>CAWAYU010000008.1:0-434294 GCA_963786355.1 uncultured Alphaproteobacteria bacterium | reverse complement strand
GAATACGCCACCGGCAGGAAGAGTGCCGGAGATTGTTTTGGGGCATTAGATTTTCCCAACGGCATGCGCCCATCTCCGACCCGTCATCCTGAGGAGCCGCGAAGCGGCGTCTCGAAGGACGACGGCCACCGGCCGGGCTGCTCATCCTTCGAGGCTCGCTCCGCTCGCACCTCAGGATGACGGAGCGCCTCCGAGGAATCACCGCAACTTGTTCAGCAACCCCATCAGCGTCTCGCGCTCCTTGGCATCGAGCGGCGCCAGCGTTTCCTTGGTGATCGCCAGCGCATTCGGCGCCGCCTTTTCGGCCAGTTGCTGGCCGGCGCGGGAAAGGCGACCGGCAGATCGGCTGCCTTCTCACCCTTAAAGATTTTGTCGATATAAACCGCTCTGTCGAGCTAGCGCGAAATAGTCCGAACCGTATGACATCAGCGCTCCGGGCGAAGGCCCGAGCCGAATGGAGGTCAAAACGGGCAGCCGATGTTGAATTGCCAAGCCGAGCATTTCCTTGCGCGCCATGCTTCCCTGGATCAGGAGCGCATCCACGCGCTTTCCGGTCAGGTTTTCGAATATTGGCTCCAGCGGTTCTACCGGGGGGCGATGAGGGGTAGCACCTGCATCCCGGCGTCGCGCATGCGCGATCAGCCGCGCGCTTGCTCGTAGGCCTTCAGATGCGTGTAGGCCGTGCGCAGCCGGGGCACCGGAACTTTTGCGGTGTCAGCGCGCGCAATCAGGTCGCCAATCACATGATCGGCTTCGACCGGTTGGCCCGCCTTGATGTCGCGGAACATCGATGCCGTGAGCTGAGAGCCTTCCGTGGTGAACATCGTTGTCGCGCGTTCCAGCGCGGGCGCGCGGGGCGGATAGCCTTCCGCGGTCGCGATGACCCTGCATTCGTCGAGAATGCCAAGCAGGAAGTCCTTGCCGCCGGGCGCCGCCAGGATCATGCCGATCGGCGCACGCATCAGGCTGGTCGAAGCCGCGTTCGACGCGAGGAACACCCATTTCTCCCACATGTCCTGCAGGACGGTCTCGCTCGCCGCGCCGTCGAAATTGCAGCTTCTGACGACGTCCGCGATGGCGTGAACCCGGTCTGACATTTTGCCGTCGCGCTCGCCGAAACCAAGCGACTGCACCGGGCCCAGCTGGACCACTTCGCGCTTCTCATTCAGTGTCGCCGCAGTCAGGCAGAGCCCTCCGAGCACGTGGCTCGCGCCAATTTTTTTGTCGAGAACGTCCAGATGACGCATACCGTTGAGCAGCGGGATGATCGCGGTCCTCTCGCCTACCGCCGGCGCGAACGACGTGATCGCATCGTCGAGGTCGTACGCCTTGCAACTCAACAGTACGACGTCAAACTTGTCCTTGATGGTATCGGCCTGGACGACAGGCGGATCCTTCAGCGTTACGTCGCCGTTCGGGCTTTTGATCACGAGGCCTGCGGCGGCAAGCTCCGAGGCACGGCGCGGCCGCACCAGAAAGGTGATGTCGCGGCCGGCTTGCAGCATCCTGCCGCCGAAGTATCCGCCAATGGCTCCGGCGCCAACGATGAGAACGCGCATCTCTCAATTCCTCTTGTTGCTGGGTAGGAAACGATTTGTTGGATAGGTGACGATCCTGCCAACTTTTTCGGAAGTGATTTTGGCAAGCGGATTCTTAGCCGCTTTCATTGCATCTGCAGCGCGCAGCAAGCGCTCTCGATTCGGCATGCAGGCTCGACAAAACCGTCGGACAAAACGTCGCCGGCGATAAGTCGTTCGGTCCGGCGCTGGCTCACGCAACCAGTATTTCTCGTACCAGGACGGGTCGACCTGAAAGGGGATGAACATGACATGCTTCTGCGGAGCTGGTTGCATTTTCGCATTTGACAAGTACGCTTGCTGAACCGAATTCGCTGGCTGAAAACGGACTCCGTCCTCCGGGCTTAACATGTTGGATCCAGTTGAATGTGAGCAGGCTCGCGTCAGTCGAAACAGGGCCTACGATGGCCGTTTCTTCACGTGCGTGCGCACGACGGGCGTGTACTGCCGGCCGGTATGTCCCGCGCGGCTTGCACGCGGATGTAATGTCGAGTTCTTTTCCACGGCCGCGGCCGCAGAGGTCGCCGGCTATCGGCCGTGCCTTAGATGCCGCCCCGAAACAGCGCCTTTCTCTCCGGCGTGGAGAGGGTCACGGACGACGGTCGACCGGGCAATGCGGCTGATCCATAAAGGGGCGCTTGATACGGGCAGCGTGGAAAACCTCGCCACACGGCTTGGAGTTGGCGCCCGTCATCTGAGCCGACTGTTTCAGAAGCACGTCGGAGCGCGTCCGATCGAGGTTGCCAAGACCGTGCGCGTGCAACGAGCTAAGCGGCTCATTGACGAGACGGGTCTGCCGCTGTCTGAAATTGCATTTCGCGCCGGCTTCGGCAGTATCAGACGATTCAATGCTGTATTCGCTGAAGTCTACAAGCGACAACCGAGCGAGATCCGGAGGGGTAAGCGAACATCGACACCCAGCCGGAAGTAAACCCAAACGCTTCACGGTCTGATTCGACGAGAGTCTGGCGCGCTCGCATCGATACTTCGACCGCTTCCGAAGCATATCAACGCGTTGGCCTCCATTGTATCGCCATGCAGACATGGCGAGCGGACAGTAAGAAAACAGACGTTTTCTATGGGTGGCGCGTCGTTGCAGCCGTATTCGTGCTTGCGACGCTCGGCTGGGGAGTCGGCTTTTACGGACCCCCCATCTACCTGCACACCGTTCAGGAAACGCGCGGATGGTCGCTGAATGTCGTTTCCATGGCGGTGACGACCCACTACCTGTTTGGTGCAATGGTGGTCGCAAATCTGCCGAAGCTATACCGGCATTTCGGCGTGTCGCGTGTTACAAAGGCTGGATCCATCGCGCTTGCGGTCGGCGTCGCGGGCTGGGCTTTAGCTAGAGAACCCTGGCAGCTTTTTGCCGCGACGCTTGTCAGCGGTGTCGGATGGGCGACCATGGGCGCTGCCGCAGTCAACGCAATCATTGCACCATGGTTCGAGCGAACGCGGCCGGCGGCGCTATCCTCAGCCTATAATGGGGCAAGCATTGCAGGCGTCGTCTTCTCACCGCTCTGGGTCGCCACGATAGGACTGTTCGGATTTCCCTGGGCCACAGTGGCGATTGGCCTCGCGATGATTGTTATCATCTGGATTTTGGCGGATGTGTACTATGCCAAGGTGCCTGAGCAGATGGGATTGATCCCTGATGGCGTCGCGCCCATTTCGCACCCGGCGCCGCCAATCGAAAGATCACGCCCGAGCAACCAACTATGGCGAGACCGAAGATTTATCACGCTTGCAGCGGGTATGAGCCTCAGCCTGTTTGCGCAGATCGGACTTCTCGCTCATCTGTTTTCATTGCTCGTACCGGCATTGGGTGAGCAACTTGCCGGCTTCGCGGCGGGCTTGGCTACGGCTGCCGCCATTGCGGGGCGTACGCTCGTCGGCTGGCTGATGCCCGCGGGTGCTGATCGCCGTTTGTTCATTGGCGGCAATTGCATTCTGCAAATTATGGGATCGCTCGTTTTTTTGTTTGCAGCCGGCGGCAATGTGCCCCTGTTGTTTCTGGGAATCTTGCTGTTCGGCGCGGGCATAGGAAACAACACGTCACTGCCGCCGCTGATCGCGCAGGCCGAATTTAACAAAGAGGACGTGTCCCGCGTGGTTCCGCTCATTGTCGCAATTAGCCAAGGGACTTATGCGTTCGCGCCCGCTGCGTTCGGCTTTTTTCGAGCCTTAGGCTCTCAATGGTCGTCGATATCAGAGGGAGCCGCACCATGGGTGTTCATCTGCGCAATGTTTATCCAAGCAGCCGCCGCTGCCACGTTCCTCATTGGTCGTGGGCGAAAGAGCGGCGTGCGAGGCAATGATTAAAGGATAAATCGCCAACGCAAAGGGCTCAGCGCAACTTGTTCAGCAACCCCATCAGCGTCTCCCGCTCTTTCGCATCGAGCGGCGCCAGCGTTTCCTTGGTGATAGCTAGCGCATTCGGCGCGGCTTTCTCGGCCAGTTGCTGACCGGCGCGGGTGAGGCTGACCAGCAGGCGTCGGCCGTCGTCCGGATCGGGACCGGTCTCGGTCAGGCCGCGCGCCGTGAGACGGTCGATCACGCCCTTGATGGTGGCGACGTCCATCGCGGTCAGCCGGCCCAGCAGGTTTTGCGAGCACGGCCCGGTCTCGGTCAGTTTCGCCAGTGCCGCCCACTGCGCCGAGGTCAGGTTGATGCCGATCTCCTTGGCGAAGATCGTGGCATGGCGCTGCCAGACCTGGCGCAGGATGAAACCGATCTGTTCGTCGAGAATATAGGACGGCTTCTGCGGCTTGACGCTCCGTTTCGCCGAAACACTTCTGCCCATTGGCGCTCCCCGTCCCTTTTACTGGCCGCCGCTCACAGCGACAGATGCGCGTCGCGGATATCCGGCCGCGCGTCGAGTTCGGCCATCGTGCCGCCGAAACAGATTTTTCCACGCTCGATGATGTAGGCGCGATCCGAAATCAGCCGCGCGAAATGCAAGTTCTGCTCCGACACCACGATGCTGACGCCCTCTCTCTTCATCGCCAGGATGGCGTCGACCATCTGCTCGACGATTTTCGGCGACAGGCCTTCGGAGGGTTCATCGAGCAGCACCAGCGACGGGTTACCCATCAACGTGCGCGCGATCGTCAACATCTGCTGCTCGCCGCCGCTCATGCGCCCGCCCGGGCGGTTGCGCATTTCGCCGAGGTTCGGAAACAGCGTGAACAATTTCTCGCGCGTCCAGTACGGCGCGTTCGGCCGCTTCGGCTGCTTGCCGACTTCGAGATTTTCTTCGACCGTCAGATCCGTGAAGATGCGCCGCTCTTCCGGCACATAACCGAGCCCGCCGCGCACGATGGCATGCGTCGGCTCGCTCGAAACGTCCTTGCCTTCGAACACAATGCGCCCGGAACGATTCTGCACCAGGCCGACGATGGAACGGAACGTCGTCGACTTGCCGGCGCCGTTGCGGCCGAGCAGCGCCACCACCTCACCCTCGCCGACTTCCAGCGCGATATCGAACAGGATATGCGCCGGGCCGTAAAAGCTGTTGAGGTCGTTGACCTGGAGCTTCATGCGCCCGCTCCCTCGCGATGGCGCGCGTCGTACACGAGGCCTTCGCCGAGATAGATCGCGCGGACCTGCGGATTGCCGCGGACTTCTTCCGGCGAACCTTCGGCGATCAGGCTGCCGCGGTTGAGCACCAGGATGCGGTCGGCATGTTCGAACACCACGTCCATGTCGTGCTCGGTGAAGAGCACGCCGATCGATTTTTCGCGCGCGATCCGCGCCGTCAGCCGCATCAGTTCGATCCGCTCGCGCGGCGCCATGCCGGCGGTTGGCTCGTCCATCAGCAGCAACTTCGGCTGGTTGGCGAGCGCGATCGCGAGCTCCAGCCGCTTGAGATCGCCATAGGCGAGTTCGCCGCAGGGCCGCTCGGCGTAGGCGCCCATGCCGACGAGATCGAGCAGACGGCCCGGCCTCTTCGCGTGCGTAAGCCGCGGTCGAGTTCCAGAGATTGAACAATTGCCTGCCATAGGACACCAGCGCGACCTGCACGTTCTCGCGCACGGTCATGGTCGCGAACGTCGCCGTGATCTGGAACGTGCGCCCGACCCCGAGCCGCCAGATCGCGCGCGGCTTCCGGCCTGCAGTATCCTCGCCGAGCAGATTGATCCGGCCGCTATCGGGAATGTTCTGACCGTTGAGCATGTCGAAACAAGTGCTCTTGCCCGCACCGTTGGGCCCGATCAACGCCAGGATTTCGCCGGCGCGCAACTCGAACGACACGTTACGCACGGCATGAACGCCGCCATAGGATTTGCTCAGGCCCTGGACCGACAGCAATGTGGGGACCATGCTCATTCGGCAGTCTCGATCCGAGATGTCAGGACGGTTGGC
Organism: uncultured Alphaproteobacteria bacterium; assembly: GCA_963786355.1. GTDB lineage: Bacteria > Pseudomonadota > Alphaproteobacteria > Rhizobiales > Xanthobacteraceae > Bradyrhizobium. The sequence continues at coordinate 428,352 of CAWAYU010000008.1, read as the reverse complement.
TTCGATGCAGACGGTTGCCGGCGATTCCTGATCGTCTCCAGCATGCCGACGATGCCCTTGGGGAAGACGACCACGATCAGCACGATGAATCCGCCCAGCACCAGCTTGGACAAATCGGTCTGGCTGACCAGCCAGATGTTGAGCGCCTTGTAGACGATGGCGCCGACGACCGCGCCGGAAACCGTCTCGACGCCGCCGAGCAGCACCATGACCAAGGCATCGACCGACAGCGATATGCCGAGATTGTCCGGGAAAACGCTGCCCTTGAGATAGGCAAACAGCGCGCCGGCCACGCCGGCGACGGTGCCTGCGATCACGAACGCGGTCCACTGCACGCGCTTGCCGTTGATGCCGATCGCCTCGCTGCGCAGCGGCGAATCCCGCGTCGCGCGCAGCGCAAAGCCGAACGGCGAGAACACGATCACCCTGAGCACCGCGACCGCGAGCGCGGCAATGCCGAGCGACAGCCAGTAGAAGCTCGAGGGGCCGGCCGCCCATTTCTCCGGCCAGACGCCCAGGATGCCGTTGTCGCCGCCGGTCACCGCCACCCACTGGAACGCGATCGACCAAACGATCTGCGCAAAGGCCAAGGTCAGCATCGCGAAATAGACGCCGGACAATTGCACGGCGAAGAAGCCGAACACGGCCGCTCCCAAGCAAGCCCAGCACCGGACCGAGCAGCAACGAAACGATCATCGGCAGTCCCGCCAGCTTGGCGAGAAACGCGACGCCATAAGCGCCGAGCCCGAAATAGGCGGCGTGTCCGAACGACGCGAGCCCGCCGACCGACATCAGGAAATGGAGACTGGCGGCAAAGATGACGAAGATCGCGATTTCCGAGCCGACCGTCAGCGCGTAATTGCCGGCCACGAACGGCAACGCCGCCGCAACGATCAATGCGCCCAGCGAAGCCAGTCGCTCACCCGAGGTCAGCGGCCGCCAGGGATTGACGGTTAGCCCCGGCGTGCGCCGCGCGGCGGCCTCGGGTTTGCCGAACAGGCCCCATGGCCGGACGATCAGCACCACCGCCATCACCAGAAACACCAGGATGATGGAGATCTTCGGGAAAATCAGGATGCCGAAGGCGTTGAGCTCGGATACCAGCACCGCCGCGACAAAGGCGCCGATAATGCTGCCGAGGCCGCCGATCACCACCACGACGAAGACGTCGACGATGATCCGCAGGTCCAGCGCATGATGTACGGCATCACGCGGGATCTGCAGCGCGCCACCCAGCGCGGCGAGAAACACACCGAGCGCGAACACACTGGTGAACAGCCATTTCTGATTGACGCCGAGCGCGGCCACCATGTCGCGGTCCTGCGTCGCCGCGCGCACCAGCACGCCCCAGCGCGTGCGCTGGAACAGCAGCCAGAGCACGCCGAGCACAACCGGACTGATCGCAATCAAAAACAGATCGTAGCTCGGGATGTTCTGGCCGAAGAAATCAATCGCGCCCTTGAAGCCCGGCGCGCGGCGGCCCAGGAGATCGCTCGGGCCCCAGATCAGCACCACGAGGTCTTCGACCATCAGCGTGAGGCCGAAGGTGGCCAGCAACTGAAACAGTTCCGGCGCGTGATAGATCCGCCGCAGCAGCACCATCTCGACCAGTACGCCGACCGCGGCGACAATCAGCGCCGCGACGACGACACCGCCCCAAAACCCGAGTGCACCGGAAAACCGCTCGGTCAGCGTGAACGCGACATAGGCGCCGAGCATATAGAACGCGCCATGGGCGAAGTTCACGATCCGCGTGACGCCAAAAATGATCGACAGACCCGACGCGACCAAAAACAGCGACGCCGCGCTGGCAAGACCGGTCAGGAACTGAACGACGTAGAAGGCCATGGATGGTCCGGGTTGGGCGCGTATTGGTACGTTGGCTTCATCCTTCGAGACGGCGCTTCGCGCCTCCTCAGAATGAGGTCTTTTACTGTACCTCGCCCCGCTTGCGGGGAGAGGTCGACGCTCTTGCGATCCGGGTGAGCGGGTACAGGTCTATCCATGAGCACGGAGCTCGCTGAGAAGCCCCTCACCCCGACCCTCTCCCCGCAAGAGCGGGGCGAGGGAGAAGCAACAACTCAATCCTTCGGACGGAGCTTCTCCACTTCGGCGTCGCCGGGAGGTAGTCGCCGCCCTTACGATAGACCGAATCCACCATCACGCCCTTGCCGTCCTTCTGCGCGGTCTTGCCGACATAGGCGCCAAGCGTCGACTGATGGTCGATCTTGCGGAAGGTGATCTCGCCGAATGGCGACGGCATCGACAGGCCCTCGGCTGCAGCAATCAGCTTCTCCGGATCGGTCGAGTTGGCTTTCGCAAGGATCGCCGCCGCCGCCTTGATGGTCTGGTAGCCGACGATCGAGCCGAGGCGCGGATAGTCGTTGTACTTGGCCTGATAAGCGCCAAGGAACCTGTCATGGTCGGGCGTCTTGATGTCGTACCAGGGGTAACCGGTGACGATCCAACCCTCGGGCGTCTCTTCCTTCAGTGGATCGAGATATTCCGGCTCGCCGGTCAGGAACGAGACCACCTTGCGATCCTTGAAGAGACCGCGGGTATTGCCCTCGCGCACCAGCTTCACCAGATCCGCGCCAAAGGTGACGTTGAGGATCGCCTCGGGATTGGCCGCGGCAACCGCCTGCACCACCGGGCCCGCGTCGATCTTGCCCTGCGGCGGCCACTGTTCGTCGACCCAGACGATATCGGGCCGCTTTTCCGACATCAGCTTCTTGAACACCGCGACCGCCGACTGGCCGTATTCGTAGTTCGGCGCGATCGTCGCCCAGCGCTTGGCGGGCAGCTTAGCGGCCTCTTCCACCAGCATCGCCGCCTGCATGTAGTTGGAGGGACGCAAGCGGAAGGTGTAGCGATTGCCCTTCGACCAGGTGACGGCGTCGGTCAGCGGCTCAGCCGCCAGGAAGAACACTTTCTTCTGGTTGGCAAAATCGCTGACCGCAAGGCCGATGTTGGACAGGAACGTGCCGGTCAGCATCGCGACGTTCTCGCTCGACACCAGCTCGTTGGCCGCGGTCTGCGCGTCAGCCGGCTTGCCGCCGTCATCCTTGGAAACAACGACCAGCTTCTTGCCGCCGATGCCGCCGGCGGCGTTGATTTCCTCGACCGCGAGTTGCCAGCCCTTGCGATAGGGCTCGGTGAAGGCGGGCAACAGCGAATAGCTGTTGATTTCGCCGATCTTGATTTCGGCCTGCGCCATGGCGTTGTTCGCAAAGCCTGCGACCGCAACCGCCAATCCCGCTCCGAGCAAATGTCTCCGCTGCATCCTCAACCCTCCACTATCTGAGAAACCAAGTCTGAGAAACTATCTTAAACCGTCTTCGCCTTTGACTTCAGCAACCGTCAATCCACCGACCCGCGGCAATGGCCTGCCGCTGTCGGTAACCGCGACCGCGACCATGATCTCGTTGGCGCGCGGCGCGTCATTGATCTGCACTTCCATGCCGTCGAAATGACTGCGCACAAAGGCCGCGTCCTTGTGGCCGAGCGGAATGTCCAGCGTCGTGCCAGGGCCGCTGCGCTTCTTCGACGACGGGATCAACGCCGCCCCCTTGCTCAACACCTTGCGCACCGGCGCGCCCATTTTGGGATGCAAGATCGCCGCCGCATGTTCGAGTTCGCCGTTCTCGCCGACGGCCGCGGCCTTGCCGTAGCTGTGCGCCTTGGCGCCGTCGATGCCGAGCGCGGCCACTGCCTTTTTCGACAAGAGTTCGCCGAGTTCCTCGCCGATCGCGATCAGGGGCGAGAGATCCTCGACATAGCGGCCGGCAAACGGGTTTTCGATCACGGCAATTGCCGCCGCCCGCCGCGTCGGCGGCGCGACCTTTTGCCCCATCTCCAGATGGGTCTCCTCGACCACCGTGACGATTTTGCGAATGATCGCGCTCATTTTACGCCTCGCTCCCGATCAGACATGCGCCACTCTTTCTATCGCGCTTCCATGAAGCGCCGGCAACGCGCGCGTCTCTGTTCCCGTTGTTCCCACTGCAACCGTCTCGCCCAGTAGACGCAAGACGGCGCCCTCGATCAATCCCGACCGTGAATAATTGTTGCGCTTGACGGGCCCCTGCCCTCAGCGCGGTCTCGATTTCATCTTCGGTGAGCGGGCCGACGTCACGGGTCACGAGCCGCGATCCGAGATCGCTGTCAGGCTGCAATTCGTTTGCCGGGCAACGAATAACGGCGGGATGGCCGGGCAGATCGACGGCATTGGCGATGATGGTAGCAGCGGCATCGGCCCGCGACGCCGTTCGCGCCAGCACGGTCACGGCATCGGCGATCCCGAGCGAAAAACTGCGGCCGTGACGTCCGCTGGTGGCAATGCCACGAACCGGATCATCGGCCTCGATGTCGTCGTTCGCAGCAAGCCCGGCCGGTCCGGGCGGTCCATCAGCCCGACCGATGAACTGCTCGCCATCAGCCAAATGAAGTGCGATATCGCCGCCATTATTGACATAGGCGCGCGTCGAGCCGCGCCGCGTGCGCATGGCGCCGAGAATTTCTTCCGCGACCGAACCGGCCACCGCTGCCATCGGCGTAATAAAATGATCGGCGGCAAACGGCGCCACGGCGGCATGCATGCGGCGGGCGACGACGCCGCTCAACGTGCACGTGCCGGATCGGCCGGTCGACGCAATTCAATCAGTTCCGCGCAGAGTTCATCCAGCAGACCGGTGAAGTGACGCGCCGCAGCCTCATAGGCCGCACGCACGTTCGCTTCACTGCCCCTGGCTTCAATGATCAGATCGATCGGACCATCCTGCAAATGCAGCCGCTTGCCGTCAGGAAGCAACCCGATTTGCGGCAGCCGCTTCATGCGTGCCGTCCCGGGATATACGGCATCGGGCGGGTTTCGGTGTTGTCCTTCAGCGAAGCCAGCGGACGAACATGATCCATATGGCCGCCAAGCGCGGCGTAGTCAGAAAGTTTGAGCGTGAATTCGATCGGCGCCACCAGCGCCGGCGTTGGCACATAGCCAAACGCACCGGCCGGCATCTGCGTGACGTCGACCATGAAGGTGATGCCGCCGCCGGGCCAGACATAGACAGGCGCGCCGCCGCTGGTGACCCGGGTCAACGCGTCCTTGACCGAGCGCGTCAGCCGCACCGGATTGTCGGTAACGCCGGCGCGCAGCGAGCCGCCGGCGCCGCCCATGAACAGCACCGTGCACAGCGCCGGTTCGCAATTTTCCTGAATGCGTTCGACGGAGAGTTTCAGCTCAAGCGGCATCTCGCGCTCGACCGGCCGCAGCGCGTCGTCCAGTTCGTAATAGGCCGCATGCTCGCCGGTGGTCGAGACCATCAGCATGGTCAACCCCGGCCGCGCCTCCTTCGGATCGAACGGCCCCAGTACCGACAGCGGATCGGAAATCTTGGTGCCGCCCCAGCCGGTGCCGGGCTCGGCGACCTGAAAATAGCGGCCCGGCGTCGAGCGCCGTCCCTTCATCTTGATCCCGGTATCGGGAATATCCAGCAGCTTGCCGGCCTGATGCTCGCTGAGTACGCCGGTGATGTGGTCGTCGACGACCACGACTTCATCGACCTTGCCGTGCCACTGCTTGGCGAACATGCCGATCGTCGCCGAGCCGCAGCCGACGCGCATCCGCTCTTCCGGCACGCCGTTAACAATCGGCGCATAGCCCGCCTGCACCACCACGGTGGCGCCGCCGTCGATCGTCAGCTCCACCGGCTTGCAATTGGACAGATCCATCAGCGCGTCGCAGGTGACACGGCCTTCCTTCTTGGAACCGCCGGTCAGATGATGCACGCCGCCAAGCGACAGCATCTGCGAGCCGTATTCGCTTGTCGTGACATGGCCGATCGCTTCGCCCTGCGCGCGCACGGTCGCCGTCTCCGGCCCGAGGTAGCGGTCGGTGTCGATCTTCACCTTGAGGCCGCAATAGCTGAAAATGCCCTCGGTCACGACCGTGACCATGTCGACGCCATCGATCTCCGAGGACACGATAAACGGCGCCGGCTTGTAATCGGGATAGGTGGTGCCGGCGCCGATCGCGGTCACGAACACGTTCGGCTCGTGGACAATCTTGCCGTCCCAGTCGCCGCCGGCCTGGAACGGCACCAGCCGTCCGCCATGCGACACCGTCTGCTCCAGCACGATATGCGGGTCGACGCGCACCAGTTCGCCGTCGTGATTGGCATAGCGATCGCACGCGCCGACCGCGCCCGGTTTGATGTAACACATCACCGGACAGGCATCGCAGCGGATCTTGTCGCCGGCAGTTGCGGTCGAGACGTCAGTCATGAACAGGCCTGCGGTTCAGGACGCGCGATCGTGCCCGCTTGCTCGCGGGCATGACCATTTGTTCGTATACGAACGATGTTGCGCGTGGACGGAAATCCTGTCAAGCGCCCTGGAAAGCCAAAATGCGCCGTTGCCGCATAAAAACTCATTTGCCTGCGCTCCTTGTTCATAAAGCGGGCAGCGGGCTGCGGCTGCGGGAACGCGCGGCTTGCACGTTTGTACACAAACGGTATCTTTCCCTTGCGTCCAGCGTGGGGTTTGCAGTGCAACGAGGGTTTGAGGGAGCATGACGCAGAGCACGATGCGCCTGACCGTCAACGGCAAAACGTGCGATGTCGATGCCGCGCCTGACACCGCATTGCTTTATGTGCTGCGCAACGACCTCGCCTTGAACGGACCGAAGTATGGCTGCGGCCTCGGCGAATGCGGCGCCTGCGCGGTGCTGATCGATGGCGTTGTCGCGCGCTCCTGCGTCATTCCGATCGAAGGCTGCGCGGGGCGCGACATCGTGACGCTCGAAGGCCTCGGCTCGCGCGAGCATCCCGATCCGGTGCAGCAGGCATTTATCAGCGAACAGGCCGCGCAATGCGGCTATTGCCTGAACGGCATGATCATCACCACCAAGGCGCTGCTCAACCGCAGCCCCCGCCCCTCCGAAGCCGAGGTGATGGAAGCGCTACGCCATCACCTCTGTCGCTGCGGCGCGCATATCGAGATCATGCGCGCGGCGATGCGCGCGGCGGGACACCACGTTGAGGCGCGGGCCTGATGGCGGCGCCGGACTCTCCCGTGACGAATGAACGACCGCAGGGAACGCTGACCGTCGTTCGCCCGGCCTCGCCGGTCGAAGCCGTCAAGTTCGAGACCTTCATCAAGATCACCGCGGACGGATCGGTCACGGCCTACAACGGCCATGTCGATCTCGGCACCGGTATTCGTACCGCGCTCGGCCAGATCGTCGCCGAAGAGCTCGACGTGTCCTTTGCCCGCGTCGTCGTCGTGCTCGGCGATACCTCGCGCGTACCCAATCAGGGCGCGACGATCGCGAGCGAGACCATTCAGATCACCGCTGTACCTTTGCGCATGGCGGCCGCACAGGCGCGGCAATTTCTGATCGCGCGGGCGGCGGAGCGGCTGGAACTCGCGATCGAGGATCTCACCATCGAAGACGGCCTGGTCCGCGGCAAGGACAACCGCAGCGTCAGCTATGGCGAATTGATCGCGGGCGACAGCATCCGCCTCGAACTATCAGACGATGTTCCCGTCAAGGACGTCAACGCTTATTCGATCGTCGGAAAGTCCGTGCCGCGCGTCGATCTCCCTGCGAAAGCGACCGGCGAACTGGTCTACGTTCACGATATGCGCGTGCCAGGCATGCTGCATGGCCGCGTCGTACGTCCACCCTATGCCGGCGTCGATGCCGGCGATTTCATCGGCAACAGCCTGATCGCCGTCGATGAAGCTTCGGTGCGCGAAATTCCGGGGCTGGTTGCCGTCGTCCATATCGGCGACTTCGTCGGCGTCGTCGCCGAGCGCGAGGAGAATGCGATCAAGGCGGCGGCGCAGCTCAAGGTAAGCTGGAAGCCGACACCTGTCCTGCCCGACCTCGGCGATATCCCGACGGCGCTGCGCGCCAATCCCTCCACGCCGCGAACGCTGATCGACAAGGGTGACGTCGATGCGGCGATTGCCGGCGCCGCCAAGCCGATGCCGCGGACCTATGTCTGGCCGTACCAGATGCACGCCTCGATCGGCCCGTCCTGCGCCGTTGCGGATTATCAGGACGACCAGACCCGGGTCTGGTCCGGCACGCAGAACCCGCATCATCTGCGCACCGAACTGGCGCGGCTGATCCATCGGCGCGAAGCCGAGATCGAGGTGATCCGGCTCGAGGCCGCCGGCTGTTACGGCCGCAACTGTGCCGACGACGTTTCCGCCGATGCGGTGCTGCTGTCGCGCGCGGTCGGCCGCCCGGTCCGCGTGCAATTGACCCGCGAGCAGGAACATGCCTGGGAGCCCAAGGGCACCGCGCAGTTGATGGACGTCAATGGCGGCATCGAACGCCGACGGCGGCGTCGCCGGTTATGATTTTGCAACGCGCTATCCTTCCAACGGCGCGCCGACGCTGGCGTTGCTGCTGACCGGCGAAGTTCCGAATACGCCCGCCGTGTTCGAGATGGGCGACCGCACCGCGATCCCGCCTTACGACTACGACCATCTGCGCGTGGTGGCGCACGACATGCCGCCGATCGTGCGCGCCTCCTGGCTGCGCGGCGTCTCGGCGCTTCCCAATACATTCGCGCATGAATCCTGGATCGACGAAGTCGCTGACGAGGCCGGCGTCGACCCGATCGAATACCGCCTGCGCTATTTGAAAGACTCCCGCGCGATCGATCTCGTCAACGCGGTGGCCGAACGCGCCGGCTGGAAGCCGCGGCCGGTGCGGCAGGAGGCCGAAGCCGAGGGCGATATCGTGCGCGGCCGCGGCTTTGCCTATGCACTTTATGTGCACAGCAAGTTTCCCGGCTATGGCGCGGCATGGTCGGCATGGATCGCCGACGTCGCCGTCAACAAGGCCACCGGCGATGTCAGCGTGACGCGCGTCGTCGCCGGCCAGGACTCCGGCCTGATGATCAACCCGGAAGGCGTCCGTCACCAGATCCACGGCAATGTGATCCAGTCCACCAGCCGCGCGCTGATGGAGGAAGTCTCGTTCGACCGCACCTCCGTGACGGCGCGCGAATGGGGCGCCTACCCCATCATCAAATTCCCCGATGTGCCGGAGATCGACGTGCTGATGCTGCCGCGGCCGGACCAGCCGCCACTCGGCGTCGGCGAATCCGCTTCCGTCCCGAGTGCTGCCGCCATCGCCAACGCGATCTACGACGCCACCGGCGTGCGCTTTCGCGAACTGCCGTTCACGCCTGAACGCATCTTGAAGGGATTGCGCGGCGAAGAGTTCTGGTCGCCCGAAGCATTGCCTGCGCCTGCGACCGCACCGTCGCCTTCGTCCGCCATCTGGCAAAATCCGTTCGCCGGCCGGCGCAGCGTGATTGCGACTGCCGCCGCGCTATGCGCCGCCGTGGTCGGCATCGGCGCCGCCGTGCTGCCGTGGCGCGCGATCGCGCCAATCGCTCGGCCGGATGCCTCGGTCTATTCGGCCGCGACCATCGCGCGCGGCCAGCAACTCGCCGCGCTCGGCGATTGCGCGGTGTGCCACACGTCTGTGAACGGCATTCTCAACGCCGGCGGCCGGCCGCTGGAGACGCCATTCGGCACGATCTACACGACCAACATCACGCCCGATGTCGACACCGGCATCGGCGCATGGTCTTATTCCGCCTTCGAACGCGCGATGCGTGAGGGCATCCATCGCGACGGAAGACATCTCTATCCGGCCTTTCCCTATCCACACTTCGCCAAGACGACCGACGCCGATATGCAGGCGCTCTATGCCTACCTGATGGCGCAGTCGCCGGTGCGCGCCGAAGCACGGCCGAATGCGCTGGCGTTCCCGTTCAACTGGCGACCGTTGCTGGCCGGTTGGAACGCGCTGTTCCACAAGCCCGCGACTTTCCAGGCTAATCCGGCGAAATCCGAGATCTGGAATCGTGGTGCGTATCTGGTCGAGGGCCTCGGTCATTGCAGCGCCTGCCATTCGCCGCGCAACGCGCTCGGCGCGGAACGGGCCAACGCCTATCTCGCCGGTGGTTTCGCCGAAGGCTGGGAAGCGCCAGCGCTGACATCGCTGTCGCAGGCGCCGATCCCGTGGAATGAGGACGAGCTGTTCGCGTATTTGCGCTCGGGTGAATCCCGCTTTCACGGCGTCGCCGCCGGACCGATGGCGCCTGTCGTGAAGGAACTGGCCGTCCTGCCCGACCAGGACATCCGCGCCATGGCGGTCTATCTCGCGTCCTTCAACGAAACCGCTGTCGATCAGCACGCTCTCGCCGCCAGACTCGAAGCCACCACCAGCACCAGCCTCGCAGCGGCCTCCAGCGTCGGCGCCCGGCTCTATCAGGGCGCCTGCGCGGTATGCCACGAAGTCGGCGGCGCGCCGTTGTTCGGCAGCCGGCCGTCGCTGGCGCTCAACAGCAATCTGCACAGCGCGATGCCCGATAACCTGATCCAGGTCATCCTGCACGGCATCACCGCCCCGGTATCGAGCGACCTCGGCTATATGCCCGCCTTCAAGGATAGCCTGAACGACGGCCAGGTCGCCGAACTGGCCGCCTACCTTCGGCGGCAATTTGCTCCGGACAAGCCGGCCTGGACCGAAATCGACGCCGCCGTGGAGCGTATCCGGCAGGAAATCGCCCGCTGAGCTGCCATGTCGCGGGCGAAACCCACTGGTTGGGCGGCTCCCGGCACGGTAGAGTTCCCCCATGGCAGTTACCGATATTGCATCCCGGACCTACAACCACGGCTGGCGGCTCGATCCGATCGTGCGCAGCCTGCTGGATACTGACTTCTACAAGCTGCTGATGCAGCAGATGATCCGGGAATTTTACCCGGAGCAGCAGGTGACCTTCTCGGTCATCAACCGCAGCAAGCATGTGCGCCTTGCCGAGGTGATCGACGAAAGCGAGTTGCGCGCCCAGCTCGACCACGCCCGCACCATTCGCTTTTCCAAGAAGGAACTGATCTGGCTCGCCGGTAATACTTTTTACGGCAAGACCCAGATGTTCTCGCCCGAGTTCATCAACTGGCTCGCCAACTTCCGCCTGCCCGAATACGAGTTGCACAAGGTCGACGGCCAGTACGAACTGCATTTCCACGGACCGTGGACCCACACCACGATGTGGGAAATCCCGGCGCTTGCGATCATGAACGAGCTGCGTTCGCGCGCCTCGACCAAAGGCAAGGGACGCTTTGAACTCGACGTGCTCTATGCGCGCGCCAAGGCCAAGCTGTGGTCCAAGGTCGAGCGGCTGCGCAAGCTCGAGGACCTGCGTCTTTCCGACTTCGGCACCCGCCGCCGCCACGGTTTCCTCTGGCAGCGCTGGTGCGTCGAGGCGGTCAAGGAAGGCCTTGGCTCGTCCTTCACCGGCACCTCCAACGTACTGCTCGCGATGGACAACGATCTCGAAGCGATCGGCACCAACGCGCATGAATTGCCGATGGTCGCGGCGGCGCTGGCCAACGACGATACCGAGTTGCGCTGGGCGCCCTATCGTATTCTCGATCAGTGGCGCCATACCTATGGCGGCAACCTGCTGATCGCCCTGCCCGATGCCTTCGGCACCAAACCGTTCCTGCGCGACGCGCCCGACTGGGTCGCCGACTGGACCGGCTTCCGCCCCGACAGCGCGCCGCCGATCACGGCCGGCGAAGAGATCATCAAGTGGTGGAAGCAGAAGGGCCGCGATCCCCGCGAGAAGCTGCTGGTGTTCTCCGACGGCATGGACGTCGGCTCGATCGAGGAGACCTACAAGCATTTCGCCGGCCGCGTCCGCATCTCCTTCGGTTGGGGCACCAACCTCACCAACGACTTCGTCGGCTGCGCGCCTGACGGTTCCGCCGATCTCGATCCGATCTCGCTGGTCTGCAAGGTGACATCAGTCGACGGACGGCCGGCAGTCAAGCTGTCGGATAATCCCGAGAAGGCCACCGGATCGGCATCCGAGGTCGAACGTTATCTGCGCGTGTTCGGCAATGTCGGCCGCGTTCGCGCCGCCGTGCACGTCTGAGCTGACACACATCCCGAACCACCCATCGACCTGACGAGCTCCGCATGCCCGCACCCAAGCCGCCTGCCTTCGAAACGCTGAGCCTGCACGCCGGCCAGCGCCCGGATCCCGCCACCGGCGCCCGCGCGGTTCCGATTTACCAGACCACGTCCTACGTGTTTCAGGATTCCGATCATGCCGCCGCGCTGTTCAACCTCGAACGCGCCGGGCACATCTACACCCGCATTTCCAATCCCACGACCGCCGTGCTCGAAGAGCGTCTCGCCGCGCTCGAAGCCGGCGTCGGCGCGGTCTGCACCGCCAGCGGCATGGCGGCGCTGCATCTGGCGATCGCGACGCTGCTCAATGCCGGCGACCACATCGTCGCCTCGTCTTCGCTCTATGGCGGCACCATCAACCTCTTGGCGCATACGCTTCCACGCTTCGGCATCACGACGACGTTCGTCAAGCCCCGCGCGCTCGACGAATTCCGCGCCGCGATCAAGCCGAACACGCGGCTGGTGATCGGCGAAACCATCGGAAATCCCGGGCTTGAAGTGCTGGATATTCCGGCGGTCGCGCAGATCGCGCATGATGCGAAGATTCCGCTGCTGATCGACAACACCTTTGCGACGCCGTTCCTGAGCCGCCCGATCGAGCTCGGCGCCGACATCGTGATGAACTCCGCGACCAAATGGATCGGCGGCCATGGCATCGCGATCGGCGGCGTCATCGTCGACGGCGGCCGGTTTGACTGGCACGCCTCCGGCAAATTCCCGGTGCTGACCGAGCCCTATGCCGGCTATCACGGCATCGTCTTCGACGAACAGTTTGGCCAGGCCGCCTTCATCATGCGCGCCCGCACCGAAGGGCTGCGCGATTTCGGCGCCTGCCTGTCGCCGACCAATGCGTTCCAGTTGCTGCAGGGCGTCGAGACGCTGGGCGTGCGCATGGAACGCCACATGAGCAACACGCTCGCAGTGCTGGAAGCCCTCACCGCCAACAAGGCAGTCGAATGGGTGCTGCATCCGGCCCTTCCAAATCATCCCGACCACGAGCTTGCCAAGACGCTGTTGCCGCGCGGCGCCGGATCGATCGTCTCGTTCGGCATCAAGGGTGGCCGCGCCGCCGGCAAGAAGTTCATCGAGACGCTGCGCATGATCAGCCATCTCGCCAATGTCGGCGACGCCAAGACGCTGGTGATCCATCCGGCCAGCACCACGCATCAGCAGATGGACGCGGCGCAACTCACGGCCGCCGGGATCGGCGAGGAACTGGTGCGGCTGTCGGTCGGCATTGAGACGGTTTCCGACATCATCGACGATCTCGGCCAGGCGCTCCGCGCATCGCAGAAGGTTTGAGCCATGCAGCTTTCCGTCAATGGAATTGACACGTTTGTCGCCACCGGCGGCCGCCCGTTCGATCCGGCATTGCCTGCGGTCGTGATGCTGCACGGCGCCGGGTTCGATCATTCGACCTGGGCACTCCACTCGCGCTGGTTCGCCCATCACGGTTTTTCGGTGCTGGCGCCGGATCTGCCGGCCCACGGCCGCTCGGCAGGCGCGGCGCTTTCGACCATCGCCGACATGGCCGACTGGACTGCGACGCTGCTCGACGCCGCAGGTGCACCGAAAGCAAAACTGATCGGCCATTCCATGGGGTCGCTGATCGCGCTCGAGACCTCGGCGCGGCATCCGGACAAGGTGTCCGGCCTCGGCCTGATCGGTACTGCGGCCACGATGACCGTCGGCCCCGATCTGCTCAAGGCCGCCGAAACCAACAACACTGACGCCTACGACATGGTCTCGATCTGGGGCCTCGGCTTCAAGGCCGAACTCGGCGGCAGCCTCGCGCCGGGCCTGTGGATGCATCAGGGCGCGCAACGCGTGCTTGCAGCAGTCGCGGCCGGGCGTGCTGTATAACGATCTCAACGCCTGCAACTCCTATCAAGGCGCGCTTGCGGCTGCCGCTCAGGTCAAGGTGCCCACGACGTTCGTTCTCGGCGAACGCGACATGATGACACCGGCCAAGGCCGGCAAGACGCTGGCCGCCGCGACGCCGAACGCCCGCACCGTCGTGCTACCGGGCGCCGGCCACATGATGATGGTCGAAGCGCCCGACGAACTGCTGGCGGCGTTGCGGTAAATACAGTGCCACTCCACCGTCATTGCCTGCAACAAACGCGAAGCGTTTGTGAAGGGAGCGCAGCGACGAAGCTATCCAGTCTTGCCGCAGAAACAAAGACTGGATCGCTTCGCTTCGCTCGCAATGACGGCTTCCCTCAAAGCGGCGCGCCGCACTACGGCATCTACTCCCTCGCCGCCTTCTTGCGCTCGATCGGATGAATGTCGATCGCGCGCAGGCGGCCCATGCGCAGGACGTCCATCGCCAATGTGCGGCCGATGCGGTCGCGGTCGAGCACGCGGATCAAATCATCGACGCCGTTGATCTCGACGCCGTCAAGCTTGATCACGACATCACCCGGCAACAGGCCCGCCTTCGCCGCCGGGCTATCCAGCTCGACCTGCGCCAGCAGCGCGCCCATGGCATTGTTGACGCCGGCGACCACCGCATGCCGCCGCGGGATCGGCGCGGTCTGGCCGGAGACGCCGATATAGGCGCGCCGGACGTAACCGTGGCGGATGATCTCCGACAGCACGAATTGCGCGGTGTTGCTGGCGACTGCGAAACAGATGCCCTGCGCACCGTTGATGATGGCGGTGTTGATGCCGATCACCTCCGACGATGACGACACCAGCGGTCCGCCGGAATTGCCCGGATTGAGCGCGGCGTCGGTCTGGATCACGTCCTCGATGGTTCGCCCGCTGACTGAGCGGATCGAACGTCCCAGCGCCGACACCACGCCAGCCGTCACCGTCGATTCGAAGCCCAAGGGATTACCGATCGCGACCACCAACTGGCCACGCCGCAGGCTTTTGGAATTGCCGAGCGAGGCATAGGGCAAATCGCGCGCGCCGTCGGCCCGCAACAGCGCGAGATCGGTGTCAGGATCGACGCCAAGCACATGGGCGTCGGTGACAAAACCCTCGGTGTCGCGCAGCCGAATCTCTTTCGATGTGCCGACCACGTGGCTGTTGGTCAGCACCAGCCCGTCCGGCGAGATCACGATCCCGGAACCGAGCCCGCCGCGCTCGCGGCCGGTGCGCACTTTCGGGCCGGTCTCGACACGGACCACGGCCGGACCGACGCGCTCGGTCACGCCGATCACCGCGTTGGAATAGGCATCCAGCAGGGCCTGATCGTTGACAGGAGTGGGTTCGGGGGCACCCGATGACTGCAGGTCATCGGCGACATCTGAGCTAACATCCAGCATGGCGAATTCCTTTGGTCACCTCAGATGGTGGCCGGAATCCGCTCCTGCAAGTGCCTCTGCCCCAGGGCGCAAGGCTGCCTTGATGCCTATTGCGCCCGCCGCAAGGTCGGTGGACGCGTCTTGACGGGATCGAGCAGCGACCAATCGCCCTGCTCCAGCACGTAGCCTTGCGGGAATGGCGCGCGGAGTTCGAGCCCGAGCGAACGGAGCACGCGGTCGTCGCGGTAGTAGCATTGCAGCACCACGCGGACGAGTGTCGCGGCAGCACCGCCGCCGGTGGCGCGGAACTCGTTTGCGACAGCATCGCGCCGCGCTGAATCGAGATCGGCCAGCGGCTTGCCGGCGATTTTTGCGAGATGATCGAGCGCAGCAACAACCGATGCGGTATCGCGGCCAAGCGTTTGGAGGATATCGGCCTGGACCGCCGCATCGTCGGCGCCTGGCACCTTATACTCGTCGCTGGAGGGAACGATCATGCCGGCCACGGTGCGGAGATCGTCGCGCTGACGTTGGGTCAAAGTTGGTTCGGACATCACTTCCTCAATCGAACAAGTTGGCGAGGCGCTGCTTCATCTGGTCGGCAATGTAGAGCGCGACGGCCTGAATGGTGGACGTCGGATTGACGCCGCCTGACGTCACGAACACGCTGCCGTCGACGATGAACAGATTCTTCACATCGTGCGAACGGCCCCATTCATTGACCACCGAGCGCGCCGGATCCGTCCCCATCCGCGCGGTGCCGAGCAGATGCCAGCCGCCCCACGGGATCGGGTTATTGATGCAGATATCGGTAGCACCAGCGGCTTCGAGAATCTCCCGGCCGCGCGCCAGTCCATGATCCATCATCTTCCGGCTGTTCTCGCTGATCGTGTAGTCGATCTTCGGCGCCGGAATGCCGTGGCCGTCCTTCAGCACGGGATCGAGCGTGACGCGATTGTGCTCCTCGGGCAAATCCTCGCAGATGGCGGAGACCCCGATGCGATGGCCATTGAGCTTGCGAAAGACGCGGTGATGATCCGCGCCCCACGGAAGAATGCCCTTCTGCTCGCTCGCGACGGCTTCAAACACCGGTCCCGCGCCGCGACCAAACTGGATGCCGTAGCCGCGGACGAAGCCGCGCGAGAGATCCGTGTCGTAGAACTCCTTGCTCCAGAGACAGGTCGGCGGCGCGCGATTGCTGTCGGTGGGCTCCTTCACGAAGCCGTAGATCTGCGCATAGGGATGGAACATCAGATTCTTGCCGACCAGGCCGGAGGAATTGGCAAGCCCGTCCGGAAAGCGCGCGGACTTCGAATTCAACAACAGCCGCGGCGTACCGACGCCGTTGCAGGCGATGATGACGACTTCGGCCGGCTGGAACTGCTCGACGCCATCCTTGTCGTAGTAGACGACGCCGGAAGCCATGCCGTCCTCGTTGGTCAGGATTTCCCGCACGCGGCAGTGTGTCTTGACTTCGACGCCGGCGCGGATCGCGTGCGGCCAATAGGTAATGTCGGTCGAGGATTTCGCGCCTTGGGCGCAGGCCGGCGTACAATGGCCGAGATTGATGCAGCGTGCCCTGCCCTCATAGTCCATCGTCGCGACCGTCGTATCCGACGGCCACCAGTGCCAGCCGAGCTTGTTCATGGCCTTGCCGATGACAGGACCGGAGAGTCCAAGCGGCTGCGGCGGCATCGGCGGGTGCGTCAGTGGTGAATTTGGATCGCCCGACAGCCCCGATACGCCCATCATCCGGTCGTTCTCCTCGAAGAACGGGGTGAGCGCATCGTAATCGATCGGCCAGTCGTCGGCGACGCCGTCGAGCGTCTTCACCTTGAAGTCACTCGGATGCAGCCGCGGCCAGTGCGCGGTGTACATGATCGTCGAGCCGCCGATGCCGTTGAAGTTGACGACCTTGATCGGCGAGTTGTCGTCGTTGATCGGATAGTCTTCGGGCCGGCCGCGGATGTTCGGGCTGGTCGACCACTCGCCGTAAAACTTCGCCTCCCAGTCGCGCCCCGTGCTCGGATATTCCGACGGGTTCATCCAGCCGCCCTGGTCGAGGCAGAGGATATGCATCTTGGTATCGGCCAGGCTCCATGCCACCGCCGCGCCGGAGGCGCCGGCACCAATGATCAGGACGTCAACAGGTTCGTGCTTCATTATTCTTCCTTACTTCCGTCATTGCGGGCGAAGCGAAGCAATCCAGTCTTTCTTTGTGCGGCAAGACGGATTGCTTCGCTTCGCTCGCAATGACGGCCGATAGCTCATTTCACTATCCTCACCGGCAGCGACCGTATTCCGCGGATGAAGTTCGAATAGACCCGCTGCGGCGCGCCCATGATTTCGAAGCGCAGGTCGCGTTGCAAAATTTCTTCCCAGAGGATGCGGATTTGCTGTTCGGCGAGGCGGTCACCGACGCAGCGGTGGATGCCGGCGCCAAAGGCGAGGTGCTGGCGCGGCTTGGCGCGGTCGATGATGAATTCGCTGGC
The DNA here is from genome assembly GCA_963786355.1 of uncultured Alphaproteobacteria bacterium. Taxonomy (GTDB): domain Bacteria; phylum Pseudomonadota; class Alphaproteobacteria; order Rhizobiales; family Xanthobacteraceae; genus Bradyrhizobium. The sequence continues at coordinate 410,599 of CAWAYU010000008.1, read as the reverse complement.
GCGGTCGATCTTGCTTTCGTCACGGTTGCCGGAGATGTACCACATCACCACCTTGTCGCCTTTTGCAATGTTGCGGCCGGCGAGTTCGACGTCGGCGCGCGCGGTGCGGCGCATGTGCAACACCGGGGTGTAATAGCGGATGATTTCGGAAACGACATTCGGCACTAGCTCGCGCTTGTCGCGCACCAGTTCGAACTGATCGGGGTTTTCCACCAGCGCCATCAGCCCCCCGCTCATGGAGTTGCGGGTGGTGTCGTTCCCGCCGACGATCAGGAGCGCGATGTTGCCGATGAACTCGCGCGCCTGCAAATTTCGCGTTGCTTCCGAATGGGCCAGCATCGAGATCAGGTCGAAGCCCGGTGCCGCAGCCGCGCGCACATCCCACAATCTGCGAAAATACTCCGCCATCTTGGTCAATTCGGCGAGACGTTCATCGTCGGAATGCACGACGGCTTCAGGTGACGCGACATTGGCGATCGCGACATCGGACCACCAGGTCAGCTTCATGCGATCTTCCCAGGGGAAATCGAACAGGGTGGCCAGCATCATGTTGGTCAGGTCGGTCGAGACGCGCTCGGCCCAGTCGAAAGTCTCGTTGCGCGGCAATGCATCCAGCACGTCGGAGGTGCGCTTGCGGATCAGGGGCTCGAAATTGGCGAGATGGGACGGCGCCACGATCGGGGCGACCGTGCGCCGGTGCGCGGTGTGGCCGGGCGGATCCATCCGGAGGAAGTTCGGAATTTCCCGCCCCTTCGGCTGGTCGGTGATCTGGATGCCGCCGAGCTCGGAACTGGACGAATAATTGGCGTGATCGAGCTCGACTTCAAAAATGTCGTCGTAGCGGGTCACCGACCAGTACGGCCCGAAAGGCGAGGCCTCGCAATAATGCACGGGATCGTCGCGGCGCAGTTGCGCGAACGGCTCGTGCCAGGTGTCGTTCTGATACAGATGGGGGTCGCTGACGTCGATCGAGGTCAGCTTGCGCTGTGGCGCCTGGGCCATCGCTTTCCTCCCCTTGTTCAGCCGCCGCTTGATCGGCGATCCAGGTCGCGACGATAGGGGCAGAAGCGGGCTTGAGTAAAGCCGGGGTGGGCCGGCCAGCGGCAAACCTGCAACCCTGCCACGCGCCGCGGCGGGGTTTGTCCGGCAGCGCGAGTCCGGATAGTTTTGGCGCCAACCAAACACTTGAACACAGGCTTGGGGAGTAACGCCAATTCCGGAATACGATGCCATCATCATCGGCGCGGGCATGTCGGGGCTGTATCAGCTCTACCGGCTGCGCGAATTGGGCCTGCGCGCGCGCGTGTTCGAGGCCGGCACCAATGTCGGCGGCACCTGGTACTGGAACCGCTATCCCGGCGCCCGCTTCGATTCGGAAAGCTATTCCTACGGCTATTCGTTCTCCAAGGAATTGCTCAGGGAATGGGACTGGTCCGAGCACTTCGCCGGCCAGCCGGAAACGCTGCGCTATCTCAACCACGTCGCCGACAAATTCGACCTGCGCCGCGATATCCAGTTTCGCAGCCGGGTCACGGCCGCCACCTACAATGAGGATAGGCGGAGCTGGACCATCACGCTGGAGGATGGCAGCAGTTTTAATTCCCGCTTCCTGATCACCGCGATCGGCCCGCTGTCGACGCCGACCCTGCCGCGCATCGAGGGGCGCGACGATTTTCAGGGCCAGTCGTTTCACACCGCACGATGGCCGCACGAACCCGTCGATTTCGCCCGCAAGCGCGTCGCCGTGATCGGCACCGGCGCCACCGGCGTGCAGACCATCCAGACCATCGCGGGCCAGGTCGGTCACCTCACCGTGTTCCAGCGCACGCCGAACTGGTGCGCGCCGCTGCACAACGGCAAGATCGACGCCGAGACCCAGAAGCAGATCAAGGCCGGCTATCCCGAGATGTTCGCGCGTTGCCAGGAAACCTTTGCCTGCTTCCTGCACACGCCGGATCCGCGCGGCGCGTTCGAGGTATCCGACGAGGTGCGGGAGGCGTTCTACGAGAAGCTCTATGGCGAACGCGGCTTTGGTATCTGGCAGGGCAATTTTCGCGACATCCTGACCGACCACAAGGCCAACGCAACGATTTCCGATTTCGTGGCGCGGAAGATACGCGAGCGGGTGAAGAACCAGGCTGTGGCGGAGAAGCTGATCCCGAAAAATCACGGCTTTGGCACGCGAAGGCTGCCGCTCGAGACCTTCTATTACGAGGTCTATAACCGCGACAATGTCGATCTCGTCGACATCACGGAGACGCCGATCGAGCGCATCACGGCGAAGGGTATCAAGACGAGTGCCAAGGAATATGAGTTCGACATCATCATCTACGCCACCGGCTTCGATGCCCTCACCGGTGCTTTCGACAAGATCGCTTTTCGCGGGGCTGGAGCCGTGCGGCTAAAGGAAAAATGGAAGCGCGGGCCGGAGACGTATCTGGGCATCATGGTGCATGAATTCCCCAACATGATGATGCTGATGGGGCCGCACACTGCGCTCGGCAATATCCCGCGCAGCATCGAATACAGCGTCGACTGGGTCACCGGGCTGATTCGATTTGCGACCGAGAAAAAGCTGACACGGCTGGAGGCGACGCCCGCTGGCGTGGAGTCCTGGACCGATCATGTCAAGGCGCTCGGAGTCGGACTTCTTTCCAACGAGGTCAACTCCTGGATGACCGGCATCAATTCCAACGTCGAGGGCAAGCAGACCCGCATCATCGCCCGCTACAGCGGCAGCGCACCGGCCTACCGGGCGCGGTGTGACGAGGTCGCCGCGAAAGGATATGACGAGTTGCGGCTGGGGTGATTAGGCGCGAAAGCCAGCCACCGTCATTGCGAGCGAAGCGAAGCAATCCATCTTGCCGCAAGGAAGACTGGATTGCTTCGTCGCTTCGCTTCTCGCAATGACGCCGTAAGGATCTCGCCCCTACCACGCATCGATACACGGCCGCTTTTTCCCGTTACGCGCTTGCGGCTTCGGCACCGAGCGCAGGCCGGACATGATCCAGTGCCGCGTGTCGGCGGGATCGATCACCTCGTCGATCTCCAGTACCGAGGCGATCGAGGTGGCCTTGCCGTTGGCGTACATCTCGGCGACCTTGGCCTTGTACCAGTTCTCGCGCTCTGCGGGATCGGCGATCGCTTCCATCTCCTTGCGGAAGCCGAGCCGGACATAACCTTCCAGCCCCATGCCGCCGAACTCGCCGGTCGGCCATGCCACCGTGAAGAACGAGGCGTGAAAACCGCCGCCGATCATGGCCTGCGCGCCGAGGCCGTAGCCCTTGCGCAGCACGATACCGAACAGCGGCACCGTAAGGCTGGCGCCCGTCACGAACATGCGCGCGACGTGGCGCACGATCGCGGTCTTTTCCGCTTCGGGGCCGACCATGAAGCCGGGCGTGTCGCACAGCGACACGATCGGAATGTCGAAGGCGTCGCAGAGCTGGAGAAAGCGTCCGGCCTTGTCGCCGGCCGCCGCATCGATGGCGCCACCGAGATGCTTCGGGTTGTTGGCGATCAGGCCGAACGGTTTTCCCTCGATGCGGATGAAGGCCGTGATCATGCCGACGCCGAAATCGCGACGGATTTCCAGCACCGAGCCCTCGTCGGCGAGCCCATCGATCACGGCGCGGATATCATAAACCCGCAGGCGGTTTTCAGGAATCGCCCGCCGCAGCAGCCGCTGGTCCGGCGCCTTCCATTCCTTCACAGCGCCCTGGAAATACGACATGTATTTTTGCGCGACCGCCGTTGCCTCTTCTTCGTCCTCGACGAGAATGTCGATCACGCCGTTCGGCGACTGGAACGACACGGGTCCGACTTCGGCCGGGTGGTAAACGCCGAGGCCGCCGCCTTCGATCATCGCCGGGCCGCCCATGCCGATCGACGCATTCTTGGTGGCGATGATGACGTCACAGCAGCCCAGCATCGCGGCATTGCCAGCGAAGCAATAGCCGGACACCACGCCGACCACGGGCACAAGTCCCGACAATTTGGCAAATTGCACGAACGAAGGCCCGTCAAGGCCGGTCAGGCCGAGCCGGTCGGTATCGCCGGGCCGCCCGCCGCCGCCTTCCGCATAGAACACCAGCGGCAGCTTCCACTGCTCGGTCAGGCTCAGCATACGGTCGATCTTCTTGTGGTTCATGTGACCTTGCGTGCCGGCCAGCACGGTGTAGTCGTAGGAGATCACCATGCAGCGCGCGGCCTCGGCGCCGAACTTGTCGGCATTCACGGTGGCGACGCCGGAGATCAGGCCGTCGGCGGGCGTGTTCATGATGAGATCGTCGACCTTGCGCCGACGGCGCTGGGCGGCGATCGCCAGCGAACCGTATTCGACGAACGAGCCTTCATCGACGAGTTGAGCGACGTTCTCGCGCGCGGTGCGCTGGTTGGTCTTGCGGCGGCGTTCGACCGAGGCCGGGCGATTTTCATCGAGCGTAATGGCGTGGCGCGCGATCAACTCAGCCAGATCGGGACGGATGTGGTCGAGATCGACCGTCTCTTCTTCGATCACGTCATGGGCGTCGATCTCGGCGGGTTCGAGATAGAGAATAGCCTCGTCCTGCATCAAGGTGACGCCGGGGCCGGCGATCACTTTTGTGACCGTGCCGCCGTGCGGCGCGGTGACCAGATGCTCCATCTTCATGGACTCGAGCACGGCGATCTGCTGGCCGGGGCGCACGAGGTCGCCTTCCCGCACTTCGATGGCGACGATCGTGCCCTGCAGCGGCGCCGGCACCGGAACTGAACCTGCAGGGCCCGTCACCGAGGCCTCGGCTATGGGCGCACCGTTACCGGCCGCGCCGGCCTCATCAAGCTGCGACTCCGCCGTTTCTCTCGTCGCCTCCCTGGCAGCGCCGACCAGCTCAGCCGCATGTGCATCAATGAAACCGGTGCTGACACGGTTGCCGACGAAATCCGGATGCGCCAGGATCGCAGCCAGGAACGGAATATTGGTTGCGACGCCGCCGATCCGGAATTCGCGCAATGTGCGCGCGGCCTTCTGCACCGCGTCGGGCCATTGTCCGCCCGCGGAGTGCACGATCACCTTGGCCAGCAGCGAGTCGAAGGCGGCGCTGGTCTTGTAGCCGGAATAGCCAAACGTATCGACGCGCACACCCGGACCGGACGGCAGGTCGAACATCGACAGCGTGCCACCGGTTGGTTTGGTCGCGCCGCTCTCGTCCATCACTTCCATGTTGACGCGGAGCTGCACAGCAAAGCCGCGCGGTTTCGGGATATAGGCCTGCGCCAGACCGAGCGAACCCAGCGTGGCGCCGGCTGCGACCGCGAGTTGCGCCTGCACCAGATCGATTCCGAGCACCGCCTCGGTGACGGTGTGCTCGACCTGAAGCCGCGGGTTGGCCTCGATGAACGCGAAAGCCTTGTCATCCCCTCGCGCGTCGTTGTCGACCAGGAATTCGAAGGTGCCGAGATTGCGGTAGTTTGCAGCCGCCGCCAGTCCCTTGGCGGCGTCGATGATGCGCGACCGCAAGCCGTCGCTCAGCGAGGGACTCGGCGCAATCTCGATGAGTTTCTGGTTGCGGCGCTGGATCGTGCATTCGCGCTCCCAGAGATGGCTGATGGCGCCATGGTGGTCGCAGAGGATCTGCACCTCGATGTGGCGGGCGTTGCGGATCAGGCGCTCGACATAAACGCCGTCGCTGCCGAAGGCAGCCTTGGCCTCGGACTGGCAGCGTGCATAAGCCTCTTCCAGTTTCGAAGCATCGTCGACGATGCGCATGCCGCGGCCGCCGCCCCCGGCGATGGCCTTGATCATGACGGCGCCGCCCTCGCCCATCGAAGCGAAAAACGTCCGGGCCTGTTCCAGGCTGGTCGCCCCGCTGGTGCCCTCGATAACAGGCACCTTGCAGCGCGTCGCCAGCGCCTTGGCCTGTCCCTTGTCGCCGAACAGGTCGAGCGCCTCCGGCGACGGGCCGATGAAGACGATTTCTTCTTCGGCGCAGCGCCGCGCCAGCGCCGAATTTTCGCTGAGGAAACCGTAGCCGGGATGCAGCGCATCGCAACCGGTCGCCTTGGCGGCCGCAATCACCGCCTCGATGTCGAGATAGGCCCGCGCGCCCCGCCCCGGGATTTCGTGGACCGTATCGGCTGATCGGACATGCAGCGACATTGCGTCGTCGGCAGGATAGATCGCGACCGTCTCCAGGCCGGCTTCATCGGCGGCCCGCGCGATCCGAATGGCAATCTCGCCGCGGTTGGCGATCAGCAATTTCTTGAAGGACATGGAATGCTTCCGTTGGCCTCTGGGCGCAATAACTCTAGCGATCTCGCATGGTCGGATCGAGCACGATGCGCAGGGATTCGCCGAGTGCATTGAATGCCAACGAGACCACCAGAATGGCAAGCCCCGGCGCGTACATTTGCTCGGGCGCGATCTCCATATACTGGTAGGCGCGGGCCAGCATGGCGCCCCAGCTCGGGTTCGGTGGCTGGATACCAAGGCCGAGGAAGCTGAGGCTGGCCTCCGCCAGCAGCGCCGCGGCCAATAATAGCGTCACCTGGACGATGACGGGCTGCAACGCGTTCGGCAGCACGTGCTTCCACAGGATATGCCAGGCCGGCGCGCCGAAACATCTGGATGCGTCGACATAAAGCTCCTGGCGCACGATCAGGGTCCGGGCACGGACGATCCGGGCCAGCGCCGGGAACATCACGATCCCGACGGCGATCATGCCATTGGTCAGCCCGATACCGAGCGCCCCGGTGACGGCGATGGCCAGCACGATGGCCGGAAACGAGAGAAACGTATCGATGATCCGGCTGATGATGTCGTCGGTCCAGCCGCCGAAGAAGCCGGCGGCAAGCCCGACCGGCAGACCGATGGCTGTGGCGACGCCGACCGCGAGCAGGCTGGCATAGACCGTGGCCGGCGCGCCGTAGATCAGCCGGCTGAAGATGTCGCGGCCGAGATCGTCGGTGCCGAGCAGATGTTGCGGCCCCGGCGACGCCAGCATGTTGTTGATGTCCTGCGCGGTCGGCGCATACGGCGCGATCCAGGGCGCGCCGATCGCGACGACCACCAGCACCAGCAGCACGAGGATCGCTAACGCCGCTCGGAGATCGCCGGCCAGCCAGCGGAACAAGCGTCGCAATCGCCCCGGCTCGGCATACGGTTTCCGCGTGGCGAGCGTTGCGTCGGTCATTGCTCGATCCTCGGATCGACGGCGGCGCACAAGAGATCGGCGATCAGGTTGACGGATATCACCACGATTACCATCGCGAACACCACGCCCTGCACGATCGGGAAATCGCGCTGGATCGCGCCGCGCACGATCAGGCTGCCCAATCCCGGTATCGCGAACACCGCCTCGATCACCACGGTTGCCGCCAGCATGCGGTTGACGAGCAGGCTGATGATGGTGAAGAGATTGACGCTGACATTCTTCAACCCGTGCTGCCAGAGAATCCGCGTCATCGACAGGCCCTTGGCGTGCAGCGTCCGCACATATTGCGATGACAGCACTTCCAACAGCGAGCCGCGCAACTGCCGCGCCACTTCCGCCATGCCATAGGCGGCAATAGCGATGCCGGGCAGCAGCGCATGCCGGATCGCGTCCATGGGAGATGCGCTGAAAGATTTGGCGCCGGTCGCCGGCAGCCAGTTCAGCTTCAGCGAGATTTCGGCGACCAGAATCATCGCCAGCCAGAAGCCGGGAATGGCGACGCCGAGCGAGGCAATCATGCTGACCGATTTGTCGACCCAGCCGTTGGGCTTGATCGCCGCCAGCACCCCCATCGGGATACCCGTCACCAGCGCCAGCACCAGCGCGATGGCGACAATGAGAAGCGTGTTGGGAAAGGCGCGGCCGATCGAGGTCGCGACCTTCTCGCCGGTCAACAGCGATTGCGAGAGATCGCCCTGTGCGACGTGGCCGAGCCAGGCGCCGTATTGCACCAAAAACGGCCGGTCGAGGCCGTAGAGGTTTCGGATCTCGGCGATGCGGCTGTCGGTGGCGTTGTCACCGGCCAGCGTTACCGCGATGTCGCCGGGAACGAGCTTGAGCAGCGCGAACACCATGAAAGTCGCGAGCAGGATCACGGGGACCGCCTGCAACAGGCGGCCGCCGATCACGCGTGCCGGACTTCGTCGCGCCATTTAGCTCTCCAGCCAGACGTCGTCGTATTTCGGCTTGCCCAGGAGATTCGGCCTGTAGCCTTGCACCTTCTTGTTCATCGCCACCAGCTCGAACTGGAACGCGAGCGGGAGCACAAAGGCGTTTTCCATCACGATCTTCTGCACGGTCGCGAAGGCCTTGCGGCGGATCTCGATGTCCTCGGACGCCCGCGAGTCCCTGATCGCGGCCTCGAGTTCGGGCGGCACCGGCGCGCGGCCGCCATTGTAATAGGCGTCCTTGGTGAACATCAGCGAATAGGTCAGGCTCGGATCGGGCCGCCCGGTCCAGGCCGCGAGCAGGCCGGAGCCGCGTTTCTCGGGACCGAAGAAGGAAGCGGAAGCTTCCGCGATCGGCGCGTTGACGAATTTGACGTTCATCCCCGCCTTGCGGAACATCTCGATCAGGATTTCCTGGCGCTGCACCGAATCCTGATCGGTGTAACCGCCGATCTCGATCACGGTGCCTTCCTTGAAACCGGCTTCGGCGAGCAGCCTCTTCGCCTTGTCCGGGTCATACGGATAAAGTGCGGCGACCGACTTGTCGTAGGCCCAGTGCGCCTTCGGCAGGTTCATGTAGGCGGGCTCGGCAAGACCGGCGAGCGCGGCCTTGACGAAGGCTTCGCGATCGACGGCGAAGTTGAAGGCCTGCCGCACCTTGATGTTGTCGAATGGCGGTTTTGCCCAGTTCAGGAAAATCTGGAACACATAGAGCGTCGGGCCATTGAAAACCTTGACCGAGGGTACACGGTCCATGATCGCCTTCTGCCGCGGCGGCAACTGGTAGATCAGGTCGTTCTGGCCGGCGGTGACCGAGCGCGCGCCGGTCGTCAGTTCCGGAATGATCGAGAACTCGATACCATCGGGATAGGGCCGGTTCGCCTTCCAGTACTTTTCGTTGCGCTTGATGACGATCTTTTCGCCGTCGGCCCAGCTCACGAAGGCATAGGCGCCGGCGCCGACCGGCGTGCGGTTGAGACTGCCGGCGGAGGCCGCCTTCACCGCCGTCGGCGACACCATCATGCCGGCGCGGTCGGAGAGAATGCCGGGCAGCGCCGCATCCGGCGTGTTCAGTTTCAGCGTCACCTGCATCGGACCGGTCACCTCGGCCGAGGCCATCGAGCCGAGATCGGCCTTGATGTTGGATTTTGCGTCGCTCTTGTTGCGCTCCAGGTTGAACTTCACAGCGTCGGCATCGAGCGGCGTGCCGTCGTGGAAAGTGACGCCCGCGCGAATGTTGAGCACCAGAGTATTCGGATCGGTAAAGCTTCCAGCTCTCGGCCAGGCCCGGCTTGGGTTTCAACGTTTCAAAATCCCATTCGGTCAGCGTGTCGTACATCGTGAACAGGAAGGCATGATCCGAACCGGCGCCGCCGGTGGCGGGATCGAGGCTTGACGGATTGGCTGGTGCCGAGATGCGCAAAATGCCGCCCTTTTTCGGCGTGGCTTGCGCAAAGGCGTTGCCGCCGAGGCTCATGCCCGCGACGGCGCCAGATATCAGCGCCATCAGCTCGCGTCGGGTGGTGTGGGTCATGGCAAATCCTCCGGCAGTTCTGTTAATTCGACGAAAAGTTCGGTCGGTCGGCGAAATGGCAGGCGACCCAGTGATCGGGCAACAGCTCGCGCCAATCCGGCGTCTTGTTGGCGCAGAGGTCCCGCGCGTATTGGCAGCGCGTGCGGAAGCGGCAGCCCGACGGCGGATCGATCGGGCTCGGGATTTCTCCCTGCAGCATGATCCGGTTGTCGCCTCGCATGGACGACGGCAGCGGCCGCGGCTCGGCCGACAGCAGCGCCTGGGTATAGGGATGCAGCGGCTTTTCCGAAACCTGTTCGGTGGGACCGAGTTCGACGAACCGGCCGAGATACATCACTGCGATGCGCTCGCTGATATGCGACACCACGGCGAGATCATGCGTGATGAAAACATAGGTCAGCCCAAGATCGCGCTGCAATTCGGCAAACAGATTCAGTACGTCGCCGCGGATCGACATATCCAGCGCCGCCACCACTTCGTCGCAGACGATCAGCTTTGGGCGCAAGGTCAGCGCGCGCGCGATCACGACGCGCTGCTTCTGGCCGCCGGACAGTTGGTGCGGATAGCGGTCGCCGACGTCCTGCGGCAGGCCGACGCGATCGAGCGCCTCGCGTGCCCTCGTCAACCGTTCGGCCTTATTGCCGGTGCGCGCCAGTTCCAGCGGCTCCAGCACTGAAGACAGGATCGTCATGCGCGGATTCAGCGCGGCATTGGGGTCCTGAAAGATGATCTGGTAGTCGCGGCGGTGGCTCTGAAACTCCTTGCGCGGCAGCGCCAGCGGATCGAGGCCGTTATGCAGGATCGCACCGGCACTCGGTTTTAGCAGAAACACCAGCGCGCGGCCGATGGTCGTCTTGCCCGATCCGGATTCGCCGATGATGCCAAACGTCTCGCCGCGGCGAACATCGAAATCGACGCCGTCGACCGCCTTCACGGTGGCGCGGCGGTCGCTGGTCTGGAACTGGACCTGGAGATCGCGCACCGAAACGATGGCGTCATTTGCGGCCGGCACGCTCATGGGCGGGCAACCATCGCCGCGATCGGCGCCGTGGCGGCGTGCTGCAGCGCGCCGGGCAGATCGAGTTCGTCAAAGCGCCAGCAGCGGACCTTGCGGCCGTTCCCGGCGTCGCGCAGTTCCTGCTCGTTCTCGCAGCCGGTCACCGCATGCGGACAGCGCGCCTTGAAGCGGCAGCCGTTCGGCATGTCGGCAATCGACGGCACGCGGCCGGGGATCGACGGCAGTTTGCCGTGGCGCGGGCTCAAGTGCGGCAACGAGCGCAGCAGCCCGGATGTGTAGGGATGCAGCGGCCGGACCAAGGCCGCGTCGACGCTGGCATCCTCGATCACCTCGCCGGCATACATCGTGATCATGCGGGTGCAGGTTTCGGCGACGACGCCGAGATCGTGCGTGATCAGCATCAGCGCTGTATTCGAGGTCTCGCTGAGGTCGCGCAGCAATTCGAGGATCTGCGCCTGTACGGTGACGTCGAGTGCGGTGGTCGGCTCGTCCGCGATCAGCAGCTGAGGCCCGCAAATCAGCGAGGCCGCGATCATCACGCGCTGGCGCATGCCGCCGGACAATTGATGCGGATAATCGTCGATCCTCCGCTCGGGCGAAGCGATGCCGACACGGCGGAGCATATCGAGCGTACGCGCCCTCGCCTCTTCCTTGCCGACGCCGGTATGGACGCGGAGCGTCTCGGCGATCTGGTGGCCCACCGTGAAGACAGGATCAAGCGCGCTCATCGGCTCCTGAAAGATCATGGCGATGCGACGCCCGCGGATTGCGCGCATCTCGCGCGCGCTGCACCTGGCGAGATCGACGCCGTCGAACAGGATCGAGCCGTCGAGGCCGGACAGATTGTTCGGCAGCAGCCGCAGGATCGAAAGGCCGGTGATGGTCTTGCCGCAGCCGCTCTCGCCGACGATGCCGACGCGCTCGCCGGGCGCAATGTCGAAATCGATCTTGCGCGTAGCCTGCCAGACGCCCTGCGAGGTCTTGAAGCGGATGCCAAGGCCGCGCACCGACATCAGAGGCTGCGGGCCAGAGCCCGCAACCGCGTCCACCTTGCGCTGTGCCGGCTCCGCCGCTGCCATCAGCCCGCCGCCCGCTTTTTCTCTTTCACCAGTTGCTCGTCCATCAGCATCTCGGTGCCGATGATGCCCTCGCGCGTGAGCTGCTCGATCTCGGCGTCCGACAGCCCGAGCAGGCCGCCGAGGATTTCCTTGTTATGCTCGCCGAGCGTCGGCGGCGCGCTGCGGATCGCGAACGGTTTTTCGGTCTCGCGGAACGGCATCGACGGCTGCGGATGCTTGCCGATGAAGGCGCGGTCGATTTCCTGAATGAAACCGCGCGCGTGCAGTTGCGGGTCGTGCAGCAGCTCGATCGGCAGCCGCGCCACGCCGGCGGCGATCCCCGCTTCCTGCAGTGCGTGCATTGCAGCTTCGGGATTGCGCGCGGATGTCCAGCCAGCAATGGCGGCCTCAATTTCGCTTTCGATGGCGCGCCGTCCGGCCGCTGTCTTCAGCTTTGCGTCAGCGGCCCAGTTGGCGCGGCCAAGCAGTCTTGCCAACTTCGGCCACATCGCATCGCTGGAGACCGCAACCATGATCCAGTTGTCACTGCCCGTGCACGGGAAACAGCCATGCGGCACGAAATCCGGATGACGGTTGCCGTATTTCACGGGCTCCTTGCCGTCGATTGAATGCGCCGTGATCCATGGCGCGGCGAACGGCATCATGCATTCGATCTGCGCGAGATCGATGAACTGGCCCTTTCCGGTCAGTTTGGCATGGATCAGCGCGGTCAGCACCGCGGCGCAGCCATTGAGGCCGCCGACGGCATCGCCGAACGCCGTGTGGCTCATGACTGGCGGACCATTGGAATTGCCGACCACGCTCGGCACCCCGGAGCCTTGCTCCAGCGTCGAGCCATAGGCGCGGCAGTCGCGATACACGCTGCCTGCGCCGAACGCCGACATCGACATCATCACCAGTTTTGGATTGAGTTTGCTCAGCACATCGTAGCCGAGGCCCATCTTGGGCAGCACCTCGACGGAATAATTATCGACCACGAGATCGGCGTCGGCCAGCAGCAGCTTGGCCAGAGCCAGGCCCTGCGGCCGCGTCAAATCGAGCGTGATGCCGCGCTTGTTGCGGTTCATGATGCAGTAGCGAATGGTCTTCTCGTACATCTGGTCGAGCACGTAGGCCGCGCGGCGATCGACGCCGCGCCACCAGTCCGGATATTGCACCGCCTCGATCTTGATCACGTCGGCGCCGAGATCGGCCAGCGTGCGGGTGCAGACCGGGCCGGCCCACCCCATCGAGAAATCCACCACGCGAATGCCTTCGAGCGGCAGGCGGCTTTGCCCGTGCGGGGCGGGCAACGGCGCGCGGGCGGCCAGACTTGCATGCGCACTGCCCAACATTTTCTCGCCGATATCGGGGACCGCACCGCCCTTGCGCGGCGGCGTTCCCATCAGGCGCTGCATCGAACCCGCCGTAAAACCGCTCTCGTCGCCGATCAGCACCGGTACGATGGCGCCGCGCGTCTTCTTCTCTTCGTCCGCGATCAGGTCGGCGATGGCAGGCACCGGCACGATCGGGATTTTCCGCCGCAAGGCTTCCGCGAACCATTCCTGCGCGGTGCGTGTCTTCAGCTTCGGAATGAACTTGTTCTCGATCGCCTCCATATGCTGCAGGCGGTCGACGCCGAGAAACAGCGCCGGGTCGTCGCGCAACTCGGGCAGGCCCAACATCTCGCAGAACGAACGCCATTGTGCGGGGGTTACCGTGGTGACGCCGAGCCAGCCTTGTTTGGTTTCGTAGATGCCGACCGGAAAGGTCGGCCAAAACCTGTTCACCCCGATCCGCCGCATGATGTCGCCGCGCGAAAAGCCCTCGAACATGATGTATTCGGTGACCGCGATCGAAGACTCGAAAATGCTCAGCTTGCTGGTGCGGCCATGACCGTCCTGCATCCGGCCCAGCACCGACGAGGCCGCGGCAATGAAACCCCAGAGGCCGGCGAAGATGCCGGTCTGGAAATCCGGCGCGTGCATCGGCGGCCCGTCGACGGGCCCGACCAGATTGACGAGGCCGACCAGCGCACGGACCGTCGAATCGGTCGCCTCGAATTTCGCGTAAGGCCCCTCGACGCCGAACCAGCTCGTCTCGAGATGAATCAGGCCGGGATGGCGCCCTTTGATTGCGGCGAGATCGATGTCGGGACAATCAGCCGCATCGACGTCGCGCCCGTCGAGCAGGATGTCGCAGCCGCCGATCAGGTCGGCGAGGCGCGATGCGGATTTGGGATCAGCGCGATCAAGCGCGATACTCGACTTGTTGAAATTGAGAAACGCAAACCACGCGCTGTTGCCCTTCGGCGTCAACGGCGCGGCACGGCGCAGCGGATCGCCCTCAGGAGGCTCGATCTTCTGAACGGCGGCGCCGAAATCAGCGAACAGACGCGCGCAATAGCTCGTCGCCGCTGCGCTCCCGATCTCGACAATCCGCAGATGCGACAACGCCCCCATCGCGTTTCCTCATGGTCGAATGACCGGCGCAAAGTGACTGCCGGTTCAGTTTCTTGTTGGCGACCATGAAACCTCGCCCGCTTGCTGATGCAAGCGGAATTTTCTTCCGCGCAACGGAATTCACCAATGACACGAAGCGTTTAGGTTCAGCTGCAATCCAGTTGCGCTTCGAACCAGCCTTGCAATGGCGCGGACAGCGACGGCCACGCGCGCTGGAAGCCGGAGAGTTTCCCGGCATTGGCGCGGTAGATCCCGCGCAATTCCTGTTCGATCGCGGGAAGATCGACGCCGTTGCAGCGGCCTTCGCTGGCGACGACGCGTCCGTCTACAACCACGTCGCGCAAGAGTGACGCATTGCCCCTTGCGAACAGGAGATCAATGGGATCGACGGGCAAGATGCGGTCGCGGTCGAGGCGGTCGAGATCGAGGGTGACGAAGTCGGCTGGTGCGCCAGATACCAGCGCCCCGGTTCCGGGCGCGCCGGTCGCCTTGCGGCCGTTGGCGATGGCGAGGCCCAGGAATTCGGCTGATGTCCATGTCCGCTTAAAACCGAGGCCGCCGTGCATCATCTGCACCAGCCGCATCTCGCGCAGCACATCGTCGTCCTCGTCCAGCGCCAGCCCGTCGACGCCGACCGCAATCGCACAGCCGCAACGATGTGCGGCGGCGATCGGGGCCAGGCCCGAGCACAGATGCATGTTGGAACTGAAATTGGTGACGATGCGCGCGCCGGAGGCCGCGATCATCTCGATCTCGTCCGGGCGAGCATGAATGCAATGCGCCAGGTCAGCCGTTCCGACAGAAAACCGATGTCGCGGAGATAGCGCACGATACCATCGGGAAAATTCGCATCGGCCCAGGCGCGCTGATAGATGGTCTCGAGCAGATGCATGTGAATACGCCGGCCGGTCAGCGCCGAATTCTCCGCGACCGCTTCCAGCAGCGGTTTCGAGCACCACTGCACGCCGGCGGGGCCGAGCTGCACGTCGACCTTCGGGCCCGATATCGCGGCAGCGATCGCATCCGTCAAGTTCGATGTAGGCCTTCGGCGACATCGGCGCGCGGACGAACAGTTCCTCGATAGTCTTGCGGTCGTCGGCACCGAGTCCGGACAAGCACCGGCTCGTTCGTCGCCATAGACCACCGGATTCTGGTCGCGCACCGCAATCGCAAAGGCGATGCGGATGCCGACATCGGACGCCGCGCGCGCGATCGCTTTGGCTTCGTCGAGCAGCGGCATGGTGCCGCTCGGGCGGGTGTAATGCACCATCATCGCCGCACACCCTGCCCGCGCCGAGCGCGCCAGCGCGGAGGCCGCTGTCAGATAGGGATCGACGGGCGTGCCCAGCGCCGAGCGCAGGATCCAGCTTTCGAGGGGCATGCCGATCGCGCCGAACGAGGATGCAGGGGCGCGCGCATGGTCGTGGGCGTTGACGAAGGCGGGAAGCACGAGGGAGCGCGGCCCGGCCGCGGGCTGCGCTCTCTCGGAGATGGAGGTGATGATGCCGTTGTCGTACTGGAGGACGACATTTTCGAGCAGGCCGAGGTCAGGGCCGGAGAAGAGGTTGGTGGCAGTGACTTCTCCGGACATCGGACCTTCCTCGTCATTGCCTGCACAAACGCGAAGCGTTTGTGCAAGAGAGCGCCGCGAAGCAATCCATCGCGCTCCGTTAAGAAAGAATGGATTGCTTCGTCGCTTCGCTCCTCGCAATGACGGGCGAGAGATCTTAGTTCGCCGTGTACGTCAACTCACGTTCCGCGCGCGGCGGCAGGAACTCGCGCGAAAAGACTTCCGACGGCGTCGGGGTGCGCGCGAGCTGATAGCCTTCGACGACGATGCCGATGGCGCGGGTCATGCGGTCGTCCTTGACGTCGCCGACGCCGATTTCCTTCATCTCGGGCGAGACGATCAGCTTGGTGAAGGAATATTGCAGCCGACGCTTTTCGACCTCCTCGTTGATCTGGTTGTCATAATTGAGCGCGGCCTTGATGCCGGCGTTCTGGTCCTTGGCCACCGCGATCATGCCCTTGTTGATGGCGCGGACGAGGCCGGCAACGGCCTTCGGGTTCGACGCGATCAATTTTCGCGACACCATGACGCCGTTGGAATAGAGGTCCATGCCGTAATCGCCGAACGAGAACCAGGTGTAGTCCTTGTCGGGATCCTGCTTGTTCAGGACCAGGTTGAAATAGCTGGTGATATTGAACACCAGGGCGGCGTCGATATCGCCCTTGATCAGCATCGGCTCCTGCAGGTTCGGCGCCATGTTGGAAAGCTTGATCTTCTCGCCTTCCAGCTTGTTCTTCTGCACGAACACCGGCAGCAGCCGCGTGGTCGGCGTGCCCTGTGCGCCGCCCAGCGTATGGCCTTCGAAATCCTTGATGGTGTTGATGCCGCTGGTCTTCTTGGTCACGATCGCGAATGGCGGCTGGTTCCAGATCATGTAGACCATCACCGGCGCATCGTCCGGCTTGGTCGAGGCGTTCTGAATCAGCGCATTGATGTCGCCGAACCCGGCGTCATAGGCGCCCGACATGATGTGGGTCACGGTCGCACCGGAGCCGTTGCCCTTGTCGATGACGACGTTGAGGCCTTCCGCTTTGAAGTAGCCGTTGTCCTGGGCATAGAAGAACCCGGCGTCGCTGCCTTGCGTCGTCCATCCCAGCTTGAACTTGATCGTCGTGTCCTCGGCGCTGGCGGCGCTCGTGAACAGAACGGCTCCCAACAGCGCGGCGCTTACTTTTGCTAACATGGTGACCTCCTCGACTGGGTTGGATGGCGGTTGACGAAATCGTGGTTCAGGTGGCGATCAGATCGTTCTTGCGGGTGGCCCAGCCGGTGACGCGCCCCTCGATCAGCGAAAACATCACGTAGAGCGCGACGCCGAGCGCCGCGAGCACGAACAAAGCGGCGAATACCAGCGGCACGTTGAAATTCGAGGATGCGGTCATCAGCACGTTGCCGATGCCGCTGTTCGAAGCGACGGTCTCCGACAGCACCGCACCGACAAAGGCGTAGCTGACGGCGACCTTCAATGAAGCGAAAAAGAACGGCATGGTTCTGGGCAGACCGACATTCCAGAGGATGTCGAACTTGCTGGCGCCCAGCGCCTTGAGCACGTCTTCGAGTTCGGGTTCGGTGGTCGCCAAGCCTGTCGCGATGTTGACGACGATCGGGAAGAAGCAGATCGAGAGCGCGGTCAGGATCGCCGGCACCGAGCCGGAGCCGAACCACAGCACGAAAACCGGCACCACGGCCACTTTGGGAATCGAGGAAAATCCGATCAGCAGCGGATAGCAGGTATCATAGGCGGTTTTGGAAACCCCGATCACGGCGCCGAGCACCACGCCGAGGCCGACGCCGAGCACGAAACCAATCATGGTGGTCGCCAGCGTCTGCAGAATGTGCGGCCACAGGATCGGAAATTTCTGCACCAGCGTCACGAATATCTGCGATGGACGCGGCAGCACCAGATCGGACATGTGGGTCACCACGCAGAACAGTTCCCATCCGACAAAGAACAGGACGATCAGTCCCGCCGACCAGGCCTTCTGGCGATAATCGAAATCGGGCATGGTCAAGCCACTCCCTCTTTGGCAGCGGTTCTCGCGTCAACGATGAACCCGCGCAGTTTCTGATTGAGCGCGACGAAATCCGGCTCGAACGTCCTTGCGACCGAGCGCGGCCGCTCGAAGTCGACGCGGCTGTCGTCGACGATACGGCCGGGCCGCGCGCTCATCACGCAGATGCGGCTGCCGAGGAAGGCGGCCTCGCGCAGGTCGTGGGTCACCAGCAGCACGGTCGGCTTGTGCGCCATCCAGAGGTCCTGCAGGATCGACCACAGCTCTTCACGCGTGAACTGGTCGAGTGCGCCGAAGGGCTCGTCGAGCAGCAGCATGCGCGGCTCGTGAATCAGCGCCCGGCACAGGTTGGCGCGCTGAAGCATGCCGCCGGAGAGCTGCCAGGGATAACGGCTGCCAAAACCCTTGAGGCCGACCTGTTCCAGCAGCGCATTTGCCTTGTCGCGGAATTCAGTCTTGCGCTTTTTGCGGAACTGGGAACGAAACGGTTCGACGATCTTGAGCGGCAGCATGATGTTCCGCTCGATCGTCATCCACGGCAGCATGGTCGGATTCTGAAACGCCATGCCGACGCGCAAGGCGCGCGCCGTCACTTCCCGGCCGCCGACAATGACGACGCCGGTGGTGGGCTGCACCAGTCCGGAGGCCAGCCGCAGGATGGTCGACTTGCCGCAGCCGGACGGCCCGACCAGCGCGACGAACTCGCCGTCGGCGATCCGCAACGTCGTGCTTGAGAGCGCCGGCACCGCGCGGTCGCCACGGCCGAAGGTGACGGAAGCGTCCGACAGTTCGATCGCGATCGGCTTGGCGGCGGACGGAACCGGCGTGCCGGCAAATTCCTGGTGTGGTTGCATGCGCATCATGGGCAAAGTGCATGCAAGCCGGATGCCAGCGAAACTTGCTTTAAAATTCAACGGGATCGCAAAGAACCGCCGAAACTGCCGGATTCGTTTTGGGCAATCTACGCCCCAAACTGCATGCAATTGAGGCGCTCAATTGTTGGCCAATTATGGTATCAGATGCCCATTCGAAGCAGTTCCTTCCAGGATTCGCCCGATGGCGCCTCGCGCAAGCAGCAAGACTGCGGAATCATCCGACAAGGTCAGCGTGATCTGCCGCGCGCTTCGCCGCGCCATTATCGAGCAGGCGCTGGCGCCCGGCGCGAAATTGCCCGAGGATTCGCTGGGCGAACGTTTTGGCGTCAGCCGCACCATCGCGCGCCATGCACTGGGACAACTCGCAGCCGAAGGCCTGGTCGAGCTTCGCCGCAACCGCATCGCCGTGGTGGCGACGCCGAGCTGGCAGGAAGCCCGCGACGCCTTCGACATTAGAATCGAACTCGAACGGCTGGTGGTGCGCCAGCTCGCCGGCAAGCTGACCAAAGCGCAGGTCGCCGAGTTGAACGCCCATGTCGATGCCGAGGACGGCGCCCGCGACGGCACCGATGCGGTATCGATCCGGCTCGCGACCGAGTTTCACATCCTGCTCGCGCATATGACGAACAGCCCGATTCTCGTTCGTTACGTCAGCGAAGTCGCCTATCGCTGCTGTCTGACCCTGTCCTTGTACAGCCGTCCGCATTCCACGGAATGCGCGATCAACGAACACCGCGCCATCATCGCCGCTCTCGTCAAGGGCGACGAGAGCAAGGTGATGGGCCTGATGCACAGCCATCTGGATTCGGTCGCCACCCGCGCGCTGCTAGCTCCCACCCCGCAGCGCGGCCGCGATTTGCTGGATATTCTCGCGCCGTATGCGGAGGAAGGTGATAGTGCCCGCGTGGTGAAAATGCCGAAGGTGGTCAGGGCGCGATAGACGTCCGGGGCCTCGCCGGTTCTCCGGACGATGCGAACATCGCCGAGGACGCGCGCATTGCGCGCTGCTCACCATGAGGGTCCAAGACCTCGCGGTTACTAAGACCTCATCCGAGGAGCCGCGAAGCGGCGTCTCGAAGGATGAATGCCCGGACTGCCTCAAGCCACGATCCCTCTGTTCACCAAAATCCGTTCCGCGCTGTCGTTCCAGACATCCATCTTCACGATCTGGCCGCCTCTCACCACGAAGCGGTCGACGTAGCGATTGCCTTCGAACGGTGTGCCATCGATCCATTCGCCGTAGAGCGTGCCGATACTGTAAACCACGGTCTCATCCGCGCCCGGGCAGACGTCGAAGCGGTCCATCTGCTTCTTGACCCAGCGATAGCGCCCCGCATTGAAGCCGGTCGGGCCGCGCGGATGATCGAACTCGCGCCCGCCGGTGAAGGTGATGATCGTACCCGGCTTCATGTAGGCCGCAGCGGCATCGGGATCGGGGATCATCGACGCCGTCAGATAGGCTTCCACCGCCTCGGCATCCGACAAAACTTTGGTTCCGGCTTTCGCGGCAACGGACATGGCGGTTCTCCTGATCTGCCGAAATACTACAATCGACCCGCCAAATTGCATGCACATTTTTTGAACAGTTCAGCCTCCAAACTGCACACAATCTGGAGCTGCCCGTTCCCTGCGCTTCGGCTAGGCTGAAGTCCTGCTCCAGCCCGCCCGGACCCATGAACGCGAAAACGGCCTTCGACCTGATCTTCCGCAACGCCCGTACGCGGACCTCGCCCACCCCGGTCGATATCGGTGTGTCCGGCGGCCGGATCGCCGCCATCGTGCCAAAGCTCGCCTGCGAGGCTGTCGAGATCGAGGTCGGCGGCAAGCTGGTGCTGCCCGGCTTCGTCGACACCCATATTCATCTCGACAAGGCCTGCCTGCTCGGCCGCTGCGGCCACGACCACTCGACCGTTGCGGAAGCCATTGCCGCGGTCGCGGCGATGAAGCGCGACTTTACGGTGGAAGACGTCTATGCCCGCGGCGCCCGCGTGATCGAGCGCGCCATCGTGCACGGCACCACGCGCATGCGCACCCATGTCGAGATCGATCCGCGCATCGCGCTGCGCGGTTTTGAGGCAGTGAAAGCGCTGAAGCGCGACTACGCCTGGGCGATCGATCTGTCGATCTGCGTATTTCCGCAGGAAGGCCTGACCAACGATCCCGGCGCCGAGGAATTGCTGGTCGCGGCCCTGCGCGACGGCGGCGAGGCGATCGGCGGCTGTCCCTATATGGACACCGATCCGAACGCGCAGATCGAAAAGCTGTTTGATCTGGCGCAGCAGTTCGACGTCGACGTCGACCTGCATCTCGACTTCGATCTCGATCCGTCGTGGTGGCACATGGAAGAGGTCTGCCGGCAGACCGAACGGCGCAACTATCACGGCCGCGTCGCGATCGGCCACGCCAGCAAATTGTCGGCGCTGCCGCCGGAAAGCCTGAAGGCCGCGACCGCGCGGCTGGCGAAATCCGGCGTCGCCGTCACCGTGCTGCCCGCGACCGATCTCTATCTGATGGGCCGCGACGCCACCCACAACGCGCCGCGCGGGCTGACGGTGGCACACAAGCTGGTCGAATACGGCGTGACGTGTTCGGTCGCGACCAACAATGTGCTAAATCCTTTCACACCGTTCGGCGACGCCTCGCTGCTGCGGATGGCGAATTTCTACGCCAATGTTGCGCATGCCGGCATCAGCGAGTTCGACGCCTGCCTCGACCTGGTGACCGACCTGCCCGCGCGGCTGATGAACCTGCGCGATTACGGCATCGCGGAAGGCAACCCCGCCGATATCATCGTGCTCGATACCGACTCCGGCGCCAACGCGATCGCGGAGATGCCCGACATGCTGATGGGCTTCAAGAACGGCCGCCAGGTGTTTGCGCGGTCTCGGCCGACGCTGTTCCCGCCGCAGGTTTAGGACGCGCCTCTGTCCGATTGACGCGCCCGCCGATCCCTGTTTGTTATCTGCCCAACACAACAAAAAAATCGGGCAGGAAATCATGGCCAAAGCTTCCCAAATCAGAAGCGTCGAAACGCTCGCCTGCGACGCCGGCTGGCGCAATTACCACTTCGTCAAGATCATGACCGAGGACGGCATCGTCGGC
Source organism: uncultured Alphaproteobacteria bacterium (assembly GCA_963786355.1). Taxonomy (GTDB): domain Bacteria; phylum Pseudomonadota; class Alphaproteobacteria; order Rhizobiales; family Xanthobacteraceae; genus Bradyrhizobium. The sequence goes on along the minus strand of CAWAYU010000008.1, from coordinate 388,828 downwards.
TGGAGCGAGTATGACGAGGGTTTTGGCGCGCCCGGCGTGACCGCGGCGATCGAACGGCTCGCGGTGCGCGTGGTCGGCAAGAATGCGTTCCAGCATGAACGGATTTACGCCGAATTGTTTTCCGCGACGCGGCCTGCCGCCGGCGGCGTGGTGGCGCTGGCGCTCGGCGCCATCGAGAACGCGCTGCTCGACGTCAAGGCCAAGGCGCTCGGCGTGCCCTGCTATGATCTGCTTGGCGGCAAGATCCGCGACAAGATCAGAGTCTACTGGTCGCATTGCGCGACCTGGCGCATCAATCACCCCGACTGGTTCAAGCCGGCGATCACCGATCTCGATGGCGTGAAATCAATCGGCCGCGAGGTGCGCGAGAAACGCTTCACCGCGATGAAGACCAACATCTTCGTCTATACCGACGGCAAGCCGCAGGGCTGGCGGCCCGGCTTCGGCTCGCCGTTCGAGCCCGAGATCAATGTCGACCGCGTGGTGCTGCGTAACCTCTGCATGCATCTGGAAGCGATCCGCGACGGCGCGGGGCCCGACGTCGACCTGCTGCTCGACCTCAATTTCAATGCCAAGACCGAAGGTTACCTGAAGATCCTGCGCGCCATCAAAGACATGGACATGTTCTGGGTCGAGATCGACACGTTCAATCCGCAAGCGCTGGGATACATCCGCAGCCAGAGCCCGCATCCGATTTCATCCTGCGAGACGCTGTTGGGCCTGCGCGAATTCCTGCCCTATTTCAACGAACAGGCAATGGACGTCGCCATCATCGACACGCCGTGGAACGGGGTCTGGCAGTCCATGAAGATCGCGGCCGCCGCCGAACATTTCGAGGTCAACGTCGCCCCGCATAATTTCTACGGACATCTCTGCACCATGCAGAACGCGCATTTCTCTGCCGCGGTGCCGAACCTGCGCATCATGGAAACCGACATCGACCGCCTCGCGTGGGACCATGAACTGTTCACGCATGTGCCCGAGATCGTCGACGGCCACCTCATCATTCCGGATCGTCCGGGCTGGGGCACCGAGCCCAACGAGGAAGGCCTGCGCGCCCATCCGCCGAAGAGCAAGGGCGGCTTGTTGAATTACGGGCAGAAGAAGTGATTCAAACCTCGCCCCGCTTGCGGGGAGAGGTCGAAGCCGCAGCGAAGCGTAGGCTTCGGGTGAGGGGGTAACGGTCTATCGGAATAGCGAGATCGCTGTGAGAGCCCCTCACCCCGCCCCTCTCCCCGCAAGAGCGGGGCGAGGGAGAAGAAAGAGCGACCGTTCAATTATCGCCGGGCGCAGCCGCGAATGCGCTCTCGATCACATCGCCGATCGGCTGCCACGCGGTGCCGTCGAACTGCACCAGCCGCATCTGCTCGATCGGGCGAAAGTCTGAAGGCCCGGTGTTGATCGCAATCCCCGGCAGCGTGATCGAACTCTGGTAATTCTTCAGCGACGCCGCCTGCTTCATGATGTTCTCGCGCGACAGGTCGTCGCCGCACTGGGTCAGCACCTGCAACAGGGTCTCGGCCGCGGCATAGCCGAAGATGGCGTAGCTGTCGTCCTTGTCTCCGTCAGGATAATATTTGTCCATAAACGACAGCCAATCCTTGATGGCGGGGTCCTGCTTCCAGGTGGTGTCGCCGGTGTCCTTCAGGAACGAGGTCGAGATCACGCCGATGGCGTTCTCGAGTCCTGCCGGCCGCAGCGCATTCGCGATCGAAGCGGCCGCATTGACCAGCAGCAGGACCGGATGCCAGCCGAGTTCGGCGGCGCGGCGGATCGCCCGCGCCGAGATCGGCGGAGCGCAATTGAGTACCAGCACCTCGGCGCCGGAATTCTTGAGAACATCGACCTGGGCATCGATCGACATATCCGCCTCGACGGCAATATCGGCCACGATGTGGTTCGCGGTTACGCCGAGCCCCTCTTGCAACCCCTTGAAGAGGTCGCGGCCGAACTGGTCGTTCTGCCAGAGCACGGCGATCTTGCTGTCGGCATAGGATGCCTGGATGTAGTTGGCATAGATCCTTCCCTCGGACCGGAACGTCGGCTGCCAGCCCATCGTCCACGGAAAGCGTTTTGGATGCGCCCACTCCTCGTCGCCGGACGCGACAAAAAGCTGCGGCACTTTCCTTTCGTTCAGGTACGTCCGCGTTGCCAGGTTGCTTGGCGAGCCGAACGAGCCGAACATCAAGAGGACGTTCTCCTCTTCGACCAGGTTCCGGGTCTCCTCGGCCGCCGTTTTCGGATTGGAACTGTCGTCGCGGGAGATGAACTTGATCTTGCGCCCGTTGATGCCGCCACGCTCGTTGACCATGTCGAAATAGGCGGCCTCCGCCCGTCCGATCGCCGCAAAGGCGGTGAGCGGCCCGGTATAGGGCATGATGTTGCCGACGCGGATTTCGGTGTCGGTGACGCCGGCGGCTGCCGCCGGCGGCAGGGGCGACGCCAGGACCATGGCGGCGACAAGAGCTGACGTTAGTCCGGCTTTTCTTATGATTTGCATCAACATGGCCTCGAACGCCAAGCTAGCAGAAGCTTGTGACGCCTAACCCAGCAACACGACAATACCGCCGAAAATGCGGATGTTGAAATCAAATGTTGGGATTTGGCCCGCCTCGTAGGATGGGTGGAGCGCAGCGATACCCATCAATTGCGATGCGTGAGGGTGATGGGTATCGCTTCGCTCCACCCATCCTACAGGTCAGCGCAACGTAATATCCAGCCACCCCAGCGCATTCACCGTCACACGATCACCAGTATCGACCAGCACGGTCGTGGTTTCGGCCTCGATGATTGCGGGGCCAGCCAGCATATGCCCGGGCCGGAGGTCATCGAGTGCGTAGACCGGCACCTCGCACCAGCCGCCGAGGAACGCCTGCCGCTTGCCGCGCGGCGCGCACGCCCTGGATGATGAAGCCGGCCTGGTGTCGGAACCGCGCTGCGCGACTTCGCCGACGGCGGCGACACGGGCGTTGACGAACACGACTTCCTGGCCGGGCGAGGCGTAGGTGTAGAGCTCTTCGTGCTTGGCGTGAAAGCGCGCCTCGATCTGGTCGACGAGATTTTCCGCATTCCAGTCGAGTCCATCAAGCGACACGTCGATCTCGAAAATCTGTTCGCCGTAGCGCATCTCGGCGGAGCGTTCGATCCCGACAGGTCCATTGAACCATGAGCGGAGTCGGCCGGCGGCTTGCTGCTCAAGCTCCGCGAAAAGCGCGCGCACTTCATCTGCGGTGATGCGCGGTCCCGCGCCATAATGGGTGCGGCTGACCTCGTAGCGGAGATCGCTGGTCAGCATGCCCCAGGCTGACAACACCGAGGCGACCGTCGGCACGATGATGCGCTTGATTTCCAGTTCGCGCGCCACTTCCGCGGCATGCAGACCCGCCGCGCCGCCAAAACTGAGCAGCGCGAATTTTCGCGGATCGACGCCGCGACGGAGCGTCATCAAACGGATGCCGTCGGCCATCTTCAGGTTGATCATGCGGTAGATGCCGGCGGCGGCCTCCTGCCGCGACAATTCCAGCGCCGCAGCGACACGGTCGATCGCGGCTTCCGACGCCGCGCGATCGAGCGGACGCTTGCCGCCCATGAACGCCGCCGCGTCGAGATAGCCGAGCACAACATTGGCGTCGGTGACGGTCGCAGCCAGGCCACCGTTACCGTAGCAGGCCGGGCCCGGTACCGAGCCCGCGCTTTCAGGACCGACGCGCAACGTGCGGCCAGCATCGACGCTGGCGATCGAACCGCCACCGGCGGCGATGCTGGCGATATCGAGGCTGCGCAGCGCGATGCGCTGGCCGGCGAGCATGCCGTCAGCAGACAGCGAGGCCTGCCCGCCCGAGATCAGTGAAATGTCGGTGCTGGTGCCGCCCATGTCGAACGGCACCAGATCGGGAATGCCGACGAGTTCCGCACAGCGCCGGCCACCGGACATGCCGCCGGCCGGCCCTGACAGCACCGTGCCCGCCGCGAGCCGCGACGCTTCCTCGACCGGCGCCATGCCGCCATGCGACAGCACCACGAACAGCGAGCCCTTGAATCCTGCCTCGGTGAGCCGCGCTTCGAGATTGGTGAGATAGCGCCGCACGATCGGTTCGACATAGGCGTTCACGATCGTGGTCGAGACCCGCTCATATTCCTTGATCTGCGGCAGCACATCGCTGGAGCGCGAGATGCTGATGCCGGGCAATGCCTGCGTCAAGCGTTCGACGGCGGCGAGTTCGTGAGCGGGATTGAGGTAGGCATGCAGGAAGCACACCGCGACCGAATTCGCGCCGGATTTCTTGATGGCAGCGATGGCGTCGTCGAGCGATTTCGCATCCAGCGAAATCATAACGTCGCCACTCGCCTTGAGCCGTTCGCGGACGCCGAAGCGCAGCTCGCGCGGCACCAGCGGCTCCGGCGGCGGCGAGCGCAAATCGTAGCGGTCGGGCTTGAGGCCTTCGCGCATTTCGACGACGTCGCGATGGCCTTCGGTGGTCAAGAGCGCGACCCTGGCGCCCTTGCGCTCCAGCAGCGCATTGGTCGCGACCGTGGTGCCATGGACCAGCCGATCGGTCGCAGCCAGCATGTCAGCACGCGTAACACGCAGCCGCCGCGCCAACTCTTCCAGTCCCGCCATCACGCCGATCGATTGATCCGCCGGTGTCGACGGTGATTTCGCGAATACAGTTTTCCCGGTCTCGTCCGTGGCCACCAGGTCGGTGTAGGTCCCGCCGACGTCAACGCCAATTCTGTACATGGTCAGGACTTCTGCTCTACGGTCGTATCGGTCAGGCCTTGCTCGCGATCGCGCTGGCGCGCTGCCGCCGTGCGCTTCGCTGGCGGCCCCCAACCGCCGCCACCGGAGGAACGGATTTCGAGGCAATCGCCGGGGTGAAGCTCGATGCCGACTTCCTTGGTGCGCAACTCGCGCGGCTCGCGTCCTTCAGATAGCAGGCGGTAGTGATGCGGCTTGCCGTCTTCGCCGCCGAGCATGCCGCAGGGACCGTGGCGTGCGCCGTCGCCGGCGGTATTGCCCTTTGCGGGTTTTTCGATCTCCAGCACCAGGTCGAGGGATACGCCGAGCCCACCACGATACTGGCCGTCGCCTCCGGAGTTTTCGCGGAATTCGTGCTGGCGGAAATGCAGCGGAAAGCGCGTTTCGGCGACTTCGAGGCTGCCGAACTTGAGACCGCCGACCGAATGCCATTCGCCGATCGACGACCAGCCGTCACCGCCCGACGACGCGCCGCCGCCGGGACGCGCCTGGAACAGATGCCAGATGAAGCTTTTGCCGGTGCGCGGGTCTTCACCCTGGATCGCGATCCGGTAGCGGCGGCTCCAGCCCGCCATCGCCCGTTCCGGACAGGACGCCGACATCGCCTTGATGATCGCCTCGACGATTTCGTTCGAGGGATGGCTGGTACACAACGTCACCGGCCGGCCGGGATCGGCCCAGACGATGGTGCCCTGTCTGGCGATCACTTTCAGCGGGCGCAACGCGCCGGTGTTTTTCGGGATCTCCGCATCGATCAGATAGGCAAAGGCCATCGCCACCGCGGCCTGCATGTTCGCATGCGAGGAATTGACGAAGCTGGTCGACTGCGGATCGGACTCCGAGAGATCGACCTCGATATCGCTGCCCTTCTTGGTCACTTTCGCAGCGATGCGGATATCGCTGCGCCCATGGCCGTCATCGTCGAGAAACGCTTCGCCGTGGAACACGCCGTCTTTCCAGGTCGACACCACGGCGCGGGTCTGCTGCTCGGTGGTATCAAGAATGGCCTCGATCGCGGCTTCGACGATCGCTGCACCGAATTCGGCGAACAGCTTTGCCACGCGCCGCTCGCCCAACTGCGCCGCGCCCAGCATCGCCGCGAGATCGCCGCGAAATTCTCTGGGGTTGCGGACATTGAGCGCCAGCATATCGAGCAGGTCGTCGCGCGGTCTGCCGGCCTCGTAGAGTTTGATCGGCGGAATGCGCAGGCCTTCCTGGAAGATCTCGGTGGCCGCAGGATTATAGGCGCCGTGGGTGCCGCCGCCGATGTCGCTCTGATGCGCGCGCACGATGGTCCAGAGCAAGCGTTTTTCGCCTGAGAATACCGGCACGAAGACGGTCAGGTCAGGCAGATGGCTGCCGCCGTGATAGGGATCGTTGAGCAGGAAAACGTCACCGGGTTTGACGTCCTTGAAGCGCTCCTCGACCGCGATCGTCGCCCATGGCAGCGCGCCGACATGAACCGGAAGGTGATCGGCCTGCGCGATCAGGCGGGCGCCGGTATCGCAAATCGCCAGTGAGAAATCACGGCTGGAATTGAGGATCTGGGAATAGGAAGTGCGAAGCATCGCCTCGCCCATCTCTTTCACGATCGAACTGAGCCGGTGCTGGACGACGGAACGCGTAATGGGATCGATCTTGGCGGACATTATTTTGTTCTTGCTACCTGTTCTTGTTGTCTTGCCTGTTCTCTTGGTCAGAGCGCGGCGACTTCCGCCAGCGCGCCCGATGCGGCCTCGATGATCGCATCTATATCGGCATCCGTCATCGGGGTCGACAATGCCATCAATCCATAGCCCGCCGCCAGCACGCCGCGATTGAGCAGACCGCGGTTGAAAACCGCCAGACGCTTGCCCTCCTCCTCGGTCAGCCAGGCCGAGCGATAGTCGCGGATCGGCCGATCCGCGAAATGGATTTTCAGCAGCGAGCCGAGCCCGACGGTGTGACCTGCAACGCCGTGGCGGCGAAACGCCGTATCGATGCCACAGCGAACCGCCTCGCCCATGGCGTCGAGCCGCGCAAACGCCGCTTCGTCGAGCAACTCCATGGCGGCGATACCGGCGCGCATCGTCACCGGATTGGCTGAAAATGTGCCGCCGTGCGGCAACGCCGGCTTGCCCGCGCGCGGATCGAATACCGCCATGAACTCCTTGCGGCCGCAAATCGCCCCGACCGGAAAGCCACCGCCGATGATTTTTCCAAGCGCGGTCAAATCGGGATCGATATTCCAGATGCCCTGCCCGCCGCGATAGCCGAGACGAAACGTGATGACCTCGTCGAAGATCAGGAGCGCGCCGACCTCGCGTGTGACTTTGCGCAGCGCCTCCAGATAGGCCTGATCGGCCGGCGCCAGTCCGGCGCGGTTCGGCATGGGGTCGACCAGCACGCAGGCGAGTTCGGGGCCGTGCTCGCGGATCAAGCTGACGGCGGCTTCGGTGTCGTTGAAGGGAATGGTGACGGTATCGGCCAGCACATTCTCCGGCGTGCCCCTGGCGTAAGCGACCGACACCGGCGCGTTGCGGCCCCAGGCTTCCGGTGTGGGATCGAGGCTGACTTCGGCGTAATCATAGGACCCGTGATAGGCGCCCTCGCATTTGGCGATCTTCGGCCGGCCGGTATGGGCACGCGCCGCCTTCAGCGCCATCATCACGGCCTCGGTGCCGGAATTGGCAAAGCGCACCTGATCGACCGAGGGCAATCGCGCCGCCAGCAACTCGGCGAGATCGACTTCGGATTGGTCGGCAGGCCGAACGCCGATCCGATCGCGAGCTGTTGCGTGGCGGCCTTGATCAACGCGGGATGGGCGTGACCGTGAATCTGCGAGGTGAAATTGTTGATGCAGTCGATGAACACGTTGCCGTCGAGGTCCCAGACCCGGCAGCCCTCGCCGCGCGCGGCGTAGATCGGATAGGGCTTCATGAAGACGGTGGTGCGGGTGTTGCCGCCGGGCAGGCTCGCCAGCGCGCGGTCGTACATTTTTTGCGACGAGGAATTCGGATCCGGGTACATGCGGCGTCCTGTGAACTGGCTCCAGCCCTTATAACGGCTGGATTTTTGCCGGCAAACCGCCGATCCGCGGCACGCCGCGCCGCAAATATGGATGGCTCACGTTTACGTGTCCGCAACCGCGCCAAAATTCGTGCCGCCGACGGAATAGAACCCGCCGCCACACGTCACCACCCATGCAAGCTGCGAAAGCTCAGGCGTCTCGGCGTCCGGCTCGCGGAAGCGTCCGAACGCTTCCTGGGGATCAACTCGAGCAAGGATATCGCGACCATGCTGCCATTTTTCAGACCATGCCTGCGGGTGGCGATCTTCGGCGCGCGGCTTCTCATTGCCTTCGTCGCACCCTCGCTGGTATCGGGCGTTTTCGCGCATGAAGCCCATCCGGTGCTGCAACAGGCCGCTGGTTCGGCGGAAAGCGCGTTTCTCGCCGAGAACGACGCCGCGATGACCAAGATGATGAACGACATGGCGGCCAGGCCGACCGGCGACGTCGATCGCGATTTCGTCGCCATGATGGCCCCGCACCATCAAGGCGCGATCGACATGGCCGTGCTCCAGTTGCGCTACGGCAAGAACGAGCAGCTGCGGCGCATCGCCCAGGAAATCATCGTCACCCAGCTACAGGAAATCGCCGCGATGAAGCTCGCGATCGGCGAGCCCGTCGTGGCTTCAGCTCCCGCGCCAACGCAACCCGGCCCGACGCCGGTATCGGCGCCGGCGGCGCACGATCACATCAACATGAAGAAGTAGGAGCAACCCATGCGCTATCCGGTTTTGAAAAGTGGCCTGCTGGCCTGCACGATGTTGGCAACATCGGCCGCAGCCTGGGCCGGACAGGTGCCCGGCGCGGCGGCCTCCGCCGATATCCCGATCAGCCATCACGACCGCGTCTACGCGGCGGAGCAATTTTCCAACACGGTATCGGTCACCGATCCCGTCGACAACAGACTGCTCGGCGTCATCAGGTTGGGCGATCCGCAACCCCTTAATTTCAGTCCGCTCTACAAGGGCCAGGTGCTGGTCCACGGCATGGGCTATTCGCCCGATCACAAGACGCTCGCGATTGTCTCGATCGGCTCCAATTCAGTAAGTTTCATCGACACGGCAACCAATGCCGTGAAGCACGTGACGTATGTGGGCCGTTCGCCGCACGAAGCGTTCTTCACGCCGGACGGCAAGGAAGTCTGGATCACCGTCCGCGGCGAGAATTACATCTCGGTCATCGATACCGCCAGTTTTGCCGAGAAGACCCGCATCGAAGTGCCGGCCGGCCCGGGCATGCAGATCTTCTCGCCCGACGGAAAATACGGCTACATCTGCTCGTCGTTCAATCCGGAAACTGTCGTCGTCTCCGTCGCCGATCACGCGATTGTCGCACGCGTCAAGCAGGAGAGCCCGTTCTGTCCGAACATTGCCGCCTCACCCGACGGCGAGCAGGTGTGGTTCACGCTCAAGGATGTCGGCAAGACCCAGGTGTTCAACGCAAGACCGCCGTTCAACCCGGTCAAGACGATCGACACCGGGCCGATCACCAACCACGTCAACTTTGCGCGCACGCCCAAGGGTATCTTCGCCTATGTCACGATCGGCGGCACCAACGAGGTCAAGGTGTTCCGCACCGATGATTTCTCGCTGGTCACGACCATTCCGGTCGGCAATCTCCCGCACGGCATCTGGCCATCCGGCGACGGCACGCGGATCTATGTCGGTCTTGAAAACGCCGACGCGCTGGCCGCGATCGATACCGCCACCAACAAGGTGGTCGCCAACATTCCGATCGGCCAGGCGCCGCAGGCGATCGCCTATGTCCCCAATGCGGTACCCAATCCGGACGACCGCCAGAACCTGCAAGGCCTCGGTGTCGCCGGACAGGTCGCGCATCTCGCGCTCGGTTCGAAAACCGAGGCCAAAAACGAAGCGCCGCCGACCAGCGTCTCGCTGTTCGATCAGGGCCTGATCCAGGTGTTGCAGGCCTCGGTAACCGGCCTGCAGCCGAAGCAGCGCTATGTGCTGGCGCTGGCCGACAAGGTCGACGGCACCGGCGCGTTGCAGCCGCTCGCCGCCTTCATGACCAATCCGGCGGGCTCGGCGATCGTCAACGCGGTTGGACCGATCAGGCAGATCGTGCAGAATTCCGCCACCGCCGAGCGGCGATATCTGGTGATCGCCCCCGGCGAGCCCGCCAAACTCGGGGACGCCGTGCAGGTTCAGACCCCATGAGCGACATGCTGCGCCAGATCGAGCCGGTGATACCAGCGTTGCGCCGTTACGCGCGTGCGCTGGTGCGCAATCACGCGACCGCCGATGATCTGGTGCAGGATTGCCTGGAGCGCGCCGTCGGCCATTGGAACCAGCGGCGCGAAGGCGATCCGCGCCCGTGGCTGTTCACGATCCTGCATAATCTCGCGGTCAACCAGTTCCGCCGCTCGGCGCGCCGCGGCACGCATATTGCCATCGACGAAGCCAGCGAAGACGATTTCGGACAAGACGCCGTGCAAGAGCAGAAACTGATGTATCAGGATGTCCTGGATAAACTGGCGCGGCTTCCGGAAGACCAGCGCGCGGTATTGCTGCTGGTCGCGGTGGAAGACCTGTCCTACGCCGACGCCGCCAGGGTGCTCGACATTCCCGTCGGCACCGTGATGTCTCGCCTGTCGCGGGCGCGCGACAGGTTGCAGCAGGAAATCGAGGGGACCGCGGATGGCGCACCGAAAAACGTGGTGCAGTTGCGGAGCATGAAATGACCAACCGGCCGATCACGGAAGACGATCTCCACGCTTTTGTGGACCGCGTCCTCGAACCCGAACGACAGGCGGAAGTCGCCGCCTATCTGGAAGACCATCCAGACGTCGCCAAACGCGTCGCCGCTTTCTCGGATCAACGCAACCTGTTGCGCAAGGCGCTCGCACCGATCGCGGACGAGCCGCTGCCGCCGCAACTCGATCTATCGCGGATGATCGAGAACCGGCAGCGACGCCGTTTGCCGTTCGGTTGGGCGGTTGCGGCCATGCTGATGCTGAGCATCGGCGGTCTCGGTGGCTGGGTGATGCACGGCAGCCTGCAAGCCTCGTCGGGCGGACTAGCCGCGCTCGCACAGGAAGCAGCCTACTCCTACAGCGTCTACGCGCCGGATCGGGTCCGGCCGGTCGAGATGCGGGCGACCGACAGCGCGCAACTGGTGCAGTGGGTCTCCAACCGCCTGCATCAGCCGGTGAAGCTGCCGGACCTGACGGCTTCGGGCTATCGGCTGATGGGCGGACGTCTGGTCGCCACCTCGCACGGTCCGGCCGCCATGTTCATGTACGACGACGATCGCGGCGACCGGCTGGTGGTGTTGACGCGCCCGATGCAATCGGACCAGAGCGCGCCGATGGCGCCGCACACAGGCGGCAATGTCGCAGGCTTTGCCTGGGCCGATGGCGGGATGGGCTACAGCCTGGTGGGACAGGCCGCAGCCGAATCCCTCAAACCGATCGCCAACGAGGTACGCCGTCAGGCGCGCGAAATCTAGGATCGCTTCGTAAACAAGAGGAAGACCACGGTCCCGACGAACAGGGTCGCCGCCATGTACAGCAGCACGGCGGGCAAGCCGTAGATCGCAGCGACCACGCCGGTGCTTGATTGCATCAGGGCTGCGCCGAGGAAGAACGCCAGGTTGATCGCGGACAGCGCCTTGCCGGCATTCTTGGGATCGACGAGCTGTCGCGTCATGCCGTAGAGCAGCGGCTGCGCCGATATCGCGATGCCGATCAGCACGAACAGTACGGCGTCATATTGCGCCGGCATCACTGCAACGCCGAACAAGTCAGACACCGGAAAATGCGGGGCGCCGGCCGCCATCAGGACCAGCGTCACCACAGCGACAAAATGCGCCGATGCCAGCACCTCGCGCCGATGCCCGACATTGCGATCGAGAATACCGATCAGCAGCGGCCCTCCGATCAGCGCCAGCGTGAACAGCCCGAGTTCGTTGCCGGCTTCGATACGGCTGAGGCCCTTGACCTCCATCAGCCACGGTCCGGCCCATAATCCCCGCAACACCAGCGAGGCCGCCAGCGACACCAGCGCCACCGCGATCAGGCCGCGCAACTGACGCGACAGGCCGAGCCTGATCACCTCGGTCATTTGCGCTGATGGCGACGAGCGGTCGGCATGTGCGGCCTCCTGTCGCGGCACCAGTGCGAACACGGCGATGGCGACCACAACGCCAAAGCACGCCGAGATCCAGAAGCCGGCACGCCATCCCCAGTGATCGACGACAAAGGCCAGCGGGCTCGACGACAGCAGCATGCCGATATTGCCGATCGACAGGATGATGCCGGACCACAGGCCGAAGCGTGCCGGGGTCATCTGCTTTGCGGCCAGGGTCATCGGGCACATCAGCATGCCCGATGTGGCGACCCCCAGCAAAAATTGTCCGAACAGAAAGCTCTCCGGCCCCGTGGCGAGACCGGAAGCCAGCGCACCAAAAACGGTTCCTGTCAGAAGGCTTAGCGATACCGGCCGGACGCCAAAGCGATCCATCGCGGCGCCGACAGGAATTTGCGAGGCGGCAAAGGCGAAATGATAGATCGAGGTCAGGCCGGCGAGCTTTTGCGGCGAGGTGCCGAAATCGGCGGCCATCACGTCGAGGCTGATGGCGGGGATTGTCCGCAGCAGGGTCGACAGCATGTGGCCGCTGGCCAGCGCCAGCAGAGCCATGACCAGTGCGCGGAAGCTGATACCTGCGTGTTCGGCCGCGCCGCCATCCATGAGAAGTTTCACCCCGACAATCGTTCGGGGGGCGTAACATCAATGCGGAGCGAACGCCATTCCCGGTCGTCTCGCCCGCTATGCAGGGCGAGACGACCTCTGGATCGCTTTTAGACCTTGTGGAACACCAGCGTCCGAACCTCGATGCTCTCGCGCGGCGGCGCATCGGCCGGCGTCGTCGGATCGACAAAGGCGGTGTGCGGTCCGAAGCGGGTGCGGCCGTCGGCCGCTGAATTGTAACACTTCAGCAGCAACGCCTCGTCGGGCGTCATCTTGGGCACGTAGAACCAGCGATGACCCGGATTGTATTTCACCGAATAGGTCTCGCCGCGCCGGTTCGGATAGATCAGATCGGAAGCCACGAGGTCGCCCGGCGCGACGGTTTGGCCATCCAGCATCGCCAGCGGCGCATCGCGCAGCGGACCACGAATGGGGCGCCACAGGTTGATGACCTGCACCCGTCCCTTCAGCAGTTCCTCGGCCTCGTCGGGCAGATGTTCGCGAACCCGGTTCGCCCCGGAAAGTTCGGTCTGATCGACGTGGACCCGTGTCGCCGGCTGACGCGGCCCTGCGCCGCGGATGTCGGCCGAGCCGTCCACCCGTTTGCGGACGGTATGGTCGAAGATGAAGACGCGATCCGCTTTCAGCGTCGCCTTGAGGAAAGCTTCGACGGCGGGATAATAGGTGCTGACCACCTCTTTATCGTCATGGAAGTTCCTGACGGAGGTCGGGTGCCGCACCAGGGCAAAGCCCTGACGGTCGAGTGAAATGCTGTCGGCGATCGGTGCGCGCGTCGAAGATCGGAAGCCGATGAGATTCAGGCAAGGCTGTCGACCTGGGTTCGCCCGGCGGCGGATCGAAGGTGTAGGTTCGCGGCTTGTCTGCCGTTGGCGCGAGATAGTTGAGTTCAGCGGTAACAAACGGCAGCGACTTGATTTTTGCTTGTTGAAGGCCCATGGCAATCTCCTGGACTCTATTGTTCGTCGATTTGATTTTGGCCGCCGCACCCGGCTCGACAAGACCGCCGCGGAAATAGCAATGTCGCCGCTTCGCCGGGGCGGAAACGGGAAATATCCTTGTCGCCGGGAGGGCCTGTCCGGATGGAAATTCCGGCTTCACGGGTTCGTTAGACGGCAAGGCCCGCCTCCTGCGAATGCCCCAAACCCAGTGCAACGGGTTTCGCTCTCGCTTTGTCTGTCGTACGTTCCGCGCACAGGGAGAAAAAAATGCAAATAACAATGAAAGATCGCGTGGCCGTCATCACCGGCGGCAGCAAGGGGTTGGGGCTGGCGATGGCGCGGCGGTTCGCCGAGTTCAGGCGCCAAGGTGGCGATCCTGGCGCGCCGCGCACCGGAGCTGAAGGCCGCGCGGGAAGAACTCGCCAAGGACGGCCTCGCGGTCCGCGACTATGTCTGCGACGTCTCGAAGGCATCAGATATCGCCAAAGCCCATGACAAGATCACCGCCGATCTCGGCGGCGTCGACATCCTCGTCAACAATGCCGGCACCGCGCGTACATTGGCGTTCGAAGGCATTACCGACGAGGCCTGGCAGGAAGATCTGGACCTGAAACTGTTTGCCGCCATCCGCTTCAGCCGACTGGTGTGGCCGGGCATGAAGGCCCGCAAATGGGGCCGCATCATCAATGTGCTGAACACCTACGCCAAGGCACCGGCGGCATCCTCGGCGCCCACCTCGGTGTCCCGGGCGGCCGGCATGGCGCTGACAAAAGTGATGGCGAACGAAGGCGGCGAGCACAACATCCTGGTCAATGCGATGCTGGTCGGCCTGATCATGAGCGATCAATGGGTGCAGCGGCACGCCAAGACGGCGCCCGACACGGATTTTGAAGTATTCGCCAAAGGCCTCGCGAAGGGCACGCCCTTGGGGCGGATCGGCACGTCAGAGGAATTCGCCAATCTGGCGTGTCTCCTCGCCTCCGATCAGGGCTCGTACATCACGGGCACGGCCATCAATGTCGACGGCGGCCGCTCGCCGGTTGTTTAGACCGGCACTCCATCCTTCGAGCGGCCCTTTGGGCCTCCTCTGGATGAGGTCTACCTGAGCGCCTCATGGTGAGGAGCGCGGCAACGCCGCGCGTCTCGAACCATCATGCATCAGCGAAGGGTGTAGATCTTCCCACAAACAAAAAGGCCCCCGTTTCCGGGGGCCTTTTCGCTTTTCTTAGACCGCGTCCTTGGCGGCCTTGACCGGGCGGGCGCGGACGATCTTGCGCGCCGGCTTGGCCTTGAACATCATTTCCTCGCCCGTGAAGGGGTTGGTACCCTTGCGAGCCTTCGTCGCAGGCTTCTTGACCACGACGAACTTCGCGAAGCCGGGAACGAGGAACACCCCGTTCTTCTTCAGCTCCTTATGGCCGACGTCAACCAGCGCTTCCATCACGCCTTTGACTTCCTTCTTCGAAACTTCGGTGCTGGTCGCGATCTTTTCGATCAGCTGCGACTTAGACATTTGGGTAGCCATGTTTGCTCCATATGATTTTGGATATGCGACGTTATGGCGGAAACTGCCTAAAAAAACAGGGTTTTCGGCATTCTTCACAACTAAATCGCCAGTCCACTTAGACTGATTCGCGCAGTTTGGCGCGGCTTTTTCGTGTCCAGGGGCCGTAAAAGCCTATTTTTACAGGGTTATGAGACGCATTGTCCGCATTTCCGCGCTGCAATTTCCCGAAAACCGCGGACTTCGCCTTCAATTGTGGCGAGCCGCGAGTACAAATTCGCGGAGAAAGCCGGCGATCAAGCCGTGCGCAATTGCCTGCCTTCACCGTAGGTTTCGGAATGAATTTCCTCATGCGCGCCCTCATTAGAAAATGACTCGCGTTCGCGTTCCATCGTAACATCATCTCCAAAGGCAGCCGTCCGGACGGTCCGCCATTATGATGTTCCCCTCGGAGAGTTCGCATGGATTTGTCGCGCCTTGAGATCAATCGCCGCACCGCGCTGCTGACATCGGCCGCGATCGCCGTCAATGTGATCAATCCGATGCGCGCCTTCGCGCAGGAAACCCCGAAAAAGGGCGGCGTGTTCAACGTTCATTACGGCGCCGAACAGCGCCAGCTCAATCCGAGCATTCAGGCGTCCACCGGCGTGTACATCATCGGCGGCAAGATTCAGGAAAATCTCGTCGACCTCGACGCCAACGGACAACCGGTCGGCGTGCTCGCGGAAAGCTGGGAAGCCGCGCCCGATGGCAAGACGGTGACCTTCCATTTGCGCAAGGGCGTCACGTGGCACGACGGCAAGCCGTTCACTTCGGCCGACGTCGAATTCACCGCCATGAACATGTGGAAGAAGATCCTCAATTACGGTTCGACGCTGCAACTGTTCCTCACCGCCGTCGAGACGCCGGATCCGCAGACTGCCATCTTCAAGTACGAGCGGCCGATGCCGCTGAACCTGCTGCTGCGCGCCTTGCCCGACCTCGGCTACATCTCCGCCAAACATCTCTACGAAAGCGGTGACATCCGCGCGAACCCGACCAACCTCGCGCCTGTTGGCACCGGCCCGTTCAAGTTCGTCAAATATGAGCGCGGGCAATACGTCATCGCCGACCGCAACGCCGACTACTGGCGTCCGAACGCGCCGTACCTCGACCGCATCGTCTGGCGCGTGATCACCGATCGCGCCGCGGCGGCCGCACAGATGGAAGCCGGTGAGTTGCACTACAGCCCGTTCTCGGGGCTGACGATCTCGGACATGGCGCGATTAGGCAAGGACAAGCGCTTCATTGTCTCGACCAAAGGCAACGAAGGCAACGCGCGCACCAACACCATCGAGTTCAATTTCCGCCGCAAGGAGCTGTCCGACATCAAGGTGCGTCGCGCGATCGCGCATGCGATCAACGTCCCGTTCTTCATCGACAATTTCCTTGGCGACTTCGCCAAACTCGGTACCGGGCCGATCCCCTCGACCTCGACCGACTTCTATCCCGGCGCCGGCACGCCGCAATATCCGTACGACAAGGCAAAGGCGACGGCCCTGCTCGACGAGGCCGGCTTCAAGCCGGGCGCCGGCGGCACGCGATTCTCGCTGAAACTTCTGCCCGCGCCATGGGGCGAGGACATTTCGCTGTGGTCGACCTTCATCCAGCAGTCGCTGGGCGAGATCGGCATTCCCGTCGACATCGTACGCAACGACGGCGGCGGTTTCCTCAAGCAGGTCTATGACGAGCACGCCTTCGACCTCGCCACCGGCTGGCACCAGTATCGCAACGATCCCGCGGTCTCGACCACGGTCTGGTACCGCTCGGGCCAGCCCAAGGGCGCGCCCTGGACCAACCAGTGGGGCTGGGAAGACAAGGCGGTCGACAAGACCATCGACGACGCCGCAACCGAGGTCGACCCGGCCAGGCGCAAGGCGATGTATGCCGAGTTCGTCAAGGAGGTGAATACGGAGCTGCCGGTCTGGATGCCGATCGAGCAGATCTTTGTCACCGTGATCTCGGCCAAGGCGCGCAACCACTCCAACACGCCGCGCTGGGGTTCATCGAGCTGGCACGATCTTTGGCTTTCCGCCTGACACTATATCGGCCAAGATAACATCATGCGCATTCTTGGCCTTGCGGGGCGGCGGCTTGCCGCCTCGATCCCGACCCTGTTCCTGATCCTGATCGGCGTGTTCCTGCTGCTGCAGTTCGCGCCGGGCGACACCGTTGACGCCCTGATGGCGCAGATGGGCGGCGGTGATGCCGCGACCGCGCGCGAGCTGCGAAAATTCTACGGGCTCGATCTCTCGGTGGCGGCCCAGCTCGGCAACTATCTCTGGCGTCTCGTTCGCCTCGATCTCGGCTTCTCCTCGATCTACGGAAAGCCGGTGGCGTCGGTCATCCTCGAGCGGCTGCCGCCGACCATCCTGCTGATGACCGCATCGCTGTCGTTCGCGTTCTTCTTCGGCCTGCTGTTCGGCGTGATCGCGGCGCGCGGTTTTAATCGCTGGCCGGACACACTGATCTCTACGCTCGGCCTGATCTTCTACGCCACGCCGTCGTTCTGGTTCGGGCTGATGGCCATTGTCGTGTTCTCGATCTATCTGCAATGGCTTCCGGCCGGCGGCTTTCAGGATATCGGCACGGTTCAAACAGGCATCTGGGGCGTCATCGATATCGCGCGGCACCTGGTGCTGCCGACGCTGACGCTCGGGCTGATTTTTCTCGCGATCTACCTGCGCATCATGCGTGCCTCGATGCTGGAGGTGCTCAACCTCGATTATGTCCGGACCGCGCGCGCCAAAGGCCTCGACGAGACCCGCGTGGTAACGAAGCACGTTCTTCGCAACGCGCTGCTGCCGATGGTGACGCTGATCGGCTTGCAGGCCGGCACCATGCTCGGCGGCTCTGTCGTGGTCGAAAGCGTATTCTCCCTGCCCGGCCTCGGGCGGCTGGCTTATGAGTCAGTCGTGCAGCGCGACCTCAATACGCTGCTCGGTATCGTCTTCGTCTCCGCCCTGCTCGTGATATCAGTCAACTTCGCCGTCGATCTGCTCTATGCGCGGCTCGACCCCCGCATCTCGGCGGAGGGCTGATCGATGGACGCGATCAAGCGCTATTTCCGAAGTCCCGCCGCGATCGCCGGCCTGGTCCTGCTGCTGGTCGTCATCGCGATGGCGGTCAGCGCCGGCTGGTTCTATCCGCGCGATCCCCTGGCGTTGGCGGGACGTCCGCTTATATGGCCGTTTTCCAATCCGCGCTTTTTGCTGGGCACCGACAATTCCGGCCGCGACATCGCCGCGCAAATTTTCTACGGCGCGCGCATATCGCTGCTGATCGGCGGCGTCGCCACTGCCATTGCCATCCTGATCGGCATCTGCGTCGGCGCCTTCGCCGGCTATTACGGCGGCTGGGTCGACAATGTCCTGATGCGGATCACCGAGGCATTCCAGACCCTGCCGAATTTCGTGCTGCTGCTGGTGCTGGTCGCGGTGTTCGGCTCGACCCTGACGACCGTCACCATCGCCGTCGGCGTGGTGTCATGGCCGGCGCCGGCACGGCTGACCCGCGCCGAATTCCTGTCGCTGCGCAACCGCGAATTCGTCCAGGCCGGGCGGACGCTGGGCATGAAAGACCTTCAACTGATCCTCGGCGAAATCCTGCCGAACGCCCTGCCCCCGGTCATCGTCTATGCCAGCGTGGTGATGGCGGTCGCGATCCTGTTGGAAAGCGCGCTCGCGTTCCTGCGGCTGTCCGACCCCAATGTCGCCTCCTGGGGCAATCTGATTGGGCTCGGCCGCGACGTGCTGCGGGTGCAGTGGTACGTTTCAGCCATCCCCGGCATCGCGATCCTCGTCACGGTGCTGGCGGTGTCGCTGGTCGGCCAAGGCCTCAACGATGCGCTCAATCCGAGGCTGAAGAGCCGATGAGTGAGCCAGACGCCATCCTGTCGATCGAGCACCTCGGCGTGCGCCTGCCGGCCGGCGCCGACCGTTCGCATGCGCTGTCCGATGTGTCGCTGTCGATCGCCTCCAACGAACTGCTATGCGTGGTCGGCGAATCCGGCTCCGGCAAGTCGATGATGGCCAACGCCATCATGCGGCTGTTGCCCAATGACGTCACGATTGACGGCGGCCGGGTGATGTTCGAAGGCCGCGACCTCGCTTCCGCCGATGTCGTCGAAATGCGCCGCGTGCGCGGCGCCGGGATCGCAATGATCTTTCAGGAGCCGATGACCGCGCTCAACCCGCTGCGCACCATCGGCGACCAGATCGGTGAGATGTTTTCAATCCACACCGAACTCTCCAGGGCCGAGATCGCGGAGAAGGTACTGGCCCTGCTCGGCGATGTCCGCATCCCCGAGCCTGCGATCGCCGCCAAAGCCTATCCGCACGAACTGTCGGGCGGCCAGCGCCAGCGCGCCATGATCGCGATGGCGCTGGCGCTCGACCCGAAGCTGCTGATCGCGGACGAGCCGACCACGGCGCTCGATGTCACCACCCAGGCGCAAATCCTGAAATTGATCCGCGACTTGCAGCAACGCCGCAAGGCGGCGGTGCTGTTTATCACCCATGATTTCGGTGTCGTCGCCGAGATTGCCGACCGTGTCGTGGTCATGCAGCACGGCGTGATCGTGGAGCAAGGCGCTGCCACCGACGTGCTCGACAATCCTCAGCATGCCTATACAAAGCAGCTCATCGCCGCCGTACCGCCACTGAAGGCGCCGCCGCCGCGCGTGCTTTCCGCCGAAAACATCCTCACCATGTCGGGCGTGTCGAAGACCTATCGCACCGGCGGCTTTCTCGGGCGCGGCGCGCGGGTGACGCCGGCCGTCAAGGATGTGACCCTTACGCTGCCAAAGGGCGCGACGCTCGGAATCGTCGGCGAATCCGGCTCGGGCAAGTCCACGCTGGCGCGCTGCATCGTGCGGCTGATCGATCCGGACTCTGGCTCGATCGTGCTCGAAGGCAAGGACTGGGCAAAGCTGTCACGCGAAAATGTCCGCCGCGAGACGCGGCATATCCAGATGGTGTTCCAGGATCCGTTCGCCTCGCTCAATCCGCGCCGGAAGGCGGCTGAGCTGGTGGCGCAGGGCCCGATCGTGCACGGCACGCCGCGGGCGCAAGCGATCGCCGACGCCAGGGAATTGTTCGCGCTGGTCGGACTCGATCCTTCCGCGGGCGACCGGTTTCCGCACGAATTCTCCGGCGGCCAGCGCCAGCGCATCGGGCTGGCCCGTGCGCTCGCGCTGAAACCAGATGTGCTGGTCGCGGACGAGCCGGTCTCGGCGCTGGATGTGTCCGTGCAGGCGCAGGTGCTAAAACTGCTCGCGGAGCTGCGTCAGCGGCTCGGACTCTCGATCGTCTTCATCACCCATGATTTGCGCGTCGCCGCGCAAATCTGCGACCTCGTCGCCGTGATGAAGGACGGCTCCGTGGTCGAGCAAGGGCTGGCGGGAGAGGTCTTTGGCAATCCGCAGCACCCTTATACGCAGGCGCTGCTGGCTTCGATCCCCGGCGGCGATTTCACCCGCAAACGCGATACAACCGTACTGGCTTGATCGGCGTCACGACCGGCGCCTGGCGAGAATCCGCTCCGCCCAGGGCAGCAACTCGAAACTGTTACCTTTCCCCAGCTCCTGCGCGTCGCGCTGCCGGTAGAGCACCAGCATCCACGGGGCTATCTTGCGCAACAGACCGTGCGCCATGTACATCGCCGGTTCAGAGAACGGCAGCGCCAGTTCGCTTTCCGGCACGCCCTGGACGGCCTTTGCCAATTCCCGCCCCAGCGGAATCGTCAGCGCAACAGCGCGGCCGTTGCAGCCGGTCCAGCCATAGGCGTTCGGTCCGAGCTTGTGGATGCGCGGCAGGAAATCCGCGGTCATGCCGACATAGCCATTCCAGACGTGGTCGAACGTGACGTCGCCAATCTGCGGCCACAGCCGTTGCAGACGCTCCGTCACCCGCGCCTTGATCCGCTCCACCTTGTTACCGGGTCCGAGCACGGCGCCGCCGGTGATCAGCCGGTTTCGTGCGTCATAGCGGGCGAAATAGAGTTCGCCATGCGTGTCCGACATCGCCTGCCGGCCGGGAATGATGGTCTTGCGGACATTGTCCGACAGCGGTTGCGTCGACATCTGCCACGACAGCACCGGCATCACCTCGGTGGCGATCTCTGGCACCAGCGATTTCGAGAACTCGCCGCTATAGGCATTGGTCGCCATAACCAGCGCGCGGCCCGAGATCTCGCCCTTGTCGGTCTTCACGATCCATCTGTCGTTGCGGCGTTCAAAACTGATCGCGGGCGAGCGCGCGTAAATTCGCGCGCCGAGACCGAGCGCGGCGCGCGCCAGCCCCCGTGCCAGCGCCAGCGGATTGACGTGGCCGCCGGTCCGGTTCCGGAAGCCGCCATACCACGCATCCGAGCCGGTCATGTCGCTGACCTGCTCGCGCGACAGCAATTCCACCGGCGCACCGAACTTCGACCATTGCTTGACGCGGCGTTCCGCGATCCTGATGCGGCCGGGCGAATGCACCGGCTGCACCCAGCCGGATTGCTCGTGCTCGGCCTCGATGTTGTATTTCTTCACGACCTCAAACAGCGTCGAGGCGCTGTCACGCAGCATCGCGACAAAGCGTTCTCCGGCCGCGCCGTGCTTTGCAATGATATCCTCGGGATCGGGCCGCGACAGCGTCGGGATCACCTGGCCGTTGTTGCGCCCGGAAGCACCCCAGCCGGGCTCCGCGGCTTCGACGATCGCGACATCCACGCCGGACTCACGCAAATGCAGCGCGGTAGAGAGGCCGGTAAAACCGGCGCCGATCACGATGACGTCAGCCTGCTGCGTGCCGATCAACTGGAGAAGATCAGGCCCCTGCGGCGTCACGGCAGCCCACAACGAGTCGGGCCAGCGGACGTTGGTCGTATTCATCGTGATCCTTTCTTGCGGGCAAGCGATCGTTCTGCTTAGTTTAATCAGCTAATTCGACCTGAGGAAATAACAGAGTGGCACTCAAAAACGTCATCGGAATCGATCACGCCGTGGTCATGGTGAAAGACCTCGACCAGGCCGCCGCCAATTACAAAAAGCTCGGTTTTACCGTATCGCCGCGCGGCACTCACAGCGCGCATATGGGATCGGGCAATTACACCATCATGTTCGACCCCGACTATATGGAATTGCTCGGCGTGCTGACTCCGACAGAACATAATGCTCCGGCGCGCGCCTATCTCGAGACGCGCGGCGAAGGCATCGAACGCGTTGCCTTCACGGCGGTGGATTCTGCTGAAGGCGCCGAGGAGATTCGCGGGCGCGGTTACCCGCCGGTTGGACCGACCGACTTCGAGCGGCCCGTGACGATGCCCAACGGCAGCATTTCGGCGGCCAAATTCCGGACCTTCGAATGGCCGCGAGCGGAAACGCCTGGCGGTATTCGTATCTTCGCCTGCCAGCACAAGACCCGCGAGACCGTGTGGATTCCCGAACTGATGAAGCACGCCAACGGCGCCAGGCGCCTGAAGCAGGTGCTGATCGTTTCGCCGGAGCCGGTCAAGGACGCCGCGCATCTGTCGAAAATGATCGATCGCGATGGGCGCAATGAGGCGGATGGTGCGGTCGCCGTGCCCTCGGGCAGCGATCGCGCCGACTTCGTATTCCTGACCAGGGATCAACTCGGCAAGCGCTATCCTGGGGTATCGATGGCCGGCCTGCCCGAACGCGGCGGCGCGGGTCTTGTCATCGCAGCCGATCTTTCGGCTACGGAGAAGGCGCTCGGTGCCACCGGCGTTCACAGCGCTGGCGGCATCGTGGTGCCGCCGGCGGCAGGCAACGGCACCCTGCTCGCTTTCATCAAGGCATAGGCCAGATGAAGGCAGCGCTTTTGCCGTCGGCCGGCGCGGCGTTCGAGATCGTCGATATCACGAAGCCGAAACTACGACCGAACGATGTGCTGGTGCGGATCAAGGCGAGCGCCGTCAATCCGCTCGACCTCAAGATACGCGCCGGACAGGCCGCGCATGCGCGTCAGCCATTGCCGGCCATCCTCGGTATCGACCTTGCCGGCGTGGTCGAAGCGGTTGGTGCAGAGGTCGAACGCTTCCATACGGGCGACGAAGTCTTCGGCATGACCGGCGGCGTCGGCGGCATCCAGGGATCGCTGGCCGAATTCGCCGCCGTCGACGCCGACCTGCTGGCGCATAAGCCGGTCAATCTGAACATGCGGGAAACCGCCAGCCTGCCGCTGGTCTTCATCACCGCCTGGGAAGGTCTGGTCGATCGCGCCAAAATTCACGCTGGACAGCAGGTTCTGATTCATGGAGGCGCCGGCGGCGTCGGACACATTGCCGTTCAACTCGCCCGCGCGTTCGGCGCAGATGTCTTTGCGACGGGATCTGCCGCAAGCAAGAACGCGATCGAAAGTCTTGGCGCGACCGCGATCGATTATCAGACGACATCCACCGAGCAATATGTCGCCGGCCATACCGGCGGAAAAGGTTTCGACATCGTCTACGACACCGTCGGCGGCGCGACGCTCGATGCCTCGTTCAACGCGGTGCGCCGGTTTGGTCATGTCGTGAGTGCGCTCGGCTGGGGCACGCATGCACTCGCGCCGCTATCATTTCGTGCCGGTACCTACTCCGGCGTGTTCACGCTGCTGCCGCTCGTGACCGGCGAAGGCCGCGCCCATCACGGCGACATCCTGCGCGAGGCAGCCAAACTGGCCGAGGCGGGAAAGTTGAAGCCCAGAGTTGATTCCCGTCGCTTCTCGCTCACTACCGCGGGCGATGCCTACCAGGCGCTCGAAGATCGAACGGCCGTCGGCAAGATTGTCGTCGATATCGCCGAATAGACTGTCCGCCGGGTCCGGACGCTCCTACCGCGGCGGCGTGCACCATTATACCGCACAAAAGGGGGCTATGCAGACGGCGCGCGAACGCTAGTATCCGCACAAAACAAGCCGACCTCAGGGAGAGAACAATAATGAACAACCACATGATTTCGCGCCGCAAACTTCTGGCCGGCTCCGCCGCCGCCAGCGCGTTCGCTCTTGCCGGCGTTCCAGCGTTTGCAGACATACAATGGAAGAAATACGCTGGCACCAAGCTCGAGGTCATGCTCGCCAAGGGACCGCGCGGCGACAATCTGCAGAAGTACATCAAGGAATTTACCGAACTCACCGGTATCCAGGTCGAATCCGAACAGATTCCCGAACAGCAGCAGCGCCAGAAGGCAGTGATCGAACTCGCCTCCGGCAAGCCGAGTTTCGACCTCATCCATATCAGCTATCACGTGCAGAAGCGGCAGTTCGAGAAGGCCGGCTGGCTCGCCGATCTGACCCCCTTCATGAAGGACCCGAACCTGACGCCTCCCGACCTCGTCGAAAGCGACTTCTCGGCGGCTGGCCTGCAATACGCCAAGAACGACAAGGGGCAGATGCTGTCGCTGCCGTGGTCGGTCGATTACTTCATCCTGTATTACAACAAGGATCTGTTCGAGAAGAAGGGCGTCGCGGTGCCCAAGACGCTCGAGGAAATGGTTGTCGCCGCCGAAAAGCTCACCGACGCCAAGGACGGTACCTTCGGCTTTGTCGGCCGCGGCCTGCGCAATGCCAACATGGCTTTGTGGACCAATTTTTACCTCAACTACGGCGGCGAATTCCTCGATGCCAAGGGCAACATCCTGACCGATGGCCCTGAGGCGGTCGAAGCCACCAAGCTGTACCAGCGGCTGCTGACCAAGAGCGCGCCTCCCGGCGTCGCAGGCTTCAACTGGATGGAATCGATGGCCTCCTTCACGCAAGGACGCTCGGCAATGTGGATCGACGCCGACGGCTGGGCGCCCCCGATCGAAGATCCGGCCGCCTCGCGCGTCGTAGGCAAGACCGGCTACACCATTGTGCCCGCCGGACCCAAGGGACAGTTCTCGTCGACCTATGGCGACGGCATCGGTATCGCGGCGGCGAGCAAGAACAAGGAAGCCGCCTATCTGCTGTGCCAGTGGGTGGCCTCGAAGGGACAAGGCGCGCGACTGCTACAGGCCGGTGGCGGCGTGCCGTTCCGCAACTCCATCGTCGGCGATGCCGAGGTCGCCAAGGGCGTCAAGCAGCAGGAATGGCTGAAGTCGGTGGTCGACTCCGCCAAGATCAGCAAGCTTGGCCTCCCCGTGGTGATCCCGGTTGCCGAATTCCGCGATCTCGTCGGCGCCGCGCTGACCGCGACGCTTTCCGGCGGCGACCCGGCGACGGAATTGAAGAAGGCGCATGAGCAGTTCCGGCCGATCCTGGAGCGCAGCGAAAAAGCGTGAAGGCCATCTCAGAGATCGCTCCGGACGCGGCAGATGACGCCGCGCCGGAGCAGGAATTGCGCAAGCCATCGTACTGGCCGTTCGTGGTGCCGGCGCTTGTCGTCGTGCTCGCGATCATCATCTTCCCGTGGGTATTCACGATCTGGATGAGCCTGAACGAATGGAAGGTCGGCTCGCCGATCGCCTTCGTCGGCCTCGCCAATTACATGCGACTGCCGAACGATCCCCGATTCGTCGAGGCGGTCGGCCACACCATCCTTTACACCGCGTTGTCGGTGGCTCTGCCGCTGATCTTCGGCACGCTCGCTGCCGTCGTGTTCCACCAGAAATTTCCCGCGCGCGGTTTTCTCCGCGGCGTCTTCATCATGCCAATGATGGCGACACCCGTGGCAATCGCGCTGGTCTGGACCATGATGTTTCATCCGCAGCTCGGCGTGATGAATTACCTGCTGTCGCTGGTCGGCCTGCCGCCGCAGCTCTGGGTGTTTCATCCCGGCACCGTGATCCCGTCGCTGGTGCTGGTCGAGACCTGGCAGTGGACGCCGCTAGTGATGCTGATCGTGCTCGGCGGCCTGGCTGCGATCCCGATTGAGCCTTACGAGAGCGCCGAGATCGACGGCGCCAATTTCTGGCAGATGTTCCGTTACATCACTCTCCCCCTGATCGCGCCGTTTCTGTTTATCGCCGGCATGATCCGCATGATCGATGCCGTCAAAAGCTTCGATATCATCTTTGCGATCACGCAAGGCGGGCCCGGCTCGGCGTCGGAGACCATCAACCTCTATCTCTACAGCGTCGCCTTTATCTATTACGACCTCGGTTATGGATCGGCGATTGCGGTGATCTTCTTTGTCCTGATCATCATCCTGGCGGCGCTGCTCTTGTATCTGCGCCAGCGCACGGTGTGGACCGAGATCGGCGGTGGCGCATGAGCGCACGTCAAATCCTCGGCAAGATCGCGTTATGGCTTTCGGTGTTCGTCATCGTCTCGCCGGCCATCCTGTTTTTTCTCTGGATGATCTCACTCTCGCTCAAGTTCGAGGTAGACAACGCATCCTACCCGCCGGTGTTTTTTCCTGAGCATTACGCCTGGAAGAATTATGCCGACGTGCTGGCGTCCAATCGCTTCCTGACCTACTTCGTCAACAGCCTGGTGGTGACCGGCAGCGCGACGCTGCTGGCGATGCTGATCGGCGTACCCGCCGGTTACGGGATCGCGCGCATGGCCGCGCACAAATCTGCGGTCGTGATCCTGATTGCCCGCATCACGCCGGGCCTGTCCTATCTCATTCCCTTGTTCCTGCTGTTCCAGTGGCTCGGCCTGCTCGGCACGCTGGTGCCACAAATCATCATCCATCTGGTGGTGACGGTTCCCATCGTGATCTGGATCATGATCGGCTATTTCGAAACCACGCCACTGGAACTGGAGGAAGCCGCCCTGATCGACGGCGCCACGCGCTGGCAGGTATTCCGTCATGTCGCGCTGCCGATCGCCAAACCCGGCATGGCCGTCGCCTTCATCCTCGCGGTGATCTTTTCCTGGAACAATTTCGTGTTCGGCATCGTGCTGGCCGGACGCGAAACACGCACCCTGCCGGTCGCGGTCTACAACATGATCTCGTTCGACCAGTTGAGCTGGGGACCGCTGGCAGCGGCTGCGCTGATCGTGACCTTGCCGGTGCTGTTGCTGACGGTGTTCGCCCAGCGACAGATCGTCGCCGGGCTAACCGCAGGTGCCGTCAAGGGCGGGTAGTTCTCTTTTTGACGCAGTTTTTTTCACGCGAACCGGAAGTCCACTTCGCTTGAAACGCTATGTTATTCCGCAGGCGCGGCGTGCGGCATATCCATGTGCGAGGCGTAAGGCGCACTGACGCTGGACCTGCCCAGCGCGTAGAAGCCCGCCGCCATCACCGCATAAGCCAGCGCCACGCTCGGCGTGACACCGAAGCCGCCGCCGATGCCGACCGCTTCGCCGTGCATAAAGCCGAAATAGGTCATGACCGCACCGGCCAGCGCGAAGGCCGAGGCCTTCATGAAGTCACGCTCGATCACGAACACGCCGATCGCGCCGAGAATGAGCCCGGCGAGAATCGAGCCGCCGCCCATCACGTCGAGACCGTGATAGATCACGCCTTGCTGTGGCAATGACGCGATCGCAGCAGACTTGACCGCACCGACCTTATCGGCGGCGAGGCCGCCGACGCTCTGCGCGGCAGCCATCGTCGCCCCCAGCATGGTGTCGATCTGCAGCTTGGCCCAGGCCGCGAGATGCGGCGTCAACGCCAGCACGACCGCCGGCGCGTGCTTGACCGGCGTGGTCTGGAACGCCTGCGCGCCGATCAGCATGCCGATATAGAGCAGGATCGGCGAGATCGCGACCACAGGCACCAGCGCCAGCAGCACCGAGATGATGCCGAACCAGGAGAGGATCACCACCATCAGGCCGGTCGCGGCGGAATAGCCGATCCGCCCACCCATCGCCTTCCAGCCGGGATGGCCGATATAAACCGCGTTGATGAAGGGGTTGCCCATCAGGCAGCCGATCAGGCTGACGACGCCGTCGGCGGTCAGCACGCGCGTGGTCGGATATTCGTCACCGGCGGCTTCCGCGCTTTCGACATTGTCCATGGCCTCGACGAGGTCATAGATGCCGAACGGGATCGCGGTAACGAGAATGATGCCGAGGAATTCGAAGCCTGAGAATACCTGACCGACAGCCGGGATCGGCACCGAGAAGCCGAAATTCGCAAAGGCGTCGCCAACGCCCTTTACGCTGAGACCGCCGAGGCCGAGGCCGAACAGGTTAGAACCCCATGCGATGACCATGCCGACCGCGATCGCGACCAGGCCCGCCGGAATGTTCTTCCAGTATTTCACCCCGCCGAACCAGCTCACCATGATGATGGCGAAGCAGACGAGCCCGATCTGCGGCGTCATGTACATTTCAAGCGCCGGCCGCATCGAGATGAAGGTGACGGAGACGCCGGCGAGCGTGCCGAGCAGCGCCGCGCGCGGCGTGATCTTTCGGATGTACGGTGCGATGAAGCCACCGATCATCAGAATGAAGCTCTGGAAGAACACCCAGACCAGCCCGGCGGACCAACCCTTCATGGGATCGCCGGTCTTGATCGTGATCGGCAGCATGATCACGAAGGTGACGATGAACATGTGTGGCACGCTGACGCCCGACGGCAGCGCGCAGACGTCGGTGCGGCCGGTCTTCTGTGCCAGGCGGTAGGCGAGGAAAGCGTAATAGAAGGTCGAGAGGCACATCATCAGGCCGAGCGCCGGCAGGATGCGGCCGAATACCAGTGAGTCCGGCATCTTCAGCACGAACCGCAACAGGCCGGTCAATACCAGCATGTTGACGAGAATGTTGGTGCCGAAGCCGAAGAAGGCGTTCCAGTCGCCCGGCGTCCATAAGTCAGGTTTGAATTCAGACGTGCTAGCAGTTCCCGTCGTGTTCGTGCTCATCGTGATACCCCCGCTATCGCTGTTTTTGAAGTCTCCGGTGAAATGGCCTCCAGTACCGCGGCCGAGTCGGAGACCCAGCCGAAGATTCCGCCCTGGGCCTTGATCATCTTCAGGCCCATCTCGTGAAATTCAGGAAAGTAGGATGCGCAGCCGTCGGCCAGCACCACGCAGCGGTAGCCGCGGTCATTGGCCTCGCGCACGGTGGTGTTGACGCAGACCTCGGTGGTGACGCCGCATACCAGCAAATTCTCGATGCCGTATTGCTGGAGCACGTCGCCGAGCTCGGTGGCGTAGAACGCGCCCTTGCCGGGCTTGTCGATCACGACCTCGCTGTCGAGCGGATAGAGTTCGGGAATGATGTCGTGACCGGCTTCGCCGCGAATGAGAATGCGCCCCATCGGACCGGGATCGCCGATGCGCAGACTGGGCGCGCCACGCTCGACCTTGGCCGGCGGCGCATCCGATAGATCTGGCAGATGGCCCTCGCGGGTATGCACGACCAGCATGCCGATGTCGCGGGCCGCTTCCAGCACCGCGGCGATCGGCTTCACCGCGCGTGCAAGCTGGGAAACGTCGTTGCCGAGCGTTTCACCGAAACCGCCAGGCTCCATGAAATCGCGTTGCATGTCGATGATGAGAAGTGCGGTGGCAGCAAGATCGAGCGCGATCGGCTCCGGCTCCGCGGCAACCGCCGCGATGAATGGACCCTTGTAGTTCGCCATGATGCACACGCCCCGAACGAGAGTACCCGGAGCTAGCTAAGCAAGGCGCGTGCCATTGTGTACAATGGCGTCACACCTTCGATCAGAACTGAATCAATTGTCTTTTCAATCCACTGGGAGAAGCGCCGACGCCTGCTCATTCCCTGTGCGAAGCTTTCGCCGCGTGCATTTGCTTAAGAGCTGGGCGGATTTTTCATTGCCCTGTATTTGCGCAAGCGCCAAGGTAGACCGGCTGCGCGCTGCACCCGCGGTCTCGCGTGCACCATTTTCCCGCGGTGAAGACGGTGGGTTACGGCTTCGCCTGACCCACCCCACGAGTTACTGGGAATCACGAGCCAGCAACGACGTCCCGAACGCGCGCTTCCACACCGACAGGAAACGCGGAAACCAGGAGTGCGCGACCGCGCTCTGATAGGCCCAGGTCTGATACTTCTGGCCCTTTTCCGACAGCAGCTCCTGATAGCCGCCATGGGTTTCCGTTGCCGTGCGAATGTCGCGCAAAATATCGCGCGCGTAAGCGCGGTAGGTATCGGTGCCGGAAGCTTCGTCGTAATCCAGCATGCGATCGGCGAATTCGACGTTGAAGGTCGGCCAGGACGAACGGCCCTGGTAGGCCGGCGCCGCGATCTTGTGAATGAGCTTGTTCAGCGGATTATCCGCGGAGACCAGGAAGTGTGACGTATTCGGAATCCGGAACCGCGGTTCGGCAAGGATCAGATCCGTCGTGGTCGCGAACAGTGCGCGTTCGCTGGCGTCACTCAGATCCCAAAAGCCGAAATGGACGTTGACGAAATCGAGTGCAACAGACGACACCGGCGGCGCACTATGGGAGTCCAGGGAATGGCTGATATAGCCATGCTTGCCGAACAGCAGCAGCAGCTCGTTCTTGTATTGCGATAGTTCGCGCCCGAGTACCGCTTCCAGCTCACTCTGTTCGATCACGCCGAGTTTGATGCCGCGCAAAAACGTCGCGTAGACGCTGGCATTGGTGACGAAACGCCGGCGCTCGGCGCGGGTGTCGGTCGCCGCCGAACGCGGCGCGGTGACGTCACACAGCAATGCCGTGAGGCCATTGTCATCGAACGGCCGCAACGCCCTGGCGAGTTCGAGTATCGCCCACTTCAGGTTGTCACGATATCCGGCCAGCAACAGGCGGCCGGCATGTGCGCCTTGCGACATCGCCAGATACGAAGATGGCCGTTGGTCCGCAGTCAGAAGCTGCTCCAGACCGGCGAGAATGCCGAGCAGCGTATCCGACGGCAGCGAAAAATAGTTGATGCCGATATAGCGGTCGCGGCCGGCGGGCACGATCGTGGTGGTAACGACACCGGCGCGAACCGCCTCCAGCATCAGCCGGACGCTCTTTTCCAGCAGGCGAACCCGGCGAACCGCATCCTGGGTATCCATCACGGTCTCGGGGTCGAGAACATCGGGATAGAACCAGGCAAAGTCGCGCGGGTAATACGCAGAGGCGTGCGGCGCGCCGGTGACGAGAAAGGCTTCTTTCTCGGCAAAGGCGGCGTTGATCGAATGCCGGTACAGCTCGTCGATCCCGGCGGAGAGGTGATATTTTCGCAGAAACCGATCGCCAAGAAAATTCACGGCCTGGATGCCGTTGGCGACAAGGCTGGCAACCAGCCCCTGGTAAAATCGGCATCCGCGATGCGAAGGAAAACTAATCTGGCTATTCATTGGCTCGAAAACATTGGGCTCGAAAAACATCGGGCTCGGATAAACGTCGTCATGTGGTGCCGCGTGTTACCGCGTTGGTACTTCAAACACCATTGATTCGTCTTCGCGCAGGAGCGCGATGAACTGTCATCTAATTGTCATAGAGCCGACGCGCCGTCCGTAGAGCAGGTTGGCCGAAGGCGTAACCCGCCCTGCTCCCTTACGAGCGGCGGATACGCTACGCCAGTCCGCCCGTGTTACTGCGTGCGAGTCGCTAATCTGCCCGGCGGCCATCGTCTCGCGCAGGCAGATCTCCGAGCAGGTTCGATAGCTTGACCGCGAGCTTTCGAAGCTTGGAATTCTCCTCGAGCAGCCGCAAAAAATCGTTGGCTGTCCGAGGCGGCAATTGATCCCCTTGAAATCCTTCGGCCTCTTCGAGCAGTGGCGACAAAGCGGCTAGAAATTCGTCATCTTGACGCGGCGGAAATCCGATACTCATGGCAAATCCTCAAACCAGGACACGCAATCGTCCTTTAAACCAGCAATTTCGATTGAGTCGGAGGCAAATTTGCGTTGGGAAGGTGACGTAGGGCGGGTTAGCCCAAGGCGTAACCCGCCGCTTTCTCGCCGGGCGAACGGCGGATTACACGGCTTGCTTCGGCCGGAAATTCTCGATCAGTCGCAGCAGCACACGCGCGCCGATGTCGGCATCGGCCCGTTCGACGTGCTCGTCGGGATGGTGGCTGATGCCGCCGCGGCAGCGCACGAACAGCATCGCGACGTCGGCGACGTCGATCATCGCCATGCCGTCATGCCCTGCCCCGCTCGGCAGTTCGAACACAGCAAAACCCTCGCCGGCGACGGCGTCCGCGACCTGCGCCTTCAGCCAGGGCGCGCAGGGCACGGTGCGGTTTTCATGGGTGACATCGAGCTGCAGCGCAAGACCGCGACGTTTTGCGATGGCCTCGATGCGGCGCACGATGTCGGCGACCGCGAGCTGTCGATGCGCATCGGTCGGCGCGCGAATGTCGAGCGTAAAGGACACCAGGCCGGGGATCACGTTGGTGGCGCCGGGCATCGCGCCGATATAACCGACGGTGCCGACAAGACCGGCTTCATCGGTCTTGCAGAATTCCTCGACCGCGACGATGCATTCGGCGGCGCCCGCCAGCGCATCGCGACGCAGCGCCATCGGCACCGTGCCGGCGTGGCCGGCCATGCCGGTCAGCCGCGCCGCCAGCCGCGTCGCGCCGGCGATCGCGGTAACGACACCGACCGGCAGATTATTCTGCTCCAGCACCGGGCCTTGCTCGATGTGCAGTTCGACATAGCCATACAATTCGCGGCGCAACCGCGCGGCGGCGCTGATTCCGTCGGGATCGAGGCCAAATGCCGTCAGGGCGTCGCGCATCGTGATGCCGGCGTGGTCCTTGCCACCGAGCACATTCTTCGCGAACGTCCCCGCCACCGCGCGGCTGCCGAGCAGCGTCGAGGCAAACCGCACACCCTCCTCGTCGGCGAAACCAACCACCTCGATCGCGAACGGTAGCCGGCACCCTCGCCTGTTGAGATCGGCGACGCAGGAAATCGCGGTGAGGACGCCGAGCGGGCCATCCCATTTGCCGGCATCGCGCACCGTGTCGTAATGCGAGCCCAGCATCAGGCACGGCAGGCCCGGACGCTCGCCCTCGTAACGGCCGCAGACATTGCCGATGGCGTCGAGATGCGCGTCCATGCCGGCATCGCGCATCCAGGACAGGATCAAGTCGGCGGCCGCGCGATGTTCGGGTGTCAGGAAAATCCGCGCCAAATGCTCCGGCGTTTCCGAGATCGCCGCGAGCTGATTGATCCGGCCGACGATTTCATCGCCGAGCAGAGATTGCCTCACGCCGCCGCTCGCTACCTCTGTCTTGCTCATGCTCTTCCAGTGCGTGCCGCTTCCGCGCAGCCTCCTCGATACAAGCTCGATGCCGGCGGACAACGCGCGCCGCGGACTTTTCACTGGTAGCAGCCCCTGTCGGCGAGACCAGCCGCCAAACGGTGGAATCCGTGCACAAGCGGGCCTCCGAGAAGGCGTGTTGCGGGTCAAGAACTGCTTAACTCCTTGCATACAATCACATAATGACGCCAAAAATTCAATCAGACGCGCGCCTTGGCAAAGTTTAAACCATCATCAGTCCCCCTCCCCCGCAAGCGGGAGAGGGAGCGCACTTGCGGTAATCCGACACAAAAAATGGCGCCGCGGGTACATCGCGGCGCCATCGCTTTTCACCTGGAGATGATCAGGTGGTTAGAACTTCACGGTGACACCGGAGTAGACCGAGGACTCGGTGCAGGAGTTGGTGCTCACGCCGGTGGCTGCGAGGGTGCAGACGCCCGGCATTGCATTATGGTCAAGGCCGAACTTGTTCTGCCAGTAGCGGTAGGCCACCCAGACGTCGACAAAGTGCGAGTACTTCGGGCCAATGAAGGCCTTGGAAGCATCGAAGGTCAGGCGGATCGGCTCGGAGTTCAACTCGGTCTTGGAGGCGGTGCTGAATCGACCCGGACCCGACAGGGCCGGAAGGCTGTTCGAGTCACCTTTCGGCCCATACCAGCCGGCGCGACCGCTGATCGAGAAGAAATCCATGCTCGGGGGCAGGAAGCCCAGGTCCATGTAATAGTTGATTTCAACCGCCCAGGTCGGCCGATAGCTGGTATTGCCATCTGCGTTACATCCCACACCGGGGGTATTCGGGTTCCATCCGGCGCCGCACTGGCTGAAGGAGTTGTGATTCAAGAACTCCCAATACACGAGCGGCGCGACGTTGATGTAGCCCTTGTAGGGAAGGTCAAAGGCGAACTGCAGACCGGCCACCATGTCGCGCTTTGCCGCTCCGAAATATCGGTTCTCTGTGTTGGCATCCATGCCGACTTCAAGCGACACGTTGCGCAGCGGCCCCATGGTGAAGGCCTTGGTATTGAAGATTTCGTTGAAGCCGAATGTGCTGCGGAACAAGCCGTAGATTTCGGTCGCGCCTGCGCAGTTCGCCGAAACGGTCGCGAAGCCGTTTAGAGGGTCGGTTATTTGTCCCGCGTTCGTGCAGGGTGCGGCCGGATCGTTGTGGCCCGACTTGAACATCGAGATGGTGAAGAAGTTGGTGCCGTATGCCCACGCGTCGAAATGCGTGAATGAATAGACACTCTTCGCGGTCTTGCCGTTCACGGTGCCGTCTGGGCGAACCGTGTATGCACCGGGCTGGGCGGCATTGAAGATGTAGGAATAGCTCACCCGGTCGTCGATCACGAAGAAGAACGGCACGTCGACGATCGGCTTTGCCTTGGCCTTGACCGGCAAGTCGGCCGCCGCGGCATAACCAGCCGGTACGAGCGTGGCGAGTGACAGCGCTGCTGCTGCCAATGTTCTGCGAAGACTAGACATCCCAATTACCCCCAAGTTGACGACGAATGATCGAGGCCCTTGGAGGTGACCCTTGCGCCGATCACATGAAGTGAGAAGCCTCAAGATTCCCCATGGCTTGATGCAAACTTGATCACAAACATTTGCTGCATCAGCGCTTTGCGTCGGGCGAATGCCGATCGGTCGCCGCAGCGAAGCAATCTCCGGTGGAACCTGACTTTTTCACTTAGGCCGGGAATTACAGGGCTTTCTGCGACGATCGGGCGCAGGAGGAGGTGCGCAACAATGCGCGCACGGAGCAATTCCACCGGCGCGTACACAGCTGCGACAAAACTGCTCAACTTCGTTGCAGCACTGACTAGCGCACCCGGAATTGTCTGGACCGTCACAAATTTACAACATGACGTCGGGTGTTTGCAGGTCGGAGGCGGCGTGAGACGATCGAGGGATGGCCGAACGGCGATGCATCGGGGCGGCGAAGCCGCAAAATCCCCGGGGAATCACGCCACTTCTCGCCTGCCAAAGAGTTGGGCAAAGGCTGGCGCTTTTTCCCTACTTACGCGCGCATCCAAACTAGCACAGTATTGAGGCATTCTTTTCTCATACGCGTGACAACGAATGTTGGATTCGACGCCTGCTGCGCTGCACACGGGTGGCATGCCGCTGCTCCAGACGGTCGGCTTGACCAAGCGGTACGGCGATTTTCTCGCCAACGATGCGATCGACATCGAGATCTGGCCGCAGCAGATCCACGCGTTGCTCGGCGAGAACGGCGCCGGCAAATCCACGCTGGTCAAAACCATCTACGGGCTGGTGCAGCCGAGCGAAGGCGAGATGCTCTGGCAAGGCGAGAAGATGGTGCTGTCCGGCCCTTCGGAAGCGCGCAGCCGCGGCATCGGCATGGTGTTTCAGCACTTCTCGCTGTTCGACAATCTCACCGTCGCCGAGAACGTGGCGCTCGGGCTCGACGGCAAGGAATCCTTCAAGGACATGTCGGCGCGTCTTGAAGAAGTATCAAAGATTTACGGCCTGCCGCTCGATCCAAAACGTGAGGTCTGGCAATTGTCGGTCGGCGAGCGCCAGCGCATCGAGATCGTCCGCGCGCTGATGCAGAATCCGAAATTCTTGATCCTCGACGAACCGACCGCGGTGCTGACGCCGCAGGAAGCCGACCAGCTCTTTGTCGTGCTCGACCGCCTGAAGGCCGAAGGGCGCGCGATCCTTTACATCAGCCACAAGCTCGACGAGGTGAAGCGGCTCTGCGACACCGCCACCATCCTGCGCGGTGGCAAGAAGATCTCGACCTGCAATCCCAAGTCGGAGACCGCATCCTCGCTGGCGCGCATGATGGTCGGCGGTGAAATCAAGGAAGTGAAGGCGGCCGCCAACCGGCAGACCACCGTGCCGCGACTTGTCGTTAATGACCTCAACCTCGAACCCGACGATCCGCATGGCGTACGGCTGCAGCACATCAACTTCGAGCTCAAGGGTGGTGAAATCTTGGGCATCGCCGGCGTTGCCGGCAACGGCCAGGACGAGCTTTTCGCCGCACTTTCCGGAGAACGGCTGGCGCAGGATCCCGGCACGGTCGTGATCGATGGCCACGCCGCAGGACACCTTTCGATCACCCAGCGGCGCAAGCTCGGTGCGGCCTTCGTGCCCGAAGAGCGGCTCGGTCACGGCACCGCGCCGCGCATGAAATTGTCGGAGAATGCGCTGCTGACCGGCCATGCCGCCAGCGGCATGGTCCAGCATGGCTTCGTCAATACCGCGGCGACGCTGAAGACGGTCGACAAGGCGACCGAGACCTTTGACGTCCGCAAGGCCAAGCGCGATCCGGAGGCCGCGAGTCTGTCCGGCGGCAATTTGCAAAAATTCATCGTCGGCCGCGAGATCCTGCGCAACCCGGTGGTGCTGGTCGTGAGCCAGCCGACCTGGGGCGTCGACGCGGGGGCGGCCGCCGTGATCCGGCAGGCGCTGCTTGATCTTGCCGCTGCCGGCGCCGCGGTGCTGGTGACGAGCCAGGATCTCGACGAACTCGCTGAAATTACCGACCGCATCGCCGTCATGTTCCACGGCCATCTGTCGACGCCTTTGGCCACCAGCGAGGCCAGCCGCGAAAAACTGGGATTGTTGATGGGCGGTGCAAGTCTTGATCAGAAGGATCTGGATCAGAAGGAAGCGGCGCATGCAGCTGGTGCTTGAAAAACGCGCCGAGCGATCCAACACGATCGCGCTGGTTTCGCCGTTGATCGCGATCGGGCTGACGATCGTAACCATGAGCATCCTCTTCATTATCCTCGGCAAAAATCCGATTTCCGCGCTCGGCGTCTACTTCATCGATCCACTCACCGACAGCTATTCGCTGCAGGAGATCGCAGTGAAGGCCTCGCCGCTGGTGATGATCGCGATCGGCCTGTCGCTATGCTATCTCGCCAATGCCTGGAACATCGGCGCGGAGGGCCAGTTCCTGGTCGGCGCGGTCGCCGGAAGCTGGCTCGCGGTAAAGACCAACGGCACCGATGCCGGCGCCTGGGTCTTGCCGGCGATGCTGCTGTTGGGCGCCGCGGCCGGCGCGCTCTATGCGCTGATCCCCGCGATCTGCAAGGTCAGGTTCGGCGCCAGCGAAATCCTCGACCAGCCTGATGCTGGTCTATGTCGCCGATCTCTTGCTCGATTATCTCGTGCGCGGTCCGTGGCGCGATCCCAAGGGTTTTAATTTCCCGACCACCGCCGAGTTCGATCCGGTCGCGACCGTACCGCTGCTGATCGAGACCGGCCGCCTGCACCTCGGCGCGCTCATCGCGCTGGTGGTGGTGGCCGCGGGCGCGGTGCTGCTCGGAAAAACCATCAAGGGTTTTGAAATCCGCGTCGTCGGCGCTGCCCCGCGCGCCGCGCGCTTCGGCGGCTTCAACTCCAACCAGTTGATCCTCCTGACCTTCGCGATATCAGGCGCGCTGGCCGGCCTCGCCGGGATCATCGAGGTCGCCGGCCCCGTCGGCCACCTGCAACCCGGCATCTCGCCCGGCTACGGCTTTACCGCGATCATCGTTGCGTTCCTCGGGCGGCTGAACCCGGTTGGAATATTAATTGCAGGACTTTTCCTCGCACTGACCTTTATCGGCGGCGAGCAGGCCCAGATCGCAATGAAAATCCCGTTGGACGTCACCAAAGTGTTCCAGGGCATTTTGCTGTTCTACGTGCTCGCCTGCGATTCCCTCATTCTCTACCGGTTCCGGCTCATTTTCTCGTCAGCAAAGGCGGCTTGATGGAGCTCGTCGAAGCCATCATCCTGGCAGTGCTGGCGGCTTCCACGCCGCTGCTGCTGGCTGCGACCGGCGAGTTGATCACCGAACGCGCCGGCGTCCTCAACCTCGGCGTCGAAGGCATGATGATCGTCGGCGCGGCCTGCGGCTTCGGCGGCGCCTGGCTCTCCGGTTCGATCATCATCGGCGCGCTGTGCGGCATCATCGCCGGCACGCTGCTGTCGCTGATCTTTGCGCTGATGACGCTGGGGCTCGCGGTCAACCAGGTCGCGACCGGCCTGGCGCTGACCATTCTGGGCATCGGGCTGTCGGGCCTGATTGGCGCCCGCTTCGTCGGCGAGAAGATCACGCCGGCGCCGCATCTTCAGATCCCGGGCCTTACCGATATCCCGCTGGTCGGACGCATCTTGTTCGGCGAAGACGGCTTCGTCTATCTCTCGCTGGCGCTGGTCGTCGCGATCTGGTGGTTCCTTTACAAGACACGAGCCGGGCTGATCCTGCGCGCCGTCGGCGACAATCACGTCTCGGCGCATGCGCTGGGCTATCCCGTGCTGCGGATCCGGATGTATGCGGTGATGTTCGGCGGCGCTTGCGCGGGACTTGCCGGCGCCTACCTGCCGCTCGCCTATACGCCCTTCTTTATTCCCGGCATGACCGCCGGCCGCGGCTGGATCGCGCTGGCGCTGGTGGTGTTCGCATCCTGGCGGCCGGGGCGGCTGGTGATCGGCGCCTACCTGTTCGGCGCGGTGACGATCCTGCAATTGCATGCGCAGGGTTGGGGCGTCGGCGTCCCCTCGCAATTCATGTCGGCGCTGCCGTATCTTGCCACCGTCATCGTCCTCGTTCTGATTTCACGCGCGCGCAGCGGCGGCTCGACCGCGCCGGCGGCGCTCGGGACGGTGTTCGTGCCCGATCGATAAACATACCCGGGGCGTGCGCGATGGGGCGCGTGCGCATCGGGAGTGACAGTCCACCCCTTCAGTAACCGGAGAAAACTATATGAGAAAGCTTCTCATCGCGACGACGGCAGCGGTGATCGCCGTCGGAGCCAGTCTGGCCGGCGCTTCCGCCGCCGACAAACTCAAGGTCGGCTTCATCTATCTCGGCCCGGTCGGCGACCTCGGCTGGACCTACCAGCACGACGTCGCCCGGCTTGCGATGCTGAAAGAATTCGGCGACAAGGTCGAAACCACCTTCCTCGAAAACGTCAGCGAAGGCCCGGACTCCGAGCGCTCGATCGAACAGCTCGCCCGCGCCGGCAACAAGCTGATCTTTACGACGTCGTTCGGCTACATGGAGCCGACGCTGAAGGTCGCGAAGAAATATCCAAAAATTCATTTCGAGCACGCCACCGGCTACAAGCGCGCCGACAACGTCTCGACCTATTCCGGCCGGTTCTATGAAGGCCGCTACATCCAGGGCATCATCGCCGCCAAGATGTCGAAAAGCGGCGTGCTCGGCTACATCGGCTCGTTCCCGATTCCGGAGGTGGTCTCCGGCATCAATGCCACGATCCTGGGCGCGCAGACCATCAACCCCAACATCAAGGTCAAGATCATCTGGGCCAACTCCTGGTTCGACCCGGGCAAGGAAGCGGATGCCGCGAAAGCGCTGCTCGACCAGGGCGCCGACGTGATCATGCAGCACACGGATTCGCCGGCCGCGATGCAGATCGCTTCCGAGCGCGGCAAGCTGGCATTCGGCCAGGATTCCGAAATGATCAAGTTCGGACCGAAGTCGCAGCTGACCTCGATCATGGACAATTGGGGCCCCTACTACATCGAACGCGTCAAGGCCGAACTCGACGGCACCTGGAAGTCGGAAGATTTCTGGGGCGGCCTCAAAACCAAGATCGTGATGATGGCGCCCTACACCAACATGCCCGACGATGTGAAGAAGCTCGCGATGAACACCGAAGCCGCCATCACCGCGGGCACGCTTCAGCCGTTCAAATGCCCTGTGATCGGCCAGGACGGCAAGGAAGTCGAATGCAAGGGCGGCACCCATCTCGACGATGGGCAAGTGCTCGGCATGAACTTCTATGTCAAGGGTATCGACGACAAGATCCCCGGCAAGTAAGGGCTGGGATTATCGAAAGACCGAGGTCCGGGCGGAAACGCCCGGACCTTTTTCATGACCGCGCAGACATCGTACGGTGGGCAAGGGCGCGCTTGCGCCGTGCCCACCATCTATCACGGACATCGTGGTTCGAACTGTGGGCACGCTTCGCTTTGCCCACCCTACGATCTCCGCCCCTACCCCATATGCATCGCCCGCGCAGCGGCGCTGTGGCGGCGGATCAGGTCCGGGACGTCGAGGCCGGGGATCGCGCCATCGGTCACGACCCAGTTGCCGCCGACCATGACGCGGTCGGCGCGGTGCGCGCCGCAGAGAACCAGCGCGGCCAAGGGATCGCCGTGGCCGGAGAAACGCAATTCGTCGAGCTTGAACAGCGCCAGGTCCGCCGCCTTGCCGACCGCGATTTCGCCGAGCTCAGGACGGCCGACGCAGGCGGCGGAGCCCTTGGTGGCCCAGCGCAGCGCGTCCTTGTGGCTGACCTTGCCGACGCCGTAGCGCGCCCGCTGCAACAGAAACGCGGCGCGGACTTCCTGCATCAGGTTGGACTCGTCATTGGAAGCCGAGCCGTCCACGCCGAGGCCGATCGAAACCCCCGCCTCCTCCATTTCGCAGACCGGGCAGCAGCCGGACGCCAAAATCTGATTGCTGCAGGCGCAATGGCTGATCGATGTCTTGGCCCTGCCGAGCCGTTTCATCTCGTCCGGCTTGAAGAAGATGCCGTGCGCGAGCCAGGTGCGCGCATTGAGCCAACCGCACTGCTCGAGATAATCCAGCGGACGGCAGCCATACATCTGCTCGCAGAATTTGTTCTCGTCCTCGGTTTCGGCCAGATGGGTGTGCAGGCGGACGTCGAGCCTGTCCGCGAGGGCTGCCGTAGCGCTCATCAGTGATGTCGTCACCGAAAACGGCGAGCATGGCGCCAGCGCGATCTGCACCATGGCGTCCTCACCGCGCTGGTGGTGTTTGGCGACCACGCGCTCGCAGTCGGCCAGGATGGTATCCTCGTCCTGCACCACGCTGTCGGGCGGCAGGCCGCCGTCCTTCTGCGACAGGTTCATCGAGCCGCGCGTCAGCAGCACCCGAAGGCCGAGACGTTTGGCGGCGGCGACCTCGATGTCGACGGCGTCCTCGAGGCCACTTGGGAACACGTAGTGATGATCAGTCGTGGTGGTGCAGCCCGACAGCAGCAGTTCCGACATCGCCACGGTGACGCCGAGGTCGAGGGATTCAGGCGTCAGCCGCGCCCACACCGGATAGAGCGCCTGCAGCCACGGGAACAGTTCGCGGTCCATCGCCGCCGGCAGCGCCCGGGTCAGGGTCTGGTAGAAATGATGGTGGGTGTTGATCAGGCCGGGCAGCACGACATGGGCGCAGGCGTCGTAGACCGCCGTATGCGCTGTCACCGGCTCGCGGCCTTTGCCCACCAGTTCGACGATCTTGCCGCTGTGGACCACGACGCCGCGCTCGGCGCCTTCGGCCAGAATGGAAAGGGGATCCTTGATCCAGATCGCCTGCGTTTGGTCCATGATCCCACCAATTTACGTGAGGACGCCATCGCAGGCGCCCAGCCCATCCATGCAAAGACCATCCCAACGGGATTGGCAACTGGCGCTGGTCTTGCAAGACTTCTAAAGCACAGAGAAATCCTGTTGAAAGCGCTAGCCTATCCATGGACCTGAACACCATTACCGCGATCGCGCATCCCAAGGCGCGGGATCAATTGCCCGCTTGGACGGCAGGCGATGCTTGGCTCGCGGGCGGGACCTGGCTGTTCTCCGAACCGCAGGTCCATCTGCGCCGATTGATCGACCTTACGGACCTGAAATGGCCGGCGCTAGCGGTCAGCGAGGCCGGGCTCTCGATCGCCGCGACCTGTTCGGTCGCGCAGCTCGATGCGCTATCTTGCCCGCCGGAATGGATCGCCTCGCCGCTGATCAACCAGTGCTGCCGGGCGTTCCTCGCCTCGTTCAAGATCTGGAAGACCGCGACCGTCGGCGGCAACATCTGCATGTCGCTGCCGGCGGGCCCGATGATCTCGCTGACCTCGGCGCTGGATGGCATGGCCACGATCTGGCCAGCCGGCGGCGGCGAACGGAAGATTGCGGTCGCGGATTTCGTCACCGGCGACAACCGCAATATGCTTGACCAGGGCGATCTGCTACGAAAGATCGATATCCCCCTTGCGGCGCTGAAACGCCGCTCGGCCTATCGGCAAATCTCGCTAACGTCGCTCGGCCGCTCGGCGGCACTGCTGATCGGCACACTGACCGGCGAAGGCGACCTGGCTCTGACGGTGACCGCATCGACCAGGCGCCCGGTGCAATTGTCCTTTACCGGAATTCCGACGGCCAAGGAGCTACGCGAGACGATCCTGCAGCGGATTCCCGATGATCTCTACCACACCGACGTTCATGGCAAGCCCGCGTGGCGCAAGCACATGACGTTGCGGCTTAGCGAGGAAATCCGCAGCGAATTGCGGGCGTTGCTATGAGTTTTGAAATCAACGGCAAAACCTTCGCGCAATCCCCGGAGCCGGGACAATGCCTGCGGACGTTCCTGCGCCAGCTCGGGCATTTCGGCGTCAAGAAGGGCTGCGACGCCGGCGACTGCGGCGCCTGCACGGTGCTGCTCGACGGCGAACCGGTGCATAGCTGCCTGATCCCGGCGTTCCGCGCCGAAGGCCATGCCGTCACCACCATCGAAGGCTTTGCGCCCGACGACGAGATCCATCCGATGCAGCAGGCATTTCTCGACGCCCAGGGATTTCAGTGCGGGTTCTGCACGGCCGGCATGATCCTGACCTGTGCATCGCTCAACCAGGCGCAACGCCAGGACCTCGGCGCGTCCTTGAAGGGCAACATCTGCCGCTGTACCGGCTATCGCTCGATCGAGGATGCACTGAATGGCAAGACCAATGTCGAAGATGCGGCGGCCGGCACCGCGTTCGGCCGCAGCCTGCCGGCGCCCGCCGGCCCCAAAGTGGTACGCGGTGCCGAACGCTACACGTTCGATATCGCCCCGGAGGGCCTGCTGCATATCAAGATGCTGCGCTCGCCGCATCCGCACGCGAAAATCGTCTCGATCGACAAGACCGCCGCGCTCGGCGTCGCCGGTGTGCATGCGGTGCTGACCTATGAGGACGCGCCGGACCGCCTGTTCTCGACCGCCCAACATGAAAAGGCGTGGATGGATCCGGCCGACACCCGCGTATTCGACCAGGTCGTGCGCTTCATCGGCCAGAAGGTCGCAGCGGTGGTCGCCGAAACGGAGGCTGCCGCCGAAGAGGCCTGTCGCCGCCTTGGGGTCATGTACGAAATCCTGCCGGCGGTGATCGATCCCGCACAGGCCATCGCGCCGGGTGCGCCGCTCGTTCACGCCGACAAGACCACGGACAATCGTGTCGCCAACGCGGCGCGCAATACCGTCGCCGAAATCCATGGCGAATTCGGCAGCGCCGCGACCGGACTGGCGCTGGCGGCGGTGACATATCAAGGCACCTACACCACACAACGGGTCCAGCATGCCGCGCTCGAAACCCATGGCGGCCTCGCCTGGATCGATGCCGACGGCGTGTTGACCGTCCGTACCTCGACGCAAGTGCCGTTCCTCACGCGCCGCTCGCTGGCTGATATCTTCAACCTCGCGCCCGACAAGGTGCGGGTGTTTTGCGAACGAGTCGGCGGCGGCTTTGGTGGCAAGCAGGAGATGCTTGTCGAGGATGTCCTGGCGCTGGCGGCCCTCAAGACCGGGCGGCCGGTGAAATTCGAACTGACGCGAGAGGAGCAGTTCATCGCGACCTCGACGCGGCATCCGATGCGCGTCACGGTAAAGGCCGGCGCCGACAAGGACGGCAAATTGACAGCGCTGCAATTGGACGTGCTGTCGAATACCGGGGCCTACGGCAATCATGGCCCATCTGTGATGTTCCATTCGGTCGGCGAATCCATTGCCGTCTATAACTGCCCGAACAAGAAGGTCGATGCGGCGGCGGTCTATACCAATACCGTTCCGGCGGGCGCGTTTCGCGGCTATGGCCTCCCGCAAGCGCTGCTCGCCGTGGAATCTGCTATCGACGAATTGGCCAAGCA
This sequence comes from uncultured Alphaproteobacteria bacterium, assembly GCA_963786355.1. Taxonomy (GTDB): domain Bacteria; phylum Pseudomonadota; class Alphaproteobacteria; order Rhizobiales; family Xanthobacteraceae; genus Bradyrhizobium. Next base: position 344,860 of record CAWAYU010000008.1, on the reverse strand, counting down.
ACTCGGCATCAGTCCGTACGAGATGCGCCGCCGCAATATCGTCAAGCCGGGCGATCCAATGCTGGCGCCGCCGGAGTCGAAATATCACGACGTTCTGTACGGCTCCTATGGCCTCGACCAGTGCCTCGACCTGGTCGAGCGCGCGATGGCGGCTGATGCGCCGAAGCCAAAGCTTTCCGAGGACTGGCTCACCGGCGACGGCATCGCACTGACCATGATCGATACCGTGCCGCCGGCCGGGCATTTCGCCGATTGCAGCATTGCGCTGCGCGAGGATGGCGGCTTCGATTTGACAGTCGGTACCGCAGAGTTCGGCAATGGCACCGCGACGGTACATCGCCAGATTGCCGCGAGCGCGCTGGCGACCACCGTCGATCGCATCCGCCTGCGGCAGTCCGACACCGCGCATGGCGGCCACGACACCGGCGCTTATGGCAGCTCCGGCACCTTTGTCGCCGGCCGCGCCACGCAAGCCGCGGCCGAGGCGCTGGCCGGACAGATGAAGGCATTTGCCGCGTTTCTCATCGGTGAAAGTTCGGACGCCTGTACGCTCGACAATCACGCCACCGTATGCGCGGGACGCCGCACGCCCTACGCCTTGCTCGCTGCGTCGGCGCAGGCGCTGGGCAAGTCCCTCACCGGCATGGGAAGCTCGGCGGGCTCACCGCGCTCGGTCGCTTTTAATGTGCAGGGTTTTCGCGTCGCGGTGAACAAGGCTACCGGCGAAATCAAGATACTGAAAAGCGTGCATGCGGCCGACGCCGGCAAGGTCGCCAATCCGATGCAGTGCCGTGGGCAGGTCGAGGGTGGTGTCGCGCAATCGCTCGGCGCCACGCTGTATGAGGAAATGGTGATCGACGACGGCGGCCGCGTCGTCAATCCAAAGTTCCGCGACTACCACCTGCCGCAATTCGCCGACATTCCCCGCACTGAAGTGTTTTTTGCCGATACGTCAGATACGATCGGACCGATGGGCGCGAAATCGATGAGCGAAAGCCCGTACAACCCGGTCGGCCCCGCGATCGGAAACGCCATCGCCAACGCCACCGGCATCCGCTTCACATCGACACCGTTCAAACCCGACCGGTTGTTTCCGGCACTGCACGAAAAATTCGGGAAATAGGCAGCGCTACTGCTTGCTGGCCCACTCCAGAATTGCGACCGCTTCCGGCGAAACTTTTGCCTGCCACGCAGCGACCGGCGCGCCGCCTGCCTTTTTCAAGGCCGCGATCACACCTGATGGCGCCGGCTCGTCGATACTGACGCCATTAGCACGCATGCGCGCATAATTCTCCGTGGTGCGATTGGCCAGCAGTTCGAACTGGCGCTCCTCGGTTTCGGCGGCGGCGACTACGACCTGGGACTGCACGTCCTTCGGCAGCGCATCGAAGCTATCCTGGCGCACGAACGCGATCGAAATCGGGATCGCGTAGTTGATCGGCGTAAAATAGCGGAGGTCATCCCACAGCCTGCGGCCCGCGCCGCCATCGCCCGACGTCAGGATTGCGTTGAGCTTGTGCTCCTTCACCCTGGCGATGGCTTCGTTGAAGGACAGGAATTCGGCGCTGGCGCCGACGCCTTTCATCACCTCGGCCGAACTGCTGTCATAGGCCCTGACCGACAGCGCGCGCAAATCTTGTTCGGTTTTGATCGGCTGGTCCGACCAGATCCCGGTCGCAGGCCAGATGGTGATGTAGAGCAGCTTCAGCCCGCGCGCCGCCAGTGCGCGCTCGTACAGTGGACGGGCCTTTGCGTTCACCGCCTTGGCTGCATCGACCGACTGCACGACGAAGGGAAGCGACGCCAGGCCGAAGACAGGATCGGACGCTTCGAGCAATCCGGCAAACGCATCGCCGCCGTCGATGCGGTGATCCTGGGCTGCCTGCAGCATTTCGCGCGAGCTGATTTTCATTTGATTGTCGAAACCGTTCGCCGTCGCAACAGCGCCACCGGTTTTCGAAGCCAACAGCTTGCCGAATGTCGCCAGCCCGACGCCGGAAATGTTGCTCTCCGGATATTCGGTGATCATTTTCCACTGGACCTGCGCCGAGGCGGTGGCGGGAAGTCCGCCGAGAAGCAGTGCGATCGCGCAAGCGGCCCGCAAGACAGATTTTCTTAACCCAAACGCAGCAGAATCGGAGGTCTCCGGACCGACGCATTTTCGGGAACCCGGAGTCCGGCCGGGCCTTGTCGGGGCTGGCAGGGAAATAAAAGTCATCGGTCAGGCACTTTCCATGCGGCGCATTGTTGAACATCTCTTTGAACGCATTGAAGCCAACACGCCCTGTACGGTGTGTGCCGTCGCCGCGTCGCTGACGATCACGGGCTGCCTGCGTTTCATCTGGGAATAGAACGCCAAGCGAGACTATCCCCGCCCCACCGTGCATTCGATCTGTCCGTGCGGCTCGTCGGTCGGCAGGAACACGTCGTTGTTGTTATCCAGCCCGAACGCCGACAGGTTCATCAGGATGAAATGCATGTTCGGGCAGGCCATGCTGATCTCGGATATCTCCGGCACCGCGGCCAGCGCCGCCTCACCCATCCGGTACAGGCTGTCCTGCACGCTCATGCTGTAGGTGGTGGAAAACACTTCCAGCACGGTGTCGAGAATCTTCGCATTCGTCGCGGGATAGCTCGCGGGCTTGCCCGACCACTTCCACGTCGCCACCATCGAGGTCGCGCACATCCGGTCTGCGGTTGGCGGGATCGTCGTGTACTTGTCCTTGACGTAATTCTCCCAGCCGGACTGGGTCGACTTCATGAACGTAAAGCCGTCGATGCCGGACGACATGGTCGCGGCGCCGCCGCGGACTTGCGAGATCTCCACCGTCGGCTTGCCGTTGCTGTCGAGCACAAAACTGTGCGGATGCGGCTTGCCGCCGAAACTGAGCCGACTCCATTTGGTTTCGTGCACGGTAATGGCGACCGAGGAAATCTGCGCATAGGTGTCGAGATATTTCTTCGCCAGCACCCGGCAGAATTCCTCGGTGCTGAGCCCGGTATTTTCGCGGGCAACGATATTGACGACGTTCTTGATCGTGTCCGTCGAGACCGAAGTCGAATTGTCGGCATGGGTATAGGTGCGGGCAAAGTCGCCTTCCATCATCGCCTTGACGTTGAGCTGGCTGACCTCGTGGCGGTCGCCGTCGCGATGGATGCGCATCACGCGGACGCGGCCCTTCCCGTATCGGTTCTTGATCAGCGGCATGGGAAAGCCTCCAGTTCAGCGGTAAATCTGCGGGATTTCGATCGCCCGGTATGATCCTATAGTGAGCAACGTTCGTGCCATTGGGCAATGGTCTTCAGGCGGGTTTGGCGACGGGCTCTTGGCACGGGCCTTGTATCGGCAGCATGCGGGCCTGAAGCCCGCGCCTTGAGGGGGGCAAGTTCATGACCACGACCACCGAAATCCATCCTGTCGACCAGATGCTGCCGACGCCACGGCTGCTGGCGCTCGGCCTGCAGCACGTACTCGTCATGTATGCCGGCGCGGTGGCGGTGCCCTTGATTATCGGCCGCGCCCTGAAACTGCCGCCGGAGGACGTCGCCTTCCTGATCTCGGCCGACCTGTTCGCCTGCGGGCTGGCGACCCTGGTGCAATGTCTCGGCTTTCCCGGGGTTGGTATCCGCTTGCCCGTGATGATGGGCGTCACCTTTGCGTCCGTCGGCCCGATGCTGTCAATGGCGGCGGCGCCCGATATCGGCCTGCTCGGCATCTATGGTTCGGTCATCGCTGCCGGAATCTTCGGCATTCTTGCCGCGCCTTTCATCAGCCGGCTGCTGCCGCTGTTTCCCCCTGTGGTGACCGGGACCATCATCATGGTGATCGGCATTTCGCTGATGCGGGTCGGCATCAACTGGGCCGGTGGCGGCCTGCCGACCCTGACCAAGCTGGTCGACGGCGTCCCTGGCGTCTTCCCCAATCCCGGCTATGGCCAGTTGCAGGGGCTCGGCATCGCGCTGTTCGTGCTGCTGGTGATCCTCGGCCTGATCAAATGGGGCTCCGGCTTCATCGCCAATGTCTCGGTGCTGCTCGGCATCATCGCGGGTGCAGTCCTTGCGAGCCTGCTCGGCGTCATGCATTTCGAAAAGGTCGCGGCCGCATCATGGGGCGCGGTGGTGATCCCGTTCCGGTTCGGCATGCCGCAATTCCATCTGGTACCGATCATTACCATGTGCATCGTGATGATCGTGGTCATGATCGAGTCGCTCGGGATGTTTCTCGCGCTCGGCGAAATCACCGGCAAGAAAGTCGATCGCGACGCGCTGACCAGGGGCCTGCGCGCCGACGGCGTCGGCACGCTGCTCGGCGGCATCTTCAACACCTTCCCCTATACCTCGTTCTCGCAGAACGTCGGCCTCGTCAGCGTCACCGGCGTGCGTTCGCGCTGGGTCACCGTGACCGGCGGCGTCATCATGCTGCTGCTCGGGCTGTTGCCGAAGATGGCGGCGCTGGTCGAGGCCGTGCCGGTGGTGGTGCTCGGCGGCGCGGGCCTGGTGATGTTCGGGATGGTGGCCGCCACAGGCGCGCGGATTCTTACCTCGGTCGACTTCAAGAACAACCGGTTCAACCTGTTCGTGGTCGCGATCTCCGTCGGCTTCGGCATGATCCCGCTCGCCGCGCCGAATTTCTTCCGCAACCTGCCGCACGACCTGCAGCCGCTGCTGGAATCCGGCATCCTGCTCTGCGCGCTGGTGGCTGTCATCCTGAACGCGTTCTTCAACGGCATCGGTGGCAAGGCCGAGGCAGAATCCGACGCCGCCGCGGCGGCATCAACGGCGCAGCATGTTTAGATTACCCGACCGCTCATCGGCTCGCTCGACGCTGCGCACATCCGTCGGCAAATGCAGCACGATCCGTGACCATTATTCATTGCTCAGCCAAAACAGATTTCTGCTCATAAATCCTCCCCCCAAATACGAATCAATATCGCATTGTCGAGGCCGGAGGGATTGACGGTAATGCCAGTTTGAAATTGAGTGCCGCTACTTTTGCCGACCGTAGAACAGCACCCACACGGAAAAATCCTCCGAAATATCCTCGAAACCGTGGGCAACATGCGCTGCGCAGAACAGCACGTCGCCAGGGCCAACAGCGGTTACCGTTTCCTCGACTCGATAATGACCGCTTCCAGAGGCGACGAAATAGAGTTCATCGCGTTGATGTGGGACCTGCGGTCCGTTGGTAGGGCGCGCAGCGAATCTGACCTCAAGATCACCGTCAACGAACACTTCGGATGATCGCCCCCGTGTCCGTGGCAGAGCGAGCGCGGTGGCGAGCGACACTGGGGGTGGCGTGCGATCCATGGTTCTCCCTCCCGACAAGGAAACAAGAATTGCACATCATACGGCAAGTTCAAGTTGAGACGCTTCCGGATTAATGAGTCCAGACCTGGTCAGGGCTGAGGTTTCGGCGCGCGCGACAGCTTTCGCGCCTCGGCCGCCACCTCGGCAGGCGTCATGACCTCGGCGGCTGCTTTTTGATGTTTGAGCGCGGAGGGATCGCCCTCCCCGGCCGACTGGCCTGACCGGTGTTCCTTCGAACCGAACACAAACTCCGACCAGATGATGCAGAACATCATGAATGCGATTGATTTCCAGCTCGGCTGCACATCGCACCACTGCGCCACGAAAGCCGTGGGCACACCGAAGATGATCGACTTGATAGCCAACTTCACGGCGGAGAGTGCGAACGATCCCAGCAAAGCAGGCCCGTCATCCACGAGCCGCCAATACAGCGCTCTAGCGCTTGACCAGGGGCGCATCATCAGCCTCAAGCTTTGGGTACTTGCCATGTCTGCTATTCCCGCCTGACAGTTAGTCGCGGCGCGTTCCGATGCGGTTCAATGCCGGAAACGGGCCGATTTTGGCTTCGTAGGGCGGGCAAAGCGCGGCTTGCCCACCCTACGGCGCTTCGCCACGCCTTAACTGCCCCGATAGGTCCCGTAGCTCCAGGGCGTAACCAGCAGCGGCACGTGGAGATGGCCCTCGGGATCGCTGAGCGAAAACCGCAACGGAATCTGGTCGAGGAACGGCGGGTCCGACATCGGCACGTTTCGCGCGGCAAAATAGTCGCCGACGGAAAACATCAATTCGTAGCGCCCGATCGGCACTGGGCGACCGCCGATCAGCGGCTGATCGGTGCGGCCGTCGCTGTTGGTGACTGCGCGCACGATCACGCGGGCTTCGCCGAGATTGGAGAGTTCGGTCAGCACCACGGAAATGCCCGCCGCGGGCTTGCCGCTGTGGGTATCCAGCACATGAGTGGACAGCCGCCCGTTGACCGCGAGCTTGTCGTCGGCCTCGACGAGCTGGTCGAGGCGCAGCGCTGCGATCCGGCAGATCTCCGCCACCGACGTCTTTATTTCCGTTGCCGCATCGTTCGGCAGCCGGCGTTCGAAATCGCGCAGCACGGAATCCTTGGTGTGGCGGCGAACGCAGATGATGTAGGGGAAACCGAACTTGGTGCGATAGGCGTTGTTGACGCGTTCGAACGCCTCGAATTCAGCATTTGACAGGCGGTCGAGACCGAGGCTGTTTTGTTCGTGCGTGGATTCCGCGGTCAGTCCCGCCGCACGCTGGGTCTTGTTGGCCAGATCAGGATGGCCCTTGATCAGCTTCATCAGCTGTTCGGACGGCGCGCGATCGACCGCGTCCTTCATCGCCGCGAGCAGCGCCTTCACACCCCCAAACGGCCGCGCCGCGGCGGCCTGTTCGGCGATCCATGGCGAGTATTCGAAAATGTTGGCAAGCGCTGCAACGAAATCATCCTTGCTCGCCGTGTTCAGATCGGAAAGCTTTTTCATCGCGCAGACCTATCCGATGTTGAAAGCGTGTTCGGCAAGATGCTTCATGCTGGCGTGCCAGTGCTGCGCGATCTGCAGCCGGGTCGGCACCCAGACACGCTCATGCTGCATGACGTAATCGAGAAACCGCATCAGTGACGCGGCGCGGCCGGGACGGCCGACCACGCGGCAATGCAGCCCGATCGACATCATTTTCGGCGAGGTCGCGCCCTCGGCATAGAGCACGTCAAAACTGTCTTTCAGGTAGGTGAAGAACTCGTCGCCGCCGCCAAAACCCTGCGGATTGACGAAGCGCATGTCGTTGGCATCGAGCGTATAGGGAATGACCAGATGCGGCGGCGAGGCCGATGTCCTGATCCAGTATGGCAGATCGTCGGCGTAGGAATCACAGAGATAGAGAAGTCCGCCCGCTTCCATCAGCAGCCGCAGCGTATTGATCGAGGAACGCCCGGTGTACCAGCCGAGCGGCCGCTGCCCCGTCGCCTCGGTATGGACGCGGATCGCCTCGGCGATCTCCCAGCGCTCCTCGGCCTCCGACATGTCCTTGTGCTCGATCCATTTCAGGCTGTGGCTGGCGATGTCCCAGCCCGCCTCCTTCATGGCGACAACCACATCGGGATTTCGCTGCAAGGCCGTTGCGACGCCGAACACGGTCGCGGGCATCTTGCGTTCGGTGAACATCCGCCACAGCCGCCAGAAGCCGGCGCGCGAACCATATTCGAACATCGATTCGATATTGGCATGGCGCTGGCCCGGCCAGGGCTGCGCGCCGAGCACGTCAGACAAGAAAGCTTCTGAGGCGCGGTCGCCGTGCAAAATGTTGTTCTCGCCGCCCTCTTCGAAGTTGACCACGAACTGCACGGCGACCCGCGCTTGGCCCGGCCACTTCGGATCGGGCGGATTACGGCCGTAGCCGCGGAGGTCACGCGGGTAGTTCGGCTCCGCCACCTAGACTTCCTCGAACCGGATTTTTTGTGCGCCCTTCCACAGCACGGCCTTGCCGAACGCGGTCAGGTTCTCCAGCCCCGAGGTCAGGGTAATGAAGTGATTGCCGGCGAGCTGGCCCATCTTGCTGGCGAAATGCACGCCGCCATAAGCGAGCAGGATTTCGGTCTCACTGATGCCGCCGGGATAGAGAATGATCTGGCCCGGCGCCGGGTAGCTGGTGTGGTTCTCGTAGGAGACGCCGAAGTCGAGATCGCCGAGCGGCATCCAGACCCCCTCGCCGCTCCAGCGGACATGGATGGCCTGGCTTTCGAACGGCATCGCCTTGCGAAACGCTGCGACGGTCTTGGGCGCCAGTTGCTCTTCGAAACGGGCGTTGAAGGTGAATTCACCGGCGCGGACAATCAATTGGCTCATCGATCTATTCTCTCGGATAACTGCAGAAAACGGGTTCGCCTATCCATTGCAGCCGGGATTAGCGGAAGCAAGGACCATTCCAGCCTCCCCGGGGAGACCCGTAAGGATTGATTTGAGCGCTGCCGGACCTAGTCCTGTTTTCGGCGGTCATAGGACCAGCCGAAAATCCCGCCGCGCTGGACTTCCGGTTCCGGCGCCGCCACAGGCGCGGCTTCCCGGGCTTCGACCTGCGGAGCCGGCACCACCGGCGCCGGCAGGGTGTCGCACTTGATGGAGTAGACCAGTTCGCCCTTCGCGGTCCGGCCGATCGGGGCGCAGGGATCCGCGGCTCGCGCCGTGGCAGCCTTCGGTGCGACTTTTGGCGTCAACTGGGTCTGAGCCCAGGCCGGCGACGCGGCCAGCAAAACGACCAGAACAATTCTCTTCGTCGGCTTCATCGGCGACAACTGCATTCTCTCAACAAACCGTCCTGCGTAGTCTATTACAGCTCCGCGACGGCGGTTGCTGAATATTTAGCCGTTCGGCTTCCTTGACCAAGAAATTTGCTCGCCGCTTCGTGATGCCGGCGAACGTAATAATCCGACGCCGCGATCGCTATCTCCAAGACAGCGCTGACACACGAGGCGCATTGCCTCGCAAGCGAAAAGCGTCACCGGGAGATTTCATATGCGAAAGACAATCCTCACCATCCTCGGCTCGGCCCTGATCGTAGCGACCTCCCTGCAGTTTGCAGCCGCGGCCCAGCGACATCATGGCAAGGCGACCGTCACGAGCCAGCAGCAGGCCCGCAACGCCGACGCCTATGCGGCGTGGCCCACGCCGGCCGCGCAACCCGACTGGTCGTATCGCTATTCGGGCGGCTACTCGGCGCCCGCCGGACGCTGAACGGGTTTGAAGTTGACGAGCAAGGGCCGGTCGCGCGCAGCGGTCGGCCCTTGTTTTTCCAATGGCTGGTTTGCTGGACCGCGGGTCAGGCCGAGGCGCTAACCTCTTGCGTTCCCGCAATCTTGCGCGTTTCATTCGGTTCAACAAGATGAACCGGGGAAACACCGATGCCAGCCAGAATTACCGGGATGATCGGCACCCAGCAGGAGGGCGTCGCGGTCCACCTGATCAAGGGCAAGATATCGCGTGAGTGGGTGGTCGATTTCACGCGCCTGCATGAACAGTGGAACTACGACTCCGTGCTGGTCGGATATTACGCCTCGGCGGCCGAAGGTTTTGCCATCGCCCTTTATGCGGCTGATCACACCGAGCGGATCAAGTTTTTGATCGCGCACCGGCCGGGCTCGGTTGCGCCCGCGCTCGCCGCGCGGCAGATCGCGACCTTCGACCAGCTCACGCAGGGCCGGATGTCCTTGCACATCATTGCCGGCACCAGCGACGAGGATCAGGCCAGCGAAGGCGATTTTCTACCCAAGAGCGACCGCTACCGCAGAGCCGGCGAATATCTCGACGTCATGCGCCGACTCTGGACCAGCGACAGCCCGCTCGACCACAACGGCGAGTTCTACCGGCTCAAGGGCGGCTACTCCGATATCAAGCCTTATCAGCAGCCTTATCCCTCGCTGTTCTTCGGCGGCTCGTCGGAAGGCGCGCTGGAGATGGGCGCCAAACATTGCGACGTGTTCGCAATCTTCGGCGAGCCGCTCGCCGAGACCCGCGACCGCGTCCAGGACTTTCGGCGGCGCGCGGCCGCGTTCGGCCGCCGGGTCGGCTTCAACATGTCGCTGCGCCCGATCATCGCGGACACCGAGGGCGCGGCGTGGGACAAGGCCAACGCGCTTCTGGCCGATGTCGAGCGCAAGACCGGGGCGGCGCCGCAGCCGACCAACACCTCCGCCGAACGCCTGCTCGGCTACGCCGCGCGCGGCGACGTCCATGACGAGCGGCTGTGGATGGGAATCGCGCGCGCCACCGGCGCGCCCGGCAATACCTCATGCCTGGTCGGAACGCCGGATCAGGTTTCGGCGGCGGTGCTGGAGTATTACCGGCTCGGCATCCATTCGTTCCTGCTGCGCGGGTTTGAAAATCCGCACGACACGGTGGCGATCGGCCGCGAGTTGATCCCGCGCATCAAGGCCGGCGCGCTCGAGATCGACCGGCAGGCGGAAGCCGCCGAGTAGCGTTTCGTTTGAAAATCTGCCAACACCTCAGGATGCCCGTGCAAAGCACTGGCGGTCCAAGAAGAAAACGCATGGAACAAATGACATGAAGGCGGTGGTTGTCGAGAACTACGATTCGATCGACGGCATCACGATCAAGGAGAGAGACCTTCCGAACGTTGGCCCGGGTGAGGTCCGCGTGCGGATCGGCGCCGCGGCGGTCGGCTTTGTCGACGGCCTGAAAGTGCAGGGACTCTACCAGACGAAGGACCCGCTGCCGTTCGTGCCGGGGACGGAGTTTGCCGGAACCGTCGACGCTGTCGCCGACAATGTCACGGCGTTCAGGCCGGGCATGCCCGTCCTCGGAATGGTCAGGTCCGGCGCGCTCGCCGAATACATCTCGGTGTCGTCGGCGGCACTGAAGCATTTGCCGGCGAAAATTCCGTTCGAGGCCGGCGCCTCGTTCCAGGCCAACTATCTGACCGGGCTATATGCCCTCGATGCGCGGGCGCAGCTTCGCGCGGGTGAAACGCTGCTGGTGCTGGGCGCCGCGGGCGGCGTCGGCATCGCTGCCGTCCAGATCGGCAAGCTGATGGACGCGCGCGTGATCGCTGCGGCCTCGACGCCGGAAAAACGTGAATTCGCAGCGCGCTATGGTGCCGATGCGACTGTTGACTACACCCAGGCGAACTGGCGCGACACGCTCAAGGAACTGACCGGCGGCCACGGGCCGGATGTCATCTACGATCCCGTCGGCGGCGAGGTTTCGCTGCAGGCGTTTCGCTCGATCGCGTGGCGCGGGCGGCATCTCGTGGTTGGCTTTGCCTCCGGCACCATTCCGGCGCTGGCGTTCAATCTTCCGTTGCTCAAGGGCGGCGCGCTGCTCGGCGTCGATCTCGCGCAGATCCAGAAGCGCGAGCCGGAGACGCACACGCGCCTGATCGCGCAACTGTTCGATTGGCTGGCATCCGGAAAACTACGGCCCGTGGTCGGCAAGGTCGTGCCGTTCGAGAATTTTCGCGAGGCGTTCAAGACGATGCAGTCGCGTTCGGCGTTGGGCAAGATGATTATCAAATTCTCCTAAGCCCGCGGCCGTATTGACGTTTACGATGCGCTTAAGGCGTTGAAGCAGGATCAGAGAATGCCCGAACAAGCCAATCCGGAAAGTAACGCCAACGGGGTGCGGCGTCGCCCGATGCATACGCGCAGCATCGAATGCAACGGCTATTTGCGCGACGACGGGCTGTGGGAAGTCGAGGCGCGGATGCGGGACACAAAACCGTTTACCCAGAGCGCCAGCCGATATCGTGAGGAACTCGGGCCCGGCGACCCCGTACACGATATCGCCCTGCGGCTCGCGATCGATGACCACATGACGATTATTGAGGCCGAGGCGACGATGCGGGCGACGCCCTATCCGACCTGCATCGAGGTCGAGCCGATCCTGCAGCGCCTGATCGGTGAGCGCATCGGCAGCGGATGGCGCAAACTGGTCCAGCAGAAGCTGGGCCGGCTCGAAAGCTGCACGCATCTATCGGAACTGCTTGGGCCCGCCGTCACCACGCTGTTTCAGACCATGTCCCACGGCAGGAATCCGGAAGGCCGCGACTCCCTGGACAACCAGCGCGCCCGCACCGAGCGTCCGTTCTTCATCGGCGGCTGCCATTCCTGGCGCACCGACGGTCCCATCGTCGCCGACATGTTTCCGCAATTCGCGACCAAGCCGGCGGCGCGGGATTAAGACAACGAGCTGCGGCGCTCAGCTATCGCGCGCCTTTGCCTTCACCTCCTCCGCATGCGGATCCCCGCTGGGCAAGATGTCCCTGATATAATCGCGCTGTTTCCATTCCGGAGGCGGCGGCGGTTCATGTCCCTCGCGAGGAACGTAGGGCGACAGCTTTGCGCCCGCCAAATCAGGTACATAGCGCGGGCAGTTCGGGTAGATTTCGCACTCGATCCGCACCACCAGTTGGGCGCCGAAATGCCGGCCGAGCACATCGGCGTCATCCAGGATCGACGCGCGGCCGTTGACGCGGATCCGTCGGCTCTTGCCGTCGAGGCGCACGAACAGCAGGCCGACGTTGGGGTTTTTCGAGAGATTGCCCAGCGTCCGGTACATCGAATTCCCGTCATACTCCGGATATTCGATGACGTTGGGTCCTGTGACTTTGACGAAGCCGGGATCGCCGGACTTGATGTTGCAGTCGATGTAATCGTTCCAGGACGTGCCGATGAAGAAGAATGGCGACGTCTCGATCATCTCCTTTTCTTCATCCCAGAACTCGTAGTGCTTGCGGTGCCGCTCGATCGCCTCAGCGACGCGCCGCCCGTCGAACCTGTCCTGCAGTTCGCTCATGCCCTCGTGATAGAACGGCCGCTGCCACATCGTTCGCACTCCCTGTTATTTGTGGGAACTGTAACGCCGATCCGGTTGGGCGGCCAGCCGCGTTCCGATCAGGCCTCGGTGCGTGGCGACCGCATGACGCGGTCAGCCAGTGCAAACGCCGCCGCCAACACGCAGCCCGCGATGATGCCGAATGTGAGGTCTTCGATCAGCGTGAGGCCGAACGTCGCGAGCAGCACGCAGGCGCCGCCCCAATCGCGAAGCAGGCGCACGAACTCTTCCTTCTCCGCCATGTTCCAGCAGACCACCACCAGCACCCCTGCCAGCGCCGACAGCGGGATGAAGCTCGCCAGCCGTGCACCGACCAGCATGGACACCAGCACGAAGAGCGCATGCACCATGCCGGAGACCGGGCTGCAGGCGCCGGCGCGAATATTGGTCGCAGTGCGGGCGATCGTGCCGGTCACGCTGATACCGCCGAATATGGCGGAGGCGACGTTGGCGACGCCTTGCGCCACCACTTCCATGTTGTAGCGGTGTTTGCGTCCCGTCATGCCGTCGGCCACCTTGGCGGACAAGAGGCTCTCAACCGCGCCGAGCAGCGTGAACGAGAGCGCGGCCGGCAATACCTCAACCACGGATGCGTACGAGAGCGACGGCAGCCGGGGAGATGGCAAGCCGCTCGGAAGCTGACCGAAATGGCTGCCGATGGTCTCGACCGGCAACTGCAACAGCCAGGCGGCGACGGAAGCTAATACTACCGCGATTAGCATCCCCGGCCAGTTCGGCGCTATCCGCCGCAGCAGGAAGATCAGCGCGGCCGAACCCAGGCCAACGACGACGGCCGACGGGTTGATCGTCGGCAACGCCTGACCAAGCACGGCAAGCTTCGGCAGCAGATGTCCGGGCTCCGCGCCTGCCAACTTGAGGCCGCCGAGATCCCTGAGCTGGCTGGCAAAGATCGTGACGGCGATCCCGCAGGTGAAGCCGACGGTCACGGGGTGCGGAATATAGCGGATCAGCGATCCCAATCGCAGCAGGCCGATCAGCGTCAGCATGAATCCGGAAATGAACACCGTAAGCAGCAATCCCTCGACGCCGAATTTGGTCACGGTCGCCGACACCAGAACGATGAACGCGCCGGCGGGCCCGCCGACCTGATAACGGCTGCCACCGAGCGCAGAGACTAAAAAGCCGCCGATGACGGCGGCGTATAATCCCCGCTCGGGCGAGACGCCCGAGGCGACGGCGATCGCCATCGAGAGCGGAAGGGCGACGATCGCAACCGTCAACGCGGCAAGAAGGTCCCTGCGCAAGCAGTCAAGGTTGTAGCCCTCGGCCAGCACGGTCGCGAGTTTCGGACGATAGGTGTGTGCAGTCGCCGAACCATCGGGCATGGGCAAACCAGTCTGGAGTCGAGGCATTATAACCGGCGACGGGGGACACTGCGCAAAAAAAGACGCTGGCACGGCGTTTTTCGCTTGATCCAGGTCAAATCCCCGGGTCATTTCCGAACACATGATGCTCAGGTTGGGCCCGGCATGACGGCAATTGACACGCCTTCGGCCAATGAGGAGTGGATATGTCTTCGGTCGTCCAGTTGCTCGCCGTGTCGATCCTGCTTGCCTCCGCATCGACGGCACCCGCCGCCCCGGTCTTCGAGCCAAAGACGATTTGCCGAACCGCGATCGCGACGGTCATGGACCGCGACCCCAAACTCGTTCAGGCAAAGGATGCTCCCAACGGGGGCGTGGCCCTGACCTATGCCCGCCCGTTCGACAACTTCGTCTTTGCCTATCGATGCCGGATCGAAGGCGACCACGTGGTATGGGCGGACGATCCCGGCCGCTGGCGCAACGGTGCCAAGGACGCCAAGGTGTCCTTTGAGGTCGCCGGTGCCGGCGACCGGCTGCGCATCATCATCAGCCGTGCCAATGGGACGTCAGTGCAGCAATTATTCGATCGCGAGCTGAATGTAGTGCACTAGGTTGCGGTAATTATCCGGCATGCGCGATGGCGCGGATCGCACCGCGCAATTCGGCCAGGCCGCGCAACCTGCCGATCGCGGTATAGCCGGGATTGGTCCGCTTGGTCTCGGCAAGATCGTCGAGCATGCGGTGACCGTGATCAGGCCGGAATATGATCTGGTGATCCGAAGAACGCGTGCGGTTCTCGGTCAGCAGCGCCTTCAGTACCGCAATCATGTCGACGTCACCATCGAGATGATCGGATTCGAAGAACGACAGACCACCCTCCTCGCGCTTGGTCGCCCGCAAATGGGCAAAACCGATCCGCGGCGCAAAACGTTTCGCCATCGCCGGCAGATCGTTTTCCGCACGCACGCCGAGCGAGCCGGTGCAGAAGCAGATGCCGTTGGCCTTTGACGGAACAGCATCGAACAGCGCCTGATAGTCTTCCGCCGACGACGCGATGCGCGGCAGGCCGAACAGCGGGCGTGGCGGATCGTCCGGATGCAGCGTCAGCGTCACGCCGAGTTGCTCTGCCACCGGCGCGACACGCGCGAGGAATTCGCTCAGATGCTGGCGCAGCACGGTGGAATTGATGCCGCGATACTGCAGCAATCGATCGCGGAATTGCGGAATGGTCAGGGGATCGGTGGTCGATCCCGGCAGTGCGCTGGCTATGTTCGTAATGAGTTCGTCGATGTCGCCTTGCGTCATCGTGACAAAGACCCGCTTTGCACGCGCCTTCGCGGCCTCGGAATATTCCGCAGGTGCCTCGGGACGCTGCAGGATATGCAGGTCGAAGGCTGCAAAACGATCCTGGTCGAAGCGCATGGCCTTGGCGCCGTTCGGCAATTCCCATTCGAGATCGGTACGGCACCAATCGACCACGGGCATGAAATTGTAGCAGATGACCTTGATGCCGGCCGCGGCGACTGATTCAAGGCTCGCAATCCATGTCTCGATCGAGCGCGTGGCCTTGCCGCCGAGCCGCTTGACGTCGTCGGGCACTGGAATCAATTCCACCACCGACCAGGTCAGCGGCGAACGGCCGGGCCGGCTGTTCTCGATAAAATTCTTGCGCTCCTCGACGGCGGATCGCGTCCAGGCTTCGCCGATCGGCACCTGATGCAGCGCCGTCACCACATCGGTAGCGCCGGCCTGGCGGATATCGTCGAGCGATACGGGATCATTGGGCCCGTACCACCGCCATCCCTGCAGCATCATGCGGAATTCTCCTGAACGTAAATTCTACTGCGCCGTCAGCACGACCTTGACGCTTTGCGAACGGTCGAGCGCGAGGCGCACCGCGTCGGGCGCGGCCGCGAGCGGGCGTTGCGCCGTCACCAGCGCCATCACGTCGACGCTCCCATCGGCGATCAGTTCGACCGCGGTGAAGAATTCGGCGCCAAAACGGAACGAACCGCGAAGGTCGATCTCCTTGGCCATCACGGCATTGGCCGGCACCGGGATCTGCCCGCCCGGCAGATTGCCAACCTGAACGACGATGCCGCCGCGCCTGACCGCGCCGATGGCGCTGGCAAGGCCCGCGGCCGTCCCGGAGACTTCAAACGCCACGTCGAAAGGCTGCGCCGCGGCCTGCGCCTTCAACGCTTCGTCGCCACCGGCGATATCGACGACATGGTTGGCGCCAAGGCGTGTCGCGAACGCCAATGGTGCGGCCGCGATATCGACGACGGTGACATCGGCAATCCCGGCCCGCCGCGCCACCAGCATGGTCAGCAATCCGATCGGGCCCGCGCCGAACAGCACCGCACGCTTGCCGGTAACATCACCAGCGCGGGCGACCGCGTGCAGGCACACCGCCAGCGGTTCGGCCAAAGCCGCCGCCTGATACGGGACGTGATGCGGAATTTTCACGCACTGCGCCGGAACCGCATCGAACATGCTGGCAAAGCCGCCCTGCATGTGCGGCGTCTTCGAGGCCGAGCCCATGAAGAAGATGTTTTCGCAAAGATTTTCCCGGTTCTCGCGGCAGGGCTTGCAATGGCCGCAACAGCGCGACGGATTGACGGCCACGCGATCGCCGACCTTCAGGCCTGGCGCGAGGCCTGCGATCTCGACGACCTCGCCCGCGATCTCATGGCCGAGCACGAGCGGCGAGGTCACGACGAAATCGCCGGTACGGGCATGGCGGTAATAATGCATGTCGGAACCGCAAATGCCGCCGGCACCGAAACGAATCCGCACCATGCCGGATGCGAGCGGATCGAGCGGCCGCTCGACCATACGCAGATCTTCCGGACCGAACAACGTTGCGGCCAGAGCCATCGATGTCATTTCACAAGTCCCATATATTTCGGCAGGAAGAGCGTAATCTCGGGGATGTAGGTGATCGCGATCAGCGCCAACAACAACGGCACCAGCCACGGCAGGATCGCCATCGTGGTGCGTTCGACCGAGAGCTTTGCGACACGCGCGAGCACGAACAGCACCATGCCGAGCGGCGGATGCAGCAACCCGATCATCAGGTTGAGCGTCATGATCAGGCCGAAGTGAATGGGATCGATGCCCAGCTTCAGAACGATCGGGAGCAAGATCGGGACCAGAATGGTGATCGCGGCGATGGTGTCGATGAAGCAGCCGACGAACAGGATCAGGATGTTGGCCAGCAGCAGGAACACCCATTTGTTGTGGGTGATCCCGAGCATCACATCGGTCAACGTCTGCGCCGCCTGCGAGACGGTCAACAGCCACGCGAAAATCGAGGCTGCCGTGACGATGAACAGCACGGAAGCCGTGGTCTCGATGGTGTCGAATGTCGCCTTGGCCACGGTCCGCAACGTCATCGAGCGATATCGCACCAGCCCGAGAAACAGCGACCAGATCACCGCGGCGACCGCGGCTTCGGTCGGCGTGAACCAGCCGAGCGTCATCCCGCCGATCAGGATCACCGGCGCCATCAGCGCCATGACCGCCGAGAAGTCGAAATACCAGTCGAGCGCCAGTAGCACCGCAAGCCCGATCGCGACAGCCAGGTTGGTCGACATGCCGGCAACGACCATGAGCCAGACGGCCATCGGAAAACCCAGCACGATGACGATCTCGAGGCCGGCTGATCCGATCTGCTTCAACGAGAACGGGGCGTCGCTGCCCCAGCCGTTCTTGTGCGCGTAATAGGCCACGGTCGCCATCATCAGCAAGGTCATGACCACGCCGGGAATGACGCCGCCGAGGAACAGCGCGCCGATCGAAACGTTCGCCATCATGCCGTAGATCACGAACGGCAGCGACGGCGGGATGATCGGGCCAAGCGTCGCCGAGGCCGCGGTAACGCCGACGGAAAATTCCGTCGAGTAGCCGTGGTCCTTCATCGCCTTGATCTCGATGGTGCCGAGGCCTGCAGCGTCCGCGATCGCCGTGCCGGACATGCCGGAAAAAATCACCGAGCCGATGATGTTGACGTGGCCGAGACCGCCGCGCATCCATCCCACCAGTGCTACCGCAAACTTGTAGATGCGTCCCGTCACACCGGCGATGTTCATGAGGTTGCCGGCCAGAATGAAGAAAGGAACCGCGAGCAACGGAAAGCTCTCGACGCCGGCGATCATACGCTGCGCCAGAGTCACGTCGGGCGTGATGCCGGTGACGAGAATATAAAGCAGCGACGACGCCGCCATCGCCAGCGCGACGGGAAGGCCGAGCAGCATCAGGAGCAAAAATCCACCGAGCAGGAGCAGCATCGCCTTACCCTTCCGTTCCGTCGAATGCGCCGGGGCGCTCCAGGATCGAGTAGCCTCGCCGCCAGTTCTCGATCGCAATCTGGATCGAGCGGCCGAACATCAGCACAAAGCCGAGCAGCACCGCGTAGTAGACGAAGCCTTTTTGAAACTTGATCGTCGTCATCCGCTCGTCACCGATGATCTGGATGAACTGCCAGACCAGCGTCGTCGCATATCCAAAGAACGCGATCCGGATCACGTCGATCACGGTCGAGAGAGCGCGCGCGGCGATATGCGGCAGATAGCGGAAGATCAGGTCGACCTGGATATGCCGCGACAGCCGCACGCACATCGAGGAGCCGATGAAGACCACGCCGATCAGACAGTAGGTCGCGATCTCCTCGGTCCAGGCGTAGCTGTCGTTGAGAACATAGCGGGTGAAGAACTGCAGGAAGACGCAGAGCGCCATGATCCAGAAGATCGCGAGCGCCAGCCAGTCCTCGAACGCGTATTGGCCGAGATCGGCGGTGTGGGGCGTCTCCTCCTCGAAGGTCTGGGCGATCTCATCGCCCGTGATCTGCTTGTGCACTTCAACCGTCGACATGCGCCCTCTTTCCCGCTGGCGTTGAGAAGCCGAAACTTCAATCGGGCTAGTGCCATGCCCGCCGCAAGAATGCGGCGGGCACCGGCAAAAGCCGAATCGTCTTACTTGATGGCCTGGATGCGATCCCAATCGGCCTTGCGATAGTCAAAGCTCTCGAAGGTCACGTTCTTGAGCACGGCATCGCGGAAATCGTCCTTGTTGATCTCGGTCACCGTCAGGCCCTTCTCCTTGAAGAAGCTGATCAGCTTGGCCTCGTTGACCTTGATCTCCGCGGTGGCCTTTGCCGCCGCTTCCTGCGCCACGTCGGTGAAGATCTTGCGATCTTCCTCGCTGAGCTTCTTCCAGAGGCTGGCGGAGACGATGGTGTTGAGATGGTCGACGATGTGCCCGGTCAGCACGATGTGCTTTTGCACTTCGTAGAACTTCTTGGCTTCGATCGTCGTCAGCGGATTTTCCTGGGCTTCCACGGTGCCGTTCTGCAGCGCGAGATAGACTTCGGCAAACGCGATCGGGGCGGTGTTGGCGCCGCAGGCGCGCGGCATCGCCAGATAGGCCGGCACGTCAGGCACGCGAATCTTCAGGCCCTTCATGTCGGCGCAGGTCTTGATCGGCTTGTTCGACGAGGTGTGGCGCACGCCGTAATAGGTCACCGCCACGATGTGGTGGCCGGTCTTGTCTTCATAGCCCTTGGTCAGCTCCTTGAAGACGTCGCTCTTGGTGTAGGCCAAGAGATGGTCGGCGTCGCGGAAGGTGTAGGGATAATAGGTCACGCCGATCGGCGGGTAGCTCTTGGCCGCGAAACTGGAGCCGGAGATGATAATGTCGACCGAACCCAGCGAAAGGCCCTGGTTGATGTCGGCTTCCTTGCCGAGCTGCGAGGCCGGATAGACGTCGATCTGGTAGCGCCCGCTGGTGCGCTTGTTGATTTCGCCTGAGGCCCAGACGGAAGCGGTGTGGAACGGCTCGGAGGTTTCGTAGACATGGGCCCACTTCAGCTTGGTCTGGGCCTGGCCTGCGGTGGTCGCGGCCATCAGCGCTGCAGCAGAGGCAGCCAGTACGATCGTCAATTTCTTCAACACGTGAATTCCTCCGTTGTTACTATTTGCTTTTGTTACTCACCGGTTCGAGATGAACCGTCGAATGGATGTCTTTCAACCACTCCCGGCCGAAACACGGGTGGTCGAGGCTTCCGTCCCAAAACTTTGCGCAAAGCGCGCCTGCGACCGCGCCAGATGGTCACGCATGCTGGCGCGCGCGGCTTCGGGATCGCGCGCTACAATGGCATTGCGGATGGCCTGGTGTTCGGCGAGCGCAGCACCCCAGGACTCCGGGTTTTCAAAATAATGCGCGAGCTTGGCGAAGTAGGGATTGAGCCGCTGGTCGAACATTTCGCCGACGACGCGGACCAGCACGGCGTTATCGAGGCATCCGGTCACCGCGAGATGAAACGCGCGATCATGGATCATCGAGGCTTCGCCGGGATGCTGCACGGTGGCCATCGCTTCGAGCGAGGCATCGATGCGTTCGACGTCGGCAGGGGTCGCCACCCTCGCCGCCTGTTCGGCGATCGCGGCTTCGATGAATTCGCGGGCGCGCAAGACTTCGAACGGTCCCTCGATCATGGCGGATGCAGGCAATGGCGAAGCGAGCGCGGCAGGATCGGCGACATAGATGCCGGAGCCGACGCGGATGCGGACACGGCCTTCGACCTCGAGCGCGATCAGCGCTTCGCGCACGGTCGGCCGCGAGACTTTCAGTTGTTCGGCGAGATCGCGTTCGGTCGGGAGCCGGCTGCCAACGACGTATTCGCCGCCGTCGATCAAAGCGCGAAGCTGATCGGCAACCTGGCGATAAAGGCGTCGTGCTTCCACAGCCTCGAGCGGCACGCTCGTCTCTCCCTGAAACGATCCCCCCTGAAGGATCGACTTTTCTTGTTTTGCCTTGATCGGCCCGGCCGATTCAAAATTGGAAAATTGGCCTTACCAATTGACCAAAGATTGACGGAACGGGTTCCGCATGTCAAGCGTGACGACGAAATTCTCCACTTCCAACCCGACAGAGGGCCATTTGCGCCTCTCGAACGCCAACCTGGATCGGCTTCCCAGCCGGATCCGCCGCCCCGGTTACGACCGCGCACGTGTCAAACCGGGCATCGTTCATCTTGGAATCGGCGCCTTTCATCGGGCTCACCAGGCGGTGGTGATCGACGACCTTCTTGCTGGGGGTGCTGTGGATTGGGGAATCGTCGGCGCCAGCCTGCGGAGTTCGGACACGCGCGACGCCCTCGTGCCGCAGGATTGCCTCTATACGCTGGCCGTTCGTTCCGCTGCCGGTACCGAACACCGGATCATCGGCTCGGTGCTGGAGACCATCGTGACCCCAGCGAACCCCGCAGCCCTGATCCCGCGCATGGCCGATCCCGCCACGCGCATCGTCTCGCTAACCATCACCGAGAAAGGCTACTGCCACACACCGCAAACCGGCGAACTCGACGAGCGTCATCCCGATATTGTGCATGACCTGCAATATCCGGATGCGCCGCGATCGGCGGCAGGATTTCATCGTGGCCGCACTTTCGTGCAGGCGCGATGCGGGCATAACGCCCTTCACTGTTCTCTCCTGCGACAACCTCTCGGCCAATGGCCACACCGTAAAGCGCATCGTGACCCAGTTCGCCGCCTTGCGGTCGCGCGAACTCGCGCAATGGATCGAAGACAAGGTCGCCTTCCCCTCAACCATGGTGGACCGGATCGTTCCGGAGACCACCGATGCCGACCGCGCTTCCGTCGCATCGGACCTCGGCATGACCGACGCATGGCCCGTCATCACCGAGCCGTTCACGCAATGGATCGTTGAAGATCGCTTTTCCGCCGGGCGGCCGGATTTCGCTTCCGCCGGCGTGCAACTCGTCGCAGACGTGACGCCGTTCGAACACATGAAGCTGCGGCTGCTCAACGCCAGCCATTCGGCGCTGGCCTATCTCGGCTATCTCGCGGGCTACGGGACCATCGCCGCGACCGTGACCAACGATCGCTTCGCGGCACTGGCGCGGCGGGTGATGGACGACGCGGCGCCAACCCTGACCATGCCGGAAGGTACCGACGTTGCGGCTTACAGCACTTCGCTGCTGCAACGTTTTTCCAACCCTGCTTTGCATCATCGCACCTGGCAGATTGCGATGGACGGATCGCAGAAATTGCCGCAGCGGTTGTTGGCCACCATGCAGGATCGGCTGCGCCTGGGCTTACCGATCGATACGCACGCGCTCGCGGTGGCGGGCTGGATGCGTTACGTTACCGCCACGGACGAAACGGGACGCGCGATCGACGTGCGCGATCCGATTGCGGCAAAACTTAAAGCCATCGCCGAGAACGCCGGTCCGGTTGCGGGTCGGCTGGCTCCGGCGTTGCTGGAAATCGATTCTATCTTTGGCACGCTCGGCAGCGACCCTCGCATGCGCAGCGCCGTCACGCAGGCACTGGCAAAACTCTACGAGGTGGGCGCACGCCGGGCCGTGGAAACATTCCAGCCTGTGTAGTCAGCGCGGCACCACCGCCGTCGCCTCGATCTCGACGCGCGCGGCCTTCTCGACCAGCCGCACCACCTGGACCAGCGCCATCGCCGGATAATGCGCGCCGAAGATCTCGCGATAGACCGCGCCAAGCGCCTTGAGATTCGCCAGATATTCCTCGATGTCGACAACATACCAGGTCAGTCGAACGAGATGCTCGGGCCTGGCGCCGCCTTCGGCAATGATCTCGGAAATGTTGCTGAGGGTCTGACGCACCTGGGCGACGAAATCCGGCGCCAGATGACCTTGCGTATCCCAACCGATCACGCCGCCGGTCACGACAAGGCGGCCGTCAGCCGCCATGCCGTTGGCGTAGCCTTTCGGCATCGGCCAGCCGCTCGGCTGCAGCACGACGGGACCCGAAGGCGAAGCCTCGGTTTTCGGATGCGGCACCACCGTCAAGGTGGGACCTTTGGGTGCGGTCACCGGCTGTTCTCCTTCAAAACTTTCACTCCGCGGCAGCGCTCGACGAAACGGCACCACTCGCGGCCATCTGCCTCAACGCAAAGCGCCGCAGCTTGCCGGTTTCGGTCTTCGGCAGCGCTTCGACATATTCGATCGCGCGCGGATATTTATAAGGCGCGATCTCGCGTTTGACATGCTCCTGCAACGCGGCCGTCAGCTCGGCATCGCCGCAGGCGCCGCCAGCCAGAATGACATAGGCCTTGACGATCATGCCGCGCGCCTCGTCGGGCGCACCGACGACGCCGCATTCAGCGACGGCGGGATGCGACAGCAACGCCGCCTCGATCTCCGGGCCCGCGATGTTGTAGCCGGAGGAAACGATCATGTCGTCGGAACGGGCGACAAAGGACAGCCGGCCGTTGGCATCACTGACAAAGGAATCGCCCGTGAGATTCCAGCCATCGCGCACATAGTTCGATTGCCTGCTGTCGGCGAGATAGCGGCATCCGGTCGGTCCGCGCACCGCAAGCTTGCCAACGGTGCCTGCGGGCAATTCATTCATATCGTCGTCGACGATCTTGGCCTCATAGCCGGTGACCGGACGGCCGGTCGTACCGGCGACGGCGTCGCCGACGCGGTTGGTAATAAAAATGTGCAGCAATTCCGTCGAGCCGATGCCGTCCAAAATGGTCTTGCCGGTCTTGCAGGTCCAGGCGTCGAACACCGGCGCCGGCAGCGTTTCGCCGGCGGAAACCGCGAGCCGCAACGAGGAGAGATCCGCGCCCTTGTCCATCGCGGCCATCATCGCGCGGTAAGCGGTCGGCGAGGTAAAGCAGATCGTGGCCTTGTAGGTCTCGATGATCTTGACCATTTCGGACGGCGAAGCATTTTCCAGCAGCGTCGCGGTGGCGCCGAACCGCAGCGGAAAGATTGCAAGACCGCCGAGCCCGAACGTAAAGGCCAGCGGCGGTGAACCGACGAAGACATCATCCTCGGTGACGTTGAGGACTTCGCGCGCATAGCCATCGGCGACGATCATGAGATCGCGGTGGAAATGCATTGTCGCCTTCGGCTCGCCGGTGGTGCCCGAGGTAAAGCCGAGCAACGCGACATCGTCGCGGCCGGTCTTGACGGCGTCGAACCGCACCGGCTTGTTCAGCGCGACGCGGTCGAGTTCGGCGTCGTGGTTCGAGGTGCCGTCGAAATTCACCACCTGCTTGAGAAAGCGGCTGGTTTTTGCGCACGCCACAAGCTCGTCGGCAATGCGGCTGTCGGTCAGCGCCAGCGCGACCTCGGCCTTGTCGACGATTTTCGTCAGCTCCCCGGCGCGCAGCATCGGCATGGTGTTGACGACGACGGCGCCGGCTTTGGTCGCCGCAAGCCAGGCCGCGACCAGCGCCGGGTTATTGCCCGAGCGGATCAAAACGCGATGACCGGGTTTGACCCCGTAATTCTCGACCAGCGCATGCGCGAGACGATTGGACCAGTCAGCCAGTTCCTTGTAGGTGCGTTGGCGGCCATTGCCGATCAGGGCGATGCGGTCGCCCATGCCTTTTTCGACGATGCGATCGGTCAATTCGACCGCAGCGTTCAGGTATTCCGGATATTGGAACTCCGGTCTGTCGAGCGGCAATTCCGGCCATTGATCTGATGGCGGCAGATGGCGCCGCGCGAAATCATCGACATGACCCGACGGACCAAGAACTTGGCCAAGAATTCTACCTGACATTTCCATCGCCCCTCGCTTTCATCAATGAAGGCTCGAGATCACGTTCACGGACGCCCGGCAGCGCTATCGTCCAATCATTTTAGGCTTAAAGTAATTTGGCGCAAGTGCGGAATTAGGCCTTGCCCACAAATAGAGGGGACGGGACGCCGCCAGCAGACGGCCCCCGGCCCCGCCCCCTCCTTTTGAGCACGATCTCCGGGCAACCGCTTTCGGCGTTTGCGCGGTGATCGTGCTCTACGCCACCGCCTGGTAGTTCGGCGCCGAAGCAAGAAAGCGGCCATAGGCCGCGGCATCGGTGGGGTGAATTTCTCCACCAGCGCACTGCGCCGCCGCTCGGCCGTGCCGACGCATCATCGATATCGCGTTCGAGCTCGGCTTTACCCATCTGAGCCGAATGGCCAGCGCCTATCGCGCCAAATTCGGCGAAACGCCCTCGGCGACGCTGCACGGCATGCACTAAACGCTAGCGCCCGGCCAGATGCTTCAGCCGCAGTGTCATCGGCGAGTTCGGGTCGGCCAGCGGCGCGATCGCGGTAAAATGGTTAGCGTCCGGAATCGCCGCAAACCTCGTCGCAATCCCCGCGCGCCAGGCGTCGACGATGATCCGGCTTTGCCGGAAATATTCGGCGCTCTCGTTGCCTCCGACCACCGCGTCGAGCGTGCCCCGCGTCGGCGCCTTCCAGAACAAGGGGCTCGCTGCCTTGGCCGAGGCCTCATCGAGCTTCAGGGCGTTGTTGATCGAGGTCGGGACCAGCGGCCGCAGGTCGAACAGGCCGGAAATGGCGTAGGCCGCCGTTACCAGCCCTGCCGGCAATGCCGCGTCGAGCGCGCGCCAGTCAGTCGCCAGCATACAGGCGGCGAGGTGGCCACCGGCAGAATGGCCGCTGACGACGAGCGGCCGTTCGAGTTTCGCAAGCTCGCGCGAAGCCGCTTGCATCTGCGCGATAATGCCGTCGACCGAAATCTGTGGGCAGAGATCGTAGCTCGGCACCGCGACATCGATGCCATGCGCGTTCAGCCCGCCCGCGAGATGGCTGAAGAAGGAGCCATCGAGCGCCTGCCAGTAGCCGCCATGAATGAAGATGACGATGGGTCCCGTGCCGTCGCCGGAAAACAGATCGATGCGGTGGCGTTCGCCGGAACCGTAAGGGATCACCCGACCCTGATGCGCCTTGCGATAGGCCAGCGCATCGCGCGCCCAGCCGGCCATGATCGCCGGATTCTCCGGAACCCGCGCGCGATTATTGTATTCGACCTCGTAGTCCACATCCGCGTTCAACGGATCACTCCATGGCTCAGGCCGTCCGCGCCTTCGCCGACTTTTGCGCTGAAGCTTTGGTCTTGGCCAACAGCCGCATCAATTCGCGGACATCCTTCGGCGTCAGATCGCCGAAAATATCGGCGATCCATAATTCATGCTCGGCCGCCATCTTGCGAAATTCGGCGCGGCCGGCCTTGGTCAGGCGGATGACCTGGACGCGGCGGTCGGCATCCGAGGTGCGGCGGTCGATGTGTCCGGATTCGACGAGGCGTTCGACCAGACCGGTGACGTTGCCGTTCGAGACCATCATCCGCTTCGACACATCGGACAGCGTCATGCCTTCCGGGACCTTGTCGAGCTGCGCCATCAGGTCGAAGCGCGGCAGCGTGACGTCGAAGCGTTCGCGCAGGCGGCTGCGCACCTCGCCCTCGATCAGGGTGGTGCAGGTCAGGAGCCGCAGCCACAGCCTGATTTCATCCCGGTGATCCTCCGGGAGTTCATTGGCTTTCGTCTCTGAATTGAGAATTATGGTCGCCGTCGGGGCTGCCTTGAGCGGGAATGCGAGCAGACCGCAGCTTGGGGCGATTGTCCAGATTTCTTTAAGGTTCAAGCAATTGGCGCACGGCTTGCATGACGAGATTTGCATGGGCTCGGGCAGCTTGCGGGTGCGGTCGTCATCAGAATAAGCTGCATCCGGATTTCGTGTGGCGTCAGGTTTCGGCCGCGTAACGGCCGAACATAAGGAGTTGTCATGAAGCAGTCGTTGAAGCTGGCCGGACTTGCGGTCTTGCTGGGTGCCGCCGCCGGTCCGGCCGCAGCACAGGAGAAGGTCAAGATCGGCGTCATCGTGACCTTGTCCGGGCCCGCCGCAGGCCTCGGCCAGCAATCCCGCGACGGCTTTCAGCTCGCAATCAAGGACCTCGGCGGCAAGATGGCCGGCAAGGATGTCGAAGTCGTCGTCGTCGACGACGAGCTGAAGCCCGATGGCGCCGTAACCAAGGTCAAGGGCCTGCTCGAGCGCGAAAAGGTCGACTTCGTCGTCGGGCCGATCTTCTCCAACATCCTGCAAGCCATTCACCGGCCGGTCACCGAGAACAAGACGTTTCTGATCAGCCCGAATGCCGGCCCGTCGAGCTATGCCGGCAAGGAGTGCAGTCCGTTCTTCTATGTCACCTCGTACCAGAACGACCAGGTCCACGAGATCCTCGGCAAGGTCGCGCAGGATCGCGGCTACAAGCGCATGTACGTGCTGGTGCCGAACTATCAGGCCGGCAAGGATTCCGCCGCCGGCTTCAAGCTCGACTACAAGGGCGAGATCGCCGAAGAGAGCTACATGCCGCTCGGCACGCTGGATTTCCAGGTCGAGCTCACCAAGATTGCCTCCGCAAAACCCGACGCGCTGTTCACGTTCATGCCGGGCGGCATGGGCGTCGGTCTGGTGAAGCAGTACAGTCAGGCAGGCCTTGCCGACAGCATTCCCGTGCTGTCGGCATTCACCGTCGATGAATCGACGCTGCCGGCGCAGCAGGATGCCGCGGTCGGCATGTTCGGCGGCGCCAACTGGGCGCCCAATCTCGACAATCCGCAGAGCAAGAAGTTCGTCGCCGCCTACGAAGCCGCCTACAACATCGTGCCCGGCACCTATGCCATGCAGGGCTATGACGCGGCGCTGCTGATCAACAGCGCGGTCAAGGCCGTGAAGGGCGACTTGAGCAACAAGGACGCGGTGTCGGCGGCGCTGAAGAAGGCCGACTTCACCTCGCTGCGCGGTGATTTCAAGTTCAACACCAACGGCTATCCGATCCAGAATTTCTACCTGACCAAGGTCGCCAAACGTCCCGACGGAAAATTCCAGACCGAGATCGTCGAAAAAGTGTTTTCGAACTATGGCGACCGTTACGCCAAGGACTGCGCCGCGAAATAAAAATCGGAAGGAAGCAAAAGATGAAAAACGAAA
Source organism: uncultured Alphaproteobacteria bacterium (assembly GCA_963786355.1). GTDB lineage: Bacteria > Pseudomonadota > Alphaproteobacteria > Rhizobiales > Xanthobacteraceae > Bradyrhizobium. Next base: position 317,069 of record CAWAYU010000008.1, on the reverse strand, counting down.
TCGCCGGGATCACCCGGGCCAATGAAGGCATGCAGGGCATTTCCTGGAACATCCTCGGCCAGACCTATGTGCCAAAACACGTCACCGAGCATTCCTTCTCATGGCATGCGACCTTCCCGCCGGACACGTTTGTGCCGCCGCACATTCATCCCGATCAGGACGAGTATCTCTACATCCTCGAAGGCAAGCTCGACTTCTTCCTCGACGGTGCCGAGACGCAAGGTTCGCCCGGCGATCTCGTGCGATTGCCGATGGGCAAGCCGCACGGCATCTTCAACAAGTCCGGTCGGATCGCGAAGACGCTGTTCTGGGTATCGCCGACGCGACGGCTGTACGATCTGTTCTGGGGCATTCACAACATGAAGGAACAGACGCCGGATGCCGTCGTGGCGCTGGCGGCAGAACACAACATCCACTTCCTGCCGCCGCCCCCGGGGGCGTGAGCTAAGCTCCGGCACCGCCGCCAACCCCAGCGTCGGCGCGGCAAAACCGGCCTTCGACGCGTAGCCGCGCACGATGGCTTCGCGCTGGGCGTGGGTCAGCACCTTCTCGATATCGGTAAAGCCGTCGGGCGCCAGCTGTTCGACCGCGTCGATCACGCCTTCCGGACCGCCGCGGCGGTTGGAGCGCACGATATCCGCCGTCATCGGCAGGCGCTTCTGTTCATAGGCCAACAGCGCCTGGCGCGGATGCTCGGCATGCGCCAGCGAATCCGCCAGCGCGCGGGCATCGAGAATCGCCTGCGATGCGCCGTTTGATCCGACCGGATACATCGGATGTGCGGCGTCGCCGAGCAGCGTCACCCGGCCCCAGGTCCAGTACGGCAAGGGATCGCGGTCGCAGCAGGGATATTCGTAAAATTCCGGCGTCGCCGAGATCAGGCTGCGTACATCGACATGCGGCACCTTGAACCGCTCGACATGCGGCATCAATTCCTCACGCTTGCCGAGGCGCGACCAGTCCTCGCGGCGCGGCGGCGTACGCATTACTCTCGCCAACCTTGACCAGCACTGCCCAGTTGGTCAGCCGGCTCGCCGGGCTTGAGCCCTCGGCGATCGGATAGACCACCACTTTTGCATGGAGCCCGCCGGCGACAATCATCGAGTTGCCGGTCAGGAAGGCCGGCCAGTCGCGCGCGCCGCGCCACAACATCAGGCCGTTCCAGCATGGCGGGCCTTCGTCCGGAAACAGCATCTCGCGCACGCGCGAATGGATGCCGTCGGCGCCGATCAGCACATCGCCCTGCGCGGTCTTGATATGCGCGCCGGTGCGATCGAAGAAATGCGCGATCACGCCCCCTTCATGCTGCGCGAAGGCGCCGAGCCGGCAGCCGGTGTGAATCGCTTCCTTGCCGAGCCGTTCTTCGGCGGCGCGGTGAATCACGCTTTGCAGGCGGCCGCGATGAATGGAAAATTGCGGCACGTCGTGCCCGGCGCCGAGGCCGCGCGGCTCGCGCCAGACTTCCTGGCCGTGGCGGTTGAGATAGTACAATTCGTCGGTGCGGATGGCCGCCGCATCCAGCCGGTCCAACAGGCCAAGGCCGGCGAGTTCGCGGATCGCATGCGGCAGCGTGTTGATGCCGACGCCAAGCTCGCGGATGCTGTCGGACTGTTCGAACAATTCGCAGTCGATGCCGCGTGCGCGCAACATCAAAGCCGTGGTCAGGCCTCCGATGCCGCCTCCGACGATGATCGCCTTCATCCGCCCAACTCCACTCAACCCTTACTTACCTCTCCCCGCTTGCGGGGAGAGGTCGGCGCACTTGCGCCGGGTGAGGGGGTACCGAACTCACAGCGATCTCACGCGTGGATAGAGGCCCCTCACCCCAACCCTCTCCCCGCAAGGGCGGGGCGAGGGAGAAGGAACCAGCGTGCCACCCGCCCTATTCGGCCGCAAGCGGCTTTGTGGCCTCGGCTTTCAGCTCGGCGCGTGTTTTTGGCTTACCCTTAATTTTGAGGTCGTCGAAATCCTGCCGGTCGCGGACGCTGTTGCGGAAAATCTGCTCCTTGCCGGGCAGATATTGCGGCGGACAGGCGATATCCGCGCCGTACCAGGCTGCGGCACGCATCGTGAAGGACGGATCGACCAGATGCGGCCGGCCAAGCGCCACGAGATCGGCGCGGCCGGCAGCCAAGATAGTGTTGACCTGATCCGATGTCGTGATGTTGCCGACGCACATGGTGGCGACCCGGGCCTCGTTGCGAACCTGCTCGGAAAACGGCGTCTGAAACATCCGCCCATACACCGGCTGCGCGTCGCGGACGGTCTGCCCGGTGGAGACGTCGACCAGGTCGACGCCGGCCTCGCCGAAGGCGCGCGCGATCGCGACCGCGTCGTCGCCGGTGATGCCGCCCTCAGCCCAGTCGGTGGCGGAGATGCGCACCGACATCGGCTTGTGCGCCGGCCACGCCGCGCGCATGGCGGCAAACACTTCCAGCGGATAACGCAGCCGGTTGGCAAGCGTGCCACCGTAATCATCGCTGCGCGTATTGGTCAGCGGCGAGATGAAGCTCGCCAGCAGATAGCCGTGGGCGCAATGCAGCTCCAGCATGTCGAAGCCGCAAACCACACCTCGCTCGGTGGCGGCGATGAACTCGGCCTTGACGCGATCCATCGCGGCGCGGTCCATCTCGCGCGGCACCTGGCTGTCGGGGAAGTACGGTATCGGCGAAGCCGACACCGTGTCCCAGCCGCCCTGCTCCAGCGGCCGGTCCATGCCGTCCCACATCAGTTTGGTCGCGCCCTTGCGGCCGGCATGGCCGAGCTGCAGACAAATTTTCGTAGCCGAATTGGCATGGACGAAGTCAACGATCCCTGTCCACGCGGCCTGCTGCTCGTCGTTCCACAATCCGGTGCAGCCCGGCGTGATGCGGGCGTCGCGGCCGACGCAGGTCATTTCGGTAAATATCAACCCGGCGCCCCCGATCGCGCGCGAACCGTAATGCACCAGATGGAAATCGCCGGGCACACCCTCTTTCGCCGAGTACATGCACATCGGCGACACCACGGCGCGGTTCGCCACTTGCATCTCGCGAAGCTTCAGCGGCTGGAACATCGGCGCTACCGGCTTTGCCGTATCGACGTCAAAACCCTTTGAGCGGACCTGCTTCGCAAAAGCCACGTCGACCTCGCGGACAAATTCTGGCGCGCGCAGCGTCAGGTTATCGTAGGTGATGGCCTTGGCGCGGGTCATGACCCCGAAGGCGAATTGCACGGGGTCGAAATCCCAGAACCGGTCGACATGCTCGAACCAGACCAGCGAAACATCCGCAGCATGCTGGGTCTTCTCGACTTCCTCGCGCCGCCCCTGCTCGTATGTCTGCAAGGCGGCGTCGACGGTCGGCGCCTGCGCCATTGCGTCACTCAGCGCGATCGCATCTTCCATCGCCAGCTTGGTGCCGGAGCCGATCGAAAAATGCGCGGTCGCCTTGGCATCACCTAGAAGCACCATGTTGCCCTTGACCCAGCGCTGGCTGCGGATCATCGGAAAATTGCGCCACATCGAGCGGTTGGTCAGCAGCGGATGGCCGTCGAGGAACCAGCCAAAGATCTCCGCCATGCGATCGGCGGATTGACGTTCGCTCAGGCCGTCGAGTCCGGCACGCGCAAAGGTTTCGGGATCGGTCTCGAAAATCCAGGTCGAGCGGTCGGCCTCATATTGATAGGCGTGGGCGATGAACGGCCCCCACTCGGTCTCCTGGAAGATGAAGGTGAAGGCGTCGAGCGGCCGGGTCGAGCCCATCCAGGCGAACTTGTTCGAACGCAGATCGACCTCGGGCTGGAAGTGACCGGCGTGCTTGTCGCGAAAGCGGCTGTTGATGCCATCGGCCAGCACCACCAGATCGGCATCGGCGAAGCTGCTCTCGTCGTCGATGTCGGTTTCGAACTGCAGCGCCACGCCGAGCTCGCGGGCGCGTTCCTGCAGGATCAGCAACAGCATCCGGCGCGAGCAACCGCAAAAGCCGTTACCACCGACACGATGGATGGTGCCGCGAAAATGCACGGCGATGTCATCCCAATAGGCGAACTCCTGGGTGATACGGCGGTAGCTCGGCGGATCGTATTTTTCGAAATTATCCAGCGTCGCGTCGGAGAACACCACGCCGAAGCCGAAGGTGTCGTCGGCGCGGTTGCGCTCATAGACCGTGATTCCGGCCTGCGGCCGCTGCTTCTTCAAAAGGATCGCAGCATAGAGACCGGCCGGTCCGCCGCCGATGATCGCGATCTTCATCAAAACCTCCATCACGACGTCATCCTGAGGAGCCGCGAAGCGGCGTCTCGAAGGATGGGCTACGAACACCTGTCCCTATCATCCTTCGAGGCTCGCAAGCGCTCGCACCTCAGGATGACGTCTCTCGCCTCAATTCCCCTGAAACTGCGGCGTTCGCTTGTTGGAAAATGCCTCGAATGCGCGGGCAAAATCTTCCGTGGTCATGCAGAGCGCCTGTGCGACGGCTTCGGCCTCGATCGCCTCTTCCACGGACATCGCCCATTCCATCGCCAGCATACGCTTGGTCATGGTGTTGGCGAAGGTCGGACCTTCGGAAATCTGCTTGGCCAGCAGTTGCGCCTGCGCCAGCACCTGCTCTTGCGTGACGATACGGCTGAAGAAGCCCCAGCGTTCGCCCTCCTCCGCGGTCATGAAGCGGCCGGTATAGAGCAATTCCGAGGCACGCGACTGCCCGATGATCCGCGGCAGCATCGCGCAGGCGCCCATGTCGCAGCCGGCGAGCCCGACCTTGTTGAACAGGAATGCGACCTTGGCGCCTGTGGCGGCCAGACGAAGATCCGACGCCATCGCGATGATTGCGCCGGCGCCGGCACAGATACCTTCGACGGAAGCTATGATCGGCTGCGGACAGGCCCGCATCGCCTTGACCAGATCGCCGGTCATCCGGGTGAACGCCGTGAGGCCCTTGGTGTCCATCTGCACCAGTGGGCCGATGATCTCGAACACGTCGCCGCCGGACGAGAAATTACCGCCGGCGCCGGATACGACGATGGTCTTCACTTCATCGTCCATCGCGCAGGCACGGAAGAAATCGGTGAGCTCGCGGTAGCTCTCGAACGTCAGCGGGTTCTTTCGCTCGGGACGGTTGAGGGTCACCGTGGCGACGCCACCGACCACGGCCAGCAGAAAATGCTTTGGCGAATAGTCCGCCAGCGGGAGCGTGACGGGGTTGGCGGGTCTGCTCATGAAAACTCCCTGAAGTGCGTCATTGTTGTTTACCGCCGCTCAGACCTCGCCGCCGGCAACTGCGATAGCCTGTCCAGTGATCGCGGCGGCGCTTTCGCCGCACAGCCAGAGCACGGCGTCGGCGACTTCCTGCGGCGTCACCAGCCGTCCTTGCGGATTGTGCTTCGACAGTTCGGCGATGGCCTGCTCGCGGCTACGGCCGGTCTTCTTGATGATGTTGTCGATCGAGCCTTCGAGCAGATCAGTTTCGGTAAAACCGGGGCAGACTGCGTTCACCGTGACACCACTCCTGGCTGTTTCCAGCGCCAGCGAGCGCACCAGGCCGATCACCGCGTGCTTGGCCGCGCTATAGGCGCTGACATAAGCATATCCCTTCAAGCCGGCGGTGGATGCGATCGCGACGACCCGGCCGCGGCGTCGTTCGAGCATCCCGGGCAACACCGCCCGCGTGGCGTGAACCACGCCCATGAAATTGACGTCCATCATGCGCTGGAACAAGGCCGCGTCGGAACGGCCGAACGGCGCGGACTCGGCGGCGCCGGCATTGGCAATCAGGATATCGATCGGCTGGCGGGCAGCGGCCGCTGTGATGGCCGCTTTCACCGACGCCTGATCGGCGACGTCGGCGACCTCAGCGAATTGCGCGGCGCCGGAGGCGACGGCCTCGTCGAGCGTGGCGCGATTGCGCCCGAGAATGGTGACGGTCGCACCTGCTTCCGACAGCGCCGCGGCGACCGCGCGCCCAATGCCACGCCCGCCACCGGTAACAAGCGCATGGGAGGAACGCGACAATTTCGACATCCGTTGGCCTTCCCGCGAGAGATCTACAGCATATATTTTAAACTTCAAACAATTGCAAGGAAGCGTCGCGCCCCGCATCGCGCTTGACTGGAGACCGACCGGGATTAGCGTCGCCCCCTTCCACAGGTAAGGGATTGAAAACATTAGCCGTCATTGCGAGCGCCGCGACTTGTCCGCCGCAGCTCGAAGAGCGAAGGCGGAAGCCATCCATGCCTTCCCGGAGGAAAGCTGGATTGCCTCGTCGCAAGTGCTCCTCGCAATGACGTCGCGCCGATTGATCAGATCCGATAAAGCCGCGCCGCCGTGTCGTGCAGGATCGCGGCCTGCTCGGCTTCGCCGAGATGCGCGATGGCATTTCGAAAAGTTCGATACAGCGTGGTATAATCCGTCCACAGCTTCTCGATCGGAAAGTTGCTGCCGAAGAAGCAGCGATCGGCGCCGAACATGGCGGCGGTCTCCTTGACGATCGGTCCGATCACGTCGTCGCGGCAGGCATGCACGAACGTGCCAAGCCCGGAGAGTTTGACGTTGACGTTGCCGCATTGCGCCAGCGCGGCCATGCCGTTGCGCCAGAGCTGCCAGCCCTCGGGCGACATGTCTTCCAGCATACCGGCATGTTCGAGCACGAAGACCGTAGCGGGGAATGCCCGCGCAAGTTCGGCGCCATCAAACATCTGGCTGGCAAAGATCTGCAGTTCGAACAGCAGGCCGTGATCGGAAAGCCGCGCCAGCCCGCGCCGCCAGTCGGCGTCCTTCATGGCATTGGGCCGCGGCGCAAAGCGGTATTGCGGGTTTTCGTGCCAATGCAGCTGCTGGCGGATACCGCGCGTGGTTGGCAAATCAGCCAGACGCCGTAGCAATGAACCAGCGTCGGGATCAGCCAAATCCGCATGCGCGACGTTGGCATGCGGCCAGCCCGACTCATCAGCCACCGACTGCACCCAGCGCGCTTCGTCGTAACTCTTGCCGGCGGGCCAGTTGGTCTGGATATAGATCGACTTGACGATGTCGCAGCCGGCGATGTCGTCGCGGTATTCGGCGATCGGATAGTCGCGGCAGATCGGCCGGTATGGCCCGAAGATGCGCGGCGCCTGCGGCCCCGAGAGCCAGGGAAGATCGTTCAGCCGCCAGATATGATGGTGGGCGTCGATGGTCGGAACAGACTTCATTTGCATTCGCTGGACTTTATTTCAATGCGTCAGCTTTGGCCGCCGGATCGGAAACCGGCGCTTCGCCGAAGATTTCCGCGGCAATGCGGTTGGTCTCGATCGCGGCCGGTACGCCGCAATACATCGCCACCAGCAGCAGCACGTCCTGCACCTGCTCCTTGGTGCATCCGTTCGCGAGCGCGCCCTTGGCATGGACGCGAAATTCGGCCGGCTTGCCGCTCGCCGCGGTGATGCCGAGCATCACGAGGCTTCGAATATCGCTGGAGAGGCCGGCGCGTTCCCAGACGTCGCCATAGACATAGGCATTGATGATGTTCTGCAGCGGCACGCCGAATTCACCGGAGGCCGCCATTCGTTTCTCGACGTCGGCCTCGCCGAACATCGCCTTGCGCCGGCGCAAACCGCGCGCATACATTTCGCTGGTGTCCACGATCCGCCTCCCGGTGAACTGCCTTTATTTGTACGGTCAAATATACAGGTTCAATTTGGCAGAGATAGCCCCTTTCGGCCGCAATGTTCTTGCGGACGGTCTATTTGTCCGTATAAAGTTTTCGAGCGGATCCGAAGAGATCCCTTTGAACAATATCGGGAGCAAGCGATGAAACTGTCCCATTGTATCGTTGCCGCTGCCATCCTGTTCGGCCTTGCCGGACCGCAGGCCAGCGCTGCCGACGACTATCCGTCGCGACAGATCAAGATCATCGTACCGTTCCCCGCCGGCGCCGGTCCCGACCAGGTGGCACGGCTGCTCGGCCAGCAGTTGCAGGACGCGCTGGGGCAGACGGTCGTGATCGAAAACCGCAGCGGCGCACTCGGCAGCATCGGCGCCCAGGAAGTCGCGCGCGCCCAGCCCGACGGCTACACGCTGCTGATGGGAACCAACACCACGCAAGCCAGCAACGTCGCGATGCTGAAGAACCTGCCCTACGACCCGGCCAGGGATTTTACGCCGGTCCTGCGCACCGTGACGACCGCGATGGTGCTGCTGGTGAACCCGAACTTTCCGGCCAAGGACCTCAAGCAATTCATGGAATACGCCAAGGCTCATCCAAACATGACCGCGGGCTACGGCTCCGGCGCGTCGCAGATCTCCAACGCGCAACTGCAAAGCCGCGGCGGAATGTCGATCGTCTCGGCGGCGTATCGCGGTGTGCCGCTGGCCGTTACCGACGTGATCGCCGGCGTGATCGATCTCGCCTTTGCGGATTTTTCGGTGGCGATCCCGCAGATGCAGGGCGGCATGCTGCGTGGCATCGGCGTGACATCGCCGACGCGAAACGAGTTGACGCCGGACCTGCCGCCGCTGGCCGACGCCATGCCGGGCTTCGAGGCCACTATCTGGTACGGATTGCTGGCGCCCGCCAACACACCGGCGCCGATCGTCGACAAGTTATATAGAGAGAGCGAAAAAATCCTGTCGTCACCGGCGACCCGAGAAAAACTCGCCGCCCTCGGCATGATCGTGTCGACGATGCCGCCGGCCGAATTCGGCGGCTTCATCAACAGCGAAATCACACGATGGACGGAGGCCGCCAAGGCCGCCGGTATCGAAGCGAAATAGATGCCGCACGACATCTGCATCGGAATCATCGGACTCGGGTTGATCGGAACTGCGTTGGCGGAACGCCTGGTCAGCGCCGGCATTGCCGTAATCGGTTTCGACATCGATCCGACCAAGTGCGAGCAACTCAAAAACATCGGCGGAGAGCCGGCCGCATCGGTGACCGATCTCGCCGGTCGATCGCGCGCGATCGTCATCGTGGTGTACGACGGTACCCAGATCGAGGCACTGCTCGGCGATCTCGAACAGGGCCCCGCCCGTCCAGCGCTGATCTGCACGACGACCTGCGTGCCCGACGATATCGAGCGGATCGCGGTCCGTGCGGCAAGAGCCGGCTTTGCCTTCATCGAGGCGCCGGTTTCGGGCACCAGCGCCGAGGTAAGGGACGGCACGGCCACCGCTCTGATCGGAGGAGAAACCGAAGCGTTCAACACGCTGCTGGCCGTGCTTTGTCCGCGCCGCGTTCGCGTCGGCAAGATCGGCGATGCCAGCCGCGCCAAGCTCGCGATCAACCTGATCCTGCAGAATAACCGGGCGGCGCTGGCCGAAGGCATTGTGTTTGCGGAACGGCTGGGGCTGGATGGACGCGCCTTCCTGGAAGCTGCGCGAGAATCCGCGGCGTATTCGCGGGTGATGGATAGCAAGGGTGAGAAAATGGTGAGCCGGGATTTTCGGCCGCAATCGCGCATCGCGCAAACCCTGAAGGATGCCGAGTTGATCCTGCAGGAGGCCCGTCAACATGGCCTGAACCTCACCGTGACCGAGGCACAAACCAACTTGTTGCGTTCGGCCATCGCGCTCGAAGGGCCGGACAGCGATAGCTCCGCTATCATCGAAGCCATCCGGCGAAAGCCATCACCCGAGGCTTCCCGATGATCCCGGCCGCCATCGTCGGCCTCGGCCGCTGGGGCCGCAATATCGTGGAAGCGGCATCCGGCCACGACAGGTTGAAAATCGTCCGCGCCGTCGAGCCCGATGTCGATCGCGCGCGCGAGTTCTGTAACCTGCATCACCTCGACCTTTCGTCCTCCCTCGACGTGGTCCTCGCCGATCCCACGATCAAGGCGGTGCTGCTGGCAACGCCGCACTCGCTGCATCCGTCACAGGTCATCGGCTGCGCCGCCGCGGGCAAGCAGGTGTTCTGCGAGAAGCCGCTGGCGCTGCATCGCGCCGATGCTGCGCGGATGTTCGACGCCTGCCGCGCGGCTGGCGTCCTGCTCGCCGTCGGACACAACCGGCGCTTCTGGCCGTCCTTGCGGGCGCTGCGCGACATCGTCGCCAGCGGCGAACTGGGCACGCTGCTCCACGTCGAAGGCCATAACAGCAACGAGAATTCGCAAAGCATCACCGCCGGCTGGCGATTGTCCGAAGCGGAATCGCCCGGCGGCGGGCTGACCGGCGCCGGCCTGCATGTGATGGATGCCTTCATCAGCATGCTCGGGCCGGTGCGCCAGATCTCGGCCCAGCTTCATTCTCGCGAGCAAGGTCCGCCGCCGCTGGACACGGCTGTCCTGATGATGGATTTTGTCAACGGCGTCACCGGGACGCTGGCGACGGTCAGAGCGACACCGTTCTTCTGGCGCGTCCATGTGTTCGGAACCAAAGGATCGGTCGAAGTGCTGGATGAAACGACACTGATCAGGCGCGCCTCCGGCGGCAAACCGGTGCAGCAAAACCTGCCGGCGATCGACGTCCTGCGCGCCGAGCTCGACGCGTTTGCGGACGCAGTCGAAGGCACGCGGCCGTATCCGGTAGCGGAGACAGAGGTGCTGGCGACGCTCACGGCGTTTGAGGCCGCCCTCGCCTCGATGAAATCAGGCCAGCCGGTGCGATGCGATGGCGGCTAGGAAAGAGCAACGCAAAACGACGCGCTACCGCGACATAGCTGCCGAATTGCAGAAGGCGATTCGATCAGGCAAATATCCCGTAGGCGACCTGTTGCCGACCGAGACCGCGTTGATGGCGCGCTATGCGGCGAGCCGGCAGACCGTGCGCGAAGCGCTTCGCATCATCACCGAACAGGGCCTGATCGTTCGCCGCGCCGGACTCGGTCCGTCGTCATTGCCGCCGAACCGCCGGTGCTGTTCACCCACAGCGTCAAGTCGCTGGCGGAATGGCTGCGCTATTCCAACGAGACCTATCGCCAGGTGGTGCGCTCAAGCGAGATCGTGGCCGACCGCAAGCTCGCCGCGCTTTTGAAATGCGAGCCTGGCAAGCAATGGTTCCTCATCGAGGCGATCCGCCGTTCGGACGATTTTGCCGCGCCGCTCGGCTGGACTGAAATCTACGTGCTGCGGAAATTCGCCGGCGTCGTCAGCCGCAAAGATCACGGTCGCACGCCGGTGCACGAGCAGATCGCAAAAATGTACGGCGAGACCATCGAATATGCCCAGCTTGAAGTTTTTGCGCGCGGCATGCCGGCAAAAATCGCAAAGCCGCTCAAGGTCAAGCCGGGATCGCCGGCGCTGACCATGGTGCGCCGCTATTACGGCCGGCGCGAGGAACTGTTCGAGGTGACGGTCACCACCCATCCTGAAGGCCGCTACACCTATACGATGGACATGCAGCGATCGCTGCGGCCGCGGGTCTAGGACAAATCGACAAGATTTGAATAGGTCCGCATGGCTGATGTTCCAGCAAGCGCTAGGCGCAATCTGACGAAGCTGGTAACTATTCTGCTCTGATATCGACCTTGGGATCGGGATAGTACGATGGATAACCGCAGTGACATCTGGCGTGGCGTTGACACCATCAAGCCGCGTTTCGTCGTGCTGGCCAACAAGGTCTGGGGGATGCCCGAGGTGTGCTACACCGAGGCGCGGTCCTCAGCCGAGCATCTGGCCGAGCTGCGCCATCAAGGCTTTCGCATCACCGAAAAAGTCGCCGGCATTCCCACCGCCTTGATGGGCGAAGCAGGTGAAGGCGGACCCGTCATCGCCTTCCTCGGCGAATACGATGCGCTGCCGGGTCTCAGCCAGGAAGCAGGCGTCGCCGAGCATCGCCCGATCGAGGCCGGCGGCCATGGCCACGGCTGCGGCCACAATCTGCTCGGCTCCGCCGCCTTGCTCGCCGCCACGGCCGTAAAGGACTGGCTTGCCGCCCACAAGGTTCCCGGCCGCGTGCGTTATTACGGCTGTCCGGCGGAAGAAGGCGGCGCGGCGAAAGCCTTCATGGTGCGCTCGGGCGCGTTCGACGATGCCGACATCGCCATCACCTGGCACCCGTCGAGTTTCTGGGAAGTCGTGGTGACGCCGTCGCTCGCCAACACCCGCGCCGATTTCATCTTCACCGGCCGCACCTCGCACGCCGCGGCCTCGCCGCATCTCGGCCGCAGCGCGCTTGACGCGGTGGAGTTGATGAATGTCGGCGTCAACTATATGCGCGAGCACATGCCGAGCGACGCCCGCATTCATTACGCGGTACTCGACACCGGCGGCATCGCCCCCAACGTGGTGCAGGCCCATGCCCGCGTACGCTATTCGATCCGCGCCCGCGATCTGCCCGGCATGAACGAACTGGTGGCGCGCGTCCACAAGGTTGCCCAAGGTGCGGCGCTGATGACGGAGACGAGTGTGGAGATGCGGATCATCTCGGCAGTCTCCAACATCTTGTTCAACACCCCGCTCGAGGAAGCGCTGCATGGGATCATGCAGGAACTCGGCCCTCCGCATTTCGATGAGGCCGACAAGGATTTCGCCGCAAAAATCCAGTCGACATTAACTGACAAGGACATCGCCAGCGTCTATCACTCGATCGGCATGGACCCGACCGACCGGCCGCTGGCCGATTTCCTGGTGCCGATGGATGCAAAACGCAACCCGCAGATCGGCTCGACCGACGTCGGCGATGTGAGCTGGGTGGTGCCGACCGTTCAGGTCCACGCCCCGACAATCGCCATAGGTACTCCCCTGCACACCTGGCAGGTGGTGGCGCAGGGCAAGACCCCGGCCGCCCATAAGGCCATGGTGCAGGCCGCGAAGGCGATGGCCGGACTCGGCATCAAGGCGCTGACGGAACCGGACCTGATCGCCGCCGCCGTGGCCGACCTGAAAAGGCGCACCTCCCGCACCCCCTATGTCTGCCCGATGCCGGACAGTGTTTCGCCGCCGCTGGATATGTCGCTGGGCTGATTTGCCCCAGAAGCCCGGCGAACAAATTTTTTGCAATCCGGGACGCGTTTGGCCCCCGGATACCGCGGGATTGCTGAAGCGGTGTGCGCCGCAGCGTCCGTTTGCCCAAGCCGCCATCAAAATCCGCTCGCCCTGATCTGGATTGTCACGCGCCAGACGTTGACCTCAGAGGCATTTGGTGTGCCATCTACTGCCACCGAACAAGGCACATCCGGCGCACCCCCGCGGCGCGCCGTTATCAGGCGCGAACCAGACGAGGGGACTATGCTGGATACCGAATTGCGTACCATGATCGACGAGGTGAAGGACGGGCGCATGGATCGCCGCGGCTTCATTCAACGCATGATCGCTCTTGGCCTCACCGCCCCCATGGCCACCCAAATTCTCGCCGTCGGCGGCGTCGCCATGGCCCAGAGCCCCGGCACCTACGCGCCGACCAAACGCGGTGGCGGCGGTCCGCTGAAGCTGTTGTGGTGGCAGGGACCGACCCTGCTCAATCCGCATTTCGCCACCGGCACCAAGGACCAGGACGCTTCGCGCATCTTCTACGAACCGCTGGCAAGCTGGGACATCGACGGCCACCTCAACCCGATCCTCGCCGCCGAAATTCCCTCGATCGAGAACGGCGGGCTGGCCGCCGACGCCAAGTCCGTAACCTGGAAACTCAAGCCCGGCGTCAAATGGCACGACGGCAAGCCGTTCACCGCCGATGACGTGGTGTTCAACTGGGAATATGCCACCGATCCCGCTACCGCGGCGGTGAGCACCGGCATCTACACCGATGCCACTGTCGAGAAAGTCGATGATCTCACCGTCCGCGTCCTGTTCAAGAACCCGACCCCGTTCTGGGCCAATGCCTTTATCGGCGGCTACGGCTGCATCATCCCAAAACACCTGTTCGCCGACTACAAGGGCGCCAAGTCGCGCGAGGCCCCGAACAACCTGAAGCCGGTCGGCACCGGCGCCTACAAGTTCGTCGAGTTCAAGCCGGGCGACTTGATCCGCGGCGAGATCAACCCCGACTATCACATGGCCAACCGTCCCTACTTCGACACGATCGAACTGAAAGGCGGCGGCGATGCCGTGTCGGCGGCGCGCGCCATCATCCAGACCGGCGAATATGACTACGCCTGGAACATGCAGGTGGAAGACGAGGTCCTGCTGCGCCTCGAAAAGGGCGGCAAGGGCAAGACGATTTATGCGGTCGGCGGTGACATCGAGTTCATCGCCGTCAACTTCACCGACCCCTACACCGAGGTGGACGGGGAACGTTCCTCGATGAAGACCAAGCATCCGATCCTGTCCGACCCCAAGGTGCGCAAGGCGCTGTCGCTGCTCGTCGACCGTGAAGCCGTTCAGAAGGTGATTTACGGCCGCGCCGGACGCACCACCGCCAACTACCTCAACGGCCCGGCGCCGTTCGTCTCCAAGAACACCTCATGGGAGTTCAGCGTCGAGAAGGCCGGCAAACTGCTGGACGAGGCCGGATGGAAACCGGGCGCGGACGGCATCCGCGAGAAGGATGGCAAGAAGCTGAAGCTGCTCTACCAGACCTCGACCAACGGCCCGCGCCAGAAGACCCAGGCCATCGTCAAGCAGGCCTGCCAGAAGGCCGGGATCGACGTCGAACTGAAGTCAGTCGTCGCCTCGGTTTTCTTCTCCTCCGACGTCGCCAATACCGACACCTATGCCAAGTTCTACGCCGACATCGAGATGTTCCAGATCCCGATGACCCAGCCCGACCCCGCCTTGCAGATGCGCCGCTATCATTCGCGTTACGTCGCCACCAAGGAAAACAAGTGGCAGGGCCAGAATTTCCCGCGCTGGGTCAACAAGGATTACGACGCGGCGGTCGATGCGGCGGAAAACGAAATCGACCCGGTCAAGCGCGCGGCGCTCTACATCAAGTGCAACGACCTGATGTGGCAGGACACCGTGATGATTCCGGTGATGCACCGCATCAAGGTGGGCGCCGCCGCCAACTCGATGCGCGCGGTGATGAGTGGCTGGGCCAACGACCTCGACAACATTCAGGACTGGTACCGGGAGGCGACGGGCTAGCGTCGAAGGGATTGTTCCCTCATGGGCCAGTATGTCCTGCGTCGCCTCCTGATCGCGGTGCCGAGCTTGCTCGGCATCTCGCTCGTTCTGTACATCGTGCTGGCGCTGGCGCCTGGCGATCCCTTTGGCGAACTGGCGACCAATCCGAACGTGCCGCCCGAAGTCGCCGCGGCGCTTCGGGCCAGCTTCGGCCTCGATGACCCGATCTATCTGCGCTACCTGCACTGGCTGGTGGCGATGGCGCACGGCGACTGGGGCTTTTCCTTTGTCAGCCGGATGAACGTCGACACGCTGATCCTGCAGAGGTTGCCGACCACGCTCTATGTGATCGGCTCGGCGCAGCTGCTGGCACTCTGCATTGCGATCCCGGTCGGGGTCTATGCCGCGACAAAACCCTATTCGATCTTCGACCAGATCGCCAACACACTCGCCTTCATCGGCTTTTCACTGCCGACCTTCTTCACCGGCCTCCTCTTCATCCTGGTGTTTTCGGTCAAGCTGGACTGGCTGCCCTTTGTCTACACCACCGATATCAAGGGCACGGGCATCCACTGGGTGCTCGAGCAGATCCGGCAGGCCATCATGCCTGTGATGGTGCTCGGCCTGTTTCAGGCGGCATCGATGACGCGTTTCGTGCGCTCGGCGATGCTCGACGTGATCCGGCTCGACTACGTCACCACCGCCCGCGCCAAGGGACTCGGTCAGACCAAGGTGATCGTCAAGCATGTCATGCGTAACGCCATGATTCCGGTCGTCACCCTGATCGCGCTGCAGATACCGGCTGTGTTCGGCGGCGCCATCGTCACCGAGCAGATCTTTCGCATTCCGGGCATCGGCTCGCTGCTGATTTCCTCCATCCTCTCCAACGACACGCCGGTCGTGATGGCGGTGACCTTCGTCTTCGCCTGTCTGGTCGTGCTCTTCAACCTCATCGCGGATGTCCTGTATGGCTGGCTTGACCCTCGCATCTCGCTCCGCTGAGCGGCGCGGCTACTCGCCGTGGCGCGAGACCTGGCGGCGCTATCGCCGCCACAAGCTCGCCGTGGTCAGCGCGGTGCTGCTGCTGGTGCTGGCGTCGGCGGTGATTTTCGGCCCGTTCCTCTGGCGCATCCCGATCAATGAGATCGATTTCACCGCGCGCCTCGAAGGCCCATCGCTCGCCCATCCCTTCGGCACCGACGATCTCGGCCAGGACATCCTTTCCCGCATGATCTATGGCGGCCGCATTTCGCTTGCCGTAGGGCTCGCCGCGATGGCGGTTTCGGTCATCGTCGGCACGTTGATCGGCGCGATCGCCGGCATGTCGCGCGGCGCGCTCGGTCATGGGCTGATGTGGCTCACCGACCTCTTCCTGTCGCTGCCGCAACTACCGCTGCTGCTGCTCTTGATCTATTTGTTCCGCGACGGGCTCAAGGCCATGTTCGGACCCGAAGGCGGCATATTCATCCTCATCGTGCTTGTGATCGGCGGCCTGCGCTGGATGCCGGTCGCTCGGCTGGTGCGCGCCCAATTCCTGTCGCTGCGCGAGAAGGAATTCGTCGAGGCGGCGCGTGCGCTCGGCGCCAGCCGGCTGCGGCAGGTCGTGCGTCACATCCTGCCGAACGCGTTGGGACCGGTGATCATCGCCGGCACCATCGACGTCGCCGCTGCCATCATCGCGGAATCGACGCTGTCGTTTCTCGGGCTCGGCTTTCCGCCGGACACGCCGACCTGGGGCCGGCTGCTCTACGACGCCAAGGACTATCTCGATATCGCCGCGCACTGGGCCATGTTCCCGGGCGGCGCGATCTTCATCGCCGTCGTCGCCATCAACTTCATCGGCGACGGCTTGCGCGATGCGCTCGATGCGCGGCGGGTGATCTGAATGGCGCTGCTCGAAATCAAGGGGTTGAAGACCCACTTTTCCACCGACGACGGCATCCTGCAGGCCGTCGACGGCGTCGATCTCTCCATCGAGAAGGGCGAGACGCTGTGCGTGGTCGGCGAATCCGGCTGCGGCAAGACCGTCACCGCGATGTCGATCCTCAAGCTGATCGCGATGCCGCCCGGCCGTATTGCCGCCGGGCAGATCATCTTCGAGGGCCGCGACCTCGTGCCGTTGACCAGCGACCAGCTCGATGAAATCAGGGCCAAGGAAATTGGCTTCATCTTCCAGGAGCCGATGACCTCGCTCAATCCGGTGTTGACCGTCGGCGAACAGATTGCCGAGAGCCTGCGCCGCCACGAGGCTGTGACCAGCAAGCAGGCGATCGAGCGCACCATCGAGATGCTGCAACTGGTCCAGATCCCCAATGCCGCCGGCCGCGTGCATGATTATCCGCACCAGTTTTCAGGCGGCATGCGCCAGCGCGTCATGATCGCGATGGCGCTCGCCTGCAAGCCCAAGCTCGTGATCGCTGACGAGCCGACCACCGCGCTCGACGTCACCATTCAGGCGCAGATCCTCGATCTGTTGCAGGACATGAAAGAGCGCTTCGGCATGGCGGTCATGCTGATCACCCATGCCATGGGCGTGGTGGCCGAGACCGCGCAGCGCGTCGTGGTGATGTATGCCGGCAAGATCGTCGAGGAGGCCGACGTCGACAGCCTGTTCGAAAGCCCTGGCCATCCCTACACGCAAGGCCTGATCCGCTCGATTCCGCGCATCGACCTCGCCGCTACCCACAAGACGCGACTGGAGGCGATCGGCGGCACTGTCCCGAGCCTGATCAATCCGGCCCCCGGCTGCCGCTTCGCCGCCCGCTGCCGCCACGTCATGAGCATCTGCTCCAAAGTGGAACCCGTGTTGCGTGAGATCGCACCGGGTCATCGCATGGCTTGCCATCTCGGAGCCACGGCATGAGCGAGCTCCCCGTCAGCGATCCCCTGCTCCGCGTTACCGACCTCAAGAAGCATTTTGCCGTCAAGGGCGGGCTTCTCTCGCGCGAGATTGCGCGCGTCCATGCGGTCGACGGTGTTTCGTTTGAGGTGAAGCGCGGCGAGACGCTTGGGCTGGTCGGCGAATCCGGTTGCGGCAAGTCTACCACCGCGCGCTGCGTGATGCGCCTGATCGAGCCTAGCGAAGGCGAGATCATCTTTGACGGTCAGAACGTACTGAACCTCGGCGGCGACGACCTGCGCGCGATGCGCCGCAACATCCAGATCGTATTCCAGGACCCGTTCGCCTCGCTCAATCCGCGTATGACGGTCGGCGCCATCCTCGGCGAGGCCTTCATCATCCACAAGCTCGCCGCTTCCGCCAGCGAACGCGAGGAGCGGGTCGCGAACCTGCTGGTCAAAGTCGGACTGAAGCCGGAGCACATGCGCCGCTACCCGCATGAATTTTCCGGCGGCCAGCGCCAGCGCATCGTGATTGCGCGCGCGCTCGCGGTCGAGCCCAAATTCATCGTCTGCGACGAGCCGGTCTCGGCGCTGGACGTGTCTATTCAAGCGCAGGTGATCAACCTTTTGGAAGACCTGCAGGCCGAACTGAATCTCACCTACCTGTTCGTCGCCCATGATCTTTCTGTCGTGGAGCATATTTCCGACCGTGTCGCGGTGATGTATCTCGGCCGCATCGTCGAACTCGCCAGCGCCAGCGATCTCTACCGCCATCCGCAGCACCCTTATACGCAGGCGCTGCTGTCCGCCGTCCCGGTGCCGGACCCCAAAGTGAAACGCAACCGGATCCGCCTGCAAGGCGACGTGCCAAGCCCGATGAACCCACCGAGCGGCTGCCATTTTCACACCCGCTGCCCGATCGCCGAACCGCGTTGCAAGGTGACCGCGCCCGAACTGAAGCAAGGCAGTGACGGACATTTCGTGGCATGTCATCTGGCGTGATAAGAGCACGAGCTATGGTGACCATCTGAAGTAATTCCGGAGAATTCGGGATGTCGGGAAAAAATTGGGACCGGGTGCCGATCGATGCGCAAAGCATCGAGGCGCCGCTGTCGCTGGCGGCGGTATTTCTGGTGGTCACGGTCGGAAAAGAAGAGACCGCGCTCGCAAAAATTCGCGATGTCCTTGGCGGGCTCGACGATCTCGTCAAGACGGTCGGATTTCGTGATCTTGGCGGCCGGCTGTCGTGCATCGCCGGGATCGGCCGCGATCTCTGGGACCGTCTTGATTCAGGCGGGCGACCGAAGGAATTGAAACAGTTTGCGCCGATCAAGGGCTCGGTTCATGCGGCGCCGTCAACGCCCGGCGACCTGCTCTTCCATATCCGGTCCGAGCGTCCCGATATGTGCTTTGAGTTCGAACGGATCCTGCTCGACAATCTCGGCGCTGCCGTGACTGTCATCGACGAAGTTTCCGGCTTTCGCTATTTCGATGCCCGCGACCTGCTCGGCTTTGTCGATGGCACCGCCAATCCGACCGGCCTCGATTTACCGGCATCGGCACTGGTCGGCGAAGAGGATAGCGATTTCGCCGGAGGCAGCTATGTCGTCGTCCAGAAATATCTGCACGATCTCAACGCCTGGGGCAAAACGCCGACGCACCTCCAGGAGGAGATCATCGGCCGCACCAAGATCGACAATATCGAGATCGATGACGACGACGCGCCGCGCAAATCGCACAAGTCGCTGAACACCATCGTGGATGCCGACGGCAACGAATATGACATCCTGCGCGACAACATGCCGTTCGGCCGGCCCGGACATCAGGAATTCGGAACCTATTTTATCGGCTATTCCCGGTATCTTTGGGTGATCGAGAAGATGCTGCAACGGATGTATATCGGCGATCCGCCGGGCGCCTACGACCGCCTGCTCGATTTCTCGACGCCGTACACCGGCACGACGTTCTTCGCGCCAACCCGCCCCATGCTGCAAGCGATCGTTGAGGCGAAGTAGCGGGCGTTGCGGAAACTACTCAATCAGACGCCGAGATAGCGCTGCAATATCTCGGGTTGCGCCTTGATTTCCTGTGCCGGCCCCTCGTGAACGATATGACCGTTGTTGATGATGTAGACCCGGCTCGCCAGGGCCAGGGTTGCCGCCAGATTTTGCTCCACCAGCACGATGGTCTGCCCGGCGGCGGCTAGATTGCGGCAGGCGTTCACCAGATCGCGCACGATCACCGGCGCTAACCCCTCGAACGGTTCATCGAGCAGGATGATCTTGGGGTCGCGGACCAGCGCGCGTGCGATAGCCAGCATTTGCTGTTCACCGCCCGACAGATCGGTGCCGCTGCTGTTGCGGCGCTCTCTCAGGCGCGGAAACATCTCGTAGATGCGCTCAAGCGGCCACTTGGCTGGCGCCGTCAGTCCGGCGAGGACGATGTTCTCCTCGACGTTGAGGCTACCGAAAATGCGGCGGTCTTCCGGCACCAGCTGCATGCCCGCCTTCGCGATCACATGGCTGTTGCGGCCGGCGAGATCCGCACCATCGAGCATCACCTTGCCGCCGCGCGGCTTCACCACGCCCATCAGGCTCTTGAGCGTCGTCGACTTGCCGGCGCCGTTGCGTCCGAGCAGCGCCACGACCTCGTGGCGCTCCACGCGCATCGCGACATCGAACAGGATATGCGAATCCGCGTAATACGCGTTAAGGCCGGAAACCTCGAGAAGGCTCATTCGAGTACCCCGCCAAGATAGGCTTCCTGCACCGCGGCATTGGCCTTGATTTCGTCCGGTGTCCCCTCCACCAGCACCCGGCCCTCCTGCAACACCGTGACACGCCCCGCCAATTCAAACAGGGCGTCCATGTCATGGTCGATCACAATCATGGTCCGGCCCTGGCCGATCGACTTCAGCAGCTTGACGGTTTCCACCCGTTCCTGCGGGCTCATGCCCGCGAGCGGTTCGTCGAGCAACAGGAGGCTTGGCGACGTGGCGAGCGCCAGCCCAATCTCGAGCCGCCGCTTCTCCCCGTAAGCCAGGTCCGACACCTTGGTATCGGGGCGGCCGGCGAGCCGGACCAGTTGCAGCGTCTGCTCGACCTGTTCCTTGAGCCCCGGAATGGACTCGGGATCGCGGAACAGATCCAGCCTGAACTTGCCTCTCAGGTCAGCGAGCACAGCGACCGTCAGGTTCTGGCGCACCGTCAACTGGGTGAACAGCTGATTGACCTGATAGCTCTTGGTCAGGCCGAGCTGACAGGCGTCGGTGACGCTCTTGCCGGTGATATCGCGGCCCTCGAAGGTGATGGTGCCTGACGTCGGTGGGATTTCGCACGTCAGCATCTTGAAGAAGGTCGACTTGCCGGCGCCGTTCGGCCCGATCACGCCGCGCAACTCGCCGTGATTGACCGTGAAATCGATATCGCTGTTGGCAAGCAGGCCGCCATAACGCTTGGTCAGCCCCCTCGCCTGCAGGATTGGTCCGCTGGTCCGGTCGCCCTCACGCTTGTGCGGCGCCAATGCCGCGGCAGCGGCAACGCTCTGCTCTGCCCCGACGCGAAAATCGCTCAGCGATTCCGCTTCTGTCGGTTCCGCAACCTTTTTCCCGCCGGTCGCGAATTCATACAGGTCCTTCAAACCGCCGATGATGCCCTTGCGCAGGAACGTCACCAGCAACACGAACACGGTGCCGAGCACCAGCTTCCACGCGGCGCCAAGCCCAAGCGCGGATTGCAGAAAGTCCTGCAGGAACAGCCAGACGGCGGCGCCCAGCAACGGCCCGAACAGCGTGCCGATGCCGCCGATCGCCGTCTGCATCACCAGTTGGCCCGACGTCTCGAAGGTGAACGCGTCCGGCGGCATGAAGGCCTGCAACACGCCGAGCAGTCCGCCGGCAAAACCGGCGTAAGCGGCCGCGATCACGAACGCGGTCAACTTGTAGCCATGGACATTATGGCCGACCGCCTGCGCACGCAGCGGGTTGTCGCGGATCGCGCTCAGAATGGCGCCGACCGGCGAGCGCACGATCCGCAGCGCGATCACGATGCCGACGAAATAGCATACCGCGAGAAACTGGTAGAGCGACCAGCCGCTGGTGAAGTGAAGCGTCGTGAAGCCGAGATTGAAGCTCGGTGACGGCACTCCGGGTAGCCCGTTTTCGCCGCCGGTAAAGGCGGCAAGCGGGTTGAACTCGACGAAGAAG
Organism: uncultured Alphaproteobacteria bacterium; assembly: GCA_963786355.1. GTDB lineage: Bacteria > Pseudomonadota > Alphaproteobacteria > Rhizobiales > Xanthobacteraceae > Bradyrhizobium. The sequence goes on along the minus strand of CAWAYU010000008.1, from coordinate 295,126 downwards.
AACACCTCCGCTATCGCCACCGTGATCATGGCGAAGTAGATTCCGGTACGCCGCAACGCGATCAGTCCAACCAGATAACCAACCACCGCGGCGGAGATCATGCCGATGATCAGCGCCAGGAACACGTTCGGAAAGCCGGCGCGCGTCAACAGCCATGCTGCGACAAAGCCGCCGGTGCCATAGAACGCGGACTGGCCGAACGACAACAGTCCGGTAAATCCGAACAGGATGTCGAAGCCGATCCCGAAAAGGCCCCAGACCAGAATGCGGTTGACCGTGTTCGGCGCAAAGCCGAGATACGGCAGAACGAACGGCGCCGCGATTAACCCGACCGCCGTCAATGCTTCAATGAGATAACGACGCTGGTTGAACATCAGGCGACCACCGTCATTCGCGACCCTTGCTGCCGAGCAACCCATAGGGGCGCACCACCAGCACAAGGGCCATGGCCGCAAACAACATCACGTAAGCATAGCCGGGGTTGAACATGGATGTGATGCTGATGATCTCGCCGGCAATCAAGCCGCCGAGAATGGCCCCGGGAAACGAGCCAACACCTCCGATCACCACCACGACGAAGGTTTGAACCAGAATGTCGTCTCCGACGCCCGGCGTCAGCGAGACCACCGGCGCATTGATGATGCCGGCAAAGCCCGCCGCCATCGCGCCGATGCCGAAGACGATCATGAATACGCGATAGACGTTGATGCCGAGCGCGTCCACCATGACGGAGTCCTCGATACCCGCTCGGACGATCATGCCGATCCGCGTCCGGTAGAGGACGATGAACAGCGCGGCAAGCGCCACGGCGATGATGCCTACCACCGCGAGCCGATACGTCGGATAAAACATGAAGCCGAGCGAGGTGATGCCGGCAAAAAGCGGAGGCGGCGGCACCAGCTGCGATTGACTGCCGAAAATGAAGCGGACCAGCTCCACGAAAACGATGCTGAGCCCGAACGTCACGAGAAGCTGATCTTCATGCGGCCGGCTGTAGAAATGCCGGATGATGACGCGCTCCATCAGAATGCCGACGACCGCCACAAAGAGCGACCCGGCGATGACAGCGACGATGAACGATCCGGTATAACTGTAGGCGACGTAGCCTGCGTAGCCCCCGAGCATGAACATCGCACCATGCGCGAGGTTGAGGACGCCCAGCGTGCCATAGATGATGGTCAGGCCCGACGAGATCAGCGCCAGCAGGGCGCCGAGCGCCAGCCCGTTAAATACCTGCGATACGAAATTGGCCCAGTTGATCATATTCTGATGTCGCGCGAACCCGCGGCCTTTGGAAAATATCTAGACAACATAATACAGGCGCCGCGGGCGGCAGCACTCCGCCCGCGGCGCCGTGGTCCCCCTGAACTCAGGTATAGTCGCCGAGGTTGCAGCCGAACGCGTCCGGCTTCTGCATCAGGTCCTTGCCGGGCACCACTTCGACGATGTCGTAGTAGTCTTCCTTGCCCTTCATGTCCTTCTGCTGCTTGCCCTTGACGATGATCACCGGACGGACGCACTGATGGTCCTCCTTGCGGTAATGCACGTCGCCGACCAGCGACGGTATGGTTTCTTCCTTCTCGTACACCTTGATGACGTCAGGCGGATAGAAGCTGCCCGCCTCCTCGACCATGCGTGCCCAGTGCACGAAACTGATATAAGCGTTTTCGGCGCCCCATTCCGGCTTGTATCCGAACTTCTTCTCGAAGGCGGCGTTGAACATCTTCGCCAGCGGGAACTTGTCTTCGAGCGTCCACCAGTAGTCGGTAGCCGCATAGACACCCTGCATGAGGCCCCCGGTCTCGCGCGCCAGGAACGGCACCTGGTAGGGAACCACGAGCTTCATCTTGTCGAGCACGCCGAATTGCTTGGCCTGCTGGATCGAGAGAACCGCGTCATGCCCCCAATTGACGTTGACGAGGATGTCGGCACCGGAGTTGGCGACATTGAGCAGATAAGACGAGAAGTCCGGCGCGCCAAGCGGCGACACCTGATTGGTCACGGTGGTCCAGCCGTCCTTTGCGGTGTTGTCCTGCATCGACTTGGTAACGGTATGACCGTAGGTGTAGTCGGGCGTCATGTACGCCACTTTCTTGTTCTTGCCGAATTCCTTGACCAGAACCGGCGCAATGGCCGCGGCGGCGGTCTGCCCGAAGAAATTCTGGCGGACACCGTAGCGCACGCAGTCCTTGCCGGTGGTGTCGTTCGAGCCGGAAATGCCGCACACGAACAGGACCTTTTCGCGCTGCGCCAGCTTGTTGAGCGCGACCGCGACCGCACTCGAGGTGCCGCCGGTAATCATCACAGCCTTGTTCTCGGAGATGAAGCGCTGCTGCGCCTGCACCGCTTCGTTCGGCTTCGCAGCAGAGTTGGCGACGCCGAGCTTCAATTGCTTGCCGAGCACGCCTTTCTTGGTCTTCGGCGAGATCTGCTTGACCAGCTCGTTACCTTCGTTGATGTGCTCAACCGCGAGCTGATAGCCCTTGAGTTCATCTTCACCCTGCACCGCGTAGGTGCCGGTGCGGGGCACCGACGCGCCGATGAACACCGTGTCGCCTTCCGAACCAGCAGGCCAGGTTCCGATTGGTGTCGCACCTACCGCCAATGCCGGCAGGGTCATGCCGCCCGACAGCATCGTTCCGCCAATGAGGCCCGCGCCACCCTGCAGAAGGGTACGGCGCGACACCGACGAGTTCATCCCTCGTTCCAACAGATTCCTGGTCATTCGCTATCCTCCCTGGATTTCTTATGTTGCCTGGCAAGCATAGCGCTTGCCGCCAGCCGTATTTTTCAATCGGCGATTATCGTTGACCCAATAGTTCCACCCGGGGTCATTCCGTCAATGTTACTTTCGTTCAATCAAATGGACGAAATATTATATCGCGTTACGATATAATTCCCATTTTACTCCGGGATCAGGGCGTGGTTTACCTTGGGAAAGAACCAGATTGTTCCGGGGATCAACGCTGGCGTCGCCGGACAGATACTGAGTCACGCATGAAAACTGAGAACGCAGGATCGCCGCAGTCGCACCAGGACCCATCCGGGACGACTGCCGGAGGCAGCGACACAGCCCACACGGGGCGCTTGCCGCGCACATCGGGCGGCCAAATCGTCGAGCTAAGCGTTCGCGCCGAAAATGTCCTGAAAGAACTGGCGACGGAGTTGACCGGTGAAAATCCACCACGCGGCAGATGGACCCCGTCCGAACCGTTGCTGCAGCAGCTGACCTATCGGCATCTCACAACCGCGCGGAACTGCGGCCCGCAGACCACCGCCGAGATTGTCCGGTGGGCGCTTGCCAGGGGCAAGGTCATCAAGCCTTCTTTCCGCGTCGGAAGATCGCTCTCCGCGATGTGGCAGGATGTCATGACACGATTTTCATCGGGCGAAGCCTCGAAGGCCGAACTCGCCGCGGCCCTGGAGAACTCGGCGCGCCGCAAAAACACGCGAATTCCAGTGGAATTTCAGAAAATGCTGCTGCAACTGGTCAATTCATCGGACAAATGACCTTTACTCCCGGGCGGTTATCGCCATTGTCGTGCTGACAAGGATCGATCCTCAACGGATCTGAATGGTCCGCGAATGGATGCGAAGCGATAAATGGCTCGGCTGAAACAACCCAAGCCGCTCAAGCCGTCTGGACCTGCGCCGAAAAAGCGAAGCGAAACGACCGTGCGCCCGGTCGTGAATTACAAGGCCCTCGCCGAGTTTCGTCACCAGTTGAGGATTTTCCTCGCCATCAGCGAAGCCAATGCGGGCCGAGCGGGCCTGACCTCGCAACAGTACCAGGCGCTGCTCGCCATAAAGGGCTTGTCCGCGCACGGATCGATGTCCGTCGGTGAGCTTGCTAACTTTCTGCTGATCAAGCACCACACGGCCGTCGAACTCGTCGGCCGAATGACGAAGCTGAAGCTCCTGCAAAGATCCGTCGACGCCGATGACAACAGGCGCGTGCTGGTGACCTTGACAAAGCGGGGGATGCAACAACTTCAGAAAGTGGCCACGATCAATTTCAGGCACCTCGGCGGCCTCAAGCTTCATTTGTCCCGCGTATTGAAGCGATACGGGCCAGCGCCGCCGTAACTACCCGGCTAGGTGTTGGCGGGCGGTGCCGCGGAAAATTGCTAAACGACCCGCTTCTCTCGTAGCGCCGCGATCGCCGCGGCGTCGTAGCCGAGTTCGGCCAGCACGATATCTGTGTGCTCGCCAAGCGTCGGCGGGCGCGCCGCGATTTCACCGGGTGTTTCCGACAACCGCACCGCCGCCCGCGCCAGCGGCGCCGATCTGGGCAAACCGGGATAGTCGACGTCCTGAAGGAAACCGGCGGCGCGAATGTGCGGATGATCCAGCGCCTGCTGCGGGCTCAGCACGGGACCAGCCGGAATCATCGCTGCGCCCAGCGTGTCCAACGCCTCCTGCGAAGTGCGCTCGGTGCACCAGCGCGCCATCCGTTCGCTGATCACGGGACCGTTTTCGCCGCGCTTGAGATCGTCGGCGAAACGTGGGTCCGTCAGCCAGTGGTCCTCGCCCATCAGTTTGGCCCAGCGAATGAACAGCGGATGGCCGGTGACCTGGCACAACACCCAGCCGTCTTTGGTGCGGTAGATGTCGACGGGCGCCGCGGTCTGGCCGAGGTTGCCGGTCGGCACGCGGTTGGCGGAGATCACCGCCTGCTCGATCAGCGTCGCGTTGGTGAAGGAGAGCGCGGTTGCCAGCAGCGCGCCCTCGACAATCTGCCCGCGCCCGGACTTGGCTTTCTCCATCAGCGCCGCCAGCGTCCCGAACGCGCAATGCAGCGCGGTTCCGAAATCGACCCAGTTGACGGCCGCGCGATACGGCGGATCGCCGGTGCCGGTCATATACACTGCGCCCGACATCGCCTGCCCGACGCCATCGAAGCCAACGCGGTCGGACCACGGCCCCGGTCCGCCGAACGCGGTCGCGGTCGTCAAAATAATGTCCGGCTTGATCGCCTTCAGCGAGGCGTAATCGAGCTTCATCGCGGAAAGCGTCTGCGGCGGCAGGTTGGCCACCACGACGTCGGCGGTCGCAATCAGCCGGCGCATCACCTCCTGCCCCTCGGGCTTCATCGGATTGAGCGTGATGCACTTCTTGTTGCGGTTGATCTGCAGGAATAGCGCGCCTTCGCCGCCTTTCCCGACCGGCGCCACGAAACGATCCTCGCTGCCGTCGAGCTTTTCGACGCGAATAACCTCGGCGCCGAACTCAGCCAGCAAAGTCGCGCAATACGGGCCGGCGATATAGCGCCCGAAATCCAGGACGCGCACGCCCGCCAAAACTCCCCCCATCGGTCTTTTCCTTTTTGTTTTCCAGCTTAGTTCGCGTTGTGGGCCTGAGAAGCTTTATCCGCCGCCTTGTCTGATCGCAATCGCGCCGCCTCGATCGCGTGCCAGATGCGCTGGGGCGTTGCGGGCATGTCGAGATGCGCGACACCCAGCGGCGCCAGCGCGTTCATCACGGCGTTCATGACGGTGGCGGGTGCGGCGATGGCGCCGGCCTGGCCGCTGCCCTTGACGCCGAGCCGGTTGGCGCGGCTCGGAAAGTCGGGTGATAAATCACCTTCGAACGGGGGAATATCGCCCGCACGCGGCAGCGCGTAATCCATCAGCGAACCCGAGAGGTTCTGGCCAGTATCCACGTCGAACAGCGCCTGCTCGAACAGCGCCTGGCCGATGCCTTGCACAACACCGCCATGCACTTGCCCCAGTGTCAGGCGCGGATCGAGCAAGCGGCCGTAGTCATCGAAGATGACGTAGCGATCGAGCTTGACCTCGCCGGTCGCCGGGTCGATCTCGACTTCAGCGACATGGCAGCCGTTTGGAAACGTGTAGCGGTCGCAAAGATGCGTCGCCTTGTGCGCCAGGCCGGCTGCGACGTCGTCGCCGGGCGACTGGTATGAAGCGTGCGCCACCTCGTCGAGGCTGATCTCCTGCCCGGTCGTCGCAACGCGCAGCGTGCCGGCTTCGTAACTGATGGCATCGACATCCGCTTGCAGCAGCCGCGCAGCCAGCCGACGCGCATTCTCGATCAGACCTTCGGCCGCCATCAGCACCGCAGTCCCGCCCTGGTGCATGGAGCGCGCGCCGCCATGGCCGCCGCCGCTGTCGAGATCGTCGGTGTCGCCTTGCCGGAATCGAAAGCGCGCAAGCGGCAGGCCGAGCGTGTCGGCCGCGATTTGCGCGTAGGTGGTCTCATGGCCCTGGCCATTGGAATGCGTACCAACCTTCAGGTCGATCAGGCCATCCTCGCCAAGACCCATCTCCGCCACTTCATTAGGCTGGCCGCGCGCGGTTTCAAGAAAGCAGGCATAGCCGAGACCACGCAACTTTCCCTTCGCACGCGAACTCTTTTGACGCGCCTTGAATCCCTCGGCGGCAGCGACCGCGTGATCGATCGCGTGCGCGAAGCGGCCTTGCTCGATCGAGAGCCCCATCGCGCTGGGATAGGGAAACCGGCTGACGATGTTCTTGCGCCGCAGTTTCAGCGCATCAATCCCGATCCTCGCCGCGGATATATCGATCAGACGCTCGATCAGATAGTTCGCCTCGGGCTTGCCGGCGCCGCGATAGGCATCGACCGGAGTGGTATTGGTGAAGACGCCCCGGGTCTGAAATGCGATCAGCGGAATGCCGTAGACGCCACCCATCGCGCTGGCCATCGCCATCGTCGGCACGACAGGCGCGACCGTAGAGACATAGGCGCCGAGATTGGCGAGGACTTGGGTGTCGAGCGCGAGGAAACGGCCGTTGCGATCGAGCGCCAAACGAGCCCGGACAATGCTGTCGCGGCCGTGCGCAGAGGCCAAAAAATCCTCGCTGCGGTCGCCGATCCACTGAACCTGACGGCCGAGGCGGCGCGCCGCCCACAGCACCAGCACCCATTCGGGATAGAGAACGTTTTTCATCCCGAAACCGCCGCCGACGTCGGGAATGCTGACGTGAAGTTTTTCACGCGGAATCCGGAAAACGGAATCGGCGAGCAGATCGCGGATCGCGTGCGCGCCAGCGGCCGAGGCGGTCAAGTGCAGACGGCCGCTCGCGGCATCGAACTCGCCGAGCGCGCCACGGGTTTCCAGGGGCGCTGCGACCACGCGGTTGTTGACCAGCTCGCATTCCACGACATGGGCCGCATTGCGGATCGCGGCTTCCACCGGTGATAGGTCGCCGCGGTTGAACTGGAACGCGATGTTGCCTTTGGCCTCCGGCCAGATCGTCGCGGCATCAGGCAGAACGGCATCTGCTATCGCAACCACCGGCGTCAGTGGCTCGTATTCGACGGCGACAGCTTCGGCGGCGTCGCGCGCGCTCTCGGCGCTATCAGCGACCACGAAGGCGATGGGCTCACCGACATAGCGAACGACGTCGCGGGCCAGAGCATGACAGGGCGGGACCACCAGCGGCGTGGTCATCGGGATGTGGGTCACGGCACAGGGCAGCGGGCCGATGTCGTCGGCAGCCAGATCGGCGCCGGTGAACACGGCCGCAACGCCCGGTATTTGACGCGCTGCATCCACACGAACCCCGACGATGCGCGCATGCGCGTGAACAGAGCGAACGACAACGCCATGAAGCGCGTTCGGCGTCACGAGATCGGCGATGTAGCGCCCGCGCCCTTGCACGAAGCGCGCGTCTTCAAGGCGGTCGATGCTGCGCCCCAGTAACGGCTCGGTCATATCAGGGTGTATGGAACCGGATGGCTGCCATGGCAATAGCAGCATCGAATGGGTGGATTAGTCTGTATAGTATAGTCTGCCTCCATACCCCGGGACCGCGTCCATGCAACATTACGATCGCGCCGCCGAAGACCTCGGCAACGCCATCCACCTCGAACACGTCAACGTCACGGTCCCCGACCAGCGGCTGGCGATGCTGTTTTACGTCACCGGGCTCGGGCTGACCCGCGACCCCTACCTGATGGTGTCCGACACCAACATGTGGGTCAATGTCGGCAAGAGCCAGTTTCATCTGCCGAGCGGAAAAGCGCAGGTGCTGCGCGGCCACACCGGGCTTGTCATCGCCGGCCGCGCGGCGCTGCTCGAGCGCCTGGCGTCGGTCGCAAAAAACTCGAAGGCACCGCGTTCGCCTTTGCCGAGCACAACGACTATGTCGAGACGACCTGTCCGTGGGGCAATCGCCTGCGTTGCTATGAGCCGGACGCCGAACGCTTCGGGCGCATTACGCTCGGCATCCCCTATGTCGAGTTCGATGTGCCCATCGGAACCACGCCGGGGATCTGCGCCTTCTATCCCGAGATCATGGGCATGCCTGCCGAGCTCAGGAATGGCGACGGCCGTGTCGCTGTCGTGCAGACCGGCCACGGCCAGCATCTGCGCTTCCGCGAGACCGACCGGCCGCTGGGAGAATACGACGGCCACCACGTGCAGATGTACGTCACGGATTTCTCCGGCCCGCACCACCGCCTCGGCGCGCGCAACTTGATCTACAGCGAGGACAACCAGTACCAGTACCGGTTTCGCGATATTACCGATCTCAAGGACGGAAAGCACCTGTTCACGATCGAGCACGAGGTGCGCAGCGCCACCCACCCGATGTTCATGCGGCCGATGGTCAATCGCAACCCGACACAGACCAACCGCAACTACGCCAACGGCCACGACCAGTGGCTCTGGGCGATGGGGCCGGACCAGTTCGACGAGAGATAGCGGCGACCTTCGTTCGGGCGCGAAGCGACGGGTTTACGCCTGCGCTCTCCGCTCATCTGATATTTTCCCGGCCAGGTAGGTTCCGCAGATGTAGCCGAACGTCATGGCTGGCCCGAGCGTCGCGCCCGCGCCGGGGTAGCTGCCGCCGAAGATCGACGCCGCATCGTTACCCACCGCAAACAAGCCTTCGATCGGTACGCCATCGCCGGCTACCACGCGGGCATGTTCGTCGGTGATCAGGCCATGATAGGTGCCGATGTCACCCGGCATGATCTTGACCGCATAAAACGGCGATCTTGATATCTCGCCGATGCAGGGATTTGGTGAGAAATCAGCGTCGCCGAGCAGCCGCTGATAGGACGTGGCGCCGCGCCCGAATGCCCGATCCAATCCCTCTGCGGCATCACGATTGACCGCCTCGACGGTGCGCGACAACGTATCCGGATCGAGCCCGATCGACATCGCCAGATCGCGTATCGTCCGGCCGCGCTTCAGATAGCCGGAACGAATGAAACCGGAGATCGGCAGCGGCGTCGGGCGCACGGCGCCAAGGCCGTAGCGGCGAAGCGTACGATGGTCGCAGATCAGGAACGCCGACACTTCCGGCTTGCCGGCGCAGGCGTCGATCATCGCGCGAACGAAGTCGTGATAGTTGTGGCTCTCGTTGCCGAAGCGGCGCCCATCTGCCGTCACCGCGATGACGCCCGGCTTGGCGCGATCGATCAGATGGAAAAATCTCCCGACGCTGCCATCCCGGCGCGGCAACAGCGAGACCGGCACCCAAGCCGCCGCGTTCGCGTAGCTATCGTTGATCCCCGCTCCGACAGCCCCGGCCATCCGCAAGGCGTCACCGGTGCTGCCGCTCGCCGCCAATGTCACATGTGGCGCGCCTTCCCGGACATGCCGGAAGTACCGACTGCGCAGATCGTCATTTCCTGCAAATCCTCCGGCGGCAAGCACCACCCCGAGGCGTGTCCGGACCAGAACGCGTTTGCCTTCGCCTCTTTCGACGATCGCGCCTGCGACGCGTCCGCCGGTCTTGTCGAGGCTGACGGCTTTGGCCGAGGACCAGATCGTCATCTTCCGGTCCAGCACGGTCTTCAGCAGGCGCGCGGCGAGCGCGTTGCCATTGACGAGACGCGTGCCGCGGCCGTGCCGCACCACGTCACGGCCATGCGCTGCCATACGCGAAGCCACGAACAGGGCCGACCTGACCGAGCGCGTCGCGTTCAGGAAATGCTTCAGGTCGGGCCCGCTGTTCAGCCCCATTCCCATGAAGGTCGATTCCGCCATCGGCTGCGCGAGCGACGACAGATAGCGGCCGAGCTGTCGTCCATCGAAAGGAAGCGTGTGGATTGAACGCCCCTCCTCGGCACCGCCGGAATGATCCGGATGGTAGTCAGGATAGTTCTTGCCGAACGCGAACTTGACCTCGGTATGCGCTTCAAAGAACGACACCATGTTTCCGGCATTGGCGAGGAACGCATCGACGCGTTTGCCGTCGAAATAGTTTCCGCTCTCGTGCTGGATATAGGTCCGCGCAGCCTCGGTCGAATTGACGACGCCCTCCCGGGCCGCGAGCGGATTTCCCGGTACCCAAAGCCAGCCGCCGGAACGCGCGGTAGTGCCGCCAAACACGGCCTCCTTCTCGATCACGATAACCTTGCAGCCAAAATGCTGCGCCGTGATGGCCGCCGCCAAACCGCCCGCGCCCGAGCCGACCACCAGCACGTCGCACGACACGGTCTCCATTCAGCCGCTCCAATCCAGACCTGTTCGACACAAAACAACAAAAGCGAACACCGCCGCCGGCGCGGTCGAAGTGTTCAATGGCCCCAGCGCAACACCACCGGATCGAGTTGACGCGCAATCTCGATCAGGCCTGCCCGCGTCTTCGGATGAAGTTTCTGCAGGGGGTGGCGGACCATTTCCGATCCGATCACGCCGCCCTCTTTCATCAACGCCTTGCAGGCCTGCAATCCGCATTGCCGGTTCTCGTAATTGATCAGCGGCAGCCAGCGTGCATACGCCGCCATCGCCTCGTCGCGACGGCCGGCAAAATACGGATCCATGATCTGCCTGATACCATCGGGATATCCTCCTCCGGTCATCGCACCCGTGGCGCCCGCCTCGAGATCGGCCATCAATGTGATGGCTTCCTCGCCATCCCAGGGACCCTCAATGGCGTCGCCGCCGGCGGCGATCAGATCCCGCAACTTGGCCGCCGCCATCGGCACCTCGACCTTGAAGTAGCGGATATTCGCCAGTTCCTTCGCCATGCGCGCCAGAAAGGCCACCGAGAGCGGCGTACCGGCCACCGGTGCATCCTGGATCATGATCGGGATCGAAATGGCGTCCGAGACGCGTTTGTAGAATTCGTAGATCGCGGACTCGCCGACCCGGAATGTCGCACCATGATAGGGCGGCATGACCATCACCATGGCGGCGCCCGCCTCCTGCGCCCGGCGTGAACGCTCGGCGCAGATCTGCGAACCCATATGCGTCGTCGTGACGATGACGGGAACACGTCCGGCAACATGGTCGAGCACCGCCAGCATCACCTGATCGCGTTCGGCGTCGGTGAGAACGAACTGCTCGGAGAAATTCGCCAGAATGCAGAGCCCCTGCGAGCCCGCATCGATCATGAAGTCGATGCAGCGGCGCTGGCCGTCGAGATCGAGTTCGCCGGATTCTCCGAAAATGGTTGGAGCAACAGGGAAGACGCCCCGATAGGGCCGTTGAACAGTCGAACTCATGATGCATGTCCCCTCTGATGAGGTCGGTGGTCGCAGCGAAACTCGGGCATGCCCGGAAGTGTGGTCCGCTCAAAGCTGAAGGAGCTTGGGCGGGAAAGCTCGCTGTGGCGGGAGGGCGCCCGGCTGGATCGGCCGCGTCAGCAGGTTCCTGAAAGACCAGACTATCGCGGCGACTGACTGGATGTGTAGCAGCCCCATGATAGAGCGCGCAAGGATCGGATGCAGCGGCTTCAGTCGCAAGCCGATCTGCGCAGCAGACCGAAGCAGGTACGGCTACCTTGCGTCCCGATCCCGATCAGCGTTCCCGGCGTGCCCCCGACTGCTGCCGACGGCACCAGTCGCGAGTAATCCTCGAGCGGCGTCATGCTTCTGGTGGAGCGCACCTCGCCGCGGTTCTTCGGCATATTGGTCGCGCAATAGGTGCCATCGATAATGGGATTGCAGGGCTCGTCGGCGGCCGTGGCAGCGGTGAGCGATCCCGCCAGCATGGCGGTCGCCAGCAGCAGGGACCTTCGGCAGCAAGCGCCGCGCCGGCGGCCGGCCGTTATTTCTTGAGCTTCGCCATGACATCGGCGGCCTTGCCTTGCGGATTGTCGAGGCATTCCTCGATGAAGGCATTGGTCTGCCTTTCCAGTACCTCAACGTTGAATTTCGAGCCGCCGGACTTGCCGAGCAGGTAGCCGTGCAGAAAGGCAATCGCGACCTCGCGGCTGGTGTTGGGCTCGCGCATGACGTCCTTGCAGGTGAACAGTTCGACCGTACGGTCGGTTGCGGTTTGCGCAGCGGCCGTTGCCGCGCAGCACCCGCCCGCGATCAGGATGGCCGCCGCCCCGCCCAACATACTTCTGTTCATCATGCGTGCACTGCTCACTTTGATGATCTGCCAGCGTTCTGGCCGGAACCGTGGCACAAGTTCGCGCGTACGGAAAACCGCTGACTTGACAAAGATCAAGGAAACGGGCGCTTCAGGCTTGAGCCTGTTCCCCCGGCGTGCCGGTTTGCTGCGACGCAAGCATGAGCCGGCGATCGTGGATCAGGTTTTCCAGCCGGTGCGCCGCCACGTTCAGCGCGATGACATCGCGCGCCTCTTCCTCTCCGGCCGCCTGCCTGACGCGCTGGGTCTGCAGCACCCGGTCGATTTCGCGCTCGATTTCATCGAGCTCGGCCTCGCTGTTGCTGATCCGGATCCGCCGGCCGAGGGCATAGAGCGCATCCAGCGCCTCCTCGCGGGTCAGCGGCGCTCCGGCCCGCAGGAATTTCCAGGCCGCGGCGAGCAGCGAGGCGAGCGCACCCGCGATCATCGGCGCCAGGAAGATGATGTTGCCCCATTGGTCGAGAAAGCTCTGCTTCGTGCCGTTGTAGAACGCGGCCGCGCCCGGATGCACCGGGAGATAGGCGGACGCATCGGTGTCGGGCGCCGTGACCTGGGCAAGCATCGGCAGTTCCGCGAGCAGATCGCGCCGCGCGTTCATCACGGATTCCGTGAGGTCCGCGATCGAGGTCGCTGCCAAGCTTTTTCTGGGCAACCAGATAGAACGAGGTTCGCAGCGTCGTGACATCGTCCGCCGGGTCGGGCGGAGAGCCACGCAGCGTGCCTTTCGGGACATCAAAGCTCTCATAGGCGCGCTCTTTCTCCGCGATCGCGGCGGCGGACTCGATCGGAATCAGCACCGGACCCGACTTCCCGGCCTGCGGGAACAAGCCGCGCAGCAGCGACAGATATTTTTCGCCGAGCGGCATCACGATCAGGATGGCGCGCACTTCCTTGGCGTCGATCGCACGGCGCACCTCGGCCAGTCCGAGGTTTTTGAAGGTGATGCCCGATCGCGTGAGGTCGAATTCGTCGGTCAGGATTTTAACAAGCCGCTTGTTGACATCGCCACCGACCACGCCGACGGTAACGCGCTTCAGGCCCGCGATGTCAGTGATGGCGGAGCCTGGCGGCGCCACCAGCAGCACCACCGTGTGCGCGACGACGGCGACCGCCTGCGCCTGCGAGAGGTCGCCGACGTCGCCCCTGACCACGGCAAGATCGACCTTGCCGGACGAAAACGCATCGGCCGCATCGGCCGCACTTCCCGCCTCGACCATCTTGAGCCGCACCGGCGCCTTCTGCTGCGCGAGCTTGCCGGCCAGTGCGGAGACCAGCCGGGTCGCCTCGCCGTCCAGCGAGCCCACCGCAATCGTCAGCGTCGTCGGCCGCGCATACCAGCGCCAGGCAAACAGGCTGGCGCCAGCAACCAGAACGGCGATCCCGGCGACCAGGGTGATCCGCAGCCAGATGGGTAGTTTGGTCGGATTCATGCGGCATCCCTCGCGCCAAACTTTACCCCGGCAGCCTCCGTGCCGAGGGACAGAAGCTCGCAGTCTGTCGGCAGGGATGGCCGAAATCAATCCGGCCGGTGACCAGCCCTTCCGTTGATTCAGATCAAGGCCGGCATACCGCGGCTGGGAAATCTTGGCCATTGAGGCATCCGGCGGCCTGTTGGTTGCCTGCAAACGCGAGGGACAGCATGCGAAGACTATTGGCCGCCACCGCCATCGTGTCGTCATTGGCAGCACCTGCGGCCGCCGAGGACAAGATGGTGGTCGACATGAGCAAGATGACCTGCGGCGAGCTGACCAAGCTCGGCTTCCAGGATTTCGCAGGGATCACCATGTGGCTGAGCGGCTACTACAATGCGAGCGTCCGCAGCACCGTCATCGACCTCTACCAGTTCGCGCAGGCCGCCAAGACGGTGAAGGATTATTGCGCGACGTCGCCGCGCGCGACGGTGATGTCGGCCGCCGAACGGGCGCTCGGCATCAAGATGCCGCGGCCACGATAACGACGATGGCTCGCCGGCATGCCTGGCCGGCGGAGCCCTGCGACATGAAACAAGCTTGGGACATGAAACAAGCTTTTGAGATACTCACCGAGACTTCGGCTGCCATTGCCGCCATCTTATGGTTCGTTTCGGCGCGCGTTCGTTTGCGAAAGGGCAAGTTCGCCAAACGCGGTCTGGGAAGCGGAATGGAGAATCCGCGTGCGTTGCTTCGCATGGTTTATGAGCAAAGTCAGTGGAGCGCATGGGCTGCCATAGCCGCCGGACTAGCCGCCCTGTTCGCCCTCGCGGATGGCTTTGTGCGTTAGATTTGCGAACGTAACCGCACTGTGATTTCAACACCCGGGCCAACGCGACCGGGAGCTCCCGGTTCAGCCAGCGAACGGCAGCGAAACGTTTCCGCACCGCCGTCCGCTGTGTTGGCAAACGTCAATATGGGTATTGCTGCGGGCAGACCCAATTGCCGTAAGTGTCGTAAGTGCAGTTGTTATTGTAGTTGCCGTAGTAACCGTAGGCTCCCGCCGCCGCCGCAGCTCCGACGGCGGCGCCGTAGCCCAGGCCTGGGCGATAATATCCGCCTCCCGGATATCCTGCTATTGGACGACCGGGGCGGCCCGGGTAACCGGCGATTGGACGACCCGGCCGACCGGCGATCGGGTGGCTCGGATGCGGGCGTCCTGCATAATGGCGTCCACCGCCGCCATGAATGCGCCCGGCATGCATGCCGCCGCCACCGTGGAATCCTCCGCCGCGCATACCACCGCCGCCATGAAAGCCTCCTCCTCCCCGACCGCCACCGCCGCGACCGCCGCCACGCGCAAATGCGTCGTCAGGGACGAGACTGACCGTGAGAACAACGAACGCCGCAAGAACTGCGAGAAGATAACGAAGCATGGCGTATCCTCCATTGATCCGGGATGCCGCGATCCGCTTTTCGATGCTACCGCGCGAATTGCAATCAGCACCCGAACGTAGCGTCGAGCAGCATCCCGCACTGGACTTGACCTAGATCAACAGACCGGCGTTTTCACAGCGCCGCATCACTGATTTTTGATGGCTCCAATCGGAACCGTTCCTTCGCAGCCGGCGGCGCTTCCCTCGACAACGCGAATAAACGCGGTTCGATGGCCGCTGCCCAGAATTTCGATCTTGCTGCCTTGCGGCGCCTTGCACACGAACAACGACGACAACCGGTTATCATCGCGGGAGCCGGCAGTCGTCAGCTTGTTGTATTGGCTGAGTGCCCCGGCATCCCTGAACACCCACACCAGTGGCGCGCCGTCCCTGTTGCGCAACACTTTCGCTTCGCTGCGCGTTGTTGCTGCCATCACCATGAGAGCAGCGAGAAAGCACACCAGCTTGTTGAAACTGCGCATTGCCGGGCCCTCGATGTCTCAGGCAGCCGTCTGGACATTGCATCACCTCGTTCAGAAACAAGGTGCCCCGATCAAGAGCTTGATCCAGGTCAAGGTTGCCCACTCGTACCGAGGCAATTCAAATGCTTATCTCTCCGTCTCAGGGAAAAGATGGCCGAATTGTCGCCATCCTGCCTGAGCGCACTCAAGGCGACTGAATGAAGGGCGGCGGAAAACTATCGTCTGTCACCGAATGGTTGAAAGGAGACTGCACATGAGTGATCTCGTTGTCATCGCATTTCCGACCGAGGCAAAGGCCGAGGAAGTTCGTCAAAAACTCCTGGCCATGCAGAAGGAGTACCTGATCGAACTCGGCGATGCCGTTGTCGCGGTGAAGGACACCAAGGGGCAGATCAAGCTAAACCAGTTGATAAACATGACGGCGGCAGGCGCGGTATCCGGCACTTTTTGGGGAACATTGATCGGGCTGATCTTCCTGATGCCGCTGGCCGGCGCCGCCCTCGGCGCCGCATCCGGTACCCTCGGCGGATATCTGACCGATGTCGGCATTGACGACAAATGGATGAAGGAGACCGCGGCCGCCATCGAACCCGGCACCGCAGCGCTCTTTGTCCTGGTGCGCAAAGTCACCGCAGACAAGGTTCTTGAGGGCCTGAAGGGTGAGGGAGGACGGGTGCTCAAGACGTCCCTCGACCATACCAAGGAAGCGGCGCTGCAAGCGGCCCTGGCTGGCGTCAAGGCGGCGATCCCCTCCCCGTCAGCCACGTAGAGCGCACTCTCAAGATCGTCTGCGCGGATATCCACGCTCGCGTTCCCGTCGGCGCCGGCAGTGATGCCGCGCGAGCAATGACGAGTATCCGCAGCACACCCCCTCCGCGAGCTTGATCTAGATCAAGCTTCGGCGATCCGACCGGGCCACCCTCCGGTATCGTTGCCCGCAGCGAATTTACTTCCGCGGGCACACCAAACGAAGACACACCGGTGGGAGACGTTCCATGACACCAACTGCCGTTCTCAGGAAGGAAGCCGACGCTGGAGATTGCTGGAGGGGATTTCGGCCGGGCGACTGGCAGACTTCCATCAACGTTCGCGATTTCATCGTCCGGAACGTCACATCCTACACCGGCAACGAGGATTTCCTGGCTGGCCCGTCGGCGCGCACCAAGGCGGTGTGGGCAAAACTGCAGCCGTATTTCGCCGACGAACGGAAAAAGGGCGTCCTTGCGGTCGATGCGAAAACGCCCTCGCATGTGCTCGCCCACAAGGCCGGTTACATCGATCGCGACAACGAGATCGTGGTCGGTCTCCAGACCGATCAGCCGTTCAAGCGGGCCATCTTCCCGTATGGCGGCCTGCGAATGGTCGAGAACGGCCTGAAGGCCGCCGGGTTCGAGCCGGATGCGGCCGTGCACGAGGCGTTCACGAAATACCGCAAATCGCACAATGACGGCGTGTTCGACGCCTATACGCCCGAAATCATGAGCTGCCGGCGCTCAGGTATTATTACCGGACTTCCCGATTCCTACGGGCGCGGCCGCATCATCGGCGACTACCGGCGCGTCGCGCTCTACGGCATCGATCGCCTGCTTGGAGGCCAAAAAAGCCGAACGGGCGCAGATCGACGACATGTGGCCGACCGACGAAGTCATCCGCGTGCGCGAGGAGCTTTCCGAGCAGATGCGGGCTCTCAAGGATCTGGCCGCGATGGGCAAGCTGTATGACTGCGACATTTCGAAGCCGGCGGCGAATGCCCAGGAGGCGGTCCAATGGACCTATTTCGCCTATCTCGGCGCCATCAAGGAGGCCAACGGGGCGGCGATGTCGATCGGCCGCATCTCGAGCTTCCTCGATATCTATATCGAACGCGACCTGAAGGCAGGCGCGCTGGACGAAGCCCGGGCCCAGGAACTCTGGGACCAGTTGGTGCAGAAGCTGCGCATCGTCCGCTTCCTGCGCACGCCCGACTACGACGCGCTGTTCAGCGGCGACCCCTACTGGGCGACCGAATGCGTCGGCGGCATGGATCTCGACGGCCGCGCGCTGGTGACGAAAAGCAGCTACCGGATGCTGCATACGCTCTACAATCTGGGGCCGGCTCCCGAGCCGAACATCACGATTCTCTGGTCGACCCACATGCCGGCGCCGTTCAAGCGCTATTGCGTCAAGGTCAGTAAAGACACCTCGTCGCTGCAGTACGAGAACGATGACCTGATGCGGCCGTTCTGGGGCGACGATTACGCCATCGCCTGCTGTGTCTCGGCGATGCGGATGGGCAAGCAGATGCAGTTCTTCGGCGCCCGCGTCAACCTGGCGAAGGCTCTGCTCTACGCCATCAACGGCGGCCGCGACGAGGTCTCCGGCGATCAGATCTCGCCCCAGACCATGCCCGTCGTCGGCGACTTCCTCGACTATGACGACGTCATGGCCAAGTTCGACATCGTGATGGAGTGGCTGGCCAAGACCTACGTCCATGCCATGAACTGCATCCATTACATGCACGACAAGTATTTCTATGAGCGGCTGGAGATGGCGCTGCACGACCGCGACATCCTGCGCACGATGGCGTTCGGGATCGCGGGTCTTTCCGTCGTTGCCGACAGCCTCAGCGCCATCAAGTACGGAAAAATGCGTATCGTGCGAGACGACAAAGGCCTTGTGGTCGACTACCAGAACGAGGGCAACAAATCGACGCCGCAGTTCGGCAACAACGACGACCGCGTCGACCTGATCGCTTCCAGCCTCGTCACCTCCTTCATGGAGAAGATCCGCAAGCATCCGACCTACCGCAACGCGACGCATACCCAGAGCGTGCTCACGATCACGTCGAACGTCGTCTACGGCAAGGCCACTGGAAACACTCCGGACGGACGGCGCAAGGGTGAGCCGTTCGGACCCGGCGCCAACCCCATGCACGGCCGCGACAGCCACGGCTGGCTGGCGTCCTGCCTGTCGGTCGCAAAGCTTCCCTACAAGGATTCGCAGGACGGCATCAGCTACACGGTCTCGGTCGCTCCGCAAAAAGCTCATCTGTCGGAAGGCCAGCTCATCGATGAGGCAGTGAAGGCCTTCGACATCTATTTCGAGCGGGGCGGCTTCCACATGAACCTCAACGTCATCGACAAGGAGACGCTCGAGGACGCGATGAAGAATCCGGACAAGTATCCGCAGCTCACGATCCGGGTTTCGGGTTACGCCGTGAACTTCGTCCGGCTGACGCCGGAACAGCAGCGAGACGTGATCAGCCGCACCTTCCACGGCCAGATCTGAGCGAGGTGCACCATGTCGACGGTGCAGGTACTGGAGCCCGGAAGTCGCCATGACCTCCGGGTCGGGCTTTCGCCCGACGCGCCCGATGAAGACAAGCTCAAGGACGAGGAAGGCGCGTACGGCTATTGCCATTCCTATGAGACGTCCTCGCGGTACGACGGGCCCGGTTTGCGCGTCGTGCTCTTCACCTCGGGCTGCCTGCTGCGCTGTACTTACTGTCACAACCCGGACACCTGGCACCTCAAGGACGGCACCTATGTTTCGGCCGAACAGGTGCTTCGACGCCTGGCCGATTTCGCGCCGTCGATCCAGGCGCTTGGCGGCGGGCTGACCATCTCCGGCGGCGAGGCGATGGTGCAGCGCGCCTTCACGCAACGCATCTTCGCCGGCGCCAGGAAGATGGGCCTGCATACGGCGATTTAAACCTCGGGATTTCTCGGTGATCGCGTGAGCGATGCCTACCTCGCCGAGATCGACCTCGTCCTGCTCGACATCAAGAGCTCGGATCCTGAAACCTATCGCCGGGTCACCGCGCGCGACATTGCGCCGACGCTTCGCTTCGCCGAGCGGCTGGCTGCGATGTCAAAGCCGGTCTGGGTTCGCTTCACCCTCGTCCCGGGCGAGACCGACGATCCCGCGAATGTCGACGGTATCGCGCGATTTGTTGCGCCGATGAAGAACGTCGAGTGGGTCGAGGTCCAGCCGTTCCACCAGATGGGAGCGTTCAAGTGGAAGGCGATGGATCTCGAATACAAGCTTGCCGACACGCCGCCGGCCAGCCGGGAATTGATAGACCGGGTGCTCGGACAATTCCGCGCCGCGGGCTGCAACGTTCGCTGATCAAGGGGGAGCTTAGAAACACATGTTGGATCTTGCACGCGACATCATCGGCAGCCAGCCGATCCTGACGGCGTTTCTGGCGATCGGGCTGGGCTACCTGGTCGGCCAGATCAACATCTTCGGATTTTCGCTCGGCGTCGGTGCGGTGCTGTTCGTCGGCCTTGCGATCGGCGCGTTTGCACCAAAAGCCCAGATCATCGGACCGATCGGCCTGACCGGCTTGATCATGTTCCTCTACGGCATCGGCATCCTTTATGGCCGCCAGTTCTTCGAGGGCATGTTCGGCGTCGGACAGAAATACAATCTGCTGGCCCTCGTCGCCTGCCTGGCCGGCCTGGCCGTCGCACTTGGACTGGGACACATCTTCGGTATCAAGATCGGACATACGCTGGGTCTGTATGCGGGATCGATGACGAGCACCGCGACGCTTCAGGCGGCGCTCGAGGTCATGAAGAACAAGGATCCGTCGATCGGCTATTCCATCGCCTATCCCTTCGGGGTCATCGGGCCGATCCTGTGCATCTACTTCATGACACGGATCGTGAAGCCGAAATTTCCTGTGAAAGCGCAGCGCTTTCACATGGGCGAGATTTCGATCAGCCAGGCCTTTGCCGGCAAGACGCTTGACGAACTGACAGCCAGCGTGCTGGCCGGCATCCAGGTCACGATGGTTCGAAAGGACGGACGCAACTTCGTTCCGACATCAGATACGGTGTTGTCGGCCCGCGACGCGGTTCTGGTGGTTTCAGAGAGCCAGGAGGCGATCGCCAGCGCAGCAGCGCAGCTCGGGAGCCTGGAGCCCGGCAAGCTGGTGAGCGATCGCGGCGATCTGGACTACATCAGAGTCTTTGTTGGAAAGGCGAATGTGGTGGGTGTACCGCTGGCCAGTCTGCCGATGCCGACTGGCTATCCGACGCATCTGCTGCACGTTCGGCGATACGACGCCGACCTCGTCCCCTCACCCGACCTGATGCTGGAATTCGGCGACCGGGTCGGTGTGCTGACGCCGCCCGACCGCAAGGAAGAGATCCGGCGTCACTTCGGCGACACGGTCAAAGCCGCTGCTGAATTCAGCTATGTCTCGCTGGGGATCGGGATGGTCCTCGGTGTCCTGCTTGGGCTGATTCCAATTCCAATCCCCGGCGTTGGCATCGTTACGCTCGGCATTGGCGGCGGGCCACTGATCGTTGCGCTCATTCTCGGAAAACTCCGCCGCACCGGGCCGATGCTCTGGACCATGCCGTTGCCGGCCAACATTGTTCTCCGGAATTTCGGCCTGGCGATGTTCCTCGCGACCGTTGGCGTCAATGCCGGACAGCCCTTTGTCCGCACCGTGGCCGAGTTGGGTTTCACGATGCTGTTCATCGGCGTGGCCGTGCTGCTGTCAACGGTCTTCATCGTGCTGCTGGTCGGACACTACGTCCTGAAGATTCCATATGACGACCTGGTCGGCGTGGCGTCCGGAGCCACCGGAAACCCGGCGATCCTGGTCTACTCCACCAAGATGGCACCGACCGAACGCCCGGACATCGGCTACGCCATGATCTTCCCGTCGATGACGCTCGTGAAGGTCATCGCGGCGCAGATCGTCGGACTGCTGGTGACGAGCGGAGCTGGGGGCGGGTAGCAGCGCAGGTGTGACTGAGGAAAAGCAGCAATGTCTGACCCCGCGCCGCAACCGCCGATCTTCAATCTGCAGGCCTACAGTCCTGCCGAGATCAAGGAAGCGGTCGAGAAGGTCGGCGTCAAGAAGGCCAACCTGCCGCTCCTCGCCTCCTTCATGCTGGCGATCGTCGCCGGCGGCGGCATCGGCTTCGGTGCCCTCTATTACACGATCGTTGCCAGTGACCCGGCACTCAGTTTCGCCATCACGCGCGTTCTCGGTGGCATGGTGTTCTCGCTCGGGTTGGCGCTCGTGCTGGTCGGAGGCGCCGAACTGTTCACCGGCAACAACCTGATCGTGATGGCCTGGGCGAGCGGAAAGGTCTCGACCCGGACCATGCTGCGCAACTGGACCATCGTTTGGCTGGGCAACCTGCTCGGAGCGCTCGGGCTTGTCGTGCTGGTATATTATTCACATCATCTAGACATGAATGACGGCCGCATCGGGCTTTCGGTATTGAATACGGCGGCTGGCAAGATCCGGCCGGATATGATGACGCTGTTCGTCAAGGGCATTCTTTGCAACGTGCTGGTTTGCGCGGCGGTCTGGCTGGCCTATGCCGGCCGGTCGGTCACCGACAAGATGGTCGCCGTCATATTGCCGCTCTCCGCCTTCATCGCCGCCGGGTTCGAGCACTGCGTCGCCAACATGTACTTCCTGCCGCTGGCGTGGCTACTGGTCCAGACCGGCCACGCTCCGGCGAACTTCGACGCTTCGTCGATCACCATCGCAGGTATCGTCCACAATCTCGTGCCGGTCACGCTCGGCAATATCGTCGGCGGCGCCGGCTTTGTCGGCGCCGCCTATTGGGGGATCTATCGCGCGGCGTTCGGCGCGGACGGCAGGCAATAGGCGCTTGGGATCAGCCCCCAAGGCAATCGCCATCTTGCTGCGAGCCGGCCGGCGATGTCGTTTGCTGCGTCCTCAATAGATTCCGGTCAGATAGTAGAAGGCGATGACGACGAATACCGCGACGGTCTTCGTAATCGTGATCACGAACACGTCCTTGTAGGCCTGCCTGTGGGTGAGGCCGGTAACGGCAAGCAGGGTGATGACCGCACCGTTGTGAGGCAATGTGTCCATACCGCCGCTCGCCATGGCCGCGACACGATGGAACACTTCGAGCGGGATATTTGCCGCCTTGGCGGCGGCAATGAAGGTATCGGACATGGCGGCAAGCGCGATGCTCATGCCGCCGGAGGCGGAGCCCGTGATGCCCGCGAGCACGGTCACGGTCACGGCTTCATTGACCAGCGGATTGGGAATCGCAGCAAGCGCGGCAGATACCGTCTTGAAGCCGGGCAACAGGGCAATGACGCCGCCAAATCCGTATTCGGACGCGGTGTTCATGGATGCGAGCAGCGCGCCGGCGACGGCGGCCTTGCTGCCGTCCGCGAACCTTGCAAGCACGGGCCGCCAGGCAAACACGAAGACCGTCAGGATTCCCAGCAGCAGCGCGCCTTCGACCGCCCAGATCGCTGCCACCGAGCCGATTTTCGTTACGATCGCGTGATCACCGAGCGTGATCTCATGCGTCGCTCCGTACGCGCGCGGTACCGCAAAGGTCAGAATGAAGTTCGCAACACCCACCACGACCAGCGGCGAGATGGCAATCCAGGGGTTAGGCAATTCCTTGTCTTCAAAAGGCTCCGGCTCGTTCAGGAGTTCCGTGCCATAGCCCTCGTTACGGGCCTGCGCGGCGCGGCGGCGATTCTCGATATAGGCGAGGCCGACGCAGAAAACGAAAACGCTGCCGATGAGGCCGAGTACCGGGGCGGCCCATGTCGTGGTGTTGAAAAAGGTCGTTGGAATAATGTTCTGAATTTGCGGCGTGCCCGGCAGCGCATCCATCGTGAAGCTGAAGGCCCCAAGCGCGATCGTGCAGGGGATCAGGCGTTTCGGAATATCGCCCTGGCGGAACATCTCCGCCGCAAACGGATAGACCGCGAACACCACGACGAACAGCGACACGCCGCCATAGGTCAGGATCGCACAGACGACGACGATGGACAGCACCGCCCGTTCCCTGCCCAGAACGCCAATGACAGCCGACACGATCGATTTCGAGAAACCGGAAAGCTCGATGACCTTGCCGAACACCGCGCCGAGCATGAAGACGGGAAAATAGCTTTTTACGAAGCCAACCATCTTCTCCATGAAGACGCTGGAAAACATCGGCGGCACCAGCGACGGGTCCGTAAGCAGTACGGCGCCGAGGGCTGCGACCGGAGCGAACAGGATCACGCTGTAGCCGCGGTAGGCCACGAGCATGAGAAAGATCAGAGCAGCCAATACGATCACGAAATTCACGGCGATGCTCCCCTGCGTACCCTTGTTTGAGCGG
The DNA here is from genome assembly GCA_963786355.1 of uncultured Alphaproteobacteria bacterium. Lineage (GTDB taxonomy): Bacteria > Pseudomonadota > Alphaproteobacteria > Rhizobiales > Xanthobacteraceae > Bradyrhizobium. The sequence continues at coordinate 271,369 of CAWAYU010000008.1, read as the reverse complement.
ACCTTCTCAGGCGGTCGATGTGAGCATGGTCAGGCGCTCGCGTTCGAGCTCGCCGATGATCCTGGTGTGATGCGCGGCCGCTTCGCCCAACAGGTCACGAACTGAAATGACCGCGACAACGTCGTCATTTTCGATCACTGGCAGATGGCGAATGTTGTGCTCGTGCATCAGCCTCATACATTCGGAGAAACTGCTGGCAATGTCAGCCTTGACGACGTTGCGGACCATGATGTCTGCGACCGGCGTTGCCTCGGGAGACTTCCCGGCAAGGATGAGGCGCCGCACGCAATCACGTTCGGAAACAACGCCGACGATCGCCCGCTGCTCCATGACCACGAGAAGACCGATGTTCTTGTCGGCCATGAGATGCATTGCCGCAAGTGCTGTGTCCCTCGGACCGACAGTCCACAAGGCCCTGGGCTTGTCGGCAAGGATCTGTTTCAGCGACCGGTAGGCAAGGATTTGTTCGGGACGTCTGAGCGGCTTATCCATGAGCGCCACCGGCACGGTTGGACGAGTTGGAAGCAGAACGGAATGCCCTGCCCACTGAATCTGTGAAACGGAAAGCCGGAGAGTATTGATCTATATCAATCCTGCCGCTGTTCGATCGCTGTGCACCGCAATAATCCCGGGCGATCGAGCGTGAAGAAATGCGCTGCAATGGCGCACATCCGGAGATAAGATCGACGTGTTAGCGACGCTGTTCGTGGGAGGTGCGTATGGGAACCCCGTCTTCGCCAAGCGGTCCTTCCGACTATCTTGAAAGCCTGATGCGGGCCGGCCAGCACGCAACCAAGCAGTTCGATGATGCCGTCGCTGCCGCAATGGGCGTCGTCGATACGCCTGCGAAGAGTGAGGCGAAGTCGCCGCTTGCGATCGCCGTCAGCATGCAGCGGATGTACTGGTCGCCGGTTCTGGATTTCTGGCGAGGATTCCTCACTGGCAAGCCGACGGCAGATGCGGCATCACCTGCAAAGGCGCCGCGAGGCGATCGACGCTTCAAGGATGAGGCCTGGAGCCAGTCGCCTTTCTACGACCTGCTCAAGCAATCCTATTTGTTGAACTCGAAGCAATTGACGGATTTTGTCGATCAGGCTGATGTCGACGATAGATCCAAACTGCAGCTTCGCTTCTATGCACGGCAATTCATCGACGCGATGAGCCCGTCCAATTTTCCCGCGACCAATCCGGAGATTATCCGCACCGCCATTCAGACCCGTTCCACGAGTCTCGCGGCCGGGATGCAGAACCTGATCGAGGACCTCCAGAAAGGCCGGATCACACGGGTGGACGAAACCGCTTTCGAGATCGGCCGCAATCTTGCGGTCACGCCCGGGACGGTCGTGTTCGAGAACGAACTGATCCAGCTCATTCAATACACACCACAAACGGCCGAGGTGGAGAAAACTCCGCTCCTGATCGTCCCGCCCTGCATCAACAAATACTACCTTCTCGATCTCGGTGCCGGAAATTCGTTCGTCGAATATGCCGTCGCCCAGGGACACCACGTCTTCCTGATCTCGTGGCGCAGCGCGGTTGCCGAGACCCAATACCTGACCTGGGACGACTACCTCAACCTGGGGCCGCTGAAGGCGATCGACGTCGTGCGCGACATTGCCGGTGTCGACAAGGTACACTCATTGGGGTTTTGCGTCGGTGGCACCATCCTGAGCTGCGCGGCCGGCGTGCTGGCCGCGCGCGGCGAGGACCGGCTTGCGACGATGACGCTGCTCACCACGATGATCGATTTCACCGACACCGGTGAGATCGGTCTTCTGATCGATCAGGCTTCGACAGCGATGCGGGAAGCGACCATCGGAAGCGGCGGCATTCTTCCCGGCAAGGAGCTGGCCTTCACCTTCGGAACCCTGCGGGCCAGCGACCTGATCTGGCGCTATGTCGTCGACAGTTACATGAAGGGCGCCACCCCGGACGCTTTCGATTTGCTGTTCTGGGATTCCGACAGCGTCAGTCTGCCGGGCCCGATGTATTGTTGGTACACGCGCAACACCTATGTCGAGAACAAGATCAAGAATCCCGGCGCGACCACGCAATGTGGCCTGCCGATCGATCTCTCGAAGGCCAGGATGCCGCTCTATCTGCTGGCCTCGCGCGAAGACCATATCGTGCCGTGGCAGAGCGCGTTCCGCTCCAAGGGACTGATCGGAAGCGATCCCCGCTTCGTGCTTGCTGCCAGCGGTCACGTTGCCGGTGTCATCAATCCGCCGGCGAAAAAGAAGCGCAGCTACTGGACCCACGACGACCTGAACGGCGAGGCGGCGGAGTGGCTGGACAAGGCCGAGGAAAAACCGGGAAGCTGGTGGCCCGATTGGGAAGCCTGGATGAAACGCCATTCAAGCGGCACCGTCGCCGCACCGACGCAGCCAGGCAGCGCCGGATATCCGGTGATCGAGCAGGCGCCCGGGCGGTATGTGAAGCAAAAATCGAACTAGAACGAGACTTCGAACGAGCCGGTAAATTCAACCATGCCGCGCTTCGCACGAAGCGTTCGCCGATAAAATCATGAATGTCCAGGCGCGTGAAAGCTCGACCCGACATCGAGCCTCGCCGACCGCGCCCGGGAGATCAGCCGGAGGTTCCCGACTGATCCATTCTTCCACCGCCTTTAGCGGCAGACATAGGCTCCGTTGACAAGCACGCGGACACACGCTGGCGCTCCAACGACAGCGCCACCCACAACCGCGCCACCCACGACCGCTCTCCGCGTTGTCCGGCGCGCAACGCCGGCCACGCTTACCGGGGTTAACGGCCGCCCTACCCGTGCCTGGGCGCTATCGATCGATAGTGAGAGGCCGTCGCTTTGCGACCAGCCGACCGAGCCAAAAACGCCAAGCACGATGGCAGCGGCTACCAGAAGCGCTCTTTTCAGACTTATCAACTTCATGACGATCTCCCTTGTTTATATGCAATCCTTTGCCATGCGACGCTGCATAACGTTGATCTACATCAAGCCGGAAATCGGCTGACAAGCTCGGCAGATGCCGCTGGTCTTCTTGTCTACGCGGGCATTCCCCATGGCAAGCCGATCTCTTTCCCGACCGTTCAGGGGCGAAGGCGCCGGCGGTCTGAAGGCTTGCTCTTGCCGATCGGCGTCGCGGCCCGGTTATTGGCGTGGCGGACGCGCTGGCTGGGGCGGGAGGGATCGAACCTCCGAATGGGGGAATCAAAAATCCCCTGCCTTACCGCTTGGCTACGCCCCAACAGGCCGGATGCGGAACACGCTGGAACCGCGTCTCGGCGGTCCCTCTCCGGCACCGCCGGTCTATAGACGGAGTTGAGCCATTTCAACAGGCTGGAGGGTGAATTTCGTCCGAAATCAGGCCGAGTATCACTACCCTTTATAATGGGTGATTTCGGGGCCGTTTCCGCCCCAGGCGGCGGCCCGATACCGCCAACCGGAGAGTTGAGAGAACCCCGGTTTCGTGGGAAGACGGCAGGCCCTGTTTTCCGTCACAGCGAGTTGTCCGTCATGACCTACCGCGCGCCGATCTCCGACATCCTGCTCGCGCTCAACCACGGTGCCGGCCTCGCGGCCGCCGTGAAGGCCGGCCATTACGGCGATTTCGACGGCGACATCACCGCGGCCGTGCTGGAGGAAGCCGGCAAATTCGCCGCCGACGTGCTGGCGCCGCTCAATCGCGTCGGCGACGAACACGGCATCAAGCTCGGGGACAACAAGGTCACCACCGCTCCCGGCTGGCCGGACGCGTATCAGCGCTGGACCGCGGCGGGGTGGAACGCGGTGTCGGGCCCGGAAGCGTTTGGCGGCCAGGGCCTGCCGCTCGCGATCAATGCCGCCTGCACCGAAATCTGGAGCGCGTCGAACATCGCCTTCGGCCTCTGCCCGCTGCTCACGCTCAGCGCCATCGAGGCGCTCGATGCCCATGGCAGCGATGAACTGAAGAAAATTTACCTCGAGAAGCTGGTGTCAGGCGAATGGACCGGCACCATGCAGCTCACCGAGCCGCAGGCCGGCTCCGACGTCGGCGCGCTGCGCACCCGCGCCGAGCGCGCGGCCGACGGCAGCTATCGCATCACGGGCACCAAGATCTTCATCACCTATGGCGACCACGACATGACCGATAACATCGTGCATTTCGTGCTGGCGCGCCTGCCCGACGCACCCGCGGGCACCAAGGGAATCTCGCTGTTCCTGATTCCGAAATTCATGGTCAACGCGGACGGTTCGCTCGGCGCCCGCAACGACATCTATCCGAGCGGCGTCGAGCACAAGCTCGGCATGCATGCGTCGCCGACCTGCACCATGACGATGGGCGACCAGGGCGGCGCGATCGGTTACCTGATCGGCGAAGAAAACCGCGGCATGCTCTGCATGTTCACGATGATGAACCAGGCCCGCCTCGGCGTCGGCCTCGAAGGCGTCGGCATTGCCGACCGCGCCTACCAGCAGGCGCTGGCGTTTGCGCAGGAACGCAAACAGGGCCGCGGTATCGGCTCGAAGACCAGCGGCATGGACACCATCATCGTGCATCCCGACGTCAAGCGGATGCTGATGCAGATGCGCGCGATGACGGCCGCCGCCCGCTCGATCTGTTACGCCACTGCCGTGGCGCTCGACGTTTCCGTGCGCGCCAAGGACGCGAAAGTGCGCAGCGACGCCGCCGCTCGAGGCGCGCTGCTGACGCCGATCGCAAAAGCATTCTCCACCGATATCGGCAACGAGGTGACCTATCTCGGCGTGCAGATACACGGCGGCATGGGCTTCATCGAGGAGACCGGCGCGGCGCAGCATTATCGCGACGCGCGGATCACTTCCATTTACGAGGGCACCAACGGCATCCAGTCGATCGATCTGGTGACGCGCAAACTCGCGGCCAATGGCGGCGCGTCGGTATGGGCGCTGCTCGACGAGCTCTCCGGCATCGTCAAGCAAGTCGAAGCTTCCAACGATCCGGCGTTCGGCACCACCGGCGCAAAGCTTCGCGATGCGCTCGGCTCGCTCGACCGCGCCAGCAAATGGCTGCTGGAGCGCGTCGTCTCCGCGCCGAACGACGCGCTCGCGGGAGCGACGCCTTATCTGCGCCTGTTCGGCTCGACGCTCGGCGGCTGCATGCTGGCCGGCGAGGCGCTCGCCGCCAAGGCCAACGGCGATGCCGGCGGCGATCCGCAGCGTTACGTGACGCTGGCGCGGTTCTTCGCCGAGAATGTCACGGTGCAGTCCGGTTCGCTGGAGAAGACCGTGGTCGACAGCGCCGACGCCGTGAACGGCGCGGATGCGGTGTTGCTCGCGTGAAGGTATTTTCGCCGCCCTACCCGACCACAAGAACAAGGTTTTGAATCCAGGGCGTCGTTGACGCCGCACGCAGGAGCCGCTGTCCCGATGTTTGATTTCGATCGCGTAATTGACCGCCGCGGCACCCACGCGTCGAAGTGGGACATGATGGCCAAGCTTTCGGGGATCACCGCAGCGGACGGAATTCCGATGTGGGTCGCCGACATGGATTTCGCGGCGCCTCCGGGCGTGACGGAGGCGCTGAAAGCCGACGTGACCCGCGCCGTTCATGGCTATTACGCCGACACCGGAAGCTGGGCAGCGGCCGCGGCCGAATGGCTGGCGCGGCGGCATAACCTCAAGATCGATCCGGCGTGGGTGAGCCAGACCCCCGGTGTCGTCTCCGGCCTCGGCCTGATCCTTCAGGCCGTCACCGAGCCCGGCGACGAGGTCGTGGTGTTTCCGCCGGCCTATCACGCCTTCCGCAGGATCATCGTCGCCAACGACCGCGTCATCCACGACGCGCAACTGGTGCTGCGTCAGGGCCGCTACGAGATGGACCTCGAGGCGCTCGGCGCCAGCCTGACGCCGCGCACCAAAATCGTGTTCTTCTGCAGCCCGCATAATCCGGGCGGCAACGTCTGGTCGGTCGAGGAAATCCGCGCGCTCGCCACCTTCTGCATCGAACGCAATCTCATTCTGGTGTCCGACGAGATCCACTGCGATCTGGTGCTGAACGGCGCCAAGCACACACCGACGCTGTCGGCCGCACCCGAGATCGCCGATCGCCTGATCACCTGCGTCGCCGCGACCAAGACCTTTAACCTCGCCGGCGCTCATGTCGGGGCCTGCTTCACGTCCAACCCCGAATTCAAGAAGAAGCTCGACGCGCGCATCATGGCGAGCGGGCTCGGCTCCTACAACGCCTTCGGCATGGTCGCGACCGAGGCCGCGTGGCGCACCGGCGAAGCCTGGCTCGACGCGCTGCTGCCCTATCTCGCGGCTAATCACGATCTGCTCAACACCCGCATCGAGCGCGCCGCGCCCGGCGCGCGGGCGATGCGGCTCGATGCCACCTATCTCGGTTGGGTCGACTTCTCCGGAACCGGACTGGCGGCGGCCGACGTTGCCGCGAGGGTGAAAGACCGGGCGCGGATTTTTGCCAGCCCCGGCGAACAGTTCGGGCCGGGCGGTGACACCTGGTTGCGCTTCAATTTTGCGACCCCGCGTCCGATTCTCGTGGAAGCGCTTGATCGGCTCGATGAAGCGTTTCGGGACATCCGGAAGTAAGTCAGCGCCTCCCGGCGGACACCCGTTCGACGACGTAATGCCATCTTGCATTGCGAACTTGTGACGCGAGTAAAATCCAAAGCAGTTCTCGCAACCGGGCACAGACCGGTTTAACCTTAAGTTGCCAGGCCGGATCAACGGCCGGTGAACAATTGGGAGGATGCGATGACACGCAAAGAGCAGCGCGATCCAGACGTTACGATTTCCCGGCGCACGCTGGTCCACGGTCTGGCGGCCGTCGCCGGCGCCACCGTGACGGGGGCCGGCAGCGCGCTGGCGCAAAACGCCGCTGCACCAGCCCCGGTGGGGCCGCCGACGACGATCACCAGCCCGCCGCGCGATTTCAGTCCGCGCGGGGCGCCAACCACCTATTTCTGGGACCCTGACATCATCGCGGTCGATCCATCGTTCAACGACATCGCGCAACCCAACACGTCGATCAAGCGCCTCTTTACCGGGGTGCTGTGGGCCGAAGGCCCGGCGTGGAGCGCGCAGGGCCGCTATCTCCTGTGGAGCGACATTCCCAATAACCGGCAGATGCGATGGTCGGAGGATGACGGCCACGTCAGCGTATTCCGCGCACCGTCCAACAACTCGAACGGCAACTCGTTCGATTTCCAGGGTCGCCAGCTCTCCTGCGAACATCTCACCCGCCGCGTGGTGCGCTATGAGCACGACGGCACCGCGACCGTGCTCGCCGACTCCTACAACGGCAAGAAGTTCAATTCGCCGAACGACGTCGTCGCCCATCCCGACGGCAGCTACTGGTTTACCGACCCGCCCTATGGCGGCCAGCTCTACGAAGGCGAGCCTGATATTGCAGGGGGCTCCACCAATCCGGGCGGCAAGCTCAATCCGCGGATCGGCCAACCGGCAGGCTTCGTGCCGGGCAAGCGCGAACTGCCGACCAACTGCTATCGCGTCGATCCCTCGGGCCGCATCGACCTCGTGGTGACCGAGCAACAGGTGCCCGATCCCAACGGGCTCTGTTTCTCGCCCGACTACAAGAAGCTGTACGTGGTCAGCACCGGCAAGGGACCGGGCGATACCGGCCCCGGCGGCAACGGCGACGTGTTCGTGTTCGATGTCGGCGCCGACAACAAGCTCTCCAACCAGAAGCGGTTCGCCGATTTCATGGTCGATGGCGTGAAGTGCGGACCGGACGGCGTGCGCTGCGATGTCAACGGCAACCTCTGGGCCGCGAGCAATGCCGGCCGCGCCGTCGGTTATAGCGGCGTGACGGTGTGGACGCCGGAAGGCAAGCTGATCGGCCGCATCCGTCTGCCCGAGGTATGCGGCAATATCACCTTCGGCGGCCCCAAGCGCAACCGCCTGTTCATGGCCGCGAGCCAGTCGCTCTATGCGGTGTATACGGCGACGCAGGGGGCAGGACCGGGCTGAGTTGTTGCGGCCGTCATTGCGAGGAGCGCAAGGGACGAAGCAATCCGTCTGTCGGTTATGCCGAGAAATGGATTGCTTTCGCCTTCGCTCGTTGAGCTACGATGGATTGCTTCCGCCTTCGCTCGTTGAGCTACGGCGGACAAGTCGCTTCGCTCGCAATGACGGCTCCAACCATCGTCAGGCGGGTGATGACAGCGGAGATCGTCCTCGCGGCATGATCTGCCCGGAGTTTTCCATTTCGTTTGCCCTCGAAAAACAGAGGGCGCGGGGAAGACCGGGTGCGCGCTGCACCCGCGGTCTCGCAGGCAATGTGCATCTAAAAAATGCGCCCACGAGCATACAGGTTCAGCGGAGAACACTCCGGCCTCCCCCACGCAATGGCTTTACGGCTTATAGGTGGTCGTCCTGGTGACCGGCTTTCTTGCCACCATCATCTTTGGAAACTTTCGCTTCCGCCAACTTGACGCCAGCACCGGGGCGTCGGACCCGCACGATTTCGCCGTACGCTTTTGCTGCGCTCGTCAGTCGCAGCCTTCGCGTCCATCGCTCCCTGCCCCAACGTTTGCGACGATGGCCAACGCCCCTCCGGCGGGACAGGATGGCGAGAGTTGTGCCGTTGATTTGCCCGATGTGGCCAGAGAAATATTTTTGCGCGAAGGGATGGACCGATATCTGGCGTGATTTGCCCGTCGGGCAACACATCCCTTTGTAGGTCGGATTGCCATGGCCCGTCTATTCGTAACTGACCGGACACATTGCGCCCTTAAGTTGAAGTGGCTCGATTCTTGAATGTGAACAGCGTAGCCTTTGAAATCAGGACAAGGAGATTGTCATGAGCACCGGGGTATTGCGCGGAATTGTCTTTGCCCTCGCCAGCGCTGCGGCCCTGGCCGTGTCGCCGCTGGCCGCCGAACCGGTGGCGCTTCGCGGTTACAATGCCGCGATCGGCGAAAGCTCGATCTCCGGGATATCATCCGGCGCATTCATGGCGGTCCAGTTCGGCACGGCATGGTCTTCGGTGGTCAAGGGCGTCGGCATCATCGCAGGCGGACCGTACTGGTGCGCCAAGGCGGACGCGGACGACTTCATCAACGGCTTCACGCTGCCGATGATGACCGCAATGGGTCCGTGCATGAAAGGTCCGCCACCGGACCTGAAGACCTTTATCGCCAAGGCCGACGCCAAGGAAGCATCCGGCGACATCGACCCCTTGCAGAACCTGCGGCGGCAAAAGCTATACTTCTTCCATGGCTACAACGATGCCAAGGTGGCCAGATCGGTCACGGATGCGGCCGCCGACTTCTATCGGCACTATCTGGGCGACAGCAACAAGGGCAATCTGTACTACCAGTCTGCAATAGGCGCCGGACACTCGCTGGTCGTCCGGCAAGCGCCTGGTATCGACGGCCTCAACGGGTGCGCAGACAATCAAGGTCCGTTCATCGACCAGTGCGGCTACGATCAGGCCGGAATTCTGCTGCAGCATATTTACGGCGCCTTGAATCCACCAAACCGCGGTCAGCTCACGGGAACGATGCAGCGCTTCGACCAGTCGGTCTACTCCAGGCTGAACGATCCCGGCTCGCTAAGCCTCGGTGACACCGGATTTGTTTTCGTCCCCGGGGATTGCGCGGACGGCCAGCCTTGCCGCATCCACATTGCGCTTCACGGATGCCAGCAGGACGCCGGCGATATCGAACGGCGGTTTGTCGATGATACCGGCTACAATGCCTGGGCCGATACCAACCATCTCATTGTTCTCTATCCGCAGACCCGGTCCAGTCCGCTAGTGCCGTACAATCCCGCGGCGTGTTGGGATTGGTGGGGCTACGTCAATCACGAAGACGGCTACGTCACCAAGTCGGGCCTGCAGATCAGGGCGATCAAGGCGATGCTGGACGCCCTCACCGCAAAAGCAGCACCCGTGACACCGGCCGTCGCGCCGGGCAATGCCGCGCCGCCGGCGCTCGCGGTTGTCGACACCTCGGACACCAGCGCGGACATCGTCTGGAAACCAGTCAACGGCGCGACCGTCTATCGCATCTCGCGCGCCGAATCTGACGGCCCGTTCGCGGCAATCTCCGATATTGCGGGGCCAAGCTTTGGCGACTCTGGCCTGAAGGCGAGCACGGCCTATCGCTGGCGGGTCGCGGCCATCGTCAATGGCTTGGAAGGTCCAGTGTCGATCGAAGCCACGGCCAGTACACGCGCGAAGCCCGCGCCTTGCGATAATCCGGGCACCTGTCCGATTGGGAAGTGAGCGAGATTGTAGGATGGGTGGAGCGAAGCGATATCCATCAATCGCGGTGCGTGGCAAAGATGGGTATCGCTTCGCTCCACCCATCCTACGAAATTTCATGAAATCGGCTTCAGCCCGGCCTCGATTGCCGCGCGGCGCGGCTCCAGGAACGGCGGCAGCGCGAGTTTTTCGCCAAGCGTTGCCATCGGTTCATCGGCCGCGAAGCCCGGGCCGTCGGTGGCGATCTCAAACAGGATACCGTTGGGTTCCCGGAAATAGAGACTGCGGAAATAAAAGCGGTCGATCTCGCCGCTGTTGGGAACGCTCAATTCGTTCAGCCGCTGCGTCCAGGCGTGATACTGGGTCTCGTCCGGGGTGCGGAACGCGACGTGATGCACACCGCCGGCGCCCTGCCCCGCAACGGGCGAATCCTTGTCCTCGATCACGTGCAGTTCGGCGGCAACGTTGCTTGCGTCTTTTGCCGCGCCCATTGCGAACACATGAATCTCCGCGCCATGGGCGGCATAGTTGCGCACGCGGCGCATGTTCATGACCTCGGTCAGCACGAACGCAGTACGCGAAAGATCGTACACGGTCAGCACGATCGGGCCGAGGCCGCGGATCTGGTGTTCGGCCGGCACGGAACTGCGCTCCCACGGCGAGGCTGGCCCCGCGCCGCCATCGTCCACCAGCACCAGCCGCTGGCCCTCGCCGTCTTCAAAGGGCAGCGTCAGCCGGCCGTCGACTTCGATCACCTCGCCGGTGACGCCGCCGGCTTTCCTGAGGCGATCTCGCCACCAGCCAAGACTCGCCTCGCCTGCGACGCGCAGGCCGGTGCGCGAAATCGAATTGGTTCCACGCGGCTCGGGGGCTGCCGGAAAGTCGAAGAAGGTGAGATCGGTGCCGGGATTGGCCTGGCCGTCGGCGTAGAACAGGTGATAGGCGGAGACGTTATCCTGATTGACGGTCTTCTTGACCAGCCGCATGCCGAGCAGGCCGGTATAAAAGGCCAGATTCTCCCGGGGCTTCGCCGAGATCGCGGTCAGGTGATGAATTCCGCCTAGCTGCATTGCGTTTTCCTTAAGCTACTTTCACGGGAAAATCGGCCGCGACATTTGGGCCGGTTGCGGGATCATGTAGGATATGGCCCGCTAACTCGCCAGCGGCACCGCCGCCGCTGTACTCCAGGGACACTGCATGACCGGGCACCTCATTGTCACCGACGAAGACGCGATGCGCGTGATCACGCTGCGGCGCCCCGAGAAAAAGAACGCGATCACCCAGGAAATGTATCGCCTGATGAGTGATGCCATCGACAAGGCACAGAATAATCCGGATATCCGCTGCATCGTCATCACCGGCGGCTCCGGCGTGTTCACTGCCGGCAACGACCTCGAGGATTTCCTCAAGGAGGGTACCGACAACACCGACACGCCGCGATCTTCGAACGCCGCGAAATTTCTTTATTCGCTGGCGCATAACGTCAAGCCAATCATTGCCGCCGTCGACGGCATTGCGATCGGCATCGGCACCACCATGCTGTTCCATTGCGACTACGTGCTGGCCAGCAAGACCGCGACGTTCAAGACGCCGTTCATCAATCTCGGCCTGGTGCCGGAAGGCGCCTCCAGTCTCTTGATGCCGCGCACCATGGGCCATCAGCGCGCCTTTGCGATGCTGGTGATGGGACGCACGTTTACCGCCGACGACGCGCATACGGCAGGCTTCGTCAACGTGGTGGTGTCGCCCGGCCACACCGAGGCAGAGGCGCGCAAGGTGGCGCGCGAAATCTGCGCGCTGCCGGCCGAAGCGGTCGCGATTTCGCGCAAGCTGCTAAAACTGCCGCCCGAGGACATGACGCGCCGGATCGATCAGGAAGGCCATCTGTTCGGCGAACGGATGCGCTCCAAGGAAGCCGTCGCCGCGTTCAAGGCGTTCTTCTCAAGGAAGAAGGGGTAGGCCGCACCGTCATTGCGAGCGCAGCGACTTGTCTGCCGAGGCTCGCAGAGCGAAGGCGGAAGCAATCCAGTCTTGCTGCAACAAGAAAGACTGGATTGCTTCGTCGCTTCGCTCCTCGCAATGACGGAAAACTTCGTGAAATTGTCGCGCTTGATATCTAGTCTCAGTTCATGAAAATCCCATCCTCGCAGATACTGGTAGCGGCTTGCGCGCTAGCGCTCGCCCTCTTCTCCCCGGCCTTCGCCCAAACGCCGGCACCGGTGGAACTGCGCATCCTCGCCATCAACGATTTTCACGGCAACCTTCGCCCGCCGCCCGGCGGGATCCGGATCACCGATCCCGCCGACAGCAGCAAGAAGATCACGGTCGACGCCGGCGGCGCCGAGCGGATGGCAACGCTGGTCGCTCAATTGCGCGAAGGGCACAAGAACACCATCTTCGTCGCGGCCGGCGACCTGATCGGCGCCAGCCCGTTTTTGTCGGCGATGTTCCATGACGAGCCGACCATCGAGTCGATGTCGATGATGGGGCTCGCGCTTTCCGCCGTCGGCAACCACGAATTCGACGAGGGCAAGGACGAGTTGCTGCGGATGCAGAACGGCGGCTGCCATCCGGTCGACAACTGCCTTGGCCCGCATCCGTTCACCGGCGCGAAGTTTCACTATCTCGCCGCCAGCACGATCGAGAGGAGCAGCGGCAAGACCGTGTTTCCCGCCTATGAAATCCGCGAATTCGACGGCATCCAGGTGGCCTTCATCGGCCTGACGCTGAAAGGCACGCCCAACATCATCTCGCCGCAGAGCGCGGAGGGTCTGGAATTTCGCGACGAGGCGGAAACGGTGAATGCGCTGGTGCCCGAGCTGAAGGCGCGCGGCGTCGAGGCCATCGTCGTGCTGATCCACGAAGGCGGCACGCCGACCGGCGACTACAACGAATGCCCCGGTATCTCCGGCCCGATTGTCGATATCGTGAAAAAAGTCGATCACGCGGTCGACGTGGTCGTCTCCGGCCACACCCACCGGGCCTATGTCTGCGAGATCGACGGACGGCTTGTCACCAGCGGCGACAAATACGGCACCCTCGTCACTGCCATCGACCTCAAGCTCGATGCCGTCACCCACGACGTCGTCAGCGCCAAAGCCGGCAACCATATCGTCCGCATCGCCGATCTGGCCAAGGACGCAGGCCAGACTGCGCTGCTCGAATCCTACGACAAGGTCGCAGCGCCCCTCGCCAATCGCCCGGCGGGGTCGGTGACGGAAACGCTGTCGCGCACACCGAACACTGCCGGCGAGAGCCCGCTCGGCGATATCATCGCCGATGCCCAGCTCGCCGCGAGCGCGGTGGGCGGCGGCGCCGTGATCGCCTTCACCAATCCTGGTGGCGTGCGCACGGATATTGCGCGCAAGGACAACGGCGCGGTGACCTTTGCCGACCTGTTCGCCAGCCAGCCGTTCCGCAACCAGCTGGTGACGCTGACGCTGAGCGGAAAGCAGATAAAGGACATGCTGGAACAGCAATGGCTCGATCCGAAGCGGCCGCGGATCCTGCAAGTCTCGAGGGGATTTGCTTACGCATGGGACAACGCGAAGGGAAACGGCGAGCGCGTTATCCCTGAACGCATGTCGCTGAACGGGCAACCGATCGATCCCGCCGCGACCTATCGCGTCACCGTCAATAATTTCCTGTCGACCGGTGGCGATGGATTTACCGTGCTCCGCGACGGCACAGCGCTGCAAACCGGTGTCTTCGACAGCGACGCATTGCTTACCTATTTCAGGGCGAACAGCCCGATGAGCCCCACGGCGGCCGAGCGCATTGTCAGGATCAACTAGGCCGGTTCCGCGTTGCCTCTTTCCGACCGCTCTCCAAGCGCCTAGATTAGGCGCTTCCCATAAAGCGCAATCGAAAATGCGCCAGGATTTTGCATGACGCTCCTACTGACGCATCCGGCCTGTCTCGACCATCTGACGCCCCCGGGACACCCTGAGCGACCCGACCGGCTGCGCGCGGTCGCGGAAGTCCTGGGCGAAGATCGCTTCAAGACGCTGGTGCGCGGCGAGGCGCCGGAAGGCAGCCTCGATTCCGTCACGCTGTGCCATGGCGAGCATTATGTCGGCGAACTCCGCCACATCGCCCCCACCAGCGGGATGATCTATATCGACGGCGACACTTCGATGTCGCCGGGCACCTGGGAAGCCGTGATGCGCGGCGTCGGCGGCGCGGTCGCCGCGACCGATGCCGTGATGGCAGGCCAGCATCAAAACGCGTTCGTCGCGGTGCGCCCGCCTGGTCACCATGCGGAAGTCAGCAAGCCTATGGGCTTCTGCTTCTTCGACAATGTCGCGATCGCCGCCCGTCACGCCCAGCGCAAATACGGCATCGAACGCGCCGCGATCGTCGATTTCGACGTCCATCACGGCAACGGCACCCAGGATATTTTCTGGTCCGATCCGACCGTGATGTATTGCTCGACGCACCAGATGCCGCTGTTTCCCGGCACCGGCGCCTCCGGCGAGCGCGGCGAGCACGACACCATCGTCAATGCGCCGCTGGCGTCCGAAGACGGCAGCGCCAAATTCCGCGCCGCGTTCGAGAACCTGATCCTGCCGCAGTTGCAGAAATTCAGCCCCGAACTGATCATCATCTCGGCCGGTTTTGACGCGCATTTTCGCGATCCGCTGGCTTCGCTCAACGTCAAGGCCGAGGATTTCGGCTGGGTCACGCGCAAACTGATGGATGCCGCCAACACCAGCGCCGGTGGCCGGGTTGTCTCGGTGCTGGAGGGCGGCTACGACCTGCAGGGGCTGAAAGAGTCGGTGGCGGCGCATGTCACCGCATTGATGGGCGCCTAAATCCCCGCCACAATACGCCCGCCATAATCGGTCTTTCGTTTTGACGCGTTTTCTTAAGCGCGGACCGGTGCCCACTTCGCTCGAAAACGCTATAATTTGATTCTGCGCCTCCCATGGGGCGCATCCGGGAACGCAACGAATGGCCGAAAATACCCAAGGCGACGTCAAAAAGCTCACCTTCGAGCGCGCGATGGAAGAACTGGAATCGATCGTGCGGCGGCTCGAGGACGGCAAGGTGCCGCTTGAGGAGTCGGTTGCGATCTATGAACGCGGCGAGGCGCTGAAGCGGCGCTGCGAGGAACTGCTGCGGCAGGCCGAGGCCCGCGTCGACAAGATCACCACCGACGCCTCGGGCCAGGCGAGCGGGACCGAACCGCTCGACGTGCAGTAGGCGTCAAGCTGGCGGCGGGCCGCCAGGACGCGCCGCAATATCCGAGAACATTAGGCGAATTCCGCAACCCCCGCGCGCCAGGGATGTGCCAACTGCCCAATTCGCCACCGAATTAGCTCTTGGCGCGTTGAACGGCCTGATATAGTCCCGCCAATAGTCCGGGGACAGTTCGTGCGCGTTCAGCACCGCCATATCATCTACATCCAGGGATACGATCCGCGCGGGCTGGCGCAATACTATCGTATGTTCCGGACCGAACTGCGGAAGTTCTCCCGGCTTTACGGACTTGCGGCCACCCTCGGCCGTCCGCAGGCAGCGCCCGACGGCGAAATAGCCTCCTGGAGCATCGAGACCAAGGCCGACGACTGGCAGACCCGCACCAGTTACGACTTCCTGCGCTTCGAGGATTTCATCCAGCGCGACCTCGCCCAGCCGATCTGGCGCACGGTGCTGCAGGCCGTCCTGATCTACTGGCGGCTGGTGTTCGCCGGCACCATCGCGCGGTTCTGGCGGGCGAACTGGCGCTTTGCGACCTTCATCACCTACCCGCATTTCCTGCTGCTGCTGGAGGCGATCGGGGCGGCCGCCCTCGCCTACGGTTTCGAGAAAGGACTGGATGCGCTCGGCATCCCCGATCTCTTCAGCATTGCGGCGGCAATCGCGGTCTTCGTCGCCGTGCTCGGCACCGTGCTCAAATACACCGAAAACCAGACCTACCTGCTCTACGTGCTGTCGGACACGATCTGGACCTGGGAATTCTCGCACCGCGACCGTCCCGAATGGGACCAGCGTATCGACCGTTTTGCGCAGCACCTGGTCAAGGTGGCACGCGAAAGCGACGCCGAGGAAATCGTCATCGTCGGCCACAGTTCAGGATCGTTTCTGGGCACCGAAATGCTGGCGCGCGCGCTGCAGCTCGACCCCGATCTCGGACGCCACGGCCCGCGCATCGTGCTGCTGACGATCGGCGGCAATTTCCCGATCGTCGGCTTCCACGCGGTGTCGCAGCCGTTCCGCGACCATCTTCGGATGTTGGCGGTCGAGCCCTCGATCGACTGGATCGACTGCCAGTCGCGCAAGGACGTGATGAATTTCTACCCGTTCGATCCGATCAAGGGCCACGCCATCGATGTCGGAGCTATCAGGCGAAATCCCAAAATCGTCTCGGTCCGGTTTCGCGACATCATCAAATCGGAACATTACAACGTGTTCCGCTGGAAGTTCTTCCGCGTCCACTTCCAGTTCGTCATGGCCAACGAGCGGCCCCATGCCTACGATTTTTTCATGATCGTCTGCGGACCGATCCCGCTCAGCGAGCGGGTGGCGGCCCCCGACGCCGCGCTGGCGGTGGCGACCGGCGACCCCGCGGCGCGCGAATGGGCCTGGAAACGGATCGAAACGGCTAAAACCGATGCCCCGGTTGGCGCGGAACTGGGCGAGATTGAACCTTCCGCCCGCCGCAGCGGCTAAGATGCGGAGGTATTTCGCGCAGCCGGCCCGGAACCCGCCCTGTTCCGGCGGGTTGGCTTTGACCGCCGGTTTGGTGTAAAGCTTGCAGTTCTATGGGCTGAGGAGCTCGGCCTGCCGCCGATTTCAGACGGCAGCAAGCGCTTCAAATGGTTGAAGAAATTGACCGGGAAGGGTTGAAGCTACCAGCGTGATGCATATCACATGGTTCGATCCGGAGTGCATCTAGGCTTTCAAATCAGGCAATGGCCTGCCGAAATGGCAGGCAGCGTCTGGATTTTCGCAGCGCGGTTAACGCGCACCCATCTCGCGTCGGGCGGTACGCCCTGACATGCAAAATTGGAATATCGCTGTGACCACATTTAGTAAGACGCCGCTTCTCGACACCATCCGCACGCCCGATGACCTGCGCAAGCTCAAGATCGAGCAGGTGCAGCAGGTTGCCGATGAGTTGCGGCAGGAAACCATCGACGCGGTCTCGGTCACTGGCGGCCACTTCGGCGCCGGCCTCGGCGTCGTCGAGCTCACCACCGCGATCCATTACATCTTCGATACGCCCCGCGATCGCCTGATCTGGGATGTCGGCCACCAGGCCTACCCGCACAAGATCCTGACCGGACGCCGCGACCGCATCCGCACGCTGCGCACCGGCGGCGGCCTGTCCGGCTTCACCAAGCGCACCGAGAGCGACTACGATCCGTTCGGCGCCGCGCATTCCTCGACCTCGATTTCGGCCGGCCTCGGCATGGCGGTTGCCCGCGACCTCTCCGGCGGCAAGAACAACGTGATCGCCGTGATCGGCGACGGCTCGATGTCGGCCGGCATGGCCTATGAAGCCATGAACAATGCGGGTGCGATGAACTCGCGCCTGATCGTCATCCTCAACGACAACGACATGTCGATCGCGCCGCCGGTTGGCGCGATGTCGGCCTATCTGTCCCGCCTCTACTCGGGCAAGACCTATCGCACCCTGCGCGAGGCCGCCAAGCAGCTCGGCAGCCATCTGCCCAAGGTCATCTCCAACCGCGCCAGCCGCGTCGAGGAATATTCCCGCGGCTTCATGATGGACGGCGGCACGCTGTTCGAGGAACTCGGCTTCTATTACGTCGGCCCGATCGACGGTCATAACCTCGATCATCTGCTGCCGGTGCTCAAGAACGTCCGCGACATGGAGACCGGCCCGATCCTGGTCCACGTCGTCACCCAAAAGGGCAAGGGCTACGGCCCGGCGGAAGCCTCCGCCGACAAGTACCACGCCGTCGCCAAGTTCGACGTCGCCACCGGCGCCCAGGCCAAGTCCAAGCCGAATGCACCGTCCTACCAGAACGTGTTCGGCCAGAGCCTGGTGAAGGAAGCCGAGAAGGACGACAAGATCGTCGGCATCACCGCCGCGATGCCCTCGGGCACCGGCATCGACATCTTCAACAAGGCCTTCCCGAAACGCACCTTCGACGTCGGCATCGCTGAACAGCATGCGGTGACCTTCGCGGCCGGTCTGGCCACCGAAGGCTACAAGCCGTTCTGCGCGATCTATTCGACCTTCCTGCAGCGCGGCTATGACCAGGTGGTCCACGACGTCGCCATCCAGAGCCTCCCCGTTCGTTTCGCGATCGACCGCGCCGGTCTGGTCGGCGCCGACGGCGCCACCCATGCTGGCTCGTTCGACCTCGCCTATCTCGGCTGCCTGCCGAACTTCGTCATCATGGCGGCCTCCGACGAGGCCGAACTGGTGCACATGGTTGCCACGCAGGTCGCGATCAACGACCGCCCGAGCGCGGTGCGCTATCCGCGCGGCGAAGGCCGCGGCGTTGAAATGCCCGAGGTCGGCATTCCTCTCGAAATCGGCAAGGGCCGCATCGTCCGCCAGGGCAACAAGATCGCCCTGCTCTCGTTCGGCACCCGTATGGCCGAATGCGAAAAGGCGGCCGACGAACTCGCCGCCCACGGCCTTTCCACCACCATCGCCGATGCCCGCTTCATGAAGCCGCTGGACGTCGAGATGGTCATGAAACTGGCGCGCGACCACGAAGTGCTGCTGACCATCGAGGAAGGCTCGATCGGCGGCTTCGGCTCGCATGTCATGCAGGTGCTGGCCGACAACGGCATGCTCGATGGCGGCCTGCGGATGCGTGCGATGATCCTGCCCGACGAGTTCCTCGACCACGATTCGCCGAACGCGATGTATGCCCGCGCCGGTCTCGACGCCAAGGGCATCGTTGCCAAGGTGTTCGACGCGCTCGGCAAGGATTACAAGGTCGAGACCGTCAAGCTCGCCTGACGTCTGCGCCTGCGGGGGTGACCCCATGAAGATCTATCTGGCAGGTCCCGATGTGTTCCTGCCGGATGCCATCGCGATCGGAAAACAAAAGGCTGCGATCTGCGCCCGTCATGGCGTGATCGGGCACTATCCGCTCGACAACGCGGTTGACCTTGCGGCGGCCGACGCCTCGCTCAGGATATTCAAGGGCAATGAGGCGATGATGGATGCGGCCGACGCCATCATTGCCAACCTGACGCCGTTTCGCGGGCCGAGCGCGGATCCCGGCACCGTCTATGAACTCGGCTACATGGCCGGCCGCGGAAAATTCTGCCTCGCCTACAGCAACGATCCGGCGCTCTATGTCGAGCGCGTCAGGCGATTTGGCGCGGTGACGAAATCCGCCGACGGCCATTTGACCGACAAGGACGGTCTGACCGTCGAAAGCTTCAGCTGGCCCGATAATCTCATGATGATCCACGCACTCGATCTGCACGGTGCTAGACTGGTGACGCCGCGGCAGGCGCCGGCCGATCTCTGGCACGACCTCACCTCGTTCGAGGCCTGCGTCGTGGTCGCGGCGGGTCACGCCGGCGGCAAAACGGGTTGAACTTGGCGAACAAGAGCGACAACGAAATTTCACCGCGCAAACGCGCGGACGTGCTGCTGGTCGAGCGCGGCCTGTTCGAAAGCCGCGCCCGCGCCCGTGCCGCGATCGAGGCCGGCTTCGTGACGGCCGACGGCAAGCAGGTGATGAAGGCATCCGAAACCATCGCCGCCAACGCGGAAATCTCCGCGCAACCCGCGCACCCCTGGGTCTCGCGCGGCGGCGTCAAGCTCGCGGGCGCGCTGGAACAATATCCGATCGAGATCGAAGGCCATGTCTGCCTCGATGTCGGCGCCTCCACCGGCGGCTTCACCGAGGTGCTGCTCGCGAACGGCGCCAGTCTTGTCTTCGCGATCGATGTCGGCCACGGCCAGTTGCATCGTCAGCTGCAGAACCATCCCAAGATCGTCTCGATGGAAGCGACGGATATCCGCAAATACGAAGGCAAGCGCCTCCCCGCTCGCCCCGACGTCGTCGTCATCGACGTCAGCTTCATTTCGCTGAAGGCCGTGCTGCCGGTGGCGCTGTCGCTGGCGGCGGCGCCGCTGCATCTGCTGGCGCTGATCAAGCCGCAGTTCGAGGCCGACCGGAAACACTCCAAGCACGGCATCATCAAGAACGCGTTCGTCCATCAGCAAATCTGCGACGACATTTCCACATTTGCTGTATCGCTCGGCTGCACCGACATCCAGGTGTTTCCGTCCTCGATCGCCGGCGGCGACGGCAATATCGAATTTTTCATCGGGGCGCGCCGTGGCTGACACCGAGCGTCTCGTTATCGATCACGTCGGCCATCGCGGCGACGGAGTGGCGACCGTCGGCAGCGAAAGCGTCTACGTGCCCTACACGCTGGGCGGCGAGACGGTCGAGGTCGCGCCGGTCCCCGGCAACCATCCCGACCGCCGCCGGTTGACCAGGGTCGATAGCGCCAGCCCGGAACGGATCGCGCCATTCTGTCCGCACTTTGGCGTCTGCGGGGGCTGCGCGATCCAGCACTGGGAAACGGAGCGCTACCGCGCCTGGAAGCGCGACATCGTGGTAACGACGCTGGCGCAAGCGGGGATCGACTGCGAGGTGGCGTCGCTGGCCGATGCGCATGGCGCGGGCCGCCGCCGCATCACCCTGCATGCGCGGATGGGAACGCATGAGGTGGTGAAGGTCGGCTTCGCGGCGTCCGGTTCGCACGACATCGTGCCGATCGACCGCTGCCCGATCCTCGATCCGCATCTCGACGGCGCGATCGAGGCCGCCTGGGCCATCGCCGAGCCGTTGATCACGATGGGCAAGCCGCTCGACATCCAGGTCACGGCTACCGAAAGCGGTTTGGATGTCGATGTGCGCGGCTCCGGGGCGGTGTCGACCAAACTGATTACAAAACTGTCCGAAATCGCCAAACAGCACCGGCTGGCGCGGCTGACGCGCCATGGCGAACTGGTCTTGATGCGAACATCGCCGGTGATCTCGATCGGCACCGCGCAGGTCGCGCTGCCGCCGGGATCGTTCCTGCAGGCAACAGTGGCGGGCGAGGAAACGTTGGCCGCGCTGGTCGCCGATCACTGCAAGCGCGCCAAGCACATCGCTGACCTCTTCTGCGGCGTCGGTCCGTTCGCGCTGCGGCTGGCCACGAAATCGCGGGTGACCGCCTTCGACAACGATACCGCCTCCATCTTGGCGTTGCAGAAGGCGGTGACCTCGACGTCCGGATTGAAACCGCTCAAGGCCGAGGCGCGCGATCTGTTCCGGCGTCCGCTGGTGCCGCAGGAGCTGCGCGATTACGATGCCGTCGTGTTCGATCCGCCGCGCCAAGGCGCGCAGGCGGTCGCGACGCAACTGGCGGCCAGCAAGGTTCCGACGGTGGTCGCGGTCTCCTGCAATGTCGCCACCTTTGCGCGCGACGCCAAAATCCTGATCGACGGCGGCTACCAGATCGACGGCGTCACGCCGGTCGATCAATTCCGCCATACCCCGCATGTGGAGCTGGTGGCGCGGTTCAGGCGATGACGTTGCTTGCTGTCTGTGATGGGCGCGGGCGACCCAGGCGGCGGCAAAGTTTTAGCAACGGCCGCTCCACGACAATGTTGAGCAGCAGACCGAGCGCGACGACGATCGCGCTGGTGACGACAAGCAACAGCAGCGGCGGAATGGTGGGAATTGCGCCCGCGATCGATGCGCTTGCCAGCGACACCGTCTCCACCTGCGCGAGATAGATCGAATAGGACGCATCGCCGAGCCGCGCCAGCGCGCGCTCCGGCAACGTCGGATCGACGCGCCTGCGGCTGACAAAGGCCGCCGCCGCGACAAGGCCCGCGAACGGGACGCCTGATACGATGACGCGGTTGGTGGGGTCCGTCACCAGCAACGCCGCGATCGCGCAGGCCGCGGCAACCGGCATCGGCCAGCCTACCCGGCCATTGACGAACACGTGGCCGACGATAACGCCGAGAACGAATTCGAGGATCATGGGATCGACGAAGAACGCGTAGTTTCCGAGCGCCGACCCGACGCCCGGGAGTCTGTCCCGCCAGCGCGAGCGCGGAAAAAATCAACACGATGTTGCGCCAGACATCGCGCGTGGCCGCCATCAGCAGCGCGACCGCGAGATAAAAGTACATCTCATATTCGAGCGACCAGCCGACATAGACGACCGGCATTTCGCCGTCCGTGAAGGCGACGAACGCCAGCGATTTGAGGATGTGGCGGGGCGTGTACCAGTCGGGCGTTCCGAACGTCGCGGGAAGCGTGACGGCCAGCATCGTAACCGCGAAGATCACGAAGAAATACAAGGGAACGATGCGCTCGACACGGCGGCGCAAGAATCCCGCCGGCGTCAGTCCTGAACCTTGGGTCGCATAGAAAATGATGAAGCCCGAAATGACGAAAAACAGATCGACGCCACGTCCGCCGTAGGAGAGGACAAGGGAGATCGCGCTCTCGGGAACTTCAAAACCCTTCGGCGGGGCGCCCAAAGCATGAAAGGCGACGACCGCGACCGCCGCCACGAACCGGAGAACCTGGATATGAACAAGCATCCGCTCTACTAGCGCGCGGTGAACCGCGGCTCAAACGAAATCACGGCGCCACCCTCAGGCCGCGCCAGGTGCGGTTCAACGGAGTGGCGGCGTTCCCCTCTCGCGAAACGGCGATGCTTGAAATCAGCAATGCCCCGTCATTCTGCACTGCCCGCGAGTCCCCGGGCTTTTGTACAGGAATGAATCCGACGTCAACGCCAACGTCAGTACCGACAAGTAATAGCCTCCCACAAGACGTCTTCGCTTCGAACATACAGGCGCCGAGAGCAACTGATGTTGGGAACATCACCGCTTCCGGACTCACCGTCCCCAGCGGTCCTGCCAGATCTTCTCACCTATCAGGCAATTGACGCGGGGCTCCTTGGCTGCCGCGGCGGCGGCCGGAACGATCGGGCGTTCCGGGGTACGGCCGGCGACCTCGAGCAGAAGTTTGGTGCGAATCGCTTCCTTGAACTTGTCGCGGTCCTTGATCGTCACCACGAAGGCGCCGGGACCGCCGATGACGCAGTCTTCGTAATAAAAATCGAGATTGTCGATATCCATGGTGGAGTAGGACGGCTCCTTGACCATGATCGGCAGGCCGTTGATGACGATGCCCTTATCCACCGCGGCATCGCGGGCGATGACGACCGGCGAGCCGTTGTTGTTGGGGCCATCGCCGGAGATATCGATCACGCGCCGCAGGCCGCGATGCGGGTTCTCGTCGAATAGCGGCATGGCGAAATTGATCGCGCCCGAGATCGAGGTGCGCGACGCGCGGCGGATCGGGGTCTTCATGATCTCGTTGGCGACGGCGTCGGCGGTCTCCGGGCCGTCGATCACCCGCCACGGGATGATGATCTTCTGGTCGCTGGAAGCCGCCCACTCGAAATAGGTCACCGAGATCTTGCCGTTCGGGCCGCTCTTCAGTGCCTGCAAGAATTCCTTGGAGACGATCGCTTGCGCATAGCCCTCGCGCTGGATCGCAAGCTCGTCCATGTCCATCGAATAGGAGACGTCGACGGCGAGAATCAGTTCGACATCGACCGAGGGCGTGGCTTCCTTGTCGGCCAGTTGCTGGCCGGACGCAGGGTTGCCGAGTTGGTTGTTCGGGCTCGGCGCGGCAACACCCGCGACGTCGCCGCTGGCAAGTACGCCTGCTACAAGCACGGCCCCGATCGAGACATACCAGCGCATCGCTGCCCTCCCGTCGACTGGCGGCAATCGTGACATGCAAATTGCGTCGCGCAAAGCACTGATATCATCCATCCTTCACATTCAGGTTAGCCTTCCACCGCCCCGGTTCAGCCAATATTGCCGAGCCTCGATTCGCCTGCGATAGATCGCGGACCGGGCAGGAGAGAAATATGCTTCGAATCGTTATCACGGCGGGCGCATGCCTGCTGGCAGCCTCGAATTGCGCCATCGCGGAGACATCTCTCGAACGCGGCAGCTATCTGGTCAATACCATCATGGCCTGCGGCAACTGCCACTCGCCGCGCGACGCCGACGGCAAACTGATCGCCGACAGGGCGCTGTCCGGCGGCCTCAACTTCAACACCCCGCCCTTCACCGCCACCGCTGCGAATATCACCCCCGACAAGGAGACCGGCATCGGAAGCTGGAGCGATGCCGAGATCAAGCGCGCGCTGATCGAGGGAGCGCGGCCCAATCACGGCCACCTCGCCGGCGTGCCGCTGGCGGCGATCATGCCGTCAAATTTCTACAAGGCGCTGCTGCCGGAAGATCTCGATGCCATCGTCGCCTATTTGCGCAGCGTCAAGCCGGTCAGAAACCAGGTTCCCGATCCCGTTTACAAGGCGCCCGTGCGCCGCGATCCCTATCCGGATGCCGACGCCGGTTTCAGCAAGGCCATGCTGGCCGACCCGGTCAAACGCGGCGCCTATCTCGTCACCATCGGCCATTGCATGGAATGCCACTCCACATGGTCGCGCGGCGTGTCCGATTTCAAAGGTGGCCTCGGCGGCGGCGGCCGCGTGTTTCCCCCGCGCGACGGTTCGCCTGCCGGAACGCCGGATACGATCGTCCCCAACATCACGGCGCATCAAAGCGCCGGCATCGGGGGCTGGACCGACGCGGAAATCGTCCGCGCCGTCACGCATGGCGTAGCGCGCGACGGAAGGCCACTGAATCCACCGATGGCATTTGGTTACTATGCCGAGCTGAGGCCCGCCGATCTCGCCGATATCGTGGCCTATTTGCGCACGGTGCCGGCGCTGCCATGAACAAATCGGGCGCTCACCGCGACAAATGAAGCGCGCGCCAACCTGGCCGCTGATGGCCCGGACATGGTTACGCCTCCGAAAATTCCCGAAAATGACGGCCGCCCGCCGCGAAAGCGCGCGGCCGCGCTGTGGCTGATCCCGTTTGCAGCGCTCGCCGTCGTGACGGCACTGTTCCTGGAGCCGCTGCGGCCTGAAGCTGCGCCACCCGCGCCGGAGCCGCCGCAACCGACGCTGACGCAGGAGAACGCAGGCGAGCTCTGCAGGAGCCTCGAGGAAGACCCAAAGGAATATGTCGGCGATACCGTGCTGCACCGCCGCTGGGAATTGCGGCGGCAGAGCTGCAACATGGCATTCGCAGCGCATCCCGACGACCTGTACTTCAAGGTGCAGGCCGGACGGTGGATGTCGTATGAGCAAAAGACCGAAGCCCTCAGGCTGTGGCGCGAAGCCGCGGCCCAAGGCAGCGCCGAAGCCTATTACGAGATTTACGAGCATCACCGATCTTGGGATCGCGGCCATCCCGAACGGCCGCAATCGGTAACCCGCACCGAAGCCGCTGACGCGCTGCGCAAGGCGGCCGAACTCGGGCACACCTCTGCCATGCGGGTGCTGATACGGCGGCTCACGGATGGCGACATCGTCAAACGCGATCCCGTTGAGGCGCGCTACTGGGCGGAGCGCGCCGCCTCCGCCCAGGGCGCCAGCAATACGTCGTTGACGCTCGGAACGTTGCTGGCGACCTCTGAGAAGGCAGACGAGCGCGCCCGCGGTCTCGACATACTCGAACGCATGGCAAGCGGTCCCTACGTGTTCGGCGCCAAGCGCGAACTGGCGACCGTGATCCGTGAATCGGATCCGGTGCGCGCACGGGCGCTGCTGGAGGAAGCAAAGCGCGCCGACCCCGGCGGCGCCATCGTCCCACTGGCGCAGATGCTGATATCAGGCGAAGGCGGCCCCGCCGACCCCAGACGCGCGGTGTCGCTGGTGAAAGGCGTCTCGGATAGCTGGATGGCCAAGGGGATGCTGGGACAGCTCATGCTCGAGGGAAAATGGGTGCCGCGCGACATCAAGGAGGCCGTGCGCCTGATCGATCTCGCCAGCGGGTACGACTACGACACCCGCATCCAGGTGCTGCGGCTGCTGGCCGAGCATCCGGAGCTGCGGCTGGAAGACCCGGAACGCCTGCTGTTCAATGCCGAAGAGGCCGCCGAACTGGACGAACCGGGCGCGATCCAGGCCCTGATCGCGCTCAAACTCTCAGCAAACACCCAGTTTCACGATCGACCCGGAGCCTGTAAACTGATCGAGACCGCCGCCGGCCGCGGCGACCAGGGCATGGCGCAACCTCTGGCGGATTGCCGCGCCGGCTGATCGCGGCGGCAGCGTCTTCGCTTCGGGAAATTCTGCGGAATGATCGATACCGTCGCCAAGCCAAAAACCAGGGTCAAGACCAAGACCGAACGGCCGCGCCTGCACAAGGTCATCCTCGTCAATGACGACTTCACGCCGCGCGAATTCGTCGTCACGGTGCTGAAGTCTGAATTCCGCATGACCGAGGACCAGGCCCACAAGGTCATGATCACGGCGCACCGGCGCGGCGTCTGCGTCGTCGCCGTCTTCACCAAGGACGTCGCCGAGACCAAGGCAACCCGCGCCACCGACGCGGGCCGTGCCAAGGGCTACCCATTGCTGTTCACCACCGAGCCGGAGGAATAACGCATGAAAAGCGCGATCGCAGGCATGCTGATATTGTTCACGACATCGGCGATGGCCGGCAGCTCCGACGGTTACGGCAAGGGCGGAAAATACTTCAGCTTCGATCAAGTGGTCAGCCAGTACAATCAATCCGGCGAGTTGTTCCGGATCAGGGGCCATTGCAAATCGTCCTGCACGCTGTTCCTCGCAATCCGCAACGTGTGCATCGAACCATCGGCAACCCTGCTGTTTCATTCCGGCCACGGCAGCAGAGGAACTGCTTCGCCAGCGGTGACCCAACATATGCTGAGCGCCTACAATGCCGGCCTTCGCGATTACGTGACGTCGCACCACTACATGGACACGCTCGAACTCCACGCGATATCCGGCCGCGATATGATCCAGAAATTTGGCTACAAGGCGTGCTAGAAGACGTGACGTGGCAGCTCGCGACTTAGCCCGCCGACGTTTCGTCGGCCAGGCCATAAACGCGCGCGGCCTTTGCGAAGCCGGCGACCGGAAACTCGCCGAGATCGCTCCAGCCTCCCCGGCAGATGCCGGCAAATCCCTCCGATGCCACCACCGTGCGGCGAAGGTTGCTGGCGATCTTTTCCAGCCGGGCCGCGAGATTCACGGCTGGACCGATGCAGGTGAAGTCGAGCCGGTTACCGCCGCCGATATTGCCGTAGAGGATTCGCCCGACATGGAGCGCAAGACCGAACCGAAACTGCTCGACGGCGTCGCCGATCGGATATTTCATGTCCGAGACGCTGGCGCGGGACTCATGGGCGGCTTCCAGCACCCGTGAGCAAACCTGCTGGGCATCGCCGACATATTCATCGATCGGAAACACCGCGAGCAGCCCGTCGCCCATGTACTTCAACACTTCGCCGCCATGCTTGCGGATCGCGACGACCTGGCAATCGAAATATTGATTGAGGATATCCACCACGGTCTCCGCCGGGACGCGATCCGACAGCGAAGTGAAGCCGCGCAGATCGGACAGCCAGATCGCGGCATTCATGGTTTCGGTGTGTCCACGCCTGATCTGGCCGCCGAGGATCCGTTCGCCGGCACGGTTGCCGACATAGGTGTCGAGCAGCATCGAGGCCATGCGGTTCAGACTCAGGATCTCGACCAACCGCGCCAGCGGCTTTACGACGCTTCGCAGCACCGCCAGTTGCTCGTCGGTGAAGCCGCCGGGCTGCTTCGTGGTCCAGCTCGATGCGCGGGCTGAACCGTCGGTAAAAATCAGCGGCAACGCGATATAATCCGTGACACCTTCAGCCCGCAGATCCTCGATGATCGGAAAGCGGCTGCTTGCGGGATCGTCGAAACGCGCCCGGACCTCCACTCCCTCCTGGAAGACGATGTATAGCGGGCTGTTCTGGAAGTCCGGTGAATCCACGAATGTGAAATCGGCCGCGCCGACCTCGACGTCGGAGCCCGGCTTCCAGATGAAGCGGTAGCCGAAAATATCGGGGTGCAGGGTTCGGACGAAGATGCCGGTGCGCCACAGCGGCAAGCCGGCCGCGATCAACCGCTGGCAAATTTCACCCAGCAACTGCGGCGAGCGGAACGAAGACCTCGCGCCATCGACCAGCCAGTCGGAGAGTTTCTGCAGTTCTGATGCATTCATGACACCGGCATTTGCCGCGCAAGTTGAAGGCGCGTCAAGGTGACACGAACGCCTGACGTTGCGGGACTGTCGGCGCTAACCGACCTGGCCGCGATGCCTCAGCAGATGATCGGCGAGCACGCAGACCATCATCGCCTCGCCGACCGGCACCGCGCGAATGCCGACGCAAGGGTCATGTCGGCCCTTGGTCATGATGTCGGTGTCGTGGCCCGAGCGATCCACCGTCTGGCGCGGCGACAGGATCGACGACGTCGGCTTCACCGCAAAACGCACCACCACCGGCTGGCCGGTCGAGATGCCGCCGAGCACGCCGCCAGAATGATTGGACAGAAAGCGCGTGCCGTTGTTGCCGGTGCGCATCTCGTCGGCGTTTTCCTCGCCGGACAATTCGGCAGCACCGAAACCGGCCCCGATCTCGACGCCCTTCACCGCGTTGATGCTCATCATCGCGGCTGCCAGTTCGCCGTCGAGCTTGGCGTAGATCGGCGCGCCCAGGCCGGGCGGCACGCCTTCGGCGACCACTTCGATGACGGCGCCGATCGAAGAGCCGCTCTTGCGGATGCCGTCGAGATATTGTTCGAAGAACGCCGCCTTGTCCTTGTCGGGGCAGAAGAACGGATTGCGCGCGATCTCGTCCCAGTCCCATTTTTCGCGATCGATCTTGTGCGGTCCCATCTGCACCAGCGCGCCGCGCACCTTCACGTCCGGCAGGATTTTGCGCGCGATGGCGCCGGCCGCGACGCGGGTCGCGGTCTCGCGCGCCGACGAACGGCCGCCGCCGCGATAGTCGCGCAGGCCGTATTTGGCTTCATAGGTGAAGTCGGCGTGACCGGGGCGAAACTTGTCCTTGATCTCGGAATAGTCTTTCGAGCGCTGATCGGTGTTCTCGATCAGAAGCGCAATCGGCGTGCCTGTCGTCACCTGCACCCCGGTCTCGGGATGGGCCATCACGCCGGACAGGATTTTGACCGTGTCGGGCTCCTGGCGCTGGGTGGTGAAGCGCGACTGGCCGGGACGGCGGCGATCGAGATCGAGCTGGATGTCCTCTGATGTCAGCGGGATCAACGGCGGGCAGCCGTCGACCACGCAGCCGATCGCGATCCCGTGGCTTTCGCCAAAGGTCGTGACCCGGAACATGTGGCCGAAGGTGTTGAAGGACATGGTGAGCTCAAAACCAGGGATTGAAGCGTGTGGTAACGCGCGCGGACTATGGGGTCAAATATCCTGTCAACGCGTCATGGCCGGGTTTAGCCGTCCGGGACAAGCCCCGGGCATGACGAGAAACACCCTTAACTATATTTCTGCAATCCGCCGTCGCGGAACACATAGACCGCGCCCTGCTCGATGGTCAGATCGGCGGCGCTGAGCGGGGTTTCGATGCCGATTGCGACCATCAGCGCCCGCGCGGTGCCGCCATGCGCCACCGCCACGGTGTCGGCCCTAAGCGAGGCGTACCAGTCCTGCATCCGGGCCTGGACCTCGACATAACTCTCGCCGCCGGGCGGCGACACCGTCCATTTCTCGGTCTGGCGCCTGGCATAAAGGTCGGGATCGGCGACCTGCATTTCGGGCAGGGTCGAGCCCTCCCATTTGCCGTAACCGATCTCGCGCAGCCGGTCGTCAAGCGCGTAACCCGCCGCCGGCAGTTTCAATTCGCCGCGAACCAATTCCATCGTCGCGCGGGCGCGGATCAGCGGGCTGGCGACGAAGGTCAGCGATGACTGGTCGCGTCCGTCGCGTGCAAAGAGATCGAGCAGGATATTGCCGGCATGGGCTGCCTGCCTGCGGCCGAGATCGTTGAGCGGAATGTCCTGCACACCCTGCAGCCGGCCCAGCGCATTCCACGACGTCTCGCCATGGCGGATGTAGTAGATCACGGGCGCGGACATCGGACGTGCGGCTATTCCTTGTCCTGGGTTACGTCCGGCGAGTTGAGCCGCTTCATGCCCAGCACGTGATAGCCGGAATCGACGTGATGCACCTCGCCGGTGACGCCGCGCGACATATCCGACAGGAAGTAGAGCGCGCTGTCGCCGACTTCCTCGATGGTGACGTTGCGCAGCAACGGCGCGTTGACCTCGGTCCACTTCAGCAGCAGGCGGGAATCGGCGATGCCCGCGAAGGCCAGCGTCTTGATCGGGCCAGCCGAGATCGCGTTGACGCGGATCTTCTTCTCGCCGAGATCAGCGGCGAGGTAGCGCACGCTGGCCTCGAGTGCCGCTTTCGCGACGCCCATCACGTTGTAATGCGGCATCCACTTCTCGGCGCCGTAATAGGTCAGCGTCAGGATCGAGCCGCCGTCGACCAGCAGCTTTTCCGCACGCTGCGCGATAGCGGTCAGCGAATAGCAGCTGATCAGCAAGCTCCTGGAAAAATTGTCGGCGGTCGTATCCACATAGCGGCCGTCGAGCTGATCCTTGTCGGAGAACGCGATCGCATGCACGACGAAGTCGATCTTGCCCCACTTCTCCCGCAGCACCTCGAATACCGCATCGATGGTGGCGGCATCGGTGACGTCGCAATGGCCGAGCAGCAGCGCGTCGATCTCCTTGGCCAGCGGCTCGACCCGCTTCTTCAGCGCATCGCCCTGCCAGGTCAGCGCGATCTCAGCACCTGCGTCGTGGCATGCCTTGGCAATGCCCCAGGCGATCGAACGGTTGTTCGCGACGCCGAGGATCACCCCGCGCTTGCCCTGCATCAGACCTGATTTCTGCGACATCATACCTTCCAATCAGCTTCCGCTGGGGTCTGGAGGTACACCAGCACTCCACCGGGGTACAGCCCCAATCCGCCCCGGATTAACGCTGTTTTCCACTGTTCTCAATGGCCGGAATAGACGCACCAATTGGGTGTTATGTTGAGTAAGGCGTTCGCGCCGGACCAACCCGTATTATCTGGTGCCAATGACCGCGTTTCGTCAAAGTGTCGAAGCCATGATTCCGGCGCTCCGCCGCTATGCCCGTGCGCTGGCGCGCGATGCGGATATTGCCGACGATCTGGTGCAGGACACGCTGGTGCGGGCGTTGCGTTCGGAACGACTGTTTCTCGGCGGCGATGTCAGGAGCTGGCTCTATACGATCCTGACCAACCTCAACAAGAACCGGCGGCGATCGCTGGCGCGGCGGCCGCAGTTCATGCCGCTGCTCGACAACAACCCGGATGCCAGCGGCACCGAAGCGGAAGGGCGCGACATCGCCCGCGCGCTGGCGACGCTGGTGGAAGAACAGCGCTCGGTATTGCTGTTGGTGATGCTGGAAGGATTGAGCTACCGCGAGGTCGCCGACATCCAGGGCGTGCCGATCGGCACCGTAATGTCCCGGCTGGCGCGGGCACGGGCACATGTGAAAGCTTCGCTCGAGGGCGAGCGAACCGCGTTGCGTCGGGTGAAATGATGATTGTGGCAGGCGTTATGCATAGACAGATTTCGAAACAAATTTCGGCTTGGAATAGACAGACCCAAGACTAGACGGAATTAGACAGAGCTTGGAATAGGCAGAGACGAAGACAATGACCGACCCCAACATTCCCGTCACTGAAGACGAGCTGCATGCTTACGTCGACAATGAGCTGCCGGCGGAACGCCGCGGCGATGTCGAGGCATGGCTGTCAACGCATCCCGACGACGACGCGCGGGTGCAGTCGTGGCGCGCAATGGCAGAGGCGCTGCACGCCCGTTACGATTCCGTCGCCGACGAGGCGGTGCCGAAACGGCTCGATATCGAGCGGCTGGTGCAACAGCCGCGCAAATGGGTCTATGGCGCGATCGCGGCCACGCTGGCGGCATTCATTGTCGGCGGTGGCGCCGGCTGGGTGGCGCGCGGCGCCGCCGCCGCTCCCTCGGCGTTCCAGAACTTCACCGTCGATGCGCTCGATGCGCACCGGCTCTATGTGGTGGAAGTCCGCCATCCCGTCGAGGTGCCCGGCAGCGAGCGCACCCATCTGCAGCAATGGCTGACCAAGCGCTGCGGCTGGGACGTCCGCGCGCCTGAACTCGCTGCTGCCGGACTGAAGCTGATCGGCGGCCGGCTGTTGCCCGGCCCGACGGGGCCTGCGTCGTTCCTGATGTATGAGAGCGCGTCCGGCGAACGCTTCACGATCTACACTGCGAAGTCCGAGGCCGAGGCGACGCAGATGCGATATGCCGCGCAAGGCGCCGAGGGCGCGCTGTTCTGGGCGGATCGCGGCGTCGGCTATGTCGTGAGCGGTGGCACCGACCGCAGCCGGCTGACGCAGATCGCCCAAGCCGTCTACGACCAGATGGAAAAAAGTGGCGGATAGGTCACGTCCCAATTCCGACACCGAAAATCTGGAATCAAGTCACGGGCGCGTCTCATTATAGCACCGGGTGCTCACGAAAAAATGAGTAGCGCTCGATCCGCCGATCGGCGCAAGCGGCCTCGATCGGGGTTTGGTACCGCGCTGGTCCCCCTTTCGAGGCCGCCCCTTTTTTCTCGGGCGGTCTGGTGCCTGCGGGGAACTGTCCTGCCGGGCTCCGCTGTCTATTCGACGCCTTTTTCTTAACGCGATTCCGCCTCAAAGTCGTCCAAAAACGTCAGCCGAAATCCGCGCGCGGATTATATGGATGTCCATCGCGCCATTTCTGCATCAATGCCTCAAGCTCGCTATCGTTCCCGTCGGGTAGAATAATCCGGGTGGTGACGAACAGGTCCCCGGTTCCTCCCGCCTTCGGTAAACCCTTGCCCTTGAGGCGAAAGGTGCGGCCGCTGGAGGTATTTTTCGGGATCGACAACTCAACCGCGCTGCCGAGCGTCGGCACCCGCACCTTGCCGCCCAGCACTGCCTCGTAGAGCGTGATCGGCAGATCGACGCGCAGATCGCTGCCGTCGACCTTGAAGAAGGCGTGCTGCGCGATGCTGACCGTGATCAGGAGATCGCCGGGGCGATGGCCCTGCGCGGTCTCGCCCTGGCCCTTCAGCCGAATCTGCTGACCCGCGGTGACGCCGGCGGGAATCCGGACATTGAGCTCCTTGCCGCTCGGCAGGCGGACGCGTTTCTCTGCCCCCTGGACCGATTCTTCCAGCGACACCGTCATCGCGACGTTGAGGTCGAGATCGACGCCAATGCCGCCGGTATCGAACTCGAACGGGCTACCGCCACCGGCGCGCCCGCCCCTCGCCGTTCCGCCGAACATGCTGTTGAGGATATCCTCGAAGCCGGCGCCACCGCCGGCTCCAGGACTGCCGCCGGTCCGGAAGGTGTGGGACTGGAAGCCGCCCGGTCCGCCGGCGCGGCCGCGCCCGCCGCCACCGCCGGGGAAACCCTGGAAGCGCGGCTTGCCCTCGGCGTCGATTTCGCCGCGATCGAACTGCTTGCGCTTGTCCTCGTCGCCGACGATTTCGTTGGCCGAGTTCAGTTCGGAAAAGCGCTCCGCGGCCTTCGGATCGTTCTTGTTGCTGTCCGGGTGATGCTTCTTGGCGAGCTTGCGATAGGCACTCTTGATCGCCGCGGCGCTGGCGCTCCGAGGCACCCCCAAGACCTCATAGGGGTCGCGCATCCGTCACGTCTCCTTCACGGGAATTCGGTTCTACGATGTTAGGGCAAATCGCCCACCTTGGCTTCATCTGGGGAGTCAGTTGCATTTTTGCAACGGCCTCCTAGGCATGTTTTGAGGCTTTATCCGCGCTTCCAGGGCTTCAACGTATGAATTTCCCATCGGCCCTGGCTGGCTTTGCAGGCGGCACCTTGCAGCCAGCTTTCGGTGCGCCCGTTGACGTAGCTCGCCAGAAAGTCCCGGCAGGTACGGCCGTCGTCCGAGGCATAGGCCTGGGCCAGCGGCGTCACCGACCCCCGCGCCCCGGTCTCGGGGTTTTCCCAAGGCTGGCTGGAATCCTTGTCGCCCTTGGTCAGGACGTCGGAGGCCGCGGTGCGGGCAAACACCAGATCGCTCTCGGTCGGTGTCGGCGGCGCGGCCGGCCCGATCGATCCCGTGTGGTCGCTTTCCTCCATCTTGGCGAACGCCGCGTCCGATCGATTCAGGCTGCAGCCACCGGAGCCGAGCCCGATCAGAATCAGCGTCATCACCGCGCTCACCGGCCGGATCGCCAATAGGCCAACGCGTTCCCATGCCCTATATAGGGCGAGCCTGTAACGGGGCTGGGATACGCACGAACGCAACTGGAACTCCTGACATGACGGACACAACCTCCATCAAACACCCGACACCGTTAACATCGGGTGATTTTACCGCCGCAGAGGAACCGTTTGCGCTGTTCGGCGAGTGGTTTGCGGAAGCCGTGAAGTCCGAACCGAGCGATCCCAACGCGATGTCGCTGGCAACCGTCGACGCCGACGGGCTGCCGGATGTGCGAATGGTGCTGATGAAGGGCTATGATGCCGATGGTTTCGTGTTCTACAGCCACGTCGCCAGCCAGAAAGGCCGCGAACTCGCCGCAAATCCTAAGGCGGCGTTACTTTTTCACTGGAAGTCGCTGCGCCGTCAGGTCCGCATCCGCGGCAATGTGACGCCGGTGACGGCGGAAGAAGCCGATGCCTATTTCGCGACACGGCCGAAGCAGGCGCAGATCGGCGCCTGGGCCAGCAAGCAGTCGCAGCCGCTGGAAAGCCGCTTTGCGTTCGAGCAGGCGATCGCACTGGTCGCGGCCAAGCACGTCATCGGCGCGGTGCCGCGTCCGCAGGGGTGGAGCGGCTGGCGTATCGGGCCCACGCGTTTCGAATTCTGGCACGACCGCCCGTACCGCCTGCACGACCGTATTGAATTTCGTCGCGACGCGCCGGTGCAGCCGTGGACAAAAGTGCGGCTCTATCCCTGATGCCGACGGACTGAAAGATTTCCATGCCGAGTTCATCCAACCACGGCCCCCGACGCACGATGCTTCTGACCGGGGCCAGCCGCGGCATCGGCCATGCCACCGTGATCCGGTTCTCAAGCGCGGGCTGGCGCGTCATCACCTGCTCGCGGCATGCGTTCCCGGAAAACTGCCCGTGGGACGCAGGCCCTGAGGATCACGTCCAGGTCGACCTTGCCGACCACGCCGACACCACGCGCGCGATCTCGGAAATCCGCGAACGCCTCGAAGGCGGCGAACTGCATGCGCTGGTCAACAACGCCGCGATTTCGCCGAAGGCCGCGGGCGGCGCGCGCATGGGCACGATGGACACCGATATCGAGACCTGGAGCCATGTATTCCGGGTGAATTTCTTCGCGCCTATCATGATGGCGCGCGGACTGATCGAGGAATTGAAGGCGGCCAAGGGCTCGGTGGTGAACGTCACCTCGATCGCAGGCTCGCGCGTTCATCCGTTCGCAGGTGCTGCCTATGCGACCTCGAAGGCGGCATTGGCTTCGCTGACACGGGAAATGGCGTTCGATTTCGGCCGTGTCGGCGTTCGCGTCAATTCGATCGCGCCCGGTGAGATCGACACATCGATCCTCTCGCCGGGCACCGAGAAGATCGTCGACCAGCAGATTCCGCTGCACCGGCTCGGCACGCCGGATGAAGTTGCGAAGATCATCTACGTGCTGTGTACGGAGACCAGTTCCTACGTCAACGGCGCCGAGATCCACATCAACGGCGGGCAACACGTGTAGGACTCCTCATCCTGAGGAGCCATGCGCAGCATGGCGTCTCGAAGGATGGTGACTTGGAAAGAAAGAGCGTCGCGGCGCATCCTTCGAGACGCCGCTTCGCGGCTCCTCAAGATGAGGTCTGTGCTCTCGTTACTCCGCGTAAAGCTTCAGCGGGGCGCACGCAGTCTGCGCCTCGACATTCAGCGTGCTCGAGCACTCGTTCTCGTTCTCGCCGTCCGCCAGAGCAGCACCGCAATGCCGGCAGACCAGCATCGAGATCGCCTGCGCCTTGCCAACGGCGCGGTCCTGCTGATAGCGCGCAAGATCGATGACGTTGCGGGGTGGCGTTATAAGTTTCTCAACCATGGTATCCTCGCGGCCTGAGACTGTCTTATCGCAGACAAGTTTCGACCAATCGTTCAGCGCACCGCTCAAATTTTAGCAGTGGGATTGAGGCGGGCTTCGCTACTTGTTTTGACGCGTTTTCCTGACGTGAACCGGTGCCCACTTCACTTGAAAACGCTCTGGGACAAAACGCCGGGAACCGCTGATTTAAAGCCACTTCTTCCACTTGAAGAGGAAATACGGCAGCACGGCTGCCATGAGCATCATGATCAGCGCCATCGGGTAGCCGTGCACCCATTCGAGTTCCGGCATCACCTTGAAGTTCATGCCGTAGATCGAGGCGATCAGGGTCGGCGGCATCAGCACCACGGCCATGACCGAGAACAGCTTGATGATGTTGTTCTGCTCGAGATTGACGACGCCGAGCATGGCATCCAGCACGAAAGTGATCTTGTTGGAGAGGTAGGAGGCGTGGTCGGTCAGGGACGCGACGTCGCGCTGCATGGTCTTGAGCTGCTCGCGCATGTCCTTGGACCATTTGACGCCTTCCATGACCGCCGACAGGAAGGTGACGACGCGGCCGATCGAGACCAGGCTTTCGCGGACCTTCGAGGTCAAATCGCCCTTGCGGCCGATCGCCTGCAGGATCTGCGAATACTGCTTGGCGTGGCCGTGGCGCTCCTGCTCGGGTTCGAAGATGTCATGGGAAACCTGGTCGACGTCGGCGCCGGCGCGCTCCAGAATGTCGGCGCAGCGGTCGATGACGGCGTCGAGCAGTTCCATCATCACCATTTCGCCGGTGATTCCCGCCACGCATGATCTCCCCAGCTTGTTCTCGACCAGCGCAAAGGGCCTCGGCTCATCGTAGCGTACCGTTACCAGCCGGTGACCGGAGAGGATGAAAGTGACGGCCGTGGTCCGCGGCATGTCCGTGTCGGAATGGCACATCAGCGTAGCGGTCATGTAGCGCGCGCCGTTCTCGATATAGAGACGGCTGGAAATCTCGATTTCCTGCATGTCTTCCCGGGTCGGCACCGCGATCCCGGCCAGCCGCTCCACGGCGTGGTCCTCCTCCGTCGTCGGCTTTACCAGATCGATCCAGACCGCGTTTTCCGGCAGTCCGGCCGGGTCCACCGCGGGGAGCTTCTTCAGGGAGGATTCCGTGGGGACGTACACCGAGAACATGGGCAACTCCGGAACAGGGCACAAACCGCACCCAGCGGCACTAAACGCGATTCTGACAAGCGCTTCATGACTGGCGTATTAACCGCCGGTCCACATTTGTGGCGTCGGGGTGGCGGCAGCGTGGCCTTGATTCGGCAACAAGGCCACCCCTGCCTATAAATCGACCCCAAACCGCAAAACTTGCGGCATAAAAGCCACAGCCAGCCTCCCGCAGCGCCGAACAACTACGCAAGCACTGGAATAAGAGCCGGTTTTTGACGATAATGGGATTAATGGAATCGTCGCGTTTGAGGCGGAGTATTTGCCGCCGCGAGCGCAAGGCTTTCGATTGGAATTGAACCATGTCGTCGCTGAAAGTAACACTGGGTATCCTCGCTGCCGGACTGATGCTGTCAGGCTGCATCCAGGGCACTACCTACGAAGCGACCAACACGCAGAATTTCAAGCCGCGCGACAAGGAACTGCTGGCGAAGGTTTCCTACGTGAAGACCCCGGTTCCGGAGGCTTTCCGCCGCGCGATCGTCGACTATCACCGCAAGGAAGCGCCGGGTTCGATCGTCGTCGATTCCGACAACCACTACCTTTATCTGGTTCAGGCCAACGGCAAGGCGCTCCGCTACGGCATCACCGTCGGCGAGGAAGCGATGGCGTGGTCCGGCATTGCCAAGATCGGCAGCAAGACCGAGTGGCCGCCCTGGCATCCGACCCCGGGTGAGATCTCGCGTCTCGGCGTGCCGAAGTTCGTCGCACCCGGACCGGACAATCCGATGGGTTCGCGCGCGCTCTATCTCTATTCGGGCGGCAAGGACACGCTGTTCCGGATTCACGGCACCAACCAGCCGGAATATATCGGCGCATCGATTTCGTCGGGCTGCATCCGCATGACCAACGAGGACGTGATCGATCTCTATGATCGCGTCGGCCTCGGCACGGTCGTGGTGGTGCTGGAGCCGAAGCACGGCGACTCGCCGTTCAATTCGCAGATGGCGCTGCAGGGCGGCGGCAACAACGTCCAGTAATCGCCTCGCATCTCAAGCGAGATCAAAAGCGCCGGTTTTTACCGGCGCTTTTTTGTTGCGGGCTTCTTTGCTGCCGGCTTCGCCTCGGGCTCCGGCTCGGCCGCTTCGGATTTTTCGGCCTCCGATGGCGCTGCATCCGACTTCGTGGTGTCGGATTTGGCGGCGACCTCGCGCGGCGGCGCTTCCTCAGGCCGCACCGCCGGCAACAGCGGGGCTGTCTGCGGCAGCGGGTCCAGCACGGCCCACTGGCAGATCCGGTAATTGTTGCGCCGCTCCATCAGGTCGAGATGGATGTGGTCCTCGTGGTACCAGTCCGAGCTTGGGCCCAGCACGGTGGAGAACCGCGCGCAGACCGAATGCAGCACGGTCTCGCGCAATTCGCGCGGCACGGTACGATCGGTCAGCGAAATCGAACGGCCGTTGGCGAGCTTGAACGCGCGGACATCGAGCGCATTGGCGCGGCCATGTTCGGAAAGATGCGCACCGGGGATGCGGTTGAAGCCGCGACATTCGTAGCTGTCGAAATTATCAAGATCGGAGATCGGACTGCCGAGGCCTGCCGCCAGCGGCGCGATATCGGTCCGGATCCAGTCGGCCAACTGGGAAGCCATCGCGCAGCGCAGGATCGCGGCCGGCTTGACCGAGACCCGCTTGTTGTCCGGCAGTACGATGGCCTCGAGCCGCACCAGGTCCTCACCGCCGCAGCCGCCGGCGCCATGAATATCGGGAATGCTGGGGGCAATCGCGATCGCCTCCGTCAACGCCAGCCGGCAAGCGGAGGGCTGGGGTGCCGGCTTTGGCCACCGGTGCGGCCTGCTCGGTAGGCTTGCCCGTCTCAGAGGCCGCCGGCGGCTGCCCGGCAACAGGTGGGCTCGCTTCAGCCGCGGGCGCATCGGCCGGACGCGGGCGCGGCAGCGGCACCGCCGCGCGGCGTACGCTGCCCCGCAGCTTCGGCGGACCAGCGCCGAACAGGTCGCCCCAGGGCGCCGCCAGGCGGGCGCCCTTCGCGGCCTGAACCGGGCCTGCCTGCGCGCCCAGCAGGAGCAGCGCCACGACAGCGGTAACCATTGCCGCCTCGGTGCGGCCAAAGGCGCCAGAAGCCCATTTTCGGCTTGCTTTCTCCGCGCTACAGTTCATGTCAATTCCATGATCGCACGCCAAATCGCTCGCATTTTGGCGGGATCATGCGGGAGCGAATAAACCTCGGGAGGGACGTGCGTATGCTCGGATTGATGCAAGACTGGCCTTTGCTTTGCCACCGGATTATCGAACACGCGGCGAAGTATCACGGCACGCAGGAAGTCGTTACGCGGTCGGTCGAAGGTCCCATTCATCGCACCAATTACGCCGAAATTCATGCCCGCGCGCTGAAAGTCTCGCAACGGCTGCAACGCGACGGCATCAAGCTCGGCGACCGCGTCGCCACCATCGCCTGGAACACCTGGCGCCACCTCGAAGTCTGGTACGGCGTCATGGGGATCGGCGCGATCTGCCACACCGTCAATCCGCGGCTGTTCCCCGAACAGATCGCCTGGATCGTCAACCATGCGCAGGACCGCGTGGTGATGGTCGACATCACCTTCGTCCCGATGCTGGAAAAGATCGCCGACAGCCTGCCCAGCGTCGAGCGTTACATCGTGCTGACCGACAAGGCCCATATGCCGCAGACCACGCTGAAGAACGCGGTGGCCTATGAGGACTGGATCGCGGAAGCCGACGGCAAGTTCGCCTGGAAGGACTTTGACGAAAACACCGCGGCTGCGATGTGCTACACCTCGGGCACCACAGGCGATCCCAAGGGCGTGCTGTATTCGCACCGCTCCAACGTGATCCACGCGCTGCTGGCCAATAACAAAGACGCGCTGGGCACCTCGGCCGCCGACGTCATGCTGCCCGTCGTTCCCCTGTTCCACGCCAACTCCTGGGGCATCGCGTTCTCGGCGCCCTCGATGGGCACCAAGCTGGTGATGCCCGGCCCGAAGCTCGACGGCGCCTCGGTCTATGAACTCCTGGATACCGAAAAGGTTACCTACACGGCAGGCGTTCCGACGGTATGGCTGATGCTGCTGAACCACATGGCGGCCAATAACCTCAAACTGCCGCATCTGCGCATGGTGGTGTGCGGCGGCTCGGCGATGCCGCGCTCGATGATCAAGTCGTTCGTCGACATGGGCGTGCAGGTGCGTCACGCCTGGGGCATGACCGAGATGAGCCCGCTCGGCACGCTCGCCACCCTGAAACCGCCGTTCGACGAACTCGACGGCGAAGCACGGCTCGATATCCTGCAGACCCAGGGCTATCCGCCCTACGGCGTCCAGATGAAGATCACCGACGATGCCGGCAAGGAACTGCCGTGGGACGGCAAGACCTTTGGCCGCCTGAAGGTCTCTGGGCCTGCGGTGTCGAAGGCCTATTTCCGGGTCGATACCAACATCCTCGACGACGAAGGCTATTTCGACACCGGCGACGTCGCGACCATCGACGCACACGGCTACATGCGGATCACCGATCGCTCCAAGGACGTCATCAAATCCGGCGGCGAATGGATTTCGTCGATCGATCTGGAAAACCTCGCGGTCGGCCATCCCGCGGTCGCAGAAGCGGCCGTGATCGGCATCCATCATCCCAAGTGGGATGAGCGGCCGCTGCTGATCGTGCAGCTCAAGGCCGGCCAGAAGGCCTCGCGCGAGGACATCCTGAAATACATGGATGGCAAGATCGCCAAGTGGTGGATGCCGGACGACGTCGCCTTCGTCGAAGGCATTCCGCATACGGCCACGGGCAAGATCCTCAAGACCGCGCTGCGCGACCAGTTCAAGGCGTACAGTTTTCCGAACGCCGCGGCGTAAGCGACACCTCGGGGGGCGTGCCACCGGCACGCCCCCCGAACGCGGATGCGCTTACAGCTCGGCGCACCGGTAGCCGGATTCCGCACGGCTGAAGAACATGCGCTGTTCCCTTACGATGAGAACGAGCTGGCTGCGATCGCCCATTCCGCTGCAAACGTCGCTGGCGATTGCCTTGAACACGCGGGTTTCCGAATAGGGCATCACGTTGAGATCTTCCATCGCCCAGCGCTGAATATTCAGGACATTGGTGTCTGATGATGTGTGGACCAGCCGCGACCTGATCGCAGGGGCAAGCGAGCCCGCGCCGACGTCGCTGAGGTAGATCTGCGCCTCCGTGAGGTTGCCGGAATAGAGCGCTGATGACAGATACGAATCCCAGAGGTTGAAAAAGCTCAGCAAGGGAAGCAGCGCAAACAGCACGATCGCCGCCAGATAACCGGGGCCTCGCCGCGTTGCGGCCTTGCGCCAGGAAAAATCCGAGGCCCGAGAAAACAACAGGACATCGAACGCCGCCATGGTCGCGGTCCACGGCCATATCACGTTGTTCCAGTTCAGGCCCGCGGGCCCGAACATGGCCAGGATAAACAGATGCATGCAGACGGCCGCCCACAGCGAGACGCGGCGGTAGCGCTGCGTCAGCAGGCCGATGCCGAATGCGACCTGTATGAACGGAACCACAAAACCGAACGCGCCCAACAAACTGCTTGCGGACGGAAGCAGGCCGGTGATCGGCGAGACGATCCACGAAAAATCGTTCTCCATGAAGTTCAGGTTGATCTTCTGGAGACCGGAAAAGACGTAGGTGAGCGCAACGATCAGCCTGGCGATGTCGAGCACGTGCGCATCATCGGCCTGCGCGGAGCCGGTTCGCGGATAGAACGCAGCGAGCCCCAGCAGAAAACCGTACTGAAAGACCCATGGCTGCCATCGCGTCTGGTCGGCGAGGCAGAACACGGCAACGATCGCGAGAAAGCCCGCGATGCACCAGCGAGGTCTCGGCAATACGACCGCCAGCGCCGCCAGCAGGAAGAGACCACCATACAAGCCTGCCGCCACCGCCCCCTCGATCGGTGGCAGCAGCGACGAGACCGGCGCCACGGGATAGGTGCGCGGCCCGATCCAGAGCGCCGGGCACATCAGTAACCCCACGCAAAAGGCCACGATGACGGTCGTCTTCAGCAGGAACAGCCGGTCGATGGGACGCCGCAGCCAATTCCGCCATCCGGCGCGGTACTCGATCTCGCTTCCGCGCCCCCGCATCCGTCCCCACCAGTCTCCTTGTGCCAGCCCTGTATCAGCCGACTAATTTGTGGCGCATTTGGCGCAACAGGTTCGAATTGGGCCTTGCGAAACGCCCGGACCCGTCAAGGGCAAGGCCTGCTCCGGCACAGGATAAACCACTTCCCAGCACCGCGGAAAATGCGCTAGGTCAGCCCTGAATCCCGTCGTCCGGCGGCCCCGTGCCCGGCGACCAAATCGGTGATGGAACACGAAGGATGGCCCGCAGGTTTTCCGCTCCCTACCAGTCGGAGCCCGTGTCCAGCCTCGCCACATGGGCGCGCAACCTCGCCCTCTTCTCCGTGATCGCGGTGGTGGTCTCGATCCTGATTGTCCGCTTCGGCTTCCTCGAAATGAAGCCGGCGCTGGCGACGTTCTTCGGCGCGCTGGCGCTGGCGGGCCTGTCGATCCTGCTCAGCCTCGCGGCGTTTGCCGCGATCTGGCAGAACGGCTCGCGCGGCATGAGCCGGATCCTGCTGGCGCTTTTGATCGACGCCGTCATCCTCGCCTATCCGGCCTATCTCGGCCTGCAATACCGCAAGCTGCCGCCGATCCACGACATCACCACCGATCCGATCGATCCGCCGCGCTTCGAGGCGCTGGCGCGGCTGCGCAGCGGCGAAGGCGCCAACTCGGCGGTCTATGCCGGCCTTTATTCGGCCGAGCAGCAGCGGCTGGCCTATCCCGATATCGAGACGGTGGAGCTCGAAGTCCCGCCGCAGCGCGCCTATGACGTCACGCTGGCGCTGATCACCAAGCGCAAATGGCTTGTGATCGACGAGCGCCCGCCGCTGCCGCCACGCCGTATCGGCCGCATCGAGGCGGTGGCGCGCACGCCGATCATGGGATTCCGCGAGGACGTCTCGATCCGCGTCACGCCTGATGGCGAGGACTCCCGCGTCGATATCCGCTCCTCGTCGCGCTATTTCGAGGGCGATCTCGGCAGCAACGCCGCGCGGGTCTCCAAGCTGATCGACGACATCAATACCGCGGTCGATAACGCCAATGCCAAGCCGGCAACGAAGAAGCCGCAGACGCCGGCCAAGGCGCAGGCCAAG
This sequence comes from uncultured Alphaproteobacteria bacterium, assembly GCA_963786355.1. Classification (GTDB taxonomy): domain Bacteria; phylum Pseudomonadota; class Alphaproteobacteria; order Rhizobiales; family Xanthobacteraceae; genus Bradyrhizobium. Next base: position 227,778 of record CAWAYU010000008.1, on the reverse strand, counting down.
ACGGTGAAGAAGTAGGCCCTCACACCATCCGGTAGGTGCCGCCGATCACGGGATCACCGTCGGTCGCAACGATTCCGCGCCCGACCAGATCTTCCAGATGCGCCAGCACCGAATAGCCGGCGGCGTTGGTCAGCCGCGGATCGAGGCCGATATAGATCGCGCGCACCATGGTCGGGATGTCAGTCTCGCCCTTGGCGAGGCGATGCAGGATCGAAGCTTCCCGGGCCCGGCGGTGCCGGGTCAGGAAGCGCACGTAGCGCTGCGCGTCCGGGATCTCCGGTCCGTGGCCGGAGAAATACAGATCCTCCTCGCGGTGCTCCAGACGTTCCAGCGAGGCCATGTAGTCGATCATCGATCCATCCGGCGGCGCCACGATCGAGGTCGACCAGCCCATGACATGATCGCCGACGAAGTTGATCTTCCGCTCGGGCCAGGCGAACGCCAGATGGTTGGCGGTGTGGCCCGGTGTCGCCACCGCTTCCAGCGCCCACCCCTGCCCCTCGATAACGTCGCCGTTCCTGACCGCGATATCGGGCCGAAAATCGCGGTCGGCGCCGGACTCCGGGCTGTGCATTTCGCTCTCGAAACGCGGCCGCGAAGCGCGATGCGGCCCCTCGGCATAAACAGGCGCGCCGGTGGCGGCCTTGATCCGCGCGGTGTTCGGCGAATGGTCGCGATGGGTATGGGTGACCAGAATATGCGTCACGGTCTCACCGCTGACAGCATCGAGCAGTGCTTTCGCATGCGCCTCGTCGTCGGGACCGGGATCGATGATCGCGACCTTGCCCTTGCCTACGATGTAGCTGACCGTGCCGGTGAAAGTGAAAGGGCTCGGGTTGTTGCACAGCACCCGCCGCACCCCGGGGCGCGCCTCGTCGACAACGCCGGGCTTCAGCGGAAAATCGCGGTTGAACGGGATGTCTTCTTCGTCGGCCATGGCAAATTCCCATCAGCGGCGACACGCAAGCCGCGAGCAACTTCGGTCGTCATACCCCGCGAAGGCGGGGTATCCAGTACTCGCAGGCCTTCGAGATAAAATGAGGAGCCTCTGGAATACTGGATCGTCCGCCTTCGCGGACGATGACAGTGTGCGGTGCGGCCAGGCCTTACGAAAACGCCTGAATGCCGGTGATCGCCCGGCCCAGGATCAGGGCGTGAACGTCGTGGGTGCCTTCATAGGTGTTCACGGTTTCCAAATTCGCGGTGTGGCGCATCACGTGATACTCGATCTGGATGCCGTTGCCGCCGTGCATGTCGCGGGACACGCGGGCGATATCGAGCGACTTGCCGCAATTGTTGCGCTTGACGATCGAGATCATCTCCGGCGCCATCTTGCCTTCGTCCATCAGGCGGCCGACGCGCAAGGAGGCCTGCAGGCCGAGCGCGATTTCGGTTTCCATGTCGGCGAGCTTCTTCTGCACCAGCTGCGTTGCCGCCAAGGGGCGGCCGAACTGCTTGCGGTCGAGCGTGTACTGCCGGGCGCGGTGCATGCAGTCCTCGGCGGCGCCGAGCACGCCCCAGGAAATGCCGTAGCGGGCGCGGTTGAGGCAGCCGAACGGACCCTTCAGGCCGGAGACGTTGGGCAGCAGCGCCTCCTCCGGCACCACCACGCCGTCCATCACGATCTCGCCGGTGATCGAGGCGCGCAACGAGAGCTTGCCGCCGATCTTCGGCGCCGACAGGCCCTTCATGCCCTTCTCGAGGATGAAGCCGCGGATCTGGTTGTCATGCGCGGCAGACTTGGCCCAGACCACGAAAACGTCGGCGATCGGCGCGTTGGAAATCCACATCTTGCTGCCGGTCAGCTTGTAGCCGTCGGACACCTTTTCGGCGCGGGTCTTCATGCCGTTGGGATCGGAACCGGCATCCGGTTCGGTCAGCCCGAAACAGCCGACCCACTCGCCGGTGGCAAGCTTCGGCAGGTATTTCTTGCGCTGGTTATCATCGCCATAGGCGTAGATCGGGTACATCACCAGCGAGGACTGCACCGAGTTCATCGAACGGTAGCCGGAATCGACGCGCTCGATCTCGCGCGCCACCAGGCCATAAGCCACATAGCTTGCATTGGCGCAGCCATATTCTTCCGGCAGCGTGATACCGATCAGGCCGAGCTCGCCCATTTCGTTAAAGATCTCGCGATCGGTCTTCTCTTCGAGATAGGCCTTGGTCACGCGCGGCAGCAGCTTGTCCTGCGCATAGGCGCGCGCGGTGTCGCGGATCATGCGCTCGTCTTCGGTAAGCTGCTCGTCGAGCAGGAACGGATCGTCCCACTGGAAGCCGGCAGCCGTCGGCTTGTCCTTGGTCTGAGGGCGCACGCTCATGAAAAATCCCTTTCGCATCGTCATTGCGGAATTGGCCGACAAACTAAAGGTCTATGGGCCGAAGCGCAATCTTTCCTGCCATCATTCCGGGTGCGCAATGGCGCACCAGGGAATGATGAACGCTAGCCTTCCAGCTTCTCGTTGGAGACGATCTCGATACCGAAACCGGACAGTCCCTTGTAGTCGTGGACCGACGAGGTCAAGTGGCGGATCGAGGTAATGCCGAGATCGCGCAGGATCTGCGCGCCGACGCCGACTTCACGCCACTGCCTGTTGCGATCGGCCTCCGCCGATTTCTGCTCGCCGACCGGCTCGACGGGAACCCCGGCCGCGCCATCGCGCAGATAGACCAGTACGCCGCGGCCGGCCTGCTTGAAATGGTTGAGCACGATCTGCATCCGCGCCTGGCCGGTGAAGAGGTCTTTGACGATGTTGGGCTTGTGCAGCCGCGTCAGCACGTTCTTGCCGTCACCGATGCCGTTATAGACGAACGCGGCGTGGGCGATCTCGTCGAACGGCGAACGGTAGGCATAGCCCTGCAGCGGCCCGATCGGGCTTTCCGTGGTAAAGGTCGCGACCCGCTCGATCAGCTTTTCGCGCGCCTGGCGGTAGGCGATCATATCAGCGATGGTGACATGCTTGAGCTTGTGGTGGGCTGCGAATTTGGCGACCTGCTCGCCCTTCATCACGGTGCCGTCGTCGTTCATCAACTCGCTGATGACGCCGACCGGCGGCAGGCCGGAGAGCTTGCAGAGATCGACCGCGGCCTCGGTATGGCCGGAACGCAGCAGCACGCCGCCATCGCGGGCGATCAGCGGAAAGATATGACCGGGCCGGGCAAAGTCGCTGGCGCCGGCATTGGGATTGGCGAGCGCACGGCAGCAGGACGCGCGCTCGTCGGCTGAAATGCCGGTGCCGCCGTCGGGCTTGTAGTCGATCGAGACCGTGAACGCGGTGGTGTGATTGGAATCGTTATGCGCGACCATCGGATCGAGCCGCAGCCGGCGGGCGTCATCGGTGGTGATCGGCGCGCAGACGATGCCGGAGGTATGGCGAATGATGAACGCCATCTTCTCGGCGGTACACAGCGACGCTGCGACGATCAAATCGCCCTCGCCCTCCCGGTCGTCATCGTCGGTGACGACGACGAGTTCACCGCGGGCAAAGGCTTGCAGAACGTCCTGGATCGTATCGGCCATTTTCTCAAGATCTCGCTTTGTGCAGGGAGTGCATTAGCCGGACTCCAAGGCCCGCGCCAGCGTCAAAAAGGCCCTGCGCCAGCGTCAATACGCAGGGCAGAACGCCGCTGGCGGGGATGCTGGAAGGCCTTGCTGCGGCATGGCCGAAACAGGAAAAATCATTGACGAGGTCCTGTCTCAATCGCCATGGTCCCAGCCATAAAAACAAGAAGCAGGCGTTGGGTAGAAACATGATGCGTTTTCCATCGAATTTCCGTCAGGCGGCATGGACCGGCATCGCCTTGCTGGCAGTGGTCGCGGGCCTTTCCCAGCCCTCCCGCGCCGCCGACGAATGGCCGAGCCGCGACATCACCTTCTATGTCCCCTACGCGCCGGGCGGCTCGACTGACCCGATCAGCCGTAAATATGCCGAGCTGCTGGAGAAGCAACTCAAGGTCAAGGTGATCGTCGAGAACAAGCCTGGCGCTTCCGCGACCATCGGCACCGGCGCCGTGATCCGCGCCACGCCGGACGGCTATACGATCGGGCTCGGCTCCAGTTCGTCGCTGGCGTACCAGCCGCTGGAGATGAAGGGCCTCGCCTGGAAATCGGCGAATGACTACCAGTCGATCGCCAAGGTCTCCGATCTGCCGGTGATCCTTGCCGTACCTGCGGATTCCCGCTGGAAGACCCTCGATGATTTCCTCAACGAGGCCCGCGCCAATCCGCGCAAGCTGAAAGTCTCGGTGTCCGGCCTGCGCTCGATCAACGACATCGCGATCCAGCAGCTCAACAAACTGTCGGGCCTGCGCATCGTCACCGTGCCGTTCACCGGCGGCGGCGGCGAAGCGACGCTGGCGGCGCTCGGCGGCCGCGTCGACGGCACCGCGGGCTTCGCGCCGGGCATGAAGGGCCAGATCGATGCCGGCAAGCTGCGCGTGCTCGCGGTGTTCCAGCAAGGCAAATACGATCTGCTGCCGGAGGCCAAACCGATCGGCGAGACGCCGTGGAAAGACACCTTTCCGGTCGGCTACTACGTGATCGCGCCGAACGGCCTGCCGAAGCCGATCCTGGAAAAACTGCTGGCGGTCTCGAAGACCATCGTCGAAAGCGACGAGTTCAAGAGTTTTCTGAAAGCCAACGGCTACACTTCCGATCCGAAAATCGGCGACGACATGAAGCAGGAACTTGCCGGCTACGACGTCAAGTTCCGCGACGTCATCAAATTCCTGGACGACGACAAGTGACGCCGACGCGAAGTTTCGGGCTGCCGCCGGCGCGGCGGTTTGTCGGCCTGCTCGCGCTGCTGCTGGCCGCGGCATACACCGTGGACGCCTGGCAGACGCTGTCGGTCGGGCGCTGGCACAAACCGGGGGCTGCGATCTTCCCGATCGCCGTCGGTATCCTGCTCGCGATTTCAGCCATTTCCGTGCTGCTCGAAAAACATGGCGGCGCCGACGATCCGATGCCGACAACGTTCTCGCTGCCTGATGGTACCGACCTGCGCAGGCTGCTGCTGGTGCTGGCGGCGTTTGCGATCTACTTCCTGGCGATGCCCCTGCTCGGCAACATGATGGCGTCGGCAATGTTTCTGCTGGCCAGCATGTGGCTGCTGTCGGACGATCCCAAGCGGTCGGTACTTCGATTGGCGATCTATGCGGCGGTGATCGCGTTCAGTTTTGAAATGTTCTTTGTGCGGTTGCTGAAGGTGCAGATGCCCGGCGGGCTGCTCAAGCAATGGCTGCTATGAAATGAACTCCATCCAGGGCCTGCTGTACGGACTGCACATCGCAGCCACCCCCGCCAACCTGCTCGCCGCCTTTGTCGGCGCCTTTGCGGGGACGGCGATCGGCGTGCTGCCGGGCCTCGGACCCGTCGCAGGCGTGGCGCTGATCCTTCCGCTGACATTCTCGCTCGATCCGACCGCGGGCCTGATCATGATGGCCGGCATTTTCTACGGCTCGATGTATGGCGGCTCGACCACGGCGATCCTGCTGAACATTCCCGGCGAGTCGGCCTCGGTCGTCACCGCTATCGACGGCTATCAACTGGCCAAGAAGGGCCGCGCCGGGGCAACGCTGACCATCGTCGCGGTGGGCTCGTTTGTCGGCGGCACGCTCGCCGTGATCGGCGTCATGATGTTCTCCTCGCTGCTGGCCAATGTCGCGATCCTGTTTGGACCTGCGGAGTTCTTTGCCCTCACCGCCGGCGGGCTGATCGTGATGTCGCGAATATCAGGCGGCACGCTGGCCTCCGCGCTGCTGCCGATGACGCTCGGGCTGATGCTCGGCACCATCGGCCAGGAAGCCGTCACCGGCGAGACGCGCTTTACGTGGGGCATTCCCGATCTCGCCGAAGGCGTGTCGCTGGTGCCGGTCGTGGTCGGGCTCTATGGCTTTGCCGAACTGATGCTGTTGGTCGAGGACAAGGCGCATGCCGCGAACCGGCCGGAGTCGGTGGCCATGCGCGACCTGCTGCCGACCCGCACCGAATGGAAGCGCGCGGTGCCGTCGTGGCTGCGCGGCACGGCCCTCGGCTTTCTGTTCGGCCTGGTGCCGGGACCGGCGGCGACGCTGGCCTCGTTCGCCTCCTATCGGCTGGAGAAGGCGACCTCGAAATACTCGGACGAAATCGGCTCCGGCGCGATCGAGGGCGTCGCCGGCCCGGAGGCCGCCAACAATTCCGCTGCCACCGCCTCGCTGGTGCCGCTGCTGGCGCTCGGCATTCCCTTTACGCCGATCGCGGCGCTGATGATCTCGGCAATGCTGGTGCAGGGCATCCAGCCCGGGCCACTGTTGATCACCCAGCATCCGGAAATTTTCTGGGGCCTGATCGCATCCGCTTACATTGGCAACGTCATGCTGCTGGCGCTGAACATCCCGATGGTCGGCGTCTGGGTCAGCCTGCTCCGGATTCCGCATTACCTGTTCATTCCGCTGCTGCTGGTGTTGTCGGTCATCGGCACCTACAGCGTCCGCAACAGCATCTTTGACGTCTGGGTGCTGCTCGCCGCCGGGATCGTCGGCTACGCCTTCAACAAGCTGAAATTCCAGCTCGCGCCGCTGGTGGTCGGCTTGATTCTCGGCCCCAACATCGAAAAGCATTTTCGCGAGGCGCTGTTCCTGAGCGATGGCGATCCCTGGATCTATGTCCAGAGCCCGATCGCGATCACGGTCTGGCTTCTGGTCGCCGCGATCCTGGTCGCCGGCTTCATCGCCCGCCGCCGCGCGGCGTTTGCGGATGCGATGGCGCAGGAGAGCAGCCTTTAAAGTGTTTTCGAGTGAAGTGGGTACCGGTTCACGTAAAGAAAACGCGTCAAACAAAAAGTTACGGCAATACTTCGCGGCGCTCGCCGAGCACTGCATCGATCTCGGCACGCTTGTCGCCCAGCAGCCCCGCATGGGCGGCATCGATCACCTTGTACAGCTCGTGGGCGTCGCTGAGCCGTGTCACCGACACGTAATCGGCGCCGGCGGCGTAGAGATCGTCGACGTCGGACAGGAGGTCGGCCGTCGCGACGATCTTGGCCTTTGGGTTCAGCGTGCGGACGTGGCGGACCAGCTTTTCGTTGTTGGCCCCCTTCAACAGCGCGTCCGGTATGCTGAGGATGATCAGCTCGGATTTGCTGACACCGGCATGCAGCAGGGTATCCACGTTACTGATATCGCCATAGACCACGTGCAGGCCGCGCTCAGTCAATGTCTGGAACACCAGTGGATTGAAATCGATCACAGTGATCTGGTCGAGCGCCGCCGGATTGCGCCGCTCGATCTCGGCCAGCAGCGCGCTGGCGGCGCGGAAGAAACCGAGGATGACGATCCGGCGGGCCTCGCCGTGACCGGCCTCATGGCCGGCGTCGGCGTCATGGCTGTGGTCGAGATCGCGCAGCCCGATCCGCTTCAACGGGCCTATCAGGCCGCGCGTGACCTGATCGCTGCGCGCCATCACGAAGGTGCTCAGCGACCGCCAGAACCACGAACGCGAACGACGCCGCGCTCGAGGTCTCGGTCCGGATATGGCCCGCGGCAACGCCGGTCTGGATCACGACCAGCGAGAATTCGCGAGATCTGCGCCAGATTGATCGCCGGCAGCAGGCTGGCGCGCAGGCCCTGCTTCATCAGGTACAGCGGCAAAAACGTCGTCACCACGCGGCTGACGACCGTGAAGGCCGCGATCGTCAACGCCAGCCCGATCACGGACATCCCGGGAATCGGAATGGTCATGCCGAGCGCGACAAAGAACAGCGTGATGAAGAAGTCGCGCAGCGTCGTCACCTTCGCGGTGACGTCGAGCGCGTAAGGGAAGGTCGACAGCGAAACGCCGGCCACCAGCGAGCCCATCTCGCGCGACAGATGCAGTTGCTCGGCAATCTCGCCGATCAGGAAACACCACGCCAAGGCACCCAGCAGAATCAGCTCCGGCCGCCGCGCGATCTGGTGGAACAGTTTTGGCAGCACATAGCGGCTCAGCACCAGCGCCGTCGCCACCAATATGCCAACCCGGCCGATCGAGATCAGGATCACGCTGACCTGGAGATTGTCGAGGCTGGGCTGCACCGCCAGGAACAGGATCGCAAAAATATCCTGCAGCACCAGCACGCCGAGCGTGATGCGCCCGGGCAGCGTGTCGAGCTCGCGCTTCTCGTAGAGCACCTTGACGATGATGACCGTAGAGGAGAGCGCGCAGGCGACGCAGAGATAGAGCGCGTCGAAATGGCCGCCCCCCATCGACAGCCCGATACCGATGAAGAACAGGATCCCGAGCAGGCAGCCGCCGATCAATTGCCCGCCCGCGGCGAACAGGATGACCTTGCCGGCGCGCACGATCTTTTTGAGGTCGATTTCCAGCCCGATCATGAACAGCATGAAGATCAGGCCGAGTTCGGAAATGACCTGGATCGATTCCTGGGACTTGACCCAGGCCATGCCGAATGGACCAATGAAAAACCCGGCGATAAGATAGGCCAGGATCAGCGGCTGCCGGGAAAAATGGGCGAGCAGGCCGAGCCCCCAGGCGAACAGGATGCATAGAGTGATATCGCGAATGAGTTCGTGCATGATTCCGGACTTTTCCTCCCGGCAACCTAGAGGCCCCGGCGCTGTGGTCAAACGAGCAATGTGTCACATCCGCACAGCCGGCTTTTTTCTCGCGATTCTGGCCGCCATGTCGCTTCTGGGCGGTCCCGGCGCCAGCGCTCAGACCGCGGGAAGCATCGAGCAGAATTTCGCCGGTTCCCTCACCGCCATGCCAACTGAAAATCTGGCGGTGACGAGCGCATTCTACGTGCCGGTCTATTCCAGCGTGTCGATGAGCGCGGGCCGGCTGCGGGCGGATTTTTCGGTCACGCTCAGCGTCCACAACGCCTCGGAGACCAAACCGCTGGTCCTGAAGCGGATAGCCTATTTCGACACATCGGGCAAAATGGTGGAAAGCTACCTCAAGTCGCCCTTAGCGCTAAAGCCGTTCTCGACCATCGAGGTCTTCATCCCCGCCTCCGACGTGCGCGGCGGCACGGGGGCCAATTTCGTGGTCGACTGGGCGGCCACCAGCGAGATCGCCGAACCCGCGGTCGAGGCGCTGATGGTTGGCAGCGTCGGCCCCGGGCATTATGCCTTCATCAGCCAGGGGCGTCCGATCAAGGTGATCAGCAAGAACTAACCTGAACAAGAACCAGCCTGCCGGAAGGCCGGAGCGACCGGTCTTCTCAACGAAAAAACAAACGGGAGTGAGCATCCATGTCGACCGCAGCACCTTTTGACTTTGCGCCCTTGTTGCCGGCCGGATTGCCGGCGCCGGCGGCGCGGTGGACGGGCCTCGCCAAATACAGTTTTGTGGGCGGCAACAATGATCCCGACCAGGTGCCGGTCGAAGGGCTGATCGATGCGGTCAATGCGGTACTGAAGCGCGAGGGCAAGGCGCTCGCGACCTATGGTCTGGCGAGCGGTCCGCAGGGCTATCGTCCCCTGCGCGAGTTCCTCACCACCAAACTCAAGCGCGATGCCGGGATCACCTGCGCCGCCGACGACATCATGATCGTCTCGGGATCGCTGCAGGCGCTCGATCTCGTCAATTCAACCTTGCTGACACGGGGCGATACCGTGCTGATCGAGCAGGAGAGCTATCAGGGCGCGATCAACCGGCTGACGCGGCTCGGCGTCAAGGCGGTCGGTATTCCCCTCGACGACGACGGCATGCGGATGGACGCGCTGGCGGCTGTTCTCGCCGATCACAAGAGCCGCGGCATCACGCCGAAATATATCTACACTATCCCGACGGTGCAGAATCCGACCGGCAGCATCATGTCGGAGAAACGCCGCGCGGAAATGCTGAAACTGGCGCAGCAATACGGCGTGCCTGTTTTCGAGGACGATTGCTACGCCGACCTGGTCTGGACCGGCGAGCGGCCGCCCGCGATCTATGCCATGAGCGATCAAGGCAACGTCATCCACATCGGCTCGTTTTCCAAGTCGATCGCGCCAGCGCTGCGGGTCGGCTTCATCGTCGCGCCCTGGGTCATGATGTCGCGAATGCTGGCGCTGAAGACCGACGCCGGCTCCGGCGCGCTGGAACAAATGGTGCTGGCGGAATATTGCGCGCCGCATTTTTCCAGCCATGTGCCAAAGCTGACGCGCGGCCTGCGCGCCAAGCTAGACACGCTGATGGAAGCGCTCAACGAGCAGTTCGGCACCTCAGCGGAATTCGACGATCCCAAGGGCGGCATCTTCCTGTGGGTCAAACTCCCTGACAATGTCGACACGCTGAAACTCTATCAGGCCGCCCTTGCCGCCGGTGTCGCAATCAATCCGGGGCCGGAGTGGTCGACCGACAAGGCCTATTCCGGCAGCCGGCTACGGCTGTGCTTCGCCAGCCCCTCGCACGAACAGATCCGCGAAGGCGTCGCCGTGCTCGCCGAAGTCTGCCGCAAGGAGTTCGGCGTGCCGGAGCGCATCGCCAACGTGGAGAAACGGGCGCGGACCTGACTTCGAACTGGATTGGCCGATCGTACCCCGACAACAGACAGGACTTTGAATGGCCGGGGCTCAATCGCAGCATCGCACGGGGATCGCCCTCGTCGTCGGCGCGGCGATTGCCTGGAGCACCGCCCCGTTCTTCACGCGACTGCTGCCGTTCGATTCCTGGACGATTCTGTTCTGGCGCGGGCTGTTCGGCGGGAGTCTGATCGCGATCATTCTGGCGCTGACGCAGGGCCGGACCGGCCTGCGGGATTTCGCCGGCATGGGCAAAGCTGGCTGGCTGGTTGCATCGCTGTCGACACTGGGCATGGTGTGCTTCATCCCAGCCCTGCAACTGACCGACGTCTCGAACGTCGCGATCATCATCGCAACTGGTCCGTTCGTCACCGCCGCACTGGCCTGGATCTGGCTTCGGGAAGTGCCGCGCTTGCGGACGACGGTAGCAAGCATCGTGGCGCTGTGCGGCATTGCGATCATCGTCGGCGGTGCGCGCCTGGGCTCCGACCTTCTCGGTCTCACGCTGGCCGTCATCATGACCGTGGCCATCGCTGCAATGACGGTCATTGTCCGACGGCACCGGAACACATCGATGGTCGCCGCCGCGGCACTGTCGAATATCATGGGCAGCGTGATCAGCATTCCCTTCGCACAGGGAATAGCCGGGGTGACCGGGTACGACCTGTTCATTCTTGCCATGTTCGGGTTTTTGCAGGTCGCGCTGGGTCTCACCTTTTACATGCTCGGCTCGCGCCTGCTGCCTTCCGGCCAGGCCGCGCTGATCGCCACGCTGGAGACGCCGCTGATGCCGTTCTGGATCTGGCTGGCGTTCCAGGAGGTCCCGACCTCCCGGACGCTGGTCGGCGGCGCGCTGGTCATGGGCGCCGTGATCGCCGACATCATCGGCGATATCAGCGAACAGAAGCAGCCGGCCTGAACGCCGCTATCGCGAAAAACTGACGATTTCGACCCAGTTCGGGTTCTTGCCAACCGGATATTCCCTCAACTTGGTGAGCTTGCCGGTCGCCTTGTCGATCGCGTAGCTCGTCATGCTGTTGGACAACTGACCGACGGACAATAAATAACGGCCGGTCGGGTCGATGTTGAAACCTCGCGGCTGTTTTTCAGTCGGATAGGAATCAATCGATGTCAGCATTCCCGTTTTGGCGTCGACGCTGAACGCCGCCAGCGTACTGGTGGTGCGTTCGGAAGCGTAGAGAAATTTACCGTCCGGCGTGAGGTGGATGTCGGCCGCCCATGGCTTGCCGTCAAAGCCCTTCGGCAACGACGTCGTGACCTGAACTTCCTTCTTTAGCGTGCCGGTCCTGGCATCCCATGGAAACACGTAAATCGACGCGTCGAGTTCATTGACGAGATAGACGAACTTCTTGTTCGGCGAAAACACCAGATGACGTGCGCCGGCCTTGGCCTTGATGCTGACGCTCGGCGGATCGTTCGGCGTCAGCTTGCCGGTCTTCGCGTCGAACCTCTCCTGATACACGAGATCGCCGCCCAGGCTCGTGTGCAGCACATAGCGGTTCGACGGATCGACCATGATACAATGCGCATTCGGCTGCGTCGGCATCACCTGCGACGCCGCCTTCACGACGCCATCCGGACCGATCGGACTGACCGCGATCTTGTTGCCGCCATAGGAGGCACCGAAGAGAACTTTTCCGCTGCGGTCGGTGGCGAGGTAGGCCATGGAATTGGCCAGCGGGCCCGATCCCGCCGGCGACAGCTTGCCGGTTCTGGCGTCGATCTTGAAGGTCACCACGGAATACGGCTCGTTGCGCAAGCCGGCATACAGGCGCTGCTTGTCGGGACTGACCGCCAGCGGCAGCGAACTCCCGGGTTTGGCCGGGCCCGGCACCGTCGCGGTTTCAACCGGCGTCAGATCGCCGTTCGGCTTGAGTTCGAGAACGCTGATATCCTGACTATCGGCATTTCCGACATACGCGAACGTGGCGGCATTCCCGGCTGACATGAAAAATCCTGATCCCAGCAACGCCACCGCGCCAAATGCCGCCTTCAGATGCACGCACATTCCCACGGTGTCTCCCGGTTGAAGTCGATCGAGCCTGGCGGCCAAGGCGGTGGATTCGCGGTCTATCGCACCGCGAACGGCGACTGATAGGGCCGGCCGAACGGCACGCCGTTGATGACGGTCTGCACCGGCTTCAACAACACCTTGCCGTCGCGCTTGTTGTTGCGGGTATCGACGAACGTGACCGGGCCCTCCACCAGATCCATGATCGCGACGTCGCCGGGCGCGCCGACCTGCAGCGTGCCGATTTTCGGCGCGCGGTTGATGATCGTCGCTGGTGCCGTCGTTGCCATCGTCACTACCTGCTCCAGCGAAAATCCCAACGCCATGAACTTGCTCATCACGTTCGGCAGATAGGGCATGCCGGGCGAATTGCCGGAGAAGACGTGAATATCGGAGGAGATCGTGTCGGGCGAGCAGCCGCCGGGAATCGCCACCTCGGCCACCGTGAAATCGAAGCTGCCGCCGCCATGGCCGACGTCGAAAATCACGCCGCGCTTCTTTGCCGCCAGCGCCGCCGGCAACAGCTTGCCGTCCTGCACGATGTTGGTGAACATACCGCCGTTGTTCGGCGCGCCGGAATAGGCATGGGTCAGCACGTCGCCCGGCCGCAGCAGATCGAGTATCTGCGACATCAGTTCCTTGGTCTCGACGCCGCCGATATGCACCATCATCTTGGCCGGCCAGCCGCACATCTCGCAGGCCTGGATGCCGCGCTTCAGCGGCTCGAGGCCGTGCTTGTAGATGACGTTCTCCGACATCCGCACCTTGACGCCGATCAGGAAATCCGGATTTTCGGCAAGCGCCATGGCGCAGGCTTCGACCTGCGCATTATCGATATTGTAGAGCTCGGCGATCGGGAACGCCGATAAACCGTTGTTGGCGATGTGCACAAAAGCGTAAATCCGCGCGCGTGATTGCGCCACGATGTAGCGGCGCAGCGCAGCGAGGTTGTTGACGCCGGCATCACCGGCCGACACCACCGTGGTGGTGCCCTGAAACTGCACCAGTTCGTCGGCGGGAATGCCGATCGCCGAACCGTAGGGATAGACGTGGCAATGCAGGTCGATCAGGCCCGGCGTCACCAGCTTGCCCGAAGCGTCGATGGTCTTGGAAGCGCGGGCGGCCGGGATGTCCGTTTCAATCGCCTCGATCACGCCCCAGCGAATACCGATGTCGCTTCGCCCCTTCAGCGACTGACTGGGATCGAGCAAATTGCCGCCCTTGATGACGAGGTCGAACTTGTCGTTCGGGCCCATCGCGGCGTTGGCGGGGCCGGCCATCGCCGCAACGGCGGCTGACCCAGAGAGGCTCAGAAAATCACGGCGTGAAAACCCGGTCATGGCGACGCTCCCCCTGATATGATTTTTTATTGGCGCAATCATGCGCCGCCCTCAGGCTTTGTGCAAGCTGCCGCTGATTTCCGGCAAGGTTGCCCGCGCAAGGCGAGATGCTAGAGTGGGCCGCGGAAGTGGGCAACGGGCGGCCGCCCGGGAGCGCAGGTGTGGCAAGAGATCATCGTCGACTGGCGTTCGTCACTGCCGTGATGCAGTCGGCCTTGATGCTGGCCGCCATACCCGAGGCAACCGCGAGCGACGCGGCCGACGCCGCGCGCAAATGGGGATTGATCGGCTCCTGGGCCGTGGACTGTTCGATCCCGCCCGACAAAACCAGTCCATGGATCATCTATGCGATCGCCTCCGGCGACCGGGTGATGCTTCGCCGCGACTACGGCAACCGTACCGACGAGCAGGAAGTCGGCGCCGTCGAGATCGCTGGCGACGGCAACCTGCTGATGCGAACGTTCTTCCCGACGCTCAAGCAGACACGCGAAAGCGCCGTCGCGATGGCGCCAGATGGCAGTATCCGCGCTGTCTATAACCGCAACGAACAGCAGGAATACACGGTTCGGGACGGCGTATTTGTCGCCAATGGAAACCCTGCGGTGTCGATGCGAAAATGCGCGTCGCGAACCGGTTCGGGCTGACACCGCGCCTGGCCTGCTGGCGCATTAGCGGTCCCTGAACAGCTATTCAGAATTCTCTTTGAGTTCCACGGGAACGATCGCATCACTGCGCTGTTACATCCCCGATCAAAATCGAGGAGGACAGCTATGAAGAAGTTTGGATATGTATTGGCCGCGCTTGGCGCGATCGTTATTGCGGCGCCGTCGATTGCGAGCGCTGAGACTGTTGTGATCAAGCGTGGCGACCACGGCTATCATCACGGTTACGGCGCGCGCGCCGAATTCCGCGAGCACCATGATCGTGGCTGGCATCGCGGCTGGGAAGGCCATCACCACGACCGGGTCGTCGTGATCAAGAAGCATCGTTACTGAGGCCAACAACCTCAAACGGAAAATGGCTCCTCGCGGAGCCATTTTCTTTGTTTGCGTAGTGTCGGTGAGCCGTTCGAAAGATCTCAGTAGATCTCGAACAGGCCTGCACCGCCCTGGCCGCCACCGATGCACATCGTGACGACGCCCCACTTGGCCTTGCGACGACGGCCTTCCTGCAGGATATGGCCGGTGAGACGCGCGCCGGTCATGCCGAAGGGGTGGCCGATCGCGATCGAACCGCCATTGACGTTGTACTTCTCCGGATCGATGCCGAGCTTGTCGCGCGAGTAGAGACACTGGCTCGCAAAGGCTTCGTTGAGCTCCCAGATATCGATGTCATCGATCTTGAGGCCATGGCGCTTCAACAGTTTCGGCACGGCAAAAATCGGCCCGATGCCCATCTCGTCCGGCTCGCAGCCCGCTGCCGCCCAGGCGACGAAACGGCCCATCGGGTTGAGGCCGCGCTTTTCGGCATCCTTGGCTTCCATCAGAACGACCGCCGCCGCGCCATCCGAGAGCTGGCTGGCATTGCCGGCGGTGACGTACTTGCCCGGACCCTTGACCGGCTCGAGCTTGGCGAGGCCTTCGATGGTCGTGTCCGGACGGTTGCATTCGTCGCGATCGACGACGTAGTCGACGATGCTCTCCGCCTTCGTCGCCTTGTCGACCACTTTCATTTTGGTCTTCATAGGGACGATTTCATCCTTGAACTTGTTGGCCTGCTGGGCAGCCGCCATGCGGCGCTGCGATTCCAGCGAGTACTCATCCTGGTATTCGCGGCTGAGCTTGTAGCGCTCGGCGACGATATCGGCGGTGTCGATCATCGCCATGAAGATATCGGGCGCGGCCTTGAGCAGATCGGGATCGATCGATTCCTTGGGCGAGCCGCCGCCGGGGATCGAGATGCTTTCAACGCCGCCGGCGACGATGCAATCGGCGCCATCCGAGCGGATCGAGTTGGCGGCCATCGCGATGGTCTGCAGGCCCGACGAACAGAAACGGTTCACCGAAACGCCGGCCGTCGACTTTGGCATGCCAGCGAGCAACGCGGCCTGACGGCCGATATTCGGGGCGCCGTGGGCGCAATTGCCGAGATAGCAGTCTTCGACATAGTCCTTGGCGACGCCGGCGCGCTCAACGGCGTGCTTGACGGCATGGGCCGCCATCGACATCGGAGGGGTAATATTGAACCCGCCACGGCCGGACTTTGCCAGTCCCGTGCGAGCATAGGAAACGATAACGGCTTCACGCATTTTCTAGACCTCCCTTGGATGCGGCGGAGTATGGACTGGACCACCGCCGCTGTGTAGCGAAAACCTTCAATTCCGGCGGACGGAAAAGGCGGGAATCGCCATCAATCCCATACCGGCTCAAGGCCGGATTTACACACCGTTTCGCCTTCGGCAAGGCCGCGACCCCTTGCCGGTCCAACCCTGTTTTAAACGCTACGATAAAAGGCTTGCCCGATCTGCACGGCCAAGTCCAAATCGGACCGGAGCGGACAGAGATCCGCCGCGGACAAGGAGGGAAGCTTGGGCGATACCGTAACGATACGCTCCATGGCCGATATCGCGTCGATCGAACGCGCTGGCCTCGATGCGTTTCTTGGCGCGAAGACGCCGTTCGGCCTGATCCGGCAATCGGCTGAGCGATATCCCAACCACATCGCGCTGCGCTACATCAGAAATGTCGGCGATCCCGGCAGCGATCAGGTGATCACCTACCGCGAACTGACGCACCAGATCGCGCAAGCGGCTTCGCTGTTTCGTCGGCTCGGCGTTGGGCCGGAGGATTCCGTTGCGATTCTGGCGCAGCACACGCCTTCCAGCCAGATCGCGCTGTGGGCCGCACAACTGGCCGGACGGGCCTGCCCGATCAATCCGATGCTGCGACCGGATCACGCGCTGGCGCTGATCAAGGCCGCGGGGGCCAAAGTCGCCGTCGTGCTCGGCAACAACAGCGATATCAATGTCTGGGACACTATCGTCCCGGCGCTGCGAAACTCGGGAGTCCTCAGCCACATCATCGATATCGACGCCGACGCGCCGACAGCGGGATCGGATGGATCGCTGGAGGAGCTTCTGACAAAAGAGCCGGAGCTCTCGGTCGGCAGCGCCTCCGACGATCCCGACGCTATCGCGGCTTTCTTTCATACCGGCGGCACGACAGGTGCGCCGAAACTTGCCATCCATACACGCGTGAACGAAGCGTTCGTCGCGCGCGCGGCGGCTGCGATGTACGACTTTGGGCCGACAGACGTCGTGGTCAATGGCTTCCCGCTGTTTCATGTCGCAGGTGCATTTGTCTACGGCCTCTCCGCACTCGCATCCGGCTCGACCCTGCTGATACCCGGCCGGCTCGGAATGCGTAACCGGCGCTTCATCGAGACGATCTGGAAGAACGTCGAGACCTACCGGGTGACCGCCATCGGCGGCGTGCCCACCGTCATCAGCGCGTTGAATGAAGTCGCCGTCGATGCCGACATTTCGTCGTTGCGGGTGATGCTGACCGGCGGATCGCCGCTGCCGACCGAATTGGCCGACGCGTTCGAAAAGACCGTGAAGAAGCCGGTCCGCAACATCCTGGGCATGACCGAATGTGCAGGCGTGGTGACGATCGAACCGTTTCATGGGCCACGAACGCCGGGGTCGACCGGGCTGCGGCTGCCGTTTACGGAGGTCGCAGCGTTCCGCGCAGTGGCGGGAGAGGTTGACCTCGCGGCCCGCTGCGCGGCGAACGAAACCGGCATTCTGGCGTTGCGCGGCCCCAATGTCGGGCCTGGCTATTCCGATCGGTTACGCAACCCCGGCACGTTCGAAGCTGGCGGCTGGCTGGTCAGCGGAGATCTCGGGCATGTCGACGCCGAAGGCCGCGTCTTCGTCACCGGGCGGGCCAAGGACGTCATCATCCGTGGCGCGCATAACATCGATCCGGCCATCATCGAGGATGCGCTGCTGCAGCATCCGAGCGTCGCCATGGCTGCCGCCGTCGGCCAGCCCGATGCCTATGCCGGCGAATTGCCTGTTGCCTTTGTCGCGCTGAAGGCCGGTGCGGAAGCCAGCGAGGACGAGTTGCGCGCGTTTGTCGAGCCGCTGGTTGTAGAACCCGCTATTCATCCGAAGCATATCGCGATCCTGCGCGAACTGCCGTTGACGCCCGTCGGCAAGATCTACAAGCCCGCGCTGCGCGCGCTGGCGGCCAAACGCGGCATCGAGGAAGCCTTCGCCAAAATCCGGCTTGCGCCGTCCGACTACCGGCTGAATGTGGGAGAGGACGGCGCCGCGATCGAAATCGCAGACCCGGCGATACGCGAGGCAGCGCGCAAGTCGCTGCGGGGAATGCCGATCCGCTACTCGTTCACCGAGCCCTGAGGCATCAATCCCATACCGGTGCGAATCCGGGATTTACACAACGCTTGTCCTTCGGCAAGGCCGCGATGGCCTTCCGGTCGGCGTCGTCGAGTTGCACTTTCAGCGCGTCGAGATTGGCCTGCTGGCTCTCAGCCCGCGACGCCTTCGGGATCGCGGCGACGCTGTCCTGATCGAGCAGCCATTTCAGCGCCACCTGGGCGGCACTGGCATTGTGCTTGCGGCCGATCGCGGCCAGTGCCTCGTCGGAAGCCACCCTGCCCTGCGCCAGCGGGCAATAGGCCACCAGCGGGATTGATTTTGCGGCGAGATATTTTCGCAAGGGCGTCTGGTCCAGCATCACATGGTATTCGACCTGGTTGCAGGCGATCGGGGCCTTGATGTCCTCGACCACCGTTTTCAGCAGCGCGATGTTGAAATTGGCGACACCGATGGCGCGGGTGCGGCCTTCTTCCTTCAGCTTCATCAGCGTCTCGAACATCGCAGGCAGGTTCATGTTTCGCGCCGGCCAATGCACCAGATAGAGGTCGACATGGTCGAGCCGCAGCTTCTTCAGGGAAGCATCGAGCGCCCGGCGGATCGCGTCCGGCGCCAGATTCTCGTTCCAGACTTTGGTAGTGACATGCAGATCCTTGCGGGCGACCTTTGAGGCGGCCAGCGCGGCGCCGATTGCTTCCTCGTTGCCATACATCTCGGCGGTGTCCAGGTGGCGATAGCCCAGCGAGAGCGCGCTCTCAACCGCGGTGCGACAGGCATCGCCCTGCATGCGGAAGGTGCCGAGGCCGAGCTTGGGCAGGCTGATGCCCCGGGTTTCGATATTGTCCATAAAGGCTCCTGAGGGAATTAAAGCGCCGCGTCCGTGGCGGCAGCCGCGCGGACGGGTATTTCATTGCGGGGAATAGGCCGCTATGGAATAGCCTGCCTGCGGGCCGCAGGGCAAATCAAGATCAGGTCAGGGTACGATGGAACGGGCGTTGCGAAAATGGCTGGACAGCCACGGACTTCCGGCGATCATCGCCGCGGTGCTCGGCGCGATCGTGCTCCTTGCCGGCCTGCTCGTGTGGGCGGCTACAGTTATGTGATACCCTGAATCATCAAGGCGCCGCTCAGATATGCTGCGCCATGATCTGGCCGGGCCGCGCGTCCGGACGGGGCTCGATATCGACCGACCACAGGTCCTGGTTTCCGACATCCTTCAGCGTCACGGTCATGACTTCGGTCTTGCCGTCGATCTCGACGTGGCCGAAAAACTGCAGCCCAAAGCAGGGCGCGAGATTTTCGCCCTGCTCCGCGCTGCAGCCTTTCTGGTAGATCGCCTTGGGTCCAAACGTATTGTCGAGGTCGCCGGGCGACCAGGTGCCGGCATGCAGCGGGCCGGAGACGAATTCCCAGAACGGCTCGAAATCCTGACAGGCGGCGCGGTTCGGATCGTAATGGTGCGCGGCCGTGTAATGCATGTCGGCCGTCAGCCACACCGTATTGCGAATGCCGGCGCGCTTCATGAAAGACAGCAAATCGGCGATCTCGTGCTCACGCCGATCCGGCGGGCCGTCGCCCAGTGCTACCGCATCCTCGCTGATCAGGCCGATCGACATGTCGGCGGCGATCACCTTCCAGGTCGCGTTGGAGGCGACCAGTTCGCGCTTCAGCCACGCCAGTTGCGCCGGGCCGAGGATGAAGGTGTCGCTCTTGTCGTCGCGCTTGTTCCAAGTGTTGTCGCGATAACTGCGCATGTCGAGCATGAACACGTCGAGCAGCGGACCGTATCCGATCCGGCGATAGACGCGGCCGTTATCGCCTGCCCGCTCGCGCATCGGCATGAATTCATGGAACGCACGGCGGGCCCGCGCCACCAGTTTCGGGACGCCGTCGTCGGCAAAGCCGCTATCGTCGTAACTGCCGAGCGGCGCCCAGTCGTTGGTCACCTCGTGATCGTCCCATTGCGCGAACATCGGGACCTCGGCGTGGAAAGCGCGAAAGTTCTCGTCGAGCCAGTTGTATTTGTAGTTGCCGCGGAACTGCGCCAAGCTGTGCGCGGCGGCGGATTTTTCTTCCGTCACGATGTTGCGCCAGATCTCGCCGTTCGGCAGTTTCAGTTCCGACGGCACCGGGCAATCGGCATAGATGTGATCGCCGGAATGAATGAAGAAGTCTGGACGGCTGTCGAGCATGGTGCGGTAGGTCCGCAATCCCCCGCGCGCGGGATCGATGCCCCAGCCCTGCCCCACGGCATCGCCGGACCAGACAAAGGATACCGAGCGACGCTCCGCAGGTGCGGTGCGGAAATGACCGATCCGTGTTTCTCCGGCGATCCCGCTCGCGGTGTCATCGAACCGCACCCGATAGAAAATATCCTGCCCGGCCGGCAGGCCATCGAGCAGCACTTTTGAGGTGAAGTCGCTGTCCGGCAATGCATTCGAAGTGACCGCGCGGATGATGCTCGCGAAGCTTTCCGTGGTAGAACACTCGACCTGCATGCGCGCGGCGCGATCGGCGCGCGCCCACACCATCGCGGAGTCTGCGGTGACGTCGCCCGATTGAATGCCGCAGGCGATCAAAGGACGGTCCGCGGCGCGGCTCAGATAGGGCTTGGCGAGGCTGCCGAGACCAGCAGCGGCCACTGTAGCGGCCGACCTGACCAGCAATTGACGTCGCGTCAAAGCCTGCTTGGCGGGTATCGCAGACGGCATCGAGTCACCCTCGTCGAATCATGACAAGGGTGTGCCCGCTGAATTTGACTCCCAGCAGAAGGTTTTACGACAGGCGGATGACGTCGAAAGGCGCCAAAGCCGTCATTGCGGGCGAAGCGAAGCGATCCATGCAGCGACAAAGCGAGAATGGATTGCTTCGTCGCTTACGCTCCTCGCAATGACGAAACCTGAGTTCTATTTCTGCCAGCCGCAGATGCCGCCGGACTTGCACGGCCATGTCTGGATGCGCGTATCCCGCGCCTGCGCATCGAGCGGATTGCTGTGTCGATGGGCCAGCTTGACGCGAGCGGTGGTGCGGGGCGGCTCGGCGCGTCGCGGTTCGGCCCGCTCATGCACAACATGGGTCTCACGCACCGGCGTTCTGTCCGCGAAGTCCAGCCAAGGCCGCACGGCATCGCTCTTCGCCTCGATCGGAATCGGAGCGAACTCCGCCTGCGGCCCGAGCCGTTTCGGCGAGAGCACGGCTTTGGAAAGATCGAGCCCGAGGAACTCGCTGGGACGATACTCGTCAGCCATCGCCGGAGTTCCCAATGCCAGGAACCCGGTGCAAAGTGCTGTCGCAAAAGCGCTTTTCAGGACCATCAACGGGCCTCCTGAAATCAATGAAAAACTTCCACACACACATAATGTAGGGATTCGGCGCGGCAATTCCAGCCGTTCGTACCGAAAGGGTTACCGGTCAACTACATCGGCCGTGAAAAGTTTCACGGCCGTAGCAACGCTTCTACTCGGCCGCTTGCGCCACCGGCTGCCCGATCGCGCTTTCGAGCCGTGCGCATTCCTTGCGGTATTTTGCAACGTTGGCTTCCTTGATGTGGCCGTAGCCACGCACCAGATCGGCCGATTTCGCCAGCGCCACCAGCCGCGGCAGGTCGAGCGGCTTGTCCGCATCGAGATGACGGAAGATCATCGCCGAATACTCGCCCGGCAGCGCCCGCTCCATCTTGCGCTCGCTGGTATAGCCGAACGGGTCGAACGCGGTACCGCGAAGCGACTTCATCCGCGACAGCAGGCCGAACGCCGTGAACACCCACGCGCCGAACTCGCGCTTGCGCAAATGCCCGGTCGCCTTGTCGCGTTGCGCGAACATCGGTGGTGCCAGGCTGACTTTGACGCCGGGGTCGCCGTCGAATTGCTCCTTCAGCGCCTTGGCAAACTCGCCATCGGTATAAAGCCTCGCGACTTCGTACTCGTCCTTGTAGGCCATCAGCTTGAACAGGCCTTTGCCAAAGGCTTCGGTGAGATCTTGCGATCCCGGTGCCGCCTTGGCTTCAGCGGTGCGAACGCGCGCAACTTCGGCGAGGTAACGCTTCGAATAGGTCTCGTTCTGATAATCAGTCAAGAAGCTGGCGCGAAACGCGATGCTCTCTTCGACCGTGCGCTTGGCCGGCGCCGCGCCGGAATTCTTGAAACGCGCGGCCGAGATCACGCGCTGCAGATCGTGCGCGGCCAGACGTCCCCACGAGAACGCCAGCTTGTTCATGTCGATCGCGGCACCATTGAGATCGATCGCCTTCATGATCGCTTCCAGCGACAGCGGGATCGCGCCGCGCTGGAACGCAAAACCGAGCATGAAGGAGTTGGTGGCGATGCTGTCGCCCATCAGCGCGGTGGCGAGCCCCGTGGCATCGAGGATGTCGAGATCGGTGGCACTGACGGCCTGATTGAGCGAATTGCGCATCGCCCCCGCCTGGAAATCGATATCGGGATCGATCACGAAACTCGCCGTCGGCAACAGGTCGGCATTGACCACCGCGCGGGTGACGCCGCGCTCTGCCCGGCTGAGCGCGGGAAGCGAGGTCGCGACCACGATATCGCAGCCGAGAATGAGGTTGGCGGTGCCGGGTCCGATGCGCACGTTGGCCAGATCGTCCGGCGACGGCGCGATGCGGACGTGGCTCATGACCGCGCCGTTCTTCTGCGACAATCCGGTGAAGTCGAGCGTCGAGCACGCCTTGCCGTCAACATGCGCGGCCATACCGAGCAGCGCGCCGATGGTGATGACGCCGGTGCCGCCGATGCCGGTGACAAGGATGTTGAACGCCCCGTCCAGCACCGGCGTTGCCGGCAGCGGCACGTCGGCGAACAGCGTCGACGGATCGGCCGCCTTGCGATCGGCCTTGCGGAGATTGCCGCCATGCACGCTGACGAAACTCGGGCAAAAGCCCTCGATGCAGGAAAAATCCTTGTTGCAGTTCGACTGGTCGATCCGGCGCTTGCGGCCGAACTCGGTTTCCAGCGGCTGCACCGAGACGCAGTTGGAAGCCACCGAGCAATCGCCGCAGCCTTCGCAGACGCGCTCGTTGATAAAGATGCGCTTTGCCGGATCGGGATAGAGCCCGCGCTTGCGGCGGCGGCGCTTTTCGGCGGCGCAGGTCTGGTCGTAAATCGAGAACGCTGAGGCCCTTGACCTCGCGCAGCTCCTTCTGCACGGCGTCGAGATCGCGGCGGTGATGGATGGTCGCGCCGGCCGGGAAATAGTTCGGCGGATACTTCTCGGGATCGTCGGTGACGATGGCGAGTTGCTTGGCGCCTTCGGCCGAGACCTGATGCGCGATCTGCGACACGGTCAGGCCGCCTTCGGCGGGCTGCCCGCCGGTCATCGCCACTGCATCGTTGTAGAGGATCTTGTAGGTGATGTTGACACCGGCGGCCGCTGCCGCGCGCAGCGCCAGCAGACCCGAATGGGTGTAGGTGCCGTCGCCCAGATTCTGGAACACATGTTGTTCGCTGGTGAACGGCGCCTGCCCGATCCAGGTGACGCCTTCGGCACCCATATGCGAGATGGTCTGGGTGCGGCGGCTCGGCACCGACAGCGCCATGCCGTGACAGCCGATGCCGGCCATCGCGCGGCTACCTTCAGGCACTTTAGTTGAAGTGTTGTGCGGGCAGCCCGAACAGAAATATGGCGTGCGTTGAAGCTTGGCCGCACCGATACCCTCGGCCGGCCGATCAAAAGCTTCGAGCTTGGCGAGGCGCTGTTCGAGCGCGGGACTGCGGTGGCCGAGCCGGCGCAGCCGCGCCACGATCGCGGCCGCCACTACGGTCGGCGTCAACTCGCCTTCGCTCGGCAGCAGCATCGCGCCGGTTTCGTCGCGCTTGCCGACCACCGAGGGCCGCCGCGAAACGTCGACGTTGTAGAGAATGCGAAGCAGCTGGTCCTCGATAAAGCCGCGCTTCTCCTCGACGACGAGCACATCCTGCAAGCCTTCCGCGAAAGCGCGGGCACCAGCCTGCTCCAGCGGCCAGGTCAGCGCCACCTTGTAGATGCGCAATCCCAACGCCTGCGCCTCGGCATCAGTGATGCCAAGATCGGACAGCGCCTGCCGCAAATCGAGATAGGCCTTGCCGGTCGCCATGATGCCGAGCCGCGCCGGCTTCGAATCCAGCACGATGCGGTCGAAACGGTTGACGCGGGTGAAGGCTGCGACCGCGTCCATCTTCGGGCCATGCAGCCGGCGCTCCGCCTCGAGCGGCGGATCGGGCCATCTAATGCTGAGCCCGCCCGGCGGCATCTCGAAATCGTCGGGTATGATGATCTTGATGCGATCGGGATCGCTGACGATCGAGGCCGAGCTTTCGACCGTCTCCGAGATCGCCTTGAAACCGACCCAGCAACTCGAATAGCGCGACAGCGCGAACCCGAGGATGCCGAGATCGAGATAGTCCTGCAGCGTCGCGGGATTGACGATCGGCATCAACGCCGATGCGAACACCTGCTCGCTCTGATGCGCGAGCGTCGAGGACTGGCAACCATGATCGTCGCCGGCGAGCGCGATCACGCCGCCGTTCGGCGACGTGCCCGCCGAGTTGGCGTGCTTGAGCGCATCGAGCGACCGATCGACGCCGGGGCCCTTGCCATACCAGATGCCGAACACGCCATCGACCTTGGCGCCGGGGAACATACCGACCTGCTGGCTGCCCCACACGGCGGTGGCCGCCAGGTCCTCGTTGAGGCCCGGCGCGAATTCGATGTCGTGCTGCTTGAGGAACGATTTGGCGCGCCACAATGCGTGGTCGTACATGCCGAGCGGCGAGCCGCGATAGCCGGAGATGAAGCCCGCGGTGTTGAGACCCTGCGCGCGGTCGCGTTCGCGCTGCAACATCGGCAACCGGACCAGCGCCTGCGTGCCCGAAAGGAAAATCCGCTTCGCATCCAGACGGTACTTGTCGTCCAGCCCAACGTCCATCAACGCCATTATCCGCTCCCCGTCGCGCTCAGGTACCGCCGGTTGCTCGAACCGGTCTCGTTCAGATTAGAATGTACCTAATTTGCTATGCGTGCCCAGCGTGAATCCATGGCCGCAGGGCATATCTCGGACGCCTGTGGACTTTCTCTCGGCCCTTGCCGAAACCCGTCTTCTTTGAAACGCTGACGGTAAAGGGAGAAACCGGGGATGACAGAAGCGGCGTTCACGACCGAGATATTGGAGAGCGGTAATTTGCTCGTCGGGCGGTGGCGCAGCCCCAAACAGATGCTGCATGCGCAGGTCTACGACTCCCACGCCTCGATCCACGACGATGCAACCGCGCAGAAACTGGGATTTCAGGGCGGCACCATCGAGGGGCCTACCCATTTCAGCCAGTTTGCGCCGCTGTGCGAACGGATCTGGGGCAACGCCTGGTTCGAGACCGGATGCCTGTCCGCGCATTACCGCAACCCGTCCTTTGAGGGCGAAGACGTCCAGGCCAACATCGAAAAGCCGAAGCCAGGCCAGACCGTCTGCGCGATCGGCATGACCAAGCGCGACGGCACCGAGATTTTGCGCGGCACCGCCTCGGTCGGCGGCGACGGCACGGAAACCGCGCTGCATCAGCGGCTCGGCGAATTGAAGCCGCTCGCCGACCCCGTCATTCTCGCCGATCTCAAGGTCGGCATGAAAACCAGCCGGCAAACCGTGAAAATGGATTTCGACCAGAATATGGGCGATCTCTATCCGTTTTCGCTGGCCGAGAAGCTGAAGGTCATCACCGAGCCTTCCGCGTATTACGCGCAGGAGCACAATCCCTGGGGCCGGGCCATCATCCCCTTTGAGATGCTGAGTGTGCTGTTTCAATACCGTGCGCGCGAGGACCGCTTGCCGGTCCGCGGACCGGCGGTCGGGCTGTTCGCGGATCAGGAAATCCGCCTGCTGCGCGGCCCATTGTTCGCGGGCGAGAGCTATGTCACCGAGCGTGAAGTCGTGGCGCTGGGCGGCAGCCGCCGCACCGAAAGCATGTGGGTGAGAACGACCGTGTTCGCGGCCGACGGCAAGGCGGTCGCAACCATGCTGCTCAATCTCGCGAGCATGAAGGATTCCTACGCCAACTATGAACGCGAGCACAAAGCGCTCTACGGCTAACCTGCCGCGTTCGACCTAGACAGCGCCAAACAAGGAAAACAAAAAATGGCCCGCCTGCCCTATCTCGAAGCCGACCAGGTCGCGCCCGAATATCGCGACATGCTCAAGCGCAACACCAACCTGCACAAGCTATTGGTGAACTCGCCCGACATGGCGCGCGCCTTCAACGGCATCGGCGGTTACATCCGCTTCAAGAGCAAGCTCGACCCGCGCCTGCGCGAACTTGCGATCCTCCAGGTCGGCTGGATGGAGAAATCCGAATACGAATTCACCCATCACGTGAAGATCGGCAAGGAGTTTGGGGTCACCGACGACGATATCGTTGCCATGATGGCCGAGACCGAAGGCAAGCCGTCGAAACTCGAACCGCTGGCGAAGACGATTTTGCGCGGCGCCCGCGAAATGGTGCGGGAACTTGCGATGTCGGATGCAACCTTTGCCGAAATCAAGAAGGAGCTCTCCGACGAGCTCATGACCGATCTGGTGCTCACCATCGCCTTCTATTGCGCCGTGGTCCGCGTGCTCGCGACGATGAAGATGGACAACGAACCCTATTACAAAGAGGTACTGCAACAGTACCCGATCCCGGGAGTGAACTGAAATGCGTTTGAAAGATCGTGTCGCCATCGTCGTCGGCGCCGGCCAGAGCCCCGGCGAAGGCATCGGCAACGGCCGCGCCACCGCGCTGACCTTTGCGCGCGAAGGCGCAAAAGTGCTGTGCGTCGATCACAACCTCGCTTCGGCGCAGGAAACCGTCGATATGATCGCCGCCAAGGGGGGCACGGCGGCGGCGTTCAAGGCCGACGTCACCAAAAATGCCGACCTCAAGGCGATGGTCGCCGACGCGCATGGCCGCTGGGGCCGCATCGACGTGCTGCATAATAATGTCGGTGTCAGCCTGTCCGGCGGCGACGCCGAACTGCTCGACATCACCGAGGAGGCGTTCGACCGCTGCGTCGCGATCAACCTCAAGAGCTGCATTTTCGCTGCCAGGCACGTGATCCCGATCATGCGCCAGCAGAAGAGCGGCGCCATCATCAACATCTCGTCGATGGCCGCTATCACCACCTATCCCTACGTCGCCTACAAGGCGACCAAGACGGCGATGATCGCCTTTACCGAACAGCTCGCCTACCAGAATGCGCAGTACGGCATTCGCGCCAATGTCATCCTGCCCGGCCTGATGAATACGCCGATGGCGGTCGACACCCGCGCCCGCGAGTTCAAGAAGAGCCGCGCCGAGGTCGAGGCCGAGCGGGACAGCAAGGTGCCGCTGCGCCAGAAGATGGGCACCGGCTGGGACGTCGCCAATGCCGCGCTGTTTCTGGCTTCCGACGAAGCGAGCTTTATTACGGGCGTGACGCTGCCCGTTGACGGCGGCTCGAGCGTGCGGCGGGGATAGCATCGCTGCGATGGGCTTCCTTGGTGCGGCCGACGATAGCGCCGCCCCAGTCGTGGATCGCGGGCAGACCCTGGATGTCCTTGCCGAGGTTGGCAAGGCACACGCGAAGCGAGGCGAGATCGACCGGCTTCGGCAAACCCTGTGCTTCGATCCCCAGCGACCGCGCATAATTGCGCGCGGCCGAGCGGCGGCGCGAATCGGTGCCGCTGATGATGATCAGCGCGCCGGAATAGCCCGTGCGCACCATGGCGCTGCAAACCTTGACACCGTCGCCATCGGCGAGTTCGAGATCGAGAATCACGCAGTCGAAGCCGTCGGCTTCCAGACAGCGTATCGCCTCGCCGCACGAGCCGGCGACGGCAATCTCGAACTTGGAAAGACCGGCCGCCCGTTTCAGCAATTCCTGTTGCACGATATCGTCGTCGACGATGAGCAGTCGCAGTGCGCGACGCGTCTCGACGCCGGTATCGAGTCCGGCTTTTTCTGATTGCTGATCGACGGGCATAAAGGTTCTCCTGATTCCTGGAGCCAACCTCTCACACCATTCGTGTGATCGCGGTGAAATCCCCCGTGCAAACTCGACGGGTGCCTTTAATCAAATGTGCAGCATGACACCGGCGGCCGGGATGCGCCGAACGTGCCCGGCGGCGGACCGCCCGTGCTGTTACGGGCCCAAAAATTTACCTTTTGTTAAGGACCTGATCATATGGGTTGCGGCAACCGGGGCGATCTTTTTGACGCCCTGCTCACGCAATCTGCGCCAGCGTTTTTTGTCCGGTCGCCGCCCGCGTGATTCGCAACAATCGATCGATTCCAATGACACGATGATGTGACAGCAAGTCACCATCCATCGAAATCCTGACTCGTTGTGGTCGCACGAACTTCACGTGCGCTCGCTATGAGGCAACCCAAGAACTGGGAGTTCTGGACGCCATGCAAGACGAATTCGACTACGATCTCACGCCCGGTCAGTGGGAAGCGCTGAAAGCGTTGCGCACCGCGGCATCGCCGCTTCCGCGCATCAGCCGATACACGGTCGACAGCCTGGTTGCGCTCGGCCTCATTGCCATGAGCGGCGATACACCGGTCATCACATCGACCGGCCGCAAAGTGCTGGTCCGGGGCTCGTCTCTGCTGTTGCTGGATCTGGCCGCCTAGTTGGCGAACCAGCCCGGCTCGATTTCGGGTTGACCGCGCCCGAATCCGAAGAATATCCTCAACCAATCGACTGAGTGGCAACTAGGGTTCCGGATGGCCGCTGGCCATCGCCGGTCCGAGCGTTGCGAAAACCGCGGTAGCACGCGGCTGCACCCGAGGGACAAAAGCCCAGAGGAGGAGATGTCGAGATCTTTGTCGCGCCTGACGGCACGGAGGTCTCATGTCATTTCTCTCACTTACCCTCGTCGTCCTCGCCGCATTCATCCACGCAACCTGGAATCTGCTATCCAAACGTGCCGCTTCTGCCGGCCCGGCATTCGTGTTCGCCTATAATCTCGTCGCTTGCGTCGTGTACCTGCCGTGGATGGTCTGGCTGCTCGTCTACAGTCAGTTGATCTGGAACTGGCCCGTCGCCGGCTGTCTTGTGCTCAGCGCGATCCTTCATCTCGCCTATAGCCTGTGTCTGCAACGCGGCTATCAGGTCGCGGACCTGTCGGTGGTTTATCCGATCGCGCGCGGCACTGGCCCGCTGCTATCGTCGATTGGCGCAATCATTATTCTCAAGGAAGCACCGACAACCCAGGGCGTTCTCGGCCTGCTCGCCGTCGTGGCGGGGATCGGCTTGATTTCCACTCAAGGCGATCTCGCCGCATTCCGGCGGCCCAAAGGGATGGACGGCGTGCGCTGGGGAACCGCGACGGGTTCGCTGATCGCAGGCTATACCGTTGTCGACGGCTACGGCGTCAAGCTGCTCGGCATTCATCCTGTCGTGCTCGACTGGGTCACCAATATGTTGCGCTTCTTCATTCTCGCGCCGATCGTGATGTCGAACTGGGCCCGCACCAGAGAGCGAATGAAGGGATACTGGCTGCTGGCGCTCGGGGTCGGCGCGCTCTCGCCGCTGTCCTATATTCTCGTGCTGAGCGCCATCGAGATGGGCGCGCCTCTTAGCTTGGTGGCGCCGGCCCGTGAAATGTCGATGATGGTGGGCGCGATGTTCGGAATGCTGATCCTGGGCGAGCGAGTCACGGCGTGGCGGCTTGTCGGATGCCTCATCCTGATCGGAGGCGTGATCCTGCTCGGGTCGGCTTCCGCGTGATCGTGGGGTGAACGTCCCTCACCACATCGTCTGCCGCGCACGCTCCGGCCATTCGCGGTCGTATTTCTCGCCGCCAACGGTATTGTCGCTCATCTCGGCCAGAATCTGGCCCGGCGTCGGCAGGCTCTTCGGGTCGACCCGCTTGTCGGGATTCCAGAGATCGGAGCGCACGATCGCCCGCGCGCACTGAAAATAGATTTCTTCCACCGTCATGACGATGACCGTGCGCGGCGCCTTGCCGTCCATCTTGAAGGATTGCAACAAATCCGGGTCGGCCGATACGTAGGCGCGGCCATTGACGCGCAGCGTGCTGCCGGAGCCCGGAATCAGGAACAGCAACGCCGCCCGTGGGTCCCTGACGATGTTGCGCAGCGAATCGCAGCGGTTGTTGCCGCGACGGTCCGGCATCATCAGCGTCTTGTCGTCGTGAACCCGTACGAAACCGGCGAGGTCGCCGCGCGGCGAGCAGTCGAGCCCCTCCGGCCCGCAGGTCGCCAGCGCCGCAAATGGCGATTGGTCCATCAAGGCGCGATAGGACGGCGTGACGCGGTCGGCGACCTTGACCGTCGAGGCATCGTTGGGAAACCCGTAGATGGCCTCAAGCTGTTCGATGGTCGCTACAACCGTCATTCCCGGTCTCCTGTTAGTCGTCCCATTTCTCGCCCTTGATGATCCGCACGAACTGACGCGCGTGATACTCCGCACTCGATACATTGACGATGGTGACATCGGGCGCGGCCGAGTAGTCGTCGACCGTGCGATTGAGCCGCTGTTCGTGTCTGCCGTCGCTGCCGCGAGCCCGCAGCGCAATTCGCTCCGCCAGCACATTCGGCGGCGCGGTAACCTGGACCACCACGACGTCGGCATAGCTGCGGCGCATGTTGGCGATCACGGTGCGCGAGACATTGGCGACCACGGTACGTCCGGCGCGAATGTCGTCATCGATCGCGCGCGACAGCGCGTAGCGATGGCCATGGGCTTCCCAATGCACGGCAAAATTTCCGCGCTCCAGCGCCTCCTGAAAGGTGCCGGCGCTTACTTCCTCGTTATCCTCGGAAGCCGAGGCTTCCCGCGTAATCACGCGGCGCGGAAATACGATGCTGGAATCGTCAGCGCAGGCAGCCTTTGCCAGACCGAGCAGCGTATCCTTGCCGGCCCCGCTGGGGCCAACGACGAGAACAAGCCGGCCGGGTCCGATCGCACCCGCACCGCCGGACGTGACGGTCAGTGTTTCCGTCATGCGACCCGATCCCCTTCCCGCCAGACGCTGCGCACCACCGGGATATCGCGGGCAACATGGACCCGGATCAGGTCGGCGCGCTTGCCGACCGCGATCTCGCCGCGATCAGCGAGCCCTACGGCTTCAGCCGGCGTCTTGGTGACGGTACGGACGGCGGACGCCAGATCGATGGCAGGAACGCGCTGCGGCAGTTGCAGCGCCGCCATCAACAGGCTCGACGGGATATAGTCGGACGACAGGATATCCAGGAGTCCCTCGCGGGCGAGATCGACGGCGGCGATGTTGCCGGAATGCGAACCGCCGCGCACCACATTCGGCGCGCCCATCAAGATGCCGATGCCGGCCTGGTGCAGGCCGCGCGCGGCTTCCATCGTGGTCGGAAACTCCGCGACGGCCACGCGATCCTGGATCGCGTCGGCGACGTTTTCGTCCGTGGTGTCGTCATGGCTGGCGAGCGGAATTTCGTACTTGTGAGCCAGCGCCACGATCTCGCGCATATTGTTCGCGGCGTAGGCCTTCTGATAGGCAAAACGCTTTTCGAACAGCGCATCGAGCTCGGCGTCCGTCATCCCGGCGCCCTTGCCACGGTAATATTCGCGCAGTTTCTTCTCATCACGGAACTGGCGCTGTCCCGGCGTGTGGTCCATCAGCGACATCAGCCGGATATCCGGCCGATCGATCAGTTCCATGGCTTCTTCGACGACGCTTGGCATCGGAATTTCGCAGCGCAGATGCAGGAAGTGATCGACGCGCAGCAGATTGCCGTCGCGCGCCGTGGTGATCGCTTCCGCCAGAATGCCGGCGCGGCCGTCGACTTCCTCGGCGCCGTCCTCGCGCCAGACCCGCAGCGAATCCAGCACGGTGGTGATGCCTGATGTCGCCAACTGGCCGTCATAGGAAACCACGGCCGCAATCGGATCCCAGAACACTTTTGGGCGCGGCACGTAGTGCATTTCGAGATGATCGGTGTGCAGCTCGATCAGGCCCGGCATAATCAGGTCGCCGGCGGCATCGACGCTGCCGACGGGCGCGTCACCTTCACCGAATTCAGCAATACGGCCATCGGCAATGGCGATCCAGCCACGCTCGATCACGCGATCGGCCAGCACGATGCCGGCATTGCCGAGGATGGTTTCCTGCGTTGTCGAAGTCATCTCACGTCTTCCTTCAGGCGGCGGCAGCAAATGAGGTCACGTCGACGATCCGGTCGGCGATCAGATGGC
Organism: uncultured Alphaproteobacteria bacterium; assembly: GCA_963786355.1. Lineage (GTDB taxonomy): Bacteria > Pseudomonadota > Alphaproteobacteria > Rhizobiales > Xanthobacteraceae > Bradyrhizobium. Next base: position 195,380 of record CAWAYU010000008.1, on the reverse strand, counting down.
GTATCTCGTCGTCATGGACGATGGCGACCATCGCCACGCCTTCGCGCTTTTTCTGGCCGACCAGTTCGACTACGACGGCGCGGTTGGCGGCGTCCAGCGAGGCGGTCGGTTCGTCCAGCAACAGGATCGGCAGATCCGAAATGAACCCGCGGGCGATATTGACGCGCTGCTGTTCACCGCCCGAAAAGGTCGATGGCGGCAGCGCCCACAGCCGTTCGGGGATATTGAGACGGCGCAGCAGCGCCCCGGCCTTTTCTCGTGCCTCGGTGCGGGCAATCCCGTTCGCGATCAGCGGCTCGGCCACGACGTCGATGGTTGCTACGCGCGGCACCGCCCGCAGAAACTGGCTGACATAGCCGATGGTCGAACGGCGCACGCTCAGCACCTGCCGCGGTTCGGCGGTGGCGAGATCAATCACCAAACCCTGATGGCGGATACCGATCCGGCCGCCGTCGCAGCGGTAATTGCCAAAGATCATTTTCAGGATCGAGGATTTTCCGGCGCCTGACGGGCCCGACAGCACCACGCATTCGCCGGGCTCGACATGGAACGAGACGCCGCTCACCACCGGCAGCTCGACGCCGCCTTGCAGGTGCATCGTAAAGGTCTTTTCGGCGTTGGTGATATCGATCATCGCAGTCATTGTTTCAGCTCATGCCGGCAAAATCGAAGAGACAAGCAGTTGCGTGTAGGGCTCACGGGGATCGTCAAGCACCTGGTCGGTCAGCCCGGTCTCGATCACACGTCCGCCCTTCATCACCATCACGCGGTGCGACAACAGCCGCGCCACCGCGAGGTCGTGGGTGACGACGATGGCGGCAAGACCGAGTTCGCTGACGAGGTTGCGCATCAGGTCGAGCAGGCGCGCCTGCACCGAAACATCGAGTCCGCCGGTCGGCTCGTCCATGAACACCAGACGCGGCTCGGTGACGAGATTGCGCGCGATCTGCAATCGCTGCCGCATGCCGCCCGAATAGGTTCGCGGTGCGTCGTCGATACGGCCGGTATCGATCTCGACCCGCTCCAGCCAGGACGAGGCGGTATCGCGAATGCGGCCGTAATGATTCCAGCCTACCGCCATCAGCCGTTCGCCGACATTGGCTCCGGCCGAGACCGCCATCCGCAGGCCTTGCGCCGGATCCTGATGCACATAGCCCCAGTCGGTCCGAAACAGAAAACGCCGCTCGGCCTCGCCGAGGCTTGCGAGATCGCGCAGCACGCCGTCGCGCATCCGGTAGCGACACACGTCCGGCGCTCGGCGCGAGCTGCGCCGACAGCAGCTGCAGCAGCGTCGACTTGCCCGAACCGGACTCGCCGACGACGGCCAGCACTTCGCCCGAATAGAGCGAAAAGGAGACGTCACGGCAGGCGGTCAAGCGGCCGTAATTCTTGCCGAGATCTTCCGCAACCAGCAGCGGCTGGTCGTCCGGCGCGGAGGTTTGTGGCTCAGCCATGCGCCCTCTCCTTGTGAGGCGCCGCGCTCTCGGTGCCGTGGTGACCGGCCGATTGGCGCTGCTCGCAATAATCGGTGTCGGAGCAGACGAACATCCGACTGCCCTTGTCGTCGGTGACGATTTCGTCGAGATAGGAATCGGCCGCGCCGCACAGCGCACAGGGCGCGTCGAAGCGGTAGCGCGTGAACGGATGGTCTTCGAAGTCGAGCGACACCACCTCGGTGTGCGGCGGGATCGCATAGATGCGCTTCTCGCGGCCGGCGCCGAACAGTTGCAGCGCCGGGCAGTTGTCCATCTTCGGATTGTCGAATTTCGGCGTCGGCGACGGATCCATCACATAACGTGCGTTTACCTTGACCGGATAGGCGTAGGCGGTCGCGATATGGCCGAAGCGCGCGATGTCCTCGTACAGTTTGACGTGCATCAGGCCGTATTCGCCGAGCGCATGCATGCGCCGGGTCTCGGTCTCACGCGGCTCCAGAAAGCGCAACGGTTCGGGGATCGGCACCTGATAGACCAGCACCTGACCGGCATGCAGCGGCGCCTCGGGAATCCGGTGCCGGGTCTGGATCACGGTGGCGTCCGCCGTCGCGGTGGTGGTGGCAACGCCGGCGGTCTTGCCGAAGAATTTGCGGATCGAGATCGCATTGGTGGTGTCGTCGGAGCCCTGGTCGATCACCTTCAGCACGTCGTCTGGCCCGAGGATCGCCGCGGTCACCTGCACGCCGCCGGTGCCCCAGCCATACGGCATCGGCATCTCACGGCTGGCGAACGGCACCTGATAGCCGGGGATCGCGATCGCCTTCAGGATCGCGCGGCGGATCATCCGCTTGGTCTGCTCGTCGAGATAGGCGAAGTTGTATGTCGGCGCGTTCATTCCGCGGCCTCCTGCATCGGCGGCGCCTCATTCGCCTCGGCAAACTCCTTGCGCAGTTTGCGCAGCAGGCCGAGTTCGGACTGGAAGTCGACGTAATGCGGCAGTTTCAGATGTTCGACGAAGCCAGTCGCCTGCACGTTGTCGGAATGCGACATCACGAATTCCTCGTCCTGGGCCGGCGCCACCGCTTCCTCACCGAGTTCGCGGGCGCGCAACGAGCGATCGACCAGCGCCATCGACATGGTCTTGCGCTCGCTCTGCCCGAACGCCAGGCCATAGCCCCGCGTAAAACACGGCGCCTCCGTCGCCGAGCCCTTGAACTGGTTGACCATCTGGCACTCGGTCATCGCGATCGAACCGAGCGGCACGGCGAAACCGACATCCTCGGCCATGAATTCGACCTCGACCTCGCCGAAGCGAATTTCGCCGGCGAACGGATGGGTGCGGCCGTAGCCGCGCTGTGTCGAATAACCCAGCGCCAGCAGAAAACCTTCGTCGGCGCGTGCCAGGTTCTGCAGGCGCAGATCACGATCAGCCGGGAAACTCAGCGGCTCGCGCGTCAGGTCGCCGACCGGTGCGTCGGCATCTGCCTCAGGCGACGTCTCGATCAGCCCGTCGCGGCCAAGAATATCCGTCACGCGCGGCATCACCGCGGTGGAGGCCTCGCCGGTCGCAGGCTGTTCCGGCGAAAACCCTTCCGCGAGCTGCGGATCGAGCAGGCGATGGGTGTAATCGAAGGTGGGCCCGAGAATTTGCCCGCCCGGAATATCCTTGAACGTCGAAGAAATCCGGCGCCGCACCTGCATGTCGCCGGTATCGACCGGTTCGGTCGCGCCAAAACGCGGCAAGGTGGCGCGGAAGGCGCGCACCAGAAAGATCGCCTCGATCATATCGCCGCGCGCCTGCTTCATCGCGAGCGCCGCCAGCTCGCGGTCAAACAGCGAGCCCTCGGTCATGACGCGATCGACGCCAAGCGAAAGCTGCTCGGAGATCTGGGCCAATGACAATTCAGGAACGTCGCGGTCGCCACGCCGCTCATGCGCCAGCAGGCGATGGGCGTTTTCGATGGCGCGCTCGCCGCCCTTGACGGCTACATACATGCTCAATCTCCTTTGGCGATCAGCCGCGTCGTGCGCGGGATCGCGACAATGGCGTCGCCATGAACCAGCACGACATCGATGCCGCGCGGGAAGAGCGCAACATTGACGGCGAGCCGCTCGAACAGGTCTCGTGGCTCGATGGACGCCCGCAGCGTTGCCGAGCCGTCGATGCCGGGGCCGTGCAATTCAAAAGCCGCGCCTTGCGTCAGGCTTTCGACCTGCAGGATCAGCGTCGTCGAACGATCCGGATATTCGTTGCTGCCGAATGCGAAACGATCGAGCGCCGCAAGGTTTTCGGGATCGCCGATCAGCGCGAAGCTCGCGATCGACGAGTCCGCAATCGACCGGCGCGCTGGTGTGGAACTTGAGCCATTTGGAAACATCTGGGGTTTCCGACATCGCGGGATCCAGCCAGATTGGCGTATCGTGATCGAATAAGGTCAGCGCGATGGCGGCGGTGCCGCGCATCATCGCAACCGGCGTGCCGGAGACGGCTACGATGTGCTGGACGCTACCGGGGCGCGCCATCGCAGACATCACCGAGCGGAAGGTCGATTGCGCCGACAATACCTTGTCGGCAAATCCTGCGGGCAGTTCGGCAACTGTCGTCATCGCTCAGCCTTCCCCGCGCACCAGCGTGTAGAACTCGACGCGCGTCGCCGCGGTCTCGGCGGCCTCCTGGTTCCGCGCCGCGATGACAGCCGCACGCAGCGGCGCGATGACCCTGGCTTCCACGATGTCGGCAAATTGCTCCGATTGCACCATGGCGTCGCACAGCGCGATCATCTGCGCCTTCTCCCGGTCACGGCCGAGCGTGTAGCCGAAGCCGACTTCGCCGGTCGAAAGCCGCACCGCCGCGCGCGATACCGTAGCTTCGCCGAGGTTGAACGGAGCGCCATCGCCGCCGATTCTGCCGCGCACCATCACGAGGCCGTTCTCCGGCTCGCGCAAATTCGCGTGCGCGGGCAACGCGATGGCGCCGAGACGCCCCGATATCTCGGCAGCCTCGGAATGCGCCAGCACGGCCATTGCGGCCTTGCGCCGCGCCTGCCCGGCGCCTTCGTCTCCCTGCTTTTCGTCGTTCGCCATCATATCGGCCTTGCCGGAATCAAGTTGTCTATGATACTAGACAACTCGATAACGGAACGCCATGACTGTTTCGTGACAATGAGGTGATTTTTCCGATGGTCGATTTCGCGCCATGAGCATGCAGGACACCGCCTCCGGCGTGGCCCTGTGGCGGCAGGTCGCCGACGGGATCGAGCGCGGCATTGCCGACGGCCGCTTTGCCGCGGGCGAAAAGCTGCCTGGCGAGGTGGAGATCGCCGAAACCTATCGCGTCAACCGCCACACCGTGCGGCGTGCGCTTGCCACACTCGCTGAACGCGGGCTGGTGCGTGCCGAGCGCGGCAGCGGCACTTACGTAGAGGCCGGGCGCCTCGCCTATCCCCTGCGTTCACGAACAAGATTTTCGGAAATCGTCGGTGCCGGCGGCCGTGAGCCACGCGGCCAATTGATCGACGCGTCCGAAGAAGATGCAACGCGAGAACTCGCGCGCGAGCTCGGCTTGAAGACCGGTGCGTCGCTGATCCGGATCGAGTCGGTTCGATCAGCCGACCGCACGCCGATCTGCGTCAGCACATCATGGCTTTCCGCCGAACGCTTCCCCGGCGCCGGCGACGTCTTCGCCAGCGTCCGCTCGATGACAAAACTGGTCGCGCATTACGGCATCCGCGATTTCCGGCGATCTTCGACCAAAATCAGCGCAGCCATCGCCGACGCCACCGATGCCGCACGACTGGATCTCGCTTTGGGACGTCCGGTGCTCGTCGTCGACAGCACCGACGTCGATACATCAGGCAAACCGATCGTGACCAAGCGCTCGCGCTTTGCCGCCGAACGCGTCGAGTTTCTGGTGGAGAATAGCTGAGGCTTACGCCACCGCGCGCTGGCCGATGATGGCAAAGCGCAGCTTGGTCGAGATCCAGTCGATCGCCGCGACCGCGACCAGAATCATCAGGATCAGGAACGAGACCCTCTGCCATTCCAGCACGCGGATCTGCTCGGCGAGTTGCAGGCCGATGCCGCCGGCGCCGACGATGCCGATGATGGTCGCGGAACGCGTGTTCGATTCGATGAAATAGAGTACCTGCCCCGCGATCACGGGCAGCACCTGCGGCATCAGGCCGAAGCGTATCTCGTGCAGCGCATTGCCGCCGGAGGCCCGGATGCCCTCGACCTGCTTCCTGTCGGCTGCTTCAATGGCTTCGGAAAACAGCTTGCCGAACGCGCCGAAATCCGACACCGCGATCGCCAGCACGCCGGCGAACGGACCGAGACCGACGACATTGATCCAGACCAGCGCCCAGATCAGCGTATCGACGCCGCGAATGGAATCGAGGAACCGGCGCACCGGAAAGCGCAACCAGTTCGAAGGGATGATATTGCGCGCCGCCAGCAGGCTGACCGGCAGCGCCAGCACCGCGGCGAGCGTGGTGCCGAGCAGCGCGATCGACAGGGTTTCGCCGAGCGCAGATAGGTAGATCGGCAACGACGACCCGGGATCGGGCGGGATCATCATCAGCGTGATCCAGCCGAGCTGGTGCAGGCCCGCAAACAGTTTTGTCGGCGAGAAATCGAGGTTGACCAGTCCGAAGACGAAGACAGCGAACGCGCCGGCGATCATCGCCGGCATGGCGAGGCGCGCCGAAGCGGGCCTGGCGAAGACATCAGGATATTTTACCCGCAATTGCTCACGGTCGGGCTTCGGCAGTTGGCTCATGTCCGCGCTTCCTTGCCGAACAGCTGGCCGCGCATCCAGCCCGTTCCGATATCGATGATGAACACCGTGATGATGATGGTGACGAGAATGGCGCTGACGTCGGAATAGTAGAATTTCCGGATCGCGACCACGAGTTCCTGCCCAATCCCGCCGGCGCCGACAAAGCCCATCACCGACGCCTCACGGACATTAATCTCGAAGCGCAGCAGCGCATAGCTGGCATAGCCGGCCGCCACCTGCGGCAGTACGGCAAAGCGCATGCAGGACAGCCAGCTCGCACCGGTCGAGCGCACGCCTTCGACCGGCTTCATGTCGGCGTTTTCGACGATCTCGGAGAACAATTTTCCAAGCGCGCCGGTGGAATGGATCGCGATCGCCAGCACGCCGGCCATCGGCCCGAGGCCGAAGGCGATGACAAAAATCAGCGCGAACACGATGCCGGGAACGGTGCGCGCGAATTCCAGCAGTCGGCGCACGGTGAAGCGCAGCCAGGGCGCCGGCGAGGTGTTTTGCGCGGCAAAGAAGTTCAGCGCAAAGGCCAGCACCGCACCCATCAAGGTGCCGACATAGCTGATCAAAATGGTCTCGCCGAGCATCCAGAGCCACTTGCGCCAGCCCCAGAACCACTCGGCAAAATTGGTCCACACCCGCGTGCCGTCTTCCAGCGTGAAGATGCGGTCGAAATAGCTGAGGAAATTTCCGAAGAACTTGAACAACGTGCGCAGGTTCACTTCCGCGCCAATCGCCGCGACGATCAGCGCCGCGAAAAACACCGCCGCCGCCAGTGTCATCCGCAGCCGCTTGCGCGCCACCGCCGCGCGATAGGCGTCGTTGAGAACGGCCAGTTGCGCGTCTGGAAGGAGGGATACGGCTGATGTCATCGAAAGCTATGATGCCGGGCTGGAGCTGAACCGAAAAAAGGCCGGGTCACATGGACCCGGCCTGTCTCGCAAGTGCCGCGCGATCAGGACGCTTTCTTCTTGCGAAGATTGTCCACGAACTTGATCAGCTCGATGGTGCCATCCCAATCCTTGGTGGTGGCGGGATGGAAACCCTTTTTCTGGCCGTCGGACAGGCGATCGAACGCGGCCTTGTCCCTGGTCGGCGCTTCCGTGAAGGCCTTGGCAATCGCAGCCTTCAGGTCGTCCGGAAGATCGGAGTTGTAGGCGTAGGGGCCATTGATGATCGCGGCCGACTTGTGGATGATGCGGAAGTCGTCCTTCTTCATCGCCGAACCGTCGGCGTTCTTCAGCATGCCCTTGGTCAGCATCTGCGCGAGCGTGGAATCGTCGTCGCTGGTCCACTGGTTGGCGGCGACGTCAACAGTGCCTTGCGACAGCGCCAGCAGCGCGTTCTCGTGGCTGCCGGTGAACACCACCTTGCCGAAATAGCTGTCGGCATCGGAGATGCCCATCTTGTCGAGTTCGAAGCGCGGCACGTTATTGCCCGAGGTCGAATTCGGGTCGACCAGGCCGAGGTTCTTGCCCTTCAGCTGATCGATGCTCTTGTAGGGGCTCGAGGCCTTGACGAAGAACATCGAGTAGTAGCCGGTCGAGCCGTCGGAGTTGATGTCGTTGGCGAAGGCGTCGGTCTTGACGCCGGTCAGACGGGCGCGGGCGAACGAAGCCGAGCCGTAGCTTGCGATCTGGATGTTGCCGGCGCGCTGGCCTTCGATCACGGCGGCGTAGTCGTTGGCGATGCGCAGCGTGACCTTCACGCCGAGTTCCTTCGAGAGGTAGGCGACGAACGGGGTCCAGCGCTCGGTAACACCCGAGGCGTTTTCGGCCGGCACGACCGCGAAGGTCAGTTCCGGATATTTCCCCTTCCAGTCCTGCGCCGATGCGGCGGTAGCTGTGAACGCCAGCGCGGCTGCGCCGGCAAGAACGATGCGACGATTGATCATGGTATACCCTCTCATGGTGGTTACGCTTCAGGCCGCTGCACGCTTACAACGGCTACCCTGTTACGGAAGTGACGCTCAGCTCAGGCCGCGGCTGCCGTGCCGAGTGCCGGAACGGCCGCATCGTCGGGTGCGTGCACTGGTGCACCACCCATGACGTCATTGGCTTCGAGATCGTAAAGCTCGCGTGCAATAAGATCGGTCAGTGTCTCAGGCGCGCCGTCGAACACCACCCGACCCGCGGACATGCCGATCAGGCGATCGCAATAATTTCGCGCCAGATCGAGCGAATGCAGGTTGCAGATCACGGTGATGCCGAAATGCTTGTTGATGCGTAAGAGCGCATCCATCACGATCCTGGTGTTGCGGGGATCGAGCGAGGCAATCGGCTCGTCGGCGAGGATGATATCGGGTTCCTGCACCAGCGCGCGTGCGATCGCGACGCGCTGCTGCTGGCCGCCGGAAAGCTGGTCGGCGCGCTGCGCCGCGAGCGAAGCCATATCGAATTGTTCGAGCGCCGACATCGCCAGCGCCCTGTCCTCTTCGGGCCAGGTCTGGGTCAGCGAGCGCCAGGACGGAATTTCGGCCAGCCGACCCATCAGCACATTGGTCAGCACGTCGAGCCGGCCGACCAGGTTGAATTGCTGAAAGATCATTGCTGAGCGCGCGCGCCACTGCCGCAAATTCTTGCCGCGCAACGAGGTGACATCGACGCCTTCGAACAGGATACGACCTTCGGAAGGCTCGGCAAGGCGGTTGATCATTCGCAGCAGCGTCGACTTGCCGGCGCCGGAACGGCCGATCACGCCGACGAAGCTGCCCGGCGCGATTTGGAATGACGCATTATCCACCGCGGCTTTTGTGCCGAAACGGCACGTCAAACCTTCAACCACCAGCATGCAATGCTCCAGAGCCCAGTCGTGGTCCATCGCTAGCGGTTGGTTATTTCAGTTGTGTGACAAGCGTGATGCGATGCGGCAATCGTCCACACCCGCGGCGCCAGTCATGCAATCGTCATGACATTGTCACGAAGCACCTTGATGACGAGCGCTCTCCTCGATGGCTGAAGGGAATGCAGATGGCCGGCAAGACGCTTTCCACCGAACCGACGATCGATCCCACTGCTTCGGTGCGCGAAAGCAAGCTCGGCGCCTACACCGAGGTCGGCGCGCGAACCATCCTGCTCGAAGTTTCCCTGGACGACTATTCCTATGTCGTGAACGACTCCCAGATCACCTACACCACAATCGGAAAATTCTGTTCGATCGCGGCGATGACGCGGATCAACCCGGGCAACCACCCGATGCACCGCGCGACGCAGGCGCACTTCACCTACCGTGCCAGCGCCTATTTCCCCGGCGAGCCTGATGACGCCGAGTTCTTCGCCTGGCGACGCCAGCATCATGTCCATATCGGCCATGACGTCTGGATCGGGCATGGCGCGATCATTTTGCCCGGCCGCAATATCGGCACCGGCGCCGTCGTCGCGGCCGGCGCGATCGTGACCAAGGACGTCCCGGCCTACTCCATTGTCGGGGGAAATCCGGCACGCGTGATCAAGCGGCGGTTCTCCGAGAGCGTCGCCGGCCGGCTCGCCGAACTCGCGTGGTGGGACTGGGACCACGAAACGCTGCGCCGCGCCCTGCCCGATTTCCGCAAGCTCGATATCGAACACTTTCTTGGAAAATACGAGGCGGAAGCGATTTCCGCCCGCACACCCCTCAAGCATCAAGGCGCCGCATCGTGACCGACATGTTGATCGAAGGCGGCCGGGTCCTGCTCGGCCAGGAAAACGGCAACGAAATTGCCGACACCTCGCTGCAGATCACCGGCCGCTACATCGTTGCGATGGGTTCGGACCATGGCCGCGCCCCTGTCAGCATCGATGCCGATGGCCTGCTGGTTCTGCCTGGTATCGTGGACCTGCATGGCGACGCCTTCGAGCGGCAGATGATGCCGCGCCCCGGCGTCGACTTTCCCGTCGACGTCGCGCTTGTCGACAGCGACCGGCAGGCGATCAGCAACGGCATCACGACGGTCTATCACGCCACCACCTGGTCGTGGGAGCCGGGCCTGCGCAGCGCCGACAATGCGAGGCGCCTGCTGGAGGCGATCGAGGCGATGCGGCCGCAGCTTGCCGCCGACACCCGCTTCCATCTGCGCCAGGAGACCTACAATCTCGACGCCGAAGCCGAGATCATGGAATGGCTGGCGGAAGGGCGCGTCGACCTGCTCGCCTTCAACGATCATATGGATTCGACAGTCGCGAGCCTTGCCAAGCCGCAGAAGCGCAGCCGCATGGTCGAACGCACCGGTCTCTCCGGCGAAGCCTTCGATCGCCTCGTCGAGCAGGTCGTGTCCCGTGCCCATGACGTGCCGCCATCGATCGCCCGGCTGGCACAGGCGGCGCGCGCGGCCAATGTGCGGATGCTGTCGCATGACGACGACAGCCCGGAGATGCGCAAGGCTTTCCGTTCGCAGGGCGTCGGCATCGCCGAATTTCCGGTCAACGAGGAGACCGCGCGCGAGGCAGCCGATGCCGGCGACTTCATCGTGTTCGGCGCGCCCAATGTCGTACGCGGCGGCAGCCATACCGGCTGGACCAAAGCCTCCGACATGATCGCCAAGGGGCTCTGCTCGGTGCTGGCGTCGGACTACTATTATCCGGCGCCGCTGCTGGCGGCATTTCGCCTCGCCGCCGACGGCGTGCTGCCGCTGGTGGAGGCATGGCAGTTGATCTCGTCGGCACCGGCGCAAGCCGCGGGCCTGACGGATCGCGGCACGCTCGCCGCCGGGCAGCGCGCCGATATCCTGCTTATCGACGACACGGCACCGCTGCGGCCGCGTATCGTCGCGGTGATATCAGGCGGACGGCTGGTGCACCTGACGGAAGCGAATCGCCTCGTGCATGCACCGGCTGCACGCAAGGCAGTTGCAGCCGCCTGAGGCGGCTCTATTCTGGCGCCATGGCAACTCCCCCCCGTTACGCAGTCTATTATGCCGCCGCCCCCGGCGACGCGCTCGACCGCTTTGGCGCGTCGCTGCTCGGTTACGATGCTTACAGCGGCGAAGACCTGCCCTTTCCGGACGGCTTGATGCCGGACTGGCACGACCTGACGCAGGATCCGCGGAAATACGGCTTTCACGCCACACTGAAGGCGCCAATGGCGCTCGCGGCAGGCCGGTCGGAAGCGCAACTGATCGGCGCTTGCGAACTCTTTGCCGATGCGGCGCGGCCGGTGCCCCTGATCAAGCCGGTCGTCGATTCCATCAGTGGCTTTATCGCGGTGATCCCGAGCGAGCCATCGGCAGAACTCGAACGGCTCGCCGCCGATTGTACCCGCGCCTTCGACTTCTTCCGTGCGCCACTGACGCCGGAAGACCGTGCGCGGCGCAACCCGGAAAAGCTGTCGCCGCGGCAGTGCGAGTATCTGGACCGCTGGGGCTATCCTTACGTGATGGAAGAGTTTCGCTTCCACATGACCCTGACCGGGCGGCTGCCCGCCGAGCGGCGCGACGGCGTGATGGCGATGCTGCGAACTCGTTTTGCCGCGATCGATGTTGCGACGCTGGAGATCGACCGGATCGCGCTGTTCCGTCAGGACGACGCGGCGTCACGCTTTCGGATCATGGGACACTGGCCGCTACGCGCCAGCAGCTAACGCCGCAGTGCTTCACACCGGCTTTTCGTCGTCCGTCACCGGCGAGGTGATTACGAGGAACACGAGATCGGTCAGCCCCGAATTCGAAATCGCGTGCTCGACGCCGGGCGGCAAAAAGATGAAGTCGTGCTTGCGCACGACGTGGTTCTTTCCAGCGATTTCCATCAGCCCCTCACCTTCGAGCACGTGGTAGATCTGTTCCTGCACCAAATGCTTGTGACGCGCGACATGCGCCATCGGCTGGTACATCGAAATGCGATAGTCGATATGCCGTGAACCCGCTGTCTCCGGCATCACCAGCGGCTTTGACAGCGCGCCGCCGAAATGATTGGGAAATTCGCGCCACGGCACTTCAGCGATGTTGCGGATGAAGGCGCCGTTGTTCTCCGAAGCCATGGTTGCTTCCTTTCAGATCACCAACGCGCCGCCGTCGATATAGACGGTTGCGCCGGTCGCAAAGCCGTTGGCCATGAAGCTCAGGATTTGCCGCGCGATGTCCTCGCCGACGCCGACGCGACCGACCGGCAGGGACGCCGCGGTCTTGGCCAGCATATCGCGCCGCGCCTCTTCCGGCATCGCAGCCCGGATCGGCGTGTCGATGATCCCGGGCGAGATGCAATTCACACGCACGGGCGCCAGTTCGAGCGCCAGCGCTCGCGACAGCGACTCCAGCGCGCCATTGGCGGCGCTGACGATGGCCGAATTCGGCCGCGGCCGAACGCTGAGGAAACCGGACACCAGGGTGAGCGATCCGCCGGCGCGGATTTCCGCATGCTTGGCGACGCGCCAGGCGCCCCAGAACTTGCCTTCCATCGTGCCGCGCACGTCCTCCATCGACACCGTCTTGAACGGGCCGGTGCGAAGCTGAGCAGCGGTGACCACGACATGATCGACCGGGCCGCAGCCGCGAAACAGTTTTGCGACGCTGTCGTCGCTGGTGACGTCGGCGGGGATCGCGATCGCGTTCAGCTTGTCGGCCGCCTTGTCCAGCCGCTCGACATTGCGGGACGCGATGATGACGTCGGCGCCCTCGCGCCTGGCCATTTCGGCGGTCGACAGACCAATGCCGGACGAACCACCGACGACGACGACTTTCTTGCCTGCAAGCAACATGTGGTTTTCCTTGAAGTACGATCAGACTGGCTCGTATCGTGTGCCGATCGCGGGCTTGCTTTGTCCAAGCCCGGGCAACTCCCAGATTCCGGCGCCGGCGGGATTGATATCGGCGGCGATATCGACATCGATCAGATAGGGTCTGTTGGCGGCGATGCCTTTACGGATCGCCTCTGCGAGATCAGCGGCGCGGTCGATGCGCACGCCCTCGACGCCGCAGGAACGCGCCATCGCCGCGAAATCCGGGTTATAGCGTTGGCCGGTGATCGGATCATGGAAGTCGGTCGCGAGCTCGCGTCCCCCCATATAGCCGCGCTGCAGCCCGCGGATGGAAGCGTAGGCATAGTTGTTCCATACCACCCATACGCACGGCAGATTATACTCGACCGCGGTGCCGAGCACATTGGCTTGCATGAAAAAGGCTCCGTCGCCGCATACTGATACGCAAGGCCGATCGGGCGCCGCGAATTTGGCGCCGAGCACGCCGGCGACACCGAAGCCCATGGAGCCGAATGCCATACAGCCGATCATTGAATCCGGACGGCGCGGCTTGCAGTAGCCGAGGAGCCAATTGTGGTGCACGCCGATGTCGCTGACCAGAATCGCATCGTCGGGTAGTCCGCGCTGAATCTCGAATGCCGCGCGCTGTGGATTGATTGGCTGGGTGTCGTCCGTGAAGCCGGGCGCCACCAGTCTGTCCCACTCCTTGCGGTAACCGTCGATCTGAGCCAGCCATTTTTTGCGCGCTTCAGCCTTTTTGGTGAGGTCCTTGCGGCGATCGAGCTCGGCAAGGACCTGGCGCAGAAAGGTGCGGATGTCGGCCATCAGACCCAGCGCCACCGGATAGTTGCGGCCGATCTCATCCGGATCGATGTCGACGTGAATGAGCCGTGTCGGCGGGATGGTGAACGAGTAGCCCGGAATCCACGAGCTTGAAGTGCGATCGTCGAAACGCGCACCGAGCGACAGCAGCACGTCGGCTTGTCGCGTCGCGTGGTTCGCTTGATAGTGGCCGCCACGCGCCACCATTCCCAGCGACAGCGGATGCAGCGTATCGATAGCGCCGAGCCCGCTCATCGAAGCCGCTACCGGAATCTGAAGACGTTCCGCAAGTTGAAGCAACTCGCCGGCCGCGCCGCCGTGGCGGATCGACTGGCCGACAAAGATGACCGGGCGTTCCGCGCCGAGCAGCATATCGACAGCCCTCACGACACCTTCCGGATCGGCACCGCAACGGCTGGAAATATTGCTGTTCCACGCCTTCGCGTCCGGTGCCTCCTCGGCAGCCGATTCCATGAACACGTCATATGGAACGTCCAGAACCACCGGTCCGGGACGGCCGGTCACCATCGTCTTCCACGCCTGCCTGACGGCGAGAGGCACCATCTCGCCGCGTGTCGGCTGAAATACACGCTTGCAGATGCCGCGCACGGTCGATGGGAAATCGGCCTGGTGCTGCCGGTACATCTCCTGAAAGGCGCCGCGATTGAACTGGCTGGTCGGTACATTGCCGGTCACCGCCAGGAACGGCACCGAGTTCAAGATAGGCGGTGGCGAGCGCGATCGGCAGTTGCGCCGAACCCGGACCGCACGATGTAAAGGTCGCAGTCACCTTGCCCGAAACGCGGTAGTAAACATCAGCCATGAAGCCGGCGACGCTTTCGTGGTGCGTCGATATTGTCTTGATGTCGGCCGAGCGCTCATAGAGCGCGTCGATAAACTGGATATTGCCGTGCCCGCACAGGCCGAACACCTGCGGGACCTTCTCCTGGATCAGGTAATCGACAATGACCTGGGCACCGTTGAGCGTATTACCCGACATCGACCACACTCTCCCTGCTCAACGCCCTAGCCTGCTCAACGCTGCGGCTGCCGCGTCTTGGAGTTACGCGGCCGGCAATTGCCGAGACCCTATTTCTCATAATACTGTACGTCAATTGCTATTGTGGTATGGTAACAATGGCGCCCGCAGCAAGGGACGACGCGGTTGATGGGCGAGACCGGTGTGAATAGAATTTGCGCAACGTCCTCTGGGGAACTGATTCCGTGACATCGCGCACCAAGCTGAAGACCAGCGACAAGCCGGCCAGTTCACGCAAGACATCGATCGCGCGTCTGGTGCAATCGAGCGAGCCCAACATCGATGACGACGCCGAGGACCGCGCGCGCGGTGGCGTGCAGTCGCTCGGACGCGCGTTTGCGATCCTCGAAGAAGTCGCCCGCCACCGCGAAGGCATCGGATTGGCGGAATTGAGCAAGCTGGTGGGCCTGCATAATTCCACCACCTTCCACCTCGCCAAGACCATGGTGACGCTCGGCTATATGCGGCAGGAGCGCGATTCCAAGCGATACCGTGTCGGCCGGCCGCTGTTTGCGCTCGCCGCCAGCGCGCTCGACGAAATCGAGATGGTCAATCTGGCGACGCCGATACTGGAAGACCTGTCGCGGGAAAGCGGCGAAAGCGGCCATTTTGCAGTCCGGATGGGCGATTCCGTCATTGTCATCGCCCGCACCAGCGGCGCCGGCGCGTTTCAATTGACCGACCGCGTCGGCGTGGTGCGGCCGGCGCATTGCACGGCGCTTGGCAAGATCATCCTGGCCTCGCTGCGCCCCGATCAGTTGAAACGTTTCCTCGAACGGGTCGAACTAAAACCGTCGACCAAGAAATCGATCACCGAGCCGTCGGCGCTGCTGCGCGAAATTACCGAGATCCGCCGCAGTGCGATCGCCTTCGACGACGGCGAATACAATGCGGAAGTGCGCTGCGTCGCGGTGCCCGTCTACAACTTTACCGGCGAAGTGATCGGCGCGCTCGGCATATCCGGCCCGATCTGGCGTATGACGGACCAGGTGCTGCAAAGCCGCGCCAAACTGGTGCAAACCGCCGCCAAACGGCTGTCCGCCGAGTTCGGCGCCAGAGATATCGCCAAATCTTCCTGAAGCCCGCCCCGGCGAATTGACGCTTGGCCGCAACGCATTTGGCGTTGACAGGAGGCATCGCGTCCGGAAATATCCTCCAACAATAAAAAAACGTCTCTCACATTCTCGCATAGGCGGGAATCGGAGGCAGGACGTGGCGACGCGCCCTCTGGGAGGAGATCAGTGATGACCCGCTACAGCCGACGTACCCTGTTGAAAGCCAGCGCCGCCTTTGCCGGCGCTTCCGCGATCGGATTTCCCGCGATCAGCTACGGCCAGGCCGAGAAGATCAAGATCGGCCATCTCACGCCGCTGACCGGCTTTCTCGGCGCGCTCGGCGCCTATGCCACCCTCGGCATGAGAATGGCCGAGGAAGAGATCAACAAGGCCGGCGGCGTCATGGGACGCCCGATCGAGGTGATGTCGGAAAACTCGGTCAATCCCGCCACCGCCGCCACCAAGGCCCAGCGCATGCTCGAGCAGGACGGCGCGACGGTGCTGATGGGCGAGATCAGTTCGGCGTCGGCGATCACCATCATGCAGGTGGCGGCACGCACGAAGAAGCTCTTCATGCAGATCGGCGCCCGGTCGGATACGCTGCGCGGCAAGAACTGCAACAAGTACACGTTCCATGTCGACATTCCCAACACCGTCATGGTCAACGCAGTCGGCAAGGCGCTGCTGCGCGACAACATGGTGAAGGACAAGAAGTTCTTCACGCTGACCGCCGACTATGTGTTCGGGCACGATCTGCTCGGCGCGGCCAAGCGTTTCTTCGCCGCCAACAACGGCAATTTGATCGGTGACGAATTAATCGCAACCGACGTGACCGACTTCAGCCCCTATCTGCTGAAACTGCGGCAAGCCAAGCCCGACATCGTCTGCTGCAATCTTGCCGGCAATCAGGTCACGAACCTGATCAAGCAATACGCCGAATTCGGACTTCCCTATCCGATCGTCGGCTTCAATCTCAATACCGCCGACGCCTGGGCCGCGGGTGAAGGCAATCTGAGCGGGACCTGGCCGACGGTCTGGCACCATGATCTCGATACGCCGGCCTCCAAGGCCTTTGTTGCCGCCTTCACCGCGAAACACGGCAAGCCGCCGGAGAATCATGCCTGGATCGAATACGTCACGTTCAAGATGATGGCGCAGGCCATGAACGAAACCAAATCGACCGACACCGAAACACTGATCGGATACTTCGAGAAGGAAACGCAGTTCGATATCCTCAAGGCCCGCAAAGCCTACTTCCGCAACTGGGATCATCAACTGGTGCAGGAAGCCTATACGTTCACGGTCAAGGATAAAGGCAAGGCCAAGGACAAATGGGATTTCCTGGCACTGGGGCCGGCGGTTCCGGCAGCGAACGAACCGCTCGAGGTCATCAACCCGACCAAAGAGCAGAACCCCTGCACCTTGTCGTAGGAGAAGACGCCGAGCACCGCACCGGTGCTTGCGTCCGATTGACCACACCGCGGTGAGAGGCGCGAGCACGCCGGCACCTCTTCCGCGTCCCGTTTTCCTTCGCGTCAGGTCTCGAGAACTTCGCTCATGTTCCTGCTCGAACAGGTGGTCAACGGCCTGGTGCTCGGAGGTTACTACCTGCTGATCGCGCTCGGCCTGTCGCTGATCTTCAGCGTCGGCGGCGTCGTCAATCTGGCGCATGGCGCGTTCTATGCGCTCGGCGCCTATGTCTCGGTCGAAATTACCAGGTATCTGGGTTTTGGCGCGGCGGTGGTGCTCTCGCCGGTCGCTGTCGCCCTGCTCGGTATCCTGTTCGAGAAATTCATCCTGCGCCGGTTCTATACCGCCGATCCGATCCTGAGCCTGCTGGTCACTTTCGGCTTGGCGATGATCGCCGAACAGTTGATCCGGATTGTCTGGGGCTCCGCGCCGCTGTCCCAGACCATGCCGGCAAGCCTGAAAGGCGCTGTCATCGTCGGCGACTTCCTGTTCTCGCGCTATCGTTTGATGCTGCTGGGCGTGGTCGCCGCGGTATTGATCGGCATCTGGCTGCTCCTGAACAAGACGTCGTTCGGGCGGGTGGTGCGCGCCGGGATCCAGCGGCCGGACATGGTCGCGGCCTTGGGGATACGGCTGCAGCCTTACATGACCGCCATCGTCATGCTCGGTGTCGGCATGGCCGCGATGGGCGGCGCCTTCTTCGCGCCGATCACGATCGTGCATCCGGCGATGGGCGCCGAGATCATCACGGTGGCCTTTGTCGTGGTTGTCATCGGCGGGTTGGGAAGCTTTTGGGGCGTCGTGATCGCGGCGCTGCTGGTCGGCGTTGTCAGAGGCATCACCATTCATTTCGTGCCGGCCGCGGGCGAGGCCTCGATCTATGTGTTGATGTTTCTGGTGCTGCTGGTCCGTCCGCGCGGCCTGCTCGGCGAGCGCATCGAGAAATTCGAATGAAGCTCAGCCTGCATTCGAAATACCGCCCGTTGTGGCTGGCCGCGACAGCGCTGATCGCCCTGCCCTTTGCCATGAACCTGCTGGGTCTGTCGGTCAACACCGCGACCATGGCGGTGGTGCTGGCGATTGCGACCATGGGGCTCAATCTGTGCGTCGGTTACACCGGGCTGGTATCGTTCGGTCACGGCACCTGGTTCGGTATCGGCGCCTATGCCGCGGGGCTGATCCAGAAACACTGGCTGCACGACCAGATCGCCATCCCCCTGCTGCTGTCGATGCTGATCGTCGCCGTCCTGTCCGCTGTCGTGGGCATCGTGATCCTGCGCAGGCGCGGCGTCTATTTCTCGCTGCTGACGCTGGCGCTGGCGGCGCTGACCTACACGATCGCGTTCCGCTGGACCGAGGTGACCGGAGGCGAGGACGGATTGAGCGGTCTCAAGCGCGGCAAGATCGGACCGTTCAACCTCGATGACGGGCTTACCTTTTACGTCGCGGTCGCACTGATCGGACTGGCGGTTCTGTGTGGGCTGCTGCGCCTGGCTCGCTCGCCGTTCGGCCACGTGCTGGTGGCGATCCGGGAAAACCAGTTACGGGCGACGTTTCAGGGCTATTCTGTCGAGCGCTACAAGCTCGGCGTGTTCGTTGTTTCCGCTGTCGTAACAGGATTGGCCGGAGCGCTGCTCGGATTCCAGACCTACCTGGTTTCCGCGGAGGCAGTGTCAGTGCCATTCTCCGGCGAACTGCTGGCGATGGTGGTGATCGGCGGCATGCGCAGCATGCTGGGCCCGGCGCTCGGCGCGCTGTTCTTCATCCTGTTCCGCGAATTGTTTTCGATCTGGACGGCGAACTGGCTGCTCTGGTTCGGCCTGATCTTCGTCGCCTTCGTGATCTATTCGCCCGGCGGCCTGGTCGGCATCTGGGCAACGCTTGCCAAACGCTGGTGGCCGCCGCCGGAAGAGTCCGCCGCCATGAGCCGGCGCAAGATCTATGACGGCCTGCCGCTGCCTGTCTTCCTGATGCCGAAGGCGCCCTCGGGCACCGCGCTGGAAGTCCTGGGCGTCTCCAAGACCTTCGGCGGCATCCGCGCCGTGACCAACGCCAGCCTTCAAATCGGCGCTGGCGAGATCCACGCCTTGATCGGGCCGAACGGCGCCGGCAAGACCACCCTGTTCAACCTGATATCAGGACTGTACCCGACCGACCGCGGAACGATCAGCCTCAACGGCCAAGCGATTGCGAATGTGTCGTCCGACCGGATCTGCCACCTCGGACTGGCGCGCTCGTTTCAAATCACCAACCTGTTCAAGGAACTGTCGATCTACGAGAACTTGCGGCTTTCGCTGCAAGCCCAGCGCGACATGCGCTTCAACATCTGGCGCGATATCGACAGCTATCCGGAGGTTCACGCGGAAACCGCCGAACTCATCAAGTTCCTCGGGCTCGAAGGGATCGAGCAAATCCAGGGCGGCGAACTGTCCTATGGCGGTCAGCGGCTGGTCGACCTCGGCATCGCGCTCGGCTCCAAGCCGCAGGTGCTGCTGCTGGACGAACCGCTGGCGGGCCTCGCCGCCGCCGAACGCGAACGCGTCTCGAACCTCGTCAAGAACATTGCCGCCAACATTCCGGTCCTGATCGTCGAACACGACATCGACCGCGTGCTCGGCTTTTCGCAAACCGTCACCGTGATGAACCAGGGCGAAGTGCTGATGACCGGTACACCGGACGCGGTGCGCGCCGACCGAAAAGTGCAGGAGATCTACACCGGCACCGGCGTTCCCGAGGTCGAGCACAGCCGCAGCGACGCGACCCACGCAGGTGCGGCTCCGGTGCTGCGCTTCGAACGCGTCAATACCTTCTACGGCAAGAGCCATATTCTTCACGACGCCACGCTGGACGTTCTCGAAGGCGAGATCGTCGCTCTGCTCGGCCGTAACGGCGCCGGCAAGTCGACGCTGCTGAAGACACTCGCCGGTCTCGTGCCGCTGTCGTCAGGCGAGATCGAATATGCCGGCACCGACATCTCCCGTCTGCCCGCGCCTGATATCGCGCGCGCGGGCATCGGCTATGTGCCGCAGGGCCGCGGCTTGTTCGCGGGCATGACGGTACGGGAAAATCTCTCGCTGGGCCGTCTCGCGCGCAAGACCGACGGCAGCAACGGCGTGGTCTGGAGCGAAGAACAGGTTCTCAATTATTTTCCGCGACTGCGCGATCGCTTGGACGTCGCGGCGGACTACCTCTCCGGTGGCGAACAGCAGATGGTGGCGGTCGCACGCGCGATGTCGGGCAACGTCAAACTGCTGCTGCTCGACGAACCGTTCGAGGGCCTCGCGCCGGCCGTAATCCTCGAGCTGTTCAAAGTATTCGACCAGTTGCGAGCAGCACATCTCCATCGTGATCGTCGAACATAACCTCGATCTGGTGCTGGCCTTGGCCGACCGCGTCTTTGCGCTGGAGCGCGGCGCGGTGTTCCATCAGGGGCCGGCAAGCCCGCTGCTGACTGACCTCGAGTACCGCAAGAAGATTTTGTGGCTCTAACACGCGTCATTGCGAGGAGCGAAGCGACGAAGCAATCCATTCTTTCTTTATGCGGTTGAGATGGATTGCTTCGCTGCGCTCGCAATGACACCCAAAACTGCGACGGAGGCGACGATGCGAACTCTAATGGCGGCAATGATGTCCGGCGCAGTGGCTCTATGTGCTGTCAGCGCCAGCGCCGCGGAAATGACCATTGCAGTCTTTACCAAGAACCTGACCAACCCCGCCTACGAAGCCTTCCGCATCGCGTCCGATCAGATCGCACGCACGACAGGCGCGAAGGTCGTCCACTACGTGCCGAAGCAACCTGACAATGTCGACGAACAGAAGGCGATGGTGAATCAGGTTCTCAAGGACAGACCGGACGCCGTCATCTTCATTCCGGTCGACGATGTCGCCATGATCAATTCCGTGAAGAAGCTCAACGACGCCAAAATTCCGGTCGTGCTGGTTTCCAATCCGCTGCCCGGCAGCTTCGTCACCTATGTCGGCGCCGACGATTTCGAGATCGGCTACCGCGAGGCGCGCTATCTCTTCGACAAGATGGGCGGCAAGGGCAAGCTCGTCGTCATCGAGGGCACGCCGGCAGCGCCGACCAACCGCGAGCGCGTGCGCGGCTATCAGCGCGCTTTCGCCGAATTTCCCGGCATCGAAGTGCTTGGCGCCGGGATCGGCAACTACCAACAATCTGATGCGAAACGCGTGATGGAGAAATTTTTGGCCGAGCACAAGCAGATTGACGCAGTACTGTCAGCCAACGACAGCATGGCGCTGGGCGTGCTGGAGGCCCTCAAGGCCGCCGACCGGACCGCGATCGTGATCGGCATCAACGGCATTCTTCCGGCGGTCAAGCAGATCGAAACCGGCGCCATCCTCGCCACCGTCGATTTCAACATGTTCAAGATCGGCTGCACCGCGACGCGCGCAGCGGTGCGCTATCTCAAGCGCGAACCGCTGCCGGACAAGGTGATCCTCCCTGCTGAGGTGATCGACAAGACCAATTACAAGGCATGGTTGGTGCCCGTCGACCAGCGCACCTGTCCGGAATGGAGCGAGGTCGCACGCTGAAGAACGATCGAGGTCCAGTGCTCCGTCCGGCTTCTATCATTGCGAACCAAGGTCCGATATCCTGCTCGCAATGAAGAAAAATACAGGGCTGGAGACCAACTGATGAGCACTTCACTAATCCGCGCACTCCTCGTCATCGGGCTGGCACTGGCATGGTCACCCTCTGCGCGTGCGGAGGAATATCCGACGCACACGATCAAGATGATCGTGCCGACCGGTGCCGGCGGCATCACCGATATCCTGGCGCGACTGGTCGGCAAGCACATCAGCGAACAGTTGGGTCAGCCCGTCATCATCGACAACCGCACCGGTGCGGGCGGCACCATCGGAACCCGGGCGGTCGCGCAAGCCGAGCCAGATGGTTACACCCTGCTGATGGTGTTTCCGAGCCACGCCGCCAATCCGGCGCTCTATGCCAAATTGCCCTACGACAGCGAAAAGGATTTCGCGCCAATTTCCATGGTGACGAAGGTCAGCGAAATCCTGCTGGTGCCCAACACCTCGCCCGCCAGGTCGGTCAAGGAACTGGTCGAACTGGCGCGCAAGGAAAATCTCAATTACGCGTCCGTCGGCGTTGGCAGCCTGGCCCATCTGTCGATGGAGATGTTCCTGAGTACGGCCGGCGTGAAGATGACGCATGTTCCGTATCGCAGCGTGCCGCAGGCGCAACAGGCCGTCATGACCGGCGAAGTCGCCGCCTTCTTCGACACGCCGATCACCGCATTACCGCAGGTCAAGGCCGGAACCGTGCGCGCACTCGGCATCAGCACCGCGAAGCGGCTCACGATCGCGCCTGAGATACCGACGATCGCGGAAGCCGGACTGGAAGGCTACGAGGTCGTCGGCTGGAACGGCGTGCTGGCGCCGGCGGGCACGCCGCGGCCCATCATCGACAAGCTCAACAAGCTCATCAGGGATGCGCTCAAGACGCCCGAGATGGAGAAGCTTCTGACGGAGCAAGGCATCGAGCCGGCCGGCAACAGCCCCGAGGAGTTCGCGGCCCTGATGCACGCCGACATCGAGAAATGGATCCGCGTGACGCGCGCAGCGGGCATTCAGCCGCAATAGGTTGATGCTACTCCGAACAGAGATACGTTCGCGGCACGACGCGATAGGCCGTGTAGCGATAATACGGCCGATAGGCATGACCTCGATACAGCGCGGTCGGTTGCCCGGCATACCACGCGCCGTGATAGAAATTATCCGCAGGCCCATCGCTGCAGCGATACGGGATCCAGGCGTAGCGCGCCGGTGGCGGCCGAATGCCGATCTCTTCGGGGATGCCCGGCCAGCGCTCGCCGGCATGCGCTGGCAGCGGCAAGACCGCAGTGGCTGCGATCAAAGCGGCTCCGAGAGCTGAGGCATATCTCATACGCACCTCCTTCGCATTACTGACACGCTGCACGATAGCAACCAACGCGCCCGGGCGGAAGGTCCGCGCCTCTGTTCGCGTCTAGTGCTCGTTGGGCCGGTTACGCTCGATGATCTCGGTGGCGCCCTTGTCCAGCAGCTCGAGCCCGACCGCGCGGCCGAGTTCGCGGGGCCGGTCTGCCGCTCCGGGCCGCGACGTCTCGATGAAGTCGCCGGTCGCCTCGTCCAGCACCGCTGCTGTCAGCGTCATCTCGCTGCCGTCAATCGTCGCATGGCCCGCGATCGGCGAGTTGCAATGGCCGTTCAGCACCCACAGCACCTCGCGCTCGGCCTCGGCGCAGAGCCGCGATGGCATGTTCTCGATCTTCGCGAGACATGCACGCGTGACCCAATCCTTCTCGACGCATTCCACAGCGACGATGCCCTGACCAACCGCCGGCAGCATTTCCGTGACCGAGAAATCATGCGCGATGCGCGACGTCATCCCGATGCGCTCGAGCCCTGAGCGGGCCATGACCAGCGCATCCGCCGGTCCGACCTCGCCGCCGCCGGGAAGTTTTTGTATATCGCCGCGGTCGAGTTTTGCCACCCTTGTATCGGCCGCACCGCGATAGTGAATGACGGTAGCTTCCGGAAACAACCGGCGCAGATAGGCCGCGCGCCGCACCGCGTTGGTGCCGATCTTGAAGCCTTTGCCGCGTGACGACCTGAAATTTTCCAGCGAGAGGCCGGGACGCAGCACCAGCGAATTGTTGGCGGCATCGCGCGACAGCATCGCGGCGAGGACCAGGCCAGGCGTCTCCTCGTTGCCGGGAACGTCCTTCAGCGAATGCATCGCTGCCTGCAATTCGCCTGCACGCATGGCCTCGCGGATCTCGGCCACGAACGCGCCGCCCTTGCCGCCATGGCGGAGCAGTTTGCTGGTCTGGTCCTGGTCGCCGCGGGTCTCGAACCTGACGATCTCGACGGCGAGCTTGGGATTGGCCGCGCGCAGCAGGCGGGCAACCTCATCCGTCTGCGCCAGCGCCATCGCGCTCTTGCGCGTGCCGATCCGTAAGCCTTGTTCTGACACCCGGTCTCCGTTTCGAACGGCCGTGGGAAAAGGCGAAAACCCCCGAGGTTTTCGGCGACGAGACGAGCAGTTGCCTCTATCGACTCCCAGCAACTTCAAACACTTAACGGCACCGTTAATAACCCGGAGCAAGCAGAACACAAGCCCAATTCGAGCCTTGCGTTCAATTTGCGTTCAAATCTGCCGTGCAGGCGCGAAGGTCGGTTTGGGCCCACCAACTCACGCTGGGGTGGGTATCCTGCCGAGCAAGCCATCGAAAGTCGAGCGCAACGCTTTCGACGCTTGCGAAACGCCCGACCTGCTGCGCCAGGCAACATATCCGTCCGGTCGCACCAGTACCGCGCCGTCCGTGTCGATGCCGTAAACGTCGCAGAAGTTGCCGTCGGAATCGCTGAGCTCGCTGTCGTCGCCGACCGCATAGGCGACGAGTGGAGGCCACGACGCGTCGATCGTCTGCGCGGCCTTTCTCCATCCGTCACCGTCGCGGCCTGTCAGCAACACAAAATGCGGACCGAACAGGTCGATGGTGGAGATCTGTTCGTTGCCACGCTTGAGCCGGACATGCGGCGCACGGCCGCCGGGCCGGGCGGATGGCACATATTCGGTGACGGGATCATCGACGGCTGTCGGTGGCGTGCCGTCCGGCGTCACCGCCATCGATTGATAGCCGGCGCCGAAGATCAGCCCCTGCTCGTTCAGGAACTGTTGCCGCGGCAAGACCTTGCTCTGCCGCGCGTTGCGTCCCATCGACATCGCATTGGCGAGTGCGTTCTCGGTGATGATCTCGCCGCAAGGCCGGCGCTCGGCGTCGTAGCTGTCGAGCAGCGTTTCGTCCGCTCCGCCGCGAAGCACCGCGGCGATCTTCCACGCCAGGTTATGAACGTCCTGCACCCCGGTGTTCAGGCCAAAACCCCCGGTCGGCGGCATTTCGTGCGCGGCATCTCCCGCCAGGAAAACGTTACCGACGCGATAGCGGTCGGCGACGATGGCGGAAGCTTCCCACGGACTGATGCCGAGAACGGATACGTCGAGATCCGGCACGCCGGCGCCTTTGCGGATCAACGCCGCGCAGAATTCCGGCGTGAAGTCTTCCGGTTTCCAGCCGTATTGCCGGGGACCGTGAATCAGGAAACCCCAGCGGTCGGTACCGTTGATGGTGAGAAACGTGGCACGCAGGTCGTCCTGTTCAACGAAATAGAGCGCGGCCGGCCGGTGCTCGACCCATTGGGTGAGATCGGCGTTGAACAGAATATTGACGCTGTCATAGACCTTCTCTTGACCGATCATTTTTGCGCCGAGCGCGCGGCGGACGCGGCTTTGCGCGCCCTCGGCGGCGATCAGGTAGCGCGCGGTAAACGGCGTCTCCGCTCCGGTGGCGCGATCGGTCAACGTACCCGTGACGGCACCGGGCCGCTGGCCGAAAGACGATAGCTCGGTATTGAAACGCAGCGCCCCCGGCGCCGCGAATTCGGCAAATCGGCGAATGACCGGTTCGAGATCATCCTGCGCGCACAGGCAATTGGTGACCGGCGTCACCGCCATGTTCCTCGGCGTGGCGCGGCCAGGTACCCGGCGCTCGATCTCCTCCCCGGCAAGGGATTCCGTCCAGACGATCAATCCCATTCGCCCTTGTGGCAGGCCTGCATCCCTGACCGCGGCATCGATGCCGCACTGACGGAAGACCTCCATCGTGCGAGCATTGATCCCGCGCGCTTTCGGGGTGATGGCGGTGCTCGGGTGGCGCTCCACCAGCAGGGAGCGAACGCCGTGCTGCGAGAGCAGCAGCGAAGCGGTGAGACCGACCGGACCGCCGCCGGAAATCAGAACGGGGATGTCGAGCATTTTTTCTTTCTTGTTCGCTGCGGGTATGAACTATCCGATGTCCATCGGCTTGCCGTGGGGTTCCCTGCGATAGGCGATGATCGCAATCAGCGCGGCGAACTCGCAAGCCGCCAGGAACAGGAACGCCGGCGCGATGGCATCGGCGGTCGCCTTCGGCGAAACCACGTCTCCGCTGCCGGCGATCAGCGCCAGGCAAACCGGTCCCATGATCTTGCCTATGCCGTTGGCGGCCTGCGCCAATCCGAAGGCGCGAGCGCCAAGCGAGACTGGAAACACCTCAACCACATAGGGCGACATGTTGGAGAAGCAACCGCTGTAGAACACCGCGCCGGAGATCACGAGCAGCGCAAACACCGACCAGCCCGCGATGAACTCGCGATAGAAGGCAAAAATCGCCAGCATGACCAGGACAGAGCCGACGGTGCCGACCAGCGCCGCGCCGCGACGCCCGATATAGAGCGGCAATACGGAAAACAACACGCGACCGAGCATCGAGGCAATACTGGCATAGACGAAGTAGTGCGCGGCCTCGTGCGCTGTGATCTTAAGAAGCTGGGACAGAATGGTGGGTCCCCACAGGATCACCCCATAGGTACCGGTCGAAATTCCGGTCCAGATGACGACAACCCACCAGAATCGCTTCTGGTCCTGCAACAGTTCCGCCAACGATCCGGACTTCTTTTCCGGCTCGATCGCATTCGGCAGCGTGACGGAGGCCTCGGGAACGCCGAGCAGCTTTGCCGCTTCACGCCGTGCGTCGGCGTTACGGCCGCGCGAAAGCAGCCAGCGCACTGACTCCGGCGCGACCGCCGCGATCAACAGCGACGTGATGATCGGCAACGCACCGGTGGCGGCGACGCCACGCCAGCCGATCACCGGCAGCAAACTCGCCGAAATCATCGCCGCGAACATGGTGCCGAGCGCGACCGGCACCACCATCATGCTGGAAACGAAGGTACGGTATCTGGTCGGCGTGATCTCCACGACCAGAGGGTTTTGAGCGCTCACCGCGGCGATCGATCCGAAGCCAACGACGAAACGCAGCATCGAAAACAACATCCAGGAGCCGTCGGGTATCAGCGCGCACCCCGCGGCGCCGAGCGAAAAGATCAGGCCGCCGGCCCAGATGATTTTCTTGCGCCCGATCCGATCGGCGATCTGCCCGCCGAACAGCGAGCCGGCGATGGCGCCGACCCCTGATGACAGCAGCATCATCGCGCTCTGGCCGTAAGTCAGATGCCAGCCCGGCGCCAGCACCGAAACCAGGTATCCGACCAGGAAGAAGTCGTAGAATTCGAGCATCTCCTGCAGGACCAGCAGGCCGATCGTCGCGTAATAACGCGGCGTGAGATTCGATTTTTCGATGGAACTGAGCCAGTCCTGCGCATCGCCGCTGGATTGACCGTGCGCTGCGCCTTGTATGTTGCCTTGCACACCGCCCCGGACGACGCCATGCGCGTCAAGCGTTACATCGGCCATCTCTCCCCCGGGATGTCCGACTGACGCCGTCATTCGCGGCGCTTGGAAGATGTCGAGACGATCCACGTTAAAATTAACACTCGTCTTTTGATTGCGATAATGTTGAATTGTGATCGGTTTGATCTAAAATCGGTATCACCAGATGGACTTGCGCCAGTTCCGCTATTTCATTCAGGCCGCCCGCCGCGAGAATTTCCGCAAGGCCAGCGACGACTTGCGGATCGCGCAATCGGCCCTGACACGTCACATCCAGCATCTCGAGCAGGAGTTCGGCTTTCTGCTGTTTCATCGCGTCAAGCGCGGTGTGCGTTTGACGGCCGAGGGCCAGCGCCTGCTGGAACGCTCGCAGCGCATCGTGGCCGAAGTGGATCTGCTGAAGGAGACGTTGCAGATCGAGGCGCATGTTCCGAGCGGACCGGCATCGCTCGCGGCTCCACCATCGATCGGCCGCCTGCTGTTCAACAAGCTCGCGCTGACGTTCCTGAAGACATATCCCAAGGTCCATCTCAGCCTGCTTGAAGGCTTTACGTCGAACGTACTCGGTCAACTCCGGCGCGACGAACTGCATTTCGCCATCGTGACCGACCCGGCGCCCGACCCGTCATTCGAATTCACCCAGCTATTCACGGAATCCATTTATCTCGTCGGCGATCCCAACGACACGCGCCTGAAGAAACGCAGCCTCGAAGTCAGCGGCCTTGGAGGCATTCCGCTGGTCATGACCAGCAAGGGCAATCGATCACGCCAGTTGATCGAGAACGCCGCTGCCAGGGAGGGCGCAAAACTCGACATTCGCCTTGAATTGGAAAGTCCGGAAACCTCGCGGCAACTGCTGCTGAGCGGAAAAATCTACGGATTGATGCCCTACTCCTCGGTTTTCCAGGATGCCCAGGCCCGGCGACTTGGCGCAGTGCCGGTCAAGGGAATGGCCATGACACGGTATCTTGCCAAGAGCCGTAATGCGACAAGTTCAACCGCGCGCGAAACCCTGGAGAAGGTCACGATCGAGGAAATGCGCGGACTGGCGAAGCGGATCGGAATTCGCGCGCCGTAGACCGCTTGGCGTTTGATCTCTTTTTGAGGTCGATTTGATCGATAATCGAGATTATCGCGATCAAGGATCGGCAGCTATAGACTCAATCGAAGGCTTTGAGCATTGCCGGGCCATCACCCGAGCAAACGAGGGACGGGACATGAGCGGAATTCGATTTGGTGTATTCGATCATATTGAGCATTTGTCTGACGTGCCGCTGTTCCGGCTCTATGAAGATCGTCTGCAACAGATGGAAGCGCTCGATGACGCCGGCTTCTTCGCCTATCATCTTGCCGAGCACCACACGCCGGCCGTCCACAGCATGGCGCCCTCGCAAAACGTATTCCTCTCGGCGGCGGCCCAGCGCACCAGGCGGCTGCGGTTCGGCCCCGGCGTCTATGTGCTGCCGCTGCATCATCCGCTCCGGCTGATCGAGGAAGTCTCGATGCTCGATCATCTGTCCAACGGCCGTCTTGAAATCGGCGTCGGCCGCGGCGGCGTGCTCGAAGCGTTCTTCTGGGGACAGGAAGGAGATGACGCATCCAACCGGCTGCGCTACGAAGAAACACTGGCGTCGCTGCGCAACGGTCTGGCCAACGACGAGTTGAATTTCAACGGGCACTTCTACAAGTTCGACAACGTTCCGATGCGGCTGCGGCCGCTACAACGGCCGACGCCGTCGTTCTGGTACATGCGAAACCCGGAAGTCGCCGCCGAACACGGCATGAATTGCATTGTCGTCGGCTCGCTCGACACGCTGGAAGCCAATGTCGTCCGCTATCGCAAGCTTTGGAAGCAACACAACCCCGGCCCCCAGACCCTGCAAGGACGAACGCCGATGATCGGCCTCGTCGTGCACATCCTGCTTGCCGAGACCGAAGCGCAGGCGATCGCGGAGGCGACGCCTGCCGCGGAGGCCTACAAATGGAATCTGGGCACCCCGCGAAGGCTCGAGGCCGAACGCAGAAAGCTGACGCAGTTTGTCCACGCCGAAGGCACCGGGCCACGCCCCGTACAGCCGGATCGGCACATCGCCCCCGAAGAGCGGCGCGATCTCGACGCTTCGTTGGCCAAGCTTGCAGAGGAAGAGCGGGCGCAGCGCGATGCACGGCGGCGCGCGCCGGGCGGACTACCCGGCTTCGTGGCCGGCACACCGGAATCCGTGAAACCGTTCTTCGACGAATATTTGACCACCGGCGCCAACTACATGGTGCTCTCGTTCCAGTGGGGCAATCTGCATCACGCGCAAGCCATGCGCTCGATCAAGCTGTTCCGCGAACATCTGATGCCGCATTACGCCGTCCAGGAGCCGTATCAGTTCTCCCAGGCCGCGGCATCCTGACGAACCGGCATCGCCTGACATCGGCCATTCCCATCCGCGGTCACGGGCGTCTGCCGCCGGCAAACTGGTTCAGTTCGAGATTTTCCCTAATGTAGAACTGCGGGTCGACCAGATGTTTATCGAGGAACGCTGCGGCGATTCCCTGCACCTGCGGAACCACGCTCGGCAGCATGGCGAATGCGTGTGTCTGGCCTGACTGCAGATGCAGATCGACCGCCGTTCCGGATTTCCGCAACCGCTCGAACATGCGCTGGCTGGCGATCGGCAACACGATGTGGTCGTCGGTGCCGTGGATCAGGCAGGTCGGCGGGAATGGCGAACCCGCATGATGAATGGGACTTGCCAGTTCGGCGCCGCGCGCATCGGCGGTTTCTTCCAGCAGGCGGCTCGCGGCAAGAGCGCCGTCGACGGGGTCCGCGAGCTGAAACTCGACCGGTGGATAGAACGCGATCACCGCCGCGACCGAACTATCCTGATCCGCGTCGTCATCGTCAGAAAATGCCCGGACGTCTGGCGCGCCTGCGGCGAGAAGCGCGAGATGTCCACCGGCGGAAAAGCCCTCGACCACGATCTTGTCGGCGTCGACACCGAGATCAGCCGCATGGCGGCGAGCCCACCGGATCGCGGAGTTGACGTCCTGGATCTGCGCCGGCCAGGGCGCATCGCCCAGCAGCCGATATTGCGCCGCAAGCACCACGAACCCGTGGCTGGCCAAAGCTGTCGCCGAAGGCGCAACGGCTTGCCTCGAACCGCGCCGCCAGCCTCCTCCGTGCAACAGCACCACGGCTGCTTTGGCAGCGCCGGCCGGTCGATAGATGTCGACCAGGAGATCTGCCCCATTGCGCTTGGCATACGCGAAAGTTTCGGGCGCGCTCATTTGCTCTTGCTCCCTTCCGGAGTCGTTCAATTCAAGCGTAGTCAAATCCTCATCGAACGTCATCCGTCGCCGGTGACGACCTCGGTTGCGGAAATCATGCCCCCAACCTGCCTTGCCAGCGGGTAAGGCATGCTGGGGCTTCGCCGCCGTGCCCCGGAGGCGTCTTACAGCGCGAAGCGCTCGCTACCGGCGGACGCCGGGGACGGTCAGCCCAACTGCAGGTGTGAAATAGATCGCAAGAGATCGGCGTGAATGGGAATACGATCCCTCGGCGCGGTACCACCGATAAACCATCAGGAGGTAGTATGCTGAAACATCTTGCCAGGTGTCTGCTGATCCTTGTCAGCGTCACGTTTGTTGCGACCGCCGTTCGCGCACAGCAATTGTCTGCCGGCGTCTGCTTTTCTAACTATGAATGTCTACACCACGGCAGCGCCCAGACTTGTTACATACCCGATGGCGAAAAAGTTGGCCATTGCGTACGGCGGCTCCCAGCGAGCGCTTGGAAGCATTCGGGCGGATTGAGGGTCCGTGCTTCACCGTCAAGATTCGCCTGTCAAAATCACTGCCCCAACCAAAGTACGGAATATTGGCAGTGTCCGGAACCCCGAACGGACTGGGCCTGCGGTTTGTTAGATGATTTTCATTGCAGCGGGCCGAGACCGCATGGCTGGTGTATGATGCGATGATTGCCGCGCCGGACCAGGGACGCCGCGCGGGCCGCCGCGGACCTGGATCTGCCTTGAGCGCGTAGCGCTCGCCGGTTAAAAAGCACAGTAGAACTAAGTGCTTGATTTTAATGGTCGGAGTGGCAGGATTCGAACCTGCGACCCCTGCGTCCCGAACGCAGTGCTCTACCGGGCTGAGCCACACTCCGACTAAGAACGCGGCTTATAGCCTTGGGTTTCGGCCACCGCAAGGCGGCGATTTGAGGAAATAAATCACAGTGAATGTTGGCCTGAAGACCCCGATTTTGCCCGCCGGCGAGGCCGCCGTGGCCGCTGCTGCGCGTTCCCTCGGGGATGGCGGGCTGGTCGCGTTCCCGACCGAGACCGTTTACGGCCTCGGCGCCGATGCCACCAATGCGGCCGCGATCGCCCGGCTCTATCAGGCCAAGGGCCGGCCGGCCTTCAATCCGCTGATCGCCCATGTCGGCGACATCAGCGCCGCGCGGCAGATCGCCCGCTTTGACGGCCCGGCGCTGGCGCTGGCCGAAGCGTTCTGGCCGGGCCCGCTGACGCTGGTATTGCCCAGGGCGGACGGCTGCGCGGTGGCGGATCTTGCCACCGCCGGCCTCGACACCGTCGCGATCCGGATACCGGCCCACCCCGTCGCCCGCGACATCCTTCGTCTGTTCGGCCGTCCGGTGGTAGCGCCGTCTGCCAACCTGTCCGGTCACGTTTCGCCGACCACGGCTGCCCATGTCGAGAGCGACCTTGCGGGGCGGATCGACCTGATCGTCGACGGCGGCCCGGTCGCGGTCGGCGTCGAATCGACCATCGTCGGCTGTTTTGACGCGCCCATGCTGTTGCGCCCCGGCGGCCTGCCGCGCGCTGACATCGAACGCGTGCTCGGACATCCGCTGCTGCAACTGCCCGCTGATACCGACAACGACAACGGGCAACCCCTGGCGCCGGGCATGCTGGCCTCCCACTACGCGCCGCGCGCGCGCGTCCGGCTTCACGCTGATCAGATCGAGCCCGGCGAGGCATTGCTCGCGTTCGGCCTCGGAGCAATTTCGGGAATTGACGGCGCCGCCGCAGTGATGAATCTGTCTGCACGCGGCGATCTCGCCGAGGCCGCCGCCAACCTGTTCGGTTTTCTTCGTGCGCTCGATGCCAGGGGCGTGCGCACCATCGCGGTCATGCCGATCCCCGCCGACGGATTGGGTGAAGCCATCAACGACCGGCTGCGCCGCGCAGCCGTTGGACGGGAATAACACCGCCGCAAGGCGGCCATGAAAGAGACGATGATGAATATCGCTCCTGCCGCCGTGCCGCCGCTGTCGCCCGAACTGATCGCGAAATTTCGCGCCGTTGTCGGCGACAAGTACGCGATGACCGACAGCACCGATATCGCACCCTATGTCACCGAGGAGCGCGACCTGTTTCATGGCCGCTCGCCGCTGGTGTTGCGGCCGGGAACGACCGCCGAAGTATCCGCGATCTGCAAGCTCGCTACCGAGCACAGGATTGCGCTGGTGCCGCAGGGCGGCAATACCGGCCTCGTCGGCGGACAGACCCCGCATAATGGTGAGGTCGTGGTCTCGATGCGGCGGCTGGACAAGATCCGCGAGATCGATCCGGCGTCGAACACCATGACCTGCGAGGCCGGCGTGGTGCTGCAGATCGCGCAGAACGCGGCCCGCGACGTCGACCGGCTGTTTCCGCTGTCGCTCGGCGCCGAGGGAAGCTGCACCATCGGCGGCAATCTCTCCACCAATGCCGGCGGCACCGCAGCCCTCGCCTATGGCGTAGCGCGCGAGATGGCGCTTGGGCTCGAAGTCGTGCTGGCGGATGGGCGGATCCTCAACGGCCTGTCGAAGCTGAAGAAGGACAATACCGGTTACAATCTGCGCAACCTCTTCATCGGCGCCGAAGGCACGCTTGGTTTCATCACCGCGGCGACGCTGAAACTGTTTCCGAGGCCGCGTGCGGTCGAGACTGCCTATGTCGGCCTTCAATCCCCGGCGCAGGCGCTGAAGCTGCTGTCGATCTCGCAGAACGAGGCCGCTGGCAGCCTCACCAGTTTCGAATTGCTGGCCGATATCGCCGTTGATTTCAGCATCCGTCACGGCATCGACATCCGCGATCCCCTCACCAGCAAGCACCCCTGGTACGTGCTGATGGAATTGTCGTCCTCGCGCGACGACGCTCGCGCCGCGCTGGAGGCGATCCTCGCCAAGGGCATGGAAGAAGGCATCGTTGACGACGCCGTGATCGCGGCAAACCTGACCCAGCGCGCCGGCTTCTGGAAGCTGCGCGACGAGATGTCGGCGGCGCAGAAGCCGGAAGGCGGCTCGATCAAGCACGATATCTCGGTGCCGGTCGCGGCCGTGCCTGCGTTTATCGAAGAAGCCAACGCCGCCGTCGTCAAGCTGATCCCCGGCTCGCGGCCGGTGCCGTTCGGCCATCTCGGCGACGGCAATATTCATTACAACGTCTCCCAGCCGGTCGGCGGCAAATCGGAAGATTTCCTGGCGCGCTGGCACGAGGTCAACGCGGTGGTGTTCGCGATCGTGCTGCGGATGGGTGGATCAATCTCCGCCGAGCATGGCATCGGCGTGCTCAAGCGCGACGAACTCCCTGATGTCAAGGACAAGGTCGCGATCGAGACTGATGCGCGGCATCAAGGCAATGCTCGATCCGCACGGCATCATGAATCCCGGGAAGGTTTTGTGAGTAGTCCGGCCGGCACGCCAAGCGTCACGGCGATCGAAGATCAGGACGTCACCGACGTGATCGCGTTGTGGCAGCGGTGCGGGTCGACGCGGCCGTGGAACGACCCCGCTGCCGACATCGCACTGGCGCGCCGCGGCGACAATTCGACGGTGCTGATCGGCAGGTGTGACGGCGCCCTTGTTGCATCGGTCATGGTCGGCCATGACGGCCATCGCGGCTGGGTCTACTATGTCACGGTTGATCCGGACCAGCGCCACCATAACTTCGGCCGCTTGATCATGAATGCCGCGGAAGAGTGGCTGCGTGGCCGCGGAATCCTCAAGCTGCAGCTGATGGTGCGCAAGGACAACGCGCAGGTTCACGCGTTTTACAAATCGATCGGTTATTACAACCAGGAAACCGTGACCTTTGCCAAATGGCTCGACGGCCGCGCACCGACGCCGTAGCGGCATTTTTCCGGAAGGCAGCGCATGACCATTTCCGATCGCGTCCGCGTCAAGGACGTCCGCGTCCTCTCCGACAGGCATTATGTGCTGAAGGAGGTGACGCTCGACTATCGCCGCGGCGACGGCCAATGGCAGACGCAAAAGCGCGAAGTATTCGATCGCGGCCATGCCGCCACGCTGCTGCCGTACAATCCCGCCAGCCGGACCGTCGTGCTGGTGCGGCAATTCCGCTTGCCCGCTTTTCTGGCCGGTCATGACGATCTCCTGATCGAAGCCGCCGCCGGCATGCTCGACGATGAAACGCCCGAGAAACGGATCCGCGCCGAGGCTGAAGAAGAAATCGGCTACCGGCTCGGCGAGGTCCGCAAGGTGTTCGAGGCCTTCATGAGCCCGGGCTCCGTCACCGAAAGAATCCACTTCTTTGTCGCCGAATACGACGCCGCGATGCGGATTGGCGCCGGCGGCGGGCTCGCCGACGAAGGCGAGGACATCGAGGTGCTGGAATTGTCGATCGACGAGGCGCTCGCGATGATCGCCGACGGCCGCATCGCCGACGCCAAGACCATCATGCTGCTGCAATACGCGGCGCTGCATATTTTCAAATAGCTAGATCGCTTTCGCCGCGGTGCGCGCGGCGGCGAGAATCTCGCGCCTGATCTTCTCGTCCTTCACCGCCCGCGCCATCGCCGCCGCACCCGACAGCACCGCGAGGAACGACCACGCCCGCTCGCTCGCATGCGCGCCACGGAATCCCGCAACCAGCACCCCGACCAGATGCGTCAATTCGGCATCGTAGACCGCGCGTGTCGCATCGTCGGCGCGCGCGACATCAGGCGAGAAGCTCGGCAGGCCGCAGGCCTCGTCGAGGCCGACTTCCATCCGTTCGCCGAGATAGAAGTCGACGAAGGGATCGCGCCAGAAGCGGCCGTGCTGTTCCTGAAACGCGGCGACGCCGTTGCGCAGGGTCGCGATCCCGTCCGAGACCACGATCTTGAAGGCCTCGGCCTTGGAATCGAAATGCGCGTAGAACGCGCCTGACGTCAGCCCCGCGCCCTTTGCCAAGGCATCGACGCCGGTGCCGCCAAATCCGCCGGTGCGGAAGCCCCGACCGGCCGCCTCGACCAGCCGCGCCCGCGCATCGCCCTCGTTTGCCTTCGACCGCGCCATCCGCGCCTCTCACATCAAGTTGATAACGATCGTTATATTACCATTGACGAGATAACGATCGTTATGTTTAGTGGATAACGATCGTTATCTAATGATGGCGACGTCCGCAGGCAATCGCGGCTCTCATCCGGTTGTCGTTCATGGAGACAAACAATGCCGATCCAGCTCATCGTTCCCGAGGGTGTCCTGTCCGCGGACGCCGAAGCCGAAGCCTTCCGCAAACTCACCGAGCTGCTGCTTCGCCTGCACGGCCTCACCGGCAACAAGTTCATGACGCCGAACGTGATCGGCGAAGTCACCGTGATGCCCAGGGGCCGCACCTTCTCCGGCGGCAAGCCGACCGACATCGCGGTGTTCGAACTCAAGGTGCCGTCCTTCGTGCTGCCGACGCAGGAACTGAAGGATGCCTGGATCGGCGAAGGCACCGCGATCATCGAGGAGGCCGCGAAAGGCCGCATCAAGCGCGAGCATATCTATTCCAGCGTCAGCTACGCCGTGGACGGCGCCTGGGGCATCGGCGGCGTCGCCTACAGCAACAGCGATCTCGGCGCGGCCGTCGCAGCGCAAGCCGCCGCCTAGTGACCAGGGTGGGCATGGTGCGCGAGCGGCTGTGCCCACTCAGACGAAACGGATCGCGACGCCATCGAGCGCGATGCCTGATGGCTTCGTGGTCCAGGTCTGGCCCGGTGCGATCGGCATCGCCTTGGTCAGCGTGCCGGTGCTGATAATCTCGCCTGCTGCCAGCGGCGGGTTGACTGAATCGCGCTGCAGCAGTTCGACCAGATGACGCAGCGCCGAGAGCGGTCCATCGAGCACGTTGGCGGCGCGGCCGCGATCGATCGCTTGGCCATCGCAGCTCAGTTCGATCTCGAACGTCGTCAACTCGCGCCGCCATTCCGCGGCGCGCGCCGCGAACGGTTGGCGCGGGCCGATCACCAGCCCGCCGTGCATACCGCCGGCGGCGATGGTGTCCCCCGCCGCGAATTTCCAACCGGGATAGATCGACTGCACGATCTCATAGCCGAACGCGACCCAGTCGATGCAGCCGGACAATGCAGCTTCGTCCATCCCAGCCGATGGGACGCTGCCAAGCCCGAACATGATTTCGGGTTCGATCAGCGGTTCGGAAAACGGGCGCAGCGACAACTCCGGCGTGGTCGCGAGATCGTGCACTGTGCGGTCGTAGGCATAGCCCCAGATCGGCGCGTAGACCTTGTAGTGGTCCCAGATCGTGCGGTTGGTGAAGCCGATCTTGCGGCCTGCGACCTTTGCGCCTCGGCCTTCGAACATCCGCCGGAGGCGCGGCGTCACGCGATAGGCGTCGTCGACCGACAGCCCGGGCGGGCGCGATGAGAACGGCGGAATCTGTTTTGTCTTTTCCAGAGCGCCGAAGGCTTCGGTGGCAATGGTGTCCAGAATTTCATCGCTGGTGTGTTGATCCATTTCGTTCCTCAAAATAGCGACCCCTGCCCGTCATCTTCCGGCACCGCCGTCGCCACCTTGCGCGGCGTGGCCTTCTTTGGCTTCGGTTCCTCGGCCGCCCTCTCCTCTTCCGTGATCGGCAGCGTCAATTGCGCGTCGTCATTGGCGACGCGATTGACGCGGGTCGAAACCTCATGCCAGGCGAACTCGCCTTCGGCCGGCGCTTTCAGCAGCGCCATGGCGTCGTCGGCGTCGTTGGCGCGGCCATCGAGCCAGCGCTCGAAATCATCGGGCGCGATCGTCACCGGCACCCGGTGATGCAGCGCTGCGAGATCCGCGCTCGCCTGTGTGGTGACGATGGCGACGCTGTCGAACTCCTCACCATTCGGCCCCATCCAGGTTTCCGCCAGCGCTGCGAAACCGACCGGCTGGCCGTCGCGGCGATGGATGAAAAACGGCCGCTTGCGGCCATCCTTGTCCTGCCATTCGTAATATCCGTCAGATGGAACCAGGACGCGCCGGCGTTTCATCGCGTTCTTGAACGCCGGCTTCTCCAAAACGGTCTCGGAGCGCGCATTGATCAGCAGGGTGAATTTTCTCGCGTCTTTCACCCAGGACGGCACCAGTCCCCAGCGCATCAACCGGAAGTGTCGGCCGCCATTTTCGAGGATGACCACCGGGATCGGCTGGGTTGGCGCAATATTGTGCCGCGGCGGAAAATTAGGCTGCTCGATATAGCCAAAAATCTGCCTAAGTGCCGCTGGCGGTGAGGTAATTACGAAACGTCCGCACATTTTCCAGGCCAAAAAGCCATCTGTTTAACGTCCTTTAACTCCAAACCTAAACACTGGAACGGATGACCTCAACGGCCACATCCGCGCGATCCGATCGCCCAACACCGCCACCGACGGGCCCGATCAGCGAGGCCCGCGCGGCGCAGTTGAAGGCTGCCAACATCAACCCCCGCACCGGGCTTGCCACCGACTATCTGAACCATTTCAACGAAGCCATCATGCTGCTCGAGATGGTTCCGGACATGCCGGAATGCGCCGAGGATTTCCTCGCCTGGGGTCCGCTGTCCTACGCCGAACATTTCTGGGCCTCCAATTTCAAGGCCCGTGACCTCGCGATCGAGGCCTATGAAATGGCCGACCCCAATATCCGCGCCGAGTTCGACAAGCTCACCGACAGCATGACCTCGATCCTGACCGCAGTGGGTACGGCGATGCGCGAAGCCCGCCAGGACAAGACCCGCGCCATGCTGGCCGAGCAGGCCACCGGCTGGGTCAAGCCGCTGGTGATGCTGACCGCCGGCGTCATCAACGGCGTCTCCGAAGCCAACGTCGAACACATCATGGCGAACTAGTCCGGCCGGCATCGAATTAGACCTTCGCGGTTCGATCGGGCATGATCCTTGAAAATCGTTCCCCACTTTCCGGATCACGCCTTGGCTTCCCCGCTTCATCCGACCCATCCCCAGCTTGCCGTCAGCGGCGCGATCTTCCGCGACGGCAAGGTTTTGCTGGTTCGCCGCTCCCGCTCGCCGGGCAAGGGCTTTTACTCGTTCCCCGGCGGACGGGTCGAGTTCGGCGAATCGCTGCACACCGCGCTCCACCGCGAGGTCGACGAGGAAACCGGCCTGCGAATCGAGATTTTGGGCCTCGCCGGATGGCGCGAGGTGCTGCCGGCCGCCGGTGGCGGCGGGCATTATCTGATCATGTCGTTTGCGGCGCGCTGGACGGCCAGGGAGCCGGTCCTGAACGACGAACACGACGACTTCAAATGGCTGGCGCCGGACGCGCTCGGCGACCTCAAGGTCACCGGCGGGCTTCATGGGGTCATTGAGGCGGCCCGGAAGCTGGTTTAACCCCGATTTGGCGGGGGATTGCGCCTTGCCTCGGGCGTATTGAGGGGGCATATCGGGCGGGTTCTGGACCCCCAAATGCTCAAGCAATTTCTGGCCTTTCTGATCCTCATCTCGGCATGTCTTTCTGTCCCCGCGCGGGCCCAGGATGCCGCCGCGCCGTTCGACGGCGACCTGCAGCGGCTGGCCGAAATCCTCGGCACGCTGCACTATTTGCGCGGCATTTGCGGCACCAATGAAGGGCCGAAATGGCGCAACGAGATGCAGGCGCTGATCGACGCCGAAACCCCTTCCGGCGACCGCCGCGCCCGCATGATCGCCGGCTTCAACCGCGGCTATAACGGCTTTCAGCAGACCTACCGAACCTGCACGCCCGCGGCCTCGGTGGCGATCCGCAGGTATATCGAGGAAGGCTCGAAGATCTCGCGCGATCTGACGGCGCGCTACGCGAACTGATTTCAACGTTCGGACTTTTTAGCCCGGATGAGCGAAGCGACTTGTCCGCCGAAGCTCGCAGAGCGAAGGCGGGAGCAATCCATCGCTCGGCACAAAGAAAGAATGAATTGCTTCGTCGCTTCGCTCCTCGCAATGACGACACACATACATTCGCGACGCTTGCCGATAACAGGTGAACCGAAACCATGGACACCATCTTCTTCGACCTCGACGGAACGCTGACCGACCCGAAGCCCGGCATCACGCGTTCGATCCAGTATGCGCTGCAAAAGCTCGATCGTCCTGTCATCCCGACCGAGGACGAACTGACCTGGTGCATCGGCCCGCCGCTGCGGGCGAGTTTCGTCAGACTGCTCGGCGGGGACGATTCCGCCGACCGCGCCGTGTCGCTGTACCGCGAGCGCTTCGCGGATGTCGGCCTGTTCGAAAACAGGCTTTACGACGGGATCGCTGACACCCTGACTGCGCTCGGCGGCAACGGTCACCGGCTGTTCGTCGCCACCAGCAAGCCGCATGTGTTCGCCGATCGC
The DNA here is from genome assembly GCA_963786355.1 of uncultured Alphaproteobacteria bacterium. Classification (GTDB taxonomy): domain Bacteria; phylum Pseudomonadota; class Alphaproteobacteria; order Rhizobiales; family Xanthobacteraceae; genus Bradyrhizobium. The sequence goes on along the minus strand of CAWAYU010000008.1, from coordinate 155,247 downwards.
ATCATCGACCATTTCGGCCTGCGCCCTCACTTCGATCGCGTGTTCGGCTCCGAGCTCGACGGCACCCGGGTCGATAAGGGCGACCTGCTGGAATATGCGTTGAAGGAGGCTTCGGTCGATCCGTCCAAAACCCTGATGATCGGCGACCGCAGCCACGACATGGTCGGCGCCGGCAAGAACGGCATCAGGGGGATCGGCGTGCTGTACGGCTACGGCAGCCGGGATGAACTGATCGGCGCCGGCGCGCAGCATATTTGCGCGACGCCAAAGGAGATTTTGGGCGCCATTTCGTGAACCCTGCGGCCCGGGGAACCCGCGCTGCAAATATGATTAGCGCCGTTAACCTTTCCTAAAGAACTGGCTAGGCGGCTGCGACCACCGTGATACACGTTAACGCGTTCGACGCGGTCCGCCCTGGATTGCGCGCAGATTTCGTTGAGTTTCATGAGCCATCCCGCGACCTTTTCGATCGCCCGCGATCCGCTTCCCGACCACGAACAGAAGCAGGCTGCGCTCAGCTACCTCAACGAGGCCTGGGCCGAAGCACGCCACGACGGCGTCGATGGCGACTGCCTGGCGCAGGCGAGCCTGTTCACGGCGATGGCCGAACTGGTCTCGACCTATGGCGAGGACGCAGTGGCAAAATTCGTCGAAAACCTCCCGACCCGCGTGCGCAACGGCGAATTTTCGCTGGCGCTGGCGAAGCAGTAACGGCTTCTCCTTCGTCATTGCGAGCCAACGGGTCAGCGCGAAGCGCCGCCCGATGACAGGCTCCGCGAAGCAATCCATATTGCGGCGTAGCCTATAGCTGGATTGCTTCGTCGCTGGCGCTCCTCGCAATGACGGGGAGAGACATTGCCCTACGCCTTCAGCGTCTCCAGAAATCGCACCGGCTCGCCCGTTGACGGCGTAGCCACCTCGCCCTGCCACATCACACGCTTGCCGCGCACAAAGGTGCCGACCGGCCAGCCGGTGACGCGGACGCCGTCATAGGGCGTCCAGCCCGCCTTCGAGGCCACCCATTTGTTGGTGATGGTCTCGCTGCGCTTGAGATCGACCACCGTGAAGTCGGCGTCGTAGCCGGCGGCGATCCGGCCCTTGCAGGCGATGTTGAACAGCCGCGCCGGACCGGCGCTGGTGAGATCGACGAAGCGCGCCAGCGACAGCCGGCCGGCGTTGACGTGATCGAGCATCAACGGCACCAGCGTCTGCACCCCGGTCATGCCCGACGGCGAGGCCGGATAGGTTTTGGCTTTCTCTTCCAGCGTATGCGGCGCGTGGTCGGAACCGAGCACATCGATGATGCCCTGCTCGATGCCGTGCCAGATCCCGGCGCGGTGATCGGCCGAGCGCACCGGCGGGTTCATCTGCGCCAGGGTGCCGAGCCGCTCGTAGCATTCGGGGGCGGCCATGGTCAGATGATGCGGCGTCGCCTCACAGGACGCGACGTCCTTGTGATCTCTGAGGTAGAGGATCTCTTCTTTCGTCGATATGTGCAGGACGTGAATGCGTTTTCCGGTTTCGCGCGCCAGATTAACCAGGCGCTGCGTCGCCAGCAGCGCGGCGGTCTCGTCGCGCCACACCGGGTGCGAGCGCGGGTCGCCTTCGATCCGCAGCGGCTTGCGCTCGTTGAGGCGATACTCGTCCTCGGCATGGAACGAGGCGCGGCGCCGGATCACCTGAAAAATCTTCCGCAGGCTGTCGTCGTCCTCGACCAGCAGCGCGCCGGTCGAAGAGCCGATGAACACTTTTACGCCAGCACAGCCCGGTGCGCGCTCCAGTTCAGGTAAATCCTGAACATTCTCGCGGGTGCCGCCGATGAAGAACGCGAAATCGCAATGCATGCGGTGCTTGCCGCGCTTCACCTTGTCGGTGAAGGTCGCTTCCGTGATCGTCAGCGGATCGGTGTTCGGCATTTCGAACACCGCGGTGACGCCGCCCATCACGGCGCTGCGCGATCCACTTTCAAGATCTTCCTTATGGGTCTGGCCTGGCTCGCGGAAATGCACCTGCGTGTCCATCACGCCGGGCAGGATGTGCAGGCCCTTGCAGTCGATCACCTCGCCGGCCGAAGCTTGGCCGAGTGCGCCGATCGCAGCAATGCGCCCGCCGGTAATGCCAATGTCGCGAAGGCCCTCGCCGTCCTGATTGACCACGGTGCCGGATTTTAGAATGGTGTCAAATCGTTGATTCATCTGAATTCAGAGGTCCTTGGACGCCCGCTTTTAGCCTATGGTGCGGGCTTGTTGGCGGCACCTTAGCGCCTTAGCTTGGCATGGGATATCCGCGACCTGTGTTTCCCCAGGAACTTGAAAACCACCTCAAAAGAGACTGATTTAGCTTATGAAAGCAGCGTTTCTTCTAGACCGTGGCGTGGTCAAGGTCTCGGGCGAGGATGCCCGCACCTTCCTCAACGGACTCGTGACCACGGACGTCACGCTGCTGCGGCCGGGGCTCGGCCGGTTCGGCGCGCTGCTGACGCCGCAGGGCAAGATCATCACCGATTTCCTGATCACCGAGGCGCCGTCCGGCCATGGCGGCGGCTTCCTGATCGACCTGCCCCGCGTGCTGGCGGCGGGCCTCGCCGCCAAGCTCGGCTTCTACAAGCTGCGCGCCAAGGTCACGGTCGAAGACCTGTCCGACAGCCTCGGCGTGCTGGCAGTGTGGGGCGGAGAGCCCGCGATGAAGCCCGATCTGGCATTTGCCGATCCGCGTCATGACGGGCTCGGCTGGCGCATCCTGGTGCCCGAAGAGCTCAAGCAGAAGGTCGCCGACCTCATTGGCGCTGACCTCGCCGACAGCGACGCCTATGAAGCTCATCGGATCGCTTCGGGGGTGCCCCGCGGCGGGCTCGACTTCATGTATGGCGACGCGTTCCCGCACGAGACCAACATGGACCGCTTGCACGGCGTCGATTTCGACAAGGGCTGCTACGTCGGCCAGGAGGTGGTCTCGCGGATGCAGCATCGCGGCACCGCTCGCACCCGGATCGTGCGGGTCGTGCTCGACGACTTTTCACCGGAGACCGGCGTTACGGTTCTCGCGGGTGAAAAACCTATGGGCACCATGGGCTCGACCGCCGGCGGCAACGGGCTGGCGCTGCTGCGCACCGATCGCGTCGCCGACGCGCTCGATGCCGGCGCAAGCCTGAGCGCGGGGGGCCTTGCGATTCACCTTGCGGATCCCAACGATGTACGTCCGGCGCCGAAGCAGACCGTCGCATGAGCCGCTCTGCCCGCCTGCACGCCGACGGCAAGACTCGCTGCCCGTGGCCGGGCGAAGACCCGTTCTACATGGCCTATCACGACACCGAATGGGGCGTGCCCGAATATGACGACCGCGCGTTATATGAAAAGCTGATCCTCGACGGTTTCCAGGCCGGGCTGTCGTGGATCACGATTTTGCGCAAGCGCGAGAACTTTCGAAAGGCCTTCGACGATTTCCAGCCGGAAAAGATCGCGCGCTACAGCGAGAAGAAAGTTCACGCGCTGATGAACGATGCCGGCATCGTCCGCAACCGCGCCAAGATCGAAGGCGCCGTCAACAGCGCCAAGGGCTACCTGAAGATCATGGAGGAAGGCGCGGGCTTCTCGAAGTATCTGTGGGACTTCGTCGACGGCAAGCCTCTCGTCAACACATTCAAGACCACCGCCAGCGTGCCGGCGTCGACGCCGCTATCGGCCAAAATTTCGAAAGATCTCGGCGCGCGCGGGTTCAAGTTCGTCGGCCCGACCATCGTCTACGCCTTCATGGAGGCCACCGGCATGGTCAACGACCATCTGGTGACCTGCTTCTGCCATGAGGCCTGCAGCGGCAAACTTCGAAAACCTCGTATCAAAGCATGATCCGGAAAAGTGGGAGCCGGTTTTCCGAAAAGATCATGCTCAAACAAAGATTCAAATGACGCCCCGAAAACCGTTCGCGCCCGACATGACGCGCGCCTGGCAGCGGATGCTGTCGGGGCGGCGGCTCGATCTGCTCGACCCCTCGCCGCTCGATATCGAAATCGTGGACATCGCCCACGGACTGGCGCGCGTGGCGCGCTGGAACGGGCAGACCAGCGGCGCGCATATTTTTTCGGTGGCGCAGCATACGCTCCTGGTCGAAACCGTTCTGCGCGAGCAGATGCCGCGCGTCGATACCCGATTTCGCCTCGCGGCCCTGCTGCATGATGCGCCGGAATATGTCATCGGCGACATGATCTCGCCGTTCAAGGCGGTGCTCGGTGGGGACTACAAGGTGGTGGAAAAGCGCTTGCTGGCGGCGATCCATATCCGCTTCGGCCTGCCGCCGGTTTTGGCCGATGAGATCACGCTAGCCATCAAGGCCGCCGACCGCGGCGCCGCCTATCTCGAGGCCACGCATCTGGCGGGATTTTCGGTCGCCGAAGCCAAACGTCTGTTCGGCCGCGATCCCGGCCTGCCCGAGACGGTGGTGCAGGATTATTTGACGCCGTGGACCGCGGCCAGGGCCGAGAAGCAGTTTTTGGCGCGATTTGGGCTGTTGCTTGATTGAACGCCGGGCGCAAACCTGCTTTCACCACCCCGCGCGCCGCCCTATAATCGCGGCAAGAAGAACCACCCAGGAAACGTCATGCTCCACGTCTGCTCGCTCGCCGCACTGCCCGATACCGTCATCGCGACCGGAGCCAGCCATGTCCTCACCGTGATGGCCAATGTCGACCAGGTGCAGCGGCCGGCTTCTGTGCTTGAGGCCAACCATCTCAAAGTGTCGATGGACGACATCACCGAGCAGATGGACGGCTTCATGGCGCCGTCGGATGCGCATATCGAAAAGGTACTGGCTTTCGTCCGCGGCTGGGATCGCCGCGCGCCGATGGTGGTGCATTGCTATGCCGGCATCAGCCGCTCGACCGCCAGCGCCTTTGCCGCCGCCTGCATGCTCAATCCGCACCGCGACGAGATCGAGATCGCCAAACAGATCCGCGCCCGTTCGGCGATCGCTTCCCCCAACCGGCTGATCGTCAGCCTCGCCGACAAGGCGCTGGGCCGCGACGGACGGATGCTGCGGGCGCTCGACGAAATGGGCCCGGGCAGCATGACGGTGGAGGGCCGGCCGTTCCGGCTCGACCTGGAATAGTGCTCGATCAAATTTCTTGTCAGGCGTCCTGAGTTGAGACCGTCATGCCCGGCCTTGTGCCGGGCATCCACGTCTTCGCAGATCCTCAGCAAGAAAGGCGTGGATGGCCGGGACAAGCCCGGCCATGACGGAATTAATTCGATCAGCCATGTGCGACAACATCGCCTGGGGTCATTTGAACTTTTAACCGCCAAAACTGCACTCACTGGATTGCGACGGGCCACATGCGTGACCGGTTAACGCTTTGGACTGCCCGTCTGGAGGCCTGATGCTCGATAATCCCTTCGATTTCGCCGCGATCGTGATCGCGATTGTCGCCTTTATCTTCGCCCGCAAGGCGATGAACCAGGCGGCGGCACTGCGCACGCGGCTGGATTTGATGCAGCAACTGGCGGCCGACGAGCCGTTCCGCCACCGCTCACGCAAATTCAGGCCGCCGAACAAGTTGTGAAGCCTTCGGCGCCGGTGCCACCGCCGATTATCCCGGACGTGGAATCGATCGCGCCTGCCGCCACCCCGGAGGCCGCACCGGAAGCGGCAGGCGGCAAATCGGCCGCGCCACCAACCCCCCCGCCGCCGCTGCCACAGCCCGAGCGCGGATTTGAGGAAACCGTCGGCACCCGCTGGGTGGTGTGGATCGGCGGACTGACGCTCGCGCTCGGCGGCTTCTTCATGGTGCGCTATTCGATCGAGGCCGGACTGCTCGGCCCCGGCGTACGCACGATCCTCGGCGGCCTGTTCGCGCTGGCGCTGCTGGCCGCCGGCGAATGGACCCGGCGCAAGGAAAGCATTTCCGCGATCGAGGCGCTGCCGATCGCCAACATCCCCGCCATCCTCACCGCTGCCGGCACCGCGGTGGCGTTTGCCACGGTTTACGCCGCCTATGCGCTGTATGGATTCCTGGTACCCGCGACCGCCTTCATCCTGCTCGGGCTGGTGGCGCTGGGAACGCTCGCGGCCGCACTGCTGCACGGACCCGCACTGGCCGGTCTCGGCGTCGTCGGCGCGTTCGCGACGCCGGTACTGGTGTCCTCAGGCAATCCTGACTACTGGGCGCTGTACATCTATCTCGCCATCGTCACCGCCGCTGCATTCGGCCTGGCGCGCGTGAAACTGTGGCGCTGGCTCGCGGTCACCACGATTGCCTTCGCGTTTCTGTGGACGCTGCCCTGCCTCGAATGCGGGCCCGCGATGGTCGCGCCGCATGCGTTCCATGTGCTCGTCGGCTTCGTGCTCGCGGCATTGCTGGTGGTGTGCGGATTCATGTTCGGCCCGCCCGCTGACGAAGGCGAGATCGAGCCGATATCGTCCGGCTCGCTCGCGGCCTATCTCGTCGGCGCCACCTTGATCGTGTTGAACAGCTCGCATGCCGACGCCGCGATCGTCGTGTTCGGCCTGTTGGCCGCCGGCAGTCTCGCCGTCGCCTGGCGCAGCGATGCCGCCACCGGCGCCGTCGGCGCCGCAGCCGCCCTCGTCTTTGTCGTGTTCGCCGAATGGGCGATCCGTGCCAATCCGGACATGCTGGTATTGCCGGGCGGTCCGCTGGTGGGCATCGGTCCATCCGCCACCGACGGATCGGTCTCGCTGCATCTGATCACGGCCGCGATCTTTGCCGTCGGATTCGGCGTCGCAGGCTTCCTGGCGCAAGGCCGCTCGGTCAGCGCCATCATTCCCGTGATCTGGTCGGCCGCCTCGGTGTTCGTGCCGCTGGCGCTGCTGGTCGCGCTCTATGCCCGCATCGCGCATCTCGACCGCTCGATTCCGTTCGCCATCCTCGCCGTGATCCTGGCTACCGCTTTCGCCGCAGCGACCGAGATCCTGGCAAAGCGCGAAGACCGTCCTGGTTTGCAGGCCGGTATCGCGCTGTATGCGACCGGCACGCTGGCAGCGCTGGCGCTGGCTTTGACGTTCGCGCTGGAAAAAGGCTGGCTCACGATCGCGCTGGCGCTGATGTCGGCCGGCACGGCGTGGGTTTCGTTGCAGCGGCCGATTCCGTTCCTGCGTTCGCTTGCCGCCATCCTCGCCGGCATCGTCGTGATGCGCATTGCCGACAATCCGCGCATCGTCGGCGATGCCGTCGGCACCACGCTGATTTTCAACTGGCTGTTGCTGGGCTACGGCATTCCGGCAGCCTCGTTCTGGCTCGGCAGCATCTTCCTGCGCCGCGGCGGCGACGATGCGCCGCTGCGCGCGGTGGAAGCGGCCGCGATCCTGTTCACGGTGCTGCTGGCGTTCATGGAGATCCGCCATGCGGTCAACGACGGCGATCCCTACTTCACGTTCGCCGGTCTCGCCGAAGTGGCGCTGCAGGTCTGTGTCGCGCTGGCGATGGCCATCGGGCTGGAACGGCTGCGCCTTCGCACCGGCAGCGTCGTGCATAATGCCGGCGCCGTCCTGCTGACCGTGTTCGCAGGGCTTGCGACCGTCGGCGGACTGCTGGGGCTGGATCAGCCGTGGCTCTGGAACATCGACGTCGGCAGCGGCAGCTTCATCAACCTCCTGCTGCTCGGCTATGCGCTGCCTTCCATATTGATGCTGCTGCTGTCCTATGCGGTGGCGGGCCATCGCCCGGCTGGCTACGTCAATACGATCGCCGCCGGCGCGCTGATCATGGCGCTCGCATATGTAACGTTCGAAATCCGTCGGCTTTACCACGGCCCCCACATGGACGTCGGCCCGACCAGCGCCGCCGAGCAATACACCTATTCGATCGCGTGGCTGGTGTTCGGCGTGGTGCTGCTCGGCATCGGCCTCGTCTTCAACTCGCAGCGCGCGCGGCTGGCATCCGCCGCGGTGATTGCGCTGACGATCCTGAAAGCGTTCGCGATCGACATGTCGACGCTGACCGGTGTCTACCGCGCGCTGTCGTTCATGTGCCTCGGCCTGGTGCTGGTGGCGATCGGCTGGCTGTACCAGCGGATCCTGTTCCGCCGGCAGGCCGCGGCATCATCCGCCCCCGCCGCGCCGGCGGGAGGGTAAATCGAGGTTTAGGCCGCGCGTACCGCGTCGAGGAATTTCGTGACCTCGACCTTGAGGCGATTGCTCTCGCAGGAAAGCGATTTCGCCGCCGAGTGAACCTGCGACGAGGCCGACCCGGTCTCGGTCGCGCCGCGCTGCACGTCGGTGATGTTCGAACTGACTTCCGTCGTACCCAGCGCGGCCTGCTGGATGTTGCGGGAGATTTCCTGCGTCGCCGCCCCCTGCTCTTCCACCGCCGCAGCGATCGCCGCGGAAATCTCCGACATGCGGCCGATGGTGTCGCCGATCTCCTTGATCGCGCCGACCGAATCCTCGGTCGCGGACTGGATGCCCGAGATCTGCTGGCTGATCTCGCCGGTGGCCTTCGCGGTCTGCTCGGCCAGCGCCTTCACTTCGGACGCCACCACCGCGAAACCACGACCGGCCTCGCCGGCGCGCGCCGCCTCGATCGTGGCGTTCAGCGCCAGCAGGTTGGTCTGGCCGGCGATGGTGTTGATGAGTTCGACGACGTCGCCGATCCGCGATGCCGCCTTTGCCAGTTCGCCAACGCGGCTGTTGGTGGTCTGCGCCTGGTCCACGGCGTCGCTGGCGACGCGGGAAGATTCCTGAACCTGACGGCTGATCTCGTTGACCGAAGAGCTCAGCTCCTCGCTGGCGGAAGCCACCGACTGCACGTTGGTGGAAGCCTCCTCCGACGCCGCCGCGACCGTGATCGCGAGCTGCTGCGAGCGTTCGGCGGTCACCGTCAGCACGTTTGCCGAGGCTTCCAGCTCGGTCGCCGCGGACGCCACGGTCTCGACGATCTCGCCGACCATGGCCTCGAAGTTGCGCGTGATGCCGTCGACACGGCGCGCACGCTCGATCTTGGCTTCCGCGTCGAGCGCGGCGGCCTCGTCGGCGGCCTTCTTGGCGATCAGCGCTTGCTTGAACACCTGCAACGCGGCGGCCATGACGCCGATTTCGTTACGCTCGCCGGCACGCGTCACCTCGGCCGAGAGGTCGCCGCTGCCGAGCGCCTGCATCGGCGTCACGATCGCAGCAATGCCGCGTGAGAGGTCGCGGACGAGGTAGAGACCGACGCTGGCACCGACGATCATGACGCCAAGGATGATGCCGAGCACGGTCCAGAACGCGCGCGCATAGCCTTCCGCCGCGTCCCGCGTGGCGGTGTCCGCGCCTGTGTTGTTGAAGTTGATGGCCTTCTCGAGATAGGTATCGGATTCAGCGGCGACTACCGCGACCGTCTTCGCGATCGCCTCGCTGGCTTCATGCGGAATCCGGCCGATGCTTGCGCGCGAGAGATCGATGACAGACGGGATGCCGCCCATATACTTCTCCCAGGCCCGCGACCAGTTCTCATAGATCGTGCGCTCTTCGGGAGAGGTGATCATCGCTTCATAGGCTTTGCGGTCTTTCGCAATCCGCTCAAGGATGCCCGCCAGCCTCTTGTCGCCGGCGGCCTTGCCCTCCAGGGAATCCGTCATGACATGCGCACGAAGCGCGATGCGGAACAGGTTGATGTCGGCGCGGAGCTCGCCAAGCACCCGCACGCTGGGAAGCCAGTTCGAGGCTATCTCAACCGTGTGGGCATTGATCGTCTGCATGCTGCGGATGGCCAGCAGGCCCATGCCGGACATCGCGACCAGCATGAATGCGATCACGGCGATGACCTTGGCACGGATGGAAAGTTTGGACATGGCTGGCTCTCAACAGGTTAAAGAATTGATGCAACTGAATTCGCGCGCACGGCAATATTCCGCTTAACGGTAAGTGGTGCGTTGCAACCCCCGGTTAATTTACGGGTCCGTAAAATTACGGGTTATTCAAAAAAATCGGCACTTATACACGGTTACTGGCTCAAAAAACTGGGTTCGCGCTGCGCCTACACTCGCGCTCTGGTTGTCTCGACTTCGCGCCTGCCGTCAGGCGGCACGTACCGAGTTGAGGAACTTTGCGACCTCGAGCTTGAGACGGTTAGAGTCGCTCGACAGTAACTGCGCGGCCGAATGAACCTGCGCGGAGGCCGACCCGGTCTCCGTGGCGCCGTGCTGCACTTCGGTGATGTTGGAAGAAACCTGCTGCGTGCCAGCAGCGGCGTGCTGGATGTTGCGGGAGATTTCCTGCGTCGCCGCGCCCTGCTCTTCCACCGCGGCTGCGATGGTCGAGGATATCTCCGACATGCGGCCGATGGTGTCGCCGATTTCCTTGATCGCGCCGACCGAATCCTCGGTCGCTGACTGGATGCCGGAGATCTGCTGGCTGATCTCGCCGGTGGCCTTCGCGGTCTGCTCGGCCAGCGCCTTCACTTCGGACGCCACCACCGCGAAAGCCACGACCGGCCTCGCCGGCGCGCGCCGCCTCGATCGTGGCATTCAGCGCCAGCAGGTTGGTCTGGCCGGCGATGGTGTTGATGAGCTCGACGACGTCGCCAATCCGCGATGCCGCTTTCGCCAGCTCGCTGACGCGACTATTGGTTCGTGCGGCCTGCTCCACCGCCTCGGAGGCGACCCGCGACGATTCCTGTACCTGGCGGCTGATTTCATTGACTGACGCCGACAGCTCCTCGCTCGCTGCGGAGACCGACTGCACGTTGGTGGAGGCTTCTTCGGACGCCGATGCGACGGAGGTCGCAAGACCCTGCGAGCGTTCGGCTGCCTTGGTCAGCGTGTTGGCGGAGGCTTCGAGTTCGGTCGCCGCTGAAGAGACGGTCTCGACAATCTCGCCGACCGCGCCTTCGAAGGCGTCGGCGAGCTTGATCATGTCGGCCTTGCGCTGCTCTGCCTGCCGTTGCTCGATTTCGAGCTGTTCGGCGCGCAGCCGTTCGGTCTCGATCATGCTGTTCTTGAACACCTCGACCGCGCCGGCCATTTCACCGATCTCGTCACGGCGGCCAAGACCGGGTATGGCGAATTTGACGTCACCACCCGCCAGCCTCGTCATGGCGGCGACCATCGAGCCAAGCGCCTTGGAGATCGAGCGACCGATCAGCAGCGACAATCCGCTCACGATCACGATCGCAAGCGCGAACGCGATCCACATCCAGTTTGCGACGGTTTCGCGCGTGGCCGCCTCGGCCGAGTCGGCCGCCTTGTAAAGCGCTTCGACGCCCTGCCCCACTTCGACCATAAGCGGTTCGAACCCGCGAAACGTCTTCATCATGCTGGTGTCGAGATTCGCGGTCTGCTGGGCCGTATCGGACCAGGCCACGAATTCCTTCTGATATTTATCCAGCTTCGCGGTGATCTCGGCGATCACGGTCGGGGGCGCCGCCACCATCGACAGCGCCTTGGCAAAATCGGCGGCGGAGCCCTTCAATGCCGCGACATATTTCGGGTCACGTCGCAGCATGAAATCCTTCTCATGCCGCCGCATCATCAGCATGGCACTGGTCAGTCGCGGCTCGTCGATTTCCTTGAGCCTGGTTTCGATATCGTGGACCGCCGCGCGCAACGAGCCGGTCAGGCCCTGGGTTTCGTTCAAGCCGAGCTTGAGTTCGGCTACTACCAATGCCGCGAAGTCGGCGCCGTAGCTCTTGAATCCGTCACGCACCACTTTGATCTTGTCGCGTAGCGCGCTCATGCTGCTCGACTGCATCAATCCCTGCAACGAATCGATATCGCGGTCGATTCTGACCATCAGTTCAGCATGAGCCTTGGCGTAGGATTCGTTGCGGCGCTGCTGAAAATTCTTCTCATTGCGGCGCGCTTCCAGCATTTCGATCGAAATCTGCTTGTTGAGATCCGAGATCGCGCGCGCGTTGTTGGCGACGGCGCGCGATGCATCCTGCGACGCGCTGCCGACCTGATAGATCGTGCCGAATGCCAGAAGCCCGAGCAGGCCGACCAAACCAATGGCCATGATCTTGTGGGTGAGCCGAATGGCGGGGCTGCTCATGGGCGTGCTTCCTGATGAACCAAAAAACATTCTCGAAGATCGGACAGTCTGGGATCGAAGCAATATTGCGCGGCTCCCGTCGGGTCGGGATTTGCGGTTCGTGAAGCACCGGGCCGTACGAGTGGACGAGCCGGTTCGTCGTGAACGCAGGCTCCTGCGGCAAAACCACAGAGCGGTACCTAATGACGGCTATCATTCCATAGGAAGGTTAACGCGCCCATTAATGAGGCAGGGGAATCCCGTCCGTACTAGTACCTGCTTTCGCTGACGTTCCTCCTGCGGGCGATGAGAAAGCGTTGAAAAATCAACATCCTTTGCGTGTCATCGTGTTGACACGCACGCCAGGCCGACGGCGGTGCATTAAAGACCATGACAGCGGGCATGGGGCTGCCGGCCATCGTGCTTCGTCAAACGGCTGCGGCCCGTCACCGACTGGCCGCAAGTAGAAGAACCAGTACAACGCTCGTCAGGCAGCTCTCACCGTATCGAGAAACTTGGCGACTTCGATCTTGAGGCGGTTGCTGTCGCCCGACAGCAATTGCGCCGCCGACAGCACCTGCGAGGAGGCCGAGCCGGTCTCAGAGGCGCCGCGCTGGACGTCGGTGATGTTGGACGAGACCTGCTGGGTGCCTTGCGCCGCCTGCTGCACGTTGCGGGAAATTTCCTGCGTCGCAGCGCCCTGCTCTTCCACCGCGGCGGCGATGGTCGAGGAGATCTCCGACAGCTTTTCGATAGTGCCGCTGATCTCCTTGATGGCGTCGACCGACTCATTGGTCGCCGCCTGGATGCCCGATATCTGCTGGCCGATCTCGCCGGTGGCCTTCGCGGTCTGCTCAGCCAATGCCTTCACTTCCGAGGCCACGACCGCGAAACCGCGACCGGCCTCGCCGGCGCGGGCGGCTTCGATGGTGGCATTCAACGCCAGCAGATTGGTCTGGCCGGCGATGGTGTTGATCAGTTCGACGACGTCGCCGATGCGGCTCGCCGCCTTCGACAACTCGCTGACACGATCGTTGGTGGTTCGCGCCTGACCGACGGCTTCGCTGGCCATCCGCGCCGATTCCTGCACCTGGCGGCTGATCTCGTTGACCGAGGACGACAGTTCTTCGGTCGCTGACGCCACCGACTGCACATTGGTGGAGGCTTCCTCGGAAGCCGCCGCTACCATCGTGGTCAGTTCCTGCGAACGCTCCGCAGTCGCAGTCAGCGTCGACGCAGAAGCTTCGAGTTCGGTCGATGCCGACGAAACGGTCTCGATGATTTCGCCGACCGCGCCTTCGAACTGATCGGCGAGCCTGACCATGTCGGCCTTGCGCTGTTGCGCCGCGATCTGATCCTGCTTCATCTTGGCTTCCGCCTCGTCACGGGCCTTCTTCTCCGAGACCACCTTGAACTTCTCGACCGCGCCGGCGACGTCGCCGACCTCGTCCTTGCGGCCGAGACCGGGCAGCACGACCGAGAAGTTGCCGCCTGCCAGCTCTTCCATCGACACGCTCAACGCACGCATCGGGCGCGCGATCGCGAACACCGAAAACACGCAGGTGCCGATCAGCATCAGCGCCACGCCGATGCCGGCGATTAAGGAAGTCCGCTCCACGGTGGCGGCTTCACTGCTGGCAGCTGTCCGTGCCTCTTCGCTGCGCTCCTTGCCGAAATCGGTGATCTTGCTGGCGAGCGCCTCCACTTCCACGTTGATCGGGCCGGTAACCTCCTTGCGGAGGCGGACGACTTCCTGAACCAGCTTGGCCATCTGCGCGGACGCTTCGGCACCATGATCATTCTTCAATTCGATCGCGAGTTCCTGCTTGCGCACGGCCTCGATCTGCTCCTTGCCACCGCGAAAGCTTTCGATCAGCGCCTTCAACCGGTCGATCCGCTGGTGGTTCTCGGGAGATACCGAGAGCTTTGCCATCGTGCCGACAAACTTCAACGCGGCCGTCGTCCGGTCAGCGAAATAGTCGTTGCCCTTCTTGAGTTCTTCCGCCGTGGTCGCCAACAGAATGTCGCGAAGGCCCATCTGCATGCCACGCACCGACGCCTTGGCCTCGGCGGCACTCAGGGCGATCGTCTGCTGCACGGCCGCCTTGTCGGTTGCGATCCGGACGTCGGCACCACCGGTGATCTGCAAATAGATCATGCCCGCAAGCACCAGGATCGTCAGCCCCGAAGTAATCGCGAGCTTGGTTCCGATTCTCAAATCCTGAATAATCCGCATCATCGCAATTGACCCCGAAAAAATCCCAGTGAGCCGGCGACGACGTCTGGCAATGACCCCGCGCCGTGAGCGACAACCGCTCGTGATGACGCGATCATGTCGGGTGGAGCATTTTGGTAATCTTAACGGCAGCACCGTAGGAATACGTAAGAATCCCCAAAAATACCAATGTTTGCAATTATTTATTGGATGCTACAACCGTCGACCACACGTTAAGATTTAGCCATGGCCAGTCACGCCGCGGTCCGGACTGATACAATCAGGCTCTTGCGGGCGATGTTTTAGCTGACGGATTCAGCCACCAGCCGAATCCGGAATACCGGCTTCTTGGCTTCGTCGAGCAATTCCATCTGCCATTCGGCATTCTGCTTCAGGCCGCGTGAAATGCTGCCAAGCAGGTTGCCGCAGACCTTGGTCATTTCGGCCCACGCGGCTTCGCGGCTTTCGAACTCCGATCCCTGATCGGACGCGCCGGCGTAGCGGCCATGGCTGATCCGGAAAAAATACTGCGGCATGATTGATCTCATGGTTTTGGGCCGCCTCCCGGCCTCTTGCAGACGAGGTTGGAGTGCAAGTCGCTACCGGGACGTGAATTCGCTGGCCCGTATGACTACGGCTCGCGGTACACCGGTCCAATTCGATGCCGGCCATTAACCCCATGGCAATTTCAGTTGCGAGGTGAAGTTCCCGGCGCGCTCGCGATCGATGTCGTCGAGTCCGAAACGGAATTCGGCGGCGGGCGCACTGGCCTCGACGCGCAAGGTTCCGAACAGCCGATCCCAGAACGAAAAGACGTTTCCGTAATTGCTGTCGGTCTCGATCCGGGAGGCCGAATGGTGGAGGCGATGCAGGCCGGGCGTAACCAGCAACGATCGCGCGCACCGCTCGATCACTTTGGGAACGCGCACATTGGCGTGCGTCAGCATGTTGGCGAAGACTTCGACGCCCTCATAGGCCGCGAGCACGACCGGCGACAGCCCGCAGCCGACGACGATCGGAATCACGAAGGCCGAACTTGCGATCATTTCGAGCGGATGGGTGCGCAGCGCCGAAGAGACGTCGAGATGCACATCGCAATGGTGGACCCGGTGCAGCCGCCACAGCACCGGCTGCGTGTGGGAGAGCCGGTGAAAGGCATACTGGCTCAGGCTCTTGACCAGCAGCGTGCACGGCAATGCCAGCCACCAGGGCGCGGCGATCCAGTGCAGCAGGCCAATGCCGTTCGCAGCAGCCCACTGCGCCGCGCCGACGCTTGCCACCGGCACAGCTGAAACGATCAGGCCGTTGAGGATGCCAAGACCGAAATTGGTCGGCCACCGCCGCGCCCGATCGGCGTCAGGAAACTGCGGCAGCAGAAATTCGATCGCGCCGAACAGCACGATGACGCCCCAGAAAATGAAGAACCATGCGTGTTCGCGGACGAAGGCGTCCATGATCGTCAACTTCCCGGTTGCGGGGCAACGCCGCCGCTTGCGGCACTGCCACGGCGATCCTTTTCCCATACCGGCCGCCAGTCGATCGCGACGGCGGGGTGGCAATCGGAGGCGTCGGCGACAACGATCGCTTTCTTGACCGGGATGTATCGCGAGGCGCCGAAGATATCGAGCACCGCATATTTGGCCCATTCGAGAAACATCGCGGCCCCGGCCCGCTCGTGCCACGATCCGCCGAGATAGAAAAAATGTTGACCGGAACCCGGCGCCGCGGCGCGCATCAGCAGCGTCTGTGTTTCCTCATTGATGAAATGCGGCAGCACCAGCGAAATCCGATCGCACTCCGGCCGCTGGAAGTAGATGACGGCGGAGAGCATCGCGGGCGGCTTGACCGGATTTTCCCGCACCACGTAGCCGTGCTGCCGGATCACCGCGGTGACGGCGGCGCCGACATCGAAATCGGTCATCATGGCCTCGCGCGCCCGGTTGGCCTGAAAGCGGACGGCGATCGACGCCAGCAACACCAGCAGGCAGAGACCACGGATGGCCGTCCGCTTCACGGCAGATGCCTCCGCGGCGCGGCGCCCCACCATGCGATCGCCAGCACAAGAATTGTTTCAGCGATCCCGAGGATCTCCACGCCGGCGCCGTTGTGCCAGAACTGATAGGACGTGCCGCTCCACGCCAGCAGGCAAATCCGGGCAGCGTTGATCAGAACCATCGCGACGCAGGCAATGGCGATTGCCGCGATATCTCGCCGAACCCAGTCGGTCCGCCTCAGCATCGCGACGGTCACGCAGGCGAGCACAGCGGTGGAAACATTGTTGAACGAGGAGCAGGCGCCGACCAGTGCGATCGAGTGGCCGTCACGGCCTAAAAAACTGGTCCCGGTCCAGGCGATGTCCGGCCGCAGCCGTGCGAGAATTTCACCGACGATAGCGGCGTCGGCACGAAGCAGTTCCGGCGTAAAGAACTGAAAGATGATCGGTCCCCACACCAGTTGGCCCGACAGCGCCAGCAGAACCGCGCCTGCCGCTTTCAGATTTCGATCGCTGTCATGGACGACCAGCAGATAAGCCGCGACGGCGGTCGCGAGCAGGCCGGTCGCAAACCGGTACGGCAGGAAGCTCGACAGCAAGATCGCGACGCCGATCGCCAGCAGCACCATGAAATCGAGCCGCGTCGCGCGGACCGCGCCGTCGCTCAGAGTGAGGCGATAGAGAACGGCGTAGCAGGCGAGCCAGTAGATGTAGTTCTGGGTGGCCAGGCTCGCGACAAACGCCGCGTACGAGTGCGTGTCGATGAGCTGAACGGCCTGATTGGCAAAAAGGCCAACGGCGATCCAGAGAAAGGTCTCGCGACGACCGAAGCCGGAATCTACCGCAGTCGATGCCGGCAGTTCCAGTCCGGCTGCTGACTGACTAGACACATGTCATCCAATCGAATGTCACGACCGTCAGATCGCCCACGCAGCAAGTCGAACGGCCCTCGCGTCCGCCAGCTAGTGTTTGCGATAATGTTTGTAGAGGTGATAGCAGCCATAGGCAGCGCCCGCGGCAAGCAGTCCAAAGGGCCCGGTGACGCCAAGCAGCGGCGCCGGCACCGGCGCGCCCGCCCAGCTCGGACCAACGCTGAAAATGAAGACTGCTGCGCCTGACAGGCCCAGGCAACAAGCGCGCGAAATTCTTTCGCTTACTGAAGTCATTACCGAAGCCCCTCTTCGTAAAATAAAAACGTCAACGGCTTCGGCGGACTGCGACCGAAACCGCAAAACAAGCATTGGTATCTTTTAACCGGACGGGTTCCGCTCCGCAACCGCAGGAATGGCGGTTCACAGGGTCTGCCGGCCGCTTACTCGGTCGAACGGCGCAATTCCGGCGTGCTCTCGGCCTTCGTCTCAGCTTTGGGCTCAGCCTTCGCTTCCGATTTCACCGGCTCAAGCTTGGCGCTCTCCACCGCCGGCGTTTCGATCCGCCCCGTGATGTCGCCGCGCGATGCCTCGGCGTGCAGCGAACGCGGCCGCGCCACGGCGCGCGCCATCAGCATCTGCGTCGCGCCCTGATGACGGAAATCGCAGTAGGCGAAGCCCATGCCGGAGACCGAGCCGCGGAACGAACGGTCATCGCGTTTGTCGATATTGAAGCACGGCTCGAACGGAAGCCCCTTGATCACAGCGCAAACGGACTGGCCGCGAACCTGAAGCGTATTGCCGGGCAGGCGCACATGGCGGATCGGACCCGCGCCGGAGAACTGAATTGCGCCGGCCGCGCCCATGTCGTCGAGGATACGGCCCGCGCCTTTGGTGCCGTCGAAACAATTGAACGCGAAAACCTTGCCGGCCACGAATTTGCGGGCCTCGTCGGCATTCATCATCCCGGCCAATGCGGGAACAACCATTGCACCGGCCGTGACGGCCCCCAGAACCAAACGCGCAAACATGCAGCTACTCCAACTTAACAAGAGCGCGGGCACCCGCCTTAAGGTCTCTTTACCCGCTACTTACCATACCAACCGTGGCGACTTTGAAGCAGCTTGGTTGGTAAAGTCTGAATATCGTTAGCTAATTTTTACCACGATTTGACCGCGGACCTGGCCGGCCAGAATCTTGGCGCCGGCGTCGATAACCTCGCCCAGCCCGATTTCCTGAGTAATATCAGTAAGTTTCGCAGGGTCCAAGTCGCTGGCGAGGCGGCTCCAGGCGACTTTGCGGCGCTCGATCGGGCACATCACCGAATTGATGCCGAGAAGGCACACCCCGCGCAAAATGAAGGGGGCGACCGAGGACGGCAGGTCCATACCGGCGGCCAGACCGCAGGCGGCGATCGCCCCGCCATACTTCGTCATCGACAGCAGATTGGCGAGCGTGTTGGAGCCGACGCTGTCGATACCGCCCGCCCAGCGCTCCTTGGCAAGCGGCCTTGGCAGGAACTGACAGCTCGTTGCGGTCGATCACCTCGGTGGCGCCAAGGCCTTTGAGGTAATCGGCCTCGGACATCCGCCCGGTGGAGGCGATGACGTGATAGCCGAGTTTTGACAGCACGGCGATCGCGACCGAGCCGACGCCGCCGGCGGCGCCCGTCACCACCACCGGACCGCTGTTCGGCGTCAGGCCATGCTTCTCGAGCGCCAGCACCGACAGCATCGCGGTGTAGCCGGCAGTGCCGATCGCCATCGCGTCGCGGGTCGAGATGTTTTGCGGCAGTCGCACCAGCCAGTCGCCCTTGACGCGCGCCTTCTCGGCGTAGCTGCCCAGGTGTGTTTCACCCATGCCCCAGCCGTTGCAGACCACCTTGTCGCCGGCCTTCCACTGCGGATGCGAGGATTGTTCGACGGTGCCGGCGAAGTCGATGCCGGCGATCATCGGGAAGCGCCGCACGACGGGAGCCTTGCCGGTGACGGCGAGGCCGTCCTTGTAGTTCAGCGTCGACCACTCGACGCGCAACGGTGACGTCGCCTTCCATCAACTCGGCTTCGTCGAACTGCGTCAGCGCGGCGGTGGTACCTTTTTCCGCCTTGTCGATCCTGATGGCCTTGAACGTTCCCACGATAAACTCCCCGGACTTTGTATTCCCGGGGGTTTTAGCGGATCAGGCGGGCTGCGCAACCGGGCGCGCCACCGGAGCTTCGACGATCGGCAGGTTGATCAGCGCCGACAGCACGCCGAACAGCACCGAGAGCCACCAGATCGGCGTGTAGGAGCCGAATTTCTCGAACACCACGCCGCCGAGCCAGACCCCGAGGAAGCCGCCGACCTGATGGCTGACGAAGGCGAAACCATACAGCGTTGCGAACCAGCGGGTGCCGAACATCAGCGCCACCAGCGCCGAGGTCGGCGGCACCGTCGACAGCCAGGTCAGACCGGTCACGGCTCCGAACAGGATCGCGGAAGCCGGCGTGATCGGGAACGAGATGAAAGCGACGATCGCCATCGCCCGCATGAAATAGAGGAACGACAGAATATAGCGCTTCGGAAACTTGTTCTGCAGCACGCCGACGCTGAGCGAGCCGATGATGTTGAACAGGCCAACGGCCGCGATCACCCAGCCGCCGGTCTGCGCCGTGATGCCGCGATCGGCGAGGTAAGCCGGCAGATGCACGGTGATGAAAGCGAGCTGAAAGCCGCAGGTGAAGAAACCAAGCACCAGCAACACATAGGAGCGATGGCCGAACGCTTCGGCAAGCGCGGTCCTGAACGACTGCTGATCCGCCGACGGCCCGTTCGATACCGCAGCCGGCGGTGTCGACAGCGCCAGCGACAGCGGCACGATCAACAGCATCAGCAACGCGAACACCGTCAGCGCCGACTGCCAGCCGAAATTGTCGATCAACGCCACGCCGAACGGCGCGAACAGGAATTGGCCGAACGAGCCGGCCGCGGTGCCGGCGCCGAGCGCCAGCCCACGTTTCTCCAGCGGCAGCAATTTTGAGAATGCCGACAGCACCAGGTTGAACGAGCAGCCCGACAGGCCGAAGCCGATCAACACGCCGGCGCCGAGATCGAGCGAGCCTGGTGTGGCCCCATAGCGCATCACCAACAGCCCGCCGGCATAGAGCAGCGCACCGACCATCATTACGCGCAGCACGCCGAAGCGGTCGGCAACAGCGCCTGCGATCGGCTGGCCCAGTCCCCACAACAGGTTCTGCAGCGCCAGCGCCAGACCGAACACGTCGCGGCCCCAGGTAAACTCGCGGCCCATCGGCTGGATGAAGAAACCGAGGCTCGAACGCGGCCCGAAACTCAACAGCGCGATCGCGCAGCCGCAAATGATGATGACGAGCGGCGTGCGCCAGGTGGAAGCCGGGCGAAGATTGTCTGCGGTCACAGCCATATAAATTCCCCCCGGAATCCGGTCCGTCGAACAATGTTACGGGGAGTTAATGCATTCGCATGGAAATCCCAAGGGGGATTGGGGAAATAATTTCACCGCAAGGCAGCCCTGCAAAATCGGCGAGTGCAATGAGGCAGTTAGCGAGGACAATTTCATTCGTCGTCCCTGCGAACGCAGGGACCCATACGCCGCGGCAGTCATTGTGCGAAAGGTTTCAGCCACCGCGCCTTATCGATAGATCACGCGGTATGGGTCCCTGCGTTCGCAGGGACGACGGTGGTGATTACCGCTTCAAGCTGGCCTGCTCGGCCGAGCTTTGCGCGGCTTCGGCGAGTTTGGCTGAGATCGCGGCGGTCTCCGCCGGGCTGCCCCAGCTCGGCGCGTCGCTGCCGTCGCCCCAGGCGCGCGGGCGATAGAAGGTGTGGACGCCGAACTTGTACATCTTCTTCATTTCGCTGACCCAGGACGGGCGCACCCAATAAGCGTGGTAGTGCGTCGACCTGTCGACTTCCGGCAACCACAGCCGGCCGTCGAGCATCGCCTTCGAAATCTTCTGCGCGCGGTCCCACATGTCGGGCTCGCGAACGACATCGGCATTGTTGTCGCAAGCAAAGGTGAACTGGCACGCCAGATGGCGGTGTTTGTTCTGGTACACGACGCCGCATACCGTGTCCGGATATTTGCCGGAGAAGGCGCGGTTCAGCACCACCTGGGCGACCGCGATCTGGCCGCGCACGGCTTCGCCGCGGGCTTCGAAGTAAATCACCTCGGTCAGGCACTTCTCGGACTTGGCGCGCGACTTGTCGTCGAACAAGCCGAGACGCTCGGCCGGCGTCTTGGCGTGCTGGTTGTCGGAATTGACCTCGCCCTTCGGCGCGATGCTCTCGCCTATCTCCCCGGCGCGGACCGGGCCGTCGGCGTCAACAGGCAAGGAGGCCATCACCTTCATGTCCGGATCGGGCGCGAGATTCGGAACAACGATGGTCGGCTCTTCGCCGGGCCGCCAGCGCTCGATGCTTTCGGGCGAGCCGAGCGAAGAGCCGAAAAAGAGACTGGAGGTCTTGAAGGCAAAATTGTCGCGCGGAGCTGCGGGTGCGAACGTAACCGTAGACGACGGCGCAGCCGGTGCGGTTTTGATGTTGTCGAGCGGATGCGAATCTGACGGCTTGGTTTCGAGCGACATCGACACATCGTATTGCACCAGAGGCGGCGCGCTAAGCGCGGCCTGCAACTCGGGATCGAGCGGTGCGGGTTCAGTTAACGGCGCGCGCTCAACAGTTTTGGCGCCCTTCACCGATGCGTTGGAAGTCGCGGGATCTTCAATGGCCGGCGCGCGCTCGGGGCGCTGCAGCCTCTACCGGCTGCGGCGGCGTCACGACCAGGCGATCGCCTTTCGCCGTGCGATCCACTTTCGGAAAATCGGCGGCCTGATAACGCGGCGGCGGCGCGGCCAGCGGATTGCGCGTCACGGAGCCGGTGATGTCGATGCCCTGATTATCGAGGCTTGCGAGCCGGTAGTTTACGCTCTGCGGCGTGGATGTTCCGATCGGCCGGCCGAACGAGAAGGTCGCGACCTGGATCGAGCCGACGGCGGAGAACACCCGCTTCTGCCAGCGTTCGGCGACACCGGGCTGCCGGGCCAATAGCGAGGCGATATCCTGATATCCGATCTCGGTCGGCATCAATGCGAAGACGCAAAGACCGAGTCCGAAGGACGCGAACCGCGCGCCCTTCGGATGGTTACGCAACACAAACATCGATACGCTCTACGCAACGCTTACAAAACGCGATCGAACTTCAGTACATCCGTAAAATTCGATCTTTTTTGTTGGTATCGAATTTAGGTTGCCGGGGAGTTAATCGGCGTGGCCTGCGTGTGACACGCAAGGGATCACACAATGTCGCAGCATCGCTTTGGAAGTGTTGGTAAATGCGGGCTGGATGAAAGTGGTAAATATCCCGTCAACAAAGACGACGAAGAAACTGTGGCCGTGTGAATACGGGAACCGCGTTTCCTCATCGTCATTGAGGAGCGAAGCGACGCGGCAATCCATTCTTTCTTTGCGCGGCGCGATGGATTGCTTCGCTTCGCTCGCAATGACGGCTGTGTAGACACGAAAATGCCCGGCGCGAGGCCGGGCATGACGTCGTATTTGTCGATAGTCAGCGTCGAGAAAAACTACGCCTGGCTCGCCACCGTCTTGCCGAGTGCGGCTTGCGCGGCAGCAAGGCGCGCGATCGGCACGCGGTAGGGCGAGCACGAGACGTAGTCGAGACCGATCTCGTGGCAGAACGCCACCGACGCAGGATCGCCGCCGTGTTCGCCGCAGATACCGACCTTGAGATTCGGCCGGGTCTTGCGGCCGCGGGCGACGCCGATCTTGACGAGTTCGCCGACGCCATCGCGATCGACCGAGATGAACGGGTCGATTTCCAGAATTCCCTTGCTCACATAGGTGCCGAGGAAGCTCGCGGCGTCGTCGCGGCTGATGCCGTAGGTGGTCTGGGTCAGGTCGTTGGTGCCGAACGAGAAGAATTCGGCGGTCTGCGCGATGTCGCCGGCCATCAGGCACGCGCGCGGCAGTTCGATCATGGTACCGACCTGATAGGCGAGCTTCTTGCCGGTCTCCTTCATCACCGCCTGCGCGGAGATGTCGATCCGCTGCTTGACCAGGTCGAACTCGGCCTTGGTCGCGATCAGCGGCACCATCACCTCGAGGCCGACGGCCTTGCCGGTGCGCTTCTCGGCTTCAACCGCCGCTTCAAAAATCGCACGCGCCTGCATCTCGGCGATTTCCGGATAGGCGATCGCCAGACGGCAACCACGGAAACCGAGCATCGGGTTGAACTCGGCGAGATCGCGGGCGCGATCGGCGAGCTTGCGCGGATCGGTGTTCATCGCGCGCGCGACTTCCTCGATCTCGGCCTGGGTGTGCGGCAGG
This sequence comes from uncultured Alphaproteobacteria bacterium, assembly GCA_963786355.1. GTDB lineage: Bacteria > Pseudomonadota > Alphaproteobacteria > Rhizobiales > Xanthobacteraceae > Bradyrhizobium. Next base: position 131,855 of record CAWAYU010000008.1, on the reverse strand, counting down.
AACTCGTGCAAGGGCGGATCGAGCAGGCGGATCGTGACGGGAAGCCCCTTCATGATCTCGAATAGCTCGACGAAATCCGCGCGCTGCATCGGCAGCAGCTTTGACAACGCGGCGCGGCGCGATTGTTCGTCCTCGGAAAGGATCATCTCGCGCACGGTGCGGATGCGGGTTTCCTCGAAGAACATGTGCTCGGTACGGCAAAGGCCGATGCCTTCGGCGCCGAACTTGATGGCGGTGCGCGCGTCGTCAGGCGTGTCGCCGTTGACGCGGACGCCGAGCTTGCGCACGGCATCGGCCCAGCCCATCAGCGTGCCGAATTCGCCCGACAGCTTTGGCTCGATCATCGGCATCCGTCCGGCCAGCACCTGGCCGAGCGAACCGTCGATGGTGATGACGTCGCCGGTCTTGAACGAGCGCGAACCGATGCTCATGGTGCCGCGGCCGTAATCGACGCGGATGGTGCCGCAGCCGGAGACGCAGGGCTTGCCCATGCCGCGCGCGACCACCGCGGCGTGCGAGGTCATGCCGCCGCGGGTGGTCAAAATGCCTTCAGCGGCGTGCATGCCGTGAATGTCTTCCGGCGAGGTCTCGATCCGAACCAGAATGACCTTGCGGCCGTCGGCCTGAAGCTTTGCGGCTTCGTCGGACGAGAACACGATCTCGCCCGAGGCTGCGCCCGGCGAGGCCGGCAAGCCCGTTGCGATGACGTCGCGCTTGGCGGCGGGATCGATGGTCGGATGCAGCAACTGATCCAGCGACGCCGGATCGATCCGCATCACCGCGTCCTTTTTCGAGATCAGGCCTTCATTGGCGAGCTCGACCGCGATGCGCAGCGCGGCCTTCGCCGTGCGCTTGCCGCCACGGGTCTGCAGCATCCACAACTTGCCCTGCTCGACCGTGAACTCCATGTCCTGCATGTCGCGGTAGTGCTTTTCCAGTAGCGTGTAGATCCGCGTCAGCTCCTTGAAGGCATCAGGCATCGCGACTTCCATCGAGGCCTTGTCGGAACCGGATTCCTTGCGCGCGAATTCGGTGATGTCCTGCGGCGTGCGGATGCCCGCCACCACGTCCTCGCCCTGCGCGTTGATCAGGAATTCGCCGTACAGCTTGCTTTCGCCGGTCGAGGGGTTGCGCGTGAACGCGACGCCGGTCGCCGAGGTCTCGCCCATGTTGCCGAACACCATGGCCTGGATGTTGACCGCGGTGCCCCAGGATTCCGGAATGTCATGCAGGCGGCGATAGGTCACCGCGCGCGCGTTCATCCAGGACGAGAACACGGCACCGATCGCGCCCCACAACTGCTCGTGCGGGTCCTGCGGGAAATCCTTGCCGGTTTCGCGGGCGACGGCTTCCTTGTAGCGGCCGACCAGTTCGACCCAGTCGTCACCGGTCAAATCGGTGTCGAGCGTATAGCCCTGGCCGTCCTTGAAGGTGTCGAGGATGTCTTCGAAGTGATGATGCTCAAAGCCGAGCACGACGTCCGAATACATCGTGATGAAGCGGCGATAGCTGTCATAGGCAAAGCGGCGGTCGCCGGACAATTCGGCGAGCGCTTCGACGGTCTTGTCGTTGAGGCCGAGGTTGAGCACGGTGTCCATCATGCCCGGCATCGAGGCGCGGCCGCCGGAGCGGACCGACACCAGCAGCGGATTCTTCGAGTCGCCGAACGCCTTGCCGGCGAGCTTGCCGACATGGTCGAGCGCCTTCTCGACCTGCGCCTTCAGCGCTGGCGGATAGGATTTGTCGTGCGCGTAGAAGTACGTGCAGACTGACGTCGGAATGGTGAAGCCGGGGGGCACCGGCAGGCCCAGATTTGCCATCTCGGCGAGGTTGGCGCCCTTGCCGCCGAGCAAGTCGCGCAGGCCCGCTTTGCCCTCGGCCTTGCCGTCGCCAAAGGTATAGACCCACTTGCCGGCTTTTACCGTCTCGACGACCGGTGCGCGGACCACGGCCTTTTTGGCAGCCGGCTTCACAGCCTTCTTGGCCGCCGGCTTGGCCGGGGCCTTCTTCAAAGCCTTGCGGGCCGAGGCTGCCGGGGCAACCTTGGATCGGGCGGATGACTTTGATTTCGCTACAGTTTTTTTGGACTTCGCGACGGCTTTGGCCATGGATTCCAACTATCCGAAAATGGGGAGAAGATGCGCGCCTTACACCACTTTGAGGGGTTCCGCGCAAGCCGCGAAACCCCGCTTTCCAGCGCTAGAAGTGAAACATCTTGAGCACGCCGAGACCGACCAGTCCGACGAAGATCAGGTAGATCGCGACGATGAAGTTGAGTAGCCGCGGCATCAGCAGGATCAGAATTCCCGCGATCAGGGCCACGATGGCAGGAACGTGCGCGGCGGTGATGGTCATTTGAAATGTCTCCGCTGATTTGATGGAAATCGAATCGAGGACGGCAACTTACCCGCTGGCGCGGTTCCGGAATAGAAGACGCGGAACCAAGGGCGCGAGTTCCAACATCCATGACAATTCCCCGGAATTGCCGCGTATGAGGCCGCGGATTCCCGGAACATTGCCGCGTGCGATGCATTGGCTTGCCTGTTGCGCCGGTGATGCCGGCGTTCTTTCTCGCAAAGGAGTTGACCATGCGGAACAGGATCCTTGCCATTGCAGCGATCGCCGGCACTTTGGCGGCACCGGTCGCGGCGCAGGCACAGAGCGACACCGTCGGCGTCGTGCGCGGCGGCACCGTGATCATCAATGACGGTGAGGGCATCGCCGTCGACCAGCGGCCGGCGTTTCGCGAATATATCGTGCGCGAACGGGTGCCGAACTACACCATTCCCGATCGCGTGATCGTCGGCGGCGTGCTGCCGGAAACCGGCGTGACCACGTACGACGTGCCGCAGACCTATGGCGTCACGCCCTATCGCTACACCGTGGTGAACGGCCAGACCGTGCTGGTCGAGCCGCGCTCACGTCGCATCGTTCAGGTGGTCGAATAATCCCGCGCGCCTGAACGGCCGTAGCGTTTTCGAGCGCCGGTTGGCGTGAAGAAAACGCGTCAAACCAAAACGGGTAGTCCGGGCGCCGCGCAAGCGGATGTGCGCGAGACACGACCGGACAAGAAAGCCCCGCCTGGGTCCCCCTCCAGGCGGGGCTTTTTGCTATTCCCGGATTTCCAGCCCCGGCTTCTTCACCACCAGGCGGTGGATCTTCTTGCCCGAGGACTCGCTGACGGCTTCTTCATCGAGCAACACTGTTGTTTCTTTCAGCTCGGTCAGCACCAGCGCGGTATCGAAGGCGCAATAGAGGCGGCCCTTGATGTCGCGCAGGTCGGCCTCGTCGGTGACGCGCCAGCTCAGATACAGGATGCCGCTCGGCTTGACGACATCAAGCAGGCGGCGGACCGAAGGCCCGATCTGCTTGCGGTCGAGATGCATGATGACGGTTTCGCACAACACATTGTCATAGGCATTGGCTGATATGCCGCGCAGCTCAGGCAATTCGGCATGAACGAACTTGAAGCCGGGATAGCGCCCGCAGGCCTCCTTGAGCAGGCCTTCCGAGGCATCGAAGCCGACGGCGGGCAGACCGTTGGCGTTGAGCCAGGCCACCTCGCGGCCGCTGCCACAGCCGATATCGGCGGAGATGCCGCCGCGGACGAAAAACCGTTCGACGACTTCCTGGAGATCGCGGGGGGCCGGCTGCTCGTGCCAGTCCTTCGCGAACGTCGCCGCGTCCTGGTCGTAGGCGGCGAGCGTTTTGCGATCCATGGTCTAGCCTTCGATTTTCGAAAAATCTGCCACCGCGCGCGTTGCCGCGCGAATCTCGTTCAGGAGTTTTAGTCGATTCTCGCGGACCTTTGGTTCATCATCGTTGACCTTGACCTTGTCAAAGAACGCATCGACCGCCGGGCGCAGCTTAGCCATCGCGCGCATGGCGCCGGCAAAGTCCTCCTTGGCGACCGCACCACCGGCCTCACTCTTGACCTGGTCGATCGCCTTGGCCAGCGCCTTTTCCTCGTCGAGCTTGTAAAGCGAGGGGTCCGGCGCGCCATCGAACGCGCGTTTGTCCTTCTTTCTCCTCGATTCCGAGGATGTTGCTGGCGCGCTTGGTGCCGGCGAGCAGGTTCTTGCCGTCGTCGGTCTCGAGGAATTTTCCGAGCGCCTCGACGCGGCGGACCACCATCAACAGGTCGTCCTGACCGCCGAGCGAGAACACCGCATCGACGAGATCGTGCCGCGCGCCCTGATCGCGGAGCTGGACCTTCAGGCGGTCGGCGAAGAACGGAAGCAGGTCGACCACCTGATCTCCCATGCCGTAACCGGCGGTGACATGACTGCCGAAGGCCGATTGGGAAACCGACGCAAGCGGGAAACGGATCTCGTTGTTGATCACGAGCCTGATGACGCCGAGCGCCGCGCGTCGCAGCGCATACGGATCCTTTGCAGCCGGTAGGCTTCTCGTCGATCGCCCAGAAGCCGACCAGCGTATCGAGCTTGTCCGCCAGCGCCACCGCGATGCTCACGGGATCAGTCGGCACGCGGTCGGTCGGGCCTTGCGGCTTGTAGTGGTCTTCGCTCGCGGCGGCGACGGAGGCATCCTCGCCCTGCGCCAGCGCGTAGTACTTGCCCATCAAGCCCTGCAGCTCGGGGAATTCGCCGACCACTTCGGTGAGCAGATCGGCCTTTGGCGAGATACGCGGCGCGTTTTGCCTTTTCGACATCGGCGCCCACCAGCGGCGCGATCTCCGCCGCCAGCCGCTCGATGCGCTTGACGCGGTCAGCCTGGGTTCCGAGTTTCTCGTGAAACACGATCTGGTCGAACTTCTTCAGCCGGCTTTCCAGCTTGGTCTTCAGGTCGGTCTCGTAGAAAAACTTCGCGTCCGACAGCCGCGCGCGGATGACGCGCTCGTTGCCGCCGATGATGGTCTTGCCGCCGTCGCTGGCCTCGATGTTGGCGGTGAGGATGAACTTGTTGGTCAGCTTTCCGGTCTTGGGATCGCTGACGACGAAACATTTCTGGTTGTTGCGGATGGTGGCGCGGATCACCTCGCCGGGGATCGACAGGAATTCCGCATCGAACGAACCCATCAGCGGCACCGGCCATTCGACCAGCCCCGAAACCTCGTCGAGCAGCACCTGGTCTTCGACCAGTTCAAAGCCCTGCGCCTGCGCCAGGGTCTTGGCGTCGGCCAGAATGATGTCCTTGCGCGCCTGCGGGTCGAGCACGACCTTGGCGGCTTTCAGCTTCGCCTCGTAATCCTCGAAGCGACGCACCGAGATTGCCGACGGCGCCATGAAGCGGTGACCGTGAGTGGTCTGCCCGGCCTCGATGCCGTCGATGGCAAACTTCACGACATCGGGCTCTTCGGTTTCGATCCCGAAGGTCGCGATGATCGAATGCAGCGGCCGTACCCAGGTCAACGCGCCCGATTTCGCGGAACGTTCGCCCCAGCGCATCGACTTCGGCCACGGAAAGGTTCTGACGATCACCGGAATGATTTCGGCCAGCACGTCCAGCGTCGGGCGGCCCGGCTTCTCGATCAGCGCGATGTAGAAGTCGCCCTTCGGATCCTTCTGGATGGTGGCTTCGTCGAGCGACTTCAGACCGGTGGCTTTCAAAAAGCCCTGCACGGCCGCGTCGGGCGCGCCGATTTTCGGCCCGCGGCGTTCGGTCTTGAGATCGGGCTGCCGCGCCGGAATGCCGTGTACCGTCAGCGTCAGCCGCCGCGGGGTCGCAAACGCTTTTGCGCCTTCATAGACCAGGCCCTCGGCAACCAGCTTGTCGGTGACCATGCGGCGCAGGTCCTCGGCCGCCTTTGCCTGCATGCGCGCGGGGATTTCTTCGGAGAACAGTTCGAGCAAAAGATCAGGCATCAGACCGCCCTGCCCGCTTCGGTGTGCACCCAGGCTTCGCCGCAGGCCTTTGCCAGTTCGCGCACCCTCATGATGTAGCTTTGCCGCTCCGTCACCGAGATCACGCCTCGGGCGTCCAGCAGATTGAAGACGTGGCTCGCCTTGATGCACTGGTCATAAGCCGGCAGCGCCATCAGATGTTCCTTCTGATTACTGCCGTTCTTCCAACCCGCCGCGAGATATTTCTTGCAAGCCTCTTCGGCCATGGTGAACTGCTTGAACAGCATCTCGGAATTGGAGTGCTCAAAATTGTGCCGCGAATATTCCTGCTCGGCCTGCAGGAACACGTCGCCATAGGTGACACGGTCGTCGCCGTCGCGGCCGTTGAAGTTGAGGTCGTAGACGCGATCGACCCCCTGCACATACATCGCAAGACGCTCGAGCCCGTAAGTGAGCTCGCCCGCGACCGGCGCGCATTCGACGCCCGCGACCTGCTGGAAGTAAGTGAACTGGCTGACTTCCATGCCGTCGCACCAACACTCCCAGCCCAAGCCCCACGCGCCGAGCGTCGGGCTTTCCCAGTCGTCCTCGACGAAGCGGATGTCATGCAGGGCGGAATTGATTCCGATCGCGGCCAGCGACTTCAGATAGAGTTCCTGAAGGTTCGGCGGCGACGGCTTCATGATCACCTGGAACTGGTAATAATGCTGCAGCCGGTTCGGGTTTTCGCCGTAGCGGCCGTCCTTGGGGCGCCGCGAGGGCTGCACATAGGCCGCGTTCCACTTCTTCGGCCCGAGCGCGCGCAGCGTCGTCGCCGGGTGAAAGGTCCCCGCCCCCATCTCCATGTCGTAGGGCTGCAGGATCACGCAGCCTTGCTCGGCCCAGAACCGCTGCAGGGCGAGAATGAAGCCCTGGAACGAACGTTCCGGGCGCATATGGGCAGGCAAAGCGTCCATCGGCAGAATCGGTCTCGCGAGGGGGGTTTAAGCGCGCGGGACCGTATCGGCGGAGCAGCGGGGAATCAAGGCAATGCCGGAACCCGGCATTGCCCCCTATCGTCTAATCCTACTCGTACTAGCCCGGTCGATAAGCCCCGGTGACGGGGTCGCGGCGCAGCGTCGGGATGTCACCTGAACGGGCAGCCTCGGCGACGCGCGCCATGCGCGCTTCTTCCAATTCCCTATTGATGCGGATAGCGGTCTTGTAGGCCCAGCGGACCACGGTCAGGCCACCCAAGGCGCCAGCGAATGCGATCAACGGCGGCATCGGTCGATCCTTGTCGTTCACGTGTCAGCCCCCAATGCCCGCATTCTCCCCCAAGCCGGTCCGCGCCGCAATCGGCCCTTTAGGACTAAATGGCGCGGCTGGACGGGCTCTAAAACCCGAATTTGGCCCAAATCGCCCGCGTCTCCAGCGCGGAAATCAGGTCATCCGGCAAGCCTCCGACACCGTCCAGGGCGGCCAGCGCCCCCGCGCCGGCCGATTTGCGGCCCAGCAACCCCGACAGCATGCCGCTGGGCGGCGCGATGACGGGCGTCAGCACCTTCTCGCCATAGCGTGCGCGCAGCGTCGAGCGGAGGTCGCCAATCGAGTCCGCGAGGCCCAGCGACACCGATGTCTCGCCCGCCCAGTATTCGCCGGTGAACAGCAGATCGTCGGCGCCCCTGAGACGCGCGCCGCGGCTTTGCTTGACCAGCGCGATGAAGATGGCGTGGATCTCGCGCTGTATTGTCTTCAGCCGCGCCACGTCATCAGGATTTTCAGGCAGGAAGGGATCGAGCGTCGCCTTGTGTTCGCCGGCCGTATAGAGCCTGCGCTCGACACCGACCTTTTTGATCAAATCGACAAATCCAAAGCTGCCGCCTACCACGCCGATCGATCCGAGGATCGAGGACGGATCGCAAAAGATCTCGTCGCCGGCGCAGGCGATCATGTAGCCGCCGGATGCCGCGACGTCCTCGACGAACACCAGCACCGGCAATTTCTTTTCCGCGGCAAGCTGCCTGATCCGCAGATAGATCTGGCGCGACTGCACCGGCGAGCCGCCGGGCGAATTGATCACCAGCGCCACCGCCTTGGCATGCTTGGTGGCGAATGCGCGCTCGAGGGTTTTGGCGACGCCGGCCAGCGACATCCCCGGCCGCAGCGGTGTCACCGCGCCGATCGTGCCGGATAATCGCACCACCGGAACCACAGCCGTCCCGGGCCGGAATTTCGCCGGCAGTAGTCCCTTCAGTCTGTCGATCAGGCCCGGCAATCCCGTGCGATCACTTATTTGTTCACTCATGCCGCTACCTCGAATTAACCATTTTTTACCACGCCAATGTCATTGGAAGGCTGGAAAGCCGGTTTGGCTGGAACGCCTTTTGCATTGTGGCCGTCAAGGCTGCAATGGCGCAGCGGAGAGTGACATGAAAATCTATCTGCTGATAATGCTGATCGGGACCCTTTTGACCGCGGTTCGCTTCACTTCCGCCCCGAAACGGCAGTCAGAAACACTCCCGCAGTAACCATATTGCTCAAGGCGTGAGCGCCGGGCCGCCCTCACGGGTTCGCCAGCGGCAAACTCCCCTTCCCGGCCAGAATCTCCTGCACCCTTTTATTGGGCACGCCTGACTCATCATTGAGCATCAGCGGGCTAAGGATTTGCGTCGGCGCCCGCCCGCCCTTGGTGGCGCGAACCAGAATCCGGTTCGCAGGCCCCCTCACGTCACTGTGAACCGGCAAAATCTCGAGATTCCCGAAACCGTGATCAAGTGCCGACAGCACTTCGGCAATGCCGTCGGCACGCCAGATCAGCGTCAGCGTGCCCTTGGGCTTGAGGATGCGCCGCGCAGCATGAACCCAGTTCATCAGCGTGGTCTCGGTCGCCACATGCGCGATGCCGCGTGAGGCGTCCGGCGAACGGCGATGCCGCGCGGGATCGTTGAACGGCGGATTCATCAGCACGGCATCGACAGTGTCGGGGCCGAGCCCGACGGCCGCAAAGGTGGCCGCCGAGGATTCAACATCGAGCACGATCACGTCAGCCGCAATCGCATTGTCAGCGGCGTTCGTACGCGCAAGGCCCGCCAGTGTCGGATCGATCTCGACCAGAACCAGATCGATGCCGGCGACGCGCCGCGCAACCGCAAGGCCTGCGACACCGACACCGGCGCCGAGATCGACGACGCGATCGCCTGATCGGGCTGAAATGGCCGCGGCCAGTAACACGGCATCGTGACCGGCGCGATGTCCCGATTTCAACTGCCGCAGCCGCAATTGCCCGCCGAGAAACGCATCCTCGGATACATCAAGGGGATCAGTCATCGGCTCGCAATTCGTGGGCGAGGCCCGCGTCTGACAGTACCTGGCGCGCCTCGCTGACATCGTCCTCGTGGACGAGAATACGACGCGGCAGCACGCCGAGCGATCCCTCGATGATGCTCATGTTCTGGTCCAGCACCAGGTGATGGATATTGGCACCGTCGAGCAGCGCTCCGACGGCGGAAACCAGCACGATATCGTTGGTTCGAACCAGTTCCCGCAATTTGCGTTCTCCTTGCCGCCCGGGTTGCCACGGCAACCCGACGACCGCAGCACATCCGATCGAGCCTCCAACGGATTGCGAGGGCTGGGTGACCCCTGTCAACCCCGCACCACGCCCTTGCCGCCCAAGCCCGCACTTTCTATTGTAGGCCAAGGTAATGCGAATTGGGCAAAAGTGGAGACCAGCGTGGCGGTTATTGTACCCTTCGAAAGCCCGAACGCGTCGATAGATGCCCTCGTAGGCCTCGTCGCAGCCGACATGGAGCGGGTCAACGCCACGATCCTGTCGCGGACGGGGTCGGAAGTCACGATGATTCCCGAAGTCGCCAACCACCTGATCTCCTCGGGCGGCAAACGGTTGCGCCCGATGCTGACGCTGGCGATGGCCAACCTCACCGGCTATTCGGGCGACGGCCATATCAAGCTCGCCGCCGCGGTCGAGTTCATGCACACCGCGACGCTGCTGCATGACGACGTGGTCGACGAAAGCGAATTGCGGCGCGGCAAGTTGTCGGCGCGGATGTTGTGGGGCAACGAGGCCAGCGTGCTGGTCGGCGACTTCCTGCTCGGCCAGGCGTTTCGCATGATGGTCGAAGTCGGCTCGCTGCGCGCGCTCGATATTCTCTCCTCGGCCGCCGCCACCATCGCCGAAGGCGAAGTGATGCAGCTTGCGGCCGCCAAGAACACCGCGACCACCGAGGACGAATATCTCGCCGTGATCCGCGGCAAGACCGCGGAGCTGTTCGCCGCCGCCTGCGAGGTCGGCCCCGTGATCGCCAACCGGCCGAAGGCCGAACAGACCGCCTGCCGTTCGGTCGGCATGAACCTCGGCATCGCGTTCCAGCTCGTTGACGACGTGCTGGACTATGGCGGCAAGGCCGCCAAGCTCGGCAAGAACATCGGCGACGATTTCCGCGAGGGCAAGATCACGCTGCCGGTGGTGCTGGCGTTCCGCCGCGGCAACGACAGCGAACGCGCGTTCTGGATCAAGGCGCTGGAGCGCGGCGAGATCGGTGATGCCGACCTCGACCACGCCATCGGCCTGATGACCAAGCACCGCGCGCTCGAAGACACCGTCAGCCGCGCCCAGCATTACGGCGCGATGGCCGTCGACGCGCTGGCGCTGTTCCCGGCCTCGCCGATGAAGACGGCGCTGGAGCAGGTGGTGGCATTCTGTCTGGCGCGGTCGCACTGATCTCTTACCTCACCTCGCCCCGCTTGCGGGGAGAGGTCGGATTGCCTCGGCGATGCGAAGCATCGTCCGGAGCAATCCGGGTGAGGGGGTACAGGTCTATCGATTGACTCTCACTCGCGGATGGAGCCCCTTACCCCAACCCTCTCCCCGCAAGCGCGGGGCGAGGGAGACGATAGAGTAAGGCGATCAAACCCAATGACTGGCACCAACTTCCCGCTCTTCCTTCTCGCTGCGCTTGTCATCGCCGTCGTCCCCGGCCCCGGCGTCTTCTACGTCGCCGCGCGAACGCTTTCGGGCGGCAGCAAGGCCGGTATCGCGTCGAGTTTCGGCAACGCGCTTGGCGGGCTGGTGCATGTGATCGCGGGCGGGCTTGGCGTCTCGGCGATCATCCTTGCCAGCGCCGAACTGTTCACCGCAGTCAAATTCGCCGGCGCGCTCTATCTGATCTGGCTCGGCATCCGTACGTTTCGCGAAGCCCGCACGCTGCTGCCGCAACAAACCGCTGCCGTCGGCACACGCCGGGCGTTTCGCGACGGCGTGCTGGTGGAGGCACTGAACCCCAAGACCGCGGCGTTCTTTCTGGCGTTCATTCCGCAATTCCTCGATCCGGCCGGCAGCGCACCCGCGCTGCAGTTCATGACGCTCGGCCTGATCTCGATGACGCTGAACACGCTTGCCGATTTCATCGTGGTGGCGATGGCCGCGACCGCGCAATCAGGCCTTTCGCGCCGGCCGCGACTTGTTTCAGCGCCTGCGGCAAGGCTCGGGCCTGTTCATCGCGGGACTCGGCATTTCGCTGGCGCTGGCGCGGCGGCCGGCGAGTTAGGTTCGTCATCCCCGGGGTGAACGCAGATGCGTTCATCCCGCGGCAAGATGATTGCTGCGTCGCAATCGCTCCCGCAATGGCACTTCTCTAGCTCAGCGTCCCCGCATGCACCCACCAGCCGGGGTGATCGCGCCTGATCTTCTCGGCGGCGCGCTGGGCGTCGGCGGTGTTTTCATAGATCGCAAAGCAGGTGGCGCCGGACCCTGACATGCGCGACAGCCAGGCACCGTTGGTGGCGCTGAGCGCGGAGATGACCTCGCCGATAACAGGCTCGATCTTCATCGCCGGTGCTTCCAGATCGTTGGAATTGGCGGCCAGCGTTTCCACCCAGTCTTCGAGCGAGGCGCCCTGGTCGGGCCAATCACGGTCCTGCAGCAGCACGTCGGTGGCGCCGACCAGCAATTCGCCGTTGCGCAGGCCGAGCGCGCCGAACACGTCCTTGGTGGCGACGGGCACACAAGGGTTGACCATCACGCAGGGCATTTTCGGCAGGTTCAATGGCTGCAGCGTTTCGCCGACGCCGGTCATGACGCAGGCGAGCGACTTGACGCAAACCGGCACGTCGGCCCCGGTCAGTTGGGCGACTTCGAGGATGCGTGGATCGTCGGACGCGAGTCCGTTCAACTGCGCCAGCAGCCGCAGCGCCGCGGCCGCATCGGCCGAACCGCCGCCGATCCCGGCCGCGACCGGCAAGACCTTGTCGAGGGTGAAACTGCCCACCTTCATACCGGGCACGCGCTCGGCCAAAAGGCGCGCGGCCTTCAGCACCAAATTGTCAGAAGTCGCGCCGCAGGCCTGCGCCAGCGGTCCGGACATCTGCAGATTCAAATCGGCGCCGGGTGTCAGCGTCAGGCGATCGGCGCAGTCGGCAAACGCCACCACGCTTTCAAGATCGTGATAGCCGTCGCTGCGGCGGCCATTCACGCGCAAGGTCAGGTTGACCTTGGCACGCCCCTCATCACTTATTGCCTGCACGGCGCCCGCCCCTGACACGCGACTGAACTAGCCGCCCTTGCCGTCTTCTTTTTTCTTGTCGGCGGAAGCCGCGGAAGAGGTGTCCTCGGGCAGGCCGTTGGCGATCTTGGCCTCGATCTTCGGCAACTCCTCCGCCTCAGGCTTGAGGTCGCGGGCATGAGCCCACTGGAATTTGGCTTCCAGGGTGCGGCCGATGCGCCAATAGGCGTCGCCGAGATGGTCGTTGATGGTCGGATCCTCGGGCTTGAGGTCGATCGCGCGTTCCAGGTTCTTCACCGCGTCCTCGAAATTGCCGATGCGATAGTAAGCCCAACCAAGTGAATCCACGATGTAGCCGTCGTCAGGACGCTGATCGACGGCACGCTTGATCATCTTCATGCCTTCGTCGAGATTGATGCCCTGATCGATCCAGGAATAGCCGAGATAGTTCAGCACATGCGGCTGCTCGGGCTGCAGCTCGAGCGCCTTGCGCATGTCGGCCTCGGCCTTGTTCCACTGCTTGGAACGCTCCTCGCAGATGCCGCGATAGTAGTAGGTGACCCAGGTGTTCTTGTCGGTCGCCGCCGGCGTCACTTCGAGCACCTTGGAATAGGTCACGGCGCAATCGCTGAACTTCTTGCGGCCGCGCTCGACATTACCGAGCGCCATGATGGCCTCGATATCCTTCGAATCCTCTGACGTGACTTCCTTCAGGATCTTGATCGCCTCGTCGCTGCGGTCGGCGGTGTCGAGATCGGTCGCGAGCTGGATCTGCGCGTTGCGCTTCAGCGGCGAACTGGCGGGCATACGCTCATAGACCTTGATCGCCATCGCCGGCTTCTTCACCGACTCATAGAGATCGGCGAGCGACAACAGCGCCAGCGGATGATTGGGCTGCAGGTACAGCGCGAGCTGCAGGTAGACCAGCGCCAGATCCTCGCCGCCGCGACGGGTCAGCGTGGCGCCGATGCCGTACAGCGCTTCGGCCGCACCGGCCTGCGCGCTATCGACCAGCGGCGACATTTTCTTGCCGGCCCTGGTCTCGCGCAAGCCTTCCAGCACCAGCGGGTGCCGCGGCAGCTTCTTGTCGAACACCTCGTAAATGCCGGTTGCCGCGGCCGCGTCCTTGTTGCGCGACAGCCAGCGTCCATAGGCCTCGGTGATCCGCAGCATGGAATCGTCGAGCTTGTAGGCGCGCTCGAACCTGGTGCCGGCGTCCTTTTCCTTGCCCGACAGTTCGAGGATCAGTCCGGCGTGGAGGTCCTTGAAGATCGGATACCATTCCGGTCCGGTCAATTTGTCGATGCCGGCGACCGCGGTCTTGGCATCGCCGGCGCCATAGCTGGCCCAGCCCGACAGCAGCGTCGCCACCAGGTCAGTGATCGGCCCGCGGATCGACTGGTTGATGTTGATCTGCGCGGTCGCGTATTTCTTCAGCTTGAGGTCGCGCACGCCGACCACCAGGCGGGCCACGCGATTAGCCTTGTCCAGCGTCAGGATGCGATCGGCGAGCTTGACGGCCTCATCGATGTCGCCATCGGCCAGCGACGAGATGAAGGCGCGGTCGAGCAGTTCGTTGTTCTTCGGATCGGAGCGCAGTGCCGAGCGATAGAACGCAGCCGCCGAGGCAGCATCGCGCTCGACACTGGCATGACGCGCGGCCAGATAGCTGCCGGACGTGGTCAGCGCCTTCAGGTCGGTCTTGCTGGGGAATTGCGCGGCACTGTCGCCGGTATGCTCCGGCGTCTGCGCGGCGAGCTGTCCGGGGACGATCAGCGCAGCAACGGTAACGGCGGCGATCGTCCAGCGATTGAAACGAATGGAAAGCATCACGTTCGCCTAGCTCCAGGATGTACAGCAGGACATTTTGATCTGTGACTTTACACGATCAGCGAGTTTGCAATCAGCGGCATTACGATCCGTCTTGCGATCAGTCTCGAATGCGAACCCAAGCGGCAGCATCGCGGTCCCAGACAATGCCGCTTTTGGCCTTCAACCGCAAGGATACGGGTTGGCGAATCGATTGGCAGATTAGGCCCTTATCAGGCATCTGGGCCGCCGATTTAGCCAGCCCGACCCGGTAACGCTGCTACTGTGGCGGTATCGTGGCCGGTACGGGTGTTACCCTACCCCAGAACGCCGGAGCGCGTTCTGATTCATATTTTGACGCGTTTTCTTCACGCGAACCGGAGCCCGCTTCGCTGGAAAACGCTTCCCTCACGCAATCGTGGTCAGGGACGGTTACATCGCCTCGTAATTGGGCCCGCCGCCACCCTCTGGCGGAACCCAGGTAATGTTGCCGTTCGGGTCCTTCACGTCGCAGGTTTTGCAGTGGACGCAGTTCTGGGCGTTGATCTGGAAACGCGGGCCTGAGCTCTCCTCGACCCATTCGTAAACACCGGCCGGGCAATAGCGGTTCGACGGCCCGGCAAAGACATCATGCTCGGAGGTCTTCTGCAGGTTGAGGTCGGCGACCCTGAGATGAACCGGCTGATCTTCTTCATGGTTGGTGTTGGACATGAAGACCGACGACAGCTTGTCGAAGGAAATCTTGCCGTCCGGCTTCGGGTAGGAAATCGGCGTGTGCGTCTTGGCCGGGTCCAGCGTCTTGCGGTCGGGCTTTGCGTGCGACATCGTTCCGAACAGCGAGAAGCCCAGCGTGTTGCACCACATGTCGAAAGCGCTGAGGCCGACGCCGATCAGGGTGCCGAACTTCGACAGCATCGGCTTGGCATTGCGAACCCGGTACAGATCCTTGCCGACCGCGGAATCGCGCCAGGCATTTTCGTATTCGACCAGTTCGTCATTGGCGCGGCCGGCGCCGAGCGCGGCGGCGACATGTTCGGCGGCGAGCATGCCGGTGCCCATCGCGTTATGCACGCCCTTGATGCGCGGGACATTGACGAAGCCAGCCGCGCAGCCGACCAGCGCGCCGCCCGGGAAAGTCAGGCGCGGCACCGACTGGTAGCCGCCTTCGGTGATGGCGCGCGCGCCATAGGCCAGCCGCTTGCCGCCTTCGAACACACCGCGGATCTTGGGATGGGTCTTGAAGCGCTGGAATTCATCGAACGGCGACAGATACGGATCGTCGTAGTTGAGATGCACGACGAAGCCGACCGACACCTTGTTGTCGTCGTAGTGATAGAGGAACGAGCCGCCGCCGGTCTTGTCGTTGAGCGGCCAGCCAAGCGTGTGCTGGACCAGGCCCTTCTGATGCTTGGCCGGATCGATCTCCCAGACTTCCTTCAGGCCGATGCCGAATTTCGGCGGCTCGCTATTGGCGTCCAGCGAATATTTCGCGATCAACTGCTTGGAGAGACTGCCGCGCGCGCCTTCGGCGAACAGCGTGTACTTGCCGACCAGTTCCATGCCGCGGGTGTAGGAATCCTTGTGGCTGCCGTCCCTGGCGACGCCCATGTCGCCGGTCGCGATACCGCGCACCGCGCCCTTGTCGTCGTACAGCACTTCGGCTGCGGCAAAACCCGGATAGATCTCGACGCCGAGCGCTTCGGCTTTCGGCGCCAGCCAGCGGCAGACACTGCCGAGCGAGCCGATATAGCAGTGATGGTTGTTCATCAGCGGCGGCATCGCAAAATTCGGCAGCCGGAACAGGCTGCTCGCCGTCGTCAGGTAGAAGCGATCGTCCTTGACCTGGGTCTTCAGCGGGCAATCCGCGTCCTCGCGCCAGTCCGGGATCAGTTTGTCGAGCGACACCGGATCGATCACCGCGCCCGACAGGATATGCGCGCCGACCTCGGAGCCCTTCTCCACCACGACGATGTTGAGGTCCGCGTTGAGCTGCTTCAGCCGGATCGCCGCCGACAGGCCGGACGGGCCGGCGCCGACGATCACGACGTCAAATTCCATGGATTCGCGCGGGGGTAGTTCTTCGGTGCTCATGATCAGGTCCCGGCCCGGTTGAGAAGGCTTCTAAAGGTGCGTTGTTTCCGATTTTTCGGGGGAGGACAACTACGGAAATGGCATGTGAGGCGTTTCGCGCCGGGCCGATCCGTCCTAGATAGATTGGCATAATGGATTTCATGCCCGAACCCACGCCTAGCATCCGGCAATTGCTGGCCTTTTATCTGGAGGCCGGGGTCGATTGCGCGCTTGGCGACGAACCGGTCGACCGGCTGGCCGAGCCGGACAGCGTTCCCGTCGCCGCCGCAGCCCCCCGCGAGACCGCGCCGCAACGGCCGGTTCGGGAAATGCCGGCGACAATCGCGGCAGCACCTCGGGCTGACATCGCAATGGCGCCGGACGCGGCGATTTCCTCCGCGCGGGAGGCGGCGCGAACCGCGCCGTCGCTGGAGGTGCTGCGCACGTTGCTCGAGAATTTCGACGGCTGCGCGCTGAAACACACCGCGACGCGGCTGGTGTTCGCCGATGGCAACCCGCAGGCGCGCGTCATGTTCGTCGGCGAGGCGCCCGGCCGTGACGAGGACATCGAGGGGCTGCCGTTCGTCGGGCGTTCCGGCAAATTGCTGGACCGGATGATCGCAGCGATCGGACTCGACCGCAGCAAGGCCTACATCGCCAACGTGATTCCGTGGCGGCCGCCCGGCAACCGGACGCCGACGCCGCAGGAAACCCAGATCTGCCTGCCGTTCATTCAGCGGCAGATCGAACTGGTCAATCCGGATGTGCTGGTGACGCTCGGCAATCCCTCGACGCAGACGCTGCTGTCGACCCGTGAAGGCATCATGCGAACGCGCGGGAAGTGGTTCGACTACGACACCGGCACCCGCACCATTCGCGCCATCGCCACCTTCCACCCGGCCTATCTGTTGCGATCGCCGTCCTACAAGCGGATGACCTGGCAGGACCTGCTTGCGATCGCAAAAGCGCTCGGCAACTGACGTTGAACGATCAGACGGATCCTGCGCCGGCGCTCGGCGGAGCCGGCGAAAGCGAATAGCGGCGCGCCAGGTAGCCGGCCAACCATTCGCGCTCCACCTCGCTGGCCGTCGCCGCGATGTCGAGACGCTGCGCGTCCACGTCGATCGTCAGCCGGTTGCCAGATTCAGTTTCCCGCAGACGCAAAGATTGAAGTTGGCTCCGATCGATTTCGACACGGACCCGCTTGGTGAAGACGTTGCTCCACGCCTGCCTTGCGCCCTTGTTGCGCGAGGATGAATTGAACTGCAGCGGCAGAATTCCGAAATCGTAAGCCACGCTGTTTCGCTTCAATTTCAACGTTTCCGGCACGGCCGGACGGAAGACGCGGTAAAGGCTGACCACTGCAAGAACGCCGCCGACGGTCCACCCACACAGCCAGAAGACGAGAAAGGCGTTGGCGTTCCCCGCCAGTATCTTTGAACCAACGTCCTTGAAGCCGACAGCCCACCCGCCGAGCCAGAACAGCAGGAACAAGCCGGGAAAATAGCGCGACGCGCTGGTCGTGGCCGGAATGACGATGGTTGAATTGATACCATCCGATGCGATTGAAATGCTTGAGCCGGACGGCGGTTTCAAATCCATTGGGCCTCAATCCTCAACCGAAAAATTACTGCCCCTTCGGCCGCACGATCGCCCAGCCAACCCGCAGCAGCGGCTGCCTTCCGTTCACCATCCATTCGAAGACGCGCGGCACTTCCGGCACCAGACCGGGAAAGCGTTGCGCGAGTTCGGGCGGCGGCGTGCCCGAAGTATCGGACGCGCGCCAGACCACGACGCCGCCGGTCTCGTTGAATTTCGTCACCGACAGCCAGGGTGTCCGCTCGGGGTTGGCGTCGAGCAATAGATGCGGCCGTCCGCTGTCCATCGCGATAAAGCTCGCCAATTGGGGATCGCCGGTCACCGCGCGCAGTCTTTGGTTGGTTCGCCGTTCAAAGCTGTCGCCGAAGAAACGCGCGATCGCTTTGGCCGGCAGCGAGGTCGGCACCTCCGCAGTCCCGGTCCAAGGCAGGAACAGCATCGTCCCGATCGCCACCAGGGCAGGTGCGGCAATCGCCGCTGCCCAGACCGTTCGCAACAGGCGCTGGCGCCTGAGATAGACGAGATCGCCGGTCGCAACGACGACAGCGAGGCCCGACATCAGCAAGGCAACACCGGGTCCGCCGACGACGCGGTCGAGATTGAACACGCCCGCAATCAGGCTTCCGAGCAGCGCCGGGCCAATGGCGAAGCAGTAGACGAACTGGCGCGCCAGCGGATCGACCGGCGGCCGGTAGATGATCGGCGCTTCCTCGGCGTTGCGGGCGAACCAGCCGGAGTTGAGCACCGCCAGCAGCAGGACGCCCGATATCGCCAGCACCAGGCCGCCGAGCAAGCCGCCCCAGTGCAGCGCGCGAAGCGAGAGATCGTCGATCGCAGGCCAGGACGGCATCATCAGCACGTCGGCGCGGAGCAGCCAGATCAGCCACGGCAGCACCAGCACCACGATCACCAGCAGCGAATACGCAGGATCGAGCGACATGAGGGTGCGGCGCCCGCGCTCGGTGGCAACCGCAAATCCGGCGACCAGCAGCAACAGCCCGATCGCCGCCGAGGTCGTCAGCAGCAACAGCCCGGCCTCGATCGACCAGGCGAACCACGCACTGCGCCGGTTCTGGCCGATGATCTGCCACGAGTGCAGCAAGAGGAGCGCCCACAGCGGCCGCGCCAGCACCAGCGGGCCGAATTCGACGCCGGGCGAACTGAAAGCGACCACCGTCATCGAGAGCAGCACCGCGATGACAGCCTGCTGTCCCCCGACGATGGCGCGCGCGAGATGATAGAAGGTCCAGAAGGTGGCGATGGCGCAGAGCTGCGCCAGCAGATAGACGCCGAACATGTGGTTGCCGACGGCGCGGTAGGCGATATCGGCGAGCCAGAATGCCAGCGGCGGCCCGAGATACGTCCCGACCTGATATTCCCGGCCGAAAGCCAGCACGGTCGCGAGTTCCCCCGGCGGGCTGCGATAGAGCAGCACCGGCAGGATCAGCCACAACGCCGCCTGCAGTAGCACCACAAGCCAGACCACCAGCCGCGGCCGGGCGCGGATCAGTTCGACAACCAGGGAGGTGAAACGCATGAAACGTCCGAAATGCCCGGGCCGAGCAGCCCTGTCCGAAGACATTTGATAGAGCGCGCGAGCCGCCGAGGCAACCGTGGCGTTTCGCAGATTGCGCAGACTTTGTCTGCGGCCTCAGAGCGACGCCGAAACCTCTGACACGATTTGCGTTTCAGCCGTGAACAGATCGCGCTCGATGACGACAATTTCCGGCGAATGTTTCTCGCGCGCCGCAACGACGGGCGCGAAGAAACGGCGGTGATGGATGCTCGGACCCAACCGGTCGAGGGCCTCGCGATGTTCCGGGACTGCGTAACCCTTGTGGGTTTCAAAGCCGTAGCCGGGACAATCCAGCGCCAGCGCGCACATCAGGCGGTCGCGCGTCACTTTTGCGATGATGGACGCAGCCGCGATCGACATCACGATGCCGTCGCCGCCGATCACGGCGTCACAGTCGCAGGCGACGTTGATGCGGTCGCGGCCGTCGACGAACACATGCTTCGGAATTTCGGGCAGCGCCTGCACGGCGCGGGTCAGCGCCCACAGCGAGGCGCGCAAGATATTGTCGCGGTCGATTCGCGCTGGCGAGGCAAAGGCGACCGCAAACGATGATGTCGCGCAGATCTCCTCGAACAATTCTTCGCGGCGTTCGGCCGTGAGCCGCTTCGAATCGTCAATGCCCTTGGGGATTCGCTTTGGATCGAGCACGACAGCGGCGGCCACCACGGGGCCTGCCAGCGGGCCGCGCCCGGCCTCGTCGCAGCCGGCCACCGGCCAGACGCCGCGCTTGATCAGCGCGCGCTCGCGGCGAAAGCTCGGCGGCGTCACGGCGATGACGCCATTGGCCGGCTTCTTGCCGGATTTCCTGGAAGACTTTTCCCGAATCATGCCCGGATGGTGCGAAAGCAGACGCGCCGGCGCAACCGGGAACCGGATAGAATTCCCGCTATTCAGAACGCCGTTTCCGCCATTCTGCGGCCTCGATGACATAAACACTCCGGGTAGCGCGCCTGGGATCGGCCACATCCTTCAGGTAACGCATGCCGAGCTTCTTCAGCGCATGGATCGACGGCGCGTTGCGCGGCTCGACCAGCCCGAGCAGCCTTTCGCAGCCCAGCCGATCGAACCCGAACGCCAGTTGCGCCTCGCCGATCTCGGTCGCCAGTCCCCTGCCCCAGAACGGGCGCGCCAGCAGAAAACCGATTTCAAAGTCGTCGGCTCCAAGCGCGTCGCAGGAAGACAGGCCGGCGAAGCCGATGACCTCGCCGCTGGGCCTGTCAGCCAGCGTCGCCATCCCGGTCAAGCTGTCGCCGAAGGTAAAGAACCGACGCATGAATGCTTCGGCCGTGTCCTTCTCCATTGGCCGGCCGGCAAACGCGTAGCGCATCACGTCGCTGTCGCCGAAAATCCTGTCGTGCAACAGCGCGATGTCGTTCTCGGTCGTGGTACGCAAGACCAGACGCGGTGTCGTCAGGATAACAACCGGCTCCCCGGCCGCTGCTGGCGCTGGCTCATGATGCATGATGCCGCAGTAGCGCAATTCGCGCGCCGGGAGAAGCGCGAGGCGCGTCTCCCGCGCGCCAGGTTTTCAATCAGGCAGATGAACCCGCCGGTCGTCGCCGACCTCGATGCCAGGTGCGACCACGACTTCCCAGGGATGGTTGTCGGGATCGCCGAAATAGCCGGAGTAACCACCATAGTCGGTTGTGTGCGCGGGCTTCAACAGCGATGCGCCTTTTGAAATCGCGAAATCCAGCACGGCGTCGACTTCTTCGGTCGAAGCGCAATTCCACGCCAGCGTGACGCCGCGAAAGGATGTTGGACCGCGGTTGGTCCGGCAGCGTGACGTCCTGCGCCAGTTGATCCCACGGAAAGAGCCCGATCACGGTGCCGCCGGTATCGAAGAAGGCAACCGCTTCGCCGGTGACGTGCAGCTTCCGTTGAAAGCCCAGCGCTTCGTAAAAGGCGATGCTGGCGCGCATGTCGCTGACGCCGAGGGTGATGACGGTGAACCGCGGGGTGGGTGGCATTTTGTTACTCATGCTACTCTCCATCCGTCATTGTCTGCAACAAACGCGAAGCGTTTGTGCATGCGAGCGTAGCGAAGCAATCCAGCACTTCGCGAGACAAAGAAAGGCTGGATTGCTTCGTCGCTTGCGCTCCTCGCAATGACGAGTTGCTAAAACAAACTCAACTGCTGTCCGCTTCGCTTCGGCTTGACAAAATGATCGGTCGTCAGCTTGGAGCGGCGCTTGTTGAGGCCGAGCTTTTCGCAGGCGACTTCGAACCGGCGTCCGATCATCCAGGCCATCGGGCCGGTGCCTTTCATCCTCGATCCCCACTGCGAGTCGTAGTCGCGGCCGCCACGCATGTCGCGGATCAGGGTGAAGACGTGGCGGTAGCGATCAGGATAGTTCGCCATCAGCCATTCACGGAATAGATCGCGCACTTCCAGCGGCAACCGCAGCAGCACGTAGCTCGCTTCTTTGGCGCCGGCATGCGCTGCCGCGTCTAGAATTCGCTCGATCTCGGAATCGTTCAGCGCGGGGATCACGGGTGCGACCATCACGGTGGCGGGAATGCCGGCGTCGGACAGTTTGCGGATCGCCTCCAGCCGTTTCGGCGGCGTCGAAGCCCGCGGCTCCATGGTGCGCGCCAGTTTGGGATCGAGCGTCGTCACCGACAGCGCGACCTTGACCAGATTGCGCTTGGCCATCCGCGCGAGAATGTCGATGTCGCGCGTCACCAGCGCCGATTTGGTGACGATGCCGACGGGGTGACCGGCGCGCTCCAGCACTTCGAGAATGCCGCGCATGATCTTGTGTTCGCGCTCGATCGGCTGATACGGGTCGGTGTTGGTGCCGATCGCGATCATGCGCGCTTCATAACCGGGTGCGGCCAGTTCCTTTTCGAGCAGATCGGGCGCGTCGGGCTTGACGAGCAGCTTG
Organism: uncultured Alphaproteobacteria bacterium; assembly: GCA_963786355.1. Taxonomy (GTDB): domain Bacteria; phylum Pseudomonadota; class Alphaproteobacteria; order Rhizobiales; family Xanthobacteraceae; genus Bradyrhizobium. Next base: position 109,606 of record CAWAYU010000008.1, on the reverse strand, counting down.
GATTCGAAATCGAGCCCCGGCGACAGGCCGAGATAGGCATGGGTCGGGCGCGCGAAGCAGTAGACGCAGCCATGCTCGCAGCCACGATACGGATTGATCGAGCGGTCGAAGCCGATGTCAGGCGAGTCGTTGCGGGCGATCACCTTGCGCGAGGTGTCGACCGAGACGGTGGTCTTGAACGGCGGCAGGTCGTCGAGGCTTTGCCAGCCGTCGTCGAAGGCGACCCGCGCCTCGGCCTCGAACCGGCCAGAGTCGTTGGACTGGGCGCCGCGGCCGCGCCGCCGTTCGCGCTCGATGGCGACTGCCAGTTCGGGAAAAGGAGTCGCACCCGCCGGCTCGGAGGGCGCCGCTACCGGCGAGTGCTTGAGGGCATGAGAGGATGCTCGGCTCATGGATCAGTACATAGCACGATCTGAGAACAAATCAAGAACATGAATCGCTGTGATCCACAGTCGAAGCAAAAAAAGTGCGGCTTGACCGCAGGCTCACGCCTGCCTCAAAAAACTGCACGCCTAAAAAACTGCATTCCGGTGGCTGTTTTGAATGTGACAAGGTGATAACAGTGCGGCGTTTTTCCCGGATTGAGCCAATGAAGCCTCATTCATGCTGAGCGTGATCATTCCGACTGAAGGTATCGAGCAGCCGGCCGTCGCAACGTTGGCGGCGCTGGTGCCGGGTGCTGCGGCCGGCATCATCCGCGAGGTGCTGCTGGTCGACCGGGCCGGCAATGGCGTGATCGAGCGGGTTGCCGACGTGGCCGGTTGCGGTTTTCTCGCGTTTGAAGGAACCCGCGCCGCGGCGATGGCGGCAGGCGCGCGAGCATCGCGCTCCCCCTGGCTGATGTTCCTGCACGCCGGCGCCGTCCTCGACTTGGGCTGGATCGAAGAAACCTCGCAGTTCATCCAGAGCGTCGCCAACAGCGGCAGGCCGCGCGCGGGGATCTTCCGCTACGCCCGCTCGCCCTATTCCGACACCGGCTTCCGCGACAGCCTCAAATTCGTAGCCCGCATGATCACCGGACCCTCTGCCGAACAGGGCCTCCTGATTGCGCGCGACCATTATGACCGGCTCGGCGGCTACCGGCCGGATGCCCGCCGTTCCGAAGCGCGGCTGCTGCGCCAAGTCGGCCGCCGCTCCCGCACCATGCTGCGCAGCCGGATCATGGTCGTCGCCTGAACGGCCATTCCGGCCCCGGTACGGGGGCCGGACTCAAAATCGCGAAAACAACCCCATGCAAAGTAGGACGGTAACCGGTTGGCGCGGAAATATACTTGTCAAAGTCAAATAATTGTTTGACGATGGCAAGTATCGAGGTTTGCCCATGCCCCAGGATTCCGACGGCCAAGTCGCGGCGGTTCGCGCCTTCAACCGCTTCTACACGCGCAAGCTCGGCGTGCTCGACCAGCAGCTTTTGAAAAGCCCCGTATTCGCTGAGCGAGGCGCGGGTGCTGTACGAACTCGCCTATCGGGAAGACTTGTCTGCCAAGGAGATCGGAAACGAATTGGGCCTCGATGCCGGCTATCTCAGCCGGATCGTGCAGAACTTCGAAGAGAACGGCCTGCTCTCCCGCACGCCGCTGCCGTCAGACCGCCGGCAGTACCGGCTCAGCCTGACCACCAAGGGTCGGCAGGCTTTTGCCAAAGCTCGAACGCAGCACGCAGGAAGATATAGGCCTGATGCTTTCAGCGCTGCCGCCCGGCGGCAGCCAAAAGCTCACTGGGGCGATGGCTCGCGATCGAGCGGCTGCTCGGTGCGCCCGATGCTCCGCCTCCGCCCGCGATCCTGCGCAGCCATCGCCCCGGCGACATCGGCTGGGTGGTGCAGAGCCACGGCGCGCTCTACGCCAGCGAATACGGCTTTGATGCCGCGTTCGAGGCCCTGGTCGCGGAGATCGCGGCAAAATTCCTCGCCTCGTTCGATGCGTCGCGGGAGCGCTGCTGGATCGCCGACATCGATGGCACGCAAGTCGGCTCGATCTTTCTGGTGCGGCACTCTGACGATGTCGCCAAGATTCGCCTGTTGCTGGTCGATCCGGCCGGACGCGGACAGGGCCTGGGCCAGCGGCTGGTCGCCGAATGCATCGCCTTCGCCAGGGCCTGCGGTTACCGCAGGATCACGCTGTGGACCCAGAGCATTCTGGTTGCCGCCCGCGGCATCTATCAGGGCGCCGGCTTCAAGCTGGTCGCGACCGAGCCGCATCGCAGTTTCGGTCAAAGCCTGATCGGCGAAACCTGGGATCTGGAACTGTGAAACCGGGGCGCCGCGATCCATCATCGCGGCGCGTGACGCCGGTCCTGATCGATTTCTACATCAAGCGCGCACATGAACTGCGCGCTGAATATTATCGCAGCATGTGGCGCACGGTATGGGCTTGGTTGATCAATATCGGCCGGTGCTAGCCACCGTCATTGCGAGCGAAGCGAAGCAATCCGGAATCTGGATTGCTTCGTCGCTTGCTCCGCAATGACGGATACTTCTCGTGGATTGGGCGATATCGTCGATTGCGCGCCGGATAATGCGCTCGCTCGCCACCATCGACGGCACTAAGAACGAAACGCCGCCGTCCTTGCGGACAGCGGCGCTAACAGAAGACCAAAGTCTTGGAGATCGTGGGGCCGTTACTTCACGCCGGAGTCGTGCTTGTTCTTCGCGTAGAGCGCCTTGTCGGCAGCGCTGACGTTGCTCAGCAGCGGATTGGTCGGGGTCGCGGCGGCGGCGACCTCTTTCGGCTTCGCCTTGGCCAAAGCGCCTGAAGTGGAGACGGCGAGGATAGCAAAGCCAACAACGATAATTTTCTTCATGTTTCAGCTCCCTAAAAAAGTAACGCCATAATCCAGCACAGAGGCTGAACCGAGGTCAAGTATCCGGCGTAGGATGGGTGGAGCGCAGCGATACCCATCAATACTGCTCACACGGCGATGGGTATCGCTGCGCTCCACCCATCCTACGGAAACGACCCGGTCTACGCCGACGCGCCCTTTGCCTTCGGCCGCCGCAGGTGTTCGTCCAGCCGCGGCATGATCTCGACGAAATTGCAGGGCCGCGTGCGGTAGTCGAGTTGCGCGGCAAGGATGCCGTCCCAGCCGTCGCGGCAGGCGCCCGGCGATCCCGGCAGGCAGAAGATGAAGGTTGCGCCCGCGACACCAGCGGTGGCCCGGCTCTGGATCGTCGAGGCGCCGATCTTGGCGTGGCTCAGCATATGGAAGGCGATGGAAAAACCATCCATCCGTTTTTCGAACAGCGGCTCGATCGCCTCCGGCGTGACGTCGCGGCCGGTAAAGCCGGTGCCACCCGTGGTGATGATGGCATCGACGCCGGGATCGGCGATCCACCGCCTGATGACGACGCGGATGGCGTCTACATCGTCGACGATGATCTCGCGGGCTGCGAGATGATGACCGGCCGCCGTCAGCCGGTCCGCCAGCGTGGCGCCGGATTTGTCGTCGGCCAGCGAGCGCGTGTCGGAAATCGTCAACACCGCGATGTTGAGCGGGACAAACGTTTTCAACTCGTCGATCGACGTCACTAGTTACCCGCACCGAAGGTGTTGCAGGCCTGCACCGTTCCCTGCTGATAGCCGGTCATGAACCATTGCTTGCGCTGCGCGGCGGAACCGTGGGTGAAGAAATCAGGCACCACCCTGCCCGTCGCCTGCTTTTGCAGCGTGTCGTCGCCGATCGCGCTCGCGGTGGTCAGCGCCGCGTCGATATCGCCGGCTTCGAGGAAGCCCGGACGTTTCTTTTCCTCGCGGTTGACCCAGACGCCGGACAGGCAATCGGCCTGCAACTCGACCTTGACCTGCAGCGCATTGGCTTCCGCCTTGCTGCCGGCCTGCTGCTGCAGCCGCTGCACGCGCGGCAGGATGCCGAGCAGGTTCTGGATATGGTGGCCGGCCTCATGCGCGATGATATAGGCCGCGGTGAACTTGCAGGCACTGCCCGAGCAGCCGCGAAATTTCGTCTCGACCTCGCGGAAGAAATTGGTGTCGAGGAATATCTGCTTGTCCGGCGGACAGTAGAACGGTCCCATCGCCGACTGCGCCATGCCGCAGCGCCCGCCATTAGTGGCGTTGCGGAACAGCACGATGCGCGGGCCCGAATAGGATTGCCCGCTGGCCTGGAAAATCTCGCTCCAGCGATCGTCGATTTCGCCGAGCACGCCGGAGATCATGCTGCCCATCTCGTCCTTGGGCGCACCGGTCTTGGCCGGTCCCGAGCGGCGATCGGTCTGGTAGCTGGGCGCCTGGTTACCGCCGGTGAGGATTTCAGCGCCGCCGATCAGGATGCGGGGGTCGATGCCGAAGGCATAACCGACCAGGCCGAGCACGATGATGGTGCCGATACCGAGCCCGCCGCCGCCCATCGGCAGGCCGAAACCGCCGCCACCGCCGCCCATTCCGCCGCCACTATCGTCACGACGGTCGTCGATGTCGTCGCTGCGGCGAAAGTCATCGTAGCGCATGGCGGTATTTCCTTGATCCGGCTGGTTTGCTGTTCAGGTACCCAACGCACCAGTCACGTAAAATTTCCATTCCGTTAATCAATAACCTGCCCGGCAAATATTGCCTAGTGCCCGGTTCTGATTGGATCAGGCACTCGTCTTCTGTTTGACGCCCTTTCTTCACGCGAACCGGCGTCGACTTCGCTCGAAAACGCTTTGACTCGCATAACCGGCAATATTCGCTCGGCAAATCTCTCTCAGTACTTCGACGGTTAAGTCGATTTTTACTTTGCCGGGTCAAGGTGACGACAGTCGGTTGTTTAGTCCCGCGTCGCCGACAGCGTCGCCTGAGTCAGAGTAGTTGAGTCATGGTTGTGTCGCGTCGCGGGGCGTCTGCAAGGGCGCCCCGCACTAACTTAAAGTCCGAGTCCAGTGCTCGCATCGTCGTCGGCGATTGCGTCGCCGAGATGTCGAAGCTTCCGGCTGGCTCCGTCGATCTGGTGTTCGCAGATCCGCCGTACAATTTGCAGCTGAAGGGCGATCTCAAGCGCCCCGACAAATCCCATGTCGATGCCGTCAACAACGACTGGGACAAGTTTTCATCCTTCGCCGCCTATGACGATTTCACCCGCGCATGGCTGCTGGCCTGCCGCCGGGTCATGAAACCGTCGGCGACCTTGTGGGTGATCGGCTCCTACCACAACATTTTCCGCGTCGGCTCGATCATGCAGGACCTCGGCTTCTGGGTCCTCAATGACATCGTCTGGCGCAAGACCAATCCGATGCCGAATTTCCGCGGCCGCCGCTTCACCAATGCCCATGAAACCATGATCTGGGCGGCGCGCGACGAAAAGGCCAAGGGCTACACCTTCAACTACGAAGCGCTGAAGGCCGCCAACGAGGACGTGCAGGCGCGTTCCGACTGGCTGATCCCGCTTTGCACCGGCGAAGAACGCCTCAAAGGCTCTGACGGCAAGAAAGTGCACCCGACCCAGAAGCCGGAAGGCTTGCTGGCGCGCGTGCTGCTGTCGTCCTCAAAGCCCGGCGATCTCGTGATCGATCCCTTCAACGGCACCGGCACGACCGGCGCTGTGGCAAAACGCCTCGGCCGCCGCTACATCGGCTTCGAGCGCGACCAGACCTATGCGACCGCCGCCGAACAACGCATCGCGGCGATCGAACCGCTGCCGGAAGCGACGCTGGCGCCGTTCATGACCGCGCGCGACGCGCCCCGTGTGGCGTTCTCCGAACTGATCGAACGCGGCATGATTTCGCCCGGCACCAAACTCGTCGATTCCAAGAAGCGCCACGGCGCTCTTGTCCGCGCCGACGGCGCCATCATGCTCGGCGACAAGGTCGGCTCGATCCACCGCATGGGCGCGGTGGCGCAAGGCTCCGGCGCCTGCAACGGCTGGACCTTCTGGCACATCGAGACCAAGAAGGGCCTGCGCCTGATCGACGAGCTGCGCGCCGAAATCCGCTCCGAAATGGCGGCGGGCTGAGGTTTATCCCAACCAAGGTTGTCATCCCCGCGTAGGCGGGGAGCCAGTAAGCCGCGGCCTACCCCCTCTATCGCTGGCGCCTCTGGAATACTGGATCGTCCGCCTTCTGTTCATTCCGGAGACATGGCTGACACTTGTTCGGAGACATCACTGACACTTTTGCCGGCGGTCAAGTCGATAGTGGCGACCTGCCGGCTGCCGAAGAAGATTCCGTATTGTCCATCGCCGACTTTGGGTCGGATGGCGAGGCGCTCGCCGCGGAAGGCCTGCGGCACGCGCCACTGCTGCCCCTTGAAGCTGACATAGGCCTTGGTGGTGGAGACACGGCGCGCTGTCTCGCCGCTGTCGTATTCGACGTCGGCGGGCTTGTCGGGCATCGCCCGCGCGCTGGGACGATAGCGCGTGGCGGGAACGTCCATGTCGAGGGCCTCGTGAGGGCGTTCGAGATTGTAGACGGTGCGCCAGGCATCGAAGGCGCGCTGCAGGTCGGGCAAGTCGCAGAAGCGTCGCGTCGCGAACACCTCGGCCTTCAGGGTGCGATGGAAGCGTTCGTTCTTGCCACGGCTTTGCGGATGGTAGGGCCGGGCATAGACGACATCGACGCCGAGCCGCAGCAGCCAGACTCGCAGACCGGTCCACGGCGATCCTCCCGAGCCGCCCCAGGGCGAACCATTGTCGACGAAAAACGCATCGGGCATGCCGTAGCGCCGGAAGGTGGCCGTTAGTTGCTGCTGTACCCTCGTGCCTTGTTCGTTGGCGCAGGCTCCGATGCACAGCGCATAGCGCGAATGATCGTCGATCATGGTCAGCGGGTGGCATGCAGCGCCATTGGTCAACGGCATGCGGCCCTTGAAATCCATCTGCCATAATTGGTTGGGCGCCTCTTTCTCGAAGCGCTGATAAGCATGCGGCGGCGCGCCCGGCGGCGGGACGATCCGGCCGCTGCGCCGCAGGATCTCATGCACGGTAGAGAGCGCCGGCGTCGTTACGCCAGCGCGCTGCAGACAATGCGCTATTTTGCGCGCGCCCCAAGCTGGGTGCGTGTCGCGCACGGCGAGCACCTGTGCCTCGATCGCTGCTTCGCTGCGTCGCGGGCTTCCGTGCGGCCGCCGCGACCGGTCCGCCAGTTCCGCATCGCCGGCCTGCTGCCGTGCCAGCCATTTGTAGCCGACGTCCGGGCTGATGCCGAACCGCCGGCACAGTTCCCGCCGGTTGACACCTTCCTGCATCGCAAGGCTAACAAACTCGCGCCGTTGATCCATTACCGACACCTCTCGCCATGGCATGGAAAGCCTCCTGAAAGGGCAATCCCGCCAGTATGGATGTGTCAGCTATGTCTCCGAACACCCGTCAGTGATCTGTCCGGAACGAACAGAAGGCGGGCGATGACAGTTGAGTGTGCAGAAGCGCCCGGCAGCACCTCACGAACTCGTCGCTTGCCTCCCTCCCAAAAATTTGCGCATGAACAGGCCGCCGCGCGGTTACCGTCGCCGCGGCCGGATTTTTGACGACAACAACAGAGGCAGGGAGAATTCCAAATGCTCAAATTCTACTTCAACGGATCGCCGAACCCGACCAAGGTCGCCCTCTTTCTCGAGGAAGCCGGCCTTGCCTATGAGCCGGTGGCGGTCGACACCCGCAAGGGCGACCAGTTCACGCCGGAATATCTCGCCATCAACCCGAATTCGAAGGTGCCGGCGATCGACGACGGCGGCGTCAAGGTGTTCGACAGCAACGCCATCCTGCTTTACCTCGCCGAAAAGACCGGCAAGTTCCTGCCGGCGACCACGCCGGCCAACCGCGGCGAATTGCTGTCCTGGTTGATGTTCGTCGCCACCGGCGTCGGACCGTTCTCGGGTCAGGCCGTCCACTTCAAGCATTTCGCGCCGGAAAAGGTCGACTACGCCCATAATCGCTATCAGTTCGAGGCCGACCGGCACTACAGCATCATCAACGCCCATCTCGCCGGCAAGCGCTACATGGTCGGCGACACCTACACCATCGTCGACATGGACGTGTGGGGCTGGGCCCGCATGATCCCGTTCATCCTGGGCGACAACGCGTTTGCGAAGTATCCCAACGTCAAGAAGCTGGTCGACGAAATCTCGGCCCGGCCCGCGGCGGCCAAGGCGATTGCGCTGAAGGACAACTTCAAGTTCAAGGCCGAAATGGACGATGAAGCCCGCGGCAACATGTTCAAGCATCTCAAGACCAAGGCGGCTTGATCTAGCTGACAGACACAACAACGGCGCCCTCACGGGCGCCGTTTTCGTTTGATCCTGCGAATTATCAATTTCGTCATTGCGAGCGAAGCGAAGCAATCCAGTCTTTTCTTCGCACAGAAAGAAGACTGGATTGCTTCGTCGCTTCGCTCCTCGCAATGACGAGTTGAGATAGATCGCCAGAAAAACGACGCGTCAATCGATTGCAGCAATCGCCTCTATTTCCAGCAGCCAGCCCGGCCGGGCCAGCCGCGTGACGAACAGCAGCGTGCTCGCCGGCGGCTTCGCCGTGTTGACGTAACTGTCGCGGACCGCGCGCAGCTTCGGCACCTCGGCCTGGTCGACTTCGGCCACGATGTAGACGTTCATTTTCACGATATCCGCCATGGTGGCGCCAGCCGCTTCAAGGCCGAGCTTGAGATTGCGGAACACCTGCTCGGCCTGGGCCTCGAAATTGCCCTCGCCGACCAGCTTGCCGGACGCATCGCTCGACACCTGCCCGGCCAGATAAACCAGCGTGCCCTTGTTGACCTTGGCGACATGCGAATAGCCGACCGGCGGCGGCATTGTCGCCGGGCTGAAAATCTCCTTGCTCATCGTGATCTCCCTTTCTTATTTCCGCCAGAACGGTTTGGCGACTTCGTTCGCGATGTCGGACCAGCAGGTTCCGATATCCTGCCATTCGCGCGCATTCATGACAGCGAGTTGACGCCGCGTCCGGCTGCGGGTTCGCCACAGTCGGACGCGCGCGATGATAGCTTCAATGACGGCAGCCGTCGAATTCTCACTCCGCAGCGGCAAGCTTCCGCTCTTCCGGAAACGGCCCGAGCACGCGCTCGACCAGCGTGGAGTCGCAATATTCCTTGATCACCTTGATCTTGCCGTCCTCGATCCGCCAGACCATGCAATACTGGTTGTCGTAGCGAACGCCTGTCTTGGTGACGTTGTCGCCGCGTGACTCGACGATGACATAGTCGCCTTCGGCAACGAAGTTATAGGCGACGGTGCGCGGCCGCGCCGCGAAGAACGAGCGGAAGTGACCCATCAGGCCGTTCTGGATCGCGTCGCGCCCCTTGAATTCGTGCGACCAGGAGTATTGCCCGGTGACGATCCAGACCGCATCTTCTGCAAGATGATCGGCGAACGTCGTCCCGCTGCGGTTAGAGGAATCCGTGTAGATCTGCTGTACCAGTTTCTTGTTGTCCAAATTCTTGTTGTCCAAGGCGTTCATGACGGCTTCTCCGTTGTGATCCGATGCTTCGGATCATCACGTCCAGCGCATCATTCTTCCAATCGATAGTGAATATGATATATATTTACCCCATGAATTTGAATTCGCTTGACCTCAATCTGCTGGTGGCGCTCGACGCGCTGTTGAAGGAGGCCAATGTCAGCCGCGCCGCGATGCGGATCGGGCTGTCGCAGCCGGCGGCAAGCCATGCGCTGCAGCGGCTGCGCGACCTGATCGGCGATCCCCTGCTGGTGCGATCAGGCGCGCGCATGGAGCTGACGCCGCGGGCGCAGTCGCTGCGAAGTCCGCTGGCGCAAACGCTCGATCAGGTGCGCGCGCTGTTCGTCCCTGATGATTTCGACGCCTCGACCAGCGAACGCCAGTTCCGCCTGATGATGCCGGATCTCGCGGTCGAATTGCTGATGCCGCCGCTGATGGAGAAGATCACCCGGATCGCCCCGAACGTCCGGATCGACGTGGTGCCGTGGCGCGGGCCTGCGATCTTCACCGCCGAATTCGCCCGCACCATCGATCTCGTGATCAGCATCGGCAACGCCTTCAGCGGCTTTCACCGGCAACTACTTTATACCGATAGCGACGCGCTGGCAGTGCGGCGCGGCCATCCGGCCGGCGCCAGGCTGAAGCGCCGCGAAACTTTTCTCGACGCGCGGCACGTCGGCGTCGTCATTCGCGGCGCGAGCGAAGATCTGATCGATACCTGGTTGCGCAGCAAAGGCATCGAGCGGCGGATCGCGCTGGTGGTGCCGGGCTATCTCGAAGCGCTGCATGTCGCCGCGCGCACCGATCTGGTCGCCTTCGTACCGCGCCGGCTGATGTCAGCACTGTCCAGGCAATTGTCGCTCGTGGCGATCACGCCGCCGATCGATCCCGGGATCGACGAGCAGTACATGTTCTACCCGACCCGGGCCCAGATGGACCCCGGCTCGATCTGGCTGCGCAACATCATGCTCGGCATCGGGAGGGACATGGAGCGGGGGAAGAGGATTTTGTAACATCGCCCCCGTCGTCCCGGCGAACGCCGGGACCCATACCGCGTGATCTATCGGTGAGACGCCGCGGCTAATATCCTGCTCACTACAGCGGCCGCGGCGTATGGGTCCCGGCTCAAGGCCGGGACGACAGCCATTTTTTCAACTCAAGCCTTCTCGACCGCCAGCACCTGCTGCACGGCTGGACGCTCCGACGTCCGCTGGCGATGGGCGGTGACTTTCGGCAGCTTGGCGAGGTCGACGCCGTCGGCCTCGGCCCAGCCGGTGAGCGTAAACAGGTAGGCATCGCAAGTGGTGTATTGCTCGCCCATCACCCACGGGCCCTTTACCAGATCGCGCTCGATCAGCGCGAAGGCAGCGCTCATGCTGTCCGGCACCTTGCGCTTCATGTCGTCGAACGAGCTCTGTTCGGTGGCCCAGCGGGCGCCGCGGCCCTTGTGGGCATGGTTTACGTGCACCGTCGAACAGAGATAGCTGTTGAACGACTGGGCCTGCGCAAACTCGAATGCATCCGTCGGCATCAGCTTCTTGTCGGGCGCGCTCTGCGCGACATAGGCCAGGATCGCCGGATTCTCGGTCAGGATGCCGCGGTCGGTCACCAGCGCCGGCACACGGCCCTTCGGGTTGATCGCGAGATAGGCCGGCGTGGTCTGCTGGCTGTTCTTGGTGTCGATCCGTTCGACCGTGAAATCCAGGCCGGATTCTTTCAGGGCGATGTGCGACGCCAGCGCGCAGGTGCCGGGGGCGTAATAGAGCTTGAGCATTTTTCATCCTTCTTTGCGGGAACCGCCACGTTAGCGGTGCGGTCCAGCGCCGTCCATCCCACCGCCGGGGGGCCGGGTTTTCGCGGTTGCCCACATCCGCGCTCCCGTGTCATGACCTTGTCAAACGGGACGACCAAGGGCGGATCATGACGGTTCTTATCGCGGGCGGCGGCATCGGCGGGCTGACACTGGCGCTCAGCCTGCACCAGATCGGCGTGCCGGCCAAAGTGTTCGAAAGCGTGCCCGAACTGCGCCCGCTCGGCGTCGGCATCAATGTGCTGCCGCATGCGGTGCGCGAGCTGATCGAACTCGGCCTGCACGATGCGCTCGACGCCGCCGGAGTCCGTACCAAGGAGCTCGCCTATTTTTCCAAGCACGGCAAGCCGATCTGGAGCGAGCCGCGCGGCATCGAGGCCGGCTACAAGTGGCCGCAGTTCTCGATCCATCGCGGCACGCTGCAACAGATCCTGCTCGACGCCGCGACCGAGCGGTTGGGGAAAGGAAACATTCTCACCAGCCACCATCTCTCCGGCTGGACCGAGACAGCAAACGGCGTCCGCGCCGAGTTCATCGACAAGGCGACGGGTAAACCGGCGGGAAGCCACGACGGCGCGCTGTTGATCGCCGCTGACGGCATTCATTCCGCGGTGCGCGAAAAACTCTATCCGAACGAAGGCCCACCGATCTGGAACGGACGCATATTGTGGCGCGGCATCACCAAGGGCGACGCGTTCCTGTCGGGCCGCACCATGATCATGGCCGGACACGAGATCCTGAAATTCGTCTGCTATTCGATCTCAAAGACAGCGGATGCCGACGGCAAGTTTTCGATCAACTGGGTCGCCGAGCGGCACATGCCGCCGACCTATCAGTGGCGGCGCGAGGACTATAACCGCACCGCCAACCTTGACGAGTTCCTGCCGTGGTTCAAGGACTGGACCTTCGACTGGCTCGACGTCCCCGGCCTGATCCGCGATTGCCCGCACGCCTATGAATATCCCCTGGTCGACCGCGATCCGATCCCGCAATGGACGTTCGGCAAGGTCACGCTGATGGGCGATGCCGCGCATCCGATGTACCCGATCGGTTCCAACGGCGCGTCGCAGGCGATTCTGGACGCCCGCGTCATCACCCGCGAAATTCTGGCACAAGGCCCGACCAACACAGCCCTCGTTGCCTATGAAGCCGAGCGCCGGCCCGCCACCACCGATCTCGTGATGCTGAACCGCCGCAACGGCCCGGAGCAGGTGATGCAGATGGTCGAGGAGCGCGCGCCCAATGGCTACGACGTCGTCACCGACGTGCTGTCGTTGAAGGAACTCGAAGACATCGCCGCCAACTACAAGCGCGTCGCCGGTTTTCAGGTTGAAGGTCTGAACGCCAAGCCCCCGATCGTGCAGCGCAAGGCGGGCTGATACTCGTCATTGCGAGCGAAGCGAAGCAATCCAGAGGCGACAAAGAAAGACTGGATTGCTTCGCTTCGCTCGCAATGACGGAAGTTATTTTATCGCCCGCGCGGTCTCGACCAGCCGCGCGCTGGTCGAGGCGGTCGCCAGCAATGTGCCGTCCTCAGCAGTCAGCCGACCCTCCATGAAGGCGACAGTCTTGCCAAGTTGGGTGACCGTCGCCTCACCGGTGATCGGCCCCGGTTTGGCCGGCGCCAGAAAATTCACCGTCATGGTGATGGTCGCCGTGTAGAGTTTGCCGTCGGTCATCACGAACACCGCCGGCCCCATGGTATCGTCGAGCATCGCCGAGAGAATGCCGCCCTGCACGAAGCCGGCCGGGTTGCAGAAATCCCTCCGGCCCTCGAATCCGATCCGGATCCAGCCATCCCCGGGCCGCGCATCGAGCAGATGCCAGCCGAGCAATTTTGAAGACGGCGGGGCGGTGAAATTATCAAGGGCGGTGCTGATCATGGGAACCTCCGTGAGGTTCACGTCTAGCGCAGCGCTGCTGCCAGCATGGTGTCAGCAGTCCCATAGTGTTTTCGAGCGAAGTGGGGACCGGTTCGCGTGAAGAAAACGCGTCAAAACAAAAAGCCTAGAGGCCCAGCCCATGCGCAATCGCCTTGCGCATCACGTTGGGCAGCGCCTCGCCAGCCAGTGTCGCAATCGGCACCCAGCGCATGCCAGCGGGAGCCCGCGTCCGCGCGGCGACCTCGGCGGTATAGATCACGAGCTCGAGCGGAAAATGCGTGAAGACGTGGGTGACGACACCCACCTTGCGCTGCCAGCGCGTCACGCCCTTTAGCGCGGGCGTCTGCTTCAGCGCCGCCTTGTCGTCCTGTCCGGCGAGCCAGTCCGAACCCGGCACTTCGGTCATCCCGCCGAGCAGGCCTTTTTCCGCACGCGTCCGCACCAGCAGATCCTCGCCGCGCGTGACGATGAAGGCGGCGCCGCGGCGCAGCGTTCCCGTCTTCTTCGGCGCCTTGCGCGGAAACGCCTCCTGATCGCCGCGGGCGCGGGCGACGCAATCCTCGTTCAGCGGACACAGCGCGCAGGCCGGCTTCTTCGGCGTGCAGATCGAGGAGCCGAGATCCATCAGTGCCTGTGCACTATCGCCGGCGCGAGACGGCCCGAGCAGCGTTGCCGCCAGTTCCTGGATTCGCGGCTTGGCCTGCGGCAGCGGCTCTTCCACCGCGTATAGCCGCGACACCACGCGTTCGATGTTGCCGTCGACCGGCATGGTTCTGACGTCGAACGCGATCGCCGCTATCGCTGCCGCCGTGTAGGGCCCGATTCCCGGCAGCGCGCGCAGGCCTGCTTCGGTGCCCGGAAACACCCCGCCGTGATCGCGCAGCACCGCGACCGCGCAGGCGTGCAGGTTGCGCGCGCGCGAATAGTAACCGAGCCCGGCCCACATCCGCAGCACGTCGTCCTGCGTGGCGCTGCCGAGCGCCGTGACATCCGGCCAGCGCGAGACGAACTTTTCGAAGTAGGGTCCGACCGTCTTGACGCCGGTCTGCTGCAGCATGATTTCCGACAGCCAGACCCGGTACGGATCGGCGCGCTCGCCCGCCGGTGGCCGCCACGGCAGCCGCCGCCGATGGCGGTCGTACCAGTCGAGCAACAGCGCTGGACGGTCCAGCGCGGCGTTCTTTGACTTCGCTTTGACGATCGCAGAAGAACCCATGACCTGTTGATCCAAGACGTGGATGGCCGGGTCAAGCCCGGCCATGACACCCGGGTGGTTCCGTCCACACCCCACTAGGTGATACAACGCCACCATGGCAAAACCCGGCTTCCTCAGCGCCAAACCGCTTTCCGTCCTGCTCAGCGACGTCTTCTCGGACGCCTATGCCAAGCAGGGGTTTGCCGCGCGCGAGCTGGTGACGCGCTGGGCCGAGATCGCGGGAGCCGAGATCGCCGCCCACTCCCAGCCCCTGAAGATGCAATGGCCGCGACCGGTCGAAGGCCAGCCGCAGGAGCCGGCCACGCTGGTGCTGCGGGTGGAAGGGCCGATGGCGCTGGAGATCCAGCATTCCTCGGATGTGATCCTGGCACGGGTCAACCGCTTCTTCGGCTGGAGCGCGGTCGGCCGGCTGGCGCTGCGGCAGGCGCCGCTGTCGCGCCCGAAGCTCCGCCCGCGTCCCGCGCGCCGGATCCCAAAGTGGTGGCTGAGGTCGCCGAAACCCTGTCGGCGGTAGAGGATGAACAATTGCGTGCCGCGCTGGCGCGGCTGGGCGCCGCGATCAAGCGAAATTGAGCCTGCCGCGCGGCTCGGCTGCGGCAACCTGCCATTGCCACATTTATCGTTTCAAGCTAGCCAAGGCCTCTCTAAAACAAGGCTGCTTTTTGTAACTATTGGGCGTCAACGCGCCATTCGGGGACCTTTCATGATCACGCGCCGCGCTTTCACCGCTGCTCTGTCGCTGACCGGCCTTATGACGGGACTTGGCCTCATCGCCGGCTTCTCGCCGTTGCGCCTGATCTCCGAGGCGATGGCGCAAGGCGCCGCCGACGTTGCCAAGCCGCAGTCGCTGCCCGACATGGGCCTCGGCCCGGCCAATGCGTCGGTGACCATCACCGAATACGCCTCAATGACTTGCCCGCATTGCGCGGCGTTCACCGAGAACGTGTTTCCGAAGATCAAGTCGGAATTCATCGACACCGGCAAGATCCGTTTCGTGTTCCGCGAATTCCCGCTCGACATCAAGGCCGCCGCCGGCTCGATGCTGGCGCGTTGCATTGCCAAGGACGACGCCGGGAAATATTTCGCCGTCATCGATCTCCTGTTCAAGCAGCAGAACGAATGGGTGGTGAAGAACACCACGGAGACGCTGACCCGGATCGGCAAGCAGGCCGGCCTCACCCAGCAGGCGGTCGAGGACTGCCTGAAGGATCAGGCGCTGCTCGACAAGATCGCCGCCGACCAGAAGTTCGCTGCCGACGTGCTGAAGGTGAATTCGACGCCGACCTTCTTCATCAACGGCGAGATGCTCAAGGGCGAGACCTCGTTCGAGGAGTTTTCGAAGCGCATCAACGCGCAGCTGAAGACCTGATCGGTTTTTTCGGGAGCAGGCCATGCTCATCACCCGCCGCGCCTTCACCGCCGCCTTGTCACTGACCGGGCTTGCCGCGCTCGCTGGCCTCACCCCGCTGCGGCTGATCACGCAAGCGATGGCGCTGAGCGCAGCCGAGGTCGTAAAACCGCAGGCGCTGCCGGACATGGCGCTTGGCGCCGCCGACGCCAAGGTGACGATTGTCGAATATGCGGCGCCGACCTGCCCGCATTGCGCCGCGTTCAACAAGGACGTGTTTCCGAAGATCAAGTCGGAATTCATCGACACCGGCAAGGTGCGTTACGTGTTCCGCGAGTTCCCGCTCAACATCAAGGATCTGGCCTGCGCGATGCTGAGCCGCCGCATCGCCGGTGAGGATTCAACCAAGTACTTCGCCGTCGTCGACATCATGTTCCGGCAGCAGGACCAACTGGTGGAGAAGACCTCCGATACGCTGCGGCTGATCGGGCGGCAGGCGGGGCTGAGCACGCAAGCGGTCGAGGATTGCCTGAGGGACCAGGCGATGCAGGACAAGATCAGCGCCGGGCAGAAGTTTGCCGAGGACATCCTGAAGGTCGAGGGAACCCCGACCTTCTTCATCAATGGCGACGCGATCGTGGGCGAAGCCGCCTTCGAGGAATTCGCAAAGCGCATCAACTCCCTGTTGAAGAGCTGATTCGCCGGCAGGATTCAGATAATCCCATAAGTCCAGCAAAAGACTGGACAAAACCCCTATAAAACCCTTGGGAAAAGCCCGGCGGGCCCGTTGCCCTCCGGCCCCGGCCTCGCCATTGTCGCGGGCCATAAGAGCCGCCAAAGAACCCTCAAAACGCGGTTCGTCCACACACCGACATTGCCTTCTATGGTATTGTCACGGCGGGGAGATTCGCGCCCGGCCAAGCGAGATTTTTGTTCATGAAACTCACGCGCCTTCGCCTCCACGGTTTCAAGTCGTTCGTTGAACCCACTGACTTCATGATCGAACCCGGTCTCACCGGTGTGGTCGGTCCGAACGGCTGCGGCAAATCCAATCTGGTCGAGGCGCTGCGCTGGGCGATGGGCGAGACCTCGCACAAATCGCTGCGCGCCGCCGACATGGACGCGGTGATCTTCGCCGGTTCCGGCAACCGTCCGGCGCGCAACCACGCCGAAGTGACGATGACGATCAATAATGCCGATCGCTCGGCGCCGGCCGCCATGAATGACAGCGAGCTTCTGGAAATCTCGCGCCGCATCGAGCGCGAGGCGGGTTCGGTCTATCGCATCAACGGCCGCGACGTCCGCGCCCGTGACGTGCAGATCCTGTTCGCGGACGCCGCCACCGGCGCGCGTTCGCCGGCGCTGGTTCACCAGGGCAAGATCGGCGAAATCATTCAGGCCAAGCCCGAACAGCGCCGCCGCGTGCTGGAAGACGCCGCTGGCGTCGCCGGTCTTCACGCCCGCCGCCACGAAGCCGAATTGCGACTGAAGGCGGCCGAAACCAACCTCACCCGCGTCGAGGACGTGATCGGCCAGCTCGCCGGCCAGGTCGACGGCCTGAAGAAGCAGGCTCGCCAGGCCATCCGCTTCCGCGAAGTCGCCGCCAAGGTGCGCAAGGCCGAGGCCACGCTGTTCCATCTGCGCTGGCTTGAAGCCAACGCCGACGTCGTGGAAGCCGGCCACACCCATGACCTCAACGTGCGCGAGATGGCCGAGCGCACCCGCGAGCAGGCCGAGGCCGCACGCATCCAGGCCATCCGCGCTTCCGAATTGCCGGCGCTGCGCGAGGGCGAAGCCCGCGCCGCGGCGGGACTGCAGCGCCTCACCAATGCGCGCGAACTGCTCGACCGCGAAGAAGCGCGCGCCAAGGAACGCGTCAGCGAGCTCGACCGCCGGCTGCAGCAGTTCGCCGCCGACATCGCCCGCGAACAGCAGCAGGCTGCGGATGCCGAGATCGCCTTGCAGCGGCTCGACACGGAAGATTCCGAGATCAAGGAAGAGATCAAGTCGCGCGTCGAAAAGCGCTCCGGCGTCGATGAACGCGTCTCCGAAGCGGAAGCGACGCTCGCCGCGGCCGAGCAGATGTTCGGCGAATTGACCACCGCACTCGCCGACCTCACCGCCAAACGCACCCAGCTCGAGGCCGGCGTGCGCAGCCATCGCGACCGGCTCGCCAAGCTCGACCAGGATATCGCCAACGTCGTCAGCGAAGAGCAGAAGCTCGCAGCAGAGACCGGCAATCTCGGCGACATCGACGCGCTCGCGGGCGCCCTGGAAACCGCGCAGGAAAGCCTCGCGGCATCGGAAGCCGCAGCCCAGGCCAGCGAGACCGGCCACGTTGCCGCGCGGCAAAAGCTCGAAGCCTCTCGCGCCCCGCTGACCGAGGCCGACAAGCGCGTGCAGCGGCTCGAGACCGAAGCCCGCACCATTTCAAAGCTCGTCAATGGCGAGACCAAGAACCTGTGGCCGCCGATCATCGACGGCGTCACCGTCGCCAAGGGCTTTGAAAAGGCGCTCGGCGCCGTGCTCGGCGACGATCTCGACGCGCCCGTCGATCCCTCCGCGCCGATGCGCTGGACCAACGCCGGTGCCGCCTTCGACGATCCGGCGCTGCCCGCCGGGGTCGAAGCCCTCGCCTCCCATGTCGAGGCGCCACCCGAACTGACGCGCCGTCTTGCGCAGATCGGCGTCGTGACCAAGGAACGCGGCGCAGAACTGGTTTCGCAACTGAAGACCGGCCAGCGGCTGGTGTCGCTGGAAGGCGACGTCTGGCGCTGGGACGGTTTTGTGGCGGCCGCGCATGCACCGACCGGCGCTGCACGTCGTCTCGCCGAACGCGCCCGGCTGATCGATATCGAACATGAACTGGAGCAGGCCCGCACCGACGCGGTCGCCAAGCGACAGGCGCTGGAAGACGCCGAGACCGAGTTGAAGATGGCGTCGAGCGCCGAGTCCGCCGCCCGCGAGGCGTGGCGTGCCGCGCAACGCGAGGCCGATGCCGCCCGCGAACGCCATGCCGCGACCGAACGCGAGATCAACCGGCACAGCGCGCGCAAATCGGCGCTGACGGAAGCGCACACCCGTCTCAATGCCGACCTCACCGAAGCCTATGGCGCGCACCAGACCGCTACCGCCGCGCTTGAAGAACTGCCGCCGACCCACGACACCGAGACCCGGCTTGCCGCCGTTCGCACCGATATCGAGGGCCATCGCCGTTTTGCGGCGCAGGTGCGCGCCGAAGCGCAGGCGCTGGCGCGCGAGGCTGAGCTGGCGGATCGCCGCGTGCAGGCGATCGTTGCCGAACGCACCGAATGGCAGAACCGCAAGCAGAGCGCGGCGTCGCAGGTTGCCACCGTCGAGGCCCGTATCACCGAGGTCACCGCCGAGCGCGCCGAACTCGACAACGCACCGGCCGTGTTCGCGGAAAAGCGCCGCGCGCTGATCAACGAAATCGAATCCGCCGAAAGCGCCCGCCGCGTCGCTGCCGACGCACTGGCCGCGGCCGAGAGCGTGATGGCGGAGACCGATCGCGAGGCCAAGGTGTCGCTCGAAGCGCTGTCCAGCGCCCGCGAGGCCTGCGCCCGCGCCGAAGAGCGCATGGAAGGAACAAAACGCCGGCTTTCGGACATCGAGCGCGAAATCCACGACATGCTCGAAGTCGAGCCGCACGCGGTGGCGACGCTGGCAGAGCTGGAGCCCGGCGCGGAATTGCCTGTTCTCAGCGAGATCGAGGAAAACCTCGAAAAGCTGCGGCGTGACCGCGATCGGCTCGGTGCCGTCAATCTGCGCGCCGAGGAAGAGCTGCGCGAGGTCGAGGCCCAGCACACAGGGCTCACCACCGAGCGCGACGACCTCGTCGAAGCCATCAAGCGGCTGCGCCAGGGCATCCAGAGCCTCAACAAGGAAGCGCGCGAGCGGCTGTTGACCTCGTTCGAGACCGTCAATGCGCATTTCAAGCGGCTGTTCACCGAACTGTTCGGCGGTGGCGAAGCCGCGTTGCACCTGATCGAGAGCGACGATCCGCTGGAAGCCGGCCTCGAAATCATTGCCAAGCCGCCCGGCAAGAAGCCGCAGACGCTGTCGCTGCTCTCGGGCGGCGAGCAGGCGCTGACCGCGCTTGCGTTGATCTTCGCGGTGTTCCTCACCAACCCGTCGCCGATCTGCGTGCTGGACGAAGTCGACGCGCCGCTCGACGACCATAACGTGGAGCGGTTCTGCAACCTGCTGAACGAGATGACCTCGTCGACCGAAACCCGCTTCATCATCATCACGCACAATCCGATCACGATGGCGCGGATGAACCGGCTGTACGGCGTCACCATGGCCGAACGCGGCGTCTCGCAACTGGTCTCGGTCGGCCTCGACGACGCGGTGAAGATCCTCGACCAGAACGTGGCGTAGGCGCTCGTCGCCGCGACACCCATTGACGTCATCATCCGCGAAGGCGGATGATCCAGTACGCCGCGCTGTTCATGTGATCTTCTCAGGTCACGGATTACTGGATGCCCCGCCTGCGCGGGGCATGACAACATGACCTCACCCGATCTCCCCGCCGAATTGAAAGCCGCCCTCGACGGCCGCTTGCGCGGATTTTCACGCAATGACGCCGCTGAGCGTTCCGCGTCGATCTCGAAGACCTATCGCGACGGCGGCGGGTCCGGCGCGATCCGTACCGAGACCGATGCGCTCGCTTACGCGCTGGCGCGGATGCCCGCGACCTATGCCGCGGTCACGGCGAGCCTGAATGCGCTTACCGAAATCAGGCCGGACTTCGCCCCCAAATCTCTGCTCGACATCGGCGCTGGACCCGGCACCGCCACATGGGCGGCCGCCGAAACCTTCTCATCGCTGCAAACCTTCGCGCTGCTCGACGCCAACGATGCCCTGCGCACGCTGGCGCTGAGCCTGTTCAGCGATAGCTTTCGTCTGCGTGAGGTCAGCTACGAGCGTGCCGAAGCCAACTCCGCACTGGCCAAGGCCGAGCCGGCCGACCTCGTCGTCGCCAGCTACATGATCAACGAGATCGGCGATACCGGACAAAGAGCCCTCGCCGAGCTGATGTGGCAAAGGACTGGCGACACGCTGCTGGTAGTCGAACCCGGCACGCCTGCGGGCTATGCGCGGATCATCGCGCTGCGCGAACGCCTGATCGCCAAAGGAGCGCATGTCGTCGCGCCCTGCCCGCACGACAGTGCATGCCCGTTGCAAGCGCCGGACTGGTGCCACTTCACCCAGCGCCTGCAGCGCTCACGCGCCCACAAGCAGCTCAAGGTCGCAGAGCTGCCCTATGAAGACGAAAAGTTCGCCTATGTGGCGTTGACACGGACGCCGGTGGCGAACCGCCCGGCCCGGGTGCTGGCGCAGCCCGACGTCAGCAAGGTCGAAGTCGCGGCCAAGTTGTGCACCCCTGATGGTCTCGCGTGGACGAAAACGCCGCGCCGCGCCAAGGCCGATTACGCCCTCGCCCGGCGCTGGCGATGGGGCGATGCGGTAGCTCCGGATCGTCCCGGCGAAGGCCGGGACCCATAACCATCGCTATTTGGAAACGGTGTTTGGCGCTGTGCCTGAACTGACCTGCACAGCTTGTGGCTCCCGGCTCAAGGCCGGGACGACGTGCATGAACTTATCCCGCCTTAGTTCCGACTAACCGTGTGCCCCAAGTCGCGGCGGGGTGCCGCGCGCCCGGTTTTTCGTCTAGTTTTCCCGGATTGTCAGTCCCACAGGAGTTGTTTGCCATGTCGACCGGCTGGATCGTTCTCGGCGTCATCGTCATAATCGTATTGTTCGCCTTCGGTGCCTATAACCGCCTGGTCGCGCTCGGCCAGCGCGTCAGTCAGGCCTTTGCCGACATCGACGTGCAGCTCAAGCAGCGCCACGACCTGATCCCGAACCTGGTCGAAACCGTAAAGGGCTATGCCGCCCATGAACGCGGCACGCTCGACGACGTCATCAAGGCGCGCAACTCCGCGATGTCGGCGCAGGGCCCGGCCCAGGTCGGCGCCGCCGAGAACCAGTTGAGCGGCGCGCTCGGCAAGCTGATCGCGCTGTCGGAGGCCTATCCGGACCTCAAGGCCAATGCCAACTTCCAGCAACTCGCCGGCGAACTGTCCGACCTCGAAAACAAGATCGCCGCCAGCCGCCGCTTCTTCAACAACGCGGTCCAGGAATACAACACCGGCATCCAGCAGATGCCCGCGGCTTTGTTTGCCGGCATGTTCGGCTTCACCCGCAAGGACTTCTTCGATCTCGGTGCCAGCCGCACCGAAGTCGAGGTGGCGCCGACGGTCAAGTTCTAACGCCCGAAGCGTCCGGCAGAGCAGCCCATCATGGCCGCGTATGGTCTCTACACGCACATCGCATCGAACAAGTTTCGTTCGATGCTGCTGCTCGGCGGCCTGTTCCTGCTGATCTATGTGCTGGTCTATGCCGGCGCGCTGCTTGCGGAAGTCCTGATCAACAGCAACGGCTCGGTCGACTACTACCTGCGGGCCGCGTTTCGCGACCTGATCACCGCCTCGCCTTACGCGACGATAATTGCCGCGCTGTGGATCGTGATCGCCTATTTCTTCCACCAGAACATGATCGACGCCGTCACGGGCGGCGAGGACGTGACGCGGCAGCAGCAACCGCGGCTCTATAATCTGCTGGAAAATCTCTGTATCTCGCGCGGCATCCCGATGCCGAAGCTGAAGGTGATGGACAGCCCGGCGCTGAACGCGTTCGCGGCCGGCCTCAACCGGCGGCAATATTCCGTCACCGTCACCACGGGACTTCTCAACGCGCTCAACGACCACGAAATCGAGGCGGTGCTTGGCCACGAGCTGACCCATATCCGCAACGGCGACGTGCAGTTGATGGTGGTCGCCGTCATCATCGCCGGCGTGGTTGGTTTCTTCGGCGAACTGTTCTTCCGGATGTTCACCAATTTGAGCTGGAGCGGCGGTTGGGGATCCTCGTCTTCCTCGTCGCGGTCCTCGTCGTCTTCCTCGGACAGCGACGGCAAAAGCTCCGGCGGCGGCGCGGTCATCGTCGTCATCATTGCGATCGCCCTGATCGTGGTGGCCTGGCTGTTGTCGCAGGTGGTCAAACTGGCGCTGTCGCGGTCGCGTGAATTTTTAGCGGATGCCGGCTCGGTCGAGCTGACAAAAGACCCTGACGCGATGATCTCGGCGCTGCGCAAGATCGAGAATCGCGGCGAGCTTCCCGGTGCGACCTCGGCGGTGATGGAACTGTGCGTCGACAATCCGCGCGAGGGCTTTGCCGATCTGTTCGCCACCCATCCGTCGGTGGATTCGCGGGTCAAGGCGCTGGTGCAGTTCGCCGGCGGCCACGATCCGGGTCCGCTGGCGCTGCCGTCAGATGCCACCGGCGAGCCCGATGATCAGGATCAGACCGATCAGCCGGCCTCCGACCCAGCCCTGCCCCCGCCGCCCCGCGGTCCCTGGAGCGATGCCGCCAGCCGCACCAGCGGCGCGCCCGGAAATCCACCGCCACTGCCTCCGATGGGTCCCTGGGGCCGTCACGGCTGAGACCGTTTTGTGGCCCTTCCCTCGCCGCGTGAAGGAATCTGGGAGGAATAACCCAAGCGAAAGTCTAAGGATTTGAATTCTCCCTTGTTTCTGCCATGTTCGCGCCCAAAGCAGGGATTGGGGACCTGCCGATCGCTTCCGCGGTCGGGGGCGCTGTTCAAGGGAATTCCATGGCAAAGCCGGTCGTGATTGTGGTGGGTGCGGACAAGGGCGGCGTCGGCAAGACGACCGTGTCGCGGACGCTGCTGGATTATTTCAGTGCCAACAACGTGCCGACGAGGGCGTTCGACACCGAGTCGCCACGCGGCACGCTGAAGCGCTTCCACCCAGATATCACCGAGATCGTCGACATGACGACGACCTCGGACCAGATGAAGATCTTCGATACGCTGAATGCGGCCAGCCCCTCCGTCACCGTGATCGACGTCCGCGCCGGACTGCTCTCGCCCGCATTGGCCTCGCTGCGCGACATCGGCTTTCTCGATGCGGCCAAATCAGGCCAGATCACCTTTGCCGTGTTCCACATCCTGGGGCCGTCGATCGCCTCACTCGACGAAATCGCCGAAACCGCCAACTTCATGATCGGCGCCAAGTATTTCCTGGTGAAGAACTTCATCAACGACACCCAGTTCTTCCAGTGGGACCAGGCGACCTACAATTCCTATTTCCACCGCATCAAGGACGCGACAGAGCTGACGATCCCGAAGCTCAACGAAATGGCCTATGAGCAGGTCGAGGTCTCCTCGGTGCCGTTCCTGAAGTTTGTCGCCAACAAGGGGACGAGTGACGAGTCCGCGAACTATTCGTTCGTGCTGCGCGGCTATGTCCGGCACTGGCTCGCCAATGTCTGGAGCGAGTTCGACCGCATCAAACTGACCGATCTGGTCGGCGCCGGCAAAGCCGGCGCGCGCAGCAGCGAAAAATAGTCGCATCCCGGGCATGATGGGGCTGGATTAGGCGAAAAAATCCTCTGATATAGCGCGTGATGCCCGTCACGCCCGTTTACATCATCTGCTCGCCCCGCCCGCTGGTCGGCAAGACGCTGATCGCGCGGCTGCTCAGCGAGTTTTTGCTGTTGAAGAACGGCACGGTGAACTCCTTCGACATCAACCTGAAGGAGCCGTCGCTGCTCGAATATCTGCCGCGCACGACCGAGACCGCCGATGTCATCGACACCTACGGCAAGATGCAGCTGATGGACCGGCTGATCATCGATGACGGCATCGCCAAGGTGATCGACCTCGGCTTCCACGCCTTCGACGAGTTTTTCAAGATGACCGGGGAGATCGGTTTCCTGAAGGAAGCCGCACGGCGCCACGTCGCGCCGGTCATCCTGTTCGTCGCCGATATCGACCGCGTCTCGGCGCGCGCGTATCCGATGCTGCAGGAACAGATCCCGCCGAACGCGCTGATTGTGGTCGACAACGAGCATGTGGTGCGCGGCGAGTTGCCCGAAGCCATGGAACAGAAGCGGATCATGCGGATATCGGCGTTGCCGACATTCCTGAAGACCTATGTCGACCGGCTCAGCTTCTCGTTTACCGGCTATCTGCGCACCGAGCGGGATTCGTCGACCGAGCTGCACCAGTGGATCCGCCGGAACTACAGCCATTTTCGGGACATTGAACTCAGCCTGCTGTTGCAGGGGTCGTAGCCGTCAGCGGCAAAGAATCGGACTAATATTACCCGGGTAATATTGACGCGACCATCTCGGTTTGCTATTGCCTCGCCCGACCTGAAAATCCGCGCGAGGCGACCCCGTGACGACAGACAGAAAGGCGGCGATTGCCGCCTACAAGGAGCGCAAGACGATCGCGGGGATTTTCGTGATCCGCTGCACGGCCACATCGGAGACATGGGTCGGCCAGGCGCCCGACCTGGAGAAGATCCAGAACCGCATCTGGTTCTCGCTGCGCCAGGGCAGCCACACCTGCCGCAGCCTGCAGGTGGCGTGGACCGCGCACGGGCCCGACAGCCTGACGTTCGGGGAATGCGAACGGCTGGAAGAGGAAGAAACGCCCTACATCCGCGATGCGCTGCTGAAGGAGCGCGCGCTGCACTGGCGATCGCAGCTGGGGGCGAAGGCGGTGTAGTCCGACAAGGGCAACGCCACAATCAGTTGTCGTCCCTGCGAACGCAGGGACCCATAGCCACCGTCCGCAGTCGTTTGCGAAGGCGTCAGCTATCTTGCCTCTATCGAAAGAGCAACGCGGTATGGGTCCCTGCGTTCGCAGGGACGACAACTAGTGCCCGTCGAACGTCATCAGCGTTCGCACCGGCACGTCCATCGCGCGCAGTTTGGCGGCGCCGCCGAGATCCGGCAGGTCGATGATGAAGCAGGCCGCGACCACGTTGGCGCCGATCTGGCGCAGCAGTTTTACTGCGCCTTCCGCGGTGCCGCCGGTGGCGATGAGATCATCAACGAGGATCACACGCTCGCCGGGGTGAACGGCGTCCGCATGCATCTCCATTTCATCGAGGCCGTATTCGAGAGAGTAAGCGATCCGCACCGTGGTGTGCGGCAGCTTGCCTTTCTTGCGGATCGGCACGAAGCCGGCGGAGACCTGATGCGCCACCGCGCCGCCGAGGATGAAGCCGCGCGCCTCGATGCCGGCGACCTTGTCGATCTTGTTGCCGGCCCAGGGCTGCACCAGTTCGTCGACCGCGCGGCGGAACGCGCGCGCGTCCGCCAGCAGCGTGGTGATGTCGCGAAACAGGATGCCCGGCTTCGGATAATCCGGGATGGTGCGGACGGTGGCCTTCAGATCGTGGTCGAATGTCATAGGTCTCTCGCAATCCTCAGTTGGCCGGCGGGCGAAGCCGGAATGCGTTCTCGACAATGCGCAGGCCCACATCGCCGCCGAGCGACATCAGCGATTCCGGGTGAAACTGCACCCCGCCGACCGGCAAACTCTTGTGTTCAATCGCCATCGCGACGCCGTCCTCGGTGGTCGCGGTGACTTCGAGAACATCAGGCACGCTGTCGCGCTCGACATAGAGCGAATGATAACGGCCGATCACGATTTCATTCGGCAGGTTCTGCATCAGCCGCCCGCCGCGAATCTGAATTCGCGACGGCCGTCCGTGCGCGGGCTGGCCGAGCTGGCCGAGCTGACCGCCAAAATATTCGCCGATCGCCTGTACGCCCAAACACACACCAAAGATCGGCAGCTTGTTGTCGAGCGCGGTGCCGATGGTCTTCGAAATCCCGAAATCCTCAGGGCGACCCGGCCCCGGCGACAGCACCAGCAAATCCCACTTCTTCTTCAGCATGTCCTGCGCATGGATATGCCGGACCACGGTGACGTCGGCGCCGACCTGCCGGAAATAATCCGCCAGCATGTGCACAAAGCTGTCGTCGTGATCGATCAGGAGCACCTTCTTGCCCGAACCGGTGGCGTCGGGCGCGAACGCCGACAGCGGCTTTGGCGGATCGCCGCGCAGCGCCTGGAACAATGCCGCCGCCTTGACCTGGCATTCCCGGTCTTCCGCGGCTGGGTCTGAAGTCAAACAGACAGGTGGCGCCGACGCGGACTTCAGCGAGGCCATCCTTCATCCTGATCGTGCGGATGGTAAGCCCGGTATTGATGCTCCCATCGAAATTGACAGCACCGATCGCGCCGGCGTACCAGCGCCGCGACGAGCGCTCATTGTCTTCGACAAACTGCATCGCCCACAATTTCGGCGCGCCGGTCACCGTCACCGCCCAGGCGTGGGTCAGGAACGCATCGAGCGAGTCGAAGCCCGGCCGCAAAATACCTTCGACGTGATCGACGGTGTGGAACAGTTTTGAATAGGTCTCGATCTGCCGCCGCGCCAGCACCTTGATCGTCCCGGGCACGCAGACCCGCGCCTTGTCGTTGCGGTCGACGTCGGTGCACATGTTGAGTTCGAATTCGTCTTTTTCCGAATTCAGCAATTGCCGGATCTGCTCGGCATCGCCGATCGCGTCGGCGCCGCGCGCGATCGTGCCCGAGATCGGACAGGTCTCGACCCGCCGTCCGTCGGAACGCACGAACATTTCCGGCGACGCCGACACCAGGAATTCGCCGTTGCCGAGATTCATCAGCGCGCCATAGGGCGACGGGTTGATCCGGCACAGCCGCTGGAACACTTCCGCCGGCGAGCGCTCGCAGGGTTCGGCGAACAATTGCCCCGGCACCGCCTCGAACAGATCGCCGCGCGCGAATGCCGCGCGCGCGAATTCGACCGTGGCCTGATATTCACCGGGCGCGTGATCGGCAAAACCCTGACGCGGCGATTTGGTGTAGATGCTCTCGGCGGTATCGCGCGGCAGGCCCTGGGTGGACTTGCCCTTCCAGGAGAAATCATAGCTCAGCACCACGCCGCGGCCGGTGGCGCGGTCATAGGCGAGGATGCGATCCGGCACGTACAGCACGATGTCGCGCTGATCGGCCTCCCGCGCGCGCTTCTGCACGAGGTCCTCGATCTGGAACACGAGGTCGTAGGCGAAGGCGCCGTAGAGGCCGAGCATCGGATCGTCGCTGGCGTACAGCGCGGCAATGATATCGCGCACCAGCGACATCACGCTGGCGCGGCGGGTGCGCTGGTCTTCGTCGACCGGCGCGGCGCCGCGGACGATATGACCGGCCAGGCGCGTCGAGCTCTTTTCGGAAATGACGACGCAGGGCTCGCGCAGCGCGTCGCCGAGAAAGGCGACCAGCACTTCGCCTCGCGCGTTAAGCGCCGTCAGCGAAAAATTGGAGCCAGTGGTTTCCAGCACCAGCGGTGGATCGGAAAAGCCGAAGTCGAAACTTTCATAGCGGCCCGGCACCGTGGTGCCCGAGGACAGCACCACGCCGGGGCGGCGATCGAGCAGGTCGATCAGGTCGTCGAGCCGCTTGGCATTGCCGGTGAACTGCTCGACCGCCCGCGATACCACGAGGCCGCCGCGGGTCCGGTATTCGCTGTGCTCCGGCAGGGAAAAGGCTGTCCTGTTCATGTGGTCCTCTTTACGAAACTTGGGGAGAGATCGCCACACAGGACAAACGAAGGGCAAATGGATAAACCGTCGCTCGCACTGCGATGGCGACCTTCGACGATTTGGGAAAATGAAATCGCACCGGCCACCTCTTTAAGAGGTGCGCCACCAAAGACGGGATGGGCGGGCTGCGGTGTTCATGGCGCCTAGACACCATCCGCCGTGGGCGATGTCAAGAGACGGACCGGCGGGGCCGGCCGGCCAGCCGCCCATCTTTTGGGGTTTGAAAGCGCCAAAATGCGCGTAGCATTCACCTCAAGCAGCGGCGGGCAAACCACGCGAAATGACAGGGAGGCAAGGTATGGCGTTCCAGGGTCTGGGATATGCCGGGTTCGGATCTGACAACCTCGACGACTGGCGGCAGTTCGGGACCGGCCTCGTCGGCCTGCAGGCGATCGAGCGCGGCAACTCGCTGCTGGCGTTCCGGATGGACGACCGCAAGCAGCGCATCGTGATCGACCGCGCGATGGGCGAAGGCACGCGTTTCTTCGGCTGGGAAGTCGCCGATGCCGCCGGCACTGGACGCGCTGGCGGCTCGCCTCGAACAGGCCGGCGTCCCCGTCGTGGCCGAACCGCAGACGCTGGCCGATGCGCGGCGCGTGCGCAGCCTGATTTCATTCCGCGATCCCGCCGGCAACCGGCTGGAAGCATTTTACGGCGCCGAGATCGACGACACCCCATTCAACCCGGGACGTTCGATTTCGGGTTTTCGCACCGGCCCCCTCGGGCTCGGCCACGCCGTGCTGACGGTCGAAAACATCGACCCGATGATGGCGTTCTATGTGGGCGTGCTCGGCTTCGGGCTTTCCGACTACATCGAAAAGCCGTTTCGCGCCTATTTCTTCCACGTCAATGCGCGGCATCACAGTCTGGCGCTGATCGAGACCGGCACCAACGGCATGCACCATCTGATGGTGGAGCTGTTTTCGCTCGACGACGTCGGCCAGTGCTACGACATCGCGCTGACGCAGGAGAATCGCATCGGCGTTACGCTCGGCCGCCACACCAACGATTTCATGACCTCGTTCTACGCCAAGACGCCATCGTCCTTCATGATCGAATGCGGCTGGGGCGGCCGCGAGATCGATCCGGCGACATGGCAGCCGGTCGAAATGCACGATGGCCCCAGCCTGTGGGGACACGAGCGCGTCTGGTTGCCGGAAAAAGACCGTTCGGTGGCGCGCGAGATGCGGATGCATGCCGCAGCAAGCGGCCTGCGCGCGCCGGTGCAGGTGATGGAGGGCAATTACAAGCTGATGTCGGGCACCTGCGCGTGGTGGGACGGGATCAAGCAGTAGCGCCGGCCCTTAACTCCCGCACATAGAGGAGGTCGATCGCGCCCTCCTCCTCGTTCATCCAGCGATCGCGCGCTTCAAAGCCGTGTTTTTCGTAGAACGCGCGAGCCGACTTGTTCTCTTCGAACACATCGAGTGTGAGACGTCCCGGCAGGTTCTTGATCACCGAGTCGAGCAGGTTTGAGCCGACTCCGAGGTGCTGACGCGCCGGATCGACATAGAGCTGATCGACATGCCGGTCGACCAGCGCAACGAAGCCGGCCATGGCATCATCGGCATCGAACGCCGCCTGTGTCCACGTCCATTCCCGGAATTTGGTCGCATACCATTCCTCGACCTCGGCCAGCGAATATGACCAGTTCATGAAACGGTAAGCGATCAGGCAGGCGCGATAATGCACCCCACTGATGGCCGGGATATCGGTTGCTTCGAGCGGCCGGAACGTCAGCCGCGGCTCGCCCGATGCGCTCACCCCAGATGCTTCCTGAAGAAGTCCGTCGCCCTGCCCCATGCGAGCTCTGCCGCCTGGCGATCATGCACGGATTGCCGCTGCTCGTTGACGAAGGCGTGCTCGGCGTCATAGCGGAATAGTTCGAGCGATTTTCCGGCCGCCTTCATTGCCTTCTCGAAACCATCGACCAGCGCCGGTGTGCACCAGTCGTCCTTGTTGGCGAAATGGGCCTGCAGCGGAATTTTGACGTCGGCGGGTTTTGCGGCCGCCTCCGGCGGGATGCCGTAGAACACCACACCGGCTGCGAGTTCGGGGACCTTGGTCGCACCAATGATGGTCACCGCACCGCCGAGGCAAAAACCTGTTAGCCCGACCTTGGCGCCGTTCTTGGAAAGATACTGCGCCGCGCCGCGCACGGTCTGCGTGGTGGCGTCCATGAAATCCAGCGAGTTCATCTCTTTGCCGGCGGCATCGGTGTCGTGATACGGCACGACCTTGCCCTTGTAGAGATCGGGCGCCAGCGCGTCGAAGCCCGCCACCGCAAAGCGGTCGCACAGGCCCCTGATCTGGTCGGACAACCCCCACCATTCCTGGATCACGACCACGCCCGGCGCGTTGCCGCGCGCGGCATTGGCGAGATAGCCGTTGGCATCCTTGCCGTCCGGGCGCTTGAAGCTGATGCTGGTACCCATGATTTCCTCCGGGATTGTTCTGGCTGTTGGCGGCCATTTTGTCCGGAGGGCGGCGCGGATGCAATGCACTAGCCCGTCATTGCGAGCATCCAACAAAAAAGCCCCCGCAGGGGCTTTTTACGAAGTCGCAGAAGTTGCCGTAATCAGTGGGCGTTGGCCCAGACCTTCTTCTTGGTGAAGTACAGCAAGCCCGAGAGCAGGATCAGGAACACAAACACCTGCAGGCCGAGGCGCTTGCGCGCTTCCATGTGCGGCTCGGCGGCCCACATCAGGAACGTGGTGACGTCCCTGGCGTATTGCGCGACCGTCGCCGGCGAACCGTCGTCAAAGGTCACCTGACCGTCGCTGAGCGGCTTCGGCATCTTGATGGCGTGGCCCGGGAAGTACTTGTTGTAATAGGAACCCTCGGGGATGGTCACGCCAGCCGGCGGCTTGTCTTCAAAGCCCTGCAGGATCGCGTCCACGTAATCCGGACCTTGTTCCTGGTACTGGGTGAAGAAGTCGAAGATGAAGGTCGGGAAGCCGCGCTTGTAGGAACGCGCCTTGGTGATCAGCGAAAGGTCCGGCGGGTAGGCGCCGCCATTGGCCGCGCGTGCGGCCTGCTCGTTCGGGAACGGCGACGGGAAATAGTCGGCGGGCCGGCCGGGCCGGTCGAACATGTCGCCGGCATCGTTCGGACCGTCCTTGATCTTGTACTCGGCCGCGAGCGCTGACGCCTGCGCCACCGAATAGCCGGGGCCGCCGGCATCGGCGAGATTGCGGAACGCGATGTAGGACAGGCCGTGGCAGGCCGAGCAGACTTCCTTGTAAACCTTCAACCCTCGCTGCAGGGCGCCGCGATCGAACTTGCCCATGGGACCTGCGAACGACCACTTCTGGGCGGGCGGCGAGTCCGAGTGTTCCTCGGCGCGGGCGTTCTGCACGCTGCCGGCGAACACGCTGCCGGCGACGACAAGCGCGATCGCGATCGATGCCGCGACCTTGCCGCCCGACTTCGCCAGCACGTCTTCGGCGATCGAATTCGGCACCGGACGCGGCTTCTCGATCCGGCTCAACAGCGGCAGCAGGATCAGGAAATAGGCGAAGTAGCAGAAGGTCAGGATACGGCCGGCGATCACATAGATGCCTTCCGGCGGCTGCGCGCCGAGATAGCCGAGCAGGACGCAGACCACGACGAAGATCCAGAAGAATTGCTTGGCCAGCGGACGATACTTCGACGAGCGGGTCTTGGCATTGTCGAGCCACGGCAGGAACGCCAGCACCACGATGGCGCCAAACATGCAGGCGACGCCGGCGAGCTTGTTCGGGATCGAACGCAGGATCGCGTAGAACGGCAGGTAATACCATTCCGGCACGATGTGCGCGGGCGTCACGCCGGGATTCGCCGGGATGTAGTTGTCGGCGTCGCCGAGATAGTTCGGCATGTAGAAGATGAACCAGGCGAAGAACAGCATGAAGCACGAGACGCCGAACGCATCCTTGATGGTGGCGTAGGGCGTGAAAGGCACGGTGTCCTTTTCGGTCTTTGCCTCGACGCCGGCCGGATTGTTCTGGCCCGCAACATGCAGCGCCCAGATGTGCAGCACGACCACGCCGGCGATCACGAACGGCAACAGGTAGTGCAGCGAGAAGAAGCGGTTCAGCGTCGGGTTGCCGACCGAATAGCCGCCCCACAGCAAGGTCACGATGCTCTCGCCGAAATACGGCACGGCCGAGAACAGGTTGGTGATGACGGTGGCGCCCCAGAAGCTCATCTGGCCCCACGGCAGCACGTAACCCATGAAGCCGGTGGCCATCATCAGGAGGTAGATGATGACACCGAGGATCCAGAGCACTTCGCGCGGCTCCTTGTACGACCCGTAATAGAGGCCGCGGAACATGTGGATGTAGACGGCGAGGAAGAACATCGAGGCGCCGCTGGCGTGAATATTACGCAGCAGCCAGCCGTAGTTGACGTCACGGACGATCGCTTCGACCGACTTGAAGGCCATGGTGGCTTCAGGCGTGTAGTGCATCGCCAGGATCACGCCGGTCAGGATCTGCACGCCCAGCATCATCGAAAGGATGGCGCCGAAGGTCCACCAGTAGTTCAGGTTACGCGGCGTCGGATACGCCACGAACGAGGAATGCATGAGTCCCAAAATCGGGAGGCGCCGTTCGATCCACTTCAAGGCGGGATTGGTCGGCTGAAAATCGGATGGTCCGCTCATTGATGCGATCCTGAGGAAGTAAGACGACGCGACGGGTTGAGGGGGTTCGGACGGGTGTCCGAGCCCTTAGCCGATCTGGATTTTGCTATCGGAAACGAATGCGTAAGGCGGTACCGGCAGGTTGGCCGGCGCCGGCCCCTGGCGAATACGACCCGAGGAGTCGTACTGCGAGCCGTGGCAGGGACAGAAAAAGCCGTCGTAATTGCCCTCATGGGCGATCGGGATGCAGCCGAGATGGGTGCAGATGCCGATGACGACCAGCCACTGGTCGTGGCCGTCCTTGACCCGCGATTGATCGGTGGCCGGATCCGGCAGGCTCGCAACCGGCACGGCGCGGGCCTCGTCGATCTGCCTCTTGGTACGGTGGCTGATGTAGATCGGCTTGCCGCGCCAGAACACCTTGATGTCCTGTCCTTCGGCGATCGGGGCCAGGTCGACCTCGATCGGCGCACCCGCCGCGATGGTCGAGGCGTCCGGGTTCATCTGGGAAACCAGCGGCCACACAGTGGCGGCTGCGCCGACGGCGGCGACGGCTCCCGTTGCAACAAAAAGGAAATCACGGCGTGTCGGATGGTCCGCCGAAGACGCTGTCGTCACGATTCCAAACCCTTTCTCATCTGCAGCCAGCGGAACCGCCCCGGAGACGCAGAAAGCGCGCCCGGAAGAGGCTGCCGGCGCCCGCGGCCCCCGCGGCGGCAGAACGACCGCTTTATCCCCGCCGAACAGGGGGAACATGCAGTCCAGAATCGTTCTATTGGCACCCTTGCCGGATCAGTGCAAGCCCGCTATCGCCTCACAACGGTGCAATGCACTAAATCCGCGCCGGCCGTGATTTATTCGAGACATTTCATCTGGACTTCACAAGCCGCGACCCCATGCACCTCGCCCTGTTCCAGCCCGATATTCCCCAGAACACCGGGACGATTCTGCGCCTGTGCGCATGCCTGGACGTGGCCGCCCATATCATTGAGCCAGCCGGGTTTCCGGTGTCGGACCGGCATTTCCGCCGGGCGGGAATGGACTACCTCGACCAGGTGTCCATCACCCGCCACGACTCATGGTCAAAATTCGAACAATGGCGTAACGAGGCGCGCTTGAGGCTGGTCCTGTTCACGACCAAGGCGGCCGGTTCCTATCTGGATTACCGCTATGGCAGGGACGATATCCTGCTGCTCGGGCGGGAATCCGCAGGGGTGCCGGATGAGGTCGCCAGCGCTGCCGATGCACGGCTGGTGATCCCGATCAAGCCGGGTTTGCGCTCGCTCAATGTGGCCATGGCCGCCGCCATGGCATTGGGCGAGGCGCTGCGGCAGACCGGACCGGCGATCCAGCGATAGACGCGGTCCAAGGAGAGATGGTGAGTTACGCGGTCAAAGAGATATTTCTGACCTTGCAGGGCGAAGGCGCACATGCCGGGCGCGCCGCGGTATTTTGCCGTTTTTCCGGCTGCAACCTCTGGAGCGGTCGCGAGCAGGACCGCGCCACCGCGACCTGCCGGTTTTGCGACACCGACTTTGTCGGCACCGACGGCACGCTGGGCGGTCGCTATGCCTCCGCCGACGAACTCGCCGACACCATCGCTTTGCAATGGACCGGCGAGAGCACCAACCGCTATGTCGTGCTGACCGGCGGCGAGCCGTTGCTGCAGGTCGACACGCCCTTCATCGATGCGCTGCACGCGCGCGGCTTTGCGATCGGCATCGAGACCAACGGCACGATCGAGCCGCCCGGCGGAATGGACTGGGTCTGCGTCAGCCCGAAAGCCGGCAGCACTCTGGTGGTGCGCAACGGCCACGAATTGAAACTGGTTTATCCGCAGGAAGGCGCCGCGCCTGAGGATTTCGCCGATCTTGCCTTCGAGCGTTTCTCGCTGCAGCCGATGGATGGGCCTGACGCGATCGAAAACACAGCGCGCACAGTGAACTACTGCCTGCAGCATCCGCAGTGGCGACTCAGCCTGCAGACGCACAAGACACTCGGCATCAGGTAGCAGTGGCATCAGACAGGATTTTGGACGTTCACGATGTGGGAATTGACGAAATCGTTTCGCTTTGAAGCCGCGCATTCGCTGCCGGGCACGACCTTTGGCGCGGCCAGCGAGGAAATCCACGGCCACTCGTTTCGCGCCGAAGTGAGCGTGCGCGGCACGCCCGATCCCGCAACCGGCATGGTGCTCGATCTCGGCTTGCTCGAACGCAGCATGGCGGAGGTGCAGAAGACGCTGGATCACAAGCTCCTGAACAAGGTCGAGGCGCTGGGTCAGCCGACACTGGAAAACATCTCGCGCTTCATCTGGGAGCGGGTTCAGCACGCCGGCAAGATCACCCGCGTCAGCGTTTACCGCGACAGTTGCAACGAAAGCTGCACTTATTTCGGGCCGCAGGAATAGGTACATTCACCATCATTGCGAGGAGCGTAAGCGACGAAGCAATCCAGTTTTTCCGGAAACAAGTCTGGATTGCTTCGCTGCGCTCTCTTGCACAAACGCTTCGCGTTTGTCGCAGACAATGACGGCTGAAATGGTTTGGAGTCGGATATGGACGTTTCGCTGATTGAAGACCGCAAGTCGCGCGCGAGAGCCTGGTTCGAGGCGCTGCGCAATGACATCTGCGCCGCCTTCGAACGGCTGGAGGACGACGCGCCGGCCGCGCTCTATCCAGGCCAACCCGCCCGCTTCGTCCGCACCCCATGGGACCGCACCGATCATACCGGCAATCACGGCGGAGGCGGAGGCGTGATGTCGATGATGCATGGCCGGCTGTTCGAGAAGGTCGGCGTGCATTGCTCGACCGTGCACGGTGAATTCTCGCCGGAGTTCCGCGCGCAGATTCCGGGGGCCACCGACGATCCCGAGATTCTGGGCCTCGGGCATTTCGCTGATCGCGCACATGCGCAACCCGCATGTGCCGGCGGTGCACATGAACACCCGCTTCGTCGTCACCACGAAGGCCTGGTTCGGCGGTGGCGCCGACCTTACCCCGGTGCTCGACCGCCGGCGTACACAGGAAGATACCGATACGCTCGCCTTTCACGCTGCCATGAAGGCGGCCTGCGGTGGATCCAACGGCGTCGCCGATTACGCCAAGTACAAGAAATGGTGCGACGAATATTTCTACCTGCCGCACCGCAGGGAGATGCGCGGCGTCGGCGGCATCTTCTACGACCATCACGATTCCACCGATTGGGAGGCCGACTTCGCCTTCACGCAGGACGTCGGCCGCGCCTTCCTGAAGATCTATCCCGAACTGGTGCGGCGCAATTTTGCGACGCCGTGGACCGCCGACGACCGCGAGGAACAGTTGATCCGCCGCGGCCGCTATGTCGAGTTCAACCTGCTCTATGACCGCGGCACCATGTTCGGGCTGAAGACCGGCGGCAATGTCGATTCGATTTTGTCGTCGATGCCTCCCGAAGTGAAATGGCCTTAATCTCCTGTCATGACCGAGCGCTAGGGTGGGATTCGCGTCATGCAAATCCCAAAAAATCCAGGAGCGGGTCATGGAACTGAAACCAGGCGATGTCGTCATTCTGAAATCCGGTGGCCACCCGCTGAGCGTGGTCGAGGTGAACGAGAACACAGCCGCGTGCGTATGGATGGGTAACGAGGGCGATCTGTTTCGCGAGACGCTGCCGCTGGTGGTGCTCGAGCTTGTGGAACCCGATCCGACCGACGACGAGGACGAAGAAGACGACGAAGAAGAAGAGGATGAAGACGAAGAAGACGAGGATGATGAGGAAGACGAGGACGAGCCCAGGAAAAAGAAGTAAGGAACACCCGACGTCGCCGGGCATTTGCCATGCCCCGGCGACGTTGTCTGACCGGATTGGACCCCGCGCTGGGAATTTGTTATGCGCGGGAACCCGGCCGCAGCTTCCCCTCGTCTATGCGTCCGCCGTCGAAATGGCATGAGGACACGTAGCTTGGAGACCATGACGCACCTGCCCCGCGCGATGCTGATCGACATGGATGACACCATCCTGTCGGCCTATGGCCGTCCCGAAATCGCCTGGAACCAGATCGCGGCCGAGTTCGCCGACGAGTACGGGCCGTTCTCACCGCAACAGGTCGCTTCGGCCGTGCTCACTGCCGCGCGCAAATTCTGGGGCGCCGCCGGGCCGGAATGGCGGCTGAAGCTCGACGAAGCGCGGCGCATCGTCGTCCGGGACGGATTTGCGGCACTTGGCGCCGGCGGTCCCATGCTGTCAGCCGATCTGGCGGCGCGGCTCGCCAACCGTTTCACCACCTATCGCGAAGAAGCGATGTACGTCTTTCCCGGTGCGCATGACGCGATCGACGCGCTGAAGGCGCGCGGGGTCAAACTGGCGCTGGTGACCAACGGCGCCGCGGAAACCCAACGCGCCAAGGTCGAACGTTTTGAACTCACCCACCGCTTCGATCATATCCAGATCGAAGGCGAGCATGGTTTCGGCAAGCCGGAAGAACGCGCCTATCTGCATGCGATGCAGGCGCTCGGCGTCACTGCCTCCGAGACCTGGATGATCGGCGACAATCTGGAATGGGAAGTCGTGGCGCCGCAGCGCCTCGGCATCTACGCGATCTGGATCGACGTGCATGGCGAAGGCCTGCCCGCGGAATCCGCCGTCAGGCCCGACCGCATCATCCGCTCGCTGACGGAGCTGGTGCCGGCCAGTGCCTGACCGAATTACGGCGGACTGTGAACCATTTCATAGCCGTCCGGGTCACAATCTCCAATTGTGGTGATATGCTCTGGCCCACGGCCGGGAGTTCGCCCATGTCGAACGACGCCACAACCACGCCGCAGCCCGAAGAAAATGCCGCTCGCCGCACGGGCGTGCTGGGCTGGATCCGTGAGCTCAATCATGGAGTTGAGCTGCTCGGAGGGCTTTCGATATTCACCCTGCTGGGCAGCATCGCGATCGGCTATTTTCAGTACTACAACGAATACGAGGAGAAGGTCAGCGCACAGGCCCGGGAAGACATGAAAGGGGCCACCGACACGTTCACGGATGTCTCGAAGCGATTTTCCGAAGCGCAGACGCTGCAACAGATCCTGTTCCATGATTTTTCGGATGCATTCGACGAATCCATCAACGCCGGCAAGCGCGCCACCGCCGCCAAACATGCCCAGAGCATCGTCCCGACCTATGAGGCGGGTTCAATCGCACTGCTGGAAACCGGAGACTTGATCACGCGCAACGCCGAAATCTACATCGACTGGGCCAGCGACTTCAAACGCAGCGCGGACCAGTCGAACCAGCCGAGCGGCGATCCGCTCATCCGTCCGGTGCTGAAAACCTATGACTTCGATTGCAACGACTATCTGCCGCAATTCGCACCGCCTGATGCCGCGGCAGCGCAGGCCAGTCGCGACGACAAGACACCCGCCTGCCAGCTCAGCCGGCCCGAACGACTGGTGCGCGCCCGAAACAGCACGGTCGTCAGCCTTTGTCCGCGACAGAAGGGCGTCAACGATCCGCCGGAGGGCGTCACGATCGACTGGTTCAGCGCCAAACACCAGGCACTGACACTGCATTATTGCTTCGAGGGCTTGCATGAACGGCTCGCACGCGTGCGTTCCTGGGCCGCGCACCCCGAGGGCCGCCCGCCGGCCAGGGATGTCGTGCGCACCGAACGCGAACAGCTTCGGACAGCGATCGATAATCAGGCCCGCCGGCTCGAAGCCTTCATGGGGCTGGCGACATTCCGGATGGAGGCGATCCGGTTGAACTACCGGCCGGTGGGCGTGCTCTGCCGTCTTCCGGTCATATCGTCCGTAAAGACATGGTGGGACGACTCCTGCACGCCGGTCATAGTGCGGAAAAAATCATAACCATACCGCCCGTGATCACGGCGACGTCAAGGATCGCGGTGTGGATGTGCACCGGCATGCGCTCGACAAAGGCCCTGGCGAGGAACGCACCGGGGATCGCGATGCCGCCGATCAGCAGCGCAAAGGCCAGCACCTGCGCGGTGACCACGCCGGCGAGGCCGAACACCGAAATCTTGATGACGCTGGTCACGATCGAGATCACAGCGTCGGTGGCGATCACGGCCGCGCCCTCGAGGCCGCACGCCATCAACAGCGACAGCAGGATCACGCCGGAGCCCGAGGTGCCGCCGACCACCACGCCGTAACCGACCGCGCTCGCGGCAAGTCCGGCGTCGCCGATCCTGACGTCGCGGCGCCTGGCCAGCCGCCGCAGCGGCACGCTCGCGATCAGCATGCTGCCGATTACCAGCGCCGCACCGGCACCGGACAGCCGGGTGTAGCCATAGGCGCCGAGCGCCGTCGTCAGCGCGGCGGCCGCGATGACGATCAGCGCGCGGCGACGGTCGGCATAACGGAAATAGGCGACGAAACGGCTGATATTGGTGATGACAGCCGAGATCGCGATGATCGGCACCACCGGCTCGGCGCCGATCAGCGGCACCAGCACCAGCGGCATCAACGCGCCCGTGCCATAGCCGGCAAGCCCGCCGATCAGCGAGGCAAACAGCGCCACGCCCGCGACCAGCAGCAATTGAACCAGCGAAATATCGGCGAAGCCGGCAAGAATATTCACAACAACATTCACAACCGATGATCGCGTTTGAAGCGTGCGACCGTCTGGTCGGCTATCGCGGCAAGCGCGGTCGCGGCAAGCGGAAAATCCGCGGCCAGCCAGGCGTCTTCCGCGAGCGTCAGCACGTGGCCGAGCGCCGGTCCCTCGGCAATGCCGCGGGCAATGAAATCGGCCGCCTTCAGCGGGAATTTCGGCGCGCTCCAGCGTTGCGGCAGGCCAGCGAACTCGCGCCAGTAATCAGCGCCATAACCAGCATCTTGGCTTTCGCCCGAACGCGCCCATGCCAGCAGCAGGCGATCGCGATATTGCTCCTCGCCAAGACGATACAGCCGCTGCCGCGCCCTCGCCTCGTCCATGCCCGTGAGCCGCCACCAGCGATGGCCCATGGAATCCAGCATCTTGTTTTCCGAATTGGATAGCCGCAGCCGCGCGGCAACGCGCTTGGCGTCCTCGGTTACCGCCACCGTCAACGCCGCCAGCCGGCGCACCGCATGCGGCGCGAGCCCCAGCGTCCCCTCCGCCGCAATCATCGCCGCGAACGGCCCGGTATAGGTGACGCCGCCGGCAATTGTCTGCAGCAGTCCGGCATCGGCCATCGCGGTCACCGCGCCCAAAGCGCCTTCCGCGACCAGCAATTTCAGCATCTCCATGCGCACGCGTTCGGCGGACAGGCTTGCAAGGCCAGCGCGTCCGCCGATGCAGGCGAGATAGCCGGTACGATCCGGCTCGCCTGAACCATAGGCGGCATGCATCCGAAAGAACCGGAGAATGCGCAGGTAGTCCTCGGCGATGCGTTGGGCGGGATCGCCGATGAAGCGCACGCGCCGGGCTTCGATGTCGGCGACCCCGCCGACATGATCATGCACGACGCCGGCGGCATCGACGGAAAGCCCGTTGATGGTGAAGTCGCGCCGCTCGGCGTCGCGGACCCAGTCGCGGCCAAACGCGACCTTGGCCTTGCGGCCAAAGGTTTCGGTGTCCTCGCGCAATGTCGTGACTTCGAACGGATGAGCTTCGACGACCAGCGTCACCGTGCCGTGGTCGATGCCGGTCGGCACGCTCTTGATGCCGGCGGCCTTGGCGCGGCGCACGACTTCATCGGGCACCGCCGTGGTCGCGATGTCGATATCGCCGAGCGGGACCTTCAGCAGCGCGTTGCGGACGGCGCCGCCGACCACGCGCGCCTCCTCGCCATCGCCGTTGAGCAAAGCGAGCACGCGGGCGGCCGGACCGGAGGTGAGCCAGGGCGCATCGTTGAGCACGCGCACCTCGCTCATTTCTCGGTCCCTGGCACGAACTTGCCGTTCTCGATATGGGCGGGAACGTAGGTCGAGTTCGGCGGCGCGCCGGAGAAATGCGCCAGCAGCACGAAGCTGACCACGACCAGCAGCAGCGATCCCAGCACCAGTTTCGCAAGCAGATGCGCCGGCCAGGACGACGACGCCATCACGCCGGAACGGGTGGCAATCAGGAACAAGGCATAGACCGCGAACGGGATCAGGAAAATTCCGACTTCGGTCAATACCGGACGGATCATGAGAGATAAATCCGCTCATACAAGACGCGCAGGATACCCGCGGTCGCGCCCCAGATATACCGCTCGGCATACGGCATCGCGTAATAGGAACGCTCCATGCCGCGGAATTCCTTGGCGTGGATCTGGTGGTTCTCGGGATTCATCAGGAACGCCAGCGGCACCTCAAAGGCGTCGACCACTTCGGCTTCGCTGATCTTGAGCGTGAAGCCTGGTTTGACCCGCGCCACCGTCGGCAGGATGCGAAACCCGAAGGCCGTTCCGTAGAGATCGAGATAGCCGATCGGCTCGATGAAGTCGCGCGTGAGGCCGACCTCCTCGCAGGCCTCGCGCAGGGCGGCATCGAGCGGCGAGGCATCGGTGGCGTCGATCTTGCCGCCGGGAAAGGAAATCTGGCCCGCGTGACTGGAGAGGTGCGGCGAGCGCTGCGTCAGCAGCACGGTCGGTTCGGGATGATCGACCACCGGGATCAGGACCGCCGCGGGCCGCACCGGCTGCTCGCGCGCCACGATCTCCAGCATGCGGTCGTTGCCGCTGTCGCCAGTCTTCGGAATGATGTTGGGATCGATCAGGCCCGGCGGCACGTCGAAATTCAGCCGCGCCGCGCTCCGCGCGAAAAACTCCGCCGAGCCGATCGTCGCCGCCTTCATCTGTTTCAGCATCGGCTCGTTCAAAGCGCGTCCCTCACCTGCTTCGCATCCGCCATCGCAAAGAATTCGCCGCCGGATTCGACCCCGAACATCGGTTCGCCATCGACCACCCGCTCTTCCCCCATGTCAACCAGATCGTAATAGAGCGCGCGGGTGACCTTGGCCCACAGGTCGGCGCGAACGTGAAGATAGGGCGTCAGCCCGCCGTCATCAGCCATCACGAATTGCAGCCGGTGTCCGCCGTCGCAAGGCACCCAGTCGTCGACATTGGTGCGAAAGCGCAGGAGCCGGCCGCGGTCGCCGGCCTCGTTCTGCATCTCGACCGCCATGAACGGCGCGTCGTCGACGCGGATGCCGACCTTCTCGACCGGGGTCACGAGAAAGTGCTTGCCGTCCTCGCGCTTCAGGATGGTCGAAAACAGCCGCACCAGCGCCGGCCGCCCGATCGGCGTGCCCATGTAGAACCAGGTCCCGTCGGAGGCGATCCGCATGTCGAGGTCGCCGCAGAACGGCGGATTCCACAGATGCACCGGCGGCAGCCCCTTTCCGGCCGCCGTGGCGTTAACGGCTTCCCGCGCGGCGACCGTCAGGCCCTCAAGATTCTTGCCATCGAGACCTTTGCCTCCGGCATCCTTGCTTTCGAGCGCCTGGCCGCTGGTTTGCCCTTGCTTCGCCATTGTTTGCCCTGACTTTGATTCGCCCGATCTGGCACGATTGGTGCAAGTCTTCCGATATCAATCCCGGATGATTTGCGCCCGTATTATTCCGGGTCAAGTCGCCACAACGTGATGCCGTTCATACCCCGAAATACCGATAATGTGGGGATAGTTTAATTCAACGAATACATGGCCTTTGCACAGGTTTAGCATGTGTTCGTGGCATGACGACGAGACCTTCGGTGTCATGAAGCGGTCAAGGAGAGACAGATGGCCAGCGCAGACGGTGTCGAGAAACTCGAGGACGCGATCGTCCGTTCGGCCGAACAGGTCGCCGGCCAGATCCGCGCCGCCAAGGAGGCGATCTCCACCGTCATCTTCGGCCAGGACCGGGTGATCGAAAACACCCTGGTGACGATCCTGTCCGGCGGTCACGCGCTGCTGATCGGGGTTCCCGGCCTCGCCAAGACCAAGCTGGTCGAAACGCTCGGCATCACGCTCGGCCTCGACGCCAAGCGCATCCAGTTCACCCCGGACCTGATGCCGTCGGACATTCTGGGCGCCGAGGTGCTCGACGAAAGCAATTCCGGCAAGCGCTCGTTCCGCTTCATCTCCGGGCCGGTGTTCGCGCAGCTCCTGATGGCCGACGAGATCAACCGCGCCAGCCCGCGTACCCAATCGGCGCTGCTGCAGGCGATGCAGGAGCAGCACATCACGGTTGCGGGCGCACGCCATGATCTTCCAAAACCATTCCATGTGCTGGCGACGCAAAACCCGCTGGAGCAGGAAGGCACCTATCCGCTGCCGGAAGCCCAGCTCGACCGCTTCCTGATGGAGATCGACGTCGATTATCCCGATCGCGACGCCGAACGCCGCATCCTGTTCGAGACCACCGGCGCGGAAGAAACCCTCGCCAAGGCGTCGATGAACGCGGAGATCCTGATCGCCGCACAGCGCCTGGTGCGGCGGCTGCCGGTCGGCGACAGCGTCGTCGAAGCCATTCTTTCGCTGGTGCGCGCCGCGCGTCCCAATCCCGACGCTGACAGCGAAAAGCTGATCGCCTGGGGACCGGGTCCGCGCGCCAGCCAGTCGCTGATGCTGGCGGTCCGCGCCCGCGCGCTGCTCGACGGCCGTCTCGCGCCCTCGATCGACGACGTGCTCGATCTCGCCGAACCCATTCTCAAGCACCGCATGGCGCTGACCTTCTCGGCGCGCGCCGAGGGACGCACCATTCCCGATGTGATCAGGCAATTGAAGACGCGGATTGGTTGATGGCCGCAGACAAGCCAAACGGGGAGCAAAAGGAGCTTTTAGCGATCCGACGTGCCGATGGCGAAAGCCGAACGCTCGCCGCTTCGCTGCCCCGTCTCGTGCTTGAAGCCCGCCGCATCGCCGCCAACGTCATCCACGGCCTGCACGGCAGGCGCCGCGCCGGCTCCGGCGAAAGTTTCTGGCAATACCGCCGCTTCGTCTCGGGCGAACCGTCGCAGAACGTCGACTGGCGCCGCTCGGCGCGCGACGATCATCTCTATGTTCGCGAGCAGGAATGGGAGGCCGCGCATACCGTGTGGCTGTGGCCCGACCGTTCGCCATCGATGGCCTTTGCCTCCAAAGGCGCGCGCGACAGCAAGCTCGAGCGCGGCCTGATCGTCACCTTCGCGCTGGCCGAACTTCTGGTCGCGGGCGGCGAACGAGTTGGCATTCCCGGCCTGATGAATCCGACCGCCAGCCGCAGCGTGATCGACAAGATGGCGCAGGCGATGCTTCACGACGACGCTGCGCGCTTGAGCCTGCCGCCGTCCTT
The DNA here is from genome assembly GCA_963786355.1 of uncultured Alphaproteobacteria bacterium. Classification (GTDB taxonomy): domain Bacteria; phylum Pseudomonadota; class Alphaproteobacteria; order Rhizobiales; family Xanthobacteraceae; genus Bradyrhizobium. The sequence continues at coordinate 65,584 of CAWAYU010000008.1, read as the reverse complement.
TGTGCCGTCGGCGCTGGCCGAAATCGTCGTGCTGTCGGACTTCTGGTCGCCGATGCCGGAAATCCGCCGCATGCTCGCAGGGCTTTCGGCCTCCGGCGCGCATGGCACGCTGATCCAGGTGGTCGATCCCGCGGAAGAAACCTTTCCCTATTCCGGCCGCGTCGAATTCGTCGAGCCCGAGGGCGGCGGCGTCATCACCGCGGGCCGCGCCGAAAGCTGGGCGCAGGACTATGTCGCGCGTGTCGCGTTGCATCGCGACGAGATCCGCAACGAGACCAACAAGCTCGACTGGCTGTTCTCGACCCACACCACCAGCCGCTCCGCCGCCGAACTGCTGCTGTTCCTGCATTCGGGCATGATGGTGAGCAAGGGAAGCGCACGCACGGCAACCGTGAAGGCGGGACGAAGCGCATGATCGCAGGCCTCCCCCTCACTTTCGCCGAACCGTTCCTGCTGCTGGGCCTGTTGAGCCTGCCAGTGCTGTGGTGGCTGCTGCGCGTGATGCCGCCGCGGCCGCGGCGGATCGAATTTCCGCCGACGCGGTTGCTGTTCGACATCAAGCCCAAGGAAGAAACCCCGTCGCGGACGCCGTGGTGGCTGACCCTGTTGCGCCTGACCGCGGCCGCCCTGGTCATTCTCGCCGCCGCGGGCCCGATCTGGAATCCGCAGACCGGTGTGGGCGGCAGCAAGGCGCCGCTGGTGATCCTGCTCGACGACGGCTGGAGCGCGGCTTCGAGCTGGGACATCCGGATCAAGGCCGCCGACGAGCTGATCGCCAATGCCGACAACGACCGCCGCGGCGTCGCACTGGTTCCGCTCTCCGAGCCGGCGCGCGACATCACGCTGATGCCCGGCGGCACCGCGCGGGTCGCACTGCGCCAGATCGCGCCAAAGCCCTGGTCGATCGATCGCGTTGAAACGCTGACCACGATCGAGCGCTTCCTCAAGACCACCGGCGATGCCGAAATCGCCTTTCTGTCCGATGGCGTCGACACCGGGCGCGGCAGCGAATTTCTCGAAGGTCTCGGCAAGACCATCGGCGATCGCAAGCTGACGGTGTTCGAGGGCGGCGCATCCTCGGCACTGGCGCTGGTCGCGGCCGAAAACGCCGCGGCCAAGATGACGGTGAAGGTGTTGCGCACCACCAGCGGCAATGCTGCGGGCGTGGTGCGCGCGATCGACGCCAAGGGTTCGCCGATCGGCGAGGCACGGTTTGCGTTCGGCTCACAGGATCGCGAAACCGAAGCTTCCTTTGATCTGCCGGTCGAACTGCGCAACGACATCTCGCGGCTGGAAATCTCGGGCGAACGATCCGCCGGTGCGGTGCAGTTGCTTGACAAACGTTGGCGGCGGCGCGCCATCGGCGTCGTCACCGGTGCGACCAGCGATACCGCGCAGCCGCTGTTGGCCTCGACCTTCTATCTCACCCGCGCGCTGTCGCCATTCGCCGACGTGCGGCTCGGCGATCGCGGCGCGCCGCAACAGGTAATCGCGCAATTCCTCGATCAGCGGCTGCCGATGATCGTGCTGGCGGATGTCGGCACGCTGTCGCCGGAAATCCGCGAGCGCCTCAACGCCTGGATCGATCAGGGCGGCGTGCTGGTGCGCTTTGCCGGACCTCGTCTGGCGCAGGCCGATGACGATCTGGTGCCGGTCAAACTGCGCCGCGGCGGCCGTACGCTCGGCGGCAGTCTGACTTGGGAAAAGCCGCAGCATCTGGCGTCGTTCGCCGCCGACGGGCCGTTCGCCGGCCTCACGGTCGCCAAGGACATCACCGTCAACCGGCAGGTGCTGGCCGAACCGGACGCCGTGCTCGCCACCAAGAGCTGGGCGTCGCTGGAAGACGGCACGCCGCTGGTGACCGGCGAACACCGCGGCAAGGGCGTCGTCAGCCTGTTCCATGTCGGCGCCGACTCGCGCTGGTCGGACCTGCCGATGTCCGGCAGCTTCGTCGAAATGCTGCGGCGGCTGGTCGACATGTCCGGCTATACCTCCAAGCCCGGCGCCGGTGTCGCCAGCGAAGCGACCAGTGTCGAGACCGTGGCGCCGCTGCGCACGCTCGACGGTTTTGGCGCATTCGGACCGCCGCCCTCGACCGCCAAGCCGATGCCGGCCGACTACCGCGATCGCGCCACCGCGGATCATCCGCCCGGCTTCTACGGCTCCGCCGAAGGCCCGATCGCGGTCAACACGCTGGCCTCGGCCGATCGCATCGCGGCGCTCGACACATCGAGCCTGCGCGCGCAGCACGCCACCTACTCCAACGCCGAACCGCGCGACCTCCGAGGTATTCTCTTGTCGTCATCGCTGGTGCTGTTCCTGATCGACGCGATCGTGATCGCGATGCTGGGCGCGGGCCTTGCCGCGCTGTGGCGCCGCCGCACCGTGACCGCAGCCGTTGCATTGGCGCTGGTGCTGGCCGCGACCTCGATCGCGCCTTCACCGGCCCGCGCCGACAATAACGACGACTTTGCCATCAAGTCGGTCTCGCAGACGCGGCTCGCCTATGTCGTGACCGGAAATGCCGACGTCGATTCCATCGTCAAGGCCGGCATGGCCGGGCTGACGCTGTTCCTGGCGCAGCGCACCGCGCTGGAAGCCGGCGATCCCGTCGGCATCGATCCGGCGAAGGATGAGCTGGCATTCTTCCCGCTGATCTACTGGCCGGTGGTGCCGGGCGCGCCAAAGCCGCCGCAGGACGCCATCAACCGCGTCGACGCCTATATGAAGCAGGGCGGCACTGTCGTCTTCGACACCCGTGACGCCATCGAGGCGCCGCCGGGCGACAACGGCGCGTCGCAAACGCCGGGCATGCAAACGCTGCGCGAGATTCTCTCCTCCCTCGACGTGCCCGAACTCGAGCCGGTGCCGCGCGAACACGTGCTGACCAAGACGTTCTATCTGCTGCGCGACTTCCCCGGCCGCTTCAATGTCGGCCAGACCTGGGTCGAGACGTTGCCGCGCGAGGACGACGACGAGACCGCTTCGAAGCCGGCGCGCGGCGGCGACGGCGTTTCGCCGATCATCATCACCTCGAACGATCTCGCCGGCGCCTGGGCGATCCGTCCCGACGGCCAGCCGATGCTGCCGCTGACACCGGGCGAGCCGCGCCAGCGCGAATTCGCCTTCCGCGCCGGCGTCAACATCGTGATGTACACGCTGACCGGCAACTACAAGGCCGACCAGGTTCACGCCCCTGCCCTCATTGAACGGTTGGGACAGTAGCGCATGCAATACGGCATCGCATTTACGCCGCTTGTTCCGACGCTCGTGCTGTGGATCGCGTTGGCTGCGATCGTCGTGATCGCGGCACTGCTGTTGCTCGGCCGTTCGCGCGGCGCGGCGGTGCGCGTGGCGGCGCTGGTGCTGATCCTGCTGGCGCTCGCCAATCCCTCCTTCACCCGCGAGGACCGCGAACCGCTGTCCTCGGTCGCCGCCGTCGTGATCGACAAGAGCCCGAGCCAGAATTTCGGTACGCGCAACGACGAAACGGCGAAGGCGCAGGAAGCCCTCGTCGATACCCTGAAGAAGATCAGGGGATTGGAAGTGCGCGTCGTCGAGGCCGGACAGGCCGACGGCGAAACCGACGGCACCAAACTGTTCGGCGCGTTGTCCTCGGCGCTGTCGGACGTTCCGGTCGACCGCGTCGCCGGCGCCTTCCTGATCACCGACGGCCGGGTCCACGACATTCCCCCCAACGCCGCCGCTGTCGGCTTCCAGGCGCCGGTGCATGCACTGATCACCGGACAGAAAGACGAACGCGATCGTCGCATCGCGATTTCGGCCGCGCCCCGTTTCGGCATCGTCGGCCAGACCCAGACCATCACCTACCGGCTCGACGACCAGGGCGTCACCAACCAGCGCGCCAAGATCGTGGTGCGCCGCGACGGCGAGGTGATCAGCGAACGCACGCTGCAAAGCGGCCAAACCTCCAATGTCGAGATCGACATCAAGCATGCCGGGCCGAACATCGTCGAGATCGAAGCCTCGCCGCTGGAGAACGAACTGACGCTGGTCAACAACCGCGCCGTGGTCGCAATCGACGGCGTGCGCGACAGATTGCGCGTGCTGCTGGTGTCCGGCGAGCCGCACGCTGGCGAACGCACCTGGCGTAACCTGCTGAAATCGGACGCCAGCGTTGACCTCGTGCACTTCACCATTCTGCGCCCGCCGGAAAAGCAGGACGGCACGCCGATCAACGAGCTTTCGCTGATCGCGTTTCCGACCCGCGAACTTTTCCAGCAGAGGATCAACGATTTCCAGCTGATCATCTTCGACCGTTACGCCCGCCAGGGCGTGCTGCCGATCGCCTATTTCGACAACATCGCGCGCTACGTCCGATCCGGCGGCGCGGTGCTGGTATCGGCCGGGCCGGACTACGCCTCGACCACCAGCATCTGGCGCACGCCGCTGGATTCGGTGCTGCCGGCCGAACCCGTCGGCGTCAGCGAAAAACCGTTTTACGCGCATTTGAGCGACGCCGGTAAGCGTCACCCGGTGACACGCGGGCTCGAAGGCTCGGCCTCGGAGCCGCCGCGCTGGAGCCGCTTTTTCCGCACCGTCGAGACCCGCAACAGCGTCAACCCGCCGGTCATGACCGGCGCCGACGGCAAGCCGCTGTTGCTGCTGTCGCGCTTCGGCGAAGGCCGCGTCGCGCTGCTATTGTCGGACCATATCTGGCTGTGGGCGCGCGGCTATGAAGGCGGTGGTCCGCATCTGGATCTGCTGCGGCGAATGTCGCACTGGCTGATGAAGCAGCCGGATCTCGACGAAGAGGCGCTGCGCCTGCAGATCCAGGGCAAGGATCTCGTGGTGGTGCGCCAGACCATGGCCGACACCGTGCCGCCGGTCATCGTGACCTCGCCAAGCGGCGGCACCAGGGAATTGACCCTGAGCGTCGGCGATCCCGGCGAATGGCGCGCGACGCTTCCCGCGAACGAGCTCGGCCTGTGGCAGGCGACCGACGGCACCCTGAAGGCGTTGATCAATGTCGGGCCGACCAACCCGAAGGAATTTTCCGAAGTCACCTCCACCACCGAAATGCTGAAGCCGCTAGCGCAGGCGACCGGCGGCGACGCGCGGCGCGTGATCGACGGCACCAGCCTCGACCTGCCCCGCATCGTGCCGGTGCGCGCCTCCGGCATCTACCGCGGCGACGGCTGGCTCGGCGTCAAGATGCGCGACGCCAGCGTCGTCAAGGGCGTCGGCGTGCTGCCGATGTTCGCGGGCCTGATCGGCCTGTTGCTGCTGCTCGGCGCGTTTGCGGCAACGTGGGTGCGCGAAGGACGATAAGCGCACCGGGGTCCGCGAAGGACGATAAGAGCACCCGGGGTGTGCGAGGGCCGGTAAAGTCATCTTCGGCAGCTTCCGGACAGATTGAAAGGGTGGCAGATTGGTCTGGCACCCTTTCAATCTGTCCTGGCGGTACGGAGCGCATGTCGAACGACCTGACCAAGTCGGCTCGCAGGGTCTTCGAAATCCTCGAGTTGTTCCGGGAGCGCCAGTGTCCGCTTCGCCTGAAAGATGTCGTCGATGCCCTGGGCATGCCGACGTCAAGCGCGGCCGCGCTGCTGAAGACGATGGCGCAAATGAACTACCTCTCGTTCGAGAGCGCCTCGCGCGCCTACCTGCCGACGCTGCGGATATCGCAACTCGGAAGTTGGGTCACGTCGGACAACTACGAGAGCGGCCCGATCCAGGAAGCGGTGCGCAGGATCGGCCGCAAGGTCGGCGAAACCATCCTGCTCGGCACCGTCACCGATATCTATGTCGAGATCGTCGAGATTCTCCGGGCGCGGCAGCCGCTGCAATATTACACGATGGTCGGGTCGAGAGTGCTGCTGGTCCACTCGGGTGTGGGTTGGCCGCTGCTCAGCGGACTTCCCGACAAGGAGATCGAGCGCATCTATCGCCGCACCGTGCGCCTGAAAAAGATCGAGCGTCACCTCTCATCCATGAACAGGTTGAAAACAGGTATCAGGCAGGTGCGCCGCGACGGCTATTGCCTGTCGCGCGGCATGGTTACGCGCGGCGTCGGCGTGGTCGGCATGGTGGTTCCGACGCCCCCGGGACACCGTCGGCTCGCAATCGGCGTCGCCGGTCCGCAGGAACGGATCGAGAAGAACAAGCAGCGAATCCTGGCGGCTATCCGCGCCGAGAACGCGCGGTTGACCCAGTTCGCCAGTCCGATCGGTTAGGAGCCTACGTCGTCTCTTGGCCGGCATTGTAGCGCTCGATGGAATTGAAGCCTTCGAGCAGACGCGCGTGCCGCGCCTCGATCCACGCCCGCGGTTCCTCATGCGTGAAGATGAAGAACTCCGAGCGGGACACGGCGTCGAGCACGCGTTTGCCGACGTCATCGGGCGACAGCCCCGCGGATAGCAATGCTTTCGAGGTATCCGCACCGGGGCGCTCGTATGGACCGCCGAGGCGGGCGGGACGCCGCTGCGATGATGCGTGCAGCGTCGTCGCAACAAGGGCCGGACAGAGCACGGAAACGCCGAGGTTACTGTCCTCAAGATCGAGCGCCAGCGCTTCGGAGGCCGCAACGATGGCGTATTTGGTCATCGCATAGGAGCCGTTACGCAATTTCGCATTGACCTGAAGGCCGCCGATCGATGCGGTGTTGACGACGTGGCCGGCCTCGCCATGCCGGCGCATGCGTGGCACCAGCGTCTTGATCCCGTTGACGACGCCGAAAATATTGACGCCGACGATCCACTCCCACTGCGCAGGCGTCAGTTCCCACAATGGCATGGCGCCGAGCGAGACGCCGGCATTGTTGAAGAGCAGATGGATGTTGCCGAATTCGGCCTCCGCCTGGTCTGCGGCGCGTTCGAAGGCTGCGGCATCGGATACGTCGACCTCGATCGCACGGGTACGGACATTGAAGGTCGCAAGTTCCTTGCGGGCGATTTCAAGCTGCGATTGCTCGATGTCGGCCAGCACGATGTTGGCGCCGTTGCGCGCCAGCGCCCGGCAAATGCCGAGACCGATGCCGTTGGCGGCACCGGTGACAAACGCGGTCTTGCCGGAGAAATCCATCATCGGCGAATGGTCCCCGCCTGCTGAAGCGGCTCCGGGGCGCTCTCGGAGAGTGCATCGAACGCCTGGATCAACAGTTCGTAGCGGCTGTCGATGTCTACGCGGCGATCGGCGTGGGTAAAGATATAGAGCCGCCTCGCTTCGATCGCATCGATGACGAGTTGGGCGACATGAGCCGGATCGAGTCCGTTCTCCAGCGCCTTGGCGTAGCGCCGGTTGCGCTCGGCATTGGCGCCATCCGTGTCGAGACGGATCGGTCCGCCAAACCGCGCGGGACGGTTGCGGCCATTGTCGAGCATGCGGGTCTTGACCCAACTCGGACACAACACGCTGACACCGATCGGACTGTCGGCAAGCTCGGCGGCCAGCACCTCCGATATGCCGACGGCGGCGAATTTCGTCGCGCTGTAGGGACCAGCAAGCGCTGTACCGGCTACGCCGTTGATCGAGGCGGTATTGACGACGTGACCCGGCTCGCCATGCGCCTTCATATGCGGCAGGAACACCTGCAAGCCGTGAACGAGGCCTTTGAGATTGACCCCGATCACCCAATCCCAGTCCGACGACGAGATGCTTTCGATCGGCCCGGCCCGGGATACGCCGGCGTTGTTGCAAAGGACATGGACCTTGCCGAATTCCGAAAACGTCCGCGCCGCTGCTTCCGCCAGCGAGTCACGATCCGATACGTCGACGGTCATTCCGATGGCATTGATATCAGCGCCACGCAGCGTCGTGACCGCCGCGGCACAGGCATCCGCCTCGACGTCGACGAGCGCGACATTCATGCCGCGCTGACCGAAGGCGTGGCAGAGCGCCAGACCGATGCCGCTGGCGCCGCCGGTCACGAATGCGGTCTTGCCGGAAAAATCCTTCATCGACCCTCCGGCATGTCTGTCAGGCCGTTCGCGGCTGCGCGACAGGCGCGATAGCGTCGCTGCTTTTTGCCGCCTTCACGGTGAGCATGACAGTCGCGGTAGCGGCGATCAGTGCCGGAACGCACGCGCACAGAAAAATCTGGTTCGGTTGCAGGCCAAACGCCAGCAACGAGCCGCCGAGCGCGGGGCCGGCGATGCCGCCGAGGCGGCCGACGCCGAGTGCCCAACCGACGCCGGTCGAGCGGATCCGCGCCGGGTACATCCCAGCCGCCATCGCATTGGCGCCGAGCTGGCTTCCGATCATCGCCGCGCCGGCACCGAGGATAGGTAGCGCGATGTAGGGCGCCGGCAGGCTGTAGAGGCCGACAACAAGGATGAAGACGACGCCGGAGGCGAAGCTGCAAGCCAGCACGCGCGGCGCGCCGAACTTGTCGATCGCGGGTCCGAGCAGGATCGTGCTCAGAATGCCGCCGAGCTGGAACATGCTGGCATAGAACACCGCGATCTCCGGCTTGAGGCCGGAGAGGGTAAGAACCGTCGGCATCCAGTAGCTGAACAGATACATGTTCAGAAGGTTGGCGAAGAACGCCACCCAGAGCAGGATCGTCACCATGGCGAGGCCGCCGGTGAACAGTTGTTGCACCGGGTTGCCCTGCGCAACGTCGACCAGCTTTGACGCAGCCGCCTGAGCGCTGACGTTAAGCTTGCGCAGGATCGCCTGCGTTGAAGGCGCGTCGACGCGATGGGCGATCAGGAATCGCGGCGATTCCGGCAGGAAGATCAGCAGCAGCGGAATCAGCAACAGCGGCGGAATGCCGCCGGCCAGGAAAATGCTCTGCCAGCCGAAGATGGGCAGGATTTGCGCGACAAGCTGACCGCCGAGAAAGCCGCCAATGGTATTGCCGCAGAACATCAGCATGATCAGCGTGCCGCGCCGCTTCAACGGGCTGTAATCGGATGTCAGCGCGACGGTGACCGGCATGGCGCCACCGATGCCAAGCCCGGTCAGGAATTGCATCGCCGTGATCGAGGGGATCGACCAGGCAAAGGCCGAGAGAACCGAGAACAGCCCGATGAAGCCGACGCTGATGATCAGTAGCGGCTTGCGACCGAAGCGGTCGCCGAGCGGACCGGAGAGCAGAGCCCCGAACAGGATGCCGACGCTCGACATCACGAAGGCCATGGTGAAGGCCGGCGGCGGCACGCCCCACGCCTTCGACAGCGAAGGCGCGGCCATGCCGATGGTGCCGAGATCGAAGCCGTCGAACGCCTGCACCAGCGCGCACAGCAATACCACGCGTAACTGCAATGCGCCGAAGGGCTGATTTTCCAACGCCTCTTCGACGGGCGACCTGGTTTCCCCGCTCATGAATGCCTCCCCTGTGATTATTAAATGGTGCCTTTGCTACGCACGGCACTCTTTTTGTTATTCAGGAATTCCCGATCCGCTTCTCCTGGATTTGTGCCGCGCGCCCGATCAGGCCGCGATTTCCTCGCCGAGCGGAACGCGCTTTACTTCGTGGGCCTGCAGCGCCGGCAGCACCTCGCGCGCGAAGCGCCTGATCTGCTCCATGAACATTTCATGCGGCAACGCGCCGCGGTTCAAGCTGATCTGGACCTGATTGGCGCCTGCAGCTTCGGCGGCGCCGATAATCCGCTCGGTCACCTCGCTGGCTGTTCCAAGCGGCATGTGCTCCGCCTGCCGCTCGAAATCCGCCATGGTCATGTTGCGGTAGTCTTCGCGAAGACCCGCGGCCGCCTTCATGTTCTCGGGACGGACATAGTCGTTGGACGCCTGCGAGACATAGCCGGCGTCGCGCTGCTTGGCGGTCTCGGTGAAGTTGCCATGACTGAACAGCGTCCTGTTGAAATACAGATGGTATGGCGCGAACTCCCGCACCGCTTCCGCCTTGCTGTCGGCGACATACGCCGAGAGCGCGATCGAAAGATGGTTCGGCGTGATCCGATGGCCGTTATTGGCGAGGCATTTGGCGAAGTAGCGGATGATGTCTTCCTGCAAGCCGCCGCGCGCGAGGCCCGGCGTGATGATCGCGTTCTTCCGGCCGGCGAACTCGATCGACTCCTTGCTGCCGACGATCGGGATCCAGATTTCCGGACCCGGCTTCTGCACCGGCCGCGGCCAGATCGCGACGTCCTTGTAGGACCAGAACTGACCCTGTAGGAGAAGATGTCCTCGGCTCCAGGCGCGGGTAACGATCTCATACGCCTCCTCGTAGCGCGCACGGGAATCCTTCAGCGGCACGTTGTGCACTTGATACTCGCGCGGAATGCCGCGCGCAAAACCCGAAATCAAGCGGCCGTTCGAGAGGCAGTCGAGCATCGCCAGCTCTTCGGCGAGCCGCAGCGGCTCGTGCAGCGGCAGCAGGTTGCCGTAGATCAACAGCTTGAGCTTCTTGGTTCGCTGCGCTGCGGCGGCGGCCATCAGATTTGGCGAATTCATCAGCCCGTAAGGCGAGCAATGATGCTCGTTGAATCCGACGCCGTCGTAGCCGAGCTTGTCCATCTCCTCCCAGGCTTCGAGATGCTCGGCATAGGTGCGCACCGCGACATCGGCCTTGAAGTAGCGGTTGGAAAGCGGATACGGCAGTTCGCTGCCGACCTTGAGATGGTCGAGGTGTTCGCCATACGCGAGCAGATCGAATACAAACACTTTCATGGCGATTCCCCTGAGGATTTTTTGATCCTCCGTCGAGGAGGGATTTTTGACAGCGTACGTCCAGATTTGCCGGCTCGCCAAGAGCGCCAAATAAATTCTACATATGTGGAAATGTGTTACAGTCGATTTCGCGATGTGGGCAAACCCAATCGGGGTACGACACGCGCCTCCACCGACAGCGGCGGACCGTTGTGCGGGTGACGGCTCGACTTCCGTTACTTCAATCCCACAGCGTTCGCCGAACCTTCGCGACTTGCCCGACCTACGGTTGACATCTCCCCTCTCCTTCCGATGTTATATTATAACATCGAGACGAAGACCCGGATGAACTGGTTCCGAAAACACCTCAAGCATGGCTCGCGGCTGGCGCTGTTTGCGCTCGCGATCCAGTTTGCGCTGTCGTTCGGGCATTCGCACGGCTTCGCCGCGCAGGCGGCGCCTGCGATCCAGACCGGCGTGACGGACGCCGACTTCGCCCATGCTGCAGGGCTTGCCGCGCAAGCGGCGGCTGACGAGCTCGCGCAAAAGCAGCAGCCTTCGACGCCCGACAGCGACCAGCAGCCGGCGGACAATTGCGCGATCTGCGCCGTCATGTCGCTGGCCGGCAATGTGCTGTTCGCGACGCCGCCGCTGTTACAGCTGCCGCAGGCCGTCGATTTCCTCTACCTGACGACCGATGCCGAGTTCGTTCACCTCGGCTCGGTGCATTTCGCGTTCCAGTCCCGCGCGCCACCCGCCTCCTGACATCGATTGATTGATGCGCCCTAGGGAGTATCGCCGCGCCATGCGTGGCGGCATTCCGGAGGGATAAATCGAAATCGGTCCGTCTTATCGACGGAATCAGGATCCCGACAATGACATTCACAAGAAGACGAGCGTTCCACGCCGGTGGAGCAAGCTGGCTATTGCTATGCGCAATCGGCAATCACGCGATGGCCGAGGATGCCGCCGCACCTTCAGCCTCAACGCAACTGCCTGAAATCACCGTGACGGCGCCGAGCCCGATTCAGCGGCATCGAACCGTGCCATCGCGTGCACCAACACGCGTCGCCCGCGCGGCCCCCGGCCGAAATCGCGAGCGCCCTGCGGAGCCGCAAGCAGCGCCCGTCGCGGCGGCCGCGCAACAGGGTGTGCTGCCTGTCGTCACCGATCAGTTCGCTACTGTCACCGTCGTGCCCAACGAGGAACTCCGACGTTCCGGTGGCGCAACGCTAGGCGATCTCCTGTTTTCCAAACCAGGCATCACCGGCTCCAGCTTCGCGCCGGGCGCGTCGAGCCGGCCGATCATTCGCGGGCTCGACGTCAACAGAGTGGGTATCGTCGAGAACGGCACCGGCGCCGGCGGCGCCTCCGATCTCGGCGAGGATCATTTCGTGCCGATCGATCCGCTCGCGACCAGTCAGGTCGAAGTCGTACGCGGGCCCGCGGCGTTGCGCTACGGCTCCACCTCGATCGGTGGCGTCGTCAGCGCCACCAACAACCGGATTCCGGACGCGCTGCCCACCTGCCCGGCGGCACCGTTCCAGACCTACGGATTGCCTGCCAAGGCGCCGCTGGCCGATGCGCAATCGTCGTCGTGCATGAACGTGGAAACGCGCACGTCCGTAAGCTCCGTCGATCGCGGCGTCGAAGGTGGCATCCTGCTCGACGCCGGCGGCGGCAATGTCGCGGTTCACGCCGACGCCTATGGCCGCAAGGCCGGCGATTACGCCATCCCCTCCTCTCCCTATCTGTTCGACCAGACCCGGCCGGTGAACGGAAAACAGCCGAACTCTGCATCGCAATCTGATGGCGCTTCGGTCGGCGGTTCCTACATTTTCCATGGCGGCTTCGTTGGCGCGGCGGTCACACAGACCGACTCGCTCTATCGCATCCCCGGCATCGACGGTGCCGATCACCAGACCCGGATCGACGCGCACCAGACCAAATTTTCCGCCAAGGGCGAATATCGCCCGGACGCAGCCGCGATCGATGCCGTCAGATTCTGGGCGAGTGCAACGGACTACAAGCACAACGAGATCGGCCTCGCCGACCCGGCCGATCCCTCAACCCTCGGCGTACGGCAAACTTTCACGAACAAGGAGCAGGAGGCGCGCGTCGAGGTGCAGATGGCGCCGTTCAACGCACGGTTTGCCGCGGTGACGACGGCGTTCGGCCTGCAGGCGGGACATCAAGAACTAACCGCGCCGAGCCCCGATAATCCCGGTACGCTGTTCAACGGCCTCTGGGATCCCAACAACAACACCCGCGTCGCCGGCTATGTCTTCAACGAGTTCAAATTCACAGACTCGACCAAAGCCCAGATCGCCGGCCGGATCGAACATGTCGACCTGCACGGCATGACGCCGGACTTTCCGGCGGACTTCTTGCCGGACGGCACTCCGCAAGCCGCTGTCGTGCGCAATCCGTCCTACACGCCGAAGAGCGGGAGCATCGGCCTGATCCAGAACCTGCCCCATGACCTCGTCGGCAGCATCACCGCACAATATGTCGAGCGCGCGCCAAAGCCGGCCGAGCTGTTTTCGCGCGGCGCCCATGACGCCACAGGCACGTTCGACATCGGCAATCCCAACCTGACCATAGAGACCGCGAAATCGGTCGAGATCGGTTTGCGCAAGGCCACCGGCCCGTTCCGGTTCGAGGCGACCGCCTATTACACCCGCTTCGACAATTTCATCTATCGGCGGCTGACCGGCGTGATGTGCGGCGACGATTTTGCCTCCTGCGGCAACGGCGATCCGAACAATGAAGGCCGCCAGGCAGTCTACTCGCAACGCGACGCCACGTTCCGGGGCGCCGAGTTCCAGAGCCAGCTCGATATCGGCCCGCTCCGTGGCGGCATCTGGGGCATCGAGGACCAGTTCGATGTCGTGCGCGCCACCTTCACTGACGGCACCAACGTGCCCCGGATTCCACCGGTGCGCGTCGGCGGCGGACTGTTCTGGCGCGACACCAACTGGCTGATGCGTGTCAACCTGCTGCATGCCTTCGCACAGAACGATATCGCCGTGATCGGCGAGACGCCGACGGCGGGCTACAATCTGTTGAAGGCGGAGATCAGCTACAAGACCAAGCTCGATAACTCATGGTTCGGCGCGCGCGAAATGATGGTCGGCCTCGTCGGCAACAATCTGCTGAACGAGAACATCCGCAACTCCGTCTCCTACAACAAGGACGAAGTCCTGATGCCGGGCATCGGCGTGCGGGCGTTTGCTAATCTGAAGTTTTAGGCGACTTGCCACTACGACCTCTCCCCGCCTGCGGGGAGAGGTAAGCAAACTTACCGCGCCTTGCTCCAGTCGGGCTGGATCGTGCCGGACACATCGTTGAAAGCGCCGTCGACGAGTTCGGCCACCAACAGGCGGCTGTAGTCGACCGGGCCGGGCATGGTCACCCTCCCCTTCGGCACGGCCTTGAAGCCGACACGGCTGTAATAGGGTTCATCGCCGACCAGGATCACCAGGCGATGTCCCTTGGCCTTGGCGTCCCTGAGGGAACGTTCGAGCAGCATGCGCCCGACGCCGCGGCTGCGGAACGGCGGCTCGACCGTCAACGGCCCGAGCATCAAGGCCGGCGTATCGCCGATGCAGACCGGCAACTGACGCACCGAACCGACCATCAGCGTGCCGATCCGCGCCGTGAACGACAGATCGAGCAAATGATCGACGTGCTCGCGCAGGCGATAAGCGCTGAGCACAAAGCGGCCGGGCCCGAAGGTGCGCTCGTGCAGGCGTTCGATCGCCTGCGCGTCCTTCGGTGTTTCGGCCAGAATAGTGACGGAGAGTTCGCTCATGATGAGGCGCGGGATAGCATCTGGCGGCGGCGCGGTCCATCGGGTGCTTTTTATTTTGACGCGTTTTCTTTACGCGAACCGGTATCCACTTCGCTTGAAAACGCTATGCCTGCCGCTTTTGCCTTAATCCTTGTTGATGGCGGGATGGGACAGATAGGCCAGCAGCTTTATTTCGCGGCGGCCGCGCGTCACCGTGTCCAGCACCAGCCCCGACGACACCGCCAGCATCGCCACGATCATCAGGCCCATCGACAGCACCGCGGTCGGCAGCCGCGGCACGAGGCCGACCTCGAGATAAGTGACGATGACGGGAATCGCGAGGCCGATCGAGATCAGCATCAGGAAGATGCCGATCAGCATGAAGAACCGCAGCGGCTTTTCCGATCGGTACAGTTTCAGGATGGTGCCGAGAATCCGGAACCCGTCGCGCCAGGTATTGAGCTTGCTGACAGAGCCTTCCGGCCGCGCATAATACGGCGTCTCGATCTCGGTCACCGGCAACGCCAGTTCGAGCGCGTGCACGCTGAGTTCGGTTTCGATCTCGAAACCGTCTGACAGCACCGGGAAGGATTTGACGAAACGGCGCGAGAACACGCGGTAACCGGAGAGGATATCCTTGAACGCCTGACCGAATACCGTGGAGAGGAAGCTGGTCAGCATCCAGTTGCCGGTGCGATGGCCGGGCCGGTAGGCCGCGACCGACTGGTCGACGCGAAAGCCCACCACCATGTCGAGATGATCGTTGATGAGCGTTTCGATCATGCGCGGCGCGCTCGGCGCGTCGTAGGTGGCGTCGCCATCGACCAGCACATAGATGTCGGCGTCGACATCGGCGAACATGCGCCGGACCACATGGCCCTTGCCCTGGCGACGCTCGCTGCGCACCACCGCCCCGGCCGCGCGCGCGATCTCGACGGTGCGATCCTTTGAATTGTTGTCGTAGACGAAAATAGCGGCGTCCGGCAGCGCCTTGCGGAAGTCGGCGACCACGGTCGCAACGGCGGCTTCCTCGTTGTAGCAAGGCACCAGGACAGCCACCCGCAAAGCTGGTGTCGTCATCGCGATTTCACCGAATCAAGTCTGTCCATAGCGCGTTTATACCGCAATCAGGCTACCGCCGGTTGGGGGAAGGCCGCGTTATCCGCGGGTCGTTCGCCGCGCCGGTCGAGCGTTGCGAACAGCAAAGTCCAGAGCGAGAGCATATCGATCGGAATAATATAATAAGGCGTGAAGATCGGGTGAGTCATGAAGAAGATCAGGTTCACGGCCAGATTTACCGCGACCAGTATAGCGACCTGTCCGGTTCTACCTCGACCGGATCGCCACAGCAAAGCGCTCCAGATCGCTGATATCGCCAGCAAGGTGAATTGTACGTCAACGAGATAGCTCGAGAGAACGCCAAAATCCAGCGCCGGCGGCACCGCATCGACGCCGCCATAGGTCGTCGCCAACGGGCTGCCCGCATTGATCGCATTCGAGATCAGCGTCGGCGCCATTCCGATCAGGCATGCGACGCCAAATGCGACACCTTGCAGGAACGTCTCCCGCGTTCGCGCCAGCAGGAAGGCGCCGGCGAGATACAGGCAATAGCCCGCTGCGAGAAACAGGTTTGGCAGGCGGAAATTGACGGAGAGGCCGATCAGCAGGCCTACCAGCGCGAACAGCGCGAACCGATGCCGCGACCTCTCCGTGAAGAGCCTCGCGGTCAGGAAGCCGGCGACAGCGCAGACCATCATGGTCGGCGCCATCGAGTAGCTCGCCTTGGTCGGATTGATCATCAGCAGGATCGCGCAATCACCGAAGGCGGTGACGAGCAGGAGGCGGTAGAAGGTCGACGCGCGGAGCAGAGCCAGCAATGCAAAGCCGACCGCCACGACCGAGGTCAGCACGAACATAGGTATCACCTGAAAACCGGCGGGAAACAGCGCCAGCACGAAGCCCGTTCCCGGCGGGTACTGCAGCACATACTTGTCCGCAGCCTGGATGAAAGTGTGACAGGGAATGCGCGATACATCGTTCCACTCGGGGAAGCCGATCTCCTTCAGCTTGCTTGTGAGATAGTGATCGTCATCCCTGGAAATATTGGTATCGAGACCGGCGGGCCCGAAACGCTCGAACAAATGCGCCTGCCGGAGATAGCAGATGTCGTCATAGACGCCACGGGCCTCGACCCAGCCCGATATCGACCAGACATTGCTGGCCAGCACCACGAGGAAGCCTGCGGCGCAGAGGATTTTCAGGAGTTTCATCTTGATGATCGGCACGGGCGTTCCTAGCGCCACGTCGCGATCGGCGCGACGCCATCGAGCACTTCCGCGATCCGCAGCCGCGTACCTTTTGTGGCCTCTGCCGGCAGCGCGCTCGCGTCGTAAAATCCGCACTCCACGATTTCGCGGTTCGGCTCCGGCAGGCGGTCCTGCCGGAATTGCCTGACGACGTAGACCGCGACATGGTCGCGCCGGGAGACGTGGCCGTTGAAGAACAGGCCGTGCAGGGCCGGCTCGCCCGTCAGTTCGATCCGCCCCTCCTCCACCAGTTCGCGACGCAGGGCTTCCATGAATGTCTCGCCGACCTCGACCCCGCCACCCGGCAGGTGCCAGCCGGAGACGTAGCTGTGCCGGACCAGAAACACCCTGTTGTCGCCGTCGAGCACCACCCCGCGAACGCCGAGCGTCATGCCGCGGGCGATCCGCCAGTACAGATGGAACACCCGCCGCAATTGCGGCTCGAAGCGCTTTCGCAGATCCTGCAGTACCGTCACAATAACCCCGGATGGACAGACCTAACGTTTGATCCTTATATCGCGGCATGATCGCGCGACAGCTCTATATCACGGGCCATCTCACGGAATGCAAATGACGGCCTTCACGCTGGCGCATCTGTCCGACCCGCATCTGCCGCCGCTGCCCGCGGCACGCCTGCGCGATCTCGCCGGCAAACGCGCGCTCGGCTATCTCAACTGGACCCGCAACCGCCACAAATATCACCGGCGCGAGGTGCTGGACGCGCTGGTCGCCGACATCCAGGCGCAGCGGCCGGACCACATCGCGGTGACCGGCGATCTCGTCAACCTCGCCCTCGAAGCGGAATTCGCCCCCGCGAAGGCCTGGCTCGAAAGCGTCGGCGCGCCTGAGCAGGTCACCGTCATTCCCGGCAATCACGACGCCTATGTGCGTGCCACGCAGCACCGTTTCACCGAGACCTTCGGGGACTACCTGCGCGGCGACGCCGAGGCCGATGGCGCATCGTTTCCGCTTCTGCGCCGGCGCGGCCCGCTGGCGTTGGTCGGGGTATCCTCGGCGGTACCGACCCCGCCGCTGATGGCCACGGGCACGCTCGGCCGTGAACAGCTCGGAGCGCTCGACCGGCATCTGGCGCAACTGTCGGCGGAGGACGTCTTCCGGGTGCTGCTGGTGCATCATCCCCTGCATTCGAATTCGCGCATGAAGCGGCTGACCGATTCGAAGGCGCTGCGAACGGTTCTGAAGGCGCGTGGTGTCGATCTGATCCTGCACGGCCACGACCACATCCATTCGACGATGTGGGTCGAGGGCGCAGACAAACAGATTCCGGCCATCGGCGTGCCCTCGGCGTCGGCGCTGGCGCATCGGCATTATCCGGCCGCGGCGTATAATCTGTTTTCGGTCGAACGCGACGGCAATATGTGGCGCTGTGTGCAGACCGTGCGCGGCCTCGGCGCTGACATGCAGATACGCGAGATCAGGCGGACGACCCTGCTCTGAGATTCTTCAAGCTCGCGTACAGCGCCAGGCCGAACAGCGCCAGCGCGCCGAGCAGGAAGCCGAGTACGAAGACTCCGAAGCGTCCGCGGCGGCGCGGCTTCTGCGGCACCACCGGCTCGACCATCGGCGTCGCCACCATCGCATGCTCACGCTCGATCATGCGGCGCGCGACATAGTCGGTGACGGCGTCGACGATGACGGGCACGTCATGCAATTCGGCGAGCACGATGCGGCCGAAGCGGGTGTCCTGCACGAAGCGGTAGATGCGCTTGTCGCGTCCCATCACGATGTGGGCGACGACATCGATCCACAGCCTTGGCGTTTCGCCCTGGCTGACGCCGCGATCGAACAAGTCGACATTCTCGGGCACCTGGCCGAACAGCGGATCGAGCGCCTCGTTGCAGAATCTCAAGCCGCGCCACTTCGGCGTCGCGCAGTTCGACGACGACGCCGGTGCGATCGGCGGCCTCGATCCGGGCCTGGCGCAATGCGTCGCGCAACCGCGTCGGTCGCGGTTCGCGAGCCTCGGTACCGGTGTTCTGCGCGTCTGACATCACAAGCCGCCTTTGTCCTGAAGGTGTGGGCCCGGTTAACCTATCAGTAACCATAATCCGCGCAAAGGCCTTTTATTTTCAATAGCTTACACTCCTACTGGGTTCGAGACTCGCTGAACGGCCCTCCCCGGTCGTCCCCGGAAATCGCAGACGGCCCCACCCGGAAATCCGGATGGGGCCGCCGTCCTTGGACGTTTCTTGGTTGAGCAGACCGGCCGATCAGGCCGAGATGCGCGAGGGCTCTTCCACGATCGAAAAGCGTACGCCGGCCTTGTGACGGTTCTCTTCAGAAACCGTGCGCCAGGCGTCCTCGGCTTCCTTGCGGGTCGAGAACGGACCCTGCACCTGGGCCGAGCCTTCCACGAGCTTGTGGAAGTTCATCGATCCGAACTCGCCGCCAATCACCCAGAAATTGCTCTTCGTCATGACTAATCTCCTGTCGTTATCGTTAGCCGAACTGGTTCATCGTGTTGTGGGCGCCGCCCGCCTTCAGCGCGGCTTCACCGGCGAAATATTCCTTGTGATCGTCGCCGATATCGGAGCCGGCCATGTTCTGATGCTTGGCGCAGGCGATACCCTGACGGATCTCCTCGCGCTGAACGCTCTTCACATAGCCCAGCATGCCCTGGTCGCCGAAATACGCCTTGGCGAGGTTGTCGGTCGACAGCGCCATCGTGTGATAGGTCGGCAACGTGATCAGGTGATGGAAGATGCCGGCGCGCTTGGCCGAATCCGCCTGGAAGGTGCGGATGCGTTCGTCGGCCTCGATCGCCAGCGGCGTGCCGTCGTATTCCACCTTCATCAGGTCGGCGCGGTTGTACTTGCTGACATCCTTGCCGGCTTCCTTCATCGCATCGTAGACCTGCCAACGGAAGTTGAGCGTCCAGTTGAACGACGGCGAATTGTTGTAGGCCAGCTTCGCGTTCGGAATGACTTCGCGAATGCGATCGACCATCTTGGCGATCTGCTCGATATGCGGCTTCTCGGTCTCGATCCACAGCAGGTCGGCGCCGTTCTGCAGCGAGGTGATGCTGTCGAGCACGCAGCGGTCTTCGCCGGTGCCGGCGCGGAACTGGTAGAGGTTGCTGGGCAGCCGCTTCGGACGCATCATCTTGCCGTCGCGGTTGATGATGACGTCGCCGTTGCGGGCGTTCGCCGCCGTCACTTCCTCGCAATCGAGGAAGCTGTTGTACTGGTCGCCGAGGTCGCCGGGCTTGTGGCTGACGGCGATCTGCTGCGTCAGACCGGCGCCGAGCGAGTCGGTGCGGGTGACGATGACGCCGTCTTCGACGCCGAGTTCGAGGAAGGCGTGGCGGCAGGCACGGATCTTCGCGATGAAGACCTCGTGCGGCACCGTCACCTTGCCGTCCTGATGGCCGCACTGCTTTTCGTCGGACACCTGGTTTTCGATCTGCAGCGCGCAAGCGCCCGCCTCGATCATCTTCTTGGCGAGCAGATAGGTCGCCTCGGCATTGCCGAAGCCGGCGTCGATGTCGGCGATGACGGGCACGACGTGGGTCTGGAAGTTGTCGATCTTCGCGATCAGCGCCGCTTCCTTGGCCTTGTCGCCGGCCTTGCGGGCCGCGTCGAGGTTGCGGAAGATATCGTTGAGCTCGCGGGAGTCGGCCTGACGCAGGAAGGTGTAGAGTTCTTCGATCAGCGCCGGCACCGAGGTCTTCTCGTGCATCGACTGATCCGGCAGCGGTCCGAACTCGGAGCGCAGGGCCGCGATCATCCAGCCGGAGAGATACAGATAGCGGCGATCGGTCTTGCCGCCGAAATGCTTCTTGATCGAAATCAGCTTCTGCTGCGCGATGAAGCCATGCCAGCAACCGAGCGACTGGGTGTACTTGGTGGGATCGGCGTCATAGGCCGCCATGTCGGCGCGCATCAGCGCCGCGGTGTAGCGGGCGATGTCGAGGCCGGTCTTGAAGCGGTTCTGCAGACGCATGCGGGCCACGGCCTCGGCGGTGACGCCGTTCCAGGTCGGCTGGTTCTTGAGGAGCGCTTCGGCAGCTCCAATCTCGCTCAGATAGGAAGCCGGTCCCTGGATGGCCTGGTCGCTGATCCCACGTGGCTGGTAGTTCATCTGCGTGTTCCTTCAATCGACATTCATGACAGTGCATTGCGAAACGTGCTGAGAGCTAAACGCTAAAATGCTAAATTCGTATAGATAGCTTGATTTCGAATGGTGATGTCATGTAACATCTAAACTTGTCATAGATGTCATTTTGTAAAGTTAGTCACAAAAATAGGTCAGCAGGGCTGCCATGGCGACCGACTCCGGAAAAAAGCTGTTTGTCGGCCCAAGATTCCGCCGAATTCGCCAGCAGCTTGGCCTGTCGCAGACCCAGATCGCCGAGGGGCTCGGCATTTCCCCGAGCTATATCAACCTGATAGAGCGCAACCAGCGGCCGGTGACGGCGCAGATCCTGCTCCGGCTGGCGGAGACCTACGACCTCGATCTGCGCGATCTCGCCACCGCGGACGAGGATCGTTTCTTTGCCGAACTGAACGAGATCTTCTCCGATCCGCTGTTCCGGCAGATCGACCTGCCGAAGCAGGAACTGCGCGACCTCGCCGAACTGTGCCCCGGCGTGACCCATTCCCTGCAGCGACTCTACGCCGCCTACACCGAAGCCCGCCGCGGCGAGACGCTGGTGGCGGCGCAAATGGCCGACCGCGACGAGGGAAGCCGATTCGAGGCCAACCCGATCGAGCGCGTCCGCGACCTGATCGAGGCCAACCGCAATTACTTTCCCGAACTCGAGACCGCCGCCGAAAACCTGCGCGACGAACTGAATGTGCCGGCGGAAGGCCTGTTCGCCGCGCTCACCGCGCGGCTGCGCGAAAAGCATTCGATCGTCACCCGCATCATGCCGGTCGACGTGATGCGCGAGACCTTGCGGCGGTTCGACCGCCATCGCCGGCAACTGCTGATTTCGGAACTGGTCGACGGCGCCGGGCGCAGTTTTCAACTCGCGCTGCAGA
The DNA here is from genome assembly GCA_963786355.1 of uncultured Alphaproteobacteria bacterium. Lineage (GTDB taxonomy): Bacteria > Pseudomonadota > Alphaproteobacteria > Rhizobiales > Xanthobacteraceae > Bradyrhizobium. The sequence goes on along the minus strand of CAWAYU010000008.1, from coordinate 43,907 downwards.
TCGGTCTCACCGAATCCAGCGCCGCCATCGATGCCATCGTCAACCGCGCCGGCCCGCTCGACGAGACGCCGCGGCGGCTCTATCGCATCACGCTGGCGAATTATTTCGCCGCCGCCGTAATGATGCCCTACCAGGCGTTCCATTCCGCCGCGGAAGCGCTGAGCTACGACGTCCACGTGCTGGCGCAACGTTTCAGCGCCGGCTTCGAGCAGGTCTGCCACCGCCTCACCACCTTGCAGCGGCCGAACGCGCGCGGCGTGCCGTTCTTCCTGCTGCGCGTCGACAATGCCGGCAACGTCTCCAAGCGGTTTTCCTCCGGCACGTTTCCGTTCTCGAAATTCGGCGGCACCTGCCCGCTCTGGAACGTGCATTCGACCTTCGACACGCCGGACCAGTTGCTCAAGCAGGTGATCGAGCTGCCCGACGGCACACGCTATTTCTCGATCGCGCAGATGGTGCGCCGCCCGGTGGCGCCGCATCCGCAAGCCCAGCCGCGCTTTGCGATCGGGCTTGGGCTGCGAAATCCGCCATGCGGCGAAACTCGTCTATGCCGCCGGCATGGATCTGGAAAAGACCGAGGGCACGCCGATCGGCGTCAACTGCCGGCTCTGCGAGCGCGAAAACTGCAGCCAGCGCGCCGAACCGCCGATCACGCGGACGCTGATTCTGGACGAAAACACCCGGCGGGTATCGTCGTTTGCGTTCAGCAACGCTAGAGAGTTGTGAGTTAGCCAATCCGCCAAACCTTTTAGCCGAGAGCCTCCCAGACAGGACTGGATCATCGAATGTTCGTTTCATTCTTCCCGCGCCCAAAACTCTTCTTTATCTCGGCGGTCCTGTGGACCGCGCTGGCGGTGACGCTCTGGTATAGTTTTGCCGCCGAGTTGTTCGGCTCGTCCGCACCCGGCGTCGTCGGCGTCGAAATGTTCTGGACGGCGCGCTCGCTCTGGTTCGACTTTTATTTTACGCTGAGCGTCGCGATTTTTACCGCTTTCTGGATGTGGTTCGCGCCGCATCCCTGGGCGCCATGGTCGATCCTGGGCTCGGCGTTGATCCTGTTCGCCACCTATTTCCAGGTTCAGGTCAACGTTGCCATCAACGCCTGGTTCGGTCCGTTCTACGATCTGGTCCAGGCTGCGCTGGCGAAATCGAGGCCGGTGACGCTGGGTGAATTCTACGGCCACCTGGCGACCTTCGCCTCCATCGCCTTGGTCGCGGTCGTAGCCGGCGTGATGACGCGCTTCTTTGTCAGTCATTACATCTTCCGCTGGCGCACCGCGATGAACGACTTCTATATCGCCAACTGGCCGCGGCTGCGCGGCATCGAGGGCGCCTCGCAGCGCGTGCAGGAAGACACCATGCGGTTTTCGACCACCATGGAAAGCCTCGCCGTCGAACTCATCAGTGCCAGCATGACGCTGCTGGCGTTCCTGCCGGTGCTGATGAAACTCTCCAGCAGCGTGACGGAACTGCCGCTGGTCGGCTCCATCCCCTATCCACTGGTCATTGCTGCGGTGCTGTGGTCCGTGCTCGGAACCGGTTTGCTGGCTTTGGTTGGTATCAAGCTGCCGGGCATCGAATTTTTCAACCAGCGGGTTGAAGCCGCCTACCGCAAGGAACTGGTGCTCGGTGAAGACGACCCCGCCCGTGCCGATCCACCGACCCTCAACGTGCTATTCAGCAACATTCGCCGGAACTATTTCCGGCTTTATCTGAACTTCCTGTACTTCAACGTCGGCCGTATTGTTTATCTGCAGACTGACGCCATTTTCGCCTACATCCTGCTGGGCCCCACCATCGTGGCCGGCAACATCACGCTTGGCACCATGAACCAGATCATCCGGGCGTTCGGGCAGGTCCGAAGCTCGTTCCAATATCTGATCACGTCCTGGAGCACGATCGTCGATCTGATCTCGATCTATAATCGCTTGCGCGCGTTCGAGGCCACGCTCCAGGGCGAGCCGCAGCTGTCGCTCGAGTCGGTGGCGGATCCGGCTGGATTGTAATCTTGGTAGCATTCGCCATTGGGGCGGCGCCGAGCGCCGCCCCAACTGCCTCAATCCGCGAGCGCAAACGCCTTGCACCAGCCGTCCTTGCCGACCTCGCCCTCGACCACCTTGCAGCCGCTCGGCGGCTCGAACAGCGTGCACAGTCCGCAGCTATAGATGCCGTTGGGCGTATCCTGATATTCGGCCTGCTGCCGGGTCATCTTGTCCGATGCATTTGCGGGTGTGATCCGTATCAAGAGCCCCGCTGTTGCAACGGAGGCCGCCGTGGACATGATCGTTTCGCCGCGAAGGATTTGATCGCTGTTCGGCCATGAGGAGTTCCTGTCGTTGCGCGCGTATTGTAGCCGCTTGAGCCGCCATTGCGAACGGAACGATCCGTTGATCCGGCATCCTGAGGCGCGCTCTGCGGCGCAATTGCGCCGCCGGCTTGCGCGCCTCAGGACGACGGATCACGCGGCCGAAGTGCAGGCACAAGCAAAAGGCCCGCCGTGAAGGCGGGCCTCATGTCGACGGATCGCGAGGATCAGATCGCGATGCCGTAATAGTCGTTGACCGCGCGGGTTCGGGTCGCATCGGCCCAGTTCCACGCATTGTCGTTGCCGTACTTCGGCGCGCCCTTGAGCTGCGTCTCGGTCACGCCGGTGATGTAGCCGCCGAGCGAGGTGTCATACTTCAGCGACTGCCAGGGCAGCGGATAGTGATCGTCGCCGATGCCGAGGAAGCCGCCGAACGACAGCACGGCGTAGGATACCTTGCCGCTCTGCTTGTCGATCATCACGCGCTCGATGGAGCCGATCTTGGTTCTATCCGCGCCATAGACCGCGGTTCCCTCGACCTTGTCGCTGCCGATCAGATTGCCCTGTTCGCGTACTTCGGTAACCATGCGTTGTCCTCCAGGTTTGAGTAGATCGAGGGAAAACGAAGGCCGCGATGAAACGTTCCTGAAGTGGCGTGATTCAGATCGACGCATGATACGCGCGCCGAAGTTCCTGTGTTACGTTTTGCGCATTGTGAAGAATGGCAGCGGTCTTTGGCGATGCTCCAAAATCCAGCCTTATCCTGCGACCGGTGTCCGTTCATTTGCGGGCGGCTTAAAGCGCGACCAAAGGCCTATGGCTTCGAGGAAACGCACCCGGGTATTGTTACGACAAACGGCAGGAACGGCCGTCGCCCGGCGGAAAAAGACAAAGAAGGGGTGATCGCATGACCCTGGATGGCGTTGCGCTCGCGGCCATTGTCATACTGCTTTTTCCGATGGGTTATTTCCTGCTGGCATCGCCGGCCTTTCTGCTGGTGAAGCTCGACATCCCGCAGGTCGCCCAGTTGTTGCGCGGCATGTTCAGTGCCCATTTTCTGATGACAAGCATTGCCGGAGCGATCGGGGTGGTGGCCTTTGCCGTGGCCGGCCGGCCGGCTTTTGCCATCGGCATTGGCTTGATCGCCGCTTTCGCGTTCTGGGCACGCCCCCGGTTTCTCCAGCAGTGGGATGCCCAACTCAGCGCCAAGGATGCCGGCGATACTGACGCGGTGCGCCGGCTGCGTCGCTTGCATTGGGGCGGCATGTTGAGCAATGCGATCCAGGTTTTCGCGCTCGTGGGCAGCATTCCCTACGCCACCTCGGCGTGATCAGATCGGCTACCAGGCAAAGCGAACATTGCCATCGTCCGGCTTGGTATCTGCTTTACGATATTTGCAGTTGCGAACGGCGCGCGGCGGGTTCCCGTGATACGCTTTCGATGGAGCAACCGAAATCGATTTTGGAAAGGCCGCATGCGTTCTGTTCTATTCGCGCTCACCCTCCTGCTGATCGGCGGCAGCGCCGCCGACGCGGCCTGCAGCTGCCTGTGCGTCGACGGACGCATGCAGCCGTTGTGCGACGGCGTCATCGACCCGCCGAAAGTCTGTCCTCCGACGGTGTGCCGGCCTCCGAAGCCGTCGGTCGCCCCGGTCATTCCGCCGAACCTGCTCACGCTCGGCGGATCGCAGTGCAAGCAAGCCCAGGTTTGCGATACCTCAGGCAAGTGCGCGTGGGAGCAGGTCTGCCGATAGGCGACATGCCGTTGGCTCTCCGTCTTTCATCAGATCCGCCGTGACAGCCGAACTGGATCATTCCGGCTGCGGGTGCGGTTAAACGCGTGGCCGATACAATTCATCGCCATGTCTCGGAGAGGTGCTTGCCGCGCGCCTAAGTCGGCGCACAGGCGGTGCTGATGATTTTTCCGATTTCGCTGAAACGGAAGTGAGTACGGACAGGCTTGCCGTCGTAATCCCTGTAATCGAGCGAGACGCCGCCGGCTTCCGGCATCAAGGCGTCGATCGCAAAGGCGTCGGCCGCGACTTTCTCGAGCTTGGGACGCCAGTAACGTTCCACGCCGGATTTGCCGTGAAAACTGCCGCCTTCACAACAATTCAACCGCGCGGCATCGTCGTAGAGATCGATCAGTGCAGCGAGCTTGCGCTGCCGGCACGCATCAATCCAGTCCACCACCGTGCCAATCGGATCGAAGGAAATTTGGGAGTTCGACATCGTCCACCTCATGTGCCTGCACCCGCGGCGAGGGATAATGTCGGCGCGATGAACCGGCTCTGAACCGGCCGTTCAGCCGTTTTGCAGAAGATTTGGGAACTCATACGGAACCTGCTGCTTGCGCGGCCGTTTCTCCTGCAAGCTTCCCGGAGGGGTCCAGATGAAATTTGCCGTCGTCGCCGTCGCCATTGCCGCAGTCTCCACCGGTCCGCTCGCATTGGCGCAAAATGCCAGCACCGGTTCGACCACGACCACCGGAGATGCCGCAATTTCGCCTGCCAAACCAAATTCGTCCAACGCCAACTCTAGCGGCGACAACCGGCCAAACCCCGGCGCCGGCATTGCCAGCGGTGCCATGAACAACGGCACCACGGGCGACACGATCGGAACCGGACACGGAACGCCGGCTGCTTCGGCAACGGGAACTGGAGCGACGGGCGCGACGGCAGGCCGCAATTAGGCACCAGTTCTCCTTCGCCACCCAGCGTCACGGAATGCGTGATGCTGCCGGCGCGCGCTGGTTTTGCCTAAAACCGATAGCGATGCCCGGTCCGCCGGGAGCAATTTTAATTGTTGATTAGGATTTCCGGGCCGGTAATGGGACCGGTATTTCATAATGGTTTCGGGGCATTTCCAGAGCGGCGGTATGACGGACTCCGCATCGCTTTTGAAACAGTTGGACGAGTCGATGTCGCAGGGCTCCAGCGAGAGCCGGTTGCGTGCGTTGTGGCATGCGACAGACGTGCTGATATCGGGTCAATATTCCGAGCAGGATATCTGGACCTTCGGCGAAGTCATCGAGCGTCTCGCCCGCGGGATCGAAGTGGCGGCGCGCACCGAACTCGCCAGGCGGCTGGCCCATGCCGGAAATGCCCCGATCGACTGCATCAATCAGCTCGCACGCGATCCTTCGATCGAAGTCGCGGGGCCGATTCTTCGACACTCCGCGCGGCTCGACGTCAGGACGCAGATTTCGATCGCCCGTTCCAGAAGCCAGCCGCATCTTCTGGCGATATCCAAGCGGGAAACCATCAGCCAACCCGTGACCGATGTCCTTGTCGTCACCGGCGATCAGGACGTCGTCACTTCGCTCGCGGCCAATGCCGGCGCGCGCTTCTCGGACTTCGGCTTCCTGCGCATGGTCGAACGATCCGAACACAATTCCTTCCTGGTCGAGACACTCGGCAGCAGGGTCGATATCCCCCGGCATATCTTCCAGCAGTTGATCGCAAAGGCATCGGACGAAGTCAGAATGAAGCTGGCGCGTGAACGTCCGGAGGCCGCGAGTGAAGTCGAGCACATGATTTCGGACGTTACAGGCGAATTGCACTCGATATTCGGACCCGCCTCCAAGAACTATTTCGAGGCGAGGCAGGCCGTTTCCACGCTTCACCGACGCGGCAATCTCGGTGAGAAGAAGATCGCCGGCTACGCACAATCCCACGCGTTTCCGGAAGTGACGATCGCCCTTGCGCTACTGTGCTCCCTGCCCGCTAACGTCATCGAGCGCGGATTGATCGATCCGACCGGAGAAATGCCCACGATCTTTGCGAAATCGCTCGACTATTCGTGGGAGACCACGATGGCGATCCTGTTTCTCGGCGCGCCGGACCACAAGATTTCAGCCGACAAGCTCGATGCGCTGAAAGCAAAATTCGCCCGGCTCACAACCGAGACGGCCCAAAGCGTCATCCGATTGTATCGATCACGCAAGGCGCAAGGACCGACGCGCCATGGCGCGGAAGGCGCCGCGGCGCAGCTCTAGGCGCCCCAGATCCCGTCCTCGGTCCAGCCGAGCTTCCTGAACTCGGCTGCCCGCAACGGCGCTTCGCCTTCGGCGAAAAATTCGTCGAGTTGCGGCGGCGGCACCGACGTTGCGCTCAGCATCGCGTGCGCCTGCCCGCGATGATGGATCTGGTGTTGAAACAGATGCAGCAGCAGGCGGTCCATCCGTTCGCGCTGGATCGAGGTGCCGCGATGCACGGCGACGACGCGCTCAAGGCCAGCGCCGTCGAGGCCTTCCACCACCGCCAGCAACCGGCGATCGACCGCCGCTTGCGCGTCGCGAAGCGACGCAACCGTGTCACAAGGCTCCTGGTCACCCAGGCCGCCGGTCCGAGCGTGCCGCCTTCCATCGCGTCGACATAGAAATGGTCGATGATCAGGATATGATTGAGCGTGGCGCGCAGGCTCGGGAAGAAGCCGGTTCGTTTGGCAGCGAACTCCTCCGGCGTCAGGTGGGTACACGCCGTGAGCAGCCGGTGATTGGCCCAGGCGTTGTTATACGCCATGGTGCGGAAGGGAAACACGTCACTCATTTGCGTTGCCGACTATCGGCGGATGACGCTTCCGCTCGTCCGCCCCTGCTCTGCTACTCCGCCGCCTGCTGCGTCGATCCCTCCAGCACCTCGACCACCTTCGGCGGCGACATCGGCAGGCTGTAGAAGCGCTTGCCGAGTGCGTTGTAGACGGCGTTGGCGACCGCCGACATCACAGGAATCAGTGGTACTTCGCCGACACCCTTGACGCCTTGCGGATGCTTCGGGTTCGGCACTTCGACCATGATGGTGTCGATCATCGGCAGGTCCGAACACACCGGCATGCGGTAGTCGAGGAAGCCGGGATTATCGACCTTGCCCTGCTTGTTGTAGATGTACTCCTCGTTCAGCGCCCAGCCGATGCCCTGGCTGACGCCGCCCTGCAACTGGCCCTCGACATAAGCGGGGTGCACGGCGCGGCCGACGTCCTGAATGGCCGTGTAGCGGATCACCCGGACGATGCCGAGCTCGACATCGACCTCGACGTCGGCGATGTGGGTGCCGAAGCCGCCCTCCGCGCCGACCGTATTGAGCTGCACGCCGGCGCCGATCGGTCCGCCCATCGAAGGCGCCTTCTCGGCGAGTTCAGCCAGGGTCAGCGGTTCGAACTGGCCGGCATTCGGACTAACCGGATGCGCCGCGCCGTTTTCCCACTTCACCGCTTCGGGATCGATATCCCAGATCTTTGCGGCGCGTTCGCGCAGCGTATGAATGACCTTTTCCGCCGACTGCGTCACCACGATCGAGGACGCGAACAGCACGCGGCTGCCGCCGGTGAGGTTCGAAAAGCCGATCGTCGCGGTATCGCCGATCAGCACCGAAACGCGGCGGTAGTCGATACCCAGCAGCTCAGCGCAGATGTTGGCGATGCCGGCACGGGAGCCGCCGATATCGGGGTGACCCGTGGTGACGACGACGTTGCCGTCCTCGGTGACGTTGACCTGGGCGGAGGATTCGCCGCCGGCGTTGAACCAGTAGCCGGAGGCGACGCCGCGGCCTTGAAGCTTGCCGAGCGGCGCCTTGTAGTGTTCGGAATCGCGCGCGGCTTCCAGCGTCTCGATATAGCCGATGCGCGGATAGACCGGCCCGTGCGCGGCTTTTGTGCCTTCCCTGGCACCATTCTTGATGCGCAGCGCCAGCGGATCCATCTTCAACGCCTCGGCGAGCTCATCGAGCACGCACTCCACCGCGTAGGCGCCGATCGGCGCGCCCGGCGCGCGATAGGCCGCAACCTTGGAGCGGTTCGAGCACACGTCGAAACCGACCGAGAGAACATGCGGAATTTCGTAAGGAGCAAAGCTGCAACCCACCGCGCCGCGGATCGGCGAGCCCGGAAACGCGCCGGCCTGCAGATAGAACGTGCCTTGCGCGGCAACGATGGTGCCGTCCTTTTTGGCGCCGATCTTGACCGTGCTCTTCGAGCCCGAAGTGGGGCCGGTCGCCCGCATCACTTCCTCGCGGGTCATCACCATCTTCACCGGACGGCCGGACTTTTTCGCGAGCAGCGTCGCCAGCGGTTCGAGATAGACGATGGTCTTGCCGCCAAAGCCGCCGCCGATCTCGGCGGGGATGGCGCGGATGTCGCTCTGGTTGATGCCGGTCAGATACGACGTCATCGCGCGCACCATGAACTGGCCCTGGCTCGAGCTCCAGATCGTGGTCTTGTTGTCGGCGGCGACCGAGATCAGGCAGGCGTGCGGTTCGATATAGCCCTGATGCACCGGCCGCGTGGTGAACGAGCGCTCGATCACGACTTCGGCTTCCGCAAAGCCTTTTTCGATGTCGCCCTTCTTGACCTCAAGGCGCCCTGCGATGTTGGACGGCTTGCCTTCGAATTTCACGAAATCATGCAGGATCGGTGCGTCCGGCTTCAGCGCATCGTCGATCTCAATCGACCACGGCAGCACTTCGTAATCGACTTCGATCAGTTCGCAGGCTTTTGCCGCGATGGCTTCCGTCGTCGCGGCGACGGCCGCGATGGGATGTCCGGGGAACAGCGCCTTCTCGCGCGCCATCACGTTGCGGCACATCCAGCGCATGTCCTGGATCCCGAGCATCACGGATTTGTCGAGCGGGAAGTCGACGATGTCCTTGGCGGTGACGACGGCTTTGACACCGGGCAGCGCTTCCGCTTTGGACGTGTCGATCGATTTGATCCGCGCATGCGGATGCGGGCTGCGCAGCACCTTGCCCCAGATCATGCCGGGCATGGTGGTGTCGGCGGCGAACGCCGCGCGGCCGGTGACCTTGTCGACGCCGTCAGGCCTGATGGTGCGCTGGCCGATCCACTTGTTGTTGGTGACGACGTTCATCATTGCGCACTCTCCCGCATGTCGGCAGCGGTTTCCATCACCGCGCGAACGATCTTGTCATAACCGGTGCACCGGCAGAGATTTCCGGCGAGCCAGAAGCGAACCTGCTCCTCGCTCGGATTCGGATTCTTCCGCAGCAGTGCATCAGAGGCGATCAGCATGCCCGAGGTGCAGATGCCGCACTGAAGTGCCGCCAACTCCAGGAACTTCTGCTGCAACGGATGCAATTTGTCGCCGTGCGCCATGCCCTCGATGGTTCTGATGTCGTGGCCCTCGGCCTCGACCGCCAGCATCAGACAGGAACAGACCAGCTGGTCATCGAGCGTGATCGAGCATGCGCCGCAATCGCCGGAGGCGCAGCCTTCCTTCGAGCCGGTCAAACCCAGCGGCCCGCGCAGCGCGTCGAGCATGGTGTCTGACGGCTCGCATAGGTATTCCATCGGCTCGCCGTTGATCGACGTGGTGACGTGAACTTTAGCCATGAACTCAATTCCCTTTCGCGCGCTGCGCGGCAATCACGGCGGTGCGCTTCAGCAGCACGCCGGCGACTTTGATTCGGTAGGCGATGGTGCCGCGCTTGTCGTCGATCGGACGGCAGGCGGCGGAACAGGCAGCCGCGGCTTTGGCAAGTGCTGCGTCATCGAGCTTGCTGCCGATCAACGCTTTCGCGGCGTCCTCCACCAGCAGCACGGTCGGCGCGACAGCGCCGAGGCCGACGCGGGCGGCGATGCAGACGCCGTCTTTCATCGTCAGGCTGACGCCGAGGCCAACGACGGCAATATCCATTTCAGTGCGCGGGATCATCCGCAGATACGCATCGCTCGATCCAGCTGGTCGCGGCGGCAGCGCAAAACTGACGAGGATTTCGCCGGGTTTCAAATTGGTGCGGCCCGGACCGGCCGGCACGTCCTCGACCTTGATCTCGCGGCGGCCGTTCGGGCCCTGCACGGTGACGATGGCGCCGGCCGCGACCATCGCGGGCACGCTGTCGCCGGCCGGCGAGCCGTTGCAGAGATTGCCGCCGGCGGAGGCCCGCCCCTGCACTTGCTTGGAGCCGATCAGGTTGACCGCTTCCAGCACGCCGGGCCAGACCTTGCCAAAAGTTTTATGTTCGGCCAGCGCCATGCCGGAGACGGCGGCGCCGATGCGAAACCCGCCATCGGCGGTCTGCGCGATGGTGGTGAGGTCAGCGATTTTCTTGATGTCGACGATGACGCCAGGCTTCACCATCCCGGCGCGCATCTGCACCAGAAGGTCGGTCCCGCCGGCCAGGATGCGCCCGGCGCTCCCCGCCGCAGCAAACGCGCCAATCGCTTCATCAAGCGTATTCGGCGCCAGATATCGGAGTTCCGTCATACCGTCCCCGTCTCCCTGATCAGTACGCCCCATATGGGCGGCGGCCCTTTTTCGGCCTGCGGACAATAGCCTACACGGCGGGGGCCGGTTGGAACAGCCTGCGGGCTGCGGTCCTGGCGGCAGGCCGCTATGCGCAAGGTGGGGCTTGCGGGGCGATTGCTCCGAGTTCGGCTCGGGATAAATGGGCATATCGGGCGCGCATGCGCGCCACCCGGTGGCTTATCGGCCCTGCGGATTCTACTATTGCCCCTCCATTTCCTTCGGGCCGGTGACATTGATGCGATTTTCCAGATTTCTCGTTGTCATCGCGGCGTCATTGGCCTTTTCGTCCCTCGCCTCCGCCCAACCGGCCCCCGCCCCCATTCGGCCCGCACCGGCCCGACCGGCGGCGCCGAGGCCGCCCACTGCTGCGATCCCGGGTCAGCCGCCGGTGGCCGCGCCATCGCCCCGCGCGGCGTCCTGTCACAACGGAATGACGTTCGACCGTTTCCTTGCCGATCTCAAGCAGCAGGCGGTCGCGGCCGGGGTGTCGCAGCGCGCGCTCGCCGAGGCCGCGCCCTACCTCGTCTACGACCAGAGCATCGTCAACCGCGACCGCGGCCAGCGCGTGTTCGGCCAGGTGTTCACCGAATTCGCGCGCAACCGGGCGTCCGATGGTGCTGCAAAAAATGCGCAGGCGCGGATCCGTATCCATGCGGCGGCGTTCAACCGCGCCGAAAAGGAATATGGCGTGCCGCCGGCTGTCATCGCCGCGTTCTGGGGGCTGGAGAGCAGCTTTGGCGCGGAGCTCGGCAACCTGCATACGCTGCCGTCGCTGGTGTCGCTGGCGTATGACTGCCGACGCTCGGATATGTTCCAGAAGGAGACCATCGCGGCGCTGAAAATCATCGATCGCGGCGACCTCACCGCGAGCGAGATGATCGGCTCCTGGGCCGGCGAACTCGGCCAGACGCAATTTCTGGCGACGCATTATTTCAACTATGCGGTGGATTACGACGGCGACGGCCATCGCAATCTCTTGCGCAGCGCGCCCGATGTGATCGGCTCGACCGCCAACTACATCGCCAATGGTTTGAAATGGCGGCGCGGCGAACCATGGCTGCAGGAAGTCCGCGCGCCGCAGAATCTGCCGTGGGATCAGGCGGATCTCACGATCAAATTGCCGCGCTCGAAATGGGCGCAGTTCGGCGTCACCTATCCCGACGGCAAGCCGCTGCCGAACGACGACCTGCCGGCCTCGCTGCTGCTGCCGATGGGCCGCACCGGACCCGCGTTCCTCGCTTACGCGAATTTTGCCGCCTATACCGAATGGAATAATTCGCTGATCTATTCGACCACCGCCGGCTATCTCGCCAGCCGCATCGCGGGCGCCGCCCCGATGCGGCAGCCCGCGGTGCCGGTGGTGCAATTGCCGTTCAACGAGATCAAGGAATTGCAGCAGCTATTGGTCCGCGCCGGCTTCAATGTCGGCAAGGTCGACGGCGTCCTCGGCCAGCAGAGCCGCACCGCGGTGAAGACGATGCAGGTGAAGTATGGGTTGCCGGCGGATTCCTGGCCGACGGCGGAGCTATTGGCGCGGATGCGCGCCGGGCCGAGGTGAACTTGTCATTCCCCGCGAAGGCGGGGAATCCAGTACACCGTAACCTATCGGTTCAATCGCTAACTTCTCTGGAATACTGGGTCGCCCGGTTAAACCGGGCGATGACACCGGAAAATAATTCATCGTGATCGGCGATGGATGCAGTTGCATTTAGCTGCCGGCCGCCCCACTTGCAGCACGCAGTCTCTGCAAGCAACAATATTCCACCCAACGAAAAGAGCATCACATGTCCTTTTACGACGCCACCGTGCCGGCCTATTTGCAGGTTCTCGGCTCCCTTTCCGGCCTCCTCACCAAGGCCGAGGCGCATTGCACCGCCAAGAAAATCCAGCCCGAGGTGCTGCTGAATTCGCGGCTCTATCCGGACATGCTGCCGCTCTCGAAGCAGATCCAGCTTGCCAGCGATTTCGCCACCCGCGGCTGCGCCCGTGTCACCCATAGTGAAGTGCCGCAGACGCCGGATACCGAAAAGACCTTTGAGGAATTGCGCGCGCGGCTCGCCAAGACCGCTGATTACGTCAAGTCGTTCAAGCCGGCGCAGTTCGAGGGCGCGGACACCAAGGATGTCACCTTCCCGATGGGTCCGGACAAGACGATGACGCTCAAGGGCCAGCAGTTCATCTCGAACTACTCGCTGCCGCAGTTCTACTTCCACGCCGCGATTGCGCACGGCCTGCTGCGCCACGCCGGCGTCGAAGTCGGCAAGCGCGATTACATGGGCGCGAACTGACGGCTTGCCGTCATGGTGAGGAGGCGCACTTGCGCCGTCTCGAACCATGAAGCCACAGACGGGCCTGCATCCTTCGAGACGCGGCCAAGTGGCCGCTCCTCAGGATGAGGAAAAACTCAAATCACCCGGTTTCGCCTGGCGAGACCGGGTGGTTTCACTTCGTCAGCCATGACGTGCTAGTGCTCTTCCCAACAAGAAACTCAGGGAGAGCCAGACAATGTCCACCACCACCCACGCCCCTCGCAAAATCGATCCTTCCGCCTCGCTGCATGCGGAATCGCTTGGCCTCGCCAAAAGCCACGGCCGCCTTGCCGGCCGCCGTATCATCGTGGTCGGCGCCGGCCAGCGCAAAATCATCGACGAGGAGCCGCCGATCGGCAACGGTCGGGCGATGTCGGTCTTGTTCGCGCGCGAGGGCGCGCATGTCGCCTGCATCGACATCGACAAGGAAGCAGCCGACAATACGGTGGCGCAGATCACGAGCGAAGGCGGCAAGGCCTTTACCGATGTGGTCGATGTCTCCGACATCTCGGCGATCGCGCCCGCGATCGAGCGCTGCGCCAAACAGCTCGGCGGCCTCGATGGGCTGGCGCTGAACGTCGGCATTTCCTGCGGCCTGTCGCTGCCGAAAATGACGGCGGAAGCCTGGGACAAGGATTACGCCGTCAACGTCCGCAGCCACATGCTGTTCGCGCAGAAGGCGCTGGAGATCATGGCGCCGGGCGGCGCGATTACGCTGACCTCGTCGATGGCGAGCCAGCGCGGCAATGGCCGCAACCCCGCTTATGAATCCTCCAAGGCTGCCCAGATCGCGCTCGGCCGGGCGATTGCCCGCGCTGGTGAAGAAAAGGGCATTCGCTGTAATGTGATCGCGCCGGGTTTTATCGACAGTCCGATGGGCCGCGACGCCAGCCGGAGAAGGGCCGATCGCGCGCTGACGGTGCCGTTCGGCCGCCAGGGCACCGGCTGGGAAGTCGCCTATACTGCGCTGTTCCTGATTTCGAATGAATCATCCTACGTCAACGCGCATACGCTGTTCCTCGATGCCGGCCATATGGGCGGGATCGTACGAGGCTGAACGACATCGACCGCATATTTGTTCTAGCGAAAACGCTACGGCGTGGGTATTGCACTGCACGCGGCAATGCCCAACTGTTCCCTACCCGCCAACTTTCCGGAACCCAACAACATGAGCCAGACCAAACTGTTCGAGCCCTATAAGCTTGGCCCGATCGAACTGCCCAACCGCCTCGTGATGGCGCCGCTGACCCGCAACCGCGCGATCACCGCCCGGCATGGTGCCGAGCCCGCTCGCGGTGGACTATTATGGCCAGCGCGCCTCGGCCGGACTTTTGATCACCGAAGCCAGCCAGGTCTCGCAGCAGGGCCAGGGCTATCAGGACACCCCCGGCATCTACTCGAAAGAACAAGTCGCCGGCTGGCGCAAGGTCACCGACCGCGTCCACGAAAAAGGCGGGCGCATCTTCATCCAGATCTGGCATGTCGGCCGCGTCTCGCATGACTCGCTGCAGCCGAACGGCGGCAAGCCAGTCGCGCCGTCGGCGATCCGCGCCAACGGCAAGACCTTTGTCAACGGCACCTTCGCCGACATCACCGAACCGCGCGCGCTCGAGCTTTCGGAAATTCCCGGGATCATTGAAGACTTCAAGCGCGGCACCGAGAATGCGCTGTTCGCCGGCTTCGACGGCGTCGAAATCCACGGCGCCAACGGCTATCTGCTCGATCAATTTGCCAAGGACGGCACCAACAAGCGCACCGATGCCTATGGCGGCTCGATCGAGAACCGCGCCAGGCTGATGCTGGAAGTTTCCAAGGTCGTGGCTTCCGTCGCCGGCCCGGAACGCACCGGCATCCGCATTTCGCCGGTGACGCCGGCCAACGACATCTCGGATTCAAATCCGCAGCCGCTGTTCGACCACATCGTCGATCAGCTCAACGCGCTGAAGCTGACGTACATTCACGTCATCGAAGGCGCCACCGGCGGCCCGCGCGATATCGCGCCGTTCGACTACGCGTCCCTGCGCAAGCGCTTCAAGCAGACCTACATGGCCAACAACGGCTATGATTTCGATCTCGCGACCAAGGTGCTGGCCGACAACGCGGCCGACCTGATCGCGTTCGGCAAGCCGTTCATCTCCAACCCGGATCTCGTCGAGCGCCTGAAGAAGGGCGCACCGTTGAACGCCTTCGACAAGGCGACGTTCTACGGCGGCGGCGCCAAGGGATATACCGACTATCCGACGCTCGGCGCTGCGCAGGCGGCGGAGTAATTCGTCATGCCCGCGAAGGCGGGCGTCCAGTAATCGCAGCCGTCAGCGATCGAACCGGCCGCTGCGGGTACTGGATCGTCCGCCCAGTGCCATTGCGCACAAGGCGGACGACGACAGTGGGGAGTAAGCAGCTCCGCATGCGAAAAGAAAAAGGCCGGGATCGCTCCCGGCCTTTCGTTTTTGCATCACTCGTTACGAAGCAAGCTTACTTCGCTTCCGCACGCTTCGGGGGCGTTGCCGGCCACGACTTGACCAGCGTGTCGTAGTCGACCGTTTCGCCCTTCGGCTTCTCGTTCGCCAGCTTGCGCTGGGGTGCGAGCGTACCGTCCTTCTGGGCCTTGGCGAACCAGTATTCGGCGGATTCCTTCTTGTTCAGCTTCGGCCCGCACTCCTTCTGCACGCCGGACTTCTCAAGACGTTCCATCACCGAGTCCTGGGCCGCGGCCAGCGCATCCATCGCCGCCTGCGGGGTCTTCGCACCGGACGACGCATCGCCGATGTTCTGCCACCACAACTGGGCCAGCTTCGGATAGTCAGGCACGTTGTTGCCGGTCGGGGTCCACTGCACGCGCGCCGGCGAGCGGTAGAACTCGATCAGGCCGCCGAGCTTCGGAGCGCGCTCGGTGAACGACTTGTCCCAGATGTCGGACTCACGCGTGAACGTCAGACCGACATGGCTCTTCTTCAGGCTCACCGTCTTGGAGTTGATGAACTGCAAATAGAGCCAGGCTGCCTTGCGGCGATCGGCGGGGGTCGACTTCAGGAGCGTCGCGGAACCGGCGTCCTGGTAGCCGAGCTTCATGCCTTCCTTCCAGTACGCGCCGTGCGGCGACGGAGCCATGCGCCACTTCGGCGTGCCATCGGCATTCATCACTGGACCCGGCTTCACCATGTCGGCGGTGAAAGCGGTGTACCAGAAGATCTGCTGCGCGATCGCACCCTGCGCCGGCACCGGTCCCGATTCGGAGAAGGTCATGCCTTGCGCCTGCGGCGGGGCATACTTCTTCATCCAGTCGAGATACTTGACGATCGAATAGACCGCCGCCGGGCCGTTGGTGTCGCCGCCACGCTCGATGGATGAACCCACCGGACGGCAGCCTTCCATGCGGATGCCCCATTCGTCGACCGGCAGACCGTTCGGGATGCCCTTGTCGCCGTTACCGGCCATCGACAGCCAGGCGTCGGTAAAACGCCAGCCGAGCGAGGGATCTTTCTTGCCGTAGTCCATGTGACCATAGACCTTGACGCCGTTGATCTCCTTGATGTCGTTGGTGAAGAACTCGGCGATATCTTCATAGGCCGACCAGTTCACGGGAACGCCGAGATCGTAGCCGTACTTGGCCTTGAACTTGGCCTTGTAGTCAGGATTGGAGAACCAGTCGTAGCGGAACCAGTAGAGGTTCGCGAACTGCTGGTCGGGAAGCTGATAGAGCTTCTTGTCCGGACCTGTGGTGAAGGACTTGCCGATGAAGTCGTTGACGTCGAGCATCGGATCGGTGACGTCCTTGCCCTCGCCGGTCATGTAGTCCGACAGGATGATGGTCTGACCGTAGCGGAAGTGAGTGCCGATCAGGTCGCTATCGTTGATCCAGCCGTCATAGACGTTCTTGCCCGACTGCATCTGGGTCTGCAGCTTTTCAACCACGTCGCCTTCCTGGATGACGTCGTGCTTGACCTTGATGCCGGTGAGTTCGGTGAAGGCCTTCGCCAGCGTCTTGGATTCGTATTCATGCGTCGTGATGGTTTCCGACACGACGTTGATTTCCATGCCCTTGAAGGGCGCGGCGGCCTTTTCGTACCACTGCAGTTCCTTCAGCTGGTCCGCCTTCGACAGGGTCGAGGGCTGGAATTCGCTGTCGATCCACTTCTGCGCGGTTGCGTCGTCGGCAAACGCCGGCGCTGATATCGTGACCGATGCCGCGATCAGCGCGGCGGCGCTGGTCATCGTCAGAAGACGATCCCGAATCTTCCGATCCCTGTTCTTTCCTCTCAAGTCTCGCATTTTGGTTCCTCCGGTTGCAGAATCAAAAACCAGGCCCGGGTTGGCCCCGGATCTGCTCATTTTTCGCCTCTCTCAGACGGTGCGGAAAATCGCAACGGCCGAGAGAAGCGAAATCAGGGTTGCGAGCCACAGGCTCGAAATCTCAACGCCATCTTCCCCGATCGGAAGCGTGGCAATGCCATCGGTGCCGACAAAGGCGATCCACAGCAGATGGATCACAGCCGCCAGCACCAGCGAAATGAACAGCCGGTCGCCGCGCGTCGTCGGAATCCTCAGGACGCCGACGCGTTCGGCCTCGGGATAGGCGACGGCCAGCCACGTCATGACGCCCAGGGTCAGTGACAGCATCACGAAGAAGATCGCGGTCGGGAGCGTCCAGGCCATCCATGCGATGTTTTCCATGGCTACACCCTGCCCAGCGCAAAACCGCGCGCGATGTAGTTGCGGACGAACCAGATCACCAGCGCGCCCGGAATGATGGTGAGCACGCCGGCGGCGGCCAGCAGGCCCCAGTCCATGCCGGCGGCGGAAACCGTGCGCGTCATGATCGCCGAAATCGGCTTGGCGTTGACCGTCGTCAGCGTGCGCGCCAGCAGCAGTTCGACCCAGGAGAACATGAAGCAGAAGAACGCGGCGACGCCGATGCCGCTGCGCGATCAGCGGCACCAGGATCTTGACGAAGAAGCGCGGGAACGAATAGCCGTCGAGGAACGCGGTCTCGTCGATCTCGCGCGGCACGCCGGAAACGAAGCCTTCGAGGATCCAGACCGCCAGCGGCACATTGAAGATGCAGTGCGCCAGCGCCACCGCCCACGGCGTATCGAACAGGCCGATCGCCGAATAGAGATTGAAGAACGGCAGCGCATAGACCGCGGCCGGCGCCATCCGGTTCGACAGCAGCCAGAAGAACAGGTGCTTGTCGCCGAGAAAACGGTAGCGCGAAAACGCGTAGGCCGCCGGCAGCGCCACCGAAATCGAGATCACGGTGTTGATCACGACGTAGTTCAGCGAATGGATATAGCCGGAATACCAGCTCTCGTCGGTGAAGATGCGCATGTAGTTTGCCAGCGTCGGCTGGTGCGGCCACAGCGTCATGGTCGAGACGATCTCGCCATTGGTCTTGAAGCTCATGTTGACGAGCCAGTAGATCGGCAACAGCAGGAAGATCAAAAACAGCGCCATGATGGCGCGGCGGCCGGGAATCGAATGCATCATGCGACTCCCTGTTTGGCCGGACGCTCGGTCCCGGCGTTGGTCATCACGGTGTAGAAGATCCAGCACACGATCAGGATGATCAGGTTGTAGACCAGCGACAGCGCCGCTGCCTTGCCGAGGTCGAACTGCCCGAGCGCGATCTTGACCAGCTCGATCGAGACGAACGTGGTCGAATTGCCCGGGCCGCCGCCGGTCACCACGAACGGCTCGGTGTAGATCATGAAACTGTCCATGAAGCGCAGCAGCACCGCGATCAGCAGCACGCGGTTCATCTTCGGCAACTGGATCGCCTTGAACACCGCCCAGCGCGAGGCGCCGTCGATTTGCGCCGCCTGATAATAGGCGTCGGGGATCGACTTCAGTCCGGCGTAGCACAGCAATGCGACGAGGCTGGTCCAGTGCCAGACATCCATCACGATGACGGTGGCCCAGGCATCGAACTCGTTGGAGACGTAGTTGTAGTTGATGCCGAGGCTGTTGAGCGTATAGCCGAGCAGGCCGATGTCGGGCCGACCAAAGATCTGCCAGATGGTTCCGACCACGTTCCACGGAATCAAGAGCGGCAGCGCCAGGATCACGAGGCAGGCCGCGACCGTCCAGCCCTCGCGCGGCATCGACAGCGCCACCACGATGCCGAGCGGCACTTCGATGGCGAGGATCACGGCGGAGAAGAACAGGTTGCGGGCGAGCGAATCCAGAAAGCGCCCGCCGAGATCGGTCGACGGGATCGAGCAGTTCCTTGAACCAGCCGACGCCGTTCCAGAAGAACTGGTTGTTGCCGAAGGTGTCCTGCATCGAATAGTTCACCACCGTCATCAGCGGCAGGATCGCGGAGAACGCGACCACCAGAAACACCGGCAGCACCAGGAACCAGGCTTTTTGGTTGATCGTCTTGTCCATCAGGCAACCCCCTCGACCAGACGGCTGTCGGCATAGACGTGAACATGCGAGGGATCGAACACCAGCCCGACCGTGTTGTCGGGAACGGAGAAGCCTGGCGGCACGCGGGCGGCAAACTTGGCGTTGCCGACGCGAACGCGGGCGAAGCGGACGCGGCCGAGATCGTCGATGCGCTCGATATTGGCCGATAGAAGTCCGGACGCGGGCGCGGCGACATTGACGAATTCCGGCCGTACGCCGATCTCGATCTTGGCGCCCGACGGCAGCACGCCATAGTTACGATGGAGACCGATGGTGTGGCCGTCGATCCGCGCCTCATGTCCGCTGACCGAGGCCGGCACGATGTTCATGCCGGGCGAACCGATGAAATAGCCGACGAAGGTATGCGCGGGCTTGTCGAACAACTCGGCCGGCGTGCCGCTCTGCACCACGCCACCGTCATGCATGACGACCACGGTATCGGCAAAGGTCAGCGCCTCGGTCTGGTCGTGGGTGACGTAGATCATCGTCAGATCGAGGTCGCGGTGCAGCGCCTTGAGTTTCGAGCGCAACTGCCACTTCAGTTCGGGATCGATCACGGTCAGCGGTTCGTCGAACAGGATCGCGGCGACGTCGGAACGGACCAGGCCGCGGCCGAGCGAAATCTTCTGCTTGGCATCCGCCGTCAGCCGGGTCGCCTTGCGGTCGAGATACGGCGTGAGATCGAGCAAGTCGGCGATCTTTTTGACCCGCGCGACGATGTCGGCCTTCGGCACGCCGCGGTTCTTCAGGGGGAATGCCAGGTTCTGCCCAACCGTCATGGTGTCGTAGATCACCGGAAACTGGAACACTTGCGCGATATTGCGCTTCTCCGTTGACAGCGGTGTGATATCGGTGCCGTCGAACAGGATCTTGCCGCGCGAGGGCGTGACGATGCCGGAAATCAGGTTGAGCAGCGTGGTCTTGCCGCAGCCGGACGGCCCGAGCAACGCATAGGCGCCGCCCTGCCGCCAGGTCATCGTCACCGGCTTCAGCGCGAATGATTCGGGCGGCGCGTCATTGCCGCCGTAGGAATGCGCGAGATCGACGAGGTCAATGCGGGCCATGGTGCATTTTCCTCACGTTTTTTGATTGACGCGTTGGGCGCGGCGACCAGACGGTCGGCGGCATCGAACACAAAGACATTGTCGGGATCGAGCACGGCATCGAGCACATGGCCGGGCTCGTATTCATGGACGCCCTGCAGCACCGCGACCCAGTTGGACGCATCGCGATTGAGATGCACGAAACTTTCCGAACCGGTGATTTCGGTGACGGTGACGGTGGCATGAAAGGCATGCCGGCCGGCGATACCGTTCGCGACTTCCAGCTGATGCGCGCGGAAGCCGACCCGATACGGTCCATCGGCCAAGTGACGCGTAAAGCCCGGTGGCCGGCGCCTGGATGCCGCCGGCATATTGCACAGAGCCGTTTTTCTTCTCGATGCCGACGAGATTGAGCGGCGGATCCGAAAACACCTGCGCGACCCGCAGCGTGTCGGGCTGGCGATAGACCTTTGAGGTATTGCCGGCCTGCAGCATCTGGCCTTCCCACATGCAAATCGTGTCACCGCCGAGCAGCAGGGCCTCCGAAGGTTCAGTCGTCGCATAGACGAAGATCGCGCCCGACGCCTCGAAGATGCGCGGCAGCTCGGTGCGCAGTTCCTCGCGCAGCTTGTAATCGAGATTGGCCAGCGGCTCGTCGAGCAGCACCAGGTCGGCGCCCTTGACCAGCGCGCGCGCAATCGCGGTGCGCTGCTGCTGGCCGCCGGACAGTTGCAGCGGCGTCCGCTTCAGATACGGCTCGAGCCGCAGCAGGCTTGCCGCCTCCTGCACGCGCTGCTCGATCTCGCCGCGCGGCTTGCCCTGCACGCGCAAGGGCGAGGCGATGTTCTCATAGACCGTCAGCGACGGATAATTGATGAACTGCTGATAGACCATCGCGACCGAGCGCTGCCGCACGTCGGCGCCGGTGACGTCCTTGCCGTCGACCAGCACGCGGCCGGTGGTCGGCTTGTCGAGACCGGCGAGCAGCCGCATGATCGAGGTCTTGCCTGATAGCGTCGGTCCGAGCAGCACGCTCAGCGTGCCGCGATCGAGCGTCAGCGAGACGTCGCGAATGGTCGGGATGCCATCCACGGTGCGCGTGACATGTTCGAGCGTGACGCTCATGTCCGTCCTCCCGCTTCGCGTAGGGGACGTTCACCGGAAGTGCGGTTGGCTGTGATCCATGCGTCGAGCGCTGCGATTTCGTCCGACGACAGCCGCAAGCCCAGCTTGGATCGGCGCCACACCACGTCTTCAGCGGTGCAGGCCCATTCCACCGACATCAGGTACCTGACTTCGCTTTCCGTCAAGGAGGCGCCAAAGGACTGGCCGAGATCGGCCATCGATTTCGCGCTGCCCAGAACTTTGGCGGCGCGGGTGCCGTAGGCATGCGCCAGCCGATTGGCATGGGTACGTGGCGATGAACGGATATTTGCGGACCAGTTCCGCCGTCAGCGCCGCGATCGCCGACACATCCATGTCACCGCCGGGCAAGGCCTGTCTTGCCGGTCCAGCCTTCCTTGGCCTTGGCGCTGCGCAAATAAGGCGCGAGCCGCTCCAGCGCCTCTTCGGCGAGCCGACGATAGGTCGTGATCTTGCCGCCATAGATCGACAGCAGCGGCGCGCCGCCGGGCGTATCGAGTTCGAACACGTAATCGCGGGTCGCGGCCTTGGCTTCGCTGGCGCCGTCGTCATAGAGCGGGCGAACGCCGGAATAGGTCCAGACCACGTCTTCCGGCGTGACCGGATTTTTCAGATACTCGCTGGCGGAAGCGCAGAGATATTTGATCTCCTCTTCCGAGGCCTTCACCTTCGCCGGATCGCCGTCGTAATCGCGATCGGTGGTTCCGATCAGCGTGAAGTCGTCCTGGTAGGGAATGACGAAGATGATGCGGCCGTCGGCGTTCTGGAACATGTAGGCGCGGTCGTGCTCATAGAGCTTGCGCACCACGATGTGGGAGCCCTGCACCAGCCGCACCTTGGCGCGCGCATTGACGCCGGAGCCGGACGACAACACCTGCTCGACCCACGGGCCGCCGGCATTGACCAGCGCGCGCGCATTGATGGTGGTGCGCACACCGCTCATGGTGTTCTCGACGGTGACCTGCCAGATGCCGTCGACCTGCCTGATCTCGACCGCGCGGGTGCGGGTGTGAATCTCGGCGCCGCGATCGGCCGCATCGCGTGCGGTCAGCACGACGAGGCGCGCGTCATCGACGAAGCAATCGGAATATTCGAAACCCTTGCGGTAGCGGTTGGCGATCAGGGGCTTGCCCACCTCGTCATGGACGAGATCGACCGAACGGGTCGGCGGCAGCAGATGACGGCCGCCGATGTGGTCGTACAGGAACAGCCCGAACCGCAGCAGCCAGGCTGGGCGCAGCCCGGAATGGTGCGGCAAAACGAAACGAAGCGGACGAATGATGTGGGGCGCGATCTGCCAGAGGATTTCGCGCTCGATCAGCGCCTCGCGGACCAGCCGAAACTCGTAATATTCGAGATAGCGCAAGCCGCCATGCACGAGCTTGGTCGACCAGGACGACGTCCCGCTCGCCAAGTCATTCATTTCACAAAGGAAAACAGAATTCCCTCGGCCCGCCGCATCGCGCGCGATGCCGCAGCCATTAATACCGCCTCCGATGATGGCGAGGTCGAATACCCTGTCCAACGAACGCTTCCCCGGCGATCGCCTCTTCACTTCGGCGATTTCGCTTTCGATTTTGATTAAATCACAACCAAAAACGAAAGCAAGCGAAAGTGGGAACTGGCGGTGGAATTCGCCTGGATGAAGCGAGCCGGGGCTGAGATAGCGGGGCCTGCATCCTTCGAGACGCCGCTGCGCGGCTCCTCAGGATGAGGTTTGAGAGTTTGGCGGCTGAGAAATTCTTAGACCCTTATGGTGAGGAGCGCGGCAACGCCGCGCGTCTCGAACCATGTGGCCCGGATGCCAAGACGCTACTTCAACCGCACCACCGTCGAAGGCTCCGCCACCGGCTCGTCGATATCGACGGCGGGCTTGTCCATCGCCTCGACCACCTCGATGCCTCTGCTGTGGCAGATGTTAGCGAGGCTAGACGGCAGCGCGGCGTCGGTGACGAACGTCTGGATCTGGCTGAGATGGGCAATGCGCACCGGCGCGCTGCGGCGCAGTTTGGTGCTGTCAGCCACCAGCATGACGCTGCGCGCATTGGCGATGATCGCCTGCGCCGCCTGCACCTCGCGATAGTCGAAGTCGAGCAGCGCGCCCTCCTCGTCGATCGCCGAGGCGCCGATGATGGCGTAATCGACCTTGAACTGGCCAATGAGACTGATCGCGGTCGAGCCGATCACCGCGCCGTCGGCGCGGCGCACCGCGCCGCCCGCCACGATCACCTCGATGCGCGGGTGGCGATAAAGCAGCATCGCGACGTTGAGGTTGTTGGTGATGACGAGCAGATCCTCATGCGAGGTCAGCGCGCTCGCGACTTCCTCCGTCGTGGTGCCGATGTTGATGAACAGCGAACAGCCGTTCGGAATCCGCGACGCGGCGGCGATGCCGATCGCGCGCTTCTCTTCGGCGGCGACAAAGCGCCGCGCCTCATAGGCGAGGTTTTCGACGCCGGAAGCGATGATGGCGCCGCCATGGATGCGGGTCAGCGAGCGCTGGTCGCAGAGATCGTTGAGGTCCTTGCGGATGGTCTGTGCCGATACCTCGAAACGCCGGGCGAGATCTTCCACGATCACCCGGCCGGAAGCGCGGGCAATGTTGAGGATTTCAGTCTGGCGGTGGGACAGTCCGGCCACGGCAGCACCCTGGGGTGAAAGGTGCCCCATGGTGCGGCCGATTGGCGATACGGTCAACGAAGGAGATCGGCTGCAAAGGCGCCGACCCAGCAAAACCACGAATCCTGGTTAAGGCAAGCCGCCCCGGAAGGGCAGATTCCGTTCGCAACCGCACCATGCACAATGCTCGACAAAACAACGCGCGGCTGCAACATTGCTCCATAACCAAAAATGGAGGAAGCGATGGAAATCGATCGTCGTCAATTGGCATTGCCGGCGCTTGCGCTCGGCATCCTGAGCGTCGTCCCGGCCTTTGCAGCTTCAGCCGATGAAGAAGCCGTCGCCAGGAACGTCGAGGCGTTCCGCAAGGCCCAGATCGCCGCCAACGCCGAGGTGCTTGCCACGCTGTGCGCGGCGGAACTGAGCTACAGCCACTCCGATGGCAGGGTCGAGGACAAGGCGACGTTCATCGCCAACGCCACCAACGGAAAATCGAAAGTCCTGTCGCTGGAATATCAGGACACCAAGATTGCCGTTGTCGGCCCCGCCGCGATCGTGCGCTTCCACTGGGTCGGAGAAGCCGAGGCCGTTGCCGACGGCAAGAAGAGCTCCACCAATCTGCACATCCTGATGAACTGGCAGAAACAGGGCGCGGACTGGAAACTGCTGTCGCGGGCATCAACCAAACTCTGATCGCGCGATAACCGACTTGCGCATTCGCGCAGCTATGCCGCGGTCGGCAACACGCCGGCCGCGAGACGGGTCGCCGCGCGCTCGGCCTCGCGCGCGTTGCGAAAGACCTGGCCTTCGAGCCGGTTGAAGCGTTGCGATGCGGCGAAGAACTGGAAACCGCCGGGACCTCGCACGACGATCCCTGCGGGTTGGGAACTGACTTCGATGATGAACGTATCCGACATTGCCCAGCCTTGATTGATTCGCTGCTAGCAACGGATTTATTGGCTGATTGTTCCGGGCGTGTGACGATGCTGTGGCTTCTCCGCGAGCGCTCGGACGTGATCAGCTCGTGAAGGCCGGCGACGGCGCCTGAACGCGGCTGCGCCTCGCGTCCCGGCAGGCTCATTTTGGCCTTATTACGGGCCGCAGGGCCCGCCGGGGACTTGACCTTGCCCCTGTGTTCCCGGCGAATCTTTGCTATGAAGGGCCTGATGGCAGGGAGAACAGACATGATTTCGAAATTGGCGCTCACGATGCTGACGGCGCTCGCGATTTGCGCACCAATCCAGGAAGCGGCGGCCCAGGACGCGGTTGGCGGCGCAATCGTCGGCGGCGTGCTCGGCGGCGTTGTCGGCGGCGCGCTCGGTGGCCGCGGCGGAGCGGCGGCAGGCGCCATCATCGGCGCCGGCACCGGCGCTGCGATTGCTTCCCAAGGCGAAGCGCGCCCGGGCGGTTACCGCTACTACCAGAATGGTTGCTACGTCGAGCAGCCCGGCGGCTGGGTCGCGGTCTCGCCGCGCTACTGCCAGACCGCAGGCTATGACGGTCCGCCGCAGCGGGCTTATGTCGAGCCGCAGCGCCCGCGCTGCACCTACTCACCGACCTACGATCCGCGCCGCGGCACGTTCGTTGGCCGTGACGGCTACGAGCGTCCCTGCCCGTAAGGCTGTTCTGCTGTCATCCTCCGCGAAAGCGGGGGATCCAGTACGCCGAGAACGCACGGCTCCATCACAACATCTCTGGAATACTGGATCACCCGCATTCGCGGGTGATGACGTTTCTGGTTGACGAAATACTCAGCTCACACCGGAATCGGCGGCGGCCCGGCCTGCTGGATCGCTTGCGGATGGCCCTGATCGTCGATCGAGACATAGGTGAAATTGCCGTCGGTCACCAGGATCGGCACCATCTCCCTGCGCCGCAACGCCCAGGCTTCGAGATGGACCGTGATCGAGGTACGGCCGACCTGCACCAGGTTGGCGTGCACGGAAACGAGATCGCCGACATAGACCGCTTTGCGAAAATTCATCGCCTCGATCGCGACCGTCACCGTGCGCGATTTGGCGATCTTGGAGGCGAATACGCCGCCGCCGAGATCCATCTGGCCAAGCAGCCAGCCGCCGAAGATATCGCCATTGGCGTTGGTGTCGGCCGGCATCGCCAGCGTGCGGATGCAGAGATCGCCGCTCGGCTCGGTTTCCGTGCTCGGGGGCGCGTGGATATGACTTCCAGTAACTTGGGTTTCGGTCATGCTGCTCTTTCTACGGCGTCGGACGCGAATACGGATGTCCGCGATCATAGACGACCCGCGCGGCATGTTAAGGGCGCCGGCCCCTCACTTCACGCGAAAACGCTCCAGCCTGCCGTTCTCGCGATAGTAGCGCTGCCACCTGGCATCGTCGGCCCGCGGCACGATGCCGGTAACGGCCGCGATCACGCGTTCCAGCCCGCGCCAGACGTACAGACCGTCGCACACGTAATTCGCCCATCCATTGACGATGCAATAGTGGATCGTGTGATCGTGGTGATGCACCCAGTGATGCGCCGGCGGGCACACCAGATGAAGACGTTGCGCCAACCGCATCACCGCCGAGCGGGCCGGCTGGTGCGCGAGGTTGTGAAAATGCATCCCGAACAGCAGACAGGCCGCACTCATCAGCCAGAGCAGCATCAGCGCCCAGGTCACGGCCGAGACCGGAAACAGCGCCGTGATCGTAGCGGCGAATCCGAAAGTCACAGCGCTCGGCGCCGAACCGAACGACGCGTTTTCCAGAAAACCGTAGACATGGTCGGGATTGGTGTGGTGCTCGCGGGTGATCGCGATCGCACGGCCCATGCTGCGTTCGTCGAACCAGGTATCCATCGCCCAATGCACGGCGCCGGAGGAAAAGTCGGCCACGAAATAGCCGAGCAGCAACGCCGCCATCAGCGCCGGCGAGCTCAACCCAGCTTCGATGAAATGGAATGCGAGCCACGACGCGCAGAACAGGATGACGGCGATATTGGCTGCGATCCAGCCACGCATCAGACGGATTTCGCGCGGCGACGCCTCCTTGAAAAACGGCATGGTCGGCATGGCAATCTCCTTCATCAGGAACCACACTCATGGATCGTATTGAATTAATAATACAATCAGAGTGATCTTGCCATGACGATGTCGGCTACTTGAAGGTCTCCCAGCCCGCATCCGGCGTGAAGCGGCCGCCGAATTTTTCCGCGAGTGCCCGCAGGGTCGAGACCACGTTCTCCACGCCGCGGCTGCGCGCATAGTTCAACGGACCGCCGCGGAACGGCGCATAGCCAGTGCCGAAGATGACGGCGCCGTCGACCACGTCGGCATTGTCGACAATGCCTTCGCGCAGGCAGGCGACGCAGACATTCGACATCGGCAGGATCAGCCGGTCGATCATTTCAGCAGATGGTTCAGCGGTCGAAGGCGCCGACGGCGAGGTATCCGCCTTGCCGTCCTTCCAGATGTAAAAACCCTTGCCGGTCTTGCGGCCAAGCTCGCCCCTTGCGACCTTTTCGCGCAGCCATGCGGGCGTCGGCGGCAACTGGTCGCCGAATTTCGAGCGCAGCATGTCGCCGACATCGAGGCAGATATCGAGACCCACCTGATCGGCGAGTTCGATCGGGCCCATCGGCATGCCGAACTTCTTCGCGGCAGCGTCGATGACCGATTTGTCGACCTTCTCGTCGAGCATCACCATCGCCTCCAGCATGTAAGGCGTCAGCGCGCGGTTGACGAGAAAGCCCGGCGACGACTTCACCGGCAGCGGCAGGCGGTCGATGGCGCCGACAAAGGCCAGCGCTTCCTTCAACAGTTGCGCATCTGACCCGTCATGGCTGACGACCTCGACCAGTTGCAGCCGCGACACCGGATTGAAGAAGTGCAGTCCGAGCAAGCGTTCGGGCTTCTGCAGGGTGGTGCGCAGGTCCTGCAGCGGAATGCTTGAGGTATTGGTCGCGAGGATCGCGCCGGGCTTCATGACAGGCTCGAGCCCGGCATAGACCTTTTGCTTCAGCTCCAGTTTTTCCGGCACGGCCTCAATGATGAGATCGGCGTTGCGGACGCCCTCAGCCTGCATGTCCGGCATCAGCCTATCAAGCGCGTCGCGAACATCGGTCTTCTTGCGCAGGATCTTTCCGTACAATTCAGCCGCGCGCTTGATCGCGCCCGCGATCGGCTCGGCCTTCATGTCGGCGAGCGTGACCCGCATATCCTGGCCGGCACACCAGGCCGCGATATCGCCGCCCATCGCGCCGGCGCCGATGACGTGGACATGCCTGATCTTGTTGCCGGTGCCGGCGAGCTTCTTCATCTGCTCGCGCAGGAAGAACACGCGAATGAGATTTTGCGCCGTCGGCGTGATCATCAATTTCGCGAACGAGGCCTTCTCGGCGTTGAGCATCGCCGCCTTGTCGCCGCCATGCTTTTCCCAGAGATCGATCAGCGCGTAAGGCGCGGGGTAATGCACTTCGGGTGCGGCCTTGGCGGCCTCGGCGCGCATGCGCGAGGCCAGCAGGCCGCGCACCGGGCCGAGAGTGAGAACGGTGTTGAGCAACCCGGGCTTGGCGCGTTTCAGGCGGCCGGATACCGCATCCTTTACCGCGCCGCGAACATGTCGCTCCTGCGTCACGGCATCGACGAGACCAAGCGACTTTCGCCTTGCGCGCGTCGATGGTCTTGCCCGTCAGCATCAGGGGCATCGCCTGCATCGGATTGACCAGATGCGTGAAGCGCACAGTGCCGCCGAGGCCGGGATGCAGACCGAGCATCACTTCCGGAAAACCAAACCTGGCATCGTCGATCGCGATCCGCATCTGGCAGGCCAGCGCCACTTCGAGGCCGCCGCCGAGGCAAAAACCGTGGATCACGGCGACGGTCGGAATCCGCAGCGCCTCCATGCGGTCGATCACCGCATGCGCGCGGCCGATCTGGGTTTCAACCGCGCCGGCATCGGTGGCGCCGCGGAATTCGTTGACGTCGGCTCCGGCAATGAAGCCGGAAGTCTTGGCGGAGCGAACGACGAGGCCGGTCGGCCGCGCCGCTTCGAGCTCGGCCAGCACCTTGTCGAGCTCTTCAATCAGATCCGCCGAGAGCGTATTGGCGCTGGCTCCAGCCCGGTCGAACAGCAACCAGGCGACGCCGTCTTCGTCCCGCGTGAGCTTGAAATTCTTGTACGGCCCGCTCGCATCGGGCTTCGGCCCGAGTTCGAGCACGCGATCGGCGAGAAGGTCCATGATCTCTGAATCCATGATCACACCGTCTCTATCAGCATCGCGCCGCCCTGCCCGCCACCGATACATTCGGTGGCGATGCCGCGCCGTGTACCCAGCCGCTTCATGGCGTTGACGAGATGCAGCACGATGCGGTTGCCGCTGCAGCCGACGGGATGGCCGAGGCTGATGGCGCCGCCATCGACGTTCATTTTAGCTTGATCGAGTACGCCGGCCGCAGCCTCGAGGCCGAGAATTTCCTTGCAGAACTTTTCATCGTTCCAGGCCGCGAGACAACCCAGCACCTGCGTCGCGAACGCTTCGTTCAATTCCCAGGTCTCGATATCTTGCAGCGAGAGGCTGTTGCGCTTGAGAAGCTCGGTCGCCGACAGCACCGGACCAAGCCCCATGATGCCGGGATCAAGCGCCGACCACTGGCTGTCGAGAATGACCGCCTTCGGCGTCAGGCCGTGCTTGGCGACAGCCTCCTCGGAAGCGAGAATGACCCAGGACGCACCATCGGTGATCTGCGAGGAATTGCCGGCCGTGACCTTGCCCCAGGGACGCTCGAACACCGGCTTCAGTTTTGCCAGCGTCTCCGCCGTCGAGTCCGGGCGCACGCCGTCATCGTGATCGTAGAATTTTCCGTCGCGCGCGAACGCGGTTTCGACTTCGCCCTTGAGCCAGCCCTGCGATTGCGCATTGGCGAGCCGCTTGTGGCTCTCGGCGGCGTAGGCATCGGACTGTGCGCGCGTAATGCCGAAGAGATGCCCGACGACTTCGGCGGTCTGGCCCATGTTGAGTTCGGTGATGGGATCGGTCAGGCCGCGTTCAAGGCCGATGATCGGCTTGAGATAGCTCGGCCGCACTTTTAGCGCGGCCATGATCTTGGCGCCGATGCCCTTGGCGCCCGCGAGCCCTGCAAACCAGCGCACGCCCTGCTGCGGCCAGACCAGCGGCGCGTGGCTCAGCGCTTCGGCGCCACCCGCCAGGATCAGGTCGGAGACGCCTTCGCGGATGTAGCGGTAACCGGTGTCGATCGACTGCATGCCGGAGCCGCAATTGATCTGCACGGTGAAGGCGACCATCTTCTCGCCCATGCCGAGCCGCAACGCGGCGACGCGGGCCGGATTCATCTCGTCGGCAATGACATTGACGCAGCCGAGGATGACCTGGTCGAAGGCCGTGGGCGCAAAGGGCTGCCGAGCCAGTAAAGGCCGCCCGCATTGCACGGCCAAATCAACCGGCGTGAACGGGCCGGGTCCCGAGCGCGCTTTGAGGAACGGCGTCCGGCTGCCGTCGACGATAAAGACCGGTCGCGCCATCAGCTCGCTGCCCTCTGATCACCCAGTTCCTGGAAAAATTGATGCACTTCGGCCGGCTTCTTGTAAATCGGCGACAGTGCCTCAGGCGCGAAATCGTCGACCTCGATCACCTTGGCGACGGCCTCATGCGCCGCCGCCAGCTTTTCGCCGTCGGCCTGGGTGATGACGCCCTTCGCCACGGCTTCCTTCCAGTCGTGCAGGCGGGCGGCGTGCATCTGCTTCGAGATGTCTTCCGCCGCCGTGACCAGCAGGAACGCCTTTTCCAGCCGCGCGACACCACCATCATCGTCGACATGCGACAAATCCGGCGTCAACCGGTCGCGCGCCGCCGACGGCTCCAGCACCAGTTGCGCGCACTGATGCACGACGCTGATCGGACGGCCCGCGCACATTGGCGCCGAACGGCTGGATCAGGAATTTCAGGATCGCGGCCACAAACCGGTTCGGCAGATTGCCGAGGATTTCGGCCAGGCGATTCTCGATGGTGCGGAAGCCGCTCGCCATGCACCATTCGAGCGCGGGGAAATCGGCCTGCTGGCGCCCTTCGTCCTGCCAGCGTTTCAGCGCGGCCGACAACAGATACAGCTCGGACAGAATATCGCCGAACCGCGCCGACAGCATTTCCTTGCGCTTGAGCGCGCCGCCCAGGGTCAGCAGCGCCATGTCGGCGCACAGCGCAAACGCCGACGAATAGCGCGAGAGCTGGCGATAGAATGGCGTGGCGTCGCCGGCATCCGGCGCGGGCGCGAACATGCCGCCGCTCCAGCTCCGGCCCCAGGCCCGGAACATGGTCGTGAAGCTGTGGCCGACATGCGCCCAGAACGACTTGTCGAAGGCGTCAAGGCCCTTGGCGTGGTCGGGATCGCCGAGCGCGTTCATCTCCTGCAACAGATAGGGATGCGCGCGAATGGCACCCTGCCCGAACACGATCAGGTTACGGGTGAGGATATTGGCGCCCTCGACGGTGATTCCGACCGGCACCGAACGATAGAGATTACCCATGTAGTTTTGCGGTCCGTCAATCACGGCCTTGCCGCCATGGACGTCCATGGCGTCGTCGATCGCGATCCGCATCCGCTCGGTGGCGTGCAGTTTCATGATCCCCGATATCACCGCGGGATGATGGCCCTGGTTGAGCGCGGCGCAGGTCAGCCGCCGCGCAGCGTCGAGCAGATAGGCGGTGCCGGCGATGCGCGCCAGCGGCTCCTCGATGCCTTCGAACTTGCTGATGGAGATTCCGAACTGCTCGCGGATGCGGGCATAGGCGCCGGTGGTGCGGGCGGCATAGGCAGCACCCGCCGCGGACAGCGACGGCAACGAAATGCCGCGGCCGGCGGCCAGCGCCGTCATCAGCATCTTCCAGCCCTGCCCCAGCCTCTCTTGCCCGCCGATGATGTAGTCCATCGGAATAAAGACGTCGTGGCCCCAGTTCGGGCCGTTCTGGAACACCTGCATCGCCGGCAGATGGCGTTGGCCGATCTTGACGCCGGGCAGGTGCGTCGGAATCAGCGCCACGGTGATGCCGAGATCTTCCTGCGCGCCCACCAGATGATCGGGATCATAGGCCTTGAAGGCGAGGCCGAGCAGCGTCGCCACTGGTCCGAGCGTGATGTAGCGCTTGTGCCAGTTCAGCTTCAGGCCGATCACTTCGCGGCCTTCGAAAGTACCCTTGCAGATGATGCCGGTGTCGATCATCGACGCCGCGTCCGAGCCAGCCTCGGGGCTGGTCAATCCGAAGCAGGGAATGTCGCGGCCGTCGGCGAGGCGCGGCAGCCATTGCGCCTGCTGCTCCTTGGTGCCGAAGCGCATCAGGAGTTCGCCGGGTCCGAGCGAATTCGGCACCATCACGGTGACGGCCGCGGTCAGCGACCGCGACGAAATTTTCCGAACCACTTCGGAATGCGCATAGGGGGAGAAGCCGAGCCCGCCATGCTCTTTGGGAATAATCATGCCGAAGAATTTTTTGGCCTTGATGAAGTCCCACACTTCCGGCGGCAGGTCGCGCCATTCCCAGCAGATCTTCCATTCGTCGAGCATGGCGCAGAGCTCGTCGACGGGACCATTGAGGAACGCCCTCTCCTCATCGGTCAGTGTCGCCGGCGCGGTCGCCAGCAACTTCGACCAGTCGGGATTGCCGGTGAAGAGATCGGCGTCCCACCAGACATCGCCGGCTTCCAGCGCCTCGCGCTCGGTATCGGACATCGCGGGCAACACGCCGCGCGCCCAGGAGAAGATCGGCTTGGTGACGAAGTCGCGGCGGAAGCTCATGGCGATCACCTCATGGTTGGCGACGCGGCTGGCGCCGCGCCTTAAGCCAAACGACGGTTCATTCTAGCCCGAAAGCGGGGGATTCGGGGGTGTCTGGCGTCGGGAATGAAGCGAAATTGATGAACCAACCGATAACGGCGCCGCGCCGGATCAGTTCCAAAAAGACGAGATTTGGAAACTACTTACGGTCCGGCTCAATCCGGCCGGACCATCTCGAACATGTCTTCCGGCTTGACCGTGAAGTAGTCACCTTTGCGGCCGGCACGCACGATCGGCCTGGCCAGCGCCGTGATATAGACGCCGTCCCTGATCATGGCCTTGTCGATATGGACGGCGACGACTTCACCCATCGTCAGCCAGGCGTTTGCCTTTTCGCCGTTGGCGCCCTTCAGCTGGATGATCTCGGTCAGCTTGCATTCGAACGCGACCGGGCTTTCCGCGACACGGGGCACGTTGACGAGCTTGCTCGGCACCGCCGTGAGGCCCGCGATCTGAAACTCGCTGACATCAGGCGCGACATGCGCCGCCGTCGCGTTCATGTGCTTCGCCAGATCCAGGGTTGCGAGATTCCAGACGAACTCGCCGGTGTCCTTGACGTTCTGGACGGTGTCTTTCCACGACGTCGAGGAAAAGCCGATGATCGGAGGATGGTAGCAAAAGCCGTTGAAGAAGCTGTAGGGCGCGAGGTTGACGTTGCCCTTGCCATCCCTCGAGGAAATCCAGCCGATCGGGCGCGGCGCGATGATGGCGTTGAAGGGGTCGTGCTTGAGGCCGTGGCCGTTTTTCGGCTCGTAATAGTGCAGGTCTTTGGCGGTCACTGCTGGCGGTCCTTATGGCTTAATTCCGGACCGCCCCTTTAGCACGCGGTGAAAGCCCTGCGATGATAAAATCGATCATCTGGTCGATCGACGGGCCCGGCTTGTTGGCGCATTGCGCGATCATCTGCGGGTGAAAGAACCGCAACATCCCGGTGGTGGCGCACAAGGCCGCGACCTGGATGTCGGCGACCTCGAACTCACCGGACGCGCTCCCTTCGGCAATGACGCTGCCGATGGTTTCGGTAATGAGCTGAATATGGGCGACGCAGACGTCCCAATCCTCTTCCATCGCGATCTCGACCATCTCATGCAGCTTGGAATCGCCGACATAACGCTCCGCGTTCATGCGATGGACGGTCGTCATGAGTTCGCGCAGGCGGGTCGCCGCCGGACCGCGGGTCTGCGCGATCCGCTGCGCTTCCAGCTCAACCTCGCCCATCAGGCCGCGTGCCACGCCCTCGTGAATCGCCTTCTTCGAATCGAAGAAGCGATAGACGTTGGCCGGGCTCATCCGTAGTTCCTTGGCGATATCGGCTACCGTGGTCTTCTGGTAGCCGATCTGCCGGAACAGACGCTCCGCCACCACGAGAATACGTTCCCGGGTGTCGGTTTCGATATTTTCCGAAATCAGCGTCATGTCAGAACTCAATGTTCAATTATTCCGCGGCATCGGCAAGCGGAAATGCGAGCGGGGCGTGAGCCTGATGCTGCGGCGCAAGATCAGGCTGCTCGGTTTGGCCGCTTTCTTCCAGGCTCTTGCGGAACCAAAGAGCATAGAGGCCCGGCAAGTACAGCAAGGTCAGGAAGGTTGCAACAAACAAACCGCCCATGATGGTGATCGCCATCGGACCCCAGAAGGCCGAACGCGACAGCGGGATCATCGCGAGGATCGCGGCCAGCGCCGTCAGGATCACCGGACGGGCACGCCGGACGGTGGCTTCGACGATGGCTTCCCGGCGCGTCAGGCCGTGCGAGACATCGGTCTCGATCTGGTCGACAAGGATGACCGCGTTGCGCATGATCATGCCGGCCAGCGCGATCAGGCCAAGCAGCGCCACGAAGCCGAACGGCTGGTTGGCGATGTTGAGCCCGAGCGACGCACCGACAATGCCGAGCGGCGCGGTCAAAAACACCAGAAACAGCCGCGAAAAGCTTTGTAGCTGGATCATCAGCAGCGTCAGCATGACCAGCACCATCAGCGGAAACAGCACGAAGATCGAGGCATTGCCCTTGGCGGATTCCTCGAACGCGCCGCCCGCCTCGATCCGGTAGGCCGGCTGGAGATGGTCGCGGATTTCCTGCAGCTTCGGCGAGATCTGGCTGGTGACGTCGGGCGCCTGCACGCCGTCGACGACATCGCTGCGCACCGTGATCGCCATGTCGCGATTACGCCGCCACAGGATCGGATCCTCATGGGCGTATTCGATCTTGGCGATCTGCTCCAGCGGCACCGCGACGCCGTTGCGTGACGTCACAGTGAGGTCACCGACGCGGCCGAGATCGAGCCGTTCGGATGGCACCGCACGCGCAATCACGCCGACCTTCTCGATGCCGTCACGGATGGTGGTGACCGGCGCGCCCGAGATCAGCATCGCCAGCGCCTGCGAGACGTCCTGCGGGGTGAGGCCGAGCGCGCGAGCACGGTCCTGATCGACGACGAGCTTCAGGTAGGGCGACTGTTCGTTCCAGTCGAGCTGGACGTCCTTGGTCTTGTCGTTCTGACGCATCACATCGCGCACCTTGTAGGCGATGTCGCGCACCGTGTTCGGGTCGGGGCCGATCACGCGGAATTGCACGGGGAAGCCGACCGGCGGACCGAAGTTGAAGCGGTCGATACGCACGCGTGCTTCCGTCAGTTCGCCCTCGTTGACGGCCTTCTCCAGCCGCGCCTTGATCCGTTCGCGGGCCTCGACGTCCTTGGAGACGATCACGATCTCCGCAAAGGCCTCGTTCGGCAATTGCGGGTTGAGGCCGAGCCAGAAGCGCGGCGAACCCTGGCCGACATAGGCGGTGTAGGTCGCGATGTCCTTGTCGCCCTTCAGCAGCGCTTCGGCCTTCTTCACGGATTTTTCCGTGACGTTGAAGGCGGTGCCTTCGGGCAGACGGAGCTGCAGGAACAG
This sequence comes from uncultured Alphaproteobacteria bacterium, assembly GCA_963786355.1. GTDB lineage: Bacteria > Pseudomonadota > Alphaproteobacteria > Rhizobiales > Xanthobacteraceae > Bradyrhizobium. The sequence goes on along the minus strand of CAWAYU010000008.1, from coordinate 8,115 downwards.
TTCGGGACGTTCCGACAGCGGGAAGAACTGCTGCTGGACGTGGCCGAAGCCTACGATCGAGAGCACGAACACGCCGACGGTCGCCAGCACCACCTTGACGCGGTGATCGACGCACCACTGCACCATGCTGCGCAGGATGCGATAGACCCGCGTCTCGTAGACCGCATGCGGATCGTGGTTATGGTGGACCACGATATTCGGCAGCAACTTGACGCCGATATAGGGCGTGAAGATGACCGCGACGAACCAGGAAGCGACCAGGGAGATCGCCACGATCCAGAAGATGCCGCCGGCATATTCGCCGACCGCCGAATTGGCAAAGCCGATGGGGAGGAAGCCAGCGGCCGTGACCAGCGTCCCCGTGAGCATCGGAAACGCAGTTGATTCCCAGGCAAAGGATGCTGCGCGCACGCGGTCCCAGCCCTGTTCCATTTTCACCACCATCATCTCGACCGCGATGATGGCGTCGTCGACCAGAAGGCCGAGCGCGATGATCAGCGCACCGAGCGTGATGCGATGCAAGTCGAGCGACATCGCGTTCATGACGATGAAGACGATCGCCAGCACCAGCGGCACGGACATCGCCACCACGATGCCGGTTCGCCAGCCGAGCGCGACGAACGAGACGAACAGCACGATCGCCAGCGCCTCGATGAAGGAGTGCACGAACTCGCCGACGGCGCGTTCGACCACCTTCGGCTGGTCGGCGATCTGGTCGACATTGATGCCCTGCGGCACCGCCTGCATGAATTCTGCGACCGCCTTCTCGACGTCCTTGCCGAGTTCGAGAATGTTGGCGCCCCGCGTGGTGACGACGCCGATGCCGAGCGCGGGTTTGCCTTCCTGACGCGCAACAAACGTCGGCGGGTCGACATAGCCGTGGGTGATGGTTGCGATATCGCCCAGCCGAAATACGCGGCCATTGCTCTCGACCGGCGTTTCCGCCACCGCCTTGACGCCGTCGAGCGCGCCGGTGACGCGCAGCGGCACGCGCTGCGAGGAGGTTTCGACGGTGCCAGCCGGCGTTACGTTGTTCTGCTTGGCCAGCGAATCGAACAGCGCCTGCGGCGTGATGCCGAGCGTCGCCAGCTTGGCGTGCGAGAATTCGACGTAGATGCGTTCGTCCTGGGTGCCGTAGAGGTCGACCTTGGTAACACCAGGCACCTTCAACAGCCGCTGGCGCATGCCCTCGGCGGTCTTCTTCAACTGCGCGTAATCGGCGCCGTCGCCGGTCATCATATAGAGGATCGAGTCGACGTCGGAGAATTCGTCGTTGACGACGGGGCCGAGCAGGCCCGTAGGCAACTGGCCCTGCACGTCGGCGATCTTCTTGCGCAGCAGGTAAAACAGATAAGGCACATCCTTCGGCGGGGTCGAATCCTTGAAGGTGACCTGCATCGCCGTGAACGCCGGCTTGGAATAGGTCTGCACCTTCTCGAAGTACGGCAGCTCCTGCAGCTTCTTCTCGATGGGATCGGCGACCTGGGTCTGCATCTCCTGCGCGGTGGCGCCGGGCCAGATCGCGGAGACGTTGACCACCTTCACCGTGAAGAACGGGTCCTCGGCGCGGCCGAGTTTCTGGTACGAGATGAAGCCGGCGGCGCCGAGCGCGATCATCAGGAACAGGATCAGGGTCGGATGGCTGACGGCCCAGCCCGAGAGATTGAAACGCTTCATGTCACCCTCTGATTTCCAAGATCAACTCCGCCGTCATTGCGAGCGAAGCGAAGCAATCCATTTCGCAGCGAAAAGGAAGATGGATTGCTTCGTCGCTTCGCTCCTCGCAATGACGAACTAGAACGACAACGACGAGACGACACGGACCTTCTGGGCCGGATCGAGTTTCTGCACGCCGAGGGCTACGACCTTGGCGCCTTCAGGCACGCCGCCGGAGATGACGACGCAATTGCTGTCATAGGATTTCACGGTGACCGGCTTCAGCGCGATCGCGCCGGCATCGTCGACGATGTAGAGCGAGGGATCGCTGCCCTGGTTGAACAGCGCCGACAGCGGCAGCTTTGCGACGCGCTCGGTGGCGGGATCGGACAGCGTCAGCGTCGCGGTCATGCCGAGCGAAACCTTGTCACCGGCCTCCGGCAGCGAGAATTTTGCCAGATAGGTCCGCGTCGCCGGATCGGCCGAAGGCGCGACCTCGCGCAGCTTGGCGGCATATTTCGTGTTGGCATCCGACCACAGCGTCACCGTGGCGGTGCCGTCCTTGGCGCGGCCCACGAGAGTCTCAGGGATAGCGACCACGGCTTCCCTTTCGGCAAAGCGCGCGACGCGGATCGCGGTCTGGCCGGAGGCGACCACCTGTCCGGGATCGACCAGCGTCGCGGTGACGACGCCGCGGGTATCGGCGACCAGCGTCGCATAGGAGAGAGAGTTCTTCGTCAGCTCGACCGAACGCTCGGCGCGGTTGAGACGCGCGCGGGCCTCATCGGCGGCGGCGCGGCTCGAATCCATCTGCGCATCGGTGGTCCAGCCTTTGGCGCGCAGATCCTTGGCGCGCTGCTCGGCGGCGCCGGCCTGCGCCAGCACGCCGGTCGCGGCGGTGAATTCGGCGACGGCCTGCTCGGCCTGCAGCTTCAGATCGACCTCGTCGAGGGTGGCGAGCGGCTGGCCGACGTCGACGATCTGGCCGACCTCCACCAGGCGCTTTGCGACCTTGCCGGGGACCCGAAAGCCCATGTCGGTCTCGATCCGGGGCTTGATGGTGCCGACGAAACTGCGTTCCGGCGTCTCCGCCTCATAATGCACGGTCGCGACCAGAACCGGGCGTCCCGGAGCGGCGACCTCGGCCGCCTTTTCGTTGCAGCCGGCCAGCGCAAACACCGCCAAAGCCAGCGCGGCGCCAGTCAAGAGCCTGTAATAGCTGGAAAAAATCGAACGGGCGAACATCGGACTCTCCATCGAAGATCTGGTGAAGAGTGTCGAGTATTCACTGATGAATGTCAATAATCGTCAGTGATCATGTGTTCGTGATAGAGAATGGGGTAAAGAAAGTGTGGTTCAGCGCATCTCGGACGCGGCCGGGGCAAACCCGGCCACGCTAGATCTTGGGGTTTTGAGGCTTAGGAAAATCAATCCCTACTTTGCATGGGGTTGTTTTCCAAGTTTTGGGCAGCCCGGCCGCCGGCCGGTCACTTCGCCGTGGCGAACTCGGTCTTGGTGTCGTGCCCGCCGAGAAACACCAGCAGGCCCGCCGCGAGCGGCAGCAGCGACAGCACCAGCAGACCCGTTGAAGTGCTCCCGGTGGCTTCCTTGACCCAGCCGATCAGATACGGCCCGCCGAAGCCTGCGAGGTTGCCGATCGAATTGATCAGCGCGATCGCGCCGGCCGCGGCGGTGCCGGAGAGCCACGCCGTCGGCAACGTCCAGAACACCGCGAAGGTGCAGAACACGCCGATCGCCGCGATCGTCAGCATGACCATGGTCGTGGTGGGATCGGTGATGTAGCTGGAGATGGCGAGCGCCGCGGCGGTCAGGAGCAGCGGCCCGCCGACATGGGCGACGCGCTCGCGGGTGGCGTCGGAGTGACGCGCCCACAGGATCATGGCGATGGTGCCGAACAGGAACGGGATCGCCGTGACGAAGCCGGTCTGGGCATTGGTGAGGCCGAACGCCTTGACGATCTGCGGCAGCCAGAACTGCATGCCGTAGAGCGCGCCGACAAAGCCGAAATACACCAGGCTCAGCATGATGACCTTCGGCGAGGACAGCGCCTGCCCGAGTGTCATGTGCGAGGCCGCCTGCTTGGTCGCGGTCTCGGCCTGCAGCTTGGCTGCGAGCCATGCCTTTTGTTCGGAGGTCAGCCAGTCGGCCTTCTCGGGCCGATCGGTCAGATAGAACCAGGTGACGATGCCGAGCAGCACCGAGGGGATGCCCTCGATGATAAACAGCCACTGCCATCCCTTCAGCCCCATCGCGCCGTCGAGCCCGAGCAAGAGACCCGAGATCGGCGCGCCGATCACGGTGGAGACGGGAACGGCGATGGCAAACGCCGCAAGAAAGCGCGCGCGATATTCCGCCGGGTACCAGTAGGTCAGATAAAGAATGATGCCCGGGAAGAAGCCGGCTTCGGCGACGCCGAGCAGGAAGCGCAGCACGTAGAAGCTCAACTCGCCACTGACCAGGCACATCGCCGCCGAGATGATGCCCCATGTCACCATGATGCGGGCGATCCAGCGGCTGGCGCCGAATTTTTCCAGCGCCAGATTGCTCGGCACCTCGAAGATGAAATAGCCGATGAAGAAGATGCCGGCGCCCCAGGCGAAAATCAGCGGCGTGAACTTCAGTTCGGCGTTCATCGTGAGCGCGGCGAAACCGAGATTGACGCGGTCGAGATAGGAAAAGAAATAGGCCAGCACCAGGAATGGAATCAGCCGCCACGAAATCGCGCGGATGGTTGAGGTCTCGATCTCGCTCTTCGCAGGCGCGGCGGCAAGCGTACTGGTTTGGCTCATCGGTTTCTCCCCGGGGTTTCTTCTGCCCGACGATTACCGAGTGCGATGGCTTCTGGCAACGGCGAATACCCGCGCTGGCGCAGCGCGGGCATTCCGTTGGTGGATAGCTCGTTTGCGATGCGTAGAACTACGGTCGCTGCGCCGGTGGCAGCCGCGCCGGATCCCGCGGTGCGATAGACGATGACCGTAAACAGCACCATGCCGACAAAAACCGTCAGCGAGCCGGCAATGACCACGGGCTCGAAGCGATCGTGTCCGCCGAGCAGCACGCAGGCGATGCCGATCGGAAACAGGATCGCACCGACCACGCTGACAACGGCCTGATAGAGCGCAAGCCGGCTCGCGGCGGCCTGCGGAAACGCCCGGTAGTACAGCGCGGACAGAAACATGGTGACGAAGCCGAGCAGGTTGAGATGCGCATGCGCCGGCATCAGCACGAAATCCTGCCGGATGCCCATGAAAATGCCGAGCGCCATGCCGATGAGGCCGACCGAGACGCTGATGCGGAAAAGCGATTTGATCATGATGTTTCCTTTTGAAATCGGAGAAGCGTTTCAGGTGTTCAGTTGCCGGCGAAATAGCGCGGCACGCGCGCCTTGTAATGGCGGTAGGCATCGCCGAATTTCTGCTCGAGATAGATCTCCTCGCGCCTGACCACGGCAAAATGCAGGAGAACGCAGCTTGGCAGGATCAACAGCACCACCCAGTCGAGATCGAAGATCAGCGCGACCCCGCACAGCGCAACGGAGATACCGACGTAAAGCGGATTGCGGGTATGCCCGAACACGCCGTCGGTGACCAGTGCGGTCGACGGCCGCGACGGATGGACGTGGGTGCCGTGGCGTACCAGCGCCCGATAGCCGGCCGCCATCGTCGCCATTCCCGCGATGAAGATGATGGCGCCCGTTGTGACCCGCCAGCCGAAATTGATGTGTTCAATCCATCCAAGCGGCAGCAGCCATTGCAGGATGCAGGCGATCGCCAGCATGGAATAGGGAATAATGGGCGGGAAGATCATGACATCCGCGCGGTCAAGGGTGTTGTCGGTCATATCGGTTCCTCAAATGCAGAAAGAGACGCAATTCGTTCTGCCGCAGGGCACATCACCCCGGCGGCCGGAGGCAATGTCTAATTGTCTCCATTGGAGACATATGGACGCTTCGCTTTGCCGTCAAGGGGTGATAAATTCGCCTTTGAAATCAGTGGGGACTGAGGACATGCCGTCGAAAGCGCCGCCGAAGCGCGACACATTTCGTCATGGAAATCTGCCGGAAGCGCTGATCGATGCTGCATTGGAGCGGCTCGAGGCCGAGGGCATCGAGGCGATCAGCCTGCGCGACCTCGCCCGCGACGCCGGCGTCAACCACCGCGCGGTGTACCGGCATTTTCCGGATAAATTATCACTGCTCTCGCGCGTCGCCGAACGCGGCTGGCAACAACTGGCGCTGCGCCTGAAGAAGGCGACCGCGGGCCAGCCACCCGGCGAGCCCGCGCTGGTCGCGGCCGGCACAGCCTTCCTGCAATGCGCGCGCGATTATCCAAATCTGTTCCATCTGATGGGCGGCGCCCGCATCAACACCGAGGGCAAATTCCCGACGCTGGAATCCGCCATCGTCGATGCGATGCAGGTGTTTGCGGTCGGCTTTGCCGGCACCGGCATGGCGCCCGGCATCGTGGTCGAGCGCACCGCGGTGTTCGTCGCCGCGTTGCAGGGCGTCATCACGCAGATCCTGCACCACCGGCTGAAGGTGGCGCCGCCGAAGCAGAAGGCCTTTATCGCCAATACCTGCCGGATGTTGGTCAAGGGCTTGAGTTGATCGGCTACTCCGCCAACTGAAACCGCTCGAACCTGTCCAGCTCTTCCTCGATGCGGCGCTTGTAGATCTTGCTGGCGCCGCGGGCCTTGCCCTTGCCGACCCAATTCCATTTCTGCATCAGCAGCTTGCGGTTCTGGCGATCGGTTTTCAGATCGAGGGCGGCCACGATCTCGCCGCCGACCAGCACCGGCAGTGCGAAGTAGCCGAACACGCGCTTTTGCTTCGGCACATAGGCCTCAAAACGATGTCCATAGCCGAAGATCAGTTCGGTGCGCTTGCGCTGGATGATCAGCGGATCGAACGGCGACAGGATGTGTACGAGGCCGGCATCGCCCTCATCAGCCGATGCCGATGCATCCGGCTCCAGCACTTCCGGTCGCGCCCAATGCTCCTGCTTGCCCGCGCCTTCGAGCGCTACCGGCAGCAACTCCTTGCGGCGAACGCGCGCTTCGATCAGGCGCCGTACGGCCGCCTTGCTCGGCGCATCGAGATGGCAGATCGAATCCAGGCTGACGAGCCCCTGCGACCGCAGCGCGCGGTCGAGCAGATAGGCCATGATCTCGGACGATGACGCCGGCTTCGGCGGCTTGTCCCAGCCGAAATGCCGCGTCATCAGTTCGTAGGTCTTGAGCATGCCGGTGCGTTCGGAGATCGTCACCTCGCCGGTATAGAAGGCAAGCTGCAACGCCCGCTTCGACGGCTTCCGGCTCTGCCACAGGTGCTCCTTCTCCGTCAGCACATCGTCCTCGATGTCGCGGATGGTGAGCGCGCCGTCGCGCCGCAGCAGTCGCATCACCTTGCGGGTGTCCTCGGGCTTGACGGAAGCGAACCAGCGATGGCCTTCGCGCTTGTGCAGTTTCATCGCTGGAATAAAGAAGTGGAGGTCCCTGGCCGGCACGTAAGACAGCGCGTGCGTCCAGTATTCGAACACGCTCTTGTCAGTGCTCTGGGCCGCCCGCAGGTCCGCGCGGGCATAGGCCGGGATGCGGCTATAGAGAATATGGTGGTGACAGCGCTCGATCACGTTGATGGTGTCGATCTGCACGTAGCCGAGATGCTCGACGGCGGCCGCAACCGCCTGAGGCCCATCGCCGAACGGCACGGCCGTATCGAGCCGCTGGGCGCTCAGCCAGATGCGGCGGGCCTCGGTTTTGGTCAGGGAAAGGGGTTCGGTCGCGCGGGGCATGGCGCGGCAATGTAATCGGATTCGCGCGCGTGAGGAGTCCCGGATTTCAGGCCAGGGTTCGCCCGAACACATTGTCCTTTACCGCTTCGCGTGCTCCGCGATGCTGCCGGTGGCGATCGAAGCCTCGCAGGACGCCCGGCCGCGCTCCGACGCCTGGCATTTGTAGACGCTGCCGGTGAGACGATCGACCAGCCAGGCGGTTTCCTCGGTAGGGCTCTCGACGCCGACGTAGCGGCTGCCGAGCGCATTGACCAGCGTCGACAACAGAATTGCCGCCGCGATCATGCCGGCGCCGATCAAAATCGGCATTGAGCTGCCGGAACTCACAGGTTCCGGTGCGTTGGGACGATAGCCCTGATATTCGCGCTGACGCTTAACCGACTGAAACACCCGCCCGCCCGTCTTGCTGGTCTCGACGACTCATTCTTCGACTTTTCTTGTGAGCTGTCTTGCTAGGTCTGCATCTGGCCGATTTGTTGTCCACAGATCGGCGATGGCGCGGCATTGAGACAGCTTCGTAACTTTGGACGAGAACGCGGCCCGCGAGCCGCCTTCTCCCTCCGTGGAAATACTGGAGTCAGCGGCGGAACAGTCCGCCCATCATGCCGCCGAAGAAAGCGCCGGGGCCGCCACCGCCGCGTTGATA
>CAWAYU010000007.1:0-311257 GCA_963786355.1 uncultured Alphaproteobacteria bacterium | reverse complement strand
GAGGACGTTGTAGTCGATCAGCCGTTTGGCGATGTCGTCGACAGTGACGCCGCTGGATGTCTTCAGCGGGCGGGGATCGACGATGCATTCATGCGCGACGCGTCCCTTGGCGTTCTTGTAGAGCACCGGGAAATGCGGATCGAGTTTTGTGGCGATGTAGTTGGCGTTGAGGATCGCAAGCTCGGTCGCCCGCGTCAGGCCTTCGCCGCCCATCATCAGAATGTAGATGTAGGAGATCGTCAGAATCGACGCCGAGCCGAACGGCGCCGCCGACACCGGACCGACCGGATGCGGCACGGCGCCGTCGGTCGCGGGATGTCCCGACAGGAACGGCTTGAGATGCGCCTTGACGCCGATCGGCCCCATGCCGGGGCCGCCGCCGCCATGCGGAATGCAGAACGTCTTGTGCAGGTTGAGATGGCTGACATCGGCGCCGTAATCGCCCGGCCGCGACAGGCCGACCTGTGCGTTCATGTTGGCGCCGTCGAGATAGACCTGTCCGCCATAGCCGTGAACGATGTCGCAGATTTCGCGGATGTGCTCCTCGAACACGCCATGCGTCGAGGGATAGGTGATCATGACCGCGGCGAGATCGTTGGCATGCTTGGCAGCCTTGGCGCGGAGATCCTCGACATCGACGTCGCCGCGCGCATCGCACGCTACAACCACCACGTCCATGCCGACCATGCTGGCCGACGCCGGATTGGTGCCGTGCGCGGAGGAGGGGATCAGGCACACCTTGCGATGCGGTTCGCCGCGCGCGGCATGATAGCCGCGGATCGCGAGCAAACCGGCATATTCGCCCTGCGCGCCGGAATTCGGCTGCAGCGAAATCGCGTCATAGCCGGTGATGTCGCACAGCCATTGTTCGAGCTTTGCGAACAGCGCGTGATAGCCACTGGCCTGCTCTGATGGTGCGAACGGGTGCAGGTTGCCGAACTCCGGCCAGGTCAGCGGAATCATTTCCGACGTTGCGTTCAGCTTCATGGTGCAAGAGCCGAGCGGGATCATCGCGCGGTCGAGCGCGAGGTCGCGATCGCTGAGCTTGCGCATGTAGCGCAGCAGCTCGGTCTCGGAGCGGTGAGCATGAAACACCGGATGGGTCAGGAACGCGCGGCCGCGCTTCAGTTCGGCAGGCAGCGCTTCGCGCGCGCCCACTTCGACGTCGGCATAAGACAGCTTGCCGCCAAACGCGCGCCAGACCGCCTCGATCACCTCAGGCGTGGTGGTCTCGTCCACCGCGATGCCCAGCGTGCCTTCGCCGATCCGCAGATTGAGCTGTTCGGCCAGCGCCCGCGCCACGATCTCGTTCGCCTTTGCGCCGGCATTCACCGTGACGGTATCAAAGAAAGCTTGCGACTTCGGCGCAAAGCCGAGTTTTGCAAGCCCTGCCGCCAGCACGGCGGCGCGGCGGTGCACCGTGCGGGCGATATGCGTCAGCCCCTCCGGACCGTGATAGACCGCGTACATCGAGGCGATTACCGCCAGCAGCACCTGCGCAGTACAGATGTTGGAGGTGGCTTTTTCGCGCCGGATATGCTGTTCGCGAGTTTGCAGTGCCAGCCGATAGGCCGGCGCGCCGCGTGAATCCACCGACAGGCCGACGATGCGACCGGGCAGCGAACGTTTTAGCGCGTCGCGTACCGCCATATAGGCCGCATGCGGTCCGCCATAACCCATCGGCACGCCAAAACGCTGCGCCGAACCAATCGCGATATCGGCGCCGAGTTCGCCGGGCGACGCCAAGAGCGTCAACGCCAGCAGGTCGGCGGCGACGACAGCGAGCGCGCCTCTGGCGCGCAACGTTGCTATCGCCGGCCGCAGGTCGCGCACCGCGCCTGATGTTCCCGGATATTGCAACAGCGCGCCGAACACCTCGGCCTTGTCGAGACCGGTGAGGGCATCGCCGACGACAATCGTCCATCCCAGCGGCTCGGCGCGGGTGCGCAGCACGGCCAGCGTCTGCGGATGCACTTCCGAGTCGACGAAGAACGATTTTGCTTTCACTTGGCTCGCGCGTTCGGCCAGCGCCATGCCTTCGGCAGCAGCCGTTGCTTCATCGAGCAGCGAGGCATTGGCGACGTCGAGGCCAGTAAGGTCGCAGATCATGGTCTGGAAGTTGAACAGCGCCTCCAGCCGGCCCTGGCTGATTTCCGGCTGATACGGCGTGTACGCCGTGTACCAGGCCGGGTTCTCCAGAATGTTGCGCTGGATCACCGCGGGCAGGATGGTGCCGGAATAGCCGGTACCGATCAGCGACGTGAACACCTGATTTTGCGAGGCCAGTTCGCGCATGTGCGACAGCGCCTCGGTTTCGCTTAAAGCACGCCCGAGATCGAGCGGAGACTTTTGCCGGATCGAAGACGGCAGCGTCTGTCCCATCAATTCGCTGAGGCTTTTCGCGCCGACGCTTTCCAGCATCGCGGCGACGTCGCGGGGCGAGGGGCCGACGTGACGGCGGACGAAATCGGTGGCGGCTTCAGCGACAGTCTTGAGCGGCGCGTTCATTTGTTCTTCCTCGTTATCCTCGTCATACCCGCGAAGGCGGGTATCCAGTAATCACTGGCGTCAGCTTCGAATCGAGAATTCACGGCGTACTGGATCGTCCGCCTTCGCGGACGATGACACCGTGGGTCTGTCGGCCAGGTTCATCATCTCAGGCCGTGTGCTTGGCGTAGGCGGCTTCATCCATCAGGCCGCCGAGTTCGCTTTTGTCGGAGATTTTCAGCTTGAAGAACCAGGCCTTGCCGCCGGCATCGGAATTGACCAGAGCGGGCTCGGCGGCCAGCGCCTCGTTGACCTCGAGCACTTCGCCCGAGATCGGCGCGTAGACGTCGGACGCGGCTTTCACGGATTCGACCACGGCGGCGGCTTCCGCCTTCTTCAAGGTGCGGCCGACCTTGGGCAGTTCGACGAACACGACGTCGCCAAGCTGCGATTGCGCATAATCCGTGACCCCGATGGTGGCGACGTCGCCCTCGATGCGGAGCCATTCGTGGTCTGATGTGAACAGCGTCGTCATGAAATTTCCTTTGCTCAGCGTTTATAGGTGTTGGGAACGAAGGGCATCGGCGCGACCTTGAGCGGCAAACGCTGCCCGCGCACTTCGGCAAAAACCTGCGTGCCGTTGGCGGCGAGCGCCGTCGGCAGATAGCCCATCGCGACCGGCGCATTGAGCGCTCGGGCCGAAACCGCCGGAAGTCACCTTGCCGATGGCGTCGTCGAAGCCGTGGCATCCGCAAACAGCAACGCACCTTCGCGCACAGGCGCGCGGCCTTCCGGCAGCAGGCCAACGCGGCGGCGCGCTGCGCCATTGGCAAATTGCGCGAGGATCTTTTCCGCGCCCGGAAAACCACCGGCGCGGGCGCCGCCGCTGCGGCGGCTCTTCTGCACCGACCATTCCAGTGCGCCCTCGACCGGCGTCGTCGTGCTGTCGATGTCGTGCCCATACAGACAAAGGCCGGCTTCCAGCCGTAGGCTGTCGCGCGCGCCCAATCCGATCGGCAGCACGTCGGCATTCTCCAGCAGCGCCGTCACCAGTGTCTCGGCGCGATCGGCCGGCACCGAAATCTCAAACCCGTCCTCGCCGGTATAGCCGGAGCGGGAAACGAAAGCGTCGATGTCGGCGACCTTTCGTGGGCCGGCATCCATGAAGCGCATCGCGGTCACGTCTGCACAAAGTTTCGCCAGCGCTGATTCGGCTTTCGGCCCCTGCAGGGCGACCAGCGCGCGGTCTTGAAGCGAATCAATCACGCAGGCGTCCGAGAGATTCGCGCGCAGATGCGCCTCGTCCTCGGTCTTGCAGGCGGCGTTGACCACCAGGAAAAGATGGTCGCCGAAATTCGCCACCATCAGATCATCGAGAAGGCCGCCGTCGCCGTTGGTGAACTGCGCGTAACGCTGCCGTCCCGGTGCTACCGCTACGATGTCCTGCGGCACCAGCCGTTCCAGCGCCAGTGCGGCGTCCAACACCTTGCCGGACTTCGGGCGCAGCGCGAGCTGGCCCATATGCGAGACGTCGAACAGACCGGCAGCGATGCGGGTATGCAGGTGTTCCCTGAGCACGCCGGCCGGGTATTGCACCGGCATCTCATAGCCCGCGAAGGGAACCAGCTTGCCGCCGCGCGCCACATGGAGCGCGTGCAAAGGGGTGCGTTTCAAAGGGGAATCGTCGCGCGCAAGCATCCAGAGGCCCTCAAGGGGTCTACGGGGACAAGTCCCCAAAACCCGATAGAAAGCCCCATCTGTCGCTGTGCCTGAGAGTATTATCCCGTCGGCGGACGCCTCAGGGCCAGGCCGTTCGGCGTCTCTTTCCAGATGCTAGTCAGTCACGCGGTCCGTTTGCCTGAGAGTTTCCGGGGCGGTTGCTCCTTCGGCGCCGGCGCTTAAGCCGATCTCTCCCGACGTGACATAGTCAACAAATAGGAGGGAAACACCATGCCGCCAAGTCTGTCAACGCGGGGCGAGGGCCTATCAACCAGAGTTGTGTCATGCGGCAAGTCTATGATCCGGCTGCACAGTTTCTGGACACCGCGGATGGCCTTGTCTAAAAGCATTCCGCCGGGGGATTTGGGCTGTTTACGGCCCGAGGCGGCCAAATTTCCGATTGGATGAACATGAGCGGCGTTAACGATATCAGGTCAAAATTCCTGGATTTCTTCGCGGAGAACGGCCACGAGATCGTGCCGTCGTCGCCGCTGGTGCCGCGCAACGACCCGACCTTGATGTTCACCAATGCCGGCATGGTGCAGTTCAAGAACGTCTTCACCGGCGTCGAGAAGCGCGGCTATCAGCGCGCCACCACCTCGCAGAAATGCGTCCGCGCCGGCGGCAAGCACAACGACCTCGACAATGTCGGCTACACCGCGCGGCATCTGACCTTCTTCGAGATGCTCGGCAACTTCTCGTTCGGCGACTACTTCAAGGAGCGTGCGATCGAGCTCGCCTGGAAGCTGGTCACCAAGGAATTCGGGCTCAAGAAGGACAAGCTGCTCGTCACCGTCTATCACACCGACGACGAGGCGTTCGATCTCTGGAAGAAGATCGCGGGCTTTTCCGACGATCGCATCATCCGGATCCCGACCTCGGATAATTTCTGGGCGATGGGCGACACCGGCCCCTGCGGTCCCTGTTCGGAGATCTTCATCGACCGTGGCGAGCACATCTGGGGCGGTCCGCCCGGCAGCCCGGAGGAGGACGGCGATCGCTTCCTCGAATTCTGGAATCTCGTCTTCATGCAGTTCGAGCAGGTGACGAAGGAGGAGCGCCAGCCGTTGCCGCGCCCCTCGATCGACACCGGCCTCGGGCTGGAACGAATGGCCGCCATCCTGCAGGGCGTCGACAGCGTCTTCGAGACCGATCTGTTCCGTCACCTGATCGATGCGACCGCGTCCGCCCTCGGACACGCGCCGGAGGAAAAGACCGCTGCGTCGTTCCGGGTCATTGCCGACCATCTGCGCTCCTCGGCCTTCCTGATTTCCGACGGCGTGCTGCCGTCGAACGAGGGCCGCGGCTATGTGCTGCGCCGGATCATGCGCCGCGCCATGCGCCATGCGCAATTGTTGGGCGCCCGCGATCCGCTGATGCACAAGCTGGTCTGGGCGCTGGTGCGCGAGATGGGCCAGGCCTATCCGGATCTGGTGCGCGCCGAGAATCTGATCGAGGAAACGCTGCGGCTGGAAGAAACACGCTTCCGCAAGACGCTCGAACGCGGTCTTTCGATTCTCGACGAGAAGAGCGCCGGCCTGAAAAAAGGCGACATGTTCGACGGCGATACCGCATTTACGCTGTACGACACCTATGGCTTCCCACTCGACCTGACGCAGGACGCGCTGAAGTCGCGCGGCATCAGCGTCGATCAGGCCTCGTTCACCGATGCGATGGACCGCCAGCGCGCCAAGGCGCGTGCGTCCTGGTCCGGCTCGGGCGACACCGCCAGCGAGAACGTCTGGTTCCCGTTGCGCGAAAAACTCGGCGCCACCGAGTTTTTGGGCTACGACACCGAAATCGCCGAGGGCGTGGTGACGGCGCTGGTCAAGGACGGCAAGGATGCCGACAGCCTCGCCACGGGCGAGAGCGGTTCGATCGTTTTGAACCAGACGCCGTTCTACGCGGAGTCGGGTGGCCAGGTCGGCGACACCGGTCTGATGACCGGCGAGGGCGTCAAGTTCCGCGTGTCCGATACGCAGAAGAGGGCCGGCGATCTCTTCGTCCATATTGGCACGGTGGAGCAGGGCACGCTGAAGCCGGGCGCGGCGCTGCAGCTCGAAGTCGATCACACCAGGCGCTCGTCGATCCGTGCTCATCACTCGGCGACGCATCTGCTACACGAGGCGCTGCGCCAAGTGCTCGGCGATCACATCGCCCAGCGCGGCTCGCTGGTGGCGCCGGACCGCCTGCGCTTCGACTTCGTGCATCAAAAGCCGATCACGCCGGAAGAACTTGCGCGTATCGAGGACATCGCCAACGAGGTGGTGCTCGAGAATGACGACGTCACGACGCGGCTGATGGCGGTCGACGACGCCCGCGAAGCCGGCGCCCGCGCGCTGTTCGGCGAAAAATACGGCGACGAGGTGCGGGTGGTGTCGATGGGCAAGCAATCCCGCGAGCACGGCCAGAACGCCCTCGGCTGGTCGGTCGAACTGTGCGGCGGCACGCATGTCAGGCGTACCGGCGATATCGGTTTGATCACGGTGACCGGCGAGAGCGCGGTGTCCTCAGGTGTGCGCCGTATCGAGGCGCTGACCGGGCGTCATGCGCGCAAGCACGCCAACGACACCATGACGATCGCCAAAACAGCGGCCTCCGAACTGCGTACCACGGTCGACGACATGCCGGTGCGTATCGCTGCGCTGATGGAAGAGCGCAAGAAGCTCGAACGCGATCTGTCCGAAGCGCGCAAGAAACTCGCGATGGGCGGCGGCAGCGGTGCGGGCAATGGCGCCGCGGCAGCCAGCGGCGTGCGCGAAGCGGGCGGCGTCAAGCTTTTGGCCCGCGCGGTCGAGGGCGTCGAGACCAAGGATCTCAAGAGTCTTGTCGATGACGGCAAGAAGCAGATCGGCTCCGGCGTGGTCGCGATTGTCGGCGTCACCGAGGACGGCAAGGCCGGCATCGTCGTCGGCGTCACCGCCGATCTGACCTCGCGGTTCAACGCGGTCGAACTGGTGCGCAAGGGTTCAGAGGCGCTCGGCGGCAAAGGCGGTGGCGGGCGGCCCGACATGGCGCAAGCCGGCGGGCCCGACGGCGCCAAGGCCGATGCGGCGCTGACGGCGATCGAACAAGCGATGGCGGGCGCCTGAGCGGAGCACCGTCGAGTGGCAACCGTCCCGGACAAACGCGCGATCAGCGACCCGGATTTGCGGGACCGGCTCTACGAACTGCTCGAACACGACCATCTGCCGCATTCGCTCGGCCAGCGCAGGCGCGGGCGATATCGCGGCCGTCGAGATCGCATAGGCGGAACGAGACTAGAGTTCGGCCTCTCTGGCACGCAGTCGCGGACTTCCGGCTTGCCCCGCTGGCGGCATCGCGGACTTCACATATGCAGCGCTTAACGATTTCTGAATCGCTACAATTTGTCGATGTTTCCTAGCGAAGTTTTGCAGGATTCCTCCTTAAGTGGCAGGCGGGTCGCTTTCGGGAGTAATCGCGATGACATTCGGCAAGCGTCAATCCGGTGTTGGTGCTACGGCACAAGCCTTTAACGTCGGCATGGCTGCCCCGCAAAGCGAGGTCGCCGCCGATCCCGTCGAGTTCGACGGGCCATCCATTTCGTTCGTTCATCGGGCTGCTGCTTTGTATAGCCGGGCTTTATGGACTGATTGCGACCTATGGTCGGGATATCGTGCGCGACCATTACCTGTCCGGCACCTGGCAGCCGGCCTATGATTTGCGCACCTTGGATGGCAAGTGCGAGCGAACGAATTTTGTGATCACCACCTGTACGGCCAAGATCAAATCGGTCGCGATGCCGGATCAGGCACCGATCTCCCATAGTTTCTTGATGCTGTTTTCGGGTGGCGGCGGCGAGATCCTGGTGCCGGTGCGCTCGACTAAAGACCGTACCGCGGTTTCGATCTTCTACTCCGCGGAAACCAAACTCTGGAACCGGACCTTCTCGTTTGTTTTCATGACCGGTGCGCTGTTCCTCTTCGGCTTCACTGCACTGATGATGTTTCTCAAAGCGATCAATTCGTTTCGACCGTAATCATCTGGATGGGGTGAGTAGGCCGTGTCTGTTCTCAAGATGATAGGCGGCGCCTGTTGTATCTGGGCCTTGTGGTCGACTTTCCAGGCGCCCTCCAACTCCAAAGATGTGGCGACCCGGCAAACCCTCTCCGTGAGCGAAGAGCCGGAACGGATCGTCCTCGGCTGGAGCGGGCCGGTTCAGGAGCCGATGGCCGAGAATATTGCCGCGGCGTTCGATCGTTTCAGGTCCGACCGGCGCCGGCTAGTGCTGATCCTCAACTCGCCTGGCGGCTCAATCGAACACGGCCGCAAGGTCGTCGCCGCGATTCGTGCACGTGATCGCACGATCGATACCTTTGTCCAGAGAGCCGGCGTCTGCGCCTCGATGTGCGTTCCGATCTTTCTTGCCGGCCGCGAGCGCATCGCCGATCCCGAAGCCTACTTCATGTTTCACCAGGTCAGCCTGAACTTCGGCGGCAGGGACAACACCAAGCGGCCGGAGTTCAGCGAGACCGAGAAAGCCCTGTACTCGGACATCGTCAAGTCGGTCGAGACGCGTGCCACGGACGAGTTTTTCCGTAGCGACATCGGCATCCGCGGTGTCAGCTCGGCCTGGCTTGCCCGGATGCGTGAGAAAATCTCGGGCCGCGACGTCTGGATGAGCGGCCAACAGCTCGTGGACGAGGGGTCGGGCATCGTCGACAGGTTAATTCGCAGACCGGCTGGCTAGCGGATCGGCGCCCGCGTCCCCGGCAACTGAACCGCCGCCGGGAAAGGTGCGACTAACCTGAAAATAGGCGGCGGGTGATGGCCAAACTTCTCGGAGAATTGCTGTTCGAACTGCTCGGCGCCGTCATCAGGGGCGCGGTCAGGTCGTTCATGGAACAGACCATATTGGTGAAGTTCGGGACATGGCTGGATACCAGGGTTCAAGGGCGGACCGTGAGGATCGTCCTGGGAATCCTGCTCGGCGTCGGCGCCTATTTCCTGATCCCGATAGCGCTCGGGCTGCTTTCTCTCTGAAGCAGCGCGGGCTAGGCTCCAAGCGCCGCCGCCAGTTCCTGCAGAGACTGCACGTGCAAATCGAACCAACTTTCAGCCGAAGTGTCGGGGTTCGCCTGAGGGCCGAACTCCAGCGGTCTTGCCACGAACGCGGTCCGCATGCCGAATGCTCTTGCAGCCACGAGGTCGTATTTGTGGCAGGCGACCATCAAGATCTGGCCGGGCTCAAACCCGAGATAGTCGACCGCGAGTTGGTAGACGGTGGGCGAGGGCTTGTAGTTCTTGCACAGTTCGGCCGTCAGCACGGCATCGAAGGGCAGGCCGGCATGCTTGCAGACCGAAACGACCGCAGCCATGCCAGCGTTTGACAAGGTTGCCGTCGTGAAGCGGCGTTGCAGGCGCTTGAGCCCGTCGACGCTGTCCGGCCACGGGTCGAGCTGTGACCAGACTTCGCAAAAGCTGTCGCGCTCATCGGTCGTAAAGCGCGCCCCAACCCGTTCGCGATCGAGCAGAACGTCGAACGCCGTTCGATAGATCCGATCGACCCTGATCCAGGGTCTGGTCCCTGCAATCACGCCGTCCATTTCGGCACGGTAGAGCTCGCGCCAGGCTCTCGACAGGCGCGACCAGTCGAGATCGATGTTCCTGGCGACGTTCGCCTCCCGTCCGCGCCGCATCAGCGGTTGATAAAAATCGACGCAGGTGCCCTGGATGTCGAAGGTGATCGCTCGAATGTCCGCCAGCGCTTCTCGCTCGTGCATTGCCATTACGATTTTGATCCGGGGCCTTGATTTGCATGGCGGATTTGAGAAGAGCGTTCCGTTGAAAGCAACGGTCCGCAAACGATGACCTATTTCAAATCCAGGAACGGAGCAACGACTTCGCGCGTCTCCTTGCTGGAGACAACAGGCACAATCTCGAAGGTCATGCCGAGATCGCGGTTGTTCGCCAGCACCCACTCCTGCAACAGCCGCAGGTCGTCGCACTCCATCAACTGGAAGCAGCGGTCGAAATTCGGTTCGATCCAGCTCCCGACATAGGTCAGGCCTTCGGGGAATTTGATGCCGGGGTCGCGGACGCGCCGGTACACCGGGATCGGATTCTGGTCTTTGAAGCGTTCGATCACCATGAACAGCATGGGCATCCCCGATGAAGCCGGAGTTCAGGGCATCGCCTGGAAACCGGAAAGAAATTTTCGTGCCTCAGCGTCGATCCGTTTGCCCTTTTCGGCGACCTCGTAACGATCGGCGGCCCAGAAAGAATAGCTGAGATTTGCTCCGTCTTTCCAGGGATAGGACGCTTTGCATCGAAGGGAGCCTCCGCTTTTGGAGCACTCGAACGTCAACGGCTGCCGGTCCGGGGTCGATATATCGGACTGGATGTACAAGGGAGCGTCCGGACCGGGTTTGGGCTGCAGCGAGTTTGTGTATGTCGAACGTGATCCGGCGAATTGCTCGAGGTTGACCTCGTCTGGTGCGAAGATGTCGATATCGAGCGGGAATTCGACACCGTCAATCCTGCGTCCCTTGGCCCCTCCATACGCCGCGCAATAGGTGCTGGCCCAATCAGGGACTGTACCGCTGCAGAATGAGGGAGGAGAATCCAGATATAGACCAAAGCGGAACGAGATATGCCTGGCTCCGACCGGGTGCCTGCCGTTTTCGCTCAATGAGCAAAAGCTGCGTAAGTTGGACCGGATATTAAAAAGAGCCTCGGCGTACTTGCCCGTCTGCACCTTAACAAAGGGAAGCGCCGGAATCGCGAAGCCGGCGTTTGCGACATTGATGGTGAACGTTGCGTTCAGGCAGGCCTCTGGCAGCGGGCGGCTGTTCTCCAAGGTGTTCCATGCATCATCGCCCGCGGCGTAACCGGGAGCGATCAGGGCGCCGAGAATATGGATCGTCATGTTGTAGCGCGCAGGGAGCGCTTTGGACGCCAAGATCAGGGAAAGCGTTCGGGCGCATAGGCCGGCTGCGAGTCCAGCCGTGAGGACAGGAAGGAGCAAGGCGATGCTGAGAGTACCCCACCCCATATCAAAGTTTGGAGAGGTTGCGACGAGCCAGCATCGGATCCAGCCGGCGGCCAACAGACCGCCGATGACCGTTGCCGCGATGAGCAACCGGCGCCACGTCGGCATGGAGACCGCGGTCAAGTAGGGCACCAGTGAAGGGATCAGGTAAACGAGAAAATCGATCAGCAATGTTCTCATGAGGCCACTCATTGAACTGCGGTCGGTCTTGGGAGAGCCTTGGGAAGATGCGCAACCCGCACACTTCCATACGTCGGCCGCGGCGTTCCGTTACCTTCGATCGAACGGAGGCCTTCGAGACTTTTTCTACAGATTTTGCGCGACGTGACCGGATGGCATTCGCCAATCCGGCCCGCATGCGCTGCGCCGTCGCGAAACGTTCAGCCCTTGCGCAGGAACACGTAGTCCGCGGAGTAGGGTGCGCTGCGCGTGGCGCCTGCCTTGTCGCAGGCGCCGTCGAGCTTGCCGCCCTGGGTGTTGATCCGCTGCACCGTGGTGACGCCTGTGAGGACGCCGCTGCCGCGCTGGGAAACCACAGCGAGCTTCAGCCAGGGGATATCGTTCGCCGTCGCGCCCGGGGCGTTGCCGGCGGCCTTGGCGACCACCGCGCTGCCGTCGCTGTGTTCCCAGCTCGGCCCGGCATAGTGGCGGCCGACGGTCTTTCCGTCGAGCATCAAGGTCGCGATCGGTTCGCGAAAGGACCAGCCGAGCTTGCCGTCGCTGCCGGCCTTGCATTCATAGACCTGCGCGCCTTCGGCATGCAGGGAAAACACGATCGCCTCTCCCGGCGCCGCGATGGCGTCGGGAAGCGGCGTTTCGGCGGCTGCGCCTGTAAGCGAGCCTGACAACAAGAGAACCGCGAACGGGGCGGACTTGAACAGTGACATGGTTGGACTTTCCTGTGTTCAGCCCGAACATCATCCCCGGGACGATAACCCCGTTGCCGGTCGCTTATGCCATCGCCTTGGTCAGGTTTTCCGCGACCTTGTCGAGGAAGCCTGTCGTGGACAGCCAGCGCTGGTCGGCGCCGACCAGGAGCGCGAGGTCCTTGGTCATGTAGCCGGCCTCGACGGTATCGACGCAGACCTTCTCCAGCGTCTTGGCAAACTTCGCCAGTTCCTCGTTGTTGTCGAGCTTGGCGCGATGCGACAAGCCTTGCGTCCAGGCGAAGATCGAGGCGATCGAGTTGGTCGAGGTCTCCTTGCCCTTCTGATGCTCGCGGTAATGCCGGGTCACCGTGCCGTGGGCGGCTTCAGCCTCGACCGTCTTGCCGTCCGGCGTCAGCAGCACCGAGGTCATCAGGCCGAGCGAGCCGTAGCCCTGCGCCACCGTGTCGGACTGCACGTCGCCGTCGTAGTTCTTGCAGGCCCAGACATAGCCGCCGGACCATTTCAGCGCCGAGGCCACCATGTCGTCGATCAGGCGATGTTCGTAGGTGAGACGCTTGGCTTCGAAATCCTTCTTGAAGTCCTTCTCGTAGACTCTCCTCGAAGATGTCCTTGAAGCGGCCGTCATAGACTTTCATGATGGTGTTCTTGGTCGACAGATAGACCGGGTAGCCGCGGCTGAGGCCGTAGGTCAGCGACGCGCGGGCAAAATCGCGGATCGAGTTCGTCGAGGTTGTACATGCTCATGGCGACACCGGCGCCGGGCGTCTTGAACACTTCGCGCTCGATCACGGTGCCGTCCTCGCCGACGAATTTCATCGACAGCGTACCCTTGCCGGGGAACTTGATGTCGGTGGCGCGGTACTGGTCGCCATAGGCGTGGCGGCCGATGATGATCGGCTTGGTCCAGCCGGGCACCAGCCGCGGCACGTTCTTGCAGATGATCGGTTCGCGGAAGATCACGCCGCCGAGGATGTTGCGGATGGTGCCGTTCGGCGACTTCCACATCTCCTTCAGGCCGAATTCCTTCACCCGGGCTTCGTCCGGAGTGATGGTGGCGCACTTGACGCCGACGCCGACCTTCTTGATGGCGTTGGCGGCGTCGATCGTGACCTGGTCGTTGGTCTTGTCGCGGTATTCCATCCCAAGGTCGAAATACATCAGGTTCACGTCGAGGAACGGGTTGATCAGCTTGTCCTTGATGTACTGCCAGATGATCCGGGTCATCTCGTCGCCATCGAGTTCGACGACGGGGTTGGTCACCTTGATTTTTGCCATGACGGAGAGGGCCTTTTGCTGGAAAAACGCGCGTTTCGGGCGGGGGTAGATGATGATAGTCGGGCTATAGCACCGCAAACGGGGCTGCGGAAGCCAAGCCGTTATGCAGTTTCAGCCCATCTTTTGGATTAGAACGCTGCCTGGGTGGCGGTGCCGGCCACCACGTACCAGGTGACGAACAGCCCGCAGATCAGCGCGCCCGGCAGGCTGGAGCCGGTCCGCCGCCAGGTGAAGGTCGCAATCACAGCGCAGATCGCCAACAGCGGCACGAACTGGATCGCCACGATGGTGGAGAGTGGCACGAAGCCTGGATCGGGGAGCGGGTTGAACAGCTTTCCGGTCAACCAGAGCGTGCCGTATTGCAGGCCGACCAGCAGCATGAAGCCCAGCGTCAGTGCGAAAATATTGGTCAGGTAAAGCGCGCCGCGGCCGGCAGCCATGGTCGAGAAATTCCGGTGCAGCACGTGCAGCGCGATCACGAAGAACGCCGTGAACGGCAAGAGATAGATCAGGAAGATCAGGAACTGCTTGGCGCTCATCAATTTCAGCGCCACGATCCAGAACCGAAAGTCGATCTTGAAGGCGAAGTCCGACAGCCATAGCGCGGCATAGCCGATCGCGACGGTGGCGACCGCGATCACGACCGACTGGCCGACGATGCCATGGCGGCTGGCGCGCTTGGGCGCGAACGGCATCAGCGCCAGCGTGATCAAGCCGTTGATGACGGCCCAGACCATAATCTGGTTGGTGATGCCCTGCGGCAGGAAGGCGGAAGGCTTGACGAAAGTGCCGGCCAACGCAAAAGCCGGGTAATAGGTCAGCGCGGGAATGAAGGCCGACAGCATCAAGGCCGCGGTCCAGCGACGGCCGCTGGCTGCGGAATGGGCCGGCATGGTGCCGTCGGCGATCACAGGCAGTCGCAGCCGCGAATACATCGGGGCTTCGAGCAGGGCATCGAAGGCCCCGATCAGAAGCGCGACGAAGCCGAGCAGCGCGATCAGCGTGCCGATCTCCTTGCGGAACCAGATCTGGTCGCTCGGCCTCGCGGGGCGTGCCGCCCTGCAGGGTCTTGGCAAACCAGTCGAGGCTGTAGCCGATGGCCTCATGCGAGATGTGCTCGGCCGGATGGGTGATCGCGGGCGTGTAGAGTATCCGGGCGGTTCCCTGGGCGATGTCGCCGTAGACCTTGCCCGGTTCGACCGCGCCTTGCGTGCCGAACATGGTCCAGAGTTTCGGGCTCTGAGTGACGTCGCGTGCCCGGTCGACACCCCACATCAGGGTTGAGAACTCCTCATATTGGGCGAACACCAGCGCCACGTTTCGTGGCCAATTCGTGGTGCCTTCAGCGGCGTAGGGCTTGCCGGTCGAGGAGCCCTCCAGCACCATCGATTTGTAGTCGTTGGGCATCGCGGTGGCGGCGGCAAGCACGGTCCAGCCGCCCATGGAGTGACCTTCCAGGCCGATATTGTTCTTGTCGACGATAGTCGAGGCTGCGCAGATGCGCCAGCCCATCCGGGCCGCCGAACCCGTTGGCGAAGGCGGGCGGGTCGCTGTAGCCGTGGCCGGTCTGGTCGAGGGCCAGCACCACATAGCCGCGGCGGGCGAACTCGATGGCAAAGCCGTCCTGGGTCTCGCGCGAATTGATGTAGCCGTGAACCGCAAGAATGCCGGGCGCGGGGGTCTGCGCGGTGGCGTTGGCGGGGATGTAGAGCAGGGCGCTCATGGTGTTGCCCTTGGCGCCCTTGAAGCGGATATCCTGGATTTTGATGCCGCCGGAGGTCTGGGTCAGGTGGGCAAGCAAGCCGCCGGCCAGGATCAGGATCACGCCCAGAATTGCCAATGACCATCGACCGCGCATGGACGCTTCTCCCCCACTTGCCCTTCGCCGTTGAACCGGCTTTCGGGTCATTTGCAGCTTCGTTTTGATTGTGATTGGTAGCCTAACCGAAAGCAGAACGCGCGCAAGCGGCGTTCGGGAGAAGCTTCATCGCGGCCTTGGGCGAATGTCCGGAAGCGCGACTAACCCCATTATTGGGCTTGAGAATTTGCGCCGTCTTTGCGAAAGCGGCCCATCCTTCGATCTTGAATCCGTCGCTTCGCGCGTTGATTCAATATCCGCAGTCGTTGAATCAGAAAGTGAAGCCAGGAATGTCCGGTTCGGG
This sequence comes from uncultured Alphaproteobacteria bacterium, assembly GCA_963786355.1. Taxonomy (GTDB): domain Bacteria; phylum Pseudomonadota; class Alphaproteobacteria; order Rhizobiales; family Xanthobacteraceae; genus Bradyrhizobium. Next base: position 295,712 of record CAWAYU010000007.1, on the reverse strand, counting down.
CACCGATAAAACCAAGTCCGGTTTGGAGTTAGCCGGACCCGTTGTGATCCTTGTCGAGCCGCAGCTCGGCGAGAATATCGGCATGGCCGCGCGCGCGATGGGCAATTTTGCGCTCTCGCGTTTGAGGATCGTCAATCCGCGCGACGGTTGGCCCAACATCGCCGCCCAACGCGCCGCGGCTGGCGCCGACCAGAATTCTCGAGAGCGCACAATTGTTCGACACCGTCGAACAGGCGGTCGCCGATCTGACGCTGCTGTTTGCCACCACCGCCCGTGCCCACGACCAGGCCAAGCCGGTGGTCGCGCCGACCGAAGCGGCAAGCGAGATCGCGGCGCATGTCGCCAGAGGGGGCGGGGCCGGCATCCTGTTCGGCCGCGAGCGCTACGGACTTCAGAACGAGGAGGTCGCGCTCGCCAACCGGATCATCACCTTTCCGGTCAATCCCGGTTTCGCGTCGCTCAACCTGGCGCAGGCGGTGCTGCTGATCGGCTATGAGTGGTTCAAGCAGTCGACCGGCGGCGCCTTGCCGTTCGCGATGCCCGAACATTCCGAGCCCGCCTCGCAGCACCAGATGCAGGCGTTCTTCGACAATCTGGTCCGGGAACTCGACAAGGTCGAATTCCTGCGCCCGGCGGAAAAGCGCGAGACCATGCTGGTCAACCTGCGCAACATTTTTACCCGAATGGATCCGACCAAGCAGGACATGCATACTTTGCATGGGGTTGTTATGGCGATTGCCGAGGGACGGAAGGGTCCGGCCAAGGGCGGCGTGCTCGACGGCGAGCAGGCGACCCGGCTCCGCGCCTTGCTGGCCGAGCATGGGCAGGGCGCGACCGCGCCGGGCGACAACAGCACCGTGCGCGGGTTGGCCAGGCTGTTGCGGCGGAACCCGACCGATGCCGAGCGGATCCTGTGGCAGGCGCTGACCCGCGACCGCCGCTTTGCCGGGCAGTTCAAGCGGCAGACACCGGTCGGCCGCCACATCCCCGACTTCGTCTCGTTCGTGCACCGGATCGCGATCGAACTGGTCAATGCCAATGAGTCCGAGACCATCGTCGCCGACCGCGCCGGCCGCAGGACCTGGCTCGAAGCGCGGGACTACCGGGTGGTCGAGATGGGGGTAGGCGACGTCGAGCGCGATCTGGCGACCGCACTGGACCGGCTGGAATCGAGCCTGCTGGAAAGCCGCTAGGACGCGCCTCGCGCTTGCGGCAATTGGGCACGTGAATTTCATCGGCCCGTCCGGGACTAATCGGCGCATGCGAGGGTTCAACAGGGCGCACAACCAAAAAGTGCTCAGCAATCCAGGGAGGCTACCCCATGCGTCTTGTTCGTGTTGCCGTCGTTGCGTCCGCGTCCGTTCTCATTGCTCGCTCCTGCACTGGCGCAGGCACCTCAGGTCGAGAAGAACGTCTCGATGGCCATGTCGCTTGCCATTATCCAGGGCACGCTCGAGCAGTGCACCAAGGACGGCTACAAGGTGTCGATCACCATCGTCGACAAGGCCGGCAATGTCGCGGCCCAGCTTCGCGGTGACGGCACCAATCCCCACACCATGGAGTTCAGCCGGCTGAAGGCCTACACCTCGCGAACCCGCGGTCAGACCTCGCTCGAATTCATGAAGCTGATCGCCGATCCCGCCAATGCCTACCTGAAGCAGATCCCGAATACGGTCGGGGTCGGCGGCGGTGTTCCGATCAAGGCCGGCAACGAAGTGATCGGTGCGGTGGGTGTGTCGGGTGCGCCGGGCGGCGAAAAAGACGAAGTCTGCGCCAATGCCGGCATCGCCAAGGTCGCTGACGCTTTGAAATAAGAGCGCCCTGGAAGCAAGAGCGCCTGATCTCGCTTTCCGTCATCGCGACGAGCTGCGCGGCCGCGCGGCTCGTCCGGTCGCCTGCGCCCATTTGTCGGGCTTAAGCGGATACCGAGCCGAAGACAGGGGCGTCCAGGAAAGCGGCCAGTTCGGAGGCCGGCAGCGGCGGCGAGTAGTAATACCCCTGGATCTCGAAGCCGCCGAGGCGCATCAGCGCCTTCAGTTCCTGCTCGGTTTCGACGCCCTCTATCACGCAGCCAAGTCCCATGTCGCGGCTCAGCGCGATCAGCGACTTGACGATCTTGTAGCTGGCCGGCCGTTCATGCAGCTCCGTCACAAAACTGCGGTCGATCTTGATCTTGGTCAGGGGCAAGGCGTGTAGCTGGCTCAGGCTCGAATAGCCGGTCCCGAAATCATCGAGCGAGACGCCGCAACCGAACGTCTGGAGGGTCGTTATCGCCGATTGGGCCTGCTCGAAATCGCGCATGATGGCGGTCTCGGTGATTTCAAAGTCGATACGCCGGGGATCGACGCCGCTCTTGAGGATGATCCCGATGATCCGGATCACGCCTTCGGACGAATTGATGTCGTGGTTCGAGACGTTGAACGACAGCCTGATGTTGTCGGGCCAATCTGCGGCAACGGTCAGCGCTTTTTCCAGCAGCACGCGCATCAGGCGGCTGACGATGCCGGCTCTCTCTGCCACTGGAATGAACTGGTCAGGAGACACAACGCCAAGCGTCGGACTGGTCCAGCGCGCAAGGGCCTCGAAGCCAACCGTCGTTTCCGTGCGGGCATCGACGACGGGCTGGAACACGACGCTAAGCTCGTTATTGAGGTCGGCCGCGCGCAAGGCGCGTTCAATCTTGCCGTTGCGATGGATCTCGGCCTCATGTTCGGTCGAGAACAGGACGGCATTGCCGCGGCTGGTCCGCTTGCTGTGGTAGAGCGCGTAGTCGGCCTGTTCGAAAAGATCGGTCGCGTTGGAAGCAAGTTCCGGGAAAACGGTGAAGCCGACCGACCCGGATATCTGCACGGTGGCTTCCGCGAGCTCGAAGGTCTTGCGCAGGGCGGCGCAGATCTTCTCGCCCCGCTTCAATAGCTCCGTATCGCTGACCTCCTTGACGATCAGCGCGAACTCGTCGCCGCCAAGACGCGCAACATGCGCCTCGCCACAGGCCGCCAGCAATCTCTCGCCGACGGCGATCAGCAGTTTGTCGCCGACGGCGTGGCCGTAGATGTCGTTGACCGGCTTGAATCCGTCGAGATCGATAACGCCGACCGCCAGCCGGTAGCCCCGGGTTTGCGCGGCGAGGAATTCTTCATCCAGACGGGCAAAGAACTGGCGCCGGTTCGGCAGGCCGGTGAGACTGTCGAGGTTCGCCAGATGAAAGTTCTCGTTGCTCAGGGCCTTCAGGCTGGTCCGACCATCCACCATGCGGGCGAAATCGAGGTAATTGGCCTGCAGGATAAACATCATGGCGATGGTGACGAGCAGGGCATTGGCCGCCATCGCCATGAACGTCAGGTTGCCGGACGAGCCGAAGAAGGCGATGAAAACGATGTTGGCGCTGATCGCCACCGTGAAGGCCGCCGGACGCAGATGCATCAGGCTGAAGATGCAGGCGATCACCGTGATCGCCATGTAGAACGCGACATGGGCGCGGGCGAGCTGGTCGCCGTAAGGACACAGGCCGAGCGCCCAGGCGCTGAAGGCGATGGTGAGGATGCTGGTCAGGCGGTTGGTTCGGGTCAGCGCCCGAAAGGCGATCTCGGCGGTCGGGACCACATATCTCGAACGCCACCAGCCAATGACGCGGATTCCGCACAGAACGGTGAAGAGCGCGGGGGTGTAGATCGTCAGCCAGACCGGGGCGACAGCGTGGTGGGTAACTGCCAGCGCCCACGTGTTGGTGAGCAGAATGAAATACATCAGCGGCAGCTGACGCGAAAACGCCCGGTACTGTGCCTTGAGCAGTTCGGGATTGTCCCGCGGGACCGACATGAAGTCCCGTATTTTCGCAAAAAACCCTTGGGTAATCATCGCACTGCCCCAAAACCAATAAATAAAATCCGGCTCCACCATCGCGGGTTCAGACCCACGATCCCTTAAGCCGACGGCCAGTAGAAATACGGGGCTGCAATTCAGGGTTAAGGTGTTGTCAGGCCGGTAATATTCAACCGACAGCGCCGGGTATGACGGGGCCGCTAAACCGGAACGGTATTTGCTTCTGTATCGAAGGATTCAAGGCGGGCAATACGGCTGGCCTTGTTCCGGTCATCTGCGTCTTCTTCGACCAGGTGACAGAAGACATGAGTGCCCGACACAAGACGCGCTCCGCGTTTTCACCCCGGGCATGACGAAATTAAAGCAGGGAGACGACACATGAAACGCGAAGACCTCACCGAAAAGCTGCTCGACATCAAGCGCGAGAAGGGCTGGAGCTGGAAACACATCTGCGAGAAGATCGGCGGCTATTCCGAAGTGCTGATAACAGGCGCCATTCTCGGCCAGATGAAGCTGACAAAACCGCAGGCTGCGAACGCCGCCGAGTTGTTCGGGCTGTCGAAGTCCGAGACCTCGATGCTGAACGAGACGCCGATGCGCGGCATGCCGATGCCGCCGACCGATCCGCTGATCTATCGCTTCTACGAACTGGTGATGGTCAACGGTCCGGCGTGGAAGGCGCTGATCGAGGAGGAGTATGGCGACGGCATCATGTCGGCGATCGACTTCGACATGGTGATGGAGCGCCTGCCCAATCCCAAGGGCGACCGCGTCAAGATCACGATGTCCGGCAAATTCCTGCCGTACAAATATTACGGCGCCAGCGGCAACGTGCCGGAATACGGTTTCAAGGAAGGCTGACGGGCAGGGGCTGTCCGGCAAATGCGGCCCGCACCTCCTTGACCGGTGCCATGTCGCGCACAAACGTGAAGGCGCCGCGATCTTTCATCTCGTGCGCGCTTTTCAGGAAAGCGGCGAGCGCGTGGCGCGCCATCGCGCCGCCGACGCTGATGCGCTTGACGCCGGCGGCCGAGATCTGATCGACAGTGAGTGTCGGGTCGGCAAACCCCATCACCAGGTTGAACGGCTTTTTCACCGACGATACCACGGTGCGGATAGTGTCGATGTCGTAGACCCCCGGTGAATACAGCACGTCGGCGCCGGCGGCCTCGAACGCCTGCAACCGCTTGATGGTGTCGTCGAGATCGTTGCGCCCCCACAACAGGTTTTCGGCCCGCGCCGTCAGCGTGAACGGGAAGGGCAGCGCCCGCGCCGCCTCGACCGCGGCCTGCACGCGTTCGACCGCGAGCGAGAAGTCGTAGATCGGCTTGTTTCGATCGCCGGTCGAATCCTCGATCGAGCCACCGACCGCGCCGGCCTCGGCCGCGCGTGCGATCGCCTTCGCCGCGGTCTTTGGGTCGTCGGCGCCGCCATTTTCCAGATCGGCGTTGACGGGCAGATCGGTCGCCTCTGATATCACGCGCGTGTTCTCGATGATGGCATCGAGGCTGACGGTTGAGCTGCCGAGCATGTTGGCGAGGCCGAGGCTGGTGGTCGCCAGCGCCTCAAAGCCCATCGCCGCGAGCAGCTTTGCGGTGCCGGCCTCCCACGGATTGGGAATGATGAAGGCGCCGGGCCGCGCGTGCAGCGCGCGAAACAATTCTGCTTTTTCCATCTGGCTTCGCATCGATAACTCCCGCTCAGGCTTGGTTGTCACTCAGTCGGCGGCAAACTAGCGGGCTTCCCGACATCAGCCAAATTTGTTATTTCTCTCGATATCATCAGCTTTTTGCATGGGAAGAAAATGGATAGCGAGGCGCTCAACACCTTCCTGACGGTCCATCGCCGCGGCGGAATCTCGAACGCCGCAAAGGTGCTGCACCGCTCGCAGCCGGCGATCTCGCGGCGTATTGCGCTGCTGGAGCAGGAACTCGGCGTTCCCCTGTTCGAACGGATCGCGGGGCGCACGATGCTGAGCGACGCGGGCAGGGTGATGGTGCCTTACGCCGAGCGCGCGGTCGCCGCCGCGCAGGATGCAGAGAATGCGGTTCGCGCGCTGGCGCAGTCCAATGCCGGGCCGGTCGCGCTCGCGGTGGTCGGCACGCTCGCCGGCGGCCGGCTGTCGGCGATCCTCAAGCGCTTTGCCGCCGAGCATCCCGCGGTCGAATTGAGCTTGCGCACAGCGACCAGCGCGGAGGTCAGCGATCTGATCCGGCGCGGCGAAGCGACTATCGGCCTGCGCTATGATCGCGATCGCTCGCGCGATCTCGATTGCGAACTGCTGTTCACCGAGCGGCTACAGGTGGTGTGCGCGCCGGATCATCCGCGTGCGGGCCGTCGTGTCGCAGAACTCGCGGATCTGCGCGGCGAGCGCTGGATCGCTTTCCCGATCGTTCCCGGACGGCGCGAGATCACGGCGTCGCATGTGTTCGCGTTGTTTCAGACCCACGGGCTCGGCGAAATCGCGTGGACTCCGGTTGATAGCCTGACGGCGCAGAAGCGGCTGGTCGAGGCCGGCCTCGGCATCGCGCTGCTGTCGGAGAGCAACGCCGCCGAGGAGTTGCAGCATGCGTCGATATCGACCATCGGCGTCGGCGATCTCAAGGCCAGCCACGACGTGGTGACGGTGACGCGTCGTGGCGGTTTTCTCAGCGCGGCGTCGCGACGGCTGCTGGAGATCGCGCGCGCGGAATATAGCGGGACGAAATCCGCAGGGCGCGGCGGCGTCAGGTTCCCGCCGTCACCTGCCTGATCGCCTCCGCCATCAGTTCGTCCATCCTGGCGCGCAACTGCTGTTCGGTGAAGTCGACGCCTTTGGCCTTGATGTCACCGAGCACCTTCTGAAGCACGTCGCCGTTACCTTCAAATACCGCGCTAACCACATCTTTGGCGTAGGCGGCTGCCTGATCGCCCGACATGCCAAGTTTTTCCGCGACCAACTGGCCGAGCAACTTGTTGCGGCGCGCCTCGGCCCTGAACTTCAAATCCTCGTCGACCGCGAACTTCTTCTCGAAACCTTCCTCGCGCTTGTCGAAAGTCGTCATTTTTGGGTTCCAATTCCGGCCGAATGGTTAAGGCGGCCTGCGTTGCGGTGGCCCCCCTGGACACCTAGATAGAGGCGGCGAATCGGCAAGACAACGAGCGGTTAAGCCGCAGGGCAACCGGTATAAGTTGGGCTCAACCGGACCCAATCGATTGTGCTGGATAGGCCAATCGGATAGGTTGCCACCAGGCTAGGTTCTTGTTCTGTTTCGGTCGTCTTGTTCGGGTTCCCAGCCTTCACGGCAGCTCCGTCGTGGTCGTAAACCCTTGTCATCCGGAGCACACCAAATTCATGGATTTCAACAAAACACGGTACATCCCTATGAGCCGTCGACGCCGCATTTATGAAGGCAAGGCCAAGGTCCTGTATGAAGGTCCGGAGCCGGGAACCCTGATCCAGCACTTCAAGGACGATGCGACCGCGTTCAATGCCAAGAAACACCAGGTGATCGAGGGCAAGGGCGTCCTTAACAACCGGATTTCGGAGTACCTGTTTCAGCACCTCAACGACATCGGGGTGCCGACCCATTTCATCCGCCGCCTCAACATGCGCGAGCAGCTGATTCGCGAAGTCGAGATCGTGCCGCTGGAGGTGGTAGTGCGGAACGTGGCGGCGGGATCGCTGTCGCAGCGTCTCGGTATCGAGGAGGGCACCCAACTGCCGCGCTCGATCATCGAGTTCTATTACAAGAACGACCAGCTGAACGACCCGATGGTCTCGGAAGAGCACATCACCGCGTTCGGCTGGGCGACGCCGCAGGAAATCGACGACATCATGGCGCTGGCTATCCGCGTCAACGATTTCCTCACCGGATTGTTCTTGGGCATCGGCATCCGCCTTGTCGACTTCAAGATGGAATGCGGCCGCCTGTTCGAGAACGACATGATGCGGATCATCGTCGCCGACGAGATCTCGCCCAACTCATGCCGGCTGTGGGACATCAAGTCGAACGAGAAGCTCGACAAGGACCGCTTCCGCCGGGATCTCGGCGGGGTGCTGGAGGCCTATACCGAGGTCGCCAAGCGTCTCGGCATTTTGATTGAGAACGAGCGTCCGGCCGGTACCGGCCCGGTGCTGGTGAAGAGCTGAGGCGATTGTCGTGAAAGCACGCGTTACCGTTACGTTGAAGACAGGCATTCTCGATCCGCAGGGCAAGGCCATCGAAGGCGCGCTGAAATCGCTCGGCGTCGACGGCGTTGCCAGCGTGCGTCAGGGCAAGGTGTTCGACATCGAACTCTCCGGCTCCGACAAGGCCAAGGCGGAGGCGGCGTTGAAAGCCGCCGCCGACAAGCTCCTGGCCAACACCGTGATCGAGAATTACCGGGTCGAACTGCTCTAGGCTGCGCTTGAAATGAAATCTGCTGTTCTCGTCTTTCCCGGAATCAATCGCGAGCGCGACATGGCGCGCGCCTCTGAAACTCGCATCCGGCCAGGAGTCCGCGATGGTCTGGCATGCCGAGACCGCGCTGCCGAAGGGGACCGACCTCGTCGTGGTACCCGGCGGATTTTCCTATGGCGACTATCTGCGTTGCGGCGCCATTGCAGCGCGCGCGCCTGTGATGGATGCGGTGCGGGCGTTCGCGGCAGGAGGCGGGCTCGTGCTCGGCGTCTGCAACGGCTTTCAGATCCTCTGCGAAGCCGGCCTTCTGCCGGGCGTGCTGATGCGCAACGCGCGGCTGAAGTTCATCTGCCAGGACGTGCATCTGCGGGTCGAACGCTCCGACACGCCGTTTACGCGCGGTTACAATGCCGGTCAGGTCATTCGTGTGCCGGTCGCCCATGGCGAAGGTAATTACGAGGCCGATGAAGAGACCGTGAAGCGGCTCGAAGGCGAGGGGCGGGTGCTCTATCGCTATTGCTCCGCCGATGGCGAAGTCAACGAGAGCTCCAACATCAACGGTGCCGCGCACTCGATCGCCGGTATCGTCAACGAGCGCGGCAATGTGCTCGGTATGATGCCGCACCCGGAAAACCACGTCGAAGACATCATGGGTTGCACCGACGGTCGCGGCCTGTTCGCGGGCCTCGTCGCGCATCTGGAGCAGGCTGCGTGACGTCAGCCATCACGCGGCGGCTGCTCGCGATTCTTGCAGCGTTTTCATTCGCCACCACTGCCCAGGCGCAGGATTATCCAAAGCATCCCATCAGCATGATCGTGCCGTTCGCGGCCGGTGGCACCTCCGACGTGATCGCGCGCGCGGTCGCCGAGGAAATGGGCAAGGCGCTGGGCCAGCCGATCGTGATCGAGAATGTCGCGGGCGCCGGCGGCTCGACGGCGCTGGCGCGTGCCGCGCGCGCCGAAGCGGATGGTTACACCATCGCGATCGGAAATGCCGGCACCAGTGCGGCGACTTACACGATCTATCCGAAACTGCCGTTCACGCCGGACTCGTTTGCGCCGATTGCGATGGTGGCGAAGACGTTCGGCATCGTCGCGCTGCGCAAGGATTTTCCGGCGAAGAACCTCCAGGAATTCATCGCCTACGCGAAGAGCAATCCCGGCAAGATCAATCTCGGTCATGCCGGCATCGGCTCGTCGAACTTCCTGATCTGCAAAAGCTTCGTGCAGGCCGCCGGCATCGACGTCACGCTGGTCGGCTATCGCGGCGCGGCGCCGGCGCTGACGGACGCGATCGGCGGCCAGATCGACGGCGTTTGCGATGCTGCAGCGTCGGTGTCTCAGGCGATCGATGACAAGCTGGTGCGAGGCCTCGTCGTCGGCTCGACGGTGCGGCTCGCGTCGCTGCCTGATCTGCCGACGTCGGCGGAGGCGGGTCTTCCCGAATTCGAGGCGCAGGGCTGGAACGGCCTGTTCGCGCCAAAGGGAACGCCCGCAGCGATCATCGAAAAACTGAACGCCGCCGCGCGCACGGCGGTCGAGAGCGAACCGGTGAAGAAGCGCTTTCATGATCTCTCCACAGTCGGACCCGACGCCAACGAGCACACGTCGGACGTGCTCGGCCAACTGGTGACGCGCGACGTCGAGAAATACCGCAAGCTGCTGGAAGAGAAGAAGTAGCAGCGGCCGGCTCAGGTCTGCGCGGTCCAGATGATGCGGGGCGTTTCGCGCTGCACCGCTTCCGGAATGGCGGCGGGATAGCCGAGGCATAACACCGCGACCGGCGTCATTTCGGAGGGAATGCCAAGCTCAGTGCGCACTTCCGGCGTGCCGAGCCACAGCATCGGCGAACCGACCCAGCACGTTCCAAGTCCGCGCGCATGCGCCGACAGCATCAGGTTCTGGCCGGCGCGGTGGCAGTCGCCGACCGGTCCGGAAATGATGACGATCACAGGTGCGTCCCAAAAAATCTTGAAGCCGGGTCTATCGATCCAGTCCCAGTGGCCTTCGCCCGGACGGTGTTCTCGCGCATGGTCCATGGCTCTGATGCCATAGGCCGCGATGCGTTCGACGCCTTGAACGACATTGAAGGCGAGCGGGTTCTGACCGAGGAACGGCGGCGGCGCCGCCGCGGCATCCAGGACTACGCTCTCGATAAGATCGAGGTCGACCGGTTTGGGCTCATAGGACCGCACGGAGCGCCGTCCGTGGATTGCTTCCATCACATCCATCGCCGCCCTCCGCAGATCGTGCCGATGCAGGATTATACGCTATTTTCCGCGCAACCGGTCGATCCACTTGCCATAGCGATCGGCCGGTATCGTCATCGCGGCGACGCCGGCCATGACCAGGACGAGACCGAGCGCCAGATTCGCCGGCACGGATTCACCCAGCAGTAGCACCGAGAGGCCGACGCCGATCGGAATCCGCAAATAGCCTTGCGCATTGGTGGTGAGCGTGCCGAGCCGGGCGAGGCACATGTAGAACAGCATCAGCCCCAGCGCGCTCGAAAAAATCCCGATCGTGACGATGGCGATGATGGCCTCGCGCGTCGGGTGCAGGGTCCAGGGGTGCTCGACGACCAGCGCCACCGGCAACAACAGCGTTCCGCCGAACAGCAGCGATCCCGCCGCGACCACCATCGGGTCGTAGTCGGACAGCCGCAGTCCGAAGATCGTCGCGCAGGCAAACGAGATGGTCGCGAGCAGGATCACCATCTCGGCAAACAGATCGCTCGACAACCCGCCGAGCGCATCGAGGCCGATGATGACGGCGGTACCGGCGAGCCCGAGTATCGCGCCGGCCAGCTTGAGCAGCGTCGCCGGCTCATGCCGCGTGATGCCCCAGGTGATGAGGAAGGCAAAGATCGGCGTGGTCGAGGCCAGCACCACCGTCGGCGCGGCCGGCACATATTGCTGCGCCCAGGTGATCATCAGAAACGGAATCGTCGAATTGATGGTCTGCTGGAAGGCGAACAGCTTCCAGGCCTTGGCGTCGGTCGGGATCCGAAGGCCACGTGCGTAAAGGATCGCGAGCAGGAAGCAGGCGGCGATCAGCGAGCGGGCCGAAATGAAGGTGATCGGCGGGATCGAGCCGAGGCCGATCTTGGCCAGCGGATAGGTCGAACTCCAGCAGCACGCCAGTGCGAGCAGCAACGCATAATCGCGCCAGCCGCGCCTGACCTGTGGAACGCTAGGTCGCAACGGTCGTCGCAGCCGTCTTCGGCCTCCACTTCACCCGCTTGATGGTGCCCGAAAACGTAAACAGCGACCGCTCGCCGGATTTCAGCGTGCCGCGCAGGAAAATCAGCGAACCGCCGGCGCGGGTAATTTCACCGTCGCATTCGATCAGTTCGCCTTCTTGGGCGGCATCGAGGAATTCGCAGGAGAACGCTACCGTCACGCCAGGGCCGTCCAGCACCGGAGAGGCGATCGCAAACAGGCAATAATCGGCAAACGACATGAAGGCGCCGCCATGCATATTGCGCCGCGAGCCGTTGAGGTGCTTCTGCTCGACCCGGAACGCGCATTGCACGCGGCCGGTTTCGTCGACCCGGTGCCAGAACGGCCCGTTATGGGTCTCAAAATTGTCGCGGGTCCAGGTGCGCCAGCCCTTGAATTCCCCTTCGGTTTCAGTGTGCAGATCGGGACGATTGGGGAATGCGTTTTTGGGGAGTTCGTTCACTAAAAATGGCCCTTCAAATCGGTGTTTCCGCCCTTAAATCCGATCCGGGCGCGATGTGCAAACAGCGATCCCGCTACGCTCCCTCCGCAAAGCTCTGGACAGGGCGGAAATGCGCCATAAAAGGCCTTTTCGGCTCCGCTCGATCTACCTAATAAGGTCCCATGAACGAACCCCAGATCACCCCCGAACTCGTCGCCAGCCACGGTCTGAAGCCGGACGAGTATGAGCGCATCCTGAAGCTGATCGGCCGGGTACCGACTTTCACTGAACTGGGGATTTTCTCGGCGATGTGGAACGAGCACTGCTCGTACAAATCCTCGCGCATCCATCTGAAGGGGCTGCCGACCAAGGCGCCGTGGGTGATCCAGGGTCCGGGCGAGAACGCCGGCGTCATCGACATCGGCGACGGCCAGGCGGTCGTGTTCAAGATGGAGAGCCACAACCATCCGAGCTATATCGAACCGTATCAGGGCGCGACCACCGGCGTCGGCGGCATCTTGCGCGACGTGTTCACGATGGGCGCGCGTCCGATCGCGTGCCTCAACGCGCTCTCCTTTGGCGCGCCGGAACATCCGAAGACGCGTCATCTGGTGTCGGGCGTTGTTGCCGGTGTCGGCGGCTACGGCAATTCCTTCGGCGTGCCGACGGTCGGCGGGCAGGTGCGTTTCCACACCCGCTACGACGGCAACATTCTGGTCAACGCGATGGCGGTCGGCCTCGCCGACACCGACAAGATTTTCTACGCGGCGGCGTCCGGCGTGAACATGCCGATCGTCTATCTCGGCTCCAAGACCGGCCGCGACGGTATTCACGGCGCCTCGATGGCGTCGGCCGAATTCGACGATGACTCCGCCGAGAAGCGTCCGACCGTGCAGGTCGGCGATCCCTTCGCGGAAAAGCTGCTGCTGGAAGCCTGCCTTGAGATCATGGAAGCCGATTGCGTGATCGCGATCCAGGACATGGGCGCGGCGGGCCTGACCTGCTCGGCGGTCGAGATGGGCGCCAAGGGTGATCTCGGCGTCGACCTCAATCTCGATGCGGTGCCGACGCGCGAAACCGGCATGAGCGCCTATGAGATGATGCTCTCGGAAAGCCAGGAGCGCATGCTCATGGTGCTCAAGCCCGAGAAGGAAAAAGAGGCCGAGGCGATCTTCAAGAAGTGGGGCCTGGATTTTGCGGTCGTCGGCTACACCACGCCGAGCAAGCGTTTTGTGGTCAAGCATGGCGGCGACGTCATGGCCGATCTGCCGATCAAGGAGCTCGGCGACGAGGCGCCGCTCTATGACCGCCCGCATGTTGCATCCGCGGCGCTACCGATGGTGCAGGCGCGCGAGGTCAAGTCGCCCGTCGGAATTTCGGCGGCTCTGGAAAAGCTGATCGGTTCACCGGAGCTGTGCTCGCGACGTTGGGTGTGGGAGCAATACGACCACGTCATTTTGGGCAATACCGTGCAGCGTCCCGGCGGCGATGCGGCGGTCGTTCGCGTGGAGGATGGGCCGAAAGGGCTCGCGCTCACCGTCGACGTCACGCCGCGCTATTGCGAGGCAGATCCGTATCAGGGCGGCATGCAGGCGGTGGCAGAGGCCTGGCGCAACATCACGGCGGTCGGCGGACGGCCGCTCGCCATCACCGACAATCTCAATTTCGGCAATCCGGAGCGGCCCGAAATCATGGGGCAGTTCGTCGGCTGCCTGAAGGGCATCTCGGAAGCCTGCCGCACGCTCGATTTCCCGGTCGTGTCCGGCAACGTCTCGCTCTACAACGAGACCAACGGCCGCGGCATTCTGCCGACGCCCTCGATCGGCGGCGTCGGCCTGCTCGACGATTTCACCAAATCTGCCACGCTGGCTTTCAAGGCCGGTGGCGAAGCGATCCTGCTGATCGGCGATACCCAGGGCTGGCTCGGGCAGTCGGTTTACTTGCGCGACATCTGCGGCCGCGAAGAGGGCGCCCCGCCGCCGGTCGATCTCGCCGCCGAAAAGCGCAATGGCGACGTCGTGCGCGGCATGATCCGCGCCGGTACGGCGACTGCCGTGCATGACATTTCCGACGGCGGGCTTCTGATCGCGCTGGCTGAAATGGCGATGGCCGGCGGCGTCGGTGCGCAGCTGCTGGCGGCTCCAGCCTCGATCGTGCCGCATGCGTACTGGTTCGGCGAGGATCAGGCGCGCTACATCGTGACGGTGCCGGCAGCGGAAGCAGGCCTCGTGCTGGCGAAGATGAAGGGGGCGGGTGTGCCCTGCGTGCGGATCGGCACCACCGGCGGCGATGCGATCGCGGTCGCCGGCGAAACGCCGGTGGAAGTGGCCTCGCTCAAGTCAGCGTTCGAGCACTGGCTGCCGGCGTATATGAACGGCAAGGCGTCCTGATCGCGCGCTCTCCGCGTCATTGCCTGCAACAAACGCGTCGCGTTTGTGCTAAGAGCGAAGCAATGACGGCTAAAGCACCCGCTTGGCGCCGGGAATCTGCCGCAATGCGCGCGTCAACGCCCAGCTCAATGCGACTGTCAGGACAAAGCCGACCGTGGCCTTCACGATTGCCGGCAGGTCGTAATCGAACAGCCAGTATTGCAGCCACAATGCGATCGGGTAGTGCACCAGGAATATGCCGAAGGCATCGGCCTGCATCGGATCGAGGATGCTCCAGCCTGAGTGCTTGAACCTCAGGAAATAGGCCAGGATCAGAAACATGATGGCCACGCTGAAGACGGTGAAGAAGACGGCATAGGTTCCTTCATACCAGTGCGGCAGCACTTCCGGATTCCCCAGTATTTCGCGCTTGATATAGATCAGCCCCCACAGCGCACAGTACGGCACCAGCGCCAGCATCAGCCAATCCCAGCTGACCTTCGCCATCCGGCCGTCCGCGGCCAGCAGCCCGCGATCCAGAAACTGAACACCGATGCCGGCGCCGAAAAAGAAGTAGGTGGCGTAGAGCATTACGCGGCCGTGCTGGACAGAAAACGGTCCGAACTCGAACCAGCTCCCTGGGCCGAAGTGGATCCGCCCGGGAATGTAGAAAGCTGCGGTGACGGCAAGCATCACCGCGAAGAACACGGCCGGCCGGCGACGGCCGTGCAGCGAGAGACGATTGATCGGATCAAGCAGGTTGGGCGACAGCCGATAGAGCAGGCAGGCAACCAGGTCGAAGGCGAACAAAACCCACAGGAACCAGATCGGTCCGCTCGGCCACGGGCCTTTCGTGATCGTGGTCCACCAGAATTCAGAAAAGCTGATTTCCGGATGGTGTCGCAGCGAGAAGGAGTAGTAGGCGAGCGGAATGATGGTGAGCGCGCAGATCGCGAATGGCAGGGCCAAGCGAAGCAGGCGATCCGACAGGTAATTCCGTGGCCCCTTCCGGGCAATGCCCGACCATGAGAACAGGCCGGACAGGAAAAAGAACATCGCCATGAAGAAGCTGTCGGTGGCGAGCACGATCATGTCGAACCCGAAGAACGACTTCGGATCGGTGTGGCCGAAATAGGTATAGGGGATGACGGCGTGGTGAAGCAGCACCACCAGCGTCAGGAAGGTGCGCGTGCGGTCAAGCGAAAGATTTCGCGTTTTGGCCTTCGGCACGGCGCCGACGTCGGCATGTCCCACGGCGGAAATCGATGTCATGCGCGCCCCCACGACCAAGCTGTTGAACCCAAGCTGTTGAACTCAAGCTGTTGAATTCAAGTCTTGCAGCCAGGAACCCGATTCAGCAAGCCCCCGGCTGTCATATCCCGAAAACACCGGGAGCCTCCGTTTTGTCCGTGCCGGAACCGGTTTCGCGGCTCGCTGTTAGTTAAGCGGTCGAACAACACCGCCACGGGCCTCGCCCGGGATATTCCGGAGCACGATATGACCATCCTCAAATGGGCGCTGATCTTTTTCCTGATATCTGTTGTCGCGGGGATCCTCGGGTTCACCGGCATTTCCGCCGCTTCCGCCGACCTCTCCCGCATCCTGTTCTACATCTTCGTTGTGATCTTTTTGGTGTTACTTATCCTTGG
Source organism: uncultured Alphaproteobacteria bacterium (assembly GCA_963786355.1). Taxonomy (GTDB): domain Bacteria; phylum Pseudomonadota; class Alphaproteobacteria; order Rhizobiales; family Xanthobacteraceae; genus Bradyrhizobium. The sequence goes on along the minus strand of CAWAYU010000007.1, from coordinate 279,827 downwards.
GCTCACGATTTTCAGGGCGTAGGCAACGCCCGGTTCGATGCCGCGCGTCGCCCCGGGGGGCGATGCAGCGCATCGCCCGGGAATGACGAGCAACACTGGCTACGCCACGTCCTCGATCGTCACCTTGTCCGGGTAAAACGCGAGGTAACCGGTGATCTCGGCCATCGCCGGGAACGGGGTCTCGTAGGTCCAGATTGAATTCTCGATGCTTTTGCCGTTGGCGTTGATGCTGAAATAGCTCGCATCCCCCTTGTAGGGGCAATGGGTGGTGCGTTCGGTGCGGGCCAGCAGCGCCATATTGGCGTCCGTGCGTGGCACATACTGGACGGCCGGGTAGCTGGCTTCCTTCAGGATCAGCGCATGGGTGGTATCGGCGATGACCACGCCGCCGGCCGAGACACGGACGCGCTTCGGGTTTGCCGTAATCGTGATCGGATGGTCGGGACCGGGAAGTTTCATGGTTCTGAGCCTCTTTTTCGGTCATTTCGCCTTTACCGGACATGACCTGATACCGCGTGTTCAAACCGATTGGGTCTGGAATATAGTGCCGGAAAGGGTGACCTAGAAGAGCGTACGCGCTAGGTTTGGCTTTCACGGTCGCGCGACTGGACCTTGATTCGAAGTATTTGCCCTGATTCGAAACATCTGACGGAGACATGCTGGATGCCGATGGACGCCCACGATATCGAATCGATGATCAAGGCAGCTATTCCCGATGCCGAGGTGACGATCCGCGATCTCGCAGGCGACGGCGACCACTACGCCGCGACCGTGATCTCGGAATCCTTCCGCGGCAAGTCGCGGGTCCAGCAGCACCAGATCGTCTACCAGTCGCTCAAGGGACAGATGGGCGGCGTGCTGCACGCGCTGGCGTTGCAGACCGGGGTGCCTGGCGGACCCGGGGTACCTGGCGGCTAACCGCGACAGGGGCGGGGGCAACGCCCGATGGCGGATAATCCACGCGGCGCGCTGTTCCGCCCGATCGTGCCCAACCAGCATAGCCGCGTCACCTACGCCGAGCTGTTCTTCGACCTCGTCTTCGTCTACGCGGTCACGCAGATCTCGCACTCGCTGCTATCCGATTTTAGCCCGCTCGGCGCTCTGCACGTCACGCTGCTGTTTCTCGCGGTATGGTGGGTGTGGGTCTACACTTCCTGGATCACCAACTGGCTCGATCCCGAAAAGACCCCGGTCCGGTTGCTGCTGTTTTCGCTGACGCTCGGCGGGCTGGTGCTGTCGACCTCGATCCCGACGGCATTTGACGGGCGCGGCTTGTGGTTCGCCATCGCCTATGCCGCGATGCAGGTCGGCAAGACAGTATTTCTATGGGCGGTGACGCCATCTTCGCGATCACCGGCGCGCTTGAATGCGGTTCGCATTACCAGCTGGCTGTCGGTATCGGCGATCTTCTGGATCGCCGGCGGATTGATGGACGGCCAGTCGCGGCTGGCGCTTTGGGCCATTGCGCTCGCGATTGAATATATTTCGCCGGTGGTGCGGTTCTGGATCCCCCGCTATGGCGCGTCCTCGATCGCGGATTGGGTCGTCGAAGGCGGCCATATGGCCGAGCGTTGCGCGGGCTTCATCATCATCGCGCTCGGCGAATCCATCGTCGTGACCGGGGCTACCTTTGCCGACCTGACCTGGACCCACGCAAACGTCGTGGCGTTCGTGTCGGCCTTTGTCGGCAGCCTCGCGATGTGGTGGATCTATTTCCACAAGGGCGCCGAAGCCGGCTCCGAGCAGATTTCAAAGTCGAGCGAGCCGGGCAGGCAGGCGCGGCTTGCTTATACCTATCTGCACATGCCGATCGTGGCGGGTATCATCGTCTCAGCGGTGGCCGACGAACTGGTGCTGAAACACCCGGCCGGCCATTCCGATCTCAGGACCGTGCTCAGCGCGATCGGCGGTCCGTTGCTGTTCCTGTTCGGAACGATCCTGTTCAAGCACAGCTTTCGCGGATTTCTTCAACTCTCGCACGGCGTCGGCATCATCGCGCTGTGCGTACTGGCATGGTTCGCACACGACCTGTCGCCGCTGATGCTGTCGATCCTGACAACGGCGATCATGATCGTGGTCGCGGTGTGGGAATCGATCTCGCTGCGATCCAGGCCCGAGAAGTAAGCTCTAGCCTATTTTTGCTCGACGACATTTTTGATGACGAGCTTCGAAAGCTGGACGACGAGTGCCCGGAGCCTGGCATTTTCCTCGAGCAGTGACTCCATCCCGGTGCTGACTTCGGCATCCCAGCCATCGTCCTCGTCGTCATGGACCGATAACGGACCCAAACGCTGCCCTGCATCGCCGGACACCAAATACGCCTTACCCATGACTGATACCCCCTGGCACGAACTCACCCCAGCCAAGCCGTAGGAAGAATCTCGGCTGAGTCGGCGTCAAAATTTGGACGTTTCAGGGGGCAAACCGCAGCAGCGGATGCAGCGATTTGCTGACGCAGAGCGTTTTCGAGCGAAGTGGGACCGGGCCCGAATCGATCATGGTAAATAAATATTAACCATTCTCTGCCACATTCAGGTTGCAGGATGTTAACCGGCGCGGCGGCGCAGACGTCTTGTTTTCACTTTGACCAGCGTGACCACCCTCAGTGTCCCCACGGCTCTCGTGGCTGGGAAACGCGCAAATGAAGCAAAGCGAAGCAAGAGTCCTGATCCTTGAGCAATGGGATGGCTGGATTTCGACCCGGGAGGTCGATCCCGGCGGCCCCACCGGAAAAGACTCCCTGAAATTCTTCCACGAACTTCAGGACACCCATTCGCCACTATTGGATTTCCAGGCCCGCGGTCACGACAAATGGCGGATCATCCACGCATGGTTGCTGGATGCCGATCGACTGTCCGACTACTGGATCTCTCCGGCGCCCCGCATCGTGCCGGCCCGCAGGCCGCGCCCTGTCAGGCACAAGTCCGGCGCCAGAACCTGAGGATGCCGCTTCGATGATGGCCGCCCGGCTCAGCCTTCGGCCACCAGCGCATGCACCGAAAACATCTGTTCGCTGTCGGTCCAGGACGAGCGCACCGACCAGCCCGATCCGCGCGCCAGCGTGGTGAAGCGTTCGAGGCTGTATTTGTAGCTCGAACTCGGTGTGGATGCTTTCGCCCGGGCGGAATGAAAAATTCCGGCCCAGGATCCGCACCGACTGCGGCTTCTTGGCGATCAGGTGCATTTCGATGCGGTGGCGCTCGCGGTTATAGATCGAGCGGTGCATGAAGGCGGAAATGTCGAAATTGCCGCCGAGCTCGCGATTGATGCGGACCAGCACATTGAGATTGAAGCGCGCGGTGACACCGGCGGCATCGTTGTAGGCGTCGTAGAGCACGCGCTCGCTCTTTTCGAGATCGACGCCGATGATCATCTGCGCGCCTTCGCCGAGAATGTCGCGTGCGCTGCGCAGGAAGGCGCTGGCCTCATGCGGCTCGAAATTGCCGAGCGTCGATCCCGGGAAGAAGCCGACCTTGGGCATCCCTGATATCTCGGCCGGCAACGCGAACGGCGTGGTGAAGTCGGCCGCCACGGGATGGACCGCAAGATCGGGGAAATCCTTGCGCAACGCATCGGCCTGGCCCTTGAGGAAATCGCCGGAAATATCGACGGGGACATAGGCGCCGAATTCGCAGCGCTCGAGCAGCAGTCTCACTTTGGTGGTGGCACCGGCGCCGAATTCCACCAATGCCGCGCCCTTTGGAATCAGTGCGGCGATCTCGTCGCCGCGGCTGCGCAAGATGCCGAGTTCGGTGCGGGTCGGGTAATATTCCGGGAGTACCGTGATCTGTTCGAACAGCTCGGACCCCGCCGCGTCGTAGAAATATTTCGGCGACAGCCGCTTCGGATGCTGCGACAGGTTACCGATTACGTCGCCGGCGAAAGCCGAAGTAGTTTCGTCGAACGGGTGCACCTGGGCCAAAGCGGGGGCATGCACATTCATGATACTCTCCTGAACGCGCTTTCCGGCGCGCTTTTGATCATCGTTTTTGCATGATCCTGTTCGGAAAACCGGGATCCACTTTTCCGGATCATGCTGGTGAAAAGTCAGGCGTAGTCGGCGAGGCGTAACCCCGTAAATTGCCAGCGGTGGTGCGGATAGAAGAAGTTACGATAGGTAATACGGCTGTGGCCTTCAGGTGTTACGAGCGAGGAGCCGCGCAGCACCAGCTGGTTGACCATGAACTTGCCGTTGTATTCCCCGAGTGCGCCTTCGATGGCGCGATAACCGGGGTAGGGCGAGTAGGAACTGCGGGTCCATTGCCAGACGATGCCGAAGGCATCGTTGAGCTGGCCGGCGCGGGCGGCGACTTCCCATTCCATCTCGGTCGGCAAATGCCGGCCCGACCAGCGCGCGAAGGCATCCGCCTCGTAATAGCTGACATGGCTGACGGGGGCTGCCGGGTCGATCGGCTGCAGGCCGCCGAGCGTCATGATCCGCCATTCGCCGTCGATCTCGCGCCAGTGGCCGGGGGCCTGCCAGCCTTCATTGTTGACCACGGCAAAGCCGTCCATCAGCCACAGCGTGGCCGTGCCGTAGCCGCCGTCCTTCATGAAGGCCAGCCACTCGGCATTGGTGACGAGGTTGCGGGCGAGTTTGACCGGGCCGACCAGCGCCCGGTGCGCGGGCTTTTCATTGTCGAAATGAAAACTGTCGTCGGGGTGGCCGACACTATGAATGCCCTCGTTGAGGGTGACCCATTGCTCAGCCGGTCGCTGCGATGCCGGGAAGCGCCACGACGGATCGTAGGCCGGCGGAATCGGGTTTTGCGCAAAGGCGTGCAGGATGTCGGTCAGCATCAATTCCTGATGCTGCTGTTCGTGATTGAGTCCGACCTCGACGAGCGGGACCAGCTTTGTCAGCGTCGCCTCATCGGCGGTCTGGAAAAACTTTACAACCGCCGCGTCGACGTGCCGGCGATAGGCGGTGACTTCGTCGGCGCTCGGGCGGGTCAGGTGGCCGCGCTGATGGCGGGCGTGCCGTGGGCCGGCGCTGACGTAATAGGAATTGAACAGGAAGGCGTAGTCGGGGTGGAAGACCTGGTAGCCATCGCAATGCTCGCCAAGCAAAAATTGCTCGAAGAACCAGGTGGTATGGGCACGGTGCCATTTCGCCGGGCTGGCGTCCGGCATCGACTGGATCAGCTGGTCCTCGGGGCTCAGGGGAGCGGCCCGGCGCTCGGTCTCATCCCGAACAGCCAGATAGGCCTCGACCAGATTCTGGGCGACGTTGCCGGAATCGGAGAACAATGACGGGGTGGGGGTGGCCAACGGGGCCGCGGCAGATACTGATTTCGTCACTGGTGTCTCCGGTCAGGGGAGAGAACGTTAGTCTGGCAAACTGGTTCCCGACGGACGGTCCGTCCTAGATAGGGGTTCCGGTCCGGGAAAAAAGCCTCCCCAGGCGATGATATTGAGGCCGTCAGATGATCGCCGGTCCCGCCCCGGACTGTGGAGGGGCCCGCCGTGCATGCCAGCTCCCCGCCATTTTACTTTGGATGCACAACGGTTTGGGCTACATATATGGCCAGTGAGCGGGTTAAGTTGGCCCGTCAGGCCTAGTGGCAGGGGGCGGTGCCCCAAAAGGAAATCAAGATGAGCATCGAACAATTCATCGCCAATGAAGTGAAGTCGAACGACGTCGTACTGTTCATGAAGGGAACGCCGCAATTTCCGCAGTGCGGATTTTCCGGTCAGGTGGTGCAGATCCTCGATCACGTCGGCGTCGGCTACAAGGGCCTGAACGTTCTCGAATTCGCCGATCTGCGCGACGGCATCAAGACCTATTCGAACTGGCCGACCATTCCGCAGCTCTACGTCAAGGGCGAGTTCGTCGGCGGCTGCGATATCATCCGCGAGATGTTCCAGGCCGGCGAATTGCAGCAGCTGTTCACCGACAAGGGCGTCACCGTCAACGCGGTGGCCTGAGCCTGAGCGGCACCGCGCGCCAGATCGGCAAGGCGCGGCTGGAAGTCATTGTTGCCGACATCACGACACTGAGCGTTGACGCCATCGTCAACGCCGCGAATTCGTCGCTGCTCGGCGGGGGCGGCGTCGATGGCGCGATCCATCGGGCCGCTGGACCTGAACTGCTTGCCGAATGCCGCACTCTCAATGGTTGTGCGACCGGCGACGCCAAGATCACATCAGGATATCGCTTACCGGCGAAGCACGTGATCCACGCCGTCGGGCCGGTCTGGCATGGCGGCAAAGCGGGCGAGGATGAATTGCTCGCCTCCTGCTATCGCCGAGCGCTCGAACTATGTCAGGCCAACGCGCTTTCGTCCGTGGCCTTCCCCGCGATTTCGACCGGCGTCTATAGCTTTCCTGCCGACCGCGCCGCAGGCATCGCGGTCGCAACCGTTGCCGATGCGCTGGCTGCGGCTCCTGATGTGACCAAAGTGGTGTTCTGCTGCTTCTCTCCGCGACAGCGGCCGCCTGCACGAAACGGCTTTGGCAGGGGTCGGCAGCCCTTGTGCCGACTGACACCGCAGCTACACTCCCCCACGAGTTCCTGGAGGGGAAGTCTGATGAATTCACGTCAAATATGGCGCGCGCTCGCCTGCGGCGCGCTGATGCTGGCGGCTGCGCCTGCGGTCCGCGCTGAAGGCACGTTCGATATTCCACCCGGAGCGCATTTCAATCCGGACAAGCTTGCCAAGATCACTGAGTTTTTCAAGAACGAGGTCGCGACCGGAAAAATATCCGGCGCCAACGTCCTGATCCAGCAGCGCGGCAAGCCGGTCTATCACGAGACTTTCGGCGTGCAGGACGTGGTGTCGAAAGCACCGATCACCGACAAGACCATCTTCCGCCTGTCTTCGCTGACCAAGGCGATCACCTCGGTTGTCGCGATGGAGCTGATCCAGGACGGCAAGATCAAGCTCGATGATCCCGTCTCGAAATATATTCCCTCGTTCGCCGATACCAAGGTCGGCATTGAGAAGAAGGCCGAGGACGGTACCAAGACGCTTGAGCTGGTGCCGCAGACCCGGCCTATGACGGTGCTCGACCTGTTGCGTCACACGTCCGGCATCACCTACGGCTTCTATGGCGACAGCCTGGTGCGCAAAGCCTACAAGGACGCCAACATCTATGCCGGCGATTTCACTCTCGCCGAGTTCGCCGAACGGATCGCCAAGCTGCCGCTGCACAACCAGCCGGGCGCGCTCTGGCAATACGGCCATTCCACCGACATCCTGGCGCGGATCATGGAGATCGTGTCCGGAAAATCCCTGTTCGAGCTCGAGAAAGAAAAGCTGCTCGATCCGCTCGGCATGGTCGACACCGGCTTCTTCGTCACCGAACCGGAGCGGCTGGCGCGGCTCGCGCAGCCGCTGCCGAACGACAGCGATTTCCGCGTCGGCCGCCAGTACCGCACCGAAGTTGCCCAGAAGTGGTTTTCCGCCAGCGGCGGCATGGTTTCGACCATGGCGGACTTTTCGCGCTTTGCGCAGATGCTGCTGAACGGCGGCAGCTTCGAGGGCAAGACCTATCTCAATCCGAAGACGTTCGAGATGATGGCGACCGGACCATGTCGGCAAGGGCTCGGGCGTCGAGCGGGACTATTTCTATTTTCCCGGCGACGGTTTTGGCATGGGGCTGGGACTTGCGGTGCGAACCGATCCCGGTAACGCAAAGCCGCCGCCGCCGGGATCGCTCGGCGAATTGAAATGGGACGGCGCCAGCGGCTGCTACATGGTGCTCGACCGCAAGCAGGAGATGATGTTCGTGCTGCTGGAGCAGACGCCGACAGAGCGCCAGCGCGTCCAGCGGACGCTCAAGCAACTGGTGTATGAGGCGCTGGAGAACTAGTTCGCGGGCTTCACTTTCTCGCGGAGTTCGTCGACCAGCACCCGAATGTTCTCGCTGTAGTCGATGGGAACGACGACCAGGTGCACGCCGCCTGCCGTAAACGCACGCTCGAGCGTCGGGACGATCGCCTCCGTGCTTTCAATCCGTATTCCCTTGGCGCCGTAACTCTCGGCATAGCGGACGAACTCCGGATTGCCGAAGGTGAGGCCGAAATCCGGGAAATGATCGACGGCCTGCTTCCAGCGGATCATGCCGTAGGCGGAGTCCTCCAGAATCAGCACCACCAGATTGAGCTTGAGCCGAACCGCGGTTTCCATTTCCTGCGAGTTCATCATGAACCCGCCGTCGCCGCACACCGCCAGCACCCGGCGTTCCGGATAAAGCATCGCCGCCATCATCGCCGACGGTAGGCCCGCGCCCATCGTCGCGAGCGCGTTGTCGAGCAGCAGCGTGTTGGCGACCAGCGTTCGGTAGTTGCGCGCGAACCAGATCTTGTACATGCCGTTGTCGAGCGCAACGATGCCGTTTTCGGGTATCACCTGCCGCACGTCATGGACGATGCGTTGCGGCGTCGGCGGCCATCGCGCTTCCGTGGCGCGGTCCGTGATCCGGTTGAGGATCTCGTCGCGGAGATACAACAGCGCACCGGCATTGTGCAGGCGGCCTTCGAGGCGGTCGGCCAGCAATTCGAGGCTCGGGCCGACGTCGCCGATCACCTCGGATTGCGGGAAATAGACCTGCTCGACATTGGCGGGCGTATAGCTGACGTGCACGACCTGCGGTCCGTTCGGGCCCATGATGAAGGGCGGCTTCTCGATCGTGTCGTGACCGATGGCGATAATGAGGTCGGCGCGGTCGATCGCTTCGTGCACGTAGTCGCGTTCGCTCAGTGCCGCCGTGCCCATGTACAGTTTGGTGCCGCCGGGCGCGGTGCCTTTGCCCATCTGGGTGGTGAAGAACGGAATCCTGGTGCGTCGGACGAAGTTGGCGATTCCCGTCGTGCTGCGTGGCCGCGAAGCGGCGGCGCCGAGCATGACCAGCGGCCGCTGGGCATTCAGGATCATTTCGGCGGCGCGATCGAGCGCAGCGCGGTGGGCGATCGGAATCTCGATCGGATGCTGCGGGACCATCGCGACCGCTTCGCATTCCTCGCCGGCGATGTCCTCGGGCAATTCGAGAAGCACGGGGCCGGGCCGTTCCTGCGTCGCGATCCGGAACGCGTCGCGCACCAGGGTCGGAATGGTCGAGGTGCTGACGATCTGCAGCGAAAGCTTGGTCAGCGGCTTGAAGGTGCCGACCACGTCGACGATCTGGAATTTGGCCTGACGGCTGCTCAGGATGCCTTTCTGTCCGGTCAGCATCACCATCGGCATCGCGCCCAGCAGCGCGTAGGCAGCACCTGTCGTCAGATTGAGTGCGCCGGGGCCGAGCGTGGTGATGCAGACGCCGGGCTTTCCGGTCAGCCGGCCATAGGTCGCCGCCATGAAGGCGGCGGCCTGTTCATGCCGGGTCAGGATCAACTGGATCGAGGATTTTCTTAAGGACTCGACGACGTCGAGATTTTCTTCGCCGGGAACGCCGAAGATCCGGTCCACGCCCTCGTTCTCAAGCGCGGCAACCAACAAGTCGGAGCCTTTGGGCATCGAATCCTCCCGGCGATTTTCGTAGCGGCCGACGATAACTTAGCCGCAATTACGCGCCGCGCACGATCTCGCGCACGTGGCCGACCATTTCCTCGATCATTGCCGCCGTCACGTCGAGGTGTGTGCAGGCGCGGATGCGGCCGTCCATGACAGCCAGCAGCACGCCGCGCTTGCGCAGCGCTTCGACCATCTTGTCACCGCTGACGCCGGCGCCGTCGGGCTTGAAGAACACCAGATTGGTCTCGGGCTGCTGCACCTCGACACCATTGATCTGCGATAGTCCACGCGCGAGCGCGCGCGCATTGGCGTGATCGTCGGCAAGGCGGTCGACGTGGTGATCGAGCGAATAGACGCACGCCGCGGCGCAAATGCCGGCCTGCCGCATCGAGCCGCCCAAACGCTGCTTCCAGCGCCAGACATCGTCGATGAATTGGCGCGAGCCGGCGATGGCGCCGCCGACCGGCGCGCCGAGACCCTTGGAGAAATCGATCCAGGCCGAATCCCATCCCGCGGCCATGCTGCGGGCGCTGATGCCTGTGGCGACGCAGGCGTTCAGCAGCCGGGCGCCGTCCATATGGGTGGCCATTCCGTTCGCCTTGGCGATCTGCACGACTTCATCCAGCGCGGCCTTCTTCCAGATCGTGCCGCCGCCGATATTGGCGGTCTGCTCGACGCTGACCACGGTCTGCGGCGGCTGGTAGCGCGAGCGCGGGTGAAGCGCCGCGCGAAAGGTTTCCGGCGAAAATTGTCCGTCGTCGCCGCTCAGCGGCGTGATCTGGAATCCGCCAAGCGCCGCATGCGCGCCGCCTTCGCGGGCAATGATGTGCGCGCTGACATGGGCGAGAATTTCATCGCCCGGCCGGCACCAGGCCAGCGTCGCCGCCACGTTGCACATCGTGCCCGACGGCATGAACACGGCCGCTTCCTTGCCGAGCAGGTCGGCGACCCGCTCGCACAACAGATTCACCGTCGGGTCGTCGCCGATCTGCTCGTCGCCGACATCGGCCCGCGCCATCGCTTCGCGCATCGCAGGCGTTGGGCGCGTCTGCGTATCCGACAGCAGGTTGATGCGGACGGGGATGGCCTTGGGATCGCGCGGGGCAGGGGTGTAGTGCATGATGCAGGTCTCACAAATTGGCGTCGTGGCCCGGCATAGCAGTCGCAAGGACGGCGTCAGCTTCCGCTCGCCTGGCCCGGCCATCCACGTCTTCTTTCCGTGAAGACCATAAAGGCGTGGATATCAGGGACAAGCCCGGGCATGACGAAACAACCAGACGTGACGAAACAAAAAGGCCCCGGAAAACCGGGGCCTTTGATGTCTTGCAACCGTTGCAACCGATCAGCGCGAATAGAATTCGACGATCAGATGCGGTTCCATCTGCACCGCGAACGGCACATCCGACAGCGCGGGGATGCGGGTGAACTTCGCCGTCATCTTGGAGTGGTCGGCTTCGATGAAGTCGGGCACGTCGCGCTCGCCGAGCTGGCTTGCTTCCAGCACGTGGGTGAGCTGCTTCGATGATTCCTTGATCTCGACGAGGTCGCCGGGCTTCAGCTTGTAGCTGGAGATGTTGACGCGGCGGCCGTTCACCTTGACGTGGCCGTGGTTGATGAACTGGCGCGCGGCAAACATCGTGGCGACGAATTTGGAGCGATAGACCACCGTGTCGAGACGGCGCTCGAGCAGGCCGATCAGGTTTTCACCGGTATCGCCCTTCATCCGGCCGGCCTCGACGTAGATGCCGTGGAACTGGCGCTCGGAAATGTTGGCGTAGTAGCCCTTCAGCTTCTGCTTGGCGCGGAGCTGCACGCCGAAATCGGACAGCTTGCCCTTGCGGCGCTGGCCGTGCTGGCCGGGGCCGTATTCACGGCGGTTGACGGGGCTCTTCGGGCGGCCCCAGATATTCTGGCCCATACGGCGATCGATCTTGTACTTCGCCTCACTGCGCTTAGTCATCGCGTCCTCGATTGAGTTTGAGTTTTGAGGAGACGCGCCCTCCTGTGCACCGGGATAAATAAAATATCCCGGGGCCGACAGGTCCGCCTCGAAAGCTCGGGGAGGACCACGGGTCGCGAAACGCAACGCGGGCCGAAAACGGCCCGCGAGCAGGCGGTTTCTAGGGATATTCGACCCTGCTGTCAAATCCGGTCCCGGGCCGCTATGACTGAGTTGTCCGAGGGGCTTCCGGGGCAGTTTAGGCGCAAAGGGACGGGTTTCTTAGCATGCAGCCAGCTGTGGTTGTTACCGGGGCGTCCTCGGGGCTGGGGGTGGAATTTGCCCGGCTCGCGGTTGCCGAAGGGTCCAAAACGGTCCTGATTGCCCGTTCCATTGACGATTTGCAGCGGCTGGCGGCCGAAATCGACCCTTCCGGGCAATTGATCGTGGCGCTCGGGATCGACCTGGCCGCCCCGGACGCCGGCGAGACCATCGCACGCGAACTGGGCGCGCGCGGGCTCCATTGCAACACCTTGATCAACAATGCTGGTTTCGGCCTGTTTGGCGATGCCGTGGAACTCGACCTCGGGCGCCAACTCGGGATTATCCAGCTCAATATTCGCGCAACCACCGACCTTATGCTGCGATTCCTGCCCGACATGATCGAGCGCAAGGCAGGCCGCATCCTCAACGTGGCATCGGTGGTCGGCTTTGCGCCGGGACCACGGATGGCCGTGTATTTTGCCAGCAAGGCCTATCTGGTCTCGCTCTCGCAGGCGCTGATGCGCGAGGTCAGGGATAGCGGCGTCACGGTGACCTGCCTGTGCCCCGGACCACTGCGCACGCCATTCCTGACCCGCGCCGGCGCCCAGCAGGTGCGGCTGTTCAAGTTGCTGCGAAAGCTTCCCGTTGATGAAGTCGCCCGCAACGGTTGGGAGGCGATGAAGGCGGGCCGCACGCTGTGCGTTCCCGGCATCGGCACCAGGACCGCGATCGCCGTGACCCGGTTCATCCCCCGCGGTTTAATGCTTGCAGCGATGACGCGCATGCAGCGCGGACAGTAGGCGTCTGTTGTTGGCGCGTCGCTCGTGTTGTTGGCGCGTTCTTTCGGCGTATCGGTCGTCGTCAGGTGCCGACCGCGCGGACCGGCTTGGGTTCGGTCTGCTGCCGATTGGTCCGCAGTTCCTGGGCAATTTCGGTGTTCAGAACCTGTTCCAGCCGGTTTAACACCTTGGCTACCAGAGCGGCGTCAGTAATCCGATGATCCCAGCGCAGCACGACATCGATGGTGTGATTGGTGCTCTGCACCCCATAGCTCAGCACGAAAGGGCCCGGGCTCATCGCATGGAGCTCGCCAGCGCCATAGGCTGATACCGAGGTCACTCCGTAACTACCGAAATAATTGGCGCGCTGGCGGCCGAAATTTAACCCGATCGCCCAGAAAAGGCGACGCAACGGCAGTGGTAGCCGGGTCGCCCGCATGATCTTGCGAAACGCCGGGACGTCGTCGATCGGAGCCTCCTTGGCGTGCCGGATCAACGCGGCAACATCGAGGAGCGGCATTTCGTCGGGTGCCGTGATTCGTTGTGGCAGCACGCAGTCCTGGCCATCCTCGATGCGTGCAATCGCTACCATCGCGACGCTACGCGGCAGCTCGTAGAATGACGGCATCGGCCATTTGACGTAAAGCGTCCGTAGTATCGGCTCTTCTTTCGCCACCAGAGCAAATGCCTTGACGAAAATCGCAGCCCAACCGGGCCGCGGCACCGCCTGTGCGCGGGCCTCGGACAAGGGGCGGATGTCGAGCGGACGAGAGAGCGACACAAAGGGGACGCGAATAGACGCACGCATGAGATCGATGACGAGGCGGCGCGGAGTAGAGATTTTTCGAACCGTTCCGCGCATCGCCCGCTCAAGTTCCTGCCAGTGGCCCATCAGAAGACCGGCGGGCCGCCATTAGCAGCCCGCCAAGCCTTGATCCAGAGCTCCTGATCTAGCACGAACCGGCCGGTTTGACGCCAGATGGTTCGCGCTTTACGGGGCCGGTTTGGCCAGCGGCTCGCCGGCCTTGACGACATAAACCCCCAGCACTTTGAAGGGCTTGTCGCCGGCCTTGGCGTCGTGGACCGCGCCTTCCGGAATTTGGTAGGATTCGCCGGCCTTGATCTTCATCGGCGGCTTGCCGTCGATCACGAGCTCGAGTTCGCCCTCCAGCACATAACCGGTTTCCATGCCGGGATGGGTATGGCGGCCGGCGGCCCCGCCTGCGGGAACCTCCGCGATCGCGGTGATGGTGTTGTAGCCGGCCGGGAAATCGAGCTTTTGCAGCGGCGTGCGCTTGATGCCGGGCTGCTGGGCGATGGCGACGCCGGCGATAGCGACGATGGATAGTCCGAGTAGAATTTTCTTGATCATGTGTTTTCTCCCTGTGGGGGAAAGTCTAGCAGCGCGCGCGGCGCGCGAAAAGCGCGCGGACAGGGAGGCTGTCTGCGGGAGGCTTTATTTGTCGCGCTTGATCCCCTCAAAACTTGCCGCGATGCCGCGCTGGAACAGCGACCAGTCGAAGCCGAGCGCCAGCGCCACGTAACCGCGCTCGATCATCTGGTTGGCCTGCGCGGCGGTGCGGGCGACGCCGCCGATCGGGACGCCGCTTTTGAGAATGCCCGCTTCGGCGCGCGCCATCAGCGCCTGCACTTCGGGATCGTCGGGGAGGCCGCGCTTGTTGATGGAAGTGGCGAGGTCGCCGGGGCCGATCACCGCAAGGTCGATGCCGGGCGTTGCCATGATCTCGTCGATGCGATTGACCGCCTCGACATGTTCGATGGTGATCATGCAGATCATGTCGTCATCGGCAACAGCCATATAATCGGCCATCGACACGCCCCAGCGGAACGGCGCGTGAAACGGCCCCCATAGCCGGTCGCCCTTCGGCGGATAGCGCACGCTGCGCACGGCCTTTTCGGCGTCCGCCCGGCTGCAGATCATCGGAAAGTTGATCCCGAGCGCGCCGATGTCCATCGGCGCCTTGGCCAGCCAGGGTTCGTTGGCGGCGATCCGCACCATCGGCACGCAGGGTGTGCCGGACGTGGCCGTGATCATCGCGTGCGTCGTGCCGAGATCGATCGGTCCGTGCTCGAGGTCGACGATGACCCAGTCGATGCCGGAGCGGGCCATGATCTGCACGGTCTGGATCGACGGAATGGTTGCGATCGCGCCGAAGGTCGGGCGTCCCTCTCGCCACAGTTGTTTGAGACGGTTGAGCGGCGCGGGCTTTGCGGAGGTCAAGGCGGAAACTCCTGGCTCGTATGGCGGTTCGTCCGGTTCGGCGAGCGATATGATAGGGACAAATTCGTGGCGTATCGAGCCGGATGTTTTTCAACGCGTGCCGGTGAGACGCCATCATTCTGTCGCAACAAGCAAGCAACGCCATGCGCGGGTTCAGCCTGAAGGATAACATCGTGATGATCAATCGACGTGCTCTGTTGGCTGCGGCATCGGGTCTGGTTCTGTCGCCGGCGTTCGCAGAGGAAGCGCCGCCAGTGCTTGCGGCGTATGAACGCGAGACCGGCGGGCGGATCGGCGTCTACGCCGAGAATATTTCGACAGGCGCGAAGATCGCCTGGCGCGCCGAAGAGCGCTTCGTCATGTGCAGCACGTTCAAGGCCTCGCTCGCCGCCTTCGTGCTGGCGCGGGTCGATAACCGTGAGGATCGTCTTGAGGACATGGTCGCCTATAGTGCCAAGGATCTTCTCGACTACGCGCCGGTCGCGAAGCAGAATCTTGCTCAGGGAGCGATGTCCGTATCGGACATGTGCAAGGCCATCGTCGAGCTCAGCGATAACACCTGCGCCAACGTGTTGCTGGCGCGGGTCGGCGGTCCCGCCGCCTTGACCGAGTTTCTGGCGCCGCGCGGGCGACTACGGTCTCGCGCCTCGACCACAACGAACCCGAGCTCAATCGCTCGCCGCCGGGCGATCCCCATGACACCACGACCCCTGCGGCGATGGCGGGAAACGTACGGCGCTTCCTGGTCGGCACGGTTCTGACGCCTGCCTCGCGCGAGCATCTCAGCGGATGGATGGTGGACTGCAAGACCGGCAACAACCGTCTGCGCGGTGGCTTGCCTGCCGATTGGAAGGTCGGCGACAAAACCGGCAACAACGGCAAGGACGCGTGTGGCGATATCGCGATCGCCTGGCCGAAGTCTGGCGGGCCGGTGCTGATGGCAGCCTACACGCAGGGCGGTTCGCCGACGCCGCAGCAGTTCGAAGCCGTGTTCAAGGAAATCGGCGCGATGGTAGGCCGGCAGTTGGGTTGAGGCTTACGCCGGGACGCGGCCGCCGAAGAACGGCATCAAGGCCTGGCTCAGCGTATGCGGCCGTTTCGACGTGAAGATCATTTCGGCGCCGGCTTCATCGGATTGACCACCGGGCGGCCCCAGCAGATCGGAGACGCGGCGGGCGATGGCAGGCGCGGGATCGATCCAGTCGACCGGCCATGGCGCGAGCTTTGTCAGCCGGTCCAGCAACAGCGGATAGTGCGTGCAGGCCAGCACGACGGTGTCGGTCCGGGCCGCATGGCTTTCGACAAAGCAGGGCGCGAGTTCGGCGGCGATGTCCTCGTCGCTCACTTCGTTGCCGCTCAGGGCGGATTCGGCGAGCGAGGCGAGTTCGGCCGAGCCCACCAGCGTGACCTCGCAGCCTTGCGAGAAATCCTCGATCAGGCGCTTGGTGTATTCGCGCTTCACCGTGCCCTTGGTGCCGAGCACCGACACCCGCTTGGTCCTGGAACTGGCGCAGGCCGGCTTGATCGCGGGCACCGTGCCGACGAACGGCACCTGATACGCGTTACGCAGATGCGACATGACCAGCGTCGAGGCGGTGTTGCAGGCGATCACCACCAGATCCGGCGCATGGCGCGCGATCAATTCGCCGATCAGCGGCACCACGCGGGCGACGATCTGCTCCTCGCTATGATGGCCGTAGGGAAAGAACGCGTCGTCGGCGACATAGACATAATGCGCGTCGGGCCGCGCGCGGACGATCTCACGCAACACGGTGAGGCCGCCAAGGCCGGAATCGAAGACAAGGATCGTCGGAGGGACTGTCACGGCAGGAATTTATCCGATCCGCGGTTACTGTTCAGTTGTTTTTGCAGTCGTTTTTGACCGTGCCGGCGTTCATCTGGCCAGCGTTAAATAAATTGGAATGATTCCAATCGCTTTGACGGGAATGGAAAGCTATCAGGGCAAGTCATTGCAGATACGGACAAAACCGCAAACGGCCTAGCTGAACGCGAGAGGTCGGGAGACCCACCAGAAATGCTACGCAACACGTCATCGAGCTGGGGCAGCCTCACGCGCTGGTTTCACTGGGGCCTCGGCCTGGTCATTATTTGCATGCTCGCCTTTGGCTGGTGGATGAACCACTTTCCGGCGCGGCCGGACCGCTTCTTCTACCGCTCCATCCATGCCGATATCGGCTACCTCGTATTGCTGTTGATGGTGCTCCGCCTGATCTGGCGCGGCCTCAATCCGACACCTGCCTTGCCCTCGGATACGCCGCGTTGGCAGCGCATTGCCGCCAGCGTCAGCCACTGGTCGCTGTATGGCGTCACCATTGTCGTGGCGATGTTGGGCTGGGCGCATTCCGGCGCGCGCACGCCGAACTATTCGGATTTCTTCGGGCTGTTTCACGTTCCGCAATTCACCTCGCCCGACAAGGCCGCTGCGGCGGCCTACGAGGATCGTCACATCCTGTTCGCCTACATTCTGCTGGCGCTGATCGTGCTTCATGTCGTCGCGGCGCTCTGGCATCACTTCGTCAGGCGCGATCGCGTCACATCGCGCATGCTCGACGGGTCGCCGGGCTGATCCGGCGGTTTAGAACTTCTCCAATCAAGAGCGGCTTTTTGCCACTTCACGGCCCGGCTTTCGACAGCGTATGCCATCAGACGATTATCGTCAGCCCTCATTGAAAGAACCGACATGTCTCTCTCGCGAACGCTTTCGAAGGCCGCCATGCTTGCCGCCGTCGCCCTGATTTCGGTTGCCGCCACCGGCGCGGCGAACGCGCAGGCCGCGACCGAGATTCAGCTGAGCTACAAGGACAAGAAATTCGATCCGGCCGAGATCACCGCGCCCGCCAACACGGCGATCGTGATCAAGCTGAAGAACCTCGATGCCAAGGCGATGGAATTCGAGAGCAAGACCCTGAAGGTCGAGAAGGTGGTTGCCGGCTCCAGCGACGCCACCATCAATGTCAGGGCGCAGAAGCCCGGCCGCTACGAATTCTTCGACGAGTATAACGAAAAGGTCGCGCGCGGCGCGCTGGTCGTGAAGTAAGACGTCTTGAAGTAAAGGTCTCGCGTGATTGCCGCACTGATCATCGTTTTCCGCGAAGTCTTCGAGGCCGGTCTGATCATCGGCATCGTGCTCGCGGTCACCCGGACGGTGCCGCATCGTAACCTGTGGATCGGCGGCGGCGTGCTGGCGGGCGTTCTCGCCGCCTGCGTTGTCGCCGCCTTTGCCGGTGCGCTGTCGAACCTGTTCGCGGGCATGGGGCAGGAGCTGTTCAACGCCGCGATCCTGGTGATCGCGGTCGTGATGCTCACCTGGCATAATGTCTGGATGGCGCGCCACGGCAGCGAGCTTGCCGGCGAGTTGCGTTCGGCGGGGCAGGCGGTGGCCGAGGGATCGAAGTCGCTGCTGGCGCTCGCGGTCGTGGTCGGCGTCGCGGTGCTGCGCGAGGGCAGCGAGGTCGTGCTGTTTCTCTACGGCGTGCTGGCCGGGGGCAGCGATACCGGCTGGAGCGTCGCGCTTGGTGGTTTCGCCGGCCTCGTGCTCGGCGCAATGATTTGTCTTTTGACCTATCTAGGCCTGCTGCGCATTCCGATGCGCGCGCTGTTCACAACGACCACGATCCTGATCGCGCTGCTTGCCGCCGGCATGGCAGCCCAGGCCGCGGCGTTTCTGGAAAAAGCCAACTGGCTGACCGCGCTCGACACGGTGGTCTGGGACTCCGGCTGGATCCTGTCGGATTCGAGCTTCCTCGGCCGCGCGCTGCATACGCTGATCGGTTACACCGACCAGCCGACCGCGATGGAACTCGCGGTCTATCTGGCGATCCTTGCGATCACCTTCGTGCTGATGCGGCTCTACGGCGCGCCGGCGAAGGCTGGCGCGGTGGCTTAACTCCGTTGCCTGCAACAAACGCGAAGCGTTTGTGCAAGGGAGCGAAGCGACGAAGCAATCCAGCCTTTCTCTTCAAGTGAAGACTGGATTGCTTCGCTTCGCTCGCAATGACGGGATATCGAGTCAAAGACGTGGATGCCCGGGACAAGCCCGGGCATGACGAGACCCAGGTTGACGACTTACCGCTCAGCTCTCGCCGAACACGCGCTTGAAGATCGTGTCGACGTGCTTGAAGTGATAGCCGAGGTCGAACTGTTCCTCGATCTCGGCGTCGGTCAGGTACTTCCTGACGTCGGGGTCTTTCTTCAGAAGCGTCATGAAGTCGCCTTCGCCGCGCCACACCGGCATCGCGTTGCGCTGCACGAGCTTGTAGGCGTCCTCGCGGCTGGCGCCCTTTTGCGTCAGCGCGATCAACAGCCGCTGCGAATGCACGAGACCGCCCAGGCGATCCAGGTTCTTCTGCATGTTGGCGGGATAGATCAGCAGTTTTTCGATCAGGCCGGCGAGGCGCATCAGCGCGAAGTCGAGCGTCACGGTGGCGTCCGGCGCGATCATGCGCTCGGCCGAGGAGTGCGAGATGTCGCGCTCGTGCCATAGCACGACATTCTCCATCGCTGGCATCGCATAGGCGCGCACCATGCGGGCGAGGCCGGTGAGGTTTTCCGACAGCACCGGGTTGCGCTTGTGCGGCATCGCCGACGAGCCCTTCTGGCCCTCGGAGAAGAATTCCTCGGCTTCCAGAACTTCCGTGCGCTGCAGATGGCGGATTTCGGTGGCAAGCCGCTCGACCGAGGAGGCGATCACGCCGAGGGTGACAAAATACATCGCGTAGCGATCGCGCGGGATCACCTGCGTCGAGATCGGCTCCGGCACCAGCCCCATCGCTTTCGCGACGTGGGCTTCGACGCGTGGGTCGATCTGCGCAAACGTGCCGACAGCGCCCGAGATCGCGCAGGTCGCGACTTCCTTGCGCGCGGCGATCAGGCGCTCGCGGGCGCGGCTGAATTCGGCATAGGCGTAGGCAAGCTTGAGCCCGAACGTGACAGGTTCGGCATGGATGCCGTGGGAACGGCCGATGGTCGGCGTCATCTTGTGTTCGAAGGCGCGCTTCTTCAGCGCCGCCAGAACCTTGTCGAGGTCGGCGATCAGGATATCCGCGGCGCGGGTGAGCTGGACGTTGAGGGTGGTGTCGAGCACGTCGGAGGAGGTCATGCCCTGGTGGACGAAGCGCGCCTCGGGGCCGACGATCTCGGCGAGATGGGTCAGGAAGGCGATGACGTCGTGCTTGGTCTCGCGCTCGATCTCGTCGATGCGCTCGACATCGAAGGTGGCGTTTTTGGCTTTGGCCCAGATCGTTTTGGCGGCGTCTTTCGGCACCACGCCGAGTTCCGCCTGCGCGTCCGCCGCGTGCGCTTCGATCTCAAACCAGATCTTGAAGCGGGTCTGGGGCTCCCAGATGGAGGCCATTTCCGGGCGGGTATAGCGGGGGATCATCGACGGCTCCGAACGAATTGTTTTTTACGCCGTGCTTTAGCAGAGCGGTCCAAGTGAAACAAACGCCAATGGAAACTGTCCAGAGAAACGGCCGAGAGACGGTGAAGAGAACGGCCAAACGCGACGGTTAAGACAACCGGGATAGACCGTGGGCGCGGCGGTGGCTAACCCGGCACGTGAAGGGGATTGGAGCACCTGGGGCCCCGGCCGATCGCCCAGCCCCGCATCCGGCGCAGCCCTGCCATGGTGAAACATTGAATGACAGATATTGAAATCTGTCAGCGAGATGTGCTACATCCTTCCTCGACGCCAATAGTGGGTGTCACCCCAGCTCGTTGGCCCTGAGCCGGGGACTTCAAGAGGACTACGCCAATGACCATCGAACTCATTCATTTGACTACACAAATCCAGCGCTGGCTGAACCAGCAGGTGGCCCGCCACCTGGCGGCGCAGGCCGAGCGTCTGGAACCGGTAAAGCATTAACCCGTTAGGGGGATCGAATGACCACCCGTCTCGTCGTTTCACAGGTTCGCCAATGAACGAAGTCGTGGTTTTGACCCCCGAACGGATTCTCGAGGTAACCGAGGACGTTCTGCGCCGTTACGGGCTTGCGAAGGCGACCGTGGTCGATGTCGCCCGCGCCCTCGAAGTGAGCCACGGCAGCGTCTACCGCCATTTTCCCAGCAAAGTTTCGCTACGTCAGGCGGTAGCGAAGCGCTGGCTCGACCGTGCCAGCGCGCCGTTGCTGGAAATCTGTGATGCGACCGGTCCGGCGCCGGCCCGGCTGGAAAGCTGGCTGCGCGCGATGTTTGCCATCAAACACAAGCGGCTGGCTGATGATCCCGAGATGTTCGCGACCTACCTGACCTTGGCCCGCGAGGCCTGCACGGTCGTCAAGGGACATAAGGACTGCCTGGTCGATCAGATCGCGCGCATTCTGTCCGACGGCGTGAAGCAGGGCGCCTTCGAGGTCGCCGACCCCAAGGCTTCGGCGCGCGCCATTTTCGACGCCACCAGCCGCTTCCATCATCCCGCCCATGCCGATGAATGGAACGATGCGGATACCCCGGCGCGGATCGACGCTCTTCTGGCGTTGCTGCTTAAGGGGTTGGAAGCGCACAAGCGCTGATCCCTCCTATATCTCTCGCGAGCCTTTCCCTTTCTTTCGTCATGCCCGGCCTTGTGCCGGGCATCCACGTCTTTCTTGTTGCAAGACTGCAAGGCGTGGATGGCCGGGACATAGGCGAACGAAAGCGACGCCGTCCTTCAGACGGCTAGGCCCGGCCATGACGAGTGAATGCACGATTGCAGCCCGCACTCCTCCGTTATTTGATATCCATCAAATCACGCTCAGCGCTTCGGCGCGATGATGGCGGTGGAGGACTAATTGCGGCTCGCGATCTTTGCGGACATCCATGCCAACCGGCAGGCGTTGAGCGCCTGTCTCGATGCCGCGCGAGCGCGCGGGGCGGAACGGATCGTTTGCCTCGGCGACATCGTCGGCTATGGCGCCGATCCGGAATGGGCGGTCGAGACCGTGATGGGCTTGGTCGAGGACGGCGCGATCGCCGTCATCGGCAACCATGACAACGCCGTCGTCAGTTCCTCCGAGAGCATGAATGCCGACGCCCAGGCCGCGATCGAGTGGACGCGCGGCCGGCTGAGCGCGCCGCAGCGGCGTTTTCTGGCGGAACTGCCGCTGAAGCGCCAGGAGGGCGATCGCCTCTACGTGCATTCCGAAGCCTCGCATCCGGCGCGATGGCATTATGTGCGGAGCACGACGGACGCCGCGCGCAGCATCGAGGCGACCGATGCCCATGTCACCTTCTGCGGGCACATCCACAAGCCGGCGCTCTATTCGATGTCGTCAGCGGCGAAGCTGACGAGCTTCATCCCGACATCCGAAACACCGGTGCAATTGCTCGAGCGGCCGGCGCTGGCTCGCCGTGCTCGGCTCGGTCGGGCAGCCGCGCGACGGCAATCCGGCTGCGGCCTATGCATTGTTCGATACCACGACGCACGAAATCACATTTTGCCGGGTGCCTTATGACGTCGTCGCGGCGGCCGATCGTATCCGCGCCAATGGCCTGCCGCACTGGCTGGCCGATCGCCTGCTGATCGGGAGGTGAGGGATGGCGAAGCCTTCGATTTTGCCGGGCACGGAACTGGACGGTTTCACGATCGGGGAGTGCGTCCATCACGGCGGCATGGCGACGCTATGGGAGGTAACCCATCCCGGCATCAATGTGCCGCTGTTGATGAAAGTGCCGCGGGTTTCCGAGGGCGAGGATCCGGCCGCGATCGTCAGTTTCGAGATGGAGCAGATGATCCTGCCGCGGCTGGCCGGCCCGCACGTGCCGGGCTGTTTCGGCACCGGCGATTTCGCGAAGCAAGCCTATGTCGTCATCGAGCGCATCGCGGGCACCACGCTCTATAGCCGGATCGGCGAACTGCCGATTCCTTATGAAGAAGCCAGGGCCTGGTCGTCGGCAAGATCGCAAGCGCATTGGCCGACCTGCACCGGCAGAACGTCATTCATCACGACATCAAGCCGAGCAGCATCATGTTTCGTCCCTCGGGCGAATGCGTGCTGATCGATTTCGGACTGTCGCATCACAACCTTCTGCCGGACCTGCTGCAGGAGGAATTCCGCCTGCCTTACGGCACCGCGCCCTATATGGCGCCGGAGCGTCTGCTCGGTGTGCGCGACGATCCGCGCAGTGATCTGTTTTCGCTGGGCGTGCTCCTGTACTTCTTCACCACAGGCGAGCGGCCGTTCGGCGAGAGCGAAACACTGCGCGGCATGCGGCGGCGGCTGTGGCGCGATCCGCAACCGCCACGCAAACTGCGACCGGACTATCCGCCCTGGCTGCAGGAGATCGTGCTGCGGTGTCTGGAGATCGAGCCGGTCTGGCGTCACCCGACCGCGTCGCAACTGGCGTTCGATCTGGCGTATCCCGACCAGGTCAAGCTGACGGCGCGATCGGAACGGCTGAAACGCGACCCGCTCTCTACGGTGTGGCGCCGCCGTTTCAATGGCAACGTGACGCAACTGAGGCCGAAGTCGGACGTGGCCGTGCAACTCGCGTCAGGCCCGATCGTCGCCGTTGCGCTCGACACTGAGGATGGTTCGGGCGCGCTCAACGAATGCCTGCGCATGACGGCGGCGCATCTGCTGGCGACATTGCCGAACGCACGGCTTGCCTGCATCAACGTCCTGAAGCTCGGCCGCATCACCATCGACCGGACGCTCGACGAACAGGGCAACAACAAGCATATCGACCGGTTGGTCGCGCTCCGCCACTGGGCGTCGCCGCTGGAGCTCGACGAGAGCCGGCTTACGGTGCACGTGCTGGAGGCGATCGATCCTGCCGCCGCGATCCTGGAATTCACCGGGGTCAATCAGGTCGACCACATCGTGATCGGTGCGCGGCAAAATTCGATGCTGCGCGCGCTGCTCGGCAGCGTCTCGTCCAAGGTCGCGGCCGAAGCCGCCTGCACGGTCACGGTGGTGCGGCCGCCGCGGTCGTCTGTGGCGATCGCGCAGGAGGCTGCCGGCGGCTGACGCCGGTCAGACGAATACAATCACTCGAGCGTTTGGACGGGAGACGTCTTGGCCGAAGACGTTGGGCGTGCCGCAGCCGCATTGCTTCCACCCCCGGAAGTCGCGACGCGCGGATTCTTTTCGGCTGGAGCGGCGGGACGGGACTCGCCGGCGCTGACCACTTCCGCCCTCGCGCCGCGCACGTTGTCGCTTGCGGGTTGGTTGCTTGCGGTCTGCCTTCGTTGCCGCGACGAGCGGGAGCGGTCTATTCCCCACGACCTCGCAATCGAAGGCCCGGCCGAATAGCCGATGAAGGCGCCGGCGACTGCCCCGATCGGCCCAAGCACCACGGCGCCCGATACCGCGCCCAGTGCGGCGTCACCGGCGCGGTGCTGCGCCGAAGCGGCTGATGTTGCGATCAACAGGATCACTGAAGCTGCGATGACGGCCTTGATCATGTTCCGGTTCCATAGATGACAGGAATAGAGGCTGATCGGGCTTTATGGCCGGAGCGTGAAGCTTTCGCGTTCCAGGTGCGACGCAATTCCGGCAGGCCACGTCCACGTAAATCAGCCGGATCGGGTATCGGGTGGCCGCCGCATCAACCGGGAGGCAATTTCGCGGCGAACTGCCGATTGGAAGGAACCAAAGATGCGTCTCTATTATCACCCGCTCTCGTCAAATTCGCGCCGCGTCGTGATGACCGCGATCCACCTGAACGTACCGCTTGAGCTGGTCGTGGTCGATCTCTTGAAGGGTGAGCACAAGGCGCCGGAATATCTGCGGCTGAACCCCAACGGAAAGGTTCCTCTGCTTGACGACGACGGGTTCATCCTGTGGGAGTCTCACGCCATCATGCAATATTTGGCAGATGGAACGCCGGGGCAGGATCTCTACCCTGGGGATGTTCACGCGCGCGCCGACGTCAATCGATGGCTGTTCTGGTCGGCCTATCACTTTACGCCGGCGGTCGGCTTCATCAGCAGGGAACGTGTCTCGAAGAAAATGGTCGGCGGTGCCGGCGGCCCCGACATGGCGGAGATCGCGCGCGGTGAGGCGTTGCTCACGGCGGCGGCGCAAGTGCTCGACGATCACCTCGCGCATAACGAATGGATCGCGCAGGACAAACTCACGCTGGCCGATCTGGCGATTGCCTCGCCGCTGATGCACACGGTGGCGGCCGAGCTGCCGGTCACCGGCTACGCCCACATGCAGGCGTGGCTCGCGCGCGTGCAGGCGCTCGACGCGTGGCAGAAGGCAGCGGTTACGCCCGCGACGTCCTAGATCGCTTCGCCGCGCGCCATCGCGGCCGCATTGCGGATCGCTGATATGTTGGCCTTGTAGGATTCCACGGTGCCGCCCTTGAACACCGCCGAGCCTGCGACGAATGCGTTGGCGCCGGCGGCGGCCAACTGGCCGGACACATCCGGGCCGACACCGCCATCGACCTCGATGTCGATCGGGCGTCCTGCCGCCATCGCCCTGATGTCGCTGACCTTGCCGACGGCGGATTTGATGAAAGCCTGACCGCCGAAGCCGGGATTGACCGACATGACCAGCACGAGGTCGATCAGGTCGATCACGTATTCGATGGCGCTCGCCGGCGTGCCCGGATTGAGGACGACGCCGGCCTTCTTGCCGAGTGCGCGGATGGCCTGCAGCGAGCGATGCAGATGCGGCCCGGCCTCGGCATGGACGGTAATTTGATCGCAGCCGGCCTTGGCGAAGGCTTCAAGGTAGGGATCGCACGGCGAGATCATCAAATGCGCATCGAAGATCTTCTTGGTATGCGGGCGCATCGCCTTGATGACGTCGGGGCCGTAGGAAATATTGGGAACGAAATGCCCGTCCATCACGTCGAGATGGATCCAGTCGGCGCCCGCCGCGTCGACGGCGCGGACCTCTTCGCCGAGCCTGGAAAAATCCGCCGCCAGGATCGACGGTGCGATGACGAGGGGACGTGACGCAAATTGCTGAGACATGTGCGCTTCCCAAAACCCTTTCGCGAGAGAGATCGCCCCGCGTAACATGCGGGATGGCCGGGGGCAATGCGGCCGCAAACCGCTCCTGTGGGCGGAAAAATCTGCCGCAGCGGGCACGAATTGCCGGGGGCGGGGAACCGTGGAGTTACGAAAAAGCCGGGTTTTATTGGGTTTTTCGTCATGGCATGGCGCTTGCTGAGTAATCCGCGGAAGCCCAGTCCGCGTGATGCGGCGTTGTCGGAGTTCGGTCATGTTCCCTGCCTTAGGCGCCGCGTCGGCGGCGATCGATGCCCTCAAGTCGCTGACGTCGTCGAAATCGTCGTCGACGACGTCGACGGGATTTGCGCAAGCCGCGTCCAATCCGTTCGACCTGTCCGGCAGCAGCACGCAGGCTTCGACCGGTTCGAGCACGGGTACGGCGGCAGCGGCTTTACGCAGATATCGCCGCAGACCATGAGTGCGCTGCTCGACGCGCAAAGCCAGTCCGCGACGGGATCGACCACCTCGGCGACCACTCGTCGACCACCAGCCGCTCCGACGCGCTGAAGGACCTGTTCTCGCAGATCGACGCCGACGGCGACGGCAAGGTCACCCAATCCGAATTCGAGAACGCGCTCGGCGCCGGCGGCACCAATCTCAAGGCGGCCGACAGCGTCTTCTCAAAGCTCGACCAGAACGGTGACGGCTCGGTCAGCCTCGACGAATTATCGTCGGCGCTGAAGGGGGCCGGCGGCAAGGGCGGTCATCATCATCACCGCGCCGCGAGTTCCGATGGATCGAACGGTTCCAGCGATGGATCGAATACCGATCCGCTGCTGGCGGCGCTGCAGGGCGCTTCCTCGACCTCCACCACCAACAGCGACGGGACGACGACAACGTCCCTGACCTACGCGGACGGCTCCAAGGTCACGATGACGTCGGCCGCGAGCGGAAACTCATCGAGTTCAGCGACATCGTCCTATAATTTCATCGAACAAATGATCCAGCGTGAGGCCAGTTCGATTGCTGCCTCAGCCAGTTCGTCGCTTTCGGTGAGCGTCTGAATCAGAGATCCGGCGATGATCCTTCGGACTGCGACCTAGCCGAAGCGATCCCTCCACGCCGGTAGCGCGCCCAGAAAGGGCAGCGCAGTCGCCTCATGGACGCCGCGCGCGATGGCGCGGGCGACCGTATTGGCGGCGACCATGCCGAGTTCGGTGAGACCGAACAGCGGATCGATCGGCTTTTTGCCGGTGGCCGCCGCGAACACCACGTCGCCGTCGAGCGGCGCATGCACCGGATAGATCGCGCGCGCCATGCCGGTTTGCGCGATCATCGCCAGCCGTTTGGCCTGCGGCTTGGTCAGCACGGCGTCGGTGACGACGACGACCAGCGTGGTGTTTTCCGCCGATGTCGCCTCCGGGCCGCCCTTGAGCCGCGCCTTCAGCATGTCCGGCGTGAACGAAGGCGGCAGTCCGCGCCCGCCGAACTCGTGGCCGATCTCGAACGGCGCCGCCCAGAACCATGGCCCGTCGCCGACCGTGACGCTGCCGACCGCGTTGACCACCGCAAGGGCTGCGACCAGCACGCCGCCGTCGGTTCGCGCGGAAGCGGAGCCAAGCCCGCCCTTGAAATTGGCCGTGGTGGCGCCGAGGCCGGCGCCGACGCTGCCCAGCGCGAAATCGGCGCGCGCTGCACTTGCCGCGGCGTAACCGAGGTCGCGATAGGGCGGGAAGCGTCCCCAGGCCTTGTTGCCGCCGTTGAGCAGATCGAAGCAGATCGCGCCCGGAACGATCGGAATGATCGCGTCGCGGATGCGCAGGCCGCGGCCCTGTTCGGCGAGCCAGGCCTGCACGCCGCCTGCGGCATCCAGTCCAAGCGCCGAACCGCCGGAGAGTGCGATTGCGTCAACCGCGTCGACCGTGCCTTCGAGATGCAGCACCGATTCCTCGCGGGTGCCGGGGCCGCCGCCGCGCACGTCGATCGAGGCCACTGCCGGAGAATCGAAGATGATCGCGGTGACGCCGGAAGCCAGCGCAGCGTCGTCGGCATGGCCGACGCGGACGCCGGGGATGTCGGTGAGGAGATTTTTCAAGCGCTGTCCATCAGGCCGCGTCCAGCCGGGCCTTCTGCATCCGATATATCAGCCGCGCGGAATGCTTCAACTGCCAAGCGCCAGCCGGAGCATCCTGGCGAGTTCGGACTTGCGATAGGGTTTGGTGAGCAGCAGCACGCCGGAGTCGAGGCGGCCGTGATGAACGATGGCGTTCTCGGTATATCCGGATGTGTACAGGACCTTGAGGGAAGACCGTCGCTTCAATGCTTCTTCGGCCAACTGGCGGCCGTTCATGGCGCCCGGCATGATCACGTCGGTGAACAGCAGGTCGATACTCCCGGCGGTATTGACGATCCGGAGCGCGTCGGCGGCATTGGCGGCCTCGAGCGTGGTGTAACCGAGGCTCTCGATCTGGGTCACGACATAACGGCGAACCAGCGCGTCGTCCTCGACGACGAGAACCACTTCGTGCCCGCCCTCGATATTGGCGGAGACCAGCGCTTCCGCTGCGGTCTGATTCAGTCCGGTTGCACGCGGCAGGTACATCTTGACGGACGTGCCGTGGCCTTCCTCGCTGTAGATCTTGATGTGCCCGCCCGACTGCTTGATGAAGCCGAACACCATGCTTAAGCCTAGCCCGGTGCCCTTGCCGACTTCCTTGGTGGTGAAGAAGGGATCGAACACCCGCTCCAGCAGGCTTGCGGGGATGCCGCTGCCGGTGTCGCTGACGGCGACCATGACGTAGTTGCCCGGCGTCACCTCGCTGTGCATGCTCGCATAGTTTTCGTCGAGATAGACGTTGCTGGTCTCGAGCGCGAGCTTGCCCCCGTCGGGCATGGCGTCGCGCGCGTTCAGCGCCAGATTGAGCACGGCCGTGGTGAGCTGGCTCGGATCGACCAGCGCCGTCCATGCGTCCTCGGCCAGCAACGGCTTGATTTCGACGTGCTCGCCGAGCGTCGGATGCAGCAGCTTGGCGGCCTCCAGCACCAGCCCGTTGACGTCGATCTCGCGCGGCTGCAGCGGCTGCTTGCGGGCAAAGGCCAGCAGATGCTTGGTCAGGTTGGCCCCGCGCTCGGCGGCTTCGTCGATCAGCTTGGCGATCGACACGAGTTCGGGCTGGCCGGCGACGGCTTCCTCGAGGATTCCGATGGTCCCGGTGATCACGGTCAGGATGTTGTTGAAGTCATGGGCGACGCCGCCGGTGAGCTGGCCGATCGCGTCCATCTTCTGCACGTGCCGCATCTGGGCCTCGGCGGCCTGCTTTTCGGTCAGGTCACGGCCGATGAAGAAGTGGCGTCTGACCGGCTCCGACCAGGTTCCGGTCCAGTTCAGCGCGACCGCCTTGCCGTCCTTGCCGATATAGCGCGTCTCGAAATTGCGCTTGCTCTGGCCGCGTCGCGCCGTCCGCATCTCGCTGCGGGTATTTTCGAGATCGTCGGGGTGGATGAATTCGACGGCGCTATGCCCGATCATGTCTGACGGCTGATAGCCGAGAATGCTCGTGACGCTCGGGCTGACCTGGATGAAAGTTCCGGCAGTGTCAGTCACCAGGATGAGGTCATGCGAGGTCTCGAAAATCCGCCGCCGTTCCTCGACTTCCTGGGTGAGGGCGCGTTGCGTAAACTTGCTTTCGGTGATGTCGCGCGCGGTTTTGGACGCGCCGATAATCGCGCCCGAGGCGGAACGGATCGGAGAGATGCTCAGCGAAACCTCGACACCGCGGCCGTCCTTGCGCACGCGCGAGGTTTCGTAGTGTTCGATCCGTTCGCCGTGGCTGACCCGGTCGAGGATGCCAGCGACTTCGGCGAGCCGGTCGCGCGGGACGATGATGTCGATACGTCGACCGACCGCCTCGGTCGCGTTAAATCCAAACAGGCGTTCGGCGGCGCCGTTCCAGCCGGTGATGGTGCCGTCGAGCGACTTGGTGATGATCGCGTCGTTGGATGATTCCACGACCGCGCTGAAAAGGCGTTCGCGCTCGGTACGAAGATCTCTTTCGGAAGCCGCCTGTCGGCGGAATTTTCCGAGCAGGTTGGCCAGTTGGGCCTGCAGGCCGATATTGTCGATCAGCAGCACGGCCAGCACGAAACTGGCGGCGCAGAGCCCGTAGATGCGGCCGAGATAGAAGCCGAGATCGAACCGCGCCACATTCAGGATCGCCGACATGGCGATGTCGAACAACCATGCGCTGAGCACGACCATCAGCCAGATGTCGAGGACGGAATGCGGCCTGCGAAGCCAGAGCACGGCCAGCGCCGCGAGGCTGAGACACCATACCGTCGACACCACGCCCAGCATGACAGGCGTGTAGTGCCCGTCTTTCAGCAGCACTGGTAGATAGTCATGGCCCGACGTGACGACGACGGTGAAGGCGGCCATCGCCACGATCACTGCCGCAATGCTTCCCAGGATCGCGCGGTTGGTCGAACCCTGTATCCTCGTGCCGTTATCCCGTGCCTTCAACAGCGCATAGCCGAGCACCAGCAGCGGAAATCCGCCATGCCAGACCATGTAGAGCCAGACGGTGGTCTGGGGACCGGCGCCGAGCAGCCCGGCAGGCGCGAACAGGCCGGGGAAGGTCAGCGCGTGAACGATCGCCGCGCTGGCCGTGAACAGATATCCGCTCGCCAGCAGCAGCAACGCCCGCGAACGGGAAACCCCGAACTGTGAAAACAGCAGGACTGCGGTGATCAGGTCGTTGATGGCAAGCGCGGATTGATAGCTCGCGACGAACGCGGGAACCGGGGCAAGCGGCATGCCGGCAAATGGCGCGGCGCACGCGAACAGGAAGGCCGACACGACGACAATGGCCGAGGCGGCCGTGCGGTCCCGACCGGTCGCCGGCATGGTCGAGAGAAAAATGCTGCGCTCGTGGCCCGTCTGCATGGTTGTCTCCGGCAAACCGGCATCGAACGCGCCGACAAGATTCGCAACAACTACAATAACGTATTCGCCAAGACCGGCCATCTAGCCGATATGCGGATACCGCCCGGGAGGAATGCAGTCCTGCCCGCGTTCAGGCGGGGCGGGCTCGACTGGACGGCGAAACGGGGTTTGCATGACGCGGAATCAACTCAAGGTTACATATTACCTCATGGACAGGAGAGGCGGGTAACCGCCTCTTTACCGACAGTCGGAATAATGGTCGCAGCAGCGCTGCGCCGAACTTCGAGATCCACACAGGCTGTTGCACGATCGAGCCGGGAGGCTTGGATGTCCCGCGTCCTTGTTATCGACGATCAGGCCGATGTGCGCGCGATGATCTCCATCGTGCTGCGGATCCATCATTTCGAAATCGTCGAAGCCGACAGCGCCGCGGTGGCATTGAAGGCGTTTGCGGAGCAGAGCTTCGATCTCGCGATCGTCGATATCTTTCTGCAGGATACCAACGGTTCTGAGCTGATCGGCATGCTACGCGATCGCGTGCCCAATTTGCCCGTCGTCGCGATATCGGGAATGACGGCGCTGGACTTTCTGTCTCAATCTCCCGGCCTGTCGAACGTGATCTGTCTGCAAAAGCCGTTTCGTCCAAATGACCTGATGCGCGCGATCGAGGCGGCGCGCGATTCAGTTCGGCCAGCGGCGGTCGCGGCATCGTAACCTGCCTTTTGTTTGACGCGTTTTCTTGACGCGAACCGCGCCTCCCCGGATCAAGTCCGGACATGCTTTCACTCGAAAAGGTTTTAACGTTCGGCACGTCGCAGAGCCGTGGCGTCGGTGGCTGCCTTGTGAGGCGGCGCTGTATCCGTGGCAACGCCATGCAGTGACAGCGGGACAGAGAGGCTGCAGACCAGGCCCTCGGCGCGCCAGTCGAATTCCGCTTTGCCGCCCAGTTGCGACTCGATGCTGGCGATCACGCTTCGCGTTCCAAACCCGCGCGTTGCCGGCTTCTCGACCGGGGGCCCGCCGGTTTCCGACCATACGATCTTCAGAAGACTCGCCTGGTTTTCCCAATTGACCTGTAGCCGGCCCGACTTGCGCCGACAGCGCGCCGTATTTGGCGGAATTGGTGACGAGTTCGTGCAGGGCCAGGGCAACCGTTTGTGCGGTGGCGGGCAACAACTGGACTTCCGGACCGGACAGCATGATCTGTTCGCCCGTCGCATACGGCGCGAGCTCTTCGTCGATCAGTCTCTTTATTTCAGCGCCTTGCCAGCTCGACAGCGACAGCACGGTGTGTACCCGCGCCAGCGCATTGATCCGGCCCTCGACCGAGCGAACGTAGGACGTCACGTTTTCGCCGCGCGTCAGCCGGACGATGGATTGCGCCAGCGCCAGCGCATTCTTGGCGCGGTGATCGACTTCCCGGGCCAGCAGGTTCTGACGTTCTTCGGCCTGCTTGCGCTCGGTGATGTCAACGGTGACGCCGCTGACGCGAATCACGCGGCCGTCCTTGTCGGTGCTCGCGGCCGCCGTTCCGATGCACCAGCGTATCTCGCCACTCGGCCGGATGATCCGGAATTCCGCCTCGTATGATTTGGCGCCCTTGGCCAGGCTTGCCCATGCGTCGCGCAATTCGTGCACGTCGTCCGGATGAAACGCGCCTTGATATTGGCCAGTGTCAGTTCGAATTCCTTGGAATCGACGCCGAGAATTTGATACTGGCCCTCGTCCCACAGGCAGTCGCCATTGACCCAGTCCCAGTCCCACGACCCCATCTTGCCGGCGGCGATCGCCAGTGACTCGGCGCTGTTCGCTCTCCAGCGAGACGGGTGTGCGATTCTTCCAGCTCAGCGGTTCGGGCGCGCACACGATCCTCGAGTTCGGCATTGAGCCGCTCCAGCTGGCGGGTCTTGCGGTAAAGTTCCGCGAACACCTTGATCTTGGCGCGCAACACTTCCGGAACCACCGGCACCGGAACATAGTCGACCGCGCCCATCTCGTAGCCGCGCAGCCGGTCGATATCGCTGACCTGTATGGCCGAGATGAAGATCATCGCCGTCTTCTGGAAGCGGGGATGTTCGCGGATCATGGCGGCGAGTTCGAAACCGTCGAGTTCCGGCATGCAGACGTCGACCAGAATGATGGCGACGTCGTTCTTGAGCAGGAATTCGAGCGCCTCGCGGCCGGACGAGGCCGCGATCAGGTTCTCGCCGAGATCCTTCAGGATGACCTCATAGGCGAGCAACTTCGCCGGCTGATCGTCAACCAGAAGAATATTGACCTTCTCGTGTTCCATCATTTGCGCCGATCAACGGTGTAGCCACATTCGGATTGCGAGCAGCAACTGCTCGGTATTGACAGGTTTGGCCAGATAGTCGGAGGCGCCGGCCTCGAGGCATTTCTCGCGGTCGCCCTTCATCGCCTTAGCGGTCAGCGCGATGATGGGCAGCCGGCCGAACGATGGATTTTGCCGGATCACGCCCATGGTCTGATAGCCGTCCATCTGCGGCATCATGATATCCATCAGCACGATCGATATCTTCGGGTTCGACTCGACCAGCGCGATGGCCTCATGACCCGTCGTCGCCGTCAGCACCTTCATGCCGCGCCGTTCCAGCACGCTGGAGAGCGCGAAGATGTTGCGGGCGTCGTCGTCCACCAGCAGCGCAGTCTTGCCAATGAGATCCTCATCGGAACTATTGAGCTTCTCCAGCATTCTCTGCTTCTCGACCGGCAATTCCGTGATCACACGGTGCAGAAACAGCGACGTTTCGTCGAGCAGGCGTTCCGGCAACTCCACGCCCTTGACCACGATGCTTCGGGCCATGGTGTGAAGTTCCGCGTCTTCCTCGGCCGAAAGTTCCCGTCCCGTGAACACGACCACCGGCACATTCGACAGCGATTCGTCGTTACGGATCTGGTCGAGCACCTCGAAGCCGGTCATGTCAGGCAGCCGCAGATCCAGCACGACGCAGTCGCACGGATTATCGCGCAATGCCGTCAGCGCGCCGGCGCCGGTGTCTGACGTGACGATCTCGATGTCGTCATGATCGAGCAAAGCGCGAATGCTCATCTGCTCGGCGGCGTTGTCCTCCACAATCAGGAGCCGCTTGCGACGGGGCCGTGCATATTCCTTGATCTGGCTCAGCGCCGCGCTGACGCCTTCTGTGGTGGTCGGCTTGTTGACAAAGGAGAACGCGCCGCGCGCCAGCGCGTGCTGGCGGTCTTCGTCGAGCGTGATGATCTGCACCGGGATGTGCCGGGTCAGCGGATTATGCTTGAGCTGACTCAGCACGGTCCAGCCCAGCATGTCCGGCAGGAACACGTCGAGCGAAACCGCCGACGGCTGGAACTGTTTTGCAAGCTCCAGCGCCTCGGCGCCGCGGTTGGCGACCAGCACCTTGAAACCCTTGTCATGCGCCAGATCGATCAGCACCCGCGCATAATGTGGATCGTCCTCGACGATCAGGAGAATCGTATCTCCCGGCTCGAGATTGAGCCGGTCATCCGACAACTGCTCGATCACCCGCTCCGGGGTCGCGGCGACCTGCAATGCCGGTGCGCGACAGGTAAGGTGACGGGGCAGCGATGCGCTGCGCCACCGTGGGTCCGGAATATTTCAGCGGCAGGTAAAGCACGAACGTGCTGCCTACGCCCGGCGCGCTGCGCAGATGAATTTCGCCGCCGAGCAGGCTTGCCAGTTCGCGGCTGATGGCGAGGCCCAGGCCTGTTCCGCCGTATTTGCGGCTGGTGCCGGCGTCGGCCTGCTGGAACGCCTCGAAGATCAGCTTCTGCTTTTCAAGGGGGATGCCGATGCCGGTGTCGGTAACCTCGAAGGCGACGACGGCGGGCGCGTGGTTCAGGATCGGATGATCGTTGCTCCAGCCGCCGACCGCGGCCGACACGGTCATCTTCACGCCGCCCTCGGCGGTGAACTTGAAGGCGTTCGATAGCAGGTTCTTGAGAACCTGTTGCAGGCGTTTCGAATCCGTCACCATGCTGCGGCTTAGATTCTCGTCGACCGCGATGTTGAATGTGAGATGGCGGTTCTCGGCCTCGTGCCGGAACGGCCGCCCGACGGTCTCGAGCAGGTTCTGGGTCAGGATTTCCTCTGCTTCGACCGTCACAGTGCCGGATTCGATCTTCGACAAATCGAGGATGTCGCTGATCAGATTCAGGAGATCGGTGCCGGCGCCGTGAATGGTGCGGGCGAATTCGACCTGTTTCGCCGACAGATTTCCATCGGGGTTTTCGGTGAGTTGCTGGCCGAGGATCAGGATGCTGTTGAGCGGCGTGCGCAGCTCGTGCGACATGTTGGCCAGGAATTCGGATTTGTACTTCGAGGTCAGCGAAAGCTCGGTCGCCTTTTCCTCCAGCGCGCGCCGCGCCTGTTCGATTTCCTGGTTCTTCCTTTCCACCTCGACGTTGCGTTCGGCGAGCTGCTGCGCCTTCTGTTCGAGCTGCTCGTTGGTCTGCTGCAGTTCCTTCTGCTGGGTCTGCAATTCGCCGGCGAGTTGCTGGGACTGCGTCAGCAGGCCTTCGGTCTGCATCGTGGCCTCGATGCTGTTGAGCACGATGCCGATGGAATCGGTGAGCTGTTCGAGGAAGGTCATTTGCGAGGTCGTGAATGAGCTGACCGAGGAAAGTTCGATCACCGCCTTGACCTGGCTCTCGAACAGAACCGGGAATACGACGAGGTTCTTCGGGTTCATGCGCAGCAGCGCCGAATTGATCGGTGCCGCGCCGGCCGGGATGTCCGACACCAGTCGCTGGCGCTTGTCCATGGCGCACTGACCGATCAGCCCGTCGCCGAATTGCACGAATAGCGGATGCGGATGCGCGCTATCGCCGGCATAGGCCGAGAGCAGGCGCAACTGCGGAGTTTCCGGATTCTCCACCTGATAGATCACGCCCATATGGGCGTTGATCAATGGCGCCAGCTCGGTCAGCAGCAGCCGGCCCACGGTCGAGAGGTCGCGCTGTCCCTGCAGCATGTTGGTGAATTTGGCGAGGTTGGTCTTCAGCCAGTCCTGCTCGGTATTGACCTCGCGTCGTCAGGCGCAGGTTGCCGATCATGGTGTTGATGTTGTCCTTGAGCTCGGCGACTTCGCCGCGGGCGTCGACCTGAATCGATCGGGTCAGGTCGCCCTTGGTCACGGCGGTCGCGACTTCCGGCGATCGCGCGCACCTGCGACGTCAGGTTGGCGGCGAGCAGGTTGACGTTGCCGGTGAGATCCTTCCAGGTGCCGGCAGCACCGGGCACGTTGGCCTGGCCGCCGAGCCGTCCCTCGACGCCGACTTCGCGCGCGACGCTGGTGACCTGATCGGCGAACGTCGCCAGCGTCTCGGTCATGTTGTTGATGGTGTCGGCAAGCGCCGCGACTTCGCCCTTCGATTTCACCGTCAGGTTCTGCTTCAGGTCGCCGTTGGCGACCGCCGTCACCACCTTGACGATGCCGCGCACCTGTTCGGTGAGGTTGGCGGCCATGAAGTTCACGGTGTCGGTGAGGTCCTTCCAGGTGCCGGCGACGCCGGGCACCTGGGCCTGGCCGCCGAGCTTGCCCTCGGTGCCGACCTCGCGCGCGACGCGCGTCACTTCGCCGGCGAACGCGTTGAGCTGATCGACCATCGTGTTGATGGTGTTCTTCAGTTCGAGGATTTCGCCCTTGACGTCGACCGTGATCTTTCGCGAGAGGTCGCCGCGCGCGACGGCGGTGGTGACTTCGGCGATGTTGCGGACCTGCGTGGTGAGGTTCGCGGCCAGCAGATTGACGTTGTCGGTGAGGTCCTTGAACGTGCCGCCGACGCCGGGCACCACCGCCTGGCCGCCGAGCCGGCCCTCGGTGCCGACCTCGCGCGCCACGCGGGTGACTTCGGCCGCGAACGAGCGCAGCTGCTCGACCATCGTGTTCAAGGTGTCCTTGAGCAGCAGGATTTCGCCGCGGACGTCGACCGTGATCTTCTTCGACAGGTCGCCGCCGGCGATCGCGGTCGCGACTTCGGCGATGTTGCGGACCTGCGCGGTCAGGTTCGAGGCCATGAAGTTGACGTTGTCGGTGAGGTCCTTCCAGGTGCCGGCGACCTCGGGCACTTCGGCCTGGCCGCCGAGCTTGCCTTCGGTGCCGACCTCGCGCGCGACGCGCGTCACTTCGGAGGCGAAGGCGTTGAGCTGGTCGACCATGGTGTTGACGGTGTTTTTCAGCTCGAGAATCTCGCCCTTGACGTCGACCGTGATCTTCTTGGAGAGGTCGCCCTTGGCGACCGCGGTCGTCACTTCGGCGATGTTGCGGACCTGGCCGGTCAGATTGCCGGCCATCGAGTTGACGTTGTCGGTGAGATCCTTCCAGGTGCCGGCGACGCCGGGCACGTTGGCCTGGCCGCCGAGCCGGCCTTCGGTGCCGACCTCGCGCGCCACGCGCGTCACTTCGCCGGCAAAACGGTTGAGCTGGTCGACCATCGTGTTCAGCGTTTCCTTCAACTGAAGAATTTCGCCGCGGACGTCGACCGTGATCTTGCGCGACAGGTCGCCGCCGGCGATTGCGGTCGCGACTTCGGCGATGTTGCGCACCTGAGCCGTCAGGTTGCCGGCCATCGAGTTGACGCTGTCGGTGAGATCCTTCCAGGTGCCGGCGACGCCGGGCACTTCGGCCTGGCCGCCGAGCTTGCCATCGGTGCCGACTTCGCGCGCGAC
Source organism: uncultured Alphaproteobacteria bacterium (assembly GCA_963786355.1). Taxonomy (GTDB): domain Bacteria; phylum Pseudomonadota; class Alphaproteobacteria; order Rhizobiales; family Xanthobacteraceae; genus Bradyrhizobium. The sequence continues at coordinate 242,612 of CAWAYU010000007.1, read as the reverse complement.
GCGCGTGACTTCGCCGGCGAAGGCGTTGAGCTGGTCGACCATGGTGTTGAGCGTTTCCTTCAACTGAAGGATTTCGCCTGACACGTTCACCGTGATCTTCTTGGACAGGTCGCCCTTGGCGACCGCGGTCGCGACTTCGGCGATGTTGCGGACCTGGCCGGTCAGGTTGCTCGCCATCGAGTTGACGCTGTCGGTCAGATCCTTCCAGGTGCCGGCGACGCCGCGCACCAGTGCCTGGCCGCCGAGCTTGCCTTCGGTGCCGACTTCGCGCGCCACGCGCGTCACTTCGCCGGCAAAGGCGTTGAGCTGGTCGACCATGGTGTTGACGGTGTCTTTCAGCTCGAGAATTTCGCCGCGCACGTCGACCGTGATCTTCTTCGACAAATCGCCATTGGCGACGGCGGTCGTCACTTCGGCGATGTTGCGGACCTGCGCCGTCAGGTTCGACGCCATCGAGTTGACGCTTTCCGTCAAATCCTTCCAGGTGCCGGCGACGCCGAGCACGTTGGCCTGACCGCCGAGCCGCCCGTCGGTGCCGACCTCGCGCGCGACGCGCGTGACTTCGCCGGCGAACGCGTTGAGCTGGTCGACCATCGTGTTGAGCGTTTCCTTCAACTGAAGGATTTCGCCCGACACGTTGACGGTAATCTTCTTGGACAAGTCGCCGCCGGCGATGGCGGTGGCGACGTCGGCGATATTGCGGACCTGCGCCGTCAGGTTGGAGGCCATGAAGTTGACGTTGTCGGTGAGGTCCTTCCAGGTGCCGGCGACGCCGGGCACCTGGGCCTGACCGCCGAGTTTGCCTTCGGTGCCGACTTCGCGCGCGACGCGCGTGACTTCCGAGGCGAACGAGTTGAGCTGGTCGACCATCGTGTTGATGGTGTCTTTCAACTCCAGAATTTCGCCGCGCACGTCGACCGTGATTTTTCGCGACAAGTCGCCGCGCGCGACGGCGGTGGTGACGTTGGCGATGTTGCGGACCTGTGCCGTCAGGTTGCCGCACATCGCGTTGACGGAGTCGGTCAGATCCTTCCAGGTGCCGGCGACGCCGGGGACGATCGCCTGGCCGCCGAGCTTGCCGTCGGTGCCGACTTCACGGGCGACGCGCGTCACTTCCGAGGCGAACGAGCGAAGCTGGTCCACCATCGTGTTGATGGCTTCCTTCAACTGCAGAATCTCGCCGCGGACGTCGACCGTGATCTTTTTCGACAGGTCGCCATTGGCCACCGCGATGGTGACTTCGGCGATGTTGCGGACCTGGCCGGTCAGGTTGTTGGCCATCGAGTTGACGCTCTCGGTCAAGTCCTTCCAGACGCCGGTGACTTCCGGCACCTGCGCCTGGCCGCCGAGCTTGCCCTCGGTGCCGACCTCGCGCGCCACGCGCGTCACCTCCGAGGTGAACACGCTGAGCTGCTTGATCATGGTGTTGACGATGTTCGCCGACTGCAGGAATTCGCCCCCGAGCGGGCGGCCGTCGACGTCGAGCTGCACGGTCTGCAGCAGGTCACCCTGCGCGACGGCGGCAACGGCGCGGGTCACCTCGCGGGTCGGCCACAGCAGATCGTCGATCAGCGTATTGACCGAGCCTTCCATGTCGGCCCACGATCCGCTGGTGAGATCGAATTTGACGCGCTGTCGTGTCTTGCCTTCGCGGCCGACGACCTGGCCGACGCGTTCAAGCTGCTGCGCCATGCGCTGATTGGCGGCGACGATTTCGTTGAAGGTGTCGGCGATCTTGCCTTCGATGCCGATGTGGTCGCCGGTCATCCGTACCGAGAAGTCGCCGGCACGCATCGCCTGCAGCGCGTGCAACAGGTCCTGGAGCGGATCGGGCGTTCCGTTAGGTTTGTCGTCTGGTGCTGGCTTGCGCCTGGAGACACGTGACGTTGCTCCGGGGGAAAGCTCACTCATAGTGTCTCCTCGAGGCCAGCTAGCGCAAATTCAAAAGCAGATGTGATTCCATGAAGATACAACTCTGCAACATACAACCTGCTGTCCCAACGCGTATCAAGCGGGAACAGTTGTAAATCCAGTGAAATCAATGACATGGAACTCTGCCCGAAGGTTCCAATTCACTCGGGAACAATTGGTTCCCGGGCCCACGAAATAATTTTGCCACTTTAAAACCAAAAACGCCCCGGCGAGCCGGGGCGTTTGCGGTTCCAACAAGTGGAACGTGGAAACCTGATCAGGAAATCAAGAACCCTTGGGATTGATCTCGGTGTAGTTGCCCTTGGCGTCCCATCTGTAGACGACGTAGTCGAGCTGCTTGATGTCGCCCTTGGCGTCGAACTCCAGCTTGCCGATGACGGTATCCCAGGCGCCGGCCTTGATCGCGTCCATGACCTTCTTCGGGTCGGTGGTGCCGGCCTTTGTGGCGGCCTGCGACCAGACCTGCATCGCGGCGTAGGTATAGAGAGTGTAGCCTTCGGGATCGATGTTCTTGGCCTTGAAGCGCTCGACGATCGCCTTCGCGGTCGGCTTGTTGCGCGGGTCGGGGCCGAAGGTGAACAGCGTGCCTTCGCCGGCGGGGCCGGTGATCGAGGCGAACTCCTTGTCGGCGAGCGCGTCGCCGGCCATCAGCACGGTCTTGAGGCCCTGGTCGCGCATCTGCCGCACCAGCAGGCCGGACTCCTGATGGTAGCCGCCGACATAGACCAGATCGATGTTGTCGCGCTTCAGGCGCGATACGATGGCGTTAAAATCCTTGTCGCCCTTGTTGTAGGATTCGAACATCTTTTCGGTGAAGCCGGCCTTGTTCAGCGCCTTCTTGGTTTCATCGGCGAGACCCTTGCCGTAGGTGGTCTTGTCGTTGAGGATGGCGACGTTCTTGTCCTTGTAGTTCTTCAGGATGTATTCGGCGGCGACCAGGCCCTGCTGATCGTCGCGGCCGCAGACGCGCGCCACGTTCCAGAGCTTGCGCTCGGTGTATAGCGGGTTGGTCGAGGCCGGCGTAATCTGCAGCACGTTGCCGTCGGCATAGGCTTCTGAAGCCGGGATCGACGACGACGAACAATAATGACCCGCCACAAACGGGACCTTGGAAGAGGCGAATTTCTCGGCGACCGAGCGGGCCTGCTTGGGATCGCAGGCATCGTCGCCGACCTGCAGCGCCAGCTTCTTGCCGAGCACGCCGCTGCCGGCATTCATATCGGCCACGAACTGTTCGGCGCCGTTCTTCATCTGCCGGCCGAAGGCGGATTCGCCGCCCGTCATCGGGCCGGCCACGCCGACGGTGATGTCCTGCGCCAACGCGTTTGCCGATAGCGCCAGCGATGCGCCCAATGCCAGGCCGATGAGTTTCAGTGATTTCATGAGGTATCCTCGCGGGGTGGTCGATTTCGGGAAGTACCCGGCGGGCCGGGTACCAAAATCACGGCTATTGTCGGCTGAATTTAACGCGAAGTCATCGGCAATTTTCGGGCAAACCGATGGTCCGTTCGCAGCATCTTGCCGCAGCGATCGCCATGGAGGGCAGGGGTGCTATCCCCGGCGGCCGCCTTCCAGATAGGCGGCGCGGATTTCCGGGCGTTGCAGCAATTCACTCCCCGTGCCGGACAGCGTGATCAGGCCGTTGACCATGACATAGCCGCGATGGGCGAGTTTCAGCGCATGGTTGGCGTTCTGCTCGACAATCAGCACGGTCAGGCCGTCCTGTCGGTTCAGGGTCCGGATCGCGTCAAAAATCTGTCGTGCGATCAGGGGCGCCAGTCCGAGCGAGGGTTCATCCAGCATCAAGAGACGCGGCCGGCTCATCAGGGCTCGGCCGATCGCCAGCATCTGCTGCTCGCCGCCGGACAGCGTGCCGCCGCGCTGGGTCATGCGCTCCTTCAGCCGGGGAAACAGTGCGAGGACGCGTTCGAGGCCGCTGGCGCGCTCGGCCTCGCTGGAATCGGTGGCGTCGGCGCCCATCTGCAGGTTTTCCGCCACGCTCATGCGCGGGAAAATCCGGCGGCCCTCGGGCGACTGGGCGATGCGCAGCCGCGCGATCTCATGCGTCGGCACGCCGGTGATGTCACGGCCGTCATATTCGATCTGGCCGGAACGGGCGCGGGGCCTGCCAAAAATCGTCATCATCAGCGTCGACTTGCCGGCGCCGTTGGCGCCAATCAGCGCCACGATCTCGCCGGCATTGATCTCGATATCGACGCCCTTCAGCGCCTCGATCTTGCCGTAGGACGCGCGCAGCGAACGGACCGCGAGCAGGGGCGTGATGGAGGAGGCGGTCACGTTCCGCTCTCCATCACGGCAATCGCTTCTTCCTCGTCGGCGCCGAGATAGGCCGCGATCACTTTTGGATCGTCGCGAACCGCCTGCGGCGTGCCTTCGGCGATCTTGACGCCGTAGTCCATCACGACGACGTGGTCGGAGATTTCCATCACCACCGACATGTCGTGCTCGATCAGCAGGATCGAGGTGCCCTGATCGGCGCGGATCGACAGCAATAATTCGCTCAGCGCGGCGCTTTCGCGCGCGTTCAGGCCCGCCGCCGGTTCGTCGAGGCAGAGCAATGCCGGCTCGGTGCACATCGCGCGCGCGATTTCCAGGCGGCGCTGGTCGCCGTAAGGCAGATTGCCGGCGGCGTCGTCGGCGCGATCGAGCAGACCGATGCGGTCGAGCCAGGTCCGCGCCAGATCGATCGCGGCTTTCTCGGCGCTGCGCCAGGAGGGCGCGCCAATCAAACCCAGAAACGTCAACCCGGAGGCGCGCATCAGCGCGTTGTGCTGCGCCACCATCAGGTTTTCCAGCGCCGTCATGCCGGGAAACAGCCGGATGTTCTGAAACGTGCGCGCGACGCGGGCGAGTTTCGAAATCCGGAAATCGTTCAGCCGTTCGAGCTGGATGGTATGGCCGTCATCATGCGACAGCCGCATGACGCCGGAGGTCGGCTTGTAGAAACCGGTGATGCAGTTGAACACGGTGGTCTTGCCGGCGCCGTTCGGCCCGATCAGCGCCGTGATCTTGCGCCGCTCGGCGCCGAAGGAGAGGTCGTTGACGGCGACGATGCCGCCAAAACGCATCGACAGGTGATCGACGGACAGGATGTGGTCCACATGGTCTTGGCTCATCCGTGTCCCTCCTTGACGAGGTCGGATGAGATCGCCTGGTTGCGCTCCAGGAACACGGTTGGCGCGCGATGGCCGATCAGCCCGCGCGGGCGCCAGATCATCAACAGCACCATCGCCATGCCGAACACCAGCATGCGGTACTGGTCCAGTCCGCGGAACAGCTCGAAGCCGCCGATCATCGCGAGTGCGGCCAGCGCCACGCCGAGCTGCGAGCCCATGCCGCCCAGCACCACGATCGCCAGCACCAGCGCCGATTCCTGGAAGGTAAAGGATTCCGGACTGATGAAGCCTTGCCGTGTCGCAAAGAATGCGCCGGCAAAGCCGCCGAACATCGCGCCGGTCGCAAACGCCGTCAGTTTTGTGGTTGTCGTGTTGATGCCGAGCGCGCGGCAGGCGACTTCGTCTTCGCGCAACGCTTCCCAGGCCCGGCCGATCGGCAGACGCCGCAGCCGGATCGTGACCCAGTTGGTGAGCAACGCCAGCGCCAGGATCAGGTAGAACAGGAACACGATGCGGTGGGTCGGCGAGAACTCGATGCCGAGTTTTGCGGCCAGTCCATCCTCGCCCGGCGACAATGGAATGCCGAACAGCGTCGGGCGCGGAATGCCGCTGACGCCGTTCGGCCCACCGGTCAGGCTCTGCCAGTTGATGATGACGAGGCGGATAATCTCGCCGAACGCCAGTGTCACGATTGCGAGATAGTCGCCGCGCAGCCGCAGCACGGGAAAGCCGAGCAGCACGCCCCAGAAGGCGGCGAGGATGCCGGCCAGCGGCAGGCAAACCCAGAACGAGAGCCCAAAATTGGTCGCCAGCAGCGCGTAGGAATAGGCGCCGACGGCATAAAACGCGACATAGCCGAGGTCGAGCAGGCCGGCGAGGCCGACCACCACGTTCAATCCCCATCCCAGCATCACGTAAGTCAGCACGAGAATGCCGAGGTCGAGAATGTAGCGCTGGTCGTAGAAGATGACAGGCACCAGAAACGTAAAGATAAGCAGCACCGGCGCGACCATCCTGCCGGCAAACGACAGCGCGGACTGCACCGGCGCCGGCACCACCCTGATGGTGCCGACCGGTCCCCACCATTGCCGCAGCAGTTCGACGACGATGCTGCCGCCGAAGACTGTGGCAACCATGGCGGCGAGGTCGCCGAACCGGGTCCAGTAGATCAACTGTCCCTGCGGTCCCGCTTCGGTGCGGATGCCGATCATGAGCGAGAACAGCACCAGCGCCACCAGCGCGCTGATCAGCGCTTTCTTGAAGATGAAGGCTGCACCCGGTGCGCGCGAGGCTTCGGACAAGGCTTGCTTGGAAACATCGGGGGGTGCGTTCACGCGCGCGCCCGTCAGACTTTTTCGACTTCGGGCCGGCCGAGCAGGCCGGTCGGAAGGAAGATCAGCACGATGATCAGGATCGAGAACGCGGCGACGTCCTTGTATTCGACCGAGAAGTAGGCCGACCATAGCGTCTCGATCAGGCCGATCAAAAGCCCGCCCAGCATCGCGCCGGGCAGCGAGCCGATGCCGCCGAGCACGGCCGCGGTGAACGCCTTGATCCCCGCGACAAAACCCATGAAGAAATCGACCAGGCCATAATAGAGCAGGTACATCATGCCGGCGACGGCGGCGAGTGCTGCGCCGATCACGAAGGTCATGGAGATGGTACGGTCGACATCGACGCCGAGCAGCGACGCCATGGTCTGATCTTGCTCGCAGGCCCGCATGTCGCGGCCGAGCCGGGTGCTCGAGACCAGCCAGGTGAACAGCGCCAGCAACACCACGGTGGTGATGACGACGACGATCTGGATGTTGGACAGCTGCACGGCGAAACCGCCGGCGCCCTCGTGTAGCGTGTAGCCGCCGGTGATGATCGGCGGTACCGGCTTGACCCGCGCGCCCTGTGCGATCTGCGAGTAGTTGGTCAGGATGAACGACATGCCGATCGCCGAGAGCATCGGCGCCAGCCGGAACGAGTGCCGCAGCGGCCGGTAGGCAATGCGCTCGATGGTCCAGCCATAGAGCGCGGTGACCGCCATCGAGACCAAAAGCACGATCAGCAGGATCAGCGGGATCGCGGTCAGGCCGAACGAAACCAGCACCAGGAACGAGATCAGCGCGATAAAGCCGCCGATCATGAATATATCGCCATGGGCGAAATTGATCATGCCGACGATGCCGTAGACCATGGTGTAGCCGATGGCGATCAGGCCATAGATCGAGCCGAGCACGAGGCCGTTGATCAATTGCTGGGCGAAATAATCCATGCGCTGCCGCTATTAGAGAGAAACAACGCAGCGAGAGCCCCCGGCAGCCCAAATCGTCGCGTCGTGTCGGTTTCTAACAGCGGGAACCCTAGGCGGCAACTGCGCCGGCTGCGGCTAAAATGGCTTGTACAGAGCTAGTTTTTGGGCGGTGGTTCCGGCGTCACAGTCCGGACACGCCTTTGCCGCGCAATGATCCCGGAGGAACCCGCTGTTCCCGTGCAACCAAGGCCAAAGCTCCCCGTTGGTCCCGGCTACGTCAAACATGGGAGATCCCAAGATGAGCAATCAGAACCAGAATCCGGGCCAGCAGAACCAGAACCCGGGTCAGAAGCCCGGCCAGCAGCAGCAGGGCGGCGGACAGAAGCCGGGCCAGCAGCAGCAGGATCCGAGCCGTCAGAAACCCGATCAGGACCGCTAGTCCGAACTGCTCTGAGATAGAGGAAGGCCCCGCCGGGAGGCGGGGCTTTTCTTTGGCGTGGGGCAGCAATCGGCCAGGCTGACCTTCAGTACAGGCTGACCGGGATTTCGCTCTGGATCACCGCCTCCGATCCGATCGGCAGGTCGACCCGGTAGCCGTCAAAGCCCGCCGCCCAAGCCGCCGACGACGACGGCCGAACCTGCGAGACGCCCTCAAAGAACAGCGGCTTTACAAACCATGCCGCGAACTGCGGGATGAAGTGGGTGTAGACCAGCAGCTTGACCTTCGCATCGTTCGCGATCTCGGCCGCATCGACCGGACTGGAATGATAGTCCTCGATATCAGCCATGATCTTCGCGACGATCTTGTTGCCGACGCTGGCGGCGCTATCCGAGAAAATCTGCCGCATTCGCTGCGACTGGGCTTCGTGCACCAGCACGTCGGCATTTCGCGCGCCCGCGGCGACGTTCGGCCATTTCCTGGTGTCGCCGCTGACAAAGATGGAGCGGCCTTTATAATCGAACCGGTAGCCCACGGCGGGGCGCACCGGATCGTGATTGACCTCAAAGGCCGTCACCACGAGGTCGCCATCGACAAGGATCTTCTCCAATTCATTGCGGCCCGCCGACATGCCGGTATGAAAGGGCGCTGCGACCAGCGGCACGGCATCGAGCGGCGCGATCGCGTTGCCGTGATGCGCGGAGCGATAGCTGTCATCCAGCGCGTAGGCTGCGTTGAATCCCGCGACCACCTTGTCGACGCCGGCGCCGCCATAGACGGGCAGGGGCTTCTTGCGGCCCGCGATCCAGGTCTGCATCCGGAATTCGCCGAGGTCGCCGATGTGATCGGAGTGAAAATGCGTCAGCAGCACGCCGGCGATGCGCTCGCCGGGAAAACCCATCAGCGCGAGAGTTTTCCAGGATTCCGGACCGGTATCGATGACATAGGCCCGCTCGCCCGCGATCACGATCGTACATGCCTTGGCGCGATTGGGATCAGGCAGCGGAGAACTGGTGCCGCAGAGGACAAGGCGCAGCGCCTTGCCGTCGAACAGGGTGGGGTCGATCGGTTGGGCAAGACGCCGGTGTACCGTATTCGCCAGCATGTAGGCGCCGACGGCCGGGATACGACTGAGAACGCCGATCGTCACGGCGGCCACGACGATCAGGCCAAGGCTGATGGCCGCGATGCGAAGCAGGATTTTCCTCGACATGGTCCGCCTGTCCTTCCCGGAGCGAACGTTCCACGGATAGGGCTATGGCGGTCCAATAAGCGCTTCCCGAGCCAGAGCAACACCATTGTCATGGCCTTGACCATCATCGGCGGTGCCGTCGCAGGGTCGAAGCCGCTGACGGCGACCGTGATCGGACGCCCGGATTGTCGGGGCGCGGACGTTCGGGATCGATGGCGGCCCGGCGCCTTGGGCAGGACCGGATCTGGGCGCTGGAGGAGGATGTGCAGGCGGCGCTGCAACGGCAGCAACGCAGCGCTTCCTAGGGTTCGGCGCCAATGCGGCTGCCGGCGCAACTTGCTATTTCTTCAGCAGTCCCAGTTCCGCAATAATCGCGGCGGCTTCCTTGACGGCGTGGTTCGCCGCCGGCACGCCGCAGTAGATCGCCTGCTGCAGCAGGATTTCCTTGATGTCTTCGGGCGTGAAGCCGCCTTCGGCAAGTGCGGCACGCACGTGCAGGCGGAATTCATCCCACTGGCCGAGCGCGACCATGGTGCCGATCACGAGCACGCGGCGGGTGCGGTGATCGAAATGCGGCCGGGTCCAGATATCGCCCCAAGCATAGCGGGTGATCAGGTCCTGGAAGTCGGTATTGAACGCGTTGCGGTTGGCGATCGACTTGTCGACCCATTCATTGCCGAGCACTTTTCGGCGCTGGGTCATGCCGTCGTCGCGGCGCTGGTTGTCGTCCATGATCTTTCCTCCCGTCATTGCGAGGAGCAAAGCGACGAAGCAATCCATCTTGCTTGTCTTCTGGATTGCTTCGCTTCGCTCGCAATGACGCTGTTAGAGTTAGCGCTGCGTCAGGAAACCGACCACCGCGTCGGTGAAGGCGTGCGGTTGTTCGATATTGGAAATATGCGCGGCGTCCAGAATGGTCATGCTGGCGCCGGGAATATGGCTGCGGATGTATTCGGCGGCGGAGACCGGCGTTGACATGTCGTGGCGCCCGGCGATGACCAGCGTCGGGCTTTTGATCGTCGGCAACAGCTCGCGCTGATCGAGTGTCGACAGCGCTTCGCAGCAGGCGATGTAGCCTTCGACCGGTGAGGTCAGCATCATCGCCTTCACGTTCGCGGTGACCTGCAGCTCGCGCTCGCGAAAGTCCGCCGTCAACCAGTTGGCCATGACGGCATCCGCGACGCCGGCGATGCCGCCTTCCTTCACCGCCTTGATGCGATTGAGCCAGTTGGTCGGGTCGGGATAATGGCAGGCGGTGTTGGCAAGGATGAGCTTGCCGAAACGATCGGGCGCGTTGGCGCCCAGCCATTGCCCGACCATGCCGCCCATCGACAGCCCGCACCAATGCGTCCGGGCGATGTTGAGGTCGTCGAGGATCGCCAGCACGTCACGGCCGAAACGCTCCATCGAATAGGGGCCTGGTGGTACGTTCGATTTGCCGTGGCCGCGGCGGTCATAGCGAATGACGCGAAACACATGCGTCAGCGCCTTCATCTGCGGCTCCCACATCGCCATGGTGGAGCCCAGCGAATTCGACAGCATCAACGTCGGTCCGCCGTCGCGGCCTTCGACGGATACGTTGAGCAGGCACCCGTCGGCGTCGATCATCGGCATCTGAAATTCTCCGGTCTCTTATTTGTCGTCGATGGAAGCGAGCAGGCGGTCGATCAGGGTCTGCGAGGCGCCCTGATAGGCCATCGGCTCGAACAGCTTTGCGATGTTCTCGGCGCTGAGCTGCGCGGTGATTTTCGAATCTGATGTCAGCACGTCGCGCAGATGCTTCTTCTCGGCGACGGCCTTCTTGCTCGCCGCCTCGATCAGGTGATGGGCGTCGCTCTTGCCGATCTTTTCGGCAAGCCGCATCGTCACCGCTTCGGCCATGATCAGTCCATGGGTGGCGTCGAGATTGACGCGCATACGCGCGGCATCGACTTCCAGTCCCTCGGCAATATCGACGATCGCCGCCAGCGCGCCTGACGTCACCAGCATCAACGTCGGCAAGGTCGGCCATTCCGCGTGCCAGGGGCCGGCGCTGCGCTCGTGGTCCTGCACTTGGGCGGCAAAGATCGTCGCCGCCGAGATTCGGCGCCATGGTGGCCGCGCCGAGCGCGCTGGCGGCTGCAACCGGATTGCGCTTGTGCGGCATGGTGGAGGAGCCGCCGCGGCCCTCGCCGGAGGGTTCGAAGGCTTCGCCGACGTCGGTTTGCATCATCAGCGAGACGTCGCGCGCGATCTTGCCGCAGGTCCCGGACATGATGGCGAATACGGAGGCCGCTTCGGCGATGCGGTCGCGGTGGGTGTGCCAGGGCGCGTCAGGCAATGGCAGCTTCAGTTCCTGCGCCAGCCGTTCCGAGACCGCCAATCCCTTGTCGCCGAGGGCTGCAAGCGTTCCCGCCGCGCCGCCAAATTGTAGCGCCAGCGTTTCGCTGCGCAACCGATGCAGCCGTTTGCGCGAGCGATGCAACGCCGCGGCATATTCGGCCAACTTCAAACCGAACGGCATCGGCAAAGCGTGCTGCAACCAGGTACGGGCGACAACGGCGGTATGGCGATGCTGGCGCGCCAGTTTGACAAATCCTGCGATGGCGCGATCGATGTCGGCGAGCAGCGCATTGATCCCGGCGCGGAGGCCGAGCATGGCGCCGCTATCGATGACGTCCTGGCTGGTCGCGCCCCAGTGGACATAGCGCGCGGCGTCAGCATCGGTCTTGGCGACATGCGCGGTCAGCGCCTTGACCAGGGGAATGGCGAGGTTGCCGGACCGCGTCGCGGCTTCAGCCAGCGCGCTGAGGTCGAATGATTCGGCCCGGCAGGCCGCCGTGATCGGGCCGGCGGCGCTGGCCGGAATCACGCCCACCGCGGCTTCGGCGCGCGCCAAACCAGCCTCGAAATCCAGCATGTTTTGCAGGCATGCGACATCGTCGCAGATCTTGCGCATCGCAGCGCTCGACAGCATCGGCGCCAGCAGCGGGGAGAGGGAGGTGCTCATTTGCGCGCGACCTAACCATTCCCGCTTGCCGCTGCCAATGGCCCTCGTTGCCCTCCGAGTTTGCGGTCCGGCCTCGGGGGGCGGGCGCTGACAAGTGCCTCGATTTAAAAATCGCGAAAACAACCCCATGCAAAGTAGCTTGCCATGCAAAGTAGCCTGGGCCCCGGGCCTTTCCTTTCGGCCGGACGTGGCTTACTTGGGGTCACACAGCTAAGGCGATTTCAGGAGGCACCCCCATGGCCATGACGATGACCGGCGAAGTCCAGCTTGCGGCGCCGCGCGAGGCCGTGTGGGCCAAATTGAACGATCCGGAAGTGCTGAAAGCCTGCATTCCCGGCTGCGAGGAACTGGAAAAAACCGAGGACAACAGCGGTTTCCGCGCCACCGCCAAAATGAAGGTCGGGCCGGTCTCCGCCCGCTTCAAGGGCAAGGTCACGCTGAGCGATCTCGACCCGCCGAACGGCTACAAGATCTCGGGCGAAGGCGAGGGCGGCGTCGCCGGTTTTGCCAAGGGCGGCGCCACGGTGGGGCTGGCCGAAAAGGACGGCGGCACGCTGTTGAGCTACAATGTCGAGGCGCAGATCGGCGGCAAGCTGGCCCAGCTCGGCCAGCGCCTGATCAACGGCGCGGCCAAGAAGCTGGCCGACGAGTTCTTCGACAATTTCGCCAAGGCGGTGCAGGGCTGAATCGGGCAAGGCTGATTCTCGAGGGGCCTGAAGCCGGCCGGCAATCCCGGCTGGTCGCGGCGGGCCATGCCCCGGGCGGGTGGCTCCCAAGGTTGCTCATTGCCGGGATGGCCCATATTATGGGCTTTGGAATGATTTTAAACGCCTGCGCGGCCGATATGCGGCCCTGCAGCCCAAGAGAGTGCTGATGGCCAAGATTTCCCTGATCGTGAACGGCAATCCCGTAAACGCCAATATCGACCCCCGTACCCTCCTGGTCCAGTTTCTGCGGGAAAATCTCCGGCTGACGGGCACCCATGTCGGCTGCGACACCTCGCAATGCGGCGCCTGCGTCGTCCATCTCGACGGCAAGGCCGTCAAGTCCTGCACCACGCTGGCTGTGATGGCCGACGGCCATGAGGTTCGCACCATCGAGGGCCTGGCCGCCGACGGCGCGCCGCTGCATCCGATGCAGGAGGCCTTTCGCGAGCATCACGGTTTGCAGTGCGGCTTCTGCACCCCCGGCATGATCATGACCGCGGTCGATATGGTGCACCGCAAGGGCCACGATCTCTCGGACCACGTCATTCGCGAAGAGCTAGAAGGCAATCTGTGCCGCTGCACCGGCTATCAGAACATCGTGGCCTCGATCGCCGCCGGCGCCAAGGCGATGGCCAAATCTGATCTCGCGTAAGTCAGTCCTCGCATAATCGAATTCATCGCGACCGCGATCAGGAAGTTTTCATGTACGAATTCAAATATCATCGTCCGGCGACCGTGCGGCAGGCCGCCAATCTGCTCGTCAAGAACGAAGACGCCAAGGTGATCGCCGGCGGCCACACGCTGGTGCCGGTCATGAAGCAGCGGCTCGCGAGCCCGCCGCATCTGGTCGACCTCTCCCACATCGAAGGTCTCAACACCATCGAGATGAAGGGCCGTTCGCTGGTGATCGGCGCCACCGCCAAGCACGCCGAAGTCGCGACGTCCGCCGTCGTCGGCGAGGCGATCCCGGCGCTGGCTGAACTGGCGGGCATGATCGGCGACCCCGCGGTGCGCCACAAGGGCACGATCGGCGGCTCGCTCGCCAACAACGATCCGACCGCGGATTATCCCGCGGCGGTTCTGGCGCTCGGCGCCACCATCGTCACCAACAAGCGCAAGCTGAAGCCGGAAGAATTCTTCCAGGGCTTGTTCACCACCGCGCTGGAGAGCGACGAGATCATCACCAAGGTGATGTTCCCGCTGCCGAAGAAGGCGGCCTACATCAAGTTCCGCAACCAGGCCTCGCGCTACGCGCTGGTCGGCGTGTTCGTCGCCAAGCGTCCGTCGGATGTGCGCGTCGCCGTCACCGGCGCCGGCTCGGACGGTGTGTTCCGCGCCGAGGCGTTCGAAGAGGCGCTGAAGAAGCGTTTCTCGCACAAGGTGCTCGACGGCATCTCGGTTTCCGCCGACGGCCTCAACAGCGACCTGCACGGCAGCGCCGAATATCGCGCGCATCTGATCGGCGTGCTGACGCGCCGCGCTGTCGAAGCCGCGACGGCGAAATAAAATCGTCAAGTAACGTTGTTCTTATCCAGACTGGCTTGCTCATGAGTGCATCGGCGTTACCCAAATCCGTCGATGCGATGCTCGAATTGCTGACCTCGCGCGGCTATCTGGCCGAGCGGTCGCTGGCGACCGTGACCTATCTGTCGCTGAAGATGGGCCGGCCGCTGTTCCTCGAAGGCGAGGCCGGCGTCGGCAAGACCGAAATCGCCAAGGTGCTGTCGGCCGCCCTCGGCCGCAAGCTGATCCGGCTGCAATGCTATGAAGGCCTCGACGTCGCCTCCGCCGTCTATGAGTGGAACAGCGCCGCGCAGATGATCGCGATCCGGCTGGCGGAAGCGGCCGGCGATACCGATCGCGAGCAGCTTTCGTCGCGACATCTTCGCCGAAAAATTCCTGATCAAGCGGCCGCTGCTGCAGGCGCTGGAGCCGGATGTCGCCGGCGCCCCGGTGCTGCTGATCGACGAACTCGATCGCGCCGACGAGGCGTTCGAGGCTTACTTGCTGGAAATCCTCAGCGACTTCCAGGTCACGATTCCCGAATTCGGCACCATCAAGGCGCCGCAGCCGCCGATCGTCATCATCACCTCGAACCGCACCCGCGAAATCCACGACGCGCTGAAGCGCCGCTGTCTCTATCACTGGGTCGATTATCCCAATGCCGAGCGCGAGCTCGCGATCGTCAAGTCGCGCGTGCCGGACATTTCCGCAAAACTGTCGCAGCAGGTCGTGCGCTTCGTGCAGGCGCTGCGCGACCAGGATTTCTACAAGTCGCCGGGCGTCGCCGAGACCATCGACTGGGCCACCGCGCTGACCGAACTCGACGCCCGCTCGCTGACGCCGCAAGTGGTCGGCGACACCCTCGGCGCGCTGCTGAAATACCAGGACGACATCGCGCGGATGCAGGGCGACACGCTGCAAAAGGTTTTGAAGGAAGCGACGAGCGACTAGTTAGACGACGGCAGTCTGGTCCCTCTCCCGCTTGCGGGGGAGGGTCGGGGTGGGGGGCTCTCTCCGGTTACTCAAGCGATCAATGTGCCACTGGCGGAAGCAGCGAATGCAAGTCGGACAGCATATTTGTTGAGGCAGCCCCCACCCCAGCCCTCCCCGCAAGCGGGAGAGGGAGCGCACCGGCCGCGTGAGAGATAGTAGGACGCCATGACCACCATCGATCACCTCAATCCCCCGACAGGCCAAATGGCCGACAACGTGGTCGGCTTTGCCCGCGCGTTGCGCGCGGCCGGGCTGCCGGTCGGGCCGGGGGCTGTGATCGATGCCCTCAACGCGCTGCAGGTGATCGAGATCGGCAACCGCGCCGACGTCTACACCACGCTGGAGGCGATCTTCGTCAAGCGCCACGAACATGCACTGATCTTCGAACAGGCCTTTGCGCTGTTCTTCCGCGCCGCCGAGGACTGGAAGAGCATGCTGGATTCGGTGCCGCTGCCGGACCACGCCAAGAAGAAGCCGCCGCCGGCCTCGCGCCGGGTGCAGGAGGCGCTGGCGCAGCCGTCGATGCGCGAGGAGACCGTGCAAGAGCAGCAGCAGGAGTTGCGGCTGTCGGTCTCCGACAAGGAGATCTTGCAGAAGAAAGACTTTGCGCAGATGAGCGCGGCCGAGATCGCCGAAGTCACCCGCGCCATCGCCAACATGCGGCTGCCGCAGGCCGAATTGCGCACCCGCCGCTACCAGCCCGACGCGAAGGGGCTGCAGCTCGACATGCGCCGGACGCTGCGCAGCTCGCTTGCGCACCGGTGGCGAGATCATCGATATCCGGAAGCTCGGCCTGATCGACAAGCCGGCGCCGATCGTGGCGCTGCTCGATATCTCCGGCTCGATGAGCGAATATACCCGCCTGTTCCTGCATTTCCTCCATGCCATCACCGATGCCCGCAAGCGGGTCTCGGTGTTTCTGTTCGGCACAAGGCTGACCAATGTGACGCGGTCGTTGCGGGCGCGCGATCCCGACGAGGCGCTGGCGAGCTGCTCGTCCTCGGTCGAGGACTGGGCCGGCGGCACCCGGATCGCGACCTCGCTGCATACCTTCAACAAGCTGTGGGGCCGCCGCGTGCTGGGCCAGGGCGCCATCGTGCTGTTGATTTCCGACGGGCTGGAGCGGGAGTCGGACGAGAAGCTGGCGTTCGAGATGGACCGGCTGCATAGATCTTGCCGCCGCCTGATCTGGCTCAACCCCTTGCTGCGCTACAGTGGCTTCGAAGCCAAGGCGCAGGGCATCAAAATGATGCTTCCGCACGTTGACGAATTCCGCCCGGTGCATAATTTGAGTTCGATGGGCGAACTGATCGCGGCGCTGTCGGCGCCGCCTCCGCCGCACCACCGCAGCCTGATCCGATCCGCAGCCTGAAATGAGGTCCGCCATGCTCAACCGCGATGAAGACATCCTGCAGGCGGCCGAGGCCTGGCAAAAGGCCGGTCATGGGGTCGCACTGGCGACCGTGGTCGAAACCTGGGGCTCGGCGCCGCGCCCGGCCGGCTCCAGCCTCGTCATCAACGATGACGGCACCTTTCTGGGCTCGGTCTCCGGCGGCTGCGTCGAGGGTGCCGTGGTCACCGAGGCGCTCGACGTGATCGCCAGCGGCAAGCCAAAGATGCTCGAATTCGGCGTCGCCGACGAGACCGCCTGGAATGTCGGTCTAAGCTGCGGCGGCACCATCCGTGTCTTCGTCGAGAAGGTGGGGCAATCGTGAAACTCCAGACCCTGACAGAGGTAAACGCCGAGCGCGCCGCGCGCCGGCCGGTGATCGTGATCACCGATACCGCCAATGGCGAACAGCGGCTGGTCAAGGCAAAGGACATCGCGACCGATCCGCTGCGTGCTGAGTTGTCAAAGCAGCTTCGCATGGGCAAGAGCGGCATGGTCGAGGCCGGCGGCAAGAAACTGTTTCTCAACGTCTACGCGCCGACCGCGCGCCTCGTCATCATCGGCGCGGTCCATATCAGCCAGGCCCTGGCGCCGCTGGCGCGTTCGCTCGATTATGACGTCACGGTGGTCGATCCGCGCACGGCGTTTGCGAGCCCGGAGCGTTTTCCCGACGTGCCGCTCGTCGCGGAATGGCCCGACGTGGCGCTGCCGCCGCTCAACATCGATCACTACACGGCCTTTGTCGCCGTCACGCACGATCCCAAGATCGACGACCCGGCGCTGCTGCACGCCTTTGCGCGCGACTGTTTCTATATCGGCGCGCTCGGCTCGCGAAAGACTCACGCCAAGCGCGGCGAGCGGCTGAAGGCGCAGGGCGCCTCGGACGCCGACATCGCCCGCATCCGCGCGCCGATCGGGCTCAACATCGGCGCGGTGTCGCCATCGGAGATCGCGGTCTCGATCATGGCCGAGATCACCGCCGAGTTGCGGTTGCCGAAAGAAAACGCGAAAGAACAGGCAGCATGAAATTCGGTCCCGCCAGTCCGGCCGACGCGATTGGTGGCGTCACCGTCCACACCCTGCGTCAGGGCGCGCTGGTGCTGAAGAAAGGCACCACGATCGGCGCGGCCGAAGTCGAGGCGCTCAACAAGGCCGGCGTCAAGGAAATCGTCGTGGTGCGGCTGGAGGAAGGCGACGTCTCCGAAGACGTCGCCGCCGCCAGCATCGCGCAGGCCGTTGCCGGCGACGGCGTCAATGTCGAGCGCGCCTTTACCGGCCGCGCCAATCTGTTCGCGGCGCAAGGCCGGCGTGCTGGTGGTCGACCGCGCCGCGGTCGACCGCATCAACGGCGTCGATGAAGCCATTACGTTTGCGACGCTCGCCGCCTACAAGCCGGTGGTCGAAGGCGAGATGATCGCAACCGTCAAACTGATTCCGTTCGGCGTCGAAGCCAAACTGCGCGATGCCGCCGTTAGCCGTTGCGGGTCAGGGCGCGCTGAAAATCGCGCCCTTCACCATCAGGCGCGTCGGCGTGGTCTCGACCCTGTTGCCGGGGCTGGCGCCAAAAGTGATCGAGAAAACCTTGCGCGTGACCGCCGAGCGGCTGGCGCCGGCCGGTGCGACCATCATCGCCGAACGCCGCGTGCCGCATGATGAGACCGTACTCGCGGCCTCGATCAAGGAATTGCTCGGCCTCGGCGCCGAACTCGTGATCGTGTTCGGTGCCTCGGCGATCGCCGACCGTCGCGACGTGATCCCGGCCGCGATCACCGAAATCGGCGGCGCGATCGAGCATTTTGGCATGCCGGTCGATCCCGGCAATCTGCTGCTGATCGGCAGCGCCGGCGGCGTGCCGGTATTGGGCGCGCCCGGCTGCGCGCGCTCGCCGGTCGAAAACGGTTTTGACTGGGTGCTGATGCGTCTTCTCGCCGGTCTCAAGGTCACGCGCACCGAGCTCACCGGCATGGGCGTCGGCGGTCTGCTGATGGAAATCGTGACGCGGCCGCAACCGCGCACCGTTGCCGAGATCGAGGCCAACCGCAACGTCGCCGCCATCGTGCTCGCGGCTGGACGTTCGACGCGGATGGGCGGCCCCAACAAGCTGCTCGCCGAACTCGACGGCAAAAAGCTGGTGCGGACGGTCACCGAACAGGCGCTGGCCTCGAAAGCCAGTGAAGTCATCGTCGTCACCGGCCATCAGGCCGAACTGGTCGAGCAGGCGCTGGCCGGCCTCAAGGTAAGGTTCGTCCGCAATCCGGATTTCGCCGGCGGGCTGGCATCGTCCGTCAAGACCGGCATCGCAGCGGTGCCCGACAAGGCCGACGGCGCGCATCGTCTGCCTCGGCGACATGCCGCTGATCGATACCAGACTGATCGACCATCTGATCGAGGCGTTTGAGCCGGATCGTGGCCATCTGATCGTGGTCCCCGTCAGCGACGGCCGTCGCGGCAATCCGGTGCTGTGGGCGCGGCGTTTCTTCCGCGAATTGATGACGCTGGACGGCGATATCGGCGCCCGTCATCTGATCGCCAAGCACGCCGAAGCGGTCGCCGAAGTCGCCGGTCGAGGGCGATGGCGCGTTTCTCGACATCGACACGCCCGCAGGCGCTGGAAGCGGCGCGGCGGGGGTAGAGGTCTGTCACTGTCGTCCCGGCCTTGCGAAGCGCGAGCCGGGACCCATAACCACCGATCTCCGTGTAGTGGCTGGCTGGTGCAAAAATCTCGTCGATAACTAGCATCGGTCGGTTATGGGTCCCGGCGTTCGCAGGGACGACGAATGGATGGCCGCCTTTCCAACCCTCCGTTCACCAAGTCTCAACTCCCTCGCGACTAGATTCCGCCCGGACTGCCTCGGGGGAGGGGATTGTGATCGTTTCGACTGCTGCGGCACAGCGCCGCGCACTGTTTATTCTTGCGCTGACCATATTGCTCGGGGCATCGCGTTTCGTCACCGAAGCATGGGCGGCCGGCGCGTTCGCGGTCGGCAAATGCGGCGCCTATGGCCAGGCCTATGACTATGCCGCCGAAGCGCCGGCGCGCGCCGCCGCGCTGAAGCAGTGCAAGGGCGACTGCACCGCCGTGACCATGAAGCGCGCCTGCGCCGCGCTTGCGGTCGACATGGCCAATCCCTGCGGCCCCACGGCTATGCCGTGAAGCCGAAGATCTCGAGCTCGCTCAACGCCGCGACCAGGAAGTGCTACGAATTCGGCGGCAAGGAATGCGTGATCCGCGCCTGGGCCTGCGACGCCAAGGGCTGACACGAGGGGACGTTTTCCCGATCACCCTTCTTCTCCCAAAACCGGTTGGTCGCGACCGACGCAAATCCAGATCGGGTATAGAGCGCGATCGCCGGCGTGTTGACGGCGACGGCCTGCAGCGCCAGGGTTTTGACGCCCCGCTCGGCCGCCCAAGCTTCGAGGCTGCGCAGGACAGCATCCGCGCCGCCCTGCCGCCGCGCCTCGCGCGCGCGTTGCCATGCATTCGATGACCGCGAAATCGCCGTCGGCGACACACAATCCGGTCGATATGACCTGTCCGGCGCGTCGGCAGGAAAAATAGCCGCAGGGCTGCGGCACCGCGTCGAGAATCCGGGCGTTGACGCTGCGGCGGCTTTCGCTGATCGCGCCGAGATAGACCTCGTGCCATTGGGCGTTCGGAGTCGCGGCGACCTCGACATCAGCAGGGAGACTGGAGGCGCCGATAGCCTTTACCATCGTCAACGTCGTCTCGCCCGCGCGGTAGCCGCGTATGTCGCAGCAGATCCGTGATACCGGCCGGTGCGCTCAGATCGTAGGTATGTAGCCGCACGATCGCATCGCGGGCGCGGTAGCGTGCCTCCACCTCGTCGAGTGCAGGGCGGGATCGTTTCCGGAAAAATCCACGGTGGAAACCGAATTGGCGCGCTGTGACCCACCGCCCGAATAGCGCCAGAGCCAGCCATGGATGTCCGCCGTCTCGAACGCCGGCCATGCGCGCACGTGGAGACGCTCGATACGTCTGAGGTCGTCGGCGGTAATCTGCATGCGGTGGCGTTCACTGCCGATTTGGCATCACCGGAGATAGGCGTCGAAGATCGATTTTCGCCGCGTTCCGTCGGCGGCACGCCGGGAAAGCCAGAAAGCGGTTGACCGCGCGCCCGCAATTGGCGAACGCTTGGCACAGGTTCTTCACATCCAGTCTGCGGCTCAATCCTCGCATGCAATTCGACACCAAGATCGCGGTCATCATCCGGACCGATCTCGAACCCTGGCAGAAGCTCAACGTCGCGTCGTTCCTGGCGGGCGGCATCGCCGCGGCGTTTCCGGAATGCGTCGGCGAACCCTATGGCGACGGCTCCGGCACGAAGTATCTGTCACTGATCGGCCAGCCGATCCTGATCTATGGCGCCGATCGTCCGGCGCTGTCGCGCGCGCTCGAACGCGCGCTGGCGCGCAACGTCACGCCGGCGGTCTATACCGAGGACATGTTCAAGACCACGCATGACGCCGCCAACCGCGAAGTGGTGAGGGCCGTGATCCGCGCCGAACTCAATCTGGTAGGGCTTGCGATGCGCGCCGAGCGCAAGGTGATCGACAAGATCGTCGACGGGCTGAAGTTTCACAGCTAGCGTCCCTCGAGCGCAGCGAAGCAATCCATCTCGCCGCGCAAAGAAAGAATGGATTGTTTCGCCTCGCTCGCAACGTAGAGAGAGTTCGCTCATCCCGGCTACGAGATCAGAAGCAATGGCGATCCTAACCATTTGTATTAAAAAGCATAATCCCACGTCACAGCGACGTGAATTTCAACGCATTGACAATGACTGACCAGTCAGTCATAAGATAACCATGACGAAACCACGCACCCAAAACCCCCGCCCATCGCGCGCAGCCAAAAGCCGCGTCCCGAGCAGGGCAGCGCAGGCGACGACACCGAAAAAGGTCTCGTCAAAACTGCCGGCTGGCTCCAACCGCGCCGAACGCGCGGCGGAGCGGCGCGACGCGATCATTGCGGCGGCGATGGAGGAGTTCATCACGCGCGGCTTCGCGGCGACCCGGCTCGACGACATCGCCAGGCGCGCAGGGGTCGCCAAGGGCACGATCTATCTGCACTTCAAGGACAAGGAATCGATGTTCGAGGAGTTGATCCGCACCGCGATCGTACCGCTGGTCAGCCGCCTCGGCGCGGCGCCACCGCGCCCTGACGCGTCAGCCCGCGACATGATCGAGGCCTTTGTCAAAACCTTCATCGAGCAGGTGGTGACGACGCGGCGCGGCGACATCGTGCGGCTCATCGTCGCCGAGGGGCCACGCTTTCCCGCGGTCGCCGACTTCTATTACCGCGAGGTGGTCTCGAAGGGGATTGCCGGCATGCGCGCCTTGATCGAGCTCGGTGTCGCCCGAGGTGAAATCCGGCATACAGAGCTCGCGCGCTTCCCGCAGATCCTGGTGGCGCCCGCACTGATCGCCGTGATCTGGCAAAGCCTTTTCAGCAAACACGCGCCACTGGATGCGATCGAGATGTTTCGAGTGCATCTCGACCTGATCTTCGGCGAACGGAGGACGACATGACGTCGCCGAACAGGACTTGGCCGCGAGTGAGAGTAATTGTGACTGTGCTGGCGCTGGCTGCCACACTCGCCGGCTGCAAGGAACGCAGGGATCCCGGTTTTCAGGGCTGGGTCGAGGCCGACATGATCTTCGTCAGCCCCGATGAATCCGGACGCGTGACCAAGCTCAGCGTGCACGAGGGCGACGTGGTGAAGGCGGGCGATGCCGTCTATACGGTCGATGACGACCTGCAACAGGCCGACCTCTACCAGAACAACGCCGCGCTGGCGAACGCGCAGCAGAGCTATGATCGCGCCGCCTCGCTGAGCAAGACCGGCTCGGGCACGCAGGCCACGCTCAACTCCGCGCTGTCAGGACTGCGCGTGGCGGAAGCGCGCGTCAATTCCTCGCAGACCCGGTTGACGCGGCGCAGCGCCTTTGCGCCCGTGGGCGGCACCATCCAGCAGATCTACTTTCGCGAGGGCGAGATGGTGGCGGCGCAGCGGCCGGTGCTGTCGATCATGCCGCCCGGCAACATCAAGCTGCGCTTCTTCGTGCCGGAAACCGAACTGCCGAAGGTTGCGATCGGCGACGAGGTCAAGGTCACCTGCGACAACTGCGCAGCCGATCTCACCGCAAAGATCTATTTCGTCTCGACGACCGCGGAATATACCCCGCCGGTCATCTACAGCCTCGATGAACGCAACAAGCTGGTCTACCTGATCCAGGCGCGGCCGAGCCGGCCCGATGCCTTGCGCGTCGGCCAGCCGATCAGCGTGTTCTTCAATGCGCGGACACCGGTGGCGGACAAGCGATGACATCTCCATCAGCCACCGCACCCGATATCGCCATCGATGTCGCGGGCCTCTCGAAGTCGTTCAGCGGCCGCGCCGTCGTGCAGGACCTGTCGATGCAGGTGAAGCGCGGCACCATCTACGGCTTCCTCGGTCCCAACGGCTCCGGCAAGACCACGACGATCCGCATGCTGTGCGGCCTGCTGACGCCCGATGCCGGCGAGGGCACCTGCCTCGGTTACGACATCCGCCGCGAAGCCGACAAGATCAAGCGCCAGGTCGGCTACATGACGCAGCGCTTCAGCCTGTATCAGGATCTCTCGGTCCGGGAGAACCTGGAATTCGTCGCGCGGCTGTATGGCGTGCGCGACGCCCGCGGCGCCGCCAGCGACATGATCAAGCGCATCGGCCTCAGCGGCCGCGAGGAGCAGCTCGCGGGCGAACTATCCGGCGGCTGGAAGCAGCGTCTGGCGCTCGGTGCCTGCACGCTGCCCAATCCGAAACTGCTGTTGCTGGACGAGCCGACCGCCGGCGTCGACCCCAAGGCGCGTCGCGATTTCTGGAACGAGATTCACGCGCTCGCGGCGGAAGGGCTGACAGTGCTGGTCTCCACCCATTACATGGACGAGGCCGAGCGCTGTCACGAGATCGCCTATATCGCCTATGGCCACCTGCTGGCGCATGGCACCGTGGACGAGGTGATCGCGAAGTCGGCGCTGTCGACCTACACCGTCACCGGCGACGATCTCAACGGGCTCTCCACCGAACTCGCAGGCAAGCCCGGCGTCGACATGGTGGCGCCGTTCGGCAACAGCCTGCACGTTTCCGGCCGCGACGCCGCGGCGCTGGAGACCACCGTCGCTCCGTATCGTGATCACAGGGGATGGCACTTCCAGCGCAGCGAGCCTTCGCTGGAGGACGTGTTCATCGACCTGATGAGCCGTTCAAAGGACAATTTCCAATGAGCGCAACCGACGCTGACGGCCGAAACCAGCGACATCAAGGAGCCGGCGTTCGGCTTCTGGTGGCGCAGCTACGCGATGCTGGTCAAGGAATTCATCCAGCTTCGCCGCGACCGCGTCTCGTTCGCGATGATCGTGATGCTGCCGGTGATGCAGCTCGTGCTGTTCGGCTTTGCCATCAACACCACGCCGCGCAATCTGCCCACAGCGGTATTGCTGCAGGAAGACAGCGACCTCGGGCGCTCGGTGCTGAAGGCAATCCAGAATACCGCCTATTTCCGCTTTACGCGCGAGGTTCATACGGTCGCGGAATTCGACGACCTGCTGCAGTCCGGCAAGGTGCTGTTCGGCGTCGAGATCCCGCGCGGTTTCGAACGTGCAGTCCGGCGCGGCGACCGTCCGGCGCTGCTGGTGGCCGCCGATGCGACCGACCCGACCGCGGCGGGCTCGGCGCTCGGCGCGCTTGGCCCTATCGTGCAGACTGCGCTGGAGCACGATCTGCATGCCGGCGATCCGCCGTCGATGCCGTTCGAGATCCGCACCCACGCGCGCTACAATCCGGCGGCATCCTCGCGGCTCAACATCGTGCCGGGTCTGGTCGGCACCATCCTGACCATGACCATGCTGATCTTCACGGCGCTGTCGGTGACGCGCGAGATCGAGCGCGGCACCATGGAAAGCCTGCTGTCGATGCCGATCAAGCCGGTGGAGGTAATGTTCGGAAAGATCATCCCGTACGTGATCGTCGGCATCGTCCAGGCGACGCTGATCGTCGGCATCGGGGTGCTGCTGTTCGGGGTGCCGATCCTCGGCAGCGTCGCCTTGCTGGCGCTGTTGACGACGCTGTTCATCACCGTCAACCTGGCGATCGGCTACACCTTCTCGACCATCGTCCAGAACCAGCTGCAGGCGATGCAGCTCTCGATGATGTTCTTTCTGCCGAGTATTCTCCTGTCCGGCTTCATGTTTCCGTTCGCGGGAATGCCGGTCTGGGCGCAATATATCGGTGAGGGCCTGCCGCTGACGCATTACGTCCGCATCGTTCGCGCCATCATGCTCAAGGGCGCCAGCATCCAGAATTTGCAGTATGACACAATCGCATTGATTACGCTGATGTTGCTGGCGATGACCATCGCCGTGACGCGCTTCCGTCGCACGCTGGATTGATGCAGTATCGCCCCCGGAATGACAGGGAGTTGAAATGCTGGGGCTGTGGGGAAACAAGAACGAGGGCTCGTCGGTATCCGCCGAGTTTCAGCATGCGTTGATGCGGCAGGTGCTGAGCACCGAACTGATCCGGGTCAAGGCCCTGATCGGGACCACGGTGCTTCTCACGGTCATCCTCCTGATCCTCCATACCATCGACCCCTATGCGGTCGAGCATCTCTGGCATGGCCGTCTCAAGCCGAGCGACCTCTACAGCATATTGCTGCCCTTCATCGCGTTCGAACTCTGGGTCCATATCAGCATCAGCCGGCACCTGAGGCTGGACCGGGACTTGCCGGTTTTCCGGCGCTATCTCGGCGCGTTCATCGAAACCTCGATGCCGACGTTGGCGCTGGCGCTGCACATCGACAGCATGGGACCGGTCGAGGCGCTCGGCTTCGTGGTGCCGCTGACCTATTTCATCTTCATCATTCTCTCGACCTTGCGGCTGGATTTCTGGCTTTCGACCTTTACCGGCTTCGTCGCGGCCTCCGAGCTGTTCTACATGGCGATGTTCTATCATCGCGCGGGGAGTACCGATCCGGCGCCCGATCTCTATTATCACTCCGTGCGCAGCGTGATGGTGCTGATCTGCGGCATGCTGGCGGGCGCGGTGGCGGTGCAGTTGCGCCGGCAATTCGCCGCCAGCATCATGGCCGCAACCGCGCGCGACCGCATCACCAACCTGTTCGGCCAGCACGTGTCGCCGCAGGTGGTGGAACGGCTGATGGCCGACGGCACCGGGACGCAGAGCGACATCCGCCGCGTCGCTGTCATGTTCGTCGACTTCCGCAGTTTCACCGCGGGCGCGCGCGACCGCTCGCCGCAGGAAGTGGTGGACCGGCTCGACGGTGCGTTCGCGGTGCTGGTCGATATCCTCGATCGCCATGGCGGCATCGTGAACAAGTTTCTCGGCGACGGATTTCTGGCGCTGTTCGGCGCGCCGCTCGCAGCACATGACGCCGCGCATCAGGCGGTGGCCGCGGCGCGCGAAATGCTCGACGCCAACGACCGCGTCAACAAGGCGACGAGCTGGCCATTGCGTATCGGCATCGGCATTCACTTTGGCGAGGTGGTCGCCGGCAATATCGGCTCGCCGCGGCGCAAGGAATACACGGTGATCGGCGACACCGTGAATTTCGCCGCGCGGCTGGAAGCGCTCAACAAGGATTTCAATTCGCAGTTCCTGATCTCGGCTGCCGTCCACGATGAACTGGGCGAGGAATGCCGCGACGCCGTTTCGCTCGGCGAAGTCGAGGTCCGCGGTTACAACAAGCCGATGACGGTGTGGCGATTGGGATAGAAGATTCACTTCGCGACGAATGCCCGTCCGCTCAGAGCAATCGGCGCAATACTTTCATTGACGGATCGATTCAGGAAATGTCTCTTCCGTGTCGAACCAGAGGTTTGACATGCAGCGCCGTTACATCACCGTCGACGTCTTCACCGACCGCGCCTTCGGCGGCAATCCGCTCGGCGTGGTGCTCGATGCCGAGGGGTTGTCGACCGCGCAGATGCAGGCGGTCGCCATCGAATTCAACTACTCGGAGACGACCTTCGTGCTGCCGCCGGCCGATCCCGCGCACGACGCGCAGGTCCGCATCTTCACCGTGAACCGGGAGATTCCGTTTGCCGGCCATCCCAATGTCGGCACCGCCTTCGTGCTGGCAACGCAGGCGAAAACACCACCGGCGCGGCTGCTGTTCGAGGAGGGGGCGGGTCTCGTGCCCGTTGAAATCACGACCGAGCAGGGCAGGGTCGTCAGCACCGAATTCACCGCGCCACAGCCGCTGAAGCGGTTGTCCAGCGTCGGTGCCGAACAGGCCGCCGCCTGCCTGTCGCTGTCGGCGGGCGATGTGAAGACCGATCGTCACGCGCCGCAGATCATCTCGGTCGGGTTGCCGTTCCTCGCGGTCGAGCTCGCTTCCCGCGACGCGCTGCGGCGAGCGAAGCCGGATGCGGCAGCATTCGCGAAAACCTTCCCGCTCGATGGCAGCGACGCGGTCTATTTCTACACGCGCGACGTGCCCGCCGGCGAAAAGCCCTGCGATCTGCAAGCGCGGATGTTCCACCCCGGCGCAAGCGGACTGTCGGAAGACCCCGCCACCGGCAGCGCGACCGCGGCCGCCGCGGCACTGCTCGCGGAGCTCGATCCCACGCGGGACGGCGAACTGAAACTGAGCATCGGGCAGGGCGTCGATATGAACCGGCCAAGCCTGCTGCTGACGCGTGTGCGAAAGCAGGGCGGCGCGATCGCTTCGGTTCATGTCGGCGGCGGCAGCGTGCAGATGATGGAGGGGACGTTTCGGCTCTGACGGCTAGATCTGCGGCGCGACCAGATTCTCGATCTTCACCCCGTCGCGCTCCTCGATCATCTCCGCGATCCATTGCCGGTGGCAATGCGCGTGATCGCGCTCGTAGCAGAGAATGCAGACCGGACCGGACTGCTTCACCAGCGCTGACAACTCGTCGAGTTCCTCACGGGCCTGCACGGTCTTCAGATGCGCCGAATAGATCTTGTGCAGCAGACCGAACTGGCCGCTGCGCGCGGCCTCTCGGCCGCTCTTCGGCGTACCGAGGCCCCTCAGGTGCAGATAGGAAATGCCGCGTTCGTCGAGACCGGCCGCCAGTTGATTCTTGGAAAAGCCCGGCCGCCGCGATGACGCCAC
Organism: uncultured Alphaproteobacteria bacterium; assembly: GCA_963786355.1. Taxonomy (GTDB): domain Bacteria; phylum Pseudomonadota; class Alphaproteobacteria; order Rhizobiales; family Xanthobacteraceae; genus Bradyrhizobium. Next base: position 214,931 of record CAWAYU010000007.1, on the reverse strand, counting down.
CGCGCGCACGTCGACCAGCAGCTTGACGCCGGCGCTCTCCAGTTCGTCGAGCACGGCCTTGGCCGGCGTCTGCTCATAGCCGATGGTGAAGAGGCGTCTGGTCTTGCGGGCCATCGCGATGTCCGGATTGGGTTATCCGCGAAAGGCTACGGCATGACGCGGTCGATTGCCACACCCGCGTTGCCGCCGCGGTTGGCATGCCGCATAGTCGATCCAAATAGACTGATGGGCGCTCTCGCCGGGGGAACACGATGAATCGATCTTGCCGCATGCTGGCCTGGATGCTCGCGCTGCTCGTCTGCGGCGTTGCGACAGCCGGCGCGCAGACCTATCCCGACCGCCCCGTCAAAATCATCGTCCCGATCGCGCCCGGCGGCAGCTATGACCTGGTCGGGCGGCATATTGCGGATGTGCTGTCGAAGCGGATGGGGCAGGCCTTCGTCGTCGAGAACAAGCCGGGCGCCGGAACCGTGGTCGGCACCCAGGCCGCCAGCCAGAGCGAACCCGATGGCTACACACTACTGGTCGGCGGGCTCTCCAACATGGCGTTCAATTCGGCGCTGTATTCCAAACTCGGCTACGATCCGCTGCAAGATTTCGTGCCGGTCGCGCTGGTCTACAAGTTCGGCTATGTGATGGTCGGCCGCAAGGACCTGCCGCACGCAAAGTTGCAGGATCTCGTTGCGGCGGCAAAGGCCAATCCGGGCTCGATTACGGTCGCGACCGCGGGTGTCGGCACCGGCCAGCAGTTGGTGGCTGCCGCCTTCATGAAGGCCGCGGGCGTTAAATTCCTCGAAGTGCCCTACAAGGGTTCGCCGCCCGCCTTCACCGATCTGCTCGCCGGCCGCATCGACCTGTTCTTCGAACTCGATGGCGGCGGGGCTTCCCTATGTGCAATCGGGACAGGCGAGGGGCATCGCGGTGCTGTCATCAAAACGAAGCCCGCTGGCGCCTGACGTGCCGACGATGTCGGAAGCCGGCGTTCCCGGTCTCGATGTCGACTCATGGCTCGGCATCTTCGCGCCCGCCAGGACGCCGCCGGAGGCCATCGAAAAACTGCGCCGCGAGATCCGCGCCTCGCTCCCCGAACTCAAGGATCGCTTCGAGAAGAGCGGCGGCGAGGTCTGGGATCTCGCCAGACGACAAGGTCGATGCGTTCGTTGCGTCGGAATACGAGAGCTGGACCAAACTGATCCGCGAGGCCGGCATCAAGCTGGACTGAAGATCACTTCACCCGCTCGATCAATTCCATCGCGCCGGCCGGCGCACGCACCTTGCCCTCGTGGATCACGTAGGCGAACACGTCGCGCGGCGCCTTCTTCGGCTTGGCCGCGTCGACCCGCGGCAGATCGTCGGGCTCGCCGCCAGCGGCCCAGGCCTGAAACCGCTTGGCCCAGGCGTCGAGCTGCTTCGGCGGATAGCAGGTCTTGAGTTCGTCATTGCCCTTCTGCAGCCGCGCATAGACGAAGTCGCTGGCGACATCCGCAATCGCGGGATATTTGCCGTGCTCGGCGAACACCACGGGCGTCTCGAACTGCCGGATCAGCGCGATGAATTCAGGCACGCAGAAACTGTCGTGACGGACTTCGACCACGTGACGCAGCCCGCGGCCTTCGAGCTTGCGCGGCAGCAGTTCGAGGAATTTGCCGAAATCGGCCCCGTCGAATTTCTTGGTCGGCGCGAATTGCCACAGCACCGGACCGAGCCGGTCGCCGAGCTCCAGCACGCCGGAGTCATAAAAGCGCTTCACGGAATCGCCGGCCTCGGCCAGCACGCGGCGATTGGTGGCGAAGCGCGGGCCCTTCAACGAAAACACGAAACCATCAGGCACTTCGCGCGCCCATTTGCGAAAACTCTCCGGCTTCTGCGAACCGTAATAGGTGCCGTTGATCTCGATCGAGGTCAGCTTCGAGGCGGCGTAGGACAGCTCCTTCGCCTGCGTCAGCTTCTCCGGATAGAACACCCCGCGCCAGGGCTCGAAAGTCCATCCGCCGATGCCGATATAGATATTGCCGCTGCTCTTGGCGGATGATTTCGGGGGCTTGCTCACGGGGGCACTCGTCACGAAAGAGGGAGAAGGTTAACGGCCCGATCCTAATCAAATTGGCCCTGCTTGGCCAGTTTGCCGGAGGCCGCGATGAATGTGACGGTTTCGGCGTGTGGGGGTGCGGCCTGTGGACAGGGAAGCCGCTTCAGCGGACACTGCGGATAATACTTGGCGCGCGGATTGCAAAGTGTTGCAGGACAGGCTCAGGACTGGATTTGGCTTAGAACGGTTCAATGAACAGCAAGCATCACCCACCCCAATCGATATCCGGCGCAAAGGACAAGGTCGAGGCGCCGGTCCAGTTCGGTGCGCTGCTGATGGGCGAGGACGGCACGCAGCGGAGCGGACCGCCTTATCTGTTTCGCGGTATGACCGAGCCCGAAATCGCGCAGGTGCTGGGCTCGGGAAAGCGCAGGGTGCTCTATCGCGGCGCCCAGCTGTTCAGCCAGGGCAGTCCGCAGGACGGCATCTATCTGATCGAGACCGGGCGGATCAAAGTGTTCTACACGGCGCCGTCGGGGCGCGAGATCACGCTCGCCTACTGGCACTCCGGCAATTTCGTCGGCGGTCCTGAAGTATTCAAGCAGGGCCTCCACGTCTGGTCGGGCGAGGCTGCCGTCAACAGCACGGTGCTGCATTTACCGGGCGATATCCTGCGGCGGATGGTGATGACGATCCCTGCGCTCGCAATCGGGATTATCGAAGGCCTGAGTTTCAAGGGCCAATGCTATTCGGCGCTGGCGCAAATGCTGGGCACCCGTTCGCCGACCGAGCGGCTGGCGCAGCTGCTGCTGCATCTGATGAACCTGTACGGCGTCGAGGAGCGCGACGGCACCATGATCGCCGCGTCCTTCACGCATGCCGACCTCGCGCATATGACGGGCGTGACCCGGCAGTCCGTCACCGTCAGCCTCAAGCGGTTTACCGAGCTTGGAATCCTGCACGCGCACGGCGCCAATCTCGTGATCCGGAATGCGGACCAGCTGAGCGAGATTCGCGACGGAAAGCTCGCCAAGGTTGCGGCATCGGATGAGCTCTGAAGGCTCGCGAACGCTGCCGCCAGCGCGAGTGTAGAACCGTTGGCGACGCCGCCAATATCGGGTGATTCCATGCAGTGCACCCGATTGCCTTGACTAATTTATAGCCACGCCGCTCATGGACTAATCAAGACAAGCGATTTTCTTGTCCATTAATTGAGCATCTCGATATTTCTTCGCAATACGTTGCTGGTTCAAAGCGTTCGTCGTTTCGAATTCAGAAGCCGCCGTTCAGAGTTTGCCCATCGGACGTCAAGTCGTCCGCGATGGAAGCAAACGAGTTCACGGCAATGACGTCTACTCCTTTCGTTACCCATGTCCTTCGCGAACCGGGCCATCGCGAGCCGGATCGGATGCGTGCCGTCAAAACGCGTCCGATGGCACGTCGTTTGCAGCGCCAAAAGCATCAAGCCAGCCATTCCGCTCACCGTCGAGTAGCCCTGCCGCCGTTCATCGTGGCCGGGGGGCTTCGCGTGGGCGTCGCACGACCTACAGCACAGTTCGGTTCGAAAGGATTTGTCTCATGAGCGTCGGCCCTGCGTCTAAACTCTCTGGCTTCTTTCCCTTGCTGGTCGCGACGGTCATCGCTTTCATACCCGGACAGGCGAGTGCGGAGACGCTTGAGATTGGCATCGGCACGCAGAATACGACGACCAATACGGTGACCGGCGGCATCGTTCTGAAGGAGCTCGGCCTGCTCGAGAAGCACCTGCCGAAAACCGGCAAGTACAAGGACATCGAATACAAGTTCAGCTGGCAGAACGCGACTTCCGCGCCGCCGCTCACCAACGGCATGATGGCCAACAATATCCAGATCGCCACGATGGGCGACTACCCCTCGATGGTGAACGGCGCGACCGGGAAGGCCACCGGCAACATCACCCAGTTCATCGCCGTCGTCACCTATAACGCCTATGGCGGCGGCAACGGCATCGTGGTCCACAAGGATTCGCCGTACTTCGAACTTGCCGACCTCAAGGGCAAGAATGTCTCGGTGCCGTTCGGCTCCGCCGCGCACGGCATGATGCTGACGTCGCTGCAGAAGAAGGGACTGCCGCCGGATTTCTGGAATCTGGTGTCGCAATCGCCGGAAGTCGGCGCGACCAACCTGCAGGAAAAGCGGATCGATGCGCATGGCGACTTCGTGCCGTTCGCCGAGCTGCTGCCGTTCAAGGGCTATGCCCGCAAGATCTACGACGGTGCCGAGACCAAGGTGCCGACCTTCCACGGCGTCGTCGTGCGCAAGGACTTTGCCGAAAAATATCCGGAGATCGTGGTCGGTTACCTCAAGGCGCTGATCGAGGCGAACGACTGGCTGCGCAAGAATCCAAAGGTCGCCGCCGAGAAGATCGAAGAGTGGACCAAGATCAACAAGGAAGTGATCTACATCTTCCTCGGCCCCGGCGGGGTGCACACGGCCGATCCGACCATCAAGCCGAAATGGCTCGAGGCGGTCAAAGCGAACTACGTGATCCTGCAGAAGCTGAACATGATCAAGGAGCTGAATGTCAGCGAGTGGGTCAACGACAGCTATCTGAAGCAGGCCTACAAGGAGCTCGGTCTCGACTACGACAAGCAGCTTGCCTCGTTCGATACCTACAACGTGACGGGCACCGATCCGGTCTGCAACGCGCCGGTCAATAACCCCGCGCAAACCGGCGAAATCTGGATCCAGGGCGGCGACATCGTGCCGTTCAGCTCGCCGGTCTGCACGCTGCTCGGCGTCAAGAAGTTCGGCGCCGAGGGCAAGAAGTTCAACGCCGTCTATCTGGTCGACCACGAGCTCGGCATCAAGCTGTTCGCCGACGCAGCCTTCTATTCGGTCGGCGGACAGGATCCCAAGAAGCCGGACGTGGTTCCGTTCCTGCTCAAGAAGGATGCGGAAGCGTATGCGACCAAGAACGGCGGCAAGCTCGCGACCTATAGCGAAGTGCTCGCCGCCATCAATGTCGGACAATAGGTGGACCGATGGGCAGCATGGCCAGTGCAAGAATTGTAGCGCTCCCGATGGCAGACAAGCACACTGATCCTGAGCCGGCTTCGGCTGTGAAGCCCGCCGGGACGGAGATCCCTGCGGCGAAGATCGCTCCGGATGCGCCGGCACCGGTTACGCGGGAGCTGGCCGTCCCGGAACCGGAGCCGATCCCGACGGTTTCGCTGCGCAGGGTCGCTCAAGACCTGTTGGCAAAATTCACCCGCGAGCGCTTCATCACCGCCTTGCTGGGCGGCATTTCGATCGCGGCACTGTTCCTGTTCTGGTATTTCGGCACGAAATATCGCCTCGAATTCTACATTCGCTTCAAGAACGTTCCGACGCCCTATGAAGTCTTCCAGCAACTGACGCAGGTCGGGCTGTCGAACAAGTATCTGGTCAACATCGCCATCAGCGTGCGGCGCATTCTGATGGGGTTCTTCATCGCGACGCTGATCGGCGTGCCGCTGGGCCTGGCGATCGGAAAATACCCGCGCGTGCGTGACTTCTTCATGCCGGTCATGGAGGTGCTGCGGCCGATCCCTGCGATCGCCTGGGTTCCGATGTCGATCATGCTGTGGCCGAACAACGAGGCCAGCATCGTCTTCATCACCTTCATCGGCGCGTTCTTTCCGATCCTGCTCAACACCATTCACGGCGTTCATTCGCTGGATGCGGTGCTGGTGCGGGCGGCGCGATGCCTCGGCGCCAGCGAAATCCGCCTGTTCGTCAACGTCATCCTGCCGGGCTCGCTGCCGCACATCTTCACCGGCCTTGCCGTCGGCATGGGCGTGGCATGGGTGTCGCTGATTGCCGCCGAGATGATCTCGGGCCAGTTCGGCGTCGGCTATTTCACCTGGGAAGCCTACTCGCTGGTGGACTATCCCGCGATCGTGCTCGGCATGATCACCATCGGCATCCTCGGACTGGCCTGCAGCGGCATCATCCGCATGGTCGGCGTTCTCCTGATGCCCTGGCTGGCATTCGCACCCGGAGGAAGGCGATGACATTAGCTGAGGCTGAAATCCAGAAGGGCTTTATCGACGTTCGCGACATGGGCGTGACGTTCGGCGCCAACGACAACCAGGTGGTCGCGGTCGACAACGTTTCACTCAATGTGCAGCCCGGAGAGTTCGTGTCGCTGATCGGGCCCTCCGGCTGCGGCAAGTCGACGTTGCTCTCGATCGTTGCCGGCTTCGTCAAGCCGACCCACGGTGAAGCGAGGCTCGACGGCAAGGCAATTACTAAACCGGGTTCGGACCGCGGCGTCGTGTTCCAGCAGTACTCGCTGTTTCCGTGGCTCTCGGTTCGCAAGAATGTCGAGTTCGGTCTGAAGATGGCCGGCGTCGAACAAAGCAAGCGCAACACCACGGCGCGGGCGCTGCTCGATCTCGCAGGCCTGCTCTCGTTCGAGAACCATTATCCGGACCAGCTTTCCGGCGGCATGAAGCAGCGCATCGGCATCGTCCGCGCGCTGGCGACCAGCCCGCAGGTGCTGCTGATGGATGAGCCGTTCGGGGCGCTCGATACGCAAACACGCGTGGTGATGCAGGAAATCCTCACCAACATCTGGCAGCAGTTCAAGATCTCGGTGCTGTTCATCACCCACGATATCGAGGAATTGATTTTCCTCTCCGATCGCATCTACGTGATGACCGCGCGGCCGGGTCGCATCAAGGCGGAAATCAAGGTGCCGCTGCCGCGTCCGCGGCGGGCGGAGATGACCGACACGCCGGAATTCATGAACCTCGTGCAGGAACTCAAGGGTCTGATCCGCGAAGAGTCATTGGCCGCCATGGCGCCCGAGATCAAGGATCGAGGCCTCTCAGGTTTTGGAATGAAAGTGGGACCGAAAGGAGTGGGCGAAATCTTCTGACACACACTTGAACGTCGCGGCCTGACAGGCGCGAAACCAGCAATCAACGACTGTAACCAAAGGAAGGCGCAACAGGGCTAGCGCGCCAACGATGCCGCGCGCCCGCGCCACAATCGGAGAATTCAATGGCTAAGAAACCTAATATCCTGTTTTTTCACGTCGACAACCTCGGCATGGGCGAGCTCGGCTGCTACGGCGGCGGCATCCTGCGCGGCGCCGACACCAAGCGAATGGATACGTTCGCCAAGCAAGGTGTCAAGCTGACGCATTATGTCGTCGAGCCGCAGTGCACGCCGACCCGTTCGGCGCTGATGACCGGACGTTTCCCGATCCGCTCGGGCAACCACACCATCGCGCTCGGCGGCAATGGCGGCGGCCTCGTGACCTGGGAGCGCACCATCGGTTCGATCCTGTCGGAAGCCGGCTACGCCACCTCGATCTACGGCAAGTGGCACATCGGCGCCGAGGACGGCCGCTTCCCGACCGACCACGGTTTCGACGAATGGTACGGACCGCTGCGCACCTATGACGAATGCATGTGGCTGACCGACCCGCATTATGTTCCGGAGCGCGACGGCTTTTCGCACATGCATGAGGGCGTCAAGGGCCAGGGTGCAAAGCCGATCATGAGCGAACAGCTCACCATGGAGACCAAGAAGACCTGCGATCTCGAATACCAGAAGCGCGCGCTGAAATTCATGGAAAAGTCCGTCAAGGCGGACAAGCCGTTCTACTGCTACTTCAATCACTCGCTGATGCACTTCCCGATGTCGCCGCGCGACGAATTCGTCGGCAAGAGCACCAACGGCGAGTGGGGCGACTGCCTGTTGATGCTGGATCACGACTTTGGCGTGCTGCTCGACAAGCTCGATGAGCTCGGCGTGGCCGACAACACCATCGTGGTGATGTGCGGCGACAACGGCGCTGAGGACCATCTCGCAGGTCGTGGCACCGGCGGCTTCTTCGACGGTTCCTACTTCTCGTCCGCGGAAGGCGGCATTCGTACGCCGCTGCTGATCCGCTGGCCGCAGCACATTCCGGCGGGCATCGAAAGCAACGAAATGGTGCATGTCACCGACATGTTCACGACGCTGCTGTCGATGACCGGCTGCAAGGCCCCGGCAGACCGTCTGATCGACGGCGTCGACCAGAGCCCGTTCTTCCTCGGCAAGCAGCCGACCTCGAACCGCGAGTCCTGCATCGTCTGGCTCAAGGACGAACTGCATGCGGTGAAGTGGAAGGACTTCAAGATCAACTTCAAGCGGCAGCAGCACTTCCACGATCCGGAATTGCCGCTTGGCTTCGCCCGTATCACGCATCTGCAGGAAGACCCGAAGGAGCGTGAGGCGGTCAACCAGCGTTACGTGCGCTGGTGGGTGATGCAGCACGCGCAACGCATCATCCGGGACTTTGAGGAGAGTGCGAAGAAGGAGGAGCTGATTCCGCCCGGCGCCGCTCTCGACTTCGTACCCAAGCAATACGCCAAGGCGTGACGATCATGACTGCACCCACGAGAGCGGAAACAATCGCGAGCGGTGCAGCCGGCCATCGCCGGGGAGGGAGCTGCTGCTCTCTCTCCGGCCAAGCCAACGCGGGCGTTATGCCCGCCACCGCCGACCGCGAGGACATGGTCTATCTCGCGGGCGGCAATTTTCTGATGGGCTCGAACAGCTTCTATCGGGAAGAGCGCCCGGTTCGCCCGGCGCATGTCGACGGCTTCTGGATCGACATCTATCCCGTCACCAACGCCGAGTTCCGGAAATTCGTCGACGCTACCGGATACGTCACTTATTCCGAACGCCCGCCGAAGCCCGAGATGTATCCCGATGCCGATCCCGCACTGCTGGTGCCGGGCTCGCTGGTGTTCAGGAAACCCGATCGTCCCGTCAGCCTGCGCGATAACCTCGCCTGGTGGGAATACAAAGTGGGCGCTGACTGGCGCCATCCGCAGGGACCGCAGAGCTCGCTGGCCGGCCGCGACGATCATCCGGTCGTGCATATCGCCTATGAAGACGCGCTCGCCTATGCGGCATGGTGCGGCAAGGAACTGCCGACCGAGGCCGAATGGGAATTCGCCGCGCGTGGCGGCCTTGAAGGCAAGGCCTATCCGTGGGGCGATGCCGCTAATCCCGAAGGACGGTTTCTCGCCAATACCTGGCAGGGCCGCTTTCCCTACGAAAATCTCGCCGAGGACGGCTACGACGGCACGTCGCCGGTCGATGCGTTTCCGCCCAATGGTTACGGCCTGTTCGACATGGTCGGCAATGTCTGGGAGTGGACGGCCAGCCTCTATGACGCCGCACCGGATCAGCCACAGCAATCCTGCTGCCATCCAACCGCAGGCGACGACCGCACCACGCGCATGACGGTGAAGGGCGGTTCGCATCTCTGCGCGCCGAACTACTGCCTGCGTTACCGGCCGTCCGCCCGTCAGGGCGAAACGATTGATTCCTCCACCTGCCACATCGGTTTCCGCTGCGTCGTGCGCAAACCGCCGGGCAACTGATCCAGATCGCCGCCAACAATTTTTCGGATACCAACCATGACAATCGCCGATCCTGCCGCCAACCAGATCCAATTCGAAGATTTTCCCTCGATATCGGAGGTGCTTCGTGCGCCGAACCTGTTCGTCCGGGAGTTGCTGGCTGGAATGGTCACGGCGCTGGCGCTGATTCCCGAGGTGATTTCGTTCTCGTTCGTCTCGGGCGTCGATCCCAAGGTGGCGCTGGTCGCCTCGATCGTGCTGTGCCTGGTGATGTCGGTTCTCGGCGGCCGTCCGGCGATGGTCACGGCAGCCGCCGGGTCGATCGCGCTGGTGATCGGGCCGATGGTGAAGCTTCATGGTGTCGGCTACATCCTGCCGACCATCCTTCTCGCCGGCGTCGTCCAGATCATCTTCGGCCTCGCCGGACTGGCGCGGCTGATGCGCTTCGTGCCGCGTTCGGTGATGATCGGGTTCGTCAACGCGCTCGGCATTCTGATCTTCGCGGCGCAGGTTCCGCATATTCTCAACGTTCCCTGGATCGTCTATCCCCTGTTTGCCTTGACGATTGCGATCGTCCTGGTGATGCCGCGGCTCACCAACGCGGTGCCGGCGCCGCTGATCGCGATCATCGTGGTGACCGCGATCGTGATCCTGTGGCAGCTCAGCGTGCCCAATGTTGGCGGCAAGGGCGCGATGGCGCCCGGATTGCCCGGCATTACGGCGTTTGCCGTTCCGCTCGATCTGGAGACGCTGCGCATCATCTGGCCGACCGCGCTCAGCGTCGCCTTTGTCGGCCTGCTGGAAACGCTGCTGACCGCCAAGCTGGTAGACGACCTCACCGACACGCGCTCGCACAAGGGCAGGGAGTCCTGGGCGCTCGGCATTGCCAACATCGCGGCGGGATTCTATGGCGGCATCGGCGGATGCGCGATGATCGCGCAGACCGTCGTCAACGTCAAAATCGGCAATGGCCGCACCCGGATCTCGACGGCGGTCGCCGCGATCGTACTGCTGGTGCTGGTCACTGCCCTTAGCGATTTGATGGCGCAGATCCCGATGGTGGCGCTGGCCGCTGTCATGATGATCGCCGCGCTGAAAACGATCAATTGGCACAGCGTGCAGCCCGCGACACTCAAGAGAATGCCGATACCGGAAACGCTGGTCATGGCGTTGACCGTGGCGGTCACCGTCGCCACCAGCAATCTGGCCTTCGGCATCGCCATCGGCGTGCTGCTGGCCATGGTCCTGTTCGCGCGCCGGGTCGCGCATGTCATTCGTGCCGAGCGCACCCTGAGCCCGGACGGCCAAACGGTCCGCTACAGCGTTCACGGGCCGTTGTTCTTCGGCAGCAGCAACGATCTGGTCGAACGGTTTTCCTATGGTGACGACCCCAAGCGGGTCGCGATCGATCTCACCCATTCGCAGATCTGGGACGCCTCGAGCGTCGCGGCACTCGATGCGATCGAAACAAAATACCGCGAACACGGCGCCACCGTCACCTTCACCGGGCTCGACCAGCGCAGTTCCTCATTCCACGAGCGGCTGACCGGCCAGCTCGGCGCCTGAATTCGCAAGGACGAAAGGACCGCTCCATGGCCATCCTGCATTGGATATCGGCGCTCACCGCCAGGATCGTGCGGACGTTCTCCGGCCGCTACCGGCCGGAGCGGCACTACATGCGCGGAGCCGGACCGGCGTCGAAGCGAAGCCAGGGCCACGGCGCGCGCTGATGCAACAAAAAGGCTCCGGAAAACCGGAGCCATTTTGACCTGTTTGCCGAAGCCGGTTCAGCGTCACGCGTTCAGGATTTGTCGTGCGTCTCCGGCGTCTTGCCGACGAGGTTCTCGAATGGTTCGAAGGTTTGCCTGGCAAGCTTGCGGTGAAGTTCGCGGATCTTCTGCGACTCGGCCACCGAGTTCTCGTACGCCCGCTTTACGAATTCGGTTTGAACTTCCACGACCTTGTCGAGCGAGCGGACGCCGCTGAGTTGCTCGCAAAAGGAGCCAAACTCCGCGAACGATTTCTTGGTGTAGTCGCGATAGGCGTTCGCGATGGTCTGCAAGGAAACCGGCGCAGCCTCAGCCGGCGCGGCCTCAGTCGGTGCAGGTTCGGCCGTAGCTGGTTCAGCTGGCGAGGGGGCATCGGCCGCAACAACGGCCTCGGTCTTCGCATCAATTCGTTCAGCGACCGTTGGCTCAGCGACTACGGGCTCAGCGATCACGGCCTCAGTGACGGCAGCCTCAAGCGGTTCACTGGCGGCTGGCTGCAGTTCTGCCTGCGGAACCCGCTCTTGTTCCGGTTCCGGATTTTGTGTTTGGACCGCCGCCGGGCTCTGTGGTGAAGCTGATTTCTGGCGCCGCGGTCCCCCCTTTTTGTTGCGTCGCCCGGACTTCCCTGCCGGCTTGTTCTCGCCTGTGCTCGACATTCTGTGTTCCTATTCTCTCGAATCAAACCCCGACGCTCCGCCATGTTTGCGCTGGAATCGCGGTTCTTGCTTGTCAGTTGCAGGGCACTGGCGTGATGACATTTTGGAAAGCGGTATCCCGACGAGCGTTACTGCACAAAGAATGTTGGCAGAGTGCCTCGGAAACGTTCAGACTAAACGCTGCAGTCATGGAATTGTTGCAAAGGAAGAGCCGTATGCGGGCGATCATTCTGGCCATCATGGTGGCGATGACGACATCCGTCGCTGTCGCGGACGAGACCGATGATGCGCATCGCCTGGCGATATCGGGGCGCGACGATTACTGGAACTGCCTGGCCCGGGAATTTCCGCGCGAAAGCAACAAGAGCATGTCGGAACAGGATTTTGGCGCGCTGATGGCCAACGTCTGTCCCTCCGAGCGGCAGAATTTCCGTGTCGCCCTGGTGGATTTTCTCGGGCTGCAATATCCCAACAATGAGGCAGGCGCCAACATGACGACCGCGAACAACGCCATCGCGCTGGCGCAAAAGGACATTGTGACGGCCTTCGCCCGCCGCAAGGCCGCGGCGAAGTAACCGCTGGCGGCGCTATTCCTCCGCGCCGGTTTTCCGTGATACCAGTCGTTGGGTTGGGTGTAAGGATTGTCGGTTATGAACTCTCAGTCGTTAGCCGGTATTTTGGGTGCCGTTATCGCGTCGATTGTCCTGGTGGTCGCGATCGCCTATGGACCGATCGGGCAGTACGGCAAGCCTGCCAGACCGGCCGCTGCTCAGCCGGCGGCACCGGCAGCCCCCGTCGCGCCAGCCCCCCGTGGGCCGGTGATCCGGGAAGTGCCCAATCAATAAGGGCGGCGCCAGCCCTTGCGGAACGCCCCGGCCATCCCTATCTAAGCCTGTAACGGCGACGTTGACGCTTCATAGCTCCGGCGCTGGGACGACCATGAATAGGCTGGCTGCGCCGGATGTACGCGCGCCCTCTGTTCGTGGTCGTTGGCATTTCTAGAGCGTTTTCAAGCGAAGTGGCCGCCGGTTCGCGTCAAGAAAACGCGTCAAACCAAAAAACAACGCTATTTTAGCCGTTTTCCCCCGATCAGGACCCGGTTCGCACGCCCCGCCTTGGCATCATTGGCGGCTGCGGATATACGCTGCCCCCATGAATGACGCCATCAAACCGGGCCCCGAAACCCCGTCGCAGGCCTCCGGTTTGCCGCAGCTTTCGGTCGTCGTCCCGACTTTCAACGAACGCGACAATGTCACGGTGCTGTACCGACGGTTGGAAGCCACGCTGGCCGGCATCCCCTGGGAAGTCGTGTTCGTCGATGACAATTCCCCCGACGGCACCTGGGAAGTGGTGCGCGGCCTGGCGCGGCAGGATCCGCGCGTGCGCTGCATCCGCCGGATCGGACGGCGCGGCCTGTCAGGCGCCTGCATCGAGGGCATTTTGGCATCGAGCGCGCCCTATGCGGCCGTGATCGACGCCGATCTGCAGCACGACGAAACCCAGCTGCCGAAGATGGTCGCCCTGCTGCAAAGCGGCGAGGCGGAGCTCGTGGTCGGCAGCCGCTATATCGAGGGTGGCAGCGCCGACAGTTTCAACAAGAGCCGTGCCGGCGCCAGCCAACTGGCGACCGAAGTCGCAAAGCGTGTGCTGAAGGTTGAGATCGCCGACCCCATGAGCGGCTTCTTCATGATCCGGCGCGACAAGTTCGAGCAACTGGCGCCGCAGCTCTCCACTCAGGGCTTCAAGATCCTGCTCGACATCGTCGCGACAGCCGAAGGGAAGCTGCGCACCATCGAGGTGCCGTTTACGTTCGGCTCGCGCCAGCATGGCGAGAGCAAGCTCGATTCCATGGTGGCGCTGGATTTTCTGGGGCTGGTGCTGGCGAAGCTGACCCATGACGTGGTGTCGCTGCGCTTCCTGCTGTTCGCGATGGTCGGCTCCATTGGCCTCGTCGTGCATCTGGCCACATTGTTCATCTCGCTTGAGTTCTTCAATGCCCCGTTTCCGGAGGCGCAGGCCGCGGGCGCGCTGGTCGCGATGACCAGCAACTTCATCCTGAACAATTTTCTCACCTATCGCGACCAGCGGCTCAAGGGCTTTGCGATCCTGCGCGGCCTGCTGCTGTTCTATCTGGTCTGCAGCGTCGGGCTGTTCGCCAATGTCGGCGTCGCGTTCTCGGTCTACGATCAGGAGCCGATCTGGTGGCTCGCGGGCGCTGCCGGTGCGCTGATGGGCGTGGTCTGGAACTACGCCATGTCCGGATTGTTCGTCTGGCGCAAAAAATGATGGATAGCGTTTTCGAGCGAAGTGGCTATCCGGTTCGCGTGAAGAAAACGCGTCAAAATAATAAACTGGAGCCCCGCGCTTACTCATTCAGCGCCGACAGGGCGACAAAATGAATCCGAACGAGGCACGGTCTGTCCTCAACACGGTTCTGATCGTTCTGGCGCTGGTGGCGCTGCGCCTGGTGGCAGCGGCCTTTACGCCGATCACCTTCGACGAAGCCTATTACTGGATGTGGTCGAAGGCTCTCGCCGGCGGCTATTACGACCATCCGCCGATGGTTGCCGTCGTGATCCGGCTCGGCACCTTGATCGCCGGCGATACCGAACTCGGCGTGCGGCTGGTCTCGATCCTGCTGGCGCTGCCGATGAGCTGGGCCGTGTACCAGGCGACATTGATCCTGTTCGGTGGCCCGCGTGTGGCGGCGACCGCGACGATCCTGCTCAACGTGACGCTGATGGCGGCGGTCGGCACCATGATCGTGACGCCGGACGCGCCACTGTTGGTCGCTTCGAGCTTCGTGCTGTTTGCGCTCGCAAAAGTGCTGGAGACCGGCCGCGGCGCCTGGTGGCTGGCGGTCGGCGCCGCCACCGGCTGCGCTCTGCTGTCGAAATACACTGCGCTGTTCTTCGGGCCGGCGATCCTGATCTGGCTGATCGTCGTGCCAAAACTTCGGCACTGGCTGATCTCGCCGTGGCTCTATCTCGGCGGCCTCGTTGCGCTCGGCCTGTTCGCCCCGGTCATTCTGTGGAATGCCGATCACCACTGGGTGTCCTTCATCAAGCAGATGGGCCGCGCCCGGATCGAGGATTTCCGCCCGGCCTTCATCGCGGAACTGATCCCGACCCAGTTCGTGTTCGCGACGCCTGCGGTGTGGATCCTCGGCGCGATGGGGCTCTATGCGCTGTATCAGCGCCGTGCCGGTGCGCTGGCGGCGCGGGTGCTGGTCAACACCATGTTCTGGACCATCGTGGCGTATTTCATCTGGCATTCGCTGCACGCGCGCGTCGAGGCGAACTGGTTTGCGCCGGTCTATCCGGCTTTCGCGGTTGCAGCCGCCGTCGCGGCGCATCTGGTTCAATGGCAGCCGCGCGCCCAGCGCATCGCCGATTTCTGCCTGCGCTGGGCTTTGCCGGGAGGCGCCGTGCTGTTCGCGCTCTTGATCGTGCAGGCCAACACCGGCGCACTTTCCGGCTATCGCCGCGACGCCACGGTGCGCAGCGTCGGCGTCGGCTGGCGCGAGCTCGCCGGCGAAATCGAGGCGGTGCGGGCGCGCGTCGGCGCCACCTGCGTGCTGGCGCCGGACTACGGCACCACCGGCTGGCTCGCCTTCTATCTGCCGAAGGGCACTTGCGTCGCGCAGCAGAGCCAGCGCATCCGCTGGGTCAACATGCCCGAGCCGTCAGCGGCACAGCTTGCCGGCAAGCTGCTCTATGTGCACGAGGCCGATCAGGCCTCCCTGAAAGAGTCCTTCGTCCGCGTCGACAAGGTCGCGGAAATCACCCGCAGGCGCGGCCCGCTCGTCGTCGAGACCTACCAGATCGATGTGCTGGAGAAGCCGACGGACCAGGTGTTCGACCGCTCCCCGCCGCCCGAATTGAAGTAGACGTCACTCCGCAGCATCGGGCTGCGAGCCGCTCGCCGCCGCCGTTTCGTTCCGCCACAGCCAGACCGCGAGCGAGCCCGATCGGCCGCGAATTCGCGTTTCAACGGGGCCGGCGAGGCTGCCGATCTTGAGCTGCGCGCCGCTGCGCTCGGCCTCGATCCGCAACGTGTCGCTGAGCGCCACGCGGACGTCCTGCTGGGCTGCTACCTCCATCAGACGGCTCGACACGTTCACGGTGTCTCCGGTCGCGGTGATGTGCTGGTAGCTTCGCCCGCCCAGCCGGGACGCAACGATCGGTCCGTAATGCGCGCCGATCTTGAAACCTGTCCGTGCGGCGACCAGCAATGGCAGCGCCTTGATCCAGCGTTCGGTCTTGACGCTGAGGCGGATCGCACAATCGGCCGCGCGCGCGGCATCGTCCGCGGCAGGCTCCGGCAATCCGAACAGGATCATCGCGCCGTCGCCCTGGAAGCCGGTGATCATTCCGCCGCAGCGGATCGCCTCCTTGTCGACCAGCGCATGAAACTCCTTGAGCAACTCGCGGACGGCATTCGGATCCAGCCGCTCGCTGAGCGAGGTAAATCCGGAAAGATCGATGAAGACGACGGCGGCATTCTGCCGGACCGGCTTCAGCAGGAAGTCGGGATCCCGGTTCAGCCACTTCTGCAGGCCGGGCGCCTGGAATTGCTCGAGCAATCTGTTCTGCGCGGCGAGATGCTGTGCGTTCCGCCGTCCCAGCCATATCTGCACGGTGCCGAACAGGATCGCCGGCGGAGCGGCTGCGGCGATGGTCGCCGCGGCATCGAGCCAAATCCCGTACGCGAACGCGAACGCATTCGCCGCCGCCCATGCCATCACGACCGCGGTCATCGTCAGCAGCGCGACGGTGCTTCGCCGCCAGGCCAGGAGACCGACCAGCAGCATCGGAAGC
This sequence comes from uncultured Alphaproteobacteria bacterium, assembly GCA_963786355.1. GTDB lineage: Bacteria > Pseudomonadota > Alphaproteobacteria > Rhizobiales > Xanthobacteraceae > Bradyrhizobium. The sequence goes on along the minus strand of CAWAYU010000007.1, from coordinate 198,269 downwards.
AGGATCATGGTCATGATCTCGACGATACGAACCGCCGTCCGCACGATCCCGTCACCCGAGACGAGATGCGTAACGGCCGTTGAAACGATCTCGGCGCCGGGCAGGCGAGAATCGAACGGCGTCGGAAAGAAATCGCCGACACCGGTCGCCGTCACGCCGATCACGACAATCTTGTCCTGAATGGCTTCTCGCGCGATCTGGCCATTGATCAGGCCTTCGGCGCTGACGGTGCGGATGGTCCGGCGTGGGCCGTAGTACGAGATAGGCAGCGCATAATCGGCGGCGGTTGCGATCGACCGTTCACCGAACAGCAGGCGGTTGGGTTCGATCGTGAGCGACGTTCCGATCGCGACGGCGGCAATGCGAAGCGGAAACGACAGTTCGATCTTGTCGCGGGTCCGGAACAGCATCGGGATCGACATCGGCGTTCCCGTCTGGCCGGTCGCGACGTTGGCTATGCCGACTTCCGCCTGCTCGGTAAACGCCGGGAGCGGCAGCAGCAGCCGATCGGCGGGGGGCAGGCGGGACAGCGGTCCTTCGCTGTCGTTCGCGAGTGGCTTGCTGTCATCCGGAAAGACGGCGGCGCCGGCCAGCACCGTCGGACGCGCCGCCAGCGATTTCGCCAGCGCTTCGTCGCCATCCGCAGATCCGTTGTCGACGAGCAGGAGATCGATTGCGATGACTTTCGGTTCAAGCCGCGCGATGGCATCGACGATCGCGGCGATATCCTTGCGAGCGAGCGGATAGGCCGCGCCGTGTTTCACCATCGCGTCGTCAATGGCGACGATCGTGACGATATCGGGTGGCGTCCTGACGCCGCGGATCAGCGTTCGCAGGTCGGTGAGGGTCGACTCGACGCGGTCGAGGAATCGCAAGCGGCCGCTCGACTGGCCCAGACAAATCGCGCCGGCCCACACGCCCGTGCACAGCAGCGCAATCAGAATCTGGATCCGCCGGCTGCTCATTTGCTTAAGGCCTTATCGCCCCAACCTCGCCATCAAGGCCGCGACGCGCGCAGGCGGCCAGCGCTTGACGATCAATTGGCCTGATGCTTCGACATCGACGCCGTCGCCGGGCTTGAGAACGACTTCGCCCGCCACCGGCGGGGCGGGCGACGTTCACGCTGCCGTCGACGACAAACACCGAGGTCTTTCCTTCCGAGGCATCGACGGCCCATTTGGTGCCCCGCACCGCGGCGATCGCCTGCGGCGTCACCACGTTGAATCGATTGCCGCCGGGCTTCTTCGGTACCTCGATCAGCAGCGCCTTGTTGCTCAATTCAATGGAGTCGACATGGCCGTCACGGTTGCGGTCCCTGAGTTCAAACTTCGCGCCGTCCTCGGTCACGATCGTGATCGCCGTCGCGCATTGCAGGATCTGCGTTCCCTGCGCGGCCGGCTGCGAAGCGCAGCCAAACTTCGCAGGCTGGGCCAAAACCTGACCCGTGATGGCCTGCCCCGCGAGCAGGCCAAAAATTGCACAAGCGATCCAGCCGGCACGTGTCCGCGTTGTCATGGCTGTTGCCCTTCGAAATAGGATGATACGGCACCGTATCATAGCCGGTGCCCGGTACAAAGGTCATGATATGCGGCAATATGTCGAGGTTAAGCCGTTATATCTGCTCGAATTTGACCGCTTGCGCAGTCCGGGACAAGGAAAATTTGCCGAGGCGGCGTTGCCGCCGGCGAATTTTCTCGCGTCGGTGTCGGACCGATCCGGCCTGAACCGTCTTGTATCAGTCAACACAAGCCGAGGTCACACCCATGTCCGGTTCCGTCCTGAAGCCCGCTACCGAACTTGCAAGAACCAGCCGCGCACGCTTCCCCAACGAGAGCGCCGAGTATCGCCGCGCCCGCGAAAATTTGCTGGCGGAAGAGATCGAGCTTCGCCGTCGTATCGAGCGCGTCGCCGAACTTCGCCGTGCGCTGCCGCCGGGCGGCGTGGTCACCAAAAACTATTCGTTCGACGGTGAGGGCGGTGCGGTCAACCTGTCCGACCTGTTCGGCGACAGGCAGACGCTCGTGATCTACAGCTACATGTTCGGCCCGCAGCGTGAAAAGGCGTGTCCGATGTGCACCTCGTTCATGAGCACGTGGGAAGCCAAGCTGCCCGATGTCGAGCAGCGCGTCGCGTTCGTTTTCGTTGCGCGCTCGCCGATCGCGCGTTTGATCGAGGCGAAAAAGGCGCGCGGCTGGACCCGGCACAGAATCTATTCGGATGCCTCTGGCGATTACACGCGCGATTATGTCAGCGCAGCCGACGCCGATGCGCCCGGCTACAGCGTGTTCACGCGGCGTGACGGCGCCATCCGTCATTTCTGGTCCGGCGAAATGGGACCGTCGACCGCTGATCCCGGACAGGATCCGCGCGGCGCGCCGGACCTGGATCCGCTGTGGGCCATTCTCGACACCACGCCCGAAGGCCGCGGCACGGATTGGTATCCGCGGCTGAGTTACTAGCAGCGGTGAAAACGAGTTCGATCCGTTCAAGGATTAGCCGCATTTTTGCCCCGATACGGGACATTCAGTGCACATCGCGCTGGATGTCCCGGATCGGGATCGAATCCGGATCAATACGGGGGTAATTTCCACAATAGTTCCATGCAGTTGGGCATGCCACGGAACCGCCCGCGTTTAATCCGCATTTAACTAAAACTCGCCTTAATGACGCTCCGCACCTCTGCGAAACGCTGTCCGGGAAGTTGCCCGTACGGCATCAAAGAGGGGCTTGGTGGAATTGTTCTGGGCGACGCGTAAATGAGTATGAGTACCCGTGCGTATGGCCCTGCGGCTCACAACCGCAGGAAGTCTTCCCGTCAAGTCCTTCCCCAACATTTTCTCGGTAGCGCAGCAGTCGCAGGCCTTGTGCTGGGCTGTGCCTGGACCGTCTACAGCAACGTGTTCAGCGCCGGGCTGTATCCGTCGATGAATACCGCGACGGTCGACGCCTATGTGACTAAGCGGTCGGTCGCAGCCTCCGCGCGCCCCGCGTCTGCGGTCGTCGACAGTGTGTTTGCCGCGCTGTCCGATCCGGCGGCGCAAAGTTCGCGCGAGGAAACGCTCTCACCTACGATTATGTTTAACGAAAGGTTTGCAGCGTCCTCGGCGCAAGGCGTCGCGCCTGCGCCGATCGAAACCGTGAAAATAGCAGAAGCATCGCCGCCGAACGAGACGTCCGTGCAGATTGCGAAGCCGGTCGAACCACTGAAACTCGCCGCGGCTCCGAAGAAGGTCGAGGCACCGAAGTCGAAGGAAAGCGGCGCCGGCCCAGGTCGCGCTGAACGTAACGACACCGGCCGATACCAAGTCCAGAAGCGCAGGGGCTTCCGTGCGCGACATGGCGCAACGCGCCAAGGCCGCCGTGATGTCGATTGCTTCGAACGAGAAGCAAACCATCGTCGAAAAATTGTGGGGCAAGCAGTCACATGGATCGCTGTTGTCCTATGCATCCGCCGACGCCAGCGTCACCGGCAGCCTGCCGGATACCAAGGCACAAAATCCGATGCTCGGCGGGTCGCCGCCTTACGACAAGCAGACCGCCGTCTATGACATCTCGGCGCATATGGTCTATCTGCCTGACGGCACCAGGCTGGAAGCGCATTCCGGCCTCGGCTCCAGGCTCGACGACGTGCGTTACTCGCATGTCCGGATGCAGGGCGTGACACCGCCGCACATCTACGAACTGACGCCGCGCGAAGCGCTGTTCCACGGCGTGCCGGCGCTGCGGCTCACTCCGATCGGCGGCGAAGACAAGATCTTCGGCCGCTCGGGCTTGCTCGCGCACACCTACATGCTCGGGCCCAACGGCGACTCCAACGGCTGCGTGTCGTTTAAGGATTACTATGCGTTCCTGAACGCCTATCGCAACCAGGGCATCAAGCGCCTCGCGGTGCTGGCGAAGGTGGAGTGAGCGGGTCTTCCAGCTTCGCCGCATGTCGATCGTGTCTGATCAGACCAGCGCGTCGCTGCCGCGGGCGATGATCGCGAAACGGTCGGACAGCTCAGCAAGCGCAACTTCATGAATGTTGGCGGCTGCGATCGCGCCGCCGCGTCCGTCGGGGAGGTCGCGCGTGGCGCAACTGTCGGCGTCGACGGTGATGCGATAGCCGAGGTCGAGCCCGGCGCGGGCGGTGGAGCTGATGCACATATGCGTCATGAACCCGGCAAGGACGAGATCCTTGCGCCCGATAGCCGCGAGCCGCGCCTGCAGATCCGTGCCGGCGAACGCGTTGGGCAATCCCTTCTCGATGACCGGCTCACCCAGCGCCGGCGTCAGCGCGGACACGATGGCGCCGCGCTCGGCGTCGCGGTCGAACAGTCCGCCGGGGCGTCCCTTGTGGGCGATGTGGATGATCGCAGCGCCGGCGTCGCGCGCCCGCGCCAATAGTTTCTCCGCGTTGGCGATCGCGCTTTTGGCGTCGGGCAGGGCGATCGGCCCCGCCAGGTATTCGTTCTGCAGGTCGATCATCACCAGGACAGCGTCACGCAGGCGCGGCGGCCGGAGATCGGCGCCGGAAAGCTCGAGCAGGGTTTTTGGGGCGGTCATGCTAATCTCCACGTTTGAAGTCTCCTCGCGACCGGTATAGCGCGGAATGATCCTGCTTTTATGCAGGGAGATTGCAGCCAATGGCTGCAATACTGCAGGCCATGCGATAGCCTTGCGGATCGTTGGCGGGACTAGGCGGCGCCGGTACGGCCCGCTAGATTTCGATCCATGTCCCAGCCTGATTTTCAGCCGACATTGGTTGGCCCCACCGTCACCGTCCGGCCGATTTCGGCCGATGATTGGAGCGAGCTGTTCGCCGCCGGCTCCGACCCGGAAATCTGGAAAGTGCATCCGGTGCCCGATCGCTACACAGAAGCGGGTTTTCGAAAATTCTTCGACGGCGCGGTCACTTCAAAGATGGGCTTTGCGTTCGTTGATCGCGCGACCAACAAGCTGATCGGCTCAAGCCGCTACTACGGCCACGAGCCCGAACTGAGCGAGATCGAGATCGGCTGGACTTTCCTTGCCCGCAGCCATTGGGGCGGCCGAGCCAACCGCGAAGTGAAGCGCCTGATGCTCGATCACGCCTTCACCTTCGTCGATACGGTCGTGTTCTGGGTCGGCGATGAAAACTGGCGCTCGCAGGGCGCGATGACCAAGATCGGCGGCATCAAGCGCGAGGGCCTGTTCACCCGCGAACTGTCCAGCGACCGGCCGTATTTCATTTTCGAGATCACAAAGGATCGGTACGAGCAGGGCGGTCGCGCGCTGGTGGCGTGACGAATTGAGAAGTGGAAAACCGTGCTCGCTGACTTCTCTCGGTCTTGTGTTGGCATATCACTGCAACCTCTGATAAATCGATTTCCGCGGCCGGCTGCCTGGGACCGGCCATAGGCATGGTGCGATGTCTGATAGTCCATCCGATGCCTACGGGCGAACGTCACCGCTGATTTCGACCTTGTGGCGGCCTCGGCAGACCATCGAGCGCATTGTAGCCGACCGGCCGCGCTATCTGGTTCTCCCTCTCGCGGCGCTCGGCGGTGCGGCGTCGGCTGCCAACCTGCTGACAGGGTACGGCGCGGGCAGCGAGATCATGGGCTGGCGGACATTGTTGGCCTGTGTCGCGGGCGGCGTGATCTACGCTGTCTTTAATCTTTACGTCCTTGCCGTTCTCACCGGCTGGATCGGGCGAAAGATGGGCGGCGTGGCATCAAATGTCGCGGTGCGTGCCGCCTTTGCCTGGGGCATGCTGCCGAACATTCTGGGACTTGCGGTCGTTCTCGCGGTCGCGGCCGGCTGGCGCATCCTCGCAGCTGGCGCGGAATCACGGTTGCTGTCGTCGTTGTTCGATCTTGTGAACGGTGTCTGTGGACTTCTGGTCGCTGGTCGTGACCCTGCTGATGCTCTCCCGAGTGGAGCGGTTCGGCTTCTGGCGGACGATCCTTGCCTACGCCGCCGGCACGCTGCTGCTGGCCGCATGGCTGGCGCTGATGGTGCGGACATTCCTGTTCCAGCCGTTCAACCTGCCTTCTGCGTCCATGGGTCCGACGTTGCTGCCGGGCGACTATGTCTTCGCCACGAAATACGCCTACGGCTATACCCAGTACTCGCTGCCGTTCTCGCCACCGTTGTTTTCGGGGCGTGTTTTTGGTTCGGAGCCGGCTCGCGGCGACGTAATTGTCTTCCGGCCGCAAAAGGACACTTCGACCAATTACATCAAGCGTGTGGTGGGCCTTCCCGGCGATCGCATCCAGATGAAGGATGGGGAACTCTACATCAACGACGCAAAAGTCCAGCACGAGCGCATGGCGGATTTCTCAGGTGGCGACCTGTGCGGAGGCGGGCCGCGCAACATGAAGCGCTGGCGCGAGACCTTGCCGAATGGCGCGAGCTACGAGACGCTCGATTGTGTCGATAAGGGCTACTATGACAATACTAACGTCTATCAGGTACCAGCCGGACACCTGTTCGTGCTCGGCGACAACCGCGACAACTCGACCGACAGTCGCGTGCTCACAGCTATGGGATACATTCCGCTGGAAAATGTCGTTGGCCGCGTGGGCATGATTTTCTTTTCGCGCGATGCCGGTGGCAATGGCACGCAGTCGGCGATCCGCTACGGCCGGATTGGCATGGTGGTGCAGTAACGCGATACAGGCGCTGCCTATCCATCGCGCGTTTCGCCGCCGCGTGGAAGGCAGGAGAGGTGGCCGATCTTCAATCGAGACACCCTAAAACAAAAACCCCGGCATCGCTGCCGGGGTTTTCGCATTTCGTAGGTTCGCCTGAGTGGCTGGACTTAGAAGTCCATGCCGCCCATGCCGCCGCCGGGGGGCATGCCGCCTGCGCCTGCGCCGCCCTTCTTGGGCAGTTCGGCCACCATGGCTTCGGTGGTGATCAGCAGAGCCGCAACCGAAGCTGCGTTCTGGATCGCCGCGCGAACCACCTTGGTCGGGTCGATGATGCCCTTCGAGATCAGGTTGACGTATTCGCCGGTCTGCGAGTCGAAGCCGAACGAATACTGATCCTTCTCGAGGATCTTGCCGACGATGACGGAACCGTCTTCGCCTGCGTTGATCGCGATCTGGCGGGCCGGCGCGGACAGCGCCTTGCGCACGATCTCGACGCCGGTCTTCTGGTCGTCGTTCTGGGTCTTGATGCGCTTGAGCTGCTCGGAGGCGCGCAGCAGGGCGACGCCGCCGCCCGGCACGATGCCTTCTTCAACCGCCGCACGGGTCGCATGCATCGCGTCATCAACGCGGTCCTTGCGCTCCTTGACTTCGACTTCGGTCGCGCCGCCGACGCGGATCACCGCGACGCCGCCAGCGAGCTTGGCCAGACGCTCCTGCAGCTTCTCACGGTCGTAGTCCGAGGTGGTTTCCTCGATCTGCGCCTTGATCTGCTGAACGCGGGCTTCGATGTCGGCCTTCTTGCCGGCGCCGTTGACGATGGTGGTGTTTTCCTTGTCGATCATCACCTTCTTGGCGCGACCGAGCATGGCGATGGTGACGTTCTCCATCTTGATGCCGAGATCTTCCGAGATCGCCTGGCCGCCGGTCAGGACGGCGATGTCCTGCAGCATGGCCTTGCGGCGATCGCCGAAGCCCGGAGCCTTGACGGCCGCAACCTTCAGGCCGCCACGCAGACGGTTGACGACGAGGGTGGCGAGAGCTTCGCCTTCGACGTCTTCCGCGACGATGACCAGCGGCTTGCCGGTCTGCACCACGGCTTCGAGCAGCGGCAGCAGTTCGTTCAGGTTGGAGAGCTTCTTCTCGTTGATCAGGATGTAGGCGTCGTCGAATTCAACGCGCATCTTGTCGGCGTTGGTGACGAAGTAGGGCGAGATGTAGCCACGGTCGAACTGCATGCCTTCGACGACGTCGAGTTCGGTTTCGAGCGACTTGGCTTCTTCAACCGTGATGACGCCCTCGTTGCCGACCTTCTTCATGGCGTCGGCGAGGAACTTGCCGATTTCGGCGTCGCCGTTGGCGGAGATGGTGCCGACCTGGGCGATTTCCTCGTTCGAGGTGACCTTCTTGGAGTTCTTGACGAGGTCGGCGACCACGGCTTCCACAGCCAGGTCGATACCGCGCTTCAGATCCATCGGGTTCATGCCGGCGGCAACCGCCTTGGCGCCTTCACGGACGATCGCAGCCGCAAGCACGGTCGCGGTGGTGGTGCCGTCGCCGGCAGCATCAGCCGACTTGGAAGCGACTTCGCGCACCATCTGCGCGCCCATGTTCTCGAACTTGTCTTCGAGTTCGATTTCCTTGGCGACGGTGACGCCGTCCTTGGTGATACGGGGAGCGCCGAACGACTTGTCGAGCACGACGTTGCGGCCCTTCGGACCGAGCGTCACCTTGACGGCGTTGGCGAGAATCTCGACGCCGCGCAGCATGCGGTCGCGAGCATCGACGCCGAATTTGACTTCTTTAGCTGACATATTTGATTTCCCTGAGTTGATGTCTGGGTCTCACCCTTCGGGGAGGCGCCTCGCAGGCGCCCCTCAGGGTGAGCGTGTGCGGGTTGGCTTAGGCGGCCTTCTTCTTGGCCGCGGGAACGTCGGTGAGGACGCCCATGATGTCGCTTTCCTTCATGATCAACAGGTCCTGGTTGTCGATCTTGACCTCGGTGCCGGACCACTTGCCGAACAGGACGCGATCGCCAACCTTGAGGTCGATCGGGATCAGCTTGCCAGCCTCGTCACGGCCACCCGGGCCGACGGCGGTGATTTCGCCCTGCGAGGGCTTTTCCTTGGCACTGTCCGGAATGATGATGCCGCCAGCGGTCTTCTCTTCGGCGTCGATGCGCTTGACCACGACGCGGTCGTGGAGCGGACGGAATTTCATGCAGTCCTCCTAAGTTTCTGAAGATGTTGTCAGATTCTAAAATTTTGGCAGTCCGCGCCGGCGAGTGCCAGCTCGGCTGCAACGGACATAAGCCAGTCTTGTGCGGGGGACAAGGCCTTCTAGCAGAAAAACTGGCACTCAAATGTGACGTTTGCCAATTTCGTTAAGCATCGTTAATTGGCCAAAAGAAGCGTCCGACCCCGTATTAGCACGTGCGGTAAGCTGCTGCTAACGCGAACTTTTTCAACAGATCGTTAAACATTTAGGCTTGTGATGAGTTGGTTAACTGCGTCACATTTCTCTCATGTGAGCGTATCTCCGCCGGGGTGGCTCGGTGTGCGGCCACCACGTGAATGCGCTCCAGCAATGGAGGTTGGCATGGTCTCGCGGGTTGGGGTTGTTTCCGACGATTTCCGGAAGCAGGTGCTGGGTTATGGTCTGACGACGGCGCAAATTCTTTATCGAATGCCGGATCATCCCTCGTTGCTACAGACCTATGTCTGGCAGAACTACGATCTATTTCCGAAATTTCCGGCGCTGAAGGATTTCCTCGCCTTTTGGGAGGAAAAGCTCGAGGGCCCGCTGTTCTCGGTGACCGTAGCGCATTCCAAGCTGATCAAGCCGGCCGAACTTCGCGCTGTCGACGGCGTGTTCAGGCTGCATTGATCGCTTGATCTTCATGGTGAGGAGGCGCGTCAGCGCCGTCTCGAACCATGGAGGCCCGGCCGGTGCCATTCATCCTTCGAGACGCCGCTAACGCGGCTCCTCAGGATGAGGTCTGGAGGATTGATGGTGGGCACGGCGCAAAGTGCGCTTTTGCCCACCCTACGAAATCCATTTTTTGTGTTAGCCTCGTCCGACCAACAACGGGGAGGCTACCAATGGCCAAGCAAAAAGCGGCATCAAGAACCGCGGCGCAGACCGCGGTGAAGAAGAAATGGTCGGGGCACAAGACAGCGGCCAAATCCTCGGCCCGCAAGACCGTCAAGTCCAAGGCGAGGGGTGTGCCGGCGGTCAAACCCAAGGCGACCAAGGCAACCAAGGCTGCAAAGGCAGTCAAGTCAAAGGCGCGGCCGAAGCAGCGCATTGCCATCAGCCATCACAGCGAAGAAGATTTTAAAGCTGACGGCCTGCGCACCTATGCGCAGTACCGCGACCTCGGCATATCAGAGGCGAGCCACGGCCTGGCGCAGGCGCACGTGATCCGGCTGATCGGGCCGTGCAATCCGGCCGAAGTTTCAAAGCTGCATTACCACGACGTCGAATTCCAGATGGTCTATGTGCTCAAGGGCTGGGTGAAGACCTACATGGAAGGCCAGGGCGAAACGCTGATGAAAGAAGGCAGCGCCTGGACCCAGCCGCCGCGCATCAAACATCTGATCATGGATTATTCCGACGACGTCGAACTGCTGGAAGTGATCTTGCCGGCGGAGTTCAAGACGGTGGAGTTGGCGTCGTAGGACGCGCGCAATTCACCGCCGTCATTGTCTGCAACAAACGCAAAGCGTTTGTGCATGAGAGCGTAGCGAAGTAATCCATCTTGCTGCACGGAAGACTGGATTGCTTCGTCGCTTCGCTCCTATGCACAAACGCTTTGCGTTTGTTGCAGACAATGACGGTGGCGATGTTCACGGCGTCAGCACCCCCACGATCGCGCCCATCAAACATGTCGTCAGCGTCCCCGACACGATCGACTTCAGCCCGAGCGCATTGATCTCCTCGCGGCGCTCCGGCGCCATGGTGCCGAGGCCGCCGATCATGATGCCGAGACTGGCAAAATTGGCAAAGCCGCACATCGCATAGAGCATGATCAGCCGCGAGCGCGGATCGAGCGCGTCGGTGCCGAGTTTCGAGAGGTCGACATAGGCGATCAGTTCGTTGAGCACGGTCTTGGTGCCCATCAGGCTGCCCGCCGTGATCGCCTGCGACCACGGCAGACCCATCAGCCAGCACACCGGCGCCATCAGGTAGCCGAGCAGGCGCTGCAGCGAGATTTTGGCGCCGCCGATTTCCGGCAACAGGCCGAGGATGGCATTGGCGAGATAGACCAGCGCTACCAGCACCAGCAGCATTGCGATGATGTTCAACAACAGCTCGAGCCCTGAGGTGGTGCCCTTGACGATTGCGTCCATGGTGCTCGATGCGTGCGTATCGGGATCCGCCAGCGCGCCGCCGGTGCGCCTGTCGGATGTTTCCGGCACCATGATCAGGCTGATCAGGATCGCCGCCGGCGCGCCGAGCACGGAAGCGATGACGAAATGCGCCGCTGCGTCCGGGATCAAGGGCGCCAGCAGCGTGGCGTAGAGCACCAGCACGGTGCCGGCGATCCCGGCCATGCCACCGGTCATTACCAGAAACAATTCGCTGCGGGTCAGCTGCGTCAGATAGGGGCGGATGAACAACGGCGCCTCGACCATGCCGAGAAAAATGTTGGCCGCGGTGGAGAGCCCGACCGCGCCGCCGACGCCGAGCGTGCGCTCCAGGAGCCACGCCATGCCACGCACGATCGGCGGCAGCACGCGCCAATAAAACAGCAAGGTCGTCAGCACGCTCATGACCAGAATGATCGGCAGCGCCTGAAACGCCAGGATGAAGTCCGCACCCGGCGCCTTGAGGTCGAACGGCAGCACCCCGCCGCCGAGATAGCCGAACACGAACGACGTGCCCGCGCGGGAAGCGGCCGCGATGGTGCTGACGGCGTCGTTGATGGCGCCGAACGCCTTTGCCACCGGCGGCAGCTTGATCAGCAGCAGCGCGGTGACGATGGTCACGGCAAGTCCGACCGTCGTCTGGCGGAACGAGACGGCGCGGCGGTTTTCGCCGAGCGCCCACGCCAGCCCAAGCAACGCCAGCACGCCGAACGCCGATTGCAATTGCAACATGATCCCAACGCCCCCTCGCGCGATTATGGCTGCGGGCGTTCGAGGCGGCAATGCCGGGCAGCCATTCAGGTCAGGCCATTGACAAGGAAGTGGGGGTCAGCCACGGCGTAATAAACAACAGAAAGCAGCGCCGCGACGGTCGCTTGGAAGAGCAGGAAGCCAGCCCACCCATGTCTGCCACCATGCCTGTCGGCGCCGGCGCCCTGCTGAAGTACAGGCCGTTTCTGCTGTTCCTGCTGTCGCGGAGCTTTTCGCGCTTTGCCACCCAGATCGGCGCGGTCGCGATCGGCTGGCAGGTCTACGACCTGACCGGCAGCGCGTTCCAGCTCGGCATGATCGGGCTGGTGCAGTTCCTGCCCACAGCGCTGCTGATGTTCGTCGCCGGCCACGCCGCGGACCGTTACGAGCGCAAACGCGTGGTGCAGATCTGCGAAGTCGTCGAGGGGCTGACGGCGCTGTTTCTCGCCGTCGGCGCCTTCGGCGGCTGGCTCACGGTGACGGAGATTTTCGTCGCCACCTTCGTGCTCGGCATCGTCGGTGCCTTCGAAAGCCCGGCACTGGCGGCGTTGCTGCCGTTGATCGCGCCGCAGGGATCGCTGCAGCGGGCGACCGCGATCTCGAGCGGCGCGGCGCAGATCGCCACCATCACCGGTCCCGCGCTCGGCGGCCTTGCCTACGCCATCGCTCCCAGTGCGGCCTACGGGATCATGGGCGCGTTCGCGTTCTTTGCAGCGGCCTGCATCGGCGTGGTCCGCCTGGCGCAAGCGGCCGCCGTCAGGGACACCGCGACGCCGGACGATCTGTTCGCCGGCGTCAACTTCGTCCGCAACAATCCGTCGATCCTGGGGACGATCTCGCTCGATCTGTTCGCCGTGCTGCTCGGCGGCGCCACCGCGCTGCTGCCGATCTATGCGCGCGACATTCTGCAAACCGGCCCGCTCGGCCTCGGCATCCTGCGCGCCGCGCCCGCGGTCGGCGCGCTCTTGATGACGGCATTTCTGGCGCACCACACCATCAACCACCGCGTCGGGATGCGAATGTTTCAGGCCGTGATCGTGTTCGGTGCCGCGACGGTGGTATTCGCGCTGTCGCAGTGGATGTGGCTGTCGGTGCTGGCGCTGGCGGTTCTGGGTGCCGCCGACACCATCAGCGTGGTGATACGATTTTCGCTGGTGCAACTGGCAACGCCCGACGAGATGCGCGGCCGCGTCGGCGCCGTGAATTTCCTGTTCATCAACGCCTCGAACCAGCTCGGCCAGTTCGAGAGCGGCATCACCGCGGCATTGTTCGGCGCCGTGCCGGCCGCCGTGCTCGGCGGCGTCGGCACCATCGCGATTGCGCTGTTGTGGATGAAGCTGTTTCCGACGCTGCGGGATGTAGAGCGGCTGGAGTAGGTATTCGTCGTCCCGGCGCCCGTGCGCAATTGCGCACTAGGCCGGGACGACAGGCTTACCCCCGTCCCACGAACGGCATCTTGCTGGCCATGACCGTCATGAACAGCACGTTGGCGTCGAGCGGCAGGCCGGCCATGTAGGCGACGGCATCGCCGACCGCTTTCGCGTCCATCCGCGGTTCCTGTTTCATCGTGCCGTCGGGCTGCATCACGCCGGGGCCGGCGACCATGCGGTCGGTCATCGGGGTCGCGGCATTGCCGATGTCGACCTGGCCGACCGCGATGTCGTATTTGCGGCCGTCGAGGTTGGAAGCCTTGGTCAGGCCGGTGATGGCGTGCTTGGTCGAGGTATAGGCCGCGGAGTAGGGCCGCGGCGCATGCGCCGAGATCGAACCGTTGTTGATGATGCGGCCGCCGTGCGGGTTCTGGTCCTTCATGATGCGGAAGGCGTGCTGGGTACACAAAAACGGCCCGGTGAGGTTGGTGTTCACCACCGCCTGCCACTGTTCGAGGGTCAGATCCTCGAAATTCACCGGCGGCGCGCCCATGCCGGCATTGTTGAAGAGCACGTCGAGCCGACCGTATTCCGACTTCACCTTGTCGAACAAAGCCGCGATCGAAGCCGGGCTGGTCATGTCGGCGGAAACGCACAGGCTCTTGCCGATGTTGTCGCCGAGCTTCTTGGTCTCTTCCAGCATCTCCATGCGGCGTCCGGCGAGCACCACCGTGAAGCCGGCGTTCATCAGTGCCAGCGATGCCGCGCGTCCGACGCCGGTGCCTGCACCGGTCACGATCGCGATCTTGTTTGCCGCCTCGGTCATAGTTTCCTCGCCTTCAGTTTTTTGTTTCTGTTTCGGTCTTGTAGGGTGGTCTTGGAATATTCTGGTGCGCTGCGCGCAGCGCCGCCGACCAGCGCGAGCGCAGGTCGTGGAAATAGGGTTCGCCGGCCTCGATGCGGTGGTTGAGATCGGCCTCGCAGGCGTCGGTGCGCACGACCAGCACGTCGATCGGAAGGCCGACGCCGAGGTTGGAGCGCATCGTCGAGTCCATCGAGATCAGGCTGGTCTTCAGCGCCTCATACAGTTCGACGTCGTAATGCATCGCGCGGTCGAGCACCGGCTTGCCGTATTTGTGCTCACCGATCTGCAAATAGGGCGTGTCGGTCGTGCATTCGATGAAATTGCCGGCGGTGTAGACCATGAACAGCCGCATCTTGGAGCCCTTGATCTGGCCGCCGAACAGAAACGACACGTCGAAGGAGACGTCTTCCGACCTCAGGGCCTCGCCCTCGGTGGCGTGCACGTTGCGGATGGCGCGACCGATGCGCTGCGCCGCCTGGAACATGGTCGGCGCGTTCATCAGGGTCTCGAGCTCGCCGGTGTGCGGGTCTTCCAGACCCTCCGTCAGCGTCGAGAGCACCGACTGGCTGATCGCGAGATTGCCGGCGCTGGCGATCGCCATGATGCGCTCGCCGGGCTTTGAGAAGATATGCAGCTTGCGAAACGTCGAGACGTTGTCGAGGCCGGCATTGGTGCGGGTATCCGCGATCATGACCAGACCGTCCCGTACCAGCACTCCGCAGCAATAGGTCATTCCACGTCCCCAACCGTCCCGAATTACCGGCGGGCAACTAGTAGCCAATTTCGCCCCGTGATCCAACCCCAATTCCCGTGGCGCCGGCCGCCCCGAAGGGCCGGCGCCAACAGTGAGGGATGGTGCAAATCCTAGGGCCTGGCCGTGATGACATGCGCCGAGATCTTGGCGATGATCTCACCGTTTCCGTGCCGTTTCGCGATGGCGGCCGCGGCGTGTTCGGTCGCGGCGGTGAGCTTGTCCGCGCCTCTGGCTTCGATCTCGTTGCGTAGCGGGGTACCCTGGCAATAGGCGGTTGCAACATGAATCGCGGAGGGCGAGCGGCTTTGTTCCGCCCGGGTCTCGATCGTCACCTCCGAAAAGCCTGCCTTCTCCAGATCGCGGCGGATCAGCGCAGTGTCGTGGTAGCCATGGGGCGTGCGCGCCAGAAAGCGCGGCGGATCGTCCGGAAAGAAGCCGGCGAGCGCATTCGTCACGTCGTCGGCGAACACGTTTTCCTCAATTCGATCCCACACGTTGAACAGGTAGCTGCCACCCGGCTTGAGCACCCGCTTTGCCTCCCGGTACCCGGACGGACGATCGGGGAAAAACATCGCGCCGAACTGGCAACAAACCACGTCGAAACTGGCATCGTCGAAAGGCAACGCCTGCGCGTCCGCTTGGCGCCAGGCAATGCGACTGTCTGCGTTTTGCCGTGAGGCGGCATAATCCAGCATCGGCTGGTTGAGGTCGGTCACGACATACCGCGCATCGGATGCAAGTTTCGGCGCCAGCGCCCGCGTCACGGCGCCGCTGCCGGCGGCGATTTCCAGCACGGCCTTGGGCGAGAGCGCAGCGGCTTTCCGCGAAAGATCTTCGGCGTAGCCCGCAAAGATCAGCGGAACCATGTTGCGATCGTAGTTTTCCGGGATCGAGCCCGCGAACAGTTTGTCGCTTTCCGACATTGCAAGTCTCCCGCGTTGCCTTCGACCCTCGCAGTCCTGTAGAGTTCGGCAACACTACAGAAAAAGAAAACAGTTTGGGAGGCTGAAGTGCGCGCCAATCAATTGCCGGGCAGGTTGCAAGCCGTCTCCGTATCGCTGCTGTGCATGACGCTGATGGTCGCAAGCCCCGCCGCGGCGCAAAAGAAGGGCGGCACGCTGCGGCTCTATCACAACGACAATCCGCCCTCGGCCTCGCTGCTCGAGGAATCCACCATCGCCTCGGTGACGCCGTTCTCGGCCGTCTTCAACAACCTCGTGATGTTCGATTCCACCAAGGTCCACGAGAGCATCGACACCATCATCCCGGATCTGGCCGAGAGCTGGTCGTGGGATTCGACCAACACCAAACTCACCTTCAAGCTCAGGCAGGGCGTGAAATGGCACGACGGCCAGCCGTTCACGGCCAAGGACGTGCAGTGCACCTGGCGAATGCTGATCGGCAAGGGCGACGCCAAGGACTTTCACCGCAACCCGCGCAAGATCTGGTACACGAAGCTGCAGGACGTCAGCGTCAACGGCGACTACGAGGCGACCTTCGAATTGAGCGAGCCGCAGCCGAGCCTGCCGGTGTTGCTGGCGAGCGCGTTTTCGCCGGTCTATCCCTGCCATGTGCCGCAGCAGGTGATGCGCACCAAGCCCGTTGGCACCGGCCCGTTCAAGTTCGTCGAGTTCAAGCGCGGCGATTCGATCCGGCTGGTGCGCAATCCCGATTACTTCAAGAAGGATAAGCCGTATCTCGACGAGATCACCTTCCGGATGATCGACAACCGCGCCACGCGGATGCTGGCGTTTTCGACCGGCGACTACGACATCACCTTTCCTTCCGACGTCAGCATTCCCCTGATGAAGGACATGAAGGAGCGGGCGCCGAAGGCGATCTGCCAGACGATCCAGACCGGCACCCAGATCAACCTGATGGTCAACCGCGTCAATCCGCCGTTCGACAATGCCGACATTCGCAAGGCGATGTCGCTGTCATTGGATCGAAAGGCGTTCAACACCATTCTGATGGAAGGTGCCGGGACGCTCGGCGGCGCGATGCTGGCAAAGCCCGAAGGCGAGTGGGGCATGCCGCCGGACATGGTGGCATCGTTGACGGGCTACGGTCCGGACACCGCGAAGAACGTCACTGAGGCCCAGGCGATCATGCAGAAGCTCGGCTACAGCGAGGCCAAGCCGCTGCCGATCAAGATCCAAACTCGCAACCTCCCGAGCTATCGCGACGCCGCTGTGATCGTGGCCGACCAGCTCAAGAAGATCTATATCGTCGGCGAGCTCGATATTCTCGATACGCCGCGCTGGTATGCGAGGCTGGCGAAGAAGGACTACACCATCGGGCTGAACGTGACAGGCGTCAGCGTCGACGACCCTGATGGCAATATCGTCGAGAACTATTCGTGCCAGTCGGAGCGCAACTACACCCAGTACTGCAACGCCGACGTGGATAAATTGCTGGCGGCACAATCGCGCGAACTGGACCGGGAAAAGCGCAAGAAGATCGTCTGGGACATCGAGCGCATCCTGGTCGACGACGCGGCGCGCCCGATCATCCTGCACAGTGCCGCGGGCAATTGCTGGCAGCCTTACGTCAGGGGATACACGCCGCACGACAACAGCCAGTACAATTACGTGCGGTACGAGGACGTGTGGCTGGATAAGTAGTTCGTCCTCATGGTGAGGAGGCGCGAAGCGCCGTCTCGAACCATGAGAGCCCGCGGCCCATCCTTCGAGACGCGGCTTATGCCGCTCCTCAGGATGAGGACTTCACTCGTGGCGAGCACTCTCAACCGTCATTGTCTGCAACAAACGCTTTGCGTTTGTTGCGGACAATGACGAGGAGAGGCCTACGACTGGCTTTGCCATTGCCCCGGGCGTCCGGCCTGATCGACCTTGACCGCGACCGTCAAGCGTCTCCGCGCCGCCGCCGTAGCGGGTGCCGCGCACCGGGGCGGCGCCGAGATAGTCCAGTCCGATCGCGACGCGGGCGTGGGCGTCGGTGGTGCAGATGCCGTTGGCGGCATCGAACCCGACCCAGCCGAGATTTGACACATAGGCCTCGGCCCAGGCGTGGCCGGCTTGCTGGTTGACGGTGCCGTCGGAGCGCAGGAAGTGGCCGGAGACGAAACGCGCCGGCACGCCGCCGGAGCGGGCGCAGGCGATCAGGATATGCGCGTAGTCCTGGCAGACGCCGCGCTTGAGCGCGAAAGCTTCCGCCGCGGAGGTTCCTGAGTTGGTCGGATCCTCGTCGAACGTCATGTGTTCGTTGATCTGCACCATCAGCGCGTGCAGGAAGCCCAGGATGTCGCCGTCGGATTCCGACCGCAGTTCGCGCGCAAAGGTCGCCATCGCCGGATTGACTTCCGTCAGCGGCGTCGAGCGCAGGAAGAAGCCCGGCGGAAACCGCTCATCGGTGCCGCGCAACACGCCGCCGGTGTCGTGGGTCTCGATCAGTCCCTCGACACGGATGGTGAGGTCGGCGATCGGCCCATGCGTCAGCACGTGGGTGAGGTTGCCGAACGCATCCTCGTGCACGTCGAGCCGGGAATTTGTCGAGACGTCGATCTGCCATTCCGCGACGTACTGCCCGTCATGGCTGCCGGGCGTCATGCGTAGAATCTGGATCACGCCGGAGGCCGGGGGCTCGTAGCGATAGCTGGTGGAATGGGCAATTCGCAGGCGCATGGCGTACCGAGGCAGAGCTGGAGTTCAGCCAGACATATAGATCAGGAACATTGTCATGCCCGGCCTTGTGCCGGGCATCCACGTCTTTCTTTGTCGCTCCCTCAAAGCAGACGTGGATCGCCGGGACAAGCCCGGCCATAACGAAATTTGAGCGCGCGCAATTTTAACTCGTTAGATCAGATATTGCTTGGTGATGATTTCGCCGAGCCTTGAGTTATCCGCCAAAAACTCCTGGATGAACTCGTGGACGCCATGCTGGAAGATATCGTCCATATGGCTGTGTTCAAGCCGGTTGCGGACGCCGCGGGCGTGGCGCTGGGAGGCGCCCTGGCGGCCATAGGCGACGCCGATCTGGTCGAGGTTACGCACCAGGTTGCTGTAGCAGCTCGCCAGCGACCGCGGCAGCGTATCGTTGAGGATCAGGAGATCCGCGATCAGCCAGGGTTTCAATGTCTCGCGATAGACCCAGTGATAGGCCGTCAGCGCCGACACCGAGCGCAGGATCGAGGTCCACTGATAGTAATCCAGCGGGCCACCGACATGTTCCTCCTCGGGCAGCAGCACGTGATATTTGACGTCGAGAATGCGCGCGGTGTTGTCGGCGCGCTCCAGATGCAGGCCGAGCCGCGAGAACCAGTAGGCGTCGTTGCGCAACATGGTCCGGTAGGCGGAACCATCGAACCGCAGTGAGGTCTCCTGCACGAAGCGCAGGAACTTCGCCAGTTCCTCGCGGGTCGAGGTTCCCTTGCCCCAGACTTCCTGCAATTCGATCCAGGATGAGTTGATGGTGTCCCACATCTCGCTCGTCAGCGCAGTGCGCACCGAGCGTGAATTCAGCCGGGCGGCCTCGATGCAATTCTTGATCGACGAGGGATTGGACGGCGAGAACGCCAGATACTCGACGACGTTCTGCTCGTTGGCTTCCTGATAGGCCTCGTAAAAACTCGTGCTGACGCCGGCGGTGAGCAGGGCGGAATCCCACTCGTTGGTCTTGCCGATATAGGCGGCTGGAAGTGCTGTGACGCGCAAGGTCGCATCGATGGTGCGCGCAAGATATTCGGCACGCTCGACATAGCGGGCCAGCCAGTACAGATTTTCGGCGGTGCGCGACAGCATCTCTATTCGTCCAGTATCCAGGTGTCCTTGGTGCCGCCGCCCTGGCTGGAATTGACCACCAGCGAGCCTTCCTTCAGCGCCACCCGAGTAAGTCCGCCCGGCACGATGGTGGTGCGATCGCGGCCGGTCAGCACGAATGGCCTGAGATCAACATGGCGCGGCGCGAGGCCGGACGCGGTGCAGGTCGGGCAGGTCGACAGCGCCAGCGTCGGCTGGGCGATAAAGCCCTCGGGTTCGCGCTTGAGCTTGTCGCGGAACGCCTCGATCGTTGCCTTGGTCGCGGCGGGGCCGATCAGCATGCCGTAGCCGCCGGAGCCGTGCACTTCCTTCACCACGAGGTCGCCGAGATTATCGAGCACGTAGGACAGGTCCTTTGGCTCGCGGCAGCGCCAGGTCTGCACGTTCTTCAGGATAGGCTCTTCGGCGAGATAGAATTTCACGATCTCCGGCATGTAGGAATAGATCGCCTTGTCGTCGGCGATGCCAGTGCCGACCGCGTTCGCCAGCGTGATGTTGCCGGCCGCATAGGCCGACATCAGCCCGGGGACGCCGAGCGCGGAATCCGGGCGGAAGGTGAGGGGGTCGAGGAAGTCGTCGTCGACGCGGCGGTAGATCACGTCGACGCGCTTGAGGCCTTCGGTGGTGCGCATGAACACCTCGTCGTTCTTGACGACGAGGTCGCGACCCTCGACCAGTTCGATGCCGAGCTTATCGGCGAGGAACGAGTGTTCGTAATAGGCGGAATTATAAACGCCCGGCGTCATCAGCGCGACCGTCGGTTCCGCCGAGGCCGAGAGCGGCGCCACCGAACGCAGCGCCGACAGCAACTCGTCGGGATATTTTTCCACGGGAGCGACGCGGTGGCGGGCGAACAGGTCCGGAAACAGCCGCATCATGATTTCGCGGTTTTCCAGCATGTAGGAGACGCCGGACGGCGTGCGCGCATTGTCCTCCAGCACGATGAAATCGTTGGCGTCGACCCGGACGATGTCGATTCCGGCGATATGGACATAGACGTCGTGCGGCACGTCCTGGCCGTTCATCTCCGGGCGGAACACCGGGTTCTGGAAGATCAGGTCATCGGGAATGATGTTGGCGCGCAGGATGTCGCGGCCGTGATAGATGTCGCGCAGGAACATGTTGAGCGCGCGGACCCGCTGTTTCAGGCCCTTTTCCAGCAGGGTCCATTCCTTGCCGGAGAAGATCCGGGGGATCACGTCGAACGGGATCAGCCGCTCCTGGGCCTCGGCGTCGCCGTACACCGCGAAGGTGATACCGATCCGGCGGAACAGCAGTTCCGCTTCCTGGCGTCGGTACTCCAGGGCTTCGGGCGGTGTCTCCTTCAGCCAGCGGGAGAGCTCATGGTAGGCCGAGCGGAGGTCCCCGCCTGGCCCGTTCATTTCATCAAACGCGACTGCCATAAATCCTGACTATCTCTCGAAGCCATACGGCACAGTGCATGACTTAACGGGATGGTAGCAAGGGCCGGGCCAGCGCGATATGCAGAGGCTGGCGGCATTTGCTATGGGTAGTTTCGCCGTGCTGCCCTAAAATCAGGCTGCCGGGTGCTTATTTCGGCAGCAAACCCCGTGACTTCAATGCGTTGCGTGCGCAAAGTCCGTCCCGGGACAGGTGGGGAGAGAGACATGAGTGAGATCGTCACGGCGGGAATTCTGGTCATTGGTGACGAGATCCTGTCCGGCCGGACCAAGGACAAGAACATCGGCTTTATCGCCGAGTACCTGACCAATATCGGCATAGACCTGAAGGAAGTCCGCGTCGTCGCCGACGAGGAGGCCGACATCATTGCCGCTCTTGATGCACTGCGGCATCGCTACAATTACGTCTTCACCACCGGTGGCATCGGGCCGACCCATGACGACATCACCGCCGACAGCGTCGCCAAGGCGTTCGGGGTCGGCATCGACCATCACCCCGAAGTGGTGGCGCGGTTTAAGGAGCGCTGGAGCGAGCAGGACCTCAACGAGGCGCGAATGCGCATGGCCCGCGTTCCTGACGGCGCCGAACTGATCCAGAGCGCGACCATTCTGGCGCCCGGTTTCAAGCTCGGCAATGTCATCGTGATGGCCGGCATTCCCACCATCATGCAGGCGATGATGGATATCGTCGCGCCCAAGTTGAAGTCGGGCGTGCGGATGCTGTCGGACACGGTTCGCGCCAACGCGCGGGAAGGCGACATCGGCGGCCCGCTGCGCGACATTGCCAACGCCCATCCCGACACGATCATCGGCAGCTATCCGTTCCAGGACGAGGACAAGAAGCCGAACACCAACCTCGTGGTCCGCTCGCGCGATCCGGAAAAGCTCTCGGCCGCGATGAACGCGGTGAAGGAAATGCTGGCGGCGATCCACGCGGCACGGCCATAGCGTTTTCGAGCGAAGCGGGAACCGGTTCGCGCTGAAGAACACGCGTCAGTAAAAGAGCTACGAGTTCGAAAAGGCAGGAGAAGACGATGATGGCGGATGCTCAGGCACTGAGCGCGCAGGAGCGGTCGGGCAAGGCCTTTCCGGTGTCGTGGGATCAGTTTCACCGCGATTGCAGGGCGCTGACCTGGCGGCTCAACGAAGTCGGGCCGTTTCATGCTGTCATCGCCATCACCCGTGGCGGGCTGGTGCCGGCCGCGATCGTGGCGCGCGAACTCGGCGTCCGCGTGATCGATACCGTCTGCATCGCCAGCTACGACCATGACAAGCAGGGCGAGCTTCAGGTGCTGAAGGGCGTTTCCGACGCCACCGCCAAGCTTGGCAACGGCACCGGCAAGGGGCTTCTCATTGTCGACGACCTCGTCGACACCGGCAAGACCGGACGGCTGGTCCGCGACATGATGCCGGACGCGCATTTCGCCACCGTCTACGCCAAGCCCAAGGGGCGCCCGCTGGTCGATACCTTCATCACCGAAGTGTCGCAGGACACCTGGATCTTCTTTCCCTGGGACACCGCGCTGTCGTTCCAGCCGCCGATCCGTGACGGCGCGGCGTAAGTTTTTACCTCGCCCCGCTTGCGGGGAGAGCATAGGCCGCCGTCGGCGGCCGTTCCAAGAAGACGCCAAAGCAAAGCTTTGGCTGCGGCCGAAGGCTTCGGGTGAGGGGGGCTCTCCGCAAGCACGGTGCTTGGATAGAGCCCCTCATCCCGACCTTCTCCCCGCGAGCGGGGAGAAGGAGAAACGCGCCGAAATGGACTGACAGCGATGGCTGCACGCATGCGAATAGGATGGTCCGCTTTCCTCGTCGTCGCGTTGACGGCTCTGTCCAACGTGGCCGGAGCCCAATCAATCCCCGGCGTCGATGCAGCCCTGCTCGACGACATCGTGACCGGCAGCCGTGTCCTCGCCGACTTCGGCGTGCTCGACGGCTTTGGCCATGTCAGTGCGCGCCATCCCGCCAATCCCAATCACTTCCTGATGTCGCGCTCGCTGGCGCCGGCGCTCGTCACCGCCGACGACATCATGGAATTCGACCTCGACGGCAATGCCGTGGACGCGCGCGGCCGCAGCCTGTTCCTCGAACGCTTCATCCACAGCGAGATCTACCGGGCGCGGCCGGACGTGATGTCGGTCGTCCACACCCATTCGCCCGGCGTCCTTCCCTACACGATCAGCCAGGTGCCGCTGCGGGCGGTGTTCCACAACGCCGCCTTCCTCGCGGCCGGCGCGCCGCTATGGGACATCCGCAAAGATTTTGGCGAGACCGACATGCTGGTCCGCAACGCGGCGATCGGCAAGGATCTGGCGCTCACGCTCGGCGACAAGCCGGTGGTCTTGATGCGCGGCCATGGCGACGTGACGGTGGGACCGTCGGTCAAATCAGCGGTATTCCGCGCCTACTACACCGACGTCAATGCGCGGCTGCAATCGCAGGCGATCGCGCTCGGCGGCGAGCCGAACTATCTGACGCCGGGCGAGGGCGCCAAGGCGGATATGGTCAATCTCGCGATTGTCGATCGCATCTGGAACCTGTGGAAGATGCGCGTCGCGACGACGCTGGCAAAATAGCCGATGCCGCTGCAAAATCGCGTCACCCCCACTGGCGAAATCATCGCCACCGAGCATCGCGGCATCTTCACCGGCAATCGCGGCATCATCCACGATCCCGTTACCAAGACGCTCTTGAAAAAGCGCTGGTCGAGCCCGGCATGGATCACCTGCGTCTGCGAATTCCGCGGCTGGCGGCGCAAGGTGATGGGCGGCCGCAGCTGGACCGAACTGTTCTTTCTCGACGAAGCCACCGCGTTCGCCGCCGGCCATCGGCCCTGCTTCTTCTGCCGCCGCGACGATGCCAAGCGTTTTCGCAGCTGCTGGCAGGAAGGCAATGGCGCTGCGAACGTTCTCGCGCGAGATATGGACAAGGTGCTGCATGCCGAACGGCTGGAGCGCGGCAAGAAGCGGCTGCATCCGCTGCCGGTGCCGATCAAAGAGTTGCCCGATGGCACGATGGTGCGGTCAGGTGAAGGCTGCTTTCTGGTTCTACGGGGCAGGGCGCTGCAATGGTCGATGGCCGGCTATCGCAAATCAGCTGACGTGCTCGAAGAAGCAAAGCTGCTGACACCACCATCGACGTTGCGCGCGCTAGGCGCAGGCTATCGGCCGGTCCTGCATCCAAGCGCGGTCTGACGCTAGTCGATTGAAATATTCGCCTCGCGCGCAACCTTGGTCCAGCGCTCGGTTTCCAGGCGCATCATCTCGCCGAATTGCTGCGGGGACATCGCCACGGCGTCAGCCTCCGCGCCTTCGTTTGTCAGGAAGGTGCCGACTTCGGGCGAAGACAGCGCCTTGCGGATCTCCGTGTTGAGCGCCTGCACGATATCTGGCGGCATCCCCGCCGGGCCCACAATGCCCCACCATGTGCCGAGATTGGCGCCAGATTCCCCGGCCTCCTCGAGTGTCGGGATATCAGGCAGCACTGCGCTCCGCTTCGGGCTCGTTACCGCCAATGTCTTGATCTGGCCGCTACGGATGAGTTGCAGCGCCTGCGGAATGCTGGAAACGTAGATATCGACATGGCCGCCGACGAGATCGTTGAGCGCCGGCGCGCCGCCCTTGTAGGGCACGTGCATGAATTTGATGCCCGCCGCGTACGCGATCGACTCGGTGGAAATCTGGTTGATGCTGCCGAGGCCAGCCGAGGCATAGGTGATCTGGCCCGGCTTGCTCCGGGCTAGCGCGAACAGTTCCTTGACGGATTTCACCGGTAGCTTGTTCGAGGTCGTGACCAGCAGCGGCGCGCGTGCGATGAAGGCCACGGGTGTGAAATCCCTCACCGTGTCGAACGGCATTGATTTCCGGACCGCCGGATTGATGGTGAAGGTCGGCGATACCAGCAGCAGGGTGTATCCGTCCGGCGGCGCTGCGGCTACGGCAGCGGTGCCGATCACCGTGCCGCCACCGCCGCGGTTTTCGACCACGACCGGCTGTCCCCAGGTCTCGGCCAGTTTCTTGCCGATGGCGCGACCGACGAGGTCGTTCGATCCGCCCGGCGCGAACGGAATGATCAGCGTGATCTGCTTCGAGGGATAGGATTGCGCAAGCGCGGCCGGGCTCGCGAACACGAGCGCCGCAGCAAGCAAGGCAACAATCCTGAACATGGCACGTCTCTCCGGCCGCGCGATGTTATCGTAATTCGAAAATAACCTATACTCTGTTCGCGACGGGTGCATTGCCGGTCATCGTTTATTGCAGTGCAAGGACAAGCCATGGATTTTCAGCTCACGGAACAGCAGCGGCGAATGATTGCTGCGGTGCGCGATCTTGCGCAGGGCGAGTTCAGGGCAAACGCGCAGCGATACATGGATGGAACGTTTCCATGGGATAACATGAAGAAACTCGCCGAGATTGGCGTGCTCGGCATGTCGGTGCCGGAGGAATATGGCGGCCTCGGCCTGTCCGTGTTCGACACCGCACTGGTGCTCGAGGAGATCGCCAAGACCTGTTACGTCACCGCGATGGCGACGCTTGGCGAGGCAGGCGTCCAGACCCGTGTGATCGCGACCTACGCGCCATCAGCCATTCGTGAGCGCATTCTGCCCAAGGTGGTCACGGGCGATTGCATCCTCGCCGTCTGCATGACTGAGCCGCACGCCGGCACCGATGTCGCGAGCTACCGCACCAACGCCGTGATCCGCGGCGATCGCGTCATCCTCAACGGGACCAAGACCCTGATCAGCCGCGCCCGTGAGGCCGGTATGTTCGTCATCTTCACGCGGATCGACGGCAAACCCGGCCGCGAGGGTATCGGCTGCGTTCTGCTGGAGTCCGGCACACCAGGTTTCGAGGTGACCGGGACCTACCACACGATGGGCGGCGAAAACCTCCACGAGATCCAGTTCAGCAATTGCGAATTACCGCTGGAGAATCTTGTGATTCGCGATGACGGCTTCAGAAAGCTGCTGAACGCCTTCAACACGCAGCGCTGTCTGAATCCGAGCATCTCGCTCGGGCTGGCCGAGGGTGCCTTCGAAGAAGCCCGCAAATATGTCAGGGACCGAACGGTGTTTGGAAAGGCAATCGGGCACCATCAAGGTGTGCGGTGGAAGCTCGCCGAGATGTACCGCGAGATCGAGACAGCCCGCAGCATCCTTTATCGCGCCTGCATCACGGCCAATCCGTTTCCCGATCCTTTCATGGCGGCGGTGGCCAAGATCACGTGCAACGAGATGTCCAACCGGGTCACCAGCGAAGCGATCCAGTTGCACGGCGGCTTCGGTTTCACCGACGAATTCGCGGTATCGCGTCTCTATCGTGGAGCGCGCTACGGAACGCTCGGCGGCGGCACCTCCGAGACGCTGCGCGATCTCATCGGCAAGCGGATCATGGACGCGACGGAGACGGGCGCGGAACTGCTGGCCTATGACATGATGAACGGCGCCTGATTTCGCCGCATCAACCTGTGGTGCTTTGGACGGCCATGCACGGCCATGACGGCGACTATATCCTATCCCAGCCGCTGCCTTGCGAGCTTCGCACCCGCGCCCAGCGCCATCAGCTTGGCTTCCGCGATATCCCGCCGCATCGGCGCCATGCCGCAGTTCGTCGTCGCGACGATGTTGCTCTTGGGCACGAATTTCGCGACCTGCTCGATCACCCTGACCACATCCTCGGCGGTCTCGACCGTGTCGTTGGCGACATCGATCACGCCGGCCTGGACGATCTTGCCGGTCAATAGCCCCAGCAAATCCAGCGGCACTTTCGAATTGCGGCACTCGATCGCGACCTGCTGGATCGGGCTTTTGGCGATCGCCGGAAAGATATCCTCGTATTGCCGCCACTCCTTGCCCAGCGTTTCCTTCCAGTCGGTGTTGGCCTTGATGCCGTAGCCGTAGCAGATGTGCACGGCGGTGGCGCAGGTCAGGCCCTCAGCCGCGCGCTCCAGCGCCTTGATGCCCCAGTCCGAGACTTCGTCCATGTAGACGTTGAAGGCGGGCTCGTCGAACTGGATCACGTCGACGCCGTCGGCCTGCAACGCCTTGGCTTCCTCGTTGAGCAACTCGGCAAAGGCGAACGCCATCTTGACCCGGTCGCCGTAATACTGGTCGGAGATGGTGTCGATGATGGTCATCGGGCCGGGCAGGGTGAACTTCAGCTTGTTCCTGGTGTGGGTGCGGGCGACGCGGGCCTCGTCGGCATGGACGCGGCCCTTCAGCGTCAGGGGTGCTACCACCTGCGGCACCATCGCCTTGTAGCGGTCTTTTCGGATGCCCATTTCGACCTTGTGGGCGAAATCGATGCCCTCGATCTTTTCCAGAAAACCGTGGACGAAATGCTGGCGGGCCTGTTCGCCCTCGGTGACGATATCGACGCCGGCATCCTCCTGCAGTTTTACGGCCAGCATGGTGGCGTCGCGCTTGGCGCGGGCGAGCTCGTCGCCTTTGGACTTCCAGGGCGCCCAGAGCGTGTTGGGCTCGGCCAGCCATTCCGGCTTCGGCAGCGATCCTGCGATGGTGGTTGGAAACAGCATAAGAGCCTCCCCGGCGGGTTCTGATTGCGTGATTGAGCGCCTGTCTGCCATGTCTTATGATCGCCGTACAGAACAACAAAAGTCGCCATTCCCGGGGAATAATCCCGATGTGGCGGCTGCGAGGGAGCCATGATCGAGCTGCATTACGCGCCGACGCCGAACGGCTGGAAAATCTCGATCATGCTGGAGGAACTCGGGCTTCCCTACACCGTCATTCCCGTCAACATCCGCGCCGGCGAGCAATTTCGGCCGGAATTTCTGGCCATCAGCCCGAACAACCGGATTCCGGCGATCGTGGATCATGCGCCCACCGACGGCGGCGGCCCGTTTTCGGTGTTCGAGACCGGCGCCATCCTGATCTACCTCGCCGAAAAGACCGGCCGCTTTTTGCCCGCCGATATGCGCGGCCGTTCGCAGACGATCCAGTGGGTGATGTGGCAGATGAGCGGGCTCGGCCCGATGCTCGGCCAGCACGGCCATTTCGCGCTCTATGCGGCGGAGAAAATTCCCTACGCCATCGAGCGCTACCGCGACGAGGCGGCGCGGCTCTACCGCGTGCTCGATACCCAACTCGGCAAGACCGGGGCCTATGTCGCCGGCGCCGACTATTCGATCGCCGACATCGCCTGCTTTCCCTGGACCATGACCCACAAGGCGCAGGGCTTTACGCTCGACGACTACCCGAACATCAAGCGCTGGTACGCCGTGGTGCGCGCCCGGCCGCAGGTGCAGGCGGGACTTGGCGATCGGCAAATTTGTAAAAGAGCCGTTCGACGAGGAGGCGCGCAAGAACATGTTCGGGCAGGCCGCGAAGGAGATGCGAACTTAACCTCGCCCCGCTTGCGGGGAGAGGTCGGCGCAAAGCGCCGGGTGAGGGGGCGTCTCCGCGTACTCATTTCTATCGAGTTTGCCGAGGCGGCCCCTCACCCCAACCCTCTCCCCGCAAGAGCGGGGAGAGGGAGTAAACAAACAAAAGGAAACCCCATGATCGAATTCTTCTTCGACTGTTCCAGTCCCTGGACCTATCTCGCCTTCCACAACATCCAGCCGCTCGCCAAGGAGCTCGGCGTCGAGATATCGTGGCGGCCGATCCTGGTCGGCGGCATCTTCAATACCGTCAATCCCAGCGTCTATGCGCAGCGCGAGACGCCGGTGCCGCTGAAGGCGCGCTACATGAAGAAGGATCTTGCGGACTGGGCGCGCTCCGCGGGCCTTGCGATCAAGATGCCGCCGACGGTGTTTCCGGTGAACAGCGTCAAGGCGATGCGCGGCTGCATCTGGTTGGGCAAAGATATGGTGCCGTTCGCGACCGCCGTGTTCGAGACCTATTGGGGCGGCGACAAGGACATCTCGCAGGATTCAGTGCTGACGGAAGTCTGCAAGCAAGCCGGCGTCGATCATGTCAAATTCTTCGAAGGCATCGGCCAGCAGGCGATCAAGGACCAGCTCAAGGCCAATACCGACGAAGTGATGGCGCGCGGCGGCTTCGGTTCGCCGACCATTTTCGTCAACAAGACCGACATGTATTTCGGCAACGACCGGATGCCGCTGATCCGCGAAGCCGTGCTGCGCCTGAAGAAAGCCGCCTGATGCCGAAAGCCGTCGTCTGCCGCGAGCTCGGGCCGCCCGAGAGCCTGCGCCTGGAAACATTTGCCTCGCATGCCATTGGCGCCCGGCCAGGTGCGAGTCGCCATCCGCGCCGCCGGGATCAATTTTCCTGACGTCCTGATGGCGGCAGGCGAATATCAGCTCAAGCCGCCGCTGCCGTTCACGCCGGGCGTCGAAGCCGCCGGAGATGTCGTCGAGGTCAGCGCGGCGGAAGGCGTCAAGGTCGGCGACAAGGTCATCGTCAAGATGCGGCACGGCGCCTATTGCGACGAGGCCGTCGCCACGCCGTCGCAACTGGTGCCGCTGCCCTCGACCTTCGACTATGCCGAAGGAGCGACGTTTCTCGCCGGCCACGGCACGGCGTACCACGCTCTGATCGATCGCGGCCGGCTCCAGCCGGGCGAAGTGCTGCTGGTGCATGGCGCGGCAGGCGGCGTTGGGCTCGCCGCCGTCGAAATCGGAAAAATGCTCGGCGCTACCGTCATCGCGACCGCCTCGAGCGATGACAAGCTCGCGGTCGCCGAGGCCAAGGGCGCCGATCACGTCATCCGCTACGACCGGGAGCCGTTCCGCGATGCCGTCAAGCGCATCACCGACGGGCGAGGGGCGGACGTCGTCTTCGACCCCGTCGGCGGCGAGGTGTTCGAGAACAGCATGCGTTGTATCAACTGGGGCGCACGCCTGCTGATCATCGGCTTTACCGGCGGCATCGGGCTTGCGAAGACCAATCTCCTGATGATCAAGGGCGCCAGCGTGCTCGGCGTCCGCGCCGGCGAAGCGGTACGGAAAAATCCGGCGCTCGGCGAAGTCAGGATCAAGGCGCTGACCGAATGGGCCGAAGCCGGAAAGATCCGCCCCAACATCTCGCACCGCCTGCCGCTCGAAGATTACGCCCGCGCCATGCGGCTGTTGACCGACCGCAAGGCGATCGGGCGGGTGGCGCTGACGATGGAGCCGTCGTGAACCACCGCAATCCCTTCAAATCCATTCGTGCGATCGATTACACCGTCATCTTCGTGCGCGACATGGCGGCGATGCGCCGTTTTTATGAAGACGTTCTTGGCCTGTCGTTGCAGCGCGAGCTTTCGCCGAACTGGCTCGAATATCAACTGGGTGGCAACACGCTGGCGCTGGCGAGGCCGAGCCTGACCGCGTCAGACGCGCTAACGCCGACCGGCAGCGCCGCGCTTCAGCTCGCCTTCAAGGTCTCAGTTGCGGACGTCGACGCATGCGCCGACGAACTGGTGCGGCAGGGCGTCACGCTGGTATCGCCGCCGACGGACCGCGCCTTTCGGACATCGCACGCTGTTCTTCCGCGATCCCGACGGGAATCTGCTGGAGATGTACGCGGAGATTTAGCCACTTCCGTCATTGCGAGGAGCGAAGCGACGAAGCAATCCAGACTTTCTTTTCCGTGCGCTGGATTGCTTCGCTTCGCTCTCATGCACAAACGCTTCGCGTTTGTTGCAGACAATGACGGCGGTTAGGCTTCGGCCCTAAATCTTCCATTCCTCAAAAACGCGAGCGTCTGCGCGATCGCGGCCGCATTCCCCGGCAGAAACGGATGCGCGACGGGTACCACGACATGATCGGCCATCTCGTCGAGTTTCGTGTTCGCCACCGACACCCTTCCGTCATGCGGCCTCGGCAGGAAGATCTACGCCAGCGGATCGATCGACCGGTTTCCGGCGATGATGCCGACGGGATAATCAATCGCGGGCAGCAGCGCCTGCGTGGCGGCGTCGCGCTTTGTGCCGAGCTCAAGCCCGGCCGGTCCGAAGAAGGCGCGATAGGGCGAAAAATTCTTCAAACCGTCGGCGATCTCGCTGCCGCCGTTCGGCGTGCCCAGCATCACCACGCGGCCCAGACGTTGCGGCCGGTATTTTGCGAGATAGGCGCGGATCAGCAGCCCGCCCATGGAATGGCCGATGAAATGGATCGAGCCGTCGATGCCCTCGGAGAAGCGCTCGATCGCAGGCTTGATATCCGCGGCCAGCGCCGCCAGCGGTTTTCGGCGGCTGGCGTAATCCAGATTGAGGGTGACGAAACCGGCGCCGACCAGCGCCGTCTCCATTTTTCGAAACGACCGTGCCGTCCGGCTGATGCCGTGCAGCAGGACGACGCCGTCTTGTGTCGAATGGGCCAAGGCGGCCGACGCTTTATTTATATCCGCGCTCGTCCCACCACGGGAAATAGTCGGGCATGTCTGACGAAACCTTGTCCTTGAACTGCGCCGGACGCTTTTCGAGGAACGACACCACGCCTTCCTTGACGTCGCCAGAGCGGCCGCGGGCGTAGATGCCGCGGCTGTCGACCTTGTGGGCTTCCATCGGATCGTCGGCGCCCATCATGCGCCACATCATCTGCCGGATCAGCGCGACCGACACCGGCGCGGTCTTGGCGGCGAATTCCTTGGCCATTGCGCGCGCGGTCGGCAGCAGATCGTCCGGGGGCACCACCTTGCTGACGAGGCGGCCGGCGAGGGCCTCTTGCGCCGGGAACACGCGGCCGGAATAGCACCATTCCAGCGCCTGCGAGATACCGACGATGCGCGGCAGGAACCAGCTAGAAGCCGCTTCCGGCACGATGCCGCGCTGGGAGAACACGAAGCCGAAGCGCGCGGCTTCCGAGGCGATGCGGATATCCATCGCGAGCTGCATGGTGACGCCGATGCCGACCGCCGGACCGTTCACGGCCGCGATGACAGGCTTCAGGCATTTGAAGATGCGCAGCGTCACCTGGCCGCCGCCGTCGCGGACCTGCGGGTCGCTGTAGTCGACCTTGCCATCGGCGAGCCGCTTCACCGGCCCGCGCCGCGCGTCGCGGTCGAAGGTGTTGGCGCCCGAGGAGAGATCGGCGCCGGCGCAGAAGCCGCGGCCCGCGCCTGTCACGATGATGGCGCGGACGTTGTCGTCCTTGTCGGCCGCGTCGAACGCGTCGATCATTTCCTGCTGCATGGTGCCGTTGAAGGCGTTGAGCTTGTCGGGCCGGTTCAGCGTGATCGTGAGAATCTGATCGTCGACCTCGTACTTGATGGTCTCATACGCCATGGGGGAGTTCCTTCCTGTTTCTTCGTTGTGATTTTCTGAGCCCAGCAACGTCGTCATGCCCGGCCTTGGGCCGGGCATCCACGTCCTTTCGTCCACAGAAGCAAGACGTGGCTGGCCGGGTCAACTGCTTTAAAGACGCGCTTCGCGCTTTCGCCCGGCCATGACGGCGTTAAGTCGCGGTCACTTCTTCGGCGGGCTCGGCCACGGTTTTTGCGGACCGCGCAGGCCTTCGAACGCCTTGGCCATGCCGAGCACGCCGAGATCGTCGAAACGCTTGCCGACGATCTGCACGCCGATCGGAAAGCCCTTTTTGTCATAACCGCCATTGAGCGAGGCGGCCGGGTTCTCCGACATATTCCAAGGCACGGTGTAGGCGATATGCTCGAACGGTTTGAGGGGATCGTTGAGCGGCGCGGCGAACTCGGCCGGGAAATTCACCACCGGCGATACTGGCGAAATGACGTAATCGACCTCGCAGAACAGTTTTGCGGCGGCAGCCCGGATCGCCATGGTGGCATTAAAACCCCTGACGACGTCGACGCCTGAAAGTTTCGCGCCGGTCTCGGCCCATTGGTAGATATAAGGCAGCGCCTTGGTGCGCTGCTCCGTCGGCAGCAGCGAGAGATCCGACCACATCCGGGCGCGCCAGAAATGGTCGAGCCCATCGAGCATCTCCCGCGTGAGGATGCCGTCGACTTCGGTGAGCACGGCGCCGGCGGACTCGAATGCCTTTGCGGCCTTGACCGCGACGTCGCGGACTTCCTTTTCCAGCGGCTGGCCGCTGCCGGCGTCGAGCATCAGCCCGATGCGCAGCTTGCGCGGCGACTTTTCCAGCGCCTTCCAGTTGATCTCGACCGCGGGCAGGCTCATGCCGTCGCGCCGGTCCGGCCGTGACAGCACGCTCATCATCAGCGCGGCGTCGTCGACCGTGCGGGTCATCGGGCCGGCGACACGGCCGACATAGGGCGGATCGACGGGAACGCGCCCGAAGCTCGGCTTCAGCGCGAACAAGCCGTTCCAGCAGGCGGGCAAACGCACCGACCCGCCGATATCCGTGCCGAGATGCAGCGGCCCATAACCGGCAGCAGCGGCCGCGCCGGCGCCGGCAGACGATCCGCCGGGATTCTTGCTGACGTCCCAGGGATTGCGGGTGAGGGGATGGAAACTCGAGAGGCCCGATGACAGCATGCCGTAATCCGGCATCGTGGTCTTGGAGAAGATGATCGCGCCGGCTTCGCGCAACCGCGCGGCGGGCGGCGCATCCTTTGGCGATGGCACCAGCGGCATGCTGGCGGCGCCCAGCGGCACCGGCTGATTTTTAGTGGCGATATTGTCCTTGATCGTGACCGGCACGCCGTCGAGCGTGCCCATCGGCTCGCTCTTGCTCCAGCGCTCGGTGGAAGCCCTGGCTGTGGCGCGCGCGCCGTCAGGATCGAACAGATAGAGCGCCTTGATGTGCGGCTCCCAGACCGCGACATGGGCCAGCACTTCTTCCAGAACTTCCGAGGGCGAAAACTGCTTGGCGCGATAGCCGGCAATCAGGTCGACGGCGCTGAGATCGTGCAGCGACGTGACCGCTTCCTCGGATTTCTGTTTATGCATGGGAACCTACCGGCAGGCGGGTTTCGATGATGCGGGCGAACATGCTGGCGCCGATCGGCAAGATCTTGTCGTCGAGCACGTAGCCGGGATTGTGCACGGGCACCGAACCCTCATGACCGACCCAGAAATACGCGCCGGGCACCGCCTGCATCATGTCGGCGAAGTCCTCGCTGCCCATCTTCGGCTGCGCACGGGTGATCACCTTTGACGGATCGACCACGGTCCTCGCGACCTCCTCGACCACCCGCGACTGCTCGACCTCGTTGACCAGCACACTGAAAGTGTCGCGGATGTCTGCGGTGATTTCGCACTGGAAGGTCGCGGCGATGCCGGCGCAGATCGCGCGCATGCGCTCGCGGATCAGCGCTCGGGTGCCGTCGTCGAAGGCGCGGACCGTGCCGCCCAGGTGTGCGTCGCCCGGAATGACGTTGTAGGCCGAGCCGGCATGGATCTGGGTGATCGAGAGCACCGGCGGCGTGCAGCGGATCGACGTTGCGGCTGACGATGGTCTGCAGCGCCTGCGCCAGCGTCGTTGCGATGATCACCGCATCCTTGGAACGTTCTGGCATCGCGCCATGGGCGCCGTAGCCCTGAATTTTGATGTCGAAGAAATCAGCGCCGGCCATCGCGGGTCCCGGCAGGATCGCGATCTCGCCATGGTTCAGGTCCGGCGCATTGTGCAGCCCATAGACCTCGTCGCAGGGAAACTTCTGGAACAGGCCGTCCTTGATCATCGCGCGGGCGCCGCCGAGGCCTTCTTCGGCGGGCTGGAAGATGAAGTGCACGGTGCCGTCGAAGTTCCTGGTCTCGGCCAGATAACGCGCGGTGCCGAGCAGCATGGTGGTGTGGCCGTCATGGCCGCAGCCGTGGAAGCGGCCGGGAATGGTCGAGCGCCATTTCAGGTTGGTATTCTCTTCCATCGGCAGCGCATCCATGTCGGCGCGCAGCCCGATCCGCTTGGTGCCGGTGCCGTTACCCTTGAGTACGCCGATCACGCCGGTGCCGCCGAGGCCGCGATGCACCTCGATGCCCCAACTCGTCAGCTTGTCGGCGACGATGCCGGAGGTGCGCACCTCCTCGAACCCGATCTCGGGATGGGCATGCAGATCGCGACGGATCGCGGTGAGTTCTTCGGCATAGCCGTCGATGCGTTCGAGTGTGGGCATGTCTGTTATCCCGTGACAGAGGAGGATTTGGCGGATGGCTTGAAGGGAATGCCGTTCGGCTTGATGCGGATGCCCGGACGCAGCCGCGTCCAGGGCAGCGTTGCGGTATCGGCCGGCATCGCGCCGGGGGCGGCGCAGATCAGAAGCTTTTCGGCGATCGGCTCGAAATCGGCGCGGAAGTGGACGGAGCTCTTGTTGACCAGGATCGCCTGTTCGGTCGGCTCGATGCCGACATAGCGATACATCGACTGGTCCGCGAGTTGTGCCTTGTGCGAACTCACGACCACCCTGACATCGCCGATACGCAGGCAGGCCGACGGCCCCATGTCCATGTCGCGGCCGCCATAGTAGGGGCCAGGCGCGATGAACTTGCCATCAGACAATTTCTCGACGACGAAGGTTTCCTTGTACGGCGCGTCGCCGGGAATACCGGACTTGCCGCCGAGCGAGAGCGTTACGGTGGCTCCCACGCCGGCCGCATGCGCGGCTTTGGCCGATTGCGGGATCGTAGATCACGCCAGTCGCGGCGCGCGTCGCGTTGTTGCGAACCAGCGCGCGCAGCATGCCGGTGGTGTCGGAATCGCCGCCGGCGCCGGGATTGTCCTGGGTGTCGGCAATAATGATCGGCCTCGATGCGCCCTTCGCCAGTTCCATGGCGTGGCGCACGCCGTCATCGGGCGAAAAGATGCGGCCGTCGAAATCGTCCTCATGGCCTTCGATCAGGGCCACTACCTTGTCCGCGGCGGCGTCGGCATCGGCTTGCGTCTTGCCGTAGGCGAACACGCTCGGCCCGCAGTCTCTGAAGTCCGCGGCCGGAAAGCCCGGCGCGAATGACAGCGTCGGCACGGCGTCACTCTCCAGCGCCGCGAGTTTCTCGTAGATGCCCTTGGTCGGCTGGTCGTTGGTGCACTGCCAACTGATCGGAATCAGGAACGGCAACTGGCGGAACGCCTTTGCGAAGCGCGCTTTGGTCTTCAGCAACATCGCGAGATGTTTTGCAGCAGACTTGCCGGTGTCGGCCATGTCGATGTGGGGATAGGTGCGGTAGGCGATCAGCGCGTCGGCATGCTCGACCATCTCAGGTGTCACATTGGCGTGCAGGTCGAGGCTGACGACTAGAGGTAAATCCGGGCCGATCACCTTACGCACGCGCGCCAGAATTTCGCCTTCGCCATCGTCGAGATGCTCGGTCACCATGGCGCCGTGCAGGTCGAGATAGACGGCGTCCAATTTGCCGGCATTGGCAATGCCATCGACCATCACTTTGACGATGCGCTCGAACGCATCCCTGGTCACATGCGCCGAGGGACTGGCGCCGCAGGAAATGGTCGGTACCAGTTCCCAGCCATTGGCTTCGGCCGCTTCGACGAAGCCGGCGAGGCCGACATTGATCTTGCGCATCACATTGAGGACTTCGGCGCCGTGCGCCATCGCCGGCCAGCCGCCGCCATGGACGAAATCGGCATAGGTCGCCTTCGTCGGTGCGAAGGTGTTGGTCTCGTGCAGGAAGCCGCCAACCGCGATGCGGGTCATTCAAGGTGTCTCAGACGAATTTCGTGCGCGGGACGTTAGACTCGTCATTGCGAGAAGCGCAAGCGACGAAGCAATTCCGTTTTGCATGGGGCGTAGGCCGCCATCCACCGTCATTGCCTGCGACAACGCGGAGCGTTCCAAGTGACGAAGCGACATCCATTCTAGCTTTCTTGCAGCAGGACTGGATTGCTTCGCTGCGCTCGCAATGACGGGGAGGGACCTTTACTCCGCCGCCACTGCAACCGGTCGAAAATTGGCGAAATCCCAGCCGCGGCCGGGGGCGGCCTCGAGCAGCGCGCGGGTATAGGCCTGTTGCGGATGGGTCAGCACCTCTGCGGCCGGTCCCTGTTCCACCACCCGGCCATGCTGCATCACGACGACGTCGTCGCAGATTTGCGCGGCGACGCGAAGATCGTGGGTGATGAAAAGCAGCGCGATGCCGAGCCGGCTCTGGATTTCGTCGAGCAGTTCCAGCACCTGCGCCTGCACGGAGACGTCCAGCGCCGAGACCGCTTCATCTGCGACCAACACGTCAGGATCGAGCGCGAGCGCGCGCGCGATCGCGATACGCTGGCGCTGGCCGCCGGAGAACTGATGCGGGTAGCGAGAGATCGCGTCCGGCGGCAGATCGACCAGTTCGAGCAGTTCGCGCGCCTTCGCCAGCGCTTGTGCGCGCGGCATTCCGTAATTGACCGGGCCTTCGGCGATGCTCTCGCCCACGGTGACGCGTGGGTTGAGCGAACGATACGGGTCCTGGAAGATGATCTGGATGCGCTTGCGGTGCGGCTGCAGCAGCCGGCGCGACAGGTCGGAGATTTCACGGCCCGCGAGGCGGACGCCGCCGGAGGTCGGATCGATCAGGCGGACGATGCAGCGGGCGACTGTGGACTTGCCGGAGCCGCTTTCACCGACGATGCCGAGCGTGCGGCCCTTGCGCAGCGTCAGTGTGACGTCCTTGGCGGCGGCGACTTCGCGGACTTTGCCGAGGAAGGAACGTTCGCGATAGACCTTGCCGAGATCGTTGGTCTCCAGCACGACCGGTTCGGTGCTGTCCTCTCGCGGCGCCCGCGGCACCAGGCTCGGGACGGCCGAGAGGAGATTGCGGGTATACTCCATCGTCGGCGCTCGCAGGATGGTGTCGAGTGCGCCGGTTTCGACCAGCCGGCCGCTGCGCATCACCGCGACGCGGTCGGCGATCTCGGCGACCACGCCCATGTCATGGGTGATGAACAGCACGGCGGTGCCGTGATCGCGTTGCAAATCGCGGATCAGGGTCAGGATCTGCTTTTGGGTGGTGACGTCGAGTGCCGTGGTCGGCTCGTCCGCGATCAGCAGTTTCGGTTCGAGCACCAGCGCCATCGCGATCATGATGCGCTGGCGCTGTCCGCCGGAAAGCCGGTGCGGGTAGGAGGCGAAGATGCGCTCCACTTCAGGCAGCCGCACCTGTTCCATCATCGCCAGAATCTTCTGGCGCCGGGCGCGGGCGTCGAGATCGGTATGGACGCGAAGCACTTCATCGATCTGGCGGCCGACCGGCACCACCGGGTTGAGCGCCGTCATCGGCTCCTGAAAGATCATCGCCATCGTGGTGGCGCGCAACTGGCGCAGACGACGGTCGCTGGCGGCAAGGAGTTCCTCGCCGACCAGCCTGACGCTGCCGGCGGACGGCACCAGCGCGCCCTTTTGCAGCAGCCCCATCACGGTCAGCGACGTCACAGACTTGCCCGATCCGCTTTCGCCGACCACGCACAGCGTTTCGCCTTCGTGCACTTGTAGCGAAATGCCGTCGATGATGCGTTTGCCGGCGGACGCCTTGCCGAGACCGACGACGAGGTTCTGGATGTCGAGGACGGGTGCGGTCATTGTACGTCTCTTTCCACCGTCATTGCGAGACGAAGACGAAGCAATCCAGTCTTTCTTTGTGCCGCAAGATGGATTGCTTCGTCGCTTCGCTCCTCGCAATGACGGAAACCGCAAAGTCACTTGCCGCCCTCCCGATGCTTCATCTTCGGATCGAGCGCGTCGCGGGCGGCGTCGCCGATCAGGTTGATGCTCAGGATCGCAATCGACAGCAGCAGGCCGGGCCAGAAGATCAGCGACGGCTTGATCTGGAAGTAGGCGCGGCCCTCGGCCATGATGTTGCCCCAGGTCGGCGTCTCCGGATTGATGCCGGCGCCGAGGAACGACAGGATCGCCTCGGTCAGAATGGCTGACGCGCAGACGTAGGTGCCTTGCACGATCAATGGCGCGATCGTGTTCGGCATCAGATGCCGCCACATGATTTTCGGCAGGCTGGAGCCGACCGAGATCGCGGCCTCGACATAGGGCTCCTCGCGCGCCGACAGCACCACCGAGCGCACCAGCCGCGCCACGCGCGGAATCTCGGGTATCGTGATCGCGATCAGCACCGTCATCAGGCTGGCGCCCGACAGCGACACCACGGCAATCGCGAGCAGGATGCTCGGGATCGCCATCAGGCCGTCCATCACCCGCATCATTACGGCGTCGACCCACTTGAAGAAGCCGGAGACGAGGCCGATCACGAGCCCAATGCCGATCGAGAAAATCGCAGCGCCGACGCCGATAACAAGCGAAATCCGGCCGCCATAGATGATGCGCGACAGCACGTCGCGGCCGTAGCCGTCGGTGCCGAGCCAGTGCAGGGCCGTTGACGGCTTCAGCCGCTGCGCCGGGGCCAGCAATTGCGGATCGTGGGGTGCCAGCAGCGGCGCGAAGATCGCCATCAACACGATCAGGCCCAGGAGGGCCGTCGCGACGGCGATGATCGGCGTCGCCGTGAGGAATCCAAGCTTCGGCCGGAATGGCGTGGTAACCGGGATTGACGGTTCGGGGAGGGTTTCGATCGCCATCAGTACCGAATCCTCGGATCAAGAAGAGTATAGGCGACGTCGATCAGGAGATTGACGGCAACGTAGATGCCCGACGTCAACAGGATCATCGCCTGGATCACGGGATAGTCGCGCGCCAGCACCGCATCGACGGTGAGGCGGCCGATGCCGGGCAGGTTGAACACGCTCTCGGTGACGACGACGCCCGAAATCAAAAGCGCGAATCCTGTGCCGATCACGGTGATGACGGGAACCGCGGCATTGCGCAGCGCGTGGTGCAGCAGCACGCCGGTCTCGGAGATGCCCTTGGCGCGCGCGGTGCGGACGTAATCCTCGCCCAGCACGTCCAGCATCGCCGCCCGCGTCATCCGCGCGATCAGGGCTACATAGATAAAGGAGAGGGTGCAGGTCGGCAGGATGATGCGCTCGAAGAATGGGCCGAAGCCGGCAAAGATGCTCTTGAAGCCTTGTACCGGCACCCAGCGCAGATCGATCGCAAAAATCTGGATCAGCACATAGCCGATCACGAACACCGGCACCGAGAAGCCGACCACCGACAGGCCCATCACGAAACGGTCGATCCAGGTGCCGTGCTTCCACGCCGCGATCACGCCGAGCGGCACCGCGACCAGGATAGAGAGAATGATGGTGGACAGCGCGACGGAGATCGAAGGCTCGACGCGCTGGCTGATCATCTTCAGCACCGGCACGTTCGAGATCAGGGAGACACCGAGATCGCCGTGCAGCAGCCGGCCGACCCAGGTGAAGAACTGGATGTGCAGCGGTTCGGTGAGGCCGAGCGAGGTGCGGATCTGTTCGAGTTTTTCCGGCGTGGCGTTGTCGCCGGCCAGGATCGCGGCGGGATCGCCGGGCGTCAGTCGCAGCAACAGAAACACAAACAGCGCGACCACGCCCATCACCGGGATGGTGGCGAGGATGCGGCGAAGCAGATATCCGAGCATCTTGATCCCGTTACATTAAGAACGACTGGTCGACTTCAGAATTCCGCTTCCGCTGATAGCGTAACATGTCAGCAAATCCCGTGCCATCATAGGGGTTGCTGGTGCGCGGCGTCACCCTGAGGTGCGAGCCTTTGCGAGCCTCGAAGGGTGAGTACGGCGGCTGTGGCTATCCTTCGAGACGCCGCTTCGCGGCTCCTCAGGATGACGATCTTGCGTGTTGCCACACCGTCACTCCAGCGTCGCCAACAGCCCCGCCATCAGCCGGCCGCGTTCGGCCAGGCTGTCGACCTCGATATGCTCGTTAAGCGTATGGGCGTCGGCGCCGCGAACGCCGAGACCGTCCAGTGTCGGGATGCCCATCGCGCCGGTAAAGTTGCCGTCGGAGCCGCCGCCGGCGCTGGCGTGGGGAAGCTCGAGGCCCATGCCTTTGGCAAGCCCGCGCGCCTTTTCGTACAGCGCCATGGTGCCGGCATCCGCCTCCCAGACCGGGCGGGTGACGCCGCGGGTCACCGTGAAGGAGACATCATTGGCGCTGCCTGACAGCGCCAGCATGCGCTCGACGCCGCGGTCGAGATCGGCCTGGCGCTTGGCCATGCTCAGCGCCTCGCCGGTGCAGGTGGTCGCGACGCAGTTGACCCACTGTCCGCCATGGACGATGCCGACCGAGAAGGTGCAATCCTCCGTCGTCATGCCATCGATGGCGATGATCTGGCGCGCCATCTCCCTGATGGCGGAGCGGCCCGAGGACAGTGTGGCGCCGGCATGGCTCGGCTTGCCGACCGCTTCCAGATTGAACCGCGCAATCGCGTAACGCCCGGTGACGACGCCGTTATTGAGCCGCCCGGGCTCGGGCACCAGGACGTATTTGTTGCGGGCGGCTTCCGCCTCGATGAGGTCGCGGGTCGAGGGAGTGCCGACTTCCTCGTCGGGGGTGAACAGCACCGTGATCGGCAGCGGCGTCGTAAACGATGCGCGCGCGAGTTGTCTTATGGCCTCCAGCGACAGGTAGTTGCCGCCCTTCATGTCAAAAATCCCGGGCCCGAAGCACTTGTTGCCCTCGCGCCGCCATTTCAGCTTTTCGATGGTGCCGACGGGATGGACCGTATCGAGATGGCCCGCGATCAGGATGCCGGGCTCGCCTTGTTTCGGATGCGGAAAGCGGGCGCGGACGCAGCCGGCAAAACCCTGGCGGCCCGCGATGCGCTCGATAGTCGCACCCATGATGGCCATTTCGCGCGCGGCGAGGTCGAGCATGCGCTCGACCGCGCTCTTGTCCCAGGTCGGACTTTCGCATTCGACCCAGCCTCGCAGCCCCTGCAGCATGGTCTCGGAATCAAAGGGAAGATTGGCCGGGTTCATGAAAATTCTCTCGCTTTAAGAGCACGCGACATTGGCTTCGCCAAGGCTACGAAAATCGGATGCGGCCGGTTTGTAAAGTCAAATAGCGGCAGCCGGCTCATTCATTTGTATACGTTCGATCCTGCCGAAACCCGATTGACGGGCCGCACGCTTGGTGCAAGTCTTCAAATGCTCTGGATTTACAGCGTGTTAGTTCGCCCAAATAACGAACGACATGCATAATGAATCATCGCACTTTGACCAGTTTCACGTCAGGAGAGATCGAATGTTCCACATCATGCGTCGGAAGCGTCCA
Organism: uncultured Alphaproteobacteria bacterium; assembly: GCA_963786355.1. GTDB lineage: Bacteria > Pseudomonadota > Alphaproteobacteria > Rhizobiales > Xanthobacteraceae > Bradyrhizobium. Next base: position 156,392 of record CAWAYU010000007.1, on the reverse strand, counting down.
GCGATCGCGTCCGCTTTGTCGGCACTCGCGCTTTCGGTGGCGCTGGCCTCGTCAGCTCTGACATCGCAGGCGTTTGCCGCCGGCAAGACCATCACCGCGGTGATGCACGCCGATCTGCGCACGCCGGGCATGCAGACCACCGCCTATATCGTGCGCGACTTCGGCTACATGGTCTACGACACGCTGCTGGCGCAGGACTCCAGCTTCAAGATCCAGCCGCAGATGGCGGAGTACAAGATCTCCGACGACAAGCTGACTTACACCTTCACGCTGCGCGACGGGTTGAAGTGGCACGACGGCACGCCGGTCACGGCGGAAGACTGCGTCGCCTCGCTGAAGCGCTGGGGCAAGGCCGACGGCATGGGCCAGAAGCTGATGGACTTCACCGCCAGTCTCGAAGCCACCGACGCCAAGACCATCACGCTGAAGATGAAGGAGCCCTACAGCCTGGTGCTGGAGTTGATCGGCAAGCCGTCGTCGCTGGTGCCGTTCATGATGCCGAAGCGGCTGGCGGAAACGCCGGCCGGACAGCCGATCCCGGAACTGATCGGATCCGGTCCGTTCAAGTTCGTGCAGGCCGAATTCCAGCCGGGCGTCAAAGCGGTGTTTGCCAAGAACACTGACTACGTGCCGCGCAAGGAGCCGCCGAGCTGGACCTCCGGCGGCAAGGTGGTGAAGGTCGACCGCGTCGAATGGATCACGATGGCGGACGCGCAGACCGCGGTGAACGCGCTGCAGTCCGGCGATATCGATTTCATGGAAATCCCGTCGTTCGATATTCTCCCCGTCCTCGCCGCCAACAAGGACATCAAGATCGACACGCTCGACAAGGTCGGTTTCCAGACCGTCGGCCGCATGAACTTCCTGTTTCCGCCCTTCGACAACGTCAAGGTACGCCGCGCCGCTTTCCTGGCGATGAACCAGAAGGACGTGCTGGATGCGCTGATCGGCAATCCGCAATATTACAAGATCTGCGGTGCGGCGTTCGGGTGCGGCACGCCGCTGGAAACCGACGTCGGTTCGGAAGCCGTCGTCAAGGGCAACGGCATGGCGGAAGCCAAGAAGCTGCTGGCCGAGTCCGGCTATGACGGCACGCCCGTCGTGATCATGGCGCCCGGAGACGTCGTCACGCTGAAGGCGCAGCCGATCGTAGCCGCCCAGTTGATGAAGGAAGCCGGTTTCAAGATCGACCTGCAGGCCACCGACTGGGGCACGGTCGTTTCCCGCCGCGCCAGCCAGAAGCCGATCAAGGAAGGCGGCTGGAACATGTTCTTCACCAACTGGAACGGCGCCGATCTGGCCAACCCGATCGTCAATTTTGCGATCGGCGGCAAGGGCACCAAAGGCGGCTGGTTCGGTTGGGCGGAGGACGCCAAGATCGAGAAGCTGAAGGACGATTTCGTGCGTTCCACTTCGCTCGACGAGCAGAAGAAGATCGCGACCGAAGTCCAGAAGGAAGCCTATGAGCAGGTAATCTACATTCCGCTCGGCCAGTACACCCAGCCGAGCGCGTGGCGGAAGTCGCTGACCGGCGTGCTCGACGGCCCGGCAACGCCGATTTTCTGGAATATCGACAAGAGCGAGTAGGGCGTCCGCCCCATCCGTCATTGCGAGCGTCAGCGAAGCAATCCATATCGCCCCAGAGGCAGCATGGATTGTTTCGTCGCTTATGCTCCTCGCAATGACGTTGATAGAATTGCGGACTGTTCAGCAGTTAGTATCGCGTAGAGATTCCGGTCCGTCGCTCAGTAACGGCGGCTGAATTTGCGGCTGTTGCGGCGAGGGTGCTCGCTTGTCGCCGAGCGGCTTGCGTTCGGTCGTCGCTGGTTTGACGGAAGAGTATTCACTGGCCATGTCGTCATGCTCCAATTGCTGCATGACAACAATTTGGAGCGCATCGGGTTCCCGCTACACCGGATGACGAGCCAGATGTGCCAGCATTAATTCGGCGACCCGTTCCGGCGCCTGGTCGGCTGCAAAATGGCCGACGCCGGGCAGCACTTCGAAGCGGTATGGGGCGGCGATGAAATCGACGGTGCCTTCGGCGGCGACGCGGCCGACGGTGTCGTCGGCGTCGCCCCAGATGTAGAGCGTCGGCACCCGGATCGGGCCGAGCGGCCCGCGGATCGCGCCGCGCGCGCGATACCAGGCCAGCGCCGCCTCCATCGCCTCCTTGTTGCCGAGCACGGCAAGATGTTGCTCGATCGCACTTTCGGGAACGCCGTTGGCTTTGAGGCGCTCGCGCAGCCATTTGCAATCGTCGGCGAGCACCACGTCCGCGGCGTCGGGTTCGAGAAACGCCTTGTGATGCTTTGAGCGCTGCGCCTGATCGCCGTCGACCAGCTGCAGCGCGCGGTTGAAGGCGTTCGGGTGCGGTCGCGAAAGTATCGTGAGCGAGGCCAGCCGCTCATGATGGCGGTCGGCGATGCCCCAGGCGATGCTGCCGCCCCAGTCGTGGCCGGCGAGATGAAAGCGCGTCTCGCCATAGCCTGCGGCCGCTGCGATCGCCATCGCGTCGTCCATCAGGCGGTCGATCAGGTAATGCGAGAATTCGTGGACATCCGGCCGCGCGCCCGGCGAATAGCCGCGCTGGCTCGGTGCGATGGCGCGATAGCCCATGTCGCCCAGAGCCGCCACCTGTGCGCACCAGCAATTCATCGATTCCGCAAAACCGTGCAGCAGCAACACCAAGGGCGCACCTGAAACGCCTGATGTCAGGGCGTCGAAGGTGAGGTGAGGGGCTGTCGTGATCTGTTCGAGAACCGGCATGCGGCCATCCCAAGTCGGCTGGCCTACAGGCAAGCCGCCTATCCTAGAGCGGCAATCCCGACCGATCCATGACGAAACGGATTTCGCAGGGCCGGTCCGCAATTGTGCAATGGCTGCAAAGTGCTGTATTGGGGAGCCCGCACGCTAGGCAAGCCCGGGAGACCAATTTCTTGCATTATCTGAGGTCGATCGCATTCGACGTGGCGGTGGTGATCTGGACCGTGGTCCTGTCGCCAACGGTGCCGTTTTTGCGGCTGTTCAACGCCAGCAGTGCGACGGTGCGCGCCGTGTCGCAGCTCTGGGTGAACGGTATCGTGTTTCTTTTCAAATTTGTCGTCGGGATGGACTACCGGGAGCGCGGCAGGGAAAACGTCCCGGACGGTCCCTGCATCATCGCCTGCAATCATCAGTCGCTGTGGGAGACCGCCGCGCTATGCGTGATTTTCCCGGACGCCAGCATCGTCGCCAAGAAAGAGCTGAGCAAGTTGCCGATCGTGGGCTGGTTTCTGCAGCGCTATCCGATGATCCTGGTCGACAGGTCGGCAGGACGGCAGGCGTTGCGGCAGATGGTCGATGAGGCCAAACGCGCGATCGGCGAGGGCCGCAAGGTGCTGCTGTTTCCACAAGGCACGCGCCAGGCGATCGACGAGCCCATGACGTTCCAGTCGGCCGGCATCTCCGCGCTTTACACGACGCTCGGCGTTCCCGTGGTGCCGGCGGCGTGTAACTCCGGATTGTTCTGGGGCAAGAAGACGCTGATGATGCACAGCGGCACCATCACCGTGTCCTATCTGCCGCCGATTGCGCCCGGCCTCAACCGCAAGGAATTTCAGGAACAGATGGAGCGGCAGATTTCCGAGGAAGCTGCGCGGCTGCTTGGGGAAGGCGAGGCGAAGGTTTCGCGCTAGAGCATGATCCGGAAAAGTGGATACCGGTTTTCCGAAAAGATCATGCTCAAACAAATAGAGAGCGCGCGATGACGGCTCGAAGAGAAGTCGTCGCGTTCTAGCGGCGTCCGGCGAGCCAGCCGGCGACCGGCGAGAGAAAGGCAAGGCACCAGACAAACTGCGCGACAAACGGATTGATGAAGGCGACGACCGTTGCGCACACGAATACGGCGACAGGGAATACACCGGTCACCAGCAGTTGCGAATCCGGACGGTCCCGCAGCGCGAGAATCCAGAGCAGGGCGTTGAGCGTCGCGATGAACAACAGGTGGAGTCCATAGAGGACCGCGACCACGGCATCGAGCCGATAGCTGCCATAGAGCCCGTTGGTCACCGGCAGGATGATGATCGACAGCAGGAACAGCAGATTGAGGAACACCACGCCGCGGCTGGCCTCCGGCGCCACCGCGAGCCGGCGGTGATGGCTGAACCAGAACAGTCCCGCGACGACGAAGCGAGATCGCCAGCGCGATCACCGGCTGCGCATAGACGCGAACGAGGTCGATCCACTCTGGCGCGGTCTTGAAGCTGGAGGCCTTCGGCAGGTCATAGGCGAGCAAGCGTCATCGCCACGCCAAAAATGGTGTTGCTCAGCATTTCCAGCCGGCGCATTTCGAACAGGTGGGTTTGCGGCAAGGTCGTCTCCCGGTGCTCAACGCGCACCTGAATGTGATGCCGCTGTCGTCGATCGACCTATAATAGCTGCCGACGGGCTGTTGTTGGAATATCAGTTGTAAGCTGGACGGAAAGAACGATGCAAATTGATCGGAAATCATTGACCGAGCGGCTCGCGGCCTTTCCCCGGCTCGGCCTTGCCAACCTGCCGACCCCGCTCGAGCCGATGAAGCGGCTGACGGCCCATCTCGGCGGACCGCGTCTGTGGGTCAAGCGCGAGGATGCCACCGGGCTCGGTTTTGGCGGCAACAAGTTGCGCAAGCTCGACTACGTCCTGCACGAGGCGATTTCGCGTGGCGCCGATACCATCGTCTCCGGCGGCGTCGTGCAATCGAACAGCCAGCGGCAGGTGGCGGCGGCCGCGGCCAAGCTTGGCCTTGCCTGTCATCTGGCCGTCTACCACGGCCGCCTCGCGCCACCGACGCCGGAATACAAGACCTCGGGCAACGCCTTTCTCAACCGGCTGTTCGGCGCGCATCTTCATGACGTGCCATGGACCGGCGACCGCAATCTGGCCATTCGCACGCTGGTCGATGATCTCGAGGCGAGGGGGCACAAGCCGTACTTCGTGCCCTACGGAGTCTCGAATGCCTTGGGCGCCGTCGGCTATGCCACGACGATTGCCGAGATCGAGCCGCAGGCCGCGCAATTGGGTTTTTCGCCATCAGCCATCGTTCACTGCACCGGCAGCGCCGGCACCCAGGCGGGCCTCGTCGCCGGCGCCGCCGTGGCGATGCCGAACACAGCGATCGTCGGCATCGATATCGACGCCGAGCCCGCGCGGGTGCGGGCCGATGTCGTGGCGCTGGCGCGCGAAGCATCCGCGCTGCTCGACATTCCCTTCGACGAAGCAAGAGTGGAAGTCGTCGCGGGCCACGCGGGTCCTGCCTACGGCGTCCCGCACGAAGCCACCATCGAAGCGATCCGCCTTGCTGGCCGCCTTGAGGCGCTGCCGCTCGATCCCGTCTATTCAGGCAAGGGCCTCGCCGGCCTGATCGCGCTGATCCGCCAGGGGCGCTGGCGCGAAGACGAAAATGTCATCTTCCTGCACACCGGCGGCGTGCCGGCGCTGTTCGCGTATGAGAGTGTGCTGGGGATTTAGCAGAGACCGCCAGTGAGCGGTCGCCGGTTTTCCTGTGAATGAAATCCACATGCTTCATCCCCAAGGTGTTATCCTGGGAGCGGATATTCGGTGACCAGAGCGGGGGTCGTCGTTGATGAGGTTTTTTCGGGTTCTGTGCCTGGGCTGCTTCTGCATTCTTGGCTTGGCATTTGTCGTCGCCATCGTCGAAGCGGTAGCTTTCGAGCGCGTCGTCGCCATCAGCGGGTGTCACTGGAATCCCGAAATACTGCCGAACTTCACATGCGGTTATGGGGTGGTTGGTCAGTCGCTCGCGATGTTCCTCAACTTGCCATTCGCGTTCGTCTATGCGGTTGGCTTCACGCTTTTCTGGATGGCACCGCCGAGCCGAGCCTTCATGTTCTTCCTTTACGGTTTTGACGTCATTCTTGTTCTGGCGCTGACGTATCCCGTTCTTGTCTACCTCGCGCGGAAACGCGCGAAACATGGCGGTTGATTGCTATCGGGGGCCGAAGGCGAGATGCGCAGTCCGTCTTCGCTTTCGCAGCGCTCAAGCTTCGCCGCGCCCAAACGGGCCGGCGTGGCTGTGCCACGCGTAGCCCGTTTGGGCGAAGCGTGGTGCGGGCGGTGGGAGTCGAACCCACACGACGTTGCCATCGAGGGATTTTAAGTCCCTTGCGTCTACCAGTTCCGCCACGTCCGCTTTACTCAGGAGATCAGGTACTTAGCGCGTTTACCGGAGAAGGGGAATTGGGATATTCTTCGCCCCAAACGCGCCTAAAGCTTTAGGCGAGGCGGCTGCCAAAGCAAAGCCTCAATGCCGACATCTGGGGCTGCTTTAGGCAATCTCAACATAATCCGCTTAACGAAGGTCCGATGCCCGCAACCCTGTTCGATCGCCTGCCATTTTCGCGCCCCGCCATGGCGCTGGCGCTGCTTGTGCTGGGGGCAGGGCTGTCCGGCTGCGCCGAGATGAGCGACAGCATGACCTCGGCGTTCGCCGATCCCGCCAAATACGATCTCTACGAATGCAAGCAGCTCGAGCCGGAGCGCAAGGCGCTGGCGAACCGCCTGGCGGAATTGCAGGGCCTGATGGCGAAAGCCGAAACCGGCGTCGCCGGGCCTGTCGTGGCGGAGCTCGCCTATCGCAACGAATACATCGCGGTGCGCGGGCAATCGAAGCTGGCCGAGGAAGCCTGGCAGAAGAACCGGTGCAAGGATGCGAAGCCGGAAGCGAAGATCGAGCCGCCGGTGGTGGCGCCGGCGCCGGTGATCCGCGGCGCGCGTACGTCGAAGTCCGGCAGTTCGGTTCACTAGACTGCTTCGCTCCGCGGGCAATGACGTGGAGAGCGATCTCCAGCCCTTCACACCCGCCAGTCGTAGATCCAGTCCTGCCGGGCCAGCATGCGTTGCGGTCCCATGGTCCTGATGGAGAAATCGCGCGCGAAGGCCAGCGGTCCGGTGAGATGATAAATCCGTCCCTGCCGCCGTGCGGCGCGCTGTACCCGCAGCACGCGGGTGCGCCGCGATTTGCCGTAGCGCTTCAGGGCCGCGGGAATGCCCGCGACATTGTCGCCGGCGCTGTCGCTCAAGACCTTGGCCAGCACCGCGGCGTCCTCGATCGCCATGCCGGCGCCTTGGGCTACGAACGGCAGCATCGCATGCGCGGCGTCGCCGAGCAGCGCGACCGCGCCGCTGCTCCATTCGCCGATGTCAGGCACCGTGAACAGCGCCCAGCGCCGCCATTCGTCGACGGCGTTGACCAGCATCCGCGCGGTGGCGGGCCAGCGTGCCGAGAACGCGCCCTTGATGTCGTTGGCTTCGCCCGGCGCGCTCCAGCCCGGCCGGTTCCAGGTGCCCGGCACGACAGCAACAACATTGATCTGGCGAGCGCCGGAAATCGGATAGGCGACCAGATGGGCGTTCGGTCCCATCCAGAGTTGCACCCGCGCCGAAGTATATTCGCGCGGCAGCGCGGTGGCATCGAGCGTGCCGCGCCAGGCGATCAGTCCGGAGAATTGCGGTTGCACTTCCGGGAACAAATGATTTCGCACCGAAGACCAGATGCCGTCGGCGCCGATCAGCGCCACCGCCAGTTCCTGCTGCCTCACATTGCCGCGGCGCTGCGCCACCGACAGCCCCTTGGCATGCGCCGTCACGTCCTCGAACTGGCAGCCGAGCCGCAGATCGATGTCGGGGTGATCGTTGACGGCGGCCTGCAGGGCCCCCTGCAAATCGGCGCGATGGATCACCCAATAGGGCGCGCCGGCGCGCTGCGAGGCGGCCTCGCCGAGCGGCAGGCGAGCGATCTCGCCGCCGTGGCGCGCGCTCATGATCGTGATGGCGTCAGGCGTCACCGCGCGCGCGGCAAGCCGCGGCTTGAGCCCGAGGTCGACCAGGACGCGGCTGGCATTGGGCGAAAGCTGCAGGCCGGCGCCGGCTTCCTCCAGCCGTTCGGCCTTTTCCAGAATGACGACGCGAAAGCCTTTTGCGGCGAGGGCCAGCGACGCTGTCAGTCCCCCGATGCCGGCACCAGCGACGACGATGGTGCGGGTAACTGCCACTCGGAAAGCCCCTTGGCGATCAGGCGACCTTGTCCTTCAGGACGCATTCGGGGGGGCGCGCCTCGCCCGCGCCGAGGTCGGCGGCAAAGCGATACAGCGTCGAGCAATAGGGGCAGATGATCTCGTTGTCGTTGCCGAGGTCGAGAAACACATGCGGATGGTCGAACGGCGGGTTGGCGCCCACGCACATGAATTCCTGCGAGCCGATCTCGATCACCGAGACGCCGGCGTCGTTATGGAAGTGCGGAACGACATGATCGGACATCAGTTTCACCTTGAATAGCAACGACGGACGGACACAATCAAACGCGATGCACCCGCTCAAAACGCAACGCACCATAATGGCGGGTGCAGATAATTCCTAGCGTCTGGAACTGGATCTTGAGCCCCGATTCCCGGAATTCCACGGGTCATTTTCTCATGCAAATTCGACACAATCTTGTCGTCCCAGAGAAGCCCTTCTTTCGTCGGGGACGTTGTGTCGTAAAAACGGCATACCCATCTCAGGTAAGACGAATACACGGGATTTTTTCGGAATGAGGCGGTTGCGGATCGGTCTGGCTCTGGCTGGTATGGCGGTATGTGCGACGGCGCTCGCGCAAGTGACGCCGCACGCGAGCAATGCCTTCGCCGTGCTCGCGGCGCAGGACGACCCGGCTGCGCTGTCTGATCTCCAGGTCAATTCTGCCGTGCGGAATAGCCCGACGCTGGTTGTGGACAATATCGAAGCGGCGCTGGCGGCCGGCGACGCCGATCTGGCGGCCAGCTTTGTCGAACTCGCGCGCGACAAAAATATCACCATCAGCGACGAACTGTCGAAACGGGTCGGCGATGCCGTGACCGACGCCAACTCGACCTCGCAATTTGCAAAACGCTTTGCCACCGGTCTGGTGACCGGAAATGCCGACGACGTCGCGAGCCTGTCCGGCACGGTCGCCGGCGATCTCTTCGTGTTCGGCGACATCAGAGACGTCGTGCGCGAAGGCAAGCATCTGGCGATGGGCGAGGAGACCGACCGGCTGGTGCTGGGGCTGGCGGCCGCCGGCCTTGCGGTGACCGCCGCCACCTATGTTTCGGTCGGAGGTGCGGTGCCGGTGCGCGCCGGTCTCACCATGGTCAAGGATGCCCGCAAGGTCGGGCGGCTCGGCGAGGGGCTGACCGAGTGGGCCGGCCGTTCGGCACGCGAAGTCGTCGATACGCCCATGCTGCAGCAGGCGGTGGCATCCGGCTCGGTGCTGCGGCCGGGCGAAACGGTCAGCGCGATCAAGGCCGCGTTCCGCGCTGAAAAAGCCGGCGGACTGGTGCGACTTGCCAAGGACGTCGGCCGCGTCGGCGAAAAAGCCGGCGCGCGCGCAGCCCTCGATACGCTGCGCGTCGCCGAAGGGCCGAAAGACGTCGCCCGTGCCGCGCGGCTCGCGGAATCAAAGGGTGGCCAGACCCGCGCAATCCTGAAAACCCTCGGCCGCGGCGCGCTGCTGCTGGCCGCCGGCGCGTTCAATCTGTCGATGTGGGTATTCGGCGCGCTGTTGGCGCTGTTCGGATTCCTGTCGTCGATCAAGGCGACCACCGAGCGCGCCACCGAGGCATATCTGCGGGCCAAGAAGGCCCGGCACTTGCGGAAACAGCTCGCGGCGGCGAAAGCGCCCATGCGCTTGCCGCAAGGACCGACACTGGCAGACATGATGGCGCACGGCTAGACCAATGCCGACCTTTCAAAACGGCGCCGTCGAAATTGCCTATCTCGATGAAGGCGAGGGCGATCCCATTGTACTCGTGCACGGCTTCGCCTCGAGCAAGAACGTCAACTGGGTCTATCCGGCCTGGGTTTCCGAATTGAAGAGAGCCGGCCGCCGCGTCATCGCGCTCGACAATCGTGGCCATGGCGAGTCCGCCAAACTCTACGATGCCGCGCAGTATGAGATCGCGATCATGGCGTCCGATATCATCGCGCTGATGGATCATCTCGCGATCGCGCGCGCCGATATCATGGGCTATTCGCTGGGCTCGCGGATGACGGCGGTGCTGGCGCGGAGCCATCCGCAACGGCTGCGCTCGGCGATCCTCGGCGGCATCGGCATCGGGCTCATTGAGGGCGGCGGCCCCGGCGAGAACGTGGCGCTGGCGCTGGAAGCGCCTGATCTGGAAGACGTCACCGATCCCGTTGGGCGCACCTTTCGCGCCTTCGCCGACCAGACCCGTTCCGATCGCCGCGCGCTCGCCGCCTGCCTGCGCGGCTCGCGGCGGCTGATGACGCGCGAGGAGGCGGCCGGGATCACCGGCGTGCCCGTGCTGATCGCGGTCGGCAGCAACGACGAGATCGCGGGATCGGCGGCAGCACTCGGCAAGATCATTCCGGGCGCCGAGGTGCTCGACATTCCGAACCGCGATCACATGCGCGCGGTCGGCGACAAGGTCTATAAATCTGGCGTCACCGACTTCCTGTCACGCCGGCAATGACGGCTCGTCCCTGGCCGTGAAATGCCTGAAGGCGGCGACCAGCACCACCAAGGTCGCCAGCCACGCCATCCGTGCGCCGTAGCGATCGTGCGGGCCGGAGATCACGGCGCAGATGAAGGCGTTGCCGAGCAGGGCGAGGGAGACGGTGCCGGCGAGCAGCGTGAGATCGTCGAACGGCCGGCGCGCGAGGCCGTGGCCGAACAGGATCACGGCGAGCAGCATCGACGCCAGCGCAACGGGAACGTGGACATAGTTGATCGCGGTGAAATCGAGATGTCCGCGCTGCTGGCGCGCCGCGCGCATCGGCTTCAACTGACCAGGAAGGAAGCGCTCGAAGATGCCGTAGGTGTGGCCGAGCCAGACATTGTTGCCTTCGCCGGTGGCGACATGGACCAGTTGCTGCGCGGTGCCGGAGAGCGCCGCCTCGGCCTGCCAGGCCGGGTATTCGGCGAGCGAACCCAGCACGATGTGGCCCATCTCGTCGTTCAATCCCTTGAAACGTCCGAGCGTGTTGAACATGCTGTTGCCCCACAGGAACTGGTCGGCGGTGGCCGGCAACTGATCACGGTAGGGGCAAAGCTTCAGTTGCTGCTGCGGGCAGTGGTCCCTGAGATAACGCGCGACGATGCCGTCCTGCATCATCCGTCCGAACGCGACGCCGTAGCCGCCGGGCGTCCATGCGAATTGTCCCGACAGCGCGAAGTTCGTCGACAGCAGCAGCATGGCGCCGGCGACGACGGTGAGGCTGCCCTGCGTCAGTCCGGCAACGGAAATCCGTCCGCGCAGGAATGGCCGCGCGATCCATCCCACGGTGCACAATCCGAGCAGCACGGCGAGCGTCGCGCTATGGCTGGCGGCGGCAAAAGCCGTCAGGCCGAACAGCAGGCATTTCTCCGGCGTCGATGTCCGCTCGCCATGCACGATCAGGATGAAAAGCGACAGCACCGACAATCCAGCAAAGATGTCGGTCAACAGCATGCTCACAAGCCAGGGCAGCGCGGTGGTCAGCACCAGCACAAGGGCGATCGCCAGCAGCCGCCATGGCTGGGCCATTCCAAGCACGCGCAGTGTCAGCTGCAGGATCCACAGCGTGGCCAGCGCCTGGATCCCGAGGTTGATCCAGAAGGCGGAATCCTCGCCGAAATGCAGATAGAGCCCGAACGCCGTCGAGCGGCTGGGCACGAGATAGCCCTCGTACCAGCGCGCCAGATAGCCGCCGGTATCCCATTGCAGCAGTGGATAGCCATTCCATAAGGATGGCGCGAGCAACATCAGGGGAATGGCGACGGCAGCGATCCAGACCGCCCGTGAGTCGGCAATCCGCGCCCGCAAAATCTGCGTATTGATCTGGCTTCCCCCCATTTGGCCCACCATGCCGGGAAGGCCGCGTAGCATGAAATTCTCCAATAGTCGGACGCCGCGCGGCTTGATTTCCGAAAATTGCCAACCACCTTGAACTAACCCCGGACCGATCCCGGGCATTCGGCCGGGGTTTACTCTGTCTGATGCCCGCCCGGGACAGTCGTCCGCCCGCCGTGCTATAATAGCCCAACCCAAAAGCGAATTCGCGAGAGCAACCATGGCAGTGCATCAGGTCAATCCGCAGGGTTCGAAACTGGCCGCGCTCGATCCGATCTGGGATCGCGTGCGGAGCGAGGCGGAAGACATCGTTCGCCGCGAGCCGGAGCTGGCGTCATTTATCTATTCGACCGTGCTGCACCACGAGCGTCTGGAAGCCTCCGTCATCCATCGCCTCGCCGAGCGGCTCGATCATCCGGCGTTGTCGGGCGATCTGATCCGCGGCACCTATGACGAGGCGCTGCGCGATGAACCCGATCTCGGCAACGCGTTTCGCGCCGATCTGGTCGCGGTGTTCGATCGCGATCCCGCCACCTCGCGGTTCATCGATCCCTTGCTCTATTTCAAGGGCTTTCACGCGCTGCAGACCCATCGTCTCGCGCACTGGCTCTATCAAAAGGGCCGCAAGGATTTCGCCTATTATCTGCAGAGCCGCTCGTCGGCGGTGTTCCAGACCGACATCAACCCGGCCGCGAGAATCGGCCGCGGCATTTTCCTCGATCACGCGACCGGCTTTGTCTGCGGCGAGACCGCCGTCATCGAGGACGACGTCTCGATCCTGCACGGCGTCACGCTCGGCGGCACCGGCAAGGAGAACGAGGACCGCCATCCCAAAATTCGTCATGGCGTGCTGATCGGGGCGGGCGCCAAGATCCTCGGCAATATCGAGATCGGCCATTGCGCGCGCATTGCCGCAGGCTCCGTGGTGGTCAAGGCGGTGCCGCACAACGTCACCGTTGCCGGCGTGCCCGCCAAGATCGTGGGCGAGGCCGGCTGTGCCGAGCCGTCGCGCACCATGGATCAGATGCTCAACGCGATCGGGCTCTGATTCTCCAGGGACTTGATTTCAAGGGTCTTGATTTCGAAGGGCTTTGATTTTCCACACTTTCTGCCCGCTATCTTTGTGAAGATACGGCTGGCGGTGGGCGTCGTCTCGTCCTAAAACGTCCCGGAAAACCCCAAGAATCTGGTTGAAGAATTGGTTCAAGAATCCGATTGGAGATTGCCGTGGACGTTCAGGAAGTCAGGAAGCTCGACGCCTATCTCAAGCGCGTATTCGGCAATCCCAAGATCCGCGTCGTGCCGCGGCCGAAGAAGGACGACTCCGCCGAGGTCTATATCGGCGAGGAATTCATCGGCGTGCTGTTCGTCGATGACGAGGACGACGATCGCTCGTTCCAGTTCCAGATGGCGATCCTCGAGGAAGACCTGGCCGATCTCGGCTGAGGCCAGTCGTTACGGCCCGCTAGCTTCGCGGCCCGTGCATCTGCGCGGTCAGCCGCTCCATCGCGTTGGCGACGTCGCGCCATTGCGCCAGCCAGCTCCTCGGAAAGCGGAACGTCAGGTCGGCGCCGTCGACGCGGCGCTCGCTGAGGCACATGCCCGGCGTCATGCCATCGCGCGTGCAGCGGGCATACAGACTGGGCGCGTCGGCGGAGAACAGGTCTTCATTGGCATAGGGCGAGCCGTCGCGAAACGCGCGCATCGTCAATCCGTTGTCGATCGGCGTTGCGGTCTGATCGAGGTAGCGCGGATAGATGGTGCGGACCCGCGTGTCGGGCGCCAGCGTGTCGTGATGGGCGGCGATCGACAGAAAAATCCGGTCGATCGGCTGCGCCTTCTCCTCGACCATGTCGGCGCTGACGTGCTTGGGCGCCTCGGGCGCTTCCAGCGAGGGGAAGACGAAGCTGAGATCGACGCGTTCCTGCGGCCCGGAATGGCGCTGGATTTTGCGGCGGACCGCTGACGTCGGTACGTTGAACAGCGTAGCGCCGACGCTGACCGGCAATCGCTCCGGACCGCCGGCAGGATTGGCGCCCCAGGTCGGCCACAGCAGATAGGCCACCAGCGCCACAGCGCCTGCGGTGATCATTGCCATAACCATGATCAGGATCATGTGGCCGCGCGGATCCTTCCGCGTGTCGCGGGCGATGTGCTGGGCGGTCGAGAGGAAGGTCATGAAGGAGGTATCGTTAAGTTCGAATCACTTGGCGAATATGCCATGTGTCCGGAGATTTCCGCATGATTTCGCCGGAGTCGTGGCGGCCTGAGCCATGCGTCATCGATAGTGCGGCCGGGCGCTGTTAACCTTTCCTTAAGGATGAGGTGGCGGGGGCCCACCAATTTTGCGAAAGCAGGCGCGGTTTAGTCGAGTAGCGGATGTGTCCATGTCGCCCGATGCGTTGAATTCCCTGTTTTCCCTCTGCATCGGCTTTGCGCTCGCCGGTGCATTGGCCAGCGGCTATCAGGCGATGGCGGAGCGGCCGGCAGGCTTTGGGCTGCTCGGCGAGGGCGTGGCGCCGAAGACGTTTGCCGCGGTTCCGTTCCTGGTGTTTGCGGCACCCTTCATCATCATGCGCAACACGCTGCGCGGCGCCAAGATCGAGCGCCGGCGTTTTGAATTCGTGATGATGGCGACCGTGCTCGCGGGCTTCTGGAGCCTGATGTCCGGCACGTTTTTCGTGATGACACTGCGCGCCGCCGGCGTGCTGGCCTGAGGCCATTTGGCGTAAGGCTATGCGCCTGCCTCGCTTGATCCTGCGCCTGCGGCCATGCCAAGGTCTCCGTGAACGGAGACCTTTTTGTTATGGCGATCTACGAACTCGACGGCCAGGGCCCTGACCTTCCGGCCAGCGGCAACTATTTCATCGCGGATACTGCCACCATCATTGGCAAGATACGGCTGAAGGAGAACGCCAGCGTCTGGTTCGGCGCGGTGTTGCGCGGCGACAATGAGTGGATCGAGATCGGCGAAGGCTCCAACGTGCAGGACAATTCGACCTGCCACACCGATCCCGGCTTTCCGCTTACGATCGGCAAGAACTGCACCGTCGGCCACAACGTCATCCTGCACGGCTGCACGGTGGAAGACGGCGCGCTGGTCGGGATGGGTTCGATCGTGATGAACGGCGCCCGGATCGGCCGCGGCAGCGTCGTCGGCGCCGGCTCCGTCATCACCGAGGGCAAGGAATTCCCCGAGAACTCTCTGATCATCGGTTCCCCCGCGCGCGTGATCCGGACACTCTCGCCCGAACAGGCCGCCGGGATGGGGAGGGCGGCGCTGTCCTACCAGAAAAGGGGACCGCAGTTCAAAAAGGGCCTGAAGAAGATCGGCTAAGCCATGGTCGGGTAAGGTGAGGCGCTGGCGCTCAGCTTCCTTCGGACTCGCTCGCCTCGGTCGTACCTGCGATCTGCTCATGGCCGGCAGCCCATAGCGAATGCTGTTCGCTACCGTCCTGATAGGGATTGGCTCCCGCGGGAATACCGTCGCGCGCGGCGCGCTGGCCCTGTTCGAACGGATCCGGGTCTGGTGTCATGAGGCTGCCTTTCGCGTTTTCGACTTGGCTTTGCCTGGCGGCGATTTGGCCTTCCCTGGCGGAGCATTTCGCGCGCTCTTGCGTAAAGCATCCCTGAGATCGATCGGGATGCCGTGCTTCTTCAGCACGTCGGCGAAGGCCTCATCGGCCAGTTCCTGAATGGTCGCCATCCGGTCGCGTCCAAGCTGGGCCAGCTTGGCGAACGTATCCTCGTCAAACGCGATCAGCTTACGCACGCGCAATCGGCTCCCGCGGTGGGCCTGTGAACCAGTTCAACCGTCGGCCGCGCGGATAGTTCCCGGAACAAGCGCGCGGCGCGTCGGTTGAAGGGCAAACGGAGATTTTCGATGATCAGGGCTATCTGCAATTGTCGCGATCGCGGTTGGCGCGATTCTGATTTTTCCAGCCGGTTTGATGGCGCAAAGCACGAGCGGAGCCACGGCTGGCAGCGGCAGCGCTGCCAGCGGCGCGCTGACCGCACCCGGCACCAACAGCGCCGGTACGGCGCAATCCTCGGGCGCCGGCGTCAACACGGCACCGGGGGTAACGACCGGATCGTCAGGAAGGCTCGGAACGGGAACGGCCGCCACGCCGCAAACGAACACCGACGCTGTCGTCAACGAAGAAAACAAGACGATCGATCGCAAGCTGAACAGCATCTGCCGCGGCTGCTAGCGCCGCAGCGCGGTTGGTGCGCAGTCGCGCAGAAGTGAGCGATTTGTTCAGGCAACCGCCGTCAACTCGTCCTAGATTTGTTCGATGATCCACATCGATCTGACGCCGAAAGCGTCGAGTAGTTGAACGCGAATGATCATGGAGGGATGGGACATGTTACGTAAAGCGATGATCGCGTTATTCGCGATGGCGTCAATCGCGGTGCTCGCGCCGGATGCGGCGTCAGCCCGTGGCGGCTTCGGCGGCGGCGGTGGTTTTCATGGCGGTGGCGGCGGCTTCCATGGCGGTGGTTTCGGTGGAGGCGGTTTCCGCGGCGGCGGCTTTGGTGGCGGTGGTTTCCGAACTGCGGCCATCGGTGGCGGAGGCTTCCGGGCGGCCGCCATCGGCGGTGGTGGTTTTCGTTCAGCCGCAATCGGCGGATGGCACGGTGGCGGATGGCATGGCGGAGGGTGGCATGGTGGGTTCCATCATCGCCGGTTTCCGATTATCGCCGCCGGCATCGGTCTGGGCTACGGGCTCGGTTATTACGACAATTATGACTACGGCTATCCCTATTACGCCGGCTATGACGACTCGTATTATGACGGGGACGGCGGTTACGGCGGTTGCTACGTCGCGCGGCAGCGCGTGCTGACCCATTATGGCTGGCGCATTCGCCGCGTGCAGGTGTGTCAGTGAAGTTGCAAGTGTGCAACTGAGTTGCAGGTGTGCAACTGAAGTCCCTGTTTTCCAACGGGTTCCGCTGAATTGAGCTTTCGGCGGCGTATTGAGACAAACGTCAGGGAATGAAATACGCAGCCTCGGTGTTTTCAACACCGAGGCCCTTCTCGTTGCGTAGCTGGTACGCCGTTTGCATCGCATCAGGGATGTTGAACATGCTCACAACCCCGGCTTTGACGTTCGTTTTCCTGGGCATCGTTGTCAGTTTGGGCACAGCGTTCGTGTGGGTGCTCTGGGAATTTGAACGGGCGTCAAAGCATGTCCTGTCGAAAGCACATCGCAGTCGCGATCGCGTCAGATAGGCCGTCGCAAACAAATAACGCGCAGCCATGGCTGCGCGCGCTTGTTGATGTCTATTGATTGCGGCTCTGGTTGAAGGCGCGTCTAGCTCAGCACGCCATACTTCTTGAACCATGCCTGCATCTGCGCCCACGCATCGTCGGCGGCTTCCTTGCGATAGCTGGCGCGATAGTCGGCGTGGAAACCGTGCGGCGCGCCCGGATAGATCTTGAACTCGGCGGTCTTCTTGTTCTCGGCGAGCGCCGCCTTCAATGCTTCGACGGTAGCGACGGGAATGCCGGTATCGGCCTCGCCATAGAGCCCGATCACGGGCGCCTTCATCTCGGGTGCGAGCTGCGTCGGGCTCTTCGGCCACAGCGGGTTCGGCGGATCGACCGGCGGGCCGTAAAACGCCGCACCCGCCTTCAGCGTCGGGCTATGGGCGGCATATTCCCAGACTGTCCGTCCGCCGCGGCAGAAACCGATAATGCCGAGCTTTGAGGTATCGCCGCCCTGCGATTTGGCCCACGCCACAGTGCTGTCGAGGTCGGACAGCAGTTCGGCATCCGGCTTCGAATTCACGATCGGCAGCAACTGCGGGATGTCAGTGATCTTGGTGAGGTCGGTGCCCTTGCGGAAATAGTAATCCGGCGCCACCGCGAATGCGCCGAGCTTGGCGAGGCGCCGCGTCACGTCCTTAATGTATTCATGCAGGCCGAAGATCTCCATCGCGACCAGAACCACCGGCGGGTTGCTGACGCCGTTGGGTTTGGCGAAGTAGCCGGGCATTTCGCCATCGGCGACCTTGATCTTGGCGTCGCCCGCGGTGAGGCCGTTGGTGTCGGTCTTGATCGCGTCGGCCCGCACGGGACCTGCGGCAAGCGTGTAGCCGGCGGTGACGGCGGCAGACGCGGTCATGAAGCCGCGGCGCGACAGCGGCGCCACTTTGGTCAGTCCGATGACATCTGAGGTCAGCAGGGGTTCGGCACTCATTGAATTTCCTCCATTTTCAGGAGGCGCATTCAGGCGACAAACCCGGCTGAACGCAAATCACCTGCTTGCGAGATTTCATCGGATTTTGGGAGTTTCGCGGCCTGGCCGCGGATACCGCAGGGCACAAAAAACAAGGCCGTCGACGCAATATACCGTCAACGACCTTGCCAGCCCCGGACATTAAAATCGGCTCACGCCGCCCGGTAAGCTGCAGAATGACCCGGATTCGCACGGACATATGTGAACCAGTTCACACTCACCCCGGAAAAGTACCTAAGGGTGCTTTATTTCCGTATCGGGGCCGAAAATACGCCACTGCGGGCCGGCCGGCCGGCGGGATTGAACGCGGGTTCCGGGCAACGCGACTGATGGGCGTCGTCATTCGGGCCTCTGTCGCAACCATGAAAACGCTGATTTCACTGGTGCTTGCCGTTGCCGTCGGGCTTGCCGGATGGATCGCTTGGCAGCGCAGGCCGAGAAAGCACGATCCGGTCGAATATTTTGCGGGATGGGACGGCTATGGGCTCCCGATCCGCCTGACCCAAAGAATCACGAAGGAAGAGGCGGAGGCGATCGCCGCGCGCGGAAACGCCTATCTGATCGGCTATTTCGACGAGAACAATAGATTGATCCGCAACGTCAAGATGCTGCGCGGCAAGGTCTTCTTCGAGCACGTCTACACGTACTATCCGAGCGGCAGGCTCAGTCGCGTCAAGGCCACCAATCCAAAGGGCGTCGAGACCGTGCGGGAGTATCGGGAAACCGATTCAGCGGGTTTTTTCTGGTAGCGGATGCGCCAGCCCCGCGGCCGGCGCGTTTCATCAGCCCTGCGTCTTGCCGCGCTTGCGGTTGGCGTTCCTGACCGGCTGAGGCTTTATCCCGTGCGGCTTCGCCTTGGCCGATCCGCTCGCGCGTCTGCGCGCCGGCGGCGGGTCGTCCGGCTCGGTCGCCCGCGCGCTCGCAAACGATTGCCGCAGCCCTTCGATCGATTCGGTGAGGGTGCCCATTTGTTCGGAGAGCTTCCGCGTGTCGGCCTGCTGCGCGGCGAGCAGCCGGCGCACGGTCATCAACTGATCCTGCACCACCTGCAACTGATCGATTGATTCCTGCTGGGTCGCTTCCAGACCCTTGGTCTTTTCGACCAGTTGTTCGGAGGCCTGCGCGGCGCGCGTCTGTAATTGCCGGGTCGCGACCACGCGATCGGTTTCGGGCGCGGTACCGGTATAACCGCGCCAGAGCGTAACGGAGCCTATTCCCAACAACACGATGGCAAGGGCCACAGCGCCAACCGCGATCGGCTGTCCGCCGAAACGTGCGAAGGAGCTGGTATTCCGGGGGGCGAGTTCGATCATGAAACTCCAAAGCCGCAGGTGATTTGCAATGCCTCAAACTACCACAGGCGGTGCAGCGCTAAAACCCGGGATTTACCGGTTGTTGACAGTATCGCGGGCGAAAGCCCCATAGAAATCAGACTTTTCCGGGGCAAGGTGGATCTGATTGATCAACCTTGGTGCCGTCGGCGGCAGATCCGCCACCCATCACTGAAGATGCGTACGGATAAATTGCCCGGCGCTCGCCAGCGCGCGGCGGCCGTCTTCCAGTGCGGCATTCCAGACCGGCCACGCGTGGATCATGTGCGGCCAGATTTCGAGCGTGGCGCTGACGTCGGTGGTCCCGGCAACCTCAGCGAGCCGCGTGGCGTCCGCGAGCAACGTCTCGGCCGATCCAACCTGGATCAGGACAGGCGGAAAGCCGGCGAGGTTCGCAAACAGCGGCGAGATCAAGGGATCGCGGCGATCGCTCGGCGGCGGCGCATAGGCATCGGCGAGTTCGGTGAGATAGGCCTTGTGGATCAGCGGGTCGACCGCATCCTTTGTCTGCAGCGTGGCGCCGGACATGGTGAGGTCGGTCCAGGGCGAGAGCAGCCACGCGCAGCCGGGCAGGTCTTCGCCCGCCGCGCGCAACCGGCTGATCAATCCGAGCGTGAGATTGCCGCCGGCGCTGTCGCCGCCGACCGCGATGTTGCTTGCCGGAATGCCCTGCCTGCGCAGAAAGCGCCAGGCGGTGAGCGCGTCTTCATGGGCGGCAGGATAGGGATGTTCGGGTGCGCGCCGGTAGTCGATCGCAAGCGTGCGCATGCGCGCCGCGCGTCCGGCCTCGGTCACCAGGCGGCGGTGGCTGACAATCGAGCCGGAGCAGTAACCGCCGCCGTGAAAATACAGCAGCACCTTTGATGGCTCGCTGCCTGAAACCAGCGACCACTCGCCGGGGACGCCATCGCAGTCGGCGGCTTCGCATTTCACATCCGATGCCACCGGCCAGGTCGACCCGACTTCGTCAAGGCGCTGGCGCCGCTCGGACCATCCAACCGGCCGCGGTTTCGAGCCGAGCAGCGTGCGGATAGCGTCGATCTCGCGATGGGCCAAGGTCTGTTCTCCCCGTGAGAACCGGCATCATCTCACGTCTGTCGCCGAGACCACACAAGAGTCTTGCCGTGGGAGGGATCGCTAGCGCCAGTTCAACGGCTGCCATGCCACGGTGCATTGACTGTCGCAGGTTTTGCAGTGAACCGGCTGCTCGAAGGTGTTGGCCAGCTCCCACTGCTGCGACCGGTTGCTCCACTGCGCGACGGCGTGGCAGACGAGATCGTCTGACTGGCAGTGCGAGCACACCGGCGTGAATCGCGTGTCACGCTGAAGCGCGCTGGGCCTTGGCCCTGCGTTCAGATTGAACGGATTGACAAGTAAAGCATTCCGCATCGCAGATCCTCATTCGTCAGAGCTTCGCTCTGAGAAAATTCGTCAGCATAGCCGCGGAGTAACGGGAATGTCTTCAGGCCGCGCGCGCTCTCTTGTGGATGGCGCTGGCAACAGCGCCGTACGTTGCGGATCTTCCACACAAGCGTCAGCGGCACAAAAAGATGCGGCCAGCCTTTGGGGGAAGGCTGGCCGCGCGCGATCCGGTCTGGGACGGGGAGGGGTGGGGATGTGACCGGGTCGCGGGTTCGTAAAATCCTTGTTCGTTATCGATCGCGTGAAGAGGCCGTGGCCACCGCCGGGCGGTTGTCACCGAGCGAGACCCACACATTGGGATCGCTCTGCGACTGACGCTTGACGAAGCGGTAGCCGGTCTCGGTCCACGCCACGACGTTTTCGTTCTGGTTGTCGAGAACGAACTCGCCTTTATCCGTTTTCACGGTCAGCACCGCGTGGCCTTCGCCCTTCTTGTCGCGCACCACCGTGATCAACAGCGCTTCGCGCGGCCATCCGGCATCGATCAGCATCTTGCGCTTCAGAAGCACGTAGTCTTCGCAGTCACCGTAACCGTCCGTCGGCAACGACCACTTTTCGATCACACCCCAATGGTCCATATCGGTGATCGGCTTGATGGTTTCGTTCGCCCACTTGTTGACACGCACCAGGTCCCGCCATGCCGTCTGAGACATCACGATGTCGCGGGGCTGTGACGCACCGCCGCGGCAGTCGCCGGGATTCTCGGCGCAGAATTCGACCCAACCGATCGGCGAACGCGTAACCTCGCCGAGGCTGGCATAGAGGGCGTCGCCGGCTTTCGCCGAGACGCTCATTCCCAACAGGATGGCGATAACAGCCAGTCCCTTTCCCTGTCCCCTGAACAACATTGTGGCCCCCGTTTCTTGTTGGGACCATGTTTCGCACAGAGGTTTTGCGGCGCGCCTAAGTCAGGCAAGTACATTTGACGCGAATACAAGTAAAAGCTGCCGAAAATTCGATCTATACTTGAATCGAATTCGACTAAAATTTTAAACAACTGCAATTGATTCAAATTTTATGCATTAACGCGCGGCGCGTTGTTGCGTGGGCAGATATCGGCGCCAAAACATCAGGCGTTAACCGCCTTCGGCCGGCACCGGAAGGCGAAAAGACCGCATCTGGCGGGCGGACGGCGCCTTTTGGCGGCCTGAAACCGCGGATTTGGGGCGCCCGGCGCTTTACCGTCCGGTAACCGCGTCTTCGGGCATGTCGCCGGCTGGCTTGGGGAGGTGGCTGTTGCGGGGGGATTTTGGCGGGTACGGCCGCCGGGATCGAAACCCCGGCGGAACGTCCCCGAAACTGGCGGCTCTATTTGAGAGCGGCTCTATTTAAGAGCGGCCTGACCGGCCAGCGACACCACATTGTCCTGCGCGCCGGAACCGCCGCTGACGCCGATGGCGCCGACCACCTTGCCGCCGGACATCAGCATGTTGCCGCCGCGCGACGCGACGACGTCATCGAGGGTCACCAGGTAATTAAAGTAGGGTCCCTTGCCGATCAGGTTTTCGAACGCCAGCGTCGGACGGCGATAGCGGGTCGCGGTGCGGGCCTTGTGCTGCGAGACGGTGATGGAGGCGTATTGGCAGTTGTCCTGCTTCTCGAAGTAGACGAGGTCGCCGCTCGGGCCGACGATAGCAATGCAGAACGCATTCCAGTTGCGCTTGGTGGCTTCCGCCATGGCGGCAGCGGCCACCATCTTGGCGGTCTCGAGGTTGATCGGCTCGCCGTAGGGCGGCGGGTTCAACGCGTCCGCGACCGTATCGTTGGGATTGTCGGGGTTGGACGGCACCTGGGCAAAGGCGCCCGTGCCCATCAAGAGCGCAACGCATACGACGCTTGCCAGCGCAATCAGACGACGCATTCAATCCTCCCAAGGGGTTTGTTCTTTCGGCCCCTGTTCTGAACAGTCTCCGGGGCGTCGCAACCATAGCGCGCTTTCCGGCTCATTCCGACGCAAGAATGATTTATCGCGCTATCCGGCTGGATATCGCGTTGCGGTGCGGGGTCTCGCCGATGCCCCAATCAGTGCTTGGCAAAGCGCTGTGCCCGTGCATCCATGGGCAAAAAACAGGGAGGCTTGAATGAAACGGTTCGTCTGGATATTGCCGGCATGGGTGTGCCTGACCATCGCGGCGCAGGCGCAAGAGAAGATCAATCCCACCGACCCGCAGCCGACCTGTCCGATGTGTCCCGGCACCTACATTCCCCTGAGCGAACTGGAGGGCTACCAGAAGAAGGCGCTGGCGGAGAAATTGCTCGATCAGCAGGTGCGGGATATCGACATTGGCAAGGCCAATATCGGCATCGGGATCGTTCACCGCGGCAAGCTGGACAAGCCCAATCCGGATTCGGTCGCCGAACATGACCAGATCAGCGAGGTCTATCATGTGCTGTCGGGGGCGGCGACGCTGGTGCTGGGCCCCGACATCGTCAACCGGCAGCGGCGGCCGGCGACGATGCGCACCGTCGTCGAGTTCAACGGTCCCGGCAATAACGGCTCCGAGGTTCGCGACGGCATCGCCTACGAGATCAAGGCCGGTGACGTCGTGGTGATTCCGGCCGGCACCGGGCACTGGTTCACGAAGATCGAGGACCACATCGACTATCTGATGGTGCGGATCGATCCGGACAAAGTGACGCCGCTGAAGAGCGAGGCGCAGTCGAAGGATTATCTGTCGAAACCGGCCAAGAAGGGGGAATAACCCGGTCGGGCCTTACCGTGCGGTGACCGCGTCCTCGATCGTATCGCCGTTCTGCTCATGGACGAACTCGAGTGCAAAACCTTCTTCGAGGTTTCGCACCACGCGCGACTGGATCCGGCCGAGCATGACCAGCGATTTCAGCGGCGGGCGGTTTTCGGCGGCGATCGCCGCGCCCGACAGCGACAGGTCGATGATCCGGCAAGTCATCTTGCTGCCGTCCTCGAGTGTCATCAGCGCGATCGGATTGCGCGGCACGATACGGTCGTGGCGGCGGTCTTCCGGCAGATTGAGAATGTCGCGGTTGGCGAGCCAGGTGAGCTGGGCGGCGAGCTTGTCGCGCTTGCGGGCGGTGGCGCCGACCGTCATCGCAAAACCGTTGTCGATGATGCGGGTGATCCGGCCTTCGACCCGGCCGATATGGTCGAGATAGGCGATCACGCGGTCGCCGACATTACCGATGCCGGGCGCCAGCAGGGCCAGGCCGCCCGGTGACATATTGATGATCTGGCAGGGAAATTCACGCCGGTCGGGCAGCATGTAGCGGCCGAGCAGGTGCACCTTGACGCGCTGGAAGCGCCGTCGCTCCTCGGCGGCCGGTACGGTGGATTTCTTCTGCGCAAACGACATCTGGCTACCCGACAGCCGGTCCTTCGGCGTCAAAATGACCCTACGGCCGACAAGGTTAACGAGTGGTTAGCAGTGGTTGCATCAAGTGTGGGCGCTCACGCGGCGTGCGGTCGCGGCGGCGTCAGTCGCGTATTTTTGCCCGTAGTTTTGCAGGTATCGTCGCTCCGCACCGGATTGCCCGGCGGGATCAAAGCTTCCGCGTCTTGCGGGCTGCCCAGACGACGCAGTCCCGGCCGCCAGGGGAGGTCGTCGGGCGTCTTGACGTTGGTTGCGAGGCCAACCGCTTCGAATATCCGGATCAGCCACCAGCCGAGATCGATCTCGCCGGGAAAAATCCCGAGCTTCGCCGAGCCCGGAAAGGCGTGATGGTTGTTGTGCCAGCTTTCGCCCATGCTGATCAGCCCGGCGATGCCGACATTATATCCTTGCGCGGCGACGCCATCGATGACCCAGCTCTGGCCGCCCTTGCGATGCGAGAAGTGACCGATCAGCCAATGGCCGGTGACGCAGACGCTGACGCGAACGAAGATACCCCAGACCAGCCAGCTCCAGCCGCCGATCGCGAAAAACAGGATCGCCCACGGCAATTGCTGCCACATCCAGGTTCGCTCGACCAACGCATAGAAGCGATCATTCGCGAGCCGCGGTTCAAGCCGGAATTGCGGCGGGTGCTTCAGCGCGAGCCTGCAATGCATCTGCCACCACGCGTCGCGCCAGAAGCCTGCGCGGTGACAGGAGTAATCATGGCAATGCGACTGACGCTGCGCCCAGTCGCGAAAATCGTGCAGCCGGACCATGCCGTACGGACCGGCCATTCCAACCAGGGTGCCGAGATAGACGCAGAAGTGCTCGAGCCATAATGGACAGTCGAAGCTGGAATGGATCAAGCGCCGGTGCATGCCGACGGAGTGTCCGAAGCAGAGCGTGACGGCACTGGTTGCGATGAAGAGAAAAAAGGCGCTCCACGAGAACAGTGGTGGCCCGAACGCTACGGCGATCAATGTCACGGTTCCGATCCACAGCGACTTGGCTGGCGACCAGCGCACGTCGCCATCGCGCGGATCGGTTTCATCGTCGGCGAAGATGCGTTCCGAACCAGCCATCAGCTTCATGGAATGTGATTCCCGCCGGAGTTGTGACGCAATCTGGGACCGCGGCATGTGGGTGTCAATCCGCCCGGATCTGATCTTCGTTTACGCCGGACGGCGTCCGCCGACGCGACGTCAATCGACAATCGCCGCGATGAAGACGGTGGTGGCGAACTTGTGCACGCGATGAGTTGCGTTAAGGCGCTGAAGTCTGTCGTTGTGCCGCGCCGGCAACTGGTGAGAAGATGAGGGGCGTCGACAAGCGGCACGACAGCAAGCCGCTCAACAATAAAAACAGGGAGACGAACTCATGAAGTGGCAAGCCATCATTGCGGCAGCCGTCATCTCGGCAACATCGGCGGCAGGCGCGGCAGACAAGAAGTACGGTCCGGGAGTGACCGACACCGAAATCAAGCTCGGCCAGACGTCTCCCTATAGCGGACCGGCCTCGGCCTACAGCGTCATCGCCAAGACCCAACTCGCTTACTTCAAGATGATCAACGACCAGGGCGGCATCAACGGCCGCAAGATCAACCTGATCAGCATCGACGATGCCTATAGCCCCGCCAAGACGGTCGAGCAGACGCGCAAGCTGGTCGAGCAGGAGGAGGTAGCGGCGATCCTCAATCCGCTGGGTACGCCGACGGGTCTCGCGGTGCGGAAATATCTCAACGACAAGAAAGTGCCGCAATTGTTCGTCGGCGCCGGCGCCACGCTGTGGGGCGACCACGAGCATTTTCCCTACAGCATCGGGTTTCAGGCCTCATACCAGGCCGAGACCGCGGTCTACGCCAAGTATGTTCTGACCAAGAAGCCGGACGCAAAAATTGCGCTGTTCTACCAGAACGACGACGCCGGCAAGGACTACGGCAACGGTTTCAAGAAGGGGCTGGGCCCCGACAACGTCAAGAAGCTGGTCGTGGCGGAAGCGACCTATGAGCCGACCGATCCGACCATCGATAGCCAGATCGTCAAGCTGAAAGCGTCCGGCGCCGACGTGCTGTTCATGCACGCGATCCCGAAACAGGCGGCGCAGGCGATCCGCAAGATCGGCGAGATCGGATGGAAGCCGGAGATGTTCTTCCTCGCGGCGACCTCGACCTCGATCACGTCGGTGCTGAAGCCGGCCGGTTTCGAATATGCCAAGGACATCATCTCGTCCTACTCGTTCAAGGATCCGAACGATCCGCAGTGGGCAAAGGACAGGGATGTGCAGGACTGGGCCGCCTTCATGAAGAACTATTTTCCCGACGGCAACATCCAGGACCAGCTCATCGTCTACGGCTACGTCGTGGCGCAGGCGACGGTGCAGGTGCTCAAGCAGTGCGGCGACACCCTGACCGGCGAAAACATCATGAAGCAGGCGGCCAGTCTCGACATCGCCTTGCCGATGATGTTGCCGGGCATCAGGCTGAAGACGTCACCGACCGATTATTTTCCGGTCGAAGCCATGCGCCTGCAACGCTTCAACGGCGAGGCGTGGGAATTGTTCGGGGATGTGATCGGCGCGGACTAGTTCTGCTCCGGCCACATCAGACGTGCGGCGGCCTCCGTTCCGTCGCCGTCTGCCAGCAACAGATATTCGCCGCGAGCAAGCGTCGCTCCGCTCGCGGCGACAACGGCGCGCTTGGGGCAGATGTCCATGCAACCGGTCATGATCACACGGGGACGCCTGACGCCTTGCGCTGCACTTCGCCGTTTCAATTCCGACTTCAATTCGCGCTTGAGGGCAGGCCCGTCATCGATCCGCTTCAGGCATTTCTTGCAGACGAATACCGGCTCGGCGCGCCGCGGCCGAATGGTGGTAATCCCGGATGTTTTGGCCATGCCCTCATATAGGGACGGCGTCGCGCGATTTGGAGGCGAGTTCCCTTGGGCGCGGTTACTTCTGAACCAATTGATTGAGGTCCTGCTTGATCGAGGCCAGCAGCTTCTCCATCCGTTCCGGCTGAAACGCCTGTTGCTCCGGAACGGTGGTTTGGGACGGCCGCTCAGGCAAAAGGGGACGTTCAGGAAGAACCGGCCGCTTCGGAAAAACCGGCCGTTCCGGAAACACAGGCCGTTCCGGGAACGAGGGTCGTTCCAGGAAGACAGGACGAGGCGACTCCGGAAAGCCCACGCCAACGGGTTCGTCGGGTTCTGCTTTGCCCTCGACGAACTCACCGTGCAGCACGTCCTCGCGGCGGCCCATCAACCAGAGGACCATCCAATAGGACACCGCGAGAATGATTACGCAGAAAATACCGATCTCAAACATTGCTCACTTCCAATAGGCCCAAGTATCTCTGGGAATTGGGATTTTGGTCAAGTCTGGTGAGGGGCGATTGCTCGCCGATGCGTCGTTTTGGTACAATTAGGGTTACTGTCGCGCCGGCCGGGCCAGCCTAAAATGTCGAAAAATGGAGGAACGAGATGCCGGGAGTGAAGCGAGAGCGCCACGATACCGTTGCGGTGCTGACATTGGATGAGCCGGCGACCCTGAACGCGATGACGCCCGATCTGCTCGGCGATCTCGCAGCCGCCATCGGCGAGATGACCGGCGATCCCAAGGTGAGGGCGTTGGTGCTGACTGGCGGCGGCCGCGGCTTTTGCTCCGGCCAAAATCTCAAGGCGGCGCAAATTCTCGGCGACGACATCGCCGCCGGCGTGATGCGTTACTACTGGCCGGCGTTCAAGGCGCTGCGCGAATGCCGCGTGCCGATCGTGGTTGCCGTCAACGGCGTCGCGGCGGGCGGCGGGTTCAGCCTCGCCATGGCCGGCGACATGGTGGTGGCGGCGCGCTCGGCGAGTTTCATCCAGGTGTTCAGCCGCATCGCGCTGGTGCCCGATCTCGGCTCGACCTGGCTGTTGCCGCGCCTGGTCGGCCGGCAGCGCGCGCTCGAACTGATGCTGACCAATGAGCCGCTTTCGGCGGAACTGGCAAAGGAATGGGGACTGGTCCGCGACGTCTTCGACGACGGCGCATTTCTGGACGGCGCGCTCGCGTTGGCGCGAAAACTCGCCGGCGGCCCGACGCGCGCGCTGGTCGCGACACGCTGGCTGCTCGAAGAGAGCGAACACGCGACCTATGCCGACCAGTTCCGGCGCGAGATCGAGACCCAGGCGAGAAATCGCGGACCAGCGCTGACGCCGTGGAGGGGCGTAATGCTTTTCTTGAAAAGCGTCGCGGCGCGATTCACCGGACAGTGAAAGATTAGCGCAGTCCCTCATACACCATGAAGCCGCGCGCGATCGCGAGTTTGCGCAGCGCGCGGGGCAACAGCTTTTCCGGCCGGTGCAGATAGCGCCACGAGGTCAGCCGGAAATCGCTGAGCGCGCCGAGATCGCCTTCGAACGGCGCCAGCGATCCGGTCAGGCTGACCGGCGCATGGGCCCGATGGTTGAACGGCAGCAGCAGCAATTCCAGATGCGCCGTTTGGCCGTCTTCCGATGTCGCGCTGATGCCGGCGATGGCGGGCAGCATTTCCTCGGCGACGTAGCTGATGACGTCCTCGATCTCGCGGCGGCCGTCCGGTGCAAACAGCGTCGAGAAGCCGACGTTCTTCAGGTCGCGGCCGAGCAGGGCGCTTACCCGTGTCCCGGCGACGCGAAACGGGTATCCGGCGTCGCTGTCGTAGGACAGCACGAAGATGTCGCCGAGCAGTTCGCGCACCGCGCTGGGCTCGATCTCGCTACGTTCAGGGGCGCGCGCGTCGCCGCGTTGCGCGTCCCAATAAGCGAAGAACTCGCGGCTCGATGGATGTTTCATTGTACGCCTTACCCCGCGCCTGCCTTGGCGGGACAGATCTGTCCCGCTTTCGTGCACGCGCCTTCCCTGGTTGGTTGTGCAGGATGGGCCTTGCAGCGTCCATGCCGCCGACGCGCTTTGGCCGCTTCGGGCGCGGCTTTGCGTTGTTAAGGTAAATTTAACTATGAGCTTGGCGATCGCGATGCGGCCTGCGTAGAGTGGAACGCATCAGACGGCGCCGGTTTATCCGGTGCGGTTGGTACACAGGTGGCGTCGAACAAGTTTGGTCATCGCGCGGGGAGGGGTGGGGATGTGATCCCGGCTCCGGGGCGCGAAAAGGCCGGCAAGACAAGGGAGAGCGTTCTCAGCGCTCTCCCTTTTTCTTTGCCCTTTGTGCACTTGCACAGGGCGGGCAAAGCCGACTATCTGGACCACAACGCCCCAAAGCCGCCGTTGAAGGTCCGGACCCCTTGGAATCCCAGCCTGAATCCTCCCTGGTCGAGCCGCCGGATCCGCCGCGCGAGCCGATCCTGACCTTGCCGGGTGCGCTGACGGCCTATGTCGCGCTGATCGCCGTCATTCATTTGCGGGTGCTGCTGCCGCCGGAGCTGGAAAACTGGACCATCGACGTCTTCGGCTTCATTCCGAAGCGTTACGATTCCACGCTGCTCAACATCACGTTTCCCGGCGGCGACGGCGCCAAGGTCTGGACCTTCGTCACCTATTCGCTGCTGCACGCCAATCTCAGCCATATCGGCTTCAACGTGCTGTGGCTGCTGCCGTTCGGCAGTGCGCTGGCACGCCGGTTCGGCGCCGCCAGGTTTTTTGTGTTCATGGCGGTGACGGCGGTGGCCGGCGCGGTGGCCCATCTGTTGACCCATGAACATGCGATCGCGCCGATGATCGGCGCGTCGGCGTCGGTATCCGGCACCATGGCGGCGGCGATGCGGTTTGCCTTCGTGCAGGGCAGCTTCCTGTCGTTCAGCCGGGGCGATGCGGACGCCGCGGCGAAAGTTCCCGCGTTGTCGCTGGCGCAAGCGCTGCGGAACACGCGCGTGCTCGGATTTCTCGCGGTGTGGTTCGGCGTCAACATCATCTTCGGCGTCGGATCGATTGCGATCGGCTCGGAGGGCGCCAGCGTCGCCTGGCAGGCGCATATCGGCGGATTTCTCGCGGGCCTGTTGCTGTTTTCGCTGTTCGACACCGTGCCGCGGGCGGCGGTGCATGCTGCGGATGCGTCGTCGCCGGACGGATCAGGCCGCGTCTGATCGCCGCTTGCGGCGCAGGGCGATTTCATCCATCATCTTTGCAAGAAGTAACGCAAGCCAAAGGCTGCGTTCAAGACAGCCCTGCTTGCTGGAACCGCGCCCGAAACCGATCCGGCGCGAAACTGTTGATTGAAGACTTGCGAACAAGTCGAACCCCACAAGGGGAACGAACGGATTCAGGAGGCGACAATGACGGTACGAGCCATTCTCGACACCAAAGGCCACCAAATTCTGAGCGTCGGGCCGGACGACAGGCTCTCGGCAGCGGTCAAGCTGCTGGGAGAACGCAAGATCGGCGCGGTGCTCGTCATGAGCCAGGGACGGCTGGAAGGCATCCTGTCGGAGCGCGATATCGTTCGCGTTCTCGGCGAGCGCGGTGCCAGGGTGCTCGACGAGCCCGTCAGCGCTGTCATGACGCGCAAGGTCGTCAGTTGCCGGCAGTCCGACACCGTCAGCGGCATCATGGAAATGATGACGCTCGGCAAGTTCAGGCATCTGCCTGTCGTCGAAGACGGAAAAGTGGTCGGCCTGATTTCGATCGGCGACATCGTCAAATGGCGGGTCAGGGAATACGAGACCGAACAGGAAGCGCTGCGCGACTACATCAAGACGGCGTAGCGTTTCTTCCGAGCGCTATTCCTTCTCGGCGGGCTTTTGCGCGTCGCCTGCCGACGGCGCCAGAATGCCGATCGCTTCCTGAATCGCCTCGATCGCGCGTTCGGCTGCGCGCGCGCCGTGGGCAATCAGGTCGTCGGCGCGGTGAAAATCGAAGAAGCCGATCTGGCCGACGCGGGGCGAGATCAACAAATCGGGTGGATCGCCGGCCAGTCGCGCGCGCGTAATGCGGTCCTGCATGATGTTGAAGGCGTCGACCATGACGCTGGAGATGCCGGGCCGTCCGCCGCTGCCGAAGAACTCGCGCTTCATGGTGCGCTCGGCGGAGAAGAATTTGCCGAGCCCGCGTTTCGGAGGCTCGGGTTCAAGCTCTGTTTCGGCCGCGACCGACACCGAAGGGTCGGCTGAAGCGCCATGGGAATAGATCGTCGTGGAATGGGTGAAGACGTCGCTGGAGAGATTGGCGGCGATCACGATCTCCGCGCCGAGCGCGCGCGCAACCGACACCGGCACCGGGTTGACCAGCGCGCCGTCGACCAGCCAGCGGTCGCCGATCAGTACCGGTGCAAATATTCCGGGCAAGGCGTAAGAGGCACGCATCGCATCGGCCATGCTGCCATGGGTCAGCCAGATTTCGTGACCGGTCCGAACCTCGGTCGCGACGGTCGCAAACTTCAACGGCAGTTCCTCGATCAGGTGACGGCCCAGGGTCGTCTCGATCTCGGTGGCGAGCTTGGCGCCGCCGATCAGGCCGGAGCCGTTGAGACGGATATCGAGATAAGAGAGAACGCTTCGCGGCTGCAGGTTGCGGGCCCATTCCTCCAGCGCGTCGAGACGCCCGGCCGCGTAGCCTCCGCCGACCACCCCACCCATCGAAGTCCCCACCACGACATCGGGAACGATGCCGTGGGCGGCCAGCGTCTTGATGATGCCGATATGGGCAAAGCCGCGTGCCGCGCCGCCGCCCAGCGCCAGCCCGATCACCGGCCGGCGCACCGTGCCGAGTCCTACCTTGTCGCGGCCGTCCGAGCCCTTTTGGCCGCGGCCCATCCAGTTATCCAACACTCAAACTCTCCTGCGGCCTCAAGATACTCGCCGCGGCGCGGACTGCCAGAATCGCCTGCCGCATGGCCTGGATATTCCCCTTGCATGGTTTATGCCCGGCGAAAGCGGCCTAAGCAGGTATTGTGACTGGACCACGACCGCTGAACTAACATTGGCGTTACGCCGGAGTTCCGCCCGAGGCGTCGTCCGGGCACCGCTGGAGGCTTGAATTTGCCGCGTTTTCAGTGAAAAGCATGGCCATGATTTGGTGGGGTAACGGTATCGGTGGGAACGGGCGGGCCAGCAGGCTTTTCCCGGTGCTTGTACTTGCCCTGATTTCGCTGATGCCGGCCTCCGGCTCGGCCCAGATGTTCACGGACCGTCCGCCGCCGATACCGCCCAACGCGGTTCCGGACGCGCCGAGTGGACCCGCCATGAATCTGGCGCCACCCTCCGGCCCGGCATCGATTCCCACTCTTCCCGCGCCATTGACCCAGCCCACCATCGTGCCGCCGTCGATCGCCACGGTTCCACCGGTGACGCCGCCGCCGGGCTCCTCGACCGCGGGGCAGGCGGTGTTGTCGCTGACGGCGCGCTACGGCAAGGATCTGCCGATCATCAACAACGGGCTGGTGTGGCGGGTGTTCGCCGACAAGCCCGACGAGACCGGCACGTTCAAGATGATCCGCGAGGATCGCGGCGCGACGCCGAACATCGTGCTGCCGCCGGGCAACTACGTTGTCCATGTCGCGCTCGGCCTCGTCAGCGCGGTCCGCGCGGTGAGTTTGAAGTCCGAGACCGACCGCGAGTCGTTCGTGCTTCCGGCCGGCGGCCTGCGCATCGAGGGCCGCGTCGGCACCTCGAAGATTCCGCAGAACCAGATTTCGTTCGCGATCTACAAGGGCAGCCAGTTCGAAACCTCCGAGCGCGGTGCGCTGGTGCCCAACGTCGCCGCCGGCGACGTCGCGCTGCTGCCCGATGGCACCTACTACATCATCTCGAATTATGGTGACGCCAATTCCGTGGTGCGCTCCGACATCCGCGTCCAGGCCGGCAAGCTGACGGATGTGATCGTCACCCACCGCGCCGCCGTGATCACGCTCAAGCTCGTCAGCGACAAGGGCGGCGAGGCGCTCGCCAACACCGCATGGTCGGTGATCACGCCGGGTGGCGACGTCATCAAGGAATCGATCGGCGCGTTTCCGCGCGTGGTGCTGTCCGAAGGCGAATACCGCGCCATCGCCAAGAACGAAGGCAAGGTGTTCGAACGGCCCTTCAACGTCGTCAACGGCGTCGACGGCGAAGTCGAAGTCGTCGCGCGCTAATTACTTGCGTGAGTTGCGACGCCTCACGCCGTCACGCCACTTCAGGCCGCCATGCAATGACGCCTTCCGTCCGCGCTCGCACCTCCGGCGAGGCCAGGCAAGAGGCAACGGCCTCATAGCCACGCGCGCCGAGAAGAGGTGTAACCGTGGTTGGCGTGCTATGGTTGGCCGGGCAGAAGATGATCGTCTCATGACTGCCGACAGCCTCGAGGTCCAGCACGGCACTGGAGCGCGTGAGAAAAAACAGCGGCCGCGCGTCAGGTGCACGACGGCGCAGCCAGGCGATCAGGGCCTCCTGGGTGGCCTGCTCCAGCCCTTGCTCCAGCATGTCGATAACCAGGATTTTCGAATGGTGCGCTTCGAGTGCGACCAGCAAGGTGACCAGCGCATCGGAGATGTTGGCGCCGTCCTCGACGAGCCAATTCAGCGTTTGATCGATCCGCGACTTCAATGCCGGATCCGCGTCCAACAACGCGCGCGCCTTGCCATCCGTCGAACGCTCCGAGGCCGAGGAAGACGGCACCGGGCAGGGTCTCTGCCAGGCGCTGGGCCAGTCTGGTCTTTCCGCTGCCAAGCGGACCGACGATGTAGTTCAGGGGCCGGATGTCGCGAAGCTCGAACGGCTCGCCGCCCCAAGGCCACGGCAAGTCGAAGGCGACACTGATCGCGCTGGCCGGCTTTACCAGCAGCGCGAGGTCTCCTGCGGCTGGAGTCTTGCCCTGACCGAGATCGGTCCTGACGCGGCGAACCTTCTGCGCGAGATCGGCGAGTTGATGGCGCCGGCCTTCGATGACGGCCTGGTGCGCAGCCAGAGCGGAGTCCAGGCATGACGCATCGCCGCCCAGCACCTGGCTAATCTGGCCGAGGCTGAGACCGAGTTCGCGCAAGGCGACGATCTCGGCAAGGCGGGTCATCTCGTCGGGTCCGTAGACACGCCATCCCGCAGCGGTGCGTCTCGGCGTGACGAGGCCGCGCTGCTCATAAAGCCTGCAGCGCCTTGACGGACACGCCGAGCTGCTTGGCAGCTTCGGCAGGGTTTTGAAAATGCACGGGAGTGGTCACGAATCACCTCTTTGTCGATAGCCCGTCGCCCTTATCGGGCCAGCCCCAAGGGCCGGGTCAAGAGGGTATTCGTGACGCGCAGTTTTCTAGAACCGCGTCACGATATCCGACAGCGCCGGGCGAGGGCGATCCTCGGCAGGCTTCGCCGTGCCGATATGGATGAAGCCGGCGAGCTTTTCGTCCGGCTTCAGTCCAAAACCGTCGAGCACGTCGCGGTCGAAGGCGAACCAACCGGTCAGCCAGTTGGCGCCGTAACCGAGCGCGGTGGCGGCGGTGACGAGGTTCATCGCGCTGGCGCCGGCGGACAGTTCCTGCTCCCAGGCCGGCACCTTGGGATGCGGCTTGGTAAAGCTCACGACCGCGATCACCAGCGGCGCATCCATCAGCCGGCGCTTTTCAAGTTCGATATCGGCGGTCGGCGCACCCGGGTTCTTCTTCGCGAAGACGCGTGAAATGATCTCGCCGGCGCGCGTACGGGCGTCGCCCTCGAACACGATGAAGCGCCAGGGCGTCAT
This sequence comes from uncultured Alphaproteobacteria bacterium, assembly GCA_963786355.1. Taxonomy (GTDB): domain Bacteria; phylum Pseudomonadota; class Alphaproteobacteria; order Rhizobiales; family Xanthobacteraceae; genus Bradyrhizobium. The sequence goes on along the minus strand of CAWAYU010000007.1, from coordinate 121,572 downwards.
CTTGCCGTGATCGGGCACCCGCGCGCCGATGGTCAGGATGGTTTCGAGTTCTTCCGGCGAGGGGCCGGGACCGCTCATCTCGCGGGGCTTTACCGAGCGGCGGAGTTTCAGGAGTTCAAGGGCGTCGGGCACGAAGGTCTCTTTCGTCGAACGGAACTTGCGGGATTGGCTACCACGGAGATAGGGTGGCCACGAAGCCGCCGAAAGCCAGTTTAGACCGATTGTGAAGCGTTGGTCGCAAGCTCCTGCCGCTCAAGTCTTTCCCGGCTTAAGCGGCATCTTCGCGGCCCGCTCCAGCAAATCCTTGCCCAGGTCTTCCAATATCTGCCGGGTAGCGAGGAACAGGCTGTGGCCCTGATCGGTTTCGATCGCCAGTGCCACCACTGTCGGCTGGTTGGGATCCGGGATCAACTGATAAGCCCGGATCGGATAGGCCGGCAGTTCCTGTTCTTCGGTGGGCGGGCCTTCGGCCATCAGGCCTCCAGCCTTGCGCGCTTCACGTCCGGCGGAGTTGCTTCCTCGACCAGCGCGGCAATGGCCTCGGCGGTCGGCAACACCGTTTGCCCATCGCTGCCGAGCCGTCGGATCGAGACCGAATGCGCCTCGGCTTCCTTCTTGCCGACCACGAGCAGCGCCGGGATTTTCGCCAGCGAATGCTCACGGACCTTGTAGTTGATCTTCTCGTTGCGCAGGTCGATCTCGACCCGCAGGCCGGCGCGCCGCGCGGCCGCCGCGACCACCTTGGCGTATTCGTCGCCCTCGGAGGTAATGGTCGTGACCACGGCCTGCACCGGCGCCAGCCAGAGCGGAAAGTTGCCGGCGAAATGCTCGATCAGGATGCCGATGTAACGCTCCATCGAACCGCAGATCGCGCGATGCACCATGACCGGCGCCTTCTTGGAGCCGTCGGCATCGATATAGAACGCGCCAAAGCGTTCCGGCAGGTTGAAGTCGACCTGCGTGGTGCCGCACTGCCAGTCGCGGCCGATGGCGTCGCGCAGCACATATTCGAACTTCGGGCCGTAGAACGCGCCTTCGCCGGGATTGATCGCGGTCTTGATGCGGTTGCTGCCCTTGGCCTGGATTTCCGCCAGCACTGTCGCCATCACGCGCTCGGCATGATCCCACATTTCATCGGTGCCGACGCGCTTCTCCGGCCGCGTCGAGAGCTTGACCGTGAGTTCGCCGTCGAAGCCGAAATCCGCGTAGGTCGAGAGAATGAGATCGTTGATCGCGAGGCACTCCTCGGCGAGCTGCGCTTCGGTGCAGAACACATGAGCGTCGTCCTGCGTGAAGCCGCGCACGCGCATCAGGCCATGCATCGCGCCCGACGGTTCGTAGCGGTGCACGATCCCGAATTCGGCAAGACGCAGCGGCAGGTCGCGATAGCTCTTCAGGCCGTGCTTGAAGATCTGCACATGGCCGGGGCAGTTCATCGGCTTCAGCGCAAACCAGCGCTTGTCCTCGGCCTCGTCGCCGGCCGATTGCGCCGCGAACATGTTCTCGCGATACCAGTCCCAATGGCCTGAGGTCTCCCACAGCGCCTTGTCGAGGATCTGCGGCGCGTTGACCTCGCTGTAATCGCCGGTCAGGCGGCGGCGCATATAGGCGATCAGCGCCTGGAAGATCGTCCAGCCCTTGGCGTGCCAGAACACGACGCCGGGGCCTTCTTCCTGGAAGTGAAACAGATCGAGCTCGCGGCCGAGCCGGCGATGGTCGCGCTTCTCGGCTTCCTCGATCTGCTTCAGGTAGGCGTCGAGCTCTTCCTGCTTCGCGAACGCCGTGCCGTAGATGCGCGTCAGCATCGGATTGTTGCTGTCGCCGCGCCAATAGGCGCCGGCCACCTTCATCAGCTTGAAGGCGTTGCCGACCTTGCCGGTCGAGGACATATGCGGGCCGCGGCAGAGGTCGAACCAGTCGCCCTGAAAATAGATCTTGATCGGCTCGTCGCCGGGAATGGCGTCGACCAGTTCGACCTTGAAGGCCTCGCCCTTGTCGCGGAACACCTGTTTTGTCTTTTCGCGCGACCACACTTCCTTGGTGAAGGGTTTGTCGCGCGCGATGATCTCGCGCATCTTCTTTTCGATGGCGGCAAAATCTTCCGGCGTGAACGGCTCGTTGCGGAAGAAGTCGTAATAGAAGCCGTTCTCGATCACCGGGCCGATCGTCACCTGCGTGCCCGGCCACAGCGCCTGCACGGCTTCCGCCAGCACATGCGCCGCGTCATGCCGGATCAGTTCCAGCGCGCGGGGATCGTCGCGGTTGACGAACTCGATTTTGGCATCGTGCGAAATCGGATCGTTGAGGTCGGCGACCACGCCGTCCAGCGCCATCGCCACGGTTCGCTTGGCCAGCGACGGCGAGATGCCCTTGGCGATCTCCAGTCCGGTAATGTCCTTGGGGAATTCGCGCCTGGCGCCATCGGGGAAGGTGAGGGCGATCTTGTTCACGGGCTCGGCCGGTTTCAAATTCGTCAGGCTGTACTGGAATCCCGATGCGGGCGTATTCTGGTCAGGCATTGTCATCTCCTAAAGCTCACTCCTGCGAACGAGCGCAGGTAAGCGGAAGCAGCGGTATAGCAGGGGATTCGGCTCCTGCAATCGGGCAAAATCGAGAAAATCGCGGCCGATCGGACGCTGTGCCGATGCGGGTGACCTCCTGATTACTTGGTGCGCCCGCCACGCCCAACGGTTGCAGTGCTGGCGTGCATTGTCTAGCCTCGCTACCTGTCCCGCGCCTCCGCCTGATTGTGTCCGTCAGATGATATCCCGCCTTCTTCTTGTCGCCGCCTTGCTGCTCGTCCATGGCGAGCTGCGCGCCGAACCGTCGCCTGCCGAAAAGAACGGATTTGCGCGGAGGCTGATCATTTACAATGCCAAAGGGCCGGCGGATTCATGCGGACCGGGCTGCGATCACTGGATTGCCGTCGAAGGCGAGGTCGATGCTGGCGCTGCGATGCGCGTTCGCCGTTTCCTTGCCGACGCCAAGGACACCAAACGCCCGTTCTATTTCCATTCGCCGGGCGGACAGGTCGAGCAATCCTATGTCATCGGGCGCCTGCTGCGCGGCCGGAAGGCGGTGGCCCGGGTCGGACGGACCATTGCGAAGGCGTGCGCAGGCGGAACCCAGGTCGATGCAGCCTGCCTCAAGATCAAGACCGCCGGCGGCGAGGTCGAGGCCGAACTCACGACCCGCAACGCGATGTGCAATTCGGCTTGCAGCTATCTGTTTCTCGGCGCCACGACCCGCGAGGTCGCGCCCGATGCGGCGGTCGCCGTCCATAATTCCAAGCTGACGCTGGTGGTTCACGGACAGCCCCCGCCGCGGCTGGTCGCGGAGTTCAGGGAGCGCGGCATGGCGAAAGCCGACCGCGAACGCGCGGCCTACGTCGTTTCCATGGGCATCAGCCGCCAACTCGACGATCTCATCAAGACCGTGAAATTCGAAAGCATTCACGTTCTGACCCGGACCGAACTCTATCGCTTCGGCGTCGATACGCGCCCGGTGCCGGAAACCCCGTGGACGCTGGAGGCCGCGGATCGCCCATATGTGCGCAAGTTTGCCGTGGCGAAGCAGGGGGATGGCGCATCGTTTCGGGCGATGGAGTGGCGTCTGTTCTGCGAGAACAAAAATCGCGCGCGGCTGATGTTCGTCCGGGAATTCGAACAGGGCGCAGCGGGCATGAGCACGGTCATGATGATGGCGGGTGCGGAAAAGTCCGTGGCGTTCGGAAAATTTCCGGCGCGCGTCGGCAAGTACGAAGTCTGGAGCGATGTCGTTGCGCCGGAGGCCATGCAGGCGATGCTGGAGTCGCCGCGCCTGCAGATGGGGGAGAGCACGCAGACCGCGGAAGGCAAGACCAACCTTGCGACCTTCGACATCGATACGCTGGGCCTCAGCGCGTCATGGTCGCAGCTCCTGACATCGTGTCCCGCAACCGGCGCACGCCCGGCGGCGTCGACCAACGCGGCTCCTGCCAAGTAGCTGCCAAACACGCGCCCGGTGAGCGCACGATCCGGACAAGGCCCGGATTCAAGAGCCCGGCATGCATTTTGATGCAGTTGCATTAAAAATCGCCAGCTGATATACGGCGCGCCGTGAAACGCTTCGCTCCCACCGCATTGATGCTCGGCAACATCGTCACCGGCTGCTCCGTGCTGGCGCCGGCCGGCATGCTGCCGGAGTTGTCCGATGGCCTCGACGTCAGCATCCGCTCCGCGGGGCTGCTGATCACCTTCGGCGCGATCGTGCTGTGCATCGGCTCGCCGCTGACGGCGTGGCTGACCTGCCAGGATCGAGCGCCGCACCTTGCTGACGGTGACGCTCGCGGTGCTCGCGCTTCACCAATGCCGCCTCCGCCTTCGCGCCCGATTACGCCAGCCTGCTGGTCATTCGCCTGATCATGCTGGCGGTCGGCGCGCTCTATACGCCGCAGGCGGCGGGCACCGCCGCGCTGATCGTGCCGGTGCAGAAGCGCGGCAGCACCATCGCCTACATCTTTCTCGGCTGGTCGCTGGCGGCCGCGATCGGCCTGCCGCTGATTACGTTCACCGCCAGCCGCTACGGCTGGCGCGTGGCCTATGGCGGCATCGGCGCGCTGGGCTGCGTCAGCTTCCTGCTGCTGGCGTGGCGTCTGCCGGGCGGACTGATCGGCGCGCCGGTCGATCTCAAGACATGGACCGATGTCGGCCGCAACCGGATGATCGTGCTGTTGCTGCTGATCACGACGCTGCAGATGTCCGGCCAGTTCGTGGTGTTCACCTTCATGGGGCCGCTGCTGGCGAAGCTGACCGGCGCGGGTCCGGACGCGATCGGGCTGGTGTTCGCCTGCTACGGCGTGTGCGGCTTCATCGGCATCGCGATCGCCACCCGCATCGTCGATTCCTGGGGCGCCTGGAAGACCTCGGTGCTGTTCACCGTGCTTGCTGCTGGCGGGCGTCAGCGGCTGGGCGCTCAGCGCCGGCATCTATCCGCTGATGGCGGCTTCGGTCGCGATCTGGGGACTGGGCTTTGCGTCCACCAATTCGATGCAGCAGGTGCGGCTGGTCGGCGCCGCGCCTGCGCTCGCCTCCGCCTCGGTGTCGCTCAACACGTCGGTGCTCTATGTCGGGCAGGCCGTCGGATCCGCGATCGGCGGCGTGCTGTACGCGCGCGATCTGCTGCACGCCACCGGCTATGTCGCGGCGGCGTTTGTCGCGCTGGCGCTGACGATGGTGATCCTGACCAGGCCGAAGAAAGTCTAGTCCGCTATCCGCGTCAGGATCGCCTTGAAGTGAACGCCCGGCAATTGCAGCGCGGTGCCTTCGAAATCGACCATGTCTGCCGTTGTCGGCGCCCTTCAGCGTCAGCGTGATCATGTCGGTTCCGAACAGCGGCTTGAACGCCGGATCGGGGTTGTGGCGTTGCGTCGTGACCTTGACCTGAATGCCGTCGCCCTTGTCGGTGTAACTGCCGATGAAGGCGAAAGCCGAATTGCCGCCCCGAAGTTTGCCGTTGATGGCGTAAATCACGCCGGTGCCGGTTCCATGAACAGTATGAAATTCAACCTTGTATAAGCCTTCCTGCAAAACCCGTCCCCGGAAGTTGTGTCCCCAAACGGCTGCACCCTATGGCGCAGGCGCGTGTCGAACAATGCTGGGTGCGCAAATCGCGCGGCCATCAACATCACATTTTGATCAGGACGCTTTCGAGCGTGAACAACTGGAATGTGAAAATGGAACTCGGGTCGATCAGAAACCGGACTCAACGGTATGATAGGCGGGTGAGCGGCGACGTCGACGGCGATTAGCGGCTCGTGGCCGACGGCGCGCTGGCAATTCGGGTCAGCGCCGGCGATGCCGCCATCTTGACCAGCACTTCCTTGACCGGATGTTCGGTCCAGGCCTGCGTGACGTAGTCGCGATGGGTGACGCCGTCGGGCGTCTGCACGAACACGACGCTGCCGGGCCGCAACGGGCCGTCCATGTTCTCGGTGACGGTGATGCCCTTGTCGCGCAGCATCTCGATCAGTTCCCGGTCACGCGGCTTGGTGTAGCGGGTATAGGAGCTGACGAAGAAGCCGGAACGGTTGTTCTCGATCCAGGAGGCGAACTTGTCCAGTTCGCCATAGACGGCATCGAGCAGGAACACGCCGCGGACGCGGTTGGTGACGCCGCCGACCTCGAGGCTCCAGGCGGTCGGCAGGAAGCCGCCGCTATAGCCGACGATCACGATCGGCATGTTGGCGAAGGCCTGCGCCGATTTCGGATCGCCGTAGAGGCGGGCGAGGTGGCTGGCCGATTCATCCATGAAGCGCTTGAAGCCGCCGGGCTGCCAGAACTTGCCGGCGCTGGAATCGGCGGCGTTCGACCGCGAGCTGCGGCGCCAGCAGCACGGCGTTGACGCCGGAATCCGAGATCTGCTGCGGCACCAGTTGGCGGTCGCGCACGTCGCGCTCCAGCGTCGCGCCATTGCCGTGGAAGAACACCACGATCACGCCGGGCTTGCGGACGTCGAATGTCTCGGGGACGTGCACCAGCACGCGGCTGTCGTTGTAGGTCTCGTCCTGCCAGTAGACCCGGCCGCCATAGCTGCGATGGCCCTTGCGGTCGCCCTTGGAGATGTTGAGGAACGGCGCGTCGGAGCGCGGATTGTTGCCGAAATAGGGGAAGGCGGAGGATTTCATGCTGACCAGCGTGGTCAGTTCTTCGCGCTCGGTCGGCTTCGGAAGGGTCAGGGTCGGGGTCAGCGACGCGACCCGGACCGGCTCGGTGCGCACCGTGCGCTGGGGCGGCGCGAGGGCGACCTGCCGCTGGATCTGGGTGAGGCTTTCGCTCGCGGTCGGGAAGCGATCGTTGAATTGCGGCTTGCGGGAAGCGGTCCTCGAAACTGTCGCCGGTGCCTTGTGAGTTAACGCCTTGCGTGTTCGCGGCCAGCATGCCGGCGCTCGGCGCCTTGCCGCATTGAACCAGAACGAAGGAGAGCGGCACGAACAGCGCAGCGACGGCGACCCAGCGCCACCGACGAGGAAGGCGCGGCGAACGGGCAGGGCATGACGGCGCGTGCCCGGGCGAAACGCCGGGTCGGCACGATCACGCTATTGGGAATTTCGGATTGGCTCCGACCATCCACCCATTGCCCCAAGAACCACCCAAGAGATCCGCCATTTGCCGGCGTATGCTCGCACGCGTTTAGGCGACGTTAAGCTTCCGGAAAAACTCCCCAATCCGGAAGGCCTTAGGAGACCACGCAATCGTGTCGCGATTGTGGGCCTGCCATCTGTTTTCGCAATGTCGCAGTGCACCGGAACGGCCCAGCAACGCAGTTAAAGGTATTTAGATACCTAAATCGTCGCCTGATTTAAATCATTGTTAACGCTGCTTGAATTGGGAGGCCTCAGCCTGCACCATGAACGGTTCAGGCGTGCGGCGCTGAAGGTACGGTCCGATATGGCGGCATCAGAAACGGGAAGCGCGGCATTGTCCGGCCCGCTCCCCGGCGGCGGCTCGACCGTTTCGGTCGTGGTGGCGATCGCCATCGTCGTCGCCGACATGGTCGGCGTCGGCGTCTTCACCAGCCTCGGTTTTCAGGTCAAGGACATCCCCTCCGGCTTTTCGATCCTGCTGCTGTGGACCGTCGGCGGCGTGGTCGCGCTGTGCGGGGTGTTTTCCTACGGCGAACTCGGCGCGATGTTTCCGCGCTCGAGCGGCGAGTACAATTTCCTCGGCCGGGCCTATCACCCGGCCTTCGGTTTTGTGGCGGGCTGGGTGTCGGCGACCGTCGGCTTCGCCGCGCCGGTCGCGCTGGCCGCGATGGCGTTCGGCGAATACGGCAAGTCGGTATTTCCCGACGCGCCGCCGCTGGTGCTCGCGATCGGCGTGGTCTGGCTGGTGTCGCTGGTGCAGCTCACCGGCGTCGGCACTCCTCCACCTTCCAGCTGATCGCGACCATCCTCAAGGTGGTGCTGATCGTGGCCTTCCTGGTCGTGCGGATTTGTGATCGGCACGCCGCAGCCGGTGTCGTTTGCGCCGTCGTCTTCCGACTTCGCCCACATCGTCAGCGCGCCGTTCGCGATCAGCCTCGTGTTCGTGATGTATTCGTTCTCGGGCTGGAACGCGGCGACCTACATCATCGGCGAGATGCGCGAGCCGGAGCGCAACGTGCCGCGCGCGATGCTGGCGGGGACGCTGATCGTGCTGGTGCTGTATGTCGCGCTGAACGCGGTGTTCCTGCACACCGCGCCGATCGACAAACTGGCCGGCCAGCTCGACGTCGCCCGCATCTCCGGCAGCTACATCTTCGGCGAGTTCGGCGGCCGCATCGTCGGCGCGATGATCTGCTTCGGGCTGATCTCCTCGATCTCCGCGATGATGTGGATCGGGCCGCGCGTCATGATGACGATGGGCGAGGACATTCCGGTGCTGCGGCTGTTCGCGGGCAGGTCGACCGGCGGCGCGCCGGCCTACGCCATCCTGTTTCAGCTCGTGGTCGCGAGCCTGATGCTGTTCACGCGCAGCTTCGAGGCGGTGCTCGACTTCATCCAGTTCGCGCTGCTGTTCTGTTCGTTCTTCACCGTGCTCGGCGTGATCAAGCTGCGCATCACGCGACCCGACCTGCCGCGGCCCTATCGCGCCTGGGGATACCCGGTAACGCCGGTGGTTTTCCTGCTCGTGACCGGCTTCATGATGTACTATCTTTTGACGAAGCGCCCGCTGCAGTCGGCCTTCGGTACCTTGATCATGATTTCAGGACTTTTGATTTACGCCGTTTTCCGCAAGCGGGCAGGCGAGCCCGCGACGTCAGTACCGGGTCGCGAATGAACATGATGCAGCTGGTGAGAGTTGCGATGCTTGCGGCCGCCGTGATGTTCGCGGCCGCGCCGCTCGCGCGCGCCGCCGACGCTGCGACCGCCGACGACACCGCGAAATTCCTCGCCGGCATGATGCCGTCGGCGGACTCGCCGCTGACGCCGCTGACCAGGGATCCGTCCTGGCAGCGCCACGCAAGATTCTTCGACACGGCGTTCGCGCAGCTCGAGCAGCGCCAGCTTTCGAAAATCCGCGCCTGGTCGGAGACCAATCTGGCGGCGCCGCGGCCGACCATGTTCTACATGTTCTCGGGTCCGGACTTTCTCTACGCCAACGCGTTCTATCCGAAGGCGACGACCTATGTGCTGAGCGCGCTGGAGCCGCCGGGCTCGGTGCCCGATCTGACGAAATTGCCGCGCGGCGGCATCGGCGCCGCGCTCTACAACGTCGAACACTCGCTGGGTTCGATCCTGAGCTTCAGCTTCTTCATCACCAAGCAGATGAAGGTCGATCTGCACGCCGGCCAGATCAGCGGCACCCTGCCGGTGCTCTATGTGTTCCTGGCGCGCTCGGGCAAGACCATCAAGACCGTCACGCCGGTCGCGCTCGACGACAAGGGCGCGGTGCATGACCGGCGACGAAAATCCGGGGCCCAACGCCGCGCGCGGCGCGCGCATCATCTTCGCGGGCCCCGATGGCGTGGAAAGGACGCTGTATTATTTCTCGACCGATCTTTCCAATTCCGGCGTCAAGGCGAGCGGCTTCCTGAAGTTCTGCTCGACGCTGGCGCCCGGCAACAGCCTGCTCAAGAGCGCGTCCTATCTGCTGCATTCCGGCAACTTCACCACGATGCGCGACTTCATTCTCGCCAACAGCGCCACCATCATCCAGGACGATTCCGGAATTCCGCTGGCCTACTACAGCTCGAGGAAATGGCGTTTCTTCCCGTTCGGCCGCTATGCCGGACCGATCAGCGAATTCCCGGGACGATATCAGGAATCCTACGCCGAGCTGTTCCGGCGCGCGCAGCCGATCGATTTCGGCATCGGCTATCGCTGGCGCACGCATGAATCGAATTTGCTGCTGTCGGTCAGGCTGCCGGACGACGGCTCCGCCGCCACCGAGGCGTCATCGACCGAGCCGCCGCCACCGCCACCGCGCCCGCGAAAGCCTCGGCCGCCGGCGCCCGTCGGGCCGCAGCCCAGAAGTGGCTTCTTCTGGTTCGGCCGCTAACTGCGATCGCACGCTGCGATCACGATCGCACGCTGCGATCACCATCGCACGCTTTGGCTGGGCACGATGAAGGCCGTTGTGCTCTGCGGTTGGGAACGGTCGTCGAAGTAACGCCAGGCGGCGACGATCACGACGAGCAGCGCGAGGACCGCAAGCAGGTCGATCTGTCTGGGATCGTGACCGTGGTGGCTGATTTTCCAGCGCATTGTTTTGTTTCCTCCCAAGGGAGCATCAAAACAATGTGCGGATGGAACCGAGTTCCAAACTTGGCTGCAGTGCGGGTCAGCAATGCGAATGGATCAGGCGTTGACGCCGCGCCAGCGGCCGTAGCGCCACGGCAGATACCAGCGCGCGCCGGGTGGTCTCGTTTGCGGCACGTTATCGATGCCGGATGTGCCCCAGGGCTGGCAGCGCAGAATCCGCGCCAGCGTCATCCATCCGCCGGCCCACAATCCGAAACGCTCGATCGCCTCGTCGCCATAGACCGAGCAGGTCGGCAGGTGCCGGCAGTTGTAGCCGACCAGCGGCGACAGCGTATGCCGGTAGATCCAGATCAGCACGCGTCCGGCGTTGCGCGGCAGCCGCTGCACTTTGCTGGCACATTCCGTGCACTGTTTGGCATGTGGTGAGGAGTGATCTGCGGGTGACATGTCGAACTATGTACGTAGTTTTCCGGTGGTTCCCAAGCAAGGAACTCAATCGACGCAGATATTTGCGCCACAGTTCGCAACTAATCGCACCGCGCGAGCGGCACTGCAGCAAAGGTCCTATGGACGATACAGGACAGCACGGTTACCGTTTTGATAACGCATCGATGACAGAATCAAGAAGCGTGGGGCCGTTGCCGATGCTCGTTCATGGGGCTTGGGGGAAGGAACCAAATTGAGGTTTGTGAGGTCGCCAAAATTTCGCGGCTGGGCGCTTCTCGGCGCCACCGCCCTTTGTCTCGTATTGCCTGGCTCGATCACGACGCTGGGCAACTCGGCCCATGCCGGCACCACTCTCGAAGAACGCAAACTGCCGATGCACTTCAGCTGGGTCGCGTGCCAGCCCGACTGCAAGGGCTGGGTCTCGGCCGTCGGCATCGTCACCTCAGACAGTCCCAAGGAGTTCGACGACTTCGCGCGCGGTCGTCAGCTCGGCGGCGCCACCATCGTGCTGGATTCCAGCGGCGGCTCGGTCAACGATTCCATTGCACTCGGGCGGCGCTTCCGCGGCCTCGGCGCGCTGACGACGGTCGGCGTCACCGTGCGGACGCAGAGCGCGCAGGGCGAACGCGCCAGCGTGGTGCCGGAAGCCTGGTGCGAGTCGATGTGCGTGTTCCTGCTGCTGTCGGGCAAGACCCGCTACGTGCCGGAGGCCGCGCATGTCCGCGTGCACCAGATCTGGATGGGCGATCGCGCCGACGACGCCAAGGCGGCGAGCTATACGGCGCAGGACCTGATGATCGTCGAGCGCGACATCGGTCGTCTCGCCAAATACACCTTCGACATGGGCGGCGCCGGCGATCTGCTGTCGCTCGCGCTCAGCGTGCCGCCGTGGGAAGATCTGCACGAATTGTCGCGCGATGAATTGCGGCTGACCAATCTCGCCACGACCGAGGCCGTCGCCGACGTGCTGCCGCACGACACGGTGTCGGTGCCGATGGCCGAGCTGAAGTCCAAGCCGACCCAGGACCGCTTCGTCAGTTCGGCGGTCGAAGGCGAAGCAGTGCCGCAGCTGGTGAAATCGACCAAGACCGCCGAGGCGGTGGTCCCGACCGGTGGCGCCGCGACGCGCGCCGGCTCAGGCCGGGAAGTAAGTCAGGCAACCGGTGTCATCGCCCGGCTCGACCGGGCGATCCAGTATTCCAGAGACGTCAGCGTTTAATCGAGATTTCCCGGCATACTGGATGCCCGCCTTCGCGGGCATGACGACGGTGCGGATGAGACTTACGCCGAAGCCGGCTGTTTCGCCTTGGCCTCGATCTGCCCGATCGCATCGACCACCGCGTCGAAGGTCAGCATGGTCGAGGCATGGCGCGCCTTGTAGTCGCGCACCGGTTCGAGCAGGGCGATGTCGGCCCATTTGCCGTCCGGCGGAGCGCCGTTTTCCTTCAGCATCTTGCGCACGGTCTCGCGCAATTCGCGCAGCTCGCTGGCGGTCGAGCCGACCACGTGGCTCGCCATGATCGAGGAGGAGGCCTGGCCCAGCGCGCAGGCCTTCACGTCATGGGCGAAGTCGGTGACGACAGGCCCGTCCATCTTGAGGTCGATCTTGACGGTCGAGCCGCACAGTTTGGAATGGGCGGTGGCGCTGGCGTCGGGGTCGGGGAGGCGGCCGAGGCGGGGGATATTGCCCGCAAGTTCGATGATCCGCTTGTTGTAGATGTCGTTCAGCATAGATCGAGGTCCCGGGCATGCCCCCAGAAGTCGCCCTTGGCGGCAGGGTTTCACCGTCCTATATATGGACAGGAACGGCGGAAAAACAGCCCGGCCGTTTCGCCCAAGGCGGCCGAAATGGAAACAAATTCGGCCGCCGGCGTATAACATGATGGGACTCAGGCGCCCGGCGGCAAAACCGCCCCGTCTGCCCGGTGACACTCCGGTCCCCAAGAGACCGGTCGAACGGAGAAGACATGGACGCACTGATCAAATCCCTTCGCCCCGACATCAAGGCGCCTGACGTGGCGCCGGAAACCCGCCCCGCCGAGCTCGATCCCGCCGAATTCCTGGCCGCCGCCGTCCGCGCCGACCAGCCGCGCCCGTCGCGCGCCGAGGCCGAAGCGGCGGTGCACACGCTGCTGAGCTATATCGGCGAGAACCCCGCCCGCGAGGGCCTGCTGGATACCCCGCGCCGCGTGGTCGAGGCCTTCGACGAGCTCTATCAGGGCTATCACCAGTGCCCGGCCGAGGTGCTCGACCGCACTTTTGGCGAGACTGCCGGCTATGACGATTTCGTCCTGATCCGCGACATCGAATTCACCTCGCAATGCGAGCATCACATGATGCCGTTCTACGGCAAGGCGCATATCGCCTACACGCCGGTCGAACGGGTGGTCGGACTGTCGAAGCTGGCGCGGCTGACCGATATCTTCGCGCGCCGCCTGCAGACCCAGGAGCATCTCACCGCGCAGATCGCGGCTGCCGTCGACGAAATTCTCAAACCGCGCGGCGTTGCGGTCGTGATCGAGGCGGAGCATACCTGCATGTCGGTGCGCGGCGTCGCCAAGCACGGTGCGACGACGTTCACCAGCCGCTATACCGGCATGTTCCGCGACAATCCGGCGGAGCAGGCGCGTTTCCTGTCCATGGTGCGAGGGCTGCGCTGACCCTCGCTTCGATTTCCGCGAGGGCTGCCCGTGTCGACTTCTGCTGATACTGACGACCGCGAGGAAGGGCTGGCGTTCCAGCCCAAATTCGACGCGTCGGGTCTTGTGACCTGCGTGGCGACCGATGCCGCGACCGGCGATGTGCTGATGGTCGCGCACATGAACGACGAGGCGCTGCGCAAGACCATCGCCAGCGGCGAGGCCTGGTACTACAGCCGCTCGCGCCAGGCGCTGTGGCGCAAGGGCGAGACCTCCGGTCACACCCAGCGCGTGGTCGAGATGCGGATGGATTGCGATCAGGACGCGATCTGGATTCGCGTCGAACAGCACGGCGCGGCCTGCCACACCGGGCGGCACTCCTGCTTCTACCGCAAGATCGAAGCCGGCCGGCGGCGACACACGGCTGTCATTTGTCGATGCGGACCGGCAGTTCGATCCGTCAAAAGTCTATCGCAAATAGATTCATTTGATCCATGTCAAAACGGGGGGAGCGAAGCCGTCGAGCTTCGTTGCCACCGATGATGCGATGTGCAACAGTTCCATCTCGTCGTCGAGATGGGGTAATGACGGTGACGCTTCGATTTCCCGATACTCTCTCTGCTCGCTTCGATCGCGCTGCCGTTTGGCGCCGCACATGCGCAAACCCCGGCCACCGAGCGCGCGCCTGACACCATGGCGGCGCGGGTGCTCGCCTGCGCGTCCTGTCACGGCGCCGAGGGCGAGGGCACCAGCGACGTCTATTTCCCGCGGCTGGCGGGCAAGCCCGCAGGCTATCTCTATAATCAGCTGGTGGCGTTCCGCGACGGGCGGCGCAAATACCCGCCGATGAACTACCTGCTGGATTTTCTGCCCGACGATTACCTGAAGAAGATGGCCGAACATTTTGCCTCGCTGCGGCCGCCGTTTCCGCCGCCGGCTATTCCCTCAGTCAGCAAGGAAATTCTCGCGCGCGGCGAAACGCTGGTGAAGGAGGGAGACGCCAAAAGCGGCGTTCCGCCTTGCTCGGGTTGCCATGGTCCAAGCCTCGGCGGCATGGAGCCGGCGATACCGGGTCTGCTCGGCCTGCGCGCCAGCTACATCAGCGCCCAGCTCGGCGGCTGGCGCTACGGCACCCGAACCGCCGCCACACCCGACTGCATGCAGATCGTCGCCGGCCTCTTGACCGAAGACGACGTCAAGGCGGTTGCGGCGTATCTCTCTTCGCGCCCGGCGCCATCGGACCCGTCCTTTGCCAAGCAAGGCAGCCTGCCGATGCCGCTGGCATGCGGCAGCGAGCCGAACTGAAAGGGAGATCGCGCACGATGCCGAGAACCTTGAAAGCTCTGCTCCCGGCCGTTGCCGCAGTGCTGCTGCTGATCGGCGCGACGCAAGCGATGGCGCAGGATGCGGCGCTGTTGAAGAAGGGCGAATATCTCGCCCGCGCCGGCGATTGCATCGCCTGCCACACCGCGCGCGAAGGCAAGACCTTTGCCGGCGGCCTGCCGATGAAGACGCCGTTCGGCACGCTCTACACTTCCAACATCACGCCCGATCCGCAAACCGGGATCGGGATGTGGACGTCCGATCAGTTTTTCCAGATGATGCATAACGGGCGCTTCCCCGATGGCGGGCTGGTCTATCCGGCAATGCCGTTTGCCTCCTACACCAAGGTGACGCGCGAGGACAGCGACGCGATCTTCGCTTATCTGCATTCGATTCCGCCGGTGAAGCAGCGCAACCGCGAACACGATCTGAAGTTTCCCTTCAACAACCGCTCGCTGATCCTCGGATGGCGCACGCTGTTCTTCAGGGAGGGCGAATACAAACCGGATCCGACCAAATCGGCCGACTGGAACCGGGGCGCCTATCTGGTCGAGGGCCTCGGCCATTGCGGCATGTGCCACACCGCGATCAACGCGCTCGGCGGCAGTTCGGAATCGCAGGCCTTCGAGGGCGGTTTGATTCCGATGCAGAACTGGTACGCGCCCTCGCTGACCTCGAACAAGGAGGCCGGCCTCGGCGACTGGACCATCGAGGAGATCTCCGACTATCTGCGCAAGGGCGTCTCGAAGCGAGGCGCGGTGTACGGGCCGATGGCGGAAGTCGTCTACAACAGCCTGCAATATCTCAATGACGACGACACCCGAGCGATGGCGGTCTACCTGAAGAGCCTTTCGCAGGGCACATCGCCGGACAAGCCGGCGGCGCCATTGCCGTCAGCCGAAAGCAGCCTGCTGCTCTCACTCGGCAAGCAGATCTACGATCGCGAATGCGCCAGTTGCCACGGCGGCGAGGGGCTCGGCATGCCGCCGCATTACCCGCCGCTGGCGGGCAACCAGTCGATCCAGATGTCTTCGGCCGTCAACGCGATCCGGATGGTGCTCAACGGCGGCTATCCGCCGGGCACGGCGGGCAATCCGATGCCCTATGGCATGCCGCCGTTTGCGCACCGGCTGTCCGACGACGAGGTCGCGGCTGTCGTGACATACATCCGGACATCCTGGGGCAACCGTGGCGCGGCCGTCTCCGCGCGGCAGGCCAATGAACTCCGCGCGGCAACGCTGAACTGAGGGCGTCATGATCAACTCATCCCCGCCGCAAGCGACTACATTGGGCTCCGAGGAGGAGCGCGTCGACGCCATCGTACGGTCAGGTCCGAGTGGCGCCATCGCGATTGCCGGCATCGCGACGGGAATCGTGATCGCGCTGTGGTTTGCGTTCTATCTGTTCGTGTTTCTGCCGCGGAGCGTGTGAGCATGACTGACGAGGCGGACCACGGTATCGGCGAAGCGGTCGCGGCCCGCATCGAGCGGCGATGGGCTGTTCTGTCGATCGTGATCGTGGGCCTGCTGGTCGGCATGGCGACCTATATCGGCATTCACCAGGCGACGATGCCGCAGGGCCGGGTCGAAACCGCCGATCCCAAGACGCTGCATCTGTCCGGCGAGTTCGTCGAAAGCAATCTCGGCAGCGCCGTCGAGGCCGACGGCTCCGTCACCGTGCGTGCGATCGGGCAGCAATATTCCTTCACGCCGCAATGCGTCGTGGTGCCGTCGGAAACGCCGGTCAAGTTCCGCGCCACCAGCGCCGATGTCGTCCATGGCTTTTTGATCGAGGGCACCAACATCAACACCATGCTGGTGCCGGGCTACGTCTCCGACCTGCCGGTCCGCTTCAAGGCGCCGGGCGATCATGTCATGCCGTGCCAGGAATTCTGCGGCATTGGCCATCAGGGCATGTGGGGCAAGGTCAAGGTCGTGGACAAGGCGGACTTTGCGAAGCTTGCGGCGGCGAAGCGGAGGCTGACCTGTGTTGACTAACAAACGGCTCATCCTTTCCCACTTCTGGCTCGCCTTCATCGTGTTCGGGGCGGCGCTGGTGCTCGGCGCCTGGCAGATGTTCGTGCGCAGCCCGCTCAATGCCTGGCACTTCAATCCGGAATTCTACTATCGCTCGGTCACCGCGCACGGTTCGGCGATGGGCTACGTGTTTCCGACTCTGGTCGCGATGGGCTTTGGCTATGCGATCACGGAATTGGCGCTGGAAAAACCGCTGGTCGGCCGCCGCTGGGCCTGGGCGGGCTTTTTCCTCGTCGCCGTCGGCGCCGTGGTGGCGATGATCCCGGTGTCGCTGGGCTTGGCCTCGGTGCTGTACACGTTCTACCCGCCGATGGTCGGCAATCCCTTCTATTACATCGGCGTCGTCATGGTCGTGGTCGGCTCATGGATATGGGTCGCGCTGATGTCGATCAACATGACGATCTGGAAGCGCGAGAACCCGGACAAGCCCGTTCCGCTGGCGATGTTCGCCAATGTCGCGGGCTCCTATCTCTGGGGCTGGACTGCGGTGGGCGCAGCGCTGGAAGTCCTGTTCCAGATACTGCCGGTGGCGCTGGGCTTGCGGTCCACCATCGACGCTGGGCTGGCGCGGGTATTCTTCTCCTGGACGCTGCATGCGATCGTCTATTTCTGGCTGATGCCGACCTACATCGCCTATTACACCATCTTCCCGCGCGCGATCGGCGGCCGGCTCTACAGCGACGCGATGGCGCGGGTTTCCTTCATCCTGTTCGTCGTGGTGGCGATGCCGATCGGCGTGCATCACCTGTTCGCCGATCCGCAGGTCGGCGCCGGCTTCAAGTTCATGCATTCGGTGTTCACCGGCCTCGTCGCGCTGCCGACGCTGCTGACCGTGTTCACGATCTGCGCGTCCGCCGAGATCGCCAGCCGCCTGCGTGGCGGCCGCGGCGCGTTCGGCTGGGTGACGGCGCTGCCCTGGCAAAATCCGATCATGCTGGCGACCGCGCTGTCGCTCGTCATGCTCGGCTTCGGCGGCGCCGGCGGGCTGATCAACATGAGCTATCAGCTCGATGCCAGCGTCCACAACACGCAATGGATCACCGGGCATTTCCACCTGATCTTCGGCGGCGCCATCGTCATCATGTACTTTGCGATCGCCTATGACCTGTGGCCGCATCTGACCGGCCGCGCGCTGGAAAGCTTTGGGCTGATGCGCACACAGCTCTGGCTGTGGTTCATCGGCATGATCGTCACGACGTTCCCGTGGCACTATGTCGGTATTCTCGGCATGCCCCGCCGCATGGCGTTTTACGACTACGCCAACCCGGCGATCTCGCCGCAGGCGTTTTCGGTGGCGATGTCGGCGGTCGGCGGCTTCATTCTCCTGATCTCGGGTATCCTGTTCCTTGTCGTGCTGGCCCGTGGCCAGTGGGCCGCCAGCAGCGAGGCGGGCGCCTACCGGTTCGCCGTGCCCTTGCACATGCCGGCCCGGATTCCGGCGGCGCTCAACAGCTTTGGACTTTGGATCGCGCTGATGATCGGCCTCACCGTGATCAATTACGGCTATCCGATCGCGCAATTGATGGTGCTCAACGAAACCAACGTGCCCGCGGTCTATGTCGGAGCCAGCCGATGAGCGAGCAGCCGCTGTTCTCGTTCCGCAATCCCTGGTTCGCCGCCAGCGTCGGCGTCACCGCTGGCATCGCGGTGCTGGCCACCATCACTGGCCTGATCGTGCTGCCGCTGGCGCAGCCGGATTTGAAGCTCAGCGGGATCTGGGACGCGATCTGCAGCGCCGCCGGCGTGCCGCGCGCCTCGTCGCCAGGCAATGCCGTTCAGCCCGACTTCAAGACCTCTGATGTCGTGATGACTTCGGAGATGCTGACAAAACCCAATCAGGTCTCGATCGGCCGCGGCGCAACGCTGGCGCAGCGCTGCGCGATCTGTCACGGGCCGCAGGGCGTCAGCGACGCCAATTCGCCGAACCTCGCCGGACAATTTGCCGCCGTGACCTACAAGGAATTGAACGACTTCAAGACCGGCGCGCGCGTCAATGTGGTCATGTCTCCGTTCGCGGCGACCATGAGCAACCAGGACATGCTCGATGTCGCGGCCTACTACGCTTATCTGCCGCGCGTGCCGTCCAACAATCTGGATACGAAGCTTGCCGCGCCGGCGATCGTCACCATTGGCGCGCCGATGCGTAACGTCCCGCCCTGCGGCTCCTGCCATGGCGACATCGACAACAAGGCCGGCAGCCCCTGGCTCGGCGGCCAGTCGGCTGTCTATATAAAGGCGCAACTGCACGCGTTTGCGTCCGGCACCCGGCGCAACGATATCAGCCAGCAGATGCGCAATATTGCCCGCCAGATGACGGCGGAAGAAATTGATCAGGTGGCGCGGTACTACGAGGCGCAACCCTGAATTCTGAATCCACTTATGGAAAATGACGGAGAACGACAATGAGCGACACCTGGTTGCCGTCCTTGATAACGGCTACGCCGCAAGCGGGATTCGACTTGGCCGTAAAAATGTCGCGCGTCGGGGTCAAGGTCACGCAACCCTCGGACCAGGTGCGTTCGCATCTGCGGGCTGCCTACGAGCAGGAACTCGGCGCAACTGATCGCTGCATCGCATGTGATCGCCGTCCATTTTCAGACCGTCGCGGCCGCCAACAACTGGTGGCGGTAGTGTCGCGCAGTTGGCGTTGGGCTGAGTTGGGGGGCGTTAACTCCCCATTAACCATAACTGCCCCACTGTGACGGTGGCTTTTGCGATCGGGAGCTCGCTTTGGCCAAAGAGGGGTCGTTTCGCGGGGAGCGGGGCACCAATACATGTCGGTCGACACATTAAACGCCACGGCTGCGGCAGGTGTCGATCCCACGCGCCTGAAGATCGCGGGCTCGATCAAGCAGGCTGCCTCGACCACCGGCGCCAGCTTCGAATATCTGCTCACCACCGCGAAGATGGAATCCAACTTCAATCCGAAGGCTTCCGCCACGACCTCGTCGGCGGGCGGGCTGTTTCAGTTCATCGACCAGACCTGGCTCGGGACGGTGAAGGAAGCCGGCAGCCAGCTCGGCTACGGCAAATATGCCGACGCCATCACCAAAAACCCTTCCGGCAGTTATTCGGTCAGCGATCCCTCGGATCGGGCCGCGGTCATGAAGCTGCGCGACGATCCCGACGCGGCCTCGTCGATGGCGGGGGTGCTGACGCAATCCAACAGTTTCAAGCTGACCGGGAAGATCGGCCGCCGCCCGACCGACGCCGAACTCTACATGGCGCACTTCATGGGCGTTGGCGGCGCCGGCAAGCTGATCCAGAACGCCGAGGACAATCCGCAAGCCAACGCCGCGCGAATGTTTCCGAATGCCGCTGCGGCCAACCGCTCGATCTTCTATGACCGCTCCGGCAGCGCGCGCAGCGTCTCCGACGTCTATTCAGTGCTGACCTCGCGCTATGCCGGCGCGGCCAATTCGCAGGCGACGCGCACCGCGATGGCGGCGGTCGGTGGCGATATTGCGAGGCCCGTCGCCGTGGCCAGCGCCGCGCCTGTCGCCTCGATGGACACGGTCGCCTATCTCTCGAGTTTTCCGGACTCGCGCGCGGTGACGCCGGCAGCCGCGACGTCGCAGGCCGACTTCAAGACGGCTTCTGCGCAGCCGCAACCGGTCTTCCGCTCGCTGTTCCAGGCGGGCGAACGCTCTGAGCCGATCTCGCCGGTGGTGCGGGAATTATGGGGCAGCGGCACGTCGCTGACGTCAGTTTCAGTTGCCTCAAATGTCGCGACGCTGCCGCTGTCGGGGCAAACTCCCGAGGTCCGCGCACCAGGTCGGCTCGATCTGTTCAGCGACCGCAACGGCACGTTCAGCTGACCGATCCTCATGGTGAGGAGGCGCCAACGGGTCGCGCGAATGCGCGCCCGATGACAGGCTCCGCGCCGTCTCGAACCATGAGCCGACGCACATCCTTCGAGACGCGCTTCGCGCTCCTCAGGATGAGGGCAGGAGCAATCGGCATCCGCACCCTTAACAAAACGTCAATAAAACCAGCCGTTTATGGTGAACCCTTTGTTAAGTGTCATGGTTTATTTTCTGTGACAGTGGCACCACGTCATGGTGTCTTTTCAGGTTGCGTAAGCCGGCAGGACCATGATCGTTCGGCAGTTCATCAGTTGGATACGTACCGCTCCGGCAGGCGAGCGGGCAGAGGCGACGCGGGCGTTGGCGCGGGCCTGGTTGATTTCAGATCTTTCCGAGGACGATCGCACCGCGGCCGAAGGCGCGCTGCTGATGCTGCTCGACGATCCGTCGCCGCTGGTTCGGCAAGCCATGTCGGAAGTGTTCGCGCGCAGTTCGGACGCGCCGGCGGCCATCGTGCAGGCGCTCTCACTCGACCAGCCCTCGATCGCGCTGCCGGTTCTCGAACATTCACCGCTTCTGATCGATGCCGATCTGGTCGACATCGTCGCGACCGGCAACGGCGAGATGCAATGCGCCATCGCCCGCCGCATCAACCTGCCGCCGTCGGTGTCGGCCGCGATTGCCGAAGTCGGCACGGCGGCCGCGGCGCTCGAATTGATCGAAAACGCCTACGCGGAGCTCGCGCCGTTTTCATGGGACCGCATCGTCGAACGTCACGGCCATCTCGCCGCGATCCGGGAATCGATGCTGGTGCTGGAAGGCCTGCCTGCCGCGACGCGGCTGGCGCTGGTCGCCAAACTCTCCGAAACGCTGGCGCAATTCGTCGTCGCGCGTAACTGGCTGAGCCCGGACCGGGCAGGGCGCATGGCGAGCGACGCGCGTGAGCGCTCGACCGTCAACATCGCGGCGCGTTCGCGCGGCGAGGACATGCAGGGGCTGGTGGCCCATCTGCGCGCCACCGGGCAACTGACCGCGGGCCTGATCCTGCGCGCGCTGTTGTCGGGCAACCTCGAACTGTTTGATTCCGCGCTGGCTGAATTGTCCGGCCTGCCGCCCGCTCGCGTCACTGCCTTGCTGCATGACCGTGGCGGCGCCAGCCTGCAGGCGCTGTTGATCCGCGCCGGTTTCCCGGAATCGACCTTCGCCGCCTTCCGCGTGGCGCTCGAGGTCTGCCACGAGACCGGATTTGTCGACACGCTCGGCGGCGAGGCGCGGTTGCGCCGGCGCATGGTCGAGCGCGTGCTGACGCATTGCGCGACCGATCGCCAGGCCGCCGAGCCGCTGCTGATTCTGTTGCGGCGCTTCGCCACCGAGTTCGGCGCGCGAGGAAGCCCGCATGTTCTGCGACGAACTGGTCGCGGAAGATGCGGTCGGGGCAGATCTGATCGCGGCGTAATCCAGTTCGCTAACGATATATTCGGTGTCGTCCCTGCGAACGCAGGGACCCATACGCCGTGACTTCTCATCTAGGAAATCGCTGTTTGACGGCCTTCGCATAACCACAAGCACTTGTGGTTATGGGTCCCTGTGCCCGTGCGCAATTGCGCACTAGGCAGGGACGACAAGTCCTACTCCGCCGGAACGATGCTCGGCGCCAGAATGGCTTCGAGATGTTCGGGCCGGTCGCGGTTGGCGTAGGTGAGGAATTCGTCGGCGATGCCGCGCAGCTGCCGGCTCAGTGCGGGCGCCATGACTGCCGTGTCGAGCTTGGTGCGCTCGCGCGCGATCGCCTGGATGGCGTTGATGTGATGAGCGATCAGATCCGAGGGCACCTTGTCGAGGTCGGGTGCGTGCTCGATGATGCGGCACAGGCTCTCGGCGGTGACGCCGGCGGCGGGGAAGCCGAAGGTCGCAGCGTCGCCCTTGATGTCATGGGCGGCGCGAAACAGCTCTTCACGGTTCTCGTCGGTGAAGCCGTCGCGCAGGACCACGACGTGCGCAGCCGAGAGCCGGTCGGCTTCGATCGTCATCCAGTTCTTGAACTCGCCGGACAGTCCGGCGAGCGCCTTTTCGGCGCGGCCGACGGGATCGTCGAGGTCGGATTCGGGAACGCGCAGCAGCACCTTGCGCAGCGGATTGGGCTGCGTGATCACGTGATGATCGGCGAAGGATTTTACCTCCAGCTTGCCGGGCTTTTCTTTCGCCATGACGGTTTCCTTAAAACCTGCGCTAGACGCTGGACCGCGCCTTGTCGAGCAGCGACGGCTGCTGCATGACTTCGACCTCGCCACCGACGCGCCGCTCGGGGCCGATATAGGCGTTGTTGGTGTTGCGCCGGCGATCCGGACCGAAATAGGTCTTGGTCTTGATGAACGGGCGCGGGTTGGCGACGACGTTGAGGATGCGCTGGTACAGCCCCTTGGCCGAGATCGGCTTGGCCAGAAATTCGGTAACCCCGGCGTCGCGCGCCACCGTGACGCGGCGCTTTTCGGAGTGGCCGGTCAGCATGATGATCGGCGCGTAGGGGTTGCCCTTGGATTCCGGCTGCCGGATCATCTGCGCCAGTTCGAGACCGTCGAAGATCGGCATCGACCAGTCGGTGATGACGATGTCGGGAACGTAGTGGCTGTACATTTCGAGTGCGGTGGCGCCGTCCTCGGCCTCATAGGCCTCGCGCGCGCCGAACGAATGCAGCAGCGTGCGCAGGATGCGGCGCATGTGCGGATTGTCGTCGCAGATCAGAAATCGCAGCTTGTTGAAGTCGATGCGATACATGGTTCGGCCCTAAGGCACCGCAAACGGTATACTTGGCGTTAACCATATCGCGCCGCCGGTTAACGAATGGTTGCGAAACCGGCGTCCGGGGAGAGGCGGTGGGGTGGAATTAATGCCCGAACTGCTCGCGCAGGATACGTTCCTCGAGGCTGTGGCCGGGGTCGAACAGCATCCGCATCGAGATGGTCCGGTCGGTCAGTACCTCGACACGGCGGACGTCGCGGACTTCGTCATGGTCGGCGACCGCCGCCACCGGGCGCTTGTCGCCCTCGAGCACCTCGATCACCACGAAGGCGGTGTTGGGGAGCAGGGCGCCGCGCCAGCGCCGCGGCCGGAAGGCGCTGATCGGGGTCAGCGCCAGCAGCGCCGCGTTGATCGGCAGGATCGGTCCCTGCGCCGACAGATTATAGGCGGTCGAGCCGGCCGGCGTCGCCACCAGGATGCCGTCGGCGATCAGCTCCGCCATGCGTTCGTGCTCGTCGATCAGGATGCGCAGGCGCGCCGCCTGATAGGTCTGGCGAAACAGCGCGACTTCGTTGATGGCGTGATGCAGGTGCACCGTGCCGTGGACGTCGGTGGCGCGCATCAAAAGCGGATTGATCAGGGATTCGCGCGCCGCGGCCAGCCGCGTATGCAGGTCGTGCGTGGTGAATTCGTTCATCAGGAAGCCGACGGTGCCGCGATGCATGCCGTAGATCGGCTTGTCGGAGCGCATATGGGCGTGCAGCGTCTGCAGCATCAGCCCGTCGCCGCCGAGCGCCACCACGACGTCGGCATCGCCGGCCGCGTGATTGCCGTAGATCTGGGTCAGCTGCTCCAGCGCCGCCTGCGCCTCGGCGCTTGCGCTCGCAACGAACGCAATCCGGTCATATCGCTTGGGGCTGGGCATGAGACGCGTACTCTGGCTTCGGTGCAGCTTCGATATAGCATCCGCCAGCGAAACAAAACCGGGCCCGGCCGTCTTAAACGCAGCTTTGGGTTAACCGGGATAAGCGCTTCGCTCCGCTTGTGGAATTCTATTTCTCCTGCAGGGTCCGGATCGGCTCCCATTCCGCCCCTGGCGCCTGCGCGGCCAACTCCCGTGCGCGTTCGCGGAAGATCGCGGCTGACCTGTCAGCCTCGGCCGACCGGCCGAAACACTGCACCGCCAGATCAAATTCGCCGGCGCGCCAATGCGCGAGGCCTTTGGCGTAATCGGCCATCTGCGCCACTTGCGCGGGCGCAACCTGCCCGGACAGGGCCACCACTTCATAGATTCTGAGCGCCTGGGTGCGTCCCTTGACTTTGACGGTATCAAGCTCGCGCCAGGCGAAAGCGTCGCCGGCGAGGGCAACGGTGGTCTCGGAGGCGATAATCGAGGTGCCGTAGAACTTATTGGCGCCCTCCAGCCGTGAAGCGAGATTTACCGCGTCGCTCATGACCGAGTAGTTGAAGCGCTTGCGGGATCCGAAATTGCCGACCAGCGCTTCGCCGGAATTGATCCCGATACGTTGCGCCAGCTTGCAGTCCCGGAACAGGACGGAATTGCGGTTGAGCTCCGCCAGGCGCGCGCTGCAATCGAGCGCGGCCCGCGCCGCGTTCGCCGCATGGTTGGGATCATCGGCCGGCGCGCCAAACAGCGCGACGATGGAGTCGCCGATATATTTGTCGACATATCCGCCGTGACGCTCGATGATATCAGTCATCTCGGACAGATATTCGTTCATCAGCTGCATCAGGTCGTGCGCGGGCATTTTCTCGGCGATCTCCGAGAAACCCGCGATGTCGGAGAAGAAGATCGTCACGTTGCGGTTCTCGCCGCCGAGCTCCGGCAACTTGTTCGATCGCAGCATCCGGTCGATCACGTCAGGGGCGAGGTACAGGGCAAAGCTTCTGGCGAGCAATCGCCGGTCCTTGTCGGAAACGGCGAAGCGATAGCCGACCATGGCCCCGAGCGCCACAAGCCCCGCAAGGAACGGTTCGGCAACGGGAATGACCAGCGCGTGGTTGAACGCAACGGTAGCGCCAGCGACGCCGAGAGTGGCAAGCGCGACATAGATGACGGCCGCACTGAGCGGCTTGACCAGCCGCGCAGCGGTCGCCGCGAAGGCTGCCACCAGGGCGGCGATCAGAAAAATCGGCAAGCCTCCGAGCTCGATGGCGGCGTTTTGCCGGATCAGGTTGTTGACGGCGGTCGCATGGATGTAGACGCCGGCGATCGAGCTGCGCTTGAACGATGTGTTGACCGGCCTGGTCTCGCTCGTGCAGCGCGGCGCGCGCACGCCTTCGCGACCCGTTGCAAGCCGTTTTGAGGTCAGCCGCCGGTCCTCGGAATCCAGGACGCTGCCAAAGATGACGACTTTTCCGTCGAACCAGCGCCGGAAGTAGTCCTTGTCGTTGCCGGTGGCGCAGAATCGCAGGTCTGCGAACGAGAAGGTCGGGATGTCATCCGCGCCGCCTTCGAAGTTGACGGTCATCGTATTCGCCACTTCGCCCGGAATACGGTAGCCGGCGAGCGTCACCGTGCCGTCGGCCGCGAATTCGGGGGGAGCCTTGAGCGCCCTGGACGCCAGTTCCAGCGCCATCCCGGGCAACTGCGCGGCGCCGCTGACGGGAAAGGTGAGCGGCACCCGGCGAACGGCATCGTCGCTGTCGATGTAGACGTTGAGCGGCCTGATGTTTTGCTGCTGGCGAACCGCGATGCGCTGTCCCTGTGACGGGCGCTCCGGCTGGTCGCCGCGCAAGACCTCACCCAGGACCACCTTGCCGGCGCTGCCTGCGGAGGCGAGGGCGCGCAGGAAATCGCGGTCGAAGCCACGGACCTTGTCGCCTAGGATGCCGTCGCCGAACGGAATTTCGGATTGCTCGAGCGAGGTCGGCATCACGATGTCAAAGCCTACGACCTTGGCCCCGCCTTCGATAACTGCTCCCAGTACGCGGCCGATTTCGCTGGTCCAGGTCAGCATCGGTGAGCCCTTGAAGGGCGCGGCGCGAAAACTCTCCTCGTCGATGGCGATGACGACGGCAGGCGAGGCGGCCGGATCATATCGTTTGCCGAACATCTCCCAGCGCAGCGCCGTGAGAATGTCGATCGACCAGCCGTGGATGGTCTTGAGCGGAGGGGAAACGGAAATCGCGGCGCACGTCAGCGCGATGGCGGCGATCACCGCCGCGTCGCGGGTGGTGCGCCCGATATTCAAGGTCGCAGGTCCGGCACCGTCTTGCACGCCCCTCAATCCATCCGCACCAGGCGACCGACGATCGGCGTCGTTCCCGGCCTGGCGTTTGCGTCAACCTGGAAGACGATGTGGGAAGATTTGAATTTCGCGGAATAGATGCCACCGGGGCTCAGCGCCTTGTTGGCGGCGGCGAAATCGTAAAACTTTCCCTTGGCCTGCTTGCCGTCGAGATTGATCTGCTGGCGTTCGCCGGCGACATCGAGCCGCTCGATCAGCAGGGTGCCGGCGCCGGTGGCTTGCACGAGCGGCGATGTCCCGTAGAGGGTGAGCTGCGGCTTTATCGCGCCATCGTTCTTCGCGACACTTCGCACCACGGTGGCCGCGACTTCGCTGGTTTCGCGCGTCGTCGCGTGCGCATGGCTGGCGTCGCACTCGGTCTTTTCGTCCTTGACGGAAGCGAGGTGCACGAGGCTTTCGTCGGTCCCGATGATGACCGTGCCAATGCCGTCGATCTTTTCGCGCCGGCAGGATTT
This sequence comes from uncultured Alphaproteobacteria bacterium, assembly GCA_963786355.1. GTDB lineage: Bacteria > Pseudomonadota > Alphaproteobacteria > Rhizobiales > Xanthobacteraceae > Bradyrhizobium. The sequence goes on along the minus strand of CAWAYU010000007.1, from coordinate 94,633 downwards.
CAGATAGCTGATGACGACCGAGCTGTTGGCCCCGAGCTTGATCACCGTCTTGGGCGTCAGATAGTCCATGAACTCGGCGCCGGTGACCTTGCCCTGAACCTCTTCGACAATCGCAACCGGCGACTCCGCCGCAGCGGGTGCTATCGGCGCCAGCAGGCCAACACAAACGGCAATTGCTCGCTTCATTGCAGCATCCCATCCAATCGGGGTCGATCATCCGAACCGACGTCGTCCCGTCAACGAATCCACTACCTCGTTATAGGCCTCAGGATCAAATACGCGGTCGGTCGCAGCTTGTGTGTGACGAACGTCACGTCACCGCGCTCCATGACGGCGCCGTACCAGCTACCGCTCTGTCTACGGATGTTTAATTTCTCATCCGAGTGCCGCCGACCGGCGTCGGCCTCAGTTACACTGTGTCGAAACAGGGAGGCGGCACTATGGTTATCGGACTGGCGACGAAGCGTAACGCGCGCATGATGATTGCGCTTCTGGCGATTTCGATCGCGACCGGTGCCTGGTCGAGGTGCTTGGGCCGACGACGAAACGCCGCCGCCGTCGCACGCAGCAGCCCGCCGCGGCGGCGCCGGGGCAGGCGCCCTCGGGCCAGAAGGGCGGTGCCCGCCGTAGCGGTGATGCCGCCAATGCGCCGCCCGCAGCCGAACAGCATCGGCTGCCGCCGGATTCCACGACCAAGCAGACGCTGGCGCTGCCCGGGCGCACGCTCAACTTCACCGCGACCGCGGGCTCGATCCGCATTTTCGACGACAAGGGCGAGCCGCAGGCCGATATCGCCTACACCTCCTACCAGGTTGACGGCGCCGACCGCGCCAGCCGGCCGGTGACGTTCCTGTTCAACGGCGGGCCGGGCGCGTCCTCGGCCTGGCTGCAATTCGGCGATGCCGGGCCATGGCGGCTGTCGATCACCGGCGACGGCGCGGTATCGTCCGCTTCGCCCGATCTGTTGCCCAACGCCGAGACCTGGCTCGACTTCACCGATCTCGTCTTCATCGATCCCGTCGGCACCGGCTACAGCCGCTTCGTCGCCTCCGGCGAGGACGTGCGCAAGCGGTTCTTCTCCGTCGACGGCGACGTCAATTCGATCGCGCTGGTGATCCGGCGCTGGCTGGAAAAATACGACCGCCTGCTGTCGCCGAAATTCGTTGCCGGCGAAAGCTATGGCGGCATTCGCGGGCCCAAGGTGGTGCGCGAGCTGCAAACCCAGCAGGGCGTAGGGGTGCGCGGGCTGATCCTGGTTTCGCCTGTCCTCGACTTCCGTGATTATTCCGGCTCCAGCCTGCTGCAATATGTCTACAGCCTGCCGACCATGGCGGCGGTGGCGCGCGAGGCCAAAGAGGCAGGGAAGGGACCGCTGACGCGCTCTGATCTCGCCGAGGTCGAGCGCTACGCGCAGGGCGAATTCCTGACCGACCTGATCAAAGGGCAGGCCGACAAGGAGGCGACGACGCGGCTATCCGACAAGGTGGCGCAACTGACCGGCATCGATCAGACGGTGAGTCGCCGGCTTGCCGGTCGCTTCGACATCGGCGAATTCCGCCGCGAGTTCGATCGCCGCAACGGCCGGGTGACCGGGCGCTACGACGCCTCGGTTTCGGGCTTCGATCCCTATCCGGATTCCAGCTACTATCTGTTCGGCGATCCCTCCGGCGATCCGCTGATGGCGCCTCTGACCAGCGCCGCGGTCGATCTGACCGCGCGAAAATTGAATTGGCGGCCAGACGGTTCGTACCAGTTGCTCAGCGACAGCGTGAACAAGGCCTGGGATTTCGGCCGTGGCCAAAATCCGGCCGAGTTGGTGCGGCAGCTCCGGCAGATCCTCGCGTTCGATCCCAAACTGAAATTGCTGGTCGGGCACGGGATGTTCGATCTGGCGACACCTTATTTCGCCTCGAAGGTTCAACTCGACCAGTTGCCGGCCTATGCCGCCCCGAGCCGGGTGAAGCTCGTGGTCTATCCCGGCGGGCACATGTTCTATTCGCGCGATCCGGCACGCCAGGCGTTCCGGTCTGAAGTACAGGCGTTGATGAAGTAAACCCGGAGCACGAAAAAAACCGGCGCAGCCTCATGCTGCGCCGGCTCTTTTTTACCGTCATTGCCTGCAACAAACGCGAAGCGTTTGTGCAAGGGAGCGCAAGCGACGAAACAATCCAGACTTTCTTCGCGGCTCTGGATTGCTTCGCTTCGCTCGCAATGACGCGCGGATCAGTAAACCAGACCGGTGCCCGGCGGCTTCTGCATCGCGTCGGCGAGCGAGCGATATTCCTCGCTTGAAGTGCCGGTGAGCTGGGCGATCCGGTTCAGGTGATACTGCGCCTGATCGCGGTTGCCCTGTTCGACCTGCCACAGGCCGTAATACTGCCAGGTCTTGACGTGGGTCGGATCGGCCTTGAGCGCGCGCTCGTACCAGATCTGCGACACCTTGTAGTCGCCGAGCTTGCGGTAGGAGTAGCCGATCAGATTGGCGACCGCGGCGCTGTCGTCACGGCCGAGCGCCTTCAACTGCGCGATCGCGGACGCGTAGTCGTGGCGATCGTAGATCGTGGCATAGGCGGCGCGATAGCCGTCGGCGAAGGCGGTCTGCTCGATGGGCGGACGCGCTTCGGACTTTTTCTTCTTGCTCTTGTCCGGCGGCGGCGGATCGTTGTCGGGCGCGGCGTAGACCACGGTGACGACGGGGGCTGCCGCGAGCGTCAGCGACAACAGCGCGAGCGTCAAAAGCCTGATCGCAAGTTTGTTCATGCATCTCTCCTGATGGCCGGTTCGGCGATCCTACACCGAAGCTTGCTGATTTGAACCCCCGGTGGTTGCGAACATTCCCGGCCGTGCGCCTTGATTTCCGCAAATTTGACGCGACCCGCGGCCGACGCCGCGGAACTGCGGGAACATGACCAACATGTCATGCAGATGAACGAAGTCCGTCATCCCGCTTCAGGAGGGGTTCAGCGCGCGGTCACTAAGGTCATCTCCATGATCAGCGAGCCCGGCCAACCGGCCGGAGCACCGCGATCCCCTGAAAGAGGAGACAACCATGCTCAAGACCATTTCCGCAGCGCTGGTTGCCGTTTCCGTTCTCGCCGCGCCCGCGCTCGCTGCCGCTCCGGGCAAGACGACCCAGACCACAACGATCAAAGCCCCGGTGACCAAGACCGTGAAGGCTCCCGTGATCAAGGCCGATGCAGTCGAAGTCGAAGGTGCTGAATGCCAATGCCAGGATGGGCCGCCATCACCACAAGCACTATCGCCATCACAGCCACCACAAGCACATGGGTGTGTTGAAGACCCACGCCGCGCCGAAGCTCGCGGTCAAGCACGTGACGCCTCGCCAAGCGCGGCTGAAACTGATCCCGCCGGCGCGGTTCGATCGCCCCCATTGCCCCGCCGCGCCCGCGGGTATCCGACCCAGCCCACGCGCCATTTCCCCAATGGCCGTGGGCTGGTGTTGTTTTGGACCGGAGCAGGCGGCGAGCCGCGTGAAAAGGCTCGTCAAATGAGCAGCTTCGGAGCGCTGCTTGATAACCGAGATGCGAATTCCAATTCGCCGCCGGGCGGTCTAAGAGAACCTCCGGGGGCAGATCAAAGAGTTTGGCGTGGGGACATCAGCAAAAATTGCGGCGATCCTGCTGCTGCCGATCGCGCTTTCGGCCTGCGCCGGCAGCGACGACGGCAAGCCGATCACCTTTACCGACGATCGCGGCGTCTCCAACCAGCCTTTTCCCAAGAACTACCGGACCGAAGTGCTGGCGTTCATGAGGACCTATCTCAACAATCCGGCCGGCGTGCACGATGCCGTCATGGCCGAGCCGGTGCAGCGCACCGTCGGCGGACGGCTGCGCTATGTCGTCTGCCTGCGCTTCAGCCCGCGCGAATCCGACGGCAGCTATCGCGAGCCGCGTGAACGCGCGATTCTGTTTGTCGATGGCCGGCTCGACCGCCTGGTCGAAAACGCCAGCGAGCCCTGCGCCGGCGCGGTCTATGCGGCGTTCCCCGAACTGGAAAAGATGACGCGGTAGGGGGTGTCCGGCTGCGCGCTGGTCCCGCCTCCCAGCCGCCGTCCGGGGCGAAAAGGTGAACGAAACCCGATCACTTTTCGGCGAGGCTTGAACCTTGCCTTAGTCATTTTCGACATCAACAAAGCGGGAAATCGCCTGATTAACGCGGGAAAAAACCTTACATGCGAGGGAACTAAATCGCTTTGTTGCCGCGCCGTCACAGTTGCGCACCATCGGTGCTCCGGCATTGCCGCAAAGCAACCTAATTGAGGTCACGTTGTTTGGATTGATATCGCAACGGAGTAACGGGGATCGAAGATGAAGAAGATTTTGCTCGGCGCTGCCGCGCTGGCTGCCATGTCGGCAGCTCGCTCCTGCTTTGGCGGCTGACATGCCGGCCCGCACCTATTCCAAGGCGCCGGCCTATACCGCGCCCGCGCTGGTCTATAACTGGACCGGCTTCTATATCGGCGGCCATGTCGGCGGCGCCTTTGCAGGCGACAACTCCCTGCAGGGCAGCGACGCCCGCTTCCTCGGCGGCGTGCAGGGCGGTTTCGACTATCAGTTCGCGCCGAACTGGGTGATGGGCGTCGAAGCCCAGTACAGCTGGCTGCCGGCCAGCAACAATAACGGGGTGCTCTTCCCCGGCGGGACGCTGGTGACCTCCAACACCGACCAGCTCGGTTCGGTGACCGGCCGGCTCGGCTACACCTGGGGTCCGGCGCTGCTCTACGCCAAGGGCGGTTACGCCTGGCGTGACGGCAACAATATCGGCGTGACCGCTGGCGGCGTGCCGCAGGCCTTCACCACCAACGGCAACCACAAGGACGGCTACACCGTCGGCGCCGGCCTCGAATACATGTTCGCGCCGAACTGGTCGGCCAAGGCCGAGTACCAGTATTACAATTTCGGCAATACCACCTTCACGACCGGTCCCGCCGACATCGCCGGCCGGTCGTTCCGGAACGACGAGCACACCGTCAAGGTCGGCGTGAACTACCGCTTCGGCTGGGGTGGCCCGGTCGCCGCCAAATACTGATCGCCACTTCATATCGAGACGAGAAAAGGCCGGCTTCCCGCCGGCCTTTTTGTTTTGGTCGGGAGCGAACCCGGTTTTTTCTTCCTCTAAAAAATTATTTTGCGGCGCACGAAACTTTTCCGTCATGTTGAGTTATTATGGTTCGGCCGGCTGGTTGGACAACGAACATGCGTGCTTTTGCGTTAGGGCTGATTTTTTCCGCGGCGGCATTGCCGTGCCTTGCCCAGACAGTCCTGAAATCCGAACCGTTGATCATGGCGCCCTATGAAATCGCCTTCGTGCAGGATGCTTCCTGTCCGGTAGGCAAGGTGCTCAAGGTCACCGGCGCGATCAGGGGACTGCACCGGCGCAAGGCGTGCGTCTCGCTGGCGGCAGAGCAGGCCTCGCTGGCAACGGCGACGCCGTAAGTCGCCACAGCAGGTTTCCCGTCAGGCTCGATATCGGGCAGGGAATTGGTCGCGCCGAGGGTGCCCCTCCACAAACTCAGGTACCGATCAACGGCTCCAGCCGGGCGTCGCGCTCGGCGTCGGCCTTGTTCTTGGCGGGGTCTTCATGCGGATCGGGCTGGCACGGCCGGATCTCGTAGTCATTGTCCAGCACCGGACGCGGCGCGGCCTTTTCCTCCTCGGAGACGGCATCGACCACCAGGCCGCACTTCTGCGCCTGTTTCCAGACGTCGGCCTCGGTCGGGTAGGTCTTGCTCAGCTTGGCGTCGTTGGAGAACAGCGCGTAGGGCATCGGTCGCTCCGGTAAAAACGGTCAACGCGGAAGTAGCGCCCGGGTTTCAGGTCGCTATCCGGGCAGTCCCGGTATGCCAACGGAATTTAGGGACCGATTTAGCGGTCGAATTCGCCCGTTTCGGCCCGTTTTTGGGGAGTCCCTGAGTCCTTAACGAGGGGTAAATCCGGCGAAAAAGAATCCCCGAGACTCCCCGGCCAGAATCGCCGGATGTTTCCGGCCATGAGATCGTGCCTGCAGACCTCCTGCGAGCGTGTCCAACTGACGCTCACCGTAGCGCTGCTGGTCGCCTGCGCGGCCAACGTGGCGCTGGTATGCGCCTGGCTCTGAATGGCGTTTTCAAGCGAAGTGGGTACCGGTTCGCATAGCAATCAAGCTTGCGCAGATTGCGTAGACTTATCTGCGGTAGAAAACGCGTCAAAACAAAAAAAGTCGCGCGATTGACGCCACCGGCAATCCACCCATCATGTAAAAAACGCGGGCTGCGATTGCGGCCGAACCAATATCAGGGGCGGGGCGGAAATGATCGAAACGCTGCAACAGCGGGTCAATGGCGATGAGGGACTGGTCCGGCGCGGCCGGTATCTGACGACGACGTTCCTGCTGGAGGTCGGACAGACTCCGTGGCTGATCCAGATTTTTGAAGGCCGTATCGTGTCGGTAACGCGGGGCCCGTTCGTGATGCCGTCCTCCTCCTTTGCGCTGCGCGCTCCCGAGGAAGAATGGCAAAAATTCTGGAGCGTGCGGCCGCCGCCCGGCTCCAATGATTTGATGGCACTGATCAAGCGCCGCGTGTTGAAGGCCGAAGGCAACCTCCAGATCTTCATGTCGCATCTGCGCTACTTCAAGGAAGTGCTCGCCAAGCTGCGTGCGCAGGGAGCGGCGGCATGAGCACAAGATTTCGAGCCGATCACCGGCCGCTACATGCATCTCGATTTGTTCGGCCGGCCGCACCGCGTCTATGTCGAGGAAGCCGGCGAGGGCACGCCGCTATTGTGCCTGCACACTGCGGGCAGCGACGGACGGCAATATCGCGGCCTGATGAACGACGCGCGGGTCACCGCGAAGCATCGCGTCATCGCCTTTGACATGCCCTGGCACGGAAAATCGTCGCCGCCCGCAGGCTGGCACGACGAGGAGTACCAGCTCACCTCGGCGCAATACACGACGATGATTTTGGAGATCAGCGCTGCACTGGAGCTGGACAAGCCCATCGTGATGGGCTGCTCGATCGGCGGCCGCATCGCGCTGCATCTGGCGCTCGAACACCCCGAACGTTTCCGCGCCATCATCGGCCTCCAGGCCGGCGCCCATGTCGATCCCTATTACGACCTCAACTTCCTGCACCGGCCGGACGTCCACGGCGGCGAGGTCGCCGGCGCGATCGTCTCCGGGCTGGTCGGCCCCGATGCGCCGGACAGCGAGCGCTGGGAGACGCTGTGGCACTACATGCAGGGCGGGCCCGGCATCTTCAAAGGCGATCTCTATTTCTACAAGCTCGACGGCGACATCCGCGACCGGGTGGCGCAGATCGACACACGGCGCTGCCCGCTGTTCCTGCTGTCAGGCGAATACGACTATTCCTGCACGCCGGAGGAGACGCTGGCGGTGGCCAAAAGCATTCCGGGCTCCGAGGTCACCATCATGAAGGGGCTCGGCCACTTTCCGATGAGCGAAGACCCGCAAGCGTTTCTGACGCATCTGCTGCCGGTGCTGGAGAAGATCGGCAGGGGGTAATCCGGGGAGCCGGTGGCCGGCTGCTATTTTTCCAGCCGCGCCGGTCCGGCGCTGTCGCGCAGCGCGGCGTGGACCTTGGCCATGGTGGCGCTGCAATAGTCCTCGCGCTCACGGTTGAAGCGCTCCTGATGGGCGCGGAAATTGGCGACCCGCGCCTTGATCTCGGATATTTCCGACTGGAAGCCGCTGCGCAGCTCGGCGCGGGCGATGGTCTGGACCGGCCTCGATGCTTCTCTTGATGACGCTCTCGGCGGCTCGGCGGGGAGGGTCTCGGCCATCAAGGCCTCGATGTCCGGCATCGGCGTCGCCATAACAGCAGTCTGCGATGCCTCGATCGAGAGGCGCGATACCGTCGCAGCGATCGTCTTCTCGGCCTCCGGCTTCTTGCCGGCTACCGATTGGACAAACGCCATCGTCTGCGCGATCAGGAGATCGCGTTCCCTCATCCATTTCATGAGACACCTCAGCCCAAGCAACTCCATCAAACGGCTTTTGTGGAGGCAAGGGCGGCCGGTGATTTGGAAGTGGACAGCTTCAATTTTGTTCGTGAGGTGACAAAACTGTGACAGTTCGTGCACGCCGTCGTGCACATGACGCGTCAGGTGAGGGACGGGTTCCGCGCGCGTTGCGGGGCAGGGATTATCGCTGGCGCGGATTGGTGTTGGGCACGAATGGCGCACCCACCACGCGAACGGCAGGCTGGTCGGTGACATAGACGATCGGCTTGTCGGCTGTGGCCTGCTCGGCGCGGGCGGCGAACTGGACCGGTGCCTTATCGGGTGCCGTCACCAGACTGGCGCTGGCCGCGATCACCACGGTAAACACCGTGACCACGGCCAGCAGGAACATGTTGCAGTTTTCTTCGCGAATTTTCATGCGGAGAGAACGACGGAGCTGCGCGTTGGTTCCGGGGCGCGCGAGACTTGCTGTCAACGATTTGTGGATTGCGGACGTCAATTTTAATGGCGGTCGTTATACGTCAGCGACCGTACGCGTGGCGCGCCCCATCCTGTCGCAGATCGGCATTCATATTTAGGCCGTCCGCTCGCTTTTTGCTACGCACGACTCAACTCACAAAAAGACCCCGCCGACCGCCCCGGGGGGAGAGGCGGAGACGGGGTGCAGTTTACCACTCAGTAGTTATGAGTCTAACGGCTGGGCAGCGCGGGGGTTCCTGTTACGGCCTCTGACACGAGACATTAATCTCCGCATGGCAGCGTGCCCCGCGTTGGAGGGTTTGCGTATGGACATCACCAGCATAGTCAGCGGCATTCTCGCCACTCAGGAGGAGACCAGGCAGCTGCAACTCGCGACCGCCGTCCTGAGGCCCAGCGCTGTTGCGCAGAAAACCGCGGCCGAGACGATTTCGGCCGCGCAAGCCTCGCCCGCCAATCTTGGCCGCGGCGTCGGCGACAATCTCGACGTTACCGCCTAGTCGGCGCGTCTTTGCGGTTCCGCTCAATCCCTGAGCGCAGGCCAATTATGGGTTGAATTAGCGCCCGCAATCCCCACATTCAGCCCATGGCAACATGGCAAAAGACACGCGAGCCGCCCAAGACCAAGGACGAGCTTCGCGAGATGCTGAGGCAGGCGGTGCAGAACACCCAGCCCGAGCCCAAACGCCGCCCGTCTAAGGCCGGTGAGGATAAGGCGTAGGGGACCGCCTGCGCGTCTGACGCGCTGCGGCAGGGCACAAGCGAGCCCGCATCCTTGGGCGCATCCACGAACTCAGCGCACGCGCCGTCAGCCCGCGCGGCCGCTGCCGCGACAGCAATTTTGTGCCCCTAATGTGCCCTAGAGCTCAATTCGTACGGAAGAAATAGAGCTAAGCCATTGCAATCATGGTGCCGGTTGAGAGGATTGAACTCCCGACCTTCGGTTTACAAAACCGCTGCTCTACCGCTGAGCTAAACCGGCGAATGAAGGGGGATTAGCCGGCAGCACGATACCGGCTGCCTCGATCCGATCTTCGGCGGCCCGAATAGCAGACTTGCCGCCAAAGGGCCAGAACCCAGGATCTGGCTTCCACCCATGCCCGCGGTTGGAAATGGCGGCCTTTCGGCGGCTTGTTCCGCTTTGCGCTCTACTTCGAGGCCTTGCCGATCTTGTGGCCGAGATGCCCGGTGTCGTGGTCGCGGCGCAACTGGGCGAGCGACGTCTCGTTCAGTTGCGGCAAGACCTCGCTCAGCATGGTGGGATCGGGATAACCGGCCGCAAAACCCCTTCCATAGATTTTGCGCACGATGCCGAGTGGGGTGCTGCCGTACTTCTTGCCGATCTCGCCATCCTTGTCGTGAAGGTGACCTTCAAGTCCCGCCGCTTTCATGGTTTCGCTCCCGTTCGCGTCTGGCGCGCGTGCCACGAGATTGCGCTCAAAGGTCGGGGGTGGCAACATTTCCAGCGCGTTGCTGGCTGGCGGGTATGAAAAAGGCGACCGTTCGGCCGCCTTTTCCGCGCTCAAACAGGTCTGCCTTACTGGCAGATATGCATCCGGCCGTCTTCGCCGCGGGTCCAGGTGCCGGGCACACAGACAAAGCCGTTGCGGCGGGCATAGGTCTCACCGCCGAGCGGGGCGGTCGCGATAGCAGCCGCGGTGCCTACCGCGCCGCCGACCACGCCGGCTGCGACGTCGCCGGGCCAGAAGCCGCCGTCATAGCGGTTGTAGCTGTCGTGCCAGCGACGGTCCTGCCGATAGGCGCGATCGCCGTAGGCCTGATCCCGGTAGACTTGGTCCCCGTAGACCTGTCGCTGATAGCCGTTCCTGTAGGGATTGCCGGGGCCGTAATTCTGGCAATTGGCGTTGGGATAATACTGCGCGCATTTGCCGGGGTTATAGATGACCTCCTGCGCCATGGCGGGGCTTGCGAGCGCGGACGCAACCAGGGCGGCGGCGCCGAACATTCCGAATTTGGTCATGAGGGTTCTCCGAGAGGTGTGAAGAAAACAAACCCCCGATCTTGGCGGCTGTTCCGCCTTGAAGGGTGCGTTGTGTTCAAACCGCCGTGAAGTTCGGCCGCCAGATGTCACATTTCAGAGCAATGCTGAACGTGTCTTCGGTGCTCGCACTCATGACCCGATCGCGCGGGCTGCCGTCCCGTGCATGTCGCGGAACAGCCTTGGCGCGACCCCGAACTGCCGTTCGAAGGCGTGATTGAGCCGCATCGGCGAAAGTCCGACCTTGGCCGCGATACTTTTCAGCGAGAGCCCCTCGTTGATCAGCGTGCGCGCCGATTCAAGCCGCAAGGTTTCGACAAAGTCGGCCGGCGACTTGCCCATCGCGGCGAGGAAGCGGCGATAGAACGTCCGCTCGGTCAGTCCGACGCGCGCCGCCAGTTCCGGCACGCCCAACGGCCGGGTCAGGTTGTCCTGCATCCAGTCGATCAAATCCGCGAATGGGTTATCGGCCTGAATTTGGGTGCTCAGCAGCGGGCTGAACTGTGACTGATAACCGGGACGCCGTGCGTACAATACCAGACGGCGTGCAATCGAATTTGCGATCTCGGGGCCGACATCCTGTTCGACCATCGCCAGCGCCATGTCGATGCCGGTAGTCACGCCGGCCGACGTCCATACCGGGCCGTCGGCGACATAGAGCGCTGCCGGATCGACGGTGAGGGCGGGGTAGGCGGATGCCAGCGCGGCGCAGGCCTCCCAATGCGTCGCGACACGGCGGCCGTCGAGCAGCCCCAGTCCTGCCAGCACAAATGTGCCCGAGCAGACCGAACCGAAGCGTCGTGCCTTGGCCGCGCAGCGCGGCACCCACCGGCGGATCGCGGGATCCATAATTGCACCCCGCAGCGCGTCGGCTTCCGCGCCGGCGATCAGCAGCGTGTCGATCCGATCGGGCGCAACGCGCGCGAGGCCGCGTGTCGACAGCGCCACCCCGCTGTTGCTTGGTGTCTCGCCGCCCGCGGGCGACAGCATCACGACGTCATAGGCCTTGCGCTCGAGCGCCCGGTTGGCGTCGGTGAAGACGGTCACGGGACCGGTGAGGTCCAGCAGCTGGAAGCCGTCATAGGCCAGAAAGGCAATCGTGCGGGTTTTCGGCATTGGCAGAAAATAGCAGTTCTTTGTCATTTCTGACAAGGCCTGCGAACCCTAGGGTATCCGCACGAACCATCCTTTCTCCTCATGACTGACCCTGGAGCGCTCCCATGCGGCTTTCGATCCTGACCTTCAACGGAATTACGGCCCTCGATGCCATCGGTGGCTACGAAATATTGTCGCGGCTTCCCGGCATGGAGACGGAATTTTTCGCAAGTGAGCGCGGCATCATTGCCGCGGATACGCGGCAGCTCGGCCTTGTCGCCTTTCGCGGATTTTCCGAGGTCACCACGACAGACATCCTGTACGTGCCCGGCGGTCCCGGTGCGTTCGAACTGGAAAAGGACGAGCGCGTGCTCGACCAAATTCGCCTGCTGGACCAGTCCTCGACCTGGACCATCGGGATCTGCAACGGTGTCGGATTGCTCGGCGCCGCCGGATTGCTGAAAGGCCGCAACGCGTCCACCAACTGGTTCTATCAGGACCGCCTTGCCGGCTTCGGCGCGAAATTTACCGGCGAGCGCTATTCAAGGGACGGCAAGTACGTCACCGCGGCAGGCGTCTCCGCGAGCATCGATGCCGGCCTGTTCCTGGCGTCATTGATCGCGGGCGACACGATGGCCAAGGGCCTGCAACTCGGCATCGAGTATTACCCGGCGCCGCCGTTCCCGGAACGCGGGCCGCTGGATGTTCCCGGCCCATTGCTCGAACGAGTCCGCAAGGCGGACGGGGGCACGGAGCGGTTGCGCGTGCCGGCGCCGTTCGAGGGCATGTTCTCGCTGGCCGCGCGTGGCTAGTGGCATGATGAGGTCAAGTTGGGTCGCGACGTCATGCCTGTTTTCGCGTGCCATTCTACTTTGCATGGGGTTGTTTTCGCGATTTTGTGTTTGGTCCCTCGAACCAGCAACTCGCGACCTGACCAAAGTCTCGACCTGACAAAGGCTTCGATCTGGTATTTGATGCCCCGGGTGAGCGGATGGGGGCGTATGTTCGGAATTCTCGGGTTAGGCTTTCTGCTGGGCATGCAGCATGCGCTCGAGGCCGATCATATCGCCGCCGTGTCCAGTATCGCGGCGCGCCGCAGCCAGGTCGGCGACATCGTCCGGCACGGGCTGACCTGGGGGCTCGGCCACACACTGACGCTGTTCATCTTTGCCGGCGCGGCCATCCTGCTCGGCCGCGCCATCCCCGAGAGCATGGCCCGGCCGATCGAGACTGCCGTCGGCATCATGCTCGTTGGTCTCGGTGCGCATGTGCTGTGGCGGCTGTGGCGCGACCGCGTTCATTTTCACCGGCACGGCCATGGCGACGGCTCGGTGCACTATCATGCCCACAGCCATGCCGGCGAAACCGCGCCGCATGCCAACGCCGCCCATTCCCATGAACACGGTTTTCGCTGGCGTACGCTGCTGGTTGGCCTGATGCACGGCATGGCCGGCTCTGCGGCGCTATTGGTGCTGACGGTATCGCAGGCTTCCAGTCCCGCGGTCGGGCTCGGCTATGTCGCGCTGTTCGGGATCGGCTCGATGATCGGCATGGGCGCGCTGTCGACGTTGATCGCGGTGCCGCTGGCGGTCACCGCGCGCTGGCTCACCTGGGCCAATCAGGGCCTGCAGGGCGCGGTCGGCGTCGTCACGGTTGCGATCGGGATCATGACCATCGTCGAGACGACCTTGGCCTAACGCCGGGTTGCCGCCTGCGTTGCGGGCTGGTGTACTAAGCAAAACAATTTTGGGAGGGAATGGATGAAACGCCGGGATTTTCTGGCCGCAAGCGCTGCGTGCTCGCTGGCGGCGGTGACGGGTCAGGCATTCGCCCAATCGGGACCGCTGACGAAAATCATCTTTCCGTTCGCGGCGGGCGGCGGCGGCGATGCGCTGTGCCGGGTGCTGGCCCAGCACATGAGCCAAACGCTCGATCGCAATATCATCGTCGAAGACCGTACCGGCGGTGACGGGCTGATCGGCATCAAGGCGGCCAAGGGCGCCAACTCCGACGGCACCACCATTCTCGTGACCACGGGTCCGACGATGTATCTGCTGCCGATGGTCGAGACCCAGCCGACATTCGACACAGCAAAGGACTTCGTCCCGGTTTCGCAACTGGCGCGCTTCGAGTTTTGCGTGGTCGTCGGTCCTGCGGTGGACGCCAAGGACTTCACGCAATTCGTGGCCTGGCTCAAGGCCCATCCGGACAAGGCCACGTTTGGCGTGCCGAGCAACGGTACCATTCCGCATTTCGCCGGCTTCAGGCTTGAGCAGATCCTCGGCATTCCCTTGACGCGCGTGGCCTATCGCGGGGGCGCGCCAATCATGAATGACCTCGTCGGCGGCCACCTGCCGTTCGCGATTTCGACCCTGACGGACGCGATCCCGCAGCATCGCGCCGGCGGCGTCAGAGTTCTTGCGGTGACCAGCGCCGAGCGTTCGCCGTTCCTGGAGGTTCCGACCCTGAAGGAGAGCGGCATCGATCTGGTGGCGGACGCCTGGTACGGCATGTGGCTGCCCGCCGGTGCGACACCCGCCTTCGCCAAACAGGTGAGCGAGGCGGCCGCTGCCGCGCTTGCGAAACCCGAGGCCAGGGAAAAGCTGCTGGCGATCGGGCTGATTCCGGTCGGCTCGACCCCGGAGGGGCTGACCCAGGAACTCGCCGCCAACACCGCGTTCTGGGCCCCGATCGTCAAGGCGACCGGCTACAAGATCACGAATTAGCCGAAACCTGGCGAGGCCACTATTTCTTGATCGGCCGCAGCCGGGTTAAGGTTTGGAGCGTCAGACAATCCAGCCTGTGGTGATCGATGGGGCGATGGAACACGGACGGCGCCACGCGCCGAAAGCATCTGGCGGCAGCACTTGCGCTCGTCTCGCTGACGTTCGCCGCCACGGCGGTGATCCCGTCCGCGGGCAAGTCGGAATCCGCCGCTGCCCCGGCGCCTACTTTCTCGCGCGAGAGCCTCGACCGCCTCGGCGGCTTCATCCGCAACGAGATCACCACCGGCAAGATTCCCGGCGGCATCCTTCTGATCCAGCAGCATGGCAAGCCGGTCGATTTCGAAAGCTTTGGCCAGCGCGACGCCGAGGCCGGACTACCGATGACGCCGGACACCATTTTCCAGGTCTATTCAATGAGCAAGGCCGTCACCTCGGTGGCGGTGATGATGCTGGTCGACGACGGCAAGCTGTCGATTGACGATCCCGTCTCGAAATATATTCCGGCCTTCGCCGATGCCAAAGTCGGCGTCGATGAGTCAGATGAAGCCGGCCAGCCGCCGCTGAGGCTGGTGCCTCCGAAGCGCCCGATCACGATCAGGGATCTGCTGCGGCATACATCGGGGATCATCTACGGCTTCTACAACGAAGGCATCGTGCAAAAATTGTACAACAATCCGGATTTGTACAAAGGCGACTTCGACAATGCCGAATTCGCCGAGCGGATCGCGAAACTGCCGCTGGCCGATCATCCCGGAACGCGCTGGGCCTACGGCCATTCGACCGACGTGCTCGGCCGCGTTGTCGAGGTGGTGTCGGGGCAGACGCTGTTCCAGTTCGAGAAGCAACGGCTATTCGATCCGCTGGGCATGCGCGAGACCAATTACTTCGTCGCCGACAAGACCAAATGGCCGCTCATTGCAAAGCCATTGCCGCCGGATCGCTTCACCAGCCCGCTGGCCGGCATCCTGGATCCGACTGTGCCGCGGCGCTTTGAGTCCGGTGGCGCGGGTCTCAACACCACGATCGGGGACTACGCCCGTTTCCTGCAGATGTTGCTCAACAAGGGCGAACTGAACGGCAAGCGCTATCTCAAGCCCGAGACGGTGGCGTTGATGACATCGGACCAGATCGGGCCTGAGACCGGAATCCTCCACGATCCCTTCTATTTCCCGAGCCCGAACAGCGGATTTGGTCTGGGCTTTGCCGTGCGCACGTCGCCGCCGCCGGGCACGACGTGGCCGCTCGGCGAATATCGCTGGGACGGCGCCGGCGGTTCTTTCTACTTTGTCGATCCGGTTGACGACATGTTCGCGATCTTCATGGTGGCTTCGCGGACGCAAGGCGGGCGAATTCAACTGGCGCTGAAGACCATCATGTATGAGGCGCTGGGCAAGGGATTGCGCAAGGATCCATAGCGTTTGAGAGCGAAGCATGCCCTCGGACTTGATCCGGGGTGGACACCGGTTCGCGTCAAGAAAACGCGTTAAGACAAAAATCAAACCACCGCGTTGCGCGCGATGGTCTCGCGATAGAACGATGCGCTGAGTTTTGGCGTGCGGCGCTGGGTGTCGAAGTCGACCCGGTAGAGGCCGAAGCGTTTTTCAAATCCGTCCACCCATTCGAAATTGTCCATCAGGCTCCACAGAAAATAGCCATGCACCGGCACGCCCTCGGACGTCGCGCGCTGCAACTGCGCCAGGTAATTGCGCAAATACATGATGCGATCCAGATCCGAGATGCTGCCGTCGGCGGCGGGCTGGTCGGTCCCCGACGTTCCGTTTTCGGTAATGTAGATCGACTTCACGTTCCACAATTTCGCGACATGGCGTGGCGTCCAGTACATCGTCTCGGGACCGAACCGGAGCCACGGCGCGTCCATGTGCGGAAACGACGCCGGGAAGGGCGCCAGGGTGTACCCATGTGCGTTGTCGGCGGCGACGACGTAGTGGTCGGGCATGTAGACGTTCAGTCCGACAAAATCGATTGGCGACGAAATGATGCGTAGATCTTCGGGAGTGAATTTCGGCGCATCCTTGCCGGCCTGCGCGAGATACCCGTCGGTGTATTTTCCCTCCAGCATCACGGTGAGATAGCCGGCGTTGAGCTCGCGCATCGCGATTTCGGCGGCGCGGAGGTTTGCGGCCGTGTCGATCGCGGGAATGCAGCTCACGGCGTTCTCCGCCGGGCCGACTTTTGTCCCGGCGCGCGCGTGGGCGCGGATTGCCTGCACCGCGAGTCCGTGGCCGAGTGCGATATGGTGACGCACCTGGTTCAACTCGGCCGGCGGCAATTTGAGGCCCGGGGCATCGGAGCCGTATTGGTGGCCGAGCGAAACCGTCCTCGAGCATTCGTTGATCGTGAAGAAGTGTTTTACGCGATCGCTCAGGCGACCCGCGACATGGGCGGTGTAATCCGCGAACGCCTTCGAGGTGTCGCGGGAGGTCCAGCCGCCGTAGCGGGTTTGCAGCGCCTGAGGCAAGTCCCAGTGATACAGCGTTGCAAACGGCTCGATCCCGTTTGCCATCAGTTCATCCAGCAGCCGGTCATAGAAATCGAGACCTTTCGGATTCGGCGTGCCCGTGCCTTCGGGG
Organism: uncultured Alphaproteobacteria bacterium; assembly: GCA_963786355.1. Classification (GTDB taxonomy): domain Bacteria; phylum Pseudomonadota; class Alphaproteobacteria; order Rhizobiales; family Xanthobacteraceae; genus Bradyrhizobium. The sequence goes on along the minus strand of CAWAYU010000007.1, from coordinate 77,763 downwards.
AAAACACGCGGCCATGCGATCGAAAAACGATAGGCCCTGGCGCCCAGCGCCTTCATCAACTGAACGTCCTGCTTATAGAGATGATAGTGATCGTCAGCGGTATCCCCGGTGCTGCGATCCGAAATCGTGCCAGGCCTGTGCGAATGAATGTCCCAGATCGATGGGCCGCGGCCGTCCTCGTTGACGGCGCCTTCGATCTGATAGGACGACGTCGCTGTGCCCCACAAAAAGCCGTTCGGAAAACCGGGGGCCGCGCTCCGGCCGGGTGAGGTTTCCTTGCCCAAATCAGCTTGGCTGGTTTGGGCGGAACTCTGCGATATTCCGAGCGCCGACCAGCCGGCGATCTCGGTGAACTTGCGCCGGGTGATTTTGATTAAAGACATCACTTCACGTGCTGGGATCGAGGCAAATATGCGGCAAAAGCAGAGCTTACCTTGCCCGACCGGACCTTGATGCCGGTCGAAACGGCATGCTACGAGTTCCAGCGAAATCGCGCAAACGGCGAGACCGGTTATCGACGTGCTTGCCGTAGGATAGGACGATCGCCTTGCGCACGCCACTGGCGTTGTTTTTCGTTTCTTTAGGTCTGATCGCGGCAGCATGGTGGTGGCTGGCCACACCGGTGACGTTAACCCGCGCGCCGATCGATCCCGCGGCGAAACTGGAATGCGTGTCCTACGCACCGTTCCGCGGCCAACAGACGCCGCATAATCAGGCCCTGATCGTCAGCCCGGAGCAGATCGCCGAGGATCTCGGCGAACTCGCCAAGATAACCAAATGCATCCGCACCTATTCCATCGACAATGGGCTGGACAAGGTGCCCGAACTCGCGGGCAGGGTTGGACTGAAGGTGCTGCTCGGCGTCTGGCTTGGACGCGATCGCGCCAAGAACGTTCTGTTGATCAACAATGCGGTCGCGCTGGTTAACGGTCATCCCGATGCGGTCACGTCGATCATTGTCGGCAGTGAAGTGCTGTTGCGCGGCGAGATGACCGTCTCCGATCTCCGTGAATTCATCCGCTCGGTCAGGCCACGCGTCCATGTTCCCGTGACCTACGCCGATGTCTGGGAATTCTGGCTGCGCTATCGTGAAATCGCAGCCGATGTCGATTTCGTCACCGTGCACATGCTGCCCTATTGGGAGGATGTGCCGCCCCGCGCCGAGGACGCCGCCGCCCACGCGGACGGCATCCGCAAGCAGGTCGCGGTTGCCTTTCCCGGCAAAGAGATCCTGATCGGCGAGGCCGGTTGGCCGAGCCAGGGGCGGATGCGCGACGGCTCGGTGGCCTCGCGCATCAACCAGGCACGTTTCATTTCCGAACTCCTCGAGCGGGCGCGAACCGAAAAATTTCGCGTCAACCTGTTCGAGGCCTATGACGAGCCGTGGAAGCGCAAGTGGGAAGGCACCGTCGGCGGCTATTGGGGCATGTTCAATGCCGGCGATCGCAAGCTGAAATATCCGGCTGGCGTTCCGATCGGCAACTACCCGCTCTGGAAGCTGCATCTGGCGGGCGGGCTCGCGTTCTGCATACTGGTGTTTGCCACCGCAGGGGTGACGTTGAGACGCCGGTCGTCGTCACCCCGATTGCTGGCATGGATCGCGGTCGCGGTTTCCGCAACCGCCAGCGGAGTTCTGCTCGGCGTGGCCATCGACAAGATGCTCTATGAAAGTTTTGGGCCTGATGGCTGGCTACGTCAGGGTTTTCTGGTGGCGACAGGTGTAGCCGCGCCGCTGTTGTGCACCCATGCGTTGATGTCGGAGCGGCCCATTCCGACGTTTCTGGAACTGCTAGGGCCGCCCGAACGCCGGACCCAGACGTTGATGACGACGCTGCTCGGTTTCACGCTGATCGCGGTCACGCTGCTCGCGGTGGAAACAGCGCTGGGCCTGGTATTCGACGGGCGCTGGCGCGATTTTCCGTTCGCCGCGCTCACCATGGCTGTCGTGCCGTTTGCGATGCTGGCGCGGCTGAATTCGCCGAGATCAGGCCCGCGCCCGATCGCCGAGGCTGTGTTCGCGGGGCTGCTCGCGATGACTTCGGTCTATATCTTTTTCAACGAAGGCTTTGCCAACTGGCAGTCGTTGTGGACCTGCGCGACCTATCTGCTGCTCGGCGTCACGCTGTTGCGGGCGAGGGTGGACAAACCTGCTGCGTTGCCGTCCGAACGCTGGTCGAACGAGGCGTCCGGTCAATTCCATTGATGCCCGGGAGGCGGGTTTGCCGTATTGGGAATCTGCGACCAGGGAAGCCTGTCAGGGCCTGATCCCGATCTTCTCCCTGATCGCGCCGAGTTCGGCCTCGTCCCAGATCCCGATCAGCACGCCATTCTTCACCTGCAACTGCTGAGCCGCATAATTGGCGATCTTCTCGTTGGTCGTGGTGATGTGCCCCTTCGGGTGCAGCGCCCAGTCGAACAGTTCGGATTGCAGGCGGGCGATGACATCGGCGCAGGACGGGTCGGCGCCGCGGTCGCAAAACTCCTGCGGATCGGTTTCCAGGTCGTAAAGCATCGGCCGGAAGCCGGAGGCGTGGATGAACTTCCAGCGCCCGTCGAACACCATGAACAGCCGGCAGCGCTCGATCGGCTGTCCCAGCATCACGCGGACATCCTGCATCGCGTAGTCGTATTCGGAGAACGCCACGCGGCGCCAGTCGTCTGGTTTTGGTCCGTGCAACAGCGGCAGCAGCGAGCGTCCCTCGAGGATGTGATCCGGCGGTTTGCCGCCAAAATACGCGATGAAGGTCGGCGCCAGATCGATGCCCTCGACCAGCGCGTCGCACACCGTGCCGCGCGTCGCGTTGGCGGCACTGGACGGGTCGATCACGATCAGCGGAATTTTGGCGGACTGGTCGTGGAACAGATCCTTCTCGCCCATCCAGTGATCGCCGAGATAATCGCCATGGTCGGAGGTGAACACGATCATGGTGGTGTCGAGCAGGCCTCGGCTCTCGAAGAACTGCATCAGCACGCCCATCTGGTCGTCGATCTGCTTGATCAGGCCCATATAGGTGGGAATGACCTTTTCGCGCGCTTCGTCGCGCGACATGTTCTTCGAATAGCGCATGTCCATGTAGGCGCCGAACACCGGATGCGGATTGTCGCGTTCGGTTTCCGAGCGGATCGCCGGCTGCACGTCGGAGGCTGTGTACATGCTGGCATAGGGTTCTGGTGCGATATAGGGCCAGTGCGGCTTGATGTAGGACAGATGCAGGCACCACGGCCGGCCGTCGTCCTCGGCTTCCGAAATGAAATCCATCGCGCGCCGCGTCATGTAGGGCGTCTCGGAATGCTCTTCCGGCACGCGCGCGGCCTTGTCGGCGTGAACCAATAGCCAGCCGTTCTGCAAGGACCCGTCGGCGTCCGCGCCGGAATTGGCCCAATGCTCCCACGGATTGTCTGCATTGTAGCCCTGCCGACGCAGGTAATCGTCGTAGGCCGGGCGAGGGCGCCCGGTCGGATGCAGGCCGTCGTCGCGCTCATAGGGCTCGAAGCCGCATTCCGAGACGTGCACGCCGATGATCGAGTCCGGCGCGATGCCGAGATTCTTCAGGCCCTCGAGATCCGGCGCCATGTGGGTCTTGCCGACCAGCACGTTGCGGACGCCGATCTTCTTCAGGTGATCGCCGAGCGTCGGCTCGCCGACGCGCAGCGGCCAGCCGTTCCAGTGCGAACCGTGCGAGCGCATATAGCGGCCGGTATAGAACGACATCCGCGACGGTCCGCAGATCGGCGACTGCACATAGGCGTTGGAGAACGACACGCCGCGTTTGGCCATCGCATCGATGTTCGGCGTCTTCAGGACCGGATGGCCGTTGCAGCCGAGATAGTCGTAGCGAAGCTGGTCGCACATGATCCAGAGCACGTTCCTGGCGGGCTTTTCAGGGTGCGGCATTTTTTCCATTTCAGCGGTTTGGGCGCGGGCGATGGTGCGATATTGCCGGCCAAATGACAATAAAACCGGGAATTTGCTCCGGCCGGCGCCCCAGGCGTTAACCTTTCGCTATCGCGATTTCTCGGAGTTGAGCGGACATTAATGCTGGCGCGTTAGGCTTACCGGCAGTTTGGTCCGGCGCTTTAACCCCTGGGGTTGTGCGTTGGATTAAATTGCGCGTTGAGGAAGCGGGGAATCCCAGGCAATGCGCGTTGGCGTGACACTGGCAATCTTGATGGCGATGACGTCGACGGCCTTTGCCGGCGGCGGCTTTGAAATCGTGATTCCCGGCCGTCCCGGCGTGCCCGTCATCATCAACGGCGTCGATGCATCCTATGCGGTGGTCGAGGGCGATTGGGGTCTCGGCAAGCGCATCCATGTGCAGCCGACCGTCTATGGTGGCCGCTACATCGATCCGGTTCCGCAATGTCGGCCATTACTATCCGAGCGCGGGCCAAATGCCGGGCTATGGACGTCTCGAAATCGAACCGCCGGCCAACCGCCGATTGCCGCAGCCGGCCGAGAGCTATCATCAATCATGGTCGGCGCAGTCGGCGCCGCTGCCGGCGCAGTCCAACGTGCCGGTCGATCCGCCGGCGATCATTTATGCGCCGCAGGATCAAGGCCGGCACGATTTCAGGCCGCCTCGACCGCAGCACCTTCCACACTAGAGCCTGATCCGGAAAAGTGGGCACCGGTTTTCCGAAAAGATCATGCTCAAACAAAGAAGCCAAAAAACGAACGCCAACGAGAACACCTACAGGAGAGAGTAATGCGTCATTTGATTTCAGGATTGGTTGCGGCGGTTGCCGTCATGGCCACCGCGCCCGCTATGGCGTGCGGTTACACCCCCTGCGGCGCGCCGCAGGTCTATGTCGCGCCGGTCGCCGATTACGGCTGCAACCCCTGCGGCGGCTGGGCCCATGAGCGGCTCGCCGATCCCGAGCAGCAATACTACTACGTCAACCAGGGCCCGACCTATACCGGTCCCGGCGACTGGGCGCCGGTCCGGACCTATCGAAGAAGGCTCGGTCTCCGGTTATGGCTACGGCTATGGCCATGGTCACCACTACGGCTACCGGCCGCACTATGGCTATCGCCCGCATTACGGCTACCGGCACTATGGCACGTATGCGCCGCGCGTCACGCTACTATCACGCCGCCGCGCATGCTATCACCACGGCTACGCGCCGTATCGCTACGGTCACCGCGTGCTGCGCCGCTACTACTGATCCGAAATCGATCTGAAGGATTTCAGCGCCCGTTCGCATCAAGCGAGCGGGCGTTTTCTTATTTGCATACGACATCAGGCCGAGCCGGCTGGCGCCGATATAGAGCGCCAGCACCGCGGCGTTCGAGACGTTCAGGCTCTTGATCTCGCCGGGCATGTCGAGCCGCGCCACCACGCTGCAGGTCTCGCGCGTCAATTGCCGCAGGCCCTTGCCCTCGGCGCCGAGCACCAGCGCCAGCGGCTGCCGCAACGTCGACCGCGCCGAGATCGTCGCTGCCTTCGCTGTCGAGGCCGACCGTCAGGAAGCCGCGATCGTTCAGTTCGTTCAGCGCGCGGGCGAGATTTTGCACGGTCACCAGCGGCACCATTTCCAGCGCGCCGGAGGCGGACTTCGCCAGCACGCCGGTGGCCTCCGGGCTGTGCCGCGCCGTGGTGACGATCGCCTTGACCGCGAACGCCGCCGCCGAGCGCAGGATGGCGCCGACATTGTGCGGGTCGGTGATCTGGTCGAGCACCAGCACGATGCCTTCCTGGGCCAGGTCATCGATGTCAGGCGAGGCGCAGGGGATCGGTCTCCGCCAGCAGGCCCTGGTGGACGGCGTCCGGGCCCAGCCGCGCGTCGATCGCGCTCGGCCGGACGATTTCCGGGGTCACCCTGGTGTCGATGTTCTCGTCGGCGAGCCGCCGGGCGGCGTTCTCGGTCAGGAACAGTTTTCGGATCTGCCGCTCCGGATTGGCCAGCGCCGCCGCAACCGTATGCCAGCCGTAGAGAATCACCGGCCCGTCGGGGTTGGCGTTCCGGTCCCGCCAATGCGGGCCGTCCGCCCGGTTTTCGGCCCTTTTCGAAGGGTTTGCCGCCGCCACGGCGGAACGGCGGTTTTCGGTCGCGATCGCTCATGGGAAGCTTGTGTCACGGGTTCCGGATTATGGCAATTTGGGCCAAGTCTTCGGGAGCCCTTTTTGAGCAGGCTTCCGTTGGTTGACTTTGGCCATCCCCTCATCGCCCATAAACGCGCCCGACCGGGAGCTCGCCATCGGCTCCCGGTATTAACGTCATCCATGGCCTGATCCGCCGCCTATTAGCGGTTGGGCTTGCGATGCTGTTGAGACGGGGGAGTGTCCCGAGTGGCAAAGGGAGCTGACTGTAAATCAGCCGTCTTATGACTTCGAAGGTTCGAGTCCTTCTTCCCCCACCAGCCTTCGCTCGCTCCGCGAGCTACGGCTAGGGCAAGCCTCCCGTCGTAGCGAAGGCTGCCGCGCCGGAGCCCAAAGGGCGCAGGCGGGCTGCGGCTCCGCGACCCCGCCCCAACCAAAATATCGAAAACAACCCCATGCAAAGTAGCCCGGTCAGTTCTGCGAGCCGACTTCTCTCATTTGCATCCCCCGAAATCCCGTAGCACGATACCTGCGTCCGATCCCGATCGCCGCCACCACAGGTCCGCCGCGTGCACCCTCCAGCCAACGCGCTTCACAATGGCAACAAGCTCAAGATCGGGCTGTTTTCGCTGAACGCCGATGGCGGGATCGCGATTACCAAAGTGCCGGAGCGGTGGCGGGCGGACTGGGCTGACATTGCCGAGGTCGCCCAAATGGTCGATCGCGCCGGCTTCGAATTCATCCTGCCGATTGCGCGCTGGAAGGGATTTGGCGGCGAGCTCGATGTCCGCACGCTGTGCTTCGAGACGTTTACATTTGCCTCCGCGCTGAGCGCGATGACCGAGCAGATCACGATCTTTTCCACCGTGCACGTGCCGGTCGTGCATCCGGTGTTCGCGGCGAAGGCGCTGGTGACGGTGGATCATGTCAGCGGCGGCCGCGCCGGGCTCAACATCGTGGCCGGATGGAATCAGGGCGAGTTCGACATGTTCGGGCATGCGCTGGCCGAGCACGATCGCCGCTACGAGCAGGGGCTCGAATGGTTCGAGGTGATGAACCGCATCTTCACCTCGAAAGATCGCTTCGACCACGACGGCGAGTTCTACAAGCTGACTGGCGTCATCGGAAAACCGCAGCCGGTGCAACGTCCGCGGCCGCTGACGATGTCGGCGGCGTCCTCGCCGGCCGGGCGGGCGTTTGCGATGAAGACCAGCGATCTCCTGGTCACGGTGCTCGGCGTCGCCGGCGAAGGGCTGCCGCCGGTGCGGGCGCTGGCCGAGCAGCGCAACGCCGAGGGCCGTCCGTTGCAGATCATCACCACGACGCATGTGGTCTGCCGCGAGACCGATCGCGAGGCGGAGGACTATTACCATCGCTATGCCGTTGAGAACGCCGATACCGAAGCGGTCGACTACCACATGAACATGTCGCGCAGAAATCGCCAGCTCGACACCGCTGAGATCTTCAACGAGCGCAAGCGTTATGCCGGCGGCCTCAGCTCGCATCCGCTGATCGGCCGTCCGGAGAAAATCGTCGACGAATTGCTGTGGCTCAACGCCGCCGGAATCGACGGCGTCACGCTGTCCTTTGTCAACTTCAAGGACGAACTGCCGTTCTTCATCGACCGCGTGCTGCCGCTGCTGCGGCAGGCCGGCTTGCGGCAATAGGCTTGCGACCTCTAAGCTTGAACCTCTTCGACGGCCTTGCGACCAAGCCGCCGGGAGAGGACGCATGTTCGATACGCTGACGACGCTTTTGGTCGTGATCCTGCTGCTGTCTGGATCCTCGATGCGCTCGGCCTGCTTGATATCGTCAGCGCGCTGGTTGAACTGGTCAGCGCCGTCGTCGCAGCCGTCTGCTGCTGGCGGCCTGGGCTGTCCGCAAGATTACGCTCCCGCAAGCCTATCCCTCCGCCGCCGTCGCGAACTCGCCCCGGGGATATAACGCCCGATCGCGCGGATCTCGTAGACCGCCGACGGATTGACCCGTCGCAGCTCGCGCGCGACGTCGATCGCGGCGTCCTCGTTGGCGCAGTCCACGACATAAAACCCCAGCAACTGCTCCTTGGTTTCGGCAAACGGCCCGTCCAGCACCAGTGCCGGCGCCCGGACCGCGCAGGGTGCGGGCCTTCGCGGTGCCGCCCAGCCGCGCCGACGGCCCGAGCAGCTTTTGTTGCGTTGAGCCGGTCATGGACCCGGCGAGCAGATTGGTCATCAGCGCCGCATCCTCCTCCGGCGTCCAGGACATGACTTCGGCTTCCACGTGATAGGCCAGAATGGCGTAAAGCATCGATTTCTCCTCGTTTGCGGCCGGATTGGCTGCCGTTCAAGGACGTTCGGACGCGGCATATCCCGACAAACCGGATTTTGAAAGCGGCACCGTGCCGCCGTGTTGCCGGTCACCCGGCCGGCGACGAAACATTCCGGAAACACGATATATCCGCCGGCGCCTTGAACGCGCCCCGGCGCGTGCACGACTGATGAGCAGAACGCAGGAACTGCGCATCATTCATGGAGACGGTCATGTCACGCAAGCCAGCCTCGATCATCAGCGATGCCGCCCGATTCCCGGTCGAACGCATCGACGCAGGCCGGCGACTGGCACGATGTGTCCGGTCATCACCGTTACTACGGCAGTTCGGCCGACCAACGGCGGCGAGCGAATCGTCGAAAGCCGCCGCGGCCCGCGTCCGCGATCGGTCAATCTCTGCGGCTTCTGATCGCGCAGCCTCTACGAGACCTTTGCAGATGTCCGCCGTCACCGTCGAACTGTTCCTGATCCTCGTTCCTGCCGTTTCTGCTGTCGCTGTTCGGACAGAGCGGGCAGGCGAAGATGCTCTGCCTGATATCGAGCATCCTCGGTCTGCTGCTGAGCGTCGAGCCATATGGCGCGGTGCTGCCCTGGGTCCTCGGCATGCTGGTCGCCGCGGATTTCGGTGTGGGAGCGAATCCGGCAGCGGCGGAACTGAGCCCGCTGCAGTTGACCAAACAGACCAACAAAAAGGCGCGGCGGGATTGCTCCCGCCGCGCCCCATTATTTGAACTCGCTGGTCCAGGGCTGAGAGCGCCCCGATGCCAGGCCCTAAGTAAGAAGCCTAGCGGGCGATCCCAGCGAGGTGACAGCGCTTGGTAAGAGACACTGGATCACCTCCTTTCGTTGGTTGTGGAAACAAGAGTATAGGCGGCGAATCTGCCGCTGTTAAGGGGCGGAACGGCCGGAAATCCGGTGGAACAATGGCCGTTTGCAGGCGCAGGGACGGCCGTCCGCAGGGCGGTTGAGGCCGCCTGCACGGCGTGTTAGGTGATCGCGTCGCGCGGGTGTAGCTCAATGGTAGAGCAGCAGCCTTCCAAGCTGAATACGAGGGTTCGATTCCCTTCACCCGCTCCAAAGCAATTTCAATAGCTTATACGAGGTCGGAGTTTTCATTCCGACAAAGGTTTCGCGGTCTGTTCACCGCACCCCGCGGTTGTGCGGCGATCATATGAGACCGATGGCCGCATCAGGTCTGACACGTGCCCTCACTCATATCGCGACGAAAGCCAAACCCTCGATATTTCGATTTGATCGGCGGATCGTTGGTCAGTTGATCTTGTCTACGTAACGGCTTCGGCCACCTGGGGCCACCTTGAGGCCGGCTTCGTATCAGTTTGGCAAGCCGCCTAAGGTTTTGGGGCTCCAAATTCGCACGGCCTATTCTTCCAGCCCTCCTCGCGACGCCGGCGTGACTCCGGCCAGATCGGATCGTTGCTTTTGTGTGCATTCCGCGATCATGAACCTAGCCAGCGAATCTTCGGAAAACTCGTTCAAGATGTCGCGATAAGCACGCTCTGCGGCCAAAAACTCTCCAGCCTCGAACTTTTGAGAGGCTTGCCAGGTCATCTCGCTCAATCGCTTATCCCGATCGCGAACCTTCACCTCCGGATCGTCAGTCGTGCGAAGGGCGAGCAATTCATAGATCATGAATTCGGTCTTGCGGCCCTTCACCTGAACCCGCTTCATCGGCCTTGCAATGATGTCGGCCTTTGCACTGGTCATAAACGCTGTCACTGATGCAGATGCGGGTGCCAAATAACTTGTTGATGCCTTCAAGGCGGGCGGCGACGTTCACGCCGTCTCCCAGGGCCGTGTAGTTCAGCCGGGTCGAAGAACCGACATTACCGACAAGGACGCTGGCGCAATTAAGCCCGATCCTCAGGTGGATACGTGGCCGTCCTTCCGCCTCCCAAACGTTGTTGACGTGTTCCATGCGGCGCGCAGCCCGCAATGCGGCAGCGCAAGCCCGCAGAACGTGGTCGGGGCGTTCAACCGGGGCATTCCAGAATGCCATGACGCCGTCGCCGATGAACTTGTCGATGGTGCCGCCTTCGTCCGAGATCGCAGATGAGACTTCCTCCAGATAGGTCGATATCTGGACCAGAAGGTCATCAGGCGCGAGCGTTTCGGCGTGGCTGGAAAAGTTCTCCAGATCTGAAAAGAACACGGTGAGAAACCGCGGCTCGACACCGGGTGTCAGCGGGATGCCCGACTTGATCAGTTGGCGGACGACATCGAGCGGAACGAACGAGGAGAATGATTTCAGCGATGTTCGCAGCAGCGAAGCTGCCGAATTCCAGCTTTGCGATCTCCTCGATATTCGAAGGTGGATACGCGGGCGCATCAAAATCGAGGCTTTCAATGGCCTGCAATTGCCGGGACACGTTTTCGACCGGGCGCGATAACCGGCTCGATGCGAAGTAGATGAAGAGCAACTCGACCATCGCGAGGACAATAATCACGACAATCATCAATCGATTGGTTCTCTTCAATGTCCCTACGAAATCGTCGATCGGCGTCAACGTGATCACTTGCCAGGGCTGACCGAAGCCGCTTGGAAAATTGGCGAAGGTCGCGACAAAATCCTCTCCGTTCGCCGGCGATTGGAACACAAATTTGTCGGCGTCCGTGCCAACGTGTTGCTGATGAGCCTCACGCACCACAGGATCATCAATGTCAGAGAGGGTTGCAATCTTGAGCGCGCCGTCTTCGATCCGAACGCCCTTCTGCTTGTCCGGAAAAGCAATGATCTTGCCGTTGTTGCGGTCGGCAACGAATGTGGTGCTTCCTGCGCTCGCCCGTTGCTTGTCGAGAAAACGCGACAGGATGTCCATGGTGATGTTCGCCGATGCGCAACCAAGGAATTCGACGCCGCTAAAGATCGGAATGCGCACTGAAATAATAGGAGACCCACTATCGGGGTTGATTGAAGGTTCAGTCACGACAAGGGTGTGCGTCGTCTTGGCGGACTGATAGCCGGGCAAGGTGCGCATATCGATATCTGTGGCGGCATTATACTTGGCCGACTTCATGGGGCCATATGTCGAAGAATGTTCGATGGCGCATCCGCATTAGCGCATACTTGATTGCATCGATGTTGCTGGAATGCCAGTTGGCAGACGCAGGAATCTGGGGATCGGCGCGTCGGCGGTCCTCGTCGATCCGGGTGACAACCCGATCATAACCATCCTCGAAACTGACGTGGACGCCGTCGATATGCGCAGCCGAGGTCAAGGCGCGATACAACAGATCGCGGCTTTGTTCAGTTCGGAAATAGCCGGGATCGGCGGTGGCCACTTCGGCGAGAAAGCGCAGCGAGCTTTCGGTGTTATCGATCAGGTCCTGGGTGCGTTCAACGCTGGCCCGGCTGGTCTGTGCGACCGCGTCGTCCAGGATCGATACAATGCCGGCCGAGTTCTTGTTGTAATTGTAGATCAGGATGAAAATGAGGACGGGAATACTGAGGCCGATGAACAGCAGCGACATGATCAGGCTCAGTCTTGGTCGCCGCATCCTGACAAACCGGCCAAGCGCGCCCAGCCGCGCGATTGTGACCCGCACGGTGCGATGGCTTCGATAAGCGACCAGCGACCGCATCGCCAATCCGACCAGGACGAGCACGAGAAGAACTAGCCAGCGCCGCAGGCTGTCGTCATTTCCGTCCCAGATCAGTGCAGCGGGTAGCGTGTCGTCGGTCAGCAGCCCAAGTTGCCGATAGACGGCAGCGATGCGTTGCCAGCGCGCAGGATCCTGTTCGCCGATCCGGTCGGCATCCCGCCCAACCAACGTCGCCGTCTGCTCCGCCTCAAACAGCAGGGCGTCTTGGCTCTTTTTCGCCGAGTACTTCCGCAGGATCAGATCGACCGTGGCCTCCTTATGCGCGAGGGCATAGGCCCAGCCTTTCACGCTCGCCGCCCTGAACGATGCGACCCGAGCCGGATGGGCTTTCACTTCCGCTTCGGATGCTGCACAAATTATCGCCGTAGAAATCGATGCCGAATGCTGCAGGCGCGAAGGTGCGGTAGGCCGCGCCAAGCTGTTCAAGGACGAACGGCTCGTTGGTGCTGTAGGCGATCATCGCGTCGGCCCGGCCGGACAGGAGGTCGCGTGGATTTCCCTCGTGCGGGACGCGCAACATGGACTGATAGTCGATCCCCTCGCGCTTCAGCATCGCGGCGATGTCGTCGCTTCCCGGCGTATCCATGAGCACTCGGCCACGCAGATCCACCACGCTGCTGATGTCTGCCCGACGCGCGGCCAGGATGACGGCCGCCGAATGCTGGAATATGGCGGCCAGCACGACCAGCCGGCGGCCCGCTTCCCAGTCACGCAGGACGCTGGCGCTGCAGACCCCGAAATCCGCCTTGCCGCCGGCAACCGCCTCGGAAACATCGATATCAGGGCCGCCTTCTCGAATGGTGACGTCCAGACCGGCGTCGCGGTAGAAGCCCTGCTCAAGCGCCTGATAGTAGCCCGCGAACTGAAACTGATGCTTCCATTTGAGCTGCAGCGATACGGCATCGAGCGCCGCGGCAGGATGTGCTGCCGCCAGCACCAGCGAAGCAGCCACGATCAGCTTTCTCAGCAAAGCCAGTACCGGCACGATTGAGCCAAAGCACTGGCGTGGCTTGCCAATCATCGCGCTGGTGGCTGCGGCCCGCAGGTTTTTAGAGTGCGGGTCGCAACCTAACTCGCCTTGAAGCTTATCCAAAAACTGACTGACAAGAGGCGCCCATGTCGGAATGTCGTCTGGTGAATTCATCAAGAGGCGTCCACGCCGCCGGATGGAGGGAGCAAGTGATATTCAGCTGCGCCGTTGGTTTGTTGCGTGACAAAAAACCTGCAGCCAGCCCGCACCATTGGATGGACGGCTTTGTTCCGGTTGATTTAGATCAACGGATGTCCGTTCCGGGTCCCAAAACGGTCCTGATGGCCGCCAAAGCCGACCTGCGATCGTCTTCGTTGGACGGTCGCGCCCAGGCCTCCCGGGCGCATGGCCCGCCCCGCGCGGCGGCGGGTCGAGGTGACAACGGTCCTTTTACTTCCCGCCGGCCTTCCGCAGGCCGCTCAGCTGACCCACAGCCGCTTGCGCCGTGGGATTCTGGTATTGGGGTTCGCTGTAGTATTTGGTGATCGAAGCGAGATCTGATCGCGAACTGTGCGTTTTCCTGAAGCCATCGAGTGCTCGCTTCGCTTCCGTATTTTGATTGGTCGAGGCGAGGGCTGCCACCAGCCAGAGGTTTGGCCGCAGGCTGACGGATTCCTGAAGAGCTTCAGGTGCCCCTCGTCGTTAATGCCTGGCCATCACCCTCGCTTGCCGCGCGGCGTCGCCCGGGTGAGCCGGATTCGGTTGTGGATTCGCGGCAGGAATTGCGCGCCGCGCGCGCCCAGGAACTCCAGCATCGCGCGGGCCGGCGGCAGCAGGACCTTGTCCTTGCGGGAAAGTACGAACCATTGCCTGACAATGGGAAGACCGACGACGTCGAGCGTCACCAGCCGGCGCTCGTCAAGTTCGGTAGCCACCGTGTGCGCGGAGATGAAGGCGATGCCGAGGCCTGCGATCACCGCCTGCTTGATGGTCTCGTTGCTGCTCATCGCCATGCCGATTTTCGGTCGAACCCGCGCGGTTTCGAACAGCTGCTCCATCAGGCCGCGGGTGCCCGAGCCGGGTTCGCGCAGCAGAAATGTTTCATCGGCGAGGTCGCCGAGCGCGATGCGGGATTTCCGCGCCAGCCGGTGGGTGGTGGGGGCGATGATGACATGGGGATGGTCGCCGATCAGGTGGACATCCATCTCGATGTCGGCCGGCGGGCGCCCCATGATCGCAAAATCGAGATCGTAGCCCTGCAACGCGGTGCCGATCTCCTGCCGGTTGCCGATGAACAGCGTGACGTCGATGTCCGGATGGAGTTTTGAAAATCCGGAGATCATGAACGGCACAAAATATTTTGCGGTGCTGACCGCGCCGATCGAGATCCGCCCCGCGGTCTTTCCCGCCATCATCTCCAGCGACGTCTCGCAATCCGCGATCGCGGCTTCGATGCGCTCGGACAGCGCCAGCACCTCGCGCCCGGCGTCGGTCAGCAGCATGCCGTCGGGGCTGCGCTGAATCAGCGGCAGGCCAGCAAGCGTTTGCAGATTGCGAATCTGCAAGGTCACGGCGGGCTGCGTCAGGTGCAACTGCTTGGCTGCTGCCGTCACCGACCGGTCGCGGTGAACGGCAGCCAGCGCGCGCAGCTGGCGAAGGGTCAATTCCCGCAGAAACCGGCTCGCCATGGTCGTCACCCCTATAAGGAAAACTTTGCTCTGTCCAAAGATAAGAAAATTTCACTAATTTTGCAAATTGAGCTGTTCTGTCGCTGCGGATTGCCGATCGGCACGCCGCGTTGAAGTGGCCCCGCAGAGGGCGATGACAGGGGAACCGCCATGGACGAACGCGTCACCTTGCGTTCGCATCTCGATCGCTCGGCAGCGACGACGCCTGATGGCACCGCGGTCGCCGCCGTGATCGAAGCGCTTGCGGCGGCCTCGATCGGCCTGGCCGACCTCATCGCCGACGGCCCGCTGGCCGGCATCACCGGACGCCATAGCGGCGTCAATTCGGACGGCGATCTTCAAAAGGATATCGATATTGCGGCTGACGAGATCATGCGCCGCGCGTTGCGAAAAACACCGGTCGCGGCCATCCTGTCCGAGGAATCGGAATTCCCGGAGACTGTCGATGCGAAGGCGCCGCTCTGCGTCGCGATCGATCCGCTCGACGGCTCGGCCAACCTCGAAAACAACATTTCAGTCGGAACCATCTTCTCGATCCGTCCGCGCGGCCATGACGTGCTCTCGACGTTCTTCGAACCCGGCACGGCGCAATGCGCGGCGGGGTTCGTGGTCTACGGCCCCCAGACCACGCTGGTTCTGGCACATGGCGGACGCGTCGATATTTTCATTCTCGACCGGCAGGCCCGCGAATTCCTGCTGATCGCCGCTGGCACGAAGATCGCGCCCAATACGCCTGAATTCGCCATCAACGCCTCGAACCGCCGGCACTGGCACGGGCCGGTGCGGACCTATATCGACGAGTGTCTCGCCGGCACCAATGGCAACGGCGGCGCCGATTTCAACATGCGCTGGATCGGTTCACTGGTCGCC
This sequence comes from uncultured Alphaproteobacteria bacterium, assembly GCA_963786355.1. Taxonomy (GTDB): domain Bacteria; phylum Pseudomonadota; class Alphaproteobacteria; order Rhizobiales; family Xanthobacteraceae; genus Bradyrhizobium. The sequence continues at coordinate 62,263 of CAWAYU010000007.1, read as the reverse complement.
GAGGCGCTTCGCATTCTCGTGCGCGGCGGCGTGTTTCTTTATCCGGCGGATGCCCGTCCCGGATATCGCGAAGGACGGCTGCGGCTTTTGTACGAAGCGCATCCGATGGCGCTTGTCATGGAGTGGGCGGGTGGTTCGGCGACCACCGGGCGTCGCCGCATCCTCGAGCTCTCGGCGCGAACGCCACACCAGCGGGTGCCGCTGATCATGGGATCGATCCGCGGGGTTCGCGACGTCGCCGCGATTCACGAGGGCATCGAGCCGATGTTCGACAACAGTGACGCACCGCTGTTCGCGCGGCGCGGCCTGTTTCGCTGACGCGGGGACCGAGCAATGTCGCGCAGCTATCCCATCATATCGATCACGGGTTCTTCTGGCGCCGGCACCACGTCGGTGAAGAAGACCTTTGAAAACATCTTTCGCCGCGAGAAAGTCGCCGCCGCCTATATCGAGGGCGATGCATTCCATCGCTACAACCGCGTCGAGATGCGCACGCGGATGCAGGAGGAGGGTGAGAAAGGCAACAAGACCTTCAGCCACTTCAGTCCGGAAAACAACCTGTTCGAGGAGCTGGAAAACGTTTTTCGCGACTATGGCGAGTCCGGCACCGGTACCACGCGTCACTACGTTCACGACGAGGACGAAGCGCAATTATACGGCGCGGCACCCGGCACGTTTACCGGATGGGGACCGCTGCCGGAAAAATCCGATCTGCTGTTCTACGAAGGCCTGCACGGCGCCGTGGTGACCGACAAGGTCAACATCGCCCAGTACGCCGACCTCAAGATCGGCGTCGTGCCGGTCATCAATCTGGAGTGGATCCAGAAGCTGCACCGCGATCGCCGGGATCGCGGCTACACCCAGGAGGCGGTCACCGACACCATCCTGCGGCGGATGCCTGACTATGTGAACTATATCTGTCCGCAATTCGCCGAGACCGACATCAACTTCCAGCGCGTGCCGACGGTCGACACCTCGAATCCCTTCATCGCACGCTGGATCCCGACCCCTGACGAATCGATGGTGGTGATCCGGCTGAAAAATCCGCGCGGCATCGATTTTCCCTACCTGCTGTCGATGATCCCGAACAGTTTCATGTCACGCGCCAATTCGATCGTGATCCACGGCGCGAAGCTGGATCTCGCGATGCAGCTCATCCTCACCCCGCTGATCCTGCAACTGATGGAACGAAAAAGGCGCACGGTATGAACGCTCCAGCTCTCGCCTGCATTGCCAGCCGTGCCCGATGTTTCGCACGCCGAGATGGCCAACGCGATCCGCTTTCTCGCCATCGACGCGGTCGAGAAAGCAAAATCCGGCCACCCGGGCATGCCGATGGGCATGGCCGATGTCGCCACCGTGCTGTTCACGCGTTTTCTCAAATTCGACCCCGCCGACCCGACATGGCCCGACCGCGACCGCTTCGTGCTGTCGGCCGGCCACGGCTCGATGCTGCTGTATGCGTTGCTGCACCTGACCGGTTACGAAGGCGTGACCCTGGATGAGCTCAAGGCGTTCCGGCAGTGGGGATCCAGGACGCCGGGCCATCCGGAATACGGCCATACGCCGGGTGTGGAGACCACGACGGGTCCGCTGGGGCAGGGCATCGCCACATCAGTCGGCATGGCGCTGGCCGAACGGCTGATGCACGCCCGCTTCGGCGAGGATTTTGTCGATCACTATACCTATGTGATCGCCGGCGACGGCTGCCTGATGGAAGGCCTCAGCCACGAGGCGATCTCACTGGCCGGGCATCTCAAGCTCAATCGCCTGATCGTGCTGTTCGACGACAACGAAATCTCGATCGATGGCGCGACGTCGCTGTCGTGTTCGGACGACCAACTCGCGCGCTTCAAGGCTTCGGGCTGGTCGGCGTGCCGGATCGATGGCCACGACTCCACCGCCATCGCGGCGGCAATCGAGCAGGCCCGGCACAGCGACCGCCCGTCGTTGATCGCCTGCCGGACGCTGATCGGCTTCGGTGCACCGAATCGGCAAGGCACGGAGAAGGCGCATGGTGCGCCGCTCGGCGCTGAGGAAGGTGAAAAAACCCGCGATGCGCTCGATTGGCCGCACGCGCCGTTCGAGGTGCCGGAGGCCGTGCTCGATGCCTGGCGCGAGGCAGGCAGCCGGGGACATGACGCACGCCGCGCCTGGATCGAACGGACCCGGCGTCCGAATCCGGGAGGGCGTTCGGCCTTTCATGATGCCCTGAACAAGAACCTGTCCTGCGGTTACACCGACGCGATGGCGCGGATACGCAGCCGCTTCGGCGCTGAACGGCCTGATATTGCGACCCGGCAGGCCTCGCAGCTCGTGATCGACACCATCGCCGAGGCCTTGCCGAATTTGCTCGGCGGCTCCGCCGACCTGACGCATTCGAATCTGACCAAGGCGAAGACGCATCAAGCGGTGCGCGCCGGCGCGTTTGGCGGCGGCTATGTCCATTACGGCGTCCGCGAGCATGCAATGGCCGCGGCGATGAACGGCATCGCCTTGCATGGCGGCTTCATCCCCTATGGCGGCACGTTCCTGACGTTTGCCGATTACAGCCGTCCAGCGATCCGGTTGGCCGCGCTGATGGGCGTGCGCGTGATCCATGTCATGACGCATGACTCCATCGGCCTCGGCGAAGACGGTCCCACGCATCAGCCGGTCGAACACCTCGCATCGCTGCGGGCGATCCCGAACCTGCTGGTGTTCCGGCCCGGCGATGCCATCGAGACCGCGGAGGCCTGGGATTGCGCGTTGCGCGCCAAGGCGAGCCCTTCCGTGCTGTGCCTGTCGCGGCAAGCGCTCCCCGCATTTCGCGACGCGATCGGCGATGCCAATCGGGTTGTGTCGGGCGCCTATGTGGTGGTCGAGCCCGAGGGAGATCGCGACGTCACGCTGATTGCGAGCGGCTCCGAAGTCACGATTGCGCTGAAGGCCGCAAGACTGCTCGCCAGCGAAAACGTCCGCGCGGCCGTTGTCTCGGCGCCATGTTTCGAATTGTTCCGCCAGCAATCCCGCGCCTATCAGGCCGATGTTTTGGGGCGCGCGCCGAGGATCGGCGTTGAGGCGGCGGTCGAAGGCGAATGGGGACGCTGGCTCGGCGATAGCGGCGAATTCGTCGGCATGACCGGCTTTGGCGCATCCGCACCGGCCGAGGTGCTCTATCGCGAATTCGGCATCACGGCCGAGGCGGTCGCGACCAAAGCATTGCAATGCCTGGCGCGGTCGAAGATCGCTGCGGCCGGTTGATGAAATCCTTGTGAAAATTGAGAGGTACCGATGGCACGAATTACCCTGAGGCAGTTGCTGGATCACGCCGCCGAACACGGCTATGGCGTGCCGGCGTTCAACATCAACAATATGGAGCAGGGGCTCGCAATCATGGATGCGGCGGCGGCCGTCGATGCGCCCGTTATCATCCAGGCCTCGCGCGGCGCGCGCTCCTACGCCAACGACATCATGTTATCGAAGATGATCGACGCGCTGGAGGAAATGTATCCGCAGATTCCGCTCTGCATGCACCAGGACCATGGCAACGAGGAATCGACCTGCGCCACTGCGCTTCAGCATGGCTTTACCTCCGTGATGATGGACGGCTCGCTGAAGGCCGACGCCAAGACCGCGGCGGATTATGACTACAATGTCGATATCACCCGTCGTGTCGTCGACATGGCGCACTGGATCGGCGCCTCGGTGGAGGGTGAACTCGGCGTGCTCGGTTCGCTCGAACATGGCGGCGGCGAGCAGGAAGACGGCCACGGCGTCGAAGGCAAGGTCAGCCACGATCAGCTGCTGACCGATCCCGACCAGGCGGTCGATTTCGTCCGCGCCACCAAGGTCGATGCGCTGGCGATTGCGATGGGCACCTCGCACGGCGCTTATAAATTCTCGCGCAAGCCGGACGGCGACATCCTGGCCATGAACGTGGTCGAGGAAATCCATCGACGGCTGCCGAACACCCATCTGGTGATGCACGGCTCGTCCTCGGTGCCGCAGGCGCTGCAGGATATCTTCAATCAATTCGGCGGCGAGATGCCGCAGACCTGGGGCGTGCCGGTCGAGGAGATCGCCCGCGGCATCAAGCACGGCGTTCGCAAGGTCAACATCGACACCGACTGCCGGCTGGCGATGACGGCGGCGTTCCGCAAAGTCGGCACCCAAAGCAAGAGCGAATTCGACCCGCGCAAATTCCTCAAACCTGCGCTGGACGCGATGCGCGATCTCTGCCGCGAGCGGTTCGAGCAATTCGGCACCGCCGGCCATGCCGCAAAAATCAAAGTATTGCCGCTCGCCGAAATGGCGAAACGCTACCGCAGCGGCAGCCTCGATCCACGCATCGGATCGATGGCCGATGCTGCCGAATGAGATGAGACAACTTCAACCACGTTAGCCGCGCCGACAACCAAACCGGAGGAAACTACCATGAACGAGATGTCGATGACCGTCCGCGGCAAGGAACGCTACAAGTCCGGCGTGATGCAGTACAAGAAGATGGGTTATTGGGAGCCGGATTACGTGCCCAAGGACACCGACGTCATCGCGCTGTTCCGGGTGACGCCGCAGGAAGGCGTCGACCCGATCGAGGCCTCGGCGGCGGTGGCCGGTGAATCCTCGACCGCGACCTGGACGGTGGTGTGGACCGATCGGCTGACCGCCGCGGAGAAATACCGCGCCAAGTGCTACCGCGTCGACCCGGTGCCGAATTCGCCGGGCAGCTATTTCGCCTATATCGCCTACGACCTCGACCTGTTCGAGCCGGGCTCGATCGCCAACCTGACGGCTTCGATTATCGGCAACGTGTTCGGCTTCAAGCCGCTCAAGGCACTGCGGCTCGAGGACATGCGGCTGCCGGTGGCCTATGTGAAGACGTTCCAGGGGCCGGCGACGGGCATCGTCGTCGAACGCGAACGTCTCGACAAGTTCGGCCGGCCGCTACTCGGCGCCACCGTGAAGCCAAAACTGGGATTGTCCGGCCGCAACTACGGCCGCGTCGTCTACGAAGCGCTGAAAGGCGGGCTCGACTTCTGCAAGGATGACGAGAACATCAACTCGCAGCCCTTCATGCACTGGCGCGATCGGTTTCTCTACTGCATGGAAGGGGTAAACCGCGCGCAAGCGGCGACGGGCGAGGTCAAGGGCACGTATCTCAACGTCACCGCGGCGACGATGGAGGACATGTACGAGCGCGCCGAGTTCGCCAAGCAACTCGGCTCCGTCATCATCATGATCGATCTCGTGATCGGCTACACGGCGATTCAGTCGATGGCGAAATGGGCGCGCCGCAACGACATGATCCTGCATCTGCACCGGGCAGGGCACTCGACCTATACTAGGCAGCGCAACCACGGCGTCTCGTTCCGCGTCATCGCGAAATGGATGCGGCTCGCCGGCGTCGACCACATCCATGCCGGAACAGTCGTTGGCAAGCTGGAAGGCGATCCCGCCACCACGCGCGGCTACTACGACATCTGCCGCGAAGATTATAACCCGACCACACTCGAACACGGCGTGTTCTTCGACCAGAACTGGGCGAGCCTCAACAAGATGATGCCGGTGGCGTCAGGCGGCATCCACGCCGGCCAGATGCATCAGTTGCTGGATCATCTCGGCGAAGACGTCGTGCTGCAATTCGGCGGCGGCACCATCGGCCATCCCATGGGTATCCAGGCCGGCGCCACCGCCAACCGCGTCGCGCTGGAGGCGATGATCCTGGCCCGCAACGAAGGCCGCGACTACCTGCACGAGGGCCCGGAAATCCTTGCGAAGGCAGCGCAGACCTGCACGCCGCTGAAATCGGCGCTGGAAGTCTGGAAGGACGTCACCTTCAACTATGAATCGACCGATAGCCCCGACTTCGCCCCCACTGCCAGCGTCTCGATGTAAGGAGCAGGACCATGCGCGTTACCCAAGGTGCTTTTTCGTTCCTGCCCGATCTCACCGACGAGCAGATCTCGGCACAGGTGCAATATTGTCTCGGCAAGGGGTGGGCGGTGAACATCGAATTCACCGACGACCCGCATCCCCGCAATACCTACTGGGACATGTGGGGGCTGCCAATGTTCGACCTGCAGGATGCCGCCGGCGTCATGATGGAACTCAACGAATGCCGCAAGGTCTATAGCGACCGCTACATAAGGATGTCGGCGTTCGATGCCAGCCACGGCTGGGAATCGATCCGCCTGTCTTTCATGGTCAACCGGCCGAAGGACGAGCCGGGCTTCCGGCTTGAACGGCACGAGGTCGACGGCCGCAGCATCCGCTACACCACGATGTCCTACGCGGTCGATCGTCCCGAAGGCGCTCGCTACGGTGGCAAATGAGTGCGCCTGCCGTCTCACCTGCCGCGGCCGAGGCGCCGCCGCTGGAAAAGGTCGACCTGCGCCGCGAGTTCAACGAGGTCGGGATCGGCGAGGTGCTGGACCAGCTCGACCGCGAATTGATCGGACTGAAGCCGGTCAAGACCCGGATCCGTGAGATCGCCTCGCTGCTGCTGATCGAACGCATCCGCAAGCGCATGGGCCTGACGTCGGAAGTGCCGACGCTGCACATGTCGTTTACGGGCAATCCCGGCACCGGCAAGACCACGGTGGCGCTGCGGATCGCCAGCATTCTTCACAAGCTGGGCTTCGTGCGGCGAGGGCAGGTGGTGTCTGTGACGCGCGACGAACTGGTTGGGCAATATATCGGCCACACCGCGCCGAAGACCAAGGAGATCCTGAAAAAGGCGATGGGCGGCGTACTGTTCATCGACGAAGCCTATTACCTGCACCGGCCCGACAACGAGCGCGATTACGGCCAGGAAGCTATCGAGATCCTGCTGCAGGTGATGGAATCGCAGCGCGAGGATCTAGTGGTGATTCTCGCCGGCTACGGCGACCGCATGGACAAGTTCTTCGGCAGCAATCCCGGCTTCCGCTCGCGGATCGCCCACCACATCGACTTCCCCGACTATGCGGACGACGAACTGCTCGCCATCGCCGAACTGATGCTCGGCGACATGAACTACAAGCTCAGTACCGATGCCCGCGCCGCCTTCGTCCGCTACATCACGCTGCGCAAGAGCCAGCCGCTGTTCTCCAACGCCCGCTCGATCCGCAACGCGCTGGATCGCATGCGGCTGCGCCAGGCCAACCGGCTCGTCGCCGATCTCGACCGCGTGCTGTCAGCGGAAGAGATCATGTCGCTGGAGAGCGCGGACGTTCTGGCGAGCCGGGTGTTCTCCAAGGGGTGAGGCGGGGCAGGGCGGAAATCTGTCACCGTATGCGCATTGCGCGACACCAGAAGGGAGTAGTATTATAGGTTGTATTGTATGGAGCCGCAGCCGCGCCGGAGAAGATCATGAATCTGGTATTCGCAAGCGGCTTTCTGGTTCCGCAACATCTTCTTGGAATCAACTACTTTCGCGGACTGGAGGCCCACCTCAACGGCAGCCACGAGACCCTGTTTCCCGTGGTACCGCCGTTCGGGAGCAGCGAAGAACGAGCCCGCGTGCTCGCAGATGCGATCCAGCAGAGATACCCGCAGGGTGTGGTCCATATCATCGCCCACTCGATGGGCGGACTGGACGGCCGCAACCTGATCGACCGCAATCTCCACGGACTTTCCGATCCCGGGCGCATCGCGTCGCTGACCACGCTGTCGACCCCGCATCGTGGAAGCCCGGTGGCGGACCTGCTGTTGGGTCCGAGACCGGATGGCCCACGCCGTATCGCGTTCGATGAGATCAGTCAGGTACTCGACCTGCTGGGCGTCCCGGCCCGTGCGCTTGAGAACCTGACGACGAAGGGCGCCTTGAGTGTGCCGGACGTGGCTCAAACCCATCCGCACATCCGTTATCGTTCCTACTTCGGCGCGGGGCGTCCGGGCTTTCCGCCGACGTCCTTCATTCTTGCGCCGACGCACCATTTTATAAGCTCGGTCACAGGTCAGCCGAATGACGGGCTGGTCGCATTGGACTCAGCCCGCTATGGCGAATTTCAGCAACCGTTCTGGGAGGCCGACCACGCCGACATGATCGGGCACAATCTCGACACCGATGATCTCTTCGGATTCCGGTTCAACCATTTGGCCGCCATCGACGCCATTATCGCTTTGCTGTAGGTCGATCGGTATGGCGCCTCGTGGTGGTCGCGATCCAGATGCCGAGCGCGACCGCGATCAACCCAACGACGAGATTCCAGCGGATCGGCTCGTCCAGCAGCACCGCGCCGACCAATGCCGCGGTGATTGGATTTACGGTGACGGAGATCGCGACGCGTGTCGGCGTGGTCCGGCTTAGCGCAAACGCCCAGAGGTAAAACGTCAGGGCGCTTCCGAACAAACCGAGATAGATCACGGCGAGCCATTGTGGCGCGGCGAAGGCCGCGACCGGCGCGAAACTGCCGCGGATCGCGGACACAGTGATCAGAAATAGCGCGCCGACGCTCATTCCCATGGTGGTGAACGGGATCGGGTCCGAGCGCGCAATGAACGGTTTGGACCAGACGCTGTAGAGCGCCATGCAGAAGGCGGCGCAGACCATCAACGCGTCGCCGCGCCAGGCGCCTGACGGCGCCGACGCAAGGCTTGAAAGGAGTGCGACTGCGACGCCCGTGGTCGCGATCAGGACACCTGCCGTCTTGCGCAACGTCAGAGGCTCGACGCCGAGGGCGGCCCCGACCACCATCGTCAGCAAGGGCAGGGTCGACAGCGCCAGCGCGCCGCGCGCGGCGGTGGTGAAGATCAGCGACGCGTTGAAGAGGATCGGGAACAGTCCGAAGAACAACAGGCCGAGGCCGGCAACCCCGGTCCAGTCATTTCGATCCGGCCATTTGCCGCCCTGGATCAGCGCGACCGGCAGCAGGAAGATGAAGCCGAGACCGAACCGGAACGCGCCGATCGCCAGCGGATCGACCGCATGCCGGACAAAGCGGGTGGCGCCGATCGATGTGCCGCCGAGCCCGCTCGACAACACTGCTGCCAGCACGCCCCAGATTTCTCCCATCGCCGACCCTTCCGCATTCGCCGTTGCGGGCAACGTAGCGATGCGACTATCATCACAGAATGGAATTTATCTGATGGCGTTTATCAAGGATTGAAATGAGTATTCCCGTCCTCGACCCTGATCTTTTGAAGGCGTTCGTCGCCGTGGCCGACCACCGCTCGTTCACGCGCGCGGCTGCGGTGCTGAACCGCACCCAGTCCGCCGTCAGCATGCAGATCAAGCGTCTGGAGGACCGGCTTGGTGTCGAGCTGTTTTCACGCACCACGGTCAACGTCGATCTGAGTTCGGCGGGCGAGGGGCTGCTCGGCTACGCCCGGCGTATTCTCAAGCTGAATGACGAAGCGGTCAGCCGTCTGCAAGACCACAAGGTGGAAGGCGTGGTGCGTCTCGGCGTGATGGACGATTACGGCAGCCTCGTCGTGCCGCCGCTGTTGTCGCGCTTTGTCAGTGGCTATCCGCGCATCCATGTCGAAATGGAAACCGGCCTGACCGCGACCATGCCGGACCGCCTTGGGAGCTCGTTCGATCTCGTCATCGCGATGCATCCGGAAGGCCGTGGCGGCGGCGAGTTTCTGCGGCGCGAACAGGCGGTCTGGGCCGCCGGCGTGTCGCATCCGGTCGAAGCGTTGGATCCGCTTCCCGTCGCGCTCTACCCGCAGGGATGCCTGTTCCGGAAATGGGCCATGGAGGCGCTCGACAAGTCCCGGCGGCGGTGGCGGCTGGCGTTCGTCAGCCACAGTCTCGCGGCAGTCGAAGCCATCGCCGCGCAAGGCCTTGCGGTGACCGTCGTGAAGTCCGGAACGTTTCCACAGACATTGCGCGTGCTGTCGGTGCGCGACGGCATGCCGAAACTTCCCGCCGCCGATATCCGCCTGCACCGCGCATCCAATCCGTCGCGCGCGGCGTCGCTATTGGCCGATCATCTCGTTTCGGCAATATCGCAACCGGCCTGATCGATGGCGCGGCAGTCCTCGACACGACCGGCGCTCAATACGTGCGGGGCTTTTTCTTGTACTTCCGCGGCGCGGCCTTGCCCTTGTAGTAGGGATTGACCACGCACTGCGCCGCGCGGCCCGAGGCCGATGCCTGGCACTGCGGTATCGATGTGTAGCCGCACTCGAAATAATAGTCGGTCATGCCGCCCTGATAGACTTGAAGGCAGACCGGGTAATTTGGATCGTAGGTCTGCGCCCGGGCCGTTCCAGTGAGCGAGAACGTTGCGATTGCCAGAGTGGCGACGGCCAGTGATCGCGCGAGCGCGTGGTGCTGCATGCTGATGTCCTCCCGCGGTGAGACCGGTAACTTTTCCGCTTCCGCCCCGCTTCTTCGCAGGGCTTATGGTCGGAAGATAGGCGGGGCGTGGTGAAATGCCAGTCAGGGCTGGTTGATTGGTAGCCCAACAGGCTGCCAAAGATCGTCGTCGGGCCAGAATCAGTCTGGCCCACTTTATGCAAGCGTGCTCACCATAAACTGGGAGCACATTGATGCAGATGGACCTACTCTTGGTGTGGGTAGCGTTGTTGGGAGCGTTAAGTTTTCTGGCCTTTTCCGCTGCCGGTTAAAGCGTTTTCGAGCGAAGTGGCCACCGGTTCGCGTTCAAGGAAACGCGTCAAAATAAAAAGCAAGAGCCTTATCGGTTCTGATTCAATCAGAACCGATAAGGCTCTGGAGCAGCATTTTAGCCGCCTCTCGCAGAGCGGCTCAGCCCGCCGCCAAAGCGCGCATCTCGCGAAACGAGATCAGCTTGCGCTGCTGCTCGTCCCACAGCACCTGACGCACGCAGCCAAGGCTGCGCAGCAGGGTCAGCCGCCCCAGCGAAACCAGCTGCGGATGATCGCGCAGCACCTGCGGCAGGCGGTAATAGGGGATGCGGCTGCACAGATGATGGACGTGGTGGACGCCGATATTGGCGGTGAACCAGCGCAGCACGCCGGGCAGGTCGTAATGCGAGCTGCCGTGCAGTCCGGCCTCGTGCACGTTCCAGCCTTCGCCGCGCTCCCAGAACGTGTCCTCGAACTGGTGCTGGACATAGAACAGCCAGACGCCGATCGAAGCCGCCAGCAGCGTGATCGGCAACTGCACCAGCAGAAACACGCCGAAGCCGACCAGCCAGATCATGGTCGCCACCAGCACCGCGATCGCGGCATTCGTCGCCATCACGCTGAGCCAGGCCTGCCAGGAGCCGCGCATCCCGCCCATCGGCCAGCGCTGCTGCACGATGAATACATAGGCCGGGCCGAAACCGAACATCACGACCGGATGGCGGTAGAGGCGATAGAGCAGCCGGCCGCGCCAGGACAGCGCGCGATATTCGGCAACGGTCAGGGTGTCGATATCGCCGATGCCGCGCTTGTCGAGATTGCCGGCGCCGGCATGGTGCAGGGTGTGGGCGCGGCGCCAGAGATCGTAAGGCGTCAGCGTGATCACGCTGATGGCGCGTCCGACCCAGTCATTGGCGTGGCGCTGGCGGAAGAACGAGCCGTGGCCGCAATCGTGCTGGATCATGAACAGGCGGACCAGGAATCCCGCGGCCGGCAGCGCCAGCGCGAGACAGATCCAGTAGCCCTCGGCGAGCCCGGCCCACATCAGGACCCAGATCGCCACGAACGGGATAGCCGTGATCGCAATTTCGAAGGTGCTGCGCGCTGAATCCGGCTCGCGGTAGCCGGCAAGGGCGTGCGCCAAAGCGCGGGAAGCGGGCGCGCCAAGGGCGTAGGTCACTTGTTGATCCATTCGGAAGACACCTGACGATTTGAACTGGTTTGCCTCATTGCCGTCAGGTTGCCCACCGGGCCAAACGGCATTGCGCTTTGTTGTCGCTCCGAGCCGGAGGGGCGCCGGTTGTTTTCCGGTGCTGCCAGCGCAAGGCAGGCAGCCAATACCCGATTCAGGAACCGCTCGCCAGTGTCGACCGCAGCAAATGCCCTGCGACAGACTGAACCCGTGGCCATAGTGATTACAACCATTATGTGAAAAATCCAGATATTTCAATTAATTGTAGAGAAAAGCGGTGATTTGGCCGCAGCTCGGACCGGGCGCATTGCGCGATAGCGGTCGCCGGCCGCTGGGGGCAAGCCGCCTGCGAATCCGCAGCGGATAGCTTCATGCTGCCAGCGCAGGGCTCGGCGTCACAAAATAGTGTATCCGCTTGGCTTCGCAGCGCCGGGCCTGGTCCTGCGCGACAAGATCAAAATCTTCGGAGGAAGTTTCCATGTCGGCTCTGCCACTTTCGGGCATCAAAATTCTCGACCTGACGCGCGTGCTCGCGGGCCCGCTGTCAGCGCAGATGCTGGCGGATCTCGGCGCCGAGGTGATCAAGATCGAACGGCCCGGCGGCGGCGACGACGCGCGCGCCTTCGGCCCGCCTTACCTGAAGGATCCCGAAGGCAAGGCGAACAACAACAACTCGTTCTATCTCTGCGCCAACCGCGGCAAGAAGTCCGTCACCGTCAACATCGCCTCGCCGGAAGGGCAGGAGATCATCCGCGAGCTCGCAAAATCCTGCGACGTGATGATGGAGAACTACAAGGTCGGTGACCTCAAGCGCTACAAGCTCGACTATGAAACGATCAAGGCGATCAATCCCGGCATCATCTATTGCTCGGTGACCGGTTTTGGCCAGACCGGGCCCTATGCGCCGCGCGCCGGCTACGACGCGATCCTGCAGGCGATGGGCGGATTGATGAGCGTCACCGGCCATATCGACGGCGAGCCCGGCGCGGGCCCGATGAAGGTCGGACCTTCCATCGTCGATTACATGACCGGCATGAACACCTCGATCGGCATTTTGACCGCGCTCTATCATCGCGACGCCAATAACGGCGAGGGGCAGCATGTCGACGTCTGCCTGTTCGACACCGTGATCGCCTCGCTGTCGCATTGGCTTCAGATCTATCTCGTCAACGGCCAGACCCCGCCGCGGCGCGGCACCTGGGGCAATGGCGGCATGCCGGCCGGCGTGTTCCGCTGCACCGACGGCGAACTGATGCTGGTGGTCGGCAATGACGGGCAATTCGCGCGCACCTGCGCCGTGCTCGGCGCGCCGGAACTCGCCACCGACTCGCGCTTCGTCAAGAACAACGACCGCGTCGTGCACGGCAAGGAGATCATGGCGATCTTCGCCGGACTGTTCCTGAAGCACCCCGTGGCCCACTGGCTCGAAGAGCTGGAGAAGGCCGGCGTGCCCTCGGGGCCGATCAACAGCTTTGAGCAAGTGTTTGCCGATCCGCACGTGCAGGCGCGCGGCATGAAGATCAAGGTCAATCATCCCTTCGAGCCCGAGCTCGCGATGATCCGCAACCCGCTGACGTTCTCCGGCACCCCGATCAAGGATTATCGCGCGCCACCGCTGCTCGGCGCCGACACCAAAGAGGTGCTGGCGACGATCGGCTATGACGATGCCAAGGTCGAAGAGCTGAAGAAGCAGAAGATCGTCTGAACGGATCAATCCGGTCGATCATGGACTGAAGGTTTCGCAACGCCAGCCGAGAGACGCCCATGAAGCCAGCCGCGCGCACGAGCAAGCGACCTTCGCCACAACGCGGGCGTCGGCGATTTCTCAAACAGCTCGTGGCGGGCCTTGCTTTGGGCGCGTCCGGTCTTCCGGCAATCGCGGAAGAGAAGGTCGCAGCGCCTTCGGCTGCGGCCTCAAGCGGTCAGACGACGCTCGCCGAAACGCTGGCGCGCTATGCGATCGGCCTGAAATACGAGGACCTGCCCGACGACGTCGTGCGCCTCGCCAAGCGCACGATCCTCGATACCATCGGCTGTGCGTTCGGCGGCTATACGGCCGGACCAAGCCAGATCGCGCTCAAGCTCGCAAGTGACGTCACGGCGAAGCAGGGCGCGACCGTCCTGTTCAGCGGCATCAAGACCAGCCCCGATCTCGCTGTTTTCACCAACGGCGTGATGATCCGTTATCTCGATTTCAACGACGCCTTTGTCAGTCTGACGCACGGCGCCGGGCATCCGAGCGATACGATCGCGGCCCTGCTGACGGCGGCCGAACTCAACGGCCGCAGCGGCCGCGATCTCATTACCGCGACCGTTGTTGCTTATGAGGTGTTCTGCAAGATCGCCGATGTCTTCGACTATCTCGGCAACGGCATCGATCATTCGACCATCACCGGCATCGCGGCCGTGGTCGGCGCTGGCCGCCTGATGGGGTTGACGGGGGACCAGATGGTGCAAGCGATCGGCGTCACCGTCGGCGGTAACACCGCGACGCGCCAGGGCCGCTCGGATGCGCTGTCGAACTGGAAGGCGTTTGCGGCGGCCGACGCCTGCCGCAAGGCGATCTTTTCGGTGCAGCTCGCGCAAAACGGTATGACCGGTCCAAACAAGGTGTTCGAAGGCAGCTACGGCTTCTTCAAGGTGATGGGCCGCAAACAGGTTGCGCCGCCACAGCTCGGCGAGCCCTACGGCATCCGCCGCACCTTTACAAAACGCTTTCCGCTCGGCCAGTTCTCGCAGACCGTCGCGCAAGCAGCCCTGGAGGCAAGGCCGTTCGTCACGAGCCCGGACGATGTCCAGGAGATCAACATCCACGTCTCGCGCTCCGCGATCAAGATCATGGCCGATGGCCCCGACAAATGGCGGCCGCAGACGCACGAGACCGCCGATCACAGCATCCCCTATGCGGCGGGGCTGATGCTGATGTACGGCAAGATCGATCCTGACTTTTACGAGGATCCCTATCTGCACGACGCGCGCCTGATCGACCTCGTCAGCCGCGTCAAATGTCTGCCCTCGGATGAGGCCGACAAGACCGAGAACGAATTCAATCTCTGCGAACTCGAAGTGGTGCTCAAGTCGGGCGCGCGCAAAACCGTCCGCGTCGAGTATCACCGCGGCCACTTCAAGAACCCGATGACCGATGCCGAGATGGAAGAGAAATTTCGCCTGCTGGCGCAAAAGCACCTCAGCGCGGACAAGGTCGATAATCTCCTGCGCCTGCTGTGGGGGATCGAGGGCCTGCCGCAGGTGGGCGCGCTGATCGCGGCGACCAGGATTTGAGCGCCCGGTAGACTCCGCAACAAACTTGCGCAATCTTGCTGCGCGAAGTTTTCAGGAGAAAGCGCATGAACGCATCGGCGGTTTGGGCAAAAGTTCTTCTGGCGGCGTTGTTGTGGCTGCCGGCGCTCGCGGCCTCCGCACAGGATGCGCGCGTCACGCATCCGCTCGACGCGCTGACACCGGCCGAACTGCACCAGGTGAGAGAAATCCTTGTCGCCGACGGCAAGCTCGGACCGAACGCGCGGGTTCATGCCGTCGATCTAGACGAGCCCGACAAGGCCGTCGTTACCGCATGGCGGCCGGGCACGGCGTTGCCGCGGCGCGCGATCGCTGTCGTGAGCGAGGCGGGGGCCGTGCATGAAGCGGCGGTCGATCTCGCAGGCAGTCGTGTCACCGGATGGCAGGCGGTCACCGGCGAGCCGGCGCTGCTGTTCGAGGAACTCAACGGCATGGCCGCGCGGCTGGCATTGTCGGACCAGCGCATGGTGGATGGGCTGGCGAAGCGCGGTTTCAAGCCCAACCAGGTATTCTGCTTGCCGCTGACGGCCGGAAATTTCGGTAGCAAGGAAGAGCAGGGCCGCCGCCTGCTCAAGGTGCCCTGTGTCGGCAAGCCCACCGGATCCAACTACTGGGCCCGCCCGATCGAGGGCTTGTTTGCCACCGTTGACCTGAAAAGCAAAAAAGTGCTCGACGTATCCGACAGCGGCGCGGTGCCGTTATCGACGGAGACCAACGGCTACACCGAGGCCGAAATCGCTGCCCGTGGCCCGCTGCGGCCGGAAACCAAACCGGCCGGTCTGACCCAGCCCGGCGGCGACAATATCGCGATCGCGGACGGCCGCATCGTCTGGGACATGTGGCGCTTTCACCTGCGCGCCGACAAGCGGCCGGGACCGGTACTGTCGATGGTCGAGGCGCGCGACGGCGATCGCTGGCGCTCGGTCGCCTACCAGATGCACCTGTCGGAAGTGTTCGTGCCCTATATGGACGCGGACAAGGCCTGGTACTTCCGGACCTATATGGACAGCGGCGAATACGGCTTTGGCAATTCGCTGAGCCCGTTGCGCAAGGGCATCGACTGTCCATCCTACGCGCGGTTCTTCCCCGTCACCCTGCCGCAGGACGACGGCGAACCGATCCAGACGCCGGATGCGATCTGCGTGTTCGAGCGCTCGATCGGCGATCCCGCCTGGCGGCATTTTGAGATCTTTGAACAGTCGGCGCGAACGATGGTGCCTGCCTATGGCCGGCCCGCGAGTGAACTCGTGGTGCGCTCGGCCTCGGAAGTCGGCAACTACGATTACCTGGTCGACTACGTCTTCCATCAGGACGGCAGCATCCGCATCGCCGTCGGCGCCACCGGCCTCGATGCCACCAAGGGCGTCGCCAGCAAATCGATGAAGGATGCGACCGCCGCGGCCGACACCAGACAGGGTACGCTGATCGCGCCGAATCTGGTCGCGCCGTTCCACAGCCATTACTTCAACTTCCGCCTCGATCTCGACGTCGACGGCGCTGCCAACGATTTTATGCGCGAGCGGCTGGTGCAGAAGGCGCTGCCAAAGAACTCGCCGCGGCGTTCGATGTATGGTGTCGTGCACGAGATGCCGGAACGCGAGAAGGCCGCGCGCACCCGCATCGAGTCCAGTTCACCGGCGCTCTATCATTTCGCCAACAACAATGTGGAGAGCGCGCTCGGCCATCACCCCGGTTACATGCTGATGCCGGAAGGAAGCTTTGTGCATCCGATGCTGTCAGCCGACGATCCGCCGGTGAAGCGCAACGACTATCTGCATTACCAGCTCTCGGTGACGCCGTATTCCCGAGCGGAACGTTACGCCGGCGGGCGTTATGCCGTGGCGAGCGACGGCAAGGACACGCTGGGCGCCTGGACCGCGCGGGATCGAGCCATTTCAAACCGCGACATCGTCGCCTGGTACACGGTCGGCTTTCACCACATCACGCGGATGGAGGACTGGCCCGTGATGCCGACCCACTGGTTCGGCTTCACGCTGATGCCGCATAATTTCTTTGGCCAGAATCCGGCGATGACGATCCGGGATCCGAAGTAGATCCGGGATCCGAAGTAGATCCGGGATCCGAAGTAGGGGCCCGCTCACCCCATCCTGTCCCACAACTGGCGCACCAGCATGCCGGCGCGCTTCTCGATCGCGGCGGCCGCATCGAGCGCGAGATCCTCGCGATAGCGCCCGGTGATCAACTGCACGCCGATCGGCTTGCCCTGATGCAGCGCGACCGGCACGACGGCGGAGGGCAGGCCGAGCACGTTGATCGCGGAAATGAAACGCAGGTCGTTCCAGAAAATCTCCTGCGCGCGTTCGCCGCTGATCGCGTCCTCGCGCGGGCCGGGCGTCGGCTTCACCGTGGTCGGCGCCAGCACGACCGGATATTCCTCGAAGAACAGTTGCCAGGCGCGGATATGGCTGTTGCGGGCGGCGGTCGCACGCATCCAGCCGGGCAGGTCGAGGATAGCAGCCTTGGCCTTGATGCCGTTCCAGGCGATATGGAAATCTTCCGACGCCACCTTGAGCATCGCGGTTTCCTGCAGCGTCACAGTCTCGTTGGTGATGATGTCGCACCAGGTGTGCCAGACGCCGTTGATGTCGGGCACCTCGACCTCGCTGACGCGATAGCCCGCGCGCTCGAGATGATCGGCGGCCTGCCGCAGCGCTGCGCGCACCGAAGGATCGACGTCCATGTCATCAGGCAGTTTCGCCAGGGCGACCTTGATCGGCCCTTTCGGTTTCGGTCCGGCCAGCGGCGCCGGCACCCACCAGGGGTCGCGCGGATCGCGCGCGCTCATGGCTTCGAGCGCGAGCCTGACATCGCCGACACTGCGTGCCAGCGGTCCCTGTGCCGACATCAGATGTGCGAGCATCGGCCGTTCGGCTGCGGCGCTCTCGTTATAGGCGGGAATCCGGCCCTGGGTCGGCTTGATGGTCGCGACCCCGTTGCAATGCGCCGGCCAGCGCAAGGAGCCGCCGATATCGTTGCCATGCGCGATGGTGCCGATCCCGGCCGCCACGGAGGCGCCGGCGCCGCCGGACGATCCGCCGCAGGTGATCTCGGGGTCCCACGGGTTCAGCGTCAACCCGTGCAGCGGATTGTCGGTAAAGCCGCGGAACGAGAATTCGGGCGTGTTGGTCAGTCCGATGACGATGGCGCCGGCCTTCTTCAGGTTGCGCACGACGGGCGCGTCTGATGGCGCGATGATGTTCATCTGCGCGGGCACGCCGTTGGGGTTGGGGCGTCCTTCGTAGTCGGCATTTTCCTTGATGGTGATCGGCACGCCGTGCAGCAGGCCGGCGTTTCGTCTGGCCGCCGCGCCGTCCGCGGCCTTCGCCGCCTTCAGCGCTTCCTGGGAGAGATCGACGACGACGGCATTGAGCTTTGGATTGACCGCGCGCATCCGCGCCAGATGCGCCTCGACGACCTCGACCGAGGAGACTGCGCCGTTGCGGATCGCGGCCGCGGTGTCGACGGCGGACCATTGCCAGACCGGCCCCTTGGGCGGCCGCGGCTTGGGGGAGGGGCCGGGTGTGGATTTCCTCGCGGGTTTCTTCGCGACCTTCTTTGGCGCCGTTCTCTTCGAGGAGCTCTTTGTTTTCTTCTTTGCAGTCTTCTTGGCCACGTCGCACCTCCGCATTCAGTGAACGGAGGTTAGTGGTGCATGCGTCCGATGTCGAGGCGGTTGCGCGGCCCTGGTTCTCGCTCGCGGTAACATCGAAACTTCGATCACATCCGTAGCATGGATGCGGATGTCCATGTTAATGTCGTGCTCCAGTCGGTCCCGAAGAGGTTTTCATGAAACGAGAAGTCATCCGCGTCGAACCGTTGTGGTCCTATCTTGCGAAGTGGAACGCGCCGCTGTCGCCGGTCACGCGCGGCAACGGCATGGTTTTCGTTTCCGGATTCCCGCCCTTCGATCCTGCCACCGGCGAGATCATCGTGGGGGCCTCGATCGAGCGCCAGACCGAAATCGTTCTTGAGCAAATGAAGTTGTGCCTGGAGACATCAGGCACCTCGCTGGCAAATGTGATGAAGTGCAACATCTACTGTACGTCAGCGAAGCACTTTGCGGCCGTCAACGCGATCTACGCGCGCTATTTCCCGGTCGATCCGCCGGCGCGCATTTTTGTCTGCGTGCCGGAATGGATGGGGTCGTTCGATATCGAGATCGATTGCGTGGCGATGGCGTAGGTCACTGGGAAAGCGAAGTCGTATCCATCAACGTCATCGCGAGGAGCGAAGCGACGCGGCAATCCATCTGGCGGCACGAAGAAAGAATGGATGGCTCCGCTTCGCTCGCAATGACGCTGAGAAAGTTTCTCGGGCTAAAGCAGCGCGTCTACCTTGCCGCCACTTTCCCCGGCGTCTTCTTCGCCAGCGTCTCGCCTGCCGTCAGCGCCATCACCGAGACCGACACCACGCGGTCGATAATGCCCTGGACGTCATTGAGGTCGCATTGGCCTTCCGACAGTTTGGTCAGTCGCTCTTTTTCGCGGATGGTGTGATGCGACATGGCGAGAGCAAAGTTCAGGCCCCAATAGAGTTCGACGTCGTCGCGGCCGGGCATCGCGCGGCGCATCGCGGCGATGAATTTGCGCAAGTGATCGACCTCGCGGTTCTTGATGCGGCGGATCGGCGGCACCGACTCGATCGAGGCGCGGATCATGAAGCGCGCCGCGGTCGAGCCTTCGCTGCTGGGGCCGAGGCAGCCGCGCAGGGTCGGACCCACCAGCGCGCGGAAAATCTGTTCGATCGGCGCGCGGCCGCCGCCGTTTTCCTCGGCGGCCCTCAATTCGTTGAGGCGCTCGCGGTTGGTGGCGAGGCTGCGGGTGACGAACAGCTCCGCGATCAGCTCGTCCTTGGAACCGAAATGATAGTTCACCGCCGCGAGATTGACATTCGCCTCGGCCACGATGTCGCGCAGCGTCACGTCGCCGAAGCCGCGGTCGGCATAGAGCCGTTCGGCGGCGGCGAGGATGGCGGATCGGGTCTGATCGCTCGGCA
This sequence comes from uncultured Alphaproteobacteria bacterium, assembly GCA_963786355.1. GTDB lineage: Bacteria > Pseudomonadota > Alphaproteobacteria > Rhizobiales > Xanthobacteraceae > Bradyrhizobium. The sequence goes on along the minus strand of CAWAYU010000007.1, from coordinate 42,237 downwards.
TGTCCAGCCCCCATCTGGGGAGTTGCATTTCAAACGTGTGTATGAAACTATCGTTTGAAGAGCGGGGAAAGTCAATGCACGTTTGTGAGCGTGTCGCATTTCCGGCTCAACCCGTGAGGTTCTGTGCGCCGCGCTCGCCGCAAAATGTCTTGCGGCGATGGAGCGGCGGGCGGACAGTGCGGCCAACAATTCAGAAGCTGAAGGTGAGGAGCGTCCCATGGACTTCAATATGTCAGACCGCCAGAAGGAATGGCTCGAGCGCGTGCAGGCGTTCATGAAGACGCACGTTCGTCCGGCGGTGCCGATCTACGACAAGCAGGATGCAGAGGGTCCGCGCTGGAAGGTGATCCCGATCCTGGAAGATCTGAAGAAGAAGGCAAAGGCCGAAGGCCTCTGGAACATGTTCATGCCGCCGTCCTCGCATGAGGACGATGAATTCCACGGCGCGGGATTGACCAACCTCGAATATGCGCTGCTGTCGGAAGAGATGGGGCGTATCTCCTGGGCATCGGAAGTCTTCAACTGTTCCGCACCCGATACCGGCAACATGGAAGTGTTCATGCGGTATGCGTCGAAAGAGCAGAAGAAGAAATGGCTGCGTCCGCTGATGGACGGCGAGATCCGTTCCGCCTTCCTGATGACGGAGCCGGCCGTGGCTTCGTCGGACGCGACCAACATCGAGACGCGGATCGAGAAGGACGGCGATCATTACGTCATCAACGGCCGCAAGTGGTGGTCGTCGGGCGTCGGCGATCCCCGCTGCAAGATCGCGATCCTGATGGGCAAGACCGATCCGAAGGCGGCCAAGCACCAGGCGCAGTCGCAGATCCTGGTGCCGCTCGATACCCCCGGCATCAAGGTCGAAAAGATGCTGCCGGTGTTCGGCTACGACGATGCGCCGCACGGCCACGCCCAGGTGCTGTTGGAAAACGTTCGCGTTCCCAAGGAGAACATCCTGCTCGGTGAAGGCCGCGGCTTCGAGATCGCGCAGGGCCGTCTCGGTCCGGGCCGCATCCATCACTGCATGCGTACCATCGGCAAGGCCGAAGAGGCGCTGGAAAAGATGGTGCGCCGGTTGTCGTCGCGTACCGCGTTCGGCAAGAAGATCATCGAGCACTCGATCTGGGACCAGCGCATCGGCGAAGCGCGCGCCGATATCGAGATGAACCGCCTGCTGTGCCTCAAGGCCGCCGACATGATGGACAAGGTCGGCAACAAGACCGCGCAGGCCGAGATCGCGATGATCAAGGTCACAGCCCCCAACATGGCGCTGAGGATCATCGACAACGCCATCCAGGCCTATGGCGGCGCCGGCGTTTCCGACGAAGCCGGCCTCGCAAAGGACTACGCCCATATCCGCACGCTGCGGCTGGCTGACGGTCCGGACGAGGTGCACAATCGCGCCATTGCCAGACTTGAACTTCGGAAGTATGCAAACTGACGGGAGCGCTGCGATGGCGCTCTCTAAGAAGAAATTTTAAGGGAGCGTCATCGTGGCCGACGGCGTCAGGAAAGACGAGGAGTTTTCAGGCACCAAGGAAGTCGAGGAGCGTCATCGTATCGATGAAAAGCGCCTCGATGCCTGGATGAAGGAAAATGTCGAAGGCTATCAGGGCCCGCTGACCGTCCTGCAATTCAAGGGCGGCCAGTCCAACCCGACCTACAAGATCGAAACACCGGCCAAATCCTATGTGATGCGCCGCAAGCCGTTCGGCAAACTGCTGCCGTCGGCGCATGCCGTCGATCGTGAGTTCCGTGTCATTGCCGCATTGGGCAAGCAGGGCTTTCCGGTCGCAAAAGCCTATGCATTGTGCACCGACGACGGCGTGATCGGCTCGGCCTTCTACATCATGTCGATGGAAGAGGGCCGCGTGTTCTGGGATCCGTCGCTGCCGAGCCAGACGCCGGAACATCGCCGCAAGATATTTACCAGCAAGATCGAAACGCTGGCCAAGCTGCACGTCTACGATCCGGAGAAAATCGGGCTGGGCGATTTCGGCAAGCCCGGCAATTATTTCGCGCGCCAGGTCGACCGCTGGACCAAGCAGTACCGTGCGTCGGAAACGCAGCACATTCCGGAATTCGAAAAGCTCGCGGAGTGGCTGCCGAAGACAGTGCCGGCGCAGGCGCGCGCCTCGGTGGTCCATGGCGACTACCGCCTCGACAACATGATTTTCCATGCCACGGAACCGCGCGTGCAGGCGGTGCTGGATTGGGAACTGTCGACGCTCGGCGATCCCATGGCCGACTTCACCTATCTCTTGATGCAGTGGACGATGCCGGGTCTCGCCAATGCCGATCTCAAGGCGTTGAATATTCCGAGCCTGGAAGAGGCAGCCCAGATCTACTGCAACGTCACCGGTAGCGCGGTGCCGGACCTGAACTGGTATTTCTCCTACAACCTGTTCCGCCTTGCCGGCATCACGCAGGGCATTGCCGGCCGCGTTCGCGACGGCACCGCGGCCAACGCCAAGGCGCTGGAGTCGGCGGCGCGCACCGTGCCGCTGTCGAAGGCCTCATGGGAATACGCGCAAAAAGCCGGCGCGGTGTGAGGCAATAAGACCTAACTTGGCGCTCTCTCCCAATCTGCGCGGAAGCCTGCTGATGGCGGTAGCCATGGCCGGCTTCACGATGAACGACTCCATCACCAAACTGATGTCGTCGGAGATGAACTTCGGCCAGGTGATGCTGGTGCGCGGTCTGTTCGCGATCGTGTTGATCGGGGCGCTGGCATTCCATCAGCGACGCGATACGTCCGCTGCGGACGCTGTTCGTCAAACCGGTCGCGCTGCGCGTGTTCGGCGAGGTCGGCGGCACCGTGTCGTTCCTGGCGGCGATCACGCATCTGCCGCTCGCCAACACTTCCGCAATCATGCAGTCGTTGCCGCTGGCGATTACGCTCGGCGCGGCGCTGACGCTTCATGAGCCGGTCGGCTGGCGGCGCTGGTCGGCGATCGTGGCCGGCTTCATCGGCGTGCTCATCATCGTCCGGCCGGGCGTCGCCGGCTTTAACCAGTTCACGCTGCTGGCACTGGTGTCGGTGCTGTTCTGTTCGCTGCGCGATCTCGCCACCAAGCGGATCCCTTCGCATATTCCGTCGCTGTTCATCACGCTGTTGACGACCATCACGGTAACGACGGCGGGCGCCGTAATTCTCGTCCCGCTCGGCGGCTGGACGCAGCCCTCGGCGCACGCCGTCGGTATGTTGGCGCTCGCCGCGGTGCTGGTGCTGACCGGCTATCAATGCGTCATCATGGCGCTGCGGGTGGGCGACATCTCGGCGATCGCGCCGTTTCGCTACACCGCGCTGCTATGGGCGTTGCTGCTCGGCTATCTCGTGTTCGGCGACGTGCCCGACACCATGATGGTGCTGGGCGCAACGATCATCGTGCTGTCCGGTCTCTACGCCTTCTACCGTGAACGAATCCGCCACCGCGAAGTGGCGGCCAGCGCCTCCGGCCTGCCGCCAGACGGGTTGTGAACCGTATCCACGCCAGAATGCACTAAACCGTTGCGGGTCGTGTCAGGCTGCCGCAGCCCATTTTCGCGTCACATCAGGAGCCGCCGATGACCCCGCTCGATGTATTCGGAGGAGTCATGTACTTCCTCTACTTCGCGCCGTTCCTGTTTCCGCTGGCGCCGTGGTTTGCCAAAACGCCGCGCGGCGCCTGGCTGGTCTGTGGCGCGGCCGTTTCCGTACTTGCCCTGCTTTTCCCGGCCGTGTTTTCGTGGGGGTGTGACTGGTCAAGCTGCGGCCAGGGAGCCATTGCAATTTTCATGCTCGCTCCAATTTGGCTGTTCTTTGCCGTGGTCACGCCGCTTTCCGCTTGGGCGGCGGCGCGCAAACTTGCCCGCACGCCGAGATCCGGCCCGCCCTGGTCCGTTCCCTGACAGGCTGCCGGTACGAGGTGTCGGCGTCAGAGGACTCTTGCGCGCCCGCTCACTGTGCAGCCGCTGGGGCTGCCGGCGCCGCGTTGGTCTCCTGCGTCACCACGCGCTGCTCGCTCTTCGCTGCCACCGCGCCGCTGTCGTCAAAGCGTACGCGGTAGACCAGCAAATTCTCCATCACGCGCTGGACATAGTTGCGGGTTTCGGAGAGCGGGATGCGCTCGACCCAGTCGACCGGGTCGACCTTGGGATCACGGGGATCGCCGAACGCCGCGAGCCACTCCCGGACACGGCCCCGGCCGGCGTTGTAGCCCGCAAAGGTCATGATGTGGTTGCCCTTGTATTCCGACAGCAGCGCGCTGAGCTCGCCGGCGCCCATCTGCGTGTTGTAGACGGGATCGGAGACCATCCGGTCCCAGTCGTAACTGACCTTGAAGCGTTTGGCGGTGTCGCGGCCTGCTTCCGGGGTGACCTGCATCAGGCCGACCGCATTGGCCGACGATCGGTCGCGCTGGTCGAATGCGCTCTCGGTACGCGCCACCGAATAGATGACGCTACGCTCGATGGCAGGGGCAATCTGGGTATGTTGCGGAATTCCGATGATCGGGAACGCGTAATGGTCAAGCGCCAGCCCGCGGCCGAGCGCCGGCTTGCCGACCTGCAGCATCGCGCGGGCGTCGTTGCGGCGGCCGGTGAGTTCGCCGAGCGCTTGGAGCATGGCCACGTCGGCGCTCTGTTCGCCGAGGTCGGCGACGAAATACAACACAACGTCGCGCTCGCCGAGTTCGTAAAGCATCTCCGCGGCGCGCACGCGTTCATCCGCCGGCGCGGCACCGTCGGCGGAGGCGAGCATGGGCGAGGGGGCACGCAATTCGATTGCGTCGCGCCCGAGTCTCGCGCGCGCAAGCTGCCCGTAATAGGCGGTCGGGTAGCGTGCGGCCGCTTCATAGCCGGCTTTCATCGCATCCTTGTCGCCAAGGACTTCGGCGGCGCGCCCGCGCCAGTAATTCGCCCGCGCCAGCACGATCGGATTGGCAGCACCCTCGTCGATATGGGCGAAATGCTCTCGCGCGCTGGCGGGCTCGCCGAGGTAGCGCAGCGCAATCCAGCCGCACATGAAATGGACGTCGGCCCGGTAGTATTCGTTGGCGGCGCTCGCGGCCGGGCGGATGACCTGGTAGGCCATCAGGAACTTGCCCTGGTCCATCAGCTTGCGCGCGAGCGAGCGCCGCTCGCGCCACCATTGATCGGTGTCCTGCTGCGCCATGGTTTCCGGCGCGGCAGCGATCATCACGCGCGCAGCGTCGTCGATCTTGTTCTGGGCGAGCATCCACTGGATGCGGCACAACGTGTAACCGAGATCCTCGCGCGCCTCGGTCGCGACGGCGCCGAGCATATCCGGCGCCTTGTTCTCCTTGCCCCGGACCGCGGCACAGGCCTTCACGATCGCGAGCGCATCGCCGCCGACCAGCTTGGCCGCGCGGGTGGCGCCCGCGTTATCCTTGGCCCCGATCCGCCTGTCCATGCGCGCCCGGTGATCTTCACGGGTGAGAAGGTCGCGGAACATTTCCAGCGCCTCGGCCTCAACGCGCTCGGACAATTCTTCCGACCGCCACGCGTCGCGCACCAGCCGGCCCGCACCATCAGCGTCGCCTTCGGCAAGCAGGATGCGCGCGAGCGCCAGTTTGCCACGCCCGCTGACCGGCTGGTCGCCGGTAAAGCCGCGTACCCTGGCCGCATCGCTGCGTTCCTGCCACAGGCGCGCCTCGGCCCGTCGCCGCAGCAATGCCGCACTCGGCCATTCCGGATTGGCGGCGATGAACGCGGCATAGCGGTTGAAATTCGCCGTGGTCTCCGAATGGCGCAGGATGAACCATTCGACGAGTTTCCGCGCCGCCGGATCCGCGATCCTGTCCCGCGTGGCGGTCGCCTCGTCGGTCTTGGCCTTGCGCGCGAGATCGATCGCTTCCTTGACCAGCGCCAGGTCGCCGGTCAGCGCCGGCGTTGTCTGTTTGCCGGCAGACTTGTCGTTCGATCGCTTCGACTTGGATTCGGCATGCTTCGCGTGCCGGCGTTTTTCAACCGCAGCGCTGCGTTGAGGGCGAGCCTGCTTGGCTTCAGGCGTCTTGGTATCTGATGTCTTGGCTTCCGGTGTCTTGTTCGCCGCGTGCGTCTTCCTGCCGGGCGATTGCGTGGCATCGCTTCGCGCCGCCGCCTCCGCCGAGACGAGGGCCAGCGCGGTGACAGCGAGGAAACAGGACAGCGAACGGAAGCAGGGCTTCATTGCTTGGTCCTCTTGAGTTACTTGTCAAGTGATCGCACGCCATGCGTGCGGCCCGAGCTACCGAAAGCTAACACGCCGCCGATTAAGCAATTGTCGCATTGCGGCAACACCGCGCGTGGAACCCTACGGTGAATCTTGGCTATTTCGTGTTCGGCGACGTGCCCGACACCATGATGGTGATGGCTGTTATGATCGTCGTGCGGTCAGGCGCGCCTTCTATCGCGAGCGCATCCGTCATCGCGAAGTGGCGGCAAGCGCCTGCGGCCCGCCGCCCCACGGATTGTGAGCGCGATGTCAGATCGGCCGCCCCGCATACGGCATCGACGCGGTGAGGCCGCCGTCGACCGGGATCGCCTGGCCGTTGACGTAGGAGGCGTCGTCGCTCGCAAGGAACAATCCCATCGCCGCGAGTTCGTGCGGCTGGCCGGGACGCTTCAGTGGATTGAGCTGGCCGATCTTGTCCTGCGTGCCGCGTTCCTTGGCGCGGTCGAACACCGGCTTGGTCATGCCGGTTTCGATCAGGCCGGGGCAGACCGCGTTGATGCGCACGCCGGTGCCGGACAGCGAATAGGCGGTGGTCTGCACCAGGCTGATGACGCCGGCCTTGCTGGCGCCGTAGGGATGTCCGCTGGCGCCGGCCTTGAGGCCCGCAACCGATGCGGTGCAGACGATCGAGCCGGACTTCTGCTTGATCATGTGCGGCATCGAATGCTTGATCGCGAGGAACGGCCCGATCAGGTTGACGCGCAGCACTTCCTGCCAGTGTTCGACGGTCTGGTCGGCGATCGGCACCAGGCCACCGCTGACACCGGCATTGGCCCAGATCGCATCGAGCTTGCCGTATTTCGACACGGCCTTGTCGATGAACGCCTTGACGTCGGTTTCCGAACCCGCGTCCGCCATCACGGCCTCGACGGTGCCGCCGGCATTGCCGACCAGCTTGGCGGTTTCATTCACAGCCTCGGCGCGATCGACGATGATTAGCTTGGCGCCTTCCTTGGCGAACAGGATCGAAGCCGCGCGTCCGATGCCGCTTCCCGCGCCGGTGATGATGACGGATTTGCCTTCGAGGCGGCCCATGAATTTCTCCCTTTGAACTTATGATTGTCGGAGCTTCCGCCATGCGGAATTCAAACAAGATTTCAAACGATCAAGTCACTTGAGACGTTGCGTGCTCTGACGTACAGCGACAGCGAACAGTATTGAAGGGCTTTGGCGATGTCCAATACCGACAAATCAGTTGCGGCCCCGAAAACCGGCGTCGTCACGACGCGATGGTGGTGGGTGCGCCACGCGCCGGTCCGCGAGGACAACGGCTGCATCTACGGGCAGAAGGATCTCGGTTGCGACACCAGCGATCGCGTGGTGTTCGACGCGGTCGGAAAAATCCTGCCGCGCGACGCGGTCTGGTATGCAAGCACGCTGAAGCGCACGCATCAGACCGCGGACGCGATCTGGGCCGCGGGTTTCCCGAAGCCCGCGAAGATGCCGCACGAAAAAGACTTCGCCGAACAGCATCTCGGCGAGTGGCAGGGCATGAACCGCGCCGCGTTTCTCGCCAGCCGTCCGGCCGGCAGCCACTGGTTCGCCGCGATCGACGAGCCCGCGCCCGGCGGCGAGAGCTTCATGGATCTCTATAACCGCACCTCGCGCGCGATCGAACGCATCAACGTCGCGCAGGCGGGCAGGGACGTCATCGTCGTCGCCCATGGCGGCACCATCAAGGCCGCCGTCGGTCTCGCGCTCGGCGGTCAGCCCGAAAAAGGTCTTGTGTTTGACATCGACAATTGTTCGGTGACGCGGCTCGACCATATCGCAAGCGCGGGTCACAACGGCTGGCGGCTTCCGATGGTCAATCAGCAGCCATGGATCGCGGATGCCTCGCACAACGCCATGCACCAGCCGGCGGGACCGGAGATTACATCGGCAACCAAGCTCGCCTGATCGCGTGCCGCTTGCGGTTGTCGAAAACCGCAAAGGCTGCTTAGCTCGAATATGAAAAAGCAAAACCGGCGTCGCGCTGGATCAACATCTGGGAGAGAGACATGACCTTGTTCAATATGTCCGGAAAAGTTGCCGTCATCACCGGCTCGACACGTGGCATCGGCAAGGCGATCGCTGAACGCATGGCCGAACACGGCGCCAAGGTCGTGGTGTCCTCGCGCAAGCAGGATGTCTGCGACCAGGTAACCAAGGAGATCAACGACAAGTTCGGCAAGGGAACGGCGGTCGCAATCGCCGCCAACATTTCCAGCAAGGAAAACCTGCAAAACCTGGTCAACGAATCCAACCGCGCCTTCGGCAAGATCGACGTGCTGGTCTGCAACGCGGCGTCCAATCCTTACTACGGGCCGCTTGGCGGCATTTCCGACGATCAGTTCCGCAAAATCCTCGACAACAACATCGTCGCCAACAACTGGCTGATCAGCATGGTGGTGCCGCAGATGATCGAGCGCAAGGACGGCTCGATCGTGATCGTGTCCTCGATCGGCGGCCTCAAGGGCTCGACCGTGCTTGGCGCCTACGCGATTTCGAAGGCGGCCGACATGCAACTCGCGCGCAACCTCGCCTGCGAATACGGCAAGCATAATATCCGCGTGAACTGCATCGCACCCGGCCTGATCAAGACCGATTTCGCAAAAGCGCTGTGGGATAATCCGGAAACGTTGAAGGCATCGACCGCGCGCTCGCCGCTGTTGCGCATCGGCGTTCCCGACGAAATCGCGGGCGCGGCCGTGTTCATGGGATCGGCGGCCGGTGACTTCATGACCGGCCAGACCATCGTCATCGACGGTGGCGCGACGATTAGCTAAGGCCGTCATTCCGGGGCGCGCCGCACAAGGTGTCATCACCCGCCTTGTGCGCAATTGCGCACTGGGGCGGGTGATCCAGTAATCATCAGCGTCTCGGTTACGATTAAAGTCACGGCGTACTGGATGCCCCGCCTTCGCGGGGCATGACAGTGTTGGTGGGCGTTATGCCCGTATCAATATCTACTCCACCGCTGCGTAAACCAGATCCCGCAGCACCGGACGGAGATATTCGCGCTGGCCGGGGCCCTGCATCATGAACACGCTGAACAGCTCTTCGGCGGGATCGATGAAGAAGAACGTTCCGGCCATGCCGCTCCAGAAGAACTGACCGCGCGAGCCCGAGAACGGCGCCATGCCGTCATGGGTGCGCACCGCGAAGCCGAGCCCGAAGCCGTGACCGGCCGGCATCAGCGGCGAGTTCACCTTGACATGCGGGCCGAGATGATCGGACGCCATCAGTTCCAGCGTCTTGCGGCCGACGATCCTGTTGCCGTCGAGTGAGCCGCCGTTGAGCAGCATCTGGCAGAACCGCGCATAGTCCATCGTGGTCGAAACCAGCCCGCCGCCGCCGGACTCCATCACCGGCTTCTCCAGCATGTTGAAGAGCTGGACCTTCTCGCTGGTCCAGGGATCGTTCGCGAACGGTTCGGCGAGGCGGCCGGCATTGGCTTCAGAAGTGTGGAACGCGGTCTCGGACATCTGCAGCGGCGCCAGGATGCGCTCGGTCAGGAACGCGCCGAGCGATTTTCCGGAGACGACCTCGATGATGCGGCCGAGGATGTCGGTGGAGCGGCTGTAATTCCAGACCTCGCCGGGCTGGCAGATCAGCGGCATGCCGGCCAGCATGGTCGCATGTTCGGCATTGCTGATCTTGCGGCTGCGCAGCCTTGACTGCTGGTAGAGCTGCTGCACCAGACCGTTGCCGGTGTGGTCGTAAGTGAGCCCCGAGGTGTGGCGCAACAAATCCTGCACCGTCATCTGCCGCTTCACCGGAACGAGGTCGAGCTTGCCGTTGTTCTCGACGCCGACCTTCTGGTCGGCAAATTCCGGAATGAACTTCGCAACGGGATCGCCAAGGATGAAGTGGCCGTCCTCGATCAGCATCATGATGCCGATCGAGACGATCGGCTTGGTCATCGAGAAGATGCGGAAGATGCTGTCGTGCGTCATCGGCGCGGAGGTTGCCGGATTCTGGCGGCCGATCGCGTCGAACCAGCCGATCTGGCCGCGCCGCGCCACCATGACCGTCGCGCCGGGCAGGGTGCCCTTGTCGACCTCGCGCTTGAAGGCATCCGACATCCGCTGCAGGCGAGTGGCCGAGAGCCCGATCGCTTCCGGTTTGGCGTGCGGGAGAGAGGGGGTCTGGGGGGCGGATGTCTGCCTGGCGGCGGTCTGCGCGTTCATGATCTCTCCCGGTTGCTTCTTGGTTGTTGTGACGGGAGGCAAGTCTGACGCAGAAGCCGAGTCTTGGATAGGTATCCCAGCGCGGGGCAGCCGCTTCGCCCTTGCAATCGGGGCATGGCCTATGCTTGAAACGGCCCGAACCGGCGATAGATGACGGTTCACTGTAGGGGTGTAGCTCAGTTGGTAGAGTACCGGTCTCCAAAACCGGTTGTCGCAGGTTCGAGCCCTGCCGCCCCTGCCATTTAAATCAATTGCTCAATCAAAGACTTGCTTAATCAAAGACTTGCAAAGGCTTGCCTAATCAAAGGCTTGGGCTGATGTCCCGACGCGCTTTGGGTCGCGGTTCAACAACTAGCCGAAGAATGCGGCGACGACCGCCATGTCCGACGCAGAGCCCTCCTGGCCGCGCAGATTCGCGTCGATCACCCGACGGCAAGCATCGACCGTGAGGGTATCGCCGAGGTCGTTCGCCGCGTCGAGCACGGTCCAGACGGTATCGCCCGGAGGAGCCTCCTGGCTTTGCGCATTTTGGCTGACGGCCATGGTCATCTCATTCCCGGTCTGTCTGGGCGAAGACACGCTTCGCGCTTTTGGTGGAACCAGCCTGCCTGCAATTTTTTAAAATCGTCACTGCACGCTCGTTCGGATTTGAAAGGAGACGTTACCCGGCATTAACCAATCAGCTTCGGATCGAGGAGGTGAACGTCCTAGTCCTCGTCTTCCTGCGGGGGCGGCGGTGGCGGCCGTTTGCGCGAACCCTTCGGCGGGGGCGCACCCCTCAGCGGTGGCTGAGGTGGCGCGGCGGCTTGCGGCGGAAAGAAGACATCGTAACAGGGCGGGCTCAACCGTGGCCCGGCGGCGCGAAGGCACGCTTCGACGGCTCTTGGATCGAGCAAATTGGCGCCGCAGAGCCGCATTGCATCCGGCGTGCAGGCTTCACGTTGTTCGGGCGTTCCCTGATCTTGCTGAGCGAAAGAGGCGGTTGGGATCACGAGGAAAAATGCAGCTGCGGCAAGACGGCCGCCAATTCGAAACGACGCCATTATGATTTCCTGCTCCGTTGCGGGGATCCCCGGCCGCGGATCAGGCTATAAATCTGCGTCAACAAATTGGCATCCGGAACCGAACCACGGCGGGCTGGCTGGTTGCCAGCCAGGCACGGGAGGAGGCTGGTCAAAAACCGGGCAAGCCTTGGCCCAGGGACGACCGCCCCTGGCACCCCGCACCTTGACCTTTGGCCCGGCTGGCAGTAGATACCCGCCACCTGCTGCCGGCCCGTTAAAACGGATATCCGGCGCGGCTTTAAAATTCCCCCGAACAATCGAGCCCGCTTCGCGGCTCAACCTTCGAGAGAGGGCTGGGCGCTAGAGGGCTGTTCGGATTCACGTAAATCAAACATCGTCTCTCTGGGACGCGGATTACCAAACGATGGCTTTCAGCCCGTTCAAATTCCTGCAGGAAGTACGCTCGGAGACCGCCAAGGTCACCTGGCCGACGCGTCGCGAGACGACGATCACCACGATCATGGTGTTCGTGATGGTGGCGCTGGCTTCGATCTTCTTCTTCGCCTCCGATCAGGTCATTCGTTACCTCGTCACCTTGCTGCTGGGCGTCCACTGATGAGCACCGGGACCCAAACCATGGACAAGCGCTGGTACATCGTTCACGCCTATTCGAACTTCGAAAAGAAGGTTTCGGAATCGATCCGCGAGCAGGCCAAGCAGCGCGGGCTCGAAGACCTGTTCGAGCAGGTGCTGGTGCCGACCGAAAAGGTCACTGAAGTGCGCCGCGGCCGCAAGATCGACGCCGAGCGAAAATTCTTCCCGGGCTACGTGCTGGTGAAGATGAAACTGACCGACGAGGCGTTTCATCTGATCAAGAACACCCCGAAGGTGACCGGCTTCCTCGGCGCCGAAAACAAGCCGATGCCGATCTCGGAAGCCGAAGCGATGCGGATCCTGCACCAGGTGCAGGAAGGCGTTGAGCGTCCGAAGGCGTCGGTGTCGTTCGAAATCGGCGAGAACGTCCGCGTGGCCGATGGCCCGTTCGCGTCGTTCTCCGGCGTGGTTGAGGAAATTGACGAGGCGCGTTCGCGCGTGAAGGTCGCGGTGTCGATCTTCGGCCGTGCCACCCCCGTCGAACTGGAATTCGGTCAGGTCGAGAAGGTCTGATCGGAATCGGAGGCGGCAACGCTTCCGTAATGCCGTGGAAGGGGACTGGCGGTCGCCAGCCGTCATGAGAACCGCACCACGGTCCTGTGAAGCTTCCGGATTGGCCGGAGCAACATGAGGAGCAGTAAATGGCAAAGAAAGTGACCGGATACCTGAAATTGCAGGTGCCGGCCGGTGCGGCGAATCCTTCGCCCCCGATCGGTCCCGCGCTTGGTCAGCGCGGTCTCAACATCATGGAATTCTGCAAGGCGTTCAACGCCCAGACGCAGAAGGAAGAAAAGAACACCCCGATTCCGGTGGTGATCACGATCTACGCCGATCGTTCGTTCACCTTCGAGATGAAGACCCCTCCGATGTCGTTCTTCCTCAAGCAGGCCGCCAAGATCCAGTCCGGTTCGAAAGCTCCGGGCCGCGACAAGGCCGGCGCGGTGACCAAGGCGCAGGTGCGCGAGATCGCCGAGAAGAAGATGAAGGATCTCAACTGTGACTCGATCGAGTTGGCCATGAAGATGGTCGAGGGCTCTGCCCGTTCGATGGGTCTGGAAGTGGCGGGGTAACGGGTCATGGCAATCGGAAAACGTTTGAGCAAGGCCCGCGAGGGTGTCGATCGTGAGCACCTCTATCCGCTCGCGGAAGCCATCAAGATGGTCAAGGAACGCGCCAAGTCGAAGTTCGACGAGACGATCGAAATCTCGATCAATCTCGGCGTCGACCCGCGTCACGCCGACCAGATGGTTCGTGGCGTCGTCAATCTGCCGAACGGCACCGGCCGCACGCTGCGCGTCGGCGTGTTCGCCCGTGGCGCCAAGGCTGACGAAGCCAGGGCTGCAGGCGCTGACGTCGTCGGCGCCGAAGACCTGGTCGAGAAGGTGCAGGGCGGTGCGATCGACTTCGATCGTTGTATCGCAACCCCCGACATGATGCCGCTGGTCGGCCGCCTCGGTAAGGTGCTCGGCCCGCGCGGCATGATGCCGAACCCGAAGATCGGCACCGTGACGATGGACGTCGCCACCGCCGTGAAGGGCGCCAAGGGCGGCTCGGTCGAGTTCCGCGTCGAGAAGGCCGGCATCGTGCAGGCCGGCATCGGCAAGGCCTCGTTCACCGAAGAGAAGCTGGTCCAGAACGTCAAGGCGCTCGCGGATGCGGTCTCCAAGGCGAAGCCGGCCGGTTCCAAGGGCACCTACATCCAGCGCGTGGCGGTCTCCTCCACCATGGGTCCGGGCGTCAAGGTCGAGCCGGGCACCATCCTCGGCTAACGCCGTTGCCGACCTTTCGGCTAACGAGCTCGCATTACGGATATAAAGGGCGGAATTGGGAAACCGGTTCCGCCCTTTGCGTTTGGTGCTCGCATTGCGTAATCGTCGCAGTGCCGGAGTTAGCAAGAAAGAACAACAATGCCCGACAAGGTGCTGGTCTATTCGCGTTTCCCCAAAGCCCAGATGGTGCGGTTCGGCGAACGCTTCGAGCTGATGGATGCCGCGGGCAAGCGGCCCAACGAAATGTTCTCCGCCGAACAGCTTTCCGGTATTCGCGCCGTTCTCACCGCCGGCGGAACGCCGTTCAGCGGCGACACCATGGACCTGATGCCGAAACTGGGAGCGATCGTCTGCTACGGCACCGGCTATGACGGCGTCGATCTGGCGGCGGCGGCGAAGCGTGGGATTGCCGTCGGTCACAGTCCGGGGGCCAACGCGGCCTCGGTCGCCGACATCGCCGTCACCCTGATGCTGGCCACCACGCGGCGATTGCTGGTCGCCGACGACTATGTGCGCAGCGGCAGCTGGTCCGGCCTCAAGCCGTCGCCGATGATGCGCCCGCAGGCCGGCATGCTCGGCCGCAAGATCGGCGTCTACGGCATGGGTGAGATCGGCCGCAAGATCGCCGCGCGGGTCGCGGCCTTCGAGACTGAAGTGGGCTATTTCAGCCGCAGCAAGCACGACGTGCCGTACCCATATTTTCCGACCCTGGAGGCGCTGGCCGAATGGTGCAGCGTGCTGATGATCGCGGTGCGGGCGGGGGCCGATACCAATCACGCCGTCGACGCAAACATCCTGAAGAAGCTCGGCAAGGACGGCTTTGTCGTCAACATCTCGCGCGGCTCGGTCATCGACGAGCCGGCACTGATCGCGGCGCTGACCGACCAGACCATCGCCGGTGCCGGCCTCGACGTCTTTGCCAAGGAGCCGCACGCGCCGGACGCGCTGACGGCGCTGCCGAACGTGGTGCTGAGCCCGCATCTCGGCGGCCACACGCTGGAATCGCACGTCGCGATGCAGGACTGCGTGATCGCCAACTTCGAGGCGTTTTTTGCCGGCAAGCCGTTGCCCTATGTGGTCGACGCCCGGCTGAAGGTGTCTGAGCTTGTCGGGATTGCGCACGACATAGATGGCGGCGATCCGCTCGCCGTCGATCGCCATGCTCACGACGTGATCGAGTTCGCCGTCGAGATAGAGCAGGGCGCCGAAGGCCCCGTTGATCATTGCCGGTTCGATGCGGATGTCATGTCCGGCATTCTTTGCCGTCACGCCAATGAAGAAACGGGCGATCTTGTCGGCGCCCATGATCGGGTTGAGCGCAGCCGTCTTGCGGCCGCCGCCGTCGGTGATCGCAATCGCATCTTCGCACAGCAATTCGGCCAGACGCGCGACGTTGCCGCTGGTCGCCGCCTCGCTGAAAGCCATCAGGAGGCGGGCGTGATTGTCCGGCGTTGCCGCGGGCACAGGGCGCTCGTCGCGCACCGCGCGGCGGGCCCGCGTCGCCAGTTGCCGGCAAGCCGCCTCGGACCGGTCGAGCATGGAAGCGACCTCGGAAAACGGCGTGTCGAAGACGTCGTGCAGCAGGAAGGCCGCGCGTTCCATCGGCGATAGCCGGTCGAGCGCCAGCAGCAAGGCAAACGAAAGATCGTCGGCCAGTTCCGTCGCGGCATCAGCCGAAAGACCCTCCGCGTCGCAGACCGGCTCGGGCAACCATGGCCCGACATAGACTTCGCGCTGGGCCCTGGCGCTCTTCAGCCGGTCGAGGCATAGCCGTGTCACGACGGTGACCAGAAAGGCCTCGGGGTTTTGAACGTCCTTTGCGCCGGCGAAGCGAAGATAAGCGTCCTGCACGATGTCTTCGGCGTCGCTGCGGCTGCCGAGCATGCGATAGGCGAGGCCGAGCAGGCGCCCGCGATGGGGCGCCAGCGGATCGCTATCAGGCGGCCTGTTTGATGACGTCGACATGGTGTCCGTCCACGCTGACGCGGCGGCACTCCTTGGCATAGCCGAGGGCTGCCTTCACCATCGGGAACATCCGGCCCATCTGCAGCGCCATGGTCAAATCGATAACGCCTTTCTGGCCCCATTGGGCACGTACGGCGTCGCGAAATTCCTCGTCGTCGACCGAGCGGCGCGCCACGGCATCGGCGAACCTGAACGCCAG
Organism: uncultured Alphaproteobacteria bacterium; assembly: GCA_963786355.1. GTDB lineage: Bacteria > Pseudomonadota > Alphaproteobacteria > Rhizobiales > Xanthobacteraceae > Bradyrhizobium. The sequence goes on along the minus strand of CAWAYU010000007.1, from coordinate 26,257 downwards.
ACGGGTCGTGTCGCTCATCGGGCGCGGATCGCGACGCAACACCGCTTCAATCTGATCCCTGGGCATGCCGGCCTCGAGCGCCATGTCGACGCAGAGCTGCGTGCAGGGGCCGCAGTCTTCCGACAGGGCGCCGACGATCTTGGCGGCAAAGCTGGCTTCGACCGGGACCGTTTCGCGATGGCTCGATGCTTTCATGACGGATGCGAACTTGAAGAAGGCGGAAGGTGACTCTTTCAGCATCATGTCGAGATAGCTCGTGTCGTAGCTATAACGCTTGCTCGTTGCGCGCAGCATGCGGCGCGCGATCCAACTACGCATGATATTCTCCTTGAGCCGGGAAGGCGGAATAAAGGGCGAGGGCCGACGGCAGGACGATGGCCAGAAGGTCGAACACGGCGTGGTGGCTGTGCCCGCCGGCGATCATGACCAGATGGAGCAGCGCGTGCGCGACCAGGAAGGCGGCGCCGGCTACTGCCCCCGGCCAGTATCGCGGCCGCCAGGCCCGCGCCGCCAGCGCAAGACCGGCCACCAGGAACGCCAGGCCAATGTCCTGGACGAAGTGCGGATTGAAGGGGCCGGTGTCGGTGACCCCGGGAACGCTTTCGTACCAGCGCGGGCCGGAGACAAACATCGCCAGCCCGTTGAGAAGGGTGGGTATTGCAAGAATTGCCGCTAATGATCGCTGCATGGGGAACCTCCTGCGGCCAAGACGAGCGAGGCGGTCCCGGTGTGACGGAACAGGTCAAAGAAATTTAGTTTGGCTTGACGGTATTCAGGTCCGGCCGATCTGGTGTGAATTTTGCCTTTTAAGCCGGATTAGAACTTGGCAAGCCCATCGAGACTCGGTAGATAACCGCTTCCGGGCGTGCTGGCCGTTGCTGGCACGTCTGTGCTCGCATTCCGAAAACCCGATACGGTAGGAGATCATTCCTTTCAAGACATCCAGCTTGGATTGCTCGAAAGGAAGAAAATCCGTCGTCCCGGTGGAATGAGAGCAGGGGCTTTTTCGTTCGCGGACAAGCCTCGATCCTGTCCAAGACTGCAGGCGCCCGCGTAAAACGAAAGTTTTTCAACGGCTTAATCGCATGGCCTGCATAGACGGGTGAAGACCGGATTTCGCTTTACGCTCGCTTCCTGCGGCGTCTGGGCTTGATTTGGTTCGAACCTCGACACCCCGCGCCATCTGGTTCGGGAGGGCAGGCTTTTCAAATGTCGTCTTGCCCGACGTGTCCGTGGACTGTGTCCAGAGGTCAGGTTTTGGGTGAGACGATGGGTGCAACCCGGCGGTCTCGCTCAAGCGAAGGCCGCCAACCGGAGAGAGCTTGCTGTGGAAAGAGCGGCAAAAAAGGACGCGGTTGAAGCGCTGAACGGCCTGTTCAAGGCCACCAGCGTTGCAGTCGTCGCCCACTATTCCGGCCTCACCGTGGTCCAGATGCAGAAGCTGCGCATGCAGATGAAGCAGGCGGGCGCGTCGGTGAAGGTCTCGAAGAACCGTCTCGCCAAAATTGCTCTTGAAGGCACGGATGTCGTTGCCATCGGTTCCCTGCTGAAGGGACCGACCGTGATCGCCACTTCTGACGATCCGGTAGCGGCGCCGAAGGTTGCCGTCGAATTCGCCAAGGCGAACGAACAGTTCGTCATTCTCGGCGGCTCGATGGGTAAAACCGTCCTGGATGTGAACGGTGTGAAGGCGCTTGCCTCATTGCCGTCACTGGATGAATTGCGCGCGAAGATCCTCGGCCTCCTTGTGGCGCCGGCGACCAAGATCGCTCAGCTCTCCACAGCGCCCGCGTCCAAGCTCGCGCGCGTCATTCAGGCCTATGCCTCAAAGAGCGAAGCGGCCTGACCCTTCGCAAATCAAACCTGGTTCGAACCAATACGTTTAAGGAAACAGATCAATGGCTGACCTACAGAAAATCGTCGACGACCTCTCGGGCCTGACCGTGCTCGAAGCTGCCGAGCTGGCAAAGCTCCTCGAAGAAAAGTGGGGCGTGTCCGCCGCTGCCGCCGTTGCGGTGGCCGGTCCGGCTGCTGCTGCCGCCGCTCCCGCTGAAGAAAAGACCGAGTTCACGGTCATGCTGGCTGCGGCCGGCGACAAGAAGATCGAAGTCATCAAGGAAGTCCGCGCCATCACCGGCCTGGGCCTCAAGGAAGCCAAGGACCTCGTCGAAGGCGCGCCCAAGGCTGTCAAGGAAGGCGTGAACAAGGACGAAGCCGAGAAGCTCAAGGCCCAGCTCGAAAAGGCTGGCGCCAAGGTTGAGCTGAAGTAACGCAAGTTACTTCGGCGAAATCCGGGTCTTGCTTGTCAAAATTTGGCGAGCGTCAGCGAGACCCGGGATCTGTCCAAAGCTCGGTGCGATGGGGTAACCCAGAGCACAGCGTACACAAAAATGTGTGGGGATTCGCGGGGTTAGCCCCTCGAATCTCCACGATTACCGCCCCATATCGGGGCGGCAGCAGGAAAACGCGGTAGGCGGTGGGGACGGCAGGGTCCTTGGCGTAAGCCGTTGGGAGACAGTCAAATTTCGGGCTTTTTCAGTCCGTGAAACGGCAAGTTGTGACGGGCGGGTGCAGGCATGCGCCCCGCGCGTCGTTTTGCGTTTTGAAGGTCTAGAGAACGGATTCAGGAATTAATTCCTGAAATTGGGCTTTGTTCCTTTTGAGCGATTCGAAATTCAACCCGGGGGCGGCGGCAGTCGCGCTTCGGATGGTTCGCCCAACAGGGCGACGAAAATGAGAGGCCACGATGGCGCAGCAGACATTCACCGGTCGCAAACGCATCCGCAAGTTCTTCGGACACATCAAGGAAGTCGCCGAGATGCCGAACCTCATCGAGGTTCAGAAGGCGTCCTACGACCAGTTCCTGATGGTCGACGAACCCCCGGGCGGGCGGCTGGACGAGGGCCTGCAGGCGGTGTTCCGCTCGGTGTTCCCGATCTCGGATTTCTCGGGCACCTCGATGCTGGAATTCGTCCGCTACGAATTCGAGCCGCCGAAGTATGACGTCGACGAGTGCCGCCAGCGCGGCATGACCTATGCTGCGCCGCTGAAGGTGACGCTGCGCCTGATCGTGTTCGATATCGACGAGGAAACCGGCGCCAAGTCGGTCAAGGACATCAAGGAGCAGGACGTCTACATGGGCGATATCCCGCTCATGACCATGAACGGCACCTTCGTCGTCAACGGCACCGAGCGCGTCATCGTTTCGCAGATGCACCGTTCGCCCGGCGTGTTCTTCGACCACGACAAGGGCAAGACCCATTCGTCCGGCAAGCTGCTGTTTGCCGCGCGCGTGATTCCGTATCGCGGTTCCTGGCTCGACATCGAGTTCGACGCCAAGGACATCGTGTTCGCGCGCATCGATCGCCGCCGCAAGATTCCCGTGACCTCGCTGATGTACGCGCTCGGTCTCGACGGCGAGACGATCCTGTCCACCTTCTACAAGAAGATCAGCTACAAGCGCGGCAAGGAAGGCTGGCGCGTGCCGTTCGACGCCAACCGTTTCCGCGGCTACTCGACCGTCAACGACCTGATCGACGCCGACACCGGCAAGGTCGTGCTCGAGGCCGGCAAGAAGCTCACCGTGCGCGGTGCGCGTCAGATGCAGGAAAAGGGCCTCAAGGCGCTGCGCATGACCGACGAAGAGTTGGTCGGCAACTACCTGGCCGAGGACCTCGTCAATCCGAAGACCGGTGAAATCTACGCCGAAGCCGGCGAGGAGCTCACCGAGAAGTCGCTGAAGGCGCTCAACGAGCAGGGCTACAAGGACCTGCCGCTGCTCGACATCGACCACGTCAATGTCGGCGCCTACATCCGCAACACGCTGCATGCCGACAAGAACATGACGCGTGAAGACGCGCTGTTCGACATCTATCGCGTGATGCGTCCCGGCGAGCCGCCGACCATCAACTCGGCCCAGACCATGTTCCAGTCGCTGTTCTTCGACAGTGAGCGCTACGACCTGTCCGCGGTCGGCCGCGTCAAGATGAACATGCGCCTCGAACTCGACGCGCCCGACACCCATCGCACGCTGCGCAAGGAAGACATCCTGGCCGTCATCAAGACGCTGGTCGACCTGCGCGACGGCAAGGGCGAGATCGACGACATCGACCATCTCGGCAACCGCCGGGTGCGTTCGGTCGGCGAACTGATGGAAAACCAGTACCGCATCGGCCTGCTGCGCATGGAGCGCGCGATCAAGGAGCGTATGTCCAGTGTCGATATCGACACCGTGATGCCGCAGGACCTGATCAACGCGAAGCCTGCCGCGGCTGCCGTGCGTGAATTCTTCGGCTCGTCGCAGCTGTCGCAGTTCATGGACCAGACCAACCCGCTGTCGGAAATCACCCACAAGCGCCGTCTCTCGGCGCTTGGACCGGGCGGTCTGACCCGCGAGCGCGCCGGCTTCGAAGTCCGCGACGTGCATCCGACGCATTACGGCCGTATCTGCCCGATCGAGACGCCGGAAGGCCCGAACATCGGTCTGATCAACTCGCTGGCGACGTTCGCGCGCGTCAACAAGTACGGCTTCGTCGAAACGCCCTATCGCAAGGTCAAGGACGGCCGCGTCACCGACGAGGTCGTGTACCTCTCGGCGATGGAAGAGGGCCGCTATCGCGTGGCGCAGGCCAACGTGCCGCTCGACGCCAAGGGTCGCTTCACCGAAGACCTGATCGTCTGCCGTCACGCCGGCGAAGTGCTGCCGATCACGCCGGACAAGGTCGACTACATGGACGTGTCGCCGAAGCAGCTGGTTTCGGTTGCCGCGGCGCTGATCCCGTTCCTCGAGAACGACGACGCCAACCGCGCGCTGATGGGCTCGAACATGCAGCGCCAGGCGGTGCCGCTGGTTCGCGCCGAGGCGCCGTTCGTCGGCACCGGCATGGAAGGCGTGGTTGCCCGCGACTCCGGCGCTGCGATCGCGGCACGCCGCTCCGGCGTGATCGACCAGATCGACGCGACCCGTGTCGTTATCCGCGCCACCGAAGATCTCGATCCCACCAAGTCGGGCGTCGATATCTACCGGCTGATGAAGTACCAGCGCTCCAACCAGTCGACCTGCATCAACCAGCGTCCGCTGGTGAAGGTCGGCGACATCGTCAAGAAGGGCGACATCATCGCCGACGGTCCCTCGACCGATCTCGGCGAACTCGCGCTCGGCCGCAACGTGCTGGTCGCGTTCATGCCGTGGAATGGCTACAACTTCGAAGACTTCGATCCTGCTCTCCGAGCGGATCGTGAAGGACGACGTCTTCACCTCGATCCACATCGAGGAATTCGAAGTCATGGCCCGCGACACCAAGCTCGGACCTGAGGAAATCACCCGCGACATTCCGAACGTTTCGGAAGAAGCGCTGAAGAACCTCGACGAAGCCGGCATCGTCTACATCGGCGCCGAAGTCCGCGCCGGCGACATCCTGGTCGGCAAGATCACGCCGAAGGGCGAAAGCCCGATGACGCCGGAAGAAAAGCTCCTGCGCGCCATCTTCGGCGAAAAGGCTTCCGACGTCCGCGATACCTCGCTCCGCGTGCCCCCGGGCGTGCAGGGCACGATCGTGGAAGTGCGCGTGTTCAACCGGCACGGCGTCGACAAGGACGAGCGCGCGCTGGCGATCGAGCGGGAAGAGATCGAGCGTCTGGCCAAGGACCGCGACGACGAACAGGCGATCCTCGACCGTAACGTCTACGGCCGTCTCGCGGAGCTCCTGGAAAACCGCCAGGGCATCGCCGGTCCGAAGGGCTTCAAGAAGGACACCAAGATCACGCGCGCCGTGCTCGACGAGCATCCGCGCTCGCAGTGGTGGATGTTCGCCTCGCCGAACGACAAGCTGATGGCCGAAATCGAGGCGATGCGGAAGCAGTACGACGAATCGAAGAAGGGCCTTGAACAGCGCTTCCTCGACAAGGTCGAAAAGCTGCAGCGTGGCGACGAACTGCCGCCCGGCGTGATGAAGATGGTCAAGGTCTTCGTCGCGGTGAAGCGCAAGATCCAGCCCGGCGACAAGATGGCCGGCCGTCACGGCAACAAGGGCGTGGTGTCCAAGATCGTTCCGATCGAGGACATGCCGTTCCTCGAGGACGGCACCCATGCCGACATCGTGCTCAATCCGCTCGGCGTGCCCTCGCGCATGAACGTCGGCCAGATTCTGGAAACGCATCTTGGCTGGGCCTGCGCAGGCATGGGCAAGAAGATCGGCCAGACCATCGACGCCTACTATCAGAGGCAGGATCTCAAGCCGCTGCGCGAGACCCTGAAGAAGATCTATGGCGACGATGAAACCATCAAGACGATGAACGACAACGAATTGATGGAGCTTGGTCGCAACCTGAGCCACGGCGTGCCGATCGCGACGCCGGTGTTCGACGGTGCCAAGGAAGCCGACATCGAAGAGATGCTGAAGATGGCGGGCTTCGACGCCTCGGGCCAGTCGACCGTGTTTGACGGCCGTACCGGCGACACCTTCGACCGCAAGGTGACGGTGGGCTACATCTACATGCTCAAGCTGCACCATCTCGTCGACGACAAGATCCACGCCCGTTCGATCGGACCGTACTCGCTCGTTACCCAGCAGCCGCTGGGCGGCAAGGCGCAGTTCGGCGGACAGCGTTTCGGCGAAATGGAAGTGTGGGCGCTGGAAGCTTACGGCGCGGCCTACACGCTGCAGGAAATGCTGACCGTGAAGTCGGACGACGTCGCCGGCCGTACCAAGGTGTACGAGGCGATCGTTCGCGGCGACGACACGTTCGAAGCGGGTATCCCGGAATCGTTCAACGTGCTGGTCAAGGAAATGCGCTCGCTCGGCCTCAACGTCGACCTGCACAATTCCAAGATTGCCCCGGGGACGACGTCCGAGGCGGCTGAGTAACGCTTACGATTTCATGTCCGGCCCAAAGCGCGAAGCTTGTCTTCGCAGATGGGCCGGGCATTCGCGCCTCTCTCGGACGTTGAGAGGGACGCGCGCGACAGAAGAATTTCGAATTTGCTGCCGGTGACGATCGGCACGCGAGGAGAAGACGATGAACCAAGAAATTATGAATCTCTTCAATCCGACGACGCCGGCTCAGGTCTTCGACCAGATCCGGATCTCGATTGCGTCTCCGGAGAAGATTCTGTCCTGGTCCTACGGCGAGATCAAGAAGCCGGAGACCATCAACTACCGTACCTTCAAGCCGGAGCGCGACGGCCTGTTCTGCGCCCGCATCTTCGGGCCGATCAAGGATTACGAGTGCTTGTGCGGCAAGTACAAGCGGATGAAGTACAAGGGCATCATCTGCGAAAAGTGCTCGGTCGAAGTGACGCTTTCGCGCGTCCGTCGCGAGCGCATGGGCCATATCGAACTGGCCGCACCGGTCGCGCACATCTGGTTCCTGAAGTCGCTGCCGTCGCGTATCGGCCTGCTGCTCGACATGACGCTGAAGGATCTCGAGCGGATCCTGTATTTTGAATATTACGTCGTGCTGGAGCCGGGTCTCACCGCGCTCAAGGACCGTCAGCTCTTGTCGGAAGACGAGTACCTGAAGGCGCAGGACGAATACGGCCAGGACAGCTTCACCGCCATGATCGGCGCCGAGGCGATCCGCGAACTGCTGAAGGGACTTGAGCTCGAAAAGCTCGAGGCGTCACTGCGCGTCGAGATGCAGGAGACCGAGTCCGACATCAAGCACAAGAAGCTCGCCAAGCGCCTGAAGATCGTCGAGGCCTTCCGCTATTCCGGCAACAAGCCGGAGTGGATGATCCTGACCGTGGTGCCGGTGATTCCGCCGGACCTGCGTCCGCTGGTGCCGCTCGACGGCGGCCGCTTTGCGACGTCCGACCTCAACGACCTCTATCGCCGCGTCATCAACCGCAACAACCGCTTGAAGCGGCTGATGGAGTTGCGCGCGCCCGACATCATCATCCGCAACGAAAAGCGCATGCTGCAGGAGGCCGTCGACGCACTGTTCGACAACGGCCGCCGCGGTCGCGTCATCACCGGCGCCAACAAGCGTCCGCTGAAGTCGCTGGCCGACATGCTCAAGGGCAAGCAGGGCCGTTTCCGCCAGAACCTGCTCGGCAAGCGCGTCGACTACTCCGGCCGTTCGGTGATCGTGGTCGGTCCCGAACTGCGGCTGCATCAGTGCGGCCTGCCGAAGAAGATGGCGCTCGAACTGTTCAAGCCGTTCATCTACTCGCGGCTCGACGCCAAGGGTCTGTCGACCACGGTGAAGCAGGCGAAGAAGCTCGTCGAAAAAGAACGTCCCGAGGTCTGGGACATCCTCGACGAGGTGATCCGCGAACATCCCGTGCTGCTGAACCGCGCGCCGACGCTGCATCGCCTCGGCATTCAGGCGTTCGAGCCGGTGCTCATTGAAGGCAAGGCGATCCAGCTGCATCCCCTGGTTTGCGCCGCGTTCAACGCCGACTTCGACGGCGACCAGATGGCCGTGCACGTTCCGCTGTCGCTGGAAGCGCAGCTGGAAGCGCGCGTCCTGATGATGTCGACCAACAACATCCTGCATCCCGCGAACGGCCAGCCGATCATCGTGCCGTCGCAGGACATCGTGCTCGGTCTGTATTACGTGTCGATCATGCGCGAAGGCCTGCCCGGCGAGGGCAAGATCTTCGGCGAAATGGCCGAACTCGAGCATGCCCTGCATTCGAAGGTCATCCACCTCCACACCAAGATCAAGTACCGGTGGGAAGGCATCGACGAGACCGGCAAGATCGGCAAGCGCTGGATCGAAACCACCGCGGGCCGCGTCATGCTCGGCAACCTGCTGCCGAGCTCGACCAAGATTCCGTACGACATCATCAACAAGCTGATGACCAAGCGCGAAATTTCCGGCGTCATCGACCAGGTCTACCGTCACTGCGGCCAGAAGGAGACCGTGATCTTCTGCGACCGCATCATGGCGCTCGGCTTCTACAACGCGTTCAAGGCCGGCATCTCGTTCGGCAAGGACGACATGGTGGTGCCGCACTCGAAGTGGAAGATCGTCGAGACCACCCGTACGCTGGCGAAGGATTTCGAGCAGCAGTACAACGACGGCCTGATCACCCATGGCGAGAAGTACAACAAGGTGGTCGACGCCTGGTCGAAGGCGACCGAAGAAATCGCCAAGGAGATGATGAAGGAAATCTCCTCGACCAAGAAGAACGCCAAGGGCGCCGACGCCGACATCAACTCGATCTACATGATGGCGCATTCCGGTGCGCGCGGTTCGCCGGCGCAGATGCGTCAGCTCGCCGGCATGCGCGGCCTGATGGCCAAGCCGTCGGGTGAGATCATCGAAACGCCGATCATTTCCAACTTCAAGGAAGGTCTGTCGGTGCTCGAATACTTCAACTCGACCCACGGTGCCCGCAAGGGCCTCGCGGATACCGCGTTGAAGACCGCGAACTCAGGCTACCTGACCCGGCGTCTGGTCGACGTCGCGCAGGACTGCATCATCACGCAGGACGATTGCGGCACCAAGCTCGGCATCAAGATGCGCGCCATCATCGATGCCGGCACCGTGGTTGCGTCGCTGGCGTCGCGTATTCTCGGCCGTACCAACGGTGAGGATCTGCGCGATCCCGTGACCAACAAGGTCGTGGTCAAGCGCGGCACGCTGATGGAAGAGACGCATGTCGACGCCATCCAGCAGGCCGGCATCCAGGAAGTGAAGATCCGTTCGGCCCTGACCTGCGAACTGGTCAACGGCATCTGCGGCAAGTGCTACGGCCGCGATCTGGCCCGCGGCACGCCGGTCAACCACGGTGAAGCGGTCGGCGTCATCGCCGCCCAGTCGATCGGTGAGCCCGGCACGCAGCTGACGATGCGCACGTTCCACATCGGCGGCGCGGCGCAGATCAACGAGCAGTCGTTCATTCGAGTCGAACTTCGACGGCAAGGTGGTGATCCGCAACAAGGCCATCGCCAAGAACAGCGAAGGGCACTCGGTCGCGATGGTTCGCAACATGGTCGTTGCGATCAGCGATGCCGACGGCACCGAGCGTGCGACCCACCGCATTCAGTACGGTGCGCGTATGCACATCGATGAAGGCGATATGGTCAAGCGTGGCCAGCGCATCGCGGAATGGGATCCGTACAGCCGTCCGGTGCTGACCGAAGTCGAAGGCACCATCGGGTTCGAGGACCTGGTGGAAGGGCAGTCGATCTCGGAAACGCTCGACGAATCCACCGGTATCGCCAAGCGCGTCGTCATCGACTGGCGTGCTTCGCGCGGTGGCGCGGACCTGCGGCCCGCGATCGTGGTCAAGGGCAAGGATGGCAAGGTGCTGAAGCTCGCCCGTGGCGGCGATGCCCGGTACATGCTGTCGGTCGACGCCATTCTGTCGGTTGATACCGGCGCGAAGGTCAAGGCCGGCGACATTCTGGCGCGTATCTCGACGGAGAGCGCCAAGACCCGCGACATCACCGGCGGTCTGCCGCGGGTGGCCGAACTGTTCGAGGCCCGCAAGCCAAAGGACGCGGCGATCATCGCGGAAATCGCGGGCACCATCCGCTTCGGCCGCGACTACAAGAACAAGCGCCGCATCTCGATCGAGCCGATGGACAAGACCGAGGAGACCAGGGAGTACCTGATCCCGAAGGGCAAGCACATCCATCTGCAGGACGGCGATATCGTCGAAAAGGGCGACTTCATCGTCGAAGGCAATCCGGCACCGCACGACATTCTGGCGATCAAGGGCATCGAGGAACTCGCTGCCTATCTGGTCAACGAAATCCAGGAAGTTTACCGGTTGCAGGGCGTGCTCATCAACGACAAGCACATCGAGGTGATTGTCCGTCAGATGCTGCAGAAGGTCGAAATCACCGACCAGGGCGAGACCGACATGATCTCGGGCGAACAGATCGACAAAATCGAGTTCGACGTGCTCAACGCCAAGGCCAAGGAAGAGGGCAAGAAGATCGCCACGGGAACGCCGGTTCTGCTCGGCATCACCAAGGCGAGCCTGCAGACCCGCTCGTTCTTCTCGGCGGCCTCGTTCCAGGAGACCACCCGCGTGCTCACCGAAGCCGCCGTCAACGGCAAGGTGGATCCGCTGGAAGGCCTCAAGGAAAACGTCATTGTCGGCCGGCTGATCCCGGCGGGCACTGGCGCCTCGATGGCCAAGATCCGCGAAGTCGCGGTCAAGCGCGACAAGCTGATTCTCGACGAGCGCGAGAAGCAGTCTGCGATCGTGCCGACTGCGCCGGAAGCGGAACCGCTGGCGCTGCCGCCTGCGGAATAAGTTCTCCGCAAGATTACGGTGAGAAAACAAAAGGCCGGCGAAAGCCGGCCTTTTTGCTGCTTTCTTTCGTTGCTGCGATGCAGGGACCCGCTTTGTTCATCTTCCCTTCAGGCTGAAAAGCGCTTTTGCTAGGCTGACTTAGACCGGGCGCTTCGCGGCGTGGCCGGAGACCACGGAAAACACATGCTCGATCTTGCAATCGTTGGCGGCGGCCCCGGCGGGCTGATGAGCGCCTGGTATCTGAAAAAGAAGCTCGGCGATCTCTGCCGCATCACGATCTATGAAGCCTCCGACCGGATCGGCGGCAAGATCGTCACGCGCAAGTTCGATTCCGCGCCCGCGATGTACGAGGCCGGCGTTGCCGAGATCTACGACTACTCGATGACCGGTCCCGATCCGTTGCGCGAGCTGATCCAGCATTTCGGCCTGCAGACCATACCGATGGACGCCGAGCAGGTTCAGCTCGACGGCGAACTGCTCAACGACGTCCCGGGCATGCGCCGCAAATACGGTGCGAAAACCGCGGCCGCGATCGAGGCATTCCGCAAGCGTTGCGCCGACATGGTGTCGCCGATCGAATATTATGAAGGCGTCGGCGCCCACGACAACGAGCACCCCTGGGCCTATCTGACCTGCGAGCAGGTGCTCGACAAGGAAGTCGACGACCCCACCGCCAAGCGCTTCTTCAAGGTGATGGCGCGCTCGGATATCGCCACCGAGAGCCACAACACCAACGGGCTCAACGCGCTGAAGAATTTTGTGATGGATGTCGACGGCTATATCGGCCTGTACTCGATCCAGAACGGCAACGAGCAGCTGATCGAGGGCCTGCGCTCCGAGGTCGATGCGGACATCCAGCTCAATCACCGGGTCCTCAAGGTCGGCAAGACCGACGCCGGCCGTTATCAGCTCAACATGATGAACGGGAAGGGGCCGGAGGCGCGTGATTTCGACCTGGTGCTGATGTGCCTGCCGCACTCGTGGTTGGCGACCATGCGCTGGGACGGCGAAGAGCTGCGCAAGTCGATGGTCAAGCACGTTTCATATTTTGACCGGCCGGCGCACTACCTGCGGGTCTCGATCCTGTTCGACGAGCCGTTCTGGGGCGAAAAAATTCCCGGCGCCTGGTTCATGTCGGAAGCGTTCGGCGGCTGCTGCGTCTACAACGAGGGCGCGCGCCACGACGTCGGCAAGCATGGCGTCCTCAACTGGCTGATCGCCGGCTCCGACGCGCTGGCGTTTGCCAATCTCAGCGATCAGGAACTGATCGACGCCGCGTTGAAGTCGCTGCCGGCCTCGCTCGGCGATGCCCGCAACCATTTCATGGAGGGCAAGATTCACCGCTGGCTGTCGTCGGTGAATGCGCTGCCCGGCGGCATGCCGGTGCGCGACGTCATGACCAATCACCGCCCGGAGCCGAAAGAGCATCCGGGGATCGTCGTCGTCGGCGACTACCTGTTCAACTCCACGCTGAACGGGCTGCTCAACTCCTCCGACGCCGCCACCGACATCGTTCTCACCGAGATGATGCGGCTGCGCCGCGCGCAGGCGCAGCAGAGCGAAAAACTGTCCGACAAGATCGATCGCGACTATTTTGACAATTACCGTGGCGTTGGTCCCTACAGCGAAGTCTGGAACCGGTTCACCGATCCGGCCTATCTGACGGACCTGATCAAGATCGTCTGGAACAGGGCCAAGGGTTACAAGCTGCTGGTTGCCGGCTCCGCCAGCGGCGAACTGGTCGGCGCGCTGCGCGAGCGTGGCATCGATGCCTGGGGTATCGAAAACAACCGGGCGATCCACGCCAAAACGCCGAAGGCGCTGAAGAAGTTCAACAAGCTCGGCTCGATCTCGGACATGCCGTTCAAGAACGGCGAATTCGATTTCGTGTTCGAGACCAGCTTGTGCCACGTGGCGGAAAAGCAGGTCGCGCGCGCGGTGCGCGAACTGAATCGTGTCGTGAAGACGGGCCTGGTATTCGGCTCGGTGACCTCGGACATGGCGCCGGCGCTGATCGACCGTTACGACCTGTTGCGCGGGGTCAAGAAGCTCGGCACCTGGTGGGAATGGTCGGAGTTGTTTTTCGGCAACGGGTTCGACCTCTCGATGCATCGCCGCGACTGCACGGATGCGTTGTGGGCTGCGACACTGGCCGCCAACAAGGGGCCCGGCCAGTGGTACGCCGACGCCGACAGCCTGCGCTATTCGTTCTTCGACAAGGTCGAATCGGACGACTGACCGGCCGGCAATCGGCCCCGTCGGCTGTCATAATTGCCCCGGCAATTGTTTTGCCGAATTGATCCCGATCGCATAGGATTGCCGCGGTAGCGTCCAGCGCTATCGCGTTCGATTTGCGGTCATGCCGGCCGTGCAGCATCGGTTGGTTTCATGGCGCCTAAGCCTCCTTCCTCGGATGATCGGAATCCCGCGTCAGCGGACGATCCTGAGCTCGAGAAGAAGCTCGCGGTCGAGCCCGGCGCGGCAGGCCCGGCCGCCGGTGGCAAGGCAGCCGCTGCGCCGCCCGACGACGAAGAAGATGACGAGGACGACGAGCTGGAGCTCGACGACGATGATGACGACGAGGACCTCGTCGTCTTTACCGCCAAGGAAGCCGCCGGCGCGCTCTCGACGATCTTCGCCTTCGTCAAGCCGATCCTGGTCAACTACAAGAAGCTCCTGGCCTTCGTCAGTTTCGGCGTCCTGGTCGAGACGCTGTTCAACGTCATCATGCCGTTGAGCCTGAAATTCCTGATCGACGACGCGCTCGGCGAGGAAGACTTTCAGGCGCTCTACAAGATCCTCGGCGTGCTCGCGGTCGCCGGCATCGTCACCTCGATCATCGCGGTCTGGTACGAGCGCTGGGACGCGCGGCTGGCCGCCGGCGTGATTTCGGACGTACGGTTACGGTTGTTCGAGCACGTCCAGAACCTGCCATCGGCGTATTTTGCCCGCACCAAGCGCGGCGAAATCCTTTCGCGGTTTTCCATCGACCTCTCGGCCTTCGAGGGCTCGGTCAAAAGCTTTGCCAACAGCGCCGCGCTGCCGTTCCTGGAGCTGATCGCCGGCATCATCCTGATGCTGTTTTTGAACTGGCAGCTCGCGGCGGTGGCGCTGCTGGTGTTTCCGATCACGCTGATAGGCCCGCGGATCCTGACGCCGAAGGCGGTGCAGGCGAACTACGAGCAGAAGCTGAACGAGTCGGCGCTGCTCGGCATGGTGCAGGAGAACGTCGCGGCGCAGGCGGTGGTCAAGGCGTTCAGCCTGCAGCGCCGCACGCTCGGCTGGTTCACCATGCGCAACCAGGATGTGCGGATCAAGACGGCGTCCGCCGTGTTCCTGTCGACCATGGTAGAGCGCACCGTCACGATCTCGGTGCTGTTGCTGCACCTCGTGGTGCTTGCGATCGGAGCTTATCTCGCCACCAAGGGCCAGATCACCATCGGCACCTTCGTCACCTTCGAAAGCGCGTTCTGGGAGGTGTCCTACAACATCGCCCATCTGATGCATTTCATTCCGGTGTCGATCCAGTCGGCGGCTGCGGTGCGTCACATCCAGGAACTGCTCGACGAGCCGACGCGTGGCGCCGACCGTCCGGGCGCGCCGGATCTGCCGCGGATTTCAAACGACATCACCTTCGAGCGCGTGACCTTTGCCTACGAAGGCAGCCAGACGCCGGTGCTCAACAATCTCACCCTCAAGCTCAATGCCGGCAAGCGCATCGCGATCGTTGGCCCCTCGGGCTCCGGCAAAAGCACGTTACTCAACCTGATCCTGCGCCTCTACGTGCCCGATGAAGGCCGCGTCACCATCGACGGCGTCGATATCCGCCGGGTGACCCGTGAATTGCTGCGCAAGGGCATGGCGGTCGTGTTCCAGGAGAACATGCTGTTCAACATGTCGATCCGCGAGAACATCCGGCTCGGCAAGGAAGGCGCCACCGACGAAGAAGTCACCGAAGCCGCGCGCAAGGCCGAGATCCACCGCTACATCATGAGCCTGCCGCAGAAATACGACACGCCGGTCGGCGAGCGCGGCGACACATTGTCCGGCGGTCAGCGCCAGCGTATCGCGATCGCGCGCGCGATCATCCGCAATCCATCGGTGCTGCTGCTCGACGAGGCGACCTCCGCGCTCGACCAGACCACGGAGGCTGCGATCAACCGCACGCTGCTGAAGGTGGCGGAAGGGCGCACCATGATCTGGTCGACCCACCGCCTGACATCGGTGGTCGAGATGGACGAGATCATCGTGATCTCGGGCGGCAAGGCGATCGAGCGCGGCTCGCATACGAAACTGCTCGCCGCCAATGGCGTCTACCGCAAGCTCTGGGACGATCAGGGCCACACGCCACACAATGCGGCCGCTCTCGCCGATGATGACGACGAAGACGATGATGATGACGAAGAGGATGAGGACGACGAGGAGGAGTGAGCGCGGGCGTCGCTTCGACTGAAATTCCTGTCGGGACTTAAGCGAGCCGGCCGTGCCGCGGCTGACCGTTCGGCATGGAATTGCCGTCCCGCCCGGCCGAGCCGGCCGAGAAGCTTTTTCGGACTGATCGCAGGGTGCCTTGCGCCAGCCTGACCAGGAAGCGGGCCCAACGCCGGGCGCGCCAGGATAGTCCGTTGTCGGTCGACAGCGAGCGGAGATGATAGGCCTTCGCCAGGCTTCGCGCCTCGCAGGCCTGCTTCTCGGGATCGTCATAGAACTGCGCGATCTTTTCCGCGTCCATGCCGTCGGTCGCAAGCCATTGCGGGATGTAGACGTTGCAGAGGCGTCCGACGTCGGTGAACACCTTTGTGGTGCCGGTGCCGGCGGCAGGGCAGGAGGTCGAGAAGGCGTCGCCGACCAGCACGATGCCCGGCTGCAGATAGCCGCTCGTGGTGCAAAGGTCCGCCGGGCGGATCTTGATTGGTCCGCTCACCTTGAAGTCGCCCATCATGCGCATCAGTCGCGGCATCAGCGCGAGCATCGCAGCCTCCGGCGCTTTGCGAAACGCCGGCAACCACGGATCGGTCATGTCGCGGTAGACCATCAGGTTGACGCGCATCGCGCCGCCGATCGGAAAGATCGTCATATAGGCCATGCGCGAGTTCGCGCGCTTCGGCCAGTAGGTCAGCGCCGGGAAATCGAACACCGCGCGGCCAACGGGAGCCACGTCGAAGCCGAGCGTAATCGAATGGCAGGAACTGATGACCTGGCGCTCGATGCCGAGCATGGTGCGCAGGCCGATATTGAGTCCGTTGGAAAGCACGACCAGCCGCGCCGAGATATGTTCGCCGTTCGACAGCGTGACCTGCTGCCGCTCGTCGCTGTTGGCAATGCCGGTGACCTTGCTGAAGATGGTTTCCACGGCGGGCGGAATTTGCGCGCGCATGGTGTTGACCAGCGTGTCGTACATGAT
This sequence comes from uncultured Alphaproteobacteria bacterium, assembly GCA_963786355.1. GTDB lineage: Bacteria > Pseudomonadota > Alphaproteobacteria > Rhizobiales > Xanthobacteraceae > Bradyrhizobium. Next base: position 9,635 of record CAWAYU010000007.1, on the reverse strand, counting down.
GCCATGCTGGTCGCTCGGCTTCCTGGCGACGACATAGCCGAAGCGCGCTTCCCAGACCTCGCCGTCGAGTGTGGTCGCCCGCAGCGTCGGTTCGGAGAGGCCGGTCTTGCGCAGCAGATCGAGCTGGTCGCCGCCGAGCTTCTCGCAGCGCAGTTCCGGCGGATAGGTCGGATGCGGATCGATCAAGAGCGCCGGGACGCCGGCACGCCCCAGCATGGCCGCGGCGGTCGAGCCGGCAAGACCTCCGCCGACGATGGCAACGTCCGTGTACCGCATGCCTCTGCCTCGGGCCGTGAAGCCCTGGATCGTGAAACCCTATCAATGATCCCCAATGGCAAAGAAATCCTGAAAGAAACGCTTGGCGATCAGGCAGATCACGATCGAGTTCAGCTAGGATCGCGCTTAACTGAAAAGCAAGCGCACGCGAACACCATCGCCATCTCGGGGCGCCTGCCAAGGCAATTGTTTCTAATGATTTCTGTAACCATTGATTTACCAAGCCTGGACGCCGGCCCGCCGTGGGACGACCTGGTTCGGCGTGCGTCGTCAAACGTCTTCATGAATCCGGCCGCCTTGGAGGCGGTCTGCGATACCGGCTTCGCCAATATCCTGATGCTGAGTGCCTGGGAGGAGGGCACCGAGCCGCGCAAGCTCGTCGGCGTCTGGGCCCTGCAATGGCGCAAGGTGGCGCCGTTGCTGCCGGCGGTGCTGGAAGCGCTGCCCTACACCTACGCTTTCCTTTCCAGCCCCGTCGTCGATCCTGCCTTTGCCGATGAAGTGATCCCGGCGTTCTTCGCCGCTATTGAAAGCAGCCCGAAGCTGCCGAACGTTATCAGCCTGAAATCGTTCGACACCGAAACGCCGAGCCACTCCGCGATGCTGAAATTGTTCGCGCAGCGCGGTATCGCGCCGCTGATGCTTTCCGAAACGGCGCGGCCGTTCGTGACGCGCGAGTTCGGCATCAAGCGATCCGGATCGACGCGCAAGAAACTGCGGCAGGACTGGAACAGATTGTCTGCGCTCGGCGCGGTCGATGTGGTGAACGACCGCAGCGCCGGCGGCGTCGAGCAAGCCTTCGAAATGTTCCTGACGATGGAGAAGGCGAGCTGGAAAGGCGAGCAGGGCACCGCGCTGCTATCCGATCCTCATGACGCCGCCTTCGTCAGGCGCCTGCTGCACAACCTGGCGGCGCGAGGTGACGCCTCGGTGGCCCTGCTGCGGGTCGATGGCAACGCCATCGCGGCGCAAGTGTTGATGTATTGCGGAGCGACGGCCTATACCTGGAAGACTGCTTACGACGCCAAGTTCGGCAAATATTCACCGGGGACGCTGCTGGTCGACCGCATCACCGAGGAGCTGTTTGCGAGCCCGGATATCCAGAGCATCAACTCCTGCGCGGCGGAGGACAGTTTCATGGGCCAGGTGTGGGCCGGACGTCGCGGCATGGTCGATATGCTGATCGATATCGGGCCCGGCAAGTCGATAGGATACCGGATCGAAGCCGGCCGGTTGCTCGCTTACGAACGCCTGCGCGACTTGCGCAATCGCCTGCGTCATCGGCCCTCGCAGCCTCCGCGCGCGAAGTCCGCGCTATCAGCCGCACCGTAGCGCTGTCTGCCCTACGAGGATGCTGCGGACGCTGCCGGTGATCGTGCGCGAAGTTTTGGCGCGCCGCTGATCCGGTTGCGCGCCTGCCGGAAGGTGCCCTGGGCGAGCCATCCGAAGAACCGCGCCCAGCGCTGCGCGTACCAGTAGGGCCCATTGTCCAGCGTGACCTTGCGGAAACTGTACGACTGCTCCGACGACCAGGCGTCGCAGGCCTGCTTGACCGGATCGTCGTAGAACGCCGCGATCTTGTCTTCTCCCATGCCCTCGGTGGCGAGCCAGTTGGGGATGTGAACGTTGCAGAGCTGGGTGACGTCGGTGAGTACCTTGTCGGTACCGGTGCCGGTGACGGGGCAGGTGGCCGCAAAGGCGTCGCCGACCAGAACAATGCCGGGCCTGCGATAGCCGGTTGAGACGTAGAGATCGACGGGCCGGATCTTGACGTCGCCGGAGACGGCGGCCTCGCCGATGAACCGGTGCAGCCGCGGCAGCGCCGCGTTCATGGTCTCGACCGGCCGGCGACGCATCTCGCGCAGCCAGGGGTCGTCGACCTCGCGATAGGTGAACAGATTGGCGCGCATTGCGCCGCCGATCGGAAACAGCGTCAGATAAGGGATGCGGTCGCTGGTCCGTTCCGAGAAGTAGGTCATCGCCGGAAAATCGAAAGACGGCCGTCCGACCGGGACCAGGTCGAAGCCAACAGAGATCGAGTGGCAGGCGCTGGTGATCTGGCGTTCGATGCCGAGATTGCGGCGCAGCCCGACATTCAATCCGTTGGCAAGCACCGCGAGCCGCGCTGAAATCGTCTCGCCATTTGAAAGAGTGAGCGTCTGTCGCTCGCCGCTTGTTGCGACATCCGTCACCTTGGCGAAAATCAGCTCGGCGTGATGCGGGATTTCGGCCCGGATCGCGCTGATGAGATGCTCGTAGCTGATGCCGAATTGGCGGCTCGGCCGCTTGTCCAGCAGAAAGCCGAATTGGGCGATCCAGTTTTCACCGTCGTGGGTGGCCTGCCGCAGCACCGAATCGGCGATGCCGGTCCTGAAAAATCGTTCGAGCTGCACATCGCCGCTCAATTTTTCGACGCGGAAGTCGAACGGGTAGACCTCGTGCGGGTCGATCAGGACCGTGGCAATCCCGGCGCGGCCAAGCATGGCGGCCGCCGTCGAGCCGGCCAGGCCTCCACCAATGATCGCGATATCGGTATACTTCATCGGAAAACCCGGCTCGAAAACCTGATCTTTGCGCCCGGAAAGGGTAAAAAAGGCTTAGCTTCGGGATATGGAGCCGGCTGGGCACCGGGCAGGGGAGCTCATTTTAATATTATCCGGGTAAAATAGGGCGGGAATCGGCGACTCGCCCTCTTTTTTCCGCCCACGGTTTCCGCCGATTTTGCGCGCGGCAGGTTCGCGTGAAACGTCGAAACTGCAGATGCCATAGGCATTTCCTGCAGTGTCGTTTTGCTTGACTTAGTTACCCGCCGCTTATAGAAGACCCCCACTTCACGACAGGCGGTGAGCGTCGCCAGCGTCGGAACGGAACACCCTTTCAAATCCTTACGGACTGATACGGGCACCAACCTCGACGAATGCCGCTCAAACGCTGTCGATTATATAGCTAGGCAATGCCAGTGCGAATTTAGTTCTCTTGGGCTCGTGCTCTCGAGAGTTAATCGGATGCATGACCTCGGTAGCGGACCGGACAGCGAACGCTGATCGGTCTTGATCGCGGTCCTCTGTGGCGTCGAAGCGCTTTCCGCTCAGTGATGAGTGGTTGGCGTGATTTCGTTTTGCGTGGATCTTTTTCACGTCGAGCGGGCCGAACGGAACGGCTAGTTCCGAGAAGAATTTGCGAAGGCCATTCCAGGTCATCGCGCGAATAAAGGGTGAAGGCTGACATGCCGACGATCAACCAGCTGATCGCAAAGCCGCGTACGGTGCAGAAGTCGCGCAAGAAGGTGCCGGCGCTGCAACAGTCGCCGCAGAAGCGCGGTGTTTGCACGCGCGTCTACACCACGACCCCGAAGAAGCCGAACTCGGCGCTTCGTAAGGTCGCAAAGGTGCGTCTGACCAATGGCTTCGAAGTGATCGGTTACATTCCGGGTGAAGGCCATAACCTTCAGGAGCACTCCGTGGTGATGATCCGCGGCGGCCGCGTCAAGGATTTGCCCGGCGTGCGTTACCACATCCTCCGCGGCGTCCTCGATACCCAGGGCGTCAAGAACCGTAAGCAGCGTCGTTCGAAGTACGGCGCGAAGCGTCCGAAGTAAGCGGGAACAGATCAGATGTCTCGTCGCCATTCAGCTGAAAAGCGTGAAGTGAACCCGGATCCGAAGTTCGGGAACATCATCATTACGAAGTTCATGAACTCGATCATGTACGACGGCAAGAAGTCTGCCGCCGAGACCATCGTTTACGGTGCGCTCTCGATGATCGAAGCCAAGACCAAGCAGGGCCCGCTGACGGTGTTCGAGCAGGCGCTGGAAAACGTCATGCCGACCATCGAAGTGCGCTCGCGCCGCGTCGGTGGCGCCACCTATCAGGTGCCGGTCGAAGTGCGCTCGGTTCGCCGTCAGGCGCTGGGCATTCGCTGGATCATCACCGCAGCGCGCGATCGCAACGAAAAGACGATGACGGAGCGGCTCTCGGCCGAACTGCTCGACGCGTCGAACAACCGGGGTAACGCCGTCAAGAAGCGTGAAGATGTGCATCGGATGGCGGAAGCCAACCGCGCCTTCTCGCACTATCGCTGGTAACGGCGAAACACGGATTTTAAGGAACAGCCCATGCCCCGCGTTCATGCCATAGAGAACTACCGCAATTTCGGTATCATGGCGCATATCGATGCCGGCAAGACCACGACCACCGAGCGCATCCTCTATTACACCGGCAAGAGCCACAAGATCGGCGAAGTGCACGAAGGTGCCGCGACGATGGACTGGATGGAGCAGGAGCAGGAACGCGGCATCACGATCACGTCGGCCGCGACCACCGCGTTCTGGGAAGGCAAGCGTCTCAACATCATCGACACTCCCGGCCACGTCGACTTCACCATCGAAGTCGAGCGTTCGCTGCGCGTGCTCGACGGCGCGGTATGCGTGCTCGATTCCAACCAGGGCGTTGAGCCGCAGACCGAGACCGTCTGGCGTCAGGGCGACAAGTACAAGGTTCCGCGCATCGTCTTCGCCAACAAGATGGATAAGACCGGCGCTGACTTCTACAAGTGCATGCAGGATATCGTCGATCGCCTCGGCGCGAAGCCGATTGCGATCCAGCTTCCGATCGGCTCCGAGAACAACTTCAAGGGCCTGGTCGATCTCGTTCGCATGAAGGGCGTGGTCTGGGAAGAAGAGAAGCTCGACGCCAAGTTCGTCGACATCGATATTCCCGAGGATATGGTCGAGAAGGCCAAGGAATACCGCGAGAAGCTGCTGGAAGCCGCCGTCGAACTCGACGACGACGTTCTTGCGGCCTACCTCGATGGCAAGGAGCCCGACGAGGCGACCTTGAAGCGCATGATCCGCAAGGCCGTGCTGACCGGCGCGTTCTTCCCGGTGCTGTGTGGTTCGGCGTTCAAGAACAAGGGCGTGCAGCCTTTGCTCGACGCGGTCGTGGATTATCTGCCGTCGCCGGTCGATGTGCCCGCCATCAAGGGCGTCGATGAAGACGGCAACGAAGTCGTTCGTCTGCCGAACGACAAGGAGCCGCTGGCTCTGCTCGCGTTCAAGATCATGGACGACCCCTTCGTCGGCACCATCACCTTCTGCCGCATCTATTCCGGCACGCTGCTGTCGGGCACCGGCGTCATCAATTCGACGCGCGACCGCAAGGAGCGTATCGGCCGCATGTTGCTGATGCATGCGAACAACCGCGAAGACATCAAGGAAGCCTATGCCGGCGACATCGTCGCGCTGGCTGGCCTGAAGGAAGCGCGCACCGGCGACACGCTGTGCGATCCCGACAAGCCGGTCATTCTCGAAAAGATGGAATTCCCGGAGCCGGTGATCGAAATCGCGATCGAGCCGAAGTCGAAGGCCGACCAGGAAAAGCTCGGCGTCGCGCTGGCGAAGCTCGCTGCGGAAGATCCGTCGTTCCGGGTGTCGACCGACCAGGAATCCGGCCAGACCATTCTCAAGGGCATGGGCGAACTCCATCTCGACATCAAGGTCGACATTCTGCGCCGCACTTACAAGGTCGACGCCAACATCGGCGCGCCGCAGGTGGCGTTCCGCGAGCGCGTCACCAAGCGCGCTGAAGTCAAGTACACGCACAAGAAGCAGACCGGTGGTACCGGTCAGTTCGCCGAAGTGTCGATCATCGTCGAGCCGAACGAGCCCGGCAAGGGTTACGAGTTCGAATCCAAGGTCGTTGGCGGCGCGGTGCCGAAGGAATACATCCCCGGCGTCGAAAAGGGCCTCAACAGCGTCATGGGCTCCGGCGTGGTCGCGGGCTTCCCGGTGGTGGACGTCAAGGTGCAGCTGGTCGACGGCAAGTATCACGACGTCGACTCGTCGGCGCTGGCCTTCGAAATTGCATCGCGCGCGGCATTCCGCGAAGCGCTGCAGAAGGGCAAGTCTGTTCTGCTCGAGCCGATCATGAAGGTCGAAGTGGTGACCCCGGAAGACTATACCGGCTCCGTCATCGGCGACCTGAATTCGCGGCGCGGCCAGATCCAGGGTCAAGACATGCGCGGCAACGCCAACGTCATCAACGCGATGGTGCCGCTCATGAACATGTTCGGGTACGTGAATAACCTGCGCTCGATGAGCCAGGGGCGCGCGACCTTTACGATGCAATTCGACCACTACGCTGAAGCGCCGGCTAACGTGTCGGCTGAAGTCCAAAAGAAGTTTGCCTGATTGTCGTTGGCGGCAGTTAACGACTGAACGGAGAGTCAAATGGCTAAAGCAAAGTTTGAACGTAATAAACCGCACTGCAACATCGGAACCATCGGTCACGTCGACCATGGCAAGACATCGCTGACCGCAGCGATCACCAAGGTGCTGGCTGAGTCCGGCGGTGCGACGTTCACGGCGTACGACCAGATCGACAAGGCGCCGGAAGAAAAGGCGCGCGGCATCACGATCTCGACCGCCCACGTCGAATACGAAACCAAGAACCGCCATTACGCTCACGTCGATTGTCCGGGCCACGCCGACTATGTGAAGAACATGATCACCGGCGCCGCGCAGATGGACGGCGCGATCCTGGTCGTGTCGGCCGCCGACGGCCCGATGCCGCAGACCCGCGAGCACATCCTGCTCGCCCGTCAGGTCGGCGTTCCCGCGCTGGTCGTGTTCCTGAACAAGTGCGACATGGTCGACGATCCGGAACTGCTCGAACTCGTCGAGATGGAAGTCCGCGAACTTCTCTCCAAGTACGATTTCCCCGGCGACGACATTCCGATCATCAAGGGTTCGGCTCTGGCCGCCCTCGAAGACAAGGACAAGAAGCTCGGCCACGACGCCATCCTCGAACTGATGGCGAAGGTCGACGAGTACATTCCGCAGCCGGAACGTCCGATTGACCAGCCGTTCCTGATGCCGGTCGAAGACGTGTTCTCGATCTCGGGTCGCGGCACCGTCGTCACCGGCCGTGTCGAGCGCGGCATCGTCAAGGTCGGCGAGGAAATTGAAATCGTCGGTCTGCGCGACACCCAGAAGACCATCGTCACCGGCGTCGAAATGTTCCGCAAGCTGCTCGATCAGGGCCAGGCCGGCGACAACATCGGTGCGCTGCTCCGCGGTACCAAGCGCGAGGAAGTCGAGCGTGGTCAGGTGCTGTGCAAGCCGGGTTCGGTCAAGCCGCACACCAAGTTCAAGGCTGAGGCTTACATCCTGACCAAGGAAGAGGGCGGTCGTCACACCCCGTTCTTCACCAACTACCGGCCCCAGTTCTACTTCCGCACCACCGACGTGACCGGTGTCGTGCATCTGCCCGAAGGCACCGAGATGGTGATGCCGGGCGACAACATCGCGATGGAAGTGCACCTGATCGTGCCGATCGCGATGGAAGAAAAGCTGCGTTTCGCGATCCGTGAAGGTGGCCGCACCGTCGGCGCCGGCGTCGTCGCCAGCATCATCGAGTAAGCGAACAGGGAATAGCGAGTAGCGGGTGGATCCATCCGCTGCTTGCTACTCGCCTACCAGATACGACGACAAAGAAAGACAAACGGCATGAACGGCCAAAATATTCGCATCCGTCTCAAGGCGTTCGACCATCGTATCCTCGATACGTCGACCCGCGAGATCGTGAACACGGCGAAACGTACCGGTGCCCAGGTTCGCGGACCCATTCCGCTGCCGACCCGCATCGAGAAGTTCACCGTCAACCGTTCGCCGCACGTCGACAAGAAGAGCCGCGAGCAATTCGAGATGCGCACCCACAAGCGCCTTCTCGACATTGTCGACCCGACCCCGCAGACCGTCGATGCCTTGATGAAGCTCGACCTGGCCGCCGGTGTCGACGTCGAGATCAAGCTCTAAATTTTTAGATCGTCCGAAGTTAGCGGACAGAAAGAACAGGAAGCACGCCGATGCGCTCCGGAGTGATCGCACAAAAGGTCGGGATGACGCGGGTCTTTACGGAGACCGGTGAACATATCCCTGTGACCGTGCTGAAGCTGGGCAATTGCCAGGTTCTGGGCCACCGCACGACCGAGAAGAACGGTTACGTTGCGCTGCAGCTCGGTTCCGGTACCCGCAAGACCGTCTATCTGCCCAAGGCAGAGCGCGGCCAGTTCGCGGTGTCCAAGGTTGAGCCCAAGCGGAAGGTCACCGAATTCCGCGTGTCGCAGGACGCGCTGATCCCGGTTGGCGCCGAGATCCAGGCGGACCACTTCGTGGTCGGCCAGTTCGTCGACGTCACCGGCACCTCCGTCGGCAAGGGTTTTGCCGGCGGCATGAAGCGCTGGAATTTCGGCGGTCTTCGCGCCACCCACGGTGTGTCGGTTTCGCATCGTTCGATCGGTTCGACCGGCGGACGTCAGGATCCCGGCAAGACCTTCAAGAACAAGAAGATGCCCGGTCACATGGGCGTCGACCGCATCACCACGCTGAATCTGCGTGTGGTGCAGACGGATGTCGAGCGCGGCCTGATCCTCGTCGAGGGCGCCGTTCCCGGCTCCAAGGGCGGGTGGATTGCGGTGCGTGACGCCGTCAAGAAGCCGCTGCCGAAGGAAGCGCCGAAGCCCGGCAAGTTCAGGGTTGTCGGTGGTGAGCAGGCCCAGGCGCCGGCCGAGCAGGAGGGCGCGTGAGATGGAACTGAAAGTCACCACCCTTGAGGGCAAGGAAGCCGGCTCGGTCCAGCTTTCCGACGCCATTTTCGGTCTCGAGCCGCGCAAGGATATCATCCAGCGCTGCGTCAACTGGCAGCTCGCCAAGCGCCAGGCCGGCACCCACAAGGCCCAGGGCCGTGCGGATGTCTGGCGTACCGGCAAGAAGATGTACAAGCAGAAGGGCACCGGCGGTGCGCGTCACGGCTCGGCTCGCGTTCCGCAGTTCCGCGGCGGTGGCCGTGCCTTCGGTCCGGTCGTGCGCTCGCATGCGTTCGCGCTGCCGAAGAAGGTGCGCGCGCTGGCGCTCAAGCATGCCCTCTCGGCGAAGGCCAAGGACGGCGGCCTGATGGTGATCGACAACGCGACGCTTGAGGCCGCCAAGACCAAGGCGCTGATCGGGCATTTCTCGGGTCTCGGCCTGACCAATGCGCTGATCATCGATGGCGCCCAGTTGCACGCCGGTTTCGCGACCGCTGCGCGCAACATTCCGAACATCGACGTGCTGCCGATCCAGGGCATCAACGTCTATGACATCCTGCGCCGTCACAAGCTGGTGCTGACCAAGTCGGCCGTCGATGCGCTGGAGGCGCGCTTCAAATGAAGAATATCGATCCGCGCCATTACGACGTGATCGTCGCACCGGTCGTCACCGAAAAGGCGACGGTGGCGTCCGAGCACAACAAGGTCGTGTTCAAGGTCACCGCCAAGGCGACCAAGCCGCAAATCAAGGAAGCCGTCGAGAAGTTGTTCGACGT
>CAWAYU010000006.1:0-260130 GCA_963786355.1 uncultured Alphaproteobacteria bacterium | reverse complement strand
AAGAAGAAGCACATCAAGCTCGATGCCGTCGTCGAACTGCGTGTCAACGAGAGCGCGCTGCTCAATCGCGTGGAGAACCGCGTCGCCGAAATGCGCGCCCGCGGCGAAGACGTGCGAATCGACGACACCCCGGAAGTGCTGTCGAAGCGGCTGGCGAGCTATCGGACGCTGACCGAGCCGCGACTTGACTATTATTCGGAGCGGCGGAAGCTGCTGACTGTGGATGGCATGATGACCATCGAGCACGTCACCCGCGAGATTAACCGGATCCTGTCGGCGATCGGGGCCGTGGAACCCAAGGCGGCGGCACCGGCCAAGAAGGCTGCGGCAGTCGCCAGGAAGACCGCCAAGCCAGCTGTAAAGCCAGCCAAAACCGCCAAGAAGGCCGCCAAATCGGCCCGGAAGGCCGGGAAACCTGTCTCTGGGAAGGCCAAGAAGGTCGTTTCGGCTGCCAAGGGCAAGGGTGCCAAAAAGGCAAAAAAAGCGGCAAAGAAGACCGCCCGCAAGCCTGCGAAAAAGGTCACGAAAAAGCGAGCTAAACGCTAGGGACGGTTGACGAAACCGTCTTGAATCCTTTAATAAGCCCCGCATCCAAGTCGGATAGTAATTTAACGATGCCGGGCCCCGAAGAAGATGAGGGGAAGGGCGTCGTGTTCGCGTTTGCGGACACCTGCCCGAGTTAGCAAAGAACATAGCCCGCTCCATGACGGATCGGCGACAGGAGAGAAGTCCGTGGCCCGTATTGCCGGCGTGAATATCCCGACCAACAAGCGCGTGCTGATCGCGCTCCAGTACATCCATGGCATCGGCCAGAAGAATGCGGCCGAGATCGTCGAGAAGGTGAAGATCCCGCTGGATCGTCGCGTCAGCCAGCTGAGCGACCAGGAAGTCCTTCAGATCCGCGAAGTGATCGACCGCGACTATCTGGTCGAGGGCGATCTTCGCCGCGAAGTCGGCATCAACATCAAGCGTCTGATGGACCTCGGCTGCTATCGCGGCCTGCGTCATCGCCGCGGCCTGCCGGTGCGCGGTCAGCGCACCCACACCAATGCGCGCACGCGCAAGGGCCCGGCCAAGTCGATCGCCGGCAAGAAGAAGTAATTTTCGATTAGCGAGCAGGAGGGCGAATAGTCGATCGCTACTCGCCGCTCGCTACTCGGTTTTAGGTGTAGCCGCTGGCATTACGGCGGCGTTTGAGATCACAGGAAAGGTTTTGGAATGGGCAAGGAAGCCACCCGCGTACGCCGTCGCGAACGCAAGAACATCGCATCCGGCATCGCGCACGTGAATTCGTCGTTCAACAACACGACCATCACCATCACCGACGCGCAGGGCAACACCATTGCCTGGTCGTCGGCCGGCACGATGGGTTTCAAGGGCTCGCGCAAGTCGACCCCGTATGCCGCGCAGGTCGCGGCTGAAGACGTTTCCAAGAAGGCGCAGGAACACGGCATGCGCACGCTGGAAGTGGAAGTTGCCGGCCCCGGTTCGGGCCGTGAGTCGGCGCTTCGCGCGCTGCAGGCGGCGGGCTTCACCGTCACGTCGATCCGCGACGTGACGACGATCCCGCACAATGGCTGCCGTCCGCGCAAGCGCCGGCGCGTTTGATATTCGATCGCGGGCGGGGACGTTCCGCCCGCCGATCGGTTTTGGAATTTTGACTGCCGCGGACTGATCCGCGATCTCCAACGCCAGTGATCTGGACGCAGATCGACTGGCCCATGGGTGAAAAAGTGACGATCCAGAAAAATTGGCAAGAACTGATTCGACCGAACAAGCTGCAGATCACGCCGGGCACCGACGCGATGCGCTTTGCGACCGTGGTCGCCGAGCCGCTCGAGCGCGGCTTCGGCCAGACGCTCGGCAACGCGCTGCGCCGCATCCTGCTGTCGTCGCTGCAGGGTGCAGCGGTGCAGTCGGTGCACATCGACGGCGTGCTGCACGAGTTCTCCTCGATCGCGGGCGTTCGTGAGGACGTCACCGACATCGTGCTCAACATCAAGGACATCTCGATCAAGATGCAGGGCGAAGGCCCCAAGCGCATGGTCGTCAAGAAGTCCGGCCCGGGCGTCGTCACCGCCGGCGACATCCAGACCGTCGGCGATGTCGTCGTGCTCAATCCCGACCTGCAGATCTGCACCCTCGACGAGGGCGCGGAAATCCGCATGGAATTCACCGTTGCCGCCGGCAAGGGCTACGTCGCCGCCGAGCGTAACCGTCCCGAGGACGCGCCGATCGGCCTGATCCCGGTCGACAGCCTGTTCTCGCCGGTCCGCAAGGTCTCCTACAAGGTCGAGAACACCCGCGAGGGCCAGATCCTCGACTACGACAAGCTGACCATGACGATCGAGACCAACGGCGCGATCACGCCGGATGACGCGGTGGCCTATGCCGCCCGCATCCTGCAGGACCAGCTCAACGTGTTCGTGAACTTCGAAGAGCCGCGCAAGGAAGTGGCGCAGGAGATCATTCCCGATCTCGCGTTCAACCCGGCGTTCCTCAAGAAGGTCGACGAACTCGAACTGTCGGTGCGTTCGGCGAACTGCCTGAAGAACGACAACATCGTCTACATCGGCGACCTCGTGCAGAAGTCGGAAGCGGAAATGCTCCGTACCCCGAACTTCGGTCGCAAGTCGCTGAACGAGATCAAGGAAGTGCTGGCCCAGATGGGTCTGCATCTCGGCATGGAAGTGCCCGGTTGGCCGCCGGAGAACATCGACGAGTTGGCCAAGCGCTTCGAAGACCACTACTGAGCGAAACGACGGGCGCGATGACGTCTCACGCGCCTTGACGGGCGAACGCAGGCAGCCCACCTGAGCAACATGTCCGACGAACCGTCGCGACGAAGCAAGATCAAGGAATAGTCCAATGCGTCACGGCAAGGTTCATCGCAAGCTCAACCGCACCGCGGAACATCGCAAGGCGATGTTCGCCAACATGTGCGCCGCGCTGATCAAGCACGAGCAGATCGTCACCACGCTGCCGAAGGCCAAGGAACTGCGCCCGATCGTGGAGAAGCTGGTCACCCTCGGCAAGAAGGGCGGCCTCGCGATGCGCCGCCAGGCGATCTCCGAGATGCGCGACCTCGACCAGGTCCGCAAGCTGTTCGACACGCTGGCGCCCCGCTACAAGGACCGCCAGGGCGGCTACACCCGCATCATCAAGGCCGGCTTCCGCTACGGCGACAACGCCCCGATGGCCGTGATCGAGTTCGTCGACCGCGACGTCGATGCCAAGGGCAAGGATTCCGGCCCGGTGCAGGAGAAGGCAACGGAAGCGGCGTAAGCCTTTTTCGACCTCAGGGTTTCAAAAGCGGCGCCTTCGGGCGCCGCTTTTTTGTTGGCGTGACTAAAGAGTGTCGGTTATTTGTTGAACGGCACCGAAATCCGCGGGGCGGGCCATGAGCGAAGCAAAACTACAGCTCACCTATAAGCCTGACGACGAATGGGTGGGTGAACTCACAGCGGTCGTCAGGTCCGGTATGTTTTCGGGCAAAGGCACGGCGTGGTTCGATCGCACGAATTTGAAGGAAAGCTTCCTTGCTGCTGCCCAATCATTTCCCTTCAGTTTGACGTCACCGCCGACAATCGAAGGTGGTTTTTGGACCAAAGGAAAGCCCGGAAGCCTGGACCAATGCCATATCAGAATTGTGATCAAGCCATATGGTCTTCGTGGAACGCTTCTGGTGCACGTCGATCTTGCCTCAGAATCTTGGAAGTCGCCCGATGTCGACTTGCAGAATTCAGCTACCATTCGCTTTCTGACTGAGTATGAGGCCGTCAACAAATTCGCTAAAGAGATCGTCGATCTTCTAGACGGGGCGCGCGAGCAGGCCATTCTCACCGGGACCCTGGCCTAAGAGCGCGGCCGCCGTTCGCCGGCACTTGGCGCGGTGGATGGACTATCTTGTTTCGAAACATTGCTGGCCGCGTCTTCGAAACAGAGCGCAACGCGCGATAAGATCTCGTTAAGCCTGTCGATTTTACCGTCGGTCTGCCTGGCGAGGGCGATCCGGCCCTCGATGGCAGCGATCCCATCACCGACCGTCAAACCCGATGTTCGACACCATCATTCTGCTGGCAGGTGCGGCCGAACAAGCGGTGTTTCCGGCCGTGTTGCGTGCGCATAATCCGAACCTTACCGTTCTATCGGTCGGCACCGTCGCATGATCTCGCCGCGCTCAGCGCCGATCTGCTGGCGCGGTCGCGGCTGATTGCCTACGTAACTCCGGAAATCGTCTCGGCGGACACGCTGGCCCGGCTCGGCTACGGCGCGATCAACTTTCATCCCGGTCCGCCTGATTATCCCGGCTGGGCGCCGGCGCATTTTGCGCTTTACGAGCGCGCGACCGAGTTCGGTGCGACGGTCCATGTCATGGTCGAGCGGGTCGATGCCGGCCCGATCATCGACGTCGCGCGGTTTCCGATTCCACCAGATATTTCCGTCCTTGGCCTGGAGGGTCTGGCCTACGGTCATCTCGCGCAGTTGTTCTGGCGGATGGCCAAATCGCTCGCCACCGACGCCACCGACGCCAGCGCGCCGCCGACGCTTCCGATCCAATGGGGGCGCAAAAAGTATTCGCGCCGCGCCTACCGGGCGATCTGCGACATCCCGCTCGACATTGCCAAGGACGAACTCGAGCGGCGCCTGAAGGTATTCGGCGACAATCATTTCGGAATGAGCCCGACGATCAACCTGCACGGCATCGAGTTTCGTGTCGTGTTCCGCCAGGCCACGCCGTTGGCGATCACCTCGGAGTGAGGTGCGATCGCGCGACGGGCAATTGCGATTGCAGCCGGCGTTCCCAATATCTCCTTCATCATTGAAGGAGACTTTCCATGAATATCGATCTTTCCGGAAAGACCGCGCTGGTAACCGGATCCACCGCCGGTATCGGCCATGCCATCGGCAAAGGGCTTGCCGCGGCCGGTGCTGAAGTCGTGCTCAACGGCCGGACCAAAGCCAAGGTCGATGCGGCCGTCGCTGCGCTCGCCAAGGCCGTGCCGGGCGGCGGCAAGATTCGCGGAGCCGCGGCCGATGTCTCGACCGCTGCGGGATGCAAGGCCTTGCTGGCGGCGCTGCCCGAGGTCGATATCCTCATCAACAATGCCGGGATTTTCGAACCCAAGGGGTTCTTCGATATTCCCGACGAAGACTGGAGCCGTTTCTTCGAGGTCAACGTAATGTCCGGCGTGCGGCTGGCACGCGCTTACATGCCCGGAATGCTCAAGCGCAATTGGGGCCGCATCGTCTTCATCTCCTCGGAATCGGCGCTGAACATCCCGACGGAGATGATCCACTACGGCATGACCAAGACCGCGCAACTCGCGATCTCGCGCGGCCTGGCCGAGATGACCCGCGGCACCGCGGTGACGGTCAATTCGGTGTTGCCGGGACCGACGATGTCGGAGGGCGTCGAAACCTTCGTCAAGGATCTCGCCAAACAGAATGGGCAATCGATGGAGGAGGCGGCCGCGAATTTCGTCAAGCAACACCGTCCGACCTCGCTGGTGCAGCGCTTCGCAAGCGTCGATGAAATCGCCAATATGGTCGTCTACGTCAGCTCGAAGGAAGCCTCAGTGACCAACGGCGCGGCTCTTCGCGCCGAGGGCGGAATCATTCAGACGATCGCATGAGGTTGGCAGATGTCGGCTTACGTCATTTCCGAGGTTGACGTGAAGGATGCAGCGGGCTTCGAGGCCTATCGCACCATCGCGGCCAAAACCATTGCGCAGTATGGCGGGCGCTATCTGGTCCGTGGTGGTGCGGCGAACGCGGCGGAAGGCGGGCCGCCACCGAAGAACATCATCGTGGTCGAGTTTCCGTCGATGGAGAAACTGCGCGAATGGTACGCCTCGGCTGAATACGCCGAAGCGCTGAAAGTGCGGCGGACCGCGCTGGACCGCCGGTTGATTTTCGTCGAGGGTGTGCTGCCAGCTTAGCGGCTACCACCCCTCCAGCACGATCTTGCCGCGCGATTTTCCGCTCTCCAGCAGCGCATGCGCGCGCTTCAGGTTGGCAGCGTTGATGGTGCCGAACGTTTGATCCAGCGTGGTGCGCAGCACGCCCTTGTCGATGAGGTCGGCGACGTCGTTCAGCAGGTTGTGCTGTCCGATCATGTCCGGCGTCTGGAACGACGAGCGCGTGAACATCGATTCCCAGTGCACCGAGATCGCCTTGCCCTTGAACACGCTCATGGTGAATTCCGGCGGATCGTCGATCAGGCCGAACTTGCCCTGCGGCGCCATGAAATCGGCGATCGCCTTGTAATGCTGGTCGGTGTAGGTGAGGCTGGCGACCAGCGCCACGGGCGGCAGCTTCAGTTTTTCGATCTGTTCCTTCATCGGCTTGGAATGATCGATCACGGCGTGCGCCCCGAGGTCGAGACACCACTTTTGCGACTCCGGCCGCGTCGCGGTCGCGACCACCGTCAAGCCGGTGAGGCGGCGCGCGAGCTGGATCAGGATCGAGCCGACGCCACCGGCGCCGCCGGTGATCAGCAGCGTGCGCGGATCGACGCTCTTGCCGGGCACGGCGCCGAGGCGATCGAACAGCAATTCCCAGGCGGTGATCGAGGTCAGGGGCAGGGCAGCGGCCTGCGCGAACGACAGCGATTTTGGCTTGCGGCCTGTGATGCGCTCGTCGACCAGGTGAAATTCCGAATTGGTGCCCTGGCGCAGGATCGAGCCGGCATAGAACACCTCATCACCCGGCTTGAACAGCGAGACGTCGGGGCCGACCGCGTCGACCACACCGGCGGCATCAAACCCCAAAATCTTGGTTTCTCCCTCTGGCGGGGCGGCGCGTTTGCGCACCTTGTAATCGACCGGGTTGGCCGAGATCGCCTTCACGGCGACTCTGATGTCGCGCCCCTTCGGTTCCGGCTTGGCGGTCTCGAAATCGATCAGCGAATTCGCGTCCTCCAGGGGAAGCGACTTTTTGTATCCGACGGCCTTCATGCCCGTTTCTCCTGCTGAAAAGGACTCTCTTTTTGACGCGTTTTCTTGCTCGAAAACGCTCTGGCGACATAACTGTCGCGCTGGCACCAACTTGGCAAGTACTGTAAATTGAGGGAACTAGTCCCTGTTTGGATACTATTGGAAAACAGCCCATGAAACGGCGGAATTTTGCCCATCGGCCCGGCTGCGCGGTCGAGGCGACCCTCGATCTGATCGACGGCAAGTGGAAGGGGGTGATCCTGTTCCACCTGCAGGCCGGCACCCAGCGGTTTGGGGAGTTGCGGCGGCGGATGCCCGGGATTACCCAGCGCATGCTGACCAAGCAGCTCCGCGCGCTGGAGGACGATAAGCTCGTGATCCGCAAGGTCTATGCCGAGGTGCCGCCGCGGGTCGAATACACGCTCTCGGAGATCGGCGAGAGCCTGCGCCCCGTGATCGACACCTTGCGGGCGTGGGGCGAGGGCCATCGGGAAAGGCTATCCTGTGCGCCTGAGCCTGAGATCATCAATGCGCCGGAGCGCGCAGCCTAGCTGGCGGAATCGTGTACTGCCTGAACTTCTCTCGTTGCGGCCTCGCATCTATATCTGGGGCCATCAAATCAAGGTTTTTCGCATGAATTTGATTCGCTCTCTCGTCCTGCTGCTGGTTTCCGTCATCGCCGCGCAGGCGCAAGCGCAGGACCGGCGCGTGCCTGCTTCGGGCGCCGAGCTGCGGCTGTCCTATGCGCCGATCGTGCAGCGCGTGCAGCCGGCGGTGGTCAACGTCTATGCCGCCAAGACCGTGCAGAACCGCAACCCGCTGCTGGACGATCCGATCTTCCGTCGCTTCTTCGGCGTGCCCGGCCAACAACCCGAGCAGATGCAGCGTTCGCTCGGATCGGGCGTGATGGTCGACGCCTCCGGCCTCGTCGTCACCAACAACCACGTCATCGAAGGCGCCGATCAGGTAAAAGTCTCGCTCGCCGACAAGCGCGAGTTCGAGGCCGAGATCGTGCTGAAGGACAGCCGTACTGATTTGGCCATCCTGCGCCTGAAGGACACCAAGGAGAAGTTTGCGACGCTCGACTTCGCCAATTCCGATGAACTGCTGGTCGGCGACGTCGTGCTCGCGATCGGCAATCCCTTCGGCGTCGGCCAGACCGTGACGCATGGCATCGTCTCGGCGCTGGCGCGCACGCAAGTCGGGATCACCGACTACCAGTTCTTCATCCAGACCGATGCCGCGATCAACCCCGGCAATTCCGGCGGCGCGCTGGTCGATATGACCGGCAAGCTCGCCGGCATCAACACCGCGATCTTCTCGCGCTCTGGCGGCTCGCAGGGCATCGGCTTTGCGATCCCGGCCAACATGGTCCGTGTTGTCGTGGCCTCCGCCAAGGGCGGCGGCAAGGCGGTGAAGCGCCCGTGGCTTGGCGCGCGGCTGCAGGCGGTGACGCCCGAGATCGCGGAGACGCTGGGGCTGAAACTGCCGAACGGCGCTTTGGTCGCGAACGTCGCACCGAACAGCCCGGCGGCACGCGCCGGCTTGAAGCTGTCCGACCTGATCGTCGCGATCGAAGGGCAGACGATCGACGACCCCAACGCATTCGACTATCGCTTTGCGACGCGGCCCCTCGGAGGCAACGCGCAGATCGACGTGCAGCGCGCCGGCAAGACCGTAAAACTGACGGTGCCGCTGGAAACCGCGCCCGATACCAACCGCGACGAGATCACGCTGTCCGCGCGCTCGCCGTTCCAGGGCGCCAAGGTCGCCAACATCTCGCCGGCGGTGGCCGATGAACTGCATCTGGATTCGCAGACCGAAGGCGTCGTGGTCATCGACCTCGAGGATGGCGGCACCGCCGCCAGCGTCGGATTCCAGAAGGGTGACATCATTCTGGCGGTCAACAACCAGAAGATCGCCAAGACCAGCGATCTCGACAAGGCGTCGAAAACCTCATCCAGGCTCTGGCGCATCACCGTGGTGCGTGGCGGCCAGCAGATCAATGTGACCTTGGGCGGATGAGCCCGAAACAGCCCCGCGAAGCAGCCAACCTCTTCGCCGCGGCGGGGATGGAACAGGACGCGCCGCGCCCGTTGCCGGACCGGTTGCGTCCGCAAGCGTTGTCCGATGTCGTCGGCCAGGATCACATCCTCGGCCCCGACGGCGCGCTGACGCGGATGCTGGAGACGCGTACGCTGGGTTCGCTGGTGTTCTGGGGACCGCCCGGCACCGGCAAGACCACGGTGGCGCGGCTATTGGCTGATGCCACCGAGCTGCATTTCGAGCAGATTTCGGCGGTGTTTTCCGGCGTCGCTGACCTCAAGAAAGTGTTCGACGCCGCGCGGGGCCGCCGCGAGATGGGCAAGGGCACGCTGCTGTTCGTCGACGAGGTGCACCGTTTCAACCGCGCGCAGCAGGATTCGTTTCTGCCCGTGATGGAAGACGGCACCGTGGTGCTGGTCGGCGCCACCACCGAAAATCCATCGTTCGAGCTCAACGCGGCGTTGCTGTCGCGGGCGCGCGTGCTGGTGTTTCATTCGCTCGACCCTGCCGCGGTCGAAGAGCTCTACGCCAACGCCGAAAAGGTCGAAGGCAGGAAACTGCCGCTCGATGCCGAGGCGCGCGCCGTGTTGGTGCGGATGGCCGATGGCGACGGCCGCGCCGCGCTGACCTTGGCCGAAGAAGTCTGGCGCGCCGCGCGCAAGGACGAAGTCTTCAATGCCGAGCAGTTGCAGGACATTTTGCAGCGCCGTGCGCCGATCTACGATAAATCGGCCGACGGCCATTACAACCTGATTTCGGCGCTGCATAAATCCGTGCGCGGCTCCGATCCCGATGCGGCGCTGTACTATCTCGCGCGCATGATGGATGCCGGCGAAGACCCGCTGTTCCTGGCGCGTCGCGTGGTGCGGATGGCGGTCGAGGACATCGGTCTCGCCGATCCGCAGGCGCTGGTGATCTGCAATGCCGCCAAGGATGCCTACGATTTCCTCGGCCATCCCGAAGGTGAACTAGCGATCGCACAGGCCGTGATTTATCTGGCCACCGCGCCGAAATCCAATGCCGCCTACAAGGCGTTTGGATCAGCGATGCGCGCTGCGAAGGAGGGCGGTTCGCTGCTGCCGCCAAAGCACATCCTGAATTCGCCGACCAAGCTGATGAAGCAGGAAGGCTATGGCGGCGGTTACGAATACGACCACGACGCGCCGGATGCCTTCTCCGGCCAGGATTACTTCCCGGAAGCGCTGGGCCGCCAGACCTTTTACGACCCGCCCGACCGCGGCTTCGAGCGCGAAATACGCAGGCGACTGGATTACTGGGCCAAGCTGCGCCGCGAGCGCCGGTGACGCAATGGGTTCAAGCATGATTTCGATCGAAGATCGATCCGGCGTCACGGTCGTCAGCCTCGCGCGACCGCCGGTCAACGCGCTCGACCTTCCCATGATCGAGGAACTGGAATCGACGTTCGCTCGCTTCGGCAGCGAAGCATCGCGGTCCGCTGTCGTCCTGACCGGTGCTGGAAATGCGTTTTGCGCCGGCGTCGATACCAAGGCGTTCATGTCCTACGATCGCGCCACGCGTCACCGCATGGTGCTGGCGATTACGCGCATGACGCGATCGATATTGTCGCTGTCCTGTCCGCTGGTCGCGGCCGTCAACGGTCACGCTCTCGGCGGCGGATTTGTATTGATGTTGTGCGCGGACTACCGGCTGGTCGCCGACGACAGCTCCGTGCGCCTTGGCCTGACCGAGGCGCGGGCCGGCGTTCCCTTTCCGGCGGGACCGGTCGCCATCATGAAGCACGAAGTGCCCGCAGGCCTGCTGCGGCAACTCACGTTGTCCAGCCGCGTCATGTCTCCGCAGGATCTCATGCCGCATGCGGTTATCGATGCGCTCGCTGGCAGGGAACAGATCGTCGAGCAGGCCGTCGCGGCCGCGCGCGATCTCGCGTCGCAACCGGCGTTTGCAGTGGTCAAACGGCAAGTGCGCGGCGGGCTGGCGGCGGAACTTCGATCGCTGGCTGACGCCGGGTCGGATCCTTTTCTGGCGTCGTTCGGCTGACCGCAGGCAGCTACTTCCCCGTTTTTACGAACTCCAAGATCTCGTCGGTGAGCCGCGTATCCGCAGTGTTGACCGAATACACTTCCGAAATGTGACTGTGCTGCGGCAGCATGAACGCGTGGGCACAGCCGCTGGGGCGTTTGCAGGTAGCCTGCTTCAGCAGTTCGTACTGTTCGACAAAGCGCGGCGGATCGAGTTCGGCGGCCGTGATCATCAGCGGGATTTTTGTCGCCAGCAGGCCCTGCAACGAGGACCGCTCGGCATAGCGCGAGGGATCGGAGCCGTAATAGGCGATTTCGGGATCGCCGACCGGTGATGCTGTCAGGTCGTAAATGCCGGAGATCATGACAGCGCCGGCGAGCCCACCGTCTTTCACCTTGTAGAATTCGGGATGCGAGACGTAGTTGGCGACGTGAATCGCGCCGGCGGATTGCCCGACGAGGTAGATGCGCGCCGGGTCGCCGCCGCGCTCCGCGATCTTGTCGGACACCCATTGCACCACGGCCGCAAGGTCCTCGGCACCGGCCGGGTAGGGCGACTGCGGCGCCAGCCGGTAGGTGGCGTTGACGCCGACAAAACCGCTCTTCACCGCCCACAGCATGATGTTGTCGTAGAACGGGCTGCCGGGCGCGCGCTTGTTGCCGGCGATAAAGCCGCCGCCGTGGATATAGATCAGCACCGGCCGCGGCGATGAATTCGCCTCGGGCATGAAGACGTCGAGCAGGTGCCGTTCGGCCGGGCCATATTTGACGTCGCGCTCGGTTTTGACGCCCTGATACGGCTCTTTCTGCGCCAGCGGCGCATAGAGCGCGGCGGTCTTGGGCACGTCGATGACGCGGCCGATTTCCAGCAGTTTCCAGGCCAGGTCCTCCGGCATCGGGGTCTGCTGCGCCCACGCGGTGCCTGAGAGCATCATGGCGGCACCCGCCGCGGCCCACTTCAAGTGCGTCATCCCAATTCTCCCGCCATTCCCGGTCATTTGGCCAAGATGGCCGATCCGGCCCGGGATTTGTACTGATTTCACCGTGACGATTCGCTGCATTTGCGCTAGGCAACAACTCAGTTTGGAGCCTCAAAAACCATGAGCCGTCGCGTCAAAAAACCCCTCCGCCCGGCGGGCGATCGCCCGAAGGGCGCGCGTCCGTATCGAGGCTCGCAAGCCGAGCGGTCGGCGCATCGTCCGGGTGGCAAGCCGCCGGCGCGTTTTCCGGCCTCAGCGCCCCGTGCGCCGAAGCCCTTCGTGGCCGAGCCCGAGAAGGTCGTCGTCGAGCCCAAGAAGCCCGAGGTTGCGTTGCCGACCAAGGTCGAGACCGTGGTCGTCACCGCGGACGAAAACAACATGCGCGTCGACCGCTTTCTCGAGGCGCGTTTTCCCGGCCTGTCGTTCTCCCACATTCAGCGCATCGTTCGCAAAGGCGAGTTGCGGGTCAACGGCAAGCGCGCCGACAGCAAGGACCGTCTGGAGGAAGGCCAGAGCGTTCGCATTCCGCCGCTGAAACTCGATACGCCAAAGGCGACCGCCCACCTCTCGGAAGCCGGCGCCAAGACGCTGCAGGCGCTCAAGGACATGATCCTGTTCGAGGACGCCGATGTCATGGTGCTGAACAAGCCCGTGGGCCTGGCGGTGCAGGGCGGTTCCGGCATCACGCGCAATGTCGACGACATGCTGGAAGTGATGCGCGACGCCAAGGGACAGAAGCCCCGACTGGTGCATCGGCTCGACCGGGAGACCTCGGGCTGTCTCTTGATTGCGAAAACGCGCTTTGCCGCGACGGCCTTGACCGGTTCGTTCCGTCACCGCTCGGCGCGAAAAATCTACTGGGCGCTGGTGGCGGGGGTGCCGAAGCCGAAGCAGGGCCGCATCTCGACTTATCTTGCCAAGGACGAGAGCGAGGACGATAGCATCATGCGGATCGCCAAGCATGGTGACGAGGGCGCGAGCCACGCGGTGACGTATTACGCCGTGGTCGAAACCTCGGCGCAAAAGCTCGCCTGGGTGTCGCTGAAGCCGGTGACCGGGCGAACCCATCAGTTGCGCGCGCATATGGCGCATATCGATCACGCCATCATCGGCGATCCCAAATATTTCAACAAGGAAAACTGGGATCTGCCGGGCGGCCTGCAGAAGCGCCTGCATCTGCTGGCGCGCCGGATCGTGATCCCGCATCCGCGCGGCGGCGTGATCGACGCGACCGCGCCGTTACCGCCGCATATGCTGCAATCCTGGAACCTGCTCGGCCTTGAGGCGGAACGGTTCGATCCGATCGAGAATGCGCCGGAGGAATAGCGCGAGCGCTTCAACGGCGCGCGATCAGCGCAACAACTGTCAAACCGGAAGCGTCATCATCGGGTATCGCTCGCTCCAGACTTTTTTGACATCCGACGGTCGGGTGAAAATTCGAGGGCTATGCCTATGATCGGTCATCTGTTCCGCGCCGCGTTCTTCATCTTGCTGGCGGGCGGAGCCATCGGCTCCGGCACCCCGGCAAACGCGCAGGCTCTCGTGCTGACGGGAGGCTCCGTCTACGCTTCACCCGATGCCGATCCTCTCACCGATGCGGTCGTCGTGACATCCGGTGGCGTCATCACCGCGATCGGCAAACGCGGCGAAGTCGCAATTCCCGACGATACGCAGATGATCGACTGTAGCGGCAAGACCGTGGTTGCGGGCTTCTGGAACAGCCACGTCCATTTCACCGAGCCTGTATGGAAGAACGCGGGCGTTGCGCCGGCTGCCGCGCTCGAAAAACACATGCAGGAAATGCTGACGCGGTGGGGCTTCACCACCGTATGGGATCTTGGGTCCGACCCGACCGACACCTTGCCGCTGCGCCGTCGCGTCAACTCCGGCGAGGTGCCGGGCCCCACGATCTTTTCAGCCGGCAACATGTTCCCCAAAGGCGGCCATCCCGTCTATGTGCCACGCGAGGTGCCGCTGCCCGAAGTCGACACGCCCCAGCAGGCCGCGAAATTGTCGCGCGATTTCCTCAGGCTGGGCCTCGACGGCATCAAGCTGTTTACCGGCGCATTCATGGGCGACAAGCCGGTCGTCAATATGGATCCGGCGATTGCCAAGGCCGCGGTCGACGTCGCCCATGCGCAGGGCAAGCCGGTGTTCGCGCATCCGCAAAACAAGGCGGGCGTCGACACCGTGATTGCCGCCGGCGTCGATGTGATGGCGCACACCACGCCCGGACAACCCGGCTACACGCCGGAACAGCTCGCGCGCTTCAAGGCACAGGGGACCGCGCTGATTCCGACGCTGTCGCTGTTCACTACTGTCGTCCTCGATCGCGGCGTGACGGAGCGCCTGCTCGCGGCCGTCGTCAATCAGCTCAAGCAATTTTCGGACAATGGCGGCGTTGTTTTGTTTGGAACCGACATCGGTTTCATCCAACTCTATGACACCTCGACCGAATACGATCTGATGCACCGCGCGCTCGGGGAGCGTCAGGTGCTGGCCACGCTGACGACGAACCCGGCCAAGTATTTCAAGGCGGCGAAGAAGGGCAGGGTTCAAACGGGCTTTGATGCGGATTTCGTGGTTCTCGATGGCGATCCGCTGGCCGATGTCCGCAACCTCGCCAAGGTCGCTTACACGATCCGTGCGGGGCAGGTGATCTATCGGAAGCCCTAATCAGCGCCTGAACTGGTCGAGGAACATCCGCAAGGAATCGTGTGGACTTCTCGACGTCGGAAATCACCCAGCCGTCAGGACCGCTGACGACGATGAAGTTGAGGGTGATGGCGCGGCCGTGATTGTTGAAGGTGACGGTCACATAAGTCTTGTCGAATTGCTTGCGCAGGATTTCGATCCCGATCGGGCCGAGTTTCCAGGTCGGGCTCTGCACCAGAAAGTCATAAGGCTGGTCGCGCGGGGCGGTCCAGGCGTTGCGCAGGCTTGGATCGAAGAACTGGCGCGCCGTCTCGGCGTCGCGCGGCAGGCCCTTCGAGAGTTCGGAGGCGCCGTTGCCGTAATGGGCGTAGACGTTGCGGATCAGGGATTCCGGTGAGCGGAACCCAGCCTGGGCCGGTGCCGCGAGGCCGGCCAGCAAAACCAGAATCGCGAGACACTTCAACGGTCTCATCAGCTTTCTTTGCACCGACCGATATCGTATTGTAACACCTGAACTATCACTTTCTTCCGGAAGCCGAAAACTGCATGCGCGAACTATTCGATGAAGTCGCTGGGCAATCTCCGTTCGATCCGGAAGAGGCGGTCCGGCGCGCCACGCGCGTTCCGCAGCGCAAGCGGTTCTACAAGGCCGCCGGTACCGCCGAGGCAGATGGCGGCTTTGCCGTCACACTCGATGGCAAGCTGATCCGCACGCCTTCGGGGCGTCATGTCATCGCGCCCAGCCGCGGGATTGCCGAGGCGATCGCGGCGGAATGGGAAGCGCAAAGCGAAACCATCGACCCCCTGACCATGCCGCTGACGCGCTTTGCCAACAGCGTCGCCGATGTTGGCGATCGCACCGATGCCGTGGCCGACGACGCCGCCAAATATCTCGGTACCGACCTGCTGTTCTACCGCGCCGGCCATCCCGAGGCGTTGGTGGCCAAGGAGGCCGCGCATTGGGACCCGATCCTTTCCTGGGCGGCGAATGATCTCGGCGCCCATTTCATCCTGTCCGAGGGGATCGTGCATGTCGCCCAGCCCGAGCAGGCGATCAAGGCGGCGCGCGCGGTGTTTCCCGCCGACCCCTGGTCGATCGCGGCGCTGCATGTGGTCACGACCCTGACCGGCTCCGCGTTGCTGGCGCTGGCGTTGCTGCACGGCGTGCGCGATTCCGAACAGGTCTGGGCCGCCGCCCATGTCGATGAGGACTGGAACATCGAAAAATGGGGCCTCGACGAGGAGGTCGCGGCCCGGCGGGCAGCCCGGCTGGTCGATTTCACGGCCGCCGCGACCATCCTGAAGGCCCTGAAAGGCTGATCGGTTTCAGCATGGCCCGCGTGCGTCGAAAATCAGCGCGTCATAGTCCAGGCGTGCAACCATCGTTTGGAAGTCGGCATCCAACGCCGGCGCACATCAGAGTCCCCTTCGCACAACGAAACTCCGAGATCAGGCCCGAGAATGGTTTGTCGGATATTTTGACGTCGACGACCGTCGTTTTCACGGTCGCGCCAACCGGCAAAGCTCGGGTCGGATGGGGGCGGGTCCGCGCGGCTGCGGTGCATTCGGCCTTCCCGGACGCGCAATACACGCAGCCGCTCTTGTTGCAGATGTCGATTTCACCCTTGTCGTTGAGGGACCATTCGCAGCGGGCGCCGCTCGCGGTGCTATCGATGCAGATGCCGACCGCGCTCCGTCCGTCGATGGCCATGGCCGGGCTGGCGGCGCTTGCAATCAGCATCGCCACACCGGTCAAAACGGCAAGACGAGATGTTCGCGAGATTAACCTGGCAAGAAGATCGCTCATAACAGTCTCCCATTAGGTTCGCCTTCGGATTGAAGTTAACAACGGGAACACGCTAGGGCGCCCAGGGCTGGGAAAGTGTGAAGAGGCTCACCATCACCTATAGTTGTTGGCGGGTTTCCACGTCGCTCGCCACGAAACGAGGTGCGTTGACGATGTGAGCGGGCGTCCCAGATCCCAATGGCGTGCTGAAATCAGGAAGTCGGAGCTTAGTATTAACGACAGGTTTACGCCGCCGGAGTAGGTTCCGGGTCTGACCGAGACCTCGATCCATGGCGATTTCGATCACTCCCGTCATTCCCGTAGCCGCCGCTTCAACGGTCGGCGACGTCGCGCCGGAACTCGTGCTGCAGCCGGGCAGCGTGGTCAATGCCCAGGTCCTGCAAGTCCTCTCCGCCGATCTGGTACGGATCGCGATCGCCAACCTATCGATCGATGTCGGCACCCAAATCCCGCTGCTACAAGGCCAGACCCTGCAGCTGGCGGTATCGCAGACCAATGACGGTATTCGGCTGGCGGTGGTCGGGCAGGGCGGTGATGCCGCAGGTGCATCGGCTGACGCCGTCACGCTCTCACCTGACGCGCAGGTCGATACCGGCAACCGTCCGACCATCGTTGCGCCGAAGAGCGTGCTGACGCAGCTCGAGCGCGCAGCGGTGACGGTGGCCGCGCAAACCGCCGCCACCGAGCAGGACAGCCTGGCGCCGTTGTTTGCCAATCTCGGCGCCGCGGTGTCGTCGGGCAATCTGCCGCCGAAACTGCAGCAGGCCATCGCGCAGGTGCTGGCGCAACAGACCAGCCTCGATCAGAATCTCGACGGCGGCGACATCAAAACGGCGTTTCAAAAATCCGGCATCTTGCTGGAAGCCTCGCTCGCTACCGGTTCGATTCCATCGAGCGGCGCGCCCGATCTCAAGGCCGCCTTGATCGTACTTCGCCAGACGCTGCAAACGACGCTCGGCGTCAGTGGAACAGTCTCCGCTGCCGTGACGCCTGCTGCAGGGCAGGCGGCAACGCCTAACGTTCTGGTGACGCCGAGCCTTGTGCCGTCGTCGCCCGAACTCGATGTTCAGGAAATACTGCTGCCGCAGGCCCGGTTGCCGGTGGCCCAAGATCTGGCCCAGGATCTCGCGCAAGCGGCCGTCGGCGGCCGCAGCGCGCTGGCGGCCGCGCTGAATGCCGGACCGAGCGCAGGTGCGACCTTGAACCTGCTGCAGGAAGCGCTGCAGGAGCTCGGCAATCCCGTGCGCGTCGGAGCGCCCCTGAAAGACGCCCGCAACGGTGACGTGACCATTCATACCAACACGCCGCCACCGCCGTTCCGCGGCGCGGCGCCGACGCCGCAGCCGATCGCAGCGCCCTCGATTGCGCCGGATGCGCCGCTTTCCACGACGGCGCATCATCTGCTCGGCGACACCGATGCCGCGATTGCGCGCCAGACCCTGCTGCAGGTGGCGTCACTGCCGGACCGGATCGATACGTCAGGGCCGCGGATAGACACGACGGCGCCGAGCTGGAATTTCGAGATTCCGTTTGTGACGCCGCAGGGAACGGCGATGGCGCAGTTCGAGATTTCCCGCGATGGCGGGGGCAACGAAGTCGAGGCCGCCAAGCGGGTGTGGCGGGCGCGGTTTTCGCTCGACGTCGAACCGTCAGGCCCGGTCCACGCGCTGATATCGCTGGTCGGCGACAAGACGTCGGTGCGGATGTGGGCGGAACGGCCCGCCACCGCGGCGCAACTGCGTGCCGGCGTCTCGCAATTGAGCCAGCAACTGACCCGCGCCGAACTCAATCCCGGCGACATCGTGATCCGCGACGGCAACCCGCCGCAGGCCGCACCTGCGCGCGCCGGGCATTTCCTGGATCGCGCGCTATGAGCGTTGACGTCAGGAACCAGCTCGCTGTCGCGCTGCACTACGACAAGACGGGTGCGCCGCGGGTCATCGCCAAGGGCAGGGGCCTCATCGGCGCCAAGATCATCGAGATCGCCAAAGAGCACGATATCCCGATCGAGGAGAACGAGGTGCTGGCGGGCGCTCTGTCCAACGTCGAACTCGGCGACGAAATCCCGGCGGAGCTCTACAAGGCCGTGGCGGAAGTGTTGATTTTCGTGCTTCGGCTCTCGGGCAGAATCCGCTAGAAACCCGCCAAACCAAGCCGTTCCCGTCATCGTTTTACCACGATGCCGTCCGCATCGTTTTCGCGCTCCTCAACCAGCCCGGATATCCGCCCGTGATCCATCGTCGCCATGCGCTCGGTCTTTTCGCCGCCGCGAGCCTGTTGCCCTCGCGCGCTTTTGCCAATGTCTCCTACCAGCGCAGCGAGTTTCGCGACGACCTCGCAAAACGGTTTTTCGACCTCGGCACGGTCGGCACCTTCGTCGGCTACAAGGTCGACGACTACCTGATCATCGCCAGCGACAAGGTCCGGTCGGGCGAAGCCAAGCTGCCGGCCTCGACCTTCAAGATCCCGAATTCGCTGATTGCGCTGGAGACCGGCGTGGTCGCCGATCCCGACAAGGACGTCTTCAAGTGGGACGGCGTGACCCGCAGCATCGAGGCCTGGAACAAGGACCACACCATGCGCTCGGCGATCGCGGCTTCCGCGGTGCCGGTCTATCAGGAGATCGCGCGCCGCATCGGCCAGGAGCGGATGCAGAAATATGTCGACCTGTTCGAATACGGCAACCGCGATATCGGCGGCGGCATCGACCAGTTCTGGCTCACCGGCAACCTGCGCATCGATCCGATCCAGCAGGTCGATTTCGTCGACCGTCTGCGGCGCGGCGTGCTGCCGGTTTCCAAGCGCAGCCAGGACCTGGTGCGCGACATCCTGCCGGTGACGAAGGTCGGCGACGCCACTATCCACGCCAAGAGCGGCCTGTTGGGCGCCGAGGTCGGCAAGCCGTCGCTGGGCTGGATGGTCGGCTGGGCCGAGAAGGGCAGCGCAGCAGACCGTGTTCGCGATGAACATGGACTGCAAGGACCCCAGCCAGATCCCCGCGCGCATGACGGTGACGCAGCAGTGCCTCACCGATATCGTGGCGATTTGACGGGCTGACCTGCGCCATCAGCGGCTGGCGCGTACGACGGCCCTGAATTAGATTTCCTCGCCAATAAAAATCAAAACGGAGGAAATCATGCATACAGCTTCGGTCTGGATGTCATCGCTCGCGGTCGCCGCCGCCGGCGGCTGGTTCGCCGCGACGATGTTTGCCGCTCCCGCCACCAGCAAGGAGCCGCGCTTTCCGCAGCTCACCATGGATCAGCTCGACGAGAAGCAGAAGCCGCTCGGCGAGCAGATCATGAAGGTCTCGAGCGTCGGCCTCGGCGGGCCCTACAATCCGATGATCCGCAGCCCGGTGCTGGGCCAGCGGCTGTACGACCTGTTCTATTATCTGCGCTGGCAGACCTCGGTGCCGACCAAGCTCAACGAGTTCGCGATCCTGATCATCGGGCGGCAGTGGCGCTCGCAGGTCGAATGGTTCGCGCATGCACCGCTGGCGGCCAAGGCCGGGCTCTCTGCCGACATCATCGCCGAGCTGAAGGCCGGCAAGCGTCCGTCCGAACATGGCCGAGGACGAGGCGCTGGTGTACGATTTCGTCACCGAGCTCACGACCACGCAAAAGGTTTCCGACGAGACCTATGCGCGGGCCAAGAAGGTGTTCAACGACCAGCAGATCGTCGACCTGACCGCGGTCGCCGGCAACTACGTCATGGTGGCGATGATGCTGGCGATGGCGGAAGAGACCGTGCCTCCGGGCAAGGAGCCGCCGTTCAAGGTCGGTGAGAAGTAGGGCGCTCCATCCGTCATGGCGAGCGAAGCGAAGCAATCCATCGCGCGGCGCGAAGAAAGAATGGATTGCTTCCGCCTTCGCTCGTTGAGCTACGGCGGACAAGTCGTCGCGTTGCTCCTCGCAATGACGAAACGGGAGAGCGCCGTTACCCCAGCTTGAACAACGCCTGCAAAAACTCGCTCACGGCCTTCCGCGCTTCCATCGCGGTGGCCGGATTGCCGCCGACATGCGGATTGAGTTCGATGCAGGCGTCCTTGTAGCTGAACGGCGCCTGGGTATCGGCATTCATCAGCACGCCGCCTTCGCCTTCCTTCAGATGACAATTGCGCGCGGTCTGCGCATTGGCCGATACGCCTGTCGTGTTGACGCCGAGCAGGCCGGAATCAAAACCGTGCGGCGAGTCCGGATATTCCGTCAGCACCACGTCGCGTTTGGCGTCTTGCAGGCGCGCGAGATAGGCCTTGCAGCTTGCGACCGGATTGTAATCGTCGGGCGTGCCGTGAAAGATCCGGATCGGCGCGGCGGCGACTTCGGTATCTGACGCGTAGCTGGTCGAACAATCCGGATAGAACGGAATGTAGCCGGCGAACTTTGCGCCGGACCTGTTCCAGAGCTTGTGGAAGCGATCGAGGCTGGCATAGAGCGCGGCCTGTCCGCCGCGTGAAAATCCCATCAGCACGATGCGGTCAGGATCCACGCGCGGATGTTTTGCCAGGATTTCCAGCGAACGATAGATGTCGACGATGAAATTGAGCCGGCCGAGCAGCGCCTGGTTGGGGCCAACCACCGTCAGCCCGCGGCCGCTAAAACCGTCGATCACGAAGGTCGAGATTCCCATGGCGTTGAACTGGTGCACCCAGGCCTCGGTGGTCGAACTGACGCCGCTCGAGCCGTGCATCATCACAACGACCGGAAGCTTGCCGCTGCCCTGGGCGACGCGGAACTCGCCCGCGACGGTGACTTCCTTGCCGTTCTTGTCGCCGCTCAAAAATTGCTGGTCGGAAATCGTCAGCGACGGGATCGCGTAGATCTCGACGCGCGCGGCCATCTCTTTCGGGATCGATTGCGCGTTGGTTTCGATGCAGGTGAGCAATAGGCCGGTACCCAAGATCGCCGCCGTGACGGCGACGCGCCAGTCTGTCAGCATCGGTTCCCCCCAAAGTGGCTGCGATTAAGTCGCGGCAGCCTTTGGCGGGAGTACAGCAAGCAGCCGATGGGCTGTCAATTCAGCCGTCAAGTCACCTGTTAGTTCGGTGGTCAGTTCTTGGGCTTGCCGATCCGGCCCATATGGGTGAAGCCAAAACCTGCCGCGTATTTCAGGCCGTAGCCCAGCATGCGGTCGAAGCCGATATGGGCGAGCCAGATCATCGCGATCGAAAGGATCAGCGGCTCGAAGGTGGCAAATCCCAACGTCATCATCGCCATCGGCGCCAGGTAGCTGTGCGCGGCATTGTAGATCATGGCGCCGAACCGTGGCCCGAACAGATAGGCCGCGAAGCTGAGGTCGGGCGCCAGGAACAGGATGCCATAGATCCACCAGGAGCCGTCCCAGACCCCGTAGAGCAGCGTCATCCCGGCGAACAGCGCCAGCCCCTCGAGCCGGAGCAGCGTTCGCACGCCCCCGGTGACGGCGCCGGTGGTGACGTCGCCCGTGGTGGCGTCGCCCACGGCGGCATCGTGCACGGGCTCCGTGCTTGCAATATCGGTCATTCCGTCCCCTTAGACTCAGGTTGCGGATATAGGGTTTGCCGCGCTGCGGTACCAGAGGCCGGCAATGGTGGCTCCAGGATGTTTCAGGGGTGTTTCAGTTTAAGAAAAGCCCGTGCTAGAACGCGGATAAACCAAGGCTTTTACCATCAAGACTAATTCGAGACCTGAGCGGGGCGGAAGCAGATGAAAGACATCCTGGACACCCTCGAAGAACGGCGCGCCGGCGCCAAGCTCGGCGGCGGCGAAAAACGCATCGAGGCGCAGCACGCCCGCGGGAAATTGACCGCACGTGAGCGCATCGAGCTGCTGCTCGACAAGGGCTCGTTTGAGGAATTCGACATGTTCGTCGAGCACCGCTCCACCGAATTCGGGATGGAAAAGAACAAGGTTCCCGGCGACGGCGTCGTCACCGGCTGGGGCACCGTCAACGGCCGCAAGACCTTTGTGTTCGCCAAGGATTTTACCGTGTTCGGCGGCTCGCTGTCCGAGACCCATGCGCTGAAGATCACAAAGCTGCAGGACATGGCGATGAAGGCGCGCTCGCCCATCATCGGCCTCTATGACGCCGGCGGCGCGCGCATCCAGGAGGGCGTCGCTGCCTTGGCGGGCTATTCCTACGTGTTCCGCCGCAACGTCATCGCCTCGGGCGTGATCCCGCAGATCTCCGTCATCATGGGCCCCTGCGCCGGCGGCGACGTCTATTCGCCCGCCATGACCGACTTCATCTTCATGGTGAAGAACACGAGCTACATGTTCGTCACCGGCCCTGACGTGGTGAAGACGGTGACCAACGAAGTCGTCACCGCCGAAGAACTCGGCGGCGCCTCGGTGCACGCGACGCGCTCCTCGATCGCCGACGGCGCGTTCGACAACGACGTCGAGACGCTGCTGCAGATGCGGCGGCTGATCGACTTCCTGCCGTCGAACAACACCGACGGCGTGCCGGAATGGCCGAGCTTTGACGACATCGAGCGCGTCGACCTGTCGCTGGATACGCTGATCCCCGACAATCCGAACAAGCCCTACGACATGAAGGAGTTGATCCTGAAGGTCGTGGACGAGGGCGACTTCTTCGAGATTTCGGAAACCTTTGCCAAGAACATCGTCACCGGCTTCGGTCGCATCGCCGGCCGCACGGTCGGCTTCGTCGCCAACCAGCCGATGGTACTGGCAGGCGTGCTCGACTTCTGACGCCTCACGCAAGGCCGCACGCTTTGTTCGTTTTTGTGATGCCTTCAACATCCCGATCGTGACGTTTGTGGACGTGCCAGGCTTCCTGCCGGGCACCGCGCAGGAATATGGCGGTCTGATCAAGCACGGCGCCAAGCTGCTGTTCGCCTATTCGCAATGCACGGTGCCGCTGGTGACGGTCATCACCCGCAAGGCCTATGGCGGCGCGTTCGACGTGATGGCGTCGAAGGAAATCGGCGCCGACATGAACTATGCCTGGCCGACCGCCCAGATCGCCGTGATGGGCGCCAAGGGCGCGGTCGAAATCATCTTCCGCAGCGACATCGGCGACGCCGACAAGATCGCCGCGCGCACCAAGGAATACGAAGACCGCTTCCTGTCACCGTTCATCGCCGCCGAGCGCGGCTATCTCGACGACGTCATCATGCCGCATTCGACCCGCAAGCGGATCGCGCGGGCGTTGGCGATGCTGAAAGACAAGAAGGTGGAAATGCCGGCGAAGAAGCACGACAATTTGCCGCTGTGAACGGTCAAGACGCGTGATGAATCCTGCGCGCCTTCTTCCGCCAAAAATTTCTCCGGAGCTTCGCGCGCTCTAGGTAGGGCAACGAGGCGACAGGTTGAATTTGCGCAACAATTCCGCAAGGCCGGTCGTGGTCTGGCACCCCTTTGCGTTGGCGGTGGCTTTCGAATGCTTGCCGGGCGGCTCTGCCTTGCTGTCCCTGGGCTTCCTGGCGAGCAGAGCTCCGGCCTCCGTCGGCGTCGGGCCAGCATTCCTGTCTTGCCATGCTCCGCGCGCCGGCGGTGCAACTGTTACCGGTGCGGCCAGCGGCGGTTCGGCGGGCGGGTCTGCTCCGGGCGGTGCGTGAGATGAATCGGAATTGATGAGCGCGCGGAGCAGCGCCTCGGGCTGAATCGTTGTTCTTGGCGCGCCGTCGTCGACAGGCTGGACCGCGACGTCCACCGGCGCCGCAGCCATTTCCGCCGGCGTCGCAGCCACCGTGATCGCAGGCCGGAATGCGCCAGCCGTCATCGAGACGGCGGCGCTGGTAGCCGCCAATAGCGCCAGCGCAAGCCATGCCCCCGTCGTTCTCGTCATCGTCAGTTCCTGATTGGACACGCGCGTCCGTTCGAACTGATGCCGTGCTACGTTGAAGGCCGACCGAAAAACATTGGTTGCCATTGAGACCGCAGTGCGGATAGCCCCCAGCAGCGTCAGGGCAAACCCAGTCGTCGTTCTCGTCATTGCCGCCCCCTGATAAACAGGCGTGCCTGTTCCACGTGGTGTTGGACAGCGTCTACCTTCAAAACCAATTCGGGCCGGTTAGAGGCCGACTAATGGCGCGGCAGGGTCCATCTCGGGGAGAACATCTGGGCGGAAACGTGGTGATCTGTGGATCAGGATTTTGTTGGGTTACGCTGAGTTTATCGTCGGGCGCGCATTCGCGCGACCCGTTGGCCAACCTACTCTGCGAATTCACTGCCCAAGCTTCGCCAGCGTCCCTTGCTTGGCCGCCTCGATCGACCGGGCGGCATCCTCTTCCAGCAGCAATCGCTCCGCCACCGCGCGCGTGGCTTCGCGCTTCACCGCCGTGACATACGCCTCGTCGTTGGCATAACGCGCTTCGATCGACGGCCGCGGATCGTCGGCATCCTTGCGCGCCGCTTCTGTCGGTGCGAACGGCACCACCGCGCCCTGCAGCGGATAGAACGCGGTCGGGCCATATCCTGCCGCGCGCGGATTCCAACCGGTGTAGGTTGCGCGGGGCACGGCGAGCGCCATCAGATGCACGCCCGCGATCGCCATGCCATCGTTGTCCGCGCGCGGCACGAACACCGGATAGCGGCCGATCTCCTTGGGCGGCAGCACGGTCTGGTCGGAGAATACGTTCGTGGTGTAGCGCGCGGCATAGGGCAGGCCGGGGATATTTGTCGGCAACGCGCCTTCGGCCGGCACCAGCGTGCCCTGCGCGCGCATCGGCACGCGGCTGGCGGGCGGGGTGACGCCGTCGCGGATCCAGCTATCGAGATCGGTCAGCAGGGCGCGCATCGGCGCGCCGGAATGCATCGGGTTCTGCGGCAGCGCCATCGCGGGCACGGTGTGCATGCGATCGTTGGGGCTGGCGAAATGCGGCGTGCCCGCGATCATGTAGGCGCGAACGTTGTCGGGCAGGTCGAGGTGATTGCCCTGCAAGTCCGTCACCAGCAGCGAGGCATGAGAGGCCCACCATTCGTGCTCGCTGTCGGTCTGCATCACCTTGGGGCAGGTCGCATTCAGCGAACAACGGCGTAGCAAACCATCGGTGCGGCCGGAGAGGGGATCGTTCAGCGTAGCATAGGTGAACGGGAACAGGTCGGCCTGCCATGCCGGGTCCTGCGGATGACGCGGATTGCGGCCGGGCTGGCCGAACCGCAGGTTGGTGGCCATCCGCCTGCTACCTGCGATATGCGGCATCAGGGCGTCGAACACCACGCGACCCTTGGTGTCCTCGTTGAAGCCGAGATAGAGGAAGTCGCGCAGAAAACGCCCGGACTGTGAGACGCCGAACCCGATCGCGCGGTTCACTGACGGGTTCAATCCCGCGAGCAGCGGATTGGCGGAGGTGCGGTCGTGGCGCAGAAAACTCGCGACGTCGCGCACTGCGGCGAACGCCATGCCGAGCACCGCCGGATCGCGCGCGGTGTAGGTGACCTCATAGAGCGCGCCGGCGTCAAAACCATCCGGCCGCGTAATCTCTGCCGTCGTTGCATCGACCAGGCGCGCGGAAAGCTTTGGTGGCGTCTGGCGCGCATCCGCCCAGGCGGCGCGGACGGTCACGGCGAGGTTGGCGGGATCGGCCGCCGGCCAGGTCAGCGTGGCGCGCGCCGGGTTGGTCGTGTTGTCGAAGACGAACTCTTCGCGCATCGGACCGGTGACGCCCTTCAGGACCGGTGCGGCCAGCGCCATCTGGCCGGGCCTTGAGGGAATGTCGGCCTGCCAGCCGACCCAGACCATGGTGTAGCCCTGGCGATGCAGGAAGCCGATGCCGGCGTCCTCGGCCGCCTCGGCGCGGTTGGCGCCGGGCTGCGCGGAGTCGTCGAACAGTTGCGGCGCGAGTTTTCGTCCGCGGTTCGGCACTTCGAGCAGCAGCGTGCCGTTGCCATGCGTGGGATCGGCCGGGCGCAGGATGATGACGTCGGCGACCGCCTCGACCTTGCCGTCCGCGTTGCGCGGCGCCAGTGCGAGGTCGGCAATGACGGCGTTGCGGTCATCGGCCGGATCGAGCGCGATGGTGGCGCGGGCCGTGATCCGCTCATACGGTCCGACCTCTCCAAAGCTGCGGCCTGCAAAGGCCGGCACGCGTTCGACAACATCGAATTTGACGACCTGAGCCCGCAGCGCGACCGGGAAAATGCACGACACGGCGGTCACGAAAGCCATGATCTTACGCATGAGCCTTTATCCTCCCGGCATGCGCCGGAGGGTTTTCCCCTCCTTGTGCGCTGGTCTGCCCAATTTTAGGCAGCATCGCCGGTATTGTCGATCATTCCGCAAGGCTCCCGCGGCAAGGCAGCTATCCATTCCAGGGGAGCCATCAAGCCATTTGCCGTCACCTGAATCTTCGAAAAGGGGAGCCTTTGCCATGTCCACCCTGTTCGCCTTCCTGCACCACCTCGCGGCCTTCACGCTGGTCGCGGCACTGGCGGTGGAGTTCACGCTGATCCGACAGGAATTGACGCTTTCATCGGCACGCCGGTTGCAGGTCACGGACATGGTGCTCGGGATTGCCGCCGGCCTCCTGCTGCTGGTCGGGCTGTGCCGGGTGTTCTTCTTCGAGAAGGGCTCCGGAGTATTATTTTCACAGCACCGCGTTCATCGCGAAATTCTCGGTCTTCATCCTGATCGGGTTGTTGTCTGTCTTCCCGACGATCGAATTCCTGTCATGGAACAAGCCGCTGCGGGACGGGCAGGTGCCTGAGATCAGCGCGAAGCAGTTGCGGCTGGTCACCGCGATCATTCATGGCGAACTGCTGGCGATCGCGATCATCCTGCTCTGTGCGGCCATCATGGCGCGGGGCGGGTGGGTATAGAGCCTCACTTCATTCCCATGCAACTCGCATAGAACGTCGTCGTCGCCGGCCAGTCCGAGAACATGGCGCGGACGCCGACCTGTTTTGCCAGCACGTCCAGCACCGTCAACGTGTCGCCGTCGCGATCGATCGCGGCCTTGACCGTCGAGTGATAGAAGCCGCCGCCCTTGTTGAGCGGGCCGTCGCGCTCCAGCGACCAGCCGATCAGGTCGAGACCGGCGGCCTTCGCGGCCTTGGCGTATTCGGACGGCACGATCTTGCCTTCCGCATTCAGCGCCAGCATCGCGTAGATTGGCGGCCCCAAAATCTTCACGCCCTGCGCCTTCAGCTCCGTCATCGAGGGCTTCCAGGTCTCGGGTTTGTGCGGGATCGAGGCCGCGCTTTTCGTAGCGGTCCTCGAGATACACGGCTTGGGCCGCGAATTCCGGTGCGGTCTTCACCCAGAACAGGATGTCATCGAGGCTAAAACTCTGGGCGAACACGTCGGAGGCGGGAATGCCTGATGTCTTGTAGGCCTGCAGCATCTGCGTGGCGTATTTTTCCTGGGTGTAGTCGCCGTCGAACGGCATCGGCACCTCGGCCGCCTTCAGCTCGGGTGTGAATTTGGCGCCTAAGCTCTTGATCAGCGCGATGCTCTCGTCATGGGTCATCAGCGTGCCGGAATTGGCGTAGAGATCCGTACGCCAGCGCGGCGTGCCGTTCTGGTATTCCTCCGGCGTTTTGGCGTCCGGGTTGAAACCGTCCATCTTCGCCGTCAGCGTCTTGAACTCGGCCAGCGTGATGTCGCTGGTGCAGCATTTTGCCGACGCCTTCTTGCCGGTGGCGGGATCGGCGGGATTGAAGGGTTGCGAGCATTTCGAGGCCAGCGCAGGCACCGAGAGAATGTTGGTGGTGGTGTGCAGGTCGCATTGCGAATGCCGGCAGACCAGCTGGCGATCTTTCGTGAACGTCACGTCGCATTCGATCACGCCGGCGCCCATGCGGGCCGCGGCCATATAGGCCTCCCGGCTGTGCTCGGGAAACTGCAACGCCGCGCCGCGATGGCCGACGGAAAAGCCGGTCTTGTGAAACGGTCCGGTGCACTGGCTGAGCTGTTGCTTCAGCGGTCCGTCCTTCATCTTGTCGACCAGATAAAACGGCCGCGGGCCGATCTGCGCCTCGCGCGGCAGCACGATGTCTTGCGCCACGGCGGGAAGAATGGCGGTAACGAGCCAGAACGCCGACAACAGGGTGGAACGTTGGCGGGTGGACATGGGTGTTACCTCCGAAAGCGCATTGCTGATAGCCTTGATATCACGGACCATGTGACAGTTGCGTGTGGGCCGGCAAGCCCGCCGCATTGCCGGGTCAGCCCGGCAATGACGAGAGGCCAGAATGGCCCTCGATCCGCGATCTCCCATTCGAACCCGCTTCCGTTTCGCCGCGACAAAGGACATCGGCGGCAACGGAAGGGGATTTCATGAACAGACTGATTGGCGCGGTGGCGATTTTGTTCGCCGCCGGTCCTGCATTCGCGGCTGACGTCGCCACCTGTACGCTCAGCGCGGACAAGAAGACGGTCACGGTCACCGCGACCAATCCCTATTCCAAGGTCATGGCCTGCGAGGTGAATTGCGACATGGCGATCCCGAACGGCATCGGGACGGTGGTTTGCGCCAAGCCGGTGCCGGTCGGCGCCAAAGACTTCGTGATTTGCAGCAGAACCACCGACGGCACGGCCTACACGCACGTCAAGGGCGCCTCGCTCAATTGCCCCGATCCGTCGGCGCCGCCGCCGGGCAGCAAGGCCGAAGTGGACAGCAAGGGCGATGACGATGACGACGCCAAGGCCGAAGAGCTGATGCAGAAAATGCAGAAGCAGGCGCAGGAATTTCTGGAGCGACAGCGGAAGAAGTAACCTCGTCGGCTCCCGGCGAACGCCGGGACGACGGACGACGTGTGCCACAAACCTGAACAGCGCAATTCAGCGAACATTCATGTCGCAGCATTGAAAATCTCTTCCACGCATCAGCCAGATTGCAGAGGAGGAGATTGTCATGGAGCGCCGGCACTTTCTGAAACTCGCCTTTGGATTTGCGGCCGGAGCGGCCGCGCTCGCGGCCAGTGCGCAGGCCGCGCCCTTGATGCCGCAGCCGCTGGCAGGAAATGGCCAGCTTCCGGCCGATCAGAACGCCCATCCCGCTGTCACGTCGGGCGAGGAAGTTGATCGCCTGCAGCCGGAAGAAGTGCGCTGGGGCCGGCATCGGCGGCTGGGGTCATCATCGCGGCTGGGGTCATCGGCACTGGGGCTGGCACCGCCGACGTCATTGGGGCTGGCGCCGCCGCCACTGGGGCTGGCATCGCCGTCGCTGGCACCGCCGCTGGCGTCGTCGGTACTGGTAGCGCAGCGACGCCTCAAGCGGATCCGATTTCCGGGATCAGCGACGATCGCTCAAGCAATAAAAAAGCCCCGCGCGAGCGGGGCTTTTTCGCACGAGAAGATATCGTGCTCAGATCGGACGGCAGCGTCCATAACGCCAGGCGAAGCCGTAGGGGCAGACGCGGCCGACAGGCCGCACCACGACGACCGGAGGGGCAACGACGACCGGAGCGGGGTTGACCACGACAACGCCGCCGCGATTGGGCTGGCAGCCGCCATAGGGTCCGCGATGCCAGCCGGGGCCGCATCCGCCAGCGGCATTCGCGGCGCTGAAGCTTGCGAACGAACCGGCGACCAAAACTGCTGCGAAAAGGTACTTCATGTTTTCTCCCGTTTTTGACCGCGACGCGGCGCTGCGCGGAACCTAGATGTGGAACCCTGAATAGAAAATGAATGTTGGCGCATTCGAACGACGCCGGCAACGCGCAAATTGTCACTGCGCCAGACGGCGCAGTCGAGCGAAGCATGACTGCGGAGCTGCTCCGAGGTGTGTGCCGATTCGCGTTAAGAAACACGTCGAAACGAAGGCTGAGAGGCTGACTCTGGCTCTCTTCTTCGCTTGACTCCGAACAATGCCGCGAATCGCTTTTCGCCGGTGCGCGTAAAATTGACGACGCGGCTGCCGGGGGCCGGATCGCGCGCGGCCCAGTTCAGTTCGGTGAAGCGGTTCATCACGGCGGCGCCCAGCGTGCCGGCGAGGTGATGGCGCCGTTCGCTCCAGTCGAGGCAGGCCTTGCATACCGGCCGGCGTGGATGGGCCAGCGTATCGGCGTCGATCTGCAGCGCCTTCGCCATGAAGCGCTTGCCTTCGCCGGTGAGTTCGATCGTCTGCTTGCTCTGCCGCACCAGCTTCTGCTTGCGCAGGCTATCGAGCATCTGCACGCCGAGATCGCCGGCGAGGTGGTCGTAGCAGATCCGCGCGCGGCGCAACGCCGGCTCCTTCGGCCCGGTGCGCACGCGGGTGTGACCGGCGCGCTCGGCGAGGCCCGCCAGCCCTTCAAGCACGCCGGCGACATCGGGGCCGGTGAGGCGGTAGTAGCGATGCCGCCCCTGTTTCTCCGGCTCGATCAGGCCGCCGGCCTCGAGTTTTGCCAGATGCGAACTCGCGGTCTGCGGCGTGACGCCGGCCTGGTGCGCCAGCTCGCTCGCGGTCAGCGCGCGGCCGGTCATCAGCGCGGTCAGCATGTTGGCGCGCGCGGGGTCGCCGACCAGCGAAGCGACCATGGCGATGTCGGGTCCTGCTTTCATAGTTCGATGTTAGCCGAACCATCGCCGACGATCAAGCGGGTAGTATTCGTATCGGGCTCGTCATTGCGAGGAGCGCAGCGACGACGCAATCCATACTCGCTTTGCCGCGGCATGGATTGCTTCGCTGCGCTCGCAATGACAGCAAATGAACGCTGGAGATTCCAATGGCCATCACCGTTTTCATCCGCTACCAGATCGATCCGTTCAAGCGGGCGATGTTCGAGCAATACTCGAAGAACTGGCATGCCATCATCCCGAAATGCGGCGGCGATCTCCAGGGCTACTGGATGCCGCACGAGGGCACCAACAACATCGCCTTTGCGCTGATCTCGTTCGAAAGTCTCGCGGCCTATGAAAGCTACCGGGCGCGGCTGCGCGGCGACAACGAAGGCATGGCGAATTTCAATTTCGCGGAGGAGAACAAGTTCATTCTGGCGGAAGAACGGACTTTTCTGCGGCAGGTGACGGCCTGATCGCCGCTGGCGCTTACCGCCACACGTCGCTATCTTTGCTGGCGAACAGAAGACAGGGAGAGAAACCATGCCGGTCACGACAGCGGACAAGCGAGTTACGTTCCGCAAGCTGCACGAAAGCGGATGCTTCATCATCCCAAATCCGTTCGATCCCGGCAGCGCCCGCGCGTTGCAGCATCTCGGCTTCAAGGCGCTGGCCTCGACCAGCGCCGGCTTTGCCTGGACCATCGCGAAAGCCGACAACCGCGTCACTGTCGATGAGGTCTGCGATCATCTCACGGCGCTGTGCGCGGCGGTCGATATTCCCGTCAATGCCGATTTCGAAGGCGGCTTCGCCCATGAGCCCGAAAAGGTCGGCGTCAACGTCGCGCGCGGGGTAAAGACCGGCGTCGCCGGACTGTCGATCGAGGATTCCACCGGCGACAAGGCCAAGCCGCTGTATGATTTAGCGCTGGGTGTCGAGCGCATCAAGGCGGCGCGCAAGGCCATCGGCGACAGCAACGTGATGCTGACCGGCCGCTGCGAGGCCTATCTGGTCGGAAAGCCGGACCTTGGTTTCGTGATCGAACGGCTGAACGCCTATTCCGAAGCCGGCGCGGATTGCCTCTATGCGCCTGGCATCAAGACCAAAGAAGACATCGCCGCGGTCGTGAAAGCGGTGCATCCGAAACCCGTGAACTTGCTGATTGGCGCCTCCGGCCTGTCGCTGAAGGATGCTGGCGACCTCGGCGTTCGCCGCATCAGCGTCGGCGGCTCGCTGGCGCGTTCGGCCTGGGGCGGCTTCATGAAGGCCGCGAAAGAGATGGCGGAGCAGGGGACGTTCACCGAACTCGCAAGCGGCTATCCCGGCGGCGAACTCAACAAGATGTTTTCCGGTTAGCGCGATGAAGCTGCGCGACCTGGTTTTCGCCGGCCTTTCGGTCTGTCTGCTACTGCTGGCCTCACCAGCGGCGCAGGCCGAGCGCGCCCGGGAAATCGTGGCCTATGACGACGTCCGCATCGATGTCATCGTCGAAGGGCGCGGTTCGCCGGTGATTCTGCTGCCCGGACGCGGCCGCAACTCCGAAGACTTTAATGATCTGGCGGCAGATATCGCCAAGGCAGGCTTTCGCGTGTTACGGCCGCAACCGCGCGGGGCAGGCGAAAGCCGCGGCCCGATGCAAAACCTGACGCTGCACGATTTCGCGCGCGATATTGCCGCCGTCATCCGCCACGAGGGCGGCACGCCTGCCGTCATCGTCGGCCACGCCTTTGGCAATTGGGTCGGGCGGATGACCGCGACCGATTATCCTGAACTGGTGCGCGGCGTCGTGATCGTTGCGGCTGCGGCAAAAGCCTATCCGGCGGGATTTGCCGGGGCCAAGGAATTGTCGGACGCGGTCAAGAAAGCCGGCGATCCCAAGCGGCCCGAAGCGGAACGATTGGAAGCTCTGCGCATGGCGTTCTTCGCGCCGGGCCACGATGCGCGGGTGTGGCTGACGGGCTGGCATCCCGAGGTGGACGAGGCGCAGTTCACGGCCGGTCGCGCCAGCAAACAGTCGGAGTGGTGGCCGGGCGGCAAGGCGCCGCTGCTCGACGTGCAGGCCGAGCTCGATCCGTTCAAGCCACGCAGCATGACGAACGAGATCAAGGAAGAGTTCGGCGCGCGTGCCGATATCGTCGTGATTCCGAACGCCAGTCACGCGCTGATACCGGAACAGCCGGTCGCGGTGACCGAGGCGATCGTCGCCTGGATCGGCAAACTGCCGAAACCCTGAACATCAGTCGCAAAAAAAGCGCAGCGGGCGGGCCGCTGCGCTTTCAGGTTGCGCCTTAACCGTTACTTCGCGGCGGGCGCTCGGTCGGCCGGGGGATTGGCCGAGTTGTTGATGGCGGGATTGGCCGGGGCCGCGGGTGTCATCGGGCGTGCCGCGCCAGTGGTCGTGCCGGGCTCATTGTTGGCCTTCGGCGTCACGTCACGCATGCCCGGAGGCGCTGCGGGCGGCTGGGTCTGCGCCGTCTGGCTCGCCGGCGTCGTGCCGGCCTGGTTCACGCTGGTGTTGTTCAGGCCATAAAACAACGCGCCCATCACTACGGCGATGGCGACCGCGAACATCGCGATCTTCGCGCCGTTGGCGGGGCCTTCCGTCAGTTCCGGATCAGGTTGAAACTCGTTGTCGAGACTGTTCAGCCGCGCCTGACGGCGGACTTCTTCGTCGCTCAGGCCGGCTCGATAGGGATCGTTCGGGTTGGGTTGGTATGTCATGAGTTCCTCCGTTAGCACCCCAAAACCAAGCAGGGGACAATCGCTCGCGCGCGCGGAGGTTCCGGATTTTCTTGCAAGCCGTTCATGATGGAACTTACGATCCGGGTTCCCGGAATCGCGGGAATCACGAGGTTGTTATGTGGACATTGCCGCCGAGCGATACCGTGTTGCATCTGCTGTCCTATGTGGCGCTGACGGCGCAGGCGATGACGGCGGCGCTGGTCGCGGGCCGGCGCAGCATGGACTGGGCCGGCGTC
This sequence comes from uncultured Alphaproteobacteria bacterium, assembly GCA_963786355.1. Lineage (GTDB taxonomy): Bacteria > Pseudomonadota > Alphaproteobacteria > Rhizobiales > Xanthobacteraceae > Bradyrhizobium. The sequence continues at coordinate 226,296 of CAWAYU010000006.1, read as the reverse complement.
TGCATGCTGGGTTGCATAACGGCGCTCGGCGGCGGAACCATTCGGGACGTGCTGCTCGGGCATTATCCGCTGGTCTGGGTGGAGAACCCGTTTTACCTGGGGCTGACGGCGGCGGCGGCATTCGCCACCATCCTGATCGCGCGGTTGGTGCACCGGCTCAATCTGGCATTTTTGGTGCTCGATGCGATCGGGCTCGTCGTATTCACCATGGCCGGCTGTGACATCGCAATGCAGGTCGGGGCGTCGCTGACGATCGTGATCGTGGCCGGGATGATCACCGGATGCGCCGGTGGCGTGCTGCGCGACATCCTCTGCAACGATGTACCGCTGTTGTTTCGCTCGGAACTCTATGCCAGCGTCGCCGTGGTCACCGGGCTGTTCTACACCATCGGTTTCGGGTTCAACCTCAACCACGAAGTCTGGACCGCGCTGACCTTTGCTTTCGGGCTGACGCTGCGTCTCTTGGCAATCCGCTTCAAATGGGAGATGCCGAAATTCGTCTTCAGCGGCGAGAAGCACTGACTACTTCGCCTTGCGCGCCTTTGCTACTTGCTCCGCCGTCACGACAGGCGCGGCATTGCCCCAGGCATTGCGAATATAGGTCGCGACGTCGGCGATCTCCTGATCCGTCATCTTGGCGGCATAGGCCGGCATCGATCCCTTGTTCGGCGCGCGCGGCGTCGTCACGGTCTGCGCGCCATCGAGGATGACGCGCAGCGTGGAGGAGGGATCGGCTGATTGAAGATTGGGGTTGCCGGGCAGCGGCGGATAGATCCGCGGCGCGCCGGAGCCATCGGCTTCATGACAGGCGATGCAGGCGCCCTTGTAGAGCTTTTCGCCATCCGTCATCGTCGCAGCCGGCGCCGCGCTCACCGCGGGCTCCGGCGCGCCCGCCGGCAGATCCTTCAGGTACACCGCGATGGCGCGGACATCCGCGTCGCTCATCTTCGACGTCGAATTGACCACGACCTCCGACATCAATTCGCCGGCATGGCTGCGGCTGTTGCGGCCGCTTTGCAGATATTCAGTGATATCTTCCACGTTCCAGGATTTCAGCCCGCTGCGTTCGGCGGCATCCAGCCGCGGCGCGAACATGCCCTGCACTAACCCGCCGCCAAAAGTCTGGCCGCGTTTGTCGGCGCCAAACATGTTCTTCGGCGTATGGCAGGCGCCGCAATGACCGGGGCCCTCGACCAGATAGCGGCCGCGATTCCAGTCTGCGCTTTTCGCTTGATCGGGCATCACGATGCCTGGCTTGAAGAACAGCCAGTTCCAGCCGCGCATCAGGACGCGGTAGTTCAGCGGCCAGCGCAGCTCCGGCGGCGGCGCGGAATTCTTCACCGGCGTCAGCGTCGCCAGATAGGCCTTGATGGCCAGAATGTCGGGGCGAGTGAGTTTTGTGAAATTCGGATAGGGGAAGGCCGGATAATAGCGCGAGCCGTCGGGAGCTACGCCAAAGCGCAGCGCGCGATAAAAATCGTCGTCGCTCCATTTGCCGAGGCCGGTATCGCTGTCCGGCGTCAGGTTGGGCGAATAGATGCCGCCGAACGGCGTGCCGATCCGCTTCCCTCCGGCGAACGGCTTTGCGGCATCGGCGGTATGGCAGCTCGCGCAGTCACCAGCCTCGATCAGCGCCTTGCCACGTGCGACTTCCTCAGCGGCGATGTCACTCTTCGGGTCGGCGAAGCATTCGCCGGCCGCGAACGCAGTGCACAAGAGCAATCCCGCAAGAACCCTCTGGAGAATCGCCCGCAATGTCCGGTCTCGTCGCTGCACCCAATCACCTCTTGGAGCGTTATAGCGCGAAAGCCTGTGAAGCGGGATGTCATGCCGTTTCGCGCCGGGGCTCCCGGACGACATAAACCTTAAAAGGATGGCGTTATTCCGGGTACGAAATTGCGATCTTTGAACACCGGGCTCGATTGCCCAGATTTGTAGTGCGGGAAGCGGAAAATCCGACATAGACTGGTTCTAATGAGTTCAGATGACTAGCTAAATGAGCGTCGTCGCGATCATGTTCTGAAGGGTGGAAGAGGGCACAATGGGAATCAACCAAGGTCCGATCAGTCTCGATCAAAAGTACACCCAGGGCTCCGGCCACGTCTTCCTGACCGGCATTCAAGCGCTGGTCCGGCTGCCGATGGCGCAAATCCGCCGCGACCGCGCCGCGGGGTTAAACACCGCGGGCTTCATTTCCGGCTATCGCGGTTCGCCGCTCGGCGGCTACGACCAGCAGCTTTTCGCCGCCCGAAAACATCTCGAACAGTACAACATCAAATTCCAGCCCGGCGTGAACGAGGACCTTGCAGCGACCGCGGTCTGGGGCTCGCAGCAACTCAATCTTTCGGCCGGCGCCAAGCATGATGGCGTGGTCGGCATCTGGTACGGCAAGGGCCCCGGCGTCGACCGCTGCGGCGACGTTTTTCGTCATGGCAATGCGGCGGGCTCCGCGAAAAACGGCGGTGTATTATGTCTGGCCGGCGACGACCACGGCGCAAAATCCTCCACCGTGCCGCATCAGTCCGATCATGCCTTCATGTCGGCGCTGATGCCCTATCTCTATCCTTCCAGCATCCACGAAATGATCGAGATGGGCCTGTTGGGTATCGCGATGTCGCGTTACTCCGGCTGCTGGGTCGGCATGAAGGTGATCACGGAAACGGTAGAGACCACCGCCGAGATCGACCTCACCGACGAGATGACGCCCTTCGTCATCCCGACCGATTTCGAGATGCCGCAAGGCGGGCTCAACCTGCGCTGGCCCGACGACCGCTTCGACCAGGACCGTCGCCTGCAGGATTATAAAGGCTTTGCCGCGATCGCCTTTGCGCGCGCCAACAAGGTCAACCGCGTCACCATGGATTCGCCGAATGCCCGTTACGGCATCATGGCGTCGGGCAAGAGCTACGAGGATATCCGGCAGGCGCTGCGCGAACTCGGCATCACGCCGGAGGTCGCCGCGAAAATTGGTCTGCGGCTGTACAAGATCGGCATGCCCTGGCCGCTGGAGCCGCAGGGCGTCCGCGAATTCGCCGTCGGCCTCGAGGAAATCTTCATCATCGAAGAGCGCCGCGAGATCGTCGAGAACCAGGTCAAGCAGGAACTGTTCAACTGGCGCGACGACGTCCGCCCGCGCATCATCGGCAAGATGGACGACCACGACAAACGCTTCCTGCCCTTTGCGGCAGAGCTGAGCGTGGCGTCGCTGGCGAGCTCGCTGACCGAGCGGCTGCTTCGACTTAATCTCAATCCCGAGATCGCCGCGATGCTGCGCGCCAAGGCCGACTGGTTCAACGGCCGCGAGGCGAGCCAGATGCAGGCGGTGGCGCCGATCACCCGCACGCCGTATTTCTGTTCCGGCTGCCCGCACAACACCTCTACCAAAGTGCCGGAAGGCAGCCGCGCCTTCGCCGGCATCGGCTGTCATTTCATGGCGCTGTGGATGGACCGCTCCACCGAGACCTTTACCCATATGGGCGGCGAGGGCGTGCCGTGGGTCGGCGTCGCGCCCTTCACCAAGGAAGAGCACGTGTTCGCCAATCTCGGCGACGGCACCTACTTCCATTCCGGCAGCCTCGCGATCCGTCAGGCGGTCGCCTCCGGCGCCAACATCACCTACAAAATTCTCTATAACGACGCGACCGCGATGACCGGCGGCCAGCATGTCGACGGTGAGTTGTCGCCGCAGCAGATCACCTTCCAGCTTCACGCCGAAGGCATCCGCGACATCTATCTGGTCTCGGAAACGCCCGAGGCCTATCCGGCCTCCGATATCGCGCCGGGCGTCAAGGTCGCGCATCGCGACGATCTCGACACGGTTCAGAAGACGCTGCGCCAGGTCAAGGGCGCCTCGGCCATCGTGTTCGTGCAGACCTGTGCCGCCGAAAAGCGCCGTCGCCGCAAGCGCGGCCTGCTGGAAGATCCGGCAAAGCGCGTCATGATCAACCCCGCGGTATGCGAAGGCTGCGGCGATTGCTCGGTACAGTCGAACTGCATTTCGGTCGAGCCGCTGGAAACCGAGATGGGGCGCAAGCGCACCATCAACCAGTCGACCTGCAACAAGGACTATTCCTGCGTAAAGGGCTTTTGTCCTTCGTTCGTCACCATCGACGGGGGCAAGCTGCGCCGCCGCGCGCCGCCGGATCTCGGCTCGATCGGCGATCTGCCGGAACCAGCGTCGCGGCCGACGCTGGAGCGGCCCTATAACATCGCGGTCGGCGGCGTCGGCGGCACCGGCGTGCTGACGATCGGCGCGCTGCTCGGCATGGCCGCCCATATCGAGGGCAAGGCCAGCATGATCCTCGACATGTCCGGCCTCGCGCAAAAGGGCGGCGCGGTGCTGAGCCATGTGCGCCTCTCCGAACATACCGCCGACGTCACCTGTTCGCGCATCGTCACCGGTACCGCCGATCTGGTGTTGGCCGCGGACGAAGTGGTGGCGGTCGCCAAGGACACCATGACGCTCTGCGAATCCGGCCGCACCACCGGCATCATCAACACCCATCTAATTCCAATCGCGGACTTCATCCTCAACCGCGACTTCAATTTCCAGGCGCGCAAGGTCAACGGCGTGCTGGAAAGCGCGCTGCGCAAGGATTCTTCGTTCTTCGACTTCACCAAACCCGCCGAAGTGCTGCTCGGCGACTCCATCGCCACCAACATGATGATGATGGGCTTTGCCTATCAGCGTGGGTTGTTGCCGCTGTCGGTCAAGTCGATCGAGCAGGCCATTGAAGTCAACGGCGTCGCGATCAAGATGAACACGCAGGCGTTCCAGCTCGGGCGTCTTGCCGCGGCCGATCCGGCGCGGCTGGTCGCGATGATGAAGGACCAGGACGAGACCGTTGCGCCGAAGACCCTCGATGCGATGTCGCTTGACGAGATCGTCGCGCACCGCAGCGCGCTCCTGACCGAATACCAGAACGCAGGACTTGCCGACCGTTATCGCAACGCGGTGACGCAGGTTCGCAACGCGGCCTTCAACGGCGGCTTTGGCGACGAACTGCCGCGCGCGGTCGCGATCAACTACGCCAAACTGCTGGCCTACAAGGATGAATACGAAGTGGCGCGGCTGTTCACCGACGGCCGCTTCGAAAAGCAGCTCCGCGACCAGTTCGAAGGCGACTTCAAGTTTTCCTTCAATCTCGCAGCGCCCATGCTCGCGGGCAAGACCGATGCACTGGGCCGGCCCGGCAAGCGCAGCTTCGGCGCGTGGATGATGCCGCTGTTCAAGATCCTGGCAAAGCTGAAGGTGTTGCGCGGCACGCCGTTGGACGTCTTCGCCTACAGTCCCGACCGCCGGCTCGAGCGTGACCTGATCGCGGGCTACGAAAAGGACGTCGCGACCGTGCTCGGCCTGCTGTCTCCGGTCAATCTCGACACCGCGATCGAACTGCTGTCGCTGCCCGATCGCATCCGCGGTTACGGCCCGGTGAAGGAGAAGGCGGTTCACGACGCCAAGGCGCGCTACGCCCAACTCGCCGCCGATCTCGTCAATCCGCCGCCTGCGCCACGGCAGATCGCAGCGGAGTAGGAAGCCAGCAAGCGCGGAATGAACCAAGGTCTGACCTGGCGTGACTGATTGTTGTGCCGTCCGACGGCACACCGCCGGAGGAGTCCATGTCCTTCCTGCCGTTTGCCATCTTCGTCCTTGCCGTCTCGGGGCTGCTGGCGTTGTTTCTGCCGTTGAAGCAGGTGCTTTTGATCGGCGTTGCGGCCGCGGCAGGCATCTTCACGGAGGTTCTGGTCGACTGGTGGACGTCAGCGCGGGGCGAGGCGTACCAGATCAGGTACATTCTCACGGTGCTGCCGTCGTTGTGCGCGCTGGCGGCGATCCTCGGTTATCTCTGGCCGTGGAAGGCGTGGCAGTGGGGTCTGGTGCCATTCCTCGCAACAGCGATCTGGAATGTTGCGGGGCCGTACGCGACGGTCAAATGGAGCAACCTCGGGCCGATCCCGTACGTTTTTCCGTTCTACGGCGCGGCGTTGGCGGCAATCCCCGCGATCATCGTCGCCGAACTCGCGGCCTATGCCGCCCGCCGCCAGCGGAATAACTGACCATCGATCTGGATTACCCGACGGGCAAATCACGCTAGATGTTGGTCCAGTCCTTGGCGCAAAAATAAATCGCCGGTCTCTCGGACGACCACGACGACCACGTATAAGCCGTCCTGCGCAGAGAAGGCCGGTGGCTCTCCGCTAACCTGTATGGAAGCGTGGACGCAGTCTCGACTGCACATTGCCTGCGAGACCGCGGGTGCAGCGCGCACCCGGTCTTCCCTGCGTCCTCTGTATTTTAGAGGGCAAACGAAATGCAAAAACTCCGGGCGTATCGTCGCCGGAGAACGATCTCCGCTGTCATCACCCGCCTGGAGCGCGATTGCGCACTGGAGCGGGTGATCCAGTATTCCAGAGACGCACATGACCGAACCGAGAGGCTGCAGCGTACTGGTCTTCCCGCGCCCTTTGTTTCGGGGCATGGTCCAGCAACCCGGCGCCGCGAGAACGCGGGTTCGCGCCAGTCTCGCCTGACGGAATATTTCCGCGCTTGCCAAGCCCGCCCCGACAGGCCAGAAAAATAGCCGGGAATAAGAAACGCCAGCGGAGAACGATTTGACCATCAAGGGCAAAGCCTACATTGCCGGGATCTATGAACATCCAACCCGGCACGCACCCGATAAATCCACCGCACAGCTGCACGCCGAGGTCGCCAAGGGCGCGATCGAGGACGCCGGGCTGACCAAAGCCGACATTGACGGCTATTTCTGCGCCGGCGACGCCCCGGGCGGGGCGATGCCGATGGTGGATTACCTCGGCTTGAAAGTTCGTCATTTCGATTCCACCGATACCGGCGGCTGTTCCTATCTGGTCCATCTCGGCCATGCCGCCGAAGCGATCGCGGCCGGAAAATGCTCGATCGCGCTGATCACGCTGGCGGGCAAGCCGCGCACCGGCCCGATGCCGCCGCGCAGCGCCGGCGCCGAGGCCGATTTCGAGGCCGCCTATGGGGCGACCACCCATAACGTCTACGGCATGTGTGCCATGCGCCACATGCACGACTATGGCACCACCAGCGAACAGCTTGCCTGGATCAAGGTCGCGGCCTCGCATCACGCGCAATACAATCCGCACGCGATGCTGAAGGAAGTCGTCACCGTCGAGGACGTGCTGAACTCGCCGATGATCTCCGATCCCCTGCATCGCATGGATTGCTGCGTCGTCACCGACGGCGGCGGCGCGCTGATCGTGACCACGCCGGAGATCGCGAAGAGCCTGAAGAAGCCGCTGGTGCGCATGATCGGCCATGGCGAAGCGATGAAGGGCCCGCGCGGCGGCAAGGATCTCGACCTCACTTACTCGGCCGGCGTCTGGTCCGGCCCGCGCGCGTTCGAGGAAGCCGGCATCACGCCAAAGGACATCAAGTACGCCTCGATCTATGACAGCTTCACCATCACCGTGTTGATGCAGCTCGAGGATCTCGGCTTCTGCAAGAAAGGCGAGGGCGGCAAGTTCGTCGCCGACGGCAATCTCATTTCGGGCGTCGGCAAGCTGCCGTTCAACACCGACGGTGGCGGGCTGTGCAGCAATCACCCCGTCAACCGCGGCGGCATGACCAAGATCATCGAGGCGGTGCGCCAGTTGCGCGGCGAAGCCCATCCCAAGGTGCAGGTGCAAAACTGCGATCTCGCGATTGCGCACGGCACCGGCGGACTTCTCGGCGTGCGCCATGCCGCCTCAACCTGCATTCTGGAGCGCGTGTGATGGCCGAAGCCAGGAAATATCCGACGCCGCAAGGCAATCCCGAAGTCAGCTCATTTCTGGGAGGCTGCCAAGCAGGGCAAGTTCCTGATCAAGCGCTGCACCGCCTGCGGCGAGCCGCATTACTTTCCGCGCTCGATCTGCCCGTTCTGTTTCTCCGACAAGACGGTGTGGGAAGAGAGTTCGGGCGAGGCCACGATCTACACCTTCAGCCTGATGCGCAAATCCGCCAACGGGCCGTTCGCGATCGCCTATGTCACCCTGAAGGAAGGTCCGTCGCTGCAGACCAATATCGTCGACTGCGACATCGACAAGCTCAAGATCGGCCAGAAGGTGAAGGTGGTGTGGAAGCCGACCGACGGCGCACCACTGCCGTTCTTCACGCCGGCCTGATGCGCGAGCTGCGCGCCAGACAAAAGGTGGTCATCCCCGCGAAAGCGGGGATCCAGTAAACGCCGGTGGTTACTGGATGCCCGCATTCGCGGGCATGACAAGCGAGAAAAAGTTCGGGAGAGAACAACATGCCGATCAAGTACGATGAGCTGATGGCCTTGAAGAGTCTCGGCCAGAAATACGCCTACACCGATCGCGAAGTGATGCTCTATGCCTACGGCATCGGCATGGGCGCCGACCCGATGGACGAAAAGGAACTGGCGTTCGTCAACGAGGCCGTGGCCACGCCGCGCGCGCTGAAGGTGGTGCCGACCTTTGCCTCCGTCGCGGCCTGGGGCGCCGGGCCCGGCGAGATGAATCTCAACCGCGTGATGGTGGTCGACGGCGAGCGCGACATCACCTTCCACAAGCCGTTTGCGACCGCAGCCCATATCACCGCCGACTCCACCGTGCTTGACGTGTTCGACAAGGGCAAGGACAAGGGCGCGGTCATCCGCCACCAGACGGTGTTGAAGGACGAGAAGGGCGAGAAGCTCGCCACCTTGGTTGCTTCGCGTTTCGCGCGCGGCGACGGCGGTTTTGGCGGGCCGTCCGAAGGCCAGCCCGAGCCGCACAAGGTGCCGACCCGCGCGCCCGACAAGATCGTCGACATCACGACGCGTCCGGACCAGGCACTGGTCTATCGGCTCTGCGGCGACCGCAACCCTCTGCATTCCGATCCCGGTTTTGCCAAGAAGGCCGGCTTTCCCGCGCCGATCCTGCACGGCATGTGCACCTACGGCATTACCTGCCGCGGCGTGCTGCAGACCTATGCCGACTACGATTCATCCGCCTTCAAGCAGCACTCCGCGCGGTTCTCTTCGCCGGTCTATCCCGGTGAGACCGTGACGATGGAATTGTGGAAGGACGGCAACGTCATTTCGTTCGAAGCCAAAGTGAAATCGCGCAACGTCACCGTCATCAAGAGCGGCCGGACGGTGCTGGGATAAACGCGGCGAGGGCGGTTCGCTCCCTCGCCCCGCACTTGCGGGGAGAGGGTTGGGGTGAGGGGCCTCTCTCGACATCGGGACTCGCGGAGAGTCTCCCTCACCCGAAGGCTTCGCCTTCGACCTCTCCCCGCAAGCGGGGCGAGGTAAAGGAAAAACAAAACGGAGAAACACCATGGGATTACTCGACGGCAAGGTTGCGATCATCACCGGTGCGGGCGGCGGGCTGGGTGAGGCCTATGCAAAGCTGTTCGCGCGCGAGGGTGCGGCGATCGTGGTCAACGACCTCGGCGGCCCGCGCGACGGTTCCGGCGGCGACAAGTCGATGGCGCAGAAGGTGGTCGATGCGATCAAGGCGGAAGGCGGCCGCGCGGTCGCCAACGGCTCCGACATCTCGACCATCGCCGGCGGCAAATCGGTGTTCGACGACGCCATCAAGAATTTCGGCCGCGCCGATATCCTCGTCAACAATGCCGGCATCCTGCTGGACGAGACCTTTGCAAAATCCAAGGAAGAGAACTGGGACAAGGTGCTCCGGGTTCACCTCAAGGGAACCTACTGCTGCACGCAGCCTGTGTTCAAATGGATGCGCGAGAACGGCGGCGGCGTCATCGTCAATACGTCCTCGACCTCAGGCCTGATCGGCAATTTCGGCCAGACCAACTATGGCGCCGCCAAGGGCGGTATCTGGGGACTGTCGAACGTGCTGGCCATCGAAGGCCGCAAGTACAACATCCGGATCTGGACGCTCGCCCCGGGCGCGTTGACCCGCATGACCGCCGACCTGCCGCGCTATATCGAGAACCCCAAGGCGGCCCTCGGCCCGGATGGCATCGCGCCGGCCGTGCTATACATGGTCAGCGAGCTGTCGGGCGACCAGACCGGCAAGACACTCGGTGTTTCCGGCCCCCGTGGCGTCCGCGAGATGCGGATGATGGAAATGGAGGGCTGGAAGCCCCCGGGCGAGGCCTGGAAGGCGCAGGATGTCGTCACCCACGCCAAGGAGATCTTCTTCTCCGAGGAGCAAATCAAGATGGGCGCGCGGCGGTTCTGATGCTATCCGTCATTCCGGGTCGCGAAACGCGAACCGCAGGGGTGCAATGGCGCCCCCAGGAATCCGGATATTCCGGGACTGGTCCTTAGGACCGTCCCGAACGACAAACCACGAGGCACGCATGACCAAGCTCACCGCCCAGGCCGCAGGCACCTTCGCGATCGCGCCGACCCCGTTTCACGACGACGGTCGCGTCGACGAGAAATCGATCGACCGGCTGACCGACTTCTACGCCGAAGTCGGCTGTGACGGCGTCACGGTGCTCGGCATCCTCGGCGAGGCGCCGAAACTGGACGCGTCCGAGGCCGAGCAAGTGGCGGTTCGCTTTGTCAAACGCGCCAAGAACATGCAGATCATCGTCGGCGTATCGGCGCCCGGTTTTGCCACCATGCGCTCGCTGGCGAAGGCTTCGATGGACGCGGGCGCTGCCGGCGTCATGATCGCGCCGCCGCCGCACCTGCGCACCGACGACCAGATCACGGGCTATTTCAAGCAGGCCCAGGAAGCCATCGGCGACGATATTCCGTGGGTACTGCAGGACTACCCGCTGACGCTGAACGTGGTGTTCACGCCGGCGGTGATCCGCAAGATCGTGATGGACTCGCCGTCCTGCGTGATGCTCAAGCATGAGGACTGGCCGGGGCTGGAGAAGATTTCGACGCTGCGCGGCTACCAGAAAGACGGTTCGCTGAAGCCGATGTCCATTCTCGTTGGCAATGGCGGGCTGTTCCTCGATTTCGAAATGGAGCGCGGCGCCGACGGCGCCATGACCGGCTACGCCTTCCCGGAACTGCTGATCGACATCGTCAAGCTGTCGAAGGCCGGCAAGCGCGACGCCGCACACGATCTGTTCGACGCCCATCTGCCGCTGATCCGCTACGAGCAGCAGCCGGGCGCCGGCCTCGCCGTGCGCAAATACGTGCTGCAGAAGCGCGGTGTGATTGCTTCCAGCGCCCAGCGCAAGCCCGGTGCGACCATTACCGCCACGGCGAAAGCCGAAGTCGATTACCTGCTGTCCCGGGTGGCGCGCGTCGATCGCCGCGCCAACCTGCAGCCGCAATCGAGCGCGGCAGGCTAATAGTTCCTCATGGTGAGGAGCGCGGCTTCGCGCGTCCCGAACCATGAGGCCCCGATGCTGCCAATCATCCTTCGAGACGCGGCCTGAAGGCCGCTCCTCCAGCGATAACGGCGCAGCCGTTACGCGGGGATGAGGTTCTGAGGAGTTGATTTGATGGCCGATATCGTCGCCCCGCGTCCGGCGTCCACCATCCTGCTGCTGCGCGACAGCGCCGCGGTCAAGGAAATCGAAGTCTTCATGATGGTTCGCCATTACGAGATCGACTTCAACTCCGGCGCGCTGGTATTTCCCGGCGGCAGCGTCGACAAGGGCGACAAGGAAATCATCGCAACACCATCGCTGTATTCGGGCGGCGAGGGGCTCGATGAAGCCACCTTGAGCTTCCGCATCGCCGCGATCCGGGAAACCTTCGAGGAGAGCGGCATCCTGCTGGCGCGGCCGAAAGGATCGAAGACGCTGGTCGACGCCAGGGCGGCGAGTGCGATCGAAGCGGCGCACCGCGCTGACTTGTGCGACAGCAAGATCACGTTCCTCAAGGTGCTGACCGACAATGGCATGATGCTGGCGCTGGACGAACTCGTGCCCTATGCGCACTGGATCACGCCGGAAGGCATGCCGAAACGTTTCGACACCTGGTTCTTCCTCGCCGCGGCACCTCCTGAACAGGTCGGCGCGCATGACGGCAAGGAATCCACCGACTCCATCTGGGTCTCGCCACGCGAGGCGCTGGAAGGCGGCGAGACCGGCCGCTTCAAGCTGCCGTTCCCGACCACGCGCAACCTGATCAAGCTAGGCAAGCAGGGAAGCGTGAAGGCGGCGCTCGATGATTCCAGGGGCAAGCCGGTGGTCTCGGTGATGCCGGTCATGACCAAAAACAACGGCGGCCGCCAGCTCCGGATTCCGCTCGAAGCCGGCTACGACGGCGACGTGTTCGAGGTCGGCGCGCTCGGCTGACACACTTCGACACATGGCGAAGTATCTACGCGAATAAAGCGATATCTTCCACATCAATGATCGATCGGGCGGCGAGGCCGGATCCGAGGAGATTGATGTGGTTGAATTGACGCAAACGAATCTGAATGTGACCGGCGGCGAAAGCGCCGGCTCTATCCTGGTCAGGCGCTGGCCGGGAGCAGGCGATCCGGTACTCTACGTGCACGGCGCGACGTTCCCATCCGCGCTGTCGGTCGGCTATCGCTTCGGCGGACAGTCATGGGCCGATCACCTGCACGACCGCGGCTTCGACGTCTGGGCGTTCGACTTCGCAGGCTTCGGCGGTTCGAGCCGTCCCGCGGCGATGACGTCTCCTGCGGCTGAAGCCTTGCCGATCGGACGCGCGCCAGAGGCCGCTCGCCAGATTGGCGCCGTCGTCGACCATATTCGGCAAACGCGCGGCGTCGCGCGTGTCCACATCGTCGCTCACTCCTGGGGCACGATCGCCACCGGGGCTTACGCGAACGACCATGCTGATGCCATCGGCCGCATGGTGTGGTTCGGTCCGATTCCGCAACGGCAGACGGAGGGATTGCCGCCGCCGGACAAGATCGGGGCGTGGCGGGATGTGTCGATCGCCGAGCAGCATAAGCGTTTCGTCGAGGATGTGCCGGCAGGCCATCCGCCGGTGCTGATCGAGCCGGAACTGGCGGCGTGGGGCCCCGCCTACCTGGCGACGGATCCCGACGCGAGCGGGCGAACGCCAGCAGCGGTCCGGATTCCAAACGGACCGCTGGCCGACATCATCACTGCGTTGTCGGGCCGCCTGGCCTACGAACCACGCCGTGTCATTGCGCCGGTCCAGATCGTGCGCGGCGCCTGGGACAGTGTTTGCCGCGATGCCGACGCAGCGTGGCTGACGAACGCACTCGGTGCGGGGGAAAAGGCCGACGTCGTAGTTGCCAAAGCGACACATCTGATGCACCTCGAACACGGGCGCGAAGGCCTGTTCGCGGCAACGGCGGATTGGCTATCCCGCCCGGAGGCCTGAATGACCGAGACTAATGTGCGGACGCCCAACATCACCAAGGAGCTGGGGCTACTGGTGGTGTTGGCGACGCTGTGGGGCGCGTCCTACACCTTCATCCGGATCGGGGTCGCCACCATCCCGCCGATCACCCTGATCGCGGGCCGCACCGCGATTGCGGGCCTGCTGCTGCTCGTCATCATGCGTGCGCGTGGCGTGAAAATGCCGACCGATGCCGCGACCTGGCGGCGCTTCCTGTTTCAGGCCGGCATGAACAGTGTCATTCCCTGGACCATGGTCGCCTGGGGCGAGCGCACGATTGATGCGGGGCTGGCGACCATCCTCAATTCGACCGCGCCGATATTCACGTTTTTCCTCACGCTCATCACGCGCCACGAGGCCGTGACATCGCGAAAGCTGATCGGCGTGCTCGCGGGCATGGCGGGCATCTGCCTGATCGTCGGCCATCAGGCGCTGTCTGGATTGGGCGAGCAACTGACTGCGCAGATCGTCACGCTGCTGGCCGCGGTCTGCTACGCCGGCGCGGCGATCTTCGGCCGCGGCTTTAGGGATCTCGATCCGATGGCGCCGGCTGCGGGCTCGCTGATCTGCGGCGCGGCAATCCTGATCCCGCTGAGCCTCGTCATCGAGCAACCGTGGACGCTGACGCCATCGGCAAATTCGCTGCTGGCGCTGCTCGGCCTCGCGGTGTTCTCGACCGCGTTCGCCTTCGCGATCTATTTCCGTCTGATCCAGACCTTGGGCTCGGTCGGCACCACGGCGCAGGCTTACTTGCGGGTGCCGATCGGCGTCGGGCTCGGCGTCATTTTCCTCGGCGAGCGGCCGAGCGCGACCGCGTGGATGGGCCTGGCCTGCGTCGTCATCGGCGTCGCGGCGATGACGATCCCGGCGAGGAAGTCGGTTGCTCGCGTATCGAGTTAACCCGCTTTCGCCGCGGCTGGCGCGCCGTCCTCGGCGTGCAGCCGCCGCAACTCGCGCTTCAGCACCTTGCCGGCGCCCGACAGCGGGAACGGTTCGGTCCGGACATCGACGCTGCGCGGGCATTTGTAATGCGCGATCCGCTCCTTGCAGAAGGCGATGACCTCGGCGGCATTGACGCTGGCGCCTTCCCTGGGGATCACGAAGGCATGCACGGTCTCGCCCCATTGCTCGCTGGGGATGCCGATCACGGCGCATTGCGACACTGAGGGGTGCTGCGCGATGACGTTCTCGACCTCCATCGAATAGACGTTCTCGCCGCCGGAGATGATCATGTCCTTGACGCGGTCGACCAGGTAGACATAGCCGTCCTCGTCCATGTAGCCGCCGTCGCCGGTGTGCATCCAGCCGTCGATCATCGGCTTTCGCGGTCTCCTCCGGCCGCTCCCAATAGCCCATCATGACGTTCTCGCCGCGCACGGCGACTTCGCCGACCACGCCCGTCGCAACCGGCTTGTGGTCGGCATCGACGATCCTGACCTCGCAGCCGATCAGCGGCGCGGCCGCAGGCGCGCTGGCGGTTCTTCTTCGTCGCGGCTTCGCCGGTGTGCTGGTCCCATGGCAGATGCGTCGCCAGCGGCGACAACTCGGTCATGCCGTAGAGCTGATGGAACGCGGTGCCGGGCAAACCCGCCATCGCGCGGTTCGAGCAGCGCCTCGTTGATCGGCGAGGCGCCGTACAGGATGCGCTTCAGCGACGACAGGTCCGCGGTCTTGAACAGCGGGATGATCGGTCAGCATCTGGATCATGGTCGGCACGATCAGCGTCGACCGTGACCTTCTCCCTGCTCGATCGTCCGCATCACCAGTTCCGGATTGAACATCCGCACCACGACGTTGGAGCCGCCGCCGATCAGCGAAGCGAACATCGCCGCAGCCATTGGCGAGATGGAACATCGGCGCGGCGTTGAGATAGACCGTGCCTTCCGGCAACAGGCCCTCGCTCAGCATGTGCAGCGCGTTGCTGACGATGTTGGCGTGGCTCAGCATCACGCCCTTGGAGCGGCCGGTGGTGCCGCCGGTGTAGAAGATGCCGGCGAGTTCCTCGCGCGAGACCATCGCGTCGGGAACGGGTTGGCTCGCTGCGATCAGCTGTTCGTAGTTTTCGGCGCTCGGCAGGACCGGCATCGTCGTCGGCATAGACCAGCTTCGAGCGGAACGGCTTTTGCGAGTTCGACGCCCATCGCCGCAAAGGCCTTGTCGACGACCAGCATCGAGGCGCGGCAGTCGTGCAGGGAGTCCTCGATCTCGGCGCGGCTCCAGCGGATATTGGTCGGCACGATCACGGCACCCGCCCAGGCGATGCCGAGATAGAGTTCGAGATAGCGGTCGGAATTCAGCATCAGCACCGCGACGCGGTCGCCGCGCTTGATGCCGCGCTTCTGCAGCCCGCCGGCAAGCTGCGCGACGCGATCGCCGATCTCGCGCCAGCTGCGGCGGCGGTCGCCGTCGACGGTCGCGATGCCGTTGGGGTTGGTCTGCAACACCCGGCGCAGGCCCTGGGTGACGTTCATCAACACTCTCCCTGATGTCGGCGGGCGCTCGCGGCACCTCTTGCTCGCCGATCATAGCGGCGGAAGCAGTCCTCGCAAGCACGGGGCGGGTGCGGCCCGGTTTCGCGTGACGAAAACCGGGCGGTCTTGCTGGACCAGGCGATAACCGGCATCCTGCCGGCCAATCCGGGCGCGCAAATGCGCCACAGAGAGACGATCAGGGCAGGCACTTGTGATGAGATTTCGGCATATCGGCGCGATGGCGGCCACGCTGCTGCTGGCTCTCACCATGTCAGGCGCGGGGCACGCGCAGGAGAATTTTCCGACCCGGCCGGTCCGGATCGTTATTCCCTATTCGCCGGGCAGCGTCGCCGACGTGTTCGCGCGCATCACTGCGCAAAACATGCAGGAGCAGTGGAAGGGCTCGATCGTCGTCGAATCCAAATCCGGCGCCAACGGATCGATCGCGGCCGAAGAGGTCGCGCGTTCCGCGCCCGATGGCTACACGTGGCTGTTGGTAACGGCATACTTCAGCTCGAGCCCGGCCTTGAGCACCTCGCTGCGCTGGGACCCGATCCGCGACTTCATCCCGATCGGGCAGGTGTGCCGGGCACCAAATGTCTTCATCGTGCCTGCGACCTTGCCGGTGAAGAACGTGGCCGAATATGTCGCGTTGGCCAAGGAGAAGCCGGGTACGCTGAACTACAGTCATCCCGGCAAGGGATCGACCGGGCATCTCGGCTTCGAACTGTTCAAGCGGCTCGCCGGGATCGACGTCGCCGGGATCGGCTATCGCGGCTATCCGCAAATGGTGCCGGATATTGCGAGCGGCCTGATTACCTCCAGCTTCTTCTCGGTCAACCAGGCCTTGTCGCAGGTGCAGACCGGCGCCATCCAGGTCATCGCAACCATCAATGAAAGTCGCACAAAATACTTCCCCGACGCCCCGACCATGGCCGAGCAGGGCTTTCCCGAGGCCCAGGTGACGCCGTGGTTCGGTATCGTGGTGCCGAAGGGGACGCCGGAGCCGATCGTGGATCGCATCAGCAAGGCGCTGGAGGCCGCGCTGGCGACGACCGACGTGCAGCAGCGGCTGGACGTCGCCGGCTGCGAGGCCAAAAGCGCGCCGCGGCAGGCCTTCGCCGATATCATCAAGGCCGATGTCGCGCTGTGGGCCAAGGTGGTCAAGGAGGCCGGCATCACCGCCGACTGAGCCTGGATTACCGCGATTTTGGCTGAGCAATCCGGCGCCAATGCTGGTATGCACGGCCGATCGGCATTGCGCCGGCTCGCAAGCCATCAATTCCATCGCAAGAAATTTGAGATGCGCGTTCTGCCTGTCGTCATGGTCCTCGGTCTTGTGACCGGCGCTGCCGTTGGCGCCGAGTTCGAGGTGCGTCAGGCCGACCGGTTGTTTGCACCGGCGCGGATCATGGTCGGCAAGGGCAGTGTCGTTCACTTCGCCAATGACGAGAAGTTCGTTCACCACGCCTTTGTCGACACGCCGCAATTCGCCGCCGACACCGGCGATATCCCGCCCGGCGAGAGCCGCGACATCGTATTCACGCAGCCCGGCATCTACAGCATCCGCTGCGCGATCCACCCGCAGATGAGATTGACCGTCGAGGTCAGCGAGCAGGAATGATCGGGGCGGGCGCGCGCGCCGCGTCGCCGGTCAGCGTCTGCAGAAAGGCGATCAGGTCGCCGCGCTCCTGATCGGTGAGTTGCAGTGGATGAATGTGCGGGTCCCGGCTCGGCCTTGCCACGCCGCCACGATCGTACAGCGCGATCACGCTTTCCAGCGTCGGCAGTGAGCCGTCATGCATGTAGGGCGCGCGCTTGGCGACGTCGCGGAGCGTCGGCACCTTGAAGGCGTGTTGGAGAGCCTGCGACTTCGGAAACAGCCGTCCGCGGCCGGGATCATTGTCGCCGCCGGTGCCGATGTCATGGAAGGAATCGTCGGTGAAGCGCCAGGTGGCGTGGCATTCGCTGCATTGCGCCCGCCCGGTGAACAGGTCGAAGCCGCGTTTGGCGGCCTCCGAAATGGCGGCCTCGTCGCCGGCAATCCAGCGATCGAACGGTGCGGATGCCGGCACGATGGTCCGCTGATAGGTCGCCAGCGCCCGTTCGACGGTCGCGCGCGAGACGCCTTCGCCTGGAAATATCCGGTCGAACGCGGTCCGATAGGCGGCGGTCTCGGCAATATCCCGCAGCAGTTCCTGCTCGTTGCGGCCCATATTGGCGGCGGCGCTGACCGGGGTGAAGGCGACGCTTTCCAGCGTCGGAAACTTGCCATCCCAGCCGAAGCCCGCCATCCAGGCCGCTCCCAGCACGGTCGGCGAGCGGAACGGCAGCGGGGTGCGGGCTTCGCCGACCGCGCGGGGCAGGCCGTCCGCCCAGGCCAGCCGCGGGTGATGGCAGGTCGCGCAGGAAATCGTCCCGGAGGCCGACATCAGGGGGTCGAAAAACAGCATTCGCCCGAGTTCGGCCTTTTCCGGTGAATAGGGATTGTCAGGGGGAAACGGCACAGCCGCCGGCCGGGTAAATTTCGCCATCCGGACGGCGCGGTCGCCCTCCGCCGCACGGGAATCCCGGATTGGGGCAACCAGCGACAGCACGATCCCGAGGATGACGCCCAAGGCTGCTCCCGAGCCACATACCCGGGCGAATTTGGCCCGTTTCTCCGTTGTTTTGAGCATGTTCCCCATGGCCCGAAATACATCGTATATTACGACCGATTGGAGCCCGGCCTCAATAACATGACCTCTGAATTGCCGCCGAATTCGCCAATGACGCGATCGTTCTCGCTGTCGATCGGCCAGCTGACATTCGGCAGTTTCATGCTGGTGCTGGCGGTGATCATCATCACCTCCACCGCCAGCGTCATCGCCATCCGCCATATCGATGCGACCTTTGGCGAGCTGCAGCGGCTGCAGAGCGTCGGCGACCTCGCCGAGGACATCGACCGCCGCATGAACGAATTGCGGCTCGCGGCGCGCGATTTCGTCACCGACCCCGGCACCCAGTCGGTCCAGGTCGGCGAAGCCGCGACCTCGCTCGAGCGAGATCCTGAAGAAGACCCGGCTGGAGCTTGCCCCCGAACAGCAGGACATGATCGACGGCGTCACCGAGCGGCTTTCGACCTACCGCAGCGGAATCGAGCGCATTTCCGCGCTGATCAACCGCCGCGCCGAAATGATCGTGGCGCTGCCGCCCTTGCGCGAGAAATTCGACGACAGCGATTGCCGAAAGCGCCGATCCGATGATCGCCTCGACGCTGTCGCAGACCCAGAGCCGGATCGCCTCGGCGCTGCTGGCGCATAATCCGTCCGCCGCCGAGGCCGCGGCCCAGACCATGCGCACGATGACGATTGCGGATCCGAAGCTGCGCATGGCCGTCGACGGCTATGCCCAGGCCATCATCGGCATATCGATCCGCGAGCGGCAGATCTCCGACATCGACAAGGAAGTGCTGGGTACGGAAGGCCGCCTGATCCAGCGCGTCACCGAACTGTTGCGCGAGGTCAGCGCGCGCCGCGGCCATGTGCTGTCACGCGATTTTGCCAGGACGCTGACGGAAGCAAGGTGGCAGAGCATCGTGCTCGGCACCGCCGGCGTGCTGATCGGATTGTTCGCAGCTTTGCTGGTGGTTCGCCGCACCGTGCGTCCGCTGGCGTCGATCGCGACCTCGATCCGCGCGGTGGCCGGCGGCGAGAAGAACACCTCGATTCCGGCGACCGACGTCGACAACGAGATCGGCGATATTGCCCGCGCCGCCGAAGTGTTCCGGCAGACGCTGGTCGACGCCGATGCGGCGCGCGAAGCGGCGGTGCGGGCGCTCGCCGAGCAGCGCCTCGCCGAGGAAAGCTATCGCAAGCTGTTCGAGGCGTCGGTCGACGGCATCTATGTCACGACGCCCGGCGGCGCGCTGCTCAACGCCAACCCGGCGCTGGCGCGGATGATGGGCTACGCCACGCCGCAGGATCTGATCAACGGCATCGGCGACGTCGCCGAAGCGGTCTACCTGTCACCCGGAGGTGCGGGCGGAATACGAGCGGCTGATGCAGCGCGACGGCATGGTCCGCGAGTTCGAATACCAGGTTCGCGCGCGCGAAGGTGCGGTGCTCTGGCTCTCCGACAGCGCCAGCGTCGTGCGCAACGAGGCCGGCGAGATCGTCCGCTACGAAGGCACGGTGCGCGACATCACCGACCAGAAGCGCGCCGAGGATGCGATCGCCGAAGGCCGCCGGCTGCTGCAGATGGTGATCGACACCGTGCCCGCGGTCATCAACGTCAAGGACAGGAACCTGCGATACGTGCTGATGAACCGCTACATGGCCGGCATTTTCGGCATCGAGCCTGCAGGATGCGATCGGCCGCACCACGCAGGACCTGATGTCGCGTTATGGCGCGGCCAAGACCGACGAGAACGACAAGCGGGTGCTGGCGGGCGGCCAGTGAACTCGGCTTCTACGAGGAGGAATACAAGGATTCGTCCGGCAACATGCGGCAATGGCTGGTCAACAAGCTGCCGATCCTGGACACCTCGGGCGACATCGAAAACATCGTCACCGTCGCGCTCGATATCGGCGAACGCAAGCGCGTCGAATTCGAGATGCGCAAGGCCAAGGATGCCGCCGAAGCGGCGTTGCGCAATTTGCGGGAGACCCAGAATTCGCTGATCGAGGCAGAGAAGCTCGCGGCCCTCGGCCGGCTGGTGGCGGGCGTCGCCCACGAGGTCAACAATCCCGTCGGCATCAGCCTGACGGTCGCCTCGGCGCTGGAGCGCAAGACGGCGATGTTCACGGCCGAGGTCGGGCGCGGCGAATTGCGGCGCTCCAGCCTGAAC
Source organism: uncultured Alphaproteobacteria bacterium (assembly GCA_963786355.1). Classification (GTDB taxonomy): domain Bacteria; phylum Pseudomonadota; class Alphaproteobacteria; order Rhizobiales; family Xanthobacteraceae; genus Bradyrhizobium. The sequence continues at coordinate 205,726 of CAWAYU010000006.1, read as the reverse complement.
GATTTTCTGGAAACCAGCCGCGATGCGTCCTCGCAGCTCGTCGCCAATCTCAACCGCGCCGCCGAACTGATCCAGTCGTTCAAGCAGGTCGCCGCCGATCGCAACTACTCCGACCAGCGCAGCTTCGATCTCGGCGATCTCACCGAGCAGGTGGTGATGTCGCTGCGGCCCGGCCTGCGCAAGCACAACCTGACGCTCAACGTCGATTGCCAGCCTAACCTGATGATGAACAGCTATCCCGGTCCCTACGGACAGGTGCTGACCAACCTGTTCCTCAACGCGGTGGCGCATGCGTTCCCGGAAGGCAAGCCGGGCATCGTCGACATCCAGGTGCGCGAGTCCGGCAAGGACAATGTCGAGATCCTGTTTTCCGACAACGGTATCGGCATGAGCCTCGACGTCCGCCGCCGCGCGTTCGATCCGTTCTTCACGACACGGCGCGATCAGGGCGGCACCGGGCTCGGGCTGCACATCGTCTACAGCATCGTGACCAATCGCCTCGGTGGCCGGCTCGATCTCGAATTCGGAACCGGGCGGCGGCACACGGATCCAGATGATCCTGCCGCGCACCGCGCCGCTCGAGCAGGCGGCGGAGTAAATGCCGCGAACCAGCGCAGCCCACCGGGCTGGGCCATTTGAGAGTTGATCCGGCGCATAGCCAATACCGGTCGTATCCAGCCGCCGCCGCTGATCTAGTTGGTATCCGCGAGCCTGTGCAGCGTCGCGCCAAAAATCTGGCTGTTTTTGCCGACCAGCGCCGTGCCGTTCATGGTGCCGCGCGTTTCGGTGAAGGTGCCCGATACGCCGATGCCCACGGGTGCCGGTCCGCCGAACAGCGGATTGTCGTTGTCGCGAGGCGAGGTGTGCCGCTGCACCAGCACCTCACCCTTGAAGGTGTCGCCCCTCACGGTGTAGCTGCCGGTGTAAAACAGATAGGCATCGCCGCCGAGAATCTGTCCGTCCCTGAACAGAATCACACCGCTGCCCTTGCCGGAGCGTCCGTCCAGCAGATTGACGTGAATCGAATACAGCCCGTTCTTCATAACGTCCCAAAGGCCAGCCGCCGCGCCCACGGAAGCCGATAATCAATTATGCCAAAGCGCGGCCCTCAACGTCAACGCGACAGGTTGGCCGGCGAGGGCTGAATCGGAGGCAAAAGGTCAGTATCACTGCTGTCGTATGACACTGACATGACAGGCACTCGGGGTCGAATCAAATTGGCCCATGAAATGCATGGTTTTGCTCGGCACCGGCCGGTGGGTGCTGGAGCAAGAAAACAGGTGACCAACTGGATGAACTCCGGCGGCCACGTGGCGCGCCGACGAACTGAAGACAACTTCCGTGAAACTACGGGCCGCCATCGCGCGGGCCGTTTCAAAAAGCCGCCGGGCGCGGGCTTTGCGGCAACAGGCTTTACAGCAGCAGGCTTGGCGGTGCTGACGTTGTCTTTGGCCGCGTATCCCGGCCATGCCCGTGATCCCGACGCCCGCTATGCCAACTCGCCGCTGAAGCAATGGTTCGACAGTCTGAAAAGCGGGAAGGGGCCGTGTTGCTCCGACGCCGATGGAACCGCGGTCAGCGATGTCGATTGGGAGGCCGGCAACGGGCATTACCGTGTACGGCTCGAAGGCGATTGGGTCGATGTGCCTGATGAAGCGGTAATCACCGAACCCAATCGCGTCGGCCGCACCATGGTGTGGCCGATCCGTGGCTACGGTGGCCTGACGATCCGCTGCTTCATGCCGGGCAGCATGACGTAGCGCGCTTCGCGACCTTGCGGCCGAAGCGATCATATCGACCCGTCATACTCCGCGAAGGCGGAGTATCCGGCACGCCGTGGATTATCGGTTCTGTCCGACGGTCTCTGGAATACTGGTTCACCCACTCCAGTGCGCAATTGCGCGCAAGGCGGGTGACGACGAGTACGGGTTTACAGCGGGGAGTTACGCCCGCGCGTCACGTATACTTCTTGTCGCGCTCCAGAAGCTCGATCGAAATGCCCTGCGGCCCGCGAATGAAGCAGATCCGCACGCCCGGCCGGATCGTGGTCGGCTCACGCGTGAACTCGACGCCCTTGGCCTTGATCTCGGCGGCGACCGCGTCGATGTCCCTTACCGTCAGACCGAAGTGATCGAGGCCCTGATAGGGCGTCACCGGGGCTGAGTTGACGCCATCGCCGGAGGCGACCGGTGCGATGAAGACATTGGCGCCGCCGAGCTTGACGTCGATGCGCCCGGGGCCGCGGATGATCTCGCCGCCCAGAATGTCGTGCAGCCAGGCCGCGGTCGCTTCGGGATCGGGACTGCGCAAATGGACATGGTCCCAGGTCACGGTCGGCATCTTGGTCTCCCCTCGATTATTATTGTTGCAGAGCGGCGCAAATCTAGCGGCTGAGTGATCGCAATTCCATCCCCAGAAACGCTGCACGGCTGCCGCAATATTGTCCGGGTGGCATGAAACCTTTGCTACGCTGAGTGGTTGAAGACGAAGCGGCGGAACCGTACATCGGCAGTCGTGATGAAAGCCGTACGGTGTAACGCCCGTAGGGCTTTTTTCATGCGCGGTGCGGCCATCGCCGGCGCCGCCGGGTGAGGGCGAGGCAATGAGGATCGCCGGACGGTCGTTTGGAAGTGCCAAGGGCAGTGTCAAGGCGCGGCTGCTGCTGCTGCCCGCCATTGCGGTTGCCGGGTGCACGGCCTGGATGATGTTCCCGTGGCCGAGCGATGCCGAGAGCCCATCCGCCATGATATCGTCGGCGGTCGTTCGTGTCGCGCAAGATGCATCCCCGCCGGACGAGGTGATTGCCCCCACCCAGGCCGTGCTGGCCAGCCCGGCACCCTCCACCGACACCAGCCCGCCGACAGCCACCACAGCGCCACCCGAAATTGCGGCTCCGGAAACGACGGTGCCCGCGAAGCCGCCAATCGATGGCCTGAAGATTTCTTCGCAGTCGTGGCGCAGGGGCGGCCTCGGCTCCAAGGCGCTGATGACGTTCACGCTCCGCAACGCCAACGACTATGCGGTGAAGGATATCGAAATCGCCTGCGCCTTTGCCCGCCGCGACGGTAGCCACCTGACCGATCGACGGCGCGTGATCCCTGATACCGTCAGCATGAAGAGCCAGAAGCGGTATTCCGGCATGCTGGTCGGATTCGTCAATGTTAATGCAAACAAGGTGAAATGTTCGCTGGTGACGGCCAGCCGGACCTAATCGTTTGTACCCGAAAAAGTGACCGCCGTCGTTGAACCTTGCATGGTGCCCCAGGAACTAATCGCTATATCGCCCGTTAGGCGATTGAACCGCGCGTCCGGCGTGGGGGAGCGATACCAATGCCCGTGGCGCGTTATTTCCTGTTTGTCGGTGGTGCGCTGCTCGCACTGCTGTTTTTGATCGACGCCTACGTGCCGTCGCAGGCCGTCTGTCGCCAGCCATGCTGCCCCCGCGATCGACCGGAACGTGGTTCGCATCCGTTCCGACCAGAAACTGCCGGAACGCGTGGTCTACGACACCAGCCTGCCGACCATTGTTCCGCCGGCTCCGAAGGTTCAGGTTGCCGCCGCGCCTCAGCCGCCGGTGGCCGTCGACATCACCGCTCAGGCCCGCGTGCGTGACACATTCGCCCAGTTCGTCCCGGCGGAAGCGAAGAAGCCGGAGCCGCAGGTCCAGCGCAAACGCAAGGTTGCGAAGAGCCACGCCAATCCGCCGATGCGTCTGGCGCAGCAACAGCAGTCACACTTCGGCTTCTTCGGTGGCCAGAGTTGGAACAGCACCTGGTAAGGCGCGCTGCCTGATCACTTGTTCAGAGCGAAGCCCGTCCCGGACGTGATCCGGGACAAATGCCGTTTGGCCTAATGGAAACGTGCCGAACGCCTGACGCTAGCGTGGCAGCTTTGGAATTTTATCGGCAAATCCGTTGTAGCAGGTCAGCCGCTCGTCTTCCTCTTTGAGGAAACGGCAGTCATTGACGCCCTTCGCAGCCGGCGCCTTCGGCTTGGGCTGCGGCGTGAAGATGGCGTCGTAGCACTGCAGGCGTTCCTTGGTGGCGTCGTCGATATCCCCGCAGGCCTGCAGCTTCTGGGCGATGGATTTGGGCGCCTCTTTCTTGCCCGCTGCCTCTTTCTTCGCTGCCGCAGGCTTCTTGGTTCCGACCTGGACCAGCGGCTTGCCGCCGACCGTCGGAGGCGGGGTGCCGGGCGCTGCCGGAGTGGGCGTCGCGCCTTGCGCAAACGCCGCGGCCGGATACAGGATCGCCAGCGTCAGGATGATCTTTCTCATGTCAGTTCGCTCTCGAATGCTTGGGTTTCGCCCGATCGGTCCCCACCGAAACGGCACGCCCGGAGACATTCGAACTCCCAAACTTCGGAATCTAAATCCCGCTGCGCGCCAGCGCTCTCTAGCACTATCCCAGCGCGCCTGTCTAACTCATTGATTTAATAGCCATTCAATCGACGCTGCATTGGCCTTGGAACCCGCCCGGCGGCGGGGTCGCTGCTTGACATTTCCGCCGGTCAACGCTGAATTGAATTCAATTCAATATCCGGATCGAAGATGGCCGCACCACGCATCGGGACGCGAGAGAGATTGGTTTCTGCAGCGCAGGAGGAACTCATCCATGGCCAGGGGCACCTGGAGATGCAGGCCGTCGCGAAGCGGGCGAAAGTTTCAGTCGGGCTGGCCTATCACCACTTCGGATCGAAGGCCGGCCTGATCGCCGCCGTCGTTGAAGAGTTTTACAGGCGGCTCGATGAGGCGGCATTCAGCGGCGCCAGGCTGCGCTCGAAAATCTGGACCGGCAGGGAAAGAGAGCGGATCGCTGCCTATGTCGCGTTTCACTATCACCACCCCTTTGCCCCACTCGTCATCGGGGCATTGAGCCGCGCGCCTGAAGTTCTGGATGTCGAGACGGAATTCACCAACCGGCAGCTCGCCGCGGGTGCGCGCATGCTGCAGGCTGCGCAGCGTGACGGTATTGTTGCCGACAACATTGATCCCCATCTCACCATTGCGCTGATGATCGGCGGCATTCGTCAGGCGCTGATCGGCGCGCTGACGAGCGAACGACGGCCTGATCCGGGGAAGCTCACCGATGACATCTGGGCTTTCATTTCCGGCGCGCTGCGCCTGACCACGCGTTCGGACGTCGGAAGACGCGACCGTAACAAGGTCGCCTGACGTTGAACTGCTGCCAACCGCACATCACATAAGGTGTTGTCTTGCCCGACCCACGCGATTTTCACACGCCGCAATCGTCCTACACAAAGGAAGATCTGCTGAGATCAAGCGAGGGCGGTTATTTCGGCCCGGGCAACGCGCAGTTGCCGGCACCGCCGATGCTGATGATGGACCGCATCACGGAGCTCAGCCTGGATGGCGGCGAATTCGGCAAGGGCCATATCGTCGCCGAGTTGGACATTACGCCCGGCCTCTGGTTTTTCGATTGCATGTTTGCCGGCGATCCGGTGATGCCGGGATGCCTCGGCCTCGATGCGATGTGGCAGATCATCGGCTACTGGCTTGGCTGGTCGGGCTCACCGGGCAAGGGCCGCGCCGTCGGCGTCGGCGAGGTGAAGTTCACCGGGCAGGTCACGCCGGACACCAAGCGCGTGCGCTATGAGGTCAGCATGCGCCAGGTCAGGCGCGGCAAACTCGCTGTGGCCATCGCCAATGGCCGCGTGCTTGCCGACGGCATTTGCGTCTATGTTGCAAAGGACATGCGGGTCGGCCTGATCATGCCCGTCTAAATCCTCCCGACCTCAGCTGATCGCCCGCATCCGCGTCGAAAAAGCTTCGATGGCGGGCGCACGCGGACTTTGGGCCATCGAGACCGGATGGATCCCGTAGCCGGCGGAGAACTGGTCCGTTGGCCATGGCGAGGCGCAGTTCGCGCCTGCTTACGTAAGGGTGGGCGCGTCATTCACCGCGGCGGCGGACGATCAACGCATGGCGCACGTTCATGCAGTCGCTGCATGGCGCCCAATCCTGATCGAGACTGGCGCGCCACGGCGATGAACGAAGGCCTGAGATCTTGCACTAGCCCTTGTGCCACACCTTTCTGGAAGGCACCGCCAAATAGAGGGACTGGATCACCGGCACATCGCGATTTGGACCGAACTGGTCGTTGGTTGTGATTTTGATCTTTCCCGCAATCTCCGTCGGCGGGTCGATCTCATAAATCGCAAGATGCGCATCGGGTTGGTAGATCTTGCCGTCGCTCCCCTTTGCGACCGGGACGCCGAGGAATTTCGGCACGATCTTTGTGATCCGTTCCACCTTGTCGAGCTTCTTGTCGAACTGGTCCAGAAGGCTTACCGGCCCCGGCAGGGCCACTGCGGGAGGTTTGAGAATTTCGTAGCAAAGATAGTGATCGAACTTGACCTTCTGTTCGCCCGGGTCTTTCGGCGGCTCTTTCGGGTCGTAGCCCTTGCCCGCCGGGACGAGCAGGTATTGTGGCGGGCCGAGATGCCAGCTGACGCCTTCCTTGCTCGTGAACTGGTTATGAATTCTCGACACGCCCTTTTGGCGCGGGAGGCTTCTCCGGCTTGAACTTCATCCTCCATCCCGTGAGATGCGGTTCCCTGTGGAGAATTGGCTTGCCGTTCTTTTCGACCGGATTTGCAATCCATTCGAATACAGCCGGACATCCTTCCAGCTTGAGCCTCTCGCCTTTGGTGAACTGGTCCTGAAGTGGCAGGAACGTTGTCCAATTGGACGGGCGTCTTTCGACTTGCCAAATCTTGAAATGATCAATGATGGTCTCTGGGTCGGCCATTCCGAGTCCTCCCTGGTTTGCGAGGGTTCAGCCTCCTGGAACTTGATGCCGTTCTGACGATTCCAAATGAGTTGTGCCCGCCTGGGCCGCTCCTCTTATGCGATGATCGGGTTATGCGGTGATCAGGGCGTCACGCGCCGCAGGCTATCACACGCAAGGACAGTAGTCATTGGTCATTTCTCCCATAGGTAGAGAGATGGGACCGTCCGCAGCCGACGCATGTCGTGCGATTGTTGCCGTTGCAGAGATTTGTGACGGGGAGTGACGACGCGCTAAATGCTTGAACACGCCAAAGGCGCTGAGGATTGGCACTATTGCTTCGTTCTAGTGGCGTGTTCGCACGAGGTCGTCCACATAGGCCTTGCACTCAAAGAGGCCGGCGCCGGTTTCTTTCCGAACGACGGCGATCGCGGCGATGGGATTGCCATCCTGCAACAGACCGTTCACGCGCTCCAGCACGTCGGGCGAAAGCGTTTTGATCTGTGGCTCCGGAGCCTCCAAAGAACCGTTCGCGCACATGACTGGAGCCATCCTGTCGGTCCACCTGACCATGGCACCGCAACGTTCAGCGTAGCCGCACTCGATAAACGCGCCGATTTCGCGCTCGAATTCGGCCGTCGGTTGGAACAGCCCGTCACCCGAAAAAAGCTGCGTTCCATCGGGGCCATACTCGCACGCGGTTTCGACATAGACCCCGAGCAGGCGCTCGAATAACCCGGCCGGAAGCTCGCCAAGGGCAAGCACGCCGGCCCGTGTTACAGGCGCCGGGAAGAACTTGTACGTCGCATAGTTCTCCTGTTCGCCAGGCTGCTCGGCGATTTGCTTCCAGGTCACGCCTTCACGGCTAACGGCGGACTCCGCCAGGGCGACGCCGAGCCTCCAAAGCACGTCACACCCATCCTCGAACGTACTTTGCGCATAATGCCAATAGTAGCCCGGTGTTCCGCCAGGTTCGAGCGTCATCGAAAGGCGTCGCGCGAGGCCGACGGCGAGCTCCGCAGCCAATCGAATGCGTGCTGATGGTTGATCGTTCATCCCGCCATTATTTGTCGCAATTGTTGATCAAACATTAGGAACGGGTCATTCGCGTCGATCTCATCCGCTATCGATCGGGTTCGACCAGGACCTCGGCGGATTGATGCGGCGCCGGCATTGCAGAACCTGATCCGGCGGACCGGTTCAATCTCCGTGGCGGCGAAAGCGGGAATAGCTGATGGTGACGGGCAACCACCTGTCATGCATCTTCTGCGAGAATCGGCCGATTTGCTGCCATCTTTGCGGTTCAGGCTGGCGGCCTGTGCTCTTCTCGACTGATTCTTCTCAACTTGATGAAGGGTGCCGACGCCGCGGCCGTCATAGGCGCGGTCATGTGTGGCGGGTGCCGAGGATTCCGGCGGCGGTCGGGGGAGGACAATTTGCATAAACGCGCATGCGAACTCGGCTAGGCCGAGATGCATCACCATACGGCCTTTCACGATCCCGTTCTGGTCGCGCTATCGATTTTGATCGCGGCACTCGCCTCCTATACCGCATTGGATTTGGCGACCCGGATGCGAGCCGCTTCCGGCAAGGCCGGCAGGGCCTGGCTTGTCGCCGCTGCGATTGCCATGGGCGGTGGCATCTGGTCCATGCATTTTGTCGGCATGCTGGCCTTCAACCTGCCCGGGGTCGAGGTTTCCTACGATCCATTCCTGACTCTCCTCTCGCTTGTCCTTCCGATTGTCGTCGCCGCTGCCGCATTTGCCGTTGTCGGACGGCGCCCACGGGCGCTCCTCGCATCGGGTTTCGCGATGGGATTTGGTATCTCCGGCATGCACTATACCGGCATGGCCGCGATGCGAATGCCGGCCTTCCTGGAGTACGATCCCTGGTGGGTCGTGCTCTCGGTCGTGATCGCGATCAGCGCCTCGGTCGTGGCGCTCTGGCTCGCCTTTCGCCACACCAGCGCGATCCAGCGGCTGTTCGCGGGATTCGTGATGGGTCTTGCTATCTCCGGCATGCATTACGCCGCGATGGAAGGCGCCTCGTTCCTGCCGACGAACCCCATGGCGGGGCAGGCAGGACATCTCGGCGTCGGTCAGGCGCCGCTCGCGTTCCTGCTCGCCGCCACCACCATTGTGATCCTGTGCATCGGGATCGCTGCCGCTGTCTATGACAGAGCTTCCGCGGAACGCGCCCAACGCGAGGCCAGCGCACTGCGGCGCAGCGAAGAACGCTTTCGGCTCCTCGTGGAGGGCATCGTCGACCACGCGATCTTCATGCTGGAGCCGGACGGGCGCGTGGGAAACTGGAATCTCGGTGCGCGCAGGCTGATGGGCTATGGCGATGACATCGTGGGGACGAGTTACACGGTCTTTCATACCGAGGAAGATTGCGCGGCCGGAGCGCCCGCGCGCGCGCTCCTTGAAGCCGAGCGGGAGGGGAAGTCCGCCATCGAAGGCTGGCGTGTGCGCAAGGACGGCAGCCGCATCTGGGCAGAGGCAACGATCGTCGCGGTACGGAACGACAGCGGCGCCATCGCCGGCTTCGCGAATATCGTGCGCGACGTCAGCGAAAAAAGACGCGCGCAGGAAGCATTGGATCGGGCGCGCGAAGCGCTGATGATGTCGCAGAAGATGGACACCATCGGCCAACTCACCGGCGGCGTGGCCCACGATTTCAATAACCTGCTCGCTGCCGTTCTCGGCAGCCTTGAGCTTTTGAAGAAGCGCGTGCCGTCGGGCGATCCGAAGATCCAGCGCCTGGTGGACAACGCGATGCAAGGCGCGCTGCGGGGCGCCTCCCTGACCCAGCGTATGCTCGCTTTCGCCCGCAAGCAGGATCTCAGGCCAGCGGTCGTCGATATCAGAGAATTGGTGCGCGGCATGGCGTCACTGTTGAAATTCGAGGCCGACATTCGTGTCGAGACGCTGTTTCCGATGGACCTGCCGAAGGTGAAGGTCGATGCGAACCAGCTCGAACTGGCTGTCCTCAACCTGGCCGTCAACGCACGCGATGCGATGCCGGACGGTGGCCTGATTACCATCGCCGCCCGCGAGGAGCGCGATGGCGGCCTTCCGGTGAGCGGCTATGTCGCGCTCTCGGTGAGCGACACCGGTTGCGGCATGGACGATGAGACCCTCAGGCACGCCCAGGAGCCGTTCTTTACGACCAAAGGCGTCGGCAAAGGCACCGGGCTCGGTCTGTCGATGGTCCACGGGCTTGCCGAGCAGTCCGGCGGCAGGCTCGTATTGAAGAGCCGTCCTGGAGAGGGCACGACCGCCGACATCTGGCTGCCGATTGCGAAAGAGGCCGCGGTGCCAGCGGCGCATGCGGGGGCTCCGGCAGCCCTACCTCTGGCGAGCCGACCGCTTTCCGTGCTCGTCGTTGACGATGACCTCCTGGTGCTCGAGAACACGGCAGCGATGGTGGAGGATCTTGGGCACACGGTGGTCGAGGCGCGCTCGGGCGAGGAGGCGCTGGCTTTGCTCCGCCGCACGCGTACCGTCGACCTGGTTGTTACCGACTATGCCATGCCTGGCATGACCGGACTGCAGCTTGCCAGCGCGATCGCTGCGGAGCGCCCCGGGACGGTCATCCTCCTGAGCACGGGATACGCGGAGCTGCCAAGCGACGCGCGATCCGGCCTGCCGCGCCTGTCAAAGCCATTCGACCAGCCCGCGCTTGCCAAGGCTATCGAGGCGGTGATGCGCGAAGAAGAACAATCCGGATCAATCGTCGCGTTTCGGCCGAAGAGCGCGTGAAGGGTATTAAGAACAGCGCCGGAAGAGTTGGAGAGCACGTTGCTTCAACTCATCAAGCGGCTCCTGCGCCCATCGCCTTGATGCGTTCATCGGCAATGCGCGACGTTGCTTCGCCGGACCAGGCGATTACCCGGCGGCTCAATGCGGGTGTCAAATCGCGCAAAATGCAAAAATGGCGCGCTCGGAGAGATTCGAACTCCCGACCCTCGGAATCGAAATCCGATGCTCTATCCAGCTGAGCTACGAGCGCGTGTGGACCGGTCGATTACCAGACTTGACCGGACAGGACCAGCAGCCCCGCTCAGAAGCAGGGATGCCGTTGGCGGTCCTGGCCGAGATAGGCGGCCGAACCCCGGTCGCAGCGATTGGTCGACGGGCCGTCATAATAGGCAAAGGTACCGGGCAGGGGGCCGGGGCCGTAATTGTGGAGGTAGCTGATCTGGTAGGGCAGCGGCCAGAAATGGCGGTGATAGTGCCGGTAATGGCGCGCCTCGGCCAGGGTCGGCGCCAGGGCCGCCGCGGCCAGAAGGGCGGCGGCTATCAAGAACTTGGCTTTGTTCATCGCGATTCTCCGGAAGTCCTGCTGGAAACTATACTTTTTCGGCCGATCCGGGTTCCATTTAGCGCTTATTGGGCGGAAAAGCTGCGGGAAAACCGCCACACGGCGTCAATTTTTGGCCGCAAGGGATACTTAACGGATTCCCAACACAGTCCCGCCAAAGTCGTGCGGTCTGGTCCAGCGGGACCGACCCTCCCGGTCTGAACAAGGCACTTCGGCACCCGATCGATCCATGCGCATCACGTCTCTTGCCCTGTTGGTCCTCTCGGTTCTGGTCGCGACGCCGGTTCGCGCCGACCTGCATATCACGCGCGACCACGGCGGGTATGTCGAGGAATACAAGACCAAGTACAAGCGCATCCGCGACCGCAAGGAACGCGTCATCATCGACGGCATCTGCAATTCGGCCTGCACGCTGGTGTTCGGCATCGTGCCGATGAACAAGATCTGCGTGACGCCGAAGGCGAGCCTCGGTTTCCACCAGGCCTATTACGACAAGGCCTTCACCTTCGGCATCAAGGTCACGAGCTCGGAAGGGACGTCGGACCTGATGTCCTATTATCCTGACACCGTGAAGGACTGGATCCGCCGCAATGGCGGGCTCACCACCGAGATGAAGAAGATCAAGAACGGCGACGAGCTCTGGAAGATCGTCGATCCCTGCCCGGAAGAGTGGTAGCTCCCGCACAAGCCGGTTCCAGCGAAGGTTGCCGGTGAGTTCCATCACGTTGCACGTTGCACGGGTTTGCCTTGGGTGATGTGATGCGGAATGTTTTCCGCTGCGCGCCATTTTTCCCCGGGCATTGCCCTGAAATTTTCCTCGACGATCGCCGCGTTTTGGCTGGCCGTCTCGGTGGGCGCGGCATCGGCGCAGCAGGACAAGAAGACCGACGACGAGAAGCCGGCCGATCCCGACACAGGTGAGAGCACCGTCGAGGAATCGACGCTCGGATTGTTGCCCAATCCGTTCGAGAAATACGGCATCAAGTTTGCGGCGACCTACATCGGCGAAACGCTGGGCAACGCGTCCGGCGGACTGAGGCAGGGCGTCATCTACGAAGGCCGTCTCAACCTCGCGGTCGACGTCGATCTGCAGAAGCTGGCAGGACTGCGCGAAGTCACCTTTCACGCCAACATGTTCCAAATCCATGGCGACGGGCTGTCGCGCAGCTATCTGAATAATTTTATGGTCGCCAGCGGCATCGAGGCGCTGCCGTCGACGCGGCTGTACGAAATCTGGTTCGAGAAGAAGTGGGGCGACAAATTCGCGCTGCGCGCCGGGCAGCTGGCCGCCGACACCGAATTCATCAACGCCAAATACACCGACGTCTTCACCAATGCCTCGCTCGGCTGGCCGGCGATCACTTCGGTCAACCTGCCGAGCGGTGGACCTTCGCCGCCGCTCGCCGCCCTTGGCGTGCGGGCGCGGGCCAACGTCAACGACAACCTGACGATCGCTGCGGCGGTCTTCAATGGCGATGCCGCGGGACCCGGACCGCAGGATCCGCAGATACGCGACAACGCCGGAATCAACTTCCGCATCAACGACCCGCCGCTGGTGATCGGCGAGGTGCAATACATCTGGAACGGCAAGAAGGGCGATCCCGGCCTCGATGGAAAATTCAAGGTCGGTGGCTGGCGCCATTTCGGCGAATTCGCTGATCAACGCTTCACGGCCCAGGGCGCATCGCTGGCTAGTCCGCTCGGTTCCGGCGTGCCGGCATCGCTGTCGCAGGATTCCGGCATCTATTCGGTGTTTGAACAGAAACTCTACCGTGTCGGCAACGACGACGATCGTGGAATCGGAATCTTCGCGCGGATCTCGTCGAGCCCGGGAGACCGCAACCTGATCGATCTCTATGCCGATGGCGGTATCGAATTGATAGGACTGAGCGACGCGCGTCCCAAGGACAAGTTCGGTATTGCCGGCGGCTACGCCCGCGTCTCGTCGCGGGCGCGGGCGCTGGATGCCGACTTTCAGCAAATCATGGGCCCGGGCTGGCCGCTGCGGCGGTTCGAGGCGCTGGCGACCGCGGTTTACCAATATGAGGTGCGTCCGGGCTGGACGCTGCAGCCGAACTTTCAATATTTCGTCCATCCGGGCGGCGGGGCGACCAATCCGCTCGGCACCAATCCGGGCAAGCTTTTGAAGGACGCCGCGGTGTTCGGCTTGCGCACCGTTCTCAAGTTCTAGGTTCGCCACGGGGAGTACCCGCGCCGCGCTCATCCGTTCTGCGAGCCTTCGCCGCCGGCGACGAGCAGGACTGAAACGCTCGATTTGCCGAGAACTGCGGCGGCAACGCTGCCGAAGTTCAGTGAATCGCCCTGGATGCGGTCGACCCCGAGCACGATGAGGTCGGCGCCAACAGCTTTGATCTCCCGCAGGATCGCTTCCTCAGGAGCTGCATTCGCCCGCAACGATGTAATGACCTCCACATCATAGCGGGCTGCGGCCGCAGCCGTGTCTTTCAGAATGGCCTCTTCGCGCGCCAGCGTCATGCTGGCGCGGGTGCGCCGCGCGCCGCGATCCCGTGTCGTGGAAACGTAGACCACGTTGACCGCGGCGGGGCTCAAGCGTGCCAATGCAACGGCGACTTCAGCGCCGCGCCGCGACACGGCGCTGCCGGACACCGGCACCAGAATTTTGAAATCGGCCTTGCCCGGCTGCTCGAGGTGGATGCCTTTGGCCGCAACGATCGCTATCGGTCCCTTGAAGCCGTCGGCGAGATTTTCAATCTTCCTGTCGAACCTCTCCTTGTCGCCCAGCACCTTGTCCATGCCGATAAGTAGAAGGTCGAATCCCTTTTCGGCTTCTTCGGCGACGGCATCGGCGACCTTGTCGGCGCGAACGACGGTCGTCACTTCGATCGGACGCACTTTCTCCTCATCGGCTTCGGCAATCGCCTTGGCGGCGTTCTTGACGGCAGTCTCGAGGCTTTCGTCGTCCTCGCGCTTCTGGTCCTGCTGTTTGGCGCGGGCGCCGACGTGAAGCACAGTGATGGGCAGCCCGCGCCCGCCGGCCAGCAGGCCGGCGATATGGGAGGCAAATTTCGCGTTCGGGCTCTCGTCGGCGGCGAGCAGCAGCCGTTCGAGGTTGGCGACAAAGCCGTTCTGCTCGAACTCCTCGCGTTCCAGCCGGGCTTTTTCCTGCTTGCCGATCGGAAGGCGCGCCAGCGCGGCACGCAGCATCGGCGGCATCGCCATGGTCGTCAGGATCGCCATGGTCACGATCATCGAGAACAGGTTCTGGCTCAGCACGCCCATCGACAGGCCGATGGTTGCGATGATGACTTCGGTCGAGCCGCGCGCGTTCATGCCGCTGGCGAGCGCGTAGGATTCCTTTCGGGTCAGTCCGCCGAGCGCGCCACCGGCAAAGGCGCCGCCGAATTTTCCGATGCTGGCGATCAGGATCAGCGCGATCGTGAGCAGCATCAAGTTGGGATCCTTCAACACGGTAAGATCGGCGCTCAATCCGGCGAGACCGAAGAACACCGGCATGAACAGGCTGGTGATCAATCCGCGCAGTCGCTCGTCGATCTGCCGGGTCAGGATCGGCAATTCCCCGACCAGAATCCCGGCCACGAACGCCCCCAATACGGTGTGAACGCCAATCAGATGCGTGATCATCGCCATAGCGCTCATCAAGCAGCAGGATCACGGTGATGACCGCCGCCGAGCTGACGAGATGATCGTTGGCCCATCGGATCAGCCGGAAAACCAGCCGGCGCCCGATCGTGAAGCTGATGCCCAGGAAGGCGAGGGTGCCGAGCACGGCCTGCGTCACCGAAAACAGATCGAGGCTGCCATGCGATGCCAGGCTGAAGATCATGGCGATGATGATCCAGCCGATGGTGTCGTCGATGATCGCAGTCGCGACAATGATCTGTCCGACATTGCGCCGCATGAAATTCATTTCGCGGACGACGACGGCGACGATTTTGACGGACGAGATCGACAGCGCGGTGCCGAGGAACAGCGATGCCACCAGACGCGCTTCCGGATGCGGCAACAGGCTCTGCGGCAGAAATTCGCCGAGCGTAAAGCCGCAGATGAAGGGCACGACAATGCCGGCAACCGATATCGTCGCCGCGGCGCGGCCGACTTTCGGACCAGCTTGAGGTCGGTCTCCATGCCGGTCAGCAGCAACAGCAGCAGGATGCCGAATTGTGCGATGCCGTCGATCAGGGCCTTTTGTTCGCCCGACGGCGGGAAGATCGCCGCGTGGGCCGAGGGCCATAGCCAGCCGAACAGGGAGGGGCCGAGCAGCAGCCCGCCGAGCAACTCGCCGATTACCGAGGGCTGGCCGATCCGCTGCATCAGCTCGCCAAGCCCGCGTCCGACCGCGATCAGGAGTGCGATCTGGGCGAGGAGGATGAATTCGGACGGACGCGCGGCCTTTTCACCGTCGGCATCGGCGGCCGTGACCATCAGCAGAAGCGCCAGTCCCGCCCAAAACAGCGATTGGAGCAATCTCCATCGCATGCGTCGTTTCCCCCATGAGTTCCCCGTCAACGATCAGGAGGTCTGGAAAGTTCCCCAAGCTTTCCAACCCAACGTTGGCCGGCCGGCGCCGCCGAACTGGTCGCCCCCGGTTTGGTCATGTCGACGAGGTGAGAGACCGGCACGCTTCGGCCTTGCCGCATGCCGTATGATCGGGCAACACGTGCCCTGAATGAATCAGGAATTCGAAAAATTCGCCGCGCGCGCGGCGCCGGGAATTTTCGTGGTGCTGTGGAGCACCGGCTTCATCGCAACCAAATACGTGCTCAACAGCGCCGAGCCGCTGACCTATCTCGCGATCCGCATGGCGTGCGTGGTCGGATTGATGGCGATCATCGTTGCGATCGCGCGGCCGAAATGGCTGGACCGCGCGGCCATCGGACACAGCATCGTCGCGGGTCTGCTGGTGCACGGGTTCTATCTCGGTGGTACGGCAGTCGCGATTTCGCATTCGATACCGGCCGGGCTCTCGGCGCTGATTCCGGGCCTTCAGCCGATCCTGACCTCGACGCTTGCCAACCGCTGGCTCGGCGAACGCGTCACGCCGCTGCAATGGACCGGGCTGCTGCTGGGCCTCGCCGGCGTCGTGCTGATCCTGCACAACCGGCCGATGAGCGGCGAGGCGGGTTGGGGCTGGCTTGCCTCCGGCGTCTCGCTGGTCAGCATTACCCTTGGCACGCTCTACCAGCGGCGGTACTGCAACGCGATCGACTGGCGCGCCGGCAATCTCGTGCAATACATCGCGGTGACGATCTTCTTTGGTCTCGGCGCATGGCTGTTCGAGAACAACACCGTGCACTGGACCACCGAATTCGTGCTGGCGCTGAGCTGGCTCGCGGTGGTGCTGTCGATCGGATCGATCGGGCTGCTGTACTGGTTGATCCGCCGCTCCGCCGCGACGTCGGTGGCGAGCCTGTTCTATCTGGTGCCGGCCACGACGTCGCTGATGGCCTATGTGCTGTTCAGCGAAAAGCTCGACGCGATTGCGATCACAGGCATGACCGCCTGCGCCGCCGCGGTGTTTCTGGTCAACCGCCGCGCTTGAGCCGTCATTGCGAGCGAAGCGAAGCAATCCAGATTTTCTTTATGCCGACAGATGGATTGCTTCGCTTCGCTCGCAATGACGGCTAGTCGCGCGTCTTCTTGTAGGCAGCGAGCGCGCGTTCGCGGCCGACCTTGTGGTCGATGATTGGCTGCGGGTAAGTCTTGCCGAGCGCCACACCCGCGCTTGCGAGTTCGAGCGGCGTCGCTGTCCAGGGTTGGTGGATCAGCTTGTCGGAAAGCGCCTTCAACTCAGGTACCCAGCGCCTGACATAGACACCGTCGGGATCGAATTTCTCACCCTGCAGGATCGGATTGAACACCCGGAAATAGGGCGCGGCGTCAGCGCCGGAGCCTGCGACCCATTGCCAGTTGGCGGGATTGCTCGCTGCATCGGCATCGACCAGCGTGTCCCAGAACCATTGCTCGCCGTGGCGCCAGTCGATCAGGAGATGCTTGACCAGGAACGACGCCACCACCATCCGCACCCGGTTATGCATCACGCCGGTGTGCCAGAGTTCGCGCATCCCGGCATCGACGATCGGATAACCGGTCAGGCCGCGCTGCCACGCGCGCAAGGCCTTGGCATCACTCTTCCATGGAAAGGCGTCGAACGATGGCTGCAGGTTGCGCGTCGCGAGGTCAGGTACGTCGAACAGCAGATGACGGCAGAACTCGCGCCAGCCGAGTTCGCTGAGGAATTTTTCGATATTGCCGGACAGCCGGGGATGCTCGGCGGCAACGAAGTGTGCGGCGTGCCAGACCTGACGCGGGCTGATTTCGCCGAAACGAAGATGCGGCGACAGGCGCGAGGTGCCGTCGCGGTCAGGCCGGTCGCGGTCGCCCGAATAGCCGGCGACGCTGCCCCTGAGGAACGCTTTGAGGTGCGTCCGCGCCGACGCTTCGCCCGGTGTCCAGCTTTCGCGCAAGCCGCCGGCCCAGTCGGGTTTTGATGGTTCGAGGTTCCAGTCTTCCAGCCGATCGGTGACAAGGTCTTGCATGCCATTCAGCTTCTTCGGCGCCGGCAGCGGTTTTGGCGGATCGCCCAGCGACTGCACCCGCCGCCAGAACGGCGTGAACACGCGCAAGCCGCGGTTCTCCTTGTTGCGGATCGCGCGCGGCTCGACCAGCAGATCGCCCTGGAAACGTTGCGAGCCAACGCCGATCTCCTCGAGCGCCGCTTTCAGCTGATCGGCCACCGCGAGGTGCGGTGCTTGCGCGATCTCGTTCCAAAACACAGTCTCGGCATCGATCTCGCGCGCCAGTTCGGCGATCACCTTGGCGGCCGGTCCCTTGCGCAACACCAGCGAGGCGCCGAGCCCGCGCAGGCTTTTTTCCAGCGCGCGCAGCGACTGTGCGAGCCACCAGCGCGCCGCGCCGCCGAGCGGCCGCGCCTCCGGGGCCTTGAGCGCGCGGCTTTCCTCGTCGAGCACGCAGAGGCAAACCACCGGCGCGCCGGTTTTGGCGGCGGCATGGAGGGCCGGATGGTCGGCGAGGCGGAGGTCATCGCGGAACCAGACGATGCCGGGGCGGGGTTTGCTCATGCGCGCATAGGTTACGTGAAATTCCTCAACCATTGCCTAGGGTTGCGTCATTAAGGCGATCGTAAGCAAAAACCATCAAATTGAGCGCGTTTTTGGGGGAGTTATTATGACTGCGCGCTCGATTGGAAAGTACCTGCCGTCGCTCAAGCTTCGGCTTGGCACCAAGGCGGTGATTTCCGCAACTCTGCTGATCGCGATGAACACCGCGCTGGTGGTGGGCGCGGCCTATTGGTCGCTGACCTCCGAGTTTGGCGACCGGGCGCTGCGCGACATCGAGGTCAATCTGCGGACGCTGGCGCTGACCTTCTCCGAGTCGTTCGGCGACGCAAAAATCACCTTGAAGGACGGCGTCGTCACCCACGCCGAAGTTCCGCGGATGCCCGACTTCAAGGACCACGCGATCGTCGATCGCGCGGTCGGCTATGTCGGCGGCAACGCGACCCTGTTTGTCTATGACGAGGCGAGCAATCAGTTCGTGCGGCGTTCCACCAACGTCAAGAAGGAAAACGGCGACCGCGCCGTCGGCACCCAGCTCGCGCCGGACCATCCCGGACAGGCGGTCCTGCGCCGCGGCGAGGCCTACAAGGGGCAGGCGACGCTGTTCGGCAAGTCGTTCATGACGGCCTATTACCCGGTCGCCAATCCCGCCGGAAAGGTGGTCGGCGTTCTCTATGTCGGAATTCCGATGGCGCAGTTCGACGCCATGCTGGCGCATGCGATCCA
The DNA here is from genome assembly GCA_963786355.1 of uncultured Alphaproteobacteria bacterium. Classification (GTDB taxonomy): domain Bacteria; phylum Pseudomonadota; class Alphaproteobacteria; order Rhizobiales; family Xanthobacteraceae; genus Bradyrhizobium. The sequence continues at coordinate 186,846 of CAWAYU010000006.1, read as the reverse complement.
GGCCATGGCGATCGGGGCGGTCCTCGCCGCCATTCTGGTGATGATCCTGACCACGATGATCGTGCGCCGCGTCACCACGCCGCTGAGCTCGGTCACGCAATCGCTGACGGCAATCGCCAACGGCAACTCCGGCGTCGAGATCGAACACCACGAGCGGATGGACGAGATCGGCGAGATCGCGCGAACCATCGAGATCTTCAAGAACAACGTGGCCGAGCGCCGGCGCCTGCGCGAAGAGCAGACCGCGGCCGCGGTGGCCTCCGCCGAGCAGCGCAAGTCCGAGCTGCGCCGCTTCGTCGACGAGTTCGAAACCGGCGTCGGCGGTATCATCGACAAGGTGCTGACCTCGTCCGGCGAGTTCGAGCGCGTGGCGCGGCAACTGACCGAGACGGCACGGACCACCGCCGGCCTGTCCGGCCAGTCGGCGGGCGCTTCCGAGACCGCCTCCGCGCATGTCCGCTCGGCAGCGACGGCGTCGGATGAACTCTCCAGCTCGATTGAGGAAATCACCCGCCGCGTCCAGGAATCGAACGGCATCGCCGCCGACGCGGTCAAGCAGGCCGCCGCCACCGATCAGCGGATCAACGAATTGTCGGAAGCCGGTTCGCGGATCGGCGATGTGGTGAAACTGATCACCTCGATTGCGGAGCAGACCAATCTGCTGGCGCTGAACGCCACCATCGAGGCGGCGCGGGCCGGTGACGCCGGCCGCGGCTTCGCGGTGGTCGCGCAGGAGGTCAAGAGCCTCGCGGGCCAGACCGCAAAGGCGACCGAAGAGATCTCCAACCAGATCGGCAACATGCAATCGGCCACTGAAGAGTCCGTCGGCGCCATCAAGGCGATCGGCCAGACCATCGAGCGCATCAGCGATATCGCGACTTCGATCTCGGCGGCCGTCGAGCAGCAGCGCGGCGCGACGCAGAACATCGCGCAGAGCGTCCGCGCAGCGGCGAGCGGAACGGCCGATGTCGCGGTCAATATCCGCAACGCGGCGCAGGGCGCCGGCGAGACCGGCGAGACCTCGAGCCGGATGTTTGCCTCCGCGCAGGCCTTGTCGGGCGAGAGCCTGCATCTGAAGGCCGAGGTCGAGAAGTTCCTCGATCGCGTCCGCGCGGCCTGATCGGGGCAGGGCGGCGTTGCCAGTCATTCCGGGGCGATGCGACAACATTGAGCTACGACGTGCAATTGCACGTCGTAGAATCTCGAGATCCCGGGCTCGATGCTTCGCATCGCCCCGGGATGACATTTTCGATCGCTGGCGCGATCGCAAATTTCACTTCGGCTGCGGCACGATCCGGATATACGGCTTCGGCGATTTCCAGCCGGCCGGATAGATCGTCTTGGCCTCATCGTCGCTGACGGAGCCGGCGATGATGACGTCCTCACCCTGTTTCCAGTCGGCCGGTGTCGCGACGCGATGTTTTGCAGTCATCTGCAGGGAATCGATCACGCGCAGGATTTCCTGGAAATTGCGGCCCGTGGTCATCGGATAGACCAGCACCAGCTTGATCTTCTTGTCGGGGCCGATGATGAAGACGTTGCGGACGGTCATGTTGTCGGCGGCGGTGCGCGTCGCCGCGTCGCCCGAGGTCGAGGCGGGGAGCATGTCGTAGAGCTTCGAGACGTTGTAGTCGGTGTCGCCGATCATCGGATAGTTCGGCGCCGCGCCCTGCGTCTCCTTGATGTCCTCGGACCACTTCGAGTGCTTGTCGACGGGATCGACGCTCAATCCCATCAGCTTGACGCCGCGCTTGTCGAATTCCGGCTTCAACTTCGCGAGAGCGCCGAGTTCGGTGGTGCAAACCGGCGTGAAGTCTTTCGGGTGCGAGAACAACAACGCCCAGCTATTGCCGATCCAGTCGTGGAATTTGATTTTGCCCTCGGTGGTCTGGGCTTCGAAATCCGGGGCGGTGGCGCCTATCTGGAGTGCCATGGTTCGTCCTCATCCTATTCAAGTTACAGGGAAATTCGTCCTGGACAGTATAAGTGGTAGCAGGGTTTAAGTGAACCCGTTCACGTAAAAGGTGAGATCCTTCTCCGCGAGCGGGAACTCCTAGCATCTTCTTTCAATCCGCGCCCCTGCGGCGAAAACAACACTTCGGGAATAAAAGGCCCCGCTGCCCCGATATTGCCTTTTATCGACCGCATCACGCCGGGCCGGATTGCAAGGACATCGCCGAGATCGAACCGTGACCGGCCTCACAGCGACCAATTGGCAACCATCTAAAAAACTCGGAATGCGAGTTTCGAATCGTTAACCACTCGTTTACGCCCGCATGGAAATGCTGGGATCTGAAAAAAGAAATTGAGAAGTGCAATTATGTCTGCCTCTAGTGCCAAGTCCACTGTGACGTCTTCCGAAACGTCCAGTGTGCTCCAACCATCCTGCCGCAAGACCGCTGCCCACGCTCTGACTGTTGTCCGCGATGGCGTGATCACCGGCGAGGGCCCGACCACCAAGGGCCGCATCCATTTTTCCCGCACCCTCGATGCCGATGACGCCGCCTGGTGCGCGCGCATCCTGACCGTGACTGAGGTCGAGCATCAGCCGGTGAGCCGCGCCGAAGTCGAGGCGCTGTTTGAAATCTCCGACGCCGCCGCCGAGCGCAGCGATCAGGGCCGTTTCGACGACCTGCTGGCCAAGGCGGTCGCCCATCATACCGCCTCCGAGTCCGGCCTGCCGGTGCCGCCGCGCACGGTGGCGCTGTCGCCCGACACGAACATCGAGAGCTGGGCGCCGGCGAAAGCCGCCAACATCGACACCAAGGTGCTGGAATGGCTCGCCGCACAAATGCGCGGCAAGCGCCGCAGCAACCAGACGCTGGCCGCCATGGTCGCCACCGTTGTCGGTGCCGCCGCGCTGCCGCTGGCGCAGCTGCCCAACATCATCGATTTGGGAATGATGTAAGTTACGCATTCCGATTTTGCGGATTTGAAGACGGCGGGGTCATTCCCCGCCGTTTTTGTTTGTCGTTCGTGCGTCGGTGGCCTCGTGGTTCGAGACGCGCGGCATTCGCCACGCTCCTCACCATGAGGATCTCAGACCTCATCCTGAGGAGCCGCGAAGGGCGTCTCGAAGGATGGACCGCGCCGCGACGTCCGCGAGTTGCTACTTCCCCGCCGTCTTCTTCGGCTCTTCCGCGTCCAGTCCGAGCGTGCGGCCGGGGAAGCCGGCGGTGTCGAAATAACGCTGGGCGCCGACGCGCTGGAAATTCAGCACGGTGCGCAGGCCGTTCGACGCCGGCTTCGACTTTATCGTGCCGGCATAGGCCTGCGGCGTCGCGCCGTTCGGCATCGCTTCGGTCATGACGCGGCCGAGCAGCGGACCCTTCGGCTTTTGCGTCAACCCCATGACTTTCGCGGCGGTCGCGCCGACATCGGCGTTGCTGACGGGGAGGGCGTCGACATAGCCCGACTTGAAGTCGGGTCCGATCGCCGCGGTGAAGTTCAGCGTATCGCCGCGGCTGAAGCTGCCGTGCATGCCCTGGCCCTGACGCAGCACGGTATCGGCAACATGAACCGAGCAGTTGGTCGGCTCCTCGCAGCCCGACGACCACGAGCGGAAGTTGACCACGATCGACGGATGCGGCGTCACGGCTTTGCCGATGAGGCCGAGTTGCGACATCGGCAACGTTCCCGGGAAGCGGCCGAGTTCGTCATTGACGAAGATGCCTGAGACATAATCCTGTTCCAGCAGCGCCTTGATGGTGCGGCCCGCGAGCTTGCGTTCGTTGCTGGGAATATAGATCAGGTCCGATCCGCCGTTGGTGGCGACGATGACTTCGGGCTTGGTCGGATCCTTGCCGAGCACGCCGTTGCCGGCCTTGGGGTGGGCGTTGTCGGCCACGGGGGCGTTCTTGTTGTTGGGATCGAACAGCGGCAGGTTCAGCGCCTTCGCCAGATCGATCGCGAGGAATCCCATCGGCAGGAAATCCTTCGGCGTATCCTCGTAGGATATTTTTGCCGACGGGCTGGTCTTGCTCTCCTTGGAGATGGTCGAAAAACCATGGTCGGAGGAGATGATGATGTTGGTCGAGGCGCTGAGCCCGAGCTCGTCCAGCGTCTTGCGCAGCCGGGCGAGGTTGTCGTCGGCGTTCTTGATGCCGGCCATCGAGGTCGGGCCGTTGATCCCGGGCGTTGTGGTGTTGAGGCTGTCGCCGGTGTTGTGCTGGCTGCCGTCGGGATCGCGCGACCAGTACACCAGCACGAACGGCTTGTTGCGCGCCTTGAACATCGGCAGCACCACCTTGGCCGCGACGTCGGCCATGTAGGCCTGCTGCGCGACATTGGCGACCGTCGTGCCCGGCGTCTTGGCATCGCCGGCCTTGCCGTTGTCGCCACGCGCGGGCGTCGCCACCGGCAGGTTGGCCTTGGTCAGCGCGTCCTTCATTTCGTCGGACAGGGGAACGCCGTTCTTACCGCCGGTGGAATCGTCGATCACGATCGTATTCTTGCCGCGGTCGTTGTGGTCGAACTGCAAGGTAGGGCCGAGCTTGCCGATCGCGGCGGTCGAAAAACCCTGAGCGCGGGCCATCTTCAGCAGCGTTTCCTCGTTCAGATAGTCGCCGCTGAAATGTTCGTCGATGTCGCCGAGCACGGCATCGTTCTCGATGAAGGGGACAACCGTGTCGCCGGCCGGCACCGAGGTGTAGCCGGTGAAGATCGTGTTCGAGAACACGCCGGTATCGCCGAGGTAGTGGCCGGTCGCCATCGCCGAGCCGTTCGCCATGGTGAAGGTCGGAAACAGCGAATGCGAATTCTTGAAGTGGACGCCCTTGTCGCGAACCTCGGCCATCGCGGGCGCGGTCTGCGGCGTCACGATGCGTCCGCGCAAACCATCCGGCACGAACAGGATCAGGTTGCGCGGCGCGGCGTTTTGCGCCGAAGCGGCCGTGGCGGTCAGGACGATCAGGCTGGCGGACAGCAACACGGTTGTGCGGCGCATCAGGTTCTCCCCATCAGAAGCAGTTTCGGCGATTTGCCGATGCTTCCGTTTAGTTTTGCTCTGCGACAGATTTGTTACATTTAGCTCGCCGGGGTCAACCGGCTTCTCCGGGCCGGCGTCAGGCCAACCGCCTTGGCCTGTGACCGCAGGTTTGGAGCCATTATAGGCGTTTGTCCGCCAATTCCGCTTGTCCCGATATCAGGGTTCACGTACAGGTTCGGCGTCGCTGCAAAGCGCCGTAAGCGTCTCACGTAAGGCAACGCATCAACCCGTCATGGTCGGGGAAAATGCGTCATGTCCGAAATCGCGTGATCGACCGACCTGAATTCCCAAAGAGACCAATATGTCTATCCTTCGAAAGCTGCCGCCGCGCTATGCGCCGGTCGTGATGCCTCTGATTCTGTCAGTCCTGATGACGTTTGTCGTCTCGATGATCTCCACACTCAAGAGCCTCGGACCAACGCCGGCGTTTCTCGCGACCTGGCCCGGCGCCTGGGCCTTGTCCTGGCTTGTCGCGTTTCCAACCCTGCTGGTGGTACTGCCGCTGGTACGGCGGATCGTATCGCTGGTGGTCGAGCCTCCGGCGCAGGCGAGGTGAGATACCGCACTCACTGCGAAGGCTGGGGTGACACCGCAGGCGTCGCGCGGGGCGACGGCTGCGCTGCGCGGCCGTAGCGCACATACAGCGCGGGCAGGACCGCCAGCGTCAGCAGCGTCGCACTGATCAGGCCGCCGATCACCACGGTGGCGAGAGGCTTCTGCACCTCGGCGCCGGTGCCGGTGGCGAATGCCATCGGCACGAAACCCAGCGCGGCAACGAGCGCCGTCATGACCACCGGGCGAAACCGGGTGAGGGCGCCGCTCTCGATCGCCGCCGCCAGCGGTGCACCGTTCTCGCGGAGCTGGCGAATGTAGCTCAGCATCACCAGCCCGTTGAGAACGGCGACGCCTGACAGCGCGATGAAGCCGACGGCGGCCGAAATCGAAAATGGCATGCCGCGCAGCCAAAGCGCGAAGACGCCGCCGGTCAGCGCCAGCGGCACCGCGCTGAACACCAGCAACGCCTCGCGCGCCGAGCCCATCGCCGCCATCAGCAGCAGGAAGATCATCGCAAAGCAGGCGGGCACCACGATCGCGAGCGTTTGCCGGGCGGCGGCGAGGTTTTCCGACTGTCCGCCCCAGGTCATCCAGTAGCCGGGCGGCAGGCGGACGGTCTGCGCGACCCGCGCCTGCGCGTCCTCCACCACCGAGCCGAGGTCGCGACCGCGCACATTGGCCGTGACGACGACGCGGCGCTTGCCGTTCTCGCGGCTGATCTGGTTCGGGCCTTCGGTGAAGGAGAACCGGGCGACGCGGTTCAGCGCGAGGCTCTGCACCGGCGAATTCGGCGTCGCGCGCGGCAGCGCCACCGGCAGATTGCCGAGCGCCTCGAGATCGGAGCGTACGCTTTCCGGCAGCCGCACGACGATGTCGAAACTGCGGTCGCCCTCGAACACCACGCCGGCCTCCTGGCCGCCGACGGCGGCGCCGATCACGTCCTGCACCGCCGACACGCTGAGGCCGCGCCGCGCAATCGCCGATTTGTCGACCTTGATCTCCAGCACCGGAAGGCCGCTCGCCTGTTCGACCTTGACGTCGGTGGCGCCCGGCACGGCGCGGAGCGCGGCGGCGACTTCGTTGGCGGCCTTCAGCATCGGCTCGAACTCGTCGCCGAACACCTTTACGGCGATGTCGCCGCGCACGCCGGCCAGCAGCTCGTTGAAGCGCATCTGGATCGGCTGGGTGAATTCGTAGACGTTGCCCGGGCAGGCGGTTGACGGCCTTGGCGATCTCGCTCGATCAAGCCGTCCTTGGTGAGCGAGGGATCAGGCCACTGGTCGCGCGGCTTCAGGATGATGAAGGTGTCGGACGCATTCGGCGGCATCGGATCGCTCGCGATCTCCGCGGTGCCGGTCTTGGAGAACACGAAGGCCACCTCGGGAAACGGCTTACGGTTTTCTCGACGGCGAGCTGCATCGCCTGCGACTGCGACAGCGCGGTGCTCGGGATCCGCAGCGCGTGCATCGCGATGTTCTTTTCGTCGAGCGCCGGGATGAACTCCTGGCCGAGGCGGGTGAAGCCGAACAGGGCCGCGGCAAACAGCACGACCGCGGTTGCAATGACGGGTACCGGTGAGGCGATCGCGCGATGCAGCAACGGCCGGTACAGCCGCTTGAGCGCCGGCGACGAAGCGGTTCTCGACTTCCTGGACGCGCCCGCCGATGGCAAGCGCGATCAGCGCCGGAACGAAAGTCAGCGACAGCACGAAGGCCGCGGCCAAAGCGAGGATCACGGTCAGCGCCATCGGCTCGAACATCTTGCCTTCGACGCCGGTAAAGGTCAGCAGCGGCACGTAGACCAGCAGGATGATGGCCTGCCCGTAGAGGCTCGGCCGGATCATCTCGACGGTCGAGGCCCGCACCGTGGCAAGGCGCTCCTCGCGCGTCAGGATGCGGCCGAGTTCGCGCTGCCTTTCGGCAAGATGACGCAGGCTGTTCTCGGTGATGATCACGGCGCCGTCGACGATCAGGCCGAAATCGAGCGCGCCGAGGCTCATCAGGTTGGCGCTGATGTGGCCGCTGCCACATCCCGATTGCGGTCATCAGCATCGACAGCGGAATTACCAGCGCCGTGATCAGCGCCGCGCGGAAATTGCCGAGCAGGAGCGAACAGCACGGCAATCACCAGCAGCGCGCCTTCGGCCAGATTGCGCGTCACCGTGCCGATGGTGGCGTCGACCAGCTGGGTGCGGTCGAGCACCGGTGTGACCTCGATCGCCCGGCGGCAATGTCGGCGCGATCGCGCGCAGCCGGGCATCGACGGCGGAAGAAACCGTGCGGCTGTTGGCGCCGATCAGCATCAGTGCGGTGCCGACGACGACCTCGCGGCCGTTCTCGCTGGCGCTGCCGGTGCGGGTCTCGCCGCCGATCGAAACGGTGGCGAGGTCGCGGATGCGGACCGGTACGCCGCCGCGGGTGGCGACGACGACCGCGCCGAGTTCCTCGATGTTTTCGAGGCGTCCGCCCGAGCGCACCACGATGCCTTCGCCGTTGCGCTCGATGTAGCGCGCGCCGCGGCTGACATTGTTGCCTTCGATGGCTTTGGCCACATCCGCAAAGGTCAGACCCAGCGCGATCAGCTTCGCCGCATCCGGATTGACCTGGTACTGCTTGAGATAGCCGCCGATCGAATCGACGCCGGCGACGCCCGGCACCATCTTGATCTGCGGTTTCAGGATCCAGTCCTGCACGGTGCGCAGATAGGCGCTCTTTTCGATGTCACTTCCGAGCAGCGCGCCTTCGGGCGTCAGAAAACGGCCGTCGCTTTGCAGGCCCGGCGTGCCGTCCGAGGCCGCCTGACTGGCGGAGAAATTCACCGTCCACATGTAGATTTCGCCAAGACCGGTCGAGATCGGGCCGATGCGCGGCTCGATGCCTTGCGGCAGGCGGCCGCGCACTTCGGTCAGCCGCTCGCCGACCTGCTGGCGCGCGAAATAGATGTCGGTGCGCCTCGCTGAATACCGCCGTGATCTGCGAAAAGCCGTTGCGCGACAGCGAGCGGGTGCTTTCAAGTCCGGGCGCGCCGGCGAGCGCGGTCTCGATCGGAAAGGTGATCTGCTTCTCGATCTCCGTCGGGCGACAGAGCCGGCGCTGACGGTGTTGATCTGCACCTGCTTGTTGGTGATGTCGGGTACAGCGTCGATCGGCAGTTTGGTGAGCGCACAGCCGCCGAGCGCCATGACGATGGCAGCGAGTGCGACGACGACCCAGCGGCGCCGGATCGCAAGGTCGATGATCGCTTCAATCATGACCTTCCTCCGCTTCGCTCTTTTCGAGCTCGGCCTTCAGGGTAAAGCTGTTGGCGACCGCGATGGTCTCGCCGGCCGCAAGGCCAGTGAGGATTTCGACGTCATCGTCGTCCTCGCGGCCGGTTCGTACCGGCCGCGCTTCGAATCCGGTAGCGTCGCGCACGAACAGCGTCGGCTTGCCCTTGATGGTCTGCAGCGCCGTCCGGGGCACCAGCAGTTTCGAAGGCTCGTCTCCGAGCGGCACCTCGGCCGTAACGAAAGTGCCGGGTTTCCAGCGATGGTCTGCGTTCGGCATGGTGGCGATGACGCGGGCGTTGCGGGTTTCACGGTCGAGCAGGGGGCTCACGAAGATCACCTGCGCACGCGCCTCGTCGCCATTGCCGATGGCGCGCACCGTGATCGGGCCGCCTTCGCGCACCGCGGCGATGTCCTCGGGCGAGACCGCGAGATCGACCCAGATGTCGTCGAGATTGACGATGACGAACAGCTCGCTCTCCTGGCCTTCGCGCCCGATCAGCCCGCCGAGATCGACGCGGCGTTCGGAGACGCGGCCGGAGATCGGTGCGCGCAAAAACTGCTTGCGCAGATTTTCCGGCGGCTGGTTCGGCAGCTCGGCGATTTCATCCTCCGACAGCCCCAGCGCGAACAGCTTCTGCCGGCGCCATCGAGCTTGATCTGCGCGTCGTTGGCGGTGAGCTGGGTGCGGAGAAACTCGTTCTCCGAGACGGCGCGGGTTTCGACCAGGACTTTTTGACGGACGAACAAAGTCTGCCGCAGGTCGTTGGTCAACCGTGCCGCGAGATATTCGCTCTTGGCGTCGGCGACTTCGCGGCTTTCGATCACGGCGACGATCTCGCCCTTTTCGACGCTGTCGCCGAGACGCTTGCGCAGTTCGGCCACCGTTGCCAGCACGCGCACCGATACCCGGCCGATGTGATCGGCATCGGGAACCAGCGAGCCCGGCGCCAGGAAATGACGCTTGAGCGTGCCGCCGCCGACGCGCGCCAGCCCAATGCCGGCATCCCGGACCTGGCTCTCGTCAAGGTCGACGCGCTCGGGGCCGTGATGTGTGGTCGATATTTTCGACGCCGCCGCGGTCGCTGCGTCCGGTTGCCTGATAGCGAACGACAATGGCCAGCCGCCCCAGAATGCAGCGGCGGCAATGAGGGCGATGCCGACACAAATGCCGGCGAAGAAGACGATGATCCGTTTCATGTTCGCTTTCCCGCAAACCACCGGCAAACGCCTGCGGCTGCTGCGACATCGATATGCGCGAGGGATGTCCGCCGCCCGTAGGCAGCGTCACCGGAGCGGTGAGTTCGAACGGATCAGGCGCGGGGCGGTTCGAAGGGCGAGCGCGGGCAGACGCCGCCCGGCGACCGCATGCTGACGACGCGGTAGCCATGCGCGACATATTCGATCGCGATGGAGGTTTCCTGCGGCGCCATCGACGAAAGATGCGTCAGGCAATGATCGCCATGGAGAGGCGCGGGATGGGCCGGCGCTTTGCCAGTCGTGTTGCCGACAGCCTGCGCAATCGAAATCGTGGGCGCGCCATCATCGCTGTCGAAACTCAGGCCATGGAAGAACGAGAGCACGAGCGCAACGGAAATCAGCGCGGCGAACAGACGGCGCCACTGGCGCGGCCGGACCTGACGCGGAATCGAATGTGTTGCGGTGAATCGGGCTCCCATGCAGCGCTAGTTAGCGCCGGGGAGGGACAGGTTCAAGGCATGTCTTTCGACCACGCAGCGAATGTTATAATGTTCGCACTTGTCCGTCAGCGAAGAGATGGTCAGGAATAACAATATGAAACGCCTTGTTGCCGCGCTTTCCAGCCTCATGCTCGTCTGCGGCGCATCCGCGCAGGAACGAACGATTACCGTGGCCTCGACGACGTCGACGGAACAATCCGGGCTGTTCGGCTATCTGCTGCCGCGCTTTACGTCGGCAAGCGGGATCGGCGTCAAGGTGGTGGCCGTTGGTACCGGGCAGGCGCTCGATATCGGCCGGCGCGGCGACGCCGACGTGGTGTTCGTGCACGACAAGGTCGCGGAAGAGAAATTCCTCGCCGAGGGATTTGGCGTGAAGCGCTTTGACGTCATGTACAACGACTTCGTGGTGATCGGGCCGAAGGCCGATCCGGCGCAGATTGCCGGCGGCAAGGACGTCGCCGAAGCCTTGCGGAAGATCGCGGCTGCGAAAGTCACGTTCGTCTCGCGCGGCGATCGCTCCGGCACCCATGAAGCCGAGTTGCGGCTGTGGAAGCAGGCCGGCGTCGACCTCGCCGCGGCCAAGGGCGGCTGGTATCGCGAGATCGGGCAGGGCATGGGTGCTGCGCTCAATATGGCGTCCTCGTCGAACGCCTATCTGCTTGCGGACCGCGGCACCTGGCTTGCGTTCAAGAACCGCGGCGAGCTTGCGATTTTGACCGAGGGCGACCGGCTTCTGTTCAACCAGTATGGTGTGATGCTGGTCAATCCGGCCAAACATCCGGATGTGAAGGCGAGGGATGGCCAGGTCTTCATCGACTGGCTGATTTCGGCCGAGGGACAGAAGATCATCGCCGACTACAAGGTCGGCGGCGAGCAGCTATTTTTCCCCAATGCGTCCCACTAGCAGGAACGCCACCGTACTGACGGTCACGCTGAGCGAAACCAGAACCAGCCCGAGCCCGAGCGCGAGCGACAATTCGCCTTTGCTGGTTTCCAGCGCGATCGCCGTCGTCATGCTGCGGGTGTAGCCGCGAATATTGCCGCCGACGATAATGATGGCGCCGACCTCGGCGATCGCGCGCCCGAACGCGGCGAGGAAGGCGGTGAGCAGCGACGCGCGTCCCAGCGAAAACATCAGCGCCATGCTGCGCCAATGCGAAAGGCCGTCGGTGCGCGCCAGATCGGCGTATTCGGCCCACAGCAGCGTCACCGGACGATGCACCAGCGAAACGACGATCGGCGTGGCCAGCATCACCTGCGCGATGATCATGGCCGATGGCGTGAACAGCAATCCGGTGAAGCCAAGCGCGCCCGAGCGCGAGAGCAGCAGATACAGCACGAGCCCGGCCACAACCGGCGGCAAGCCTAGCAGCGCGTTAGCCAGCACGATCAGCACCTGTCGTCCGCGAAACCGGGTGATCGCAAGCCATACGCCGATCGGCGCGCCGATCAACAGCGCGATGACGCTCGCCGAAAGGCTGACGCGCAGCGACAGCCAGACGATGGCGACCAGTTCGGAATCGAGGCGGCCGATCAGCGCCAGCGCCGCCACGACGGATTGGGTGAAATCGTTCATCCGGCCCAGTAGCAGAAATTGCAGTCAGATGTCTCTGCTATTTCCCGGCTTCGGCTTCAAGGCATTGCAGCAGAAAAGCAGTGCGGTCGCGCGCGATCACCTTTTCAGTGTCCGCCTTATGCGCGCATTCCTGCTGTTTGATCTGTTCGGCGCGCCGCTTTTCGGCGGCCTCGCGAAACTCCGGGGCAACCTTGGCCGGATCGACCAGTCTCTGGGCCGTCGATGGCGAAGCGATCAGGACCGAAAACAGCGCTGTAACCACAAAATGTTTCATGGAAAAAGCTCCATCAATGAATTGCAGAAATGCGATCGTTAAAAAGCGCAATCTATCAAAAAGCCGCGCCGCCAGATAGCGCGCATGTCACACTCCGGCCGTCGGCATCTTCAGGAAGTGTCGTCGCAAAGCGGCGCGCTGAGGTAGTGAAATTGGAGCCCGGGAACTTTTTTCGCGGGCTAGGTATTTGCGTAAGCAAACGTTTAGTCGCTGCCTATAAAATGGCTGGGATCACTTCCTGCATTAACCCCCGGTTAGTCATGCGCTTGCTGCCGATGAAAGACCAGGACAAGTCCTGGCGCGCCATCAAGGCCCAGTGGAAGAAGGACGCTGAAAGCGTCGGCGAAGATTTTACGACCTTTTCGATGGGCAGTTATTCCGCGTTCGACGGGCTGAGCAAGGACGGTGAAAACCCGACCTTGTACTGCCTTTCCGATGGCGAGCGGATTCATGCCGCCTGCCAGGTCAGCCGCCTGATGATGAGCAAGTTTCCGGCGCCGATCCTGCGGGCGCGCTTCGTCGTCGTGTCCCCGATCTACGAACTGGGGATTGTTGACGCCGGCCAGTACGCCCAGATGATGGTGGCGCTGTTTTCCGGCATCGTCTGGCTGTCGCGCGATACGCTGTCGGCGAGCCACATCCGCTTCTTCCTGAAGAGCCCCGGCGATGCCCAGTTTTTCGCAGCACTGCGGGCCGATAGCCCGATGTCGCCGTTCTCCAAGCTCACGATCGACGGCGGCCTGATCGAGTGCAGCCTGCGGGAAGCGGAAGGCGCCGAAGACGACGAGATGGCGAAGGCAATGGCCTGATTTTCAGGCAGGCCTTCGGTTTTGACGCGATGCTTCGCTTGAAAACGTTATGACGTTTTAACCCCGCGATAACTCACTTTGCTAACGCGCTCTTGGGTGGTGTCCCCCTACAACAAGCATCTGTGGGGGCAGCGAAAATGCTGAACAATTCAGCTCAGGGCGTCATGACGGGGAACTTGCGAGGATTGATCGGCGGGATGCTTTCCCGAAACCGGTTCGGCGCGATCCAGTGGCTCGTGCTTTGCGGCGTCGCGCTCGTGATCGCGATTGCGCTCGGCACCTCCTATTTCGCCATGCAATTCCGCCAGCGTGCGCTCGAGGTTGCCGAGCGCGAACAGAACAACACGGCGCTGCTGCTGTCTCGCCATTTCGACCAGCAACTCGTCGATCTCCAGCACGTCCACGACGAAGTCATCGCCTATATGCAGATGGTCGCCGGCGAGACCGCCGACGAATTCGAACGGTCGATGTCGACCCTGGGCGCGCACGAGATGCTGCGCACCAAGCTCGAGGCGATGCCGAAGCCCGGCGGCATGCATCTCTACAATGCGGCCGGCAAACTGATCAACGCGACCGAGGTCTGGCCGGTGCCGGACGTCAGTATCGCGGACCGGGACTATTTCAAGGCGTTTACGTCGGGCAAACCCGTGCCCGACGTCATCGTCGAGCCGGTCACCAGCAAGGTGACGGGGCTGTGGACCACGGTGTTCGCGCGCAAGATCGTCAACCGTCGCGGCGAGCTCGTCGGATTCGCCAGCCGGGCGCTGCGGCCCTCCCATTTCGAGGACTTTGTTGCGTCGCTGGCGCTGGGCAGCAATACCGGAATTTCGGTGATCCACCGCGACGGCACCATCATGGCGCGGTACCCGCAGAACGACAAATATGTCGGCCGCAACGTCTCGGGGCTGCGCCAGTTTCAGCTCGCCCTGCAACGCGGCGGCGACATTTCGGGACGGTTCAAAGGCAGCCTCGGCGATGACTCGATCGGCTCGGTCAAGCCGCTGACGCATTTCCCGATCGTCATCGTCGCCTCAACGGATACGTCGGCGGCACTGGCCGACTGGCGGGCGCAGACCAAGCTGCAGTTTTTTGCAGCCGTGCTGGCCGTCGTCGTCGTCATCTTCATGATCTTCCTGATCGTGCGTCAGTTGCGGGGTCAGCATGCCGCGGCCCAGCACAAGCTGTCGGAGAAGACCCAGCATCTCGACACCGCCATCAACAACATGACGCAGGGATTGCTGCTGTTCGATTCTTCGGGCCGGCTCGTCATCTGCAACCAGCAATATATCGACATGTTCGGTGTTTCGACCGACGTCGTCAAACCCGGCTGCCATCTGCGCGACCTCATCCTGCATCGCCAGCAGCTCGGCTCGTTTGTCGGCGACGTCGACGCCTATTGCGCCAAATTCCTCGATCCAAACGGGCAGGGCATCCAGGACACCGTGGTCTCGACGCCGGACGGGCGCACGATCCGGCTGATCTACAAGCGGTCGCCGGACGGCGGCTGGGCCACGACGCTGGAAGACGTCACCGAAGGCCGGCGCGTCCAGGCCAGGATCGAGCATCTCGCCCATTACGATCCCCTGACCAACCTGCCGAACCGGACGCTGTTCCAGCGTCACGCGGAGGGATTGCTGCAGGAGACCGCAAGCGTCCAGTTCGCGATCCTCTATATCGACATCGACGAGTTCAAGGCCATCAACGATTCACTGGGACACCTGATCGGCGACGAGTTCCTGAAAGGTGTCGCGGAGCGGCTGCGTGAGTCGGTCGGGGCCAGCGACTTCATTGCCCGCCTCGGCGGCGACGAATTCGCCATTCTTCAGCACGACGTGCAGGACGACGCGGATGTCGACGCGCTGGTCGCGAGGGTCTATCAGGCGTTGCGGACCCCGTTCGACTGCCACGGCCACCAGCTTTCCAGCGACGCCTCGATCGGCATCGCCATTGCTCCGCGCCACGGCTCGGATCTGTTCGGTTTGCTGAAGTGCGCCGACCTCGCGATGTATGCCGCGAAGGCCGCCGGCCGCAGGACGTATCGCTTCTTCGATCCTGCGATGGAAGCCGAAGCCAATCGCCGCCGCGAGCTCGAACGCGATCTGCGCGCGGCGCTGGCCGAGAACGGCTTCGAGCTGCACTATCAGCCGCTGGTCGACCTGCGCAACGACGAGGTCACCGGCTGCGAGGCGCTGTTGCGCTGGCGACATCCGGTGCGCGGCATGGTCTCGCCCGCCGAATTCATTCCGGTCGCCGAGGAAACCGGCCTGATCGAGGAAATCGGGCAGTGGGTGTTGCGCACCGCGTGCGCCGAAGCCGCCACCTGGCCGGACCATGTGCGCATCGCCGTCAACGTCTCGCCGATCCAGTTCAAGTCGGAAACGCTGTCGCTGAAGGTCGCGACGGCGCTTGCCGACACCGGGCTCGATCCGCGCCGGCTGGAGCTCGAGATCACCGAGGCCGTGCTGATCGCAGACGACGACGCCGCGCTGGTGACGCTGAACCAGCTCCGTGCGCTCGGCATTCACATCGCGCTCGACGATTTCGGAACCGGCTATTCCTCGCTGCAATATCTGCAGCGTTTTCCATTCGACAAGATCAAGATCGACCGCAGCTTCGTCAAGGAAGTCACGCACAACTCCTCGTCGGCTTCCATCATCCGCGCGGTCGTGAGCATCGCCGCCGACCGTAACATGATCACGACAGCGGAAGGCGTCGAGACCCTGCACCAGCGCGAAACCGTGCAAAATCTCGGCTGCACGCAGATGCAGGGCTACCTGTTCAGCGCCGCACGTCCGGCGCATGAAATCCGCGGGCTGCTGGCGAGCGCCGCCGCGGTCGAAAGCGCAGCATAAGCATTCCTTTTGACGCGTTGTCCTGACGCGAACCGGCGTCCACCCCGGATCACGTCCGGGGGCATGCCTTGCTCGAAAACGCCATGCAAGCGGGAACCCGGACCGGAACAACGCGTTCTCTGCACGGGGCCGACCGATGCAGGACCTAAATGCGTATTGCGATTGTCTTGGCGGCCTCACTGCTGCTTGGCAGTGCTGTCGCGCGTGCGGAGAGCGGGAAAGCCTCCTACTATCACGGCGTAGGCAAGGGTGGTGAAATGACCTGCGCCCATCGCAGCCGGCCGTTCGGCAGCATGGTGCGGGTATCCTACCGCAGTCACAGCATTCAGTGCCGCGTCAACGACCGCGGGCCGTTCATTCGCGGCCGCATCATCGATGTCTCGATCAGCGCGGCGCGGGCGCTCGGAATAATGCAAGCAGGCGTCGTCCAGGTTTCGATAGAATAGAAGTCTCGATCGAATAGAAACCTCGATCGAACAGCAGATATCCGCAAGGCCGGCTTCGTCGCTACGGGCCTTCGGATTTCTGCGCCGAAATCGCCTTCCGCAGGATTCGCGACAGCAGCTCCACCGAATAGGGTTTTTGAATCAGCTCAAAACCGCGATGGGCGTTCTCCGCCAGCACGTTGCTGTAGCCGGAGGTCAGCACCACCGGCAGGCCGGGATAGCGCTCCCGGATCAGGCCGGCGAGTTCGACGCCGTTCATGCCGGGCATGATGACGTCGGAAAATACCAGGTCGGCGGAAAATTCGTCCTCGGCGAGGATCGCGAGCGCGGCGGCCGCACTGTCGGCGCGGCGCACCGTGTAGCCGAGATCCTCCAGCAGTTCGGTGGAGAAGCGGCCGACATCGTCATTGTCTTCCACGACCAGCACGCGATAGCCGCGGCCACGGATCGCGGGTTCGTTCACGACGGCCGCGGCTTCCGTCGCGTCGGCCGGCATCGCGGCCTGCGGCAGGTAGATCGTGAAGGTCGCACCCTGGCCCGGCGTGCTTGCGACCGCGATGTCGCCGCCGGATTGCTTGGCGAAGCCGAAGGCCTGGCTGAGGCCGAGGCCAGTGCCCTTGCCGACCTCCTTGGTGGTGAAGAACGGCTCGAAGATCGCCTCGAGCTGATCGGATGCGATGCCGATGCCGGTGTCGGTCATGGCGATGGCGACGAAGTCGCCACCGCGGTCGGGCTGGGCGCGAAGCGGGGGAATGGCGCGCACCTTGCGGACGCAGATGGTGAGCTGCCCTTCGCCGTCCATGGCGTCGCGGCCATTGACGGCGAGGTTGATCAGGGCGGTCTCGAACTGCGCGATGTCGGCAATCGCAACGCAGTTGTTGTCGGATATTTCGACCTCGATCGTGATCCGGCCGCCGACCAGCGGACGGACCAGCTGCGCCACGGCGTCGACCTGGGTGCCGACATTGAACACCTGCGGTTTCAGTGGCTGGCGGCGGGCAAACGCCAGCAATTGCCCGGTCAGCTTGGAGGCCCGTTCCACGGTCTCGGAGATCGCGTCGACGTAGCGCCGGCGGCGCTCCTCGGGCAACTCGCGGCGGCGCAGAAAATCGGTCGCGGAGCGGATGATGGTGAGCAGATTGTTGAAATCGTGCGCCACGCCGCCGGTGAGTTGCCCGACCGCTTCCATCTTCTGCGACTGGCGCAGCACTTCCTCGGCCTGGCGACGCTCGGTGATGTCGACGGCTTCCGGCACCGCGCCGATGATGGCGCCGTGACGGTCGCGCATCGGGCGCATCGCGAAGTCGAAATAGCGCTCGCCGATCGGCAGAAGAAGCCGCATCTCGGTCCGGACTTCGTTCGCCCTTCATCACGGCGGCGAAGGCATCGCGGACGATGTCGCGCATGCCCGCGGTGCCGCTGAACCAGGGCGTATCCCAGAACGGCTTGCCGATCACGTCGACGGCGCTGGTGCGGATTCCGGCGAGTGACGTTCTGTTGGCAAGGAGCAGGTTACCCTGAAGGTCGAGAAGTCCCTGGTACTGATGACTGGTCTCGAAGATCGCGCGCATCCGGGCTTCGTTGGATTCGAGTTGCGCGGTGCGCTCGGTGATCCGCTGCTCGAGCGTTTCATTGAGCCGGCGCAAATCGATTTCGGCATGCTTGGACGCCGTGATGTCGTGGGCAACGCCGATGAAGCCGATATGCTTGCCGGTCGGGTCCCAGCGCGGCTGGGATTCCGACCGCAGCCAGCGCCATTCGCCATCGGCCCGCTTGTAGCGAGCCTCCAGCACGAACGGTTTCAGCGAGGCTTCGCCCGCGATCGATTCCTGCACGACGCGCTGTGCATCGTCCGGATGCAGCACCTTGCGCCAGTCGAACACGATGGCCTGCGCGAACGGCAGTCCGACGAAATCGACATAGGCCTGGTTGGCGAACGACCGCGTGCGGTCGAGCTTGGTGACCCAGATCGGCACCGGCGCGCTGTCGGCGATCAGGCGGAAGCGTTCCTCGCTTTCGCGCAACGTCTCCTGCGCCAGCATCTGATCGGTAACGTCGAGATCGGCGCCGACCAGACGTTGCGCACGGCCGTTGCCGTCGCGCTCGATCTTGGCGGCGACGCGGATCCAGCGGATCTCGCCGTCACTGGGCCGGATGATCCGGTATTCGGTCGCGTAGTCCTCGCCCCGGCCGCGCAGCACGTCGAACAGATGTTTGATCTTTCGTTCGCGATCCTCGGGGTGGATTCGATTGACCCAATCGTCATAGGTCTCGTTGACAGCCTCAGGCGGCAGTCCGTGGATCAGGAGATATTCCGGGGAGCGGCGGTTCTTGACGCCGTCGCGGAAATCGATTTCGAGCCCGCCGACACGGGCGATGCGCTGGATCCGGGCGAGTTCGGCCTCGCGTTCCTGCAGCGCGCGGTGGGCCCTGTCGCGTTCGCGCGCGATCTCTTCCAGATGCCGTCGCAACCGTTCGGCGGCTTCAGCCTCGGACAGGACATCAGAAGGTTCGGAAGGGGTCATTCGTGCCGGCAACCTCTGCTGGCACTCTCACACAGGAAGTGGCGATTTTGCCAGCGTCATTTCTTGCTGGGCGAGCGGCAGTTATAGGCCCTGCGGAACCCGGCGCCCTGGGCGTCATCTTCGGAACAAAACCAGCGATCCGGTTCGGTCAGGCCCGGATAGGAGCGGCAGGCCTGCAGATGATAGATGCCGAGATTGCCGGTGACGCGGGCGCGGACGGCGTATTTGCCCTTGATGCTGCAGCCAGGCGGCTGAGCCTTCTCCTCAGGAAACAGGGCGGCGCGGATTTCTCGGTCGCGATTGGCGGGACACGAGCTGCCGAGCAGGGCGCCGTCCTTGCGCCCGACGCGGAACTCGTGCGGCGCGACGAAGCAGCCTCTCCACAGGCCAAGCTTTCCGTCCTTGGCTTTGGTCTCGTCCTCCTTGAAACGTCCCGTTGCCGAGGATTCGACATTCAGGGCAAAACCCTGGCGGACCAGCAACTGGCCGAGAGCGGTCGTCTCGCCCTCGACCTTGCAGACGCCAAGATGCCGCTTCCGGTACGTGGGGTCCACGCCCAGGTCGTCACAGCGCACCGCACGGCCGCCGATCAGTTTGGTCAGTTGATCGCGCGCCTCGATCCCGCAGGTCCAGCTATCGGCATGATCGTCGATGCAGAGCTGGTCGAAGGCGGGGGCTTCGACGCCGTCAAGCCGGTAGGTGACGCCGCCCAGTTGCAGCGTGCCGCCATCGCGGATGGTAGGGGAGGCGGCCTGACTTGCGAAGGGGAATGCCGACAGCAGCAGGGCAACGAGAAAAATCCGGGACCGCATGTCTCTCACTTCAAATGCATTTCGTAAGCAGCGGAGGCGTTGTAGCACATGATGGCAGGATGATATCCACCGGCAGGGTTCGTGAGGAAAAAAGGCCGCCAATTGAGGAGTTCTATCTTCCGTGAATGGCCACATCGGTTGCCCGTATCAAATCCTCTACAACTGCTCGCTCCCCTGACGTGAGCTGTTCGCCGTCGAGCGCGCGAATGCTTTTTAGGGCGATGGCCAGCTCTCCCCAGCCATCCGTCATTCCGTTGAAACCCAGATAAGGGCTCAACACTCTGGCCAACGGTTCGAGAGACCGACGCTCACACCAACCGTAAATAAGGCCTTTGAGGGCTTCCAAAAATTCGTGGTTGGTTGAGGGGTGGGCCATCGGCGGAGATTAAGTCAGGACAACGTCCTGCCCAAATAGCCGTGGCGGATTTCAGGACAGCATATTGACTTCATCAGAACAAAAGAAGAACATACCTTGCCGCCGCTCATCGTGGAATCCCTTCATGCCCTCATCATCGCAGCCGTCGCCCGAGCCCGATGACGGGCTGGAGGTTGCGGTGGATCAGGCCATTCTGGCCTGCGGCGGCGATCTACGTGCGACGATCCGGGCACTAATCGTGGCCAACGACTACCTGGAGACCGAGGTGGCCGAACTGATGAAGGCGGTCAGCCACGCCTATGCGCGCGGCCGGTTTAACAGCTATTCCGGCTGAAACGGCGGGCTGAACCGGCGGCCGTCCAGACCCCGGCGGGAGGCGTCGGCAGGAGACCGTTGCCTCGGTCGATTTTTGCTGTACGACGGGTTTGTTACCCGCGTCCCCGCATGTCACATTGCGGGCGAGGATCCCGCCCAAAGCTCAAGCAAGAAGAACATGTTCAAACGAATTCTGATCGCAAATCGCGGCGAGATCGCCTGCCGGGTCATCAAGACTGCGCGCCGCATGGGGATCGAAACGGTAGCCGTGTATTCCGAGGCCGACCGCGATGCGCTCCATGTCGAAATGGCCGATGAGGCCGTGCTGATCGGACCGCCGGCGGCGTCCGAGAGCTATCTGGTGATCGAGAAGATCGTCGAGGCCTGCCGCAAGACCGGCGCGCAGGCGGTGCATCCCGGCTACGGTTTTCTGTCCGAGCGCGAAGCCTTTCCGCGCGCGCTGGAAGCGGCCGGTGTCGCCTTCATCGGTCCTAACCCCGGCGCCATCGCCGCGATGGGCGACAAGATCGAATCCAAGAAGGCTGCCGCCAAGGCAAAAGTCTCGACCGTGCCGGGGCATCTCGGCGTCATCGAGGACGAGAAGCACGCGGTGAAGATCGCCGACGAGATCGGCTATCCCGTGATGATCAAGGCCTCCGCTGGCGGCGGCGGCAAGGGCATGCGGATCGCGCATTCGACCTCCGAGGTCGCCGAAGGCTTCAATCTCGCCAAGGCCGAGGCTAAGTCGTCGTTCGGCGACGACCGCGTCTTCATCGAAAAATTCATCGTCGATCCCCGCCACATCGAAATCCAGGTGCTCGGCGACAAGCATGGCAACGTGATCTATCTCGGCGAGCGCGAATGTTCGATCCAGCGCCGCAACCAGAAGGTCATCGAGGAAGCGCCGTCGCCGCTCCTGGACGAGACCACCCGCCGCAAGATGGGTGAGCAGGCGGTGTCGCTGGCGAAAGCCGTGAATTACAACTCCGCCGGCACCGTCGAATTCGTCGCCGGCCAGGACAAGAGCTTCTACTTCCTGGAGATGAACACGCGCCTGCAGGTCGAGCATCCCGTTACCGAACTGATCACCGGGATCGACCTCGTCGAGCAGATGATCCGCTCCGCCGCCGGCGAGAAGCTGAAGCTTTCGCAGAAGGATGTGACGCTGACCGGCTGGGCGGTGGAATCCCGCGTCTATGCCGAAGACCCGTTCCGCAATTTCCTGCCCTCGATCGGCCGGCTGGTGAAATACCGTCCGCCCGCGGAAACCCGGCTCGACGGCATCACCGTCCGCAACGACACCGGCGTGCAGGAAGGCGGCGAGATCTCGATCCATTACGATCCGATGATCGCAAAACTCGTCACGCATGCGCCGTCGCGGGCGGCTGCGATCGAGGCGCAGTCGACGGCGCTGGATTCGTTTTATGTCGACGGCATCCGCCACAACATTCCGTTCCTCTCCGCGCTGATGAGCCATCCACGCTGGCGCGAGGGCAAGCTCTCCACCGGCTTCATCGCCGAGGAATTCCCGAAGGGATTTGCCGCGCGTCCGCCGGAAGGCGAGATTGCGCGGCGGCTCGCCGCCGTGGGCGCCGCGATCGATCATGTGTTCGGCGAGCGCAAGCGGCAGATTTCCGGCCAGATGAGCGGCCGGGTGGTGCAGCGCGAACGCCGCCGTGCGGTGTGGCTCGGCCGCGAGGAAATCGCGCTCGATGTCGCGCGCGAGGCCGATGGCATCGCGGTGCGCTTCATCGGCAGCGATGGCTTGCCCGGCAATCCGCATCAACTGGTCTCGAACTGGAAGCCGGGCGAGCCGGTCTGGCAGGGCCGGATCGACGGCCACCTGGTCGCGATGCAGGTGCGCGCAATTCCGAACGGTTTTCGGCTCGCGCATCAGGGCTATGAGGTTCCGGTCAATGTCTTCACCGAAGGCGAGGCGGCCGCCGCACGGCTGATGCCGGTGACGTCGGCGGCCGACACCGGCAAGAAGCTGTTGTGCCCGATGCCTGGCCTCGTCGTCTCGATCGCCGTCAATGAAGGGCAGGAGGTCAAGGCCGGCGAGACGCTGGCCGTGGTCGAAGCCATGAAGATGCAGAACGTGCTGCGCGCCGAACGCGACGGCACGGTCAAGAAGATCCACGCCGCCGCCGGCGCCACGCTGGCGGTCGATGCGCTGATTTTGGAATTCGCGTAACAACAACGTCGTTGCGAGGAGCGAAGCGACGAAGCAATCCAGAACCAAGAAGAAAAGCTGGATTGCTTCGCTACGCTCGCAATGACGGAAAGCAGGGAGTTTTCGCCATGGCCTTCCGCCAACGCCGCCAAGCATTGCGATCGATACTCGCGGGGCAAAACTGCGTCCGGCCCGGATCGGTCTATGACGCGACTTCGATCCGCATTGCCGAGGATCTCGGCTTCGAGCTCGGCATGTTCGGTGGTTCGGTAGCATCGCTGGCGGTACTCGGCGACCCCGATATTGCGCTGATCACGCTCACTGAACTTTGCGAGCAGATGCGCCGGATGTCGCGCGCGGCGCACTTGCCGGTGCTGGTCGATGCCGATCACGGTTATGGCAACGCGCTCAATGTCCGCCGCACCGTCGAAGAACTCGAAACGGCCGGCGCCGCTGGCCTGACCATCGAAGACACGCTGCTGCCGCAGGCGTTCGGGCAGGCGAAGACGCAGTTGATTTCGCTCGACGAGGGCGTCGGCAAGATGAAGGCCGCGCTCGACGGGCGCGGCGATCCCTCGCTGGTCATCATCGGACGCACCGGTGCGGTCTCGATCACCGGTCTTGACGATGCGATCGCACGGGCCAAGGCCTATGAAGCCACCGGCGTCGATGCGCTGTTCTTCACCGGCATCAAGGATCGCGGCGAACTCGAAGCGATTTCGGCGGCGACCAAGCTGCCGATCGTGCTGGGCGGCGCGCCCGAGGAGATGACGACACCCGATTATCTCAGGAGCCAGCGCGTGCGGATCGCGTTGCAGGGCCACGCGCCGTTCGCCGCGGCCACGCAGGCCGTCTACGATATCCTGAAGGCGCTACGCGAGGGTATGTCGCCGAAGAATCTGAAAGGCCTGCCGTCATCGGAGTTGACCGGTCGGGCGATGCGCGAAGCCGAAACGAAGGCGCGTGCGAATGAATTTCTTGGGCTGAAAAAGTAGGGCATGATCCGGAAAAGTGGGAACCGGTTTTCCGAAAAGATCATGACCAAACAGGATAACCAATGAGCGCCGTGGTTCGCCACGTCACGATCAAAGGCCTGGTGCAGGGCGTTGGCTACCGCGCCTGGGTCGATCACGAAGCCCGCGCAAGGAGCCTCGAAGGCTGGGTGCGTAACCTCAGGGACGGCCGCGTCGAGGCGGTGTTCGGAGGTCCTTCGGATGTGGTGACGGCGATGATTGCGGCGTGCCGGCGCGGGCCATCGCTGGCGCGCGTCGACGACGTGCAGGAAGAAGCCGGAAATCCCGATGCGCTGAACTTGCGGCGGGCGGGGGAACGCTTCTCGGTGCTGCCGACGATCTGAATGACAGACGAGGTAATCCAATGAAACCGACGGCCCCTCCACGCGACTGGCGGCGTATCCATCACTCCCCGATATTCTGGATCGGGGTGGTAATGTGCCTGGCCGCGATCACGATCTACGTGCTGTCCGATGACCTGTCGTGGCGGCCGACGCCGCGGTAACGGCGGTTGCCGCTAGAAGAAGCCCGGGCTGAGATCGATGCCGTAGGTCATGATCAGCACCGATACGAACAGGCCCGCCAGGCAGAACAGCAGAAGCTGCTTGAGCGTTTCGGCTTCGGCGGCGGCAACAAAAGCGCGTGACAGTGCGCGTGCGATAACAGTCATTTGCGACCTCCATACCCCTGCGCCTGGCAGTGCTGGGGCAGGGATATCGCAGGTGGCGGCATTTGAATGTGAGCTGGCTCACCAGCCGGTAAAATTGTCGGCTGTGGAACTTATTTTCCGGCGGGCTCGCGCGACCGCTCCGGTTCGCGTTCGAAGTGGTGCGCATCGGGCTGGATCGACCCGCTGTCGGCATAGCGCAGGTCCAGCGAGGAATAGGCGACGCTGGCGTTGCGGCCGAGACGCTTCGCCTCGTAGAGCGCGGTGTCGGCCTCTCCGACGAGGGCGGCCTCGCCGAGCGTGGAGCGGGTCCGGGTGGCGACGCCGGCGCTGATGGTGACATAGCCGCGGCTGGCGGCGGTGTTCGGAATACCCAGGGCGCGGATCGTGAGCCGGATGGCCTCGGCGAGCTTCAGGGCGCCATCCTCCGCGATGTTGGGCAGCACGACAGCGAATTCCTCGCCGCCATAACGCGCGGACAGGCCCGAGACATCAGCGGTCGCGTCGCCGATGATCTTGGCGACAGCCTGCAGGCAGCGGTCACCGGCCTGGTGTCCGTAGCTGTCGTTGTAGCCCTTGAAATTGTCGATATCGAACAGCAACACGGAAATTCTTTCGCAGGCCTCGTATTCGCGCCGCAGGAAGCCATCAAAGGTTCGCCGGTTGGTCAACCCGGTCAGTCCGTCGGTAGCGGCGAGCTGGGTGAGGCGGCGGTTGAGCAGGTTGACTTCATCCTCCATGCGCTTGCGTTCGGTGACCTCGCGAAGCACGCCGACGAACTCGATCAGTGCGGGGTCGTCGCATTCCGAAGCCAGCTTGAAGTTGATTTCGACCCACGCCAGCGAGCCGTCGATACGGGCGATCCGAAATACCACCGTGCTGACGGCGCCGGGTTCGCCGAGCCGCGCGGTGGCGGCCCTGACGGCCGGCTTGTCCCCGGGATGAATGAGGTCGAAGCATGATGTGCCGATCAGATCCTGCGCACGCAGTCCGAGCACCGGTTCGACCGAATGGGAAACGAAGCGAAGGTTGCCGCGTGCATCGATCAGGATGATGATGTCGGCGATGTTGTTGGCGAGCAACCGGTAATGGGCCTCGCGCTCGCGAAGCCTCTGCTCGGTCTGCATTCGGAAGCGGAACTGGGCCGACAGCACAGCGGCAAGCAGGATGATGATGCACAACAGCACGCCCGCCACCAGCGCGTCGGTGCGCAACGTCATCAACCAGCCTGCGAGTAGCCAGTCCTCAGACATCGCCACGGTGACGACGACCGGATATTGCGGCGCTTCCTCGTAGCTGAAATATTTCACGATGCCGTCAAACGGCGAGATGATCTTGTAGGCTCCGACCGAACTCAGCTTGAGGTGTTTTGTGAACAGGTCGGTCTTTGACAGATCTCCGGTGGTATCCGAGAGCGGCCAGCGGATCAGAACGGTGCCGTCGCTCCGGATTAGCGTGATGCCGCCATCGGGCCCAAGCTGGAACATCCGGTAGAAGCCGTTGAAATAGTCGGTGTCGACCGCGGCGACGAGCACGCCGGCGAAGCTGCCGTCCTGATGTTCGACGCGTTTGGTGAGAAGGATCGTCGACCGCCCGGTTAGGCGTGACTTCAACGGCTCGCTGATGCGCAGCGCCTTGCCGGGTGTGTCGCGATGGAAGATGAAATATTTACGGTCGGCATTGTTGTGACGCGGCGTCTCCGGCAGCGACGAATAGCGCCACTCGCCGTCGACGTCGAGCACGCCGATCTCGCGCAGCTGCGGCAGCGTGGCGACCGCTTCCGCCAGATATTTGTTGAAGCGTTCCGGCACCGGGTCGCGGTACGAGAGCAGGCTGACCATGCCGGTCAACGTAATGTCGGCCGCCTGAATGGTGTGTGCGGCGTGCTCGGCCAGCGAGTGGGCGAGGTTCTGAATGTCGGTATTGCCGCGCGCCAGTGTGGCCGTCTTGGCTTCGAGCGACTTCCAGACCACGATGCCGATGATGCAGGCCGTCATGACCAGCGCGAAAATGATCACGACGGCGCTCGGGGTGACCCGCCGCAGCGCCCCGTCTGAACCGGACTGACCTCGATCGCTCATCTTTCGCCTTGCTGGCCGCGGTCGGCACTCCCAACCGGCGGGTAAACGTGAACCGGAATCTAGCGGCCGACAGGTGCCAATGAGGTTAACGAATTGCCCGGCCAGGAGCCGGCAAGGGAGCCGGACAGGGCTCCGGACCCGGTTGCCGCTGCTGGAAGCCGGCGGAGGCAGGTCCCGCCCCTTAAGGGGCGGCATCGCGAACCGCGGTCGAAGCGCCTCTTGACATTCGCGCAGTTACGTCAGATATTTCTGTCATGACAGAAACAACCGCCAAGAAGAAACTTCCCGCCGCGGTCGAACGGTTCATCCTGCACTGGGGTGACATGGGCGACGAGTGGGGCGTCAACCGCTCGGTCAGCCAGATCCATGGCCTGCTGTATCTCGCCGAGGCGCCGATGACCGCCGACGACATCGCCGAGACGCTCGGCATGGCGCGATCCAACGTCTCCAACTCGATCAAGGAATTGTTGTCCTGGAACCTGATCCGGAGGGTGCCGATCCTCGGCGACCGCCGCGATCATTTCGAGGCCGAGACCGACATCTGGGAAGTGGCGGCGCGGATCGCCGCCGGCCGCAAGGAACGCGAGATCGATCCCGCGGTCGACGCGCTGCGCGCCTGCGTTTCCGATGCGGCCGACGATCCCACCATCAGCCCGGTCGCCAGCAAGCGGCTGAAGGAAATGCTGGCGTTCACCGAACTGGTCGATCGCTGGTATGTGCAGATGCTCAATGTGCCGCGGCCGCGACTGGTCGCACTGATCAAGCTTGGCGAGAAGATCGTCAGCTTCCTGCCGGGGAAATCCAAATAGGGGTGAAGTAAGGAGCGTGCGATGACGTCGACGAGAGTACCAAGGCGTTCCGTAACGCCCGCCTCGAACACCATCCTGCTCGACGATCACCGCTTTCACGACCTGCTGCCCGACGAGGCGTGGGGCCGTCTGCCGCTGGCGATCTGGCGGCGCTTCTCAAAACGCTTCGCTGATGGTGAGACCGTCGTCTATGTCGGCGAGGTGGAGGAGGCGAGCTTCGCGCCCGCTGGCTTCTGGCTGGCGCAACTCGCGCGCCTGATCGGCGGGCCGCTGCCGACGGGCACCGAGACCGGCGTCCCGATGGTGGTGACGGTGACCGAAGACGGCGCGAGCGGCGGCCAGATCTGGACCCGCATTTGCGCGCGCGGCAGTGGTTTTCCGCAGGTCATTCATTCTGCGAAACGTTTCGCGGGTCCAACCGGCCTCGAGGAATATGTCGGCAGCGGCGTCAGCATGGCATTGCGCATCTCGGTCGAGCACGAAGCGCTGGTGTTTCGCAGCACAGGCTACGCCTTGCAAATCGGACCGCTGCGATTGTCGCTGCCGCCGTGGCTGACGCCCGGTGACCTGACCGTGACGCATTCGGATTTGGGCGACGGCCTGTTTCGCTTCACGCTCGACATCGTTCATCCGCGTTTCGGCAGGCTCATTCGCCAGTCCGCAAAATTCCGGGAGGCCGCATCATGACGACGTTCCTTTGGACCCTGATTGCCATTCAGATCGTGATGGGCGTGTTCGATACCTTCTATCACCATGAACTGACGGAGCGGCTGGCCTGGCGTCCCTCGCAACGTTACGAGCTGCAGCTCCATTCGTTGCGCAACATGCTCTACGCCTTCCTGTTTCTGGTGCTCGGGTGGCTCGAAGTGCACGGCATTTTTGCCGGTGTCATCATCGCGGTGCTGGTGGCGGAAATCATCATCACGCTGATGGATTTCGTCGAGGAGGACATGAGCCGGAAATTGCCGGCGAGCGAACGCATCAATCATACGCTGCTCGCGATCAACTACGGCGCCATCCTCGTGCTGCTGCTGCCGGTGCTGATCGGCTGGGCGATGCTGCCGACTGGAATCAAACCGGCCTACACCGGGCTCCTCAGTATCGTTGCGGCGGCATCGGCCGTCGGCGCGGCCCTTTGCGGCGTGCGCGACTTCTTCGCCTCAAAACGTCTGGCGCGCATGACCTGCATGCCTGCGGAGGGTTTGGTCGAAAAGCTGTCCGGCCGGCAGACGGTGCTGGTTACCGGCGCCACCGGATTCATCGGCAGCCGACTGGTCGCTGGTCTGACCGGGGCAGGGCATCAGGTGATCGCGCTGGTGCGCAATCCGGCGAAAGCCGACATGCTGCCGCCGCCGATCACGCTGATCACGAGCCTCGATCAGCTCGCCTCGGACAGCAAAATCGATGCGATCGTGAATCTCGCGGGCGAGCCGATCGGCAACGGATTATGGACCGAAGCCAAGCGCCGCAAGATTTTGGAATCCCGCATCGACATGACCGGCGACGTCGTCGGCCTGATCGCGCGGCTTGACCGCAAGCCCAAGGTACTGGTCTCCGGCTCCGCGATCGGCTGGTATGGGCTCTGGCAGGATCAGGTGCTGACCGAGTTCCGCCAAATCACATGCCTGCTTCAGCCACGAATTGTGCGACGCTTGGGAGAACGCGGCGCGTCCGGCGACAGACCATGGCGTCAGGGTCGCCTGTTTGCGGATCGGCCTGGTGCTGGGCACCGATGGCGGTTTCATCACGCGGATGCTGACGCCGTTCGAATTCGGCCTTGGCGGACCGCTGGGTTCGGGCAGGCAGTGGATGTCCTGGATCGAACGCGACGATCTCGTCCGCCTGATCGCCCATGTCATTGCAAAGACCGATATCTCCGGGCCGATCAATGCGACGGCGCCGATTCCGGTCACCAACCTGAAATTCACTGAGGAGTTGGGCCGGCGCCTGCATCGTCCGGCGGTATTTAGAATTCCCGACGCGCTGCTGCGACGCCTCGGCGGCGATTTCGCCAGCGAACTTCTGCTCGGAGGTCAGCGGGTATTGCCGAACAAGGCGCTCAGCAACGGATTCGTGTTCCGTCACGAAACCCTGCGCAGCGCGTTCGAGGCAATCCTGTGAAATTTTCCTGATCGCGCTTGGTCGCCGCTCACTTCGTCAGTTTCGCGATCGCCTGGCTGAGCTGGTGGATTTCATAGGGTTTTCGGAGAATTGGAAAATCGCCCTGCACGTTCACCGCGGCGTCACTGTAGCCGGTCGCCAGCAGGATCGGCAGTCCGGGCCGCATGTCCTTTAATCGGCGCGCCAGAACGAGACCGTCCATTTTTCCGGGCATCACGATATCCGAGAATACCAGATCGATCCCGTCGCGTTCGATTTCACGCAAGGCCGCTTCGGCATCCGCCACCCTGCGGACGGTGTAACCGAGCTGTTCGAGCAGGCTGGTGCTGACGACGGCGACGTCCGGATTGTCCTCGACCAGAAGCACGGTGCCGCTTCCGCTGGTCTCGGGGGCTTCGGCTTCTTCAACCACCGGGCTGATATCCTTCCGCGGCAGCAGGATCGTGATCTCGGTACCCTTGCCGAGTTCGCTCTTGACCCTGACAATCCCGCCGGCCTGATGCGCGAAGCCGTGAACCTGCGAAAGCCCAAGGCCAGTACCCTTGCCGATCGGCTTGGTGGTGAAAAAGGGATCAAAAATCCGGCTCAGGAGGTCCGGCGCAATGCCAACGCCGGTATCCGCGACCGTTATCGCGGCGTAGTCGCCGGCGTGAGGTTCCTCGGTCAGCATATCGTTCTGCGTCGAGACCGTAATCACGCCGCCCGCGGGCATCGCGTCACGCGCGTTGATGACGAGGTTGACCAGTGCGGTTTCGAACTCCGCGACATCGACGACAACCGGCCAGGTGTTGCGGTCGACGTCGAATTGCAGCGTCACCGCGCCGCCGACGCCGGTGTGGAGTACGTCGCGCACGGCGTCGATCCGGTCCGCAACATTGACCGGCTCCGGATTGACGCTCTGACGCCGCGCAAATGTCAGCAACTGGCTGGTGAGGGTGGCGCCGCGCTTGGCTGCCGCTTCGATCGCCAGCAGTGCGCGCTGACGCCTTGGATCATTCTCGACGCCCTTCTTCAAGGTGTGAACACTGCCGCTGATGATCATCAGCAGGTTGTTGAAATCGTGCGCCACGCCGCCGGTGAGCTGGCCGAGCGCGTCGAGCTTCTGCGATTCCGCGAGCTGCGCCTGCATTTGCTCGAGCTTGAGCTGGGCATCGCGCCGTTCGGTGATGTCGCGAGTGATCTTGGCGAAGCCCACCAACTGGCCTGCTTCACGGATCGGATCGATGACGACGCTGGCCCAGAAGAACGTGCCGTCCTTGCGGACGCGCCAGCCGTCCTCTTCATAGCGGCCCTGTTCCTCGGCGATGCGTAGCGCGCGGGCCGGCTTGCCGTTGGCGCGGTCGGTATCGGTGTAGAAGAGGGAGAAGTGCTGTCCGATGATCTCGTTAGGCGAATAGCCCTTGATTCGCTGGCCGCCGAGATTCCAGCTGGTGACGATTCCGGTGGGATCGAGCATATAAAGCGCGTAGTCGACGACGCCTTCGATCAGCAACCGGAAACTCCGTTCGCTTTCGAACAGGTCCCGTGTTTGCTGCTTGTCTTTTCCGAACATAAGTGCCCCTAAGTGACCCAAACGCGGGATGCGCGGATTGGTTCCGCCTGCCTGATGACTTTTTTTGCCATTGGGAACCGGGACCGTTTAACCCGCCGCCACGCTTCGAAACGTTGCCGCCAGCGTCCTCAAGGCCGCCAGCTTGGCGGGGTCGCTGACCTTGGAATGTAGCACGACTTTCGAGGCGCCAAGATCAGGCAGTTTCCCTGCTGGTCCGATATCGACCAAGCCTGCGGGCGCGATGCGGCGGGCGAGGGGCGCGACGGCCAGTCCCGCCAGGGCCGCCGCGGCCACCGCGGTGACGCCGCCGCCGACAAAAGTCTCGTTCCAGGCGATGCCGGCCTTGTCGAGGGCGCGGACCGCGATCGCGCGCACGCCGCAAGGCGGCGCCAGCGTCGCCAGCCGCAGCGGCTCGCCGCGGCGCCAGGCAAACCGCTTGGCGGCGAACCAGCCGAATTCATCTGTCGCCAGCTTCTCGCCGCCGCGCCGGCTGCCTTCCTGCCGCACCACCACGGCGTCGAGTTCGCCGGCGTCATAGGCATCGACGATCTCGCGGGAAAATCCGATCGTCACGCTGAGCGCCAGTTGCGCCGACATCGCGTGAAGCCGCTCCAGCAGCGGCACCAGTTCCGGTCCGCCCGCGTGATCGCTGATCCCGAGCGACAAGGTCTGTTGCGCCGGCCGCCCGCCGGCGAGCGCGCGGTCATGCGCCTCCATCAGTGCGCGCGCATGATGCAGGAAAGCGGTGCCCTCGGCGGTCAATCCCACCGCCCGCGGCGAGCGCTCGACCAGCCGCTTGCCGACCACGGTCTCCAGCCGCTGCAGCTTCATGCTGACGGAGGCCTGCGTCGTGCCGAGCGCCTCGGCCGTACGGGTGAAACTTTGCAGCTCGGCGACCAGCAGGAAGGCCTGCACGGTATCGATGTCCAGGGTGCTCATGTCATCATCATAAATCGTTATCACTGTTATGAATATAGATAAGGTACCAAAATGGTGCTGGCGGGTCTAGTTACAAGTGGCGCGATCGATCGCGTTACCTTTCCGGGAGAACCACCATGCCGCTCATCACCGTCACCTATTCCAGCTTTCGCAAGGCTCCGTCGCTGAAGGCCGAGATTGCCTCTGCCGTCAGCGATCTTACCGCTGGTATCCTGCACAAGGATCCCAAGGTCACCGCCATCATCGTGAAAGCGGTCGATGCCGCCGACTGGTTCGCCGGCGGCAGGTCGCTGGCCGAACAGAGCCTTGCCAGTTTCTGGCTCGACGTCCACGTCACCGAAGGCACCAACACCAAGGACGAGAAGGCGGCCTATCTCGCCGCGCTGTTCAAGCGCATGGGCGAATTGCTTGGACCGCTGCACGAAGAAAGCTACGCGCATGTCGACGAGGTCAAGGGCGATGCTTACGGCTTCGGCGGCCTGACACAGGAGCGCCGCTACATCGCCGGCAAGCTCGAAGTGAGGCCGCTGAAGGCCGCGGCGTGATGCCCGGCCGTCGCTGGACTCGGCGTTCGGCCAACTTATAGTTGGCCGAACCGTCGGGAGCCGCGTTGATGCCATTCGACCTGCAGATGATCGACACCGGCGCCGCGCGGCTTCGCGTGGCGATCGCAGGCGAGGGGCCGCTGATCGTGCTGGTCCATGGCTTTCCCGAGAGCTGGTACTCCTGGCGCCATCAGATTCCGGCGCTGGCGGATGCCGGCTTCCGCGTCGCGGCACCGGATGTGCGTGGTTATGGCGGCAGCGACAAACCGCAGGCGATCGACGCCTACGCGATCAAGGAATTATCCGCACGACATCGCAGGCTTGATTGCCGCGCTCGGCGCACAGCAGGCTGTCGTGATCGGCCATGACTGGGGCGCCCCGATCGCCTACGCCACTGCGCGGTTTCATCCCGCGCGCGTTCGCGCGGTGACCGGACTGAGCGCGCCGGCTCTCGGTCGCGGGCCGGTGCCCAGCGTTGAGCTGTTCCGCAAGATCTACCAGGACCGCTTCTTCTATCAGCTCTATTTTCAGGAGCCGGGCGTCGCCGAAGCCGAACTGGAAGCCGATATCCGCACCAGCCTGCGCAAGTTCTATTACTGGAGCAGCGGCGAAGCGCGGAAGATAAACGACCGGATTGCGAATCCGATCGGGCCGGGATTGCTCGATCGCCTGGTCGATCCCGCGCAGCTTCCGTCCTGGCTGACCGAAGCCGATGTCGATTATTACGAAAGCCGGTTTCGCGAGAGCGGATTTCGCGGTCCGCTCAATCGCTATCGCAACTCCGAGCGTGATTTCTCGGATATGGCCGCGTTCGATGGCCGGCAGATAACGCAACCCGCAGCATTCCTGGCCGGCAGCCTTGAACCCATCCTCGGCATGATCCCCGGCGTCGACATGGTTGAGCTGATGCGCGCCCAATGCGCCGACCTTCGGATGGTCAGGATCATGGAAGACACCGGCCACTGGCTGCAGCAGGAGCGGCCCGCCGAGGTCAACGCCGCGCTGCTCGAGTTCCTGGACTCGCTGCCGCGAGCCTAGCTCGCCACTTCCGGCAGGCGCGCTACCGTCGCGCCGAACACTTCCGTAAAAGATTGCCGGAGCGCGACGTCGACGTCCTCCATGGTCACGGGCAGGCCGAGATCGACCAGCGAGGTGACGCCGTATCTGGCATCGACGACGCCGCAGGGAACGATCGCCTTG
The DNA here is from genome assembly GCA_963786355.1 of uncultured Alphaproteobacteria bacterium. GTDB lineage: Bacteria > Pseudomonadota > Alphaproteobacteria > Rhizobiales > Xanthobacteraceae > Bradyrhizobium. Next base: position 153,254 of record CAWAYU010000006.1, on the reverse strand, counting down.
AAGTGCGACAAGTCCGGCTCGACATTGATAGCGATGCCGTGGAACGAGACCCAGCGCCGCAGCCGCACGCCGATGGCCGCGATCTTGTCCTCGTGGCCGACACCCTTTTCCGGCCGCTTGACCCAGACCCCGACACGATCCTCGCGGCGCTCGCCACGGACGTTGAAGGCGTCGAGCGTGCGGATGATCCATTCTTCCAGGGAGGCGACATAGGCGCGCACGTCCGGCCGCCGCCGCTTCAGGTCGAGCATCACATAGGCGACCCGCTGGCCGGGGCCATGATAGGTGAGCTGGCCGCCACGCCCGGTGGTGAACAAGGGGAATCGCGGATCGAGCAGGTCGTCCTGCTTGCCGCTGGTGCCCGACGTGTAGAGCGGCGGATGCTCCAGCAACCAGACCAGTTCGCTCGCTTTTTGATCGGCAATCTCGGCCGCGCGGGCTTCCATCGCGGCCACGGCGTCGGGGTAGGGCACGGGAGAAGCCGCAATCCGCCATTCCACCTCGCCGCCGCCCGAAGGCCGCGCGAACGTCGTCAAATCAAGGCTTTGGCGGTCATTAACCATTGGCTAACCATAACGTGGTCAGGTGGAACCAGACAGATTTAGTTCTCGGTTTGGTGGTTCAGAAGTGGCGACCCTCGATAAAGTCAGCGTCGATCTCATGGTGGTGCTCGGCACCACCACAATGCCCGTCCATCAGGTGATGCGGCTCTCCCGCGGCGCCATCATCGAACTGGACGCCACCGAGGCGGACGAGGTCAAGATCCTCGCCAACAACCTTCCGGTGGCTTCTGGCGTCGTGCTGGTCGATCGCAACCGTATCGCGGTCGAAGTCAAGCAAATGCTGCCGAAATTACCGGGTGTTAGGTAGCTAATTCGGTCGCAAAACTGCCTTGTCCCCCCATCTCTGATTTGTTACATCGGCGCCGTTGATCCGGCAGGCCGTAATCCTTCCAGCCGGTATCCCAAGCGCTCGTGGCGGAATTGGTAGACGCGCTGCCTTGAGGTGGCAGTGAGTAAAATCGTGGGGGTTCGAGTCCCTCCGAGCGCACCAGTCGGCATAAGTTATTGATGCGAAAGATTATTTCGCGAATAACTATTCCCCTTTGTTAGTCGACGGCGAAGTTTGCTGCGTCATTCCGCAGAGGGCTCTTTGCTGGCGTTTTGCGTCTTGGTTCGGCGCTTTTCCTTTCGGTTCATCGCATCTTGATTTGAACCAACCGCATGCGCCACGAGCCGATGTATTCCGCAGCATGTGAGCCAGTTCATATTGTTGGAGAACGCCGCCCCACTAGGCTTCGAGCCGGCATGAACTCACTCTGCCGGTACGCTTGCAGAAAGAATTGATGCCGATTTCTTGATGCCAACTCAGCGAGTTCAGAGGGGGACCGGGTATGCGTCAGTCGCGAATGGGCAGGATCAGCCTCTGCCTGCTGCTCGGCCTGACGATGGCAATCTCGACTTTGGCGCGCCACGCGCATGCAGGCGATGTCGACACCGGCGACCGTCCGCCCCCGCCAGCTCCGGAATTTCTCATTCCTATTGCGCCTCCACCGCTCGACCTTGCGGCTGCGATCGCTCAACAAGGCGACCGTGCCATGGTCGCGATCGAGTATCTGGCTTGTGGGGACGACCTGACCTTCCAGGGAAGCGCCGCCATCGCCGGCGAGGATTTCAGCCCTTTCCTGATTGCCAAGATGCAGTGGCTGCTGCTGAAGGCCGCGGACCCAGCCGGGTTACGAAGCGCGGTTTGCAGCCATACGACCAATGTGCAGTTTCCACCTGACCCGAGCCGATATCCTGTCAATGTCTTTCCGCCGGACAAGCTCGATCAGTTTCAGGCCAAATTCAACGAAGGCTCGGCAAAAACCGGTCCGGACTGCACGCAGACCATTGCAGGCATCAGGGATTTGAAGCCCTTCGGCGGCTGGGCGAGCATCACCTATCAAATAAGTGCGCTGTGCATGAAGGCGCAGCTGGAACAGGCGGTGGGCCAGCTCGAATACAAGGACGCCCAGGTCGGCACCGACGGCTTGCCATGTCTTTCAAAAGCAATCGGCTCGTTTCTCACGCCTCCGATCGTTCCGAACAACGAGTTCAGCTTCACGGTGAAAGGCGATCTCGATGTCGATGTTCGCGATGCAACGCGGGTGTACTTTCTGAACGAACGGGCGCGTGACAAGGGATTTCCGATCCTGAGCGAGGAAGCCAGGATTTCACGTCCGCGACAAGCTCCTCATCCTTCACGGTCCTCCCGGCGATGCCGCCAATGCGGTGATGAACTGCGGCAATTCCGAGCACAGCGATGAGTCGCCTTCGGAACTTCTCGACGATGACAGCTGGCTGGAGTTGGCTATCGACGATCTCGGCGATGCGGGATTCTGGTTGTCCAAGCGCCTGGCCCTGCTGCTCATCCTCGATCCGGCGGCGCCGGCCGTGCTGGCGCTGCTCGGGGAGGGCGCTGCGGTCCCGCCATTGGCCGCGGCGCTGGCGATCGGCTCCGCGGTTGTCACGGTCGCTGCCGGAACCGCCAAGATTTCCGGAGACTGAAAATCACCGGTTGATGATCGAGACCTCGCGGTACCTGAAGAACCAGATCATCTTGAAGGAGGTGCCGAAGAACAGTGAATCGCTGGCCTCGGAGCAGGCTGAGCTGAAACGCTGGCTCCTGAATTTCATGGGCGGCGTCATGCGCCACGACTTCGCCGAATACAACTCGCGGCCTTATCAGCGCTACTCGCTCGTTGCGATTCTCAATCTCGCCGACTTCGCGGAAGACAACGACGTGCGTCAGGGTGCGCGAATGGTGCTGGAGTACACGGCTGCAAAGTTCGCGGTCGCCAGCCGGGAAGGCATCCGCGTTGCGCCCTATCGCCGGCGCATCGAGTACATGAACGAAAATTCAAAGATGCTCGAATTCGGCGGCAAGGGTACCGATTACTCGATCGCGATGATGCTGGTATTTGCCGGACAGACCCAGCGCTTGCCGAACATGAACTCGGAGCCCGGGAAAAAAGGCATCAACTACGGCACTCCCGCGATGATGATCTATACCGCGTCTTCGACCTTTGTGGCCGATCCCGCCATCGTCGAACTGGCGATCAACAAGAAGACACCCTACGTCCAGCGCATCCGCCATGCCGCGATCGAGATTTACACCAGCGGCCCGAGCTTTACGCTGGCGGCCGGCGGGTTCAGGACGGGCCCTCAGTTCCAGGCCGAATTCGGTCCGATCTCCGCTCCGTTCGGGGCCGGTTTGGGCGGCGACTACGGAACGGGTGTGCCCACCAGCCTGATCGTTTCGGGTGCGTCGGATCAGGATCGTCTGCGCTTCATGCGCTTCGAGGGGCAGACCGAGGACCACGGAGCGGACGGGCGGACATTCGACCACAATACCTGCATGTGGAAGGGCTTTACTTGCGGCATCAACTTCCAGATCGGCGACGGTCTTGCCGGTTGCACCTTCGACCCCGGCTCCGCGCCGGAGTGGAGCTTTCTGAACTCGACGAAATGCGACGCTACGAAAAATCTCGCGCCGTTCTATGTCGTCCGCTATCTGGTTTCGTGCGACGACAAATCACTGGGCTGTCAGGACAACGGGAAATTCGGCTTCTTCGAAATTGTCGATGCGGCAACGCTTCCCGATTTCGATGGTTTTCGTAACGCGACGGTCCAGCAGAACGGGCTGGTGTTTCCCGGGACACTTGGAGATATCATCGCGGCAGGAAAGGGGCTCGGCTCTCCTCCGGTGGAGCCGATCAAGCAGGTCGGCAGATATCAGTCGGTGGCCACCGGTGACCTCATCTGGTTCAGCCCCACCGCGCATCAGCGCGACTCCGACCGGTCCGGAATTGAAGGCATCAATACCGATCGCGGCAAGGTGCCGCTGATCTCCAAGTGGCCTTTCGCATCCGGCGATGTGCTGAATGCCGCGGGCGACGGGATCGTCAAGTTCGTAAACCCCAACACCGGGGTGGCGGTGACCTGGGACTTCAAAGAATTCACAACATCCGAAGAGGAGCCCGCTGTGAGAGCGCTTCGGCTCTGCGCTTTCCTGAGCGCTGCGATCTCCTGCGTTGCATTGACGAGCCAGCAGGCTGTCGGCCTCGAGGTCGACCAGTGCGCGTCCGACGTCGCTCCCGTCGGAATCAATCTCGCGACGGCGTTGGCCGCCGGCGGCAAGATAACCTTCCGCTGTGCCGCTGGAACCACGCTGCGGATCACCAAACTTCATTCGGTCAACCGATCGGTCGAGATCGACGGCGGAGGGCAGGTGACGCTCGACGGAAACAGCCAGGCCTCTTTCCTGGATGCGGCAACGTCCAATCTCGTCGTTCACCTTTCGAATTTGACGCTTCGCCGTTTGGGCAGCTCAAGCAGCACCTCTAACGGAGTAGCTCGTGCCGATCGAATAATCATTGAAAATACGCGCGTGCTCGACTCGCAATCGCCCATTCAGGCCAGGGCGTTCGTCAGCATCGAGAATAGCGAATTTGATGGCAATCGCGGCGTCGTCATCCAGGCCCCATTTGTGGAGATGACAGGCAGCAAGATCCGCAAGACGCATGGAGTGCCGATTCTGGGCTTTGGTGGGCTGGTCAACATTTCGGACAGTGAATTCGAAGGCAACGGCCGCAGCGTTTTCCAGAACTGCACGCTCCGCATCGCGCGAACTTCGTTTCGCAACAACACAACCGAATTGTCCGCCGACATCCTGAGACCGGGCGCCGCGCTGACAACCGGTTGCGCGACGGAGATAAGCAAGAGCACGTTTTCCGGTAACAAGAGCGCGACGCATGCCGGCGCAATCAATATAGAGCGCGGCGCAACGTTCGTCGTGATCGAAGGCTGCAGCTTTGACGGAAATTCCGCCAGACACCATGGCGGCGCCATATCGTTCGAGCCGGCAGACCAGGTCTCGCAGGTGGTTCAGATCAAATTCTCGCGGTTCAACGGCAACAAGGCTGAAACCGGGGGAGCAGTTGATATTGGCGAATTTCCGGACAGCAAGGTCACGCTGTTCATGCTTGGCGTGACGTTCATCGGAAATGTGGCATCGGACAACGGAGGAGCCATAGCTGGAACCGATGGAATCCTGTTCCTGCTGCGCTCGGTATTCAAGCGAAACGAGGCCAAATCGGGCGGGGCAATATGGCACAATGTGCTTGCAAGCCGTCCGAACAATCCTGACGTGATCGCCAACTCTCTGTTCGTGCTCAACCGATCGGCGGGCGGTGTATTCAACGGAAACACAGCGCGTTTCCTGAATTCCACGATCGTCGGCAGCAACGGGCCGGGGTTGGTGGCTTTCCCGGATGCTGCTGATGGTGACACCGCAAAGGCCATTCATTTGGCCAACACGATTGTCGAAAACAGCAGCGGCGCCAATTGCAAGGGGAAGCCGACAAGCTTCGTCGACCAAGGGTCGAACTTGCAGTTTCCGGGCACGACATGCGGGGATCGCGTCCTCGTCGCCGCTTCGACGCTCGACACGTTCTACGCACCGATGGTTGGAGGACCAGCCCGCGCCAGGGGCGATAATACCGTGTGCAAAAGCATCGCTGTGCAAGGGCATGATCTCTATGGCGAAAAGCGTCCTCAATCCGATCAATGTTCTATTGGAGCGGTCGAAGGGGATCTGGACCGCATCATCAATCGACATCTCGCCGTGAAAGCGGCCTTGTCCGCGGACTCCGCTTGTCCGCCGAACTCGCCCGGCAAATCTCCTGACTGCTCCAAAAAGGACAATCCGAAGGGCTGGTGCCCGCCGGGTTCTTCAGGCGTCTATCCGAATTGCGGAACCAAGGATTCGAAAGATCCTAAGGAGACCTGCAGGCACGACGGGTCGGATTGCTATCCCAAGGGCAAGGGTCATCGTCCGCAGTACCCCGTTGTCTTGCGCAGTTGCGGACGCGGTAAGATCGGTATTCCGCCTTACTGCTTTCCTATTTCCGAGATTCCAGGCATCGCTGTTGAAATCGAGCGGCAACTTCCTCGGTACTGATGCGTCGGGTTGCCTTCGCCGAGCGTAGCATCGCTGCGTTCTCTCCTTGAAATGGTCGGAGCAAGGCTTAAAAACGCCTTTGAGAATCAACGCGGTCGAAGTGCGGGTGGAGTTCGTAATTAGTTGAAGTTGTTGCGGTATTCCGCATTCTCCGAGCGCGCCACAAATCATGCAGTTTGGGCCTAACCCAATCGAATCGGTTGAGCCTATACGCATGGCCGCAGCGGTCGGCGCGCTTCCATTGAAGGCGGCGAGAACTCGAAACCTTACCGTAACACCGTTGGCGTAGACTGACGGACCATCGGTCGGCGATTCCGGCCCGATCGGCCCAGTTCGACGCTTACAAGACCACCCGGAGCACTTGCATGCTGTTTCTTGGCTACGCCTATCGATTCCTCTCCAACTTCGTGTTCCTGGCGCTGGTCTATCTCGCCCTGAATTTTCTGGAAAAGTATCAGCACCGTGTCGTGGTCGCAGTTCTCGTGCTGGTCTATGCCGGCATGCATGCGGCAACGGCGCTGCGGTCGTTTCATTTCTTCCAGCGCATCGAACGGCTGGAGCTGGAGGCGCGCAAGCTGATCGCAGCGACCGGCGAGGGGCCGAGTTCGACCTCCGTGCGCAAACAGGTCATCACCGAAGTCAGTGGGCTCCGTCACGCCGGCGAGATGAAGTCGTATATCGACCTGCTGTTTCTCGCGCTCGTCATCCTGCTCTGCGTCGCCAAGATCGTGACGAACTGAGCGCGACGCTAACCCCGTAGCGTTTTCGGATTCGCGTCAGGAAAACGCGTCAGGCAAGGACGGTCCTAGCGCTTCTTCAACCCGGCAACGTGGACCGAGCGCGGATTCCTTTTGCCTTGTGTCGCCTGCTTTGGCGCGGAACGGCCGGTATGGGCGTGCCCGGTCTCACGCGTGGCGGGCATGGCGGCTTCAGGTCCGCTGTGCGCCTGCCTCACGCGTGCGGCGCGCGCCTGCTTCCGTGACTTGCCGGCCCGCAACGGGGCCGATTTTGCGGAAGCTTCTGTTTCGAGCGCTGCCTGCGCGACTGCATCAGCGCGCCGCAGGGTCGCCAGCATCGTGACGTTAGTCGATTCCTGGATCTTGAAGAGGCTCTCTGCCGGAACCGGCAACGCGGTCGTGGCGCTGTCCTGAGCCAGGATCATCTGCTGCGGCCACTTGGTCCGTTGCGCCAGCGGCACGCCACGCATGCGCCGCGTCAAGATGCCGAGCTCTACCTCGTGCCAGTCGAAATCGAACCAGGACGGAGCAGGGAGTGTTGCCGTCGCGGCATAAGCGAAGTTCGGAATTTTCGGCCAGCGCGAAATCGCGACCGTCTCGGACGTCGGGTGCAACTGCCATTGCTGCGGTTCGGTCGGCGTCGCCGGCCGTTCCGGTGTTGCCGGCACCACATGGACGATACGGTAGCCGCGCGCTTTCAGGGTTTGCAGGATCTTCGGCAGGGCCGCCACCGTGCGGGCCTGAATGTCGTGGAGCAACAGAATGCCTTTTCCCTTGGCTTCCAGCCGCCTGATCGCAAGATCGTAGACACGTTGCGAGGAGATGCGGTGCCAGTCGTCGGCGGGAAAATCCGCGCTCCAGACCTGGATGCCCTTGGATTCCGCATAGGTCTCGATGCCGTCGTTGCGGGAAAGGCCGGGAATGCGGAAGAACGGCGCAGGTCCGGTGCCGTCGCCAAGCGCGGCCGTAACCGAGGCGATGCCGTCGTCGAGTTCCTTCTGGGCGCGGTCGAGCGGCAGCCGCTGCATGGCCGATGGATGGTGCTGAGTGTGGGTGCCGAGGGTGTGGCCGGCATCTCGTACCTTGCGCACCCCTTCCGGATTAGCCTTGGCTTGTTCTCCGACCAGAAAGAAGGTCGCCTTGACGCATTGCGCGGCGAGAATGTCCAGGACCTGGTAGCTGTTTTTCGGTAGCGGGCCGTCGTCGAAGGTCAGCACCACCTCATGGTCTCTCAGCGGCAGCGTCTTGGCATATTGCATGGTGCCGATGATGGGGTATTCGCGCGGGTCGACCACGAGCGTCCGCGACGTGCCGAGCGCGTCGGGATGGCCGGGACAATCGGCGGCTGACGCAGACTGTGACGTGGCAGCGGCCAGCACGCCTAGACAGAGCGCAGCGGATATCCGCCCCCGGAGCCCTACAAATACGCTCACGACCATAAAACTCCGGCTTCATTCCAAAAAAGACGACGCAAATTTTTACCTGCGGCGCCATGAATGACGCCTTAATCGTCTGAATTCCATCCCTAATTTGGCCGCAGCGCACGATACGGACCGAAAGCGGCGCGGCGGCAACAGGTGGAATCCGAATCTTCGAAAAGATCATGCCCAAACAATGAGATCAGATCATGATCCGATCCATTGGATCATGATCTAGCGGGCCTTGTCGGCGATGGTTTTCGCGGCCGCTGGCACCACATGGACCACGCGATAGTGATTGTCGCGGAGGTAGCGCAGGAAGGCCGGCAGCATCGCCGCGGTCTGCGCCTTGGGATCATGCAGCAGGATGATGCCCTTGCGGGCGACCTGGAGCCGGTCCGTGAGCAGTTTCAGCTCCTGCTGCGGCGTCATCTTGTTCCAGTCGCTGGCCCAGAGATCGGCGCCGAACACCGCGATGCCGCGCTTCTGGAGATTGTCGAGCGTCTGCGGCGTCATCTCGAAGAAGGGAAAGCGAAAGAACGGCGTCGTCGGCGTCGTGGTGGCGGCGCCGTGAAGCGCGGTCTCCACCGCCGCAATGCCCTTGTCGATTTCGCCGGCGGCATTTTCCGGCTTCATGTATTTCAGATTGAAATGGGTCCAGGTGTGGTGCCCGACGGTATGGCCCTGCGCCGCGATCGCGCGCACCAGTGCCGGATGTTCCGAGGCCGGCTTGCCGATCAGGAAGAATGTGGCATGGACGCATTCGTCCGCCAGCGCTTTCAAGATCCTGGATGTCGTGGCGGGCCATGGCCCGTCGTCGAAGGTCAGAACCACCTCGTGATCTTCCAGCGGCAGCGTCTGCGGAAAGCTTTTCAGGCCGACGCGCGGCGTGGTTGCCGGGTCGACGACAAGAACGCGTGAGGTGCCGAGCGCATCCTTGCGGGGGCACTCGGATGCCTGTGCCGCCACGATCGTGGCGATTGCGGCGGCGAGGGCCGCGCAGAGTGTTTTGACGAACTTCCCGGTCATTCGCGGTTCTACATATTTAGCATTGCGCAGGGCGTTGCCGATTGGGTAATGCGTGCTGCAACTACTCAGACGAGTTCTCTCATTCTGTCAAACCGGCGAGGCGCGGCATGGCCGAGGATATCGACGTGGCCCAACCCGCCGAGGCACTCTCCTTGCTCGACCGCTTTCCGATGCGGGACGAGGAGGGGCGGCTTCGCCACGAATTCGTCGCGGAAATGGCCCGTGCCATCCACGCCGCCGACCGGCCGTTGTTATGTGAGGTGGTTGCGGAGCTGCACGAGGCCGATCTCGGTGATTTGATCGGCGCGCTCGAGCCTGACGATCGCGTCAATCTCGTCGAATTGACCGGCACCGATTTCGACTTCTCGGCCCTGAACGAGGTCGACGACGCCGTCCGCGAGGAAATTCTCGAGGAACTCGAACCCGAGACCGTCGCCGAAGGCGTTCGTGAACTGGAATCCGACGACGCGGTCGAACTGCTCGAAGGCCTCGATGAGGAAGACCAGGAAGAGATCCTGGAAAAGCTGCCGCAATCCGAGCGCGACGCGCTGGAGCGCAGCCTGCTGTATCCGGAAAATTCCGCCGGCCGCCGCATGCAGTCCGAGTTCATCGCGGTGCCGCCGGACTGGACCGTGGGGCAGGCGATCGACTACATGCGCGACACGCCCGATCTGCCCGACCGGTTTTATGAAATCTACGCGGTCGATGCCGACCAGCACTGGCAGGGCGCGGTGTCGCTGGACACGCTGCTGCGTGCCCGCCGGCCGGTCACGGTCGGCGATCTCATCGACGAAGATCGCCGCCGCGTCTCGGTGCTGGACGACCAGGAAGAGGTCGCCCGGATGTTCGGCAAGTACAATCTGGTCGCCGCCCCCGTGGTCGACACCACCAACCGGCTGGTCGGCGTCATCACCATCGACGACGTCGTCGACGTCATCGAGGAAGAGGCCGACGAAGACCTCAAGGCGCTCGGCGGCGTCACCAGCGACGAAGAACTGTCCGACAGTGTCTGGACCATCGCACGCGCACGCTTCAACTGGCTGCTGGTCAATCTGGCTACCGCGTTCCTGGCGTCCTCCGTGCTTGGCCTGTTCGAGGGCCAGCTCGAAAAGATGGTGGCGCTCGCGGTGCTGGCGCCGATCGTGGCGAGCCAGGGCGGCAACGCCGCGACCCAGACCATGACGGTGGCGGTGCGGGCGCTGGCGACCCGCGAACTCGGCTCCAACAATGCGATGCGGGTGGTGATGCGCGAGGCCATGGTCGGCCTCGTCAACGGGCTGGCCTTTGCCGTGATCACCGGCATCGCCGCGGTGGCCTGGTTCAAGATCCCGGGCCTTGGCATCGTGATCGGGCTCGCCATCGTCTGCAACCTCGTCGCCGGCGCGCTCGGCGGAATTCTGGTCCCGATGGTGCTGGAGCGGGTCCGTGCCGATCCGGCGGTGGCGTCCGGCACCTTTGTCACGACCATCACCGACGTCGTCGGTTTCTTTTCCTTCCTCGGGATCGCTACGCTGTGGTTCGGGCTGAAGTAGGCATAGCGTTTTCGAGCGAAGTGGATCCCGGTTCGCGTCAAGAAAACGCGTCAGAAAAGAGCCACTCGCGTATCGTTAGTGAGACCTTAACGCGCTTCGCCGATAATGCCGGTTCTGGAGCGAACCATGCAGCGGTTGCGGCTAAAGGCGGACGGACGGATCGTCGAATTGCGGGACGGGCAGGAATTTCCGCTCGCGCCTGCCGCTGAGCCCTGCGAGACCGCGGCCCAACCGGCCGTGCGCGATCTGCGCCGCCGCGCGCGCCTGACCCAGACCGAATTCGCCAGCCGGCTCGGCGTCCCCGTCGAGACCATCCGCAACTGGGAGCAGGGCAAGCGTGCCCCGCGCGGGCCGGCGCGGGCCTTGCTCGCCGTGATCGCCCATTCGCCGGAGACCGTGTTCGCGGCTTTGGCAACCGAGCCGTCATCAGCCTAATTCTTCGGCTCCCGCGAAAACGTCAAAAAAGCGTCAGATGTTGGCACCGCCGCCGCGGCGGCTCATAATGGGGGCTCGATGTGAGAGTACCCGTATGATTTTTGTCGAGGCTAATGGCGCTAAAATCCCGGCGATTGGGCTGGGCACCTGGGAATTGCGTGACCGGACCTGCGCGCGCATCGTCGAGCAGGCGCTGCGGCTCGGCTATCGCCATATCGATACCGCGCAGGCCTACGACAACGAGCGCGAGGTGGGTGAGGGCATGCGCGCCTCCGGCGTGAAACGCGACGAGATATTCCTCACCACCAAGATCTGGACCACCCATTTCAAACCGAACGATCTCGAGCGATCCGCCAAGGAGAGTTTGGCACGGCTGCGCATGACCGAGGTCGACCTGCTGCTGCTGCATTGGCCGAACCCGCAGGTGCCGCTCGCGGATACGCTGGGCGCGCTGGCGCGGGTCAAGCAACAGGGACTGGCCCGCCATATCGGCGTCTCCAATTTCACCGTGGCCCTGATCGAGGAAGCGGTAGCGGCATGCCCGGAGCCCCTGGTCTGCGACCAGGTCGAGTACCATCCCTATCTCGACCAGACCAGGGTGAGGGAAGCCAGCGCGCGTCACGGCATGGCGCTGGTCGCCTATAGTCCGGTCGCCAAGGGCCGCATCAAGAACGATCGGGCGCTGCTGCGGATCGGCGATCGCTATCGCAAGACCGCGGCGCAAGTCTGCCTGCGCTGGCTGGTGCAGCAGAACGTGGTGGCGATACCGCGCACCTCGAAGCTCGAGCGGCTCTCGGAAAATATCGAGATCTTCGATTTCGAATTGTTCGAAGACGACATGAAAGCGATTTCCGCGATGGGAAGCGCCAGTGGCCGGCTCACCGACTTCGGATTCGCGCCAAAATGGGATTGAGGGATTGTCGCGCCGGGCGCTATGCTCGCGTCCAGGGGAGACATCGAAGTTTGCTTGGAAACGTGCCTGGAAACTTGCTCGGCTATGATAGACCTGCGGCGGATCATACCGACGGACATTACGGCATCGGCGATTGCTCATCTGTCGCTGCTGGCGTTGCTGTTGCTGTTCTCCGACGTGCATCCGTTCGGTTCGGTGACCGCCGAGCCGATGGAGGTCAATATCGTCGCGGCGCAGGATATTCCCGAGGCGCCGGAGCCCGAGAAAAAACCGGACCCGGTTCCGACGCCAACGCCGCTGCCTGACGTCACCCAGCTCGACAAGCCGGCGGAGCCGGCCGCGCCGCAGCCGGCGGCAAAGTCACAGCCAGCCCCGCGGCCACAGAAGCAGGCCGCGCTGGCGCCACCGCCGCCGTCTGCCCCGCAAGCGGCGGCCGCTCAGCCGCAACCAGCCTCCGCCAGGCCGCCGCAGGCGCAAACACCGGTCCCGGCCTACAAGCAGCCTGAGCCCGATCTCACGCTCAAATATCAGGTCCTGCTCGGCTTGCCTCCGGATCTGTCGCCTACGCTTCCGCCGGCGCCCGCGTCGCCGCAAGCGCGCGACAGGGCAGGCGACAATTTTGACGCGCCGGCGACGGAAACCGCCGATGTCGCTTCCAGCGTCATCACCGCATTCCGGCGTCACTTGCGGACCTGTTCCAAATTGCCGGCTTCGCTGGCTCCCTCCGACGACGTCAAGGTCAAGCTGCGCGTCTTGATGACACCGGACGGCAAACTCGCTGGCGATCCGATCCTGATCGAGGCCAGCGCTTCGATGAAGGGGCCGCTGTTGATGCAGGGTGCGATCAGCGCGCTGCAGGCCTGCCAGCCTTACGCCATGTTGCCGGCAGACCGTTACGGTGAATGGAAGGTGCTCGATCTCAGCTTCACGCCGCAGGATTTCGGCGGCGCGTCCTGATGTTGATCAGCCAGCCGTCTTAACGATCGACCGAAATCTGATAACGCTCTGCGATCGCGGACAACTGGCTCCAGGTCTCATCATCGACGTAGATGCCCTTGGCGATGCGCTCTGCCTTCGCAATCTGTTCGGGCTCGCCGGCGACCAGGACCGGGAGATCCGGATCGGAAGGGGCCGCGGATTTAACCCAGCCGATCATGGCGTCGATCTCGGCCAGCATGCTGTCGCGGCTGGAGAGCCGGCCGGGGTCGATCACGATGCTCAGCATGCCGTTGATGATGCCGCGCTCGGGCGGCGTGCTCGTCGACACGCTTGCCGAGCCGACAATGGCGCCGGCCAGGAGTTCGCAGACCAGCGCGAGGCCAGAGCCCTTGTGCTCACCGAACGGCAACACCACGCCGCGTGGCTCGGTGTACATCACCGAAGGATTGGTTGTCGGCTGGCCGGCATGGTCGAGCAACGCGCCGTCGAGCATTGGCTTGCCGGCATTGTGCGCGACGCGCACCTTGCCCAGCGCGACACGGCTGGTGGCGAAATCGAGCAGGATCGGCTCGTTGCTGGCGGTGCCGGGAATGGCGATGCAAACCGGATTGGTCAGGAAACGTCCTTCACGTCCGCGAAAGGGCGCAACCGGTGGCGGACCCGAGGCAACGTTGACGAAGTGCAGCGCCACCATGCCGGCGCGCGCGGCAATCTCGCCATAGGTGCCGACGCGGCCGATGTGGTGTGCGTTGCGCAGTCCGTTCACCGCGACACCATGCTTTTGCGCGGTCCCAACCGCCCATTCGACCGCCTGACGCGCGATCGTCTGACCGTAGCCGGCATGCGCATCCCAGACCGAGATCGTGCCGGTGTCCGAAACGATTTCCGGCTTCTGGTTGACCTTGAGCGTGCCGGCCTCGAAGTCTCTGACATAGGCCACCAGCATCCCGACGCCATGGCTGTCATGGCCGCGCAGGTTCGCCTCAACCAGATGTTCGGCAACAATGGCCGCTTCGTCCGGGGAACTGCCGCCGGCCGCGACGATGCGGTTTGCGAACGTGCGCAGCCTGGCGTGGTCGATAATCATGTTCTCTCCCTTTTTTCTTGTTGTTGTACGTACTCTAACTTCCCATCGCCTTCCAGGAATCCGACGCGAATTGCCTGCGCCAGGTCACGACGACGACCATGGCCGTGGTCACGAACAACACCCACGGACTGATAAACCAGCCGAGATAGCCGAGCGCAAAGAAAAACGAGCGCTGGCCGCGGTTGAAGTGCTGGCCTGCATTTTCAAACACGCGTGTGGTGCGGACAACATGCGCTTCTGCCTCGGGGGTGTCGCGTTGCGCGGCCGGCGGCATCGCGCCCAACAGGATCGCGACGTAGTTGAACAGCCGATAGGCCCATGAGAATTTGAAGAAGGCGTAGATGAAAATCAGGATCAGCCCCAGGCATTTGATTTCCCACAACGCCGGCGAGGGGCTCAGATCGATCGGCAGCGCGCCGAACACCGTCAGCGCGTCGCTGGTGGCACGCAGCAGCGCCAGACCGCCGCCGATCGCGATCAGGCTGGAGGACGCGAAGAAGGCGGTGCCGTTTTGCAGCGACGCCATGATCTGCATGTCGACCATGCGCGCTTCGCGATGGAGCAGGTTCCGGATCCAGACCTCGCGATAGATATGCATGCGTCCGGACAGGCTGTCGCGCCCGTAGGCGGTATGTTCGAGCGTGTAGGCATATACCGTCCACTCCAGGACGAAGAATCCGACGGCGGCGATATCAATCCAATATCCACGCATGTTGCATCCCTCGCCATCGTCCCGCTCATGCCGATGTACAGGTTGAACGCGTGCTGTGCACTATGGCAAGATGGCGTCCCAACAGGATTTCCATGAAATGTTGAAACTCGTCATCGGTAACAAGAACTATTCGTCATGGTCGATGCGGCCGTGGCTGGCCCTGCGCGCCAACGACATTCCCTTCGACGAGGTGTTCGTCCCGCTCTATACCGAGGACAATGCCGACAAGGACCGAATCCTGAGTTTTTCGCGTGCGGGCAAGGTGCCGGCGTTGATCGACGGCGACGTCACGGTGTGGGATTCGCTGGCGATCATCGAGTACCTGGCCGAGAAATTCCCGCAGGCGAAACTGTGGCCGGAAGATCGCGCCCGGCGTGCGCATGCGCGTTCGATCTCGGCGGAGATGCATTCGGGCTTCATGCCGCTGCGCAACGAATGCGGCATGAACCTGCATCGTCCGGTCGGCGCGGTCAAACTGTCGGATGACGCGCGCGCCAACGTGGCGCGGGTTCAGGAAATCTGGGCCGATTGCGCCAAACGCTACGGAAAGCAGGGGCCGTTTCTGTTCGGCGCCTTTGGTGGAGCTGACGCGATGTTTGCGCCGGTCGTACATCGGTTTCGCACCTATGCGATCGAGGTAAAGGGCGATGCACGGCACTATTTTGAGGCAATGATGGCGCTGCCCGCATTCCAGCAGTGGACCCGCGAGGGCCTAGCCGAAACGCTGGTGATCGAGAAATTCGAGACGGTGTGACTAAAAACTCACGCGGATTTGTGACTGTGCTGGACCCATCAGCGGCTTGACGGATCGGCCGCGAGGCCGTCTCAATCCGCTGACCGGCGTTTGCCATTCGGCGAAAGGACGCGACCATGGGAATTCTCGATTCACTGGAAAATTCGGATGCGTTCAAGGGCGTGCTCGGCCAGCTCGAAGCCGCCGTGGTGCCGGTGGTGCTGAGCGAAGTGCTTGGCAATGGCAGCGGTGGCGGATTGTCGGCGATCGTGGCCAAGCTCGAGCAGGCGGGCCTCGGCGATCAGGTCAAATCCTGGATCGGCAATGGCCAGAACCTGCCGATTACGGCCGACCAATTGCAGCAGGTGCTCGGCAGTGACACGGTCAAGCAGCTCGCCGCTCGCTTCAATATTCCGGTCGACCAGCTCGCCAAGGTGCTGGCGCAACAGCTCCCGGCCGCGGTCGACCATGCCAGCCCGAACGGCAGGCTGCCGCATACCGCCTGATCGCGCGGATTCGTGCCTCGAATGGCGGCCATGCGAATCTCCGTGGGACCGCGGGAACCCGGTATATCCTGCTGAAAATGCAGGTGAATTGGTCGATTTGCCATGCCTTGATGTTGCTGGCTTTTTAGGCGTGCGCCGTGCTAAGTTGCCCAGGGTTCTCAAGTCGGCCGAAAGCTAGCGGGACCGTGAGCGCGGCCGGCGTTCTTGCGTGATGGAGAGGGCGTTGAAGCATAAGTACTCCGTTGGAGAGACTGTCTATTTTACTGCCAGCAATGTTGCCCGTCCGGCCGCCACCGGCACCTATGAGGTGATCCGGCTGTTGCCGACTGATGGTGATGACTGCCAGTACCGTATCAAAAGTTCGGCTGAGACATTCGAACGGGTCGCCAAGGAAAGCCAACTCGCGGTTTCCTGACGCTGTTGCGTTAGCCGGCTGACGGGTGTTCCGTTTCGACCGCCGTCAAATGGCCCGTTCGCAGAATCATTCTGCCGAAGGTTGAATGCCGCTAAATGCGCATTCACCTGCGCGAATCATGTCTTATGCTGCGTTGAGGGACACCGCGCATGAACTGGGCTCTTGTATGAACTGGGCTTGGGCTTCTTCGCTGGATCATATCTGGCGCTCACCGAACTTCCCGATGTGGCTGACGCTGGCCGCGGCGGGATTTTTCGGCCTCATCGTTCTGGTCGCGCTGCTGCGGGCGGAGAAATCCGCCGCCAACGGCGCGCTGGCGGTCATCACGCTGCTGGCGATCGGCGTTGCGGTGGCGGCGACCATCCGCGGCTTCGGGCCGGGAGGGCAGTTTGCGTCTGCTGAAACCCGCAGCGTCCAGCCGGTGCGCGCAGGCTTGCCACAACTTTCCTGCATTGACGACCTCGCCGGCGATGCCGTGCTGAACGCCTGCGAGAAGACACTGTTCGGTTCCGCCGAGTCGTCAGCCGCCGCGGTTGCCTATGCGGCATCCCTGATCACGCAACTGACCGGGTCCGGCGCTGTCACTGCCGGCGGCACGAGCCCAAGTTCCGAATTTCTGGCGCTGCGTCGCGCGGTCGAGCGCGACCGCTATGGATTGATGGCCTATGTGTTGATGGCGCGGGATCATTGCACGCCGCAAGCGTGCCTCGCGTTTCGCTCGCTGGCCGACCATCGGCAGATCGCAGTCAACATGGATGATCGTGTCTACGAAAACATGATTACGCGATATGCGTCGTCGTGGAACGCGCCGCCCCAGGCCGGGGCGGGGCTAATTGCCTCGCTGCCGACCACCATGCCCACGGGAAAACCCACCAGCGCTGAGTTTCCGACCTCGGCTTCGACGCCTGCGGTCAGCATCATGGCGCCGGAGCCTCCTCCTGGTGCGGCCGCGCCAAAGCCGTCGGCGGCTGCCGTGTCACCCGTACCATCGCCGCGTCCAGCGGCGGCGCAGACGACGGCCGTGCCGGCGGCTGCCAAGAAGCCAGCGGCGCCGAAGCGGCCACCCGCCGCGGCGCCGGTCCAGATCGCACCGGCCGCGCCCGCGGCCGAGACTGAATGATCATTTGCAAACTCAACGCAGGCCGCTAAACCGTTAGAGTAATGGCGCTTCATCTCATCAAGCTTGCGGTCGGTTGCGAGTCGATCAAGGAACTCAAAGGCTGGGTTGCCGAACGCATGGCAACCGCCAAGAAGAAGGGCCTGCCGCTTCGCCATATTCACATCACGCGGATGACGCCGAAGCGCGACGCGGAACTGCTGGCCGGCGGCTCGCTGTATTGGGTGATCAAGGGCGAAATCGCCGCGCGCGAAAAGCTGATCGCGATCGAGCCGTTCCGCGACAAGGATGGCATCGGACGATGTCGTTTGGTGATGCAGCCGAAGGTCATCGCGGTCTCGCCGCGGCCTATGCGGCCGTTCCAGGGCTGGCGTTACCTGACCGAGGACGCCATCCCGGCGGATATGACCAAATCCTCCGCCGCCAGCGTCGCGGCCATGCCGGAACCGATGCGCCGCGAATTGCGCGACCTCGGGCTGCTGTAGTTTTTTTGTTTTGACGCGTTTTCTTTACGCGAACCGGTTCCTACTTCGCTCGAAAACGCCATGGGTGCGCGCTACAGCGATGCGGCCGTGACGATGTGCAGCCGCAGCCATTCGGATGCCGGCAGCTCGGTCCGACGGTGGGCTTCCGAGTTGCGGTCGACGATGTCGAGCAATTCCGTGTCGACGCCCATGTCGCGCAGGTAGAGCCGATAGAGCTCGCCAAATCGCACCGTCAGGCCCTCCCGGCGTTCTTCGCTGACATTGGGCGCCAGCCGGTTGCGAATTTCCATGCCGCTCAGGATGACTTTGGTGCCGGCCGGCAGGGTGCGGTGGACGCCACCGGCCAGAACCAGCACGCAAGCGAGGTCGCAGGCCATGTCCACCGTCTTCAGTTTGGCATCGAGCGGTCCGCCCGGGCGCTTCAGTGCAAAGCAATCCGCCTCGTTTTTCCCCTGACAGGCTTCGACCTCGGTCGATCCCGCCGTGGTGTCGAAACCGCGGGTGCGCAGAATCCGGCCAAGGCTGTAGGCGACATTGAGATTGGCCGGGCCCCAGCTATGGATCACCACCGGCAGCTTGTGCCCGGCCTGGCGGTCGAGGATCGCGATCAGTCGCTTGTGGGTATCCCACTGCACCGTGCCTTCGGCGGCGATCCAGTCCGAGCAGCCGGGCCCGCAGGCGCCCTCAGCGCCATGCGCGACATAAAAGATCATCGCGTCGGTCGGCGAGCCGATGCCGCCGACTGCCGGCCGGTTCGGGTCCTGCGCCTGCGCGATGCCTGCGGTGAAAAGAAATATCAATCCGCCGAAGACGGTGGCACGCAACGACAAGGCGCTCATGCTGGCAATTCCTCCGGCAGGTATATCGTTGGCGGCGATCTTTATCCCGGGAGTTGTATTTCTCAAGTGTGACGCGAATCCGAGCTACACCCCGATATTGTCGATCAGCCGGGTCTTGCCGAGCTTTGCGGCCACCAGGATCCGCACTGGTCCGTCTTTCACCGAAGTGATCGGCGCCAGCGTCTCGGCATGCCGGGCCTCGAAATAGTCCAGCACGAAGCCGGCATGGGTGATCAGTTCCCGGCCGGCTGACATCGCGATCTCGAATTCCTCGCCGGCCTTGAACCGCTTGGCGCTTTCCTTCATGGCGCGATGGAGGGTTGTTGCGGTCTGGCGTTCTTCGGCGGAGAGGTAGACGTTGCGCGACGACATCGCGAGCCCGTCGCGCTCCCGCACCGTGCGCGAGCCGATCACCCGGACGCCGAGGTCGAGATCCCCAGCCATCCGCGTTACGACCCGCAACTGCTGAAAGTCCTTCTCGCCGAAAATCGCAACGTCCGGCCGGCACTGGGTGAACAGCTTGCCGACCACAGTGGCAACGCCGCCAAAGAAGTGCGGCCGGAAGCGATCCTCGAGACCCGCGGTGGCCGGCCCCTCCGGCACGATCCGCGTCGCAAAACCTTCCGGGTACATCGTCTTGACGTCCGGGTTCCAGATCAGGTCGACCTTCTCGGCCGCGAGTTTTGCGACATCGGCCTTCCAGGTGCGTGGATAGGAGCCGAAATCTTCCGTCGGGGCGAACTGGGTCGGGTTGACGAAGATCGAGACGATGACTTTCTGGGCACGGCGTTTGGCGAGGCGCACCAGCGACACATGGCCGTCATGGAGCGCTCCCATGGTCGGCACCAGCGCGATCGCGGCCTTTCTGGCGCGCAAGGCTTCGAGCGCGCGGCGCAATGCGGGAACGGTGCGGACGACCATGGGGCTTCGCGACATCTGGGCTAAATCTCTTTGCAGTGTTTTCGGTGTTTTAGATGGGGCGAGGGCGTTCGGCCTCAAGCCTCTCAGCGGGCAGGCCGACCATATAAGGCGAGGCCATTGCCGCCAAGGCAACTCCAATACCGTTCAGGGATGGCTGGTGTGGCCAGCTTGACGCTTGCCGGACGCCGGGCGCGTCGACCGGGCCGGTGTGCGGTGGGACACATACCCGCGCGCTTCGCGGATTCATGATTAAGGCAGCCTGCATGAGATTTAAAACTGTTCGCGCGCATTTCGCTTGACCGCAGCGCTGCGTGCTTTGAAGATAAATAAGCGGGGGTTGAGTCATGTTGGTACAGGCGAGTCAGAGTCAATCCGGTTCGGCACACGTCGTGGTGCTGGGCAACGAGAAGGGCGGTTCGGGAAAATCCACCACCGCGCTGCACATTGCTGTCGCGCTGATGAAAGCCGGACAGCGCGTCGCCACCATCGACCTCGACTGCCGCCAGCAGAGTTTCACCCGCTACATCGGCAACCGCTCAGCCTGGGCGCGCCGCACCGGTCTCGATCTCGAAATTCCCGTGCACTACTGCATCAAGCTCGGCGAGACGATGCAGATCGCCGACAATGAAAACTCCGAGTTCCAGCAATTCATGGAAGCGGTGAGCACGGTCGAGCGTGCCTTCGATTTCATTGTCATCGATACCCCGGGTTCCGACTCCTACCTGATGCGGCTGGCGCATTCGATGGCCGACACGCTGGTGACGCCGATCAACGACAGTTTCCTCGACTTCGACGTGCTCGGCACCGTCGATCCCGCCACTTATTCCGTAACCGGCGAGAGCCATTATGCGGAGATGGTGCGCGATACCCGGCGCAAGCGCCGCCAGCTCGACGGCGCCACCACCGACTGGATCGTGGTGCGCAACCGCCTGTCGATGATCGGTTCCCGCAACAAGCAGCTCGTTGCCGAGGGTTTGAAGGATCTTTCGCTGCGGCTCGGGTTCCGCTCGATCGACGGCTTTGCCGAACGGGTGGTCTATCGCGAGTTCTTTCCGCGCGGGCTGACCGCGCTCGACGACATCGATGAGACCACGCTGGGCACGCGGCCGAGCCTCGGCCATGTCACGGCGCGCGAGGAAGTCACGAGCCTGTTGCGGCAGTTGAAGCTGCCGCTCGACGAGCGCGGCCGCCGCCGTGCCGCCAACCGCGCGGAATGGTTCACCCAGATCGACAAGCCGCTCGAAGTCCACGATATCATCAGCGCCTGATGGGTTGAGTTGAATCGATCCGCCGTCGGCGCGGGCACGGCAGATCGGGGTACTCTTGAGGGGCCAACCCAAAATCGCGAAAACAACCCCATGCAAAGTAGAAATGGCCCGCGAAAAAAGGCTGGACGTCGCGATCCAGCCTGATCTCATCATGCTTTGGCCGATCACGGCTCGATCACCGTAATGCTGAACGGCCCGCTCTTGGCCGCGGCATGCACCACCGCTTCATTGGCTTGGTCGAGGTCGAACGAGGAGACCTCGAAATGATCCAGTTTCACCAGGCCTGAGCGGATCATGCCCGCCATCAGCGTCGGCGCATGCGGCGGATACATCCATTTTCCGTGGAGCGTGATGCAGTTTCGCATCAGCCAGGGGTAGGGCAACTCGAGACCGGCGCCGCCCAGCATGCCGACCCCACCCATCAGCACCACGCGGCCATAGGGGCGCACCGCCAGCACCGCGGTCCGTACCTGCACGGAAGAGGCTGCGGGCGGCAGGATGTCGAGCACGCAGTCGATCGGGCCGGGCGCGGCCTCTAGAATACGCGCACGATCGTCGGCTTCGCTGCCCAGCATCTGGACGGTTCGGACACGGGGACCGAAGCGCCGCGCGACCTCGGCGAGCGCCTTCTCGTTGCGGCCAGTGGCGATAACGCATTGCGCGCCCATTCCGAGCGCGACCGCAACGGCCCCCGAACCGAAGCTGCCGGTGGCGCCGTTGACGAGCACGGTTTCGCCGGCTTGCAATCCGGCGGCGAGGAACCCGCCATAGGCCACCAGAAATTTGCCGATCCCGCACCAGCGGCCGGCGTCCTCCGCGTCGATGGCGCCGATCGGAATGGCGTTCTCGGTTGGCAGTCGCATCTGTTCGGCCCAGGAGCCGTCGTGGAAGTACTTCTGCAGCTTGAGGCCGCCTTCGCTGCCGCCGGTCAGGCCCTGCAGTGCGATATCGGGCGCCCGTGCGTTGTCGCGGGAGCGCACCGTCGGATCGCAGAAAACCCAGTCGCCAGGACGAAGCCGGGTCGCATCCGGGCCGGTGGCGCGGACACGGCCGATACAGCCGGAACCGAACACGATGGGCAATTCCAGCAGGTAGTTCCTTTCGCCGCTGAGGACTTCGTTGGCGTAAGCCAGAACTGCGCTGGCTGCGACGTCGACGATCACTTCGCCGGTGCCGAGAACCGGATCGGGGATGGTGTCGATCACGAGCGGTGATCCGAACGACTTCAAGACGGCAGCTTTCATGGCGTGTTCCCTCATGCTTGGCAGAGGCCGCATCCTGGCAGGCTTCACCCGGCCAACAAGACCTGGTATTATCCTAGGATTGAAAGACCCTCCCGGCGAGGCGACCCATGACCGATGCGGCAACGAATTCCAGGCAGAGCGAACTTTCCAGGCAAGGGGAACTCGGCGATTTCCTGCGATCGCGGCGGGAAAAGCTGACGCCGAAAGTGGTTGGCCTTCCGGACGGGCGACGGCGGCGGACGCCGGGGCTGCGGCGGGAGGAGGTCGCTGATCTCGCCGGGATCGGCGTCGACTGGTACATCCGGCTCGAGCAGGGACGCTCCGTCAGTCCTTCGATGGCTACGATCGACGCGCTCGCCCGCGCGCTGCGGCTTTCGCGGGCCGAGCACCGGCATCTGAAGGAGCTGACCGAAAATGCCGATCGGCGGCCCTTCGTGCGCGAGAGCGTTCCACCGGCGGTCCGCCGCACGGTCGAACAGCTCAACCTGCCGGCCTATGTCACCGGCCGGCGCTGGGACGTGCTGGCATGGAACGAGGCGGCCGACGAAATTTTTGGCTTCAGCGCGATTGCCGATGGCGATCGCAACAGCCTGATCACCGTGCTGACCAAGCCTGCGTCGCGAAAACTGTTTGGCGCGTCGTGGGCTGACGTGGCGAGACGCATGGTCGCGCAGTTCCGGGCTACCCATGATCTGTGGGCCGGCGATCCAGCTTTTCGCGACCTGCTGGAGCGGCTGAGGACGGGCTGCCCGGAATTCGCCGGCTGGTGGGAAACGCACGACGTCAGCGGCGTCGCGGCCGGCCACAAGATCATCAGCCATCCCAAAAAGGGACGGCTGAAACTGGAATATGCGAGCTTCCAGGCCAACGACGATCCGGCACTGAAACTGGTGATCTATACGCCGGCGTGAATCTCCGTGTTTTTACGGGGCTTGCGGCTGCGTGAACGCCAGCGCCACCGGAACAAACGGCTCACAATCCCGTTTTCACTAAAGTTTTATCGAAAGGCCGAACCTGGCATTGGTTGGGGCCGTCGTAGAGCAGGGAGAGCTGAGTTCGCCCTGAACTGAGCAGGTGCACAACGGTTAGGTGCATCGCACAACGATCAGGCGATCAATTCACAACATTTGGACTTTATGTCACGTGGCCGTGACATATATCATCTCCAAGGGAACGCAGAGTCCCAAAGGTAAGAGTAGCCCTTTTGGTGGGGCGCCGAGGACGAATATGAAACGTGGAATTACCGTTCTGCTTTCACTCTCCGTGCTGCTCACGCTCGCGTATTTCACCGCGAGCAAGTGGGCGATCCGGCACGAGACGATTTCGTTCTATGACCCGGCGCGCGACAACCGGCTGGTCGCGGTCGATATCGCGGTTCGCTGGGACAAGGAAATGCAGGCCGACGCCGGCATGATCAAGTTGCCGGTGACGATCATCAACCACGGCAACACCGTAAAACACACCGAGTATTCATTCCTCGCCAACGTCTTCGCGGCGCGCGGTTACCTCGTGATCAGCCCGCAGCATGACCTGCCGACCGATCCGCCGATGGTGACCAGGGTCGGTGAAATCTATGTCGGCCGGCTGCCGCAGATTCAGCGTGGCGTCGCCAACATCCATTTCGCGATCTCGCAAATGAAGAAGATCCAGCCCAACGCCGACTACAACCGGGTGACGATGGTCGGCCATTCGATGGGCGGCGACATCACGATGTATTTCGCCAAGCAATATCCCGACGAGATCAAGAAGGTGGTGACGCTGGACAATCTGCGCGTGCCGTTCCTGACCGAGGGCAAGTTCAAGATCCTGTCGTTCCGCTCGCACGATACGCAATTCAAGCCCGACCCCGGCGTCGTTCCCGACGCGGAGGAGTGCGAGAAGGCCGGCATCACGGTGGTCAACACCGGCTTCCAGCATAACGACATGCGCGACACCGGCCCGGACGCCGCCAAGAACTCTATCCAGAGCATGCTCGATAAATTCCTGGAAGATACCGATAGCAGCGCGCTGAAGCCGGTGCCGGCCAAGGTGCCTGATATTCTTACCGTGAGCCCCGGACCGGTCCCGCTCGCCAGCAATTCGCCGCCGGCCAACAAGCCGGTTGCCAACTAAGGTCCGGCTTCACTCGATCCCGCCTGGATCAGCGTCGGGCGCATTGACCGGCCGCAAGCGTCGTCCCACATAGAGTCTGCTGTAAATGGCGGATACTCATGGCTGGCGAACCCATCAAACCGAAACCGGCCGGCGACGTGGCTTCGACGCAGAAGCCGCAATCGCGCGGACCGTTGCCGGAAGCAAGACCCTCGGCGGCTGAGGATATTGCGGCCTTCGTCGCCAAGGCGCGCGCGATGTCGCCGCATCGCGCCGGCGCAAGGGGACGGCTGGTGTTTGCACTCGACGCCACCATGAGCCGGCAGCCGACCTGGGACATGGCCTGCGCGCTGCAGGCCGACATGTTCCGCGAAGCGGCCTCGGTCGGCAGCCTCGACATCCGCCTGGTCTATTACCGCGGCTTCAACGAATGCCGCGCCACGGGATGGATTTCGGACTCGGCGCAGCTTGCGAAGTTGATGGGCAAGATCGATTGCCAGGGCGGCAATACCCAGATCGGCAAGGTGCTATCGGAAGCAAGGCGCGAGGCGGTGGCATCCGCCGTGCGCGCGGTGGTGTTCGTCGGCGACGCCATGGAGGAGGGGGTCGACGACCTCTGCGCCAAAGCCGGCGAGCTCGGCCTGCTCAAGGTGCCGGTATTCATGTTTCAGGAAGGTCACGACCCCACAGCCGAACAGGCGTTCCGCGAGATCGCGCGGCTCACCGGCGGCGCGTGGTGCAGGTTCGATCCCGGCGCGGCGGCGCAATTGCGCGAATTGTTGCGCGCAGCGGCCGCCTATGCCGCCGGCGGGCGCGAGGCGCTGCTGGCGCTGGCGAAGACCGCAAGCGGCGCGGCGAAGCTGATCGGCCAGATGAAATAGCGCGCGCGGCGCAACAAATACTATGCAGCCGAGGTTGCCTCGTGGGCGACGGCCTGAAGCGCCGCCGACATGTTGCCGATGATGACCGCCGTGTCGCCCGTCAACGCGTGGCGCTTCGCCAGCCACGACGGATCATTATACGAAAGCCAGGTGTCGCCGGAGGCATCCTGCCAGACCAGCGCCTTCAGCGGCAGGTCGATGCCGATGCTCTGGACCGCCTGCATCAATGGCGTACCCGCTTTGGCGTTGCCGAAAATCAGGACTTCGGTCGGTCGCAGTGAAAGCCCGACACCGGTTGCACCGGCGGCGTGATCGATACGGGCGAATATGGCCATGCCGCGCGCCTTCACCGCGGCCTCCAGCCTGTCCATGGTGTCCCTCGGCCCGTGGAGGCTCCGAAGCGTCGTCAGTCCGTCTGCGGCCATCGCGCGCTCCGTGGACCCTGCAATTGTCGTCGCATGGAGACTATAAATCGGCCCTCTCGACGCCAAGAGCAGTCTTGCCTTGTCACGCCGCGTTGAACGACCGGCCGTTATGCATTTTGCCGCCAATGCGACTATATTGAGCGAATGCCAACCCTGATTGCCGGCGTCGTCGCTGTTGTCGTTCTTTACTCCCTGCTGCAGATGTTTCGTGCGGCCAATCCGGCCGTGCTTGCGCGTACCGTCAAGATCGTCGGCGGGGTCGTGGCGCTGGCGGTCGCGGCCTTCACGGGCCTGAGGGGAGAACTCGCGGTCGCAATCCCGCTCGGGATTTTCGGCGCCGGCCTGCTCGGCTGGTCGCCGTTCGGCGCCGGAGGCTTCAGCAATATCGGCGGGATGTTCGGTAGCACGCAACGCTCGTCGGGACAGGCCTCGCGCGTGCGCTCGCCATTTCTCGACATGAGCCTCGATCACGACAGCGGTGAACTGTCGGGCCGTATCGTGGACGGCCCTAATGCCGGCCGCTCGCTCGACGAGTTCGACCTTGCCGGGCTGATTGCGATGATCCCCGGCTTCGACGCCGAGAGCGTCGCTCTACTTGAAAGCTATCTGGACCGCCGGTTTCCCGCCTGGCGTCAGAACGCGCAGGGCGACGCGGCAGGGGGGCAGCGCCGCGCGGCGTCGAGCGGCAAAATGACGGACGAGGAGGCTTACCAGATCCTTGGCCTGCAACCGGGGGCGGGGCGTGACGACATCAGCCGGGCGCATCGCGCCCTCATGAAGAAATTGCATCCCGACCAAGGGGGCTCGACGTACCTCGCCGCCCGTGTAAACGAGGCCAAGGATACTCTGCTTCGCACGCATCTCAGCTAACTCCGGCTACGCTACAAACGCTACTGACCGCGAGTTGCTTCCGTGTTCTCTGATTGAGGCCCCATATCGCCCGCCGTTGCCCGGCGTGGTCGATCGCTTAGTTCCCCAAAACTTAACCCTAAAATCTTGACGAGAGGTTTTCACCGGGCCGAATTGCCGCGATCGAGCGATTGGCGACGAGACTGTGATCGCGAAACAACAAAGCCGGCGCTTGGGCGCCGGCTTTGCGATTTCAGACGAAAACCAGGTGTTAGTTGCGAACGGTGATGCAGGAGATGTCGGCGCGCTTCAGCGTCTTGCAGACCGCTTCGGCCTGATCGCGCTCGAGGCCGGCGAAACGGGCACGGAACAGGGTGCGATTATCCTTGGCAACGACCGGCTCGGTGAAGGGATCAGCCTTGCTCAGCAGGCTTGTAGCCTTGCTGCGGGCGAGGTCGATGCGCTGCTTGGCTTCGCCTTCGCTTTCCAGCGCGCCGACCTGGATGATCCAGCCGCTGTGAACGGTGGCCGGGGCAACCGGCTTGATCGCGCCGTTCTGCTGCACGGCCTGAGGCTGGGCGGCCGGCGCCGGATCGGCATAGGCCAAAGCCTGGGAAGAACTGGCCTGGGCAGCTCTCGACTGCGACGATGTGCTCAGCGCGGGGGCGGAAGCGACGCTGGAGGCGGGCAGGACGCCGAGCAGGCCTTGTCCGGTGCCGTGATTGGCGGGCTGCGGCGGCATCTCGACCCGGGCCACCTCGGCCCTGTTGGTCTCGGCGGCGCGCGCGACCATGGCGCTGGAGGTTTCAGCGATCTCGGGGCGCGTCGGAATGGTGTTGGTGATCGGCGGGGCCGGCTGCGACGGGCCGGCGGAAGCGAGCTTCATCGACCCCGCCTTGACCTGGACCGTCTTGACCTTGACCGGCTTCATCGGCTCGGCGGAGCCGGGGATCGCCGCGATCTGCTGGGTCTGGATCACGCCGCTGGTCAGGGGCGCGGGTTCGGGCCTGGCTTGCGGCTCGACCTTGGCCGGCGGCGGGGGCAAGGCTGCTGCAGCGGCCGCCATCAGTGACGGCTTGGACGGAGCGACCGGGCGCAGCGCGGCCTGAGCCGGTTCGGCGGAAGCGATAGCGCCATTGACCTGAACCATGTCGGTCGGCCGGGAAGCGGCTTCGGCTTCGGCCACATCGGCGTTGGCGTCGCTGGAATTGCGCTCGGTGATCGCGGCGACGGTGCGCTTGGTCGCGCCCTTTTCGAGGTTTTCAGCGAGCAGGTTGCGCATGATGGCGTCGCGCGAACCGCCGCTGCGGCCTCCGAGTACCACGCCGACGAGGTGGCGGTTGCCGCGGCGCATCGAGGTCACGAGGTTGAAGCCGGAGGCGCGGGTGTAACCGGTCTTGATGCCATCGACGCCTTCGACATTGCCGAGCAGGCGATTGTGATTGCGGATCGACTGGCCGTGATAGTTGAACACCGACGTCGAGAAGTAACGATAGTAGCGCGGGAACCGGTCCTGGATCGCACGGCCGAGGGTGGCTTGGTCGCGTGCGGTCGTCACCTGTTCGTCGTTGGGCAGGCCGGAGGCGTTGCGATAGATCGTCTTGGTCATGCCCAGCGCGCGCGCCTTGCGGGTCATCATCTTGGCGAAATCGTCTTCATCGCCGCCTACGGCTTCCGCGATCACGACGGCGGCGTCGTTGGCGGAGCGTGTGACGAGGCCCTTGATGGCGTCTTCGACCTTGATGGTCTGGCCGGGGCGCAGGCCGAGCTTGGTCGGCGCCTGTTCGGAGGCGTGCTCGGAGACTTCCATCTCGGTGTCGAGCTTCATCTTGTTGGCTTCGAGACGCTCGAACAGCAGATACAGCGTCATGATCTTGGTCAGCGACGCCGGATGGCGGCTGCCGTCGGGATTGTTCGAGGTCAGCACCGCACCGGAATTGCCGTCGACGATGATCGAGGAAAATTGCGGGCTGTAGCTCTCGCTCGCAGCGCGGCTCTGATGGTGATGGGCATAGTGGCGATGGCGGTAGCGGCGCGCTTCAGCGCTGTCGCTGGTGATAAGGATCGCCGTGGTGAAGGTAGCCAGCCCGAGAACGCCAACTCGCAACGCACGCGAGGAAGCCAAGGTTGTACGAAGCATTTACTTCCCCGTCCCAATTTCTATCTGCATCACCGGTTCGTGAGGCGAAATTGTGCCCAAAGAGCCCCGGTGTTTTCCTGTTCGGAGCGCCGATCCGGACAAAACGCGCAGTCCGGCCGGTCGATCAGGTCGCTATTCTAGCTAAGGTGCTGTTCACAAACAGCTTTCAGGCTGTCTGTCGGAAGGCGAACAAGTCCGGGAAAGAGGTTAGGCCGAGCGAGTTTCCAAAAGATTAACGAACCGTTGCGTAACACCCCGGGGTTCTCTGCAAATGCCATGTATTTGTGCGTCGCACAAGATTCCTTGACATAATTGTGCGGTGCACTATAAAGGGGTGTGTCTAGGGAGCCGGGACCTCCCGGTTGCACGTTCAATCTGGGAAAAGGATTCCATCATGGTCAAAGTTGAAGACATTCAGAGCTACGGCAAAGAGCATCTCGAGTCGGTCGCCGCTTCGGCGAGCAACATGCAGAGCGGCGTTCAGGCGATCGCCACCGCCTACGGCGATTACGCCAAGAAGTCGTTCGAAGACACCAAGTCGTTTGTGGAAAAGCTCTCCGGCGTGAAGTCGGTGGACAAGGTGCTTGAAGTTCAGACCGAGTTCGCTCGTTCGGCCTATGAGACCTTCGTCGCCGAGTCGCAGAAGATTGCCGGCCTCTACACCGATCTGGCCAAGCAGACCTTCAAGCCCTACGAGGGCCTGGTCTCGAAGTTCGTTCCGGCTTCGCACTAATCTTCCTAACGCGAACAGCGAATACAAAAAGCCCGGCCATATGGCCGGGCTTTTTTTCTTGCGTTCGTTCTCGGGCCGAAGCCTGCGCCGATTATCTCGCGACGCGCAGCTTGGACAGCGACGTGCCGATCGAGTTGAACACCGTCAAGGTCTGGCTCGCGGACTTGACGAGGTAGAACTTGTCCGCGCTGCTGGCGCAATTTTGCAGCACGGTCGAGGTCGGATCGCCGGGCGAGCCGGTGTTGACCTGGATCGTGTAGACCGTGACGCCGGCTTGCTTGGCGTTGTCGCACAGCTGCTTCTGGCGCTTGTCGATCGACGTCGCGTCGGTGAACCAGCGATCCTGCGTGTTCAAGCCGTCGGACAGCAGGATGATCGCATCCTTGTAGGTATAGGCCGCTTCCTTCGCCGGCGCATTGAGTGGCGCTGTCAAAGCGAGGGACTGCCACGCCCACGCCAAGCCGACGGCCTGGTTGGTGTTGCCGTTCGGGGTCATGGTGTCGATCAGGCTCTTCAGGCTGGCCCAGCTGTAGCTCAGCGGCATCAAGGCGACCGGGCACCCGGTCCACTGCTCCGCCTGGAATAGTGTGGCAGCGTTCGCCCCGACCGGCGGGAGATTCACCGAGTCATAACCTGATGGGCTCGAATAACCCGGCGGGACTGTGTCCTTGTCGCGGTCCCAAACGCAGCCGTTCCAGGTCGAGTGGGCGTTAGGCGTCCAGGTCTTGCCTGCGGCGACGCAGCTGCTTTTGGTCGTTTTACTCGCCTTGCTGCAGGTGCCGTTGATGGCGTCCCAGGCGCTGAAATCGACCCAGGTCTGATTGTAATTGCTGGAGCCGACGTTGACGTCCTTGGCGAAGGGAATAATCGAAATATAGACATCGCCGTTCGTCTTGGAGAGCGCACTGAGCTGATCGATCAGGCTCTTGGCCGCGGTCTTCAGCGCCGGCATCTTGCCGTCGTCAGCCATCGATCCCGTGTTGTCGAGCGCCATCGCCACGCGCATGCGCACGTTGCCCCAGGTCGAGGTCGAATTGGAATTGAAGTCGAGGGTCGGGAAACCGGCGACCCTCATGAAATCGGTGTTTACCACGCCGCTTCCGCTCACCAGGATGGTTGCGGGCGTTGCGCCGCCGGCAGCCGTATAGGTCGCACCGACAACGACGTTTTTGGCGTCCTTGTTGGTATAGAGCGCCGTGAAATAGGCGGTTGCCTTGGCCGAGATCTGCGCCGAGGTGATGGTACCGTCGGTCAGGTCCTTGCCCAGCATCAGGGCGGTCGAGTCCAGCGCCGCCTGCATCGCCGAACGGGCGGTGTTGGCGCGGGTATAGTCGATCGCAGCGCCTACGAAGCTGATGATCGGGACCGCGGCGATCGCAAACAGCACCGCGATATTGCCTCGCTTGTCGCCCGCGAACCGGCGGGTGGCAGCGCGAACACGATTGAAAATGGTAGTATCGAGCATGGCTTTCACCGCAATGTGGTTTCTGCGGCCATTACCGCTTTGGCGGCTAAACAGCTGGTAAACCGGTTCCGATAAACACGCCTCAAAGCCCGTGCATGGGCGAATCGGCCGCCTAAAGCGCCCACTATCCTCAACAGCGGCTAAACGGGCGGGCGGCTTCCTTTGTCAAACCGGACAGAAACGATTAACCTTGGGCGGGTCGCCAAACCGGGAATCGATCCGGTCGCGGGTCGCCCAGGGCGTCGTTTATGCGCTTGCGGGGACCCGGTGCCGGACCCATATTCCAGAGGCCGGTCCGGCCGACGGAACGGACCGGGAGGGCGATCCGGGACGCGCTGCCGGGTGCCTTGCGACGGCCGTTTGGGCCGGTGGCGGGGTGCCGGGATACGCTGTCTGGTTTCCCTGTCCAGTTCCCCTGGGGATTTCGAACGTCTGAGCCATGTTGCAGTTAACTTTCAAAGCTTGTTCGTCCGTGCCGGCGATGTCAGCCGCTTTTGCTCCCCGAATGAGCAATGACGAGAACCGCAATCCCGGGACCAATGGACCGTCGACGTCGGTCATCACCAAGGTCAAGCCGAAGACCAAGCGGCCGAACCTGTATCGCGTGCTGATTTTGAACGACGACTACACGCCGATGGAGTTCGTGGTTCACGTACTGGAGAAGTTTTTCCAGAAGGACGCCGAAGCCGCTACCAAGATCATGTTGCACGTCCATCACCACGGTATCGGCGAGTGCGGCACGTTTACCTATGAGATTGCCGAGACCAAAGTTACGCAGGTGATGGATTTTGCACGCAAGCACCAGCACCCCCTGCAATGCGTGATGGAAAAGAAATAGCCGCGCATGACCGCAGACGTGGCTAAAAAAGACCTGGCCAAAAAAAGACCTGGCCAAAAAAAGGAACGGGTCTTGCATTGATTCTCGCTGATGGAAGCCGACCGTATTCCCGGTAGTTTTCGGGGGTGGTTGTGTACGCAATGGTGCGTGAATTTAGAGGAAAACCACGTTTACGGAACCGGCCTTTCGCCACGATCACATGTAACTATATGACAGGGGATGACGAAGGTTGCTGTTGCCCAACCGGGTAATGGCGATCATGATGACCGGGGGCCATAGAGGACGCGAATGCCAACTTTTTCCCAAAGCCTTGAACAATCCCTGCATCGTGCGCTGGCGATTGCCAACGAGCGCCATCATCAATATGCGACGCTCGAACATCTCCTGCTGTCGCTGATCGATGACTCGGATGCGGCGGCGGTGATGCGTGCCTGCAGCGTCGATCTCGACAAGCTGCGCACCAGTCTCGTCAATTATCTCGAGACCGAGTTTGAAAATCTGGTGACTGACGGCGCCGATGACGCCAAGCCGACCGCCGGCTTCCAGCGCGTGATCCAGCGCGCCGTGATTCACGTGCAGTCATCCGGCCGCGAGGAAGTGACCGGTGCCAACGTGCTGATCGCGATCTTCGCGGAGCGCGAAAGCCATGCCGCCTATTTCCTGCAGGAGCAGGACATGACGCGGTACGACGCCGTCAATTACATCAGCCACGGCATTGCCAAGCGGCCCGGGGTTTCCGAAGCGCGCCCGGTGCGTGGCGTCGACGAGGAGACCGAGACCAAGGGCAGCGACGACTTCAAGAAAAAGGGCGAGGCGCTCGAGACCTATTGCGTCAACCTCAACAAGAAGGCGCGCGACGGCAAGATCGACCCGGTGATCGGGCGCAATGCCGAGATCAACCGCGCCATCCAGGTGCTGTGCCGCCGGCAGAAGAACAATCCGCTGTTCGTGGGCGAAGCCGGCGTCGGCAAGACCGCGATCGCCGAAGGCCTTGCCAAGCGCATCGTCGATAGCGAAGTGCCGGAAGTGCTCGCGGCCGCGACCGTGTTTTCGCTCGACATGGGCACGCTGCTGGCAGGCACGCGCTACCGCGGCGACTTCGAGGAACGGCTGAAGCAGGTTTTGAAGGAACTGGAGGCGCATCCGAACGCCATCCTGTTCATCGACGAGATCCACACCGTGATCGGCGCTGGCGCCACCTCCGGCGGCGCGATGGATGCATCGAACCTGCTCAAGCCGGCCCTGGCGTCGGGCACGATCCGCTGCATGGGCTCAACCACCTACAAGGAATACCGTCAGCATTTTGAGAAGGACCGCGCGCTGGTGCGCCGGTTCCAGAAGATCGACGTCAACGAGCCGACGGTGGAAGACGCGATTGCAATCCTGAAGGGCCTCAAACCCTATTTCGAGGATTACCACCGGCTGAAATACACCAACGAGGCCATCGAGGCCGCGGTGCAATTGTCGTCCCGCTACATCCACGACCGCAAGCTGCCGGACAAGGCGATCGACGTGATCGACGAGTCCGGCGCGGCGCAGATGCTGGTGGCCGAGAACAAGCGCAAGAAGACCATCGGCATCAAGGAAATCGAGACCACGATCGCGACCATGGCGCGGATTCCGCCCAAGAGCGTGTCAAAGGACGATGCCGAGGTGCTGAAGCATCTCGAAACCACGCTGAAGCGGGTGGTGTTCGGCCAGGACAAGGCGATCGAAGCGCTGTCGGCCTCGATCAAGCTGTCGCGAGCGGGCCTGCGCGAACCGGAGAAGCCGATCGGCTCGTATTTGTTCTCGGGTCCGACCGGCGTCGGTAAGACCGAGGTGGCAAAGCAGCTCGCGGCTTCGCTTGGTGTCGAACTCATTCGGTTCGACATGTCCGAATATATGGAACGTCACACGGTGTCGCGCCTGATCGGCGCGCCTCCCGGCTATGTCGGCTTCGACCAGGGCGGCCTGCTGACCGATGGCGTGGACCAGCACCCGCATTGCGTGGTGCTGCTCGACGAAATCGAGAAGGCGCATCCGGATCTCTACAACGTGCTGCTGCAGATCATGGATCATGGCCGGCTCACCGACCACAACGGCAAGCAGGTCAACTTCCGCAACGTGATCCTGATCATGACCACGAATGCGGGCGCCGCCGATCTGGCGCGTCAGGCCTTCGGCTTCACCCGCAGCAAGCGGGAAGGCGACGACCACGAGGCGATCAACCGGCAGTTCGCGCCGGAATTCCGCAACCGTCTGGATGCGATCGTCTCGTTCGCCCATCTCAATGTCGATGTCATCGGCATGGTGGTGGAGAAGTTCGTGCTGCAGCTCGAAGCCCAGTTGGCGGACCGCGACGTCACCATCGAACTGTCCGAGCCCGCCAAGGCCTGGCTGATCGAGCACGGTTACGACGAGCAGATGGGCGCCCGTCCGATGGCGCGGGTGATCCAGGAGCACATCAAGAAGCCCTTGGCGGACGAAGTGCTGTTCGGCCATCTCAAGGGCGGTGGCCATGTTCGTGTCGTCCTGGTCAAGGATGAGACGAGCGCCGAAGGCAAAGACAAGATCGGCTTTGAGTTCGTCGAAGGTCCGGTCACGCCGAAGCCGGAAAAGCTGCCTGGCGCGCGCAAGCGCAAGCCGAAGCCGGGCGGACCGAACGGTGGCGGCGGTTCCAAGGGACCGGCTTCGCGGGGTCCGCTGGTCAAGGTCTGATCAGCCTGGAGGATTGAGTTGAAGAGCCGGCGGTTGCAGGACCGCCGGCTTTTTGCTGGGTGAAATCCGCAGCTTCCAGGCCGGAGCGCGGCGGGCGGGCGCCATGGCGGCTTAACCGTCTGTTAGCGATAGGCGAAAACCGGACACCGTAAAACTTCTGATGCCCTGCTGCGATTAAGCCTGCCTAGAGCATCCGCCTGCATATTCCGGCCAGAGCTGCATCTGGAAACGCAGCCATGTCCGAGCAAAAGCCTGCGCCTCGCGGCCGTACCTTTCTGGCCGGCAAGGTCATCTCCAATTACGGTCAGTCGACGATCGATTGCATCGTGCGCCGGATGTCCGATGTCGGCGCCGTCATCGAGGTGGAAAGCGTGCTCGGTGTTCCCGAGCATTTTCACCTGCTGATTCCGGGCGAGGGCGAGCCGCAGCCGTGCAAACGCTCGTGGCAGTCCGAGAAGCAGATCGGGCTCGTCTTCGAGACGGCGGAAGCCGCAAAGGAAGAAGCCGCCCGGAGCAGCGCCGAAGAGGCGAGGGGTGGCGATCAGATCGTGCGTGGCCAGATGCTGGCATTGCGCGCGGCGCTCGACGTCGTCGAGGTCGGCGTGCTGCTGCTCGACGCCAACATGAAGTGCCAGTTCATCAACCGCGCCTTCCGCCGCATGTGGAAGCTGTCTGACGCGGTCGCTGACCGAAATCCGGCCTTTGTGGCGCTGATGTATCATGGCCGCGACACCGAGGCCTATGAAATCGCGGCTGCGGAAATCGATGCCTATGTCGCCGAGCGCGTTCGTCTGGTGCGGGCCGGCGATACCAAGCCGATCGACTTGCGCCGAACCGGCGGCGACGTGGTGCGCATGCAGTGCGCGTGCCTGCCGAATGGCGGCAGAATGATCAGCTATACCTACGTCACCGACATCGTTCGTCACGCCGACGAACTTGAAGTGTTGCGTGGCGCGCTCGATAACGTGTCGGAAGGCGTCGTGCTGCTGGACAAGGAGCTCAATGCCCAGTTCCTGAACGCCAAGATGCGAAAGTTCTGGGGCGTGACGGAAGAACAGGCCGCCGCGCATCCGCCCTATGCCTCGCTGATCAGGAATTCACCGCATTCGGGCAAGCGCACGATGCCGCCGGCCGAACTGAATGCATTCTACGAGGGCAGGGTTGCCGCGGTTCGTGACGGTAGCGAGCCGCTGCGGGACCTGCAAACCACCGACGGCCGTCACATCCGCGCACATTGCGCGGTGCAGAAAAACGGCGGCCGGATGCTGACCTATTGCGATGTCACCGATCTCGTCAACAACGCGCAGGAGATGGAAAAGCTCGCGACCATCGACTCGATGACCGGCCTCTGCAACCGCCGGCATTTTTTGGCGCTGGCCGCCGCGGAGTGGAGCCGCTTCCAGCGCTATTACCGGCCGCTGTCGGTGCTGATGATCGACGTCGATCATTTCAAGTCAGTCAACGACCGCTATGGACACGCCGTCGGCGACGACGCGCTGATCGCGGTCGCCAATGCCTGCATGGATGGCAAGCGAAATTCCGATATCGTCGGCCGGCTCGGCGGCGAGGAATTTGCAATGCTGCTGCCGGAGACCGATCTATACCAGGCCAGGATCGTGGCAGAGCGGATTCGCAGGAATGTCGAGGCCCGCACGTTGATGGCGCACGCGGTGCACTTCAAGGTAACGGCCAGTATCGGTTTTGCGGCCGCGACCGTCAGCATGTCAGGGTTTGAGGCATTGCTCGGCGCCGCCGACGAGGCCTTGTATCAGGCCAAGGAGCAGGGCCGGAACCGGATCGTGTCGTGGTCGCCGCCATCGGCCGCGAAACTCGCAGCCGAGTAACCCATAAAACACGTCGAACAGGAGTTTTAGCGCTCGTCCAGCAATTCCTGGATGCGGCGCTGCAACTGGCGCTTCTTGATTTCGCTCCTGCGCAGCCGCTCCTCGAGATCGGAGACGGGCTCGGCGGGGGTCTCCGCGCGAAACGCAACGCCGACAAAATTGTCGCGCCACCAGATCACCTTGGCGAGGAACGAGCGGCCCTTGCGCGCGATGCGCAGCGACATCTGCTCCCTCGGCAGGTGGACAACGTTGCTGAATTCAATGGTCGCGCCGTTTTCAGAGATGTTGCGGACGATACAGTCACGCGTCACACCGCGCTCGTCGATCTCGGCGACGCCGCCATACATCACCTTGTCGCGCGCACTCTGGCGTCGGTCCAGCATTGATCAATCTCCCAGCAATCAGGGAGACTTTTACGCTGCTTTACTGTGCACGAAAGGGTGGTCCGGGCAAAATGCGCCGTTAACGTAAATTAACGGCAGATGCGATCGGGTTAATTTCGGGCGACTCCTCCGCTTCCGGACGCGCCCCTTCAAGGCCTTACGCCGTAGCCTTGGCGCGGATCGGCGCCACTGGCCGCCGCGCCTCGCCGGGTTCCAGGACAAAACGCTGGTCGAGCGAATACCACGGCGCGGCAAAGCCCTGGGTCGAAGGCTCGTCGTGGCGCACATAGCCGCCGATCAGTGCGCGAGTGACGCCAAACTGCACGTCGGAATCGATATGCGGATCGTCGGGCGAGTAGATTTGCGAGATCATGGTCTTGAAGCCGGGCTTGTAGATCATGAAGTGCAGGTGGGCCGGCCGGTAATGATGGCGGCGGGTGGCGCGGACGAGATCGCCGACGGGGCCGTCGATCGGGATCGGGTAGCCGGCCGGTTTGACGCTGCGGAAATGAAAGCGGCCGGCGGCATCCGTCATGAAGCGGCCGCGCAGGTTCATCTCGGCCTGTGCCGGGTCCTGGTTCTCATAAAGCCCTTCCGGCGACGAATGCCAGACATCGACTTCCGCACCCGCCACCGGGCGTCCCTCGCGGTCGGTCACACTGACATCCACGGCCAGCTCCGGTCCCGGCGTGGCTGATCGTACCAGCGTATCGCCGCTGGCGCAGAGCGGCTGGTCGTCGCGCCAGAACGGCCCCAGCAGGTTGGCCTGGGTTTCGGTCTGGCCGTTATCGCCATTGTTGAGCAGGCAGACCAGCGCGGATACGCCGAGCGAGCCCGCCATCAGCACCACCTCGTTGTGGGAGGGCGTCGTCTTCTGTCCCAACGCTGCGATGATCCGCGCGGCTTCCTGAAATTCGCGTTCGCTGAGGCGGACCTCGCGTACAAAGCCGTGAAGGTGCTTCACCAGCGCCAGCAGGATTTCGCGCAGCCGCGGATCCTCCGCACGGCTGAACGCCTCGACGACGGCATTGGTAACGTCTGCCTGATTTTCGATGATCATGGTTCAACCCGGGTTTGAAGCTCCGGTATAATGGCGAAACGCTCGCCGCGGTCCAGTGCCGATGGCTGCGACGTGACGATTGGTCGAAGCGCCTGCAGACGGAGCGTTCATGGAACGACGAATCGACGTGTTCTTCTACGGCCTGTTCATGGATGAGGACGCACTGCACGGGAAAGGGCTGCGGCCTGCCCATGCGCGGCGGGCCAGCGTCAACGGATTCTCGCTTCGGCTCGGGGCGCGGGCAACCCTGATCGCTGACGCGGGCGGGTGCGTTCACGGGATGCTCATGAGCCTGACCCATGAGGAACTGGACCGGCTTTACGCCGAGCCAAGCGTGGCCGCGTACCGTCCGGAAGCTGTCATCGCCTTGCTGCCGGAAGGCGCTAGCGTCGCCGCATTGTGCTTCAATCTGCCGCTGGTTCCAGCCGAGGTTCAGTCGAATTCCGATTATGCAACGAGGCTGCGGGCCGTTGCCCGCAAGCTCGGCTTGCCTGAAAGCTACGTTAGCACCATCGTGTGAACTCTCACTGGCCAAAGCACAGATTGCCATGCGAGCAAGTCTCTGCGTCGGATTATTCATCGTGGCGACGCTGTTGCCGGCGCCGGCAATGGCGGAGGACACACCGTCCACAGTGGGCGAGGTCGCCCGGCCGAGCGTCGAGGAACTGGCGATACCCCTGAAAGCAGCGGCGGAGCCGGCGCGCGAAAGCGATACGCGCGAGGCGATGTGCCTGATGATCGAATCGGCGGCAAGGGCGGCGAACCTGCCGCTGGAATTCTTCGCGCGCGTGATCTGGCAGGAGAGCCGCTTTCAGTCCGACGCGGTGGGCCCGGTGACACGCAGCGGCCAGCGCGCCCAGGGCATCGCGCAGTTCATGCCGGGAACCGCCAGCGAGCGTCGGCTGCTCGATCCCTTCGATCCCGTGCAGGCTCTGCCGAAATCCGCGGAGTTTCTCGACGAGCTGCGCCAACAATTCGGCAATCTCGGGCTCGCTGCGGCCGCCTATAATGCCGGGCCGCGGCGGGTGCAGGAATGGCTCGCGGGCTCCGGTCCGATGCCGCTGGAAACCCGCAACTACGTCTCAGCCATCACCGGCTCCACGGTCGAGGAGTGGCGGGACGCGGGGCGCAACGGCAAGATGCCCACACGGGCGGCGACCTCAAGCTGCCGCGAATTGATGGCCTTGCTCCGGCGCGCGCCCAATCCGTTCGTGGCCGAACTCGAACAGCACATCACGCTCGCTGCCGCCAAACTGTGGGGCGTGCAGCTCGCCGCCGGCTTCAACCGCGACAAGGCGCTCGCGATGTATGCGCGGGCGATGAAGCGGCTCAGTCCCGTGATCGGCGATCAGGATCCGAGCCTGCTGTCATCTGTGATGCGCAGCCGCGGCAGCCGCGCGTTCTATCAGGTGCGGATCGGCGCCGACACGCGGCCCGCCGCGGATGATCTCTGCAACCGTATCCGCCGCGCCGGCGGGGCGTGTTTTGTGCTGCGGAACATGGGAGTGCGGGGATGACTGGTCCTCAAGACCCGTAGTAGGGAAGTGGCATGATCGAGGATCGATTCGATGCATTCCCTGCCGTACATCGAGACGTCGCGAGCGAAGCGCTGATCGCCGCGTTTGGGATGGCACCGATCGACGCGATTGTAGCGATGACGGGCGGAATGACGACGGCCTCGGTCTATCGTATCGAGGTCAGAACGCGAAAGTATTTGTTGCGCATCGAGGGGCAGCCAAGTCCGCTTCGCAATCCGCATCAATACAAGTCCATGGCCATTGCCGCAGAGGCGGGGATTGCGCCAAAGATTCATTATGTGGACGAGGCGGCCCGTGTCGCGGTGATCGACTTCATCGAGCAGGTACCGCTGAAGGATTATCCGGGCGGACTGACCACTCGGTCACGGGCGCTGGGTGAGTTATTCTCGCGTGTCCAGGCGACGCCGGTTTTTCCGTTCTACGTCCACTATCCCGATATCGTCGCCCGCTTGTTTGCGCATGTTCGCCGGACCGGCCTTTTTTCGGACGGCGTACTTGATCCGCACGTCAAGCGGCTCGAGTTGGTGAGCAAAGCCTATGAGGCGGGTGCGACAAAGCTTGTCTCCAGCCACAACGATCCCACGCCCGGCAATATCCTGTTCGACGGCGAGCGCCTTTGGCTGATCGATTGGGAGTCGGCATGCCGCAACGATCCCCTGGTCGATGTCGCCATCGTGCTGGATGGCCTCGTGCGCACGCCGGCAACTGAAGAAATCTTTCTGAACGCCTGGCTCGGTCGCGCCCCGGATGAAGACGTCCGCGCTCGCCTCGAGGTGACGCGGGCCCTGACGCGGCTTTACTACGCGGGGGTTTTCCTCAGCGCTTCCGCCGCGGCCTCCTGGGTGAAGGGGGATACCGACCTCTCAATTCCTTCTCCTGCTGACTTTCAGCAGGCGATCGATGCGGGTCGCCTGAAGTCCGGCACGCCCGAAAATCTGCATACAAGGGGAAAGATGTTTCTGGCGTCGTTTTTGTCAGGCACGGCCACGCCGGGATTTGGCGGCGCGGCTTCGTAAAGAGGGATGGCAGGTCTGACTGATGTCGGCTTGACGCAGCCAGCTTTCGCCAGCCCTATGCAACGACGATTCACACCCCGACCGGTCACCCGTGGCGCTACCTCCGCTCTCGTCTCCCCAGTGGCAAAGCCCCTTGCGCGCCTTCGCGTGGGGCATGGCTTCCGTGACGACCACTGTTCTGACGCTGGTGCTGTTTGCGACCTATCTCGGCATTGGTGCGCTGGCCCATGACAGCCATTTTAGTCTTGGCTGGGTGCTCGGCAGCACGATGCTGGTCTGGGCCGGGCCGGCGCAGATCATCTTGATCTCGACGCTCGGCTCCGGTGCGACGGTGGTGCAGGCGGCGATTGCGGTGACCGTGAGCGCGATTCGGTTGTTTCCGATGGTGGTGTCGGTGCTCCCGCTCATGAAGATGCCTGACACCAAACGCCGTCAACTCGTGCTGGCGGCGCATTTCATCGCCGTCACCCTGTGGGTCGAGTGCTACCGGCTGCTGCCGCAGGTGCCGCGCGAGCGGCGCATTGCATTCACGCACGGGCTGGGCTGCGGCCTGCTCACGGTCTGCCTGGTCGCAACCACGATCGGTTACGGCCTTGCCGCCAACCTGCCAAAACTGTTTGGCGCGGCGATCCTGTTGCTGACGCCGCTGGCGTTCCTGCTGTCCACCGCGCGCAACTGCCGGCAGGTTTCGGACGTGCTGGCGCTGGTGCTCGGGATCGCGCTGTTTCCCCTCGTGTCGATGCTGCACACCGGCGTCGATATACTGATCAGCGGCATCGCGGCCGGGAGCATCGCTTACGGGGTTCACTGGTGGCGGGAGCAGGAGCGCGCATGAGCCAATTTTTCGGCGATCCTCACGCGCTATTGATCCTCGTCATTGCGGGGTTTCTGCCCAACGAGGTCTGGCGCATGGCCGGGCTCTGGCTCGGCGGTGGCGTCGACGAGGGCTCGGAAATACTGGTGTGGGTGAGGGCGGTGGCGACCGCGATCCTCGCCGGCGTCATCGCGCAGATCCTGGTGCAGCCGCCGGGGGCGCTGGCCAGCGTTCCCGACTGGCTGCGTTACGGCGCCGTCGCCGCCGGCTTTCTCGCCTTCATGCTGACGCGACGCTCGATCTTTGCCGGCGTCGTCAGTGGCGAGATCGTGATGGTGGCCGGGAAATGGTGGCTCGGTTGATTGCAGCCGTCGCATAATCCGGTAGTGTCGTCCAACTTAGAAACGGCAAGAGGAACGGCATGAAGTGGCGCGCAGTTTCGGCCTTGGTCTGCGGCTTCGTCTTCGCCGCGCCACTGGGCTGGGCGGCCGATTACCCGAGCCGCCCGATCAAGCTGATCGTCCCCTACGCCGCGGGCGGGCCATCCGACGTTCAGGCGCGTATCGTTGGTGAGTATCTCGGCCGCGATTTGAAACAGACGATTGTGATCGAGAACAGGGCCGGTGCGCAGGGCGCTATCGGCGCCGAAATGGCGGCGCGATCCGAGCCTGACGGCTATACGCTGTTGTTCTCGGCGGCATCGGTCTTCGTGCTCAATCCGCTGCTTTACAAAAAACTGTCCTACGATGCAGCGAAGGATTTTCGCATGCTGGCCGTGGTCACGGACCAGCCGGCGATCCTCGAGATCAACCCGTCGGTGCCGGCCAGGACAGTGGCGGAGTTGGTCGCCTATGCCAAACAGAACCCCGGCAAACTGAATTTCGGATCGGCCGGCACTGGTGGTGCCGCCCATCTCGCTGGCGAAATGTTCAGGCAGATGGCCGGCATCGATATGGTGCATATTCCCTATAAGGGCATGGCCCCGGCGCTGCAGGATCTGCTCTCCGGCAATATCCAGGTGCTGTTCGATTCGCTCGGTACGGCGTTGCCTCCGATCAAAGCCGGATTGTTGCGCCCGCTCGCGGTCGGTTCGGCGAAGCGCATTGACCAACTGCCTGACTTGCCGACCATCGCCGAGAGTTATCCCGATTATGCGACGAGTACCTGGTACGGCATCGCCGCGCCGTCGAACCTGCCGGACGATGTCCTGCAAAAACTCAAGGCCAGCCTCGACCGCGCCTTGAGCGATGACGCGTTTCGCGCCTCCCTCGACAAGATCGGGTTCATGCCACTGCGCCCAAGGAGCCAGCGCGAGATCGACGAATTCGTGGCTGCCGATGGCGCCCGTTGGGCGCGTGTGATCAAGGCGCTCAATATCTCACTGGATTAGACTCTGGAGCCCTGTTCTGATTCCATCGGAACGGAAAAAGCTCTAGTGTCCGGCACATAAGAGAATTTTTGGGGAAACGGCATGAATTGGCGCATTTTATCGACTCTGGGTCTCGGTCTCGCTCTGGCCTCACCGCTAGTCCACGCGGCGGAATATCCGACCCGGCCGATCAGGCTGATCGTACCCTATGCCGCGGGTGGACCGACCGACGTGCTGGGCCGCATGGTCGGCGACTATCTCGGGCGCGACCTCAAGCAGACGGTGGTGGTCGAGAACAAGGCCGGCGCGCAGGGTGCGATCGGCGCCGAGGCTGCGGCGCGCTCCGAGCCCGACGGCTACACGCTGTTCTTCACCGCGGCCTCGCTGTTCGTGCTGAACCCGCTGCTCTATAAAAAGCTGCCTTATGATGCCGACAAGGATTTCCGGATCCTGGAGGTCATCACTGACATTCCCATGATCATGGAAGTCCATCCCTCGGTGCCGGCGAAAACGGTGGCGGAGTTCGTAGCCTACGCCAAGGCAAATCCGGGCAAGCTCAATTTCGGATCGGCCGGCACCGGCGGCACCACCCATCTCGCCGGCGAGATGTTCAAACTGATGACCGGCGTCGACATGGTGCATGTCGCCTACAAGGGCGCGGGCCCGGCGTTGCAGGATCTGCTGTCGGGCAATATCCAGTTGATGTTCGACACGCTCGGCACCGCGCTGCCGCCGGTCAAAGGAGGATTGCTGCGGCCGCTGGCGGTCAGTTCGCACGAGCGTATCTCTGATCTGCCCGATGTGCCGACCGTGGCCGAGAGCGGCTATCCTGACTATGCCGTCAGCGTCTGGTACGGCGTTGCCGCGCCGTCCAAAGTGCCCGACGATGTCATGCAGAAAGTGAAAGCCAGCCTCGACCGCGCCTTGAGCGACGACGTGTTCCGCGCTGCGCTCGACAAGGTCGGGTTCAAGCCGCTGCGCCCGAAGAGCCAGGCCGAGATCGACAAGTTCGTCGCCAGCGATCGCGCGCTTTGGGGCGGCGTGATCAAGGCACTCAATATCTCATTGGATTAAAAAGATGGTTCGAGAAAGTGAAGTCCGCGAAGGCGAGCTTGCCGTCGACATGCCGCCGACCCACGACGCCGGCCTCGTCTTCATCGGCCGCATCCGCACGCCCTGGACCTCGCGCCTCGAGACGCCGCGGCAGGGCCGTCACGACGGCCCGGTCTGCCGCCTCGAGATTTTCGAACCCTGGGTGCCCGCGATCAAGGGCGTCGATTTCTATTCCAATCTCGAAGTGCTGTACTGGCTGCATCAGTCGCGCCGCGACATCGTGCTGCAAAGCCCGAAGAACAACAAGAACACGCGCGGCACGTTTTCGCTGCGCTCGCCGGTGCGGCCCAATCCCATC
Source organism: uncultured Alphaproteobacteria bacterium (assembly GCA_963786355.1). Taxonomy (GTDB): domain Bacteria; phylum Pseudomonadota; class Alphaproteobacteria; order Rhizobiales; family Xanthobacteraceae; genus Bradyrhizobium. The sequence goes on along the minus strand of CAWAYU010000006.1, from coordinate 109,364 downwards.
GGCACCTCGATCGTCAAGCTGGTAGGCATCGAAGGCAACGTGATCCTGGTGCGCGGCCTCGATTGCCTCGACGAGACGCCGCTGATCGACCTGAAACCTGATCGCTGCGAATTCACGCCGCTGGCGCCGCCGCAGGCCGGAGATTTCGAGACGGAGTAATTCGACGACAGGGGTTGACGATGTCATATGCCGCCGATCGCCGTAATCTTCTCAAGTTCCTGGCCGCGAGCCCGCTATTGGTATCTGCGCGGCCTGTTTGTGGCCGGCGCGCTTTCTGTCATCCGTTACGCCAAGATCCATGGCACCAACCACCGGCCCTGGCTTGCGGCCTTGCTGGCGCGGCGGCCGACCAAGGTTGCAGCTATCGCCCTCGCCAACAAAATCGCCCGAATGGTCTGGGCCATGATGGCCAGGGGCGAGCGATACAAGGAACCCGTCGCGCTTGCGCGATAAACGAGATCGCGCCGGGCAACCGGCGTGATGTGAAGGTTGGGAGGGCGAACAGCACGTAATGCAGAGCCGGTCGATCCGGCGATCAGGACAACCCACTTGTGCCATAGCATTCTTGAATGCGAGCTTTTGGTCGGGACCTGATCCGCGGAGGGCATTGTGGCCAGCGGTCATGTGAACCGCATTTAAAGGCCGAACACATGGCTGCACCGACCAATGCTGCAAAACGTGAAGAAAGTTCTTGCCAACACGGAGCCGTCCACACATGCACAGAGCGCGCTCGCGGAAGGGCTGCGGTGGCCCGATCCGATGGAATGGGCGCCACGCGACCCGGGAAAACTGATTTCCGATCCGACCCAGGCGCTCGATGTCTTCGACTTCGAGCCGGTCATGAAGGTGAACGTGCCGCCGGCACATTTCGGCTACATGGCGACCGGTGCCGACGACGAGGTAACGTTGCGTGCCAACCGCGAGGGATTTTTGAAGTTCGAATTGCGCCCGCGGCGGCTGGTCGATGTCAGCAAGATCGACATGAGCGTCGAAATCTTCGGCCAGAAGTTCGACAGTCCGATCGTCGTCGCGCCGACCGGCAGCAACCGGGCCTTTCATCCCGATGCGGAGATTGCGGTCGCCAAGGCTGCGAAGGTCGGCAATCATCTGCAAATTCTGTCGACTGTTGCGACCACGTCGATCGAGGATGCGATCGCCGCGCGCGGCGCACCGGTATGGTTTCAGCTCTATACGACGCAGCGACTGAAAATTGGCGAAGCGCTGGCCAGACGGGCCGAGGCCGCGGGCGCGCCCGCCATCGCCGTGACGCTGGATGTGAGGGCATCGGCGAAATGGGAAACCTTTGCCCGGTTGCGCAGCGCCGACACCCGCCAATGTGGGAGCTGTCACGGTATGTCCGACTATCTGTCCCGCAAGCCAAATTTTTCAGGCATCGACCTTGGTGGCGTCAGCGGCACCACCGTCACCAACCTGACATGGGATTCGATCAAGCGCCTGCGCGACAAGGTGAAGGTCAAACTGGTGCTCAAGGGCATCCTGACATCGGAGGATGCCAGGCAGGCGGCTGAGGCCGGGATCGATGGGATCGTGGTTTCGAACCATGGCGGGCGGGTCGAGGATGGCGTCAGCGCCACCATCACCGTGCTGCCTGAAATTGTCGAGGCCGTCGGCGGCCGTATGCCTGTTCTCGTCGACAGCGGTTTTCGTCGCGGCAGCGACATCGTCAAGGCGCTCGCGATCGGCGCGCGTGCGGTATGCGTCGGCCGGCCGTATCTGTGGGGCCTCGGCGCCTTCGGCCAGCCCGGCGTCGAGCGGGTGCTCGGCATTCTGCGCAACGAGACCCGCCTCGCCATGCAGCAGCTCGGCGCGCCGTCGCTGAAGGATCTTGTGCCGGCGATGGTTCGGCGGGTCTGACTAGTTGCCCTACGGGCTCTCGCGCGGGAGTAGCGTCACCGTCACTTTCGCCGACCCGGTGTTCGTCCTGTAAAAGAAGCTGCGGAGCCATCCCCATCCCGGCAACGCCGCGTCATTGACGTACACAAAGAGTTCTCCGTCTATTTTCGGCGTGATCGTCGTGACGATCGTCAAGGCCTCGTCGCGCGCGTTCATCTCGTCGATTTCCGCCTTGGTGAGATCCGGCGTGCGCGGCTTGTAAGGCTCCTTCAGGTACTTCTTCCGGCGCTCCGCCGAGATATGCTCGGGAATCAGGAATTCCTCGTTCGAGCCGCTCGCGCCGATCCGGGCCGTAACGCGGAACAAAGGCTGCGACCATGTTCGCTTCAATGGCCATGTGACATAGGCGATCAGCTTGTCGAGCGGGCTGTCGAGATCGTCGATATTGTATCCCCTGAGATCGGCAGGCGGAGCAGGGCGCCAGCGATCGATCACCGAAGTGCCGTCCGACCATTGGCCGGGATTTTGAGTCACGGTCAGTTTGTAGGTACTACCTTCCTCCAGCCACAGCTTGGTGCCGTTGCAGACGGAATTGGTTTGCAGCGGAACGGGCGCGCCCTCGCACTGAGGCGCGCATGTTGCCGGACCATATGTGCACATCGGAATCTTCTTGTTTTCGGGCTTCGGCCCGGTCGATATGCAGATCGGGGTTCTTTCGTCACTGCACATCAACTTCCGGCCGGTACTGCATTGGGGGCTGCCTTCATCGCTGCAGGTTGCGATGCTTGCGGGCTTGCAACTCGACACGCCGCTGTTGGAGAGGGCGGTCGGACCATGTTGTCTTGCCTCCACGATATTCTTGCTTTCATGGCAGACAAAGCCGGCTGCTTCCTGCCCGACAAAAGCGAAGTGGGCGAGAAACAGTAGAACGACCCCTGCCAATCCCAGCGCAAAGAGCGCCGGCGCCACCGTCAGCTTCACGGACTTGATGAAGCCCTGGTAGGCCCAATTGACACGGAGCTTGTAGATTCTGCGCGGCGGCAGCAGATAGGCGAGCAACAGGAAGAAAACGACAACACGAACGGGAGCGGTGAAGTAGTTGACCATCCACGAATGCAGCGAATGCAGAACGTGCGGAAGAGGGATCCAGGGATAGAAAAGGGCATAGGCCCCCGGGACGAGCAGCAGTGGGATCTTGAACTTCAGGGATCTCTTGTATTCCGCGTCCTGGTCGATCGCCCTGTTCTGCCGCCAGACGACCTGCATGCTGCTGCGAATGGCGGTGCCCAGTTGCGATCCCAGATAGATCAGCAAGGCAACGAGGCCGCCGACAAAGACAAAATGACTGGGGTCGCGGGCGTAAGCATCAATCCAGGTCGACGCAATCCCGGGCAGGACGTTGCCGAGCAGGCGGACCGCCGTTGAAATCATCGGCAGTCGTGTCGAGAATTCCGCCGAACTCGGTTTCGCGCTGAACAGCGGATACGCCACGAGGTAGATCGTGCTGAACACGGTCAGGAAATAGACGATCCGTCGCTGCCACACGATGTTCCAGATCGTTTCCTGGGCCGTGCAGCGATCCTCTGCTTCCTGCAGCGTTTCCAGCCGCGTTTGCGGCTCGATGCCTTCGTCGGAGACGAGCTGATAGTGCTCGGGGATGCCGATCGGGGCATATGCATGCGCGCCGGATTTTGCCCGTGCGATCACGCTCTTGTGGATCTTGACCCGGTCGATGTCGATCTTGACCTCGTCGCCGGGCTTATTGGAAAATTTCATATTGCAGAGTTCGGCGAGTTTGCGCGGTCCGTACCGGTAGTAGCCGCCGAGGCCGCTCCGTGAATCATAGAGCCTGCCGTCCTTGTCGCGCGACACGGTGGTGTGCTTCAGGAAGTCCGGGTCGAAGTTGACGCCTTCCTTGAATCTCAGTTCGTTCTTCGCCCGGACCTCCTGCATGATCCAGTACAGCGGAATCTGCGCCAGCGAGTTGTCGGGATAGCCGCCACCCACATTGGAGTGTACGCCGGCAAACCAGACCTGGGTGAGTTGCTCTTCCGGAACGCCGTCCTCGTTCCACAGCACGGGATGGAAGGTCGTCCGCTCGTCGTCGAGCGAGAGCGCGTGGCAGGCGCGCAGGATACGTTTCTTGTCGAAGGTGCGGTCCGGCAGCTCTAGCGGCCATATCCATTTGCTGATGCCCCGCGTCAACTCGTCGATCGGCGTTCCATAGGCGGCAACCGTATCCCAGAGGCCGAGAAACGTGATCCGAACGCCTTCCGGCCTGACCTTGATTTCCGGGACGGTGGGTTTGCCGAACAGGCGCCGAAAGCCCTGGTAGATGCCGCGGAAAATGGCCTCCACGGGTGATCGCGATCCAAACTTCTCCTTGCGGTAGGCGCTGTAGGCCAGCCGCGCATTACGGTGCAGTTCTTCGTCAGTGTCTCCCTTGACGAGACCCTGGCTCAGCGCCAGTCCCGTCACGACCCGCATCGTGTACGCGCCGCGGCTGAAGCCGAAGCCGTAGATTCTGTCGCCTTCCTTGTAGTTCCTGCACAGAAATTCATAGAGCGTCTGCACGTTGCGCCGCAGCCCAAAGCCGAATGCGCCGCCGAGGATGGCAAGCGGCTTGAAGGACGAGGTACCGACGCCATCGTCGTAACAGGCCATTTGCAGGGAATCGGAGAGGTCGAGACCCTCGAACACGCGCCAGACATTGGTCCGCCAGACCTTGCCGGCTGAATTGCCGGTGCCGTCGGACAACAGCACTATGTTCTTCGTGGCCATGACGTCCCCCTGCCGATGCCGCCGTCGCGCAAAACCAATGTCCGAAATCAGCTACGCCGAAAAGGCCTAGCGTCTGGCAGGCTCGCTCTTGTTGAAATCCGTTTTTTCCAAAACGACTTTTTTCGAATCTCGTTTGTCCAACTCGCCGGCACAGGCACTCAGCCGGGCGTCGCCCTTGAAGGTTTCGATCGCACGCGCGGCGACGCGATCGATGTTGGCTGCCGAATAATCCCCGTTCAGAAGCGGCGCGGTCTTCCCCAGGAACAGCACGAACATCGACTCGATGCCCTTATGGTCGCCGCCCTCGGACAAATTGGTATCCAGCCGGTCGGCTTCGATCGAGTTCATCGGAGCCGTCAAATCATCGCGCAATTGCTGGTTGAATGCAATCGAGGCTTCTCCGAAGCTGTATTTGGGGCCGATATCCCCGACGATACCGCGGATGATGCGCGGTTGGCCTGTGGTTTTCGCGTAGCCGATGGCGATATCGCCGACCGAAATGTTTTCGAACAGGCCTTCCGGGATGACGACATACGGAATCTCGGTCGAGTTGCGGTACAGAGCGGGGCGGCACAGGTCGTCCGGCGTTGGCGAGACCCCGGCCAACGGCGCGGTTTCCGAAACAAAGTAGCCGGGCGCCGGATCGTCCGGCCCTTGAGTACACGGCAGGCTGTCTCGAAACGGAATGATTTTGGTCTTGAACACCGCGGCGGCGTTCAGTTCGCTCGAATAGAGCGCGACGCGGTCGAGCGGAAGGTCCGCGGAGACGATCTGTTTCTTAGCGGCGCGCGGCCAAAGCTCCTGCCACGTCGTTTCGTACTGCGGATTGTACACGTTGTGTTTGGTAATGGAGCCGTCGGCTTCGGTTTTGTCGGCCTCGACCAGATAGGGAACTTCGACAGCGCCCTTGAAAATCCTGACGCCGGCATTGGCGATCCGGTCGAGCGCGCAGACTCCGCGAAAGCCGACCTTGTTTCCCTGCGTGACCTTTTCACAGATGCCGCGGCCGAAGGGATCGTCCGGATGGTAGGCGCGCGCGGCGCCGTCGGCGTCGACCGCCATACGAGGGAGTTGTACCAGGATCTGGGTCCGAGCCTTGGCGTCAGCGCTGCTTTTCTCGGTCAACAGCGAAAAAGTCTGTGGCGGCTTTGCCTCCGTCTGCTTCAGCAGGTCGACGGCAGTCAGATTGCAGGCCGGGCTGATGTCCGCGGCCTGGTCAGGGCTGAACGTCCATGTCGTCGGGGGTACGGGTTTGGTGGCGGAGACAGCCGCGAGAATGTCGGGGGGAATGATTTCGTCGGCTGCGCCGGGCGAAGCCGCACCGAGAAGAAGCAGATGGCATCCGGCCAGCAGTCCCAACGTGCGGATCGATCTGCGGTTCGACATAACCTATCGGCCTGCGAGCGCGGCGATCAGTTTGGTCGCGTTGTCTTCCAGCACCTTGACGTCTTCCTTGCGGCTGGCCGGCGGCAACAGCGCGATGCCGTCATGGCGCGGCATCACATGCATATGCAGGTGGTACACGACCTGTCCGCTGGCGGGCTCGCTGAACTGCTGGACGGTGATCCCGTCGGCGTTGAAGGCCTTCATCGCGGCGGCGGCGATCTTGTGGGCGCCGCGCGCGACGTGTGCGAAATCGTCCGGCTTGATGTCGAGGATGTTGCGGGCAGGGGCCTTCGGGATCACCAGCGTGTGGCCGGGAGATCGCGGCATGATGTCGAGGAAGGCCAGCACGTGCTCGTCCTCGTAGACCTTGTGGCAGGGAAACTCGCCGCGCAGGATCTTTGCGAAGATGTTGTTGGTGTCATAAGCAGCGGGCATGGCGTGTTCCTCTGAAGTTTTGTCTTAATTTCGTGTCGGCGGCGGAGCAGGTCAAGCCTCGCCGGCGTCCTTGCGGAACGGACCGGCCTCGGTCAACTCGCGGCCAACTTCGGCAACATAGGCGCGTTCGCGCTTGAGGTAATCGGCGATGGCGTGCCGCAGATCGGGATCGGCGATGTAATGCGCGGAATAGGTGGTTTGCGGCAGGTAGCCGCGCGCCAGCTTGTGCTCGCCCTGCGCGCCGGCTTCCACCGTCTGCAGGCCGCGCTCGATCGCAAACTCGATCGCCTGATAGTAACAGACTTCGAAATGCAGGAACGGATGATGCTCGACCGCGCCCCAGTTGCGGCCGAACAGCGTATCGGAACCGACGAAATTGATGGCGCCGGCTATCCAGCGGCCGTTGCGTTTGGCCATGACCAGCAGCACGTCCCGGCTCATGCTCTCGCCGATCAGCGAGAAGAACTTTCGCGTGAGATAGGGCCGGCCCCATTTGCGCGAGCCGGTCTCCATGTAGAATGCGAAGAACGCGTCCCACGCATCCTCGGTGATATCAGGCGCCGGTCAGGCGGTGGACGGTGATGCCGGCGGACAGCGCCTCGCGGCGCTCGCGCTTGATCGCCTTGCGATGGCGTGAATTCAGCGAGCCGAGGAAATCGTCAAAGGTGTTGTAGCCGTCATTGCGCCAGTGGAACTGCTGGTCGTTGCGCTGCAGGAAGCCGTGCTGGCCTAAAAACTTCGCTTCGGCTTCGCGCGCGAAGGTCACGTGGACGGAGGAGGCATTGGTCGCGTCGCAGAGCGACATCAGGCCACGCGCCAACACCGTGCCGATCTGTTCGCGGTCGACGCCGCCGCGGATCAACAGCCGCGGCCCGGTCGCCGGCGTGAACGGCACCGAGACCTGCAGCTTCGGATAATAATGCCCGCCGGCGCGCTCATAAGCATCGGCCCAGCCGCGATCGAAGACGTATTCGCCCTGCGAGTGCGATTTCAGGTAGCAGGGCACGACGCCGACGACTTGGCCGTCGAGCCTTGCCAGCAAATGCCGCGGCCCCCAGCCCGTGCGGGCGCAGGCCGATCCGGAGGCTTCAGCTGCAGCTAAAAAAGCATGAGAAACGAAGGGGTTATAGCCAGGCTTTGAGCCGGTGGGCGAATCGCCTGGCGCGCTGCTTGAGGCCAGCGTGTCGAGATCTTCGAGGCTGTCGGGATCGGGCTGCGGATTGGCGCAGGCGTCCCATCCCTCAGCCTGGATATCGCTGATGGCGGGGACGGCTTCGAGGGTGATTTCGGATGACGCCATCTAGGAAATTTGAACCGGTCCCATTTGCGATCAGCCATCGCCGTGGTGACCACCCCAAAGATCGTGCATTGCAGCGACGACTTCAAGGCCGAAACCTGGATGTCAGGTTCCCGGTACAAACCCCTCAAAGATCATCTGGTCGGCGTAGCGAGCGGCCCGCGCGCGCTGTACCGGTGTCCGCACCGTCCAGCTCAATAGCGGCAGGCCGAAGATGTTGCGGGCGATCCAGGGCGCCACGGCGGGCAGTTCGTCGACCCAATAGGCGACGAAATGCGGCCGGGTGCGGAACGCGTGGCGCAGGTGCATCATGCCCCGGCGCTGCTCGACCGAGGCTTCCGGCCAATCGGCCTCGGTATAGTCCTGCTCGGCAACGATGCCGCGGGGCAGGTGGGGCATGAGTTCGCGCAAGCCCAGCACCTGGTCCGGATCAAAGGACATGCCGACGGCGGGGCCCGAATAAGTGGCGAGCACCTCGGCCATCCGCTTCAGCAGTTTGCGGTCGCCGTCAAAGTGGCTCTTCACCTCGATCACCAGCGGCACGCGGCCGGCGACCAGCGCGCAGAGATCGGCGAGCGTCATCATCCGCTCGTCGGTATTCCTGAATTTTACCGCCTTGAGCTCGGCCGCGGTCTTGCCGAGCAGTGCGCCGGAGCCTTCGGTGAGGCGGCCCAGCGCGTCGTCATGATGCACCATCGCCTCGCCATCGGCGGTCAACTGGATGTCGCATTCGATGGCGAAATTGCCGGCGACGGCGGCCTGGGCGGCCGCCGGCATATTCTCGATGATGCCGCGCGAAACATCATGCAGGCCGCGATGGGCGACCGGCCGCGCCGTCAGCCAGTCGGGAGCACGTACCGTCACGGCTCACGACACTTCGAAGACGGCCTCGACCTCGACGGCGGCATCCGAGGGCAGGGAGGCGACGCCGACGGTGGTGCGGGCATGGCGGCCCTTGTCGCCGAACGCCTCGACCATCAGGTCGGAGGCGCCGTTGAGCACTTTCGGCCCGTCGAGGAAATCAGGCGCCGAATTGACGAAGCCACCGATGCGGACCACGCGCACCACCTTGTCGAGATCACCCAGCGCCGCCTTGACCTGTGCCAGCAGGTTGACGCCGCAACCCTTTGCCGCGTGGTAGCCTTGCTCGATGGTGACGCCGGCGCCCAGTTTGCCCTTGGCGATCAGCTTGCCCTCCGCATCGGCGCAGACCTGGCCGGAGACGAACAGCAGGTTTCCGGTCCGCACGAAGCCGACATAGTTGGCCATGGCGGCGCGGGGCTCCGGCAAGGTGATGCCTTGTGCCGCCAGTTTCTGTTCGACCGTACCCGCCATGTTTCGTCCCCGCTTGATTGACTGTGCCTGACTTCAAGTCAGGCGCGCATTGTTTCGCGCATCGCGTCGATTGTTGCAAGCGAGGCCGGATCGGCCGCGCGTGATGCGAACCGGCGCAAATTCAGCCGGATAATGCCGAAAAACATGGCACTCCCGCGTCAAAATACTACGTTTTCGTGAAGCCGCCCTAGTTGCGACGCAATAGAGCCGTCACTAATGTGACGAATCTCCCATCGAGGAAAAAACAGGACATGGCTAGCTCGTTCCCGATTCCGGTCCGTGCGTTGGTGTTCTCTGTTGCCGCCGCTATAGGCGCGGGCTTTGCCTCAGGACCGGCGATGGCCGCTGCAAGCGGGCCATTCCTTTCTCATCAGGCGCTGTACGAACTGAATCTCGTCAAGTCGCGCGGCTCCAATGCGATCAACGCCGCGCGCGGGCGTATCCTCTACAATTTCTCCGGCAGCGCCTGCGAAGGGTACACCAGCGAATTCCGCCAGGTGTCGGAACTCGACAGCGGCGAGGGCAAGCTGACGCTGAGCGATTTGCGCTCATCGTCCTGGGAAGACGCCGCGGGCAAAAGCTATCGCTTCAAGATCGACACGCGGATGAACGACACCAACTCGGCGCCGGTCGACGGCGTGGCCGAGCGCGTCGGCGACCACATCACGGTCAAGCTGAAGCAGCCGGTGGCCAAGACGTTCAACCTCGACGGCAAGACCGTATTTCCGACCGAGCAGATCCAGCACATCATCGCCGCCGCTCGCGAGGGAAAGTCGGTGCTGGAGCTGACGGTTTATGACGGCTCCGACAATGGCGAGAAAGTCTACAACACGCTGTCGGTGATCGGGCAGCCGATCCCGGGCACCCGCAGCATCGCGTCGCCCGATCCCTCCACCGCCAACGATCAGATGAAGACGCTGACGCGCTGGCCGGTCACCGTCAGCTATTACGACCGCGACGCCAAGGCCAAGGACGGCGAGCAGACCCCGGTTTACGCGATGTCGTTCGAGCTGTTCGAAAACGGCGTCTCCCGCGCGCTGGTGCTCGACTACAACGATTTTGTAATTTCCGGCGCGATGGGCAAGTTCGACGTCAAGGATTCCAAGCCGTGTAAGTGATTGTCGACCGTCACCCTGAGGAGCGCGCCATGGCGCGCGTCTCGAAGGGCGACAGCCCCAGTCCTTCCGCGCATCCTTCGAGGCTCGCAAGTGCTCGCACCTCAGGATGACGCTGCCGGCAACGCTTAATTACTCTTCCTCCCCATCCTCCTCCGCCTCGATTTCCTTCTCCGGCCCCTTATACGCAATGCCCCGGATCACGGCGGCGTTGCCGAACTTCTTCCGTAAATCATCCATCGCGCGTTCGGCATGCGCCGAGCGGCGGTCGAGCATGTCTGAGTCATCTGCCTGCGCGCCGGGGCGGAGGGCGCTGACGCCGGTGCCGATCAGGCGAAAGGCTGTTCCGTCGATTTCCCTGGCGAGCATCTCGCGCGATACCGCAAAAATCTTTGCGGCCATCTGCGTCGGCGCCTGGATCGATTGCGAGCGGGTGCGTTGGCGGAAATCGGCGGTCTTCAGTTTCAAGGTGATGGTGAGGCCGGAAAGCTCGCCGCTCTTCAGTCGAGACGATACCTTTTCCGACAGCCGCCACAGCACCTTTTCCAGCGTTGCAAAATCCTTGATGTCTTTCTCGAACGTGGTCTCGTTGGAAATCGTCTTGGCGCCGCGGTCGGCGACCACCGAGCGGTCGTCGATGCCGCGCGCCAGCCGCCACAGCCGGCGGCCTTCGGTGCCGAACTGCTTCATCAGGTCGACCTCATCGGCGCGTTGCAGGTCGGCGATGACGCGAAAACCGCGTTGCAGCAGTTTTTCCTGCGTGGCGGGGCCGACGCCGTAGATGAAGCCGACCGGTCTGTCCGCCAGCATCTCGCGCGCCTCGTCCTGGTCGAGGGCGGCAAAGCCTCTGGGCTTGTCGAGGTCGGAGGCGATCTTGGCCAGGAACTTGTTGACCGACAGGCCGACCGAGACGGTGATGCCGATGTCACGTTCGACGTCGCGGGCAAATTTCGCCAGAACCTTTGCGGGGATCATGCCGTGAACGCGCTGGGTGCCGGAAAGGTCGAGAAACGCCTCGTCGATCGACAGCGGCTCGACCAGCGGTGTCAGCGTCTGCATGGCATGGCGCACCTCGCGCCCGACGCGGACGTATTTGGCCATGTCGGGCCGGATCACCACCGCCTGGGGGCAGAGGTCGAGCGCCTTGAACATCGGCATCGCCGAGCGCACCCCAAAGGTCCGTGAAATGTAGCAGGCGGCCGACACCACGCCGCGCTTGCCGCCGCCGATGATGACGGGCTTGTCGGCGATCTCTGGATTGTCGCGCTTCTCGACGGTGGCGTAGAACGCGTCGCAGTCGATATGGGCCAGCGTCAGCGACGGCAACGCATGGTGACGAACCAGGCGAGGGGAACCGCAACTGCCGCAACGCCTGGCCTTGATATCGAGGTCGCCGAGGCAGTCCCGGCAAAAACAGCGCGGACCGTCAAGCGCTGGCGCTTGCGCGCTCACGGCACGTCGCGCTCCCAGTCCGCGTCATCAAGCGCCTGACGGGCGGCGGCAATGTTGGTCGGATGCAGTTTCGAAGCGTCGGCGAACGCCTTCACGGTTGCGTCATCGCGCAGCACGAAATCGAGCACGGACGCCAGAAATTGCGGGTCGGCCGCGGCCGTCCGCAGCGTCTCCGGGCCCAGACCGCTTTCGGCCAGAAATAGCCCCAATCGCTCGGGATCGCCGGCAACAAAGGACAGTGCCTGAATCGCAACGATTTCAGCCACTTCGCGGGGGTTGTGAACAGGCTTTTTCAACAGGCGGTTTGCCTTTCCGTTAACTTATGGGCTCTACTTTGGAACCATCATGCCCGAGTCTGCGGAACGTGTTCAAGCAAGTGGAAACCGCTTCGCGAAAACTTGGCGCATCGATTTAACGGCTTAGAGCGAATCTGTCGCTAGTTTGAATTCACTTTTCGACATGGGGCGGCGGCGGTGCTGGTAGCACCGAAAGGCCGGGTGTATCTGGGACAAGGGAGGGACGGGATGGCCAAAACCGTCCTGATCGTCGAAGACAACGAGCTCAATATGAAGCTCTTTCGCGATCTGTTGGAAGCGCACGGCTATCAGACCTCTGGCACCAGCAACGGTTTCGAGGCGCTCGATCTCGTTCGCAAATTGCGCCCCGATCTGATCCTGATGGATATCCAGCTTCCGCAAGTTTCCGGCCTCGAAGTGACGCGCTGGATCAAGGACGATCCGGAACTGCGCGCCATTCCGGTGGTCGCGGTGACGGCCTTTGCGATGAAGGGCGACGAAGAACGCATCCGCGAGGGCGGCTGCGAGGCGTATTTGTCCAAGCCAATTTCAGTCGGCAAGTTTATTGAAACGGTGCGACGATTTATCGGGTAGTACGGGTAGTAGGAGTGGGTTTCGATGTCTGCGCGTATCCTGGTCGTCGATGACGTTGCTGCCAACGTCAAGCTGCTGGAAGCCCGTCTGTCGGCCGAATATTTCGATGTGCTGACCGCTTCCAACGGCGCCGAGGCGCTGGATATCTGCTCGCGCGCCGAATGCGACATCATCCTGCTCGACGTCATGATGCCCGACATGGACGGTTTTGAGGTTTGCCGCCGGCTGAAGTCCAACCCGGCGACACATTACATTCCGGTGGTGATCGTGACCGCGCTCGACAGCGCGGCCGATCGCGTGCGCGGGCTCGAGGCCGGCGCCGACGATTTCCTGACCAAGCCGGTGTCCGACGTCGTGCTGATCGCGCGCGTGCGTTCGCTGACGCGCCTGAAAATGATGACCGATGAGCTGCGCATGCGCGCCATCACCTCGCTGGAAATCGGCATGGAAGCGCCGGAGCGCAGCGCGGTCGCGGACAAGGGCGTCGGCGGACGCATTTTGCTGGTCGACGACCGGCCGTCGTCTTACGAGCGGCTGGCGCCGATCCTTTCCGTCGAGCATACCGTCGATGTCGAGACCAACCCGGCGGAAGCGCTGTTCCATGCCGCCGATGGCAATTACGATCTGCTCATCGTCTCGCTCAGCCTGGAAAATTACGACGGCCTGCGGCTGTGCAGCCAGGCGCGCTCGCTGGAGCGCACCCGCCAGATGCCGATACTCGCCATCTCCGACGCCGACAACAACGCGCGGCTGCTGCGCGGGCTCGAAATCGGCGTCAACGATTACCTGCTGCGGCCTATCGACAAGAACGAACTGCTGGCGCGCGCGCGCACCCAGATCCGCAAGCGGCGCTATACCGACCACCTGCGCGACAACGTGCAGAACTCGATCGAAATGGCGATCACCGACGCGCTGACCGGCCTGCACAACCGCCGCTACATGGAAACCCATCTGGCGACGCTGGCCGAGCAGGCCTCGAGCCGCGGCAAGCCCTTGGCGCTGATGATCCTCGACATCGATTTCTTCAAGGCCATCAACGACACCTGCGGCCACGATGCCGGCGACGACGTGCTTCGCGAATTCGCGGTGCGGATCCGCAAGTCGATCCGTGGCATCGATCTGGCCTGCCGTTACGGTGGCGAGGAATTCGTCATCGTGATGCCCGAAACCGATCTTCACGTCGCTGGTGTGGTGGCGGAACGGCTGCGCCGTTCGATCGCAGGCGAACCCTTTGCTGTCCACAAGGGTGCCAAGCGCATCGAGGTCACGATCTCGATCGGGCTGACGACGCTGGAGCGCAAGGGCGAACCGGTCGCCGACGTGCTCAAGCGCGCCGACACCGCGCTGTACCGCGCGAAGCACGATGGCCGGAATAGAGTGGTTTCCGCGGCGGCCTAACTGTCGAGAGCGAACGGTCGACGCGTAGTCGGTCGTCATGCCCCGCGAAGGCGGGGCACCCAGTACGCCGCGGCTTCTCGATTCATCACGACCGTCTCTGGAATACTGGGTCACCCGCCTTCGCGGGTGATGACAGCGCTGTGGATGAGACAGTCGTGCCTCACGCCACAGCCTTCGCCCCTTGCTTCACCGCCTCATATGCCAGCCGCTTGAACTCGAACGAGAACGGATGGACGAACGCCATCTGGCGCTGCGCCATCATCACGCCGGCCATGTTGCGCTTCGGCGAGATCCACCATTGCGTGCCGGCGACTCCGCCCCAATAGAGTTCGCCTGACGCGTCGGGATGATCGAACGGGCCGGGCTTCAGGATCAGGCCGCCGGCGAGGCCATGTGCCTTGCCGGGCTGTTCGCCCATCATCGCAAAGCGGATCCACTGACCGTCCGGCAACTGGTTGGTCATCATGTCAGCGATCGTGTCCGGCTTGAGCAGGGTCTTGCCGCCGGGCAGCAGGCTGCGGATCAGCGCCACCATGTCCGGCATGGTCGAAACGAGACCGCCGCCGCCATTGAGCCGTGCGACGGGATGCAGATAGGCGCCGGGGAAGGGCGCGTTGTCGGTGCGGGTCAGGCCGGGCTCCATCGGCTTCATCAGGTCGGCGCCGGCGTAGTAGGCGACCAGACGGCCCTGATCCTTCGCCGGCACGACGAAGCCGGTATCGACCATGCCGAGCGGATCGAGAATCCGGGCCTTGATGAACGTGTCGAAACGTTGCCCGCTGATGACCTCGACCAGCCGCGCCACCACGTCGATCGCCAGCGAATATTCCCAGGACGTCCCCGGCTGATAGATCAGCGGCAGGCCGGCCAGCACGTCGACCATCTGCGCCAGATTGGTCATGGGATTGTGGACGCCGCGCTCGTTGAGCGCCTTGAAGATGACGGTGCCGGGATCGAAAAAGCCGTAGCTCAGGCCGGCGCTGTGGCTCAGCAGTTGACGGATGGTGATTGAGCTCTTCGCCGGCTCGGTATCGTCGAGCGAGGTTGCGCCCGGGCGCAACACCTTCCGGTTTCCAAGCTGCGGAATGAATTTCTCGATCGGGTCGTCGAGCGCAAATTTGCCTTCCTCCATCAGCAGCAGTGCCGCGCAGGAGGTGACCAGCTTGGTGTTGGAGAATACCCGGAAGATATGATCGGTGCGGAGCGGCGTTTGCGCTTCCTTGTCGGCGAAGCCGACGCAGTTGACGTCGACCAGATCGCGGTCGACCATCACCGCCCATGAAATGCCCGACAGCAGGTTGTTGTCGACATAGCGCTGCATGGCCGCGCGGGCCGGTTTGAAGTCGTAACCGGTGGCGGCCACTTTCAGGTCTTCCATGGTGCTTCCTCTGATTTTTGTTGTCGTCCCTGCCTAGTGCGCAATTGCGCACTAGGCAGGGACGACGGCGAATTAGTGCTTTTTCGGCGGAGATTGCTCCGTAGCACCGCCACCGACCTTCACCCCCGCATTGGCCAGCAGCACCGTCGCAGCCAATTTGGCCGCGCGCGCCATCGCGGGGTCGTTGCGCACCAGATTTTGCGCGATGGAGCCGTCGACCAGCAGCGTGAGCTGCGTCGCCAGTCCCTCCGCGTCCTGGACGCCAAGCTGGTCCAGCAGATCGCGAAACCACAGCCGGCGGCTTTCCTTGAAGTCGATCGCGATCTTGCGCACCGACTGATCCTCGCTGCCGAGTTCGGCGACCGCATTGACGAACGGGCAGCCGCGAAAATCCTTCGACGAGAAACGCCGCTCCAGCGAATCGAAGGTGGCGAGGATCTGTTCGGCCGGCGGCTTGTCCGAAGGGCGAGGCGTCACGAAGCGGCGTTCGAGATAGGCCGAGATCAGCGCATCCTTCGATGGAAAATGGTTGTAGAGCGTGCGCTTGCTGATGCCGATTTCGGCTGCGATGGTGTCGACGCCGATGGCGCGAATTCCCTGCAAATAGAACAGCCTGTCCGCGGTTTCGAGGATGCGATCCTTCATGGAAGGTTTTGGCGTCGAAGCTTTGGCGGGCGGAGGAGGCATGCGAATACGCGAGGTCCGATCGTCTTGACAGCAGGACTGCTCTATAGACTAATTACACAGGTCTGTGTACCTAAATCCGGTGCCAGATTCAGGACACGGCTATTGCGCCGCGGCCCACAGGGAGAACAAGAACAATGCCCTTGCTGCAAGCCCTGCGTCCCACATTGCCCATCCTGATCGGCGCGTCGCTGATGCTGACGCTCAGCATGGGCCTGCGGCAAAGTTTTGGCATCTTCATGCAGCCGCTGACGCACGACATCGGGATCTCGGTGTCGCAGTTCACGCTGGCGCTGGCCGTGCAAAACCTGGCCTGGGGTTTTCTGCAGCCGGTGGCCGGCGCCATGACGGTGCGCTACGGTTTTCGACCGATCATGATCGTCGGCTCGGTGATGTACATCGTGGGCCTTGCCCTGATGGCGACCGCGCACGGGATGATCCCGATCCTGATCGGTGCGGGCTTACTGATCGGCATGTCGCTGGCCTGTACGGCGAATGCGATTGCGATGTCGGTATCGGCGAAGTCCGTTCCCGCGAGCGTGCGCAGCACCGTGATGGGCATGGTCTCGGCGGCGGGGTCGCTCGGCGCGTTGGTGTCGGCACCAGTCGGGCAAATGCTCAACGAAGGTTTTGGCTGGCGGGTGGGGGTCGCGGGCTTTGTGATCCTGGCGCTATTCATGCTGCCGGCGGCCTGGTACGCGGGCCGGGCGGACAAGATTCCGCTGCCGCCCAGGGCGGCCGACGACATCGGTGACGCTTCGGCCGCGACCGCCGCCAGGATCGCTTTCGGTAACGCATCGTTTGTTGTGATGACCTGCGCCTATTTCGTCTGCGGCATGCAGCTCGTCTTCCTCACCACGCATCTGCCGTCCTATCTTCTGATCTGCGGGCTCGACCCGATGCTGAGCGCGCAGACGCTCGGCATGATCGGCGGCTTCAACGTGCTGGGCAGCCTGTTCTTCGGCTGGGCCGGCCAGCGCTGGAACAAACTGGCGCTGCTCGGCGGCATGTACATCGTCCGCTCCATCGCGCTGGCCTGGTACTTCATGCTGCCCGCGACGCCGGAGACCACGCTGCTGTTCGGCGCGATCATGGGCTTCCTCTGGATGGGGGTAGGGCCGCTGGTCGCAGGCGCGGTCGCCGAAATGTTCGGCCTGAAATGGCAAGCGATGATTCAAGGGCTCGCCTTCATGAGCCACCAGCTCGGCAGCTTCCTTGGCGCCTATGGCGGCGGGCTAATCTACGATTCGCTCGGCTCCTACACCATGGCGTGGCGGGTCGGCGTGGCGTTGGGGCTTGCCGGCGGCATCATCCAGGTCGCGTTCGCGCTGATCCGGCCGAGCCAGCCGCCGCAGATGCAGAACGCATAAGCACAAACGAAAACGGGGCCCGAAGGGCCCCGTTGAAGTCGGAAGCTTTCCGCAATCTTACTTGATCTTCAATTCCTTGAACTCGACGTGCTTGCGCGCGACCGGGTCGTACTTCTTCTTGACCAGCTTGTCGGTCATGGTGCGCGAATTCTTCTTGGCGACGTAATAGAAGCCGGTATCCGCCGTGGAAACGAGCTTGACCTTGATGGTGACCGCTTTGGCCATGTCGGAACCTCAAAATGGGGGTGTCAGGCGCCGGCCAAATCGGCCTGCATTTGCGCCGCAACCTACCTTCGATCCGCCCAAAGTCAAGGTTTTCGGGCAGGAAACGGGCATGATTCCCGGCAATTAACCCTCAAAGAATCGGTTTTTCGGTCTCGGCAGCCCCAAATTCTCGCGCAGTGTCTTGCCCTCATATTCCTTGCGGAAAATCCCGCGCTTCTGCAGTTCCGGCACCACCTTGTCGACGAAGTCGTCGAGGCCCGCCGGCAGGAACGGGAACATGATGTTGAAACCGTCGCTGCCGCGGCTGGTCAGCCATTCCTCCATCTGGTCGGCGATGGTCACGGGCGTGCCGACGAATGACAGCCCGCCATAGCCGCCGACGCGCTGGGCGAGCTGGCGCACCGTGAGCTTGTCGCGCGCGGCGGCGTCGACCAGCCGCTGGCGGCCGCTCTTGCTGGCGTTGGTTTCCGGGATCGGCGGCAACTGGCCGTCGGGATCGAAACCGGAGGCGTCGGTGCCGAGCTGCACCGACAGCGAGGCGATCGCGCTGTCGTAATGCACCATGCTGTCGAGTTTTGCGCGCTTCTCTTTTGCTTCCTCGACACTGTCGCCGACCACGACGAACGCGCCGGGCAGGATCACGAGGTGATCGGCGTTGCGGCCGATCTTTTCCATGCGGCCCTTGATATCGGCGTAGAGCTTCTGTGCGTCGGCGAGGGCGCCACCGCCGGTGAACACGGCCTCCGCCGTCTCGGCGGCGAGCTGCTTGCCGTCTTCCGACGCGCCGGCCTGCACGATCAGCGGCCAGCCCTGGACGGGGCGGGCGATGTTGAGCGGGCCGCGGACACTCAGATATTTTCCCTTGTGATTGAGCACGTGCATTTTCGCAGGATCGAAATACAGGCCCTGTTCGACATCCCGCACAAAGGCGTCGTCGGCGAACGAATCCCAGAGACCCGTGACCACGTCGTAGAACTCGCGTGCCCGCTTGTAACGCTCGGCGTGCTCCATGTGATCGTCGAGCCCGAAATTCAGCGCGGCGTCCGGATTGGAAGTGGTGACGATATTCCAGCCCGCGCGGCCGCCCGAGATGTGATCCAGCGAGGCGAAGCGGCGGGCGACGTGATAGGGCTCATCGAACGTGGTCGATCCCGTCGCGATCAGGCCGATATGTTCGGTGGCGCCGGCCAGCGCCGACAGCAGTGTGAACGGCTCGAACGACGTCACGGTGTGGCTGCGTTTCAGCGCATTGACCGGCATGTTCAGCACGGCCAGATGGTCGGCCATGAAGAAGGCGTCGAACTTGCCGGCCTCCAGCTTCTGGATCAGCTTCTTGATATGCGGGAAATTGAAATTGGCGTCGGGCCATGCGCCCGGATAACGCCACGCGCCGGTGTGGATGGAAACCGGCCGCATGAATGCGCCGAGCTTGAGTTGCCGCTTCGCCATTTGCCCCATTCCGTAATCGTTATTGTTGGGGAAGAGATAGGGACGCTGTTGGGACTGCGCTATCTGGGCAGCCCGAAAAGAATATTTCAATTTTTTGAAAGTTAGGAACGCGTTTTCAACGTCATTGCGAGCGAAGCGAAGCAATCA
Source organism: uncultured Alphaproteobacteria bacterium (assembly GCA_963786355.1). Taxonomy (GTDB): domain Bacteria; phylum Pseudomonadota; class Alphaproteobacteria; order Rhizobiales; family Xanthobacteraceae; genus Bradyrhizobium. The sequence continues at coordinate 90,168 of CAWAYU010000006.1, read as the reverse complement.
ATCTTACGGCATCAGGAAAGACTGGATTGCTTCGCTCCGCTCGCAATGACGGGAGGCGAGACCTTACGCCCCCAGCACGTCTTTCTGCATCTTGCCGCCGTAGAAGTGGAAGAACGGCACCGGCGCGTCATGGTGCAGCGGGCCGGTGGCGAGGCGGCGGTCGAGTTCGTTCAGCACGTTCTTGGTCATCGCATGCAGGTCGGCCAGCGGCTTGGAGCCGATCTCGACCCAGACCAGTTCCACCAGTTCGGCGTCGGGATGGATCACGCCTTCGACGCGATGGGCGATGGCGGACGCGTCCGCGGTGAAGAAGCGGGTGTCGAAGCGGCGGACGCGGCCGGGCGGGGTGATCGCGCGCGCGATGAGGAACAGGCTGGACGGATCGGGCAGCAGGCCGGCGTCCGTGAACGGCGCCCAGGCGCCTTCCAGCTTCACTGGCCTGTCGACCTTGCGGCCGAGGCAGAGGCCGGTTTCCTCGCAGGCTTCGCGGATCGCGGCAACCGCGAGTGCGCGGGCTCGGGACGCCACGATTTTCGGGCTGCCCTTGAGCAGGTTGGATTCAAGCTCTTGCGTGATGGGAGCGGCGACGGGAACGCGGTTGTCCGACTTGTCGACGCGGCCGCCGGGAAACACGAACTTGCCCGGCATGAACACCACGTTGTCGTGGCGCTTGCCGACCAGCACTTTCGGCTTCTCGCCGGAGCGATCGATCAGGATCAGCGTCGCGGCATCTTTCGGCCGGAAATAGGGATGGTGATCGGCTTCTTTTTCTTCCTTGGGCGCGGTCGCTGCGTCGGTCATTCCATCCCCGATTTTTGGCTCTTGTTGTCTTTGGTCTAGCTAGACGGGAGGGATCTCGCTAGGGGCATTTTCGTCAAAGCCATGCATGCGCAGCGCCCATTGGAACCCGACCACGGCGCCTTTCACCGGTTGCAGCAGCGCCAGCGATGCAATCAGCGTAACCGGCAGATAGATCGAAAGCTGCAGCCAGATCGGCGGCGCGTAATCGGTTTCGATCCACAAGATAACCGGTATCAAGATGTGGCCGACGATGATGATGACGAGATAGGCCGGCAGATCGTCGGCGCGGTGCGGCGTGTAATCGAGCCCGCAGACCGAGCAGTTGTTGTCCACCTTCAGGAACGCGCGAAACAGCTTGCCCTCGCCGCAGCGCGGGCAGCGGCAGCGAAAGCCGCGCTTCATCGCGGTCCAGAGGTCGCGCTTTTCGCCCTTTACGGAATCCCGGGTCCAGACTGTTGTCGCGGTGCTTGCCGTTACCATGACTTGCCCCTTTTCGATTTGCCGGACTTCGATTTGCCCGGCTTGAACTTACCAGATTTGCCTTTGCCGGGCTTGCCCGCTTTTTCGCGCGGGCTGCGGCCCGGACGCGACTTCGATGCCTTCGATGGCGCCTTCGAACCGTCGCGTTTTCTGCCGCGCGGAATGACCTGACCTTCCGACAACAGTTCGAACCGCAACGCGCCGGCCACGGGTGCAGCTTCTACCAGACGCACGTCGACAACGTCACCGAGCCGGTGCATGGCACCACTGCGTGTGCCGACGAGCGCATGGCGCGTTTCGTCGTAGTTGAAGTATTCGGTGCCGAGGGTGCGGATCGGAATCAGGCCGTCAGCGCCGGTATCCGAGAGTTTGACGAACAGCCCGGCGCGGGTGACGCCCGAAATTCGGCCCTGAAACGAAGCCCCGATCTTGTCGGCGAGGAAATGCGCGATCAGGCGGTCGGCGGTTTCGCGCTCCGCCTTCATGGCGCGGCGTTCGGTGACGGAAATCTGCGCGGCGACCTCGCCAAGCGTCTCCAGCGTTTCGGTTTCCGGCAGCGCGCCTTCGCCAAGGCCCAGTGAGCGGATCAAGGCGCGATGCACGATCAGATCGGCGTATCGCCTGATAGGCGACGTGAAATGCGCGTAGCGTCGCAGGTTAAGGCCGAAGTGGCCGTAATTCTCCGCGGAATATTCCGCCTGGGCCTGCGAGCGCAACACCACTTCGTTCACCAGCGGTTCGTAGTCTTCGCCGCGAACCTGACCCAGCACGCGATTGAACAGAGCAGGGCGCAAGGCGCCGGCTTTCGCGAACGGCAGATCCAGCGTCTTCAAAAATTCCTGGAGATTGTGAACCTTCTCCTGCGAGGGTTCGTCGTGCACCCGATAGATAAGCGGTAACGCCTTCTTTTCAAGCATTTCGGCGGCAGCGACGTTGGCGAGGATCATGAACTCCTCGATGAGCTTATGCGCGTCGAGCCGTTCCGGCACGATGACTCGATCGACGGTGCCGTCACCCTTGAGCAGGATCTTGCGTTCCGGCAGATCGAGATCGAGCGGATCGCGTTCGTCGCGCGCGAGCTTGACCAGCGCATAGGCTGCATAGAGCGGCTTCAGGATAGGTTCGAGCAGCGGGCCGGTGGTGTCGTCGGGCCGGCCGTCGATCGCGGCCTGCGCCTGCGCGTAATTGAGTTTCGCGGCCGAGCGCATCAGCACGCGATGAAAACTGTGCGAGCGCTTGCGGCCGTCATTTCCGATCACCATTCGCACCGCGAGCGCGCCGCGCGGCTGGCCCGGCACCAGCGAACAGAGATCGTTGGAGATCCGCTCGGGCAGCATCGGCACCACGCGATCGGGGAAGTACACCGAGTTGCCGCGCGTCAGCGCGTCGCGATCCAGCGCCGATCCCGGCCGCACATAGAAGGCGACGTCGGCGATCGCGACATGGACGATCATGCCGCCCTTGTTGTTCGGGTCGGGATCAAGTGCGGCATGCACCGCGTCGTCGTGATCCTTGGCGTCGGGCGGATCGATGGTGACGAGTGGCAGGTCGCGCCAGTCCTCGCGGCCTTTCAACTCGGCAGGTTTGGCATCCTCGGCCTCGCGCAACGCCGATGGCGAAAAGGCCTGCGGGATTTCGTGGGCGTGGATTGCGATCAGGCTGACCGCCTTCTCGGTCGCGAGCGAACCGAGCCGCTCTTTCACCTTGCCGGATGCGAGACCATAGCCGCGCGTGCGCACCAGATCGACGCTGACGAGGTCGCCATCGACAGCGCCGCCGGTATCATCTTTGGCGATGTTCAGTTCGCGCCCGGCCTGTTTCTTGTCGACGGGCACCAGACGCCCGCCGCCGGCGGGCAGCGCGCGAAAAATGCCGAGCAGACGTGCGCGGGCTTGATCGATGACCTTGATGACGCGGCCGCGGTAAAGAGCGCCTTCACGGTCATCGGCTTTTTCGATCCGCAGTACCGCGCGGTCGCCGACGCCGGCGGCCGTGCCCGGCTGCGGGCGGCGCGGAACGTGGATGCGGATTTTCGGGGCGGCGCCGAGTTCTTCCGAATCCCATTCGGTAGGGGTTGCCAGCAGTTCGCCGTCCTTGTCGCGGCCAGTGATGTCGGCGACCACGGTCGGGGGAAGGGCGGCGGGCTCCTGGATCTTGCGGCCGCGCTTGGCGACTGTGCCGTCGTCGGCGAGATCGCGCAGGATTCGCTTCAGCTCGACGCGGTCGGCATTCTTCAGGCCAAACTCGCGCGCGATCTCACGCGTGCCGATATGGCCGGGATTCGCACGGATGAAGGCGACGATGGCGTCCCGGCTTGGAAAACCATTGTCGTGCTTTGTCTTCACTTATCCCCGGGCCTTGCCCGCGCTCTTTTTCGCAGGCGGTTTGGTTGCTGCCGGCTTTGCCGCCGACGTCTTGGCTGCCGAGGCAACCGGCGCGCGCGCCTTGCTCGCGGCGTCCGCCTTCGGTTTCGCCGCGGCCTTCTTCACCGCCGCCTTCTTGGCGGGCTTCGGCGCATCGGGATCGGCGGCTTTGGCGGCAGCCTTGGTCGCAGCTTTCTTGGGCGCGGCTTTCTTGGCGCCGCGCTTGGGCTTGCCGCCGCCCTTGGCGGCGCGCTCGTCGATCAGCGCAATCGCTTCCGCGAGCGTGATCGTCTCCGGCGTCTTGTCGCTCGGGATCGTGGCGTTGACGCCGCCTGAGGTGACATAGGCGCCGTAGCGGCCGTTCTTCACGGCGACGCCGCCGAGGCTCGGATGTTCGCCGAGCGGCTTGCCGGGATCGGCGCCGAAGCGGCGGCCACTCGGACCCTTGGCGATCTTCTCGGCAATCAACGTCACCGCGCGGTTGAGGCCGATGTCGAACACTTCATCGCCGGCTTCCAGGCTCGCATAGGTCTTCTCGTGACGCACGAACGGGCCGAAGCGGCCGATGCCGGCCGTGATCGGCTCGCCGGTCTCCGGATGCTTTCCAATTTCGCGCGGCAGCGACAGCAGCTTCAGCGCCGTTTCGAGCTCCATGTCGCCGGGCGACGTGTTCTTTGGAATGCCGGCGCGCCGGGGCTTTTCGCCCTCGGCGTAATCCTTCTGCTCGCCGAGCTGAATATAGGGACCGAAGCGGCCGGCCTTCACCGTGACGTCGAGGTCGGTCTCCGGATCCTTGCCGAGCACGCGGTCGGCGCTGGCTTCGCCATCAGCAGCGAGCGGACGGGTGTGGCGGCATTCCGGATAATTCGAGCAGCCGACAAACGCGCCGAACTTGCCGGCCTTCAGGTTGAGCTTGCCGGTGCCGCAAGTCGGGCATTGCCTGACATCGCCGCCATCCGCGCGCGGCGGATAGATGTGCGGCCCCAGCATGTCGTCGAGCACGTCGAGCACTTCGGAGACTCTGATGTCCTTGATGTCGGCGACCGCGCCGGAGAAGCCGACCCAGAACTCCTTCAGCACCTGCTGCCAGGAGATCTCGTTGTTGGAAATGCGGTCGAGCTGTTCTTCCAGATTGGCGGTGAAGTCGTATTCCACATAACGCGCGAAGAAGTTTTCCAGGAACGCGACCACGACGCGGCCCTTGTCCTCGCCGTGCAGCCGCTTCTTCTCGAGCTTGACGTAGCCGCGGTCCTTCAGCACCTGCAGGATCGAGGCGTAGGTCGAGGGACGGCCGATGCCGAGCTCTTCCATGCGCTTGACCAGTGATGCTTCCGAGAAGCGTGGCGGCGGTTCGGTGAAGTGTTGGGTGACGGCAAGATCCTGCCGCTTCAGCGCTTCGCCCTGGCTCATGGCGGGGAGGCGGCGGCTGTCGTCGTCCTCGGCGTCGTCGTCGCGGCCTTCCTGATAGAGCGCAAGAAAACCGTCGAACTTGACGACCTGGCCGCTGGCGCGCAGGTCCAGCACGCGGGAGCCCGCTTTGGCCGCGATATCGACGGTGGTGCGTTCGAGTTCAGCCAATTCCATCTGGCTCGCGATGGTGCGGATCCAGATCAGTTCATACAGCTTGGCCTGATCGGTATCGAGCCGGCGGCGCATCTCGGCGGGGCGGCGCGACAGATCGGTCGGGCGGATCGCTTCATGCGCTTCCTGCGCGTTCTTGGCCTTGGTCTGGTACTGCCGCGGCGCATCCGGCACGTAGGCGTTGCCGTAGTCCTCACCGATCACTTTTCGCGCTTGCGTGATTGCCGAGCCGTCGATCTGCACGCCGTCGGTTCGCATATAGGTAATGAGACCGGTGGTCTCGCCGCCGATATCGATACCTTCATACAGCCGCTGCGCGATCCGCATCGTATGCGCGGGCGCAAAGCCGAGCTTGCGGCTGGCTTCCTGCTGCAAGGTCGAGGTGGTGAAGGGCGCCTGCGGATTGCGGCGCGCCGGCTTGGCCTCCACGGTCGAAACCGTGAAGTTGGCGGCCTCGATCGCCTTCTTTAGTTCTTCGGCTTCCGCGCCGGAGCCGATATCGAGCCGCTGGATCTTCTTGCCGTCGGCGCCGACCAGTCGCGCTTCGAAGGCATCTCCGCGCGGCGTCGTCAGGGTTGCCACCAGCGACCAGTATTCGCGGGCGACGAACTTTTCGATTTCGAGTTCGCGGTCGCAAACCAGCCGCAGCGCCACCGATTGCACGCGGCCCGCCGAGCGCGCGCCCGGCAGCTTGCGCCACAACACAGGCGAGAGCGTGAAGCCGACGAGATAGTCGAGCGCACGGCGCGCCATGTAGGCGTCGACCAGCGCGCCGTCGATCTGGCGCGGCGACTTCATCGCATCCGTCACCGCCTGCTTGGTGATGGCGTTGAACACCACGCGCTCGATCTTGTGATCTTTGATCGCGCGCTTCTCTTTCAGCACTTCCAGCACGTGCCACGAGATCGCTTCGCCCTCACGATCAGGGTCGGTTGCGAGGATCAGGCGGTCGGCGCCCTTCAGGGCCTTGGCGATGTCGTTGAGGCGTCCGGCCGCCTTGGGGTCGACCTCCCAGATCATCTGGAAATTGGCCTCCGGATCGACCGATCCGTTCTTGGCAGGCAGGTCGCGAACATGGCCGAAGGAGGCCAGAACCTCGTAGGAGGCGCCCAAATATTTGTTGATCGTCTTGGCTTTCGCCGGCGACTCCACAATGACGATATTCATGTCATTCCAATGGCTTACGGGAAAAGATAAAGGCCGGTATCGCGAGACTCGCGCCAGCCGTTTCGGAGCGAACATGGGGTGATGAGGCCCCCCTGTCAAATCGCCAGATGGGGAGACGGGCCTCGCAGGATACGACTTTGTATTTATAATGTTGCAAAATACGCCCTAGAGTTGCGTCGGTAAACCGGTTATTTCTGGGGGATATTATGGGCGGGATGCGAATTTTTTGAGCAAGCCACGGGACGGCCGGAAGCGAACGGCTTCAGGCAAGCAAAAGCGATCGTCAACGGAGGAACGAGATGGCGAGGGCGGCCCTGACGAGGCCGTGGCCTTCATCGCGGAGACCGTCGCCGAACTGGTCAAGCTGGCGGAGCGCCACCGGCTCGAGGTTCTCATCCACCTGCTCGGCATGGCGCAACTCGAAGCGGAAGAACGCCTTCGGACCCGCAGCAAGCGCAAGCTGTCGTGAGCTGCCGGGCCGGAATGACGGATACGCCGCTACGCCGTAACGCGCTTGCCACCCGTTCGCGGCTTCAATGCCGTATCCGCTGCAGCCAGCAGCCTGCCGTCATCTGAATAGAGCTCGAGCTTGCGCACCGGCCGGCCGTTTTCCTTGTCGACCAGGATGGTGGCGATCTCCTCCGGTTGCGCGTCGAACTCCTCGCTCCACTGGCGGAGTGCAACCAGGATCGGAAACACGCCGCGGCCCTTCGGTGTCAGCAGGTATTCCTGATAGGCGCTGCCGTCGGAGGCGGGGGCGGTCTCTAATATGTTCTGATCGACCAGGGCGCGCAGCCGCACCGTGAGGATGTTCTTGGCGAGCCCCAGCTTCTTCTGGAATTCGCCGAAGCGGCGGGTCCCAAACAAAGCCTCGCGAATGATCAGCATCGACCACCAGTCGCCGATCGCGTCCAGCGACCGCGCGATCGGGCAATCGTCGTGCTCAAAGCTCGTTCGTTTCACCATGGCCATCTCCGGAGCACGACCGATCACGGTCTTGTGTAGTTGCATTATAAAACCAGATGCCTTAGATAGCAACATAGTTTAATAATGCAACTGACGGAGGCTATCATGAGACTGGCAAACAAGGCGGCTTGGATTACCGGGGGCAACGCCGGGATCGGATTGGCCACCGCAAAACTGTTCGTGGCAGAGGGCGCCAAGGTCCTGATCACCGGACGGAACAAGGCGACGCTGGACGCCGCCGCCAGGGAACTCGGCCCGAACGTGCTCGCCGTTGTGGCTGATGCGACCGACATCGCCGCCACCGACGCCGCGCTGAAGCAGGCGGCCGCCAAATTCGGCAAGCTCGATATCGTGTTTGCCAATGCCGGCATCGCCGGAGCGTCGCCGCTCGGCAGCACCACGCTCGAGGCGTTCGAGAAAGTGATCCGGACCAATCTCACCTCGGTATTCTTCACCGTGCAGTCGGCGCTGCCGCATCTCAACGACAACGCCTCGATCGTCCTCAACGGTTCCGTGATTTCCGTGCTCGGCATGCCCGGCACATCGGCCTACGGCGCCGCCAAGGCCGGCGTTCGCGCGATGGCGCGCTCGATGGCGTCGGAACTGTCGCCGCGCGGCATTCGCGTCAACGTCGTTTCGCCCGGCGCGATCCGCACCGCGATATGGGGTCCCGCGGTAGCGACCCCGGAAGCCGAGAAGGCTTTTGAAAAGCAGATTGGCTTGTCGACGCCGCTTGGGCGGCTCGGTGAGACCGATCAGGTGGCGAAGACGGTGCTGTTCCTCGCCTCCGACGACGCCTCGCACATCCAGGCCCAGGAGCTGTTCGTCGACGGCGGTTCGACGGCATCGCCGGCCGGCGCGCCGATCTATCGGGGCTAAGGCGCTTCGAAATTATCGAAACCGGTCAGTGTCATCGGGTGAAAAATCTTTCACCGGTTGCACTGGCCGGTTCCCTCGTCTTGAGGACGTATTTTGCGGGTGCGTGCAAAACCATTGAACCTTCGTAGCAGGTGCCAAGACCTTTTTATGGGCCGGGATTTTTTTGACTACGAAATCATTGGAGAGCCGCCATGCCGAAAGCCGCCCGCATAGCCAAGCCGCTTGTCACTTCGTCCGCCGCAGAGAATTCAGATAACTCTCAATTGGTTTCAATCGCATTGTTTTCAGGTATCGGCCTTTTTATCTCGCTGGTTGCCGTCATCATGGGCGTGCAGGGCGCCTGGTACTAAAACAACTTCGTCAGACAACACCGCCCGCTGGTGGCGGGCGGTGCCGTTTGCATGTTCCGCCTATGCTGCGTTAAGGCTGCGCGCAGCCTTCAAGGCGTCCGCCACCGCTTTCTCGCGATGTTCGGGTCCGACCTGGATTCCATCCGCGGAAATGAATTCGGGATGGGTCACGCCGATAAAGCCGAACACCCAGCGCAGATAGGTTTCCAGATGTTCGCCGACCGCGGCCGGCGTGCCCGCGCCATAAAATCCGCCGCGCGAGATCGCGACGATGACGCGCTTGTTGCCGGCGAGACCTTCGACACCTTGTGCGCCGTAATTGAAGGTTTTGCCCGCCACCAGAATGCGATCGATCCAGGCCTTGAGCTGGCTTGGGATCGTAAAGTTGTACATGGGCGCGCCGAGCACGATGATGTCGGCGGCCAAGAACTCTTCCAGCACAGCCTGACCGGTGGCGATGTCCAGCTGCAGTGAAGCCTCGGGCACAGCGCCCTGACCGGCGGCGAGATGAGATCCCGAGAGATGTGCCAGCGGTGTCAGCGTCAGGTCGCGGTAGCTGACGTCGAGGTGAGGGGTCGTCTGGCGCAAGCGGTCAACGATGGCGGCGGAAACCTGACGGCTGACGGAGTGGGGGCCCAGGACGCTGGAGTCGATATGCAGAAGCTTCATAGGCGGTCATCCTTGTTGGTATACGTCTGTAACTGGCGCTATATGAGTGACCGCTTATAAAGCCCGCAAGAACGCACATTTTTGAAACCCGAGCACAAAATTGAAACCCGAGCACATCCGTGTTCCCGTCCTGCCACCCAGCCCCCACGAGAGCGGCGACTGCCGTGGCGTCGCCTCGATCCTGGCGCGCGTCGGCGACAAGTGGAGCGTGTTCGTCATCGTGATGCTCGGTGACGGTCCAAAGCGCTTCAACGAGATCAAGCGCATGGTCGGCGGCATCTCGCAGCGGATGCTGACGCTGACCCTGCGCGGGCTCGAGCGGGATGGGCTGGTGACGCGGACCGTATTCCCGACCATTCCGCCGCGCGTCGACTATGAGCTCACCGATCTCGGACGCGGGCTGTCGAAGCCGGTCGAAGCGCTCGGCAAATGGGCGTTTGATCATCGGATCGAAATCGAAAGCGCGCGGACAAAGTTCGACGGACGCAACGACAACCAATAACTAGATCAGCGATACCATCCCGCCGCCCTGGCGTTCGAGTCTGCCGGCCAATTCGAGTTCGAGCAGCACCGACCGGACGACCGCGGGCGACGCGCCCGACATCCGGATCAAGTCGTCGAGGCTGACGGTAGTAGGTCCCAGCAAATCCGTGATGCGCCCGCGTTCGCCGGTGCCGGCATCGAAATCCAGCGGCTCGTTGTCAGGTTCGCTCGCGCCGAACATCATGGGCCGCTCCATGATCGGCGTGACCGCGTCGATGACGTCGGCAGCTTCCGTGGTCAGTGTCGCGCCCTGCTTGATCAGGTCGTTGGTTCCCGCGGCACGCGGATCGAGCGGCGAGCCGGGCACCGCAAAAACCTCGCGGCCCTGTTCGGCGGCCATCCTCGGCGGTGATCAGCGATCCCGACCGATGCGCGGCCTCGACCACGACGACGCCGAGCGAAGCCCCTGATATCAGCCGGTTGCGGCGTGGAAAGTCGCGGGCGCGCGGCACATGGCCGAGCGGCATTTCCGAAATCGCGCCACCATGATCGAGCAGCGCGGCCAGCAGATCCTCGTGCTCGGGCGGATAGATCCGGTCATGGCCGCCGGCGAGCACCGCAACGGTGCCGCTCTGGATCGCTGAGCGATGCGCGGCCTGATCGATGCCGCGTGCCAATCCTGAAATGACGACAAAACCGGCGTCGCCGAGATCGCGCGCCAACTGGCTTGCGAATTTCAGTCCGGCGCCGGACGCGTTGCGGGAGCCTACGATGGCAATCTCGGCCTTATCAGGACGTCGGGCGAGCCGCGTACGCGCACGCTGAGCAAAGGAGGTGCGTCGTCGAGCGTCGCCAGCCGCGGCGGATAGGCAGCTTCGCCGGGGGCGACCAGCGTGACGCCCATCTTTTTCGCCGCCGCGAGTTCAGCCCGCGCGTCGTCCTCGCTGCAGATCCTTCCCGCGCGATCGGCGCCGCCACGCCGTGCCAGATCCGGTAGCCGCTCCAGCGCGGCGCGCGCATCGCCAAAATGATTGAGAAGCGAGCGAAAAGTTCGCGGGCCGACATTGTCGGACCGGATCAGCCGCAGCCGGTCGATCCGGTCGGGTTCGGTGAGGGCGAGCGCAGGGGTTGTCCGGTCGTGCATGCGGACACAGCTTTACCCAACCGGAGATTGTGATCAACAGGTTTGACGGAGGAGCTCGCCCGCTTGCTCCGCGTCTCGGCGCTCCCGTAAAACCGGTTTGCCCCCGTCGCAGGAAACCCCTCCCATGATCTCGCTAACCGACCTCCAGCGCCGCATTGATGCAGGTGAGCTTTCCGCCGATGCCGCGATTGCCCAGTCGCTGGAAGCGATCGACGCGCAGGAAAAGACCATCGGCGCGTTCGTCTGTCGCGCCGATCATTTGCGGGCGGCAAGCGCCGGTCCGTTGCGCGGCATAGCCGTCGGCATCAAGGACATCATGGACACCGCGGACTTTCCGACCGAGATGGGATCAGCGATCTACCGGGGACACCGGTCGCGCGGCGATTCGGCCGTGGTCATGATGCTGAAGCAGGCCGGCGCGAGTATCGTCGGCAAGACCACGACCACGGCGTTCGCCTCGACCGATCCGACGGCGACGCTCAATCCGCATAATCATGCTCACACGCCCGGCGGATCGTCATCCGGCTCGGCGGCCGCCGTCGGCGCCGGCATGATTCCGCTGGCGCTGGGGACGCAGACCGGTGGTTCGGTGATCCGCCCGGCCTCGTTCTGCGGCGTCGCCGCGATCAAGCCGTCGTATCGCCTGCTGCCGACCGTCGGCGTCAAATGCTATTCGTGGACGCTGGATACGGTCGGCCTGTTCGCCGCCGATGTCCGCGACGTCGCGCACGGGCTTGCCGCGATGACCGGGCGAGCCGAACTGCTGCCGCCGGCAACAATCGCAGCGCCGCGCATCGGCGTCGTAACGCAGGATTTCGCCGGAGCACCGGACGCATCGGGCGAGGAGGCGTTGCGGATCGCGACCAGGGCGGCGGAACGCGCCGGAGCGACGGTGCGTGCGCTCGACTTGCCCGAAATCGTCGCCGAGGCATGGCGCGTACATCCGGTCGTGCAGGAATTCGAGGCGCATCAGGCGCTGGCCTGGGAATACCGCGAAAATTACGACGCGGTGGCGCCGAACCTTCGCGGCCGGCTCGACGAGAGCAAGGGCACGCCGCCGGCCGCCTACGATGAGGCGATGCGAATTTCGAGCCGGGCGCGACACGCGCTGGCAAAAGTGTTCGAACAGGTCGATGTGCTGCTGACCCTATCGGCGCCGGGTGCCGCGCCGAAGGGATTGGGCTCGACGGGCGACGCCCGTTACAACCGGCTGTGGACGCTGATGGGCGTGCCTTGTGTCAACATTCCCGCGTATGTCGCCGATGGCGGACTGCCCGTCGGCGTGCAGGTCATTGCGCGATATGGCGCGGACGCGGAGGCTTTGGCGGCGGCGCGGTTTGTCGAGGAAGCGCTCAAGCGGAAGTAGGAACTACTTCTCGCCGATCTTGCCTTCTGTGCCCGCCTGCAGCCGCTTGATGTTTTCGCGGTGCGCGTAAAACAGCAGCAGCGTCATCACGACAAACAGGGACGCCAGCGCGGCGTGACCGAACCACCACACGAACAGCGGCGTCACGAACGATGCCACCAGCGCCGACAGCGACGAGTAGCGGGTGGCGAAGGCGATGGCGAGCCACATCACGCAGAACACCACGGCCGCCGGCCAGAACAGCCCGATCAGCACGCCGATATAGGTCGCGACACCCTTGCCGCCTTTGAATTTGAGCCAGACCGGGTAGAGATGGCCGAGAAAGGCGCCCAGCGCCGCCAGCATCGCCGCATTGGGGCCGGCGTAAGTGCCCATGAGGATCACGGCGACGGTGCCCTTGAGCGCGTCGCCGAGCAGCGTGCCAACGGCGAGGCCCTTATTGCCGGTGCGCAGCACGTTGGTGGCGCCGATGCTGCCGGAGCCGATCGAACGCAGGTCTTGCGTGCCGGCGAGTTTGGTCAGGATCAGTCCGAACGGAATCGAACCGAAGAGATAGCCGACGAAAAACGCGACGACGAGGAACGCGTCAGATGTCATCGCCGTAGCTCCCGTCGCTGCAAATTTCGCGCGCATCTCTGGAATGGGCCTTAGACGTGCTCATAGACCGTCCGTCCGCCCACGATAGTACGCACGACGCGGCCGGAGAAGCGGGCTTCGTCGAACGGCGTGTTCTTGCACTGTGATTTGAGGTCGGCGGGATCGAGCACCCAGGGCGTATCGGGATCGATCACGACGAGATCGGCCGGGGAACCCGCGCGAAGCGTGCCGCCGGGGAGGCCGAGCAGTTCGGCGGGACGGGTCGACATCGCCCGGATCAGGGTTTTGAAGTCCATCTCGCCGTTATGGATGAGCCGCAGCGCCGCCGGCAGCATGGTCTGCAGCCCGACCGCGCCGGAGGCCGCTTCCGCGAACGGCAGCCGCTTCACCTCGACGTCCTGCGGATTGTGATCGGACATCACGACGTCGATCAATCCGGCGGCGACGGCGGAGACCAGCGCCAGGCGATCCTCCTCGGTGCGCAGCGGTGGCGACAGTTTTAGAAACGTCCGGTAAGGGCCGATGTCGTTTTCATTCAGTGTCACATGGTTGATCGACACCGAGGCGCTGACGTCGAGCCCGGCGTCGCGGGCGCGCCTGAGGATTTCCAGCGACTCGACGCAGCTCAGCGACGCCGCGTGATAGCGCCCGCCGGTCAGCGCCACCAGCCGCATGTCGCGTTCGAGCATCACGGCTTCGGCGGCGTTGGGAATGCCGAACAGGCCAAGCCTTGCCGCGAATTCGCCCTCGTTCATCACGCCTTCGCCGACCAGATCGGGATCCTCGGTGTGGTGCACGATCAGCGCATCGAAATCGCGCGCGTAGGTCAGGGTTCGGCGCATCACCTGCGCATTGGTGACGCTGCGGTCGCCATCGGTGAAGGCGACGGCGCCCGCGGCCTTCAACAGGCCGATCTCGGTCATCTCCTCGCCGCGCATGCCTTTTGTCAAAGCCGCCATCGGGTGGATGTTGACGATCGCGGTGTCACGGGCGCGGCGCAGCACGAAATCGACCGTCGCCGAATTGTCGATGACGGGCGAGGTGTCCGGCTGGCAGATGATGGTGGTGATGCCGCCGGCCGCGGCAGCCTGGCTCGCGGAGGCAAAGGTCTCGCGGTGGCTGGCGCCGGGCTCACCGACAAAGGCGCGCATGTCGATCAGCCCGGGGGCGACGATCTTGCCGGCGCAGTTGATGATGTCGGTGCCTTCGGGGACTCCGGCGGCGCCGATGCCGCGCTTCAAGTCACGGATCACGCCGTCGGCAATGAGCACGTCGCCGGGGCCGTCGAAATCCCTCGAGGGATCGACGACGCGGGCATTGGCGAGCAGGATCGGGCGGCGGTCTGTCAGCATGTCACGCGTTCGGCAGGTTGCGGGCAAGCGCTTCGAGCACCGCCATGCGCACCGCCACTCCCATTTCCACCTGTTCGCGGATCAGCGATTGCGCGCCGTCCGCCACGATCGAGTCGATCTCGACGCCTCGGTTCATCGGTCCCGGATGCATCACCAGTGCGTCCGGCTTGGCGTAAGCCAGCTTCTTCTGGTCGAGGCCGAAATAGTGGAAGTATTCCTGGCTCGACGGCACGAAGGAGCCGTTCATGCGCTCGCGCTGCAGCCTCAACATCATCACGATATCGGCGCCATTGAGGCCCTCGCGCATGTCGCGCGCGACCTCGACGCCCATCCGCTCGATGCCGCGCGGAAGCAGCGTGGAGGGCGCCACCACGCGGACTCGGGCGCCCATGGTGTTGAGCAGCAGGATGTTGGAGCGGGCGACACGGGAATGCATCACGTCGCCGCAGATCGCGATCACGAGGCCTTCCAGCCGGCCTTTGTTGCGGCGGATGGTCAGCGCGTCCAAGCAGCGCCTGGGTCGGATGTTCGTGGGCGCCGTCGCCGGCATTGATCACGGAACCGTCAACCTTGCGGGCCAGCAGTTCCACCGCGCCGGAGGCGTGGTGCCGCACCACCAGGATATCCGGGTGCATGGCGTTGAGCGTGACCGCCGTGTCCATCAGCGTCTCGCCCTTGCGGATCGAGGACGAGGACACCGACATGTTCATGACGTCGGCGCCGAGACGTTTGCCGGCCAGTTCGAACGAGGACTGGGTGCGCGTCGAGGCCTCGAAGAACAGGTTCACCTGGGTGCGGCCGCGCAACGAGGTGCGCTTTTTGTCGACCTGGCGGTTGAGCTCGACATATTCCTCGGAAAGGTCGAGCAGGCCGGTAATGTCGGCAGCGGAAAGCCCCTCGATTCCCAGCAGATGCCGGTGACCGAGGACGAAGGTCGATTTCGATGCAGGGGTCATTAAAGCGAGAGCTATAGGCAGAGATGACCGGTGGGGCAAGCGCGAATAAAGCGGTTCCGAGTTATCCCCCGGTCTGTCGCCGCGCAGGGTAAAGAGGGGTGCCGCTACGTTTCGTAGCCCGGTTTCGTCCAGCGTGCGGGAAGGCATCCGATGCAGAACTGGCGACACATTTTAGCGATCACGTTAACCGCGCTTGGTGTCGCGTTCGGCCCGCGGATGGCCGTCGCCCAAGGGCTGCCGGCCGGTTTCGTGTACCTCCGGGATATCGATCCCACCATCATCCAGGACATCCGCTACGCCGGCGTCGAACAACTTCATGGGCCGGCCGCTGACGGGTTATGGAGCGGCCGAATGCGTGGTGAAGCGCGAGGTTGGCGTGCTGCTGCAGCACATTCAGGAGGAACTGGCGCTGCAGGGCCTGTCGCTAAAGATGTTCGACTGCTACCGGCCGGCGCGGGCTTCCCACGACATGGTACTGTGGGCGCAGAACGGCCGCGAGACGCCGGCCGAGCGGCGCTACAATCCCGCCTTCAGCAAGCAGGATCTGTTCCGGCTCGGCTACATCGCCGAGCGATCCGGCCATTCCACCGGCGCCGCACTGGATCTCACGCTGGTCGATCTGAAGGCCGACAATTCCGCCGTGTTCGATCCGGGCAAGGCCTATGGCGACTGCATCGCCAATGTGAATATTCGTGCGCCGGAAGGCAGTGTCGACATGGGCACCGGCTACGACTGTTCCGACGTCAAGGCGCATACGTCGGCGAAATCCATCACCGCAGCCCAGCGCCGGTGGCGGGAGAAGCTCGTTCTGCTGATGGCGCGGCGAGGATTTGTAAACTATTCGAAAGAGTGGTGGCACTTTTCGCTGCCGGGCGCGGGCGGGCAGGCCTATGATTTCCCAATTCTCCCGCGACGTTGAAAGCTCGCGCCAATCGAAAGTCGCTGCATGGATTCCCTCAATCCCGAATTCCCGCCCGTGATCGCGACACCCGCCGAACGCCCGCCGCGCATCTGGAAATTCTGGGGCACGGCCCTTTGGGGCCTGTTTGTCTTCGCCGGGATGTTCGTCGGCCAGGTCGCGGTCATCGTGTATTTCTGGGCGCGCCAGGGTGGCGCGATGGATGTGGCGTCGGCGATCCATGTCGTCGGCGGAGGCTTGACGATCTCGCTGTCGGTGATCATGGGACTTGCCGGCGGTGCTGATCGCGGCATGGATCGCGATCCGCCCGACGCGGACGCCGTTCGCCGATTATCTCGGGCTGCGCTGGACCTCGTGGGGCAATTTTCTGCTCGGCGCCATCGCGCTCGCCATACTGGTCGGCTGCTGGGATATGCTGTCGCGCTTGCTCGGCCGCGAGGTGACGCCGGGCTTCATGGGCGACGTGCTGAAATCGGCGCAGGAAGACGGCGCGCTGTGGCTATTGGTGATCGCGTTCTGCGTCGCGGCGCCGATGTCGGAAGAAATCTTTGCGCGCGGCTTTCTCTATCGTGGCTGGTCGGAATCACGGCTCGGCGTTCCCGGCGCGATCGTGCTGTCGTCGCTGGCCTGGACCTCGCTGCACCTGCAATACGACTGGTTCTTCTTCGGCGAGGTGTTTTGTATCGGCCTGTTGCTGGGTTACCTGCGCTACCGCACCGGATCGACCTGGCTGACCATCGTCATTCACGGCCTTAACAATTTCGCGGCGACCGTGCAGACGTTCTGGCTGGCGGGTTGATCGTTATGTATGCTGGGTGAACTCGCGCAGAGATTGTTTTCAGCACCGGTATGTCAAATCCCCCGAACAGCAGTACACCCGCAGCAACGGTGCGATCACCTCGGACGTGGAATTTCGTGGAGACGACGTTCATCGCTCTCGTCGCCTACGCCGCCTTCGCGCTCACTGGAGGACCCGGCGCCTACGTCATTTTTCTCATGTTGCAGGATGGTGCGCAGAAACTCAGTCCCACGCAATTTCAGGAATTGCTTGTGCAGGGGCGTTGGTACGGCGTCGCCTTGATTGTCGCGAGCCCGCCGACCCTCGCTGTGCTGTGGGTGGCTATTCGTATGGCGCGCCGCGAGTTCGCCGAATATCTGGCGCTGAATTGGCCAAGCCCCAAAGAGCTGGGCCTTGCGTTCGCAGCAGCTGCCGGGTTGATCGTGGCACAGATGGTACTTTCGCCCTACCGGCCACCAGCCAATTCACCTGTTGTCGTTGGCGGAGCCGCCGGCCTGTTCGTCCTTTTGGTTGGCGGCTGCCTGGCCGGGCCGATCATGGAGGAATTTGTCTTTCGCGGCTTCATGTTTCGCGGGTGGTCGAGAATCCTTCCTTGGCCCGGTCGGAGCCATCGTGCTCACCTCGGCGTTGTTTGGAGCTTATCACACCCAATACGACTTTCTTGGACGCTTCTGGGTTTTTCTATTCGGAATGATTCTCTGCACGTTTCGTCGGCGCAGCAACTCGACCTGGCTGACCACGGTGGTCCATTCAGCCGTCAACATCGTTCTGCTCTTCTTATCGGGACCCTACGTCTAGGCGTTGATCCCTGCTATCCGCGTCGGGTGTAATCGCCGTGGCGCCGTTGGTGTCTCAAGGCAAGCACGAAGAGGACAGATCTATGAAGGGATGGCGTACACGGATCGGGTTTCTGCTGCCGCCCGGCAATCCGACGGTCGAGCCGGAAATGGCCGAACTGACTCCGCCGGGCGTATCGGTGCACTTCACGCGGATGCACGCCGAAGGTCCGGCGGGTACGCACACCGGCCAGGAGCAGCGAAATCAGAGCCAGGTCGAGAGCATTCCGGCTTGCGTGCGGCTGCTTGCGATGGTCTCTCCCAGCGTGATCGTCATGGCGCATACCGCGACGAGTTATATGCTCGGGGAAGCGCGAGAAGCCGCACTGGTTGCGGAAATGGAAGCGATCGGCAATACCCGGTTCATCACCGCGTTCGGCAGCGTGATGGCGGCCTTCGCTGCGCTGGGCATTCGACGCGTCGCTTATGCCACGCCGTATTCCGCTGACATGACCGCGCAGGGAGAGCGGCATCTCGAAAAATGCGGCATCTCCGTCGTCAGTTCCGGACATCTGGCCAACGTTCGCAACATCTACGAAGAAAATTCCGAGCGCGCCTATGCCATCGGTCGGCAGGTCAATCATCCCGATGCCGACGCGATTTTCCTGAGCGGTGTCGGCATGCCGACGCTCGATGCGCTTCGACCCCTGGAAGAGGATACCGGCAAGCCCGTGATCTCGGCGGCGTCGGCCATGATGTGGCATGCCTTGCGCACGGCCGGCGTCAACCACGGATTTGAAGGCTATGGAAAGCTGCTGAGCGGGAAGTGACGGGGAATTAGGGACCGGTACTTCACGGATTAGAAATCATAAGCGAGATGTTGGGGGGCTGCGTTCCCGGCTCGATCTCCGGTTCATTGCGGATGATGCCGCTTCCCGGAGCTGCCTCGGGCGCATCTCGCTGTGCAACAATCTGGCCCGTGTCCCCTTTGAACATGATGGCCTTGCCATCGACGAAGATGGCTTGATGATGACCTTGACCAGGCGTCTTCCCAACCGTGAAATTCCAGCACCAGACCTTTTTGCCGTCGTGTTCTCTGGCGCTGAATGCGGTGTACCAGACGTCGCTGAAAAATGCCTGAGCAACCAGGAGGTCGACGATCTTCTTCTCCCAAGGCCGTGCGTCGTCCGCTTTTTGCCGGCGGAACGTCAGATCGGGAACGCGTGCTGCGAGCCTGTCGAGAGCGGCTTCGTAGCCGGCGAGCGGCAGACGCTTCACGCCCCACCATTTTTCGATATAACGAGCGCTCATGATTTGGGCGCTTGACCAGCGATCTCCCCATGTCCAGCTATTGCCAACGAACCGCCCGGTACGCAAAGTCAGCTTCAGATTGGTGAGATGCCTGCGCTCCAATTGATCGATTGTCGCCTTAAATTTTTCGGTGTCGATCTGGCCGCCGGCGGTCGAGTACGCTTTTTCGACGAGTTGGGCAGCGCCTTCGAACACGGCAAGATGTTCCTTGGCTCCGATTGCCGTAAGACCGCGATTCACGCCTGCAATAAAATTCTTTTCCCAATTTGAATTTTGAATGAACTGCAAAAAGCCTCCATTTAGAACCTGCCCAACGAGATAA
This sequence comes from uncultured Alphaproteobacteria bacterium, assembly GCA_963786355.1. GTDB lineage: Bacteria > Pseudomonadota > Alphaproteobacteria > Rhizobiales > Xanthobacteraceae > Bradyrhizobium. The sequence continues at coordinate 70,887 of CAWAYU010000006.1, read as the reverse complement.
TTCACACGCGAGACATTGATGACTTTCGGCGGCATCTCATCGTCGCGGACATGGCGTAACCAAAGGTCATGCGCAAATTCGGTCACCTCATCAATCTTTGATTGGATTGCCATAAACTCCGCCTCGCGCGGTGGAACACCCATCCGACGCAATCCAGCCGCTCCCCCACCTGCGGGCCTGGACAGCAGAATGACCTCTTTAATCAAAGGCTGCACGGCGATACCCTCTCAAGAGAAGCACGAGAGATGGACCTAGACCATTATTTTATATTGTTGCAACCCGTAATTGTCTCAACCGAGCCATCGTTGCTCGCCGATGACTGCGCGCTCCTAAAGCATCGCTGCCAGCGCGATCGCGACCGGCATCGTGATTGCCGCCAGAATGGTCTGCAGCGTGATGATCTGCGCCAGCAGCGGCGCGTCGCCGCCCATCTGTCGGGCCAGCACATAGGCGCTGGAGGACGCCGGCACCGCCGAGCACGCGGTCACGATCGCGAGGTTGTTGCCGGAAATCCCGAACCACAGCGCCAGCGCCACGCCGATCACCGGCATCAGCACTAGTTTCAGAAACACGGCAATCGAAGCCGCAAGGCTCGGGCGGAACATGCCTTCGAGATGGAGGCCCGCGCCGGTGACGAGCAGGCCGATGGCGAGAGAGGAACGGCCGAGCGCGTCGGCGACCTCATGCCAGAGTTTGGGCAGCGGGATGTGGGTGACGTTGAGCACCAGCCCGATCACGCAGGCCCAGATCAGGGGATTGCGCACCACCGTCATCGCGATCGAGCCGGCCGAGCGCTTTTCCTTCGAGGCGTAATGCGCCAGCACGGCGACGCTGAACACATTGACCAGCGGAATGATGGCGACCATCGCCACCGACGCCAGCGCCAGGCCGGTTTCGCCGAACAGATTGCCGGAGACCGCGAGCGCGACATAGGTCTGCCAGCGCGTCGCGCCCTGGAAGATCGAGGTGAAGGCAGGGCCGTCGATCGCCAGCCGGCCGAGCAGGGGCCGCAGCGCCAGGCACGATAGCGACATCAGCAGCGCCGACAGAAAAAGCGCACCGCCGACGCCGGCGACCGGCACCTTGGTGAGATCGGCCTTCACCAGAGTCTGCACCAGCAGCACCGGAAACAGCACGTAATAGGTCAGCCGCTCCAGCCCGTGCCACTGCGTCTCCAGCCGCATCAGGCTGCGCTTCAGGATGAAGCCGAGCACGATCAACAGAAACACCGGCAGCAGCGCCGCGATTACGATCGCCATCGTCAGCGATCTCCGCGCAAGGTCGCGAGGCGATCCAGCGCGCCCTGCAAAATGAAGATCGCGGCATGCTCGTCGATCACCTCGGCGCGGCGGGCGCGGCTCATGTCCATGCCGATCAGTTCGCGCTCCACTGCTACGGTCGAAAGCCGTTCGTCCCACAGCGCCAACGCAAGGTCGGTGAGTTTGGAAAAATTCCGCGCGAAGGCCCGTGTCGATTGCGCCCGCGGTCCCTCGCTGCCGTCCATGTTGATGGGCAGGCCGAGCACGAAGCCGACCACGTTGCGTTCGGCGGCGATGGCCAGCAGTCGCGCCGCGTCGGCCTTGAACGCCTTGCGCTGGATGGTCTCGACGCCGGTCGCGAGCCGGCGATCCGGATTGGACACGGCGACGCCGATGGTTTTGGTTCCGAGATCGAGGCCAATCAGGGCGCCGCGTTCGGGCCAGTGCGTGGCGGCTTCGATCAGGGGCAGGATGAGGGCAGGCATCGCCCCGCTTACCACGTGGCGCGCAGAGCGGGGAAGGGTGCCGGGCGCGGGAACACCTGCATCAGGCGGCGATGACTTCGCCTGACTTGTCGAGGCAAGTCACAAAACCCTGCAGCGCGCTGTACTGGTGCGCGCCGCGGCGGGTGATGAAGAGGGTATCGACCCGCGATTGCGCCGGCTCCAGCGCGTGAATGCTGACGCTCTCGTTGCGTCCGACGACCGCGCGCGGCAGCATCGTCACGCCCATGTCGGCGGCGACGCAGCCGATCATGCCGTCGAGCGTGCCGAGTTCGAAGCGGGCGGCCGAGGGCCAGCCGAACTCCGAAAACACCTGTTCGAGTCGCTGCCGGTAGGTGCAGCCGGTACGGAAGACGAGGGCGGTGGGGCCGGATTCCGGCGTGCCCGCGCGCAAGGCTTTCAGATTTGCCCAGCGGCGCGCCGAGACCAGCACCAGTTCTTCCCGGAACGCGATCCTTGTATCGAGTTCGGCATGTTCGATCGGACCGGCGACGAAGGCGCCATCGAAGGTGCCGTCGAGCACGCCGGTGACGAGGTCCGCGGTCGTCGATGTCCGCAGCGTCAGCCGCACGGCCGGAAAACGGCGATGGAATTCGGCGAGCAAAGTTGGCAGGCGCACGGCGGCGGTCGTTTCCATCGAGCCGATGGCGAGCGGTCCCTTGGGCTCGCCATCGTCGCGCGCGGCCAGCATTGCTTCGCGTGAGAGTGCGGCCATCTTCTGGGCATAAGGCAGCAGGCGACGGCCGGCGCCGGTCAGCGTCATGCCGCGGCTGTGGCGCTCGAACAGAGCGGTGCCGATCTCGGCTTCCAGCGCCTTGACCCGCTGGGTGACGTTGGACTGCACGGTGTTGAGTTCGTCGGCGGCGCGGGTGATGCCGCCGAGCCGCGCCACGGTCGAAAAGGTCAGGAGATCGCTCAATTCCATCGGACCGTTCCGTTTTGTTTTAGAGATGGGAGCATTCTCTAGTATTCATTATTCCAGAATGCTAGTTGGCTCTAGGCTTGCTGTCCAGACGTGGGAGAAAACGCATGCCCATCAGCACCGATTTGACCGCACTTCTGGGCATCCGGCACCCGGTGTTGCTGGCGCCGATGGATACGATCTCGGGCAGCCGGCTGGTTCGGGCGGTGGGCGAAGCCGGCGGCTTCGGCATCCTCGGCGGCGGCTACGGGGATCGCGCCCGGCTCGAAGCGGAGACCGCGAAGCTGAAGGATTTTGCCGGGCCGTTCGGCATCGGCTTCATCACCTGGAGTCTTGCGAAGAAACCCGAACTTCTCGACGTCGCGCTCGCGGCCCATCCGCGCGCCGTCATGTTGTCGTTCGGCGATCCCCAGCCGTTCGCGCCGCAAAATCAAGGCGGGGCGCGCTTGTTGATTTGCCAGGTGCAGAGCGAAGAGATGGCGCGGCAGGCGCTGGACGCCGGCGCCGACGTCCTGATCGCGCAGGGCACCGAAGCGGGTGGACACGGTGCGTCGCGCACCACCATCGACATCGTGCCCGCGATCGTGGATCTGGCGGCCGGGCGCGTTCCGGTGGTCGCGGCCGGCGGCCTCGCCGACGGGCGCGGACTAGCTGCGATGCTGATGCTCGGGGCGTCCGGCGTGCTGATGGGCACGCGCTTCTATGCCAGCATCGAGGCAGACGGCGCCGAGCAGGCGAAGCGGCTTATATGCGCAGCCAACAGCGGTGAGACGGTGCGCGGCGTGGTGTTCGACTGGTCGCGAAACCTGTTGTGGCCGGCGCCATTCACCGCGCGCTCGCTGGTCAACGACCACCTGCGGAAGTGGACCGGCCGCGAGATCGAGTTGATGCAGCGTGCGGACCAGGTTGCCAGCGGACTATGCCGCGGCGAAGGCCGCCGGCAATTTCGATGTCGCCGCGGTCTTTGCCGGCGAAAGCCGTCGGGCTGATCCACGATATTCCGCCGGCGGCCGAAATCGTTGACAGGATCGTCACCGAGGCCGACGCAGATTCTCGGCGAACGAAGCAATTCGTCGGCGGCGTAAACCGCATCAACTTCATTCCATCAAGCGAGCAGAACCATGTGGCCAGATCGCCGGATCATCGACCTCTTCAAGACCGAGTTTCCGATTTTGCTGGCGCCGATGGCGGGCATCATGGACCAGGACCTCGCCATCGCGGTCGCCCAGGGTGGGGGACTGGCCTCGATACCCTGCGCGATGATCACGGCGGACAAGGCGCGTGAACAGGTCGGCATTCTTCGCCAGCGTGTCTCGGCGCCCGTCAACCTGAACTTCTTCTGCCACACGCCGGTCCCGGCCGATCCCGCGCGCGAAGCCGGCTGGAAGGCGCGGCTGGGGTCTTATTACAGGGAATTCGGTCTCGATCCCGCGGCCCCCGTCAACGCCGCCAATCGCGCCCCATTCGACGAAGCCGCGTGCGCGCTGGTGGAAGAACTGAAGCCGGAAGTCGTCAGCTTCCACTTTGGTTTGCCTGATGCGGCGATGGTGAAGCGGGTCAAGGCGGCGGGCGCCATCGTGCTGGCGTCGGCGACCACCGTGAAGGAAGCGATCTGGCTCGAACAACACGGTGCCGATGTCATCATCGCGCAGGGCGCCGAAGCCGGCGGCCATCGCGGCATGTTCCTCACGGAAAATATCTACGAGCAGCCCGGCACTTTTGCGCTGGTGCCGCAGGTGGTCGATGCGGTGAAGGTGCCTGTCATCGCCGCCGGCGGCATCGCCGATGGGCGCGGCATCGCAGCGGCATTCGCGCTCGGCGCCTCCGGCGTGCAGATCGGCAGCGCCTATCTGCGCTGCCCGGAATCCAAAGTGAGCGCGCCGGCGCGCGCGCTGTTCAAGCAGTCCGGCGACGATTCCACCGTCATCACCAACGTCATGACCGGCCGGCCCGCGCGCGGCGTCGCCAACCGCCTGATGCGCGAGGTCGGCCCGATCTCGCCGGATGCGCCGGCGTTTCCGCATGCGGCAACCGCGCTCGGGCCGCTGAAGGCCGCCGCCGAAAAGCTCGGCCGGGTCGATTTCACCAATGTCTGGGCCGGGCAGGCGATCGGGATGGGCACCGACATGCCGGCGGCGGAACTGACGCGGTCGCTGGCGAAGAGCGCGTTGGAACGGCTGGGCGCGCTCGGCGGGTAGGGAGAAGTCTCCATGCGTTCGTATCTGATCTTTGCGGCATGGTCGCTCCTGGCGGGCGCAGGCATCCCGTTGATCGGGGTGTTGAATAGCGGTGTCGCGCGCAGCATAGGTAATCCGTACACGGCAACAGCAATCATGTTCGCGATCGCAGCGTTGGTTGCCCTTGGGCTCGCGCTTCCGCTCTACGGCCATCCAACGATGGCGCAACTGGGATCGGCGCCTGCAATAAGTTACGGCGCGGGCTTGCTGATCGGCTTTTACGTATTGTCCGCCACAATCATTATCCCGCGTCTTGGCGCTGCCAGTTTCATCGCGTTCATTCTGGTTGCGCAGCTTCTGGGCGCTGCCGTGGTCGACCAGTTCGGTCTGTTCGGGATGGAAAGACGACCGATCGACATCACCAAGATGGTGGGTTTGATCGTGATCGTGGCCGGGATCATTGTCATGGAAGCCGGAAATTTGACCAAGGCCCGTCCCCAGTAAGGAAGGCTGCCGTCACAACGCGCTATTTCAGCGGCAGAAAAACTTCCGCGACCGCCTCATGCTCCGGCACCTCCGGGAACAGGCTCAGCCGCTGGCAGTAGATCGGGAAGTCGCGTGCTTCCTCGCCCGAGGCCGGAAGCCAGTCGCGATAAAGATAGAGCGCGGCGGGCTCCAGATTGTCGGTGTTGCCTACGACGCGCAGCACCGCACAGCGTCCGCCAGGGATCTCGCCGGCCTTGATCGGCTTCGCCGTTCGCCTCGATCGGCCGATCGGTCCCGGCACACAGGTCCATGCTGTAGTCGGCAAGCGACGCCGGACGCCGCTCGGAACGCCAGACATTGAAGGTCGGACTTGTGCTCGGGTGCAGGCCGGCAGCCCTGCGCCAGGCGATGAACCGCTGGATGGTCGTGCCTGTTGTCGCCGGGTCGCCCCGATGCTCCATGATCGCCACCGGCGTCGGCGCCACATCGCGGATCGTCACGTCGTCAGTGGTAAAAGTCTTCTGCATGAGCTTGCTCCTTGCGTTGTCGAGAGGCCCGAAGGCCGCAAGCCACGGTTCCCAGTCCGGCGACTTCCGGAACGACGAAGGCGATTGCCCAAAGCGCTGGCGAAAGGCGCGGGCGAAGGCGTCGGGTGCGTCGTAACCGGCGTCCATCGCGATATCAGTGACGCTTTCGTCGTCCCGGTAGGCCAGCCGGTGCGAAGCGCGCTTCATACGGGCAAGCTGGACATAGCGATGCACTGACAACCCGAAGGTCGCCGTGAACTGCCGGTGGAAATGGAATTTGGAGAAGGCCGCGATGCGGCTCACCGTTTCCAGGTCGAGATCACCGTCAAGATGCCGGTCGATATGAACAAGCACCCGCTGCATCCGGGCATGGTAGTTTTGAAGCGCCGCCTTCAACGTTCTGTCCTCCGTGGCGGCGCCAGTTAGTCGCTGATGTCAGTAGCGTGCTCGACCGATCTTGCGGTTTTGCGGCGGATCAGCCGGAGCGCATTATGAGTCGATGTCCCGGGGCGAGGGGAGCCGCGAGAACCGGAAATTACAGTGGCTGGCGCCGCCGGCCAATGTTTGTGTCCTTTCCAGGTGAATGCCGCGCGCGGCATAGGCGTTGAAATCAAGCCCGCAAATGTTCGGCAGGATTTCCTTGTCGCCATGGCGGGCTGCGAATTTGCAGAAGCCGCAAGCCTTGTAGTCGATGCCGAACTCAAACCTGTCGCCCGGGCCCGGGACGACGAAATCGTAGACGAAATCTTCCGGAAACTCTCCTCGGTGGCTTCTCGCAGCCTGCTCGCGCATCAGGGCCTGGTTCTCCGGCGACATGAATTCACGCCCCGCGGCGAGACGTTCCGCCTCGGGCTCGGTGAGCAATTGCGCCTTGTAGGTTTCGCGCTCGATTTCGCCGATCACCGGCAGCGGCACGCCGTGCCGCCGCAGCACGCGGCTGATCGCCATGAAGCCGAGGAGGCGCATGAAGAAATCGCTCATGCGGCTTGCAGCGCCGCCGACATAGGGCATTTGGGTGAGCACGGTTTCGAATTCGTCCATCACCTCGTGCCTGACGCGATCGATATCGGTGAGATGCGCGCGCTCGCGCAGCATCGTTTCGGCAAGGTCGAGGCGATGGCGCATGTCAGCCTCCATGGCAACGCGATGCTGTTCGTAAAAGGGATGGAGTTCAGCCATTGGACACCTCGCTAACGCAATCGGTCTGGCCGGAGGGCAGGGACCTCCGGATGTTGCGAGCCAACCGTAATCGCGGGCGTCAGGTCAGCGCAAAGCATCATTGCTTCGCTCCAGCACAAGAAAATCTATTGCAAGGTCACCGCCTGTCGGTGTCAGACTGCCGCGCGATGACCTACAGCCTGCCACCCCTCAACGCCGTCCGTGCCTTCGAGGCCGCTGCACGGCATCTCAGCTTCAAGCTGGCCGCGCACGAGTTGCACGTGACGCCCGCGGCCGTCGGGCAGCAGGTGAAAGCGCTGGAGACGCGCCTCGGCGTGCGCCTGTTCGAGCGGCTGCATAAGCAACTGATCCTGACCGCGGCCGGTCAGGCCTATCTGCCCGGGATATCCGATGGCTTTCGCCGGATCGCGGACGCGACCTCCGAATTGAAACCGTCGGGCACGGTGCTGCTGCAGGTGGGAGTCCATGGCGGCCTCGACCTGCGCCGCCTCGAGTTGGCGGAGTTTCGCAGCGCGCATGCGGAAATCGGTTTGCGGGTGGTGCAGCCCGCCGGCCTGCACGAGTTGGTCGAGGGCAAGGTCGACCTGCTGATCGCCCGCGGTGTCGGCCACCATCCGGGCTATCGCTGCGATCGCCTCCATGAGGGATCGGGTCTCGGCGATTGGCTGATGGCGCCGGAAGGCACCGCGGATTGTCCCGAGGTTACAAGCTTCCGCGAATGGCTGCGCTCGCTCCCGGCCGAGAACGCACTCGCAGAGCGCCGCCGCCCGCGTCTGGTCGGTAGCTAGGCGGCGCAGTTATTGATTTTGCCGGATTGCCATGGTATGGGCGGCTCATGAACACGTCAGTGCGCAACGCGAACCGCAAACACATGACCCGCTTCGGCTGGGCCGTGGAAGGAGTTGCGCGCTAGGAATTCGACGACGACATCTTTTCACAAGGCCCCGCCGGCATCGGACGGGGCCTTTTGTTTGGCCACTGCTCCCTGCCGGCACGACAGCAGGAGCATCCGATGCCACCCCAAACGACGGACCCCGCATTCAAGATCGAGGGTGATGCCGCCATGCGCGGCCTCGACCTCACCATCGGTTTGGGGAAAGGGGCCACCGACGACACGCGTAACGTCCTGGGCTTGCTCAAGCGGCATTGGCGTGCGTTTGCGAAGTGGCGGCAACGCCAGAACTCACGAACCACCTTGCACGACCTGAGTGACAGGGCGCTGATGGACATCGGCGTGACGCGCGGTGAGATCGACCACATCGCGCCTCACCGGGCGGTAGATGCGCTGAGGGACAGCATCCACTCCCGCGGCGTGATCTGATCGCAAGTGAGCGAGGCGCGCGTGGCGGCCGGATCATTTCACCTTCGGGCTGGCGCGCCGCGATGTCGCGTATTGACCCAGCCTGTGTGAAAACGGCCCTTAATGATATGATTCCTCGGTGATTTGCCGGGAGGATTCGATGACGCGCTTTGTCGTTGGCGATGATCGCAGCCAGAGCACGTTGTTTCCCGAGCGATTGGACGACTATTTGTCCGAGGATAATCCGGTCCGGGCGGTCGATGTCTTTGTCGATGAGCTTGACCTGGCGGGGCTGGGCTTCTGCGGTGTTGAACCGGAGGCAACTGGAAGGCCAGCCTATCATCCGGGGACGTTGTTGAAGATTTACGTCTACGGATACCTCAATCGGGTGCAATCGAGCCGGCGCCTGGAGCGGGAGTGCCAGCGCAACATTGAACTGGTTTGGCTGACCGGGCGCCTGATGCCGGACTTCAAGACCATAGCCGACTTCCGCAAAGATAATGGCGAGGCCATCCGCCGGGTTTGCCGCGAGTTCGTGATGCTATGCCGCCGTCTTGAACTGTTCAGCGAAGCCAGCGTCGCGATTGACGGCAGCAAGTTCAAGGCCGTCAACACGCGGGATCGGAACTTCACCCAGGCCAAGATGCAGCGCCGTCTGGCGCAGATTGACGAGAGCATTGCCCGTTATCTCTCGCAGCTCGACAGCGCCGACCGTCAGGGGGAAGCGGTGCCGGAAGCCAAGATCACCCGGCTCAACGAGAAGATTGCGACGCTGCGCGAGGAGATTCAACGCCTGAACGCCCTGAACAATGAGATGATGCAGACCGAGGACAAGCAGATATCCCTGACCGATCCCGATGCGCGTTCGATGGCCACAAGTGGCCGAGGCAGTGGGATGGTCGGGTATAATGTACAAAGTGCGGTCGATACGAAGCACCATCTCATTGTTACCCATGAGGTCACCAATGTTGGTTCTGACCGGAGCCAGCTATCTCGTATGACGGAGCAGGCACGCGCCGCGATTGGCTCTGAGACCATCGAGGCTGTAGCCGATCGCGGATACTATAGCGGCGAGGAAATTGTGGCCTGCGAGCAAGCTGGCATCACAGTTTATCTGCCGAAGCCGATGACCTCGGGTCTTCTTGCCAAAGGCCGCTTCGGCAAGCAGGATTTTGTCTATGTCGCGGCAGACGATGTTTATCTTTGTCCCGCTGGTGAGCAGCTAATCTATCACTACACCAACGAAGAGGATGGCAAGACACTTCGGCGCTACTGGACCAACGCGTGCCAAGGCTGCTCTCTGAAGAGCAAGTGCACGACAGGCAAGGAGCGGCGGATCTCACGATGGGAGCACGAAGCCGTCCTTGAGGCTGTGCAAGCCCGGCTCGATCGGAGCCCGGCTAAGATGCGAGAGCGCCGCCAAACTGTGGAGCATCCCTTCGGCACGATAAAGTCCTGGATGGGAGCAACGCACTTCCAGATGAAAACGCTCAAGAACGTCGGTACCGAAATGGCGCTACACGTTCTGGCCTACAACATGAAAAGGGTAATCAGCATTCTGGGCGTTGCTGGTTTGATGGAGGCGATCCGGGCATAAGGTCGGCTTCATCGCAGGCCGGTTGCGCCTGCAAACCTCAACATCCGTGTTTTTACACAGGCTGGACCCTGAGCGGACATTCGCAAACCCTCGGCAGGGCAATGTCTCCGCTACGGTAGGCCGTCAGCACTTTCGGGACCGCATCGACGTCGTGGATCCGTTGCTCGGGGAACTTCCGGAAATGTCCCATAGCGGGACAAGTTCCATCGCGTGGCGACTCGGAAAGTCTGGCTTCGCTTGCCGCTTCCAAATAATAAGATTTTGCAAGGGGAATCACCACAGGCCGCAGACCATGCGAATAGCCTTCTTACGGAAGCCACAAGTGGAGTTGGGGCGATGAAGGCTTGGCAGACCGGCTGCATCGCGGCGGTTATCGCTTTCGCCGGATTTTATCTGGCTGTCGGAAACAGTTCGGTCGCGACGATGCCGGACGCACTGCCGGAAGCGGCAGCGAACGCGGTGGCGCCTGCGCTGTACGCGGAGGCATCGGCCAAACTTGCAGTGGCGCTTCGGGCAGAGCTTGGCCTGGTGACGTCAGCAGGTCCCGGGCCGTTGAGGGCAGAAGCCAAAATCGCCGACACTCCCGCCGGGCCGCAATTGGCGTCGCTGGGGGATGTCACCCAGTCGCTACCCACCGCACGCGATGCGCCTAATGATGCCCCCAAAACGGCGACGCAGGATTTCCGCTATCTGATCTATTACGTCTACTCCGAAACGCCGCCCGCCGAGAAGCCAGCGGAGATAGTCCTGCGTTCATTCAAGGACATCCCGCTCGGAACGCCGGTCGAAGAAATCAAGCGCGCTGCCGACGCTTTCGGTCTCGATGCCAATTTCATGAAAGCGGTTGCCAAGATCGAATCCGGTTTCAACCCCACTCAACGCACAGGCTCCTACATCGGTCTGTTTCAGCTCAGCAAATATGAGTTCGGCAAATTCGGCTCTGGGGATATTCTCAATCCCCGGGATAACGCCGTTGCGGCCGCCTGGAAGGTCATTACCGAAGGCATCCTGTTCGAGTGGATCACGCACCGGAAGCCGGACCAGAGCGATCTCTATCTGATCCATCAGCAGGGCTGGGAAGGCGCCGCCGAACACATCAGCCAGCCCGATCGCCTCGCCTGGAAATCCATGTGCGCGACCGGCGAGGGCAAGGAGAAGGGCGAGCGGTGGTGCAGACGCGCGATCTGGGGCAACACCCTTCCGGTTTTCAAGAAGACGTGGAAGTCGGTGGACAACGTAAAATCAGAGGCGTTCGTCGGCATGTGGCGCAGCCGGGTTGCCGAATTCTACGCGAAATACGTGGCGACCGCCGCCGCTGCGGCACCCCCCTGATTCCGTTGACAGCAGGGCTGCGTCACCTGTCGGATTCACCGAACCATACGTTGCGGCGATATGCGCGCTGAACTCATCGCATGATGTCGGAGCTTGGCACGAAGCGGGCAGGTGCAGTCGAAGTCGGCGCATGACCCAGCCTGTGTAAAAACACGGATGTTGAGGTTTGCAGGCGCAACCGGCCTGCGATGAAGCCGACCTTATGCCCGGATCGCCTCCATCAAACCAGCAACGCCCAGAATGCTGATTACCCTTTTCATGTTGTAGGCCAGAACGTGTAGCGCCATTTCGGTACCGACGTTCTTGAGCGTTTTCATCTGGAAGTGCGTTGCTCCCATCCAGGACTTTATCGTGCCGAAGGGATGCTCCACAGTTTGGCGGCGCTCTCGCATCTTAGCCGGGCTCCGATCGAGCCGGGCTTGCACAGCCTCAAGGACGGCTTCGTGCTCCCATCGTGAGATCCGCCGCTCCTTGCCTGTCGTGCACTTGCTCTTCAGAGAGCAGCCTTGGCACGCGTTGGTCCAGTAGCGCCGAAGTGTCTTGCCATCCTCTTCGTTGGTGTAGTGATAGATTAGCTGCTCACCAGCGGGACAAAGATAAACATCGTCTGCCGCGACATAGACAAAATCCTGCTTGCCGAAGCGGCCTTTGGCAAGAAGACCCGAGGTCATCGGCTTCGGCAGATAAACTGTGATGCCAGCTTGCTCGCAGGCCACAATTTCCTCGCCGCTATAGTATCCGCGATCGGCTACAGCCTCGATGGTCTCAGAGCCAATCGCGGCGCGTGCCTGCTCCGTCATACGAGATAGCTGGCTCCGGTCAGAACCAACATTGGTGACCTCATGGGTAACAATGAGATGGTGCTTCGTATCGACCGCACTTTGTACATTATACCCGACCATCCCACTGCCTCGGCCACTTGTGGCCATCGAACGCGCATCGGGATCGGTCAGGGATATCTGCTTGTCCTCGGTCTGCATCATCTCATTGTTCAGGGCGTTCAGGCGTTGAATCTCCTCGCGCAGCGTCGCAATCTTCTCGTTGAGCCGGGTGATCTTGGCTTCCGGCACCGCTTCCCCCTGACGGTCGGCGCTGTCGAGCTGCCAGAGATAACGGGCAATGCTCTCGTCAATCTGCGCCAGACGGCGCTGCATCTTGGCCTGGGTGAAGTTCCGATCCCGCGTGTTGACGGCCTTGAACTTGCTGCCGTCAATCGCGACGCTGGCTTCGCTGAACAGTTCAAGACGGCGGCATAGCATCACGAACTCGCGGCAAACCCGGCGGATGGCCTCGCCATTATCTTTGCGGAAGTCGGCTATGGTCTTGAAGTCCGGCATCAGGCGCCCGGTCAGCCAAACCAGTTCAATGTTGCGCTGGCACTCCCGCTCCAGGCGCCGGCTCGATTGCACCCGATTGAGGTATCCGTAGACGTAAATCTTCAACAACGTCCCCGGATGATAGGCTGGCCTTCCAGTTGCCTCCGGTTCAACACCGCAGAAGCCCAGCCCCGCCAGGTCAAGCTCATCGACAAAGACATCGACCGCCCGCACCGGATTATCCTCGGACAAATAGTCGTCCAATCGCTCGGGAAACAACGTGCTCTGGCTGCGATCATCGCCAACGACAAAGCGCGTCATCGAATCCTCCCGGCAAATCACCGAGGAATCATATCATTAAGGGCCGTTTTCACACAGGCTGGACCCGAAGCTGACATCAACGCTATCGAGAGACAGCGTGACGACGGCCGGTGACGGCAATTGCATTGGCAAGGAAATCCGGGATTGCAGCTACTTTGCGCGTCGACGAGAGCTAACCTTGAGACCGGGCCTCCCCTCGGAGATAGCCCATCCCTGGACACTAACATCCGCCAGCGCCTTGAATATAGCCGGCCTTCGTTCCAGGCGGGCGATCGTTCGCGCGCCTTCGACGGCGGCTACCAGTGCGGCTGCGGTAGACGATGCGCGCGCGGAAGCGAAACCGCACCCCCTGAAATGCTCCGCAACAATTTCGGTCGAATCAGCAAATCCGCGCGCTACCCGTTCGGTCAGATCAGCGTCGAGCGCGGGCAGCTCATTCGCCAGATTTTGCATTAGACATCCATACTGGAAATCAGAGGCGACCATTTCGGCCGCGAATGCGCCGAAAATCCGATGAACAAAACTCAGGGCATCACCCGTCGTATTCGCCGAGATATCCCGCAATACGGCAATTCCTGCTCGCAACGTAATGATCGATTGCTTCTTCCGCGAGCTGTGCCTTGCCGCGTGGAAAGTGAAAGTAGAACGATCCTTTAGGCGCGCCGCTTTCTTCAAGGATCTGGATCAATCCCGTCGCAGTGTAGCCTTGGATGCGAAACAGTCGTTCGGCAGTGGCAATCGCGCGAGCGCGGGCGTCAGTCTTACGGGGCATGCCGTGAACATAACACGTCTCGCTTGACGCGCTATGGCGATCGCCATACTATGGTGATCACCATAGTAACCGTATCCGCCATAACAGCCCCTCAAGTCGCAAACCCAAGAGTTGCAGATATCGCTACGCGCCGCGTTCAGGTTGCTTCAGGAGAATACTCAAATGAGCTCCAGCAATTTCGATTTCGTCAACTGTTCTGGCGAAAGGGATCACTGAGATGGCCTTTAGAACCTGCTCGATGATGATTTTAGGAGTTGCCATGTTCACGGCGATGTTCACTCACGTTGCTTCCGCGCAGTCCTCAGGCGAGGCCGTCTGGTACAATAAAATCCCTGCCGCTTTGGATGAACCCGCTCTTGATATCGATAAGGATCCGAACCTTCTGCACAAGTATGCGGAAAATGCGGGAACGAAAATCCACTACGTCACGATGGGATCCAACCAGAAACCGCTTATGGTGTTCGTGCACGGATTTCCCGATTTTTGGTATTCCTGGCGAAATCAGATCCGGACATTTTCAGCAAATTATCAGGTGGTCGCTCTTGATCTTCGCGGTTACGATTTGAGCGATCAGCCAGAAGGTGTCGACAATTATAAAATGCCGGTTCTGCTTGATGACCTCCGTGCGGTGATCAATGCAGAGAGAAACGGCCGCAAGGCCATCCTGATCGGGCACGACTGGGGAGCAGCTTTGTCGTGGCTATTCACTGGGCAAAATCCGGATCTAATCGAAAGACTTGTCGTCCTGAGCGTTCCTCATCCTGGCGCCATCACGAAGGAATTACTCCCCTGGAACCATCCTCTTGCGCAGGCCAGGGCTAGCGCTTACGCCACGCGGTTCTTCGCTCGAGGCAAAGGCGACAATTTGACTGCGCAAGATTTGGCGTACTGGATTGTAGATCCACAGGTTAAGAGTTCGATACATCCAGGCTTTCGCGAGATCCTCCATCTCGTCCATGATGAGCTATTACAAAGCCAACTACACTTATTCTCAGCTTGCGCTCAATCTTTTCGATCCAGCCATGAAGAAGCTTTACGGTGCCGTGCTCAAATGCCCGGTCTTGCATGTGCAAGGCGCAGAGGAAACCCATGCCCTGCTGAGCACCATCGATTTGGAAAAGTCATGGATGGAAACTCCTGACGATCTCACGGTCAAAATCGTTCCTGGAGTTGGCCACTTCATTCAGCATGAAGTGCCAGACTATCTCAATCAGACGATTGCCTCCTGGTTGAAAAACTCAAGAAGCTGAAGCTTGGGAACGATACCCCGGAGGAAGTTGAAACTTGCGCAGTCACGAATGGCTCCGCTTGGCATCGAAGTGATGGTTCATGGCCTCGATCATCTCACCGCGGGCACCGCATCGATGTCGTGAATCCAGTGCTCCGGATAGAGCGCATAGGCGTCGCCGCGGCGGGCGAGTCGCGCGAAGGCCAGGAAGTGCAGGTGCATGCCGGCGATGAGAATGCCGTTGGCGAAAACGCGATCGACATGCGCTTGCGCGCTACCCCTCCGGTACGCCGGCTAGGCGCATACCCTCATAGAGGCGCTCGCGCTGGCAAGCCATGCCGGATTGTCGGACAGGAAGGAGGAACTGATGTCGTATCGACGAATGGTGAAGCTGGGATCGAGCGCCAGTCCCGCTCTCGGCACAGGACTTCGTGCTTCCTCGATGTCCCCCATCATGGCCAACGCGCCGGCCAGGTGAAATTGAGAGAGCGCGAAATTGGGATTGGCCTCGATGCTCCGGCGAAGCCAGTCGAGTGCTTCGAGGTCTGCGTTGGTCATCAACTTGGCCATCCCGACAATCATGAACCAAAGAAAGGCACGTGTATCGCGCGGGGACAGTCGTAATGCCTCTTGAATATGACCCTCGACTTCCTCGCCGCGCCCCAGCGCATGTTTGCCCAGCCCGATGAACCCATGCGCATCGGCCAAATTCCGATCGAGCGCCAGCGCCCGCCGACATTCGGCGATACCCTTGGCGGCGCGGTTTGTACGGATTTGAACGGCGCCGAGAAGCATATGGGCTCGGGGATGGTTCGGCGCCCGCAACAACACGTCGTTCAGCGCCTTCTCCGCAGCGGTGAAATGTGACGGTCCGTCATCGGCCATGGAGGACGAACCGATTGCGATAAATCGACGTGAGCCGCGGCCACCGCTGCCTCGACATGTCGGGCTCAAGTGCCAGGGCGCGAACGAAGAAATCCCTTGCTCGCGCCATCACCGCAGGCGTTATTCCTTTGCCTTGGAATGCTCTTCCCTGAAAGTATAGATCCATGGCGTCCGGCCGGAGCGACCGTTCTGCGCGTCGCGCCTCGGCCTTGATGAGCTCGGCGTTCAACGTATTGGCAAGACGGGATACGATCTCGTCCTGCATGTCCAGCAGGTCGGCGGCCGGCTTGTCGAAGCGCTCCGCCCACACCTGTGCGCCGGTTTCCGTGTCGGTCAACTGGACGTTCACGCGAAAACGGTTGCCGCCGCGTTGCACCGACCCTTCCAGCGCATAGCGAACATTCAATTCGCGGCCGATCTCTCTCACGTCCACCGCTTTTCCCTTGAAGGTGAATGCAGTGTTGCGGCCAATGACTAACGCGTCGGCGATGCGCGACAGGTCGGTGGTCAGGCTGTCAGTCACGCCATCAACGAAATGCTCTTGCTCGAGATCGCCGCCAATATTGGCGAACGGCAGAACAACGATCGATAGGTGTGGAACAGAAGACGAAGCCGACGGTGCTTCAAAGCTGTCCGGTATCGACGAGGTCGCAACTCCTGAAGAGACTGACCGGTCAATCAGAACTCTCCATTTGCGACCAGCATGTAGCCCCGGCGAGGCAAGGTTCTCAGGGCTGGCCGGCCCGCTTCTCCCAGCGCGTGCCTGACGTCGCCGATCGCCTGGACAAGGGAGTCTTCCGTAACCTCGCAGTCCGACCAGACCTCATCCAGTATTTCGTCCTTCGCACCAGATGCCCAACGTGTCGCGCCAGGAGCCGCAGCACTGCCCAGGCTTGCGGACGCAACGGCACGATGTCGCCGCGTGCATCGAGCAACAGTTCGCGGGCCAAATCCACGGTCCGGTCGCCGACAACAATCGATGGCTGGGATGACTTGAGCAAAAACGCCTCGTCGGGCCGTTTCGGAAAATATCGGCCGAATATCGGCCAGGTTTCGGGACGCAATGGAAACACTACAGCATCATCGTGCGGCCCGGGATAGCAAACCTTCTCACTGGCGATCCGAAGGGCGGTCAACGCAAGGCAGACTTCCATGATTCGTCCGGCTATTTTTGTCGCCCTAAGTGTCTCAGTTTTCAGCTTTTCCTCCGTTGCGGGCGCGGACAAGCGATATGGTCCCGGCGTCACTGATACCGAGATCAAGATCGGCCAAACGTTACCGTACAGCGGGCCGCTCTCCAATCTGAGCAGTTTCGGCCGCGTGGAAGCGGCCTATTTGAAAAAGATCAACGCGTCCGGCGGAATCAATGGCCGCAAGGTCACGCTGATATCGCTCGATGATGCGTACGCTGCCGCAAAAAACGGTGGAGCAGGTGCGCAGGCTCGTGGAAAGCGATGGCGTGCTGGCGATCGTCGGGTCCATGGGCACTCCGACCAACCTTGCAGTCGCCAAATACCTCAACAGCGAGAAGGTCCCGCAAGTCCTCCTCCTTGCAAGCAGTCCCAAGCTGGACGATCCGGAAAACCTGCCATGGACGACGACGTTCATGATGCCGCAACCCGTCGAAGCCAAAATCTACGCTGACTATTTGCTGCGGGCGCGGCCCGACGCCAAGGTCGCGATCATCTATCAAAATGACGATCTCGGGAAAGGGCAGCTTGCCGGCTTCAAGGCTGCGCTCGGGCCACGGGCGTCGATGATCGTTGGAGAGGCTGCCTACGACGTCACCGAGCCGACGATCGATTCACAAATCGTGGCGCTCAAGGCCTCCGGTGCCGACACCTTGTTTCATGCATCCAACGCGCGGTTTGCCGCGCAGGCAATCCGCAAAGCCCACGAACTCGACTGGAAAGTCCAACACGTGTTGCTGGCTGGCGCCAGCGGCATCTCCACGGTCCTGCGTCCGGCAGGGCTTGCCGCGTCAACCGGGGCGGTCACGGCGGTCTGGCTCAAATCGCCGGAAGACCCGATCTGGGATGCCGATGAGGGCATGAACGAGTACCGCGCCTTCATGAAGGAGTGGGCACCCGAATGAAGCGATTGGAGACCACCGTTTTCGAATACGCGACCGCTCAAATGATCGTCGAGGTGCTGAAGAACTGCGGCGACGATCTCTCTCGCGAGAATCTTATCCATCGCGCAACCAATATTCGCGGGTTGCAACTGCCGATGTTTCTGCCCGGTGTGACTATCAACATCTCTCCATCGGCGCGGATCGGATGGAAGAAAGCCAGGATGGCACGCTTCGACGGTTCGAGATGGCTCTTGCTCGATGAGATCGGCGGCGACTGACGCCCTTGCCTGCGCCTGACTGAAGGCGTCGTCGATTCACCGAAGACGACGAGAAATGTCCTGAGCCGCTTGTCGCGTCCGAACTCGGATCAGCAGGGAGAACAGATGAGCAAAATCCTGATTTGCGGCGGTGGTCCAATTGGATTATGCGCAGCGACCATGCTTGGTCGCGACGGTCACCGCGTGACGGTCCTGGAGGCGGACCCGGCAGGCCAGCCTGCGACCTCCATCGAGGGATGGAACTGCGTGGGAACGCCCCGGCGTTGCTCAATTCCGGCAACCGCATAGTCTCCATTCGCGATTTCGGATGATCAGCGATCGCGAATTGCCTGAGCTGACCGATGGCCTGCTTGGCGCCGGGTGCGTTTGGGTGGATAATCTCGACAGTCAATCTCTTCCCCCAACCATATCGGACAGGGCGCCGCGTCCCGGCGATGAAGTCGATGCGTTGCGTCGCCGGTCGGAGGCCGGTCGTCGAATGGGCGATAGCTGCGATGGCGCAAACCGCACCGAACGTAACCATCCGTCGAGGAACTCAAGGTTCGCGAATTGATCACCGGTGCGTCGGCCATCGCCGGTGTGCCGCACGTCGTCGGCGTGCGCACGACGTCTGGTGAACAGATTCCGGCGATCTGGTCGTCGACGCCATGGGACGACGAAGCCCGGCCGGCGACTGGATCGTCGTCGCGGGTGGCCGCAGCCCGATCGAGGAAGCCGAAGACTGCAATTTCGTCTATTTTACGCGATATTTCTCGGGACATCAGCGGCCTCGCAGGATAGGACGGTACGCTTACACCGATGGGACTATTCTCGGTCCTCACGCTGGACGGAGACAATGATACCTGGTCGATCACCTTGTTTACCTCGTCGAAGAGCAAGGCGATGCGGGCCTTGCGGGATACGGCCACGTTCATCGTGTCGTCTCTGCCTGCCCACAGCAGGCGCACTGGCTCGACGGTGAGCCGATCTCACCGGTTCACTTGTTGGCAGGGGTCCTCGATCGATATCGCCGGTTTGTCGTCGACGTCGACCCGTCGTCACCGGATTCGCCGCCGTCGGTGACGCATGGGCTTGCACCAATCCGTCTGCCGGACGTGGCTTGAGCGTCGGTCTTCTGCACGCACAGGTGCTCCGCGATGTGGCGCGCCGAAAAATCAACGATCCCGAAGCGTTCGCTCGGGACTACGACGTCGAGACTGAGCGCGAAGTCGGTCCGTTCTATCGAAACCAGATCGTTGCGGACCGCGCGCGGTTCGCCGAGATGAGCGCGCTCGAGGAGGGGACGCCGGTTCCGGCCGTAAATCCGACCATGGCCAGGCTGCTTGTTGCGGCATCACGAGACGCCGACGTCTTCCGTGGCATGCTGGAAATCGCAATGTGCGTTGCGCTGCCTCGGGAGGTGATTGCCAGGCCGCATATAGCGGCAAAGCTGGCTGAATGGGACGGCCTTTCACTGCCGCCGGACCCCGGCATCATCGATAGGCATCGGATGGCGAAGCTGCTGGGCGGCTGAACTTGCGATAAATGACGTCGTGCAGAGCCTGAACGGCTGCTAGTTCATCTCACCGGCGGCACCGCATCGATGTCGTGAATCCAGTGCTCCGGATAGAGCGCATAGGCGTCGCCGCGGCGGGCGAGGCGCGCGAAGGCCGGGAAATGCAGATGCATGCCGGCGATGAGAACGCCGTCCGCCGAGACGCGATCGAACATCCGCTTGCGTGAGGCGGCGGCTGCGGCGAGGTCAGTGTCGAAGGCCATGCCGGCTTCCGGAATGGCGGTCTGCACCTCCGGCACATGCACGGTGTCGCCCCAGATCATCAACTGGTCGTTGCCTGATGCGATCAGATAGGCGGTGTGGCCCGGCGTATGGCCGTGGCTCGGGATGGCGGTGACGCCGGGAAACACTTCGCCCTGCTTGAACAGCCGCGTCTGTTTCTTGTAGGGCGCGACCTGTTCGCGGCCGGCCTGGAAGAACAGCTTCTTGTCACGCTCCCCGGCCTTGGCCATCGCGCCGTCGTCGAACCAGTGCGGCAGTTCGTTTTCGTGCATGACGAGTTCGGCGTTTGGAAAAAACAGTTGGCCGTTCGACATGTCGGTCAGCCCGGCGGAATGATCCGGATGCATGTGCGTCAGCAGCACGGTGTCGATCGACTTCGGATCGATCCCGGCCCCAGCGAGGTTCTGCTGCACCTTGCCGGCGCTGGGCTGCATGTAGTTGCCCGAGCCGGTGTCGACGATCGCGGTGCGGCCTTTGGAATGGATCAGGAAGGTGTTGACGCTGGTGCGGCGCGCCGGCCGGAACGCGTCGGTCAGGATCTGCCTGCGCTCTGTCGCGATCGACGTTGAGCATCACGTCGAGCGTCGAGTCCAGATAGCCGTCGCTGATCGAGGTGACGAGGATGTCGCCGATCTTGCGATGATAGACGCCGGGAATTTGCTGGGCCGGTTGCGCGTTCATTCGGAAACCTCGGTTGGCGGGGAAGGGGACGATAGCGGCCGTCCCCGTCCTCCGCTACCGCTTCCCGCGATCACTGGTTCTGCGCAAAACGCGCGGCACCTGCGACCGGCGTCAGCCACTCCGCTGCGTGGTCGGTGTAGATCTCGGCTTTAGGCTGCAACCCTTCGATATTGTCGAGGGTGCCGGCCTTCACCACGACCTTGCCGGGCGCCAGCGCGGTCGTCGCAAACAGCGGCGAGCCGCAATTCCGGCAGAAATGCCGATAGACCGGCTGTCCGCTGTCGCCGCTGTCCTGATAAATCGCGGTCTCGCCCGACTGCGCGTAGTCGGCTTCCCTGCATCACCAGATTGAACGAGAACAGGCTGCCGCTTTGCTTCTGGCAATGCGTGCAGTGGCAGATGGCAATCGCCCGCGGTTCGTTCTTGAGCGTGTAGCGCACCGCGCCGCACAGGCAGCCGCCTTGTCGGCCGGGGTCAGGCATCGGACAGAATCTCGTGGGTCACGTTGTCGACCGTGACGGGGCTGTCGAAGTAGGTCACCGACGGTTCCGAATTGTACTTCCCCCGCACGTAGACCCTCCAGCTCTCGGTAAAGACAGCCTCGGCCTCGGCGCGTGAGTTCCAGAGATAGATGCCGCCGACGCTGTTGCCGTCCGCCGCGACCACGTAGCTTTTGCGAACAAGGCCTTTGACGCCCTGATAGGTCGGCGCCGTGGTCAGGAAGATGCTGCGCGCCTCGTCGTTCGTGAGAGGCTTGGACAGCTGAAAATTGGTGATGGTGATGATCATTGGAATCTCGGCTCCGTTGGGCTATCTTTGACATTAGTGTCAATTTTGACATCGGTGTCAAGAATAAATTGCAAGACAATCGACCCAGGAGTGAGCCGGATGGTGGGCGTACGTCAGTTCGACGAACAGGAAGTGATCGCGCTGGCGCTCGACGTGTTCTGGCGCAAGGGTCTGCACGACGCGACCATGCAGGATCTGGCCGCGGCGACCGGCGTCCAGCGCGGCAGCCTTTACAACGCCTATGGCGACAAGGAAGCGATCTTCCTGCGCGCCTTCGACCAGTATGCCGGGGAGTTCCTCGCGACCGCCGCCAGCGCGCTGGCCAAAGGCTCGGCCGCGGAGCGGCTGCGCACCTTCTTCGACGTCATCATCGTCAACATGACCAGCGGCTCGCCGTCGCGGGGCTGTCTGACGACACGCACCGCGCTCGATGCGGGCATTTCGAGCGAGGACGTGCGCGAGCGGGTGCAGGGGCTGCTTGACCGGCTGGAGCAGATCGTCAGTGCCGCTATTGGCAAAACGGCCGGCATCGATGCCAACCGTCTGGCCCGCGTCGTCGTGACCTTCACGCGAGGCCTCGCCGTGATGGAGCGCGCCGGATACAGCCGCAAGCAGTTGAAGGAGTCGGCCGCGACCTTCGTGGATGCGCTGTCGGTGCGGTAATCAAGCACCATTCCAGTGGCCTGCGGCTACTGTGCATGGGGTTGTTTTCGATATTTTAGTTAGGTCAGGCCTCGACCGATCGCAGGAAGCCGTCGATGGCCTCGACAATCAGCTCCGGCGTCTGCACCGACATGTAGTGCCCGGTGCGGAGTTCGACGTAGCGCGCGCCCGGGATGCTCTTGGCCGTGCCTTCCGCCATCGCCGCCGGCCGCACGCGGTCGAGGCTGCCGCCGATCACCAGCACCGGCGCGCTTAGCCCGCGCCAGTTCGGCCTCCATGTCGGCATTGGCCAGCATCCGCCAGATCGTGGCGTAACTCGAGGGATCGTTGCCCAGCCAGCGTGCCTGAAATCGTTCAAAGCGCTTGAGGTCGTCGCGCAGCTCCGGGGCGTAGCCGTTCTTCATGGAGTCCTCGACCGCGAACGCCATGCCTGCGGCTTCGATCCTGGCGAGGCGCTCAAGGGCAGGGACGCGGCGCTCGGCGGCGATCCCGGTAGCGGGGCTGCCGACGATGACGGCGCTGGTGCGCGTCGGGTGCCGGGCGGCAAAATGCAGCGCGATCGCGCCTCCAACGGCTACTCCGGCCAGCGCGACCTTGCCGGCGATGCCGTAGTGGTCCAGCAGTGCCGCGATATCGTCGGCCATGGTGTCGAGCGTGAGTTCGCCGCGCACCTTCTGCGACAATCCGGCGCCGCGGGTGTCATAGCGCAGGACGCGGCGGGATTTGGCGAACCGTGGCGCGACGTCGTCCCAGCTTTCCAGCGAGCCGCCCATCTCGTGCACCAGCACCAGCGTGCGCTCGCCCGCGCCACTCAGTTCGCAGCGCAACCCGACGCCGTTTGCTTCAACGAAATCCATCCCTGTTCTCCCCGGTTTCTTGTTCTTGGAGAGCCTTTATGGCGGATGGGGCAAGGACTGCAAAGTGGCGATCGGACATGGCAAAACGGCAGGCGGCAATGCCGTCCACCGTTCACGCCGGCTTTGCCGAGCGATCAGTGCGCGGGTTCGTCGCGCTTGATGTCGAGATGCTCGACCGCAAGTGATCGATAATGCGCCGCCATCTCCTTGTAATGCTGCCTGGAGATCGGATCGGTCGCATTTTCGGCGCGGCTTTCGAACATTTCCGCCTTTTCCTGAAGCACCTTGGCTTGGGACATGGTTTCCTCCCGTCAGCTCAGGCAGGCGACGTAGAGGATCGCGACGCCAATCACGGTGCCGATCGACCACAAAGCGGGATCCCAGCCTTCTGAATGGGCGCTGTCGTTCTCGAGGGTCGACATGACGGGCCTCCAATTCTTGGTTGCGCCAAGTACAGTCCCCGTTTGTTTCCGGACGACTACGCCGGGAGCCCAAAATGGTTTCGTCGGCGGCCTTCCGGTCGAGATTTCGTGATCCCGCCGACGCTGGTTTGAGGCCGCAGCAGCGGGCAGCAGGACCCCCGAAACGCCTGATGGCAAAAAGCCTTTGCCGGAAAAGGCCTTGGACGGCCCTTTGCCGCGGTTGCGGCGCAAAAGCGGCCTCTGCTATACGGCGGGTGCGATTTCCCCGTTTGAGGCCTATATTAATGTCCGTAGATGCCGCCACCGTCCGCCGCATCGCGCATCTGGCGCGGATTGCGGTCACCGAGGCCGAGGTTCCCCACTTGCAGGGCGAACTGAACGCGATGCTCGCCTTCGTCGAGCAGCTTTCGGAGGTAAACGTCGACGGCGTCGAACCGATGACCTCGGTAACCCCGATGGAGATGAAAAAGCGCCCCGACGTGGTCAATGATGGCGAGATCGCCGACGCTGTGGTCAAAAATGCGCCGGAAACGCAAGGCCACTTCTTCCTGGTGCCGAAGGTTGTTGAGTAAAGTCCATAGCGTTTTCGAGCGAAGTGGATACGGCTCGCGTTAAGAAAACGCGTCAGACAAAAAAGTTCTTTTGAGAGATCGGAAGTCCGATGTGCATGCTCTGCGACGATGAAAAGGCCTATCAGGCTTACATGAACTACGTCGACGCGATGGAGCGGCAGGGCAAGGTCGCGGACCCCGACAAGGCGATGGATGCCGTGCTCGATCAGCTCGAGGCCGCCGACAAGGCCCGCGCTAACGACCCCGCCAACGACAAGACACTTTCTCCTTTCTTCTGCAGCCCGATCAATAAATGACCTCTTTGACATCGATGACGATCGCCGAGGCCAGAGCCGGCCTCGCGAGCAAGTCTTTCACTTCGCTTGAACTCACCGACGCGCATCTCGCCGCGATCGAGGCGGCGCGCGTGCTCAATGCCTACATCCTGGAGACGCCGGACCAGGCCCGCGCCATGGCGCGCGCGGTCGACGCCAGGATCGCCAAGGGCGAGGGCGGTCCGCTGGCCGGCATTCCCCTGGGGATCAAGGACCTGTTCGCGACCAAGGATGTCCGCACCACCGCGTGCTCGAAAATCCTCCGCAATTTCGTACCGTCTTACGAGTTCGACTATCACCTCGCAGCTCTGGCGCGACGGCGCTGTCATGCTGGGCAAGCTCAACAACGACGAGTTCGCGATGGGATCGTCGAACGAGACCTCGTGCTTCGGCCCAGTGGTCAATCCGTGGCGGCGCGAAGGCTCCAACACCACGCTGGTGCCGGGCGGTTCGTCCGGCGGATCGGCGTCCGCGGTGGCAGCGCTGCTCTGCATGGGCGCGACCGCGACCGACACCGGCGGTTCGATCCGCCAGCCGGCGGCGTTTACCGCGACCGTCGGTGTCAAGCCGACCTATGGCCGCTGCTCGCGCTGGGGCATCGTCGCGTTCGCGTCCTCGCTCGACCAGGCGGGCCCGATCGCCCGCACCACGCGCGATGCCGCGATCCTGATGCGCTCGATGGCGGGCCACGATCCCAAGGACACCACGTCCGTCGACCGCGCCGTGCCGGATTACGAGGCCGCGATCGGCAAATCCGTCAAGGGCATGAAGATCGGCATTCCCAAGGAGTACCGTCTCGACGGCATGCCGGCCGAAATCGAAAAACTCTGGACCGAGGGCGCAGCGTGGCTCAAGGCGGCGGGCGCCGAACTGGTCGAGGTGTCGCTGCCGCACACCAAATACGCGCTGCCGGCCTATTACATCGTGGCGCCGGCGGAAGCCTCGTCGAATCTGGCGCGCTATGACGGCGTGCGCTACGGCCTGCGCGTTCCCGGCCGCTCAATCGGCGAGATGTATGAGAACACCCGCGCCGAAGGGTTTGGCGGCGAGGTGCGCCGCCGCGTCATGATCGGAACTTATGTGCTGTCGGCCGGCTACTACGACGCGTATTATCTGCGCGCGCAAAAAGTTCGCACGCTGATCAAGAAGGATTTTGAGGATTGCTTCGCCAAGGGCGTCAACGCGATCCTGACGCCGGCTACTCCGTCTGCGGCGTTTGGTGTCGGCGAGAAGGGCGGCGCCGATCCGGTCGAAATGTATCTCAACGACATCTTCACGGTGACGGTGAACATGGCGGGGCTGCCGGGCATCGCGGTGCCCGCCGGCAAGGACGCGCAGGGCCTGCCGCTTGGCCTGCAACTGATCGGCCGTCCGTTCGACGAGGAGACGTTGTTCTCGCTCGGCGAAGTGATCGAGCAGGCGGCGGGCCGGTTCACGCCGCCGCGGTGGTGGTAGCCATGGCAGTTATCTCGGCCAATTTCTACGCCAGCCTGTCGGACAGTGCGCCGGCGCCCGGCCTGGAACCAGCGCTGGTTGCCCTGTGGTGGGCTGCGAAGGGAAACTGGGAGGGCGCGCACAATATCGTGCAGGTCGAGAGCGACGCCAGCTCGGCCTGGGTGCATGCCTATCTGCACCGCGTCGAAGGCGATCTTGGCAATGCCGGTTATTGGTATCGCCAGGCAGGCCAGCCCGTGGCGAAGGATTTGCTTGATGCCGAATGGGAGCGGATCGTGTCCGCGCTGCTCGGGAGTGGAAAAGCATGAACGCGAACGTCAAACCGGGAAAACTGATCAAGGGCCAGACCGGCGACTGGGAAGTCGTGATCGGGCTGGAAGTCCATGCCCAGGTCACCTCGAACTCAAAGCTGTTCTCCGGCGCCTCGACCGAATTCGGCGGCGAGCCGAACACCCACGTCTCGCTGGTCGACGCGGCGATGCCGGGCATGCTGCCCGTGATCAACGAGGAATGCGTCCGCCAGGCGGTTCGCACCGGGCTCGGGTTGAATGCGCAGATCAACCGGCGCTCGGTGTTCGACCGCAAGAACTATTTCTATCCGGATTCGCCGCAGGGCTATCAGATCAGCCAGTACAAGTCGCCGGTCGTGGGCGAGGGCGAGGTCGTGCTCGAACTCGATGGCGGCAAGACAGTCACGATCGGCATCGAGCGGCTGCATCTGGAGCAGGACGCCGGCAAATTGCTGCACGATCAGTCACCGACCATGTCCTATGTCGACCTCAACCGGTGCGGCGTGGCGCTGATGGAAATCGTGTCCAAGCCTGATATCCGCGATGCCGAGCAGGCCAAGGCCTATGTGACCAAACTGCGCTCGATCCTGCGCTATCTCGGGACCTGCGACGGCGACATGGAGAAGGGCAGCTTGCGCGCCGACGTCAACGTCTCCGTGCGCAAGCCCGGCGGGCCGCTCGGCACCCGCTGCGAGATCAAGAACATGAACTCGATCACCTTCATGGGGCAGGCGATCGAGTACGAGGCGCGGCGCCAGATCGAAATCATCGAGGAGGGCGGCACGATCGACCAGGAAACCCGGCTGTACGATCCCGACAAGGGCGAAACGCGGTCGATGCGCTCCAAGGAAGAGGCGCACGACTATCGCTATTTCCCGGATCCCGACCTGCTGCCGCTCGAATTCAGCCAGGCCTATGTTGATGAGTTGAGGTCGCAGCTTCCGGAATTGCCGGATCAGAAGAAGGTCCGCTTCATCGAAGCCTTCGGACTGTCGCCCTACGACGCCAGCGTGCTGGTGGCCGAGCGCGAGAGTGCGGACTTCTACGAAACCGTGCTGGCCGGGCTCGCCGACAAGGCCCGCGACGGTAAGCTCGCCGCCAACTGGGTGATCAACGAGCTGTTCGGGCGTCTCAACAAGGAAGGCCGGGATATTACGGCCTCGCCGGTGTCCGCAGAGCAGCTCGGGAGCATCGTCGACCTGATCGGCGACGGCACCATCTCCGGCAAGATCGCCAAAGACCTGTTCGAGATCGTCTGGCAGGAAGGCGGCGACCCGCGCGAGCTGGTCGAAGCGCGCGGCATGAAGCAGGTCACGGATCTCGGCGCGATCGAGAAGGTGGTCGACGACATCATCGCGGCCAATCCGGACAAGGTGGCGCAGGCGAAAGCCAAGCCGCAACTCGCCGGCTGGTTCGTCGGCCAGGTGATGAAGTCGTCCGGCGGCAAGGCCAACCCGCAAGCGGTCAACGATATCCTGAAGGCCAAGCTCGGCATCTGAGCGTCCCGTAACGGGACGACTTTGTCGTCACTTCGGTGCGACTTTGTCGTCACCCGGTGTCTCCCCGGCGACATTGTCGTCACCTGACGTCGCGATCGA
Organism: uncultured Alphaproteobacteria bacterium; assembly: GCA_963786355.1. GTDB lineage: Bacteria > Pseudomonadota > Alphaproteobacteria > Rhizobiales > Xanthobacteraceae > Bradyrhizobium. The sequence goes on along the minus strand of CAWAYU010000006.1, from coordinate 43,313 downwards.
CACGCGCAAGCGCGCGCAGATCGTCCATCGCGATCCAAAATTTACCATGACGACCAAAAGCGCGCGTCCGAATCGCCTGCCGCGATTCGTCCAAAAATTCGGTTTTGGCGAGCCCCGATGAGACGCCAACGCTGTGACCATGAAAATTTTTTTATTGCCAAAGTTTGCGACTCAGAGTCCGCGTCGGCGGCTTTTTTGCGTCATCCGCGAGACTTCAATGACATCGATCGCGCATGGACAATCAGTTGCGTGAATTCAGGAAACATCTATGGCGCAAGCGTTTCCTGCAATATTGACAAACGCCGATGTCGGTCGTTGCGGCACTTTTTACATCGACATGCGAGCGGGTCGTGGTGTCTCCGGGAGAGGTGCTTCGCGCGCGCTCTCATCGCGCCGTCAACACTTCCTTAAGCGGGACACTGTTTTTTTGAATGTGTTGGTGTATTCGGGAGGTAGTGCATTTCGATTCCCGAGTGCACGCAGCGATTAAGCCATCTCACTAACATCGGAGGGCAACATGGCCAAGAAAGCTAAGAAGGCGAAGAAGGCGAAGAGCGCAGTGAAGAAGACTGCGAAGAAGACCCGCAAGGTCGCCAAGAAGAAGAAGTAACTTCTACTTCTAAAAATTGCCGGCGGCTTGATGCCGGCACGTCACACGAGCCTCCAGAAAAATCCCGGGACAAAATCCCAGGACGTCATCCGAAGGCTCTGGTCGACGAAAGAGGGTGTCGGCGAGACATCAGGTCAAACGGCTGGATCGACTTTCGAAAGAGTTCGCTCTCTCAAAACCGGTCCGGCAGAAGAAACAGGTTTTCTTCGTTCGGTGCGGATCTCTCCAGATCCGCAATTTCACCGGGCCCAAAGCCCGCCATGAAATCTGGTCCTGACGTGTTCGCCGACGCCCTCGTTCCCCGGAACAGCTTTGTTCCCCGGAACGGTCTCTCCCGGGATGCCTCATCCCCCGGACGCTTGATCTTCCAGCCCGCGCATCCGTCGCCCGGCTTCATCTCCTCCCGAATTCGCTTCTCTTGAGTTGGCTGGCGCAGGCCATTTGGTCCGCCGGTTGATTTTTCCGTGCGTTACGTTCCACGGCTTCGGTCATCGAAGCGCGGCGCGGCCGGATTGTCGCTTTTGCGGATGGTGACCGCCGGGACGTTGGCGCGATGGTTATCGTTCTGCCAAATGGCAGGGTAAACCGAATTTGGCGATTGACGACTTGTCGCTGCGGCACAGGCACTTCCGCGATTTCCTAATCAAACGTGCAAGGCGCGCGTTTACACCCCGTTCATCGCGAACCTTAAACTGCCTTTCAAATTTGATCGGTCATGATGATCCCAACAAGCCGGCAAACGGCAAGCGCATGACACAAGATCCTGCGTTGGAATAACGGGAAGCTTTGACAGTGGACAGGGGCCGCGCTCGGGGGAGGGCGGCCAACAACAAAAACGGGGAGACGGGGATGTTTCAGGGACACTTTGATCTGGATGGCGCAATCGCGGTGGAAGCCACGGCTGTCCCGGACGTGCTGTTCGAGCGTGGCCTTTACTGGGCGAGCGGCCGGTCCGGCGTGGTCAACCTCGTCGCGGCCCACAAATGGTTCAATCTGGCGGCCCTGAAGGGTCGCTCTGACGCGATCTCGATGCGCCGTGAGGTTGCGGAGATGATGTCGGATGCCGAAATCGCCGCCGCCCAGCGCGAAGCACGCGCCTGGATGACCGCGCACTGAGTTTGCGTCGTTTCGACGACGCCAGCCGCCCAACATTTGCCGACAGCCGCTCGCGCGCCAGAAGGCGTGGGGCGGCTTTCGCCTGATCCGGCTATCCCGCAGGACTTGGAGAGGCGCTGAACCGGCCCGCCGCCACGGTTTCGCGGCTTTGCCGCGGCTCAGCCGCAATTCCCGGAGATTTCGTCACAAAGTCAGATGGCGCACGCCTTCCGGTTTGACCCTTCCGGTCGATTCGAGTCATAAGACCGGCACCGGAGAGGTGGCCGAGTGGCTGAAGGCAGCGCTTTGCTAAAGCGCCATACGGCGAAAGTTGTATCAAGGGTTCGAATCCCTTCCTCTCCGCCACCCGCCTTCGCCGGCGCTTCCGTCCGGCAAGCCGCGATGAAGCGCCTGGGAGAAGCGGGTGTCACGCCATAGCTGCGAAGCAGCGACGACGGACTGGTTCGAACTTTCTACCTTCCTCTCCGCCACATCTGAACACCTGCAAACCACCCGTTCGCGTTGAGCGAGACATCGCGCCGTCCGGAGGACAAAGCGCCGCCTGGCGACAAGTAAAAATGGTCGCATATCACGTGCGCCGAGCCCCCACACCGGAGAGTGATGCAGCGCTTCGCAAGACATTGTGATGACAGGCGCGAAGCGACGACGCATCCATGGCTGGCGACATCGTTGGAAAAATTGTGATTGTCGCGAACTCCTATTTTTATAGGGGAAACGACGATCGAAGCACAGCCGTGACGCGATCTGCCCGACCCGCCGTTTACGTCGTCGCACTTCGATTTGATATCGGGGGCGAGGGCGGTTGATTTAAGCGATCTGTCGTTTCCGGGTCGGCAAGTGCTGAAGCCTGCACCGTGACCGAAATATCTCGATCACGAGAGATAACGGTTTTGTAATTTTAGCCGAGGTTCAGCGATCCGCTGATGGCCGTCGCTTCGCTGCGCGCAGCGGTAGCGGTCGTATGCATTCATGAAGCTTCGCGCCTTGAAGGGGCACATCGCACCCGTTGGCCAGCTCGCCGCCTTCAGAGATCGTCGCCTTTATAATGGGTGGTGATTTGCGGGCGGGGATTCGGTGATTTGGGCGGCTCGATTCGACGCCAAGAAGGCTTTCGAAGGGGAAAAGCCGGTGCCGGAGGCTCGCGGCAACAATTCACGCGTCAAATGGAACTATTCAAAAATACATATTAAAAACAGTGCCTTGCAGAGAAAATTCGATCACGGTTGCGTGTTATTTGTGCAACACAATTTGGAAAAGGCGCGGAGTGAGGCTGTCCGAAGCGGTTCCTTTGTTGCGTGTGCAGGAGTCCTCGGTAATTGTGATCGGGCGACGGAGGGGGGCATCCCGAGGTCGTCCCGTTAGGTGGTTCGCTTAAGTCCCTCGCGTTCATGCGGGAGTGTCCGAAGGCGCGAAGCGACTAAGCGGGTTTCAGGGGATTAAGGGAACCAACCTTAGGGTGATTTCACCCGGCGGATCCGGAACCTTCCCTACAGAGCAACTTGGAGGTTTAACATGAAGATGGTTAAGAGCCTTATTCTCGGCTCAGCGGCGGGTCTCATCGCCATGAGTGGAGCCCAGGCTGCCGATCTTCCCGTCAAGGCCAAAGCGGTCGAGTACGTGAGGATCTGCTCCCTGTACGGTGCTGGTTTCTTCTACATTCCGGGCACTGACACCTGCATCAAGCTGGGTGGTTACGTCCGTATCGACACCACGTTCAACGGCAACATCTACGGCGGCCCGGCCTGGTCTGCGGACCTTGGTCAAGGCAATCGCTATCGCGATTACTACGCATCCCGCTCGCGTTTGGCTCTGACGGTTGATACCCGCACTGCCACCGAGTACGGCGTGGTTCGCACCTTCGGTCAGGGCGACTTCCAGTTCTCGACCCAGGGCGCCAGCAGCGCGACCGTCAACCCGACCAACTTCACGGGTTCGACCAGCATCGGCACCAACACCGGCCTGTTCAACGGCCCGGGCGAAGGTTACGTCGCGGTTGAAATGGTGTTCATCCAGTTCGCTGGTTTCACCTTCGGTAAGTCCTCTTCGGCTTACGCGACCCCGTGGAATGGCTATCCAGGCAACAACAACTCGTTCCTGATGGGCGGCCATGACACCGTCACCGGCGTCAACAACATCCAGTACACCGCTCAGTTCGGTAACGGCGTGTCGGGCACCATCGGTCTCGATGATCCGACCGTGTTCAACCGCACTGCTGTGCTGAACCTCGGCGCAACCGGCGTTGGCATCACGCCCGTCGGCGCTCTGGGCACTGCTGCCAACACCTACGCTGGCGTTCGCGCGCCGGACGTCGTTGGTAACATCCGCGTCGACCAGGCTTGGGGTCTGTTCCAGATTTCGGCCGCCGCGCATGAAGTCAGCGGTTCCTACAACATCCTGAACACCGTTGCTGTTCCGGCCGGCGCCGTTGGCGTTGCTGCTGGTGCTGCCAGCGGTCTCTCGGAAATCAGCGGACACCCCGATGCGAAGTGGGGCGGTTCGGTGATGGCTGCGTTGCAGATCAAGAACATCCCGACCGGCGCTGGCGACGACTTCAAAATCGACGCGAGCTACGCGGTGGGTGACACCAAGAACGTCATCTCGACCTCTTCGGCTTCGCCGAGCTTCGCGATGTTCGGCGGCACCGGCATCCCCGGCGCTTACCAGAGCATCGGCCTCGGTGTGACCACTGACGCAGTCTTCCTCCCGGCTGGTTCGGGCGGCGACGGTCAGCTCAAGCTGACGAAGGCCTGGGGCGTCCGTGGTGCGTTCAACCACAACTGGGATCCCTACTGGTCGTCCAGCCTCTGGGGCAGCTACGCTTCCGTTCGTTATGACGGTGCGGTTGGCGATCTCAGCACGGCTAAGGGTGCGTATTGCGCAGCCTTCATGGCTGGCCATGCCGGTGGCGGCGTGACCTACACCTGCAACCCGGACTTCAACGTTGCTCAGATCGGTGTTGTGACCCGTTGGACTCCCGTCAAGAACCTCACGTTCTCGGCTGAAGTCGGCGCGTTCTTCCTCGACCAGAAGTACAGCAATGGCCCGGGCCTCACGACCGCGACCTCGACCTTCGCTGCTGGTGCACCGAAGCCGACCGCAGTCTACGAGTTCAAGGACCAGAGCACTGTCTACCTGAACGTTCGCGCTCAGCGTAACTTCTGATCCCGAAAGACTTGAAACACTCGGAGAACCCCCGGCAGGCAACTGCCGGGGGTTTTTCTTTGTCCTGACGGGAAGCCGCTGCAATGTGGCTTCCGCTGTGACGCGCTCTCGACGCAAATGCGTCATGGCTTCAGTCCGACGTCACGTTTTCGGGAAGGGTAATTCCCGGCCCGAATAAAGCCGAAGGACGGGTGTTAGCTTCTGAGGTTCCGGCGGAAGCTTTCGTCGTCAAACTCAGGAGAAAGCATGAGCAGATACGCAATCAGGCTGACGTTATTCGCGGTCCTTTCGGTATTGCTGGCGGTCACCCCGGCGGTCCAGCAGGCCTACGCGGCAGGCGATCCGCCCGCGTCCGATCCGCCCCCCGCGTCGAAGAAAAAGAAGGGCGGGAAGACGTCCTATATGGAAGAGCCGGCCTTCACCAAGGGCTATCGCGCTGCCTACACCACGATCTACGACCGCAACGACTATGCGGCGGCGATCGACCAGCTGAAGGCGCTCGGCCACGATGACAACGCCGCGGTTGCCAACCTGATCGGTTACTCCTACCGCAAGCTCGGCGACTACAAGGTGTCGCAGATCTGGTACGAGCGCGCGCTCAAGACCGACCCCAACCACGTCAAGACCTGGCAGTATTACGGCCTGTGGCAGGTCGAACAGGGTAACCGCGACCAGGCGCAGTATCACCTGAACCGGCTTGCTCAGCTCACCGGCACGTCAAGCGAGGAATATCGCTCGCTGGCGGCAGCGCTCGACAAGCAGCCGGGGACCGGTCTGGTCTACTAAACACGGACGGCCTTCACGACGCCCGATCGCCTCCGGACCCGGTCCGGGGGCGATTTGCGTTTCAAGGATGGTCTGAAGTCGGCACTATTCGACGCTGCCGCGATGCAGGTCGGCTTCGATCTGCAGCCGCGTCCCGCCGCCGAACCGGGCGCGGTAGACCTGCAGGTTCTCCATGATCCGCTGCACATAGTTGCGCGTCTCGGAAAACGGGATCTGTTCGACCCAGTCGACCGCGTCGACCTTGGGATCGCGGGGATCGCCGTAACGTTCGACCCATTTCTTGACGCTGCCGCGGCCGGCATTGTAGCCGGCGAAGGTCATGATGTAGGAGCCGCGATAGTCCTCCAGCAGCCCGCCGAGTTCGGCGGCGCCGAGCGTCGCGTTGTAGACCGGATCGGTCTTCATCCGGCTGAGATCGAAGCTGACGCCGGCGCGCTTGCAGACATAGCGTCCGGCATCGGGCGTCACCTGCATCAGCCCGTAGGCTTGCGCCGGCGACACCACCGCCTGATTGAACGCGCTTTCCTGCCGGGCGATTGAGTAGACAACGCTCGGCTCGACTTCCGGCCCGATCTGCCGGAACGGCGGGATGCCGTTGACGGGATAGGCATAGTGGTCAAACGGCAGGCCGCGATTGAGCGCGGCCTTGCCGAGCAGCAGCATGCCGCGGGCGTCGTTATTGCGGGCGGTGAGTTCGCCGAGGCCCGCCAGCGCATCGGCATCGCCGTTCTCGCCCATGTCGGCGAAAATCGGGATCGCGATTTCGCGCTCGTCGAGTTCATAGAGCAGTTGCACCGCGCGGACGATTTCCAGCCGTTCGACGCCGCGGCCGCGCGGTGCGGCGTTCAATTCGAGCTGCGGCAGGCCGAGCTTGGCGCGCGCCAACTGGCCGTAGTAGCTGGTCGACTGTTCGGCGGCGCGGCCATAGGCGGCGCGGGCCTCCTGGGCGCGGCCGGCGGCTTCCGCGGCGCGGCCCTGCCAGTAGCCGGCACGCGCCAGCGCGGTCGGATTGACGCTGCCGACCCCGATGCGCGCAAAATGCTGCGCGGCCACCGAGGGATCGTTGAGGAAGCGCAGCGCGATCCAGCCCGCGGTGAATTCCTGCTCGGTCTTGTAGATGTCGCGCGACGGCAGCGCCGCGTCCCGCGCGATCAGATAGGCGGTGCGGTGCTCGCCGGTGTCGAGCATTTTTCGCGACAGCAGCCGCCGTTCGATCCACCATTCGTCGAGATTGTGCAGCCGGTTCGGATCCTTTGGCGCGCCGAGCATGAGCTGGGCGGCCTCGGCGAATTTCTCCTCGCGGCGAAGCAACTGGATTTTCGCAAAGAGATAACCGGTATCGCCGTGCAGTTCGCGCGGCACCGCCTCGAGCAGGGCCCTTGCGTTGGAAGCCTTGCGATTCGACGCGATGCGCGCCTTGGCAAGCGCGACGTGGCCCGCGCCGAGCCGTTTCGCGGCGCGCATGCCGCCGGCTTCCTGCTCGGTGCCATAGAGCAGGTTGTCCATTCGGGCCTTGTGGTCGCCCGCCGTCAGCAGCGCGCCGAACAGGTCGAGCGCCGTGCTCTCTGTATCCTCCGACATGCCGTCGCCGCGCCAGGCTTCGCGGACCAGACGCTCGGCATTGTTGCGATCGCCGCGCGCGATCATCACCCGCGCCAGTGCGAAGCGGCCTTTTGCTGAAATCGGCGATTCATTTTCGAACCACGACCACACCGTGGCGTCGTCGCGATGATCGTCCCACAATGCCGCCTCGATGCGCCGGCGCAGAAAAGTCTGCGATGGCCAGCTCGGATTGGCTGAAATGAAGGCGCGATAGCGCTCGACGGACGCGCCATTGTCGTCGCTGCGCAGGATCAGCCATTCCGCGAGCTTGCGGGCGACCGGATCCGAGATCACGGCTTGCGCCTGCGTCGCATCCGAAGACTTGTGCTTGCGCACGAGCTCGATGACGCTCTCCAGCGCGTCCTTGTCGGACTGCGGCGTCGATGCGGTGCTGGCGATCGCGGCGGGCGTTACCTGTTTGCGCGGAGGCGGCGCGGCATGCTGGCGCGCCGCCGGCCCCAAGACCGGCGCCGCGTGGATGGGCGGGGCGATGGGAGTGGGTGCGGCCGGTGCTGTCGGAGCGACAGCGGCTGTCGTGGCCGCGGTTGTTTTCGGAACAACATTGCGGGCGATTGGCCGCGCCTTCGGCATTGGAACTTTTGGCTTGGCCCAGGCTTCGACGGAGAGGGCGCACAGGCCCGACCGCCAGCGCCAGACTTGTCGCCAGTGCGGTCGATCGCATTGCGGCTGCGCGGGCGGAACGGGTCACGGCTTTCCTCAGCGGCGGCGAATCATTCAATCGCTCAAGCCTTAGGTCTATTTGATTGAATATGTGGACAAAATGCTAAAAACGTCGCATCGGCGACTGTTTGCGCCATCACCACGGCAAAATCGCGGCTATAGCGTTGCGGGCGAAGCGGGCCCGGGTTGGATCGCGGCAGAACGGCGTCAAAACCGGGCACCAGGTGACTACGGAACGGCCTTTCGCCTGATCGTCAGACCCGATATGAATTAAAATCCCATATCGGTGATGCCGTATCTGAAGCGTTCGGAGGAAGTCCATGGCAGCCAAGACAAATTTCCGAGGGTCGTACACCGCCTTGGTCACGCCATTCAAGAACGGCGCGCTCGACGAGGCGGCCTTTCGCGGCCTCGTGAGCTGGCAGATCGAGCAGGGGTCGCACGGCCTGGTTCCCGTCGGCACCACCGGAGAGAGCCCGACGCTCAGCCATGATGAGCATCACCGCGTGGTCGAGATGTGCATCGACGAGGCAAAGGGTCGCGTGCCCGTCATCGCCGGCGCCGGCTCGAACTCGACGCGCGAAGCCGTCGATCTGGCTGTCCACGCGGAGAAAGCTGGCGCCGATGCCGTGCTGGTGGTGACGCCGTATTACAACAAGCCGACCCAGGAAGGGATGTATCAGCACTTCAAGGCGGTGAATGATGCGATCGGCATCCCGATCATCATCTACAACATCCCGCCGCGCTCGGTTGTCGACATGTCCGTGGACACCATGACCCGGCTGTTCGAACTGAAGAACATCGCGGGCGTCAAGGACGCCACCGCGAATCTTGCCCGCGTCTCGCAGCAGCGCCATGCGATGGGACCGGATTTCATCCAGCTTTCCGGCGAGGACATGACGGCGCTGGCCTATATGGCCGCGGGCGGACATGGCTGCATCTCGGTCGTCGCCAATGTGGCGCCAAAACTGTGCGCCGATCTGATGTCGGCGGTCCTGAAGGGCGATTATGCCACCGGACTGAAAATTCAGGACCGGCTGACGCCGCTGCATGATGCCATCTTCAAGGAGCCGGGCCTCGCCGGCGCCAAGCATGGCCTCAAGCTGCTGGGGCGGCTGGAAGAAGAAGTGCGCCTGCCGCTGATGACGGTGACGCCGCCAACCGGCGTCGTGATCCGCGACGCGATGGTGCATGCCGGCCTGATCAACTAAGGCCGGCGCTCGCTTCGCCCGCTGAACGAAGAAGGGAATCTAACATGCTGAAGGAATTCCGCGAATTTGCCATGAAGGGCAATGTCGTCGACCTCGCGGTCGGTGTCATCATCGGCGCGGCCTTCGGCGCGATCGTGACCTCGCTGGTTGGCGATATCATCATGCCGATCGTCGGCTCGATCACCGGCGGGCTCGATTTCTCGAACTATTTCACCGGGCTTTCGAAGGCGGTCACGGCAACCAATCTCGCCGACGCCAAAAAGCAGGGCGCCGTACTGGCTTGGGGCAATTTCCTCACGCTGACGATCAATTTCGCGATCATCGCCTTCGTGCTGTTCATGGTCATTCGCGCCATGAACACCGTGAAGCGGAAGGATGAAGCGAAACCTGCCGAGCCGGCGAAGCCGTCGGCCGAAGTGGCGCTGCTGACCGAGATCCGCGATCTCCTCAAGAAGGCTTGATGTGGCCGAGAAGAACGAACGCCCGATCAAGATCGTTGCCGAAAACCGCAAGGCGCGGTTCAATTACGCGATCGAGGACACCATCGAGACCGGCATCGCGCTGACCGGCACCGAGGTGAAGTCGATCCGCAACGGCAAGACCACGATCGCGGAATCCTATGCCGACACCAAGGACGGCGAGATCTGGCTGATCAACGCCAACATTCCCGAATATCTGCAGGCCAACCGCTTCAACCACGAGCCGAAACGGCCGCGCAAGCTGCTGCTGCACCGCAAGCAGATCAACAAGCTGATGGGCGCGGTCGATCGCGACGGCATGACGCTGATTCCGCTAAAGCTCTATTTCAACGAGCGCGGCCGCGCCAAATTGCTGCTGGCCGTCGCCAAGGGCAAGAAACTGCACGACAAGCGCGAGAGCGAAAAGAAGCGCGACTGGGGTCGTGAGAAAGGCCGCCTGTTGCGGGCGAGGGGATAAAGCCGAGGCAACCATGAATCAGAAGAACCTGCTCGAAGTCGACTGGAGCAAGATCCCGGCGCCATCAGACGATGGCGCAGCGAAGCATCTAAAGGGCATGAGGATCCCCTCGCTCAGCCTGTTGGCCACCGACGACACCTCGGTCGATCTGTCGATGTTGCTCGGCCGCACGGTCGTGTTCGCCTATCCCCGCACCGGCGAGCCCGGCAAGATCAGCCTGGTCGATGATTGGGACATGATCCCGGGCGCGCGCGGCTGCACGCCGCAAACCTGCTCGTTCCGCGATCTGTTCGCGGAGCTCAAGGCCGCCGGCGCCCAGTACGTGTTTGGCCTGTCGACGCAGGACAACGTCTATCAGACCGAGATGGCGTCACGGCTGCATCTGCCGTTCCCGGTGCTGTCGGACGAGAAGCTGGCGCTGACCCGCGGCTTGAACCTGCCGACCATGCAGGTCGCGGGACTGACGCTGATCAAGCGGCTGGCGCTCGTTGTCGATGACGGCCGTATCAGCCACGTGTTCTATCCGGTGTTTCCGCCCGATCGAAATGCCGGCGACGTGCTGGCGTGGCTGCAGGCGAAATCCGCTCTAGCCGTTATCCAGATCGGCGCGCACCTTCGCAAACACCTTGCGGAACATCTCCGGCGTCAGCACCCGCGTATTGGTGTTGTAGCGCGAGCAATGATAGGTGTCGTAAAGCTGGACACCACGACCGGCCTCGTGCACCGCGCCGTGCTTGAACGGCGCCGCTGCGTTGCGAATGCCAAGCGCCTTCAACGTCGAATCATGGGCGATCCGGCCGAGTGCGATGATGGCGCGAAGTTTCGGCATCTCGGCCATCGTTGCGATCAGGAATTGCCGGCAGGTGTTGATTTCGACCGGTAGCGGCTTGTTCTGCGGCGGCACGCAGTGCACGGCGTTGCCGATCCGGCAATCGACCAGCTTGAGCCCGTCATCAGGCCGCGCCTGATAGACGCCCTTGGCAAAGCCATATTCCAGCAAGGTGGCATAGAGCAGGTCGCCGGCGTAATCGCCGGTGAAGGGCCGTCCGGTGCGGTTGGCGCCCTGCATGCCCGGCGCGAGGCCGACGATCAGCAGCCTGCCTTTGGGATCGCCGAACGCCGGCACCGGCGAATTGAACCAGTCGGGGTGGCGCTCCCTCGCTTCCGCGCGAAACTCGACGAGCCGCGGGCATAGCGGGCAATTGCGGTCGGGTGCGGTGGAGGAGCTGACGGCGTTAGCCAAAACAAAAAGGCCTCGGTTCTCTGGGAGAACCGAGGCCTAGCAGTTGATCGCGTGACGCTCAATCGTCGAATTCTTCGTCGTCGGCGCCGCGTGGCGCCATGGTGGTCGCGCGCTGCAGGAATTGCGGAGCGTGATGACGGGGTTCGCGCGGGGCAGGGCGTTCGGAGGGATCACGGCCGAGCTTGGACTGCAGCTCGACCAGGTCGGTGAAGACGTCGGCCTGGCGGCGGAGTTCATCGGCGATCATCGGCGGCTGGCTCGAGATCGTCGAAACCACCGTAACGCGAACGCCGCGCCGCTGTACCGCTTCGACCAGCGAGCGGAAATCACCGTCGCCCGAGAACAGCACGATCTGGTCGACATGTTCGGCGAGCTCCATGGCATCGACTGCGAGTTCGATGTCCATGTTGCCCTTCACCTTGCGGCGGCCGCTGGCGTCGATGAATTCCTTGGTCGCCTTGGTGACCACGGTGTAGCCGTTGTAATCGAGCCAGTCGATCAACGGGCGGATCGACGAGTATTCCTGATCCTCGATAATCGCCGTGTAGTAAAACGCCCGCAGCAACGTACCGCGGCTCTGGAATTCCTTGAGAAGTCGCTTGTAATCGATGTCGAAGCCGAGCGTCTTGGCGGTTGCGTAAAGGTTGGCGCCATCGATAAAGAGCGCGATCTTGTTGGAAACTGGTGACATCAAGGTCTCTCGTTGTGGTTGTTAACGTTCTTAGCGCAGCGGCAATCGACCGCGCGCACTTTTCAGTTCTGCTGCCCAAAGTTCGGTGAATCTTGTCCCCCGACAGTCACCACTGCAATTATGGTGGGGCGAGGGCGAAAAACCTAGTCTTTTGACGATGCAATGAAGAGATTTACTTGTCCTGTACGGCAACCCTGCCGCGTCTGGACGCTCCGGCCTTCTGGCCCCGGGCTGGGGGTTAGCAGAGCCCATTAGGAACGCAAATCACAAATTTAGTCTTGCGAAACCCCACCTATCGCTATAACTACCCCCCATAACCAACATATTGGGCCCCATTTAACGGAGCGACAGTCTATGGCGCGCGTCACCGTGGAAGATTGCATTGATAAGGTCGACAATCGGTTCGACCTGGTGCTGCTGGCAGCACATCGCGCCCGTATGATCTCGTCGGGATCACAACTCACGGTTGATCGCGATAACGATAAAAATCCGGTCGTTTCGCTGCGTGAAATCGCTGATTCCACCATCTCGCCGGAAGATCTGCGCGAGGAACTGGTTCATTCGCTGCAGAAATTCGTCGAGGTCGACGAGCCCGAGCCCGACACCGTGCCGTTGATCGGCTCGGCCGGCGCCAGCGTCGATGCCGACGACACCGAGGTCGCCGTCGAACGGATGACCGAGGAAGAGCTCCTGAAGGGCCTCGAAGGCCTGGCGCCGCCGGAAGAGCAGCCCGAAGAGGACGAATAAGCCCGATCAAACGGGACGTCCCGAACTCCCCGATCTGTCAAAGGCCCGGACATTTGTCCGGGCCTTTGCTTTTGTTGACATTTTTGCGGTTAACATGCGTCCTTGCGAACGCGGCCGAAACGGCCGAATTGATTCCGCCGCAAGCCGGCCACGGATTTGGCATTGGATTGCCCGGAGCCATGCGAAATTGAACGTTTTCGTGGCCTGACAAGGGTGCAGCTTCGTTCGAAAACGCATTAGATGTTCGACAGCGGGCCAATCCGGCGTCGCTGATGGAGGCACTGATTCGATGGCGTTTTGGCGCCGCAGCCCCCGGCAGATGCAGGCCGCGACCGAGCAGGTTGCGGTGGCGCCGACGTCGCCCGTGGCCGAGAAGCCCAAGACGCCCCGCGCCCGCATGATGCGGCAATACGATCTCGTCGATCGCGTCAGGTCGTATAATCCCGATACCGACGAAGACCTGCTGAACCGCGCCTATGTCTACGCCATGAAGGCGCATGGCACGCAGACGCGCGCGTCCGGCGATCCCTATTTCTCGCATCCGCTCGAGGTCGCGGCGATCCTCACCGGGCTGAAGCTCGACGACGCCACCATCGTGGCCGCGCTGCTGCACGACACCATCGAGGATACCGAGGCGACCCGCGCCGAGATCGATCACGTGTTCGGCCACGAGATCGGCGCGCTGGTCGAGGGCCTCACCAAACTGAAGCGGCTCGAACTGGTTTCGCGCGAGGCCAAGCAGGCCGAGAACCTGCGCAAGCTGCTGCTCGCGATCGCCGACGACGTTCGCGTGCTCTTGATCAAGCTCGCCGATCGCCTGCACAACATGCGCACGCTGGAATTCGTGCCGCACGCCTCGCGCCGCCGCATCGCCGAGGAGACGCTCGACATCTATGCCCCGCTTGCCGGCCGCATGGGCATGCAGGAGATGCGCGAAGAGCTCGAGGACCTGTCGTTCCATACGCTCGATCCGGAAGCCTATGCGGTGGTGATGCAGCGGCTGGACGCGCTCGCCGACCGCAACCGCAATCTGATCGGCGAGATCGAAAGCAGCCTCTCCAGGAACCTGCAGAAGAATGGCGTCGCCGCGCGCGTCTACGGCCGCCGCAAGCAGCCGTTTTCGATCTGGACCAAGATGGAGCGCAAGTCGGTCGGCTTCGAGCAGTTGTCAGACATCTACGGTTTTCGCGTCGTGATGCCTGATGTCGAAGCCTGCTACCGCGCGCTCGGCGTCGTGCACACCACCTGGCCGGTGGTGCCCGGGCGCTTCAAGGACTACATCTCGACGCCGAAGCAGAACGACTACCGCTCGATCCACACCACCGTGATCGGCCCCGGCAACCAGCGCGTCGAACTGCAGATCCGCACCGAGGAAATGAACCAGATCGCCGAATTCGGCATTGCCGCGCACGCGTTCTACAAGGAAGGCGCGGGGTCGCCGACCGAACGCCTCAAGCACGAATCCAATGCCTTTGCCTGGCTGCGCCACACCGTCGGCATCCTGTCGGAAAGCGCCAATCCGGAAGAGTTTCTCGAACACACCAAGCTCGAGCTGTTCCACGACCAGGTGTTCTGCTTCACGCCGAAGGGCAAGCTGATCGCGCTGCCGCGCCAGGCCAATGTGATCGACTTCGCCTATGCCGTGCACACCGATGTCGGCAACAGCGCGGTCGGCTGCAAGATCAACGGCAAGTTCGCGCCGCTGTCGTCCGAATTGCAGAACGGCGACGAGGTCGAGGTTTTGACCTCGCAGGCGCAGTCGGCGCCGCCGTCGGCCTGGGAATTGCTCGCGGTCACCGGCAAGGCGCGGGCGGCGATCCGCCGCGCGACACGCACCGCGGTGCGCGATCAATATGCCGGGTTGGGCCGCCGCATCGTCGATCGCCTGTTTGCGCGCGCCAAGATCGAATATGCCGACGACAAGCTGAAGGGCGCTTTGCCCCGGCTGGCGCGTGCCTCGATCGAGGACGTGATGGCCTCGGTCGGCCGCGGCGAGTTGAAGGCGTCCGATGTCGCCCGCGCCATGTATCCGGACTACAAGGAAGAACGGCTGGTGCGCTACGGGGCGAAGAAATCCCTCGCAGCCAAGCTGAAGCTGCAATCGCCGCCGCATCCGGCGCGTAGCGCATCTGTCATCCCGGTGCGCGGCCTCAATTCCGATCTGCCGGTCAAGTTCGCGCCGAACGGCGGCGCGGTGCCGGGCGACCGCATCGTCGGCATCGTTTCGCCGGGCGAGGGGATCACGATCTATCCGATCCAGTCGCCGGCGCTGAAGGACTTTGAAGAGGAGCCGGAGCGCTGGCTCGACGTGCGCTGGGACATCGACGAAACCATGCCGCAGCGTTTTCCGGCGCGGATTCGCATCGACAACGTCAACGAACCCGGCAGCCTCGCCCAGGTCGCCACCGTGATCGCCGAACATGACGGCAATATCGACAATATCAGCATGTCGCGCCGCTCACCCGACTTCACCGAGCTGACCATCGATCTCGAGGTCTATGACCTGAAGCATCTCAGCGCTATCATCGCCCAGTTGCGCGCCAAGGCCGTCGTCGCACGGGTCGAGCGCGTCAATGGGTAACTAATGCTTGTCATTGCCGGGCTTGACCCGGCAATCCATCCTTTCCAAGAAGACGAATGCGCGGGGACGCAGACAAGTGTACGTAGTCTGTGCAAAGCAGACTACTACGCCCGCGCATCACGGCTCGGAACAATGAGTGCAATATGCCTGCTCTTCCGCTGCGCCTTGGAGTCAACGTCGACCACGTCGCCACCCTGCGTAATGCGCGCGGCGGCGAGCGGCCGGATCCGGTGCGGGCCGCACTCGCTGCGATCGCGGCCGGCGCCGACGGCATCACCGCGCATCTGCGCGAGGACCGCCGCCATATCCGCGACACCGACATGGCCCGTCTCAAGGCCGAGATTTCAAAACCGCTGAATTTCGAGATGGCGGCGACCGAGGACATGCTGCGGATTTCGCTCGCAACCAAGCCACATGCAGTGTGCCTGGTGCCCGAGCGCCGCGAAGAACTCACCACCGAAGGCGGGCTCGACGTGGTCGGCCAGCACAATGCGCTGGCGCCGTTCATCGCGCGGCTCAACGATGCCGGCATCAGGGTGTCGCTGTTTATTTCCGCCGACCCGCGCCAGATCGAGATGGCGGCCAAGTTGCGGGCGCCCGTGATCGAGATCCACACCGGCGGCTGGTGTGATGCTGTGGTCGACGGCCACGCCGCCAAGGCCGAGGAGGAATGGCAGCGCATCGTCACGGGGGCTGCATTGGCGCGCGCCGAAGGGCTCGAGGTTCATGCCGGCCACGGCCTCGATTATGACACCGCGGAGACGATTTCCGCGCTGCCCGAGATCGCCGAACTCAACATCGGCTACTTTATGGTGGGGGAGGCGCTGTTCGTCGGCCTCGGCGAGACCGTGCGCCAGATGCGGGCCGCCATGGACCGCGGGCGCGCGAAAATCGCGAGCCGCCCATGATCATCGGCATCGGTTCCGACCTGATCGACATCACCCGCGTCGCCAAGGTGATCGAGCGCCACGGCGACCGCTTTCTCGACCGCATCTTTACCGACGCCGAACGTGCCCGGGCGGCACGCCGGGCCAAAAGCGAGAAGATGGTGGTGGCGACCTACGCCAAGCGTTTCGCCGCCAAGGAGGCTTGTTCCAAGGCGCTCGGTACCGGCATCCGGCAGGGCGTCTGGTGGCGGGACATGGGGGTGGTGAACCTGCCCGGGGGCCGCCCGACCATGAAACTGACCGGTGGGGCGCTGGCCCGGCTGCAGGCGCTGACCCCCGAAGGGTTCGAGGCGCGAATTGATCTGTCGATTACCGACGATTGGCCATTGGCGCAGGCCTTCGTCATAATTTCGGCGGTCGTTCCCGGCAAACCCTAAGCGCCGAAGGCGTTCGCGCCGGAAGTTTGCGTCAAAACTAAAAACCATTGAATTATCAATGGATTAGAAAGTTTTTATCACGCGCTTGATTGCGCGCCCGCGAACAACCGTCTAAAACGCCGCAGCAGAAAATCGAACCAGGGCCGATTCAGGTTACTCCGGAATGGCCCTCAACATCAGTATCGAGACCATTTTCCTGACGCGAACGGGCGTTCGATTCGCGTGAAGAAAATGTTCTGCCACCGTGCGGGCAACGGCTTGCTGGAATTGGGAAAGCGATGAGCGTGACATCCGGGACCAAAACTGAAAGCGGCATGGGTGAAACCATCCGTGTCGTCATCCATGCCCTTCTGATCGCGCTCGTGATCCGCACCTTCCTGTTCCAGCCTTTCAACATCCCCTCGGGATCGATGAAGGCGACGCTGCTGGTCGGCGACTACCTGTTCGTGTCGAAATATTCGTACGGCTACAGCCACTACTCTATCCCGCTGTCGCCGCCGCTGTTCTCGGGCCGCATCTTCGGCTCGGAGCCTGCCCGCGGTGATATCGTGGTGTTCCGCCTGCCGAAGGACGACACCACCGACTACATCAAGCGCGTGATCGGTCTGCCGGGCGACCGCATCCAGATGAAGGACGGACTGCTCAACATCAACGACGTTCCGGTCAAGCGCGAGCGGCTCTCCGATTTCATCGGCGAGGACCCCTGCGGCTCGGATGCTACTGCGCGCGTAAAACGCTGGAAGGAAACGCTGCCGAACGGCGTTACCTATGAATCGCTGGATTGCGTCGACAACGGCTTCTACGACAACACCAATGTCTACACTGTGCCGGCCGGCCATTTCTTCATGATGGGCGACAACCGGGATAATTCGACCGACAGTCGCGTGCTGTCGGCGGTCGGTTACGTGCCGTTCGAGAACATCGTCGGCCGGGCCCAGATGATCTTCTTCTCCATTGCCGAGGGCGAGCACGCCTGGATGTTCTGGCGCTGGCCGACCGCGGTGCGCTGGAATTGCATATTCTCCATCGTGCGATGAACGACGATACGCCCGTCATCCAGGATGCCACGACGTCAGGCGAGCCGAGCCCACAGCCCGATGCCGGCCGCGAACCTGCGCCCAGGAAAAAGCGCGGCAAGGCCGGCGCCAAGGCGGCGGCCGCGGCGATCGAGGCGCGCATCGGCTACAAATTTTCCGATGCCGCGCTGCTGACGACCGCGTTTACGCATGTATCCGCGCTGAAGCCTGCGACGCGCCATCGCGCCGACAGCTATCAGCGGCTGGAATTCCTCGGCGACCACGTGCTCGGGCTTGTTATCTCCGACATGCTGTATCGCGCCTATCCGCGTGCCGACGAGGGTGAACTGTCGAAGCGCCTTGCCGATCTCGTGCGCAAGGAAAGCTGCGCGGACGTTGCGAAATCACTCGGCCTGCTCGAAGACATCAAGCTCGGCGCGGTCGGCGCGGGGGCGGGGGCGCGGTTGCGCAAATCCGTGCTGGGCGATATCTGCGAAGCCGTGATCGGCGCGATCTATCTCGACGGCGGCCACGCGGCAGCCGCGCAATTCGTCGAGCGCAACTGGCTGGAGCGGATGCGCAAGCCGCGGCGGCCGTTGCGCGATCCCAAGACGGTGCTGCAGGAATGGGCCCAGAGCAAGGGCTTGCCGACGCCGGTCTATCGCGAGATCGAGCGCACCGGCCCGCATCACGATCCGCAATTCCGCGTCGCCGTCGACCTGCCGGGCCTTGCGCCCGCCGAAGGCGTCGGCGGCTCCAAGCGCGCGGCCGAAAAGCTCGCGGCCTCAGCCATGATCGAACGCGAAGGCGTCA
This sequence comes from uncultured Alphaproteobacteria bacterium, assembly GCA_963786355.1. GTDB lineage: Bacteria > Pseudomonadota > Alphaproteobacteria > Rhizobiales > Xanthobacteraceae > Bradyrhizobium. Next base: position 24,794 of record CAWAYU010000006.1, on the reverse strand, counting down.
GCGGCGCAAGCAATGACAATTGAACCTTCAACCGAATCCGCGCCTGCCGCGACCCGTTGCGGCTTCGTCGCGCTGATCGGTGCGCCCAATGTCGGCAAGTCGACGCTGGTCAATGCGCTGGTCGGCTCCAAGGTCACCATCGTCTCGCGCAAGGTGCAGACGACGAGGGCGCTGATCCGCGGCATCGTGATCGAGGACAACGCCCAGATCATCCTGGTCGATACGCCCGGTATCTTCTCGCCCAAGCGACGCCTCGACCGCGCCATGGTGTCGACGGCCTGGAGCGGGGCCCATGACGCCGATCTGGTCTGCGTGCTGCTCGATGCCAAGGCCGGCATCGACGAGGAGGCCGAGGCGATCCTGAGCAAGCTCGCCACGGTCAAGCATCCCAAAATCCTGGTGCTGAACAAGATCGACCTGATCCCGCGCGAGAAATTGCTGGCGCTGGCGCAGACCGCCAACGATCGCATGAAATTCGAAAGCACCTTCATGATCTCGGCGCTGTCGGGCGACGGCGTCGAGGATCTGCGCAAGACGCTGGCGAAGATGGTGCCGGCGGGGCCGTTTCATTACCCCGAGGACCAGATGTCGGATGCGCCGATGCGGCATCTGGCGGCGGAAATCACCCGCGAAAAGATTTTTCGCCAACTGCATCAGGAACTGCCGTATCAATCCACTGTCGAGACCGACAGCTGGACCGAGCGCAACGACAAGTCGGTTCGCATCGAGCAGACGATCTTTGTCGAGCGCGAAAGCCAGCGCAAGATCGTGCTCGGCAAGGGCGGCGCCACCATCAAGTCGATCGGTGCCGATTCGCGCAAGGAAATCGCCGAGATCGTCGGTGTCCCCGTGCACCTGTTCCTGTTCGTCAAGGTGCGCGAGAACTGGGGCGACGACCCCGACCGCTACAGGGAAATGGGCCTGGAATTCCCAAGAGAATAATTCTCGAATGATCCGGGAATAATCAGGAAAAGAAAGAAAAACCGGCGCCCCGATGAACGTACCGAGGAACGTGCTGTGGTTTGAGGTCCTGCTCTATCTGTCGCTGACGCTGGATGCGGTGTCGGTGGCGTTCCAGGACCGTACGCCGTCGCCAGCGATGACCGAGCAGATGATCAATGTCGCGACCGTGATGGCGGCCGGCCTGATCCTGCTGCTGGTCTATTTCGTCTGGCTCGCGGCCCAGCGGCGCAAGAACTGGCCGCGCTGGGCGCTGGCCGCAGCACTGGTGCTGTCGGTGATTTCGCTGATCCAGGTGATCGGCGAGGCCGGCGTGCAACTCGACAGCGGCATTGAGGTGGTGTCCTGCGCGCTGACGGCGGCGGGGCTCTATTTCTCCTTCACCGGCGACGCGGTGGGCTGGTTCAACACGTAGACGAATGCGTTGCGTAGGATGGGCAAAGGCGCTCTTCGCGCCGTACCACCGCCGCATGACAACTGGAACTGTTGATCGACCCGGTGGGCACGCTACGCTTTGCCCACCCTACGTGATAAGTTCTGCCCCATGGAATGGACCGACGAAGGCATCGTGCTCGGTGTGCGGCGACATGGCGAATCCTCCGCCATCGTCGAGTTGCTCACGCGCAGCCACGGCCGTCACCTCGGCCTCGTTCGCGGCGGCGCGGGCAAACGGATGCGGCCGTTGCTGCAGCCCGGCAACAGCGTCACCACGGTGTGGCGGGCGCGGCTCGACGAGCATCTCGGCTATTACGCCGTTGAAGGCACGCAGTTGCGCGCGGCTACCTTGCTGGCGTCGGCGCATGCGACCTACGGCATCACCCATCTGGCCTCGCTGGTGCGGTTGTTGCCGGAGCGCGATCCGCACGAGGACATCTATGAGATGCTCGAGCGCACGCTGGACGATTTCGACGATGCCGGCGAGGCCGCCGTGCATCTGGTCCGGTTCGAACTCGCAATGCTCACCGAGCTTGGCTTCGGGCTCGACCTGGAAAATTGCGCCGCCACCGGCGAGACGGCGGACCTGATCTATGTGTCGCCGAAATCCGGCGGCGCGGTGTCGCGGCGGGCTGGCGAACCCTACCGGGAGCGCCTGTTGCGGCTGCCGGCGTTTCTGCGTGAAGGCGAGGCTGGCTCGAACGACTGGTCCGACCAGGACCTGCAGGACGGCTTTCGGCTGACGGGAATGTTCCTGCTGCGCCACGTGCTGGAGCCGCGCGGGCAGGGCCATTCCGACGCGCGCGACGGATTTATCAACGCGGTGGCAAGGCGGCGGGCGCTTGCAGCGGAAGCCTAGCTAAAGCGCCACCGCCGCAATTACTGTGACTTTGCTCACAGAGTTTTTGAAAATCCATGCGATATGCCATAGGCTATTCACGTTGGGCTATTGGCATTGGCTGGGGCGAGCTTCCAATGTTTCGCAAACTTCTTCTTTGCTTTGCATTTTTGATGATGGTCGAAGCCGCGGCGGCTGACGAAGCGCGGGTCTGCTACCTCGAAACCGGCGACGTTGCCATTGCGGCCTGCACCCGCGCGATCCAGGGCAGGCAAGGCAAGCCGTCGATCAACTACAACAATCGCGGCATCGCCTACTTCAGGAAGGGCGATTTCGACCTCGCCATTGCTGATTACAACGAGGCGATGCGGATCGATCGGGATTATTCGTCGCCTTACTACAATCGCGGCCTGACCTACGCCAAGAAGGGCGACCTCGACCGCGCCATCGCCGACTACAGTGAGGCGATACGGCTCAAGCCGAAATATGCGTCGCCATACTACGATCGCGGCCTGTCCTATCAGAACAAGGGCGATCTCGACCGCGCGCTGGCCGATTACAACGAGTTGATACGCCTCGATCCCAAGGGTTCAGTTGCGTACAACAATCGCGCCAACATCTACCGCAAGAGGGGCGACCTCGACCGCGCCATGGAGGGCTACAGCGAAGCGCTGCGGGTCGATCCGAAAAATGCGATAGCGTCCTATAATCGCGGGCTGGGTTACATCAAAAAGGGCGACGTCGAGCGCGCCATGGCCGACTACAGCGAGGCGATACGGCTCGACCCAAAATACGCGGCAGCCTACCTCGATCGCGGCCTTGCCTACGCCAACAAGGGCGACCTCGAGCGCGCCTTGACCGACTACAACGAGGCGATACGGCTCGATCCGAAATACACGGTGGCCTATCTCGATCGCGGTCTTGCCTACGCCAACAAGGGCGACCTCGACCGGGCGCTGGCCGATTACAGCGAGGCGATACGGCTCAATCCCAAATACGTGCTTGCGTATAATAATCGCGGCAACGTCTTGCGCCGGAAGAATGACAACGACCGTGCCCTGTCCGACTTCAACGAGGCGGTACGGATCGATCCCAATTATGCGCGGGCCTACACCAATCGAGGGCTGCTGTACGAAAAGACCGGCGATCTGGCCAAGGCCCGATCGGACTTCAACACCGCAGCCGGTTTATCGTCTGATGACGATGACAAATGGGCGCAAAACACCGCGCGCACGCGGCTTGCGGCCTTATCCCCAGGGCCTGAAACGTCGACAATGGCTCTCGGTCCCGCGATCAAACCCGGCGGCAACGTCGCCCCAGCGCCTGTTTCTCCGGCCGCGCCGGTGTCGGGCAACGACCATCGTGTCGCGCTCGTCATCGGAAACTCGGCCTACGAGAGCGTGGCGGCGCTGCCTAACCCGGAGCGTGACGCCAGCCTTGTTGCCGAAACGTTGAAACGCACCGGATTCGAGTCCGTCACGCTGCTGAGCAATCTCCGCAGGGAAGCATTGGTGGGTGCGTTGCGGACGTTTGCCGCCCAGGCGGAAGGCGCGGACTGGGCGGTTGTGTACTACGCGGGTCACGGGATGGAAGTCGGCGGGATCAACTATCTCATTCCGGTCGATGCGCGGGTCGCCGTCGATCGCGATATCGGCTTCGAAGCAGTCGCACTGGAACAGGTTCTCAACGCCGCGGAGCGGGCGAAAAAGCTGCGCCTGGTGATCCTGGATGCCTGTCGCGACAATCCGTTTGCCAAGCAGATGAGGCGCACGCTGACCGTCGCATCGCGCGGGGTTGCCGGCGGACTTGCCGCGATCGAACCGGAAGCGGGAACACTGGTGTCATATGCCGCCAAGGACGGTGAAACGGCGCTCGACGGGGACGGCGGCAACAGCCCCTTCGCCAAGGCGCTGGTGCGAAACATCCAGACCCCGGGCCTTGAAGTCCGCCGGCTGTTCGACGTCGTTCGCGACGATGTGCTGGAATCGACCAACCGGAAGCAAAAGCCGTTCACTTACGGCTCGATTTCGGGGCGGCAGGATTTCTACTTCGTCGCCCGCAAGTAGGCTTTGCGCCACCACATGCCGGCGCGGCGCGGGCAGGGCCGTTCGGATACCCCGCAAAGGCGTCATGATCGGGCACCGGCTTGCGAATCAGTTCGGCGGGTTGAACTGGCGCCACCAGCCGTCGTCCCTGCGCACGCAGGGACCCATACTCCGCGGCGGTTGCTGGGCCCCGTGACTGTAGTCATTTTTCCAACAAACACCTGTGGTTATGGGTCCCTGCGTGCGCAGGGACGACAACACTCCCGATTCGCGTCTTGCCCGATTCACCGCAAAAGTTTAACGCCTCCCCATGGGAAAACGACAACTACCGCCTGAAGAACCGGCCGAAATCCATGAGGTCATGCTGCGTGATGCGCTGGAAGAGCGCTATCTCGCTTACGCGCTTTCGACCATCATGCACCGCGCGCTGCCGGACGCCCGCGACGGCCTGAAGCCGGTGCACCGGCGCATCCTCTATGGCATGCGCCTGCTGCGGCTCGACCCCGGTACGCCGTTCAAGAAGTCCGCCAAGATCGTTGGCGACGTGATGGGCTCGTTCCATCCGCATGGCGACCAGGCGATCTACGACGCCATGGTGCGTCTGGCGCAGGATTTCGCCTCGCGCTATCCGCTGGTCGACGGCCAGGGCAATTTCGGCAATATCGACGGCGATAATCCCGCCGCCTACCGCTACACCGAAGCGCGCATGACCGACGTCGCGCGGCTGCTGCTGGAGGGCATCGACGAGGACGGGGTCGAATTCCGTCCCAACTACGACGGCCAGTCGAAAGAGCCGGTCGTTTTGCCCGGCGGCTTCCCGAATCTTCTCGCCAACGGCTCGCAGGGCATCGCGGTCGGCATGGCGACCTCGATTCCGCCGCACAACGTCGCCGAACTCTGCGAGGCGGCGCTGCATCTGATCGACAAGCCCGAGGCAAAGTCGAAATCGCTGTTAAAGTGGGTCAAGGGTCCGGATTTCCCGACCGGCGGTATCATCGTCGATTCCAAGGAAAGCATCGCCGAGGCCTATATCACCGGGCGCGGCTCGTTCCGCACCCGCGCCAAATGGGAACAGGAAGAGGGCGCGCGCGGCACCTGGTCCGTCGTCATTACCGAGATCCCGTGGCTGGTGCAGAAGTCGCGGCTGGTGGAGAAGATCGCCGAACTGCTCAACGAGAAGAAGCTGCCGCTGGTCGACAATGTCAGGGACGAGTCCGCTGAGGACGTTCGCCTCGTGATCGATCCGAAGTCGCGCGCGGTCGATCCGGCGCTGATGATGGAATCGCTGTTCCGGCTCACCGAGCTCGAGAGCAAGATTTCGCTGAACCTCAACGTGCTGGTGAAGGGCCGGATTCCCAAGGTGCTCGGCTTGGCCGAGTGCCTGCGCGAATGGCTCGACCATCTGCGCGACGTGCTGCTGCGCCGCTCCAACTACCGCAAGACCCAGATCGAGAACCGGTTGGAAGTTCTGGGCGGCTATCTGATCGCCTATCTGAACATCGACAAGGTGATCAAGATCATCCGAACCGAGGATGAGCCGAAGCCGGCGCTGATCAAGGCGTTCAAGCTGACCGAAGTCCAGGCCGACGCCATCCTCAACATGCGCCTGCGTTCTCTGCGCAAGCTCGAGGAATTCGAGATCCGCACCGAGGACAAGAACCTCCGCGGTGAGTTGAAGGGCATCAAGTCGCTGCTCGGCTCCGAGACCGAGCAGTGGTCCAAGGTCGGCGATCAGGTGCGCAAAGTCCGCGACATGTTCGGGCCGAAGACGCCTCTCGGCAAGCGCCGAACCATGTTCGCCGATGCGCCCGAGCACGATCTCGCGGCGATCGAGGAAGCCTTCGTCGAGCGCGAGCCGTGCACGGTGGTGATCTCCGAAAAGGGCTGGGTCCGTACGCTGAAGGGCCACGTCGCCGATCTGTCGTCGCTCGCCTTCAAGACCGACGACAAGCTCGACCACGCCTTCTTTGCCGAGACCACGTCAAAGCTGCTGGTGTTCGCCACCAACGGCAAATTCTATTCGCTCGACGTCGCAAAACTGCCGGGCGGCCGCGGCCATGGCGAACCGATCCGCATGTTCATCGACATGGAGCAGGATGCGGCGATCGTCTCGCTGTTCGTCAACACCGGCGGCAGAAAATTCCTGATCGCGAGCCTCGAAGGGCAGGGCTTTGTGGTCAGCGAGGACGATTGCGTCGGCAACACCCGCAAGGGCAAGCAGGTGCTCAATGTCGAGATGCCGAACGAGGCCTGCGCGATTTGCACCGTGTCCGGCGATACGGTGGCCGTGATCGGCACCAACCACAAGATGGTGCTGTTCCCGCTCGACCAGGTGCCGGAAATGGCGCGCGGCCGCGGCGTGCGGTTGCAAAAGTATTCCAGCGCAAAACTGTCCGACGTCGCGGTGTTCGAGTCCAAGGCGGGATTGGCCTGGAAGGATTCCGCCGGCCGCGAGCAGAGCCTGAGCTGGAAAGAACTTGCCGACTGGCGCGGTAACCGCGCCGATGCCGGCCGCCTTGCCGGCGGCCTGCCGAAGTCGAACAAGTTTTTGCGCGGCGTCGAATAAACCATTTGCGACGCGGACTGATAGAAATTTGTCATGCCCGGCCTTGCGCCGGGCATCCGTGTCTTGTTTGATCGCATCGAGGCAAGACGTGGATGGCCGGGACATCCAGCGCGAAGACGCGCTTCGCGCTTTACCCGGCCAAGACAGGTAGAAATCAGGGAGGCTTCGATGCGGGGAGCAATCTGGCGTCTTTGGACGGTGCTTACCTTCGCCGCGCTGGCGCCACCCGCCGGATCCCATGCGCAAACCATACCCGGCGCGCTGCCTGAATCCGCCAAGGCCTTGTCGAACGGCGAATGGCCGGCTTACGGCGGCACCTATGCCGCCGCGCGCTATTCGCCGCTGGCGCAGATCGATCCGGGTAACGCCAAGAACCTGCATGTCGCCTGGCGCTGGAAGTCGCCTGACATGACGATCCGGGCCGCTAATCCAGCCGTCGGGCCGAGCTTCGCCAATGAATCGACGCCGCTGATGGTCGGCGGGGTGCTGTACACCCCGACCTCCCTGTCGCAGGTCGCGGCGATCGATGCTGCGACCGGTGAAACCAAATGGGTGTACGACCCCAAGATCTACGAAAACGGTCTCGGCATGCCCGCCAACCTCGGCTGGCTGCACCGTGGCGTGGCCTACTGGCGCAACGGCGAAGACGAACGCATCGTGATGCTGACCGCGTTCGCCCAGATGATCGTGCTCGATGCCAAGACGGGAAAACCGGTGACGTCATTCGGCAAGGATGGCCGGATCGACCTGACCGAAGGCATGGGTCGCCCGATCGACCGCAACTACTACACCATGACCTCACCGCCGGTGATTGTGCGTGGCGTCGTCGTCGTTGGCTCCTCTGTGTTCGACTGGTGGGCCAAGCGGCCGTCACCTCCCGGCGACGTCAGGGGCTTTGATATCAACACCGGGCGGCTGCTCTGGACGTTCCACACGGTTGCCCAGGGCGAAGAGGCGGGTACCGAGACCTGGGAGAACGATTCCTGGAAGGAAATGGGCAACGCCAATGTCTGGGCGCCGATGAGCGCCGACGAAGAGCTCGGCTATGTCTATCTGCCGGTGAGCACGCCGACCAACGACTATTATGGCGGGCAGCGTCTCGGCGACGGCCTGTTTGGCGAAAGCCTGGTCTGTCTGGACGTCGCGACCGGCAAGAAGGTCTGGCACTACCAACTCGTCCATCACGGCCTGTGGGACTACGACCCGCCGGCGGCGCCGAACCTGATCGACATCACGGTCGACGGCAAACCTATCAAGGCGGTCGCGCAGGTGACGAAGCAGGCCTTCACCTATGTGTTCGACCGCGTGACCGGCAAGCCGGTCTGGCCGATCGAAGAGCAGCCGGTGCCGGCCTCCAGTGTGCCCGGCGAGCGCGCCTCGAAGACGCAGCCGGTGCCGAGCAAGCCGGCGCCGTTCGACCTGCAGGGCGCGCGCGACGAGGATTTGATCGCGTTGACGCCGCAAATCCACAAGGAGGCGATCGAGATCGCCTCGGCTTACGATCGAGGTGGGCTGTTCACGCCGCCATCCGAGCGCGGCACCATCCTGGTACCCGGCAATGCCGGCGGCGCCAGCTGGTCCGGCGCCGCGATCGATCCGGAAACCGGTACGCTGTATGTCGGCACCTACCGCCTTCCGACGGTCGTGAAGATCCAGAAGCCGGAGCGATGGCAGGGAAGCTACGATTTCATCGGGATGCCGAGTTATCCAGGCGGGCCGCGCGGATTGCCGCTGCTCAAGCCGCCGTTTGGCAGCATCGTCGCCATCGACATGAACACAGGCGAGCATCGCTGGCGGATTCCCGTCGGGCGCAGCGACGCCATGGCCTCGATTCGGAATTTGGGAATCCACGACCAGCTGGGACTGCCGTTCCGGAATTGGACGCTGGTGACCAAGACGGTTATGATCGTCGTGCAAATGGGTTATTACAGCGCGCCCCGTTTCGTGCCGGGCCTGAACCTGCCGGTGCGCGAGCTCCACAATCTCGATCCACATCTTTGGGTCTACGACAAGTCGAGCGGCGCCATGCTGGCCGAGATGGAACTGCCGGCCAATGCGACCGGCGCGCCGATGACATATATGGCCGGCGGCAAGCAGTTCGTCGTTTTCCCGGTCGGCGGCGGTACGCTGGCGGAGGAGATGATCGCGGTGTCGCTGTAATAGTATTCGAATTTCGGCGCGCTATAACGCCGGAATGACGCACGATCACGGTGACTACCATCACGATTCCTTGCACGATCATTCGCACACGCATGGCCATTCCCATGGTCACGCCGGGCACAGCCATGCGCCGGACAGTTTTGGCGCGGCCTTCGCCATCGGCGCCGCGCTCAATACCGCCTTCGTCATTGCCGAGCTGATCTTCGGCTATGCCGCCAACTCGCTGGCGCTGATTTCGGACGCGGTTCACAATCTTTCCGACGTGGTGGCGCTGTTGCTGGCCTGGGGCGCGGCGTGGCTGGCGCAAAAGCAGCCGACCCAGAAGCACACCTACGGTTATCGCCGGGCCTCGATCCTGGCGGCGCTGTTCAATGCCGGGCTGTTGCTGGTGGCGGTCGGCGGCATCGTGGTCGAGGCGATCAACCGGCTGTATGCGCCCGCGGCCGTGGCCGGCTGGACCGTGGTGGCGGTCGCAGCCCTCGGTGTCGTCATCAACGGCGGCACGGCCTTGCTGTTCATGCGCGGCCGCCACGGCGACCTCAACATTCGCGGCGCCTACCTGCACATGGCGGCCGATGCCGGCGTCTCGCTCGGGGTGGTGTTCGCGGCACTCGTCATCATGCTGACGGGATGGCTGTGGCTCGATCCCGTGATCAGTCTCGTGATCGCAGCCGTGGTGTTCTGGAGCGGGTGGGGGCTGGCGCGCGACAGCGTCAACCTCGCCCTCGACGGCGTGCCGCGCGGCATCGTGCTGGCCGACGTCAGGGACTATCTCGGCCGGCTCGACGGCGTCTCTGAAGTGCACGATCTGCACGTCTGGGCCATGAGCACCAACGAGACCGCGTTGACCGCGCATCTGGTGCGGCCCGGCGGCCATGACGACGCCTTTCTGCACCATGTGTGCGAGGAACTCTCGCACCGCTTCAACATCCACCACGCCACGCTGCAGGTCGAGGCCAGCGGCGAGGTCTGCAAGCTGTCGCCGGAGCACGTGGTGTAACTACCCGCCCGTTCACGCCAACCCGGCAAACCGCAACGCCACGCCGGCGGCGCACGAACCCGCCAGCACCCAGAGCATGCCGACGTTGAGCCGGAAGATCGCGGTCGCCGCGGCCGCCGCCAGCACGAAGGCCGCGATATCGAGGCTCGACCATACCGGCATGTCGAACGACAGCCCGAACGATCGAAACGGCGTGGTCTGCCGGAACAGCGTATGCAGCGCGAACCAGATCGAAAGGTTGAGGATCACACCGACCACGGCCGCGGTGATCGCGGTCAGCGCACCCGCCAGCCCCTTGTTGCCGCGCAAGGTCTCGATGTAGGGCGCGCCAAGAAAAATCCAGAGGAAGCAGGGGATGAAGGTGACCCAGGTCGCTATCAACCCGCCAATCGTCGCCGCCAGCATCGGCGCCACCATGCCGGGATCGCGATAGGCGGCCATGAAGCCGACGAACTGCAACACCATGATCAGCGGGCCCGGCGTGGTCTCGGCCATGCCGAGTCCGTCCAGCATCTCGCGCGGCCCGAGCCAGTGATAATGCTCCACCGCCTGCTGGGCGACATAGGCCAGCACCGCATAGGCGCCGCCGAACGTCACCAGCGCCATCTTGCTGAAGAACAGTGCGATCTGGCTGAACACGTGGGCCTGGCCGAACCCGATCAGCAGGGCTGCGACAGGAACGACCCACAGCGCCAGCCATACCGCGCTTACCCGGAGCGAACGCGCCACGTTGGGACGGACATGGTCGGGCATGTCGTCGCCGAGCATGCTGTCGACAATAGCGGTCTTTTTCGTGCCACCGCCATGCTCGATCGCGGCGAATTCCGGCCGGCCGCTGCGCGCACCGAAATAGCCGATCACGCCGGCCGCGATGATGATGATCGGGAAGGGGACGTTGAAAAAGAAGATCGCGACGAACGCGATCGCGGCCAGCGCGACCATCACCCGGTTGCGCAGCGCGCGTTTGCCGACGCGAACCACCGCCTGCACCACGATCGCGAGCACCGCGGCCTTCAATCCGAAGAACAGCGCCTCGATGAAGCCGACATTGCCGTAGGCCGCATAGATATAGCTCAGCCCCATGATGGCGATGATGCCGGGCAGGATGAACAGCCCGCCGGCCATGATGCCGCCGGCGGTCCGGTGCAAGAGCCAGCCGATATAGGTCGCGAGCTGCTGCGCCTCCGGCCCCGGCAGCAGCATGCAGTAGTTCAGCGCATGCAGAAACCGGCTCTCCGAGATCCAGTTCTTTTCCTCGACCAGGATGCGATGCATGACCGCGATCTGTCCGGCCGGGCCGCCGAAACTCAGCACGGCGACCCGCAGCCAGACCCGAAAGGCTTCGCCGAAGCTGATGCCGTGGCCGGTTGATCCGGCCCGCATCGGCTTCGGCGGTCTTGTTCGTCGTGGCGTCCATTACGCTTTTGCCTTGTTGGTCGGCCAGTTGTGCGTTTCACCGGTGGCGTCGCGACACCAGCGAAAGAACGCATCATACAGCATCATGCCGGCTTCGAGCTGTTCGAGATCGTCGTCGAACATTCTGGACAGCCCGAGCGAGGCCGCAAGCAATCCCGGCGCCTCCGGCGACAGATCGAGCCGTCCGGTGTCGGCGGCGCGGACCATCGTTGCCAGCCGCAGCAATGGCGGCGTCGCCAGACCGAATTCCTCGATCATGACGTCGAAGGTGCACATCTCGCCGCGGTGGCTCCAGAACACGTTCTCGATGTCGAACGGTGTGGCGTTGAAGCGCTCGCCGACCGCGATCACCTCGGAAGGGGCGACGAACAAGAATCACCGCGTTCGGATCGACGAACCGGCGGATCAGCCAGGGGCAGGCGATGCGGTCGATCTTCGGCCGCGCCCGGGTGACCCAGACCGTGCGCCCCTTGGCGTCGCGCGGCGGCAGTTTGGAAGCGTCCACCAGCGGCAGGTTTGCCTCTTTCCAGCCTTCAAAGCCGCCTTCGAGCGTCTCCGCCGACACATCGGCGTTACGCAGCCAGGCCGCGGTGCCTTGCGCCAGTTTGGCGCCGCGCAGGCAGACGACGATCGCGGAATTGCCGGTAAAATCGCCGCACCAGTCGCCGGCATCCTGGTGGCTGCGCCTGATAGCACCGGGAATCAGCCGCGGGTCGGCGGCAAAATCCGCGTCGGTTCGGACGTCGACCAGCGCAGGCATATTCGCCGTGCCGACCAAACGGGCAAGTTTATCTGGAGATATCGTGGTGTAGGATGACATGATTGCGCCCTCGTAAGAGATAACGGGACGCGATACTTGGGCTTGACGCCTCGTGGGGAGATCGCAAAGTCCCCATCCGCTAACTAAACCGCTTGACGCTTGCGATGTCAACCGGCGCCGGCACGCTGGATGCCCGCGCTTGTCTCGGCGTCATCCCGGCCCAGCGCCTGTGAGCGTGGGTGAACGCGCTCACTTCGCGATAGCCGAGCAGCCAGGCGATTTGCGAAATCGGCAAATCGCCGTCTCTCAAATAGCGTTTGGCCAGATCGGCTTTCAGTTCTTCCGCGATTTCGGAGAAGCTCAGTCCTTCCGCGGCCAGCCGCCGCGCCAGGGTGCGGCGGCTCATGCCGAGCTTGCGGGCAATTTCTGCGACCCGGGCCTTTCCGTGCGGAAGCAGGGGTACCATCGCCTTCTCGACATTCGACCGCAGCGTGGCGCGGCCGGGCTCGCGATGCACGAGCGCTTCTTCGCAGTATTTGACCAGCAACTGATTGAGGTATTCGTCGGCGCCGCCGATCGCGATCTGCCGGATCGCTTTCGGGAATACGATTTCGTCCACACCCGCACCGAACTCGATCTTGCATCCCAGCAACGACCTGAACTCGGCCGGTGTTCTGGCGCGATGGTGGGCTAGTCTCACGCGGCTCGGTATCAGCCGGCGATTGGCAAGTTGATGGCAGAGCCGGACGAGGGAGATCAGGCAGAATTCGATCTGCTGGCGATCCGACCGCCGTTCGACGCCGACATAGTCGAGGACGATCACGGCATCTCCGGCGGCGCGAAATTTCAGTGAGATGCCGTCATTGACAATGCGGCTATAGCGCGCCGCGCGATGCAGGGCGTCGTCGAGGATTTCGGAGGATGCCATGACAAAATACAGCAGCCCGAACTCGCGAAGATCGAAATTGCTGCCGACACGGAATCCGAGCAGATCGTCCTGTAGCGCGGCGGCGGCAAGTTCGAGAAAACTGATCTGGCTCTTCACCGGGAAGCGGGCGGAGCGATCGTTGACCTGTTCGCTGGTCAAGCCGGCCTTTGCCAGCAACGGGGCGATACGAACTCCCTGTTCGCGCAGCCGTGCGCACACCAGACGGGTGATTCCGCCGCTGGCGCTGGGCATCGCATCGATACGCTCCGGCCTGGATTTGCGCACGCGCTCGTGTCCCCGCTGGTCGAATTCGTTTGCGATCTGTTCGCCGTGCCACGGTGAAGATGGCGCCGAAAAACAAGCTATTGGCGCATAATAACAAGCCCTGCGAAGGCTGTCTGCTATATCGAACGATTACCGCTTCCGGCTCACCGAGCCCGGGCGATTTACGCTGCGGCATTTCCAACGATTCCGGAATTGGCGTGCGGTCGAGGTGCGTGCGGCACCAGGTCCACGTCCGATTCGGCCGCATCCAGGGTACGACTGTGAGCAAGACATCTAACAACAATCTCGATGAGCTGCGCGTAACTCAAGCCTATGTCTGGCTTTTGTCCGTGTCACGGGACGGTTCGAAATCGGGAACTGTTTCGCTCGGAAAAATCGGGAATTTCGAAATTCGGATGTTTGCCGGATATCCGATCGAGCGGGACGGCGCGACTTCGGTCTGGATGGAGCTGCATGACGCCGCCGGGCAAACGACGGTCGACAGTTGCATCTGCCATGAAATCGAAGACGCGCTGACTGTCTTCGAGGACTTTCGCGTGCAGGCGAACGGCACCGCCTGACAGCATCATCAGCGTCCGAACCAACGCTTCCGCGTTCCCTAGCGAGGCCGATCCCATGTTTGAACCGAAGTCAACGATCGCGCTCTTCATCGATGGCGCCAACTTCCATGCGACCGCGAAGACACTTGGATTCGATATCGACTACAAGCGCCTGCTCGGCGAATTTGCGGGTAAAGACACCATACTGCGCGCGTTCTTCTACACGACGATCGTCGAGGATCAATATTCATCGATCCGTCCGCTGCTCGATTGGCTTGACTACAATGGCTATACCGTCGTGGCGAAGCCAACAAAAGAGTTCGTCGACGCCAGCGGACGCCGCAAGCTGAAGGGTAGCATGGATATCGAACTCGCGGTCGATGCCCTGGAGATTGCCGCGCGTGTCGACCAAATCGTGCTGTTCTCGGGCGATGGCGATTTCCGTCCGCTGGTCGAGGCGGTGCAGCGACGCGGTGTCCATGTCACCGTCGTGTCGACGATTTCGAGCCAGCCGCCGATGATCGCCGACGAACTGCGACGCCAGGCCGATCAATTCGTTGACCTGAACCGGCTGCGGTCCAGGATTGGTCGCGAGGTGCCCGAAGGTTTGGCCGGAAGCGACGGCGACCGTGTTCCGCCCAGCCGCAGCTCATGATCCGCCGGTTGAGGATTTGGAGTGTCCCATGTCTGGAGCCGCAAACACAACGCCGGTCAGGAAGTCGAGAGGCGAACGCATCGCCAGGGTTCTCGTCATCGCGGGCATCGTGGTGGTCTGGAGCGGCGTCGCCTGCACCGCCGCGCTCGAACTGATCGCGGGATAGTACCGCTCCAGCGGCTGTTGCCTCGAGTTCCTGCTGACAGTTGCCGCCATCTGAAAAATTATCTTTGATTACTTGTGTCCTCGTCTTGTTACGCATCGCGCGTTAGGCGCAGATAGCGTGACAGGCGGAGGCAATCATGGGCGAGTGGGTGGGCGTTGCGATCGCGCTGGTCTCGAGTTGCCTCGGCGGCAGCGCCGCGGCGATCACGCGTTATCTCGCCGGGAATACCGACCCGATCACGATGGCGATTCTGCGCTGGGGCATCGGCGTTCTCTGCGTGCTGCCGGCGGCGCTGCTGTTGAAAGCGCGATGGCCGGCGCGCGCAGACTTGCCCGCCGTCGCCGCGCTCGGCTTCGCCTTCTTCGGCGTGTTCTTTGTGCTCTACAACATCGCGATATCCTACACGACGGCGGCGCGCGCCTCGCTGGCGCTGGCGACGCTGCCGCTGCACACCATGGTGGTCGGCGCGCTGCTCGGCATCGAACCGCTGACGAAGCGGAAATCGATCGGCGTCGGCGTCGCCGTGCTCGGCGTGTTCGCAGCACTCGTCGCAGGACTGTCGAGCGCGCCCGACGGTGCCTGGCGCGGCGAGTTGATCATGACTGGCGCCGTGCTGTGCATGGCGTTCTACAATGTCTGGTCCCGCCCGTTCATCCGGCGCTCCAGCGCGCTCGGCTTTCTCACGGTTGGTATGGGGACGGGTGCGGCGGCGTTAATCGTCGTGGGATCGCTGACCGGCAGCTTTGCAACACTAAGCCACTTCACGACACCGCAATGGATCGCCGGTCTCTATCTCGGCATTGCCGGCGGGGCGCTGGCGTTCATTCTGTGGGTGCTGGCGCTGGAGCGGGCGTCGCCCACGCGCGTCGCGGCGACCATGACCGTCAATCCGCTGGCGGCAGGGTTGCTCGCCACGCAGTTGGTCGGCGAGCCGATCACGCCAAATCTCGTGCTGGGCCTGGTCGCGGTATTCGCCGGGATCTGGATCGCGACGTCGGAGGCGGGGAAGGCGTAACTCACGCCGCCGCAATGGCTTCGATCTCGATCATGAAATCGGGGCCATACAGCTTTGACACCTCGACCAGCGTGACGGCGGGTGCCGCCGTCGGCGTCACCGAGGCAAAGAAGCGATTTCGCGCCTCGCGATAGCGACTGAGATTGTCCATGTCGGTGAGGAATACCGTGAGCTTCACCAGATTGGCGGCCGTGCAGCCGCTTGTCCGCAGCGCGACGTTGAGATTTTCGAATACCTGACCGGCTTGCGCGGCGAAGTCATTCTTGCCGATCAGGTTGCCGCCGGCATCGAGCGCGGTCTGGCCGGCGATGAAGATCATGCGGCGCGCGGTGACCTCGACGATCTGGGAATAGCCGGGCGGCGTTCCGAGTTCAGGTGGATTGAGGCGGGTGATTGAAGGTGCCGTCATGTATATCTCAATTGCGCGGCGCGGACACTGGCGGCGGCGTCAGGCCCACCGCGCTCTTCGGCTTCATGGTGCCGATATAGAAAGATGACACGAAGATCAGGATCAGGGCGGCAAGATAGAGCGCATAGGATTGCGGCGGCGTGATCGCCCACTGCAAAAAGCTTTTGTTGTCGGGAGGCGTTTTGCTGTCGTTTTCCATGCGGTGTTTTTGCGCGAAACGGTTGCGAAGGGAAGCGCAAATTCGCGGATTTACGTTTGTGGACGGGGCGGGCTGGCGGGCACCAGGAACAGGGCCAGCAGCGCGGACAGACTGAGCGCGGATGAGACGATCAGAACGCGGCTGCCCATCGTGTCGATCAAAAGACCAAACAGCAGCGGAGCGGCCGCCTGCGCCATCCGCGCCGGAGCGCCGATGATGCCGAGGCGATAGCCGTAGTCCTTTGGCCCGAAAATCGCGAGCGGCAGCGTGCCGCGCGCGATGGTCAGGATGCCGTTGCCGGTGCCGTGAAAGACCGCGAACAGGCTGGCGGCGCCGCCGCCCGCCAGCGCCAGGATGGCGGCGCCGATCGGATGGGTGATGCAGGCAAGCCGCGTCGAGACCAGCGGATGAAAGCGGCTGAGAAAGCTCGCCTCGAAAATCCGCGCGGCGACTTGCGCAGGGCCAATCAGGGCGCCGGCGAACACCGCCTGGCCCGAGGTCGCGCCGGCGGCTTCGAGGATGCGCGGCAGATGCGCCGCCATCGCGCCGGTGACGGCCCACGCCGCCGCAAACACGAACGCCAGCACGACCATGGTGCGATCGATCGCGATCTGCGGCTTGACGGCCGCAGCGACTGCCGCCTTCGCGCCTTTCACCGCCGGCAGCATCAGCCAGTTCAGCGGCAGGCCGATCAGGATATGCGCCGCCGCCCAGGCAAGGCAGGTGTTGCGCCAGCCAATCGTTTCCAGTCCCCAGGCCGATAGCGGCCACCCAACCGTCGAGGCAAAGCCCGCGATCAGGGTGATGCCGGTGATCGAGCGGCGCGCCGTGTCGCCGTAGATGCGCCCCAGTGCGGCAAACGCCGCATCGTACAGGCCGGCGCCCATGCCGATGCCGAGCACGAGCCAGGCGATCACCAGCAGGGGGACCGAGGTCGCGAAGCCGAGCAGCGTCAGTCCGCCGGCAAATACCAGATTGGACATCGACAGCACCGACCGGCCGCCGACCAGATCGATCTGACGCCCGATCCGCGGGCCGAGCAGGGCCGACAGCACCAGCGCGGCGGAGAACGCGGCGAATACCCAGTTCGCGGAAACCCCGAGATCGCGCGCCATCGGATCGGCCAGGATCGCCGGCAGGTACATGCTCGATGCCCAGGCCAGCGTCTGCGTGGTGCCGAGCGCCAGAATGATGGGAAGGGGGCGCTGGCTCATGGCTTAGCCGCCATCTTGATTCCTTGCCGGGATCGATCGCATCCGGATTCTCTTGTTACCTTTGACATCGCATAGGGCGAATCCGGCCACGGAGCAATTTGCTTGACGAACGCCAATATATCTATATATCCAGATATATGGAATCAGAGCAAGCCATTCTCGCACTCGCTGCCCTCGCTCAATCGACGCGGATGGGCGTGTTCAAGTTGCTGGTCAAATACGAGCCCGAGGGGCTGGCGGCCGGCGACATCGCGCGGCTGCTTGAGGTGCCGCAGAACACCATGTCGGCGCACCTGGCAGTGCTGGCGCGGGCAGAGCTCGTCGATGAGCGAACGCAAGAGCCGCTCCATCATCTATCGGGCCAATCTGGCGGCGTTTCAAAGCCTGACGTCGTTCATGGTGGAGGATTGCTGTGGCGGTCGCGGCGATCTTTGCGCGCCCGCCGCTTCATGCAAGCCCGCGCGCGGCAAGCGCGCCAAGGTCACGGCCTGAGGGGAGAGTGCAATGAAACGACTTCACATTCATATGGCGGTCGAAGATCTTCCGCGATCGATCGGATTCTATTCGGCGCTGTTCGCCGCAGAGCCTGCCGTGGTAAAAACGGATTACGCCAAATGGATGCTCGACGATCCCCGGGTCAATTTTGCGATCTCGACGCGGGGACGGCAGCCGGGGCTCGATCATCTCGGTATTCAAGTCGAGAATTCGGACGAACTGCAAGAAGTCTACGCACGCCTCCACAAGGCCGGCGGCGATATCATCGAGCAGGGCGCCACCGCCTGCTGCTATGCCAAGTCGGAAAAATCCTGGATTGACGATCCAGCGGGGATCGCGTGGGAAACCTTTCTCACGACCGGCGAAAGCATCGATTACGGCGACGGGACCGGCGAGCGGATCGCGCGAGTAGCGAATGAAAAGCAGGGCGCATGCTGTGTTCCGCAAGCAGCACCCGTCGCGGCCGCATCCGCCTGCTGCAAGTCCTAGGATGTCCGAATTTGATCTGCCGCGCCGCCTCGCGGCCGAAGCGCTCGGGCACGGCGCTACTGGTTGCGACCGTGGTCGGCTCCGGCATCATGGCCGAAAGCCTGACCAAGGATGTCGCGCTGGCGCTGCTCGGCAACACGCTTGCCGACCGGCGCGATGCTGGTGGTGCTGATCACCATTCTCGGCCCGATTTCGGGGGCGCATTTCAATCCGGCGGTGTCGCTGGTGTTTGCGCTGAAGCGCGAGCTGTCGCCGCGCGACGCGGTGCTCTACGTCGCGGCGCAAATTGCCGGCGGCATCGTCGGAACCATGATGGCGCACGCGATGTTCGCGCTGCCGCTGCTCGACGCCTCGCTGAAAGTGCGGACCGGCGGTGCGCAATGGTTTGCCGAAGCCGTCGCAGCGTTCGGACTGGTCGCGACCATCCTGGCCGGCATCCGGTTCAACCGGGCCGCGGTGCCGTGGCTGGTCGGGCTCTACATCACGGCTGCCTACTGGTTCACCGCATCGACCTCGTTCGCCAATCCGGCCGTTGCCATCGCGCGATCGCTGACCAATACGTTTTCCGGCATCCGTCCCGCCGATCTGCCGGGCTTCATCGCGGCCGAAACCTGCGGCGCCATCGTTGCCCTGATCTTCATGGGCTGGCTGCTGCGTGGTACGGACGAGGAAGCTTTGAAGGAGGCTCAACCATGAGCGTCACGATCTATCACAACCCGTCCTGCGGCACCTCGCGCAATACGCTGGCGATGATCCGGCAAAGCGGGGAGGAGCCGCAAGTGATCGAATACCTGAAGACTCCGCCGAGCCGTACCCGGCTGGTCGAACTGATCAAGGCGCTGGGGATTTCCGCGCGCGAGCTGTTGCGCGAAAAGGGGACGCCCTATGCGGAGCTCGGCCTTGCCGACCCCAAATGGAGTGACGACGAGTTGATCGATTTCATGCTCGCGCATCCGATCCTGATTCAACGACCGATCGTCGTGACGGCGAGGGGCGTGAAGGTGTGCCGGCCATCGGAACTGGTGCTCGATCTGCTCGAAAATCCCGTGGGCGCCTTCGTCAAGGAAGACGGCGAGGCCGTCGCGCGCACGAAGTCCTGAAAGTGGCGCCATCTTCCGTTCGCAGCAATTGCGCGGCATAATAGCGTATGGAACTCACGCCCCGTTTGCGCCTGATGAACTGGCTGGTCAGCCAGGGCCTCGAAGGCTTGCCCGAAAACGATCTGATCCGAGGTTTCTGCGAGCGCTGCCGCGCCGACGGCCTCGATCTATCGCGTGGGCTCGTCTTCATCGACACGCTGCACCCGATCTTCGAAGGCCGCGGCTTCCGCTGGAATGACACCGAAACCAACGAGGCCGATGCATTCGAATATGGCTCGACCGATCAGGGCGAGAACGCGCAGAACTGGCGGCGCTCGGTGTTCTATCACATGCTCGAAAACGGCCAGGAGGAGATGACCCTCGATCTGGTCCGGGGCGCGGCGCAGAATTTCGGGATGATCGACGATCTCGTCGACAAGGGCCACAAGCACTTTGTGTCGTTCGTGCACCGATTTGGTGAGGCCGGCACCTTGGGGCAGATGGACTGCGTCTATTCCTACTGGACCACAAGGCGCGACGACGGTTTTGGCGAGCAGGGGATGGCTGCGCTGCGCGACCTCGTGCCGGTGCTGGGGCTTGCGATCAAGTCCGCGGCGCAGGTCGCTATCGCCAAGACCCTGGGCCGGGTCTATCTCGGCCGCGACGCCTCCGAGCAGGTTCTGCGCGGGAGGATGTCGCGCGGCACCACCGAGCGTATCAAGGCGGTGCTGTGGTTTTCCGATTTGCGCGGCTCGACGGCGATCAGCGAGGGCATGGCGCCCGACGAGATCATCCCGTTCCTCAACGATTATGCGCAAGCCTCGATCGACGCCATCCATGACGCCGGTGGCGAAGTGTTGAAACTGATCGGCGACGGTGTGTTGGGGATGTTCACGCACGAGAACGTGGCGGTGGCCAGACGCGCCGCGCTGCGCGCCGAACATCGTTTCCGGCACAACATGCGGGCGCTCAACGTTCGCCGTACGGCGGAACAACGGCCGGTGACCACGGCCCATGTCGGCCTGCATATCGGCGAGGTGTTTTACGGCAATATCGGCAGCGACGACCGGCTCGACTTCACCGTGGTGGGGCCGGCCGTCAACGAGGTCAGCCGCATCGCCTCGATGTGCCGCTCGGTCGACCGCGAATTGCTGGTGTCGTCGGCATTCCGCACCGGCCTCGATGCGACGGGGCGAAACTATCTGGTATCCACGGGGCGCTTTGCACTGAGGGGCATCAGCCGCGCGCAGGACCTCTACACGCTCGATCCCGACATCGTGGCCGATGAAGTCGTGGCCGGGAAGTATGAGCGCTATCTGGCGGGATAGCGGATCCCCCATCGCCGTCCGGCTAGCTCAGGCCGGCGCGCCGAAATCCTTCCAGATAATGCTCGCGGTCGGCGTCGTGCTCGAACGGCATCGTGCTTTCGAGCCAGGCCAGCGAAATATTCGGTTGCGCGCGGCGAAGCTCGATCATCCCGGCTTTCGCCAGGTCCTCGCGACCTGACATCCCGGCGGCGGCCGTGAGCACCCGGTGGGCGCCGGGGAAATCGCTCCGCTGCCGCAGCGCTTCGCGCGACAGCCGGATCGCTTCCTCGTAATTGCGGCCGATATAATGGCAATAGGCGGCGACGCCGCAATAGATCGCGGCAAAGGGATCGCGCGGGCTGAGTTTGCAGCGCCTCGCTCGCCGCGCGAAGACCTTCCTCCCAGCGGCCGCGATAGGCCAGCGCGACGCCGTAAATCCCTCGGGCCGGCGAGAAATTGGGATTGAGCCGCAGCGCCAGTTCGTACTCGGCAAGGCAATCGTCGAAGCGGCGGTTGAATAGATAGACGCTGGCGAGCGCGTAGTGCGCCCAGGCGTCCTCGCTGTCGGCGCGGATCGCCGCCAGCGCCGCGCGTTCCGCCACCGGGACAGCCTTCGGCATCGCCTCCCAACCCATGTGGGCGGAGAAGGTGTGACAGGCCGCCAGCAGGCTGAGCGCCTGGCCATAGCCGGGGTCGACCGCGATTGCCTTCTCGAGCAGCGCCTGCGCTACCAGATTGTCCTGCCGCGTCACCCGCCAGTAATGCGACAGCGCGCGCATCACCAGATCCCAGGCGTCCATGTTGTCGGGCGTCTTGCGGCGGGCGCGAAAATCCTCGGCCGCGTAAAGTTGCGGTTCGATCGCGGTCACCACCGCCTGGGTGATTTCGTCCTGCACGGCGAAGACGTCGGCGAGGCTGCGGTCGTAGCGCTCGGCCCAGAGATGGCTGCCGGTGGCGACGTCGACGAGCTGGGCGGTAATGCGGACGTGGTCGCCGTCCTTGCGCACGCTGCCTTCGACGACATAGCCGACGCCGAGTTCCTCGCCGATCTGCTTGTGATGGACCGATTTGCCCTTGTAGACGAAGGAAGAGTTGCGGGCGATCACGTAGAACCAGCGCAGCTTCGACAACGCGGTGATGATGTCCTCGGAGATTCCTTCCGAAAAATACTCCTGCTCGGGCTCGCCGCTGATATTGACGAACGGCAGCACCGCGATCGCGGCGCGGTCGAGCATGGGCAACTGACGGCGCTGTAATTCGTCGGCAGGCGCGGGCGGCCGTAGCGCATCGCTGCGTGCCTCCGCGGCCACGCTCGGCGCCTGGACGTCGCCGACGAAGCGAAAGCCTTTGCGCGCGATGGTGCGGATCACGACCTGATCCTTGCCGCTGTCGCCGACCGCCTTTCGCGCGGCGTTCATTCGGCTGGTCAGGGTGGAT
This sequence comes from uncultured Alphaproteobacteria bacterium, assembly GCA_963786355.1. Lineage (GTDB taxonomy): Bacteria > Pseudomonadota > Alphaproteobacteria > Rhizobiales > Xanthobacteraceae > Bradyrhizobium. Next base: position 2,397 of record CAWAYU010000006.1, on the reverse strand, counting down.
TCGGAGACGATGCGGCCGTCCCAGATCCGCTCGATCAGGTCGTCCTTGGTGACGACCCGCTCGCGGTTCTCGACCAGATAGATCAAGAGGTCGAACACCTGCGGTTCGACTGCGATATTTTCGCCGCCCCGGGTGAGCTCCCGGCGGTCGACATCGAGCACATGGTCGGAAAAGCAGAATCGCACGTGTTTCATCCTGGATCCCAGTGTTGACGGGCTTTCGGAAACACCCAAGCCGCCGTTTACGCCGCCCGAAAACGTCCCAACAGTGAGAAATCTCACAGAGAGGCGCATCTCACTGAAAAATCAGGGTGTCCTCAAGGCAAAATCAGCCCGCCGTCAGAGTCTTTAGGTCCGCGCAGGGCCACTTTTGGTTCATCGCGGTCGCCCCCTGTGGCCGCCTGAATCCCGAAAGGAGACACCATGGCCAGCCCAGCGATCGCCAGTTCAGCGAGCCCGTCCGCCCCATCAGTCGATCTCGTCGCCCTCAAGACCCGCCAGCAGGGCGCCTGGTCGTCGGGCAACTACGCCATTGTCGGCGCCACGCTGCAGATCGTCGGCGAACAGCTCTGCGAGGCGCTCGATCTCAAGTCCGGCTCGAAGGTGCTCGATGTCGCCGCCGGCAACGGCATGATGAGTCTGGCCGCCGCGCGGCGCTGGTGCGAGGTGACCTCGACCGACTACGTGCCCGCTCTGCTGGAGCGCGGCCGCGCGCGCGCCGCCGCGGAAGGGATGGCCATCGCCTTCGAGGAGGCCGACGCCGAAAACCTTCCGTTCGACAACAACAGTTTTGACACCGTGGTCTCAACCTTCGGCGTGATGTTCACGCCGAACCAGGACCGGGCTGCCGCCGAGCTGATGCGCGTGTGCCGCCCCAAGGGTCAGATTGGGATGGCGAACTGGACGCCGGACGGTTTCATCGGCCAGGTCTTCAAGACGCTGGGCAAGTATGTGCCGCCCGCCGCCGGCGTCAAATCACCGGCGATGTGGGGCACGCGCGCGAGGCTGACCGAAATGTTCGATGCGGATGCGCGCTCGATCAAGGCCGAATCGCGCCTGTTCAATTTCCGCTACCGCTCGCCGTCGCACTTTCTCGAAGTGTTCAAGACCTTCTACGGCCCGGTGCTGAAAGCGTTCGCGGCCCTCGAACCCGCGAAACAGGAAGAGCTGCACAACGACCTGCACGCGTTGATCGTGCGCATGAACCGGTCGGGCGATGCGACCATGGTCGTGCCGAGCGAATATCTCGAGGTCGTCATCACCAAACGTTGAACACGCATTTCGCGACGTCCGTCTCCCGATCCGGGCTCATGACGCGGTCCGGCTCGGGAGCGGCTGCATTTCATTAGCGACGGGAATTTTCGATGACCACTGAGGATATAGCCAACGCCGCGATCGTTCTCGCAAGGCCGGTGCAATGGCCCCGCTGGATGCGATCGATCTACCGCAACCTGCGCCGTGCGCTCCGTCACAGAGAGCTGGCGCTGCTCCCGGGCAGGCTTCGCCAACTGCAACCGCAGAACGCTTCGCTGTCGCACGATCCGGCATGGGCGTGCCGCAAAGCCTCCGTCAATCTCGATCTACAGTCAGGAATAGTCCGATGACATCAGTGATTCATGTCCCTTTTCCAGCATCTCCCGGGAGCACCGTGGTGGCGCTGCATTGCTCGCTCGGTTCGGGGCGGCAGTGGTCGAAGCTCGCCGATGAACTCGGGCGCCACCATCAGTTCATTGCTCCGGATATTTCCGGCTATGGCGCCAACACCTGTGTGCTCGACCTGCCGCTGACGCTGGCGGAAGAAGTCAAATGCCTGAGCGGTCATCTCAATGACATCACCGGGCCGATCCACCTTGTCGGCCATTCCTACGGCGGCGCGATCGCCTTCAAGATCGCAACCGATTCAGCCTTCGCGCACCGGGTGCGCAGCCTGACCCTGATCGAGCCGGTGCTGCCGACGCTGCTGTGCGAAACCGACTCGGACCGGCGGCTGCACGCGCGTTTCGCCCAGCTCTCGCGCGATGTTTCCGAAGACCTCTGGAACGGCTCGGTGCTGGAGGCGATCGACAAGTTCATCGAGTTCTGGAACGGGTCCGGACCGCAGGATCCGTTACCGGCGACGGCGCGTCTTCGCATGATCGAGCGCGCCGACAAGCTGGCTTTCGATTTCACGGCAGCCTTCGCGGAAGAGAACGCCACCATCGAGGCGGCCTCGCTTCGGGTCCCGACGCTGCTGTTTTCGGGCGGAACGTCGCCTTATTTCACGCAGCGCATCGTGCGGCGTCTTGCCGCCATCGTGGTGGGCGCCGAATTCAGGCACTTGCCCAACGCGGGCCACATGCTGGCGCTATCCCATGCATCCGAAATCAATCCCGAAATCGCGAAACATATCGCGCGGGCC
>CAWAYU010000005.1:0-685243 GCA_963786355.1 uncultured Alphaproteobacteria bacterium | reverse complement strand
GCTGCAATCGTCTGTTCAGGTCATCGGATCCTCGGATCTGTCGGAGCCGCCGGGCCGGATTGCCAATCTTCGTCCTGATGCGCTGCTGGTCGACATCACCGCCCCCGGCAGTCTCGACGCCTGGCACTCGATTCGCGAGTCGATGCCGGCGACGAAGGTGATCGCGCTCGGCGTTGCCGAGGTCGAACAGGACGTGATCGCCTGCGCCAGCGCAGGGGTCTCGGGTTTTGTCACCGCAGGCGGCTCGATCAATGACGTCGTGGCCGCGGTGCATGCGGCGGTGCGCGGTGAACTGGTTTGCTCGCCGCGGACGGCCGCGATGCTGCTGCATCGGGTAGGCCTGCAAAATGGCAGGCTGCCAGCCGATACCGACAAGAGTTCGCTGACGCAACGCGAGCAGGACATCGTCCTGCTCTTGAACGAGGGCCTGTCGAACAAGCAGATCGCGCGCTCGCTCAACATTCGGAACGCGACGGTCAAGAACCACGTTCACAGCATCCTGAGCAAACTCCGGATCAGCCGGCGGGGCGAAGTAGCCGCGCAATTGCGCCGCGGCTGCGTCAGCGGAATGGAGAATTTCGTTCCCTCCAAACTGCCTGAAGTCCGCCGCGCTGCCTCGGCCTAGGCCCACCAGCCTAGATCCTATGGTCTATGGCTAACACTTTGTGCCGGGTTTGATCCACTGCCGTTTGCGGATCGTTTGGCCGTGAGGCTCGCTCCCGGGAGTCCAGCGCGCAAACGATCTGCATCCTTTCGATTGTCCCGGCTAGACCACACGACACATTCCCATCCGCGCGATGAGTGCCACTATCGGCGTGTTGGCAAAGATGTTTGTTCATATTGCAAGAAAGAATAATCGAGGCAGCGATACTGCATGATGCGATCGCGCATGCGAGGGAGCGCTGCGGTGCTCCGGCTCCACCCGACGCGCAGAGGGCAATCACGGCATTGATGGCTGCGCGACGTCGATACCAGGGATGTCGATACCAAGGATCAAGGAAGAGGAGCTGATATGCCCGTACCCCTTCTCCAGCCCGGCGTCTACATCGAGGAAGTTTCGAGCGGCGTGCGCACCATCAGCGGTGTTGCGACGTCGATCACCCTGTTCGTCGGCTGGGCGCCGCGCGGGCCGACCACCCGGGCGCTTCGCCTGACCAATTTTTCCGACTACGAGCGCGCCTATGGCGGCCTCGATGCGCGCTCGCTGCTCGGCTACTCCGTCCGGCATTTCTACGACAATGGCGGGGCCGACGCCTACATTCTTCGTATCGCGGATACGACCAGCGCGACACCGGCAGCCACCGCCAACGGTTCGCATCGGCGATCTCGCCTTCGAGGCCAGTTCGCCCGGCGCGTGGGCCAAGGATTACAGCGTGCGGCTGACGTTGCGCGCGAACGATCCGACCAATCATTTCAGCCTCGACATCATCAAGCCAAGCGCTAACAACGCGGTGCTGGAGTCGTTCGCCAATCTGTCGCTTTCCAGCGCCGACCCGCGTTTCGCCCCGGCAGTGATCAACGGTCGCTCGGCCTTCATCGATAACCTGTCGCTCAGAAACGACCCGCCTGCCGTTCCCGTCAACAACCCCGGCGTCCCCCTGGACGGCAGCATCGCCGGGAGCATTGCAGGTGCGGACGGCGCGGTCATCGGCCCGGCCGATGCCGATTTCCGGACGGCGCTGCTGGCGCTGTTCGCTCCCGGCGGGATCGCCGACCGGATCGACCTGTTCAACATCATCTGCGTGCCCGGCCTTGTTGACGCGGCACCATCACGACGATGCAGGGGAACGCGAAGCAGCGCCGCGCCTTCCTGATCGTGGACTGCGCCGATACCGAAACGGTGGCTACGATCCCGGCTACGGTCCCCCTCAGGGCGGGCGTGAATGCGCCGAACTCCGCGCTCTTCTTTCCATGGGTGCTGGCACCGGATGACCTGAAGCAGGGCGCGCTTCGGGCGTTCCCGCCCTGCGGCTTCGTCGCCGGCGTCTTCGCGCGCACCGACAGCGCGCGCGGCGTCTGGAAGGCGCCGGCCGGCACCGAGGCGAGCCTCGACCGGCGCGACCGGCCTGGCCATCACGATGAGCGACGCCGAGAACGGACAGCTCAATCCGCTCGGCATCAACTGCCTGCGCACCTTCCCGGTCTACGGCAACGTCGTGTGGGGCGCGCGCACGCTGCACGGCGACAACGACCGCGGCTCGGAATGGAAATACGTGCCGGTGCGGCGCATGGCGCTGTTCCTCGAGGAGAGCCTGTTACCGCGGCACGCAATGGGTGGTGTTCGAGCCCAATGACGAGCCGCTGTGGGCGCAGATCCGGCTCAACGTCGGCGCCTTCATGCAGGACCTGTTCCGCCAGGGCGCGTTCCAGGGCAGCACGCCGAGCGAGGCCTACTTCGTGAAGTGCGACAGCGAGACCACGACGCAGGCCGACATCAACCTCGGCATCGTCAACATCCTGGTCGGCTTCGCGCCGCTCAAGCCCGCCGAGTTCGTCGTCATCAAGATCCAGCAGATCGCCGGCGACATCCCGACCTAACGCGCTGAAAGGAGCAGCTCCATGGCTCAGTTTTCCGTCAATCCGCAGCGCTTCGATCCCTACAAGAACTTCAAGTTCCGGGTGAAGTGGGACGGCCGCTACGTCGCCGGCGTCAGCAAGGTGTCGGCGCTCAAGCGCACCACCGAGGTGGTCGAGCACCGCGAAGGCGGCGATCCGTCGACCGGCCGCAAGTCGCCCGGCCGCACCAAATACGAGGCGATCACGCTCGAGCGCGGCGTCACCCACGACACCGAGTTCGAGAAGTGGGCCAACAAGGTCTGGAACTTCGGAGCCGGGCCTCGGCGCCGAGGTCTCGCTCAAGGATTTCCGCAAGGACATCATCATCGAGTTCTACAACGAGGCCGGCCAGCTGGCGATCGCCTACAAGGTCTTCCGCTGCTGGGTGTCGGAATTTCAGGCGCTGCCCGACCTCGACGCCAACGCCAACGCCGTCGCGATCCAGCACATCAAGCTGGAGAACGAGGGCTGGGAGCGCGATCTCGACGGTGACCGAGCCGACCGAGCCTCGATTCACCGAGCCGGCGTGAGTGGGCTCCGGCAATGCACCGGTCAGCGTCAGCCGATCGCGAAATGCACATTCTGGAACTGTGGGAGCGGGCGGTCGGGCTCGACCGCTGGCGGCGCGACGATGCGCTTCTGGCCGTCGGGACGCGGCATCCCGAAAGCATTGGGCGCGCGTAACGCAGCCCTGCTGGAAATCCGCAACCGTCTCTTTGCGCGGACATGGCCGTTCAAGAGCAGCTGTCCGGCGATGCGGCGCTGGCATGCGAATTCGAAATCGACAGCGTGGCGCTGGCGGACGAAGTCGGGCGAGCTGGAGATCGTGCAGAGCGCCCGTTTCGAATGGTCGGGGCGCGCGGTCGTGGCCCGTCCGCCGACGTCGGACGATCTGAAAGCGGTCGTCGCGTGCGCCGGATCACCGGCAAGCGTGATCGCAGCACTGTTGGCGCGCTGCGTGACCGGAAATCGTCGAACTGGCCACGGCGAGCGATGCTGAACTCGAGCGAGATCGGCCGGCGTCTTGAAGGGCTCGATCCCGGCGCTGCGATCAGCTTCGCGCTGGTCTGTCCGGCTTGTCGCGCGCGAGTGGTCGGCCGCCCTGGATGTCGGCGATGCGCTGTGGGCCGAGCTGCAAGCGGGCGGCGGAGCAATCGCTGGTCGAGGTCGACGCGCTGGCGCGTGCCTATGGCTGGACCGAAGCAGAGATCATGCAGCTGTCGCCGACGCGGCGCGCCGCCTATCTCCAGCTGGTGAGGCGCTCATGACCGGCTTCCTCACATATCCTCGCCGGGATGGCGCTTGGCGTACGGCCGGCAGGCGCCGCGCAGGTCTCGTTGCCGTCGCGGTTCGCGCCGGCGTCGTCCGCATTGGAACCGAAGCGCCAAGGCCTGGTGAACGGCTTGGTGAATCGGTCGAACAGACCGAGCCACGATCCGCGCCGCTGCAATCCGATCACCCCCGCGAACGCAATGCGCCGGAAAGCGAGCGAGTTCTGCCGAAGGGCGTCACAGCTCCGATGGATCGGCCGCAGCAACAGGCGGCGACCGACGCCGTCTCGAATGCGCGGAACGCGTCGTCCATGGCTCCGCTTTCCCGGAATGCGCGGCAGCAGGCCCGAGCCGCTTTGCCGGACGAAGCGGCAGCGCCGCCCGCCGATTCGAAGCCCTTGGCCGGGATCAATCGCGGCGAGCCCAGACCGTCTTCGAATCCGCGACCGATGTCGGCGCAGGCATTGCCGGCGGCGCAGCACGGGCCGCGATTTCGTGCCGAACCGCCACAGGCGCCGCTCAGCGATGCGGCGCTGGCCGGCCGCAACATCGCCGCGCGGGAGCGGCCCTCCATCGTCCAGGTGACGATCGATCGCATCGACGTCCGCGCGCCGTCGTCGCCGGCGGCCCGCAAAGCCGCAACGGCGCGCCCAGCCGCAGCCGGCGGTTTCGCTGTCCGACTATCTGCGCGATGGCGCAAAGGCAGGGCGGCCATGAGTTCTCCGCTCGCCATCGGCGCCGTCAGCGCGGTGCTGCGCAATCTGCTCGACAACGGGCTCATCGAGGCTGGCGCGGCGATGGGCACGACGGTCAACGTCAGCGCGGTGGCGCCGGACACGGATCGATCTCGACAATCTCGACGATACCCCGCGACTGAACGTGTTCCTGCACCAGGTGACGCCGAACCAGGGATGGCAGAATGCCGGACTGCCGTCGCGCAGCGCGATCAGCGGCGAGCGCCTGACCAACGCGCCGCTCGCGCTGGACCTGCATTACGTGCTGACGGCCTATGGCCGGATCGACTTCGAGGCCGAGATACTGCTCGGCTACGCCATGCATCTTCTGCATGAACGGCCGATGCTCGACCGTGCCGCGATCCGCCGCGCGCTCAGTCCAAGCCCGCTCGACGTCAGCATGCTGCCGCCGGCCTTCCAGGCACTGACCGCCTCCGATCTGGCCGATCAGGTCGAGCTGATCAAGATCACGCCGACCGCGATGAGCAGCGACGACATGTCGAGGCTATGGTCGGCGATCCAGTCGCATTACCGGCCGTCCTCGACCTATCAGGTTTCGGTGGTTCTGATCGAAGGCACTAAGCCGGCGGTGACGCCGTTGCCGGTGCTGTCGCGCGGCAAACGCGATCCGGTCACGCATCGCGAGCGCGGTGTCGTTGTCAATCCGGATTTGCTGCCGCGGTTATCCGACGCTGTTCAGCGCCGATCCGGTGCGGCCGCAGAGTGGCGCGCGGCTTGGCGATCAGGTCGTCATCAGCGGCGCGCGCCTGAGTGGCACGGGGCATCGGGTAAGGCTGATGCATCGTCTTTTCGCGACGCCGTTCGAGATCACCCCGGTGGCGACCGACGTCGAGTTCGCGAAGATCACGATCACGCTGCCGCACGATGCCGTGGCCCAGACCGGCCTGGCTCCTGGCCAGCTCGCGCTCAGTGTGCGTTTCACACCGATCGGTGAACTCGACCCGCGCGAGACCAATTCCGTTCCGCTGATACTGGCGCCGGTGCCGGTGATCCTCGCCGATGCGCCGCTGCCGGCGGCAACGGCGGTTCGCGGCGGCACTCCGTTGCGCCTGACGGTGACGATGGCGGCACGGCCGCAAGTGCGGACTGCCCAACGCGCGACGCTGATGCTCGATACCGTCGAGGCCAGCGCGTTGCCGCGTGCCGCAGATGCGGATCCGCTGGTGTTTGAATTTCCGAACAGTTTTCCCGCAGGTACGCCATGGGTTCGGCTGCGGGTGGATGGCGCCGACAGCCTGCTGCTCGACCGCAGCGGGCCGGAGCCCGTGTTCGACCCGACCCAGAAATTGCCTGTGCCATGAACGTGACCGTGGAAATGACGAAATCAGTTTCGGCGGCACGGCTGCAAGGCTGGACCGAACTCAATCGCCAGTGGCTGATCGCCGCGATCGCCCGCTTGCGTCAGCGGCTCGAATCCCGCCATGCCGCCGGCCAAGGTGATCCGGAGCCGGGCAGAGATTGCACAGCGTTCGGGGAAGAGGTCGGATTCACGCCGGCGCTGGTTCATTGCGCCGCGATCTTCGGCCTCTCGCCGTTCGAACGGGAACTTCTGCTGCTGGTCGCCGGCCTCGAACTGGATCAAGGCCTTCGCGTGGCGGTGACGACGCTGAATTCCGGCGTCTCCGCGAAGGCCAGCTACGGCCTCGCTTTCGCAACCCTCACCGGGCCGCATTGGGACGCGCTGTCGCCGAATGCCGCGCTGCGCCGCTGGCGGATCGTCATGCCGGAGCCGGGCGACAATCTGACCCATGGTTCATTGCGTATCGACGAACGCGTGCTGCATTACATCGCGGGCGTTGCCGCAACGGACCCGGCGCTTGCCGGGATCGCAAGTCTGCTGGTTCCGGCCGCCCGCGTCGATGACGGAGATCTGCCGCTGGTCCGGCGGATCGCGCGAGCACTGACGCAGGAGGCCCGCTGTGGCCCGATCGTGATGTTGCGCGGCCACGAGCATGATCCGGTCGGGCGCCGCGACTTCGCCCTGGCCGCGGTCGCGCAATTGGGCCGAAGCGCGCTCTGGATCGAGGCGCGTGACATGCCGGCAGATGCGGACGCGCTGGCGCTGCTGGCCTCGCATATCGACCGCGAGGCGGTACTGAGCGGGGCCATTCCGGTGCTTTCGCTCGATGGCGCCGGCGGGGAGATTGCGGGGCTCCGGCTGGCGGCGCGGCTGCGCAGCGCCTTCATCTGGCTCGGCGCGCCAAGTCCTGAACTCGCGGCGTTGCCGCAGGGCGGCCGGTTGCTGCGCTTCGATCTGCCGGCACCCGACGCGAACCGCACGCAGGGTGCGTTGCTGGCCCGCTGGCAACGCGACGCGCCGGCCGGCGCCCGGCAGGATGCCGCCGTTCTCGCCGAGCTCGACCGCGCCGGCCGGCAGTTTCATCTCGGCGCGGCGGCGCTCGACGATATTCTGGAACGCGTGCAATTGGCCGCGCCCGCCGACCGGGTTCCGACGATCTGGCCGGCAGCGCGCGAAGCCGTGCGCGGCGGCCTCGATTCGATCGCGCAGCGGATCGAGACGCATGCGAGTTTGACTGACGTGGTGCTGCCGGCGGGCCAGAGCGCGATGCTTCGCGACATCACCAGTCATGTGCGCCAGCGCGAGCGGGTCTATCGCGACTGGGGCTTTGGCGAGCGGCATCAGCTCGGGCAGGGCCTGGTGGCGTTGTTCGCCGGCGAATCCGGCACCGGCAAGACGCTGGCCGCCGAAGCCATCGCCCGGGAAGTCGATCTCGATCTCTATCGGGTCGACCTGGCCTCGCTGGTCAGCAAATATATCGGCGAGACCGAGAAGAACCTGAAGCGGCTGTTCGACGCCGCCGAACTCAGCGGCGCGGTGCTGCTGTTCGACGAGGCCGATGCGTTGTTCGGCAAGCGCAGCGAGGTCAAGGACAGCCACGACCGCTACGCCAATATCGAGGTCGCCTATCTGCTGCAGCGGGTCGAGGCCTATCGCGGCCTTGCGGTACTGACCACCAACATGAAGAGCGCGCTCGACCGCGCCTTCATGCGCCGCATCCGGTTCGTCGTCAGCTTTCCGTTTCCCGACGCGGCGGCGCGCGAACAGATATGGCGGCGCCAGTTTCCACCCAACGCGCCGCTCGGCGACATCGACTTCGCAAGCCTGGCACGGCTCAATATCGCCGGCGGCAACATCCGAAGCATCGCCGTGAATGCAGCGTTCAAGGCCGCCGACGCCGGCGGCCGCATCGATCAGTCGGTGCTGATGACGTCCGCGCACGCGGAATTCGCCAAACTGGAGCGAAACATCAGTTCCACGCAGGGAGGCATGTGAGATGGCGAGCAGGGAAGTCCGCGTGCATATCGGTCGCTTGGTTTTCCAGACCGAAGCCGGCGCGCGCAGCGCATCGAAACGGGCCGACCTCGCCGGATCGATCGGCTCCGCCATGCTCGACCGGCTGTCTCCATCTGGCAGGAGTTCTGCGCAGGAAAACGGAAATGAACTCGCTAACGCGATTGCTGACGGTTTGTTTCAGCACCGGGCGATGGCGCGCCTGCGCAATGGAGGCTAGGTCGATGATGATGCATGCATCCAAAATTGGCGTCGTGTCAGAGGAAGTCGGGCGCAACAAGGTGCACACTTCAATTCCCCGGCAGACCGCCGGCGTGTTCGAAAATCGGACCCCTGTCGATTCTAGAGCGACGTCAAATCGGGAAAGAGATCGGATCGCGCTTTTGCCGGGTCTTCCAAGGCAAGAGCGCCGACAATCGACAAGGGAAAATTTGCGATCGAAACCTGCTTCCGATTATCGTGTACGCGATTATACGAACGTTTCCCTCCATGGTCAGCCGGCAATGTCCGCCGCCATGCCGGTGCTGGAAGGCAGGAACTCATCGACCGCCGAGGGTGCGATCATTGGCGGTGTGCTTGGTGCGATCGTGGGCGCCGGGATCGGCTTTGCTGCCGGTGGTCCGGTTGGCGCCGTGATTGGCGGATTTGCAGGTGCCGGAGTCGGGGCGGGCATCGGAGCCGCGATCGGTTCCGCGGTGGGTGGCGCGGCGGCGGGTCAGGCTGGTAATGCGCGGTCCGTCGATCTTCAACCGGTCGTCTTCCGCAACGATGCCACTGACGCTGCGCCGACGGGAGGATCATGGTCGCGACGCCTGACAGGAAGCAACACGATCTGGGGCAAGCTCGGCGTCTCGTTCAATGATGCATCCCCTGTCACCATCGACAATAGTACCCTCAAGACCGCCGGATCGGACCGCGCGGAACGGGACGCGATCCGCGCGTCACATTCGGACGCAAGCAAGGTCTGCGTCTTCCTCACCGACAATGACCTGGCGGATGCAGGTGGCGGCGGCACTGTGGGGGGAGGCGCCCCCGGCGGAAAGATCGCGCTGTCGGATCGTGGCACCAGCGACACGCTGCTCGCGCATGAACTCGGGCACATCCTGGGCCTCGATCATCCTCCCGCGGGCGCGGATGCCAACACGGTCATGGAGCCAAGCAGCTCGATCAATGTCGACAATCCCACGCGTAATACGATCGGCAACTACAACCGCATCGTCTGGCCGGCCGCGGGTGCGCCCGTAACGATACACCCTGATCCCTGAGCGAAAGCACCTGATCATGAATCTCTACAGCTATGTCGGAATCGTCGAACAGGGGAAGCTGAACGTGTTGCTGGCGGACGATGGATCATCGGGGGCCTGCGAGCTTACGAGTGCGCCCGACGAGGCGGCTCCGCAACAGCAGCGCGTCGACATCAGTGCCGCCGGCGGCCTCGTGCTTTTGGTGAGGGGCATGCGACGCGGCGATTGGATCTATTCGGCCGTCGTGGTCGAGCGTGGGAGCGAATTGCTGAGCGTGATCGCGCAGGCGGCGTTGGGCCGCACGCCACGATTTCCGCCGGGCTGACCGTGTTGTTACCTGAGGATAGGATGAGCCGACATCCGATACAGCAATGGAAAGTTGAGAGGGACCGATGACCGGCCTCACATCCTCTCCGCGCGTCATCAAGGGCGGCCTGATCGTTATGGCGCCGGGCGGCGGCGCGGTGCGCAATACCATCGCCCTGCAGTACAATCCCGACACGCTGACGCGCAGCTATCAGGTGCAGGGCGTCGGCGGCGACGGCGGCGGCGAGCGCGCGCAGCCGTTCCGCCTGAAAGGCCCGGCCGTCGAGACCATCAAGGTCGACGCCGAGATCGACGCCACCGACCAGCTCGAATTCCCCGACAAGAACGCCAACGCGGTGGCATTCGGCATCGCGCCGCAGCTCGCACTGCTGGAAGCGCTGGTCAATCCGAGCGTCGACGAATTGTTGTCGGTCGCGGCGCAGGCCGACGGCGGCACGCTGGAAATCCTGCCGCCGGAAGCGCCGCTCGTGCTGTTCGTCTGGAGCAAGAACCGGGTCGTGCCGGTGCGGGTCACCGATTTTTCCGTCACCGAGGAAGCATTCGACCCCTCGCTCAATCCGATCCGCGCCAAGGTCAGCCTCGGGCTTCGCGTGATGAGCACCGACGACCTCGGCTTCACCCACAAGGGCGGCACCATCTTCATCAACTATCTGCGCATCGCGCGAGGCGCTGGCGGCCAAGGCCGGCGCGGCGACGCTCGCGTCGATCGGCTTGAACAACCTGCCGTGAGGGAAGCCATGCGATGACGACGGATCCCGTCCAAGTCCTGATCGATGCCGGTGCGATCCCGAGCAGCCCGTTTGCGCCAGACAGCCGCTATTACGGCGTCGCGTTCGGCCTCTATCAGCGCGGTGCCGACGATCCGCGGCGCTGCCTATGTGCTGCGCCGCTTCATTCCCGCAGGTGCGCGACATCCCGGCGGCGCAGGAGCACATCGTGCACAGCGGGGAGCGGCCCGATCTGCTGGCGGCGCAGGTCTTCGGCGACGCCGAGCTTTACTGGCGGCATCGCCGACGCCAATGCCGTGACCGACCCATTCGAACTCACCGACACGCTCGGCGCGCGGATCGCGATTCCGCGACCGCCCGGGCACCTAGGCAACAGGCAGGTCACTCATGCAGGGCAGTGTCCAGCTTTCGCTTCGAGATCGGACCGGTGCCGCTGGCGGCGCCGCGCGAGGTGGTGGACGCGCTGGTGCATGCCAAGGTCGAGAGATGGTTCGGGCGAGACGCAGAGCGGCTTCGAGCTGACCTTCGAACTGCCGGTCGCGCTCGCCGCTGCGCACGCTGTTCCTGCTCTCCGGCGGCGGCAGCGCTGCCGCTGATGCGCGTGGTGCTGATCGTCACCATCAATGGCAGCGTCGCAATCGATCATCGACGGCGTCACCACCAATGTCGAGATGCAGCCGGGCGAGGGCGGTGTCGTCGCGCATGATGGTGAAGGGCAAGGACCTGTCGGCGCTGATGGACATCATCGAGATTCCCGGCCTGCCGTTTCCGGCGATGTCGCCGTCGGTGCGGGTGCTGGCTGGTGCTGGCCAAATACGCGGCGCTCGGCGTGATCCCGATGGTGATCCCGAGCATTCTCGACATTCCGCCGCTGCCGATCCAGCAGATTCCGCAGCAGCGCGGCAGCGACTACGCCTACGTCAAGACAGCTCGCCGAAGAAGCCGGCTACGTCTTCTATCTCGAGCCCGGACCGGCGCCGGCGACGTCGAAGGCCTATTGGGGACCGGAAATCCGCGTCGGCGCAGCCGCAGCCGGCGCTGACCACGAACATGGACGCGCAGAGCAACGTCGAGCAGCTCTCCTTCAACTTCGACAAGGAAAAGAAGACGATCCCGATCGTCTTCTTCCAGGAGCCGATCAGCAAGGCGCCGATCGGCATTCCGATTCCCGACATCACGCCCGCTCAATCCGCCGCTCGGCCTGGTGCCGCCGCTGCCGCCGAAGATCCAGAAGCTGGACGAACACCGTCGCATCTCTCCGCGCCGGAGGCGCTGATGGCGGGGTTCGCCTATGCCGGCCAGCACAGCGACTCGGTGTTCGGCAGCGGCCGCCTCGACGTCGCCAAATACGGCCGCCTGCTGAAATCGCGCCAGCTCGTCGGCGTGCGCGGCGCCGGGCTGCCGTTCGACGGGCTCTACTACGTCAAGAGCGTCACCCACGAGATCGAGCGCGGCTCCTACAAGCAGAGCTTCTACGCTGGCGCGCAACGCGCTGATCTCCACAGTCCCGTCGGTGCCGACATGAGCGCGAGCCACTCTACGGCAAGTATCGCGGCACGGTGATCAACAACATCGATCCGCTGCAGATCGGCCGCATTCAGGTGATGGTGCCGGATGTCGCCGGCTTCGTGCCGGCGACCTGGGCGATGCCCTGCGTGCCGGTCGCGGGCATCAACACCGGCATATTCACCGTGCCGATCATCGGCGTCGGGCGTGTGGATCGAGTTCGAGCGCGGCGACCCGGACTATCCGATCTGGGTCGGCGGCTACTGGGGCAGCGCCGCGGAGGTGCCGGTGCTGGCGCACGCCGTGCCGCCCGGCGTGCCCGGCATCACGCATGCAGACCCCGCTGAAGAACGGCATCGTCATCAGCGACGTGCCCGGTCCGACCGGCGGCATCCTGATCCAGACCACGACCGGCGCGATGATCTCGGTCAGCGACGTCGGCATCATCATCTCCAACGGCAAGGGCGCGGTCATCAACATGACCGGCCCGACCGTCGACGTCAATCTCGGCGCGCTGACCGTGGTCTAGGAGGGATCAGAACATGCCCGCTCCCATCCTCCATCTCGGCGCGACGGTGCTGTGCAGCCATGCCGGCCAGGCGACGCCGGTGGCGCCGTTTCCCGCGCGTCCTGCTGTCGGGCCAGCCGGTGGTGACGCTGACGTCGCCGTATGCGATCGCGGGCTGCGCGCTCACCGGCCTCGGGCAGTCCGCCTTGCGTCACGGCGCAGTGGCTGGTCGGCGCGCTCGCGGGTGATGGCCGGCGGCGCGCCGGTGCTGACGATGACGGGCCAGTCGGTCTGCGTGCCGACGGGCACGCCGATGATGCCGGTGGTGGCGCAGACGCGCGTGCTGGCGACGTGACGGGAGACGGCCATGCCCGACGCTCGACTTTCCCCTATCATTTCGCCGGCCACCGGCCGCACCGCGACGACGGATCGCGACGATCACATCCGCGACCTGATCGAGCAGGTGCTGTTCACCGCGCCCGGGCGAGCGGGTGATGCGGCCGGACTTCGGCGCCGGACTGCTCGCGCTGGTGTTCGAGCCGAACAGCGCCACGCTCGCGGCGACCACGCAGATGCTGGTGCAGAGCGCGCTGCAGCTGCACCTGTCGCATCTGATCGCCGTGCAGGCGGTCGAGGTCACCAATGACGATGCGGCGCCTGAGGGTCGACGTCCGCTACACCGTGCTGCTGGACCGCACCACGCATGAGCGCCAGCTTCCTCGGACCGGGAGGCGCGCGCATGAAATTCCATTGCTGCGATCTGCGCCGGCTCGAAGTGCTGCGGCGCCAGCGGCTCGGCCAACGCCATCGACTTCCTCGAGGTGCTGGACAAGGCCGCGCCCGCCACGGCGCGCCGCGGCAGCGAGACGCTGCTGGTGCGGCTGCTGCGGACCGGGTTCTCGCTGACGCCGGACAATCTGCGCATCACCGGCGGCGAGCGGATTCGCAACATTGGCATCGTCTGGTGCGCACCGGCCGATGCGCTGCCGCCGCAGGCCGAGCCGGGCCTGGTCGACACGGTCGACGACCTCGCCGCGCACCCTGGTGATCCGCACCGACAGCGCCGGCGACTATTCCACCTATACGCTCAGCATCGTCGCCAATTCCGGCAGCGACGATCCGCCCGCCGGCTTCGATCCGAGGCTGTCCTCGATCGAATTCTCCTTCAAGGTCGAATGCCCGCGCCGATTTCGACTGCGCGCAGCCGCCGGTGTGCCCGCCGGATGTCGCCGTGCGCGCCGGATATCGACTATCTCGCCAAGGACTATCAGGGCTTCCGCCGGCTGATGCTCGACCGGCTGAGCCTGCTGGTGCCGGACTGGACCGAGCGCTCGGCCGGCCGATCTCGGCGTCATGCTGGTCGAGCTGCTGGCCTATGCCGCCGACAACCTCTCCTACCGGCAGGACGCCATCGCCAACGAGGCCTACCTCGCCACCGCGCGCCAGCGCGTCTCGGTGCGCCGCCACGCCCGGCTGGTCGACTATTTCATGCACGAAGGCTGCAACGCCCGCGCCTTCGTGCATTTCGACGTCGACAGGCCAGGACGTCGCGCTCGCCCGGCAGTACGCCAGCTGCTGACCCGCGTGCCCGGACTGGCCGCCGGAGGTCGCGCCGGACAGCCAGCGCATGGCGCGACGCCCTCGCCGCCGGCGCGCTGGTGTTCGAGACCGCGCACGACGCGGTGCTCGACGAGCGGCTCAACCGGCTTTCGTTCTACACCTGGGGCGACGACGGCTGCTGCCTGCCGCGGGCGCCACGCAGGCCACGCTGCGCGGTCATCTCGACGCGCTGCAATGTCGGCGACATCCTGATGTTCGAGGAGGTGGTGAGCCCGACCACCTTCATGGCCGACGATGCCGACCGGACCATCGCTGGGCGGTGCGGCTGACCGCGGTCGACGCTCTCGACCGATCCGTCCGGGCAATTGTTCGACGAGCTCGCCGGTGGATGGACCGGTCGACGTCACCGAGATCGCCTGGGATGCCGCCGATGCGCTGCCATTCCCGCTCTGCCTCTCGGTCGAGGAGCAGCCCGGAGCTCGAGGTCAGCGTCGCCCTGCGGCAACATCGTGCTGGCCGATCACGGCCTCACCGTTGCCGGCGAGGCGCTCGGCGCGGTGCCGCCGAGCACGCATGCAACTGGCGCCGCCGGCGCCGCGCGGATTGCTGCGACAAGCCGCGCGCCGATGCCGGTGCCGCCGCGCTTCCGTCCGGCGCTGGCAGAACGCGCCGCTCTCGCATGGCTTCGATCTCGCCGCGCTGCTCGCCGTGCCGATCAGCGACGACGAGAGCCTGGTGGCCGGCGAGCGTCGCTGCTTGCCGATCGATCCGCGCGGCGCGACGCCGCTGATCGCCAAGCTGGACCGGCACGCTCGGCGCGGTGACCGAGGCCTGGACGGTCGCGCCGCGACCTGCTCGGCAGCAAGGCCGACGACGCCACGGACTTCGTGGTCGAGGTCGAGAACAGCGGCCGCGCCCGCCTGCGCTTCGGCGACGACGACCACGGCAAGCGGCCCGACCCGGGCACCGCGTTCGCCGCGACCTACCGCGTCGGCAACGGCGTCGCCGGCAATGTCGGCGCGGAGGCCATCGCGCATGTCGTGAGCGTGACCAACGGCGTTTTCGACCGCGCGTGCGCAATCCGATGGCGGCGGCCGGCGGCGTCGAGCCCGAGGACATCGAAGCCGTGCGCCGCGACGCGCCGCAGGCGTTCCGCACCCAGGAGCGCGCGGTGACGGCCAGGCCGACTATGCCGCCGCGGCCGAGCGCCGGCCCGACGTGCAGCGCGCGGCGGCGACGTTCCGCTGGACCGGAAGCTGGTACACCGTGTTCGTGACGCCCGACCGCTTCGGCGGCGCGCGATGTCGATCGCCACGCTTCAAGACCCGGCTGCGCAGCTCATCTCGAGCGCTTCCGCATGGCCGGCTACGACCTCGAGGTCAACGCGCCGCGCTTCGTGCCGCTCGATGTCGCGCTGCATGTCTGCGTCAAGGACGACTACTTCCGCGCCGATGTGCTGCAGGCGGTGCGCAGGACGTGCTGTCGAGCGACGTGCTGCCGGACGGCACGCTGCGGCCTGTTCCATCCCGACAATTTCACGTTCGGCCAACCGGTCTATCTCAGTCCGCATGATCGCGGCCGCGCAGGCGGTCGAAGGCGTCGATTCGGTGCGCGTCGACATGTTCCAGCGGCTGATCGCGCCGAGCCCGACCTCGCTGCGACGACGGGCGTGATCGCGATCGGCGACGCTCGAGATCGCCGAGCTCGCCAACAATCCGAATTTCCGCGAGCGCGGCACGGCTCGACGCTCGCGGCAGGAGGCGGCAAATGACGGCGCCGGTGCCGACCTGAAAGCCCCATGTTCCGCCGCTCGCGCCGGGCAGCGATTGCTGCGGCTGCTGCGACGGCGTCGAGGTCGAAACGCCGCAGGGCATCTTCAACCGCGGCGGCCTCTCGGCGATCGCCTACCGCATCGGCGACTACGCGACGGTTCCGCGCCAGCCTGCATGCCGCGCTGTCGTCCGCCGCGCATTCGGCGCTGTTGGCGCGCTGCACACGCGCGACGACGACGATTTCACCATCGGCCTGATCGATGCCTTCGCCTGCTCCGCCGACGTGCTCACCTTCTATCAGGAGCGGCATCGCCAACGAGTCGTATCTGCGCACCGCGGTCGAGCGCGTCTCGCTGCAGGAGATGGGCAAGCTGGTCGGCTACCGGCTGCGCCCGGGCGTCGCGGCCGAAACCTGGCTTGCCTTCGCGCTCGACACGCCGCCGGCGCCGCCGGCCAATCTGCCGCCCGAGCCCGGCAATTTCGTCACCGGCATTCCCGCGAGCCTGACGCTCGACGTCGGCACCAAGGTGCAGAGCGTGCCGGGTCCGGACGAGAAGCCGCAGACCTTCGAGACTGGTCGAGACGCTCGCCGACGCGCGCCCGGCCTGGAACGCGATGCGGCCCTGGCTGGAGCGAAGCCTACGTGCCGGGCGCGGCGACCGGAGGCCTGGCTCGACGGCATCGCGACCAATCTCAAGCCCGGCGATGCGTTGCTGTTCGTCGGCGAGCGAATTTTTCGGCGACGTCGACCAGCGACAATTGGGACTTCCGGCTGCTGACGGCGGTGGAGCCGGACAATGACAACAAGCGAACGCGCGTGGCCTGGGCGCGCGGCGCTGGGCGCCTCGCAGCCGTAAGGAGCTCCTGCCAAGGCATATTTCGGTGTTTGCCATGCGCAAGCGCTGCGGTGTTTTCGGCAACAACGCGCCGCTCTGGCGCAGCATGGATGCCACGTTCCAGACCCAGTATCTACGTGGCAGTTCGGCGGACAGCCGGCCGAATGGCCGAATTTCCACGATCAGCGAGAGCGCCGCCAGCGCTTCCGGCGGGTTCGTCGATCTCGACCAGGTTCAGTCCGAGATCGCGGCCGATGTGGCGAGCGACGCCACGCGGCGCAGCCTCGCGGTCCTCGCCAAGGGCGGCTTCAACCGGCCGGACGAGAACTTCCCGAGCGGAACCTCTGTCGAGCTCTACCGCGTCACCGCGCACGACGGAAGTTTCGCGGGCGGAATTCGCGCTGTCGGGCAAGGTGACGCGACTTGGCGCTGTCAGGCGAAAACCTCAACACCGCGTTCTTCAAGCATGTTCGCGAGACGTCGGTCTACGCCAAGATCCGAACTGATGCCGCTGGCTCACCGGCCGGTACCGACATCCGTGAGCGGCGACCGGATTCCGGTCGATGCCGCGGCCGACGGTCTGCTGCCCGGGCGCCGCCTCATCATCCGCGGTTCGCGCGCAAGCGACAAGCAGGCGGTCGTCGTGCAGGCGACGCTGGTCGCGGCGCATACGGTCGACGACCAGCGCGCTGCAGCTCGAGATCACGCCGCCGCTCGCCGATGCGCTGAGCCGCGACAGCGTGGTCGTATCACGCCAATGTCGCGCCGGCCTCGCATGGCGAAACGGTGACGCAGATCCTCGGCGCCGGCAATGCCAGCACCAGCGTTCCAGCGCTTCGAGCTGAAGCAGCTGCCGCTGACCTATCGCGCCGCCGCCAACGAGATCGGCGCGAGCCGCGGAGCTCACGGTGCGCGTCGACGATGTCGCCTGGAGCGAGCGGCCGACACTGTTTGGCGCGCGGCCCGGCCGACCGCGCCTATACGCTCGAAGACGACGAGCAGGGCCGCGATTTCGTCGTGTTCGGCGACGGCGCGCGCGGCGCGCGCCTGCCGAGCGGCGTCAACAACGTGCGCGCGACCTATCGCAAGGGCCTGGGCATCGACGGCAATGTCGCGGCCGACAGCTTGACGCAGCTGATGACGCGGCCGCTCGGCCTGAAGAGCGTCAGCAATCCGCTCGCGGCCGAGGGCGGCACCGATCCGGAGCCGGCCAGCGCGGCGCGGGCGACGCATTCCGCTGACGACGCGCACGCTCGGGCCGCGCGGTGTCGGTGCTCGACTACGAGGATTTCGCGCGCGCCTTCAGCGGCATCGCCAAGGCGCAGGCGCAGGTGCTGCAGCTGCGCGGCGGGTCCGACCGTCGCCATCACGCTGGCGGCGCCGGGCGGCGCGCCGCTGACCGACGGCGAGCCCGGTCTGGATCAACCTGCTCGGCGCCCTGCAAGGCGAGCGGCGACCCGCATGTCGCCGGTGACGCTGCTGTCGCATCAGCCGAGCACGTTCCATGTCGGGCTCAAGGTGAAGCGCGATCCCGGCCTACGAGGCCGACAGGGTGCTGGCCGCCGTCGAGGCGGCGCTGCGCGCGCATTTCGCCTTCGACGCCCGCGAGCTCGGCCAGCCGGTCCAGCAATCGGACGTCATCGCCGTCGGCGCAGGCGGTTGCCGGGCGTCGTCGCGGTGGACCTGACGCGGCTCTATGGCGGCACGCGAGCCGTGCGCAGCAGACCGTCGGTCGTCGCTGCAGGTGCGGCTGCTCGCCTCGCGCATGCGCGTCGACGGCGGCGTGGCGCAGCCGGCCGAGCTGCTGACGCTCGATCCCGGCGCCGTTCGACCTGCTGGAGGAGATGGCATGAGCTCGCTGACCGCCGATCGCCTCTACGCGCTGCTGCCGGCGATCTACCGGCTTGCGCGACGCCGAGCAGGGCGAGCCGCTGCGCGCGCTGCTCGCCGTCCTCGCCGAGCGAATTCGCCGCGCTCGAGGAGAACATCGAGCAGCTCTACGACGACCAGTTCATCGAGACCTGCGCCGACTGGGTGGTGCCCTACATCGGCGACCTGATCGGCTACCGGCCGCTGCACGGCGTGGCGCCGAAGGTCGCCTCGCCGCGCGCCGAGGTCGCCAACACCATCGCCTATCGCCGCCGCAAGGGCACGGCGCTGATGCTCGAGCAGCTGGCGCAGCGACGTCACCGGCTGGCCGGCGCATGCGGTCGAGTTCTTCGAGCTGCTCGCCACCACGCAGTACATGAACCACGTCCGGCTGCACGCGCACGGCGACGGCCGACCTGCGCGACATCGCCGGCGCTGTTCCGCGCAGGGCGGCGCCGTTCGACAGCTTCGCGCACACGGCCGAGATGCGCCGGCCGGAGAGCGGCGCGGGGCGCTACAACATTCCCAACATCGGCATCTTCCTGTGGCGGCTGCGTGTCGCTGCGGCTGACCGCGCTGCCGCTGGTCGCCGGATCCCGGCGATGCGACCGGCCGCAAGTTCCGCGTCAATCCGCTGGGCGCCGACATGCGGCTGTTCCGGCGCATCCGCAGACCGAGGACGACATCAGCCATCTGGCCGAGCCGATCAACGTGCCGGAACCGCTGTCGGTGCGGCTGATGGCGCTCGGCGGTGCAAGGCCGCGCAGGCCAGCACGGTGCCGGCGCCCGACGCGGTGCTCGACGACGACTACGGCGACGGCGAGAGCATCGTGCTGCTGCGTCCCGGCAGCCCGCCGACGCCGGTGTCGGTCGACGAGGTGCGGATCTGCGACCTGCGCGACATCCTCGACGGCGGCGGCAACGTCATCGGC
The DNA here is from genome assembly GCA_963786355.1 of uncultured Alphaproteobacteria bacterium. Classification (GTDB taxonomy): domain Bacteria; phylum Pseudomonadota; class Alphaproteobacteria; order Rhizobiales; family Xanthobacteraceae; genus Bradyrhizobium. Next base: position 666,066 of record CAWAYU010000005.1, on the reverse strand, counting down.
TGGAACCACGAGGCGGCGGTGCCCGCCGGCACCATCGGCCTCGATCCCGAGCGCGGCCGCGTGCTGCTCGGCGCGCCGCCGACGGGCCGCTGCTGGCGACGTTCCACTACGGCTCGGCGCGCGAGATCGGCGGCGGCGAATATGCAGCGCACGCCGGAGGGCGACGATCTCGCCGCAGCGCAGCTGGTCGGCGAGCGGCGCGGCGCTGCAGCCGGAGCTCGACGCCGATCGCAGGGCGGCGGACGGCTGCTGATCGGCGACAGCCTGACCTATGCGCAAGACGCCGGTCTTCAAGGTCGACGACGTCACCGCACGCCGGCGCGCCGGGCTGCATGGGTGGTGGTCGCCGCGCACGAACTCCGGCGCGGCCGCTGATCGCGGCGGGCGGCGAGATCACGCTGGCGATCGGCGCGCGCGGCCGGCTGGTGCTCGACGGGCTCGTGTTCTCCGGCGGCGCGCTGCGCCTCGCCGGCGTCGGCGGACGACGAGCCGCGCGAGCTGGTGCTGCGCGACTGCACGCTGGTGCCGGGTCTGGCGCTGCATCCGGACGGCAGCGCGGTCTCGCCGGGGCGCGCCGAGCCTGATCGTCGAGCATCCGTTCGCCAAGGTGACGCTGGAGCGCTGCATCACCGGCCCGCTGCACGATCGTCGCCGATGCCGAGGTCACGCTCAGCGACTGCATCGTCGATGCCGGCGCGCCGGAGAACGTCGCCTATCGCCGGCGACGCCGCCGGCGGCGCCGGGCGCGACGCTGACGGTCACGCGAATGCACGATGGTCGGCAAGGTGCACACGCAAGCTGATCGACGCTCGCCTCCAACAGCATCTTCTTCGCGCGGCTCGGGCCGGCGCCCGGCGAGACCTGGACGCGCGCCGGTCATCGCCGAGCGCCGCCAGGAAGGCTGCATGCGCTTCTGCTTCGTGCCGCGCGGGCTCGATCACGCCGCGCCGCTTCCACTGCGTGCCCGACGACGCGATCATCCGGACGTCGCTGCCGCACTTCACCTCGCTGCGCTACGGCGATGCCGGCCTACGGCCAGCTGCGCCAGCGTCACCGATGCTCGCGATCCGCGCCGGCGCCGACGACGAAGGCGAGATGGGCGTGCTGCACGCGCTGTTCCAGCCGCAGCGCGAAACCAATCTGCGCATCCGGCTCGACGAATATCTGCGCTTCGGCCTGCACGCCGGGCTGTTCTACGCCAGCTGAGTCGAGATCTGTCTGGAGGACGATCATGGGTACCGATTTCTCAAGAGTTCGCCTCAACCCGCTGCTCGACTACGCCGGCGTGGAGCTGAAGCAGGGCGGTGTGCTGCTCGACGCCGACGCCAACGAACTGGTCGAGATCGTCGATCGGCGGCTGCGTGCGCTGGCCAGCGACGTGCTCGGCCGCGCCACGGTGTCGTCGACGACGCCGGACGCCTTCAAGATCGCCGTCGCGGGCGGCACGCTGACGATCGGCAAGGGCCGGCTCTATGTCGACGGGCTGCTCGCCGAGAACCACGGCGCGCCGTCCGACGATCCGCGCCAAGCGCGTGTTCGACGGCCTGCTGGCCGAGCCGCAGTTCGCCGATCCGATCGACTATGCCGGCGCAGCCCTATCTGCCCAGCCCGCCGCCGCTGCCGACGGCCGGCCGGCATCTCGTCTATCTCGACGTCTGGGATCGCGAGGTCACGCTATCTCGAGCAGCCCGACCTGGTCGAGAGCGCCGTCGGCGTCGATACGACCTCGCGCATCCAGACCGTCTGGCAGGTGCGCGTGCTGGGCGAGGATGCCGGCGCCGACACCACCTGCGCCTCGCCGGACGACGACATGCCCGGCTGGGCCGACCTGATCGCGCCGTCGACCGGCGTGCTGACCACCGGCACCTTCGAGGTCGCGCCGGTCGACGATCCCTGCGAGCTGCCGCCGACCGGCGGCTATCGCGGGCTGGAGAACCAGCTCTACCGGGTCGAGATCCACGATCCCGGGCCAGCCCGGCGCGGGCGCGACCTTCAAGTGGTCGCGCGAAAACGCCAGCGTCGGCAGCCGCGTCGCCAGCATGATCTCGGGCAGCGAGCTCGAGCTCGACAGCCTCGGGCGCGACGACGTGCTGCGTTCAAGACCGGCGACTGGGTCGAGATCATCGACGACCGTCCGCGAGTTCTCGCAAGTGCCGGGCGAGATGCGGCAGATCACCGTCGACGACGCGACCCGCCGCATCACGTTCACGCCGGCACTGCCGGCCGCGATGCTGCCGGCGGCGCTTCCCCGAACAGCGCGCTGGCCGGACAGAGCGCAATCTGCGGGTGCGGCGCTGGGACCAGAGCGGACAAGATCTTCCGCACCGACTCCAGCGGCACGCCGGTCCAGGTGCAGGATCTCGACGTCGCCGGCTCGACCGGCGTGATCGCGGTGCCGGCCGCGGCCGTGACGCTGCTGCTCGAAGACGGCGTCACCGTCAGCTTCGACTCGACCGGCGCCAGGGGCTTCAAGCCCGGCGACTACTGGGTGTTCGCGGCGCGCACCGCCGACGCCTCGGTCGAGCTGCTCGACCGGGCGCCGCCGCGCGGCATCCATCACCACTATGCCCGGCTCGGCATCTGGGACGTCGCCGCCGGCACCGTCACCGACTGCCGCCATCCCTGGCCGCCCGCCGGCGACGGACATGACTGCAGCTGCACCGCCTGCGTGACCGCCGAATCGCACGCGAGCGGCTCAGCTTCACCATCCAGGACGCCGTCAACAAGGTGCGCGCAGACCGGCGGCACCGTCTGCATCGGGCCGGGCCAGTATGCGCTGCGCGAGCCGGTGCGGCTGAGCGGCGCGCGCTCGGTCCGGATTCGGGGCCAGGGGCCGGCGACCATCATCGCGGCCGGGCAGGGCGCGTTCCTGCTCAAAAATTGCGTGGCGGTGGCGATCGAAAGTCTGGCGATCCTGGCGCTCGGCCTGCGGCCGGCGATCGGTGTCGAAACCGCGATCGGACTAGGGCTGCGCGAACTCGCGATCGCGGTGCTCGACACCAATGACGGCCGGGCGCCGGCGATCTCGCTGCGGCGGCATCGTGGCGGCGGCGCTGATCAACGAGAACGCGATCTTCGCGTCGACCGGCATCCTCGCCAACGATCCGGCGCCGGACGACGCCCCGGCGTTCCTGCTCACCGCCGCGCTCGGAATCGAGGACAACGTTTTCTGGTGCAGCCGTCAGGCGGTCATGCTCGACGAAAAGGTGATGTATTTCCTGAACACGAAGATCACCGGCAACGATATCCTGACCTGCTCCCAGGTTTCCGTCAGCACGCTCGGCGTAGCCCTGACGCATTCCTCCATGACGATCAGCGACAACAGTTTCTTCATCCCGGGAAACGGCATTCGCTGCGAGGGCGACGGCATCTGGATCGGCGATAACAAGCTCGTCAATACCGGCAACGGCCGCGATCCCGGCAATGCCATCGAGCTGACGACCAGGTCCAGCAAGATCGGCACCAGCCAGTGCCAGATTCTCGCCAACCAGATCAGCGGCTTTGGGACCGCCGGTATCGTCGTCAACACGCCGGTTCGTGATCTCATCATCAAGCTCAACATCATCGAGAGCTGCGGCAACGGGATCATCTGGACCAATGCCAATGGCGATGACGAGATTTCGATCGAGAACAATCATCTCCGCGACATCGGTTCGGTGATCGAGGGCGCGAAAGAAAGAGTAACCGGAATATTCGTGGAACGGGCGAGGTCGGCAACCATCGCCGGCAACACCATACACGGGCTTGGCGTGGCGTCGGTGCAGGCTGCCTTGCGCGCCGGAATTCTGGCGTTCAGCGTCGCGCGGGTCCGTGCCTTCGGTAACCGGATTGTCGAGCTCGGGCCGGCCGGCGATTTCATCGGTCAGACCGCCGGCATCATGCTTCGCGCGCCGCTGACCGGCTTTGAAGTCGGGCAGAATTTCGTCGAGGCGACGGCGGAACTGGCCAACGCGAGGAGCAACGGCGATTGGGCGGCACTTGTCGTGGTCGATGTCGATCTGAAGAATCCGCTGTCGCGTGTCGAGAAGCTGATCGCGATCAGGCTCGATGCCGGAAGCGCGCTGGCGCTCGGTGCCGGGCGGCCGCAACTGGTGGCGTTTCCGGTCGGCGCGGCGTCGGCTGCCGAGGAGGTGTTCGGCGCCAAAGGCTCGATTCTCGGCAACGTCTTCAATGCCCGCGGCGATTCGCCGGCGGTCAACGTGGCGGTCGCCGAATGCCAGTTCAACGACAATCGCGTCGACGCGGCGCTCAACCGCAAGGTCGCGGTCATCCTGACCGTTCCGATCGTCATCGTGAACGCAAACCGCGTGATCGGCGGCGAACTGGCGATTAATATCGACAAGGCAGGGCCCAAAACGGCGGCCGTGCTCGGCAACATCACGCGCGGCGGCATAGCGATTTCCGGAAGCGGCCTTTCGCCGCCATGGGACGCGCTCAATCTGCATGCATAAGGACGAGAGCCCGGAAGCGGGATCAAGGGAGGCTGGATCATGTTGCGGACGTTCACGGTGAAGCAGGACACCAATCTCAAGGCGCTGAGCGGCACGCTGCTCGATGCGCGCTTCGGTGGCGCACAGGCGGATGCTGCGGCAGCCCAGTTGCGCGCGCTCAATCCTCATGCCGACCTGGACAAGCTCAAGGCGGGTACGGTGATCTTCATACCCGATGTGCCGCAGTTCAAGCCTTCCGCCGCGACATCGACGCAAGCCGATCTCGTCGACGATTTTCGCAAGCTTGTATCCGACGCTCTCCAGAGCACCACGGAGAAGGTAAGGCTCGCCAATGCCGAACGCGCCAGTGAGCGCAGAAGTGTCGGGGCAGTCCTGAAGGGCGCCGCGCTCAAGAAAATTGTGGGGTCCGACAAGGACGCCGCAGCGCAGGTGGATGCCGCGCAAAAAGCGATGGCGGACGAGGAAAAGCAGGACAAGCAGACCGAGGAAGCCTTCGCCGCCATGAGCAAGGCAGCGCTTGAGGCGCTGGCGCAGGTGAGCAAACTCGTCGGCTGAGAGGGGGGCCGGTTACGCGGACCGCCATATGCTCGGTTGCGTGCACGCGATGATCGGCTGCGTCCTGTTCTCCGGCCTGTTCCGCAGCTACATCATGACCATGGCCACCTCGCTGGTGAACTCGGTCTGCCACAGCGACGGCCGCTACGGCTACCGCCGCTTCGACACCCCCGACGGCACCACCAACGAACTCGTAACCACGTTCCTCCCCTTCGGCGAAGGCCTGTACAACAACCACCACCGCTTCCCGCGCGACGCCTACCTGTCGCACGCCTGGTACGAGATCGACATCAACGGCCTAATTATTCTGGGGATGGGGAAGCTCGGGCACGACGTTTTCACGGGCGGCGCAAGGCAGGGGGCGTTGGGGCGGGCGCCGGGCAGAATGCGCTGGATGGGGTGGCGGAGGACTTCGGTTCATCCGGCGTGAAGTAGACTTGGCTTAAGCGCTGTTTCGCCGAGACCCGCGCTACGCGCCAAATCTAGGCCCACGAATGGGAAAGTGGAAAGCTCGCTTCGTTGCCATTTCAATGGGGCGGTCCAGAAACGCAAAACCGTCTACGTTGCGTTGGACGTTTAATCCGCCGTCTTCGATATGCTTTCGCTGCATGGGCCCGAATGGATCGTCAGCACGAGGTATTCCATTGCGATAGAAGTCAGAAAAATCTTCGAGGTTCGATTTTCTCCAAGCAAATCCGTTGCCACAAAAAATTAGCACTCCGGGACCGGGCCGGATTTCCTTCGCTGAGGCTACTCTGGTTTTGACGAGAAGCGGAGGCTTTCGCTCAGTATTTTTCCGATATCGGTTCCTGTCTCGTCTGCCGATGGATTACCTAAGGAAGGAGGCGAAGTCAAAGGCCGCCTAATGGGAGAGACCGACGTTGATCTGGTCGTATCCATGTTGGCCGAACATCAAGTCTTGTTTGAGGCTTGCGCCGTCGACCTCGGCACTCACAATGTAGAGGACTTAACCTGGCATAAGGAAGGGCAAGAAGCGGGAATTACGAAGAATGTAACCGACAAATTCTCGCCTGAGCTGAAGGACGAAATTTTTTCTTTGCGCCATCGCTTAGAGAAGATGCCTTCCCAATTATATGTGCAGAGCGTCGTGATGTTTGAACTAATTGCAACAGTTCTAAATCATTCGACCATGTACTTCAGCCAACGAATTCCTAAAGAGCTTGAAATCTTTCACTGGGTAATCGACGGCAAAGCTCGCGATAAAGTAACCAATTGGGAGGAGTGGTGGTCGCAGGTTGTTAAACCAAGCCTTCAATCAAGGTCTTTGCGAGAGCCAATGCCCATGTTCGAAGAAGGCGATTATAGATACTTCGCCCGATTTGACGGGAGCATCCCCAAGTATCTTCAGAGTCACCGAAGCAACCGGTCACGAATCTTGGAATAGAGCTTTTCGATATATGGCAAGCGCCTATCCGGAATAACAAGTGCTCCTGCCAACGAAACGTTACTTGCCGTAGACGGCAACACGAACGTTCCCGATTCATCGATAAATATGTGCATCGCTACGCAAACGGGCGGCCTTTCGGCCGCCCCCTTCTGTAGTCGTGGATGCCCGGGGTCAAGCCCGGGCATGACGTTCAGTGCAAGCTCAAGAACACCCCGTCGTGCTGCCACACGTATCGCACTTCATACAAGTCCCATTCCGCACCAGCGAGAAGTGGCCGCACTCGCCGCACATCTCGCCTTCGTAACCCTTGGCCTTGGCTTCGGCGCGACGCTCGGCCTTGCTCGGCTGGGCGGCTTGCGTGCTGCCTGCCTTGCTCCACTGCAACGCTTCTAGCTTCTCCGTCGGCGAGAGATCGTGCTGGGCTTCCTGCTTCAGCGCGACCGCGCCTTCCAGCGTGTCGGAGACGCGGGCGCTCGGGCCATGGCCGGCGATCGCGGTGACATTGCCGGAGCCGCGGGCGTCGGTGTCGCTGGCCGCGGCGCGCATGACGACGAGGTTGTCGGTGCGCGAGCGGGTCAGGCCCTTCGACACGTAGCGGGTCGAGTGCGACGGATCCGGCTCCTTGCCTTCCTCGACGCCCTTGCCGAGCGCGTCGAAATTCGACTCGCTGGGATCGACATGGGCGAGATCGAAGCGCGACATGTAGCTGACCGCGAGTTCGCGGAACACATAGTCGAGGATCGAGGTCGCGTACTTGATGCTGTCGTTGCCCTGCACGGGGCCCGCCGGTTCGAAGCGGGTGAAGGTGAAGGCGTCGACATATTCCTCCAGCGGCACGCCGTACTGGAGACCCAGCGACACCGCGATGGCGAAGTTGTTGATGAAGGAGCGCAGCGCCGCGCCTTCCTTGTGCATGTCGATGAAGATCTCGCCGATCCGGCCGTCGTCATATTCGCCGGTGCGGAGATAGACCTTGTGGCCGCCGACCACCGCTTTCTGGGTGTAACCCTTGCGGCGATCCGGCATCTTCTCGCGCTCGCGCATCACGATGATGCGCTCGACCAGCTTCTCGACGATCTTTTCCGAAACCTGGGCGGTACGCGCCGCCATCGGCTTGTCGTACAGGGACTCGATATCGTCTTCCTCGTCATCATCGTTGATGAGCTGCGAGTTCAGCGGCTGCGACAGCTTCGAGCCGTCGCGGTAGAGCGCGTTGGCCTTCAGCGCCAGTTTCCAGGACAGAAGATACGCGGACTTGCAATCCTCGACGGTGGCGTCGTTCGGCATGTTGATGGTCTTGGAGATCGCGCCCGAGATAAACGGCTGCGACGCCGCCATCATCCGGATGTGGCTCTCGACCGAGAGGTAACGCTTGCCGATCTTGCCGCAGGGGTTGGCGCAGTCGAACACCGGATAGTGCTCGGCCTTGAGGTGCGGCGCACCTTCCACCGTCATCGCGCCGCAGATGTGCACGTTGGCGGCCTCGATCTCGCGCTTGGTGAAGCCGACGGCGGCGAGCAGGTCGAAGCCGGGGGCCGCGATCGCTTCCGGCGCGATCTTCAGCGTGTCGCGCAGGAAGTCTTCGCCAAAGGTCCACTTGTTGAAGGCGAACTTGATGTCGAACGCGGTCGGCAGCGCCTTTTCCACCTTCGCCAGCGCTTCGTCGGTGAAGCCCTTGGCCTTCAGGGTGGAGACGTTGATCCCCGGCGAATTGGAGAGCGAGCCGTGGCCGACGGCGTAGGCTTCGATCTCGGCAATGTCAGCTTCGGAATAGCCGAGCGTGCGCAGCGCGACGGGACGGCCTGGTTGATGATCTTCCAGTAGCCGCCGCCGGCGAGCTTCTTGAACTTCACCAGCGCGAAGTCAGGCTCGATGCCGGTGGTGTCGCAATCCATCACGAGACCGATGGTGCCGGTCGGCGCCACCACTGTGGTCTGCGCGTTGCGGTAGCCATTCTTCTCGCCGAGCGCCAGCGCGTCGTCCCAGGCCGCGACGGCGTGGGTGACGATGTCGGCCTGCGGGCAGGAGGCGTGATCGAGCGGCACCGGATTGACGGCCAGCGCCTCGTAGCCACGGGATTCGCCATGCGCGGCGCGGCGGTGGTTGCGGATCACGCGCAGCATGTGCTGGGCGTTCTTCTTGTAGCCGGGGAAGGTGCCGAGCTCGCCGGCCATCTCCGCCGAGGTCTTGTAGGAGATGCCGGTCATGATAGCGGTCAGGGCGCCGCACAGCGCGCGGCCTTCCTTCGAGTCATACGACAGGCCCATGGTCATCAGGAGACCGCCGATGTTGGCAAAGCCGAGGCCGAGCGTGCGGAACTCGTAGGAGAGTTCGGCGATCGCGCGCGACGGGAACTGCGCCATCATCACCGAGATTTCCAGCACGACAGTCCAGAGCCGGCACAGATGCTCGTAGGAATTGACGTCGAACCGCTTGGTCGTGGTCGAATAGAACGTGATCAGGTTGGCGGAGGCGAGATTGCACGCCGTGTCGTCCAGGAACATGTATTCCGAGCACGGATTGGAGGCGCGGATGTCGCCGGACGCCTTGCAGGTGTGCCAGTCGTTCATGGTGGTGTTGAAGTGCAGGCCGGGATCGGCCGAGGCCCAGGCGGCGTGACCAATTTTCTCCCAGAGGTCGCGGGCCTTCAGGGTCTTCGTCACCTTCTTGTTGGTGCGGCCGATCAGGTTCCAGTCGCCGTCGGTCTCGACGGCACGGAGGAAATCGTCCTTCAGCGAGACCGAGTTGTTGGAGTTCTGGCCGGAGACCGTGAGGTAGGCTTCCGAATCCCAGTCGGTGTCGTAGGTCGGGAAATCGATGTCCTTGTAGCCCTGCTTGGCGAACTGGATCACCCGCTTGATGACGTTGTCGGACACGAGGCTGCGGCGCGCGAGCTTGATCTCGCGGCGGAGCGCCGGGTTCTTCTCGGGATCGAAGCAGTCGTCGCCACTGCCTTCGCAGTTGACGCAGGCCTTCAGCACGGCCTTCAGGTGCTTCTGGTTGATCTTGGAGCCGGTGACGAGGGCTGCAACCTTCTGCTCCTCCTTCACCTTCCAGTCGATATAGGTCTCGATATCCGGGTGATCGGCGTCGACCACGACCATCTTGGCCGCGCGTCGCGTGGTGCCGCCGCTCTTGATGGCGCCCGCCGCGCGGTCGCCGATCTTGAGGAAGCTCATCAGGCCGGACGAGCGGCCGCCGCCGGAAAGTTTCTCGCCTTCGCCGCGCAGGCGCGAGAAGTTGGAGCCGGTGCCGGAGCCGTATTTGAACAAGCGGGCTTCGCGGACCCAGAGGTCCATGATGCCGCCTTCGTTGACGAGGTCGTCACCGACGCCCTGGATGAAGCAGGCGTGCGGCTGCGGATGCTCGTAGGCCGACTTGGACTTGGTCAGCTTGCCGGTGAAGGGATCGACATAATAGTGGCCCTGGCCGGGGCCATCGACGCCGTAGGCCCAGTGCAGTCCGGTGTTGAACCACTGCGGCGAGTTCGGCGCGACCATCTGCTTGGCCAGCATGAAGCGCAGTTCGTCGAAGAACGCGCTGCGCGTCTTCTTCGGAGGAGAAGTAGTTGCCCTTCCAGCCCCAATAGGTCCAGCAGCCGGCGAGGCGGTCGAACACCTGCTTGGCCGAGAGTTCGCTGACGAAGCGCTCGTTCTCGGGCAGGGCGGCCAGGGCGTCGGTGTCGGGCACCGAGCGCCACAGCCACGACGGCACGGTCTCTTCCTCGATCTTCTTCAGGCGCGCGGCGACGCCGGCCTTGCGGAAGTACTTCTGGGCCAGCACGTCGGAGGCGACCTGCGACCAGAACTGGGGGACCTCGACATTTTCCAGGCGGAACACGATCGAACCATCGGGATTACGGATCTCCGATGTCGTCAATCTGAAATCAATGCCAGCGTAAGGTGACTGGCCGGAAGTGGTGTTTCGCCGTTCGATTCGCATAGGTCGTGCCCCGTCTCTTATTTGACCGGACCGCTGTTGCGCGGACCCGGATGTTATTCCTTGAGCGGACTCCCTGACCATGGCTGCTTGTCGACAACCCTGATCTCGCATCCGCAGCTCAACCGGTGAACCCGGTCCAGTTTCTCGCTCATCCAACCGGTGCGCCCACCGGCCTGACTTGCGGCACGTTCCGGGGACCCAACCGGGTCTTCCAGGCCGTGCATTCAACGCCCCAACACTTCACCAGAGAGCCTGTGCCGGCCCGTTTTTGGTGCCTCAAGACCCCCCAAAACCTTCAGGAAACACCCTGAAAACTTGGGGCAGAAAGGCCTTCATCCGCTGCCTCAACCGGCCGTCGGAGTGGTCATTCTGGAGCCCTTTTTGGGAGTGATCCGCGGGACCCAAAACACCGTCCGCCGAACAACCCAAACCTAGGACAACTCCTTCGCGCCCGTCAAGAACTAGTACGAGTTCCTGAATCAAATACTAAATATGGTGGAAAGTGTGGGATAACAGGGGGGCATCCCGCGCCTGTGATGGACGCAACTATCAGTGAGTCCTCAGGGATTCCCAAGGGGAAAAAATGTTTGGAGCCCCGGGAATCCAAGCTTCGCCCGCTGTTCACAGGGCAGCTATTTTTTCGGGTTCCGGGATTGCACTGCGGAGACTCACGTAGGGCTACGGTCAAGGGGAGGGCTGGCATGCCCGGGCGCCCGTGGCGGCAGGCCCGAAACCACGGCACAAGGTGGCCCCGATTCTCGCAGGTTACCCCATGACCCAACCCGCCATCCTCCAGCGCGCCCGCGCGGATCGCCCCCGCCGGACTGATGTTCCTCGCCATCACCTCGGTGGGCTGGGGCTTCAATTGGCCGGTAACAAAATACCTGTTGAGCGAGCTGCCGGTCCTGACCTTCCGGGGCGTCACCGGCATCATCGGCGCGGCCCTGCTGGCCGCCGTCGCGCTGGCGATGAGGCAAAGCCTGCGGGTCGAGCGGCGCCTGTGGCCGCGGCTGATGCTGGCGGCGCTGCTTAATGTCACCGGCTGGATGGTGCTGATGGGGCTGGCGCTATTGTGGCTGCCGGCCAGCGAAGCGGCGCTGATCGCCTACACCATGCCGGTCTGGGCTTCGCTCTTGGCGTGGCCCGTGCTCGGCGAGCGGCCCACTATGTTGCGCACGATCGCGCTGGTGATGGCGTTCGCGGGCCTCGCCGTGATCATGGGCGGCAACGGCTTTTCGGCCAGCGCCGCCAAGCTGCCGGGCATCCTGATGGCGCTGACCGGCGCCATCGGATTCGCGCTCGGCACGGTGCTGGCCAAGAAACTGCCGCTGCAACTGCCGCCGATCCCGGCCGCGGCCTGGCAGATCGGGCTCGGCTGTTTGCCGGTCGCGGTGGCCGGCCTTCTGATCGAGACCACGCATCTCGAAAAAGTCAGCGCGCTCGGCTGCTGGCTGCTGGCCTATTCGATCCTGATCCAGTTCTGCATCGCCTATGTCAGCTGGTTTGCCGCGCTCGCCCGCCTGCCGGCCTCGGTGGCGGCGATCGGCACCATGGCGGTGCCCGTGATCGGCGTGGTCGCATCGGCCTTCGCGCTGCACGAGCCGCTGGGGCTGACCCAGATCGTGGCGCTGGCGTTCACGCTGGCCGGCGTCGTGCTGGCGACGCGGTCGTAACCCCGGCCATTTTTCTACTGTGCATGGGGTTGTTTTCGCGATTTTGTGTTTGACCCCTCCCGAGCGCCCGGATCTGCCGTGCTTTCAGGCGTCGCCCTTCAGCGCGCGGCGGATCATGTCGGCGAGCTGCGATTTTCGATAGGGCTTGGTCAGCAGCAGCACGCCGGAGTCGAGCCGGCCCTGATGCACGATCGCGTTGTCGGTATAGCCTGACGTATAGAGCACCTTGAGGCCCGGGCGGCGTTTCGCCACTTCATCGGCGAGCTGCTTGCCGGTCATGCCGCCGGGCAGGATGACGTCGGTGAACAGCAGATCGAACGCCTGGCCGTTGTCGATCATGGCCAGCGTGGCCGGGCCGTCGGCGGCGGCCACCGTCTGGTAGCCGAGACCTTGCAATTGCGTGGCGACGAAGTTGCGCACCAGCGCGTCGTCTTCCACCACCAGAATGGTCTCGCTGCCGCGCGCCGGCGGGGTTGCGACCGTGGTCGCTGTCTCGGTCTGGCCGCGGGCCGGCGGCAGATAGAGCCTGATCGTAGTGCCGTGACCGGGCTCGCTATAGATCTTGATGTGTCCGCCGGATTGCCGGACGAAGCCGTAGACCATGCTCATGCCGAGCCCCGAGCCCTTGCCGACGTCCTTGGTGGTAAAGAACGGCTCGAACACCTTGTCCTGCACCTCCCGCGACATGCCGGTGCCGGTGTCGCTGACCGCGAGCATCACGTAGGGACCGGGATGAACGTCGGGATTGGCCTGCGCATAGGCCTCGTCCAGCACGACGTTGCGGGTCTCCAGCAACAGCTTGCCGCCGTCAGGCATCGCGTCGCGGGCGTTGATCGCCATGTTGAGCAGCGAGTTCGCCAGCTGCGAGGCGTCGATATGCGCGGCCGCCACCTCCTGTTCCAGGATCGAGTTGATCTCGATCTGCTCGCCGAGCGTCGGCCGCAGCAGCTTGGCGATATCGAGCACGGTGCCGTTGACGTCGATATTGCGCGGCTGCAGCGGCTGCCGGCGCGCGAAAGCCAGCAGATGCTGGATCAGCTCGCTGCAACGCTCCGCCGCCTGGTCGATCATCTCGGCGGTCTTCTTCAGCGTCGGCTGGTGCGTGAGCCCCGCGACCAGCGTTTCGGTGGTGCCGGTGATCACGGTCAGCATGTTGTTGAAGTCGTGGGCGACGCCGCCGGTGAGCTTGCCGATGGCATCGAGCTTCTGCGACTGCAGCAGCTTGCGCTCGGTTTCGCGCCACTGCGAAACGTCGTGATAGACCAGCGCCGCGCCGCTGATCGCGCCCGCGGCGTCGCGCATCGGCCGGCCGCTGATCACGAGATGCATGGGATCGCGGTCATCCGACGGGCGGATGACGATTTCCTGCTCGTCGAACGGTTCGCCGCGCAGCACCTGCGTCGACGGCATCTCGTGGATCGTCAGCTTGGTCACACCGTCGGCGCGGTAGGCGACGCTCAGTGCCCGCAGTTCGCGGACATGCATGCCCGGCCGGTAGCGCAGCATCTTTTTCGCCGCCGGATTGGCGAGCAGGATCTCTCCCTTGGCGTCAAGGACGAGCACAGCCTCGGCGACGCTGTTGAAGGTATTTTGCAGCACCGCGGTCGAAATGCGCAGATCCTCATGGGCGGCGACCAGATGTTCGGTGCGCTCGGCGACCGCGGCCTCCAGCGCCTCGTTGGTGGCCTTGGTCGCGCTCAGCGAATCCTGCAGTTCGCGGCTCGATCGGCCTGATGCCCGGATCAGCCCGGTGGCCAGGATCAGAATCAGGACCACGCCGGCAAGATCGACGGCCAGCAGGATACGCCGCGTCGCGCGGGAATCGGCGTAGCGGGCCGCGAGGCGCGCGCGTACTTCGGTGGCGGCTTTCTCCAGGTTGACGCCGATCTTTTCCATCGTCGTGCGGCCTTCGGCCCTGGCCATCAGCGCCAGTCCACCGGCGGTATCGCCCGCCGTTTGCAGCCCGATCATCTCGTTGGTGATGGCGACACGGCGAACGGCAAGCGCCTTGGTTTCCTCAAGCAGTTTTCTCTCGCCGGAATTATCCGTGAACTCTCCGATCAGATTGTCGAAAGCCGCCGGAATCCCCTCGCTGGCTTCGCGGTGCTGCTTGATGAAGTAGGGATCCTTGTTCAGTGCAAAGCCGCGTGCCGCGCTCTCGGCGCGCCGTATCAGCAATTCCAGATCCGGAATTGTCTTCAGCACGCCGAGCGCGCGGCTCACGGCGGCGGCGTCGGATTGGGACTTGAGGTCGAGGCCGATCGAGGCAGCGCTGATGGCAAGCAGGATTGCGAGGCCAATTCCAAGAATGAGACGCTGCGAAGGCATTGACGATTTTATATCACTATTTAGAGAGACGCGCGGAGGCCGTCGGCTTGTTGAGACATTCATTTATCGTGGTCAACAGCGCCTTCGGCGTGAACGGCTTGCGCAGGCAGCATGCCGCGCCGAGCTCAATGGTCATCCGCAGGAAATCCGGCGCGCGCTCGGTATTGGCGAAGGCGTAGCCCGACATCGCGACGATCGGCACATCAGGCATGCGTTCGTGAAACATCCGGATCGATTCGAAGCCGCGCATATGCGGCATGAAGACATCGATCAGCATGACGTCGAAACTGGATGATTCGAGGGCGCGCATTCCTGCTTCACCACCGTCGGCAACGGTGACCTCGAAACCCTGGCGTGTCAGACAGAGCTCGATGGCGACACACACCATCGGGTCGTCATCCACCACGAGAACGCGCGGCACGACGATTCCTTCTTCTTCGGGCCGCGGTCCTGCGACTCGCGTCACCCATGCCGGATTAAGTCGGAATGCCGACAGATCGTCTGTATGGTAGAGTGCATATGGAATTTGCCGGGGCGAATTCCGTTTCACTGTGTCAGAAATCCCCCGTCACAAAACAATAACAATCGCGCACGTCAGTCTGGATCCAAAGCCCGCCATGTCCAACCAGAATCACGCGGGTCGCGCCCGGATATCGCCGCTCGGCCTCGGCTTTCTCGTCATCGCGTCGGTGGGGTGGGGCCTCAACTTCCCGATCATGAAGCATCTGCTGACGGAGTGGCCGCCGCTGTCCTCGCGCGGCCTGTGCGGCATCGTTGGCGCCGTGGCGCTCGCACTGGTTGCTTTCGCGCGACAGCAACAATTGAGCGTACCGCGGCCGATGTGGCTGCGGCTTCTGCTGGTGTCGACGCTGGCGATCGGCGGCTGGACCGCGTTCATGGGGCTGGCGCTGTTGTGGCTCAGCGCCAGCGAGGCCGCGGTCTTGGGGATTTCGATCCCGGTCTGGGTGGCGTTCCTGGCGTGGCCGATTTTGGGCGAACGGCTGTCGCCGTTACGCGCGATCTCGCTGTTAACAGCGCTTGCCGGTATCACCGTGCTGATCGGCGGCAACGGCCTGGAAGCCAGCGTCGAAAAACTGCCTGGCATTTTGTGTGCCTTGGCGGGTGCGGTGTGCGTCGCGCTCGGCACCGTCTTGACCAAACATTTTCCGCTGGCGATGCCGCCACTGTCGCTGGCGGCCTGGCAGGTCGGCCTCGGTTGCCTGCCGATCGCGATCATAGGCCTCGCCATCGAACATCCGCAGCTTGCGGCGCTGTCCTCCATCGGCTGGGCGTCGATGGCCTATATGACGGTGATCCAGTTCTGCCTGTGCTACGTCTGCTGGTTCGCCGCGCTGGAGCGGTTGCCGGCGGCAACGGCGTCGATCGGCACCTTGCTGGTGCCGGTGGTCGGCGTGCTCGCGGCGGCGACGATGCTGCACGAGCCGCTTGGCGTGCGCGAGATCGCCGCGCTGGTGGTCACGCTCGGCGGCGTCGCGGTGGCGCTGCGTTCGTAGCGCATATGAAACGGAAAGAGCGGCGCACCGGAATGCGCCGCTCTTCAAATTCACAACGTGATGCCGTTACGGGCAGGGGTGCCGGTAGCCGTCATTGCCGAGATAGGTTCCTGACGCGGATCGTAGGAACGATAGCGCTGCATGCAGTAGCCGACGGAATCATCGCCACCGGGAGCCGGAGCCACCGCCACCGCGCCATCATCATAACCGCCGCCGTCGTCGTAATAGCCCGGCGCATAGTAGCCCGGGCCGCCGTAATAGCCGCCGCCTGAAGCGATCGCGCCGCCGACGATCGCACCCGCCACGGCGCCGGGGATGAAACCACCGCCGCCGCCATGGCGATAATAGCCGCCGCCACCACCACCGCCGTGATACGGGCCGCCACCACCTCCGCCACCACTAAAGCGCGGTCCGGAAGCAGCGCCGCCACCGCCGCCCGGAGGAGGACCACCGGCGCGGAAACCTGTGCCGCCGCCTCCCATGCGTGGCGCGCCGCCGCCGGCGGGAGCGCCGGCTCTGGCGCCAGCAGCGCCGGCAGCCGGGTCCCTCTGGGGCGGAGCTTTGCGCAAAACTCGTGCTTGGCGCGAGCAGGGGCAAAACCAGCGCGATTGCTGCTGCGGTACTCAAAACCTTCAAACTGATCATCATTGGCTCCATTTGCGGGATAGTGCCCAACCTTTTGAGAGGGCGGACGTTCCCGAGCCCGCGCACCGATCGTGCGCAACGCTCAAGCTGTCAGATAGGAACTGTACGCGGAATGAACAGATTGCGATGATTTCGCGACATTGCGCCGCTGCGGCTAAAGGCTTCCAAATCGGCTTCTCGGCCAGGGCAGGCATATCCGCCTTCGTCTGGACAATTTGGCCCGCCGATGGCATCAGGACAGCTCGTTCTCTCCAACCGCCCGAGTCCCCATGAAGCTGTTTCTGCTCAAATTTTTCACATGGTGGAGCGGCCAGACCTTTGGCACGCAATTGTGGACGTGGCGGTTCGGCGAACGCGTCGGCCAGGACGAGCAGGGCAACACCTACTATCGCACCAAGGGCGGCAAGATCGATCCGACGCTCGGCTTCCAGCGGCGCTGGGTCGTCTATAACGGTTATGCCGAGGCGACCAAAATCCCGCCGGAATGGCACGGCTGGATCCATCACACCGTCGATGTCGCGCCGACCGAAGAGAGCTACACGCCGCGCGAGTGGCAGAAGCCGCATGTCCCGAACATGACCGGCACGCCGCAGGCTTATCGCCCGTCGGGTTCGACGCTCGCCAGCGGCCGCCGCCCGAAGGCGACCGGCGACTACCAGGCCTGGACGCCGGGCAGCTAAGCCTTCCGTATTGCTGTCGTTGCCGTATTGCCGTCGTTGCATGGGTCGACGGCCTGTCCGGCCGTCGCTACGTCCAACGGCTCAGATCGGCGCTGTTTTCCCGCGGATGGCCTTCGACCGCCTGACCACTTGTTCGGCATCGGCGTAGCGACCTTGATCCTTGTAGAGAGCGGCAAGGTTGTCCAGCACGTCCGCGAGATCCGGATGGTTCGGACCGAGCGTCTTCTCGAAGGTTACCACTGACCGCTTGTAGAACTGCTCAGCCAGGGTGTTGCGGCCCTGACGCCCGTAGAGCGCGGCCAGATTGTTCAGCGCCTGGGCGATGTCGGGATGATCGGGTCCATACGCCTTCGCGGTCACCACGATCGCTCGCTTGAGCAGGCGCTCGGCATCGGCGTAACGATGAAGGTTGATGTAGGCGTCGGCCAGGTTGCTCATCAGGACCGTGGCTTCGGGATCGTTGGGTCCGTTCGCCTTATCGAGGATGGCGAGCCCCCGCTCGAACAGCGGCCGGGACTGGTCGTAGCGACCCATATTGCTGTAGAGCGCGGCGAGGTTGCTCAACGGCATCACGATCGACGGATCGTTGGGGCCGGAGATTTTCTCGCGAATGGCGAGCGAGCGCTTGAGAATTGGCTCCGCCAACGCATAGCGCTCTTCCGCACGGTAGAGGTCGCCCAGATTGTTCAGCTCCATGGCGACTTCGGCATTATCCGGACCGAGCGTCTTCTCTCGGATGGCCAGTGAACGCTTGTACAGCTGCTCGGCAACGGCGTATTGACCCAGATTGTAGTGGATCGTGCCGAGGTCATTCAGCGGCATGGCGACGTTCTCATCATCAGGACCAAACTCCTTCTCGCGAAGGGCCAGAGACTTCTGGGCCAATGGCAGCGCTTCCGTGTATTTCCCGGCCCGGTAAAGCTCCTTCATCTGCTGGCTGAGAACGCCCGCCTCATCCTCCGCCGCCCAGGATGGCGCGCCGGGCGCCAGGCACAGGGCGAGCGCGGTGGCCGCGACACGGATCGATGCTTTGAGGGCCTTCATCGTGCATTCCTTCGTCACTTCGGGATCTTCACGCCGTTTGTGATTTCAGATGCGGGATAGGTTCAATGGAGGGACGGATCGAACCTGTGGGCGGGGTGCGAGACCAATAGGCAGAGCCCCCCGGGATTGGTCGATGTCGCCAAGTAAAATTCCAAGTAAAATTCCAAGTGAAATGCAACGGTTCGAGAAGGATATTCTCCGAGGTCAGGAGGTCCCGCCGGACTTGCGGGCGTTGCTCGCCGTCGCCGGCTCCGCCGCCGACAGCGATCCGCTGCGCGAGGCCCTGGGCTTCGCGCTGCTGGTCCCCGGGCGCAACTATCCGCTGCTGACGGCCTCTTACCTGAATGACAGCGATCGGCAAAACCCCGATATTATGGCTAACGTTGCGGCCATTAACGACGTCCTCGCACGGATCACGATGGTGGCCGAAAGCGAGGACGGCGACATGATTGGCTACTGGCATGGCCCGGAGCGCACGCCGATCGACAAGGCACCGATCGTCAAGCTGGATACCGAAGGCATATTCGACCTGATGCAAGGCCGCACCTTGTCGGAAGCCATGCTCGGCAACGCCACCTTCGACGATGCGGAGCGCTTCGCCGACATACGCGCGTGGCTCGCCAATTGCGGCATCGCGATTGGCGCGAACAACTGGCGCGAGTTGAGCACACCCGAGGCGTCCACGCGGCCGGACAAACTTCACGATGTGCTCTACGCGCAAAAGCGGATGGCGGCAGGAAATAAAGTCGGTGGCTTATGACGTCGATTTTGGCAAGGCTGTTTGGAATTGCTGCTGTCGTGCTCAGCCTCGGTGCGTCCAATGCGCACGCCGCCGACGAAATCTGGAAAGGCGCCTGGAAATTCGAGCTGAGCCAGGATCAGCCGTGGCTCGGCTATCACGACCCCCAGGGCAAGACGGTGTTCCTGATCGGCTGCGGTACCCATTTCGAAGTGCTGGCGGTCTATCCGGCCAAGCCTAAACAGGACGAGCGACACAGCGCCACGATCACGATTGCCAGCGGGAAGAAGCAGATGGATTTCACCGGCTTTGTCGACACAGGCTCCGAGCGCACGCCGCCGAACACCAGCATGTTCGATCAAGCGGATCTTGGCGTTCCCGATCTCGCGGAGAAGCCATTTCGCGAGTTGGAATACCGCGTGCTGGATCTTTTCAGCTCTGGACAGAAGCTGACGATTTCGGCCGAAGGCAAAAGCTACGTGCTGCCGCCGGTCACCGCGCCTCGCTGGCGGGCGCGCTGGGAGAAAATATGCTGATGCGCTTCAATGTGAAACTGGGACGACCGGAAATGAGCCTCATCGAATTCCTGTGGAAGCTGGCAGCAACGGTCGTGGTCATCGGGATCATTGGAATCGTGACCGCCAATCACGCGGAGAGCGGCTCCGCGCTGCAGGGATTTGCTTACTTCGTCGTCGGGAGCAGTGCACTCATCGGCGTGGTCTCGACGATCCTCGCTATCGTCTCGCATATCTAGAAGTACAAGCCGCGGAGCCGGCGATATAGCCTGGATCAGAATTCGAACGGCTGATGTACCTTCCGTAGCGCCCCTGTGAACAGCGGGATCAACGGGGACATTTATCTCCGCCGTCTTGTGCTTCGCGCGTCGCTGCGGCTCAATAAGACATCTTACGGAGATGGGAGACCATCGCGTCGGTGTCGGGCTCCAGTTCGCGACTGCCCCGGCGAGCAGCGGCTACCGATCAGGATACGGCCGGGAGATAGGCCCCCGGTGCGGAGGTTCTGAAATCGCCCGCCAATGTGTGGCCGCCGTGAGACAGGAAAGGTCGTCTGGGAAACCAGGCGGCCTTTTTCTTTACCTGCCCCGACGACTGCGTTACGCCAGCTTCGCCGCAGCCCGCTCGATCATCTCGCCGCGCCTGATCTGGTTTTGCACGATGCGGTCTTTCATGAAGGCGAGTACTTCCGGCGGCGCGGTGTCGGGAGAGCCGGAGTTGAACGGCGGCGCCGGGTTGTATTCGAGCCGGAGCTGGATGGCTTCCGCGGTGCGGCGATCGTGCAGCAGCGAGACCAGCGTCAGCGCGAAGTCGATGCCCGCAGTGACGCCGCCGCCGGTGACGCGGTTGCGGTCGATGCAGACGCGGGTCCTGGTCGGTGTCGCGCCGAACGCCGGGAGGAAATCCATCGCGGTCCAGTGCGTCGCCGCGCGATAACCCTTCAAAAGACCGGCCGCGCCCAGCACCAGCGATCCCGTGCAGACCGAGGTGACGTATTTGGCGCCTTCGGCCTGCTTGCGCAGGAACGCCAGCATCTCCTCGTCATTGACCATGTCGTCGGTGCCGCCGCCGCCGGGCACGCAGATGACGTCGAGCTGCGGGCAATCGGCAAACGTCATCGTCGGCGTCAGTATCAGCACCGAGTCGGTCGCGACCGGTTCGATCCGCTTCCAGATCAGATGCACGGTGGCGCCGGGCAGGCTGGAGAACACCTGCAGCGGTCCGGTGAAGTCGAGCTGGGTCACCTTGGGAAACAGCACGAGACCAATCTGAAGCGGCGTGGCCATCTGAAATCCTCCTTGCGGCTTGACGTGACGATGATGTCATGGTGGTCTATTGTCCGAAATGCCATATTTCCCTCATTTAAGGACATTTCGCTCGAAGGGACTCACATCATGATCGGCGTGCTCGTCTTTCCGGATTTCCAGTTGCTCGATGCGGCCGGTCCGATTTCGGTGTTCGAGATCGCATCGCGCTATGCGTCAGGCGCGCCGTCGATCAGGGTTGTGGCGGCAAAAGCGGGACCGGTGCGCAGCACGTCGGGTGTCGAGATCCTCGCGCGCGGCCTGAAACCCTCCGGTGCGATCACGACCTTGATCATCGCCGGCGGCGAGGGCGTCGATGCCGCGAAGCGATGCGACAAGACGCTTTCGTTCGTGCGCGGGCTCGCCAAACGCGGCGTCCGCATCGCGAGCGTCTGTTCGGGTGCCTTCATCCTCGCCGAAGCCGGCCTGCTCGATGGTCGTCGCGCCACCACGCACTGGCAGCGCACGCGGCAGATTCTCAAAACCTATCCGCGGGTCAAGCTGGAGCCCGATCGCATCTTCACCCGCGACGGCAACATCTGGACCTCGGCGGGGATCACCGCCGGCATCGATCTGTCGCTGGCGATGGCCGCGGAAGACTTCGGCGACGAGATCGCGCAGAAAACCGCCAAGCAGCTCGTGCTTTATCACCGGCGCAGCGGCGGCCAGTCGCAATTCTCGTCGCTGCTGGAATTGAAGGCGTCGAACGGCCGGTTCGGGAAACTGCTAGCCTGGGCGCGCGAGCATCTCGATGCGCCGCTCACGGTCGAGGACCTCGCCGAGCAGGCCGGCATGAGCTCGCGGCATTTCACCCGCGCCTTCATCGCCGAGACCGGCACGACGCCGTCGAAGGCGGTCGAACGCTTGCGCATCGAGGTGGCGCGCGAGCGCGTGCAGTCTTCCAGCGAGGCGATCGAACGCGTCGCGGAGGTCACCGGCTTCCGCGATCCCGAGCGGATGCGCCGCGCCTTCATCCGCGCCTTCGGCCAGCCCCCGCAATCGCTGCGCCGCGCGGCGCGGGCGGGGTAGAGGTGGGCTAACCGGATTTCGTTTCCAATAGCCCCAGTCTTCGCCCCAGCCATTCCGTGGTCGGGGCCTGGATCAGGATCGTCATTAAAATCGCGATGAAGGTGACGGACGCGATCATCTGCGCGCCGGGTGCTTTCATGCCGAGCAGCAGGCCGGCCAGCGCCGCCGGGATGACGCCGGTCTCGCGGGTCCAGCACATGAACAGCATTTCCGCAAAGCTCCAGCGCGCGCGGCGGTCGGGAGCGGCGCAGGCGAATACCGTGATCGGTCGCGCCACCAGCATCAGCACAGTCACGACGGCAGCACCTCCGAACCAGTATTGGCTCATCAGCGCGAAGTCGACCTGCGCGCCGAGCAGGATGAAAATGAACAGGCGCATGATGAACGCCGTGGTCAATACATACTCGTCGAGTTTTCGGGCCTCGCCCTCTTCCATCTGGAAGCCGAAGCTTTCCTTGTTGCCGAGCACGATGCCGAACACGAACACCGCCATGAAGCCGGTGGCATTCAGCCCGTCGGCGGAGAAGTAGGCGCCGATCACCGCAATCAGCGTCACCACCGGTGCGTATTCGGCGAGGAAGTCGAGTTTCTCATGGGCGATGAGAAGGGCGGCAAGATAGCCCAGCACGATGCCGGCGACGATGCCGATCGCCGACTGCTTGAGCAGATCGAGGAGCGACGAGACGAGCGAGAATTCGCCGCTGCCGGTCGCCACCGCCAGCACGCCGAAGGTGACGATCGCGCCCATGGCGTCGTTGAACGCGGACTCGCTCATCACGGTTTGCGCGACGCGATCGCGGATGTGGACCTGGCGGAAGATCGGCACCAGCGTCGCCGGATCGGTCGAGGCCAGCGTCGCTCCCAGCAGCAGCGCCGTGATCAAGGGGACGCCGAGAATGTAATAGCGCGGCAAGGCCGGTGATCGCAGCGGTGATCAGCACGCCGATCGTCGCAATGACGACGATGGTGATCCAGACCCGCTTCAGCACCTCGAGGCGCAGCGACGCTCCGCCGTCGAACAGGATGTAGCTGGCGCCGAACAGCAGGATGACCTGGTTCAGCGCCGAATCCGCCTTGATGTCGACGAGGCCGAGCGCGTGGGGACCGATCGCGATCCCCGTCACCAGAAACACCGCGACGTCGGGAATCTTGATCTTCTGTGCCACGAGCCCGGCGATGGTGCCGATCGCCAGAACCAGTCCGCAGGACAGCAGGGTGTGCTTGGCGATTTCAATGGAGGCGGACGCTTCCAAGACTGTTTCCTCGGTTCGAGAGCAGATCGGCTTTTCGGTTATTTCAGCGCCTTGAGCCAGCCGGCGATTTCGCTGAGCGCGACGTTGGCCTGTTGTAGCAGCTTGCCCATGGTAAAGAAGCCGTGGAACTGGCCGGGGAAATGCCGGTAGGTCATTGGCACGCCGTCCTGCTTCAGCCGCGCGGCATATTCGGCGCCTTCGTCGCGCAGGGGATCGGCGCCGGCGGTCAGCACGTAGGACGGCGGCAGACCCGCGAGCGTTTTGGCGCGCGCGGGCGAGGCCTTCCAGTGATCGATGTCGGCGGCGCCGTTGAGATAGTGGTTGCAGAACCACTTGATCACGGAATGCGTCGAGCAAGATGCTGGTCTCGGGCTCGCTGTGCGAGGGATGGCTCATCGCAAAATCGGTCGCTGGATAGATCAGCAACTGGCCGGCGAGCTTTGGCCCGTCGCCGTCGCGTGCGGCGAGCGCCACCACGGCGGTGAGATTGCCGCCGGCGCTGTCGCCACCAACCACAAGCTGGCCTGCGTCGACGCCGAGCGATTTGGCGTTGGCGGCGATCCATTTCGTCGCCGTGATGGCATCCTCCGCAGCGGCGGGAAATTTGTGCTCGGGCGCGAGGCGGTAATCGACGGAGATGACGATCATCTCGCGCTTCATGCGCGAGCTTGCGGCAGACCACGTCGTGGGAGTCGAGATCGCCGATCACCCAGCCACCGCCATGAAAGAACACCAGGCAGGGCGCAACGCCGTTGCTCTTGCGCAACGTCTTCGGCGTGTAGATGCGCGCCGGGATCGCGCCGTGGGCCGCCGGGATCGACAGTGGTTTGGCGGATTTCGAGTTCGGGCGGCTCGGGATTGGAGACGGCGCGGCCCGCCAGATAAAACTCGCGCGCCACCGCAGGCGTTCCCGATTCATAGGGCGGACGGTTGGCTGCCTGGAAAGCCGCAAATACGGCGGCGGCATCGGGATCGAGAACAACGGGCATCAAGGACCTCTGGTTTAAAAAACTGGCTCAGGCGGCGGTGCGGCCGCCATCCACGGTGTAGGCGGAGCCGGAGACGTAGCTCGCCTCGTCGGAGGCGAGGAACGCGACGATGGAAGCGACCTCGGAAGCCTGTCCAAGCCGCCGCGCCGGAATCCGCTCGACCATTTTCTCGTTGGGCATCGGCGCATTGCCGCCATTGCGGGCCTGCATGATCGCGCTCAGCATGCGGCTGTCGATCAGGCCGGGGCAGACGCAGTTGACCCGCACGCCGGTGCCGGTGCATTCCCACGCCGCGCTCTTGGTGAGCCCGATCACCGCGTGCTTGCTGGCGCTGTAGACGGCGATATGCGGCGATCCCATGATGCCGGCGATCGAGGCGGTGTTGATGATGCTGCCCTTGTTCTGTTTGAGCATCACCGGCAGCACATGTTTCATGCCGAGAAAGACGCCGACCACGTTGACGTCGAGCACCTTTCGAAAACTCTCCAGCGAATATTCCGGGATCGGCTTGATGTCGCCCTCGATGCCGGCGTTGTTGTAGAAGGCGTCGATGGTGCCGAACTTGTCGACGGTGGCGCGGACATATTCGGCGACCTCGCCTTCCTGGGTGACGTCGGCGGCGACCGCCAGCGCCTCGGCCGAGGCCGGCAGGCCCTGGATGGCGGCTTTGAGATCCTGCTCGCGGCGGTCGACTGCGACAATGCGCGCACCGCGCTCGGCCAGCAGGCGGATGGTGGCGGTTCCGATGACGCCGGCAGCGCCCGTGACGACGGCAACCCGGCCATCCAGGCGAATTCGATCTGGCATATCTGGGGTTTCCTCTGGCTCCTCCGGTTATCCCGGATTTTGGCGGTTTTCGCGCGAGGAGGCCCCCGCATGAACGCGGCGACTATTTCATTTGTGAACAAGGCTGACTAGTGCGGCTGACCGGAGGCCGGGAGGGGCGGCAAACCGCCCTTTCCCCGCCGTATTCGGCGTGTTAACCGGAGGTCACGCGAGCGGCGGATATGTCTGTACTATGTCGCGAGCCCGATTCGCCTTTTAAAGCCGCGCGAGAATGTTTCGAACCATTGCCCTGACCGGTTTCGCGGCCCTGATCGCCGCCTCGACCATCTCGCTTGCGCCTCCGGCTCAGGCGCAGATCGGCAATATCTTTTCCGATCCGCCACTGCGCCCGCCGGGCGCCATTCCCCGCGGTAATCAGCCGCCGCAGCAAGCGCCCGACGACGACGAGGAAGTGCCGGAACTGCCGCGTGGCCGGCTGCTGCCGACGCCGAACCGGCCGCCGCCGGGGCAGGGCGTCCCCGCACCGGGCAGCGTTCAGTCGCAGCCGTTGGCGCCGCCGCCCGGCACGACCGTCATTCCGCAGAACACGCAGCCGGGTATCGCGGTAGCACCACCACAGCCTGGCGGTCCGGCCGGTCCGGGTGTCGCCAACGCGCCGCCGGCAGCCAACCCGCTGCCGGGGCAGCGCCAGCCCAAGAACGTTCCGGGCGCGCCGGCGACCTTGCAGCCGGGCGACGAGGTCGTGTCCGAGCCGCCGGCCACGAAAGTCACCAACAAAAAGGCAAGCTTCTCCGGTCTGGACAAGATCACCGGCCGCATCATCAATTTCGACGAGGACATCGGCGAGACCGTGCAGTTCGGCGCGCTGCGGGTGAAGACCGATGCCTGCTACACGCGGCCGTCGACGGAAGCTGCCAACACCGACGCCTTTGTCGAGGTCGACGAGATCACGCTGCAGGGCGAAGTGAAGCGCATCTTCTCCGGCTGGATGTATGCCGCGAGCCCGGGCCTGCACGGCGTCGAGCATCCGATCTACGATATCTGGCTGACCGACTGCAAAGTCCCCGACCAGACCATCGTCAGCGCGCAGCCCGATCCGCCAAAACCACCCCCGCCGCCGCCCGCGCAGAAACGTCCGCCGCCGCCGAAGCAGGCCGCGCCGCGGCCACCGTCGGGGCTACCGCCGCAGCCGCAATTCCAGCAGCAGCCACCGCCGCCGCCACCCCCGCCGCAACAGCGGCCGGGCGGTTTGTTCGGTGGCCTGTTCGGGAATAATTGAGCAGGGCATCCGCTCACGACCGTCACCCTGAGGTGGCCGTGCGAAGCGCGGCCCGAGAAGGGCGATGGCCGTGCATCCTTCGAGGCTCGCTATCGCTCGCACCTCAGGATGACGGTCGCAGTATCCCTCCGTATTCAACCTCGTTCTGCAATCATCGCGAGCGCGTCGGCGCCGCTGAATTTGGCCGGCAATTTCATGAAATCCGCTGATATGCCCGTGATCGCCTTGTCGAGCATCGCGCGGTAGCGGCGCCGGGGGACTTCGACCGCGCCAAAACTGCGCAGATGCTCGGTGACATATTGCGTGTCGAGCAACTGGAAGCCGCCGGCGTGTAGCCGCGCCACCAGATGCACCAGCGCCACTTTTGAAGCGTCGCGGGCGTGGTGGAACATGCTCTCGCCGAAGAAGGCGCGCCCGAGGCTGACCCCGTAAAGCCCGCCGACCAGATCGCCGTCCTGCCAGACTTCGACGCTGTGGCAGTGGCCGAGTTCGTACAGCCCGATATAGAGATCGCGGATGCGCTTGTTGATCCAGGTGTCGTCGCGGCCCGGCTGCGGCGCCGCGCAGCCGGCGATGACCGCCTTGAACGCGGTATCGACCGTGACGGTGAAGACGTCGGAACGCACGGTGCGGGCGAGCCGCGAGGCGATCCGAAAGCCGTCGAGCGGGATCACGCCGCGCAGTTCCGGTTCGACCCAGAACAGCGTCGGGTCGTCGGCGCTTTCGGCCATGGGAAAAATGCCGCAGGCATAGGCCCGCAGCAGCACCTCAGGCGTGATTTCGGAAGCCGCAGAGTCGCGCGATGTCATGGGCGGGAGGATAGCAGGACGCCGAGGGCCTATGCTACGTTCCAAAGAAAACGGCGACGCGTTCCGGATATCGGGGCAGCGCGAACGCCCATCGGGGAACACAGAGGGGCATTCGTGAAAATTACCTGGAAAACTATCGCGCCGCTGGCGGTCTGGCTTGCGCTCTATCTGGTGCCGGTGCCGGCCGGCCTTAACGCCGATCAATGGCATTATTTCGCGATATTCGCGGCCGTCATCACCGGCCTGATCCTGGAATCGATGCCGGTCGGCGCCGTCGGCATCATCGGCCTGACGGCGGCCGGCGTCATGGGCTATGTCGAACACGATCCCAACAAGTCGCTGCGCTGGATGCTGGGCGGGTTTGCCGAAAGCACGGTGTGGCTGATCGTCGGCGCCTTCGTGTTCTCGATCGGTTACCGCAAGAGCGGCCTCGGCAGGCGGCTGGCGCTGTGGCTGGTCCATCGGCTCGGCCGCAGCACCATCGGGCTCGGTTATGCCGTGGCGTTTTCCGATCTCGTGCTGGCGCCGGCGACGCCCTCCAACACCGCACGCAGCGGCGGCACGGTCTATCCGATCGTCAGCAATATTCCGCGCATCTATGGCTCGGAGCCCGGGCCGACCGCGGGCAAGATCGGCACCTATGTGATGTGGACTGCGTTTGCGACCACCGCGGTGACGAGTTCGCTGTTCCTGACGGCGCTGGCGCCGAATGCGGCCGCACTCTCGATCGCCAAGAAAATCGTAGGCGTCGATGTCGGCTGGTCGCAATGGTTTGCCGGCTTCGCGCCGCTCGGCATCCTGCTGCTGCTGGTGGTGCCGCTGTTGAGCTATGTGATCTGCCGGCCGGAGGTGAAGGAAAGCCCCGAGATCGTCGAATGGAGCGCCAACGAACTCAAGGAAATGGGGCCGCTGTCGCGCAGCGAACGGATCATGGCCGCGCTGGTGCTGCTGGCGATGTTTTTGTGGATCTGCGGCTCCAATCCGACCATCAGCCTGCCGTTGCTCGGATCCAACTTCATCAACCCGACCATGGTGGTGTTTCTCGTCATCTCGCTGATGCTGTTGACCGGTGTCATCGACTTCGACGACATCGTGCGCGAAAAGGCGGCATGGGAGGTGTTCTTCTATTTCACCTCGCTGCTGACACTGTCGTCCGGGTTGAACGAAATCGGCTTCATCAAATGGGTGGCGGAGGGATTCGCAAAGCCGCTGGCCAGCGTCAGTCCGCTGACGGGCATGGTGCTGCTGGTCTCGTTCTTCTTCTGGGTGCACTATTTCTTTTCCAGCATCACCTCGCATACGGCCGCCGTGTTGCCGGTCGTGCTCGCGGTCGGCACCAGCATTCCCGGCCTGTCGATCCCGACACTGACGCTGCTGTGCCTCTACTCGCTCGGCCTGATGGGCGTGATCTCGCCCTACGCCACCGGACCGGCGCCGATGTATTACGGCAGCGGCTACATCGGGAAGGGCGACTTCTGGAAGTTCGGCCTGATCTTCGGGCTGATCTATTTCGCCGGGCTGCTGCTGATCGTGCTGCCGTGGTTGCAGGTGATCGGGTGAAGGCGCGCGGTCCGGACGGACCGCACGCGATTCAAACAGAATAGATTCAACGCTAGTGATGCGGCGGCGTGCCCGGCGGGGTGGGATGTTCTATCGCCGGAAAGTCGACGGTGACGTTCTGCATCATCCCCATGTCCTCGTGATCGAGGATGTGACAATGCATCACGTACTCGCCGATGTAATCGTCATAGCGGTTGCGTGCGATCACGATGTAGTTCGGCCGCACGAACAGGGTGTCGCGGAAGACGTGGTACTGATCGCAGTAATACGGAACGGCGGTCGCCTCGGCCGGCAAGCAGCGATGCTGGCTGTCGAAGATCGATGTTCCGGCCGGATTAGCCGCGGTCACGTGTTTGATGTCCATGATCTGGAACGGATTGACGTGGATATGAAAAACGTGCGGCGCGGCGACGTCCTGGCCGGGAATATTCTTCCAGGTTCCGAGCGTCCATTCATCGACGGTGCCGAGCGCGGCCTTGTAGCTGACGTCGTGCTGGTAAGCTAACGGGTCCGTTCCCATCGCTTCGTTCTGGATACGTCCGAGAATGTCGGCATGGGCCGGATCGGGCGGGGAAAAATTGATGTCGAACAGCGCGCTGGGATGTCCGGTGACGGTGACGTTACTGAGATCGCCGGAGGGATCGTTCGGCGGAAAATAGGCAAACGCGCCGATGTTGAAAGCGGCGAGCGCCTGTTGCTGATCCGCCGGCAGGCTCTTGTTGCCCTCGACCAGGGTATCCCTTAGATAATCGGCGGCGGGAACGGTGATCGAAGCTCCTTCTGTAACGATCACGGTCGCCAGAAGTTTGCGGCTTTTCGAGCCGCCGCGGTCACGAACAATCGCGTTCTCGGCGGCGCCGCTCTGATCCAGGATGCAGTACAGCCCGGGTTCGCTGAAGAACATCAAAACGTCGCTGCGCTGACCGGGATTGAGGGTATTCACCGATTTGGGCGTGATATCGCGCCGCGTCAGCCCGTCCTCCGCGATCTCGAACTGAGTCGATGCGACGCCGCTGGTGTTGCATTGATCCGTGAAGGCCTGGAGTTCAGCGCCACGCAGCGACTCGAGACCGGCGACATATCGCTGCGGGCTGGCCGGGCCCGCCGCATTGAACTGTACCAGCGATTGCAGCGCGACGCCGCCGGCGCCCGGCGCCGCGGAAGCCACGGGAATGCTGGTTGCTCGCACGACCTCCAGGTTGATCGTGTCGCGCACGCCGCCATGCACCAGGCGCCATCGTTCGATTTCGCCGACGCGCATTTGCAGGATCGGCTGCACCTTGCCGTTAATTCCGGTGTAGCGGCCGGACGAGACCCAGGACTGCGGGCTGAACTGGGAATGGTAGTTCTCGACGACGCCGATTTCGGCCGGTTTGTCGCCTTCAGCCTGTTTGCACACCCACTTCTTCGTCACCGGATCGACTTCAAGATCGTTGAAGGCCGCGTCCGAAAAACAGCCATAGGAAATCTGCTGGAACAGGAATATGCGGTCGTTGAAATCCCGGCCGTTCTTGTCGTGCAAGATCGTGTCGATATCCGCGACGCCCTCGTTCTTTGCCCGATCCTGATACGGACGCTCGCCCTTGATGATGAGCACGCCCTCCATTCCGCTGGAGACGGTGAGCGCGGTCGATCCGTGCCGGTGCGAGTGATACCAGAACGTGCCCGCAGGATGGTTCAACGGAATATTGTATTCGTAGGGAAAGCTTTTTCCCGGATCGATGCTGAGCAGGACGTTGTCGCTGTTGCCTGCCGGCGATACGTGCAGTCCGTGGGTATGCATGTTGGCGCTGTTGAAGCAGTCCGGCGTGTTCATGACGAAGGGACAGCGCGCGGGGTCGTTGGCCGGAAGCTCGTTCGACAGCACCATCCGCAGCCGGTTGCCCGGCTTGACCGTGAGGGTGGGGCCCGCGAGGCAATCGTAATAGGTTCGCAAGCTAACCTTGTCGTCCTGGCCGGTATCCGGATTGTGGATGAAGTGGTCGGAATATCTCATTGCAAGCGTGAGCTTGATGTCGTTGCCGAGGAATACCGGCTCCGCGGCGGGACATTCGCTTGGCTGCAGCGTTGATTCGAGACCTCGCGGTTTCATCAGGTCGAGCGGTTGCGTGAACGCCCGGGACGGCTTTTGCGCGGAAAAAGCCCGGATCATGCCGGGCCGCGTCGGCTGGGCGGCGCTTTCGAAAGCTGCTGCCGTGAAGAAAAGGATCAGAAGCAGCGAGAATATTCGCATTTTCCAGCTCCGCGTAGGAGTGCGATCGCGGGCAGCGATGAAACGCTCCCGGCCCGTAGAAAAAATGGCAATCAGAGAGGGCATAATCTGAATACAATCACGGCGTGCTGTCAAGAAAGAGACGCCGCGGTAATTGTTTGAGGCAAAGGAGGTGGAACCCGCCGTTCGACGGAGGCTGGCCTAGCCCGCGGCGGCGCTGGCCGATTTCGACGCCGGCGGCGCCTGGATGCGGCGAAATCGCAGCACGATCCGGGTACCGCTATGGGCGGGATCGCGCTCGACTTCGGCTTCGAGTTTTGAGGCCATGGCAGATACGATGCGCTGGCCCATGCCGGTAGAACGCGGATCGGACTTGACGTTGAGGCCGACGCCGTCGTCGGCAATCGCGAGTTCGAGATCGTCGCCGAGCGTCTTGAGGTCGACATGGATCGGACCAGCGCCGTCGGGATAGGCGTATTTAACGGCGTTCATGACCAGCTCGTTGACGATGATGCCGATAGCAACCGCGCGGTCGGGATCGATCTCGATCGGCTCGGCCTGCAGCGTCAGCCGCGACATCTTGTTGCCTTCAGCCGAGCGCCTGAGATCTTCCAGCAGCGCTTCGAGATAGGCGTTGAGCATCACGCTCTTGAGGTCGTGCGAAGTGTAGAGACGCCGGTGCACCTGCGCCACCGCGGCAACGCGGCCCATGGCGTTGGTCAGCGCCGCCTTGACGTCGTCCTGGGTCGAGGAATTGGCCTGCAGATGCAGCAGCGACGCGATGATCTGCAGGCTGTTGCCGACGCGGTGATTGACCTCGCGCAGCAGCACCTCGCGCTCGGCCGCCAGCGCGGCGTAGCGGTCGCGGGAGGCGTGGACCTCGGCCTCGGCCTCATCGCGGGCCCGTTGCAGCGCGGCCTGCTTCAGCGCGCCGTTGACGGCGACCTGCAGCAGCGGAATGAAATCGCCCTGCACATCCTTGACCAGATAATCGGCAGCACCCGCCTTCAGCGCGGTGACGGCGATCGCCGAATCCTGCGAGGCCGTGACGAATACCACCGGCGGCGCGTCCGGGATCGCCAGGATCCGCTCTAGCGTTTCCAGGCCGTCGAGGCCGGGCATGTACTGGTCGAGCGCGATGGCGTCGATGCCGCCTTCGGCCAGCCGCGCCAGCCCTTGCTCGCCGCCATTGGCATGCACGACCTTGAAGCCGGCCCGCGTCAGGCCGCGATCGACCAGCCGGGCGAGGCCGGCGTCGTCGTCGATATACAGCAATGTCGGCGTCGCTGGGGTCATGTGGCGGCTGATGGTACCTGAATGACGGAAAAGAACAGGCCGAGCTGACGAATGGCGTTGGCAAAGCTTTCGTAGTTCACGGGCTTGGTGATGTAGACGTTACAACCGAGTTCGTAGCAACGCTTGATTTCCTGGGAATCGTCGGTCGTGGTCAGCACCACGACCGGCGTCGCCTTCAGGTATTTGTTGTCCTTGACCCGCCTCAGGATATCGATACCGCTGGTGTCGGGCAGATTGAGATCGAGCAGGATCAGCAGCGCGTTGCCCTTGTGATCCAGGCCGCTGCCGTCCTTGCCGAACAGATAGTTCAGCGCGTCTGTACCTGACGTGAACGGCACGATCTCATTGTTGACACCGGATCGCCGGATGTTGCGCTCGATCAGGCGGGCGTGGCCCTCGTCGTCCTCGATCATGATGATGGTGACTGGATTGCTCATGTCTCTCTGTTCCGGTTATTGGCTGCCCATTTGATTGGCAGCGTGATCGTAAACGTGCTGCCCTGATGAAGTTCCGATGCGACCGACATGGTTCCGCCGAGCCGCCGCACCAGCGCGCGCACATGGGCGAGGCCGATGCCTTGTCCTGGCCTGTCCTGGGTTCCGGCACGGCGGAACAGGTCGAAGATGCGCTGATGGTCCTTGGGGTCGATGCCGCGCCCGTTGTCGGTGATGTCGAAGATCGCAAAACCGAGTTTGGTGCGACCGCGAACGTGGATGTCGCCGGGTACACCGGCTTTCAGATATTTCAGCGCGTTGTCGATCAGGTTGGAGAATATCTGCTCCAGCGCCAGGCGATCGCTGACGATATCGGGCAGCGGCTCGATGCGGATCTGCGCTTCGGCTTCGGCGGCCTGATGCGCCACGGTGGTCACGATAGCTTCGATCAGTTCGCGGGTATCGATCCGTTCCGGTTTGAACTCACGCCGTCCCTCGCGGGTCAGGCTGAGGATCGCCGATATCAGCCGGTCCATCTTGCCGATCGACGATTTGATGAATCCCAACGCCTCGGAGAAATCCTCCGAGAGCTGCTTGTCGGTACCTTCGAGCACGGGCTCGGCGGTGTCGGTGGCGTTATCGGCAGTCGGAGGCGCGGCAGATTCCGTGCGGGCGAGGGCTGCGATCCGCTTGAAGATGTCGCCGCGCAATTCCTCCAGTTCGCTGGTGAAACCCATGATGTTCACCAGCGGCGAGCGCAAATCGTGGCTGACGATGTAGGCGAAGCGCTGGATCTCGTCGTTGGCTTCGCGCAGATCGGCGGTGCGCTCGTCGACCGTACTTTCGAGATTGAGATTATTGTCACGCAATTTCGCCTCGGCTTCGTCGCGGGCGCGCGAGGAGATACGCACCAGCATGACCGAGAGACCGGCAAACGCGATCACGAGGCCGGAGCCTGCCACCGTCACGATCGAAGCCAGCTGCTGGGTGTGGTCAGCGGTCGCGGTGCGCGCGGTAAACAGCCGGTTTTCCTCGGCGTGCATTTCAGCGGTGAGTTCGCCGATCTTGCGGACGGAATCGCTGGCGCCGGCCTCGCGCAACATCGCGATGCCGCCGGCGGTATCGTTGCGTTTGACGAAGTCAATCGCCTTGGCAAATTCCGAGAGCCGTGCCTCGACCGGCGGCCGCAGCTGCTTGACGTTATCGCCCTGAACCGAATTGTCGCCGGTCAGTTGCTCCAGCTTGTCGATGTCGGGAAGGATGGTCGCGGTGGCGGCTTCGTGCTCGGCCAGAAAGCGCGGCTCCGAGGTCAACAGATAGCCGCGCGCCGAGCTTTCGGCGCGGCGGATCTGCAGCAGCAGGGTCGAGAGCTGGTTTTCCACTTCGACGGTGTGCACGACCCAGGCGTTGTCCTCGCGGGATTTGTTGACCAGCAGGACCGAGGACACGCTGATTGCGACCAGCACCAAGAGTCCCGCCGCAAGCAGCAGGATCTGTCCCATGGCGCGGCGGCGCTGGGCATCAGCCGTCACAGCGGCCTCGCGTCATGAAGAAAACGGAACAAGATGCCCCTGGCGTGGAAAACCCCGAATGCGCCCCAACGCTCGCCGGGACGATTGGTTCCCTGCGCCGTCGACGATTTTAAGGCGCTTTTCCGTCCGTCGCCTGGCCGGCAAGATACTGCTCGAGCCAGTGGATGTGGTAGTCGCCGTCGATGATGCTGGGTTCCCGGACCAGCGCGCGGAACAGCGGCAGAGTGGTTTCGATGCCGTCGACCACCATCTCGTCGAGCGCCCGGCGCAACCGCATCAGGCATTCGGCGCGGGTCTTGCCGTGGACGATCAGCTTGCCGACCAGGGAGTCGTAATAGGGCGGGATGACGTAGCCCTGATAGACTGCGGAATCGATCCGCACGCCGAGGCCGCCGGGCGGATGAAACTGGGTGATCTTGCCGGGCGAAGGACGGAAGGTCTGCGGGTTTTCCGCGTTGACGCGGCATTCGATGGCGTGGCCCATGATGTTGATTTCATCCTGGGTCGCGGGCAGGTCGCCGCCGGCGGCGATGCGGATTTGCTCCAGCACGAGGTCGATATCGGTGATCATCTCGGTGACGGGATGCTCGACCTGGATGCGGGTGTTCATTTCGATGAAATAGAACTCGCCGTCCTCGTAGAGAAACTCGATTGTGCCGACACCGAGATATTTCATGTCCTGCATCGCCTTGGCGCAGGTCGCGCCGATCCTGGCGCGGGCTGCGGCGGCCAGAACCGGCGAGGGGCCTTCTTCCCACACCTTTTGATGCCGGCGCTGCAGCGAGCAGTCGCGCTCGCCGAGATGGATGGCGCCGCCGCGGCCATCGCCCAGCACCTGGATTTCGATGTGGCGCGGCTTCTGCAGGTATTTTTCGAGATAGACCGAGGCGTCGCCGAAAGCCGACTTGGCTTCGTTGGAAGCGGTCGACAGCGCCATCATCAAATCGTCTTCGGTGTGCGCGACCTTCATGCCGCGTCCACCGCCGCCGGCCGCGGCCTTCACCAGCACCGGAAAACCGATCGCCTTGCCGATCGCCATCGCGTCGTCTTCGGGACCGACGCCGCCGTCGGAGCCGGGCACCACGGGAATGCCGAGCCGCTTGGCGGTCTTCTTGGCTTCGATCTTGTCGCCCATCAGGCGGATGTGCTCGGCCTTCGGGCCGATGAAATGCAAATTGTGCTCAGCGAGGATTTCGGCAAAGCGCGCGTTCTCGGACAGAAAACCGTAGCCGGGATGCACGGCGTCGGCGCCGGTGATCTCGCAGGCCGCGAGCAGCGCGGGGATGTTGAGATAGCTGTCCTTGGACGGCGGCGGCCCGATGCAGACGCTCTCGTCGGCGAGGCGCACATGCATGGCGTCGGCGTCGGCGGTGGAATGCACGGCGACGGTGGAGATGCCGAGTTCCTTGCACGCGCGCAGCACGCGCAGGGCGATTTCGCCGCGATTGGCTATGAGGATCTTGTCGAACATCGCAGCGCCTGACGTTGCCGTTTATTCAATGATGACCAGCGGCTCGCCGAATTCGACCGGCTGGCCGTCCTCGATGAGAATCTGCGTCACGGTGCCCGCGCGCGGCGAGGGAATCTGGTTCATCGTCTTCATCGCTTCGATGATCAGCAGGGTCTGACCGGCCGATACCTTGCTGCCGACCTCGATGAACGGCTTGGCGCCGGGTTCCGGCGACCAGTACGCTGTACCGACCATCGGCGAGGGGACCACGCCCGGGTGCTTTGCGAGATCGGCGACGGCGGCCGGCGTCACGGATGCGCCGCCGACAGCGGCAGCCGGGACCTGATAATGAGCCGGCATCGACGCCGTCATGGTGATGTTGCGCGCCACGCGCACCCGCAGGCCCGCACGCTCGATCTCGATTTCGGTGAGGCTGGTCTCATCCAGCAACAGCGCGAGCTCGCGAATAAGCGCGCTGTCGTCGCTTTTGAAATTGGCGGATGATTTGTCCGCTGCTTTGTTCTCGGGCGGTTTCGCCATGCTCTGGATCCGGAATTCTTGATGTGGATGACGGCTGAAGCGTCAGGCTCAGGTCGGGTTCTAAAGTCAGGTTTTCGCTTTGGCGCCGATCTTGGCGGCAAGGCCGTTGATCGCGAGCCGGTAACCATCGATGCCGAAGCCGCAAAGCGACGCGAAGGCGGCCCTGGCGGTGAAGGAATGATGCCGGAAAGTCTCCCGGGCGTGGATATTGCTGACGTGCACTTCAACGGTCGGGATCTTCACCCCGACGATCGCGTCGTGCAGCGCGATCGAGGTGTGCGAATAGCCGCCTGCATTGATGATGATGCCGACCGCCTTCTTCTCACGCGCTTCGTGGATGAAGTCGATCAGTTCGCCCTCGCGGTTGGACTGCCGGCAATCGGCCTTGAGGCCGAACTGCGCCGCGGTTTCCACGCACAGCTTCTCGACGTCGGCCAATGTCGCGTGACCATAGGTCTCGGGCTCCCGGGTCCCCAACAGATTGAGGTTGGGGCCGTTGAGCACATAGATCGTCGCGGCGGAGGCCTGGGCCATCGGATTCCGTTGAATTGGGGGCGGGGTGGTCGCGGGGTTATAGGTAACAACGGGGCCAAGGGGAAGCCTTGTAGGCCTGTGGAAAAGGCGTCAAATGCCTCATCCGGTTCGTAAAAAGCCCTGTGGAACCTACGGAAATCATTGATTAACCAATATTGGGGATGGCCAGCCTCCACGCAAAAGGGGTGGGCAATTGTGCCCACCCCCAAAGCGTCACCAATGCGAAAGCCGGTTAGCCTTCGATGATGTAGACGATCTCATGCGTCTGCGGGCGGACGATGATGTACTGCCCGTGCACGAAGATCACGTCGTAGCCGCGCCACTCCGGATAGATCTCGACGATCCGGGCCGGCAGCGGGTGGAACCGGACGGTCGCAGGCACGGTGGCGCCGACCGAAATGTTGAAGTTCACGTTGGTGGTTTCCTGGATCTTCTCCGACTTGATGGCGGAGACGATCTGGGTGCGCTTCTCGGCCGGCGGTGCTGCGGTCGCCGAGGTGGCGGCGTTGCCCGTCGTGGTCGACGACTTGCTGTCGGTCGCGCTCTTGGTTTGGGTCTGGGCGTTCATGTTGCCGCTCTTGCTGTCACGACCCTCGGCGCTCATGCCGGACTTGCTGTCGCGGCCTTCGGCCTTCATGTCCTTACCACCCTTCGCGGCGTCGTTCTCGGAGCTCATGCTCTTCGACTTCTCACCCGTCTTGGTGTCCTGCGCGCTCTTGCTGGACGGCATCTTGTCGGTGGATTCCGCCTTCATGCCGGCATCCGATCCCTTCATGCCCGGGGATTCGGCGCCCTTCGCGGCCGGACCGGCGTCATGATTCATCGTGCCGGAAGTTGCGCCCGACGAAGGCGCGCTCTGGGTAGCCGCGCCGCCTGCAGCGCCGCCTTCACGGCTCATGCCTTGTGCATTTGCAAAGCCGGTTCCGGCGATCAGCGCCGCGGCCGCAACCGAAATCAAAAAGCGATTAGTCATTTGGAAGTTCTCCTCACGTGGATGCATTGCCCGCCCGACAACGTAAGGAGATCGGCGATGTTCCGTGCTATTTGCGGTTCCATGAAGTTTGTTTTTTGAACGCCCGATGAACGCCGCCTGGCGAGGCGCCTTCACAGCGCCGGTAGTCCGCGTCGTTGGAAACCGCTAGCCACAGGCCCAGCCGAACTCCATCGATTCAAGATCGAGCTGGGCGTTGCCGCCGCCGAAATTGAAGCCGCCGAAATGTTCCTCGATTTCGAGATAGGTCGGGCTGAATTTTTTCGTCCACTGGCTGGCAAACATGGTCCCGCCGAGATGATTGCGGCCGAACAGCCGTTCCAGCCCGAAGGGCTTGGCATCCTCGGTGTAGGGCGTGATGTATCGGCCGAGCTCGGCCGGATGCAGCAGGTTGTCGCGCGGCGGCACGCCCACATTGGGATCACCGTCGCGCCGCGCGATCGCGATCGCGTAGGCGTGGTGACCGGGCTCGGGGATGCGACCGAACCGGAGATACCATTCCTTGTTTTCGATCTCTTCCACGCTGTCATAGCCGTTGACGTGAAGGTCGAATGCAGCGCGCGCTGAACCCTTCTGCAGCCAGGGTGGTGGGGTGTTTTGCAGCAATGCGTTGCCGGTTAGCTGCGGCGGCTGGCGGAGCGGGCCCGTGAACTCGGCCTCCGTCAGCCATATCGCCGCAAAATTGCGATCCATGGCGTCCTTCATCAAGAGGAATTCCATGGGGTGTCTGTTCTGCCTGTAATTCCAGTACGGCAGCAGATCGGGGTCCGCAGGACGCTGCGATGTCCCGTCGTTGAGATATTCGGCGATCGTCTCGACCTGCTGCGGCTCGTCATGCTGCTGATCGGCAAACATTGTGAGCGCGACGTAGTCCGGTCCCCGGGTGCGGTATTGTTCAGGCAGACGCAGCGTGAAGCAGGGCTGCATCGGAAAGCCGTCGAACGGGCTCAGCGGCCACTGGTTCTCGGCGATGCCGGGCGGCAGGCCGTAACACCAGCCGTGATCGGCGTCGGTGCCGCGTTCGGGCGGGGTTTGCAGCAATGTGAGGTCGTAGGCGGTGGTTGGCGAGGCCGATCGCATGAGAAATCCCGAACTGCTGTTGGCTTTGGTTGTGTCGCGCCCGCTTATGGTTCAGCGAAGACTTCATTTCCTGAACAAAAAAATCCGGCTGCGGGGCAGCCGGATTTTTCGTCGTCGCATGGTGCCGCCTGGTGTCAGCAGGTCGCCTTGCCGCAGCGGGCGACGCCGATCTTTTCCTTCAGGTTGTCGACGCCGACGGCGCCGATCACGACCTGCTTGCCGATCACGTAGCTCGGGGTGCCATTCATGCCCATGGCTTCGGCGAGCTTGAAGTTCTCTTCCAGCGTGTTCTTCACCTCGGCGCTGGCCAGATCCTTCTCAAGCTTGCCCATGTCGAGGCCGACTTCCTTGGCAACCGCCATCGCGCGCGCCTTGTCGGCCGCGCCGCGGCCGCCGAGCAGCTTCTGGTGGAAGTCGAGATATTTCTTGCCGGTCGGATCCTGCATGCGCACGGCGACCGCGACCTGGGCGGCTTCGACCGAGCCCGCGCTCAGCACCGGAAATTCCTTGAGCACGACCTTCAGCTTCGGATCGGCCTTCATCAGCTCCATCATGTCGGCCATCGCGCGTTTGCAGTAGCCGCAATTGTAGTCGAAGAACTCGACGAAGGTGACGTCACCTTCCTTGTTGCCGAGCGTGACGCCGCGCGGCGAATTGAAGATCGCCTCCGCATTCTTGGAAACGCCGGCCTCGTGCTTTTCGGCTTCCGCCGCGGTCTGTCGCTTCGACAGTTCGGCCATCGCCTCTTCGAGCACTTCGGGGTGCGCGATCAGGTAATTCCGGACGATGCTCTCGATATCGCCGCGCTGGGTGTCGGAGAAGCTCTGCGCGGAAGCGGGCAGCGGCGCGCCGCCGAGCGCGAACGCCAGCAATGCGGGGACGAGGAAACGGAACGAGGGCATCGGCAATTCCTTTTGCAGCGAGTTCCCGGCGATCTTTGACGCCGGCTCTTGGAATACGTTTGAATTTCGGCTCGGTTGTATCTTAAACCTATTTTGACCCGGTTTATTCCTAGTTGCTTTTCTGGCCCGGCATCGGTTTGGCGCTCACAATATCGTCAGCCTTGACCCATCCCGGGGTGCCGATCGCGAACCGGGTTTTGGCCCTTGAAGCGAGGTCGCGCGCGGTCTTGTTGTCGCCGCGGAGGTAGGCGGCCTGGGCCGAGGCGAGGTCGGCCTGCGCGTAATCTCCCTTGCGGCCGTAGGCCATCGCGAGCTGCATGTAGCCGAGCGGCGCTTCGCTCTCGCGTGCCACCGCCGCGCGCAGAATCGCGACCGCTTCGTCCGTGTTGGCGGTATTATTAGCCGCCACCAGCGCCTGCCCAAGTAACATCTCGATGAGCGGGGCGTTATTGGAGAGCTGTACGGCCTTGCGCAGGGGCGCAATGGCTTCCGCGGGCTTGCCGCCCTCCAGCAGCGCCTGGCCGCGCACCTCGTAGAAATAGGGGTTGCCCGGCTGCAGCGCGATCAGGCCGTCGATCTGGGCCAGCGCGCTGCGCAGATCGCCGTGCAGGTAGGTGGTGATGGCGTGCGCATAGCGGGCGGGCAGGCTGGTGTTGGACATCGGATAGCGCCGGTAGACGGTGTCCTGCCGTTCCATGAAGGCCGAGATCTTGGCGCGCACCATGTCGTGGCGCATCTGCAGGGCAGGGTCGTCCTTCTTGTCCCAATAGGGGCTGGAGCGCGCCAGTTCTTCCAGCGCGCGCACGCGCTCGGCCGGCATCGGGTGCGACTGTACATAGGGGTCGGCGCCGCGCGCCGCGAACAGGCTCTCGTCGGTGAATCGTTTGAAGGTTTCCCACATGCCCTTGGCCGATTGGCCGGTCGCGGTCAGGAACTTGACGCCGGCCTTGTCGGCGTTTTCTTCCTGCTGGCGCACGTAGGAGAGCAGGTTGCGGCGGATCACTTCGCCCGGCGCCGAGAACGCGGCCGCGCCGGCGTTGGTCAGGCCATTGTTGCCGTTGCCGCTCCGCGCACCGGCCACCATCGCGCCTGCGCCCAGCAGCATCGCGATGATCATCTGGGTTTGCGCCTGTGCCATCTGTTCGCGCATCTTGGCAAGATGCCCGCCGGCCAGATGGCCGGTTTCGTGCGCCAGCACGCCGATGATCTGGTTCGGCGTGTCCGACTGCATCATCGCGCCGTAGTTGACGAAGATACGGCGGCCGTCGGCGACGAACGCGTTGAACTGGCCGTCGTTGATGATCACCATCTGGATGTTCTGCTTTTCCAGACCGGCGGCGCGCAGGATCGGCCTGGTATACTCGCGCAGCAATTGCTCGGATTCAGTGTCGCGCAGCGTCGACGGGCCGTTGGCCTGCGCCAGCGCCGCCGTCGGCGCGATCGCAAGCGCGACCGCTACCGACAGCGCGGTCAACTTCAGCGGCGTTTTGCGTAGGGCGAGGCGGAGCAGCATGAGCGGTCTTTTGTCGAATGCGATCGTTTTCGATTGAAGGTAATGGGCCCGGACTTTGGTTCGGTTCTGATTAGATCAGAAGCAGGCTCCAGTGTGTGTTCACAACGTGTTTTCTTGGTGCGAACCGGTATCACTTCGATGGAAAACGCTATAACAAGCCATGAGATAACAAGCCTCGGAATGCGGCCAGTCTGGGGCGGTAACCGGTTCGGGAACCCGAAATCGGCGGTCACCCCCAAATAGCAGAAATCGATGCACGAAGCGACACTTAGAGACCGTGTGAAGACCCTGCTGACGCCGTCGGGACGGAGCGATGTTCCCCCCTTCATGGTGATGGACGTGATGGCCGCCGCGGCCCGCATCGAGGCGGCCGGCGGGCATGTCATTCACATGGAAGTAGGGCAGCCGGCAGCCTCCGCCCCGAAGCTCGCGATCGCAGCGGCGCACGCGGCCCTCGACACGGCGCGGATCGACTATACGTCCGCGCTCGGCATTCCCTCGCTGCGGGCGCGCATCGCAAAACACTACCGCGATACTTACGGCTGCTTGGTCGACCCCGAGCGGATCGTGGTCACGACCGGCTCATCCGGCGGCTTCATCCTGGCATTTCTGTCGATGTTCGAGCCGGGCGACCGGGTCGCGGTCACCGTGCCGGGCTACCCGCCATACCGGCATATCCTCACCGCGCTGGGCTGCGAGCCGGTGCTGATCGAAACCTCGAGCGAGACGCGCCATGCGTTGACCGGCGAAGCCTTGCTGGCCGCGCATCGCAAGACTCCCTTGAAGGGCGTGCTGGTCGGCAGCCCCGCCAATCCGACGGGCACGATGATGTCGCGCGAGGCGCTCACCGGCCTGATGCAGGCCGCGGAGAGCGCCGGCATCCGTTTCATCTCCGACGAAATCTATCACGGCCTCGACTACGCTTTTCCGGCCGTGACCGCGGCCGAGCTTTCGCCGCAGGCACTCGTGATCAACTCGTTCTCGAAATATTTCTGCATGACCGGCTGGCGGGTCGGCTGGATGGTGGTGCCGGAACCGCTGGTGCGGCCGATCGAACGGCTGCAGCAGAACCTCTCGATCTCGGTGCCGACGCTGTCGCAGATCGCGGCCGAAGCGGCGTTCGAAGGGCGCGAGGAGATGGAGGCGATCAAGCATGGCTACGAAGAAAACCGCCGCATCCTGATCGAGGGGCTGCCGAAGGCCGGGCTCACCAAATTCCTGCCCGCCGACGGCGCGTTCTATCTCTATGCTGACGTTTCCGACTTCACCTCGGACAGTTTCGAATTCGCCAAGCCGCATGCTGGAAAAGGCCCACGTCGCGGCAACGCCGGGCGTCGACTTCGATCCGATCCATGGCCGCGCCTTCATCCGCTTCTCCTACGCGCGGTCGGCCGACGAGATGCGCGAAGCGGTGGCGCGCATCGCGCGCTGGCTCAAGTAGAACGACCGAGCCGTCATCCATACTCGATCTGCCCAAACCCAAACCGGAGAGCTGTCCTTGTCCGTTAGATCCATGTCCGAGTCATCAGCCATCAAACATTTTCCGCTCGCCGATCTGCTGTGGCCGCATCGCGCGGACGGATCGTTCCGCATCCTGCGCGGCGCCATCCTGATCGCGCTGGGAACCGCGCTGCTGACCCTGTCGGCCAAGGTCAATCTGCCGCTGCCCTATGTGCCGATGACGCTGCAGACACTGGTCGTGCTGATGATCGGCGCGGCCTATGGCTGGCGTCTCGGTAGCGCTACCGTGGCCGCCTACCTGGCCGAGGGCGCAATCGGACTTCCGGTCTTTGCCGGCCCGGTCGGCGGGCTTGCGCCGCTGGTTGGTCCGACAGCGGGATACCTTTATGGCTTCGTGCTGGCGGCATCAGCGACGGGTTGGCTGAGCGAACGCGGCTGGGACCGGTCGGTGCCGCGTCTGTTCGTGGCCATGGCGATCGGGCACGTCCTCATTCTCGGCGCAGGGTTTGCCTGGCTGGCATTCGGCATGAAACTCGGCGTCGACAAGGCCTGGCTGGTCGGCATCGTGCCGTTTATCGCGACATCGCTGGTCAAGAACGCGCTCGGCGCCACCTTGGTGCCGGCGATCCGGCGCCTGTCGGCGCCGCGCGCCTGAAACCACACGTGTCCGGAAACCGTGGCTGGCGGAGCAATGGCAATTGACTCCGCTGGCCCATTTGATTTGGCTGTAGATCAGCGGAAGCGCGCGCGATGCGCGTAACTCCGGAAAACTTTCTGAGGGGGGAGTAAACACCATGGCGGCTACGATTGCGGTTGATGCGCCGGCGAAAGCGGCAAAACCCTGGTACAAGGTTCTCTATGTTCAGGTGCTGATTGCCATTGTGATCGGTGCGTTGTTCGGCTGGCTCGAGCCTGCCTACGCGACCAATGACTGGATCAAGGCGCTCGGCGACGGCTTCATCAAGCTGATCAAGATGGTGATCGCGCCGATCATCTTCTGCACCGTGGTATCTGGCATTTCGCATATCCAGGACGCCAAGAAGGTCGGCCGCATCGGCGTCAAGGCGCTGGTCTATTTCGAGATCGTCTCGACCTTCGC
The DNA here is from genome assembly GCA_963786355.1 of uncultured Alphaproteobacteria bacterium. Lineage (GTDB taxonomy): Bacteria > Pseudomonadota > Alphaproteobacteria > Rhizobiales > Xanthobacteraceae > Bradyrhizobium. The sequence continues at coordinate 622,519 of CAWAYU010000005.1, read as the reverse complement.
GCTGCTGATCGGACTGATTGTCGGCAACGTGGTCAAGCCGGGCTCCGGCTTCGGCGGGGCGGGCGCCAACGCGCAGGCCGTCGCCGGCTTTGCCAAGCAGGCCGAGGCGCAGAAGAGCGTCGACTTCTTCCTGCACATCATTCCCGACACCGTGGTTGGCGCCTTCGCGCAAGGTGAAATCCTCCAGGTGCTGCTGTTCTCGATCCTGTTCGGCTTCGCCATCATGGGTCTCGGCGAGCGCGGCCATGTGATCCGCAATTTCATCGACGATGCGGCGCACGCGGTGTTCGGCGTCATCTCCATTGTGATGAAGGCGGCTCCGATCGGCGCGTTCGGCGCCATGGCCTTTACCATCGGCAAGTTCGGCACCGGAGCGATCCTGAACCTGATGGGGCTGATCGCGACGTTCTATCTCACCGCGGCGCTGTTCGTGTTCGTGGTGCTCGGCGTGATCGCGCGGATGGTCGGTTTCTCGATCTTCAAGTTCCTGGCCTACATCAAGGACGAGCTCTTGATCGTGCTCGGCACGTCGTCCTCGGAAAGCGCGCTGCCGTCCTTGATGGAAAAGCTCGAGCGGCTCGGCTGTTCCAAGTCGGTCGTCGGCCTCGTGGTGCCGACCGGTTACTCGTTCAACCTCGACGGCACCAACATCTACATGACGCTGGCGACCCTGTTCATTGCCCAGGCGCTCGGCTTCGATCTCACGCTCGGCCAGCAGATCACGATCCTGCTGGTGGCGATGCTGACCTCGAAGGGGGCCTCCGGCATCACCGGCGCCGGCTTCATCACGCTGGCGGCAACGCTGGCCGTGGTCGACCCGCGGCTGGTGCCGGGCATGGCGATCGTGCTCGGCATCGACAAGTTCATGAGCGAGTGCCGCGCGCTGACCAATCTGTGCGGCAACGGCGTCGCCTGCGTGGTGGTGTCGTGGTGGGAGGGCGAACTCGATACCGAGAGACTGCACGCCAATCTCAACAAGCAGGTCGATCCGACGGACATGGAAACCGCGGTCACGACCGGCTAGCCTCCGCGCGGCAGCCAAGCGCGCCGGTAGATCAATTCTGCCGGCGGCGCCTTCCAGATTCCTCAATCAACAAAACAAAACGGGAGATGGACTTTGATCGGATTTCGAATTCTGCAGCGAACCCGCAAAGTCGACGCCGACACGGTGTCGAAATTCGCAAGCCTGCCGGTCGCCAATATCAGCGATTCGATGTCGCGCTTGACCGCGGGCGGCGCGTCGCTGCGTCCGATGCATGCGGGCGGCGTGCTGGCGGGGCCGGCGTTCACGGTCAAGACGCGGCCGGGTGACAATCTGATGCTGCACAAGGCGATCGACACCGCCGAGCCCGGCGACGTCATTGTCGTCGATGGCGGCGGCGACCTGACCAATTCCCTGATCGGCGAAATGATGTCGGCGCATGCCGAGCAGCGCGGCATCGCCGGCATGGTGATCTACGGTTCGATCCGCGACTACGACACCATTCATGCCGGAAAATTTCCGGTCTTCGCCGCCGGCGTCACTCATCGCGGCCCCTACAAGGACGGCCCCGGCGAGATCAACGTCCCGATCGCGATCGACGGCATGGTGATCGAGCCCGGCGACCTCATCGTCGGCGACGGCGACGGCATCGTCTGCGTACCCTTCGCGAACACCGCGGAAGTCCTGAAGGCCACGACCGCAAAGCACGAGGCTGAAACCAAACAGCTCGCGGCGATCAAGGCCGGCAAGAGCGATCGCAGCTGGGTCGACGCCAGCCTGAAGAGGCTCGGCGTCCTTTCCTGAGCCAGGGAGATACGGACCATGCTGAACGGAATGGCGATGGCGGGTCGTCGTATGCTCGCATGCGGCTGCTACGCGCCGCCGGCTGCGAATGCTGGCGGCTGCGACCGTGACCTCTGCGCCGGTCAACCTCGAAGCGGCAGCAGGCAGGGCACAAGCAACCGGCGCGGGGGCGGGTGGCCTGGTGGTCGATTGCCACGGGCACTACACGACCGAGCCGAAGGCCTTGTTCGATTGGCGCAAGCGTCAGATCGACGCGATCGGCGATGCCTCGCAGAGGCCAAAGGTCGACGCACTAGTGTTCTACGGCATCCGCTCGGAACGCCAGTTGATGGAGCAACTGGACTATAATCTTCTGTATCGCTGGTTCGTGGGATTATCGCCGGACGATCCGGTCTGGGACCCGACCACCTTCACCAAGAACCGGGAGCGGCTGCAGAGCGGCGAGGTGTTTACGAAGTTCATGACCAGGCTTTTGAACCACTCTCAGGTCAAGCCGCTGCTGTCGGATGAGCACTTCTCGGTGGATGGAACGCTGATCGAAGCCTGGGCCTCACAGAAGAGCTTTCGTCCCAAGGAGGGTGGCGGCGACGATCATGATGGCGCCAACTTCCACGGCCAGAAGCGCAAGAACGACACCCATGCGAGTACCAGCGACCCGGACAGCAGGCTTTATCGCAAGGCGGCCGGACGGGAGGCCAAGCTTTGCTACATGGGCCACGCCACCATGGAGAACCGGCATGGGCTGGCGGTGACCGGCAGGGTCACGCATGCCAATGGCACTGCCGAACGCCGGCTTCGGAGAAGATCAGCGATGACGAACTGCGCGAAAGCGTTGAGGGCGCCCAGTTGCGGCTGCAGCGCGAACGCGGCACCTCGCTGACGATTTTTTCGCCGCGCGCCTCCGGCATGGGCCACCATGTCGGCGACGCCGCGATCTCGGGCGCTTGGTCGCAAGTGTCGAACGACCTGATCTTCCGGCTCACGCAACTCTATCCGAAGAATTTTGTCGGCGTGTGCCAGTTGCCGCAGTCGACGGGTGTTGCGCCCAAGAACTGCGTTGCCGAGCTCGAGCGCTGCGTCAACGAACTCGGCTTCGTCGGTTGCAACCTTAATCCCGATCCCTCCGGCGGGTTCTGGAAAGAGCCGCCGCTGACGGACAAATGGTGGTATCCGCTCTATGAGAAGATGGTCGAGCTGAATGTGCCGGCGATGGTCCATGTCAGCGCGTCCGCCAATGCGGTCTTTCATGCCACCGGCGCGCATTACATCAACGGCGACACCACCGCGTTCATGCAGTTCCTGACTTCGGACCTGTTCCGCGATTTCCCGACGCTGAAATTCATCATTCCACACGGCGGCGGCGCGGTGCCCTACCATTGGGGCCGCTATCGCGGCCTGGCGCAGGACATGAAACGGCCGCCGCTTTCGGAACTGCTGCTCAACAACGTGTTCTTCGATACCTGCGTCTATCATCAGGCCGGCATCGATCTACTGACCAAGGTGATCCCGGCCAAAAACATCCTGTTCGCCTCGGAGATGGTCGGCGCGGTGAGGGGGATCGATCCGGAAACCGGCGCTCACTTCGACGACACCAAGCGCTACATCGAGCTGACGCCTTCGCTCGACGCCGCCGGCCGGCGCGCGATCTTCGAAACCAATGCTCGGGCCGTGTACGGACGGCTGTCGGCCCGGCTCGACGCCTGAGCGCTTTCGCTGGCGGGTGAACAAACGAAAACCGCCCGGTTTCGCCGGGCGGTTTTTTATGTTCAGAATGTTGGCGTTACTCGCCGTTGCCGAAGCGTCGCGACCACCAGCCGGCCTTGCGCGGCGCACCGTCATCGCTGCTTGCGTCCGGTGCCGGCTCGGCCGCCGCAGGTGAAGCCACCGGCTCAGGCGTGCCGTGGCTGGCGGCGGGCGCCGGCTCGGCAGGGGCGCTGGTCGCGAAGCTGACCTTTTCGCGCACCGTTGAACGCCGCCGTGCCGCGGCGCGGTCGGCTTCCTGCGTGGTTTCTTCAGCCATTGGCGCGCTCGCAACCGGTTCCGGCGGGACGTAAGCCGCGGGCTGGAACGGTTCCGGCTGCGTCACCGGTTCGAACTGAACGATGGTCGGGGCAGGCTCATCCGAGCCGCCATCGAAATCGGCGACCGCGTTGGCGGCTTCCGGGGCCGATGTCGGTCCGAGTTCGTCCGAGATCGATCCGGCGAGACCGTCTTCCGGTCCGTTGCCACGCCGGCGGCGTCCACCGCGACGGCCGCGACGGCGCGGGCGCCGTTCGCCGTTCGGGCTCTGCTCCCCGCGTGCCATGCCCGGCTGCTCGTCGCCTTCGTCCTCGTCGGATTCGCCCTCGTCAGCGGGGCCGCCTTCCATGGCTTCGGCGACGACGCGCATCGCATCGCTGTCCTCGCGCGGGGCGCCATTGTCTTCACGCGGCGCGCCACCTTCACGGGGTTCGCCGCGGCCACGCCGGCGCCGGCGCCGCTTGCGGCGTTGACCGTCGCCGTCGACTTCGCCGCCGGCTTCTTCACCGCCGGCAGACTCTTCCGCGAGACCTTCGGTCTCTTCGGTTTCGACTTCGCCTTCGGTCTCGAGATCAAAACCCTCTTCGTCGTCATAGGGCTCGTCGATCTGCGGCACCGAAGCGGCAGCCTGCGCCGCCAGCAGCGCCTTGGCGGCTTCCAGCGTGTGCACCTGTTCGCCGCGATCGATGATGAACGACTGCTGGCCGCTCACGGAGGGATCGGCGACGATGGCGAGCGAGACCTTGAAGGAGTTTTCGAGATCGCGCAGATGGCCGCGCTTGTGGTTGAGGACGTAGAGCGCGACGTCGGTGCGGGTGCGCACCACCAGATTGTGGGTGGCGCCCTTCATCAGGATCTCTTCGATGCCGCGCAGCAGCTGCAGCGCCACCGACGAGACCGAACGGACGTGACCGCTGCCTCCGCACTGTGCGCAGGGCTCGGTCGAACTCTCCAGCACGCTGGCGCGGATGCGCTGGCGCGACATTTCCAGGAGGCCGAAATGCGAGATGCGGCCGACCTGGATGCGCGCGCGGTCCTGCCGCAGGCAGTCCGAGAGCTTGCGCTCGACCGCTCGGTTGTTGCGCTTCTCGTCCATGTCGATGAAGTCGATGACGATCAGGCCGGCGAGATCGCGCAAGCGCAATTGCCGGGCGACTTCCTCGGACGCCTCCAGATTGGTCTTGAGCGCGGTGTCTTCGATGTGGTGTTCGCGGGTCGAACGGCCCGAGTTGACGTCGATCGAGACCAAAGCTTCGGTCTGGTTGATGACGATGTAGCCGCCGGAGCGCAATTGCACCGTCGGCGAGAACATCGCATCGAGCTGGCTCTCGACACCCATCCGCGAGAACAGCGGCTGGCCGTCGCCATACTTGCGGACCGCCCGCACGTTGGAGGGCATCAGCATCTTCATGAAGTCGCGCGCTTCCGAGTAACCGGCTTCGCCGGCGACCTGGATTTCGTCGATTTCCTTGTTGTAGAGGTCGCGCAGCGAGCGCTTGATCAGCGATCCCTCCTCGTAGACGAGGGTTGGCGCCTGCGACTTCAAGGTCATGTCGCGCACGGTTTCCCACATGCGGATCAGATATTCGAAGTCGCGCTTGATCTCGGGCTTGGTCCGCGACGCGCCGGCGGTGCGCAGGATGATGCCCATGCCCTCGGGCACGTCGAGATCCTGCACCACTTCCTTCAGCCGCGAACGGTCCTGGGCCGACGTGATCTTGCGGCTGATGCCCCCGCCACGCGCGGTATTGGGCATCAACACCGCATAGCGGCCGGCCAGCGACAGGTAGGTGGTCAGCGCCGCGCCCTTGTTGCCGCGCTCTTCCTTGACGACCTGAACCAGCATCACCTGGCGGCGCTTGATGACTTCCTGGATCTTGTACTGACGGCGCGGGCGGAAGGCGCGCTCGGGAACTTCTTCCAGCACGTCGTCGCCGCCGACGGATTCGACGAGTTCTTCCTCGGCGTCTTCGCCGTCGTCTTCTTCATCGTCATGATGCTCGTCGCCGTGAGGCGCGGCGGCATGCTCGTCATGATGAGCTTCATGTTCCTCGCCGGCGTGCTCGGCATGCGGCGCGTCGTCGGCATGCGCCGCGTTTTCGAGCGCGTGCTCTTCGTCGTGGCCGTGCGGATGTTCGTCGTGGGCATGTTCGCGCGCTTCGGCGCTGGCCGGTGTCTCAGGCGCGTAAGGTTCGGGCGCGTAAGCCGCGGTCGGCGACGCGACAGCAGGCACGTCGGAATGCGCTTCCGCGACCGGCGCTTCGCTTGCGGGGTGCTCATGGTGATGGTCGTCATGACCATGCGCGTCGTGATCATGATGATCAAGGGCATGATCGTGATCATGCGAGTGATCGTGCGCGTGCTCATGTCCTTCATGGCTGTGCGCGTGGTCGTGGTGACCCTCGTCGGTGTGCGGGTGCTCGGAATCATAGGCCGGCGCTTCCGGGGCGTGGAAACCTTCCGCATGTTCCTGGCCCTCGTAAGGCTGCGCAGCCTGTGCCGGATCGACGCCGGCATTCTCGACGACCTCGCTCTGGACGCGGTCGCCATGGCCGCGCCGACGCGCGTTGCGGTGGCGGTTGCGACCGCCGCTGCGGCGGTGGCTGGAGCGGTTTTCGCTCTCTTCCTCGGCTTCGCGATGGGCGCGTTCGTCGGCCTCGATCAGCGCCTGACGGTCGGCGACCGGGATCTGGTAGTAGTCGGGATGGATTTCGCTGAAGGCGAGGAAGCCGTGGCGGTTGCCGCCATATTCGATGAAGGCCGCCTGCAGCGACGGCTCTACGCGCGTAACCTTGGCGAGATAGATATTGCCGCGCAGTTGCTTGCGCTGGGCGGTCTCGAAATCAAATTCTTCGACGCGATTGCCGCGGACCACAACGACCCGGGTCTCTTCCGGGTGGGTGGCATCGATCAACATCTTGTTGGGCATTTTGGAACTCTTGACGGCGGCGGGCGCGGTGCAGGGCGCGTGCAAATTGCGCGGTCCGGTGACGCGACGGTCCACCTGATTCGGGGGTGAGGGGAAGGCCAAAACGCAAACCTTGGCGCCGCGCCGAACGGGGGCCCGCCGGAACAAGACGACGCGCAAAGCTTTCACTTCGCGTCGGCGCGATCGTTCCGTGGATCCTGGTCGGCAACACAGTCTGGCGCATCAAGCGTCGGCCCGTCTGAACATGTTGGCGGGAAAAAGATACCGCCTTGTCTCTTCGCCAAAAGCCCGGCGCGGCATAGAAAGCGCCCGCCGGCCATCGCATATCGGACCGTTTTGGGTCCAAATAATCAGTTCTGCCGTGTCTCAAACCGTCCCAGGAGCAGTAGGTACTGCAGTAAGGTACCTGGAACCGGACGCCGCTCGGGCTCGAAACCGCCGCTCCGTGTCAGCCGCGCGCAGCGCAGGCTGTGGAGGGATCGGGAAAGACGCTGGTTCCTTCGGCTTCGAAGGTTCCGGCGCTGCACCAAGAGGCTGAACGCGACACAACCGGGAGTATTAGCCTTCAGCCCTTCGTACATACGTGGATCGGGGGCTTGGTGCAAGGGAAGCCTCGGCAAGCGTCGCTGTGCTGCAACACTCGTTCCTTTTCGCCGCAAGAGGCTTAAGGTGCGATTAACCCTGTGGTTTTAATGCGGTAAGAGGGGTCTCCGGAGGCACCGAATCGTTGGCCAACCGCGCAAATCACCATGTTTTGCTGGGATACGGCCTGTTGTGCGCCGCAGCATTGCTGTGCGCCAAAACCATTGGCCCAAGCGCGGCTGAGGGGCCTCTGACCCCGAACCTGCCCTCGCAGAGCTCGGCCTTTCCGGGCCCGGCGGCCGTGTCGAATTTCCCGATCGCTTCTGACGCCCGTCTGGCGGGTGATGCCAAGCAAACCCGCTTTGTCCTGGATCTCGACAAGACCATCGCGTTTCGCGCCTTCGCGCTCGCCGATCCCTATCGCGTGGTGGTCGATATCCCCCAGGTCAGCTTCAAGCTCGCCGAGGGCACGGGCGTTGCGGGGCGCGGACTGGTCAAGGCGTTCCGCTATGGCCTGGTGATGCCCGGCGGTTCGCGAATCGTGTTCGATCTGACCGGGCCGGCGAAGATTGCCAAATCCTATGTGCTGGAAGCGGCCAACGGCCAGCCGCCGCGGCTGGTGCTCGAGTTCGAAGAGGTCGATCGCACCGCCTTCGTGCAGTCGCTGGCACCGGAGGCTCGCCCCGAATTGCGGCCCGCGATTGCCGATGCGAACGCCGCCGTGGCGCCGGCGAATGCGCCTGCTGTCGCCAAGCCCGCGCTGCCGGCTGATGGCCGGCCGCTGATTGTGATCGATCCGGGCCATGGCGGCATCGACAACGGCACCCAGGCCGGCGGCGAAATCATCGAAAAGAATCTGGTGCTGAGCTTCGCCCTCGCGCTGCGTGATCGCGTCGAGAAATCGGGCAAATATCGCGTCGTCATGACCCGTACCGATGACACCTTCATTCCGCTGGACGACCGCGTGAAGGTGGCGCGCACGCAAGGCGCGGCGCTGTTCGTCTCGATCCATGCCGATGCCTTGCCGCGCCATGAGGGCGACGCCCAGGGCGCCACCATCTACACGCTGTCCGACAAGGCTTCCGACGCCGAGGCCGAGCGGCTGGCGGAGACCGAAAACAAGTCGGACGCGATCGGCGGCGTCAATCTCACGTCTGAGCCGACCGAGGTCGCCGACATCCTGATCGATCTCGCCCAGCGCGAGACGCGAACATTTTCAAACCGCTTCGCCCGCCTGTTGATGGGCGAGATGAAGAACACCGCGCGGATGCACAAACATCCGCTCAAGTCGGCCGGCTTCCGGGTCCTGAAGGCCCCCGACGTGCCATCGGTGCTGGTCGAACTCGGCTACGTCTCGAACAAGGGCGACCTGGAACACCTAGTGTCGGAAAACTGGCGGACCAAGACCGTCGGATCGATGGCACTGGCGATTGATGCATTTTTCGCCAAACGGCTGGCAACTGCCGGAGCGGGCAAGTGAAACTCGAAGTATTAGTCGCGTGAAAAGCGTGTCGTCGGCTGGTCCAAGCCCTAGTTTGGCCACAGCCGAACGGGTATAAAAAGGCACCGCAGGGCCTTCGGAATCGGCGAGTATTGTGCCCGAGTAATTGTAGTATGGGCCCCATGGATTGTTGGACATGGATTGTTCGACCGCGGCGGCCCGTTGGGCGGAGATATTGCGCTAGGACAGACGCCGCGACGTGCGGCGCCAGGGTTGGAACGGAACGTCGATAATGCGCTTGCTGGTGCGGTTTTTGGGTTTCCTGTTCGCCGCCGGAACCGTGGTGTTCCTGGTGGGCGTTGCCGGCGTCGCCGGCGCGATCTGGCATTTCTCCAAGGACTTGCCGGACTATTCGCAGCTTCAGGACTACGAACCGCCGGTCATGACGCGCGTGCACGCCTCCGACGGCGCGCTGCTCGGTGAATATTCCAAGGAGCGCCGGCTCTATCTGCCGATCCAGGCGGTTCCAAAACTCGTCATCAACGCGTTCCTCGCCGCCGAAGACAAGAATTTCTACGAACATGGCGGCATCGACTTCTCCGGCATGGCCCGTGCGGCGGTGGTCTATGCCCAGAACTACGGCTCCAACCGCCGGCCGCAGGGCGCCTCGACCATCACCCAGCAGGTCGCGAAGAACTTCCTTTTGACCAACGAGGTTTCGTTCGCCCGCAAGATCAAGGAAGCGTTGCTGGCGATGCGCATCGAGCGCGCCTATTCGAAGGATCGCATCCTCGAACTCTATCTCAATGAAATCTACCTCGGGCTTGGCGCCTACGGGATCGCAGCGGCCTCGCTGGTCTATTTCGACAAGTCGGTCAACGAACTCACAGTCGCGGAAGCGGCTTATCTCGCCGCGATGCCGAAGGCGCCGGGCGCGCTGCATCCGGTGCGCAACCGCGACCGCGCCATCGAGCGCCGCAACTATGTTGTCGATCGCCTTTTGGAAAATGGCTGGATCAAGCAGTCCGACGCCGACAAGGCGCGCAAGGATCCGCTTGTTGTCACCAACCGCGGCAACGGTGCGCATATCTTCGCCGGCGAATATTTTGCCGAGGAAGTCCGCCGCGACATCTTCGAACGCTACGGCGAAAAGAAACTCTACGAAGGCGGACTGTCGGTCCGCGCCACGCTCGATCCGAAGATGCAGGTGATGGCGCGCAAGACCATGGTGGCGGGCCTCGTGAATTTCGACGAGGCGACCGGCTGGCGTGGCGCGCCTTCGAAGCTGGACGTATCCGGCGACTGGGGCGTGAAACTCGCCGACGTCAAATCGTTGAGCGACATCTCGCCCTGGCGCATGGCCGTGGTGCTGGAGATTTCCGACCAGTCGGCGCGGATCGGTTTTCAGCCGGGCCGCGAACTCGGCGGCGTTATCAGCAAGAAGCGTGAGACCGGCCTGATCTCGCTTGACGGCGTGCGATGGGCCAAGGCCGCATCGGGACCTGCAAAGGGCAAGACGCCGACCTCGGTGGCGCAGGTGCTGGCGGCGGGCGACGTGATCTATGCGGATCCGCTGTTCGGCAAGGACGGCAACGTCGTCGAAGGCCAGTATCGGCTGCGCCAGTTGCCGGAAGTGTCCGGCGCGATGGTCGCGATGGATCCCTGGACCGGCCGCGTGCTGGCGATGGTCGGTGGCTTCTCGTTCGACCAGAGCCAGTTCAACCGCGCCACGCAGGCCTATCGGCAGCCGGGTTCGTCGTTCAAGCCGCTGGTCTATTCGGCGGCGATGGACAACGGCTACACGCCGTCGACCGTCGTGGTCGATGCTCCCATTGAAATCGACCAGGGGCAGGGCGCGGGCGTCTGGCGCCCGGAAAACTATTCCTCCGGAAAATACCAGGGCCCGGTGACGCTGCGTAACGCGCTTCGGCAGTCGCTGAACACGGTGACGGTGCGGCTGGCGCAGGACATCGGCATGCCGCTGATCGGCGAATATGCCCGCCGCTTCGGCGTCTACGACGAACTTCCGAACTTCCTGTCCTATGCGCTCGGCGCCGGTGAAACCACGGTCATGCGGATGGTCACGGCCTATTCGATGTTCGCCAATGGCGGCCGTCGCGTGAAGCCGACCTTGATCGATCGCATCCAGGATCGTTACGGACATACGATCTTCAAGCATGACGCGCGCGAATGCCGCGGCTGCGACGCACCCTCGGGCTGGAAGAACCAGCCCGAGCCGCAACTGGTCGATCGCCGCGAGCAGGTGCTGGATCCGATGACCGCCTATCAGATCACCTCGCTGATGGAAGGCGTGGTGCAGGCCGGCACCGCGACTGTCGTGAAGGAAGTCGGCAAGCCGATCGCCGGCAAGACCGGCACCACCAACGATGAAAAGGACGCGTGGTTCGTCGGCTTCTCGCCGGACCTCGTGGTCGGCATCTATGTCGGCTACGACAAGCCGCGTAACCTCGGCCGCGGCGCGACCGGCGGTCATCTGGCGGCCCCCATCGCCCGCGACTTCCTCAAGCTGGCGTTGGCCGACAAGCCGCCGGTCCCGTTCAAGGTGCCGGCCGGCATCAAGCTGGTTCGCGTCGACGCCAAGTCCGGCATGCGTGCCGGTCCGGGCGATGGCGGCCGGACCATCCTCGAGGCGTTCAAGCCGGGTACGGCGCCGCCGGATAACTACTCCGTCATTGGCGTGGCCGATGCGGATGGGCAGCGCCCCATGATCCCGCAAGGCAACGCACCGGACGCCGGCAACATCATGCGGCCCGGAACCGGCGGTCTCTACTAAAACAACAGCTCGTCCGGCGCATTTGCACGCGGACAGGCGCTGAAGGTTGCTGCGCAACCGGTTGGAACGGAATTCTGGAATGCGTTTGCTGGTACGGTTTTTGGGGTTCCTGTTCACTGCCGGGACCGTGGTGTTCCTGGTCAGCGTCGTCGGCGCGGCCGGTGCGATCTGGCATTTCTCCAAGGACTTGCCGGACTATTCGCAGCTTCAGGACTATGAACCGCCGGTCATGACGCGCGTGCACGCCTCCGACGGCGCGCTGCTCGGTGAATATTCCAAGGAGCGCCGGCTCTATCTGCCGATCCAGGCGGTTCCAAAACTCGTCATCAACGCGTTCCTCGCCGCGGAAGACAAGAACTTCTACGAGCATGGCGGCATCGATTTCTCGGGCATGGCGCGCGCGGTGGTGCTGTATGCGCAGAATTTCGGCTCCAACCGCCGGCCGCAGGGGGCCTCGACCATCACCCAGCAGGTCGCGAAGAACTTCCTTTTGACCAACGAGGTTTCGTTCGCCCGCAAGATCAAGGAAGCGTTGCTGGCGATGCGCATCGAGCGCGCCTATTCGAAGGATCGCATCCTTGAGCTCTATCTCAACGAAATCTATCTCGGCCTCGGCGCCTACGGCGTCGCCGCCGCATCGCTGGTGTATTTCGACAAGTCGGTGAACGAGCTCACGGTCGCGGAGGCCGCTTACCTCGCCGCGATGCCGAAGGCGCCGGGCGCGCTGCATCCGGTGCGCAACCGCGACCGCGCCATCGAGCGCCGTAACTACGTGATCGACCGCTTGTTGGAAAACGGCTGGATCAAGCAGGCCGAAGCCGAGAAGGCGCGCAAGGATCCGCTGGTCGTCGCCAACCGCGGCAACAGCGTGCGTACGTTCGCCGGCGAATATTTTGCCGAGGAAGTCCGCCGCGACATCCTGGAGCGCTACGGCGAAAAGAAACTCTACGAAGGCGGATTATCGATCCGGGCCACGCTGGATCCCAAGATGCAGGTGATGGCGCGCAAGGCCATGGCCGCCGGCCTGGTCAACTTCGATGAGGCGCAGGGTTGGCGCGGCGCGACCAGCAAGCTCGACATTTCCGGCGACTGGGGCGTCAAGCTTGCTGATGTCAAGTCGCTGTCGGATGTCGCGCCCTGGCGCTTGGCCGTGGTGCTGGAGACGTCCGATCAGTCAGCGCGGATTGGTTTTCAGCCCGGCCGGGAGCTGGGCGGGGCCGTCAGCAGAGAGCGGCAAACCGGCCTCATCACGCAGGACGGGATCAAATGGGTGAAGGCGGCCTCGGGGCCGGCGCGCGGCAAGCCGCAGACCTCGGTGGCGCAAGTGCTGTCGCCGGGCGACGTGATCTACGCCGATCCGCTGTTCGGCAAGGACGGCAACATCGTGGAAGGCCAGTATCGCCTGCGTCAGTTGCCGGAAGTGTCCGGCGCGATGGTGGCGATGGATCCCTGGACCGGTCGCGTGCTGGCAATGGTCGGCGGATTCTCGTTCGACCAGAGCCAGTTCAATCGCGCGACCCAAGCCTACCGGCAGCCGGGATCGACGTTCAAGCCGATCGTATATTCTTCGGCAATCGACAACGGCTATACGCCATCGTCGGTCGAGATGGATGCGCCGATCGAAATTGATCAGGGGCAGGGCGCCGGCGTCTGGCGTCCGGAGAATTTTTCGGTCGGCAAGTACCAGGGCCCGATGACGCTGCGCAACGCGTTGAGGCTCTCGCTCAATACCGTGACGGTGCGGCTGGCGCAGGACATCGGCATGCCCTTGATCGGCGAATACGCCAAACGCTTCGGCGTTTATGACGAGCTGCCGAATTATCTGTCCTATTCGCTCGGCGCCGGCGAGACCACCGTGATGCGAATGGTCACGGCCTACTCGATGTTCGCCAATGGCGGCCGCCGCGTGAAGCCCACCCTGATCGATCGAATCCAGGATCGGTTCGGGCATACGATCTTCCGTCACGATGCGCGCGAGTGCCGCGGCTGCGACGCTCCCGGCGGCTGGAAGAACCAGCCGGAGCCGCAACTGGTCGATCGCCGCGAGCAGGTGCTCGATCCGCTGACGGCCTACCAGATCATCTCGATGATGGAGGGCGTCGTCCAGGGCGGTACGGCGACCGCCTTGAAGGAGGTCGGCAAGCCGATCGCCGGCAAGACCGGAACCTCGAACGAAGCAAAGGATCTCTGGTTCGTCGGCTTCTCAGCGGATCTCGTCGTCGGTCTTTACGTCGGCTACGACAAGCCCCGCAGTCTGGGCCGAAGCGCGCAAGCCGGTCATACGGCCGCTCCCATCGCCAGGGATTTCATGAAACTTGCACTTGCCGACAAGCCGGCAACTCCGTTCAAGATTCCCAGCGGAATCAGGCTGGTTCGGGTCGATGCCAAGACCGGCCTGCGTCCCAGTCCTGGCGGCGACGGCCGGACCATCCTGGAAGCGTTCAAGCCGGGTACGGCGCCGCAGGAGAGTTACGCCGCCATCGGTGTGCCCAACGAGGACGGCAGTCTGCCGCAGGGTACCCCGGTAGACGGCGACACCATCATGCGACCGGGAACCGGCAGGCTTTACTAGGATGTTTGCCGATTGCGCTTTGCGGCATACGTCGCTACATCCGTCGCGACCTATTCAGTAGCGGTTTAACCGCAGATCAGAGAGACCATGCGCGCCGAAGTCGAACGCCTTGTTGAAGAGATCAAGCAGTCAGTCGGGCTGCTGAGGAGGCATCTTTGACGTCGATGCATCCACGGCACGTCTGGCCGAGCTGAACAAGCTCGCCGAAGATCCCAATCTCTGGAACGATCCCCAGAAGGCCCAGAAGCTGATGCAGGAGCGCACCTCGCTGGTGGATGCGCTCGAGGGCATCGGCAAGGTCGAGCGCGAGCTCAGCGACAACGTCGAAATGATCGAACTCGGTGAAGCCGAGAACGACGAAGGCGTCGTCACCGAGGCCGAGAACGCGCTCAAGGCGCTGAAAAAGGAAGTCGCCCGCCGCGAGCTCGAAGCGCTGCTGTCCGGCGAGGCCGACAGGTTCGATTCCTATCTCGAAGTTCATGCCGGCGCCGGCGGCACCGAGAGCCAGGACTGGGCCTCGATGCTGCTGCGCATGTACACGCGCTGGGCCGAGAAGCACGGCTTCAAGATCGAATATCTGGAAGAGACCCCAGGCGAAGAAGCCGGCATCAAATCCGCCACCATCCAGATCAGCGGGCACAATGCCTATGGCTGGCTGAAGACCGAAGGCGGCGTGCACCGGCTGGTGCGGATCTCGCCGTTCGATTCCAACGCGCGTCGGCACACGTCATTCTCGTCGGTCGCGATCTTTCCGGTCGTCGACAACACGCATCAAGATCGACATCGCTGAATCCGACGTGCGCACCGACACCATGCGTTCGGGCGGCGCCGGCGGCCAGCACGTCAACAAGACCGAATCCGCGGTTCGTCTCACGCACATTCCGACCGGCGTCGCGGTGGTCTGTCAGGCCGGCCGCTCGCAGCACAAGAACAAGGCGCAAGCCTGGGACATGCTGCGCGCCCGGCTCTACGAAATCGAGTTGAAGAAGCGCGAAGCGCAGGCCGCCGCTGACCAGGCCGCCAAGACCGATATCGGCTGGGGCCACCAGATCCGCTCCTACGTGCTGCAGCCCTACCAGATGGTCAAGGATCTGCGCACCGGCGTGCAGACCTCGGATACCTCGGGCGTGCTCGACGGCGATCTCGATGAATTCATGGCGGCGACGCTGGCGCAAAAGGCGTTCGGCACTTCGCCCGGCGCGGTCGAGGATGTGGACTAACCCATAGCGATTTCGAGTTCGCGTAAAGAACTGCGTCAAAGAAAAAGAGCCTGATCATGACCAAAGTCGCGTTCATCGGTCTCGGCAACATGGGCCACGGCATGGCCGGTCGCTATCTCGAAGCCGGCTTCGACGTCGCGGTGTGGAACCGCAGCAAGTCGAAAGCCGAAGACCTGATCGCGCGCGGTGCACGCTGGGCATCGTCGCCCGCAGATGCGGCCGACGGCGCCGATGCGGTCGTGACCATGGTCGCCGACGACGGAGCGTCGCGCAGCGTCTGGCTCGGCAAGGACGGCGCCGCTTCGAACATGAAGCCGGGCACGCTTGCGATCGAATGTTCGACGGTATCGTACCAGCATGCGCTCGACATGGCGAGAGAACTGCGCGGCCGCGGCTTCGTCTACATCGATTGTCCTGTCACCGGCCTGCCGCAGGCTGCGGCTGAAGGAAAGCTGACGCTATTGGTCGGCGCCGACACGGCCGATCTCGAAAAGGCGCAACCATATCTCAAGCCGATCAGTACCACCGTCCGCCATTTCGGCAAGGTCGGCGGCGGCACGGTGTTCAAGCTGATCAACAACCTGATTGGTGCCGTGCAGATCGCAAGCCTCGCCGAAGGCGTGGCGATCGCCGAACAGGCCGGCCTCGACATGAAGCTGGTCGGCGAAGCGCTGGCGACCGGTGCGGTGGCAAGCCCGCAGGTCATCCGGCATTCTAAGCGCATGATCGCGCGCGATTTCGCCGGCGCGTCCTTTACCGCGGGGCTGCGCCACAAGGATGCGGCTTACGCGGTGGCACTGGCCGAAAGTCTGCTGCCTGATGTCCCGGTCAGCCGCGCCGCGCTCGCCGCCTACGAAAAGGCCAAGGCGCATGGGCCAGACGACGACGAGGGCGCGATGATCACGATAGTCTCGAAGCCGAAGTAGCGCCATCGCGCAACTGTGTCCGGAAATCGGGTGGCTATCCCGCCGCCACGGAATAAACTGACGTCGTTGCAGATAAGAACAGCGATGACCGCCAATAACACCTCCATCGACGCCCGCGACTGGTCGCTGCTCGGCTTGCTGTCGGTGCTGTGGGGCGGCTCGTTTTTCTTCAACGGCGTGGTGCTGCGCGAATTGCCGCCGCTGACGCTAGTGTTCTTGCGCGTGACGCTCGCGGCCGTGATGCTGTTGCCGCTGCTCTGGCTCTACCGGATTCCCTTTCCCAAGGGCCTGTCCGAGTGGAAGCCTTATTTCGCCATCGGCTTTCTCAACAACGTGCTGCCGTTCGCGCTGATCGTGACCGGACAAACTTACATTCCAGGCGGGCTGGCTTCGATCCTCAACGCCACGACGCCGTTGTTCGCCGTCGTGGTGATGGCGGTGGCCGGCGAGGAGAAATTGCAGGCGCACCGGATCGCCGGCGTCGTCGCCGGTCTGATCGGGGTCGCCATTCTGCACGGCGACGGAATCGGTTTTGAAAGCGGGCAGGGCCTTGGCATCCTGCTGTGTCTTGGTGCGGCGTTCAGCTACGGCCTCTCGGCCTTGGTCGCGCGCCGCCTGCCGGCGGACGCGCCGCCGATCGGCACTGCGACGTTCCAGATGCTGGCCTCGGCCGTGATGATGACGGTTGTCACCGGCGTCGTCGATCGTCCCTGGCAATTGCCGATGCCGGGGCTCATGACCTGGCTCGCGGTGATCGGTCTGGCCGCATTGTCGACCGCGCTGGCTTACATCGTGTTCTTTCAGATCATGCAACGCTCCGGCGCCACCAACGTCATGCTGGTGACGCTGCTGATCCCGGTGACGGCGATCCTGCTCGGCTATCTCTTGCTGGGCGAGAAGATTACCGCGCAGGAGATCGTGGGCGCGCTGGTGATCGGCAGCGCGCTGCTGTTGATCGACGGGCGGGTGTTGAAGATTTTTCGACGACGGGGCGTGAGTTAGGAAAAATACCGCTGAGCAAACTTCTGGAAGTTTTGCATCAGGAACCGGTTGGCTCGCTTGCTGATCGGCGCGTCCGGCACCATCACGTCAAAACCGTGAAAAGCGCCGTCGAATACCTCGAATTCAACTGGAATATTGGCCCGGCGAAGGCTCTCGACATAGATTTTCGTTTCATCCCGCAGTGGCTCGATGCTGCCGACATAGGTGATCGTCGGCGGCAATTTCGTATAGTCGGTGCAGCGTGCCGCCGCCGCGTAAGGCGTAACATCCATCACGCCGTCGAGATAACGCGACCACGCCAGCCTGTTGGCTGCTTCATCCCAAACGGGTGCGTCGTTTCCAACGGAAGAGGCGCTGTTCTGGCGGTCATCGATCATGGGATAGAGCGGCATCTGAAAAGCTATTTTGACGTCGTCGGTATCGGTCGCCTTGAGCGAGACGGCCGCCGCAAGCCCTCCGCCCGCGCTATGGCCCGACACAATGAAGCCGTCGGTTCTTCCGCCGATCGAGGCCGCATGATCTCTGATCCATAGCAGGGTGTCGTAGCAGTCGTTGAATGCGGCCGGGTACGGTAATTCAATGGCCTTTCGATAGTCCGGTGCGACGATGATGCACGGTTCTGTTTCGATGAAGCCCCTGATGCTCGCGAAGGATTGCTCGGGCACCCCGTGAACGTAACCGCCGCCGTGCAGATACAGCATCACCGGTAGCGGTCCAGTTGCCGCGGTTGGTCGATAAACTCTTACACGAATAGGCGTCCCGCCACTTCTGCTCGCAATATGCCGCTCTTGGCAGTCAAGTCCTTTGATGTTTCTTCCCTGCAGGACGATCTTGCTGAAACGGAACACGAGCAGGGAGAACCATCTCGTGTGGAAAAAACGTGCCATTATCCGCCCCGCGACGTACCTGCCGCGCAGGTCTTTATCCACCATCTCTCTGCTGACTCTCATCCGATACGTCTACGGCCTGCCGCCTTCTATCGCAACGTGGCGGCTATCGCAGCGTGGCGGTCATCCTTGCCGGGACGGGCAGCCGGAGGCCCAACCCCCGGGAAAACGCCGGGCGCCTCGATGCCGGCAGCTTTTTCGGAAGCTGTCCGAAATAGGCAACGGTTTGCATCATCGCAGCTCTGATCATCGGCTCGATCTTGGCGCAAATAAACCAGCAGACCAGGACAAGCATGGCCAGCGCGACCCCGACCGCCAGGGTGGCGTCCAGGCCGGCATCGACCAGGACACGAATGATCTCGGTGCCGATGACGTTGTGGGTGAGATAGAGCGGATAGGTGATCAGCCCGAGCGTTCTCCAATAAGCGGGCGCTTCAGGCGAAGCGGTAGCTGTCGAACGCCTGTTCCTGTTCGCGCCGTAGGCGATGAGGCCCACCGCCGCGGCCCAAACCGCGATCGGCACCAGGGCCGACTGACCCGCGATGGCGGGGATGGATGTCAAAAAGAACGAGGCAAAGAAGTAGATTTCCGCGGCGCCCGAAAGACAGGTGACGGCGACGGCGACCCGTTCGAGCGTCGTCAATTCCCGGTTTGCGGAAATGAACAGCCAGATGCCCAGCGCAAAGAAGCAGCCATGGGTCAACAGGAATGCGGCGCACGGCACCCGGAACATCAGGATGACGAGATAGGGCAGGTCGGACGGCGTCGTGCAGGAGAGAACCAGCAACGCGACGACATTGAACACCGCGCTGTAGATGGTGAGGCCGAAGGCGAGCCGCCGCAGGGTGATTTTCTTCGTCAGCATCGCGCAAAACACCAGCCCATAAAACGCCGTCTCGGCCGCCAGTGTCCAATACACGCCGTCGAGCCATTGACCCGTGACTCCCTTGGGAACGAGCAGCATGGCGTGGATGTAGGGAAGGATGAATTCGGATGCGGGTCCACTGCCGAAGAGAACCAGAACGAGCAGGGTCGCGGTGGCGCAAACCCAGACCGCCGGATAAAGCCTTAAAGCGCGGCCAAGAAGAAACTCTGATGGCGAAGACTTGCTGGCGGAATTCGCGATGACGAAGCCGGAAATAACAAAGAATATCTCGACCCCCACCCAGCCGAACCATGTGAAGGGCGCGGCGGACGGGTATAGAACATCGGCGGCGACGTAGCGTTCGAAGCCGGGGACGCCGATCGAGACCCAGGCCCAGGACCAGAACATCTGGTGAAAAACAGCGACGCCGAGGGCAGTCCCGAAGCGCAGCGGATCCAGCAGGGGAAAATGGTTCTTCATGGGACTGCTTCAAATGCGAGAAACGATCCCGTTCTGGATATTGGATCCCTTCATCGAGTTATTTGACGTAAGTCACACTTCCTCCCGCCTTGGTTCAAAGGCCCGGGTTGCCGTAAGGGTTGACGAGCGCGCTGTCGGCCAAGATGGGCAATCGTGCACAGGACGACCCGAGCTCATCGGTGCTCGCCGTTGTCGCGGCGGGTCACGACGGCCGGCATAGGCGCGAGGCGGAGTGCGGTGCCGGTTGATAAGCCGTATACGGCCATGCGAGGCGCCTTCGCGCCGTGTGATCTTCCTCACAGCGTCAAAGGTCTGCCCTACACCGATTTATAAGTGCACGCCCTAGCTGGCGCGTCCCGACTTCCACGCCGCATACCAGCCGGTAAATCGCCCGCTGTCGCGCTCGCCGCCGTGCCACGCCGCAGACACCGCGCCGTCGGCGGCCACGAGCAGCACCACGTCGAGACCCTTCGATCGCCGCAGCGTGTCGACGCCTGTTGCGGCGTCTGCGCGATCGGGCCGGCGACATTGAACGAGGTGTTGACAGAGAGTTCGACGCCGATGTGGCGGCCGAGCGCCTTCAGGTAGGCGTAGGTGAGGGGATCGTCGTCGGCGCGCACGATCTGGATGCGGCCGGTGCCGTCGGCGTGAATCACCGCCGGAATCTTGTCGCGCGCCTGCGGCTTCGATTGCGCCGTCAGCACCATGTAATTGTAGGCGTTGTAGTCGGCGTCCGACGCGCCGGGCAGCAGCTCGAAATATTGCTGTGCCGCTTCCAGCGTCGCCATCGGCGCCAGCGGACGGATGGCCTCGCGGTATTTGACGCGCTCGTTGAGCCGCTCGCGCACGTCAGCGTCGCAGGGGTTGGCGAGGATCGAGCGGTGGCCGAGCGCGCGCGGGCCGGTTTCGGCCGCGCCCTGATAGAGCGCGATCACGCCGCCCTGGGCAACCATGAACGCCATCAGGTCGGCGATCGCGTCGCGGCCCTGCGGCGTCGAGATGTCGCCGATGCGTTCCGAGGCCACGTCATCGGCCGTGAGCGCACTCGTGATGTCGTCGGCCGACGGCGGCAGGCCGCAATGAAACGCATGCGTCATCGGCGCGCCGCGCGGGCTGCCTGCCAGATGCGCGAACAGCCAGGCGGCGCCGATGGTGACGCCGGGATCGCCGGGCACCGGCGGCACCCAGAGATGCAGGCGTGCGTTGCGCTGCTGCGCTTTCGCAAACCATGCTTCGTCGAAATGTTCGAGCAATCGCATGTTGCCGATCGCGTTCAGCGCCACGCCGCCGGTCAGCACCAGCCGGTTCGCGCCGGTCGATGCGCAACAGATGATCCGTGACATGGATCATCGCATCCTCGAACACCAGTTGCGTCGCCGCTGCCTTGTCGAGGCGATCTTTTGTGTCGGCGCGATGGTGAATATCCTCGACGCGCAACACCGCATCGGGATTCCAGAGTTGATCGGGCCGGAGCGGTTCGCCGAGGATGGCGGACAAGGCCGGCTTGTAGGGGTGATCGAACGGGTCGCAATACCAGTTGGCCATCGCGCGGTTGATCCGGACTTCGCCGCCTTCGCCGAAATGCAGCACGTTCCGGAGCCGCGCGTAATAGGGATTGCTCGCGCGGTTCATGTCGCCCCAGGCGGCGGCGCCCATGTAGCGGCCCTCGCTGGACAGCCAGGTCCAGCCGCCCTGCGTCGACGAGATCACGCTGTAGAACGCGCCGAGTGAATCGAACATGCTGTCGTTGCAATAGAGTTTTCGCATCGCGCCGTTCTCGACGACGTAGAGCGAAATCGATCCCTGGTCGCCGGTGCCGTCGAGCACCGCAATCGCAACCGGTTCGCCGTCGTCGGCGAACGGCGAGGCGGCAAAGGAGAACCAGGCGTGGTTGTCGTGATGCGGCAGGCAGATCAGCGGCACGCGTTCGGACAAGCCAAGCTGGCGCGCGAGAAGTCTTTGGCGTCCGCGTCATCTGCTCGAGGCGGCGGCTCTTCGAAGCCGGCGGCTTCGGTAGTGCGCAGCAGTTTCAGGCTCTGCGGCATCTCCTCCAGCACCGAGCGCGCCAGCGTGCCGGCCAGCGTCGGATAATCCCAACTGGTCAGCCAGGCGTCGATGTCGCCGATATCGCGACCGATGCCGCGCAACGCGGCAACCATCGCGTCGATCGAGGCGCGCGGATATTCGGTCGTGTGCTTGTTGCCGGAAAAGCGCTCTTCCTCGTTGTTGACGATAAGCCGTGGTCCGTGCGCGAGGGTCACCTCGACCAGTGCCACGCCGGAATTATGCGTGCCGGGCGCGCCGAGGCCGGCGAGATAGACGGTGTCGCCACGCGCAGCTTTTCGCGGACGGCGGCAATTCGCGCATCGGCAAATGCCGAGCCGAGTTGATGGAAGCCCGCAGCCCCCATCGTCTTCGCCGCCAGCCAGCGCGCGGCGCGGAATCCCGCGGCGGCGAGCTTTGGATGTCGCGGACCAGTTCGTGTCTTCAGTTCCAACCGCGGGCCTTTCGAACGCGGGTCTTGCAATCATGAGAGGTAACGGCGCGACCCTGCATCAATCACAATTCACGTCAGGCAACAATGCCGTTTCGTTGGGCGGAATAACCACATGCTTGCCAGCGCGGCGTGCCACTTGCGACACTTGAGCAAAATAGAACATGCGGGAGAAGACGATGCCGGTTCGCTCAACAAAACCTGTTTGCCCTGACGGCGTTTGCCGTCGCCACGATGCTCGCGACCGCGGCCAGTGCGCAGAAGAAATACGATGCCGGCGCCACCGATACCGAGATCAAGATCGGCAACATCATGCCGTATAGCGGTCCGGCCTCGTCCTATGGCGTGATCGGCAAGACCGAAGCCGCCTTCTTCAAGATGGTCAACGACAAGGGCGGCATCGGCGGCCGCAAGATCGACTTCATCTCCTACGACGACGCCTACAGCCCGCCGAAGGCGATCGAACAGGCGCGCAAGCTGGTCGAGAGCGACGAGGTGCTGCTGATCTTCCAGCCGCTCGGCACGCCGTCGAATTCGGCGATCATGAAATACATGAACGCCAAGAAGGTGCCGCAGCTCTTCGTGGCCTCCGGCGGCACCAAGTTCGGCGATCCCAAGAACTTCCCCTGGACCATGGGCTTTCAGCCCAACTACCAGAGCGAGGGGCGGATCTACGCCAAGTACATCAAGGATAATTTCCCCAACAGCAAGATCGCGGTGTTCTGGCAGAACGACGACGCCGGCAAGGATCAGTTCAAGGGCCTCAAGGACGGGCTCGGCGACAAGGTCAACATGATCATCGCCGACAAGTCCTATGAGGTCAGCGATCCCTCGATCGATTCGCAGATCGTCGCGCTGCACGATTCCGGCGCCGACATCTTCTTCTCCTGGGCCGCGCCCAAGGGATCGGCGCAGGCGATCCGCAAGGTCGGCGAACTCAACTGGAAGCCGAAATTCTTCCTCGCCAATACCGCGACCTCAGTGGCGTCGGTGCTGAAGCCGGCCGGTCTCGAATATTCCAAGGGGATCATTTCGACGGCCTATCTGAAGGATCCGACTGATCCCGACCTGGGACAAGGACCCGGCCGTGGTGAACTGGCGCGCCTTCATGGACAAGTATTATCCCGACGGCGACAAGACCAACGCCAACAACCTCTATGGCTATGTCCAGGCCGAGGCGATGATGCAGGTTCTCAAGCAGTGCGGCGACAACCTGACGCGCGAGAACGTCATGAAGCAGGCGGCCAGCCTGAAGAACTTCCACTCGGACCTGATGCTGCCGGGCATCATGGTCAATACGTCAGCGGACGATTACTTTCCGATCGAGCAGATGCAGTTGCAGAAGTTCAACGGCGAGGCCTGGGAGCTGTTCGGCGACGTCATCACCGGCGAAGTCGGCCACGAGATGACCCGCTAGAGCGGCACAGGTTGGGCGGCGCGCCGGACCGTCGTTCAGCGCGCCATCCTACTTTGCATGGGGTTGTTTTCGAGATTTTGCATCTCGCCCCCAGCGGCAGGCCTCTCAGCCCGCGCTGAGCCGCACGCCGGCGCGCAGGAATTTCTGCGGATCGACCGCGTCGCCGTCGATCCGGGTTTCGTAATGCAGATGCGGACCGGTGGAGCGGCCGGTCGAGCCGACCGCGCCGATCACCTGTCCGATCTTGATGGTATCGCCGACCTTGACGTTGATTTCCGACAGATGGCCGTAGCGGGTCGAGAGCCCGTTGCCATGGTCGATTTCGACCATGCGGCCGTAACCGCCGGCCCATCCCGATGACGCCACCCTGCCGTTCGCGGTGGCGCGCACGGGATCGCCCATCTGCGCGCGGAAATCGAGGCCGGTGTGCATCGCCGGGCGGCCGAGGAAGGGATCGCTGCGGACGCCGAAGCCGGAGGTGAATTCGACCTCGCCGATGACCGGCTTGCGATAGGGCACCAGCGCCAGCGTCCGGTTGAGGCGCTCGACCTGGGCGCGCGTGGTGTTGATTCGGTAGAGCTGGCGCTCGAACGGGCCGGCGTCGGCCGGCAGTTTCACCGGAACGAACGGGCCGCCGACGGCCGACGCGCGGCGTCGCTGCTTCCAGTTGCGCCATGTCGAGGCCGAGATCGGTGAACACGCCGCGCATCCGGCGCATCCGCGATTCCATGCCGTCCTCGACCGAGCTCAGCGCCGCCATCTGACGCCGCTCGACCGAATCGAGCGAGGTTTGCAGGCGGACCAGGACGTTGTCGAAGCCCTGCACCTTGGCGAACTGGTTCGGCTGCGCCTTGGCGATGACGGGCGCGCGCGATTCGAGGCGGGCTTCGCGGTCCGGCGGCGCCACGAAGATCACGGTGTCGCTGATCGGCGAGGGTTTTGGCGTGCCGGAGGCGGGCGGTGATCCGCCGCACCGGTGCGGGCCTGCGGCCGGATCGAGCCGGTCGCCGTGGTATCCGGCATCGCGCCGAGCGCCGTGGCGCGGGATTCCAGCGCGGTCTGGCGCCGCATGATCTGGTCGAGCTTCTGGTCGAACTGCTCCTGATCCAGAAGCTGCCGGCTCGTGGTGCGGTCGACCTTGGCGCGCAATTCGGCGATGCGGTCTTCATAGGCGTATTGCATCTCGGCCTGGCGGGCGATCAGCCGGGTCAGCACGTCGTCGCGAAACGCGAAATAGGTGGCGGTCGCCGCCGACCACATGCCGAGCACGATGATGGTGCCGACCACGATCCAGAACACCACCGGCCCGAACCGGACCTGCTTGCCGGCATGGACGATGGCGTAGCCGTCGCCGCGCACTCGCGACGGCGGCCTGCGCCACCGCCCGGCGGGGCGGGAACCGGTCCTGATCGTGGTGTGTGGTGGTCGGAATGATGACCGGAACGGTACGACATCGACACTCCCGCGCCGGTCGGAGAGAGTTCCGTACGGCCTCATTTGCGAGGCCGATTTGACCCTTTCATGGTTAATATTTGGGAAATGGGGTTCCGGAATTAGAGCCGGCTAGTTAGTCAGCCCGTGGGCGGCGGCAAGACCTCGTCGGCATGACCGTCGACGCGCACATTGCGCCAGATCCTGGCGATCCGGCCGTCGGCGCCGATCAGAACCGTGGTCCGAATGATTCCCATGAAGCTTCTGCCATACATGGATTTTTCGCCCCAGGCGCCATAGGCCTCCAGCATCTGATGGTGCTCATCCGAAATCAGAGGAACAGCGAGCCCGTGTTTGTCCCGGAACGATTCCTGCGCCTTCACGGTGTCGGCCGAGACGCCGAGGATCGCGGTTCCCGACTTGAGCGAAGTCTTCCTTCAGCCGGGTGAAGTCGATCGCCTCCCGCGTACAGCCGGGGGTATCGGCGCGCGGGTAGAAAAACAGCACCAGCTTCTGGCCGGCGTAGTCGGCAAGCGAGACGCTGTCGCCGCCGTCGCGTGGCAGCTGGAAGCCGGGCGCCTTGGCACCCTCAACCAGAGGCGCCGCCGGTCCCGGCTTTTGAGCAGCGGGCTTTTGCGCTGGTGATGGTTTGGATTTTAACGGTTTCGAGGCGGGCTTATGCGATTCTTTGACCGCAGCGGTTTTGGCCGGTTTGGGGGTCTTTTTGGCAGCCGGCTTGGCGGCCTTGATACCGGCCTTGGTGCCGGCCTTGGCTGCGGGCTTCTTGGCGGCAGCGCGGGCCGGTTTCGCAGCGGACTTTTTGGCGGATGTCTTGCTGGATTGCGGGGAGGATTTCTTTGCGGGCTTCTTGGGGGATTTCTTGCGCGTTTTCTTGGACATACGCCTTCCTTTCGTCGCTTTCCGAGGCTCAACCATTAGGGTATTGCGGGTCTTGCCCGTCACGGTCGGATTCGCTCCGGCTGCTGGGCAAGTTTGATGTCCTCGGAGTATGGTTACAAGAAATTCGACGAACCACCCGTCCGCTCGGTGAGGGGGCCCGCCAATGAGTCCTTGGGCCCGGTCACGAGTAACAGTATTAATCGAGGATTGGCAGTGATGCCGGCACAGGAGCGCTCGATACCCATCGACGGGCGCGCCCCTGGCGGCGATCAACCTCAGCGCCGGCACCGAGAGGCAATGGCTAGGAATACTTCGCCCCAAGGGTCGAAAGGGTCGAATCCTCGCGCTGAGGCTCAAGTCTCGCAGTGGGACGATGAGACCGGCTGGGATCCGCAGCACGACGAGGCGGCGGGGCACCGCGCCCGGCGATTGCTGTCGCGTTCCAATTCCGGCTTGCACCGGATCGGCGACAATTTCACGGCGATCAATCGCTGGGTGAAAAGCGAGCGCTGGGTCAAGCGCCTCGCGGTCGTCCTTGCGGTGCTGGCCGTTATCTTCGCCAGCTGTTTCGGCGGACTGTGGTGGCGGCTCGGCGCAGGTCCCATCAATCTCGATGTGGCGACGCCGTGGCTTGCGGCCGCGATCGAGGACAATATTGGCAACGGCAATACGGTCGAGGTCGGTGGAACGCAGATCGAGCGTGCCGGCCGGATCCGGATCGCGGTGCGAATCCGCGACATCGTGGTGCGCGACCGCGACCGCGTCATCGTCGCCACCGCGCCGAAGGCCGAAGTGAAATTGTCCGGCACCGCACTCCTGATGGGCCGGCTCCGCGCCGAGAGCCTCAATCTGGTGGATGCCGAACTCGCGGTCAGGATTACCCCGGACGGCCAGGTCTCGGTGTCGGCCGGCGATACCGCCAAGCCGCTCGCGACCGGCGTCACCTCGAAGCGCGACGCCGGCATCGCCCCGACATTCCCGCGCCAGAGCGCCGTGCAGGCCCAAGGTGCTGCGCCGGCCGTTCCCGATCCGACCCAGAACGGATTGCTGGCCGGCCTCGACTGGCTCGACAGCCTCAGCCTGACCGGCCTCGACGGACAGAACCTCAACGAGATCGGTTTGAAGAACGGCAATCTGGTCGTCGACGATCAGCAGCGCGGCAACAAGTGGACGTTCGAGAACATCAGCCTCAGCATGCGCCGGCCGAGCGGCGGCGGAGTCGCGGTGAGCCTCGGCGAGGAGGGCGCCCGCCCTTGGTCGCTGCGGGTGCTGGTCGGTCCGCAGCAGAACGGCGTTCGATCGGTCGATCTTCGCGCCGACAAGGTGCCCGCCGCCAACATCCTGCTGGCGATGCGGGTCAAGGATCTCACCTACACCGCGGACCTGCCGCTCTCGGGTGAGCTGAAAGGCGAACTCGGCCGCGACGGCCTGCCGACCTATTTCCGCGGCAAGATACTCGCCGGCGCCGGCCACATCATCGACACCGATACGCCCGACTACCCGATGGCGATCGACTTCGGCCGAGATGAATGTCGAATGGGATTCCGGCCGCCGCGTGCTGGTTGCTCCCTTCAAGATCATTTCCGGCGCCAACCGCGTCACGCTGCTTGCCCATCTCGAGCCGCCGAACGGCAATATCACGGAC
Organism: uncultured Alphaproteobacteria bacterium; assembly: GCA_963786355.1. Taxonomy (GTDB): domain Bacteria; phylum Pseudomonadota; class Alphaproteobacteria; order Rhizobiales; family Xanthobacteraceae; genus Bradyrhizobium. The sequence goes on along the minus strand of CAWAYU010000005.1, from coordinate 595,129 downwards.
TGGCAGGCGGGCCTGAGCGGCGGCACCATCGTGCTGGCCGGCAACGACAACGAACAGCCGCTGATCTTCAACCGCATCGCGATCGGCATGCGGTTCGACACCGACAAGAAGCGCGTGCTGCTGACCCAGGCCGATATCAGCAATGGCGAGATCGGCATCGCCGGCACCGGCAGCATCGACTATTCCGCGGAAGCGCGGCTGCAACTCGGCTTTGCGGGAACGCCGATGTCGGCTTCCGCCTTGAAGCGGATCTGGCCGATCCTGATCGTGCCGGAAGTGCGTGAATGGGTGATCGAGCGGATCGAGCGCGGCACGCTCCAGCGCATCGAGGTCGGCGTCAACTCGCCGGTGCGCAACCTGTCGCGCAAGGGCCCGCCGATTCCGGATGACGGTCTGTCCATCAACATCGTCGCCTCCGGCGTCACCGTGCATCCGGTGGATGACATGCCTTCGGTCCGCGACGCCGATCTGAAGGCGCGGGTCACCGGGCGAACCGCGACGGTGACGATCGGGCAGGGCGTCGCCGACACGCCGGGCGGGCGCAAGATCAACATTTCGGATTTCACCTTCGAGGTGCCGGACATGGCGCCGAAGCCGTCGCCCTCGCGCGTCAAGTTCAGGGTCGATTGTCCGGTGCCGGCCGCCGCCGAAATTCTCGCCTCCGACCGCCTCAGCGACGTTTCCTCCGGCACGCTGATCGACCCGAACAACAGCAAGGGAACGATTACCGGCACGATCATCGCTGGCGATGCCGGTCAAGGGCGCGCTGACCAAGGCCGACACCATCTACAACGTCACCGCCGACCTCGGCGGATTCGCCGCCGACAAGCTGGTGATGAACCAGAAGCTGGAAGCCAACACGCTGAAGATCGTCGCCAACAACGCCGGCTATCAGGTCAAGGGCGACGTCAAGATCAACGGTCAGCCGGCCTCGCTGGACTATCGCAAGGCCACCGAGGGCGACGCCGACGTCAAATTGCAGGCGACGCTCGATGACGCCAGCCGCGCACGCCTCGGGCTCGACCTTGGATCGGCGGTCTCCGGCGACATCCCGGTCAAGCTGATCGGCAAGATCGGCGATCACGACAGCAAGGTCGGCATCGAGGCCGATCTGACCTCGTTGAAGCTCGACAACATCCTGCCGGGCTGGGTCAAGGTGCCCGGCAAGTCGGGCAAGGCGACCTTCACCGTGGTCAAGAAAGATCAGTCGACCCTGTTCCAGGACATCGTCGTCGACGGCGGCGGCGTCTCGATCAAGGGATCGCTGGAAGTCGATCAGAACGGCGACCTCCTGAATGCGAACTTCCCGACCTACGCGCCGTCGGATGGCGACAAGACCTCGCTGAGGGCCGAGCGCGGCGCCGACGGCGTCGTCAAGGTCACGATGCGCGGCGACGTGTTCGACGGCCGCGGCTTCCTCAAATCGGCGATCTCCGGCAAGGAGCGATGCCAAGAGCAAGACCAAGAACATCGACTTCGATGTCGATCTCAAGCTCGGCGCGGTCGCAGGGCTTCAACGGCGAGGCACTGCGCAGCGTCGATGCCAAATTCTCCCGCCGCAGCGGAATCATCAAGAGCTTTACGATCGCCGGCAAGATCGGGCGCGATACGACGCCGCTGACGGCGGATTTGCGCGGTCGTGCGCAGGGACAGGGCCGCGACGTGATCGTGCTGCAAACCAATGACGCCGGCGCGTTCTTCCGCTTCAACGACTTCTATTCCAAGATCGTCGGCGGCCAGCTCTCTCTGGCGATGGAGCCGCCGACGCCGGAGCCCGGCGCCAAAGACGGCCTGATCAACGTTCGCGACTTCGCCATCAAGGGCGAGGCTTCGCTCGAGCGCGTGGCCGCGGGCGGAACGCCCGGCAGCCAGGGCAGCGTGTCGTTTTCGGCGCTTGCGCGCCGAGTTCACCCGGCAGAGCGGTCAGCTCACGATCCGCGACGGCGTCGTGAAAGGCCCGACCATCGGTGCGACCATCGAAGGCAGTATCGACAGCGTCAACAACCAGGTCCGGATGAGCGGCACCTTCGTTCCGATGTACGGGCTGAACAACATGTTCGGCCAGATTCCGGTGCTCGGCCTGTTCCTCGGCGGCGGCAGCAACGAGGGCCTGATCGGCGTGACCTACCAGATCGTCGGCACGCCGGCCCAGCCGGTGATGAACGTCAATCCGATCTCGGCGATGGCGCCCGGCGTGCTCAGAAAGATCTTCGAGTTCAACACCGGCAAGCAGAACAACCCGATCGAGCTCCCGCCGAATAATTAGCGTCGCGGTGCCGCGAACGAGCGTGTGCCGGGTGACTGGCATGCTCTCTCCGCGTCATTGCGAGGAGCGAAGCGACGAAGCAATCCATTCTTTCTTTCCGCCGCGTTATGGATTGCTTCGCTTCGCGGAGGGCACGACGATGGCCACCCCGGCAAGCGGTAATCGCGAGATCCCCTGGCATCCTCCCGCCAGCCTGCAAAAGCACGGGCTGCGATGGATGTTCATGCCGATTGTCGCGTTTGCGATTTTTGCAGGCGGACCTTCGGTACTCGCTCCAATTGCTTACTTCGTGAATTTGGTAGTCGATCTCAGTCCGTTCGTTGGCTCGCGTCCACTCGATGCGCTGGCGATCCTGCTGCAACCATTCGTTCTGACCATCGCATTGTGGCCCTTCCTGTTTCTTTACGGAGAAACCAGGCACAGGGTGATCAAGGAGCCCGTGGAATGGCGTACGACTCGACTGGCAACGATCGGCGCCACCTTCGCCATGAGTTTGCCCAGCGCGGTGCTTATGATCGGTGCGACCCAGGCAATGACAATGCCGGGGCGTGATGCGGGTCAGGGCATCGGCATTCTCTGTTTTCTGTTCATGATGCTGCTTTGGATACCGGGCGTTGTCGGCTGGGCGATTGGCCGCTGTATCGCCTGGATGCTGCGCTACTGAACGTTCCGATATCGGCGCCGTATTGGGTATGTGAGTTGCTCGGCCTGCTTGGAGAGGCTTGCGCGGCACGCAAATCACCGCGCAAGCCGCCGCCCGGAACCGGGGCGGCGCTATCCCGGCTTCCGCCGGCGTCGAGCGTTGAAAACGGTGTCTACTTTGCGAACGCAGGAAACACCGGCAATTTTTCGATGTCGCGCGCATCGTGCTGGATGATAACCGTCGCCTTCAGATTCGATGCAATTTTCTTCAAGCGCTCGATCGAGGCGACCGTCTGGGCGCGATCGAAGTTGAACGCAGGCACGCCGTCCGAATTGTAGTTTTCGCGGAAATGAACCGCATCGCCGGTCAGGATGACGGGGCCCATCTGTGCCAGCTTGACGAGCAGGCTGGAATGACCGGCGGTGTGGCCCGGTGTGCGCAGCATGATTACCGTGCCGTCACCGAACACATCCTTGTCGATGGGCTGCGGCTCGACCTTGCTCTCGCCCTTGATCCAGATCTCGAACGGCTTGAAGTTCACGCCTTCAGCCGGCTTGGGACTGGAGATCGCGTCCCATTCCTTGCTGCCGATCAACAGCGTCGCTTTTGGAAACGACGCAATCTGGCCGGTGTGATCGGCGTGATAGTGGCTGATGCCGACATATTTGATCTGTTCGGGTTTGACGTCGATCTTCGCCAGGTACTCGACCAAACCCACCTTTGGCGCGACGTTGGGCGCCGTCAAGGCGTGGCCCGTGTCCCACAGCATGTAGTCGTCGCCGTGTTTCACCAGATAGCAACTGAAGACGAACTGAACCTTTAGATCGCCGTAGGCATAGGTGTCCGAGAAGCGCTGATTGACGATTGTCGGTGCTTGTGGCGTGCCGCAATCGAAGCGCGCCAGCGATACGTCCGACGCCGCTCGCGCCGGCAACGCGAGACTGGCGAACAGGCTGGTGGCGGCAGCGAGGATGGTCAGTGTTCGATTCATTTTTTTCTTCTCCTGCATGGCACATCAAAGCCGCCCGTCACCCGGACATTCAAGGAATTCAGCGCCGGATGCCCATCGATAGGTGGCGCGTGCAGAATACACCGACGCGAGGCAGGACGGAATGTCCATACCGGCACCTAACGTCCGTTGGCGCAGTGCAGCGCCATGTCCGCGTTGGAGGGAGACCGGAAGTGACGGGTAGAGGGCCAAAACGACGCGATTGACCCCGATCGGAAATCGCAGCAGACGTCGCCAGGAAACAGCAGGGTTCACAGCGGTCATCGTTCGCGGTCAGGCTGGCTCGCTTTTGGTGGCAGGACGATGGCGCCAGCGCCAGCACGGTGCTCATCGGTGCGCGCTCTCTGCCTGACGCCATCCCCTGGCATTCGTCCATCAAACAGGAACGATCGCGTTTCATTCGAGCCGGCAACGGCCGGCTTTTGCGATTGTTCGGACGTCGTACCTTGCGCGTTGGCCGCGGTAGCGACCAATGCCAACATGAACGCGATTGCTGGTCTCAACATGACGGGGTGCTCCTCTTGCCGGCGGGACCATTGCCGTTGGTCACCGTCGTGGAGAAGCTGGGCGTCAGGATGGCGGCCAGGAGATAATCAGGCCGCGCGCACGCCTTTCAGGAACACGTTGACCTCGCCGGATAGCTGTTCGGCCTGCTTGGAGAGGTCGGAGGCCGCTGACAGCACCAGGCCGGCGGCGCCGCCGGTTTCGTTGGCGGCGGCGCTGACGCCGCCGATATTGCTGGTGACTTCCTTGGTCGCCTGCGCCGTTTGCGTGACGTTGCGGGCGATCTCGGCGGTCGCGGCACCCTGTTCCTCGATCGCGGAGCCGATCGAGGTCGCGATGGTGGAAACTTCCTCGATGGTGGCGGTGATGCCCTGAATGGCCTCGACGGCTTCCTTGGTCGCGGCCTGGATCTGGGCGATGCGGGTGCCGATCTCCTTGGTGGCCTCGGCGGTCTGGCTGGCGAGGCTTTTGACTTCGACGGCGACCACGGCAAATCCTCTGCCGGCTTCGCCGGCGCGGGCCGCTTCGATGGTCGCATTGAGCGCGAGCAGGTTGGTCTGGCTGGCGATCGTCGAAATCAGTTCGGCGACATGCTCGATCTGCTGGGCGCCTTCGGCCAGCGCGCGCACCGTGACGTCGGTGCGGCGGGCGGTTTCGACGGCGCGGCCGGTGATCGCGGCCGATTGTGCGACCTGGCGGCTGATCTCGGTGATCGACGACGAAAGTTCCTCAGCAGCGGCCGCCACCGTCTGCACGCGCGTAGAGGCCTCGCTCGCGGCGGAACCAACCAGCGCCGCGCGCTGGTTGGTACGCTCGGCGGTGCCGGTCATGGATTTGGCGGTGGTTTCCAGTTCCGATGATCCCGACGCCATCAGTCCGACCAGCCGGCCGACAGACGCGTCAAAACTGTCGGCGAGTGCAATGATCGCCTGACGCTTCTCGTTCTCGGCGCGCTGCTTCGAGGCGCCTTGCTCGGCTTCCAGCGAACGCGCGGTCATGGCGGTCTGCCGCAGGACTTCCAGCGTTTCGGCCATGCGACCGATTTCGTCGCCACGTTCGGTCTCGGCGACGGGGTGGTCGAGCTGACCCTCGGCGATGCACTGCATCCGTGACTTCTGACGGTCTAGTGCGCCGAGAATGTCGCGGGCGATCAGCCACGACAGCAATCCCATTAGCACCAGTAGCCCGGCGCCGATGACGCCCAGCCGGATCAGCAGCGCGTTGACGTCGGCATCGACGTCATCGACATAGAGGCCGTAGCTCATCACGACGTTCCACGGCGCGAAGCTGCGGACATAGACCATCTTGCGAACCGCCTCGGTCTGGCCCGGGCGGGGATAGAGATACGACGTTGTGCCGCCTTCGGGCGACTTATGGGCGGCGGCGACCTGCGCATCGGCGATCACGAGGCCGGTCGAATCCTTGGCGCCGGTGATCTTGCCTTCGAGCTGCGGATTGGCACCGTTGAGCAGGATCGAGGTGTCGGCGTTATAGGTGACGGGATAGCCCTGGCCCTTGTTGAACGTCATCTTGCGGCCGCGTGCGCGGAACTGGGCTTGCGCTTCCGCCAGCGTCATTTTCCCGGCGGTAACTTCGTCCTGCAGCGACTGCGCCAGGCCGAGCAGCAAGTCGACCGCTACGCGCATTTGCGTGACTCGGTCGTCGAGCATCCGGTTCCGGCTGAGCGATCCCGATACCGCAATCACCGTGCAGATGGTCACCGCAGCGAGAACAACCATGCTGGCGAGTTTGGTGCGGATCTTCAATCGGCTGAGCATGTGCGACCTCTGGGATAAAAACTCTTTCCCAAGCGCGATAACATGAAGGCGCTTATCAATCGTGAACGCGCGCCAAAACGTTGTTGAGCACGCTGAGGATGCGTAGTTTTACGTGAGATTTTTCGCGGAATTGGCTAGCGCCGCAGCGCCGGAACAACCAGGAAGGGAATCAATCCCAGCACGACGTTGACCAGCGCGAAGGCGAACAGCGCATTGTAGCTGTGGGTCCAGTCATGGATCAGACCGCCGCTCCACGAGCCCAGTCCGGATCCGAGCCCGCTGCCGATCGATATCGTGCCGAAGATGGTGCCGACCCGCTCGCCGCGAAAGATGTTCAGCGCGGTCGCCGAGATCAACGGCCCGCGCGAGCCGATCATGCTGCCGAAGCAGACGATGAAGCCGGTTAAGAGCCAGTAATTCGGATAGTACTGGATCAGCCAGAGCAGGATGATGCCGACGATCGAGATGCCGTAGCTGAGCAGCACCGACGGCCGGCGGCCGATCAGGCGGTCGAGCGTGGAGATGCCGAGCATGCCGAACAGCAGCACGATGCCGGAAGAACCCCAGGCGGTCGCGGCTTGCAGTGGTGGAAATCCGGCATCGATCAGGTAGGCGACGATCTGCGCCGTGATCGCGTACATCGCGACGGCTGTAAAGAAGAAGGTGGAGAACAGCGCCCAGAAAGCATGGTGACGGATCGCGCTAACAAGGGTCCAGCCCGCGTCGTCGACGAAAGCAGGGTCGGCCTTCTTTGTGACATGTGGCGAACCGCTGGCGAACAGCCGCCATGGCAGCAGCAACAGCGGCACGATCAGGCTGAGCGCCACGGTGCCGAACAACTGGTAGGCATCGCGCCAGCCGATCCGGTCGATCAACACCTGCGACATCGGCAGCAGCACCAGGATGCCGGCGCCTGTCGCCGAATATACGATCGCCATAGCCGTCGGCAGCCGTGGTCCGAACCAGCGGCCGAGCAGGATCGCGTTCGGTACCTGGCCGATCAGGGCGATGCCGAGCCCGACGCAGAGCCCGATGCTCAACTGGAATTGCCAGAGTGCCTGCGCATGCGCGGCGACCAGGAAAGCGCCTCCCAGCAAAGCCAGTCCGAGTGCATAGACTGTGCGCGGCCCAGAACGGTCGAACAACCGCCCGATCAGCGGCGCGGTCAGTCCGCCTGCCAGCCAGGTGATCGAATAGACAGAAACCACCTGGGCGCGGTCCCAGCCGAAACTCTCCGAGATCGGCTTGAGGAAGACCGTGAAACTCTCACCGAGGCCGCGGCCGACCAATGAAAGTGCGAAGCACAACGCCAGCACGTTGAGCGCCACGCGCCCCGGCTTGAGCGGCTTCGCTATCGCGTCTCCCTCTGGTGTCTTTTTATCCATCGGAAACAGGGAGCGCGTTTCCGCCGCTCCCGGCAAGGCTCAAAAACGAATACGCCTATGCAGCCTTGAGCAGGACGTGCTTTTTCTTGCCCATGGAAAGTTTGATGACGCCTTCCGGCGTGAGGTTAGATGGCGTCAGCGTCATCTTCTCGTCGGTGACGGCGGCATCGTTGACGCGCAGGCCGCCGCCCTTGATCTGACGGCGGGCTTCGCCGTTCGAGGCGACCAGGCCGGCCTTGACGAAGGCTGCGAGCACGCCAATTCCGGCTTCCAGTTCGCCGCGCGGAATTTCCACCGTGGGCAGGTCTTCCGCGATCGCGCCTTGCTCGAACGTTTGCCGGGCGGTTTCGGAAGCGGTGTTGGCGGCATCGCGGCCGTGCAGCAGCGCGGTCGCTTCGGTCGCCAGCACCTTCTTGGCCTCGTTGATCTCGCCGCCCTGAAGCGCGGCAAGCTTGTTGATCTCGCTCATCGGTAAGATCGTGAACAGCTTTAGAAACTTCACGACGTCGGCGTCTTCGACGTTGCGCCAGTATTGCCAGAAGTCATACGGCGAGAACTGATCAGCGTTGAGCCAGACCGCGCCTTGCGCGGTCTTGCCCATCTTGGCGCCGGAGGCGGTGGTCAACAGCGGCGTCGTCAGCGCGAACAGTTGCGGCGTGCCCATACGGCGGCCGAGATCGACGCCGTTGACGATGTTGCCCCACTGGTCGGAGCCGCCCATCTGCAAGCGGCAGCCGGTGCGCCGCGACAGCTCGACGAAGTCGTAGGCCTGGCAGACCATGTAGTTGAACTCGATGAAGCTCATTTCCTGCTCGCGTTCGAGGCGCAGGCGCACCGAGTCCATCGTCAGCATGCGGTTGACCGAGAAATGCCGGCCGATGTCGCGCAGCATCTCGATCCAGTTCAGCTTGGTCAGCCACTCGGCATTGTCGAGCATGATCGCGTCGCTGTGGCCGTTGCCGTAGCGCAGCACCTTGGAGAACACGCCGCGGATCGAGGCCTTGTTGGCCTCGATTTCCGCGACCGTGCGGATCGCGCGCGATTCATCCTTGCCGGAGGGGTCGCCGACCATGGTGGTGCCGCCGCCCATCAGCGTGATCGGCTTGTTGCCGCTCTCCTGCAGCCAGTGCAGCATCATCATGGTCAGGTAGTTGCCGATGTGCAGCGATGGCGCGGTGCAGTCGTAGCCGACATAGGCGATCGCCTCGCCCCTGGCGGCCAGCGCGTCGAGGCCGTCGAAGTCGGAACATTGATGGATGAAACCGCGTTCCTGTAGGATGTTAAGGAAATCCGATTTAAATGCGGTCATTGGTCTGCAGACTCTGATCATTCTATTTTCACGGTAATTGTAGCAATCGCGGAACCATAGCGGAACAGGCTGCCGCAATCGCGCCGATGTGGCATTATAAGATGTGTGTGTTTGGCACAAGCTGGTCGTCGTCGGCGGGACGTATCGAGCAGGGCGTTGCGAAGGCACGACTACCATGATGTTGACGGCTCTTGGTCTGATGAGCGGCACCTCGCTCGACGGGGTGGATGTCGCTTTGATCGAAACCGACGGCCGCCGGGTGAACGCCTTCGGACCGTCCGGATACCGGCCCTATACCGAAGCGGAGCGCCACCTGCTGCGCCAGGCGCTGTACGAGGCGGTCGACCTGCCGCAGCGCGACGCCCGGCCGGGCTGCCTGCGGGAGGCGGAACGGATCGTCACATCGGCCCACGCCGAGGCGGTAGCCGCCTTTGTCGCCCAGCACCGGATCGCCTTCGAGGACATCGATATCGTCGGTTTCCACGGCCAGACCGTGCTGCACCGGCCGGAGCGCCGGCTGACCGTCCAGATCGGCGACGCAGCCGCGCTGGCCAAGGAGATCCATATCCCGGTCATGCATGATTTCCGCGCCGCCGACGTCGAGGCCGGCGGGCAGGGCGCGCCGTTCGTGCCGGTCTATCACCGGGCGCTGGCGCAATCCCTTGAACGGGAAGGCCCGATCGTCGTGGTTAATATCGGCGGGGTTTCCAACATCACCTATATCGACGGCGACACCCTGATCGCCTGCGATACCGGGCCCGGCAACGCGCTGCTCGACGACTACATGTCAAAATTCCTGAACCAGCGTTTTGACAACGAAGGGCGTATCGCGGCCCAGGGCCAGGTCGATGCGGCCTGGATCGCACGGGCGCTGAAGCAGCCGTTCTTTTCCATGCCTCCCCCCAAATCGCTCGACCGCAACGATTTTACTGCGCTCAGGCTCGGCGACATGGCGCCTGCCGACGGCGCGGCGACGCTGACCGCGTTCACCGCAGCCGCGATCGCCCGGGTCGTGCCGCTCCTGCCCAAGGAGCCGAAAAGCTGGATCGTGGCCGGTGGCGGCGCCCGCAACCTGACCATGCTGCGGATGCTGCGCGAGTGCCTGGCGCCGGCGACCGTCCAGGCCGCGGACACGCTGGGCTGGGCCTCCGACGCGATCGAAGCCCAGGCGTTCGGCTTCCTGGCCGCGCGCGGGCTGAAGGGCCTGCCGCTGAGCTACCCCGCCACCACGGGGGTGCCGTTCCCGATGACCGGCGGGATCATCGCGCGACCGTGAACTCGATGCAATTGCATCGACCTTGACGACTCCATGCAATCGCATCTAGTTTGGATGCAGTTGCATGGAGCGGGGCCGTGACGGCTTTCGCCTCGAAGTTCGTCCTGGAGGTCGTCATGAAGCCGAAACTCACTTTGATCAGCCACACGCTTTGTCCCTATGTGCAGCGCGCCGTGATCGCGTTGATCGAAAAGCGTGTTCCGTTCGAGCGCATCGACATCGACCTCGCCAACAAGCCGGACTGGTTTTTGAAGATATCGCCGCTCGGCAAGGTGCCGGTGCTGCTTGTCGCGACCGACGACGGCGAGGTGGCGCTGTTCGAGAGCAACGTGATCTGCGAATACATCGAGGACACGCAAGGCGGCGCCAAACTGCATCCGCAAGATCCGCTGGTACGGGCCCAGCACCGCGCCTGGATGGAATTCGGTTCGACGATCCTCAGCGAATTATGGGGACTGGAGACCACCGGTGACCCGGCTGTCTTTGAAACCAAGCGCAAGGCGGTTGCCGCAAAATTCGCGCGGGTCGAGGAAGCGCTGAGCACGGGGCCGTTCTTTGCCGGCGAACAGTTCAGCCTGGTGGACGCGGTGTTCGCGCCGATCTTCCGATACTTCGATGTGTTCGATGAGCTGACGGATCTGTCTGTCTTCGCCGACACGCCAAAAGTTCGCGCGTGGCGCAAGGAATTGGCAAAACGGCCGAGCGTGCGGTCGGCCGTCAGCCCGGACTATCCGCAATTGCTGCACGCCTTTCTGGTGCGCCATGACGCGCATATGCTGAAACTCGCGGCCTAACGTACGATGTCGCCGCAGGTGGCGTGGGTCGCACTCGTTGCCGCAGGCCTTCTCGATGTCGGCTGGGCGATCGCGATGAAATATGCCGATGGCTATACGCGCCTCGGCTGGAGCATCGCCTCGCTGGCCTTGCTGGCGGCGTTCGTGTTCCTGCTCGGGCGCGCGCTACAGGTGCTGCAAATCGGCGTCGCCTACACAGTCTGGACCGGCATCGGTGCGGTCGGGACCCTGATCATGGGCGTGTTGCTGTTCGGCGAGGCGCTGAACCCCGTGAAGGTCGCGGGCATCGTGCTGGTCATGATCGGGATCGTGGCGCTGAAGCTGGCGCCAGCGTGAGCCGCAACTACAACTCCGCCGCCATCTTCGCAAGCGCGGCGACCGTGTTCATGTTGCGCGCGGTGCCGGCTTTTGCCGCAGGCACCACCAGCTTCGATTGCCCCATGCCGTCGCCGTAGTAAATGTAGATCTCGCGGCGGCCCAAACTGATCTGCTCGTCTTTCCGGCCTTTGACGGCCTTGAGCGTGTCGGCCGGCGGCGCGGAATCGAGAAACACGGCCATGGTGCGGTTAGGCGCCATCTTCGGAAACGGATTGTCCGCCAGCACGGCCTGCATTTCGGCAAGCGTGCGCACCATGACGCCAACCGGTTTGCCGGCGTAGTTTCCAAGCTCTGCTTCAAGCGCCTTCTTCACCGCGGATTCGGATTTGCGGCTGGTGAAGACGACATTGCCGCTGGCGATGTAGGTGCGGACGCCGGCGAAGCCGAGCGCTTCACACATCGACTTCAATTCGCTCATCGGCAGCTTGCCGGTGCCGCCGACATTCACCGCACGAAGGAGGGCAATGAAGGCGGCCACGGCGAGCCCTGAATTTTAGCGGACGTTGGCGAGCCGCATGTCGAGATAGCCGGTGACGGTTTCCATCAGCGGCTGCAGCTTGCCGTCGAAGAAATGGTTGGCGCCGGGGATGATCTGCTGATCGATCACGATGCCCTTTTGCGTCTTCAGTTTCTCAACCAGCGTGTTGACGTCCTTCGGCGGCACCACCGCATCCTTTTCGCCATGCACGATCAAGCCCGACGACGGGCAGGGCGCGAGGAACGAGAAGTCATAGAGGTTGGCGGGCGGCGCGATCGAAATAAAACCTTCGACCTCGGGGCGGCGCATCAGAAGCTGCATGCCGATCCAAGCGCCGAACGAAAAGCCCGCGACCCAGCAGGCGCGCGCTTCGGGGTTGATGGTCTGGGCCCAGTCGAGCGCCGAAGCGGCATCCGACAATTCGCCGGTGCCGTGATCGAACGAACCCTGGCTGCGGCCGACGCCGCGGAAGTTGAAACGCAGCACCGAGAAGCCGCGATGCGCGAACGCGTAGTAGCACTGGTAGACGATCTGGTGATTCATCGTGCCGTGAAACTGCGGATGCGGATGCAGGATCATTGCGATCGGCGCGTTCTTCTGCTTCGCCGGATGATAACGGCCTTCGAGGCGGCCTGCGGGGCCGGTGAAAATAACTTCAGGCATTGATGATCCCTAGGCAACGGACGTGATCTGGCGGAGAAATGCGATCAGGCGTCGTTGGGCGTGCGCGGATGCGCTTCCGGTGAACTGGTGGCGGCGTTCTAGCATGAGGCGAGGGGCAAAAAGCAAGCATCTTGAACATCTCGAAGTGTGTTCAAGGCGTTAGCCCAAGATTGGCAGAAGACGCGGTGATCCCCGCTTGCGATAAGGCTGGTGGCAGCGGTACGTCCCGCGCGATCGCTCCAGGGCACGCGAATGCAGGTAATATTGTACGGATATGTCTGACCGGGTCTATCTCGACTGGAACGCGACCACGCCGCTTCGCCCTGAGGCCAAGCAGGCGATGGCGGCCGCGTGGGAGATCAGCGGCAACCCGTCCTCGGTTCATACCGAGGGTCGCCAGGCGCGTCGGCTGATCGAGGACGGGCGCACCGCCGTTGCCGCCGCCGTGGGGGCACGAGCGCAGGATGTGGTGTTTTCCTCTGGCGGCACGGAAGCCAATGCGCTGGCGCTGACGCCGGGAGTGCGACGCGGCGCGGGGCGACCGGTTGAGCGCTTGCTGGCCTCGGCGATCGAGCACGCCTCGGTGTTGTCGGGCGGGCGGTTTGCCGGGGAGGCAATCGGCACCATCAAGGTGACAAGCGCGGGACTGGTGGACCTCGACGACCTGCGTGCCCGCCTTGCGGAGGGCGTTCCTGCGCTGGTTTCTGTCATGTTGGCTAACAACGAGACCGGGGCCGTTCAGCCGATCTCTGAGATCGCTGAAGCGGTTCATGAAGCCGGCGGTCTAATGCATGTCGACGCGATCCAGGCGCTGGGTAAAATACCCTTCGATATCAAGGGATTGAAGGCCGACCTGATCACGCTGTCTGCGCACAAGATCGGCGGCCCCAAGGGCGTCGGCGCGGTGGTGATGGCTGAGGACGTGCAGGGGCTGGAGCCGCTGCTGCGGGGCGGCGGGCAGGAGCTGGGCCGCCGGGCCGGCACCGAGAACGTCGCGGGCATTGCAGCCTTTGGCGCGGCCACCCGGGCCGCGATGGTCGCTCTCGGCGGGGATACGGCACGCCTGCAGGCGCTGCGCGACCGACTTGAGCAAGGTCTGAGGCAAACTCCTGAGATGATTGTGTTTTCGGACGCTGCCCGACGCCTGCCGAATACGACGCTGTTCACGGTTCCGGGCCTGAAGGCCGAAACGGCGGTGATTGGCTTCGATCTCGCCGGAATTGCGGTATCGTCCGGTTCCGCCTGCTCCTCCGGCAAGGTCCAGCCCTCGCATGTCCTTGATGCCATGGGGTTTGGTAAAAACCTGGCGCAGGGAGCGGTGCGGCTCAGTCTGGGCTGGTCTACCTCCGAGGCAGACATTGATCTGGCCCTTAAGGCTTGGCGAAAGCTCGCCAATACCTTACTTAGGGGGGAGCGACGAAACACAGCTTGAACTGTTCTAAGCGGGTTTCGTCGGAAAAATTCGAATTCCACTTTTGCGATTGATCCACCGCGGTCCTTGAAACCGCGAGCGGAGGATGAGAATGCCAGCCGTACAAGAGACGGTCGACCGCGTCAGGCGTGTCGACGTCGACCAGTATCGATATGGGTTTGAGACCACTATCGAGTCCGACAAGGCTCCCAAAGGGCTGTCGGAAGACACCGTCCGCTTCATCTCGGCCAAGAAGAACGAGCCGGCCTGGATGCTGGAATGGCGGCTGGAAGCCTATCGCCGCTGGCTGACCATGACCGAGCCGACCTGGGCCCGCGTCGACTACCCCAAGATCGACTACCAGGATCTCTATTACTATTCGGCGCCGAAGCCGAAGAAGCAGATCGGCTCGCTCGACGAGATCGATCCGGAAATCCTGAAGACCTATGAGAAGCTCGGCATTCCGCTCCGCGAGGTCGAGGTGCTGGAGGGCGTCGTGCGGCCGGAAGGCGAGCGCCGTATAGCGGTCGACGCGGTGTTCGACTCGGTTTCGGTCGCGACCACGTTCCAGAAGGAATTGAAGCAGGCCGGCGTGATCTTCATGCCGATCTCGGAAGCGATCCGCGAACATCCCGAACTGGTGCAGAAGTATCTCGGCACTGTCGTGCCGACCTCGGACAATTATTTCGCGACGCTGAACTCGGCGGTGTTCTCCGACGGTTCGTTCGTCTACGTGCCGCCGGGCGTGCGCTGCCCGATGGAACTGTCGACCTACTTCCGCATCAACGAGCGCAACACCGGCCAGTTCGAGCGCACGCTGATCATCGCCGACAAGGGCGCTTACGTCAGCTACCTCGAAGGCTGCACCGCACCGCAGCGCGACGAGAACCAGTTGCACGCCGCCGTGGTCGAGCTCGTCACCCATGACGACGCCGAGATCAAGTATTCGACGGTGCAGAACTGGTATCCCGGCAATTCCGAAGGTGTCGGCGGCATCTACAACTTCGTCACCAAGCGTGGCGACTGCCGCGGCAACAATTCAAAAATCTCATGGACCCAGGTCGAGACCGGTTCGGCGATCACCTGGAAATATCCGAGCTGCATCCTGCGCGGCGACAATTCGCGCGGCGAGTTCTACTCGATCGCGATCTCGAACGGTCACCAGCAGGTCGACTCCGGCACCAAGATGATCCATCTCGGCAAGAACACGACCAGCCGGATTATCTCCAAGGGCATCGCCGCGGGCGTGTCGCAGAATACCTATCGCGGTCTCGTGACGGCGCATCGCAAGGCGACCGGCGCGCGCAACTTCACCGCCTGCGACTCGCTGCTGATCGGCGACAAATGCGGGGCGCACACCGTGCCCTATGTCGAAGCCAAGAATTCCTCGGCGCTGTTCGAGCACGAAGCCACCACGTCGAAGATTTCCGAAGACGTGCTGTTCTATTGCGTGCAGCGCGGCCTGAGCCAGGAAGAAGCCGTCGGCCTCGTGGTCAACGGCTTTGTGAAAGACGTGCTGCAGCAACTGCCGATGGAATTCGCGGTGGAAGCGCAGAAGTTGATTTCGATCAGCCTTGAAGGTTCGGTTGGATAACCCTTCGCTCTTTGAGCCGCGCCAGCGGCGCTGCTCGGGGCGAGAAACGACGGATGAAATAATGTCTCTGCTTGAAGTGAAGAATCTGCAGGTTCGTGTCGAGGAACGCGAGATCCTCCACGGGCTGTCGCTGACCGTAAACCCGGGCGAAGTGCACGCGATCATGGGGCCGAACGGCTCCGGCAAGTCGACGCTCTCGCACGTCATCGCGGGCAAGCCGGGCTATGAAGTCACCGGCGGCGAAATCCTGTTCAAGGGCGAGGACCTGCTGGAAATGGCGCCGGACGAGCGCGCCGCCAAGGGCGTGTTCCTGGCGTTCCAGTATCCCGTCGAGATTCCCGGCGTCGCCACCATGAATTTTCTGCGCACCGCGCTCAACGCGCAGCGCAAGGCGCGCGGCGAGAGCGAATTCTCGACGCCTGATTTCCTCAAGAAAGTGCGCGAGGTCGCCGCCTCCCTCAACATCCCGCAGGACATGCTTCGGCGCGGCGTCAATGTCGGCTTCTCCGGCGGCGAGAAGAAGCGCAACGAAGTGCTGCAGATGGCGCTGTTCCAGCCGAGCCTCTGCATCCTCGACGAAATGGATTCAGGCCTCGACATCGACGCGCTGCGCGTCGCCGCCGACGGCGTCAACGCGCTGCGTTCGCCGGATCGCGCGATGGTCGTCATCACGCACTACCAGCGGCTGCTCAACTACATCGTGCCTGATTTTGTTCACGTGATGTCGAAGGGCCGGGTCGTCAAAAGCGGCGGCAAGGAACTGGCGCTGGAGCTCGAGGCTTCCGGCTACGCCCAGTTCGAAGACGCAGCCTGACGCGAAACGGATTTGTGATGAATTTAGCTGTGGCAAAAAACGAAACCGGACGCCCGCTGAGCGACAGCTTTGCGATCGCGCGCGACCGGCTGCCGGGCGCGGCCGAGGCGCGGCGCGCGGCCTTCGAGGCTTATGAGCGCACCGGCCTGCCGAACCGGCGGATCGAGGACTGGAAATACACGGACTTGCGCGCGCTGATGCGCGAGGTACTGCCGCTGGCTCCCGCGCCGGATGCGGCCGCGCTGAAGGGCGCTGCGGCGGCCCTGAAGCTGCAAGCGGTCAAGGGCGCCCGCCGGCTGGTGCTGGTGGACGGCGTGTTCGTGCCGAAGCTTTCCGATCTGGGCGGACTGGAGAAGGGGCTTAGCATCCGCACCCTGCGGGACGCGCTGGAAGCCGGCGACGCTGCCCTTCTGGCGCAGTTGTTCACGCCCGATAGCGCCAATCCAATGGTCGCGCTCAACAGCGCCATGATGACGGACGGTGTGGTCATCGAGATCGCCAATGGCACCGTGCTGACCCAGCCGCTGCACGTCGTTCACATCGCCAGCGCCGCAACGCCAGTGGCGATGTTTACGCGTTCGATGCTGCGCCTCGGCAAGGATGCCGGTGCGACGCTGGTCGAAAGCTATATCGCGGCCGATGGCGCCAAGACCTATCAAGCGCATGATTCTCTGGTGGTCGCTATCGCTGACAATTCGCGGCTCGACCATGTCCGGCTGGTCGAAGACAGCCGTGACGCCTTCAATATTTCCTCCGCCGTGGTGACGCTGGGCGCGCATGCGCACTTCAACACCTTTGGCATGGTCTCCGGCGCCAGTGTCAGCCGCTACCAAGCCACCATCACTTTTGCTGGCGAACACTCCAAGGTCGAGACCAACGGCGTCAACCTGCTCAACGGCAAGCAGCACGCCGATACCACGCTGTTCATGGACCATGCGGTGCCGCACGGCGCGAGCCGCGAGGTTTTCCGCGCCGTCGTCGACGACCGCGGCCATTCGGTGTTCCAGGGGCGCATCATCGTGCGTCCGCATGCGCAGAAGACCGACGCCAAAATGATGACGCGGGCGCTGCTGCTGTCCGACGACGCCGAGGCAGACAACAAGCCGGAACTCGAGATCTTTGCCGACGACGTCACCTGCGGCCATGGCGCCACGACCGGCGCGCTCGACGAGAGCCTGCTGTTCTATCTGCGCGCCCGCGGTCTTTCCGAGAAGGAAGCCCAGGCGCTGCTGATCCAGGCCTTTGTCGGCGAAGCCATTGAATCCATCGTCAATGATGACCTGCGCGAGCTGGCGATATCAGCGGCGCAGCGCTGGCTGGAGGCGAGGGCATGAGCCAGCATCCGGCGGTCAAGAACGGCGCCTATGACGTGGCGCGGGTGCGGGAGGATTTCCCGGCGCTGGCGCTGAAAGTCTACGGCAAGCAACTGGTCTATCTCGATAACGCCGCATCGGCGCAGAAGCCGAAGGCCGTGCTCGACCGCATGATGCAGGCCTACACCTCAGAATACGCCAACGTGCATCGTGGCCTGCATTACCTCGCCAATGTTGCGACCGAGGGTTACGAGGGCGGCCGCGAACGGGTGGCCAAATTCCTCAATGCCTCGCGCAACGAAGAGATCATCTTCACCCGCAGCGCGACCGAGGCGATCAACCTGGTGGCGTCGTCCTGGGGTGAGCCGAATATCGGCGAGGGCGACGAGATCGTCATCTCGATCATGGAGCACCATTCCAACATCGTGCCGTGGCATTTCCTCAGGGAACGTCATGGCGCCGTGATCAAGTGGGCGCCGGTCGACGACGAAGGCAATTTTCTGATCGACGAATTCGAAAAGCTGCTGACGCCAAAGACCAAGCTGGTCGCGATCACCCAGATGTCCAACATGCTCGGCACCATCGTGCCGGTAAAGGACGTGGTGCGGATCGCGCATGCGCGGGGCATTCCGGTGCTGGTCGATGGCAGCCAGGCGGCCGTGCATCTGGCGATCGACGTGCAAGACATCGACTGCGATTTCTACGTCTTCACCGGTCACAAGCTCTACGGCCCGACCGGAATCGGCGTGCTCTACGCCAAGTACGACCACCTCGTCGCGATGCGGCCTTATAACGGTGGCGGCGAGATGATCCGCGAAGTCACAAAGGATTTTGTCACCTACGGCGATCCCCCGCACAAATTCGAGGCCGGTACGCCCGCGATCGTGCAGTCGATCGGGTTGGGTGCGGCGATCGACTACGTCAATTCGATCGGCCGGGAGCGGATCGCGGCGCACGAGCACGATCTGACGCAGTATGCCCATGAACGTCTGCGCGAGATCAATTCGCTGCGCCTGATCGGGACCGCGCGCGACAAGGGCGGCGTGGTGTCGTTTGAAATGAAGGGCGCCCATCCCCACGACGTCGCCACCGTGATCGACCGGCAGGGCATCGCGGTGCGCGCCGGGACCCATTGCGTGATGCCGCTTTTAGAGCGGTTCAATGTCACGGCCACCTGCCGGGCCTCGTTTGCGATGTATAATACCCGTGAAGAAGTCGACCATCTGGCACAGGCGCTGATCAAGGCGCGGGAATTGTTCTCATGAGTGACACAGCCGAAGTCAAAACCGCCAACATGGAAACCGTGTCGGCATTGCCGCCCGAGGAAACCGAGCGGCTCGGGACCGAGATCGTCGCCGCGCTGAAAACGGTGTTCGACCCGGAAATCCCGGCTGACATCTACGAGCTCGGCCTGATCTACAAGGTCGACCTCAAGGACGATCGCGCGGTCGACGTCATGATGACCCTGACCACGCCGAACTGTCCGGCGGCCGGCGAACTGCCGACCATGGTCGAAAACGCGATCGCCAGCGTTCCCGGCGTCGGCGTCGTCAATGTCAATCTGGTGTGGGACCCGGCCTGGACGCCGGACCGGATGTCCGACGAGGCCCGCCTCGTCCTCAATATGTGGTGAGTAAGGGTTTTAACCGCTTTACGGGAAGATCGACTGGCATTGATTTGCCGCTGGGAATGCTCACATGACTGACATGACACCCGCTTCACCCACCCCGTCCGCCAAGCCGAAGCCGCGGCCGCGCCCGCAGGTCATGCGCCTGACCGAGGCCGCCGCGCAGCGCATCACCGAACTGACCCAGCGTGCCGATTCCGAGATCGTCGGCCTGCGCGTCGGCATCAAGAACGGCGGCTGCGCCGGACAGTCCTACACCGTCGAATACGCCCATGATGTGAAACCCACCGACGAGGTGGTTGAGGACAAGGGCGTCAAGATCCTGGTTGACCCCAAGGCGGTGCTGTTTCTGCTCGGCACCGAGATGGACTACAAGGCCGACAAGATGCAGGCCCAGTTCATCTTCAACAATCCCAACCAGGTGAGCGCCTGCGGTTGCGGTGAGTCGGTGCAATTGACTCCGGCGAAGGTGGATTGACGAGATTTGCTGCTAACTCGGTTTGCCGAACATGGCTTGCAGCAATCGTTCACGTACCAGGTCGTGCCCATAGGAAGGGACGTTCAGGTCGGCCGGAAAATCGACGATGGGCTGCAGAAGCCTTGACGGTGTGTTCTCGGTAGCTCGTATGTAGGGCTGGTAGGCCATCAGCCCGGCCGAGTAATCGGGCGTTCGGGCCCTCAGGATCAGGGCCTCGGTCCTGTTGCCCTCAATCGTCATCGCACCATCCATGACGATGCCTACAAATCTTGATTTCTTGTGATCTGACGTCAGCCAGTTCATCGCCATGGTTTCGATGTAGTTGGGATCGTCGGTTTGCAGCACATGAGTCATGAAACGGAAGCCGCTCCACCATCGTGCCGTCATGGTCGTTCCAAGTGCGATAAGCTCAAATCCCTGCGCGTTAAGGCGATTTAACGCCAGGTTTAGCTGGAATCCGGCGAACGCACCGAGTTCAACCAGATCCGGATTCAGTGTTGAGGCGACGACGTTCATTGATAGCTTACATGCCTCCTGGCTACCGGGTGTGGGAGCAATATTTTCTACCTATATTAGCAAGTATAAGACTCCCTTAAAAATAGGGCTGAGCCGGGCGACCTTTCCTCGCGGCCCGCGAGAGGAACCAGACAGCTATGGACCGAGATTTCCTCACCGACCTGTTCGCCGACTTCGGCCCGGTCACGGTGCGCCGGATGTTTTCCGGTTTTGGCATTTCCGCAGACGGCACCAACTTCGCGCTGGCGCTGCGCTCCGGCCTGTATTTCCGCGCCGACGAACAATCGATTCCGCAATTCGAGGCGGAAGGATCCAAACCGTTTCAGTATCAGACGCGGGCCAAGACGGTCACGGTGAACTCGTACTGGGAATTGCCGGCACGGCTGTTTGACGACACGGAAGAGCTGAGCGCATGGGCGCGGACGGCGCTGGCAGCGGCGCAACGCGCGGCCATCAAGAAGCGGCCGAAGGCGCGAAAGACGGCGAAGGTTGCGGTCAAGAAGGCTGCAGTAAAAAAGCCGCCGGCAAAGAAGAGCGCAGGCAGCAAGAACAAGAAGAAATCCGCGAAAAGAAAACCAGTGTCGTCCCGGGCTTGACCCGGGACCCATACGCCGCAGCGGATGTTGTTCGGGCGCCGCTGACGACTTTTTCAAACTCTAACGACGGTGGTTATGGGTCCCGGGTCAAGCCCGGGACGACAGCGGACCGACGACAGCGGAGTGGCCTTTAAGCCACCTGGCCGCGGGTTTCGGCGGCGTATTCGGGGTCGACTTCGCAGATCACGCGGTTGCGGCCGTTGCGCTTGGCGGCATAGAGGCAGGCGTCGGCGCGTTCGATCAGCGAGTCCGTGTCGTCGCCCGGCTTCAGCATGGACACGCCGACCGAGATGGTGACGCGGCCGAGGATTTCTCCGGTGGACTTCTTCTTCAATTCCTTGGCCATCACGGCGCGGCGGATGTGGTCGGCCACCGTCAGCGCCTGGCGCAGCGCGGTGTTGGGCAGCACCACCGCGAATTCCTCGCCGCCATAGCGGGCGGTGATGTCCTGGCCCTTGATGGTCTGCTTCAGCGACATGCCGACCAGCCGCAGCACCTGATCGCCGGTGAGATGGCCGTAGGAATCGTTGAACGACTTGAAATGGTCGATGTCGAACATCAAGAGCGACAGCGGCTCGCCGCTCGCCAGCGCCGACTGCACGGCGGTGTCGATCGAACGGTCGAAGTATTTGCGGTTGCCCAATCCGGTCAGGGGATCGGTCAGGCTCTCGGCGCGGATCGCCTCGAGGCTGTGCTGGAGGTTGCTGATCTCGGTCTTCGACAGCGACAGCCGGCTCTCCAGCGCCTTGTTGGTATCGCGCATCTCGCGGGTCGATTTCATCAGCGTCTCGATGACCGCCTTGATCTGGTCGGGCTTCTGCGCCGTCGCCAGCTTCTGGCTCGCGCCGTTCAGGCTGGCGTCGTAGCTCGCGGCCATGCCGAGCGCTTCGGTGATCAGCGTCATCACGTCGTCGATCTCGCCGATCACGCGCGCGCCGACCTTGTCGATGCGGTCGGAGGTCTTGATGTGGGAGAGATAGGTTTCGTAGATCTGTTCGAGATCGGACTCGCTCAGCCTGCCGTTGCGCGCCAGCGTCTCGTTGATGATCTTGTTGAGGGAGGCATTATATCCGGTCGCGTAGACGTACCAGATTTCGTAATTGCGCGGGACAGCGGTCTGCCGGAGGGACTTGATCTGGCCCAACGCAACTTCGGCAAATGCCATCGTGCGTTCGTGTTCGTCCAGCAGCTTGACCACTGATCCGTCCCCAATAGCGAGCAGCGCCGCTCGTTGCCTGCAGCAATGATTAAAATTATTGCTGCAAGTTAACGGAGGAGAATGAAGACCGGGTAAAGACGGGGCCTGGTCAGAAACCCCGGGAAAACAGGCTCATACGCGGGCGCGGACCGGGCGCAACAGAAACGCCGGGAGATGCGAGTGATCGGCGGGCTCGGACTCGACTTCGCGCTGGGCGCGTCGCGGTTCGGGACGGCCGATCGAGGGCACCCGTGAAGCCTGCGGCGCTGCCGGGGGCGTGAACAATTCGCTCGAAGCCTGCGGCTGCGGGCGGCCATGACGACCGCCACGGGAACGCCTGGGCTCACGCGGCTCGGAATTTTGCGGTTCGGAATGCCTTGGTTCTGCATGCGGCTCAGAATGCTTGGACTCGCGTGGCTCGGAATTCCTGGGCTCGCGAGGTTCGGAATGCCGCGGCTCGCGTTCAGCGTGACGCGGTTCGCGTTCGCCACCGTGGCGCGCCTCGCGCTCACCACCGCGTCGCGGCTTGCGGCCGCCGCGAGAACCTTCCCTGGAACCTTCACGGGAGCGGTGTTCGCGCGGCGCCTCGCCGTCGGCGGATGCTTCCGTGCTCACCGAGTAGTCGCCCTCGGCGCGCGGGATCGGCTGGCCGATCAGCCGTTCGATCGCGGCGATCGACTTGGTGTCGAGCGAGGTGACGATCGAGATCGCGGTGCCGGCGCGGCCTGCGCGTCCGGTACGGCCGATACGATGCACGTAATCATCGGCATGATGCGGCACGTCGAAATTGAAGACATGGCTCACGATCGGAATATCGAGGCCACGGGCGGCGACGTCGGAGGCTACCAGCAGGGGGATTTCACCCTTGCGGAATTGATCCAGCGCCGCGGTGCGGGCCGACTGGTCCATGTCGCCGTGGAGAGCGCCGACGCTGAAGCCGTGCTTCTGCAGCGATTTGTAAACGACGGCGACTTCGCGCTTGCGATTGCAGAAGATGATCGCGTTCTGCAGATCCTTGGCGTCGCGCAGCAGGCGGCGAAGGATGTCGCGCTTGTCATGCGCCTCGCGGCCGCCGGGGACCTGGAATTGCGACACGCCGACCGCTGTCGTGGCTGGCCGGGAGACTTCGATCCGCTCGGGATTGTGCAGGAAGGCTTCGGAGATGCGGCTGATTTCCGGCGGCATCGTCGCGGTGAAGAACAGGGTCTGGCGCGTGAACGGCACCAGCTTGCAGACGCGTTCGATGTCGGGAATGAAGCCCATGTCCAGCATGCGGTCGGCTTCGTCGATGACGAGCAGTTCGACGCCGGTGAGCAGAAGTCCGCCGCGCTCGGTATGGTCGAGCAGCCGGCCGGGGGTTGCGATCAGGACGTCGACGCCACGGGTCAGCTTGCTATCCTGGTCGCCGAACGAGACGCCGCCGATCAATAGCGCGACGTTGAGTTTCTGGCCGACGCCGTATTTGTCGAAATTCTCTTTGACCTGGGCGGCGAGTTCGCGGGTCGGTTCGAGGATCAGGGTGCGCGGCATGCGTGCCCGGGCGCGGCCCTTTTCCAGCATGGTGAGCATGGGCAGGACGAAGGCAGCGGTCTTGCCGGTGCCGGTCTGGGCGATGCCGAGAACGTCGCGGCGAGCCAGAACGTGCGGGATCGCCTGTTCCTGAATAGGGGTGGGGGTGGTGTAACCGGTGGCCGCAACAGCGGCGAGGACCTTATCGGAAAGGCCGAGATGGGAAAAAGACATTGAGCCTCTAGTCGACACCGCCGTTCGGAATCGAGGGTAAAAAGGCTGTCGCGTTTTGCCCCGAAACGGCGCGCTTTTTGGAAGCTGGGGGCTCTGACTTACGCAGACGAGCGGCAAACCAGGGAATCGCGTTTCGATCCAAGGCCGCGTTGACCCGAAACATAGGGTCGAAATGGCCAAAGTCAATCTGGCAACGGTTCATATAGCCGAAAAAGCTTAATGTTTTCGCACAAATAACCACCAAACCGTCATTCCGCCGTCAAACGGCTGCAGGTTTCCTGCCACCGTTGAACCCCGGGACAGGGCGTGCCGACTATGGCATGAGGCGGTTTGCCGGGTCCCAGGACAAGGCCTGCAACCACAGGCCGCAGGGACCATTCGCGCAGGGGAACTTGATGACTTCCTGGCTTTCCAGACTGATCTCCGCGACCGGCGTCGTGGCCGCGTTGCTTGCGCTGGCCGCACCGGCGCATGCCGAAAAGCGCGTCGCGCTGGTCATCGGCAACAACGATTACAAGAACGTGCCGAAGCTGCAGAAGGCGGTCAACGACGCCCGCACCATGGGCGATACGCTCAAGCAACTCGGCTTCACCGTGATGGTGGCGGAGAACCAGAACCGGCAGGCGTTCAGTGAGACGCTGCTGGCGTTCGACCGCGCGGTAGGTCCCGGCGACACCGCCTTCTTCTTCTATGCCGGGCACGGCTTTGAAATCGCCGGCCAGAATTTTCTGCTGCCGACCGACGTGCCCGCCGCCACTGAAGGCCAGGAAGAACTGGTGCGCGACGCTTCCGTTCTCGCCGACCGCGTCATCGAGCGGCTGCAGAACAAGAAGGTGCGCACCGCCATTCTGGTGTTCGATGCCTGCCGCAACAATCCGTTCGAACGAAGTGGCACCCGCGCGGTTGCCGGTGGCGGCGGTCTGGCGCCGATGACGCAATTGCCGGAAGGCGTGTTCTCGGTGTTTTCGGCGGGACCCCGGCAGACCGCGCTCGACCGTCTCTCCAACGACGACGGCAATCCCAACTCGGTGTTCACGCGGACCTTTGCCAAGGAATTGACGGAGCCCGGCGTCAACCTGGTCCAGGTCGCGCAGCGCACGCGGCGCCTGGTCAGCGAAATGGCGGAGACCGTCCATCACAAGCAGATCCCGGTCTATTTCGACCAGATGGTCGACGACGTCTTTCTCAATGGCGCCGCAAAGGGGCAGGTGGAAGCGTCGAAGCCGAGCGCGCCGCCGCAGCAACTGGCGGCGCTGCCGCCGGTGCAGCGGCTGCAGCCGCAGAACGATTCCATCAACGCGCCGATCGCATCGTTCTCGCGCCACAATGGCGGCTGGAGCGTCACGTTCTCGATCGCCGATCCCACGCTCGGTATTTCCTGGCGGATGGGCGACGCCGGCGATTTCCGCGAAACCGGATTCATCGACACGCTCGATCCCCGCACCCGCAAGCGAATGCCCAATCCATCGATCGAGCTTCCCTCTGATGCGCCGGCAGCCACCATCCAGGTGCGCTATGTCGATACCAATGGCGAGTTGCAGGGACCGTTCCCGATCCGGTTCGATCCGGAAGCAGCCCTCATTCGCGACCAGCGCAAGATCCTTGATCTCACCGCGACGAGCTGGCTGTCGTTTCGCGAATTCAACGGGCTGCTGGTCTATTACAGCCAGCTGATGTCGTTCCGCTGCGCGATCCGCGAAGCGCGGATCGGCATCGACAGCGCGGTGCCCGACAAGGTCCTGAAAATGCCGGCCTGCGATATCAGAGATCCCAGCGCTATCCCGCACGACGCGACGCCGTACCTGAAACTCGCGCCGACGACCAAATCGGTTTCGGTGGAACTGACTTACCGCGACGGCAGCGTGTCGGAGATCAAGACTTTCAGGCGGTAGTCAGCCGCCGCACCCTCCGCGTCATTGCGAGTGAAGCGAAGCAATTCATGCCACGCGCTTGCGAGGACGCGGATTGCTAGCTTCGCATTCGACTGTGAACGCGCGGGCTCAGCTCCGAAAAGACCGCTGGAATACCGCGCGTTCCTTGACGCCTGCTCAGGCCGCCAATCACGTTTTCAGATTTCTCAGAAATGTCAGGGCCTCAACAGTGGCAGCGTGCTCATCCGTGCCCGGACGCTTGGAAAGAAAGTCGAGCAATGCCTCGCGGGTTTCCTCAAGCTTTTCTTGCGTTACACTATTCATCAGGCTGTAGGTCTGCATGACCTTTTCAACGACGTTAGGCACTGCAAACTCCCTGCTGGCTAGTTTGTGATCTGGAAAAACGCGGCAGACTGCTTCGAGTTCCAAGGTCAGGCGGCGTTGACAGCCTTGCTGTTCACACCCTTGCGAAGAGCAAGCGTGTTCAGCTTGGTATTCGCCGCCTTTTCCTCATTGAGATTCGTCGTCAGGAATCGAACGACGTCGTCGTGGCCTAACTCTTCGGCCCAGGCGATCAGCGTTCCATAGCGGGCAATCTCGTAGTGTTCGACCGCCTGCGAGTTCGCAACGATGGCGGCATCGAGAACCTGCTTGTTGTCGATCTCGCCTGCCGTTTCGTCGGCTTCCTTGATAATGCCATCGATCGCCGGGCAATCCGTTGCCTGCGGCTCCTTGCCAAGTTTCTGAAACACCTTTTGCAGGCGCTCGATCTGCCCCTTGGTCTCTTCCAGATGTGCTTTGAGGCCCGCCGCGAGGTCGCGGTTTGTGGACTTCTCGATCATCTTGGGCAGCGCTTTGGTGATCTGATGCTCGGCATAATAGATGTCCTGCAATCCGTGCAGGAACATGTCTTCCATCGTTTTGATGTCTTTTGAAAACAGTCCCATTTCAAAACCTCTTGGTTATCGGGACTTTCTGACTCTCCGCTACGTGATTTGTTCCAGCAGCGAAAAGCTGCGCGCATCAGGCATAAAAAACGGCCCCAGCGCGGGGGCACTACTGGGGCCGTCTCGGGGGATGTGCCGGGGGGCCCGGCACGTTTGACCAATTCGAAAATGCGATATTCGTTCCGTTGCCCCTTGTGCAGCCGTAACGATCACGTGCCGCTATTCTCCCGGGTCTTGATCACGATGGCCGTCCGGCCCGCGACCAAACACACCGAAGTTGCTGGACTTAACCCCGTCACTGACAGCGGGCGCGTCGAGTGCGGCAAGACCCATCCTGAGCAATTCGCGCACGGCCGCCGCTCGCGTCGGCATCCGATGTTTGAACCTGAAGTCGTCGATTACCGAGAGTTCTTCTGGCGAGAGCATGATCTGCAATCGCTCGGGACGAAGGTCGTTCATTGGCTGCCTCCAATGAGTAGTTGGCGTGAAAACCACAAAATGAGTAATTCACTAAATTCACTCAGTCAACACTGGTTCCGGGAAATACCAAAAAATCCCAAAGTTAGTAAAATATACTAATAAAATCAATAAGTTATGTCTTTACAAGGCTGAATTCTGGGTGTTTGCTGGGGCGCATGAGGGCAAGAAAGACAGCAGGTAAAACCATGTCGAGCGCGGAAACCGCGGTCTGCCCGAGCTGCCACAAGCCTTTGCGGCTGATGCTCCAGAGGGGAGTCGTGGGACGTAAATATCGATGCATCGATTGCGAAGGTGAGGATCCGCTTCGTTCGCCGGAGGTCAGCAAATTGCTGCGGAGTGTTCAGCCGCCAACCAGGTGAGGCCCGGCGATGCCGAGACTGAGACCGGGAACGCGGGCGTGGTCATCTGAAGAATTGAGCCGTCTCAAATCGCTGATCGCTCAAGGCGCCTCCGCTACACGGGCGGCCGCAGCTTTGAATCGAACGACCGTCAGCGTCCGTAATCAGGCGCGAAAGTTCGGCACACCGTTTCCGACGCTACGCACGAAGGGTGCCGCTACAATTCGGGGGTGTTGATAACTTCTTGCCCGTTCGCTCCCGGTTCGCGCTTCGAATGCATGATCGCGCCTGCCGAAAACGCGACTGGTTTGGACCGAAAAAGCCGCGCGAGCGTTCCTAGTCCGACGCGGATTGATCCTGTTCCCGCCATAAAACGCCTTCACGCTGGCGTGACAAAAACGGGGGAGCGATCATGCGGGCACAGCGGGTTTGGAAGGAAGCTGACGCCGATCGACGCGCTGAAATCGAACAGCTTCATTTTCGGCTCGCGGCGGTCAATGCAAGAATAGCTGAGCTGGAAAAGATACATCCGCCAAGCGAGACTGCCGAAAACCTGAAGGCCAGCGCGCTGGCGCTTACCCGGCAGATCGATGAAGTGCGCTGTTCCATCGCCGACGAGCAATTGACAGGCTTGTTGGCGAGATAATCGTCAAAAACGCCGCGATACCATTCATCAATCATATTCCTTGAGGGATTGGTGAGGATCTCGGGCGAAGTTGCTCTCCAAGGGGAAATTGGGGAGCAGGACATGTTCAATTCAAGATTGATGACGGCTTTGGCGTTCACGGCGCTTGGCG
The DNA here is from genome assembly GCA_963786355.1 of uncultured Alphaproteobacteria bacterium. Classification (GTDB taxonomy): domain Bacteria; phylum Pseudomonadota; class Alphaproteobacteria; order Rhizobiales; family Xanthobacteraceae; genus Bradyrhizobium. The sequence continues at coordinate 566,923 of CAWAYU010000005.1, read as the reverse complement.
CTGGTGCGGCTTCGGCGGCGGATCTGTCGCGGCCCTATTACAAGGCCCCGGTTTTCGCCGAGCCCTATTACAACTGGGGCGGCTTTTACGTCGGCGGTCACTTGGGCGGCTCCTCGACCAACCAGAGCTGGACCAATACCGCGAACAACTCCGGCTTCGGCGACCTTATTCCGGGCCAGGGCTTTGGCCAGCGCGGGTCGGGCATCTTTGGCGGCGGGCAGATCGGCTACAACTGGCAGGCCAGCAATTATGTGTTCGGGCTCGAAGGCTCGATTTCCGGCATGAATAACCGTGGCACGGTGACCAACACCGTCTTCGGTCCGGTAAGGGACGACGTGTTCAACTGGAAGACCAACGGGATGGCGACGGTGACCGGCCGGGTCGGTTATGCCTTGGGCGAACAACCTGCTGTACGCGAAGGGTGGTTATGCCGGCGTCAACAGCCGGCTCGACGTGACCGACGTCGGTCCGCCCGTTCACCGGGGCCGGCTCCGGACCCAGTGGCACAACGGCTGGACCGTTGGCGCGCGGTTGGGAATACGGCGTGACCCAGAACTGGATCGTCGGCCTCGAATATGACTATTCGACCTTCCAGACCAAGAGCTATCAGCTCGCGGGCGGCGCAGCACCTTTGGTGTACACGTTCGACGCCAGGCCCCGCGACATCCAGTCCGTCGTCGCCCGCGTCAGCTACAAGTTCGGCGCGCCGCTGATCTGCGCGCTACTGATCAAGGCGATATCTGCAGCTCGAAAGCCCCGGTTTTGCCGGGGCTTTTTTGTTGCCGGAGCGGCTCGGCCAGGAGCGTGAAATCGGCCGCGACGTCAAATTGTTGTACTCTGCCCGACATACCATATGAGCAACGGGAGACGATGGATGTGGACATGTCATCGCAACAGACGCCCGGCCGCTCCATGAAGGTGCGCTGCTGCATCGTCGGCGGCGGGCCGGCGGGCATGATGCTCGGCTATCTGCTCGGGCGCGCCGGCATCGACGTCGTGGTGCTGGAAAAGCATGCGGATTTCTTCCGCGATTTTCGCGGCGACACCGTGCATCCCTCGACCTTGCAGGTGATGGACGAGCTCGGGCTGAGCGACGGGTTTTTGAAATTGCCGCATCAGCGCTTGCAGAAGATGGAAGGCATGTTCGGCGGCACGTCGGTGCGGATTGCCGATCTCAGCCGGCTCGACGTGAAATTTCCCTTTATCGCTTTCATGCCGCAATGGGATTTTCTCAATTTCCTGCGCGAGTGCGGCAAGCAGTTTGCTTCGCTCAAGGTGATGATGAGCACGGAGGCGGTGGACCTGATCCGCGACGGCGACCGGATCGCGGGCGTAAAGGCGAAGACGCCTGATGGCGTCATCGACATCGAGGCCGATCTGACCATTGCCTGCGATGGCCGCCATTCGCTGGTGCGCGAGCGCGCAGGCCTGGCGATCGAGGAGATCGGCGCGCCAATGGATGTGCTGTGGTTTCGCGCCGGAAAGCGCGAGAACGAAAACGAACGCCTGTTCGCCCGCGTCGATCCCGGCAAGATGATGGTGACGTTCGATCGCGGTTACTATTGGCAGTGCGCCTATGTGATCGCAAAAGGCCAGTACGACGCCGTGAAGGCGAGGGGACTGCCGGCGCTGCTCGACGATATCGCGCGCATGGCGCCGATCCTCAAGGCTGGGCTATCGGACGTGAAGAGCTGGGACGACGTCAAGCTGTTGACGGTCGCGATCAACCGGCTGCAGCGCTGGACGCTGCCGGGCTTGCTGTGCATTGGCGATGCCGCGCACGCGATGTCGCCGGTGGGCGGCGTCGGCGTCAATCTGGCGGTGCAGGATGCGGTCGCGACCGCAAACCTGCTGGCCGCAAAACTGGCGATCGGTTGCCCGTCGCAGGACGAACTCGACGCGGTGCAGCGGCGTCGCGCGTTTCCGGTGCGGATGACGCAGCGGATGCAGGTCGTGGTTCAGAACAACATCGTCGCCGCAGCGCTCAAGCCGGGCAACGCGCCGCTGAAGCCTCCAGCCGTGATGCGGCTGGTGAACGCGATCCCCTGGCTGCAAGGCATTACCGCGCGCTTTGTCGGCCTCGGCGTTCGGCCCGAGCACGTGCAGTCGCCGGCCGCCTGACGGGCGGCGTCAGCCCATGATCGAGTAGCCGCCATCGACGGGAATGGCGGTGCCGGTCACGAAGTCGGAGGCGGGGGAAGCGAGGAACACCGCGATGCCGGCGAAGTCCGCGATCGCGCCCCAGCGCGCCGCCGGTGTGCGTCCCAGCACCCGGTCGTGCAGGCCGTCGATCTCCTTGCGGGCGCGCTTGGTGAGATCGGTATCGATCCAGCCCGGCAGCACCGCATTGGCCTGGATGTTGTCGGCGGCCCAGGCCACCGCGCAGGAGCGCGTGAACTGCACGATGCCGCCCTTGCTCGCGGCATAGGCCGGCGTGAAGCTGGCGCCGAAGATCGACATCATGGATCCAATGTTGATGATCTTGCCGCCGCCGGCGGCCTTCATCGAAGGGTACACCGCCTGCGAGCACAGGAAGGCGCTGGTGAGGTTGGTCGTCAATCACGCTGTTCCACTCGGCGATGTCGAGCGCGTGCGGCGGCTTGCGGATGTTGATGCCGGCATTGTTGACGAGGATATCGATGCCGCCGAGTTCGCTCGCCACGCGCGCGGTCATGGCGGCGACGGCGTCCTTGTCGGTGACGTCGGTGACCACGGAAATCGCCCTGGCGCCGCCTTGCGTGAGCTCGGCGACCGCGGCCTGCGACTTGGCCTCGTTGCGTCCGACGATGGCCACCGCAGCCCCCGCTGCCGCCAGTCCCCGCGCCATGCCGAGCCCGATGCCGCCATTGCCTCCGGTGACAATGGCTACCTTGCCGCCGAGATCGAACAGTTCTGTTTTCATGCTTGTTATCCGTTTGTTTGATGCGTGATGGGTGAGAAGGCGCTGTTCGCGCCGTGCCCACCATCATCAGAAACGAGGTGGAGTGGTGGGCGCGCTTTCGCCTGCCCACGCTGCGGACCTAGCGGTTGCCCTGCCAGATCAGGATCAGGCCGACGGCGCCGAGCATCGCGCCATATCCGGCCCATTGCAGCTGGTTGATCATGAAGCTCGTTCGCGGCCAGGTGATCGCGCCGGTACCCTGGCCGATCCAGAGCAATCCGATGGCGAGTGCAAGAAAGCCGACGATCGAAAGCGATCTGGCCATGGACTTCCCCCTGTTGCCGCTTGCGGTCCGTCTGGCGGGGTCCGTGCGGCTTGACTGGCGTCCCGTTGTCCCGGGCCGCAGCTTTCGATCGAATACAATGCCGAAGCGCGGGGCAAGGCAGAAATGATCGCAGCGCTATTTCAGAGGGGAGGTCGGCTGCAGAAGGGCGTCGTGATGCCGGCGTTTGGCGATCGGCGCGATCGATAACGCGGCAGCATCCAGGCACAAAAAAGCCCCGGACGATGCCGGGGCTTTTGAGCATGTTAATCTAGCTAATCTCAGTACTTGGCGACGACCGCAGCACCACCCCAGTTGAAGCGGTAGACCAGTTCGCTGCGCACGCTGTGCTCTCTGAACTTCTGGGTCGAGAAATCGGCGGTCAGGACGCCGCCCGGGAATGTAACGATATCCACGTTTGCACGGTCGAATTCCGCATAGCGATACTCGGTCTTCCAGAACAGGCCGGGCAGGAAGCTCAGCGCGTATTCGTCACCGGTGCCGATAAACCAGCCACCTTTGGTCGCACCGGGCAGCGTCGCGGTCGGAGTCGCGGCACCGAACAAGGACATGTTCGTGGACTTCCAATGTCCCTGCGTGTAGCCGCCCGAAACGTAGGTCAGCAGCTGCGGCAGCACCAGGTAGCCGGCGCGGCCACCGATCGACCACTGCGAATCCAGCTTCTGGGATCCGGTGAGCGACGTAGCTCGTCGTTCCCAAGATCGAAGTGTCGCCGCGCACATCCATGAAATCATAGTCTGCGAACAGGCCAGCGACCCAGTTACCACCGAACTGATAGTCACAGCCCGCCTGCACGGTACCGAACCAGCCATCCTCGCCGGTTGACAGATTGGGGCCGGTGGCCTGGCCGGCGAGAAAACCGCGGCCCGCCACGGTGGCGTAGTCGTTATGATCGTTCTTCACGTAGGCGCCGCCGCCGCCGCCGCCGACATAGCAGCCGGTCCAGTTGGCAACGGGAGCAACGGCAACCGGCGCCTTGGTGTAGGCGCGAGGTGCCATGTCAGCCGCAACGGCCGACCCGGTGAGTGCCGCCAAGGCGGTCAGTGCGAGCGCAATATTTTTCATCTTCAAATTTCCTCAGTATGGAGGCGTCGACTTCGATCGCCCCAAAGTGCGCGAGCACCGATTCCAAAACCCGATAGGAGGACTATACGCAGTTCCCGCCAGAATGCTGTTGCGGGGACAACACACTGGCTCTCTAAAGGTGGGCGATGCGCGCTATTCGCCCTCCGCCTGGTAGCGCGCGTGAAAATGCTCGCGGCAGAAGGCCGGGGCTCAGGCACAAAAAAGCCCCGGGCGATGCCGGGGCTTTTGAGCTGCTGAGTTAGCAGAGATCGGTAGTTCAAGTCTCAGTACTTGGCGACAACCGAGCCACCCCAGTTGAAGCGGTAGACCAGCTCGCTGCGAACGCTGTGCTCGCTGAATTTCTGGGTCGAGGAAGTACCGGTCAGGGCACCGGCGGGGAACGTGACGACATCCACGTTTGAACGGTCGAATTCCGCATAGCGGTATTCAGTCTTCCAGAACAGGCCGGGCAGGAAGCTCAGCGCATATTCGTCGCCGGTGCCGATAAACCAGCCACCTTTGGTCGATCCGGGAAGCGTCGTGGTCGGAGCCAAGGCACCGAAGGCAGTCAGGTTGGTCGACTTCCAGTGTCCCTGTGTGTAGCCGCCCGAAACGTAGGTCAGCAGCTGCGGCAACACGAGATAGCCGACACGACCACCGATCGACCACTGCGAATCCAGCTTCTGCGATCCGACTTGCGACGGGCCGAACGTTCCGCCGATCGAAGTATCGCCCCGCACGTCCATGAAATCATAGTCGCCGAACACACCGGCAACCCAGTTGCCAGCGAACTGATAGTCGCAGCCCACCTGCACGGTGCCGAACCAACCATCTGCGCCGGCGGAGATATTCGGACCTGCGGCAATGTTGGTGCCGGTGACGAAATCGTTGTGATTGTTCTTCACATAAGCGCCGCCACCGCCGGCGCCGACATAGCAGCCGGTCCAGCTGGGACCTGCCACTGCCATCGGAGCCGCCTTGGTGTAGGCGCGGGGCGCCATATCAGCCGCGAAAGCCGATCCAGTGAGAGCCGCAGTCGCGGCCAGAGTGATCACCAACTTCTTCATTTTCAATTCCTCAGTAGTAAAGCGCCGAACCCAAAGTCTGGAGGGTTCAATCACTGATTCCCCAAGACGACTGTCCGTAACTATACGCAGTTCCGCCCAAAATGCTGTTGCGGGGGAAACACACCCGCCCGAAAACGAAACGCGCGGAAAAGCCTGAAAAATGGGCGGAATCCGCCCCAGAACGGCTTCCTGGCACGGAAATGGCGTGAAAAAGCCGATTCCTGAGCGGATATTGGCGGGATCAGACGTCCAGCAGGTCGTCGCTGGCGAACTCGGCCTTGTCGGAGATGAAGGCGAATCTCGCCTCGGCCTTGGTGCCCATCAGCCGTTCGACCGAATCGGCGGTGCCCTCGCGGTCGTCGGCCAGGAGCACCACGCGCAGCATGGTGCGCCTGGCCGGATCCATGGTGGTTTCCTTCAGCTGCGCCGGCATCATCTCGCCCAGGCCTTTAAAGCGGCCGACATCGACCTTGGCGTTGGCGTTGAATTCGCTCTTCAGCAGCGCGTCCTTGTGGGCGTCGTCGCGGGCGTAAATCGTCTTGCTGCCGTGGGTCAGGCGATAGAGCGGCGGCACCGCGAGATAGAGATGTCCCTCATCGATTAGCTTCGGTGTCTGACGATAGAAGAACGTAATCAGCAGCGAGGCGATATGCGCGCCGTCGACGTCCGCGTCGGTCATGATGATGATGCGGGAATAGCGCAGGTCTTCTTCGCGATAATGCACGCCGGTGCCGCAACCGATCGCCTGCATCAGGTCGGAGAGCTGGGCGTTGGCGGTGAGCTTGTCCTTGGTCGCGGAAGCGACGTTGAGGATCTTGCCGCGCAACGGCAATATTGCCTGCGTCTTGCGATCGCGCGCCTGCTTGGCGCTGCCGCCGGCCGAGTCGCCCTCGACGATGAACAGTTCGGAGCCTTCGGTGGCGGTGTTGGTGCAATCGGCGAGCTTGCCGGGCAGGCGCAGCTTCTTCACCGCGGTCTTGCGCGACGTTTCCTTTTCCGCGCGTCGGCGCAGCCGCTCGTCGGCGCGCTCGATGACGAAATCCAGCAGCTTGTTGGCCTGTAGCGGATTGCCCGACAGCCAGTGGTCGAACGGGTCCTTGATGGCCTGTTCGACGATGCGCTGGGCTTCGGCGGTGGCAAGCCGGTCCTTGGTCTGGCCCTGGAATTCCGGCTCGCGCACGAACACGGACAGCATCACGGCAGCGCCCACCATCACGTCTTCGGAGGTGATCGGAGCGGCACGCTTGCCCTGGCCGATGCGCTCGGCATGGTCTTTCAGGCCGCGCAGCATGGCGCTGCGCATGCCGGATTCATGGGTGCCGCCATCGGGCGTCGGCACGGTGTTGCAGTAGGAGGAAAGGAAGCCGTCGGCATCCGCCGTCCATGCGACCGCCCATTCGCAGGCGCCGTGCCCGCCGTTGCGGCCGGACTTGCCGGAGAAGATATCGGGATGCACCAGCGTGTCGGCGTGAATGGCGGCGGCGAGATAATCCTTCAGGCCGCCGGGGAAGTGAAACTCATCCTCGGCCGGGACGTCCTCGATGCCCTTCAGCAGTTCGGGATCGCAGCGCCAGCGGATTTTGACGCCGCCGAACAGATAGGCCTTCGAGCGCGTCATCTTGAACAGGCGCTGCGGCTTGAACACCGCCTTGGCGCCGAAGATATCGGTGTCCGGCTTGAAACGGATGGTGGTGCCGCGGCGGTTGTTGACCTTGCCGAGGTCTTCGAGCTTGCCCTTGGGGTGGCCGCGCTCGAAACTCATCTTGTAGAGTTTCTGGCTGCGCGCGACCTCGACCTCGAGCCGCGAGGAGAGGGCGTTGACCACGGAGACGCCGACGCCGTGCAGGCCGCCCGAGGTCTCGTAGACCTTGGAGTCGAACTTGCCGCCGGAATGCAGCGTGCACATGATGACTTCGAGCGCGGACTTTTTCGGGAATTTCGGATGCGGATCGACGGGAATGCCGCGGCCGTTGTCGGTGACGGTCAAAAATCCGTCGGCGCCCAGATGAACCTCGATGAACGATGCGTGTCCCGCCAGCGCCTCGTCCATCGAGTTGTCGATGACTTCAGCGAACAGATGATGCAGCGCCTTTTCGTCGGTGCCGCCGATATACATGCCGGGCCGGCGGCGCACCGGCTCGAGCCCTTCGAGCACCTCGATGTCGGCTGCGGTGTAGGCTTCTTCGGCGCCGCCGGAGCGGCTGGCCACCTTCAACGGCGCGCGGCCTTTCGGCTCTGATCCAGCGAACAGATCTTTATCGGACTTGCTTTTTGCAGCTGATTTCAATGCTTTGGACATGTTTCTTCATATGTTGCGCGCGGATGGGCGCAGCGAATCGGTTCCCCTGACTATGCCATGGATGGGCCAAGAAAGTGACCGGGCGGGTAGTTCACCGCTCCAATGAGGCGGAAAGCCAAGTGGCGAACAGGGGCCAATTGACATCACGCCCCGTGCCCGCCTTTGTGACTTGAAGTCACGCAAAGGGCTGGCTTACCTGTCCGTGGGCTGTAGAGCCGGGAACGGTTGATCGGCGCGGACAGGGCGGGGAAGGCGTTCAGAGGATGGAAGATTTTGCCCGCGCGCTGGCCGATTTCGTGCGCGATCATCAGGCTTGGGCCGCGCCGATCGTGCTGGTGCTGGCGTTCGGTGAGTCGCTGGCCTTTATCTCGCTGCTGATCCCGGCATGGGGCGCACTGGTTGCGATTGGCGCGCTGATCGGCGTCAGCGGCATCAGCTTCTGGCCGATCTGGATTGCCGGCGGCATCGGCGCGGCGCTTGGCGACTGGGTCTCGTACTGGTTCGGCTTCAAATACAAGGAACACGTCGCGCAGATGTGGCCGCTGTCGCGCTATCCCGAAATCTTGCCCCGCGGCGAGCTGTTCGTGAAGAAATGGGGCGTACCCTCGATTTTCATCGGCCGGTTTTTCGGCCCGTTGCGGGCGTCGGTGCCGCTCGCCGCAGGCATCTTCGAGATGTCCTACTGGCAGTTCCAGATCGCCAATTTCGTCTCGGCGCTGGTCTGGTCGGCGGCGCTGCTGCTGTTTGGTGACGTGATCGGAAAGCTCGCCGAATGGCTGTGGCGGGTGGCCTGACGCGGTGAAATCAGGTGGCGGAATAACCCCGCGCTGCGGGGGTTAGCCCCCAAAAGACAGCGTTATCGCGTTACCGGTCAAACGCTGCTAAAAATGCGCACCAATCATCAAGAACGCGGCAAAGCCCGCAAAGACTATTCATCGTCTCACAGGGAGGACACCACATGGAATTGACAAGACGTCACATGCTGGCCGGAGCTGCCGGCATCGCTACCGTGCCGCTGTTGCCGGCGATGTCCGCGAATGCGGCAGCACCGATGGCCGACAAGCAGGCCCCCAGTTTCTATCGCTACAAGGTCGGCGACACGCAGGTGACCGTGATCTCCGACGGCGTCAACACGTTCGCGCTCGGCGACAGCTTCATTCCCAACGCCAAGAAGGATGACGTCGCCGCGGCGCTCGAAAAAGCCTACATGCCAAAGGACAAGGTCAGCATCCAGTTCGGACCGCTGGTGATCAACGCCGGCGGCAAGCTGATCGTGCTCGACACCGGCAACGGTCCGGGCGCGTTCGCGTCGAGCAAGGGCGCCGTCGGCCAGTTTGCCACCAACATGGCCGCGGCCGGCTTCGATCCGAAGGCCGTCGACATGGTGGTGATCTCGCACTTCCACGGCGATCACATCAACGGTCTGCTCAACGCCGAAGGCGGGCCAGCGTTCGCCAATGCCGAGGTGCTGGTGCCGTCGGTCGAATGGAAATACTTCATGGACGACGGCGAAATGGCCAAGCAGACCGGCGAGCGCATGCCGGGCGTGTTCAAGAATGCCCGTCGCGTGCTTGAAGCCGGCCTCAAGAAAAAGGTCACGCCCTATGAGTGGGGCAAGGAAGTAGCGCCCGGTCTGCTGGCGGTCGAAACCCCCGGTCATACGCCGGGCCACACCTCGTATGTGCTGTCGTCCGGTACGGGCAAGGTGTTCATCCAGTCCGACGTCACCAACATTCCCTATCTGTTTGCGGCCAATCCCGGCTGGCACGCGTTCTTCGACCAGGACGCCGACATGGCCGAAAAGAGCCGTCGCAAGACCTACGACATGCTGGTGGCCGACAAGCTGCAGGTGCAGGGCTTCCACTATCCGTTCCCGGGTCTCGGCAACGTCGAAAAGGACGGCAGCGGCTACCGGGTGATCCCGGCGCCGTGGAATCCGGTGATCTGACCCGCAACTGCCATCATTCCGGGGGGCAATGCGTCGCTTCGCCGGGGAATGGCAGGTATTACTTGACGGAAATGGGGCGCGGCCTTATAGCCGCGCCCATGATCAACGCTTCGACCATTTTTGCCGCTCGCCGCCGCCGCATCATCGCGGTATGGGCGGACGTCTGCGTTTAAGATTGTCGCCCTTGCCGCCGGATCCGGTCCCGCGGCTTCTTCTACCCTTCCAAAACGCGGTCTGATCTGGTGGCTCCTACGTCAAGCAGGAGTTCCAAATGTATACGCCTCCAATGTTCAAGTCCGATCGCGCCGCGAGCCTCGCGTTCGCGGAAGCGCGCGGCTTTGGCCTCGCCTGCGCGTGGGATGGCAAAAAGCCGGTCGCCTCGTCGCTGCCGTTTTACCTGACCTTCGCCGGTGACGGCACGCCCCATGCGGCGTTTCACGTCGCCCGTCACAATCCGCTGGTAAAGCTGGCCGACGGGACCACACCGTGGTTGCTGGCGGTCAACGGCGCCGACACCTATGTGTCACCCGACTGGTATGTCTCGGCCGACCAGGTGCCGACCTGGCTCTATCAGGCGGTGCATCTGACCGGGACGGTGCGGACCTTGTCCGACGACGAACTCGCCGAGCAGATCGAGACGCTCAGCGCCAAGTTTGAAGGCCGACTGTTGCCGAAGAAGCCGTGGCTGTCGTCGAAGATGACGGCAGGAAGGCTGGAGGCGCTGAAGAAAGCGATCGTGGGTATGACGATGACGGTTGAGGATATCGAAGGCAGCTTCAAGCTGAACCAGCACAAGTCGGACGCCGACTACACAGCTCTGGCCGACGCTCTCGCCGGGCAGCCCGATGCCGATGCGCATGTGATCGCCGGCCTGATGCGCGACGCGCGTCCGCAGGCCTTCGCCGGCAACTCGACCTCAACGATTTCCTCCGAAAGGAACGCGCAATGACCATGTCCGATACCAAATCGAAGGCCGGGACACCGGCCGCTACCAAAAAGCCCGTCGTGTTCGTTGATGGCGGCTCCGGCACCACCGGCCTCGGTATTGCCGAGCGGCTCAGCGGGCAGAACGACGTCACCGTCGCTGGCATTGCCGACGACAAGCGCAAGGATCCGGCCGCCAAGCGGGCGCTGATGGAGCAGGTGGATCTCGTGATCCTCTGCCTGCCGGATGACGCCGCCAAGGAGACGGTCAAGCTGATCGACGGCATGGGTGCTTCGGCTCCCAAGGTGCTGGACGCCTCGACGGCGTTCCGGGTCGCCAGCGACTGGACCTATGGTTTTGCCGAGCTTGCGCCCGATCAGGCCGACAAGATCAGAGCCTCGCGAAAGGTCTCGAACCCCGGCTGCTATCCAACCGGTGCGATCGCATTGCTGCGGCCGCTGGTCGATGGCGGCCTTGTTCCCGCCGACTATCCCATCACCATCAATGCGGTGAGCGGCTATTCCGGCGGCGGCAAGACCATGATCGCCAGTTTCGAGGACGGCACCGCGCCGGCCTTCGAACTGTACGGTCTCGGCTTCGAGCACAAGCACCTGCCGGAGACGCAGCTTTACTCGCATCTGACGCGGCGGCCGATCTTCGTGCCGTCGGTCGGCAACTACCGGCAGGGCATGCTGGTGTCGGTGCCGCTTCATCTCGACACGTTGCCGGGCAAGCCCGAAGGGGCCGCGCTTCATGCGGCGTTGGTCAAACGTTACGCAGGAAGCAAATACGTTTCGGTCAAGCCGCTCAGCGACGCGACCAGGAACGGAAAGCTCGAGCCCGAAGCGCTCAACGAGACCAATTTGCTTGAGCTGTATGTGTTTGCCAGCGAAAAGCACCGGCAGGCGGTTCTCGTTGCGCGGCTCGACAATCTCGGCAAGGGTGCGTCGGGCGCGGCGGTGCAGAACATGCGGCTGATGCTCGGCCTGCCTGAACTGTAAGGCCAGCCGCGCTGTTCTTCCTGACAAGGATCGGCTGTGGACGAGAAGACGCTTCAATTCTACAGCAGCAACGCGCAAGCCTATGCGGAACGCGAGATCACCTCGCGTCAGGCGCGGCTATCAGCGTTTCTGGAATTGCTCGCGCCCGGCGCCAAAATCCTCGAACTCGGATGCGGCGCCGGCGCGGATACGGCAGGCATGCTGGCAAAGGGCTTTGATGTCCGCCCGACCGATGGGTCGGCGGAAATGGCCGCGGTCGCCTCGAAGCGTCTCGGCCGTCCGGTCGAAACGCTGCTGTTTCACGATCTCGACGAGGTCGAAGCCTATGACGCGGTTTGGGCCAATGCTTGTCTGCTTCACGTCCCGCGCGCGCAACTGGCGGATATTCTCGCTCTGATCCGCCGCGCGCTCAAAGCGAACGGCCTCTTCTACGCGAGTTACAAGACCGGCGACGTCGACGGGCGCGATACGCTCGATCGCTATTACAACTACCCGACGCCGGACTGGCTGCGTGCCACTTACGCGCGGGCGGGGAGTTGGAGTTCGCTGTCGATCGAGAGCGGCGAAGTCCTGGGTTTCGACGACAAACAGGCTGCGATGCTGTTTGTCGTCGCCCGGAAAGGGGCCTGAGTTCGCCCGGTCTCAGACGATCTTGAAGATCGCCAGCGCCAGCACGGCCTGGGCGATGAAGCCGACGGTGAAGGCCAGCGTGCGGAATACCGGCAGGCCCAGCGTGTAGACGATCAGATGCGCGACGCGGGCCCAGAAGTACACGGCGCAGGCCAGCACGGTCCATTTGGTTGAATAGTCGGCCGCGTTGAGGATCAGGACCAGCGGCGCGAAGATGATCAAATTCTCGATCGCATTGTCATGCGCGAACATCAGACGGTTGGCCCATTCGGCATGCGGCTTGTCGTTGCGCGAGGGATTGGCCATCGCGCCGCCGAGGCCGCGGATCTGACAGCGATTGAGTATGTAGGGAACCCAAAGCAGCCCGGTCAAAATCACGGTCAGAGTCAGCCAGAACAATTCACGCGTCATTGGTTCCCCCTCAACTGATTTCGAATCCCGGCATGGGATCGTTGTTTATATCGAACTGCGAGCGCCAGCGCTACGCGCGGACCCGGACGTAACTGCCGGGCGCATCCTCGATCGGCGGCATCGCCTCGCAGCCGGCGGCGCGCGCCGGCACGCGTTCGGCGTCAATGGTCTCCAGCCATTGCAGCCAGTCGGGCCACCACGAACCCTTGTGTTCGGTGGCGCCCTTGAGCCAGTCGGCGAGCTTGATGTCCTTGATGTTGTCGTTGGTCCAGTATTGGTACTTGCCGCCGGCCGGCGGGTTGACGACACCAGCGATATGGCCCGAGCCCGACAACACATATTTCACCGGGCCGCCGAAGAATTGCGAACCGTACAACACGGATTCGGCGGGCGCGATGTGGTCCTCGCGGGTCGCCAGGTTGTAGACGGGCACCTTGACCTTCGAGAGATCGAGCAGCGTGTTGTCGAGCACCATGCTGCCGTGGGACAGCCGGTTTTCCAGATAGCAGCTGCGCAAATAGAACGAATGGTTGGCCGCCGGCATCCGCGTGGCGTCGGAATTCCAGTGCAACAGGTCGAAGGCGGTGGGCGGTTGTCCCTTCAGGTAATTGCTGACGACATAGGACCAGATCAGGTCGTTCGAACGCAGCATGTTGAAGGCCATCGCCATCTTGCTGCCTTCGAGCACGCCGGCCACCTGCATATCGCGCTCGAGTGCTGCGATCTGGTCCTCGTCGACGAACACGAGGAGATCGCCGGCATGGGTGAAGTCGACCTGCGCGGCAAAGAACGTCGCTGAAGTGACGCGCTGGCGGCGCTTCTCGGCGAGCCAGGCCAGCGTCGAGGCGAGCAGGGTGCCGCCGACGCAATAGCCGGCGGTGTGGACCTTCATCTCGCCCGTGACCTTTTCGATCACGTCCATCGCCGTGAGCGGGCCTTCCTTCATGTAGTCGTCAAAGGTCTTCTTGCCGAGTTCCTTGTCCGGATTGACCCAGGAAATCACGAACACCGTGATGCCCTGATCGACGCACCATTTGATGTAGGATTTTTCCGGCTTGAGATCGAGAATGTAGAACTTGTTGATCCACGGCGGCACGATCAGGAGCGGCGTGCGCAGCACGGTCTCCGTGGTCGGCGTGTACTGGATCAGCTGCATCAGAGCGTTCTGGTAGATCACCTTGCCCGGCGTCGTCGCCATGTTGACGCCGACAACGAGGTTCGAGGGATCGGACTGGCGGATCCGCAGCGTGCCGTGCCCGGCCTCGATGTCTTCCGCCAGCATCTTCATGCCGCGAACGAGGTTGCCGCCATTGGACGCCAGCGTCTCGCGCAGCACTTCGGGATTGGTAAAGACGAAATTCGACGGCGCGATCGCGTTGGTGATCTGTTGAACGTAGAATTCCGCCTTCTTGCGGGTGTGCGGATCGAGGCCTTCGGCGTTCTTCACCAGCTCCTGCGCCCACTGCGTGGTGAGCAGATAGAGCTGCAACACGAAATCGAAGAACTGGTTCGACCGCCACTCGGGATCCCTGAACCGCTTGTCGCGCGGCGACGGCTCGATCGCGGGTTTTGCCTCTTCGCCGGCCATGCGGCGGACGGCCGAACCCCAGAGATCGAGATAGGCCTTGCCCATCCGGGTCTGGATATCGGAGGCGCGATCCTGGTCGGACAGCCAGTATTCGGCAACGGTCGAGAAGGTTTTGACGACCTCACTGATTTCGTTCGGCGGCTTGTCTTTCGCCTCGCCGTTTTCGCGCGGCTTGAGATAGGCTGCCAGCGCCTGGCCGCTCGTCTCCATCGCTTTCGCGATATTCATGGCGAAAGCTTCGGCGTTGAATGCTTTCGGAGCCTGGGTTTCGGTGTTAACGTCAGTCATGTCGGGGACACTATAACTTCATTTCGGGTTCGTCACCGCGCCGATTGGCGCTGGCGGATGTGGGATTATTCCTGTTGCACTGCGATAAAGTTTCTCCGTTCTGACACATTGAAGCCGCACCGCTCGGATTTCTTCTTGGGGCTTTAATCGTTCAGGGCGACAATAGTTTGAACGCTTGCGGTGAATTGGACGGCTGGACGATTTGACGCTGCAAGGCTCGTACCAGCACGGCCCAAAAAGTCTGCGATGCGCCGATAACGCGATGCACGCAGCGGGACACGAGACAAGATAGCAGGGGACTTCCGGACGGATGCCGGTGGATCGAACGATAAGGCTGTGGTCGATGGCCGCGCTGTTTGCGTCGGCGCTGGCGCTTGGCGGCTGCTCGACGCAGATCGCCGATTTGCCCGGCGTCGGCCTGCCGTCCGATGCCCCGCAGCGTCCCAAGGAAGCCGGCGCCTACATGCCGGTCCATGATCTGCCTCCGGACCGCGAAGAGGCGGCGATGAAGCCGGCCGAACTGACCAAAATCCAGGCAGAGCTGGTCGCCGCACGGGACCGCCAAGCGTCCACGAACGCTGCTCCAAAAAGCGGCACAAAGTGACGCGGTCGGCGCTTTGGCCGTTTTCCCACGGCCGGCCGATCCGCCGCTGAAACCGCTATAGAAGCTGGCGCTGCGGGGCTGCCGTGGTAAAAGAGCTCAATTCAACCGCATAGCGGGTCCAGAGCCCCGGGATCTTGCGCCTGAATTCGCTCTAAACCCTTGATTGGGCGCGACTTCTGGACGAAGCCGAATTCGGCTTCGAAACGCCAAGGTTTCCCCCGATTCTGTCACGCCGGTTGTCGGAGCAAGGGTCCCATGGAAGATTTTTATCGTATCCGCCGTCTGCCGCCTTACGTGTTCGAACAGGTCAACCGGGCCAAGGCGGCCGCGCGGAACGCAGGTGCCGATATCATCGACCTCGGCATGGGTAACCCGGACCTGCCGACCCCGCCCCATGTGATCGAGAAGCTGAAGGAAACGCTCGGCAAGCCGCGGACTGACCGTTATTCGGCCTCGCGAGGCATCACCGGTCTTCGCAAGGCGCAGGCGGCCTATTACGCGCGCCGCTTCGGCGTCAAACTCAATCCGGAAACCCAGATCGTGGCGACGCTGGGTTCCAAGGAAGGTTTTGCCAACGTCGCGCAGGCGATCACCGCGCCCGGCGATGTCGTGCTGTGTCCCAATCCGAGCTATCCGATTCACGCCTTCGGCTTCCTGATGGCGGGCGGCGTGATCCGCTCGGTGCCGTCGGAACCGACGCCGCAGTTCTTTGAAGCGGTGGAGCGCGCGATCATCCATTCGATCCCGAAGCCGATCGCGCTGATCGTGTGCTATCCGTCCAATCCGACCGCTTATGTTGCCGATCTGGATTTTTACAAGGATCTGGTGGCGTTCGCGAAGAAGCACGAGATATTCATCCTGTCGGATCTCGCTTACGCCGAAGTCTATTTCGACGATAAGAAACCGCCGCCCTCGGTGCTGGAAGTTCCCGGCGCGATCGACGTGACGGTCGAATTCACCTCGATGTCGAAGACGTTCTCGATGGCCGGCTGGCGCATGGGCTTTGCCGTCGGCAACGAACGGATCATCGCCGCATTAGCGCGCGTAAAATCCTACCTCGACTATGGCGCGTTCACGCCGGTGCAGGTGGCCGCAACCGCAGCATTGAACGGGCCGGACGATTGCATCAAGGAGATGCGCGACACGTACCGCAAGCGCCGCGACGCGCTGGTGGAGAGTTTTGGCCGGGCCGGCTGGGACATCCCGCCACCGCAGGCCTCGATGTTCGCCTGGGCGCCGCTGCCGAAGGCGTTCCAGGAGGTCGGCAGCATGCAGTTCGCGACCCTGATGGTGGAGAAATCCGGCGTCGTGGTTTCGCCGGGAGTTGCCTTCGGCGAGCATGGCGAGGGTTATGTCCGCATCGCCATGGTGGAAAACGAGCAGCGTATTCGCCAGGCCGCGCGCGGCGTGCGCCGCTTCCTTGAAAGCGGCATTGAAACGTTGCACAACGTGGTTCCTCTCGCCAATCGGCGTTAATTCCTTCAGCAGGTTCTTTCAGTCATGGTCGCACCCCTCAGAGTGGGCATAGCGGGGCTCGGCACGGTTGGCGCCGCAGTCGTCCGCACTATCGAAGAGCAGGCGAGAACGCTGTCGGCGCGCAGCGGCCGCGGCATCCGCGTGGTGGCCGTCACCGCACGTTCGAAGGTGAAAAAGCGCTCCCTCGACCTGCGTGGCATCGACTGGGTCAACAGCCCGCTGGCGCTCGCCACCGATCCCCGCATCGATTGCTTTGTCGAACTGATGGGCGGTTCCGGCGAACCGGCGCTGTCGGCGATCGAGGCCGCGCTGAAGGCCGGCAAGTCGGTGGTGACAGCCAACAAGGCGCTGATCGCCAAGCATGGCCTGCGGCTGGCCAGGGCTGCCGAGAAGCATGGCGGCGCCCTGAATTTCGAGGCCGCGGTCGGCGCGGCCATTCCCGTGATCAAGACGCTGCGTGAAGGTCTTGCCGGAACCGGCGTCAACCGCGTCTACGGCATCCTCAACGGCACCTGCAACTACATCCTGACCCGGATGGAACAGGAGGGCTTGTCATTCGCCGAATGCCTGAAGGACGCGCAGCGCCTCGGCTATGCCGAAGCCAATCCGTCGTTCGACGTCGACGGCCATGACACCGCGCAGAAGCTGGCGATCCTGGCGAGCCTCGCTTTCGGCACCAAAGTGGCGCAGAGCGCGGTCTATGTCGAAGGCATCTCCTCGATCATGCCGGAAGATCTGCGCGCGGCGGAGGAGCTTGGCTATCGGGTCAAGCTGCTCGGTGTCGCGGTGCGTACTGCCAAGGGAATCGAGCAGCGCGTGCATCCGACTATGGTGCCGAAGTCGTCCGCGATCGCGCAGGTGATGGGCGTCACCAATGCCGTGACCATCGACGGCGAGGGCATTCCGCCGATCACGCTGGTCGGCCCCGGCGCAGGCGGTGCGGCAACCGCGTCCGCGGTTGTTGCCGATATCGCCGACGTCGCGCGGGGCATTCGGGCCAAACCGTTCGGGCGTCCGGTAGATCGCCTGCGCGACACCAAGAAGGCGCCGATGGAGCGCCACGAGGGCGGCTATTACATCCGCCTGATGGCGCGCGATCTTCCCGGCACGGTTGCCAAGATCGCCACGCGTCTGGCGAAGGAGAAGATTTCACTGGAGTCCGTGATGCAGCGCCATCCCGATGGCGTCGACGCGACCGACGCCGCGAAGAAGGCTTCACCGGTTCCGGTCATTCTGATTACCTACGCGACCTCCGAGGACGCGGTCTATCGCGCGCTCGAAGCGGTGCAGCGCGACAAGGTGATCAGCGGCCGGCCGCAGGTGATACGAATCGAAAAGAACTAGCGGGCCCCGGACGGGACACGCGAAGGATTGATTGCGGCCCATCGGGTCCGCCACGAAACGCTAAGGGAGTTGCAGAGATGTCCACCCATATTTCCGTTCCGCCGCAGCTATTGCTCGAGCGCATCCTGACGCTCGAAATCGTGCGGGTGACGGAACGCGCGGCAGTTTCCGCAGCGCGGTTGCGCGGCCATGGCCAGGAAAAGGCCGCCGACCAGGCCGCGGTGGACGCGATGCGCCGCGAACTCAACAAGCTGCCGATCGAAGGCACCATCGTGATCGGCGAGGGCGAGCGCGACGAAGCGCCGATGCTGTTCATCGGTGAGAAGGTCGGCCTCAACGCCGGCCCGCAGGTCGATATCGCCGTCGATCCGCTCGAAGGCACCACGCTGTGCGCCAAGAACATGCCGGGGGCGATCGCGACCATGGCGATGGCCGATGGCGGCACGCTGCTGCATGCGCCCGACGTCTACATGCAGAAGATCGCGGTCGGTCCGGGCTACAAGAAGGGCGTGGTCGAACTCGACGCGTCGCCCGCCGACAACGTTCGCCGACTCGCCAAGGCCAAGGGCGTCGATGCTTCCGCGATCACTGTGCTGGTGCTCGATCGCCCGCGCCACGCCGACATCATCTCGGGCGTCCGCGGCACCGGTGCCGCAGTGCGGCTGATCACCGACGGTGACGTTGCCGGCGTGATCCACTGCGCCGATCCAGATAATACCGGCGTCGACATGTATATCGGCACCGGCGGCGCACCCGAAGGCGTGCTGGCGGCAGCCGCGCTGCGCTGCATCGGCGGCCAGATGCAATGCCGGCTGATCCTCGACAGCGACGAGAAACGCGAGCGCGCCCACAAGATGGGCGTGAAGGACCCGAAGTTCATCTACGGCATCGAGGACATGGCGAAGGGCGACTGCCTGTTCGCGGCCACTGGCGTCACGACAGGTTCGCTGCTGTCCGGCGTCAAGTTCCGCAAGGACGTGATCGAGACCGAGACGGTCGTGATGCGCTCGGTCACCGGCACCGTCCGCTACATCAAGGCCGAGCACCGTCAACTCGACAAGTTCCACCTGGATTGAGGGCTGGAGCCAAGTGATAACCAAGCCCGCCAGCGTCGTCATTCGCCCCGTCGGCAAGGACGAGCGCGCGGCATGGGAGCCGCTCTGGAACGGCTATCTCGCTTTCTACAAGGCAACCCTGGCGCCCGGCGCCAGCGATGTAGCGTGGCAGCGCTTCCACGATCCTGACGAGCCGATGTTCTTGCTCGGCGCCTACGCTGACGGCAAGCTGACCGGCATCGTGCAATACCTGTTTCACCGCTCAAGCTGGACGGTCGGCAATTACTGCTATCTGCAGGACCTGTTCGTGGATCAGAGCGCGCGCGGGCTTGGGCTTGGACGTGCGCTGATCGAAGCCGTCTCCGCGAAAGCCAGGGAGGCCGGCGCCAGCCGCGTGCATTGGCTGACGCAGACCTCCAACGCGCAGGCGAGGATCCTCTACGACCAGGTCGCCGACGATCCCGGCTTTATGCAGTATCGCAAGATCTTTTGAACTGACGTCAAACAACAACAAAAAAAAGGGAGTGAACATGTCTGATATCTCCGGGGTGAAGGCGCTGGTGTTCGATGTGTTCGGCACCTGCGTCGACTGGCGCACCAGCCTGATCAACGATTTCACCAAGTGGTCCGAAACGTCAGGCATCAAGGCCGACTGGACCGCGCTGGTCGACGGCTGGCGGGCGGTCTATTCCGCCTCGATGGACGAGGTCCGCAAGCATCCCGAACTCGGCTACAAGATCCTCGACACGCTGCATCGGGAGTCGCTGGAAAAACTGGTCGCGCAGTTTTCGATTCAGGGCCTGAAAGAGGCCGACCTGCAGCACCTGACCATGGGCTGGCACCGGCTGCACGCCTGGCCGGACACGGTCGCCGGGCCTGACGCGGCTGAAGACGAAATACATCATCTCGCCGCTCTCCAACGGCAACGTCGCGCTCTTGACCAACATGGCGAAGTTCTCTGGCATGCCCTGGGACCTGATCATGTCGGCGGAGCTGTTCCAGCACTACAAGCCCGACCCGGAAACCTATCTCGGCGCCGCCAGTCTGCTGTGCCTGAAGCCGGAAGAGGTGATGATGTGCGCCGCCCACAACAATGACCTCAAGGCCGCGCAGAAACTCGGCCTCAAGACCGCGTTCGTGCCGCGGTCGACCGAATATGGTCCGCACCAGAAATACGATTTCGAGGCGAGGGGCGCGTGGGACGTCGTCGCCAAGGATTTTGGCGGCATCGCCGACCAGATGGGATGCTGAAAACAGGGCTCGTTCCGCCTGTAGACTTTCGAGCTTGGGGTTAGTCGCCGTCGGCGGTGGGATGAACCCAGCCTGTCGCCCCACAGTAGGAGGTTCGGTTCAATGAAGATCGACGGCAGATGCCATTGCGGCTACATCACCTACGAGGCCGAGGCTAACCCACAACAGCCCTTTATTTGTCATTGTACCGATTGCCAGGAGCTTTCAGGTTCCGCGTTCCGGATCGGTATTCGGGTCGCAAGCGATGACTTCAGGATGATCTCAGGAGAGCCAACGATCTACGCGAAGACGGCTGAGAGTGGAGCAAAAAGCGCTCAGGCATTCTGTCCGCGGTGCGGTTCTCCGATCTATGCGACGCGTTTTGGGGATGGACCGAACTTCTACAACATCCGCCTTGGAACCGTCCGTCAGCGCGATCAGTTTGTGCCAAAGCTCCAGTTTTGGTCGCGCTCAGAGCTGCACTGGCTGCCTGGCCTCGCCGCAATTCGCAAGGTTGAGAAACAGGAGTGGCGAACCGCGCCACGATCACCCGAATGAGATGGCATCACGTATCCAACGGCGCCGCGTGGCGTCTTCTGTGCCGACGCGTTTGGCAAGCCGCATTCTCTTTCGCCAGCCTGACATTGGCGCGGCGTCAACCCGAGGTTAGCCGGCCGCCGTCGTGATCACGCCGTACCAGCCGAGGCCTTTGTAGGTCTCGTAACCGGGTGTGGCGTGGAACGCGACCAATCCGCCCGAGCGGTCCTGATAGAAGCCGCAGCGTTGTCCGTTGACGTTCAATGGTACGCGTTCGCTGAGGATGCCCTGGCCGTCGGACGCTGCGATCACCCGAAAGCTGGAATCGACCAGCAGCACGCGGGCCTTGTCGGCCGCGCCGACGCGCACGCCCTGCACGATGGCGCGGGCCTGCGATTCCCAGTCGAAATGGATCGCCAGCACGCCGGTCGGTGCGGCATTGGCCTTGCCGCCGGCGCGAACGCTGGCGCAATAGGTCGCGACCTGGGCATTGCCGAGCAAGGGCTGGCTTTCGACGTCGCCGGCGACGTAGTCATCGCCGGAACGCAATCCGCGTGCCTCGCGAAACCATTTGGTCGAGGCGACGTTCTGGCCGACGACATCAAACCGGTCCGCACGGCCGTTGGCGATGACATTGCCGTTGAGGTCACAAAGCCAGAGATCGAGATACACCGTGTAGGCGCCGAGGATCACCGCGAGCCGTTCCGACACGTGTGCGACGGCGGCGGCTTCCGGCGTCGCGGCGCAATCGACGACCGCGGAATCGGTCGCCCACCAGCGCACGTCGCAGGTGCGCTCATAGAGGTTGCGGTCGATCAGCTCGATGGCATTCAGCGACAGGTCCATCATGCGCTCGCCGCGCGACCGGTCGGTCATGCGCGAAATCGAGCTCATCAGGTTGCCGGTGCGGTTGGTGAGCTGGCTTTCCAGTTCGCGGGCGATGGTCTCGACCTGCTGGCCGACGTTGCGCACCTCCTGCGCCACCACCGCAAAGCCGGCGCCTTGCGCTCCGGCGCGCGAACTTTCGATCAGCGCGTTCAGCGCCAGCATCTTCATCTGGTTGGTGATCTTCTGGATCGACTTTGTCTTCTCGCAGGCGACCTGATTGACCTCGGCGGTCAGCCGCGCGATCAGCGCGGAGACGTCGAAGTCATCCTCGGCGCTGGCCGAATTGGCGGGTTTTTGTGCGGAAAATGCTGCGCGATGACGATCAAGCGCGACGGACATTGACGGTACTTCCCAGATCTTCCGCTCCCTCGGCCGACCCACTGCGGGCCGGCACGGATTCGAAAACGGCACGTTGAAGGCCTTTGTCGCTAAACTAGCCTAACAGCGGGTTTATTTTTGGTTGCGCAGGCAGTAGTTGTACGGAAGCGGACTGCATCTTGTTTGTGCAGGTCGCTTTTTGCGGCAGCTGGTCGCGGAGCCGCGATGATCCGCATCGATACGACCGGCTGGGGCCGGGGCAGAGCCTTTGGGCCCGCTTTTGTGTTTGCTGGACTGCCGCTTTGTCCCTATCTCTCGAAGCCATCATGACGCCTCCCGCAACCGCTATTCCCGTTGAGCTGCCGCCGGCGTTTCTCGGCGTATCGCAGTCCGCGACGGGAAAGTTGTGGCGGGACCGGCTCGATGCCAGGGGCGCGGCGCGGGCGCTGGCGATTTCGCAGCGCTACCAGCTGCCGGAGATGCTGGCCCGGGTTTTGGCCGGGCGCGATGTCGGGATCGACGAGGTCGAGGATTTTCTCGATCCGACCATCCGCAAGCTGATGCCCGATCCCTACACCATCACGCAGATGGAGACGGCGGCCAAACGCATCGCGGACGCGGCGGCACGCGGTGAAAAGGTCGCGATCTTCGGCGATTACGATGTCGACGGCGCGACCTCGGCGGCGCTGCTGGCCTGGCACCTCAGGCATTGCGGGCTCGATCCGCTGATCCACATCCCCGACCGCATTTTCGAGGGCTACGGGCCCAATGTCGAAGCGGTTCGCAATCTCGCCGCAAAAGGCGCGACGCTGCTCGTCACCGTCGATTGCGGCACCACCAGCATCGAGCCGCTGGCGGAAGCGCGAAAGCTCGGAATGTCCGTCGTCGTCATCGACCATCACCAGACCGGCGAGGAATTGCCCGAGGTCGACGCGCTGGTGAATCCGAACCGGGCCGACGATCTCTCCGGCCTCGGCTATCTCGCCGCCGTCGGCCTGGTGTTGATCACGCTGGTGGCGGTCAATCGCGAATTGCGCGGCCGCGGCTTCTGGAACGCGGAGCGGCCAGAGCCGGATCTGTTGGGGATGCTGCATCACGTGGCGCTCGGCACCGTCGCCGATGTCGCGCCGCTGACCGGGCTCAATCGCGCCTTCGTTGCCAAAGGCCTGATCGCGATGCGGCGCCGCGACCATGTCGGACACACCGCGCTGATGGACGTGTCGCGGCTGAACGGGCCGCCCGAAGCCTGGCATCTTGGCTTCATGTTGGGGCCGCGCATCAATGCCGGCGGCCGGATCGGCCGTGCGGACCTGGGCGTGCGGCTGCTGCTGGAAGGCGATATCTCCGAGGCAGCCAGAATTGCCACTGAGCTCGATCGCCTCAACGGCGAACGGCGCCTGATCGAACAGGCGGCGGAAGCGCAGGCGGAAGCCGAGGCGCTGGCCTCGCTCGGGCTCGAAGACAAGGGCTCGGTCATCGTCACGGCCGCCGAAGGCTGGCATCCCGGTGTGGTCGGGCTGGTGGCCTCGCGGCTGAAGGAGAAATTCGCGCGGCCGGCCTTTGCGATCGCGCTCGAGCCCGGCGGCATCGGTACCGGCTCGGGCCGCTCGATTTCCGGCGTCGATCTCGGCAAGGCCGTGCGGCAGGCGGTGAAGGAAAAATTGCTGATGAAGGGCGGTGGCCACGCCATGGCCGCGGGCGTGACGCTGCGCAAGGAGAAGCTTGCGGAGTTTCGCGCCTTCATGGAAAGCGCGCTCGCCGCCGACGTCGCCAGCTCCCGTCACGAGAACGAGCTGTTCATCGATGGCGCGGTCAGCGGCCGCGGCGTGACGACCGAATTCGCGGCCACGCTCGAATCGCGCCGGGCCGTTCGGCGCGGCCAATCCGGAGCCGGTGATCGCGCTGCCGTCGCATCAACTGGTCTATGCCGACGAAGTAGGGCAAGCGCATCTGCGCGTGCGGTTCAAATCCGGCGACGGTGCCATTGTCAACGGCATCGCGTTTCGTTCGATCGGACAAAAACTCGGTAACGCGCTGCTGCAAAATCGCGGTCAGCCGCTGCATGTCGCGGGATCGCTCGCGGTCGATCGCTACCAGGGATCGGAGCGGGTGCAGCTGCGCGTGCTCGACGTCGCGGTGCCGGATCAGGGACCGGCGTTGATCAGGTAGTTCAAGACGTCAACAAAACCAACAACAATGGAGTGGAAATGACTGGACAGGTTCAAGGCAAGGTCGCGCTGGTCACGGGCGGCGCATCCGGCATTGGCGCCGCGGTATCGGAATTACTGGCGCGCGAGGGCGCGTCCGTCGCGGTGACCGATGTCGACGATCTGAACGGACCTGAAGTGGTGGCGCGGATCAAGAAATCCGGCGGCGAGGCCAGCTTCTGGCATCACGACGTGACCAGCGAGGCGCAGTGGATCGACGTCGTCGCCGAGGTGACAAAGCGCTATGGCCGGCTCGACGTGCTGGTCTCCAATGCCGGCATCGGCATAGCGGTGCCGTCGATCACCCAGATGTCGCTGGAAGACTGGCGGCGGCAGACCGCGATCAATCTCGACGGCGTCTTCCTGTCGGTAAAACATTGCCTGCCGGTGATGCGCAAGACCGGCGGCGGCTCCGTCATCATGATGTCGTCGCTGGCGGGGCTGCGCGGTGCCGCGGGGCTCTCCGGCTATTGTGCGACCAAAGGCGGCGTCCGGCTGTTTGCAAAAGCGATCGCGATGGAATGCGCGATGTTCGGCGACGGCATCCGCGTCAACTCGGTGCATCCGGGGATCATCGACACGCCGATCTGGGGCAAGATTCCGACGGAAGCCTCAGGCGCCGGGCAGAATGCGCCGATCGATCCCGAGGAACGCGCCAAGATGGCAACCCCGCTCGGCCGCGCCGGCGAGGCGATCGAAATCGCGCAGGGCGTGTTGTATCTGGCTTCCGATGCGTCGCGCTATGTGACGGGGACGGAACTCGTCATCGATGGCGGCATGAACGCGGGCGGGATTGTACGCAGGGCATAACGCGCTCTGCGAATGAGAAGGCGGACCTTGCCGTGTTCGGGGCAATAACGATATCTTTGACTTGCGCATCTTGGCATTGATGATCTGCGGAGAGCCACATGAATTACAAGGCGATCAACTTCGGCAAAAAGTTCACGTTGTTCAGCGAGCAATGGCAGCCGAAGGTCGTGGCTGAAATGAATGAATACCAGTTCAAGATTGTGAAGCTGCAGGGAGACTTCGTCTGGCACGATCACAAGGACACGGATGAAACGTTCATCGTGCTGGACGGCGTTCTAAGGATCGATTTTCGCGATGGTGCGGTTGAGGTGGCGGCGGGCGAAATGTTCGTCGTCCCGAAAGGCGTGGAACACAAGCCTTATGCCGAACAGGAGGTCAGGTTGCTGCTGATCGAGCCGCGCGGGGTGCTCAATACGGGCCATGAGGGTGGAGATCGCACAGCGGAGAATGATGTCTGGATTTGACGACGGCGGCGTAGCGCGGCGGGTGCGATCGTCATTGCGATCCAACGGGTTGGGCGAATGCCCGCCCGATGACAGGCTCCGCGAAGCAATCCATCGTGCGGCGGAAAGAAAGAATGGATTGCTTCGTCGCTACGCTCCTCGCAATGACGGGGAGGGCTAGTTCCCCTGTCTCAATCTTGCCAGCACCTTCAGCCCGCCGTATCCGTCGGCGGGCAGCAGGCCCATCTTCGTCTGATAATCCTTCACGGCCTTCATGGTGTCGTTGCCGACGCGGCCGTCGGTGCCGCCGGTGTCGAAGCCGGCTTTGGTCAATCGCGTCTGCACTTCCTGCACCTCGGCCAGCGTCAGCGCGCGCTCGGAGCCGGGGAAGGGCTGGATGAAAGGCGGCGCGCCGAGAATGCGGTCGCCGAGATGGCAGATCGCGAGCGCGTAATTCATCGACGGGTTGTAGCTCTTCACGGCATAGAAATTCGGTCCTAGCAGGAACGTCGGGCCACCTTGTACCGGCACCCACATCTGCGCCGACGCATTGGGTTGCGCGAACGGCTGGCCGTCGGCGCGGGTGACGCCGGCGCTGGCCCATGCCGCGTAGGTGCGGCTGCCGCTTGCGGCGGCACCGGGCGAGCGGACCTCATAGCCCCAATGCTCGCCGCGGTGATATTTGCCGCGGTTGACCAGAAAGCGCGCGCTGGAGCCGAGCGCATCGTCCGGCTTGCCGAACGGCGAGACCCGGCCGTCCTTGTCGTAGTCCATGCCGACATTGAGCCAGACTTCCGGCATCCACTGGGTATGGCCCATCGCGCCGGCCCAGGAGCCGCGCATCTGCTCCGGCGTGCCCCAGCCGCGATCGACGATCTTCAGCGCGTTGATCAGCTCGGTTTCCCAATAGGCGCGGCGGCGCGGTTCGTTCCAGGCGAGTGCCGCCAGCGATGGAAATACCGGCGTCATGTGGTTCTGCTGCACCAGCGGATCGCCATAGGCGGACTCGACGCCCCACAGCGCCAGCAACGTGCCGCGCTCGACGCCGAAATCCTGTTCGATCCGGGCGAACAGCGCCTCGTTTTTCTTCAACGCCTCGCGGCCGTTGATGATGCGCCAGTCCGAGACCCGGCGATTGATGTACTGCCAGATCTCCTCGTGAAACTCCGGCTGCTTCTGCATCTGCTTGAACACGGACATATCGGGCTCGATGCGGCCCATCACCCGGTTCCAGGTCGCTTCCGAAATCCCTTTTGCGAGTGCACGCGCGCGAAAGCCGTCGCGCCATGCGTCGAAGCCGGGCGGCGCTGCGGCGAACGCCGCGAGTGGATTGGCGAGCAGGGCGGTGAGGCCGAGGCCGGTTTGCAGCACGGCGCGGCGGGAAGGCGAGCTTTGAGAATCAGGCTGTTTCATGCGGCCACTCTAGCGGCGCTGCAGGCGTGCACCAAAAGCCAAGACGCCGCGGCAACCGGCTATTGCGCTAAATCTGTGGCGATTTTAGCGAGCCAGCGCCGGACCGCGGCCTGCGCCTGGCGTGAGAGCCCGGCTGCCAGCCGCCGTTCGATCGCCTGGGCGTGACGCCGGCATTTGTCGAGCAGGGCCGCGCCGCGCTTTGTCAGCGTCCATTGCAACACGCGCCCGTGGATCGGGTGCGGCGTCTTCCGGATGGCGCCGTCGCGTTCGAGATTGCGGATGATGACGCCGACGGTCTGCGGCGTCAGCAGCGCCACGCGCGCCAGATCCGCGCCGGATAACCCGGGATAGGCCTTCAGCATCGTCAGCACGACGAATTGCGGCGTGGTGACGCCGAGATCGGCCAGCGCCCTTTCCATCGTCAGCCGTGTCGCGGCCTGGGCCTGCCGCAGCAAATAAGCGAGGTAGCCCTGTTTGCCGCGCTTGCCTTCGCCGGGCGGCGGCGGGTGGATCGCACGCGCAGGAGTTTTGGTGGGCTTTTTCGGATTTTTCGCCGGCGCATTTTTCCGCCTCCGCCGTGCAGATTTTCGCGCAGTTCCGATCTTGCGTGCCATATCAGTGCTCTTATAATAAATCAGAACACTGATAACATGAGGCAAGAAAGATGTCACACGCCCGCAAGGAATACCGGGACTTCATGACGCTGGCGCCGGAAGCCTACGAGGCCGTGCTTGCGCTGGGCAAGATCGCGGCCGCGGCCGGCATCGACAAGCAGTTGCTCGAACTGATCAAGCTGCGCGCCTCGCAGATCAACGGCTGCGCTTTCTGCGTGCAGTACCACATCCTGCAGGGCGAAAACCTCGGCGTGCCCACAGACAAGCTCAATCTGGTGGTGGTGTGGCGCGAGGCGCCGCAGTTTTCGGCGCGCGAACGTGCGGCATTAGCCTGGACGGAAGCGCTGACATTGCTCGCTGAGTGCGTCAGCGATGAGGTCTATGCGCAGGCCAGCGCCGAATTCTCGGAGAAGGAGCTGGCGTACCTCACGTCCGCCGTCGCCTCGATCAACGTCTGGAACAGGTACGGCGCAGCCTTTCGCTGGACCCCACCGGCGCGGCAGAAGGCCGTCGGTGCAGCGGCTTCATGAGGTCGTATCAGCCGCTAGCTTTGGGTCGTCCGAGTGAGCGGGTCGATGCCAAATCGATTGTTGCCGGTCGAGCCCGGCAGTGTGCTCAACAAGGCATAACCGATCAGCATGAGTGTCGATGGGTTGATGCCAATCAGCCTGGTTGCAAACGGGATTACAAGCACCAGCAGCATCCACCAGCCCGACAGGTTGATGTCGTGCAGTCGTTTGACCGTGATCGCGACGAACGGCCAGATCAGGATGAGCATCGCGAACAGAAACGGCAGGCTGAGTGCGACGGCGAGTTCATCGCGATACCATGTGCGGCCGGCGGTGTTGAAGAACGCGATTTCAGTCAGCAGTCGCGAGAGCAGACCGCATACGGCCAGCAGGCCGAAATAGCCGAGCGAGAACTCCTGACGCTTGATGCGGCCGGTGAGCGATAGAAAATACCAGGCGAAAATCGAATGCATGTGGCTATCGCGACGTCATGGCGCACCGGCGCCGGGCAAGCTGCCGAATTGATAGGTGCCGGCGGGTTAACGACCGCCGAAGACGACGGCTTCAATTCGAGATTGGCCCGTCAAACGCATGGGAACCCGGCTTTGCGGTTGTCCGAACCTTAATTTTCGCTGCCTTCGTTCAGGGCCGGACGGACGACGTCCTCCGGCAAGGCATGCGCCACCGTTGCCGGAGTCGGGAGCTCGATGCCGTTCTCGTGGCCGCGGCCGCGGATCAGTCGCTCATAAGCCGAGATCAGTGTGCTGTAGGGACTGACCCAGATCCAGCCGTCGCGCGTGAACACCTGCACGTCGAAATGCAGGTGCAGCGAGGTGCCATTGGGACGATCGAGGTAGTTCGAGACGACGCCGATCTTTTCGCCCTCGGTAACGACGCGGCCGTTGAGAATACCGTCGGCGTCCATCGCGGACGGGTTCATGTGCATGTAGCGGAAGCGGATGTGCTCGTTGCGGGTGTTGATCTGCAATGTCGCCGCCTGCTGCTTCGGCGAGCGGATCAGCACGCCGTCGCGGACGGCGACCACCCCCTGTTGCTTCGGATCGCAACTCTGCGGGCCTTCGGGGTGCGTCAGGCATGCGCCGGGACGGATGTCCTCGCCCTGATGTCCAAAGCCGCCGGCGCATTGTCCGACATTGAAGCTGCGGGCCTCGCAGAAATTATCCCGCCACTGATAGCCGCTGGAAGGCTGGTCCGACCTGGCGCGCCGCGCGAAGGATTGCGAGCGGACAAAGGCGGGCGCTTTTTCCACGGGAAAGCGGATCTGGGAATAGACGGTCCAGTCAACGCGGCCGCCCAGCCTGCGCGAACCGGTATTGGCGATGATGTCGCCGCTTGGCCGATAGGTGAAATCAGGCGAAGGCGTCGTCGGCCGCTCGGCGACCTCGGACGAAATATCGCGCCGCGACCGCGAGGGCTGGCCGCCGGCAATGCGCAGCGCCTTCAGGAAACGCTCGGCGACCGGATAGGCCTCGCGGCAGGCCAGCCGCCGCGCCCGGGGCGCGGAATCGAGACACTGGATCGACACCACATAGGGCACGCCGAAGCGCGTGAAGGCGTAACGTACATAGCCTTCGCGAATGAAGCGGCGCATATCCGGATATTGTGCCGCCAGCGCTTTCACCGGCTCGCCCTTGCCGCCCTGGGGATCTGCGAGATCATAGGTGAGGATCGAGCCTGATATCTGCACCTCGACCGGCCTGGCAAAAGTCCGCGACGGCATGCCGTCGCCCGCGCCCGGCTCGAGCGAGAACTGCGCGTCGTAGCCGGACGGCCCGGCGTAAAACAGATCGGCGGACCGGAAGTCGGCCTGATAGCGCGACACCGGCAGGTTATCGGCGGCGCCACCCGCGCGCGCTTCCAGATAGCTCGCGGTGTCGAACGGCAGCAGCACCGGCACCGGACTGCGTCCGATCCCGGCGAACATCTGTGAGGTGATGGCGTTCAACTGCACCAGCGCCGGCGCGGATCGCGGATCCCAGGCCGGCACCCGCCGCTGGCCCGAGAACGTGAAGGCGGAGGCGATCTCGGGGCGGGTGTTGATCTCGGCGCGGAGTTGATCGAGCACCGCGCGCCATTCGACGCGCACGGCCGAGATCGATGGGGTCCTGAGTTCTTCGGCGGACGCGCCGATCAACCCGGCAACGAGCAAACAAAAGGCTGCCAGCCAACGCGTGAGCAAGCGGACAGCCTTCGTATTCAATACATCGCCCCCCGGCGCGTGCCCCGTGATCTAGAGCATGATCCAGAAAAGCGGGTACCGGTTTTCTGAAAAGATCATGCTTAAACAAAAGAGCTTGTGGACTTAATCCTTGGCGCGTTCGACGTAGGAACCGTCCTCGGTCATGACCACGATCCGCGTTCCCGTTCCGATGTGCGGCGGCACCGCGGTGCGGACGCCGTTCGAAAGGATCGCGGGCTTGTAGGAGGAGGAGGCGGTCTGGCCCTTGGTGACCGGCTCGGTCTCGACAACCTCAAGCGTCGCGCGTTGCGGCAGCGTGATGGCAACCGGGTTCAGGTCGTGCAGCGAAAGTTTTACGGTCATGTTCTCCTGCAGGTAGGGCGCGGACGAACCGACGATCTCCTTGGAGACCTGGACCTGGTCGTAGTTCTCGTTGTTCATGAAGTGGAAGCCGTCGGCGTCTTCATAGAGGTAGTTGAAGTTCTGATCCTCGACGGTGGCCTTCTCGACCTGATCGGTGGTCTTGTAGCGCCCCGAAATCTTTACGCCATCGCCGATCCGGCGCATTTCGATCTGGCTGACCGGGGTTCCTTTGCCCGGGATGGATGTTTTCGGCGGTCAGCACGACATGGAGCTTGCCGTCCTGCTCGATGATGTTGCCCTTGCGGATAGAGCTGGCGATGACTTTCAAGGCTATTTTTCCCGAATTTCTGGCCTCCGCCCAAGCCGGACGTGGTGTCCGTGGGGCCAAGGAGGCGGTTTCGGCTGCAACATACTGATTTTGGCCGTCGATGCCAGCATTTTACCGGCGTTATGGGCAGCCCAGATCATGCCGGAAACGACCGCATTTGGCGGCGCTTACTTCCGCTTGGGCTTGGGGTAATTGATCGTCTCAGCGTTTTTCCTGGCCAAATCGGGTGGAATCGAGAACTTGTCGGTTTTGGTGTCAAACACGCATTGCCAATCCTCGACCCAGGGCAGCGGATGGTCTTCACCCTGCGCGTCGAACGACAGGCTCAGCACCAGGTAGCGGCTGTCCGGCCAGTGTCTTTCCTGCGCGGCGTAGTTGTCGTCCGCTCCCTTTACCAGATGGATCTGAGGGTGGTCGATCGAGTTGCGATCTCCAGATTTCCGATGGATCTGGCGGGAAATCGGCTGGCTGTAGAAATAGTCCCAGACCATGTCGCCGAGCGGCTTCGGCGTCGCCTCTGAGAACTGGGACCCATTGCGCCGATACAGGAACAGCGTGTGGGTGCCTGAGCCGAGCTTCTGCATACGCACCACCCACTGGCTGTTAGGGCTGAAGCGAAATCCGGCGGGATAGCGTGCATCATCGGTGTAGTTGTCGCGGTTTAGCAGCACGCCATGCTCATGCTTGGCGTCGAAGGCCCAGTATTCGTAGACGCGGTCGTATTCGCTCTTGTCTTTCCAATATTGTTCGATGATGACCTGGCCATCGGGCGAAGTGAACGTGTCCTCCGGATCATCCAGCTTGGTCAATTCGCTGCCGGGACTGGCGGCGCCGGCCGGCGCCACGGCGGCGAAGCTCAACAGCACGATAAATCCCGTTCTTAGTAACCAGCTCGCAGCCATGACCGTATCCTGTTGCCAAATTTGGTCATTGGACTAGCGAGGGGCCTGCCAGGTTCAGCACGTCATCGAATTCAGCCGGACGAATGGACAAGGCGCGTGCGTTTCGACAAGAAAGGCTAGGCACCGCATGGAAGCGTTCGGGGTTTGCGCCAACTACCGTGTGGCGCACAGAAAGTTGAATAATATCAATGATATCGAGCGATGTTCGGAACGGATTGATGGACCACCTGCAGCGGCCTGTTAAGGGCGCGCGCTGATGGCTGCGACCGACCAGCCGTCGCCGTGGTGGTCGGCGTCGCGGCACGCGGACCGAAAGCCGTTCCTGATGGCGCGGTCCGCGATATCGAAGGCCGTACGCGCCTGGTTTGACGAGCAGGGCTTTGCCGAAGTCGAAACCGGAATTCTGCAGGTCTCGCCCGGCAACGAAACGCATCTGCATGCGCCGCGCACCGAGCTGATCCGCAGTGACGGTTCGCGCGCGACGCGCTACTTGCGAACCTCGCCGGAATTTGCGGCGAAGAAATTGCTCGCCGCCGGCGAGACCAAAATATTCGAATTCGCCCGCGTCTTTCGCGACCGCGAGCGCGGCGATCTGCATCTGCCTGAATTCACCATGCTGGAATGGTACCGCGCCAACGCCGGCTACGACGCCATCATGGCCGACAGTATTGTCGTGATCGCGCATGCGGCGCAGGCGACCGGCATCGGAAAATTTTCGTTTCGCGGCCGTACCGCCGACCCCTTTGCGGAGCCGGAATTGCTGACGGTCGCAGCGGCGTTCAAGCAATTTGCCGGGATCGATCTGCTGGCCACGATTGCGGACGGCGAGGGCGACCGCGCGGCGCTGGCTGTAGCAGCAGATGGACGGGTGCGAATTGCCGACGACGACACCTGGTCGGACATCTTCAGCAAGGTGCTGGTCGAGCATGTCGAACCGCATCTCGGGCAGGGGCGTTTGACCGTCCTGTTCGAATATCCGGCGCCGGAAGCCGCATTGGCGCGGGCAAAGGCCTCCGATCCGCGCGTCGCCGAACGGTTCGAGGTCTATGCCTGTGGCGTCGAACTCGCCAACGGGTTTGGCGAGTTGACGGATGCGGTCGAGCAGCGCCGCCGGTTCGCTTCCGCCATGGACGAGAAGGAACGGCGTTACGGTGAGCGCTACCCGCTCGACGAGGAGTTTTTCGACGCCGTTGCTGCGATGCCCGAGGCCAGCGGCGTCGCGCTCGGTTTCGACCGGCTGGTGATGCTGGCAAGCGGTGCGCTGCGGGTCGATCAGGTGGTCTGGACGCCGCCGGCCGGAGAGACGTAAACAGAGCCATGAACAGGATCGATCCGAAATTGGCGGCGACGTTGCGGCAGCCTGCCGAACTGATCGAACACGGGCTCGCACCGGTCGCCGGCCTCGCCGATCTCGAACGGGTCGCCGCCCGCTATGCGATCGCCGTGACGCCGGACATTGCCGGCTTGATCGACAGCGAAAACCCGGATGATCCGATCGCGCGGCAGTTCATCCCGAGCGCGCTGGAACTGGTGAGCACATCAGGCGAGAACGCCGATCCGATCGGCGACGACGCGCATTCGCCCGTTCCCGGCATCGTCCATCGTTATCCCGACCGGGTGCTGTTCAAACTGGTGCATGTCTGCGCGGTCTATTGCCGGTTCTGCTTTCGCCGCGAAATGGTCGGGCCGGGCAAGGCGACCGCGCTGTCGGACGGCGCCTATCGCGATGCGCTCGACTACATTCGCGCGCACAAAGAAATCTGGGAAGTGATCCTGACCGGCGGTGATCCGCTGATGCTGTCGCCGCGGCGGCTGGCCGAGATCATGGCCGATCTTTCTGATATCGATCACGTCAGGATCATCCGCATCCACACCCGCGTACCCGTGGCTGCACCGGCGCGGATCGATCGCGACATGGTGGCGGCGTTGCGGGTTGAGGGGGCGACGACCTGGATCGCCGTTCACGCCAACCATCCGCGCGAGCTTTCCACCAGGGCCCGCGCCGCCTGCGCGCGGCTGGTCGACGCCGGCATTCCCCTGGTGAGCCAGTCGGTGCTGCTCCGCGGCGTCAATGACGATGCCGTGACGCTGGAAGCCTTGATGCGGGCGTTCGTCGAATGCCGGATCAAGCCCTATTATCTGCACCATGGCGACCTTGCGCCGGGCACAGCCCACCTGCGCACCACGATCGAGCAGGGGCAGGAACTGATGCGAAACTTGAGGGGACGCGTCTCCGGCCTGTGCCAGCCGGATTACGTGCTCGACATTCCCGGCGGCCACGGCAAGGCGCCAATCGGCCCGAATTATTTGTCGCAGGCGAATTCCGCGGCAGGTGAACTATCTTCGGAAACGCGTTATCGTATCGTCGACTATTGCGGCGACGTTCACCTCTATCCTCCGACGCCGTGACCTAAAGCGATGGCCGAGGGGGACGAGGAAAAACGGGAGCCGCCGGAAGACGAGGGCAATCGCGCGCGGGAAAACGCGGTTCTGCTCGGATTTTTCGCGGTGCTGGTGCTGGCCGGAGTCTGGCTGCTCGGCACCATGGCCGATATACGGAAGGTACAGGATTGCGCCGCGCAGGGGCGACGCAATTGCGCAACCATCGACGCTCCGGCGCGATAGGCAGAAACAAGACGGCAGAAACGAGAGCGGGAGAACCAAAATGCGAAAAACAATCCTGTCGGTAGCGCTGATGGTTCTGGTCGGCAGCGCGGGTGCGTTCGCACAGGGATCGTCGTCGGTTCCGAAAAATTCGGGCAAACAATCGATCGAGGCGCCGGTCGGCCACCGTCAGCCGCGCGTCGGCGACGTGCCCAACGAGAAAAATCTCAACGACCCGAACGACGCGCTGAGCAAGGAAAACGCTCTCCTCGACAAAAAGATCAAGAGCATTTGCCGCGGCTGCTAGGCCGCCTCGCCATCGATTAAGCCGACCGGAGCAGGACACGGCTGACGACGCCGTGCCCTGCTTCATGATCGTTCGGCGTGTAAGATTACGCCGAACGCTCCCTTGATTTGCGCGACAGCGCATTTCGTCGCGCCTCGACCGCTTCCGCCAGCACGTTTAGCGTCGAAACCGTCGTTTCCCAGTCGATGCAGCCGTCGGTGATGCTCTGGCCATAGATCAGGGGCTTGC
The DNA here is from genome assembly GCA_963786355.1 of uncultured Alphaproteobacteria bacterium. Taxonomy (GTDB): domain Bacteria; phylum Pseudomonadota; class Alphaproteobacteria; order Rhizobiales; family Xanthobacteraceae; genus Bradyrhizobium. The sequence goes on along the minus strand of CAWAYU010000005.1, from coordinate 532,097 downwards.
CCGGCACGACGTCCTGGCGGCCGGCGACCAGGTTGCTCTCGATCATGGCGCCGATGATGCGCTGCTCGCCGCTGGCGATCTGCCGCGCGATGTCGGCGGCGACCAGCGGCTGGTTCTCGGGCTTCTTGCTGCTGTTGGCGTGGCTGGTGTCGATCATGATCCGAGGTGCGACGCCGGCACGGGCCAGTTCGACGCTGGCGGCATCGACGCTGGCATGATCGTAGTTCGGCGTGTGGCCGCCACGCAGGATGATGTGGCAGTCCTCGTTGCCGGTGGTTGCCGCAATTGCCGAGCGCCCGCCCTTGGTCACCGCCATGAAATGGTGCGGATGCGAGGCCGACTTCACCGCGTCCGCGGCGATCCGGACATTGCCGTCGGTGCCGTTCTTGAAACCGACCGGGCAGGACAATCCGGAAGCGAGTTCGCGATGGATCTGGCTCTCGGTGGTTCGCGCCCCGATCGCCGCCCATGCGACCAGGTCCGCGATGTATTGCGGCGTCGTCATGTCGAGGAATTCGGCACCGGCCGGCAGGCCGAGATTGTTCACCGCCGACAGCACGTTGCGGCCGAGGCGCAGGCCGGCGTTGATGTTGAAGCTGCCGTCGAGGTCGGGATCGTTGATCAGCCCTTTCCATCCGACCGTCGTGCGCGGCTTCTCGAAATAGACGCGCATCACGATCTCGAGGCGGCCGGAGAGCTTTTCGCGCAAGGCCACGAGGCGCTCGGCGTAGTCGATGGCGGCGGCGGGATCATGGATCGAACAGGGGCCGACAACGACCAACAGGCGGTCGTCGGTCCCGTTCAGGATGGCGTGGACGGCGTTACGGGCGGCCATCACTACGCGCGTCGCGGTCAGGGTACGCGGGATCTCGCGCATCACCTCTTGCGGCGTGCTCAGTTCTTTCAGTTCGCTGATGCGAAGATCGTCGGTGGTGCTCAACACGGCTAAGGCTCCTGTCTGTGAGGGACCTGCCGGCAATAAAAAAGCCGCCAGGTTTGGCGGCTGTTCGGACTTCTTTGCTTCAATTCGTCAGATTGAGCGTGATCCTCCCACCGCCAGCGAGCTGTCGTAGCTAAAGTACCAATAGCTGTTGGCGGCGAGGTTGATCATGCGGGCTATATAGGGCACGCGCCGCACCTTGTCATCCCCCAATTGTCGTGGGAGGCGCGTCCTTTGATTATGCTCAGTATTTGGATTGCGCTCAGGATTTGCGCGCGGCGAGCGCCATGCCGACCAGCGATGCGCCGCCGAGCACCAGATTGATCCCGACCAGAAGGCCGATCGCCCATTCCGCCGAGCCGGGCAGGCCCGAGATGATCAGGAAGGCGATCAGGATATCCATCAGTCCGGCCACCAGCAGCCAGGACCAGCGCCCTGACAATTCGCGGCGGTGCTCCAGCGCGTACATGATGGTGGCGACGCCTTCGGCGAGGAAATAGGCGCCGACGACGATGGTGAGCGTCAGGACGCCCTGCATCGGCCGAGCCAGCAGCACGAGGCCGGCGAGCACGGCAAGGGCGGCCGAAAATAGCGACCACCAGAAGCCCGGCATCTGCCGTGCCCAGAACGTGACGACGAGGCCGGCGATGCCGCTGATCAGAAACATCCAGCCGAGGAAGATGGTGACGGCGAGACTTGCCAGCGGCGGCACGATCATCGCAGCAAGTCCGAGCACCGCGAGCACGATGCCTTCGAACAGGAAGGCTTTCCAATGCGACTTCACCGTCGCGCTCACGGCGGCCTGCATTTTCTCGACGTCCTTGCCGAAATCCTGAGGAAGGGTCATTGCAATCTCCCGATGCCCGCCGCGCCATGGAAGGGCAGTATAGCTCGCAACAAGCTTGCGGGTGAAATTTGTTCGTCGATCTTCCAGATTGAAATCGGCACGAAGTTTTGGCGAGATGGACGGGACGCCGCGTCGCCACCCAAAATCTCGAAAACAACCCCATGCAAAGTAGCGCATGAGCCGCCGTCAGGGCGCGGACGAAAAGCCTTCCGACGAAGTGCGGATCCGGTTGCGGCCGAAAATATAGACCGCCGTGGTCGCCACCAGCAGCGCAAGCCCGATCAGGATCGAGGTGAGGCCGAGCGGGATCAGCACCAGCGACACATTGCGCTCCGGATTGACGAACCAGTGATGGATCGAGGTCAGCAGGAAGGCCGCGCCAGCAAAGCCCGCGCCGCCGCCCGCGACCAATAGCGCCCACATCCGCCGCAACTGGCTCAGCCGCTCGCGCGCGATCGCGTTGCGTGGCGCATGGTGCCGGCCGACGCGCCGCACCAGCCGCACCGCAAACCCGATCGAGCTGAAACCGATCAGCACGCTCGCCGTTCCCAGCATCAGCCGGGTCGAGGAATCGAGCTCCGGATTCTTCTGCAACGTCAGCAGCGGAAAATCGAACGCCGCATGCAGCGCTACCGGCGCGAACAGGACAAGACACCAGCTCGAGATGCGCGCCCAGTCGCGATGATGCCGGTTGGCACCAAGCGCCGTTCCGGCCCGCGCGATCGCGATATAGGCGCCGGCGATGATGCCGAGCGCGCCATGGAACGGCACGGTCAACACGCTGCGCAAGGCCGCCAGCGATCGCCACATGTCGGTATGCTGCACGAGATAAGCGAGGTTTTCGTAAGCCGCGAAACCAAGGCCCGCCGCCGCGCCGTAGACCACGGTGTCCATCGGATCCGCGTAGGTACGCCGCCGCGCCACTGCCGAGACGACAATGATGACGAGCACCTTGACGATCTCTTCCGGTGCGGCGACGCCGAACACCGAGCGCAGCGCTTGCGTCATCCAGGGATTTCCGGGCACGGCGAGAATCGCCGCAAACGGGGCGCGCGCGATTCCCAGAAGCGAAATGCTGGCAGCCCCGAGGATGAAGGCCAGCCCCACCCGTGCAGGCGGGCCGGGGCGCTCGTCGGCGGCGACGACGAGCCAGAGCACCAGCAGCGCCGGCGCGATGGCGGCGGCTCCGATCGAGGTGGGGAGGGCCTGGAGCAGCAGCATGTCAGGGAGCATTGTCTTCCATGGTTCGAAAATGGCCGTAAATTCAGCGGTTTGCAAGACAATCCCAAGACAATCCGACGTGTCTCGTTGTCGCCGAAACCCCTTGGGGCTCACAAACCTCTGATGGCGTAGAGGTGCAATAGGCGCCGGCAGATTGAATGTCGCCAATCCGGTTTCGGGAACTTTGAGGGCTGAATCTTCCGTGCAACTGTGTCTGTCGCGACACAGCATCGCCAGCCTGCTTGGACTAAAAGCGTATCTGACAATTTTGCACTTTTGGGCGTTGGGGAAAAATCAAAATGAAGAATTTTGCTTTAGGAATGATCGCAGCGATTGCAATGACCGGATCGGCTGTAGCGGCCGACATGGCCCCCCGTTACACCAAAGCGCCGCCCCCGGTGGTCGCGGTTTATAGCTGGAGCGGATGTTACATCGGCGGCAATGTCGGCGGTGGTTGGGAGCGGCTTCATCAGACCCAGGTCGCCAAGATCAATGGCTTGGCGATTGTTCCGAATAACGATTTCGGCGGCAGCAACGGTTCCGACGTCATCGGTGGCGGTCAGATCGGTTGCGATTACCAGTTCGCCAACAATTGGGTGATCGGCATCCAGGCGATGTATGACTACGGCCGTGTCGGCAGCACCCACATTCAGCCGACCGCTTTCCCGGGCTTCCCGGTTGGTTCGTTTAATTCGGTCAACCAGGTGAAGGACATGTTCACCCTCACCGGCCGCGTTGGCTATCTCTTCACGCCTCAACTGCTGGGTTACGTCAAGGGCGGCGGCGCCTGGACCCGCGTCGATCACACCTTCAACGGCTTCGTCCCGACCCCGTTCGTCTCTGAAACCGCGCTCGGCGTGAACCGCCAGGGCTGGACCGTCGGTGGCGGTCTCGAATGGCAGTTCGCCCGCGGCTGGTCGGTGTTCGGCGAGTTCAACTATATGGACTTCGGCAACAAGGACGTGGCCTTCGTCAACGGCCCGAACACGGTCGGCTTCGCGGATGTCGTCCGCACCAAGCTTGAAGTCGAGCAGTTCCTGGTCGGCGTGAACTACAAGTTCAATTTCGGTGGTCCCGTTGTCGCCAAGTACTGAGTAGTACGACGCGTACTGGGTTCCTCCCTGACAAATTAAAAGCCCCGGCATCGTCCGGGGCTTTTTTGTACCAAAGAAGAGGTTGTTGCGACTTATGCGCGCTGCTAGCAGCCGCGGCAGATACCCCGCATTTTGGCGCTGACAATGGCGTCTTCCTCGCCGATCCGGTCGACGTATTTCGAACTGTCGCTGCTCGAAGCCGTCGGTCGTGCGACGGCCGGTGGCCTTGCCGTCGCTGGGTGCCGGGCTGTTGCGGACCGTGCAGGGGCGGGTGGCGCCTCGTTGTTGTAACAGGCGAGCTTTGCTGTGGGATCCGCGATCGCGCTGCAATCGGCGGTCTGGGCGGAAGCGGCGCCTGTCAGCGTGCAGATCGCGCCGAGGACAATGATCAGTCTCATTTCCACTCCATGTCCTGCCCCGAGGGAACCCGGCCGTTAACGCCGACGTTGGTCGCCACCCGGTATCGTCCGGACATATCAGAGGTGGTCACTTCGTCCAAGCAGCCAACCGTGCGCAACCGTCTGAGAGAGCCTGGACCGAAAAGTCGGCGGTAAGACGACGATCGTGACGCGGTCCGGTGCGCTGACATGGTAGATTCGGCTCAACGCCACACAGGAGGCAATGCCGGGTGCTGTTTCGTGGAGCGGAGACACATGCGAGGTCGGTTCTGAAGGCTGTCAGTTGGCGAACACTCGGGACGCTCGATACGTTTGCCATCAGCTGGTTCATGACCGGCAGGGTCGAGATCGCGGGTTCGATTGCGGGTCTCGAGGTCATCACCAAGATCGCCTGGTATTACCTGCATGAGCGGGTCTGGAGCGCGATTTCCTGGGGGCGGCGCAAGAGTTCACCTACGAACTAGGTCGCCACCTTGCCGGTGACTTTGCCTTGCACGGCGAGCAAGCCCACCAGCGCGATGACAGCGAAACCGGCGCCGGCCACGAAGGCAACCTGGGGTCCGCCGATATCCCAGAGTGCGCCGGCAATGATGCTGGCGGCGAGCATCGCGAACCCACCCAGCAGGTTGAAAAATCCGTAGGCGGTGCCGCGCAATTCGGCGGGCGAGGTATCCGCGACGAGCGCGGCGAACAAGCCCTGCGTCAGCCCCATATGCAGCCCCCACAGCACGACGCCGAAGGCGATGCCGCCAAGCGAGGGCAGCAGCGCCAGCGCGACATCGGCGGCAACCAGCAACAGAATTCCGATCGCCAGGATGGTCACGCGGTTGATGCGATCCGAAAGCGCGCCGGCGGGATAGGCCGCGACGGCATAGACGACGTTCATGAGCACCAGCACCGCCGGCACCAGTGCGATCGGCAGCCCGACATTCTGGGCGCGCAGAAGGAGAAACGCTTCGCTGAACCGCGCCAGCGTGAACACGGTCGCAACCGCCACCACCCACCAATAGGCCGCGCCGAGATTTCTGATTTCGGCCCAGCTGACCGGATTGCGCACGCTGCGCTGGCCGTGCGGCCGGTCCGGCTCGCGCACGGCAAGACTGATCAGCGCCAGCGACAGAAAGGCCGGAATGACGGCGAACCAGAACACTGTCTTGAAGTTGTCTGCCGTCCACCACATCAGGGCGATGGCGAGCAACGGGCCTGTGAACGCGCCGACCGTATCGAGCGATTGGCGCAAACCGAAGCTGGCGCCGCGCAGGTGAGATGGCGCCAGGTCCGCTACCAGCGCATCGCGGGGCGCACCGCGAATGCCCTTGCCGATCCGGTCGACGAAGCGCGCCGCGACCAGCCAGCCTATGGTCGGCGCCAGCGGAAACACGGGCTTGGTGAATGCCGCGAGGCCGTAGCCAAGCGCCGCCAGCCATTTGCGCTTGCCGAGCCAGTCCGAGAGCGCACCGGAAAATATCTTTGTGATCGACGCCGTCGCCTCGGCGATGCCCTCGATGACGCCGACCGTCACCATCGAGGCGCCGAGCACGGTGACCAGATAGACCGGCAGCAACGCGTGGATCATCTCCGACGAGATATCCATCAGCATCGAGACGAAGCCGAGTGTCCAGACACCGATCGGAATGTCCCTGATCGAACCGGTCGGCCTGCTGTCGGCTGCCATTGGGTCTCTCGCGGTGTTTTCGGGCTCAACCCTTCAGCAGTCGCCGGCAGGCGTCAACAAAGACCTCGGCGCCGGTGACGATGTCGGCATCATCGGTGTTCTCGGTCCAGTGGTGGCTGATGCCGCCGATCGAGGGCACGAACAGCATGCCGGCCGGCATGACGGTGGCGAGGACCTGGGCGTCGTGGCCGGCGCCGCTCGGCATGCGGATGGATTTGCCGCCGGCAAAGTCCGTGCTCGCCGCTTCGATCGCATGCTGGAACGAGCCATCCATCATCGCCGGCGCGCCGGTGCGGATACGCTCCACCGCGACCGTGCAGCGGCCCTGCGCGCTGACATCGGCGGCCATGCTCCGCAGCAGGTCCTCCAGCCGCGCGATCACGGCCGGGTCATCGTCGCGGATCTGGAACAGCATTTCGGCCGCGCCCGGAATGATGCTGGGCGCACCGGGATCGAGCGTGATGCGGCCGGTGGTCCAGACCGTGCGCGGTCCAGCGAGCGCCGGAAAGCGATCGTCGATCTCGACGCAGAACTTCGCCAGCGCCAGCCCGGCGTCCCTGCGCACGGCCATCCGGGTGGTGCCGGCGTGATTTTGTTCGCCGGTGAAGGTGATCCGGTATTGCCAGATGCCGACGATGGAGGTGACGACGCCGATCTTGAGGCCGCTGCTTTCAAGCGTCTGGCCTTGCTCGATATGCGCCTCGAGATAACCGATGTGCCGCCCGCGCTCGCAGTCGCGCGCGCGCCGTGCCGGCCAGACCCGCCTCGCGCAGCGCGTCGCGCATGGTTCTGCCGCTGGTGCGGTCGCGCGCGGCGTCGATGTCGGCCTCGGTGACGCCGCCGACATAGGACCGGCTGCCGAGGAAGCTGCCGAAATGGCCTTCCTCGTCGCACCACGCCGCGACCTCGACGGCGCCGGGAGCGTTCGGATCGGAATTGATGACGCGGGCGGCTTCGAGCGCATAGACGACGCCGAGCGGCCCATCGAGCCAGCCGGCGTAATTCTGGCTTTCGAGATGCGATCCGGCCAGCAATTTCGGTCCGGATTTCGCGCTGGTGCCGAGCACATTGCCGATGCCGTCGATCTCGGCCGTCAGCCCGGCGTCGGGCAGCCGCTGCGCCAGCCACTGCAGCGAGCGGATGTGCGGCTCGGAGAAGGTCGGCTTGTGCACGCCGGTCTTGTAGGCGCCGATGGCGCGGAGCGCGTTGAGATCGGCCAGAACCCGGGCGCCGTCGACGTGTGAGCGATTGTCAGGCATGACGGGCCCTTGCTGTGATTTCCAATCAGGGTGCGATCGGCTTGCGATAGACGTCCTTGGTCGCGAGCTTGCCGTCCCTGAACGTATAGTGCTCGATGCCGCGCTGTTCGCGCGGCTCGCCGGTTGCGCGCACGGTCTCGCTGACGCGGAACGTCATGAAGCTGATGTCGCCGGAATGATGATAGGCGACGTCGTGAAAACGCTGCGCCGAGAACAGCGCCTTTTGCTCGGCAAGGTGCGCGGCGATGGCGGCGGGGCCTTGGAGGGATTTCGTCACGGCGAGACCGTCATGAAAACTCCAGAGAAAGTCCGGCGTGACCACCTGATAGAGCGCGTCCATATCGCCCCTGAACAGGGCGCGCGCAAAGCGCTTGAACAATTCGTCGCGTTCGGTGGGTGAGGGGATCATGATCCATCCATACCCTATTTGGGGATGATGGCGCTCCCTAGCGGAATCGAACCGCTCTCTCCACCGTGAAAGGGTGGCGTCCTAACCGATAGACGAAGGGAGCAAAAGCAACGGGAAATCAATGCTTTAAGGGCTTGATGCGCCGCGTTGGTCGCCGACCGACAGGTCCCATCAAGGCGGCGACGGGCGAACGTATAGTGGCGTTTGGCCGGGCGGGCAAGCCGCCCGAAAACCCCTTTTTTCGGCCGATTTTGCAACCGGCCGGCGCGGGGCCCGACCGGCACTCGAAAACCACGGTATTCGGCAACGGCTTTTTAAGCGGCATGGCGTAAGGCTGTGGGCAGGGGAACTTCGACATGGCCTTAGGCACCGACAAGAAGCGCGCGGCGCGCAAATCAGTGAGCCAACCCGGCTGGATCACGCTGGAAGGCGGCTTCGCGGCGCGCCAGTGCGTGGTGCATGACATGTCCGCCACCGGCGCCAAGGTCACGATCGAGGATTCCAACTCGCTGCCGGCCAAATTGCGGCTGGCGTTTTCGCGCGATGCCCGGACCGGGCGGCCCTGCGAAGTGGTCTGGCGCCGCGGCAAATCCGTCGGCGTCAAGTTCGTCCGCTAGCGCCGCGGCGCGGCAGGCGATAAAAGGCGGGATGCGAAAATCCTGCTCGTGATCGTTGCCGTGACGTTGCCGGCGCCTGAGCGCGCTGGCTGAACAGCCTGACGGTCAAAAATCCGAGCGAACGGCGACGTCGGGCAAGCAGCTTCCGCTGAAGCGAGCGACATCGGCCAATTCATGCGCGGCGTTCGGTGCCGGCTTCGTCATGGTCGAAGGCACCAACACCTGCGTCAAGATCGGCGGCGTCGTCAGCATCGGGGCGAGCGCCTATATGGGCGCCCGCTGAGCTGCCGCGTTCCGAATTCGAGCCGCAGCTCAGCTCACGTCATCGGCGGCGCGATGAACTGCGTGAAGCCGGGACGGCCGGCGAACTGCGCGAACCAGCGTTCGAGATGCGGGAATGTCGGCTTGGTGACGCCTTCGACGCCGAGCCAGCGCCGCGCATAGGCGCCGAGCGCGATATCGGCGATCGTGAACTGATCGCCCTCGATGAAGCGCCGTGTTGCCAGTTGCGCCTCGACCACCCGCCACACCACGGCCTCGGCGTCGGCATCCTTCTGGATCGCGACCATGTCGCGCTTTTCCGGCGGCGTGCGCACCAGCGCCCAGAACACCGGCCGGTCGACCGGCTGCAGCGTCGACAGCGTCCAGTCGAGCCAGCGGTCGACACCGGCGCGCACCTTTCGGCTCCTCCGGATAGATCGGCGAATTCCGTTGCCATAGGCGATGCAGAGATAGCGCATCACCGAATTGGATTCCCACAGCACGAAGTCGCCGTCGACCAGCGTCGGCACGCGGCCGTTCGGATTCATCGCCAGATAGGGCGGTTCGTTGTTCTTGCCGAAATGCAGGCCGGCATCGATCCGGTCATAGCCGAGATCGAGTTCGCGCAGGCACCACAGCACTTTTTGCACGTTGACCGAATTGGCCCGGCCCCAGATCGTGAGTTGTTGTTTCTTGTTATCGGCCACGCGTTGTCGCTCCCGTTGATCTTGCTTGAGCGTTGATAGCCGAAGATCAGCGAAAAAGCGCGCCTTCACGTCAAGGACGCGCAACAAAAAATCAGGCCCCGCCGGCGTAACGGCGGAGCCTGATTTTGCGTAAGGCTCGATTGCTCCGGCGACGCTCAGCGGCCGAAGAACAACCACAGCAGGATGATCACCGGAATCGGCACGCCCAGCAACCACAGCAGAATTCCTCGTCCCATCGTCGCCTCCTCAAAATGCAATCGAGAGGAGAACGCGCAAAGGTGTAACCGGTTCCTGCGACGGAAACCGGAATCTCTGCGCCGGTTTTACGGCTTCAATGTGCACGAGGAATTTGTGCAAGGCTTACCAGTGGCCGGTGTTCGGCATCGACGCCCACGGCTCTGCCGGCGGCTTCGGTTCGCCCTTCTGCAACAGCTCGATCGAATGCAGGTCCGGCGAGCGGACGAACGCCATGTTGCCGTCGCGCGGCGGACGGTTGATGGTGACGCCGGCCTTCATCAGGCGGTCGCAGGTCGCGTAGATGTCGTCGACCTCGTAGGCGAGGTGACCGAAATGGCGGTCCTCGCCGTATTTCTCCTCGTCCCAGTTGTAGGTGAGCTCGACCAGCGGCGCGCCGCGGTTCTGCGGCGCGGCCTTGAACAGGCCTTCGTCCTCGGCGGCGCACAGGAACACCAGCGTGAAGCGGCCCTTGTCGTTGTCGACCCGGCGCACTTCCTTCAGCCCCATCGCGTCCCGATAAAACTTCATCGCGACATCGAGATTGCGGACGCGCAGCATGGTGTGGAGATAACGCATGTTTCTTGGCTCCCTGGGAACATTGCAGCAAGGTTGTTGGCCGTTCGGCGCGACGGGCACTCAATAGCAGCAAATTGCACCATGGGGCAGGGGTCTGCGTGCCACCATGGGCTGTTGCGTCGTTCAGCGATTAACGATTTGCGAGCGCGGAAGTGTCAAGGCCGCGCTGGAAAACTACCGGGGATTGTGCCCTAATCCTGCGATTGGATTCCCGCGTCGGGCACAGGGGCATCACATGAATTTTGCAGAAGCGATTTCGTCGGGTTTCAGCAGGTATGTTCAATTCGGCGGTCGCGCGTGCCGGTCCGAATACTGGTACTGGACGCTCTTTGGCTTCATCGCGTCCGTTGTCGCGAATATCATCGATGCGACGATCGGCAGCGGGATTGTCAGCCTCATTGTCGGGTTCGGATTATTCTGCCGGGTCTCGCCGTCTGCGCCCGCCGCCTTCACGACATCGATCGAACGTTCTGGTGGATACTGCTCGCCTTCACCATTATCGGCACGTTCGTCCTGATCTACTGGGCCTGCCTGCGTGGTACCGTCGGTCCCAATCGGTTCGGCGATGATCCGCTCTGACGCAGCCGGTGACGGCCCGAAGACGGGGCCGTCAGAACGAGTTCGCCAGTTCGATCTCCTGCCGAAGCGCTTCGATCCGCCTGGCGGCTTCCTCGGCCGTCAGATCCTCCGAGAATTGCTTGGGCTGGTAAGCCTCGATCGAAAGCGATCGAAGGGTAGAGGCCTGGCCGCGGCTCATCGGGCCCTGCAGGCGATCGGGATAGCGGTCGTACGTCATCGAAATCTCCGTTTTGGCCAAACTGGCCACTTGCAATTATGTTCTATATTTGTTCTCTATGGGTGACAACCGCAAGGGGTCTCGCCATGGACAACAGAGTTAATAAAATCCGCAAGAAAATCAGTGCGTTGAGGCTGGACATGCTGGCGACCGAGCGCGCCATGCGCAAGGATATCGCCGACGAATCTGGACTGCGCCGGCGACCTGCGACCAGGCTGATGGCCCTGCGGGCCGAATTGGCTGGCCTGGTGGGGGAACGGAGGACGCTGGGAGACCTGACGCCGATCGGCCTGCCGGACCTGCGAAAGCCTCGCTTCGCGCGGGGCTGAATGGTCTCGCGTGGATCGGACCGTTGCCCTGGCTGGCGTCAGACTGCGGCGCCCACGCCGCCGTCGCAGCAGCGTGATCCCGAACACATATTTGATGCGCTGCCCTCCGTTAGATCTCGATCAAACGGAGGGATCAAACATGTATCTGCTCGATGGCCTGATCGTCCTGGCGATGACGTTCTTTTTCGTGCTGCCGATGACCGACGCAAAGACGGCGCGGATGAAATTATCCGTCGTGAGCTGCCTTGGCGTGCTGCTGACGGTATCCGTGGTCGCGCCGCGCCTGATGCACTGACCAGGCGCGCGCGCATCGGCCGCTGATGGCGGTCAGCGCGTCCGCGGAAGAGCGTCTTAGGAGAGCGTCAACGCCGGGATCAGAGCTCTGGAATAGCGCGACGAGCCTTTGGCCGGTCTGTCCGACCGCGGCGATGATGGCCAGGGCGATCAACGCGGCGATGAGGCCGTATTCGATGGCGGTCGCGCCGCTCTCGTCGCTCAGAAACTTCCGAAGCATTCATTTCTCTCCCGGGCTGTGACGGCGTTATGGCACGCCCAGGTTGCCTGTAGGAAAATCGAAATGCGTAAAATTGTAGTGACGAAGCCGGTTTTGGGTCGGCTGTTTTCGCTGTCGGTTGTCGCGCCTCGCTTGATGCACTAACAGTCGTTGCGCGCTTCGCTGGTCAGTGCCGTCGTGCGCGATTGGCCGGCGCGAGCAGGGGGCATCGACATGATTGTAGTTACCGGCAGTATTTTGGCGCGCGAGGATTCCTTCGACGAGGTGCTTCGCTCCTGCATCGAACACGTCGAGCGCTCGCGCAAGGAGCCCGGCTGCATCTCGCATGACGTGCATGTCGACTGCCAGAATCCGATGCGGCTGTTCTTCTTCGAGCAATGGGCGGACGAAGCCGCGTTGCGAACCCATTTCGCGGTCGAGGGTTCGAAGGCGTTCGTGAAATCGCTCAAGGGCCGGATCGTCGAGACGTCGGGGACGAAGATCTATCGCACCGAAGAGATCTGCGAGATAGTCCATCGGTTGTGCGTGTTTGCTGGTCCGGCTGCGGCGAGCCACGATCTAGAGGAACGGATTATGGATCCAGTCCTCGGGCCACAATTTGTTTCCGATCCATCCGAGCGCTGCCGCCACGGCAAAGAAGATGACGGCGCTGGGGATCAATTCGTCGATGTCGAAGGCGCCGGCGATGAGGGGGCCGCCGAGATGGGCTGCCAGTCCCGCGGTGCCAATGCCGATGCAGAAAGAGCACGGCCTGAATGAGCCAGATTGCGATGGTTTGAAGCGTGTCATCATGCGACAAGGCTAGCAGCGCCGTGCGCGGCGTGCGTGACGCGGATCACCCGACGGCGCGTGCACCGCGATCGGCGCGCATCCGCTGCTTTGCCTATCGGCCGCTAGACCTTGACGTCCACCACGGACGTTTCCTCGGTCCGCGCTTGCTGCAGCGCCGCTTCCTCGGCGATCGCCTTGGTGTGGTAGACGGCCTTCAGATCGTCGTTGATGGTTTTCGGCGGCGCCTTGGCGGTCTGGTCGACGAGCGAGCTGAATTCTGGCCTGTGTCACTTCAACCGGCACGGGATAAATGACCATGGGATTACCCTCCTGACCAAAACCTGTCAGGTGCCCATTTACGCTTTGTAAAGAGGTTGGGTTAACGGCGGGCGGTTTCAACAGGCACGCGGTAAACGGAAGCTTAAAGCTTCCGTGTCCTGAAGCGCCGGGCAGCGCCGGATAGGGCGTCGGCGCAAGGATCTCATTCGCTACACAGGCCGTCAGTGCGTCTGTTCCAGGCGCTCGGCGTAGAGGCGGAACTCCTCGGCCATCTCGATAAGCTTCTGGGAAGCCTCGGGATCCTTGACGGCCTTCGCCAGACGCCTGGCTCTGTTGGACTGGTCTCGGTAGTGATCGGCTTGGGTCATGGCAGCACCTTTCAGAAGATAAGTACCGGTCGACCTCCAAAAGGTTCGAACCGGCAGGCGCCGGTATCGAATTCGTGTTCAGGGCGCGTATTCCGGCCGTGAACCTCCGGCGATCCCGGCGCGTTAAGTGTTCCCACACAACAGCCAAAGGAACATCTCAATGGCAGGCGTGAGCGGCGTCAAGGAACATATGCAAGTGATCGGGGCCGATGGTGCGCCGGTCGGCACCGTGGACAAGGTCGAGGGCGGCAGGATCAAGCTGACCAGGAAGGACAGCGGCGAGGGCAGCCACAAGGGCCATCACCATTTCATCGACGGCAGCCTGGTCGCCGACATCGAAGGCAACAAGGTTCGGCTTTCGGCCAACGGCGCCGTTGCCGTCACGATGGAGCAGGAAGCGTAACGGCCTGTTAAGCGGATGCAGGGGGCGGAAAACGCGCCCCCTGTTCGTTCCCGGGGAACAAAAGGAGTCTCGCTTGCTCCGCGGTCGCCGCACGCGGCAGATCTGCTTCACGCGTCACATCAGCATTTCCATCGATCTGGCCTGTTGCATTGCGCTAAACTCGGCTCAGGCCGAGGAAGCGTGCGCGATGAAGAACGGACTCTATTCGATCCACATGCATATGCTCGACGGGGTGAAGGGACGCGACAGCGGTGTCCTGATCCTGCGTGACGGCGTGCTGCTCGGCGGCGGGCCGCACTTCTGGTCGATCGGCTCCTACACGGTCGGCAACGGCACCTGGAAGGGGCAGTTGAGCACCGACCAGCACACCGCGTTTTGCGGATCCGTTCGTTCGTCCGCTGTTTGCCGGCGAGGAGGTTGCCAGCGGATTTTCCGGGACATTTACCGACGACACGGCGGAGGCGTTCGGCACGGTCCTGATCGGGCGCCGCAGTCTCAGTTTCCGCGCGACATTGAAGCGGCTTGCCGATGCCTGAGAAGGCGCGGGCGAGGTGCCTGTGGATACTGTGGATCGCTGCGCAGCAAGCGCCGGGGGCGGCGAAGGAATTCGCGATGCAGCAGGCTGTGGATTTGCTGCGGATAAGTCAAGCGCGGCTGTGGAAAGCCGGATCCGTTAGGTCAACGCTTCCGCTCAAGGTTTCGGATAACCCTATTCAGTTAGGTTAAAACCCAATTCGCGTTGTGCGTGCGCAGGGTTGGCGTAGGGATGGCTTTGAGGAAAGCAGCCATGGTCCCTTCGTTTCACAACGCCGACAAACCGACCCACCGTCGCGTGATGGTGGTCGGCGTGCTGTTTTGCCTGACCTTTGTCGTCGTCAGCTTTTCGCTGCGGCCGCAGCCGGAAAGCGGGCATGTGCTGGTCAAGGCCGATCGGCTGGTGCGCACCGCCGGCGAGCCGCACCGGGCGAACTAACGCCGCGGCGCCACGCCTCAGTGATGCGTCATCGTCTCGCGGTTCTCGTCTGAAGGCTTGTGATATTTCGCGATGCCGATGAAGCCGGCATAGCCGATCACATTGATCAGAATTTCCATCCACGGCGGCATGAGCGAACCTCCTTCCGGATAGAGAATCCCGCAGGGCGTTATTCGTTCCGGCGATCTGCACAGGCGCGCATATCGCGCAACCGAAAAACCCCGCCGCCATCCGAAGATGCCGACGGGGTCTTTCATGCTTTCACCTCTCGCAAGGTTGCTGCACTTGGAGTGAAAACCTCGACGCTGCGGTTTCGTTCCGGCCGTTTCGAGATTTTTTTCGACCGCGATCCGCATGCTGGTTCCGCTGACTCGCGGCTGTTCCGCTGCAACCCTGGCAAGGCGCCGGCGTTGTCTCTTCAGATCAACGCAAGGAGATGCGCATGAAAAAGGCACTTGCCATTCTGGCGTCGTCGCCACGGTTGGTGCCACCACGCTCACTGCGCCGGCGCAGGCGCGCGGTCTCGGCCCCGGCCTGGCGTTCGGTCTGGCCGCGGGCGCGATCGCGGCCGGCGCCGCCGGTGCTTATGGTCCGTATTACGGAGCCCGGTTACGGCTATTACGGTCCCCGCTATTACGGACCGGCCTATTATGCGGTCCCGGACCGTACGCCTATTATGGCGGGCCGTATTACCGGCATCGCTACTATCGCCATTGGTAATCTGAAGGCCGGTAACCAGAAAGCCCGGAGCAATCGCTCCGGGCTTTTTGCCGGCACGAATTCGCTTCAGTTCCAGAACGAGGGGCGGTTGAATCCGCTCCACGCTTTGCCGAGCGTGCGTGGCGTAATATTCCTCGCGCTCGCGTTCGAATTTCTGCTGGGTTGCCTTGAAGCTCGCAACGCGTGCCGCAATTTCTGCCCGCTCGCGCGCCAGCCGTTCTTCTTGTTCGGTCATCGCCCATCCCGTTTCTTGTTGATTCGTATCCCGCAATCATTGGCGGTCCGCGAATGGGGCGCGAATTGGGAAACGGCGTTGCGGGATTGTGATCGCGCGCGTTGGCACAGCGAAGGCGGTGGATAAGGCGGGCGGCATTCTTGTGGCTGGCATGCCTTCCCGGTAGCGAACAGCAAAACGGGAGGTTCCAATGGCAAAGATCGATCTGGACGCGCTGAGCATCGAAGAACTCGCAAGCCTGCGCGAGCACGCCACCGACAAGTTGTTCGAGAAAGTCGCCGCGCGCCGCGCCGAACTCGAGGCGGAGCTGGAAAAGCTCGCCCAGTACGGCAAGCCGGTGAAGAAGGCGGAAGGCCGCGCCCGTCGCCAAGGTCAAGAAGGCGGAAGAGGCGACGAGGAGCCGAAGGAGCCCGTCGCCAAGGCAGCGTAACAATGGCGGCGTGATCGGATCGGCCTGAAGCGGCGCCGGCCACGGCGCCGACTGGCCGTTGCATCGATCTGGCAATCCGAACGGCCGTGCGTATAGTTGGCCGGCTTGAAGAAGTCGGATATCCCCCTGATCGCACCGGATCTGCGCAGCGGCGTCGAAACGCTCGGCAACATGATTGCCGAGGCGTCCTCGATCGTTCCGTTCACCGGCGCCGGCATCTCGACCGAATGCGGCATTCCCGATTTCCGCTCGCCCGGCGGGCTGTGGACCCGTAACCGCCCGATCCCGTTCGACGAATTCGTCTCAAGCCCCGACGCGCGCGACGAGGCATGGCGGCGGCGGTTTGCGATGGAGCCGACCTTTGCCGCGGCGAAGCCCGGTCGCGGCCATCGCGCGCTGGCGTCGCTCTACAAGGCCGGCAAGATCCCCGCGATCATCACCCAGAACATCGACAACCTGCATCAGATGTCCGGCTTCAAGGCCGATGACGTCGTCGAACTGCACGGCAACACCACCTATGCCCGCTGCATCGGCTGCGGGCAGGCCTATGATCTTGCTTGGGTTAAGGCGCGCTTCGAGGAGAACGGCGCGCCCGACTGCACGGTGTGCGATGAGCCGGTGAAGACCGCGACCATCTCGTTCGGACAGGCGATGCCGGAAGACGAGATGCGCCGCGCCACGGAACTGGCGCAGCATTGCGACCTGTTCCTGGCGATCGGATCGTCACTGGTGGTGTGGCCGGCCGCGGGCTTTCCACTGATGGCCAAGAATTGCGGCGCAAAACTCGTTATCATCAACAATGAGCCGACCGAACAGGACGATGTTGCCGACCTGGTGATCCGCTACGACATCGGGGAGACGCTCGGACCGTTCGTAGGCAATTGATCTGAAATTGATTCGCGGCTGTGCAAGCCTGTTCATAGTTCCCGCCTGATTTGTTTTTTAGCTATGCGGCGCAGGCGGGAGTGTTATCTTTTGAGTCAAGAGATTCGCGCGGCGTTGTCATGAGTGGTCATGGATGGGCGCGTGTTCCGGTTCCGTCGCGGCGGTGACGAACCGTATTTTTTTAATGTGTGGGGTCCGGGGTCATGGGGTCGGACGGATTTGAGTCCAAGAAGCTCGGGGGGCCGCCGTCAGGCGGGACAGGGCAAAACAGACTTGGACCAGTTGAATACTCTGCCAGCGCGGAGCGCGATGCGGCGATGGATGCGTTGTCGGGGCTCGGCGACGCCGCAGCCAACCTTGTCGAAATCTCCGGCGTCATCAAATGGTTCGACGCCTCGAAGGGCTACGGCTTCATCGTTCCCGACAACGGCTGGCCCGATGTGCTTCTGCACGTTACCGTGCTCAGGCGCGACGGCTATCAGACCGCCTATGAAGGCGCGCGCCTGGTTGTCGAATGCGTGCAGCGCCAGAAGGGCTATCAGGCGTTCCGGATCGTCTCGATGGATGAATCCACCGCGATCCATCCGGCGCAGATGCTGCCGCCGCGAACCCATGTCAGCGTCACCCCGACCAGCGGTCTGGAGCGGGCGCAGGTCAAGTGGTTCAACCGGCTGCGCGGCTTCGGCTTCCTGACCTGCGGCGAGGGCACGCCCGACATCTTCGTGCATATGGAAACGCTGCGCCGCTTCGGCATGACCGAGCTGCGTCCGGGCCAGTACGTGCTGGTGCGGTTCGGGCCGGGGTCCAAGGGCATGATGGCGGCCGAGATCCATCCCGAGACCGGGCCGTCGGCGCTGTCGTCGCACTAAGCCGTCGAACGCGGCATCACTTGACGAAATCGTGAGCCGGAAGCCGCGGGTGTTCGCCGCGGCCTCTGGCTATTTGCCGCAATCATCGGGTTAGGGTTTGCGGAAATCCGCTAGACCTCTGGCGTGAGTGCTTTCATGAAATTCGCTTCCATTGTTGCGTCGGCCGCGGTCGGCTCGATCCTGTCGCTGCTCGCGGCCATCGGCCTGCCGCCATCCTTTGCGCAAGTCCGATCGGCGCAGGCGGCGAGCTTTGCGCCGCTCGAGATCGTCACCAAGTCGGGCGTGCAGGTGTTCTCGGTCGAGATGGCGACGACCGAGGAGGAGAAGACCACCGGGCTGATGTACCGCAAGGAGCTCGCCGACGGTAAGGGCATGCTGTTCGACTTCTCGCCGGAGCAGCAGGTCTCGATGTGGATGAAGAACACCTACATCTCGCTCGACATGATCTTCATCCGCGCCGACGGCCGGATCCTGCGGATCGCCGAGAATACCGAACCGCTTTCCACCAAAATCATCTCCTCCGGCGGGCTCGCCAAGGGCGTGCTGGAGGTGATCGCGGGCACCGCGCAGAAATACGGCATCCAGCCCGGCGACCGGGTGGCGCACCCGCTGTTTGGCAAGCACTAAACTGGCTGGCCGTCCGCCTTGCTGGTGACGGCTTATGCGTGTATCGAGCCCTTTCCCAATGGATCGGGGTATAGCGCAGCCTGTAGCGCGGCAGTTTTGGGTACTGCAGGTCGTTGGTTCGAATCCAGCTGCCCCGACCAAGTCCAGATGGCCCCGCACGGATATTTGTGCACAGCCGGCGCGGACAGGCTTGAATATATGTTCTTGTTATGTTCTTGTGAGCCATTCTTCGGAGGTGGCCAATGGACGTCGAGAAACAGCGGGAAATCGTTCAGGCTCTGGAATCGCATGCGCCGGGTCGAGGGCCCGCTCGCGGAGGAAATCCGGATTCAGATCCTTCAATGCTTCGCGGAGAGCGAGCGCCTTTCCGACACGCGCCTTGAGGAGCGCCGCGCGGTGATGGAGCGTACGGGCGTGCACCCCGGTCGCAGGCCGGCGCATATCAGGCTCGTCGCCTAGGCTGCAGGGATCGCGACAACATCAATCGCGTATTACTGCGCGCGCATTTTCGCAAGTGTTTCGGCGAAGTCGATTCGGCGTCCGTCAAGATTGACGGAATCGCCGGGCGGTGCATGCTGCGCGCATGTTCACGCGCGTGCGCAGTCAGTTCAAAGATGCGAAGTTTGCCCGTATGAGTAGCGGGACTTACTGCATCATCCGTGACCTCGGGTTGGTCAAAGGCGGCAAGGGCATGCGGCATCACGAGGTGCTCGTCACCTTCAGCCTCGGTGCGCTCGGACGATCGATCGGTTTGGCGCGCGGCGATCTTGCGGGCGTGGGCAAGCGGCGGCTTGCCTGGCTGCAAGCGTGTTCCGGAGCAGCTCGGCGTGGACGTCAATTCGTCTTCGGTGCCGGAACGTGCGTCGCAGCCCTAAATAAATTCAGTGCTGCGAGGCCTGCCACGCCAGCAGCCGATGTTCGGCCATCGACATCGCCACCGACGTCACGTAGCCGGTGACGCCGAGCAGGATGACGCCGGCGAACAGGTCGGCCGAGCGAAAGGCGCGCGCCGAGAGCAGCACCCAGTGGCCGAGCCCGTCGAGCCCGGCGAGGATTTCGCAGACCACGGCCAGGATCAGCGCCACCGTCAGGCTGAGGCGCATGCCGGCGAGAATGTCGGGGCTGGCGGACGGCAAGGCTATCTTGAAGATGACCGCAAGCTTCGACATCTGCAGCGACCGCGCCACTTCGTAGAGCCGCGGCTCGACCGCCGCGAAGCCGTGGATGGTCGCCAGCATGATCGGCCAGATCGCGCCGAACGAAATCACGAACAGCGCCATCGCCTGCGTCAGCCCGAGCATCGCGATCGCGACCGGAATGATCGCCGAGACCGGCAGCGGCCGCAGGAATTCCAGCGACGGCGCCACATAGGTCCGCATCTTCGGCGACGAGCCGATCAGGGCGCCGAGCGCGATGCCGGCAATGGAAGCGGCGAGCCAGCCATAGGCCATGTGCTCGACCGTGCCGGCGAGCTTGGTGGCGAGGTCGCCGGAGGAAAATCCGCGCACCAGCGAGGCCCAGGCGCGGTCCGGTCCGGGCAGGAACACCGGCGAGACCAGTTTGAAGTTGGCGATCAGTTGCCAGATCGCAATGAAGCCGGCGGCGACCGCAAAGCTTGCCAGACGCCAGAGTAGGGCTGTCGTCTTCATGCGCTGTCTCCGCTCAGCGCAGCGCGGCCGAACAGGCGGCGCTGCGCCACGACCAGCAGGATATTCAGCGCGTAACCGATGACGCCGATCCAGACCAGATAGGCCAGCATCAGGTCTGCGCGCAGCGCCTGCTGTGCCAGCATGATGCCGGCGCCGAGGCCGATCGGATTGATCGCGATTTCGACGGTCACGGCGACGATCAGCGCGATTCCGGCCGACAGCCGAAACGCCACGAAAATCCGCGGCAGTGCTGCGGGGATGATGATCTTCCAGACCCGCTGCGCCGCCGGCAGGCGTAGCGCGCGCGATACTTCCATCAGCCGCGGCTCGATGCTGCGCACCGCGGCCCGGCTCAGGATCAGGATCGGCCAGACGCAGGCAAAGGCGACGATGACGATTTCCATGCGGTAGCCGAAGCCGAGCGCGATCAGCGCGATCGGCAGCAAGGCGATGGAGGGGATCGGCCGGATCGCCTCGACCGTCACTTCCATCAGCCGGTTGAGCGTGTTGGAAAGGCCGAAGGCGATACCGAGCGCCAGCCCGATGATGCTGCCGATGGCAAGCCCCGCAAAGGCCGCGAACAGCGTGTCACGGGTAGCGGTCAGGATCGAGAAATCGGCGAAGGCGCCGATCAGCGCAAGGATGATCTCGCTCGGCGGCGCGAGGCTGTCGCTCTGCAGATGCGTGGCGCGTGCCCAGACCTCGAAGGCCACGAGCACCACGATCGGCAGCACCAGGGCTTTTGCGGTATTGCCGCTCACTGCTCGGTCGCTTTGATGAAATCGAACAATTGCCGCCGCAGCCGCAAGAAATCCGGATGCTCGCGGGTCGACAACTGGTCGCGCGGGCGCGGCAGATTGACGGCCAGTTCGATGCCGATCCGCCCGGGATGTGGCAACAGACCGATGACGCGATCGCCGAGATAAATGGCTTCGTCGAGATCGTGGGTCACGAAGATCACGGTGGCGCCGCTGGCGGCGACCAATGACAGCACCTCGTCCTGCAATCCCTGCCGGGTCATCGCGTCGAGCGCGCCAAACGGCTCGTCCATCAGCAGCGCCTTTGGCTCCTGCGCCAGGCAGCGGGCGATCTGCAGCCGCTGCTGCATGCCGCCGGACATTTCGGCCGGATATTTGCCGGCGTGGCCGGGCAGGCCGACGGTGCGCAAAAGTTCCTCGATCCGGGCAGGGCGCTCGGCCGCGGGCATGCCGCCGGCCTCGAGCGCGAGCGAGACGTTGCCGGCAGCCGTGCGCCACGGCAGCAGCGCCTTGCCGTAGTCCTGGAACACGATCGCGATCTCGCGGCGCGGTTCGCGCATAGGCTGGCCGTCGAACGTCACCTTGCCACCGGTCGGCTGATAGAGCCCCGCCGCTAGCCGCAGCGCCGTGGTCTTGCCGCAGCCGGACGCGCCGACAATGCAAAGGAATTCACCGGGTTGGACGCCAAGGCTCAGATTCTCAATGATGGTCTTGCCACCGAGGTCGAGCGTGACACCGTCAAATGCGACCTG
This sequence comes from uncultured Alphaproteobacteria bacterium, assembly GCA_963786355.1. GTDB lineage: Bacteria > Pseudomonadota > Alphaproteobacteria > Rhizobiales > Xanthobacteraceae > Bradyrhizobium. The sequence continues at coordinate 510,498 of CAWAYU010000005.1, read as the reverse complement.
CGGCGCGGGCCGGCCGGCGACGGGATCGAGGCGCATTTGGGCGTTCGCCATCGCTTGAGCTTTCACTTGAGCTGTCACTGGGGATTTCCTGGCCTCAGCTCTCGTTGCCGCCGGGATAGACGATGTCCATGGTCGAGCGCAGATGTGCTTCCAGCATCGCCTGCGAGCCCTGAACGTCACGGCCGATCACGCGGTCGGCGAGCAACTGGTGGGCACGGACGAATTTCTTGCCGCTGTCGAACGAGCGCATCATGACGCGGCGATAGCGATAAGCCTGGTCGTAGAGATCGGAATGCGCCGCCAGCAAGCGCCTCGAGCCGCAGGCGCCCAGCAATGCGGTGTGAAAGCCCTTGTGCAGCCGGTCGAAATCCTCGGCGCCCTCGCGAAATTCGTCGCCGGTCCGCTCGATGTGGCGGCGCATCTGATGCAGGGCGCTGACGATGCCCGCCTCCCAGGCATCGTCGCCATGGGTGATGGCCAGGCGAATGGCCTCGATCTCGACCGCGGTGCGCATGCAGGTAATGTCGAGCAGGTCCTCGCGGCTGATATCGGCGACGCGAAAGCCGCGCTGTCCGGTGCCGACGATCAGCCCGCGCGACATCAGCCGCGACAGGCCCTCGCGCAGCGGCGTCGCGCCGATGTCGTAGCGCTGCACCAGATCGACGATGCCAAGCCGCGATCCCGGCGCGAGATGGCCGGCGAGAATGTCCTGCTCGACCAGCGAGGCGGCGCGCTCGCTCAGCGTGGCGGCCTCGGTCACGGGGCGCTCGGAAGCCGGCATCGCGAAATCCTCATTTCAGGACGAGCTTATTGGGTTCGAGTTTGGATTGCAGCATCTTCTGCGACGACATCACCTCGATCCACCAGCCGAGCTGTTCGGGCTTCAGCGCCGGCTCGGAACGGTTCGGCGGCGTCATCTTGACCAGCTCGATCGGCTGCTTGGTGAATTTGGAAATCGAGGTCGACGCCTTTTCGCGATCGTTGTTGACGATCGCGGCGGACTCGGCGATCGCGTCGCGGAATTTCTTGATCGCAACCGCGTTCTTGTCGGCCCATTCGCGCGATGCCGCATAGAAGATGATCGGATCGGTGCGCGCCAGTTCGACCGCATAGCGGGCGCCGACCGAGCCCAGGCCCGCATTGGTCATGCGCGTCACGAACGGTTCGGCCGTCAGCACCGCATCGACGCCGCCTGACTTGATGATGTCGGACATGGTCGGGAAGGTGACCTCGACGAAATTGACGCTCTTGGGATCGACGCCTTTTTCGACCAGCCATTTCACGAACAGCACATGCAGGAAGGCGTTGAGGCCGGGCGCGCCGACCTTCTTGCCGGCGAAATCCTTCGGCTCCTTGATGGTAATGCCGTTGCGGACGAAGGCGGTGATGTTGCCGTTCGATATCGGGTTCATGACGGTTGCACCGGCAATGGCGACGAGGTCCAGCCCGCCGTCGACCGCCTGCAGGAACACGGTCGAGGTCGGCCCGCCGATCTGGATCGAGTTGGACAGGATTGCCGCCGGAATGTTCGAGTTGATGCCGATCGGCGTCATCTCGACCTCGAGCCCGTGTTTCTTGAAGATGCCTTCATCGACCGCGACCATCGCAGAGGCGCAATCCGACGTCGCGGTGCAGCCGACCTGGATCTTGGCTTGCGCCAATGCAGTGCCGCTCAGCGCCAGGCTGACGGCAAACGTCGCGATGATCTTCTTCACTGCGGTTTCCCCATCTACATTTTTAATGCTTGATTATCGATATTTTCTTCGATCATATATCTCCAACAAAAGCAAGGGGAGATCAGATGAAGCTCGCGACGTTCAAATCCGGCGGCCAGGACAAGATCGCCATCGTACACGCTGGCGATAGCCGGTTATTCGATCTGGCTGCGGCTGTAGGTCGCGATGGGGCCCCCAATCCGGCCTTCGCCTCCATGCTGGCCCTGATCGATGCTGGCGAAGCCGCGCTCGCGCATGCCGCCAAAGTGTTCGACAAGCACGGCAAGGACGAGAGCCTGTCGGTTCCCGTCGCCGGCGCCGACATTCTCGCCCCGATCCCGGAGCCGCGGCAGATGCGGGACGGCATGTCGTTCCCGCTGCACATCCTGCAGGCCCCGCGCGGGCAGTTGAAGCTCGCCGCGCGCGCCAGGAACGACATGGCGGAACTGGCGCGGATCGATGCCGAACCGCTCGGCGAACTGCCGGAGGTCTATCGCAAGCAGCCGATCTTCTACATCACCAACCGCTTCAGCGTTCGCGGCCCCAACACGACCGTGAAGTGGCCGCGCTACAGCCAGGTGATGGATTATGAGTGCGAGTACGGCATCATCACCAAGAACAAGGGCGCAAATATTTCCGCCGCCAAGGCCAGGGATCACATCTTCGGCTACACCATCTTCAACGATTTCTCGGCGCGCGACGCCCAGCGCATCGAGATGGAAGGCCGGCTCGGCCCCGCCAAGGGCAAGAGTTTCGACGGCGGCAACGTGATGGGGCCGTGGATCGTGACGCCGGACGAGATCGGCGATCCCTACAAACTGAAGATGGAAGTTCGCGTCAACGGCAAGATGCGCTCGCAAGGCGTATCCGAGGGCATGCTGTTCTCGTTCGAGGAGATCATCGCCCATGTCACCAAGGACGAGACGCTGATGCCGGGCGAATTCATCGGCTCAGGCACCGTCGGCAACGGCTGCGGGCTCGAGCTCGGCTGGTATCTCGAACATGGCGACGCCATCGAACTCGAAGTCGAAAAAATCGGTATCTTGAAGAACCGGGTCGAGCGTCAGCAAGCTTAGTGACAGCAGGTTTGGGGCATTCGATGCCGGCGATCTCTTCGCGGGCGTTCGGGTTGCTTTCAGCCACCCGAACCGCCCGGAACGTCGCGATCACGCTAGATCGTCGAAAGAATGTTCGACCAAAAAGCGAGCGCCGTGACGAACAGAAAGATAGCGGCAAAGGAAGCCACCTCTTCTAGGAGGCTGATAAACATGGCAGTGGTCCCAAGCTGACAGGTTGCAAAATCGTGACCGCATGGTCACGACAAGGATGTTGCATCCGGCGTGCCAATTTTATTCTGGTTCGAAATCAAGATGTTGATCGGAGAGCGAAAGGCTTTATTCACCATAGCAGAGTCGAAGTTTTCCGACTCGCGGGGCAATCCTTTCCTACCGAACTTCTACTGAATTCTGGATCGCGGGAGCGCGAACCGTCGGAGTTGAACAGAACAAAACATCGGCCGTCAGAACAATAATCAAACGACATCACACGAGGAAAACGCCATGGCGCGCAAGTTGATCGACATCTCCGTTCCCCTGCAAAACGACGTGCCGGCCGATCCGCCGGGCGGTCACCCGACCATCCAGTACATCGATCACCAGCAGGGCCTGCCGCGCATGCTGCAGTTCTTCGACGGACTGAAGGCCGAAGACCTGCCGGACGGGCAGGGCTGGGCGGTCGAGCAGGTGCAGCTCTCCACCCACAACGGCACGCATCTGGATGCGCCCTGGCACTTCCATCCCACCATGAACCGCGGCGAGCGTTCCTGGACCATCGACGAAGTGCCGCTGGAATGGTGCCTGCAGCCCGGCGTCAAGCTCGACTTCCGGCACTTTGCCGACGGCTATGTCGCCACCGCCAAGGACGTCGAAGCCGAACTCAAGCGCATCGGCCATACGCTGTCGCCGCTGGAGATCGTGGTGGTCAACACCAGCGCCGGCGTCAAATACGGCCGGCAGGATTACGTCACCTCCGGCTGCGGCATGGGCTATGAGGCGACCATGTACCTGCTGGAGCGCGGCGTACGGCTGACCGGCATCGACGGCTGGAGCTGGGACGCGCCGTTCGTCTACACCGCGAAGAAATATGCCGAGACCCATGACGCCAGCCTGATCTGGGAAGGCCACAAGGCCGGCCGTCATATCGGCTACTGTCACATCGAAAAGCTGCATAATCTCGAGCAACTGCCGTCGACCGGGTTTATGGTGTCGTGCTTCCCGGTCAAGATCGAGCGCGCCTCGGCGGGCTGGACCCGGGCGGTGGCCATTCTCGACGGCTGATCTGCGCTTGCGACAAGAAAACAAAATCAGGGAGAGAACGACATGACGGACTTGCGTGCGCCCGCGCTGCGGGGATGCTTCTGCTGTGACCAGACCAGTCCGTCATCGCCATCGCGGCGCGGCTTCATGCTCGGTGCCGGCGCGCTGGCGCTGACCGCGGCGGTCGGTGGCGATCGCGCGCGGCGCAGGCCGCCGAGCAAAACCGTTCCGCATCGACGTCCATCATCATCTGTCGCCGCCGACTTATGTGACGGCGTCGAACGAACTTGGGTTCGGCGATCCCCTGATGAAGAACTGGACCATCGAAAAGTCGCTCGCCGACATGGACAAGGCCGGCATCGCCACCGCGATGCTGTCGGTCACCACCCCCGGCATCCAACCCATGAAGCCGGACGTGGCGCGGCGGCTGTGCCGCGAATCCAATGAATACGCCGCCAAGCTGGTGGCCGATCATCCCGGGCGATTTGGCAATTTCGCAATGCTGCCGCTGCGCGACGCCGAAGGCAGCCTGCGCGAGCTCGAATATGCGCTCGATACGTTGAAGGCCGACGGCATCGCGCTGATGACGAGCTACGGCGACAAATGGCTCGGCGATCCCCTGTTCCTGCCGGTCATGGAAGAGCTCAACCGCCGCAAGACGCTGGTCTACACCCATCCGACCGCGGCCAATTGCTGCGTCAATCTCGTTCCGACCCAGCAACCGGTCATGATCGAGTTCGGCACCGACACGACGCGCACCATCGCCGACATCGTCTTCTCCGGCAATGCGCAGAAATTCCGCGACATCCGCTGGATCTTCTCGCATGCCGGCGGAACGATGCCGTTCCTGATCGAGCGCTTCGTGCGTAATCCCTTGCTGGATCCGAAAGCCAAGGGGACCACGCCGGATGGAACGCTGGCCGAGCTCAAGCGCTTCTATTACGACACCGCCCAGACCTCGAACAAAAGCGCGATGTCGGCCTTGGCCGCGATCATTCCGCCGTCGCAGATCGTGTTCGGCACCGATTTTCCGTACCGCACCGGCATCGATCACGTGAAGGGGCTGCGCGAGGCGGGCGTGTTCACGGACGAACAGATCGTGTCGATCGAGCGCGGCAATGCGCTCAAGCTGATCCCACGGCTGCTAGTTAGCAAGCTTGCTAGCTAAGGAGCTGGCAGGTTGAGAGAAATCCGCTCAAATGAAAGGGCGTGCCGGTTGCCCGGCACGCCTTGAACTTGTTAGTCGACCGCGACAAAAACGGTCGAGCCTGAATCACCAGCGGCAGACACGAACGCCGTAGGCGTTCCACCAGCAACGGGGGCCGGGAGCAACCACCACCGGGCCACCGTAATAGCCATAGCCTCTGCCATAGCCTCGGCCGTAGCCTCTGCCGCCGCCACGATAGAAGCCACGGCCTCCGCCACCGCGGGCCACCCAGGCCTGCGCCGACGATGTCGTCGCACCGACCAGAATCGCCGACGTGCCGACGACGTACACGAAGAACAAAGCCACCGCCGCAAGGCAGCGCGTCAGGATATTGTAGCGTTTAGGCATTCGAGAATCTCCCGGTCACTTCCAAAACATCTGGACTTCGGCACTATCTCACTTAGACGCCTGAGAATGCGTTTGGTTCAGATGGGCTAAGATAATATTTTTACTAAGGTTCTTGCGGGCTTTAGCGACTTTATTGAGAAGGGAATATAAGGTCAAGTTACAGTCCGGTTGCGGCGGATTCACGGCTCGCGCCGTTCATCTTCTGAACGCCGTTGATTGTGCGCTGCAGAATTCGGGACGCGAAAAAACTCCGGCAAGGTCACGCCAGCTTCTTGATGTCGACACGATTCCCAGTCTCTCAGCACACCACGATCCCCGCCTTAACGAGTACCCATGCCCAAACAACACACCTATGTCCTCGGCCTGAACACCTATGACCATGACGTGAGCGCCTGCCTGCTGCGCGACGGCGCCATCGCCTTTGCGATCGCCAAGGAGCGGATCACGCGCAACAAGCATGCAAGCGGCTTCTACAAGGAGGTGATCGATTACTGCCTCCAGGCCGAAGGCATCACGCTCGACGACGTCGATCTGATCGTCCGCAATTGCTACATCCTGCCGGTTCCGGAAATGGAAGAGCGGCTGGTCTATTTCGATGCGCCGGGCTTTCTTCCGGAATTCGAACGGGGCGAGGCCGCCAAGCACCCGCTCTATCGATCGCATCAGGACAAGGTGGTCACGATCTCCCACCATCTGGCGCACGCCTACAGCGCCTTCGCGGTATCGCCGTTCGAGGAAGGCGTGGTGATGATCGTCGACGGCGTCGGCAGCTACCAGTCCGACGTCATGGAATCCTACCCGGCCGGCGACACGGCGACGCCGCTCGCGCGCGAGTCCGAGAGTTACTACAAGTTCAGCGGCGTGGAGCTCGAATGCCTGAAAAAGGTCTGGATGGAGCCGGACCGTGGCTTCCTGAGCGACGAATTCTACACCATGCCCGGCCTCGGCGCGCTCTACAGCCGGGCCTCGACCTACATCTTCGGCGACTGGAACAAGTGCGGCGAACTGATGGGGCTCGCGCCCTATGGCCGTCACGACCAGGTCAAGCACCTGCTTGAGCTGACCGACGGCAAGTTGCAGGTGCCGCGCTGGACCGACGAATTCAAGCAACCGCATATCTTCGACGGCAGCAACTGGGAGAAAAGTCCCTCGATGCGGCACTGGGAAGATCTGGCCTGGCGGGTGCAGGACGACACCGAAAACGTGTTGCTGGCCCGCGCGCGCTGGCTGCGCGAGACGACCGGGGCGAAGAACCTCTGCATGGCCGGCGGCGTCGCGCTCAATTGCGTGGCGAACGGCCGGGTCGCCCGCGAGGCCGGTTTTGAAAATGTCTGGATCCAGCCGGCGGCGGGCGACGACGGCATTGCGATCGGTTGCGCCTATTACGGCTGGCTGAAAATCCTGAAGCAGCGGCGCAGCTTCGTCATGGATCATTCCTATGTCGGCAAGCCCTACAGCGAGCAGGAGGCTGCCAGCGCGCTGCAGAAATTCCTGGTGCGGATTCAGGTCGACGCCAAAAACAGCGACAATGTCTGCCGCGATACCGCAAAACTGCTCGCCGACCAGCGCGTGATCGGCTGGTTCCAGGACCGCTCGGAATTCGGGCCGCGCGCGCTCGGCAACCGCAGCCTGCTGGCCGATCCGCGCAGACCCGAGATGAAGGACATCCTCAACAGCCGCGTCAAGCACCGCCAGGCGTTCCGGCCGTTCGCGCCGATCGTGCTGGCCGAACGCATGAAGGACGTCTTCGAAGGCGACGAGGATTCGCCGTTCATGCTGATCGCAAAGCCGGTTCGTCCCGAATGGCGCGACAGGATTCCGGCGATCGTGCATGTCGACGGCACCGCGCGGGTGCAGACCGTGCGCGAGCAAACCAATCCGATGCTCTATCGCCTGTTGAAGGAGTTCGAGGCGCTGACCGGCGTTCCCGTGCTGATCAACACCTCGTTCAACATCAAGGGCGAGCCGATCGTGGAAACGCCCGAGGATGCCGTGGCCTGCTTCCTGAACACCGGCGTCGACCACCTGATCCTGCACGACACGGTGGTTTCAAAGGCAGCGATGCACAAGGTGGTCGCGCCGCTCGTCACCACCTTCAGCGACGTAGCGAATTTGGTGGCATCGACCCAACCGGCTGGAGCCGGGAGGGGGTGAAGCCGAAGGCCGCTCTAGGCGGGCTTCGGCGCGGGCTTGGGCAGCGGCTTGTCCTGCCGCTTCGACCAGGAAATGTAGTAGGCGACGATCGTCATGATCGCGATGCCGGTGACGCTGACGAAGATCTGCGCGAACAGCGAGCCCGAACTCATCGACAGCTCGAAATGTCCCGACGAACGACAGGAACACGCCGACGCAGAACACGGCCAGCGACTGCTGGCCGCAGACGATCAAGGGATCGAACACCTTCCACTCCAGGCCCGGCCAGTCCTTCGGCACGAAGCGGATCACCATGATCACGATGACCACGAAGTGCAGGAAGCGGTAGGGCGCCAGGTTGGTCTTGTCGTTCGGGTTGAACGTCGAATAGAGCCAGTGCGGGAACAGGGCGCCGAAGGAGTCCGGAAACTTGCCGGCCATGGTCATGACCAGCCCGAGGATCAAATAGCCGATACAGAACCATAGCGTGACCGGGTGATTGATCACTCCCATCGACTTCCGCGCGCCGCCGAGCGCGCACCAGGAGCCGAACACGAACAGCACCTGCCAGCAGAACGGATTGAAGTACCAGGTACCGCCTGGATAGGCCGACAGATTCCAGCCGGTCTGCCGCGACACCAGCCACAGCACGATCGCGGCCACCATGGTCCAGTTGGGCTGGCGCAGCATCATCCACAGCACCGGCGGGAACAGTCCCATCAGCACGATGTAGAGCGGCAGCACGTCGAGGTTGACCGGCTTGAACTTCAGGAACAGTCCCTGCCGCAGCGTTTCGGTGGCGTTGTCGACCAGGCCGACCACATTGAACTCGTTGACCAGTTCGGAATCGCCGAAGCGCAGCGCCAGATAGCTGATCGAGGCGATATAGATCACGAACAGGATGATGTGGGCGACATAGAGCTGCCAGACGCGCTTGGTCAGCCGCGTGGCGCCGACGATGAAGCCGCGGTCGAGCATCATTCGGGCATAGACGAAGGAGGCGGTATAGCCGGAGATGAAGACGAAGAGGTCGGCGGCGTCGCTAAAACCGTAATTGCGGGTCGTGATCCAGTTCACGACGTTGTCCGGGATGTGATCCAGAAAAATCGCCCAGTTCGCGACCCCGCGAAACAGGTCGAGCCGGAGGTCGCGTCCTTTTTCGGGCAGGGTGGCGTTGATTTTCATGGGTACCGTTTCGAAGTGATGCTTTCGCGAGGATTGTGCAGCTGGATCAGTCCCCGGCCGCCTTGTGGCCCAAGGTCTTGCGGTTCAAGGTCTTGCAGCCCAAGGTCCTGCGGCCCAAGATTGTCACAGTGCAGCATAATGACTATACCGGTACGGAAATGGTACATCCGGGGTTACGGAATCACCGATCAAATCCCTGAAAGGTGTCTCTATACTATCCCTGATGTTTCCACCAAACGCTTCCATGTCGCATATCCAGTCGCACATCTTTTGGGGTCCTACCATCCATGACCGCACGCATTTTTAAGCCCGCCAAAAACGCGATGCAATCGGGGAGGGCCAAAACCAAGGAGTGGCAGCTCGATTATGAGCCCGAGCAGCCCCGGGCGATCGAGCCCCTGATGGGCTGGACCTCGTCCGGCGACATGAAACAGCAGCTCACCCTGCACTTCGACACCAGGGAAGACGCGGTAGCCTATTGCGAGCGCAAGGGCATTGCCTACCAGGTGATCGAGCCCAAGGCTTCGGTGCAGCGTCAGGTCGCCTATGCCGACAATTTCGCCTTCCGGCGCGGCGAGCCCTGGACGCACTAGGACACCCGGGCCGTCCTTGCGCCGGGGCTATTCCGTCGGGAGCGGCACGGACGGATAGTCTGGCAACGGCAAGGGTGCATCCTTTGCGACGCCGAGCACCGGGAAGGTTCGGATGTTCCGGACCTCGGGCATCGCCGAGAACTGCAGAAGCTGCTGGTGCATCCCCTCGACGTTGCGCGCGACACATTTGAGCAAGTAATCGGCGTCTCCCGAGATGCGCCAGGACTGCTGCACGAGCGGCAGGGCCGCAATCGATCTTTCGAACGCCTGCAATGTCGCCTGTGCCTGACTCTGCAACTGGATCAGAACGAAGGACGTCACCTCGTAGCCGAGCAGCCTTTCGTCGAGCGTGGCGCGGATCGCACTGATAAAGCCGCGCTCGCGCAAGGAGCGGAGCGCGACGCTGGCACGGCGGCTCGCGATATGCCGACCCGGACGGCGAGTTCGTTGTTCCGGATGCGTCCATCACGCTGCAGTTCGGACAATATCCGCAGGTCGATGTCGTCGAGCCGCTGACGTTCCGTCATGTGCAGCCTCATGTGCGGCCGCTAGCCAACCGCAACGCTCCGGGAGTGCTTGCGCTTGTTTTGAACCGGACCTTTGTTTTGAACCAGATTTGCCGCCGCTCGTGGGGCAACGCTCGACAGCACCAGCTTCTCATGGGCCGCGACGATCGCCTCTTTGGTCAGGCGCCCTCCCGGCCGGTACCATGTGCAGATGCCGGTCAGGAGCGCCAGGATCGCAAAGGTACGCCACCTGGATATCGAGCGACCTCGAATTCGCCTTCCGATACGCCTTCGCTGAGAATCTCGCGCCAGCCGCTGCTCATAGGCGCCGCGCAGCGCCACGATCGCGTCGTAGTTCTTCGGCTCCAGGCTTCGCAGTTCGGAATTGGCGATGAAGACCTCGCGCTTCTTGGTCATGTGGTAGGTGACGTGGAACGCGACGAAGGCGCGGAGCTTGTCGACCGGCCGCTCCTGGCCTTGCAGCGCGCGATCGAGCTGGCGAAGCAGCTCGTTGATGTGGTCCTGGACCAGGTCGAACAGCAGTTCCTGCTTGGTGCTGATGTGATTGTAGAGCGATCCGGCCTGGATGCCGACCTCGGCGGCGAGCTGGCGCAGGCTCATCGCCGCATAGCCGTGTTCGAAGATGAGGCGCAGTCCGGCTTTGCGGATCGCCTCCATCGTCTTCGGGCCGTATGAGCCGATCGTGCGTGCCATTGGTCCTCGAGGCGTCGATCCGCTGCATGGAAACAAGCGAACGACCGTATATTTATGGCAGAAAATGGCATGCTATTTCAATGATATATCGTGCAGTCTGATAGTTCAAGTCTGCTTGCGGATCAATTAAAAAAACGTATGATCGTTTAATTACCAGCGATTGAAAACAAGGCGATCAGGGAGAGTGACGACCCGCAATGACGATCGCGCAGCCGGGACGCATTGCCGCAAAGATGATACAGGCTGTGCGCATTCTCTGAAGCAATCCCGACGGCTCTCCAGCATCCAAAGAAAACGCCGACCATGCCGCTTCATTCCACGATCGATCCCAACATCCCCTGAGTTTGCCCGCAACGCCGAAGTCATGCGCGGCCTCGTCGCCGACCTCCGCGACAAGCTCAAGACGGTCGCGGGCGGCGGCGGCAAGGTTTCGCGGGCGCGGCATACCTCGCGCGGCAAGATGCTGGCGCGCGAGCGCGTCGACCTCCTGGTCGATCCCGGCACCGCGTTTCTCGAACTGTCGCCGCTGGCCGCCCACGGCCTCTATGGCGGCGACGTCCATTCCGCCAGCGTCATCACCGGCGTCGGGCGCATCTCGGGGCGCGAATGCGTCATCGTCGCCAACGACGCCACCATCAAGGGCGGCACCTACTATCCGATGACGGTGAAGAAGCATCTGCGCGCGCAGGACATCGCGCGGCAGAACAATCTGCCCTGCGTCTACATGGTCGATTCCGGCGGCGCCTTCCTGCCGATGCAGGACGAGATCTTTCCGGACGAACGGCATTTCGGCCGCATCTTCTACAATCAGGCCCAGATGTCGTCGCAGGGCATTCCGCAGATCGCCATCGTGATGGGCTCCTGCACCGCCGGCGGCGCCTATGTGCCGGCCATGTCGGACGAGAGCATCATCGTGCGCAACCAGGGCACGATCTTCCTCGGCGGCCCGCCGCTGGTGAAGGCTGCGACCGGCGAGGTCGTCACCGCCGAAGAACTCGGCGGCGCCGACGTGCATTCCCGGCAATCCGGCGTCACCGACCATTATGCGCAGAACGACGCCCATGCGATCGGGATTGCGCGCCGCATCGTCGCGACGCTGAAGCCGCCGACGCGCGCCGTGCTTAACATGCGCGAGCCGCGTGAGCCGCTGTTTCCGGCCGAGGAAATCTACGGCGTGGTCTCCGCCGACGGCCGCAAGCCGTTCGACGTCCACGACATCATCGCGCGGCTGGTCGACGGTTCGGAATTCGACGAATTCAAGAAGCTGTACGGCACCACGCTGATCTGCGGTTTTGCGCATATCTGGGGCTATCCGGTCGGCATCATCGCCAACAACGGCATCCTGTTCAGCGAGAGCTCGCTGAAGGGCGCGCATTTCATCGAACTGTGCTGCCAGCGCAATATCCCGCTGGTGTTCCTGCAGAACATCACCGGCTTCATGGTCGGCAAGAAATACGAGGCCGGCGGCATCGCCCGCGACGGCGCCAAGCTGGTGACGGCGGTGGCAACCGCCGGCGTGCCGAAATTCACCGTCGTGATCGGCGGCTCCTATGGCGCCGGCAATTACGGCATGAGCGGCCGCGCCTACAGCCCGCGCTTCCTCTGGATGTGGCCGAACGCCCGCATCTCCGTGATGGGCGGCGAACAGGCCTCGATGGTGTTGGCCCAGGTGCGGCGCGACGGTATCGAGGCCAAGGGCGACACCTGGTCGGCCGAGGAGGACGAGAAGTTTCGTGCGCCTATCCGCGCCCAGTATGAGAGCCAGGGCAGTCCCTATTACGCCACCGCGCGGCTGTGGGACGACGGCGTGATCGATCCCGCCGATACGCGGCTGGTGCTCGGCCTCGGATTATCGGCATCGGCGAATGCGCCGATCGAGCCGACGAAGTTCGGCCTGTTCAGGATGTGATGCAGATGGACCGCTCGAAACTCTACCGGCGTTTTCGCACGCTCCTGATCGCCAACCGCGGCGAGATCGCCTGCCGCGTGATCCGCTCCGCCCGCGCCATGGGGCTGCGCACCGTCGCGGTCTATTCCGAGGCCGACCGTGACGCCATGCATGTCGCGATGGCCGACGAGGCCGTGCTGCTCGGGCCGGCGCGGGCGCGCGACAGCTATCTCAACATCGAGCGCGTGATCGAAGCGCGCGAAGCAGACCGGCGCCGAGGCGGTGCATCCCGGTTATGGTTTCCTGTCGGAGAATGCCGAATTCGCGCAAGCCTGCCTCGACGCCGGGCTCGTGTTCGTCGGCCCGACCGCCGCGATGATGACGGCGATGGGCTCCAAGTCCGGCTCGAAGCAGCTGATGGAGAAGGCCGGCGTGCCGCTGGTGCCCGGCTATCACGGCGAGGCCCAGGACGAGGCGATCCTGGCACAGGCCGCCGACAAGATCGGCTTTCCGGTGCTGGTGAAGGCCTCCGCCGGCGGCGGCGGGCGCGGCATGCGCGTGGTGAAATCGGCCGGTGAATTGTCGGCGGCGATCGTCAGCGCCAAGCGCGAAGCCAAGGCGGCGTTCGGCGATGACCGCATGCTGATCGAGAAATTCGTCCAGAATCCGCGCCACATCGAGGTGCAGATCATCGGCGACAGCCACGGCAATCTGCTGTCGCTGTTCGAGCGCGAATGCACGCTGCAGCGCCGGCACCAGAAGGTGATCGAGGAAGCGCCGTCGCCGACGCTCAACGCGACGCAGCGCGAGGCCGTCTGCGCCGCCGCGCGCAAGGCCGCGGGCGCGGTCAACTATGTCGGCGCCGGCACCATCGAATTCGTCTCCGACGGCAAGGAGGTGTTCTTCATCGAGATGAACACCCGCCTGCAGGTCGAACATCCCGTCACCGAACTGATCACCGGCATCGACCTCGTCGAATGGCAGTTGCGGGTGGCGTTCGGCGAGAAGCTGCCGCTGGCACAGGATGAGATCAAGCTGAACGGCCACGCCATCGAGGCGCGGGTCTATGCGGAGAATCCGCAGAAGAATTTCATGCCTTCCGTGGGCCGGATCAAGACCTGGCGCACGCCTGACGCCGTCGACGGCCTGCGGATCGATGCCGGCTATCGCAGCGGCGATGCGGTGTCGCCCTATTACGACGCCATGCTGGCCAAGGTGATCGCGTGGGCGCCGACCCGTCAGGCCGCCATCGATCGGCTCAACCGCGGCCTGGAAGAGACCGACGTCCGCGGCATCGTCACCAACATTCCGTTCCTGTCGGCGCTGGTGACGCACGCCGACGTGCGCGCCAACACCATCGACACCGGCTTCATCGAGCGCGAATTGAAGGGCCTGACCGATCGGAGCGCGACGCTGCCGGCGATCTCGAGCTCTGCGCGGCGGTCGCGGCGATCCTGGTCGACGAGCAGAAGGCCGCCCGCAAGGAAGCGCATTCGCCGTGGCGGACCTTTGGCTGGCAGCCGGTCGGTCAGCGACAGCGGGTGTTCTCGTTCCGTCAGGGAGCGGGCGCCGAGCAGAAGGCGACGCTGTATTACGGCAACGGGCCATCGACGCTGTCGATCGGCGAACGCACATTTGTATTTACGACGTCGCCGGCCGGAGACGGCAGCTTCGACCTGACGATCGACGGGATGAAGTCCCAGGTCACCGCCGTGGTCGAGGGCCATGAACTCTATCTGCGCACCCGCAACGGCCGCTTCGACCTGCACTGGGTCGATCCGTTCGGCGGCGAGACCGAGGAACAGGTCGGCGAGGACAAGATCGTCGCGCCGCTGCCCGGCACCGTCGTGGCGCTGCTGGCCGAGGAGGGCGCGACCCTGGAGAAGGGTGCTGCGATCCTCACGCTGGAAGTGATGAAGATGGAGCAGACCCTGCGCGCGCCCTATGCGGGCGTCCTGAAGAAGATCAAGTGCAAGGTCGGTGACATCGTCGGCGAGGGCGTCGAACTCGCCGAAGTCGAACCGGCAGCAACCTGATGAGCGACACGGTCCGCATCGTCGAGGTCGGGCCGCGCGACGGCCTGCAGAACGAGAAGACTGCGGTCAGCGTTGCCGACCGCATCGCCTTCATCGAGGCACTGATCGGCGCAGGGCTGCGCGAGGTCGAAGTCGGCGCGTTCGTCTCGCCGAAAGCGATCCCGCAGATGGTCGGTTCCGACGCCGTGCTGCGCGGCGTCAGCCACCACGCCGAGTGCGAACTGCCGGTGCTGGTGCCGAACGAAAAGGGCTATGAGGCCTCGCAGGCGGCTGGCGCCAAGCTGATTGCGGTGTTCGCCGCCGCTTCCGAGAGCTTTTCGCGCGCCAACATCAATTGCTCGATCGCGGAATCGATCGAGCGCTTCAAGCCGGTCGTCGCCCGCGCCAAAGCCGATGGCGTCCGGGTACGCGGCTACATCTCCACCGTGCTCGGTTGCCCCTATGAGGGCGAGATCAAGCCGCAGGCGGTAGTCGACGTCGCCAAAGTGTTATGGGACCTCGGCTGCTACGAGGTCTCGCTCGGCGACACCATCGGCGTCGGCACGCCCCTGAAGGCCCGGCAATTGCTGCGCGCGGTGGCGGGCCACGTGCCAATGGCCAACGTCGCGATGCATTTCCACGACACCTACGGTCAGGCGCTGGCCAATCTCTATGCCGGGATGGAGGAGGGCTGCCGCGCGCTGGATTCCGCGGCCGGCGGCCTCGGCGGCTGCCCCTACGCGCCCGGTGCCACCGGCAATGTCGCGACCGAGGACGTGGTCTACATGCTCGAAGGCATGGGCGTTAAGACCGGCGTCGACATGACGAAGCTGGTAGCGGCGACCAACGTCGTGAGCCAGTTGATCGGCCGAGCGCCGGTCAGCCGCGTCGCGGCGGCGTTGAACGCCAAGGCGCGCGCGGCGAAGTAGCGACCTTACTTTCTGAAATTTTCTTTGGCTTTAGGCATCCGAGTGTTCGCGTTCGCGGGCAGGGTGCTGGATGGCGAGGATAACAATTTCGTCGGCCTCATCGTCGGCCGTGTAATAGACCAGATAAGGATAGCGTCGCGTTACCAGCTTGCGCACGCCCTCAACGGTCTGTGGTCGTCCGATGTGCGGAAACTGCACAAGGTTTTGAAGCGATTCAAGGATCGCAGCGCGTACGCGAAGCGCAGCCTGCGGGTTTTGTTCGCGAACATAGGCGGCGATGCCGGCGAGGTCTTGTGCTGCGCGGGGCGTAAACCGCAGCTTCATTGCTCAAAGCGACGGAACGCGGCCTCGACTTCGGCATCGGTTACGAACTGGCGGCGTTTGGCCTGCGCCAGACCCTCCAGCACGGCGGGAAGCTGGGCGGGGTCGATCTCTTCGGGCTCGCCTTCCTTGCCGGTCAGCGTCAGCATGGCAAGCGCGATTTGATCTTGCTCGCCGGGCGACAGGCGCCTTACGGCTTCGAGGGCTTTTTCGAGCAGTTTGGTCATGGACGGAAGATACGATCGTGGCGCTCCGAATGGAAGGGTGTTCGAAACCCAAACCTGTCGGAAGCTGCACGCCAGCAGCCCGCGGAATTCATGAGTTGCGCTGGGTTCTTACCTTCCCCCGTCCGGGCCCATCACCAGATCGGGCAGGCCGGTCGAGATCCCCGGGAAGAAGCACAGCAGCAGCACCGCGACCATCATCAGCAGCACGAACGGCAGCGTGCCCCAGATCACTTCGCTCAGGGGAATATCGGGCGCGACGTTGCGGATGACGAAGATGTTCAGGCCGACCGGCGGATGAATCAGCCCCATCTCCATCACGATGGTCATCACGATGCCGAACCAGATGATGTCGAAATTGGCGGCGCGCAGCGGCGGCAGGATGATCGGCGCGGTCATCAGGATGATCGACACCGGCGGCAGGAAGAAGCCGAGCACGACCACCATCACCAGGATCGCCGCCAGCAATTCCCAGCGCGGCAGATGCATCGCGACGATGGCTTCCGCCGCCGACTGCGAGATGTGCAGGTAGCTCATCACGTAGGAATAGAGCAGCGACATGCCGATGATCATCATCAGCATGGTGGATTCGCGGATGGTGGATTTCAGGATCGGCGCCAGGTCGCTCGGCCGCCAGACGCTGTAGATCAGCGCGATCAGCACCAGCGCCAGCAGTCCGCCGAGGCCTGCGGTTTCCGACGGCGTGGCATAGCCGCCATAGAGCGCGATCATCACGCCGGTCAGCAGCAGCACGAACGGCAGCACGCGCGGCAGCGCGCTGAAGCGCTCGGCCATGGTGAAATCGTCGTGGTGCAGGATCGCCGCTTCCGTGCCGGTCGCGGCGTAGAGCGCGTGCGCCGCGGCGTATTCCTTGCGGAAGCGGAACACCGCGTAGATGCCGAACAGCGTCACCAGCAGCAGGCCCGGGCCGATGCCGGCGAGGAACAGCCGGCCCAGCGATTTTTCCGCGGCGACCGCGAACAGGATCATGGTGATCGAGGGCGGCAGCAGAATGCCGAGCGTGCCGCCGGCGGCGATGATCCCGGCCGCGAAGCCGCCGGAATAGCCGCGCTTGCGCATCTCGGGGATGCCGGCCGAGCCGATCGCCGAACAGGTCGCGGGCGAGGAGCCCGCCATCGCCGCAAACAGCGCGCAGGCGAACACGTTGGCGACGCCGAGCCCGCCGGGCACGCGATGCAGCCAGGCATGCAGCGCCGAATAGAGATCCTGACCGGCGCGGGATTTGCCGATCGCCGCGCCCTTGAGGATGAACAGCGGGATCGACAGCAGCGTGATCGAGGCCATTTCCTCGTAGACGTTCTGCGTCACGGTATCGAGCGAGGCCGCCGGCATGTAGATCGCCATGAAGACGACCGCGACGGCGCCGAGCGCAAACGCAATCGGCATGCCCGGAAAACATCGCAAACAGGGTGGCAAAACCGTAGCTGATGCCAATTCCGAGAACGCTCATCGGCGCGCAGCTACCGACCAAAGGAATAATGATCTGCAGCAGGATCTGCACGCAAAGCAAGCGTCATGCCGAGCGCCATCAGCACGTAGGGGATCGCCAGCGGCGGCGACCACATCGAGTTCGAGACCTGGCCGTCGACCCAGGCCTCGTGCGCCAGCGTCCAGGATTTCCAGGCAAAGAAGGCGCAGAACAGCAGGCTCGCGACATCGACCAGCCACAGCCGGATCCGGTTGGCACGCGGCGACATCAGGCCGACAAAGGCCTCGATGCCGATATGGCCGCGCTGGCCCTGCACATAGGCCGCGGTCATGAAGGTGGCGCCGACCAGCAGAAACACCGCCGCCTCGTCCTGCCAGTAATTGGCGCTGTGGAACAGCGCGCGGCCGAGCACGCTGTAGCTGAGGATCGCGCAGGCCGCGATCAGCGCGATCGCGGCGAAGAAGACGATGACGTTGTTGCAGAGCGCCAACGCCTGACCGAGCAGCCGCCACGAGCGGGTTGCTCGTGGCGGCGCCGGTAAGGTCCTTTTGATCCGGAAGCGGACCATGCATCATGCGGAGACGTCGCTCGCGAGCTTCAGCAGATGTCGCTGACGTCGCCGTCTTAGCACCATAGTCCTTCCAGGCGGTATCGCGCGCAATGTCGCGCCACTTGCCGACGGTCGCGACGTCGAGCTTGCTGACCTTGGCGCCGGCCTTCTCGTAGACCTTGGCGACCTCGACATCGTCGTCCTGGGCGCCCTTCTTGCCGAAGGCTTCCAGTTCGGTGCCGACCGCCAGCATGATGTCCTGCTGGTTCTTGGGCAATTTGTCGAAGATCGCCTTCGACATCATCAGCGGCTCCAGCATGAACCAGTAGGAGGCGTCGGCGCCCGAGGTCAGCGATTTCGCGACCTCCTCGAGGCGGAACGAGATCAGGCTGGTGGAGGAGGTGATGCCGGCGTCGCAGGCGCCGGTCTGCATCGCGGCGTAGATTTCGTTCGACGGCACCGACAGCACGGCGGCGCCGGCGGTCTGCAGCACCATGTCCATTTCGCGCGAGCCGCCGCGGACCTTCAGTCCCTTGGCGTCTTCGGGGGCGACGATCGGCCTTCGAGCGGCTGGCGACGCCGCCGGCCTGCCAGACCCAGGAGAGCAGGATGATGCCCTTGTCGGCGAGGAAGTCGGTCAGCGCCTTGCCGACCGGCTCCTTCTTCCAGCGCAGGCCCTGGTCGTAGGTCGAGACCAGGCCCGGCATCAGGCCGATATTGGTTTCCGGCAATTCGCCGCCGGCATAGGGCATCGGATAGAGGCTGATATCGAGCGCGCCCTTGCGCATCGCCGAGAACTGCGCGTTGGTCTTGACCAGCGAGGAGTTCGGATAGATCTCGCCGACGATTTCGCCGCCGCTGCGCTTGGCGACTTCGCTCGGCGAACATCCGGCACAGGCGGTCGCGGAAATCGCCCTTGTCGATGGTGCCGCCCGGGAAACTGGTGCGAGATCTTCAGCGTGGTCGCGGCGTGCGCGGTACCGGTGCCGAGACGCAGGATGGCGGGCGCGGCAAGCGCGGATGCGAGGACATGGCGGCGTGTGATCATGGTGTCTCCCCTGAGAGCTGTTCTTGATCGGCGTGCGCTGGCCGGCGTTGAGCCCATCTTAGCCGGTCTTCGCCCGAGAATTCTCTAGTCTGATAGTTCGAGGCTGTCTGATAGGTCGAGGCGGCGCGCGACGGCAAGTCCTGATTCAAGATCGGATTCCTGGCCCCGGAGAGAGGCCGGACATTGCTGCAGCGCACACCCGTAGCGAGGCTTCGCAGAAGACTCCGTCAACAATGCGTCCAAGCTTGGGCGGCAGCTTGTCGCACGTCAGCCGTCAAACCGCCTGCTTCAACACTCCGTGACAACGGCAACAGCTTGGCCGCGGCCGGTAACAAACGCCGGCGCGCGGGAGCGTCGTGGGTAAGGCGGCAGATGTCGCTTTCAAAAAACCGACCCAACCTAAGGGATGACTTAACCATGAAGACCACGACCCGTATCGGCCTCGGCCTCTCTGCCGCCGTTCTCTCGCTCAGCCTCGCGCTCGCGCCTGCCGCCTTCGCCCAGGACAAGATGGGCGACGGCATGAAGAAGGATTCGATGTCCAAGGATGCCATGAAGAAGGACGATGGCATGAAGAAGGACGACGGAATGAAGCACGACGGCATGATGAAGAAGGACGACGCCATGAAGAAAGACGACGGCATGAAGAAGAACTAAGCCGTCGTCTGTCGTTGTCATCGTCGGGCCCGCTCCGTCCCCCGGGGCGGGCCTGTATCGTCCGCGGGCGAGCTGTCGCGCGGCGCTGCCGCTTTGCGTCTACTTCTTCTTGCCCTTGCCGGTGCCGCCCTTGCGCGCGGCATAACGGGCGTCGCGCTTGGCCTTCTGTTCGGCCTCCAGCGCGGCCAGGCGGGCGGCTTCCTCTTCCTTTTCGCGGGCGAGCCGGGCGGCGGCCTCGGCGGCGGCGGCTGCCTCGCGGCGCCTTCTGCTCGGCCTTGGCGGCCTCGCGGGCTTCCTTGGCCTTGGCGCGCGCGGCGGCCTGCGCCTCGCGCTCGGCCTGGCGGCGCTTCACCTCGGGATCGTCGGGGCCGGGGGCGCCTTGAACTTGTTCAGGATGTTCTGCTTCGCCTGCAGCGCCGCCTTCTGGCGGTCGGCGAAGCTCGGTTCCTTGAATCCACTCATAAAAGAGGCCTTGTCGCTTTCAATATCGGGGGCGGGCGCGCGATGGCGCGGTTTGGCGCCTTGGTTAGGTGAACCGAAGGCAAAATGCCAGCGTCCAATGGCGAAATCAGGGAAGCAGGGGAGATTTGCGTGAACAGCAAGTGGCCGAAGGTGATGCTGATGAGCGGGCTGACGTCGGCCTGGCTGCTCTACGACATGGCGACCGCGACCGAAGCGCCGCGGCAGGCGGTCGCGGTCCTGCAATATGGCCTGCTGGCCTGCGCGCTGATCGGGCTGGTCGGCTCGATCGTGATGGCTGCCCCAGAGAATAGCGGCCGGCCTGCCGGGGCGGCGCTACCTGATCCGGATTACCTCGAAATTATCTTGAAATCGTCGGGCGCGCGGTCGGGCCGAGGATCCTGGCGACCGTCACCGCCGTCATCGCCACCCGGTCCGATGTCCGCTGGGCTTCCAGCCGGTCGCGGGCCTTTTCCTTGATCAACTGGTCGATCAGTTCGAGCCGCTTGGTCTCGTCGACCGCTTCCGCCAGCAATTTCCGGTAACGATGGTAGTCGTAGCTCGCTTCCATCTTACTCATGGCACGCCCCCGCGCACGCTCAGTCCCGAAGAAAGCAGTGTCGATCAAGGCGTGCCGGTGTGCAACGGATTTGCGACAGTTATACCCAGCCGTGTACTTCCTCGAACTGTTGCCGAATTGATCCGCGGCCTGCGGCGAAGATCGCGACGTCGCGTTGGAGATGAGACCATGACGGATCCAGACGAGGGCGGCAACCGGCGCGGCGCGATCGCCGGCCTGTTGATCGCAGCGCTGATGCTGGCAGTCGGGCTGTGGCTGGCGCACGACCTGACCGCCGCCAGCAAGATGCAGGATTGCCTGATGTCCGGCCGCACCAACTGCAACGTGATCGAGCCGGCGCAGTGAAGCCGCTGGCCGGGAACCTGCGTCAACCGGGCACACCGCAAGGCCGCCGCACTGTGATCCCCTTCACACCGGAAAGGGCGCCCGCGCTCCTATGCTGGCGGTTACCGAACGGAGGACCGCCATGACCCAGAATTGGTGGACCCGCAGAACATCTCGTTTTCGTTCTCGCCGTCGTCTCGCTGACCTGCATCGCGGCCTTTGTCGTGGTCGGGCTGGTCTTTCCGGAGCCGGCCCCGAGTGCTGCCCTTGGTCCGGAGTGGCAGTGCAGCCGGCTGGCATTCGTGTTCACGATCTGCAGCCGGGTGACGCAGGCCGAGCGCGCGATCGTGCGCGTGGTGAAGTCGCCGGCGTGCCGACGGTCGCGAGCGTAGGCGCGTTGATGCGTTTTCTGATTTGAATTTCAAATAGCCCAAGCCGTCATCGCGCGGCTTGACCCGGCGGATCCAGTACGCCGCGGCCGATCGGCTCTATGACGGCGGCCTCTGGAATGCTGGGGCACCCGCCCCGTGCGCAATCGCGCACAAGGCGGATGACGACTGAACATACGTTCGCGTTCTCGCGGCGCTGATCGCCCGAAGGTTTGCATTTCCGATCGGGGCGCCGCACAGGGTCGCAGAAGATATTCGCACCTGATCATAATTGCACCGAGTTCAATGTTTCGCTTGCGCCAGACATTTGCCGGAACATTCTAGCCAGCCGATTGCAGGCCGCGATCAACCCATGCGCAAACGCGCGCGGGGAGCGCGGCGATCGTCGAGAAGAGCACAATGGAGCTGACGGTCGCCACGGTCCTGATTGCTTTTGCCGGCGTATTCCTGATCTGCTTCATGAAGGGCGCGTTCGGTGGCGGCTTCTCCATTGTCGGCATTCCGCTGTTGTCGATCGTAATGGACCCGGTGACGGCCGGCGGCCTTCTCGCGCCATTGTTCATCGCGATGGATTTGTTTGCGCTGCGCTACTGGAAGCCCTCGACATGGTCGAAGCCCGACCTCGTGCTGCTGTTGCCTGGGCTCGTGGTCGGCATCGGACTTGGCTACCTGCTGTTTCGCTTCCTGGACCACCGCGCCATCGCGATTGTGATGGCGCTCGTCACCTTGATCTTTGCAGGCCTGTGGTTTGCCGGGGGCGGGAAGGTGAAGATACAGCCGCGATCCCGGCCAAAGGCGCTTGCCGCCGGGTTCGCCTCCGGCATTACCACCATGGTCGCGCATTCCGGCGGACCGCCGCTTGCGATGTACTTGCTGCCGCTCGGCCTCAGCAAGCAAGTCTATGCCGGAACGACGAGCCTGTTCTTCACGGTTGGCAACGCGACCAAGGCGGTGCCGTGGTTGCTGCTGGTGAAACCGGCGGGCAACGTCTGGACCCTGATGGCTATCTGCCTGCTCGCTATTCCGGCCGGTGTCTGGCTGGGGTGGCGGCTTCACGGCAGGCTGGACCAGCAGCAGATCTATCGGGCCTGCTACGGATTGCTGGTCGTGACGGCGTTGAAGTTATTGTGGGACGGCGTTTCCGGCTGGCTCGGGTAGATTTGCAATGCCGTCGGGCGCTAACGAGCCGACGCCCTGGTCTTGCTTGCTTTGGCGCGAGTAGTCGTCGCCGCTTTCTTCTTCGCCGGCGCCTTCATCAATCTGCCCTGGTTGTAGTCGATGGCGGCGCGGATGAGATTTTTGAGGGCACGCTCGTTGACCTTGTCACCCTCGAGAAAATCAATCGCGCGCCGTGCATTGCCGTCGAGGCCGGCGTTGAAGAGCTTGTCGGGATCCGCGAGCTTGGCCCCGTACATGAAGGTGAGCTTCACCTTGCCCTTGTGGGCGTTGGCGACGGCGATGATGCCGTCGCGGGACCACACCGGGCTTCCCATCCACTTCCATTCCTCGATGATGTCAGGATCGGCGCCAAGGATGGTCTTGCGGATGCCGGCAAACGTATTGCCGCGCCAGTCGGTTATTCCCGCGATCAACTGATCGATACGTTCCGATGGGTTCATCTGCGACGCACTCTTGCCCATAGCGTTCACGCTCCCGCGCGGGCACTGCGCCGCCCGGCAAGATAGGGCAGTGCGAACAGATACAGGCCGCTGACCAGCATCAGGAACAGTGGAGGCAGCGGCGAGTAGACCACCCAGAGCGGAGGTTCGCCAAATGCGCGGACGACAAAATTGGCGATGACGGTGACCGTAAAGATGATGGACAGCCAGCGGTGGGCCTGCCGAATCCATGTGTTGATATTCAATGGAAACTCCTCGTGATGATGCGCCGACGCGATTGAACGGATGAAAGGTGCCCGGGATTTCAATCCGCCCGCGCCAGGGTCTGTTCCAGGCTGGCAAAGAACTTTTGCCATCCAAATTTGGCGCCCTGGAAGGCCTGCTGCTGATCCGGCCGGAAGCCCGATTGCTCCATGCGCAAGCGGGTGCCCTTGCCCGTCGGCGTAAGCGTCCAGGTGACGACACTCTCGAGACCCATGGCTCCCCACGTGTAGGAAAGCGTCCTGTTCGGTTCGATCGCCAACACCTGACATTCGACGGCGCCCCAGTCACCACGAAGATGGAAACGGTGGTCCATGACCGGCTTGAAGTCGTTCTTCATCAGCCACTCCTCGATCAGGTGCGGTTGCGTCAGCGCGCGCCAGATCTTTTCCGGCGGAAAGGCGATCTCGCGTTCGACAGTGACGGTGCGGGTTTCCATCGACGTTTCGTTCATTGGTCCATCCTCTTGAGAAGATCTTCGAGATCGTCGAACCGGGTCTGCCAGAAGCCGGCCATCTGGCTGGTCCAGTCAATCAGCGGTGCCAGCGCGCCAAGTTGCGCGCTGTAATGTGTCTGGCGGCCTTCATGGCGGTCGCGCACCAGCCCGGCCTGCTTCAGCACGCCGAGATGCTTTGAGACCGCCGGCTGCGAGACCTTGGCCCGCGCCGTCAGGGCTCCAACTGTCTGTTCGCCGTCGCGGCACAGCCGCTCGAAGATGGCCCGCCTGGTCGGGTCGGCGAGCGTTCTGAACAGCACATCGTTGGTATCAGGCATCTGAAACTCATAGTCCGATGGTTATGAATTGACGTATAACCACCGAGTTATGAGTTAGTCAAGCGAGGCGTGGGGTGGGCACAATAATCCTTTTCAGGAACTTGCCTCCGATCGCTGGACGCTGTCATTGCCGACGGCGTGGTCGCTGCGACCCACCGCGCATAACATGCTTCACTGGTTATGCATTGTGCTTCAATGGCGCGATGGCTCTGTGGCCGTTTTGTCCCGTTGCTGACTTCACCCGGCAGGAATATTCTCTGGCAGCCGGAATGGTACCCCGCCCTTGCAATGGGAGGTCACCATGTTTGCTGTAGACCAGTTCGTGGCCGACTGCCGCGCCGCGTTCGCGACGGACTCAACTCACAAGGCAGTTCGTGAGGTCCTTGCAAGCGCAGTGTCCGAGCCAGCCAAGGTCCTCAGAGAACTAGGTGAGCCGAAGCGTGCTGAAATCCGCAAGCTGTTCCAGTCCGACTCTCTTACGATCCTCAATGTGGTGTGGGCGCCAGGCATGGTTGTGATGCCTCACAATCATCGCATGTGGGCCGTGATCGGCATTTACTCAGGACGAGAGGACAATATCTTCTGGCGACGCATTCCAGGTGCAGGGAACAGAATTGAAGCCGCCGGCGCGAAGTCCCTCTGCGAAAGGGACGCGGTGCCGCTCGGTTCTGACATCATTCATTCGGTGATTAACCCGATCGATCGCCTGAGCGGCGCAATCCATATCTATGGCGGCGATTTCTTTGCCGCAGAGCGCAGCGAATGGGACTCGCTGACACTTGACGAGCACCGCTCCGACGGCGAACAGACGCGGCGCATGTTCGAGCGAGCGAACGCACGTTACGAAGCAAGTATGCGTGCGGCAGATAGCTGATCCGGATATCGCAATATGCCTCGGGCAAAGTGGGCGCCGGGCATAAAGCGACCTGCAGCGCATCTGCAAACCATTGAAATCGCGCAACGTAGTCTCGCGCGCCGATAGGCGAGAGCCCCTTGCCGGGCAAAGCGCATGCCCTGAAATCGAACTCGCCACCATATGCACGAAAGCCCGTGAAGTCTGGCTTTCACCTCCCCTTGACCGCGTTTTTTCAGGTTTGGCGCCGCGCTCCCGCGGGGGATCGCGTCCTTGCTCGAAACAACCCGCGGCTGTACGATGCGCCGCAGTATGGTTAATTTTGTATGAGTGGATCAGCTAAAATGACTGTAGTTGAGGGCGTGGTGTCGGAAGAAGGTGCGGACGGGAAAATGCCGCCGGGAGTGCTTTTCGAAGGCCCGGTGGTCGACGCCAAGTTTCTCGATTCCTATATCGCGTTCGGCATCATGGTCGCAGGTTCGATCGCGGCGCTGGTCTGGGCATTCACGCAGGGCATCGGCCGGATCGAGATTTCGGTCTTCGTCGGCACATTTGTGATGTCCACGATCGGCATCGGCTTCATGCATCGCTATTTCGTCCATCGCAGCTTTCGCTGCGGTCCGGTCATGCGGACGTTACTCGCCGCGATCGCGACGATGGCGGTGCAGGGTTCGGTGCTCAAATGGGTCTCCAACCATCGCCGGCACCATGCTCACTCGGACAAGCCCGGCGATGTCCACAGCCCTCACTATGACGGCGCCGGCGACCGCCATGTCAGCTTCGCCAAGGGGATGATGTATGCGCAAGGCGGCTGGGTGTGGGACCAGGCCACGTCAGATCCCGAATACTACGCCAGGGATATTCTGGCCGACCCGATCGCCATGTTCTTCACCCGGACACGCTGGTACTGGTACGCGATCTCGGCAGTGATCATTCCGGGCGCCATCGGCTACGCGCTTGGCGGCGTGCACGCGATGATCGGCTGCGTGTTGTTCTCCGGCCTGTTCCGCAGCTACCTCATGACCATGGCCACCTCGCTGGTGAACTCGGTCTGCCATAGCGACGGCCGCTACGGTTACCGCCGCTATGAACTCAATGACGGCACGACCAACGAGCTGGTGACCACGATCCTCACCTTCGGCGAAGGGCTGCACAACAACCATCATCGGTTTCCGCGCGACGCCTACCTTTCGCACGCCTGGTACGAGATCGACGTCAATGGCCTGATTATTCTGGGGCTTGGGAAACTCGGGCTCGTGCACGACATTTTCGAGGCTGGCGCGCGTCAGCGCGGCAGCCTTGGGACCGTCGCCACCCGGAACCCAATCGACAGCGTCGCCGAAGACCTTCGCTCGTCCGGCGCAAGGTAGATTTGCCGGCTCTTCCCGAGAGCCGGACTCCTCGCTCCCAGCTTCCGACGGCGGAAAACGTTTCAATTCTGACGGAATGCGGCAGCATGCAATCGACCCCGCCGAAACGCCGAGCGGGGTCGCACCTTGGCAATGCCGTTCGCGCTACTCGGCAGCCTGGCTTGCCGCGTACGGCGCATGGTCTGTCGCGGTTTGAGGTAACCCCGCGAAGCGGCGGAGCGCCTCGGCCATTCGCACACGCGCGCTGACGCCCGTGATGACAACGTCGACCATGGTGAGCGACGAGTGGAAGTGGCCGCGCGCCTGCAGCTGCTCGACCTCGACACCGGCTTTGGCCATCGCTTCGGCGTAGGCGATGCCTTCGTCACGCAGCGGATCGAACTCGCAGGTTGCGACGAATGCCGGCGGCAGGCCGGCCAGCTTGCCACGGAGCGGGGACGCGCGCGGATCGGTGCGGTCGGCGGGCGAGCAGTAGATGTCCCAGAACCAGAACATCAGCCCGCGAGTCAGGAAGTAGCCGGCCGCGTTTTCGGTGTAGGACGGCCGGTCGAACGTGCAATCGGTGACCGGGCAGACCAGAAGCTGGCCTGCGATCGCGGGGCCGCCGCGTTCGCGCGCCAGCTGGCAGGTGACGGCCGCGATGTTGGCGCCGGCACTCCAGCCCGCGACGCTGACCGGTCCGGGAACGCCGCCGAGATCGGCCGCATGCTCGGCGATCCACTTCGTCGCCGCATAGCCGTCCTCGGCCGCCGCCGGAAAACGATGTTCGGGTGCATGGCGGTAACCGACGCTGACGACGATCATGCCGCTGCGGCGGCAGAGGTCGCGGCAGAACGGATCGTCGGATTGCTCGTCGCCCAGCACCCAGCCGCCGCCGTGGAAATAGACCACGATCGGATGCGGCCCTGATGTGGCCGGCCGGTAGAGACGGTAAGGCAGCGGACCATCGGCGCCTTGCAACGCGCCGCTGCCGACTTCACCGACCGGGCGACCCGCCGGCCGGGCCTTGTTGAACTCGGTGAGGAAGTCGCGCGCGCCTTGCGCGCCCATCGTTTCGATCGGCGGCAGGTTCATCTCCGCCAGCATGCCCAGCACCAGCCGCACGTCCGGCTGCAGGCGAACGATCTCGCCGTCATTGCATTGCTCGGCGCCGTTGGGGCCGGTCAGCTTGAAGCCCAGCATGCCGCGCGCGACGACGTCGTTGCAGATGCTGCGATAGGGACCGACGCCGCCGGTATAGGGCATCACGCCCTGCGGTTTGCCGGGAACGTTGGCGCCGGTGTACCAGGTGTTGGCGAGCCGGTGCAGCGTCAGCGTCGAACAGTCGGCCATGTGCTGCGCCCAGCCCGCCTGCGCCGTTCCGGTCGGCTCGATCGCGGTGAAGCCTGCGTCGCGCATCGCGATCAGGCGATCGACCACCCAGTCCGCGTGCTGCTCGATCGACACCGCCATGTTCGACAGCACCGATGGACTGCCCGGAGCCGTGATCAGGAACAGATTGGGGAAGCCCGCGACAGTGAGGCCGAGATAGGTCTGCGGGCCGTGAGCCCAGAGATCGGTCAGCGATTGGCCGCCGCGGCCGGCGATCGGATGGATCGCCTTGATCGCGCCGGTCATGGCGTCGAAGCCGGTCGCGAACACGATGACGTCGACATCGACGCTGCGGGTTTCTGTGGTGATGCCGGAGGCGGTGATCGATTTGATCGGCTCCTTGCGCAGGTTCACGAGCGTGACGTTGGGGCGGTTGAAGGTGGCGTAGTAGTTGGTGTCGAGGCAGGGCCGCTTGGCGCCGAACGGGTGATCGAACGGGCTGAGCGCCTCCGCGGTCTCGGGGTCCTTGACGAGGCTGCGGATTTTCTCGCGGATCAGATCCGCGAGAATTGTGTTGCCGTCGACATCGACGGCCTGGTCGGCCCACAGCTGCGTCAGGATGTGGACGAGATCGCCGGCGGCCCATGCCTGCTCGAAGCGCTCGCGGCGCTCGGCGTCGCTCAACTGCCAGCTGACGACTGTCTGTTGCGGATACGGCACGCCCGCGAGCGACCAGCGGGCCTGCTCACGGTAGCCCGCGCGGTCCGCTCCGATCAGCGCGGCGCGATCTGCCGGTGCGGGACCATTATGGGCGGGCAAAGCGAAGTTCGGGGTGCGCTGGAACACGGTGAGGTGCGCGGCCTCCGCCGCGATCAACGGGATCGCCTGGATTCCCGACGAGCCGGTGCCGATCACCGCGACGCGCTTGCCGGCGAGATTGACGCCCTGATGCGGCCAGCGGCTGGTGAAATAGATCTCACCCTTGAAATCCCCAACGCCGTCGATCTCCGGCGGTTTTGGCGCGGAAAGGCAGCCGGTCGCCATGATGTAGCTCTGGCAGGAGACCGGCGCGCCGTTACTGGTCGCGAGCAGCCAGCGTTCTGTTTTCTCGTCCCATTTCGCCGATGTGACCTTGGTGCCGAAACGGATATCGCGCCGGAGATCATAGCGATCGGCAACGAAACCGAGATAGCGCAGGATTTCCGGCTGGGTCGCGTATTTCTCCGACCATGTCCAAGCCTGCTCCAATTCCGGATCGAAGGTGTAGCTGTAGTCGATGGTCTGGATGTCGCAGCGCGCGCCGGGATAACGGTTCCAGTACCAGGTGCCGCCGACATCGCCCGCTTCATCGAGCGCCACGGCGTTGAAACCAGCCTTGCGCAGGCGGTGCAGGAGGTAAAGGCCGGCGAAACCGGCGCCGACGACCGCGACATCGACCTGTTGCGCGTTAGCTTCGCTCGCGTTGGAAGCTCGTGCTGCGACCTGTGCGTCTGGCATGCCACTTCTCCCTGATTTATTTTGTCTGATTTTATTTTCGAGAGGCTATCGCAGCATGCGGAGGTTGTCATCAAGACAAAGGCAAACCTTGCGCGCGCTGACGATGCGATCAGACAGCGCACGCCTGCAATGGAACCGGATGCGGCTATTCGTAGCCGGCGCGGCGCACGGTGACGCGGCACAGTCCGTCGCAGCCGATCTCGCGTGCGGCGCCGAGCGAGAAATCGAGCACCCGGCCCCGCGCGAAGGGGCCGCGGTCCTGCACCGGGCATTTGATCTTCTTGCCGTTGTCGAGATTGGTGACGACGAAGATGGTGCCGAACGCTTCGGTGCGGTGCGCGCAGGAGACTTCATTGGCCTTGAAGCGCTTGCCGCGCGCGTCCCAGGTGTCTTCCCAGTAGACGGAGGCTTCCTGATCGTCGGCGGGCGGCCGTGCAACGCGGCCCATCCACATTTCCTGAAACGAGTCCGCGCAGGCCTGAGACGAGGTCAACGCCAGCGCCAAAACCGCTAGCCGTATCCTCGAAGCGCGATGGCTTTCGCGCCTGTTTTCCCCTGCCAAGACACCCGACATGACACCCAACATTCTGTTGCGGGACCCGACCGGCCCCCCGGAGGTGGGCCAAAGTTCCCTTTGGACCTTGGCGATGGCGTGGCGATGTTTGGGCGGTATTGCGCCAAGTCGGGAGAGGGGCGAGGGGCACGGTGTGCCGGCCGTTGCGCCGGAAGGTCCGCGTCAGCCGCACTGCGGTATGGTATGCTCGGCGAACAGGCGGGGGAGTTATAATGTCCGAGCCGGCGATCGAAACATTGATTACCAACGCAATTCATAGCGCTTTTATCAAATATCCCGAGGGCGATGGCGGCCCAAATCTCGACTACGAATGGATCGCGCCGGACCAGAGCGCACACATCACCCGGGCGATCCTGAAGGACCTGGCCGCCAACGGATATCAGATCGTGAAGAAGCGCGGCTGAGGCCGGCAGGCGATTGCACGGCTGAGAAGATAGCTGACAACGCCTCGTACCAGCGTGCGCGTCTAGGTCGTCTGGCCGGTGCTGCGATCCGTCATGACGGGGCGAGAACCGTGGGCCGCTGCGGCATTGGCAATGGTGTATCCCACTGCGGCTGCATCGAGTGCGGCTGCATCGAGGCTCAGCGCGCGAAATACTTCGGCGGCCAATGCGTTTAACCGGGTCAGCCGTGTTTCGATATCACCGGAGACCGGCGCGACGTCGCGGGTTTTCCGGTAGTCCCCAAATCGAATGATTTCCGCCGCCACTGCCCAATCCCCCGTTACCGGAAATGTCACGATACCGATGACGGCCAGGTTAGCCGGCGCGCGGTTAGGCCCGGTTAAAAGGCATTCCATGTCGACGTGAATGGTTAATGACTTCGAAATGACGCCTGGCGTCGGGGACACCAAACGCCGCGTGCATTGAATCAGTCCCGGTGGTCAGCTCGCGCGATGGGGGCGCTTCTTTTTGTGAGTGCGCTGCCAGAACGAATTATCTTGGCGAGAATTCAGACCAATCTCATACTTGCATCGTCGAATCGGGAGGGCGCGATGCTGAATGCATTGATTTCGGTTGGCGGGGGGTTGGTCGGCGCTTTGATTGTTTCAACTGTCTGGCTGTTGGGAGCCAGCCTCCTTGAGACGCTGAGCCGGGCCAAACGCAAGATGGTCGATTTGCACGATCCGGCTTTTCATCCCGGTTCGGCCAGCAACTAATACCCGAGTTACACAAAGCGAACCGGCCCCAACGCCTCTCGGGGGAGGGACGCGTTGAGGCCGATAATGCCGGGGCTGGCCAGCACCGACCCATAACGCGAAAACCTGGCACTTGTTCCAGCGGCCTGCGTTGCGCGCGAACGCGAACAAACTTGAAATCATTGGCGATCCCAGCAGGATTCGAACCTGCAACCCACGGAGTAGAAATCCGTTACTCTATCCAGTTGAGCTATGGGACCGTTTGGGCGGTGTCCGCCGGGCCTTTTTGGTAGTTGGGCCCTTTCTAGCACTGCCAATATGAAAAATCCGCTGCGCCGCCAAGGGCGTCGAACCGATTTCCTTAACTTTGCGACTAAGCCAGACGGCGGCCATTGCGTATGGTGCGCCGCTGACCCAAAGCTGGGCCCGGCCGCCTGCCGCCGGTCCGGCCAAGGACTGCTGCTCGACCACTTTTGGACTGCCAACGCCATGCCTGCTGCGACCTTTTCGCAAGCCAACTTTTTCCCAAGCATTGCCATCGCCATCAGTCCGTCACCTTTTCGCGCATTTTTGACCGTTGCGGCGTTCGTCCGCGCCAGGAGATCCCCATGATCGGTTTCGTTCGCGCCACGCTCGTTTGCGCCACGCTGGCGCTTGGGCTTTTTCCGGCATTGGCCGCGGACAAGGCCTTCAAACGCGACGATCTGGCGGATTCCGCGATCAAGCTGGAGGCCCAGATCAAGAGCGAGGCGGGGCCGGTCACCAAGTCGCCGGCGACCCTGCGCAACGACGCCGACGCCGCCTTCAAACGCTCCGACTTCCGCACCGGCCTTCAGATCCTCGGCCAGATCGCCGCCACCACGCCGGAGGACGGCGCCAACTGGCTCAAACTCGCTAAAACCATCTTCCAGATCCGCTCGGCCTCATCGAGCGAACAGACGTTCCTGCTCGAGCGGGCCTCGACCGCGGCCTATATCGCCTATCAGCGCGCCGGAAGTCCCGGCGACGAGGCCGACGCACTGGCCGTGCTCGGCCGCTCCATGTCGGAGCGAAAACTGTGGCGTCCGGCGCTGGATACGCTGCGGCTCTCGCTCGACCTGCGCGAGGTGGCTGACGTTCGCGGCCAATACGAGAAAATGCGCGACGAGCACGGGTTCCGGCTGCTTGATTACACCGTCGATTCCGACGGCGCGTCGCCGCGGGCCTGCTTCCAGTTCTCCGAGGACCTCGCCAAGCGGGTCGATTTCGCGCCGTTCCTGGCGCTGGCCGGCACCGACAAGCCCGCATTGTCCGCCGAGGGCAAGCAGCTCTGCGTCGACGGCCTCAAGCACGGCGAGCGCTACAACATCAACCTGCGCGCGGGCCTGCCGTCGACCGTCAAGGAAACCCTGCCGAAATCAGCCGAATTCAACATCTATGTCCGCGACCGCAAGCCGTTCGTGCGCTTCACCGGCCGCGCCTACGTGCTGCCGCGCACCGGCCAGCGCGGCATTCCACTGGTCAGCGTCAACACGCCGGCGGTGAAGGTCAACGTGTTCCGGATCGGCGACCGTAACCTGATCAACACGGTGATCGACAGCGATTTCCAGAAGACGCTGAGCCGCTATCAGTTATCGGATCTCGGCGACGAACGCGGTCAGAAGGTCTGGACCGGTGAACTCGCCACCGCGACCACGCTGAACCAGGACGTCATCACCGCGTTCCCGGTCGACGAAGCGCTCGGCAACCTGCAGCCCGGCGTTTACGTGATGACCGCGGCGCCAAAAAGCCCCGGCAGCGACGACGACGGCACGCTGGCGACGCAATGGTTCATCGTCTCGGACATGGGCCTGACGGCGTTTTCGGGCAATGACGGCATTCATGTCTTCGTCAATTCGCTGGCCTCCACCGAGGCGGTCGGCAAGGCCGAAGTCAAACTGGTCGCGCGCAACAACGAAATCCTCGCGACCCGCAAGACCGACGATGCCGGCCATGTGTTGTTCGAGGCAGGGTTGGCGCGCGGCGAGGGCGGCCTGTCGCCGGCACTGCTGACGGTTACCAGCGAGAAGGCGGACTATGCCTTCCTCAGCCTGAAGACCAGCGCCTTCGACCTTACCGATCGCGGCGTCGCCGGGCGCGAGACGCCCGCGGGCGCCGACGCCTTCGTCTATGCCGAGCGCGGCGTCTACCGCTCCAACGAAACGGTCTACCTGACCGCGCTGCTGCGCGACGGACAGGGCAACGCCATGACCGGCGGACCGATGACCCTGGTGATCGAGCGGCCGGATGGCGTCGAATACCGCCGGGCGCAGCTCCCGGACCAGGGCGCCGGGGGCCGCTCCATGGCGGTGCCGCTCAATTCGGCGGTCCCGACCGGGACCTGGCGGGCGCGCGCTTATACCGATCCCAAGGGCGCGTCGGTCGGCGAAACCACCTTCATGGTCGAGGATTACATCCCGGAACGGATCGAGTTCGACCTCACCGCGAAGGAGAAACTGATCAAGGCTGAAGTTCCAGTTGAACTGAAGGTCGACGGACATTTCCTTTATGGCGCACCGGCTTCCGGGCTGCAGCTCGAGGGCGACATGCTGGTGGCGCCCGCCGCATCCGGCCGTCCGGGCTATCCCGGCTATCAATTCGGCGTCGCGGACGAGGAGACCGCCAGCAACGAGCGGACCCCGATAGAGAATTTGCCTGAAGCCGACGACAAGGGCGTGGCGACCTTCCCGGTGTCCTTGCCAAAGCCGCCGTCCTCGACTCGGCCGCAGGAAGCCCAGATATTCATCCGCATGGCGGAAGCCGGTGGCCGCGCCGTCGAGCGCAAGCTGGTGTTGCCGGTGGCGCCGGCGCAAAACCTGATCGGCATCAAGCCGTTGTTCGGCGACAAGAACGTCGCGGAAGGCGACAAGGCCGAGTTCGACGTCGTGTTCGTCGCCCCCGACGGCAAGCAGCTCGCACGCGACGGCCTGCGCTACGAACTCTTGAAGATGGAGTTGCGTTACCAGTGGTATCGCCAGAACTCGTCGTGGGAATATGAACCGGTCAAATCGACCAGCCGCGTCGCCGACGGCGATCTGACGCTGACATCAGACAAGGCGGCGCGCGTCAGCCTCGCGCCGCAGCCCGGCCGCTATCGCCTCGACGTCAAATCGAATGACGTGGACGGGCCGATCACTTCGGTGCAGTTCGATGTCGGCTGGTACTCCGACGGCAGCGCCGATACGCCTGACCTTTTGGAAACCTCGATCGACAAGCAGGAATATGCCTCCGGCGACACCATGGTGGTGTCGGTCAACGTCCGCTCGGCTGGCAAGCTTACCATCAACGTGCTCGGCGACCGCCTGCTGACGACGCAGACCGTCGACGTCAAGGAAGGCACCCAGCAGGTCAAGATTCCCGTCGCCAAGGACTGGGGCACCGGCGCCTATGTGCTGGCGACCTTGCGCCGTCCGCTCGATGCGGCCGCGCAGCGGATGCCCGGACGCGCGATCGGGCTGAAATGGTTCGGCATCGACAAGAAGACCCGCA
This sequence comes from uncultured Alphaproteobacteria bacterium, assembly GCA_963786355.1. Taxonomy (GTDB): domain Bacteria; phylum Pseudomonadota; class Alphaproteobacteria; order Rhizobiales; family Xanthobacteraceae; genus Bradyrhizobium. Next base: position 476,044 of record CAWAYU010000005.1, on the reverse strand, counting down.
CGCTGCAGGTCGCGCTGTCGCCGCCGCCGTTGGTGCGGCCGGGAACGGCGTTGAAGATTCCGGTCAAGCTCGGCGGGCTCAATCCCGGCGAGGACGCCAAGATTGTGATTGCCGCGGTTGATGTCGGCATTCTCAACCTGACCAACTACAAGCCGCCGGCGCCGGATGATTTCTATCTCGGCCAGCGCCGCCTGACCGCCGAAGTTCGCGACCTCTACGGCCAGTTGATCGACGGCATGCAGGGCACGCGTGGACAGCTGAAGACCGGTGGCGATTCCGCCGGCGCCGAGCTGCAGGGCTCACCGCCTACGCAAAAGCCGCTGGCGCTGTATTCCGGCGTCGTCACGGTCGGCCCAGACGGCAGCGCCGAGGTCTCGTTCGATATTCCCGAGTTTGCCGGCACAGCGCGGGTGATGGCGGTGGCGTGGAGCGCGACCAAGGTCGGCCGTGCGAACATCGACGTGATCGTGCGCGATCCCGTGGTGTTGACCGCGACCTTGCCGCGCTTCCTGCTCAACGGCGACAAGGGCACCATGAGTTTCGACCTCGACAACGTCGAAGGCGCCCCCGGTGACTACACCATCGCGGTGAAAACCACCGGCCCGGTGAAGGTCACCGGCAATCCCACGACGACCGTAAAGCTTGCTGCCAAGCAGCGCACCTCGATGGCGCTGGCGCTCGATGCCGGCGGCGCGGGCACCGCCAATCTCGACGTCGACATCAAGGGGCCGAACGGCCTGGCGCTGGCGCGGCACTATGCACTCGACGTCAAGGCCGCGACGCAGATCCTGGCGCGGCGTTCGATCCGGACGTTGGCTAAAGGAGAAAGCCTGACGCTGACGCAGGACATGTTCTCGGACCTGGTGTCCGGCACCGGCAGCGTCTCGCTTTCGGTCAGCCTCTCGACCGCGCTCGACGCGGCGACCATCCTGAAGGCGCTGGATCGTTATCCGCACGGCTGTTCGGAACAGATCACCAGCCGCGCGATGCCGTTGCTCTATGTCAACGACCTCGCGGCCGGCGCGCATCTGGCGATGGACACCGAGGTCGATCAACGCATCAAGGATGCGATTGATCGCCTGCTCGCAAGGCAAGGTTCGAACGGCTCGTTCGGCCTGTGGTCGGCCGGCGGCGACGACGCCTGGCTCGATGCCTATGTGACGGATTTCCTGACCCGCGCCCGCGAAAAGGGCTTTGCGGTGCCGGACATCCTGTTCAAGAGCGCGCTCGATCGCGTCCGGAACTCCGTGGTCAACGCCAACGAGCCGGAAAAGGACGGCGGCCGCGATCTCGCTTACGGCCTCTACGTGCTGGCCCGCAATGGCGCGGCCCCGATCGGCGATCTACGCTACCTCGCCGATACCAAGCTCGGCAATCTCGCGACCCCGATTGCGAAGTCGCAACTGGCGGCGGCGCTGGCGCTGGTGGGCGACAAGGCGCGGGCGGAGCGGGTCTATGGGGCGGCGCTCGACGCGCTGGCGCCAAAACCCGTGATCGAGTTCGGCCGCGTCGACTACGGCTCGGCGCTGCGCGATGCGGCGGCGTTGGTGTCGCTCGCCAGCGAAGGCAACGCGCCGCGCGCGACGCTGACGCAGGCCGTCCAGCGGGTCGAAGTGGCGCGGGGTCTCACGCCCTACACCTCGACGCAGGAGAACGCCTGGCTGGTGCTGGCCTCGCGCGCGCTCGCCAAGGAGAACATGGCGCTCGACATCGATGGTTCGCCGGTCAAGCAGGCGCTCTATCGCAGCTACAAGGCCGAGGCGATGGCGGGCAAGCCGGTCAAGATCACCAATACCGGCGATGCGCCGGTGCAGGCGGTGGTTTCGGTATCCGGCGCACCGGTCACGCCGGAGCCGGCGGCCTCCAACGGCTTCAAGATCGAGCGCAATTATTTCACGCTCGACGGCAAGCCGGCCGACATCTCCAAGGCGAAACAGAACGACCGCTTTGCGGTGGTACTGAAGGTCACCGAGGCCAAGCCGGAGTTCGGCCACATCATGGTGTCGGATTATCTCCCGGCCGGCCTCGAGATCGACAACCCGAAACTGGTGTCTTCGGGTGACTCGGGCACGCTGGACTGGATCGAGGACGGCGAGGAGCCTGAGAATACCGAGTTCCGCGACGACCGCTTTACAGCGGCGATCGATCGCGCGGCCGACGACAAGGCGGTGTTCACGGTGGCTTACGTCGTGCGCGCGGTGTCGCCCGGCAAATACGTGCTGCCGCAGGCCTATGTCGAGGACATGTACAACCCCTCGCGCTACGGCCGATCCGGGACCGGCACGGTGGAGGTGCGTTCGGCGAAATGAGCGACGAAGGGGACATCGTAGTGCCGGCGACGCCTTCCAAGGCGCGTTGGCGGCGGGCGAGGAAGGCGGCAGTCATATCGGCTGTCGCGGGCCTCGTCGCGACTGCCGCCTTCGCCATCTGGTTTGTCTCGCTCGGCCCGCTCCCACTCGACGAAGCGCGACAAGTCTCGACCTCGATCGTCGACCGCAACGGCAAACTGCTGCGCGCGTATGCGATGGCCGACGGCCGCTGGCGGTTGCCGGTCGATGCCAGGACCGCCGTCGACCCTCGCTATCTCAAGCTGCTGCTGGCCTATGAAGATCGCCGCTTCTACGAGCACGGCGGCATCGATCCGCTGGCCCTGGGCCGCGCCGCGCTTCAGCTCGTCACACGCGGCCATATCGTTTCCGGTGGTTCGACCATTACGATGCAGCTGGCGCGGCTGATGGAGCCGCGGCGGGAGCGCTCGGTCTACGCCAAGCTGCGGCAAATGGTGCGCGCGGTTCAGATCGAGCGGCAGTTGAGCAAGAACGAGATACTCGACCTTTATCTGGCCCTCGCGCCGTTCGGCGGTAATCTCGAAGGCATCCGCTCAGCCTCGATCGCCTATTTCGGCAAGGAGCCGAAGCGGCTCACGCTCGCCGAGGCCGCGTTGCTGGTGGCGTTGCCGCAATCGCCGGAACGGCGGCGGCTCGATCGCTATCCGCAAGCCGCTCACGCCGCGCGCGACCGCGTGCTCGACCGCATGGTCGAGGACGGCGTCGTCAGCCAGGAGGATGCGATCCAGGCGAGGGCGCTTACGGTGCCACAACTGCGCAAGCCGATGCCGGTTTTGGCGCCACATTCCTCCGACGCTGCGATCGCAATCGTGAAGGACCAGCCCGTCATCAGACTGACGCTGGATGCGACCTTGCAGAAGACTTTGGAAGCGCTGGCGCGCGACCGCGCGATCGCGCAGGGGCCGAATATCTCGATCGGCATGATCGCGGTCGACAATGAAAGCGGCGACGTGCTGGCCCGCGTCGGCAGTTCCGATTATTTCGACGAGCGCCGCGCCGGCCAGGTCGACATGACCCGCGCGGTGCGTTCGCCCGGCTCGACGCTGAAGCCGTTCATCTACGGGCTCGCCTTCGAGGACGGCTTCGTCCATCCGGAAAGCCTGATCGACGACCGGCCCATTCGCTTCGGTTCCTATGCGCCGGAAAATTTCGACATGACGTTTCAGGGCACGGTGCCAATCCGCAAAGCCCTGCAACTGTCGCTGAATGTGCCGGCAATCGCGCTGCTCGATCGCGTCGGCGCCAGCCGGTTGTCGTCGCGCCTAAAACAGGCCGGCGGCAGGCTGGTGCTGCCAAAGGACGAGGCGCCGGGGCTGGCGATGGGCCTGGGCGGTGTCGGCATCACTCTGCAGGATCTGGCGCAGCTCTACGTCGGATTCCCGCGGCTCGGCACCACCAAACCGCTGCGCGAGATCATGCGGGACAAAGACGACCGCGAACCGATGCGGCTGATGGATCAGGCCGCGGCCTGGCAGGTCGGCAACGTCCTGATCGGCACGCCGCCGCCGGAAAACGGCGTGCACAACAAGATCGCCTTCAAAACCGGCACCAGCTACGGCTATCGCGACGCCTGGTCGGTCGGTTTTGACGGCCGCATCACCATAGGCGTCTGGGTTGGCCGTCCCGATGGCGCGCCGGTGCCGGGCCTCGTCGGCCGCACCGCCGCGGCGCCGATCCTGTTCGACGCCTTTGCCCGCACCGGAAAAATTCCGGCGGCGCTGCCAAAACCGCCGAAGGGCGTGATGATGGCGAGCAACGCCAAACTGCCGCTGCCGTTGCGGCGCTTTCGCCCGGTCGGCGAACTGGTCCGCACCGGCGCCGACCAGGCCCCGCATATCCAGTTTCCCCTGAATGGCTCGCGGATCGACGTCGACCGCTCCGGTGACGGCCAATCCGCGGCGATGCCGGTCAAGGTCGCCGGCGGGGTGCTGCCGCTGACCATGATGATCAACGGCATCGCGGTCGGCGAGATCGACAGCCGGCGCCAGCGCCTGGTCGACCCGCCCGGACCGGGCTTTGCCCGTCTGACCGTGATCGACGCGACCGGGGCGGCCGACACCGTCGTAATCCGGGTACAGTGAGGGACAAAACGCCCTTCGCCATCCCGATCAGGGTGTTGTTTGCACTGCGGTTTCATCGTATGCGAACTGGATGGTTGAAACGGCGCATATCAGGCGTTTTGGAGCAGGCCAACAGCCTGTGAAACCTGCGCATTCCAGCCGCAGGCTGGCCATGGCGTTCGATTTCGCGACCGCCAGTCACTTCCGCACCATCGTGTTTCTGCTGCTGTGCGGAATCGTGCTTTTCCTGCCCGGTTTCTTCAATATTCCGGCGATCGACCGCGACGAGGCCCGGTTCGCGCAGGCGACCAAGCAGATGGTCGAAAGCGGCGATTTCGTCGATATCCGCTTCCAGGACGACGTCCGCTACAAGAAGCCGGTCGGCATCTACTGGTTGCAGGCCGCGGTGGTCGAAACCGCCTCCACGCTCGGGCTGCCGAAGGCGCAACTGCGCATCTGGATCTATCGGATTCCGTCCCTGATCGGCGCCATCGGCGCGGTCTTGCTGACCTACTGGACGGCGCTCGCCTTCGTGACGCGAAGGGGCGCGGCGCTGGCGGCGCTGATGATGGCCAGTTGTGTCCTGCTCGGCGCCGAGGCGCGGCTGGCCAAGACCGACGCCATGCTGCTGTTGACCGTGACCGCCGCGATGGGGGCGATGGCGCGGGTTTATCTGTCCTGGCAACGCGGCGAAGAGCCGGCGCATTTACCCTGGGCGTCGCCGGCGATCTTCTGGACCGCACTGGCCGGCGGCATCCTGCTCAAGGGGCCGCTGATCCTGATGTTCGTCGGATTGACGATCCTGATGCTCGCGATCCTCGATCGTTCGGCGGCCTGGTTGTGGCGCATGCGCCCGGTCTGGGGCCTGATGTGGATGCTGGTGCTGGTGCTGCCATGGTTCGTCGCGATCTTCTGGCGCGCGGGCGATGCGTTCTTTGCCAATTCGCTCGGCGGCGACATGCTGAGCAAACTCGCCGCGCAGGAATCCCATGGCGCACCGCCCGGCGTCTATCTGCTGCTGTTCTGGGTGACGTTCTGGCCAGGTGCCGCACTGGCGGGGATGGCGGCGCCGGCGGTCTGGCGGGCGCGGCGCGAGCCCGGCGCGCAATATCTGCTGGCGTGGCTGATCCCGTCCTGGATCGTGTTCGAACTGGTGCTGACCAAACTGCCGCATTACGTGCTGCCGCTCTATCCGGCGATTGCGATCCTCACCGTCGGCGCGCTGGAACGCCGTGTGCTGTCGCGTTCCTGGCTGATGCGCGGCGCGGCGTGGTGGTTCGTGATTCCGGCGCTGACGGCCGTGATCGCCATCGTCGGCGCGATCAAGCTGGCGCATCAACTGGTATTGCCGGCCTGGCCGATCCTCGCCGCGGCGATGATCTTCGGCCTGATCGCCTGGTGGATGTTCGAGGAAAGCCGCGCCGAACGGTCGCTGTTGAATGCGGTGATCGCAGCGATGTTTCTGGCGATTGGCGTCTATGGCATCGTGATGCCGTCGCTGACGACGGTGTTTCCGAGCGCCGAGGTTGCCCGCGCGCTGCGCAACGTCGTCTGCGTCGGCCCGAAGGCCGCGGCCGCGGGCTTCCATGAGCCGAGCCTCGTGTTCATGACCGGCACCGACACGGTGCTGACCGACGGATCGGGCGCCGCGGATTTTCTGGGGCAGGGCACCTGCCGGTTTGCCCTGGTAGAAGCGCGCTCGGAGCGCGGCTTCGTGCAGCGTGCCGAAGCCATCGGGCTGCGCTATAATGTGGCGACCCGGATCGACGGCTATAATATCTCGCAGGGCAGGGCGATTTCGATCGCGATCTTCCGCTCGGAAGGCACGGAGTAAGATGTCCGCGCGTGCAGGCATCAGCGAATCCCAACACTACCTTTCACGCCTGCTGACGCTGGCGTGGCTGTCGCTGGCCCAACTCGTGCGCGCGCCATCGCATTCGCGGCGTGCCGATGCCGCGCGGCGCGCGGCGCGTCATATCCTTCTGCTTTCGGCCGGCATTGGGCTGGCGATCATCGTGCTGATGTACGCGCTCGATGCCTGGGAAATCGCCCAGATGCCGACGCGTGGCACGCCCGCGCTGTGGTGGGTTCGCATTCTTACTGACTTCGGCAAGGACGAGGTCGTGCTGGGAGTGCTGGCGGCGTTGTTGATCGTGATTGCGATCGCAGCACCCGCGATGCGCGGCGTCCAGCGATCGCTGCTGCTTGGTCTTGGCACGCGCCTGCAATTCCTTTTCTTGGCGGTGCTGTTCCCGGTTCTGGTCGGCGAACTGATCAAATGGAGCGTCGGCCGCGGCCGGCCTTTCGTCGGCGGCGCGGATAGCGTCTTCCACTTCTCGCACTTTGCGGGGACACAGGCCTATTCCAGTTTCCCGTCGGGCCATTCCATCACCGCCTGTGCGCTGGCCTTTGCCGTGGCGGCGGTCTGGCCGCGGGCTAAGGGGGCTGCCATCGCCTATGCCGTTGTCATCGTGGCGACGCGTCTGGTGCTGCTGGCGCATCACCCCAGCGACGTCGTTGCCGGTGCGCTGGTCGGCGTGATCGGCGCGATGTGCGTGCGTTACTGGTTCGCCGCCCGAAAGCTCGGATTTGCGATCCACCACAACGGCACCATCGTGCCGCTGGTGGGTCCGTCATCCGGACGCCTCAAAAGGGTTGCCCGGGGCGCTTTCGCCCCATAAAAGCGGTCGCCACCAAGAACTGTTTTGGCGCCTGATCGAGCCGGTTCCGGCCTTGTTCCAGCCCTTATGCTCTTTCAAGCAGACCCTGCCGATGAGTGCTGATTTGCCTTCTTCCGACAAAACACCGGTCGCCGTTTCCATCGTTGTGCCCGTGCGCAACGAAGCAGACAATGTCGCGCCGCTGATTGCCGAAATCATCGCCGCCCTCGGTAGCCGCTGGGTTTACGAAATCATCTATGTCAATGACGGCTCGACCGATGCGACGGCCGATCGTTTGGCGGCGTTGATGCAGCAACACGGCCAGGTCCGGCAGCTCAAGCACGCTCATTCCTCCGGCCAGTCGGCGGCGGTGCGCAGCGGCGTCCGCGCGGCGCGCGGCGCTGTTGTGGCGACGCTCGACGGCGACGGACAGAACAATCCGGCCTTCCTGCCGGATCTGATCGCGGCGGTCGAAAGCGGCGGCGGCCGCATCGGTCTCGCCGCCGGCCAGCGGGTCGGGCGCCAGGATACCGGTTTCAAGAAGATGCAGTCGAAGATCGCCAACGCGGTTCGCAATGGAATCCTGAAGGACGGGACGCGAGACACCGGCTGCGGATTGAAGGCGTTTCCGCGCGATGTGTTCCTGTCGATGCCTTACTTTGACGGCCTGCATCGCTTCCTGCCGGCGCTGGTGCGCCGCGAGGGTTTTGATATCGCCTATGTCGACGTGATCGACCGCCCGCGCCATTCCGGCGTCTCCAATTACGGCTTCTTCGACCGGCTCTGGATCGGGATCATGGATCTCGCCGGCGTCTGGTGGCTGATCCGCCGCAAGAAGCCGACGCCCATCGCCACCGAGGTTTTCTGATGCTCATTCAATACGGCCAGGCGCTCAGCGACTATCTCTACGACGTCTTCGTCGCCAAATTCGATTTCTGGCTGGCGTTCGGCCTGGGAGCGCAATTGATGTTCACCGCGCGCTTCCTGGTGCAGTGGATTTCCAGCGAACGCGCCGGCCAGAGCGTGGTGCCGATGGCGTTCTGGTTCTTCTCGATGGGCGGCGGGCTGATGACGCTGGTCTACGGCATCGCCAAGCGCGAACCGGTGATCATCCTCGGCCAGTCGATGGCGACCGTGATTTACATCCGCAACATCATGCTGATCATGAAAAACCGCGGCAAGGCGTCGAAGACGCTTTAGCATGTTCGGCCGCGAGGCGATCGGCTCACGGCGGCGTCATCGCCGGGCCACCGGTCCCCGATAGTCCAGTCTCACGCCGAGGGTATCGTTGAGCCCGCGTCGGCCGGCGGATGTTACATCGATAGCACGGGCCTCGCGGCGTTGCGTAACCCAGCCAAGCTCCAGCGCGCGGCGGCAGATTTCAGCGCCGACAAACCCGCCGATATGATAGCGCCGTTCGCTCCAGTCGAGGCAGGCGCGGCAGAAAATCCGCCGTCCCTTCGATTTTGAATCGAGTTGAACGCCAAACTTCTGAAGGAATCGCGCGCCGGCCGGCGTAACCTCGCCGCCCTCTTCGGTGAGGACAACATATTCGCTCACGGAAAGCGCGTCTGCGATGGCAACGCCGAGCTGTCCAGCCAGATGATCGTAACAGGTCCGGGCAAAGCGCAACGCATCGTCCTGCGCGGAGCGCGGCTGGTAGCGCGCCGGCACCTCGAGTGCGGCAACCGCCTTGATGCTCTCCAGCATCCTGGCGACCAGCGGCGATGCGATGCGATAGTAACGGTTGCGCCGCTTCTGCGTAACGCTCAGCAGCCGCGCCTTGACCATCTTTGCGAGATGTTCGCTCGCAGTCGGCCGCGAGATGCGCGCGAGACCTGCGAGCTCGCTGCTGGTCAAGGCCTGCCCGCTCATGAGCGCGCCGAGCATGGTCGCGCGCGCGGTGTCGCCGACCAGCGCCGCCACCTCGACCATATTCGCCGCCGCGACCATGGATCACCGTATCGCCCGGCCAGGACGATTGGCAAGTAGCGACAGTTAGGCACCGGCCGAACCATCCAGGCAGGCGTCCGCGGTAGCATCGCCGCGTCAATTCAGACGCCGGGGCCCAAGTGATGAAACGACTGCGCGTGGAGCCGATTTCGAGCTATCTGGAACGCCGCCGCAAAGGTCCGATCTACCCGGTCGTGATCGTAAACGGGCTGGTGTTTTTGTCGGGCCTGCCGCCGTTCGATCCCGAAACCGGCGACGTAAGGCCGCTCGCTTTCGAGAGGCAGGTTGAAATCGTGCTCGACCAGATGAAACGGTGCCTGGAAGCCGCCGGCTCGTCGCTCGCAGAAGTGGTCAAGTGCAATGTCTATTGCACGCCGGACCCGTCGCACTTTGCCCGGTTCAACGCGGTCTATGAGCGCTACTTTCCGATCGAATCTCCGGCGCGCATTTTCCTGCACGTGCCGTCCTGGCCCGGGCCGTTTGATGTCGAAGTAGATTGCATAGCGGCGGTTCAGCCCGCGCGTAGACAGGCTGCGCGTTAGACCGGAAACGACAACGGCACCAACGGCTGGTCATCCGCGCCCGGGCACCGCCGCCGGCAGCGCGGCGACGTCAGCTTCCGTCGAGCGGTAGGCGGCGAGTTCGCCGGCGGCGTCGAGCACGGGATAGGCGACCGAGCAGATGTGGGAGTGAATCCGCCGGAGGTCACGCAGCACGTCGAGGTGCAGTGACGTCGTCTCGATGGTCTCGGGCCGGCCTTCACGCAAGCGGTCAAGATGCCGCTCGGTGGCCGCCAACTCGGTATTGCGCAGCGCAGCCTTCTCGGCCAGCAGCTTGCGCGCCTCGTTGAGGTCGCCCGACATGAAGACGCCGAACGCGATCCGAAGTGAGTCCATCGTGCGTTTGTGGAAGGCCGACAGCTCTTCGGCGCCTTCGGGCGAGAACTGGAAGCGGCGCTTGATCTTCTTGGTCGCCAGTTCGCTCAAGTTCTTGTCGATGATGTCGCCGATATGTTCGAGGTTGATGGCGAAGGAGACGATCTCCATCGCCCGCTGGCCCTCGCGTTCGTCGAGACTGCCGCGCGTCAACTTGGTGACGTAGAGCTTGATCGCCTCGTCGAGGCTGTCGACGCTGTTGTCCATCTGCGAGACCTGGTCGACCAGCGCGCGGTCGTTGGTCATCATCGCCGCCATCACCTTGCGCAGCATGATTTCGACGTGATCGCCCATATGCAGCGCCTCGCGCGCGGCGTCCGCCAGCGCCAGCGAGGGCGTCTCCAGCGCGCTGTCGTCGAGATAGCGCGGCCGCGACGGGTCGGCTTCCTGGACCCGCTTCGGCAGCAGCAGCTTCAACAGCCGCGCCATGCCGTCGAGCAGGCCGATGAAGACAACCGCGGTGACGACGTTGAAGCCGATGTGGAACAGGGCGGTCGCCTTGGCCAGATCCGGTTGCCACGCGCCCAAATGTTCCGCGATCGGGTTCAGGAACGGCGCCACCAGCACGATGCCGGCCAGCCGGTTGACGAGGTTGCCGAGCGGCAGCCGGTAGCTCGCCGGGTTGTCGCGGCGGGCGCCCTCGAAAATCGGATTGATGGCGCTGCCGAGATTGGCGCCGAGCACCAGCGCCAGCGCCGCCGGCGGCGAGATGAAATGCGCATAGGCCAGCGACATCACCAGCAGCACGCTGGCAACGCTTGAATGCACTACCCAGGTCACGACGGCGCCGAAGATGATGCAAAGTACGGGATCGCCGGTGATGGCGTTCATGAACACGCGCACGCCCGGTGCATTCTCGGCCGGCGCCAGCGTGTCGAGCAGGATATGCAGCGCCAGCAGCATCAGGCCGAGGCCGATAAAAACGCGGCCGATGTCCTTGATGCGCGAGCGCGGCCCGCTGCGGAACGCGACCAGGCCGATGATGAACAAGACGGGCGCGACGGCAGAGATATTGAAAGACAGCACCTGCACGATCAGCGTCGTGCCGACATTGGCGCCGAGCATAATGGCAAGCGCGGGAACCAGGCTGACCAGCCCTTCGGAGGTAAAGGAACTCGTGATCAGCGCGGTCGCCGTGCTGCTCTGCAGCAGCGCCGTCAGGCCGAGGCCGGCGGCAAAGGCGGTAAAGCGATTGCTTAGCGCCTTTGCCAGCAGCAGACGCAGGTCCGGACCGAACGCGCGCAGAATTCCGCTGTGGACCATATGCAGGCCCCACAACAGCAGCGCCACGCCGCCCATCAGATCGAGAAGAACCATGGTTCCCATGCTCGTTTGCTTCCGGCAATTCGAGTCGAGGGGTCAGGCTATCGCCAATCGAGGGCGGATCAACCCTTTAATTTGCTGAAAAATGTGCGCGCCATGCCGTGGTGCTGAGCGTTCTTTGCCGCGTCGGCCGGGCGGCTTCCCGTAAACGAAGTTCGAAAGCGATCGTTACAATGCGAGCTTTTTCCCTAGCTCAATTCCAAGAACTCTTCTGTACAAGGAAGGCTCAAACGGGCGCATCAAACGAGTAGGGCCAGGGATCCATATGCTAGTAGCAGCAGACAATCGCCGCAAAAGTGAACGACGTGCGTGCAGAAGTTTCGCGAAAATCCAGTTCGGAACGGGCGGGTTGCCGCGGGATTGCATGATCTCGGATATCTCCGATGGCGGCGTGAAGATCATTGCCGAATATCCGGAGATTCCGACGGAATTCACGGTGATATTCTCCGAAGGCCGGCCGCGCGCCTGCAAGCTGGCGTGGCGAATCGGGTTCGAACTAGGCGCTCAATTCGTCGACTAGAGACCGGAAAACCCCTCCGATCAGGAGGGGGCCGGGCTCGGCGAAGCAGGTGGGCCGGGGGCAAAGCGCCCCCGGAGGTCATCTGTTACCGCAAAAACCAGGGAACTTAACCCGAATTTAGGGTTAAGCTGTGAGCGTGTCCGGACAGCGCCGACCGCGAGTCCAGTACATGTTCGAGAAATCGCCCCAGTCCCCCCGCGTTACACGACTTCTTGCGGGGACGGCTTCCGCCGTCATCCTGGCGGTCGCGCTTTGCAGCTGCCAAACCGCGAGCGACATTTCTGACGTTACCGGGTCGCTAGGCGAGAAGGCCGACGTCAAGCGCTCGGCCGATCCGCGGCGCGACGTCGAACTCGCCCACGAGCGCTTTAAAGCCAATCCGAAGGACGTCGAGGCGGCGCTGCAATACGGCAAGGCTCTGCGCGCCTCCGGCCAGCGCGCCCAGGCGGTCGCGGTACTTGAACAGGCGACCATCGCCAATCCCCGCAACAAGGCGCTGCTCGCCGGCTACGGCCGCGCGCTGGCCGATAATGGCAACTTCCAGCAGGCCTTCGACGTTCTCGGCCAGGCCCACAGCCCCGACGATCCCGATTGGCGAATTCTGTCGGCGCAGGGCGCGACGCTGGATCAGCTCGGCCGGTTTGAGGAAGCGCGGCAATATTACGCCAGCGCCTTGAAGATCGTGCCCAACGAGCCGTCGGTGCTTTCCAATCTCGGGCTGTCCTACGTGCTTTCGAAAGACCTGCCGAAGGCCGAGGAGACGATGCGGCGCGCCTATCAGCGTGCGCCGGCCGATCAGCGCGTACGCGCCAATCTGGCGCTGACGGTCGGCCTGCAAGGCCATTTCGCTGAGGCAGAAAAGATCGTGCGGGCAGACCTGCCGCCGGATGAAGCGGCCGCGAATGTCACGCAACTGAAGCGGCTGCTGGCGCGCAAGGAAGGCCGCGCGGAAGGCGAGAAGATGCCGATCGCCGCGGCCGGCCGCGGCAACTAGCGCCGGTTCTGATCTGGATCAGAACCGGGCTCTTGATACGTTTGATCTGAAATTACGCCCGCTTGCGAACCGTCGCGGCCTGCAACTTCTTGATGATCGGCGTCAGGAACGACGTCTTCTTGGTCACGGCATGGCCGGTCATGCGCTGCGCCATCTGCAGGAACATCAAGGTCGTCTTGTGGGTGGCGGAGACCTGCGCGATCATCTGGCCATTATTGGCGGCGGTCCCGAACATCTTCGAATCGAAGGGAATGGAGGCGATCGGCTGGCTCTCAATCGCCTTGGCGAACTCGCGCACGGTGATTTCCGGGCGCTTGTGCATGCCGACCTGATTGAGACAGTACAGCGGCGGCCGGTCATTGGGCCGGGCCGCTTTCAGCACGTTCAGCATGTTCTTGGCGTTGCGCATGTTGGCCAGATCGGGCTCGGCGACGACCAGGATGTCGTCCGCGCCGATCAGCGCGCGCTTGGTCCATGCCGACCATTGATGCGGCACGTCGAGCACGATGCAGGGCGTCGTCATCCGCAGTGTGTCGAAGATCGCGTCAAACGCGTCGGCGCCGAAATCGTAGACCTGATCGAGCGTCGCCGGCGCCGCCAGCAGGCTGAGGCGGTCGGTGCATTTGGCGAGCAGGCGTTCCATGAAGGCGGTATCGGGCCGTTCCTGCTGGGATATCGCGTTGGCGATGCCCTGCACGGGATCCTGGTTGAAGTCGAGGCCGGCGGTCCCGAACGCGAGATCGAGATCGATCACGACAGAATCCAGCGCCAGGTCGCGCGCGATCGCCCAGGCCACGTTGTGCGCAACAGTGGACGCGCCGACGCCGCCCTTGGCGCCGACCACGGCGATGACGCGGCCGACGGCCACTTCCTCGGTGGATGAGTACAGGCCGCAGATTGCGCGGACGACATCCAGCGGCTGGACCGGTCCGACCACATAGTCGCTGACGCCACGCCGTACCAGTTCGCGATAGGGGGCGACATCGCTGGCGCTGCCGATCACGACGACGCGGGTGCCGGGGTCGCAGACTCCAGCGAGTTCATCGAGGCCTTCGAGAATGTCGTGGTCGACTTCGGTCTCCAGCATAATCACGTTCGGCGTCGGCGCCTTTTGGTAGTAGTCGATCGCAGCGGCAACGCCGCCCATGTGGACCGAAAGATTAGCCTTGCCGAGGCGGCGGTCTTCGCTCGCCGCCCGCGCCGTGGTCGCGACCGCGATGCTGGCGCAAAAGGCCTGCACCGAGACGCGCGGCGCCGGCGAGATATATTCGTCGGCGTGGGTCGACGTGACGTCCACGTGTTCGTCCGAGTTATGCAGCATGTGCTTGATCATTTGCCTGTATCGCTGAGTTTGGCCTTGTCGATCTCGGGATAGTTGGTCGTGGTCGCAACGCCCTTGCGGTACTTGTCGAAGGCGATATTGCGCCGCGGCGTATAAGCGGGGCTTTCGGGGCGCGGCTGCTCGAGGTCGGCCGGATTGTCGATCATGGCCGCGAGGTTGCGCTGGGTGGCGCAGCCGAAATTGTGGTAGGGGCGGTTTTCGTTGTAGCCGCTGTTGTCGAGGTTCGGTCCGAGATCCTCCGGCCACAGGCCGCACGGGCCGGCTACCGCCGTGATCTTCGGATAGCTCAACTTGATGGTCGGCAGGCTATCGCCGTATGCCGCCTGGGACGGACGCTCGGTGATGGCGCGCGACGGCACGCCGCCCGCCATCAGGATCGTGCGGATTTCGCGGTACGAGGCCGCGGCCGCGCGCCCATAGGTCGGATCGGACGGCACGTCGGCGACGATCGCGCCGGTGCCTTCGCGAACCCAGCTCTGCGCCAGGCCTGCGACGTCAGTACGCTGCGAACCCGACAGGCCGCCACGCGCATGGCCAACGAAGACCACGATCGAGCGGTTGGCTTCGGTCACCGCGATCGGGTGACGCAGCTTGTAGTCGTTGCTGGGTATGCCGCCGGTCACCAGTTCGCCGGTCTGATTGCACGCGCTCAGCGCGCAGGACAGGCCGAGGAGGGCGCCGGCAAGGCGCCATCTGTGAGGGCGGTCGAGCGGTGTTCTGCGGGTCATCGTTCAGTCCTCGTCCCGGATCGGTGGAGCGCGTCCGTCTCAGTCAATGATGAAGCCGAAATTGCCCTGTGACGTCCCGACCGCATCGGCGCGGGCGGCGAGGCCGTAAATCCGGTTGATGCGGGCAAGCAGCGTCGTCTGGGCGTCGGAAGCGGGCGCGAACCCGTCATCGGGACGCGACAGTTCCTTCTGCGCGACGGCGCGGACCACATAGGGCGTCACCAGCACCATCAGTTCGGTCTGGTTGTTGACGAAATCCTGGCTGCGAAACAGCGCGCCGAGAACCGGCAACTGGTCGATACCCGGCAAGCCGTTGACGGCCTGCTTGGTCTGTTCCTGGATCAGGCCGGCCATCGCCATCGAGCCGCCCGACGGAATTTCAAGCGTGGTCTCGGCGCGGCGGGTCTTGATCGAGGGAACGGTCAGCGAATTGCCGGCCTGGTTCAGCGTGATCGCATTGTCGTTGGAAAGTTCGGAGACTTCCGTCATCACGCGCAGGCTGATGCGGCCTTCGGTCAGCACGACCGGTGTGAAGTTGAGCGAGATGCCGAACTTCTTGTACTGGATCTGGGTGGTACAGACGTGCGTGGTCGGATCGCAGGAGTAACCGGCGGGGATCGGAAACTCGCCGCCGGCGATGAAGGTGGCGGACTCGCCCGAGATCGCGGTCAGGTTCGGTTCGGCCAGCGTCCGCACCACGCCGGCGCTTTCCATCGCGCGCATGGTGGCGGTGACGGTCGGCAGGCCCTTCAGCACGCTCGAGGCCGACAGCCCGTTGTCGGAGACCAGCGGGCGGCCAAAGGCGGTGAACGGGTTCGAGTTGTTGAAGTTCACGACCGCGGTGCCGTAATTCATGCTGGCGGAGAGATCGACGCCCATCTGCTTGACGATGTCGCGCCGCACTTCGGAAACGTTGACCTTGAGCATCACCTGGTCGCGGCCGCGCACCGCGATGGAGTTGACGACCTTGTCGGCGCCGCCGACCAGGCGGGCGGCGAGTTCGCCGGCCTGCTGGGCGTCGACCGGGCTCGACACGGATCCGGTCAGGATGACGCCGTCGCCGACGCCTTCGATATTGATGCCCGGCTGCGTCTGCCGCAGGGCCGCGCGCACGCCGTTGAGGTCGCGCTTGACCGCGATGTCATAGGAGGCGACCTGCTGGCCGTCGGCATCGAAGAACACGACGTTGGTCTGGCCGACGGCGCCACCGATGATATAGGCGCGCTGCGGCGAACGGACGACGGCGTTGGCGATCTTGGGATCGGCCACCAGCACGTCCTTCACATCGCGCGGCAGATCGACGACCACGGATTTGCCGATGCCGAGTGAAAGAAATCGCATTCTGGCGGACGAGTTGACGGACGGGTTGATAGACGATGTCGTCACCGGGTCGTTGAGTTCCTTGGACAGTTCTCTTGCCAACTGCTTGTCGGGCTCGGCCGCCACGACGGATACCAGCGGACTGAGCACGACCGCGACTGCTGCAAACAACAGCGCCCGTACCCCCACGGTACGCATCGCCGATTGATTTCCCCCAGACTTCATCTCTTACGTCCTTTCGGTCACTTCTGTGCCGTCGATTGATTGGCGACCCCGTAGCGAACCACGTTGACGCTCTGGTCGTGCCGGGGTCCCAGTTCCTGGGACGTGTCGGCGACCGCGTTGACATCGGTGATGCTGCGCAGCGCGAGCTGGATCGTGCCGCTCTGGCGCGCGCGTCCGAGCGTCTCGGCCTGCTCGGGCTTCAGCTCGAGCGTGGCGGTCTTGCCGACGAGTGAATTGGCGCCTTCTTTTTCCTTCGGCGCCTGATCGATCGCGAGCACGCGGACGTTGGTCAGGATGATTTCCGACGTGACGATGTCGGGCAATTTGTCGTTGGGGTTCTTTTCGCGCTTCGAAAGCAGGACATCGACGCGGTCGTTGGGCAGGATGAATCCGCCGGCGCCGGTTTCCGGCGATATCTCGGTCGAGATTCCGCGCATGCCGGTCGGCAGGATCGCCGCCATGAAGCCGGAGCCGTTGGCCTTGACCAGCTTCTGGTCGCGGATCGGTTCACCGGCGATGAAAGGCGCGCGCACGATCGAGCCGGCGACGTCCTTGATGGCGTCGGCGCTGCCGGCGCGGTTGATGACGTTGCCGGTGGCGGCCGCCGCCGGCCAGGTCTGCCATTGCAGATCCTCGGGCTTGACGATCTGGCCAAGCCCGATGTCGGTTTTAGCGACCAGAATTTCGACGGTCGGCAATTGCGCGACCGGTTCGGCGGGGCGTGCCTTGTCGTCCGTTCCACGGGCGAGGTAGGCAGCAACGCCACCGGCGCTGAGCGCGATGGTCAGGACGACGATACGTGCGATGTTCATACGCTTTACGCTCTACTCTTACGCGGAATGGCCCCAACTGCACGGTGATGACAGCCTTCCCCTCAGGGATGACTAGGCAGCAAAGGTATAAGGGAACTTGAGGGGTGAATTTTTTGCGTGAAATGGCGGCGGGATTCACCGTCATGGTGAACGGCTGGTTATCGCCGGACCCCCGCAAAAGTCCGGACGCGCGGCGTCAGCCGTGTCAGGCGGGTACCGCGTCGGGCGGGCAGACTTGCCGATCGAAAGAAGCGCGTTTGGCGATGCCGGCTGGATCAGGCCCGACGTTGCAGGGAGGCTTCGGCTTCGACCTGAGGGGCGGTCTCGGCGAACCCGGCTTGCAAAACCTCGTCGCGCTTGTGGCGCAGATGCGCGCGCAGGATATGCGACAGCCCGATGCCGTCGCGGCGTTGCACCGCATTGAGGATCGCTTCATGCTCTCTTAGCGCGAGCTCCCAGCGTCGCGGCGTCATCGGGGTGACGTAGCGCGCGCGGCGAATGCGGGCGGTCACTGAACTCGTAGAGACCTGACAGCACGGGATTGCCGGCAGCCGTGATGATCGCTTCGTGGATGTAGCGGTTGCAACGGTAGTACTGCAGCAGGTCGTTATCGCGATAGTGCTGCGCCATTGCCGCGTGCGCGGCGGCGATATCGGCGATCCCGGCGTCGGTGATGCGCTCGCAGGCGAGTTCGCCCGCCAGCGCCTCCAGTCCCTGGCACACCTCGAACAGGTCGCGCATGTCGTTGTCGGTGAGCTTGGCCGCCCGCGAGCCGCGGTTCGGCAGCAACTGGACCAGGCCATCGGCAGCCAGCACCTTGAGGGCTTCGCGCAGCGGCGTGCGTGAGATCTGCAGCTTTTCGCAGAGGTCGCGCTCGGGAATCCGCGCGCCCGGCGGGATTTCACCGTCGAGCAGCATGGCGCGGACCCGGCCTACGACTTCCTCATGCAGCATCGCCGTCACGTCCAAATTGAATGCAAAAATGGTTATATCATCAGATTTTCGCAGGTTCCAGCTTGATAAATGATCTTTTTGCATTCAGAATTGGTTAAAATATCGAAAACGGGGAGCCAGCAGTATGGATCAGGAAGTGGTGGTGACGGAGGAGGACATCCTCTTCACCCTTGAGGACGGTATCGGCCGGATCATCTTCAATCGCCCACAGGCGAGGAACGCCTTCACTTTCGAGATGTACGAGCGGCTGGCCGAGATCTGCCAGCGCGCCAACAGCGACCGCACGATCAAGGTGCTGCTGCTGCGCGGCGCCGGCGACAAGGCGTTCGCCGCCGGCACCGACATCAACCAGTTTCGCGCCTTCAAGACGCCGCAGGATGCGCTCGATTACGAGAACCGCATCGACCGCGTGCTCGGGATCCTCGAAACCTGCCGGGTGCCGACCATTGCCGCCATTACCGGCGCCTGCACCGGTGGCGGCGCGGGCATCGCGGCCAGTTGCGACTTGCGCATCGGCACCAGAAGCACGCGGATCGGATTTCCGATCGCACGCACGCTCGGCAACTGCCTGTCGATGTCGAATGTCAGCCGCATTGCCGCGCTGATCGGCGCGGCGCGGGTCAAGGACCTGATCTATACCGCGCGGCTAGTCGAGGCCGAGGAAGCGGCTGCGATCGGCCTGCTGACGCAGGTCGTCGATGATGTCGCAGCCCTCGACAAGCGCGCCGATGAAATCGCAAAACTCGTAGCCGGCAACGCGCCGCTGACGCTGAGCGCGACCAAGCAGGCGCTCGCGCGGCTGCAGAAGCGGCTGTCGCGCGAGGAGGGCGAGGACCTGATCCTGATGTGCTACACCAGCCAGGATTTTCGCGAAGGACTTGACGCGTTTCTAAGCAAGCGCGCGCCGCAATGGCTCGGCCAGTAGGAGCGCACATGTCTGTTCGCAACGACAAGACACCGCGTTCGGGGCCGCTCGCCGGCCTCAAGGTCGTCGACCTCACCCACGTGATGGCGGGCCCGACCTGTACGCTGATGCTCGCCGACATGGGCGCTGATGTCATCAAGATCGAAAAATCGCCGAACGGCGACGACACCAGGCATTCGGTGCCGCCGAAGATCGGCGACGAGGCGGCGTCCTTCCTGATGATGAACCGCAACAAGCGCGGCATTGTGCTCGACCTCAAGACCGCGGGCGGCAAGCAGGTGCTGCGGCGGCTGATCGCCGGCGCCGACGTGCTGGTCGAGAACTTTGCGCCGGGCGCGATGGAGCGGCTCGGCTTCGGCTATGAGGAACTGCACCGGGATTTTCCGGCGCTGATCTACTGCTCGCTGTCAGGCTTCGGCCGTACCGGTCCGTACAAGCATCGCCGCGGTTTTGACCTTGTCGCGCAGGCGATGAGCGGCATCATGAGCTTTACCGGCGAACGGCCGGACGGTCCGCCGGTCAAATGCGGCCCGCCGCTGTCCGATATCACCGCGGGCCTTTTGGCCAGCATGGGAATTCTCGCCGCCTATTCGCACCGGCTCAAAACCGGTGAAGGACAGTGGGTGGAGACCTCGCTGTACGAGGCGGCGCTGGTCCAGACCTATTGGCAGTCAACCATCGCGCTCGCCACCGATGTGGCGCCGCGCGCCATGGGCTCGGCACATCCGCTCAATGCGCCGTACCAGGCCTTTGAGGCCTCCGACGGCTGGCTGGTAGTCGGCGGCGCCAACAAGAAGCACTGGCTGCTGATGCTCGAAGCGCTCGGTGCGCTCGAACTGGCGGCTGACCCGCGTTTCGTCAACGGCTCCGACCGAATGGCGCATCTGAAGGAACTCGAAGCCGAATTGAGCGCGCGATTCCGCAAACAAAGTCGGGCGCATTGGCTGGCGGCGCTCGACGACAAGGGCGTGCCCTGCGGCCCCGTGCACGACATGCTGGAGGCGCTGAGCGATCCGCAGACGCTGGCGCGTGAGATGGTGGTCGAGGTGGAGCATTCGACGCTCGGTCCCGTGAAAACGATCGGGCTTCCCGTCAAATTCTCGGCGACACCGGGCAAGGTGCGTTCCGGCGCGCCTGTCTACGGCGAGCACACAAGCGAGGTGCTGCGTGAATATGGCTTCGAGCAGGCGGAGATCGATGCGTTCGAACGCGACGGCGCCATCGTGGCGGCTTCGACTGTTCGTAAGGAGCAGGTTGCCTGACGGCAAAAGTACAAACGACTGACAACAAAAATAGGGCCCCCGGAGGAAACGATGAAGACGTCAAAGCTCTTGCTATCAGCGGCAGCGATCGTGCTCGCGGGCGCGGTGCCGGCGCACGCGGCCTGGCAGCCGCAGAAGCCGATCGAGTTCGTCGCAACCGCAGGACCGGGTGGCGGCACCGACAATCTGGCGCGGGCGGTGCAGAGCATCGTCACCAAATACAAGCTCACCGACCAGCCGGTCGTGGTCGTCAACAAGGGCGGCGGCAGCGGCGCGGAAGGTTATGTCTACGGCAAGGCCTCCGCCGGCGATCCCTACAAGGTGATCTTCGGCACCTCGAATGCCTGGCAGCAGCCGCTCGTTTCCAAGGTCGCGTTCAACTACACGGATTTGACCCCGATCGCGGCGATGGCGCAGGACGAGTTTTTGCTGTGGGTGAAACAGGACGCGCCCTACAAGACGGCGGGTGATTTCCTCAAGGCCGCTTCCGCGACCGAGTTCAAGATGGGCGGCGCGCAGTCCAAGGACACCGACGAGGTGCTGACGCGGATGATCGAGAAGGCCGCGAAGGTCAAGTTCACCTACATTCCCTTCAAGAGCGGCGCCGAAGCGGCAGTGCAACTCGCCGGCGGTCATATCGATTCCCACGTCAACAATCCCTCCGAGAGTGTTGGGCAGTGGCGCGGTTCGACGCAGCGTCCGCTTTGCGCCTTCAGCCCGAAGCGGCTGCCGGCGGGACCAAAGGTCACGTCCACGGAGGGCTGGAGCGATGTGCCGACCTGCGCCGAGCAGGGGCTGCCGATCTCGCAATACGAACAACCCCGCACCGTGTGGCTGCCCGGCAAGGTCAGCGCCGAGCAGGCGGCGTTCTATGTCGACCTGATGAAGAAGGTGCAGGCGACGCCGGAGTGGAAGGATTACATCGAGAAGACCTCGCAGGTGGATACCTTCCTGACCGGCGACGCCTTCGACGCCTTCATCAAGCAGGATCTCGATCGGGTAAAACTGGTCGCGGGCGAACAGGGTTGGCTGATCAAGTGAGCCAGGCTGATCGGGTGAGGGATCGATGATATCGCGACGCGCGCTTGAGATTTCGACGGCGGTCCTGACCGGCATCTTCGGCGTCGCCGTCGTCGTCTCCAGCATCGACAACGGCATCGGCTGGTCCAGTGCCGGCGTCGACGCCGGCACGTTTCCGTTTCTGACCGGCGTGATCGTCGTGCTCGGCAGCCTCTACAATTTTGCGCAAGGCGCGCTCGGGCACGCCAGCCTTGCAAAGGTGACCGTGGCGGTCACACGCGCCGAACTCGCTCGTCTCGCGGGGCTGTTCATTCCCGCGGCGATTTTCGTTGCCGCTATTCCGATCCTCGGGATGTATCTCGCCTCGGCCGGTTATGTTTTTGCGGTACTGGCGCTGCCGAAACGGCAATCGGTGCTGCATGCGCTCGTTATCGCCGTGGTGACGCCGCTTGTGCTCTATGCCGTGTTCGAACGCCTGTTCCAGGTGTCGTTGCCGCATGGCGCGCTCGCCGCCGCGTTCGGCTTCTGAGCGGGGCCGCACGATGGAAAATCTCGAACAGCTCCTGCACGGTTTCACCATCGCGGTCACCGTGCCGCATCTGACGCTGATGGTGATCGGCGTGCTGCTCGGCATTCTCGTCGGTGTTCTGCCGGGGCTCGGCGCGCCGAACGGCGTATCACTGTTGTTGCCGCTGACCTTCGGCATGCAGCCGGTCTCGGCGATCATCCTGCTGTCGAGCATGTATTGGGGCGCGCTGTTCGGCGGTTCCGTGACCTCGATCCTGTTCAATATCCCGGGCGAGCCGTCATCGGTCGCAACCACGTTCGATGGCTATCCGATGGCGCGCGACGGCCGGCCGACCACGGCGCTCGCCACCGCCTTTGGCTCGGCGGCCTTCGGCGCGCTTGTTGGCGTCATCCTGATTACGTTTCTCGCCTCATGGGTTGCACAGGTGGCGCTGGCCTTCGGACCGGCGGAATACTTTGCGGTCTATTTCCTCGCCTTTGCCAGCTTCGTCGGCATGGGCGGTGCGGCGCCGATCAAGACCGTGGTGGCGCTGGCGATCGGCTTTGCGATCGCCGCGATCGGCATCGACACGGTGTCGGGCAGCGTGCGGCTCACCATGGGCATCGACGAACTGGTCAAGGGCGTCAGCTTCGTCGTCGCCGTCATGGGATTGTTCGGCATCGGCGAACTCTTGATTGCCGTCGAGGAAGAATTCCAGGCCCGCGCGGTCTCGTCGCGGGTCGAATGGCGGGAAGTGTTCCGGGCGCTCGGCCAATTGCCGAAGCATGGCGTTGCGCTGCTGCGCAGCGCGGCGATCGGCTGCTGGATGGGGATTACGCCGGGTGGTCCTACGGCCGCGTCCTTCATGAGCTATGGCATCGCAAAACGCTTCTCGCGTCACGGCGCACGCTTCGGCACCGGCGAAATCGAGGGCATCATCGCGCCGGAGACCGCCGACCATGCCGCCGGAACCAGCGCGCTGTTGCCGATGCTGTCGCTGGGCATTCCCGGATCGGCGACGGCCGCCGTGATGATGGGCGGGCTGATGATCTGGGGATTGAACCCCGGGCCGATGCTGTTCGTCGACCAGAAGGACTTTGTCTGGGGTCTGATCGCCTCGATGTATGTCGGCAATATCGTGGCCGTCGTGCTGGTGCTGCTTACCGTTCCCGTGTTTGCGGCGTTGATGCGCATTCCCTTTGTGGTGATCGCGCCGCTGATCGTCATCATCTGCGCGGTCGGCGCCTATTCGGTCTCGAATTCCTATCTCGACGTCGTCTTGATGCTCGGCTTCGGTATCGTCGGCTATCTCTTCAAGAAGCTGCACTACCCGCTGGCGCCGCTGGTGCTGGCGATCGTGATCGGCGACAAGGCCGAGGACGCGTTCCGGCAGTCGATGCTGATGTCGAAGGGATCGCTCGGGATATTCTTTGAAAACCGGCTGGTGACCAGCCTCGTCGTGGCCGGGACGGTGTTGTTGCTGCTGCCGCTCGTCTTGCAGCTCGCGCACCACTGGCGCGGACCCGGCGAAGCCGAGCAGGAAAAAGCCGCACAGGAAAAGGCGAGGATCATATGAACGTTCACAGCACTCCCAAGCCCGTGATCGCGCTTGCGATGGGAGATCCGGCCGGGATCAGTCCCGAGCTGACGGCGAAACTCGTTGGCCTCGACGAGGTCCGCGCGAGTGCGCGCTTGCTCGTGATCGGCGACCGCCGGGTATTCGACGCGGGGGCAAAGGTCGCCGGCGTCACCTTGGACCTGCCGACCGTGACACCCGACGTTGTTCCGCGGTCCATCGGTGATGCCGCGTTCATGGATCTGGGCCATCTCGATCCCGCCACCATCGAACGCGGCACCGCGAGCCAGGCGGGCGGCGCGTTTGCGCTGGAAAATTATCGACGCGCGTTGATGCTGGCGCGCGACGGCAAGGCCGACGCGGTCTGCTTTACCCCGTTCAACAAAAAGGCGATGCGGCTGGCGCGCGCGGAATACGACGATGAGATCGCTTTTTCCGCCGAGGTCGCCGGACTGAAGACGCCGGCCAGCGAGTTCAATGTGCTGGACAAGCTCTGGAACGCGCGCGTGACCTCGCATATTGCGCTCAAGGACGTTGCCGCGCGGCTCTCCGTGGAACGCATTCATCGCGCACTCAAGCTGACCGATGCCTGCATGCGGCGGGCCGGATTTGCCAAGCCACGGATCGCGGTGGCCGGGCTCAACCCGCATGCCGGCGACGGCGGCAATTTCGGCCGCGAGGAAATCGACATCATCGAGCCCGCGGTCGCGGCCGGCCAAGCCGAAGGAATTGCCGCGGAGGGGCCGTTTCCGGCCGACACGGTCTTCCTGCGCGCCAAGAACGGCGCCTTCGATGCGGTGCTCACGATGTACCACGACCAGGGCCAGATCGCGATGAAGCTGATGGGCTTTGATCGCGGCGTGACGACCCTCGGTGGCTTTCCGTTCCCGATCTGCACGCCCGCGCACGGCACGGCGTATGACATCGCAGGCCAGGGCATCGCATCGGTTGGCGCCAGCCGTGCGGCCCTGTTGCTGGCGGCCGAGATGGCCAGCTCGCATGAAGGCCGCGCGGTAGAGCGCGATGGAACCGTGAAATTGTTGGATTGACAAAAAACCTTTCTCAGCCTTGGCGTCGCCAGTCTGGTTTTGTCTTTTTTGCGGGTCAGCGGGCCCTTCGTTCGAAAAACCCCTGCATTTGCCGCCACCACGACGTTATGCCGCAGCCGCCACGCGTCGAGGATAACAACGCCCGGCGGCCGGCCGGGACCATGCAAGTTAACGACGGACGCAGAAGACGGACGTCAACCCCTTGACCCGGCCCGCCAGTCGTTCTGTGATGCGGCGCAACTATCCAGTCGCAGCACGTTGAGGGGCCTGCCGCGATATCCGATCCATCGTCTGACCGAACTGCACGTCAAACTGCTGGTCGGATCGACGTATTCTACGTTAGGGATCATCGGGTTGGCCCAACAACTGCAAGCACTGCAATCAAAACGTTCCCGGACGACCCCTCGAAAGGCCTAGCCCATGAAACGCGTATCTCTGGTTGTTACCCTTGCTCTTGCCGCCGGTCTCTCTGCCCAGGCCGCCTCGGCGCAAACCCTCAAGACGGTCAAGGACCGTGGCATGTTGTCCTGCGGCGTCAGCGGGGGCCTGCCGGGTTTCTCGTCCCCGGACGACAAGGGTAACTGGACCGGGCTGGACGTCGATGTCTGCCGCGCGATTTCGGCTGCGATCTTTGGCGATGCCACCAAGGTCAAGTTCGTGCCGCTGTCGGCCAAGGACCGCTTCACTGCGCTGCAGTCCGGCGAAATCGACGTGCTGTCGCGCAACACCACCTGGACGTTGTCGCGCGACACCTCGCTCGGCGCCAACTTCACCGGCGTGACCTATTATGACGGCCAGGGCTTTCTGGTGAAGAAGTCGCTGAAGGTGAACTCGGCGCTGGAGCTGAACAGCGCTTCGGTCTGCGTGCAGACGGGAACCACGACCGAGCAGAACCTCGCCGACTACTTCAAGGGCAACAACATGAAGTATGAGGTGATCGCGTTCGCCTCTGCCGACGAAACCGTCAAGGCCTATGAATCCGGCCGCTGCGACGTCTTCACCTCGGACGTCTCGCAACTTTATGCCCAGCGCCTGAAGCTGGCGACGCCCGGCGATCATGCCGTGCTGCCCGAAGTGATCTCGAAGGAGCCGCTCGGGCCGATGGTCCGCCATGGTGACGACCAGTGGTTCGATATCGTCAAATGGACGCTGTTTGCGATGGTCAATGCCGAAGAACTCGGCGTCACCCAGAAGAACGTCGACGAGATGGCGAAATCCGACAAGCCGGATCTCAAGCGCGCCTTCGGTACCGACGGCAATCTCGGCGAACAGCTCGGCCTGACCAAGGATTGGTTCTCGCGGATCGTGAAGGCGGTCGGCAATTACGGCGAAGCTTTTGACCGTAACGTCGGTGCCGGTTCGCCGCTCGGCATTGCCCGTGGCCTCAACCAGCTCTGGAACAAGGGCGGGATCCAGTACGCGCCGCCGATCCGCTGATCGCCGACAGGGGCTGCGGCGATGGCCATCGAACCCCGAGAACCACCGTCGCAGCTGTTGCCAAGGCTGCAGCGGGCGCTTGGCGGCCGGGCAGGCTGGAGCGGCTTTGTCGTCCAGATCCTGTTCGTCGCCGTGCTCGCCTGGATCGGCTACGAAATCGTGGCCAATGCCCGCGCCAATTTGCAGGCGCAGCGGATCACCGCGGGCTTTGGCTTTCTGTCCAATACCGCAGGCTTTGACGTCAGCCAGAACCTGATCCCGTATACGGGGTCCGATTCCTACACCCGCGTCTTCCTGGTCGGCCTGCTCAATACGCTGCTGGTCTCGGTGATCGGCATCTTCTTCGCGACCCTGATCGGATTTGCGGTCGCGCTCGGCCGCCTGTCGCCGAACTGGCTGCTGTCACGGATCTCCGGCGGCTATGTCGAGCTGATCCGCAACCTGCCGGTCCTGTTCCAGATCCTGTTCTGGTATCTGGCCGTGCTGGCGGCACTGCCCAATCCCAGGCAGAGCATCTCGATCTTCGACAGGTTCTTTCTCAGTAACCGCGGCCTCGTGATTCCCAAGCCGATCGGTGAACCCGGCTTCGAGCCGTTTGCCATTGCACTGCTGGTCGCGATCCTCGCTGCGATCGGGCTGTGGCGCTACGCGCGCCGGCAGTTGTTCGAGAGCGGCAAGCTCATCAAGGTATGGCCCTATGCGCTGGGCATGTTGATCGTCCTTCCGTTGTTGAGCGTGTTGATCTTTGGTGCGCCGGTCACGTTTGAAGTGCCGGTGCTGAAGGGCTTCAACTTCTCCGGCGGCTCCCGCGTCATTCCGGAATTCGTCGCACTCACGGTGGCGCTGTCGACCTATACGGCGGCCTTCATCGCCGAGATCGTGCGCGCCGGCATCATGTCCGTGCACAAGGGCCAGATGGAAGCCGGCTCCTCGCTCGGGCTGCAGCGCGGCTCGGTGCTGCGGCTGATCGTGATCCCGCAGGCGCTGCGGGTGATCCTGCCGCCGCTGACCAACCAGTATCTCAATCTGACCAAGAACTCGTCGCTGGCGGTGGCGATCGGCTATCCCGACCTGGTGTCGGTGTTTGCCGGCACGACGCTGAGCCAGACGGGCCAGGCGATTGAAATCATCGGCATCACCATGGGCGTCTATCTCCTGATCTCGCTGATCACGAGCGCCATCATGAGCTTCTACGGATGGCGGCTCGGCCGGAGCCTTGGTAACTCATGATTGGCAACTCATGACCGACACCCTCACCACGCCACCCTTCATCAGCGAGAAGCTGATCTCCGAGCGTCCGGCGCCGATCAAGACCACCGGCTTCGTCGGCTTCCTGCGTACGCGGCTGTTCAACTCGCCGACCAACATCCTGATCACGATCGTCAGCGCGTTGTTGCTGTGGTTCATCGTCGTGCCCGCGCTGAAATTCGCCTTGGTCGATGCGGTCTGGAGCGGCAAGGACCGCACCGCCTGTCTCACCGAGAACGTCGGCCACACGGTCGGCGCCTGCTGGCCGTTCATCCAGGCCAAGTTCACCCAGTTCATCTACGGCTTCTATCCGGAAGCCGAGCGCTGGCGGGTCAACCTCGTCTTTCATTCTCGCCGCTATCCTGCTGGTGCCGCTCTTGATTCCGCGCCTGCCGGCCAAGGGCCCCAACGCCATCCTGTTCTTCCTGGCATTCCCCGTCGTTGCGTTCTTTCTGCTGGCCGGCGGCGGACTGAGCGGGTTTGGCGTGAGCTGGACCGCGGGCTTTCTGTCGGGGTTCAACGACAGCATCGGCGAGGGCGGACAGAAAGCTCGCGACATCAGGCGAGACCACGGCGGTGATCGGGCCGCTGCTGTGGGCGCTCGGCAAGCTGATCGTGTTGCTCAGCACGCTGATCTCCTGGGTGCTGCTGCCGCTGACGTGGCTGCGCGATCAGATCCAGAGTTTTGGCCGTCCGGTATGGGCTGACCTTGTCTGCGACCACCGCAATCGTGTCGGGCCTGCTGTTCTGGCTCGGCGGCGGCTTGCGGTTCGGCTGGCGGCCGCTGATGACCTGCCTTGGAATCTTTGCCGGCATCGGGATCGTGATCGCCGTGATGGGGCTCGACCGCGGCGGATTTCCGGTGGTCGATACCCGGCTCTGGGGCGGCCTCCTGGTCACGCTGGTGGTTTCAGTGGTGGGGATCGTCACCTCGCTGCCGATCGGCATCGCGCTGGCGCTCGGCCGCCGCTCGACCATTCCGCTGATCCGGATTTTCTCGGTCGCCTTCATCGAATTCTGGCGCGGCGTTCCGCTGATTACGGTGCTGTTCTTCGCAACCTACATGTTGCCGTTGTTCGTTCCGGCCGGCTTCACCATCGACGGGCTGATGCGCGCCCTGATCGGCATCGCGATATTCGCCGGCGCCTATCAGGCCGAGGTGATCCGCGGCGGCCTGGCGGCGATCCCACGCGGGCAGGGCGAAGCGGCGAACGCGCTCGGCCTGTCCTGGGCCAAGACCACGGCCCTGATCGTGATGCCGCAGGCGCTGCGCTACGTCATCCCCGGCCTCGTCAACAGCTTCATCGCGCTGTTCAAGGACACCTCGCTGGTGTCGATCGTCGCCCTGTTCGACCTGCTCGGACAGCTGCACGCCTCCTTCAGCGATCCGGTATGGTCGACGCCGACCACCACGTTGACCGGCTTTGCGTTTGCCGGGATCATCTATTTTATCTTCTGTTTTGGCATGTCGCGTTACTCGCTGTTTGTCGAGAACCGGCTGAACGCTCATCGGCGCAACTGAGTAAATCACCATGACCGCAAATTCGATCGTTGGCATTAACGGCCTCAACAAATGGTACGGCGATTTTCATGTCCTGCGCGACATCAACCTCGACGTCGCCAAGGGCGAGCGCATCGTGATCTGCGGCCCGTCCGGCTCCGGCAAATCGACGCTGATCCGCTGCATCAACGCGCTGGAAGAGTTTCAGGAAGGCCATATCGTCGTCGAGGGCATCGAACTCGGGCCGAACCTGCGGAAGGTCGACGAAGTCCGGCGCGAAGTCGGCATGGTGTTCCAGAGTTTTAATCTGTTTCCGCATCTGACCGTGCTGGAGAACTGTACGCTGGCGCCGATCTGGGTGCGCAACATCCCGAAAAAGGACGCCGAGGCGGCGGCGATGAAATACCTCGAGCGGGTCAAGATCCCGCATCAGGCCAACAAATATCCGGGCCAGATGTCAGGCGGTCAGCAGCAACGCGTCGCGATCGCGCGCGCGCTCACCATGAACCCCAAGGTCATGCTGTTCGACGAGCCGACCTCGGCGCTCGATCCCGAAATGGTCAAGGAAGTGCTCGACACCATGGTCGATCTCGCCAAGGAAGGCATGACCATGCTGGTCGTCACCCACGAAATGGGATTTGCCCGCGAAGTCGCCAACCGCGTCGTCTTCATGGACGCCGGCCAGATCATCGAGTTCGAATACGCCGGAGAGTTTCTTCTCCAACCCGCAGCACGCGCGGACGAAGCTGTTCTTGAGCCAGATCTTGCGGCACTGATTCCGGAAAGTAGCGAAAACAACCCCATGCAAAGTAGAAATGGGGCCGATTTGAGCCGCCGCGCAGGGCGGACAAAGCGACCTGTCCGCCGTAGCTCACCGAGCGAAGGCGGAAGCGTGCCCACCGTTCACGATAGATGGTGGGCACGGCGCAAGCGCGCCTTTGCCCACCCCACGAAGTCGCTCACACCTTCTCGAACGGCAATTCGATATTGCTGCGCTTCTCCAGCCAGGTCGGCACCGGCAGGTTCTTCGAACGCATGAATTCCGGATTGAACAGTTTTGACTGATAGCGGTGTCCGGAGTCGCACAAGCACGGTAACGATGGTCTTGCCGGGGCCGAGCTGTTTGGCAAGCCGGATCGCGCCGGCGATGTTGATGCCGGTCGAACCGCCGAGGCACAGGCCCTCGTGTTCGTTGAGGTCGAAGATCACCTTGACGGCTTCTTCGTCGGGAATCACGAACGCGTCGTCCACCTTGGCCGTCTCGATGATCGGCGTGACGCGGCCGAGCCCGATGCCTTCGGTGATGGAATTGCCCGGCGTCGATTTGACGACGCCGTTCCTGAACCATTCGTACATCGCAAAGCCCTGCGGGTCGGCGCAGGCGGTGACGATGCCCTGGTTCTTCTCTTTCAGATAGCGGCTGGTGCCGGCCAGCGTGCCGCCCGAGCCGACCGAGCAGATGAATCCGTCGACCTTGCCGTTGGTCTGTTCCCAGATTTCCGGGCCGGTGGATTCGTAATGCGCTTTTGCGTTATCGAGATTATTCCACTGATCGCCGAACAGCACGCCGTTGGGCTCGGTCTTGCGGAGCTGCTCGACCAGCCGTCTGCCAAGATGCTGGTAATTGTTCGGGTTGGCAAAAGGCAGCGCCGGCACCTCGATCAATTCGGCGCCGCAAAGCCGCAGCGTATCTTTCTTTTCCTGGCTCTGGGTTATCGGAATCAGGATCAGGGTCCGGTAGCCGCGCGCGGCCGCGACGACGGCCAGTCCAATGCCGGTATTGCCGGCGGTCGCTTCCACCACAAGGCCGCCCGGCTTGAGCTCGCCGCGCTTCTCGGCTTCCAAAATCATCCATTTGCCGGCGCGGTCCTTGACCGACTGGCCGGGATTCATGAACTCGGCCTTGCCGAGAATGGTGCAGCCGGTGGCCTCAGATGCGCGCTTGAGTTTGATCAGCGGCGTGTTGCCGATCGCTTCGATGACGTCTTTGTTGAAGGTCATGTCTGAAATTGCCGGTTTGATTGCCTAATCGTTGGGCGACCCTAAAGGACCGCCGCGGGGCATACAAGCCAGCGAAAGGCAGGGCTATCAGTCGCTGCGGTCAGTCGGCTTTCGCGAACACCACCTGCCGCACGTCGATATTTCCGGACAGGAATCCCGCCTCGCAGTAAGCGAGGTAGTATTCCCACAACCGCCGAAAGCGGTCATCGAACCCTGATGGCATCAGGTGCGGCCAGGCCGCGCGGAAATTGCTTCGCCAGATCGCGAGTGTCCTGGCATAATCTTGCCCGAAAATGCGTTCGCGGATGACGGGAACGCCGAACCTGTCGCCGAGCGATTTCAGGATCTGTGGCGAAGGCAGCATCCCGCCCGGGAAAACGTAGCGCTGGATGAAGTCGACGTCGCGGCGGTAGGTCTTGAACAGGCTGTCCTGAATGGTGATGGCCTGGATGCCGGCGAGGCCGCCGGGCAGCAGCCGGTCGCGCAACTGTGAGAAGTAGTTCGGCCAGAACTGCTCGCCGACCGCTTCGATCATTTCGATCGACGCAATACGGTCGTAGCGGTCGCGCTCGTCGCGATAGTCCTGCAGCCTGATCTCCACGAGGTCGCTGAGGCCGGCCTTCTGCATGCGCGCCTGTGCGAAATCGCGCTGCTCCTTGCTGATGGTGAGGCCGACGACTCTGGTGCCGTACGTCCGGGCGGCATGTTCGGCAAACCCGCCCCAGCCGCAGCCGATCTCGAGCAGTTTCTGGCCGGGCCGCAGATCGATCGCTTCGGCCAGCCGCCGGTATTTGTTGTTTTGCGCCGCGGTCAAATCGCTGCTGCCGTCCTCGAACAGGGCCGAGGAATAGGTCATGCTCGGATCGAGCCACGACGAGTAGAAGGCGTTGCCGATGTCGTAATGGGCATAGATGTTGCGGCGGGCCTGCCGCCTTGTGTTGCGGTTGAGCCAGTGCTGCAGCGCCTGGACGACGCGCGTCAGAGGGCCGCCGGTCAGCATGGTCTGCATCCACTCCTGGTTGACGCAGAACAGATAGAGGAACTGGGTCAGGTCGGGCGTGTCCCATTCGCCGCGCAGATAGGCTTCCGCAATGCCGATGTCGCCGCCGCGCAGCAGCCGCGAAGCAAATCCGTAGTCATAGATCTTCATCGCGGCCGACGGTCCGGGCGCCTTGCCGCCGAGGCGGACCATTCGGCCGTCGGCCAGGGTCACATCGAGCGTGCCGTGCTGCAGTTTTGAGCCGAAAGCCAGCGCCATCCGCACCAGCCGTGGCAGTTCCGGAAACGTCGCGTCTACGTTTGCCGACGTGACCGAAATAAATTCGGGCATCGACAAATCCGCCAAATGGTAGGGCTTCGCATCGAGGCTCAATGTGATGGGTCGATCTATTTTTGACATGTTACTGCACCAGTGCGCGCTTTGGCGGCGTGGCGGACAACGCTGTCGAGGTGTGATCGTTGCGTTTTCCGCTCGTCAGGTTGGCATCGGTGACGGCGTTCTGACGCGGTACCAGCCGCGCGCCCTTGATCCACAGCCGCATCGCCTCCCAGTGGATCGCCGCGATAATTTTCAGGGTCACCATCGGTAGCGCCATGAACACGCGCAGCAACTCTGCGGTATTCAGGGCGCGGCGGTGACCACTGAAAGTTGCCGCGAGCATGGGGCCATCGCGGTCGGTTTCCAGAATTCGCAGCTTGACCTGCTTGTCCGGCGGCAACACGTGAAAATGGTAACGCATCGCCATTTCGATGAATGGCGACACGTAGAGCAGCTTGTCCTGCTGCTGGCGCACACCGGCGGCGCTGAATTCGCCCGGCTTCACGGCAAGCACGTAAGGATGGATCTCGCCAAAGGTGTTGCGCACCTCGTAGATCATCAGCGCCAGTTTGCCGTCGGCGCGATAACAAAAATAGACCGAGAGCGGATTGAAGGTGTAGCCGAGCAGGCGGGGATAGCAGAGCAGCAGCACCCGGCCGCCCGAGAGGTCGACGCCGCGCTCGACCGCGCAACGTTGCGCATAGGCTCGCAACGACGAGCCATCGCGCGCGCCATGATCGGCTTCGCAAAAACTGTAAAGCGCTGCCCGGTTGACGCCGAACAAGCGCGACTGCCGGTCGGCCTCGTCGAGCCGGTCGAGGTCGATCAACAGGCTCATGACGCGGTAGCTGAAGCGATGGCCGATCGGCTTCAACCGTGCATGCATGACGTCGCCGACGTAAAGCGCCGCGGCGGCGTCAGTTCTGGTGACCTCGTCGAGCATCCTCATTCTGCGGCCTCCGCGAGGCCCAACGCCGGTTCGCGCCAGGGCACCACGGCGCCCAGCGCTTCCGCCACCGCCAGGCCCGATCGCAAGCCGTCCTCGTGAAATCCGTATCCGGTCCAGGCGCCGCAGAACCAGGTATGGCGCCGGCCCTGAATTTCGCCCAAGCGTTTTTGCGCGGCAAAGGCGGCGGCGTTGTATTGCGGATGCTCGAACAGGTAGGTGCCGAAGGTCAGTGCCGGATCCGGCTCGACCGGCGGGTTGAGGCTGACGAACAGCGGCTTGTCGTGATCGATGCCCTGCAAAGGGTTCATCCAGTAGGTCACGGAGACGTCGTTATCGACCGATCCAGCACTATCAGTATCTTTGCGCGGCCAGCGCAGGAAATTCCAGGAGGCCCAGGCGTGCTTTCGCTTTGGCATTAATCCGGGATCGCGATGCAGATAGACCTTGTTGGGGGAGTAGCCGATCGCGCCCAGGATCGAGCGCTCGCGTTCGTCGGCGTCCGACAGCATCGCCAGCGCCTGATCGCTATGCGAGGCGACCACGACGTGATCGTAGGTGTTGGTGTTGCCGTGACTGTCATGGACGACGACGCCCTGCGGCGTCCGCTCGATTCCCGTGACGGCGCAGCCGAGTTTGATCTGGTTGCGGAAGTCGGCGGTCAGTTTCTCGACATAGCGCTGGCTGCCGCCCTTCACCGTGCGCCAGACCGGTCGGTCATATTGCAGCAGGCGATGATTGGAGAAAAAGGCGATGAAATTTTCGGCTGGAAAATCCAGTATCTCGCTGGCAGGTGCCGACCAGATCGCCGCACCCATCGGCGCCAGATAGTCGGTCAATAGCCGCGGCGCGAAATGATTGATGCGGAAATAGTCGCCGAGCGTGAGGCCAGTGAGTTTACCCGCAGCGTAATCCCGCGTGCTTTGCTCGTTGAAAGTCAGGACGTCGCGCAGCATCCAGAGATAGGACAGCGACAACAGGTTCCGGCGTTGTGCGAACAGGCCGCGCGCTGTCTCGAGCCAGTTGTTGCCGCCGCCTTTCCATTCAAAGCGCCCGGTATCCGCCGTCACCGCAAAGCTCATGCAGCTTTCGACGGTCTCGACGCCGAGATGGGCGAACAAGGCGGTCAGGTCCGGATAGTTCAGCTCGTTGTAAACGATGAATCCGATATCGACGTCGAGCGGGGTTCCGTCGTAGTCGATCGAGATGGTGTGGCTGTGCCCGCCGATGCGGCTTGCCCGGTCATAGACCGTGACCGGGTAACGCTTGGAAAGGCTCCAGGCCGCGGCATTGCCGGCTATACCCGTCCCGATCACTGCGACGCGCATGGAGAGCCCCACTTCCGTTTCCTACGGTTACGAAACGAACCGGCTGCCGTTTTGGATCACTGGTGATCCAACTGCGGCGAGCCAGCGTTTTGAAAATATGCTCATGACCGCACCATCTGGCGTTCGGGTTGGCGCTCTGGTCAGCGCCGCTGTGATCCGGTACTCAGGTCGCAGGAACCATCCCGAACGGGGGCGCTCGCACCGCATGCTGAATGAGGGACCTGACGGCGCGGCAGACGCGGCCAGGTGGGCGGCGTTGATCGAGGCTGTGGCGCTACGCAGGGATCGCCAGGCGTTCGCGGCGCTGTTCGAACACTTCGCGCCGCGCATCAAAACCTTCATGCAGCGCTCGGGCGCCGACGAACAGAGCGCCGACGAACTGGCGCAGGAAGCCCTTCTTGCGATCTGGTCAAAGGCCAACTTGTTCGATCCCCGAAGCAACGGCGCCGCGGCCTGGATATTCACCATTGCGCGCAACCTGCGCATCGATGGGCTCCGCCGCCGCAAACGGACTCCGACGCAAGATACGGCCGAGGTTGATCTGGAGTTTCAGATTGACGACGGACCGCAGCCCGATGCCGGTGTTGCCGCTTCGGAGATGGAATCGCGGGTCCGGAACGCCCTCTCGACGCTGCCAGAAGACCAGCTCCGGGTTATCGAACTGTCGTTCTTTGAGGAGAAAGCACATGCGGAGATCGCCGAGACGCTTCGTATTCCGCTCGGGACGGTAAAATCACGACTGCGGCTGGCGATGAACCGGCTGCGCGGCCTGCTGGGTGACTTCTCATGACGGTCCATCATCATCCCCCGGACGAGCTATTGACGGCGTTTGCGGCCGGCACCCTCGACCTTGGGCAGCACATCGCCATCGCCACGCATCTTGTTGGCTGTCCGCATTGCCGCGTCATGGTGCGCGCCATGGAGCAGGTCGGCGGCACGGTGCTGACCCGTCTGCCGCCATCGGAGATGTCCCCCGGCGCTTTTGCCGCTGTGGAGGCGCGGCTGAGCGGCGGTACCCCTGACGTGGCCACGCCACAGCATTCAGCCGGCTTTCGCGATATCCCCGGCCTGCCGCACTTCGTGCGTCATTACCCGGACAGCGCCTGGAAATGGATTGCACCAAAAGTGCATCTGCGGCCGATTGAACTGCCGGAGCCGGGCGCAACCCGGGTCTTTCTGTTGCGATCGAAGCCGGGAACGAAAATGATCGACCACACCCATACCGGTTTCGAAATGACCTGCGTGCTGTCGGGAAGCTTTGCGCATGAGGGCGGGCATTTTGGGCCCGGCGATTTCGATTTCGGCGACGGCTCGGTCGATCATGACGTCATGATCAACTCGACCGAGGACTGCATCTGTCTGGTGGCGATGCAGGGAGATTTGAAGCTGCACGGCGTGATCGGCCGTCTGCTGCAGCCGCTGATCCGGATGTAGGCCAGCCCTCAAGTGGTCAGCCTGGCGGTGATCCAGAAAGCGGCTGACGCGGAGATCGCACCGAGCAGGGTGCCCCAACCGACATCCAGCAAGGTGAGCTGGGACGTCCAGTTTCGCAGCGTCGCCTGATTGGTGAGGTCGTAGGTCATGTAGGTGAAGAAGCCGAACAGTGCGCCGTTCAGCGCCGCCTGAAGCAGGCTTCCGGATTTCAACGCCGGAAGGACGGCGAAGATCACCAACCCGACCGGATAGATGCCGTAAAACGCCGCGGCCGCGGGGAGATTGGGGCTGCCGAGCATGATGTCGCCCAGCGTTGGGCGGTACAAACGGTTCGCCATCGTTCCAAGCCAGGCCATGTCGCAGAGCAGGAACACAGCCAGGGTCGACATATAGGCGTAGAAGTAAGTCATCCTGGCGTGCTCGCTGTTGAACCAAAGAGATCGGCGAATTGCGCCGCTGACGTCCTTCCCAAAACTAACGTCGGCAGGCCGCTCTTGGATCACGGAGAGCCGGCCGCTGCGATCAATTCGAACTCCAATTTGCATGGTGGGACCGGAAACGATGGATCGGTACGCCGCGACCTGCGGCTTGGACGCCACAGGCGGAGAAATCCCCATGAAATCTTCGTAAGATTCGCTCCGGTTCCGGATCGTCCGAATTCGCAATAAGGCCTATGAAACAAGGGAAAGTCGCGCCTGTCTGGCTGCAATTTGTCCTGTTGAGGCCGCCCGCAGACGCGGGTGCGGGACTGTCCGCCCCCTGTTCCACGGGCTAGTGTGGCGGTTCGGTTCCAACGGAAGCATCACCCCGTGAATAGCATGCAGATTTCCCCTCCAGGCGTTGCTCGCGCAGCGCGGCGGGATTTTGCGCCCGGCGGAGAGCCGTTGTGACCGAGCTGGTCGGGGTTTTGGCCGGTGGCCGGGTTGGACGCCTGCCGGGCCTGGCAAGACTGGCTGGCCTGAAAGGGCTGGCGCGCTCGCTCGCCACGCTTGGCCTCATCGTCAGTTCCGCCGGTTGCGTCCTGACTTCCGATCTGCCCGATCCGGCGTTGGATGTCCCCGACGGCTACAAGGCGGCACGGCTGGCGCGACCTGCGGATGCGCCGCCGACGCTCGACTGGTGGCGCGGTTTTCGTTCGCCGGAACTGACGCAGTTGATGGAGGAGGCGCAGACCGTCAATCTGGACATCGCCGCCGCCACCGCGCGCTTCGTGCAGGCCGATGCGCAGGCGCGTATCGCCGGCGCGCCGCTGCTGCCGAACGTCAGTGGTTCGGGCTCGGAAAACAATAACCGTACCTCCGGCTCGAGCGCCAGCGGCCTCACCAATGGCGGCCGCGAAACCGTCACCTACGGGGCGTCGTTCAGCGCCAGCTACGAGCTCGATTTCTGGGGCAAGAATCGCGACGCCGCCCAGGCCGCGGAAGAAACCGCCGTTGCCAACCGCTTCGACCGCGATGTGGTGGCGCTGACCACGCTGACGACAGTTGCCAACGCCTATTTCCAGGTACTGGCCTCGCAGGACCGGCTCCGCACCGCGCAACGCAATATCGCCAGCGCCACGCGCATCCTCGATGCGATCAAGCAGCGTCTGAGCGCCGGCACCGGCACTGACCTGGATGTCGCCCAGCAGGAGAGCGTGCTCGCCAACCAGCGTGCACTGGTGCCGCCGTTGAAGCAAACGCTCGACCAGAACATCAATGCGTTGGCGGTGCTGGTGTCACGGCCGCCGGAAGCCGTGCGCGTCGCCGGCGGCTCGCTGAACCAGATTGCCTCGCCGCGGGTCACGCCGGGCCTGCCGTCGGAATTGCTGACGCAGCGTCCCGACGTCAGGCGCCAGGAAGCGCAGTTGGCCTCGGCCACCGCCAATGTCGGCAATGCCCGCGCGCAGTTTTTCCCTAGCATTCAATTGACCGGGCAGGGTGGCTACCAGAGCTCGGCGCTGTCGTCGCTGTTTCAGCCGCATGCCGCGTTCTTCAGCATGGTGGGCAGCCTGACCCAGCCGATTTTCGATGGCGGCAGGATTCTCGGCAATTTCGAATTGACCAAAGCCAAGCAGGACGAATTGCTGCAGACCTATCGCAAGACCGTGGTGCAGTCGTTCGCCGATGTCGACAATGCGCTGATGTCGATCCGACAGACCACCGAGAAGCTGCGGCTGCAGCGCGAGGTGGTGGCGGCCTCACGGCGGGCCTTTCAACTTTCAGAACAGCAGTTGCGAGCGGGAACCGCCGACATCGTAACTGTGCTAAACACGCAACTGACGCTATTCCAGGCGGAAGATGCGCTGTCGCAGGCCCAATTGGCCCGGCTGCTTGCGATCGTCAGCCTGTATCAGGCGCTGGGGGGCGGCTGGGAGCCGAGGATGGAGAGGCCGGTCGATGCTCTTTAAACCGGAAGAGAAGGATAACGGGAAGATCGTGGAAGACGCTCGCAAGCCGAGCCTCGCCTCGCGGATCCTCAAGCGCATGGTATCGCTGAGCGTACTGCTCGTGATCCTCGGCGGTCTCGGTTATATCGGCTGGTATGCATTTCAACCGAAGGCGGGCGGCGCCAATCGCGGTGGACCCGGCGCGCGGCTGGATCTGCCGGTGCCGGTGCTGGCGGCGACGCCGCGCACGCAAGATGTCCCTGTTTACCTCGACGGCGTCGGCTCGGTCCGCGCACTGAACACGGTGACGGTGCGCTCGCAGGTCGACGGCAAATTGATCGCGGTGAATTTTACCGAAGGCCAGGACGTCAAGAAGGGCGATGTGGTCGGCGAGATCGATCCCGTCATCTACAAGGCGCAGTACGATCAGGCGGTCGCGAAGAAGGCGCAGGATGAAGCGCTGCTCGCCAACCAGCGTCTCGACCTCATCCGCTACCAGCAGCTTGCGACCTCCAACGCCGGATCGAAGCAGCAGGCCGATACCCAGCGCGCCGTGGTGGCCCAGCAGGAAGCGCTTGTGAATGCCGACCAGGCCGCGATCGACAACGCACAGGCGACGCTCGGCTACACCAAAATTATCGCGCCGCTATCGGGGCGCGCCGGCCTGCGTCAGGTCGATCAGGGCAACATCATCCACGCCGCCGACGTCACAGGTCTCGTCATCATCACGCAGTTGCAGCCGATCGCCGTGCAGTTCAGCCTGCCGCAGCAGCAGATCGTGCGCGTCAACGCGGCTTCCGCCAAGGGCGCGCTGGCCGTGGATGTGTTCGGCAATGATGGCGTCACGGTCGTCGATACCGGCAAGCTGACCGGCATCGACAACCAGGTCGATCCGACCACGGGCACGCTGAAGCTGAAGGCTGAATTTCCGAACGGCAAATTCCAGCTTTGGCCCGGCCAGTTCGTCAATGTGCGGCTGAAAGTCGAAACCATCGAGAAAGCCATCGTGGTGCCGACCTCGGCCGTGCAGCGCGGGCCCGCCGGCACGTTCAGCTATGTGATCAGTCCCGACAATGTCGCGACCGCCAAGCCGGTCGTGGTGACCCAGCAGAACGAAAACGACGCCGTCATCGCCAGCGGGCTCACGACGGCCGACCGCGTGGTGACGACCGGCTTTGCCAACCTGTCCGATGGCGCCAAGGTGCTGATCGGAGAGAACAGCCAGGCGCCGACCGCCGACCTCGCACCGCGCAAGCGCAGCCGTACGCCCGACGCCAAGGGCGCTCCAGCCAAAGATGGACAGGCCAAGGACGGTGAGGCCAAGGACGGACAGAAGAAGGATTGGCAGGGCAAGGACGGCGAGCATCGCGGCAAACGTGAGCGCGGCGAAGGCGATCAAAAGGGGCAAGGTGGTCCGGCATCAGAAGGCCAGCCGTCAGGCGGCGCCGCGAAGTCGCAGCCATGACCGAGATGACCGTTGCCTGAATTTCCGACTTCGCGTGAGTACGCAACCATGAGCAGTATGCGACCATGAGCGTCTCCGAACCGTTCATCCGCCGGCCGATCGCGACCTCGCTGTTGGGGATTGCGCTCTTGATCGGCGGCGCGCTCGGCTATTGGGCGCTGCCGGTGTCGGCGCTGCCGCAGGTCGATTTCCCGACGGTGCAGGTGACGACGCAATTACCGGGCGCGAGTCCTGATGTGATCGCCTCGCTGATCACGGCGCCGTTGGAGCGGCAGCTCGGACAAATTCCGTCGCTGTCGTCGATGCAGTCGACCAGTTCATTCGGCGTCAGCCAGATTTCGCTACAGTTCGATCTCAACCGCGACATCGACGGCGCCACCCAGGACGTGCAGGCTGCGATCAACGCTGCCGCAGGAATTTTGCCGAAGACGCTGCCGTATCCGCCGACCTATGCGAAGGTCAATCCGGCCGATGCGCCGGTGCTGACGCTGGCGCTGACGTCGGAGACGATTTCGCTGCGCGCGATGAGCGATATCGCCGATACGATTCTGGGCCAGCGGCTGAGCCAGATTTCCGGCGTCGGCCGCGTCGCCATTTTGGGCGGGTTGAAGCCTGCGGTGCGGGTGCAGGCCGATCTGGCGAGGCTCGCCGCCTACGGCATCTCGATGGAAGACCTGCGCAACGCCATTGCGGGGGCCAACGTCTCCGGCCCGAAAGGTTCGCTCGACGGCGCGCAGCAGGCCTACACCATCGCCGCCAACGACCAGATCGCGGCGGCGGAGGCCTACAAGCCGATCATCATCACCTATCGCAACGGCGCACCCGTCACCATCGGCGACGTCGCCATCATCATCGACGGGCTGGAGAACGACCGTACCGGCGGCTGGTATCAGGGCACGCCGGCCGTGATCATCGACATCCAGCGCCAGCCCGGCGCCAATGTGATCGAGGTGGTCCGGCAGATCCGCGCCGAAATTCCAAAAGTGCAGCGGGCGATCCCGGCCGGCGTCAATGTGAACATCGTCTCCGACCGCACCGTCACCATTCGTGCGTCCGTGCATGACGTGCAGTTCACTCTCATTCTCAGCGTGGTGCTGGTGACGCTGGTGGTGCTGCTGTTCCTGCGTTCGCTGCGGGCGACGCTGATCGCGGGCGTGGCGCTGCCGCTGTCGCTGATCACGAGCTTCGGCATCATGTATTTCGCGGGCTTCAGCCTCGACAACCTGTCGCTGATGGCGCTGACGATCGGAACCGGCTTCGTGGTCGACGACGCCATCGTGATGATCGAGAACATCGTCCGCCATATGGAGGACGGCGAGTCCGTCATGGAAGCCTCGCTGAAGGGCGCCAGCGAAATCGGCTTCACCGTGATTTCGCTGACGGTGTCGCTGATCGCGGTGTTCATCCCGTTGCTGTTCATGTCCGGGCTGGTCGGCCGCATGTTCCGCGAATTCGCGTTGACCCTGACGATCGCGGTCGTCACCTCGGCGATCGTGTCGCTGACGCTGACGCCGATGATGTGTTCGCGGCTGCTGAAGCATGTCGGCGAGGAGATGACCGTCCCGGGGCTCGCTGCGATCAGCCGCTTCATCGATCGGATGATCGCGTTCTATCACCGCACGCTGCTGGTCGTGCTCCGGCATCAGCGCGCAACCATGCTGGTAACGTTTGCCACCATTGCCTTGACATTGTTCATGTATATCGTCGCCCCGAAGGGCTTTTTGCCGTTGCAGGACACGGCGTCGATCACCGCCGTGACGGAAGCCGGACCCGACGTTTCCTTTGCCGAAATGCAAAGCCGGCAGACCGCGGCTGCCGCCGCGATCCAGGCCGATCCCGACGTCATCGGCGTGGTCTCGGTGATCGGTGCCGGTTCGGTCAATCCCACGACCAATGTCGGGCGGCTGGTGATGACGTTGAAGCCGCGCGGCGAGCGCCGTGACGACGTCTCGCTGGTGATCGACCGGCTGAAGGCGCGCACGGCCTCGATCCCCGGCATGACCATCTATTTCCAGCCGGTGCAGGACGTCCAGATCTCGACCCAGTCCAGCCGATCGCAATATCAGTACACGCTGACCGGCACTGACGCCGCCGAAGTCAATTTGTGGGGCAACAAGCTCGTCGCCGAAATGCGCCGCGATCCGCTGTTCCGCGACGTCTCGACCGAGGCGCAGGAGGGCGGCCTGCGCGCCGCGCTCGACGTCAACAGGCAGCGCGCCGGTCAGCTCGGTGTCAGCCTGCAGGTCATTACCGACACGCTGAATGACGCCTTCGCGCAGCGCCAGATATCGACCATCTACGGGCAGGCCAATCAGTATCGCGTCGTGCTGGAAGCGCTGCCGATGTATCAGCGAGATCCATCGATCCTCTCGAAACTCTACGTCCCCGGCGCTTCGCCCGCCGCCGGCGGTCCTGCCGGCCAGGTGCCGATTTCGGCGGTGGCGACGCTGACGCGGACCACCGCACCGCTGGCGATTTCGCACCAGGCGCAATTCCCGGCGGTGTCGCTCAGCTTCAACCTCGCACCCGGCGAGTCGCTCGGCGACGCGGTCGAGGCGGTGAAGACCATCGAAGGCAAGATCGGCATGCCCGGCAGCATTGTCGGCGTGTACGCGGGCGACGCCGCCGAATTCTCGAAGTCGCTGGCCGGCCAGCCGTGGCTGATCCTGGCCGCGATCGTCACCATCTACATCGTGCTCGGCGTGCTCTATGAGAGCTACATCCACCCGATCACCATTCTGTCGACGCTGCCGTCGGCCGGTGTCGGCGCCATTCTCGCGCTGATGCTGTTCGGGCAGGATCTTTCCGTGATCGGCCTGATCGGCATCATTCTCTTGATGGGCATCGTCAAGAAGAACGCGATCATGATGATCGACTTCGCGCTCGAGGCCGAGCGGCATCAGGGCATGTCGGCGAATGATGCGATCGTGCAGGCCTGCCTGCTGCGCTTCCGTCCGATCATGATGACGACACTGGCCGCGCTGTTCGGCGCGCTGCCGCTCGCGGTCGAAAGCGGCACCGGCGCCGAATTGCGCTTTCCGCTCGGCATATCCATCATCGGTGGCCTGCTGCTGAGCCAGTTGCTGACGCTCTACACCACGCCGGTGATCTACCTGGCGCTCGACCGGATCAACCGCAAAATCGAGAAAGCCGTGCCGGAGCCGGGACCGGTCGGCCCGCCGGCCGCTGGTGCCACCGAGGGGATGCAGTAATGGCATCGATCTCGGAGCCCTTCATTCGAAGGCCGGTCGGCACCACGCTGCTGGCGATCGGGCTCTTTCTGGTCGGTGCGGTCGCCTATAA
Source organism: uncultured Alphaproteobacteria bacterium (assembly GCA_963786355.1). GTDB lineage: Bacteria > Pseudomonadota > Alphaproteobacteria > Rhizobiales > Xanthobacteraceae > Bradyrhizobium. Next base: position 433,181 of record CAWAYU010000005.1, on the reverse strand, counting down.
CTTTCTGCCGGTCTCGGCGGTGCCCAACGTCGATTTTCCGATGATCCGGGTGTCCGCGACGCGGCCGGGCGCGGACCCTTCGATCATGGCCGCGACGGTGGCAGCCCCGCTGGAGCGCAAGCTCGGGACCATCGCCGGTATCGACCAGATCACCTCGACCAGCTCGCTCGGCAACACCAGCATCCAGGTGCAATTCTCGATCGGCCGCAACATCGACCGCGCCGCGCGCGACGTGCAGGCGGCGATCAACGCCTCATTGGCGGACCTGCCGAGCGACCTGCCGTCGCTGCCGAAATTCCGCAAGGCCAATCCGGCCGCCGCTCCGGTGTTCGTGCTGGCGCTGACCTCGAAGACGCTGACGACGAGCGCGATGTACGACGCCGCCGATACCGTGATCGCGCAGCGGATATCACAGGTGCCGGGTGTCGGCGAAGTCACCGTCAGCGGCGCCGACCAGCCCGCGGTGCGCATCTCGCTTAATCCCGTCTCGCTTTCGAATGCGGGAATTGCGACCGACGACGTCCGGCTCGCCATCATCAACGCCAATCCGCTGGGGCCGGTCGGGATCTTCAACGGCGGACGCCAGAGCGAAACGCTGTCGATCAACAAGCAGATGCGTACCGCGGCCGAATTCCGCGACATCGTCATCAAGAGTTCCGGCGGCAATTTTGTCCGGCTCTCCGATGTCGCCGAGGTGGAAGATTCCGTGCGCAACAGCCGCTCGATCGCCTGGTTCAACAAGCAGCCGGCGGTGCTGATCCAGATCACCAAGCAGGGCGACGCCAACGTCATCGAGACCGTCGACCGGGTGAGGGCGCTGATCCCCGAATTGAAGGAATGGCTGCCCGGCGGCGTCGAGATTTCGACGCTGGTCGACCGCACCGGCACCATCCGCGCCAGCGTCCAGGACATGCAGTGGACGCTGCTGGCGACCGCGTTCCTGGTCATGATGGTGGTGTTCGTGTTTCTTCGCCGGGTGGTGCCGACGATCGCGGCCGGCGTCTCGGTGCCGCTGGCGCTCGCCGGCACCTGCGCCGGGATGTGGCTGGCGGGATTCTCGATCGACAACCTGTCGCTGATGGCGCTCGCGATCTCGATCGGCTTCGTGGTCGACGACGCCATCGTCATGATCGAGAACATGTACCGCAACCTCGAACACGGCATGGCGCCGCTTGCGGCGGCGCTCGAGGGCGCCAGGCAGATCGGCTTTACCGTGCTGTCGATCAGCCTGTCGCTGATCGCGGCCTTCACGCCGCTGATCTTCATGGACGGGATCGTCGGCCGGCTGCTGCGCGAATTCTCGCTGACGCTGACCTTTGCCATCGTGGTCTCGACCGTGGTGTCGCTGACGATCACGCCGATGATCTGCGCGCATTACATCAAGGAAGCGACCTCGGATCGCGCCACGCTGTTCGATCGCATCGTCGAGGGCACGCTGTCGCGGATCGTGTCGTTCTACGAGCGGACGCTGCGGGTCGTGCTGGGTTTCCCGTTCCTGACGCTGATCGTGTTTTTTGCGACCATCGCGCTGACGGTGGTGCTGTATATCAAGACCCCGAAGGGCTACTTCCCGACCGACGACTCCGGCTTCGTGATCGGCGCGACGCGCGCCTCTCCCGACATCTCGTTCCAGTCGATGCTGGGACTTCAGCAGCAACTGGCCGACATCGTGATGGCCGATCCGGCGGTGGCGGGCATCGGCTCCTCGCTTGGCGGCGGCGGAGGACCGGGCGGCGGCGGCTCCAACCGCGGCGTCATGTTCATCAGCCTGAAGCCGCCGGCGGAGCGCGAGGGGCTGTCGACCGCGCAGGTGATCGACCGGCTACGCCGGAATCTCTATCGGGTTGCCGGCATCCGCCTGTTCATGTTCGCGGCGCAGGACATTCGCGCCGGCGGCCGTCAGAGCGATTCCGATTATCAATATACGCTCTCGAGCACCGACCTCGATCTGCTGCAGAAGTGGGCGCCGCTGGTGGCCAAGCGGATGGAGACCGTCGAGGGGATCACCGACATCTCCAGCGACCGCGATCCCGGCGGGCTGCAGCTCAATCTGGTGATCGACCGCAAGACCGCGTCCAGCCTCGGCGTGCGCGTTCAGGACATCGACAATGCGCTGAACAACGCCTTCTCGCAGCGGCAGATTTCGATCGTCTACACCCAGCGCAACCAGTACATGGTGGTGCTGGAGATCGACCCCAAGTTCCAGAGCGATCCGTCCAACCTCGAACGCATCTACGTCGCCGGCGCCAACGACGCGCAGGTGCCGCTATCGGCGCTGGTGCATACCCAGCGCGGCCTGTCGGCGCTCGCGGTGTTTCACTCGCAATCGTTCCCCTCGACCACGGTGTCGTTCAACCTTTCTGCCCGATGTGCCGCTGGAAGTGGCGACGTCGAATATCCAGCGCGCGGTCGAGGAACTGCATATGCCGGAAGGCATCCGCGGCAGTTTTGACGGCAATGCCGGCGATTTCAACAAGACCAGCGGGCGGCAGCCGCTGTTGATCCTCGGCGCGCTGGTGGCGATGTATATCGTGCTCGGCGTGCTCTATGAGAGTCTCGCCCACCCGATCACCATCATTTCGACCTTGCCGTCCGCGGGGCTCGGCGCGCTGCTGGCGCTGCAGGTGACCAATACACCGCTGACGGTGATCGCCTTTATCGGCATCATTCTGCTGATCGGCATCGTCAAGAAGAACGGCATCATGATGGTCGATTTCGCGCTCGACGCCGAACGCCATCGCGGCCTGTCTTCGGCGGAAGCGATCTTCGAGGCCTGCAGCGTCCGGTTCCGGCCGATCCTGATGACGACGATGGCCGCCGCCTTTGCCGGCATTCCGCTGGTCATTGCCACTGGCCCCGGCACCGAGCTGCGCCGGCCGCTCGGCATCACCATCATCGGCGGATTGTTCGTGTCGCAGATCCTGACGCTCTACACCACGCCGGTGATTTATCTGCTGATCGACCGGCTGAGGCAGCGGCGATCCCGCCCAGGCCCGGTGCACGCGCCTGCCGAATAGTTGAATTACTGGCTGTGAGGCGTATAGCGGGCGGATGTCAGACAAATCAGACGCGACCAGCCCGATTCCCGACGAGATTCCCGTCTGCGCCGATTGCGGCAAGCCGGAACCCTTGTGCATCTGTGAGAGCGTCGAGCCGATCGAGAACCGGATCCAGCTCCTGATCCTCGTGCATCCGCAGGAGCAGGACAAGGCGCTCGGTACCGCGCGGCTGACCGCGCAGCATTTTCCGGACGCGGTGGTCAAAATCGGCCTGTCCTGGCCGAGCCTGTCCAAGGCGCTGGGGCGCACCGTCCACGACCCCTCGCGCTGGGCGATCCTCTATCTCGGCTCGGCCAAGGTCGCCGACCTCGATACCGACAAGGAAATCGTCGCCATCAACCGCAAGGGCGAACTGGAGGAGCACCAGCGCGCCATTCTGGGGGATATCGAGGGCATCGTATTGCTCGACGGCACCTGGAGCCAGGCCAAGGCGCTGTGGTGGCGCAATGCCTGGATGCTGAAGTGCCAGCGGGTCATTCTCGGTCCCAAGCGGGCGTCGCGCTACGGCGTGCTGCGCAAGGAGCCGCGCCAGGACGGCCTTTCCACCATCGAGGCCGCCGGCCTGCTGCTGGCCGGGCTCGAGAAGCGGCCGGATATCGCCGAGACGCTCAATGCCAGTTTCGAGCGGATGCTGGCGCGCTACCGCGAAGTGCAGGCCGAAATGCCCGAACTCGCGCCCAAGCCGAAAAAGAAGGATTATCGCGGCTACAAGGGCAGAAAAGGCGCCAGGAAAGGCGTCAAGAAGGCCGTGAAAAAGGCTGCAAAACCACGGTCCAAATAGAGCTGGCGATCAGGCAGGGTGGTTAGTAAAAGACCTCGCGTGATCGCCCATCAAGCCGAAAAGGTGTGAGAAAGCCGATGCAGTTGCTGGAATCGGAACATGACGAAGTCATCGTCGGACCGAGCGATCGCAATTTCGGGTTCACGATGGCTGTCGTCTTTGCGCTGATCGGCAGCCTCGGACTGTACAAGGGTTCTTCCCACGCGCCGATCTGGCTTGCGGTCGCCGCGGTTTTCGCAGGCCTTACCCTCTGGCGGCCGCAGTCGCTTGGGCTGGCAAATCGCGCCTGGCTCAAGCTTGGGCTTTTGATGTACCGCGTGGTCAATCCGGTCATCATGGCCATCCTGTTTTTTGGAGCGATCCTGCCGATCGGGTTGGCGATGCGAATGTTCGGGAAGGATTTCCTCAGGCTGCAACGCGATCCTTCTGCGCCGACCTACTGGTTGCCGCGCTCCGATCCGAGACCGCCGTCTGAATCGATGCGGCAGCAATTCTAGGGCATATCAGATGTCGTTCCTGCGTGAGCTGTTTGCGTTCATCCGTGCCCGCCGCAAATTCTGGTTGATTCCGATTTTTGCCGTGATGCTGGTGCTCGGCGGGTTGCTGGTCCTGACCAAGGGCTCGGCGCTGGCGCCGTTCGTCTACACCCTGTTCTGAGGGACAGTCGTTGCGCATCCTCGGGATTTCAGCCTTCTACCACGACAGTGCCGCGGCGCTGGTGGTCGACGGCAAGATCGTCGCCGCCGCCCAGGAAGAACGCTTCACGCGCAAGAAGCACGATCCGGGCTTTCCGGCATCCGCCGTTCGCTATTGCCTGGCCGAGGCGGGGATCAGTGCGAGCGAACTCGACCACGTCGTGTTCTACGAAAAGCCGTTTCTCAAATTCGAGCGCCTGCTTGAAACCTATCTGGCGTTCGCGCCGCGCGGCTTTCAATCGTTCCGCAAGGCGATCCCGGTCTGGTTGAAGGAAAAGCTGTTTCAGAAAAGCGTGCTTCGCAACCATCTCGGCGACATCGACGGCAGTGTCGATTGGGAAGCGAAGCTGTTGTTCGCCGATCACCACCAGAGCCACGCGGCATCCGCGTTCTTTGCCTCGCCGTTTGCGGAGTCGGCGATCCTGACGCTGGATGGCGTCGGCGAATGGACCACGACGTCGGCAGGCTACGGCAGCGACAACACGCTCGATCTCACCCGCGAGATCAACTTCCCGCACTCGATCGGGCTGCTCTATTCGGCCTTTACCTATTACACCGGCTTCAAGGTCAATTCCGGCGAGTACAAGGTGATGGGGCTCGCGCCCTACGGTGAACCGAAATACGCACAAGCGATTCTCGAGCATCTCGTCGATTTGAAGGACGACGGCAGTTTTCGGCTCGACCTCGACTACTTCGACTACTGCACTGGCTTGACCATGACCAACGGCCGCTTCGACGCGCTGTTCGGCGGCAAGCCGCGCGATCCCTCAGAGCTGCTGGAGCAGCGCCATATGGATCTGGCCGCTTCCGTGCAGGCGGTGACGGAAGAGATCGTGCTGCGATTGACCCGCAGCCTGGCGCGGGAAGGAAGATCGGAAAATCTTTGTCTTGCCGGCGGCGTGGCGCTGAACTGTGTCGCCAACGGCAAGATTTTGCGTGAGCGCAACTTCAAAAACATCTGGGTGCAGCCCGCGGCCGGCGACGCCGGCGGTGCCGTGGGCGCGGCGCTTGCGGCCTACTATCAGTTCGCAGGGCAGCCGCGCACGGCGCCAACGGCCGACGCCATGGCTGGCGGCTATCTCGGGCCGTCGTTTTCGCAAGCCGAGATCGAGCAGCGGTTGGGGCAGGCCGGGAGCGGTGTTCTCGACGCTCGGCGACGATGCGTTGATCCAAAACACGGTGAAAGCGTTGGTGGCGGAAAAGGCGGTTGGCTGGTTCCAGGGGCGCATGGAATTCGGCCCGCGGGCGCTCGGCGCGCGCTCCATCCTCGGCGATCCCCGGTCTCCCGGCATGCAGAGCTCGCTCAATCTGCGGGTCAAATTTCGCGAAAGCTTTCGCCCCTTCGCGCCGGCGGTGTTGCGCGAGGATGTCGCCGACTGGTTCGAGCTCGACGGCGACAGCCCCTACATGCAGCTCGTCGCCGATGTGCTTGCAAAGCATCGGCGGCCGGCCAATCCCGGCGATGAAAAACTGTTCGGCATCGAACGCCTCAATATTCCCCGCTCGGACATCCCGGCCGTGACCCATGTCGATTATTCGGCGCGGATCCAGACCGTTCATGCCGACACCAACGCTCGCTTCCACGACCTGCTGACGGCGTTCAAGGCCGAGACAGGCTGCCCGGTGCTGGTCAATACCAGCTTCAACGTCCGCGGCGAGCCGATCGTGTGCACGCCGGAAGATGCGTTCCGCTGCTTCATGGGCAGCGATATCGAAGTGCTGGTGGTCGGCAATTGCTTTCTGAACAAGGAAGACCAGCCGCCGTCGCTGAAGCTCGATTACAAGAATGCGTTCGAGCTCGACTGAGACGAGGGATGAGGGTTCGAAAAGCACTACAGTCACTCGGAGCCATCGCGATCATGACGATCGTGACGTTGGCCGCGCTCGAAATCGTTCTCCGCGTGGTCGACCTCCGCGAACTGCGGGAAGGGCGTCAGCGAGCGCTCGCTCAGCTATCAGTACGACGCCGAACTTGGATGGGCGCCGGTCCCGGGATCGGATTCCGATGTAACCAATGCCCGGACGGTCCATGCCCATCACAACAGCCTCGGTTTGCGCGACGAGGAATTTACGCTCGACGCCACGCCGACCATCCTGTTCCTCGGGGATTCCTTTGTCTGGGGTCTCGACGCTGAAGCCAATGAGCGTTTCACCGAATTGTTGAAGCCGCGCATCGAAGGACTTCAAGATTCTGGCGGCGGGGGTTTCCGGTTACGGCACCGATCAGGAATATCTGCTGCTGAAAAAGCTGTGGCCGAAGGTGAAGCCGGCGGTCGTGGTCCTGATCGTCTGCACGGATAACGACCGGCAGGATAACAGCAGCAACATCCGCTACGAGGGCTATCAAAAGCCCTATTTCACGATCGCCCCTGACGGCTCGCTGGTCTTGCAGGGACAGCCGGTCCCCAAGTCGCGGTTGCAGGCGATCAAGGAGGACTGGTGGGTACGCCATTCCTGGCTGGTGCGGCTCGGCAACGCGGTCTACTCTCAAACTTCGTCATCCCGCCGTGCAGGTGCCGGATCCGACGGAGCGGCTGGTCGACGCAACAAGGGAATTCGTCGAAGCGAACGGGGCCAGGTTCCTGGTCGGGACTGCAGACCGCCGACCAGGGGCTCGTGCGGCATCTTGACGCCAGGCATATCCCGTTCGTTGCGTTCGACGGTGCGGCAGCCTATCCCGGCGAAGGTGTCGGCGGGCATTGGACGCCCGAGGGACACAAGTTCGTCGCCGAGCGCTTGATCGGGTTGTTGTCCCAAACCGGCGCAATTTCGGCTGGCAATATTCGGCCGCGGTGATCCCGATGGAACTCTGGGTCCTACGATTGCATGTTGCGAGTAGCGAGCAGGCTGTATATCCCGGCAAATACCCTTCGGTTCGTGCTGCGTTAGTGATTTGAGTGACGATTGTGATGAAAAGCTTGCCAACCATTCCGATTGAGGGCTGTGCGCCCGTACCCGTGAAGGCCAACGCCGACGATCGTGGCTGCCTGTTCGAGATTTTCCGGGAGGAATGGGTCGGGGCCTTCAAGACCGTCCAATGGAACGCCTGCAGCTCGCGCGCCGGCGTCATGCGCGGTGTCCATGTCCATCTCGACTATGACGAATTTTACACCCTGCCGATGGGGCGGGTTTTCATTGCGCTTCGGGACATTCGCCGGAAGTCGCCGACGTTCGGCAACAGCATCGGCTTTGAATGGTCGGCCGCCGATGGCTTCGCCATTCCGGTGCCCGAAGGCGTCGCACACGCTGTCTTCTTCCTCGACGACTCCGTTCTCGCCTTTGGCCTGAGCAAGTACTGGAAGGCCGAACTCGATGTGCTGGGATGCCGGTGGGATGATCTCGATTCATCGCTGACATGGCCGGCGGAAAGCGCACAGCTTTCAGCCAGGGACACCGAGTCGGGATCGTTCGCCGATATGCTGGCCCGGTACGAGGCGATGACGGTCTTTGCCTGAGCATACGGGAGTCCTGATGCCGGGTCCGTGGCGGGTTGCTCATCGTGCACAGTGACGTCGCAGCATCCGCCGCGCCGCCGGCGGTTTCCGTCGTCATCGCGACCTACAACAGAACCCACACGCTGCGACACGCGGTGCAGAGCGTCCGCAATTCGTCGTTCACCGACTGGGAACTGATCGTGGTCGGCGATCACTGCACCGACGACAGCGCCGAATGCGTTGCATCGTTCAACGACCCGCGCATTCGCTTCGTGAATTTGCCTGTCCGTACCGGCCACCAGTCCGGTCCCAACAACCACGGCATCGCCTTGTCACGCGGCAAATACGTCGCGTTCCTGAACCATGATGATCTCTATCTTCCCGATCACCTCGGCGCCTGCGTTGCCGAGCTGGAACGCAGTGGCGCTGACCTCGCCTGGGTCGCATCCGCGACCGCGCGTCCCAAGCCAGCCAGACGGCGGGTGCCGTTCTCGTTCGCCCTTATCGGCGTGCCGCAGTCCGCTCCGGCTTTTCCCCGTTCGCCACCTGTCTCGCCTCGTGCTGGGCGTTTCGGCGCGATCTGGCGGATCGGGTTGGGCCGTGGCAGTCGCCCGACCGGCTGTTCGTGACGCCGTCGACGGACTGGCTGTTTCGAGCCTGGCGTTCAGGAGCGAGCTTGCGATTCTTGCCCGGTCCGTCATCGTCGTGCTCGCCGGACCGCGGCCCGGCAGCTACGCCCGGCAGACCAGCCCCGAGCATGAGCTGATCACGCAATCGCTTCGCGAGGATCCGAAATACCGCGAGAAAATTCTGGAAGAAGCCGCCGTCAACGAAGCGATGGAGCGCTTTCGGAACGACCGCTATCCGCACTACGGGTGCTGCTCCGGTTGCTGCAGCGGCCGCTCTCCTGGCTTCTGGTCAAAGCAGGAATTCATCCGCTCTCCGTGCCCAACGCGATCGTGTTTGGACGTCGTGGCGGTCTGGTTCGAAAGCATCGAACGATTACCGGCGCGAAATGACCGCCGCGATAGTTCGGGCGGTCTCTCACAAACTCAGGCTAAGTCATTGATTTTATGAATGGAGGCCACGACCAGAATTGAACTGGTGTACACGGTTTTGCAGACCGTTGCGTAACCACTCCGCCACGTGGCCCCATCGGCGGACTAGCTACAATCTCCCAGGGATTTAAGCAATCCCGAGGTCAGCAGGCGGCGTACCAGCCCTCAGGAAACGGAACCAGCGGCCACGGGGCCCGGTTGTCGTTGGCGGCGCGCGGCTGCTGATAGCGGGGCAGGGACTGGGCCAAGAAATCATCCTCCGGTTCGGGCGCAATTGCCGTCTGCACGGCATCCAGCAACAGGTCGAATTCAACTTCGCTCATCGCGCTCTCCGGGGTCAGAGCGCGCACGATCTCAAATTAGTTTTGTTTCCAGATTGAACGGATCGTTCGCATTTTAACGAATGCGCGATCGCGGCAAACGTGGTTACCGAATAGTTTCCCCGGGTGGAAAGTAGCCCCGCGCTGGCGGGACCGTTTGTGAGAAAAATCACATTCTTCGAAATTTAATCCGCGTATTCGCCGTGATGACGCCCGCCTTGTCAAGGTTGGGCCTGATCAGGGAGACGCAGTCATGAAACCCAGGTTTGCACGAAGTGCGGCGCCACTGGGCCGAGCCCGCCGGGCATCGATGCTCGGTTTCCTGCTGACGCTGTTGGCTCGGCCTCCGCCCAGCAGGCCAGCCCTGAACAACGCAGGGCCTGCACGCCGGACGTCTACCGGCTCTGCGCCGGGGAGATTCCCAACGCCCGGGCCATCACCGCCTGCCTGCGCCGGCAAAAGGCGAGCTTGAGCCCGGCATGTGCGGCGGTGTTCGAGCAGTGAGGATAGAGCGATCGGACGTCGCCGGAGCGGCGAGCCGCGTCATTTCCCGGTGTTGAAATATTCACAGCAGGGTTTTGTCACAGACGGCAGCTACCAAAAATGCGCCTATCCCGGACCTGCGAATTCGACTAGAGCGAGCCTGTCGGGACGCTAAGCGAATGAAAGGTCGTCTGAGATGAAATTTATCTTTTCTGCATTGATTGTTTTGGGAATCTCTTTTGCGACGGCAAGCGCCTTTGCGGCCGATGGCCGCAATGTCTCGGTCATCAATGAAACCGGTTATGCGATCAAGTTTCTGGGCTTCAATGCGCCCGACGACGGCCTCGACGAGTGGGAGAACGAACTCGACAAGACCCTGCAGAACCAGGACACGGCCTACGTCGAGTTCGACGAGGACGACGAGGGGTGTGTCTGGAACATCAAGGTAGACTGGGCCAACTACGACGAGTCGGTGCTCTGGAAGAACGTCAATCTCTGCAAGTTCAACGTGCTGAGATTGCGTTATGATTCCGGGACCAAGACGACATCGTTCGTGGCTGAGTGATCTTTTCCATTTTACGTTTTGCGTAAATCGATTTGACGTGGCGCGGCGACCTGGCCGCGCCGCTCGCACCTGTATGCCGCCACGAACGTGTCTGGGCGTGGTTGGGCCGGCCTGTGACGCGCCGGTGGAAATCGCTCCCGGACCGGCCTCGCGGCACCGCCTTCGACGACCCGTCGGGCGAGTTTGACGTGGCCGGGGATAACCCTGGCCGTGTCGTATTTCCGTCAAAATAGACAATCGTGATCCTGTCATCTTGCAGTTGAATTGAATCCGTGATCGAATTCATGGACTTGCAAAACTCGTTGCGACGTTTCCCGGAGTTCGCGCGCTATTTTGACGTGCGCTATTTGAAGATTGCGGTCATTTGAATTGGCCGATGCCTGATTGCTTTTTGAAGTCCATCGATCCGGCTCCGACGGAGCCCATCAAGACCTTTTCTTGCCAGACGCGGAGAAATTTCCATGCGCGTACAATCTCAGACCGATTTGTCGTTATTCCAGCACGATGAAACCGAATTCGCCCATCTGTCTCTGAAGGACTTGATCGCCGCGCGCGATCTGTTTCACCTGGAGTTGGTGCGTCGTCCGAACGTGGTTTCTACCGCCATTGGCCGTTACCGGATCCGCAAGACCGATAGCTGGCCTAACGCGAAGAAGAAGCGTCATGGCACCGGCGTTCGCCGGCTCGACAATTCGGAGGTTCGGCCGTACTCGTGGCCCTGCATCCTCGTCTTCGTGACCAAGTGGGAGAATCCGGACGAATTCAAGTCACACCCCGACCGCAAGGTGCCCAGCACCCTGTTCATGCCGAATGGCGTGCGGGTGCCGGTTTGCGTGATCGAGGCGCCCCGGGAATCCACCACCGAGATCAATGCGCCGGACATCCTGCGCCCGCTGAACAATATCGGCCCGGGCAGCCCCATTATCGCCAGCACGCAGGGCCAGGACTACGTTGCCACGGTTTGCTGCCTGGTGAGCGACGGCCACAAGATCTTCGCCCTGACAAATCGCCACGTTGCCGGCGAGCAGGGCGAGGTCGTCGCGGCTCTGCTTGGCGGCGAGCGCCGCCGCATCGGCGTCAGTGCGGCAAAGCAACTGACCCGGATTCCGCTTTCCACGCTCTACCCGAACTTCACGGTTCAGGACACGTTCGTCAATGTCGACGTCGGAATGATCGATGTCGACGATATCTCGCAATGGACCACAAAGCTGCGTAACGGCCGCATGCTTGGACCGATGGCCGATTTCTCCAGTGTGAATCTTTCGTTGTCTCTCGTCGGCTGTCACGTGCGCGGGTTTGGAGCGGCCGGCGGCGAAATGATCGGCGAGATCCATGGGCTGTTCTATCGCTACAAGACCGGCGGCGGGTTCGAGTATGTCGCCGACCTCTTCATTGGCCCTCGCACGACGCCGCCGCCGGGCGCGAAAGAGACCGCGCCAGGCCTGAAGACCTTGCCGGGAGATTCCGGCTCGCTCTGGGTGCTTGAGCCGGTCCCCGATGCCTCAAGTGCCAATACCGACGGTGCGGTTCAGCCTCCGCCACAGCTCATCCCCCTCGCCATGCAGTGGGGACGCAACATGTTGTCTTCGGCCGATAAGGCCGCACCGCAGAGCTATGTTCTCGCCACGCTGCTGTCGCGGGTGTGCGCCCTGCTCGAGGTCGATCCGGTTCGGGACTGGAACGTCGATCAGAACGACACCTGGGGCGCGCTCGGGCATTTCTCGATCGCGTCGCGGGCGACGACGTCGCTTTCGAACGCATTCCCGAAGCTCAAGACGTTCATCAAGAACAACCTTGAGATCATCAGCCATGGCGATGACGCGCTGATGGAGGGCGAGTTCAAGGGGATGGGCAGCGAAGACTTCGTACCCATGGCCGACGTGCCGGACTTCTTCTGGAAAACCCGTGTTGCCAAACAGGGTTTCGATCGATTCCTGGAAGGCGGCAATCATTTTGCCGACATGGATCAGGAAGGCGCCGACGGCAAGACCCTGCTCGAGATGACGGAGGACGACAGCTTTATCGACCCCGACAAGTGGCAGGAATATTACGATGGGATCACCGACATTCTGTCGGGGAAGAAAATCGCCGAGAACAGGCGCGGGCTGCTGCCGTTCCGTGTCTGGCAGATATTCGATGCGATGTGCGATTTCGCCGCAGCCGGCGAGGCCGAGAAGTTTCTGTGCGCGGCCGGCGTGCTGACCCACTATATCGGCGACGCCTGTCAGCCGTTACATATCTCCTACCTCCACGACGGCGATCCCAATCGGCCGGTCACCCACACCTTCAGCAAGGGAAAGAAGGAAGGGCAGAGCGAGGAGCGACCGAAGGGCCAGGGCGTTCATTCCGCCTACGAAGACGGAATGGTATTCGCAAATCGCGAAAAAATTCTGGACGGACTCAAGAACACGCCGACGGTCAAGAAATCGGAATGGGTCGACACCGGACACGACGCGGCCAAGCTCACCATCGAACTCATGCGCAACACCTTCGAATTGTTGCCGCCGATCGACCTCGTCGACACCTATATCAAGGTTGGAAAAGGCGGCCAGGCGGCGTCCGACGCCTTGTGGTCGAAGTTCGGGAAAAAGACCATCCAGGCCATGCAGGACGGCACCCATCTCATTGCCGTGTTGTGGGAGAGCGCGTGGAATGTCGGCAACGGCGAGACAAAGGTCAGGCGAACCTCCTCGCTCACCGAGAAGGAAGCCATGGACATCGTCAAGAAGGAGAACTTCTTGCCGTCGATGAGCATCGGAACGATCGGCACGATTCTTCGCAAGTGATCCGGCCGGTTCCGGGCTCCGCTGCTGGCTGCCGGGGTCATCGACGGTCGCGTGTCGATGGCCCGGTGTGGCGATAAAGCCGTGCTCGGCCGTGGAAGTATCAACAGCCGCCGACGGGTTCTCTTCCCGAGCAATCCAGATTGCATTCGGAGTCACGGCATGCCCACACCCTGGTTTTGGTGGTCGCCGCATAGAAACAGGCTCCCACACATTCGCGCGCCGTTCCGCGAAATCGCGTGTACGAATTGGATACACCAAGGATACCGTTTTCGACTTTCGCCGTGGTCCTGACGCGACCTGCGTCAGGGATGGTGACGTCGACCTGTGCCCGGGCCGAGGCGGCGTAGAGCAAAGCGATCGTTGTCAGGCAATGGATCGTAAATCTCAAAGCGATCTCCTCAAATTTTCCTTAACGGCGCGGCCAGTGCTGCCGGGCGGGTCTGAATCGGCGCTAAAAGGCCATTATCAGGGCCGTATCCGCATTTATACGGCCTAATCGGGCGCCGAGCCGCCAAATGGCACCCCGTTCGGACCCAATCGAGACGGGTCTGACCATTTTTGGGCGTCAAATCTGATTTGGACGAGGGGGTGATCCCGGAAGCAACAAGGATGACGTTGCTGGCTCCCCGGGCTGGATTTCGAACCAGCGACCATTCGATTAACAGTCGAATGCTCTACCGCTGAGCTACCGAGGAATAGGCGAAACAATCGTTCGCGAGCGGGCAGCGTATAACAAAGCCTTCCGGGCTTGCAAAGGACCAAATGACCGGCACGTGGCACAGTATCAGGCGGTTGCCTGAAATCCGCTGCGCTGCAAGGGTTTGTCGGCGGTTTCGAACCCGCAGTGGACATCACCGGTAACGCGCTTGCGCAATGCCGCCATCCCCTCACGTCATGGACTAGCCGCCAAATCGACTCAATCCGGCCAGAGCCTTCCAGGGATTGCCGGATTTCGACGGAGTTGATTCGATGCCAGCCATTGCGACCGACCTGATTCGCGCGGTGCCTTCGATTATCCCGAGCGACACCCCAGCCCTGAGCGACGACGAGTGCCTGCTTCGGCTCGCGCGCGCCATTGAAGATCATGATTTCGAGCATCTGGACGAGGTGGCGCGGCTGATCGGTCGCCTCATCGTGACGATCGAATAGGCAAGTTTTGCGAATAGGGTTTGCGGCTGGACTCTGTATTGAAAGCAGGCCAGAGGCTGCTCCGGCGGCGTGTTGCGTTTTGCCGAAGCTTGTACCAAAGATGACCCGCTTTCAGCTCTCCCGGCGGTAACGCCGCTTGCTTTCAGGGTCTCAGCCAATGTCCGGTTTTTCGACCGTGCGCCAGAAAATGGTCGATGGTCAGGTGCGTCCGAGCGATGTCACCGATGTCAGAATTATCGATGCCATGCTGGCGGTGCCGCGCGAGGCCTTCGTTCCCGAAAACAAGCGCGCGCTGGCCTATCTGGATCTCGATCTCGATGTCAGCGAAGCCGGGCAGGCCGAGCGATTCCTGATCAAGCCGGTGGTGCTGGCGAAGATGCTGCAGGCCGCCGAAATCAAGCAAAGTGACCGCGTGCTGGTGGTGGGCTGCGCGACCGGCTACGCCGCCGCCGTGATCGCCCAGTTTGCCGGGCAGGTGACGGCGACCGAGAGCGACCAGGCGCTGGCAACCAAGGCCAGCGCGCTCCTCGCCCAGAACGGCTGTGGAAAAGTCGTGGTCCGGACCGCCGCCGCGGCCGACGGCGACGCGGCGAACGGCCCTTATGATGTCATCGTGCTCAACGGCGCGACCGAGATCGTGCCGGAGCGGCTCTTTGGGCAGCTTCAGAACGGCGGCCGGCTGGTCGGCGTTTTCGCGATGTCGCAGCCGCCGCGGGCCACCCTGGTGACGAGTTCCCATGGCGATTTCGGCCACCGGGCGCTGTTCGACGCCGTAGCGCCGGTATTGCCGGGCATGGAACGGCTTCCAGCGTTCGTTTTCTAGCCTTTCCGTCGCCTTTCTGCGGCTCCCGGCAACCCCCCGTTGGCTGTTAAAATCCCGTTCTGAATCAGAAGTGTGGCCCGATTGCCCCACGTTAAGAGTTTCGTCATTGTGCGCTTGCGAGGTAGGTTCCGTCCGGCCTAGCTGCGGAATAAGGTGAGCCGGGACTCACTTCGACTGAAGCGACGTTCGGCTCATGCGTGTGTTTAATAAATCAGTTCACGACGCATGAACCGGCGAATGAAAATGAATGGATTTCCAGGGATGCGTGGGGTGAAGGTTTTCACCGGAGCTGCGGCTTCGGTCCTTCTGTTAGCTTGTATGGGCCCGATGCCCGCCTCTGGCCGATACGATCGAGGCGGCGCTGGTGCGCGCCTATCAGAACAATCCGCAGCTCAACGCGCAGCGCGCCACGGTGCGCTTCACCGACGAAAACGTGCCGCAGGCATTGTCGGGCTATCGTCCGAAGGTCGCGGTCACCGCGAGCGCCGGTTATCAATATACCGACACCAACTCTACCGCAGGCGGCAGCGCGACCAACATCGTGCGCACCGAAATTCACGGCGCCAATCGCGCCGCGCAGCGTCGGCGCCACCGTTTCGCAGACGCTGTTCAACGGCCAGCAAACCGCCAACAAGACCCGTGCGGCAGAGAGCCAGGTCTCGGGCGCGCGCGAAGCGTTGCGGGTGCTCGAACAGACCGTGCTGTTGTCGGCGGCCACGATCTACATGGACTATCTGCGGGATTCCGCGATCGTCGAGGTGCAGAAGAGCAACGTCCGCGTGCTCGAGCAGACGCTGAAACAGACGCGCGACCGCTTCAATGTCGGCGAAGTGACGCGCACCGACGTGGCGCAGTCCGAGGCGCAGCTCGCCGCCGGCAAGACCCAGCTGCTGACGCGCGGAATCCACGCTGGTCACGACGCAGTTCGAATTTCCGCCGCATCATCGGCAACGAGCCCGGAAGCGCTTGGCGCCGGGCTCGCCGGTCGATCGCTACCTGCCGGCTACACTGCCCACCGCCGTCGATCTTGGCCTGACCGAAAATCCGAACGTCACCGCGGCGATGTTCGGCATCGACGTCAGCTATCTCCAGGTCAAGGTCAACGAAGGCGCACTGTTGCCGACCGTGACGTTGCAGGCCTCGGTGCAGCAGAGCCTACGAACGACCATGACGCTGTACCGCTCGTTCGGCGCGTCCGCGGTCGCGCAGCTGCACGGTACCGATCTATCAGGGCGGCGCCGAATACTCGCTGATCCGCCAGTCCAAGGAAACGCTGGCGCAGCAGCGCCTCGTGCTCGAACAGACCCGCGATCAGACCCGCGCCAACGTCGTCACCGCCTGGGGACAGCTGGTCGCCGGCAAGGCGCAGGTGCAGTCCGCGCAATCGCAGGTGACGGCGTCCGAAATCGCGCTGAACGGCGTGCGCGAGGAAGCCAAGGCCGGACAGCGCACCACGCTCGACGTCTTGAACGCGCAGCAGGCGCTGGTCAACGCGCGCGTTGCCCTCGTCACCGCGCAGCATGACCGCGTGGTGGCGTCCTACTCGGTGCTGAACTCGGTTGGGCGGCTGTCGCCGATCGTGCTCAACCTGCCGACCACGATCTACGATCCGAGCGTGCATTACCATCAGGTGCGCGACAGCTGGGTTGGCGTGCGGACGCCCGACGGCCGCTGATTCCGGCGATATCGCCGGTCCCGAAAACTTCCCCGCACATGCGGGATCAATCAAAGCCCGGTGGTCACTCCACCGGGCTTTTGCGTGCGTGCGTTTGCTTGCAAATATTTGTCGCCATGACGTACCGTTCTCGGGGTGAGCTGAGCGATTCGCGCCGCGTTTTTTGCACCTTGTGGCCGGCCGTTGGGTTGCCTTGAGGGGAGCTGGACGCCTGCGCGATGCATCGGGCGGGCTTGATCTGGGGACAAGTAAGGCCTGCGCGATGAAAATCCCGGCCTGCACATCCGGAACCGGCAAATCCTTCGTGGCTTGGTGTAAATTGCTTTCGATGTGGAGTTGGAGATGACGCAACCTGCAAAGGTCCAAGAGCCCTCGATGGAGGAGATTCTGGCGTCGATCCGTCGTATCATAGCCGACGACGAGGCGAAGCCTGCGGCTGCCGAGAAACCCGCCGAAAAACCTGCTGCCGCCGCCAAGCCGGAGCCGCCGGCCGCCAAGCCTGTGATGAAGGATATTCCGCCGTCGGCGATCGCGCCGGCGCCAAAGCCTGCGGCCGCCGCCAAGCCAGCGCCGGCGCCGCCGCCGCCTCCGCGCCTGAGCCCGCTGCCGTCAGCAACAACCAGGACGACATCGATGCGATGCTGGCGAGCCTCGAGGCGGCGACGCCTGAGTCCGACATCAGGCCGGCGAAGCCCGAAGCCCAACCCGAAGCCGATGTGTTCGACCTGACCGACGAAATGGCGTTGCCGGATCCGCCGGCACCCGCTTCGTTCCACAAGATCGACCCGCAGGACGACATCGAATTCGCCGAGAGCGCGGCCGCCAGGGCGTTGCACCGGCAGCCGGCCTACGAGCCGCCGCCGTTCGAAAGCGCGCCCGCATCGCCGCAGCAGCAGATCCTGTCGCGCTCGACCGTGTCCGCGGTCGAATCCGCCTTCAATTCGCTGGCCAATACCGTGCTCAGCAACAACGCGCGGACGCTGGAAGACCTGGTCAAGGAAATGCTGCGGCCGATGCTGAAATCCTGGCTCGACGACAATCTGCCGGGACTGGTGGAGCGGATCGTCAAGGCCGAGATCGAACGGGTTTCGCGCGGGCGCTAGCCGTCGTCATGGCCATGTCTGGCCCGACTTGCCGTGTCCGGCCCTCATTCAGCCACCCCCACGGGCTTTATTGCGGCTTCCTGCGGCCCTTCAGGTTGACTTGGGGCTTCCCAGTGGCTTTCTAGGGGTCTGTCCGGTTTCCCTCACATCCAGATCGGGCGCTAGCTCATTGTTTTGACGCGTTTTCTTGCCCGCCAGCCGGGGAGGCTTCGGTCGAAAACACCCTCCACATTCCAATAGCGTTGTCATGATCGAGAAAAACTACCAGCCCGCCGATATCGAAACCCGCATGTCCGCCATCTGGGAGGCAGAGCGGCGCGTTCAAGGCCGGTCGTCCCGAACGGAAGGACGCCGCGCCCTTCACCATCGTGATCCCGCCGCCGAACGTCACCGGCTCGCTGCATATGGGTCACGCGCTCAACAACACCCTGCAGGACATTCTCTGCCGCTTCGAGCGGATGCGCGGCCGCGACGTGCTGTGGCAGCCCGGCACCGACCACGCCGGCATTGCGACCCAGATGGTGGTCGAGCGGCAGTTGATGGAACGGCAGGAGCCGGGCCGCCGCGACATGGGCCGCGCGAAATTCCTCGAACGCGTCTGGCAGTGGAAGGCCGAAAGCGGCGGCGTCATCGTCAACCAGCTAAAACGCCTCGGCGCGTCCTGCGACTGGTCGCGCGAACGTTTTACGATGGACGAGGGGCTGTCGCGCGCGGTCGTGAAAGTGTTCGTCGAGCTGCACCGCGAAGGCCTGATCTACAAGGACAAGCGGCTGGTCAACTGGGATCCGAAACTGCTGACCGCGATCTCCGATCTCGAAGTGCAGCAGACCGAGGTCAAGGGCAGTCTCTGGTATCTGCGCTATCCGATCGAGGGCAAGACCTTCAATCCCGAGGACGCCTCGAGCTTCATCGTGGTCGCGACCACGCGGCCGGAGACGATGCTGGGCGATACCGCGGTAGCGGTGCATCCGGAGAACGAGAAGCTCGGTCACCTGATCGGCCAGCACGTGATCCTGCCGCTGGTCGGCCGCCGCATTCCGATCATCGGCGACGACTACGCCGATCCCGAAAAGGGCTCAGGTGCGGTCAAGATCACGCCGGCGCATGACTTCAACGACTTCGAAGTCGGCAAGCGGCATGGCCTGCCGCAGATCAGCGTGCTCGACCGCGAGGGCTGTCTCGCGCTGGTCGACAACGAAGACTATCTGCGCGGCCTGCCGGAAGGCGCGACGCAATTGGCCGAAGAGCTGAACAAGGTCGATCGTTTCGCCGCCCGCAAAACCATCGTGGCGCGGCTGGAGGACTTTGGTTTCCTCGAAAAGATCGAACCCAACACGCATATGGTGCCGCATGGCGATCGCTCCGGCGCGGTCATCGAGCCCTATCTGACCGACCAGTGGTATGTCGACGCCAAGACGATGGCGCAGCCGGCCATCGCGGCTGTGCGCTCGGGCGCGACCACGTTCGTGCCGAAGAACTGGGAAAAGACCTATTTCGAATGGATGGAAAACATCCAGCCCTGGTGCATCTCGCGCCAGCTCTGGTGGGGCCATCAGATCCCGGCCTGGTACGGTCCGGACGGCAAGGTGTTCGTCGCCGAGACCGAAGAGGAGGCCGTCGGCAACGCGCTCGGCTATTACGTCGAGCAGGAAGTGATCACGGCCGAGCAGGGCGCGGAGATGGCGCAGGACGCTTCCAAGCGCGAGGGCTTCATTACCCGCGACGAGGACGTGCTCGACACCTGGTTCTCGTCGGGACTGTGGCCGTTCTCGACGCTGGGCTGGCCCGACGAAACGCCCGAGGTCGGCCGCTACTACCCGACCAACGTGCTCGTCACCGGCTGGGACATCATCTTCTTCTGGGTCGCCCGCATGATGATGATGGGCCTTCACTTCATGAAGGAGGCGCCGTTCTCGACGGTCTACATCCACCGTCTCGTCCGCGACGAGAAGGGCGCCAAGATGTCGAAGTCGAAGGGAAACGTCATCGACCCCCTCGGCGTCATCGACGATTTTGGCGCCGACGCGCTGCGCTTTGCGCTGGCGCGCGGTGCCGCTCATAGCCATGACATCAAGCTGTCGCCGCAACTCGTCGAGACCAACCGCAATTTCGCGACCAAGCTGTGGAACGCCTGCCGCTTCGCCGAGATGAACGGCTGCGACAAGCCCAATGGCTTCGATGCGCACAGTGCCAAGGAAACCCTGAACCGCTGGATCGCGCACGAGACCTCGAACGCCACGCGCGAGGTCACCGAGGCCATCGAGGCCTATCGTTTCAACGATGCCGCCGGCGCGATGTATCGCTTCGTCTGGAACGTCTATTGCGACTGGTATCTCGAACTCGCCAAACCCGTGCTGCTGGGCGAGGAGGGCGCCGCCAAGACCGAAACCCGCGCCATGGTGGCCTGGGCCCGCGACGAGATCTTGAAACTGCTGCATCCGTTCATGCCCTTCATCACCGAAGAGCTCTGGGCGGTGACGGCCAAGCGCGACGGTCTGCTGGTGCTGGCTGAGTGGCCGCGCAAGGGCCTTTCGGCCGACCAGCTGGCCACGATCGCGATGGCGAGCCCGAGTGACGCGTTGATTCCGCCGGTCATCCGGGCGCTCGACGCCGGCGATTTCAGCGATCCCGCCGCCGAAGCCGAGATCGGCTGGGTGGTCGATCTCGTCACCGCCATTCGCTCGGTGCGCGCGGAGATGAACATCCCGCCGGCGACCCTGACGCCGCTGGTGCTGTCGGGCGCATCCGCCGAGACGAAGGACCGTGCGCAGCGCTGGAACGACGTCGTCAAGCGGATGTCGCGGCTTGCTGATATCTCTTTCGCCGACCGCCCGCCGGAAGGCGCGGTGCAGTTGCTCGTGCGGGGCGAAGTCGTGGCGCTGCCGTTGAAGGGTGTGATCGACCTTGCCGCCGAGAAGGCGCGGCTCGACAAGGAAATCGCCAAGGCCGACGCCGACATCAAGCGCGTCGACGCCAAACTCGGCAACGAGAAATTCGTCGCCAACGCGCCCGATGAGATCGTCGAAGAGGAAAAGGAAAAGCGCGAGGCGGCGGTAGCGCGCAAGGCCAAGAACGTCGAGGCGCTGGAACGGCTGAAGAAGGCGTCGTAGAATTACTCATCTGTCGATCCCGTCATCCTGAGGAGCGCGAAGCGCGTCTCGAAGGACGACGGCCACGCTCGGGCAGCATCCTTCGAGGCTCGCCCAGCGGTGCAAGTGCACCGCAAGGCTCGCACCTCAGGATGACGAAGAATGCTCGACCACGTCTCCATCACGGTATCCGACATCGCCGCCGCCGAGCGGTTCTATGACGCCATCATGAAGACGCTCGATGTCGTCAAGGTCGGACGCCGCGACGACTGGCTCGGCTATGGCGAACGGGCGCGTCCGGCCTACCCGGATCGCGTGTATCTCACCATCCGCAAGGGACCGAAGCCCGAGGACGCTAACGGTCGCCACTGGTGCTTCAAGGCGAAATGGCGAACCCAGGTCGACGCCTTCTGGGACGCCGGCATCGCCGCCGGCGGCGCCGATGACGGCGCGCCGGGCTTGCGCGATTATCATGCCTCCTATTACGCAGCATTTCTGCGAGATCCCGATGGCAACCGGGTCGAGGCGGTTTGTCACCACGCGGTGTAGCGCGGAGCAGCGTAATGGTGCCCGATATCTTGAGCCGAAGCCGTTGGCACGATGCCGACGCGGTATTGTCGAATCTGATTGGCCGGTGGTCGTTGGACAGAACGATCGAAGGCCACGGCGCGATGAGAGGTGTCGCGACGTTCATGCCCTCGGATGCAAACAGGCTGGCTTATCGCGAACAGGGAAACCTGAGGCTGATCAACGGCACCGAACTGCAGGCGGAGCGTGCGTATGTCTATGAGGCCCGAGACGCTGGGTTCAATGTCTACTTCAGCGAGAGCCCGCTTCGCCTGTTTCACAGGATATCGCTGATCCAGCGGGAAGGACTGGAATATGTCGGGGAGGCGGACCATCCCTGTGGCGAGGACCTCTACCGGTCGACGTATGCATTCTCTCCCAACGGCGGCTTCACGATACGTCACGTGGTGCTCGGACCGCGCAAGAACTACACGATGGTCACGACCTATTCGCGATAGTCGTGGCAGACAACGGCATCACTTATTTCCGATTTTCCGAAATTGTCTTGACCTCACCCCCAAATCAGATGCATAACGCCGCCCGTCTCACGGCGACAAGAGGGGCGATCGCGATCGTCACGACGTGCGGTGAGATGCGATGGACGTGATGTCGCGACTGACGAGCGCGGCATCACGTACGGCGAAATCGTTTGGGTCCGACGCCCCGATGCAGGCGTCAAGTTCGAAGGCGGCTAACGCTGCACAAGGGCGATGGTGTCACGAAAAGCAGGGTCACCAGGACGATCTCGTATAAGCCGTAGAGCCATTGCGTGGGGGAGGCCGGTGTGTTCACCGCTGAACCTGTATGCTCGTGGGCAGCATATTCCTATGCAACACGCCTGCGAGACCGCGGGTGCAGCGCGCACCCGGTCTTCCCCGCGCCCTCTATTCTTGGAGGGCAAACGAAATGTAAAACCTCGGGCAGATGATGCTGTGAGAACAAGAGCGCATGTCTATCAACGTCATTGCGAGCGAAGCGAAGCAATCCACTCTTTCTTTCCGCGGCCTGCTGGATTGCTTCGCCTCGCTCGCAATGACGGCGGCAGGGGCGGATACCACCCTGTCAAAACCGCTTGCTGACGAACTTAGATCCCGTCAGCCCATAGCGCCATGGCAGGTCGACCGCCTTGGTAATTCCGATCCGCAACCCCGTGACGACCTCGGGCTTGCCCACGCGCGCATACAACGCATATGGCGGCGCATCGAGCGCCAGTTCGCTATGCGCGATGGTGATGCCGAGCGCTTCGCAGAGTTTTCCGGGGCCGGAACACAGCGAACGCTCGTCATGCAGGCCGCGGCGGCGGCGCATCGCGGGGATACCGTGGGTCGGCTCCAGCGCGCGGATCAAGACCGCACTGGCTTCGCCGGTCTTCTCGCAGACGAAATTGACGCACCAGTGGATGCCGTAGGAACGGTAGACGTAGGAGAAGCCTGGTGGGCCGAACATCACCTGGTTGCGCGGCGTCGGCCCGTTGAACGAGTGCGCAGCGGGTTCGCTGTGGTGATAGGCCTCGACCTCGACAATGATGCCGCCGACGCCGTCGACCAGCATTGTGGCCCCGATCAGGTCGGGCGCGACCTCAAGCACGCTGCGGGCAAAAAACGAGCGTTTCAGCGGCTTGCCGAGGCGGGGGGCGGCGGCAACGGCCGTGGTTGGGCTTCGAGCCATTTCGGTTAAGAATCGCTATGGAACAGATGAAAACTGCCAATATCTTGCACGTTTCTGCTAGCTTTCCGCAATCGGGTTGCAGCAATGGGCGACACGGATTAGCTAGGTGTTCTCTTACATTGCCGGACTGAACATGGTCGTTCTCGTCGATACCGTCTCCACCAACCCGGTGCGCCCGCGCCACCCCGAAAAGGTGAACCGGCCGGACGCGCTGTCGCCGCCCAAACCTGACTGGATCCGGGTCCGCGCGCCGAATACGCGCGGCTACGCCGACACGCGGAAAATCGTCAAGGAGAACGGCCTGGTCACGGTGTGCGAGGAGGCCGGCTGCCCAAATATCGGCGAGTGCTGGGACAAGAAGCACGCTACCTTCATGATCATGGGCGACACGTGCACCCGGGCGTGCGCGTTCTGCAACGTCAAGACCGGCATGCCTGGCGCGCTCGACGCCTCCGAGCCGGAGCATGTCGCGGAAGCGACCT
This sequence comes from uncultured Alphaproteobacteria bacterium, assembly GCA_963786355.1. GTDB lineage: Bacteria > Pseudomonadota > Alphaproteobacteria > Rhizobiales > Xanthobacteraceae > Bradyrhizobium. The sequence continues at coordinate 409,444 of CAWAYU010000005.1, read as the reverse complement.
TCAAGCTCGGGCTTGCGCACATTGTCATCACGTCGGTTGATCGCGACGATCTCACTGACGGCGGGGCCGAGCATTTCGCGCAGACAATTCGCGCCATCCGTGCGCGCTGCCCGACCACGACGATCGAAATCCTCACCCCGGATTTCCTGCGCAAGCCAGGCGCACTGGAAGTTGTCGTCGCGGCCAAACCAGACGTATTCAACCACAATCTGGAAACCGTGCCGTCGGGCTATCTCACCGTGCGCCCCGGCGCGCGCTATTTCCATTCGATCCGGCTGTTGCAGCGGGTCAAGGAAATCGACCCCACCATCTTCACCAAATCAGGCATCATGGTTGGCCTCGGTGAAGAGCGCCACGAGGTGCTGCAGGTGATGGACGACCTGCGCTCGGCGGACGTCGATTTCCTCACCATCGGGCAGTACCTGCAGCCGACCCGCAAGCACCACGCTGTGATGCGCTACGTCACCCCGGATGAATTCGCAGGCTATGAGAAGGTCGCCTACACCAAAGGCTTCCTGATGGTGTCGGCGAGCCCGCTGACGCGCTCGTCGCACCACGCCGGCGACGATTTCGCCAAGCTGCAAGCGGCCCGGGCTGCATTGTCGCGCTGAGCCGATGCCGAGATTTTCCAGCAAGCGCCGGGTTCATCACACCGCGGTACAGATGTTTGATCTGGTTGCCGACGTCGAGCGCTACCCGGAGTTCGTGCCGCTGTGCCAGTCGCTCAAGATCCGCCAGCGCACGCCCAAGCCCGACGGCACCGAGGTCATCGTTGCCGACATGACAGTATCGTTCAAGCTGGTGCGTGAATCCTTCACCAGCCGGGTGACGCTGGACCGGCCGAACCTCAAGATCATGGTCGAGTACCTGAAGGGCCCGTTCAGCAACCTCGAAAACCGCTGGGCCTTCGAGCCCAGATCCGAAACCGATTGCGACGTCGGATTCTTCCTGAGTTACGAATTCAAGAGCCGGATGCTGGCGATGCTGATGGGTACGATGTTCGACGCCGCGTTCCAGCGGTTTGCGGCCGCGTTCGAGAAGCGCGCGGATGTCGTTTACGGAAAAGGCTAGAGCGTTTCCGAGCGAAGTGGATACCGGTTCGCGTGAAGAAAACGCGTCAAAACAAAATAGTAGAGCAAGGCTCTACGTCCGCGGCGGTGGCCTGCGGCGTTTGACGGCGCCGCCCCGAGGAGTGCGGGCTACGCGCGGACGAAGCCGGCTTGCGGCTGCGCGGCGCGGCTTGACGGATGTTTGCGGCCCGCGTGCCAGCTCGATCAGCATGCGGAGTGCTTCGACCACCGCACGCTGGCGCACCGTGGTGCGGCCGATGGCGCCAAAACGGCTCTCGCGATGCAGGATGCGGCCGTCACGCGCCGCGACCGCGAAATGCACCAGGCCAACGGGCTTGCCCGGTGTCGCACCGCCGGGGCCGGCAATGCCGGTAATCGATACCGCGAGATCGACGCCGGCCTTTTCCAGCGCGCCGATCGCCATCGCGGTGGCGGTTTCCTTGCTCACCGCGCCGAAGGTCGCGAGCGTCGTCGCCTTGACGCCGAGCATCGCGCGCTTGGCGTCGTTGGAATAGGTGACAAAACCGCGGTCGATGACGTCGGAGGAACCGGGAATGTCAGTCAGCGCGCCGGCGACCAGTCCGCCGGTGCAGGATTCAGCCGTCGCAATCGTGAGCTTGCGCATCCGGCACAGGTCGAGCAGCGAGCGGGAGAGGGCGCGGGCGTCGCTGCCGCTCATGCTATTCGCTCCAGGGGAGACGGATGGTGGCGCTCGCAGTGGCGGCGATGCCTTCCTCGCGGCCGGTAAAGCCGAGCCGCTCGCTGGTGGTCGCCTTGACGGCGACGCGAGAGACGTTGACGCCGGTGATCTCGGCAATGCGTGCGCGCATGGTGTCGCGCAACGGGCCGATCTTCGGACGCTCGCAGATCATGGTGACCTCGAGATTGGCAATGCGGCCGCCGCGCGCGGTGACGCGCTCGACGGCGTATTGGAGGAATTTGTCGGACGCCGCACCCTTCCACTTCATATCGCTGGGTGGAAAGTGCGAGCCGATGTCGCCGTCCGCCAGCGCGCCGAGGATGGCATCCACCAGCGCATGCAGGCCGACATCGCCGTCGGAATGGGCCAGAAAACCCTTCGTGTGCGGCACCTTCACGCCGCAGATCATCAGGTGATCGCCGTCGCCGAAGGCATGCACGTCGTAGCCGGTGCCGGTCCTGATGTCGCCAAGCATGGCGCCAAGGCGAGCTTCCTCGCGGACGAAATCTTCTGGCGTGGTCAGTTTCATGTTCGCAGGATCGCCTTCAAAGGTTGCCACCGTCAATCCCGCCCATTCAGCCAGCGCGGCATCGTCGGTGAAATCGCTGCGGCCGTCGCGCGCGGCGCGGCGGTGGGCATCGAGAATGACGTCGAAGCGAAACGCTTGCGGGGTTTGCGCGATCCGCAGCCGCGCGCGGTCAGGTGTCGCTTCGACATTTCCGGCATCGCCGACCTGCTTGATCGTATCGGTAACCGGGATCGTCGGAACCGCGGCGCCGGTACGCCCGGCGGCGTCGATCGCGCGCGAAATCACCGCTGATGTCACGAAGGGCCGCGCGGCATCGTGGATCAGGACGATGTCGGGTTTCTCGGCGGCGAGCGCCTCGAGCCCCGCATGCACCGAGGCCTGCCGCGTCGCACCACCGTTGGTGGGAGGCTGATGGCGCAGGCTAGCTACGGCCTCGTTGAACATGGCGGCGTCATCGGGGTTCACCACCGGCTGCACGGCGAAAACGTCCGGATGGCGGCAGAACGCCTCCATGGCGCGAAAGATCACGGTCTGGCCGCCGATGGTGCGGTACTGCTTGGGCCCGCCAGCGCCGGCGCGAAGGCCGCGCCCGGCTGCGACGAGGATGGCGGCTGTGCGCTCAGGTTTGGGCATTAAACTCAATTATGGACGAAACGGGGTTGAGAGGGTGGTTGGGCGCACAGCCCTTACCATGCCGAATGCGCAAAAACAGAGCGATTCCCAATAGCTGTGGGAAAAGCAGTTTTTGTTGCAGTGCACTTGCACAAATGGTAGAACTGTCTAAAGTGTAGGCATGAAGCTTGACTGCACAAGATTTGTGCTCACAATATGCGCCGACGGCCGCAATGACGCTGCTGCGCCAACCATGAGAACCCTGTGACCGGCCTGGAAAGTTCACGCCCTAAGCCGTTGAAAATAGGCGAGATTGCTGTCGCCAACCGGGTTCTCCTGGCGCCGATGTCCGGTGTCACCGACGCTCCGTTTCGACAACTCGCCGCGGCCCTTGGCGCCGGTCTGGTGGTGTCAGAGATGACCGCCAGCGATGACCTCGTGAATGGCCGGCCGATGTCGCGGCTGCGCTGCGAGGCGGCTGGCATCGGGCCGCACGTGGTTCAGCTTGCGGGTTGTCAGGCGCACTGGATGGCGGAGGGCGCGAAAGTCGCCGAAGCCGCCGGCGCCGATATCATCGATATCAACATGGGCTGTCCGGCGCGTCACGTCACCGGCGGACAGTCCGGCTCGGCATTGATGCGCGATCTCGATCACGCGCTTACGCTCATTGAAGCGACGATCGCGGCAGTGAAGGTTCCGGTGACGCTGAAGATGCGGCTCGGCTGGGACGACCGTTCGCACAACGCGCCCGAATTGGCGCGTCGTGCTGAAGCCGCCGGCGTGCAGATGATCACGGTGCACGGGCGCACGCGCTGTCAATTCTACAAGGGCGATGCCGATTGGGCCGCGGTGCGCACGGTCAAGGATGCGATCTCGGTGCCGCTCGTCGTCAACGGCGACATCACGTCATTCGAAAAGGCCGTGCGCGCGCTCGATATGTCGGGCGCCGATGCCGTGATGATCGGGCGCGGCGCGCAGGGCCAGCCCTGGCTGCCGGGTCAGATCGGACGTCAGCTTGAAACCGGAAAAGCCGAGGCCGCGCCTGACCTGACCGAACAGCTCGCGCATGTTCGCGCCCTCTACGACGAAGTCTGCAGCCTTTACGGATTACGTATCGGGCTGAAGCACGGGCGAAAACATCTCGGCTGGGCGCTGGAAGTCGCGGCGCAAAGCAGCCGCGCGCCGGCCGAGACACTGAAGGGCTGGCGGCAGAAGATCTTGACGACGGAGGATCCGCACCGCGTGCACCGATCGCTCCAGGATGCGTACGACGATTTTGCATGGAGTGCTGCTGCATGACGCTAGCCGCAGAACATCGCCGGCCGTTGCCCACCGATAGCGAGGCGATCCTCAACGCGCTGCCCAACCCGGTGCTGCTGATTGCGCCCGATGGCCGCATTGTCGACGCCAACATCGCCGCCGAATCCTTCTTCGAGATTTCGACACAATTTTTGCGTCGGCAATCGCTGAAGGAACTGGTGCCATTCGGCAGTCCGCTGCTGGCGCTTATTGATCAGGTGCGATCGAGCGGCTCGCCGGTCAACGAATACAAGGTCGATCTCGGTACGCCGCGCATCGGCGGCGACCGCCAGGTCGATCTTCATGTCGCGCCGCTGACCGAGCGTCCCGGCCATATCGTCGTGATGCTGCAGGAACGCACCATCGCCGACAAGATGGACCGGCAACTGACGCATCGAAGCGCGGCGCGCTCGGTGATCGCGCTGGCCGCGATGCTGGCGCATGAAATCAAGAATCCACTATCGGGCATCCGCGGTGCCGCGCAATTGCTGGAGCAGGCGGCCTCATCCGAAGACCGTATGCTGACACGGCTGATCTGCGATGAGGCCGATCGCATCGTGACGCTGGTCGACCGCATGGAAGTGTTCGGTGACGACCGTCCGGTGGCGCGCGGCCCGGTCAACATCCATTCCGTGCTCGATCACGTCAAACGGCTGGCGCAATCCGGCTTTGCCCGCAACATCCGCTTTATCGAGGACTACGATCCGTCGCTGCCGCCGGTGCTGGCTAATCAGGACCAACTGATCCAGGTGTTTCTCAATCTGGTGAAGAATGCCGCGGAAGCGGTCGCCGATCTCGGCAGCGACGCGGAAATCCAGCTCACGACAGCTTTCCGTCCGGGCGTCCGGCTGTCGGTGCCGGGCAAGAAATCCCGTGTCTCGCTGCCGCTCGAATTCTGCGTGAAAGACAACGGCTCCGGCGTTCCGGAAGACCTGCTGCCGAACCTGTTCGATCCCTTCGTGACCACCAAGCAAACCGGCAGCGGGCTTGGGCTGGCGCTGGTTGCAAAAATCGTCGGCGATCACGGCGGCATCATCGAATGCGAATCCCAGCCGCGGAAAACCACGTTTCGCGTGCTGCTGCCGATGTTCAATCCCACCAAACATTTCGATCAAAGCAATCGCGATGACGTTTCGGGTACGTCGTCGCCTGCCTCAGAGAAAGCAAGATGAGGAACAACAATGCCCGCAGGTAGTATTCTAGTCGCTGATGACGACACCGCCATCCGCACGGTTCTGAACCAGGCTCTTTCGCGCGCCGGCTACGAAGTGCGCCTGACCGGGAACGCGGCGACGCTGTGGCGATGGGTCAGCCAGGGCGAGGGCGATCTCGTCATCACCGACGTGGTGATGCCCGACGAGAATGCGTTCGATCTGCTGCCGCGGATCAAGAAGATGCGGCCGAACCTGCCGGTCATCGTCATGAGCGCCCAGAACACTTTCATGACGGCGATCCGGGCCTCCGAGCGCGGGGCCTATGAATATCTGCCGAAACCCTTCGATCTGAAGGAGCTGATCACCATCGTCGGCCGCGCGCTGGCGGAGCCGAAGGAGCGGGTGGCGCACGCGCCCGACGAGGGGGAATTCAATTCGATCCCGCTGGTAGGCCGTTCGCCGGCGATGCAGGAAATCTACCGGGTGCTGGCGCGGCTGATGCAGACCGACCTCACCGTGATGATCTCCGGCGAGTCCGGCACCGGCAAGGAACTGGTCGCGCGCGCGCTGCACGACTACGGCAAGCGCCGCAACGGCCCGTTCGTCGCCGTCAACATGGCGGCCATCCCGCGCGATCTCATCGAATCAGAACTGTTCGGCCACGAACGCGGCGCGTTCACCGGCGCCAACACCCGCGCTTCCGGCCGGTTCGAACAGGCCGAAGGCGGCACGCTGTTTCTCGACGAAATCGGCGACATGCCGATGGAAGCGCAGACGCGTCTGTTGCGCGTACTACAGCAGGGCGAATACACCACCGTCGGCGGCCGCACCCCGATAAAGACCGACGTGCGGATCGTGGCTGCCAGCAACAAGGATTTGCGTATCCTGATTCAGCAGGGCCTGTTCCGTGAAGACCTGTTCTTCCGCCTCAACGTCGTGCCGCTGCGGCTGCCGCCGCTGCGCGAACGCATCGAGGACTTGCCCGATCTCATTAGGCATTTCTTCTCGCTGGCGGAAAAGGACGGCCTGCCGCCGAAGAAACTGGACACGCTGGCGCTGGAGCGTCTCAAGCAGCATCGCTGGCCCGGCAATGTGCGTGAACTTGAAAACCTCGCGCGCCGCCTGGCGGCATTGTATCCGCAGGACGTCATCACCGGCTCGGTGATCGACGGCGAACTGGCGCCGCCTGCGGTCGCGTCCGGCGGCAATGCCCCGCTCGGGGTCGAAAACCTCGGCGGAGCGGTTGAGGCCTATCTGTCCTCGCACTTTTCGGGCTTTCCGAACGGCGTGCCGCCGCCCGGCCTCTACCACCGCATCCTGAAAGAGATCGAGGTCCCGCTGCTCACCGCGGCGCTGGCGGCCACCCGTGGCAACCAGATCCGAGCCGCCGATCTGCTCGGGCTCAACCGCAATACGCTGCGCAAGAAGATCCGCGACCTCGACATTCAGGTCTACCGCAGCGGCGGCTAGGTGAGGCGCGTGCCCCCGCTGACGCCCGTCGGGACGCCCGGCGGGAGCGGCTAGCCGCTGGGGATCGATCGCGTTCGCGGTCGGGATGCCGTGGAATTGTCGCAATTTGGCAACATTGTGATATGAATGCATCAGTCCGCATCAGGCGCGGGCATTAAAGTCTTTCATCTCACCGATTGCCGGAATGACGACCGCAGAGACCTCGGCACCATCGTTCGACCCGTCGCTTGCCGAATCCACAGGAGGAGTCCTGCGGAAATGGGTGGCGCCGTTTGCGGTCGGGATTGCGCTGCTGTCGGCGTTCCTGACCTTCGTGGTGCTGAGCGGCCTGACGCCGATCGAGCCGACCCGCCACGTCGTCTATTCGTTCCTGCTGATCAACGCGGCGACCATCTTGCTGCTGATCGGTATCATCATCCGCGAAGTCTGGCTGGTGATTCAGGCGCGGCGCCGCGGCCGGGCGGCGGCGAGGCTGCACGTCCAGATCGTCAGCCTGTTTTCCGTTGTAGCGGTCTTGCCGGCGGTGCTCGTGGCTGTTGTCGCCAACGTAACCATCGACCGCGGCCTTGACCGGCTGTTCTCGGGGCCGACCAAGGAGGTCATGCAGAATTCGCTGATCGTGGCGCGTGCCTACACCTACGAACATGCGCAGCTGATCCGCGGCGATATTCTGGGAATGGCCAACTATCTCGGCAATCCGGCACAGCGAACCCTGTTCGACCAGGACCGCCGGTCGTTCAGGGAATTGCTGACCGCCAACGCCGCTTCACGCAATCTGCCGGGCGCGATGCTGATCGACAAGGACGGGCGCCAGCTTGAGACAGCGCAGACCGGTATCCGGGAGGAGTTTACGACCCCGACGCCGGACTTTCTCAGCAATGTCGATGAAACCGAGCCGCAGATCGCAGTATTTCCCGAAGCGAACTATGTCGCGGCGGTGATCCGGCTGCGAACCTTCGACAATACCTTCCTTTATGTGGCGCGCCTGCTCGATCCCCGCGTGGTGGCGCAGCTCAAGCAGACCGAGGCCAGCGTCGCCGAATACGCCCAGATCGAATCGCGCCGGCTCGGCATTCAGGTCGCCTTCGCGCTGATGTTCGCGGTGATCGCGCTGACCATCCTGATGGCGTCGGTGTTGATCGGACTGAATTTCGCCAACTGGCTGGTGGCGCCGATCCGCAACCTGATGAGCGCCGCCAATATCGTATCGACCGGCGATCTGCATGTGCAGGTCCCGGTCCATAAGTCCGAGGGCGACCTGGCGCAACTCGGCCAGACCTTCAACAAGATGACGCAGGAATTGCGCACCCAGCGCGACGAACTGGTCAGCGCCTCCGATCTGATCGACAGCCGCCGCCGCTTCATCGAGGCGGTGCTGTCGTCGGCGAGCGCGGGGATCATCGGTGTCGATGCCTCCGGCAGCGTCGGCATCCTCAACCGCTCGGCCGAAAAACTGATCGGTCACGCCGAATCCGAGACGCTGGACCATCCCCTGTCCGACGTGCTGCCCGAGCTCGACGACATGATGAAAACCGCGCGCGAGGGCACGCAGCGGCTGGTGCAGGGCCAGATCACGATTACCCGCGACGGCCATGAGCGCAATCTGTCGGTTCGCGTCAGCGCCGAACAGACCAGCCATTCGCGCGACAGCTACATCATCACGCTCGACGACATCACCGACCTGGTGTCCGCACAGCGTACCTCGGCCTGGGGCGATGTCGCGCGCCGCATCGCCCACGAGATCAAGAATCCGCTGACGCCGATCCAGCTTTCGGCCGAACGCATCCGCCGCAAATTCGGCAAGGTCATCGTCGAAGACAAGGGCATCTTCGAGCAGTGTACCGACACCATCGTGCGACAGGTCGACGACATCAGACGGATGGTGGACGAATTCTCCCGCTTCGCGCGGATGCCGAAGCCGGTCATGGAGGGCGAGGACGTCGCCGACACCGTGCGCCAGGCGGTATTCCTGATGAAGGTCGGGCATCCCGATCTCGATATCGTGGCCGAAATCAAGCAGGACCCGATGCGAGCGCAATTCGACCGCCGGCTGATTTCGCAGGCGCTGACCAACATCATCAAGAACGCGACCGAAGCGATCGAACAGGTTCCGCCGGAAGAACTCGACAAGGGTCGCATCGATGTCATCGCCGCGCGCGAGAACGACGACATCCTGATCGACGTCATCGACAACGGAATTGGCCTGCCCAAGGTGAGCCGCGCCCGTTTGCTGGAGCCGTATGTGACGACGCGCCAGAAGGGCACCGGGCTTGGGCTGGCCATCGTCGGGCGCGTGCTCGAAGACCATGGCGGCCGTATCGAACTCAAGGATGCCTCGGATTTCCGTCCCGGACAGCGCGGCGCCTGGATGCGGCTGCGGTTCGCGGTGTCGGGGCAGGCGCCGAAAAGCGATGCCAAGCAGCAGGCTTCGGGGACGGAAGTGCAGGGCAGCGAAACAAACGCGTCGGCCTCCGGAACCATTGAGGCTGTATCCGCGACCAATGATGAAACAAAGATCGAAGCCGCAACCGGCAACTGACAAGACAGGTGTAACCCATGGCCAGTGACATTCTGATTGTCGACGACGAAGCCGATATTCGCGATCTCGTCGCGGGTATTCTGGAGGATGAAGGTTTTCAGACCAGGACGGCGCGCGACAGCGATTCGGCGCTGACCGAGATTGCCAACCGCCGGCCGCATCTGGTCTTTCTCGACATCTGGCTTCAGGGCTCCAAGCTCGACGGCCTTCAGTTGCTCGAGGCGATCAAGAAGGATCACGCCGACGTGCCGGTCGTGATGATCTCCGGCCACGGCAACATCGAAACGGCGGTCGCGGCGATCAAGCGCGGCGCCTATGATTTCATCGAGAAACCGTTCAAGGCGGACCGGCTGATCCTGGTGGCGACGCGGGCGCTGGAGACCTCGCGCCTCAAACGTGAAGTCAAGGAGCTCAAGCAACTGGCTCCCGCCGCCAGCGTACTCACCGGCCGCTCGGCCTGCATGAATCAGCTGCGCCAGACCATCGACCGGGCCGCGAAGGCCAACAGCCGCATTCTGATCGTCGGCCCGTCCGGTTCGGGCAAGGAACTGGCGGCGCGCACGCTGCATCATGCATCGAGCCGCTCGGAAGGGCCGTTCGTCGTCATTAACGCCGCGGCGATCACGCCGGAGCGGGTAGAGGTCGAGCTGTTCGGGATCGAGCAGTCGAACGGCGAGCAGCCACGCAAGGCGGGCGCACTGGAAGAAGCCCATGGCGGCACCTTGTTCATCGACGAAATCGCCGACATGCCGCGCGAGACCCAGAACAAGAAATTCTGCGCGTGTTGGTCGATCAGACCTTTCAGCGGTCCGGCGGCACCGCCAAGGTGCATGTCGACGTCCGCATCATCTCCTCGACCGCGCGAAATCTGGAAGAGGAAATCGCGGAAGGCCGTTTCCGGGAGGACCTCTATCACCGGCTGTCGGTGGTACCGATCCGGGTGCCGCCGCTGTCGGAGCGCCGCGAGGACATCCCCGAACTGATCGATTACTTCATGGATCAGATTTCCGCGGCGAGCGGCTTGCCGAAGCGCCAGATCGGCCAGGACGCGATGGCGGTGCTGCAGTCGCATGTGTGGCCCGGCAACGTCCGTCAGCTCCGCAACAATGTCGAGCGTGTGATGATTTTGGCGGGCGGCGGTCCGGAGGTGATCATCACCGCCGATATGCTGCCGCAGGATGTCGGCTCCATGGTGCCGGCGATGCCGACCAGCAACAATGGCGAACACATCATGGGCTTGCCGCTCCGCGAGGCGCGCGAAGTGTTCGAACGCGACTATCTGATCGCACAGATCAGCCGGTTCTCGGGCAACATCTCGCGCACCGCGGAATTCGTCGGCATGGAACGCTCGGCCCTGCACCGCAAGCTCAAGGCACTGGGTGTCGGATAGGGCTTTATTTGACAGCTTTCCTGACGCGAAGCTGACATCGGCCCGGCAATCGCGGCGTGGGCGGCGATCCATGCACATGCTTGGGAATATTCATCTCTTTCCGTAGATTTGCGGAGAATGAACAGCAGGTTCCTCGTGGGTGAGGCGCGAACCGGCTTGCCTAAAAACCGCGCGTGCCTTCTAATCGTACCGCCGAGCTGACCGGAGGGGGATCTCAGGGTCAGACGGCGATCGGGGGAGGCTCCGTTAGAGAGCAACAACCGGTTTAATAAAAAGAAGCACAAGACGGCGGGATAAAAACAATGGCGGCAGACCGCGCACAAAACCTACAAGACACCTTCCTCAACCACGTTCGTAAAACAAAAACGCCACTCACGATCTTCCTGGTCAACGGAGTAAAGCTGCAGGGGATTGTCACCTGGTTCGACAATTTCTGCTTGCTGCTGCGGCGCGACGGTCATTCGCAGCTTGTCTACAAGCATGCGATCTCGACCATCATGCCCGGCGCTCCGATCCAGTTGTTCGAGGGCGGCGAGGATGCTCCGGCTTGAGAGTGATCTGATTGGAACCCCAAAACCGTGAAGCGGGCGCCGACCGACCGAGGTCGGCGGGGGGCGGGGAAATCGGGCGGGTGATTGTCATCGGCCCGTATTTGCGGATGCGCCGCGGCGATGCCGATGCGCAGACGAACGATGCTGTGCGCGATTCCGAAGCCCGCCTCGAAGAGGCGGCGGGTCTGGCGCGCGCCATCGACCTCACCGTCGTGGAAGCGTTGACCGCTCCGATCAGCCAGATCCGGCCTGCGACCTATCTCGGCAAGGGCAAGGTCGAGGAGATCACCGGCCTGATCGCGGGCCATGACATCGAGCTTGTGGTGATGGACTGCGCGCTGTCGCCGATCCAGCAGCGAAATCTCGAAAAGGCCTGGAACACCAAGGTGCTCGATCGCACCGGATTGATCCTGGAAATTTTTGGCCGCCGCGCCAAGACCAAGGAAGGTTCGCTGCAGGTCGAGCTCGCGCATCTCAACTATCAGCGCAGCCGGCTGGTGCGTTCCTGGACCCATCTCGAGCGCCAGCGCGGCGGCTTCGGCTTCATGGGCGGTCCCGGCGAGACGCAGATCGAAGCTGACCGCCGCCTGATCGGCGATCGCATCACGCGGCTGGAAAACGAAATCAAGAAAGTACAGGCGACGCGGCGGCTGCATCGCGCCGGACGGCAGCGGGTGCCGTACCGCGTGGTGGCGCTGGTCGGCTACACCAACGCCGGCAAATCAACGTTATTTAACCGATTGACGCGCGCGGACGTGCAGGCCGCCGACATGCTGTTTGCGACGCTCGACCCGACCTTGCGCGCGCTGAGCCTGCCGCATGGCGGCAAGGCGATGCTGTCAGACACCGTCGGTTTCATTTCCAGCCTGCCGACGCAACTGGTCGCGGCATTTCGCGCCACGCTGGAAGAGGTGCTGGAGGCGGATATCATCCTGCATGTCCGCGACATCTCGCATGAGGATGCCGAGGCGCAGGAGCGCGACGTCGACGCCGTGCTGCGTCAGCTCGGCATCGATCCCGAGGCGGGTGGTCGCCTTCTCGAAGTCTGGAACAAGATCGATCGTTTCGATCCCGAGGAGCGCGAGAACCTGTACAACATCGCCGCCCGCCGTCCGCCGGAGCGGCCGTGCTTCCTGGTCTCCGCCGAAACCGGCGAGGGCATCGATGCGCTGCTTGACCGCGATCGAGGATCGGCTGGCTGCGACGCGGATTACATTGGATTTGTCGATCGAAGCATCCGACGGCGCCGGCATCAGCTGGCTGCATCGCAACGCCGAAGTGTTGACCAAGGAATTGCACGACGACCGTTTCGACATGACCGTGCGCGTCGACGAGACCAAGCGCGATATCGTGGTGTCACGTTTCGACGCTGTACCGCGGGTGGCGTGAAGCCAGCGCGAACGACCTACTGCCACGCCTTGAACGCCATGAAGGCGGCCATGGTCGCGAGCACGACGATCAGCATGATCCGCAGCTTTTCCGGGCTGACGCTGTTGGCGAAACGTGCGCCGATATCGGTTCCGACCCACAGGCCGACGATCAGGCTGATAATCGTGACCCACGGCAATTCGGTGCCTTGCTGCACGTAGAGCAATGCCGCCGGCAGCGTCACCGGCAGTGCCGTGACGGCGAGGCTGATGGCCTGTGAACGATGCTGCGAGATTTGGGTAAGCCCGGCCATCAACGCGGTGATGGCCAGCCCGCCGCCGATGCCGAGAAACCCCGAGGACCAGCCGGCGACAGCGCCGATCGCGGCCAGCAAGGCCCAATGCACCGGTACGTCCGCAGGCACGTCTGCGTCGTCCTCGGTCTTGCGCCGCGCCGACCGCGACAGCACGATAACCAGCAGGATCACGAGATAGAGGACAAAACCCCATTTCAGCGCGTGATCGGAAACATGGGAGGCGAGCAGGGCGCCGATGCAACCGCCGGCCGCGAAACCAAGCGCCAGCCAGATCAGCCAGCGCAGGGTGATGCGATGACCTCGCGCGCTGTAATTGCGGACGCCGGACAGGCTGGTCGGCACCACCTGCACGACGAGCGAGACGCCCTGCGCGACGTGCTGATCCTTGCCGAGCAGGAGAACGAGAAGAGGCACGAGGATCCCGCCGCTGGTAATGCCGAGGAAGCCGGAGGCGAGGCCACCAACGCCGCCCGCCAACAGCCCGCCCAGGATATCGGCAGGATTCATCGACGGCTGCCCTGCAGCTTCGGCGATGCTGGCTGGACCGGCCGCTCCGCGACCTTGGCCTCATTCCACAATGCGTCCATCTCCGCGAGCGAGGCGCCGTCGAGCGAACGGCCCTTGGCCGCCAGCGCGCGCTCGATATAGCCAAAGCGGCGTTCGAACTTGGCGTTGGTGCCGCGCAATGCGGCTTCCGGATCGGCGCCGACATGGCGCGCCAGATTGACCAGCGCAAACAGCAAATCGCCGGTCTCGCTGGCAAGTTCTTCGGCGTCGCCATTGATCGAGCGCTGCCTCGATCTCGTCGGCCTCCTCGCGAATCTTGTGCAGCACCGCGCGCGGATCGTTCCAGTCGAAGCCGACGCTGGAGGCCTTGCGCTGCAATTCCATCGCGCGGGTCAGCGCCGGCTGTCCGGCCTTGACGCCCGACAGCAGCGATTTGTGTTCGACAGGTTCCCGCGGCCGGCGCGCGGCGCGCTCGGCTTTTTCCTCGGCCTTGATGCGGTCCCAGGCTTCTTTGACATGCGAGGGCGTCAGCTTGCCGTCCTCGTCGGCGAACACATGCGGATGCCGCCGGATCATTTTTCGCGAAATAGCCTCGACGACGTCCCCGAAAGCAAATGCGTTCTGCTCCTCGGCCATGCGGGCGTGAAATACCACCTGCAGCAGGAGATCGCCGAGTTCGTCCTTGAGATCGTCGAGATCATTGCGCGCGATGGCGTCGACCACCTCATAGGCTTCCTCGATGGTGTAGGGCGCGATCGTCGCAAAATCCTGCTCGAGGTCCCACGGGCAGCCGGTCACCGGCGTGCGCAGCGCCGCCATGATTTCGAGCAGTTTTGAAATATCGCGGGAAGGGGTCATGCGGCACCGAACTTTCGAGGTTCAGGCTTTATGCCGCAAGCAATCCGCCGATCCCAGCAAAACGAGGCGAAATGGCTGCGATTTCCACCGATTGGCCGCGCTACTGCCGCGGGGCCGCCATGCGGTTCCGCAGTACGAGCAGGCGTGCAATCTTCGCTGCGCAAAGCCCGAAAAACGCGGTGCAGGCGAGGGCGGTAATCCGGTTGCCGGGATCGAACACCAGCATCGCGACGCCGGCGACGACGAAGACGATGGAAGCGATTCCCAGCACCCATAAGACCACGGCGCCGTGGGCCTGTGCCTGGGAGGTCATGCTTTCCTGCAAGGACAATTTTTCGTCGGATCGCTGCAAGCGCGGCAGCACGCGCCACATCCAGATCAGGTAGACGCAGACCAGCAGCGCTGCGGCTGCCAGTGGGCGCGAGATAGGGCTCATACATGCCCGGATACGATGACCAGCCACCAGCGTGACCACCATATAGGCTTTCACTTGCCCTCGCAGCCGCTGGTAGTCCTGCTCCGAGGCAATGCGTAGCCGCTGCCAAGGACGCCCCACGGAAAGAACAGCCTGCGCCCATCCTCGGCGGTCTTGAAACTGCCGCTGGTGAGACCGTCGAAATAGCCCATGACCGAAATCCATTGTTGGCGACGCTTGGCGCTAGAAATAGCCTGATGTTTGTGCCAACTCCGTGATGCAGTTCACAGTAAATGAGCGCGTGGCCAAGGGCATTATGAACGATCCATCCACATCCGAAACCGCATTGGTGCTGTTTTCCGGCGGCCAGGATTCCACCACCTGCCTTGCCTGGGCGCTGCAGCGCTTTGCGCGCGTCGAAATGCTCGGCTTCAGCTACGGTCAGCGTCACGCGATCGAGCTTGCGTGTCGCGACCGGCTGTTGTCGGGCATCAAATCGCTGCGGCCGGATTGGGCCGGCAAAGCTCGGCGAGAACCACACGCTGGAAATTCCGACGCTGGCCGAAATTTCCGACACCGCGCTGACCCGCGATGTCGCGATCACGATGGGCGCGGACGGCCTGCCCAATACGTTCGTGCCCGGCCGCAATCTGGTGTTTCTGACCTTTGCGGCGGCGCTGGCCTACCGGCGCGGCATCCGCCACATCATCGGCGGCATGTGCGAGACCGATTATTCCGGCTATCCCGATTGCCGCGACGAGACCATCAAGGCGTTGCAGTCCGCGCTCAACCTCGGCATGGCCAAAAATTTCGAGCTGCACACGCCGCTGATGTGGCTGGACAAGGCCTCGACCTGGAAGCTCGCGCACGAGCTCGGCGGGGCAGGGCTGGTCGATCTGATCCGCGAACACTCCCACACCTGTTATCTCGGCGAGCGCGGCGCGCAGCACGCGTGGGGCTATGGCTGCGGCGAATGCCCGGCCTGCGCACTGCGCGCGAAGGGCTGGCGGGAATATGCGGGGCTAGGCGTGTCCCTCGCCGCGGAAGGTGGGTGAGCTCTACCGCAAGCGCCGCCGTTAACGGATGACCTGTACCTCACCGTCACTTCGTGTCGTCTCCGCAAGCGCGGTAAAAGCCGCACTCCCGAAATCCGCGTCAGTTCGATCGGCGCGCCGTGCGGCGTGCGGTCGGCGGCGTGGTCCCAGGCGTCGCGATAGCGATGCAGGATGTCGGATGTCGTGACGCCCTTTTCGGCGACCAAGCGTTTCCAGTGTCGCCAGCCAATGCCGGTAGTAGGTCTCGCCGGTGTCGGGATCGCCCGCGGCCTGAGCGCGCTTGATCTCAGCGGCGAGCGTGCTCGCCCATTCCTTCCAGGTGAACACGCCGCGGCTCATGCAGCGTCAGCGCCATCGCAAAGGCGTGGGCTTCCCAGGGCTCGCGAAACACCGGGCCGTCCTCGTCGCGAGGCATGCCGGGGACGGCGTCTGTCGCACGACGCAGTCGCGGATTCAGTTCCATCACGCGATCCAGATAGGGCTCGCACGCGTCGACGGATATCTTCAGCGTCGGGTCGGCGTCCGCACCCCACAATTCGGTGCTGTCGAAGCGACGGTGTAGAGCCATTGCGGGTCTTCGCCGGATTCGCATCGCGGCCGTGTCCGGGATAGACGTGACAGCCGTGGTCACGCTCGACGATGCCGACATGGCCGCGCACATAGTGCGGCAGCCGCGTGTGGGTTGCCGGATGAATATTTTTGGCGCGCACCGATCGCCCGCCTTGTACTTCGCCGGGGCTGGCGCGCTGCGCCCGAATTTGCCGCGCACCATCACGCGCTCGACATCGTCCAGCCCGAACTTGCCGCGCTTGAGCGGTTTTGGCGGCTGAACCGCATGCCCTGCGGCGACCTCCTCGGCGGAGATAAAGCCCTTGTCAACCAGCATGTCCTCCAGCCCGAGGAACCACTTTTTGTAATAGGAGCTGCTGAGATAAACGTCCGGCGCGCAAACTCTCGCGGTAGAAGCGCGAGATGTCGATGTTGAACGCGCCGGCCGCGCCCATCGCCCGCACCATGGCCAGCACGCGGCGCTTCCCACTCGGTATGAAACATCGGCTCGTTCGGCTCCGGCTCGACCTTGCCGAAGCCATCCATGCCGCCCATGTCGTGCACGCCGTTCACGACGGCGCTCCCGGTGCTTTCGGGAATCCGGTCCCGATCATGGAATCGCGGGTCACAAGTTCGGCGAGCTGTGCTTCGCTCCAGCCTTCGGTGCCGGACGGCCGCATCGGCAGCACCAGGAAGCGGGTCTCGGCGGTCGAATCCCACACGCGAATTTCGGTCTCTTTCGGAACACTGACGCCGAAGTCGGCCAGCACTCCACGCGGGTCTTTGACCGCGCGGGAGCGATAGGGCGCCGCCTTGTACCAGACCGGAGGCAATCCCAGCATTTCCCAGGGGTAACAGGAGCACAGCGTGCATACGACCATGTTGTGACGCTGCGGCGTGTTCTCGACGGCCACCAGATGGTCGCCGACCCGGCTGACATGGCCGAGGGCACTCACGGCTTTGGTGGCGTCATCCAGCAGCGCCTGCCTGAAGGCCGGGATCGGTCCAGGCCTTGGCGACGACGCGCGCGCCGTTGTGCGGGCCGATTTTGGTCTCGTAGGCCTGGATGATCGCATCGAGCGCCGCCGGCTCGACGTAACCTTTTTCGGTCAGGATCGTCTCGAGCGCGCGGACGCGCAGCTCGGTCTCCGACAGCTCCGAATGGTCGTGTTCGTGGTGGTGATGGTGATGGTCGTGATCATGGTCGCTCATGGGGTCAGGATAGTCGCAAAATCCGGGCTATGTCGAGGCAGAGACTTCTGTTAGGTTTTCCCGATGGGGCACCGGGCAGGGCGCATCGGAATAGCAGCGGCGGCGGCCATTTTGGCCGGGTTTCCGGCCGGATCGGCGTGGGCCGCCAACGGAGCCTATGCGGTCGACGCCGCCGACATTTCAGAGCCCGGCTCCTGCAAGGTCGAGAGCTGGATGCAGGCGGCGACCAACACCGATTTCTCGATGGTCGCCAACCCGTCCTGCGTGGTCGATCCGTTCAAGCTCAAGCCGGTCGAACTGAGCATGCTCAGCAACGAGGCCCGCAGCGGCGGCGACTGGAGCACCACCTTTGCGCCGAAGGCCAAGATGAACTTGGTGCCGACAGGCGTCGGCAAGTTCGGCCTTTCGTTCTCCGCGGGTGGCTCAGTTCGATGCATTGACCGGGCAAAACCAGACGGTCTTTGCGACCATCCCGGCGACGTTCCGCCTCTCCGAGGTCACGCGTATCAACCTCAATGGCGGCTGGCTGTGGGATCGCACCGTCGACAAGCACTATTTCACCTACGGCGTAGGCTTCGACTGGAAGTTCACCGACACGCTGCAGTGGACCATTGAGGCCTACGGCCAGGCTGGCCAATCGGATACGCCAAGCGTGGTGCGGCCGCGGTTCCAGACCGGGGTGCGCTATCGACCCAACGAGATTTTCTCCGTCGACTTGATCTATGGCCATAACATCATGGGCGAAGACGCCCACTGGATCACGCTCGGCACCACGATCCGCTTTCCGGTGCCCGAGGGTAGGCCCGCCCGCGAACGCACCGGCCATCTCTGAGCGCGAAACGATCCAGGAAGAACAAAGGGCAGGGAGGCCCCGCTTGACCAAGTTTGTGACGATCGAGAAGGGCCTCGGGCCGGAAGGCCGCATCGCGGTGGTGCGGTTCGACCGCGGCGACGGCATCAATGCGTTGTCGCCGGAGGCGCTGCGCCAGCTCACCGATGCTGCGCGCAGTTTTGAGGACGACGCCGACACCTCGGTCGTGGTGCTGACCGGTGGCGCCAAATCGTTCAGCGCCGGTTTTGACCTCAAGGACTCCGAGGGGCGATCGCGACAGGGTATGGACCTCGGTACCCTGCGCCGGCACTTGAAACTCGGGCCGCGACTGACGCGGGCGTGGCAGGAGATGGAGCAGATCACCATCGGCGCCATCGAAGGTTTTTGCGTCGGCGGCGGTGTGGCGCTGGCGGTGGCGCTGGATTTCCGCGTCATGGCCCGCGACGCCCATCTGCGCGTGCCCGAGATCGGGCTTGGCATGAACATGAGCTGGCAGAGCGTGCCGCGCATGCTGCATCTGATGGGACCGGCACGAACAAAACAGGCGGTGATCCTGGCCGACCAGCGCATCTCGGCCGCGGAAGCCTATGAATGGCGTCTGGTGGAGGAGGTGACCGAACCCGGCAAGGCGTTCGATGCCGCGATGATGCTTGCGGCCAAGGTCGCCGCCCAGCCGCCAATGTCGGTCGCCATGACCAAGCTGACGGTTAATCGTCTCGCGCATGCGCTCGACGATCTCGCCGGGCATATGGACCTCGACCAGTTCGCGCTGACGAGCATGAGCCAGGACCACAAGGAAGGCGTCGCGGCGTTTCTGGAACGGCGCAAGCCGAAGTTCAGAGGACGGTAGATTGACGTGGGTTCACCTGGTGCGCCGGTTGAGCGCACCAGGCCCTAATTCGTCCCACTACGGCTTGCGCGCTGCCCGGATCATATGCGGGCCGGGGCCGCTATTGGGACCGCCAGCGGGAGCCCCCAGACGCACGGCCAGGTCGGACGTGCCGAGGTCTTCGAACTCGCCGAAGCCGTAGCCACGGAGCTCCTGGGCGATCTCCTGGGGATCGAAATGACTGAGCCAGGGTTCGCCGAGTTCAGCCGTGTAGGCCCCGAGTGCGACCACCGCGGCCCGCCGCTCCGGAGGGTAGTTCTCCAGTGGCTCGCTATAATCGAACACCACCTCGGATGTCGGAACACTGGCGATGTAACGCAACGTGGCTGCGATCGCGGCCTTCGCGAGATAAGGCACGACGCCAAGCCACATGAAGAACGCGGGACGATCAGGATCGAACCCGGCATCGCGTAGCCCCCGGCCCAGATCATCGCTCTCGAAGTCGATGGCCGCGAAGGTCAACAATGCCGGAATAGCCAGGCCAACTTCCGACAGGCGCCTTCGTTTCCAGGCTTGGGTTGCGGGATGGTCGACCTCGAAAACCCGCAACCCCAGGTCTGAATATGGATTGCGCAGCGCAAATGTATCGAAGCCGGCTCCGAGAACCACCGCCTGCCGCACACCGCGCGATACGGCGGCCCCAAGGCAATCCTCGGCGAACCGGCTGCGCGCCGCGATGAAGATTCGCATGCGTTGCTGTGCCGGGTCGGCGGATAACCCCGCAATGATGGCGTCGGCGCCGTCACCGAGAATGGTGCGGGCGAGGGGGTCGGAAAACACCTTGCCGCCCTCGAATTGCTGGTGGGCTGCACGGTATCCTGCGGCGCCGAGAGCGGTCCGGCTTGGCTGTCGTTCGTTCATGGATTCACCTTTGTCTGGAGGACATGCGGCCTCGCTGCGGCGCTCGCGCTGAGATCAATGATGATCCCAGCGCGACAACGTCGCACTGCGCGGAGGGTGTTCGAATGGATGCGAGAACCGTTTGGTTTCGGGAAACTGGCGAAGCAGGACCAAAAGAGCAACTCTTGATCGAAACTATGTTTTGTGTATATTACTTGAGCAAGGGCAGCGCTGTTTTGGTAACGCACGCACCTCGGCTTCCCCTCTCCATTTCTGTGCATTCGATCGGTCTGGCGGCGATGCCGCTGCATGTCGCCAAGGGCGATGCGCCGATCGCGGCCGCCGATCTGGCGCTGTACCAAGCCAGGGGCAGGGCCGTAACGTGCGGTCGTCTCCGACCGCCACGCGCTACGGCCAGATCTTGTTGACGATCGCAGCCAATCGCGCGCCCGATTTTGCGAGTTGCTGTTTCTTGAGATCGTCCGCTTTCTGGAAGTATTCGGCACGGTTGGTGAAGGTCACCGTCCACTGCCTCGGGCCGGTCTGGGTGAACTGCAGGTTCGCCAGCGCCTTCTTCGCTTGCGCCACGGTGTCGCTGGCCCAGGCAGCGGACCAGTCTTCGATCGCACCGGTCTCGGGAGGCAGCGCCTTGGCCATGTCGACCAGGACGGGCGGGGCCGTCGTACCTAGCTCGGCGGCGGTTTTGTCCCAGACGTAGTGGAGGTTCTTGTTGGCTTCGTCGTGCTCCTCGCTGAGTGGGTCCTTGATGAGATTGGCGCCCGCGGTTTCGGTCGTGGGGTCGATCGTATGGGTGACGTCGGGATCCACGAGCGCTCCGTCGGGGCCGAGGTAGACCGCGCCGACGTGAAGCGGTTGGCCGAGGTCGCCGACCAGGTGTGCCAGCATGAAGAGAGCCTCGCGCCTGTTTCTGATGTCGAAGGGCGGCGGGGCGGGGCGATCAAGCAGAACCGCGATCGCGGCGTTGATCGCCGCGACCAGATCGTGCTCGTTGGTGCCGGCGTAGTTGCGGTCGAATCGATCCCTCTGAACAGCCACGTCGTCGAAGTGATACGTGTTGTGGCAGCCCGAGTTGGCGCTCACGCTGGGTACTTCCGGATAGACGCAATCGACCCAGTTCCGGCCGACGTAGTCGATCATGGCGGAATGGTCGTTGGCGAACGGCGTGCAGGGCTCCTCGAATTTGTCGTTCGTCGCGTACGAGAGCGTGCCGTCCGCCGCGCGCTTGACGCTCTTGACGCAATCGAGCCACGGCCCCGCTTCGCGAAGGCCTACACCCAGAAGCGCCTTCACGCGGGCTGCCGCGTTTGCGGTCAACATCTGGTCGGCGATCGAGCCGACCAGCCTGTGTCCGTCGGGGCCCCAAGCGGATGCGCCTTGCGGCAGCAGGAGAACGATCAGAACAGACAGAGCGGCGGCCAGTCTCGACATGATGCGATCCCAGGTTTGTTTTTCGGAGCATCGCCAGTTTGCCGGGCGTCTGCGACAAGCGCGTTACGAAATTAGGAAGAGGCAATGGAGTTGTGAAAACAATGAATACTACCAGTGCGTTTGACGAAAATCCAGCCGGAGCGGGGTGCGGATGAACGGCCAACCGGCGACTTCCCGCTCCGGGGGTCCGCCGTGATCGCGACCCGCGGAGCCGCCGCCGTAGGTCGACTTCAAGATAAAGAGCCGGTCAGGTGACCGGGGCAGGGTTGAACAGCACGAGATCGTTGTGCAGGCCCCATTTGTCGGCCCAGACTTTCTTGCGGCCGCTGGCGACGTCCAGAATTAGCTGGAACAGCTCCCAGCCGGCTTGCTCGATCGTGATCTCGCCGCTGGCGATCCGTCCGGCGTCGAAATCGATCAGGTCCGACCAGCGTCGCGCCAACTCCGTCCGCGTCGAGACCTTGATCACGGGTGCCTCCGCCAAGCCATAAGGCGTGCCGCGCCCGGTCGTGAACACCTGCAGGTTCATGCCGGCGGCAAGCTGCAGGGTACCGCAGACGAAATCGCTGGCTGGCGTTGCGGCAAACAACAGGCCCTTGGTGTGGGCGCGCTCGCCGGGGCCGATCACGCCCGAGATTGCGCTGGATCCGGACTTCACGATCGAGCCGAGTGATTTTTCGACGATGTTGGCGAGGCCGCCTTTCTTGTTGCCCGGCGTGGTATTGGCGCTGCGGTCGGCGCCGCCGCGCGCCAGATAGGAATCGTACCAGTCCATCTCGCGTACCAGCGCGTTGCCCACATCGGTGTTGATGGCGCGGCGCGTCAGCAGTTCGATGGCGTCGCGCACTTCGGTCACTTCCGAAAACATCACCGTGGCGCCGGCGCGCACCAGTAGATCGGAGGCGAAGCCGAGCGCGGGATTGGCGGTGACGCCGGAAAAGGCGTCGCTGCCGCCGCATTGCAGGCCGACGGTGAGGTCGGAGGCGGGGCAGGTCTCGCGCTTGCGCGCGTTCAGAACCTTCAGGCGGGCGTCGGCCATTTTGAAAATGGTCTCGACCATGTCGCCAAAGCTCTGGTTGCCTTCGTCCTGCAGCCGCATCAGGTGCGACGGACCGCCTTCCGGTATCAGACGCTCGGGCGCCAGCTTCTCGCAGCCGAGGCCGACCACCATCACCTCGCCACCAAAGTTCGGATTTTTGGCGATGTTCTGCAGGGTGCGGATCGGGATCATCGCGTCGGGCGCATTGATCGCGACGCCGCAGCCATAGGCATGGGTGACGGCGACGACGTCATCGACATTGGGATAGCGCGGCAGCAACTCCGCCTTGATCCGCTTCAGTGCGAATTCGAGGGTGCCGGCGACGCACTGCACCGATGTCGAGATGGCGAGGATGTTCTTGACGCCGACCGAGCCGTCCGGATTGCGAAAACCTTCGAACGTGTAACCGGTGAGGGCGGGCTGCGCTGCCGGCACCGCATTGGCGATCTCGAGCCGGTCCAGATCCGGCGCGTCCGGCATCCGGATGCGGGCTTCCTCGACCCATTCGCCGGCCGTGATCGGCTGCAGCGCATAGCCGATGACTTCGCCGTAGCGCACGATCGGCGCGTCCTGCGCGATGTCAGAGAGAGCCACCTTGTGGCCCTGCGGCACGAAGTTCCGCAATTCGAGCCCGCAGACGAATTTGGTCCCGGCAGGCAGGCCGAAATCGTTGACGATGATGGCGACGTTATCGCGCGCATTCAGCTTGATGTAGCGCGGCGCATAGACGTCGGCTGCGATCGCCTTCCCCATGATCAGTTCCTGCTCTCTAGGTCCGTTTCTGCAGGGACTGGTATAGGCGATTTTGACTGGGCTTGTGCACCTTGAGGATCGCCCGGCGAGGGTGGCAGAGCTAGCGGCGACAGGCTGAGCGGCCCAGCCCAAACCCCTTGGGCCCGTATCACGAATTCGCATAAGGTATATTATGGAATATTTATATCTATAATTAGATCAGATATTTAGCGGGATTTCCTTCCAGACGTCGTCAGGATTGCCGCTGGTTCGTCGGCTTGGCTGAAGGCACGCTGTATCCCATCCACGGTCTCGATCGCTCCTTGGCCTTGGTACGCGTCGCTTGGTCCAAAAGCCGATATTGCCGCCGCTGGCGTCGGCTGCAATAAGCCGCGCGAAGCGAGATCGCTGATGACCTGATGGCGTCAGGTCCGTATAGGATTGGATCTCAAGAACAATAAGTCTCACGGGAGAAACAGATGAGCTTTTCACGACGCACGCTTTTGAAGGCATCCGCTGCGTCAGCGGTTTTGGGCGGCATTGGCGCGCCGATGGTGGCGCGCGCCCAGACGGCCGAATTCACCTACAAGTACGCCAACAATCTGCCTGACGGCCATCCCATGAACGCCCGCGCCAAGGAGATGGCGGCGGCGATCAAGGCCGAGACCAATGGCAGGTTCGACCTGCAGATTTTCCCGAACAACCAGCTTGGTTCCGACACCGACATGCTGAGCCAGATTCGCTCCGGCGGCGTCGAATTCTTCACGCTGTCGGGCCTGATCCTGGCGACGCTGGTGCCGGCGGCCTCGATCAGCGGCATCGGTTTCGCGTTCCCGGACTACGACACGGTCTGGAAGGCCATGGATGGCGGGCTGGGCGCCTATATCCGCGGCGAGATCACCAAGGCCGGTCTCGTGGTCATGGACAAGATCTGGGACAACGGCTTCCGCCAGACCACGTCGTCGACCAAGCCGATCAACGGCCCGGACGATTTCAAGGGCTTCAAGATCCGCGTGCCGGTGTCGCCGCTGTGGACCTCGATGTTCAAGGCGTTCGATGCAGCCGCCCGCCTCGATCAATTTCAGCGAAGTCTATTCGGCGCTGCAGACCAAGATCGTCGAGGGCCAGGAAAATCCGCTGGCGATCATCTCGACCGCAAAGCTGTACGAAGTGCAGAAATTCTGCTCGCTGACCAACCACATGTGGGACGGCTTCTGGTTCCTCGCCAACCGCCGCGCCTGGGAGAAGCATGCCGGAGGACGTCCGCGCCATCGTCGCCAAGAATATCAACGCCGCCGGCGTCAAGGAGCGCGAGGACGTCGCCAAGCTGAATCGCCGGCTTGCAGCAGGAACTGGCCGGCAAGGGCCTGACGTTCAACCAGCCCACGTGGCGCCGTTCCGCGACAAACTCCGTTCCGCCGGCTTCTATGCCGAATGGAAGGGCAAGTACGGCGACCAGGCCTGGGAACTGCTGGAAAAGTCGGTCGGCAAGCTGTCCTGATAACGCGTATTGGTGCAGGGGGCCGTCATGGCTCATGCCGAACTGACTGAAGTCGCGCTCGGCGAGGTGGCTGCAAGCCCCCTCGCCGCCGCTCTGCTCGCGGCGTCGATCGAACACTTCTTGGGAATGCTGGTCGAGATTCCGGCCGCCATTCTTGTCGTCGCCGAGATCGTGATCCTGTTTGCCGGCGTGGTGGCGCGCTACGGGCTGCACCGGCCGCTGATCTGGTCGGACGAACTGGCGTCGATCCTGTTCCTGTGGCTGGCGATGCTGGGCGCTGCGGTCGCGTTCCGCCGCGCCGAGCACATGCGGATGACGGCGATCGTCGCCAGCGCCCGGCCCGCGATGCGCGCCTATCTCGATCTGGTCGCGACCTGCGCCGCGCTGGCGTTTCTCTTGATGATCGCTTGGCCGGCCTACGAATACGCCTACGAGGAAAGCTTCATCACCACGCCGGCGCTGCAGATCCCAATATCTGGCGCGCCGCGGCGTTGCCGGTCGGCATCTGCCTGATGGCGCTGTTTGCGTTCCTGCGGCTGGCTGCGTGCCGGCGATGTCCGCATCGTGCTCGGCGCCATCCTGTCGGTCGCGCTTGTCATCGCCGTGTTCTGGCTGCTCAAGGGTTCGCTCAAGCCGCTCGGCAATCTCAATCTGATCATCTTCTTTGTCGGCGTCGCCGGTTTCTGCGTGTTCGCCGGCGTTCCGATCGCGTTCGGGTTTGGCCTGGCGACCTATGGCTATCTGGCGCTGACCACCAACACGCCGCTGATGGTGCTGGTCGGCCGCATGGACGAGGGCATGAGCCACCTCATCCTGCTGTCGGTGCCGCTGTTCGTGTTTCTGGGCCTGCTGATCGAGATGACCGGCATGGCGCGCGCCATGGTGGCATTCCTGGCGAGCCTGCTCGGCCATGTCCGCGGCGGGCTGCATTACGTGCTGGTCGGCGCGATGTATCTGGTGTCGGGCATTTCAGGCTCGAAGGCCGCCGACATGGCCGCCGTGGCGCCGGTGCTGTTTCCGGAAATGAAGGCGCGCGGCGCCAAGCCGGGCGATCTGGTCGCCCTGCTCGCCGCCACCGGCGCGCAGACCGAAACCATCCCGCCGAGCCTCGTGCTGATCACGATCGGCTCGGTCACCGGCGTCTCGATCGCGGCGCTGTTCACCGGCGGCCTTGCTGCCGGGCGTGGTGCTGGCGATCACGCTGTCGGCGCTGGTGTGGTGGCGCTACCGCGACGAGGACCTGCGAGCACGTCACCGGCGCGCCAGCGGCGGCGAGATCGTCCGCGCGTTTGTCATCGCCCTGCCCGCGATCGCGCTGCCGTTCGTGATCCGCTACGCCGTGGTCGAGGGCATCGCGACCGCGACCGAAGTTTCCACCATCGGCATCGTCTATGCCTTCATCGTCGGCTTCCTGATCTACGGCCTTTTGATCTACCGCAATTTCGACTGGCGGCGGATCGTGCCGATGCTGATCGAGACCGCGTGCCTGTCGGGCGCGATCCTCTTGATCATCGGCTGCGCCACCGGCATGGCCTGGGGCCTGACGCAATCCGGCTTCTCGCGGGCGCTGGCGTCAGCCATGACCGGCCTGCCCGGCGGTTCGGCGACCTTCATCGCGGTGTCGATCGTGGCCTTCATCGATCCTCGGCAGCGTGCTGGAGGGCATTCCGGCGATCGTGCTGTTCGGGCCGCTATTGTTTCCGATCGCGCGCGCGGTCGGCGTCCACGAGGTGCACTATGCGATGATCATCATCCTCGCGATGGGCATCGGATTGTTCGCGCCGCCGTTTGGCGTCGGCTATTATGCCGCCTGCGCCATCGGACGGGTCGATCCGGCCGAGGGCATCCGGCCGATCTGGGGCTATCTGCTGGCGCTGATGGTCGGCCTGATCATCGTGGCGATCTTCCCGTGGATTTCGATCGGGTTCCTGTAAGTTCAACTTTGCCAATGGGACAGAGCCGATGAGCGCAGCCCAGAACCAGTACGCAGCCGGATTGGACAAGACGCCGGCGAACTACGTGCCGCTGACGCCGCTGAGCTTTCCTGGCGCGCAGCGCCGCGGTCTATCCGGATCACGTCAGCACGGTCTATGAAGGCCGCAGTTTCACCTGGGCGCAGACCTACGAGCGCTGCCGGCGCTTTGCGTCCTGGCTTGTCGACAGCGGCATCGGCCATGGCGATACGGTCGCGGCGATGCTGCCGAATATCCCGGCGATGAACGAGCTGCATTTCGCGGTGCCGATGGCGGGCGCCGTGCTGAACGCGCTCAACATCCGGCTCGATGCCGCGTCGATCGCGTTCCAGCTCGATCATGGCGGCGCGAAGATCATCCTGGTCGATCCGGAATTTTCCGGCGTGATCGCGGAAGCGTTGACGTTGATGAAGGACCCGAAACCTTTTGTCATCGACGTCGACGATGCCGCGTTCGCAGGCGGAAAACGCATCGGCGAGATCGAATACGAGCAAGCGCTGGCGCAAGTAGCTGCGCACGGGACCGACGAGCATTTCGTAGCACGCCTGCCGCAGGACGAATGGGACGCGATTGCGCTGAGCTACACGTCAGGCACCACTGGCAATCCGAAGGGCGTCGTCACCCATCACCGCGGCGCTTACCTCAACGCCGTCAGCAACATCCTGGCCGGCAATCTCGGCCAGCATCCGGTCTATCTCTGGACGCTGCCGATGTTCCATTGCAACGGCTGGTGCTTTCCGTGGACCATTGCAGCATCGGCCGGCATCAATGTCTGTCTGCGCAAGGTCGATCCGGCGAAGATCTTCGAACTGATCCCGATGCACGGCGTCACCCATATGTGCGGCGCGCCGATCGTCTACAACACGCTGATCAATGCGCCCGACGCGCCCAAGGGCAAAGCCGCGCGCCCTGTGGTCGGATTGATAGCGGGTGCAGCGCCACCGGTCGCCGTGCTCGAAGGCGCCGAAAACATCGGCATCAAGCTGACGCATGTCTATGGGCTGACCGAGGTCTATGGTCCCGCTTCGGTCTGCGCCGAACAGCCGGGCTGGGACGAACTGCCAGCCGACCAGCGCGCCCAGCTCAAGCGCCGGCAGGGCGTGCCCTACCCGCTGCAGGAAGGCGTCACCGTGCTCGATCCCGAGACCATGCGCGAAGTGCCGCGCGACGGCGAGACCATCGGCGAGGTGATGTTCCGCGGCAATATCGTGATGAAGGGCTATCTGAAGAACGAGAAGGCGACGCAGGAAGCCTTTGCCGGCGGCTGGTTTCACACCGGCGATCTCGGCGTGCTCGACGAGCACGGCTACGTCATCATCAAGGACCGCTCCAAGGACATCATCATTTCCGGCGGCGAGAATATCTCCTCCGTCGAGGTCGAGGACATCCTCTACAAGCACCCAGCCGTGCTGTTTGCCGCCGTGGTGGCAAAGCCGGATTCGAAATGGGGCGAAGTGCCCTGCGCCTTCGTCGAACTGAAGGACGGCGCCAAGGCGACCGAGGCCGAGATCATCGCGTTCTGCCGCAGCCACATGTCCGGCTTCAAGACGCCGAAGGCCGTGGTGTTCGGAGCGATCCCGAAGACGTCGACCGGCAAAATTCAGAAATTCATGCTGCGCAACCAGGTGGAGTTCGGCGAAGGCGATTTCGGCCTGATTGCCCAACGTCGTCATTGCGAGGAGCGCAGCGACGAAGCAATCCAGACTTGTTGCTAAGCAAGGTGGATTGCTTCGCTTTGCTCGCAATGACGGCTAGGTTTTCGCTACCGCCGGATAATACTGCGGCGCCTCGGTCCGGTCGTACATGCCGTAGTCGCGCATGACCTCGACAACGCGAAAATATTCCATGGTCGGATCGGTCAGTAGATGATGCCCCAGTTCGACGCCGGATTGCTCATCCGGCACATCGATCAGGTGCGCAAAGGTGCCGTCACGATAGACGCTCTTGAATGAATCGCGGCGCAACTCGGTTTGCACCGGAAGTTCGGCCTGTTTCGATTCCGCGATCACCGCAAAGGTCGAAGGACGCCGCGCCGGGTCGTTGTATGGCGTTCGCCGCTCGGGCTGCCAGACCGGCTGTCTCGGCCGCTCCTCGTGGATCACCTGCGCGATGCGGATGCGATAGTCCGAAAAGACTTTTTCGCGGCCGATGGTCTGGACCTCGTGATGGTAGCCATGGACCCGCCATGCCGTCATCGCGCCTTCGTCCTGCCAGATCTGATAGGACAGCAGCAGATCGTCGCGGGTCAAACTGCTGAAGCGATCGATGAAGAGACAGCCGCCGATGGCATCGAGGTCCGGCCGCAGCGAGGCCGCCAGGCTGAGATATTGATCCCGGTGTCCGGGCCTGGTCTGGACTTCAAAGAACAGCGCGATCATCGAAGTCGTCCTCTGTCTGTTCAGCCCGCACGCTCCAGCGTCAACTTCATCCCATCATAGGCCGGTATGACCCCGGCCGGCAGGCTTTGGCGCAGCACCTCGTAATCGAGGTCGGAATGCATGTTGGTGATGACGGCGCGGCGCGGCTTGAAGCGTTCGATCCAGCCTAGCGCATCGTTGAGGCTGAAATGGCTGGGATGGCCAGCATAACGCAGCCCGTCGATGATCCAGAGCTCGAGATTTTCCAGATGCCCCCAGCTCTCGGCCGGGATGTCGCTGACATCGGGCGTATAGGCGGCATCGCCGATGCGGTAGCCGAGCGCCGGGATGTTGCCATGCTGCAGGATGAAGGCGGACAGGGTCACCGTGCCGCCCTTCCCGTCGATGCCGCGGCTCTCGCCAGCTTCGATCGAATGCTGGTCGAGGATCGGCGGATAGTCGCTGCCCTCGGGCGAGATGAAGCAATAGGAAAACCGCGACAGGATGTCTTTGGCGGTCGACTGATTGAGATAGACCGGAATCCGCCGGCGCTGGTGCAGCACCACCGAACGCAGGTCGTCGATACCGTGAGTCTGGTCGGCATGCTCGTGGGTCAGGAACACGGCGTCGATGTGATCGACCTCGGCGTCGATCAGTTGCTCGCGCAGGTCGGGCGAGGTGTCGATCACGATCCGCGTCGTGCCCTGTTCCGAGGTGCGCTCGGCCAGCAGCGAACAGCGGCGACGACGGTTCTTTGGGTTGTTGGGATCGCAGGCGCCCCAGCCGAGCGCGGGCCGCGGCACGCCGGCCGAGGATCCGCAGCCCAAAATCGTCAAGGTCAGCGTCATGCGGCGGCCTTCGGCGCCGGCACTTTTGAAAACAGGCGGAAGAAGTTTTCGGTGGTCTGCCGCGAAATCTCCTCCAGCGAAACGCCGCGCGCTTCCGCCAGCACTTTTGCCACTTCAACGACGTAGGACGGCTCGTTGCGCTTGCCGCGGAACTTGCCGGGCGCGAGATACGGCGAGTCGGTTTCGACCATGATGCGGTCGGCCGGCAATTCGGCGGCGAGCGCGCGCAACTCCTCGGACTTCTTGAACGTCAAAATGCCCGTGAACGAAATCGACAGCCCCATCGCGATTGCCTTCATCGCCAGTTTGCGCCCGCCGGTGTAGCAGTGCAGCACGGCCTTGAACGTCCCCTTGGCGATCTCGTCTTGGAGAATGCGGCTGCAAGCGTCATCCGCGTCGCGGGTGTGAATGACCAGCGGCAGGCCGGTGGCGCGGGCGGCCGCGATATGCGCGCGAAAGCCGCGTTCCTGCGCCGCGCTGGAGCCGTGCTCGTAAAAATTATCCAGCCCCGCCTCACCCAGCGCCACGACCTTCGGATGTCTTGTCAGCTCGATCAGCTCGCTGGCCGGGATGCCGTCTTCCTCGTCGGCATTGTGCGGATGGGTGCCGACCGAGCAGTAGACGTTGGGAAACCGCTCGGCGATGGCAAGCAGCCCGCCGAGCCGTTTAACCCGGGTCGAGATCGTCACGATGCGGCCGATGCCGGCGGTCTCGGCGCGCGCCACGATGGCGTCGAGGTCGTCGGCAAAGTCCGGAAAGTCGAGATGGCAGTGGCTGTCGACCAGCATTAATCCGCTTTCGGCTCGACATAGCGCGGGAATACGCCGACCGGCGGCGGCAACGTCGTGCCGGCCACGAGGCGCGTGCTCAGAGCCTTGAAGTCGCGCGCATCGGTGGCCACACCGAGACTGTCGAGCAGCTTCGCCGACGCATCCGGCATCACAGGCTGCGTCAGGATCGCGACCAGGCGCACCACTTCCGCGGTGACGTACAGCACCGTCTTCTGCCGCGCCGGATCGGTTTTTGCGAGCGCCCACGGCGCCTCGCCAGCGAAATAGCGGTCGCCTTCGGCGATCACGGCCCAGACGGTATTGATCCACTGATGGATCTGCTGGGTCGCCATCGCGGTCCGCGACAGCTCCAGCATACCGTCCGCCATCGCCAACATCGCTTTGTCGTTGTCGGAGAACTCGCCGGGCTCCGGCAGCACGCCGCCGAGCTGCTTGGCAATCATCGACAGCGAACGTTGCGCCAGGTTGCCGAGACCGTTGGCGAGATCGGCGTTGATGCGCGCGACGATGGCTTCATGGTTGTAGTTGCCGTCCTGCCCGAACGGCACCTCGCGCAGGAAGAAGTAGCGCACCTGGTCGACACCATACTGGTCGGCCAGATTGAAGGGATCGACGACATTGCCGACCGACTTCGACATCTTCTCTCCCCTGTTGAACAGGAAGCCGTGCGCATAGACCCGCTTCTGCACGGGAATGCCGGCCGACATCAGGAATGCCGGCCAGTACACCGCATGGAAGCGGATGATGTCCTTGCCGATGATGTGCACGTCGGCCGGCCAGTAGCGCCAGTTCGCGTCGTTCTCGTCGGGAAAGCCGACGCCGGTGATGTAGTTGGTCAGCGCGTCGAGCCAGACATACATCACGTGTGCGGGGTCGTTGGGCACCTTGATGCCCCAGTCGAAGGTCGTGCGCGAGATCGACAGGTCCTTCAAGCCACCCTTGACGAAGCTCATGACCTCGTTGCGGCGAGAATCCGGCCCGATGAAGTCGGGCTGGTTTTCGTACAGCGCCAGCAATTTGTCCTGATAGGCTGACAGTTTGAAGAAGTAGCTCTTCTCCTCGACCCACTCCACCGGCGTGCCCTGCGGGCCGCGGCGAACATTGTCCTCACCGACGACGGTTTCGTCCTCGGCGTAATAGGCTTCGTCGCGCACCGAATACCAGCCGGAATAGACATCGATATAGATGTCGCCGTTCTGCTGAATCCGGTTCCAGATCACCTGCACCGAGTGATGATGCGCGGGCTCGGTGGTACGGATGAAGCGGTCGAACGATACGTTCAGGCGCTGGTCCATTTCGCGGAACCGGCCGGCGTTACGCATGGCAAGCTCGGCCGCCGTCATGCCTTCGGCGGCCGCGGTTTGAATCATCTTCTGGCCGTGCTCGTCGGTGCCGGTCAGGAAAAACACGTCCTTGCCGTCGAGCCGCTGAAATCGCGCCAGCGCGTCGGTCGCGATCGCCTCATAGGCGTGACCGATATGCGGTTGCCCGTTCGGATAGGCGATCGCGGTCGTGATGAAGTAGGTGTTGCGCTCGGCAGTCGCCGCAGGCGCTGGTTTGGGTGCAGGCGACGCCTTCACGGGCGGTGGCGCAATGGTCTTTGGCGCCCTTGTCTTCAGAACCTTGGGCTTCGGAGTCGCAACCGCGGTCGGCGTCGCCGCGGCGACGACCTTCTTGGCGCGCGTCTTCTTTGCAGCCTTCTTCGCGATCTTTTTAGCCGCCTTCTTTCCAGTCTTCCCGGGCGTTTTCTTTGCCACCTTCTTCGAAGATTTCTTGACGGCTTTCTTCGCCGTTTTGCTCGCCTTCTTCACGCCGCGCTTGGTCTTTGCCGCGCGTTTGTTCGCCGTCGCCTTCTTGCCGGCGCGCGCGGCTGTCGTCTTGCGAACCTTCTTCGCCTTGCGTTTTTTGGAAGCTTTTTTCTTAGACGTCGCCACGGCGAATTCCCTTAAATGTAATCAAAACAAGTTTGTCTGGATTGATGTCAGGCGGAGCGTTACCGCGTCGCTTCCGCGAGCATTCCGAACACCGAGAAAACCAGCGGTTTTCGTTCCAGATTGTACGATTCGGTGTCGCGCGCGGCGCGGACGATCTTTTCCCATACCTCCGCCAGCCGTGCAAGGCGCGGCAGATTCGCGTTGGCATCGCCGGCGCGCAGCTTTTCGCCGATCCAGCGGTCGATACCGTCGATGAAGGCAGCCAGCGCCACACGGTCGCTGGTGCCGAGCGCGTCACCCAGCGCATGAAGTTCGCGCGGATCGACCTGCGGCAGCGTCGCCAGCAGTGCCGCGGTGCGCTGCTGCAGTTTCAGCGCATCGCCGCCGAGCAGCGTCAGCGCGCGCGAGACGCTGCCCTCTGACGCTTCCGCGGCCTCGGCGAGCGCCGGATCGTTCGCGTCCTTGTCGGTTGCCAATGCCGCGGCGCGGATCACGTCGTCGGTCGAGAGCGGCCGCAACGGCAATTTGCGGCAGCGGGACAGGATGGTCGGCAACGCTCGCGCCGGCGAATGGCTGACAAGCAGAAACAGCGACCGCTGCGGCGGTTCTTCGAGGATCTTCAGTAGCGCGTTCG
This sequence comes from uncultured Alphaproteobacteria bacterium, assembly GCA_963786355.1. Taxonomy (GTDB): domain Bacteria; phylum Pseudomonadota; class Alphaproteobacteria; order Rhizobiales; family Xanthobacteraceae; genus Bradyrhizobium. The sequence continues at coordinate 376,031 of CAWAYU010000005.1, read as the reverse complement.
CCGCGTTCGGATTGAGTTCGTCGACGGTGTCGACGATGCAGACCCGCCAGCCGTCCACCGCCGCGGTCGAGCCGAAGAACGAAATCGTCTCCCGCGTCTCGTCGACGGTGATGACCGTGCGCATCACGCCGCGGTCGTTGAGGCCGCGCTCGAGTACCAGCAGCCCGCCATGCGCCTCGGCCGTGATCTGTCGCGCCACGTGATTGGCCGGATCGACCGCCAGCGTTTCCGCGTGCTGCACCGACGACGCCAACGGATTGGCATTGGCGAGCACGAACCGCGCCATGCGATAGGCCAGCGTCGCCTTGCCGATGCCCTGCGGGCCGCCGATCAGCCAGGCATGCGGAATTTTCCCGCTGCGGTAGGCGTTGAGCAGCGCAGCTTCCGCCTCGCGATGACCGAACAGTTCGGACGTCTCACGCGGATGCCGGACGGCAATCTCCTGCTCGGTCTTGCGCGCGCTCATGCCGGGCTCGCCGCCGTTGCCGGGACATTGAAGAGATGATCGCGCAGGGCCTTCCAGATGTTGGCCGCTACCGTGTCGGCATCGGCGTCGGCATCAACGAGCACGCAGCGCTGCGGATCTTCCGCCGCGATCTGCTTGTAGGCCTCGCGCAAGTCCCGATGAAACTGGACGTCCTCCGCCTCGAAGCGATCAGGCACGCCCTTGCCGCGACGCACCGCCGCGCGCTGCATGCCGACCTCGACCGGGATATCGAGGATGATGGTCAGGTCCGGCTTGAGATCGCCGATGGTGACCCGCTGCATGGCGTTCAGCACGCCCGGCGCGACCTGCCCCAGCCTGCCCTGATAAGCCCGCGTCGAGTCGAAGAACCGGTCGCACAGCACCCATGTTCCCTGGTTGAGCGCGGGCTGGATCACGGTGCGAACATGGTCGTCGCGCGCCGCCGCAAACAGCAGCGTTTCCGCGTCGGGCCCCAGCAGCTTGCCCATGCCCGACAGCACCAGGTGCCGGATGATTTCGGCCCCCGTCGATCCGCCGGGCTCGCGCGTGACGATGGCGCGCAGCTTCGCGGTCGCCAGACGTTCGGCGAGCTTCTTGATCTGGGTCGACTTTCCCGAGCCCTCGCCGCCTTCAAACGAAATGAATTTTCCGCGCCCGGAAGGCTTGGCCACCGTTGCTTCAGCCATGCTCAAAGCTTCTCCGCGCTCGCGCGGAACATGCCGATGACGAGCTCGCTGGCGCCGTCGATCGCCCGGCGCATGGTCGAACCGGTGCCGACCGCTTCCGCCGCATAGACCGGCGCTTCCATGGCGACGTTGGCGCCGCGCCACACCCTGACGACGCCGACCGGTTGGCCGGATTGCACCGGCGCCCGCACCGGGCCGTTATAGACGATGCGCGCGATCAATTTCTCACTGCCGTTCTTCGGCACCATCACCTTGATCGGCTGCGGGCTCGCCAGTTTCACCGAACGGCTGTCGCCGCCGAACACTTTTGCGTAGCCGACCGGCTGGTCGGCCGCGAACAGGGTGCGGGTTTCGAAATTGCGAAAGCCCCATTCCAGCATCTTCTTGGCCTCAGACGCGCGATCGTCGGGATCCTCGAGGCCGTTGACCACGACGATCAGCCGCGTGTCGTTCTGCACGGCGGAGCCGACCATGCCGTAGCCACCCTCCTTGGTGTAGCCGGTCATCAGGCCATCGGCGCCGGTGAGCGAGTTGAGCAGCGGGTTGCGGTTCTGCTGGCGGATCTTGTTCCAGGTGAACTCCTTCTCGCCGAACAATTTGTACATGTCGGGATAGGTCTGGATCACGTAACGCGCCAGCTTCGACAGTTCCCGCACCGTCATCTTGTTGCCGGGGTCGGGCAGCCCGTTGGAATTGCCGAAGGTCGACTTGGGCAGGCCGAGCTCGCGGGCGCGCTTGGTCATGAAGTCGGCGGCAAAGATCCGCTCGTTGCCGGCCATGCCTTCCGCAAGCGCGATGCAGGCATCGTTGCCGCTCTGGATGATCGCGCCGTGCAGCAAATCGTCGACCGACACCTTGCTGTTGAGCGCGGCGAACATCGTCGAGCCTCCCGCCGGCGCGCCGCCCCTGCGCCAGGCGTTCTCGCTGATGCGGTATTCGTCCGTCAGTTTGACGTCGCCCTTCTTGATGGCGTTGAACACCACCTCGGCCGTCATCAGCTTCATCATGCTGGAGGGCGCGCGCAGCTCGTCGGCGTTCTTCTCGAACAGCACGCTGCCGCTGGCCGCCTCGATCAGGATCGCGGTCGGCGCATCCCCGTCAAAACCGTTTTCGACTTCCTTCTTGGCGCCCTGCACGCTGTTGTTGGCGGCGGACACGATCCCGCCCCAGCCGACGGCAAGCGCAATGGCGGCCGCGGCAAGGCCCCGCCACGGGAATGCGGCCGCGGCGTCCAATTTGCGGGAAACGGGGGTCTCTGCAGCCATTTGCGATGTCCTGAATCCGTGCCTTCTAACAGTTGGAAGTATCGCAAACAACACAGGTTTTCGGACTTGTCGCCGGTGTCGATGAGATTGCAGCGCCGGTCGAACGACCCTATCGTGCCGCTGCTGCAATTTCCCGACAAAAAACCAAAAACAGGGCGGAAACACGATGCCATCCACACGCACCATTTCCGCCAACGGCATCGAGCTGTTTCTGCTTGAGCAGGGTCAGGGTCCGCTGGTCGTGCTCTGCCACGGCTGGCCCGAACTGTCCTACTCCTGGCGACACCAGATCACGGCGCTCGCGGACGCCGGCTTTCATGTCGTCGCCCCCGACATGCGCGGCTATGGCCGGACCAGCGCGCCCGCTGACGTCAACGCCTACAGCATCTTCGACACCGTCGGCGACATGGTTGGCCTCGTGACCGCGCTCGGCGAAAAGCAGGCCGTCATCGTCGGCCACGACTGGGGCGCGCCGGTCGCCTGGCATGCGGCGATGTTCCGGCCGGACATGTTCACCAAGGTCGCGGGCTTGAGCGTGCCGCCGCCCTTTCGCGGCCGCGGCCGGCCGCTCGACAGCCTGCGCGAGGGCGGCGTCACCAATTTCTACTGGCAGTATTTCCAAACGCCTGGCGTCGCCGAGGCCGAGTTCGAGCGTGACGTCGCCGCCACCATGCGCAAGATCCTCGGGCGCGGCGTCTCCGATCCCGCCGCGCTCTTCATTGCCGAGGACAAGGGCTTTCTCGGCAACATTCCTCCCGTCGTCACGTTGCCGGACTGGCTCAGCGAAGCCGACATCGCCACGTTTGCGGAGGCCTACGGCAAGTCCGGCTTCCGCGGCGGGCTGAACTGGTATCGCAACCTCGACCGCAACTGGGACCTGACCGCCCCCTGGCAAGGCGCACAGATCCATCAGCCGTCATTGTTCATCGCGGGATCGAAGGATTCGGTCATCACCGGCCTGATCGGGGCGAAGCGCGTCAACGAGCTGGAGCGGGTGCTGCCTGGTCTGCGGCAACAACTCATCATCGACGGCGCCGGCCACTGGGTGCAGCAGGAGCGCCCCGACGAGGTCAACGCCGCGTTGATCGCATTCCTGAGGAGTTAGTACAGCCCGCGCCCGCTGAGCACTTCGCTGGGGCCGCGCGGGTCGATCGGCAGATAGGCCGAGCTTTGGGCGGCATAGTTCCCGTCGGCCTCGTAGGACACCGCACGGGGATTTTCGAGGGTGCGGCCGCGTGAGCGGCTGGAGGCCGACATTTCCGAGGTCGCGTTGAGCGAGGCGTAGTCCGCCGAGGTGTTGCCGAGGCTGTAGGGACGCCCTTCGGGCATCGGAACCTCGCCACGGATGCGGCCGGCAGACGACGGGATTTCGGGCACGAACGGCCGGGCAGAAGCGATCCGGACCGTCGATGGCGATGGCGCGGGAACGCCGGTCCGCAAGGTCGCCATCAGCTGGCGGTCGTCGGAACCCTCCAGGGGCGCCCGGCCGACATATTCAACCCGAACCTTGGCGACGCCATTTGCTTTGAAATCAAGGAGTTCGGCTGCCTTGTTCGATACGTCTATGAGGCGGTTGCCATGGTAGGGACCGCGGTCGTTGATGCGAACGATGAGGGATTTGCCGTTCCGCATGTTGGTGACGCGGGCATAGCTCGGCAGCGGCAGGGTCGGATGGGCCGCGGTCAGCGAACCCATATCGAACACTTCGCCATTGGCGGTCAGTCGGCCGTGGAAGTCGTCGCCGTACCAGGAGGCCATGCCCTCGGCGCGATAATTGGTATCCTCTTCCGGCACGTAGACTTGGCCGCCGACGGTGTAGGGCTTGCCGACGCGATAGGTGCCGCCACCCTTCGGCACGGGATCGCCCAGCGCCACCACGCGGGGGCTCGACGACACGCCGTACTTGGGATCGACTCGGGCAGCGAATTTGCTCGACGAGGCGCAGTTGGCGAGGACGAGGCACGCGGCCACGGCTGCGGCACCACGCACCGTCAGGACAATCGATTTTGACCGTCGAATCCCCATTCGCCCCAGTGACCATTCCGCTCGCCGCGCACTGCCTTGAGGCAGTCGCGGTCTTGAATCATGATACGGCCCACCTCCGCATCAAGTCATAAAGATATCGCAACCCGAACGCGGCGGAAATGGGGTCAGCGCCCTCGTGGTGAATCAATGGTTGCGGAGAGTATCCGTGGATTTACGGGTGATATCGCCGGCAAAACGCGTCCGCACGCGCGTGCCGTGTCCCGCTTTCAGACAACGTGTTGCAGCAAATCATCACTCGGTGGCGATCTCGATTCCGGCAAATGAATCTTTTTGACTGTGCAACGGCGCAGTCGTTCTGTGGATGCAGGGGCGCAAAAGGACTTTTGCGATGATCGAGACAGTGACAGCGGTAATGGGCCTGGTGAGCGCCGGAATTTTCCTCGCCCACGCCTTTGATAGTTTTCGTTCCAGGGCCTGATTTTCAAGGCCGACTGAGGCCGGGTGGATCGCGCGTGCAAACACGCCCCACCCTGCCGACCTGGAGATTCTGAAAGCTTTAATAAATTCGGACGAGCATCGTGAGCGGGAGGTGCATCATGCGCAACCACGACTATGTCTCCAACGGATACGTTTCAAACGGCTTCCTGGCCCTGACCACAGCAAGTCTCGTGTTGCTGTGCTCCAGTTTGCTGGCGGTGGCTTTCGGCTAGAACTGATCCTTCGAGGCGTCTAGCCGACGTTCCGAACACCCGGCCAGACGAGGCGTTGCGGCAAGCCCCGCGCCGACCACTCCAGATCACTAAAATTCTTCCCAAACCGCCAACCGGCGAACAACCGTGCCGGCAGATGCACGGCGGCCTTAAACCTGACTTTTATCGCGCGCGCTGCACCCTCTTTTTCAAAACGGGGGAGCTTGCGTACCAATGCCTATTTTCAGATATTTTGGGGTTGTCGGATCTGCGTTGCTGGCTTTGCTGTTTGTCTGCGACGCCTACTTCGGCGACGCCAGCGGTTCAAGGTTCGACGCGTCGATGTTCGAAAGCGCCACCTACGCGCCTCGGGTGGAGGAAGTCGTGGCCAAGGCGGAGATCCGCTATAGGCGTGACGCCTCGGCCGCCGACCGCATCAAGGACGTCTTCGCTCAGTTCGTTCCCAATGAAGGCCGGCGCGGCAAGCGCTACTCCTCGATCGGGGCGATCATTCGGTAGTCGGCCGCGGTTTTCCTCAGCCTTACGTTTCACTGGACGGGTGCCTGATCCCCGTTCCCATTGCACTCCCGCATGGGCCGGGCTAAGCGGTTGAAATTCCCGATTTTGGAAGGGTGGCCGAGTGGTTTAAGGCACCGGTCTTGAAAACCGGCGTACCTGCAAGGGTACCGTGGGTTCGAATCCCACCCCTTCCGCCATAACCATTGAAATAATTACATAAATTTGCTTTTTAGGGTTCCTGCGTACATTCGAACGTACAACGGCAAATCGCGAACAGAAAATCACCCTAGGCGAGATGCGGGCCTCCGGCCCTACCCGGCTCATTGTCTACTGCGCCGACTACAAGTGCGCGCATCACGTCACGATCGACGCCAGCCAATGGGCCGATAGCGTCAGGCTGTCCGACCTAGCAGTCTGCTGAAAAACCTTGAAATGGAGAGTTTTGGTACTCTCGCCGGTCGTTGTTGGGCGACGCAGTGGAGTTGGATGTAACTTTCCCGGCTGGTGTTGGTGCACCCTGACGCGGGGTGGCTAAGCGGCAAGCAGTTTGGGAATGCGGATCAGGTTATAGGCGATCAGATTGAGCAGGAAGTCGGCGGCGACGCGAGCGATGCCGCGATGTTTGGTCTTGCGCATGGTGCCATGCTGCTTGCCCCATCCGAAAATGCACTCGACCATCGCCCGGCGCGATTGCGACATGCCATATCCCGGATGCCGCGTGGTTCGTTCGTCGATGGCGCTGTTGCGGGTCTTGCCGGTTTTGGTGACGGCCTGGTTCTGTGTCACATGCGGCGTCACGCCGATGGCGCGAAGATTGGCGACATGATCGGCGGTATCGTACGCCTTGTCCTCACCGGCCGTGATGCGGCGGCCTGCGGCTTTGCGTCTCGCCTTCAGCATGGTCTCCGAAGCCCGGCGTTCGGCAGTGCCATTGGCATGCGTGACCCTGCCGGTCACCGCCAGCCCATGCCGGTTCTCCATGGTGGCGTGGCCCATGTAGCAAAGCTTGGCCTCCCGTCCGGCCGCCTTGCGATAAAGCCTGCTGTCCGGGTCGCTGGTACTCGCATGGGTGTCGTTCTTGCGCTTCTGGCCGTGGAAGTTGGCGCCATCATCATCGTCGCCGCCACCGTCCTTGGGACGAAAGCTCTTCTGTGAGGCCCAGGCTTCGATCAGCGTTCCATCCACCGAGAAGTGCTCATCCGACAGCAGCGGCTTGACCTGAGAGTGGTTCAAAAGCCTGGTCATGAACTTCGTAAACACCTCGCCGCTCTGCAGCCGCTCCCGGTTCTTGGTGAAGGTGGTCGGGTCCCAGACCGGATCGTCCGGCGATAATCCCACGAACCAGCGATACAGAAGATTATAGTCCAGTTGCTCCATCAACTGGCGTTCCGAGCGGATGCCGTAGAACACCTGCAGCAGCAAGGCGCTGAGCAATTGCTCCGGAGGGATCGAAGGACGCCCCTCGCTGGCGTACAGCCTCCCAAGGCTGCGGCTCAAATCACTCAAAACATCCCGGACAAGTTCCCGGACCTTCCGCAGCGGATGGTTCGCTGGCACACGCTTATCCGGCGCGATGTACGAAAAAAGGCCGCCCTGATCCGTAAACCTGCCGCGCATGATCGCCTCTGCCGATTCGAGATGATAAAGTGAATCATCAAGCCCCCTCCGTGGCGAGGGGGTTCTTCAGCAGACTGCTAGAGCCTAAGTTTACGTGTCAGGCTTGCGGGAAACGCGGCGCCGATGTCAGGCCGCTGTTCGAGGTCGAGAAACCCAGCTCAGGCTACCCGGCTCACCGTTGATCGTGGGAAAACGGCCCCGGCGCTGATACGCGACACTGCACCGAGGCCGCCAACCTTGGAGGTTTTCTCCCGACCGGCCTTGGGGGCTGGCAAGCCGGGAGCATTGAATCGAGTCCCGGGCCGATCGATTGTTCCCATTGGCTGGAGCGCGAAGAAACCAATTCGTTCATCCGACGAAATCGCCCTGAAACGAACGGCTGCCTTGATGTCCGTGCTGGGACAACGGGGTGCGGCCATGTTCAATATTATCAACTTACTTTATCGGGAATACTGCCTAGCGCGCTTAACCGAGATGCGGCGGTTTCAACTGCACCACTGACAATCGCGATGGAACGAGACGCGCCCGTAGGGGCGACAATCTTGGCGGCGCTAGCGATTGCCATGACCGTCTGGGCAACTATCGGGCCGGCACCACATCGGCCTCCGCCGGCAATGGTAATCGTGGCTTGGTAGGTAAAGAAAAAACCCGCCGAGGTCAGCCCGGCGGGTTTCCAGTCAGACGAGGCAGATACGGTACGCATATACGCGGTTCCGCGGATAAGAGGCTACCGACGACGGGTTAACAAATAGCGCGTGAACCACAGCCGGCAGCGCGAGAGCAACAGCCGGATCAGGCGCATCAGTTCACCGGGGCTGGCGCCGAGCTATTTGTCTGTTGTGTACTCGGCCCTTAGAGTTGGACCTTCAGCCTCAGACTCCCCTGGCATTGAAGTCCCAAATACCACCCAAGCAAGAATCGCGGCGTTCGCGATCAACCAAATCTGTAGCAAGTCCGATATCCCCACGTGACGTCCCTTTCACGTATTGATGACAATTCTTAGTTGTCTCGATTTGGGGCGATTCTGTGCGCGTGCACCGCGAAGAAACGCTGAAACAATTGGCACACGAAAAAAGGCCGGCGCGTCTGGTACGCGCCGGCCCACTCAGGAGTTTGTCTTAGCGGGTTGAGCCTAACTGGGCTCTCCACCGCCGTCTAGATGCCGGCGATCCTCTTGCCGAACAAAGCGAGGGCGAATGCTCGTCTTGAAGCAAAGCCGCGAAGTATACAGGCGGATCAGGCGCATGACATTGCCTCCGCCGGCTGCTGCTTCGCTTCTTCCGGGTCATCGTCCTCCCGATCGCAGTCATCCAACTCGCAGTCAGCCAGCATGTCGCCGCCGTCCGAAACGTAGTGGTGAAGGTAGGACACCGCCCCGGCTTCCCTGATCTCGTGAGAGCCCAGCGACGGCTCGTCGTCGGCGCCGTCCTCAAGATCGCAATCGCCGTCGCCCTCGTCCTCTTGCTCACGCTCTGTCGAAACATAGGGATCGCTAGCGTCCAGGAAGGCCAGCAGCCGGTCGATTTCATCAGAAGCCTTGCGCCTAAGCTTTGCAATGCGCCTGAGGGCCCGTTCCCGTTCGCGCTGTTGTCGGGCAAGGCCAAGCGGGTTGTTTGGAGACGTGTTTAGGGGTGGCGTGCTATGCACGCTGTCAGCCTGGGTCATTTGGACTTGTCCTTCTCGTGGCTCGGGTTAGAGCCGGGGCGGAAGCTCGAACTTCCCCTCGGCTTGCTCTTGTGCTATCACAAGGCCATGATCAAATCAACTAGTGATAACACAACGCGGCGATGGAAACGGTCGGCCGTCAAAGGAACGCTTATCGGCGTTCGCCTGCAGCCGGCGCAGTTGAAGGCGCTCGACAAGTGGATTGACCAGCAGAAAGAGCCCTACACGCGGCCAGAGGCTATCCGCGGCATGATCGAGACCATGCTGCACATCCTGTCGAAAGATCCGGGAGAGAAGCCGGCCAAGAAGGCGAAGAAGTGAGCGGCCAAAACGAGGACGACCTGAAGCTAATTCGTCAGATCGTCGCCAGCGGCGGACGCAAATACACAGCTGGAAATATAGACCGGAGCCGATACGATCGATTGGTCGACTTAGGGTGGCTGATATCGTTCAAAACCAATGTGGGCGATGTTGAATATCAGGTCACGGACAATGGACGAGCCGCCGCGGTGTTTTGAAGCCATCCGACGGCTTGTCGAACTGGGGCTGAAGGCGAAGGGGAAATGAGCATGAAGATCGCGATCGGAATTCTAGCACTTATCTTTACGACGAGTGCCTTTGCTCAGGTTCCCGCCCCGAAAGCGGGGAAAAAGCCGGCGGCACAGGCAAAGCCGATAGCGCCGATGGGCTGCAAGCTCGTCGGCACGGTTAAAGGAACAAGGATTTGGGCCGGAGAATGCGTCGACGCCGCGGAGCTTAGAGGTGCCGCACCTTCCGCAGAGATCGAGCCGCAGTCTCTGCCAGCGCCTGGCGCGATCCCGCCCGGTCAGAAACAGTAAGGCAATCCACCCCTTTCGGGGCGCCTCGACGATTGCCCTTGCTCCGCACCGCTGGCGGGGGTTGAATATCTCGGGGAGGATTGATCAATGAGCAATCCAAAGATTGCATTCGTCGCTTATTGCTTAGCCGTCGGCTTCATCTTCGCAGTCGCGTTCTACTCCTCTCCGAAACAGATGGTTGCGGCCAGTGAGCCGGCCCTGACGCCGGTGGTGGATATGAAATGATCCGCGGGCTGGTCGAGATTGGGTTGAGGTCAAAACCGAAGTGAGCGATGCACGACCAACAACCCGGCGGTGGACCCCCGACGAGACCCGCAAATTCGACGAGTTGCTGGAGGCCGGCAAAGAAGCCGCCGAGATAGCTGCAGTCCTGAACAGGACCCGCCAAGCCGTATACGCGCGATTGCAGAGGCTCTACCGAAAACGAGCGAGGCGGCACATTTGACGGAGAAATTGCATGGCAGGACGAGAACCGCCCCGCACTCCCACGCCATCTCGGCCGCCAGCACCGCCTTCTCGCCCCGACGAACCGACCCGTCAGCCAGAGCCCGCGCGACCGCGTCCCCTGACGGGCGCTAGGCACCGGCTTGATAGTGGCAGTCAGTCCGACGGCCGAACGAATGTTCAAAAGTGAACAGACGCCCGCCTTAACCTTTGTTACGGAGCCCCATTAGGTTTGAAAATGAATATCCTTCACGAACGCCTTGGCGACCTCAGGCGGCAACTCCAACGGCTTTCGCAACACTTCACATGTACCTTTTTACAAAGATCCCCATCACCATGACGATTACGGTGATCGGCAACAGCACCAGCAGCCCAATCCGGCCCATGTGCCGGGCTGCTCGCTCGACGCGATATTGCAGCACGAGATTTTTCGCGGCCTCCTGACGATCCCGGATGATCAGAATGCTGTGATGGTTTCTCATTGTCGTTGCTCTCCCGGCCAACAGACCGATCTCACCCGATGCTGTGGCCTTGTGTGTGCAGCGCGCGCCGGTCACCGGTCAGCTTTTCGGCATAGTCGTCGATCGCCTTGATTAGGCTATCGGCAGAGGCGCCAGCCTTCCTGTCGAAAATCAGGTATTTCCGCAGAGTGGCCAGTTGCTCAAGATCAGCCGCGACGGCTGCGGCATGGGCTTCCTCACGCCACCTGCATTGCTTTTCTTCCTGATAAGCCTTCGCCGCGGCTCGGTTCTCTGACTTCGTCATCCCCGCATGATCGCGCCGATTCCGTCGGAGGAAAAGCCGCTAGGTCTTGAGGTTGGGCGGACACGAACTGCCGCTTATTGGTCAAGAGGCTGAGAAGTTCTTCGACCAGCTTCAGTGGGGGGCGCGTGGTTCGTCCTCGTAGCGACGCCAGCCAATCAGCTTGTTCTGAAACCGTCCGCTAAAGAGAAATATGTATGCAGTCACTCCAGCGATTAGCAGAAAGGCAATAACATTGACGGGAAATCTGATCACGTCGATCATTTGAATAATGCTGCCCTCAATTGAGAGAGCGAACCCAAGCATTATGTAGATGTAGTTCCAACTAGCCTGTGCTCGCGTGACTTTCATGGACGGTCCTTCGACTTCACTTTCAGCCCAAGCTCGACCAGCCGGCGGATTGCTTCGGAAAGCGTCGGCATATCAGGTTGCTTTTCGGCCCACCTCACAATTGAAGCTCGAATAACAGGGTCCGCCCGGAATCCCATCAGCGGAGTGATGCCGGTCCGCGGCCGGCCCATGACTTTTTGTTTAACAGGTGTTGCTTTCTTCATACTTTTTGTATAACACGAAAACAAGCCGAGGGGAAGTTGTAGCTTCCGCCCCGGCTCTAACCCGAGCCAGAAAGGGCTTACTCAAAATGACTCAGGCTGACAGCGTGCATAGCACGCCACCCACAAACACGTCTGCAAGCAACATTATTGACCTGGACGCCGCGCGCGACGCGGCAACTGCGGCTGTTGTCGCAAAGATGAATCCCGAGCAGCCGCGTAGCCGGCTCGACACCGAGGAGGAGCTCGATCGGGTCTCGGCGATCATGCGCTGCGCCGTCACCTACACGTCCATCAACGGTGCGATCAATGGGGCTTGGCGCGCCGAGCACACCGGCAATTCGACCGTTGCCGAGATCGTCATTGACGGTATGTGGGAGAGGCGAAACGCAGTGCTGCGCAAGCTTACGCGCCTCATGAAGAAGGCGAGTGAGATCCGGACGGTTGAGCTTTGGTCGCTTGCCAGTCTCGCCGACGTCGTCATGGATCAGCAAGGCGACGAAGCATCGGGAGGCAGCCTCGAGCCGTTCGAAATCGAGTTTATGCGATCACTGTTCCGGCTGGTTGAGCGAGACTGCGAGAACCGGGAGCGATCAGCATGAGCAACGTCACCCCAGCGCCGATCGATGAGGAGCGCAACCGGCAACCGTCGGCGGCTCACCCAAGGCGACGGCGGTAATCGTGAATTAACCGCCTGATGCCATCTTAATCGCGACCTCTGGACGGGTCACGAGTAACGCGTATAAGCCGTCGCTGACTCAACCCAGCGGCGGCTTTTCGTTTTCCGGCTTCGACAAGCCGACCTGCTACGGATGCTGGCCAGGTATGCAATTCACGGAATTTTCCGACACATTTAGGACATACCGCGACGCTTGAACCTTGAAGCGGCTTGAGATTTTCGGTCGCAACTATCCGATCAAATGATCGGAGATGAGGTTTTTTCCTCGTCGATTGCTGCCCTGCACCGGGGCGTCGTTGATCGCTTTGCGATCTCCATTCACTCTCAAACTGAGGCTTTTCATGATCCGTAGTATTTTAGCCGCAACGGCACTCGTATGTGCTTTTGCGCCGGGTGCTGAAGCTAGATCCCATCATCGTGGCTCCTCCTTTCACTCCGCTTATCATCACTCGTCCGGACGCCCGCGCGCCTGGTGCGGTTGGTACATGCGCAGCCAGGTCGGCAGCGACCCGGGGCCGTCGTACAATCTGGCACGATCGTGGGCCCACTACGGGTCCAACGCCGGCGGGCCTGCAATTGGCGCCATTGTCGTTTGGTCGCATCATGTCGGAAAAATTGTTGGCCAGGAAAACGGCCAATGGATTGTTCAAAGCGGGAACGATGGACGCGGCGTGCGCACTCGAGTTCGTTCTGTCGCAAACGCGATCGCGTTTAGGCGCGCATAGACCGTCCGGCTGTCCCAATACAGGCCGTCGCTGGGTATCTCAGCGGCGGCTTTTTCACGCGGTCATCGGAGGCTCGTTACGTGCTCGATTCGCTGTTTTGGTACACTGGCCTCGTCGTCTGGATCTTCATAGCGTTCGGGTGTCTTTGCAATATATTTGAGCGCGTCAGCGCGCGACGTTCCCTGCACTAAACGGGGATGCCAAATAAGGCGATCGCCAGAACAAAGGCGATTGCAGCAGTACCGAACGAGTCCAATAAGACTTGAGAAACAGAACGGTTCATCCGTTAGTTCTCACGTCGCTTGCGATGGCTAATTCAGCCCTGCCGCTTCGACAATGCGAATGATGCTGAAGGTGAGGATTTGGCAGCCTCCCAGGAAGATGGCGAAATCTAACCACATCTCGTCCTCCGCGCATTTCTGTTGAATGCGGGGAGAGTGGTTAGATTCGGTTAACGAAAAGTTAACCGTGATCAGGTGCGAGGGTCGGGGTTTCGGTCCCGCGCCCCTTTCCGATCCCGGGCACTGGCCGAAATAGGCCAGTCGCCTGTTCAAAACTGGCCGCCCTAAAGCAGAATTTCCGCCGGCTTTTACCTAGTCGTTTTGCCCGAACTCAATCTCGACCCAATCAAACCCGGCTGGCCCCGGGTCGGTCCCGCTGTAAGGTCGGTCCTGCGCAGGTACTTTAAACTGGTGAGCCTTGAAAACTACCCAGTGAGCGGAGCGGTCTGTCTTTTCGGCAAACGTCATTCTGCGGTATGCCAGAGCCGGGACGCGTAGTCCCTTCACGTTCTCTGCATCCCGTTGTTTGATCATGTGTCCCGCCTGATGGTGGCCACTGGCAGATCTTGCCCGGACCGGCGGGATTACCCGGTGCGATAGGCATCCAGGGCGTGAGCCAGAAAAATGCCGACGCTGAGGAAGGCCAACAGGGCTACCGCTGCCTCGGTCATCGGCGGCTCTCCGTGGTCATCGCCATGCCGACGATCGAAGTCACGACGAAATGGCGATAAATCGCGTTAAAGATGGTGTTCAGCATCGTCCGGTCCCCCGTCGTTTGATGCCGAGAGGATGGGGCCGCGTCTGTTTCCGGACGATTGCGCGACTGGTCGAAAATGGTTTCGTCGAGGGGGAAAAGCGAAAACCCCGCCTGGGGGAGCGGGGCTCTCTAGGGGAAGCGGGGATGGGAATCGCGCGCCTCAGAAGATAGGTCCACGGGCCCCGGGAAAGGTTCAAATAATTTTTCGCCGAGACGGTAACGACCAAGGACGCAGGGCTTCGGCCACGCGCCCTCACGGGCACCGGAGCATTTATAGCATCAATCATTGCTTTGCAGGGACCTTCGATGCGGTACCGCTTGCAAATTGCTTCGACCATCGAAGTGATCGCGCTTTTTGGCGCAGCATCGACATACTTTATCGTCTCCTGAGATATAGCCTTTTGTATCTCCGCAAAATTGACCGGAAGTCGCGGACAATACTGCTCAACCATCCGGCCGTAGGTTTCGGCCGTTGTTGTCGTCAAATTCACATCGACGCACATTGTTTTGGAGTCTTCCCAAGTCGACTGCGAACCACAAACCGGTCGACGGCTTGTGATGTGCCCTTGCTCGCGTTGTCAATTCAGATTTTCCGCCTGAAGACCAGGGCACTCACACACCGTCGCGCCAACAGAGAACGCTTGCCCAGCGTAATCACATGACTTCGGAGCGGCAGTCTGGGCAGATGCCAAACCCGACGCTAACAGCGTCATGGTCAAGGCGTAAAGCATCTGCTTCATTCCCAGTCCCTCCCCATGGTTTTAATTGCGGGCGGATACAACCATGGCTGGAAGCGCATGTCTAACCGGGAGAATACCGACCCTCCCCGTGGTCGAGACCGTGGGTTTGGGTCGGACTAGTTGAAATTAACTAGCACTTTCAATGCAGTTGACAGGACACCCCTTCCGCCACAATGATGTTCTCGCCTGTTCGTGCTGGTCCCCCGGCCGGCTGATCCGTCAGCTCGTGCGCTTTGCCCCGATCGTCTCGAATTGGGCCTTTTGCTCGTCGCTCAGCGTTGCAAGGAAATCGTCCAGGGCCGGCCGCAGCAGCTTGATCGCGTCCAGCATTGCGTCGAGCCTTGTATCGGCTGTCGCAAGCCGATCGGGCGGATCGAGGTTCTCGTCCGGCTGGCAATCGAAATTCAGCGTGTTTCTGGCGAGCGTGCTCATCCGCTGAAGCGCGTCCAGCTCCTCACGCTGTGAGTCGTTCAGATGCAGCCTCGCGTCGATCTCGCTGCCGGGCCATTGCAGCACCTCAGGCGGCGTGCAGCTCTGACTGGCCGGAACCTTGGGCGCAAACGGCGCGCGCTGACCGGACAACTCGGCGAGCTTCCCCTTCTGGTCGTCGTCCAGCAGCTCGTAGAATGTCTCGAATGGCGTCGTTACACGTGCGATCGCGGATTTCATCGCCTCCAGGCGCCGTTGCATCACGGCCAGTCTGCTCGACGGCGTTAACGCGACCTCAGCCGGGCAGGCCGCACGGATGATCTGCGCGGCCTCGACTGACGCGTTGACAAGATTGTCGAGCGCCGCGCGCCCCTCCTCGCTCAGCAGGATCGACTGCCTGATCTGTCTGATCGGGAGACCGGCAAACTCGCTTGCGTCGCCACAGATTTGTGCGAGCGAAGGGAGCCTGCCATGCCGCTGGCTGCGCGGGGACGCCATATAGCGGGTGAGGTCCTCGTAGCCATAGGGCGTGAATATCGCGGCGTAGATATCGCGATAGCCATAGCCCCAGAAGCCGATGCCGTCGCCCCAGAGCGCGTAGTCGTAGATGTCGTAATAGGCGAACGGCCAGAACAACGGACCCACCCATCCATACCCGCCATCACCATGCTGCCACCATCCGCTCGCGCCACGGTGGCCTTGCCAGCCCGCCAGCGCGGCGGCAGCTCCGACCTGCAGCCGCGCCACAGGCTTCGTGACCCAGTCGGCGCCGCGGGTGACATCGGCGCGCGATAACGCGCCGGTCGTCTCGTCAGGGAGGTTTGCCATTCTGACGCGCTCGGCGCGCCGACCATGCAGCCCTCGGAAAGCCAGCGAGGCAACGGATCTCACAATGCCGATGGGACCGCCGCCAATCCGAATGTGCAGGCCTCTCGCCTGAGCGGTGCTCGATGGCGTGGTGACCAGAAACAGGCAGGACACTCCCAAGACGACGATTCCAACACGGAATTTCGACATGGCACCCTCTCCGCACCCGCCGATTTCTGCCAGACGGAGAACGCCTTCTGGAACCAAAAGTTCCAGAAGGGAACCAACCAAAGGTCGACCGCGAATGCTGCAAGCTGATTGAAATCGTTTAAGTGCGCGGCGGGGTTGCCCTGATACGCAAGGGAATGGGCGCGGTCTCTAAAGTTGCCGAGTTCGGGGCTGACGGTCTGCGAAGGTTTTGCATTCTTAATCACAAATGTCCGGCCGCGGCGTGAGCGAGCGGTTCCCCGGCCCAAGTGAAATCAAGATTTCTCCGCTTTTTGGACCTCGATAACAGGGTACTGGTCGACAAGAACATTAAGAATTAACAGGAGGCATCACCCATGCCGACGAAATACGGTTTTGATCCGGACTATCCTCGGCCTCTCTTCGCCGATGAACCTGAGCAGCAGGGTATCGGGAAAGCCTGGGACAGAGCTGTCATCTCATCGCGAGTCCTCTGGACGAGTATTTTGGTTGCAACGGCGACAGCGATCGGTATCGCGGTTTTATCGGTGGGAAATCCGGCGACGCTATTTGCGGATGTCAGGGCTTCGCTGGTCGACAAATCGGCGCTTCAGCCTGGCACCGATCAGTCGACGCCAACAATTCAATCTACCGCCGACGTTCAGGCTTTGCCGCCGACCGCCAAGGACGCGCCGACCCGCGACGAAATTGCTGCCGCTCCCGAGCCCGCCGGTCAGAGTCAGACGGAAAATGGTGATCCATCATCTGAAGCGCTGTTTAGGCAATTCCAGGCTTGGGTGGCCGAGGAAGGTACGCGGGCACAGGTTAAGCCCGTACAAGATGCCCCAGCACCGGTCGCGGAAAATGCCCCAGCACCTGTGCGGCCGATGCAAAAGCACCGAAGGGCCAGGTCCGTACAAAATGCGCGGGCAGAGATCCGGCATGTGCGGAAGCCGCAAGCAAACGTCGCGCGGGAACAAAATGCACAGGCACAGGTCTCGCCCGTAACGGACCCCCGAGCACCGGACCAGTCTTTGCAAAATGCCCAGCCACCGTCGCTTCTGCAAAGCTTCGGTTGGCGCAATTAGGATCGAGCAGGAAGTGACGCCATCCAAGCCTTCATGACGGTTCTAGAGCAAACCTGTCCGCCGCGCGATCCTTGAACCGCTCGGCATCCCGTACGCAGCCGCGCATGGTTTCCACCTCGCCGGCGACCATCGGATTGCGGCTGAAGCCATAAAACAGCAGCGCCAACGCCCGTAGTTATAACCGTCGCAGGCTGAACAATCTTGCAATTTCAGTTAGATAGGTAGAAAACCCTTCCGCCACGCAGGGCGAGACAATCCGGCACGCTGAAGAGCGTGCTCGGAAATTTGCCCAACTGTGAGCCCAATGGTCGACCCAGGTTGTCCGCTGACTCGGAGGCGTGTCATGCTCGTATATCGCAAACTATTTCTGGCGGTTGTCGCAAGCGCTCTTTTGGTCGGAGTATTTCCGGCCTCATCAAAGCCCCGGCAAACCAACGCGATCAAAATGCTGGATACGGATAATGACGGCACGGTTGATCTCGCCGAGGCAAAGAAGGCGGCATCGGCTTTATTTGACAGGCTGGAACGTGACCACGATGGGACGCTCGACAAACGTGAATTGGCAGGTCGGTTGTCGGCGAAAGAGCTGGACGCGGCTGATCCGGATCACGACGGAACGTTGACCAAAGAGGAGTTTCTCGCCGTGGTGGAGAAGCGCTTTAAAGCAGCGGATCCGGACAACGATGGAACGCTGGATGCGAAGGAATTCAGCAGTCCCGCTGGCAAAGCACTTTCTCACCTTTTAAAGTAGTCGCGTCGGGCAAGACTGGCCGGGGGATTTCGCGCTCCTGGTCAGAACCTGCGGTTGATCGTGTCTCCCCTCGCCCCGTCTCAGCCGAGCAGATGCATGCGCCTTACGAGCGAAAGGCATCGAGAGCGTGGGCAACAAGGATGCCAACGCTGACAACAATAAAAAATGCTGCAATCGCTTCAAACATGGGCTTTCCACGCGATGGCTCACGTAAGAAGCTGCCCGCTGCACAGTCAAAATGATTCGGCTGTAGCGCAGTGTTTCTCTCGTTATTGGTGATTCCGGGCAACGGTTCCGCTGACAGGAAAGGCCAGGAAATGATCGGACTGCGCTTTGCTGTTCCTGCGGTTCTAGCTGCGGCTGTCGTGGCAGGCTGCTTTACCTATTTTGCCGCTCCATCTGGGCGCATCGAAACTGATCCGCCACTAAGGCCCACGATGCGCTCTTCAACAGACCGTCTCGAAGTGGGGGCATCGCTGCGATCTGATCATCAGCCAGGCACGGAACAGAAAGCCGCCACGGCTTACCACCAAGCGGCGGAAGCCATCCTGAGACGAGCGCAGAGCGTGCAGGCTAACGTCGGTGCCGAAGTGCCACTGATCACTGGGCCCGTACCGTTACCAAGAAAGCGCCCGCTCCCGCGGCCATGATGCTGGTGCGAAACGCCACCTCAGGGCCGCGACGTTCAGAATAGCGGATTTCCAATTCGAGGGTTTGCCGTGGGCAGGTTACTGACGCGGCTTCGCTCCAGTTCGTAAGCCTTGGCCTTGGCCATTCCCTCTGCTGTATTTTGTAGAGGCGATTCTATTTGCTGAATTTGTCCGGCGACCGGAGTTTCGACGTGCTTGTTCTCGCAGCCTGTCAGCAACAAGATCGTAAAAAATGAAATTCTGAATATCGTCACCGTCGTATCTTTCTCTATGCGTCCCTCCAGGCTGCAATATGCACATTGCCGCGCGGTAAGACTTTTAGAGAGCGCCGATTTATCCTTGATATCTGCTTGAGAATGAACGTCGCCCGAACCTGCGACAAATTGGCCCGTCGGGCAAACTTTCGCTGGCCTTGTCAGGCAAATCACTGGTCTAATTTCGCCCGTGGACCGCCGGGTCAAGTGTTCATTCCGGAGACATGGCTGACACTTGTTCGGAGACATCACTGACACTTTTGCCGGCGGTCAAGTCGATAGTGGCGACCTGCCGGCTGCCGAAGAAGATTCCGTATTGTCCATCGCCGACTTTGGGTCGGATGGCGAGGCGCTCGCCGCGGAAGGCCTGCGGCACGCGCCACTGCTGCCCCTTGAAGCTGACATAGGCCTTGGTGGTGGAGACACGGCGCGTTGTCTCGCCGCTGTCGTATTCGACGTCGGCGGGCTTGTCGGGCATCGCCCGCGCGCTGGGACGATAGCGCGTGGCGGGAACGTCCATGTCGAGGGCCTCGTGAGGGCGTTCGAGATTGTAGACGGTGCGCCAGGCATCGAAGGCGCGCTGCAGGTCGGGCAAGTCGCGGAAGCGTCGCGTCGCGAACACCTCGGCTTTCAGGGTGCGATGGAAGCGTTCGTTCTTGCCACGGCTTTGCGGATGGTAGGGCCGGGCATAGACGACATCGACGCCGAGCCGCAGCAGCCAGACTCGCAGACCGGTCCACGGCGATCCTCCCGAGCCGCCCCAGGGCGAACCATTGTCGACGAAAAACGCATCGGGCATGCCGTAGCGCCGGAAGGTGGCCGTTAGTTGCTGCTGTACCGTCGTGCCTTGTTCGTTGGCGCAGGCTCCGATGCACAGCGCATAGCGCGAATGATCGTCGATCATGGTCAGCGGGTGGCATGCAGCGCCATTGGTCAACGGCATGCGGCCCTTGAAATCCATCTGCCATAATTGGTTGGGCGCCTCTTTCTCGAAGCGCTGATAAGCATGCGGCGGCGCGCCCGGCGGCGGGACGATCCGGTCGCTGCGCCGCAGGATCTCATGCACGGTAGAGAGCGCCGGCGTCGTTACGCCAGCGCGCTGCAGACAATGCGCTATTTTGCGCGCGCCCCAAGCTGGGTGCGTGTCGCGCACGGCGAGCACCTGTGCCTCGATCGCTGCTTCGCTGCGTCGCGGGCTTCCGTGCGGCCGCCGCGACCGGTCCGCCAGTTCCGCATCGCCGGCCTGCTGCCGTGCCAGCCATTTGTAGCCGACGTCCGGGCTGATGCCGAACCGCCGGCACAGTTCCCGCCGGTTGACACCTTCCTGCATCGCAAGGCTAACAAACTCGCGCCGTTGATCCATTACCGACACCTCTCGCCATGGCATGGAAAGCCTCCTGAAAGGGCAATCCCGCCAGTATGGATGTGTCAGCTATGTCTCCGAACACCCGTCAGTGATCTGTCCGGAACGAACACTTGGCCGGGCGATGACAGCTTCTTTGTCCTACCGAGTTCCTTCAAATCCCCCGAGGAACGCCGTGAGGTTGTCGCCAAGGATGTCGGAGAGATAGCCGCCCTCCTGCACGATGACCGTCGGCAAGCCGATGCGAGCGATCGCGGCGCCGATCCGGTTGAAGCCGTTCGTCGTGATCGAAAGCCCCTTGAGCGGATCGTGTTCGGACGCATCGAGACCGAGCGCCACCACCAATGCGCCGGGCGCAAAGGCATCGATGGTCCTCTTCGCTCCCTCCAGCGCCTGCAGATAGGCGTCATCGCCGGTGCCGATCGGCAACGGGATGTTGAGATTGGCGCCGAGGCCGGCGCCCTCACCGCGTTCATGCGCATAGCCCCAGACGAACGGATAGAAATGCGCGGGATCGGCATGGATGGAAATCGTCAGCACATCGGGCCGCGAATAGAAGATGCCTTGCGTGCCGTTGCCGTGATGCACGTCGACGTCGAGAATGGCGACGCGCTCATGACGGAGACGCAAATGCGCGGCGGCAACCGCGGTGTTGTTGAGGAAACAGAAGCCGCCGGCCATGTCGGCGTACGCATGATGGCCGGGCGGACGGCACAGCGCGTAGCTTGCGTCTTCGCCATCCATCACGAGCTGGGTGGCCGTCACCGCAACGTCTGTCGCCGCACAGGCACCGGCCCAAGTGCCCGGGCCGATCGGACAGGCGGTGTCGGCCGTGTGCCAGCCGAGCTTGCCGATGATGCTGGTCGGATAGGTCGCGGCCTGACGCACCGGATGGATGTTGGCAATCATCTCCGGCCCGGCATCGCCGAGCGCCGACCATTCGTCCCAGGCGTCCGCCAGAAAGCGTAGATATTCGGGACTGTGCACCCGGGCGCGCGGTCCCTGGCCAAACGTCGTGGGCTCGATCAGTTCGTGGGATCCAGCCGCGAGCCCCTTCAACAACCGGTCCGCCCGCTCCGGCTGCTCGGTAGTGCGCCGGACCACGCCGCGCACCAGAAAGAACTGCGGATCATGGCTTCGGTGCTGTTCGGTGTAGACCGCTTTCACGTCGATATCTCCAAACCTCAAAATCCGGCGGCGCTGCCGTCCTTGCGGCAATCCGATCCCGCAATCAGCGAACCGCTCGCCTTGTCTCGCCAGATGATCTGCCCGCTGCCGAGCGGAATCATCGGGCGGGCGATGTTGTGGCCGCGTCGTCGCAATTCGGCTTCGACATCGGCCGGGATGGTCTGCTCGAGGTCGAGCACATCGTCATGCCCAAAGCTGCGTGGCGCGTCGAGCGCCTGCTGCACATCGAGCCCGCGGTCGATGATTCCGGTCAGCAGCTCGGCATGCCCCATCGCCTGATAGTGGCCGCCCATTACGCCAAACGGCGCTACCGCCTCGCCGTCACGCATCAGCATGCCCGGAATGATCGTGTTCATCGGCCGCTTGCCCGGCGCGATGCAGTTGGGATGGCCCTGCTCGAAATTGAAGGAGAAGCCGCGGTTGTTGAGCATGACGCCGCTCTCCGGCGCCAGGATGCCGCTGCCGAACGGTTCGAACAGCGAATTGATCAGCGACAGCGCGTTGCCGTCGCGATCGACCACGCAGAGATAGATCGTGTCCTTGTGCGGCTTCGCCGTCAGCAGCACCGGAGGTTGCGCGCGGGCGGGATCGATATGGTTGCGCGCGCGGGCCGCCCATTCGCTGGAGAGCAGATATTCGACGGGAACCTCGACCTGCGTGGGGTCGCCGAACAGCGCATCGCGATGCAGATAAACCTGCTTGCTCGCCTCGGCAAAGAGATGGATGCGATCGGCATCCGCCATGGCGCCGATATCGTAGCCCGACAGCACGTTCAGCAGCATCAGCGCGGCAAGGCCCTGCCCGTTCGGCGGACATTCGAACACCTGATAGCCGCGATAGTCCGTCGAAACCGGCGTGACGTAGTCGGGTTTCGCACGTGCAAAATCCTCCAGCGTATGGAGGCCGCCGAGCGAACGGAGCTTGGCGACGATGTCTGCCGCGACCGCGCCCTCATAGAAGCCGGCTGGCCCTTTTCCGCGACCTGTCGCAGCGTCGCGGCCAGGCGGGGAAAACGCATGCGTGCGCCGGCGACCGGGGCCTTGCCGTCGACGAGATAGAAGCGCGCCGAATCCGGATCGGCCGCCGCGATGTGCGCATTGCGGTTCCAATCCCAGGCGACGCGGGACTGCACGATATAGCCCTCTTCCGCCAGTTTGATCGCGGGCTGCAGTGCGTCGCCGAGGCTTCGCGTACCGTGGTCCTTCACGAGCTGCGCCCATGCGCCGATTGCGCCGGGCACCATTACCGCATGCGGCGAGTACTGCGTGATTGCGACCTTGTTCTCGCGATACCATGCGGCTTCCGCCGCAGCCGGGGCGCGGCCGGATCCGTTGAGCGCAATCGGTGTCGCGCGGCCCTTCGGCGCATAGAGCGCAAAACAGTCGCCGCCGATACCGGTCATCAGCGGATCGACCACGCATTGCACGGCGACCGCGGCGACGCCGGCATCGACCGCATTGCCGCCGGAGCGAAGTACTTCCAGCGCCACCAACGTCGACATCGGATGCGAGGTCGCAGCAGCCGCCTGCGCGGCATAGACCGGCGAGCGGCCGGGGAGAAAGAAATTGCGCAAGGTGAAAACTCCCCGATGCCTTGTTGGCTCGTCCTAGCGATTGCCCCGGGCATCGAGTTCGCGGACCGCCCGAAAACCGTGGGATGCGGCGTCCAGCGCCGCATCGATATCGGCGGACTGATGCGCCGACGACAGGAACATGTTGTGCTGCGGATGAAAGAACGCGCCGTGACCGAGCGCCGTTGCGCAGAACGCCCGCCCCTTGCGGAATTCCACATCGCCCTCGAACAGCATCAGCGGCATCTGTGGCGGACCGCTCTGGCGGATCGCGATGCCCTCGCGCTGCGCCAGCGTGGCCAACCCCTCGCGGAGCCTCAGGCCCATCGCACGGATATGTCCGGGCACGTCGGTCTCCCGCGCGATCCGCAGCGTCGCACGTGCGGCCGCCATCGCCACCGTGCCGCACCAGAACGACCCCGTCACAAACACCTTGGTCGCGGCGTCACGAAACCGGTCGTTGCCGGTCACGGCCGCCAGCGCATAGCCATTGGCAATCGCCTTGCTCCAGGCGGACAGATCCGGGCGCACACCAAGCGTCTCCCAGCTTCCCCTGACGTCGAGCCGCAAGCCCGTGCGCACCTCGTCGAGAATCAGCGCAGCGTCGGCGGCATCGCAAGCCGCGCGCGCGGCAGTCGCGAATTCCCTGGTCGGCAATTCGAGATCGCGACCCATGTCGTGCCGGAAGCCCGTGATCAGGATCGCCGCGAGATCCTTCCCGGCCTCGTCGACGGCGGCCTGCAGGCTGGCGACGTCGTTATATTCAAAGTGCAGCAGATGCGCGCGATCCTCGCTCGTCACGCCGGCGACGCTCGGCGAGCACCATGGCAACGCGCCATGATAGCTGCCCTTTGCGACCAGGACCTTGCGCCGTCCGGTGCCGGCACGCGCGATGGTTACGCAGCTCGTGGTGGCGTCGCCGCCATTCTTCTGAAACATCGCCCAGTCGGCATGCGGCACCATGGCGACAAAGTCCTCGGCGAGATCGACCATGACCTCGCCGGGGCCGTTGAAGCAGTCGCCCAGCGCGGCCTGCGCTTCGGCCGCCGCCTGAATTTCGGGATGCCGGTGACCGAGCAGCACCGGTCCCCAGCTGCACATGAAGTCGATATATTCGCGCCCGTTGACGTCGCGCACGCGGCAGCCTTCGGCGGAAGCGAAGAACTGCGGATAGCCGTCCGGCAGCCGCGCCGCGTTGAGGTGACCCCACATGCCGCCGGGAACGACCCGCTCCGCCCGCGCTCGCAACAAGGCATCGGCTGTCTGTCTTTCGCTCAGCGCTGCCGCCTGATTGGTCATGGCATCCTCTGCTCTTGTTGTTGTTCTGCGCGCATGGCAGCCATCAGCGTAGTCGCGCCAAGTCGTGGCCGTGTTGACGGGAGCGAAGGCTCCATACTACCATCAAAGCATCGCATACGAAGCGACGGCAAGATACAAGAACCGACAAGAGTCTGTTTCGGCTCGCAACAAAGAACAAGATCATTGGAGGCGAGCCGATGCTGCCGCGAATTTCCGGATTCCTCCTGCTGCTGTCGGTTGCCGCAACGGCATTGTTCGCGAGTTCGGCGCAAGCGCAGACCAAGGGCGGAACGCTGATCTATTCCACCGTGGCGGGCCCCGCCTCGCTCGATCCCTACATGGCCGGCAGCCTGATCGAACTCGAAGTCATTCACGAGATATTCGAGACGCTGGTCGCCATGGACGAGAACTACAACTCGCGTCCGATGTTGGCGTCGAAGGTCGAGGCCAGCAACGAGGCCAAGACCTTCACGTTCACGCTGCGCAAGGGCGTCAAGTTCAGCAACGGCCAGGAAATGAACTCGGCCGACGTGCTGGCGTCGTTCGAGCGCTTTGCAAAGGTCTCGACCAATGCGTCCCTGCTGGCCGATGTCGAGAAATACGAAACGCCGGATCCCTACACGTTCGTCGTCCATCTCAAGAACAGCAACGCCGTCTTCGTCGATCTGCTCAAGAGCTCGACCTATCCGCTGGCCATCCTTCCCGCCAGCCAGAAGGACAAGCCGGCGCGTGACATCGAGGTCATCGGAACCGGCCCGTTCAAGCTGGGCGAATGGCAGAAGGACAGTCACCTGATCCTGCTGCGCAACGACAATTACACGCCCGACGAGACCGCCGACAAATCCGACGGCTTTGCCGGCAAGAAGACCGCCTATCTGGATTCGGTCCGCTACAACTTCATTCCGGAAGCCAACGCGCGCCTCGCGGCGCTGCAGACCAAAAAGTCCGATATCATCGGCGATTTGACTCTCGACCTCGCCAAACGTCTCGACGGCACGCCGGAGCTGTCGGCGCTCAAGACCTTTCCCTATTGCCAGCAATATTTCGTGGTGCACGCCAGCAACGGCCTGACCGCAAATCCCCTGATCCGCCAGGCGATCCGTGAGGTCGTCAATGTCGACGACATCCTGGCGGCGACCGGGATCCTGTCGCAGCGGAACCCTTCGATGCTCTATCCCGCGAGCCCCTACTATGCCGGCGACATGGCGGCGACCTATTACGACCGCAAGAATCCCGCAAAGGCCAAGGAGCTGTTGAAGCAGGCCGGATATAACGGCGAAAAGCTGATCCTGCAGACCAATTCCAACTATCCCTACATGCGCGACTCCATCCTGGTGCTGGCCGAGCAGCTCAAGGAGGCCGGCATCAATGCCGACGTGCAGGTGATCGACTGGATGAGCAATTCCAACAATCTGCAGCGCGGCACCGGCAACTGGAACGTATCGACCACCAGCTTCTGCTCGCCGCCGTTGCTCGGACCGCCGCAATGGAAAAGCACGGTCTACACCTTTCCGCATATCGACAAGGATCCGGTGATCGATGCGGCGTTCGCCAGCCTGTTCAAATCGGCCGACCAGGCGGCTCGCAAGACCGCATGGTTCACTATCGAAAAGCAGTTCCTCGATCAGGCCTACATGATCAAGGTGGCCGACACCGGTTCGCTGCGAGGCTACAACAACACGCGGGTCGGCGGATTGCGGCCCTACTTCTACCTTCGTCTTTGGGACACATGGTTGAAGTAGGTCTGGAGACTGAAATCGTGGGCTCCTGACATGCTGCGCGGCGTGATCTATCGGCTGCTGCAGGCCATTCCGGTGGTCGTGATCTTTGCGGTGCTGGTGTTCATGCTGCTGCAACTGCTGCCCGGCGATCCCGCCGTCGCCATCGCCGGCAGCGAGGCCACGCCCGAGGCCGTCGACCGGATCCGCCAGCAGCTCGGCCTCGACCGGCCGCTGCTCGAACAATTGCTGAGCTGGTTCGTCCGTCTCGCACATGGCGATTTCGGAAAGTCCCTGATCCTGAACCAGAGCGTCGTCAGCGCCGTGATCGAACGCCTGCCGGTGACGCTGTCGCTGTCGTTCCTGTCGCTCCTCATCACCCTTCCGGCCGGGATCAGTCTTGGCGTGCTGGCCGCCTACTGGCGCAACACCTGGCTGGATTCGTTCGTGATGGTGACGGCGCTGCTCGGCGTCTCCATGCCGAGCTTCTGGCTCGGCATCCTCTCGGTGATCCTGTTCAGCGTGACGCTGGGCTGGTTGCCGCCGGCCGGTTACACCCCGATCTCCCAAGGCGTGTGGCCATGGTTCAGCGCGTTGATCCAGCCGGCGATCGTGCTGGCGCTGTTCCAGATCGGCTTTCTCGCGCGCATCACCCGCTCCGCCATGCTCGACGTGCTCGACCAGGATTTCATCCGCACCGCGCGCGCCAAGGGCGTCGACGAGTGGCACACCATCACCAAGCACGCCTTCCGCAACACCCTGATCCCGGTCGTGACAGTCACCGGCATCATCATCAGCCTTCTGATCGGCGGATCGGTCGTGGTCGAACAGGTGTTTGCGCTGCCCGGGATTGGCCGCCTGATCGTCCAGGGCATTCTCGCCCGCGATTATCCGCTGGTGCAGGGCACCATGCTGATCTTCGGATTCTCCTTCGTGCTGATCAACATCCTCGTCGACATCGTCTACATGCTGGTCGATCCACGGGTGCGCTTTGGCTGACGTCCTCGACACATCGACGCTGTCGGACGTGGATCTGAATCCGCGGCAGCGCTACCGGCTGCTGCGCAAACTGGTGCGGCATCGTTCGTTCCGGATCGGCTTCATCATCATCGCCGTGATGGTGCTGGCCGCGCTGCTGGCGCCCGTGATCGCGCAATATGATCCCGTCGCCATGCGCATCCGATTCCGGTTCCGACCGCCGCAGGCGGCGTTTCCGTTCGGCACCGACCAGTTCGGGCGCGACGTCTTCTCCCGTGTCGTCTATGGCGCAAGGCTCTCGCTGTGGATCGGCCTTGCCACCGCGCTGATCTCGGGCGTATTCGGCGCCTTCCTCGGCGTGCTCTCGGCGCAATACCGAAAATTCGATGCGCTGCTGATGCGGGTGATGGACGCGCTGATGGCCGTGCCCGCGATCCTGCTCGCGATCGGGCTGACGGCGGCGCTGGGGCCGTATACGTCCAGCGTCATCATCGCCCTGTCGGTGGCCTATATTCCGCGCACCGCGCGCATCGTCCGCGGCTCGGCCTGGTCACGCGCGAACTCGAATTCATCGAGGCCGCCCGCGTCGCCGGCGCGTCTGGCTTGCGGATCATGCTGCGGCATCTGCTCCCGAACGCCATGGGGCCGTTGCTGGTTCAATCCACCTTCGTGTTCGCCTACGCCATCCTGGCGGAAGCCGCGCTCAGTTTCCTCGGGGTCGGCCCCTCGCCGCCGACGCCGAGCTGGGGCAACATCATCTCCGAAGGCCGCGACCATTCGGTGCAGGCCTGGTGGATCATGCTGTTTCCGGGCATCGCGATCAGCCTCGCCACGCTCGGCATGAACCTGCTCGGCGACGGCCTGCGCGACGTGCTCGACCCCCGCCTGAAGGTCGAGACATGAGCAACCTGCTCGACATCGACAATCTCACCGTCCAGTTCCGTGGCGATGCCGGCTGGATCACCGCGGTCGACGATGTCAGCCTCGAACCTGCGCGAGGGCGAGACGCTGGGCATTGTCGGCGAGTCCGGCAGCGGCAAGAGCGTCACCGCGCTGTCGATCCTTCGCCTGCACACAGCAGCGACCACGCGGCATCCGACCGGCCGCATCGTCTATGCGGGCCGGGACATGCTGGCCCTGACGCCGCCGCAATTGCGCGCCGTCCGCGGCCGCGAAATCGCGATGATCTTTCAGGACCCGATGTCGTCGCTCAATCCGGTGCTGACGATCGCGGACCAGATCAGCGAGACGCTGCGCCTGCATCAGGGGCTTGATGCGGCGGCGTCGCGACAGCGCGCCATCGAACTGCTCGAGCTGGTGCGGATTCCCGACGCCCGGCGGCGGGTCGATGAATATCCGCATCGGCTGTCCGGCGGCATGCGCCAACGCGTGATGATCGCGATCGCGATTGCCTGCCGCCCGCGCCTGCTGATCGCCGACGAACCGACCACCGCGCTCGACGTCACGATCCAGGCCCAAATCCTCGACCTGCTGCGCGAGCTGCAGTCGAGCATGGGCATGTCGGTGATCCTGATTTCGCACGACATGGGCGTGATCGCCGAATTCGCGCAACGGGTCGTCGTGATGTATGCGGGGCGCATCGTCGAGACCGCGCCGGTCAAGGACCTGTTCCGAAAGCCGTATCCATCCCTACACCGAGGGCCTGCTCGCGGCGATCCCGAAGCTCGACGTCGACGTCGCGAGACTGCCGACGATCCGCGGCAGCATTCCGGACCCGGCGCAAGCTGATCCGCGGATGCCGCTATGGCCCGCGCTGCCCCGTCGCCGTGGAGCGGTGCCGCGTCGAGCCGCCGGCGCTGCTGCCGGCCGGTCCCTCGCGCTATCGCCCGCTGCCCGCCACGGGTGGCCGCGTCATGAGCACAGCTTCCGCCAATCCCGCTCCGATCGCCGCCGTGCGCGACCTCGTCAAGATATTCTCCGTGCAAAACGACAAGGGCGGCGCGCCGCTGCAGCTTCACGCGGTCAACCAGGTCGGCTTCGATATCTTCGCCGGAGAAACGCTTGGCCTGGTCGGCGAATCCGGTTCGGGAAAATCCACCATCGGCCGGCTGCTGGTCGGGCTGATCCCGCCGACCAACGGCGACATCGACCTGTTCGGCGAATCCATCACCGGCAAGTCGGGACACCGCCATCTGTCGACGGTTCGCCGCCGGCTGCAATTCGTGTTTCAGGACCCGCACGGCTCGCTCAATCCGCGCATGCGCGTCGACGATTGCATTGCCGAGCCGCTCGATATCGCGGGCGGCTTGTCGCGCAAGGCGCGCGCCGATCGCGTGCTCGAGCTGCTGGAGATCGTCGGCCTTCCCCGCTCCAGCGCCGACCGCTATCCGCACGAATTTTCCGGCGGCCAGCGGCAGCGCATCGGCATCGCGCGCGCGCTCGCCTTGCGGCCGGAATTCATCGTCTGCGACGAACCGGTCTCCGCGCTCGATGTCTCGATGCAGGCCCAGATCGTCAACCTGCTGCTGGACCTTCAGGAGCGCTTCGGCCTCAGCTACCTCTTCATCGCGCACGACCTCGCCGTGGTGCGCAGCATCGCCCGGCGGGTTGCGGTGATGTATGCCGGCAGCATCGTCGAGCAGGGGCCGAAGGGCGACATCTATCGCGCGCCAAAACATCCCTACACCCAGGCGCTGCTGGATGCGGTGCCGCGACCGGACCCGGAGCGCCAGCGCAAGCCGACGCTGTCAGGTGAGATTCCGAGCATCCTCAATCCGCTGCCGGGCTGCGCCTTCGCCATGCGCTGTCCGCTGGCGATCGATCGCTGCCGTTCGGAGCGGCCGATGCCGCGCGAAATCGCGCGCAGGACATCTCGTCGCCTGCCATCTGGCATAGCGCTTTCGAACTCGGATGCCTATGATGACCCGCCACAAGAACAAGAGAGCCAGGAAACTCCGGAGCGCCCCATGACCGCAACTCCGCCAGGATCAATCCAGCCGACCATCTTCCCGACTACAACCGCGCTGCGCAGATTCCGGGACTGTCCGCCAACGTCGACATCTGGCGCGACGAATGGGGCATTCCGCATGTTCGCGGCAAGACCTTTCAGGATGCCTTTGCCGGCCTCGGCTTCGCGCAGGCGCAGGACCGGCTCTGGCAGATGGAGGCGCTGCTGCGGCGCGGCACCGGCCGATACGCCGAATGGCTCGGCGCGCGCGCGGTGGCGGGCGACATTCTCGCGCGGCAGATGAACGCGGCGGCCGCCTCGCAACGGGATTTCGCGCTGCTCGGCGACGAGGCCAAGGCGATGCTCGAAGTCCTATGCGCGCGGCGTCAATGCCTTCATCGCACTCGGCCAATGGCCGATCGAATACAAGATCCTCAACTGCGAACCGGCGCGCTGGGAGCCCTGGCATTCGATCGCCGTGATGCGGCAGATCGGATTTCTGATGGGATCGGTGTGGTGGAAGCTGTGGCGCGCCGCGGCCTTGCCGATCGTCGGCGCCGACAACGTCGCCAAATTACGCTTCGACGACGGCGGCAGCGACCTGCTGTGCGTGCCGCCCGGCGTGGAGGGAAAGCGGCTCGCCGCTGCGCTCGCCGATCTCAAGCCCGGCATATCGTCGCTGCTGGCGACCGCGCAGGACCAGATGGGCGCGGAACTCGACCGGCGGCAGCAACAACTGGGCGATCTCCGCCGAGCGCACCTCGACCGGACGGCCGATCGTCGCCGGCGATCCGCACCGCGTGCTCGAAATGCCGAACATGTATGCGCAGGCCCATCTGGCCTGCGACGAGTTCGACGTCATCGGCCTCACCGTGCCCGGCGTGCCCGGCTTCCCGCATTTCGGACATACCGCTGATGTCGCCTGGTGCGTCACCCATGCCTTCGTCGACATCCACGATCTCTACGTCGAAAAATTCGACGACGGCGCGCGCCACTACCCGCTTCAAGGGCGAGATGGTGCCGACGACCCGTCGCGCGGAAACGATCAAGGTGCGCGACGGCGACGATGTTGCCGTTGACGTCATCGAGACCCGTCACGGCCCGGTCATCGCAGGCGACCCGCTGAAGGGCACCGCCCTCGCCCTGAAATCCGTTCAGTTCGCCGTGCCCGATACGTCGTTCAACTGCCTGCTGCCGATGTTGCGCGCACGATCGATCGAGCAATTGTTCGAGGCGACGCGCGGCTTCGGGCTGATGGACCACAATGTCGTTGCCGGCGACACCAGCGGCAAGATCGGCCATCGCGTGCGGGCCCTGGTGCCGGCGCGGCCGCGCTCCAACGGCTGGCTGCCGGTGCCGGGCTGGACCGGCGAGCACGAATGGAACGGCATGGTGCCATTCGACGACATGCCGGCACAGCATCGCGCCTCCAGGGGCATGATCGTGACCGCCAACAACCGCGTGGTCGAGCCCGAGCGCGAGCCGTATCTGTCCACCGACCCGATGCCGCCGCACCGCACCCGCCGCATCTGGCAACGGCTGGAAGCGCTGGAACGGCCCTCGCCGGACCAAATGGCCGCCATTCACCGCGACCTCGTCAGCATTCCCGCCATCGAGATTCGCGAGCGGCTTCGTTCGATCGAGACGCCGGCAGCGGCGAACGAACTGCGCGAGCTGATCCTCGGCTGGAACGGCGAAATGCGCGCCGACTCCGTCGCGGCCGCGGCCTATGCGGCGGTCCGTCTGGAGCTGACGAAGCTCGCCATCAAGCGCGCCGGTCTCGACAAGACCGCAGACAGCGATTTCACAAAGGTCGCGCCCGGCATCTTCCCGGAAGTCCAGTTCTGGTGGACGCTGCCGCAACTGCTGCGTACCAATGACGAGACGCTTGCTCAACGGCGCGACATGGGACGAGCTGCTGCGCGAAGCCATGATCACCGTCGCCGCGACCAAGCCGACCGCCGACTGGGGCACCTTGCACACGCCGAAACTGAAACACGCGCTGTCGGTCGCATTTCCAGACTACGCCGACGTGCTCGACAAGGACTGCGCCACGATCTCAGGCGACAATGATTGCGTGTTCATGGCCGGCTATTCCATGAAATTCGGCTGGCAGGCGACCTCGTCGGCGTTGTCTCGCTACGTCTTTGACGTCGGCGCCTGGAACAACTGCCAGTGGATCGTGTTTCACGGCGCCTCAGGCCATCCGGCAAGCCCGTTCTACCGGAACCAGAATGCCACATGGGCCAAAGGCGAGATGGTGCCGATGCTCTATGACTGGGACACGATCAGAAGCTCGGCCAGTTCACATCAGCAGATCGGCAAGGCTTAGCCAGTCGAGCCATGCCGGGCCGCCTCCGCGATCCAATGGGCCGCACGGTCGTGCGCGGCCCTCCTTCCAGATCGGCGTTTACGTCAGCAAGAAGTTGGCGGTGTGCAGGGTTTCCGTGAGATTGGTGAGGTTGACGACCATGTCGGCCGCGTTGATCGTTCCCTCGCCATTGATATCGATCTCAAGCGTGTCGTTGCCGGGACCATTATTCACGAGGTGTGCGGACGTCTGCCCGCCGCCGATGAAGGCCCCGCCATTGTCAACGAATTGAATGCTCGTGATCCCCATCCCCGAGAAGGTGAACGTGTCGTGGCTGGCGTCGAAGTTCGTGATCGTGTCACTCTGGCCGTTAATGGTGGAGTCCGCCACGCTGGTGAAGCGGAAGTTATCCTGTCCGGCGCTGGCGACAATCGCGTCGGCCCCCACGCCCGCCGTAACGGTCGTGCTGCCGGTCGATGCGTTGCTGATCGTGAAGTTGTCATAGTTGGCGCTGCCGTTGATGTTTTCGACATTGGCCACGGTCAGGCCGAACACCCCTGTTCCGTTGAGATTCAGCGTGTCCGTCCCGTCACCGAGATCGATGGTGGCGACGTTAGTGTTAAGCTGGATCGTCAGGCTATCGTCCGACGACGTCCCGTTGACGTGGTTGATGTTCCAGAGACTGTCGAAGGTGTTGCTGCCCGCCGCCAGATTGAGCATGTTGTCGCCCTGTTGCAGGTTGACGGTCAGGCCGCCACTGACATCGCTGAGCAGCGTCAGCGTGTCGTCGGATGCCGTCCCGGTCCAGTCGTTGGTGCTGATGTTCTCGACGTTGGTCACGCTCAGCGAGTTGGTGCCGTTAGCGAGGTTAAGGCTGTCGTTGCCGGCACCGAGATCGACGGCGATGCCGCTGACGTCGTTCGTGAACGAAAAGCCGTTGTCCAGGCTGTTGCCGATCAGGTGTTCGACGTTGAGGACACCGAAATTGGCGAATTGCGAATTGATCGTGAGCGTGTCGTTGCCGGCACCCAGATCGATCGTCGAGTTGAACGGGCTATCGGTCAGCGTCAGCGCATCGTCGGACGTGGTGCCATTGACGTGCTGAACGTTGAAGATGTCGACCAGCGAGTTCGATCCGGCGGCCAGATACAGCGTGTTGTTGCCCTGCTGCAGATTGACCGTCATGCCGGAGACGTCGTTAAGCAGCGTCAGCGTGTCATCCGACGCCTGGCTGCCGGGCGCACCATCACTCGTATTGATGTACTCGACATGGCTCACGTTCAGCGAGTTTACCCCGCTGGCGAGGTTGAGTTGTCGTTGGTGCCGGCGCCGAGGTCGACGATCAGCCCTGCCACCGTGTTGGTGAGGCTGACGAAGTCGTCCCCACTGCTGCCAATCAGGTTCTCGACGTTGAGCATTGTGAGCGTGAGGCCGCCGGGATTGGCGAGGATGATGGTATCGTTCCCCGCCCCTAGATCGACCTGGTGGCCGAAGATATTGCCGCTGACTGCCAGGAAGTCGTCGCTACCGGTTCCCATCACCGGGGTGTTCACGATGCCGTTCGGATTCAGGTTAAGAGCCGAGATATCGACCGGACTTCCGGAAGTCCCGGTCGTAATCATCATTGTGACATCGCTGAACTGAAGAACTTCAACATTGGTGAGAACGTCAGTGCCGTCCCGCGCCGCCCCTTGCGCGTCGACAACCTGGGTTTGCCCTGCCCCGGGCGTGTTGGCATTGATGGTGTACTGGGATCGAGCTCCGCTAAAGAGAACCATATCGGTCCCGGCGCCGCCATTGATGCTGTCGTTGCCGCCCTGGCCGGTGATCTGGTCGTTGCCGCCGCCCGCGTTGATATTGTCGTCGCCGCCGCCGCCGAAGAAGAGTTCGTTCCCGGAACCGCCGGTCAGGGTGTCGGCGAAATTCGATCCCTGGACGCTGTTGACGCCACCGTGGATGACGTCCGCGCCGGCCGCACCGCTGACGACGCCGGTCGCCAGATTGACGTTCACCCCGGCGGTTGCCTGCGAGTAGGCGACGCGCGTGTTGCCGTTACCGGTGATGGTCGTCATTGCCGGCAAGTCCCTCGAACAGGTTGAAGGTGCCGGAACTGAATGTGCCGGTGTCGACGAAGCCTGTGGCATTGTAGGTATCGGCGAAGGCCGATCCGGTGGCGCTGTTGACGGCGGCGAAGGTGTCGGTTCCGACCGACGCGTCGCCGCTCGCCGTACCGGCCTGCATGTTGATGGTCACGCCGGCCGTCGCGCTGGAATAGATTACGCGGGTGTTGCCATTGCCGGTGATCGTATCGTTGCCGCCGAGGCCTTCGAACTGGCTGAACGTGCCGTTGTTGCCGATGTTGAGCGCGCTGCCGGCGCCGAACGTGCTGGCATTGAAGACGTCGTTGAAGTTGGTGCCCTGGACGGCTTCGATCGAGCGCAGAGTGTCGTTGCCGACCGAAGCGTCACCAGTCACGGTGCCGGCTCCCATGTCGACCGTGATCGGCCCGGTCGAGAAGTAGATGTTGTTGTAGGTTGCCAGATCAAAGCCGCCGCGGCCGTCGATGAAGTCGTTGCCGGCGCCGCCATAGAAGGTCTCGGTGCTGGCTGTGCTGTTGCTGCCGCGGATGGTGTCGTCGAACATTGAACCCTGAACGGCATTGACACCGCTGAAGGCATCGTGGCCGGTCGAGCTGTCGCCGTCAGCGGTGCCGGTGCCCGGCGTGGCGCCGGTCTGAAGATCGACGGTCACGCCACCTGTCGCATTGATATAGGTGACGCGGGTGTTTCCGTTGCCGATGATGTTATCGTTGCCACCCATGCCGTTGAATTCGTTGAAGGTGCCGTTCGACCCAACATTGGTGCTGGTGGCGGAGAAGTTGGTGGCGTCGAAGCTGTCGGCGGCGTTGGACCCGCGGACGGACTCGATGGAGATCAGCGTATCCGTGCCGACCGTCGCGGCATCGCCGACGACCGTTCCCGCCGCGAGGCTGACGGTGATGCCGCCGACTGCTGCCGGATCCAGGGCGTAGTCAGCGCGGTCGAAACCGGCTCCGCCGTTGAGCGTGTCGTTACCCGCGCGCCCCTCGAAGACTTCGACCGTTCCGGCCGCGTTGGTCGTACCAATCAGGTTGTCGTCGTATTTCGACCCGACGATGCCGGCAAAGCCGCTGCCGACAAGGGTATCGTTGCCGTCGCCGCCGGTCGCGGTATGGTTGGCCAGGTTGACGGTAACAGCGCTGCTGGCGTTGACGTAGGAAATGCGGGTCAGCAGTGCGCCCTGGCTGTTCGTGGCGCCCGTGATTGTATCGTCGCCGCCGGCGCCCTCGATCTCGTTGAAGCCGACGTTGGTTCCGGCAACGCCGGTATCGCCGGTAAAGCCCGCCGCTGTGATGTTGTCCGCGGATGCGCTGCCCACGATACCTTCGATGTTGATGAGCGTATCGGTGCCGACACCCGGCCCCGAGACCGTGCCCGCCGCGAGGCTGGCGGTGATGCCGCCCGTGGCATCGCTATAGATGGCGCGATCGAAGCCGACTCCGCCGTCGAGCGTGTCATTGCCGGCGAAGCCCTGGAGCCGGTCGTTCCCGGCGAGCCCCTGGATGACGTCGTCGCCCGCCGTGCCGACCAGACTGTTGTTGTTGCCATCGCCGACGACCGTGGCGCCCGAACTGACGTTGATCGTGATCGTCTTGTCGAAAGTCAGCCCCCCTGAGTCGGTGTCACGCACAATCACCTGTTGCGCGCCCGCCGTCAGTGTCCCGGCGACGACGAGATTGCTGCCGCTGAGCGCAAATTGACCGCCGGCGTTGTCGATCAGTGTGAACGCCGCGCTATCCCCGGCGTCTGAATCGACCGCCGATAGCAGGCCTACAACAGTGCCGTTGACGCTGCTCTGCCCGATCGTGCTGTTGGACAGGGAGATATTCGTCGGCTGCTCGTTGACGTTGGTGATCGCCAGATGGAAGCTCTGCGACGCATCGGGCGAAGTGTGATTGCTGGCGGTCGTGTCGTTGACGAGAACCGTCACGTCGTAGCCGGTCTTGGCCTCGAAATTGGCGCCACCAACAAAGTGCAGTTCGTTACCGTTCACGATCGCGAACGAGGCCGCATCGGCGCCCGACAGCGACAGGACATTGCTGCCCAGCGCGTCGTCGGTGATGCCGATGTCGGCTACCTTGATGTCCCCACCATTCTCCGCCGTCGAAGTCACCTTGTTGGACAGGGTGACGGCCGTCGGCGCCTCGTTGACGTCGGTAATGTTGATCGTGAGCGTCTTGTCGAAGCTCAGGCCTCCGCCGTCCGTCGTCCGGACCGTGACCTGGTACGAGGATGCCGCCTCGTAGTTCAGCGCGCCGGCGACAACGAGGTTGCTGCCACTGAGGGCAAACCGGCCGCCGGCATCATCGATCAGTGTCAGAGTCTGGATGATGTCGCCGGCATCGGGATCGATCGGGGTCAGATGACCGACGAACGTTCCGATGGCGCTGTTCTCAGCGACCGAATTTCCGGCGATAGCGATGTCGGTCGGTGCCTCGTTGACGTTGGTGACGCCGATCATGAAGGTTTGATCGCGGCTCAATCCGCCGGAATCGGTGACGCGCACGGTCACCTGACGTGAGTTCGCCGCCTCGTAATCCAGCGGGCCATTGACGACGAGCGCGTTGCCGCTCAGCGTGAACAGGCCGCCGGCGTTGTCGGTCAGGGTGTAGGTCGCGGTGTCGCCCGCGTCCGCGTCGGACGACGTCAGGACACCCACGATCGCCCCGTTGACGCTATTTTCCGGCACGATATTTCCGGCCAGGTTGACGTCGGTCGGCGCTTCGTTGACGTTGGTAACCCCGATTGTGAAGTTCTTGTCGTAGCTCAGCCCGCCGGAGTTGGTGACGCGGACGGTCACCTGCTGCGAGGCGGCGGATTTGTAGTCCAGCGGACCATTGACGACGAGGTTGCCGTTCGAGATCGCAAACAGACCACTGGCATCGTTGGTCAGGCTGAAGGTCGCGGTATCCCCGGCATCAGGGTCGAGCGCTGACAGCGCTCCCACCACGGTCCCATTCGAGCTATTCTCAGCCACAGTGGCCGCTGACAGCAGGATATTGGTCGGCGCGTGATCGACGCCGTTGGTGACAAAGTTGGCGTCGGTCAGGGTGCCATTCAGGCCGTTGACGGAGATCTCCATATCCCCGGCGCCGATCTGGCCGTCACCATTGACGTCGATCTGCAACAGGTTTCCGGTCAACCTGGCTTCCGCCCCCGTCCCGTCGAAGTTGCCGTTGCCGACGAAGTGAATAGCGCTGGTCAACCCGCCGACGTGATCGAACACGAAAGTGTCGCTGGCGGCGTTGAAATTATTGACGGTATCGCCGCCTCCCCCGGCGGCTGAATTGGCGGCGCTGAGGAAGCGGACATTGAGCGGGGCCGAACTCGCGGTAGATGAAGTCTCGACCAAAACCGCCGGTGACCGTGGTCGTGCCGGCTACGCTGGCCACGACGATATTGTCGCTGCCGTTGCCGCCGATGACGTTCTCGATGTTGCTGACGGTGACGAAGTTGCCGCCGTCCGCCAGCGCCAGCGTATCGTTGCCTCCGCCGAGGTCGATCGTCGTGCCGTAGTTCTGGTTCTGCAACGTCAGTGCGTCGTTCAATCCGGTGCCATTAATGGTCTGAACATTGTAGGTGGTGAGCGTATTGCTTCCTGCGGCGAGATTGAGGGTATTGTTGCCCTGCTGCAGGTTAATGGTGATGCCGTTGACGTCGTTGAGCAGCGAGAGCGTGTCGTCCGATAGAGGCGCGGTACCGCCGAAATTATCTGCCGTGTTGATGTTCTCGACGTTGGACAGGCTCACGGAATTCGCGCCGCTCGCCAGATTTAAGGTGTCGTTGCCGGCGCCCAGGTCGACGGCAAGACCACTGACGTCATTGTTCAGCGAAATGAAATTGTCTTGCGAGTTCGCGTTGAGGTGCGCGGTATTGAGCAGGCTGAAGCTGGAGTAGTTGCTGCCAACATTCAGCGTGTTGTTGCCCGCACCGAGGTCGATCACGAGGTCGTTGTTGGGGGTATAGAGCCCGTTCACGGTCAGGATGTCGTCGCCGGCACTGCCGTTGACGATGTCAACGCTGTAGAGGCCATCCAACTGGTTGATTCCAGCGGCCAGGTTCAGGGTGTTGAAACCCTGCTGGAGATTGACGGTCAAGCCGCTGACATTGTTGGTTAGCGTCAACGTGTCGTTGGACGCCGCTCCGGTAAAGTCGTTGGCACCGATGTTTTCGACATTGGTCAGGCTGAGCGAATTTGCCCCATTGGCAAGGCTGATGCCGTCATTTCCGATGCCGAGATCCACGGCGATGCCGCTGACGTTGTTGTTGAAGGTGATGAAGTTATCGAGGCTGTTGCCGTTCAGGTGCTGGATGTTGAGGGCGGTCAGGGTCACTCCCTGCATGCCGAAATTGAGCGTGTTGTTGCCGGCGCCGAGATTTACGATCGGGTTGTTGCCGGGTTCGAAGAGCCCGCCGGATACCGTCAACGTATCGTCGCCCGCACTGCCGTTGATATGCTGAACGCTGCCGATATTGACAAACGAGTTGGCACCCGCAGCGAGATTCAAGGTGTTGTTGCCCTGCGCCAGGTTGACGCTCAGCCCGCTGACATTGTTGGTCAGCGTTAGCGTGTCGTCCGTCGCTGCGCCAGAGAAGTCGTTCGCATTGACGTTCTCGACATTGGTAACGCTCAGCGAGGTCGTGGTGGTGACGAGGTTGACGGTATCGATGCCAGCGCTGCCGACCAGATTTTCGACGTTCTGCAGGTTGAGGCTGTAAAAGCCCGTCTGGCCGAGAATGACGGTGTCACCGGTTCCCGCCCCCAGATTGATCAGGTGACCTGAAAGGCTGAAGCCGATCTTGACGAAGTCGTTGTTGGTCCCGGTCAGCGTGTTGAACGCGTTGGTGGTCGCGCCAAAGGACAGCCTGTTGTCAGAAATGTCGATCGGGGCGCCCGAAGTGCCAGACGCGATCAGGACCGACTGATCGGTGAACTGCAGGACCTCGATATTGGTGAGGATATCGGTGCCGTCGCGTCCGGCGACGCTGTCCTGAACCTGGACCTGACCGGCCGATGGCGTAT
This sequence comes from uncultured Alphaproteobacteria bacterium, assembly GCA_963786355.1. Taxonomy (GTDB): domain Bacteria; phylum Pseudomonadota; class Alphaproteobacteria; order Rhizobiales; family Xanthobacteraceae; genus Bradyrhizobium. The sequence continues at coordinate 336,738 of CAWAYU010000005.1, read as the reverse complement.
TGAACGAAACCGTGTAGCCGCTGCCTCGCGCGCCGGCAAAGACTGCGAGATCGGCGCCGCCGCCGCCGTCGATGGTGTCATTGCCGCCGCCGCCGTTCAGGGTGTTGCTGTTGCCGTCGCCAATGATGGTATCGGCGAAGGCCGATCCGGTGGCGCTGTTGACGCCAGTGAAGGTGTCGTGACCGACCGACGTATCGCCGTCCGCGGTGCCGGCCTGAATATTGACGGTTACGCCTGCCGTCGCATTGAAGTAGCCGACGCGGGTATTGCCGTTACCGGTGATGGTGTCGTTGCCGCCCATCCCTTCGATCTGGTTGAAGGTACCATTGTTGCCGGCATTGGTGCTGGTGTTGCTAAATCCGGTCGCGACATAGGTGTCGTTGAAGAACGTACCCTGGATACCTTCGATCGATCGCAGGGTATCCGTGCCGTTCGAGGCATCGGCGCCGATAACGACGCCGGAGGCCATGTCGACGCTGATGGCGCCGGTGATGTAGGTCAGGTTGTTGTACTGGGCAGTGTCGAAGCCGCCGCGACCGTCGATGAAGTCGTTGCCGGCGAGGCCCTGGAAGGTGTCATTGAGGGCGCTTCCCAGCAGCGTATCGTCGAACATCGAACCCATCACGGCGTTGACACCCGTGAAGGTGTCGGTGCCGACGTTGGCGACGTCGCCCGCCGCCGTGCCGTGCGCGGTGCCGGCTGCGATATCGACCGTGACCGCAGCCAGTGACTGTGAATACTGCAGCCGGGTATTGCCATTGCCTATGATGGTGTCGTTGCCGCCCTGCCCGTCAAAGTTGTTGAAGGTGCCGCTCGATCCCGCATTGGTGCTGGTTCCGCTGAAGCCGGTGGCGTCGTAGACGTCGGCGAAATTGGTGCCGCGCACCGCTTCAACCGAGCGCAAGGTGTCGGTCCCGACCGTGGCATCGCCGGTCACGGTGCCGGCTGCGAGGTGAACCGTAATGCCGGTCGTCGTGGTCGGGTCGTTGGCGTAGTTCGCGAAGTCATAGCCGCCGCGCCCGTCGATGAAGTCGTTCCCGGCGCGTCCTTCGAACTGTTCGTAGGTGCCGTTTGGATTGTTGCCGCCAAGCAGGGTATCGTCGTAGGCGGATCCAGTGATGGAATTGACGTTGACAAAGGTGTCGTTGCCGACCTGCGCGGCATCACCTGCCGCCGTTCCATGCCCAGTGCCGGCCGCCAGATCGACCGTGACCGCAGCGGCGGCGCTGACATAGGAAATGCGCGTCAGGATCTCTCCCGACGCATTGACGGTTCCGTTGATCGTGTCGTCGCCGCCCTTGCCTTCAAATTCGTCGAAGCCGATCGGCCGTCCGGGGATTCCGGTCGAGCCGGTAAATCCGGCCGCATTGAAGGTGTCCGCAAACTCGCTGCCGATGACGGCCTCGATGGCGACGAGGGTATCGTTGCCCACATTGGCGGTGTCGCCTGCCGCGATGCCATGGGCGGTTCCTGCCGTCAGGTCGATCGCAACCCCTGCGGCCGCGTCGGCATAGCTTGCCTTGTCGTAGCCCGCGCCGCCGTCGAGCCGATCGTCGCCGGCTCCGCCGGTCAGAATATCGTTGCCGGCACTGCCGTAGAGCTGATCGTTGCCGCCGCCGCCGCTGATGACGTCGTTGCCGTCAAGTCCATCGATGGCGTCGTTGCCGGTGCCGCCGGTCAGCGTGTCAGCGCCAAGCGTACCCAGCTGAGCCTGACCGACAACGCCGACGACCGCATTGCTGACCTGGTCGGCAAGACCAGCGACGGCGCTGTCGTGCAGATCCTGCACCTGCGTGGCGTTGTTGAAATCGGTGTTGGCCAGAGCCGTCACGGTGGCGCCCTGTGCCACGACGGCCGCTTGCGCGATCGCGGTCAGGTCGGTGCCGGCGGCCTGAATGCTTGAGTTCGCTGCGGCCACCACCTCCGCTACCGCAGACAAGGCCTCGCCGCTGACGATGTGGGTCACGATGCCCGACACCGTTCCCGAATCGCTCTAGGTCGATCGGAGTAGAGCCAGTATTAGCCGAGACGCTGGTGGCGATGGCGCTGAAAACCGAAGCCGCAGTCGCGCCAACGGCAGAAACTTGCGCCACCGTACTCTGGACCTGAATACCTGCGGAAAGGATCGCGGAGCCGATTGCGGAAGCTGTCGCGTCGCCGGAAACTGCGGCCGAGACCGGATCGAATGTCGTGAGGTCGGTGTGGGCGTCAAGACCGAATGCCGTTGCCACCTGACTTGTGGCCTGGGCTGCCGTGGCACCCGTTGCCACGATCGCTGCGATCAGCGTCGTCAGCGGTGTCACGACAGTCGATCCCTCAGGCGCCTTCAACACGCCCGTAAAGCTCAGATTGGTCGAGATGTCAGTGCCGCCGGACATGACGAGCGGGCCAGTTCCACCGCTCAGCGAAAAGCTGCCGTCGGCCGCTGTCGTCGTCGACACCTCCATCTTGCCCGTGTTCGAATCGAAGTCGAGTATGCCATTGTGATTGGCGTCGGCGAAGACGGTGGCGCCGGCGATATAGCCCTCCACGACAAAGCCGTTCACGGTGTGCGGCCCGGGCGTTACGGTTACGGTGATATCCTTGGTGATCGAAGCCGTGTTGGTGCCGTCGCTCGACGACGCCGTCACGTGCAGGTCGACCGTTCCGACCTTGGCAAGTCCGTCTACGGGGACCAGGGCGATCGAACCAAGATCTGCGAGTTTGACCAACCAGGTCGAGCCATCATCAGATACCGTCGCGTTGGCGATCGTGAAGCCTGCAGGAACGTTGCCGATGGAAACGACCAATGCACTGCTGGTGTCGACGAGACTGGCGGCAACAGACAGGGATATGCTGGCATTCACCGCACCGGTAGCGGTGGTCCCAACGGTCAAGGTCGGAGCGTCCTGCGCGCCGTGAATGGCGAAGTTTACCGTCTGGGTTGTTCCGTCCTGCGACGTTACCGTGAACGTATCGGTCTTGGTGTCGTTGGCGCCGAGAGCTTGGGTGGCACTGTTGGCGACCGCATAAGTATACGTACCGTTGGCTGCCAGGGTCAGCGAACCCAAATTGCTCGCGCTGCCTGTGACGCCGGTCAGGAACGAGGCCTGACCCTGATCGGCATCGGTGATCGAGATGGTCCCGATTGCGTTCAGGTTGCCCGAAGCGTCGGCGGCAACGTCCTCGGTCACACTGGAAACCGATGGCGTGCCGATCACTGCGGCATCATTGGTGCCGTGGATCGTGAAGGACACAACGCTGGTCGTGCCATCCAAGGCCTTGACCGTGAACGTATCGACCTTGGTGTCGCTGGCGCCGAGATATTGGGTGGCGCCGTTGGCGACCGTGTAGGTGTAGGCGCCGTTGGCAGCCAGCGTCAGCGCGCCGAGATTGGAGGCGCCCGGTACCACCGTGGTCAGTAGCGAACCTTGGCCCTGATCGACGTCTGTAATCGAAATGGTGCCGATCGCAGTCAGGTTGCCGGCCCCGTCGATGGCGGTATCTTCGGTCACGCTGGAAACAGTCGGCGTTCCGATCACTGCGGCATCATTGGCGCCGTGGATCGTGAAGGACACAACGCTGGTTGTGCCATCCAGGGCCTTGACCGTGAACGTGTCGACCTTGGTGTCGCTGGCCCCGAGATTTTGGGTCGCGCCGTTGGCGACCGTGTAGGTGTAGGCGCCGTTGGCAGCCAGCGTCAGCGCGCCGAGATTGCCGGCGCCCGGTACCACCGTGGTCTGGAGCGAGCCTTGTCCCTGGTCGGCATCGGTAATCGAAATGGTCCCGACCGCGGTCAGGTTTCCGGCAAAGTCGATCGACGCATCTTCGGTCACGTCGGAAACCGTAGGCGTGCCGATCACCGCGGCGTCGTTGGCGCCGTGAATGGTAAAGCTGACCTGCTTTGAAGTGCCGTCAAACGACTTGACGGTGAAGGTGTCGACCTTGATGTCGCTTGCGCCGAGATACTGGGTGGCGCTGTTGGCGACCGCATAGGTGTAGGCGCCGTTGGCAGCCAGTGTGAGCGAGCCGAATTCCCCCCGCCCTGTGTGACCGACGTCTGGAACGAGGTCTGCCCAGCGTCAGCGTCCGAAATTGAGATCGTACCAATCGCCGTCAGGTTTCCGGCACCGTCGACGGAAATATCTTCGGTGACATCGGCGACCGTCGGATCGCCGATCGACGCCGGGTGATTGATCGATCGCCGGCGCCGTGGACCGTGAAGGTCACTTGCTTGGTCGTACCGTCGAACGAGGTAACCGTGAACGTATCGACCTTGGTTCCGCCGGTGCCCAGCGCCGCGGCAGCGCTCTCCGCCACGGTGTAGGAATAGCTCCCATTGGCGGCGAGCGTGAGGTGGCCGAGATTGCCGGCGGCGGACGTCACCGTTGTCTTGAAGGAGGTCTGGCCCTGATCGGCATCGGCGATCGAGATCGAACCGTTGGCCGTCAGCGTCACAAGGCTGGGATCGGCGGTGACGTCATGAAGCGTCGGCGTTCCGATCACGGCGGCATCGTTGACGCCGTGGATCGTGAAGGTGACCTGCTTCGTCGTGCCGTCCAGCGACTTGATCGTGAACGTGTCGATCTTGGTGTCGTTGGCACCGAGATATTGCGTGGCGCTGTTGGCGACCGAATAGCTGTAGCCGCCGTTCGCGGCGATCGTCAGCGTTCCCAGATTGCTCGCGGCTGAAACCACCGTGGTCTGGAAAGCAGCCTGCCCCTGATCGGCATCCGAGATCGAAATGCTGCCGGTCGCGCTGAGTGTCGTCGGACTGGAATCCTCGGTGACGTCGTGCGCCGTGGGCGTGCCGATGACGGCGGCATCGTTGGTGCCGTGGATGGTGAAGCTGACCTGCTTGGTGGTGCCGTCAAGCGCGGTAACCGTGAACGTATCGACCTTGATGTCGTTGGCGCCGAGATACTGGACCGCGGAATCCGAAACGAAATAGGCGTAGGCCCCGTTGGGCATCAGGATCAGCGTGCCGAGCGCACCGGCGCCGGAGATGATCCCCGCCTGGAACGCGGCCTCACCCTGGTCGGCATCCGAGATCGCGATCGTCCCGAGCGCATACAACAGAGGAATGGTGCCGTCCTCCGTCACGTCGTGCACGGTCGGAGTGCCGATGACCGCGGCATCGTTGACGCCGTGAATCGTAAAACTTACCTGCTTGGTCGTGCCATCGAGCGATGTCACCGTAAACGTGTCGGTTTTGGTATCGCCGGTGCCCAGATATTGCACGGCGCTGTTGGCGACCGAGTAGCTGTACGATCCGTTCGCCGCGATCGTCAGGTTTCCCAGGTTACCGGCGGCCGAAATCACCGACGTCTTGAACGCCGCCTGCCCCTGATCAACGTCCGAGATCGAGATCATGCCGCTTGCGGTCAGAAGCGGCTGGCTGGCGTCTTCGGTGACGTCGTGCACCGTCGGCGTACCGATCACGGCCGCGTCGTTGACGCCGTGGATCGTGAAATTGATCTGCTTGGTTGTGCCGTCGTCCGACGTCACCGTGAAGGTGTCGATTTTGGTGGCGCCCGCTCCCAGATATTGCACGGCGTTGTCGGCGACCGAATAGCTGTACGACCCGTTGGTCGAAAGCGTCAGGGTTCCAAGATTGCCGGCGGCTGAAATCACCGACGTCTTGAACACCGCTTCACCTTGATCGGCGTCCGAAATCGATATCTTGCCGCTTGCGGTCAATGTCGGCTTGGTCGCATCTTCGGTAACGTCTACCGCGGTCGCCGTGCCGATCACCGCCGTATCGTTGACGCCATGGATCGTGAAAGCTACCTTCTTGGTTGTGCCGTCGATCGACGTCACCGTGAAGGTGTCGATTTTCGTGTCGCCCGCTCCCAAATACTGCACTGCGCTGTCGGCGACGGAGTAACTATAAGCTCCGTTTGCAGCAATCGTTAAGGCGCCGAGATTGCCTGACGCCGAGATCACCGTGGTCTTGAATGCGGCCTGGCCGGGGTTGGCATCGCTGATCGAAATCAGTCCAGCAGCGACCAAAACCTGCAAATTCGTATCTTCAGTGACGTCGCTGACCGTCGGTGCGCCGATGATTGCTGCCGAATTTGCCATGTTCCCCGCTCCCCGTTTGAGTTCCAGATTCCCGGAACCGGGCGCAAGTCTGCCGACGCGGTGTGAAAGGAACGGGAAAAAAACGTGAAAACACTAACCATTTGTTAAATATAAGTTTGCAGCAGCATGCACACCCCGTAGGATTGGACAAAATTTTTAGGCTGGGCGTCAAAAGAGCGGCGCACTCGCCAAAATAATTCATCATTTCGAAGCGTAGCCAATTTTGATGCGAAGTTACCGATGACGTTGCCCGTAATGCGCTTGCGTTTGCTTGGCCGGTTCGGCGTCGCCGCGGCGAGCGACGAATCCGCGGCAATCCAGTTTCCGACGAAAAAGACCGGCGCCTTGCTTGCCTATCTCGGCATGAGCAGCGACTACGCGGCGAGCCGCGAGGAACTGGCGGCATTGTTGTGGGGTGGCTGTTCGGATCAGCAGGCGCGGCAAAGTTTGCGGCAGGCGCTGGCGTTTTTGCGCAAGGAACTGCCGCCGGCGGTGATAACGATCGATACCAAGATCGTGCGGCTGGATCCGGCGTCGTGGTCGATCGATTTCCGGAGTTTTGTGTCGCTGGTGCGATCTGAGGATGCAGAAGACCTCGCACGCGCGGCGAGGTCGTTCACCGGGGATTTCCTTTCCGGACTTATCCTCGAGGAAGAAACTTTCGAAGAGTGGATCAGCGGCCAGCGAACACGCCTGCAGCACGTGGCTGCGCAACTCTGCGAAACCTTCGTCCGACACCCCGATCTGGTGACGGACCCCAACCTGGCGCTGGCGGCGATCGACCAATTGATGGTGCTCGATCCACTACGGGAGGATTGGCATCGTCTGGCGATTGCCTTGTATGCACGCTATCGCGGCAAGCACGAAGCGCTGTCACGCGCCGGCAATTTTGCAAGCTTGCTTCAACGTGAACTCGGCGTTGCTCCCGAAAGAGAAACCCGGGTAATGGTCGAGAGTCTCAAGTACGATGATGTCGGTCCCGTCCAAACCCCTTTGGACGCTGTTCAACGCGCCGGCACACCGCCCTTTGCCGACGCTGACCAGGACGTCGCAGCGACCGCGCCAGTTGTCATGCCCGTTGCTGCGCCGCGTCGGAAATTCCTGTCGCCTCCCGACGGGATGACGATTGCCGCGTTCGTCCTGACGGGCCTTCTGGTGGCTGCAGGGACTCTCGCCTTCGGATCCTCGCACACCATTCTCGGACCGGGTCCGTCGACGCCATTCCAGGAATCCGCGGCACTCGGCGCGTCGCCTGATCCCTGGCGCTCGCCGGCAGCCGCGCAGGAAACGCGACTGCGCAAAGGCATCATCCCCATCGTCGTGCTGCCGTTCGCAAGTCCTGGCGGCACGGATGAATCGGGTCCGTTGATCGCCGACATGCTGACGGATGATCTGACCAACACACTGTCGCGCCTGCCCTCGTTCCGGGTCATCTCGCGGCAGACCGCACGCAGCTACCAGAGCCAGACGATCGACGTCGCCAGGCTCGGCACCGAACTTCAGGTGCGATACGTGCTCGAAGGCAGCATACGTCTTCAGGACGGTAGCTTGCGGGTCAATGTCGAACTGGTCGATCCGGCAACCCGGTTGTCGGTATGGAGCGGCCGTGTCGAACGCAGCGGTGCCGACCGACAGGGCGTGCGCGACGAAATCGTCAGCCGGCTGGCGCGCGAACTTCAGTTCGAAATGCTGCCGATCGAAAGCCACCGGCTGTCGAATGATTTCGATGCCGATGCGCTCGCCTATCGCGGCTGGGCAGCGCTGACGCAAGTCAACCGCGAAGGCTACAAGCAGGCGTTAGCGTTGTTCAACAAAGCGGTGGAACGTGATCCGCAAAACCTGTCCGCCCAGGTTGGCATCGGCGCGTATCACGCCCGGATGGGCGTTCAGGTTCTCGATACCGATCCGAGCGGCCATCGCAGCAAGGCGGAGGAAATCCTGCGGCAGGTGCTGGTGCGCGACGCCCGAGTCGAGCCAGGCGCATTTCTATCTGGCGCTCGCGCTCAACCGGCTGCCGACATTGCCCGAAGCGCTGGAACATCTGGAGCGGGCGATCAAGATCGACCCGAGCGACGCCAGCGCCCATGCCCAGATTGGAAATGGGCTGATCCGATCCGGGCGGCTCACCCAAGGGCTCGAACATGTCCGCTACGCGATGCGGCTTAGTCCGCGCGACCCGATCATGCCGGTCTGGCTTGAATTCGCCGGCAATGCCGAACTCGAACTCGGCAATTATCGAGAGGCAATCGCGATGTTCGACCACTCGATCGCCATCAACTCCCGCTACCCGCGAAGCTGGGCGGGCCTTGTCGCAGCCTATGCGCTGGCCAACGAACCTGACGAAGCCCGGCGCATTGGCGAGAAGCTGAAGACGTTCGCACCCAGTCTGGAGAATGCGGACCTGGCGCGGCATTTCGGGCGCAGCGAGAACTCCAAGCTGCATGAAGGGCTGGCGCTGGCCTTCATTTCGCCGGACCGGTAACGCCGCCGGCTTTTGCCTTCACGGCTCGAAGAAGGTAAGCCATTTCGGTGGGGAAAGATGGGGGCATCTTCCTTAAATCGTTCCGGAGTATCCCGTTGATCATCCGCCGCCGCGCCGTTTTTGCCGTTCTCGTAGTTCTGGTTGCCCTGTCTTGCGGGCGCTCCGCCAGCGCACAAAGCGCGATCGCCGCCGCCGTCGCCAAGCCGGTATCGCTGCCCGACATCGTGATCGGGTCGCCGAAAGCACTGATCACTATCACCGAATATGCGTCGATGAGCTGCCCGCATTGCGCGTCCTTTGGCGAGAACGTGTTTCCAATGCTGCGGTCCCGCTACATCGACACCGGCAAGGTGCGCTTCGTGTTCCGCGAGTTCCCGCTCGACATCAAGGCGGCAACGGCTGCGATGCTGGCGCGTTGCATCGGCAAGGGCGATTCTGAAAAATATCTCGGCGCCATCGAGACCCTGTTCAAGCTTCAGGAGCGTCTGGTGACGCAAACCAAGGAGACGCTGCTCTTTGTCGGCAAACTGAACGGGATGAGCGAACAGGAGGTCGCGGCCTGCGCATCCGATCAGGCGCAGCTCGACAAGCTCTCCGCCGATCAGCAATACGCCGTGCGGGAGTTGCAGGTGGTCTCGACGCCGACCTTCTTCCTCAATGGCGCCAAGCTGCAGGGCTCGATGTCATTCGAGGAACTCGAAGAGCGGCTCAAGCCGATGCTGCGTAAATAACGCGCGCCCGCCGCCGCCGTTTTCCCCTTGTCCGGCGCGGCGCGCTGGCCGATGATGGCGCCAACAAACACAAGTTGGGGAGAGCGCCGTGGCCGCCGTTTTGCGTGTTTTGCTCGCAGCCGTGGGGCTGCTTTCCGGTATCGCCGCGGCCTCTGCCGAAGGATACCCCAACAAGCCGGTGCGCATCGTGGTTGGATTTACCGCCGGCGGCCCGACCGATGCGATCGCCCGTATCGTGGCGCAAAAACTTTCCGACAGCCTCGGCCAGCAATTCGTCGTCGAGAACATCGGCGGCGCCGGCGGCAATATCGCGTCCGGCCAGGTCGCGCGTGCCGCGCCGGACGGCTACACCATCATGGCGATCTCTACCGGCTTCATCGTCAATCCCAGTCTCTACGCCAAGGTGCCGTACGATGCGATCAAGGATTTCGCGCCGGTAACGCTGGTCGCGGTGTCGCCGAACGTCGTGGTGGTGAATCCGTCGGTTCCAGCCAAGACGTTGCCGGAACTGGTGCAGCTCATTCGCGATAATCCCGGCAAATACAGCTTTGCCGGTCCCGGTGTCGGGCTCGACGCCGCATCTCGGAGGCGAGTTGTTCAGGCTGGCGTTCAAACTCGACCTTGTGCATGTACCGTTCGCCGGCGCGGGTCCGGCCGTCCAGGCAACGGTCGGCGGCCACACGCCGATCGCATTCACGGCGTTGCCGCCGTCGCTTTCGGCGGTGCAGGCCGGACAGCTGCGCGCGCTGGGTATTGCCGCAAGCGAGCGCGCCGCGGGGATGCCTGACGTCCCGACCTTTGCCGAACAGGGCATCAAGGATCAGGACGCCGACACGCTGACCGGTATCGTTGCGCCTGCCGGCACACCGAAGGAGATCGTCGACCTGCTCTACCGCGAGATCGCCAAGGCCGTGTCCGAGCCGGACGTGAAAGAACGCCTCACCGTGCTCGGCTTCAAGCCGATTGCCAATACGCCGGACGAATTCGGTGCGCGCATCAAGCTCGAGATGGAAAAATGGGGCAAGGTGGTGCGTGACGCCGGGTTGCGGATCGAGTGACCTGCCGCAAGCCTGAAGGGCCGCCGAGGCGCTATTTCTCGTCGATGAAAGTCAGGCCAATCCGGTTCTTCTGAATCCAGGCGACCCGGCACTCATGAACGATGGAAGAGTCGTTCGCCATGACGAGGCGAAAGCGTTGCGGGACGAAGGCTGGGTTCTCGACATCGATCGCAGCACCCTCAAGCGAGATATTCCGCACCACGCAACGCATCACCGAACCGCCTGACGAAACGAATGCCGGCTCGTCGGTATCGGTTCGTGGATGCTTTCGCTTTTCTTCCATCCCATTTCTTCCTGGATGAGGCGTGTGCACTGCAGCGGTCGCCGGCAGACGCTGCGATAAAGTGCGGCAGCGGAATGGTTGCACCCGATTCAAGCCGCCGGCGCAATTGTTTTGTGCGGGGGGAACAACCACCTCATCGCTTATGTGCAGATGTGCCCCGCGTCTCCACGGGCTTGTCGTTCGCGCCGGTGCCGCGATAGCCTTTGCGAACGTGCGGTGCGCAGGCGCGACGCCCGCTCAGATAAAATGAACAGGCGCCAAGGGGGAAACGCCATGTTCGAGATCCTCGACCGCCGGACCAGTTTGACCGGCAACCAGATCAAGATCCTCGCGGCTGCCATCATCGGCGATGCGCTCGAATTCTTTGATTACTTTCTGATCGGCTTCGTGCTCGCTTTCCTGATCGGTCCCTGGAAGCTCACCTTCGGGCAATCGGCCACCGTGCTGATGAGTTCCGGTATCGGCGCGATCATCGGCGCCTATGTCTGGGGCTGGCTCGCCGATCGCATCGGCCGTCGCGTGGTGTTCATCGGCACCGTGCTGAATTTCTCGATCGCGACGGGGCTGCTGTATTTCACGCCGGAAAACGGTTGGATCTATCTCGCCATCATGCGTTTCTTCGTCGGGACCGGCGTCGGCGGGTTGTATTGCGTCGACCTGCCGCTGGTGCAGGAATTCATGCCGTCCTCGAAGCGCGGCTGGGTCGGCGGTCTCGTGACCTGCGTGATCCCGCTTGGCGTCGGCCTCGGCGCCGTCCTGGGCGCCATGATCGGCAGCGGCGAATGGCGATTGCTGTTTGCGATCGGCGTGTTGCCGGCTTTTCTTGTCCTGCTGGTGCGGCTCTGGGTTCCGGAGTCGCCGCGCTGGCTGTGTCGCCAGGGCCGGTACGATGACGCGCGCAAGTCGCTCGCCTGGGCATTACAGATGGAGCCGACAGCGCTGCCGATGCCAACGGCGGCCGACGCCGGGCCGATCATGAAAGCGAGTTGGTTCGATCTGTTCAAATATCCGCGCAGCCTGCTGGTTTCGTGGCTCGGCAATGCCGGCACCCAGACCGGCGTCTACGGCCTCACGCTCTGGGCGCCGTCGCTGTTCGTGCTGCTGTTGAAGGTGACGCCGCAAGAGGCCGCCAAGATGATGATCCTGCTCACCGTGTCTGGATTCATCGGCCGCCTCTCGTTCTCGTATCTTTCGGAATCGATCGGCCGGCGACCCGCTGGCGGGTTGCTCGGCCTTGGTGCCGGAATCCTGACCATCGTCGCCGGATACAATTACGATACGACGTTGTTCGGCCTGTCGGCGTTCTGGCTGATCCTGGCCGCGACGTTCTTCTTCGCCGATGGCGGCTTTGCCATTGTCGGGCCCTATGCGGCCGAGGTCTGGCCTTCGCACCTTCGGACCACCGGCATGGGGTCGGCCTACGGCTTTGGCGGCATCGGCAAGATCATCGGGCCGGTGGGGCTTGCCCTGATCGTCGGCTCCAACAACTACCTCAAACCCGACGTGCCGCTGACCCAGATTCCGACCGCTTTTGTTTATCTCGGCTGCTGGTTCCTGATGGCCGGGATCGTGTATTATTTCATCGGCTTCGAGACCAGGGGCAAGTCGATCGAACAGATCGACAAGGAACTGGCCGATGGTCTTGATCTTTCAACCGCACGGGTTCGTCAGGCTTAGTTTTGGATACAATGATCGCAACCACTGCCGATCTTGCAGGCGACCGGACGGTGATCGCCCGTGCCGAGGCCGTGCGTTCTGACGTCGCGGCCGCCTCCAACGACATCGAGACGACGCGCCGGCTGCCGCCGGCGCTGCTCGACAAACTGCACGAGGCGCAGCTGTTCCGCCTGCTGCTGCCGCGCTCTTCCCGCGGGATCGAAACCGATCCTGTCACGTTCTTCCACGTCATCGAAACCATCGCCAAGGCCGACGCCTCGACGGCCTGGTGCCTCAGCCAGGGCGGCGGTTGCGCAATGTCGGCGGCCTATCTCGACCTGCCGGTGGCACAGGCCATCTTCGGCGATCCGCGCGCGGTGCTGGCCTGGGGCCCCGGTCCCAAGGTTCGCGCGGTCGAATGCGAGGGCGGCTACCGTGTCACCGGCGTGTGGTCGTTTGCTTCAGGCGGACGGCACGCCACCTGGCTCGGCGCCCACTGCCCGATCTACGCGGCCGATGGTTCGCCGAAATTCGAAGCCAATGGCGCACCGCTGGAGCGCACCATGCTGGTGCGCACCGAGGACGTCGAATGGACCGATATCTGGAACACCGTCGGCCTGCGCGGTACCGCCAGCGACCAGTTCGCGCTGAATGACTTCTTCGTCCGGTCGGATCACTCGATGACCCGCGAATTCGACCGCGAATGCCGTGAAGACGGCGCGCTCTACCGGATGGGCGCCGGCACCTGCTATCAGGTCGGCTTTGCCGGCGTCGCCTGCGGCATCGCCCGCACCGCGCTCGATACCTTCGTTGAAACGATGCGCAACAAGGTGCCGCGCGGTGCCAAAGGCTCGCTGCGCGACAACGCAGTGGTCCAGTGCAACCTGGCGCAGGCGGAAGTCAATCTTCGCGCCGCCCGCGGTTACGTGTTGCAGTCGATGGCGGAGACCTGGAAGGATCTTACCGCGGGTGCGACCATCACGGTTGCCCAGCGCATCAATATGCGGATGGCTTCAACCAACGCCATTCACAAGGCCCGCGAGGCGGTCGACTTCGCCTACAACGCCGCGGGCGCTACCGCGATCTTCGAAAACCATCCACTGGAGCGCCGATTCCGCGACATGCACACCGTGACCCAGCAACTTCAGGGCCAGATCAGGCATTTTGAAACCGTCGGCGCCTGGATGCTGGGCGCCGATGCCGACCTCACCTTCGTTTGACCCCCATCGCTTCTTAAGGAGAACACCCATGGGACTTGGCGGACTGCAGCACTACACCATTGAACCTTCCGATCTCGAACGCACCAAGGATTTCTATTGCGACGTGCTTGGCCTTGAGAACGGCGACCGTCCGCCGCTCGACTTCCCCGGCTACTGGCTCTATTCGGGCGGCACCGCCACGGTGCATCTGATGGGCACGCGCAAGCCGCGCGAAGGCATCGTGGTGCGCGGAACCGAGAAGAAATACGAGGATACCGGGCGGCTCGACCATATCGCCTTTGCGGCTGATGATGTCGACGGCGTGCGCAAGCGTCTGCAATCGAAGGGCGTCAAATTCCGCGAGAGCATCGTCCCGCGCACCGGCGACACCCAGTTCTTCCTCTACGATCCCGACGGCGTCGGCGTGGAGTTGAACTTTCCCAAATCCTGATTGTGAGACCCAACGCCTCGGTCCTGCCGCGCGTTTGACATCATTTCGGCCAGCCTCGCGCTGGCCGAATTCGTTTTGCCAGGGACTTTCAGATGATGTCGCCGTGCAACACCGAGCTGCGAACGATCGGGTTCCCGACAAGGCCGCCAGTTCGCCATCAGTCGGGCGTTAGTCGGTCAGGGTTTGCACATGATTGCATGTGGATTGGGAGGGGCCGCGCCGCTGCGGCAGGATAGCCGGGTGCCGCGTCTTTAACCTACCCCAGGACATGCGTACCCGGCTATTCGGGCGGCCCGCCTGCAAGGCGTCGCCGGCGAATACCCGGTTTGCCTGACCATGCTCCGCAAAACCCTGACCATGCCCCGCAAAACGCGGAACGTCAGTCCAGCCCGCGCTCGTGGCTCAGATTGACCATTTCCTGAATGAACGTCACTTTTTGCTTGTCATCCAGGGCTGAAAACAGCGGCTCTGCGGCGTCAGCCACGTTGCGCTGATCGACGGCACGATCGTTGAGGAACTGGGCTTCATTGCGCATCTGCTCGATAATGTCATCGGGCGGGTCGCGCTTGGCGCGCGCGATGCGCAGATTGAGCCGGTCCGCGCCGTTATGCCCGAGATAGTGCATTGCACTATTGAAGCCGGCCCAATGCTTCTCCTGCTCGGGTGTCAGATTCAATTCCTTCTTGATCCGTTCGATATTGGCATCGCTGCTGGAAACGATCTGTTCAGCCGTCAGCGTCGGCGCACCGGTCTGGGTGAGCACGGCCGCCTGCTTCGTCGCTTTCGTGCCTTTGGCGGCCTTCGCCGTTTTTGCGCTGTCGCCCTGCTTGGCATCTTTCGCCGCAGCAGGCTGCTGGCCCTGCGCTGCGGGCTGCTGTCCGCCCTTGGCGCCGCCGGTCAAAACGCCGGTGACACCGGTCACGACGCCGACAACGCCACCGATCGCGCCGCCAAGCACGCCGCCAACCGGGCCGGCCGCCTTGTTACCCTCACGGGCGCCCTTCTCGACCCCCTGAACCACCTGCGCATTCACAGTGACTGACGCGCCAAGCATCAGCAGGACGATGGCTCCAAGCGCCAGACGTAACCGCGACCGCGGGCGCACGAGTGTAGGGCTGGTCATTATTTAGGCTCCATGGTCGATCGAAAGATTTAGCGAGGGCGAAGGCCGACGAATGCGTGAATCCCGTGGTGTCCAAACTATCGTTTTCGCGCCGAGTTCGTCCACCGTTGCGCTGCGCTGTCCACGACAGGGAAAGACCTTCCCGGCAAAGGAGTTAAACGCGCGACATATTGACTGTGGCACAATCGCACACCCCTGTTGCCGGATCGGGAACGTCGGTGTGCGGCGCAATATAGCTGATCCGATTATTGACGATCGGGTATGCATCGAATGCTCACTCCCGCTCCCGCAAGTTTGCACACAACGTTAGTTCAATGACAGTGGCCCACGTGATTTCTCGACAGACGCAAACAATTCTGTTCTGATCCGATTACAAAATCTCCGCTGCCGCGCCGTTTTGATCCGGTGTGGCGACAGACGGAGGATAAAAAAGGGAAGCAAAATCCGGCTCAGCAAAGAGGAAACACCATGTCACGCAAGAAGCTTTCTCGCCGACAATTTGTTGCTGCTACTGCGCTGTCGTCCGCGGCGCTGATCACCGCGCCCTATATCCGCGGCGCCCACGCCGCCGGCAAGCTGACAATTGGTTTCTGGGATCATTGGGTGCCCGGCGCCAACAAGCGCCTCGACCGCCCTGGTCAACGAATGGGCCGAGAAGAACAAGGTCGAGGTAACCATCGACTACATTCCCAGCCAGGGTAACAAGAACCTGCTGACGATCGCCGCCGAAGCCCAGGCGAAATCCGGTCACGACATCTTTGCGATGCCGACCTGGTGGGCCCACGCCAATTCGGAGCAACTCGAAGACGTCGCCGACATCATGAAGCCGATCATCGCCGAGAACGGCGAAGTGAACGGCACCGCCAAATATCTCGGCACGCTCGGCGACAAGTGGCTCGGCGTTCCCGCCTGCGTCGGCAGCCAGATCAAGGGTCCCTGCTCGCGCATCGACCTGATGAAGAAGCACGCCGGCATCGACGTGCAGGCCATGTATCCGGCCGGTTCTGAACCGAAGGCCGACAACTGGACGCTCGACACATTCCTGAAGGCGGCCGAAGCCTGCCACAAGGGCGGCGTGCCGTTCGGCATCGGTCTCGGCGAGACCACCGACAACGTCGACACCGCGGGCGCGATCTTCCTGTCCTACGGTGCGCAACTCGTCGACGCCAAGGGCAACCTCACCGTCAAGACCGACGCGGTCCGCCAGGCGCTCGAGTTCTACAAGAAGCTGATTTCCTTCCTGCCGCCGGACGTGGCGGCCTGGGATGATGCCTCCAACAACAAATGGCTGGTGTCGGGCAGAGGCGCGATGATCATGAATCCGCCGAGCGCCTGGGCGGTGGCCAAGCGCGACGCGCCGCAGGTGGCCGAGCAGTGCTGGACCCACGGCTTCCCGGCCGGGCCGAAGGGCCGCTTCGCGCCCTACCTGCCCTACTTCTGGAGCATCTGGAACTTCTCCAAGAACAAGCAGGCCGCAAAAGATCTCTTGGTCGCGCTGTCGAAGCCGGCCTCGATCGAGAAGATGGTGACGGCGTCCGGCGGCTACGACCTGCCCGCCTACGAGAAGCTGACGACTTTGAAGGTCTGGCAGGAAGAAGGACCGCCGAAGGGCACCCTCTATCACTACCCGAACCCCTACAAGCATCAGATCCTGTCGATCGCGGCTTCTCCGGCGCCGCCGAAGATCGCGCAGCAGATCTACGCACAGGCGACGCTGACCAAGATGTGCCTGCGTTACCACCAGGGCGAAGCGATGGAAAAGACCCTCGCCTGGGCCGAAGGCGAGTGCGAAGGCTTCATGAGGAGCTGAAGCGGATCGATGTCGCCACGGTAGCCGGCTTGTTTGCTGGTCGCCGTGGCGCAATCTTCTGCCGCGCCGACACTATTGGAAACCGGCAACTTGACGGCCGGTCCCAAAACTCTGTTTCAGCAAAGAGCTCACTTCAAGAGCCGCTGTCTGGTCCGTGAGATAGATCGCACGAGGGAACTGCATCATGGTTGATGTCGCATTTCAGCCGAATAGCGTCAGTGCGCAGCCTGCGCGCAAGCGTTCGAGCCTGCAAAAGATGCTCAAACGTAAATCGACCGCGGCGTTCCTGATGACGTTGCCGCTGATCATTCTGATCACGCTCCTGGTGCTCTATCCCGCGTTCTATTCACTGCACCTCGCAACCCTCAACAAGTCGATGCAGAGGTTCGTCGGCCTCGGCAATTTCGAATTCCTGTTCAAGCGCGAGACCTTCTGGCTGGTCGTCAAGCAGTCCTGCATCTTTGCGATCTCGGCCGTGGTCTTCAAGGCGCTGATCGGCTTCATCGTCGCCCATTTCGTTCACAACATCCCAGCCAAGGGTCAGCGCAAATGGCGAGGCATGCTGCTGGTGCCGTGGGTGATCCCGCCCGCGATGAGCACGCTGGCGTGGCTGTGGCTATTCGACCCTTCCTACAGCGCCTTCAACTACACCCTGTCGTTTTTCGGCATCGGCCCGATTGCCTGGACCGGCGATGCGGACTGGGCTCGCTTCTCGGTCATCCTGGTCAACGTCTGGTATGGCGCACCGTTCTTCATGATCATGTATCTGGCGTCGCTGAAATCGGTGCCCGACCAGCTTTATGAAGCGGCCGCCATCGACGGCGCCAACTGGTGGCAGCGCATCTGGTACATCACGCTGCCGATGATGCGTAACATCATCGCGATCACGACGCTGTTCTCGCTGATCGTGACCTTCGCCAATTTCGATATCGTGCGGATCCTCACGGCCGGCGGCCCGCTCGATCACACCCACATCTTCGCGACCTGGGCTTTCCGGATCGGCATCGAAGGCAGCGACATTCCACTCGGCGCCAGCGTCTCGTTGTTCATGGTGCCAATTCTTGCGGTCGCAGCGATATTCATCCTGCGTGATGTCAACAAACGCGGGAATGAAGCCTGATGAGCACGGTAACGATCGACAAGGCTGCACCGACGCGTAACGTCAAATATGGCAGTATGAGCCGCGACCGCACCTGGGCGCTGCGATGGTCGTACTTTTTCCTCACCCTGTTTGCGATCTTCTCGCTGGTGCCGCCGATCTACATGATCATCACGTCGCTGAAGACCAGCGCGGAAATTTCGGCGGCGACCAATCCGTGGTGGGTTTTCCACCCAACGCTGGAAAATTACGTCGGGCTTTTGACGTCGAACCAGTTCCTGCGGTTTTTCTGGAATTCCGCGATGGTTTCGATCTTCGTGGTCACCATCACCATGCTGATCTCGGTGCCGGCGGCGTTCGCGTTGGCGCGCATGCGGTTCTGGGGTTCGGCGACGCTCGCGACCGGCGTGTTCCTGACCTATCTGATTCCGGACACCCTGCTGTTCATTCCCCTGTTCAAGGTGTTTGCGCAGTTCGGCGAATGGACCGGCATCCAGTTGATCAACCGCTGGTACGTGCTGCTGCTCATCTACCCGACGCTGACGGTGCCGTTCTGCACCTGGATCATGATCGGCTACTTCGCCTCGATCCCGAAGGAGCTTGACGAGGCCGCCATCATCGACGGTGCCTCCTGGTTCCAGACCCTGACGCGGATATTCATTCCGGTGGCGCTGCCCGGCCTGATCGCCGCGACCATCTTCGCCTTCACCGTCTCATGGGCGCAGTTCCTTTACCCGCTGGTGTTTACGACCTCGACCGATCAACTGGTGCTGCCGGTCGGCATCATCACCACCCTGATCAAGGGCGACGTGTTCAACTGGGGTCAGATCATGACCGGCGCCCTGCTCGGCGCGGCGCCGCCGCTGATCATCTACGCCTTCCTGATGGACTATTACATTGCCGGCCTGACCGCCGGTGCGACAAAGGGTTGAACGCCACAAAAGGGTAGAACTTATGGCTGACGTGACGTTGCGTAAGGTTATCAAGCGTTATGACGACGTCGAGGCGGTGCGCGGCATCGATCTCGACATCGCCGACCATGAGTTTGTCGTGCTGGTGGGGCCGTCGGGCTGCGGCAAGTCGACCACGCTGAGGATGATCGCGGGGCTTGAAGACATCTCCGGCGGAGACATCATGATCGGTGGTGACGTCGTCAACGACGTGCCGCCAAAGGATCGCGACATCGCGATGGTGTTCCAGAACTACGCGCTCTATCCGCACATGACGGTGGCAGAAAACATGTCGTTCGGGTTGCGGCTGAAGCGCTACCCGAAAGCCGAGATCAAGAGCCGGATCGACGAAGCCGCGCGCATGCTCGATATCGTCGAACTGGTCGACCGCAAGCCGAAGCAGTTGTCGGGCGGACAGCGCCAGCGCGTCGCCATGGGTCGCGCCATCGTGCGTAACCCGAAGGTGTTTCTGTTCGACGAGCCGCTGTCCAACCTCGACGCCAAGCTGCGCGTGCAGATGCGGATCGAGATCAAGAAGGTGCATCAGAAAGTCCGCACCACCACGGTCTATGTCACCCACGACCAGGTCGAGGCGATGACGCTGGCGGACCGCGTCGTGGTGATGAACCACGGCCGCATCGAACAGATCGGGACCCCGAACGAACTCTACCACAAGCCGGCGACGAAATTCGTCGCCAGCTTCATCGGCTCACCGGCGATGAATTTCATTCCTTGCCGGCTCGAGGAGGTCGGCGGCAAGCTCAATCTGCGCATCACCGACCGGATCGCCTTCCCGCTGCCGGCGGCAAAGGCCGCCCGCTACCAAAGCGTCCCACGCACCGACAAACTGCTGCTGGGAATCCGGCCCGAGCACATTACCGAAGCCAAGGTGCATCCGGAGCCCGGTGTCGAAAGTTTTGACGCCGTGCTCGACGTCACCGAGCCGATGGGAATGGAGACCCTGATCTATTTCACGCTGGAGGGCGCGCAGGTCTGCGGCCGGGTCAATCCCAATGCCGGCGCGCGGGATGGCGCCCCGCTCCGATTGGCTGTGGACCTCAACAATATGCACCTGCTAAACGAGGTGACCGGCGTCGTCCTTTGACGGCGTAAAAAACAGCGACCAAGGGCAGGAAATGGCGACCAACAAGAAGAAAATCTTCGTCACGGAATCGATGTCAAACCAGGGTCGTGCATTGCTCCACGCACGGGACGATATCGAACTCGTCGAATTCCCTAACATGATCTCCGCCAGGGATTTTGAGGCCAAGCTGAAGGAGCACGCGCCGGTCCATGGCGTCGCCCTCGGCGGCACGCGCTTCGGCGAGACCGAGCTCGAGGCCTCCAAGGACATGCTGGTGGTGACGCGGATCGGTGTCGGCTTTGACGCCGTCGACGTTCCCGCGCTGAGCCGCCGAAAAGTCCCGCTGATGGTGGCGGGCACCGCGAATTCACCCTCCGTCGCCGAACAGGCGCTGTTCATGATGCTGACGCTCGCCAAGCGGGCGACGGAAATGCATTCGATCGTCCGCGACGACAAATGGGCGAGCCGACTCGGCATGCTGCCGTATGATCTGTTCGGCAAGACCGTCCTGATCGTAGGCTTCGGCCGCATCGGCACCCGCACCGCCAAGCGTTGCCTGGCGATGGAAATGAACGTCCTGATCTTCGATCCCTACAAGCCCGCCGCCGACATCAAGGCGGCCGGCTGCGAGCCGGTCACCGATCTCGACGCGGCGCTGCCGCGCGCCGATTTCGTCAGCATCCATTGCCCGAAGAACCCCGAGACCGTCGGCATGTTCAATGCCGCGCGGCTGAAGCTGATGAAGCCGACCGCTTACCTGATCAATACTGCCCGCGGTGGTATCGTCGATGAAGCGGCACTCCATGACGCGCTGGTGTCCGGCAAGCTCGCCGGCGCCGGTCTCGACGTGTTCGAGCAGGAGCCGCCGCCCGCCGGTCAGGCGCTGCTTGCGCTTCCGAACGTCATCATGGCGCCGCATGTTGCCGGCGTGACGCGGGAAGCCGTGGACCGGATGAGCGAGCAGACCGCGCGCAATATTCTGAGCGTGCTGGATGGCGAGCCGTTGCGGCAGAACGTGATCAATCAGGACATCCTCGGCTGATCAGCCGGGAATAATCCCACTCTGGAATCTTCTTCCGGAATTTTCTTCCGGAATGTTCTTGGCCTGGCCGATCCAGCGATCGGCCCGGCCAGCGAGGTCTGCGCATGTCTTTCAGGGAATACGGCAACTACGATGCAGTCGGCCTGGCCGAACTGGTGCGGAAGAAACAGGTCACGCCACGCGAATTGCTCGACGAGGCAGTGACACGCACGGCAAAGGTCGATCCGCAAATCAATGCGGTGGTCGTCAAGCACTACGACTATGCCGAACGCCAGATCGAACGCGGCCTTCCCGACGGTCCATTTACCGGGGTGCCGTTTCTGCTGAAGGATCTCGAACCTCTGGAGGGTACACGCACGACATCGGGCGCGACGATCCTGAAGGATTTTGTCGCAGACCACAGCGGTACATTGGCGCAGCGCTTTCTCGATACCGGCGTCTCGATCTTCGGAAAGAGCTCCAGCCCCGAATTCGGCCTGATGCCGACCACGGAATCCCGACTTCACGGGCCGACCCGCAATCCCTGGAATCTCGCGCATTCTTCCGGCGGCTCGTCCGGCGGAGCGGCGGCGGCGGTCGCCGCACGCATTCTTCCCGTCGCGCATGCCAGCGACGGCGGCGGCTCGATCCGCATCCCCGCCTCGGCTTCCGGCGTGTTCGGACTGAAGCCGACCCGGGCGCGCAATCCGTGCGGACCCGATCGCGGCGAAGGCTGGGGCGGGTTTTCCTGCGGCCATGTCGTGAGCATCAGCGTGCGCGACAGCGCCGTCATGATGGATGCCATCCATGGCCCGGAAACGTCGAGCCCCTATGTCGCGCCGCCGCCGGAACGCCCGTTTTCCCAGGAGATTGGCCGCGACCCCGGCAAGCTCCGCATCGCCTTCACCGACCGGTCGCCCTACGGCGATGCCATCGATCCCGAAATCGCCGCGGCAGTGCGTGAAATCGCCAGCCTGCTGGCGGGCCTTGGCCATCATGTCGAGGAACGCTCGCCCGAGCTTGCCGCCGATCCGGCCGCAGTGATGGCGACGATCGTGGGTGGCAACACCGCGCTCACCGTGCGGCTGATCGAGCAGCGCGCCGGCCGCGAGATGACGGATAACGACCTTGAGGTATTGACGCTGGCGAGCTCGCACAACGCGCGCAAGACCAGTGCGACCGACTACGTCGCAGCCCAACTGGCAGCTTTCCAGATTTCTCGCGCACTCGCGACCTTCTTCGAGAGCTGCGACATCTTCCTGTGCCCGACACTATGCTCGCCGCCGCTGCGCATCGGTGAGCTCAACACGATGTCGGACGACCTGTCGCATATCGCACCGATCCTGCGCCGCTACATGCCGGCGACCGCGATGTTCAACATGTCCGGCCAGCCCGCGATGTCGGTGCCGCTGGCATGGAACAAGGACGGGTTACCGCTCGGAATGATGTTTTCTGGGAAATTCGGCGATGAAGGCGTCTTATTCCGTCTCGCGGGTCAACTGGAGCAGGCGCGGCCCTGGAAGAACCTGATACCGCCGGTATCCGCTTAACTCTCTGGGCTAAAAACGCTTTTCATGAACAAAACTCAGCCTTATTCGGAAGTGAGACAAGAATCCGGGCGGTAGCGGGGACACCGATTCCGCGGACGGAGTTCAATCCGGAGGCTGAAATCGTGAGCCAAGGCGACCCGACCGACAATGCGCTGGCGGCAATCGCCAGCATCCTCGACCAGCCCGAAGTTCACCGCGAACCGGCACGGCCGGCCGTTGAGGGAAGACCCGTCGTCCCTCCTCCGCTACCTGTCACTGAACCTCATACTCCTGTCGAAGCCCACGCTCTCGTCGAGGCACATGCGCCTGTCGAGACCTATACTCCTCGCACCGAGGCCCATGCTCCTATCGACGCCCATGGCTATACCAGGGTCGGGCCCGGGCCAATCGCTGCGATCCGGTTCAAATGGACCGTGCGTGTCGAGAATGGCGAGTACTATGTCGATGAGACCATCGGCGAGCAATCCAACCCCGTCGTCAGCGGCCCGATGAGCCGGGAAGCGGCGGTCCAAATGGTTCACGACCGCGAAGCCGAAGCGCATCGCCGCTTCGCGCAGTTGAAGAGCGAGATGACCGGGCGCGGCGCTGCCGCCAGCCTGGTGCACAAGGACAGCGGCGAAGCCTGACGCCCGCCGTTTCGAGGACTATCGCGGCGGCCCCAGAAAATCCTTCTTGGCGAGATCGACACCGGCGTGGCGCAGGATGTCGTAGGCGGTCGTGATGTGAAAGAAGAACTGCGGAACGCTGAACGTCAGCAGCAGCGACTTTCCGGTAAATATTCGCGTCGTCCCGCTCCTGAAAGTAAAGACGACCTCTCTGTCGCCGGCAGCATCGATCTCCGCGCGCGGCAGATGTGCCACGAAGTCGATCGCCGCCGATATCCGCGACTTGAGCTCGGGGATGTCAGGATCGGAATCCGGAAAAACGTGCGGCGGCCTGCCGGCCAGCAATGCACCGGCGATGACGGCATGACGATTGGTTTCGCCGACCTGCTGCTTCAGGCTGTACATGTTGGGGTAGAGCCGCATGTTCAGGAGCACCGCGGGATCGATATTGCGTGCCCTGGCATGGTCCGAAGCGTGGTCGAGAAGCGCGGACAGATTGCCGAGATACGGCACGAAGACGCCGATGGAAGCGTCGTAAAGCGAGATGGTCACGATTGCAATTTCTCCGGCTGGTACCGCGTGGGCATCTGGTCTAAATCCGGCGCTATGGCACACCCAAGGTGCACCATAGCGTTTTCGAGCTGAAGTGGATACCGGTTCGCGTAAGAAACCGCGTCAAAACAGAAGACCAGAATCTGCTGAGGGAGAAGATGCGCTCGGCGTCAAGGTCGAGTTCGTCCCGACCGCATGGTCGCAACTGATGAAGGATTTTGAATCCGACAGTTTCGACATCGCGATGGGCGGGCTGCATATCGCGACCGAGGACGGAAGCTACCGAAAAATCTACACTGCCTGGTTCGATTGACCTGCGGCAAAATGCACTTGGTTTTCCTGGGAGTTTTCTTGGGAAATTGACCGTCCGCAGGGGCCGCAAATTAGACTGGCCGCGACCATCTTTGAACCAAAGCCGCTAGTATACGACTTATAGTTTGAAAGTGATCTGGATCACGTTACGTGAGGCTGCCGATGCGTAGCTTCGGGGACTGGGATTCCCTGTTCAGGAGGTCGTTATGAAGAAGCTTCTGGCTATCGCAGCCCTGTTGCTGGCGAGCACCGCGGCGCAGGCCCAGTACTCCTTCGAATACGGCGGCCGCACCATTCACATCGATCCCGATCGCGGGACCGTCTCGATCCCAGGCGTCTACGATAATACCGGGCGGAAGGCCAAGCGTTCCGGCAAGGACGATGCCGACCGTCCCCGCAAGCAGACGCCGCAGCAGGCCAAGACCGATCCGCAGGCCGCCCCCGACGCTGCTCCAGCTCCGGTCGTAGCGCCAGCGCCGGCAGAACAGGCTGCGGCACCAGTGGCTGCTCCCGTTCCTGCCGCCCTGCGCCAGCCGCTCCCGCTCCGACCGCTGAACCGGCGACCACGACGGCCGCCGCGACGCCGGCAGACACCGTCGTGACGCCTCCACCGCCGCCTGCTCCGCCGATTCAACCAGACCCTGCGCCCGCCGCCGCCAAACCCGCGCCAGCGCCGACCGTCGCTGCGGCTCCGGCCGCGCCCGTTCCGGCCCCGTCGGCGGTTGTCGCTGCGAACTCACCGCTCGGCCTGTGGCTGACCGAAGAGAAGGAAGGCAAGGTTCGGATCGAGCAGTGCGGCGCCAATCTATGCGGCTATTCGGTCGACAAGAAATCGAACCAGAACGGCGAGCAGGTTCTGATCAACATGAAGCCCGGCAAGGACTCCAAATGGAGCGGCCGGATCCTCGATCCGAATAGCGGCAGCACCTATGATTCCACAATCGCGCTGAAAGGCACCGACAGCCTGCGCGTCCAGGGCTGCGCCTTCGGCGGCGTGTTCTGCGGCGGCCAGACGTGGACCCGGGTGAACTAGCCAGCCGAATACCATCTGTTTCAACGA
The DNA here is from genome assembly GCA_963786355.1 of uncultured Alphaproteobacteria bacterium. Lineage (GTDB taxonomy): Bacteria > Pseudomonadota > Alphaproteobacteria > Rhizobiales > Xanthobacteraceae > Bradyrhizobium. The sequence goes on along the minus strand of CAWAYU010000005.1, from coordinate 311,649 downwards.
AGGCCTCGCTGCTACGCGGGGTCTTTTGTTTTGGGTGGTGTTGGTTTCGCGTCGATGCGCGATGCCATCAGATTCAAACGGGAAATTGTCAGGCTCGTGACTGGCGGCTATTCACATCGCTGCCGCCAGCAGCAGCACGAACGAGAGGCCGGCAACGATGCTCCAGATGGCCGTGCTCACCGCATTGCCGGGAAACCTGGTACGAAGCTTTGCAAAGCGCGCCACGATTGCGTAGGCCGCCACCAGCAGCGGCAACAGCACCGGACCGACGACAGCCCATTTGATATGGCGCGAGCACATGTCGATGGCGACAAAGGTCGTCACGCCGGCAAGTGGCACCAGTAGCGTGCTGATCACGATGATCCGGCGCGGCATCTCTCCCATGATCGCGGCGGCGAAGACCAGCAGTGCCAGCGCGACCCATAGGGCAACCGTGACGAAGAAGCTCGCCAGCGCCTCGCCCATCGAGGCGTCGCCACCGCCCGACGAAAAAGAGACGGTGGTCAACATCATGACGTAGAGGCCGGCGGCGAGCACGAACAGAATGATCGTGCCCAGAGGTACCGATCGGCTTGGCTCCGACTTCTCGGCCATTCACGACTCCTTGACGCCCAGTCCCTTGAACTCAGCGCCCGCGCGAAATCGCGATAGCCGACAACAGTCAGCCGACCTTGGCCGAATATTCGGCGTCGGTGACCTTTTCCATCCAGGTCGCGGTATTGCCGTCGAGCGCTTCCTGCATCGCGAGGTGGGTCATGCCGTTGGTTGGCGAACCGCCGTGCCAGTGCTTTTCACCCGGCGGAATCCAGACCACGTCGCCGGGGCGGAGCTCCCGGATCGGTCCGCCCTTGGTCTGTATCCGGCCAAGTCCCGCGATCACATACAGTGTCTGCCCCAGCGGATGCGTATGCCAGGCGGTGCGCGCGCCGGGCTGGAACGAAACGGAATTCACGACCAGTCGCGCCGGAGCCGACGTCGCGATGATCGGATCCTGCAGCACCGTGCCGGTGAAATATTCAGGCGGTGCGTTGCGCGTTGGCCGGGAGCCGGCGGGATGGAAATCCATGGGGTTACCTCTCCTTGTTGATCTTGCTTCTTGGTTGTTACTTCTTGCTGGCGGCGTAGCGCGCCTTGGTCTCCGCGTTCATCGGATAAAGGCCGGGCAGTGCCGCGCCGTTATTCACCTCGTTGACGATCCAGGCTTCCATCCGCTCTTGCTCCGGCCCCTCGGCCAGCACGTGGTCGAGCAACGCCTGCGGGATCAGCACCGCGCCGTCCTGGTCCGCGACCACAATATCGTTCGGAAATACCGCGACGCCGCCGCAGCCGATCGGCTCGCCCCAGCCGACGAAGGTCAGGCCCGCGACCGACGGCGGCGCCGCAAAACCATCGCACCAGACCGGAAGGTTGGTGCCGAGCACGCCCTCAACGTCGCGCACCACGCCATCGGTGATCAGCGCTGCTACCCCGCGTTTGACCATGCGGGCGCAGAGGATGTCGCCGAAAATGCCGGCATCCGTGATGCCCATGGCGTCGGTAACGCAGATGCAGCCTGCCGGCATCGCTTCAATCGCGGTGCGGGTCGAAATCGGCGACGACCAGGACTCCGGCGTGGCGAGGTCTTCTCGCGACGGCACGAAGCGCAGCGTGAAGGCGGGTCCGACCAGCCGCGGCAGCCCGGGCCGCAACGGTTTGGCACCGCGCATCCAGACGTTTCGCAGGCCCTTCTTGAGCAGAACGGTGGTGATGGTGCCGGTGGAGACGCGGGACAGGGTTGCGACGGCTTCGGGGGAGAGGGACATCAGGAATGCAGGCTCCGGGAGGGTGGATAAAAGCTGGCGCATCTTGCGGGGCGCGGGCATCGCGTCAAGGGCCTCTCGGGAAAAGACCCGATCACAACATCTTATCGGCGGAGTGCAGATTAATTTATTGAACTTACAGGCTGATTTCGTACGAAGCGAATTCCACTCGCGCCCAAAACACGCTACAGCTTGATCTCAGCCAAGCAGCACCGAGGCAGCTTCACGTTCATGGCCGCGCCGCTATCCCCGCCCCGCCTTTTGCCGAGTGGCGACAGTGCCATCACGGTGGAATTCAGCCGCAACATCGACGACGTCGCCAATCGGCGGGTGCTGGCGCTCGACCGTGTATTGGCCGCCGAACCGATCACGGGCGTGACCGAGGCCGTGCCGACCTACCGGTCGCTGCTGGTGCACTACGATTCCCTGCAGATTGGTTTCGACAAGCTCGGCGAACAGCTTCTGACGCTCGCGCAACGTCCGGTTCCGGAGACCACCAAAGCAAGGCGCTGGCGTATCCCCGTGGTCTATGGCGGCGAGCACGGCATCGACCTTGAGGACGTTGCGAAAACACTCAAGACGACGCCTGACGACATCGTGGCGCGGCACACCGCCGGCGATTACCGTGTCGCCATGATCGGCTTTACGCCCGGCTGGTCCTATCTCTCTGGGCTAGCCGATTTCCTGCATCTGCCTCGGCGGCAGAACCCGCGTCTGCTGACGCCGGCTGGCACGATCTCGATCGGCGGCGTGCAGACCGGCGTGCAGTGCCTCGCCGGCCCGAGCGGCTGGCATCTGCTGGGACAGACGGCGGTCCGCACCTACCAGCTCCACCGCGATCCGACGTTCCTGCTCGAGCCGGGCGACCAGATCGCGTTCACCCGCGTCGATGCCGAAACCTTCGCGGAGCAGGATCGCGCCGCCGAAGCCGGCGAGTTCGTGGCCGAGTTGATGACGTCATGAGCAAGCTCGTCATCGCATCGATCGGTCCGGCAAGCTCGGTACAGGATGGTGGACGTCCGGGCTCGCAGCGCTACGGCCTAGTGCCATCAGGCGCGATGGATCGTCTGGCGCTGGCATCAGCCAATACGCTGGTCGGTAACGAGCTGTTCGCAGCCAGCGTCGAAATCGGCCCGTTCGGCGCGACGTTCACTGCTCGCGGTGGTTCGGTTCGCGTAGGGCTGGCCGGCGCTTCGCGCAACGCCGATATCGCCGGTCGTCCGGTCGCGTTTGAGTGTTCGGCGACCCTGGCCGACGGCGAAACGCTGACGCTCGGCTTTGCCCGTGGCGGCTCGTTCAGTTATCTCGCGATCGAAGGCGGCATCGAGGGTGAGCCGATGTTCGGCAGCCTAGCCGTCAACGCCCGCGCAGGCCTCGGCAGCCCCTATCCGCGCCCGTTGCAGGCCGGCGACGAATTGCAGACGCAAGCCGCCAGCGGTGCGGCAGAGCAGCGGATCGAACTGCCGGCCGCATCGGACGCGCCGATCCGCGTGGTCTGGGGTCCGCAGGACGACGAATTCGCCGACGAGACCAAAAAGCTGTTCGTCGACAGCGAGTGGAAAATATCGGCCACCAGCGACCGCATGGGTTACCGGCTCGAAGGCCCAATCCTCAAGCATCTGCATGGCCACAACATCGTGTCTGACGGCACCGTAAATGGGAGCCTGCAGGTGCCCGGCAATGGTCAGCCGATCGTACTGATGCCGGATCGCGGCACCAGCGGTGGCTATCCCAAGATTGCGACCGTGATTTCAGCGGACTTCGGGCGGTTCGCGCAGACGCCCGCGGGGCGCGTCTTCCGGTTCAAGGCCGTCAGCATGGCCGAAGCACAGGCCGAGGCACGCAGGTTCGCCGACCTGCTGCGTTCCCTGCCCGATCGGCTGCGATCGATCGAAAGCGTTGATCTCAACCTCGACGCGCTGCACGATGCCAATGTCGCCGGCCACGCCGTCAGCGCGGTCGATGCCGGAACCTGGCAGGCCGACCTGTCAGGACCGGACTAACCAAGATCCACACTCGGAAGCGGACGCATCCTCATGACCACCATCGACCTCAACTGCGATCTCGGCGAAAGTTTTGGCCCGTGGGAAATGGGCAATGATGCCGCCATGATCGAGCTTGCGACATCGGTCAATGTCGCCTGCGGCTTTCATGCCGGCGACGCCGACATCATGCGCCACACGGTCGAGCTCGCAAAAGCGCGCGGCGTCAGCGTCGGGGCCCACCCCGGCTATCGCGACCTGCACGGCTTTGGCAGGCGGCCGATGCCGGGTCTGACATCACGCGAGATCGAGAATTTGATCGCCTACCAGATCGGCGCCTTGCAGGCGATAGCGACCGCGGCCGGCCACAAGGTGACCCACGTCAAGGCGCATGGCGCGATCTCCAACGTCGCCTGCGAGGACGACATGACCGCGCGCGCAATCGCCAATGGCATCAAGGCGGTCGATCCCAATCTGATCTTCGTGGTGCTCGCCAATTCAAAGCTGGTGACGGCCGGCGAAGCGGCCAATCTGCCGATGGTGCACGAAGTGTTCGCCGACCGCGCCTATGAAGACAACGGCAATCTCGTCTCGCGCAAGAAGCCCGGCGCCGTGCTGCACGACGCCAAGGAAATCGCCGATCGCGTGGTGCGGATGGTGCAGGACGGCGCGGTGGTCTCGGTGACCGGCAAGGTGATCAAGATGCGCACCGATACGGTCTGCATCCATGGCGACAATCCCACCGCGGTCGATATCGCGCGCGGCGTGCGTCAGGCGCTGGACAAGGCCGGGATTACGGTGGCGCCGTTCAGGGTGAGCTAGCGGTTAATCCGCAACATATCCCCTTCCAACACGCCTTCGATCCTGTAAGCTCACCTCCGTACTGGCCGGTTGGCCGCCTGCCGGGCGGACTCACCGCACACAAAAAGAAGCCAGATTTTGGAGGAATTCCCCTATGTCCGCTCCCATGAGCCGCATGACGCTCAATCGCCGTACGCTAATGCGTGCCGGCGCCGGCATGGCCGGCATTCTCGCCACCGGTCGAGCGCCAGCCTTCGCCCAGACTGCGCCGAAAAAGCTCGTATTTGCCCACATCAACGCGGTGCCGGAATCAGCGGCGATAGCGTTTGACTGGATGGCCAAGGAATTGACCGCGCAGTCCAAGGGCGCACTGGAGATGCAATTCTTCGGCAAGACCCTGATTCCGCAGGAACTGGAGATCATGAATGCGGTGAAATCCGGTAGCATCGCAATGGGCAGCCCCGCGGGTGCTGCCGCCACCGTGTTTCCGGAAATGGGCGCACTGTTGGTGCCCTATCTGGTGAAGGACTACGCCTCGGCCTATGCCATGCTGAACGGCAAGGTCGGCGACAATATCTCCAAGCAGATCGAGGGCAATTACAAGCTTAAGGTGCTCTGCTATTTCGACTACGGCTTCAGGCATTTCTGGACCTCGAAGAAGCCGATCGTCGAGCCGAAAGACCTGCGCGGCATGAAGATTCGCGTGCAGCAGGCCAAGATTTTCGGCGATACGATCAGTGGGCTCGGCGGCAATGCCATTCCGATGGCTTATGGCGAGGTTGTCAGCGCAGCCAAGCAGGGCGTGATCGACGGTGGCGACCTGCCGGTCGTCAACATGAAAGCGCTGAAAATCTACGAGGTCTCGAAATTCGCGTCGCTGACCTACCATAATTACGGTCCAACCAACGCGGTCATGAACCTCGACATCTGGAACGGCTTAACGCCCGACCAGCAAAAGCTGGTGATGGATCTTTCGCGGACCGCACAGGAGAAAATCCGTGAGGCTACCGAGTCAGTCGACAATTTTTCCAAAGCAAAGTCCGAGCTGGAACCGCTCGGCATGACCGTGGTGGAAGCCAAGGTCGACGAATTCCGAAAAGTGGCGCAGCAGAAGATCTGGCCAGCCTACAAGAGCCAGTACGGCGCATTGTGGGACGAGATCGAAAACTTCAAGGCCTGAACCACACAGCGTGGCCGAAGCCTGTCTTCGGCCAATCGACCGGCCGTCATCGTTCGGAACCCCGTTGCATGCTGCGTGTTCTCCAGGCCGTCCCGAAGTATACGGTTACGGCGCTCATCATTCTTGCCATCGTCAACCTCCTGGTCGGCGTATTTCTGCGCTACTTCGTCGGCGCCATCACCAACTGGCTCGACGTCGATCCGGTACCATTCACCTGGGTCGAAGAAGTCGGCGAGATGTCGCTGGCCTGGCTAACGCTGATCGGGGCCGCTATCGGCATCCAGTCGCGCTCGCATTTTACCCTGAGCGTGTTCGTGCACCGGCTACCGGAACCTGCCCAACTCTGGATCCATCGATTCAATCACGCGCTTATTGTCGGAGTTGGCCTGCTAACAGCATGGTACGGCCTGAAACTCTGCCTGCTCAATCGTACGCTGCTCACACCTGGCCTCGAAATCAGTCTGGCATGGCTCTACGCCTCCTCCGTCGTCGGCGGCATCCTGATCGCCATCTACGGTTTTGCGGTGATGATTTCCCCGCGGCCCGAGGGTGAACCCCAGCACTGATCGGAATATTCTGATGCTGCTTGCGACCGTCGCCCTTGTTTTCGTCGTCCTGATCCTGCTCTCGATGCCCATCGTGTTCGCACTCGGCGTTGCCGGTATCGCGGGCCTCTGGCTCGGCGGTTACCCGATGCAGCAATTGTCGTCCGCTCTGGTGTCGGGCTCGCAAAGCTGGGTGCTGCTGGCGATCCCTGCATTCGTGTTCGCAGGCAACTTGATGGAGCGGTGCGGCATGAGCCACGCGCTGGTGGAACTGGCGCGTGCGATGATCGGATGGGTCAAGGGCGGGCTCGGCATGTCCGTGATCGTGGTGGCCTATTTCTTCTCCGACATCTGCGGTTCGAAGATGGCGGAAGTCTCCGCACTCGGTTCCGCGCTGATGCCGCCGCTGACCAAGGCCGGCTACGATCGCCGCGATTCCGCCTCGCTGATCGCTGCCGGCACCGCGATGGGCATGCTGGTGCCGCCGGCGATCTTCATGATCGTGATCGCGCAGGTCACCAATACGTCCGCTGTGGCGCTGTTCGTCGCCGGCTTCGTTCCGGCGTTGGTCATCATGCTGTGCCTGATGGCCGTGGTTTACGTCCGCGCGCGGCAGAACGACTGGCCGGTCGATGCCAGGCCGAGCCTCAAGCGGCTCGGCAACGCCGCGCTGCATGCCGCGGTGCCGATGGTGGTGCCGTTCGTGATTCTGGCCGGCTTTATCCTGGGCATCATCACCGCGACCGAGGCCGGCGCCGTCGTCGCGGGCTACGCGTTTCTCGCGGCAAAACTCTATTACCGCAACGTGTCATGGCGCGAGATGGGCAAGATTGCCTATGATAGCGCGATCCTCACCGCTGCCGTGGTGTTTCTGCTCGCTGTCGCGTCGGTCTATCAATACCTGATGGGCGTCAGCGGCGTGCCGCAATTGTTGGGACAAGCGCTCGGGCCGTTGAAGGCGCATCCCTGGCTGTTTCTGATCGGCACCGCCCTGATCAGCAGCCTGTTCGGCATGATTTTGGAGGGACTGCCTGCCGCTGTCGTGCTCATTCCGGTGGTGTTTCCGATCGCGGAAGCGATGGGCATCGACCCCATCCACTTCAACATCGTTCAGACCGCCGCCGTCGGCATCGGCCTGTTCCTGCCGCCGATGGGGGTCGGGTTACTGATGGCGCTGCGATTCGCCAATCTAGGTGTCGGCCAGCATTTTCGTACTTATGTGCCGTACATGCTGGCGCTATTTGCCGGGCTGCTGCTGATCATTTGCATCCCCGAGATCAGCCTGACGTTGCCGCGGTTGGCGGGATTGATCCGGTAGCATTTAGAACGGATGCACCGACAGTGTCCCGAACACGACCGCTGCAATGACCGCCAGCGCGCTGTAGAGCGCAGCGGTATGAAATCCGGTTCCGGTCTTTCGCGACAGCGAGCGCGCATAAAGATGAAGGCGGGCTTCCGCCGATAGTTCGCGCATGGTCGATCTCCAACGCTGCATGGGCTGCATATGGAATATCGTTTGCGCCCGGATTCAAGCCGGCCCGGAAAATAGCGATGCGGATACTTCGCTGGACTCGGTTTTCAGATGAAAATTCTCCGGCCAGGATTCCCGTGAGAATTATATTCGGGCCGATTTGAGCTAGTTGGAACCCAATAATGGGGGCCCAGACACAAAATCGCGAAAACAACCCCATGCAAAGTAGAATGGAGCGCGAAAAAGGCCCGGGGTCGCGACCCAACCTGACCTCATCCCGCGCTAGTAAACATCCTGCTGGAAACGGCCGTTCTTCTTGAGATCGGCGACAAAGGCGATGGCCTCATCGGTCGAGCGTGCCCCGAACTGGGCGACGATATCGACCATCGCGCGCTCGACATCCTTCGCCATGCGCTTGGCGTCGCCGCAGATGTAGACATGAGCGCCTTCGGCAAGCCATGTCCACATTTCGCGGCCGACCTCGCGCATGCGATCCTGCACATAGAATTTCTTGTCGCCGTCGCGCGACCAGGCCAGTGACAAGCGGGTCAGCAGCCCCGAGGTCTTCATCCCGTTGAGTTCATCGGCATAGAAGAAATCGCAATCGCTGCGCTGATGGCCGAAGAACAGCCAGTTCTTGCCCGGCGCGCCGGTGGCGCGGCGGTCGTGCAGGAAGGCGCGGAACGGTGCGATGCCGGTGCCGGGGCCGATCATGATGATCGGCGTCCTGGTATCGTCAGGCAGCGCAAAACCGTGCGCCTTCTGGACATAGACCTTGAGTTCATCGCCGGGATTGATCCGCTCGGACAGGAACGTCGACGCCAATCCCAGACGCTGCCGTTTGTTGATCACGTAACGCACGCAATCGACCGTCAGCGACAGTTTTCCAGGCGTCGCGTTGTGCGACGACGAGATCGAGTAAAGCCTCGGCTGCAGCGGTTCCAGCGCCTCGATGAAGGCCTCGGGATGGGGACGGATTCGCGAAAACTTCTGCAACACCGCCATCACGTCGAGCGTGGCGGCATCGCCGTCGGGATCCTCGCCTTGCGCCAGCGCGCGGGCTTTTTCGCGGAGTGCGCCGCCGGTGAGATAGGAGATCAGTTCAAACAGCGAGTCCGGTGCCGGCGACAGCGAGACATCGTCGAGCAACACCTCGCGCAAGGTCTTGCCCCTCACCGCGGTGGTATGCGAGGCGCCAAGCAGCGCGATGATCTGGTCCACCAGCCCGAGATCGTTGCGGGCAAAAATGCCGAAGGAATCGCCGACGACGTAGTCGAGGCCGCATCCGGAGAGATCGAAGTCGATATGCCAGGTTTCCTTTTCCGATCCCTTGCCGTTCAGCAACCGCCGCGACAGGAATTTGGCCGGCGCCGGATTGTCGCGGGAGCGGCCGGGCTCCGCGACCACGGCCGGTGCCGCGGGTGCGGCAGGCGCCGATGACGGCGCTGATGGCGCGTTGTCGATTTCCTCGTACAGCGACTTCAGCATCCGCGCGGTTTCCTTGCCGCCGGGGACGCAGAGATTGAGCCGCGCTTCGCTCCTGCTCGCGATCGCTTCGGAATAGTTATGGCAGTCGTAGCCGCACTGGCCGCAATCCTGCTGCGCCATCGCCGCCATGAATTTGCGTCGCAGCGGGCGGCCTTCGGCGAGTTTCATGCGATCGGCCATCGGCATGGTCTGGTCGTGCCACGGCGCTTCGCCGTCATCGCTATCGCCGCCCGCCATGACCGCCGCGCCCTGCTCGGCCGACAGCGGCGTTGGCGCGTCGGTCAGCAGGCCTGCGAAGAAGCCGTTCAGCCACGAGCGCTGCGCCTCGGAGAACGGCGCGCTGGAGGGAATGATCTCGATCTTCGGCGGGGGCGTGAGCTGGTTCATGAGGACACCTCGGCGTCGGCAAGCTTGCGCAGCGTCTTGCCGTCATGGCGGCGCGCAAACGACAGGAAGGTTTCGTCGGGTGAGGAGCGATGCGCCAGATAGGCCTTCAGCAACCGCTCGACGGTCTGCGGCGCATCCTCGGCCTTGAGGTCGTGGTAGACCTCCTGCCCGACATCCGCATTGGGACCAAAGCCGCCGCCCGCGAACAGATGATAACCCTCGACGGTGTCCTCCTCGCCGACCGGCACCCTCGCCCCGATCAACCCGATATCGCTGATGTAGTGCTGCGCGCAGGAATGGTGGCAGCCGGTGAGATGGATGTTGAGCGGCGTCTCGATATTGACGCGAGGCTCGCACCAGTCGCCGATTTGAGCAGCGTGCAGTTTGGTATTCGACGCCGCGAATTTGCAGCCGGCATTGCCGGTGCACGCGATCAGCCCTGCGCGGATCTGCGAGGCCTCGACCGCAAGCCCGATTGCCTTGATCGCGGCGATCGCAAGCTCGATGTTTTCTTCGCGCACGCCCGGAATCAGCAGGTTCTGCCAAACCGTCAGGCGAATGTCGCCGTCACCGAAATCCTGCGCGATCCTGGCGAGCCCGCGCATCTGCTCGCAGGTGACCTTGCCGAGCGGCAGCGCAACGCCGATCCAGTTCAGGCCCGCTTGCTTCTGCGTGTGCACGCCGATATGGGCCATGCGGTCGAATTCGGGACGCGGCGCAAACGCCTCCTCAGGCACGCGCGTGAAGAGCTGGCCCAGCCGCTCTTCGACCAGCGCCAGAAACTTGTCGTGCCCCATCGCGTCGAGGACGTACTTCAATCTCGACTTCTGCCGGTTGGTGCGGTCGCCGGTATCGATATAGGCGCGGACGATCGCGTCCGACACTTTTGTTGCGTCCGCAGGCTTGACGATGATGTCGCCGTATTTGGCAAAGTCGCGGTGGCCGGTGATGCCGCCGAGGCCGAGGCGAAACCAGACGCCGGGCTCGACGCCAAAACCGTCTTTCACCTCGACGGCCGAGAACGCGATGTCGTTGGTATCTTCCAGCACCGCAATTTTGCCGGCGCCGTCGAAGGCAACGTTGAACTTGCGCGGCAGTCCCGTCAGCGAGCGATCGTTGAGGATGTGATAGTGCCACTCGCGGGCATATTCGCGGGTGTCGAGGATTTCCTGCGGATCGATCCCGGCGGTCGGCGTGCCCGTGACGTTGCGGATGTTGTCGGCGCCGGAACCGCGCGAGCACAGGCCGAGGTCCTGAATGCCTTCGATCAGCGCCACCGAATTCTCAAAGGGTATCTCACGGACCTGCAAATTCGCCCGCGTGGTGACGTGGCAGAACGGCCCGCACAGCTTTTCGGCGAGGTCGGCAAGGCCCGCGAACTGCCAGTGCTTCACGATGCCGTTCGGAATCCGCAAGCGGCACATGTAGGAGTCCTGCGCCGGCGCCACGTAGAACAGGCCGTAGTAGCGCCAGCGAAAATTATCCGCCGGCGACGGCGGCTTGTTGTCGCGTGCCTGCTGCGTCAGCCGCGGATAGGCATCGAACGGATGCTCCTCGCGCTTGACCTTCTCCATGTCGGCGAGTTTCTTGCCCGCCGCCGTGACCTTGTCCTGCGCCTTGATATGCGCGGCTTCCGGTCCGGTCGGCTCTGCGTTCGCCGTGCCGGCACCGCCGCCGAGGCCGCGCCCAACCCGGCTGATCTGCAAGCCGGTGGTGAAGCCTTCGAGGTAGCGCTTCTGCTCGTCGGTAAAGTCGACTGTGAGCGTTTCGATTTTCATAGTGCGTGACGAAGCTCCTGCGGCCACGATTGGTGGCGACGGTGCGCCGCTCAACGGACCAGCGTCGTTGCTGCGAAAATCCCATCCTGGACGTAGGCCAGCCGGCATCTGTGACGGTTAGCTGCACTGCAACATACAAGTTGCGTGCCACACCGAGTCGCGTCAAAAATAGCGTGATTTCAGATCGTTATGAAAAGGATACGGAAGCCCTGAGGGCGACCTCATTGCTGCGCCGCGAGCAGTTTGCTTAATTATTAGGCGGAGGTGTGATTTGCTTAATTGTGGGACGTTACGGCTTCCAGTGGCCGATCTTGAAAGCGGCCAGATGCCCGGCGATGTCCCGCGGATCAAACGCCGGACCGGCAAAGGCGCCGATTGCGCCAGAGGCGTCGGCAGCCTTGCTTTGGCGCCCCATGGCGGCGTCATAGAGGTCCGGCCGGAACACGCCCATGGCGGTCGTCAGCGCGTCCGGACGCATGGCCGTCTGCCCCCATCGCACCATCTGCGCGTAGAGCCAGGCGGCCTGCACGGGATCCGGCCGGGCCGCGCCCTCGCGCCCGACCAGGAGATAGCGACTGCTCTCGCGTCTGGCGCCATCGGGTGAGACCTTCAGGCGGCCATCCAAAGTTCGCTGGATAACTTCGGCATCGACGCCGATCCGCTCCGGCTGCGCCAGGATGCGCGCGGCTTCGGTGCGGTTTTCCGGCTGCTCGATGAATTCAGCGGCGCGCGAAGCCGCCCGCATCAGCGCCGTCAGTACGTCCGGATTTTTCTCCGACCAACTCTGCCGGACCGCCAGCACCTTCTCCGCGGCGCGCACCAGGATGTCCGAGACGAAATGCAGGATGTGGCCGACGCCAAGATCGACGGCGACCGAGTTCCATGGCGCGCCGACGCAGAACGCGTCGACATGTCCGTTGGCGAGGCTGTCCACCATGTAGGGCGGCGGCAGCACCACGAGACGGACGTCCTCGTCGGGATCGACCCCGCCTGCCGCCATCCAGAACCGCAACTGGTAGTTATGGGTGGAGAACGGAAACGTCATGCCGAAGGTCAGGGGCTCCGCGCCGCTGGCGCGTCGTTTGGCGACGACGCGGGACAGCGCCTGCGCCGTTGCCATCGGATTCGTAGCCTCGCCATCGATCTCGCCCATGATCGCCGCATGCAGCGCCGGCGACACCGTGATCGCATTGCCGTTCAGCCCCAGATTGAACGGCGCTACGATCGGCACCTTGACGTGCCCGAGCCCGAGGCTCGAGGCAATCGCCACCGGCGCCAGCAGATGAGCGGCATCGAACAGGCCGATATTGAGCTTGTCGCGGACGTTCGACCACGACACCTCGCGCACCAGCGTGACATCGAGCCCTTCGGCCGCGGCAAACCCCTTGTCGACGGCGATAATCAGCGCTGATGCGTCGACCAGCGGAATGAAGCCGATATGCAGCGGTGTGGTCATTTCAGCAACTCCGACGCGGTCAGGATCGACTGCGCGATCTCGCCGATCTTCTTTTTCTCGCGCATCGCGGTGGAGCGCATCAGCACATAGGCCTCATCCTCGGTGAGACCCTTCACTTTCATCAGGATTCCCTTGGCGCGGTCGATCACCTTGCGCTCCTCGAGCGCGGATTTGGTGCGGTCGAGTTCGTCCTGCAGCTTCGAAAAGGCATTGAAGCGGGAGATGCAGAGGTCGAGGATCGGCTTGATCCGCTCCTTCTTGAGGCCGTCGACGATATAGGCGGAGACGCCGGCATCGACGGAAGCCTGGATCGAGGCCGCGTCGCTCTGGTCGACGAACATGGCGATCGGCCGCCGCACCGCGCGGCTGACCTGGAACATCTGTTCCAGAACGTCGCGGCTGGGATTTTCGAGGTCGATCAGGATGACATCGGGGTCGAGTGCGTAAATTCGCGCCAAAAGGCTCTGCATTTCGCTGATATGCACGACGTGCGTAAAGCCCGCCTCCCGCAACCCCTCTTCCAGGATGGCTGCACGGATCGGGCTTTCGTCGACTATGACGATTTTCGGTGACAACTCAGCGCTCATCGATCAACTCTTAACCCGGTAAGGGCATCCATAGCACGTCAGGGGGCCCCGCAAAGCCTTGTAATTATGGGCAATTGGGACTAGCTCGTGCTGATCAATCAGGCAGATATGAAATGCAACAGGCCGCCGCGCCCAAAGTCAGCTTTGTTTCGCTGGGATGCCCCAAAGCCCTGGTGGATTCCGAGCGTATCATCACGCGGCTGCGCGCCGAAGGTTATGAGCTCGCGCGCAAGCATGACGGTGCCGACATCGTCATCGTCAACACCTGCGGCTTCCTCGACAGCGCCAAGCAGGAGTCGCTCGGCGCCATCGGCGAGGCCATGGCCGAGAACGGCAAGGTCATCGTCACCGGCTGCATGGGCGCCGAACCCGAGCAGATCGAGGCGGCCTATCCCGGCGTGCTCTCGATCACCGGTCCGCAGCAATATGAGAGCGTGCTGGAGGCCGTGCACCGCGCGTTGCCGCCGGTCCATAACCCGCATCTCGATCTGGTGCCGCCGCAAGGCGTCAAGCTGACGCCGCGGCACTACGCTTATTTGAAGATTTCAGAGGGCTGCAACAACCGCTGCAGCTTCTGCATCATTCCGAAATTACGCGGCGATCTCGTGTCGCGTCCGGCCAACGACGTGCTGCGCGAGGCCGAAAAACTGGTCGCCGCCGGCGTTAAGGAACTGCTCGTCATCTCGCAGGACACCTCGGCCTACGGCGTCGATATCAAATATGCCGAGAGCCCGTGGAAGGACCGCCAGGTCCGCGCCAAATTCTTCGATCTCGCCAAAGAGCTCGGCGAGTTCGGCGCCTGGGTCCGGCTGCAATATGTCTACCCCTACCCGCATGTCGACGAAGTCATCGGCCTGATGACCGAAGGCAAGGTTTTGCCTTACCTCGATATTCCCTTCCAGCATGCGAGCCCCGAGGTTCTCAAGGCGATGAAGCGCCCCGCCGCGCAGGAAAAGACGCTGGCGCGGATCAAGAAGTGGCGCGAGGAATGTCCTGAGCTCACGCTGCGCTCGACCTTCATTGTCGGTTTTCCCGGCGAGACCGATTCCGATTTTGCGTATCTGCTCGACTGGCTCGAAGAAGCCGAGATCGATCGTCTCGGTTGCTTCAAGTACGAGCCAGTCGCGGGCGCGCCCTCGAATGCGATCGGCAATACCGTACCCGACGAGATCAAGCAGGAGCGCTGGAACGCGCTGATGGCGCGGCAGCAGAAAATCTCCGCGCGGCGTCTCAAGCGCAAGGTCGGCACGCGACAGCAAGTCATCATCGACGAGGTCGGCCCGACCGTCTCAAAGGGTCGCTCGAAGGCCGACGCGCCGCAGATCGACGGCGCGGTTTACGTGTCGAGCCGCCGTCCGCTGAAGGTCGGCGAAATCGTCACCGCTAAGATCGAGCGCGCGGATCAGTACGACCTGCACGGCAGCGTCGCCGGATTCTAGGGATCATTGCGCACTCCGATGTCAGATCACCTGAAAGAGATACCGCCGGCGGCGCTCTTGCTTGGTCGCGAAATCGTCTCTGTCGATCCGCAATCCGGCGAGGTGACCCTGCGCTTCACGGCGCGTGAGGAATTCGCCAACCGCCATGGCACCGTGCAAGGCGGCATGCTGGCGGCGATGCTCGATTCAGCAACCGGCAATGCTGTGATGGCGAGACTGCCATCGCATTTGACGGCGGTCACAGCCCGTCTCGACACGCAGTTTCTGAAGCCCGCCGCTTTGGGGCCGATCACCGCGACGGCGCGCCTCGTTCACCAGGACGAACGCACAGCCGAAGTACAGGCTGAGCTCACCGACAGCGAAGGCCGCGTGGTCGCTACCGCACGGGCCGAACTGCGCGTTCGCCCGCGCAAGAACGCGTCCTGACATCAGACTGAAACGGCTCGGCAGTCTCAAGGCCGCTTGACACGGCCTGCCATCAGGCTGTATGGCCCTCGCCCATGAACCTCAACCGGACCAACCGCCGCGCCTCTTTCCGTCGTCGCTCCAGCGACGATGATGGGTTGCGCCGTGTCCGACGACAGAGCTGATTAACTAGTTCAGCACCGTTTTCGAGAAGGCCGCACCCGCAAAGTGCGGCCTTCTTGCGTTCAGGCCTGCTTTTTCACCAAAACCCGGAGGAGACCTACATGACCAACGCTACCCATCCGTTCGACGCGCTGATGAACATCACCGCACGGCCGCCAACCGTCTTCGTCAAGGGCGAAGGCGGCTATCTTTGGGACGATAACGGCAAGCGCTATCTCGATTTCATGCAGGGTTGGGCGGTCAACTGCCTCGGCCATTCACCCGCTGTGGTCGCCGACGCCCTCGCCGCGCAGGCGAAAATACTGCTGACCCCGAGCCCGGCCTTCTTCAACGGACCCAGCCTGAAACTCGCCAATGCGCTGGTCGCAAACAGTTGCTTCGACCAGGTGTTCTTTGCGAACTCCGGCGCCGAGGCCAATGAAGGCGCGATCAAGCTGGCGCGCAAATTCGGCACGCTCTACAAGAGCGGCGCGCATGAAATCATTACCTTTGTCGGTGGCTTCCACGGCCGTACGCTCGCGACCATGTCGGCGTCGGGCAAGAAGGCGTTCGAGCCGCTGTTCGAGCCCAAGGTGACCGGCTTTCCCAAGGCAAAGCTCAACGATCTCGATTCCGTCAAGCGGCTGATAACGGGCAAGACCGTTGCCGTGATGCTTGAGCCGATCCAGGGCGAGGCCGGCGTCTGGCCGGCGACCGATCAATTCCTGCAGGAGTTGCGCGCGCTGACCCAGGAACGCGGGTTGCTGCTGATCGTCGACGAGATCCAGACCGGCATGGGCGCGGACCGGAAAACTGTTCCATTACGAGCATGCCGGTATCGAACCCGACATCATGACGCTCGGCAAAGGCATCGGCGGCGGCGTACCGCTGGCGGCGCTGCTGGCAACCGACTACGCAGCCTGCTTCGAGCACGGCGACCAGGGCGGCACCTTCAATGGCAATCCGCTGATGTGCGCGGCCGGGCTCGCGGTTCTCGAACATGTTGCATCGCCGGCGTTCTTGAAATCGGCTGTGGATGCCGGGCTGTTTCTGGAAAGCGAACTGCAAAAGCTGTCGGCGCGGCACGGCCTTGGCGAAGTGCGCGGCCGCGGCCTGTTGCTGGCGCTCGACCTCAAGCTGCCGATCGGCGCCACGATCGTGGCACAGGCGTTCGAGGAGGGCGTGCTGTTGAACTCGCCGCAGCCGGACGCGTTGCGCTTCATGCCGGCGCTCAACGTCTCCAAGGACGAGATCGCGGAAATGATCGAGTGCCTGGATGCGATCCTGACCAAGGCGGGCGCGGCGCGAATGGTGGCGTAGCTGTCGCTTCCGTCATTGCGAGCGGAGCGAAGCAATCCATCGAGCCACAAAGGAAGTATGGATTGCTTCGTCACTGCGCTCCTCGCAATGACCATTGAAACTTACGGCCGCAAAATCGCGGCGCCGGTGGTCGCCCTGCCCTCGAGCTCGATATGCGCTCTTGCCGCGTCCTTCAGCGCATAGGCGTGGTTGATCGGCACGTGCAGCTTGCCGTTGATGACGGCGGCAAACAGCGTGTCGGCGCCTTCGAGCAGTTCCTTGCGGGTGCCGACATAGTCGTTGAGTTTCGGCCGTGTCGCGAACAGCGAACCGTGGTTGTTGAGTTCGGCGAGCGCAAACGGCGGCACCGGCCCCGAGGCGTTGCCGAAGCTGACGAACAGGCCGCGCGGCTTCAGGCAGGACAGCGAGCCCGGGAACGTGGTCTTGCCGACGCCGTCATAGACGACATCGCAGAGTTCATTGCGGCTGATCTGCTTGACTCGATCGACAAAATTTTCCTCGTTGTAGAGGATGACATGGTCGCAACCATTGGCGAGCGCGAGATCCGCCTTGGCCTTGGAGCCGACGGTGCCGATCACATGCGCCCCCATCGCGCGAGCCCATTGGCAGGCGAGCAGACCGATGCCGCCCGCCGCGGCATGAATCAGCACACGATGGCCGGGCTCGACCTTGAACGTCTTGTGCAGGAGGTACCAGACCGTCAGTCCCTTGAGCATCAGCACCGCACCCTGCTCGTAGGTGATGTGGTCGGGCAGTTTTACAAGCTTGTCGGCCGGGATCGACCCGCTCCGAGGCATAGCCGCCGAGATTGAAGTAATAGGCGACGCGATCACCGGGATGGAAATTGGTGACGCCCGGTCCGACGGACATGACCTCGCCGGCGGCCTCGTTGCCGGCAATGAACGGCAGGCCTGGCGCCTTGTAGAGCCCGGTGCGGAAATAGACGTCGATGAAGTTGAGGCCGACGGCGTGCTGGCGTATCCGCACCTCGCCCGGTCCGGGGGCTGCGACTTCCACATCCTCATACACCAGGGCTTCCGGCCCTCCCACCTTGTGCACGCGCACGGCCTTGGTCATGACAATGGCTCCCTCGGTATCTGCTCTAACAATCAACGCCAAAAACGAAGCGAAAGCCATCGCCGCCGCGTTGTCAACTCGCCGGTCGAAGCCGGTTAATTGGCAGTCGTCTTGCGGTTGCGCTTGGCGAGCACGTTGAACATTTCGACGGCCGCCGAGAACGTGATGGCAAAATAGATGTAGCCGCGCGGGATGTGGAATTTGAAGCCATCCGCGACCAGCGCCACGCCGATCAGCACCAGAAACGCCAACGCGAGCATCTTGGTGGTCGGATGTTCAGCCACGAACCGCGCCACCGGACCCGACGAGACATACATGATGACGCAGGCGATCACGACGGCCGCGATCATGATTTCGAGGTCCTGCGCCATGCCGATCGCGGTAATGATCGAGTCCAGCGAGAACACCATGTCGATGATGATGATCTGGATGATCACCAGGAAGAATGCGCCCGGCTTGGGCGTCGTATCGGGCTCGCCGTCGCGCGCCTCGACTTCGGCGTGAATTTCGTGCGTCGCCTTGGCGATCAGGAACAGCCCGCCGCCGATCAGGATGATGTCGCGCCAGGACAGCGCGACGCTTTGCACCGTCAGCACCGGCGCCGTCAGGCCGATCAGCCACACCAGCAGGCTGAGCAGAACGATGCGGAACACCAGCGCCAGCAGCAGGCCGATCTGGCGCGCCCGCTTGGCCTGTTCGGCTGGAATCCGCGACACGATCACCGACAGGAAAATGACGTTGTCGATGCCGAGTACGATTTCGAGCGCCGTCAGGGTCAGCAATGCCGCCCATGCTTCCGCGCTGGTCAATAATTCCATCATGCCCGAAATGCCTTGATCCGCCGAATGACCGCGTCGCTGCCGACGATATAGGCGGCGATGACGCAGAGCCCTACGACGATGGGAACGCCGACGTTGAAGTCGCAAGCCAGCGTGTAGATCGCAAGTGCGGCCCACGCGGCCAACAGCCACAGGGTCAGCCAGCGCAGGCGCACCACGCGGATCGGATGCAGCACGTGAAACGGCGCAAATGTCAGCGCGATGAGGACCGCGATGCAAAGGCTGGAGACCGCCGGCGACCAATGCAGCAGGAACAGGTAAAATGCCGCCGCGTTCCACAGCGCCGGAAAACCGCGAAAATGATTGTCCGACGCCTTCATGCGCTTGTCCGCGAAATACAGCGCACTGGAAACCACAATCCCGATCCCGAGCAGCGGCGCCGCCAGCGGCAGCAGCAGCCCGCTGGCGGTGATCGCATAGGCGGGAACGAAGACGTAGGTGACGAAATCGACGACGAGGTCGAGCACTTCGCCCGACCAGTCCGGCTGCAGCCGCACCACATCCAGCTTGCGTGCGATCGGCCCGTCGATGGCATCGACGATCAGTGCCACGCCGAGCCAGCCGAACATGTTGGCCCAGTGCTCGCGGACGGCTTCCAGCATCGCGATCAGCGCCAGGCCGGCGCCCATCGCTGTGAAGAGATGCACGCCGAATGCGGCGAGGCGCATCCGGGCCGATGCCGGGGCTGGAATGGGTTGACTGATCTGGTCCATGATCCCGGCAGTGCTATCAGGAATTGCCGTGATTTGCATATCCGCGCTTGCGGCGTTCCGCCGCGCAAACCAGTGGAAACATTTAGCCCCGTTATCCGCTTGAAAAAGCCGGTCCGAACGTCAATTGTCCCGGTATGAACGACGCTTCTCAGATTTATGACACCGTTGTGATCGGCGGTGGCCCGGCGGGATTGACCGCGGCCGTCGCATTGGCCGAGACCGGCGCAAAAACCGCCCTGCTCGCCCGCTGCGCGCCCTACGTCGATAATCGCACCACGGCGCTGCTCGGGGCCTCGACCGAATTGCTGGAACGGCTGGACGTCTGGCGGCGCTGCCGGGACAAGGCCGCTCCCTTGCAGACCATGCGCCTGGTCGACGACACCGGCCGGCTGATCCGCGCGCCGGAGGTGCGGTTTTCCTCTGATGAAATCGGGTTGGAACAGTTCGGATTCAACATCGACAACCGCTCGCTGATGGTGGCACTCGAGGAACGCGCCGCCGAATTATCCAACCTGACGCGGATTGACGACGAGGCGGCCACGATCGATCCGCGTGATGTGGACGTTCAGATCCATGCCAGCAAGGGCCAGGTGCTCGCAGCGCGGCTGGTGATCGGCGCCGACGGACGGCAGTCGCCGTCGCGCGACGCGGCCGGGATCGAGGTCCACCGCCGCGACCTGCATCAGTCGGCGCTGACCTTCAACATCAGCCACTCGCGGCCGCACCAGAACATCTCCACCGAGTTCCATACGCCGCAGGGACCCTGCGTCTTCGTGCCCCTGCCCGGCAACCGCTGCAGCGTCGTCTGGGTGCAGGCCACGAAGGAAGCCGAACGGCTGAAGGCGCTCAGCGACGACGAATTGTCCGATGCCGCAGAAAAGCAATCGCATTCCATTCTCGGTCGCGTCCAGGTCGAAGCCGGGCGGAATGTTTTTCCGCTGACGATCGAGAGTCCCGGGCAATTCGCCAGCCATCGCATCGCGCTGGTCGGTGAATCCGCCCATGTGCTGCCGCCGATCGGCGCGCAAGGCCTCAACATGGGCCTGCGTGACGCCGCCGATATCGCTGATATCGCCGCCAATGCGATGTTGCTCGGCGAAGACCCGGGCTCGCCTCAGGTGCTGGCGCGCTATCAATCCGCAAGGCGCGCCGATGTCGCCAGTCGTAAAATTGCGATCGATATCGCCAACCGTTCGCTGCTCAGCGATTTCATCGCCATGCAGTCGCTGCGCGCGGCCGGCATGCATTTGCTCAGCTCATTCGGTCCGCTGCGACGGCTCGCGATGCGCGAAGGGCTTGCGCCGTCCTGGAAACGGGTGAGCTAGATAAGGAAATCGGCCCTCACCCGCAGGAGCGGATAGGATGGTTGCCAGCGACAGTTTTGCCGGGTTCCTGCGCGAGCAACTCGCGCCGCTTGGCCGCATCACCCTGCGGCGCATGTTCGGCAAGACCGGCGTGTTCTGCGACGGGCTGATGTTCGGCATGGTGACGGACGACACGCTCTATTTCCGGGTCGATGACGACAATCGCGCGGCCTTCAAGGAAGCCGAGTCCTTTCCGCCGCTCAACTACGCCAAGAAGGGCGAAACCATAGATCTCTCGTTCTGGCGCGCGCCGGAACGGCTGCTCGATGAGCCCGACGAGTTCGTCACCTGGGCACGCGAAGCCATGGGCGCGGCGCATCGGGTCGCTGCGAAGAGGAAACGGGCAGCGCCAAAGCGGAAAGCTAGGGAAACACCAGCCGCCCGCTCTGGATGAACCACATCACGCTGGTCAGCGTGACCACGGACGCGAAGGTTCCGATCAGGACGGCAACCGACGCCGGCTCGATCCAGGTGTTGTTCTGCCGGGCGATCACGAACACGTTCAGCGCCGGCGGCAGCGATGCCATCAGCACCGCGGTGGCCGCCCATGGCTGCGCGAACGGCCCGAACAGCAGCATCAGGCCGAACACCAGCAGCGGATGGATCAGGAGCTTGATCGCGATTACGCCGGGCACTTCCCAGGGCACGCGATCGAACGGACGCAGCGCCACGGTGACGCCGAGCACGAACAACGCGGTCGGCGCCGCCGCGTTTTGCAAAAATAACAGCGTCTTGTCGATCGCAACAGGCAATTGCAGATGCAGCGCCGCGGCCAGCGCCCCTGCGGCCGCCGACATGATCAGCGGATTCAGCGCGATCTGCTTCGCGGCCACGCCGACCGCGTGCAACATCGACGGATGATCGCGATCGGTCAGCGCTATCAACAGCGGCACGATCGAAAACAGAAAGATGCTGTCGCAGCAGAAGATTAGCGCGGTCGGCGCCGCCGCCTTGCTGCCGAGCACCGCAAGCGCGAGCCCTGGTCCCATATAACCGATATTGCCATAGGCGCCGGCAAGCCCGGCGATCGTGGCCTTGCGCAGCGATAGATCTCCGATGACCCGGCCGGTCACCATCGCCAGCACGAACACCGTCACGGTGCCGAGCGTGGTCGCGATCAGGAATGGCGGGTTGTTCAGTTCGGAAAACGGCGTCTTCGACATGATGCCGAACAGCAACGCCGGCAGCGAAACGTAGAGCAGAAAGAAATTCATCCAGGTGAGGCCTGCTTCCGGCAACCCCTTGCCCTTGCCGCAGGCGAATCCGATAAAGATCAGGCCAAAATAGGGGATTGCTAAATTGAGGATATCGGCCATCTCGGAAACGTCTTTTCGCCAGTGATGTCAGGGTTATGCCGCCGGGTCTGGCCACTATACCTGAAGGTTAATTCCACCTTTTGCCCCTAGCATCGGCCACAATCATGGTCTATTCGACGAAGCATGATTAAAGCGCGCACCGCCAAGTTTCAGATCGGGCAGATTGTCCGCCACCGGGTGTTTTCGTTCCGGGGCGTGATTTTCGATATCGATCCGGAATTCAACAATACCGAGGAGTGGTGGTTGTCGATCCCCGAGGAAGTTCGGCCTCACAAGGATCAGCCGTTCTATCACCTGCTGGCGGAGAATTCGGAGTCCGAATACGTCGCCTATGTCTCGGAGCAGAATTTGCTGCCCGACGATTCCGGCGAGCCGATCCGGCATTCGCAAGTCGCCGAAATTTTCGTGAAGGATAAATCGGGCGGCTACCGCCCGCGCAATCCGTCGCTCAACTAATCCCTCGCTAAAGATCAGCCCTCACGAAAAAGGCGCCCGATCCGGGCGCCTTTTTGTTTGTCTCGCGATCGAAGGTTACTTCGACGCCGGATTTGCACCTGCCGGCTGGGTTGCCTCGAGCTTCTTGCGGGCTTCTTCGGCACGCTTCTGCAATTCTTCCTGCAGCTTCTTCTGGTTTTCCTCGAACACCTTCGGGTCGGTCGGCGGGCCGTCATAGGCCTTGGCGAACTCACCCGCCAGCGGTAGCGGCAGCGTCAGCGGGGCGCCGTTGGAATTGATGGCCTGGACCACGAGTGTCTGGCCCTTCTTCAGGCTGGCAATCAATTCAGGAGTGGCTTCATAATCGGACATGCAGCCGTTCTGGAAGCAGATGACATAGGGGCTCTGCTGCGGCGCGTTGGCGTCGACGATGATCCGGGTTCCGTGCACGAGCTGCATGCCGAGTGGCAGCGTCACGCGCAGGATCTTCTTCGGTTCGCCTTCGGGCTCGATGATGACAGCGGCGATGACCGGCTGGCCGGACTCGATGCGGCCGTCCTTGCCGGTGAAGCAGACCTGCTTGGCGCCGGCGTCCTGGCCTTTCAGGCAGAACTTGGTCCAGGGGGCGTAAATCAGCTGGACCTGCTGGTCCTGCGGCTGGGCGCCAGCGGCGGGGGCGCCGGCAGCCGGCGGGGCCTGCTGAGCGGCCGGAGCCTGGGCGGCGGCGGGCGCCTTCGGGGCGGCTTTCGGGGCGGCCTTGGGCGCGGCCTTGGGGGCTGCCGCGGGTGCACCGGGCGCCGGGGCCGGCGTCTGGGCCTGCGCACCAGTGGCGATCAGCGCTGCGGACAATGCCGTCGCCGCCAACAAGGCGAAAACCCGCCCATGCGGCCGGGCCGAAGCGGCCAAGATACGGAAATTCATTGCGGAAAACCCTTTCTGAACCGGAGCGCCCGAAACCGCTGCAGGCACCGACACCTCAGCCGTTTGGGCGGCTGTCTCCTTGTCAATTGAGGCGGATACGTGACAGGGGCTGCCGCCGTTTTCAATTGCCCGCCTTCAATACAGCGGCGCACGAAAAGATCAATGCCGACAGCCATCTTTGGCGTCGGTCAGCAGCCTGATGCCAAGGCCTATGGTAAAGCTCGGCGGTGAGCATTTTCGAATCAAATCCGCCCGTGCCGATGACCGTCTTTGGACGTATCTGCCTGCATCTTTCGGCATGTGTCGCACTGGCGGTCGCAGTGTCGCCGATCGCTACCGTCAGACAAGGTGCGGGCCGCCAAGTCCTTCGGGATCGCCATGCATGGCGCGCCGCAGCTACCCGCCGGTTTCACCCATATGCCCTACGCCAATCCGGATGCGCCGAAGGGCGGCCGGCTGGTCTGGGGCCTGCCGGGCACTTTTGACAGCCTCAACCCGCTGATCGTCCGCGGCCTCGCGGTCCAGCAAATCCGCGGCTTCGTGGTCGAGAGCCTGATGTCGCGCGGCAATGACGAGGCCTTCACGCTCTATGGCCTGCTGGCGAAGACCGTCGAGACCGACGATGCGCGGAGCTATGTCAGCTTCCATCTCGATCCCCGCGCGCGTTTCTCGGATGGCAAGCCGGTCACATCCGATGACGTGCTGTTTTCGTGGGCGCTGTTGCGCGACAAGGGTCGCCCCAACCACCGCCAGTATTATTCCAAGGTGACCAAGGCCGAAGCGCCGGATCCGCTCACGGTGCGCTTCGACCTCTCCGGCGCCAATGACCGTGAACTGCCGCTGATCCTCGGCCTGATGCCGGTGCTGCCGCGCCACGCCGTCGATCCCGAGAAGTTCGAGGAAACCGTCCATGACGGGACCGATCGGCTCCGGTCCTTATCGTGTCACGGCCGTGAAACCAGGTTCGAGCCTCACGCTGACGCGCAATCCCGATTACTGGGGCCGCGACCTGCCGGTAAACCGGGGCCTGTGGAATTTCGACGAGATCAGGTTCGATTTCTATCGCGAGGCCAACGGACAGTTCGAGGCGTTCAAGCGCGGGCTGTATGATTTCCGCGTCGAGACCGAGCCGCTGCGCTGGCACGACGGCTATGACTTTCCGGCGGCCAGGTCGGGCGAATTGATCCGCGACACCATCAAGACCGGGATGCCGCAGCCGTCGGAATTTCTGGTGTTCAACACCCGCCGTCCGGTGTTTTCCGACGTCAGGGTACGGCAGGCGCTGACGCTGCTGTTCGACTTCGAATGGATCAATCGCAACTACTTCTTCGGGCTGTATGGGCGTTCGGCGAGCTTCTTCGCCGGTTCGGAATTGTCCGCCTACGGCCGCAGCCCCGACGATCGCGAACGCGAACTGCTGAAGCCGTACGCCGTCGCAGATCCCGCCGGATATTCTCGATGGCAGCTACCACCTGCCCGTGACCGACGGCTCAGGCCGCGATCGCGCGACCTTGCGCGGCGCGCTGACGCTGCTGTCGGCGGCCGGCTACGATCTCGACGGCACGGTGTTGCGGCAGCGTTCGACCAAGGCGCCCTTCACCTTCGAAATCCTGGTCACCACGCGCGACCAGGAGCGGATTGCACTGGCCTATACCCGCGACCTCAAGCGCGCCGGCATCGAGGCCAGCGTGCGCGCGGTCGATCCTGTCCAGTTCGACCAGCGCCGGCTCGGCTACGAGTTCGACATGCTGCAGAACCGCTGGGACCAGTCGCTGTCCCCCGGCAACGAGCAATCGTTCTATTGGGGCAGCGAAGCCGCCAACATCCCGGGCACGCGCAACTACATGGGCGCCAGGGACCCGGCCATCGACGCCCTCATTGCAGCGCTGCTGGAGGCGAACGAGCGGCCGGCCTTCGTCTCCGCGGTGCGGGCGCTGGACCGGACCTTGATGTCGGGCTTCTACGCTATCCCGGTGTTTAACGCCGGGGAGCAATGGATCGCGCGATGGAATTGGATAGAACGGCCTGAGAAGACCGCGTTGACCGGGTACCTTCCGGAAACGTGGTGGCAGAAGCCAGACCCGCAACCGAAGTGACTTACCCCCAAGTGACGCAACCCAAGTAACGCAACCTAAGTAACTCAAACCAAGTGACGCCGTGACCCAGCCCACCGCCTCGCCAACCCTCGATACGCTGTTCAAACGCGTCCTGTCGCGGCGGCCGGATGCGCTGGCGCTGGTCGATCCCGCCAACAAGCTGCGCATTACCGGCGAGGCGCCGAGGCAGCTCACCTTTGCGCAAGCCGACCGCATGATCTCGTCGCTGGCGGCCCACTTCATCGAATCCGGATTGCCGACCAATTCCGTGATCGCGGTGCAACTGCCGAACACGGTCGAATTCGCCCTCACCGTGCTCGCCGCCTACCGCGCCGGCCTCGTGGTCGCGGCGCTGCCGCTGCTGTGGCGGCAATCCGAACTGACCATGGCGCTCAACCGCACCGCGGCCAGAGCGATCGTGACGACGAGCAAGGTCGATGGCGTCGTTTATTCAGATCTGGCGATGAACGCCGCCGCCGAAGCGTTCTCGATCCGTCATGTCTGCGGCTTCGGCGCCGACCTGCCCGAAGGCATGGCCTCGCTCGACCATGCGATCGTAAGGGAATCCACCACCGCGCGCTCGGTGATCCACGACGGCCGCAAGGCCGCGCTGATCACCTTCGACGTGACGTCAGACGGTTTTCGCCCGGTGCCGCGCGCCCATCTCAGCCTGATCGCGGGCGGTCTGGCGATGTCGCTCGAAAGCGACGTTCCGCAGGGCGCCATCGTGATGTCGGCATTCGCGGCAATGTCGTTCGCCGGCTTCGCCTCTTCGCTCGTCGTCTGGTTGCTGTCGGGTGGAACGCTGGCGCTGCACCATCCGTTCGACGAGGACGTGCTGGAGCAGGACATCATCGGGCATGCCTGCGACACGCTGATTGCTCCGGCGCAACTGGCGTTGCGAATGGACGAACTCGATCTCTGCGCGCGCATGCCGAGCCTGCGCAATGTCATCGGTCTCTGGCGCGCCCCGGAACAGGTTGCGTCCAGCGGCAACTGGGCTTCGCAGCAGGCCTCGATGACCGACGTCTATCTGTTCGGCGAGGCCGGACTGTTCGGCGCCCGCCGGATCGCCGAGGACGGCTCGCCGGCCCGGATCAAGCCCGGCCCGCATGGCGCGCCGCGCGAACTGCCGGGCACCTCGATCGCGGGCGAGATCCTGCTGACTCCCAAGGGCACCCTGGGATTGCGCGGACCGATGGTGCCGATCGCGGCCTACGCACCGCCGCCACCGCCCAGCGATTCCATGTTCGCGGCTCCATCGCGTGATTTCGTCGACACCGACTACGCCGCACGGCTCGACCGCGCGACCGGTGCGATCAACATCACGGCCCCGCCGTCGGGCGTCATGGCGGTCGGCGGCTACCGCTTCCTCGCGCAGGACCTGCAGGAATGGGCCCGGCGGCTCGGCCAGGGCGCGCTGCTGACGGCGCTGCCGGACCGCCTGAGCGGCCACCGGCTTGCCGGGCGCGCCCACGACAATGCCCGCGCCCGGGACGCGCTGGCAGAACTCGGCCTTAACCCGTTGATGGTGGAAGCATTTCGCGATCGCAACAACCCGGTCTGAGCGCCGCCAAAGAGCCCGCGTTGACGCACCATTAAGCCCGGCCAACTAGGATTGCGCGTTCCCTTCGCGCTTTCATCCGAGTTGCAGATGTCCCAGCAAGGCCCGATCCTCGTCGTATCGACCGCCGCGAGGCGACCGTCGTTTGTCGCGGCGCTCGATGTCGCCAGGCTGTTTCCGGTCATCGAGACGGAATGGGCGGACGCCGCGCGCGCCATCGACGAGGTACAACCCGCCGCCGTGCTGGTCGATTTATTCGAAATCAATGCCGCCGGTTTTGAAGCGCTGGCGGCGCGGACGGCAGCGCATCAGCCCTATCTGCCGCTGATCGCGATCGACCCGAACATACCGCTTCCCGAGAATGCAATTCCGTTTTTTCAGGCCCAGGGCGGGCCGGACCGCTTGATGGCCCGTCTGCGCGCGGCGCTGCGGATCCGGTCATTGCATGCGACCGTGATGCGCCGGCACGTTCCGGCCGCGCCGCTCACGCTGTCGGATATCGACATGGCACGCGATGCGACCGTGCTGCTGATCGGCCGCGGCGGCGCTTATCCCACGTTGTCGGTTACCCTCGGCGAACGCGCCGGCGTTGTCGGCGCGCTCTCGATCGAGGCTGCGGCAAAGCATCTCAATATCAGGGATATCGACGGCATCGTGATCTGCGAAGGCTTTAGCCTGCGCGTGATCGACGCCTTCCTCACGGTATTGGCCGAGGATGCTCGCTTCCGTCATCTGCCTGTCGTGGTGACGGCGGCTGATCTGGCGCCGACTTACGATCTCGCGAACCTCGAGATCATGTCCGCCGAGCCCGCGCAGGTCGCGGCGATCGCATTGCCGCTGATCCGCCAGCATGCGTTTGAAGCCCATTTGAGCCGCATGCTGAAGGCGATCGACGCCGACGGCCTGATCGACGCCCTCACCGGCCTGCTGACATCGACTGCATTCGAACGCGATTTCGCCACCGCTGTCTATCAGACCCAGCAACGCGGCGGCGGGTTGTCCGTCGCACGCTTCGCCTTCGATCCCGCGCACCCGCGTGCGCAAATCGACGGCGCGCGGATCATGGGCCGACTGATGCGGCAGATGGACTTTGGCGCCGTTCAGGACGACGGATCGGTCATCGTCGCTTTTGCCGAGACCGACCTCAAGACGGCGCACACGATTGCGCGGCGATTGACCAGCGTGATGCGCCACACCAGCCATGGCGCACGCGATACGCGATCGGAACCTGAGGTCACGGTGGCGACCTTGCTGTCGAACGATTTCGGCAAAGTCCTTCCTGTCGCGGCTGCAGCAGGACGCGCAACGCGCTGCATCCTGAATGTTCCGTCACATCTGACGGAACAACCATGCTTGTCCCGCATTGTAGAGCATCATCTACACTGGAGGACGACATGAAGAAAATTGCACTGATCACCGCATCGCTCGCCTTGCTGGCAAGCCCGGTTCTCGCGGAGGAAGCCAAGACCGTCGGCACTGCGCCTGCGGAAGCGAAATTCTCGACGGTTTCTGCCAACGAGATGTTCTCGTCCAAGCTGAAGGGCCTGAACGTCTATAACCAGAAAGACGAGTTGGTCGGCGAGATCACGGATATCGCGATCAAGAACAACACGGTCGATGCACTGATCCTTTCGGTCGGCGGCTTTCTGGGCGTCGGCGAGCACTATGTCGCAGTGTCACCTTCATCGGTGAGCGTGAAGCGCGATGCCAAGAACGACAAATGGGTGGCGTCGATGAACACCACCAAGGATGCGCTGAAGGCCGCGCCGGAATTCAAGTATCCGAAGTAAGCAATAATTTCGCCACGTGAGAATGGCCGTCGGCGGCAACGCCGGCGGCTGTTTGCGCTCTCTCGTCCCGCTATTGCCTGCAACAAACGCAAAGCGTTTGTGCAAGCGAGCGAACCCACGAAGCAATCCAGACTTTCCTTTTTGGTAAGGCTGGATTGCTTCGCTACGCTCGCAATGACGGATGATGGATCGCGCTACGCCGCCTTCTTGTTTTCCGCGAGATTGGCGAGCTGGCGCAGGATTTCGGTCGTGCCCATCAGGCGCTCTTCCGGGGTCTTCCACACCTGCAGGAACACCACCTTCATGTCCGGGCGGACCTTCGCGGCCTGGCCGTGCTGGCGGATGAAGAACACCAGTCGATCCGGCTGCGCGAACTTGTTCTCGCGGAAGGTGATGACCGCGCCCTTCGGCCCGGCATCGACCTTCTCGACATTGGCGCGGCGGCAATAGGCCTTGATCGCAGCGACCTTGAACAGGTAGCGCACCTCGTCCGGCAGCACGCCGAAACGGTCGCGCATTTCCGCAGCAAAATTGTCGATCTCCTCGTCGGTCTCGAGATCGGCCAGCCGGCGATACAGCGACAGCCGCACCGCGAGGTCGGCGACGTACTCCTCGGGGATCAACACCGGCATGCCGATGGTGATCTGCGGCGACCAGCGGTCGGCTGCGGGCTCGGACACGCCGGCCTTGAGGTTGAGGATCGCCTCCTCCAGCATCGATTGATAGAGTTCGAAGCCGACTTCCTTGATGTGGCCCGACTGCTCCTCGCCCAACAAATTGCCGGCGCCGCGGATATCGAGGTCGTGCGAGGCCAACTGGAATCCCGCGCCGAGCGTTTCCAGCGACTGCAATACCTTCAGCCGCCGTTCGGCCTGCGCCGTGATCTTCTGCTGCGCCGGCAGCGTGAACAGCGCATAGGCGCGCAGCTTGGAGCGCCCGACCCGGCCGCGCAACTGATAGAGCTGCGCCAACCCGAACATGTCGGCGCGATGCACGATCAGCGTGTTGGCGGTCGGGATATCGAGGCCGGACTCGATGATCGTGGTCGAGAGCAGGATGTCGTATTTGCCGTCGTAGAACGCCGACATGATGTCTTCGATCACGGTCGGCGGCATCTGGCCGTGGGCGACCGCGACCTTCATTTCCGGCACGTTCTTGTCGAGGAAATCCTTGACGCCGGCGAGGTCCTCAATTCGCGGCACCACGTAGAACGCCTGACCGCCGCGATAGCGTTCGCGCAGCAAGGCCTCACGGATCATCAGGGGATCGTGTGGCGCCACGAAGGTGCGCACCGCGAGGCGATCGACCGGCGGCGAAGCAATGATCGAGAGATCGCGCACGCCGGTCAAAGCCAGTTGCAGCGTACGCGGGATCGGCGTGGCGCTCAGCGTCAGCACATGGACCTGGGCCCGCAATTGCTTCAGCCGCTCCTTGTGGCTGACACCAAAGTGCTGCTCCTCGTCGACGATGAGCAGGCCAAGGTCCCTGAACTTGATCGCCTTGCCGAGCAACGCATGGGTGCCGACCACGATATCGACACCGCCATCGGTCAGGCCTTTCTTGACCTGTGTCAGTTCCTTCGGCGGCACCAGGCGGGAAGCCTGCGCGACATTGACCGGGAAGCCACGGAAGCGTTCGGTAAAGTTCTTGCTGTGTTGCCGCGCCAGCAGCGTCGTCGGCACCACCACCGCGACCTGCTTGCCGTCGAGCGCCACGGCGAATGCCGCGCGCAGCGCCACCTCGGTCTTGCCAAAGCCGACGTCACCGCAGATCAGCCGGTCCATCGGCCGGCCGCTTTCGAGGTCCTTCAGCGTCGAGGTGATGGCGCCGAGCTGGTCCTCGGTCTCCTCATAGGGGAAGCGCGCGCAGAACTCGTCATAGACATGCGGCTGCACCGGCATTTTCGGCGCTTCGTGCAGATGCCGCTCGGCCGCGATCTTGATCAGTTCGCCGGCGATCTCGCGGATGCGGTTCTTGAGTTTGGCCTTGCGCGCCTGCCAGCCGCCGCCGCCCAGCCGATCCAGCTCGACATTGGCGTGGTCGGAGCCGTAGCGCGACAGCAGCTCGATGTTCTCGACCGGCAGGAACAGCTTTCGTCTCGGCGGCGTAATGCAGTTCGAGGCAGTCATGCGGGGCGCCGCCGACCTCGATGGTCTGCAAGCCGACAAAGCGGCCGATGCCGTGCTCGACATGGACCACGAGATCGCCGGTGGAAAGGCTCGTGACCTCCGAGATGAAGTTGTCCAGCTTGCGGCTGGATTTGCGCGGCCGAACCAGGCGGTCGCCCAGAATATCCTGCTCGCTGATGACGGCGACGTCGTCGGTCTCAAAGCCGCTTTCCATGCCGACCACGGCCAGCATGGCCTCGTTGCGCGGCGTCGCCTGCACCGTGCGCCAGGTGTTGACGCTGGTGAGGTTGAGCAGCTTGTGGTCGCGCAGCATGCTGCCCATGCGGTCGCGCGAGCCCTCGCTCCACAGCGCGATCACCACCTTCTTGCGCTGCGCCTGCAACGCCAGCACATGCGCCACCACGGCTTCGAACACGTTGACCGTCGTATCGGCGCGCTCCGGCGCAAAACTGCGGCCCTGCCGCGCGCCGGCGTCGATCACATCGGCGGCCTCGTCAGGCACCGCGAACGGCGTCAGCCGCGCCAGCGCGCTTTCGCCGAGCCGTTCCGTCCATTCCGCGTCGGTCAGATAGAGCCGGTCCGGCGGCAGCGGCTTGTAGATCGCGCCGCCACCGGGATGGTCCAGCGCTTCGCGCCGTGCTTCGTAGTAATCCGTGATCTGCTTGAAGCGTTCGCGCGCCGCATCCTCGGCCTGCGGCTCGATCGCAACGGGGGCGCCGTCGAGATAGTCGAACAGCGTGTCCATCCGCTCCTGGAACAGCGGCAGCCAGTGCTCCATGCCGGGATGGCGGCGGCCCTCGCTGACGGCTTCATAGAGCAGGTCGTCACGCTGCGGCGCGCCGAAGGTCGCGACATAGCCCATCCGAAATCGCCGGATGGTTTCGGTGACGAGCTGGAATTCCGAGATCGGCACCAGGTCGAGCGCGCGCATGTCGAGCAGCGTCCGCTGGGTTTCGGCATCGAAGGTGCGGATCGATTCGAGGCTGTCGCCGAAGAAGTCGAACCGCACCGGTTGATCGAGCCCGGCCGGAAACAGATCGAGGATACCGCCGCGCACGGCATATTCGCCGGGTTCGCGCACGGTCGAGGAGCGGTTATAGCCGTTGTGCTCGAGCCAGGCGACGATCGAGTCCATCGGCACGACATGGCCGGGGGCGACCGACAGCGCCTGCGCCGCGACGACCTCGCGCGCCGGCACCCGCTGGACGATGGCGTTGACCGTCGTCAGCACGATCAGCGGCTTGTCGCTACCTTTCAGGCGCGACAGCCGCGCCAGCGTGGTCAGACGTTGGGCCAGGACGCCGCCATGCGGCGATACCCGGTCATAGGGCTGGCAGTCCCAGGCCGGGAACTGCATGACAGGCAGATCGGGTGCGAAAAATTCCAGCGCCCGGGCCAATTGCTGCATGCGCGGACCGTCGCGGCAGACCACGGCAAGGCTCACCGCCGACGGCTTTGGCTTGGCGGCGACCGCCCGCGCCAGGTCGGCGACGACAAGCCCCTCCGCGCCTTCGGCGACGTTGGCAAAGGTCAGCGCCCGGCCGGGCGCCAGCAGCGTGGCCGGCGATTTGGTCGGCGATTTCATGCGCCGTGTTCCACCGCGCGACGCGCCTTGATGCGGTCGTACAGCGCGCTCGCATATTCCGGCGCCAAAGGCTTGTCGCCGGTCAACGCGGCATAGAGATCGGGATCGGGCACCTCGATCAGCTGCTCAAGCGTCGTCAGTTCGTCGTCGCGCAGGGTAGCGATCTCGGCGTCGGCAAAACGGCCCAGGATCAGGTCCATTTCGCGGGTCCCGCGATGCCAGCAGCGAAACAGCAGCCGCTTGCGGCGATCATCGAGGCCGCTGCTTGATCGTGTCGATCCCGTCATGTTCCCAATCCACTTCCGAACGCCAAAAGCCCGGACGTGCCGGGCGGGGTTGATATAGCGTTCGGGATCGCCAATGTCAGCCCTAACTATTCCCGGATTTATCAACCAGCGTCGTCATGGCCGGGCTTGACCCGGCCATCCATCTCTTGAAGAGGGATGTATGCGCCCTGCTCTGCTCAATCCCCTGTTTGCGCCGGTCACGACCCTTCCCGGCGTCGGGCCGAAGCAGGACAAGTTGCTGCGCTATCTGCTCAGCCGCAACGAGACCCCGCGGCTGGTCGATCTGCTGCTGCATCTGCCGGCGAGCGTGATCGACCGCAGAGCCCGGCCGAAGATTCGCGACGCCGTGCAGGGAACCGTGGTGACGCTCGAAGTCACGGTCGACCGCCACCGGCCACCGCCGCCGCGCAATGCCCGCGCGCCGTTCCTCGTCTATGCCAGCGACGATACCGGCGAGGTGGTGCTGACGTTTTTCCGCGCCAAGCCCGGCTATGTCGAAAAATTGCTGCCGGTCGGCGAGAAGCGCTACGTCTCCGGCACGCTGCAGACGTATGACGGCATCCCGCAGATCGTGCATCCCGACCGCGTCATCGACGAAGCCGGCTTTGCCAAGCTCAGCGGGATCGACCCGGTCTATCCCCTGACCGAAGGCCTTGCGCTCGGCTCGCTACGCCGGGCGATCGCGCAGGCGCTGACCAAGCTGCCGGAACTGCCCGAGTGGATCAGCCCCGAGGTGCTGCGCCGCTGCCAATTTCCGCCGGTCCGGGAAGCGTTCAACCGCGTGCACGTCCCGGTCGAGCTGACCGATATTTTGCCCGACGGCCCGTTCTGGTCGCGGCTGGCATTTGACGAACTGCTCGCCGGCCAATTGGCATTGGCGCTGGTACGCGCGCAGTTGCGGCGCCCCGCCGGCGACCGCCATGCCGGCGACGGGCATCTACGCAGCAGGATCATCGACGCGTTGCCCTACGCGCTGACGGGCTCGCAGCGCGAGGCGGTCGCCGCCATCACCGAGGATCTACGCCAGCCGGTGCGGATGTTGCGGCTGCTGCAGGGCGACGTCGGATCGGGCAAGACCGTGGTGGCGCTGCTCGCCGCCGCCGCCGTCGCCGAGGCCGGCAAGCAGGCGGCGCTGATGGCGCCGACCGAAATTCTGGCGCGCCAGCATATCAAGACCATCGCGCCGCTCGCCGAGCGCGCGGGGATGCAGGTGGCGATCCTGACCGGCCGCGAGAAGGGCAAGGAGCGCCGCGAGATTTTGGCGCGGCTGGAGACCGGCGAGATCGACTTCCTGGTCGGCACCCATGCGCTGATCCAGGACGACGTGATCTTCAAGGCGCTGGCGCTGGCTGTGGTCGACGAGCAGCATCGTTTTGGCGTGCGTGAGCGGCTGGCGCTCACCAACAAGGGCGAAGCCGTGGATGTGCTGGTGCTGAGCGCGACACCGATCCCGCGCACGCTGGTGCTGACTTACTTCGGCGACATGGACGTCTCCGAGTTGCGCGAGAAGCCGGCCGGACGCCAGCCGATCGATACCCGCGCGGTACCGAACAGCCGGCTCGATGAAGTGACTGACGGCGTCGGCCGCGCGCTCAAGGCCGGCAAGCTGGTCTACTGGATCTGCCCGCTGGTCGAGGAATCCGAGGCCGAGGGCACCGAACATTTGACCAACGCCACCGAACGCTTCGAGCGCTTGCGCGAACGGTTTGGCGAGCGCGTCGGACTGGTACACGGCCAGATGAAGGGCTCGGACAAGGACCGTGTGATGGCGCAGTTCGCAGCCCACGAGATCGGGCTGCTGGTTGCGACCACCGTGGTCGAGGTCGGCGTCGACGTTCCGGCCGCATCGATCATGGTGATCGAGAACGCCGAGCGATTTGGGCTGGCGCAACTGCATCAGCTTCGCGGGCGCATCGGCCGCGGCTCCGAAGCCTCGACCTGCCTGCTGCTCTACAAGGAGCCGCTCGGCGAGATGTCCACCGCGCGGCTGAAGGTGATCCGCGAGACATCGGACGGCTTCCGGATCGCCGAGGAGGACCTGAAGCTGCGCGGCGAAGGCGACGTACTCGGCATCCGCCAAAGCGGCCTGCCCGGCTACCGCATCGCGCGCTCCGAGGTCCATGGCCAGTTGATCACGCAGGCGCGCGACGAGGCGCTGCGTATTCTGAAGGACGATCCGAAGCTGAAGGGCGAGCGCGGCGAAGCGCTGCGGTGTCTGCTGTATCTCTACGAACGCGATGAAGCCGTGCCGTTGATCGGCGCCGGGTGACGCTCTCCCACCGTCATTGCGCGCGCAGCGAAGCAATCCAGTCTTTCTCTCCGCAGCTCGCTGGATTGCTTCGTCGCTACGCTCCTCGCAATGACGGCGGATCTAGCGAACTTTACTCCGCCTTTGCCGGCGCCAGTGAACCTGAATTCGCCACGCGCGCGGCGTTCGCCATGCCGGCCAATGCCGCGACTTTCTTCTGCGGATCGGAGCCGGGCTGCACCACGCCGGCCGACATGATCAGGGTCGCGGCGTCTTCCGCGCTCATGTCGACTTCGATGATCTTGCTTCGGGGCACATAGAAGAAGAAGCCCGTGGTCGGGTTCGGCGCGCAGGGCAGGAACACCGAGATTTGTTCTTCGTCGCCGGGCAGCTTGTTGGCGATCTCGACGCTCGGCGGCTGCGAGATCAGCACGATCGACCACATCCCCGGCGAGGGAAACTCGACCAGGCCGACGCGGCGGAAGCTCGATCCGGAACCCGAAAACAGCGTCTCGAACACCTGCTTCAGGCCGCGATAGATCGCCCGCACCGCCGGGATGCGCCCGAGCAGCCGTTCGCCGAGATCGACCAGCGTACGCCCGATCAGGTTGGCGGTGAGGAAGCCCAGCAGCGTCAGCGCGATCACGGCGACGATCAGTCCCGAACCCGGCAGCCCGAACGGCAGATAGGTTTCCGGCCGGTAGGCGATCGGCACGAACGGGCGGACCAGATTGTCGACCCAGTTCACGAACCACCAAGTCAGGTAAAAGGTGATGGCGATCGGGACCCGCGACCACGAGGCCAGTGAGAAAATAGTTCCGAAAGCGGGCCATCAGGCCGCGTGGTGCATCCGGGGGCAACTCGCTTGGGGGAGCGGTCGGGGGCAGTTCTTGGCGGTTCATTGCGGTTCCAGGTCGGTCGAGGCGGCCGGCACACTCCCAGCTAAGCCATCCTAGCAGGTTTTTGAAGGGCCCACGTGACGGCCGATGGCTTTACGACTATTCGACCGTTACCGATTTCGCGAGATTTCTCGGCTGATCGACGTCGGTGCCCATGATCACGGCGGTATGATAGGCCAACAGCTGCACCGGGACGGCGTAGACCATCGGCGTAAATGTCGCAGCCATGTCGGGCAAAATGATCGTGACCAGGGATTCGATGGTGGCCTCCGCCGCCCCCTTGGCGTCGGTCATCAGGATGATATTGCCGCCGCGGGCGGCGACTTCCTGCATGTTGGAGACCGTCTTCTCGAACACCCGGTCG
Organism: uncultured Alphaproteobacteria bacterium; assembly: GCA_963786355.1. Classification (GTDB taxonomy): domain Bacteria; phylum Pseudomonadota; class Alphaproteobacteria; order Rhizobiales; family Xanthobacteraceae; genus Bradyrhizobium. The sequence continues at coordinate 275,222 of CAWAYU010000005.1, read as the reverse complement.
AACGGCGCGATCACCACGACCGGCATGTTCTCGTCGATCAGCGCGATCGGTCCGTGCTTGAGTTCGCCCGCCGCATAGCCCTCGGCATGGATGTAGGAAATTTCCTTCAGTTTTAGCGCGCCTTCCAGCGCCAGCGGATAGCTGGTGCCGCGGCCGAGATAGAGCACGTCCTTCGATTTCGAAAGCTCGCGCGCCAGCTTCTCGATCTGCGGCTCGATCGTCAGCGCCGCCGCCATCAGCCGCGGAATTTCAACCAGGCCATGAACCAGCTTGGCTTCGTCGGCATCGGACAATTCGCCCCTCGCCTTTCCGGCGGCAACCGCGAGCGAAGCCAGCACCATCAACTGGCAGGTGAAGGCTTTGGTCGAGGCGACGCCGATTTCGGGACCGGCCAGCGTCTGCAGCATGGTCTCGCTCTCGCGCGCGATCGTCGAGGTCGGCACGTTGACGACGGCCAGCGTATGGACGCCCTCGCGCCTTGGCGTAACGCAACGCGGCCAGCGTGTCGGCGGTCTCACCCGACTGCGAAATGAAGATCGCGAGATCGCCCTTGCGCAGCGGCGCCTCGCGGTAACGGAATTCGGAGGCGACATCGACTTCGACCGGCACGCGGCCGAGCCGTTCGAACCAGTACTTCGCGACGTAGCCCGCGTAACTCGCGGTGCCGCAAGCGACGATCGAGATGCGCTGGATGTCCTTGAAGTCGAACGGCAGTTTCGGCAGCATCACGCGCTCGCTCGCCATGTCGACGTAGCGTGCCAGCGTATGGCCGACCACTTCCGGCTGTTCGTGGATTTCCTTGGCCATGAAGTGGCGATAGTTCGCCTTGTCGACCAGGAAGACGACGCGCCGGCTTGATCACCTCGCGATGGCGACGCATCGTTCTTGCTCGATAATGGTCACGCTCTTCGCGCGACAGCACCACCCAGTCGCCGTCTTCGAGATAGCTGATGGTGTCGGTGAACGGACGCCAGTGCGATCGCGTCGGACCCCAGATACATCTCGCCGTCGCCATGACCGATCGCGAGCGGCGACCGTTGCGGGCGCCGATCATCAGATCGTCTTCGCCGTTGAACACGAATGCCGAGCGCGAACGCGCCGCGCAGTTGCGACAACGATCGCCCTTCACCGCCTCCTCCGGCTTGATGCCGCCCTTGAGCAGATCGAATTGACCAGCTGCAGCACGACTTCGGTGTCGGTCTCGCTCGTGAAGACTTGCGCCCTTCTTCTCGAGCATCTCGCGCAAGTCGCGAAAATTCTCGATGATGCCGTTGTGGACCACGGCAACGTTTTCGGTCGCATGCGGATGCGCGTTGCTTTCGGTCGGCTTGCCGTGGGTAGCCCAGCGGGTGTGGCCGATCCCGGTATGGCCGGCCAGCGGTTCGGCCTGCAAGCCGCTTTTCCAGGTTCTTGAGTTTGCCCTCGGCGCGGCGGCGCGCCAGATGATCGCCTTCCAGCGTCGCGACGCCTGCGGAATCGTAACCGCGATATTCCAGGCGCTTGAGCGAATCCACCAGCAGCTCCGCGACCGGGCTGCGTCCGAGAATGCCGACAATGCCGCACATGCGGTTTGATATCCCCAAATCGTCTAAAATTCGCCAAATCAGCGCCGGGTTCTCTTAACGAAAAACGGCGACGTCCAGATACTCAATAATTGTTGCGCATTGAGACAGTCTTAAGCGGAAAGCTTAACGGGCCGCCGCAAGCGGGATTGACCTTGTCATATTCACCCGTCGGCCAATCAATGCCCGCAATGGACGAATTTCCGGGTTTGCGACCACCTCCCTGACACGCCGATTCCGGGTCCAGAGTTTGCCCAGAAAAGACCACAACCTGTCATACTTCAATCATATTTGAAAAATCGAAAGTTGCATTTGGGGCACGGAATATCGTTGCCAAATCGCCTAGTATTCATACGGGATTCGAAATTAGGCGCAGTTCCGCACGACAATGCAAGGCAGTCGCGAATGCATCTATCACTTCGGATAGATCGAGCAGCGACAGAGATGGAGCAACGCGATGAAGAAACTTCTTCTTGCAACGGTTGGTCTGGTCGCATCAGCCATGGCTGCACCCGCGTCGGCCGCTGACATGGCCGCGCGTCCCTACAAGGCGCCGCCTCCCCCTATCGTTCTTGTCTACGATTGGAGCGGCTTCTACATCGGCGCCAACGGTGGTGGTGGCTGGAGCCACAAATGCTGGGATGTCACGAACTTTCGTGCACCTATCGCTCCCTTCCGTGAAGGCTGCCACGATGCATCCGGCGGCGTGATCGGTGGTCAGGTTGGATACCGTTGGCAGAGTGCCGGTTGGGTTTTCGGTCTGGAAGCGCAGGGCGACTGGGCTGATCTGACTGCATCCAATGTCAGCCTGTTCATTCCCGCCTGGACCAACCATTCCAAGATCGAAGCGTTCGGCCTGTTCACCGGTCAGGTCGGCTATGCCTGGAACAACGTTCTTTGGTACGTGAAGGGCGGCGCCGCCGTGACCTCCGACAAATACCGGGGCACGGTGACCGCCACCGGCGCGCTGTTCGATTCAACGAGTGAAACGCGCTGGGGCGGTGTGATCGGAACCGGCCTCGAATTCGGATTTGCGCCGAACTGGTCGATAGCGGTCGAGTACGATCACCTCTTCATGGGTAACCGCAATCTCACCTTCACATCTGCCGGCGTTTTGGCTGGTATCCCGGCTGGCGCCGCATTCCGTACGGATACGATCCGTCAGGACGTCGATCTGGTCACCGCCCGCATCAACTACCGCTTCGGTGGTCCGATCATCGCGAAGTACTGATCTGGTTTCCTGATCTCCAGCAACGTAAGCCCCGGTTTTCGCACCGGGGTTTTTTTGCACCCACGCGAAGAAACTTCCGTCGTCGCCAGGAGGCGAGCACCGCGGCCAAACCGCGCGCCTTTCACTTCACCCCGGCTTCGATGCATCCTTGCATGATGCCGTCGATCTCGGCGCGCGAGAGGACGCCGATCTCGGCAACGAACACGATCCGTGTCCGCGGCAGTTCCCGCTGCCGGCGTCCCGCCCGATGCCAGCGTCGCCCGTCCGCCGGCAAACTGAAACACCATCACCCTGCCCGGCTGTTCCACGGATTCGAACAACCCCTTCGCTCGCGCCAGTTTTGGTGCGAGCCGACGGATCGCTTCCTGCAATCGGGACAACGACACCGGCCATTCCGACGTCCAGCTCAGCGCCTCGAACCGGTCCGCCGCAGGCCGTCGCCGCCCCGGCTCGCGCGGCGCCGGCACGTGATCCACGTCCGGGAAAAGCAGCGCTGCCGGGACCTTGCCGTTGGGAGCATCGATCAGCACCGCCGCCGGACGCATTGCCCGGACCGCATCGCGCACCTGCGCGGAGCTGGCTGCGTCCGCCAGATCCACCTTGCTCAGCGCCACGATATCGGCCGCCCGCACCTGCGAGCGGAGCAGCGCATCGTCGAGCATGGCAACCGGAGCCGTCGCATCGACCACGCACAGCACCGTTTCCAGCGGCGCTTCCTTCCAGATGACCGGGTCCATCAGGTTGCGCACGATGTCCGAGGGATCGGCAACCCCGCTGGTTTCGATCACGATGACTTCCGGCTGCGGATCACGCCGCAGCAGCGCGGCCAGCGTGCGCAGCAGGTCGCCTTCCAGCGAGCAGCAGATGCAGCCGTTGCTCAGGCTCACCACGCCACCGGCGGCGCCGGTGATCAGCTCCGCATCGATGTTGATGGCGCCGAAATCGTTGACGACGGCGGCAATCCGCCTGCCCCCGGCATGCGCCAGCAAATGGTTGACGACCGTGGTCTTGCCCGCTCCGAGGAAGCCGGCCACGAGCACAACCGGGACCGGCACCTCAGCCCTCGGCAACGGGCCGGCGCACCGGCCGGCCGGGCCTTGCCGCCAGATCCAGCACACCGTCCGTGATCAACGGCTGGCCGCTGACCACAAGGTGACGCACGCCCTCGGACGGACGGTTCATCGCCGAGAACGTCGCCCGGTCTGTAAGCGTGTCGAAATCGAACACCACGATGTCGGCATCCGCGCCCGGCTGCAGCCTTCCCTTGGCACGCATCGCCGGCGTGCTGGGGCCAAGAATTTCCGCCGGGATCAGCGTGCACTTGCGGATGCCTTCCAGCAGCGACACCGCCCTGCGCTCACGCACCCACTCGCGGATGAAGCGCGTGAAGCAACCCGCCGAACGCGGATGCGACGTCGCGTCCTCCGGCAGCGGCCAGGCGTCGCCCTTGTAAGTGCTGCCGTCCGACAGCGTCCAGGGCATCGCGTCAGAGGCGATGGCGCCGCCGGGATATAGCACCGACATGTCGAGGAGGTCGCGATGGTGCGAATTGTTTTCGGTATCCAGGATATGCCACAGCACCAGCGTCGAGGGTTCGGCCGCCTGGGCCGCTAGCAGTTCCTCGCGGTCGCGGAAACGCCGGCCATCGGTCACCCGCTGCACCGAATCGTAGCCGAGGCCATTGCGCGCCTCGAATTCGGGATCGCTGAAGAATGCCGCCGCCAGCACCGTCGAACCGGTGCCGTAGGGATAGGCTTCGAGTGTGATCGGAAGCCCCTGCGCCTGCGCCTTGGCCACCAGCTTTACACAGCGCTCCACGTCGGTCTTGCTCGACGAGTTGAAATGGCAGATGTGCATGTGCGCGCCGGTGGCGCCGGCGTAGCCGATCAGGCGGATATACGCCTCGGCGGCGCTCTCCGGGTCGATGCGGGACATGTAGGCGATATGGGTGAAGGTCGGCACATCGCGCGCCGCCGCGAGTTGACACACCGCCGTCAGCTCCTGCACGCCGGCGCCCGGGGCATAGGCGTTGAGGATGCCGATGCCAATGGCGCCCTCGCTCAACCCGCCTGCAAGACGATCGAGGACGCCGGCCACCTCGGTCTCGCTGGCGACGTTGTCGATCCAGCGGCGATCGCGCATGGCGTCGCCAAACGCCTGCAGCGAGCTTTCCGCGTTGGAGCCGGTCATCGCGCCGATGCGCGCGAACGCCCAGTTGGCGGAGGCTCCGTAATTCAGCACGCGTCCCCGGTTGGCCTGGCGACGATACCAGGATGCGACCGGCAAGACTCCCGCCTCGAGATCGAGCGTCGTCGTTACCCCGTCGAACGCCTGCATGCGGTCGGCCGGGAGCGACTGTCCATGGGCGTGCAAGTCGATAAAACCGGGGGCGACGACAAGTCCGGTCGCGTCGATCGTCCGCTCGGCGCCGCCAAGCCCGGTGCCGACGGCGGCGATCTGGCCGTCCAGCACCGCCACATCGCCGGCGGCGTCCATCCCGCTGGCCGGATCCACCACCCGGCCACCCGTGATTACGAGGCCTGCCATGTCGTCACTCCGCACTCTGAAAGCCAATTCCCCACAAAGCCGGCATCAGCTCCAGAGGCGCGCAGGATCGGCCGGATACGGGCCGTCACGTCGCCCATAGAGGCAGATTTCCGGACCGGCAACAACTCCGCCTGTGGGCATATCTTGCGTGCGCGATAGACGGGACAGGGATCATTCGGCTTCGAAGATCAGGAGAGGCTGGCACGCACTGACGTTGATCTAGGTCAACGCCTCCTTCGCTGAGAACGCCACGCTTCCGATCGATCGCGACGCCGCCCATCGCGATCTTTTTGTCCGCCGGTTCGTCCAGTCAAACCGTCCAGCCTTGCACGGAAGTGTCGCGATGATGTCGAGCGAACCGACCTTGACGGACGCCTATCTGAGAACCCCGAGAGCCGCCGCCTTCGCGGGCATCATATTTTCCGTGCTGTGGGTCGCGGTGTTCGGGCTGATGCGGCTTTTGGTCCCGCCTGATCCCTCCGAGCCTGGCGCCTGGCTTGAAGGCGATACGAAGTATGTCGCGCTTGCCATGAACCTTGTGCCGTTTGCCGGGATCGCCTTTCTCTGGTTCGTGGGAGTGCTTCGCGACAGACTTGGGACCCGCGAAGACCAATTTTTTGCGACGGTGTTCCTGGGCAGCGGATTTTTGCTGCTGGCCATGCTGTTCGTTGCCGCGGCCGTCGTTGGCGCGCTCATTGTCGCATTTCGGGCGGTACCAGACGCCCTCGCCCACTCCGCCACGTTTCATTTCGGACGCGGTTTCGCCTATGTGATGGTGAACATTTACCTGGCGAAGACAGCCGCCGTCTTCATGGTCACGACATCGACGATCGCGGTCTACACCCGATTGACGCCCCGTTGGATCGCCATCGCCGGATATCTCATCGCGGCCGTTCTTCTGTTTGGAAGCAGTTATTTCGATGGGAGCCTGCTCGGATTTCCGTTGTGGGTCTTGCTGGTCAGCGCATCCATCCTGTGGGACAGGCGCGCGCCGGGTTCCAACGGTCTTCCGCGGTAAAAATGAGAAGCAGCGAAGCTGTTCGCTCCAGCGATGAAGGGATTTTCATGAACTGGAACCGCCGCTACGCCATCATCAGCTATCTTCGATCCACGCTCTGGATCGTTCCGGTGATCGCGCTTGCGTTTGAACAAGCAACATTGAAAATCGCTTACGTGCGTGAACTGGATTTCGGATTTATTCCCGGATTTGACATAGGCCCAGGGGCTGTATCCGCGTTGATGGAGTTCATCGTCGCGATGATGATCTCCTTCATCGTCTTTACCTTCGGCTCGCTATTGGTGGCCATTCAGGTCGCGAGCGGCCAGTTGAGCCCACGGATTATCGCGACGACGCTGCTGCGCGACAATGTTATCCGTTTTACCGTCGGCCTTTTCATCTATACGCTGCTGCTCGCCATTGCAGTAAGAATCCGAGAGGAAGAGATTTCCCATACCTTCGCCAGCCTGACAGGGCTCCTGGCGGTAGGATGTGTGGTCGCATTCCTGATCCTGATCGACCACGCCGCGCGGCTGATGCGTCCGGTCAACATCGTCTGGCGCGTCGGCCTGCAGGGGATCGAGGCTATCGGGGAAGTATATCCCCACCTCAACGCCGACCCGGAGGTCGCCCCGCGCAAGCACGAAAAGCCGGGACCGCCGGATCGTGTGATCCTCCACAGCGGCACCTCGGCAATCGTGATCGCGGTAAATCTGAAGGCGCTGGTGGAGGCAGCGAAAAAGGCAGACGGCGTGATCGAGCTGGCGCCCCGTGTCGGCGACTTTGTCGCCGTGGACGAACCGCTCTTCCTGTTGCGCGGTGACGCTGTTGCGATCGATGATGGCGTGCTGCGAGGACAAGTTGCGTTTGGCCGCGAGCGCACCATCGAACAGGACTTGACGTTTGCGTTTCGTGTCATCGTCGATATCGCGATCAAGGCCTTGTCGAAAGCAATCAACGACCCAACCACGGCCGTGCTTGCCATCGACCAGCTTCACCGCCTGTTGCGCATGGTCGGCAAGCGGCAGCTGCACGACGAATATATCCTCGATGGCGACCAGCGCCTGAGGGTGATCTTTCGCACGCCGAACTGGCAGGATTTCGTGCAGCTCGCCCTGAGCGAAATACGTCTGTACGGCGCTGAAAACTTCCAGGTCGCGCGTCGCCTGCGCGCGATGATCGAGAATCTCATTGAGAGCCTGCCGGAGCGTCGCCTTCCGGCGCTGCGCCGTGAACTGGATCTGCTGGATCGCACCCTGCAAAAGCTCCATTTGTTTCCGGAGGATTTGGCGCTCGCCCGTGTTCCGGATTCGCAGGGACTGGGAGGATCGTCATTATCGGCAGGCGACGAAGCGTTGGCTGTGCGGAAAATCGACATTCCCTCGCGGGGATAGGTGCCGCGAGTGGGCCACGTGATGCGCGTGAGGCTTGAGCGACCGCCGGATCAGCCGCAATTCCAGACCGGTCCGATCGGGGTCTGGGTCCAGCACGGTCCAAAACTGCCGCCATTGTAGCGGCCGCCGTAGAAGCCAGGCCGGCCGAAATAGTGCCAGTTGTCATCATACCCGTAATATTCAGGGACGGGATCAATATACCAATGGCGCCGGTTGCGGCTCGCGTAACGTCGAGTCCCGTCCTTTTGGGCGTAAAGCGGCAGGGTGTTGTTCAGCGGCTGCTGATAGCCCGGCAGAAATCCGTAGCCGTGCCAGCGCGCCGACCGCTTGTGAGCGGGCGCTGCCGGCGCGGCGACGGACAACAGCGAAAAGACGATGGCGATCGACAGACATAAAAGACGAGACATGGGTGGACCATAGACAGTCGGCTGCCGGGTGGCCATTCAAATCTAGGTCATGCAAGAGGTCTTGCGCGGCGACGCTTCAGTGCGCATTCGCGGCCGCATGCACCGGCCAGAGATCGGCGCGCCAATGCAGCGCGATCGCCATCATCGCGATCAGCCCCGAGGCCGCGTAAAGCGTGCCGGTCGCGGAATAGCCGATCAGGTCGATCAGGCTGCCCGCCGCGAGCAACCCGAGCGGCAGGCCGTAGATCACCATCATGCGTACGCCCATCACGCGGCCACGCAGATGTGCGCTGGCCGTCCGCATCAGGATCACCGCGGCCGAAATCATCGACATGCTCTGCGATATACCGGCCAGCACGAGGCAGGCCATCGCCACCGGCACGGTGCTGATCTCCACGAAGACCAGCAACATCGCGTACCAGGCCAGTGTCGCGCCGATCAAAAGCCGGGCGATGCGCACCCGATGGGCCAGACTGAGCGTGATCGACCCGATCAGTGAGCCCACTGCAAAACTCGCCGACAGATAGCCGAGGCCAGTCTGGTCGGTATGAAAGATCTCGCGGGCGCTGTAAGGCAGCAAGCCGTTGGTGAAGGGAAACGCGGTGAGATTGGCCAGAAACGCGACCCAGAGCGCAGCCCGCATGCCCGGCCCGCTCCAGGCATGTACGATGCCCTCCTTGAGGTCCCGAAGCAGCGTCGAGGCAAAGGTCACGTCCGCCGCAACGACGGCGTCGGGAGATTTTGCCGGACGGGTCAGGCACAGCATCAGCACGGTGGCCGTGAGATAGAGACAGACGATCACAACATAGACAAAGCCGATGCCAAGCACCGCGAACAGTCCGGCGCCGGTCAGGGCGCCGATGATGCGCGCGCTGTCCTGCGTCGTGCGCGCAATGCTGATGGCGCCGACCAGTTGCCTGGGAGGCATGATGTCCGCCAGCAGCGCGCCGCGCACGCCAAGATCCGAAGGCCGGATCAGACCCATGACCGAGACGACGATCATGACATTGAGCGGCGACAGATGGTGCGTGAGCGCCAGCGTCATGATGGTCGCGGACAGCGCGGTATAGGCCAGCCGCATCGCCACCAGCAGATCCCGGTGCCCGAGGCGGTCGCCGATCATGCCGAATACCGGCGCGATCAGCGTCCCGACATATTGCAGCGATGCGAACACCGTCAGCAGCAGCACCGAACCGGTCTCGACCATGATGTACCAGCCGAGCACAAGCGTCTCGACCTCGAACGCCCAGGAAGTGAGCAGGTCGGATGGCCACTGAAAGCGATAGTTGCGGATCTGGAATGGCGCGAGCGCGGAAACCCGCGCGGGCCCGCTCACGGAGCGATGACGTGTTTCACGTCGTTCCCTGCCCTTTTCTTTGTTCTTGTTGGGAAAGCTTCCCTGTGCGGCCAACGTAGCGGTCACGGTGATCGTGTCAACCGGAACCGCTACTCACGCCGCATTCGATCAATTCACGACGGCAAAGCGTACGCTCTAACCTTCTTTCGGCTTCTTCACGCGTGTCTTCAGTTCGCGATACCGTATCGCGCCGTTTTCGCGGATGCTTTGCGGGCTGCGCTCGACGGCCATTGCGTCATCGGGCACGTCGCGGGTGATGACGGAGCCGGAGCCGATATAGGCGCCCTTGCCGATCTTCACCGGCGCGACCAGCGAGGTGTTGGTGCCGATGAAGGCGCCTTCGCCGATGATGGTCTTGTTCTTGGTGAAGCCGTCATAGTTGCAGGTGATGGTGCCGGCGCCGAGATTGGCCTTGGCGCCGACATGGCTATCGCCGACATAGGACAAATGATTGACCTTGGCGCCGGCCTCGATGGTCGAGGCCTTGGTCTCGACGAAGTTGCCGAGCTTGGAGCCATCGCCCATCGAGGTGCCCGGCCGCATCCGCGCATAGGGGCCGATCTGCACGTTCTTGCCGAGCGAGGACTGCACGATATGCGAGAACGAATGGATCACCGTTCCGTCGCCGATGGTGACACCGGGGCCGATCACCACGAACGGTTCGATGGTGACGTCGTTGCCGAACGTGGTGTCGGCGGAGAGAAACACCGTCTCCGGCGCGATCAGCGTCACGCCGGCATCGAGCGCCGCCTGGCGCAGCCTCGCCTGCATCACCGCTTCGGCTTCCGCCAACTGCGCCTTGTTGTTGATGCCGCGCACTTCATCCTCGCTGGTTTCAATCACGACGGCCTCCATTCCCATTTGCCTGACGATGGCGACAGCATCGACCAGATAATACTCGTTCTTGCTGTTGGCATTGCCGATCTTGTCGATGATCTCGAGCGCACGACGGCCGTCGAACGCCATCACGCCGGCGTTGCACAGCGTCACCTTGCGTTCTTCCGGCGTGGCGTCGGCATGCTCGCGGATCGCCACGAGATGATCGCCTTCGAGCAGCAGGCGGCCATAGCCGGTCGGATCGGCGGCGCGGAAGCCGAGCACGGCGAGTGCCGCGCCCTTTTGCAGCGGCGCGCGCAGCCGCGCAAACGTCTCGGCCGAGATCAAAGGCGTATCGCCGAACGCCACCAGCAGATCGTCGGCGCCGCGTGCGATCGCCTCGCGCGCCGCCAGCACCGCATGCGCGGTGCCGAGACGCTCGACCTGAACGAACGTCGCCGCATCCGGGCGCACCCGCTTGACCTCGTCCGAAACCGCCTGATGGTTTGGCCCGACCACGACCGCAACCGCATCCCCCGCGCCATGCGGGGCCGCATCCAGCACATGGGCCAGCAGCGACTGCGAGGCCACGGGGTGCAGCACCTTGGGTAGCGAGGACCGCATGCGCGTGCCCTCACCGGCCGCAAGCACCACGGTGAGGCTGGATCGGGTGGTCATTCTGGTCCTTAAGGCAAACAAGGCGGATGGCGCCGGCCGTCTTTAATTGTTTTCGGTGGGAGATCAAACCGATTCGCCATGCCGTAAACGTCCGGATTAAGGCCGACGGCGCATTTCCTGTTAATGTTTGCTGCGTGATTCGGCGGGCCTGAGGGAGGGCCATGAACGTTTTGGCCAGGAATTCAGACCATCTCTCCGGCGGCTTCGACACGGATAACACCGGCGGCGTGCTCAGCGGTCTGTTGGCCGAGGAAGACGATCTCGACCGCCGCGCGCTGTGGCGGATCGGCTCCTGGGGCGTCGGCGCGGTCGCGGCCGTGGTGGTCGCCGTGATGGCCAACCAGTCGTCGCTCGGCTTGAAGCGCGAGCAGATGGCAGCGGCTGACCTCGCCCGGCAGGCGCAGCAGATCCAGCTGGCGGCCCGGGAAACCCAGAACGAGACGCGGCGGCTCGCCAGCGCCGTCGATACCCTCAACGGCGATCGGGACCGGCTGTATTCCCGTGTCACCAGCCTGGAACAGGGACTGGACTCCGCTACCGGCGCTTTCATCCGGCAGGTTTCGCCCACGGCGGTGACGCCGCCTGTCCCAACCACCGAGCCGCAAGTCTCGTCCAATCAAGTCTCGCCAAATCCGGGTCTCGCCCCCGTTGTCGCGCCGGTCACGACGACGCCGACAGGCCCTGAAAAGCCGGTGGCAAAGACAACTGTCCCGGAGCCAAGCCTGCCCGCTATCTCATCGGTCGCCAAGGATGCCCCGAAGACCGATGCGGCAAAAGCCGATGCCGCGAAGGGATCTGCCAAGGAAGCTGCTAAGGAAACCGCCAGGGAAATTGCCAAGGCAGACAAGATCGAAGCCGCCAAAATCGACGCTGCAAAAGTCGATTCAACGAAACCTGACGTTGCCAAAACCGAGCCAGCGAAGACCGAGGCGGCCAAAGCTGATCCGGCCAAGACTGATCTAGCCAAGACTGATCCAGTCAAGGCTGATCCAATCAAGACAGAGCCAGCCAAGCCCGAGTTAGCCAAGACCGATCTGCCCAAGATCGACGTTCTCAAGGTCGACGTCGCCAAGACGGAAGCTGCCAAGACCGACGGCGCGAACACGCCCGCGGCGACGCCGCTGGTGGCCGCAAAATCGTTCATGGCCCCGCCCGATCCAGCAGCGGGAAAACTGATCGAGCCCGGCAAGCCGCCAAGCGCTGTCGTCACCGCCCCGATCCCCGAGGTGGTCGCCACGGCACCGGCGATCGATGAGGAAGCCGACGAAGCCGCCGCACCGAAAGTAGCCCTGCAGCGAACCGAGTTCGGGGTCGATCTCGGCAGCGCCAATTCACTAAGCGGTTTGCGCGCGCTGTGGCGTGGGCTGCTGAAGTCGCGTTCGAACGCGCAGCTGACGGCGCTGCGCCCGATCATCGTGATCAAGGAAGGCACCAACGGGCTCGGCATGCAGCTGCGTCTGGTGGCAGGGCCGCTCAACGATGCTGGCGCCGCTGCAAAAATCTGTGCGGTGATGACCGAAAACGACCGGAAGTGCGAGACGACGATCTTCGACGGCCAGCGGCTCACGCTGAAATCGGAAGATGTCCCGCAGCCGGCCCCGGCCAGCAGGCCGACGTCGTCACGCAGGCATGGCGGATCGAGGCGAGCGGCGGCCGTTGTCGACGAGCCCGCGCCGAGAAAGCCGGAAACGACGTCGTCGATCTCGACGTCGCTCTCTTCGATGTTTGGCCGCAAGAATTCGCAACAATGAGTTCGAAATAACGCCTTTTCTGGCAATGCGTTACGGTCGCCCCCTCACCCATTTTGCCACGGCCGTCGCCATCCCCCGCTTGTCCCGAACGCCATTCCCGAGCATATTCACACGATGAAAAAAACTCCGTTCCGGCTGACGCCCTATCAGGTGCAATTTCTGTTGGTGGTCGGCTTCGTCACCGTCGGCTATGCGCTTTACCTGCGCTATCTCGCGGTCGAATTCTCCACCGTGGCGCTGGCCTGCGACGCCGGTCTGCAGAGCATGCTGTGCAAGGCGCGCGCGCTGGCGACCTCGCTGTTCAAGAACTCGGTGTTCGGTATCGCAGCACTGGTGATCGCAGCACTTCACGTGATGCGGCCGTCGATCGTGCTGCTGACCGGCGGGCTGATCGCGGCAGGCCTCGGGATCGTGCTCTACAATGTCGCGCTGTCGGGCCTGGCGATCGGGTTGCTTATTCTTGGATTTGCGCGGCCCGCGCCCGCCACAGCGTAAGCGCCAGACCGAGATAGACCGCGCAGGTCCACATCGACTGCCAGTTCTGGCCGCCTTCATTGAAGCCGGTAAAGAGCGCGGCCACGACCAGCACGCCGGCAAACGCGGACTCGGCGATCGGGCGCACGCCCTCTTTCGGCCGGTTGACCAGCATCAGCAGCGCGAACGGCACCACCGCCATGGTCAGCGCCGCGAACGGAAAATCCTTGTAGCGGGGATCGAAGACGAAGCCGAGCGCGGTCTCGGCCGCGATCACCGTGGTGACGATCAGCACCAATCCCAGCAGCACCGCCGACTTCGATCCGGTGCGGCCGCCACGCGGACCCAGCAGTTCGAGGAAGGTCGGCAACGGCCGGCCGGCCATCGCGGCATGCGCAACCAGCAACGGCGAGGCAATGCCGGCAGCGAGCAGCGCGCCCCATTGCAGCCAGCCGCCGACGCCGTAACTCTCATAGAGCATCTTGTCGGCAGCGATCCCCAGCAGCATGCCTGAAGTGGTCGCGGAGGTTCCGACCGCGACCCACGAGATCAGCCGCGGTTGCCACGGCCGCCGGCGCAAGGTCAGCCATCCGGTCAGGAACACCAGCACGCTGAGCGCCATCCCGCATCCCATCTGCCATTTCCACAACGGAAAATTGCTGATCGGCTCGCCCGGCGGATATTTCAGCGATCGTTTGACCGCATCGAACAGGCCCCAATAGCCGCCGACGGTGCCTTCGAGCTGGCGCTTCCACGGCTGGTCATAGGCCTCGATCAGGTTGACGCGAAAGCCTTCGCGCTTGGCGAGATCGAGAATTTCCGACACCACGCGCGCCTGGTTGGTGCGCGACGGCAAAGCGCCCTCGCGCATCCGCCCGGCGCTGGGCCAGCCGGTCTCGCCGATCAGGATTTCCTTAGCCGGGAAACGCCACCGCCATCCGCTTGCGGATATCGTCGACATGGCCGGCGGCGAATTTCGCGCGCACCGGGATGTCTTCCCAGTACGGCAGGATGTGAATGGTGACGAAATCGACGGCGTCATAGATTTCGCGATTGCGCAGCCAGAATTCCCAGACATCGGCATAGGTCACGGGCACTTTGACCTGCGACTTCACCAGGCGGATGTTGGCCGCGAGATCCGCGGTCGTCATCTCGCCGCGCAGCAGCACCTCATTGCCGACCACCAGCGCCGTAATGACTCCGGGATATTCCTTGGCGAGGCCGACCGCGGTCCAGATTTGCGCGAGATTCTTCGTCCGGTTGCTGCCGAGCCAGATGCCCTGCATGACCTTCAGGCCGACCTTGGCGGCCTGCGCCGGAACCTGATCGAGCCCGTTCTCGATCGAATAGGTGCGCACGCAGTCGGTGATTTTGGCGAGTTGCGCCAGATCCTGCGCGATCTGTTCCGGCCCGATCATGGGTGGTCGGCACCAGCGGCGTCTGCAGGTCGCGGAACGGCGCATAGGAAACGCATTGCAGCTTGGCATTGGGATCGATCGGCGCGCGCGCCAGCGTAATCGGCGTGGCTACCCACCACCACAGGGCCGCGATCATTGCGAGCGATGAAAGGAGAAGCGCCAGCGGCGTACGAAGAGAAATCGGTTCCATCCTCCGGGCGAGGCCCGTCGATTACCCGTTCACCGGCGATCTGCCAAGATGCACGATAACCTTATTCGGCGCTGTTCCCCTGCGGCGATTTTACCACGACGCGATAAAGTTGTGAGTTTGCTGGACAAAATCCGAAATAACCGTCATGGAATCCGGCCAGAGTCTCCGCCGTATTGGGGACCTATTTGGGCGGCAACAAACGGGCCGTCACACGGAAAAGATCGGGGAATGTATGCGTCGTCGGGTGCTTGATCCAGGAAAGTCGGTTTTGCGCCACCTCGCCGCTGCAGGCCTTGTTTTATCGATCGGATCGGCAAGCCTGATCGGATCGAGAATTGGCCTTCGCCCAGAGCGGCGGTCAGGCCGCCCAGGATCAAAACAAGGCCCCGGCCGCCAATGCCGCGGACGCCGCCAAGGACAACCAGCGCAAGACCGACGAATTCGTCGAGGCGCAGACCGCCGTCAACGGCCCGGCTGGCAATCCCGAATGCGTCTGGCTCGGCCGCCGTGTCGTCAGCCTGATGTGGCGGGATGACCTCGATACCGCCTTCCGGCACCTCGACCTCTATGACCGGTTCGGCTGCCCCGGCGGCCATGTCCAGGCGGCGTTCCGCTGCCTGACCCGCTTTGGCGGCCAGATCGACCCCAAGGTGGCCGAAACCCTGTCCAGCCGGATCCATGCCTGCTGGATCAATCCGGGCGCCCAGCCCCAACAGGCCGCCGCCGCGCCAGGCCCGGCGCCTGCGGCCCCCGCGACCGCCGGCAACGCCGCACCGGCGCCTCGCCCCCGCTCCGGCGCCGACGCCGCGCCTGCAGCCCCGACGAAATAATCGATCCGGGCGCGGGCCGGGAACGCTCGAATTTATTCGATAGTTCAATATGGTCGCGCCCTTAAAACGCCATGCCGTCATACCAGTTGTTAATCCGCGCGGCAGTATTATCCTGATGCTGCCGCCGTGTCGGTCGAACCTTGGGGACGGGTTCGCTTTCTCCCCTCGCAGGCCCCGTATGGTTTAGTCGCCGATGCGCGCCGTGGTCGCCGTTCTGCTGTTTGTGACCGCAGCTCATGCTGCGCTGTGGGGCCTGTTTCAGGAAAAGCAGGCGGCTCCCGACTTCAAGGGCATCCTGCCGAGCGTCTCCTACACCCCGTTCGAACCCGGTCATGTCGTCGACCCCACGGTCGACCCCGCGAGAATTCGCGCCGATCTGAAACGGCTCTCCACCGTGACGCGGGCGATCCGCTCCTACTCCTCGACCGAAGGCAACGAACTGGTGCCGCCGATCGCGGCCGAGTTCGGCCTGAAGGTCATGGTGGGCGCCTGGATCAGCAAGGATCGACGATCACAACGCCGACGCAGATCGAGTCCGCGATCGCGCTCGCCAAGCGCAACAGCAACGTCAACGGCATCGTGGTCGGCAACGAAACCATTCTCACCGGCCTGCCAAAAAGTCGATGAACTGATCGAGAAGATCAAGAGGGTCAAGAAATCCGTCAACGTTCCCGTCACGACCGGCGATGTCTGGAACACCTGGCGAGACAATCCGGAACTGGCCTCGTCGGTCGATTTCATCGCCGCGCACATCCTGCCCTATTGGGAATACTTCACCGACAAGCAGGCGGTGGATCAGGCGGTTTATCTCTACGGCCTGCTGCGCGAGAAATTTCCGGGCAAGCGGATCGTGATCGCCGAATTCGGCTGGCCCAGCGCCGGCTACAACCTGAAGAACGCCGAGCCCGGCCCGTTCGAACAGGCATCGGTGCTGCGCAATTTCGTCGCCCGCGCCGAAGCGATGGGCATGGAATACAACATCGTCGAAGGCGATGGACCGGCCCTGGAAATCCTTCGAAGGCGGCGTCGGTCCGTATTGGGGCGTCCTCAACAACGACGGCGAAGCGAAGTTTTCGTGGACCGGCCCGATCGTCAACGAGAACTACTGGAAGCTCGCCGCCATCGCGCTTCTGGTCGGCATCCTGATGTCGCTGCCGATCCTGCGGCTGGAACAGCCGACCCCGATGCAGGCCTTCGTGCTGTCGGCGGCCGCCAACGGCGTCGGCGCTTGGGCCGCCACCGTCTTCGCCTTCTGGTCCGGACATTACTTCGTGTTCGGTTCGGCCTTCGCGCTGACGCTCGGCTTGATCTTGCTGGTGCCGCTGGTTTTGATCGCGATGGCGCGGATCGACGAGATCGCAGCGGTCGCCTTCGGCCACGGCCCGCGCCGGCTGATCACCAAGACCGCGAACCTGGCGCCGGCCACCATCGGCGAAGGCGTCACCTTCCCAAAGGTGTCGATCCACATCCCGGCTTATTTCGAACCGGTCGAGATGCTGAAGCAGACGCTCGATGCGGTCGCAAAGCTCGACTATCCGAATTTCGAATGCGTCTGCATCATCAACAACACGCCGGATCCGGCGTTCTGGCAGCCGATCCAGGATCATTGCCGTGCGCTCGGCGAACGCTTCAAGTTCATCAACGCGGAGAAGGTGCAGGGCTTCAAGGCCGGCGCGCTGCGGATCGCGATGGAGCGCACCGCCGTCGACGCCGAGATCATCGGCATCATCGACGCCGACTATACCGTGCATCCGGACTGGCTGAAGGACCTGGTGCCTGCGTTCGCCGACCCGCGCGTCGGCCTGGTGCAGGCGCCGCAGGAGCATCGCGACGGCGACCTGTCGCTGATGCACTACATCATGAACGGCGAATATGCCGGGTTCTTCGACATCGGCATGGTCCAGCGCAACGAGTTCAACGCCATCATCGTGCACGGCACGATGTGCCTGATCCGCCGCGCCGCGATGGACATGGCCGGCGGCTGGTCGAGCGACACCATCTGCGAGGACACCGACCTCGGCCTGACCATCCAGCAGCAGGGCTGGATGACGCATTACACCAACGTCCGCTATGGCGAGGGCCTGCTGCCCGACACCTATGAGGCGTTCAAGAAGCAGCGCCACCGCTGGGCCTATGGCGGCTTCCAGATCGTCAAGAAGCACTGGCGGCGCTTCCTGCCCGGCGCCAGCCGGCTGTCGCCGGATCAGCGCCGCGAGTTCTCGCTGGGCTGGCTGAACTGGTTAGGGGCGGAAAGCCTCGGCGTGGTGGTGGCGATCCTCAATCTGATCTGGGTGCCGATCGTGGCGTTCGCCGACATCTCGATCCCCGACAAGATCCTGACGCTGCCGATCATCGCTTCCTTCATCGTCTCGCTCACGCATTTCATCGCGCTCTATCGTCTGCGGGTGAACATCAAGGCCGGGCAGATGCTGGGCGCCATGATCGCGGCGATGAGCGTGCAATGGACAGTGTCGCGCGCGGTCGCGCAGGGCCTGATCACCGAGCATCTCGCCTTTGCCCGGACGTCCAAGGGCGGCCTGTCGCGGATGTCGATCGAATTCCAGGCGTTCTGGGAAGCCGTGATCGGCGTGCTGCTCTTGATCGGCGCCACCGTGCTGGTGGTCACGAACGGCTACAAGCAGATCCGCGAAATCTACATCTTCGCCGGCGTGCTGGTGCTGCAAAGCCTGCCGTTCCTGGCCGCGGTCGCGATCGCGCTTTTGGAAAACTCCCGCGCCAATTCCTTTGCCTTCTGGCGCAACAGCGCGGTGCGCACGGCGGAACTGATCGGCATCCGCCCGGTCCGCCTGCCGACGGTGGCAGCCCCCTCGCAGCCGGTGGCGTCGGAGATTCGCCGGGAAGCCAATTAATCGCCGTGCCCGCTTGAAGCGGTGCGGCTAACCCTTGGCGAGATAACGGGAATTCGGGGCTCAAGACGGTGGATTTACCCCACCGCCGCTATTGACCCAAGGGACCCCGCCCCCTACACAGCGCGGCGAGTGAGCGCGTAGCTCAGGCGGTAGAGCACGTGACTTTTAATCATGGGGTCGAGGGTTCGAGTCCCTCCGCGCTCACCATGAAATCCACCGAAGATGAACCGACGCCGCGGTTATGACGTTGCAGCGCGCGGTCACAGACGGGTTCGAGCAAAGCCTGAAAATCAGGCGGCGATAGTGCTCGAGATTTTTTTCTTGAGAGCTTCGCAGACCGTGCGAACCTCGGATGTCATCAGCGAGCACTCCTCGATCTGCAAGAAGTAGCGCTTGCCTTCGTCGCGATAGTTCGCCGCCAGCTCGTTGATCTCGTTCACCATGGAGTGAACGCCAGCTACCATTGCCTCGCACTGTTTGGCAGCCTCGGTCAGTTCTGCACCGAGTGCTTCGATCTCCTTTACCGCTGCATCGTATTCGCGAACGACGGCTTCGGCAGACAGTTTGCCGACCTGATTTACGCCTTCCTTGTGCTCGACGTAATCGGGCATCGGGCTCTTCGGAAGCGGACGATCGTCTTTGGGAACCATTTGGATCGACGGTAATGCGCGGCGGCCAATTTGGATCAAGTCGCCAATATCGCGCTCAATCTCGTCGGGTTTCGATAGATGGGGACGGGTGAGAAGTTCTTCTGAAACACTCATTTAGCAATGCTCCAAACTGTTGCAGGGCTAACGAAGTCCCTGACGGTCAAGCAAAATGTTCCCGTTGTCCACCGCTTAGTGTTGCCGCTATGTATGGTGCACTACATTGGAACCGTCCGCTCTCTGCAGTCCGCCGCCGACCTGCGCGATGGCAACATCTCGGTTGCCGTGGTCCCATTCAGTTTTGACAGCCGTTCGGCAGCTCGCGCGAAGCCGCGCCACCTTCACGCCGCTGTTACATCCGCCCCCTTCGCCATCGCCTCGAAATCCATCCAGTTCACGCCCCAGAGATGGCCATCGGGATCCTCGAAACTGCGGCCGTACATGAAGTCGTACTCGTCCACAGGTGACGGATCGATCACGCCGCCGGCGCTTCCGGCCTTGCTGACGACATCGTCGACTTCGGCGCGGCTGTCGGCCGAGATGCACAGCAGAACCTGGCTGGTGGTTTTGGCGTCGGCGATCTTCTTGGTGGTGAAAAAACGATACTTGTCGTGCGTCATCAGCATCACGTGGATCGTATCTGACAAGATCATGCATGAGGTGGTGTCGTCGCAAAACTGCTCGTTCTTGACGGCGCCGATCGCCTGATAAAATGCGGTGGCGCGCGCAACGTCGCCGACGGGAAGATTGATGAAGATCATCTTGGCCATGGTGCATCCCCTGATGGTTTCAGGCTGAGGACGAACGGCCCACCGCAGTCCCGACATCGGCTTTGGAATTCTTTCGGCCTCGATGGACGGGATCAGGCGCCCGCCTGGCGTAGCGTGATCCGCGTCAACTCGGAGGGACGGCCCAACCGCAACGCAAAGCCGGGCCACAGCGCGGTGCCGTTGTTGACGTAGAGCGTCATGCCGTCGACGTCGTAACGCCGGGAGACGAAGCCGGCGTTGGCGCGTGCGGCTAACTGGTCGATCCCCCAAATAAGCCCGCCGTGGGTATGTCCGGACAGTTGCAGAGCCACGCCGAGTTTCGCGGCACCCCTCGCCTCCATCGGCTGATGATCGAGCAGGATGACGGGAGCGCCTGCGGGCGCGCCTTCGAGGACCGCGGCGAGGTCGCGGACGGCATTCCCTCGGTGGCGCGACGCCCGGTCGGTAATCCCGGCGATCACCAGTCTGCCGCCATCGCGGTCGAGAACGATGTGCCGGTTCTCGAGCGAGCGCAGCCCCAACGCGGCGTATTGCGCCATCCAGCGATCGTAGCCGAAGATGTATTCGTGATTGCCCGAGATCACGTACACGCCATCCGCCGCCCTCAAGTCCCGCAGCGGTTCGATGTCCGCGCGCCGTGCCTCGGGTGTGCCGTCGATCAGGTCGCCGGTGATCGCGATCAGGTCCACGCCGAGCTTGTTCGAGCGCTCGACCACAGTGCGCGCCCATGAAGCGGGAAACAGCCGGCTGATGTGAAGATCGGTCAGGTGCAGGATGGTGTAACCGTCAAATTGTCGTGGCAATCCGCGGATGACGACCTCGACATCCCTGAGCGGCGGAACCCGCATCGCCTGCTGCACGCCGATCGCAGCCGCTACCGCCGCCAATACAGCGATCCCGTAGCGGACGCCGTCGGGCGCGCCGATGAAGCCGCCATGGATCACGGCTGCGATCAGCAGTCCGCCATCGAGCAGCAGTTGCAGCAGCATCAGCAGGACGACAAAGCCGAGTGCCCAATTGAACAGAGCGACCACCGGACGCGGAAACTCCGGCGAGAACATCGAGCCCGACGACATCTCGCTCCAGCGGTGAAACTGCAAGGCGACGAGAACGAGCAGCGCCGCCACGATCTTGACCGGGAGCGGCAGTTGCAGCGGCCAGATGAAGCGCGTCACGATCAGCAGCCAGGTCAGGCCGAATATGACTTGAGGAATCGGTTTTCTCCGGATTGGATCGGTGCGCGCTCACATCACGCACGCGGCATGAAGCGGGCTTCGCAGGCGGCATCGATAACCGCAAGCGTGTTTACCTGCGCCTTCCGATATTCGCGCCGAAAGCTCTGCGTAACCCAGATGCGAGACCTGCCGCGTGATCCGGCCGATCCCACCGGATTGTCTCCGGCCGACCGAACAGCCACGGGCCCCTCCCGGCCCCCTGCGTCGCTATTGCCTTTTTTTGGGCACCTATGAGGGGTACCGCCTTAGAATGGATGCCAATTTGGCCACCGCAGGGGGGCTGATGAAGGATCAATCCCACGAAGTCCCGCTAGATGCGGACCTCCGCAAACTCGCCCGCCTTGTCTCAGCGTGCACTTTGGGGCTCTGGGCATTTGCGGCGGGTCTGCTGATTGGGACCTTTTTGTTTTCGTGATCCGGGACTAGAGCGCGGAAGCCTCGCGCCTGTTGTCGTGCGCAGCGTTACCCCGCTCTCGATCCTGGTGCGGGCGATGAACTTAGCGGAGCGCCTCCAACCGAAACAGGTCCGACAGGCTTAGGCAGCGCAACAGGTCCGACAAGCTGGGGCGGTGCAGATGTTTTCTTGCGCGACGCTCCAGCCGGCCGGGCGCGCGCATTCGGTTGTGGGATCGACGAGGTCGTGAGCGGCGGCAGAGCATCTTGCAGGGAATCCACCCGCGCAGACAGCGACGAGAGTTGATTGGATATTCTTTTCAGATCCGCCTGTTGAGCCGTGACGCTTTGTTTGAGGAACTCGAGGGTGCTTGTGCCCTGGTTCAATGTAGCGGTCTGTCGCCGCAGAACGGCTACCAGCGCTTCTGAATGTTGCTTTTGGGCTGACTGAATATCCTCGAGCGCAGCGCTGACGCCTGGAGCTGGTACTGGACTGTAGGGATTGAAGCCGTTGTTATTGGGACTGAAGCCACTGGTATTGGAGCTGCAGCCTTTGGTGTTAGAGCCGCCGCCTTCGGTAATGGCGCTGAAGCCGTCTCGTGCGGAAGCAGTTTAGCGAAGCTGCTCAAATTCGGCGAAGCGCTCCGGAAGCGCAGCCACGCGTATCCGGTCGCGGCACCAATAATGATCGCCAAAGCGAATAAGGATACAACGATCGCCGCCATTCGGCCGGATCGCCTGTTTGGCGCTACAGGCTCACTATCGCGATCGCGTTGCGCCTCTTCATTCGGCGCCTCGGCTTTTGGTTCTTTTTCCGGAATCTCAGCCAACGGCGCCCGCCTTGGATCAATGAAACAAGGGCAGAGCCGCCGCCGAATTCACCTACGCGACGGCTTCTTTACGCGATGGCCCACCCAAACCCTGTTTGGAACATGGGCTTATATGGTTAAGGTCTGGTTATCGCTCTATGTGCAGGCAATGACGGTTGCACTTCCGGGTCGATCGGCAGCCGGCACTTCATGGCACCTCAGCCGCTCAGCCCAGACGTCGTAGCGGCATGCCAATGAGCGCGCGCGGCAGACGCGCTCGCTGACAACCTCGTGCCGAACGCGGTTCCCGCGGGATCAAGTCGTGCTTGATTCGGCGCGATCCAATTATCGTTCCGCATCGTCCCGCTGCGCATCGGCGGACCCGGCTGCCGGGAATATTCGATCGTAAATCGCGCGGGCCTCACGAATCAAACGGGCCCGCTCGATCTCCGATTTCGGAACAAATCGTATGACTTCACCCATCTGGGGCTCCAAAGCTGAATTGGGGCGAATACGCCGATTATGGTATGGCAAACATCATGCCAAACAGATTGGGGACTCCACGCCAATTTGCACCCCTGCCGGCGACAACGCGGGAATAAAATGCCTGTGACTGCCGCGTGAACAAGCGCGAGGCCTCATGGGGTGAGGGTTCGTGTTCCGCCGCGATGCTGTTTTTCGAAGTGCCTGCTGCTCGGAACGCCGGTACAATCATGGGGAAGCTGTAGCGGTCGACTTCGCCGTTGCGGTCTGAAACAGCCGCGACAGATCAGGGCTCACATTTCCGGTGGCGATGACGGTCCAGAAACTGGAAGCAATTTGCGAGAGCGAATGCAGGTCACGACGAAACTTCTGCTTTGGCTGTGGCTGGCGCTCTGTCTCTCCAGTCCGGCCTTCGCGCAATCGTCCGCCGATCCGGCGGCGTTGATTTCCGATTTTCGGGTCCAAGCACCAGCGAAGGACCGCGTCAAATCCGACGCCACGCTGAAGCGGATTGCGCAGGACCAGGCCAATGCCATGGCCTCCAAGGGCGTGATGGACCATGACGTGCTCGGTCCCTTCGGTTCGCGCGTGGCGCCAGCCAATGCCGGACGGGCGGCCGAGAATATCGCGTACGGCTACGACAGTTTCCCGAAAACTCTGGATCAGTGGATCAACTCTTCGGGGCATCGGAAGAATCTCTTGATGCATGATGGGACCCGGGTTGGCGTCGCCAGCGCCAAGAGCAGCGCCAATGGCCGCACCTACTGGGCGATGGTGATCGCCGGTGGCTACGAAAAGCCGAAGCCTGCCGGAAAGCCTGCCGGTCGCGAGGCAGTGGCCGCTGCCGCAAAGCCGAAAGCCCGCGACGCCACAGTCCTGCCGACTAAAAATACTGAGCATCTGCCTGTAACCTCGCGCGGCGAGCCGATCGCCATCAATTTCCTGCCGTACAAAGCCCGCGGTTGTCTCTAAGCTACGGCCAAGGCACGGAGCGTGCCGCCAGAAGGAACTCCATGAAAACCAGTTCGCTCGCACCACGGCTATTCGCGCTCGTTGTAACTGCCCTGCTCTCGCTTGCTCCCGCCTCCGGCGCCGATATCCACGTGATGATCTCCGCCGGCTTCCACGGCGTCTATTCCGAGCTTGCCCCGGTGTTCGAGCGCGCCAGCGGCCATCATCTGGTCACGACGCGCGGGCCATCGATGGGGGACTCGCCGGAATCGATTCCGACGCGGCTTTCGCGCGGCGAAGCCGCCGATGTCGTGATCCTCGATGGCGGCGCTGCCGATGCGCTCGGCAAGCGCGGACTGGTTCGCGCCGACAGCAAGGTCGAGCTGGCGCGCTCGCTGATCGGGATGGTGGTGCGCGAAGGAAGCCCGAAGCCGGATATCGGCAGTGTCGAAGCCTTCAAGAACACGCTGCTCGCCGCCAAGTCGATCGCCTATTCGGACAGCGGCAGCGGTACGTATCTGTCGACAAAACTGTTCGCTCAGCTCGGCGTTGCCGAGCAGATCGCGAGCAAGAGCCGCAAGGTGCGCGGTCCGCCGTCGGGCGAGCCGGTGGCCGCGGTGGTGGCGCGTGGCGAGGCGGAGATCGGCTTTCAGCAGGTCGCCGAGCTGATCCATACGCCTGGTGTAACGTTTGTCGGCGCGCTGCCGGCCGAGGTGCAGCCGATCTTTTCGTTCGCTGGCGTGCTCACCAACACGGTGCAACAGCCGGAGGCGGCCAGCGCCCTGCTCCGCTTCCTCGCTTCGTCGGAAGCAACAGCGGTGATCTCAAAGGGCGGGTTGATGCCGATTCCGGGACGATAGCCCGCGGCGTCCGGACAACGCGTTCACCAAACCGGAAGACCTGATCTGAACGAAAACAGAACAACGCTTCGCCGAGAATAGTGGGTTCCCCATCGCCGCCCTCCGCAGGGTGTTCACATCACCGGCGGTACCCGTTACCCTCTCGCGCGCAATGCTTCGGCCACGCACTCCGGCCCAATTGGAGATGGTGATCTGATCATGAACCCGCGGTGGGCTACCATGGCAGTGCTGTGCCGCGAGGCCGCTGTGCCGGCTTTGGTTCTGACGTGGATTTCCGCGTCCGGTTTTGCTGCCGTCGATCGCTCCGGCGCTGCGCCAGTCGCCGAACGCCTCGCACCTTCGCTTGCCGCGGACGCCAAGTTCACCGACAAGCCACAGCCCACCGCGCCCGACACTTCGAGCATGGCGCTTGCCAGCATCTCGGCGACCGAGGCCGTAACGACGACCGACGCAGCGCCGGCGCCAGTTTCGCGTGAGCCGGACCCGATCGTGACCGCCGCGCTGACAGACCCATCGGAGATACTGCGGCCTGAAACACCGCAGTCCGAAACGCCGCAGCCGGCAACCGCGCGGTCTGCAACGACGTCGGAGCTGATAGCCTATCCGAGCGTTGCCGGTCAGGAGCCCGGTCGCGACAATAACAGAGTGTCGCCTCGCAGGGTGTCGACTCAATCGAAATTCTGGACGAGTGCTTTGTCGTCGAGATCTGCGTCGACCGTTATCTTTTTGCGCTCTACCAGCGTGCCCCCAAGGAAGACTCTGTCAAAACCACCGAGCAGCGAAAGGTGACCGTCAAGCGAAAGGGCAAACTGGTGACGGTCACGCGGAGCTTTACGAAGCGCGCCGATGAGGATTTTTCCTGGAAGGACCCCAAGGCCGCTGAACGGGCCGGCATGTCGATGACGGACTACGTGATCGGCGGCATGGATCGGGATTTCAAGCTGAAACTGTTTTACATGCTTCACGCGGCCGACGAGGCAGGCCTGTCGCCCGGGATCACCAGCGCCTTCCGCGATGACTATCGCCAGTCGATTGCGAGTGGCCTCAAGGCGGCCAGCGACCGATCCTATCACGGAGGCAGTTTTCGCGGCGGCTATGGCCATGGCCTTGCGGCGGATATCGTCAGCGTCAACGGCGCAACACGGGCGCAGCGACTGACTTCCACGCAAACGTTCTGGAAGTGGATCGATGCACATGGCCAGGACTTTGGCGTTGGGCGGCCGTATCTCGATCGCGATCCGCCGCATGTCGGCCCGACCGACGGCAAGGAATATGCCGACAAGCGCCCCAAGGCCCGACAGGAAGCGGCCGCAAAACCCCGGCAGCAGGCCGCCGCGAAGCCAAGAAGCCGGATCGCCTCAAACAGGATAGCGTCGGCGCGCGCCCACTGAGCCCTGCTTCTCCGTCCTCTTCACCATCTGGTGATGTGGCGTGATCGCCAGTGAGCGTTTTGAAACTGGTTTGCAACACAGCACGTGCATATCTCGCAGAAGCGAAGAAGCGAGAGAATCACACGTGAAGTCCAGCGAAAGCGAACCATCCATGGCCCTGTTGCCTGCCGCGATCACGGCGGTCCTGGCCGCAATCGGCATCGCCGGAATGGCGTTTGTGTTCTTTTCGGCGGACCAGGTCCCGGCCGATGGCGGCGTCGGCATGCAGTCGGCGATCGCTGTTGATCGTGCCGGCGCGACCATCACGCCGACCGTACCGAGCGCTCCCGGCCCACCCCGATCGATCAAGGTCGTGAACGAAGCGCGACAGGACCTCTAAGGGCGCGTGCCCACATTGGCTGCGCGCGGCGGGCTGCCCCGAGTTCGGAATTTCAAAACTCCCTCGCAGTCCGGCAGTGACGAATGACCGTTTGGACCTATAATGTTGGTCAGGGGTTGTTCCGAAGCTGAGCCGACACGATGCGGGGTCCTCATGCCGAAAAAAGGAATTACCGGCCACGACGAATGGGTCGTCACCGAAGCGTTGGCGACGGCCCTGATCGCGCTCGAGCAGCTTGAGCCGACCCAGCAATCGCAGCAGCAGATGGACGACATCCGGAAAATGCTGGCCGCGAAATGTCAGCCGGGAACCTTCAACCTGCATCTGGCCCAGGCAAAGTGCCGTCTGTTCCCGAACGGTGACCGCGGCGCCATCTACCGTGAATATGGATTTGAGGACCGCGAGGTCTAACAACGCGCAGCGTCCGGTGACGGACGGCGCTTTCAATGAACAGCCGAGCGCGAGTCGCCCTGGGGTAGGTTGAAGGCGCCGCACCCGGCTGTCCGACCGCGCGGCGGAGCGGTCGCTTAAATTGAAACACCAGAGGCTTAAAGAAGCGTCTTCAGTTCATGCACGAGGTCGTTGAAATTCCATCGAAAGCCTGCGCGGCGCGACACTCAGCAGCCCCGGCAAATCCCCGTAAACGTACTGGTTTGGGCACGTCCACGGCGGCGGGTCGGCGGCGTTTTTGGCTCTACATTTTGGGCACTGAACCGTGGAGACCCGCTCGTATAGGACGGCGTCACGACGCGTGACCGCGAAGGCTGCGACGGCGACGAAGTCAGCGCGCCGTAGGACGTCGGCGGCGCCGGCGCGTTGGTGCCGAGCGGCGGCATCCTTGAGGCGTTGCCGATGCCGCTGGGGTCGGAGAGGACGCTGGGATTGGCGGGGCCGGACGGGATGCCCGAGATCGCCGAATTGCCGACGCCTGCCGTTCCCGCGGGCGGGGTCAGTTGCGCGAAGGCTGTGGCGGGCAGCATCACGGCGGCAAGCGCAAGGCCGAGAACCAGTGCCGAACTGCGGGACATTAGCGATCTCTCCCAAACCTGCTGCCAGGAAAGCCTGCAGCTTGCAACAAAGATGTAGGTAGTGCGTTCCCCTCGATGAAGTGCCCTCTCCGTCTTTTAACGGAGTAGGCGTTTTCGAGGGAATCAGACCTAATTACCGCACGACCACGCGTTGGGATTTTGGCGGAATGAACCAGCCCGAGATGTTCGATCACGATGTCCGCGCTTTGCAGGAATGGCTGCGCACCGCCTGGAGTCAACTCGGCGATCCCTCCCTCACCACCTTTGCGCGCCGCGAATTGCGCAACCAGATGAAGCAATGCAGCGACGATCTGAAAGCGCTCCTGCAACGGATGGAAGCACAGCGGCCGCCGGTCCGGGATTCCGGCCGCCCTCGGGCGCCACCCGAGTTGCGCATTCTGGCCTGATCCTTCGTCGACGCTGAAAGGTTGCCGCCAGGCACGCTTTGCCGTGCCACACTATCGTCGCGCCGAAATGAGAAAATCAGCGATGACGAGAACTCGCATCTATCTGGTGGCGGTGGGCGCGATGCTCGGATCGGCCGCTCTGGCCGAAAGTCCCGCCCCCACTCCGTTCACGGTGATCTCGCCGGTCTTCGGTCAGCTCGTCAGCTTCTCGATGCCGTCAACCTTCGTCGTGGTCGGCGAGAACACCAACGGCCCAAGCTATATTCGCGAAGCCGTGCTGAAAGGCGAGACCGCCGGCCGCTGGACCCAGATGATCACGGTGACCGGCGCCAAGGGCCTCGTCGCCAACCCGAAAATGTCGCCGGAAGTCTTTGCGGCATCGATTGCCGGCGGCTTCAAGTCCGCCTGCCCCGACACCTTTGTCGCCAAGGGATTGGGCCCGGCCAAATTGGGCGACCAGGAGGGCTATGCCGCGGTCGCCAGCTGCGGCAGCGTCGTCTCCAGTCCCGACAAGCACAGCGAGACCGCGCTCATCGTCGCCGTCAAAGGCAGCGCCGATTACTACACCCTGCAATGGGCGGAACGCACGCCAGCCTCCGGCAAGCCCGTCATCGACGAGGCGAAATGGCAGGACCGGCTGCGTCAGTTGCAGCCCGTCCGCCTCTGCCCGATCGTCCCTGGCGAGCGCGCGCCCTATCCGAGCTGCGTCAGCAAGGGCTAGCCGCGGCGTCAGCACGGGCTTAGCCGCGGCATCAGCAACGGCTAGCTGTCCCGGCCGGTTGTTGATAACCCCCGCGCTCCCGGCCCTGTGGCGGGACAGGCCGCCGGGGTGTGCTATCGGCTTATCGGCCTGACTAACGACGGACAGAAAACAGATGCGGATCACCCTCGTCGGCTCCCGCCATTTCGGCGTGACGACCTTCAACATGCTGCGCCAACACGGGGTCAATATCGTGCGCGTCGTCGTTCACGACGGTGAAGACCGATTGGCGTCAACGGCCAAAGCCGCCGGTATCGAGGTGGTGGTGCAGGCCGACCCGAAGTTCGTAACCGCCGCCGAGATCGCGCCCAATACCGATTTGATCGTCACCGCACACAGCCACGCCCGCGTCACCAGGGAGGCGCTGGCGGCCGCCAAACTCGGCGGTATCGGCTACCACCCCTCGCTGCTGCCGCGGCATCGCGGCATCGCCGCGGTCGAGTGGACGATCAAGGAAGGCGATCCGATCGCCGGCGGCACTGTCTATCACCTCGCCGACCGCATGGATGCCGGCGCGATCGCGGCCCAGGAGTGGGTCTTCGTCAAGAAAGGCGAGACCGCGCGGGAACTCTGGGAACGGGCGCTGGCGCCACTCGGCTACAAATTGCTCGGCGACGTCATCGACCACGCCAAGGCCCATAAAAGCCTGCCGGCCAAGCCCCAGGACGAGCAATTTGCGACCAAAGCGCCGGCTCTGTCGGACGCCAAACACTAGGCGTCGCTGAAAGGCCGGATTCGAGCCCCGAATCAGGCCGTAACGGGGTTAATTTCCCTGTTCCCCGAGCGGAACCAAATTCACCTTGATGTGTTTGTTTTTACAGGAACTTTATGCGCTTTTGCGGCGCACCAAAGTTTGAACACATTGTGTCCGGATAAGGTCCGCCATCACACACATTTCGAGGGAATTTGATCCATGCGCGCCAATCGCATTCGCGACCTGTTTTTTGCTTCATTCGTTGCCTCCGCGGCCACCCTTGCGGCAGCTCCCGTTTCCGCCCAGCAGCCCTATGACGGGCTTTGGCAGGTGACCGTTGTCACAAAAAGCGGCAGCTGCGACGCGCAGACCACGTCGACCGTGAACGTCTCCGAGGGCAAGATCTCGGGCGGTCCGGTTTCCGGCACCGTCGGCAGCGGGGGACTTGTGCGAGTCTCGATCAATGGTGCATATGCGAACGGTCAACTCAGTGGCAACTCCGGATCGGGGAAGTGGAATGGGGCATCATCTGGCGTACCGTGTAGTGGTCGATGGGAAGCATCCCGTCAGTAAGACAGACCGGACATCAGGATTGTTCGCCCAAACGCGGCGGCTGACATTTGCAGCCGTCGCTTTTTTTATGGCCGGTTCTTTCGTGGCATTGCCCTCCGCGGGTTACGCCCAGTCGGGTCCTTTCGCTGGTCTCGCCGGCTCCTGGTCCGGCGGCGGCACTGTTACCCTTGATGACGGGTCGCGCGAGCGGATCCGTTGCCGGGCGACCTATCAGGTCGCCGGCCCGAGAATGACCATGTCGCTCACCTGCGCCAGCGACGCCTACAAGTTCAATCTTGCGGCCAATGTCGTCGATGAGGGCGGACAGGTCTCCGGCGAGTGGAGCGAGTCCAGCCGCAACGTCAGCGGCCTGCTCCAGGGCCGCGGCGGCGGCGGCAATTTCCAGGTCGTCGCCTCGACCGCCGGCTTCAACGCCAACATCTCGCTGCGCACCGCCGGCAACAAGCAGGCGGTCACGATGCGCGCCGACAGCCAGTTCCGGGGCGCGGATATTTCGCTGTCGAAGTAGGCGGCCGTACCCCGTCGTTATCTGATCGGAAAAGCGTCATGCCCGGCCTTGTGCCGGGCATCCACGTCTTTGCGGTCTCGCGGCTGGAAAAGACCTGGTTGGCCGGGACAAGCCCGGCCATGACGGCGTAGGTGCAATTTGTTTGTTCGAGCAGGATCAGCTCGTCTTGGGCTTCTCAAGCTTCGCCGCGGTCTCCTTGATGGTCTTGGCGATCAGCAGGGCCTGCTCCTTGTTGAAGGCAAAATCCTGCACGCCGTTATGCGTGGTCAGCGACAGCACCATGATGTCAGGCTGCTGCTCCGGCCAGCCGGTGGCGAAGGCGGTCACGAAGTCGGCGGAGGTCGATCGATTGGTGGTCATAGGCCGTGATTTCCTTTGTCTTGACGCGAAGCGCTCCAGGTCGTTTTGCGCCGTCATTTTACCCCTTGGGGACGTAAGCGGTAACCTCGATTTCGACCTTGGCCCTGACGTCGACGAGCCCGTCGATATAGAGCAGCGTCGACGGCGGAAAATTCCGCCCCAACGTCTCCTTCCAGGCCGCGCCAATACCGGCGCCCGCGGCCTCATATTCGCTGCGGCTGGTCAGATACCAGGTCAGGCGGACGATGTGCTCGGGGCCGGCGCCGGCCTCCGCCAGCAGTTTCATGATCCGCTTCAGCGCCGTGCCGACCTGGGCGGCCATGTCGGGCGCATAGTCGCCCTTCTCGTCGCCGCCGGTCTGGCCGGCCAGCACGATCCATTTGCCTGATCCCTCGACCTCGACGCCATGTGAAAAGCCGCGCGGTTTCGACCATTCGGCCGGTTGCAGGATACGCATAAATCCTCCCGATTTTTCTTCCAGAGCCGGCCGATGCTTAGCACCGAACCGGCGGCAACTCCCACAGCGAAATAGGACCCCGGCGCATCACTGCATCAACAGATTTGAGCGTTGCAAATCAGCGCGCGCTCGCCGATACCGGCCTGCCCCGCCCGATCTCTCACCGGTCCCATTTCCCAGCCATGACCCGAACACCTTCCAAACTGATGGCCGCGATGTGGATGGGGTGCTGGCTCTCGCTGATGCTGGTCCTGACGATTGCCGGCCGCGAGGGCGTGCGCGAGCTGAACGTGTTTCAGCTGATGGAGGTGCGCTCGACGCTGGGACTGCTGATGCTCTGCCCGCTGATCCTCGCGCAAGGCGGCTTTGCCGTGGTGAAGACGGCGCGGTTTGCCCACCACGCCGCGCGCAACCTCATTCATTACGGCGCGCAGCTCGGCTGGTTCTTCGCACTGACGCTGATTCCGATCGGCCAGGTGGTGGCGATCGAATTCACCATGCCGATCTGGACCGCGATCCTGGCCGCGAGTTTTCTCGGCGAGCGGATGACGGCGTGGAAGATCGCCGCGATCGTGCTCGGCGTGATTGGCGTCGTCGTCATCGTTCGCCCCGCGATTGGCGCGATCAATCCCGGTCAGTTGATCGCGCTCGGCGCCGCGGTGGGCTTCGGGATTTCCATGGCGTTCCTCAAATCGCTAACCCGCACCGAAAGCGCGCTGACCGTGATCTTCTGGATGCTGGTGGTGCAGTCCGTCGCCGGATTCCTGCCGGCGCTCTATGTCTGGACCTGGCCGCCGGTCCAGACCTGGGGCTACGTCGCCGTGGTCGCCGTCTGCGGGACGTTTTCCCACTACTTCCTCGCCAGAGCGATGCAGTATGCCGACGCCACCATCGTCGTGCCGATGGATTTTCTGCGGGTTCCGCTGACCGCCGCAGCGGGCTGGCTGATCTATTCCGAACGGCTCGACACCTTCACCGTACTCGGCGCCGCCTTGATCCTGACCGGCAACCTGCTGAACCTGAAGCCGGCGCCTCCGGTCCCCGCGCGGGCCGGAACCTGATTGCGCCGATCCGGCGGCTGGCTGTGATCTGGATCACGCGCGGCGGCAGATCTATTCCACGAGCGTCCCTGCGCGTTGCCGGTAACGCACTGTTCCCAGGATTTGCGCAATTGCCCGGTTTTTTGTCGCGCGAAGCACGATTTTCTCGTGTAATCTGGGGCTAGCGTTACAGCCAAAATCTTTTCGATTCTGCCAGGGGATTTCCGATGCGCTATCCAACCCTCATTTTTTCCCTGTTCTGCACGATGCTTTCCGTCTCGGCCGCCCAGGCCGAGCGCCGCGTCGCCTTCGTGGTCGGTAACGGCGCCTACAAGAACGTCGCTCAGCTTCCGAACCCGCCGATCGATGCCAAGGCGATGGCCGGCGTGCTGCGCAATGTCGGCTTCGAGGTCGTCGAAGGCACCAACCTCACCCGCGACAAGATGACGGAAAAGCTGCTCGATTTCGGCAAGAAGGCGCAAGGCGCCGATGTCGCGCTGTTCTTCTATGCCGGCCACGGCATCGCCATCAGCGGCACCAACTACCTGCTGCCGATTGACGCCGACATCAAATCGGAAATGGACGTCAAGCTCGGCGCCGCCATCAATATCGACCTTACGCTCGACCAGACCATGAGCGACGCCAAGGTCAAGCTGGTGTTCCTCGATGCCTGCCGCGACAATCCGTTCGCCGCCAAGATCAAGTCCAACTCGGCGACCCGCAGCGTCGCCGTCGGCGCCGGTTTGGCCGAAATGAAATCCGGCGAAGGCACCCTGATCGCGTTCGCGACCGGCCCGGGCCAGACCGCGCTCGACGGCCAGGAAGGCACCAACAGCCCGTTCACCCGCGCGCTGATCGCCAACATCGCTACCCCTGGCGTCGAAATCCAGCAGGCGATGACCAAGGTCCGCGCCCAGGTCAACGAAGAAACCAACAAGGGTCAATTGCCCTGGGGTCACACCAACCTGATCGGCACGGTCTACCTGAACGGCGCGCCCGCCGCGCCGACCGCTA
This sequence comes from uncultured Alphaproteobacteria bacterium, assembly GCA_963786355.1. GTDB lineage: Bacteria > Pseudomonadota > Alphaproteobacteria > Rhizobiales > Xanthobacteraceae > Bradyrhizobium. The sequence continues at coordinate 241,941 of CAWAYU010000005.1, read as the reverse complement.
CCGGGGCGCCGGCGGCCGCACCACCCGCCGTTGCTTCCGCGTCGGGATCCGACGTCGAAGTCGAGTTCTGGCGCTCGATCAAGGATTCCAACAAGCCGGAAGAGCTGAATGCCTACATCAGCAACTATCCCAACGGCCAGTTCAAGCCGCTGGCGCTCTCCCGTCTCGCAGCACTCGAGAACGGCCCGAGCACCGCCACCCGCAACCTGACCACCGGCGTCGATCCCGCGACCTTCAACGAGCCGTCGAACCAGACCACCGAGGACCAGATCGGCCTCGACAAGGGCCAGCGCCGCGACGTGCAGCGCCGCCTCAACGGGCTCGGCTTCGACACCAAGGTGACCGGCACCTTCGACCAGTCCACCCGCGCCGTGATCACGCGCTGGCAGGCCGCCCGCGGCTATCCTTCGTCGGGCTTCCTCAACAAACTCCAGCACAAGGCCATGCTGTCGGAAATCGTCGCGACCGCGCCAACTGCGAGTTCCAGCGACGAGGGCGAACGCCCGGCCCCTGCCCGCCGCCGTGCGAGTAGCGGCGGAGGTGGCGGTGGCCAGCAGCAGCAACAGTACCGTGGTGGCGGCGGCGGCGATCCCGCCGGAGCCGGACGCTTCATTGGCGGTGTGATGGGCGGAATTCTGCGCTAGGCCAGACCCAAGCGACAAGCCAAAGCCCGGGATCGTCTCCCGGGCTTTTTCATTCCGGATTGGATAGCGGCGGCTACTTGCCCGCAGCCTTGCGCAGCGCCTCGTTGATACGGTCCTGCCAGCCCGGACCATCGCCTTGAAAATACTCCAGCACGTCCTGATCGATGCGCAGCGAGACCAGCTCCTTGACGCCGGGAAGCGCTGTCGGTTTCAACGGCGCTTCGGCCACCTTGGCCGTGGTGCGCTTGAACGCCGCCTCGGCCTCGGTCCGTGCGTCGTTCATGGTTCTCGGTCGTCTCGGCTGGTCGGCCATTTCTCAGATTCCTCGCCTCAGATTCCTGGCCTAAATTCCTTCGAACAAAACCGTTGAGAGATAGCGCTCCGAGAATGACGGCACGATGGCGAGAATGGTCTTGCCGGCGTTTTCGGGACGCTTGCCGATCTCAAGCGCCGCGGCAATCGCAGCGCCTGAGGAAATGCCGCCCGGGATACCCTCGTTGCGCGCCAGCGCGCGCGAAGTCTCAAGCGCTGTGGCGCTATTGATCTTGACGATCTCGTCGATGACAGAGCGATCGAGAATATCAGGAATGAAGCCGGCGCCGATGCCCTGGATCTTGTGCGGCGTGTGCTGGCCGCCCGACAGCACCGGACTTTCCTCCGGTTCGACCGCAACCACCCGCAAGCTCGGCTTGCGGGGTTTGAGCACCTGGCCAACGCCGGTGATGGTGCCACCGGTGCCGACGCCGGCGACGAAGAAGTCGATGTTGCCGCCGGTGTCGTTCCAGATTTCTTCCGCCGTGGTGCGGCGGTGCACTTCGGGATTAGCGAGGTTCTTGAACTGCTGAGGCATCACGGCGTTCGGCGTCGTCCGCACCAGTTCTTCCGCGGTCGCGATCGAACCCTTCATGCCTTGGGCCGCCGGCGTCAGCACGATCTCGGCGCCGAGGAAGGCCAGCATCTTGCGCCGCTCGATCGACATCGACTTCGGCATCACCAGCTTCAGCCGATAGCCTCTGGAGGCCGCGACAAAGGCGAGCGCAATGCCGGTATTTCCGGACGTCGGCTCGATCAGGACGGTGTCGGCGTTGATCACGCCGGCCTTCTCCATCGCGATCACCATCGCGGCCCCGATGCGATCTTTCACGCTCGCGGCCGGATTGAAATATTCAAGTTTAGCTAGAATGGTAGCGCTGACACCGTGGACTTGCGGCAATTTGCGCAGCCGCACGATCGGCGTGTCGCCGACGGCGTCGACGATGGAGTCGAACACCCGGCCCCGGCCGGGACGGTGCATTGCACCCGAAGTTGACGATGCATCCATCACGAGACTCCCTCTGGCGAGAATTTGGCTGAAATCAGCTCATATTCCGTACTTAGGAGGTGCCCGCATCGCGGCGCAAGTGTGAAACGCCTGCGTCAAAACTTCGCTGCATTGCAAAACGCAAACGCGAGCTAAATTACGCAAAACCAACGCATTTGTGTTGCGACATCGTCAAACAATTTGGTCTATAGTCGTAGAGTGAATTGAACCCGAGGTTCAGATCGCAAGGAGGTCACGATGGCAGCAGTTGCTGAAGTCCTGTCGACCGTCGCGTCTAGGCCCGATCCGCGTGGGTGTGATTTACCGACTTGCCCTGTGTGCGCCGATACAATGGTGGCCGCGGAAGCTTCCGCCTACCTCCATGATCATGTCATCAGCTATCTCTGGACCTGCGATACCTGCGGTTACGGTTTTGTGACCAAACACTCGGTCAAGAGGTTTGCCTGTAACTGAGGAACTCAGTCGCTCACCTCGGAGTGATATCCCCGCGCGCCCAATCGGCGCGCGTTTGTTTTTTGAAGTCTTCAAATTTTCCGGCCGCGATCGCCGCACGCATGCCCTCCATCAGATGCTGATAATAGGCGATGTTGATTTCAGACAGCAGCATCGCGCCCAGCGTTTCGCCCGACCTGACCAGATGATGCAAGTAGGCGCGCGAGATGTTGCACGTTGACGGCCACGCGCTTTCCTCGTCCAGCGGCCGCGGATCGTCGGCATGGCGCGCGTTTCGCATGTTGATCTGGCCAAAACGTGTGAACGCCATGCCGTGACGACCGTTCCGTGTCGGCATCACGCAATCGAACATGTCGATGCCGCGCGCCACCGCTTCCAGCAAATCCTGGGGCGTGCCGACGCCCATCAGATAGCGCGGACGATCCGCGGGCAGCAACGGCGCGGTCTCCTCGATCATGGCCAGCATCACCGCCTGGGGTTCGCCGACCGCGAGTCCGCCGATGGCGTAACCGTGAAAGCCGATGTCGACCAGACCACGCGCGCTGACGTGGCGCAGTTCGGGGATGTCGCCGCCCTGCACGATGCCGAACAGCATGTAACCATCAGGAGCGCTCGCGAAGGCGCGCTTGCTGCGCACGGCCCAACGCAACGACAGTTGCATCGCGCGCTCGATGTCGGCGCGCTCGGCCGGCAGCCGCACGCATTCGTCCATCTGCATCACGATGTCGGAGCCCAGCAACCGCTGCACCTCGATCGAACGCTCCGGCGACAGTTCGACCTTGGCGCCGTCGATATGCGAGCGGAACGTCACCGCCTGTTCGGTCACCTTGCGCAGCTCCGACAGCGACATCACCTGGAAGCCGCCGGAGTCCGTCAGCATCGGGCCGTTCCAGCCAGTGAACTTCTGCAGGCCGCCAAGAGCTGCGATCCGCTCGGCGCCCGGCCGCAGCATCAGGTGATAGGTATTGCCGAGCACGATATCGGCGCCGGCATCGCGGACCTCGCGCCAATGCATGCCCTTCATCGCCCCGGCCGTGCCGACCGGCATGAAGGCGGGTGTCCGGATCACGCCATGCGGCGTAGTCAGTTTTCCGGTGCGGGCCGCGCCGTCGGTGCCAAGAAGCTCAAAGTGGTTGGGAACGCTCATGTGGGAGCTTATGACGTGACAAAGGCGCCCTGTTCAACCTCGTTTGGGCGGATTTTCCGTCCAAAACCCGTTGACGGCGGCCTTTGTCTCCCGCATAAATCCGCGCCATGTCGTTCCAGACCAAAAGCACCCTGAAAACCAAAGCGCCCTCTGGGGCCTTCGGAGGCGTGCGCGCGTAGTCGAACGATCGCATCAACTGAACCGAAGCGCCCCGCCTGAAAAGGACCGGGGCTTTTTTATTGGCAGCATGATCCGGAAAAGTGGGAACCGGTTTTCCGAGAAGATCATGCTCAAACAAAGATCAACATCATCACCCTCATGGAGACCAAAGTGACCCACGATCCCGTAGTTGCCATTGCCGGCGTGACCGGCGCCGTCGGTGCCGAGTTCATCGCCACCATGGACAGGCGCGGCTTCCGCGTCGGCAAGCTCAAAGCGCTGGCGAGCGCGCGTTCGGCCGGCAAGACCGTCGACTTCCGCGGCGAGAAGATCGTGATCGAGGAGTTGACCGAGCGTTCGTTCGAGGGCGTGGACATCGCGCTGTTTTCGGCCGGCGGCAGCATTTCGCGCAAGTATGCGCCGATTGCCGTGAAGGCCGGCGCCGTCGTGGTCGACAACTCCTCGGCGTTCCGGATGGATCCGAACGTGCCGCTCGTGATCCCGGAGGTCAACGCGAACCGCATCCGGGATCACAAAGGCATCATCGCCAACCCGAACTGCGCCGCGATCACCGCTTTGGTGCCGCTGTGGCCGATCCATCAGTACAACCGCATTAAGCGCGTCATCATCTCGACCTATCAGGCAGCCAGCGGCGCCGGTGCAGCCGCGATGGAGGAGCTGGTGGAATCGACGCGGGCGAACCTCAACGGGCAGGTCTTTACGCCCAAGGTCATGCCGCATCCCTACGCGTTCAATCTGTTCAGCCACAACACCACCATCGATCCCGAAACCGGTTACAATGACGAAGAGAGCAAGGTCATCAAGGAAACCAGGAAGATCTTTGAGGACGAGCGGATCGCCGTCGGCGTCACCTGCGTCCGCGTGCCGGTGCTGCGCGCGCATAGCGAAGCCATTACCTTCGAATGCGAACGGCCGATCACCGAGGACGAGGTGCGCGCAATCATGGCTCGGGCCCCCGGCGTCAAGATCGTCGACGACCGCGCCGGGAATTACTTCCCGATGCCGGTCGATGCGTCCGGCCAGGACGATGTTCTGGTCGGCCGTATCCGCAGGGATCTCAGCGATCCCTACGGACATTCGATCTCGATGTTCGTGTCGGCGGATCAGTTGTTGAAGGGCGCCGCGCTCAACGCGATCCAGATCGCGGAACTGTTGCCGCAGCTCGCGATGGCGTGAGAGTAGGTTGTAGGGGTGGGTTAGGCTCCGCTAACCCACCCTACAGGACCGACGTCGCGACGAACGTTAGGCCGCGATCTTGATCAGGCCCAACTGCTCCAGGGCCGTGACACCATCATCGAGGCCGATCTCCTCGACAATCCTGCCATCCCTGAGCTTGAGGACCGTCGTGCCCGTAAACCGCATCGTACGGCCGGTGTTCGCCGTCAGCGACCCGGCCAAGAAGTCGGAGAATGCGGGCCCCGTGTGGGTTCCGCCTCCCGCCCAGCGGCCGACCACGTAGTCGCCCTCCGCGATGAGGTCCGCGGTGCCCCAGAAATTGAGATCCGGGAAAGCCGCGCGAAAATCCGTCATGAAGGCCTTGATGTCGTCGCGACCGCGACGCGGTTCATGCAATGAATATTGCAAGAGCATGTCCGGCGAGGCGAGTTCGTCAACGACGGCAAGATTGCATGTCTTGCCCCAGAACTCCGTGAACCAGCGGCCCACGATGGCCTTGTTGTCATCCACTGTCGGCATCTTTTGATCTCCTGAATTTCCTGTCTCGCGTCTTCTCGCGCGATCAGGCAGGGATCACCTTCCAACAGCCGGGCAACAACAACCACCCGATTTCCGAATGCACGAGATGAATCAAAATCTGCGCGCACCGTTCAGGTCACGCGCGTCTCAGCCGCGGCGAAACAACAGGCACGCATCGCCGTACGAATAGAACCGGTATCCGCTCGCGATCGCGTGTGCATAGGCCGCTTTCATTGTGTCGAGGCCCGAAAAAGCTGACACCAGCATGAACAGCGTCGAGCGCGGCAAATGGAAATTGGTCAGCAGGATATCGACCGCGCGAAAGCGATAGCCCGGCGTGATGAAGATCGATGTTTCGGCGCTGAACGGCTGAATGGTGCCGTCTTCAGCAGCGGCGCTTTCCAATAGCCGCAGCGACGTGGTGCCGACCGCAACGATGCGGCCGCCCTTGGCGCGCGCTGCGTTCAGCGCCCCCGCGGTCTCCGCGCTGATCGAGCCCCACTCGGCATGCATCTTGTGCTCGGAGGTTTCGTCGACCTTGACCGGCAGGAACGTCCCTGCCCCGACATGCAGGGTCAACCGGTGCAGTCCGACGCCGCACGCGCGCAACGCGGCCTCCAGCGCCGGGGTGAAGTGCAGTCCCGCCGTGGGCGCAGCGACCGCGCCTTCGTTGGCTGCGAACATGGTCTGGTAATCGGCGGCGTCCTGGTCGTCGGGCGTACGCTTGGAAGCGATGTAGGGCGGCAGCGGCGGCGTGCCGATATCCTCGATGGCCTGATCGAGCGTCGGCCCGTGAAATGAGAACGACAGCGTGATTTCGCCCTCTTCGCCCTTGGCCTCGACCGATGCGTCGAGATGCCCGAGCAGGCAGACCTTGCCTTCATTGCCGAACCGGACCACATCGCCGGGGCTGAGTTTTTTCGCCGGCTTCACCAGTGCCTGCCAGCGCGAGCCGTCGAGCCGCTTGATCAGCGTCGCCTCGATCTTCGGTTCGGTTTCGCGGCCGATGCGGCGACCCTTGAGCTGGGCCGAAATCACCTTGGTGTCGTTGACGACCAGCTGGTCGCCAGACTGCAGCCATTGCGGCAACTCGGCGATGCTGCGGTCCTCCAGCGCGCCGCCGGGCTGCACCACCAGCATGCGCGCGGAATCGCGCGGGCTCGCGGGCCGCAGCGCGATGTTGCCGGCAGGCAGTTCGAAGTCGAAGAGGTCAGTGCGCATGTGTGTCCGCGATCATAGCTGTTTCTCGCCGGCGAATTTTCGTTTGAGGATCGGCAGCAGCCGGTCACGCAGCCAGGCGATCTCGGGATCGCCGCTGCGCCCATGGTTCCAGAGCATGACATGCGGCAACGCGGCAATCGGAAAAGGCACCTTTCGGCTGTCGAGGTCGTAGGCGTAGCCCAGACCGGTCCTGGTGATCGACGGCAGCGTCGCCAGCAGGTCGGAGGTCTCCAGAATGGGAGCGATGGCGGAGAAGTGCGGCACCCATCCAGCGATCTTGCGCTCCAGCCCCGCAGCCGTCGCCGCGACATGGACCGGGCTGGTCAGGATATCGCTGACGCGAACCGCCAGATGCGGCCACTGTGTCCAGGCCTCCGTGCCCCATTTCGAAAAGGCTGGATGTCCCTTGCGGGCAAAGCAGCGCCATTCCAACGTTCCGATGGCCTCTCCGGTGACACCCTCCGGCAACCGGGCTTGCGCCGGGGTGATGGCGATATCGATTTGCCCTTCGGCGAGATCCAATAGCGAGGGATCGCGCGGCGCGACCCATTCGACGGCCACGCCGGGGGCTTCGGATCGCAGCCGGCTCAGCAAATCGGCAAACATCGTCTGCATGAAATCGGACGCCGCCACCCTGAACACGCGTCGCGAGTTTGCGGGATCGAAAATTTGCCGCGGCGACAGCACGCGCTGCATCCCGCGCAGCAACGGCCGCGCCTGTTCCAGCAGATCGAGCGCGAACGTCGTCGGCTGCATCCGCACGCCGGCCTTGATCAGCAAGGGGTCGTTGAGCTGCCGGCGCAGCCTGGACAAGGAGTGGCTGACGGCGGATTGAGTCCGGCCAAGCCGCTCCGCGGCGCGGGTGACGTTGCGCTCCACCATCAGCACGTCGAACACAACCAGCAGGTTGAGGTCGAACCGCCGTAAATCGATTTCATTCATGACATGGTATAATTACTCATTGGAGTAATGATGCGTTAGGTCATACCACCCCGGCATCGCAGGTCAAATCACCGGGAGTTGTCATGAAGACCATCCTCACCGCCTCGGCCGCCATCGCAGCCCTGGTGCTCACCGTGTCCGCCGCCTCGGCTGAAATGACCGAGGAAGCGGCCCGCAACACACTGGTCCCGTTCTACAAGGCCCTGAACGCGGAATTCGCCAAGGACGCACCGGAACTGATCCGGCAATCGACGGCACCGGACTGGAAGACCTGCCGCGGCAACGAGGCCTGCAACTCACGCGACGAGGTCATGGCGGGCATCGCCCAGCGCCTCAAGACGATCCCGGACCTGAAATGGGAGATCAAGGAAATCCTGGTCGCCGGCAATCACGTCACGGTCCGCGGCGAAGCCACCGGCACACCCTCGGGCGAACTGATGGGCACGCCGGTCAATGGCAAATCGTTCAGGCTGATGTCGATCGACGTACACACGATCGAGGGCGGCAAGATTTTGCGGACCTATCACGTCGAGGACTGGCAAGGTGCGTTTCGCCAGCTGCAGGCGGCGAAGTGATTACCGACCGATCCTCATCCTGAGGAGCCGCGAAGCGGCGTCTCGAAGGATGAGGCCCGGGTGTTGAAGCATCGGTGGCCTCTTGGTTCGAGACGCCCGCTTTGCGGGCTCCTCACCATGAGGAACGACCAATTTACGCCGCGTCGGCGGCCATGTGCGCCTTGACGATCTTGTCCGGATTGTTCACCGGCTCGCCGCGCTTGATCTTGTCGACGTTTTCCATGCCCGACGTGACCTTGCCCCAGACCGTGTACTGGCCGTTGAGGAAGGAGGCGTCGTCGAAGCAGATGAAGAACTGGCTGTCGCCGGAATCCGGGCTTGCCGCGCGCGCCATCGAGGTGGTGCCGCGCACATGCGGCTCCTTGTTGAATTCGGCCTTCAGCTTCTTGCCGGAGCCGCCGGTGCCTGTGCCCTGCGGACAGCCGGTCTGGGCCATGAAGCCCTCGATCACGCGATGGAACACGATGCCGTCGTAAAAGCCTTCGCGCACCAGTTCCTTGATGCGGGCGACATGGCCCGGCGCCAGGTCCGGACGCATTTCGATGGTGACGGGGCCCTGGGTGGTTTCAAGGATCAAAGTATTTTCTGTATCAGCCATGCTCGTTTCTCTTCAGGTTTGGGTGGACGTTTGCGGGTTCTGAAAGGGATTGCCAAAGGCCGGCCTGCAACGGCGCCGCCCAGTCCCTCGGTAAATGGCAACGGCGTACAGCGTTGCAATGTCTCCATCACGGCGATCCGGTACTGGATCCGGTCGTTGTCGCTGGCCAGCTCCGATTCATAGGTAATGCGGGGATGGCCGAGAATGACGCCCTCGCGGTTGAAGCTGACGACGACGGTGATGTCGACAGGGTTGGCGAGCGAGAGTGGTGGCGGCTTCCAGCAGGAATGCAGTCTGACAAAGATATCCTTGAGGCTGTCGAGAACAGGCGGTTCAGCCCGCGCCTGACCCGATAGTGCGAGCCACACCAGCGCCGCGGCAAACCATGGAAGTGGCTTGCTGCGGGGCGTTGCCATGACTCACTTAAAACCCCGGCTCACTTGATGTCGGATGCGACTTGCACCTTGACCATCTTGTCGGGGTCGGTGACCGATCCGCTCGGCGAGCCCTCCGGCGCCTTCTTCAACTTGTCGACCACATCCATGCCGGACACGACTTCGCCGACCACGGTGTACTGGTTGTTAAGACTGGAGCCGGTGTCGAACATGATGAAGAACTGCGAATTGGCGGAGTCGGGACTGCCGGCGCGCGCCATGCCGACGATGCCGCGCGTGAACGGCACCTTGGAAAACTCGGCCTTCAGGTTCGGATATTTGGAGCCGCCGGTGCCGTTGAAATTCTTGCCATCGCCGGTCTGCGCCATGAAGCCGCCGATCACGCGGTGGAACGGTACGTTGTTGTAGTAGCCCTCGCGTGCCAAGAGCTTGATGCGCTCGGCGTGTTCGGGGGCGACATCGGTCCGCAGCTTGATCACGATGCGGCCCTTGGTGGTGTCGATAACGATCGCATTCGCCTTGTCGAGATTGGCGGGCAGCGGCTGGGCAATCGCGGGGGCCGCACAGATCAGCGCAGCGAGTACGGCGAGAATTCGGATCATGAAAACTCCGGTCAGGTAAGAGCAGGAAAACGTTTCAGGGCGCGTCTGGACGCGGGGCTATTTTTGTTGAGCATGATCTTTCGGAAAACCGGTTCCCACTTTTCCGGATCATGCTCTAGCCGGCGAATTTTTTCTTCAGGCTGGCGGCGACCGATGGCGGCACGAACGCGGATACATCCCCGCCCATGGCGGCGATTTGGCGTACCAGTGTGGCGGTGATCGGGCGGACCTTGACCGAGGCCGGCAGGAACACGGTGTGCACCTCGGGCGCCATGGTCTCGTTCATGCCCGATATCTGCATCTCGTAGTCGAGGTCGGTGCCGTCGCGCAGGCCCCGGATCATGATGGTCGCGCCGGCCTTCTGGGCCGCCGTGACCGTCAGATTGTCATAGGTGGTGGCGTCGAAGGCGCAGCCGGCCTTGGCGGCGACCGGACCGAATACGGCACGGACCATGTCCAGGCGTTCCTCGGTCGAAAACAGCGGTTTTTTGCCGGGATGGACGCCGATGGCGACGATCAGGCGGTCACAGAGGCCGACGGCGTGCTGGACCACGTCCAGATGGCCATTGGTGACGGGGTCAAAAGACCCGGGATAAAGCGCGATACGGGGCATAGGCCCCGTCTACCGCGCCCCGGGCGGCCGGGCAAGCCAGCCCGGTTCCTTCCCGGTTCCCTGCCCGCCCTGCTTTTTATTTGGGATCGGCCAATGAACCAGTTTCGGGGTCAAAGCGTCTGCTTGGCAACCGGCCAATGTTTCGTCCGCCAATGGACGATGAAACAAAACTCGGGCGGGACGAAACCATTTCCTGAGGTGGTGAAGACAGCCGGAAACTTGCGCTGGCTAGAACATCAACCAACGAAGACGACGGGCCGCAAAGGCCCATGACAGGGGACCGTCATGATCAAGGCTCTTTCCGCAATCGCTGCTGCTGCGTTCATCGCCACCGCGCTCACCGTGTTGCCGGGCTTTGCCCCCTCGGTCGAAGCCAGCGTTCCGCAAGCCCTGGCCAAGGGCGACCGGCTCGATATCCACACCCACGGCAAGGAATGCTCGCAGCAGGCCTGGCCGAATTTCGAAGCTTCCTGCCTGCGCACCTCAGGCACCAAGTCGGTGGTGCGGGAAGCGCGCCTGGTTACCGCTGACCGCAACCCGTAAGGCGCAGCCGACCGAACGACGCTCTATTTCTTCCAGATTGCTCTGGATTGAGGCCCTCAAGATGCCCCTTGAGGGCCTCTTCGATTCGGCGGTGCGCAGAGTTTGGGCGGAGGCTACCGGACCAAGTAATCCCGATGGTAATTTGCGACGTCTCGTCGCAGACTGGCCTTTGATCGCGCTCTCCGGCTGATCCGGCGTGCGCGAAGCCAATGAGGGCGCGCCCGTGACCAGTACGCCAGTTGCAGGCTCCGGCCATTCCACCGCACTCCCGGCAGCAGCCACGATCGGCGCCCTCGGCGTCGTCTATGGCGACATCGGCACCAGTCCCCTTTACGCCCTGAAGGAAGCCGCCAAGGCCGCCACCCATGGCGGACCGCTGACCCATGCGGCCGTCCTCGGCGTGGTGTCGCTGATCCTGTGGGCGCTGATCCTGATCATCTCGGCCAAATACGCGATGCTGATCCTGCGCGCCGACAACCGCGGCGAAGGCGGCATCGTCGCACTGCTGGCGCTGCTCTCCGCGCGCAATGCCGAGCCTGGAACGTGGCGCGCACAGCTATTGGTGGTCGGCCTCGTCGGCGCAGCCCTTCTGTATGGCGACGGCGCGATCACGCCGGCGATCTCGGTGCTGAGCGCCATCGAAGGCCTGAAGGTGGACGCGCCGTCGCTGGCGCCCGCCGTGGTGCCGATCACGGTCGTGATCCTGATCGGGCTGTTCATCATGCAGCGGAAAGGCACCAAGGTGATCGGGCAGATCTTCGGCCCCGTGATGGTCGCCTGGTTCGCGGTACTCGCAGCGCTTGGCATCCACGGCATCGTCAAGGCGCCGACCGTGCTCGCTGCGCTGAGCCCGCTTTATGCTTTTGATTTCCTGATCCACCAGGATTTCCATGTTTCCTTCGCCATTCTCGGCGCCGCCTTTCTGGCGGTGACCGGCGGCGAAGCGATGTATGCCGATATGGGGCACTTCGGCCGTTTCCCGATCCGGCTGGCCTGGTTTGCGGTGGCGTTGCCGGCGCTGGTGCTGAACTATTTTGGCCAGGCGGCGCTATTGATCACCGATCCCACCGCGATCGAAAATCCGTTCTTCCAGCTCGCGCCCGACTGGGTGCACTACCCGCTGGTCGCCTTCGCCGCGCTCGCGACCGTAATCGCGTCGCAGGCCATTATCTCGGGTGTGTTTTCGCTGACCCAGCAATCGATCCAGCTCGGCTTCCTGCCGCGAATGCAGATCCGCCACACCACCAGCGACGCGATCGGCCAGATCTACGTGCCGCTGGTGAACTGGCTCTTGGCCGCAGCCACGCTCGGCGCCGTCCTGACTTTCGGCACCTCGGACGCGCTGGCCGGCGCCTATGGCATCGCGGTGTCGCTGTTGATGGCGATCACCACGCTGTTGGCCGCCCTGGTCGCGATCCAGTGGGGCTATCCGCCTGTGATCGTGATCGCGGTCAACGGCTTCTTCTTTGTCATCGACTGCATTTTCTTCGCCGCCAATTCAGTAAAACTGTTCGAAGGCGGCTGGTTTCCGCTGCTGCTCGCGGCCGTCGTCGCCTTCCTGATGCTGACCTGGCGCAGCGGCGTCAGACTGGTGGAAGCCGCGCGCGGAAAACTGCGGCAGCCGGAAGAGGACCTTATCGAGACCGCCGTGAACAAGTGCCATGCAAGGCTATCGGGCACCGCCGTGTTCCTGGCGTCCTCGGCCCACGGCGTACCGTTGGCGTTGACCCAATTCGTCAAGCACAACCACGTGCTGCACCAGCGCGTGGTGCTGGTCACGGTCCAGATCGAAGAATCCCCGCGTATCCCGGAAGAGGATCGCGCCGAGGTGTTCGACCTCGTTCCCGGCATCACCCGCGTCATCCTGCATTACGGCTTCATGCAGTACCCCACCATCTATGAGGGGCTAATCCTCGCTTGCAAGCAAGGCAAGCTGCCCGGCATCGATCTCACCGACATTACCTACTATATCGGCCGCGAGACCATCATCCCGAGCGAGGATATTCCAGGCATGTGGGTATGGCGGGAATCGCTGTTCGCATTCCTGCAGCGCAACGCCGAACGCTCGGCCGCGTTCTTCGGGGTGCCGACCAGGCAGGTGGTGGAGTTCGGGACCGAGATCGAGATTTGAGGGCGAGGAAACGCAAGCGAGCAGACGAATTCCGATTTGTGAGTACGAGGCCTGGCTCACAAACACTTTGCGCCCAGGATCTCCGTGGCGATCAAACGCCGGTCGCCGCATTGATCCAGTGGCCATGCGTAAACAGCCACATGAACAACACGCCGGCGAACCCGAACGCCGTTCCGAAGATCAGCGGCATCCACGCGCCGTCGCGATTGGCAGGCTCGAGCACGGCGATGTCGGGGTGCGCCGGATTATAGTAGACCGTCACGCTCTGGCCGGCGGCATAACGGCCGATGATCTTCTCGGCGTATTTCGGCGAGCCGGAGCCCATGATCGCGCCGAGCTTCCAGGTGTCCGTCGTATAATCGTTGTCGCCGGCTCGGTAGGCGAACCGAATGTCGGGCCGGTAGGTCGTGTCTTCGCGTTCGCGGCCATCGTCATCGCGGCGCCGTTCCGTCTCCTCGATGATTTTGGAGCTGACGATCTGACCCGGTATGGCTGGCCATGAAGCGCTCGCCTTGAAATCGCGGCGCTGGACGAAATAGACCACAAAGGCGCCGACGGCGATCAGCAGCGCGGCCGAAGGAAGACCGAGCGCGGCCATCGGTAGTCCGTTCGACATCATGATCATCTTGCCCGCAATGGCGTGCGCGGTGAGGATGCCAGCGATCGCGGTAAATACCACCAGGAACACGATGGTCGTCGGCGCCGTAGTGCTCCCCTTCTGTTCGAGCGCGGAGCGTGCGGGATTGGCCGGGTCGTAGTAGACGTCGACGTTGCGGCCTTCCGGATATTTTTTGATCAGCGCCTTCGCGATCAGGCCGACAGCGCGTGACTTGCCGCCGATCTGAAAACCGTCGCCTTCGTAGTCCTTGGCCCCGACGCGATAGTGATAGCGCATGACGGCCCCGGCATCGACGGGATCAAGACCGGACGGATGCGTGGGCGACACGCCGAGCCTGGAGATGGTGATCTTGCCCTGCGTGACCGACCAGCGTCGTTTCGAAGAGCCATCCCCGACCGATTTCCACAGCGCGTAGATCTGGTTGATGGCAATGAACCAGCAGACGGCGGCAGCGACGATGGTCCAGATCAAGGCGGTCGAGGACATGCGAGATTCCGATATTTTCCGGGGACATACGTGTTGCCCTTGGTCGCCCCGGCGGCACTATCGGTTCACAGGATCGACCTCGACGCTCCGGTCACTCCCCGTTGAAATAGAGCTTTCGCGCAGTCTCACCGAAGATTTTGGCGCGCGCGGTGGCGTCGGGAATGGCGTCGACCAGCCAGTCGATGGTGGATTGATACGAAAACTGCCCTTCATGGCCGACAAACGGACAGTCGCTCGCCCACACCAGCCGGTCGGGACCCGCGACGCGGACCAGCTCGCGGGCATATTCCCTGGCCTGCGCCCCGAGCCGGTAGCCGCCCGACACCTTGACCCAGGTGCGGCCTTTGTCGATCGAGCGCAGCAGCGCCCTGAAACCTTCGCTGTTGATACCGGATTTCGGATCGGGACGGCCGAGATGATCGACCACGATCTTGACGCCGGAGGCCTCCAGCGTCGGCAAGATTTTTGGCAGGTCCTCGCCGTCGACATGGGGATGCACGTGCCAGTCCAGATCAGCGAGGCGGCGAAACAGCACGCGATAGTCGAAGGTGGTGATGTCGGGCAGTTGGGGCAGTCCGATGAACGGCAGTCTTATGCCGACGAAACCGTCGCGGCCCATCGCCTCCAACTCATGTCGCTCCATCGGGCGGCGGAAGATGGCGGTGCCGCGCAAGCGCGTGCGATGGGCGCGCAGCGCCGCCAGCGTGTAGTCGTTGTAGTCGCCCCACGGGCTTGCGGCCGCGATCACCGCGCGATCGACGCCGTTATCGTCGAGGGTCGCGATCAGTTGTTCGTGGGTAAAACTGTATTTCGGCGCGTGGCGCGGATTGTCGACCAGCGGCATGTCTGACGTGAAGACATGGACATGGGCGTCGATCTTGAAACTGTCGGGCATGGGTACTCCAGCTCACTGCGGCTCGAGGCCGACTTTCTTGACCACGGCGGCCCACAGGTCGATATCGGATTTGAGCCGCGCATCGAGTTCTTCCGGCGACGACGCCACCGGCTCGCCGCCGAGTTCGATCATCCGCTTCTGGAAGTCGGGATCGCCGATGATGGCGCGGAGATGGCCGTTGAGGAAAGCGATGATGTCGCGCGGCGTGCCGGCCGGCGCCACCAGCGAATTCCAGCCGTCCACCGCGGCGTCGATGCCGCTCTCGCGGAACGTCGGCACGTCGGGCTGTTGCGGCGAACGCTTGATTCCCGACGAGGCGATGGCGCGGATCTGGTTGCCATCGATCGCCGATTTCAGCGCGGCGTAGGATTCGACGCCGATCTGCACGTCGCCACGGAGCAGCGCGGTCAGCACCTCGGCGGAGGTGCGGTGCGGCACCACCGTCATCGGAATGCCTGACGCGACGCGGATCAGTTCACCGGTGACGTTCTGGGTGCTGCCGGGATTGATGGTGCCGACGTTGAATTTCTGCGGATCGGCGCGCGCCGCGGCAAACGCATCCTTCAGCGTGCGCATGGGCGACTCCGCCTTGACCAGCAACAGCAGGTCGAACTGCGCCATGGTCGAGATCGGCGCAAAGGCGGTGGCGGGATCGAACGGCATCGACTTGAGCAGCGATTTCGATAGCGCGATGCCGCTCGAAAACACGAACAGCGTATAACCGTCCGGCGCCGATGAGGTCACCGCGCTGGCGGCGACGATCCCGCCTGCCCCCGGCCGGTTCTCGATCACCACCTGGGTATTGGCGCGCTGGGCGAGTTTTTCCCCGAGCAGACGGACGGTGATATCGGCGAAACCGCCCGCGCCGAACGGCACCACGATACGGATCGGCCGGTTGGGATAGACCGACTGTGCGCCCGCAGGGACACTCGAACCGACGCCAAGCAGAATGGCGATCAGCATCCCCGCTGCTCTGAATAGCAAGACAGCCCCCTTGAATTTCTCCCGCCGCCCGATCCTGACGTGGCCGCGCGATCGCTTTATCGACATGGAATATAGCAGCGCTGCGGCGTGGGTCCACCGCTCCTGCGGGCGCGACCAGCCTACTCAGCCTTGATGCCCGCGAACTTGATCACCTTCGCCCATTTTTCGATGGCCTCGTTGAGGATCGTCGCGAATTCCGCAGGCGTGCCGCCAAGCACGGTGCCGCCCAGTTCGACGATCCGGCCCTTGATCTTGGGATCGGCGAGGCCGGCATTGAGCTCCTTGTTCAGGAGCTCGACGATCTCAGGCGGCGTATTCCGGGGCACGCCGATGCCGGCAAAACCGCTCGCCTCGTAACCCGGGACGAAGTCGGCGATCGTCGGAACGTCCGGCAGCACCTCGAGACGCGCCGTGGTAGTCACCGCCAGCGCGCGCAGTTTGCCGGCCTTGACGTGCTCGATCGACTCCGACAGCGGGGCGAAAATCACATGCAGATGGCCGCCCACCAGATCGGTGGTCGCCGGCGCGCCACCACGATACGGGACGTGGACCAGATCCACCCCGGCCATCATCTTGAAGAGTTCGCAGGCAATGTTTTGCGGGGTGCCGCTGCCCGCCGACCCGTAGTTGATCCTGCCCGGGTTGGCCTTGGCGTAGGCGATGAATTCGGGGAGCGTCTTGGCCGGGACCGACGGATGCACCACGACGACGTAGGCCAGCCGCGCGGCGCAGATCACCGGCGCGATGTCGCGACTGAAGTCGAAATTGAGATTGCTGTAGAGCGCCGCATTGATTGCATTCGGGGTCACAACTTGCAGCAGCGTGTAGCCGTCGGGGGCTGCCTTGGCGACCGCTTCGGTCCCGATGTTGCCGCTGGCGCCGGCGCGGTTTTCGATGATGAATTGCTGGCCGAGTCGATCCGACAGCCACTGACCCATCAGGCGCGCCTGGATGTCGGTCGCGCCGCCGGCGGCAAAGCCGACGATGATGCGCGCCGGCCGGGACGGATAAGCGTCCGCCCACGAAATGCGGGGCACGGCCGGCAGCGCCGCAGCGCCCGCTGCCAGACGCAAGAATGCGCGGCGGGGAAATTCCATGACGCTTCCTCCCGGTCTGCGCCAACGTCGCGGACTTGCCATCCGACTGGGCGCCTGCGGGAAACAGACTACACCCGTCTTCTCGGCATGTGGAAGGGGCCGATGCCTACTCCTGACACCAGACAGACGTACCAGACCGATCAGGCTCGCTTCTTCGCCCGCTTCTTCACAGTGCTTTTCTTCTTCGTCGTCACTTTTTTCTTTTTCGCGACCTTCCTTGTCGCAACCTTCTTTTTCGCCGCTTTCTTTTTCACGGGCGTTTTCATCGCCTTCGCGGCTTTTTTCTTCACGGGCGGTTTCTTCTTGGCTGAGGCCCTCTTGGAAGCCTTTTTACTTGGCGCTTCCTTTGCGGATGCCTTCTTTGACGATTTCCCGGCGGCAGCTTTCTTCGCCGGCTTCTTCTTTGCCGGTGCCGCTTTCGCCGGAGCGTTTTTGGCCGGCTGGGCATCACCGCCCTTCTTGGGCGGTGCGGCGGCATCGACCGCCGACCAGTCGACGTTCTTGGTCGCGGCGAGGCCGGCCGGCAGCGGCAGATCGGCGAACAGATAGCGGTCCCGCATCTGGATCCGTTTCGGATCGTAATACGACTTCCACCACGCGACCGGTGCGTTCGGCTTGCCCGGGATACCAGAGCGTCAGCGGCGGTTGCTGTGTCGTGACCTGCTGCATCGCCTTGCGGAAATGAAAGTGATCGAACATCGCAACCGCCTCGATCGCAAACATGCTGGCGACCGAGGCGTCCTCGATCATCGCGAGGCTGTCGCCGTTGGCCTGCTCACCGCCCGCGGCAAGGTTCGACGACCCGGTAAAGACCACGGGATTGGCGGCGTTGAAATCGACCACGACGAACTTGTCGTGAATGTGCATGCCGGCGCCGCCGCTGAACTCCTGCTTGAACGGCGCCGGCACGTTCTTGGTTAGCGCCGCAAAGCTCGTCATGACGCCCATCTCGCCATCGGGGCTCTGCACCGCCAATCCTTTGTTGGTTTCGACCGTGCCATAGGAAAACACCGTCGGCTGCGCCGCGATCGTGCGCAGCGAGGCGAGCACCGGCCCCTGCCCGGTCGGCTCCATCACGGCAAAGAACACCGAACTGGTGGCTTTCCGGATGCGATCCGACATCGGGCCGAGCGACACCGAAAAACTCTTGTGCGGCGAAAGCCCCAGCGAGAATTTCGGCAGGTCGGCCGTCGCAGTCGCGGAGCCGACCATATAGCCTTGGGAGATCGGGTCCGCCTGGAATGGTGGCGCCTTCACATTGTTGGCGAAGGCATTGTCGAACGCCTTGGCGAACATCCCGGCCACGTTGGGGTCGTCGACCACGATCACGTTGTTGGCCTGCACGTAGACGCCGCGCACCGAAAAATTCATCGAGCCGAAGATGACGCGCTGGGCATTGCCGGCGTGGTCGCGCTTGATGAAAACCTTGTTGTGCTGGTAGCGGGCGAACTTGCCCTGCCGGACATTGGCAGCGCCGGCGGCTGCGATGATCATCTTCGCCGCGTCGACCTCGACCGGGAACACGCCCGACTTGTCGGGTTTGGAATGCAGGTCCGCATTATCGAGGATCGCGCGCAGGCGTCCCTCTTTGCCCATCTTGCAGATCGCCGCGATGACGTCGGGCTCGTCGAGGTCGTAGGCGAAAACATCGACCCTGGCAGTGGTGTCCTTTTCGCAATCGGCGATGAAATCGAACAATTGAAGCCGCGCATCGGCGCCAAGCCAGGTGTATTGCGCCCCGAACGGCCTGGTATCGAAGTCCGGCTGCTTCGGGCCGGCCGGCCGGATATCCCTGTTCTGGAATTTGTCGGTATAGGCCTGCGAGGCAATATAGCCGCGCGTGAACGCCGGCTGGAATTTGGCAAAGCGCCGCCGGACCGGTTCGGCCCTGACGGTGACCTCGGGACCCGGTTTGGTCGCAGAACCCTGCCCGGTGAAATAAAGCGCCTGCACCCGATAGGTGATTGGCACGTCGAAACCGTCGGCGGGCACGTCGACCCAGCGAAATTTCTGGAATGGCGCCTTGTCGGAATCGGTCCACTCGCGTGTCTCGGCGGTGGTCGCGTTGTTGACGCCGACCGTGAAGGAGATCCGGTTCGGCAAGATTCTGCTCGGGCTTGCCATCATATTTTCGCCAGATCGCAAAGCCGGCGAGGTTCTTGTCGCTGTCATTGACGGCGCTGTCGTCCAGCGACATCGCAATCAGAATCTTGTTGTCGCCGGGATAGATGACGATATGCAGGCCCGCGCTATCAGCAGTGAATCTGGTCGCTTCCATCTTCGCCTCCCTGACAGGTGGCGAAGTGTCCGATAAGCCCGGCGTGATTGCAATCTTGAATTGACCGGACACGGGAATGTGCGGGCGGGGTGAGCAGCCGATGCGCTCACCCGCGACGGCAAGTTAGCCGCCGTTGCCGTTCTCGCCATTCTCGCCGTCGTCGCCGATATGCTCGACCGACACCACGTGCTCGTCCTCGGCGGTATCGAACACGATGACGCCCTGGGTCGAGCGGCCGGCGACCCGGATGCCCTCGACCGGACAACGGATCAACTGGCCTTTATCCGTCACCAGCATGATCTGGTCGCTATCCTCGACCGGGAACGAGGCCACCAGCTTGCCGTTGCGGTTGTTGACCGACATCGCGACGATGCCTTTGCCGCCACGGCCGGTGGTGCGGTATTCGTAGGACGAGGTGCGCTTGCCGTAGCCGTTGACGGACACGGTGAGCACGACCTGCTCCAGCGCCGACATCTCGGCATAGCGCTCCTGCGAGAGCTGGATCGCGCCTGACGTCTCCTCGCCCTCGGCATCGACAGGTTCATCCGCCGAGGCCTCGCCGGCGACCGCGCGGCGCATCTTCAAGTAGGCCGACCGTTCGTCCGAACTCGCCTCGACATGGCGCAGGATCGACAGCGAGATCAGCGTGTCGTTGTCGGCGAGCGCGATGCCGCGCACGCCCATCGAGGTGCGGCCGGTGAAGACGCGCACGTCGGGCACCGGGAAGCGGATGCACTGGCCGCCGGCGGCGGTCAGCAGCACGTCGTCGCGCTCGGTGCAGATCTGGACGTCGACGATGGCCTCGCCCTCGTCGAGCTTCATGGCGATGATGCCGGAGCGGCGGACATCGACGAAGTCGGACAGCTTGTTGCGGCGGACGTTGCCGCCTGTCGTCGCGAACATCACGTCGAGATTGGCCCAGGAGGATTCATCCTCCGGTAGCGGCATGATGGTGGTGATGCGTTCGCCCTGCTCGAGCGGCAGGATGTTGATCAGCGCCTTGCCGCGCGCGTTGGCGAGCCGCCATCGGCAGCCGCCAGACCTTTTCCTTGTAGACCTGGCCGCGCGAGGAGAAGAACAGCACCGGCGTGTGGGTCGAGGCCACGAACAGCCTTGAGACAAAATCCTCGTCGCGGGTCTGCATGCCCGCCCGGCCCTTGCCGCCGCGGCGCTGCGCCCGGTAGGCCGACAGCGGCACGCGCTTGACGTAGCCGGCATGCGAGACCGTCACCACCATGTCTTCGCGCTGGATCAGGTCCTCGTCCTCGACCTCGTTCTCCTGCTCCATGATCACGGTCTTGCGCGGCGTCGCGAAGCCGTCCTTGACCTCGGCGAGTTCGGTCTTGACGATGGCCTGAATGCGCGCGCGCGAACGCAGGATGTCGAGGTAGTCGGCAATCTGCACCGCGAGCTTGTCGAGTTCTTCGGAGATTTCCTCGCGGCCGAGCGCGGTCAGCCGCTGCAGCCGCAGGTCGAGAATCGCCTTGGCCTGCTCGAACGACAGCCGCGTGGTGCCGTCCTCGTTGATGCGATGCCGGGGATCGTCGATCAGCGTGATCATGGCCTCGACATCGCGCGCCGGCCAGTCGCGCGACATCAGGGTGTCGCGCGCGGTGGTCGGATCCGGCGAGGTCCGGATCACGCGGATCATCTCGTCGATATTGGCGACCGCGATGGCAAGGCCGACCAGGATATGGGCGCGGTCGCGGTCCTTGTTGAGCAGGTACTTGGTGCGGCGGGTGATCACCTGCTCGCGGAACGCGACGAACAGCGTCAGGAAGTCCTTCAGGTTCATCGTCTGCGGGCGACCGGAGTCCAGCGCCAGCATGTTGGCCGGGAAATTCGATTGCAGCGGCGTGAAGCGATAAAGCTGGTTCAGCACCACTTCGGGCACCGCGTCGCGCTTCAGTTCGACGACGACGCGGAAACCGTCGCGGTCGGATTCGTCGCGCAGGTCGGCGATGCCCTCGATCTTCTTTTCCTTCACCAGATCGGCGATCCGCTCGACCATGGTGGCCTTGTTCACCTGGTAGGGAATTTCGCTGATGATGATCGCTTCGCGATCCTTGCGGATGGTGTCGATCGTCACCTTGCCGCGCATCACGATCGAGCCGCGGCCGAGGTGATAGGCCGAACGGATGCCCTGGCGCCCGAGGATGATGCCGCCGGTCGGGAAATCCGGTCCCGGAATGATGTCGATCAGTTCGTCGATGGTCAGCGCCGGATTGTCGATCAGCGCGACGCAGGCGTCGATGACTTCGCCGAGATTGTGCGGGGGTATGTTGGTCGCCATGCCGACGGCGATGCCGCCGGCGCCGTTGACCAGCAGGTTCGGGAACTTGGCCGGCAGAACCGACGGTTCCTTCTCGGAGCTGTCGTAGTTCGGCGACGAAATCGACGGTGTCCTTGTCGATATCGCCGAGCACTTCCATCGCCGACTTTGGTCAGGCGCGCTTCGGTGTATCGATAGGCGGCCGGCGGATCGCCGTCGACCGAACCGAAATTGCCCTGGCCGTCGATCAGCGGCACGCGCATGGAGAAATCCTGCGCCATCCGGACCATCGCGTCGTAAATCGACTGGTCGCCGTGCGGATGATATTTACCGATCACGTCGCCGACGACGCGGGCGGACTTGACGTATTTCTTGTCCGGCGTGTGCCCCTGCTCGTACATCGAATACAGGATGCGCCGATGCACGGGCTTCAACCCGTCGCGCGCATCCGGCAGCGCCCGCGACACGATCACGCTCATGGCGTAATCGAGGTAGGAGCTTCTTCATCTCGTCGAGGATGGAAACGGGACGAATATCGGAAGGCGCCGGCGGCTCGCCGGGCTTGTTATCTTCAGGGTCAGACAAAGGGGAATCCGGTCAGTTTTATCTGAGAATCATATAGCGCATCGGGGGTCGAATAACCACCCCGAAGCACCCTGGCCGGGCTGATTTTCCCTTCGTTTTTTCATGGACTTACCCGGTTCCGCGACGGGCCGTGCAGAACCCTCGCGGAGGACCGATTTGGGCGCCGTCCGAGGCTGCGTTTGCGCCTCCCCTTCCTGGCGGCAGATCACCGCCCACAAACGTACGGGCGCACCGAGGGGTGCGCCCGTATTGGAACTTAATCGTCTGGAACGAGGTCGACTTAGAACGGGATATCGTCGTCCATATCGCTGTTGCTGCGCCCACCGCCTCCGGCGCCGGCCGCAACCGCGCGGCGTGGCGCCGAACTGACCCGCTCGCCGCCAAAATCGCCGCCGGAATCGTCCCCGCCAAAGCTGCCGCCACCGCCGCCACTGCGGCCGTCCAGCATGGTCAGGGTCGAGTTGAAGCCCTGCAGCACGACCTCGGTCGAGTACTTCTCGACGCCGGACTGGTCGGTCCATTTGCGGGTCTGCAGCGCGCCCTCGATGTAAACCTTGGCGCCCTTCTTCAGGTACTGCTCGACGATCTTGCACAGCGGCTTCGCTGAAGATCACGACGCGGTGCCACTCGGTCTTTTCCTTGCGCTCGCCGGTGCCCTTGTCGCGCCAGGTCTCCGACGTCGCGATGCTCAGATTGGCGATCGGCCGCCCGTCCTGTGTCCGCCGGATTTCCGGATCCTTGCCGAGATTTCCGACCAGGATCACCTTGTTCACGCTTCCCGCCATCGCCGCTCTCCACTCACATCGCCGGGCCTGCCGCCACCCGGCAGCCGCCTTCAGCTACAAAATCTGCCGCTCTATCCGCAGGGGATAATGCTGGGGCATTTGGAAACGACCCTATACGCTCGCAAGCGCCGCCCGCTCAGCGATCCCTCGGCAATTCAGCGGTTATCCACATATAGCACGGCCGGAGCCAATGTTCCAGTTTTGTTCCGATTAATTCCGCCGTTCATCGTGCTCACGCAAAGCGGGGCTGCGCCGGCTTTTTGCCTTTGGAACGCTCGGTCGCGTTGCCGCCGAGGGTGCGACAATCTGTTAGGTTGTGGCCCTGATGTCACAGCCTTCGATCCCCGAGTTTGTTATTTCTGTGGCATCAAGAGTCCCAAAAACAGAAAACGGCTCCCAAGGGGTGTACGATGAAAAGGTTTCTGGTTGCTGCTGCCGGCCTTGGTGCGCTGGTCCTGACGTCCCCGGCTTCCGCGGCTGATCTCGCCGCACGTCCCTATACCAAGGCGCCCGCGCCGATGATGGCAGCGGTCTACGACTGGAGCGGTTTCTACATCGGCCTCAATGGCGGCGGCGGATCGAGCCATAACTGCTGGGACCTGACCAACGACAATGGCGTTGCCCTCGCCCCCGTCCCGCGCGAAGGCTGTCACGACGCCACCGGCGGCCTCGCCGGCGGTCAGTTCGGCTATCGCTGGCAATCGGCGAGCTGGGTGTTCGGTGTCGAAGCCCAGGGCGATTGGGCCGACCTGAAGGGATCGAGCGCAAGCGCGACCGCGATCATCCCCTTCAACAACCAGACCAAGATCGATGCCATCGGCCTCTTCACGGGCCAGATCGGCTACGCCTGGAGCAACATTCTTCTCTACGTGAAGGGCGGCGCTGCAGTTACCAGCAACAAATACAGCAACGTCTTCACCGTGAACAACGCGTTCGGCGCGGCCGGTACCGTGTTCAATTCCGCAAGCGATACCCGCTGGGGCGGCACGGTGGGTGCGGGCGTCGAAATCGGCTTTGCGCCGAACTGGTCGGTCGCGTTCGAATACGATCACCTGTTCATGGGCAACCACAACATTACGTTCCCGGCCACCGCCATTGCGGTATCGCGCGCTGACAACATCCGCCAGGATGTCGACCTGGCGACGGTCCGCGTGAACTATCGCTGGGGCGGCCCGGTGATTGCGAAATACTGAGCTTCGCTTCCGCTCACGAATTCCCGAAAGGCCGGGCCAGAGCCTGATTGGCTCTGGCTTTGTTTTTTGACGTGTTTTCCTGGCGTGAACCGGTGCCCACTTCACTCGAAAACGCGCTGGCCGCCGGCCTTTTTGTTGACGGGGAACCGCGACCTCTGCTGACCGCTGCTGCCAAAAACGAGGGACTCCAAACAATCCGTTGATGAGTAGCAAGCAGCACTGGAAATCCTTCTCCGTTCTTCCTACGTTCCAGCTTTCACTCATCGGCGCCCCGGGCCTCCCGGCGATGCGCCCAACGTCGTGCGTCACACGCGCGTGGAAATGCCGCTATGGATGAAATCTTGAGGGCGAAGCGCCAACCGAACGCCGGCTCCGCGTCGCGCGCGATCACGATCCGCGGTGCGCGCGAGCACAATCTCAAGAACGTCGACGTCGAAATTCCGCGCGACAAGCTCGCGGTTTTCACCGGGCTGTCCGGCTCCGGCAAATCCTCGCTCGCTTTCGACACCATCTATGCCGAGGGCCAGCGCCGCTATGTCGAGTCGCTGTCGGCCTATGCCCGCCAGTTCCTCGAGATGATGCAGAAGCCGGATGTCGACCAGATCGACGGGCTGTCGCCGGCGATCTCGATCGAGCAGAAGACGACGTCGAAGAACCCGCGCTCCACCGTCGGCACCGTCACCGAGATCTACGACTACATGCGGCTGCTATGGGCGCGCGTCGGCGTGCCCTATTCGCCCGCGACGGGCTTGCCGATCGAAAGCCAGCTGGTGTCGCAGATGGTCGATCGCGTGCTGGCGCTGCCCGAGGGTACGCGGCTCTATCTGCTGGCGCCGGTCGCGCGCGGCCGCAAGGGCGAATACAAGAAGGAGCTCGCCGAATATCTCAAGAAGGGCTTTCAACGCGTCAAGATCGACGGCACCTTCTATGAGCTCGCCGAAGCCCCGACGCTGGACAAGAAATTCCCGCACGACATCGACGTGGTGGTCGATCGCATTGTGGTCCGCCCGGACATCGGCCAGCGCCTCGCCGAAAGCTTCGAGACCGCGCTGAAGCTGGCCGAAGGCCTCGCCGTCATTGAATACGCCGATGCGCCGGCGGGTGCGGCGGAAGAGAAGAAGTCCGACAAGAAGACCGCCAAGATCCACGACAGGAGCGGCCCGGAACGGATTCTGTTTTCGGAAAAGTTCGCCTGCCCGGTGTCCGGTTTTACCATTCCGGAAATCGAGCCCCGGCTGTTTTCGTTCAACAACCCCTATGGCGCCTGCCCGGCCTGCGGCGGCCTCGGCGTCGAGCAGCATATCGACGAGGAGCTGGTCATTCCCGACAAGGAAATGACCCTGCGCAAGGGCGCGATCGCGCCTTGGGCAAAGTCGTCCTCACCCTATTACATCCAGACCCTGACCGCGCTGGGCAAGCACTTCAAGTTCACGCTCGACACCAAGTGGAAGGACCTGCCGAAGAAAACCCAGGCAGCCCTGCTGCACGGCTCCGGCGAGGACGAGATAAAATTTTCCTACGAGGACGGCGTGCGTTCCTACGACACCAAGAAACCGTTCGAGGGCGTCGTCACCAATCTCGAGCGCCGTTTTCGCGAGACCGAGAGCGAATGGGCGCGCGAGGAACTGGCAAAGTATTTCTCCGACATTCCCTGCGGCGGCTGCAACGGCTATCGCCTCAAGCCGGAGGCGCTGTGCGTCAAGATCGGCGGCAAGCACATCGGCGAAATCTCCGAGCTCTCCGTGAAACGGGCCGGCGAATGGTTCGCGGACGTGCCGGCCGCGCTGAACGCACAACAGAACGAAATCGCGGTGCGGGTGCTGAAGGAGATCCGCGAACGGTTGTCGTTCCTGCTCGATGTCGGCCTCAACTACCTGACCCTGGCACGTGCCTCCGGCACGCTCTCGGGCGGCGAAAGCCAGCGCATCCGCCTGGCCTCGCAGATCGGCTCGGGTCTGACCGGCGTGCTCTATGTGCTGGACGAGCCGTCGATCGGCCTGCACCAGCGCGACAATGCGCGGCTGCTGGAAACGCTGAAGCGGCTGCGCGACCTCGGCAATACCGTGATCGTCGTCGAGCATGACGAGGACGCCATTCGGCTTGCCGATTTCGTGCTCGACATCGGCCCCGGCGCCGGCATGCATGGCGGCCACATCGTGGCCCGCGGCACGCCCGCCGAGATCATGGCCAATCCGAAGTCACTGACGGGCAAATATCTGACCGGCGAATTGTCGGTGCCGATTCCCGAGCGCAAGCCGCCAAACCATCGCCGCACCATCAAGGTGATCAACGCCCGCGGCAACAATCTGAAAAACGTCTCAGCGGAAATTCCGCTGGGGCTGTTCACCTGCGTGACGGGAGTCTCCGGCGGCGGCAAGTCGACGCTGCTGATCGACACGCTCTACAAGGCGATCGCGCGAAAACTCAACAACGCCAGCGAGGGCGCCGCCCCCCACGACCGCATCGAGGGGCTGGAGCATATCGACAAGATCATCGACATCGACCAGTCGCCGATCGGCCGCACCCCGCGCTCGAACCCCGCGACCTATACCGGCGCCTTCACGCCGATCCGCGAGTGGTTCGCGGGCCTGCCCGAAGCCAAGGCGCGCGGCTACGAGCCCGGCCGTTTTTCGTTCAACGTCAAGGGCGGCCGCTGCGAGGCCTGCCAGGGCGACGGCGTCATCAAGATCGAGATGCACTTTCTGCCCGACGTCTACGTCACCTGCGACGCCTGCAAGGGCAAGCGCTACAACCGCGAGACGCTGGAAGTGCTGTTCAAGGGCAAGAGCATCGCCGACGTGCTCGACATGACCGTCGAGGAAGCCGCCGAGTTCTTCAAGGCGGTGCCGCGTGTCCGCGAGACCTTCAAGACGCTGCACCGCGTCGGCCTGGACTACATCCATGTCGGCCAGCAGGCCACCACGCTGTCCGGCGGCGAAGCCCAGCGCGTCAAACTGGCCAAGGAGCTGTCCAAGCGCGCCACCGGCCGCACGCTCTACATCCTCGACGAGCCGACCACGGGCCTGCATTTCCACGACGTCGCAAAACTGCTGGAAGTGCTGCACGAGCTGGTGTCGCAGGGAAATACCGTGGTGGTGATCGAGCACAACCTCGAAGTCATCAAGACCGCCGACTGGGTGATCGATCTAGGCCCCGAAGGCGGCGACGGCGGCGGCGAAATCGTCGCCTGGGGCCCGCCGGAAGACATCGTCAAGGCGCCGCGGAGCTATACGGGCAAGTTTTTGGGACCGGTGCTGGCGAAGGCGGATGCGCCAAGGAAGAAGCGGAGTGGTGGGGCGAGCGAGGCGGCGGAGTGACTTGTCAACTCCGCTACTCTTGATAGCCTTGGCTCAGCCTTCCCGATGAACAAGGGAGAAGCTGAGCAATGTCCCCACGAGTAGCTGCTTGTTGCTTATTTTTCATTCTCAATGGCACGATTGTCGAGCTGATCCTCTGGTGGGGGATGGGACAATGAGAGGCTTCTTTCGAGAACTCGCAAGTCCTGGCTCTTTGCAAAAATCCAAAGACGCTACCGACGACATAAAATGCCGCGATCTTGGCTTCAAGCCACAGACAGAGGCTTATGGCAATTGCCGTTTAAAGTTGGAGGAAATTCGCGCGATCAGGGAGTCAGGCGAGTCCTATAAACGAAGCCAATGATCTACCGCTGCGCCACCACGATCAGCGCGATGGGTGGAGCGAAGCGAAAAACATCGCATTCCTCACGACCGAGCTTATGTCAGCATTTACGCCGCGTCCGCCGGCCGGACGCGTTTGGCGATCTCCGCGCCCTTCTCCCGCTCTACTACGCCAATATCGTATTGGCTCTGCAGATCGAGCCAGAACTGGGCGCTGTTGCCGAAGTAGCGCCCGAGCCGCACCGCAGTGTCTGCGGTGATGGCGCGGCGAAAGTTGAGAATATCGGTAATGCGGCCGGAGGGAACGCCGATATCGAGCGAAAGCCGGTTAGCGCTCAGATTGCGAGCCGCCATCTCACGCTTCAACAACCGGCCGGGGTGCACAACAGGAGCCATGGTCTTCAACCTTTGTGGTAATCTACGATCTCGACATCATAGGCATCGCCTTTGCGGAATTCGAAGCAAATGCGCCAACGTTCGTTGACTGTCATCGCCCACTGCCCTCTGCGGTCGCCCTTCAGCTTGTGCAGACCGATACTCTTCAACGGACTCAGATCGCCAAGCGACTTGGCTACGTTCAACGCCAGCAACAGATCTACAGCGGCTTCAAAGTCCAAGCCGCGAAAATAATTTGGCCGCTCACCCTCCCAAACCTTGCGAACCGCCGCGTTCCGCCACGACTTGATCATGGCTATAACGTACTACGAGACGCAGTGAACGGCAAGATACCGCTTTTTCAGCCGTCGGTAGCTTTGCGACCCGCCGGCCGTCATCGCGATGGTCCGGGCCTGCGAGAGATCGCCGACATCCGCGCGCACCACCGCGAGATCGGCCTGCCCTGCCGCGAAGGCTTTGGCCGCATCGAGCACGCTGCCGGAATTCACCACCTTGAGCCGGACCGGCGATCCCGTTGTTGCCAACCGTCCGGCGATCAACGACGCGACCTTCTTCGCTTCGCCATCAAGCGAGCCGACCGCGACTGTCAGCGTCACCGGCTGCCTGTAAAACCGATACCCGATCAGGCCTGCGCCCGCGACGATGCAAACCACGCCCGCCAGCAGCACGGCGCGAACCCAGAGCGGCAATTTGACGTGAAGCGATTTCATGTTCATCCACGGAGGTAGGACCCCGCAAAGCTTAGGTTCGAAATCGCCGGATTACAAATTGGACAGTGCGGAAAACGACAGAAACAATGCAAGCGTCCGCGTGCGTGCAATCCTGCACACGCAGATCATTGCTCCATGAATTCGATTGCCGATCGGTAATACCGTTCATCGGTATTAAACCTCCGTAACGCGTCGAACGCGTTGCGCGCATGCCGCCTCCAACCGATGTTAGGAGGTGAATATCATGAAACTTGTTTCTGCACTTGTTGGCCTCGCCGCACTCGGCGGGGTTGCTTTGTCCAGCGCGGCCGCGTCGGCGACGCCGATCGATGTCCCGGCAGCGTCCACGGTGGTTCCTGCCGGTTATGTCTGCAACGAATGGGGACATTGCTGGCACCGACACTGGGGTGGCGGCTACTACCGTCCGCATCGTTGGGGCGGTTACGGCTGGCACCGCGGCTGGCATCAGCCTTGGCAACACCCTTGGGGCTATGGCGGCGGCTACGGCTGGCACCACCGCCATTGGGGCGGCGGATGGGGTTGGCACCACTGGAGCGGCTGGTAACAGCAGAAGATTGCGAAAGGGGCTTCGGCCCCTTTCGTTTTCGCTTCACTCCTCGATTGCCGCCTGCACGAATCCTTCCGGGTCCTCGCAAAACTCGCGCATGACCTTGTAGTGATCGGTCTCCCGAACCGTGACTGGCTCCAGCCCGTATTTCGACAACCGCAGCAGCCGCGCCTGCGGATAGGCCATCAGGACAGGCGAGTGCGTGGCCATGATGACCTGGCAGATACGGGACTCGTCCATGCGCCGGAGCAGTTTGAGAAACTCGATCTGCCGCGACGGCGACAACGCCGATTCCGGCTCGTCGAAGATGAAGATGCCCTGTCGCTGGCAGCGCTCCTGAAAGAAGCGCAAAAAGCCTTCGCCGTCCGAGTGCGAGAGGAAATCCGGCGGAGGGCCTCCGCCCATCGGATATTTCTGAGCCATCTCGTCGAGATGCCGCGCAACCGAGAAGAAGCTTTCGGCGCGGAAGAACCAGCCGTTGGTGATCTTGGGCAGCCAGCTGGCCCGCAACGCCTTCGACAGTTGGCCGCCCATTTTCTCCAACGCCCATGAATGATCGACCGTCGTGTACCCTTTGCCGCCCCCGGCTTCATCATAACCGGCGAGCACGGCAATGCCTTCCAGCAGCGTGGATTTGCCGGTTCCGTTTTCACCGACGATGATGGTGACGGCGCGATCGAACTCGAGTTGAAACTCCTCGAGCAGGAACGGCAGGCAGAACGGATAGGCTGAGGGGTCCTTGACCTGGGCGGCGTCGAGCCAGACGCGCCGCAGATACGGCGCAGGCAGATTGATCGGCTTACTGCGTCGTGAGGCCATGGGCAATTTCCGTTACAACCATGGAATGTATCCGGCCCAATATGCATGGAGCAAGCCATAGCTAAGAATGGATTGCTTCGCTGCGCTCGCAATGACCGTATCAGCTGTTTGACATGTAAATCCATTCAACGCGCCATCGCCCCCCCAAGCGCACGTGATCTGGATCACGCTCCTCGCTGGTCCGAGTGATTTCCGGCCATTGCCACCGAACGGCGCGCGCGGCCGCTGCAACCAACCCCATGCAAACAGGACGCCAGCATTCAGCGAACGCCCGTTGCGGCAACGCCCCGCGCAAGCAGCGCCGGGCCAACAGAGGAAGTGTCATGAAGAAGCTTGTACTCATTGCCGCCGCTGCCGCCGCGATCGCCGCGGCCGCGGCCGTCACCCCCGCCAATGCCGGGTTCAAGGGCTGTTGCGGTGGCTGGAATGGCGGCGGCTGGGGCGGTGGATATCATCACCACTGGCATGGTGGGTTCGGGGTTGGCATCGTCGACGCCGGCTACGGCGTCGGAGGCGGTGACTGCTACTACGTGCGTCGCAACGTGCTGGTCCCCGGCATCGGCCTGGTCAGCAAGAGGCAGCTGGTCTGCGAGTAAACTCGAAATTCAGGTGGAAAGCCAGATTGGCTCAGGGCTCTCCACCTCGAACTACAAGCACCTCGAGCACCAGCTCCATCGTCATCAGCACCGGATTGTCGCCGCGCATCAGCCGGCCCTCGGCGATGCCGCCGAGATAATCCACCAGCGCGACATCGAGTGTCGCTTCCAGCTTGCCGTCCGCGCCCGGCGCGATGGTGCCGGAGCGGATCGCAAGCTCGGTCGCGAACGGCACGACGTTGCGGCCATCGGTAAAATGCGCGCCGATGGTGCTGCCGACGCCGCCATGAATGCGGGCGTGAAAAATACCGTGCTGCCGGCAGAAAGTTTCCAGCGCGCCGCAAAATCCTGGTTCGGCCGCAGCCGCAGCGCAAACGCGCGGCTGTCGGTTTTGGCGTTCGTCGTCGCCCGCGCCACCGGCCCGAACAATTTGAAATTGGTCTCGCTATCGAGCTCGGCCGCGAACATCGCGCCGTCGATCCCGAACGCTTCCACCGCGAACGGCTCGGCGACGATGCTCTCCTCGGGCAGGATGTGGCCGCCATGCAGATGGCCGTCGGTCTCGGTCCACAGGCCGTGGCAATGGAAGAACGGCGCGCCGTCGCGCTGGCCGAGCGTCATCGCCGCAAACTTCAGCTGCGTGATGCCTGCGGGACGAAAGGTGTCGCTGTAGAACGCGGCATTGGCCCCGGTCTTCGACAGCGCCGGCATCACATAGGCGAACGGCCCGAGCGCCCCTCCCCGCATGCTCAACACGCCGCCGGCAAATCCGGCCTCGGCAAAGCCGCGGCGCGCGGCTTCCAGCAGCGGCAGGCCTGCTTCACAGCGTGAACGAAAACGCGCGGCCCCGCGCCTCGACCCACTGGATGCGCTCCGGGATGGGCGCGCCGGGCTGGACGATGCTGCGCATCGCGCGCCTGTCGATTTTGCCACGACGTCCAGCAGCCCGCGCGCTTCGAGTTCGTCGCGCACCAGCCGCTTCGGAATCTTGCCGTAGCCGGATTTCGGCAGCGCCTCCCAGAAGAAGAAACGCTTCGGCATTTTGTAGCGCGACACCTTTGGCAGCAGGAACGCCGCCAGCTCGGCCTCGCTCACCGCGGCGGCGCCCTCGCGCGCGACGCAGACGGCGACGCCGACCTCGCCCCAGAACGGGTCGGGCACGCCGAGCACCGCGACCTCGCCGATCGCGGGATGGGTCAGGATTTTCTCCTCGACCTCGCGCGGATAGATGTTGGATCCGCCCGAGATGTACATGTCGGAGGCGCGGCCGGTGATGTAGACAAAACCCTCCGCGTCCATATGGCCGAGATCGCCGGTGCGGAACCAGCCGTCGCGGAACGCCTTCGCGTTGGCCTCCGGGTTGTCGTAATAGCCGGCGAACACGGCGGGGCCGATCACGCAGATCTCGCCGGTCTCGAACGGTTTCAGTTCGCGGCCGTCGTCGCCCTGGATCGAGACCTGCATGCCGGTGCGCTCGAAGCCGCAGGTGCCGATGCGCGCGGCCGGGCTGTCCTCGGGATCGTGCAGATTGGGCGGCAGCACCGTGATGTTGCCGGTGACTTCGCCGAGCCCGAAATACTGCACCAGCACCGAGCCGAGCTTGTTCAGCGCGGCCTTCTGGTCCTCGCGGTACATCGGCGCGCCGGCATAGATGATGAAGCGGAGCGAGGAATGATCGTATTGGTCGACCGCGGGATGCTCGACCATCATTTTCAAAATGGTCGGCACCGTAAAAATATTGCTGACGCGATGCGCCTCGATCAGGCGGAACGCCTCGTTGATGTCGAATTTTTCCGACGGCAGCAGGATGGTCGGCACGCCGCGCGCGGCCTGCACCAGCTGATGCACGCCGGCGCCATGCGACAGCGGCGCCACCACCAGCGAGGCGTCCTGTTCCGTGGTGCCCGGCATCAGATCGGCGAGATGATTGGTGACCACAAAGGCCATCTGGCCGTGGGTCAGCACCGCCGCCTTGGAGCGGCCCGTGGTGCCCGAGGTGAAGAAGAACCAGCAGGGATCGTCGTAGTCGACCGCGACGTTATCGACCTTGGCGCCCGCATGCGCCGCGATCGCGTCCCTCACGGACTTCTCGCCAAAGCCGCCCTCGCCGATCCGCCAGATGAATTCGAGCGCGGGATTGGCGGCCGCCTTGGCATGATCCGGAAAATCGCCGTGGCACAGAAATGCCTTCGCGCCCGAGGCGGTAGCGAGATAGGCGACCTCGTCCGGCATCAGGCGGAAATTGGTCGGCACCCAGACCGCGCCGAGCCGAAAGGCCGCGAACATCGACCAGAACATCTCGTCGCCATTCTTGGAATGCACCAGCAGGCGGTCGCCCTTGACGATGCCACGCGCGGCCAGTGCCGCCGCCAGCGCCGAGACCGCGGCGTCGATCTCGCGCCAGGTCCAGGATCTGTCGCCCCAGATGAAGCCGATGCGGTCGCCATGGCGGCGGGCGTTCTGGGTCACGAGATGCGCCAGATTCATCACCCGGCGCGACATCCGCGCCAGTCCGCCGCGCGGGGCGGCTGCGGCGGTCTCGCCGCTCACCGGCGTCCCATCCAGACGCCGGCCGCCAGCAACACCAGTCCGGCGACACCGGCGACGATGCCGTGCTTGGCGTGAATCCGCGTCACGCCCGCTTCATGCCCGGGGAGGAAGCCCGGCAGCTGGTCGGCCGGCATCACGAAATAGACGGCGGCGACAACGAGCAGAATGATGCCAAGCGCGGTCAGCACGAGCTTCATGAGGTTTCCTCTTCAACGTAAACGGGGGCTGTTGGTCGCCCCGGGGCAGGTTATTGGCCATGATTTATCGCCAACGCACCGGCTTCGGCAAGAGCTGCCGGATCCGGCGTCAGTTCGGCATCCTGAATACAAATGGCGCCGTCGTGATCCGCTGTTCCGCGCTACCAGTCGCAGCGTTCAGCGAACGCCGGTGCCCTTGCAGCGCTGGCATTTGACCACCTTGTCGCCCTTTTTCACGAGGCCCTTGCCCTCGCAATTCTTGCATTTCTGCTTCTTCTTGATGTTCGGGCCTTTTTCATTGGACATGCTGTTGTCTCCGGCGAGGCGTTGAACGCATCACCATGATCCAGCGACGCATTGCCGTCTATAAGCGCCTGCAACTGATCGAGGAAGCACCATGATTACCCGTCGAGAGCTGATATCCTCTGTCGCGGCCGGCCTTCTGGCCGCGACCTTGCCGCATCGGGCTTCGGCCGCGCCGCCCTCGCCGGCCGATCCCGCCGGCATCCTCACCGCGATCTACACCCGCGCCGCCAAGGGCAAAGGTGACGGCGGCGGCGCGTTCATCATCGAGAACAAGGCCGCGAAGGCAAAGTACCTGTCGAAATCGCTGGTCGCACTCTGGGCCAAGGCGGACGCCCACACGCCAAAAGGCGATGTCGGGCCGATCGATTTCGATCCCGTCACCAATTCGCAGGAACCCGACGTGAAGTCGTTCAACGTGGCCACGGAAAAGCAGGAGGCCGACAAGGCCATCCTCGCCGTCACCATCGAAGGCCGCAACGCGCCGGCGCGCAAGCCAGCCGACCGGACCATCCGCTACGAGCTCGTCCGCGACGGCGCCGAGTGGAAGATCGACGACATCAAGGGCGCCAGCGACGGCGAGCCATGGTCGATCCGCGGCATGCTCGCCGCGTCGCTCAAGAACTAGGGTCCAGTCCGGCGCAGGCCTGCCGGATGCGACACCGGCAAGGCATCGGCGGCTGCTACTGCGGATGCTTGGCGAGTTCCTGATCGCTCAGGCGCCAGTCCTGCCACAGTTGCAGCGCGCCCAGCAGCACGACGACCCCGCCGAGCGCGGCATGCCAGATCCTGAGCATCTCGTCGCCGGAATAGCCGAACATCAGGGGCGACGCGATCAGCCAGAGGCCGAGCGCGATTTCCGCCACCTCCTCCCAGCGCTGCAACGCGACGTATTCGAGCTGGGCCAGGCCGAATACCAGCATGCCGACCACAAAGGTGTTGAGGATCATGCGTGCTGCGTTCGGCGTCCATGACGTCGTGACTGGACTGCAGCGGAAACCACGGCGACACCACGATCAGCACGCCAAGCAGCATGCCGAACCAGTCTTCCCACGGTCGATGCGTACTGAAGAAACGAAAGTCCGACATGGTAGACCTCCCTCGAAAAAGAGGCATACGTCAGCGGCGCGGCGACTCACGACACTTCCGATATCGAACCAGATCCGGCCGCATCGGGGGCGTATGTCTTCCGTGAAACGTAGGCATGCCGAGATCGCCTGCAAGACCCGACCGGCCACGATCTTGTGCATGAACGGCCGGACCGCCCGGAGTGCACCGCCTATTGCGCTGCGCCGAGTTGCTGCAGGCCATCGCGCGCGGTGCGCAGGCCCGGATTGATCTCCAGCGCCTTGCGGAAATCCGCGATCGCGCCCTGCTTGTCGCCGAGCCGCATCCTGGCCTGGCCGCGATTGTTCCAGGAATAGGCATCGGCCGGGTCGTATTGCAGCGCCTTGTCGTAATCGGCAAGGCCGCCTTTGTTGTCGCCCTGGTAGAGCCGGATCATGCCGCGATTGCGCCAGCCGCGCGCATCGGTCGGCGCGATCCTGGCCGCCTCGCCGTAGTCGGCGGCGGCGCGATCGAGCTGCTCGGTGTCGCGGTAGACATTGCCGCGGTTGATATAGGCGAGCACGTCGGGCTTGAGCTTGATCTGCATGGTGTAGTCGGCGAGCGCATGGGCCATGTCGCGCTTGCGATAATAGGCAAAGCCGCGATTGCCATAGGCGATGGCCAGCGACGGATCGTATTTGATGGCGGTGCTGAAATCGGCCAGCGCGCGATCGAGGTCGCCCTTGTTGAACCAGGCGTCGCCGCGGTTGTTGTAGGCCAGCGCAAAGGTCGGATCGATCCGGATCGCCTCGTCGTAATCGGCCATCGCGCGATCGAAGTCGCGCTTGAAGGCGTAGACGCGGCCACGGTTGGTGTAGGCGCAGGCGTAGGCCGGGATCGAGCCGGATCGCCTCGTTGAGATCGGACATCGCAGAATCGAAATCGCGCTTTTCGGTCAGGCCGTGGCCGCGGTTGCAATAGGCGGCGGCGAGCCGCTTGCCGGTCTCGGCCTTGGCATCGATCACGGCGCTGCAGGCCGTCACCCGGTCATTGGGGGCGGTGGCCGTGCCGATGCAGGTCTGCCAGTTCTGATCGCCTTCGGCGGACGCGGCAGGCGGTTGCGCGAGCATCACGGCGGCGCCCAGCAGCGACGCGGTCAGAGTGGGTCAGACTGGCGCATTTGTTCGATTCCGGTGAGCAAATTTCACCGTTCGTCGCCGGTTTGCATCGCCGGGTTCACGCGCCTACATGAACGGGGTCAATCACTTGAACGCGCTATTGGGAACGCCCGCATGGCCGCCGTCCGCGACAACAAGGCTCAAAACCGCTTCGAACTCGACGTCGAAGGCGCGGTCGCGTTCGCGAATTACCGCCTGACGCCGTCGGCTGTCATCATCACCCATACCGAGACACCGCGCGCGCTGCGCGGCCGCGGCATCGCATCCGAACTGGTCAAGGGCGCGCTGGAGCTGATCCGCGCCGACGGGCGGAAGGTCGTTGCGGGGTGCTCGTTTGTCGTGGACTACCTCGCGAAGCACCCTGAAGCCGCGGATTTGACGGCGTAGCCGTAACCAGCGTCCTTCGGGTCGCAATC
Source organism: uncultured Alphaproteobacteria bacterium (assembly GCA_963786355.1). GTDB lineage: Bacteria > Pseudomonadota > Alphaproteobacteria > Rhizobiales > Xanthobacteraceae > Bradyrhizobium. Next base: position 205,269 of record CAWAYU010000005.1, on the reverse strand, counting down.
CTCGTCCGGTTCGGTGTCCGAAAGATCCTTGACCGGTATTCCGAGCGCCGACGGAAAGCTCGCTGGCGAGATCTGTCGCTTCCTTGAGCGTGTCTGAAGAACGCGACCATGGTCGACCTGGTGATCCTTCGGACGCAGCATGTTGACGTTGAAGATGATCATGACCGGGACCGGTCGTGTTCTGCTCGCTGGCAGGTCCTCCCAGGTGATCGTGATCAGCGAAACATGCGAGAGGTCGAAGCTCTTGGGGATGCTGAACAGCCGGAAATCGTAGAACTTCGTCACCCTGCCCTGCGCCTTGTCGATCACCAGCGTGTTTCGGATCAGAGAATCCCATCAGGCCGGGCACGCCGACGAGCAGGCCGAGGACGAGACAGATGATCTGGCCGGCCAGCAGCTCGCTCTCTTTACGCCGCCGATCACATCGCCGATCGACAGAATGAAGAATGCGGAACAGATAGCCGGCGGCGAGCAGCAACGGCAGCATCAACAGCCGCGACAGCCAGGGAATCGTGCTGTCGGACCGTGAGAAGGTCGCCGGAACGCTCGATGTGAGTTGGCAAGACTGGAGATCCTCGGGGATGTCGATCGCGCAGGATCGCGCGACGATGCCTGGCGACAGGCATCGATCGCGCCGCCGTGGTCATCCCTTGGTCGCGCCTGGCAGCTCGCAGGTTCACGCGCTGCCAAAAACGCCTCACACGATCCGGATCGACATATCCGGCAGGCCTTCGAGCTTGCAGAGCAGCACGTCGCCCTTGACCACGGGACCGACATTTTCCGGGGTGCCGGAATAGATGATGTCGCCGGCCTTCAGCTCGAAGGCTTCGGACAGTTTGGCGATCTGTTCGGCCACGCTCCAGATCATGTTCTTCAGGTCCGAGCTCTGCTTCACGGTGCCGTTGATCGCAAGCGAGATCGCGCCCTTGGTGAAGTGGCCGGTCTTCGACGCCGGGTGGATCGGGCCGAGCACGGCGGCATGATCAAAGCTCTTGCCGATCTCCCACGGCTTCTTCTCCGCCGCCATGCCGTTCTGCAGGTCGCGCCGGGTCATGTCGAGGCCGAGCGCGTAGCCGTAGACATGCTCGAGCGCCTTGTCGGCCGGGATGTTGGTGCCGCCCGATTTCAGCGCCGCCACCAGCTCGACCTCGTGGTGATAGTTCTTGGTCAGCGACGGATAGGGATGGTCGGCGACGGTGCCGACCGCGACGTTCTGGATCGCATCGGTCGGCTTCTGGAAGAAGAACGGCGGCTCGCGGGTGGGATCGGAGCCGCGCTCGATCGCATGCGCGGCGTAATTGCGCCCGATGCAATAGATGCGGCGGACCTGAAACACGTCGGTCTCGCCGACGATCGGAATCGTCGTCGCCGGCACCGGAAACATCGGCTTCGGGCCGGCCTGCGCTTCGGCCGGGCCGCCCTGCACGGCGGTGCCCGCCAGCGCCAGCGCACCGGTTGCCAGAATGGTCCTGCGATCGACGTGTGGTCATGAGCGTTCTCCTTTTTTGATTCTTGGTTGATTGTTGTTTGGCGGCATCACGAAAAAGGCCCGCGATGTCGCGGGCCTTTGCCGTGCCTGAAGCCGCAGATCAGTGCTTGATTTCCGGCGGCAGCTTGCCGCCATTCGCCGCGAGCTTGGTCATCACCTGCTTGTGCAGCCAGATGTTCATGCTGGCGGAATCATTGCTGTCGCCGGTGTAGCCGAGCTCCTTGGCGAGCTCCTTGCGCGCCGCGAAGCTGGAATCGATGTCGAGCGCCTTCATCAGATCGACGATCGAGGTGCGCCACTCCAGCTTCTCGCCCTTGGCGGCTACCGCCTTGTCCAGAATCGGCGCGACGTCGACGGTCTGAGCCGGGGCCGCCCCGGGCGCGGATCCGCCAGCCGGCGCAGCGCCGCCGGCGGCTCCGCCACCCGCAGGCGCAGCCTCAGCCTTGGTGCCGAAGATCGCGCTCATGATTTTTCCGAAAATACTCATCGTTCGCTCCCAATAAACTTGAAGATGGGGTGAGGTCTGCCAGCGCACTTTTTCGACCGGCAGCACCTGGCCGGGATCGCAGCTGAGTTTACCGAGACCGGCGCGGCTTGCCAATGCAACATTCACCGAAGCGTGAGTGCATCTGCCCCGCTTTGGGAGTACGCTGTTGCTTCAGTTCGCGACAAGGCCAGTTCCACTTCCCTGTCTGCGCGTCTGGTCTGATCGTGATCATTTTTGGAAACGGCACGTTTGCGCCTCTTCCGCGGGCGCAAAATGCGGCCGCCAAAGGGAGACGACGACCATGGCCACTCAATTCAAGGAGCGCCAATTCAAGGCGCTCCAATTCAAGGCAATGTCACATCTCTGACGCAGAGCGGACAAGATGCCGCAGCTGCGCCGGTCATCCGAACCATCGGCTTCTCCGACCTGCATCGGGCGCTGCAGCTCGGCTGGGAAGATTTCAAGGCGGTTCCAAGCCACGCCATCATCCTCTGCGTGATCTATCCCGTGCTCGGCCTCGTGCTGGCGCGCACCGTGCTCGGCTACTCCGTGCTGCCGCTGCTGTTTCCGCTGGCCGCCGGCTTCGCCCTGCTCGGCCCGTTCGCAGCGCTTGGCCTCTATGAGCTGAGCCGCCGTCGCGAAAGCGGCGCGCAGGCAACCGTCGGCTGGGATGCCCTCGACGTGCTGCGCTCGCCATCGTTCGGCGCGATGCTCGGGCTCGGCGTTCTCCTGCTGGCGCTGTTCGTGACCTGGGTCGCGACCGCGCAGGCGATCTACATCGCGGCGTTCGGCTATGAGGGCGCGACCGGCATTTCCGACTTCGCCACGCGCGTGCTGACCACGCCGCAGGGCTGGTGGCTGATCGTCGTCGGCTGCGGCGTCGGCTTCCTGTTCGCGCTCGTCGCGCTGTGCGTCAGCGTGGTGTCGTTCCCGCTGATGCTCGATCGTCATGCCGGCGCCGGCGAAGCGATGGTGACGTCGCTGCGCGCGGTCGCACGCAATCCGGTGCCGATGGCGGCCTGGGGCTTGATCGTCGCGGTGCTGCTGGTCGCGGGATCGCTGCCGTTCTTCCTTGGCCTTGCCGATCGTGATCCCGCTGCTCGGCCACGCCACCTGGCATCTCTACCGGGAAACGATCGAGCCCGAACTCAATCCGCAGCCGCTGCCGCCGCGCGCGCCGCGCGAGCGTCGGCCCGCGGCCGATTTCCCGGCCAACCTGTTTCCGTGGCGGCGCAAGGACAGCTAGGCCAGCGACTGTCGCGACCACGACCGCCGGTCGTCGATTGTCGACCGGCGGTTTGGCGTATCCGGTCGCGGCTGCGCCCGGTACTTCCGCTGCCCATGAATTGGGCGGCATGAATGGCGACTGCATGCGTAGCGGCCATGCCGGTGCAAAAGCCTTGTTTTAGCCGCGGTTGCCCCGAACATTCGGTATGGTTTCGAGACTGATGTCGATGATAGTTGACGTTGACCTTGGAGCGAACGACCGCATGACCTCTGGTTTTTGGACTTCTCGCCGTTCCCTGCGCGCCTTGCATTGGCCGCGCTCCTCATGGCATCGGCCGCACCCTGCGATCGCGGCGCCCTGCGGCACCGGCACGTTCGAGGCGTGGCTCGAGGACTTCAAGAAGGAAGCCGCGTCGAAGGGAATTTCGCCGGCCGCGATCCAGGCCGGCCTGACCGGCGTCACCCTCGACAAGACCGTGCTGACCCGCGACCAGTCGCAGAAGGTGTTCAGCCAGAGCTTTGAGGAATTTTCCGGCCGCATGGTCCCGCCCCGGATGGCCCGCGGCTCCAACATGCTCAAGCAATATGGTTCGGTGCTGTCGCGCATCGAACAGACCTACGGCGTGCCCGGCGAAGTGATCGTGGCGATCTGGGGCCTGGAAACCGATTTCGGCGTCAACATCGGAAAATTCCCGACGATGCGCTCGCTGGCGACGCTGGCCTATGATTGCCGGCGCTCCGACATGTTCAAGGCCGAACTGATGGACGCGCTGCGCATCATCGAGCGCGGCGATATCGCGCCGCAGGAAATGCGCGGCGCCTGGGCCGGCGAAATCGGCCAGACCCAGTTCATGCCGTCGTCCTACATCAAGTACGCCGTCGATTTCGACGGCAACGGCCGCCGCGATCTGCTGCGCAGCGTCCCGGACGTGCTGGCCTCGACCGCGAACTTTCTCGCCAGCTATGGCTGGCAGCGCGGCAAGGACTGGGAGCCCGGCGCGCCGAATTTCGCGGTGATCCAGCAATGGAACAAGAGCGAGGTCTATGCCAAGACCATCGCCTATTTCGCCACGCAGCTTGCGCAAGCGCCTTAGGCCGCAAGAAGAACAGAACCCGAAATAGAAGGGCCGATCGCACGCGACCGGCCCTTCGCGTGAGAAGCTTGCGAATTTACTTCGCCATACCCATGTGCATCGCCTTGCTGAGATGCATGCCGCAGGCGCCCATCTTGCCGTTGAGCATGGCATCCTGCGCCATCGCGATTTCCTTCTGGGCCGTGATCTTGCCTTCACCATCGGCCATGGTCTCGATCATGGATTCGGTTTTGGCGAGGTTCGGGCCGCTGCAGCCGGCGCCCATCTGGGCGGCGTTGGCGGGGACGACGGCGTAGGCGATCGCAGCCATTGCGGCTGCTGCGAGTAACTTGTTGAGCATGTTACTTCCCTTTTGTTTTTGGACAGAGCCAGCATCATTGCCGGAATCTGCGAGACGAATGATTGCCGATCGCACAAGAATTTCAGAATGAACTTCGCGCGATAGAGATGTGATGAGCGCAGCGCGCAACGCCTTATGCGAAACATCGCTTTTTCATTACGCGCGCGTAATTCATTACGACTGCGTAATGATGCGACGCGAAACGCGCGTCGACCGATGCGCGACGTCACAACGCACGCGAGTGCTACGACCACGACGGCGAAGGATCATCGTCGCTACAGGCGCGGCAACATCGACATGCGATCGATGATCCGAATCATCCAGCGCGACGTTCGCTGACACGAAGCGACCCTGCGTGCGGATCGCCGGAGCCACGTTCGTTGGAGTAGCGTCGCTCGAATGTGAGCCGACGTTCTCCGGCCGCCTCGGCCTCGGCACTGAACGGTGTCGGTGGAGTTCGACCGCCTCTCGCGTGCCGGACTCGAGCCCCGGCATCACCGACGAATCGATCCGATCTCCTCACAAAAGAATGATTTTTAATTCACTTTAATGACATCAACTGCATGCGAATCACGCATAAGAAAATTCCAAGAATCGGGTCTCGAAGAGACATTTTAGGTCGCGCCAAGGCCTTCGCCCTTGAATCCTTGGTTCCTCCGCCACCATTTATTCGAGCAGTAAGCCTAGTGTCGTGTCTGCGACAATACCGCTATTTTACGGGCATATTTGCGTGATCTGAAGGCCCGGATTGCTGTCTCGGCTGCCAGATCGAGCAGCTATGCCGAAAGGTTAATCGATCCTTACCGATGCTATGCGTTTTGAGATTAGCTGCATCGCAACATCGGAACTTCTGCACTGCGGTATACTGACCTATATTCATTTCAACGATGAGGCTTTCCTCCAAGGGCTGAATCGTAACTACAAGGAGACTACCATGCTGCTCTCGCTCATCCGCATGATCCAGGCGTTCCGGGACTATCAGCGCAATGTCAGCGAACTGTCCCAGCTCAGCGATCGCGAACTGGCCGATATCGGCCTTGATCGCTCGGACATTCCGCGCGTTGCAGCCGGAACCTACAACGGCTGATTTGCCCATCAGCCGTCTGACCTGACGAACGGATAACGCCCGCCTCGCTGCGGGCGTTGTCGTATCCGGCCCGCAGCGTTTCCCTGAAAAAGCAACGACGGCCTCACGCGCAGGTGCGCTGCGCCGCGAAAACGCGCTAACCCTGCGCCATGATTTCCAACACTCCCCAGACTGACACCGTCCACGTGATTGGCGGCGGCCTCGCCGGCTCGGAAGCCGCCTGGCAGATCGCCAATGCCGGCATTCCCGTGGTCCTGCACGAGATGCGCCCCGTCACGGATGACCGAGGCGCACCGCACCGAGGGCCTGGCCGAACTGGTCTGCTCCAACTCGTTCCGCTCCGACGATGCCGCCAACAACGCGGTCGGCCTGCTGCACGCCGAAATGCGCCGGCTGGGCTCGCTGATCATGCGCGCGGCCGACGCCAACCAGGTGCCGGCCGGCGGCGCGCTGGCGGTCGACCGCGACGGCTTTTCGGCCGCCGTCACCAAGGCGCTGCACGACCATCCCGCTGATCGAGATCGACCGCGGCGAGATCGCCGGCCTGCCGCCCGCGGAATGGGGCAACGTCATCGTCGCGACCGGCCCCCTCACCTCGGCGCCGCTGGCGGACGCCATCCGCGAGCTGACCGACGAGAACGCGCTGGCGTTCTTCGACGCGATCGCGCCGATCGTGCACAAGGATTCCATCGACATGTCGGTGGCGTGGTTTCAGTCGCGCTACGACAAGGTCGGGCCCGGCGGCACCGGCGCCGACTACATCAACTGCCCGATGACCAAGGAGCAGTACGACGCCTTCGTCGCGGCGCTGCTCGACGGCGAGAAGGTCGACTTCAAGGACTGGGAGACCAACACGCCCTATTTCGACGGCTGCCTGCCGGTCGAAGTGATGGCCGAGCGCGGCCACGAGACGCTGCGGCACGGGCCGATGAAGCCGGTCGGGCTGACCAATCCGCACGATCCGACGGTGAAGGCCTACGCCATCGTGCAGCTGCGCCAGGACAACAAGCTCGGCACGCTCTACAACATCGTCGGCTTCCAGACCAAGCTGAAGCACGGCGCGCAGCAGCGCGTGTTCCGCACCATTCCCGGGCTCGAGCAGGCCGAATTCGCCCGGCTCGGCGGCCTGCATCGCAACACCTTCCTCAACTCGCCAAAACTGCTGGACGGCCAGTTGCGGCTGCGCGCGCAGCCGCGGCTGCGCTTTGCCGGCCAGATGACCGGCTGCGAGGGCTATGTGGAATCCGCCAGCATCGGCCTGATCGCCGGCCTCTATGCCGCGGCCGATGCGCGCGCGCAGTCGCTGGCGCCGCCGCCGGTCGACCACGGCGCTGGGATCGCTGCTCGGCCACATCACCGGCGGCCATATCGAGACCGTTGAGCCCGGCGAGACGATCGAGCCCGGCCCGCGCTCGTTCCAGCCGATGAACATCAATTTCGGCCTGTTCCCGCCGCTCGCGGTGATGCCGACCAAGAAGCCCGACGGCACGCGGCTGCGCGGCAACGAGAAGACGGTCGCCAAGAAGCAGGCGATGAGCGCCCGGGCGCTCGCCGATCTCGACCGCTGGATCGCCGACCATTTGCGCGTTGCGGCGGCGGCGTAACATCATGGCCTTGCGAGGGGATGACGCCGCGGTTCTGTCGGCGCGATGGACCGAAGGCGTGCTGCTGAAGCGCGACGTGTTTTCGACCGTCGAGCGCGGACGTTTTCGCGACGATACCGGCGAAGTCGACGCGTGCTGCGCCGGCTCGATCAGGTGCCGCTGTGGTCCTATCCGCTGGCCCGCCATCTGTTCGCCCGCGAGCGCCGCGCGCTGGCGCTGGCGCGGGATCTCGATGTCGGCCCGAAGCTGCTGTGGGCCGGACGGCAGGCGCTGGTGCGCGGCTTCATCGACGGCGTCGCGCTGCATCTGGCCAAGCCGCATGGCGACCTCGCCTATTTCCGCTCGGCCAAGCAGGCGCTGCGAAAGCTGCATCGCGCCGGCATCTGCCACAACGATCTCGCCAAGGAGCAGAACTGGCTGCGCGGCAGCGACGGCCACGCCTATCTCACCGATTTCCAGCTGGCCGCCTGCTTCAAGACCCGCAGCCGGCTGTTCCGGATCGCGGCCTATGAGGACCTGCGGCATCTCCTGAAGCACAAGCGCAGCTACGCGCCCGACGCGCTGACGCCGATGGAGCGCAAGATCCTGGCGCGCAAGTCCGTTGTCGCCAGCGTCTGGCTGATGACCGGCAAGAAGGTCTACCAGGCCATCACCCGCGGCCTGTTCAATTTCACCGACCGCGAAGGCGGCGGCCGGCGCCTGGTCAATGACGCGCCGGTGCTGATCGAGCTGATCCGGAAAAACCCTGACGTGCGCGACACCGCCATCGTCGCCTTTGCCGACCGCCGCGTCGGCGTCGGGCTGTATGCCTTCGTCGAGGCGGACAAGGTCGCGCTGGAAAAGCAACTGCGCAGCGAGCTTTCGTCCGCCAAGGGCGTCAAGCCGCCGGAGCATATCCAGGTGGTGCATGCCCTGCCGCGCGACGCCGCCGGCAAACCGCGCACCGAGATCCTGCAACTGGTCGCGATGAACCAGATCGACCTGATCGAGCCGATGATGACGAGCGACGCCGACCGCGCTGTTCCTGAAGGACATTCTGGAGCAGCGCAAGAATTTGCGGGACCGGTTCAATTTCGAGACGGCGGATTGAACTCGCACTAGATCTGTCAACGTCATCGCGAGCGCAGCGAAGCAATCCACTCTTTCTTTCCAACGCGAGATAGATTGCTCGCTGCGCGCGCAATGACGGATGAGGGAGCAGCACCTTACCCGCAAACTCCGCCGACCGCGACGCCCGCCACAGCGTCCACAACGTCCGCAACCGCGACGTCGGATACGGCACGAACGGATCGACATCGGCGCGCGACATCCGCTTCAAGTCGCGACGGACCAGCGCGAGCGGCAGGAATACCGGCCGCACCTCCGGCGGTACGCCGGCGAGCAGTTCAAACGCCGTCTTGAGATGCGCGCGCGCCTCGCCGACCAACTGATCGATCGCCGCGCGCGTGCTCGGCGTCTGCTTGCCCGCAAAAACCTCTTCGATGCCGCTGCCGTGTTGCTGCCAGCAACTGCAGCGGCACGAACAGCTGCCGCCGCGCCGCATCGAGCGGCAACGCGGCGATCACCTGCGCGATGCCCTGGGCCAGCCCGGCATGGCGCGCGAGATGATCGATCTGCTTCCGACGGCCGCGCCACGATGCGCGCGGCCAGCGAAAACAGCGCCGACGAGGTGTCGGTGACGTAGCCTTCGAGTGCCGCCATCGACGGCATCGGATCGTTGTAGAGATCGAACTGGTGCTCCTCGATCAGGCGCGACAGCGGCTCGACCGGCAGGCGGAAATCCCGGATCGCGAGCAGCAATTCGGCCGCGACCGGATTGCCCTCGATGCCGCCGTGGCCGGAGCCTGCCAGCATGTCGGTCCACCATTGCAGCCGCATCTCGCCCGGCAAGGGCTGGCTGACCTGCTCGCGCACCCGCGAAATCTCGGCGTTGAAGGCGTAGACCGCCAGCAGCGCGCGGCGCGGGATCGCCGGCATGAACAGCGTCGCGGCGTAGCGCGCGAAATCGTGGCTGCGCACCAGATCGGCGCAAAGGCCGGCGGCGTCGATCGGGGTTTCAGTCGCGCTCATGGCACCGCGATCAGCGCCGCCGCGACGCGCCGGCGCTCACCCAGCATGATGTTGTAGGTGCGGATCGCAGGACCGGTCTGCATCGGGTCCAGCACCACGCGCACCGCCCGCAGCGCCTCACGCAGGCCACGCGGCGGCAGCCAGACATCGGTGCCGGTGCCGACGATCAGGGTATCGATGGCATTGGCGGCCTTGAAGACGCGCTGAAGCGCGTATTCGTCGATCTCGGCCGGCCTGGTCACCGGCCAGGCCCAGATCCCGTCCGGCAGGCACAGCAGCGAGCCGCGATGCGACATGGTGTCGAAGGCGAAGCCGCCCTTGCCATAGGCCTCGATCGGCGCCGACCTCGGAAGATGCGGGACGTCCGAGGAGTTGGTCATGATGTTTTACTTCTTCGACGGCGTGTCCGGCCCGTCGCGGTTGGTGCCGACGCCGAGATAGATCAGGATCGGCGCCGCGATGAAGATCGAGGTGTAGGTGCCGACCAGCACCACGCCGAACATCATCACCGCCGTGAAGCTGTGGATGGCGTGGCCGCCGAACAGCAGCAGCGCCAGCAACGCCAGCGTCACCGTGACGTGGGTGATGATCGAGCGCGACAGTGTCGAATTGATGAACTCGTTGAGCAGTTGCGGCATCGGCATTTTCTTGTAACGCCGCAGCATTTCCCGGATCCGGTCATAGATCACGACCGTGTCGTTCAGGGAGTAGCCGAGAATGGTCAGCAGCGCCGCGATACTGGTGAGGTCGAAATCGACCTGCGAAATCGACATGAAGCCGATCGTCAGCACGATGTCGTGGACGTTGGCGATCATGGCGCCGAGCGCGAACTGCCATTCGAACCGGAACCAGAGATAGATCAGGATCGCGAAGATCGCGAGCATCAGGCCGAGCATGCCGTAGGCCAGCAATTCGCCGGAAACGCGCGGCCCCACCACTTCGACGCGGCGATACTCGACGGCATCGCCGAGCGCGCCGCGGACCTTCTGCACCGCCTCCTGCTGCGCCTTGTCGCCGCCGGGCTGCTCGGCCACCCGGATCAGCACGTCGGCCGGACCGCCGAACTGCTGGAGCTGAACGTCACCGAGACCGAGATCGCTCAGCGTCGCCCGCATCGAGGCGATATCGGCGGAGCCCGACTTGGACTGGACTTCCATGAGCGTGCCGCCCTTGAAGTCGATGCCGAAATTCAGCCCGTGGGTGAAAAACAGCGTGATCGCCATGATCGACAACAGCGCCGAAATCGGAAAGCTGATGCGCCGAAAGCGCGTAAAATCGAAATGCGTGTCGTCGGGGACGATGCGCAGCGGCGGCAAAAGATCGAGTACAGCGACCACCGTCAATGCGGCGATCAGGATGCCCAGCCCGATGAGAACGAATTGAGTCAAAGTCGGCTCCGCATTCTCAAATCGGCACGGTCTTCGGCCGCTTCCACTGCACCCACCCGGCGACGATCAGGCGGGTCATCGTAAAGGCGGTGAATACCGTGGTGATGATGCCGATGCCGAGCGTCACGGCAAAGCCGCGTACCGGGCCGGTGCCGATCAGGAACAGCACCGCGGCAGCGATGAAGGTGGTGATGTTGGAATCGAGAATGGTCGAGAGCGCGCGCTTGAAGCCGGCGTCGATCGCCGAAATCGCGGTGCGGCCGCCGCGCAATTCCTCGCGGACGCGCTCATAGATCAGCACGTTTGAGTCGACCGCGATGCCGACCGTGAGCACGACACCGGCGATGCCGGGCAACGTCAGCGTGGCGTTGAGCAACGACAATATCCCGAAGATCATCGCGACGTTGATGGTCACCGCGATATTGGCGAACACGCCGAACAGCCGGTAGGTCAGCAGCATGAACACGATGACCATGATCGAGCCGACGTAAGCGGCGAGTTCGCCCTTTTCGATCGAGTCCTGACCGAGCCCGGGGCCGACCGTGCGTTGCTCGATCACAGTCAACGGCGCCGGCAGCGCGCCGGCGCGCAGCAGGATCGCCAGATCGTTGGCGGCCTGCACGGTAAAGCTGCCGGAAATCTGGCCGGAGCCGCCGGTGATGGGCTCGCGGATCACGGGCGCCGAGATGACCTTGTTATCCAGCACGATGGCAAACGGCTGCCCGACGTTCTCCGTGGTCGCCTGCGCGAATTTTCGCGAACCGGAGGTATTGAAACGGAAGCTTACGATCGGCTCATTGCTGCGCTGGTCGAATCCCGGCTGCGCGTCGGTCAGATCGCCACCCGACACCAGCACCTGCTTTTTGATGACGTAGGACGGTTTCCCCGGCTCCGTGCTCGGCAAAAGTTCCGAATCCGGCGGCAAGCGGCCCGCCGCCGCCTGATCCGGCGAAACCGTGCTGTCGACCATTCGGAAATCCATCTTGGCGGTCTTTCCGACGATATCGATCAGACGCTGCGGATTTTGCTCGCCTGGCGCCTGCACCAGAATGCGATCGATACCCTGTCGCTGGATCAGCGGCTCGACGGTGCCGAGTTCATTCACGCGCTTTTCGATGATCGTGATCGATTGTTCGATGGCCTGACGGATGCGGTCGGTGATCGCCGCCTGCGGAACCGTCAACCGGATGATCCCACCACCGGCGTCGGCGACTTCAAGGCTGCGCTGGCCGCTGGACCCGAGCAAGCCGCCAAGCGGCTGCGAAAGCTCGCGCAGTTTTGTCAGGGCGGCCGGCGCATCGGTGTTGTTGGTGATACGCACTTCGACATTATCGCCGCGTACGGCAAGCCCGGTATAGGGAATCTTCACCTCGCGCAGCACGCGGCGCACGTCGTCGCGCACCTGATCCAGCTTGTCCTTCTTGACGGCGTTCGAAATCCACTTCAAACAGAAGGTGCGAGCCGCCCTGCAAATCGAGGCCGAGCACCAGACGCCGTTGCGCCCATGCCGGCCAGGTCTTGACCTGCGATTCCGGAAAGAAGTTCGGCACGGCGCACAGGCAGACCACAAGCGCGGTCAGAATGATCGCCAGCGCCTTCCACCGCGTGAAATACAACATCGAGTTGACCCGTCAGATCCAAAGAAAATCGGCAGCAAATACGCCGCGACGCACGGCGCGAAAAACGTTAGCTCGCCGACGTTTCGTCCTTGGCGGCTTCCGTCTTTTCCTTGGCTGGCTCGCCCTTAGCGCGGACGCCCGAAATCATCTGCCGCATCTGCCGCACCCGGACGCCGTCCGAAATCTCGAACTCGATCTGGTCGTCATCGACCACCTTGGTCACCTTGCCGACCAGACCGCCGGAGGTCACCACAGTGTCGCCGCGGCGAATGTTCTTCACCAGCTCGGAGTGGTCCTTCACCTTCTTCTGCTGCGGACGCAGAATCAGGAAGTACATGATCACGAAGATCAGCGCGAACGGCAGCAGCGACATCAACATGCTGTTGGCATCGCCACCGGCTGCAGCCTGGGCGTACGCAGGGGTAATCAGCATTCGAACAATCCTCGTGAAGAGCGGGAAAGAACCGGCCTCGCCTGGGCATCCAAGCCTGAGCAACGCACCGATCCGGGCAAATTCGCGCGGACTATAGCGGCGGCGGGCCCAATTGCAACGCTGGCAGGTCCCTCATTTAGGGCGCTTGCGGGAGCTTCCAAGGCCCGTTATGGCTGCGCGGTCAGGAACCCGAAAAATGTCAAAAAGAGCCAAGAAAACAACGCCCCGCGTCGCCTCCAGGACGGCCTCCCGGACACCCGCAAAAACCGCGACAAAACGTCCGGCAAAGCCCGCCAGCGACGCCACCGCCGAGCGGATCGCCGACGCCCTGGAAGCCATCGCCAGGCACCTTTCGGCAGCCTCCCAGGCCGCCAGGACAGTTGAGTCGTTCGGCGCCGCCGACGCCTTTGTCTGGCACCCGGACGGACGGCTGGCGCCGGTACCACGGGTCAGCCGCGTCGACCTTGGCCTGCTCAAGGGGATCGACCGGATGCGCGACATCCTGATCGAGAACACCGAGCGCTTTGCCGACGGCCTGCCCGCCAACAACGCGCTGCTCTGGGGCGCGCGCGGCATGGGCAAGTCGTCGCTGGTCAAGGCCGCGCATGCCAACATCAATATCGACCGCAAGGCCGCCGATAAGCTCAAGCTGATCGAGATTCACCGCGAGGACATCGAGAGCCTGCCCGGCTTGATGGAACGGCTGCGCAACTCGTCGTTCCGCTTCATCGTCTTCTGCGATGACCTGTCGTTTGACGGCAACGACGCCTCCTACAAGTCGCTGAAGGCGGTGCTGGAAGGCGGCATCGAGGGCCGTCCCGACAACGTCATCCTCTACGCCACGTCGAACCGCCGGCACCTGCTCGCGCGCGACATGATCGAGAACGAGCGCTCGACCGCGATCAACCCGGGCGAAGCGGTCGAAGAGAAAGTCTCGCTGTCGGACCGTTTCGGTCTCTGGCTCGGCTTCCACCGCTGCAGCCAGGATGAGTATCTCGCGATGGTGCGCGGCTATTGCGCCCATTTCGGCATCAAGATGGAAGACGAGCAGCTCGAGCGCGAGGCGCTGGAATGGTCGACGACACGCGGCTCACGCTCCGGCCGCGTGGCCTGGCAGTTCACGCAGGAACTGGCTGGACGGTTGGGTGTGAGACTAGCGGGGAAGTAAGGACGCTACGCACCAAGCGCGACGCTCGTCATCCCCGCGAAAGCGGGATCCAGTACGCCGCGGCTTCACGGCTCACTCTCAATTGCTCTGGAATACTGGATCATCCGGTCAAGCCGGACGATGACAGTTGTGTGCGTGGACGCAGTGGAGGCCGCTATGGCCTCACGCCCCGTTCAGGAATTGAAGCGGGTCAACCGGTGAAGATCCTTTGCGGATCTCGAAGTGGAGTTGCGGCGACCCCACCTCCCCCGATTGACCCGATTTGGCAATGATCTGACCGCGCTTGATCGTGTCCCCGCGCTTCACCATCAGTTCACTCGCATGGGCATATGCGGTGACGTAACCGTTGGAGTGCCGAACCAGAACCAGATTGCCGTAACCCTTCAGCTCGTTGCCCGAATAGGCCACGACGCCGTCTTCCGCCGCCTTAACCGGCGTGCCTTCCGGCACCGCCAGATTGATACCGTCATTGGATTTGCCGTTGGTCTTGGCGCCGTAGCTGGTGATCACCTTGCCGCGCACCGGCCAGCGGAAGGTCGGCAGCGCGCCGGTGGCTTCGCTCGGCTTGACGGCCGGCGCTTCGGCGACGACGGGCTTTTCTTCGACGGCGACATTCGTGGTCGCTTGCGCCAGACGCGCGCTTTGCGGCTGAACGACCGCGGCGGCCATCTTGGTGGCGGGCGCGGCGACAGGCGCGACCGGCTGAACGGGCGCGGCAGCGACGGGCTGCATCACCGGAGCGCCGGCGGCCGGAGCGACCGCGGCGGATTTCGCGCCGGGCACAGTCAACTTCATGCCGAGGCTGAGCCTGGCCGAGGTATCGAGATTATTGGCCCGGGCAAGCTCCGCCGTCGAAACGTGGTTGCGGCGCGCGATGCTCATCAGGGTATCGCCGCGGTTGACGATGTGAACGCTCGAATGTCCCGCGATCGCGGCAACGGGTTTGCTGACCGCGGGCGCGACGACGGCGCGGCGCCGCAGCGACGGCTGCGGCATGGTGCGGAATGATCAGTTGCTGACCGGGCGAGAGCGCGCGCGGACCCTTGTAGCCGTTGGCCTGCAGGATCGCGGCGCTCGAGACATTGTAGCGCTTCGCCAGGATATCGAGCGTGTCGCTGGTGCCGACGATGATCGTGGTGCCGCCCGGCGCGGGCGAATGGGCGGCGGCGACCGAACGCGGCGCGACCGTGCCGGTGGTCTCCAGCCGCGGATGGGCCGGCGGTGGCGCGTAAGACGACAGCCCGCGCCCTCCTCCCGACATGCCATTCGAGGCGGCGGGATAGGAGCGTGGCGTTGCGACCGCGGGCGGCGCCAGCGGTTGCGACTGGTATTGCTGCGAATATTGGGACTGCGGCCGCGAATATTGCGGCAGCTCGCGGCGTTCGACTGATGGCGTCGGCACCGAACCGGTGGCCTGGGGCTCAGAGGCAAAGGGATTGGAGTAATTCTGGGAAAGGCGCGTCGACATATCGGCGCTGCAGCCGGCAAAACCAACCGACATCAGCGTCAGCACCGCGAAATGCGGTACGCGACGCGAGCGAAGTAACTCGGCGACACGGGACATGGTTACTCACTGGTACGCAACAAAATACTGTTTTGAGTAAACACCTCGCGAGTAAATAACCGCTTAACCCTCAAAATCGGGCCCGATAAGGTATTGGCGGGAACCGGCAATCAGGGATTCTACAGCTCGCGCGCGATCCCCGGCAGCGCCGGCACGAAGCGCACATCGACCAATTCCTTGCGGTCGAAACCGCTCCCGGTCTTGCTGATACGGACCAGCGTCTGGGTGCCCTGATGCGGTCCGACCGGCGCGATCAGGACGCCGCCGGGCTGCAGCCGCGCCAGCAGGCTGTCCGGAATTTTCTCCATCGCCGCCGTGACCAGGATGCGGTCGAAATCGCCGGCGCCGGGTGGGACATCGAAGCCGTCGCCGAACGCCACCTCGACGTTGTGGTAGCCGAGCTTTTCCAGCCGGACGCGCGCGCTGTCGGCCAGCGTCCGGTAGCGCTCGATGGTGAAGACGTGGCCGCATAGCTGCGACAGGATCGCGGCCTGGTAGCCGGAGCCGGTGCCGATCTCGAGCACCTTGTGGCTCTTTTGCAGCTGCAACTGCTCGGTCATGTAGGCGACCACGAAGGGCTGGCTGATGGTCTGCCCGCAGGCGATGCCGAGCGCGCTGTCGCGATAGGCGTGCCCCCGATCGGCCACTGTCACGAACATTTCGCGCGGCACCTCTTCCATGGCGCGCAGCACGGCCTGATCGCTGATCCCCCGCCGCCGCAGGGTGAGCTGAAACATCATCTTTTCGGGCGGTTCTTGCGACATTGCGGTCTCGTGGCGGGCCAGACCCGCCAATCCTATGCTTCGGCCATGCCAAGATGTAATAGCAGCGACGGATTTAAGAAGAATTTCCTGAAGAATCCGGTTCCGGCTGCTGGAACCCTATCCCCACCCGGGAGTTGCAGCACCGGAAATTCGTCTGACCACAGCCTCCGGCAGCCTGATGCCGTCATTGCACCAAGGGGTATTTTTTGCGAACCTCGACGCTCGGAAGGGCAAGGATTCCATCATGATGGCGACGCGGCCTGCGGGCTGTTCTGTTTTTCTCGTCGAAGACGAGGTCATGATCCGGATGATGGTCGCCGACATGCTGGAAGAGCTTGGCTACAGCGTGGCGGCCGAGGCCGGCGAAATCGGCGAAGCGCTCAAGCTCGTGCAATCGACCGATTTCGACCTCGCCATTCTCGACGTCAACGTCAACGGCAAGGTGATCACGCCGGTGGCCGAACTGATCAAGGCGAAAAACCGTCCGTTCATTTTTGCGACCGGCTACGGATCATCCGGCCTTCCGGAAGAATATCGCGACCGTCCGGCTTTGCAGAAGCCGTTCCAGCTGGAAACGCTGGCCCAGATGATCGACAGCACGCTGAAGAGCGCGGCGGTTTAGACGACTGGATCATCCGCGATCCTGTCCAGGCTCGCCAAGAGGCTCGCGCCTCAGGACTGACGATACTGGCGGCTACCGCAGACACCTATCGCAACGTCGTCGTCAGCGCGTCCGAAAAAGCTTCGTCGGTGCGGTCGAGCCGCAGCGGCGTCACCGAAACATAGCGCGCCACCAGCGCCGCGAGGTCGGTGCCTTCGGCCGGCACTTCCAGGGCGGCCGCGCGCTCAAAGCCGAGCCAGAAATAGGGATTGCCGCGGCCGTCATGGCGCTTGTCGACTTTGAGGAAGCCGACATTGCGCTTGCCCTGCCGCGTCACGCGGACGCCCTTGACCTGGTCGGGCGTGCAGGCCGGAAAATTGACGTTGATCACGGTGTTCTTCGGCACGCCGGCATCGATCACCTTGCGCAAAATATCCGGCCCGAACTTCAGCGCGGTGTCCCACAGCGGCGCGTGACGGGTCTCGATCGAAAACTCCTGGCTCAGCGCGAACGACGGGATTCCCAGAATGGTGCCTTCGAGCGCGCCGGCGATGGTGCCGGAATAGACCACGTCCTCGGCGACGTTGCGGCCCTTGTTGACGCCTGACAGCACGAGATCGGGGCCCTTTTCACCGAGGATGTGGCGCGATCCCATGATCACGCAATCGGTCGGCGTGCCCCGTACCGCGAAGTGACGCGGACCGACTTCGCGCAGGCGCAGCGGATCGTTCAGCGACAGCGAATGCGAAACGCCGGACTGATCGAGCTCGGGCGCCACGATCCAGACATCGTCGGACAGCGCACGCGCGATCTCTTCGACGACTTTCAGGCCGGGGGCGTGGATGCCGTCGTCATTGGTGCAGAGAATTCGCATCCGCCAAAAAGCCTTCTGGTTCGAGGTGAGCTGCCGGGCGGTCTTATCCGGCTATCGCCGCCGAGGCAAACCGGCCGATTTACCTATGTTTTCTGCGTCACCACACGCCAGGGCCGGACAAACTTGGCGCGGCATTCATAGCGCATCTGAAACAGCGTCGTGGGCGGCACTGGCGGCTCGACCGGATCGGACTTTTCGGGTCTCGGCGGTTCTGACACCGGTGCTTTTGGCGCTTCGTCTTTGACGGCCGGCGGAAGCGGTGCGTCTTGCCTGACCTGCGTCACGGTAATTGGCGGAAGCACGGGACGACGTCGCACTGTCACCGCAACTGGCGTTGGGGCTTCGAGCTTGCGCTTTTCCGGCTTCGGCTCGATGGGCTTCGCGACGGGCGGAGGCGGCGCAGCCGGTTCGGTCGGTGTGGCTGGGATGATTGGCCGAGGCGGCGTCACGGCGGCGGGCGGTTCGACAGCAGCAGGCCTTGCGGCTGTCGGCGCTACCGGCTTCGGGGTCTCGACCTTCGGGGGAGCGGGCTTCTGCTCAATCGGCTTCGCGACCGATGGAGGCGGCGCAACCGGCTCAATCGCTGCTGCCGGTGCGATCGGCCGGGGCGGCGCTACGGCAGTTGGCGGTTCGACGGGAGCGGGCTTTACGGGTGCTGGCGCTGCCGGCTTGGGGGTGTCGAGTTTCGGGGTTTCCGGCTTCGCAACCGGCGCAACCGGTTCAATCGCCGGTGCCGGTGCAATCGGTCGGGCTGCGGTCACCGCACCTGACGGTTGCGGATACCGCGCCCGCGCGAGCGCAAGTCCCTTGTCGAAGTCGGCTACGTTCAGCCACTCCTTGGCGTGCACGCTTTCGATCAGAGCGTCGTCCCACAAGCGATCGACTTCGATATCGAAAAAGCCCTGCAGCTTCTGGTCGATCAACTGCATCCCGTGGCCAGTGACAGCCCATTGCCTTCCGATCCAATGGATGTCGCGATGCAGCGGCATGTCTTACATCTACTATTTGTCGCGCTCGACGACCTTGAGGCCGCCCATATAGGGTTGCAGCACGGCGGGCACCGCGATTGAACCATCTTCCTGCTGATAGGTTTCCATCACAGCGATCAGCGCGCGGCCGACCGCGGTACCGGAACCGTTCAGCGTATGGACGAAGCGCGGCTTGCCGTCCGGCCCGCGCGAGCGCGCATCCATGCGCCGCGCCTGGAAATCGCCGCACACCGAACAGCTTGAGATTTCGCGGTAGGCGCCGCCCTCGCCCTGCCCGGGCATCCACACCTCGATGTCGTAGGTCTTCTGCGCCGAGAAAGCCCATGTCGCCGGCACACAGCGTCATCACGCGGTAATGCAGGTCGAGCCGTTTCAGCACCTCTTCGGCGCAGGACAACATGCGCTCATGCTCGTCGATGCTGGTCTCCGGCGTCGCGATCGAAACCAGCTCGACTTTTGTAAACTGATGCTGCCGGATCATGCCGCGGGTATCGCGCCCGGCGGCTCCCGCTTCGGCGCGGAAACACGGCGTCAGCGCGGTGAGCCGCATCGGCAATTCTTTTTCGTCGACGATGGATTCGCGAACGAGATTGGTCAGCGACACTTCGGCGGTGGGGATAAGCCCGAGGCGTTCGGTCTGCAATCGTCCATCGGGAGTCGCCAGCAATTCGCCCTTGATGGCCCAGAACTGATCGTCCTCGAATTTCGGCAACTGCCCGGTGCCGAACATCACCTCGTTCCGCACCAGCAGCGGCGGATTGATCTCGGTATAGCCGTGCTCGTTGGTGTGGAGATCGAGCATGAACTGCCCGATCGCGCGCTCCAGCCGCGCCAGGCCTTTCTTCAGCACGACGAAGCGCGCGCCGCTCAGTTTGGCGGCGGCCTCGAAATCCATGTAGCCGAGCGCGCCGCCGAGATCGTCATGCGGCTTCGTCGTAAACGCGTAGTTGCGGATCTTGCCGTAGACGTGACGCTGCACGTTGCCGTGCTCGTCGGTGCCTTCGGGCACCTCGTCGAGCGGCAGGTTCGGGATCGCGGACAATTCCTTGGTGAGTTCGTCGTCCGCCGTCTTCGCCGTCAGTTCGAGCTCCGGCATCGTGGTCTTGAGCTCGGCGACCTCCGCCATCAACTTGTTGGCGCGCGCGTCATCCTTGGCCTTCTTGGCTTCGCCGATTTCCTTCGAGGCCGCATTGCGCCGCGCCTGCGCCTGCTCCGAGGCCAGGATCGCCGCACGGCGCCGCTCGTCGATCGCGAGCAGCGCGGCCGACAACGGCGACAGCCCGCGGCGCGTCAGACCGGCGTCGAAGGCTGCGGGGTTGTCGCGGATCGATTTGATGTCGTGCATGGCCAGTCCTGAGGCGAAAATCCCGAAAATTCCAACGAGTTGTCATGCCCGCGAAGGCGGGCATCCAGTAACCCGAATGGGCAGGTTTTGGAACACTGAAGGTCACACCGGCGTGGGCCACCGGCCGCTATTCCGGGAGGCTGTGGCGTACTGGATACCCCGCTTTCGCGGGGTATGACGACACGCCTACTCGGCCGGATTGGCTTCCGGAGGCGGCGTCGTGGCCTGCGCGGCGGCGGCCTTCTTTTCCACCATGGCGACCGCGATGATCGAGCCTTCGTAGAGCAGCAGCAGCGGCAGCGCGAGCGAGGCCTGGCTCAGGACATCGGGCGGCGTCAGCACGGCCGCGATGATGAAGGCGACGACGATGAAATAGCGGCGCTTTTCGCGGAGCTGCTTTGCGGTGATGATGCCGATCCGCCCCAGCAGCGTCAGGATCACCGGCAACTGGAACGCGATGCCGAAGGCAAAGATCAGCGACATCGTCAGCGACAGGAATTCGCCGACCTTCGGCAGCAACTGGATCTGCGCGGTTTCGGGGCCGCTCAGCTGCTGCATGCCGAGCGAGAACCTCACCAGCATCGGCAGCACGACGAAATAGACCAGCAGCGAGCCGAGCACGAAGAAGAACGGCGTTGCGACCAGATACGGCAGGAACGCGCCGCGCTCGTGCTTGTAGAGGCCGGGCGCCACGAACATGTAGATCTGCCCCGCCACGATCGGGAACGAAATGAAGGCCGCGCCGAACATCGCCAGCTTCAACTGGGTCAGGAAATATTCCAGCAGCGCGGTGTAGATGAATTTGGAATTCTCGGGACCCGCGACCCAGACGAACGGCCACACCAGCACGTTGTAGATCTGCTTGGCGAAGAAGAAGCAGAAGATGAAGGCAATACCGAATGCCAACAGCGCCTTGATCAGCCGCGAGCGCAGCTCGATCAGATGGTCCATCAGTGGCGCTTTGCTGGCCTCGATGTCTTCGGCGCTCATGACGCTTTGGCGTCCTTGGGGACATCCGGGCGCCGGCGTGATGTCCTGCGGCGCGGCCTGGACTTCACGGGTGATCGCGAGCGGCTCGGAGGCGGCCGCATGCGTCTCGGCCTCGACGAAGGTTTCCGGCGTCGGCGCGGCTGGTGTGGTCGGCTCAACGGGTTCGCCGATCGCGGAGGCGATCTGCGCATCCACGGGCGGCAACGCCGGCTTGTCGATGTCGCCGATCTGCATGGCGTCGCTGACGTCCTTTTGCAGCGAGGTCATGATGTTATTGCTGGTGAAGCCGGTCGCGGCTTCCTTGATATCGTCAAAGCCCTTCTTGAGGTCGGCCATCTCGGCCTCGCGCATCGCTTCGTTGAACTGGCCCTGGAATTCGGACGCCATCTTGCGCGCCTTGCCCATCCATTGCCCGACCATGCGCAGCACGCCCGGCAGCTCTTTCGGGCCGATGGCAATCAGCGCGACAACCGCGATGACGACCAGTTCACTCCACCCGATATCGAACATGAATTCTTCCGCTCGCGCGAGACGTCCGCGCCCCAATGCCTGTCTAGCAAGATTTGGGAACGCCCGCGCCTTTTCTCAACCGGCGTATGTCAGCCGATTTTGGGTTCAGACAGCCTTGCTGCCGACATCCGTACGCGCCGCGGACGGTGCCGCGGAGTGATCGATGGTCTTGGCCGGCTCGGGCTTTTCCGCAGTCTTGTCGTCGTCCTGCATGCCCTTCTTGAAGGCCTTGATGCCCTGCGCGACGTCGCCCATCAGGTCCGAAATCTTGCCGCGGCCGAACAACAGCAGGACCACTGCGATCACGACGATCCAGTGCCAAATGCTAAGCGAACCCATCCTGCAACCCTCCAAAAGAGACGGCCGGAAACCGACCAAGCTTTGGCGAAAGGTAGGCCCGGGAGGTGTCAAAAACAAGGACTTAGGCCGCGGCAAATCGGTGCCGCGGCTACGTAATATTGCTATTGTTAATCCCCGATCCGGGAATAAACGGCGCGCCGGCGGAACTAGCTTTCGCCGCCGTTCTCAGGGGGAGTTTCAGGCTCGGCGGCCGGCGCCAGCAGCAGGTCGAGCGTATCGCCGGCCTCCAGCGGATCCTCATCCTCACGCAGCGCGGCGTCGTCGGACGGTGTCGGAACGCTGAAGCCGGAAGGCAGCCGCGAATCCAGCAGCCCCGTGCCCTTCAGCTCTTCCAGACCCGGCAGATCGCCCAGTTGCTCCAGGCTGAACTGGGTCAGGAACTGCTCCGTCGTGCCGAAGGTCAGCGGACGGCCCGGCGTCTTGCGACGGCCACGGGGACGGATCCAGCTGGTCTCCAGCAGCACATCCAGAGTTCCCTTGGACGTGATCACGCCGCGGATTTCCTCGATCTCGGCACGCGTCACCGGCTGGTGATAGGCGATGATCGCGAGCACCTCGATGGCCGCGCGCGACAGGCGGCGGGTCTCGGTGCTTTCGCGCGTCATCAGCCACGACAGATCGCCGGCGGTGCGGAACGACCACTTGTTGGCGACGCGAACCAGGTTGACGCCGCGCGAGGCGTATTCCGCCTGCAGCTGCGCCAGCGCCGCCTTGATGTCGACGCCGTCGGGCATCCGCTTCGCCAGCGCCGCCTGATCGATCGGCTCGGCGGAGGCAAACAGCAGTGCTTCGAGCAGCCGCAATTCCTCAGGCCGCGCCACGGCTTCGGTTTCCGTGTTCGGGTCGACGGGGTGCTCCTCGGCATCTTCCATGCGTTTTTCCGCCAGGCTTGCCATGGCTAGCTCTCCTTCCACTTACTCGACCGTCAGATCCGGGGCGGACATCGCTCCGGAAGCTTGCGGCGGACGCTTACGAAAATAGATCGGCGCGAACGCCTCTTTCTGATTTAGTTCCATCTCGCCTTCGCGCACCAGTTCGAGCGCCGCGGCAAAGCTCGACGCGAACACGGTCGCCTTTTGCGAGGGATCGACGACGTAGTTGAGAAGATATTCGTCGAGGCAACTCCACTCCTCGGCGATGCCGATCAGCCGCTCCAGCGACGCGCGCGCTTCCGCCAGCGACCACACCGTGCGCTTCTGCAGATGCACCGTTGCCAGCACGCGCTGCTGGCGCTGCGCGGCGTAGGCGGAAAGCAGGTCGTACAGGGTCGCCGTGAATTTGGGATGGCGGATTTCGGCGATCGATTCCGGATTGCCGCGCGGAAAGATATCGCGCTGGAACTGGGGCCGGTTCATCAGCCGGTTGGCCGCCTCGCGGATCGCCTCCAGCCGACGCAGCCGGTTGGCAAGCGCGGTCGCCATCTCCTCGGCGCTCGGCCCGTCCGGCGTCGCCGGTTCGGGCAGCAGCAGCCGCGATTTCAGGAACGCGAGCCAGGCCGCCATGACCAGATAATCGGCCGCGAGTTCGAGGCGGATCTTTCGCGCCGCCTCGATGAAGATCAGATACTGGTCGGCCAGCGCCAGGATCGAAATCTTCGAGAGATCGACCTTCTGCTGCCGCGCCAGCGTCAACAACAGGTCAAGCGGACCCTCATAGCCCTCGACGTCGACGACCAGCGACGGCTCGTCGGTGATGTCGGCGGGCCGTCCGGTTTCAAACGAAAGAATCTCCGCGGTCATGCCGTCCCTACCCGATTGATCAACGCGTCCAGTTCAGCCCGTGCCGCCGGCCGGTCGAGCGGCTGCGGCTGATGTCGCGAGGCCAGCGCCCGTTTGGCGCGTGCAAGGGCCTCACCCGTCAGTTCCGGCGTCTCGCGCGCCACGTCGCGCATCTCGTCGAGCTTGCCGTTGCAATGCAAAACCATATCGCAGCCGGCGTTGACGATGGCGCGGGTCCGCTCGGCGATCGTTCCCGCCAACGCATTCATGGACACGTCATCACTCATCAACAAACCTTGGAACCCGATCACGCCGCGAATCACTTGCCGGATGATTGTCGCAGAAGTCGTCGCCGGTTGGGCGGGGTCTAACGCGCTAAACACAACATGTGCGGTCATGGCCATCGGCAGATCCGCCAGCGGTTGAAACGCGGCGAAATCGGTCCGTTTCCAGCTCATCCCGGGGCGTATCGACCGTCGGCAGCCCAAAATGGCTGTCCGCGGTGGCCCGCCCATGGCCGGGAATGTGTTTCAGGACCGGCAGGACGCCGCCCTGGACCAGCCCGTCGGTGACGGCCCGGGCGATGGCCGCGACCTTGGCCGGCCCGGTTCCATAGGCCCGGTTGCCGATCACGGCATCCGCGCCGGCCACCGGGACATCCGCCAGCGGCAGGCAGTCGACGTTGATACCAAGGTCGATCAGGTCGGCAGCGATCAGCCGTGAGCTCAGGCGGGCCGCCTGAAAGCCCAGCTTGGGCTCGATGTCGTAGAGCGCACCGAAGACGGCCCCTGGCGGATAGACCGGCCAGTGCGGCGGGCCCAGGCGCGCCACCCGGCCGCCTTCCTGGTCGATCAGGACCGGCGCATCGGGATTACCGACCAGGTCGCGCAATTCCCCAACGAGTGAAGATACTTGCTTGGGCGTATCGATGTTGCGCTTGAATAGGATGAAGCCCCACGGCAACTCGGCGCGGATAAACGTGCGCTCGGCAGCGCTCAGTTCCAGTCCCGATACGCCCGTGATGAATGCGCGGCTGCTCATGGGGGCCGATTAGGCCCCTCACGGCTCCCGGGTCAAGGAAACGGCCGTTAATTCCTTTGGATGAGGCACTGCGGCCCGCCGGCCGCTTTGAGGCTGTTGCAAACCTGTGTCGCCTGATCCGAGGAACTGAACGGACCCGCAAACGCCCGGTAGTAGACCCCCTTCTCACCGAGATCGACACGCTTCACGAGTACCGACTGGGAGCCCAGCACGCTGGGGTACTTGCCCTGCAACGCCCGGAAAGAAGCCTGCGCGTCCGCTTCGGACTTCTGCGAGGAGACCTGAACCACAAATCCGCCGCCTGCTGCAGGTGCCGCCTGCACGGGATTGGTGGCGGCGATGCGGGCCGCAGGCGCCGGAGCCGGATCGGCCGGAGCCCCGGCCTGCGGCGCCAGCGACAGCGGCGCATTGGCACTGGCATTAGCGGATGAAGGGTTGTGCTGCGCGGCGGGAGCAGCGGGTACCGCGCGTGCCGGCTTGGCTGGTGTCGCCGGCGGGGCCACACCTGCCGGGGCGCCGCCGTTCTCAGCCGCATCGCCCTTGACGGCCAGCGTCTTGATCTTGCGTGGCTCGTTGTTCGGCATCGTGCCGTTGGCGGCGGCCGCCGGTGGCGGCACGTTCGGGGAAACGCTGGAGATCGGCGGCGGGCTACCGTTCTGGTTCAGCGGCGGAAACACCACGCGGGGCGCGCCAGACCTGGAATTGACATCGACCGGCGTCTCTTCGCGCGACACCAGTTTCTCGCCGCCGTCGCCGGGCAGCATGCGATCGGGCGTCTTGGTGGTGGTCGTGTTGCCATCTGTCGGCGCCGGCACGATCTTGGTCGGGCTATTGTCGGCCCTGATAATCGGCGGCTCGCCGGTGCGCGGCGAACCGACATAGGTGCGATAGGCAAAGGCTGCCCCCGTCCCCACCACGGCCAGCGCCAGCACGGCGGCAACCGTCATCAGGCCGCTCGAGCGCCGCTTCGGCTCCGGCTCGTCCTCATAGTCGCTCTGGTACGCGTAGGGATCGTCCGGATAGGCCGGGTCGCGCTGGTACTGCTGCTGGCCGGAATCGATCTGCCCGTACAGCGCATCGTCGTAGCGCGACGGATCGGTTTGCTGCGGCTCATCAGCGTATGGTTCTTCGGCGTATCGCGGCTCTTCCTGATAGTCCTGCTGATAGTGCTGCGCGGGTGCCTGTGACTGGGCCGCGTAACGATGCAGGGGATGCACAGGCGCCGGCGCGTAGTCCTGCTCTTCCCCGACGTAATCCTGCGACGTGTAATCCTGCTGCGGCGGGGCTGCTTCCTGCCGGGCGCGCTGCATCCACGGCGGCGGCATCGGCGCGACATCTTCCTCTTCTTCGGGCGGGTCGTAGGCTTGCGGACGCGGATTGGCGCGCGACTGCAGGGGATGTGGCGGCGGCTTTGCGGCGGCAGCGAACGGATCGGTCTGCCCGATCAGCCTTGCCAGTTCAGCCAGAGGATCGCTCTCCGCACGGCCCGCGGCATGGGGATCGTCACCCCGGTCATAGTCTGGGGCTGGAAACGGTCTGTTCTGGTATCGATCAGCCATCGTGGTGGTGCATCCCCTTCGGGACAGCGCCAACCCGCCATGTCAGCGACTTCTGACAACCGAATTGGCCCCTGCCAGATCCCCCACAAATCCCCATTCGTGGGGGCCTTCGCCCCTGCCTACCGCATCTCGGTCGGCGCGTGGACGCCGAGAACGGCTAAGCCCGACGCCAGAACCGAGACGACGCCCTGAACCATCGCCAGCCGCGCCTTTGTGATCTCTGCATCATTAGTCATAATGAAGCGTAAATAGGGCAAATCCCGGCCCCTGGTCCAAAGCGCGTGAAATTCGCTGGCTAAATCATACAGATAAAAAGCGATTCGGTGAGGCTCATGTGCCACCGCCGCGGCCTCGATCATCCGGGGATACAGCGCCAGCAGCTTGAGCAAAGCGAGTTCCGCAGGGTCCGTCAACCGCTCCACGGCGGCATCCCCCAGGTAGGCTGCCCGGGCGGCATCGTCCTCCGGCAGGTCCGGAAACATCTCGCGCGCGTTCTTGAAAATCGAATGGCCGCGGGCGTGGCCATACTGGACGTAGAACACCGCATTGTCCTTGGACTGCTCGATCACCTTGGCGAGATCGAAGTCCAGCACCGCGTCGTTCTTGCGGAACAGCATCATGAACCGCACCGCGTCCGAGCCGACCTCGTCGACCACCTCGCGCAGGGTGACGAAGTCGCCGGAGCGCTTCGACATCTTCACCGGCTCGCCGTCGCGCAGCAGCCGGACCAGCTGCACCACCTTGACGTCGAGCGCGGCCTTGCCGGCGCTGACGCCCTTCACCGCCGCCTGCATCCGCTTGATGTAGCCGCCATGATCGGCGCCGAACACGTCGATCATGTCGAGGAAGCCGCGATCGAACTTGTTCTTGTGATAGGCGATGTCGGCGGCGAAATAGGTATAGCCGCCGTCCGACTTGATCAGCGGGCCGATCGACATCGTCGCCGTACTCGGTCGACCGGAACAGCGTCTGCTCGCGGTCCTCGTAGTCATCGACCGGCTTGCCCTTCGGCGGCGGCAGCGGCCCTCGTAGATGTCGCCCTTGAACGCAGGAAATCGATGGTCTCGGAGACCTTGTTGTTGCCCGTCTCGATCAGCGACCGCTCCGAGAAGAACACGTCATGCTTGACGTTGAGCGCGGCGAGATCGCCCTTGATCATGTCCATCATCATGGCGATGGCCTTGTTGCGCACGATCGGCAGCCACGCGTCTTCCGGCATCGCCTTCAGTCTGTCGCCATATTCGTCGGCGAGCGCCTGCCCGACCGGCACCAGATAGTCGCCGGGATAGAGCCCTTCGGGAATGTCGCCGATGGTCTCGCCGAGCGCTTCGCGGTAGCGCAGGAAGGCCGAGCGCGCGAGCACGTCGACCTGTGAGCCGGCGTCGTTGATGTAGTATTCGCGCGTAACGTCGTAGCCCGCGAATTGCAGCAGGCTGGCTCAGACGCATCGCCAAACACCGCGCCGCGGCAATGGCCGACATGCATCGGCCCGGTCGGATTGGCGGAGACGTATTCGACATTGACCTTCGCACCGCCGCCGATCGCGCTCTTGCCGTACGAAGTACCTTCCCGCAGCACCGTACGCAGCGCGTCCGCCCAGACCTGCGGCTTCAGGGTCATGTTGATGAAGCCGGGCCCGGCGACATCGACCGAAGCGATCAGGTCGTCGGCACGCAGCTTTTCGGCAAACTTGTCGGCGAGTTCGCGCGGCTTTGCCTTGGCCTCTTTGGCCAGCACCATCGCGGCGTTGGTCGCCATGTCGCCATGGCTGGCGTCGCGCGGCGGCTCGACCACGACACGGGAGAAATCGATGCCAGCGGGCCACTGGCCCTCGCTCGCGAGCGCAGCGCAAATTCCGTGTACGCGCGCGAGCACGTCGGCAAAAAGGTGGTTTGGGGCGGGTTTGGCCATGGCCGCCGCCTAACGCAAATCCGGGGTCGAGTCAAAAAGCCTTTGGTGCTCCATCAGGGCGAAACGATCGGTCATTCCGGCAATGAAATTGCCGATCCGGCGCGCCCGTTCGCCGTCGCTTCTCACGCTCCGTCCCCTCGACCCATTCAGCCGGCAGGTCACCCGGCGAGGCCTGGTAGCGCGCGAACAGATCGAACAATATCCCTTCGGCCTCGCCCATCACCCGCATCACCCGTGCGTGCCGGTACATCCGTTGCTTCAGGAATGCCTTGATCGCCGCCTCCTCCTGCGCGACGGAAGCGGGAAATGCGACCATCGGCTGGTGGTAAAGACGGATATCGTGGGCGGATTGCGGTTTGGCGGCCTCCAGGCGTTTCTGGGTCTCCGCGATGACAGCCCCGATCAGGTAGGAGATCAGCTCCCGCACCAGTTCGGCGCCGCGCCTGACATCGTCGAGACCAGGATAATGCTTGCCGATATCGGTGATGATCGCAGCCGTCAGCGGCATCACCTTGAGATCGTCGACGCCAAACAGGCCCGCGCGCAGGCCGTCGTCGATATCGTGGGCGTCGTAGGCGATGTCATCGGCAAAGGCCGCGACCTGCGCCTCCAGCGACGCAAAGCTCCACAGTTCCAGATCGAATGTCCGGTTGAAATCGGCGATGCCCACGGGAATTCCACTGTCGCGATAGCGTCCGGCCGGGGCCCCGCCCCGCTCCATCAACGGGCCGTTGTGCTTGACGACGCCCTCGAGCGCTTCCCAGGTCAGGTTCAGCCCGTCAAACTCGGGATAGCGATGCTCCAGCGCGGTCACGACCCGCAGCGTCTGGGCATTGTGGTCGAAGCCGCCATGGGCGTGGAGGCATTTGTCGAGCGCCCGTTCGCCGGCATGGCCGAACGGGGGATGGCCGATGTCGTGGGCCAGCGCCAGCGTCTCCGTCAGGTCCTCGTCGAGGCCGAGTTGCCGGGCCAGCGCGCGGGCGATCTGCGCCACTTCCAGCGAATGGGTCAGCCGGGTGCGGTAGTGATCGCCCTCGTGGAACACGAAAACCTGGGTTTTGTGCTTGAGCCGGCGAAAGGCGGTGGAATGGATCACCCGGTCGCAATCGCGCCGGAACGGGCTGCGGGTCTTGCTCGGCGGCTCCAAAAACAGCCGACCGCGGCTGGAATCGGGGTCGCAGGCATAAAGCGCGCGGGGGGCAGCCATTCCGACCGACACGTTTTTTTAGTCCTTATCCATTTGATTCCACGTGATTGTGCACTTAACTATGCCTGACGCGGCAGACCAAATGAATTGGGTATGACGCAGCCCTTCGGGGCGATGCTGGAGACGACGCCATGACCACTGCTGACATGACCACTGCCATCACCGTCAGCGAGCGGGCTGCCCGCCGCATCGGGCAAATCCTCAAGACCGAAGGCGACGGCGCCATGCTGCGCATCTCCGTCGAGGGCGGCGGGTGTTCCGGCTTCCAGTACAAGTTCGATGTCGACCATGCCAAGGCCGACGACGACCTGGTGATCGCGCGCGAGGATGCGGTGGTGCTGGTCGATCCGGCCTCAGTGCCATTTCTCGCGGGATCAGAAGTCGACTTCGTCGACGACCTGATCGGCGCCTCGTTCCGCGTCGTCAATCCGAATGCCACCGCGTCTTGCGGCTGCGGCACCAGCTTTTCGATCTAAGCGAACATCGCGAAGCCGCGACGCATCAAGCCTGCTTCGAGTAGCTCGACAGCTGCTCCTTGAGCATCTCAAGCATATCGTCGCGGATCGAATCGCGTGTTCCGCGGGTCCAGACCGCCGCCAGCGGCAACCTGTTCATGTCGGAAGCCGCCAGCCGGACATAGCGGACACCACGCGCCGCCATCCGTGACGTCCATTTGGGGACGATCGCGACGCCGAGTTCGGCCGACACCAGATTGACGATGGTCTGCTTCTCATCCGCGATCTGGACGATACGGGCCTCAAGGCCTGCTTCGGCAAACAGTTTCATGGTGAGGTCGTGGCTGTGCGGCCGCGAGCGGCGCTCCGGCACAATCAGCGGCTGGTCCGCGAGATCGGCGATCGTGACGCGCTTCTTCGATGCGAATGGATGACGATCGGAAACGGCGACGACGGCTGTTTCGTGAAACAGGAACAGAAACTCCAGCCGCTTGTCCGGGCTTTCCGGCGGTCGCACAAAGGCAAGATCAAGCCGGCCGGACAACAGCCGCGGCAGCAGGCGTATGGTCTTGTCCTCGACAAGCTGGACCGTCACGTCAGGCCGGCGCTCGCGAAAGTCATGAAGCAGCATCGGCAGCAGTCCGGCGGCGGCACTGTCGATCGCACCCACACGCACGGCCGATGCCTGCTTGCGACCGCGCGTACGGAATTTAGCAGCCAGCGTGTCGGCCTGCGCCAGCAAGGCGCGGGCTTCTCTGAGCAGGATGGCGCCATCGTCGGTCAGCGTGACGCTGCGGGTGGTGCGCGTCATCAGCCTGGTCCCGAGATCTTCCTCGAGCAGACGGATAAACCGCCCGAGCGCCGACGGCAGCATTTGCAGCCGTTGCGCCGCCCTGCCGAAATGCAGTTCTTCGGCCGCCGCCACGAAGCAGCGCAGTTGGTGAAGATCCATCCGTTTTCTCCCGGATCAGGATTATATCATTTTTTTGTATAAACCAGAGCCAATTGAGTATCGGCGGCCGCGGTCGCAGGGTGGCCTTCAACGCGCAAGACGGCGCGGAAATCAAAACATCAGGCGAGGAGCCCATCCGATGAGTGCCGAGCTGGAAACGCGCGTCCTGCGCAAGATCACGCTGCGCATCGTCCCTTTCGTCATGCTGCTTTACTTCGTTGCCTTCATCGACCGCGTCAACATCGGGTTTGCGGCGCTGACGATGAACAAGGATCTCGGTTTCTCGCCGACGGTGTTCGGCTTCGGCGCCGGCATTTTCTTCCTCGGTTATTTCCTGTTCGAAGTGCCGTCGAACCTCGTGCTCGACAAGGTCGGCGCCCGCATCTGGATCGCCCGGGTGATGATCACCTGGGGCCTGATTTCGGGGGCGATGGCCTTCGTGCAGGGCTCCACCAGCTTCTATGTGCTGCGCTTCCTGCTCGGGGCGGCGGAGGCCGGCTTCTTTCCCGGAATTATCCTCTATCTCAGCTACTGGTTTCCGGCGCGGCAACGCGCCGCCGTCACCGCGATCTTCATGGCCGCGGCACCGCTCTCGACGGTGCTGGGATCGCCGGTATCCGGCGCGCTGCTCGAGATGCACGGCATCATGGGTCTCAGCGGCTGGCAGTGGATGTTCATCATCGAGGCGGTGCCCGCCGTCATTCTCGGGGTCGTGGTTCTCTTCTATATGACTGACCGGCCGGAAAAGGCGACCTGGCTGAACGCCGATGAACGTCAATGGTTGGTGATGACGATGAACGCGGAAACCACCAAGAAGGCCGGCACCGCCAGCCACAGCATCTGGCGCGGGCTCACCGATCTGCGTGTCCTTGCACTGTCGCTGGTCTATTTCGGCACCTCAGCAGGTCTTTACACGCTCGGCATCTGGGCGCCGCAAATCATCAAGGAGTTCGGCCTGTCGTCATTGCAGGTCGGGTTCCTCAATGCACTGCCGGGCGTGATCGCCGTCATCGGAATGGTGTTGTGGGCGCGTCATTCCGATCGCAGCGGCGAACGCACCTGGCATGTCGTCGGCGCCTGCCTGCTGGCATCGCTCGGCCTGGTGCTGGCCGGATTTGCCGGCACCGTGCTCGCCGTCCTCTTGAGCCTGACCCTGGTCAACATCGGCGTCAGCGCTGCAAAACCGCCGCTGTGGAGCATGCCGACGATGTTCCTGTCCGGCTCTGCCGCGGCAGCGGGGATCGCGACCATTAATTCGATCGGCAATCTCGGCGGCTTCGTCGGTCCGGCGATGATCGGCTGGATCAAGGATCTCACCGGCAGTTTCCAGGGCGGATTGTTCTTCGTCGCCGGATTGCTGGTCCTGTCAGCCGTGCTCACGCTCGTGCTTGCGCGGTCACAACGGACGTCTGCGGCAGCCGCCGCGGATGCGCTTCCCCAACGCTAATCCCTCTCACCCCGTTCTCATGGAGCATTCCAATGCGTGAATATTCAATCGCAGCCATCCCTGCCGACGGTATCGGTCCTGAAGTCATCGCCGCCGGCATCACCGTGCTCGAAAGCCTCCAGAAGCGAATGGGCGACGTCAAGTTTAACGTCGAGACCTTTGACTGGGGTTCGGCCTATTATCGCAAGCACGGCGCCATGATGCCGGCCGACGGGTTGGCCAAGCTGAAGAAGTTCGATGCGATCTACTTCGGCGCGGTAGGTGCGCCCGATGTTCCCGATCACATTACGCTGTGGGGACTGCGTCTGCCGATCTGCCAGGGTTTTGACCAGTACGCCAATGTCAGGCCGACGAAAATCCTGCCCGGCATCACCTCGCCGCTCCGCAACGTCGGCACCGGCGATCTCGACTGGGTAATCGTCCGGGAAAATTCCGAGGGCGAGTATGCCGGCTGCGGCGGCCGCGTCCATCGCGGTCTGCCCGAGGAAGTCGGCACCGAAGTCGCGATCTTCACCCGGGTCGGCGTGCAGCGTATCATGCGCTATGCGTTCAAGTTGGCGCAATCGCGGCCGCGCAAGCTGCTGACCGTCGTCACCAAGTCCAACGCCCAGCGCCACGGCATGGTGATGTGGGACGAGATCGCCGAGGAAGTTTCGAAGGAGTTTCCCGACGTCAGCTGGGACAAGATGCTGGTCGATGCGATGACGGTGCGGATGACGCTCAAGCCGCAGAGCCTCGACACCATCGTCGCCACCAACCTTCACGCCGACATCCTGTCGGACCTCGCCGGTGCGCTTGCCGGAAGTCTCGGTGTGGCCCCGACCGCCAACATCGATCCCGAACGCCGTTTCCCGTCGATGTTCGAACCGATCCACGGTTCGGCGTTCGATATCACCGGCAAGGGCATCGCCAACCCCGTCGCGAGCTTCTGGACCGCGGCCCAGATGCTCGATCATCTCGGGGAGACCGATGCCTCGGCGCGTTTGATGCGCGCCGTGGAAAAGGTCACCGGCGCCGGCATTGTGACACCTGATGTCGGCGGCACCGCCACGACCAAAGATGTTACCAACGCGGTGGTAGAGGCCATTCAAAGCTCCAATGTCTGACGGACCGTCACCATCGGACTGGACCGACGCGCCGGCGCGCGGCCTGCTGCGGGATATCTTCGACGCTGCCGTCGCCAGCGCCGATCCCGCAGCGGCCGTGCTCCGGCATCTGCCTGAAAAACCCAAAGGCCGCTGCGTGGTGGTCGGGGCCGGCAAGGCTTCGGTCGCGATGGCGGCGGCACTGGATGCCGCCTGGGGCGGCGTCGATCTCAGCGGCGTCGTGGTCACGCGCCATGGGCAGTTGGCGCCCGCTGGGCGTATCGAGGTGCTGGAAGCTTCGCACCCCACGCCTGACGCGAACAGTGAAGAAGCGGGCCGTCGTATCCTTGCCGCCGTGCAGGGCCTGTCGGCCGATGACGTCGTCATTGCCTTGATGTCGGGCGGAGGCTCTTCGCTGATGGTCCTGCCTGCTGATGGGATGACCCTGGCCGACAAGCAGGCCATCAACCGGAGCCTGCTCGCCAGCGGCGCAAACATCACTGAAATGAATGCCGTCCGCAAACATCTCTCTGCCATCAAGGGCGGCCGGCTCGCGCTCGCAGCTCATCCGGCAAAGGTCGTGACGCTGGCGATCAGCGACATACCGGGGGATGATCCCGCGGCCATCGCATCGGGACCGACGGTCGCAGACTCCAGCACGCTCGCCGACGTCAGCGAAGTCATCGCGCGCTACGATATCGACCTGCCGCCGTCCGCATCTGCGGTTCTCGCCACCGGCCATGAGACGCCCAAAATACTTCCAGAACAAAACGACGTCCATGTCATCGCCGCTCCCTCGTTTGCGTTGGCCGCGGCGGCCCGGACCGCCGCCAAGGCCGGTCTCACGCCGCTCATCCTCGGCGACGCGATCGAGGGCGAGAGCCGCGAACTCGGCATCGTCATGGCGGGCATTGCCCGCTCGGTCCGCGTCAACGGTTTTCCCGCGAAATCGCCTGCCGTGCTGCTGTCAGGCGGCGAGACCACCGTCACGATCGGCAAAGCCACCGCAGGCCGCGGCGGACGCAACACCGAGTTTCTGCTCGCCTTTGCTATCGCCATGGCCGGCGAACCCGGCGTCTTCGCGCTCGCGGGTGACAGCGACGGCATTGATGGAACGGAAGACGCCGCCGGGGCGTTGGTGACGCCGGACACGCTTGCGCGAGCCCGCGTCGCAAACCTTGACCCACGCGCCTACCTTGCGGCGCATGACAGCTACAGCTTCTTTGCCGGAATCGGCGATCTCGTTCATACCGGCCCGACTGGCACCAACGTCAACGATATCAGAGCCATTCTGATCACCGGGAGCGGCCGCAAGGCCGAGTGAATCATGCACCGCAATCGAAGGGCCAAAATCGTCGCCACCGTCGGTCCGGCCAGTGGTTCGCCCGCCATGCTGGAGGAGTTGTTCCTCGCCGGCGTCGATACGTTTCGGCTGAACTTCAGCCATGGCACCCATGAGGATCATGCCAGGGTTCATGCGGCCATTCGTGCGCTGGAAGACAAGGTCAAGCGTCCGATCGGCATCCTGCAGGACTTGCAGGGACCGAAGATCCGGGTTGGAACCATCAAGGACGGAAAGATCATTGTCGTGGCCGGCGAGCCGGTGCGGTTTGTCCTGTCGGGATCCGACGGCGACAAGATGTCCATACCGCTGCCCCATCCCGAGATTTTCGACGCCGTCACGCCCGGCGATGATCTTCTGATCGACGACGGGCGAGTGCGCGTTCGCGTCGCCGGAATAGGTTCCGATTTCATCGATGCGACGGTGGTCATCGGCGGCGTCATTTCGAACCGCAAGGGTGTCAATGTTCCCAGCGCGATCCTGAATTTGTCGCCGCTCACCGCGAAGGACCGGGCCGATCTCGAATTCGGTCTCGCGCTCGGGATCGATTGGGTCGCGCTTTCGTTTGTCCAGAAGCCCGGCGATATCATTGAAGCGCGCGGACTGATCGGCGACCGCGCCGGGATCATGGCGAAGATCGAAAAGCCCGCGGCGCTCGAACACATCGATGACATCGTCCGCCTCTCCGACGCGGTCATGGTGGCCCGCGGCGATCTCGGCGTGGAGATTCCCCATGAAGACGTGCCCGGTCGCCAGAAGGAGTTGATCCGGTCCTGCCGCCTGATCGGAAAGCCGGTGATTGTCGCAACCCAGATGCTCGAACTCGATGGTGGTGGCGCCGACACCGACACGAGCCGAAGCATCCGATGTCGCAACCGCGATCTATGATGGCGCCGACGCCGTGATGTTGTCCGCGGAATCCGCGACCGGCCAGTATCCGCGCGAGGCGGTGGCCATGATGAGCCGCATCATCGAGAGCACCGAGCGGCACAAGATGTATCGTTCCATTCTCAACGCTTCCCAGCCGGGTGAGGAAGAAACCGCGCCTCATGCCGTCGCCGCCGCGGCCGCCGATCTGGCCGCAGCGCTTCGCGCCTCTGTTATCGTCGCTTTCACATTGAGCGGAACGACGGCAGCTCGCATCGCCCGCAAACGACCGAAGGTTTCCGTCCTCGCCCTCACGCCGGATCTACGCGTGTCGCGGCAGCTTTGCCTGCTTTGGGGCGCTCACAGCGTGCTGTCCAAGGACGTCCATACCTACGAGGAAATGGTCGATCACGCGACGCAGACGGCGCGCAACGAGGACTTTGCCCAACCCGCGGACTCCATTGTGGTGGTCGCCGGCATTCCGTTCGGCGAAGCCGGCACCACCAACAATCTCCGCGTGGTGCAAATTGACCGGGCGTAGGCGGTCCGGCTTCCCAGCTAGCTGGCGGACTGAACTTCGTCGGCCGCGGCGACGCGCGCATCTCGTTTCGGCGCGATTTCGTCGAGCATCGCCGGGACGAGCGACGGCGCCTCTTCCACGGAACCTAACGCCCGCAGCATCGCATCCACCAGCGTCTGCTTGCGCAGCGGCTTGGCAAGGAAGTCGGACATCCCGGCCTCGCGGCACAATCTGGCGTCTTCAGGAAAGGCGTTGGCCGTCAGTGCAATGATAGGCAGCGAGCTAAAGCCGCTCGCGCGGATTGCCCGCGTCGCGGCGAGGCCGTCCATCACGGGCATCTGCACATCCATCAGCACCACGTCGTATTCGGCTTCCGATGCGGCCTGCACCGCCTGCGCGCCATCCGTCACGATGCATGTTTCGGCGTCGAACTCCCGGAGCATCTTGCTCACCACCAGGCGGTTGGTCGCATCGTCCTCCGCGATCAGGATCCGCAGCGGACGGCCCAGCGTTGCGATGCGGGCCTTGAGATCGTCGGCGCCGACCCGGTCGCTGGATGGTTCGGCGACGAACGTATCGCTCCAGGGCAATGTCAGCGAAAACCGAAACGTCGAGCCCTGCCCGGGTACCGAGTCGACGCCGATCTTGCCACCCATCTGTTCGATGATACGCCGGGAGATGGCGAGCCCCAAGCCGGTTCCGCCAAACCGCCGGTTGATCGACGCATCGGCCTGCTCATAATCGGTGAACAAACGGTCGATGCGGTCGGGGGTGATGCCGATACCGGTGTCAGAGACGCTCCACTCTACCCGCGCCAGCATGTCGCCGCGCTGATGACAGTGAGCTGATATGATCACCCGGCCGCAATCGGTGAATTTCACCGCGTTGGAAGCGAGATTGAGCAGCACCTGGCGAATTCTCGCGACATCGCCGCGCAACGAAGCCGGAAGCGCCGGGTCAAGCTCGACCTGAACGGCCAGTCCCTTGTTGCCGGCACTGCTCCGGACCACGGCGGCAACCGCCTCGACGAGCACCGTCGGCGAAAAATCCGTGGCCTCGAACTGGAATCGTCCGGCCTCCAGTTTCGAAAGATCGAGAATGTCGTTGAGAACCCGCAACAGATTGTCGCCGGAATCCCTGATGGTGGCGACCGCCTGATGCTGTTCCGGATCGAGCTCGGTCTCCAGCAACATGCCGGCCAGTCCCAGCACGCCGTTCATCGGGGTGCGGATTTCGTGGCTCATGACGGCCAGGAAATCGGATTTCGCCCGGCTCTCTGCCTCTGCCCGCTCCGCGCGCCAGCGTTCGGTGACGTCGCGGCCGAAGCCGCGATAGCCGAGAAACTGACCGTTGCTGTCGCCCCTGGGATTTGCCGTCAACGACCACAGCCGGGTTTCCCCGCCGGTGACGACACGCACGTTGATCTCATGGATCGGCGCACAGCGGTCCATCAGAGCTGCAATGTTCGACGCCGTGATCGTGTCGTCGGGGCAAAGCATTTCCAGCAATTCCGAAAAATGCGTGCCCTTCAGCAGCGGTTGCGGCATCTGTGCCACTTCGGCAAACCGCTCCGGTACCTCGATCAATCTACCCCGCGCATCGGTTTGCCACAGCCAGTCGCTGGCGTTTTCCTGAAATTCCTTCAGCAGCAGCGAGATGATTTCGGTCTGGCGCTCGAGCTGCAATTGCGCCCGCACATTGTTCTGGAACAGATTGCCGTGCGAGACGACGTTGCGCACCATGAAGCAGGCCAGCAGCAACAGGAACGCGGCGGTGAACAGATGGATCTTGTCGCCGCACACGAACAGCGCTCCAGCGGAGGCGAACGTCATGGTCCAGACGTACATCAGTCCCGCGCGCGGAATCGTCGACAGCGTGAACGCGCCGCCCGCGATCATGCCAGTCATCAGGCAGGCGATGATCATCTGATCCGCCGCGGCCGATTTTTGGAGCAACGCCAGCGGCAGCGCGCCCCAGATCGTTGCCAGGCAGATCGCCTGCAGCGTCGACCTGTGGATCGCGTGCGGTGAAGCTTCCTGCGGGCGGGTCCGTTGCGAACGGACCCATGACCGCGCCGCCATCAGCGC
Organism: uncultured Alphaproteobacteria bacterium; assembly: GCA_963786355.1. Lineage (GTDB taxonomy): Bacteria > Pseudomonadota > Alphaproteobacteria > Rhizobiales > Xanthobacteraceae > Bradyrhizobium. The sequence continues at coordinate 167,075 of CAWAYU010000005.1, read as the reverse complement.
GACCGCGGCGATCACCAGCGCCCACAGGCTGAGAAAGACGTTGGAGCCGGTGTTCCAGAACAGCGCGAGAACGATCCCGACATTGATCAGATTGACCGTCATGGTGAGCGGCACGTGCCGTGTCACTGCGTCGATCTGCTGGGCGCGGATCCGGCTCATTTCGCGGTCGGTGATTTCGCCGGCCTCGATACGGGCGACGGCCGAAAAGCCGCCGATCCAGCCGAGCAGCCTGCCCGAAGTTGCAACGAGATTATCGGGCGATTTCATGCTGTACCAACCTTCTGCGCGACAGCAGCAGATAGGAACAGCAAACTCTTCCGAGGCGTTAATTCCGCGCCCGGCCCGGCGACAGCGTTAATAATCCGTCGCCAAATTCACTCGGCTGCGACCACATGTGGCCGCTCCGTCGCTCCGGTCTCCTCGGACTGCGGTTCGAGCCGGCGCTTCAGCAGCCGATCGATGCGGTCGAGATAAATGTAGATCACCGGCGTGATGAACAGCGTCAGCAATTGCGAGACGCAGAGACCGCCGACCACGGCGACGCCGAGCGGCTGCCGCAGCTCGGCACCGGCGCCGGCGCCGATCGCGATCGGCAGCGTGCCGAAGATCGCGGCAAACGTCGTCATCATGATCGGACGGAAACGCAGCAGCGCGGCTTCCCGGATCGCGTGCTCCGCACTCAATCCGACGCGGCGGCGCTCGAGCGCAAAGTCCACCATCATGATGGCGTTCTTCTTGACGATGCCGACCAGCATCACGATGCCGATCATCGCAATCACCGACAGCTCCATCCCGAACAGCATCAAGGTCAGGATCGCGCCAATACCCGCCGACGGCAGGCCCGAGATGATCGTGATCGGATGGATGAAGCTTTCGTAGAGAATGCCGAGAATGACGAAGGCGGCGAAGATGGCCGCCAGAATCAGCACGCCCTGCCCGCTCTTGGAGTCCTCGAACACCTGCGCCGTGCCCGAGAAGCCGGAGAAGATCGTCGGCGGCAGATTTGACGAACGTTCCAGATCCCGGATCTTGTCGGTGGCGTAGCCCAGCGAGGTGCCCGGCGCCAGGTTGAAGGAAATCGTCACCGCCGGCTGCTGGCCCTGGTGGTTGATCTGCAATGGGCCGACCGACGGCACCAGCTTGGCGACCGCCGCCAGCGGAATGGTGACGTTGTTCTGGGTCTTCATGTAGAGCTTGGACAGATCGGACGGATCGACGCGGAACTGCGGCTGCACTTCCAGGATGATCTGGTAGTCGTTGGTCGGCATGTAGATGGTGCCGACCTGGCGGGCGCCGTAGGCGTTGTAGAGTTGGTTGCGCACCTGATCGACGGTGATGCCGTAGACCGCGGCCTTTTCACGGTCGATGTCGACCGTCATCTGCGGATTCTTGATGTAGAGATCGGTGGTGACGTCGAGCAGGCCCGGCAGCTTCTCGATCTTGTCACGCATTTCCGGCGCAAGACGATACAGCGACTCGGTATCGCCGCTTTGCAGCACGTACTGGTACTGGCTCTTCGACACCCGGCCGCCGATATTGAGGTTCTGGATGCTCTGGAAGAACGCCTGCATGCCCGGGATCTCACGTGCCTTCGTGCGCAAACGCCCGATCACCTTGGCGGCGGGGTCGCGCGTTTTCTGCGGCTTAAGCGCGATGAACAGGCGGCCGTAATTCGCAGTCGGATTGGGGCCGCCAGAGCCCACGGTCGAGTTGATGTAGTCGATCGCGGGATCGGATTTCAGCACTTCGACCAGCGCCTGCTGCCGCACTTTCATGGCCTCGAACGAGGTGTCGGTGGCGGCTTCGGTGACGCCGATCAGAAAGCCGGTATCTTCCTGCGGGAAGAAGCCTTTCGGCACGATCATGTAGAGGTAGACGGTGCCGCCCAGCGTCGCCAGCGTGACGATCAGCATCAGCGCCTTGCGCGCCAGCACCCGGTCGAGCGCCCATTCATAGGCGCGCAGCCAGGAATCGAACATCGCCTCGAATACGCGAAGCACGACGTTTGGCTTCTTGGTCGCGTCATGCGCCGGCAACACGCGCGCGCACAGCATCGGCGTCAAGGTCAGCGACACGAAGCCGGAGACGATGATCGCCACCGACACCGTGACCGCGAATTCGCGGAACACGCGGCCGACAATGCCGCCCATCAGCAGCACCGGGATGAACACCGCGATCAGCGAAAAGGTGATCGAGATGATGGTAAAACCAATCTCGCGCGCGCCCTTCAGCGCGGCCTCATAGGGCCGCATGCCGTGTTCGATGTGGCGGACGATGTTTTCCAGCATGACGATGGCGTCGTCGACCACGAAGCCGACCGACAGCGTCAGCGCCAGCAGCGTCATGTTGTTGATGGAATAATCAAGCGCGTACATCACCGCGCAGGTGCCGAACAGCGAGATCGGAACCGCCAGCGCCGGAATGAAGGTCGCGGACGCCGAGCGCAGGAACAGGAAGATCACCAGAATGACCAGCGACACCGCGATCAGCAGGGTTTCCTCGACGTCGGCGACCGCCTGACGGATCGAGATCGAACGGTCCATCATCACCTGGATCGAGACCGACGGCGGAATCTGCGCCCGCAGCGCCGGCAGCTTCGCCAGCACGGAATCGACCACCGCCACGGTATTGGCGTCCGGCTGCTTCTGGATCGCGAGCACGATCGCGCGCTCGTCGTTCAGCCAGGTCGCAATCTTGTCGTTCTCGACGCTGTCGTAAATTCTGGCGACTTCGTCGAGCTTGACCGGCGAACCGTTACGCCACGCCACCACCACCTGCCGGTAGTCGATCGCCTTGTCCATCTGGCCGGAGGCCTGCAGCGCCACGTCCTGCTTCGGCCCGTTCAGGGTGCCGACCGGCGTCGAGGAGTTGGCGCGCGAAACCGCCGTGCGGATGTCGTCGAGCGACAGGCCGCGCGCGGCGGCCGCTTCAGGGTCGGCCTGGACGCGAATGGCGAATTTCTGGGCGCCGTAAATCAAGACCTGCGCCACGCCCGGAATTTGCGACAGCGCCTGCCCGATGGTGATGTCGCCATATTCGTTGACCGCCGACAGCGGCAGCGTCGCTGATCCCAGCGAGACGAACAGCACCGGGAAGTCGGCCGGATTCACTTTGCGGAAACTCGGCGGGATCGTCATTTCGATCGGCAACCGGCGTTGCGCGATCGTCAGCGCGGTCTGCACGTCGAGCGCCGCCGCGTCGATGTTGCGGTTGAGGTCGAACTGGATGGTGATGACGCTGGTGCCCTGCGAGGAGCTCGACGACATCGACGAGATGCCGGCGATGGTCGAGAGCTGGCGCTCGATGATCCCGGCGACCGAGGCCGCCATGGTATCCGCGCTCGCGCCCGGCAAGGTCGCGCTGACGGCAATGGTCGGGAAGTCGACCCGCGGCAGCGCCGACACCGGCAGCAGGCGGAATCCGAACACGCCGAAAGCGATGATCGACGCCGTAATCAGCGTCGTCATGACAGGACGGCGGATGCAGAGTTCGGAGAGCGTCATCGGTTACGCCCCTGCCTTCTTGGTCCGCGGTTCGACCCGCGTGCCGTCCGACAGCAGCAGTTGTCCGTCGACCACCACCGTCTCGTCGCCGGTCAGCCCTTCCGAAACTACCGAAACGCCCTGGAAGGTGCGATCGACCTTGACCGGCTGTTGTTTGGCAGTGCCGTCCTTGACGACAAACACGAAGTTGCCGTTCTGGCTGCGTTGCACGGCGACCGTCGGCACCACGATGGAGTCTTCGTTGCGGATGACGAGCTTGGTCGCGACCAGGGTCCCCGGCCACAGCGTCTCGTTCTCATTGTTCATGATGCCGCGCACGGTGACCATGCCGGTGGTGGCATCCACGGTGTTCTCGACCATGGCAACCTTGCCGCTCTCGGAGCGCTGGTGGCCCGGAATCGTCGCGGTGACGCCGGAAGCGCCCTTGGCCATCAACTCGCGCAGATCGACCAGCACGCGCTGTGGAACGGCGAAGGCGACATAGACCGGCGCCATCTGGTTGATGACGGCGAGCGACGTGAGATCGGCCGGGCGCACGAAATTACCGACCTTGACGTTGGCGGCGCTGATCCGGCCGGTGAACGGCGCGCGGATCAGGGTGTAGCTTTTCTGAACCTTCAGGTTGTCCAGCGCGGCCTGATCGGCCTTGATGGTCGCGATCAGGATATCGGACTGGGTCTTGGCGTTATCGACGTTGACCTGAGTAGTCGCGCCCTTGCCGACCAGGTCATTGTAGCGGCGAAGATCGCGCTGCGCGCCCTCGAGCTGCGCCTGATCCTTGGCGAGCGTGCCCTCGGCCTGTTCGATCTGGGCGTCGATCTGGCGGCTGTCGAGGGTAAACAGCAGGTCGCCCTCGGCGACCTTGGCGCCGTCCTCGAAATGCACCGAGACGATGGTGGTCTCGACCCGCGATTTCAGCGCCACGCTGGAGATCGGCGTCACCATCCCGATGGCGTCGACGTCGACGGGAACGGATTTGCGTTCGGCCTTGGCGAGTTCGACGGAGACCATGCGAGGACGCTGCGGCCCCTGGGCCGTGGCGCCGCCACCCATCCAGGATGAGCGGGTCGTATAAGCGGCTACGGCAGCAATGCCGACGACGCCAACAAAAAGGATCAAGTTACGTTTTTTCATATTTTTTCACGTCCGGCCGTCCGTAAAGGACGGGACGGTCGGGTCCTCCCCCTTGACGGCGACTTTTGCGCCTTATTTCTAGACGGTTACCACAGGCTTGCGGCGCATGGTATGCCAGCAAAGCGAAAATGTGTGGTTACAATCCGGGTCATTTTTATGCGTATTGCTACGTGGAACGTCAATTCGGTCCGGCAGCGGCTGGACCATCTCCTGACCTGGCTCAGGGACTGCTCGCCTGATGTCGTCTGCCTGCAGGAGATCAAGTGCGTCGATGACGCCTTTCCGCGGCTGGAGATCGAGGCGCTCGGCTACAACGTCGTCACCCACGGGCAGAAGACTTTCAATGGGGTGGCGCTGCTTTCGAAGCTGCCGTTCGAGGAGACCAAGTCGGGGCTCGCCGGCGACGACGAGGACGCCCATGCCCGTTTCCTCGAGGGCGTGGTGACGCTGAAGAGCGGCGTGCTGCGGATCGCATGCCTCTATCTGCCCAACGGCAATCCGGTCGATACCGAGAAATTTCCCTATAAGCTCAAATGGATGTCGCGGCTTCTTGAGTACTCGCGCGAGCGGCTTAAGGCGGAGGAACCGCTGATCCTCGCAGGCGACTTCAACGTCATCCCGGCCGCAGCCGACGTCTACAACCCTGCCGCCTGGGCCAATGACGCGCTGTTCCGCCCCGAGACCCGCGAGGCGTTCCAGTCCCTGCTCGGCCTCGGGCTGACCGATGCGCTGCGCGCCGTCACCGATGCGCCGGGCCAGTACACCTTCTGGGACTACCAGGCCGGCGCCTGGCAGAAGAACTGGGGCATCCGGATCGACCACCTGCTGCTGTCGCCGCAGGCCAGCGACCGACTGACGCATGTCGGCGTCGACAGCTATGTGCGAGCCTGGGAGAAGCCGTCGGACCACGTGCCGGTGTGGGCGGATTTTGATCTCGACGCGGCGTGAGACGGTGGGCATGGCGCTGCGCGCCTTTGCCTACCCGACAAAATCTCAGTCCTTGCGGCCCTGCACCCAGTGCTCGAGCATCTGCAGCGCCATGGCGCGGTCGTCGTCGGACGCCTTGGTGATTGCCCGGTTGTAGCTTTCCTTGATCCAGGCCTCGTCCGGCGTGGCGCTGTCACGCGCCAGCGTCAGCCACATCAGGCCGCGCGCGGCCTGCTTCGGCAGCCGGTCGCCGTTGAACAGCATCTGGCCGAGCATCGCCTGCGCCTGGTGCTGGCCCTTCTGGGCGGCAAGGCCGAGCCAGCGCGCGCCGTAGCGGAAATCATCGCGCGAGGCGTCCGGGGTCTTCAGATAGAGCCGTGCCAGATCGTACTGCGCGTCGGCATTGCCGAAATAGGACGCGGCATAGGAGAACATTTCCCGCGCCCGCTCGGTATCGACCTTGATCTTCGAATTCGGGATGCCGTTGAGGTAGTAGCGCCCCAGCGCCACGAAGGCGTTGGCGACGATCGCCGCCTGCGGCGCCGACGGGCTGTCCTCGGCATGCGCGTTGGCGATGCGGCTGAAATATTCGAACGCGCGCACATCGTCCTGGGCGACGCCGTCGCCGTCGGCATACATCCGCCCGAGCTTCCACTGCGCGACGGGATGACCGCCCTCGGCGGCGTATTGCAGCGAATTCAGCGATGGCGCGGCGACAGCCGCGCCGCGGCTGCGGGCGCCGCCACCTTCTTCAGGGCCTGGGCATTGAGGGCCGCGGCCGCCGGCTGGGACACCAGCGGGAGCGTCGCGTCCTGATTGGCCGGCGCGCCATCGAACGCGAATCCGGGGGCGGCCACCGGCGTGGCCCCCAGCATCAACGCAAGAATGATACGCCTAGATGTCCGCATAACACTGTTTCTCGTGCGCACCGCCCGGATGGGTGACAGCCCCATCCACCGCTGGCCCAACCTGTTGGGCATATTTCCACAGCGCACCCGACGTGTGGTTAGTCGCGCGGGGCTGCCATTTGGTCTTACGTTCAGCGAGTTCTTTGTCGCTCAATTTTACGTTAAGGGTTCCGACGTCGGCATCGATCTCGATGATGTCACCATCCTGCAACAGTGCGATCGGTCCGCCCACGGCCGCTTCCGGCCCGACATGGCCGATGCAGAACCCGCGGGTGGCGCCGGAGAACCGGCCGTCGGTAATGAGGGCCACCTTGCCGCCCATGCCCTGCCCGGTCAGCGCCGCCGTGGTCGAAAGCATTTCCCGCATGCCGGGACCGCCGCGCGGCCCCTCGTAGCGGATCACGAGGACCTCGCCCTCTTTGTAGGTCTTCTTCTGCACCGACTCGAAGGCGTCTTCTTCGCGATCGAAGCAGCGGGCCGGACCGGTAAATTTCAGCTTCGACATGCCCGCGACCTTCACGATCGCACCCTCTGGCGCGAGATTACCCTTCAGGCCGACCACACCGCCTGTGACGGTGATCGGCTTGTCCGCGGACCGCACCACATCCTGGTGCGGGTTCCACTTCACGCTCTTGAGGTTTTCGGCGATCGTTCGGCCCGTGACGGTAATGCAATCCCCGTGCAGGTGGCCATTATCGAGCAGCGTTTTCATCAGAAGCGGTATGCCGCCAACTTCAAACATGTCTTTGGCAACATAACGGCCACCCGGCTTCAAATCGGCGACATATGGAGTCTTTTTGAAGATTTCGGCGACGTCAAATAAGTCGAATTTGATCCCGCATTCGTGCGCGATCGCCGGCAGGTGCAGCGCAGCATTGGTCGAGCCGCCGGACGCCGCGACCACGGCGGCGGCGTTCTCCAGCGCCTTGCGGGTGACGATGTCGCGCGGCCGAATGTTGAGGGCGATCAGGTCCATGACCTTCTCGCCCGCGGCGGTGCAAAAGGCGTCGCGGATCTCGTAGGGCGCGGGTGCACCGGCCGAATACGGCAGCGCCAGGCCGATCGCCTCGGACACGGTGGCCATGGTGTTGGCGGTGAATTGTGCGCCGCAAGCGCCGGCCGAGGGGCATGCCACCCGCTCGATTTCGTCGAGGTCTTCGTCCGACATCTCGCCGACCGAATGCTTGCCGACGGCCTCGAACATGTCCTGCACTGTGACCTGCTGGCCACGGAAATTGCCGGGCAGGATCGAGCCGCCATAGATGAAGATCGAGGGCACGTTGAGCCGGACCATCGCCATCATCATGCCCGGCAGCGACTTGTCGCAGCCGGCCAGGCCAACGAGGGCGTCATAGGCATGGCCGCGGACGGTCAGCTCGACGGAATCGGCGATGCATTCGCGCGACGGCAGCGACGAGCGCATGCCGTCATGGCCCATGGCGATGCCGTCGGTGACGGTGATGGTGCAGAATTCACGCGGGGTGCCGCCGGCCGATGCGACGCCCTTTTTCACGGCCTGGGCCTGACGCATCAGCGAAATGTTGCAGGGAGCAGCCTCGTTCCAGCACGACGCCACGCCGACGAAGGGCTGGTGGATCTGCTGGGTGGTCAGGCCCATCGCGTACAGATAGGACCGATGGGGCGCGCGCTCGGGCCCCTCCGTCACGTGACGGCTCGGCAACCTGCTCTTGATGTTGGTCTTGGCGTCCATTGCGACCACTTTTCCCGGTCATAATGATTTCATAGAGGGGTGTGGCCAAAAAGCGGCGCAAGCACGTTCTGCCCGTGAGAACGGTTAAATGTCCCTCAACTGTTGCGGCTGCGCAACAATCGTGGCGCATTAGCAACCATTTGAAGACAACTTTAAGCGGTGCCCGCTACCACCGGCAGCCGTTCGATGGCATTGAGGCCCGGCCGCTTTCGCCAACGGATCTCCGACTCATCAACTGCCAGCCTCAACGTCGGCCAGCGCTGAAACAGCGATTTCAGCGCGCATCTGGCTTCAAGGCGCGCAAGCTGATGGCCGAGGCAGAAATGGATGCCGGTGCCGAAGGCGATATGGCGGTTCGGCTTGCGTTGCAGGTCGAGACGTGCCGGATGCGCATTGGCCAACGGATCCATGTTGGCGGCGGCCAGCATCGCCATCACTTTGTCGCCCTTGCGCAACAGAACGCCATCGAGTTCGACATCGCGCCCGACGTAACGCGGTTTTGTAAACTGCACCGGCGTGACGAAGCGCAGGAATTCCTCGACCGCCAGATCGAGGCGGCTCCAGTCCGCTTCGATCCAGTCGCGCAGATCCGGATTTTTCAACAGCTCGCGCACGGCCCCGCTGATCAGGTGCGTCGTGGTCTCGTGCCCTGCAAACAGCAGCAGGAAAATCATCGAGACGATTTCATCGCGGCTGATCTTTCCGCCCTCCTGTTCGACACGCACGATTTCGGCAATCAGCCCCTCGCCGCCGGATTGCCTGACGGTCTCGACATGCCGTTCCATGTAGCGCCGCATCGCCAGCATCTTCGGGATCGCGGCGAGAAATCCCACCATGCCGGTGAAGCGGGTGAAGCCGCTGGCCCAGGCGATGAATTTTGGGCGATCGGCTGCCGGAAGCCCAAGCAGTTCGGAGATCACGGCCAACGGCAGCTTGCGCGCATAGCGATCGACGAGATCGCACGGGCTGCTCTCAGCGAACAATTCGTCGGCGAGCTTGTCGCCGATGGCTCGAATATGCGGCTCCATCCCGAGCACAGCACGGCGGCGAAACGCCTCGTCGACGATGTCGCGCAATCGCTTGTGGCCCGGATCGTCCATCGACAGCATGCTGTTGGCGAGCGTCCGGATCACCTTCGGCATCCACCATTGCAATCCGGCGACGGTGCCGTCGTCCTTGCGGATCGTGAACGTCTCGGTGTCCTTCAACACCCGGTCCGCCAAAGCCTGTGTCGTCGTGGTCCAGACTTTGCCGACAACCGGAAAATGCACCCGCACCACCGGCCCCTGCGCGCGCAATCTTTCAAGCGCGGCTGCGGGATTGCGAAAATAGTCCTGGCTGCTGAAATTGGACTGAAAGCTCATACGCGGTTCCTTGCGCGGTTCCTTGCAGGCGTCTCAGAGGTGTGACGCAAATGCGGCGTATGCAAGAGCCGGCAACTGAATACGGGTTCGCTATCTCGCGATGTTGATCAGATGCACGAGCGGCGTTCCATCCGCACGAAGCCCGTCGGTCGTCATGCGGTATTCAAGGCAATAGTCCGTCGCGCTGACGCTGGTCGGATTGTGGAACACGATCGGTCGCACGGCTGAGGACACAGTAAATCTCACCGCAATGAAGTCGTCGAGTATCGCTTCGTAGTCGCAGCGGCACATCGGACAATGGTAGTGATTATCCACAGTGACAAGACTGGTGAAGCTTTCGACGACGCACGCGCACATCGGGCAAAGCAGCAGCCAATCCATTTCAAAAAGCCCGATCGCGGACGCATGGACGAACAGATCCACCGCCTCCGATTCGGCAACGCCAAACCAGGTTGCAAATTTCAGTGGGTAGATCCCTGTCGCTGCCGTGGCGGACACGACTGAAAATGCCGGGGCGAAGCTGCCCGTCGCGCTCTGGCAGGAAAAGACGGAATACTTGGCTATGAGCCTCGCTATTTGGCGAGGACATACTATATAGCGGGGTATCACCGCCCGCCCCCGGCTGTTATCGGTGACTGAGAGCATTGCGCTCCCGCCTCGATCAAAAAGGCGGTCAGATGCCAAATCCCCTTCAGTTCGATCTTGGCGATCCAACCCGGCGCCCGGTTTTGTCGGGGCCTCGCCATGGCAAATAACACGGTCATCCGCGATGCGTATGGCGCGCCGGCCGTATTCGTCGGGTCGAAGACCGGCAGCGACGATGCGCCCTTTGTTTTCATCCGGGTGGGCGATGAAGAGCGTCGCATGCGATGGACGGAATGGGATGCGCTGCCGCCGTGGACCGGCCCTCGCCCGGCTTGGGCAACGAAGAAACCAGGACCGTCAATTTGACCGCGTCTGTGCATGACCCCTTGAAGCTGACCTTATCCGCACTGCTGTTTCAGAACGGACTGCCGGACCTGCCGGCGTTATTGATCGAACCGCATCGCAACCGCGCCGGCGTCTGGCGCATCAAATTCAGCTACGAAACCGTCGAGCCGCTCTCCATGGGCACCGACCAGGCCGCAACGATGATCCCCCTGCTCCAGGAGTTGGGTGAGGCCGAGTTGGCCGACGAGATCGACATCGCTGTGAAGAGTGCGACGCGTTACGCGTCGATGTGAAGAACCTTCGTTCAATCAAACCGGCAACCCAGGGAGACCGATATGGCCAAAGGCGAGCAAAAGGGAAATCGAGAGTCGAAGAAGCCCAAAAAAGAAAAGATCAAGACCATTGCCGCGGCTCCTAGCCAGAAGACGGCGGGATGGCAGCCGACTTTCGGCGCCGGCAAAAAGAAATAGCCACCGTTGGCGCGACGGCTGCCGCTGAAACAAGCGGTCAAAGGAGCTGAGATGAAAACGACTCTCGTCGTACTGATGATCTGTACATTTGCACCAAGCGCTTACGCCAAAGAGCCGGCCTGCCGCGACATCGCAACATCAAGCGCGCGGCTGGCTTGTTACGATCTGGCCTCACCTCCCAAATCGGAACCGCGCGCGGTCAAAGAGAGCGACGCATCGCGACCTCCCTATAACGATCCCTTTATCGCAGAAGACGCCAAGACGACGGCCAAACTGAAGACGATCTGCCGTGGCTGCTAGGCGCGAACATGGAGGCGGCCAACTCACGTGACAATCGAATTAGCGCTCGTCGAGATCAAACAAAAGCCGTGGGGAAGCACCAATCTGCTGCCGTGGAACGGCACGCCGACGGGCGGCAAGCCGGTCGGCGAAGTATGGTTTCAACGCGCCGACGCCACAGCGCCGGACACGGCGTTGCTGCTCAAGCTGCTGTTCACGACGGAGCCGCTGTCGATCCAGGTTCATCCCGACGACGCTTTCGCGCAGTCAAATGGGCTGGCCAACGGCAAGACCGAGGCGTGGTGCATTCTTTCGGCCGAACCGGACGCTCAGATCGCCCTCGGTCTGAAGCACATGCTTTCCTCGTCCCAATTGCAATCGGCCATCGCCGACGGCTCGATCGTCGATATGGTGCAGTGGCGTTCCGCGCACGCGGGCGATGTCGTTTTTGTGCCGGCCGGCACCATTCACGCGATCGGCGCCGGTATCGTTCTTGCGGAAGTTCAGCAGCGAAGCGACGCGACCTTTCGGCTTTTCGATTACGGCCGGCAGCGGGAGTTGCATATCGATGACGCCGTTGCTGTTGCCATAGCAGGCCCCGCCAGGCGCCAGCCATCACCGACGCGAATAGATGATGCGAGAAGAGCCGTTGTGGTCGATGCTCATTTTGTCATGGAGCAGATCGAGCTTCTTCCCGGCTCCGTCTGGACGATTGAAGTTCAGCGAGAAGCCTGGCTGCTCGCCATTGGCGGATCCGCCCAAATTGGATCGGTCAAGATCGCTCCCGGCGAAGCCGTCTTCGCGGAAGGCGATCGTGCCGACATCCAGGTCGGCGATCGAGGCCTGAAAGCATTGCTGGCCTATATCGGCCCCGATGTAAATCCGGGGGCGCTCAAACAACGAGGCGACAACATCGGACATCACTCGTCACCGAACTCCTCTCTGGCGCCGTCGATCGCCGGCGTATCGGAAGATTTCCTGCCCAAAACACCCGAGGCGCAAACGTGACGGCTTCAAATCGCATCGCCTTCATCGGCAACTCGCTGCCGCGCCGCTGCGGTATCGCGACATTCACGACCGATCTGGAGAACGCCGTCGCAGCCTCGCGCGGCGATCTGGAGACGGTCATCGTGGTGATGACCGATCACGGTCAGGTCTACGATTATCCGTCCACCGTCGGATTTCAGATCAACGATGACAGGCCGGAGGACTATATCCGCGCAGCGGAATTCCTCAATAGCGGCCGGTTCGATGCCGTTTCGTTGCAGCACGAATTCGGAATCTTCGGCGGCGACGCTGGCAGCCACATTCTGGCGCTGCTGTCGCGCCTGACCATACCGGTCGTGACGACACTTCACACCGTTCTGTCCGAACCGACCAAAGCGCAACGCGAGGTCCTCGTCCGCATCATCGGAATTTCGTCGCGCGTGGTGGTGATGGCCGAAAAAGGCCGCGAGCTGCTGCGGGCCGTCTACCAGGTGCCGGACGAAAAGATCGAGGTCATTCCGCACGGGATTCCCGAATTTGCATTTGTCGAACCCGACGAAGCGAAGGCCAAGCTCGGTTTCAGCGGCAAGGCGGTCATTCTGACATTCGGACTGCTGTCGCCGAACAAGGGCATAGACGTCATGATCGACGCCATGCCGTCGATCCTGAAGACGCGGCCTGACGCGGTGTACGTGGTCCTTGGCGCGACCCATCCCAATCTGGTGCGGGACCAGGGTGAAGCCTATCGCGCCAGCCTGGTCGCGCATGCGCGCGCGGCCGGCGTCGAAGACCACGTGGTGTTCCTGAACCAGTTTGTCGACCAGAAGACGCTGCTCGAATTCATCTCCATGAGCGACGTTTACGTCACCCCGTATCTCAACGAAGCGCAGATGACCTCGGGGACGCTGGCCTACAGCTTCGGCCTCGGCAAAGCCGTGGTTTCGACCCCCTACTGGCATGCGCGCGAACTGCTGGCCGACGGCCGCGGCATACTGGTGCCGTTTGGCGACGCTGCCGCTCTTGGTGTCGAAATCTCAAAATTGCTGACGAACGATGTCTTGCGGCAGGCCATGCGCAAGCGCGCCTATTCAAGCAGCCGCTCGATGACGTGGGAACGAACCGCCGAGCGCTATATGGCGGTGTTCGAGAATGCCGGGCGGAAACATCGGCTGAAGACGATTGCGAGGTCTGACACCAGCACACTGCTGCGCGACAGAAGCGCCCCGCCGGAAATGCGGATCGATCATTTCCTGTCGATGTGCGACGACACCGGGCTGTTTCAACATGCCGTGCACAGCGTGCCGGATCGCTCGCACGGTTACTGCGTCGACGACAATGCCCGTGCGCTTCTGCTGGCATGCGCGCTCAACAATCCCGGCGAGCAGCGGCTGCCGGAAGTACTGACGGCCCGATTTGCCGCTTTCGTCCAGCACGCCTGGAATCCCGATACCAAGCGGTTTCGGAACTTCATGGGATTCAATCGCTGCTGGCTGGAGGATTCCGGGTCGGAGGACAGCCACGGACGGACTCTGTGGGCTTTGGGCGTCTGCGCCCTCACCGATGCCAATTTGTCGCGCCGGACATGGGCGGCTTCGCTGTTTGCCGAGGCCACGACGACCGCGGAACAGCTTCGTTCGCCACGAACGTGGGCGTTTGTCTTGCTCGGACTTGACTCCTATTGCTCTGCCGTGCCCGAAGACGCCCGCGCCACTGCCTTGCGTCTTCTGCTTGCGGACCGCTTGATCTCTATCTTCGAGGCGGTCGAAACCAGGGACTGGGTGTGGTTCGAGGAAGGACTTGCCTACGACAACGCCCGCCTGCCGCAGGCGCTGATCCTCACCGGGCTGACGACCAGGAATCCGAACTATCTGCAGATCGGACTGAGGTCCCTGCGCTGGCTCGTGAAATATCAGACATCGGCGGCCGGCCAATTCCGTCCGGTCGGCACCGCAGGCTTCGGCGAGACGCGGCGGCGGCCGCGGCCGTTCGATCAGCAGCCGCTGGAAGCGACGGCCACCATTGCGGCCTGCTTCGCGGCGTGGCGTGCTGATCATGATGTCGAGTGGAAAGCCGAGGCTGCGCGCGTGTTCGCCTGGTTCCTCGGCAGCAACGACCTCGCGGTCTCCCTCGTCGATCTGGAAACCGGCAGTTGTCGCGACGGCCTGCATCCCGATCGCGCCAACGAGAACCGGGGTGGAGAATCCGTGGTGTCGTACCTTCTCGGCCTTTCCGAAATTCGACAGGTAGCCCGTCTCGGCGAAAGCCGCGCGAAGCCGACGCCTTTGGTCGCCTGATCGCGACCGCGTATCCTTATCCCCTGAACCGACCGAGGACACCTTGTCGCAATTTCCGTTCCTGAACCGCCAGGCGCTTTATCTGCGACCCGATCCCACAAGGGTCATCGTTCGACCGTTCAAGCCGGCAACAGAACCGCGCGACCTCAATCCAACGGACAAGACCCGCGCCAACCATATTGTCGCACGGGTACTCTCGCTGGATACGGCGACCGCCGCCGCGCAGCTCGCGGATGTGCTGGAGAATTTTCTGGGACGCCATCGCAATCTGCTGCAGGCGTTTGAGTTGCGCGCCGAGGAGATGGAAGCAGCACTTGCCGATCACGCCGCGTTCACCCAGGTGCAACGGCAACTGGTTGGGGCTTACTTTCTCAACGAGTATTCGTTCGAAGCCTCGGCCTTGTTCAATCCGAGCATCGTCGCGCATCCGGATCAGTCGGATATGCCGGACGGCAGCCTTCGCTTCGTCCTGAGCGTTCGTGCCGTCGGCGAAGGGCATATATCCTCGCTGACATTTCGGTCCGGATCGATCGCCTCGGACGGAACCGTGAAGGTCGATCCCACGGCCCGGCTTGCCTCAAGTCCCGATATCGTCAGGCTCTCATCGGGCCCGGGCGGAGATGACGTCGAGGTGAGCTTCAACCGCGCTGAAGAAATAAGCGAACGGGTCATCTTTCCCGTCACCGAGTCGCAGTCGAACGGAATCGAAGACGCCCGGTTCGTCCAGTTCGATGACAACGGACGGAGCATCTATTACGCGACCTATACGGCTTACAGCGGAAGGGCGATCCGCTCCGAGCTGATCGAGACGTCCGACTTCATATCGTTCCGGCTGTCGGTATTGAAAGGCAACGCGGCGCGGAACAAGGGCATGGCGCTGTTCCCCCGGAAGATCGACGGCAAGTATGCGATGATCGCCCGCCAGGACAACGAAAACCTGTATCTGATCTACTCGGACGATCTCTATACCTGGGACGGCGGCCATCCGATCCTGAAGCCTGAATTCCCGTGGGAGTTCGTCCAGATCGGCAATTGCGGATCGCCGATCGAGCTGGACGAAGGGTGGCTGCTGTTGACGCATGGCGTTGGCCCGGTGCGCAAATATTCGATCGGGGCCGCGTTGCTCGACAAAAAGGATCCGTCGAAGGTCATTGGCCGCTTGCGCGAGCCGTTGCTGCGGCCCGATCCTTCCGAACGCGAAGGATACGTTCCGAACGTCGTCTATACCTGTGGAGCGATGCGGCACGGCGATAACATCATCTTTCCCTATGCCGTGTCGGATACTTTCTCCAATTTCGCCACCATCGACATTCGCACCTTGATGAAGGCCATGAAATCATAACGCGGAATGAGGCCCTGCCGTGCAAGGCCGCTCCCTACTTCTCCTGTTCATCGTTGCGGAACAGGATTTCAATGGTCGCGAATATCAGCAGGAACGCGAAGAACGCCAGCACCACGATAACGTGCGGCATGCCGCCGGATTCGGGCTCGGGCGCAGGAACCGGCGAGGCAATCGCTGGCACGGATTGACGTTCGGTTTGCAGGCGCGGCACGACCTGCGCAATATCGATCCAGCGATCCAGCCAGTTCGCGCCGACGGCTGCGGCGGCTCCAGCCATTTGCACGCCGGGCGCTTGAACCGCTCCGTCATCGGGCAGCATTTCCGACATCGCCTGACGCCAGTCGGAACGGCTGCGTGCCCGCTGAGCCTGTCGATCGATGGTTGGCTGCGTTTTGCGAACCACGCGATGCCGGCCCGGCGCCGCATCCCAGCAATGGTCTGGTCCATGCCAGTAGAGATGCACCGAACCGAAACGCTGGCGCGCTTCGCTCTGACTCATACAAGAACTCGAAGCCTGCGATGATCCCGTCAAGGCAAGCATCGACGCAACGATTACCGCTACGCGCATAGAGTCGCTCCGTCTTGCACCCAACATAGACGCCGCCGCGACTTTCGAATCAATTCGCTAAAGTGTAAAAATTAAAGCGCTTCTAATTAAGGCCGATCTCAAAGGACAATATTGATGTCCTATTCGCGCAATCGGCTCAGGCCGCAATGTTATCCAAGTTTTCGCTCAATATTTGCATGTAAATCTGCCGGCTGATTCGGCTGTTGTTAATTGTGAACCGCGAGGTGATTGCCATGGCATTTTTCAAGCGCGAACTGGGGCCGGTTGAGCGCTTCGAGAATGCGTTGAAGGAAAAGCTGGCGGCGCGGCAAAAACTGGCCGGCAAATCCAGCCTTGCCGAAAAGGAACTTGCAGAAAAACGCACTGCCGCCGAGCGGCTGGCGGTGGCAGGTGCCGCCAGTGCCAAGCTCGATCGGGCCGAAGCCAGCATGCGTGAAGTCGAAGACCGCGCCCGGACACTGCGCGCTGCGCTCGCTGAGCTTGACGAGCAAGTCGCCTCCGCCGAGCGCGCCTTGGCTGAAGCCAAGGCGCAGTACGACCGCAACATGAGCGCTGACGCGATCGAGGCTATGGCTGCGGCCATTGAACGGGCCGCCCCGGGATTTCAGGCGAGTGCCGCCACGCTGATCGAAGCGGTCACCAACAGCCCGACGTCGATCCCGGAAGCGACCAGGTTCTCGACCAGCGTCGATGCCGTGCGTCGCGAGGTTCTCGCGGCGGTCGATCTGATCTGCTGGGAACTGCGATCCGCCGCGGTGCGCGAGCGGGCGGGTAATGCGAACATCGCCAACGGCGAGCCATCGCTGTCGGAGCAGCCACCGTCAGCCGAGATCGAGCGGCAGATGATCTACACGCTGCATCCGCTTAAGTGGCGGGAGGGCAGCGAGACGCGCCGGGTGCCGCGCCTATGCGATGGTCGGACTGCCAAAGGTGCTGCTGCCGATCGCGCTCAGGCATCAACACGTGGACTTTCTCAACGCAAGGCGGGTGCAAACACTGATGCATCTCCATGGCAGCGGAGAGCCGCAGGGCGATCCGGAACTCGACGACCCGCAGCTCGTCGATCTCGATGCGCTGCTCGCCGGGGAAACTCCGAACGCACAGGCCGATGTAGCGTAGGCCCGGTAACGGGACGAGGTCACCCCGCCGTCGGCCGTCCCGGCGCCACGCGCGGCAAGACGATGCTGATTTTCGTGCCCTCGCCGGGCGCACTGTCGAGATGAAGGTCGCCGCCGAGCCGGTTGGTCACGATGTTGTGGACGATATGCAGGCCGAGCCCGATGCGGCCACCGTCGCGGCGCGTGGTGAAGAACGGATTGAAGGCCTGACGGCGAACGTCGAGGCTCATGCCGCAGCCATCGTCGGAAACCAGGATTTCAATATGGCCCGCGCCCGAAGCCCGTAGCCCGATGTTGATGTTGCCGCCCTTGCCGTCCGGAAAGGCATGCATGACCGAATTGAGAAAGAGATTGGTCAACGCCTGACCATAGGGGCCGGGATAGCTGTCCACGATCAGGCCGGGCTGGCAGTCGACGTGGAGCGTCACGTTGTTTTTCGGCAGCGCGGGCTGCAGGCCCGCGAGCACTTCGACCGTGAATTCGCCGGCATCGAAATGGCGCTGATCCAGATAGCTTCTGTCCACGGCGACCTGCTTGAACGATTGCACCATCTCGGCCGCACGATTGAGATTGGCGACCAGCAGCGCGGAGGCATCCTCGACGACTTCGATGAACTCGTTCAGGCTGGACCGCTTCAGGCCGCCGCGCGCGACTTCAGCCGCGAACGCCGCGCACTTATGTTCAAGCACGGACGCCACCGTCAGGCTGGTACCGACGGGGCTGTTGATCTCGTGGGCAACTCCCGCCACCAGCCGGCCTAACGCGGCGAGCTTCTCCGCCTCGATCAGCGAAGCCTGGGTCTCCTGCAAATGGTGCAGCGCCGCCTCGGCGGCATCGCGCGCGCCGCGGATCTCGCGCTCGCTGCGCTTGCGTTCGGTGATCTCTTCCGCGGCGACATTGACGCCGACGATGTTACCGTTCGGCCCGCGCTGCGGATGCCAGTAGGTGATCCAGCAGCGGTCCTCGTTCTGGCCGGTGCGCTGGCCGTTGACCTCGATGCCGGTGACGGGGTCGCCGGTCTCCATGATCGATCGCACGATGGCCTCGACCGCGTCTGCGAGAGCCGGCACGCAGTCGCGCACCGTACGCCCGAGATGCCCCTCGACCGAAATCCCGCAGATCTCGGTGAGGCGCTGGTTGATCTGCAGATAGCGGCAGTCGGGCGAGAGATAGGCAAGGCCGATCGGCGCGGTGTCATAGATCAACTGCAGCGCCGGCTGCTTTGGAAACTGCACTTCCTGGACAACCGACGATCGCATGTCATGCCCCCAAGCCTCGACAGAATAGCCGATCATGGATTATGGCCGAGCGCAATTGTCCCAAAAGGCATGTCCGGATCGCGCCAATAACCGGCGCCGGCGCGGCCTCTGCCTTGACGGCCGGCCAGGTTGCCGTCGACCGGTCTCAGCGCTTGCGCGACGCGGCTGGCGCTTGCTGCTTGCGCAGTACATCGGCCGAGTGACGAACGACTTCGGAAATCTGCAGCAACTGCTTCGCCAGCGGACTCGTTTTGCGCCAGATCATGCCGATGGTCCGCGACGGCTTTGGTTTTGAAAAACGCGCGATCGACACCGGCGCCGAGCGCGTCTCCACCGCAACCGCCATTTCCGGGATCAGTGTAACGCCGATGCCGGCGCCGACCATCTGCACCAGCGTCGACAGCGAACTGCCATCGAGCAACTCGCGCGGCAGCGCCGAATGCCGGTTGCAGAACGACAGCGCCTGATCGCGAAAGCAATGCCCCTCCTCCAACAGCAGCAGCCGCATCTTGGCCAGCGCTTCGCCGTTGGGCACCGGTTTGCCCTCGTCCTCGCCCGGCCGCACCAGCACGAAATCTTCGTTGAACAGCGCGACCTCGGTAAAGGAAGGCTCCGAGACCGGCAGCGCGACGATGGCGGTATCGAGCCGTCCTTCCGACAATTCCCCGATCAGCTTTGGCGTCACGGTCTCACGGACGTGAATTTCGAGATCGGCATATTCGCGCGTCAGGTTGCCGATGATGGTCGGCAACAGATACGGCGCGATCGTCGGGATCACCCCGATCCGCAACCGTCCCGCCAGCCGGTCCCCCGAGGCCCGCGCCAGGTCCTGCAGTTCGTCGACCGAGCGCAAGATGTTTCGCACCCGCAGGCCGAACTCTTCGCCAAAACTGGTGAGCCGGATCTGGCGCGCGCCGCGTTCGAACAGTGCGGCGCCCAGTTCGTCCTCCAGTTCCCTGATCTGCATCGACAGCGCCGGCTGCGAGATCGCGCAGGCGTCCGCCGCGCGGCCGAAATGGCCGTGCCGGGCCAGTGACTCGAAATAGCGAAGCTGCTTCAGCGTCAGATTGTTCATAATCCAGCCTTATCACACCCATCAGTAAATCACACTTAAACTGATGATATGGCTGTGCTAGAACCGCTCCAACGTGGACGACGCATAGCCGATGTCACCCCGACGTCACGGGCACCGTCCACACGCAGATCAACCAAGCCAGCCACGAATGGAGAAAAACATGGACGGAAACGATGGCGAGAACGCCGGCAAATGCCCTGTCATGCATGGGGCGAGCAAGAGCTCTGTGAATTGCGACTGGTGGCCGAACCAGCTCAATCTCAGCGTTCTGCACCAGCATTCCAACCTGTCCAACCCGATGGGCGAAGCCTTCGACTACGCCAAGGAATTCAGGAAGCTCGATATCGAGGCGCTGCGGAAGGACCTGCATGCGCTGATGACGGACTCGCAGGAGTGGTGGCCGGCCGATTTCGGCCATTACGGGCCGCTGTTCATCCGCATGGCCTGGCACTCAGCCGGCACCTACCGCATCGGCGATGGCCGCGGCGGCGCCGGAGCCGGCCAGCAGCGTTTTGCGCCGCTCAACAGCTGGCCTGACAACGTCAACCTCGACAAGGCGCGACGGCTGATGTGGCCGATCAAGCAGAAGTACGGCAACAAGATCTCGTGGGCCGACCTGATGATCCTCGCCGGCAACGTCGCGCTGGAATTGATGGGCTTCAAGACGTTTGGTTTTGCAGGTGGCCGCGCCGACGTCTGGGAACCCGAAGAGGACATCTACTGGGGTCCCGAAGGCAAGTGGCTGGCGGACGAGCGCTACAGCGGCGACCGCGAGCTTGAAGGCTCGCTCGGCGCCGTGCAGATGGGCCTGATCTACGTCAATCCGGAAGGCCCGAACGGCAAGCCGGATCCGCTCGCCGCGGCCCGCGACATCCGCGAGACCTTTGCGCGCATGGCGATGAACGACGAGGAAACCGTCGCCTTGATTGCCGGCGGTCACACCTTCGGCAAGACCCACGGCGCCGCCGATCCCGGCAAGTATGTCGGCGTTGAGCCCGAAGCCGCCACGCTCGAGCTGCAAGGTTTTGGCTGGGCCAATACCCACGGCAAGGGCCATGGCGGCGACGCCATCGGCAGCGGCCTCGAAGTCACCTGGACCACGACGCCGACGAAGTGGAGCAACAACTTCTTCGACAACCTGTTCGGCTTCGAATGGGAGCTGACCAAGAGCCCGGCCGGCGCCCATCAATGGACGCCGAAGAACGGCGGCGGCGCCGGTTCGGTGCCGGACGCGCATGACAAGTCGAAGCGTCATTCGCCGTCGATGCTGACCACCGATCTTTCGCTGCGGGTCGACCCGGCCTACGAGAAGATCTCGAAGCGCTTCCACCAGCATCCGGACCAGTTCGCGGACGCGTTTGCCCGCGCCTGGTACAAGCTGACCCACCGCGACATGGGCCCGATCGTGCGTTACCTCGGCCCGCTGGTCCCGAAGGAAGAACTGCTGTGGCAGGATCCGATTCCGCCGATCAACCATGAACTGGTCAGCGAAACCGATATCGCCGCGCTGAAGGCGAAAATCCTCGCCTCCGGCCTGTCGGTGTCCGAACTGGTCTCGACCGCCTGGGCTTCCGCCTCGACCTTCCGCGGCTCAGACAAGCGCGGTGGCGCCAACGGCGCACGCGTACGTCTGGCGCCGCAGAAGGACTGGGAAGTCAACCAGCCTGCCCAGCTCGCGAAAGTGCTGACGAAGCTCGAAGCGGTCCAGAAGGAGTTCAACTCCGCGCAGAAAGGCGACAAGAAAGTCTCGCTCGCCGACCTCATCGTTCTCGGCGGCGTTGCGGCGATCGAGAAGGCCGCGAAGGACGGCGGCAACGACGTAAAAGTGCCGTTCACGCCCGGCCGCATGGACGCCTCGCAGGAGAAGACCGACGCGCACTCGTTTGCACCGCTGGAGCCTGTCTCCGACGGCTTCCGCAACTACAGCCGCGGCAAGCAGCGCGCGTCTGCCGAGGAACAGCTGGTCGACAAGGCGCAATTGCTGACGCTGACCGCGCCCGAGATGACCGCCCTGCTCGGCGGCCTGCGCGTGCTCGGTGCCGGCGCCTCCAAGCACGGCGTCTTCACCAAGAAGCCGGGCGCGCTGACCAACGACTTCTTCGTCAACCTTCTCGACATGGGCACGGTGTGGCATCCGACCTCGGACGCCAAGGATGTGTTCGAGGGACGCGACCGCAAGACCGGCGCCGTGAAGTGGACCGGCACCCGTGCCGACCTCATCTTCGGCTCGCACTCGCAGCTTCGGGCGTTTGCGGAAGTCTATGCCTGCAGCGACTCCAAGGAGGCGTTCGCACGTGACTTCGTGAAAGCCTGGACCAAGGTGATGAACGCAGATCGCTTCGACATCGTCGCCTGATCCCGGCTCAGACAAAAAACAGGGCGGCGCTTCCCCGGGAAACGCCGCCCTTTCTGTTTCGGACGTTACAAAATTCGATCAGCCGGCAAACGCCTTTTCGAGATCGGCGATGATGATTTTTTGCATCTTCATCATTGCCTGCATTGCGCGATTGGCCTTCTCGCGATCGGGAGCGCCGAGGCAGCGGCCGAGCGCTGTGGGGACCACCTGCCAGGACAGGCCGAACTTGTCCTTCAGCCATCCGCATTGTGACTCCTGGCCGCCGTCAGCGGTCAGTTTGTCCCAGAAATAATCCACTTCCTGCTGGGTCTCGACGCTGATGAAGAACGAGACGGCTTCGTTGAATTTGTATTTCGGCCCGCCGTTGAGCGCATTGAATTTCTGTCCTTCGAGCTCAAAGCTCGCCATGAAGTCATTGACGACTTCGACCTTGGCGTTGGGAAACACCGATTTGTAGAACGCAACGGCCTCCGGAACGTTGTTGTCGAACCAGAGGAAAGGCGTGATCGAGGTCAAGATGGAACTCCTTCGCGATGGCAGGTGATTGCGACCAACCCGCGAGGAGCCGATCGTTGCAACGACGAGTGACGGCGGCGCGATCAGACACGTTGGCGGGAATTATTTTCTGCAATGTCGGACTTAAGGGAACTCGATCGCGATCTTGCCGAAATGGCCGCCCTGCTCCATCAGCCTGAGCGCCTCGGGCACCGCACCAAAATCGAAGGTCCTGTCGATCACCGGCCTGATGCCGCTGCGCTCGATTGCCGCAGCCATGTCCTCGAACATCCTGCGGCTGCCGACCGACAGGCCGATGACGTGCAGGTTCTTGCTGAAAATGCTGGGAATGGCGATCTCCTGCGCGAAGCCGGACAACACCCCGATCACCAGGATGGTGCCACCGACCCGCGCCGCTTCAATGGATTGCCGAAACGTATCCTTGCCGCCGACCTCGACGACATGGTCGACGCCGCCATCAGCCCAGTCGGCCGCCGCCTTGCCCCATTCGGGAACCGAGCGATAGTTGATCGTGTGATCCGCGCCGAGCAACTTTGCGCGTTCGAGCTTCTCATCGCTCGACGAGGTCACGATCACCCTCGCGCCCGCGAGCTTGGCGAACTGCAGCGCAAAGATCGAGACGCCGCCGGTGCCTTGCACGAGCACGGTCTGGCCCGGGCGCAGATGCGCCTCGTCGAACAACGCGCGCCAAGCGGTGAGCCCGGCGCACGGCAACGATGCCGCTTCCATGAAGCTGAGATGACGGGGAATGCGGGTGACGGCTTCGGCGCCGACCACCATCACCTCCTGCAACACGCCCGGCCGTGTGCCGCCCAACGCCAGACGGCGGTTGGAGGCCGACGGCCTCCCATCGAACCACAACGGAAAGAACATCGGGCAGACGCGATCACCGACCAACACGCGGGTCACACCGTCGCCGACGGCAATCACTTCTCCCGCCCCGTCGGAGAAGGGAATGAGTGGCAGCTTGTAGGCGCCGCCACGTCCCTGCACCGTCAGCAGGTCGCGATAATTGAGCGAGGCCGCGCGCATCCGGACCGCGATCTCGCCGCCACGCGGCGCAGGCTCCGGCCTATCAACCAACTCCAGGCCGTCGATGGACCATTCGCGTCCGACTTGCCAGATTTTCATCTGCTCACCCGACCTTCATGAGCGCGCTTCTGATCGCCATGAAGATCCCGCCGATATCCTTTCGGATGGTATCGAGCCTGCCGAAATGCTCGAACACCTGGGCAAGCCGCTCATCGATCTCGCGCTTGCTGGTGGAAAGCGCGTCCAGGCGGGTCCCGAGACTATTGTCGCCGCTCGATTCGATTTCGGTGAGGGTTTTCAGCACGACTTCCCGAATGCCATGCACTTCACCGATCATGGACTCGATGCCGAATTCCGGTGCCTGCAAGGGTGTAAGGTCAGCCTGTGCCTTCGTCAGTTCTTCCTTGAACCTGTTCAGCGTCGTGAACGAGGCCTCCAGCGTGCTGAGGCGTAACCGGGCCTGAAGCACAAACTCGTTGAGCGCGTTCTGGCGATCGACGAGGCTCTTGCCGCTGGAATCCGTCTCGACCTCGGCAATGGAGCGCTCGAGATGGTTCTGGCGTTCCTTGAGTTCGCCAAAGTCGAGGCTGATCGTCTCGAGAATATTGAAGCAGTCATCGAGGCGCGCGACCTTCTGCTCGATCTCCATCTTGCTCTTGGAAAGCGCTTCCACGTGCGAGCTGATCGATTGACCGTCCTTCAAGTCGAATTCATCGATCCGCTTGCTCAGTTGCTCATAGGCCGGGCGCAGTTCATCGATCGCGGCATAGATGCCGATCCCCTGCGCCTGCAGCGGCATCAGCTCGGCGCCGGACTTGTCCAGATCCTCCTTGAACCGGTTCAACGCCACCAGCGACTTCCTGCAGCACGGTCAGCCGCTTCTGGATCCCCAGCACCTCCACACTGATTTCCTGCAGACGATCGGCCAGGTTGTGCTTGTTGTCGTCGACCTCCAGTTTCGCCAGCGACCTTTCGAGCTGGCGCTGGCGATCCTTGATTTCAGCGAATACCGGCTCGGTGACACGCCGCTGCTCGGCGACCTCGCCGACCGTCTCCCGAAGGGTCTGCTGGCGACGCCGGAGGTCGTCCAGTTGTTCCTGGATGTCGGTGGCCTCGTTCTGGCTGCGCTGCAGCGCAACCTTCTGCTCGGTCTCCACCAGCCTTTTCTGGAGGGCGGCGATGGCATCCCGCGGGGAGTTGTCGACCAGATGCTGGACAACCCCGTCGAAGTGATTTTGCAATCCGTGCGCGACCACCATGTCGTCCCGGGCGCCCTTGAGACGGTCGCGCAACAACTTCAGATTGCCTTCCTGTCTTTCCATTCTTCGAGATAGAAATATGCTGACGCCCATCAACGCCAATGCCATCACGCCAATGACTGCGGTCGCGAGCCGCTGCCCCGGGGGCAATTCGAAGAAATGGGCCGAGATCCGACCAAGATCGTAACCGAATGCCTGCTGCGCCACGACTGCAACCGCAGCCAGGAGAGCCACCCACGCGAACACAAACAGCAGCCACATCGTGAATTCCTCACCCCCAGCGAGAAAAATCACGACATTGCTATGTGAGAGCTCGCTCCAGATCAAGCGCGAGACCCGCCGGACGGACGTAGAGGACGTCCAATGCCGGGCCGACTTGCGGGCAGGTTGCGTCCCGCCCGGCCAGACCGGGGGCCATGACGCACCGCCGCGACTGAGGCCGCCGGGCTGACGCGCCCTGCCCTAATCCACCTTCACATTGGCGTCCCGGATCATCGGCCACCATTTGGCGATCTCGGCCTTCTGCCAGGCACCGAGCGCTTCGGGCGCGAGCTGGTTCTTCGGCGGCATCTGCAGGCCCAGGTTTTCAAGCTGCTTGCGCACGGCCGGATCGTTCAACGCATCGACGGTGGCCGCATTCAGTTTTGCCACGATCTCCTTCGGCGTGTCCTTGGGCACCCAGAGGCCGGACCACAGCGTCATGTGAAATCCGGGCAACCCCGCCTCGTCCACGGTCGGGATGTCGGCAGCGGACTCGACGCGCTTCTCGTCGGTGATGGCATAGGCGCGGATATTGCCGGCGCGGACCTGCGCGATCGAATTGGAGGTCTGGTCGACGATCAGGTCGATCTGGCCGGCGACGAGGTCGTTCAGCGCCGGCGCGGTGCCGCGATAGGGCACATATTGCAGCTTGATGCCGGTGATGTTTTCGAAATAGAGCCCGGCGATATGGCTTCCGGAGCCGGCGCCGGCGGTGCCCGCGGTCGGCGGTTTTGGTTGCGCCTTCAGCCAGGTGAGAAACTCCTTCAGCGTCTTCGCCGGCACCGCGTTCTTGCTGACGATGATCATGGGATTGCTCGGCAGCAGCGCGACCGGCTCCAGATCCGTCACGAGGTCGTAGCCGAGCTTGTAGATCGCGCCATTGGCCACATGGGTACCGAGATGGCCGAAGGAGAT
The DNA here is from genome assembly GCA_963786355.1 of uncultured Alphaproteobacteria bacterium. GTDB lineage: Bacteria > Pseudomonadota > Alphaproteobacteria > Rhizobiales > Xanthobacteraceae > Bradyrhizobium. The sequence continues at coordinate 140,867 of CAWAYU010000005.1, read as the reverse complement.
GGTGTAACCATCCGGGGCTGATCGTACCGCGCGGCCGACGCCGATCGAACCTCCGGCGCCGGTGACGTTCTCCACCAGCAGGGTTTCGCCGAGCGTGATCTTCATCCGCTCGGCCAGAATACGCGCCATCGCATCCGACGGTCCGCCGGCGGCGAACGGCACGATGATGGTGATCGGACGCGAGGGATAACTTTGCGCGAGTGCTGTGTTGCCAAACGCCAACACAGCAAGCATCGCCAGGACTATCTTTCGCATCGCGCACTCCCAATGACGTTTACACCGACGTCATTGCGAGGAGCGAAGCGACGAAGCAATCCAGACTTTGGTGCAGCACCATGGATTGCGTCGCTTCACTTGCAATGACGACCTACAGGCTCGCGTAGTCGATCGGTTTGTGGCGATCGAGCGTGCGCGTGACCGGCGGCAAGGGATACTTAAGCCCTGTCGCGCAATTGAACAGCATCACGCGATCATTTTTCGTGACGCGGCCGTCGCTGAGGCTTTCCTTGTAGGCAGCGTAGGTCGCCGCGCCCTCGGGGCACAGCAGCAGGCCTTCCTCGCGCGCGACTTCGTTGAGCGCAGCAGAAATCTTCTCATCCGTGACTGCAATGGCGAAACCCTTGCTCTCGCGGACCGCGCGCAGGATCAGAAAATCTCCGACCGCCTGCGGCACGCGAATGCCCGAGGCGATGGTGTGCGCGTCTTCCCAGCGCGGCGCATGCTCGGTGCCTGCTTCAAAAGCGCGCACCATCGGCGCGCAGCCGGATGCCTGCACCGCGACCATGCGCGGCCGCTTCGAGCCGATGAAGCCGATGGCCTCGAGTTCCGCGAATGCCTTCCACATCCCGATCAGGCCGGTGCCGCCGCCGGTCGGGTAGAAGATCACGTCGGGCACCTCCCAGCCGAGTTGCTCGGCAAGTTCCAGCCCCATCGTCTTCTTGCCCTCGATCCGGTACGGCTCCTTCAGGGTCGAGGTGTCGAACCAGCCGGCCTTGGCCTTGCCCTCGCCGACGATCTTGCCGCAATCGTCGATCAGGCCGTTGACGCGATAGACGGTCGCGCCCTGCAGCTCGATCTCGCTGACATTCACTTCCGGCGTATCGGCCGGGCAGAAGATCGTGGTCCGGATGCCGCATGACGTTGCATAGGCGGCGAGCGCCGCGCCGGCATTGCCGTTGGTCGGCATCGCCATGTGCTTGATGCCGAGCGCCTTGCCCATCGACACCGCCATCACGAGGCCGCGCGCCTTGAACGATCCGGTCGGCAACCGTCCCTCATCCTTGACGATGATCTCGCCGCCGCCGAGTTTCTTGCCAAGCTTCGGCAGCCGGATCAGCGGTGTCGTGACTTCGCCGAGGCTGACGATGTCGGTGACCTTCCGCACCGGCAGCATCTCGCGGTAACGCCACATGTCGGCGGGCCGTTGCGCCAGCGCATCCTTGGTCAGCGCCTTCTTCACGCCGGCAAGGTCATAGCGCACCAGCAGCGGCTTGTTGGCTTTGGACAGGTTGTGGATCTGGTCGGCGGGATAGTGATCGCCTTCCATCGCGCACTCGAGATGGGTCACGAACGTCGGACGTTCGATGGTGAGGTTGTCGTTATCTTTCACGGGGATGGCTTTCTTTTCTTGCGTCATTGCCTGCAACAAACGAGGATCGTTTGTGCAAGGGAGCGAAGCGACGAAGCAATCCAGTCTTTCTTGCGCAGCAAGATGGATTGCTTCGCTTCGCTCGCAATGACGGGGATAGACCTTACATATTCAACACACGCCCATAGGCATCCAGCACCGCTTCCTTCATCATCTCGGACAGCGTCGGATGCGGGAAGATGGTGTGCATCAGCTCTTCCTCGGTGGTCTCGAGATTCATCGCGACCACATAGCCCTGGATCAGCTCGGTGACCTCGGCGCCGACCATGTGCGCGCCGAGCAATTGGCCGGTCTTCTTGTCGAAGATCACCTTGACCAAGCCCTGGTCTTCGCCGAGCGCGATCGCCTTGCCGTTGCCGACGAACGGGAAGCGGCCGACGCGGATCTCGCGGCCGGATTCCTTCGCTTTCGCCTCGGTCAGTCCCACCGACGCGACCTGCGGGTTGCAGTAGGTGCAGCCCGGGATCATCAGCTTGTCCATCGGATGCGGATGGCCGCCCGCGATGGCCTCGACGCAGATGACGCCCTCATGCTCGGCCTTGTGCGCCAGCATCGGCGGGCCGGCGACGTCGCCGATGGCGTAGAGGCCGGGCACGTTGGTCTTGCAGAGGCCGTCGATCACGATGCAGCCGCGGTCGGTCTTGACGCCGAGCTTTTCCAGCCCGAGATTCTCGATATTGCCGACGACGCCGACCGCCGAGATCACCCGATCGACCTCGATCGTCTGCGGCTTGCCCTTGCCGTCGTCGAGCGTCGCGATCACGCTGTCGCTCTTCTTCTCGAGCTTTGTCACCTTGGTATTGGTGAGGATCTTGATGCCTTGCTTCTCGAACGCCTTCTGCGCGAATTTCGAAATTTCGGCGTCCTCGACCGGAAGAACCTGCGGCAGTACTTCGACCACCGTCACCTCGGCGCCCATGGTGCGGTAGAACGAGGCGAATTCGATGCCGATGGCGCCGGAACCGACCACCAGCAGCGACTTCGGCATTTTGTCCGGCACCATCGCCTCAAAATAGGTCCAGACCAGTTTCTTGTCCGGCTCCAGTCCCGGCAGCACGCGCGGCCGTGCGCCGGTGGCGACGATGATGTGCTTTGCCTGATAGCTGCCCTCGCCCAGCGCGTCCTTGGGCGCCGCGACGGCGGATTTCTTCACCGTCAGCTTGCCCGGCGCATCGAGCGTCGCCTCACCCCAGATTACGGTGACCTTGTTCTTCTTGAAGAGATAGCCGACGCCGTCGTTGAGCCGCTTCACGACGCCGCGTGAGCGCTGCACCACTGCCTGCAGGTCGAATGAGATTTTTTCGGCCGAGAGTCCAAAATCCTTGGCGTGCTGCATCAGATGATAGACTTCGGCCGAGCGCAGCAACGCCTTGGTCGGAATACAGCCCCAGTTGTTGCAGATGCCGCCGAAATAGGCCTTTTCGACCACGGCGGTCTTGAGCCCCAGCTGCGCGGCGCGGATCGCGGTGACGTAACCGCCGGGGCCGGCGCCGATGATGATGACGTCGAAGGATGTGTCGGCCATGCTATGCGCTCGTTCTCATCGTTCACCCGGACTTTTCGCTTCCGTCATTGCGAGGAGCCCTTGCGACGAAGCAATCCATACTTCCGGTGGTGAAATGGATTGCTTCGCTGCGCTCGCAATGACGACTGTCACACCATCATCATGACGGGATTTTCGATCAGCCGCCTGAACGCGCCGATCAGTTCGGCGCCGAGCGCGCCGTCGATGGCGCGGTGATCGCAGGACATCGTCACGCTCATGATATGCGCGGCCTCGACCTTGCCGTTGCGTACCACCGCCCGCTCCTCGCTGGCGCCGACTGCGAGGATGGTCGACTGCGGCGGGTTGATCACGGCGGTGAAATGGCTGATGCCGAACATGCCGAGGTTGGACACTGACGAGGTGCCGCCCTGGTATTCCTGCGGCTTGAGCTTGCGCGTGCGGGCGCGTGCGGCGAGGTCCTTCATCTCATTCGAGATCGTCGAGAGCGACTTGGTCTCGGCATTGCGAATGATCGGCGTGATCAGACCGCCCGGCATCGCCACCGCGACGCCGACGTCGGAATGCTTGTGCTTGAGCATGCCGGCTTCGGTCCAGCTCACATTGCAGTTCGGCACCTGCTGCAACGCGACCGCGAGCGCCTTGATGACGAAGTCGTTGACCGAGAGCTTGTAGAGCGGCTTCTTTTCCTTGTCCTTCGGCGCGGCGGCATTGATCTGTTCGCGCGCGTCGAGCAGCCGGCCGATGTCGCAGTCGATGGTGAGATAGAAGGTCGGGATCGACTGCGTCGCCGCCGTCAGGCGCTGCGCGATGGTCCGGCGCATGCCGTCATGCGGCACGGTTTCGTAGGAGCCCGGCTCGAACAGCGCGAGGATCTGCTGGTCGCTCATGGCCGGCGCGATGCTCTGAGCGCCTGCGGGTGCCGCCGCCGGAGCCTTCAGACCCTTGCCGGATTTCGCGTCCGCGACGTCGCGCGCGACGATACGGCCATGCGGGCCGGAGCCATTGATGCGACCGATCTCGATGCCGGCTTCCTTGGCGAGACGCCGGGCCAGCGGTGACGAGAACACGCGGGCGTGGCCATTGGCTTGCGCGGCCGGTTGAGGCGCAGCAGCGGGAGCCGGCGCAGGCGCCGCTGGTTTCGGCGAAGGTGCGGCGGCGGCAGGTGCCGCGGCGGGAGCTGGTTGCGCGGCCGGGGCCGCTGCGGCTTTCGGAGCTGACGCAGCGCCTGCGCCGGCCGCCTTCACGTCCTCGCCGTCGCCGGCCAGAACGGCGATGATGTCGTTGACCGGCACATCCTGCGTGCCCTCAGGCACCAGTATCTTTGCAATCGTACCCTCGTCGACCGCCTCGACTTCCATCGTCGCCTTGTCGGTCTCGATTTCCGCGATCACATCGCCGGACTTGACCTTGTCGCCCTCTTTCTTGAGCCACTTGGCAAGGTTGCCCTTTTCCATAGTGGGCGACAGCGCGGGCATCAAAATGTTGATCGGCATTGTCAGTGACCCTGTTGCGACCGAGGCGTGGTGGACCCCACATCCGTCGGCCGATTGATTTCGGCTTCGAACATTTCGACGATGCGCGTCAGCGCCTCGTCCTCAGTGTATTCACCCTCGCGCGCAAAAGCGCGCGCGGCGTGGCGGGCGATGTCGACCAGCAGCATGCCCCACATATCCGGCTCCTCGAACGCGCGCGTGAACGCGATCGAGAGGCCGCCGTCGACCACGAACGCGCGCAACACTTCCGTCGCGTCTTCGCGGCCAATGACGTCGGGCGGCAGAGGCTGTTCGTTGGGACCAGCCATGGACTTACCGATAGGAAACAGCTTTGGCGGCCGCGACCACCTCGGCGACCGTCGGCAATGCCAGCTTTTCGAGGTTCGCCGCATACGGCATCGGCACGTCCTTGCCCGATACCCGCGCCACCGGCGCATCGAGGTAATCGAACGCATGTTCCATGATCCGGGCGGCGATCTCGGCGCCGACGCCGCTTTGCTGCCAGCCCTCTTCCACCGTGACCGCACGGCCGGTCTTCTTGACCGACGCCACGATGGTGTCGGTGTCCATCGGACGCAGCGTGCGCAGGTCGATCACCTCGGCCTCGATGCCTTCCTTGGCGAGCTCATCGGCGGCCTTCAACGCATAGGACATGCCGTTCGACCATGAGATCAGGGTGACGTGCCCGCCCGAGCGAACGATCCGCGCCTTGCCGATCGGGATCACGTAATCGTCGAGCTTCGGCACCTCGCCGGTGTGCCCGTACAGCATTTCGTTTTCGAGGAAGATCACCGGATTGGGATCGCGGATCGCTGCCTTCAGCAGCCCCTTGTAGTCGGCCGCCGAATAAGGCGCGACGACCTTGAGGCCGGGCACTTGCGAATACCAGGCCGAGTAGTCCTGGCTGTGCTGGGCGGCGACGCGGGAGGCCGCGCCGTTGGGACCGCGGAACACCATCTGGCAGGTCATCTGCCCGCCCGACATGTACAGCGTCTTGGCGGCGGAATTGATGATGTGGTCGATCGCCTGCATGGCGAAGTTGAAGGTCATGAATTCAACGATCGGCTTCAGGCCCGCCATCGCGGCGCCGACACCGATACCGGCAAAGCCGTGCTCGGTGATCGGCGTGTCGATCACGCGCTTGTCGCCGAACTCCTGCAGCAGGCCCTGGGTGACCTTGTAGGCGCCCTGATATTCGGCGACTTCCTCGCCCATGATGAACACATCCGGGTCGCGCCGCATTTCTTCGGCCATGGCGTCGCGCAAGGCTTCGCGGATGGTCATCGTCACCATCTCGGTGCCCGCGGGCACTTCCGGATCCGGTTCGGTGACAGCAGCGGCCGGTGCTTTCGCAGACGGCTGAGGCGCTTCAGCTTTGGCTGCGGCGGGAGCTGCCGGCGCCTCCTGCTTCGCAGGTGCCGGAGCCGGCGCCTTGTCGAGATCGGCGGCGCTCTCTCCATCCGCCAGAATGGTCGCGATCGGCGTATTGACCGCGACGTCGGCGGTGCCTTCCGGGATCAATATCTTGCCGAGCGTGCCCTCATCGGTCGCCTCGACTTCCATCGTCGCCTTGTCGGTTTCGATCTCGGCGATGACATCGCCGGACTTGATGGTCTCGCCTTCTTTTTTCAGCCACTTGGCAAGGTTGCCCTTTTCCATCGTGGGTGACAGCGCAGGCATCAACACTTGAATGGGCATATCAGCTCCCGAAATCACTCTTTAGTTTTGTTCTGCGCAGTAATCGGTAATCCGAACTCAGCGATAGATGTCCGTCCAGAGCTCTGAGGCCTCGGGCTCGGGATCGTGCTGGGCGAAATCGGCGGCGTCATTGACGATCTCGCGCACCTCGGCGTCGATAGCCTTCAGCTCCTGTTCGGTAACCTTGGCGGCCAGCAGGCGATTGCGCACCTGCTCGATCGGGTCCTGATCGTTGCGGACCTTCTCGACCTCCTCGCGGGTCCGGTACTTGGCCGGATCCGACATCGAGTGGCCGCGGTAGCGATAGGTCTGCATCTCCAGAATGAACGGTCCCTTGCCGGCACGGCACCAGGCGACCGCCTCATCGCCCGCGGCCTTGACGGCGCGAACGTCCATCCCGTCGACCTGCTGGCCGGGAATGTTGAAGGAAATACCGCGCTTGGAGAAATCGGTCTGCGCGGAGGAGCGCGTCACTGACGTGCCCATGGCGTAGCGGTTGTTCTCGATGATGAAGATCACCGGGAGCTTCCACAGCTCCGCCATGTTGAAGCTTTCATAGACCTGGCCCTGATTGGAGGCGCCGTCGCCGAAATAGGCCAGGCTGACCGAGTCATTGCCGCGATAGCGATTGGCAAACGCAAGACCGGTGCCGAGCGAGACCTGGGCGCCGACGATGCCGTGACCGCCGTAAAAATTCTTCTCCTTGCTGAACATGTGCATGGAGCCGCCCTTGCCCTTGGAATAGCCGCCGCGGCGTCCGGTCAGTTCGGCCATCACGCCCCTGGATTCCATTCCGCAGGCCAGCATGTGGCCGTGGTCGCGGTATCCGGTTATGACCTGGTCGCCCTGCTTCAGGGCCATCTGCATTCCGACGACGATGGCTTCCTGGCCGATATAGAGATGGCAGAAGCCGCCGATCGCACCCATGCCGTAGAGCTGGCCGGCCTTTTCCTCAAAGCGCCGGATCAGCAGCATGTCCCGCAGCGCAGCCAGTTCCTGTGCTTTGGTGAATTCCGGAGGGGACCCTTTTGCCTTCTCCTGCCCTGCTTCCTTCTCGACGCTTTTCTTGGGTGCGGCCATGGGCAATTCCGGATGAGAGAGACGATCAGCCCTGTCTATCCCAACTCAAACCGCCGTGAAAGGATTGCGTACACGTGCGAAAATATTGCTATGCCGCACTGCAACGCGGCGCGACATTTTCGAAATTGATTTTGTGTTTTTTTGAAATTTGCGGACTGGCTGCCGTCGTCCTGAGGTGCGCGCAATTGCGCGCCTCGAAGGACCTGCCACGATTATATCCTTCGAGGCTCGCCCAGCGGCGCACTTGCGCCGCAAGGCTCGCACCTCAGGATGACCGGCAGCGGTAGCCGATCAACGCGGCGTGACCGTGCGGACCAGATCGCGCGGATTGGCGTAGTCGAGCTGGAAGCGCGCGCGCTCGTCCAGCATGTCGGGGTCGACCCGGTCGGAGCGAAGCAGCGAAACCCGCTGCTCGCCCTGCGCCCGCTCTCGCTTCAGCCGCGCCAGTTCGGAGGTCAGCGCGATGATCTCCTGATCGAGTTCCTGGCGCGCGTTGAGCCCGTATTTGCCGGTATAGGCGTTGACCCCGAAATAGCCGACCATCAGCGCCGCCATCGTGTAGAGGGCGAGCCCGGTCAGCAGCGATTTCAGTCGGGTACGGGAGACCATAGCGCCAAGATGCGACGGTCTGGTTAAGGGAACCCTAAGACGGCTGACCTGGCTAAAAAACAGGCGTCAGCACCGTCATTACGAGGAGCGAAAGCGACGCTTCACTCGCAATGACGGTGAGCGACCGGGCTCTAACGGTTCTGCTTCTCGACGAAGGCCGCAAACGCGTCGATGTACTGCTGCAGCACCTTCTGCAACGGCTCCTTGGTGAGATTACCCTTGTCGTCGAAGGCGTCGCCGACGGCGTTCAGGTAGATTTCGGGCTGTCCCATGATGGGGCCGGAAATGCCCGGCAAGATGTTCTGCAGCGTCTTGGCCGCGCTGACGCCGCCCAGCGGTCCCGGAGAGTTGCTGACGATGCCGACCGGCTTGCCGAGGAACGAGCTCTTGCCGTAAGGGCGCGAGCCGACATCGATGGCGTTCTTCAGGACGCCGGGGATCGCGCGGTTATATTCGGGGGTCACGAACAGCACGCCGTCCGACTTCTGCAGCTTTTCCCGGAACGCCAGCCAGTCGGCCGGAGGTGCCGCTTCCAGGTCCTGGTTGAAGAAGGAAATGCCGCCCAGCGTCGTGACGTCGAGCTTCAGCGACGCCGGCGCCAGCTTGGCCAGCGCGTTGGCGATCTTGAGCGAAAAGCTCTCCTTGCGAAGACTGCCGACGATGGTGACGATGGTGTGGGTGGCCATTGGATTTCCCTCTTGAAGCAAAAGCGCCTGCGCCCTCTTAAGCCTGATCGGCAACAAGATGCAAGTGCATGAACAGCGGAAACGCAGGGTGCCGCGAACGCCTGCCCAAAAAAGCAAGCAGGACCGCCTCGCGCAGGCGGCCTGCTGCGTCAGTTCAGCGAAGCTCCGCTCAGATCACCGGATTCCACGCCACCGGCACCAAGCGGTATTTGGTGCCGTCCTTCTCGACATGGCCGATCGAGGGGAAGGTGAAGTGGAAGCCCACCACCAGCGCCTTCTCGGCCGCGGCCATGTCGTAGAATTTGTGGCGGGTGGTCTGGGCCACCGCGGGGTCGACGTCATAGGCGACATGCCAGTCCGGATTGCGCAGGAAGAACTCCGGGATGTTGGTGACGTCGGACTGGATCAGGATCTTTGAGCCGCCCGAGGCGATCGCGAACGCGCTGTGGCCGGGCGTGTGGCCCGGGGCTTCGATCGAGGTGATGCCCGGGGCTACTTCCTTGCCCCAATCGTATTTGGTCACCTTGGATTCGATGCCGGCAAAGGTCTTCTTCACGTTGGCAAAGTAGTTCTTCATCATCTCGTTGGACTGCGCCTTCGCCGTGTTCTCGTCGCTGGTCCAGAATGCCCAGTCGACAGAAGGCACCATGATCTCGGCATTCGGGAACGCCATCGACCCATCCAGCGCGCGGATGCCGTTGGTGTGATCGGGATGCAGGTGCGACAGCAGCACCACGTCGATGCTCTTGGGATCGACGCCCGCGGCCGTGAGATTTTGCAGGGTGCGGCCGACGACGCCCTTGCTCGGCTCGAGATTGGCGACGCCGTTGCCAGTATCGATCAGCACCAGCTTGCTGCCGGTGTTGATCAGCTGCGGGTTGAACGGCACCGTCACCATGCCCTTCGGCATGTAGGCGGCTTCGGCCGCGGCCAGCGCCTCGTCCTTCGCAACGTTGGTCACCCATTTGTCGGGCATCGGAAACGAACGGGCGCCGTCATTGATCGAGGTGCACTCGTAACTGCCGACCTTGTAGCGGTAGAAGCCCGGGGCCTGACTGCCGGCGGGTGGCACGGCCGCCCGGGCCGCCGGCGCGGAAAATGATGAAAGTGCGGCGGCTGCGCCCACGGCAGCGGCCCCGCCAAGAAGTTGGCGGCGATCGAGATTGGTGCGATCCAAAAAAGTCACTGGCGAATTCTCCCCTTTTCCTCTGCGGTTTTCCCGCATTGAGCGCGGCAAATGTTCTCCCGTTGCCGGGAGAACACAAGCCCCGAAGTCGGAGGGGATGAAGCTCGTCAGCCCTTGTTCGGGTTGATCAGGAATTTCTCGCCGGTGGAGCGCTTGTTGTAGATCGCGATGTTGGAAAGCTGCAGCGCTTCCTGCAGTGACACCACCTGGGTGTAATGGCTGGCGAAGGTGGTCTTGAGCTCGGCGACCACCCGCGCGCGCAACTTCGCGCCGTCGGCCTGTCCGATCTTCATCAGGAACGGAAACAGCAGCCAGCCGCCGACGCCCCACATCATGCCGAACGCCCGGTTCAGTTCGATCGGCCGCGGATCGAGCCCGCCATAGACGTAGACCTGCTTGTGCACGCTCGATCCGTAGCGACTGTAGACCTTGGCGGTCTTGTTGGCCGCGATCTCCATGCAGGTCAGGATCTGGCCTGCGAGCTTGCCACCGCCGATCGCATCGAAGGCGATCGTCGCACCGGTTTCCACCAGCGCGTTGGTCAGATCATCCATGAAGCTGGGCGCGGTGGAATCGACGACATATTTGGCGCCGATCTTGTGCAGGATATCGGCCTGCTCCTTGCTGCGCACGATGTTGACGAGGCTGATCCCGTCCTTGATGCAGATCTTGTTGAGCATCTGCCCGAGGTTGGAGGCGGCGGCCGTATGCACCAGCGCCTTGTGACCCTCGCGCCGCATGGTCTCAGTCATGCCAAGCGCCGTCAGCGGATTAACGAAGCATGAGGCGCCTTCGGCCGCCGTGGTGCCTTCGGGCAGCGGCAGCACATCCCTCGCCTTGATGACGCGGTATTGCGCATACATCGCGCCGCCGATCATCGCTACCGTCTTGCCCATCAGCGCCTTGGCGGCGTCCGACGAGCCGGTTTTGATCACCACGCCGGCGCCTTCATTGCCGACCGGCATCGATTCATCGAGCCGCCCTGCCATGGCCTTTAGCGCCGCCTCGGGCACCTTCGCAGTGACGACGGGCTGTTCCTTGGTGCCCGAAACCGTGGCGGCCGACATATCGGCCGGCCCGATCAGGAGCCCGAGGTCGGACGGATTGATCGGCGCGCCCTCAACGCGGACCACGATTTCATCCTCAGCCGGCTCCGGCGTCGGGACTTTGGCCAGCGATATCTCGAGTTCGCCATTCTTCTTGAGCAGCGAACGCAGCTCAAGCCCGGTTTTGCCGTCACTCATCGCCAATCCTCCCGTTTGTGTTTGTTATATCTGGATACGCGGGTGCGTTACGCCAGCGACTTGATCGCCGCTTTGCCCGCATATTTCGCCTGTGCGCCGAGCTGCTGCTCGATGCGCAAAAGCTGGTTGTACTTGGCGGTGCGGTCGGAGCGCGCCAGCGAGCCGGTTTTGATCTGGCCGCAGTTGGTGGCGACCGCGAGGTCGGCGATGGTGGAATCCTCGGTCTCGCCCGAGCGATGCGACATCACGGCGGTATAGCCGGCCTTGTAGGCCATCTCGACCGCCGACAGCGTTTCCGTCAGCGTGCCGATCTGGTTGACCTTGATCAGGATCGAGTTGGCGCGGCCGTTCTTGATGCCGTCGGCCAAGCGCGTGACGTTGGTGACGAACAGGTCGTCGCCGACGAGCTGGCACTTCTTGCCGATGATGTCGGTCAATTCCTTCCAGCCGTCCATGTCGTCTTCGGACATGCCGTCCTCGATGGTGACGATCGGATAGCGCGCGACGAGATCGGCGAGATACTTCGCCTGCTCGGAGCGCGAGCGGGTCTTGTTCTCGCCGCCATAGACGTAATTGCCGTCCTTGAAGAACTCGGTCGCGGCGCAATCGAGCCCGAGCATGACGTCCTTGCCGGCGGTGTAACCGGCCTTGCCGATCGCAGCGACCACGAAATCGAGCGCGGCGTCAGCCGACGGCAGGTTCGGCGCAAAGCCGCCCTCGTCGCCGACATTGGTGTTGTGGCCGGCCTTCTTCAGTTCGCCGCGCAGTGTGTGGAAGATTTCCGAACCGCAGCGCAACGCTTCGGCAAACGTCTCAGCACCCACCGGCAGGATCATGAATTCCTGAAAATCGATCGGGTTGTCGGCATGCACGCCGCCATTGATGATGTTCATCATCGGCACCGGCAGGGTCCGCGCCGAGGTGCCGCCGACATAGCGATAGAGCGGCATGTCGAAGGATTCGGCCGCCGCCTTGGCGCAGGCGAGCGAGACGCCGAGAATGGCGTTGGCGCCGAGCCGGCTCTTGTTCGGGGTGCCGTCGAGATCGATCATGATCTGGTCGATCTGGACCTGCTCCTCGACCGCCTGGTCGCTCAGCGCCTCAAAAATCTCGCCGTTGACGGCCTCGACCGCCTTCTGCACGCCCTTGCCGAGATAGCGCTTCTTGTCACCGTCCCGCAGTTCCACCGCTTCATGGGCGCCGGTCGAGGCGCCCGAGGGCACTGCCGCGCGGCCGATCGAGCCGTCTTCCAGCACGACATCGACTTCAACCGTGGGATTGCCCCGGCTATCGAGAATTTCGCGGCCAATGATGTCGACGATGGCGGTCATGGGAGCCTCATGGGATTGGCAAGGAGGGGTATTTGGCGCTGCTTCTACAGCAAGGTTGCGGTGCGGAAAAGGCCGCCGACGCCGATGATTCTGGCCCGTGACGCTGGCGGCTGAATTGTCTAATAGGGCAGCAACGGAGACCGCCTGATGTCAAAAATGCCCCGCAAAGCCCCGAAGTCGACCGACCTGCAGCTCGGCCGCGCCGTGGAATGGCCGGATAGCCCGGAAAAGGCGAAACTCGACCGCGTTCCCAATCCGCAGGCCGACACCAATTACGTGGTCCGCTTTACCGCGCCGGAATTCACATCGCTCTGCCCGGTGACGGGCCAGCCGGATTTCGCGCATCTGATGATCGATTACGTGCCCGGCCGCTGGCTGCTGGAATCCAAATCGCTGAAACTTTATGTCGCCAGCTTTCGCAACCACGGCGCGTTCCACGAGGATTGCACCGTGATGATCGGCAAGCGCATTGCCGACGAGATCAAGCCAAAATATCTGCGCATCGGCGGCTACTGGTATCCGCGCGGCGGCATCCCGATCGACGTGTTCTGGCAGACCGGCAAACTGCCCAAGGGCATGTGGATGCCCGACCAGGGCGTCGCGCCCTATCGCGGCAGAGGTTAAGCAGAACGGCTGGTTGAACCAGACGGCCGGTTATTCCGACCACCGCAGATGCAAAAGCCCCTCTCCGCCATCATCCGACTTGCTGCCGCTTCGTGTCTTCTCGGGATGCTTTCGAGCGCCTTCGCCGCGCCAGTATCATCCGAGGATCGCTATATCGCCGCGCGCGACGCCGCGATCGCGAAAATCTCGAAACTGTACGACGACAGCAAGGGCGACCAGGCCTCGAAGGCCGAAGAGGCCGCAACGGCAGATCTGCTCGCGCAGATGAAGGCGTTCCTCGCTGAACCGGATCGCCGGGGCTTCGGCGCGGCCAAAGTGAATATCGGAAGCTACTACAAGGGCGACGAGGATTTTGGCACGCTCGACGGCCTACGCTTCGAGTCCCTGCTCGGCGAGAACGGGCAGAAAGCCGGCAGCACCGGCAAGGACGAGAAATACATCGAGCCGAAGTCGCAGATCGTCGTCACCACGGAAACGATGTTCGAGCGCTGGCTGAGCGCCCACAAGGAGTTTCCGCAGCAGGTGACCAAGGCGCTCGGCGACGAAAGCATCTACACAAAGGCGATCTCGAACGGCTCGGCGGTCGTTAAATTCGCCTCTCTGCCGATCGCTAAACCCGCGGGCGCGACATTCGCTCACGCCATGCTGGCCGGGCGGACCCAGTCCGAAATTCCCGAAGCCTCGGATGAGGTGATCGTTGCCGCGATCGCCAACGGCAAGGTCTATATCGCCGAGGGATCGATTGCGCCAAAGGTGAAGGTTGCGGCCTGCCTCGCGCTGAGAAAGGACGATGACGCCTACACGCTTTGCTTCCGCCAGCGTGCGCCCAAGGAACCATCCTTCGCGCAGGCGACCGCTCAGGCCCAGGCCCTGCTAGCCGCAGCCTTGGGAAAATAGAAGCCTTGGGAAAATAGATCTTGCAGTCGGCATGAACCGAACGGCAGACCATTTCGACCACCGCACATGAAAAATTTGGCCTCCGCCATCATCCGACTTGCCGCCGCTTCGTGTCTTATCGGGATCATTTCAGGTGCCAACGCCGCGCCGGTATCATCCGAGGATCGCTATATCGGCGCGCGCGACGCTGCGATCACGAAAATCTCGAAACTGTATGATGAGAAAAAGGACGACGAGGCCACGAAGGCCGAAGCGGCCGCCGCGTCAGATCTGTTCGCGCAGATGAAGGTGATCGTGGCCAACCCCGCCCCGAAGGGATTCGGGCCGGCCAAGCTCAACCTTGACGCCTACTCCAGCGGCGACCAGGGTTTTGGCCTGCTCGACGGCCTGCGCTTCGACGCTCTGGTTGGCCAGAACGGCGCGAAAGCCGACGAAAACGGGTCCGACGGGAAGTATGTCGAACCGAAAGCGCACGTCATCATCACGACGCAGACGCTGCTCGAACGCTGGCTGCGCGCGCACAAGGATTGGTGGGGCGACAAAATCAAGAACGTGCCGCAACAGACCGGTGCAGCTCTCAAGGATGAAGCGTTCTACACCCAGGCGATCTCGACGGACGCAGCAGTCGTGCACTTCAACGAGTTGCCGATCGCCAAACCGGCCTCCGCTACATCAGCCTTTGCGATGCTGGGAGGCCGAACCCAGGACACGGCGCCAAATGAAGCCGACGAAGTGTTCGTTGCAGCGCTGGCGAACGGCAAAGCCTATGTCGCCTATGGATCGATCAAGCCCAAGGTAGCGGTCCCCGGCTGCATCGCCGTTCGCGCCGGTTACATCAAGAAGGCCGAACAGCTCGCATCCAACAAGCAGGAAGATATGCGCCAGCAGGGCGAAGACGCTTTCAAACGCTGCTTTGCGCAGGGCGCGCCGCGGCAACGGTCCTTCGTTGAGGCGACCAGGCAGGCCGAGGCACTGCTGGCCGCGGCGCTCGGACAATAGCGGCCTGACGTTGAACGTGCCGCTCAGTCCAGCGGCTCGACCTTGACGATGGAAGCGCCGTCGTTGCTGCCGACCCAGAACGACACCGGCGTCGTCGAGTTGTCGACGAACACGCGGCGGATGTTGGTCGAGCGCGGCAACAGGTAGTCGACCATCTCCCCGGTCTGGGTGTTCAGCCGCGTCACCTGATCCGTGATCATCGAGCCGGTCCAGGCGTTCTCGTTCCTGTCGAGCACGACGTCATAGGGCGCGGACCAGCGCGTGTTGAGTTTCCATTCCTTGAATGTGGTGGTTTTGGTGTCGAACATCCCGATCCGGTCGCCGCGATATTCGCCGAACCAGAGCCGGTCCTGCGCATCCATGTTGCCGCGCCGTGGCGCCGAACGCGGTGTCGGCGTCTGGAATAGCGTGACATCACCGGTCCTGGCGTCGATGCGGCCGATCTGGCCCTGACGGAAATCGGTGAAGAAGACGTTGTTCTTCGAGTCCGGAATGACGTCGTAGATGTTGTGCGGCTCGCCCTTGCGCGCGTCCTTGAACGGCAGCCAGGTTTCGATCTTGCCGCTGGCGAGGTCGAGGCGGTGCACGCCGGCAAAGCCGTTGTTCTGGGTCCACACCTTGCCGTCGACATGCGAACTCTGCGGGCTCACCATGTTGATCTGCGCCGCGGCGATATTCTGCTCGGCCGGCAAGGCCCAGAACTGGAACTTTTCAGTCTTCGGATCGAACTTGACGATCGTCGCCTGATACATGTTGCCGAGCCATAGGTTGCCCGCGTTGTCGGCGCGCAAGCCAAGGCTTCCGGTCGGCGCGTCTTCCCGGTGTTTCGGGTACGGGAATTCGGTGACCTTGCCGGTCTTGGGATCGAGCCGGCCGAGGTTCTGCTCGCCAAAACTCGAGAACCAGACGGTGCCGTCCTTCGCCACCATCGTATCGTGGGGAGCTACTTCTTCGCGCGGCAGATCATATTCCGTGTAGATCACCCGTGTCGCCCGGCCCGAAGGCCGCGCAAAGGTCTTGAGCGGATAGCTCCATGCATCCGACTTGCTGAGGTTGAGCGTGCTCAGATACTGCGCCACGTTGCGGTAGATCTCGATCCGGTCCTCGCCCTGCTCCTCCATCAGGCGTTCCGCGGGACGCAGTTGCGGATGGATCGGCAGGCTCTGCTGCACATAGCTCTGCATCCGCGGCAGGATTTGCGTGAGGAAACCTTCGGTGTCGTATTTCGAGCGCATGATGCGTTCGACCCGGTGACAGCCGACGCAGTTGAGCAGTTGATCCTTTTGCTTGTCGGTGCCGGGGATGCTTGTCATCCACTCGCCGTTCGACAGTTGCGCGGCGAGGTCTTTGGTCTTGCCGAGCTTCAGGTCTTGTACCGCGGTCTTCTGATCGGCAACCTGCACCGAAGTTGGCGCATCAAGTTCGTAGCCGACCGCACGTACGGTCAGGCTGTACTGTCCAGGGGCGAGCCGGTCGGCCGGAAAACTGAAGTGGCCATCGGCGCCGGTGACGACGGTCACCGTGATGGTCGAACCGGCCTTGGCGGCGCTGACCAGCACGCCTTCCATCGCCGCTTCGCTTGGCGAACTAACGAGACCGGTGAGTGCCTCGGCCGGTGCTTGCGCCGAGGCTGAGCCCGGAACCGCAAACAGAAAAGCCAAGCTCGCAACAGCGAGAAGCGGATGACGCATGGTCTCCTCCCGGGCATTTTATGTTGAGGTCAGCATAGGCCGAGCCGCGCACGCGCAGCAAGCCAAACGCCTGCAGGGGAGCTAAGACAAGGGCGCGGAGCCGAAGGCACTCCGTCAGGGCTGGACGTCCGGCCTTGCCGCCGCATCCACCGGTCGCGTCTGGCGCAACAGCCGCGCACAGACAAAGCCGAGCGCGATGATGATTATGGCGGCGGCAAGCAAGGTCGGGGTCTTGCCAGCGTGCAGGATGCCGAACCCGTAGGCGATAGGCCCGATGGTCTGGCCCATGAAGAAGAAGAACGAATGCAGCGACAACGCGGTCGCGCGCGCTTCCACCGACAGCTCGCTGGCGAACACCTGCAAGCAGCCATGGATCATGTAAAAGCCCCAGCCCATGAAGATCAGGCTCAGGGTTTGCAGTTTCCATCCGGGCCCTGCCGCGACCGCCATGAGTTGCAGTCCGACCAGCGCAGCCCCCGTGATCATCATGCCGTTGACGCCGATCCTCGGCAGCAACCGCGAGACGGTCAGCGTGTAGACGAGGCCGCCAACGGCAAAGCCAGCGATCACGACGCCGGCGATCGAGAGCGAGGTTTCGCCGAGATCGAACAGGAAGGAGGCGATGTAGGGAAACAGGCCGAGCACGCAACAGCCTTCGACGAACACCGCCACGTAGCAGAATGCGTTCGGATTGGCGAAGATGGTGCGATAGCCATGCCGGAGCGCCGCAAAATTCGTCTTCGGCGGTCGGGTCAACGCGGCGCCCCGAAAGCCCATCAGGACGGCGACCGAAGCCACGATGACGAGCGCGCCGAGCACCGCCAGCACCCCGCGCCAGCCCATGAAGTCACCGATCAGGCCGGAGACCGACGCGCCCAAAAGGTTGCCGGTCATCGAGCCCATCAGCGTGCGGCCGATCGCGATCTGCCGCTTTTCCGGTCCCACCAGATCGCTGGTCAGGCTGAGAGCGACCGGAAACACGCCGCCGGAGCCGATCCCGGCCAGAATTCGCGACGCGAACAGCAACCAGAACGAGGTCGCCATTGCGCCCAGGATATTGGCGACGCCGAGCAGCACCAGGCACACCACCATCAGCCGCGCCTTGCCGAACAGATCGGCCGCGGCGCCAAGCACCGGCTGAATGATCGCGAAAGTGAAGGCGAAGACGGCGGCAAAGCCGGCGGCGGTCGCAATGCTGATGCCGAAATCGTCGGCGACATGCGGCAACACCGGATCGAGCGCGCGGGCCGACAGGCTGGCCGCAAACGTCGCGAGCGTAATGATGTTGAGCGCCGGCGGCAGACGGCCCGACGCGGTCACGATGGTATCCGCGGTATCAACGCGCGAGGTTCTTGGCGAGCGCGTCGAACCCCATCAGGGTTTTGACCAAAGCCTCGAAATCACGCAGCAGCACCATGTTGGGGCCGTCACACGGCGCATTGTCGGGATCGGGATGGGTTTCTATGAAGACCCCGGCGACGCCGACTGCGACCGCGGCGCGCGCCAGCACCGGCACGAATTCACGCTCGCCGCCCGATGAAGTGCCCTGCCCGCCCGGCTGCTGCACCGAATGGGTGGCATCGAAAATGACGGGCGCGCCGGTCGTCCGCGCCATGATCGGCAGCGAACGCATGTCAGACACCAGCGTGTTGTAACCGAACGATGCACCGCGCTCGGTGACCAGCACGTTCGGATTGCCGCCGTCGGTGATCTTGGTGACGACGTTCGCCATGTCCCACGGCGCCAGAAACTGCCCCTTCTTGACGTTGACGACCTTGCCGGTCGCCGCCGCCGCCAGCAGCAGGTCGGTCTGCCTGCACAGATAGGCCGGGATCTGCAGGACGTCGACCGCCTGCGCCACCTCCGCACATTGTGGAGGCTCATGCACGTCGGTGAGCACGGGCAGTCCGAGCGAGGAGCGGATCTCGGCAAAGATCGGCAGCGCCTGCTTCAGCCCGATACCACGCGCCGCCGAAACGCTGGTGCGGTTGGCCTTGTCGAACGAGGTCTTGTAGACGAGGCCGATCTTGAGCCGGGCTGCGATCTCCTTCAGCGCGCTCGCCACTTCCAGCGCATGCTCGCGGCTCTCGAGCTGGCACGGGCCGGCGATGATCGAAATCGGCAGATCGTTGCCGAATTTGACCGGGCCGACCGATACCACCGGGGCTGCTTTAAGGTTCGCGTCCAAAGGATTTTCCTTGTTTCGGCGCGGACCATGCCGGTCCGCGCTATCAGGATCAACCCCGTAAAGCCCCCGAATATCAGGGTTGCATAGGCCGTTATTTTACCGACGAGAACGGCGTCGGCACCAGCAACTGGCTGACGATATTGTCGATGATCTGGCCGTCTTCCTCGCTCTTGGCGCGGCCGGCGACCCAGTCCGGATCGGCCTGAAATGCGGTCCACTTCTTTTCGCGATCGGCGAGCGAATCCCAGGCCACGAAATAGGTCAGTTCCTGATTGGAGGTGCCGATCAGCGTGGTGAAGAACCCGGCCTGCTTGATACCGTGCTTGTCCCACAATTTCAGCGTCAGCGTATCGAAGCGCTTCATCAGCGCCGGCAAACGGCCCGGCAGGCAACGATAGACGCGCATTTCCATGATCATTGGCTTCACTCCCCTGAGTTATTGTTCTTGCGGATAACGGGAGTGGTTTGTCGCAACAATCGGCGCGTTCGTCAAAGGCAACGAACGGCTGCTCTTACACCAGCCGCGACTGCACCACCGCGGCCTGAACGAACGACGCGAACAGCGGATGCGGCTCGAACGGGCGCGACTTCAGTTCGGGATGGAACTGGACGCCGATGAACCAGGGATGATCCTCGTATTCGACGATCTCCGGCAGCACGCCGTCGGGCGAGAGCCCTGAGAAGCGCAGGCCGTGCTGTTCGAGCCGGTCCTTGTAGGCGGTGTTGACCTCGTAGCGGTGGCGATGGCGTTCCGAAATCTCGGTGGCGCCGCCATAGACCTGCGACACCCGGCTGCCGCGGTTCAGCGCCGCCGGATAGGCGCCGAGCCGCATGGTGCCGCCGAGGTCGCCGGCCCTCGAGCGTTTTTCGAGCTCGTTGCCGCGCAGCCATTCCGTCATCAGCCCGACCAGCGGCTCTTTGGTGGGGCCGAACTCGGTGGAGTTGGCGTCCTCGATGCCGACCAGATTGCGCGCGGCTTCGATGACCGCCATCTGCATGCCGAAGCAGATGCCGAAATACGGCACGTTGCGCTCGCGGGCGAACTGCGCCGCGCGGATCTTGCCCTCGGCGCCGCGCTGGCCGAAGCCGCCGGGCACCAGGATGCCGTTGACGTGTTCGAGGAACGGCGTGGGATCCTCGTGCTCGAACACCTCGCTCTCGATCCAGTCGAGATTGACCTTGACCTTGTTGGCGATGCCGCCATGCGACAGCGCCTCGATCAGCGATTTGTAGGCGTCCTTCATGCCGGTGTACTTGCCTACGATGGCAATCGTCACCGCGCCTTCGGGGTTGCGCACGCGCTCGTTGATGACGTTCCAGCTCTGCAGCGCCGGCGGAATCTTCGGCGCGATGCCGAACGCGGCCAGCACTTCGTCGTCGAGACCGGCAGCGTGATAGGCTTCCGGCACGGCGTAGATGTTGTCGACGTCCCTCGCCTCGATCACGGCGCTTTCGCGCACGTTGCAGAACAGGCCGAGCTTGCGCCGCTCTTCCTTGGGGATTTCACGATCGGTGCGGCACAGCAGGATATCCGGCTGGATGCCGATCGAACGCAGTTCCTTCACGGAGTGCTGCGTCGGCTTGGTCTTCAATTCGCCGGCGCTCGGGATGAACGGCAGCAGCGTCAAATGAATGTATACCGCGTGCTCGCGCGGCAGTTCGTTCTTGAGCTGGCGGATCGCCTCGAAGAACGGCAGGCCCTCGATGTCGCCGACGGTGCCGCCGATCTCGACCAGCACGAAATCGTACTCATCGTTGCCGGAGAGGACGAATTCCTTGATCGCATTGGTGACGTGCGGCACCACCTGAATAGTCGCGCCGAGATAATCGCCGCGGCGTTCCTTGGTGATGATGTCCTGGTAGATGCGCCCGGTGGTGATGTTGTCGGCCTTGGTGGCCGGACGTCCCGTGAAGCGCTCGTAATGGCCGAGATCGAGATCGGTCTCGGCGCCATCGTCGGTCACGAACACTTCGCCGTGCTGATACGGCGACATCGTTCCGGGATCGAGGTTGAGATATGGGTCGAGCTTTCGGAGACGGACCTTGTACCCGCGGGACTGCAGCAGGGCACCAAGTGCCGCTGAAGCCAGACCCTTTCCGAGCGAAGAAACCACGCCGCCGGTGATGAATATGTACCGCGCCATGGGACTCAACCTTTAAGGCCACTGCCCCGATTCGCAAAAACGAATCGCATACCGAGGCAAACATTTTGCCGGGCTGTGGGTGACGTGAAATTTAAAGCGATATCAGCGTATTGATGGGAAGTGCTGATGCAGAACGCTAGACGCCGCGCTGCATAGCGCCCCTGCTTTATTGCGAACGAGGCGCCTGCGGGCCCGATGGCGCCGGCGGCTGGCCCTGCTGCTCGTCGACCTTCTTCAGCGTATCCAGAACGCCGCCACTGGTCGGAGGAGCGATCGGCGAAGCGCCGCCGGCAGGCTGCGATTGCGACGCCGGCGTGCCGAGAATCGAGGTCGGCTTGCGGTCGGCGCCTGCGATCCAGGCCAGACCCATGCTGGTGAGAAAGAAAAGACCCGCCAGAATGGCCGTGGTGCGCGACAGCAGGTTCGCGGTGCCGCGGCTCGACATGAAGCCGGCGCCGCCGCCCATGCCGAGGCCGCCACCTTCGGATTTCTGCAGCAGCACCGCGCCGATCAGCACGGAAACGATCATGAGGTGAACGACGATAATGACGGTCTGCATCTCTAACCTTCCGTCACAAGCCGACAGCGCCGGGCTTCGGCTGCGTATTCGGCTTGCGGGTTTTCCTGAAGTTGCGCGGTGTTACACGATTGGACGGTGCATTGTCACCCCCAACCGGCACCACGGAGATAATTGCCGCTGCCGTTGGGGACAAGGAATTCAGCCCGGCCTCGTGGGGTCAATTCGGACTTGAGGCCGCGTGAATTTCTCCTATAATAGACGAATGGATACTATTATAGACGATCTCAGCAGCCGCCTGGCGCACCGGCTGCGCCTGGAACGTGACAGCCGGGGCTGGTCTCTGGCCGACCTTGCCGAGCGCTCCGGTGTCTCCAAAGCCACCATCAGCAAGATCGAGCGGGCCGAGGTCAGCCCGACCGCCGCTGTACTGGTGCGGCTGGCCAGCGCCTTCGACCTGACGCTGGCCGGCCTGATGCTGCGCGCCGAGGGTCACGGCGAGCGGGTTTCGCGGGCCGCCGATCAACCGGTGTGGCGCGATCCCGAGACCGGCTATCTGCGCCGGCAGGTGTTCAGCCGTCCGGACAACCCGATCGAAGTCATCAGGGTCGAAATGCCGGCCAGGCAGCGCGTCACGCTGCCGGCTTCGTCCTACGCCCATATCCGCCAGATCCTCTGGGTGCAGTCGGGCGCGCTCGTCATCACCGAGGCCGGCGAGCGGCACGAGCTTGGCGCCGGCGACTGCCTCGGTTTCGGTCCGCCCGCTGAAACGACGTTTGCCAACGAGACTTCGGCGCCCTGCGTTTACGTCGTGGCGCTCGCCCGGAGCTGAACCAATGACGCCGATCAGAATCGAACAGCTCATGGCCTCGCCGGATACTTTTGCGGCGTTGAGCGAGATATTGGTCGAGACGGTCGCGCATGGCGGTTCGGTCAGCTTCATGCACCCGCTGCCGCTGCAAGCTGCTGAAACGTTCTGGCGCGACTCGCTTGCCGCGGCTGATCGCGGCGAGCGGATCGTGTTCGGCGCCTTTGATGGCGAGGATCTGATCGGCACCGTGACGCTGCTGCTCAACCTGCCGCCGAACCAGCCGCATCGCGCCGAGATCGCGAAGATGATGACGCGCGTCAGTCACCGCCATCGCGGCGTCGCAACGGCGTTGCTGCACGCGGCCGAACGCATCGCGATCGAACGCGGACGATGGCTATTGGTGCTCGATACCGCGGAGGAGGAAGGCGCATCCGGACTCTACGAACGGCTTGGATTCAAGCTGAGCGGTGTGATCCCCGATTACGCGCTGAAACCTCACGGCGGCCTCACCGGCACGCTGATCTACTGGAAGCGGTTACAAGACACCGTTCTCGCCTGAGCTGGCGTCGAAATTCTACTTTGCATGGGGTTGTTTTCGCGATTTTGCATCCGCTTCAGCAACCCGCCGCGATCGCCAGGAAATCCGCAGCTTTCAGGCTGGCGCCGCCGACCAGCGCGCCGTTGACGTTGGCCACCGCCATCAATTCCGCGGCGTTTGAGGGTTTGACCGATCCGCCATAGAGAATCCGGATCTTGCCGCCTTCGGCCTTAAATCGGTCGGTGAGCACGCCCCGGATAAACCGATGAACCTGCTCGACATCTGCGGTCGTCGGCGTCAACCCGGTACCGATCGCCCAAACCGGCTCATAGGCCACCACCAGATTGGCTGAGGTGGAGCCATCCGGCAGCGATCCTTTGAGCTGGCCGCCGCAGACATCGAGCGTCTGCCCGGCATCGCGCTGCGTCTGGGTCTCACCGATACAGACGATGGCGGTTAGCCCGGCACGCCAGGCGGCTTCCGCCTTCTGCCGGACCAATGCGTCGGTTTCGCCGTGGTCGGCGCGCCGCTCGGAATGGCCGACAATGATGGCGCTGGCACCGGCATCGCCAAGCATTTCCGCTGAGAGATCGCCGGTATGGGCGCCGGAGGGCTTGGGATGGCAATCCTGGGCCCCGACCGCGATTTTGCTGCCCTTCGCCTTGGCTGCAAAACCCGCGATCAGCGTCGCCGGCGGGCAGACCAGCAGATCGGCCTTGGCGGCCACAGCGGCGGCGCCTGCGATCATGGCGTCGAATTCGGCCATGGCCGATTTCAGGCCGTTCATTTTCCAGTTGCCCGCGATTAGCGGCCGGATGGCATCGGTCATGTCTTCACTCTCGCAAATGTCAGCATTAGGGATGCGCTAGCAGAGGCTTGCGGCCAGTTCCAGATGCGGGCAGAAGCGCCCCCAGGTAACCCCTGCCTCCGTTAACCGCTTCAAATGGCCCTCCCGGCCGAGGTTGCGACCGGGCCACTGCCACTTTATGATGCTTTATCAACTCGGTGACGCCCTTTTCGGTACCCATCTGGGATCCGGCCAAGGCGCGACCCGGTTCCCTCCTAATCAGACAAGTTGGACCCATGCTTCGAGGAATACGCAAGGCCTCATCAAACTGGCTCGGCAAGGCGATCATGAGCGTCGTCATGGGCGTTTTGATCATCAGTTTCGGTGTCTGGGGCATCGCCGACATCTTCAAGGGTTTTGGGCAGTCGTCGCTCGCCAAGATCGGCAAGACCGAAATTTCGACGGAACAGTTCCGCCAGATCTACAACGACAAGCTGCAGCAACTCGGCCGCAGTTTCGGCCGTCCGCTGACCTCGGACCAGGCTCGCGCGTTCGGGCTCGATCGCCAGGTGCTGCAGCAGACCATTGCCGAAGCGGCGCTGGATGAGGAAGCCCGGCGCATGGGGCTCGGCCAGTCCGAGGCCGAAACCATGCGGACCATCTATGCCGACCCCAACTTCAAGGGATTGAACGGCCAGTTCGATCCCGCGCGCTTCCAGGGCGCGATCCGCCAGTTCGGCTACACCGAGCAGCGCTATCTCAACGAGCAGCGGCGCGTCGGCTTGCGGCGCCAGATCGCGGGCACCATTTCCGCCGGCCTCGAGCCGCCGAAGCTGATGGTCGACGCGTTGACGCGCTTCCAGAACGAGCAGCGCTCGATCGATTACATCAAGCTCGACGCCGCACAGGCCGGCGCCATCGAGCCGCCCTCGCCCGAGGCGCTCGCCGCCTATTTCGAAGACCACAAGACCCAGTTCCGCGCGCCCGAATACCGCAAGCTGGCCTTTGTCGTGATCAATCCCGAGGAGATCGGCAAGTGGACCGACGTCTCCGACGAGGATGCGAAGAAGATTTTCGAGCAGCGCCGCGACCGGCTCGGCACGCCGGAGAAGCGCGAAGTCTCGCAGATGGTGTTTCCCAACGCCGAGGAAGCGCTGGCGGCGCGCAGCCGCATCACCGGCGGGCTGTCGTTCGACGACCTCGCCAAGGAGCGCAACCTCAATCTGTCCGATGTCGACCTCGGCCTGATCACGAAATCCGCGATCATCGATCCCGCGATCGCGGACGCCGCGTTTTCACTGCCCACCGGCGAGATAAGCGAGCCGGTGAAGGGCCAGTTCGGCGTGGCGCTGGTCAAGATCGGCAAGATCGAACCGGGCGTGACGCCGACCTATGAAAGCATGGCCGGCCAGGTGAAGAAGGAACTCGCGACCGAGCGCGCGCGCGCCAAGGTCACCGACATCCAGAACAAGATGGAAGACGAGCGCAGCGGCGGCTCCAATGTGGTGGAAGCTTCGCAAAAGCTCGGGCTGTCAGCCGTGACGATCGACGCCGTCGATCGCTCCGGCCGCCTGCCCTCGGGCCAGCCCGTGGCCAATATTCCGCAAGGTCTCGACGTGGTCTCGCAGGCCTTCACCAGCGATGTCGGCGTCGACAACGATCCGATCCAGTTCCGCGGCGGCTTTGTCTGGTACGACGTGCTCGGCATCACCCCGTCGCGCGAACGCAATCTCGACGAGGTCAAGGATCAGGTCGAGGCGAAATGGCGCGAGGACCAGATCTCGGCCAAGCTGCGGACGAAAGCGACGGAGATGGTGCAGAAGCTCGAGCAAGGCGGAACGCTGGCCGCCGAGGCAACTGCGATCGGCGCCAAGCTCGAGACCGCGACGGGTTTCCGCCGCGACGCCTCGCTGGCCAACGTGCCTTCGTCCGTCATCACCGCCGCGTTCCGTACGCCCAAGGACGGCGTCGGCCAGACGCCGGACGCCGGCGGCAGCGCGTGGATCGTGTTCCGGGTCACCGATGTCAGCGTACCGCAGGTCGAGGCCAGTTCCGACGAGATGAAGAAGCTGAAAGAAACGCTGCAGCGCGGGCTGACCGACGAGCAGACGGCGCAATACGTCACCAAAATCGAATCCGAGATCGGCACCTCGATCAATCAGGCCGCCTTCGCGCAGGTGACGGGCGCCAATAACTGACGCATCCTGCAAGAACTTGCCTGAAAGCACGCGCAATCCTGAAAGCTCGAGATGGACGACCTGAAATCTATCATCGGAAAAGTCGCCACCGGCGCGACGCTGTCGCGTGACGAAGCGGCATCCGCCTTCGACAGCATGATGTCCGGCGAGGCGACGCCCTCGCAGATGGGCGGACTGCTGATGGCGCTGCGGGTGCGCGGCGAGACCGTCGACGAAATCACCGGCGCGGTGTCGGCGATGCGCAGCAAGATGCTGCGTGTCGAAGCCCCCGCCGACGCCGTCGACGTGGTCGGCACCGGCGGCGACGGCTCCGGTTCGGTCAACGTCTCGACCTGCGCCGCCTTCATTGTCGCGGGCGCCGGCGTTCCCGTCGCCAAGCACGGCAACCGCGCGCTGTCGTCGCGCTCGGGCGCCGCCGACGTGCTGGCTTCGCTCGGCGTCAAGATCGATCTTTCGCCGGATCAGGTCGGCCGCTGCGTCAAGGACGCCGGTATCGGCTTCATGTTCGCGCCCTCGCATCATCCCGCGATGAAGAATGTCGGCCCGACCCGGGTCGAACTCGCCACCCGCACCATCTTCAACCTGCTCGGGCCGCTGTCCAATCCGGCCGGCGTCAAGCGGCAGATGGTCGGCGTGTTCTCAAGGCACTGGGTGCAGCCGCTGGCGCAGGTGCTGAAGAACCTCGGCTCCGACACGGTCTGGGTGGTGCATGGCTCCGACGGGCTCGACGAGATCACGCTCACCGGACCGAGTTTTGTCGCCAGCCTCGAGAACGGCGATATCCGCACCTTCGAGGTGACGCCGGAAGACGCCGGCTTTACCCGCGTCGGCGGCGAGGCGCTGAAGGGCGGCGACGCCGATGCCAACGCGGTGGCGCTGCAGAGCGTGCTCAACGGCAAGCCGAGCGCCTATCGCGACGTGGCACTGCTGAATGCCGCGGCCGCGCTGATCGTCGCCGGCCGCGCCAGGGATTTGAAGGAAGGCGTCGCGACAGGGTACCAAATCGCTCGACAGCGGTGCGGCGGCGGCGCGGCTCAAACATCTGATCGCGGTATCCAACGGCTGACCGCGGGAGCGCCTGACATGTCGGACATCCTGACCAAGATCGAGACCTACAAGCGCGAGGAAATCGCCGCCGCCAAGCGCGCGCATCCGCTTGCCGAGGTCGAGGCCCGCGCCAAAACTGCATCGCCGCCGCGCGGTTTTGTGCGCGCGATCCGCGAAAAGCTCGCCCGCGGCGACTACGCGCTGATCGCCGAGGTGAAGAAGGCTTCGCCCTCCAAGGGACTGATCCGCGCCGATTTCGATCCGCCGGTGCTGGCGAAAGCCTATGAGGCCGGCGGCGCGGCCTGCCTGTCGGTGCTGACAGACACGCCCTCGTTCCAGGGCCATCTCGATTTCATGGTGGCGGCGCGCGCGGCGACCAGCCTGCCGGTGCTGCGCAAGGATTTCGTGTTCGACACCTATCAGGTGGTGGAAGCCCGCGCTCATGGCGCCGACTGCATCCTGATCATCATGGCGGCGCTCGACGATGCCGCCGCGAAAGACATCGAGGACGCGACGATCGCGCTTGGCATGGACGTGCTGATCGAAATCCATGACCGCGCCGAACTCGATCGCGCGCTGAAACTTCGCTCGCCGATGATCGGCGTCAACAACCGCAACCTGCGCACCTTCGAGACCACGCTTGCGACCAGCGAGGCGCTGGCGCCGCTGATCCCGCGCGACCGGCTGATGGTCGGCGAAAGCGGCATCTTCGCGCCCGCCGATCTCGCCCGGCTGGAGCGCGTGGGCATGTCGACCTTCCTGGTCGGCGAGAGCCTGATGCGGCAGGCCGATGTGACCGCCGCCACGCGCACGCTGCTGGCCCGCACCGACGCGCCGCGCGCGACCGGGACGCGCTAGGAGATGGCGCGCAAGACTTCCAAAGACAAGACTTCCAAAGGCGGCGGCGCCCTCACCCATATCGACGCGTCAGGCGAAGCGCGGATGGTCGACGTGTCGGCCAAGCCTGCGACCGAACGCATCGCGGTCGCCGAAGGCCGCGTCGTCATGAGCAAGGCGACGCTTGACCTGATCGTCTCCGGCAACGCCAAGAAGGGCGACGTGCTGGGCACCGCGCGCATCGCCGGCATCATGGCGGCGAAGCGCACCTCGGACCTGATCCCGCTGTGCCATCCGCTGGCGCTGTCGAAGGTCACGCTCGACATCACGCCGGACAAGAAGCTGCCCGGCTGCATCGTCCGCGCCACCGTCAAGGTCACCGGGCCGACCGGCGTCGAGATGGAAGCGCTGACGGCGGTGTCGGTCGCGTGCCTCACGATCTACGACATGGTCAAGGCGGTCGAGCGCGGCATCCGCATCGAGGGCATTCACCTCGTCGAGAAGAAGGGCGGCAAGTCCGGGCACTATCGCGCCGGGGACTGAGCTCGCCGGTGGGTCACGCTTGTGTGAGCGCGACAGCGCGGAATGCGGCCCGGCCATGTGGGGTTTTTCTTCTGGGACCTTCACAAGGAGGAATCAGATGTCGCTTTTGAAAATTCTCGGCGCAGCGACCGTGTTGGCTGCGATCACAGGACCTGCACTGGCGCAGGAGGTGATCTACGAGCCCGGCTACTGCGCGTTTTACTACCCAAACGCCAATTGCCAGAACAACGGCCCCGGCAATCCCTATGGTGTCGGCTACGCGCCCCGCGTCAGCCAGACCGCCCCAATGTTGGCCAGCGGCCCGACCGTAGCTGTCGTCAAAAAGCGAACGCACAAGTCCGCCATGCAGTAACGACGGCGTCGACTTTCATCGACGGTATTCTGCAAGCTTTCGCACCACCGGCGGCGGACCGGCCATCACCCTGTCGCGCCGCCGCAATTCTGCGGTTGCCGGGTACGACCGGCCACAACCGAATAACGCTTCGTTAACCAGACTTGCTAACGTCCATTCCATCTCGCCGCGTTACCATGTGACGGGCCGGGAGTTGAAGGAATTCTGCTTCCGGAAGTTCTTTCCTTCAGCGACCCGTTTCATGGATTCGACCGGCACCAATTCCTTCAAGACCGCTTCCGCCTCCGGCGCCGGCCCGATCCGCTGGCTGATCCTGGGCGGCATGCTGCTGATCGCGGCGATCGCGATCGGCGCGACGCTGATGGCCGGCAATTTCCGTGAGCGCGCGCTGCGCAACAGCGAGCGCGAGCTGGAAAACACCGTGCTGCTGCTGGCCCGGCATTTCGACCAGCAACTCGAAGACTTCGAAGTCGTCCAGAAGGACCTGATCGCCTTCATGCGGTCCAGCGGGATCGCCACGGCGGAAAATTACAAGCGTCGGATGTCCACCCGGGAAATCCATCTGATGCTCAAGTCGAAGATGGACGCGCTGTCCTATGTCGGCGGCATCAACGTCTTCGACGCCGACGGCAGGCTGATCAACAGCTCGGCCGCATGGCCGGCCCCATCGGTCAGCATCGCGGACCGCTCCTACTTCCAGACCTTCAAATCCGATCCGCAATCGCCGGCCATGCTGATCGAGCCGGTCTTCAGCCGCATCACCGGCGCCTGGACCACCGTGATCGCCCGCAAGGTCACCGGGCCGAACGGCGAATTCCTCGGTGCCGTCGGCCGCGGCATCGAGCCGGCCAGTTTCGAGAAATTCTTCGCCACCGTGGCGCTCGGAAGCAGTGCCGCCATCGCCATGCATCACCGTGACGGCACCCTGCTCGCCCGCTATCCCCATCTCGATGACCTGATCGGCAAGAACTTCAGGACCGGTGCCGCCAGCCAGCTCGCCGTATTCGATCTGCCGCACACCACGTCCCGCCTCACCAGTCCGCTCGACCACCAGGACCGGCTGATTTCATCGCGCGCGCTGACGAACTTCCCGATCGTGATCGTCGCGGCAACGACGACATCGGCGGCGCTCGCGGACTGGCGCGAGCAGATCGCCATCCTGATCGCGGTGGCCGGCCTGTCGGTGCTGGCGATATCGGCGCTGCTGTTCGTGGTGGTGCGCAAGCTGTCGCAGCAACACCGCGCGTCGCAGCGGCGGCTGACGCTGGAAAAGCAGCGCCTCGACACCGCCGTCAACAACATGACGCAGGGCCTGCTGCTGTTCGATTCGACCCAGCATCTCATCATCTGCAACCAGCGCTATCTCGACATGTACGGCCTGTCAGCCGATGTCATCAAGCCGGGCTGCAGTTTCCATGACGTGATCGCCCACCGCAAGCAAACCGGTTCTTTCGACGGCGATGTCGACCGCTATGTCGCCCTGGTGCTGCGCGACATCGCGCAGCGCAACGCGATGGACATAACCACGCCGGACGGGCGCTGGATCCAGGTCGTCAACGAACCGCTGGCGGACGGTGGCTGGGTCGCGACCCATGAAGACATCACCGAGCGGCGTCTCGCCGAGGAGCGCATCACCCACCTCGCCCATTACGACGCGCTGACCGACCTGCCGAACCGCGCGTTGTTCCACGAGCAGCTCAAGCGCGAACTGCCGCATGCCGCGCCTGGCCGCCAGCTGGCGGTGCTCTATATCGACATCGACGAGTTCAAGAGCGTCAACGACTCGCTCGGACACATGATCGGCGACGAACTGCTGAAATCGGTCGCGACGAGTCTCAGCCGTTGCGTGCGCGAAACCGACTTCGTGGCGCGGCTCGGCGGCGACGAATTCGCCATCGTCCAGACCGGGATCACGGATCCGGCCGAAGTCACCGGCCTCGTGCATCGCATCTTCGAGGCGATCCGCACGCCTTACGAATGCCTCGGCCATCAGGTGACCACCGACGCCAGCATCGGCATCGCGCAGGCGCCGCAGGACGGTTCCGACCTCGACCAGATCCTGAAGAACGCCGATCTGGCGATGTATGCGGCCAAGGCCGCCGGCCGCCGCACCTATCGCTTCTTCGAGCCTGACATGGACGCCCAGGTCCGCGCCCGCCGCAGCCTGGAAACGGATCTGCGCCAGGCGATCGTCGACGGCGGCTTCGAAGTCTATTATCAGCCCTGCCTGAGCCTGCAAGACGACAGCATTACCGGCTGCGAGGCGCTGGTGCGCTGGCGCCATCCGCAACGCGGCATGATTTCGCCCGTCGACTTCATCCCGATCGCGGAAGACACCGGCCTGATCAACCAGCTCGGCGAGTGGGTGCTGACCACCGCCTGCATGGAAGCCGCCGCCTGGCCCGACCATATCAAGCTCGCCGTCAACGTCTCGCCGGTCCAGTTCAAGAGCGGCACGCTGGCGCTCAAAGTCATTGCCGCGCTCGCGGCGTCCGGCCTTGCCGCCAGCCGGCTCGAACTCGAAATCACCGAGGCCGTCCTGATCCGCGACGACGACGCGGCTCTTGCCATCCTGCACCAGCTTCGCGACATCGGGGTGCGTATCGCGCTCGACGATTTCGGCACCGGCTATTCCTCGCTGAGCTATCTGCAGCGCTTCCCGTTCGACAAGATCAAGATCGACCGCTGCTTCGTCACCGACCTCGCCTCGCCGGAAGGCTCGTCGTCCATCGTCCAGGCGGTGGTGAACATTGCCGCCGACCGCCACATGACGACGACGGCCGAAGGCGTCGAAACCGAGCAGCAGCGCGAAGCGCTGCGTGCGTTGGGTTGTTCGGAAATGCAGGGCTATCTGTTCAGCGCGCCGAAACCCGCGGCTGATGTCAGGCAGCTTCTGCTGGCGCACCGGCAAGGCGCCGATGCAGCGAGCCGGAGCCAGACCCGCAAGCGCAAGCCGGTCGCGCGTACCGCCTGAGAAATCTTCGCATCGGCCTCAACGGAGAATGATCTCCGGCGGAAATGGACGGGCAGGCCGGCCTGCGCAAACATTGTCTCGGGTCTTTACCGCCTCATCATGATATTTTTCGAAGTCGTCCAGCGCGCGCGAGGAAATCTCGCACACCTCCCGATGGTCTTTGGCGTATTGCAGGATGGCATCCCAAGCCGTCGAAAGACGACCGTACACTTCGCAGCGTTGCGATGTCGGAGCGATCCCGCCCCTCGTCTGTTTTGACGTCTCTGCGACTTCGCTGCGCAGCCGTGTCAAGTCCGGGCAGCGCGCCTGCGCATTGGCATGATTGGCAAGCCCGACCAGCGCCATCATCGCAACGACCGGCACATGCATTCGCATCATGGGTTTTTCTCCCATCAATTGCCGTCAACGCGACGGGCGACGCCATCTGCAATCGGAGCAAGGCGGACTACGCTTGCGCCAGTCCGCCCACGGAACTGCCGCCTGCTCTAGTTCGGCACCGGCCGCTTTGCCGCCGTCGGCGCATTGGCGTTGACGCTGACGCCACGCAACTGGTTGAACGCGGCGATCAGCGCCTTGTCGTCCTTCTCGGACGGCGGAACGTAGGACTGTGAGCCGGTTTTCTGCTCGGCGCCATCAGCCGCCAGATGTCCGTTCAGCGTCGCCTCGCCCTTCAGGTCGGCGCGGCTCTTCAGCTCGTCAGGCACGTCCTGCAGCACTTCGAGATCGGGCACGACGCCCTGGGCCTGGATCGAGCGCCCGGACGGCGTGAAGTAGCGTGCCGTGGTCAGCGCCAGCGCGCCATTATTGGTCCCGAGCGGAATGATGGTTTGCACCGAGCCCTTGCCGAACGAGCGGGTGCCGATCAGCGTGGCGCGCTTGTGGTCGTGAAGCGCGCCGGCCACGATCTCGGAAGCGGAAGCCGATCCGCCGTTGATCAGCACGACCAGCGGCTTGCCCTTGGTGAGGTCGCCGCCACGCGCGGTGAAGCGCTGGGTTTCCTCCGGCAAGCGGCCACGGGTCGAGACCACCTCGCCGCGCGCCATGAAGGCGGACGAAACCGAGACCGCCTGGTCGAGCAGTCCGCCGGGATTGTTGCGGAGGTCGACGACATAGCCCGCGAGCTTGTCCTGCGGGATCTCCTTTGAGATTTCCGCGATCGCCTTGCGCAGGCCGTCCGTGGTCTGCTCGTTGAAGCTGGTGATCCTGATATAGCCGATGTCGCCGCCGTCGGTATGGTAGCGCACCGGCTTCACCCGGATGATCTCGCGCACGATCGCGACGTCGACCGGCGTGTCAGCGCCCTTGCGAACGATCTTCAGCCGGATCTTGCTGTCGGGCGGCCCTTTCATCTTGGCGACGGCCTGGTCGAGGCTGAGCCCCTGAATGACGTCGTCGTCGATCTGCGTGATCACGTCGCCGGACATGATGCCCGCCTTGGCGGCGGGCGTATCGTCGATCGGCGTCACCACCTTGACGAGGCCCTCTTCCATCGTGACCTCGATGCCGAGGCCGCCGAACTCGCCGTGCGTGGTCTCCTGCATATCGCTCCAGCCCTTCGCGTTCATGTAACGCGAATGCGGATCGAGCGAGGAGATCATGCCGTTGATGGCGCCTTCCATCAACTTGCTGTCGTCGGGCTTCTCGACATAGTCGGCCCTGATGCGCTCGAAAACGTCGCCGAACAGATTGAGTTTCGAATAGGTGCTCGAACTGGACTCAACCGCGGCCTTCGCCGCCGCGACCAGATGCGTCCCCTGCGGACCGGCAACGAGAAGGGTCAGACAAACGCCCGTGGCTGTACCCAGCAGAAAGGTAATGTTCTTGCGCATTACGAGCGATCCTTCGATATCGACGGCCACGATTCCCGTGAATTGGCGTCCTGATCCGGCGGGCGCCAACACACCCTGTCATTTTGGTCGGATCAAGGCAGTTCCGGACCGGGCCATTACGGACCTTTTCGGTTTCCTTTCGGTCCGGAACCGGTTCTTTAGGAACAACCGTAGCCCACGGGACGATTGAATTGGTGCATCGATGAGCAACAGCAATGAGATACGGATCGAGCTTGCCCTGAGCGCGACCGACGAGGTGCGTTTGCTGATCGATGAGCTCGAGGCCGTGCTCGCAGCCGAATATCCACCGGAGCAGCGGCACGGATTGGCGCTCGACGCCATCTTTCAACCCCACGTTCGCTTCTTTCTCGCAAGACTCCATGGCGCGGCGGTGGGCTGCGGTGGCGTGGCGCTCTTCCCCGATTTCGCCGAGGTCAAGCGCATGTATGTGCGAGACGCAGCCCGAGGCCAGGGAATTGCCGACGCCATTCTCGCGCGCCTCGAACAGGAAGCGCAAAGCGCCGGGCTTTCTCTGCTTCGTCTGGAAACAGGAACCCGCCAGATCGCGGCGATGCGGCTCTATGCGCGAACGGGGTTCAAGGCGTGTGCGGCGTTCGGCGAATATGCGCTGATGGCGCCGAACGCCATTGTAAACAGCGTTTTCCTTGAGAAGAGGGTTGGCGCGTAGCTACGCCTTGCCGGCCTCCTGCAGGCCGTTCTGCCAGGTCGATGGTTGGGTGCCGAAACCGCGCTTGGCGCGGGTGCCCAGCCAATAACCGAATTGCGGCGGGACGTTACGGAAAGGCCCGTCGACACCGAGCTTTAGCGCGGCATCCATCGGCCAGTTCGGGTTGTTGAGGATTTCCCGCCCCACCGCGATCAGATCGGCCTGCTTGTCTTGCAGAATCTGCTCGGCCTGGTCGCCATGGATGATGAGGCCCACCGCCATGGTCATGATATCGGCGTGCCGCTTCACATATTCCGACAGCGGGACCTGGTAGCTGTATTTGATTTCCTTGCCCAGGATCGGCGCCATCTCGGTGATGCCGCCCGACGAACAGTCGATGACGTCGACGCCCTTGGCCTTGAGCGTCTTCGCCAGCCGCGCGCTCTCTTCCGGTCCCCATCCGGCATTGTCCTCGACCGAGAGGCGGACGAACAACGGTTTGTGATCGGGCCAGTGGGTGCGCACCGCTTCGGTGATCTCGGTAATGAAGCGCATCCGGTTGGTTTCCGAACCGCCATATTCGTCCGTGCGCTGGTTGGAGCGCTCCGACAGGAACTGATGCACGAGATAGCCGTGTGCGCCGTGCAGCTCCAGCACATCAAAGCCGGCCTCATGGGCGCGCCGCGCGGCGTTGCCCCAGGCCTGCACCAGGTCTTTCACCTCATGGCGCTCCAAAGCTTTTGGCACCGGCCATCTGTCGCTGTGGGCGACCGCGCTGGGCGCCACCGGCGACCAGGCGTCCCAATCCTCGATGTCGGGCGAGCGCTGCAGCGGCCGATCGCCTTCCCATGGCCGCGTCGCGCGCGCCTTGCGGCCGGAATGGCCGAGCTGGATGCCGGCGACAGAATTTTGCTGCTTGATGAATTTAACGAGACGGCTGAGCGGCTCGACAAAGGCGTCGTCCCAGATGCCGAGGTCGCCGACGGTGCCGCAGCCGCGCCGCTCGACCTTTGTCGACTCCACCACGACGAGCCCGGCGCCGCCGGCGGCGAACTTGCCGGCGTTCATCAGATGCCAATCGGTCGGAAAGCCTTTGATCGCCGAATATTGATGCATCGGCGGCACCACGATGCGGTTGCGCAACTCGACGCCGCGGATCGTCATCGGGGAAAACAGCAGCATGTCGGGCATTTTTCTTGTTCCCTCGTTGGCGGACATCCTGGTCCCGGCGCGATGCCGGGTGGTGTCTTCTATTGCTTGGCGGCGCTGTCGGCCTTGGTAGCCTTCGGCTTTGCGGTTTTGGCCGCGGCCTTCGGCGGCGCGCTGTCGCTGCGCACGGTTCCCCAGGGATCCGAGTCCTTTTGCACCGGTATGTTGCCGAGTGAGCGCTGATAGGCCTTCTCGGCCTCCTTCTCGGCCGCGATGTCAGTCTGACTCTTGACCTTGTCGGGGTCCCCATACTTCTGCATGTTTTGTTGGGCTGCGGCCGGCGAAATGATGACGACCGCCACCAACGCGATCAACGCGGCGAGGCCCAAAATTCGGCTGATGACTTGGCTCAAGATGCTCATGCGACCCACTCCCAAAACTTCCCCCAACGCTTAGCACAGCTCGCGCACCGACTTAAGCGCCAAAAATGAATCGCCGGACCGCAGGCCCCGGCGCCGTTGCTCAGGCCAGTCCAGTTTTGTAAACGATGCCATGACCTCTCCCCTCACCCCCCACTCCGCCGATGTGCTGTTGTTCGACATCGGCCGCGTCGTACTCGATATCGATTTCGGCAGGGTGATGGCCAGTTGGGCCGGCCATGCCGGCTGCGCGCCCGAAGAGCTTGCCAGTCGCTTTGTCGTCGACGACAGTTTCAGGCATCACGAGGTCGGCAAGATCGACGATGCCGCGTTCTTCGCGAACCTGCGTCGTTCGCTCGGCATCGGCATTACGGATGACCAGTTCCTCGAGGGATGGAACGCGATCTTCACCGGCGAAATGCCGGGTATCGCGGCGGCGCTGGCACGCGCCCAGGGAAAGTTACCGCTCTATGCCTTCTCCAATACCAACCCGGCCCATGTCGCGCATTTCTCGAAAGCCTATGCCGACGTGCTCGGCCATTTTCGTGAAATATTCCTGTCCTCGAGCATCGGCTTGAGAAAACCCGACGGCGAAGCCTATGATCATGTGGTAAAAGCCATCGGCGTGCCGGCGTCGCGAATTCTGTTCTTCGACGACACGGCCGCCAACATCGAAGGTGCGCGGGCGCGCGGCCTGTCTGCTGTCCACGTGACATCGACGGATGACGTGGCAAAGGCCCTCACTGCACTTGGAATTTAGCTTTGGGACCTGAGAGGTTTTGCCCGTGGCCTTGATGCCGGTTGCCGACGCGCTCACCGCTGTTCTCGCGGGCGCGGACCCCTTGCCCGAGGAAATGATCGCACTCGATAGCGCCTATCATCGCGTGCTGGCGCGCGACGTCGCCGCGCGGCGCACGCAACCGCCGCAGGCGATGTCGGCGATGGATGGCTATGCGGTGCGCGCGGCCGATGCCGCCGACCTGACGGTGCGGCTGAAGGTAATCGGCGAAGTCGCCGCCGGCCGTCCGTTCGAACGCAAGGTCGTAGCCGGCGAAGCGGTGCGGATTTTCACCGGCGGCGTGATCCCCGATGGGGCGGACGCCGTCATCATCCAGGAAGACACGGCTGTTGATGGCGATCACATCACCATCACCGAGGCCGCCAAAAGCGGGCGGCATATCCGCCCCGCCGGGGTCGATTTCCGCGAGGGCGACGTGCTGCTCACCGGCGGCAACCGCCTTACCGACCGCGATCTGTCGCTTGCGGCCGGCATGAACTATCCGGAGCTCGCGGTCCGCCGCCGGCCGAAGGTCGCGGTGCTGGCCACCGGCGACGAGCTTGTGATGCCGGGCCAGGTCCCCGGCCCCGGCCAGATCGTCTATTCCAACGGCTATGCGCTGCGCGCGCTGGCGCGGGCCGAGGGCGCCGAAACCATCGACCTCGGGATTGCCGCCGACACGGTTGCCGCGACCACGGAAGGCATCCGCCGCGCCCGCGATGCCGGTGCCGACATCCTGATCACCACCGGCGGCGCCTCGGTCGGGGACCACGACCTGGTCAAGCAGTCGCTGGAGGCCGAGGGCGTCGCCATGGCGTTCTGGCGGATCGCAATGCGGCCGGGCAAGCCGATGATGCACGGCAGGTTAGGGCCGATGCGGGTGATCGGCCTGCCTGGCAATCCGGTCTCGTCCTATGTCTGCGGCTACCTGTTTCTGGTGCCATTGATTCGGGCGCTGGCGGGCCGCGCCAGCGTCCATCACGCCCGCGAGCAGGCCCTGCTCGGCGGCGATCTCGGCGCCAACGACCAGCGCGAGGACTATTTGCGCGCGCGTCTCCAGGAGCGCGCCGACGGCACGCTGATCGCCACCCCGGTCACGCACCAGGACTCCTCGCTGCTTGGGAATCTCGCTGCGGCACGGGCACTTGTGATACGTCCGCCGTTTGCGCCCGCAGCGCCAAAAGGCTCGCTTTGCGAGCTGCTGCGGCTGCCCGAATAAGGCCCGTAGCGACGTTGTCTGGCGACACCTGCTGCCAAAACGCGGGCCCCGTTCACCTGAAATTAAGTGGTTGCGGAACACATATCGAACATATAGTGTCCGTTCATGATTTGTTTCGAGAGCTAGTGTCTACAAAGGGGAGTTTTGAGGCTCCCGCACCTAGACCCCAGAACTCGAAGCCGAACGACGCCGCCAACCGGGGGAATGCTCGCGATGCTCACGCGCAAACAGTACGAACTTCTGCGTTTCATCAATGAACGGCTGAAAGAGGCTGGCGTGCCACCCTCCTTCGACGAAATGAAGGACGCGCTCGACCTGCGCTCGAAGTCCGGCATCCACCGTCTCATTACCGCGCTGGAAGAGCGCGGCTTCATCCGCCGCCTGCCCAACCGCGCCCGCGCCATCGAGGTCATCAAGCTTCCTGAGCTCGCAGGCGCTAGTAACGGCAACGGCCGCCGCGGCTTCACGCCGAGCGTCATCGAGGGCACGCTGGGCAAGGTTCGCACCGCCAGCGCAGCCGCCGAGGATGACGGCAACCGTCCGGTCGCCGTGCCCGTGATGGGCCGGATCGCCGCCGGTACGCCGATCGAGGCGCTGCAGACCCGCAGCCACACCATCAGCGTGCCGCCCGATATGCTCGGCTCCGGAGAACATTACGCGCTCGAAGTGCGCGGCGATTCCATGGTGGAGGCGGGCATTCTCGACGGCGACATGGCGCTGATCCAGCGCAACGAGACCGCCGACACCGGCGACATCGTGGTGGCCCTGATCGACGAGGAGGAAGCGACCCTGAAGCGCTTCCGCCGCCGCGGCGCCTCGATCGCGCTCGAGCCCGCCAACGCCTCCTACGAGGTCCGCATCCTGCCGCCGAACCGGGTCCGGATTCAAGGCAAGCTGATCGGGCTGTACCGGAAGTACTGAGCCGGCCCGTGCCGCAACACGCGACACCGACAAAGCCCTGGCCTTTGGCCGGGGCTTTTTGTTGCCCGTTCCGGAACC
Organism: uncultured Alphaproteobacteria bacterium; assembly: GCA_963786355.1. Classification (GTDB taxonomy): domain Bacteria; phylum Pseudomonadota; class Alphaproteobacteria; order Rhizobiales; family Xanthobacteraceae; genus Bradyrhizobium. The sequence goes on along the minus strand of CAWAYU010000005.1, from coordinate 102,178 downwards.
AGAAGGCGTTAGCGCGTTTGTGATGGAAGCACCGGCGCCGGGGCCGCAGATTTGCCCTGAAGAGCTGTGAGGCTCGGCGCCATGTCCACTCTGATAGAGGCCTGTGCCTCCCGGAGACACGGGTCAGCTATCTCGAACGAGGGAGCCATCCGATGTGTGACTATAGCCTGCAAGCCATTGCGTCGCGCCCGGCAAAAGTCGGAGAGACGCTGATCACCACCACCTTCCGCGGCACGTCGACCCGCGGCTTCGCATCCGAAAACGAGCTTGCGGTGGCCGTCTGCATGCTGCCCGGCACTGAACTGGCGTTCGCCCGGGACGTCAAATACGACAACCGCTGGATCTGGACCCGCACGCTCGGCTGGCGCGTCGGCAAGTTCAACCAGATCGCGCCTGACGTGCCCGATCGTCACCACGACGCGATCGAATTCCCGGACGGCAGCCGTGTGCTGGTGACGCAGCTTTGTGAGGGCCAGCGTGTTACCGTGCTGCAATTGCCGGTGCTCTCGTCAACCACCGAACGCGCGCCCGCGGCGAGCGACACTGCGTCGGCGACGCCACCTTCGGCGACGTCGATCTTTACCGGCTGATTTTTCGCGACAGGGCTCCGCCGCCAGTTTGTCGGCGGAGCCCGGCATGGGGGGCAGAACCATGGTCAACAAGGTCACCTGGCAAAAGGTGGGCCGCGTCACCGAGCCCGGCCGCTACATGTTCAGGTTCGGCTGGCTCACGGTGAGCACCGACGATCTTGCGATCTGGCAGCAGTTCCCGGAGGCAGTGTTTACGCTGGTCAACCTGCCTTCGGAGCCGGATGCACCGGAGGAATTTCATCTCGGTGCGTTTGAACTGCCGGTCGGCCCCGTGCTGGACGAGCACTGAAGTTATCCCTACTCCTCCGCCTGCAGGTCCGCTTCCGACGGCGTGGCATCCGCGCGCGATGACGGTACACGCGGCGCCAAGGTGCGCTGGAGTCGGACTTCGCTCCTCATCGGCAACCGACCTGGACCACGGGCGGTCGATCCCCCTGGGCTTGACGGCATCGACGACAAACCCGTCGCGGCCACGCCGCAGCGCCAGCGCGCCCTGCCGGCGCAGCCGCTCGCTGTCGATGACGGAAGCCGCGCACGCTGCCGGCGGCTGCCTGAAGGTCACGATCAGCGCCGCATGCTCGCAATCGTCCGCCAGCGCCTCGGGCCGCTGCGCCCAAGCGACCAAGGCGCCCTTGGCGCGATGGCGTCACGCAGCCGTTGTCGTCGCAGGAGACGCCCTCGCCGAGCGTGGCGTCGTCGGCGGTTCGCGCGTCCGCATCTGCCGCCAGCCACTCCCTGACCAGGAAGGCATCCTTCGAGCCCTTTGCGGCCTGCATCAGATGCAGCCGTCCGTCCTGGCCGCGGACGCCGACATGGCGGCCGTCGGCGGAAATCAGGATATCCGGCTGCGGCACCCGTGCGGCCCACAGCGTCGCGAACAACAGCACCGCCACGCCAGACCAGCGCAGCGGCGAGCGCAACAGGCCGAGCAGGATGATGCCGGCGCTGGCTGCGACCAACGGACCGATACCGAACGCAGGCACCCGCCCGATCGCGCCGGGCAGCGCCGCCACCCATTGCGTCACCCAAATCATCCAGTCGATGCCAAGGCCCATCAACCACCAGAAGAAGCCGTCGAAGCCGAACGGCATCGCGGCAAGCCCAAGCAGACCCGCCGGCATCACGACCGCCGAGACCACCGGCATCGCCGCGAGGTTGGCGAGCACGCCATAGGGCGTGATGCGATGAAAGTGAAAGGCCGCGTAAGGCGTGGTCGCCAGCCCCGCCACCAGCGAGGCGAGCAGCAACACCATGACTTCGCGGCCGCCCCACAGCGCGACGCGGGCGGTAGCGGAATGCTCCGCGGTTGCGAACAGGCGCGGCATGCCGATCTGCACCAGCGCGACCAGACCCAGCGTCGCTGCAAACGACATCTGAAAACTCGGATGCACCAGCGCTTCCGGCGCGATCGTCAGCACGATCATCGCCGCGACCGCCAGCGTGCGAAAGGTGATGGCGCGGCGGTCGACCATCACAGCGATCAGCACCACGGCCGTCATGAAGAACGATCTCTGCGTAGCGACTTCGGCGCCCGACAGCAGCAGATAAAACGCAGCTGCGACGAACGCCGCCACGGCCGACCACTTCTTGATCGGATATCCGGCCGTCAGCACCGGAAACAGCGCCAGCAGCGCCCGCACCGCGAAGAACACCACGCCGGCGACAACAGCCATATGATAGCCCGAGATCGACAACACATGGCCGAGCCCGGAGATGAACATCGCATCGTTGACCGGCGTCGAGATCGCGTCGCGGCGGCCGGTCAGGAGCGCGGTTGCAATCGCGCGCCGGTCGCCATCGAGGACATTGCGGATCCGCGCGTCGATCGCATCGCGCAGATTCTGCATGACGGCCGAATAACGCAACGCCATGCCGCCGCCGGCCGGCGGCTCCGCGGTCTTGATCGCACCCATCGCGAAGCCGGAGGCGCCGATGCCTGAGAAAAACATGTCGCGGCCGAAATCGTAACTGCCCGGGCGGAGCGGCGAGAGCGGCGGCATCAGCCGCGCCTTCAGTTCGACGAAGCTGCCGACGGCGGGCGCCGTGCCCTTTTTCACCGACAGCCGGACGCGTTCTAGTTTCGTCGTTCCGCGCGCGCTTTCCATGGTGACGACCCGCAGCACGAAACGGTCGGTGCGTTCGCGGATGTCACGGGTCTCGACAAAGCCCGACAGCGTCACCGAAAACATCGGCCGCGCCAGCACGCCATGCGCAACCCGCGCGGTCTTCCAGGTTGCGACTGCAAAACCTGCTGCAACGGCGGCGATCATGACGGCTGCGGGAAGGAATTTCTGCCGCCGCAATAGAAACGCCACGGCGCAAAGGACGACCGCTACGCTGACCGCCACCCACAGCAACGGCTCATGATCGGCGGCGAAATAAAACGCAATGCCGGTGCCGAACGCGACCGGTACCCATGGCAGAAGACGGCCGGCACCCGCCTCGGCCTGGACCCATTGGCGCAGGGTCTCGATGAACGGCGGCCACGCGCTGAGAACGGACGGCGCAAAGCCGCCGGCCGGCGCCGCCGATCGCGGCGGCCAGGTTCCGGCATAGCCTCGCCTGTTGCCCGGCGTACTGCCCTGCTCCGCCATCCCGCTACCCGTGATGCCCCGCGGACCGCAAGGCTACCGGAAGGTGCAACCAGGCCGCTAGCGGAACGGATGCAGAAACCTGAGGAAACGCGACGCGGCAGACGGTACAGTCAAGCGGCGCGGATTCGGTCCGACCCGGGATTTAGGACAGACATGAAGCTTGCTGCCTGCTTTTCACTCGCCGTGATGATGATCGCCTCCGCTTCCGCCTTTGCCGCGGACGAACAATGCCGCTTCATCGAGGCGAGGCAGGAGCGCGACGCCTGCTACCAGCGCCAGGAGATCGCACGCGCCGCCCGGCAAAAGGCGCGCGAGGTTCGTGAGGTCGAGCAATCGAAGCCGATCGAGCCGATGTCGGACGATGATGCGCAGATGGCCCGCGCCATCCGGGGCATTTGCCGCGGTTGCTAGGCGGTTGCCCGCCGCTAGAGCAGCGCACCCTTCGACGAGACGTGATGGCTGACGATCTTCCAGCCGCCGTCTTCGCGCACGATCACCCAGGTGATCTTGACCGACAGGTTGGTGGCGCCCTTGTCGATCACGAAGTTGGCGATCCCGGCCACGTTGATCACATCGTCGCCGGCCGGCACCGTCACGACATCGGTGAACGTCACCTCGCGTGAGGACCATTTCGCCAGGCCGTTGAAATAGGATGCGACGCCGTCTCGCCCGCGATAGAGCGTGGGCTTCGAACCGTAGAACAGCGCGTTCTTCGAATAGAGCGACGCCTGTGCATCAGCATCGAACTTGCTGAAGGTATCGGCCCATTTCGCCATGATGGCGGATACGGTGTCGTCGGTCGCGCTCATCGGTCGATCCCCAAACAAGGCTTCAGCAACGCATTCAGCTCTTGAAATTCAAGTCTTGAAATTCAGGTCTTGAATTTCAAGTCTTGGCGACTTCCTTCGCAAAGGTATCGCGCAAACCGATGGTGCGGTTGAACACCGGCTTGCCCGGTGCGGAATCTTTGTCGCGGACGAAATAGCCCTGCCGCTCGAACTGTATCACCTCGTTCGAATTGTCGGTCGCAACCGACGGCTCGACCCGCGCGTCGGGCAGGATTTCCAGCGACTGCGGATTGAGATCGGCGGCGAAGTCCGAAGCGCTCGGGCTCGGATTGGCGAACAGCTGGTTGTAGACGCGGATTTCCGCAGGTACCGACTGGGCTGCCGAGAGCCAGTGCATGGTGGCCTTGACCTTGCGTCCGTCAGGGGCGTTGCCGCCCCTGGTCGCGGGATCGTAGGTACAGCGCAGCTCGACGATCTCGCCGGCTGCGTTCTTGATCGCTTCGCGGCACTTGATGAAATAGGCGTAGCGCAGCCGCACTTCGTTGCCCGGCGACAGCCGGAAGAATTTTTTCGGCGGGTTCTCCATAAAATCGTCCTGCTCGATATAGAGCTCGCGGCCGAATGAAATCTTGCGGCTGCCGGCCGAGGGATCGTCGGGATGATTGACGGCTTCGAGCTCCTCGCTCTCGCCTTCCGGATAATTCTCGATCACGACCTTCAGCGGCCGCAGCACCGCCATCCGTCGCTGCGAGGTCTTGTTGAGCAGTTCGCGGATGCAGAATTCCAGCATGCCGACGTCGACCACGCTGTTGGCTTTGGCGACACCGATGCGCTTGACGAATTCGCGCAACGCCGCTGGCGGCACGCCGCGCCGCTTCATCCCGGCAATCGTCGGCATCCGCGGATCGTCCCAGCCGGAGACGTGGCCGTCGCGCACCAACTGCGTCAGCACGCGCTTCGACAGCAGCGTGTAGGTCAGGTTCAGCCGCGCCATTTCGTACTGCCGCGGCTTCGACGGCACCGGCAGCTTGTCGAGCAGCCACTCGTACAGCGGCCGATGGTCCTCGAATTCCAGCGTGCAGATCGAGTGCGTAATGCCTTCGATCGCGTCCGACTGACCGTGGGCGTAATCGTAGCTTGGATAGATCTTCCATTTGGTGCCGGTGCGGGGGTGCTCGGCATGCAGGATGCGATAGAGCACGGGATCCCGCAGGTTGATATTGCCCGAGGCCATATCGATTTTGGCGCGCAGGACGCGAGCGCCGTTCGGAAACTCACCGGCCTTCATGCGGCGGAACAGATCGAGGTTTTCGTCGACCGACCGCTCGCGGAACGGGCTGTTCTTGCCGGGCTCCGTCAGCGTGCCGCGCGCGAGGCGGATCTCTTCCTGCGACTGGTCGTCGACATAGGCGTGGCCGGCCTTGATCAGGCCCTCGGCCCAGTCGTACAGGCGGTCGAAATAATCAGAGGCGTAGAACAGATCGGTTCCCCAGTCGTAGCCGAGCCAGTGCACGTCGGCCTGGATGGAATCGATATATTCCTGCTCTTCCCTGGTCGGGTTGGTGTCGTCGAAGCGCAGATGGCAGCGCCCGGCAAACTCCTGCGCAATGCCGAAATTGAGCGCGATCGACTTGGCGTGGCCGATATGCAAATAGCCGTTCGGCTCCGGCGGGAACCGGGTCACGATCCGGTTATGCTTCTTGGAGTCGAGGTCGGCCTGGACGATGTCGCGGATGAAATCGCGTCCCGCCTCTGCCGCTACCGGTTCTGTGGTCGTCATTACCTGTTCCTGGTCGGATTCAAGCCGACCTTCTGCCAAATTCGCCCCGGTGAGCCAAGCCCGCTTTGCGCAAAGCTTGCCCTTGGCGACACTTTAGTTATGCACCGGTGCCTGCTATACACCACCGCCTCTCATGCATATGGCCCGCCCCGATAATGACTGATTCCGTCGTCACCCGCTTCGCCCCCTCGCCCACCGGCTTCCTCCACATTGGGGGAGGCCGTACCGCGCTGTTCAACTGGCTCTACGCCAAAAAGCGCGGCGGCAAGATGCTGCTGCGGATCGAGGACACCGATCGCGAGCGCTCGACCGAGCCCGCCATCGCCGCCATTCTCGACGGCCTGAAGTGGCTGGAGCTCGATTGGGACGGCGACGTCATCTACCAGTTCAGCCGCGCCGCCCGGCATCGTGAAGTGGCCGAGCAACTGCTTGCCAGCGGCAAGGCCTATCATTGCTACGCGACGGCGGAGGAACTGACCGCGATGCGCGAGGCGGCCCGCGCCGAGGGCCGCACCCGGCTCTACAACGGGCTGTGGCGAGACCGAGATCCCTCCGAGGCGCCTGCCGGCATGAAGCCAACCATCCGCCTCAAGGCGCCGCAGACCGGCGAGACCGTGATCGAAGACCAGGTGCAGGGCCGCGTGGTCTGGCAGAACGAGAACCTCGACGACCTCGTGCTGTTACGCGGCGACGGCAACCCGACCTACATGCTGGCCGTGGTGGTTGATGACCACGACATGGGCGTCACCCATGTGATCCGCGGCGACGACCACCTGATCAACGCCGCCCGCCAGAAGCAGATCTACGACGCGATGGGATGGGACATCCCGAACATGTCGCACATTCCTCTGATCCATGGGCCGGACGGCGCAAAACTGTCGAAACGCCACGGCGCGCTCGGCGTCGAGGCCTACCGCGCCATGGGTTATCTGCCGGCGGCGCTGCGCAACTATCTGGTCCGGCTCGGCTGGAGCCATGGCGACCAGGAGATCTTCTCGACCCAGGAAATGATCGACGCGTTCGACCTGCCGGCGATCGGCCGTTCCGCGGCGCGGTTCGACTTTGCAAAACTGGAAAACCTCAACGGCCACTATATCCGCAACGCCGACGATGCTGATCTCGTGACCCAGTTCGAGAAGGTGCTGGACTACGTCCCCGACGGCGCCGAGCTGAAGGCCAAGCTCAACGACACCACACGCGCGCAATTGCTGCGGGCGATGCCGAGCCTGAAGGAGCGCGCCAAGACTTTGCTCGAACTGATCGCCGGCTCCTACTTCATCTTTGCCGACCGTCCGCTCGAGATCGAGCCGAAGGCCGCGGCCCTGCTGACGCCGGAGACACGGGCCTTGATCGGCCAGCTTCGCAACGCGCTGGAGGCGGTCACCGACTGGAGCGCGGAGACCACCGAAGCCGCCATGCGGAATTTCGCGGAGCAAAACAATCTCAAGCTTGGCGCCGTCGCCCAGCCACTCCGGGTGGCGCTGACCGGACGCACGACCTCACCGGGCATTTTCGATGTTTTGGCCGTGCTGGGACGGGATCAATGCCTCGCCCGGCTCGGCGATCAGGCCGCCGGATGAGCCCCTGCCAAGTGCTGATAGCGGCTGATCGCGTCGATCTTGCAGTGCACAGGGCAATAAGCTACCCATTTGACGCCGCCTTCTAGACAGTCCGGCCTGCCCTGCCATCGCCGTGAAAACGGCCTCAGGAGCAGCCGGTTTTCGCAACGATTTCATCGGGGACTTCACGATGGACGCAAAATCCAGCAACAAGACTGCAACGCTAACGGTAGGTAACAAGACCTACGATTTTCCGATCCTCAGCGGCACGGTGGGGCCAGATGTCATCGACATCGCCAAGCTCTACGGCCAGGCCGGGATGTTCACCTACGACCCCGGTTTCACCTCCACCGGTAGCTGCCAGTCGAAGATCACCTATATCGACGGTGACGCCGGCATCCTGGAATACCGCGGCTATCCGATCGAACAGCTCGCCGAAAACGGCGACTTCCTCGAGACCTGCTATCTGCTGCTTTACGGGGAACTCCCGACCGCCGCCCAGAAGAAGGATTTCGACAGCCGCGTGATCCACCACACCATGGTTCACGAGCAGATGGCGCGCTTCTTCCAGGGTTTCCGCCGCGACGCCCATCCGATGGCGATCATGGTGGCGGCCGTCGGCGCATTGGCCGCGTTCTACCATGACTCCACCGACATCAACGATCCGAAGCAGCGCATGATCGCGTCGATGCGAATGATCGCCAAGGTGCCGACGCTGGCCGCGATGGCCTTCAAGTACACCGTCGGTCAACCCTTCATGTACCCGAAGAACTCGCTCACCTTTGCCGAGAATTTCCTGCACATGTGCTTCGCGGTACCCTGCGAGGACTACAAGATCAATCCGGTGCTGGCTGATGCGCTCGACAAGATCTTCATCCTGCACGCCGACCACGAACAGAACGCCTCGACCTCGACGGTGCGTATCGCCGGCTCTTCCGGCGCCAACCCGTTCGCCTGCATCGCCGCCGGCATCGCCTGCCTGTGGGGCCCGGCGCATGGCGGCGCCAACGAAGCGGCGCTGGCGATGCTGTCCGAGATCGGCTCGGTCGACAAGATTCCGGAATTCATCGCCAAGGTGAAGGACAAGAACAGCGAAGTCCGCCTGATGGGTTTTGGACATCGCGTCTACAAGAACTACGATCCGCGCGCCAAGATCATGCAGAAGATGTGTCATGCCGTGCTGGCCGAAACCGGCCACGGCGACGATCCGATGCTGAAGGTGGCGCTGGAACTGGAAAAAATCGCGCTGAGCGATCCCTATTTCATCGACCGCAAGCTGTACCCGAACGTCGACTTCTATTCGGGCATCACGCTGAAGGCGATGGGCTTCCCGACCTCGATGTTCACCGTGCTGTTCGCGGTCGCCCGCACCGTCGGCTGGATCAGCCAGTGGAGCGAGATGATCGAGGATCCGCAGCAGAAGATCGGCCGTCCGCGCCAGCTCTATACCGGCGTCGCCCGGCGCGACTACCTCGATATCGCCAAGCGGAAGTAACCGCCGCCTGCGTATTAGACTTACTGGGAAGCCGGATGCGATCGCAGCGTCCGGCTTTCTGCTTTGCAGGGTAGACAAGAACTCGCGATATCGGGAGGCACCATGCTCACTGGAAGCTGCCTGTGCGGAAACGTAGCCTACGAAGTCGACGCCGGGCCCGGGACCATCGTTCATTGTCACTGCGCGACGTGCCGCAAGACACATGGCTCGGCGTTCTCGACGGTCACCACTGTTCCCCGCGACCGCTTTCGCTGGACCAAAGGTGAAAACCTGCTCCGGGGTTTTGAATCTTCGCCCGGCAAGCAGCGATATTTCTGCACGAACTGCGGCTCGCATATCGTGGCCGAACGCGACGGCACCGGCAAAGTGCTGCTCCGGATGGGGTGCCTCGATACGGAGATCACCGAGCGCCCCAGAGTGCACATCTGGCGATCGGATGCCGCGTCATGGTTCGACCCCAAGGACTTGTTGCCGGAGTGGCCGGAAGGCGCGGCGCCAACAGATCCGCGTTAATCCGCCAGTCGCGATTTCCGCATCGTCGCCAGCACGATGTCGGCCGCGCGCACGCTGGGCGGCTGGTTGCCGGTCGACATGATGCGATCGATTTTGGTGAATGCCTCGACCTGCTTCCGCCGCAGGGCTGAATCGCCGAGCACCTCTTGCAGCGCCTGCGAGAGCTTTTCCGGCGTGCAGTCCTCCTGCAGGAATTCGGGCACGACGTTCTCGCCGATCACGAGATTGGCGAGGATCACGGAATTCACCTTGATGGCCCGGCGCAAGATCCACGCCTCCGCCGAGCCGGTCCGGTAGGCCGTCACCATCGGCACCCCGGCCAGCGCGAGCTCGAGTGTCACGGTGCCGGACTTCGCCAGCGCCGCATGCGCGATCCGGAACGCCGCGCGCTTCTCGGGCTCGCCGATCACAACGCGCGGCTGCACCGGCCACGCCTTCAGCCCGTCCGCGACCGCTTCCTGCAGATGCGGCATGGTCGGCAGCACCGGTTCGAACGCCACGCCCTGCTCGTGTAGCCGTCCCAGGGCTTGGCCGAACACCGCCATGTGGTGGCGGATTTCGCTGCGGCGGCTTCCCGGCAGCACCAGCAGGACCGGCGGCGGCACGGCCCGGCGCGCGGTTTCGTCGGCGCCTGGCCGCAGCGAGGTCAGTTGCTCGGTCAGGGGATGCCCGACATAGCTGCAAGGCGGCCCGCGAAGCCTCTGATAGGCCCCGGGCTCGAACGGCAGCAGGGCCAGCACGTGATCGACATAGGTCCGCATCGCGCGCGCCCTGCCCGGCCGCCACGCCCAGACCGAGGGCGAGACGTAATCGACGATCGGGATCCTGGCATCGCGGGCGCGGACGCGTTTGGCGACGCGGTGGGTAAAGTCGGGACTATCGATGATGACGAGGATATCCGGCGCGGCCTCGGTCACGGCGTTCGCGGTCTGGCTGATCAGCCGCAGGATCTTCGGCAGTTGCCTGACCACGGCGGCAAGCCCGATGATCGAGAGCTCCTCGATCGGAAACAGCGATGTCAGGCCTTCGCGCGCCATCGCGCGGCCGCCGACGCCCTCGAACCGCACCGCACCGCCGAGGCGCTGGCGCAGGATCTTCATCAGATTGGCGCCGAGGCGATCGCCGGATTCCTCCGTCGCAATCAGAAAGACCGTCCGCTCGGTCCCGGTCGCACGCGGCGGCATCACGCGGGCAAGCCCTGAATGAAAAGACCGGCTCTGTCGGCGGCCTCGATCATGGCTTGCGATTCCGCGGCAATGGTATGGCCGGCGATGACGGCGATGCCCGCAAGGCCCGCCCCGGCCACGCCCTCGATGGTTTTCGAGCCCACCGTCGGAAGGTCAAAGCGCAGGTCCTGGCTGCTCTTCGGCGCCTTCACCAGCACGCCACGGCCGGCCTTGGCACGGATGCGGCCTTCGCCGCGCAGGCGCGCCACGCGCGCCAACAAACCATCGGTACCCTCGATGTCCTCGACCGCCACCACGTGACCGTCGATCACGACGACCGCCTGGCCGATATCGAAGGGGCCGAGCGCGCGGAGCACTTCGCGCCCCCTCGCGATATCGGCGGTGGCCGCCGGATCGGGCGCTGCGCCGGCAATGGATCCCTCCGGCATCAGCATGTCGGGGGCGACGTCCCTGATCCCGACCATCCGAAAACCTTCTTGTTCGAACAGGCGGCCGATCCCCGACAACAGATGATCGTCGCCGCCGCGAAACGCCGTCATGATGTGGCCGATCCTGCGGACCGTTCCCCAGTCGAGCCTGATCTCCGACAGCGCCGGCCGCTGCAAGGAGCCGATGAAGATCAGGTCGCGGCAGCCCTCGCTGCGAAACAGCTTTATCGCGCGGCCGAGCTGTCCGACCGAAATCCAGTGATGGCGGAAGCGCTCCACGCCGTCAGGATCGCAGGCGCCGCGCAACGCGAACAGCACCGGCGCAATGTTACGGGCGACAAGCGAATCCGCGACCGCGAACGGCATGGCGCCGCCGCCCGCAATCACGCCGACCGGCGAAGAAATTTCCGAAGCCGCTGACGTCATGGCTGCGGACATCCCGTCATCAGTGCTTGCTGCCGTCGTCGGCCGGAAGGCAGAGCGCGCGATGCTTGCCATGGTCGATAAAGGCGAGGATTTCCGCGATCGCGGGATCCTCGGTGGCCAGTGGCTGCACCGAGCTCAACCGCTCGGCAAAAATGCCGGGGCCATGAAACAGCTTTTGATAGAACGACCGTACCGTGACAAGCCTGTCTTTGGTGAACTTGCGGCGCTTCATGCCGATGATGTTGAGACCTTCGAGGCTCGCATACTGGCCGTTGACGAGCCCGAACGGAATCACGTCGCCACGCACGCCACAAACGCCGCCGACCATCACCTGCGGCCCGATCCGGGTAAACTGGTGCACTGCCGACAACCCGCCGATAAAGACAAAGTCGCCGATCTCACAATGGCCGCCGAGCGTCGCTGAGGTCGCGAAGATCACGTCATTGCCGACATGGCAGTCGTGTCCGACATGGCTGCAGTTCATGAAGTAGCCGCGTTCGCCGACGCGCGTCACGCCACCGCCGGCCACCGTACCGGCATTCATGGTGACGGACTCCCGGATGGTGCAGCCCGCACCGATCTCGAGCCGGGTCAGTTCGCCGCGATAGCTCAGGCTTTGCGGCGGGGTCCCGAGAGAGACGAAGGGATAGATGAGGCAGCCGTCGCCGATCGTGGTCTGCGCCGTGATGTGAACGTGCCCGATCAGCTTGCAGTTCGCACCGATGACAACCTTGGGCCCAATAATGCAATAGGGACCGATCGAGGTCCCCTCGCCGATCACAGCGCCATCTTCAATCCGCGCGGTGGGGTCGATCGTCGTCATCAAATGCGTCCAGTGTCGGCTGATATATCGGCGAAGCGATATTATGTCGGGTTTTCCGGTGGTTACCGCGACATCCCGGCGCTGTCCAGTGACGTATGGTTACGCCGTGTTGCGGCGATGGCGTAAGAGAATGTTAAGCGGGCATAGGGGCGTAAAAACACACCCCCTGTTCGTTCTTTGAGAACAAAATCAGATTTGACTGGCGTAGCATGGGCCCAAATCGTGCGTCGAACTTCGAGTGATCATGATCCGGGCGGCAACGAGCTTCATCCTGCTTCTGTTAACCGCGCCGATCCGCAACGAGACGGTCGACGTGAGGGATAGCGGCAGCGTCGATCTCGGGACATTCGAATGCCGCGACATCAATCGCAGCACCGTGATCCAACGGGTTTGCTACGATCCGGCGCAGCGGGCCCTGATCGTCGGCGTCAGGGGCGATTACATCAGGTATTGCGAACTTCCAGCGGTGACGTTCGAGGCCTTCATGGCAGCGCCGTCGATGGGAAAATTCTTCGATCGGAACATCAGGGAATTGGGATCGGATGACCGCTTTGCCTGTCAGGCGCAGCGCGGCGACCGGCGGCCCCAGGCCTGATCACGGGTGGCCATCTACCCGCCGGCCTGCGCAATCCACTCGCCGGCCTGCACGCGTGTCACCAGAACCGCGGGACCGGAGCCACCCGGTTTGAATACCAGTGCTTCCCCTTCCCGCACATCAGCGAAGTCTTTTCCGAACGCATCGGCAATGTTGGTCTTGTGCGTGATGACAAGATTGTTCAGTCCCGGTTTGGGACTGGTATTAACGAGATCGCGCAGTGCGCGGCCGAGCTTGGCATTCCTGCCGTCAGGATTTGCCATGGCCGACGCGCTGCCCGCGCCGCTGTCGGTCAGCTCGTCGACCGGGGAGACCTCCCTGCCCGCCAGCAGCTTACCGGTTTCAACGGCACGGTTTAATCTGCTGGTGTAGACTTCCCCGATCGGCACTCCAATTCGCTTGAAAGCTGCTCCGAGCTGACGGGCCACTTCGCGGCCGGCTTCGCTCAGTTGTCGTTGAGCGGACATGTCGTCGAATTTGAAGGGATAGATATCCTTCTGGCTGTCATCGGTAGCGACGTGCCGAACCACGATCACATGGCCGCCAGCCTTTAGCGACGACACCAGGCTGCCCAGATCCGCGGCTCGCCCCTGCGGCGACAGCAGAAGAATGACCCAGCAAGCGATGATGGATGGAAGCCTCTTCACGGCACTCTCCATTTGAAAGCGTCGTCTCCAGCGCTTTGAATCGCTTCTTGTTGAGACCGGCGCGCGAAGTCGCGGGCGGATGCCAGGCGTGCGCCTTGCGGGCGTTGGCCAAGGCAGCCCTGATCTTGCGCGGGATCGTCACCCGGCGCTTCACGCCAGGCTTTATTTATTCTTGCCGTTTTGTTGATTTTGCGGCGCGCAGACGCTGTCTGGTCGATCAGTCCGTCAGCATCGCGCCGACATCGGCCTCGGCGACCACGGTGCCGTCCACCTTGGCATCACCGTGGAACCACCACATCGCCTTGCGGCGGCCGATCGAGCGCATGTGGTACTCGATGGTGTCGCCCGGGCATCACCGGCTTGCGGAACTTGCACTTGTCGATGGTGAGGAAATAAACCGCGCGCGGCTTCTCGGTGCCCTCGACCGACTTGATGCCGATGACGCCTGCGGTCTGCGCCATGGCCTCGATCATCATCACGCCGGGATAGACCGGGCGGTCCGGGAAATGCCCGAGAAACGGCGGCTCGTTGAAGGTGACGTTCTTGATGCCGATACCGCTGTAATCGGTCCGGATGTTCTTGACCCGGTCGATCAGCAGCATCGGATAACGGTGCGGGAGTGTCTTGAGGATCTCGTTGATATCAACGAGCTCAAACCTGACCGGTGCCTCCTCCATCACTCCTGTCCCTCGCCCTTCGTGTCGGCCGTCGCGTCGCGCACCAGCCGCTCCACCGCAATGATCTCCCTAAACCACTGTTTGGTCGGTTTGGCAAAGTAGCCGCCCCAGCGGCCGTTGGGCGGGATGTCGTCCTTGACCGCGCTCATCGCCGTCACCTGGGCGCCGTCGCCGATCTTGACGTGGTTGTTGATGCCCACCTTGGCGCCCAGCGCCACATTGTCACCGATCGTCAGGCTGCCCGCGAGCCCGATCTGGGCCGCGAGCAGGCAGTGCCTGCCGATCGTCACATTGTGGCCGATCTGGACCTGGTTGTCGATTTTGGTGCCCTCGCCGATCACGGTGTCGCGCAGGCTGCCGCGGTCGATGCAGGTGCCGGCGCCGACCTCGACATTGTTCTGGATCAGGACGCGGCCGGTCTGCGGCACCTTGAGATGCCCTTCGGGGCCGAAAAAGATGAAGCCGTAGCCGTCCTGGCCGATATTGCAGCCGGGATGGATCAGGACGTTGTTGCCGATCAGCGCAAACTGGATCGCGGTGCGCGCGCCGACATTGCAGTCCCGACCGATCTTGACGTCGGCGCCGATCACGGCGCCCGCCCCGATCACGGTGCCGGCGCCGATCTCGACCCGCGGCCCGATCACGGCCAGCGGATCGACGATGACGCCGTCTTCCAGATGGGCCGACGCGTCGATGATCGCCGATGGCGCGATGCCGTCATTGTCGAACCAGGTCTGCGGCCGCAGCGCATCGGCGTGCCACTCGCGCGCGAGGTTGACGAAGGCGCGGAACGGCTGGGCCGCGCGCAGCACCGCGACATGGGCCGGAACCTGCTTTTCGAAACGCGGGCTGACCAGGCAGGCGCCGGCTTTCGTCGCCTTCAGATCATCGACGTATTTGAGGTTGTCGAAAAACGCCAGGTGCATGGGGCCGGCTTCGTCGAGCGAAGCCAGTCCCCTGATCGTGCGGTCGCCCCGCGCGGGGTCAACCAATACCGCCTTCGTCAGCGCGGCGATCTCGGCCAGCGTCGACGAAGGGGGTTGCTTGAAGAATATCGGCTGCGCCATTCCACCCGTCGCAGTCCGGCCGGTAGTCGGAATTAGAACGATGTTCCGCCGCCAAACTTGAATTGCTGCACGCGGTCATACTGACCCTTGGTCAACGGGACCGCGTAGTCGAACCGCAGCGGACCGAACGGCGACGCCCAGATCAGGCCGACACCGACCGAGGTCCGGACCACGTTGCCGCTGTCATACTGCAGGCCGAGACAGGTTCCTGACGTTTGCGGCCGTCGGCGATGTCGCCAGCGTCGGCTTGATGCAACCGGCCGTGTTGACTTCACCGGTCTGCGCCCACGAGGTCGGGCCCTTGTAGTCAAACAGTCCGCCGGCGTCGGCATAGACCGAGCCCTTGAGCCCGACTTCCTTCGGCAGGAACCAGAACGGCATCTGCAATTCGAACGACGCGCCCCAGTACTTGGTGCCGCCGAGCGCGTCGCCGGTTCCGAAGGGATTGATATCGCGCGGGCCGATACCGTTCGGCGCAAAGCCGCGGACGAGGTTCGGGCCCATCTGGAAGTGATCGAGCATGCGCAGCTCGGTGCCGCCGAACTGGTTGAGCATGCCGCCCTGGAGATGGATCAAGCCGACGATGTCGGCGACCAGCGGGGTGTAATACTTCGCATCGATCGCGGACTTGATGTACTTCACGTCGCCGCCGAGGCCAGCGAAATCCTGCTTCCAGTCGATCAACAAACCGTCGGTCGGGTTCTTGTTGTTGTCGAGCGTGTTGTAGTTCAGCGAGTAACCGACCGACGAGGTCAGGGTCTTGCCGCTCTGCAGTTCCTTGCGGACCGGCAACGATGCTTCGCCATCGCTGTAGCACCACAGGCCGGCGCCCGATGTGTCGGTGGCGGTCTGGCCATCCTGCGTTGTCGTACCGCCGGCAACGTCCGTTCAAGGTTCGCATAGGCCGGCGACGGGTTGAAGGCGAGCAATCCGTTGTTGGGTTGTTGTTACAGTTCGCCAGCGTGTTCGGCAGCTGGATTTCCTGCGAGTAGATCGAATAGCGCAGCTGCAAGGCGAGATCTTCACGCAGGGTGAAACCGAGTCGCGGGCTGAAGCCCAGCGTCTTGGTGCCGTAGGCGATGTAGCTGTTGGCGAGTTGCTGGCGCTGGAACAGGTCGAGACCAAGCGCCACGCGGTAATCCAGCAGATAGGGCTCGACAAACGACAGCGAGTAGCCGCGCGCATACTGGCCGTAGGTCACCGACGCCTTCGCATACAGACCGCGGCCGAGGAAGTTGCGTTCGGAAATGCTGACCTCGGCGAGCGCACCGTCTGTGGTCGAATAGCCGCCCGACACCGAGAAGTCGCCGGTCGATTTCTCTTCCAGATCGACGATCAGGATCACGCGATCGCTCGACGAGCCGGGCTCGGTCACGATCTTCACGCTCTTGAAGAAGTCGAGATTCTTCAGCCGGCGCTCGGCGCGATCGACCAGCGCGCGGTTGTAGGCATCGCCTTCGGAAATATCGAACTCGCGGCGGATCACGTAGTCGCGGGTGCGGGTGTTGCCGCGGATATTGATGCGCTCGATATAGGTGCGCGGACCTTCATCGATCGAGAATACGATCGAGACGGTGTGCTGCTCGAAGTTTCGATCGCCGCGCGGGCGCACGATCGCGAAGGCATAGCCGCGACGCGACGCTTCGATCTGCATTTCCTCGACGGATTTTTCCAGCGCTTCGGCATTGTAGAGCGAGCCGACACCGACACGGCTGAAGCCGCGCATCGAGGTCGCATCGAGCGTTCCGATGCTGGTCTGGAAATCGACGGACGCGACGCGGTACTGCTGGCCTTCCTCGATCTTGAAGGTGACGAGGAAGCCCTTCCTTTCGGGATCGTATTCGGTCAGCGCGGCCACCACCTGCACGTCGGCGAAGCCGTGCTTGAGATAGAAGCGGCGAATCAGGTCGCGGTCGGCTTCGACGCGGTCCGGATCGTAGACGTCGTTGCCGCCGAGAAAGCTCAGCAGGTTCGATTCGTGGGTCTTGATGATGTCCTTGAGGCGATAGGCCGAGTAAGCGACGTTGCCGACGAACTCGATCGACTTGACGCCGGTCTTGCCGCCTTCGGTGACCGTGAAGATCAGATCGACGCGATTGTTCGGCTGTTCGATGATTTCGGGCGTGACGCGCACGTCATAACGGCCCGAACGCCGGTAGATTTCCGCGATACGCTGGGCATCCGACTGCACCATCGGCCGCGAAAACGTACCGCGCGGCTTGGACTGGATTTCAGCCGAAAGCTGGTCGTCCTTGACCTTCTTGTTGCCTTCGAAGGCGATGCGGCCGATCACGGCGTTTTCAACCACGACCACCACGATCCGGCCGCCGGCCTGGTTGATTTGCACGTCCTGGAACAGGCCGGTTTCGATCAGCGCCTTCAGGCCGTCGTCGATCTCGGCCTGGGTCAGACGCCCGCCGGGGCCCTGCTTGAAATAGGAGCGAATGGTCTCGACCTCGACGCGCCGGTTACCCTCGACCGCAATCGACGCCACGTTCTGGGCCGCAGCCGGCGCAGACACCACCGCAGCCGCAAGCGTGGCGGCCGCCGGCGCGGCGAACATGATCAGAGCGGCCAACAAGCCCCCCCGCACTCGCATTCCAAACATCATGCGCAACGCGCCCTTATCATTCTTAGGCCGGCCCGCACCCCTACGAACCGGCAGATTCCCATTTGTTGCACTGCTTGTAGCCAATTTCGCCGAAGCGGCAAACGGGACATCGCCTTGCGATTCCATTTTCATTCCAAGACGTTGCCGATGGGCAACGTCACAAAAAAGCCGCTTCACGATGCCGCCAGGCGCAGAATGTCGTTATAGGTCGCAAACACCATCAACATCAGCACCAAGCCCAGTCCGATTCGGAACCCCACCTCCTGCGTCCGCTCCGACAGCGGGCGGCCGCGAACCACCTCCGCGGCGTAGAACAAAAGATGACCGCCATCCAGCAGCGGGATCGGAAACAGGTTCAGCAGGCCGATCGAGACCGAAAGCACCGCGCACAACTGCACGATGAACTGAAACCCTGCGCTTGCCGCCTGTCCCGAGAGTTTGGCGATCCCGAGAACCCCGCTCACCTCCGCGGGACTGCCGGTTCCGACGAACACCGAACCGAGGAAGCTGAACGTCCCGGAAATGATGTACCAGACCTGCTCGACGCCGATCTTCAGGGCTTCGCCATAGCCGACGGGCGTGGTCATCGCCTCGCCGGCTTGCGCCTTGTGCTCGATCCCGAGCACGCCGAGTTTGTGCTTGTTGCCGAAGGGGTCCTTGACCTCCTTGAGCGCCGGAGTGGCATTGAGCGAAACCGTTTCGCCGCCGCGATTCACGCTGAAAACAAGCGCCGAACCGGCATTCGACGAAACCATGCGCTGCATGTCGGCAAAGCTTTGAATCGATTTGCCGTCGATCGCGACGACGACGTCACCGACCT
The DNA here is from genome assembly GCA_963786355.1 of uncultured Alphaproteobacteria bacterium. Taxonomy (GTDB): domain Bacteria; phylum Pseudomonadota; class Alphaproteobacteria; order Rhizobiales; family Xanthobacteraceae; genus Bradyrhizobium. The sequence continues at coordinate 83,578 of CAWAYU010000005.1, read as the reverse complement.
TGAAACCGGACGCTGAGGCGACGCTATCGGCCACGATTCCATCGACCCGCGCGATCGTGCTGGGCTTGCCAAAATACAGCGCCATGGCCGCAAAGATCAAAGCGCCGAGGATGAAATTCGCAATCGGGCCGGCGGCGACGATGGCCGCGCGCGGACCGACCTTTTTATGATGGAACGAGCCCGCCCGCTCCTCTTCGGTCATGCCGGCGAGGGTTTCGGCCGAGGCCGGCGTCGAGGCTTCCGATTCGTCGCCGAAGAATTTCACATAGCCGCCGAGCGGGATCGCCGAGATCTTCCAGCGCGTGCCATGGCGGTCATTGAAACCGGCGAGTTCCGGCCCGAAACCGAGCGAGAACGTTAACACCTTCACGCCTGCCCAGCGGGCGACCAGGAAGTGGCCGAGTTCATGGAAGAAAACGACGATGGTCAGGACGAACAGGAAGGGAATGATGTAGCCGATGAACCCATGGCCCAACGTATTGAAACTATGTAGAAAAAACTCTGACATTCGATTCCCCTCGACGCGAGCCGGCAGCCCCGTCCTTAACCCTCTAGGATGCCTTTAAGGCAATTTGAGGCAATAGGGAGGCAGCTTTATTTCGCGCGATATGGTCAATGGAAATCGCGTCATCCGCCGAGGTCAGGGGCGCGCGATTCCCGGAGCGAATCCAGTCGTTCATCGTGGCCTCGACGAGGCGCGCGATCGCCCCGAACTTGATCTGGCCGGCGATAAAAGCCGCCACGGCGACCTCGTTGGCGGCGTTGAACACGGTGGTCGCACCGCCTCCCGCGCGAAGGGCGTCATAGGCCAGCCGCAACCCCGGGAACCGGACGAAATCAGGCGCCTCGAACGTCAACGAACCGATCTTGGCCAGATCCAGCCGGGCCGACGGGCCGACGATTCGGTCGGGCCAGCCGAGGCAATGGGCGATCGGAATCCGCATGTCGGGCGCGCCGAGCTGGGCGACCACAGAGCGGTCGGAGAATTCGACCATGCCGTGGACGATCGACTGCGGATGCACGAGAACGTCGATCTCGTCGGCGCTCAGGCTGAACAGGTACGAAGCTTCGATGACTTCGAGGCCCTTGTTCATCATCGACGCCGAATCAATCGTGATCTTCTGGCCCATGCTCCAGTTCGGATGTTTCAGCGCCTGCGCCAGCGTCGCCTGCTCGATATCGGCCGCCGCCCAGGTGCGGAACGGCCCACCGGATGCGGTGATGATCACGCGCACCAGCTCCTCGCGATTGCCTGAGGAAAGCGCCTGAAACAGCGCATTATGCTCGGAATCCGCGGGCAAAATGCAGGCCCCTGCTTTCGCCGCGCGCTGCATGAAGAAATCTCCGGCGCAAACCAGACATTCCTTGTTGGCAAGCGCGACCGCAGCGCCGCGATCGACCGCCGCCAGCGCGGGCTTCAGGCCGGCCGCGCCGCTGACGGCCGCCATCACCCAATCGGCGGGACGCGCGGCGGCTTCGATGATGGCGCTTTCGCCGGCGCCGCATTCGGTGCGGGTGCCCGCGAGTGCAGCCTTCAACTCGCCGAGGCGTGCGGGATCGGCCACCGCCGCAAAACGCGCGCCGAATTCTTTCGCGAGCTTGGCGAGTCCGTCGACGTTGGTATTCGCCGTCAGCGCCTCGACCTGATAGCGGTCGCGCGCACCACGCAGCAAATCCATGGTGCTGTCGCCGATCGAACCGGTGGCGCCCAGAACCGTGACTGACCGGACGGCGGATGTCGCGGCCTTGTTGTTACGCAGGGGAACAGCGCTCATTGTTTCACCAAACCATAAGACCGCGGCCGACGCCATCGGCGCCGCCACGCAGGAACCCGAAAAGTGCCGCCAGGACGACGGCTGCGACAAACCCATCCAGCCGGTCCAGCAACCCGCCATGGCCGGGAATAATGTGGCTGGAATCCTTTACGCCAAAACGCCGCTTCACGGCGGATTCGAAGAGATCGCCGAGCTGGGAAGCAACCGAGAGAACGGCCGCCGAAAGCAACAGATGCCCGGTTTTGCCAAGATCCAACGCTGCGAATCCGACAGCCACGGCCAGACTGGCGACCAGACCGCCAACCGCCCCCGCCCAGGTCTTTTTCGGGCTGACGCGCGGCCAGAGCTTTGGGCCGCCGATGCCGCGACCGGCGAAATAGCCGCCGCTGTCGGTGACCCAGACGATGACAAGCACGAACATCAGCGCGGCAAATCCCGTGACGGGATCGAGGCGCAGCAGCACCGAGGCGATCTCGGCCGCCGCCGCATAGCAAAAGCCCGCCGCCGCCCAGCCGCGCCGCTCCGGCGCGGTCGACAGGACCGAGACGAGGCCGATCGCGAGCACAATCAGCGCGGCATCGATTCGCCCGGCCGCGAAGCAAATCCCGCCAACGGCCAGCGCAACGCCGCCTCTGATCGCCAACGCCATCGTGCCCGTAAGGCCGACAACCGCCAGCCACTCCACGAACAGGCCGATGGCGACCGCCGTTACCAGCGCGGTCCACAGCCAGCCGCCGACATAGGCGATGGCGACGGCAAGCGGGATCAGCACGGCGGCGACCGCAACGCGCATCAGAAGATTGCGCGAGCCGGATTCGGGATTGGCAGAATCGGATTCGCTCGCTGCCGCGGGCGCGGCTTCGCCCTCGGTCACGATCCGGTTTTCGCGGCCAGGCCGCCGAAACGGCGTTCCCGTCTGGCATATTCGGCAATCGCGCTTTCGAGCGCGGCCTTGTCGAAATCCGGCCAATGGATCGGTACGAACACGAGTTCGCTGTAGGCCGCCTGCCACATCAGGAAGTTCGACAGCCGCTGCTCGCCGCTGGTGCGGATGATCAGGTCGGGATCGGGAATGTCGGGCGCATCGAGATATTGACCGAGCGCGTCGGCGTCGATCGATGCGGCGTCGCGCCTGCCCTCGGCCACTTCGCGCGCCAGCCGTTGCGCGGCCTTGGCGATTTCCTGGCGCGAACCGTAGTTGAACGCGACCACGAGATTGAGTTTGGTATTGGCCTTGGTCAGCTCTTCGGCTTCGTTGAGCAGTGCGCAGATATCCGCATCCAGCCCTTCCCGCTCGCCGATCACGCGGACGCGAACGCCGTCACGGTGCAGCGTCGCCAGATCGTTGCGGATGAAGCGGCGGAGCAAGCCGAACAGATCGCCGATTTCGGTCGCCGGGCGCGACCAGTTTTCCGAACTGAACGAAAAGATCGTCAGATAGAGCACGCCGAGTTCATGGGAGGCACGGACCACGCGGCGCAGCGCCTCGACGCCACGGCGATGGCCTTCTGCGCGCGGCAGGCCGCGCGCCGCGGCCCAGCGCCCGTTTCCGTCCATGATGATCGCCACATGCAACGGAACCGTTCGATCCGGTCCTTCGGTTGCGGGGGCGGCGGCGTTAGACATCATTTAAATTCCAGGACCAATCCCAAAGTCTTGATCGCAAACTCGCATCCTCATTAAACGGTGAGGATTTCCTTTTCCTTGGCCGCCAGCAACTGGTCGATTTCGGCGATCATGGCATCGGTCGCCTTCTGCACGTCGTTGTCGAGACGCTTTTGATCGTCTTCGGAAATCTCGTGGTTCTTCTCGAGCTTCTTGACGGTGTCCATGCCGTCGCGGCGAACATGGCGGACGGCGACCTTGGCCGCTTCGGCATATTTATGCGCGACCTTGACCAGTTCCTTGCGGCGTTCCTCGTTGAGTTCGGGAATCCGAAGGCGCAGCACCTGCCCTTCGGTGGCCGGGCTCAGGCCGAGGTTGGAATCGACGATCGCCTTCTCCACAGCCTTGACCATCGATTTGTCCCAGACCTGCACCGACAGCAGCCGCGGCTCGGGCACGCTGACGGTCGCGAGCTGGTTGAGCGGCATGTGCGAGCCGTAGGCTTCGACCTGCACCGGCTCCAGCATGGACGCCGCGGCGCGGCCGGTACGCAGACCGCCGAGTTCGTGCTTGAGCGCCTGGGTGGCACCCTGCATGCGGCGCTTCACTTCGTTGATGTCAAAACCTGGCGTGGGCATAACGCTTTCTCCTCAGAAACTACCGCCGGCTTCATTGGCCCGCGGGTCGAAGCAGCACCGGCAAATAACCGGCTCTAGCCGGCGACGACCGTGCCGTGGCCGGTACCGCGCAGGATCGCGCCGATCGAACCCGGCTCGGCGATCGAGAATACGATGATAGGCAGCGACGTCTCGCGGGCAAGGGCGAATGCGGTTGCATCCATCACCTTGTAGCCACCTTCGATTGCCTGCGAGTGCGTCAGGCGGTCGAAACGCTTGGCGGAGCGGTCCTTTTTGGGATCGGCGCTGTAGACACCGTCGACATTGGTGGCCTTCAGCACCGCTTCGGCGCCGATTTCGGCCGCCCGCAGCACCGCTGTGGTGTCGGTCGTAAAGAACGGATTGCCGGTTCCGCCGCCAAGCAGCACGATTCGCCCTTCAGCGAGGTATTTGTGCGCTGCACTACGGGTGAACAGCTCGGACACCTCAGGCATCACGAACGCCGACAGGGTCCGCGCCGGCGTCCCCTTGCGCTCGATGGTCGCTTCCAGCGCCAGGCAGTTCATCATGGTAGCGAGCATGCCCATGGTGTCGCCGGTCGGGCGCGACACGCCGCGGGAGGAGACTTCGACACCGCGAAAGATGTTGCCGCCGCCGATCACGACGGCCACTTCGACGCCGAGTTTCTGGGCCGCGATCAGGTCGTCGGCGACGCGGTCGATGGTTGGCTGGTCGATGCCGAAGGACTGGCTGCCGGCGAGAAATTCGCCCGAGAGCTTGATCACGACGCGACGATAGACCGGCTCAGCCATTGCTACCCGCTTCCCTCTCCGGCGCTGACGGCTTCCGGCGCGACGGCGCCGGAAGGTCGTTCTCGCAACGGCTACTTCTTGCCGCTGGCCGCCGCGACTTCGGCTGCGAAATCGGATTCCTGCTTTTCGATTCCCTCGCCGAGAGCATAGCGCACAAAGCCGGTAATCTTCACAGGTCCGCCGACCTTGCCCTCGGCTTCCTTGACCGCCTGCGCAACCGACTTGCCGGTGTCGTGGATGAAGGCCTGCTCGAGCAGGCAGACTTCCTTGTAGTAGGTCTTCAGACCGGACTCGACGATCTTCTCGATCATGGCCTCGGGCTTGCCCTGCTGGCGATACTTGTCGGCCAGCACGTCCTTTTCGCGCTTCACGGTCACGGGATCGAGCCCGGCCGGATCGAGCGCCAGCGGATTGGTGGCGGCGACATGCATAGCGAGCTGGCGGCCGAGCGCCGCGAGTTCATCGGTCTTGCCGGCGGACTCGAGTGCGACCAGCACGCCCATCTTGCCGGCGCCGTCGATCACAGCGCCGTGGACGTAGCTCGACACCACGCCCTTGCTGACTTCGAGCAGGGCCGCACGGCGCAGCGACATGTTCTCGCCGATCGTGGCGATCGCGTCCGAAATGGCGGCTTCGACGGTGGCATCGCCGACCTTGGCGGCCTTGATGGCCTCGACGTCCGAGCCGGTCTTGAGCGCGACCTGCGCGACCATCTTGACCAGGCCCTGGAACTGTTCGTTGCGGGCGACGAAATCGGTCTCGGAGTTGACTTCGACGACCACGCCCTTGGTGCCCGAGGTGACGGCGCCGATCAGGCCTTCAGCGGCAACGCGGCCGGCCTTCTTGGCAGCCTTCGACAGGCCCTTCTTGCGCAGCCAATCCTGCGCCGCCGTCATGTCGCCGGCGGTTTCGGTCAGCGCGGCCTTGCAGTCCATCATGCCCGCGCCGGTCGACTCGCGCAGTTCCTTGACCATGCCAGCAGAGATCGTTGTCATCGTTGAATATCCTTATTGCCTGTTAGCCGTGGGCGCGGCGCATGTCGTGCGCCGTACCAACTTCAGCTACCGGGATGACGTATCGGGAAAATGAACCGGTGGCCGACAAAGCCGGCCACCCGGAAGTCACGTTATTCCGCTTCCGCGGTCAGCGTCTTGGCCTGGGCGACCCAGCCATCGGCGCGGCTCGGAAGTCCGACCTCTTCACCGATCTTGTGCGCGGTGTCGTGGTCGAGCTCGGCGAGCTGCCAGTAATGGAAGATGCCGAGGTCGTTGAACTTCTTCTCGATCGCACCCGACACGCCGGTGAGCTTCTTGAGGTCGTCGGCGGTGCCGCGCGGGCCGGCCAGACCCTGGAAGCCGGTCGGCTGAGCGGCCGGAAGTTCTTCCTGGACAACAGGCTTGGCGAAGGCGCCGGTGTCGATCCCGGACTCGCCCTGTGCGCGCGAAATGCCGTCGATGGCGGCGCGGGCGACCAGGTCGCAATACAGCGAGATGGCGCGGCCGGCGTCGTCATTGCCCGGCACCACATAGGTGATGCCCTTGGGGTCGGAATTGGTATCGACGATCGCGGCAACGGGAATGTTGAGCCGCTGCGCTTCCTGGATCGCGATGTCTTCCTTGTTGGTGTCGATCACGAAGATCATGTCGGGAAGCCCGCCCATGTCCTTGATGCCGCCGAGCGAACGGTCGAGCTTGTCGCGCTCGCGCTGCAAGGTCAGCCGCTCCTTCTTGGTGTAGGAGTTGGCTTCGCCGCCCGCGAGAACTTCATCGAGGTGACGCAGGCGCTTGATCGAGCCCGAGATCGTCTTCCAGTTGGTCAGCGTGCCGCCGAGCCAGCGCGAATTGACGAAGTACTGCGCCGAACGCTTCGCAGCCTCGGCAACGCCGTCCTGCGCCTGGCGCTTGGTGCCGACGAACAGGATACGGCCGCCCTTGGCGACGGTGTCCGAGACAGCCGTCAGCGCCTTGTGCAGCATCGGCACGGTCTGGGCGAGATCGATGATATGGATGTTGTTGCGGGCGCCGAAAATGAACTCTGCCATTTTCGGATTCCAGCGGTGGGATTGGTGGCCAAAGTGCACGCCAGCTTCAAGCAACTGACGCATAGAAAAATCGGGTACCGACATCGTTTCAATTCTCCGGTTGGTTCCTCCGGAAGCGTGTGAGCAAACGAGCCTGTTGGCCCGGTTGCCACCGGACGGCCTTTGAGAGCCATGCTTCCGTGTGAGATGGCGCGGTATATAGCCGGATTCTGTCGATAAGCAAGGAAATACGGCCGGTTTTCCGGGTGGTCGGCGGACGCTTGGTTCGGGGCACGCCAAGGAAGCACCCCGCCCAAACAAAATATCGAAAACAACCCCATGCACAGTAGCGAAGCGGCGTGTGAGCTTGCTGCATCGGGATGTCGGAAACGGGCTCTAAGCCACTGAATCGATAGCACTTCAGGGTTCAATGGTCACTTTAATGGTGTTATATTACCAATAGACATGTAAGCCGTCAGCGAGCCTTCCCCTCCTCATCATAAATCCGCAACGCCAGCAGTGAGTGCGCCAGCGCGCCGCCGGCTTTGACCGCCGCGGCCACAAACGCGGCCTCCGCGATTTCCTCTTTGCTCGCACCGTGCGCGCGGGCGTGCCTGGTGTGGGTATCGATGCAGTAGGCGCACTGGGTGGTGAAGGCGACGCCAAGCGCGATCAGCTCGCGGTATTTTCGCGGAATGACGCCATCCTCGCGTTCGACGGCATGGTTGAACGCCAGAAATGCGCGTCCCTCGGTGGCTGCAAGACCGACAAGGTCGGGCACCAGGGTCAGATCATCGCGTCGCTGGTAGTGGCTCATCGAAAATGGCTCCTCTTGCTGTGAGATGAAGGAGAGAGCCCACGAAGCCGGAAAAGGATTCGCGCCCTCCGACATTTTTGCGAGGCGCCAGCCCCCTGCTCCGCAGCGACGTCGACGCACCCGGCGCCGGCACCGCTTTTCTGCTATGCAGTCCGGAAGCGAACTATGTCAGCGGACAAGTGATCGTCGCCGGCGGCGGTCTCATCATCTGGGTCGAGGATACATGCCCTATCGTTCATCGTGGATGACGGAAGAACTCGATGTCTTCCGCGAACAGTTCCGGAAATTCCTCGCCAAGGATCTGGCGCCGCATGCCGAGAAGTGGCGTGACCAGAAGATGGTCGACCGCTCGGCCTGGCGCGCGCTCGGCGAGATGGGCGCGCTGCTGCCGAGCGTGCCCGAGGCCTATGGCGGCTTAGGGCGCCACCTTCGCCTACGACGCCGCCGTGCTGGAAGACCTCGAAAGCGTGGTGCCGGAAGTCACCACCGGCGTCTCCGTCCATAGCTGCATCGTCGCGCATTACATTCTCAACTACGGCAGCGAAGATCAGAAGCTGCGCTGGCTGCCGAAGATGGCCTCGGGCGAATTCGTCGGCGCCATCGCCATGACCGAACCCGGCACCGGCTCCGACCTGCAGGCGGTGCGGACGACGGCGAAAAAGCAAGGCAACGGCTACGTCATCAACGGTCAGAAGACTTTCATCACCAACGGCCAGGCCGCCGATCTCGTCATCGTGGTGGCGCGAACCGGCGACGCCGGCGCCAAGGGCCTTTCGCTGATCGTGGTGGAAACCGCTGGCAATGAAGGCTACCGCCGCGGCCGTAACCTCGACAAGATCGGCCTGCACGCGTCCGACACATCAGAACTGTTCTTCGACAACGCCTTCGCGCCGGCCGACAACCTGCTCGGCAGCGAGGAAGGCAAGGGCTTTGTCCAGTTGATGCAGCAATTGCCGCAGGAGCGGCTCTCGCTCGCCGTCGGCGCCGTGGCCTCGATGGAGCGCGCGGTCAGGCTGACGATCGAATACACCAAGGAGCGCAAGGCGTTCGGCAAGCCGCTGCATCGAATTCCAGAACACCGCCTTCAAGCTCGCCGAGCGCAAGACCGAGGCGATGATCGCGCGCGTGTTCGTCGACTGGTGCGTGGAGCAGCTCGTCGCCGGCGACCTCGATACCGTCACCGCCTCGATGGCGAAATACTGGTGTTCGCAGAAGCAGGTCGAGACCGCCGACGAATGCCTGCAACTGCACGGCGGCTACGGCTACATGGAGGAATATCCGATCGCACGGATGTTCGTCGATGCGCGGATCCAGAAGATCTACGGCGGCACCAACGAGATCATGAAGCTGTTGATTGCGCGGTCGCTGTAGGCCATCGCGCAGCGTAATACCGACCTGCCCGATCATTCCGCCGGCGGCCTCGGATTGATCGGTATACTGACATAAACTGGCAGCATACCGTGATAACCTGGTCCGGCCTCAACGACTGATAGCTCCGATGTCACGCGCGCAGCGACTGCTCGATCTCATTCAACTGCTTCGCGGCTATCGCCGGCCGGTCAGCGGCGCGGTGCTGGCCGAAGCCCTCGGGATTTCGCTGCGAACGCTCTACCGGGACATCGACACGCTGAACGCACAGGGCGCGCATATCGATGGCGAGCCCGGCGTCGGCTACGTGCTGCGCCCCGGCTTCATGCTGCCTCCCCTGATGTTCTCGGAACAGGAGATCGAAGCGATCGTGCTGGGCTCGCGATGGGTGGCCGACCGCGCCGATCCCGAGCTGAGCGCCGCCGCACGCAGCGCCCTGGCCAAGATCGCCGCCGTGCTACCGCCCGACCTGCGAACGAACGTGGATACATCGAGCCTGCTGATCGGGCCCGGCCAAACGACGTCGACCGGCGATGCCGAACTGCCCGCCATTCGCGCCGCGATCCGAACCGAGCGAAAATTGCGCGTCGGCTATCGGGACCGCGACGGCAGCACTTCGAAGCGGACCATCTGGCCGTTCGCGCTCGGATTTTTCGACCGGGTGCGCGTGGTCGTGGCCTGGTGCGAATTGCGCAAAGATTTTCGGCATTTCCGGACCGACCGTATCGACAGACTAGGGGTCCTCGACCAGCGCTATCCGCGCCGCCGCCAGGTGCTGTTGAAGGAATGGCGCGCCAGCGAAGGGATCCCGGAACGCTGATGCGTTTTTCGCTACTGACACTTTTTGGCAGTGTCGCCGTCTAGGTTGAACCCGTGCCGGACGCATCTAGCGGTCCGCGACGTTCAACCCGGGACCTGCCACATGCCGAATTTCAGTTTCGTCTTGCTCTATGTCGAGAACCCGCCGGCCAGCGCCGGCTTCTATGCCGATCTGCTCGGCCGCCCGATCATCGAGACCTCGCCCACGTTTGCGATGCTGTCGTTGACCGATGGCGTGATGCTCGGTTTGTGGTCGCGCCAGACCGTCAAGCCCGCGGCCATCGCACAGGCCGGAGCCAGCGAAGTCGCTTTTACGGTCGAGGATGCCGCGGCGGTCGAGGCGACGTTCGCGAATTGGAAACAGCGCGGACTGAACATCATCCAGGCGCCCGCGCGAATGGATTTTGGCACCACCTTCACAGCCGTTGATCCCGATGGCCATCGCCTGCGCGTGTTCGCGCCGGAGGCCGCATGAGCAGGAACTGGGTTGCAGTCGCTTCGGCCGAACACGTGCGTATCGGCAGGGCCAAAGGTTTTATGCAGGTTTGTCACGGCAAGGCCGCGCCGCTGAAGCGGATCCAGCCCGGCGACGGGGTGGTCTACTACTCGCCGACCAACGCCTTCGGCGGCACGGACGGCCTGCAGTCGTTTACCGCGATCGGCGTCGTCAATGACGGCGGTCCCTATCAAGCGGATATGGGCGGCGGCTTCACGCCGTTCCGCCGCGACGTCAGTTGGCGCCATGCTGAGGAAGCGCCGATCAAGCCGCTGATCGGCAGGCTCGAATTCACCACCACCCGGCGCAATTGGGGCTTCCAGTTGCGTTTCGGACTGTTCGAAATTTCAGGCCATGACATGGAGATGATTGCGGAGGCCATGGGCACGTCGCTGTCACGCGCCCCCGCTACACCGTCTGAACGTCGACCACACCCGACACCGCCTTGATCGCGCCGGCGATCTGCGGCGAGACCTTGAAGCGGCCGGGCAGTTTCATCTCCACCTCGGTTTCGAGGTCGAGCATGATGACCAGCGAAACGTCGCCGTCGGCCCCGCCCGCAACGGCGGGAGCAGGCTTCGCTTGCGGCATTCTTGACGCACCGGCCGGCGGCACAGCTTCCGGCATGTTCAGCCGCCGTGCGATGGAGTCCAGCGGCTTGGTGTCGCGGACGAAAATCCGCAGGCCTTTTTGGGTTTTCGCCGCGGCAGCGTCGAGCGGCTCGGCATGCAGCACCCTCGCCCGCACGTCCTCGCCCTGCAGTTCGGCGCCGAGTTGCAACAGCACCGCCGCGCCCGGCTCCAGCACGTCGCGGTATTGCGCGAGGCCTTCGGAAAACAGCACCGCCTCGAAATGGCCGGTCGGGTCCGACAGGCCCATGATGCCCATCTTGTTGCCGGTCTTGGTGCGCCGCTCCATGCGCGACACCACGGTCGCCGCGACCTTGCCCGCGGTGGCGCCGGTTTTGACGGCGCGCGAAAATTCCGCCCAGGTCTGCACCCGCAGCCGCTTCAGCACGGTGGCGTAGTCGTCGAGCGGATGGCCGGACAGGAAGAAGCCGACGGCGTCGTATTCGCGGCGCAGTTTTTCGGCCGGCAGCCACGGCTCGACCTGCGGCAGCATGATGGTCGGTGCGTCAGAGGCGCCGCCGAACATGTCGTTCTGTCCGATGGTGACGGCCTCGTGGCTCCGCTGGCAGGCCGCCAAAATCGCTTCCGCCCCGGCGAATACCCGCGCGCGGTTGGCATCCAGCGTATCGAAAGCGCCGGCCGCGGCGAGGCTTTCGATCACGCGCTTGTTGATCGCGCGCGGATTGGCGCGCGCGGCGAAATCGGCCAGCGAGGTGAACGCCCCTTCCTTCCGCGTCGCCACGATGAGTTCGACCGCCGCAGGACCGACGCCCTTGAGCGCAGCCAGCGCGTAATAGATCGTGTTGTCGCCGACCTCGAAGGTCGCCCCCGAGCGATTGATGTTGGGCGCTTCGACCTTGATGCCAAGCCGCAGCGCCTCGGCGCGAAATTCCGAGAGCTTGTCGGTGTTGTTGAGTTCGAGCGTCATCGACGCCGCCAGGAACTCCACCGGATAATGCGCCTTCATGTAGGCGGTGTGATAGGACACCAGCGCATAGGCCGCGGCATGGCTCTTGTTGAAGCCGTAGTCGGCGAACTTGGCCAGCAGTTCGAAGATCGTATCCGCCTGCCCCTTCGGCACGCCGTTCTTCACCGCGCCGGCAATGAAGACCGCGCGCTGCTTTTCCATCTCCGCGCGGATCTTCTTGCCCATCGCGCGACGCAACAGGTCGGCGTCGCCGAGCGAATAGCCGGCCATCACCTGGGCGATCTGCATCACCTGTTCCTGGTAGATGATGACGCCGAAGGTTTCCTTCAGGATCGGCTCGAGCATCGGGTGCAGATATTCCGGCTCCTCGTCGCCATGCTTGCGCGCGCAATAGGTCGGAATGTTCGCCATCGGACCGGGACGATAGAGCGCCACCAGCGCGATGATGTCCTCGAAACGGTCGGGCCGCATGTCGACCAGCGCCCGCCGCATGCCCTGGCTTTCCACCTGGAACACGCCGACCACATCGCCCTTGGCCAGCATCTGGTAACTCGGCGCATCTGTGATCGGCAGCGTCGCCAGATCGACGTGGATATTGCGCTGCTTGAGCAGCTTGACCGCGACGTCGAGCACGGTGAGCGTCTTCAGGCCGAGGAAGTCGAATTTGACGAGCCCCGCCGGCTCGACCCATTTCATGTTGAACTGGGTCACCGGCATGTCGGATTTGGGATCGCGGTAGAGCGGCACCAGTTCGCTCAAGGGCCGGTCGCCGATCACGATACCGGCGGCGTGGGTCGATGCGTGCCGGGTCAGGCCTTCGAGGCGCTGGGCGATATCGAACGCGCGCGCCACCACCGCGTCTTCATCGCGGAATGCCTGCAGCTTCGGTTCGCTGGCAATCGCCGCCGCCAACGTGACGGGGGCTGCCGGATTTTGCGGCACGAGTTTTGTGAGCTTGTCGACCTGCCCGTAGGGCATCTGCAGCACGCGGCCGACGTCGCGCAGCACGCCGCGCGCCTGAAGCGTACCGAAGGTGATGATCTGCGCCACCTGATCGCGGCCGTAGCGTTGCTGCACATAGTCGATCACCTCGCCGCGCCGATCCTGGCAGAAGTCGATGTCGAAGTCCGGCATCGAGACGCGTTCCGGATTGAGGAAGCGCTCGAACAGCAGGCCAAATTGAATCGGATCGAGGTCGGTAATGGTCAGCGCATAGGCGACCAGCGAGCCAGCGCCGGAGCCGCGGCCCGGACCGACCGGAATGTCATGGGACTTGGCCCATTTGATGAAGTCGGCGACGATCAGGAAGTAGCCCGCATAGTTCATGCGGTTGATGACGTCGATCTCGAACGCCAGCCGCGCGCTGTAATCTTCCTCCGTCGTGCCTTGCGACAGGCCGTGGACCGCAAGCCGCCGGGCAAGCCCCTCCTCCGCCTGACGTTTCAGTTCGGCGGCCTCCTCGCTTACCGCGTCCGAGCCTTGATCCGCGCCGACGGTGAAGCGCGGCAGAATCGGCTTTCGCGTCATCGGCCGGAACGAACAGCGTTCGGCGATCTCGACGGTGGAGGCCAGTGCTTCCGGAATATCGGCGAACAGCACCGCCATCTCGGCCCGGGTCTTGAAGCGGTGGTCGGGCGTGAGCTGCTCGCGGTCGGTTTCGGCGATCAGTTTGCCGCCGGCGATGCACAGCAGCGCGTCGTGGGCCTCGTAGTCGTCATTGCTGGCGAAATATGGCTCGTTGGTCGCGACCAGCGGCAGGCCCTTGGCATAGGCGAGGTCGATCAGGGCCGATTTCGACGCGGCGCTCCTTGTCGATGCCGTGGCGCTGCAGTTCCACATACAGACGATCGCCGAACAGTTTGGCCAGCGAATCGCAGCGCGATGCGGCGAGCGCGGCCTGATCGGCATGCAGCGCCAGCGAGACCGGGCCATCGGGACCGCCGGTCAGCGCGATCAGATCTTCCGAGTAGCCTTCGAGCCATTCGAGCTTGATATGCGGCGATTGATGAATCGGCGTTTCCAGGAACGCCCGCGAGTTCAGCCGCATCAGGCTGCGATAGCCGCGCTCGCGCGCCGCCAGCAGCACGATTCGCGACGGCGCCGCCGACAGCACGTTGCGCACAGTGGGATCCTGGTCGCCGAAATCGATCGCGAGCTCGCAGCCGACGATCGGCTGGATGCCGTAGCCCGCCATCTTGTCGGAGAATTCCAGCGCCCCGAACATGTTGTCGGTATCGGTCAGCGCCAGCGCCGGCTGATGGTCCGCCTTGGCCAGTTCGCCGAGCTTGGCGATCTTGATCGAACCCTTCAGCAGCGAATAGGCCGAATGAACGTGGAGGTGGACGAATCCGGCGTTGGGCATGGCGACTGAACGGGCTCTGGCATCGTGATTGGGAAGCGATCATCCGCTACTCAGGAAAGCTCAGGGCCTCCCGAAATGCCGACTCGCAGGCCGCAATGGTGATGCCTCCGCCTTGCCGAGTCCACGCGGAACGAGACCTGCGCCGCCGCCATCCGGCTTATCCCCAGCGGGGCCCTCCGAGGGCCGCACCGCGCCGCTCCCGCCGCTTGCCTTAGAGCTGCGGAATCACCTGCGCCCACACCGCGATCATCCCGATAAACAGCGTAATCGACGCCAAAGCCGCGGCTTCTTCCACAAACATCCTCAACATGGTCCCGACTCCGATCCAAGAACATATGAGGAACATTGTTCCTTTTTTGTTCCTGGAGTCAAGGCCCGGTAGTGGGTCAGTTTGAAAAGTGACCCCGAAAGAAATCGCTTGGTTAATATCGGAGGTCAGGAAAATGGCGTGCAGGTGCCTGCAACTGAGTCGGTGTAAAGAGTGGGGGTCATTGGGGCGCGCTTGGGGGTCATGTGCGGCCCTTGCCGTCCAGCGTATCGGCCAGACCAGAGTCAATAAACTGCCACGCCTCTTCTTCCGTATTGAGGATTATGATGGTGTTGCCCGCCCGGCCATCAAGCCGGTAGACCACTCCGACCTTGCCGCCGATGGCTGGGCTAGTCGTCCATTTTTCGCGCTTTTCCATCCCCCGAATATACTCTCAGTTCGCAACAATCCCAGCCCGGAACCCCGCCACAATCAAACTGACCCACTACCCAAGGCCCGGTAGTGGCTCGGTTTGAGCAATAGCCGCTGTGGTTAATTCTTGATCGGACTCCTGATCGACGTGGCGAGCCGATCGGGGTCACGGGGACGCCTGGGGTGGGTTATTTGCCCTTCCCATGGGATTTCGCGATCGTTAGCGCATAAGTGCCGGCGAAGATCATGACTGCCGATACGACCGTCAAAGCGATGAATTTTTCCATGCCTGAACATGTCGCTCGAGGGGTTAGTTTTCTACCCTCGAAGTCTGCCACAATTGAACTGACCCACGACCCAAGCTTCTGTCGTTGATCGGTTTGAAGAACGACTGCTGTCGTCAATTCTTGATCGGCCCGCCCCTCCCGGATCCAACGAGAGGAACGATAACCTGCGGGATTTGGGCGTTATTTGGCGTAACCCTGCGATCTCAGCCAAGCGATCTTACGATCGCCCGCCAGCCACTCATCGGCCTCGGTCTTGGTGGTGAAGCCGGTGACGTACCGAACTTCCGTTCCGGGACAGTGGGCCTCGATCTGCCACTCGCCTTCGGTGATTCGCTTTGGGGAAAAGGTGACGCGGGGGGATTTTTTCATCCCAGTGATATGGCCCTGAACCGTGTCGATTCCTAGGGTTTTGCGACAATTCCAACAGGTGATCGCGCCGCCGCGGGCCAACGAAAAAGCCCCGGGCATTGCCCGGGGCCTTCCGTCTTGGACGCTCGTTAAAGCGCTCGAGATCAGTACTCAGCTCAGTACTTGGCGATGATCGGGCCGCCGAACTTGTAGTTCAGGCGAGCGGTCACGAGATCGACGTCCTGACGGATGCGATCGCTGGCGACGAGAACGCCGGCCGGGCTGGTGAAGTCGTAGGTCTTGTCCTGCATGAACAAGTGATCGTATTCGACGCCAACCGACCAGTTCGGAGCGAAGCCGTATTCGAGGCCGACGCCGATGGTGCCGCCCCAGCGGGTGTCGTCGCTTGCGCTGGCGAAGAGTGCGCCGGGAACCGTGTTGATGCGGTATTGATTCGAGGTAACGGCCGCACCGCCCTTGACGTAGAGCAGAGCGTTGTTGAAGGCGTAACCAACCTGGCCGGTGAACAGGCCGAACGCGTCGATCTTCGAGCGGTTCGAGAAGCCCGGGAACAGCGTGCTGGTGTTGCTGCCCGTGAAGTCAGCCCAGTTGCCCTGACCTTCAATGCCGAACACGAAGGTGCCAGCCTGCCAGCGGTAGCCGACCTGACCACCGACGGTGCCGCCGGTTGCGTCATGAGAACCTTCCGCACCGAGCAGGCCCAGGGTCGAATCCCAGCTGTTACGGCTCGAACCCCAACCACCGTTGGCGCCGATGTAGAAACCGCTCCAGTCATACACAGCAGCGATCATCGCGGGCGCCTTGGTGTAAGGACGCGCAGCGAGATCCGCAGCGACTGCCGGCGCTGCTGCGCCGAGCGCAATCAGGCTGGCGGTAACAAGCAAAATCTTCTTCATTCTTTTATCCCGTTTTTCAGTGTGTACAGCCCCCAAGGCCGTGTGCAGTCTCATAGCATTCTCAGATTGAATTGCTGTCACCTCACTGCAACAGCGCACACCAAACGACGTTGACGAAAATGTGAGTTAGTATTGCGTTACAGGCACTTTTCGAAACATTGTGTCGCGAACTCGCCGCAATATTTTCACATTCTGATTTTGCAGCGGTATTGCGGGTGAAAATGTGTTGACGAGATGGCGAGCGCACCGCTTCAGTCGATGAAATGGAACCAAGAAGGTGCTGACCACCGCGAGGGAACTCGAAATGAATAAAGCAATTGTGATCTTGATGGCAGCATGCGGACTGTCTGCACTCGTCACGAATCCTGCCGCGGCCTTTGGCACCCGCTATCCGTTCTGCCTTCAGAGCGACGAGTGGCCGGGTCTCAGCAACTGCACCTTCACCAGCTACGAGCAATGCCAGGCGAGCGCGTCCGCACGCGCGGCGACATGCCTGGCCAATCCGTATTTTGTCGGCGGGAGAGAGTCGCCGCCGACGTCTGCCTACCAACCCCTGCCCGGCCGCACGCTGCCGCCGGCACCCGGTTATTCCCGCTACTAGGCACCGTCCGCGCCTCACGATTCGTACGCCGCCGGCATGGTCGCGCGTGAACGTGATTTGACGCCGGCTGGAGCGAATTGTCTGGTGAGGAACCGAAGGTTCCGGAACTCAGGAGGGATACATGCGCAAGGCGTTACTGGCGCTGACGGCAGCCTATGCCGTGTTGGTTGCGGTGCCGGCCATGGCCGGCGGGATGCCCTCAGGCGGTATGCCCTACTGCATCAAGGGCTGCGATTTCGGCGGCAGCGGTGTCGGCGATTGCAGTTTCACCTCCCTCGCGCAGTGTCAGGCGACGGCCTCCGGGCGCGTGGCGACCTGCGCCACCAATCCCTATTTCAATGCCAGGGCGGAAGTGTCGGCCGATCAGGTTCGCATGTCCCGAAGGAAATTCTAGTGCGTATTCCGGCTTTAGGCGTTCTGGCCGCGGGAGCTATCTTGTTCGCCGCACCGGTGCAGGCCCAGACCTATGGTGCGAACTACCCGGTCTGCCTCCATGTCTATGGTCCGGTGACCTACTATGAGTGCGGCTACACTTCGCTGCCTCAATGCAACATGTCGGCCTCGGGTCGATCAGCGCAATGCGTGATCAACCCCTATTTTGCGAATGCTTTTGAAGACCGGCCGATGCGCAGGCGGCATCGCGGCGTCTACTGAGACCCGGCGCAACCGCCCGCCGTCAGTCCAGTTCGACGACCTGGCCGTCGACCAGCGACACCCGGCGATCCATCCGGCCGGCGAGTTCCATATTGTGGGTCGCGATCAGCATCGCGACCCGCGTCGCCTTCACCAGTTGCATCAGCGCATTGAAGACGTGATCGGCGGTGTTCGGGTCGAGGTTGCCGGTCGGCTCGTCCGCCAGCAGCGCCCGCGGCGCATTGGCGACCGCGCGCGCAATCGCGACCCGCTGCTGTTCGCCGCCGGAGAGTTCGGACGGCCGGTGCGTGATGCGCTCGCTGAGGCCGAGATAGGACAGAATTTCCGTCGAGCGCTTGATGGTCTCGGCGCGCTTGAGGCCGCGGATCATCTGCGGCAGCATGACGTTCTCCAGCGCGGTGAATTCCGGCAGCAGCCGGTGCTGCTGGTAGACGAAGCCGATGTCGGTGCGCCGGATCTGGGTGCGGTCGATATCGGACAGTTGCGAGGTCGGCGCGCCCCCGACATAGACCTCGCCGTCATCGGGGGTCTCGAGCAGTCCCGCGATATGCAGCAGCGTCGATTTGCCGGACCCCGACGGCGCCACCAGCGCCACCGACTGCCCGGCCCACAGCGCCAGCTTGGCGCCGTTGAGAATGGTCAGCGTCGCCTCGCCCTGCCTGTACTCACGTTTTATCTCGTGGAGATAGACAACCGGTACATCTTCCGCCGCCTCGGCCATCTCGTCCTCACTCGTACCTGAAGCGCGTCGACGGGATCGAGCCGCGCCGCACGCCAGGCAGGATAGAGCGTCGCCAGAAACGACAGCGTCAGCGCCATGATCACGACCGCCGCGGTCTCGCCGAAATCGATCTCCGCCGGCAGCCGCGAACAGAAAATACAGCGTCGGATCGAACAACGGCGTGTTGGTGGCCCACGACAGGAACTGGCGGATCGTTTCGATATTGAGGCAGATCAGCAGCCCGACCATGAAGCCGACGAAGGTCCCGACCACGCCGATCGAGGCGCCGGTGATCAGGAAAATCCGCATGATCGAGCCCTGCGAGGCCCCCATGGTGCGCAGGATCGCGATGTCCTGGCCCTTGTCCTTCACCAGCATGATCAGGCCGGAGACGATATTGAGCGCCGCCACCAGCACGATCATGGTCAGGATCAGGAACATCACGTTGCGCTCGACCTGAAGCGCGTTGAAGAAGGTCGAATTGCGCTGCCGCCAGTCGACCAGGAACACCGGCCGTCCCGCGGCCTCCGTCACCGCCTTGCGGTAGGCGTCGATCTTGTCGGGATTGTCGGTGAACACCTCGATCGCGGTGACGTCGTCCTTGCGGTTGAAATAGGCCTGCGACTCCGGCAGCGGCATGAACACGAAGCTCGAATCGTATTCGGACATCCCGATCTCGAACACGGCCGATGATCCGATAGGGCTTGATGCGCGGCGTCACGCCCATCGGGGTCACGGCCCCCTTCGGCGCCACCAGCGTGATGCTGTCGCCGGCATGCAGCGACAATTGATCGGCAAGCCTGCGCCCGATGGCGACGCCCTGCCCCTCGTCGAACCCTTCCAGCGTGCCCTGTTTGATGTTCTGGGCGATCGAGGTGAGATTGTTCAGGTCGTCGGCGCGCATGCCGCGCACCAGCACGCCGGAGGCGTTGAAGGCCGAGGACGCCAGCGCCTGACCGTCGACCACGGGCGCCGCCAGCCGGATGCCCTGCACCTGGTTGATGCGCTCGGCGACGTCCTTCCAGTCGGTCAACGGCGATTCCAGCGGCTGCACCAGCAGGTGGCCGTTGAGGCCGAGGATCTTGTCCAGCAGTTCCTTGCGAAAGCCGTTCATCACGGCCATCACGATGATCAGCGTGGCGACGCCGAGCATGATGCCGAGGAAGGAAAAACCGGCGATGACGGAGATGAAGCCTTCCTTGCGGCGCGCGCGCAGGTAACGTCCCGACAGCAGCCATTCGAAGGGCGCGAAAGGCGGGGTTCGGACTGTTTCGTTCATGGTCTCATCCATCGCTCGATAGTCCCATGATTTCGGGCCAAATGTGGCCGGAGTGGCCAACATTACGGCCACTTCGTGGATTAATTTAACCGGTGATCCGCGCCACCACTTCGGCCGGGCTCAGATTCTCGCGCGAACCGTCGCTGCGCCGCTTGATCTCGAGCTTGCCCTCGGCAAGGCCCTTGGGACCCACCAAAATCTGCCAGGGGATACCGATCAGGTCGGCGGCGGCGAATTTCGCACCCGCACGCTGGTCGGTGTCGTCGTAGAGCACGTCGACGCCCTTGGCCTCGAGCTCGCGATAGAGCTTTTCGCAGGCCGCATCGGTATCCTCGGAGCCCTGCTTCAGGTTCAGGATCACGGCGGTGAACGGCGCCACGGCCTCCGGCCATTTGATGCCGGCATCGTCGTGGCAGGCCTCGATGATGGCGCCGACCAGGCGCGACACGCCGACGCCGTAGGAGCCGCCATGAATGGGCACGTCGACGCCATCGGGACCGGCGACCATCGCCTTCATGGCGTCGGAATATTTGGTGCCGAAATAGAAGATCTGCCCGACCTCGATGCCGCGCGTGTGCACCTTCTTGTCTGCAGGTACTTCGCTTGTCGAAGCGTGCGGCATCGTGCACGTCCTCGGTCGCGGCATAGACCGAGGTCCACTGCTTGATGATCGGGGTCAGATCGCCGTCGTAATCGACGTCGTCGCCGGGGATCGGCAGGTTGAGCACGTCGCTGTCGCAATAGACGCCGGACTCGCCGGTCTCGGCGAGCACGATGAATTCGTGGCTGAGGTCGCCGCCGATCGGACCGGTCTCGGCGCGCATCGGAATCGCCTTCAAACCCATCCGCGCAAAGGTGCGCAAGTAAGCGACGAACATCCGGTTATAGGAACGCCGTGCCGCGGCCTCGTCGATGTCGAACGAATAGGCGTCCTTCATCAGGAATTCGCGGCCGCGCATCACGCCGAAGCGCGGACGCTGCTCGTCGCGGAACTTCCACTGGATGTGATAGAGATTGAGCGGCAGGCTCTTGTAGGATTTGACGTAGGCGCGAAAGATCTCGGTGATCATTTCCTCGTTGGTCGGCCCGTAGAGCAATTCGCGCTTGTGGCGGTCGGCGATGCGCAGCATCTCCGGACCATAGGCGTCGTAGCGGCCGCTCTCGCGCCAGAGATCGGCAAGCTGCAAGGTCGGCATCAGCAATTCCAGCGCGCCGGCGCGGTCCTGCTCCTCGCGCACGATCTGCTCGATCTTCTTCAACACCCGAAAACCCAGCGGCAGCCAGGCATAGATACCGGCCGCTTCCTGCCGCATCATGCCCGCGCGCAGCATCAGGCGATGCGAGACGATCTCCGCCTCTTTCGGATTCTCTTTCAGGATGGGCAGGAAAAAACGCGACAATCGCATGGACAAACTCTGGGAATCAGGGGGACACAAGCCGGGGTGCAGTGAAACCGGATCGGGTGCGAAAACACAAGGGCGGAGGTTACGAAAAAGCCGCAGGAAATACGGATTTGAGGGCGTTTTGGCCGATGAATTGAGGCGCTGAGGACGCGCCCTACACAAGCGCGTCATCCCTCGCGCAGGCGAGGTATCCAGCCGCCAAATCAGGCCGCGGTATCCGTCAATCAGACCAGTTTCAGCGGGCTGTCATCCACCACGCGCAGTTCAATCCGGCTGATCAGATCCGAACGCTGCGCCTCGGCGGCGCCGATGGCGTCGGTCGTCTGTTGCAGCGTGCTGACGTTCGATCCGAGCGAGACGATGCCGCCCAGTATCGCGGCAATCGCGCCCAGGAAACCCTCGATCGACCCGAACAGGCCGAACAGCATCAGCAGCAGCAGGACAGCGCCGGCGCCGATCGCGATCTGCGAGCCCAGAATGATCTTGCGGCAGCGCTCGGCGATTTCAGCCAGATGCTCAAGCCGCGCTTCGAGCAGCGAAATTTCATCGCCCGGTTCATCTTCCAGTTCATCTTCAGTCGCTGAATTCAACTTCGATTTTCCGCGAGTAGTCCGAAAGGCCGGACTTGTCAGTCCTCGACTCCCGGCGCGTCAGGCTTCAGGTAAACGATCAGGCAACAGCAACACATTCCGAGACCGGCCACCGGATACTTCAACGCAACCACGGCCGCCGCCGCGAACGTACACAAAGTAACGATCGAGCGGAAGCGTATGATCCTGCGCGCCTTTGGCGAGATATCCTGGACCGGATCCCGTTCAAGAATTTCCCAGATCAAGGCGATGTAGGTCGCGTTCACGATGAAGAAGACCGCGGCATAAAACGCGACCGGTTGCGGCGCCAGCCGGCTCACCGCCATCCAGGCGGTCGAGAACGGAAGCAGCGAAACCGAAAACAGATGCGCGAAGTTGAACCACATCAGGCGCGACGTGGCCTCGCTGGCGTAGTGCAGAAGGTGGTGGTGGTTGACCCAAACGATGGCGATGAAGAGATAGCTGACCGCATAGCTGAGCCACGTCGGCCATAGCGACAGCAGCGCTTCAAAGGTCGGGAGTTCCGGCGGGCGCAGTTCCAGAACCAGCACGGTGATGAGGACAGCGAATACTCCGTCGGAGAATGCGCTCAGCCGTTCCGGAGTCCGTTTCGCGTGAGTCACGGCCGTCACCCCATGAGCAATTGCTGCGCCGCGATTTCAGCGGACATCGAAATCATCTTCCAGCGTAACTTTCTCGAAATCGGTGATCAGCGCGTCGATCTGCATATGCCAGCGGCCGGGCTGCGGCAACGGCACGCCGCGGACGTGCCAGTAGCCGTCCGGCCCAAGCTTCGCAGGGCGTTCGATCGGCTCGATCCCGCGTTCCGGCAGGCTCAACGTCAACGTCGTCTCCTTGGCCGCGAGCTGGCTGCCGTCCCCCGTCATCAATTGCAGCACGAAATCGTCGGAGCCGACTTTGCCGGGCGAAATCAGCACCTGGAACATCGCGGTCTCGGTGTGGATGTGGATCGCGAGCGGCGCCGCGGCGGAATTGGCCAGCGCCCGCGGCGGCGTCGTGAAGCGCCAGCCGGCCACCGCGACGAAGATGAAGATGACCAGCAGGAATTCCAGCAAGACCGACCCACCGAAGGTCCGCGTGTTCTTGACGCGCAGCACGATGTCCGGCGTGAGATACAATCGGTTCAACGCTGCAAGTGCGAGCAGCAGCGTCACCAGCACGAGCTTGATCAGCAGAATGATGCCGTACCAGGTGTCGATCAGCGCGCGAAAGCTTTCGAGCTGAATGATCGCAAGCACAATGCCTGATAGCACCAGCAGACCGACCAGCGGCACCGCTACGTTCGAGAACTGCCGGATCGCCCGCGGCAGATCGTTATGCCGCCGCCGCGCCATCGTGATCAGCGGCGCCAGCGCGCCGACCCAGTAGGCGACCGCAATGCCGTGAACGAATACCAGCGTCGGCGTCAGCCATTGCGGCGGCGCGGACGCGGCGTGCCCAGAAGTCGCCAGCGTAAACCCGACGCCAACCATGCAAAGCGAGGTCAGCACCCAGGCGATCGTCATGGTCGGGCTTTGCCAGGCGTAGCGGGCAACCGCCATCGTCGCGATTGCGATCAGCATCGACGGGCCAAGGCTGGTGCCGAGCGCGCCCTTCCATGGCGCCAGCGTGAGCAAGGCTCCGAGCGGAAGGTTGAGCAAATCGAGCCCCTGCAAAGCGATCGAGAACGCCGCGGAGACGAGACCGAGCTTCAGCGCGCCGATGATCACTTTTCCGCCGTACGGGCCCCACCCGATCCAGGCGGCGAAGAACACGCCGCCGACGCCGACGAACAGTCCGAGATAGACGCCGATCCGCGCCAGCCAGATCAGGCCCGCGATAACGATCGAGATCGACTCGGCATGCGCGCGGCGCCGGTCACGGCCCCGATGGAAAACACCAGCGATCCCGCCACCGGATGGCCGTCCTGCGAGACCACGCGATAGCTCAGGACCTGCGTGCCGCGCGGCAACGCGTCGGGCAAGGCGATCTCGACCGCTTCGCCTGTGGCACGCATGGTGACGTCGTGCGCCTTGCCGCCGGCATCGATCAGGCTGGCGACGGCCGGCGCCACGCTCTCGTTGAAGCGCAGTTGTATTGTCTTCGGCGCCTCTCGCAGCACACTGCCATCGGCGGGTTCGGCCTGTAACAGCGAGGCATGCGCCCACGCGCCGGTCGCAAGGCAGAGCACCGTGAGCAGCGCCGCAAGGCCGGCGATCAGGCGCGCCATCGGCGTTTTACGACTTCGGCATCAGCTTGACGCCGGGCGCCGGCGACTTGCTGCCATGCCCGTGGGCTTCGCCCTCTTTGGGAATGTCGATCCAGCGGCTCACGCCCTGCTCGCATTCCTGCACCACCGGAAAATACAGCGTGGTGTTCGGCTTCAGGCCGTCGGTGAGAAAGGTCGAGACCACGAACTCGTCATACTGGTGGTCCGGCAGCTTGCCGCCGCTCCACACCACTTCCTTGACGCCTTCCGACAGTTTGCTGCCGTGAAAGTCGTACTCGCTGGCGTATTTTCCGTTGATAGCCTCGACGGTCCAGCCCGCCTTCGGCATCGGCTTCGCGGCGATGACGCCTTCCGGAATCTGCACGCGGATTTTTGTCGTCGCCGATCCCTTGCAGCCATGCGGGACCGCGAACACGGCCTTGTAGGACGAGCCGACGGTCGCCTGCTTGGGCTCGAGCGAGACATGGGCGCAGGCCGGCGACGCGGCCAACGCAGCGAAGATGAGCAGCGCAGCTTTTCTCATTTCTTCATGTCCATCTGACCGCCGGAATGATCCATGCCGCCGGGCGCCTGGGCGCCGACGCCCTGCACGTCCAGCGACAGCGTCACCTTGCCCGCCTTTTCGAATTGGAGCGTGACCGGCACCTTGTCGCCCTGCTTCAGCGGGCCCTTGAGATCGAACATCATCAGATGATAGCCGCCCGGCGCAAGTTTGACGGTCTTGCCCGGCTCGATCGTCAATCCCTTGTCGAGCGGACGCATCGTCATCACGCCATTGTTCATGGCCATCTCGTGGACCTCGACCTTGCCCGCGATATCGCCGCTGCCGCCGACCAACCGATCCGGCGACGTCCCCTTGTTTTCGATGGTGAGGTAACCGCCGCCGATCTTGGCGCCGTTCGGCGTGGCGCGGCTCCACGCCTGCGAAATCACGAGATCGCCGGCCTTGACGTCTTCGGCACGGGCGGGAGCGGCGAACAGGGTTGCCGCGAGTGCGGCGCAGGAGAAGGTGCGTAAGAGTGCGTGCATCGAATTTTCCTTGAATTTCCTTGAATTTTCTTCGGGCTTCTTGCTGTTCGCAGCGAACTAGAACGTGTATTTCCCGGCAACAACGAAAGTCCTGCCCGGGAATGGATGGAAAAGGAAGTATTGCGCGTTGAAGACGTTGTCGATCCCGAAATCGAACGAGAAGTTCTTTGTCGCCTTGTAGTGCAGCTTCATGTCGACCACCAAAAACGGATCGAAGGCCTGATAGACATGCGCAAAGGTGTCGGTGTTATCAAGAGTCGCATACTGCTTTCCAGTATAGCGCGCCGCGACCGTGTAGGCCCAGTTCTCATTCGGCCGATACGTAACGCCGAACTTGGACCGCCATTCCGGAACATTGGGCACGCGCTTGCCCGTCGCCGTCGTACCGGTCGTGCTTACAAATGTCGGATCGCTCAAAATGCGTGAGTTGACATAGGTCACGCTGCCGAACAGCTGCAGGCCCTTGATCCCGACATTGTCCTTCTCGCCGGAAAGTTCGACGCCCTGCATGCGGATCGCATCGACGTTGCCGATGGTCGTCGTCGGAGTTCTGGCCGCCCGACGAATTCGTCACGTTGGTGGTTTGCGAAATGATCGCGTCGTTGGTCCGCTCCTTGAATAGCGTCAGCCTGACGCGGCCGTCGTTCCATTTGCGCTCGATGTTCAATTCACCGGTGAAATCCTGTTCCGGCTTCAGGTTGGGGTTGGCAAACGTGGCTACGCCGGCGACCACGATGTTCTGGTAAAGCTCCGTAACGGTCGGATAGCGATACGACTCGCCGAAACTCGCGGTGACGTTCCACTCCTTGCTCAGATCATACGAGAGCGAGGCCTTCGGCGAGAAGTTGGTCGAATTGAGTCCGGGCTGGTTTTTCGGAACTGGGACGAAGACCGGGATCGGAGCGGCCGGAATACCGCTGGTAGCGGTCGGATTGGAGTTGATGTTGAATCCATCCAGTGACCGCCAGGTCTCAAACCGCCCGCCGAGGGTCAGCTTCAGATCGGGAACGATCTTCCAGGCGTCCTGCACCCAAAGCGCGCCGGTACGGGTTTCGCCGACGCCGGTGGTAAGTAGCTGGCCAGTACCGGTCGAGGAAGTCGCGTACCAGACCGACGACAGATAGACCGGGTTTTCCAGCCGATAACGGTCGCCATGAATGCCAAAACTGACTTCGTGCGGACCGTCGACGCCGAACGGACGCCAGATGCCCTTGGCGTCGGCGTTCTGCCAGTTGGTGCCGTCGTTGCGCGTGATCTTGCCGTTCAGCGAATAACCGGCGCCCGTCGGGGTAACGGTGAACGGGTTGAGCAGCGTATCCTGCAGATAGTTGTACGTCGACGCCGACAGGTCGAAGTCGAACACGCCCTTGGTGTCGCTCTTGATCGAAACGGCGTTGCTGAGATGGGTCTGGTCCCAGATGTACTTGTTACTTGCAAATGCGCCTTGGCCGCCAAAGGTCGGCTGACCGTTCAACGTCGACGTCAGATAGGTCTGTGGGTCCGAAGTCTGGTGGTTGTTCCAGATCCCCAGCGAATACGTCGCCTGCACGAGCGGTGAGAGATCGTAGGCCAGTCTCAGATTGCCCGACGCCTGCTGCGAATGAGCCAGCGCACCCGTGCCAATGACATTCGCGACGCCGCCCGTCCTGTTCCATGCACCGATCGCGCCGGTGGTATTTGCGGGACCGACGCCAAAAACGGTGCCGAAGGTCGTATAGGTCAGCGGCTGCTGATAGCTGTCGAGATAGTTCGCGGTGACCAGCCACGACAACGGGCCTTTGCGGTCGCCCGCCGCGGCACTGGTCTGGCTGGTCACATAGGTGTCCCTGGTGCCGTATTGATTCCACGGCATCACCGAGACCGTTTCCTTGGCAACCGCGAACGGCTTGTCCGGCATTTTCGATGATATCAGCAGCACGCCGCCGATCGAGTTGCCGGGATAGGCGGCGGCGAACGGCCCGTTGAGGAAGTCGATCCGGCCGATCGCTTCCGGCGAAATCAGATTCCATTTCGGCGAGGCGCCGGAGTTGTTGTTGCCGATCAGCGCCGATATCAGCAGATCATCGTAATAGATCAGCGTGCGCGCGCTGGAATTCAGGCCCCAGCTTCGCGTCGCCAGCACCGCCTGGTTGTCGCCGTCATTGCGCTTTCGCACGAACAGGCTCGGCAGGTATTTGACGGCATCCTCCGGGTCCTTGAGATTGATGGTCTCATCGATCTGTTTGGCCGTGATGCTAAAGGATTGCTGCGGCAACTGGAACCGCGCCACCGCAGGCGGCGCCCCAGGCGACGCATTGGCGCCGGCGCCGGCGCTATCGACGATCACGACCGGCAGTTGCCGCTCGGGCGCCGCCGGCGCCGGCCGTCGGGCAGCGGCGCGGACCGCCGGTTTGGCCGGGGCGCGCCTTGTCTGCGCCTTTGGCGCGTCGACGGTGACGGGCGGCAAAACACTGGCTGCACCGCTCTGCGCGTTCGCGACACTGGCCGACGCCAGCAGCGCCGCCTGGATTGCAATCGCGCTCACACCGCCAAGGGCATGATAACGAAACATGGAATTGTCCTGACACCGGCATCAAACGCCGGCCAACACTCTCAATGGCATTGCCCGGCGCGAGTCATCGCACCGGCCGCGAGATCGTCAGGAAATGGACGGTGGTGCGCGCGCCTGCTCATGCGAGCCGGCGCGGGAGGCGAAGGGCTCGGGCGTGAATTCGATCCAGACCACGTGCTCGGCGTGGCGATCGAAAATGATGGCGGCTGCGATCTCCGGCACATCGACCGGCGCCCCGGTCTGCAGCACGCTGCAAACCGAACAGCATCCGTTATGGGCGCGATGGTTGGTCTGGTCGGATTGTCCGTTCTGGGAAGCGCCATTGCCGTGACAGATCACGGCCCCGGCAAGCGGATCGGAGGCGGCGATGCTGGCCGCCCAGCAAGCGCCGATCGGCGCGAAAATCTGCACCACCAGCGCCAACAGGACTATTGGCAGAAAGTTCTTCAGCCGCTTGCGCATCACCAACCCATCCGAAGAGGAACTAATCACCCTCGAGAGTCCGATGTCGAGATCAGGTTCCCGGGTTTTTTCTTCCCATCCACGCGGATTAAGCCGCCGTCCGAGGTGTCCGGAACCGCAATTAGAATGGCGTACTGAAAGTACCATCCTATTCGAAGTATTGCTGCTATTCCGCAACCAATAGTGGTGAAATCTCAATCATTTCGCAGATTGCTGGAAATTTGAACAAACGTTGCTGAAAATGGTGACAAGACGAACAAGATGGTCTAACAGTGCGGGCTCAGGCTGGCCGTGAGGCTCAAGTCTGGTGGTCCAAGTCTCGGGAGGAGCCCTGACGCGCACAAGCAGCGTCGCCTCGATAATCAAGATCAAATCCAAATTTTCGGGGAAATTAAGGGTCGACACAATTTTTGAGCAGGGCTTCGCGCCCTGCTCTTTTTTTTCGAAATACTTTGAGTTCGAAATACTTCGAGTTCGAAATGCTGTGATGGTGACATCATCAAATCCCATCGAGCGAAGTTTCGAGATCGCCGCCGAGCGCTGCGAGGACATCACGCCGCTGGTCTATCGCCGTCTGTTCAGCGAACACCCGGAAACCGGACCATGTTCCGCACCGAGGGCAGCGAACCCGTCAAGGGTTCGATGCTGGCGCTGACGATCGACGCGATCCTGGATTTTGTCGGCCCGCGCACCGGGCATTTCCGCCTGATCGAATGCGAGATCTCCTCGCACGACGCCTACGGCACGCCGCGCGAATCTGTTCATCGACTTCTTCGGCATCATCGCGCGAACGCTGCGCGAGATTCTGGGCGACGACTGGTCGCCGGAGATCGATGCGGCGTGGCGCAACCTGATTGGCGAGATCGAGAGCCTCGTCGCCCAAGCTGCGCCAGCTTGAGTCAGCCTAGCGCAGTTCTTCACGAAATCCGCGCGCTGCGGTCCGACGATATTCTGATCGATCGCCTGCTTGAGGCAGTCGGTTCGCGCCTGCATGCATGCAGAGCTGCACCTGATCCCGCCTCGCCTGCCCTTTCATCGCCTGCGATGCCGTCTGGCAGGCGAGCTTCTTGCTGGCCGGCACCGGGACTGCAGCCGCGGGTCCCGGCGGGCTTGCAGGCGCTGCCGCAGACGGGCGGAGCGGCAGCAGTGGAACCTGCAGGCGCCGGCGTGCTCGTCGATTGGGCAAGCGCAACAGTCGCGAGCACCACGGTCGAAAGCAGCCAGTGAACCGGCGACGATGGCGACGCGGCAAAAACTCTCATGGTCGGGATCCCCGGATTTGAACGTCGTTTTCTTAAAGTCGCGCCGTCCTGAACGCGCTGTGAACGGAATACGACCGGCTGCCGTCATGCCGACCAATCGCGGCGCCGGTAGCGCAAACGCTCCGGGTGTGAGAGACTGATCTGATCCGCGGTGCGTGCAAATGACGCCGTCGGTAACAACAATGACAAAACGAGGGAGCAAGCGATGTCCGGGACTGACAAATCCTCAACGACCAGGCGTAATCTTCTTCAGGCAGCGGCGACCGCCGGCGCAGCATCGGCCTTGCTCGGCGGGTTGCGCATCGACCCGGCGATGGCCGCGGAAGTGGGCCGTTCGGAGAAGCCGCTGAAGGCCGCGTTCTCCAATGCCGGCCTGCAGGCCACCTGGTGCGCCCAGGGCAAGCAGGCCGCCGAATGGTGGGGCAAGCTGTTCAACGTTGAAGTCACCTGGTTCGACGGCCAGCTCGACGCCGTCAAGCAGCGCGCGGCGATCGACAACATGGCCTCCCAGAAATGGGATTTCGTCGCCATCCAGGCGTTCGGTATCGGCACGCTGACCCAGCCCGTGCAGAAGATGATCGACGCCGGCACGCCTGTCATCGACATGGACACGCTGATCGCGCCGCTCGACCAGATCAACGTTCACTCGTTCCTCGCGCCCGACAACGAATTCATGGGCGCCTCGGTGACGCAGGCCCTCTGCAACGCCATGGGCGGCAAGGGCAAGATCATCATGACGCAGGGCGCCCTCGGCCACACCGGTGCGCAAGGCCGCGCCAAGGGTTTCAACACGGTCGTAAAGCAGTTTCCGAACATCGAGGTGCTCGACACCCAGCCCGCGGACTGGGACGTCTCGAAAACCGCGCGGCTCTGGGAGACCTATCTCACCAAGTATCCGCAGATCGATGCGGCCTTCTTCCACAATGACGACATGGCGTTGGCCGCCTACAACATCATGAAGGCGCGCAACCGCACCAACATCCTGATCGGCGGCGTCGACGCCATGCCGCCGGCGATCCAGGCGGTGAGCGAAGGCCGCATGTTCGCGACCGTCCGCAATCCGTCCTGCCGCATCCATGGCGGCGCCATCGTCGCCGGCGTCGCTGCCGTGACCGCGGGTGAAAAGAGCGGCCAGGGCATCCCCAAGAGCGTCGTGACCGACGGGCCTGTCGTCACCAAGGCCAACGCGGCGGGGATGCAGTGGATGGAGGATCACTTCCTGATCTGAGCCGCCATGCCGCAAGGCTCGCCCATCCTGGAACTGCACGACATCACGAAGGCCTTCGGCGGTGTCGAGGCGCTTCGTGGCGTCGACTTTGCGCTTTCCGCCGGCGAGATCCATGGTCTCGTCGGCGAAAACGGCGCGGGGAAAAGCACGCTGATGAAGATCATCGCCGGCGTGCACTCGGATTTCTCCGGCCGGTTCGTGCTCGACGGACGGGAAACCCGCTTCCGCTCGGTGCGCGACGCGCGCGCCGCCGGCATTGCCATGGTCCATCAGGAGCTCAGCGTGGCGCCCGACCTGACGGTGGCCGAGAACGTGTTTCTGGGCAGCCAGCCGACCAACCGCTTCGGCTTCGTGCAGTGGCGGCGGATGGCGCGCGAGGCCGGCGAACAGCTCAAGAGGTTTGGCATCGACGTCGATCCGGCATCGCGGCTCGGCGACCTGCCGATCGGTCTCGCAACAACTGATCGAGATCGCCCGCGTGCTGTCCTCGGGCGCGCGCATCATCATCCTCGACGAGCCGACTTCGGCGCTTTCGCCGCCCGAGGTGGAACGCCTGTTCGCGACCTTGCGGCAGTTGCGCGATCAGGGCACCAGCATCGTCTTCATTTCCCATTTCATCGAGGACATCCTGCGCGTTTCCGACGTGGTGACGGTATTCCGCAATGGCAGGAAGGTCGCCGAGGCGCAGGCGGCGGCGACCAGCAAGCCCGCCTTGATCGAGGCCATGATCGGCAAGGGCCGCGAGGCGCTCGAAGAGACCTACACCCACGACATCATGCTGCCGCCCCGGTCCGATCGCCCGGTGGTTCTGGGTGCGAGCCGGCTGTCGCTGGCCCGCAGCCTGCAGGACGTCTCGTTCGATGTTCGCTCCGGCGAAGTTCTCGGCATCTACGGCTTCATGGGCTGCGGACAGCTCGAGCTGGCGCGGATTCTGTTCGGCAAGATCAAACCCGACAATGGCACGCTTGCGGTCGCCGGTGACCCGCGGGCCTTCGGCAGCACCGCCGCCGCCAGGCGCGCCGGAATCGCGTTCGTCCCGGAAAGCCGCCGCGCCATGCTGTTCCACCAGGAGCCGGTCTACAAGAACATCTCGATCAGCATCCTCGATCGCATTTCGTCGCTGCTGCTCAAGCCGTCGCGCGAGCGGTCGCTCGCGACCACGCAGGTCGAGCAACTTCAGATCAGGCCGGCAGCGGTCGAACTCGAACTCGGCATGCTCTCCGGCGGCAACCAGCAGAAGGTGGCGCTGGCGAAGTGGCTCAGTTTTCCGCCGCGGCTGCTGGTCCTGTGCGAGCCGACCCGCGGCATGGACGTCGGCGCCAAGAACGACGTCATCCACATCGTCAGAGATTTGCGCGCGAAAGGGCTGGCCATCATCGTGCTCTCGACCGAGCCCGAGACGGTGCTGTCGCTCGCCGATCGCATCATCGTGCTCAAGCGCGGCGCGGTGGTGCGCGAATTCGCCAACGAACAGATCAGCAAGGACCGCCTGCTGGAAGCGGCGTGAGGAGACGGAAATGGCGACCGGTGAAAGCGTGACGGCCTCTCCTGCGGATCCGAAGCCGCCGCACCGGATCGCCGCAATGCTGCGCTCCCAGATGCGCAACATCGCGCCGTTCCTGACGCTGATCTGCCTGTTCGGCTTCTTCGCCGTCGCCAGCCCCTCCTTTGCCACGCTCGACAATTTCGGCAACATCCTGACCCAGGTTTCGGTGACCGGCATCATCGCCGTCGGCCTCACCTTCGTGATCCTCTGCGCCGAGATCGACCTTTCGATCGCGGCCATTGCCAATGTCACCGGCATTGCGGTCGCCTATTTCACCGCGCAGGAATCCTACGTCAACATCGCCAACATCCCGATGCCCGGCTGGGCTGCGCTGCTGCTGGCGCTGGCCCTGTGCGCCCTGCTCGGCCTCGTCAACGCCTTCGGGCTTACGATGATCGGCATCCCCTCCTTCATCATGACGCTGGCGATGATGCAGATCGCGGCCGGCATCTCGGCGCTGCTGGTGCGCGGGCAGATCGCCTACAAGATACCGCCGCTGGTCACCACGCTCGGATCCGCATCGATCGGCGGCATACCCTGGATCGTGATCGTGGCAGCCGTGATGCTGCTCGGCGGCCATCTGGTGCTGACCTATACCCGCTTCGGCCGCTACGTTTACATGGTCGGCGGCAACCGCGAAGCGGCGGAATATTCCGGGCTCAACGTCAAACTCATCCTCGGCAGCGTCATGGTGATCTCGGCGGTCTGCTCGGGGATCGGCGGCATGCTCGGCGTCGCGCATTTCGGCAGCGCGCAGCAGAACGAGTTCGACACCTACCTGCTCGACTCGATCGCCGCCGTCGTGGTTGGTGGCACCAGCCTGTTCGGCGGCCGCGGCGGCATCGGCAATACCATCGTCGGGCTGTTCGTGCTCGGCGTCCTCAACAACGGCCTCGATCACGTCAACATCGACAGTTTCCTGAAGATCCTGATCCGCGGCCTCATCCTGCTCGCGGCGCTCGTCATCAACGTCTATGCGCAGCGACTGCGGGAGAGAACTGCCGAGTAACTTGCTAGAGCATGATCCAGAAAAGTGGGCATCGGTTTTCCGAAAAGATCATGTTTCAAACAAGAAGATGACCGACGAGCATGATTCAACTTAGTTGAAGCATGCTCTAGAAATCCGGCTGCCAGTCGCGCAACTTCCCGCGCCGCCCTGGTCACGGCGCCGATCGTGGCGAATGACGTCCGTATCCACCATCATGGCGCGGGCGAGACGCAGGCTTCGCGCCTCGCAGGTCGCCCGTGCCCTCGGATCTTCGATCAACTCGAAATCGATATTGTGGGCGAGACCGAGAATGCGGCGGATGATCTTCGCCGCCGAAAACCCGACGGTGTCCTGGAACAGCCGCTGCATGTAGGCTTGCCGTTCGGCTTCCAGTCGCGCCGCGCCGCTCTCGCCGGCGAACAGAGTCAGCGGATAGGCGTCGCCCTCGGCATCGGTGCGCCACAGCTCGACGAACTTGCGGACAAATTCCACCCATACCTGATCGATCGTTTCCAGCACCCATGCCTCGAACGCCCGCCGCTCGCCGGGTGAGCGCTCGTGGCCGGCGGACGCCAGGTAGGCCATCAGGAGATTGCTGATGACGGCGCCCAGATCGAATCCCATCGGTCCGTAGAATGCGAACTCGGGATCGATCACGCGCGTCTCGCTTTGTGTCACCATGATCGAGCCGGTGTGGAGGTCGCCATGGATCAGGGCCTCCGGAGCGCCCATGAATTTCAGCTTCAGCCTGGAGATCGCGACATGCAGGTCGAGGTCCTCGCGGAACCTGGCCGCGGTCGCATCGAGCCATGGCGAGGTCCAGCGGTTCTGCTCGGCCGCGCGGTAGGGATCGGTGAAGATCAGATCCTCGGTGATCTTGCAAAGCGCATGGTTGCCGGCGAACGCGGCGATGCCCTCTTTCTTCTCTGCGGCCGGAACCGCCAGGTCGGAAGAGAAGAACAGCGTCCGCGCCAGAAAGGTCGTGATGTCCTCGACGAAGCGCGGATAGCTAATCCCGGAAACCAGCCCCTTGCGCATGATGATGTGCGGCTCGAGCAGTTCCATGGCGATCAGCGCCAGTGCCTCGTTGTGATGAAGCACCGCCGGCACCAGACCGGGCGTCAGCCGCGCCTGATGCACGAGCGCCAGATGTTCATAGTGCGAACGCGACAGCGGCAGCGGCCAGCTCTCGCCGACGAGACGGACATAGGGCAGCGCCTGCTTGACGGCGATCCCGCCCTTTGTTCCCTTGACGATGAACACGAGGTTGAGGTTGCCGTCGCCGACCTCGCTGATCGACCAGGCTTCCGGCGATCCGCCAAGATGGGACGCCATCGCCGGAACCAGCGCCAGATAGTCTCGCAGATCCGCCTCGCGCAGAATTCGATATTCGCCGTGCGGAGAGCTAGCCAGTGGGCGCTGTAAACTCATGGCGTTCCGTCCAGTGTCGGTACGGGCGTTACGGCCTCACTCCCGCTCCAGGAAACTCGATCCGATATCGGCCTTCTTCTTGATCGGGTCGTAGTCGCAATAGACGCCGTCGGCGAACAGGGTATAGCTCGCGATCACGGTATACTTGTCAGGTCTGACCGAGTTCAAACCGACGATCGAGGTCTGCTTGCCGCCGTTCCATTTGAACGGCGTCGAACTCTGGGCCTTCTCGCAGGCCGCGACGGCGTCGGCGAACACCGCTCCCTCGACGAAGGCTTTTACGGTGCGAAGCTGCGTCAGCGTCTTCCAGTTCATGTAGAACGATCCGGCAAGGCCGGCGACCAGCAGCACCACAAGGGCGGCCATGATCCTCTGAAACGTCATTTCCTGTTCTCCCAAACCACCCTGATCCAGCGGGCCGGCGGCAAAGTTCCCCCGGGGCAAATCCCGGGGTATGACTAACTGATCTTGCGCAGTTTGTCCGAACCGGATTTGTTACCGGTACCCGCTGCGGAATCGCGGCGGGATCAGGGGCCGGGCGACATGGCGAGCACCCGCGCCGAAGCCAGTCCCCCTGAGCGCCGAGGGCATGTCCGGCTGATGACCGACGATCTGGAAACCATTGCTTTGCGGCCGGCCGTCGTCGACGGCGTCAGCCGGGATGACAATTACGAGGTGATCTGGCGCGGTCTTCCGATTGGACGGATGCTGAAGCAGCCCGACAGTCCGCACTGGTGGTGGGGCTGCAATGTCTACGGCCAGCCGGCGACCCCGGGGGACCGCGGGCCCGCGATCAATTTCAAGGACTGCCAGGTCCGGTTCAAGCTGGCCTGGGCCAAGATCCGGCCGACGTTGACCGAAGAAGCGATCGCGATCGCGACGCGGCACGCTCAATCGCAGCAGCCGGAACAGGCAGAGACGGCGGGCCAGCCCGCCCAGGCGCCGCTTCAGGTGCTGGAGAACAACCGCGCGGCGCTGCGCCACCGGGTGTTGAAATCGGGCGCGATCGAATTCAATGGCGGCGTCATCGATTGCCTGGTCCGGAATATCTCGGAAACCGGCGCGGCCCTCGAGGTTGCGAGCCCGCTCGGAATTCCCGAGACGTTCAATCTGGTGATCTCGGGTGACCACATCAGCTATCGCTGCAAGGTCGCCTGGCGCAAGGACAAGCGGATCGGCGTGGCGTTCATGTAGGCGCCGCCTCCTGCGGAGGCGGCTTACCGGCGGAACGTCAGAACGATATCTTGAGGCCACCATTGCCGTAGAAATCGTTGCCGCCTTGCCGCGCGAAGGTCTGCGACACGTTTGCCGTCAGCGCGACGGTGTTCGACACCGGCGCCACCACGCCGGCCGCGACGCGGCCGTAGACATGCTGCGAGGTCGAATTCGGCACCGTCCAGTTGTTGACGATCAGCGGCGCGGATGTCGCCCCGAACTGGATGATCCGGCCGTTGCCGATGAAATCGTCGTCCATCGTCAGGTTGACATAGGGGCTGATCAAGCGGCCGCTGACCAGGAACGGAAAGCGGAACTGGGCGCCGACACTTCCGATCAACGCCTCCGCCACCTGCTGGCCGACGGCGAGCGTCAGCACGGGATCACCGGATTCGGTGTAGGCGTTGACCTTGGCCCGCGCATAGGTCAGCCCGCCGATCGGGCCGATCTGGTTCCTGCCGCCGACGTCGAAGAGATAGCCGACCTTGCCCGCGACGACGAAGCTCGTGCCGTCCGGGTTCGACGTGATGGTGTCGACCACGCCCTGCCGGCTGTTGCGATAGTTCAGCCAGCCATAGGTGGCGAGGCCCTGCGCAAAGAAATGGGAGTTGGCCCAGGCGCCGTAGCCGCCGATCTGGAACGCGTTGGCCTCGGTGGTACCGGCATTGTTGAAGAAGCGCGCGCGCGGGTTGGAATAATCGAAGGCGGCGCCGACGAGGGCGTTGTTGTTGATCTGGTACTCGGTGCCGATGGTGCCGCCGACGCTGTCGAGGGTAAAGCCGTTGGACGCCACCGTCGCCTGACGCTCGCTGTAGGCGCCGTTGCCCAGCATGTAGAACGACCACGGATTGACCGCCATCGGGATCGGCGCCTTGGTATAGGGCACCTTGGTGTAGGCGGCGTAGGAATTCATCGCCGACGCCATCATCGAGGTCTCGCGGAAATTATCGAGCTTGCCGAACAGCGTGGAGGCGAAAGCCCATCGCCGACGAGATCCGATGTCGCCCTGCGCCGGCAGCGTCAGCGGCGCATTGAGCCGGTTGACGATGTATTCGCCGAGAATGGTGAAGCCCAGCGAGGTCAGGTGAACGCCGTCGAAATAGAACAGATACTGGTTCTGCAGCGCGGTGTTGCCGATGCAGGCCACCGGACAGGCGCCGACATTCGCAACGCCGTAGCGCGCGGGGTCTGCCTTGATCAGGGTTCCGAGCAGAGACAACGTCAACCAGTTCGACCCGAACACCGTTGCGGGCAATCGCGGCAAGCGCCGCCTGCATCTGGGCATTGTAGGCCTGGCTATAGGCGGTGCCGATCGATGCCGCCGGATTGCCGATGGCCTCGGGCAATTGTCCGACATCGCCGGTCGTGAAAACGAGATTGCGCGTGCCGGCGGCGACCAGCGCATTGATGCCGGCCAGCGCCTGGTTGGTGCTCGCCGTGGCGGCCGCGTGAACGCCCGCCAGCGTGCCGCCGGTCTGGTAGTATTGCCGCGCGTCATTGCCGCCGATGCTGATTTCAACGAGATCGGATGCCGCGATCTTCTTGCCGGAGGCGACAAAGCCCTGCCACTCCTGCGTGAAGCCGGGAATGCCCGGGCCTACCGTGTTGTCCGTTCCCGTCTTGGCGCCGCCGATGGCAAAATTGGCCTGCGGAATTCCCAGCAATGCCGACGTGGTATCGACGAAATTGGTACCACCGCTGAACCGTCCCGTCGGGTACTGGACCGGGTTCGGCACGCCCAAGATCCTGAACAGGTTGCCGGTGTCCGCGTAGCTGTCGCCAAAGGCCTGGATCGTGGTGAACACGGTCTGCGCGGCGGCCTGATTGCCAAGAGGGAAGAACACGGTGCCGGCAGAGACTAACGCGCAAACGATCGCCGATTTGGTCCCGGTTTTCATGTCCTCGTCCCCTACTCATTACTGTTGAGGCAAGTACTCCGGTAATGGTTTCACGGCCCGCCAGACGCGACAAGCAACGTCAACACAACCGAATTGGGTTTTCGTCAGGTTGTGCCTTTACAACCACAGTTTGCAACGCAAACATTCGCTCGCAAATGCAGCAAGACCAACCAGCCGGGGAACCGCCGGGGCGGGAACTAGCGCCCCTCGATCGTCCGGCGCGGCCTGATGGCTGGTGACGACTTGATTTGCGCGGGCGATGAAAACCGCGCCTGCGCGTAATTCCTCGGCGTCGGTGCAGGCGCGTTCGTCGCGCAATGTTCCTGATTGGCATCGCAGGCCATCAGGCAATTGGTCTCTTCCGTCGCGGATGGATCCATCGCGAACGCCGGAGCGGCCGACGCGAACAGCAGCAATGTCAGGCCAAGGCCACGCAGCATCGTTGGCATGATCTGCTCCCGGAAGCGCCTGCTAGAACGGCATCCCCATCATCTTCGACAGCCGCTCGATGTTGAAATAGCCCTGATAATAGGCCCACATCGAAACCGCGAAAATCACCGCCGAGATCACCGTGGTCCAGATCAGCTTGCGTCCCATCCGCGCCAGGATCGGCGCGCCGGGATCGGTGCCGGGCGCGCCCTCGCCGTCCTCGTGCTGGCTGCGAACGCCGAACGGCAGCGTCAGGAACAGCACGAGCCACCACAGCACGAAGTAGATCGCAAACACGGTGGAGATGGTGTAGGCCATGGTGGGTTCAGGCCTGTTCGATTTCGACGAGCGCGCCGGAAAAATCCTTCGGATGGAAGAACAGCACCGGCTTGCCGTGGGCGCCGATCTTCGGCACGCCGTCGCCGAGCACCCGCGCGCCTTCCTTGATCATGCGGTCGCGCGCCGCGATGATGTCGGGCACGTCGTAGCAGATGTGATGAATGCCGCCATCGGCGTTGCGCTCGACGAATTTGGCGATCGGCGACGCCTCGCCGAGCGGCTGGATGAACTCGATCTTGGTGTTGGGCAGCGTCACGAACACGGTGATGACGCCGTGCTCCGGCAGCGGCACCGCGCCGGAGATCTCGGCGCCGAACGCGCCGCCATAGATCTTGGCGGCCTTCTCCGCATCCTTGACCGCGATCGCGACATGATTGAGCCGGCCCAGCATGACACTCCCTCCGCTCTACTGTTCTTGCACTCAGACTGTCATGTCTCAGACCGTCAGCACGTGAACGAGGCAGATCGGCTTCTTGCCCCAGTGCTCGTTGATGACGGAACGCACCGCGCGCCGCACCGATTCCGCCATCGCATCCGGATCGCGCTTGCGCGCCCGCGGCAGGCTCTCGACCGTCGAGACCACGACATCGAACACGATCTCGTCGATGACCTCGCCGGCCGCATTCTTCTCGGGGATGCCGACGAGATCAACCTCGGGATCGTCGGACAGCTCGCCTTTTTCGGTGACGGCAATCGCGACAAAGGCGCAGCCGGCAAAGCCCATCCGCCGCCGCTCGACCACGGCGCGCGACTTGGAATCCTCCAGGATGTTGCCGTCCTTGTAGAGCCGCCCCGACGGTATCTGGTCGATGATGCCGGGATCGCCG
Organism: uncultured Alphaproteobacteria bacterium; assembly: GCA_963786355.1. GTDB lineage: Bacteria > Pseudomonadota > Alphaproteobacteria > Rhizobiales > Xanthobacteraceae > Bradyrhizobium. The sequence continues at coordinate 44,416 of CAWAYU010000005.1, read as the reverse complement.
GGCCCGAGCTTGACCAGGTCGCCGTTGCGGCAGACCAGCACTTTCGGGACGCCGGCGGCGCGCGCCAGCTTGGCGTGCTCGTGCAGATGCAGCGGCTCGCCATGAACGGGGATCAGGAGCTGCGGTCGCACCCACGAGATCATGTCGCGCAACTCGTCGCGGCGCGGATGGCCGGAGACGTGGACGAGGTCGGTGCGGTCGGTGATGACCTCGATGCCCTGCGTGACCAGGCCGTTGATGATGGCGCCGACCGCTTTTTCGTTGCCGGGAATGGTGCGCGAGGAAAAGATCACGGTGTCGCCCTTGTTCAGGGTGACCTGCGGATGGTCGTCATTGGCGATCCGCGCCAGCGCCGCGCGGGCTTCGCCCTGGCTGCCGGTGCACAGCGCCAGCACCTTGTCCGCCGGGAAGTGGCCGTAGTAGTCGGCGCCGCGGAAATTCTGCACGCCATCGAGATGGCCGGTCTCGCGCGCCACCTGCACCACCCGCTCCATGGCGCGGCCGACCACGACCACCTCGCGATCGGCGGCCTTGGCGGCGTCCGCCACGGCCTTGAGGCGGGCGACGTTGGAGGCAAAGGTGGTGACGGCGACGCGGCCCTTGGCGGCTTTCACGAGCTTGGTAATGGTGGCGGCGACCTCGGTTTCCGAAGGCGAGCGCCCTTCCCGCACCGCGTTGGTGGAATCGCCGATCAGCGCCAGCACGCCGGCATCGCCGAGCTCACGCAGGCGCCGCTCGTCGGTCGGCAGGCCAATGATCGGCGTCGGGTCGATCTTCCAGTCGCCGGTATGCAGCACGGTGCCGACCGAGGTGTGGATCGCCAGCGCATGCGATTCCGGAATCGAATGCGCGACCGGGATGAACTCGACATTGAACGGCCCGAGATCGATGCGGCCGCCCGACGGCACCACCGTCACCGGGATTTTCGGCGCGTTGCGCTCGGCGGCGCATTTGGCCTCGAACAACGCGGCGCTGAATTTCGTGGCGTAGATCGGACATTGCAGCTTCGGCCAGAGATCGATGATGGCGCCGAAATGGTCCTCATGGGCGTGCGTCAGCACCAGGCCCATCAGGTTCTTGCGTTCCTTTTCGAGGAACTTGATGTCGGGCATGATCAGGTCGATGCCCGGCAGATGCTCCTCGTCGCCAAAGGAGACGCCGAGATCGACCGCCAGCCACGACCGCTGGTGGCGGTTGCCGAGCCCGTAGATCGACAGGTTCATGCCGATCTCGCCGACGCCGCCGAGCGGCGCAAAGGTCAGTTCATCCGGCCGCGCCATCACGCCGCTCCCACGGAAGCCGCGGAGCCGAAATAGACCTCGCCCGCGGTGACCGGCATGCGCTTGCCCTCCGCCGTGCGGACGATCAGGCAGCCGGTCTCGTCGATGGTATCGAATGTGCCCTCGACCGTCACGGCGCCGGTATTGATGGCGACCCGCTCGCCGAGCCCCGCCGCCCGCTCCAGCCACAGGCGCCGGATCTCGGCAAAGCCGCGGCCCTTGTCCCAGATGCCGCGGAATTCGACCCAGGCGTCCGACTGCGCCGAAAACAGCTCTTCCGCGCTGATATGGACGCCAAGGGCGGATAGCGACACAGCCGGCGTCGGCGTGCCCTCGGGAGCTGCGACGATATTGGTGCCGATGCCGGCCACGACGGCGAGGCCATCGTTGACGGCCTCGGCCTCCACCAGCAGGCCGCAAAGCTTCTGCTTGCGCACCAGGATGTCGTTCGGCCATTTCAGGAGATAGTTCAATTGATCCGATCCGGCCAACCGCAGGTTGGCCTCCATGCTGACACGTCGCAGCGCCGTTTCATGCGCCAAACCGAAGGCAAAGCCCATCGTCGCCGCGACCGCGGGCGCAATATCCATCACCTCGAGCACGCTGCTGGCGAGGTTGCCGCGCGGCGCGATCCAGGCGCGCTGCCGGCGTCCGCGTCCCGCCGTCTGCTCCGAGGTGACGAACCAGGCCGGGCCGCGCTCGCCGTCGCGCGCGCGCGACATGGCTTCCGCGTTGGTCGAACCGGCCTTGTCGAAGGCAAAGAGGCGGTAGCCCGCCGATGTGGCTCGGGGACCGAGCGTGAACGTCATCAGAAGAGCGACTTCGCCGCCGCCGTGGCGACGCTGACCAGCGGCCCCGGCAGGACGGCGAAGAGGATGTTGAACAGGCCCGCGACCGCCAGCACGACGCGCAATTCCATGCGCATCGGATCGAGCGCCGGCAGCGGCTCGTCGAAATACATCACCTTGATGATGGTGAGATAGTAGTAGGCGCCGACCACGCTGGACAGCACGCCGATGACGGCGAGCGTGAACAGATGGGCGTTGATCGCGGCGACGAACACGTACCATTTGGCAAAGAAGCCCGCGAGCGGCGGCACGCCGGCCAGCGAGAACAGCAGCATCGCAAAGAAGAACGCCAGCAGCGGGTTGGTGCGCGACAGGCCGGCGAAATCGCTGATCTGCTCCACCGCCTGGCCGTTGCGCTTCATGGTCAGGATCACCGCGAAGGAGCCCAGCGTCATCGCGACGTAGATCGCGGCATAGACCAGCACGCCCTGCGCGCCCTCGACGGTGCCGGAGGCGAGACCGACCAGCGCAAATCCCATATGGCCGATCGACGAATAGGCCATCAGGCGCTTGATGTTGCTCTGGCCGATCGCCGCGAACGAGCCCAGCACCATCGAGGCGATCGCCACGAACACGATGATCTGCTGCCACTGCGAGACGATGCCGGGGAACGCGGTCAGCGCCACGCGGGTGAACACCGCAAGCGCCGCCACCTTCGGCGCCGAGGCAAAGAACGCCGTGACCGGCGTCGGCGCGCCCTCGTAGACGTCGGGCGTCCACATGTGGAACGGCACGGCCGAGACCTTGAAGCAGAGGCCGGCCAGCAGGAACACGATGCCGAACACGATACCGACGCTGCCGGTGGTCGCGGCCGCCGCGATGCCGGCAAAGCTGACGGTGCCGGTGAAGCCGTAGATCAGCGAGGCGCCGTACAGCAGCATGCCCGAGGACAGCGCGCCGAGCACGAAATACTTCAGGCCGGCTTCGGTCGACTTGGCGTTGTCGCGGTTGCTGGCGGCGACGACGTAGAGCGCAAGGCTCATCAGTTCGAGCCCGAGATAGAGCATGATCAGGTCGCCGGCCGAGATCAGCACCATCATGCCGAGCGTCGAGAGCAGCACCAGGATCGCGAATTCGAAGATCCGCCGCGACGGATCGGACAGGAACTCCGTCGCCAGGATCAGGGTCGCGCCCGAGCCGATCAGGGCCAGGATCTTCAGGAAGCGGGCGAAGTCGTCGACGATGAAGCTGCCGCCGAAGGTGACGAGCTTGCCGGCCGGCAGCATCAGCTCCAGCGCGCCGACGAGCACCAGCAGGCACACCGCGAGCGTGGTGACGAGCCGGGTCGTCCCCTGCCCGCGATAGGCGCCGACCATCAGCAGCACCATCGCGCCGAACGCCAGCACGAGCTCCGGCAGCACCGGCTGCAACTGATATCCTGCACTCGAAAAGCTCATGGCGAAGGCCTTAGTTAATGAGCGCGGCTGCCTTCACGGCAGTCACGGCAGTATTGTAATTGTTGACGAGTTGCTGAACCGAGGCCGCCGACATGTCGAGCACCGGCTTCGGATAGACGCCGAACAGGATGGTGAGCGCGACCAGCGGGAACAGCAGCAGGCTCTCGCGGAAGGTGAGATCCTTGATGCTGGCCAGCGACGGCTTGACCAGCGCGCCGAACACGACCTTCCGGTAGAGCCAGAGCGCATAGGCCGCCGACAGGATCACGCCCAGCGTCGCAAACGTCGCGGTCGGGATCGAGACCTTGAAGGTGCCGATCAGCGTCATGAATTCGCCGACGAAGCCGGAAGTGCCGGGCAGACCGACATTGGCCATGGTGAAGACCATGAACACCAGCGCGTAGAGCGGCATCCGGTTGACGAGGCCGCCATAGGCCGCGATCTCGCGGGTGTGCATGCGGTCGTAGACGATGCCGACACAGAGGAACAGCGCGCCGGAGACGATGCCGTGCGAGATCATCTGGAACACGCCGCCGGCGACGCCCTGCGTGGTGCCGGCGAAGATGCCCATGGTGACGAAGCCCATATGGGCCACCGACGAGTAGGCGATCAGCTTCTTGATGTCTTCCTGCATCAGCGCCACCAGCGAGGTGTAGATGATGGCGATCGCCGACAGCGAGAACACCAGCGGCGCGAAATCATGCGACGCCAGCGGGAACATCGGCAGCGAGAAGCGCAGGAAGCCGTAGCCGCCCATCTTCAAGAGGATCGCGGCCAGCACCACCGAGCCCGCGGTCGGCGCCTCGACGTGCGCGTCCGGCAACCAGGTGTGCACCGGCCACATCGGCATCTTCACCGCGAACGAGGCAAAGAACGCCAGCCACGCCCAGGTCTGCAACGAGCGCGGCACCGCGGTGTGCATCAGGGTCGGAATGTCGGTCGTGCCGGCATTCCAGTACAGCGCCATGATGGCGAGCAGCATCAGGACCGAGCCGAGCAGCGTGTAGAGGAAGAACTTGAAGGAGGCGTAGACCCGGCGCGGGCCGCCCCAGACGCCGATGATCAGGAACATCGGGATCAGGCCGCCTTCGAAGAACAGATAGAACAGCATCAGATCGAGCGCCGAGAAGGTGCCGATCATCAGCGTTTCCAGCAGCAGGAACGCCATCATGTATTCGCGCACCCGCATCGTGATCGATTTCCAGCTCGCAATGATGCAGAACGGCATCAACGCGGTGGTCAGGATCACGAACGGCAGCGAAATGCCGTCGACGCCCATGTGGTAGGTGATGCCGGAGGCCAGCCAGTTCGCCTTCTCGACGAACTGGAAGTCCGGCTGCGCCGCGTCGTAGCGCCAGACCAGAATCAGCGACACCGCGAAGGTGACGAGCGTGGTCCACAGCGCGATCCAGCGCGAATTGCGCCGCGCCGCGTCATCGTCGCCGCGGCTGATATAGATCACCAGCGCGCCGAGCAGCGGCAGGAAGGTGACGACCGAGAGAATGGGCCAGGTTGTCATTACTGGCCTCCCAAGCCGAACATGAACCAGGTGATCAATCCGGCGACCCCGATCAGCATCGCGAAGGCGTAGTGATAGAGGTAGCCGGTCTGGATTTTCACGACGTTGCGGGTGACATCGAGCACCCGCGCCGAGACGCCGTCGGGGCCGAAGCCGTCGATGACGAAGCCGTCGCCCTTCTTCCAGAGGGTGTAACCGATCCACTTCGCCGGACGGACGAAGATCAGGTCGTAGAGCTCGTCGAAATACCATTTGTTGAGCAGGAACTGGTAGAGCATCGGCTGCTGGTCGGCGAGTTCGACCGGCAGATACGGCCGGCTGATGTAGAAGATGTAGGAGATCACGGCGCCAAGCACCATCATCACGAACGGCGCCGCCGCCACCCACTCCGGAATATGATGCATTTCCTCGATGATATGCGGGTGCATCTTCACCGATTCCCGGAAGAACTCCTCCACGCCGTGGCCGGCGAACAATTCCTTGAACGGGAAGCCGGCCAGGATCGATCCGGCGGCGAGAACGCCGATCGGGATCAGCATCCACAACGGCGCCTCGTGCGCCGCCTCGTAATGCTCCTGGTCGTGCGGCTCGCCGAAGAACGTCTTGAAGATCAGCCGCCACGAATAGAACGACGTCAGACCTGCCGCCGCCACCGTCAGCGTGAACGCATAGGTCGAGAACGGATTGTGCGCCACATAGGCGGACTCGATGATCGCGTCCTTGGAGAAATAGCCCGCGAACAGCGGGAAGCCGGTCAACGCCAGCGTGCCGATGCACATGACCGCGAAACGTATAGGGAATCTTGCGCCACAGCCCGCCCATGTTGCGGATGTCCTGCTCGTGGTGCATCGCGTAGATCACCGAGCCGGAGCCCAAGAACAGCAGCGCCTTGAAGAAGGCGTGCGTGAACAGATGGAACATGCCGACCGAATAGGCCCCTGCTCCCATCGCCACGAACATGTAGCCGAGCTGCGAACAGGTCGAGTAGGCGACGATGCGCTTGATGTCGTTCTGCACCAGGCCGATGGTCGCCGCGAAGAACGCGGTGGTGGCGCCGAAGAACATCACCACGGCCTGCGCATTCGGCGCCAGCTCAAACAGCGGCGACAGCCGCGCCACCATGAAGACGCCGGCGGTGACCATGGTCGCGGCGTGGATCAGCGCCGACACCGGCGTCGGGCCTTCCATCGCGTCCGGCAACCAGGTGTGCAGCAGGAACTGGGCCGATTTGCCCATCGCGCCCATGAACAGCAGCAGGCAGGTCAGGGTCAGCGCATCGGCATGCCAGCCGAAGAAATCGATGGTCTTGCCCGTCAGCCCCGGCGCGCCGGCGAAGATGGTCTCGAAGTCGGTCGAGCCGATCAGCGCGAAGATCGCGAAAATGCCGAGCGCGAAGCCGAAGTCGCCGACGCGGTTGACCACGAAGGCCTTGATCGCCGCCGCATTGGCCGACGGCTTCTGGTACCAGAACCCGATCAGGAGATAGCTCGCCAGACCGACGCCTTCCCAGCCGAAGAACATCTGGACCAGGTTGTCCGAGGTCACCAGCATCAGCATCGCGAAGGTGAACAGGCTGAGATAGCCGAAGAAACGCGGCCGGTTCGGATCCTCGTCCATGTAGCCGATGGAATAGAGGTGAACCAGCGAGGACACGGTGTTGACCACGACCAGCATCACGGCGGTCAGCGTATCGACGCGCAGCGCCCAGGAAATCTGCAGGTCGCCGGAACTGATCCAGGGAAACAGCGCGATCCGCGCGTCCTGATGCATGAAGCCGACATTGACCAGCGTCACCCAGGACAACGCGGCCGAAATCATCAGCAGACAGGTCGTGATCAGCTCCGCCGCGCGCGAACCCTGCGCCGCCGGCTCCGAGACATGATGGTCGTCGTGGCCGTGGTCGTCATGCGCATGATCGTCATGGGCGGCCGCGGCATGCGCGTCGGCGCCATGACCATGTCCGTCGTCGTGATGCTCGACCTCGTCGCCGCTCGGGTTGCGCGCATGCGCCCCGAAAATGGCGATCAGGCCGGCCAGGATGGCGCCCAGCAGCGGCAGAAAGACAATTGCCTGAATCATAGCATTGCGCCTTAGCCCTTCATCAGATTGACGTCTTCAACCGCGATCGAACCGCGGTTGCGGTAATAGACCACCAGCACCGCAAGACCGATCGCCGCTTCCGCGGCCGCCACCGTCAGCACCAGCAGCGCGAACACCTGGCCGACGATGTCGCCGAGGAAGGTCGAGAACGCCACCAGGTTGATGTTGACCGAGAGCAGGATCAGCTCGATCGACATCAGGATGACGATGATGTTCTTGCGGTTGAGGAAGATGCCGAGGATGCCGAGCGTGAACAGGATGGCGCCGACCGCGAGATAGTGTCCAAGACCGATCGTCATTGCACCCACTCCGCCGCGTCCGCGTCCTGCAGCCCCTGCCCCGACGCCACGTTCGTGCGCAGCGCCATCGCGAGCTCCGGCGTCCGCGCGTTCTGCACGTTGATGTCCTGGCGCTTGACGTTGGCCTTGTGGCGCAGCGTCAGCACGATGGCGCCGATCATCGCGACCAGCAGCACCATGCCCGAGAGCTGGAAGTAGTGGATGTACTTCGTATACAGCACCAGCCCGAGCGCCTCGGTGTTGCTGACATTGGCGGGGATCGCCGCCGTGATGCTCTTGGTCACGGACGGATTGATCACCCAGCCGCCGACCACCAGCAGAAGCTCGAACACGAAGATGCCGCCGATCACGAGCCCGATCGGCAGGTACTGCATGAAGCCTTCGCGCAGTTCGACGAAGTCGACGTCGAGCATCATGATCACGAACAGGAACAGCACCGCGACCGCGCCGACATAGACCACGATCAGCATCATGCCGAGGAATTCGGCGCCCATCAGGATGAACAGGCCCGAGGCGTTGACGAAGGCCAGGATCAGGTACAGCACGGAGTGCACGGGATTGCGCGAGACAATCACCATCGCCGCCGACGCCACGCAGATGCCGGCAAACAGATAGAAGAACAGCGCGGAAAGGATCATGCCCTCACCTCACCGGTACGGCGAGTCGAGTTCGATTGATTTCGCAATCTCGCGCTCCCATCGGTCGCCGTTGGCGAGCAGTTTCGCCTTGTCATAATAGAGTTCCTCGCGGGTCTCGGTCGCGAATTCGAAATTCGGTCCCTCGACGATGGCATCGACCGGACAGGCCTCCTGGCACAGGCCGCAATAGATGCATTTCACCATGTCGATGTCGTAACGCACGGTGCGGCGGGTGCCGTCGTTGCGGCGCGGGCCGGCCTCGATCGTGATCGCCTGCGCCGGGCAGATCGCCTCGCACAGCTTGCAGGCGATGCAGCGTTCCTCGCCGTTCGGATAGCGGCGCAGCGCATGCTCGCCGCGGAAGCGCGGCGAGATCGGCCCCTTCTCGAACGGATAGTTCAGCGTCGGCTTCGGCTTGAAGAAATAGCGCATGGCGAGAAAGAACGCCGATACGAATTCCGAAAGCAGAAGCGAGCGGGCGGTTGCGTTGATGTTGACACTCATAGCGACCTCACTTCGGCGCGATGCCGGCGAATTGCAGCACACCGGCCACAATCACCACCATCGCCAGCGACAGCGGCAGGAACACCTTCCAGCCGAGCCGCATCAGTTGATCGTAGCGGTAGCGCGGCACGATCGCCTTCGCCATCGCGAACATGAAGAACATGAAGAAGACTTTCAGCGCGAACCAGATCACGCCGGGGATCCAGTTGAACGGCGGCAGGTCCACCGGCGGCAACCAGCCACCGAGGAACAGGATCGTCGCCATCGCGCACATCGTGGTGATCGCGACGTACTCGCCGAGCATGAACAGCAGATACGGCGTCGAGCCGTATTCGACCATGAAGCCCGCGACCAGTTCCGACTCCGCTTCGACCAGATCGAACGGCGGGCGGTTGGTTTCGGCCAGCGCCGAGACGTAGAACACCACGAACATCGGGAACAGCGGCCAGACGTACCAGTTCAGGATGGTGAGCTGCGGCAGCCCGATCAGGCCGCCGAAGCCGCGGGTATTCTGGGCTTCGACCACCGCCGAGAGGTTGAGCGAGCCGGCGCAGAGAAGAACCGTGATGATGACAAAGCCGATCGAGACTTCGTAGGACACCATCTGCGCCGCCGAGCGAAGGGCGGCCAGGAACGGGTATTTCGAGTTCGACGACCAGCCGGCCATGATGATGCCGTAGATCGACAGCGACGAGATCGCGAAAATATAGAGCACGCCGACATTGATGTCGGAGATCACCCAGCCGAGATTCATCGGGATCACGGCCCAGGCGGCCAGCGCCAGCACGCAGGACACCAGCGGCGCCAGCAGGAACACGCCCTTGTTGGAGCCGGACGGGATGATCGGCTCCTTCAGCACGAACTTCAGCAAGTCGGCGAAGGATTGCAGCAGGCCGAACGGGCCGACCACGTTGGGGCCGCGGCGGATCTGCACCGCCGCCCAGATCTTGCGGTCGGCGAGCAGGATGTAGGCGATCGCGATCAGGAGCACGACCAGCAGCAACACGCTCTCCGCGATCATGATGATCAACGGCCAGAGAAAGCCGGTCCAGAACGCGCTTGCGAAGAATTCAGCCATCAGGTCACGCTCACTCCGCTGCCGTCAGCATTCGCCCGGACGCCAGCCGGGAACATTCCGCCATGACAGCGGACGCCCGCGCGATCGGGTTGGTCAGATAAAAATCCTCGACCGAGGTCTTGAACGGCGTCTTGTCGACGCTGCCGCCCTTGCCGGCGAGCGCCTTGATGTGTTCGGCCTTGCCGGCCTCGATCTGGTCGAGCCGCATCAGATGCGGCACCGCCTTGAACATCGCCTGCCGCAGCGCCTGCAGACTGTCATAGGACAGCTTCTTGCCGAGCACATCCGACAGCGCGCGGATCACCGCCCAGTCCTCGCGGGCTTCGCCGGGCGGGAATGCGGCACGGTTGGCGATCTGCGCCCTGCCCTCGGTATTGACGTAGATACCGGACTTTTCGGTGTAGGCCGCGCCCGGCAGGATGACGTCGGCGCGATGCGCCCCGCGATCGCCGTGGGTGCCGATATAGACCACGAAGGTGCCGTCCGGCACCTTGACCTCGTCGGCGCCGAGCAAAAACAGCACGTCGAGCGTGCCGAAGGTCGTCATCTGCGCCAGGCTGAGGCCGCCGCCAGCGGCCGCAAAGCCGATATCGAGCGCGCCGGTGCGGGACGCCGTGTCCTGCAACACGCCAAAGCCGTTCCAGCCGTCCTTGAGCGCGCCGAAATCGGCCGCGATCTTGGCCGCCAGCGCCAGCACCGCCGCGCCGTCATGGCGCGCCAGCGAGCCGGCGCCGACCAGTACGATCGGATGCTTGGCGCCTTTCAGCACATCGGCAAAGGCATTCTTGCCGGCCGCGAGTTCGCTGAGCGAATCCGCGCCCGCGCCGAGATAGTCGTAGTCGTAAGTGAGATCGGCCTTGACGCCGATCACGCCGATCTTGAGCTGGCCCGAACGCCAGCGCTTGCGGATGCGCGCGTTGAGGACGGCGGCTTCCTTGCGCGGGTTGGAGCCGATGATCAGGAGCGCGTCGGCCTGCTCGATACCGGCAATGGTCGGGTTAAAGATGTACGAACCGCGGCCGAGCCTGGCGTCAAAGGCGTCGCCGCCCTGCACCGCCAGATTGGATGAGCCGCATTTCGCCAGCAGTTCCTTCAGTGCGAACATCTCTTCGACGGCGGCGACGTCGCCGGCCACAGCGCCGATGCGTTTACCGTCGATCCGGCCGGCCTTGGCGGCGATCGCTGCAAACGCTTCCGGCCACGAGGCAGCGCGAAGCTGGCCGTTCTCACGGATATAGGGCCGGTCGAGCCGCTGGGTGCGCAGGCCGTCGACGACGTGGCGGGTCTTGTCGGAAATCCACTCTTCGTTCACCGCCTCGTTGATACGCGGCAGGATCCGCATTACCTCGCGGCCGCGGGTATCGACGCGAATGGCCGAACCGACGCCGTCCATCACGTCGACCGACTGGGTCTTGCCGAGTTCCCACGGGCGCGCGGCGAACGCGTAGGGCTTTGAGGTCAACGCACCGACCGGGCAGATGTCGACGAGGTTGCCCTGCAACTCGGAGGTCAGCGCCGATTCCAGATAAGTGGTGATCTCCATGTCCTCGCCGCGGCCGGTCGCGCCCATTTCCGGCGCGCCGCAGACTTCGGCGGAGAAACGGACACAGCGCGTGCACTGGATGCAGCGGTTCATCGAGGTCTTGACCAGCGCGCCGAGATACTTGTCCTCGACCGCGCGCTTGTTTTCGGCAAAGCGCGACGTGTCGACGCCGTAGCCCATCGCCTGGTCCTGCAGATCGCACTCGCCGCCCTGGTCGCAGATCGGACAATCCAGCGGGTGGTTGATCAGCAGGAATTCCATCACGCCTTCGCGCGCCTTCTTGACCATCGGCGAACGCGTCGAGATTTCCGGCGGCTCGCCCTTCGGACCCGGACGGCAGTCGCGCACGCCCCAGGCGCAGCTCGCCACCGGCTTCGGCCCGCCCTTCACTTCAACAAGGCACATCCGGCAATTGCCGGCGATCGACAGCCGCTCGTGGTAGCAGAAGCGCGGAATTTCGGCGCCCGCGGCCTCGCACGCCTGCAACAGCGTGTATTCCGGGGGCACATCGATCTCTTTGCCATCGACGATGAGTTTGGTCATTGCGATCTCAGGTCTTTCCCAGCTTGCAGTCTGGCGGTGTAACGCTGGCGGTCTTCAGGGACGTCTTCACCCATTGCTGGGTCTCGGTGCCGTAGGTGGCGAGATAGGCCGGCTGGGCCACGTTCTTCTCGCACAGGAATGGCAGATGCGGTTTCAAGTCGTAATCGCAGGAGGCCTGCCATTCGCGCTTGTCGGCGAAGGCGGCAATCGTTTCCTCGCAGGCATAGAGGAAGTACGAGACGAAGCTCTCATACTGCGTGCGCTGGTCGAGACTGCCGGCCTTGATGGCATCGAAGTCCGGATACGAAAACTTCGGATTCTTGAACGCCAGATCGGTATAGCCGAGAAACGCCGCCCGCGCGCTGGCGTTGCGCGCATTGGTGCGGATCTCGTTGATCTGGAACAGGATCGCAACAAAGCCGAGCAAAGCCACGGCCGCCTGCGCCATCTGCGCCAGCGTCCCGTATCTCTGCCACCATTGGCTCGGTTGCGACATCGACATCACTCCGCCGCGACCATGTTGACGGGGTCACGCACGCCGATGTCGTCGATATCGGCCTTGTGCGAATACTCGTCGATGCGGGCCTCGATCTCGTGACGGAAGTGCGCGATCAGGCCCTGGATCGGCCACGCCGCGGCATCACCGAGCGCGCAAATGGTGTGGCCTTCGACCTGCTTGGTCACTTCCAGGAGCATGTCGATCTCGCGCTTGTGGGCGCGGCCGTCGGCCATGCGGTTCAGGACCCGCCACATCCACCCCGTGCCCTCGCGGCACGGCGTGCACTGGCCGCAGCTCTCGTGCTTGTAGAAATAGGAGATGCGCGCGATCGCCCGGATCAGGTCGGTCGACTTGTCCATCACGATCACCGCGGCGGTGCCGAGGCCGGAGCGCAGCTTGCCGAGGCTGTCGAAATCCATCGGCGTGTCGATGATCAGTTCGGCCGGCACCATGCGCACCGATGAACCACCGGGAATAACGGCCTTGAGATTGTCCCAGCCGCCGCGAATGCCGCCGCAATGGCGCTCGATCAGTTCGCGGAACGTCAGCCCCATCGCCTCTTCGACGTTGCAGGGCCGCTCGACGTGGCCGGAAATGCAAAACAGCTTGGTGCCGACGTTGTTGGGACGGCCGATCGCCGCAAACCATGCCGCGCCGCGCCGGAGGATGTCGGGCGCGACCGCGATGGATTCGACGTTGTTGACGGTGGTCGGGCAGCCGTAGAGGCCGACATTGGCCGGGAACGGCGGCTTCAGCCGGGGCTGGCCCTTCTTGCCTTCCAGGCTTTCCAGAAGTGCTGTCTCTTCGCCGCAGATATAGGCGCCGGCGCCGTGGGCGACATAGATGTCGAACGGCCAGCCGTTGACGTTGTCCTTGCCGACCAGCTTGGCGTCATAGGCCTGGTCGATCGCGGCCTGCAGGTGCTCGCGCTCGCGGATGAACTCGCCGCGCACATAGATGTAGCAGGCATGCGCGCCCATCGCGAAGCTCGCCAGCAAACAGCCCTCGACCAGCAGATGCGGATCGTGCCGCATGATCTCGCGGTCCTTGCAGGTGCCGGGCTCGGACTCGTCGGCATTGACCACGAGATAGCTCGGGCGGCCGTCGGTGGATTCCTTGGGCATGAACGACCATTTCAGCCCGGTCGGAAAGCCCGCCCCGCCGCGCCCGCGCAGGCCGGAGGCCTTCATCTCGCTGATGATCCAGTCGCGGCCCTTGTCGATGATCGACTTGGTGCCGTCCCAGGCGCCGCGGCGGCGCGCGCCCTCGAGGCCCCAGTCGTGGAGGCCGTAGAGGTTCTTGAAGATGCGATCCTTGTCGTCGAGCATGAGAACTTCCTGGGATCAGCGATTGGACTGGGAGTATGCGAGGCCCGCGGCGCACCCGCCGAAGGTCAGCGCCCACAACAGGCTGGATTCAAGCGTCGCGCTCAAGGCGTAACGCTGCAGCAGAAAAATAAACGCGGCCGCCGCCACGGCGTGCAGGCCGATATAGCGCCAGTGCTTCATCGCGCTGCTCTCCTCTCGCCCGCTCACGGGCAATGTGCCGTCGCGCGTCATGTGGATTCCTTCAGCGTGGTAGGGCCGCCTACCGGCGCCGAGAACTGGCGGTCGACCTGCGGACCCGGCTTCGGCGGATTACCGGAGGCAAAACCATCCAGCACCTTGCCGAAGTTTTCCTTGGTCAGGTCCTCGTAGGTATCCTTCCAGATCAGCACCATCGGCGCGTTGACGCAGGCGCCGAGGCACTCGACCTCTTCCCAACTGAAGTTGCCGTCCTTCGACAGATGGAAGGGATCGTGATGAATGCGGCTCTGGCACACTTCGATGATATCGCCGGCGCCGCGCAGGCGGCACGGCGTGGTGCCGCAGACCTGGACATGGGCCTTCTTGCCAACCGGCTGCAACTGAAACATCGTGTAGAACGTCGCCACCTCAAGCACGCGGATGTAGGGCATCTCCAGGAGGTCGGCGACGGCGCGGATCGCCGCTTCCGACACCCAGCCCTCATGCTGCTCCTGCACCCGCCACAGGATCGCGATCACCGCCGAGGCCTGGCGACCGGTCGGATACTTGGCGATCTGCGCTTTGGCCCATGCGAGGTTCTCGTCCGAGAACGTGAAACTGGCGGACTGCAATTCCTTCGGTGCAAGGCGGCGGACGGACATCGTTCAGTCTCTCATTGCGGGCGGCGCGCGGTTTTCGCATTGAGCGCATTGATCCGGTCGAGCCAGAATGCACTTGCGGTGCCGAACACGTTGTAGCCGACGTGGGTTGAAACCTTGATGCGATCGAGAATCGAAAGCTCAGTCACGGTTTCAAGGCGGTTGCTGCGCGGATCGTGGACGATCAGCTTCAGCGGGGTTTGTTCGAGGATGTAGCGCGACACGGTGTGCTGGGGATCGTTGCCATGCTCCTCGCACAACAGGACGCTGTCGCCCTGCATCAGCCGGACGCCGCCCTTCATGGCCTCGATCTCGACGCCCTCGACGTCGAGCTTGATCAGGAACTTGCCGTCGGCGGCAACCTTGCCGTCATCCAAGAGATTGTCGAGCGCCAACACCGGCACCTCCTCGCCGTCGGCCTGGTCGCCGGCGATGCTGAACGCTTCATGCTTGGTGCCGGACAGCCGCGCGGTGCCGCGCGCGGCGCCGATCGCGCATTTCATCACGTCGAAACGGTTGCCGTTAATCCTGGCGTTGTTGGCGAGCTTTGGAAAATTCTGCCCCGAAGGCTCGATCGCGATCGCCTTGTGCGAGCCGAACGGCTTGCTTGAGACCAGCACCGACCAGTAGCCGTAATTGGCGCCGCAATCGAGCAGCGTGTAGTCGATGTCGGCGGAATCGGCGAACAGCAGTTCGAGTTCGTTCTCGTAGCTGAAGGTCCGGTTGAGCAGCTTGCTCCAGTAGCCGTCGCCGTAGGGGAATTCGAACACGGCGTCGGGGTTGAGCCGGACCTGGATGCCGCGTTCGGGCAGCGTCTTGCGCAGCAGGTTGGCGCAGCGATTGTAGCCGAAGTGAGAGAAATTCGCGCCCACCTTGGAGCCCAGCGTCAGCGCCACCGCGGCCAAACGCTCCCATGCGTTGGCGCCTTCGAGCACGCCCGAAGCCCGGTCAAACTGGATGGGCGCCTGCGCCATCACCGATCGACCTCTCCAAACACGATGTCGAGCGAGCCGAGAATGGCCGAGACGTCGGCCAAGAGATGGCCCTTGCAGATGAAATCCATCGCCTGCAGATGGGCAAAGCCCGGCGCGCGGATCTTGCACTTGTAGGGCTTGTTGGTGCCGTCGGCGACCAGGTAGACGCCGAACTCGCCCTTCGGCGCCTCAACCGCGGCATAGACTTCGCCGGCCGGCACGTGGACGCCTTCGGTGTAGAGCTTGAAGTGATGGATCAGCGCTTCCATCGAGCGCTTCATGTCGCCGCGGCGCGGCGGCGCGATCTTGTTGTCCTCGACCACGACGGGCCCCTGCCCGTCGGGCGCGCGCAATTTTTGGATGCACTGCTTCATGATGCGCACGGACTGGCGCATCTCTTCCATCCGAATGCAGTAGCGATCGTAGCAGTCGCCGTTCTTGCCGATCGGAATGTCGAAATCCATCTCGGCATAGCATTCGTAGGGCTGCGACTTGCGCAGGTCCCAGGCCGCGCCCGAGCCGCGCACCATCACGCCCGAAAAGCCCCATTCCCAGGCCTGCTTCAGCGACACCACGCCGATGTCGACGTTGCGCTGCTTGAAGATGCGGTTGCCGGTCAGCAGCGTTTCGAGGTCGGCGACGACCTGCAGGAATGGATCGCACCAGGCGTCGATATCGTCGACCAGCTTCGGCGGCAGGTCCTGATGCACGCCGCCGATGCGGAAATAGGCCGCATGCATGCGCGAGCCCGAGGCGCGCTCATAGAACACCATCAGCTTTTCGCGCTCTTCAAAGCCCCACAGCGGCGGGGTCAGCGCGCCGACGTCCATCGCCTGCGTGGTGACATTGAGCAAGTGAGAAAGAATACGGCCGATCTCGCAATAGAGCACGCGGATCAGTTGCCCGCGGCGCGGTACGGTGATGCCGAGCAGCTTTTCTGCGGCTAAGCAGAACGCATGCTCCTGGTTCATCGGCGCGACGTAGTCGAGCCGGTCGAAATACGGGATCGCCTGCAGGTAGGTCTTCTGCTCGATCAGTTTTTCAGTGCCGCGGTGAAGCAGGCCGATATGCGGATCGACGCGCGCAACGACTTCGCCGTCCAATTCAAGGACGAGCCGCAACACACCATGGGCCGCGGGATGCTGCGGCCCGAAGTTGATGGTAAAATTACGCAGGTTCTGTTCGTTCATGGTCAGGCCTTCGGCTCAGCCTTTTCGTCGCCCGGCAGCGGATAGTCCGCGCCTTCCCATGGCGAGAGGAAATCGAATTTGCGGAATTCCTGGTTGAGCCGCACCGGCTCGTAGATCACCCGCTTCTCCTGGTCGTCGTAGCGGACCTCGACGAAGCCGGTGAGCGGAAAGTCCTTGCGCAGCGGATGGCCGTCAAAGCCGTAATCGGTCAGCAGCCGTCGCATGTCGGGATGGCCGGTGAAGATCACGCCGTAGAGGTCGTAGCATTCGCGCTCGAACCAGTCGGCGCCGGGGAACACGTCGATGATCGAGGGCACCTGCGTGGCCTCGTCGGCTTCGGCGCGCAGGCGGACGCGCGCGTTCAGGGTCGGCGACAGCAGATGATAGACCACGTCGAAACGCTTCTCGCGGCCGGGATAATCGACCGCGGTGACGTCGGTGAAGTTGACGAAGCGGCAGCGGGGATCGTCGCGCAGGAATGTCACGACATCGACGATCTTGCCGGCATCGACCGTGATCGTGAGCTGGTTGAACGCGATCGAATGGGCGCTGGCGGCACCCTTCAGCGCGCTAACAATCGTCTGCCCCAAGGCGTCGAGCTTGCCGTCGTCCATTAGCTTAAAACCTTAGCGTTCGATGGTCCCGATGCGCCGGATCTTCTTCTGCAGCAGCAGCACGCCGTAGAGCAGCGCTTCCGCCGTCGGCGGGCAGCCGGGCACGTAGATGTCGATCGGCACGATGCGATCGCAGCCGCGCACAACCGAGTAGGAATAGTGATAGTAGCCGCCGCCATTGGCGCACGACCCCATCGAGATCACGTAGCGCGGCTCGGGCATCTGGTCGTAGACCTTGCGCAGCGCCGGCGCCATCTTGTTGGTCAGCGTGCCCGCCACGATCATGACGTCGGACTGCCGCGGCGAGGCGCGCGGCGCAAAGCCGAACCGCTCGACGTCGTAACGCGGCATCGAGACCTGCATCATCTCGACCGCGCAGCATGCCAGGCCGAAGGTCATCCACATCAGCGAGCCGGTGCGCGCCCAGGTGACGAGATCGTCGGCGGCGGCAACGAAGAAGCCCTTGTCCGAGAGCTCGTGATTGACCTCGAGGAAGTACGGATCATTGGCGCCGACCGGCTTGCCGGTGGCGGGATCGAGAATGCCCTTCGGCGCCGGCGCGATCTCCGGTGAAGACGCGGCAGTTACAGTGGGGCTCAATCCCATTCGAGCGCGCCTTTCTTCCATTCATAGGCAAAGCCGACCGTCAGCACGGCCAGGAACACCATCATCGACCAGAAGCCGGTTGCGCCGAGCTTGCCGAACGCCACCGCCCACGGGAACAGGAACGCCACTTCGAGGTCGAAGATGATGAAAAGGATCGCGACCAGATAGAAGCGAACGTCGAATTTCATGCGGGCGTCATCGAAAGCGTTGAATCCGCATTCATAGGCGGAGAGCTTTTCCGGATCCGGCTGCTGGAACGCGACCAGGAACGGGGCAATCAGCAGCACCAGACCGATCAGGCCGGCCACCGCGATAAACACCACAAGTGGAAGGTAATTCTGCAGGATGCCGTTCATCGGCGGTGCCTTTTCCTGCGGTTCGAGGGGCCGCAGATTCGCTGATTGGAATTATTCTTGAGGCTTAGCGCAGCGCAACAGGGGGCGCAAGACAAGGTCTCTTGACGGTTTCATGCGCCGATCCGGCGTCGGGATAACTCCGAAAAGTGGCGTGTTCCCGCTGCCACCAACCTCTGCGAGGGTCCGCGTCCGGTGCCCGCAATTCGGACGAACGGTCAGCTCAAATTCTTCTCGGCGGCGAGCATTTCGGCGGCCGTCGCGGTCAGGCGATCGATCTGTCCGAGCAACGCCTCCAGATCCGTCTTGCTGAGCGCTTCCAGCAGCCGCCGGTTGCGCTCCTGCGCCCCCGCCACGATGACATCGTGGGCCGCGAGGCCGGCTTTGGTCAGGCAGACCAGCGTCTCCCGGTTATCCCGGGGGTTATCGGCCTTGGCGACCAGCTTGCGCGCGACCAGTTCGGCCAGCGCCCGGCTGATCTGGCCCTTGTCCATGCCGACGGCCTCCGCGAGCCGGGCCACGCTCATCGGCGGGTGCCGCCCCAGCGAGGCCACCAGGCCGAACTCCACCGAGGACAGCCCGGCCAGCCGCTTGTAGCGCAGGATCGCACCGCGCTTGAGCAGGTTGGCCAGCACCATCAGCCGCGACGACGTCATCGCGGTAATCGGCGCCAGCTCGGCATCGTTGGCGGCCGCCGGCACCGGCGCCGCGATCTGCTTTCTGGATTTCAGGCTCATTGCCAAACCTCTGCCAACAAAGCTTGCCGGTGCCAAGTTCTTACCCGCATTCGGAGATCGTTGACATTGTCATCGACCTAAAGTTCAATTTGAAGAGAATGCAAGACGACCGTGGCGCCAAAGCCGCGGCGGGAGGAAGCGGCATGAATATCACCCAGCGGGATCGCGATCTCGGAACCGGCTACGCCATGAAGCCGTCCACCACCCGTACCGAGCTGACCGCGGTCGGCCGTGGCACGCCGATGGGCGAGCTGCTGCGGCGCTACTGGCATCCGGTAGGGCTGGTCGGCGACGCCACCGATATCCCCAGGAAAGTGCGCGTCCTCGGCGAGGATCTGGTGCTTTTCCGCGACAAGCACGCCCGGGTCGGCCTGCTGCACGCCCGCTGCTGCCACCGCGGCACGACGCTCTATTACGGCAAGGTCGAGGAAGACGGCATCCGCTGCTGTTACCACGGCTGGAAGTTCGACACCGAAGGCCATTGCCTCGAACAGCCCTGCGAGCCCGACGGCGGCCTGTTCAAGGACAAGGTGCGCCAGCCCTGGTATCCGGTGCAGGAGCGCTACGGCCTGATCTTCGCCTATCTCGGACCATCCGAGAAAAAGCCGGTGCTGCCGGCTTACGAATGCCTGGAGAAGATGGACGACGGCGAGTTCGTCGAGGCGGATAACTCCTCGATCGGCGGCGGCGGTCCGGCCATCATCCCCTGCAACTGGTTGCAGCACTTCGAAAACGTGGTCGACCCCTACCACGTGCCGGTACTGCATGGCTCGTTCTCGGGCCCGCAGTTCACCAACATGATGGCCTCGATGCCGGAGGTGAAGTTCGAGACCTCGGCCCGCGGCGTCACCGTGCGCTCGATCCGGCATCAGGACGACGGCAAGGTGTTCTACCGGGTGACGGAAGCCGCCCTCCCCACGCTGCGCGTGGTGCCCAATCCGAGGGTGGCGCAATTTGCCCGCGTCGAGTCGATCGGCTGGACCCTGCCGATCGACGACACGTCGTTTCGCATCTATGTCGCCGGCCGGGTCAAGCAGTCGGGCGACATCGGCCGGATGCGCTCCAAATTCAACGGCAAGTTCTGGTGGGACATGACCGAGGAAGAGCACCAGCGCTTCCCCGGCGATTACGAAGCCCAGGTCGGCCAGGGCCCGGTGACGCTGCATTCGGAAGAGCACTTTGGTCAGAGCGACCGCGGCATCCTGATGATCCGGCGGATGCTGGCCGAGCAGCTCGCGACCCTGGAAGCCGGTCGCGATCCCGTCGGGGTATCCTTCGATCAGGCGGCCGCACCGGTTGAATTCGAGGCGGGCAATTTCATTCGCGAGGCGTGACGCACCGAGCCGGCAAGAAAACTTCGAGGGGGAAACCATGGTCGATTACGCGCCGCAGGTGGCCGCAGTACAGACGGACGCCGCCGCCAAACCCTCGATGCGGCGGTATTACGTGCTCGGCCTGTTGACCGCCGTCTACGCGCTCAACTTCCTCGACCGCACCATCTTCAACGTCCTGATCGAGCCGATCAAAAAGGAATTTGCGCTCAGCGACACCATGATGGGCCTGCTCGCGGGCTTCGGCTTCGTGCTGTTCTATTCGCTGCTGGGGATTCCGATCGCGCGGGTCGCCGACCGCCTCAACCGGCGCAACATCGTTGCTGTCGCGTTCGCGTTCTGGAGCGCGATGACGGTCCTGTGCGGCATGGCCACCAGCGTGACGACGCTGGCGCTGGCCCGGATCGGCGTCGGCATCGGCGAATCCGCCGGCACCCCCGCCTCGCAATCCATCGTGGCCGATCTCTTCTCCAAGAACGAGCGGCCGCGCGCGCTCGGCATCTACGCCATCGGAACCTATCTCGGCGTCTTCCTCGGCTATTTCATCGGCGGCTACGTCAACCAGCACTACGGCTGGCGGATGGCGTTCTTCAGCGCCGGCCTGCCCGGCATCGCGCTGGCCGCCGTGCTGTGGCTGACCATCTCCGAGCCGAAGCGCGGCGCCATGGCGGAGACCTTCACGCCGGAGCCGATCGGGCCGACGCTGGGGTTCCTCGCCTCCCAGCAGACGTTCGTCATCGTGCTGATCGGCTTCTGCCTGACCACCTACACCAACTACGCCACCGCGGCCTGGATCCCGCCTTTCCTGGCACGGGTGCATCATCTGTCCAGCGCCGAGATCGGCACCTATGCCGGCACCTTCAAGGGCCTCGCCGGAATGGCCGGCACGCTGGTGGGCGGGCTGGTGGTGGCCCGGATCAGCAGCCGCGATGACCGCTGGAAATTATGGGCGCCGGCGATCACCTCGGGCCTCGCCGGACCTGTATTTGCGCTATGCCTGCTGACACCTGATTTTGCGACCATGGTCGCAGCGCTGGCGCTGGCCTCGTTTCTGGTCGGCTTCCATCTCGGGCCGATCTTTGCGATCGCGCAGACCGTGGCGCGCCCCAGCATGCGCGCGCTGGCGTCCGCGATCGTACTGTTGACCGCGACATGTTTCGGCCAGGGCGTCGGCCCCCTCGCGGTCGGCATGATCAACGATGCGCTGAAGAACGACTATGGTGCCAACGCCGTGCGCTACTCGCTGCTGTCGGCCGCGATCACGACCACGCTCGGCGCGCTGTTGTTCGTCTGGGCGGCACGGTCGATCCGCGGCGATATCAAGCGGGCGAGCTGAAGCAGCGCGTTTCCCGAGCGGTTCGCCGGTTTTGAATGAGTGAGGTTCAGGTCTTGAGCCCCAGATCGGACGACGTCGTACGTCCCCGTAACAAAATCCTTCGTGAAATCGAACAAGCCTTGAGGCGCGCAATCCGGCGCGGGGCACCGGGGTTCTATTGGCGAAAGTACGGAAACATGGTTGGCGAAGTGATTGTAATTGGCGATCTGAAGCTACGGCACGGTACCTCGCTCGACGAACACGATCGGCTGGGCGAGCGCATGTACAATATTGTCAGCGCTCTTCCCGGGTTTCTTTCCGTCAAGTCCTTCACCGCGGCAGATGGCGAGGAAATCACGGTGTTTCGCTTTGCTTCGGAGGAAGCGCTTGAAGCCTGGCGCACGCACCCCGAACACGTCGAAACCATGAAGCGCGGACATGCCGAGTTTTATGCCAGCGGATTTCTGCAGATCTGCAAGGTGATCCGCGAAGTCGGTCCTTTCGAGCACTCCTGACACTTTGGCAGGTCGTGCCGCGTCGCGGCGGCTCTGGCCAGCCTGCCGAGGAGCCGGTGGCCCAGGTGGTTGAAGCCGCACCCAGCACGCCTCTGCGGATCAATTTCGTTGTTTTCATTATTGTTTTTCCGGGGCGCTGTTACCGCACCTGGGAAACGACTTCGGCCGGGCAAGAACCGGGCAAGAAACCGGGTCAAAAAAGCAACAGATGAAACCATTTTGCGGAAGCCGCGAAACCATCCGGAAACAGACCGGGCGTATTTGTCTTCCTGTCAGAGGGCGGAACACACGCCCGGGAGGCTACCATGAACCACTCGATTCACTCGGCGGACCGGAGTACCCACCTGAAGATCGTGATCGTGGCGCTGGTCGCCGGCATCGCGGTGGCAGGTTTCGGCATCTCGGCCCGGACCGGATCGGATTTCACCCAGACCGCCCATGTCGTGAAGGCGGGCAAGCCGGTGGTTGTCACCAGCTCGGACGTGTCGACGGTCCGCTAAACCTGAACGATTTTATTGGAATAAAAACGGCCGCCCGATGGGCGGCCTTTTTGTTAGTGCGGTGTCTGCAAGATGATTGCTAAGCCATTGAAAAAATGGAGCGCAAAAAAATGGCGCGAGAGACGGGACTCGAACCCGCGGCCTCCGCCGTGACAGGGCGGCGCTCTAACCAACTGAGCTACTCCCGCGGATGCCGTAATCAACTCGTGATCCGCGCAGAACCGAGGGCATAAAGGCCCGTTCCCTGTTAGTCAAGGACGTTGCGAATCTCCCTGCCAAATGGGCGTTTCTTCGATAGCGACGCAAATAATGCCTTGTTTTCAGGCCAATCGGCGTAGGCAGCCGCCATCCGAATCGTTTAAGGCCTGATACGTCTGGGTTTCTTGAAACCTTGTCGGCTCCGGCCGCACCGGCGCCGGGGCTTTGAGTCTCGACCTGACGCGTTTTTCCGGCGGGGAAATCTGAAGTTCCGGGGCCTGCCGTGCCCGAAAACGCTCAAGCCATTCACCAACGAGGAGGGCCAGATATGGCGAAGAAAGCAGCGTCACCAGCCACCGTTACCCTGAAGCATCTGGCGGCGGATATCGCCGAAGAGCACGAATTGTCGAAGAAGGCCGCCGAGGCGATTCTGACCGACATGGTCGGCCGGATCACCAAACACCTGAAAAAGGGCGAGCGGATCCGCATCGTCGGCCTCGGCATCCTCCAGGTCCGCAAGCGCGCCGCCCGCATGGGCCGCAACCCCGCCACCGGCGAGGCGATCCAGATCAAGGCCAGCAAGAAGGTCGCCTTCCGCGCCGCCAAGGAACTCAAGGAAGCGGTCTGATCCCGCCTTCCGCTGGGTTTTCTGATGCGCCATCCCGGACCTGATCGAACCGCGATGGTTTCGTGTTTCAGCCGAGCGCCGGTAGCTTCACGATGATGCGCCTGACGGCGGGAATACTGTTCGCGGCGCTGGCCTGTCTTTTTGGGCTGGCGTTTTACGAACGCTATTGGCGCTGGCGCGGCTGCTTCAACGATCTCGGCCGCTGCTATGACCCGGCGTCGCAGGAAGTCTTCCTCGAACAGGCCGGCATGGTCTGGGGCGGCTTCACCGTCATGTGTACCGCCATCGCGATCGCTTTGCTGGTGCGCAGGCGTTGAAGCTGGATCGCGCCTGCTTCGACGGGTAGCATGGAGCCCATGACAGACATCAAGACCGACCTCAAATTCACCCACGGCGTGACCGAGCGTTTCCTGCGCTATGTCGTGATCGACACCCAGTCCGATCCGGAATCGCCGACCTGCCCTTCCACCGAGAAGCAGAAGAATCTGGGCCGGCTGCTTGCTTCGGAATTGCTGGAGATGGGCGTCGCCGACGCCCATCTCGACGCGCACGGCTATGTCTACGGCACCATCCCGGCGAACACCGACAAGAAGGTGCCGGCGATCTGCTTCTGCTCGCACATGGACACTTCACCCGACTGCAGCGGCGCCAACGTCAAGCCGCAGATCATAAGGAACTACCGTGGCGGCGATATCGTGCTGCCGGCCGATCCGAACCAGGTGATCCGCGCAGCCGATCATCCCGCCCTCACCGACCAGATCGGCCACGACATCATCACCACCGACGGGACCACGCTGCTCGGCGCCGACAACAAGGCCGGCCTCGCCGAAATCATGGACGCGGCGGCGTTCCTGATTGCGAACCCGCACATCAAGCACGGCGCCATCAAGATCCTGTTCACGCCGGATGAAGAGATCGGCCGCGGCGTCGACAAGGTCGACCTGAAGAAGCTTGGCGCCGACTTCGCCTATACGATGGACGGCGAGACCGCCGGGAATATCGAAGACGAGACGTTTTCCGCCGACGGCGCCACCATCACCATCGAGGGCGTCTCAACCCATCCCGGCTTTGGCAAGGGCAAGATGGAGCACGCGATCAAGATCGCGGCTGCGATCATCGACCGCTTGCCGAAAAACACCTGCTCGCCCGAGACCACCGAGGGCAAGGAGGGCTTCCTGCATCCGATCGGCATTTCCGGCGCGCTGGAGAAAGCGTCCATTGGCTTCATTGTGCGCGACTTCAACGACGACGGCCTGAAGCAAAAGGAAGCCCTGCTGGAAGCCATCGTCAAGGACGTGATGAAGGACTATCCGCGCTCGACCTACAAAATGGAGGTCAAGCCGCAATACCGCAACATGAAGCAGGCGATCGACGCGCACCCGGAGACCGTCGACTACGCCATCGAGGCGATCCGTCGCACCGGATTGAAGCCGGTGCGCAGCTCGATCCGCGGCGGCACCGACGGCTCGCGGCTGTCAGCGATGGGACTGCCCTGCCCCAACATCTTCGCCGGCGAACACGCCTTCCACTCGCGGCTGGAATGGGTCAGCCGCCAGGACATGGAAAAGGCGGCCGAGACCATCGTGCATCTGGTGATGATCTGGGAGGAGAAGGCTTAACGCGCTCTCTCTCGCCGGGCCCGGACCCAAAATCGCGAAAACAACCCCATGCAACGTAGGATCAGCCGGCCTTGGCCGTCACGATCCAGATCGACGCCGGCAGCGGCACCGTGTCGCCCTTGGCAAAAGTCGCAAGCACCTCCCGCACCGAGTTCGTGGCCGCCGCGCGCGTCTCCGCCGGATGGCCCTCGAGCGCGCGGCTGGCGGGTCCGATTTCGAACGCGCTTTGCACCGCGGCTTCGAGGCCGCGGCCGAGCGCGACGTCGAGCGCGAGATTGCACGGTTCCATCGCAATGCCGGTAAATCCGGCCGCGCTCAGCACCCGATTGACGCGCGCTTCCGAGGCGAACGCGAACGGTCCGGGATCTTCCGGCCCCTGCGGCGGCAGCTTTGGCACGTGCTTGTAGACCGCCTGCAACGGCGCCATGAAGAACGGGTTCTCCTTCGGCTCGCGCCAGCAGGCGAATGCCAGCCGTCCCGACGGCCGTAGCGCCTTGCGCAGGTTGGTGAACGACAGCGCCGGATCGGCGAAGAACATCACGCCGAACCTCGAGGCCAGCAGGTCGAAGCTTTGCGGATCGAACGGATAGACCGTGGCATCGGCCAGCGCGAAATCGACCGGCAAATCCTTTGGCGCCGTCTGCCGCGCCCGCTCCAGCATCGGGCCGGAGACGTCGATGCCGAACACGTGGCCCGACGGCGCAACCTTATGCCCGAACAGAATCGTGGTGGCGCCGCTGCCGCAACCGACGTCGATCACGCGCTCGCCCGGCTTGGGTTTGGCGCGGTCGATCAGGAGATCGGCAATGGGTCGCAGCAGGATGTCCTGCGCGGCCTGCCGATCGGCCCAGCGCTGGCCGCCCGGCCCGTTCCAGTAGGCAATCTGGTCGGCGTTTTGGTCGTGGCCTTGGGGGTTGTCCATTTTTGTGCTCCCGGTAAAATCCTGAAATTCGGCTGGCTGTGACTTAGGCGACGAGTCCGGAAAACACCTGATCCAGGCCACTGCGCCATTCGTAGGGCACACCGAACCATTGCTTGAAGGCATTCGCCTCGTAGCCGCCCTGGCTGATCTGCATCTCGCGCGGCCAGTATCCGAAGACGTCGCGGCTGTAGCCCACTGTAAACGCGCCCGCGGGGCAAAGCTCGCGCAATCCCAATAGCGGCTCGGCGCTGACGGCGACGAAACGTTCGCCGAGGGCATTGAGATGCTGAATGTCCACGGCACGATGGCGATCGGCGCCAGCCAGCAGCGCGTCGAGCGCCGTCGACGATATCCTTGCCGTCGCGGGCGCGATGTCATGCACCGGCTGCGCCGCATCGATTGCCCACAACACGCCATCCGAAATCATCGAACTCCAGCGCAGCCAGCTATCCATGGCCATGTCGTGACAGCACGGGCCTTGTGCCATCAGGCGCAGCCACGGCAGCATGCCGCCCGGCGACGCCGCGCTGATCGGTCTGACATCGCCGGCAAAGCCTTGCAGGAAGATCACCGCTGCATCCTGGCCGAAGCGCTGCCGCAAAGCGTGACGAACCTGGCCTGGGTAATCCGCGCTGATTTTCAGGTCGTCGGGAAATCCGCTGGGATGACAGGTGTAGTGCCAGACGATCGCCGTCGTATCACCTGCAATGACCCACGCGGTGATCGACGGATCGACAGGCCCGCCGGCGTTAGGCGCCATGATGGTTTTTTCGAACCGCACGCCATGGCTGGTCAGTTGCGGAAGTCTTCGTGGCAGTCGCCGATTGACGCTCGCCTGCACGGTCACCCGCCCCTTGCGCAGTGTCGCCTGTTTCGGCTTTACACCCAGTGCGCCGGCCACCGCCGCGACCAGCCTGTCCCGCACGCTTGCAAAATGATCGTCGCACCGCGTGCCGAGCAGCGGCTTTGTGCTTTCCAGCGCCGGCGCGGAATGGGTGTGGCTGGCCACGATCAGCACCGCCTGTGGATCGACGCCAAAACCGGCGCAGGCTTTCAACAGCGCATCACTGAGTTCGCGGCCGATGAAAACGGCATCGACGGAGATAAAAACTGCCTTGCACACGCCGGTCTCGAAGATCGCGAGAATATTGGCTTCGAGCGGATCGTGAATATCCGCGGTAACGCGCTCCCCGCCGGCCCGCCCACCGAGCGGCACCTGATGATCGGGATCGATCGAAACGGAAATGTGCGTATATCCGATCATCCCACCCGTCTTGCGATACGGCGCGCGCCCTTTAACGGCACCGACAGAAAGAACCGCGCCATCCGCGCCGGCGAATAGGTCCGCAGGCCGCACGACGTACAAAACGGGTCGTCGCAAAAGGCCGCCGTCGGGTCTTGCGCCAGGATCGGACGTTCGACCGCATAGGCCGCGGCCGCATCGGCGAAGATCGAAGCCGCGCCGCCGACGGTGCCGCGACGCAGGATGCCCGCGGCTTCGTAATGGCTGTAAAACTTTCCGAATCCCGCGCTGCATCCGGAAACGTCGCGCCGCTCGAACCACCTGATGTGATCGCCGTCCTGCACCGCGCAGATTCGCTTTCCGCTCAGCAGCGTCCGGTCGGCCAGCCCAAGGTCCTCCTGGACCCGGTGCACCGTGCTGAAACCGGGACTGGATTCGACGCAGCCGACCAGCAGCAGTTTGCCGCCGGCCTCGATCAGGTTCCTTATCGGATAAAACGCCGTCGCACTCTCGTCGTGGCCGCGCACGATCGCGTGGGCGTGGGGGCCCAGCGCCGCGAACGAGTTGGTCGGATGCCGGCTTCGAACCGTCCCCGGCCGATCCAGCAGGATCTGCGTCAAGGCGCCGGTGTCGGACTTCGCCTTGGGGTGAAACGGAAATTGCGCGGCCTGGTTTTTTTGCCAGAAGTAGAAATCGGGGGTGAAAGCCAGCACCACCACCGTGCCCGACGGCCCGATCGTTTCCAGGATGGCGTCGAACAGCGCCGTCGCCGGGCTGCCGCTCTCGACCTTGATCGTCTTCGCGGCGCAGCGAACGAGAACGGTATCGCCGGTTTGCAGGCCGAGATTCCGCAGGTCTGCCGTAAGTGAAGGGGGCATGGGCAATCCGCTAGCAGTCCGCCTTCGCTCTTCGAGCGACCGCCGACAAGTCGGCGAGACAGCCTTCGCGTACGCTACTTGGCTGGCATGCCCAGCCGTAGCGCACGGCGCGAAGACTGGTAGGCGATGACGGACTCGAACCGCCGACATCTTCCGTGTAAAGGAAGCGCTCTACCAACTGAGCTAATCGCCCTTCTGCCGACTGTTTAGCCCCGCCGCCCCCCTCAGCGCAAGACGGGCCAGGACAACAAAGGCAGCGAACCGGGCCAACAAAAAAGCGGCGCCCCGAAGGACGCCGCTTTCGTCATATTTGCATCACTCAGTGGGCCGTCAAACCGCCCGCAGCTTCGTCGCCGGCTTCGGTCTTGACGGGCACCTTGGTGTCCTCTTCCCAGACGATCGGCACGGGCGGGCGCACCAGCGCCTTGTTGACGACGTCGTCGAGCCGGGCGACCGGGATGATATCCATGCCGCCCTTGATCGCATCGGAAATCTCCGTGAGATCCTTGGCGTTATCCTCGGGGATGAAGACCGTCTTGATGCCGCCACGCGCGGCCGCCAACAGCTTCTCCTTCAGGCCGCCGATCGGCAGAACGCGCCCTCTCAACGTGATCTCGCCGGTCATGGCGACATCGTGCCGGACCGGAATTCCGGTCATCACCGAGATGATGGCGGTCGCCATCGCAACACCCGCCGACGGTCCGTCCTTCGGGGTTGCCCCCTCCGGCACGTGGACATGGATGTCGCGGCGGTCGAACAGCGGCGGCTCGATGCCGTAGTTGATCGACCGCGAGCGGACGTAGGACGCCGCCGCAGAGATCGACTCCTTCATCACGTCGCGCAGGTTGCCCGTCACCGTCATCTTGCCCTTGCCGGGCATCATGACGCCTTCAATGGTCAGCAACTCGCCGCCAACATCGGTCCAGGCCAGGCCCGTCACGATACCGACCTGCGGCTCGCTCTCGATCTCGCCGTAGCGGTACTTCGGCACGCCGAGGAACTCTTCCAGAGTCTTCTCGGTGACCTTGACCGACTTCTTCTTGGAGATCATCAGCTCCTTCACCGCCTTGCGGGCGAGTGTCGACAGCTCACGCTCCAGATTACGCACGCCCGCTTCGCGGGTGTAGCGGCGGATCATCAGCAACAAGGCTTCGTCGTCGATCGACCATTCCTTGGAATCGAGGCCATGCTTGGAGATCGCGTTCGGGATCAGGTGCTTGCGCGCGATCTCGACCTTCTCGTTCTCGGTATAGCCGGCGATCCGGATGATCTCCATGCGGTCCATCAGCGGGCCCGGAATATTCAGCGTATTCGCGGTCGTGATGAACATGACGTTCGACAGGTCGTAGTCGACCTCCAGATAGTGATCGGCAAAGGTGCCGTTCTGCTCGGGGTCCAGGACCTCAAGCAGCGCCGACGACGGATCGCCGCGGAAATCGGCGCCCATCTTGTCGATCTCGTCCAGCAGGAACAGCGGATTCGAGGTCTTGGCCTTGCGCATCGACTGGATGATCTTGCCGGGCATCGAGCCAATGTAGGTCCGGCGATGACCGCGGATCTCGGCCTCGTCGCGCACGCCGCCGAGCGACACGCGCACGAACTCACGTCCGGTCGCCTTCGCGATCGACTTGCCGAGCGAGGTCTTGCCGACGCCGGGAGGTCCGACCAGGCACAGGATCGGTCCGGTCAGCTTGTTGGCGCGGGTCTGCACAGCCAGATACTCGACGATGCGGTCCTTGACCTTCTCGAGCCCGTAGTGGTCGGAGTCCAGCACCGCCTGCGCGGCCTCGAGGTCCTTCTTGACCTTGGACTTCTTGTTCCACGGAATCGACAGCAGCCAGT
Source organism: uncultured Alphaproteobacteria bacterium (assembly GCA_963786355.1). Taxonomy (GTDB): domain Bacteria; phylum Pseudomonadota; class Alphaproteobacteria; order Rhizobiales; family Xanthobacteraceae; genus Bradyrhizobium. Next base: position 14,539 of record CAWAYU010000005.1, on the reverse strand, counting down.
CGAGATAGTTGCGCACGACAGTCGCTTCCGCGGACATCGGCGACATCTGCCGCAGCTTCTTCAACTCATGCTGCGCCTTGTCGCGTGCTTCCTTGGAAAGCTTGGTCTTGGCAATCTTCTCTTCCAGATCGGCCAGCTCATCGCGACCTTCGTCGTCGCCGAGCTCCTTCTGGATCGCCTTCATTTGCTCGTTCAGGTAATATTCGCGCTGGGTCTTCTCCATCTGGCGCTTGACGCGCGAGCGGATGCGCTTCTCGACCTGCAGCACCGAGATCTCGCTCTCCATCAGGCCCAGCACCTTCTCCAGGCGCTGCGTGACGGACAAGGTTTCCAGGATGCCCTGGCGATCGGCGATCTTGACGGCGAGATGCTGGGCGACCTGATCGCTCAGCTTGGCGAAATCCGTGATCGCCTGAACCACGCCGACGACTTCGGCGGAGATCTTCTTGTTCAACTTCACATAGCTTTCGAAGTCGGAGACGACCGAGCGCGACAGCGCTTCGGCCTCGACCGAAGAGGCGTCGACGTCGGCGAGTGCTACCGCGGTCGCTTCATAATATTCGCTGCGATCGGAGTACTTCTCGACGCGTGCGCGCTCGAGCCCTTCGACCAGCACCTTGACGGTGCCGTCAGGCAATTTGAGCAGCTGCAGGACGCTGGCGAGGGTACCGACTTCGTAGATCGAATCCGGGCTTGGATCGTCGTCGGAGGCGTTCTTCTGGGTCGCCAGCAGGATCAACGCGTCGTTCTTCATCACCTCTTCGAGGGCGCGGATCGATTTCTCGCGGCCGACGAAAAGGGGCACGATCATGTGCGGAAACACGACGATGTCGCGCAGCGGCAACACCGGATAGGAGTGGCTTTCGCCGTGAACGATGGTTGGCCGAACTTTCGGGGTGGTCATGGCCTATTCCTTTTGTTGTGCCCCCTTGCAGGCCGTCCGCTTCGTTTGCGCAACCGCCACAAGGTGCCGAGAGGTTCCGGGTCGTTTGGCGGCCTTCCGCCAGCTTCCCGGATCGTTTCGATGACGCGTCCCGGCTCCGAGCTTTCGCTTCGAATCTAAGCACGATTCACGCCACCGACAGCATTAGGTGGCTATCGGGTATGGGGGTGTCAAGTCACTGAAAAATGCCCGCCAAAGGGGCCAAAATACGCAAAATACCTGTGCCGCACCGGCCGCCGGAGCGTCCGGCAGCCGCGTCACCTGGGGTATCTTCAGCGCCTAGACGCAAGCGCGCTTTACGCGCTGGCGCTGCTCTCGACCGCACGGTCGGAACGGTCCGCATAGATGTAGAGCGGACGGGCGGTTCCCTCGACCACTTCGCGCGAGATTACGACCTCTTCGACGCCTTCCAGACCCGGAAGATCGAACATGGTCTCGAGCAGGATGCTTTCGAGGATCGAACGCAGTCCGCGCGCGCCGGTCTTGCGCTCGATCGCCCTGCGGGCAACCGCGCCAAGCGCCTCGTCGGCGAAGGTGAGCTCGATGTTCTCCATCTCGAACAGCCGCTGGTACTGCTTGACCAACGCGTTCTTCGGATCGGTCAGGATCTTCTTCAGCGAAGCCTCGTCCAGATCTTCCAGCGTCGCCACGACCGGCAAGCGGCCGACGAATTCCGGGATCAGGCCGTACTTCAACAGATCTTCCGGCTCGACGTGACGGAAGATTTCGCCGGTGCGGCGGTCTTCCGGCGCCAGCACCTGGGCCGCGAAGCCGATCGAGGTCGAACGTCCGCGCGCGGAGATGATCTTCTCCAACCCGGAGAAGGCGCCGCCGCAGATGAAGAGGATGTTGGTGGTGTCGACCTGCAGGAACTCCTGCTGCGGATGCTTGCGGCCGCCCTGCGGAGGCACGGAGGCAACGGTGCCTTCCATGATCTTCAGCAGTGCCTGCTGCACGCCCTCGCCCGACACGTCGCGGGTGATCGACGGATTGTCCGACTTGCGGCTGATCTTGTCGATTTCGTCGATATAGACGATGCCGCGCTGCGCGCGCTCGACATTGTAGTCGGCCGACTGCAACAGCTTGAGGATGATGTTCTCGACGTCCTCGCCGACGTAGCCGGCTTCGGTCAGCGTCGTCGCATCCGCCATCGTGAACGGCACGTCGAGAATGCGCGCCAGCGTCTGCGCCAGCAGCGTCTTGCCCGAACCGGTCGGACCGATCAGCAGGATGTTGGACTTCGCAAGTTCGACGTCGTTGTGCTTGGTCTGGTGATTGAGCCGCTTGTAGTGATTGTGGACGGCGACCGACAGCACCTTCTTGGCATGGCTCTGGCCGATCACGTAGTCGTCCAGGACCTTGCAGATTTCCTTCGGCGTCGGAATGCCGTCGCGCGACTTCACCAGCGAGGACTTGTTCTCCTCACGAATGATGTCCATGCAAAGTTCAACGCATTCGTCGCAGATGAATACGGTGGGGCCCGCGATCAGTTTGCGGACTTCATGCTGGCTCTTGCCACAGAACGAGCAATACAGCGTGTTCTTGGAGTCGCTCGTGCCGACCTTACTCATTCTTATCTCCGTCCGCCGTTCGATCCCTTTACCCGATCGACCCATTCCGGCACAAAACCGGTTCTTTGGATAGATAGAGCAAATTCCGTACCAGAAAAGACCCTACTCATTACACGCCGCAAGAATCACGGCTTACTCGAATCTCCCGCGACCATATCTGATCCGTTACAGCCAACCATGCTGACACCCGACTATCAAGAATTCGCTAACCGGGCGCGGATCGGACACCGTGACAATACCGTGATTTCCGGCCCTGGCACGGGGAGAACTTGACGAAATCACCGAAGCGTTGCGCGATTGCCACGCCGGCAAACCAGCACGAAAGCGGAACTTTCTGCCTAAGCGGATGCATAGGCGTACCGCCGGTGGCGAGATTTGCCCGGTCGAGACCGCGCGCGGCGATCTGCGGGGTGCAACCACCCCGCAGTCTTACGGGGCTTCAATCCTGGGGAGCCTTGAACCTCAGGGAGCCTTGAACCTTAAGGCGCCTTGGTGCCCGCGGCTTCTTCGGGGCGCTTCTCGATCACCTTGTCGACGATGCCGAAGTCTTTGGCCATGTCGGCGGTGAGGAATTTGTCGCGCTCCAGCGCATCCTCGATCGCCTTGTAGGTCTGACCGGTATGCTTGACGTAGATCTCGTTGAGCCGCTTCTTGAGATTCAGGATTTCCTGCGCGTGCAGCATGATGTCGGTGGCCTGGCCCTGGAAGCCGCCGGAGGGCTGATGCACCATGATGCGCGAATTCGGCAGCGAGAAGCGCATGTCCTTGTGGCCGGCGGCCAGCAGCAGCGAACCCATCGAGGCCGCCTGCCCCGTGCACAGCGTCGAAACCGGCGGGCGGATGAACTGCATGGTGTCGTAGATCGCAAGTCCCGACGTCACCACGCCACCCGGCGAGTTGATGTACATCGAGATTTCCTTCTTCGGATTCTCGGCTTCGAGGAACAGCAACTGGGCGACCGTCAGCGTCGCCATGCCGTCTTCCACCGGACCGGTCAGGAAGATGATGCGCTCTTTCAGCAGGCGCGAGAAAATGTCGTAGGCGCGTTCGCCGCGGTTGGTCTGCTCGACGACCATCGGCACAAGGTTCATGTAGGTTTCAACGGGATCGCGCATTAGTCACCCTAGGGTTTGGCGGCGACGAACATCCATCGGCAGGAAGCCAGCATCTGGGCTGGCGAGGGTTGCCGGGCGCGGACGAACGTCCCGTGATGCAGGACTTCGAATTAGAAACTCGTCGAATTCAGAACCCACAGATATGAGCCAATTTCCCGGCGACAAGACCGGGCAATCGCGAGCTGAGTTAGACGAGTTCAAGCTGATTCGCAGGAAAACGCATAGCGACGGAGGCCGTCGCCATGCCGCTTTCGCGGTTCATCATTAATGTGAACCTGACCCAATCGATCAGGCTGCGCTCTTCTCGGCGTCGTCGTCCTTGAACAGGTCCTCGCGCGAGACCTTCTTCTCGGTCACCTGGGCGAGTTCGAGGATGAAATCGACCACCTTGTCTTCATAAATCGGCGCACGAAGCTGGGCCAGCGCGTTGGCATTGCTGCGATAGTAGTCCCAGACTTCCTTCTCGCGGCCGGGCATCTGGCGCGCCCGCTCGATCACGGCGCGGCTGACTTCGTCGTCGGTCACGGTGATCTTGTTCTTCTCGCCGATCTCCGACAGCACGAGGCCGAGCCGGACCCGGCGGTCGGCGATCTTCTGGTACTCTTCCTTGGCCGCTTCCTCGGTGGTGTTCTCGTCGGCAAAGGTCTTGCCCGAGGATTCCATCTCCGCCTTGATCGAGTTCCACATCAGGTTGAACTCTTCGCCGACCAGCGACGGCGGCGCCTCGAACTTGTGGCTGTCGTCGAGCCGGTCGAGCAGCGCGCGCTTGACGCGCTGGCGGGTGGCGCCGGCGAATTCGGCGACCAGGCGCTCGCGCGCGGCTTCCTTCAGCTTGTCGAGCGATTCGAGACCGAGCGTCTTGGCGAACTCGTCGTTGATCTCGGCCTCGCCGGGTGCCTCGATCAGGGTTGCCGTGGTTTCGAACTCGGCCGGCTGGCCGGCAAGTTTTTCGCTGGCGTAGTTCTTGGGGAACGAAACTTTCAGCGTGCGGGTCTCGCCGACGCCCATGCCGACGAGCTGCTCCTCAAAACCCGGAATGAACTGGCCGGCGCCGATCACGACCGGAATGCCCTCGCCGGTGCCGCCATCGAACGGCACGCCGTCGATCGAGCCCTTGAAGCTGATGGTGACGCGATCGTTGTTCTCGGCCTTGGCGCCTTCCGCCTTGGCGGCGTAGGGGCGGTTCTGTTCGGCGATGCGCTTGATGGCTTCGTCGACCTCGGCATCGGTCACCTCGACCACCGGCTTCTCGACAGAGAAGCTCTTGAAATCGGCGAGCGCGATCGTCGGCACCACTTCGATTGCGACCGTGTAGGTCAGGTCGGTCTTCCCTGCGAGAAGCTCCTCGACCTCTTTTTGCTCGGTCGGCATCGTGATCTTCGGTTCGGTCGCCAGCTTGAAGCCGCGATCGGTGAAAATCTGCGTGTTGGTGTCGCGGATGGTCTGGTCGATGGTCTCGGCCATGACCGAACGGCCGTAGACCTTCTTCAGATGACTGACCGGCACCTTGCCCGGACGGAAGCCGTTGAGCTTCACCTTGTCCTTGAGGTCGACCAGCTTGGCGTCCGCCTTGGCATCGAGATCCGATGCGGGAACGCTGATCTTGAACTCGTGCTTCAATCCCTCGGCGAGGGTTTCGGTGACCTGCATGGTGTCAATCTTCTTCCGCTTGCGCCCGGGCCAGATGGCCCCGGCATTGTCAATCTGGTCAGCGCGCAGCCTGATGGCCTGCGCCGGTGGTTCGGCTGACCCATCTCCTCAATCGAGGAAACAGACCCTCCCGTATTCGTCATGCAAACGCTGATGAGCGCTTGGTGCGGGCGGAGGGACTTCGAACCCCCACAACTTTCGTCACTGGAACCTAAATCCAGCGCGTCTACCAATTCCGCCACGCCCGCGTGAAAAGCATCCAATCCGGCCGCGATGCCGCGAGCGGCGGGCTTATAACATGTGCCTACCGGTTCGCAGCAAAAAAATGGCCGGTTTTGACAGCTCCGGGGCAAGGCGTCACAGCTGGACAGAACCACCCAAAAATGGTCCGCATCGGTCCGATGGCAAGCCCTAAATTTCCCCTGGATCGACGCAAGCTGATGGCCGGACTGGGCGCAGCCGCCCTCACCCCGTTATGGCCTGCGGCCGGCACCGCCCAAGGGCGTGTTCCGCTGGCCTTGCAGGCCAGGCCTGCCAGTCTCGCGCTGCTTGCTGGCGCGCCCGCCACGCCGATCTGGGCACCGGAGGGACCCGAACTGCGGTTCAAGCGCGGCGAAACCGTCGAGATCGCGTTCGGGAACGAACTGCCGGTACCGGCGGTGCTCGACTGGCGCGGACTGGATGGCGCGCCAGCGGCCGAGCCGCTCGCGATTCGTGTGCCGCTCGCAGCCGGGGCGAAGGAAACCTTCCAACTACCGCTGCGCCACGCTGGAACCTTGCTGTGCGGCCTTGGGCTGCTCGGGGACGGCCAGGCACGACCGTCGCAGGCGCGGGCCATGGTGGTCGCAGAGAGCGAGGCGGTTGCGGTCGATCGGGACGAAGTGCTGTTGATCGAGGACTGGCGGGTCCGTGCCGATGGAACGGCGGTCGCGCCCGGCTCCGACCCGAAGGATACCACGCCGGTTCATGACATTAACGGCAAGGCTTCGTTCGATCTCTCTGCCCGAATCAATGAGCGGCTCAGGCTCCGCATCATCAATGCCTGCCAACGGTCTGTCATTGCGCTCAAACTGGACGGCCTCGACGTCAGGGTCATGGCCCTCGACGGCCAGCCGGCCGAGCCGTTTCAGGCCCGCAACGGCGCCGCTGGTGCTAGCCCCCGGCGGCCGGGTCGACGTTTTCGTCGATATCACCGCCCCGGCCGGCACCCCGTGCCCGATTCTGCTCCACGATGGCCGGGAAGCCCGCCCGATCGGCAAGCTGACCGTCTCCAGCGAACCGCCGGTCCGCGCCGCCCCCCTGCCACCGGCCCCGCCGCTGCCCTCCAACGGCCTGCCGGCGCAGCTCGACCTCAAGGGCGCTACCCGGGCAGAACTGGCACTGGGCGGGCCGCCGACCGAATGGGGCCTGCCGGCGAGCTTCTCGAAAACCTCCCCACCCGCGTTCCGGGCCAAGGCGGGGCGCACCGTGGTGCTGGCGCTGACCAACCGGGCCGCGACAGCCAGCGTGTTTCACCTCCATGGCCATCACTTCCGGCTGCTGGATCGACTCGACGACGGCTGGAAGCCGTTCTGGCTGGATACGCTGGCGATCGAGCCCGGCCAGACCCAGCGGGTCGCTTTCCTGGCCGAATATGCCGGACGCTATCTGATCGAATCCATGGCGACCGACTGGGCCGCGCCGCGGCTGGTGCGGTGGTATTCGGTCGAGTAACTCAGTAATCGATCCCGAACGCGTCGTAGAGCCGCCGGAACACCGCGGGCAGCACTTCCGTGAGATCTTCCGCGATCAGGCCCGGTCCCGCCTCCCGCGCCCCCTCGCCATGCATCCACACACCAATGCAGGCGGCTTCGAACGCCGGCACGCCCTGCGCCAAGAAGCCTGCGATCATGCCGGCCAGCACGTCGCCGGCGCCGGCGGTGGCAAGCCAGGGCGGCGCGTTGGCGGCGATGCTGGCGCGGCCGTCCGGCGACGCCACCACCGTGTCCGGTCCCTTCAACAGCACCACGGCGCCGCAGCGTTCGGCGGCGGCGCGCACGCGTTCGAGTTTTGAGCGGCCCGGATGCTTGTTGCTTGAGTCACTGAACAGCCGCGGAAACTCGCCCTCATGTGGGGTCAGCACCACCTGCGGGTCTTCGCTCGCCTTGATCTGCTCAAACAGCCGGTCCGGCGCTTCGGCAAAACTGGTCAGCGCGTCGGCGTCGAGCACCAGGCTGCGTCTTGCCGACAACGCGGTGTGAACGAGATCGCGCGTCCGCGCGCTGACGCCGGCACCCGGCCCGATCACGACCGCATTGAGACGCCTGTCGTTCAGCATGTCGGCGAATTCGACCACGGTATCGACGCTGCGAACCATCACCGCGGTGAGCGCCGCCGCATTCACCGCCAGCGCATCGCGTGGCGACGCCACCGTCACCAATCCGGCCCCTGCCCGCAGCGCGCCGCGCGCGGCCAGCCGCGCCGCCCCGGTGGAGGCGAGGTCACCGGACACCACCACCGCATGGCCGCGGGCATATTTGTGGCCGTCGATCCGCGGCACCGCAAACGAGTTCTGCCAGGCCTCCGGAATGTTCTCTGACGTCGGCGGCCGGATCTCCTCGAGCACGGCGGCATCGATACCGATATCGGCGACGCGCACGTGGCCGCAATGTATCCGGCCCGGCATCAACAGATGCGCCGGCTTGCGGCGAAAGAAGGTCACGGTCTCCACGGCGTTGATCGCAGCCCCCATCACCGCGCCCGAGGTGCCGTTGATGCCGCTCGGCAGGTCGACGGCGAGCACCGGCGCGCCGTTGGCGTTGACAGCCTCGATCATCTCAAGCGGTTCGCCCTTCACGGGTCGATTGAGTCCGGCGCCGAACAGCGCATCGATGATCAGCGCCGGCTTGCCGATCGCGTGCGGGTTGAACGGCAGCACCGGATATTTCCAGCCGCGCGCCGCCAGCGCCGCATCGCCCGTGAGGCTGTCGCGTTCGCACAACAGAATGACCGAGACGTCGCGGCCGCGTGCCGCGAGTTCAGCCGCCGCGACAAAACCGTCGCCGCCATTGTTGCCGCGGCCGGCGACCACCACGATCGGCCCCTCCGCGACCAGCTCCATCGCGGCTTCGGCGACGGCCTGGCCCGCGCTCATCATCAGCGCGAAGCCGGGCGTGCCGGCGGCGATCGTCAGCCGGTCGGCGCGCTCCATCTCAGCCGTGGTCAGAACTTCCATGCCGAATCCTCAACCTGATCGCCTTTTCCGGAGGCAGTTCGTCGTCGCGTAAACGGCCTGTTTTTCGTCGATTGCATACCAATTGATCTGTTTGCCTATTTGGTGGGCTTCGCTATTGTGCGACCCTCGGCCCGACCTCTTCCATTTGCCTGTTAAAAGTCTGATAACATTCCAAAATCAGGCCCGTTTGCAACTTGGCATAGACCCTGCTTTTGAGGAAGCCGGCGACGGAGCCGGCTCAGGATTGTCAACGTTGACGACAATTGTGAGGGCTTTCCGGTCCGTCGCCGAAACTTCGGATCCACCAGACGGCGCCTCGCGCGACATCGAAACTACTGCTCTGTAATTGAAATGCCCGGGAGGCGCTCAGTGAAGAAAATCGAAGCCATCATCAAGCCATTCAAGCTCGACGAGGTTAAAGAGGCGCTTCAGGAAGTCGGACTGCAGGGCATCACCGTCACCGAAGCCAAGGGTTTTGGCCGCCAGAAGGGTCACGCCGAACTCTATCGCGGTGCGGAATACATCGTCGACTTCCTGCCCAAGGTGAAAATCGAGATCGTGATTTCGGACGATCTGGTCGAGAAAGCCATCGACGCCATCCGCCGCGCCGCCCAGACCGGCCGCATCGGCGACGGCAAAATCTTCGTCTCCAACATCGAGGAAGCGATCCGGATCAGAACCGGAGAATCCGGGCTGGACGCTATCTAAGCCGGGTGCTATCCCGCATTTTGCGACTTAAAAAGCAAAAAAAGGCTGCTTCGGCGGCCTGATTTCGTTTGTGAGATACTGAAGCGCGTTTCATTCGCGAAGTCTCATTGTCGCTGAATCCGGAAACCGCAGCCAAAGGGGTATTCATGAAGACCGCCAAAGACGTCCTGAAATCGATCAAGGACAACGACGTAAAATACGTCGACCTGCGCTTCACCGATCCGCGCGGCAAGTGGCAGCACGTGACTTTCGACATCGGCATGATCGACGAGGAAATCTTTGCCGAAGGCACGATGTTCGACGGCTCCTCGATCGCCGGCTGGAAGGCGATCAACGAATCCGACATGTGCCTGATGCCCGACCCGGTCACCGCGACGATCGATCCGTTCTTCGCCGAAACCACCATGGTCATCACCTGCGACGTGCTGGAGCCGACCACCGGCGAGCCCTACAACCGCGACCCGCGCGGCATGGCCAAGAAGGCCGAGGCGATGGTCAAGTCGATGGGCGTCGGCGACACCGTGTTCTTCGGACCGGAAGCCGAATTCTTCGTGTTCGACGACGTGCGTTTCTCGTCCACGCCCTACAACACCGGCTTCAAGCTCGACTCCTCGGAACTGCCGACCAATTCCGACACCGAATATGAGGGCGGCAACCTCGGTCACCGCATCCGCACCAAGGGCGGCTACTTCCCGGTCCCGCCGCAGGACTCGGTGCAGGACATGCGCTCCGAAATGCTCGGCGCGATGGCCAAGATGGGCGTCAAGGTCGAGAAGCATCACCACGAAGTCGCTTCCGCCCAGCACGAGCTCGGCATGAAGTTCGACACCCTGACCCTGATGGCCGACCAGATGCAGATCTACAAATATTGCATCCACCAGGTCGCGCACATCTACGGCAAGACCGCCACCTTCATGCCGAAGCCGGTCTATGGCGACAACGGCTCGGGCATGCACTGCCACCAGTCGATCTGGAAGGACGGCAAGCCGGTGTTCGCCGGCAACAAGTACGCCGACCTGTCGGAAACCTGCCTCCACTACATCGGCGGCATCATCAAGCACGCCAAGGCGATCAACGCCTTCACCAACCCGTCGACCAACTCCTACAAGCGCCTGGTCCCGGGTTATGAAGCGCCGGTGCTGCTCGCCTACTCCGCGCGCAACCGCTCGGCCTCCTGCCGTATCCCCTACACGGCGAACCCGAAGGCCAAGCGCGTCGAAGTCCGCTTCCCCGATCCGATGGCCAATCCCTATCTCGCCTTCGCCGCGATGCTGATGGCCGGCCTCGACGGCATCAAGAACAAGATCGATCCGGGTCCGGCGATGGACAAGGATCTCTACGATCTGCCGAAGGAAGAGCTGAAGCAGATCCCGACGGTGTGCGGCAGCTTGCGCGAGGCGCTGGAAAGCCTCGACAAGAACCGCGCGCTTCCTCAAGAACGGCGGCGTGTTCGACGACGACTTCATCGACGCTTACATCGAGCTGAAGATGACCGAAGTCGAGCGCTTCGAAATGACCCCGCATCCGGTCGAATTCGACATGTACTATTCGCTGTAACGGCGAAACGCGTTACTGCAAGAAGTCAAAGGCGCCCCTCGCGGGGCGCCTTTTTCATTTGGAGATGTCGGCCTTCGACGACCGCTCTACTCAGCCTTGATGCCCGCGAACTTGATCACCTTCGCCCATTTTTCGGTGGCCTCCGCGAGGATGGTCGCGAATTCCGCAGCCGAGCCGCCGGCCACCGCGCCGCCCAGCTCGACGATCCGGGTCTTGATCTTGCTGTCGGCGAGGCCGGCATTGAGCTCCTTGTTCAGCAAATCAATGATATCGGCCGGGGTGTTCCTGGGCACGCCGATGCCCGCAAAACCGCTGGCCTCGTAGCCCGGTACGAACTCTGCGACCGTCGGAACATCAGGCAAGATGTCGAGACGGGCCGTGGTCGTCACCGCCAAGGCGCGAAGCTTGCCGGCCTTGACGTGTTCGATCGACTCCGACAGCGGGGCGAAAATAACATGCAGGTGGCCGCCGACCAGGTCGGTGGTCGCAGGCGCACCGCCGCGATACGGGACGTGGACCAGGTCCACGCCGGCCATCATCTTGAAGAGTTCGCAGGCAATGTTTTGCGGGGTGCCGGCGCCGGCCGACCCGTAGTTGATCTTGCCCGGGTTGGCCTTGGCATAGGCGATGAACTCGGGCAGCGTCGTGGCCGGGACCGACGGATGCACCACCACGACGTAGGCCAGCCGCGCGGCGCAGATCACCGGCGCGATGTCCCGCATGAAGTCGAAATTGAGATTGCTGTAGAGCGCGGCATTGATCGCATGCGGGGTCACGATTTGCAGCAGCGTGTAGCCATCCGCCGGCGCCTTGGCGACCGCCTCGGTGCCGATGTTGCCGCTGGCGCCGGCGCGATTCTCGATGACGAATTGCTGGCCGAGGCGATCCGACAGCCATTGACCCATCAGCCGCGCCTGGATGTCGGTCGCCCCGCCGGCGGCAAAGCCGACGACGATGCGCACCGGCCGGGATGGATAGGTTTCCGCCCACGACATGCGGGGCACGGCCGGCAACGCAGCGGCACCCGCTGCCAGACGCAAGAATGCGCGGCGAGGAAATCCCATGACGCTCCCTCCACAGTCTGCGCTGTGTCGCGGGCGGTCCAAGCGGACGCCCTGCGCCAACAGACTACACCCGGTCCGTCAGCATGTGGAAGGGCCCGGTGTCGCGAGGTCTTGGCAGAACGTCTTGGCAGCACGACCCGGCAGCACATTCTGGCGCCACGCGGACGAGTTGCTCATCGAACGACGGCCTCTGCACTGCACCCCGCGGCTACTGACGACATCCGGAAGATCGCGCGTGCCGGCTTACGAGCCGACAGCGGGCAAGGGTGTAGGTGGCAAGCGACGGCTTGCCGGATTGCCTGATGGCAGCGATCGATTTCCTGCTCTCGATCGCCGTAATCGAGTTTTCGAACGCCTTTTCCAGAACGCGCCTGCCGATGGTACCGAGTACAAAGCCGAGCACCCGACCTTTCCAGTTCTTCCCTTCGCGGACCACGACCACGTCGACATCGGTCAAGCCATCCTGGCGGCGCGTGAAAGTGTAGGTGTGACCCGACAAGCCACCCCAAACATTGGAGTCGGTCGTCGTGAGGACGACGCGGTCGGGATTCGACCAATCGTAGCGAAGACGCTCCCAAACACCGCCCGATCCTTCGGTGACGTCGGCCTGGGACGATCCGAACTGATGCACCTTCAGATATTCGCCGGCGCTATTGCCAAAGATTTTCGAGCGGCCCTGCCCGAAATCCAGCAACGCGGCCAGATACTGCTCGGGGGTCACTACGGTCGATCGGTGCAGGTGAATCGTGGACATGTGCGTTCTCCATTCCATTCGGATGGGTTTGCTCGGCCGCAGCGGCCGCGGTCATCGGGCCGCTCGTCCTTCCCCGCAGCTATTCGACCCGCTTCGCCGGTCAATGGAATTACGATCATCATCTGATCACATTGCGGAGAGGACGCACGGCCGACCCGGCCCCGGGCCTGAAAACAATTGTACCGAGATCAATGTTCTATTTGCACCGATACCTATATCGGAGCAATATAGTCAAATGTTGGAAATTGAACCGATTGTACCGAGAAGGAGCGATGCCCATGGAACTGACAGTCACCACGATCCTGATCGCTTTCGCCGGCGTGTTCCTGATCTGCTTCATGAAGGGCGCTTTCGGCGGCGGGTTCTCCATTGTCGGAATTCCGCTGTTGTCGTTCGTGATGGACCCGGTAACGGCCGGCGGCCTGCTCGCGCCATTGTTCATCGCGATGGACCTGTACGCGCTTCGCTACTGGAAGCCGTCGACATGGTCGAAGCCCGACCTTGCGTTGCTGTTGCCCGGGCTCGTGATCGGCATCGGGTTCGGCTATCTGTTGTTCCGCGTGATGGACCACCGTGCCGTCGCGATCGTGATGGCGATGACCACGTTGATCTTTGTCGGCCTGTGGCTTGCCGGTTCCGAGGTGAAAATAACGCCGCGTTCGTCGCCGAAGGCGGTTGCTGCCGGTCTCGCCTCGGGCGTTACCACCATGGTGGCCCATTCCGGCGGACCGCCGCTGGCGATGTATCTGCTGCCGCTCGGCCTCAGCAAGGAAGTCTATGCCGGAACCACGAGTCTGTTCTTCACCGTTGGCAACGCGACCAAGGCGGTGCCGTGGTTGCTGCTGGTGAGACCGGCCGGCAACGTCTGGATCGTGATGGCGGTCTGCCTGCTCGCCATCCCCACCGGCGTCTGGCTTGGTTGGCGGCTTCACGGAAGGCTGGACCAGCAACAGATTTATCGTGCCTGCTATGGATTGCTGGTCGTGACCGCGCTGAAATTGTTGTGGGACGGCGTTTCCGGCTATCTCGGGTAAGAACGGCGCATCCTTGATGGCGTGATCAGGCCAGCTTCCGACGCGACCAGAACTTCCGCGTCTCAGTAAAGATGCAGCGGGATCGGGAGGCCGGCCCGAGTGGCCATCACGCCCCAGGTCTCGTCGGCAGCGACCTCGAATTCCCGGTCCTGAGCAGCAGCGCTCGCGACCTTGAGGGTGACCTTGTACTTGCCCGGCGGCAGATCGATTTCCTGGCTGTCGGGCGATTTGGCGCCGGTTTCGGGGGTCGCCCGTCAACTTGATTCCAGCGCGAGCGGCCAGCTTGATGGCCTGCCCGTTGATGGTGATGACGGCCTCTTCATCCGCATTGTTGCCGAGCCTCAGCTTCACCTGCCCTGGCCTCGGCACGCATGCCGGCAGCGGTGGCGGCGGGCTTGCGCCGCGACAGATCGGCGATCGTCTGATCGTCCTGACGGGTGAGCCGGAGCAGCGCTGGCCCATCCGATGTCGTGAACGCGATCACGGCGCCGTCACGCTCGACGACCGCGCCGTCATTCTCCGACCAGCCGCGCTTGCTCAGCTCGGCGCGGTAGAAGCCGAGCACGCCGGCGAGACCGAGCGGCGTCTCGATGTGAACCGACTCGATGAACTGTGAATTCTTCGCCGTCGACAGCAGCCAGGGTTTTGGCCGCGGCAGATTGGTTGCGAGATCGTCGCTCGCGGCCTGTACCGGCGCCGCGTCCGAGGGGACAGGCGCAAAGCAGGTACCTGATGATGGTGTCGTCGGGGCAATGAGCAATGGCCCATGCCGTGACATCGGTGGTTGGCTGGAACGGTTCAAGCGCGCCCGACGGGACGGTGCCCGCCGCGTTCGCGGGGGTGTCGAATACCGGGGTGGACCGGCTGGTGGTTGTCGTTGACCAGTGGAGATTGCAATCGATCAATTTTGAAAAACCGGTCTCACAATA
>CAWAYU010000004.1:0-460036 GCA_963786355.1 uncultured Alphaproteobacteria bacterium | reverse complement strand
GCGGCTCGGACATACCCTTGTCGAAAAATTGAAGGGCTAATTCACTTCTTGGTTCTTTTGCGCGGGAAATTCCGGCCTAAATAGGGTAAAGAGCTCTTTATCCCGCTGATCCGGTTTCCGGATCGGCGCTGCGCCGTCTGTCACGCGCGAAGTAAAAATCACCAGGATGCCCTCATGTCTCGCCAGGACGCGAATGCCGCTTTTGCCCTTTCCTCGTTTTTGCAGGGCACAAATGCCACCTATATCGACGAACTCTACGCCCGCTACGAGCAGGACCCCGCCTCGGTCGACACCGACTGGCAGGAGTTTTTCAAAAGCCTGAAGGACAGCCCGGCTGACGTCCAGAAGAACGCCGAGGGCGCTTCCTGGGGACGCGACAACTGGCCGCTGACGCCGCGCGACGAACTGACGTCGGCGCTGGACGGCAACTGGGTCACCGTCGAGAAGGCGGTCGGCGCCAAGCTCGCCGCCAAGGCACTCGATAAGGCGCAGACCAAGGGCGCGGATATTTCCGCGGCCGACGTCCATCAGGCGACGCGCGATTCGGTTCGCGCCTTGATGCTGATCCGCGCCTACCGCATGCGCGGACACTTTCACGCCAAACTCGACCCGCTCGGCATCGAGGCGCCGCGCGACCGTGAAGAGCTCGATCCGCGCTCCTACGGTTTTGCTGAAGCCGATTTCGACCGCAAGATCTTCCTCGACCACGTGCTCGGCCTCGAATACGGCACGCTTCGCGAAATCGTCGCGATCTGCGAGCGCACCTACTGCCAGACGCTCGGCGTCGAGTTCATGCACATCACCAACGCGGCGCAGAAGGCCTGGATCCAGGAGCGCATCGAAGGTCCGGACAAGGAAATCAGTTTTACCCGCGAAGGGCGCCGCGCGATCCTCAACAAGCTGATCGAAGCCGAAGGTTTTGAGAAATTCTGCGACATCAAGTTCACCGGCACCAAGCGCTTCGGCCTCGACGGCGCCGAAGCGCTGATCCCGGCGCTGGAGCAGATCATCAAGCGCGGCGGCAATCTCGGCGTGAAGGAAATCGTCGTCGGCATGCCGCATCGCGGCCGCCTCAACGTGCTGACCCAGGTGATGGGCAAGCCGCATCGCGCGCTGTTCCATGAATTCAAGGGCGGCTCCGCCAATCCCGACGCGGTCGAAGGCTCGGGCGACGTCAAGTATCATCTCGGCGCCTCGTCGGACCGCGAGTTCGACAACAACAAGATCCATCTGTCGCTGACCGCCAACCCGTCGCATCTGGAGATCGTCGATCCCGTGGTGCTCGGCAAGGTGCGCGCCAAGCAGGACCAGCACGGCGATCCGCCAGACCAGCGCATTTCCGTGCTGCCGCTGTTGATGCATGGCGACGCGGCGTTCGCGGGCCAGGGCGTGGTGGCCGAATGTTTCGCCCTGTCCGACCTGAAGGGCTACCGCACCGGCGGTTCGCTGCACTTCATCGTCAACAACCAGATCGGCTTCACCACCTATCCGCGCTATTCGCGTTCCTCGCCCTATCCGTCCGACGTGGCGAAGATGATCGACGCGCCGATCTTCCATGTGAATGGCGACGATCCGGAAGCGGTCGTTTTCGCGGCCAAGGTCGCGATCGAGTTCCGGCAGAAGTTCCACAAGCCTGTCGTCATCGACATGTTCTGCTATCGCCGCCACGGTCATAACGAAGGCGACGAGCCGATGTTCACCCAGCCGGTGATGTACAAGAAGATCGGAACGCATCCCGGCACGGTCGAGATCTATTCCAAGCGGCTGATCGCCGACGGCGTGATGACCGAAGGCGAGGTCGAGAAGGCCAAGGCCGACTGGCGCGCGCGGCTCGATGCCGAGCTCGAAGCCGGCTCCGGCTACAAGCCGAACAAGGCCGACTGGCTCGACGGCAAATGGTCCGGCTTCAAGTCCGCCGACCAGGAAGAGGATGCACGGCGAGGCGTCACCGGCGTCGACGTCAATGTGCTGAAGGAAATCGGCCGCAAGATCACCAAGGTGCCCGATGGTTTCCGGGTTCACCGCACCATCCAGCGTTTCCTCGAGAACCGCGCCAAGGCGATCGACAACGGCGTCGGCATCGACTGGGCGACCGGCGAGGCGCTGGCGTTCTGCACGCTTGATGCAGGAAGGCCATCACGTCCGGCTGTCCGGACAGGACTCCGAGCGCGGCACCTTCTCGCAGCGTCACTCGGTGCTGATCGATCAGGAAGACGAGAGCCGCTACACCCCGTACAACCATCTCGGCAACGACCAGGGCCATTACGAGGTCATCAACTCGCTGCTGTCGGAAGAGGCGGTGCTCGGCTTCGAGTACGGCTACTCGCTGGCCGAGCCGAACGCGCTGACGATGTGGGAAGCCCAGTTCGGCGACTTCGCCAACGGCGCCCAGGTGCTGTTCGACCAGTTCATCTCGTCGGGCGAACGCAAATGGCTGCGCATGTCCGGCCTCGTCTGCCTGCTGCCGCATGGCTATGAAGGGCAGGGGCCGGAGCATTCCTCGGCGCGGCTCGAACGCTTCCTGCAGATGTGCGCCGAAGACAACATGCAGGTGGTGTACCCGACCACGCCGGCGAATTACTTCCACGCGCTGCGGCGTCAGCTGCATCGCGAGATCCGCAAGCCCCTGATCGTGATGACGCCGAAGTCGTTGTTGCGCCACAAGCGCGCGGTCTCGCGGCTGGACGAACTCGGCGCGACCGCGACCTTCCACCGCATCCTGTACGATGACGCCCAGATGCTGCCGGACGAGCCGATCAAGCTGGTGCCGGACGACAAGATCAAGCGCGTCGTGCTGTGCTCGGGCAAGGTCTATTACGACCTCTACGACGAGCGCGAGAAGCGCGGCATCGACGACATCTACATCATGCGCGTCGAGCAGCTCTATCCGGTGCCGCTGAAGGCGCTGGTGCAGGAGCTCGGCCGCTTCAAGGGTGCCGAAGTGGTCTGGTGCCAGGAAGAGCCGCGCAACATGGGTGCGTGGCACTTCATCGAGCCCTATCTCGAATGGGTGCTGAACCAGATCAACGCGCCGAACAAGCGTCCGCGTTACGCCGGCCGCGCGGCGTCGGCGGCAACCGCCACCGGTTTGATGTCGAAGCATCTGGCGCAGCTCAAGGCTCTGCTGGACGAGGCGCTGAACTAGGATTTTTTCATTTGTCATGCCCCGCGAAGGCGGGGCATCCAGTACGCCGCGCCGTCCGTTTAAAGCCACGACCGCTTCGGAGTACTGGATCGTCCGCTTTCGCGGACGATGACGGCACAAACGTATTGAGGAAAAAGACCATGACTGAAATTCGTGTTCCGACGCTCGGCGAGTCCGTGACGGAAGCCACCATCGGCCGCTGGTTCAAGAAGGCCGGCGATGCCGTGGCGGTGGACGAGCCGTTGGTCGAGCTCGAGACCGACAAGGTCACCATCGAAGTCCCGGCGCCGTCCGCCGGCGTGCTCGGCGAGATCGCCGCCAAGGACGGCGAGACCGTCGCCGTCGGTGCGCTGCTCGGCCAGATCACGGAAGGTGGCGCTGCCGCCGCCAAGCCGGCTGCCGCGCCGGCCAAGGCTCCTGCCGCTGCCGCAGCCCCGGCCGCCGCGCCTGCCCCGACGCCGAAGGCGGCACCATCAGATGCGCCGCTGGCGCCGTCGGTACGAAAGATTTCAGCTGAAAGCGGCATTGATGCCGCGACCGTGCCGGGCTCCGGCAAGGATGGCCGCGTCACCAAGGGCGACATGCTGGCCGCGATCGAGAAGGCGGCCTCGGCGCCGACACCGGTCAATCAGCCGGCCGCCGCCGTGCAGGTGCGCAGCGCCTCGCCCGCCGACGATGCCGCGCGCGAAGAGCGCGTGAAGATGACGCGGCTGCGCCAGACCATCGCGCGGCGGCTGAAGGACGTGCAGAACACCGCTGCGATGCTCACGACCTTCAACGAGGTCGACATGAGCCACATCATGGCGATGCGCGACGCAGTACAAGGACGTGTTCGAGAAGAAGCACGGCACCAAGCTCGGCTTCATGGGCTTCTTCACCAAGGCCTGCGTGCAGGCGCTGAAGGACATTCCGGCCGTCAACGCCGAGATCGACGGCACCGACCTGATCTACAAGAACTACTATCACGTCGGCGTTGCCGTCGGCACCGACAAGGGCCTGGTCGTGCCCGTGGTGCGCGACTGCGACCACAAGTCGATCTCCGACATCGAAAAGAGCATCGCCGATTTCGGCCGCCGCGCCCGCGACGGCCAGCTCAAGATCGACGAGATGCAGGGCGGCACCTTCACCATCACCAATGGCGGCATCTACGGTTCGCTGATGTCGACGCCGATCCTGAACGCGCCGCAGTCCGCCATTCTCGGCATGCACAAGATCCAGGAGCGGCCGATGGTGGTCGCCGGCAAGATCGAAGTGCGGCCGATGATGTATCTGGCGCTGTCCTACGATCACCGCGTGATCGACGGCAAGGAAGCGGTGACGTTCCTGGTTCGCGTCAAGGAAAGCCTGGAAGATCCGGCGCGGCTGGTGCTGGATCTCTAAGATATCAGGCCTGCCGGCGTCGGCGTTCGAGCCTGACGCAGCGCGTCGTGAATCGATGCATTTTGAGTGTTGGGGGCTGATGTGACGGACAAGGTTGTTGTGATTACCGGCGGCAGCCGCGGCATCGGCCGTGCTGCCGCGCTTGCCGCCGCCGCGCGCGGCTATCGGGTCGTTGTCGGCTATGCCAGCAACAAGGCGGCGGCCGATGAGGTCGTTAGCCAGATCGAGGGCAAGAACGGCAAGGCGATCGCGGTGAAATGCGACGTCGCGCATGAGAGCGACATCCTGGCGCTGTTCAAGGCGGCCGACGGTTTCGGCGCGCTCGGCGCGCTGGTCAACAATGCCGGCATTGTCGGCAAGAGCGGCGTGCGGGTCGACGAGATGTCGGCCGAGCGAATTCAGGAAATGATGGCGATCAACGTCACCGGCGCCATTCTCTGCGCCCGCGAGGCGGTGAAGCGGATGTCGACCAGGCACGGCGGCAAGGGCGGCGTCATCGTCAACATATCCTCGGTTGCCGCCAAGCTCGGTGCGCCCAACACCTATGTCGACTATGCCGCCTCCAAGGGCGCGATCGATTCCTTCACGGTCGGCCTCGGCCATGAAGTCGCCGGTGAAGGCATTCGCGTCGCCGGTATCCGCCCCGGACTGATCGATACCGAAATCCATGCTGCGGGCGGAGAGCCCGACCGCGCCCACCGGCTTGCGCATATGGTGCCGATGAAGCGTGTCGGCAGTGCGGAAGAAATCGCCAATGCCATCGTCTGGCTGCTGTCGGACGAGGCGTCCTACGTTACCAGCACCACCCTCGACGTTTCGGGCGGGCGCTGACCACCTCTCTCAGCTTTGGGATTACGAGCATGGCTTCCTACGATCTCGTCGTCATCGGCACCGGCCCCGGCGGATATGTCTGCGCGGTGCGCGCGGCGCAACTCGGCATGAAGGTCGCCGTGGTCGAGAAGAACGCAACGCTGGGCGGCACCTGTCTCAACGTCGGCTGCATGCCGTCGAAGGCGCTGCTGCATGCTTCCGAAATGTTCGAGGAGGCCGGACACTCCTTCGCGAAGATGGGCGTCAAGGTTTCGGCGCCGCAACTCGACCTGCCTTCGATGATGAATTTCAAGCAGCAGGGCATCGACGGCAACGTCAAGGGCGTCGAGTTCCTGATGAAGAAGAACAAGATCGACGTCATCTCGGGCAAGGGCAAGATTCTCGGCGCCGGCAAGGTCGAGGTGACCGGCGGCGACGGCAAGGCGCAGATCGTTGAAACAAAGAACATCGTCATCGCCACCGGCTCGGACATTGCGCGGCTGAAGGGCATCGAGATCGACGAGAAGCGCATCGTGTCCTCGACCGGCGCGCTGTCGCTCGACAAGGTGCCTGCGAACCTGCTGATCGTCGGCGCCGGCGTGATCGGGCTCGAGCTCGGCTCGGTGTGGCACCGCCTGGGCGCCAAGGTCACCGTCGTCGAATTCCTCGATCGCATCCTGCCCGGCATGGACGGCGAGATCGCCAAGCAATTCCAGCGCATTCTTGAAAAGCAGGGCTTTGCATTCAAGCTCGGCGCCAAGGTCACCGGCGTCGACACCTCGGGCAAGACGCTGAAGGCCAGCATCGAGCCGGCGGCCGGCGGCGCGGCGGAAGCGATCGAAGCCGACGTGGTGCTGGTCTGCATCGGCCGCGTGCCCTACACCGATGGCCTCGGCCTGAAGGAAGCCGGCGTCGCGCTCGACAATCGCGGCCGCGTGCAGATCGACGCGCACTTTTCCACAAGCGTGAAGGGCGTCTACGCGATCGGCGACGTGGTCGCAGGTCCGATGCTCGCGCACAAGGCTGAGGACGAAGGCGTCGCCTGCGCGGAAATCATCGCGGGACAAGCGGGCCACGTGAACTACGATGTTATCCCAGGTGTTGTGTATACCACGCCGGAAGTTTCATCGGTCGGCAAGACCGAGGAAGAGCTGAAGCAGGCCGGCGTCGCTTACACGATCGGAAAATTTCCCTTTACCGCCAATGGCCGTTCCAAGGTCAACCAGACCACTGACGGTTTCGTGAAGATTCTCGCAGATGCGAAGACCGATCGCGTGCTCGGTGTGCACATTATCGGCCGCGAGGCCGGTGAAATGATCCACGAAGCCTGCGTTTTGATGGAGTTCGGCGGTTCGGCCGAAGATCTGGCGCGGACTTGCCACGCGCATCCGACTCGCTCGGAAGCGGTCAAGGAAGCGGCGCTTGCGGTCGGCAAGCGCGCGATCCATATGTGATCGACACCCGGCATTTGCCGGATAGCATGATCCGGAAAAGTTGATACCGGTCTCCGGATAGATCATGCTCAAATGAAGAAATAGAGCGGGATGACGGCTGGGAACGCCATGCCGCTCTAGAGATGACATTCATGATGCGCCGCCTACTTCAACCGGTCTGGGTTCTGCTTGCGGTCATCTTCCTGATCGAAGCATGGCTGTGGGATCATCTCGAGCCGATCGTGGCGCGCGTCGTTGCGTGGATCCCGCTGCGCACCTTCAAGGCATGGCTGGCCGAACGCGTCGACACGTTGTCGCCGGCGATGACGCTGATCGTGTTCCTGGTGCCGGTGATCCCGCTGTTTCCGCTCAAGCTGGTCGGCCTGTGGCTGTTGACCCATGAATACTGGCTCGCCGCCTTCGTCACCATCGTGTTCGGAAAATTCCTCGGCGTCGGCGTCACCGCGTTCATCTTCGACGTGACGCGTTCGAAGCTCTTGCAAATGCAATGGTTCGAAAAACTCTATGACTTCATCATGGCGCTGCGCGCCAAGGCCGCGGCCCTGGTCGATCCGGTCAAGCGGCGGATCCGGGAAATTCTGCGCGGCGATGGTGGCGGCTGGTCGTCGCGCATGCTGCGGCTGGTCCAGCGCTTTCGCAAAAGCGTGCACGAAGCGCGCTGAGGCGCTTCAACTTCAGACTTTTCCCGAATCCCGAACCGTCATCCTGAGGTGCGAGCGCAGCGAGCCTCGAAGGATGCGCGTCTCGACCGATGCCGCTCATCCTTCGAGGCGCGCAAGTGCGCGCACCTCAGGATGACGGATCGTGCAATCAATGCAGATGCAACAGATGCGGCGACAGCAGGCCGAGCGCGGTGATGGCGATCCCTGCCAGCGTCAGGATGCCGGATACCCAGGCAAGCGTCAGGATGCCGGTGATGATGGTGGCCGAGGCCAGCACGATGCCGATCTGGAAGGCGGCCGACGCCAGTTCATAGTGATGGTATTTGGCGGTCGACTCGTCGCGCTCGTGTTCGGCGTGCTTGGCGCGTTCGGCGAGCTGTTCCGAGCCTTCGCCGGTCTCCGGCTCGGAGCGATAGCGCTGCGCTGTCTTGTTCCAGTCGTCGATCTGCTTCGCCAGCGCCGCCTTGGCGGCATCGTCGCCTACGAGGCCGAGGCTGAGCTTGGCTTGTTCGGAGGTGGCCTGCACCACGGTGCGGCGGATGCTCTTGGCCTGGAAGAACGCCCACAGGTTCGAGGCCTCGACGTTCTTGCTGATCGATTCGGTCTGCGCGCCCTTGCCCAGCGTTTCCGACAGCGCCAGACACAGCGCGATCACGGCGATCAGCAACGCGATCTTCTTGTTCGAGCCTGAAGCGTGCTCGGCATGCTCCGCGTGCTCCATGCTTTCATGTGCGCTCATGATTCTCTCCCCAATGAATGACCGTGACCCGGTCCCACGATTGACCGAACAATATGGCCGGCGCAAGGGGCAAGCGCTACTCGTCAACGGTGTGACGGGAATATGTCGTCGCGCTGTCATAGCGTTTTCGAGCGAAGTGGACGCCGGTTCGCGTAAAGAAAACGCGTCAAACAAAGGCTCAGCGGCGCGGATGGGCGGTGCGATAGACTTCCAGCAGCCGTTCCGAGTCGATGCCGGTATAGATCTGCGTGGTCGAGAGCGAGGCGTGGCCGAGCAGTTCCTGGATCGCGCGCAGGTCGCCGCCACGGCTCAAGAGATGCGTCGCGAACGAATGCCGCAGCGCATGCGGCGTTGCACTGTCGGGCAGGCCGAGTGAGCCGCGCAGCCGCTCCATGGTGAGCTGGATAATCCGGGGGCTGAGCGGTCCGCCGCGGGCGCCGACGAAAATCGGTCCCGCCGGCGGCAGCGGATGCGGACACATCGCAGTGTAGTCGACGATCAGCGCCAGCACGTTTTGCAACACCGGCACCATGCGGGTCTTGTTGCCCTTGCCGGTCACGATGATGACGTCGCCTTCGCCGGGAAGCGGCACGTCGCGGCGCTTCAGCCCCAGCGCTTCGGAGATGCGCAAGCCCGAACCATACAGCAGCGCCATGACCGCGGCGTCGCGCGCCCAGATCCAGGGATCGCGATCCTCGCCGGCGCGCTCCTCGGCATCGGCGAAACGTTTGGCGGCCGCCATCTGGATCGGTTTTGGCAGGCTCTTGCCGATTTTCGGCGCGCGGATCGCCGACAATGCGCCGACCTTGCCTTTGCCTTCGCGCTCCAGAAAACGTCCGAACGATCGCAAGCCTGCCAGCGCCCGCATCAGCGAGCGGCTGCCGATCTCGTCGGCGCGGCGCATCGCCATGAAGGCCCTGATGTCGGTGGCTTCGAGCGCGGCAAAACTCTTGAGCGTGACGCGGCGGCCCCAATGTTCAGCGAGGAAGGTCAGGCATTGCCGGAGGTCGCGGGCATAGGCCTCCAGCGTTTTCGGCGACAGCCGCCGTTCGGCGCGCAAATGCGTCAGCCAGCGCGTCATCTGCAGCGCCAGACTTTCGTCGGCGCATTCGAGTTCGATTTGCTGGACCGGCGCGGCAGGTTTGGTCATGAAGCTTTGGTCATGAAGCTATGGCGCCCTGATTCTTCCCGATTATATCGCACCTGTTTCGTTTACCTTTCGCTAATCTGGCGGGCGGCCGCAGCCACTGGCCCCGGCAGCCTGGCGCCCTTAACCTGAGCCCTGCCACCCCGAGCCTGATTCGATGGACCATTCCACGCGCCAAACCACCTCATCGGCATCGTCGACGCGTGTCGTCGATGTGCTGGTGCCGGTTGCGCTCAATCAGGCCTATTCCTACCGCGTGCCGCGCGGCATGGAACTGAAGCCCGGCGATGTCGTCTGCGTGCCGCTCGGCCCGCGCGAGGTCGTGGCCGTGGTGTGGGCGGAAAACGCCAACCCCGATCCGCGGCTGCACAACCGGCTCAAGGACGTCGGCGAAAAACTCGACGTGCCCGCTCTGAAGGAAGAACTGCGCAGCCTGGTCGACTGGGTCTCCACCTACACGCTGTCCGCACGCGGCATGGTGCTGCGGATGTGCCTGCGGATGGGAGAAAATCTCGGACCCGAGCGGATGCGGATCGGCGTCCGGCTGGTCGGTGAACCGCCACGGCGCATGACGCCGGCGCGCCGGCGGCTGATCGAGGTGCTGTCGGACGGCCTGCTGCATGGCAAGTCCGATGCGGCGCGGGAAGCCGGCGTCAGTTCCGGCGTGATCGACGGTCTTGTCGATGAAGGCACTCTGGCGATCGAGGCCATGCCGCCGCCGCTGGCGCCGCCGGCACCGGACCCGTCGTTCGCGCAGCCGGAGTTTTCGCACCAGCAACGCGCCGCTGTCGATGCGATGCGTGCGCTGGCCGCGAACGGCAGCTTTCACGTCGCCCTGCTCGATGGCGTCACCGGCTCCGGCAAGACCGAAGTCTATTTCGAGGCGATCGCCGAAACCATCCGCCGCGGCAAACAGGTGCTGATCCTGATGCCGGAGATTGCGCTGACCGGACAATTTCTCGACCGTTTTGCGCAGCGTTTTGGTGTGCGCCCGCTGGAATGGCATTCCGAACTGACGCCGCGCACCCGCGCGCGCAACTGGGCTGCGATTGCGAGCGGCGAAGCGACCGTCGTGGTCGGTGCACGCTCGGCGCTGTTCATGCCCTACGCGGATCTGGGCCTGATCGTGGTCGATGAAGAACACGACCAGGCCTACAAGCAGAGCGACGGCGCGCATTACCATGCCCGCGACATGGCGGTGGTGCGGGCGCGGATCGAAAAAATTCCGATCATCCTGGCGTCGGCAACACCGTCGGTCGAGACCGAGGTCAATGCGCGCAAGGGCCGCTATCAGCGCGTGGCGCTGCCGTCGCGCTTCGGTGGCCAGCACATGCCACATATCGAGGCGATCGACCTGCGTCGCGCGCCGCCGCCGCGTGGCCGCTTCATCTCGCCGCCTTTGGCTGAGCAGATCAAATTCGCGATCGAGAAGCGCGAGCAGGCGCTGCTGTTTCTCAACCGCCGCGGCTACGCGCCGCTGACCCTGTGCCGGGCCTGCGGGCATCGCTTTGCCTGCACCATCTGCGACGCCTGGCTGGTGGACCATCGCTTTCGCCAGCGGCTGGTCTGCCACCATTGCGGCTTCTCGATGCCGCGCCCGAATATCTGTCCGCATTGCCAGGCCGAGGAATCGCTGGTCGCGGTCGGCCCCGGCGTCGAGCGGCTGCAGGAAGAAGCCGCGCAATTGTTTCCGGATGCGCGCACCATGGTGCTGTCGAGCGATCTCATCACTTCGATCGAGACCATGCGCAGCGAGCTGAACGAAATTGCCGAGGGCCGCGTCGACATCATCATCGGCACGCAACTGGTGGCGAAGGGGCACAATTTTCCGCGGCTTAATCTGGTCGGCGTTGTCGATGCCGATCTCGGGCTCGGTAATGGCGATCCGCGCGCCGCCGAACGGACGTTTCAATTACTCAACCAGGTGATCGGCCGTGCCGGGCGCGACCAGGGCCGCGGCGTTGGCTATTTGCAGACCCATCAGCCCGAACATCCCGTGATGAAGGCGCTGATCGCAGCGGATCGCGAGGCGTTCTATGCCAGCGAGATCGATGGGCGCGAGCGCACGGGTTACCCGCCGTTCGGCCGGCTGGCGAGCCTGATCATTTCGGCCGGCGACCGGCCGACCGCGGAAGGTTTTGCGCGAAAGCTCGCCGCGATCGCGCCGATCGACGAGCGTATCCAGGTGCTGGGCCCCGCCGAAGCGCCGCTTGCTGTCATCAAGGGCCGCTACCGGTTCCGGATTCTGGTGAAGTCGCTGCGCAATGTCGACCTGTCGGAATATCTGCGCGAATGGCTCGCCGCGGGTCCGAAGACCAAGGGCAATCTCAAGCTCGAGGTCGATGTCGATCCGCAGAGCTTCCTGTGAGGCAACAAAAAAGGCCTGCCGTCATTTGCGACGGCAGGCCTTTGTCGGCGCACGAGATGCGCTTTAGGAGACGACCTCGGCGGTGACACGGCCGACGCCGGCGCCAGTCAGGCCGATGGCACGGGCGGCGCCCGTGGAGAGGTCGAGCACGCGACCGCGAACGAACGGGCCACGGTCGTTGACGGTGACGACAACGCTTTGACCACCACGAGTCACCCGCAGCTTGGTGCCGAACGGCAGCGAGCGATGGGCGCAGGTCATGGCGTTCTGGTTGAAGCGCGCGCCGGAAGCGGTGCGGCTGCCGGATTCGTTGCCGTAGTAGGAGGCCATTCCGGAGAAGCTGTGGCCGCCCGAAGTGCCGCCCATCGAGGCGTTGGCGTCCCGCCAGTCACCGCCGGCCGACTTGGCGGCGTGGTGGGAATGGTGGCGATGGTGCCTGGATTTGGCGGAAGCTTCGGTAACGCTGCCGCCGACCAGGAGAGTTGCGGCGATCAGAGCGAGCGCCGTACGCGACCGGGTAAGATTTCCCAGCACCGCCTTATTGGTATTCAACATTAACTAGTCCCTCAGATAGTATTGCCACATATGTGACAAGTGGAACCCCCGTCCCAGTTTGTGAACTGGCCGTTTGGTTGCGCAATGAGGCATGAATTGGGCAGTAATGCCTGTATATCTCCGGCTGACATATCTTGTTACTGAGATCAACTAACTATCAGATGTTCCGTAATATTTGGGTTTAACGAATTTTTAACCATTCGAATACTTATAATTACTGAATAGTATAGTCATTGCTCGCGCCTGCGAGATTTGGGCAAGTAATCGGCGGAACTCAAAAAAGGTTCAAAGTCGCCATCTCATGGCCCCTATGCAAAAACGGGCGGAACTAAAGATTTCGCGGCTGGCGCGTGCCGCATCCAGCCTGTTCCACCTGTCATTTCGGGCAATCGACTCGCCGCCAAACGACGTCTGGGTGGCGTCGAAAATTGACGTGCGACAAGGCATCGCCGGCACGCGCCGTCATGTTGCACCTGCGCGCTCGCTATGTTAGCAAAGCCGCGATTTTAACGATCCCGGCACCACTCGTGCCGGTCGAAAATCGAAGTCCCGCTTGAATTCCAAGGGCTTGGATCGCTAGGCGCCGCTACTCGTGGCGACGGTTTTTCCCTTGCGAGTTTGACAGCAAAAAAGAGCGTCTAGTGGCTGCTGAAAATCCGTCCGTTTCGGGAGTGTCAGGTCGTTATGCAACGGCCTTGTTCGAGTTGGCGCGTGACGAGAAATCCGTCGACGCAGTAAGGGCCGATCTCGATAGATTCGAGGCCATGCTGGCCGATAGCGCCGATCTGAAGCGCCTCGTTCGCAGCCCGGTTTTCTCCTCGGATGCGCAGTCGAAGGCACTCGCCGCGGTGCTGGACAAGGCCGAAATTACCGGTACTTCCGCGAAATTCCTCAAAGTCCTCACCGCCAATCGCCGGCTGTTTGCCGTCACCGATGTGATCCGCGCCTTCCGCGCGCTGGTAGCGAAGTTCAAGGGCGAGGCAACGGCCGACGTCACCGTCGCCGAACAGCTCAATGAAAAGAATCTCGACGCTCTCAAGACCGCACTGAAGTCAGTGACGGGCAAGGACGTCGCGCTCAACGTGAAAGTCGATCCCTCCATCATCGGCGGCCTGGTGGTCAAGCTTGGCAGCCGCATGGTGGATAGTTCGCTTCGCACCAAACTCAATTCGATCAAGCACGCGATGAAAGAGGCAGGCTGATGGACATCCGCGCCGCGGAAATTTCCGCGATCCTCAAGGACCAGATCAAGAATTTCGGCCAGGAGGCTGAAGTTACCGAAGTCGGACAGGTGTTGTCCGTCGGCGACGGCATTGCCCGCGTCTACGGTCTGGACAACGTCCAGGCCGGTGAAATGGTCGAGTTCGAGAACGGCACCCGCGGCATGGCGCTGAACCTCGAAACCGACAACGTCGGTATCGTGATCTTCGGCGCCGACCGCGAGATCAAGGAAGGCCAGACCGTCAAGCGCACCCGCGCCATCGTCGACACGCCCGTCGGCAAGGGCCTGCTCGGTCGCGTCGTCGACGCGCTCGGCAATCCGATCGACGGCAAGGGGCCGATTCAGGCCGACAAGCGCATGCGCGTCGACGTCAAGGCGCCCGGCATCATTCCGCGCAAGTCGGTGAGCGAGCCGATGGCGACCGGCCTCAAGTCGATCGACGCCTTGATCCCCGTCGGCCGTGGCCAGCGCGAACTGATTATCGGCGACCGTCAGACAGGCAAGACCGCGATCGCGCTCGACACCATCCTGAACCAGAAGCCGCTCAACGCGCAGCCGGACGAAAACATCAAGCTGTATTGCGTCTATGTCGCGATCGGCCAGAAGCGCTCGACCGTTGCCCAGTTCGTCAAGGTGCTCGAAGAGCAGGGCGCGCTGGAATATTCGATCATCGTCGCCGCCACCGCTTCCGATCCGGCGCCGATGCAGTACATCGCGCCGTTCACCGGCTGCACCATGGGCGAGTACTTCCGCGACAACGGCATGCACGCCGTCATCATCTATGACGATCTGTCCAAGCAGGCCGTCGCCTATCGCCAGATGTCGCTGCTGCTGCGCCGCCCGCCGGGCCGCGAAGCCTATCCCGGCGACGTGTTCTATCTGCATTCGCGTCTGCTCGAGCGCGCCGCGAAGCTGAACAAGGACCAGGGTTCGGGCTCGCTGACCGCGCTGCCGATCATCGAAACCCAGGCCAACGACGTCTCGGCCTACATTCCGACCAACGTGATTTCGATTACCGATGGTCAGATCTTCCTTGAAACCGACCTGTTCTTCCAGGGCATCCGCCCGGCGGTGAACGTCGGTCTGTCGGTGTCGCGCGTCGGATCGTCGGCGCAGACCAAGGCGATGAAGAAGGTCGCCGGCAAGATCAAGGGTGAGCTGGCGCAGTACCGCGAAATGGCGGCGTTCGCGCAGTTCGGCTCCGACCTCGACGCCTCGACGCAGCGCCTGCTGAACCGTGGCTCGCGCCTGACCGAACTCCTGAAGCAGCCGCAGTTCTCGCCGCTGAAGATGGAAGAGCAGGTCTGCGTGATCTGGGCCGGCACCAACGGCTATCTCGATGCGCTCCCGCTCAACAAGATCCGTGCGTTCGAGGACGGCCTGCTGTCGCAGCTGCGCGGCAAGAACGCCGACATTCTCAACGCGATCCGCGACAGCCGCGATCTCAGCGACGATACCGCCGCCAAGCTGAAGGCGGTGGTCGAGGCTTTCGCAAAGACGCTTGCCTGATCTGCAATTGCCGTCGTGGCCCGGCGTTCGGCCGGGCCCGATGACGAAGAGAGGCTTGCGGTCTGATCACGATGATCGGATCGCCGGGGTGAACTAAGAATGGCGTCACTGAAAGACATGCGGGTCCGCATCGCCTCGACCAAGGCGACGCAGAAGATCACCAAGGCCATGCAGATGGTCGCGGCTTCCAAGCTGCGGCGGGCGCAGAGCGCTGCCGAAGCGGCGCGGCCCTATGCCGAAAAGATGGACGCGGTAGTTGCCAACATCGCGACGGCTGCCGCCGGTTCGCCCGGGGCGTCGACGCTGCTGGCGGGCACCGGCAAGGATCAGGTGCATTTGCTGCTGGTCTGCACCGGTGAGCGCGGCCTGTCGGGCGCATTCAACTCGTCGATCGTGCGTCTGGCGCGCGAACGCGCGCTGTCGCTGATGAACCAGGGCAAAGAGGTCAAGATTTTCTGCGTCGGCCGCAAGGGTTACGAGCAGCTGCGGCGCAACTTCGAGAAGCAGATCATCGGTCACCTCGATCTGCGCGCGGTGCGCCAGCTCGCTTTCTCCCATGCCGACGAGATCGCCAAGAAGATCATCGAACGCTTCGATGCCGGTGAGTTCGACGTCTGCACGCTGTTCTACTCGCGCTTCAAATCCGTGATTTCGCAGATCCCGACCGCGCAGCAGATCATCCCGCTGGTGGTCGAGGCGCCCGCCGCCAATGCCGGTCCGACGACCTCCTACGAATACGAGCCGGAGGAAGACGAGATCCTCAAGCGCCTGTTGCCGCGCAATCTCGCGATGCAGGTGTTCCGGGCGCTGCTGGAAAACAATGCTTCGTTCTACGGCGCGCAGATGAGCGCGATGGACAACGCCACCCGCAACGCCGGCGACATGATCCGCAAGCAGACCCTTATCTACAACCGAACCCGTCAGGCCATGATCACCAAGGAGCTGATTGAAATCATCTCCGGCGCCGAAGCGATGTAACGGCGCGCGACCAGACTGACGAAGACCGAATTCGAAGGAGAGAGTTTATGGCTACACCCGCAAACCAGACCGGACGCATTACGCAGGTCATCGGCGCCGTCGTCGACGTGCAGTTCGAAGGACATCTGCCCGCGATTCTGAACGCGATCGAGACCAGGAACGGCGGCAACCGCCTGGTGCTCGAAGTCGCGCAGCATCTCGGCGAATCCACGGTGCGCACCATCGCGATGGACACCACCGAGGGTCTGGTCCGCGGTCAGGAAGTCACCGACACCGGCAGCCCGATCATGGTGCCGGTCGGCGCTGGTACGCTCGGCCGCATCATCAACGTCATCGGCGAGCCGATCGATGAAGCCGGTCCGGTGACTGCCGAAGGTATGCGCGCGATCCACCAGGAAGCGCCGCTCTATACCGACCAGTCCACCGAAGCTGAAATTCTCGTCACCGGCATCAAGGTCGTCGACCTGCTGGCGCCCTATGCCAAGGGCGGCAAGATCGGCCTGTTCGGCGGCGCCGGCGTCGGCAAGACCGTGCTGATCCAGGAACTGATCAACAACGTCGCCAAGGCTCACGGTGGTTACTCGGTGTTTGCCGGTGTCGGCGAGCGTACCCGCGAAGGCAACGACCTCTATCACGAGTTCATCGAATCCAAGGTCAACGCCGACCCGAAAAATCCCGATCCGAGCGTCAAGTCGAAGTGCGCGTTGGTGTTCGGCCAGATGAACGAGCCGCCCGGCGCCCGCGCCCGCGTCGGCCTCACCGGCCTGACCGTCGCCGAGCACTTCCGCGACCAGGGCCAGGACGTGCTGTTCTTCGTCGACAACATCTTCCGCTTCACCCAGGCAGGTTCCGAAGTGTCGGCGCTCCTGGGTCGTATTCCTTCGGCCGTGGGTTATCAGCCGACGCTCGCCACCGACATGGGCGCGCTGCAGGAACGCATCACCACCACGCACAAGGGTTCGATCACCTCGGTGCAGGCGATCTACGTGCCGGCCGACGACTTGACCGACCCGGCGCCCGCCACCTCGTTCGCCCATCTGGACGCGACCACGGTGCTGAGCCGCGCGATCTCGGAAAAGGGCATCTATCCGGCGGTCGATCCGCTCGACTCCACCTCGCGCATGCTCTCGCCGCTCGTTGTCGGCGAGGATCACTACAACACCGCGCGTACGGTTCAGCAGGTGCTGCAGAAGTACAAGTCGCTGCAGGACATCATCGCCATTCTGGGCATGGACGAACTGTCGGAAGAGGACAAGATCGCGGTCGCCCGCGCCCGCAAGATCGAGCGCTTCCTGTCGCAGCCGTTCCACGTCGCCGAAATCTTCACCGGTTCGCCGGGCAAGTTCGTCGACCTCGCCGACACCATCAAGGGCTTCCGCGCGATCTGCGAAGGCAAGTACGACCATCTGCCGGAAGCGGCGTTCTACATGGTCGGCACCATCGAAGAAGCCGTCGAGAAGGGCAAGAAGCTCGCGGCCGAAGCAGCGTAAATATAGCTACGCTGCGCCGTCACCCTGAGGTGCGAGCGCAGCGAGCCTCGAAGGGCGACTTCTGTCATCCTTCGAGGGCCGCAAGAGCGGCCACCTCAGGATGACGACCGCCTCTGTTGTTAGCGCGAAACGGATTATCCGATGGCCACCTTCCACTTCGATCTGGTTTCACCCGAAAAGCTCGCCTTCTCCGGCGAAGTCGATCAGGTTGATATCCCCGGCACGGAAGGTGATTTCGGCGTGCTGGCTGGTCACGCGCCGATCGTGGCCGGGATCCGTCCGGGCATCCTGACGGTCATCACCGGCGACAAGCGTGAGAAGATCATCGTGCTCGGCGGCATCGCCGAGATGTCGGAGAAGGGCCTCACCGTGCTGGCCGAGGTCGCGACCTCGACGGCCGATCTCGACAAGGCCCAGTTCGCCGAGACCATCTCCGAGATGGAAACCAAGCTCGCCGAAAAGGAAGGTTTCGAACTCGACCGTGCGCTCGAGCGGCTGGATCACTTCAAGGAGATCCAGCAAGAGGTCAGCACGACGGCGATGCACTAAGCCGATATCGGCGACCGCCTTCATAAAACTTCAATAAATTCAGCGCTCGTCACACCGTGACGGGCGCTGAATTCTTTCGGCGGGCCGGGCTCCGCGCGGGCCGGGCTCGAAATGCTACAGTTGCGCCGGAGGGCTTCTGACGGCATTCTGCCTCTGTATATTTTGTTCGGGGCTGCATTTCATGAAACGCAAGATCGCGGCGATTTTTGCGGCCGATATTGCCGGCTACAGCCGACTGGTTGCCGAAGACGAAGAAGAGACGCTGCGGCGGCTGGCGTCCTATCGTCAGGTCACCGACGATTTCATCGCCAAATGCGGCGGCCGGATTTTCAACACCGCGGGTGACGCCGTCCTCGCCGAATTTCCGAGCGCGGTGGAAGCCGTGCGTTGCGCGATCGACATCCAGGAAAGCCTGCGGACCCGGAACATGGCGTATCCGCCGAGCCGGCAGATGTCGTTCCGCATCGGCATCACCATCGGGGATGTGGTGGAACGCGACGGCGATCTGCTCGGCGACGGCGTCAACATCGCAGCGCGCCTTGAGGGCCTCGCCGAGGTCGGCGGCATCTGCGTCTCGCGCGCGGTGCACGAACAGGTCGCCAACAAGCTGTCGGTGCAGTTCGCCGATATCGGCGCGCAGGAAGTGAAGAACATCCCGACGCCTGTGCATGCCTACATGGTGGCGATGCGGCGCGAGGACGGGACTTACTCCACGCCGCAGGTCAAGAAGCCGATCAAGGCCGGAGGCTCGCAGCCGAACTGGATGTGGCCGGTGGCGGTCACGCTGGTCTGTCTGGCCGCGATCGGCGTCGGCGGCTTTCTCTATTTCACCAAGCTGGAGACGCAGGCCGTCAAGGTCGCGGCGCCGTCGGCTTCACCCGCGCCACCGCCCATCGTGGCTGCTCCGGCACCGGCGACACAGACGCCGCCGCCACCAGCACCTTCTCCGCCGCCGATCGGTTCGACTGAAAAGTTCGCGGCCGCGAATGTTCCGTTCCTCAGTGAAAGAAACCGGACCGCGCTCGCCAGTGATTATGCGGCGGCGGCCGGCTTCAAGGCCGTCTCGCTCAACATCGGCGGGTTCCATGGCGCCGTGACCGGGCAACCGAGTGAGGAGGCTGCGAAGACCGCCGCCGTCGAGCAATGCCAGAAGCGCGCCGACGCCGCACAGTCGCCGCGCAAATGCGAACTCTACGCGCTCGGCGATACCGTCGTTTGGGCCCATGGCAAGCCGCCGGTGCCGCCGCAACCCTGGGTCAGGCACGTCCTCGCCGCCGAGCAGCCGTTCGTGGCCAAGGACATGCCGCTGACGCGCGATTTCGGCAAAACGAGACTCGAGACGGGTTACACGCCCGGCCGAAAGTCCAAGATGATCGCGCTGGGGCCCGGTGGTGCGTATTATTTTCTCACCGCCCAGGATTCTCTTGAAGAAGGCGTGCGAAGGGTGATCGAGTCATGCGGTGCGCTCGCCGGCGTTCCCTGCATGATTGTCGCGGTCGACGATAATTTTATCGTTCCTGTCCCGACCACCTTGAAGGCCATCGGCTTCTTCAAGGCGGCCGGCAACGGGGTGATCAGCCCCGAAGCACGCGACGACGTCGCGCGTCAACTCACCGATGCGACGAGCGGCTGGAATGCGGTCGCGGTAGGCGCAGCCGGAAGGCCAGGGCTGGGATTGAAGGCGGCCTCGGAACAGGCCGCGGTCAATGGCGCACTCGCCGAATGCGTCAAACATGACAGCGACTGTCACGTCATTGCGATTGGCCCGTTCTCGGTGGGACCGAACTGAACCGCGGGAGTACGGCTCTAACTTATTGCGTGTGGCGGAATTTTTTCAGCGCTGATCCGGCTTTCGGAAGCCTCAAGGTCGCTCAATCGCCAACTGGAGGCGAGCAGCATGAACAAGGCGCGATAGCATTGGTATCGCGCGGCTGGCCGGCTTCTCTCTCGCCCGCCCATGACCAAGATACCGCTCTCGCGCAGCTGCCATTCCCAGGCCCGCCGGCGCTTGATCACAATCACTTCCTTCATGTCAGGCAAAACATCTCGCAGTGCAGGTTATTCCGAACGCCATTCGTGGACGCAGTGGCACATTAATGAGTACGAGCGGGGTGGGTGTCGGTTGCATGAAAAGACGCTTCAAGACAAAAAAAATCTGAGACCATTTTTGGGTCTGTCGGAATCGATTGAGTTTCGATCAGAATGGACGGAGCCTTGGAGCGTTTTCGAGCGAAGTGGATACCGGTTCGCGTGAAGAAAACGCGTCGAAACAAAAGCTGGAGCCCGGTTCCGATCCAATCAGAACCGAAAAGGCTCTAGGCAGCCCGGGCGAATTCCGCAAACAGCCGCGCCACGGTCCGGTAGACGTCGCGCCGGAACGGCACCACGAGGTCGGCGACACGGTCGAGCCGCTCCCAGCGCCACAAGTCGAACTCGGCCGGCTGCCCGTTGCGCGGCGTCAGCGGATCGATCTCGTCGTCGCGCCCGGTGTATCGCAGGGCGAACCATTTTTGCCGCTGGCCGCGGAATTTGGCGAGGCGATGGGTCGGCGGCCCGTCATAGGGCGGGAACTCGTACGTGATCCAGTCGGTCTCGCCGAGATGTTCGGCGCGGACCGCGCCGGTCTCCTCCCAGAGTTCGCGCATGACCGCGTCGCGGGGATTTTCGTCGGCGTCGATGCCGCCCTGCGGCATCTGCCATTCCAGACCGGGCAGAATGATTTCCGGCCCGTCGTCGCGGAAGCGGCGGCCGATCAGCACCTCTCCTGA
Source organism: uncultured Alphaproteobacteria bacterium (assembly GCA_963786355.1). GTDB lineage: Bacteria > Pseudomonadota > Alphaproteobacteria > Rhizobiales > Xanthobacteraceae > Bradyrhizobium. The sequence goes on along the minus strand of CAWAYU010000004.1, from coordinate 439,260 downwards.
GGCATTGAACAAGGCGATCCCGACATTGGGGCGATAGGGCTTATCGGACATCATCGGTTGGCGCCAACAAAGCAGCGAGCCGGGTGTCCGTCGTCCTGAGGTGGCCGCGCGTAGCGCGGCCCTCGAACGGCGTTGGCCGGTGACCAGCCATCCTTCGAGGCTCGCTCCGCTCGCACCTCAGGATGACGGGACCGCATATAATTTAGCTACCAGCGAGGCTGGAAAATTCCTTCACCACGCGCTCATAGACCGGCCGTTTGAACGGTACGATCAGCTCGGGAAGGTTCTTCATCGGCTCCCAGCGCCAGTTGACGAATTCGGCCTTGTGGCCGCCGCCGGGGCTGGCGACGTTGATCTCGCTATCCTTGCCGGTGAAGCGCACGGCGAACCATTTCTGCCGCTGGCCGCGATAGCGGCCCTTCCAGGTGCGGCCGGCGACGGTGCGGGGAATGTCGTAGATCAGCCAGTCCTGGACTTCGCCGAGCTTCTCCACCGAGCGGACGCTGGTTTCCTCGTAGAGCTCGCGCTTGGCCGCCGCCCAGGTGTCCTCGCCGGGATCGACGCCGCCCTGCGGCATCTGCCAGACATGGGTTTCGTCGACATGCTCGATGCCGCCGGCGCGGCGGCCGATGAAGACCAGCCCCGCTGCGTTGATCAGCATCATGCCGACGCAGGTCCGGTAAGGCAGATCTTCGTAGCGCGCCATTCCGTCAGGGCTCCTTGTGATACGACAACCGAACCGGCCGCGTCCGGAGGGCCCGGATTGGCGCCATCAGGTTAATCTCCAGAGCCCCGTCCCAGGGTTCCAGCCTTTTGTTTTGACGCGTTTTCTTCACGCGAACCGGTAGCCCACTTCGCGCGAAAACGCTCTAGCCTGATTTTGATTTCAGCATCGCCGTTGTCAATGGCACAAGCATGATGCCACGGCTGTCGAGGGTCTTGATCCAGGCGGCAATCCGCTCGATCGAAATCGGCAGCGCCGAGGCCACGCCGACCGCCAGCCCGCGTTCCTTGGCGAGCGTTTCCAGCTTGATCAGCGTCCGGTCGATTTCGGCCGAGGTCGGCACCGCGTCGATGGTGAAGTCGGCCTTGGCGAACGGCATCGCCTGGCCTGCCGCCAACGACGATGCGACGCTGCGGGGCGTCGAGCCGTCGTCGAGGTAGCCGAGGCCGCGTTTGGCCGCCTCGCGGACGATCGGCTGCATGACAGCGTCGGTCGCCACGAAGCGCGCGCCCATGAAATTGGCGATCCCCGCATAGCCCTGGAACCGGCTCAGGTGCCAGTACAGGCGGTCGATGTTCTGATCGGGCGGCAGGCTGGTCAGCAGGGTCTGCGGGCCCGGGTCGTTGTCCGGGTAGTCAAAAGGCTCCATCGGAACCTGCAGCAGGATCTCGTGGCGCTGGGCGCGGGCCCGTTCGGCGAGCTTGGTGGGATCCGCCCCGTAAGGCGTGAACGCCAGCGTCACCGCCGGCGGCAGCTTCATGATGGCGTCGACCGTCTTGGCGGCGCCAACCCCGAGCCCTCCGACGACGATGGCGACGACAGGCATTTTGGCCGCCTTGGCGCGATCGGCGTCGGCGGCATAGACGGTAAAGGGCTTCAGGCCGTCGGCAACGACCGGGATCATGCCGTAGCGGGTTTTCTCCAGCAGCCGCTGATCGATGCCGGCCATGACAGCCGCCGGAGCGGTCTCGGTGCTGGCCTTGTCGGCGCCATCGCCGCCAATCACGACGTCCTGGCGCTTGCCGCTGGAGCCGTCGATGATGGTGACGGTCTTGTTCTCGCCGCCTGAAGCCTCTTTATGCGCGGATTTCGCGGCCGGGTCGGCATGGCCTGGAGCTGCCGCGGCCTGCTTGTCGTCCGTGGCCGCCTGCTTGCGCAGGGCGATCTGGGCGACCGGCTCGCCGCCCAGCGGATTGTCGGTGAAAAGGGCGATGGTGGTGAAGGCGACCAGAAACAGGCCGAGCAGCACGGCCAGCGCCTGCATCGCGGAGAATGGCAGCCGAAACCGGCGCTTCTGGCGCTCTGGTTTCTGCCCGAGCGGCGTGCTCAGTTCGTCGGCCGTCTCCGTCATGAACCTCCCCGAATCAATCAAACCGACGATACCACGATGGGCCGAATTCGAGCCCCTGCGGCGCGCGTAAAAGCCCCTGGTCCGGCGTTGTGGGGGAGGCGGGAACCGGTCAATAAAAAGGGCGGCCCGAGAGCCGCCCTTTTCGTCAGAATAAATCTGGCTGGATCAGTTCGCAGCCTTGTTGGCCGGCTTGTCGACCGCGGCCTTGTCGCCGGTTGCGGGCGCCGGCGTGGTGGCCGCGGTGGACTTGATGCCATGCAGCAGGTCGGCCGCCGTCTTCAGCGCCTTGTCGTCCTTGGCGTCCGGCGGCACATAGGATTGCGAGCCGGTCTTCTCGTCGCCGTCATTCTTCAGATGGCCGCGCAGCGAAGCCTCGCCCTTGGTGTCGGTACGGGACTTCAACTCGTCCGGCACGTCCTGCAGCACCTCGATATCGGGAACGATACCCTTGGCCTGGATCGACCGGCCCGACGGCGTGAAGTAGCGCGCGGTGGTGAGACGCAGCGCGCCGTTGCCGGAGCCGAGCGGGATGATGGTCTGCACCGAACCCTTGCCGAACGAGCGCGTGCCGACCAGCGTCGCGCGCTTGTGGTCCTGCAGCGCGCCGGCGACGATTTCCGACGCCGAAGCCGAGCCGCCGTTGATCAGAACGATGACCGGCTTGCCCTTGGTCAGGTCGCCCGGATGGGCGGCGCGGCGCTGGGTTTCCTCGGCGTTGCGGCCGCGGGTCGAGACGATCTCGCCGCGCTCCAGGAAAGTGTCGGAAACGGTGACCGCTTCCTCCAGCAAGCCGCCCGGATTGTTGCGGAGATCGATGATGTAGCCCTTGAGCTTGTCGCCGATCTGGTTCGATAGATTGCCGATCTCGCGCTTCAGGCCTTCGGTGGTCTGCTCGTTGAAGGTGGTGACGCGGATATAGGCGATGTCGTCGCTCTCGACGCGCGCGCGCACCGAACGGACGCGGATATTGTCGCGCACCAGCGTGACGTCGAGCGGATTGTCCTGGCCCTTGCGGATGATCTTGAGCCGGATCTTGGTGTTGACCGGGCCGCGCATTTTCTCGACCGCCTGATTGAGGGTGAGACCCTGCACGGCTTCGTCGTCGAGATTGGTGATGATGTCGTTGGCCATGATGCCGGCCTTGGAGGCGGGCGTATCGTCGATCGGCGAGACCACCTTGATCAGGCCGTCTTCCATCGTGACCTCGATGCCGAGCCCGCCGAACTCACCGCGGGTCTGCACCTGCATGTCGCGGAAGCTCTTGGCGTCCATGTAGCTGGAATGCGGATCGAGGCCGGTCAGCATGCCTGAGATCGCGGACTCGACCAGCTTCGAGTTGTCGGGCTTCTCGACATAGTCGCTGCGCACGCGCTCGAAGACATCGCCGAACAGGTTGAGCTGGCGATAGGTGTCCGACGTGGCGGCACGCGCGCTCGATCCCATCAGGACAGCGCGGGGCTGCGTGATGGCGAGCGTCAAAGCCGCGCCGGCGGCGGCGCTGAGGAGAATTACAGAAGTCTTGCGCATCATCCGCGAACCTTTTCGCCTTCATTTGCGGCCCACCATGGGCCTGGATCGATTGGAGTGCCGTCCTTACGGAACTCGACATAGAGCACGGGCTGACTCGCGGTCGTTGCGAGAATGGATGCAACCAGGGATGTCGACCCCATGGTCGCGACCGGCTCCCCCGTAAGTACAAACTGGCCGATGTTTACCGAAATGCGCTCCATCCCGGCGATCAGGACATGATACCCGCCCCCGGCATTGAGGATCAAGAGTTGTCCGTAGCTGCGGAAGGGTCCGGCGTAAACAACCCAACCGTCACACGGGGTTGTGACCTGGGAGCCGGCCCTGGTTGCCAAAGAAATGCCTTTTTCGACGCCACCCGCGCCGTCGGAACCGCCAAAATCGCGAATCTTGGACCCATTGACCGGAAATGCGAACAAGCCTCTGGCTGAGGCAAAGGCGATCGCCGGGCTGAGCCGGGCCGGATCCTTCAAGGCCCCGAGATTCGGCTTGCCACCGGGGGCCGCAGGCGTCCCCTGCAGACCGGCCATGACGGCTGCCTTGGCTGCGCTCTTGACGTCCTGCTCCATCTTGGAGATCAGGCCTTGCAGGCTGTCGACCTGTTTGGACAGCGTGATGGCGCGCGCGCCTTCCGCCTCCATGTCCTTTTCGATCGCGCTCTGCTTGCGTTGCCGCTCTTCGACCAAGGCGGCCAGCCGCATCTGATCGTCCCTCGATTTGTCGCGGTCGCGCGCCAGCGCGTCGCGCTCGGTGGCGATGGTCTTGCGAAGGGCTACCAGTTCACCGAGATCGCCGGCGAGCTTTTCCGCGCGCCCGCGCAGTTCGGGCACGACCGCTCCGAGCAGCATCGCGGTGCGCAGCGATTGCAGCGCGTCTTCGGGGCGGATCAGCAAAGCAGGCGGCGTGCGCCGGCCGGCGCGTTGCAGGGCGGCCAGCACCTCGACGATTTCGGCGCGGCGCGAATTGAGCGAGGCTCTGATCTGCTGCTCGCGGGCATCGAGCGGCCGCAGCCGCGCCTCGGCGTCGCCGATCCGGGTCTCGACGCTGCGCACCTGGGCCGCGCTATCGATCAGCTGCTGATTGAGCTTGGAACGGTCCTGCCCGATCGCTGCGATATCGGCTTTCAGTTTCTGCTGCAGCTCGGCCGCTTTTCGCTGCTGCTCGCGGGCGGCCTGAAGCTCCTGCTCGCGCTGCCGGATGATGTCGGGGGAGGCGGTGGTCGCCTGCTGCGCCGGTGCTGCCACCTGCGCTGCCGCCGGCGCCAGCGAGAGGCCTGCCAGGCCCAGGATGCCCGCCAGGCGGAAGAGACCCGCGGACAAGAGCGATACGGAACGCAGCGCCGGCAACACCGGAGGCCGCGTGCGGCGGGCGGTGTCCAGGTACAAAGGAATGTCCGGCGTCGGCTGCATGCGGCCTAATCAGCGCTTTCTGTATTCACGCCACCGTGCCTAGACACGGTGATAGGGATGGCCGGCCAGAATGGTCGCGGCCCGATAAATCTGTTCCAGAAGCATGACGCGAACCATCTGATGCGGCCAGGTCGCCGAGCCGAACGCAATTCGCAGTTTGGCCTTGCGCTGCAAATCGGGCGAAAGTCCGTCCGCGCCGCCAATTGTGAAAATTGTGTTCGATATGCCCTCGTCCCGCCAGCGGCCGAGCTCTCGGGCGAACGTCGCGCTATCGATGCTTTTGCCGCGCTCGTCGAGCGCCACCAGCACCGACTTTTCAGGGATAGCCACTGAGATCGCCGCCGCTTCCTCGGCGATCCGGGTCGCCGCGTCGCGTGCGCGGCTTTCCGGAATTTCATGGATCTCGAGGCCGCGAAAGCCGAGCTTGCGGCCGATATCGTCGAAGCGCTCACGGTAGCGCTCGGCCAGTTCCCGCTCCGGGCCCTGCTTCAGCCGGCCGATCGAAACCACCAGAAGGCGCATCAGATAAAATTCCAGCATGCGCGCGTTGCACCGCGCGCACGCAAACTACATGCGCCAGAGCCGATTCGCATCGGCTTCAGTTACTCAGACCGCCTTGGCCGCCGTCGGGCCTTGAGTCCACATTCTTTCCAGATTGTAGAACTCGCGCACCTCGGGTCTGAATACGTGCACGATCACATCGCCGGAATCGATCAGCACCCAGTCGCAGTTGGGCATGCCCTCGACATGGATGCTCTTGATGCCGTTTTCCTTCAGCGCCTTGGTGACATTTTCCGCGATCGCGCCGACGTGCCGGTTGACCCGTCCCGTCGTGACGATCATGTAGTCGGAAAATGCTGATTTGCCGCGAAGGTCGATGGTGACCGTTTCTTCCGCCTTCATATCGTCGAGGCGGGAGAGGATCATATTCAGCGTCTTGTCGGCGTCGGGTTGCGCCTTCAAGGCCGCAGCTTTGGTCGATGTTTTACGCGTGGTTTTCGGAGCAGGCTTGCTTTAGAAGCCTTGGCTTTGGAAACCTTGGGTAAAACAGACTTGGACAATACAGATGTGGCCAGGGACCATTCCTTTCACTGTATCGCGAACGCCGAATCCTGACGTCCACGGACTATATTAGGCATGTGGGGTTAACGGTTTCAATATTCCAGTGAACCCCGGTGTGCCGGTTGAGAGCGGACTGTCACTTCTTTGCCTTCCAGCTGCCGTCCGGGTTCCGCAGGCCGGTCGACGAAAGGCTCGATTTCATGCCGGTGAGGAAAACCCAGGCGGGCGCGTGCTGATCTGGTAGCCGTGCCGCCTGATTCTCAGGCAACCGGTAGCGCGCCAGCGCCTGTGCGGCTGGAGCGGCGAGCGCGCGAAAACTCTGAGGCGGACGGTCGATCACTGCGATCGGCACCTCGGAAGCGATGCGCCGCCAGTTTTGCCAGCGATGGAATTGCGCAAGGTTGTCAGCGCCCATGATCCAGACGAAGCGCAAGCCGGAAGCGCGGCGGCGCAGGTAAGAGATGGTATCGACAGTGTACCGGACGCCGATGACAGCTTCGAGACAACTGATATCGATGCGCGGATCGTCGGCCATTTCTCGCGCGGCATCCATCCGCGAGTCGAGATCGTTCAGGGCGTCCTTTGACTTGAGCGGGTTGCCGGGAGTGACCAGCCACCACACCCGATCCAGCTTCAGCCGCTTGATCGCGAACAGGCTGATGGCGCGGTGCGCCTCGTGCGGTGGATTGAAGGAGCCGCCGAGCAGGCCGATCCGCATGCCGTTGCTGTAGAGCGGAATGGCCTGCGAGACGGACTGCGACGCGCTTGAATGTGGCTTCAACGCGGCCACCGCGTGCACGAAAAGTGGTTCACGGCCGGGTCTGCCCGGTGCCGTGCACACGATACTTGAAGCTGGTCAGTTGCTCGGCGCCAACAGGGCCGCGGGCGTGGAATTTGCCGGTGGCAATGCCGATCTCGGCGCCGAAGCCGAACTCGCCGCCATCGGCGAACTGCGTCGAGGCGTTGTGGAGCACGATCGCGGAATCGACCTCGTTGAGGAATTTTTCCGCGGCGCGGGCGTCCTCCGTCACGATCGCATCAGTATGATGCGAGCCGTGGTTGTGAATATGTGCGATCGCCTCATCGAGGCCGTCGACGACGCGCGCCGCGATGATCGCGTCCTCATACTCGGTGTCCCAGTCTTCGTCGGAGGCGGGCTTGACCCTCGCGTCAGTGCGCTGCACGGCGTCGTCGCCGCGCACTTCACAGCCGGCATCGATCAGCATCTCGACCAGCGGCTTCAGCTTTGTCGCAGCAGCAGCGCGTTCGACCAGCAGGGTTTCGGCGGCACCACAGACACCGGGACGGCGCATCTTCGCGTTCAGCACGATCTTCTTCGCCATGTCGAGATTGGCGGAGTGGTCGACATAGACGTGGTTGACGCCTTCGAGATGCGCAAACACCGGCACCCGCGCTTCGGCCTCGACGCGTGCGACGAGACTTTTGCCGCCGCGCGGCACGATCACGTCGACGCCGCCGTTCAGTCCGGTCAGCAGCAGGCCGACCGCGGCGCGGTCGCGCGTCGGCACCAGTGTGATGGCGGCCTCGGGCAGACTTGCCTCGCGAAGACCCTGCACCAGGCAGTCGTGAATGGCGCGGCAGGAACGGAAACTGTCGGAGCCGCCGCGCAGGATCACGGCATTGCCGGACTTCAGGCACAGCACGCCGGCATCGGCGGCGACGTTGGGACGGCTTTCGAAAATGACGGCGATGACGCCGAGCGGCACACGCACGCGCTCGATGGTCATGCCGTTGGGGCGCTGCCAGCGCTCGGTGACGGCGCCAATGGGATCGGCGATGCCGCGCACGGTCGCGACACCGTCGGCCATCGCCTCGATGCGCGCCGTCGTCAGCGTGAGACGATCGATGAAGGCCGACGTCGCGCCGCCGGCGCGGACCTCGGCGACATCCTCGGCATTGGCCGCAAGAATAGCCGGCGCATTGGCGCGAATGGCGCGCGCGATGGCGTCGAGCGCCTTGTTCTTCTGCTCCGGCGAGGCAAGCGCCAGCACCCGTGCGGCAGCGCGGGCGCGGGCAGCGAGTTCGGTCATCAGAGCGGGCAAATCGGCGTTGCCGTCGATCGCCTTCAGCGGCGCGGTCATCCAGGGCGTCTCGGGCTCAGGTTAAGGCCATGTTCTAGCATGGAAAACGAGGGCTTGGCGAGGTCCGGAACCGGCATGGCAGGCAGGCGGTCTGCCGGGTCTGCCCGCTCGGCCATTGGCCGAGGTGGGCCTCTTCAGACCGTGGTGGAAAGCGGGCCTACCCGCCGGTCACCTTGGAAATCTGCGTCAGGACTTCATCCAATGCCATGCGGACGGAATCGTTCGTGTAGGGATCGTCGGGGTCCGGTAGCGAGCCTGCCTTGTTGAAATGGGGCCGCTCTCCCATCCTTCGTCCCCATTCGACATCGGCCAGCCGGACCAGTTCTTCCAGGCGATCATTGGAGGCAAGAACCCGCCGGCAGTAATCCGCGAGGGCAAGGAGCGGCTGATCGAGATTGTCGAGCAGCAACATGCTTCCCTTGAGCTGACGGGGCAACAGCGCCTGCAATGCTCCCGAGGAATCCATGAGATTGCTTGCGAGCCATGTCTCGATCTCGATCTCAGCCGCTTGCACTCTGGAAACCGCAGAGCCGCCTTTCATCGCGCCCGGACCGATCATCCGACCCAGGGCTTCTTGAGGTGTGAACTTTCGCCCTTGGCGGATTTCGCGTTCAAGATCGGCGTTCGCTTCGGAACGCTGCTTGTCCTGATCATCGCCCATCGAATTGCCTTTCGCTGGGGCCCGCGCTGATTGCATAACGCGTGCGTACGCAGAACTTCAGCGAACGGCGCGGTCATCACCATCGCCGCAGGTTGAGCCGATAAACAGCCAAAGATGCGAAGGCGCCAGGTTGACATAGATCAATCGTCGGATCGGCGACTACTCAATGTCCACGTGATGAACGGCCGGCAAGACGTCGATGCCGATGACCCGCCGTGAAGCTTACGCCGGATCGGTCTGCCGCGGCCCGCCCACCACCAAGTCGTCCCGGTGGATCATCTCGGCCCGGCCGCTGATGCCCAGGATCACCATCACGTCAGGCGAGGATCGGCCTTTGACCTTCTCGGCATCCTCGGCGTCATAAGCAATGAGGCCGCGGCCGATTTCATGGGTATCGGGGCCGCGCACCACCACGGCGTCGCCGCGGGCGAACTGGCCGTCGACCCGGATCACGCCGGCCGGCAGCAGGCTCTTGCCCGCACGAAGTGCGGCGACCGCGCCGGCGTCGATGGTCAGCGTGCCCTTCGGCTCCAGCGAGCCGGCGATCCAGCGTTTGCGCGCGGTGACGGGATTGGCGGGCGTGAGAAACCAGGTGCAGCGGCCGCCGTCGGCGATGGCCTGCAAGGGATGCTCGATCTTGCCGGACGCGATCAGCATGTGGGTGCCTGATGTGGTCGCGATCTTGGCGGCTTCGATCTTGGTGTACATGCCGCCGCGCGACAATTCGGATTCAGCAGCCCCCGCCATCGCCTCGATTTCCGAGGTGACGGATTCGACGATCGGAATCAGTTTTGCGTTCGGATTGGCGCCGGGCGGCGCGTCATAGAGGCCGTCGATGTCGGACAGCAGGACCAGCAGATCGGCGCTCGCCATGGTGGCGACGCGCGCGGCGAGGCGGTCATTGTCGCCGTAGCGGATTTCGTTGGTGGCAACCGTGTCGTTCTCGTTGATCACGGGCACCGCGCGCCATTCCAGCAAGCTTGGCGATGGTCGAGCGGGCGTTGAGATAGCGGCGGCGCTCCTCGGTGTCCTGCAGCGTCACCAGAATCTGTCCGGCGCCGATGCCGTGCGCACCCAGCACCTCCGACCAGATCCGCGCCAGCGCGATCTGTCCGACCGCCGCGGCGCCCTGGCTCTCCTCGAGCTTGAGCGGACCGCGCGGCAGTTTCAGCCGGCTGCGGCCGAGCGCGATCGACCCTGACGACACCACCAGAACATCGCGACCCTCGCCATGCAGTTTTGCGATATCGGCGACCAGTGCCGACAGCCATTCGGCGCGAACCTCGCCCTTGTCGGAATCGACCAGCAGCGACGAGCCGACCTTGACGACGATACGGCGAAAGTTTTTGAGCGCGGGGCGTTTCATGGGCTTGGTCTGACGAGGCGGAGTGTTGTGAAGCAATACGCGCCACATCCATGATTTGGAAGTGGCGCGATCGCGGGAAGGTCTGGCTGCGTTAGATCAGCCCATCACGAAGGCGTTCAGCTTGTTGCCCTCCGGGTCGCGGAAATAGGCCGCGTAGAAGCCGCCTTCGCCGCGCGGTCCCGGGGCGCCTTCGCAGGTACCTCCGAGCGACAAAGCAAGCTTGTAGATGCTGTCGACCTGCGCCTTGTCCTTGGCGCCCAGCGCCACCATCACGCCATTGCCGACCGACATCGGCTTGCCGTCGAACGGCTTGGTGAGGCCGATGCCCGCGCCGCCGCCGGGAGCGCCCCAGGCGATGAACGTATCGGATTCCATGAAGCGCCCGATGCCCATCTCGGCGGCGATCTTGTCATAGAAGACCGCAGCCTTCTTTAGGTCGTTGGTGCCCAACGTGACGTAACCGATCATGAAGTCCTCCTGATGTTTTCTTGCGGTGAGGGGCGAGCATTGCAGCCGAATTTGACGGAGGTAAGTCAGCGGCTTGCTCAGTCCGATGTCAGCCTTGTCTCACCCTTGCGGGTTCAGCGGCGCCCACGGCTCGGCCTGGCCGCCCTTGGCCTTCAGCGACACCGGCGCTTCGCCGATCACCTCGACCAGCGCCTTCAGCGCTTCCGGCACGCCTTCACCGGTCGCGGCCGACACCAGCAGCGGCGTCTTCTTCGCGGCGCGCTTCAGCCGGTCTTTCTGTTTCTTCAATTCGTCCGGCGTCACCGCGTCGATCTTGTTGAGTGCGACGATCTCGATCTTGTTGGCGAGATCGCCTTCATAGGCATCGAGTTCGGTGCGAACCGTCTTGTAGGCCTTGCCTGCATGTTCGCAGGTGGCGTCGATCAAATGCAGCAGCACGCGGCAGCGCTCGACATGGCCCAAAAATCTGTCGCCGAGGCCGGCGCCTTCATGCGCGCCCTCGATCAGCCCGGGAATGTCGGCGAGCACGAATTCGCGGCCCTGCGCATTCACGACGCCGAGCTGCGGGTGCAGCGTGGTGAAGGGATAGTCGGCGATCTTCGGCTTGGCGGCGCTGACGACGGAGAGGAAGGTCGATTTGCCCGCGTTGGGTAGACCGACGAGGCCGGCGTCCGCGATCAGTTTCAGCCGCAACCAGATCCAGCGCTCTTCGCCTTCCTGGCCGGGATTGGCGTTGCGCGGCGCGCGGTTGGTGGAGGATTTGAAATGCGCGTTGCCGAAGCCGCCATTGCCGCCCTCGGCCAGCACGAACTTTTCGCCGAGCGTGGTGAAGTCGTGGATCAGCGTTTCGCGATCCTCGTCGATGATCTGGGTGCCGACCGGCACCTTCAGCACGATCGATTTGCCGTTGGCGCCATGGCGGTCGCTGCCCATGCCATTGACGCCCTTCGGCGCCTTGAAGTGCTGCTGGTAGCGATAGTCGATCAGCGTGTTGAGCCCGTCGACCACTTCGATGACGACATCGCCGCCGCGGCCGCCATTGCCGCCGGACGGGCCGCCGAACTCGATGAACTTCTCGCGGCGAAACGCCACGCAGCCGTTTCCGCCGTCGCCGGAGCGGATATAGACTTTGGCTTCATCGAGGAATTTCATGGGTCACCATAGCGTTTTCGAGCGAAAAGAGCATCGTTTCGCGTCAAGAAAACGCGTCAAATATCGATTAAAGTCATGGGTGCTGTGCTGGGCACTAGGTAAGCCAAGGGGGCCAAATCGGCAACCCTCAAGACCCCCAACATTGGCGAAAAGCCTTAATTTTCGAGCCTTTTTGAGGCTTTTGGCGATATTCGGCTCCAGCCGATATAATAAAGCTCCAATCGACACCTGGAGGCGCTGAGGAGGCGAATGAGGTGGCGGGAATCTGGCTGCAGAAGCGCGCGCCCGCGCTACGGCGGTTCGAGATCGCCGCCACCCCGTTTCTCGATTTCCCCCGGTGCCGTCGGGACACGGGTCGCTGGCGGGAGCGGCCCTCTGGCAAGCTCTCGCGCCAGTTGCGGTGCCGCGACGCTGGTGCCGATCAGGCGAAACACGCTGCCGCTCCTGGTGCCACCGGCACGTATGCCTTCGAGCGCGAAGGATTCGTCGCAAGGCAGCGCGAAGTCGGGACCGTCGCGATGCGCCAGCGGGCCGGTGCGCGCCGGCCCGGCCGACGCATAAGGCGACTTGCGTCCATCGATAACCACGTAACCGCCGGCAACGTGCACCCTTGAGTTCTTGGCCGTAGCAATCCCGTTGAGGGTGCCGTGGCGATGGATCAGCGAACCCGTCTTGTCGAACTCACCATTGACGCGTTTGCAACTGGCGGCAGCCGCATGTGTTCGTTCCCACTTTGGGTCGACAAAGGACGAAAGCTTGGCGCCGCTTTGGACGCCCAAATTCGGGTCGGTACGCGCCACGTAGGCGTGGAGCTCAGCGTGTGCCGGAACTTTGTCGACCCTGATCGTCCAGTCCCCGTGTTCGGGCACCACCCCGGGCGCGATGATGGTGGCGTTGACCGAAAGCAGCCACATCGTTTCGCCACCCGATGAAACCGGGGCGTACACTCCGGTGAAGGGCGGAAGGGTAGTGCCGGGGGGCGGAGCGACAGGACCGGCGGTCGATGCGACGGTAATTCCGCTGGGCGATATGAGCGTAACGATGACTGGTCCAGCGTACGCGGTGTTCATCCATATTTCAGCGAAGCACAGCACCGAATTATCGGGAGGGAGTCGCCAGGTCCATTCGACGGTGGCAGGCCGGCTGGTGTGGTTGGTGAAAGCGACGTGGCCTTCGGTCAGATAGGCATTGCCCGCCGCCAGCACTATTTCAAGCTTGGGTCTCCCATGGGTACCGTTGAAATGCTTGACGAGCGCCGTCAAACGCTCCTCGAGCAGGGCTGTACCGTCATGCGGCCCGGTGGTCGGACCATAGCTGAGATTGATGATGACCTTCTCGGTCCAGTGCGGTTCGGCAAATGACAGGATGTACTGGATTCCCTGCTCGACATACGCCAGGAGCCAAACGCCGGTGGCGTCGCGAATAGATTTCTCTGCGAATTGCACGAACACCAAATCTGTATCGACGATGTCGCAGGTGGGGTCGGTAGCGGGGTCTGCCGGCAGCCAGCTCGGCGGATCGCGGCGATCATGACCCGGGCCTGGCCGCGAAGGACCGATGCGTGACGAGGTTGGCACTCGCCCCGCGAGCACGTCCATCACATGCGCACCATGCGACTGCTGGCTTGCGAGATTTTCGAATTTCGCATCTGCGTAACAGCCGTCCTCGTCGATGCTGCCTGTTGGCATCAAATGCCGGTCGATCCATTCGTCGAGGCCGATTTCGGGGTTCAAAGGGTCGGGGGAGTTGAAATCGCGGGAGAATTCGACGCCGTACTCGAAGTCAAGCGGCGTATGCCCGAACGTGCGTGAGGTGTTGACGCCAACGGCCACACTGACCGGCTGTTTGTGCTCGTCCTGATCCCAGATGCCGCGCACCCGTGTTGTCAGGGGATCAATTGCTGAACGGCGTGTGAGAAATTGCGCCGCCGCAAATGGGCAGCCATCGTCCATCATGCCGATCAGGAGTTTCCCCGCGCGGTGCTTGCCTTCTGTCCATCGACGGGTGGTTGGTCTCAGCCTGGCAAACGGTGGTTTTAACTCCGACTTCAACGGCAGCGAAAGCTCGATCCTTGAGACGTTTTTTTCCCACGTTTCTTTCCAGGTGGGAATCGCGTCAGGGTTGGTCACGGCTGACGCGGAAGCAAACATCGTGGCATACCGCGTGTTGGCGGTGTCCTCGGCAGTCGGGCCGAATTTAACCGGGTAGCGGATCTGGGTAGCGAACTCTTCGGTCAGTCCGGCGTCTCTGAATTCCACGAGGAAGAACAGCGCGAACTCCCCGCGGAAGAGTTCGAAATTCGCGAATCCCGTCGAGATTGCATAGCGGAGGTATGGACCGAAGCATTTCGGGTAACTCCTGCCGCCTTTGCTGTGGCTGTCGTCTGTGCTCATGAAACGTTCTCCGCTTCGGGTTGCAGGACGATGCTTCGCCTAAGGGAATCTGTTCAACCACTCCGCCTGGGCCTTGTCCCATACGTACTGCATCAGGCCGGATGGGTTGACCGTTCCTCCCGCTGCGCGACCGTAGAGCGGCCCGGCAACGTCGAGGCTCTGGGCGGTGTCGAACGGATTGAAGTCCGTGGTGGCTGCCGGGCCGTCAATTCCCGAGGTCAGGAATGTCCGGCTGAATGTTGAGCCCATTCCCGTTCCCGTGGTCTGCGCCGTGCAACGCGCGACAAAATACTCGGCCAGGGCTGTGCCCAGCATGCGCCCTGCCATGCTGTCGACGGGGAAGTGGACTCCCGCAATGACACGGTTGGTCGTGATGCGTGCCGCCTGTCGCTGGAATTGTTCGATCAACAGCGCGTGCTTGACGGTATTGAGCTTCAGCAGCGATGGCAGCATCGTCGCGACCGCATAAGCCTGCGTCGCGTGGCCCATTGGAAACGTTCCGTGCCCCGGCGTCGTGATCATCGGCTGCACCTGGGCGTTGTATTCGACCGGACGGTAGCAGGCCAGCGCATGCTTGAAGCGCATTTCCACATACACGCAGAACTGCAGCAAGATGTTGATGAGTTCGAACGTCCGCCGGGTTCGATCGGGATGCAAGTAGGCGATCGACGACCAGAACGCATACTGGGGGTCGATCTGTGCCATGATTTCGGTGGCGCGCTCGTTACGCAGCTCGGCCCAGCTCAAGACCATCGGAATCTGCGCCGCGAACGTCGCTTGTAACGGACGTCCGATGTTCGCAATCACGTAGGTGGGCGAAGAGACCTGGAATGCGTTGGTCCCCGACGGCTGAAAGCTGATCCCCTGCAACATCTCGCCGACCGCGGTGTAGGCGCGAACCCATCCTTCCCAACGGTCCATTTCGCTCGCTGTCTCGATGCCAAGCTGTGCCGGCTGATAGCAATGAGGCGGGTTATCGGGAACCGTGGTCCCTTCGCGCCCGCGGATCAGCGCGTCCACCATGATCGAATTGGCATAGGCATCGGCCATCGTGCCGATGAATGACCCGCCTGCGCCACCGGCACCGCCAGCACCACCAGCACCGCCAGCACCGCCTGCACCTCCCGCGCCGCCAGCTCCGCCTGCTCCTCCCGCTCCGCCCAGTTGGCTCATGGTAGCCTCCTTGTGAGTTAAGTTAACTTCACGACGGTAAGCTTGTCATTCGTGCCGGGCCAATTTGCGCCGCCGCACTAGTTCCAAATGTGTGCTCTTTCACACGCGCGAAATATTTTTCCTCGATCAATGCCGGTTAGAGTTGCCGTTTCCTGTCGGTAAGCCTGCCATTGCCAGGCATCGTGCCCACTGCTGGCCAGCTTCGAGCTGCCCATTCGGCATGCGGGCAATATATTTCTGCACCGTCAATTCCGGCTCGAGCTGCCGCACATGGGCCAATGCGTCGCGCGCCTCATCCATCCGCCCTTGGGAGACGAGCGAGATCGTCAGCACCCGCCACGTCGACAGGTGCATGCGATTGAGCAGTAGCGACGAACGCGCCAGCCGTTCGGCATTTTCGTATTGGTTTGCAGAAAGCTCCGCCGTCGCGCTGAGCGACTCGAAGTAGTAGCGCTGCGGGTCGAGCGGGGAGAGTTCGATCGCGCGCCGGGTCGCGCTCACGGCCGCATCGCCGTCGCCTTTGAACGCGTGGACCGTGCCCCGGTAGAGCCATCCCAAGGCGTGGCTGGGGTTGGCATTCACAGCCGCGTCGCAGCGCTTGGAGGCTGTATCCAGGTCATTCAGCAAATGGCAATAGACGAAGCCCTCGGTGGCGAGTGCGAGAGCGTCCGATGGATCGCGATCCAGCGCGGCGTGGGTGGCGCTCAGGGCCTCGGCGGCCTCGCGCTTGCGGTCCTCGGACCAGCCGCGCGTCACGCGCAAGATGTACCAGTTGGCGAGCCATGCCCGTGGGGCTGCAATCCGGCTATGCCGGTTGATGAGCTCTTCGAGGATCTTGCGCGTCTGGAGAAACTCGTCCTTGCTGGAGCGGTGCATCAGCTTGATGCTGCCGAGCAGCAGCGAATAACTCTCAAGCGTCGGCAGCGGTTGGGTCAGGATATGATCGACCTCGGCGTCGAATACCGATAAATGCACCGCCTGGGCGATGCGGTGCGCCAGTTCGCTTTCGGGTTTGAGCAGGTCGCCGATTTCTCCGCTGATGCGGTCGGTCCAGATCACCTGGTTGGTCCGCACCTCGGATAGCTCCGCGTTCACCAGGATCTTGCCGGCATCCGCAACGTAGCCGCCGCTGAGGACATAGGTGGCGCCGAGATGGGCCGACACTTCCCCTACATCTTTCGCGCGGTCGCGGAACACGTTGGTCGACAGGCGTGAAATCACCTTCAGGTTCGGCGCCTTCGAAAGTCGCCAGATCACGCTGTCCGCAATCAGGTTGCCGATATCGAAAAGCCCGGGTGCGTTGTTCCTTGCGCCGAAGGGGATCACGGCGATCGTGGGCTCCATGGCCGTTCTGTAGTCGCGTCGCCCGGAGAGGCTCGGATGTGGACTTGCCGGCCCGACACGAAATGCCCGAACCGGCTTCTCGAAATGCTTGAGAATGCAATCGCCGAGGTCTTCGCACGACGCATCCACGCCGTGCGTCAGTTCGTCGCGCGCCGCAGCGTTGCCGATGGTCTCGCCGGGGTTTGCGAGACCGGCCAACGCCGCTGCCAGTTGCTCATGCGCGGATGCGCTGGCAATCGTCTCGCCCGGACCGGCCAGCGTCGCCAGCCGCGCCGCCAGGTTCACGCCCGTTCCGTAAATGTCGATCCCGTCGCTCCACGCCATCGCGGCGTTGACTCCGGCGCGAAGGTGAAAATGCTGACCTTCCGGTATGTTGGCGTTCTGCGCGGCAAGAGTCCGGTGCATATCGGCGGCGGCATCGACCGCGTCGGGCACTGCCTCGAAGCGCGCCATCAGGCCGTCACCGAGGCTCTTCACCAGGGCGCCGCGATAGCGCGGCAGGATATCGGTGATAACGCCGCTGACGAAGCTTGCCCAACGTTGAACGGCAAAGGTTTCATGCTCCTGCATGAGCCGAACCGATTCCACGAGATCGACCAACAGCACCACGGTTTCCTGGCGAACCAGCCCTGTGCCCCGAAGGTCTGTTGGCGCGATCTGCTTTTCGCCGTTGTCCGCCGCGTCATCGTTCATGTTGATCCGGCTTCGCGATCCTGATCATGGCATCCTAGATGGTATGGAACCGCGTGCAAGAGGTTGAGCGATGATCTGGCTGGTCAGGCGGAAATGCCGAATTTCCGCATGCCGGGATGCGCCGGGCGAGGAGCTTCAACCGCGGAGCGGAGCGGCATCGCTGCCGTCAGCAATGCGTCACAATTGAGAAGGGCGCCTTCGAACCAGAAACTTCTGCATACCTTCCAGCACCAGCTCCTTGCGCTGGTTGAACACGGTCGAGCGCAGCGTCACCACGCCGGTGGTGCGGCCGGGGACGAGTTCGATCACTTCGAGTGCCGGATAGATGGTGTCGCCGGCATAGACCGGCTTCAAAAACTTGCTCGACTGTTCCAGGAAGCCGACGAGCGATTCCTCGACGATGTAGGGAAACAGACCGGCGCCGGGCGCGGTGTGGACCAGGGTCTGGAAGCCATGCGCGAGCAAATCAGGCATGCCGCGGGCTCGGCAGTATTCGACATCATAGTGGATCGGATGGGTGTCACCGCTTGCGGTCTGGAACGCGGCGAATACCGCCGAAGTCTGGGTCCGGCTCGGGATCACGAAGCGTTCGCCGAGCACGAAATCCTCGAACCAGCGCTGTTCGCTCACCATGCGATGCTGTGCGGGATCGAAGTCGGTCATGGCGGTTTCCTGCCGTTTCTGTTTTGCCGGACCTACCGGTATCGCAGCGTCGCGGCTGCGACAATTGGTACAATTCAACCTCCCGTACGCCCCCGGTTCTACTTTGCATGGGGTTGTTTTCGAGATTTTGGTTTTGAGCCCTGCGACGTGCGCGCTCTGGACATGGTAGGCGTCACCGTCTTTAAGGCTTGGAATGAGTCTGTTCGCCAAATTATCGACCTATGACGAGCGCTCGGCGCGGCTGGCCGGCATCGGTCTGATGCTGCTGTCGATCTTCATGTTCTCGTTCGGCGACGCGCTCGGGAAATTCATGGTCGCGACCTATTCTGTCGGACAGTTGCTATGGCTGCGTGCGTGCGCGGCGCTGCTGGTATTATTGCCGATCATCTGGAAGCAGCGCGCCGAATTCACCCGGCTGGAGCGGCCGTGGCTGCAACTGCTCCGCGTCACGCTCTCGACGCTGGAAGTCGCGGCGTTCTTTCTCGCCACCGTCTATCTGCCGCTCGCCGACGTCATTACCTATTATCTGGCGTCGCCGATCTTCGTTACCGCGCTGTCGGGGATCGTGCTCGGCGAGCACGTCGGCTGGCGGCGCTGGACCGCAATTCTGATCGGCTTTTGCGGCGTGCTGATTGCGCTGCGGCCGTCGTCGCAAACCGTGAGCTGGCCCGCGATGATCGCGCTCGGGGGCAGCCTGTCGTTCGCCTTCCTGATGCTGATCACGCGCTCGCTGCGGGCGACGCCGGATATCGTGCTGGCGACGTCGCAGTTTACCGGCACGTTCCTGCTCGGCGCGCTGATGTCGCCGTTCGGCTGGGTGACGCCGACGATCGGCAGTCTCGGATTGTTCGCGGTGGCCGGCATTACGTCGGTGGTCGCGCTGCTATGCGTCAACCGCTCGCTGAAGCTGGCGCCGGCCAGTGTCGTCGTGCCCTATCAATACTCGATGATCGTCTGGGCCATCATTCTCGGCTTCATCGTGTTCGGCGACGTGCCGTCGATCTCGACCATCGTCGGCGCCGTCATCATCATCGGCGCGGGATTTTATATTTTCCTGCGCGAGCAGAAGCTGGGCCGCGAGGAAGCCGTGGTCAGTCCGCCGGCTTAACCGTCGTCCCGGACAAGCGAAGCGCGATCCGGGACGACAAGGAAAGAGCTACCGCTCCCGCCGCGTCGAACTGCTCCAGTTCTTCAGCGACGACCACACGCCGCGGGACAGCTTGAAACAATCGACCGGGGTCGACGATCCCAGCGCCTCGAAGCGGTGCAGTTCGACGCCGCTCCACTGAAATCCGCATTTCTCGAGGATGTTGCGCGAGGCCGGGTTGGCGACGCGCGCTCCCGAAATCAGGTGCTCGGCCTCGAATTCCTCGAAGAAGAAATCGATTACCGCGCGCGCGGCTTCGGTGCCGAAACCCTGGCCCCAATGCTCGAAACCGAGCCAGTAGCCGAGTTCCGGCAACTCAGGCTCGCGCCAGTCGATGCCGACCATGCCGATCGGGGAATGGGTCTGTTCGATCAGGAACACGGTCTCGCGGCGATCCGCGGCAATCGCGCGCACGAATTCGATGGCGTGGTCCTGCAGATAGGGATGCGGCAGGCGGCGGGTATTTTCCGCAATGCGGCGATCGTTGGCGAGTTGCGCAATCGCTTTTACGTCGGCGAGGGTGGGCCGGCGCAAGGTCAGCCGTTCGGTCTCGAGGGCGCAGCTACTTGCCTCACGCAAGGCCGGGGTGGGGATGTCCTGCAACATGGGAGGGCTCCTTGAAGGCAGCTCTTTGAAAGCGTCTCTTGGATCATTGCGCGTGTCCTGACGGCACACGCGCAACGAAAAGGGGAGGCCGGTTTCCCGCCTCCCCTTGGAGCCCTTTTTGACTCCGCCGGTTCAACAGGACCCGGCGGACTCAATTTTGTCCACCGTCTACTCGGCCGCTTCCGCCATCGGGACCACCGATACGAAAGTGCGACCGTTACCTTTTGCGCGAAACTCGACGTGACCTTCGACCTTGGCGAAAAGAGTATGGTCAGTGCCCATGCCTACATTAAGGCCGGGATGCCAGGTGGTGCCGCGCTGACGCGCGATGATGTTGCCGGGAATCACATGCTCGCCGCCATAGGCCTTGATTCCAAGGCGCTTGCCCGCTGAATCACGTCCGTTCCGCGATGAACCGCCTGCTTTTTTGTGAGCCATGGCCCGTCTCCGACTTCGCTGTAACTTCTAGATCAATTCCTTGACGGAATCATTTCACTTTTTATCACGCTTCAAGTTCCCGAAGCGTGACGATCACTTTTTCGCGGCTGCCTTCTTGGCGGGAGCTTTCTTTGCAACCGCCTTCTTTGCAACTGCCTTTTTCGCGACCGCCTTCTTGGCGGGCGCCTTCTTCTTCGGTGCCTCGTCGTCGCCCTCAGGGGCGGGAGCGGCAACCTTTACCTTCTTCGGCCGCGGGCCGATCGACGGCTTTGCGTTGTCGGTCAGGATCTCGGTGATGCGAAGCACCGTGATCTCGTCGCGATAGCCGCGCTTGCGGCGCGAATTCTTGCGGCGGCGCTTCTTGAACGCGATCACCTTGGGGCCGCGCTTGTGGTCCAGCACTTCTGCTGCGACCGAAGCGCCGGCTACCGTGGGAATGCCCAGCACCGGCGTGTCACCGCCGACTACCAGAACTTCGCCAAGCTGCACGATCGTTCCGACATCGCCTGCGATCTTGCCTACCTCGAGCACATCATCCGGAACGACGCGATATTGCCGGCCGCCGGTTTTGATGACTGCGAACATCGTTTAATTCCTTCGTGTTCGATCCCGGCCTCGGATGCATCCCAAAGGGACCATGTCCGGGTCGGCTTTTTGGTCAGTCGTTATGGGTACGATTTTCGCGCCAGTCGGGGGCGAACCCCTCAAAATCGCGCAAAAACAAGCGGCGCGAGAAATCCCGCGCCGGATGCGGGGACTTATAGCCGTTGAAAACCATGAGTCAAGGCAAACGGACCTGAAAAGCGGCCAAAACTGAAGGGTTTGGCGCATTTTTGGCCTGGTTTTCAGGGCGACGGCAGCGAGCGTCTGGCCAGAACGTCATGAAACCAAAGGGTTCCCTGGCCGTTGTCACCGGCAAATCCGGCAGGGCAGGGGTAACATGGCAGAAGACAGCGTCACAACCACCGGCATCGCCCGCCACGGCGCCACCCGCCTGCCGTCGGTGGAGGTCGACAGCTTCAACATCGAGCTGAAGGACGAGGACGGCTTTCTCGGCGACCGCGCCAGCAAGGGCGCGTTTCGCGAGATTCTGGACACGCTGCGCAAGCCGCTGAAGAAAAACGGCGACGATCCCCTGGGCAAGAAATCCGCCGAGGAGATTGCCAAAAGCGATCTGGATGCCGCGCTGGTTGGCGACGATATCCATGCGTCGGCGCTGGTGCACGGCGCGATCGAGGAATTCGCGCAGGAACTGGCCTATGTCACCGGGAAATTCCTCAAGACCAAGGCATGGGCCGATACCGAACGCATCGTGGTCGGCGGCGGTTTTCGCCAAAGCCGGGTCGGCGAACTCGCGATTGCGCGCACCGATATCATTCTGAAGGCCGAAGACTTCAAGATCGATCTGGTGCCGATCCGCCTGCATCCGGATGATGCCGGTCTGATCGGCACGCTGCATCTGGCGCCGTCATGGATCTTCGAGGCCCATGACAGCATTCTCGCGGTCGATATCGGCGGCACCAACATCCGCTGCGGCGTGGTGGAGACGCGCTGGAAGAAGGCGCCCGATCTTTCCAAGGCCACGGTGTGGAAATCCGAACTGTGGCGGCATGCCGATGACGAGCCGACGCGCGAAGGCGCGGTGAAGCGGTTGGTCAAGATGCTGAAGGATCTGATCACGGCGTCCGAGAAGGAAGGTCTCAAGCTCGCGCCGTTCATCGGCATCGCTTGTCCCGGCGTGATCAATGAAGACGGCTCGATCGAAAAAGGCGCACAAAATCTGCCGGGCAATTGGGAGAGCAGCAAATTCAATCTGCCGGCGAGCCTTGTGGAAGCGATCCCCACCATCGGCAATCATGACACCGCGGTGCTGATGCACAATGACGGCGTCGCACAGGGGCTTTCCGAAGTGCCCTATATGCAGGACGTCGACAAATGGGGTGTGTTGACGATCGGCACCGGCCTCGGCAATGCCGTTTTCAGTAACCGGAAAAAAGACAACGGCAATGGCGAGAAGAAGGCGAAGAAGAACAAGGATTAACCCTTCTTCGCGCGCGGTAAGGTTGACCGGTTAGGTTAAAATCGGGTTCGCGTTGCCGTTTCCTCCGGCGTTGCTACCGTCAATTCGTCGCTCCCCTCTGGCTGGCGAAGCCGCACTTCCCAGCCAGAATTTCGATGAAGCGGCACGGGACCGCCAGTGTTTTGTCGCGTCTGGCGGTCCCACCTTTCATCCCGTATTTTTATTTTAAGCGTTTCTCCCGGCGCCGATGCGCTCACGTCGTGAGCCGATCGCGTCGATCAAGTCCAGCCAATGCGCGTGAAAAACGCCGCGATCTCCGACGCCGCGCGATCGGGATCCTCGCGATGCGCGAAATGTCCGACATCGCTGAACATCGAGAGATCCAGATTCGAAAACGTCTCGCCGAGCCGATCGGTCCAGGCGTAGGGAAACAACGGATCGTGCTCTGCCCAGCGAACGCAGGTCGGAATATCGATCGGCGCCAGTTGCGGCGCTTCGCCTTTCAACATTCGAATCCGCCCCGCATGCGCTGCGCGATAATAGGCAAAGCCGCCGGCGAGGTTGCCGGGTTCTAGAAAATTATCGACGTAGGCTTCGAGCACGTCGTCGAAGGCGTGCTTGCGATGACTCCAGTGTTTCAAAAAATAGCCGATATAGGCGCGGCAGCTTTCGCGCGTCGCACCGATCATGGCCGGCGCGATGTCGAGCTGATTGAACGACTGGTACCAGATGTTGTTCAGCCGCTCCGGCTCCGCCATCCGCGGCCCGATGCCGGGATAAAGAAAGTCGAAGAAGAATAACCCGGAAATGCGCGCAGGGGCCGTGCGCGCCATCGGCTGCATCAGCCCGCCACCGACATCGTGGCCGACGATGCCGGCTTGCTCCAACCCGAGCGCGTCCATTAGTGCCAGCATGTCGGCGGCATGCTGGTCGGGGCCGTGCGGCCCGTCCGGCTTGTCGCTGTCGCCGAAGCCGCGCAGGTCCGGCGCGTAGAGCGTGAAGCGGTCGGCCAGCCGCGTCATGACCGGCTCCCAGCTCAGCCAGAATTCCGGCCAGCCATGCAGCAGCAAAAGCGGCCGCCCTGTCCCGATCTTTGCGATATGGAACGCCGCATTATTGGCCCGAACGGTCAAATGCTCCATTTTCGGCTCCCTTTTTAGGCCTTTGACCCCTCCGAAATCTTGTATCCCGCGCCTTGTCTGTCCAGCCATCCTCGCCTAGAACTCGCCCCGACCGCGGGTGAGGAATCACCCGCTATGGCGCCTGGAGAGGTGGCAGAGTGGTCGAATGCACCGCACTCGAAATGCGGCATAGGTGCAAGCCTATCGGGGGTTCGAATCCCTCCCTCTCCGCCACCCTTCCCCCGCTTCCAGGCTCGATCAGGAAGCTCTGCTCACCCCGAGCCTGGCTGTCATCGCCGCCTCGTCCTTCTGCTTGGCTTGTTCGGCATAGGCGGCGAGGGCGCGTTGGCTGGCGGCGGAATTGGCCGCGGTGGACCCCGAGTTTGTTGAGCCTCCGAGGCCCGCGAAATGGTCGACGAGTTCTTCCATCGCCTTTTCCATTTCGTTCATGGCTGCGAGACCGCCATCGGCTTCCGGGGTTGCCGAAGAGTGTCGTATCTCGATCGAGATTCCGTTCGGGAGGTCGACATGCATCATGTCGATCGCCTGCATCCCCTGGATATCACTGTTTGACGCAGTCTTATCGGAGCCGTCGCTCACCGTATTCGGTTGGGTGCCGCCTCCGGTGGACGTTGTCGCATAGTGGCTCAGGTTGCCGACCAGGTCTTCCAGCGATGCGAGCATCTGTGCATCAAAGTTGCTGCTGCCTGCACCGAAGTGGGCGATGCCGACTGACATGCCGTTCGGCAGCGACACCATGATCGAGTTGGTCGGTGTCTGCGTGAGCATGCCGAAGGCCGGGGTTGTCGGCGCGCCGGTTTGATCGGAGGAGGCATTTGCAGTTTGATCAGCGGAAGTTGCTGAGCTCGTTTGAGTGCTGTCGTCACGTCGGTTCAGTATCGGGGTCCAGTTACGCGGAATATTCGAACCCGCAACGCCACTCACACTCATCGCAAGCCTCTTGGACACTCTTGATACCCAAGATAATGCAAACGCTGTGCCGGGACAGTTTTGAAACCGGACTTACGCAAATGCCGCAGTTTTCAAGCTATCGCCTCGCCATCGATCTCGATGAAGCGTTGCAGGGCGCGGCAAAGATTGCCGCGCCCGGCAAAATGTTTCCGGTTGTTGCTGCGAAGAATTTTCGTCGGACGCTGTGCGCTTAGCTCGCCTTGCGTTGTGGCAGCCGCCAACCCGGCCGAACAAAATGGCAGGTGTAGCCATCGGGGTAACGTTCGAGATAATCCTGATGCTCGGGCTCGGCTTCCCAGAAATCGCCGGCAGGTGCTACTTCGGTGCTCGCTTTCCCGGGCCAGATGCCGGACGCATCGACGTCGGCGATGGTGTCGCGGGCGACGCCCTCCTGCTCGGGGTTGGTATAGAAAATCGCCGAACGATAGCTCATGCCGATGTCGTTGCCCTGGCGGTTGCGCGTTGACGGATCGTGGATCTGGAAAAAGAACTCGAGCAGCTGCCGATAGGAGAGGATCCGCGGGTCGAAGACGATCTCGATCGCCTCGGCATGGGTGCCGTGGTTGCGATAGGTAGCGTTTCTAACATCGCCGCCGGAATAGCCGACGCGGGTTGAAACGACGCCGCTCATTTTGCGGATCAAATCCTGCATGCCCCAAAAACAGCCCCCGGCCAGAACGGCCCGCTCGGTCTTCTCAGCCATCTCGGTTCTCCCTCGGTCTGTTCGACTGGCGCTAATGTAGTGTCGGCGAGTGCTACGTTCAACGGACCGGAATGGTCAGCTCACGCCTCTCCGGCGTCCGTCCGCAAATGCCTGGCCGCGAATTCGAGATACCAGGCAAGACATCCGGGATTGGCCATCGCATCCTTGTTGATGACCTTGTCCAGGGGCTGGCCGAGCAGCAGTTTCTTGATCGGCAGTTCCTGCTTCTTGCCGGACAGCGTGCGCGGGATCTCGGCGACAGCGAAAATCTCGTTGGGCAAGAATCGCCGCGATAGCCCAGCCTCGATCGCGTGGTTGATCCGCGCCTGCATCGCGCGGTCGAGCGCAAAACCTTCGCGCAGCACGACGAACAACGGCATGTAGCTTTCGCGCCCGAGATATTCGAGGTCGACCACCATCGAGTCCAGCACCTCGGGCAAAGCCTCGATCGCCGAGTACAGTTCGCTGGTGCCCATCCGCAGGCCGTGCCGGTTGATGGTAGCGTCGCTGCGGCCATAGATCACGCAGGAGCCGTCGGTGTTGATCTTGAGCCAGTCGCCGTGACGCCAGACCGCGCCGCGGCCACTGCCGTCGAAATTGTCCGGATAGGTTTCGAAATAGCTGGCGCGGTAGCGCGCATCGCCGTCGTCGTTCCAGAATTTCAGCGGCATCGAGGGCATCGGTTCGGTGCAGACGAGTTCGCCGACTTCTTCGATCACGCCGCGGCCCTGTTCGTTGAAGGCTTCCACGGCCGCTCCCAGCAGCCGGCACTGCATCAGGCCCGGCGTCTGCGGCAATTCGGGATTGGCGCCGATGAAAGCGCCGGCGAAATCAGTGCCGCCGGACATGTTGGCCCAGAACATCGCGGTTTGCGCGGCGCTGCCGTTGGTTTCGGCGAGACGCGCGAAGCGCTCATTGAACCATTGCTGGGTGTCGGCGGACAGCGGCGATCCCGTCGAGCCAAGTGCGCGCAGCCGCGACAGGTCGCCGGCGACAGCAAGATCGACCTCCGCCTTGGTACAACCAGCGAAGTAAGCCGCGCCGGCGCCGAAGAAGGTGGTCTTCGAGTTGGAAACGAAACGCCACAGCGTCGACCAGTCCGGGTTTTCCTTCGACCCGCTTGGACTGCCGTCGAAGATGCAGATCGTGGTGCCGTTGAGCAGGCCGGCGACCTGGCAGTTCCACATGATCCAGCCGGTCGAGCTGTACCAGTGATAGCGCTCGCCGAATGAAGGCTCGTGATAGCTGCAGCCGATATCGTTGTGCAGCACGTTCAGCGGCAGCGCCACGATCACGACGCCGCCATGCCCGTGAACGATCGGCTTCGGCAGTCCGGTGGTGCCGCTGGAATAGACGATCCAGAGCGGATGATCGAACGGCAGCCAGGCCGGTTCGAACGCATCGACCTCGGGACCCGTCGTCGACAGGATTTCCGAAAGCAGTACGTCTGACGCTGGCGCGCGCGCGGCCGCATCGCCGTGGATGATGACGTGCTCGACCGTCGGCAGCGATTGCCGAAGTTCGTCGATCACCTGGCGCCGGTCGTGCCGTCGTCCGGCATAGGTCACGCCGTCGCAGGCAATCAGAATTTTCGGCTCGATCTGCTTGAACCGATCGATCACCGCGGGTGCTGCCATGTCGGGCGCGCAGACGCTCCACACCGCGCCGATGCTGGCGGTGGCGAGGAAGGCAATGATGGTTTCGGGAATGTTCGGAAGATAGGCCGCGACGCGATCGCCGGAGCCAATGCCCTTTGCCTTGAGGTGGATTGCCAGCGCGGCGGTCTTGCGCCGCAGTTCCGGCCAGCTTGTTTCTTTCAGGACGCCGTCTTCGCCGCAGGCGACGATCGCAGGCATCCCTGCGGCATGCGCCGCCTCGACATGCCGCAGCACCTGGCGTGCATAATTGACCTGCGCGCCCGGAAACCAGACCGCGCCCGGCATCCTGCGCTGCGCCAGCACGGCGCGGTGTGGCGTCGGCGAACTCAGCTCGAAATAATCCCAGATGCTCTGCCAGAACGCGTCGAGATCGCGAACCGACCATTGCCGCATCTCCTCATAGTCGGAGAAATTCAGGCCGCGTTGATCGCGAAGCCATTGGCGGTAACGCGCCATTTGCGGAACGGATGGTGCTGTCATTCCTGTCGACTCTTGTTGTGCTCTGGGGCGGCCGCTGTTCAAGCGCCCGCTTTTAACATAGAAGAATCGGTGCAGGAACGACTTGGCAGAACGTCTTGGCAAGAACGTTCTGGCCGGTGAGCGAAAGTGCTGGAATGCAAGTCGGCGAACTCTTTATTCTCGGTTTCTTCGGCAAGACCGTTCCGGCGTGGCTGGTGGAATTCGCGGATCGTTACGGCCTCGGCGGCGTGATCCTGTTCGACTACTCCTGCCAGACGCGGAAATACGACAATAACATCGAGACGCCGGACCAGGTGCGGCAGCTCTGCGGAAAAATCGCGCGCTTGCCGTCCGGGCCGATGGTGTTCATCGATCAGGAGGGCGGACTGGTACGGCGGCTGAAGGACAGCCGCGGCTTTGCGCCGTTGCCCAGCGCCAGGGAGTTCAATCATCTCGCGCCGGATCAAAAGCGCAAAATCCTGGCCGCGAGTTTTGCCGAGATGCGGCAGCTCGGCATCCACTATGATTTCGCGCCCGTCATCGATGTCGACTACAATCCCGATAATCCCAATATCGGCAGGATCAAGCGTTCCTACTCCGGCGATATCGGCGAAGTGAGAGCCAATGCCCTGCTGGTCAGCGAGGTCGCGCGCGAGCAGCGCATCGGTCTTTGTTTGAAGCATTTTCCCGGCATCGGTGGCGCGGCCGTGGATTCGCATCAGGAGTTCATGGAACTTTCGGACGCGCTTATTCCCGAGCAGGAAGAATTGTTTTATGCGCTGGCGCCAAAGATGTTCGGCAATGCGGTGCTGGTCAGCCATGCCATCGTGCCGCAATGGGATCCTGATCGTCCGATGACACTGTCGGCGGCGGGACTTGGACGCTTGCGTCACCGTCTTCCCGACACGCTCCTTATTACCGACGACATTCAGATGCAGGGATTGCAGAAGGCGCTCGGCACAAGCGAGGCCAGCCTGCAATCGCTAAAGGCCGGCATGGATATGCTCTGCATCGGCAACAACCTGTTCGATCAGGAGCGGGAAATGGCCGGAATCGCCGAAACTATCGGGCAGGGATTGCGCGATGGAACTTTGGCCCCGGCCGGGATCGGCCAATCGATCGAACGGGTGCGGCAGCGAAAGGCACTTTTGGCGGGCGCGCCGGCTGCGGCGTATTTGGCGTAATTAATGATGTCGCCAAGGATGCCGCCACGTCCGGCCAAAGCCGTGTTGCCTTACAGGGCCGGTGCGACTAAAAGCCTTTTTTCAACCCCGAAAGACGCACGATGGCCCACAATTACGCGATCAATGACGACGTTCATCACCAGCTGCAGGGCCCGCAGGGCCGCGCTACCGTGAAAGAACGCAGCATCTATACCATCGTCTCGTGCCTGCCGATCGAGGCCGACGGCCGCCCGCGCTATCGCATCAAGAGCAAGACCGAGAATGTCGAGCGCGTCGTGACCGAGGAACAGATCTCCAGGCTCGGCTAATCCTCCGACATCTTCGCCGACTTACTTTGCCTTGTCGTGGTTGGCCATGCCGATCGCCTTGTAGTCGTAGGTTGGGTAGAACTCCGTGCGATAGCTGCCCCAAGCGCTGTTCTCCATGATGCGGTTGACCTCGCGCAGCCGCGACGCCGGCAGCCGCAACGTCACCACCTGTCCTACTCCCATCATCACGTACCAGCTGACGACTTCGATGCCGGCGGGCGGGAAGGCCTTGTAAAAACCCTGCCGTTCGAGTTGTGCGTTGAGTTCGCTCAACGGACGCGACTGGTCGTGTTTCAGGAACACGGTGAGCATTACGGCATTGTCGGCCGTGGGCGCGGCATTCTCCGCCGGTGCAGGCGCGGGTGCCGTCTGCGCCGCGACGCCGGAACTGAACGCCAGCGCGCCGGCCAGCGCAGCCACCGCCAACAATGATCCCTTGCTTAGTCCCTTGCCTAGTCCGTTGCCGCGTGACATCGCCGCCTCCCGGTTTGAATTGCTTGCCGGATGATTTCAGGTGGCGATCATCGCGAGGCTGACCAAGCCTGTAAATCAGAATCGGCTGTGTGCCGCGATCAGTCGCGCCAGTGTTTCTACGGCCGATTGTGAGGCAACTCACATGCGCTCGCGAAGGCGCGCGCTATCCACGGCGCAGCGCCGGCTGTCTCGGCCGGCGGGGACGGATCAGATGAAGACGCGGCGGTTGGCTTATTGGTGGTTCCGGTTCGTCGTCTCGGGACGATTCCTGGAAAAATTCCTCAAGCCGAGGCGGCCCTGACGTCGCGGCATCGCGACGGCGCACGATTTCCGCCTCAGCCGGTGGCGTTCAGCGAAAATTTCAACCGGTGAGCAGTGCTTTGCCGCTCGTTCGCGCATGACGCGTAGCTGCACCGCGGCGGTGAGCAAGTCATAGGTCGACTATTAGGAAAGTAAATGCGATCCCCCGTGAAACTACGGTGAAAGAGGTGAACTTGTTCACCTTTGACGGCCGTAAAATCACGGGAGTTCGATCAAAAATACTGGCTTTTGGGGTGATTTGAGAGCGATTCAGTCGTTTTTCGGTGATTCTGCCAAAAACGTCCGAATGTGCCCCCGTATTCTTACTGGTTACGAAATTAACCATGAAAGAGAACGCAGCCGATAACTTAGTTATATGTCACATGCAGACCATCGAGCTGGTGATTCGCACTTTTCAAAGTGGGTGAAAGACATCGCGCCCCTCGAAGACAACCTTGAGCTTGTCCAGCTGTCCGTCGCGCGCGTTCGGGCCACGGAAGAGGCCGGGGCTGCGATCGCCAGGCAGCTGAATGGACCATTGACGGCGCTGCTGCTCTACATGAACGAGATCAAGCAGCACAGCCACCAGTTCTCGCAAGCATCCGGCAGTCGCCTTTACCTGCAACAGGTCGTCGAAAACGCGCTTCAGCAAACCGAACGTGTCTGCGCCCTGCTCAAGCAATTCTCGGACAATCAATCCGCCTCCGATTCCGATCACCAGCAGGGCCGCGACAGTCAGGGCAGCCGCAGCAGGGATGGCGGCCGCACGCCGGGGGTGATGTTCGCGAGCGAGTCAGGCCAGAAGCCGCTGACGAAGCGCGAGCGCGAGGTGCTCAGCCTGATCAGCGAAGGTTGCTCCAACAAGCAGGGCGCCTTGCGGATGAATATCAGCCCGCGGACGTTCGAGAGTCATCGTGCCGAGGCCATGCGCAAGCTGGGTGCCCGCAACACCGCGGATCTCGTACGCAAGGCGTTGCTGCAGCCCGCCTGATCTTTCTGTTTTCACATACGATGGATAGCGTTTTCGAGTGAAGCGAATCACCGGTTCACGTCAAGAAAACGCGCCAAATAAAAAGACTCTGAATTGCATTGCCGGGTCGAGACGCGACGCGTCGCCACGTCGAGCGGACGCGGTTGCAGTCAGTTCCGTTTCGACGGGCCCGCAGGCAGCGATCCGCATCGCGGCGCCGACAAGGCGTTAGTGCTTAGCAGAGATCTTCCACGAAGGAGCGCACGCGCGGCGCAGGCCGCAATGCGATGCTGGCCTTGGGCTCTTCCGGAATGATCGTGATGGTCCACGCTGCCGGAGTGCTGGTCTTGTTTTCCACGATCGATCTGACATGCCCGGTGACGGCCGAGCCGGCCGCGCGAGCGGTTGCGGTTCTGCCGTTGAACTGGGCGATACGGAAACGCCGCACTTCTTTCTGATCGTTCGTCTCAAACGTGAACATGAGGTACTCCTTCAGTCCACGCAACTATCGCCACTCAATATTAGCTGACTGTGAAAATCTGACGCCGTAGAAGTACGGCCAGAGCACGCGATCGCCGCCGGGTGTGCCGGCCCGGCCAACTCCGAAAACAGATGCTGTGATGCCCTGATGTTTGCCGATGCGCCTTGCGGCTGACGGCGGCGTCGATGACGCGATCGATATTTTGCCGCCGTTAATGCGGGGCGTCGTGCCCCGGCACGATGTTAGTCGGCCGAGCCGGGAAACACGGCTTCCATTTTGGTCTTCAGCGTCGCCGCGTTGAACGGCTTGACGATATAATTGCTCACACCGGCCTTCTTGGCGGCGATGACGTTCTCGGTCTTGGATTCCGCGGTGATCATGATGAACGGCGTCTTCGAGAATTCCGGACTGGCGCGCACTTCCTTCAGCAGGTCGTAGCCGGTCATCGGTTCCATGTTCCAGTCGGAGATCACGAGGCCGTATCGCTTGGTCTGCAGCTTGGCGAGCGCCGCCGATCCGTCGCTGGCGTCGTCGACGTTTTCAAATCCAATTTGCTTCAAAAGGTTGCGGATGATGCGGATCATGGTGCTGTAGTCATCGACCACCAGGATCGGCATCGACAAATCAAAAGCCATGTCTTTACTCCGCGCAGATCTCAAGCCGCTGAACACGAGTGAATGCGCGTAGCATACGAAAAGGTATCGATGCCTTTCTCGAACCCGCACCCGTCAGCACCGTGACAATTATCAGGGCTCATTGAACAGCGCGTTAATTCGGGACCGGCCAAATAGGGCGCAAAGGGTCGCGGTTGGCAGTAATTATACGGGGTATACGGATGCGGATCGGGGCCCGCTGCAATCCTCGCGCGCAAGGGCGCGCGGCGTGTATCAGAACGTTCAGGTGAGGCCGGATTACCGTCGCGTAAACACCCCTTACGCTGCTGCGCAGCGGACGCGCGAGTGCAGCAGTCTCCCGTACTGGGCCTTCACGGTTCCGTAACATTCGCAGGACGTCCGGATCAGCCCGTCCAGGTTGGTGATCTCGATATGGCCGCGGCTGTAGTGGATGAAGTTTGCCTGCTGCAGCGTGCTGGCCACCAGCGATACGCTGTTGCGGCGGGCGCCGATCATCTGCGCCATCGATTCCTGGGTCAGAACCAGCTTGTCGCTGCCGGACAGGTCGCGCGTCTGCAACAGGCACCGGGCCAGCCGGGACTCCACCGTGTGCGAGGCGTTGCAACCGGCGGTTTGCTGGATCTGCGCGTAGACCGCAAGTCCATGTCGCGCCAGCATGGCGCGGAATGTCGCACTCTGGTCGGCGGCCACGCGAAGCTGGTCGACGTCGATCGTCGACGCCACCCCGGGCACCAGCACCACGGCGCTGTTCAGTGCGACGGCGTCGCCGAGGGCGGAGAATGAACCGAAGATGCTGTCGCGGCCGACCATGGCGATCTGGACGTGCTCGCCGCGGGCGAGTTTGACCACGAGCGAAATCACGCCGCGGTGCGGGAGGTAGGCGCGCTTGAGGGTCTCGTCGACTTCGACGAGCACCATCTCCTGCTGGAGGTCGGTAGTGCGCAGATGCGGGCGGATCAATTCAAAGTCGTCCGCGGTCAGCGAAGACAAAAATCCATTTGGTGATCGGGGGGCTGATTCCACGGCAGTCTCCCTGTCGTATTGCAAAGCCTTATACCTAAAGCCGATCTCTGGGCGACGAGCTCCAAATTGGGTGTGCTTCGAATAGCGAGATGATGATCCGGGCCCCCAAGGTTAGCAAGAAGAATTGACGGCCGGTTCCAACGAGGCCGTTAGACCATCGAAGGCCCCCCGGCGGCCGGCGGGATACCGAGCGTGGGCCCTCACTGCGACGCGACACGCATGCGTCATTGGCGCCGGGAATTCTCGGGCAAGCGATAGCGCTTCGCTGCTGCACAAGTCGCGCGAGCTGCATCCGAAGCGTACTGTCGCGATCCGCAGCGGCCAGAAAATCGTCGACGGAAAAATTTACGACAGGCGATGCGAGGGAACGACCGCGCGGGTACTTCCGTCGCTTACCGGAATGCCGCGGCCTTAACGATCTCGCATCAGCGCAACGCGGTGCGCCGGCTGTCGGCCCACAAAAGTTGCGGCGCAACTCTATACACTGTGTAGGGCAGACAGACCGGGCGATTTGCGTCGGAATTGTGAACAGCACTGATTCGCTAGGTAAAACTGCCGGCAACGGAACCTGATGGTGTCATTGTAGTGCCTTTGTCGTTGCAGCGCGTTTCCCTGAAATGTCTCGGAGCGCGTCGGTTACGGCGAAGGAGACCGCCATGCGTCGCATTCTCTTGGTCGATGACGACAGGAGTGTCCGCCTCGCGATCAGCGCGTGGCTCAAGCACTATGGGTTCCGGGTCGCGGTCGCCGACGGGAGCGCCAACGGTCTCGCTGCGCTGGACCATGCCAATTTCGATCTGATGATCGTCGATATCTTCATGCCGCATGTAAGCGGCTTCGAGGCGATCAGGCTATTTCACCAGCGTGCGACGGCGGTGCCGCTGATCGCGATTTCCGGTTTCGCTTTTGTCGGAGCCGAAGCGGATAATCCTGCCTGCCTCAAGATGGCTCTCAGCCTCGGCGCGACGCGGTGCCTGTGCAAACCGTTCAGGCCGGCGACGCTGCTCGGCACGATCGACGAATGCCTGGCGGAGGCCGAGCCGCACCGAAGACATAACGCAACCCTTGCCGCAGTCGTGAGCGCGGTCTCCGGGCAAAGGGACGATACGATCGCACCCAATATTGAGAGGGCTGTTACGGGCTGAGCTATCGGACGTCGCGTCGGGCTTGTCTTCGCCGGCATCGCGCGGGCGGAACGTCGCCGGAGTTTTGCGTCAAACCAGAAGCGCACGAAGGATTGGGAGGCAGGCATGATGCCTCGGGGAGGCTGACCTGACACGAGTTCTTGTTGTCGACGATGATCCCATGGTCTGCATGGCTATCGAAATATCTCTCGAACGTCACGGCTTTGAGGTGACGATAGCCGACGGCGGCGAGACCGGGCTTCGCGCGCTGGAAGATGCGAGCTTCGACCTGATGATCGTCGATATCTTCATGCCGCATATGCGCGGCTTTGAATCCATCCGGATATTCCACGAGCGTGCACCGGCGATTCCGCTGGTGGCGATGTCCGGCTACGCTTTCGCCAACATCGACTCGCCGGCGCCGGACTTCCTGCGCATGGCGCTCGAACTCGGCGCGGCGCGCTGCCTGCGAAAGCCGTTCACGCCGGTGGCCTTGCTGGCAGTGATCAATGAATGTTTGGCCGAAGCCAGGTCCCGCTTCGCAAGCGCTATTCATTCAAGCTAGCCACCGCCGAACCTGCACGGAGTTTGCTTGCGCGAGCATTCCGCGGGCGTCGTTTAGGATCTGTTTACCATAACTGCAGCTGCCGGAATTTTTAATGCGTTGGGTATTTGTACTGGGGGTCCTGTTAACGAAAGCGTAGCTCTCCGAGAACAGGGTGGCACGACCGCCGGGTGAATGTTCCGGCGTTGCGTCAATAGTGTTCATCCAGAAGGATATGAGTTATGTCAGGCATTGTTCTCTCGTCGTCGGTTCGCCAGAACCTTCTCTCGCTGCAATCCACCGCTGATCTGCTCGCGACCACCCAGAACCGTTTGTCGACCGGCAAGAAGGTCAACACGGCTCTCGACAATCCGACCAACTTCTTCACCGCCTCGAAGCTCGATTCGCGCGCCGGTGACATCAACAATCTCCTCGACGGCATCGGCAATGGCGTGCAGGTCCTGCAGGCTGCCAACACCGGCATCACCTCGCTGCAGAAGCTGGTCGATACCGCGAAGTCGATCGCGAACCAGGCGCTGCAGACCAGCGTCGGCTACTCCACCAAGTCGAACGTTTCCGCGACCATCGCCGGCGCAACCGCGGCCGACCTGCGCGGCACCACGACCTACAGCAACGCGATTGCCTCCTCCAACGTTCTGTTCAACGGCACAGCCGGCGGCACCACGGCGGCAACCGCAGCAGCGACGCTCGGCGGCACGATCGGTTCCGTGGTCGGCACCGGTGCCGTTACGGACAACCAGGGCACCCCGGCGAACATCACCGCCACCACGCTGCTCTACGGCGACGGCGCTGCGCCGGCGACCGGCGGTCTGACCGACGGCGCGACCACCACCTTCACCGACGGCACCGTGTTCAACGTCAACGGCCACACCGTCACCTTCAAGTCCGGTGCTGCTCCCGCGGCGGCTGCCGCTCCCAGCGGCTACGGCGTCAGCGGCAACCTTGCCACCGACGGTAACGGCAACTCGATCGTCTATCTCGGCGCCAGCGCAACCAACTCGACCGCAACGGTCGGCGACGTGCTGTCCGCGATCGATCTCGCCAGCGGCGTCAAGAACGCCGTCATCGCGTCGGGTGCGGCGACCATCACCACCAACACCAGCCAGACCGCTTCGTCGATCACGGCCGGCGTCGTCACGCTGAAAACCTCGACGGGCGCCGATCTCTCGCTCGTCGGCAAGGCCGATGCGCTCAAGGCGCTGAAACTGACCACGGCGACCGGTGCCGGCAACGCCACTGTTAGCGCGACCCGCGTTACGAGCTCGGGCAGCCTCGGTGCGTTGATCACGGACGGCTCGACGCTGACCGTCAATGGCCACTCGATCACCTTCAAGAACGCGGGCACGCCGGCGGCTGCCAACGTTGCGAGCGGATCGGGCGTCAGCGGCAACATCGTCACCGACGGCAGCGGCAACTCGACGGTTTACCTGGAGAAGGGTACCATCGCCGACGTGCTCAATGCCATCGACCTCGCCACCGGCGTGCAGACGACTGTGAACACCGCGGGTGCTTCGGTACTGAGCACGGCAGCGGGTGCCACCAAGTCCTCGATCGGCGCCAGCGGTGCGTTGCAGATCTCCACCGGTTCGGTGTCGGATCTCTCCATCATCGGCACCGGCAATGCGCTGTCGTCGCTCGGCCTCACCGGCAACACCGGAACGGACACCACGTTCTCGGCGAGCCGTTCCGCGGCGGCCGGCAGCCTGTCGGGCAAGACCTTGACCTTCTCCTCCTTCAACGGTGGTGCGGCGGTCAACGTTACGTTCGGCGACGGCACCGGCGGCACGGTCAAGACCCTCGACCAGCTCAACACGTCGCTGCAGGCCAACAACCTGACCGCGACGCTGGACTCGACCGGCAAGCTGACGATCTCCACCACCAACGACTTCGCTTCGTCGACCCTCGGGTCGCTGACGGCAGGCGGTGCGATCGGTGGCACGCTGACCAGCGCGATCACCTTCAGCACGGCTACGGCTCCGGTGGTCGATACGTCGGCGCAGACGGTCCGCAGCAACCTGGTGAGCCAGTACAACGACATCCTGGCCCAGATCACCACCACTTCGCAGGACGCGTCGTTCAACGGCGTCAACCTGCTCGGTGGCGATCAGCTCAAGCTGACGTTCAACGAAACCGGCAAGTCGACATTGAACATCACCGGCGTGACGTTCAATGCGGCGGGTCTCGGTCTCGCGAACCTGACCAGCGGTACTGACTTCATCGACAACAACGCGACTAACAAGGTTGTGTCCAGCCTGGGTTCTGCTTCGACGCTGTTGCGTACGCAGGCTTCGGCCTTGGGTTCGAACCTGTCGATCGTGCAGATCCGTCAGGACTTCTCGAAGAACCTGATCAACGTGCTGCAGACCGGCTCGTCCAACCTGACGCTGGCCGACACCAACGAGGAAGCGGCGAACAGCCAGGCGCTGTCGACCCGCCAGTCGATCGCGGTGTCCGCGCTGGCGCTGGCCAACCAGTCGCAGCAGAGCGTGCTGCAGCTGCTCCGCTAAGTCGGGCTACGACGTCAACGAAATCGGCGGCGGGGGAAACCCCGCCGCCACCCTCGATCCAAAATTCCTGAAGACCAGATGGCGGCGTTTTATGCCGCGCATTTGCAAGTTGTTTCGTAAACGCCGTGAGCATCGCGCTCGCGCGTCTTCGAGCGGGGGACGACTGTGCCGCTACGTGTCGAACTTAAGCCATTTGAACGGATCGTGATCGGCGAAACCGTGCTCGTCAATTCCGGCACGCGAACTTCGTTCCTGATCGACGGCGATGCGCCGATCCTTCGCGAAAAAGACACTGTCACTCCAGAGAACGCCAATACGCCGGTCAAGCGGCTCTATCTCTGCGTTCAGACCATGTATCTGAAGAACGATATTCCGCGATACCGGATCGCGTATCAGGGTTTTCTGCGCGACCTGCGCGAGACCAGTCCTGGCGATCGTCTTGCGATCGACGCCATCAACAGTCATGTGATTGCCGGAACGCTGTACAAGGCGCTCAAGGAAATCCGGAAACTGATGAAGCGGGAAGACGCGCTGCTGGCGGCCTGAGGCCGGCCCGCGGTCGGCTACGAAATTCCGCGCGCTTGCGCGTAAATTCGACTCGTAATCCATCGAACATCGCCGTCACCAAACATGTTGCTGCGAACATCGCCGCGGCAGATGATCGCGCGCGTGCCGCATTCGCCGGTCGGCGCGGACGCTGGCCTGCGCAGACACCATGCGTGAAAAATGCCAGAGCGAGGCGCCGTGTCATCGTAAACGCCCGGCAGAGCTGAATGCATTTGTTGCAAATTGAAAGATGTTTTTAGCCTCGATCATCGCGGTGAAAAATCCGGATGTCGGCTCTCCCTGAACAAAGGGCTGCGCGAGAAATGTTCGGAATGCCGCGGATTTGCAGCGCCGATGCGGCCGGTCATGCCGTTCGCTTTGCACGCCGTCGTCGACGCGCGCGGTCGCGAACACACGCTGGCATTTAGCGAAAATACTCTTCCTCCGTATTAGCACGGACAGTGAAATTAACGTCGTCGTGAAACCCGAACAGGTATGCCTAGAAGACGACCGTTACGTGCACTTTGGAAGGGATGCTCAGATGGACGATCTTTTGCGGGAGTTCCTGACCGAGACCAACGAGAGCCTGGATACGGTCGATAATCAGTTGGTCCGGTTCGAGCAGGACCCGACCGATGCGAAGATTTTGGACAATATTTTCCGGCTGGTTCACACGATCAAAGGCACCTGCGGCTTCCTCGGATTACCCCGGCTCGAAGCGCTGGCCCATGCCGGCGAGACCCTGATGGGCAAATTCCGCGACGGCATGCCGGTGACGGCCGGCGCCGTGACGCTGATCCTCTCTTCCATCGACCGCATCAAGGAAATCCTCGCCGGCCTCGAGGCCACCGAGACCGAGCCCGAAGGCACCGACGAAGACCTGATCGAGAAGCTGCACGAGATGGCCGAAGGCGCAGCCCATGCGGAGCCGGTCGCTGAAGCCGCCCCCGTGCCGGTGATCGCCGCGCCGCCGGTTGCGCCCGCCGCGCCCGCGGTAGCGAAGGGCACGCTGGTGGAGCAGGTGCTGGAACGCCAGCTGCGTCCCGGCGAAGTTTCGCTCGACGATCTCGAGCGTGCCTTCCGCGAAACCGAGATCGAAGTCGAGGCACCCGCTCCGGCGCCCGTTGCCAAAGCAGCAGCCCCCGCTCCGGCGCCTGTCGCCAAGGAAGCTGCTCCCAAAGAAACCGCCAAGGAAACCGCCAAGGCAAAGCCGGTGAAGAAGGCGGCAGCGGCCGAGGCCGACGTCCAGGAAGCCGACAAAATCGCCAACCAGTCGATCCGCGTCAACGTGGACACGCTGGAACACCTGATGACCATGGTCTCCGAACTGGTGCTGACCCGCAACCAGCTTTTGGAAATCTCCCGCCGCAACGAGGACACCGAGTTCAAGGTGCCGCTGCAGCGGCTCTCCAACGTCACCGCCGAGCTGCAGGAAGGCGTCATGAAGACGCGGATGCAGCCGATCGGCAATGCCTGGCAGAAACTGCCGCGCATCGTCCGCGACCTCTCCGGCGAACTCGGCAAGCAGATCGAACTGGAGATGCACGGCGCCGACACCGAACTCGATCGGCAGGTGCTCGACCTGATCAAGGATCCGCTCACCCACATGGTGCGCAACTCCGCCGACCACGGCCTGGAGACGCCCGCCGAACGCGCAGCCAGCGGCAAGCCCGAGCAGGGCACCATTCGTCTCTCCGCCTATCATGAAGGCGGCCACATCATCATCTGCATCGCCGACAACGGCCGCGGGCTCAACACCGATCGGATCAAGGCCAAGGCGCTCCAGAACGGTCTCGTCTCCGAGGCTGACCTCGAGAAGATGACGGAAGCCCAGATCCACAAGTTCATCTTCGCGCCGGGCTTCTCGACCGCCGCCACCGTCACCTCGGTCTCCGGCCGCGGCGTCGGCATGGACGTGGTGCGCACCAATATCGACCAGATCGGCGGCACCATCGACATCAAGTCGGTGGCCGGCGAGGGCTCTTCCGTCACCATCAAGATCCCGCTGACGCTTGCGATTGTTTCTGCCCTGATCGTGGAAGCCGCCGGCGACCGCTTTGCGATCCCGCAGCTCTCCGTGGTCGAACTGGTGCGCGCCCGCGCCAACTCCGAGCACCGCATCGAGCGCATCAAGGACACCGCTGTCTTGAGGTTGCGCAACAAGCTGTTGCCGC
Source organism: uncultured Alphaproteobacteria bacterium (assembly GCA_963786355.1). GTDB lineage: Bacteria > Pseudomonadota > Alphaproteobacteria > Rhizobiales > Xanthobacteraceae > Bradyrhizobium. The sequence goes on along the minus strand of CAWAYU010000004.1, from coordinate 399,757 downwards.
TGATGCACCTGAAGAAGCTCCTGAAGATCGACGACGGCACCTCGTCCGACCCCGAGAACGGCTTTATCGTGGTCACGCAGGTCGGCAGCCAGACCTTCGGCATCGTGGTCGACGGCGTGTTCCACACCGAAGAAATCGTGGTCAAGCCGATGTCGACCAAACTGCGTCACATCGACATGTTCTCCGGCAACACCATCCTGGGTGATGGCGCTGTCATCATGATCATCGACCCCAACGGCATTGCCAAGGCGCTCGGCGCCGCCGGCTCCGCCTCCCGCGAACTCGCCGACGAGCATGCCGCGGCGCACGCCTCTTCGGGCGAGCAGCTCACTTCGCTGCTGGTGTTCCGCGCCGGTTCCAGCCAGCCCAAGGCGGTGCCACTTGGATTGGTGACCCGTCTGGAAGAGATCGCCACCGACAAGATCGAACTCTCCAACGGCCGCTACATGGTGCAGTACCGCGAGCAGCTGATGCCGCTGGTGCAGATGGACGGCGTCACCGTCCAGACCACGGGTTCGCAGCCGATCCTGGTGTTCGCCGACGACGGCCGTTCGATGGGCCTCGTCGTCGACGAGATCATCGACATCGTCGAGGAGCGGCTGCACATCGAGGTCGCCGGCTCGCAGTCCGGCATTCTGGGTTCGGCCGTGATCAAGGGCCAGGCCACCGAAGTGATCGACGTCGGCCACTTCCTCCCGATGGCGTTCGCCGACTGGTTCTCGCGCAAGGAGATGCGCCCGTCGATGACCTCGCAGTCGGTGCTGCTGGTCGACGACTCAGCGTTCTTCCGCAACATGCTGGCGCCGGTGCTCAAGGCGGCCGGTTACAAGGTGCGGGTCGCGCCCAACGCCCAGGAAGGTCTCTCGCGCACTGCGCTCGGGCCAGACCTTCGACGTCGTGCTGACCGACATCGAGATGCCCGACATGAACGGCTTCGAGTTCGCTGAAACGATTCGAGCGGACATGCACCTCAGCCGAATGCCGATCATCGCGCTGTCCTCGGTGGTGTCGCCGGCGGCGATCGAGCGTGGGCGGCTGGCAGGCTTCCATGACTACGTCGCCAAGTTCGACCGTCCCGGCCTGATCGCGGCGCTGAAGGAACAGACCTCGGCCCCCGACATCAAGCACGCGGCATAAACAAGTTTAGCCGGCCGGCTTAAGCCTGGCCGGACATAAGGAAGTTAGACCATGACGACGACCAAGACCGATACCATCGAGGGCACCGTGGCCGAATACGTCACCGCTTTTATCGGCGGCCAACTGTTCGGCCTGCCGATCTCGCGCGTCCAGGACGTGTTCATGCCGGAACGGCTGACGCGGGTGCCGCTGTCCTCGGCCGAGATCGCCGGCGTGCTCAACCTGCGCGGCCGCATCGTCACCGTGGTCGACATGCGCGCCCGGCTCGGCCTGCCCAAGAACGATGACGGCAAGCCGCCGATGGCGGTTGGCGTCGACCTGCGCGGCGAGTCCTACGGTCTCCTGATCGACCAGATCGGGGAGGTTCTCAAACTTCCCGACGCCGGCCGCGAGGAAAACCCGGTCAATCTCGATCCCCGCATGGCCAAGCTCGCCGGCGGCGTCCATCGTCTCGACGGCCAGCTGATGGTCGTCCTCGACGTCGATCGTGTGCTCGAAATCGTGCCCAAAACCGCACTCGCCGCATAGCCCGATTGGCATGTGCCGTTCGCAAAACAAGGAGGCCGAGAAATGAAGACTTGTCTTGTTGTCGATGATTCCAGCGTCGTGCGAAAAATTGCGCGCCGCATTCTGGAGGAGCTGGAGTTCGAGATCACCGAAGCCGAGGACGGCGAGAAGGCGCTCGAAGCCTGCAAGAGCGCCATGCCCACGGCGGTGCTGCTCGACTGGAACATGCCGGTCATGGACGGCTACGAGTTCCTGACCAATCTCCGTCGCTTGCCCGGCGGCGAAGTCCCCAAGGTCGTATTCTGCACCACCGAGAACGGCATGGATCATATCTCGCGCGCGCTGCACGCCGGCGCCAACGAATACATCATGAAGCCGTTCGACAAGGAAATCGTCGCGGCAAAATTCAGGGAAGTCGGCCTGATCGAGCTTATGGAACCGACGCTCTAATCCTTTCCGCCTGCCCAGAGAGGCTTCCCGTGACCCCGCCAGACTATGAGTATCTGCGTAAGCTGTTGAAGGATCATTCCGGTCTCGACCTGTCCGCAGACAAGCAATATCTGATCGAAAGCCGCCTGCTTCCGTTGTCGCGCAAATGCGGCCTGCCGGGCATCAGCGAACTCGTGCAAAAAATGAAGGGCGGCTCGGCTTCCCTCATTGCCCAGGTGGTCGAAGCCATGACCACCAACGAAACCTTCTTCTTCCGCGACAAGGTACCGTTCGATCATTTCCGCGACGCGATCATGCCCGAGATTCTGAAGGCTCGCGTCAATCGCAAGAGCATCCGGATCTGGTGCGCGGCCGGTTCGACCGGCCAGGAGCCGTATTCGCTCGCTATGTGCCTGAAGGAAATGGGCGCGGCGCTTGCCGGATGGCGGGTCGAAATCATTGCGACCGACTTGTCCCAGGAAGTGCTCGAGAAATCCAAAGCCGGCGTCTACAGCCAGTTCGAGGTGCAGCGCGGCCTGCCGATTCAATTGCTTGTCAAATATTTCAAGCAGACCGGCGAGCTCTGGCAGATCAGCGCCGACGTCCGCGCCATGGTTCAGCACCGTCAGCTCAACCTGCTGCACGATTTTTCGCAGCTTGGGGCGTTCGACGTCGTCTTCTGCCGCAACGTGCTGATCTATTTCGACCAGGACACCAAGATCAATATCTTCGGCCGTCTCGCCAAGACGATGGAACAGGATGGTTTCCTGGTGCTGGGCGCGGCGGAAACCGTTGTCGGCCTGACCGATGTGTTCAAGCCGTTCCCGGACAAGCGCGGGCTTTACCGGCCGAGCGGCGCGCGCGCGCCGGCCGCAACACTGATGCCAAAAATCGCGGCGATGGCAGGGCATTGAGGAATGTCTGAGGACAACAAGGGCACGGAGCGCGTCACGTTCAGCCGAGGCTATGATGTCTGCCTCATGGCGATCGACGGCACGTGGCGCCGCGATTGCCAGCTCAACTCGATCTCGGATACCGAAGCTACCTTGACCGTCGAAGGCTCGATCCAGGGCCTCAATCTCAAGGAATTCTTCCTGCTGTTGTCGTCGACCGGCCTTGCCTATCGTCGATGCGAACTGGTTCGCGTCAATGGCACGGAAATGGACATTCATTTCCTCAGGGGCAAGCACGCCAAGAAGCGGCCGGGCGGGTCATCGAAGAACGAAGAGATGATGAGCTGAGGCGATCGGGCCTTCGAGCAACCCTCCGGTTTGTGTCAAGCAGCCGTATCCGGGCATCCGACCGCAAGTTCCGTTCCATCCGTGCGGCCGTGGCATGCTGCACGCCAGCAATCGGCGCAGCGGCGGCTGGTGCATGATCCGGAAATAAGTGGGTACCGGTTTCCTCTCGGGACAAACGCGAAGCGTTTGCCCGGAGATCACGCTCTAATGGCGAAAATCTGTGGGGACGTGGTGAGTTCCAGCAGAACGCCGTCGTCAGCTAGACCAGCGCCATCGAGAACGCCGGAGGGGCTTCAGCATACCCGCTGCTGCCGCGCTTCGGCGCACTGGAATCGAGCAGGGAGTGGAGGGCGCCGCCGAGATTGGCGTCACAGGCTCTCAGCGCCTCCGTCGCGCTGACGTAGCGGGGCGAGACGTCATCCAGCACGATGACGTTGGTGGCGTTTTCCTGGCTGCCGAGCAAGGTTTCCCGGATCATCGCCGCTTCGAGCAGCCGCAGGTTCGCCTGGACATGCTCGATGAGGCCAACGAGGCCCGAAACAACCGATCGATAGGTGTCGTTCTGGCCATAGGGCCCGCGCTCGGCGCCGTCGACTGCTGCATTCGGCATGGCTACGCTCCTTCCGTTTCTTTTTAGGGTGCGCGTCGCTACTTGTGCGTTAAGCGATCGTCCCGTACAAATACGGTGCAGTTTGAGCCGGTATGAAGCTAGATACCGTCACTTGAGTATGCGTCATGATTCACCACTCATGGACGATGAAACATGGCTGAAAAGGCCCTCTCCCGCGGGGAGATATTCGTAGTCGACGATGACCCGGCCGTTCGCGATACGCTGTCCATGGTCCTGACGGGCGGCGGCTATCAGGTGATCTGTTTTGCCGATGGCGCGGCGTTGCTCGCGGTTGCAAGAAGCCGGACGCCATCCTGCATCCTGCTCGACGTCAACATTCCCGGTAAATCCGGCCTCGACATTCTGAAAGAGCTTCATGGCGAGGACTACCCTGCGCCGATCTTCATGATCTCCGGGCAGGGCGACATCGCGATGGCGGTCACCGCCATCAAGAACGGCGCGCTGGACTTCATTGAAAAGCCGTTTCGCGGTAGCGAGATCGTGGCGAGACTGGACGAGGCGATCGAGGCATATGCCCGCCGTCAGGCAGAAAACTCAGCATCGCGGATTGCGACGCTGCATTTTCCCGGACGCGAACCGCTCACGCGGCGCGAGCGCGAGGTGCTGGAACAGTTCACCGCGGGTGCATCCAACAAGGAAGCCGGGCGCCAACTCGGGATCAGCCCGCGCACGATCGAGGATCATCGCGCCAACATCATGAAGAAGCTCGGTGCGCGGAACGCCGCCGATCTGGTCCGCATCGTGATGACCACCCAGCGTCAGGCCTGATCCACCAGCGCTTTCCGGATCATGATCGCCATATCCGATTTGCGATAGGGTTTGGCGAGCAGCAGCACGCCCTCATCAAGCCGGCCGTGATGGATGATCGCATTTTCCGTATAACCCGACGTGAACAGCACCTTCAGCCCGGGCTTGATCGCCAATATCTCGTTGGCGAGCTGGCGGCCGTTGAGGCCGGGCATGATCACGTCGGTGAAAAGCAGATCGAACGGATGGCCGGCATTGGTGATCGCGAGCGCTTCGGTCGCGTTCGCGGCATCCAGCGTGACGTAGCCCAGCGAATGCAGCTGCGTCAGCACATAGTCGCGCACCAGTTTGTCGTCTTCGACAACCAGGATGGTTTCGTGACCGCCCTCGACGACGGGCGCCGGCGTCGGCTCGGCGGCCGGCAGGGTTCCGGCGGCCGGCGGCAGATACATCTTGATCGTCGTGCCGTGGCCCTGCTCGCTGTAGATCATGATGTGCCCGGCTGATTGCTTGACGAAGCCGTACACCATGCTCAGCCCGAGGCCGGTACCCTTGCCGGGACCCTTTGAGGTGAAGAACGGATTGAACACCTTGTCGAGCATGTCAGGCGCGATGCCGGTCCCGGTATCGCTGACTGCGATCATGGCGTAGCGGCCGGGCCGGACGTCGCTGTGCATCCTGGCATAGTTCTCGTCGAGCACGACCGACCCGGTCTCGATGATGAGCTTGCCGCCATCCGGCATGGCGTCGCGGGCGTTGAGGGCGAGATTGAGGATCGCGGTGGCGAGCTGATTGGGATCGACCAGCGCCGGGCATATCTCGTCCTCGAACACCGATTCGATTTCGACATGCTCGCCGAGCGTTCGCTGCAGCAGCTTGGCGGTGTCGATGATCAGCGTGTTGACGTCGGTCTCCTTGGGTTCAAGCGGCTGCTTGCGAGCGAAGGCGAGCAGATGCTGGGTGAGATCGGCGCCCCGTGAGGCAGCTTCGTCGATCATCCGCGTGATCGCGGCGAGTTGCGGTTCGCCCTTGACCGCGTCGGCCAGGATTTCGATCGTTCCCGTGATCACCGTCAGGATATTGTTGAAGTCGTGCGCAATGCCGCCGGTGAGCTGGCCGACGGCCTCCATCTTTTCGGCCTGCCGGATTCGGTCCTCGGCCGTGATCTTTTCGGTGAGGTCGCGCATGAAGCAGTTGAATACGAATCCGTCGCGGGTCTTCAGCGCGGTGATGCTCAACTCGGTCGTGAATTCAGTTCCGTCGCGCCGTCTGGCCCGAACCTCGCGCCGGGGCCGTAAAACCTGTTCGTGGCCGGACTGCAAAAAAGTGCCGAGGTCTGTCTGGATCGGCCCCTGGGTCGGATCCGGCGCGATCATCGTGAAGACGTTTTTTCCAAGCATTTCCGCCCGCGGCCATCCGAAAATGACCTCGGCTTGCGAATTCCAGTCGCGGATGATGCCACGTGCGTCGGTCTGGACGAACGCATCGAGCGCGGAATTGATGATGCCGCGCGCGAGCTGCTCGCTTTCGCGCAAGGTTTCCTGCGCCATTCGGCTCTCGGTCATGTCGCGGCCGACAAAGAAGAACCGCTTGACCGGTTCGGACCATGTTCCGAGCCAGGACAGCCATACCGGGCGGCCGTCCTTGTGGATGCAGCGCGTGTCGGAAATCTTCGGCCGCAGCCCTCGCCGCGCCGCGCGCATTTCCTCGCGGGCGTTCTCGAGATGGTCGGGGTGGATGAAATCGTTACCGCTGCGGCCGATCATTTCCTCGGGCCGGAATCCCAGGACGGCCTCGCAGCTCGGGCTGATCTGGACCAGGATTCCCCGGGAATCCAGCACCAGGATCAGGTCCTGCGACGTCTCGAAGATGCGGCGAAGCTCTTCGGTCTGCTGCCGCAGCACCTGCCGGGTCTTGTTGCTGTCGGCGATATCGCGCGCCACCTTCGAGATGCCGATGGTGGCGCCCGAGGGCGCCTTGATCGGGGAAATGCTGAGCGAGACCTCGATCGGCGTGCCGTCCTTTCGCACCCGAACCGTCTCGTTGTGCTCGATGCTTTCGCCCCAGCCGATGCGGCGCAACGAGTCCTGCACCTCCGACAGCCGGTCTTCAGGGACGAGCAGCGCGATGCTCCGGCCGGCGGCCTCCGCCGCCGTGTATCCGAACAGGCGTTCGGCGGCCGAGTTCCAGCCGGTGATGGTGCCGTCAAGCGACATCGTGATGATGGCGTCGTTGGAGGATTCAACCGCCGCGCTGAACAGCCGTTCGCGCTCCGCATGATGGTCGCGCGCCGCGATGGTGCGGCGATGTTCCCCGACCTCGCGCTCGAGCGCTACGGTCTTGGCGTTGGCTTCCTGGATCACGCGTGCAAATTCGCGCGCGAGGACGCCGGTCTCGCCGGGGGCGTCGACCGGGATCGCTGCCGTTCCGCTGCGGGCGGCGGCCTCGACGGCTGCCGTCAGTTGAACGATCGGCCGGGTCAGCGATCGCGCGATCAGAAGGGCCAGACCCGTCGCGCACAATACGGCGATCAAGCCCACTGTGATCGAGCTCTTCTGGATCGCCTGCGCCGGAGCCATGAAGACGGCGTTCGACACCAACTCGATCACCGCGGTCCACTCGCTGCCGGCAAGCGAAGCGGGGGCCATTGCCTCACCGCCGCGCTGGTCGGCCTGACGGGGGGCGATAAGGGCGATACTTTGCGTGGTGCCGACCGCCGCCGCCAGATCCGGAAAGTCCGTGCGCCAGTCGGAAGGCTTGCCCAGTTGCGCGGCGAATTCGCGCGTCCGGTCGGGATGAACAAGGTAGTTGCCCCTGGCATCGACCAGATACACCTCTTCGCCCAGCCGCACCGATGAGCGGACGCGGTCGAGCGCCGGCTGCATGTCGGCCGTGATGACGACGATACCGAACGGCTTGCCGTCGGATGTCATGACCGGCATGGCGATCCGCATCGTCGCCACTTGCGGGGTCTCGATCACGCCGTTCTCTTCGTTCAAATCGACCGGCGAGACATAGATTCCGTCGGGGCCGAGGCCGATCGTGTCGCGGAAATACGGCGCGTCGCCGACGCGCTTCAACTCCGCTTCCGGTACGATGCGAACAGCCTTGTTCGGACCCGAGCGGTCGACCCGGACGATTTCGCGGTGGCCGTCCTCGACGCCGATGAAGCGAAGCGCATAGGCCGGCCTCAGCGGCATCTGGGCGGCCAGGCGGGCTTCGAGCCGCTCGCGCCAGACGGCCTCAGGGGTGCCATCGGTTGGATCGACCCCGCCGTTGAGGCGGGCGCGCATCAATCCCGTCACCGCTGCCAGGCGACGAAAGGTAGCGATGTCGCCCCGCCCGGTGCGAACATGCGACTCCAGATCATTGGCAACGAATCTCGCATGCGTCTCGATCCGGTCGAGAACGCGCGGCAGAAGCGCCTGAACCAGGCTGTTATAGCTCAGCCATCCGACCGCGGAGACCGCGATCGCGACCAACGCAATCATCGCGATGGCAAGCCTGGTTGTGAGCGTCATTGTTGCTGTCGCACGCCCTCCCGCGGACCCCGGTCGAGTTGCCGGGCAAATCCGATGCTAGAGCGTTTTCCAGCGAAGTGGAAACCGGTTCGCGTCAAGAAAACGCGTCCAATCAAAAATCCAGAGGGCATTACGGGCAGGAAGCAACACCGTCGGTTGGCTGCGAGGCGCGTCCGGCGGCTTCCAGACAATTTGCGACGGCTGCCAGCAGCTCGGCGGGCTTGAACGGCTTTTGCAGGCTGGAGATCGCGCCGAGTTTGGTCGCCATGGTCAGGAAGTCAGGGGCGACGCCCGGCTCCGTCGAAATCGGCCGGCCAGAGATGACGATGATCGGGATCAGCGGATGGCGCTGACGAACCATCCGCATGGTTTCAAATCCATCCATTCCCGGCATGAAGATGTCGAGAAACAGCAGATCGAAATCACCGGTCTCGCACAAGCTAAGTCCCTTGCGGCCGTCGCCGGCGGTGACCACGCTGTGGCCGGCACGCTCCAGCAACAGGCGGACGGTTCCCTGAACCGCGACGTCGTCATCGACCACCAGGATTCGTGCCAAAGTCAGGTTCTCCGGGTCCCGCTGGGACCGCCAGCGGTTGTAAGTTTTGCCGAAATCGCCTACTCCCGCAACCGCTTCCCTTGCATGGATGTTCCATACAATTCGTCAAAAGCTTGTCACAAAAATCCCTCATCCGCATGTTGCCGGGCAGACAGCCGCCGGCCGCGCATCGACCGGATCTGATTCGTCAGGGGGTGCGACGCGCGCGGATCAGTTGCTCAGGTATTCCGGATAACGCGCTCTGATCTGGGCGAGTTCGCTGAGCGTGCCCGATAGATGGGTGCGCAGATGCTGCTGCGCCTCGTCGGGTTCGCCGGCGCTGATGGCTTTTGCGATCAGCCTGTGGTGCCGCACGATGTCCTGTGCCTTGCCGGGAGAGGGCAGGTGCATTCGCCGCAAGCGGTCGATATGCCCGCTGCGGCTGCGCACCAGCGACCAGAGGTCCTGCTTGTCGGTCGCCGTATAAAGCTGCGCATGGAATTCGTTGTCGGCGGCCATGAATTTTTCGAAGTCGCCGGCCTTGGCGAATTGCTGCTGGCGCGCGATGGTCGCGTTGAGTTCGGTGACGAATGCATCGTCATGATGGATCGCAAGCCCGCGCACGATTTCGAGCTCGACCGCCTGCCGCAGGAAATGCGCTTGCTGCGCCAGCCGGACGTCGACCCGGCTGACCACGGTCGCATATTGCGGGAACACCTCGACCAGGCCTTCCTCTTCCAGCCGCATCAGCGCGTCGCGGATCGGCGTCGAGCTGACCCCGAACTGTCCGGCCAGCGCGGCGCGCGAGAGGGCCGATCCCGGCGGCAGGTCCAGCGAGATGATCATGCCGCGCAGGCGTTCGAACACCTGCGGGGCCGCCTGGCGGTCGCGGTCAAGCCGGTCGGCGGAACGCGGAACCGCGCGGCGGGGAGCGATGTTCGGTGGGGTCATCAATCGAACCGGCCGTTTCAGAAGGTGCTTGCTTCAGATACACTAATACATTAGTGCATCTCCGGAAGGGCGTCAACGAGACCGCCGGAGGAGATGCACAATGAAAAACACCCTATGGCGTGCTGGCGCGATCGCCGCTGCGGCGCTCGGCCTGGTGCTGCCGGCTTCACCGGTTTGGGCGCAGGCCAAGAGCGAGATCTCGCTGTCACGGCAGCCGGGCATTTTCTACATGCCCTCGCACATCATGGAAAAGAACAAGCTGATCGAGAAGCACGCGGCTGCGCTCGGCGTGCCCGGTGTCACCACCAAGTGGATCAACCTGAGCGGCGGCGGCGCGCAGACCGACGCGCTCTTGGCCGGCGGCGTCGACATCCTCAACACCGGCACAGGTAATCTTCTGCTGCTGTGGGATCGCACCCGTGGCGGCGTCAAGGGCATCGTCGCCACCTCGGCGCAGCCGATGACGCTGATCAGCCGCGACGCCAACATCAAATCCATCAAGGATTTCGGCCCCAACGACAAGATCGCGGTGCCGACCGTAAAAGTCTCGACACAGGCGATCGTGTTGCAGATCGCGGCCAGCGAGGCGTTCGGCGCCGACCAGTGGTCAAAACTCGATGCCAACACCGTGCAGCTCGGCCATCCCGACGCCTATGTGGCGCTGACCAATGCCCAGCATGAGGTGCGCAACCATTTTTCGATCCCGCCCTTCACCTTCCTTGAACTGAAGAACGTGCCCGGCGCGCATGTGGTGCTGTCGTCGCCCGACGTCATGGGCGGACCGCTGAGCCAGGCGCAGTTCTTCACCATGACCAAGTTCGCCGACGCCAATCCGAAAATCATCCAGGCGGTGTTCGACGCCACCAAGGAGGCGCAGGATTTCATCCGCAGCGACACCAAAACCGCCGTGGAAATCTACAAGGAAGTCACCGGCGACAAGACCAGTGTCGAGGATCTGCTGGCATGGCTGAAGGAGCCGGGCATGATGGAGTGGAACCTGCAACCGCAGGGCACCATGAAATTTGCCGCGCACCTGTTCAAGACCGGCACGCTGAAGACAATGCCGAAAGCCTGGACCGACTATTACCTGCCGGTCGCGTACGATCTGAAAGGCAACTGAGCGACATGACCGCGCTTCTCGATGTCAGTGACGTAACGCTGCGCTACAAGACTTCGAGCGCGGTCGTGACCGCGACCGAACGGGTCAGCTTCACGGTCGATCGCTCCGATCGTTTCGTGCTGCTCGGCCCCTCCGGTTGCGGCAAGTCGACCTTGTTGAAGGCGGTCGGCGGCTACATGAAGCCGAGCGAAGGCAAGATGCGGATCTCGGGCCGCGAGATATCCGAGCCCGGTGCCGACCGGATGATGATCTTTCAGGAATTCGATCAACTGCTGCCGTGGAAGACGGTGCTGGAAAACGTCATGTTTCCGCTCTTGATGACGCGCCGGCTGCCGCGCAAGGAAGCCGAAGCTCGCGCGCGCGCCTATATCGAGAAGGTCAGCCTGACCCGCGTGGTCGATGCCTATCCGCACACGCTGTCGGGCGGCATGAAGCAGCGCGTCGCGATCGCGCGCGGCATGGCGATGGAGCCGGATATTTTGCTGATGGACGAGCCGTTCGCGGCACTGGATGCGCTGACGCGCCGCACCTGCCAGGACGAGTTGTTGCAACTCTGGGCGGAAACCAAGTTCACCGTGCTGTTCGTGACCCATTCGATCGCCGAAGCAATCAAGATCGGCAACCGCATCCTGCTGCTGTCGCCGCATCCAGGCCGCGTCAAGGCCGAAGTCGTCGACGTCGACAAGGTCTCCGGCGAGGACGGCAGCGCCGCCCGGCTGGAGAAGCAGATCCACGACCTGCTGTTCGCTGATTCTGCAACTGCACACTGAGGGAGCGCGCGATGGCTGAAGCGAGAATCCTGCTACGCGATACCTCGGCCGCAGCGGCTGCCGTTCCGGCGGAGGTCGAGCGCAAGCTGACGGTACTGGAATTGTTGTGGAACGACGGCTTTGTCCGCAAAACCGTGATCATCATCTTTCTCGCGACCGCCTGGGAGGCCTACGGCACCTTTCTCGACAATCCGCTGCTGTTTCCGACCTTTCACGACACCATCATCACGATGTTCGAGAAGGTCAAGGACGGCACCATTCCCTTGCGCGCCTGGGCTTCGCTGAAGGTCCTGTTCATGGGCTACAGTGCCGGCATCGTACTCGCGGCGGTCTTCACCATTCTGGCGATCTCGACCCGCATCGGCACGGACTTTCTCGAAACCATCACTGCGATGTTCAATCCGCTGCCGGCGATCGCTTTGCTGCCGCTGGCGTTGATCTGGTTCGGGCTTGGCAATGGCAGTCTGGTGTTCGTGCTGATCCATTCGGTGTTGTGGCCGGTCGCGCTCAACACCCATTCCGGTTTCAAGAGCGTCTCGAACACGCTGCGCATGGTCGGCCGTAACTACGGCCTGCGAGGCTTGCCCTACGTCGCGCGCATTCTGATCCCGGCCGCGTTCGGCTCGATCCTGACCGGCTTGAAAATCGGCTGGGCGTTCGCGTGGCGAACGCTGATAGCCGCTGAACTCGTGTTCGGCGTGTCGTCAGGGCAGGGCGGTCTCGGCTGGTTCATCTTCGAGAACCGCAACTTGCTCGACATTCCCGCCGTGTTCGCCGGTCTGCTGACCGTGATCATCATCGGTCTCATCGTCGAAAACCTGATCTTCCGCACCATCGAGCGCAATACCGTCCAGAAGTGGGGCACCCAGTCATGACCGCCAACAAGAAGAAGCCGGCCGACCTCCGCAGCGCGCGCTGGTTCGCGCCCGACGATCTCCGCGCCTTCGGTCATCGCTCGCGCGCGATGCAGATGGGTTACGCGCCGGAGGAATGGAAGGACCGGCCGGTCATCGCGATCCTCAACACCTGGTCGGACGCGCAACCCTGCCACATGCACTTCAAGTCCCGCGTCGATGACGTCAAGCGCGGCATCCTGATGGCGGGCGGTTTTCCGATGGAATTGCCGGCGCTGTCGCTGTCGGAATCGTTTTTGAAGCCGACCACCATGCTCTACCGCAACATGCTGGCGATGGACGCCGAGGAATTGCTGCGCGGCCATCCCGTCGATGGCGTCGTGCTGATGGGCGGCTGCGACAAGACCACGCCCGGTCTGCTGCTTGGCGCCACCAGCATGGGGCTGCCCGCGATCTATCTCCCGGCCGGGCCGATGCTGCGCGGCAACTGGAAAGGCAAGACGCTGGGCTCGGGTTCGGACGCCTGGAAATTCTGGGACGAGCGGCGCGCGGGGAAAATCTCCGACAAGGACTGGGTCGATGTCGAAGCCGGCATCGCCCGCAGCTACGGCACCTGCATGACCATGGGCACCGCCTCGACCATGACCGCGATCGCCGAATCGATCGGCATGACCCTTCCGGGCGCGTCGTCGATCCCGGCGGCGGACGCCGGCCACATTCGCATGGCCTCGGAATGCGGCCGCCGCATTGTCGAGATGGTGTGGGAGGATCTGACGCCGGACAAGATCCAGACCCGAAAAGCCTTCGAGAACGCGATCACGGTGGCGATGGCGATGGGCTGCTCGACCAACGCCATCATCCATCTGATCGCGCAGGCCCGCCGCGCCGGGCAGGACATCGGGCTCGACGATTTCGAGATCGCCAGCCGCAAGGTGCCCGTGATCGCGAATGTTCGCCCGAGCGGCGACAAATATCTGATGGAAGACTTTTTCTACGCCGGTGGCCTGCCCGGCCTGATGAGCCGCATCAAGGATCATCTGCATCTCGACGTCATGACCGTGACCGGCCAGACGCTTGGCGACAACATCGCGCGCGCGGAAGTCTACAACGACGACGTCATCCGCACGGTCAAGGATCCGATCTATGCCGAGGGCGCGCTCGCCGTGCTCAAGGGCAACCTCGCGCCCGACGGCTGCGTGATCAAGCCCAGCGCCTGCGAGCCGCGCTTTCTCAAGCACACCGGCCCGGCGCTGGTGTTCGACGATTATCCCTCGATGAAGAAGGCGATCGACGATCCCAATCTCGACGTCACGGCCGATCATGTGCTGATCCTGCGCAACGCCGGGCCGCAGGGCGGCCCCGGCATGCCGGAGTGGGGCATGCTGCCGATCCCGACCAAGCTGGTGAAGCAGGGCGTGCGCGACATGGTTCGGCTGTCGGACGCGCGCATGAGCGGCACCAGCTACGGCGCCTGCATCCTGCACGTCTCGCCGGAAGCCTATATCGGCGGGCCGCTGGCATTGGTGCGCAACGGCGACAAGATCACGCTCGACGTCAACGCCCGCACCATCAACCTCGATGTGCCCGAGGCGGAACTGGCAAAACGCCGCGCCGAATGGAAGGCGCCGGAGCGGCGTTATGAGCGCGGCTATGGCTGGATGTTCACCAAACACATCAAGCAGGCCAATGAAGGCTGCGATTTCGATTTCCTCGAAACCGGATTCGGTGCGCCGGTGGATGAGCCTTCGATTTATTGATTCGTCATTGCGAGCGAAGCGAAGCAATCCAGTGTTCACGAAAACGAAGACTGGATTGCTTCGTCGCTTCGCTCCTCGCAATGACGAAGAGACACTGACGTCAAATCAAAAAAGCATCACAGGGAGGACCACCATGACCATTACCCGACGTAATATGCTCGCAGGGGCCGGTGCGGTCGCCGCCTCGACGCTGCTTTCCCGCGCAGCCTTCGCGCAATCGTTTCCGTTCACGCCGAACCAGCGCTATCCCGATCCGGCGGTGCAGATCCTCGATCCCAGCTTTGCAAAATACCGGCTCTACTCCTCGACGGTCGAACAGGTCTCGACCGGCATGCGCTGGGCCGAGGGCCCGGCGTACTTCCCGGAGGGCGGCTATCTGCTGTTCTCCGACATTCCCAACAACCGGATCATGAAGTTCGACGAGAAAACCAACCAGACCTCCGTGTTCCGCGCCAATGCCAATTATGCCAACGGCAATGCGCGCGACCGCCAGGGCCGGCTCGTCACCTGCGAGCATTCGGTCACCCGCCGCATCACCCGCACCGAGAAGGACGGCAAGATCACGGTGCTGGCCGACAAGTTCGAGGGCAAGCGGCTGAATGCGCCGAACGACATCGTGGTCAAGTCGGACGATTCGATCTGGTTCACCGATCCGATTTTCGGCATCAACGGCGAGTGGGAAGGCAAGAAGGAAAAGCCCGAACAGGCCACCACCAATGTCTACCGCATCGCCAAGGACGGCAAGATCACGGCCGTGCTCACCGATCTCGTCAATCCCAACGGGCTGGCGTTCTCGCCGGACGAGAAGAAGCTCTACATCGTCGAGTGGAAGGGCACGCCCAACCGCAGCATCTGGAGCTACGACGTCGGCGCCGACGGCGCATTGACCGGCAAGACCAAGGTTATCGACGCCGCCGATCAAGGCTCGATCGACGGTTTCCGGGTCGACCGCGACGGCAATCTGTGGTGCGGCTGGGGCAGCAACGGCGCGCTGCAGGCCGAACCGTCGGACGTCGGCGGCCGGAAGGTGTTCCAGCTCAAGGGCAAGTCCGAAGATCTCGACGGCGTGATGGTGTTCAACCCCGCCGGCAAGGCGCTCGCTTTCATTCGCTTGCCGGAACGCTGCGCCAATCTCACCTTTGGCGGTCCGAAGAACAACCGCCTTTACATGGCGAGCTGCCATTCCGTCTACGCGCTCTACGTGGAAGCCCACGGCGCGGTTTAACGATTAGCCTGTCATTCCGGGTCTGGTCCTTCGGACCACCCGGAATAACTGACAACCTGGAATGAACACCATGACAAAACTGAGCGACGCCACCCGCAACAAACTCAAAACCGTCTCCACCGCCACCGTCGCCACCGCCCTGTTCAAGCGCGGTTTTCGCATCCAGATGATCCAGGACGTGCACCCGCTCGGGCCCGATCAGCCGGTACTGGTCGGCGAGGCCTTTACGCTGCGCTACATGCCGGCGCGCGAGGACCTCAACAAGATCGACGTGTTTCGCGACCGCGCGCACCCGCAGCGCAAGGCGATCGAGGATTGCCCTGAAGGCGCGGTGCTGGTCATGGACAGCCGCAAGGACGCCCGCGCGGCATCCGCCGGCGCCATTCTGGTCACGCGATTGATGAAGCGTGGCGCCGCCGGCGTCATCACCGACGGCGGCTTTCGCGATTCGGCTGAAATCGCAAAGCTCGGCTTTCCCGCTTACCATCACCGCCCGAGCGCGCCGACCAATCTCACGCTGCATCAGGCGATCGAGATCAATGTACCGATCGGCTGCGGCGACGCGCCGGTGTTTCCCGGCGACGTCATCCTCGGCGACAGCGATGGCGTGATCGTGATTCCCGCGCACATCGCCGACGAGATCGCCGATGAAGCCGTCGAGATGACCGCGTTCGAGGATTTCGTCACCGAGGAAGTAGGCCGAGGCCGCTCGATCCTCGGTCTCTATCCGGCGACGGACGAACAGACGCCAAAGGACTTCGCGGCGTGGCGGAAGAAGAACGGAAGATAGTCTCTCGTAACCCACCGCTGTCTTCCCGGCCTTCGCCGGGACGACACTAAGATTTAAACCTCCGCCTGTTCCACCATCCCCACCGCCCACAACGCGAACGCATACACGATCGCGATTTCGTCGAGGCGATTGAATCGGCCGGACGCGCCGCCGTGGCCGGCGCCCATGTTGGTGCGCAACAGCACCGGGCCGCCGCCGGTCATGGTCGCGCGCAGCCGCGCGATCCATTTCGCCGGCTCCCAATAGGTGACGCGCGGATCGGTCAGGCCGCCCATGGCGAGGATCGCCGGATAGTCCTTGGCCGCGATATTGTCGTAGGGTGAGTAGGAGAGAATGGTGCGAAAATCCCTTTCGCTCTCGATCGGGTTGCCCCATTCCGGCCATTCCGGCGGCGTCAGCGGCAAGGTGTCGTCGAGCATGGTGTTGAGCACGTCGACGAACGGCACTTCGGCAACAATGCCGGCGAACAATTCGCCGGAGCGGTTGGCGACCGCGCCCATCAGCATGCCGCCGGCGCTGCCGCCATGGCCGACGATGCGTTTGGCGCTGGTATACTTGGCCTCGATCAACGCGCGGCCGGCCGCCGCAAAATCATCGAACGAGTTCGTCTTCTTCTCGCGCTTGCCGTCGAGATACCAGCCCCAGCCTTTGTCGGCGCCCCCTCTGATATGCGCGATGGCGTAAATAAAACCGCGGTCGACCAGCGACAGCCGGTTGGCAGAGAACGAGGCCGGCATCGCCATGCCGTAGGAGCCGTAGCCATAGAGCAGCAGCGGCGCGCTTCCGTCGCGCGCCAGATCCTTGCGATGCAGGATCGAGACCGGCACCTGCGCGCCGTCATGTGCTGTTGCCATGATGCGGGTGGTGACGTAGTCGGCCGGGTTATGGCCGGACGGAATTTCCTGCCGCTTGCGCAACACCCGCGTTCGGTCAGCCATATCGTAGTCATAGACTTCGGACGGCGTCGTCATTGACGAATAGGAGAACCGCAGATTGGTGGTCTCGAATTCATAGCCGCCCATCGTGTCGAGCGAATAGGCCGCCTCGTCGAAGGCGATGGCATGCTCTTCACCCGTCGTGAGGTCGCGGATGATGATTGCCGGAAGCGCATTGGCGCGTTCCAGCCGCACCATGTGGTTGGCATAAAGCTCGACGTCGAGCACATAGACGCCTTCGCGATAAGGAATCAGGTCGCGCCAGTTGACGCGCTCCGGCGAGGCGAGGGGCGCGGTGGCGACCTTGAAGTCGATGGCGCCTTCCGCATTGGTGAGGATGTACAGTTGATCGCCACGGTCGTTGACGGAATACTGCACGCCTTCCTCGCGCGCTGCGACCAGCCGCGGTGGTGCTTCGGGATGCGCCAGATCGATCAACCGCTGCTCGGATGTTTCGTGGTCGCCGCCGGCGATGACGCAGAAGCGGCCCGATGAACTCTCATGCAGATGGGTGAACCAGCCGGAATCCTCTTCCTCGTAAACCAGCGCGTCGTCGGTCTGCGTCGTGCCGAGGCGATGACGCCAGACCTGCATCGGGCGGTGATTGTCGTCGAGCTTGACATAGAAGAAGCTCTTTCCATCTGTGCTCCAGACCACGCCGCCGTCGGTTTCCTCAACGAGATCGTCACGGTCGGAGCACGTCTCCCAGTCGCGTACCCGGATCGAAAAATATTCCGAGCCCTTGGTGTCAGCGCTCCAGGCGTGCAGCCGGTGGTCGGGCGAATGCCGGCTTGAGCCGAATTTGAAATAGTCGTGATGAGCGGCCAGCGCGTCGCCATCGAGCACGGTCGCTTCGTCACCGCCGTCACGCGGCGTACGCGCGAAGATCTCGTGCTGTCCGCCCTCGCGGAACTTGCGGTAATAGGCGAACGGGCCGTCCGGCGACGGCACGCTGGAATCGTCCTCCTTGATCCGCCCGCGCATTTCCGCGACCAGCTTTTTCTGTAGCGGTGAGGTGTGGCCGAGCAGGCTTTCGGTGTAGTCGTTCTCCGCCTCCAGATAGTTGCGGATGTCGGCATCGAGGATCGAGGGGTCGCGCAGCACCTCCTGCCACTTTTCGTCTTTGAGCCACGCATAGTCATCCGTCACGGCGATGCCGTGGGTCGTAAAAGTGTGCGGACGGCGCGGCGCGACGGGGGCGGTCTTCTTGGCTAAGGGCTGTGTCACTCAAGTCCTCGTTGGCTTTAGGCGGAACCGCCATCTGTGTCATTGCCGGGCTTGACCCGGCAACCCATCAATCGAAATAAGGGCTTTCTTTTTGATGGATGCGCGGGTCAAGCCCGCGCATGACGAGAAGAAATCTTGCCTCTTATATCGGGTCAAAAGCGCGGATTGCCACACCCCATCCCGCAGGGTTGTTGCCCGCTTCTTTGTATGGTTAGGCTTTTCGGCCCCGCCGGGAAAGCCTGATGCTCTTCAATTCCTATGCGTTCATTTTTTTGTTCCTGCCGGTGGTGCTGGCGGGCTATTTCGCGCTCGGCCGCGGCAGCAATTGGGCCCCGGTGGTTTGGCTGGCGCTGGCCTCGTTGGCTTTCTATTGCCTTGGCAATTGGCAGTACGTGCCGCTGCTGCTGGGCTCGATCGCATTCAATTACAGCGTCGGCTATCTGCTGATTGAGAGGAAGCTGCGTCCCGGGATGCGGTTTGCCGTGCTCACGGCCGGTGTCGCCGGCGATCTGCTGGTGCTCGGTATTTTCAAGTATGCCGGCTTCCTCGCCGCCAACTTCAACGCGATATTTTCGACCGGCTTTGTCGTCCATATCCTGCTGCCGGTCGGCATCTCCTTCTACACTTTTACGCAGATTGCGTTTCTGGTCGATGCCTACAGAAGCAAGGTCGCCCGTTATGGGCTGCCGCATTACGCGCTGTTCGTGACTTACTTCCCGCATCTGATCGCCGGGCCGATCCTGCACCACCGGGATATGATCCCGCAATTCGAGCGCGCGGAAACGAAGCGGCCCGATCCGCACCTCATGCTGTGCGGCCTGATCATCTTCGCGATAGGCCTGTTCAAGAAGACCTGCCTTGCCGACGGCATCCAGCCGCTGGTGGGGCCGGTGTTCGGTCCGGGATCGCCGACCTTCGATCAGGCCTGGATCGGCGCACTGGCCTACACGTTCCAGCTCTATTTCGATTTCTCGGGTTATTCGGACATGGCGATCGGCATATCGCTGATGTTCGGCATCTTCCTGCCGCTGAATTTCAATTCGCCCTACAAGGCGACGTCGATCATCGACTTTTGGCGGCGCTGGCACATGACGCTGTCGCAATTCCTGCGTGACTATCTCTACATATCCCTGGGCGGCAACCGGCGCGGCCCGGTGTGGCGCTATGTCAACCTGATGATCACCATGCTGCTCGGCGGCCTCTGGCACGGCGCGGCCTGGACCTTTGTCGTCTGGGGCGCGCTGCATGGCGCCTATCTCTGCATCAATCACGCCTGGAACCGGTTTGGTCCTGCGGTCGCGCCGCGACTGCAGCCGCTTGCGGCCATTGCGGGCTTCACTCTGACGTTTCTGTCTGTTGTCGTCGCCTGGGTATTCTTCCGCGCCAACGACATCGACTCGGCTGTCTACGTGCTGGTGCGGATGGCCGACCCCACCCGGCTTGCGCTCGGCCGCGTCGAGATCTTCAATCTCGCCTTCATCGCGTTCTATGCTGCGCTGGCCTGGTTCGCGCCGAACACGCAGGCGATCATGGGCTACGATCACGAGCGCCGCACCGTTGGTGAGAAATTCGCGAATGCGCATTTCCGTCCCTGGTTCCTCTATGCCAGCGCAGTCGTGCTGGCATTCGGGGTTCTCGGAATCCAGCAGCACAGCGAATTCATCTATTTCAGGTTTTGACCCCAGCCGTGTCCAAAGCTCTCATTAGATTTCTCGGTGCAAGCGCGGCGATCATCCTGATGGCCGCAACGCTCAACTTCGTCGTCGATCCCCTGCAGCTGTTCCGTCCGTCGCGGCTGTTTCCGGCGATGTACTCGGCGGATACGCGAATGCAGGACGCCGGCCTGATCCAAAGCCAGCCCTTCGACACTGCCCTCATGGGCACGTCGCTCGCGATTCACTTCCGGCAAAGCGACATCGACCGCATCCTCGGCGGCCGCTCGCTCAAACTGTCGATGACGGGTTCGAAGCTCGCGCGAGCAGAGCTTTGTGCTTGACGCCGCGATGGCGCGGCATCCGCAGCGCGTGATCTGGCAGCTCGACGAATGGATCTTTCACGATGCACCGGAACCGGATTCCGACATCTATCTTCCGGCGGCGCTCTATCGGCGGAGCGTCGCGGGCATCGCACGCTATTTGTTCAGCGGCCAGATGGCGCGGGAGTCGTTGTGGATCTTGGCGCGGTCGCTACCGCTGTTGCAGCCGGCCGTCGCGCGGTTGACGTCGGATCTGGCTTTCAAGTTTCCGATCGCCGATGTCGACGACATCAATTCACTGCCAAGGGATTACGACGTTGCCGGAGCCTACAACGCCAAAAAAGCACTCGCCGCCTTCCGACACATCACCGATCCCGTGCGCAGCCGATATCTGGCGGACGGCTACGACTACGCCACGATGGTCCGGGCGTTTGAGCGCGATACCATCGGCCTGATCGCGAAACATCCTGACGTGACGTTCGATATCTATTTTCCGCCCTATTCAATCCTGCAGTTCGTGGCGATGCGCGACTTCTCGCCGGCGACGCTGAAGACCGTCTACGATTTTGCGGCCTATGCGCTTCCGCGGCTGGTGCAGTTTCCGAACGTGCGGCTTTACGATTTCCGCGCGGTCGAGGACGTCACCCATGATCTCGATAATTACGGCGACGTGATTCATCACTCGCCGGCGATTGATCTGAAGCTGCTGACGTGGCTGGCGGAGCGGAAATATGCGGTCGATCGCGCCAAGCCGTTGGCGTCGCTGGATCGGCTAAAGGCACAGGTCGAGGCATACCGATTGGAGCGCTAGCCCCGTCATTGCCTGCAACAAACGCGAAGCGTTTGTGCAAGGGAGCGAAGCGACGAAGCAATCGCAGTCTTTTTGCGTGAAAAGACTGGATTGCTTCGCTTCGCTCGCAATGACGGAGGAGGGTCTAGCTATTCCGCAATCGCGCCGTCGCGTTGCCGCCGAACATCGGAATCCGGTTGACCGCCGTCACCACGGCGAAGGTGATGACCAGCATCGCGATGCCGAGCACCGAGATTGCGGCGAGGTCGCCGCTTTCGTTGAGATCGTAGATCAGGACGCTCAGCACCTTGGTCTGCGAGGTGAACAACACGATCGCCGCCGATAATTCGCGCATCACGCCGATAAAGATGAAGCACCAGGTCGCGATCACGCCGGTGCGCAGCAGCGGCGCCGTGATCTGGCGCAGCGACTGCAGCCGCGTCGCACCGAGGATGCGGCTGGCGTCTTCCAGTTCGGGATGAATGGTCGCGAACGCCGCCTGCAATTGCTGATAGGCCGACGGCAGGTTGATGGTGAGGAACGCGATCAGCAAAATCCACAGCGTGCCGTAGAGTACGAAGGGCGGCTTGGTGTAGCTCAGGAACAGGCCGACGCCGAGCACGATGCCGGGCACGGCGACCGGTGCCGTGGCGAGAAAACCGAGGATACGATGACCCGCGATCACACGGCGGGTGGTGACATAGGCGATGACCAGCGCGAGGATCGTCCCGATGGTCGCGGTCGAGGCGCCGAGGATCACCGTGTTCTTGAGCGCGAGCTGGGTCGACGACAATTCCGTGAACACGAAGACGACGTTGTGGAACGTGAAGGTCGACGGCGTCACCAGCGTGGTCGCGTTCGGCGAGAATGCGGCGTTGAGCAGCGCCATATAGGGCAGGAATACCGGATTGAGCAGCACCACGAGGCAGAACGCCAGCGCTACCCAGCGCAGGCCCTTCAGTTCGACCTGGCGTGGCGCGCCGTATTTGCCGCCGACCACCGAGTAGCCGCGGCGGCCGAGCAGGAATTTTTGGCCCTGCAGCAGCAGGATCGTCAGCACCAGCAGCGGTACCGCGGCGGCCGCCGCGAGTTCGAGCTTCGGCGGATACTGGAACAGGCTCCAGATTTTCGTGGTCATGGTGTGGAAGCCGGCCGGGCAGCGCCAGGATCGCCGGCGATCCGAACAGCGTCATCGCCTGCAGGAACGCGATCAGCGCGCCCGCGACCAGCGCCGGCAGCGCCAAGGGAATGGTGACGCGCCGCGCGGTGGTCCAGGCCTTGCCGCCGAGAATGGCGGAAGCGTCTTCGAGTTCGCCCGGCATGTTGTCGAGCGCGTTGGCGACCAGCACGAACACGAACGGAAAAGTGTAGCAGGAGATGACGAAGATGATTCCGGTCAGTGAATAGATGTTGAACAGATGCGCGTCCGATTCGGCGCCGGTCAGGTACCGATAGAGCTGGTTCAACAATCCGCTGTTCGGCGCGGCCAGCAATTCCCAGGCGACCGCGCCGAGAAACGGCGGCGTCACGAACGAGGCCGTCACCAGCGCGCGGATGGTCTGCCGGCCGGGCATGTCGGTGCGGGAGACCAGCCAGCCGATCGGCGCGGCGACGAGACAGCAGATCAGCGCCGAACTGGTGGCGATGATCGCAGTGGTCAGCAGCGGGTCGAGGAAGTCAGGATTGGTGAACAGGGTGACGAAGTTCTGCAGCGTCGGATGCCGCGCCTTGTCCGTAAATGCGTAGATCGCCAGCCACGACAGCGGCAGCGCGATCAGCACCACCATGCCAAACGCAACCAGCGACAGTACTGGCCTGGTCCAGTCGATGCGGGTTTTCGGTGGAGCGGTGGTGGTGATGGTCATGTTGTTTCCAAGTTCTGCGATCTAACTCCCTCGCCCCGCGCTTGCGGGGAGAGAGTTGGGGTGAGGGGCTTCTCTCGGCGAGTCCGGACTCGCGGATAGTCCCCCTCACCCGGATTGCTCCGGACGATGCTTTCGCATCGCCGAGGCGATCCGACCTCTCCCCGCAAGCGGGGTGAGGTGAAAGGCGTTAGCACCTGCATCCTAAACCTTGAACAGCCGCGCATAGCGCGTCTTGATTTCTTCCGCCATTTTCTCGACGCCGGCGGCGTCCTCCTTCATCAGCTTGATGTCGGAGAGCTTCCGGCGGCCGGGGTGCGGCGTCACCTGCGCATGGGCCGAATATTGCGCGGTGTAGTCGCTGAAGAACTGTTGCGTCTCGCGGGTGTGCAGCCATGCCTGGAACAGCCGCGCGGCATTGGGATGCGGCGCGGAGGCGAAGATCGCCGTCGGCCCGGAGATCGTCGGCGTGCCTTCGGTCGGATAGATCGGCTCGACCGGCTGACCGGCTTCCTTCAGCAGCACGACGCCATATTCATTGCCGTCGGCCATCACGGCGCGCTCGCCGAGCGCCAGTTTCTTTGGCGGATCGGTCGAGGACTGTACCTGCATCACACGCTGCTTCGACAGCTTGTCCAGATAATCCCAGCCCAGTTCGCGCACCAGCTGGAAGGTCGCGGTCATGATGGTGCCGCTATAGGCGGGATGACCCTTGACCATCTTGCCGGCCCATTTGGGATCGAGCAGGTCGGCGTAGCTTTTCGGCGCGTCCTCGGGCTTTACCAGCTTGGTGTTGTAGGCGATCGACGACAGATAGATCCGCGAGGTCGCGGACATGCCGTCGGGGTCGCGATATTCAGGGAGGAAATGTTTGGCGATATCCTCCGACACGAACGGCGCCAGCCAGCCGTTCTTCTTCCAGGAGATGATGTGCGACGCATCCGAGGTGTTGACGACGTCGGCGGCGCGGATGTTGGAAGCGAACTCCTGGTCGAGCCGCTGGAACAGTCGCTCGGAGCCGGAGCGCTCGATCTGCACGGACATGCCGGGATAGGCCGCCTCGAACGCCTTGCCGAGCTTTTCGCCGACCGGCAGGTCCATCGAGGAATAAAGAACGACCTTGGCTTCCTTCTTTGCCTCTTCGACCAATGCGGGCGTGATCGCGACCGGCGCGGGCGCTTCGGCGCGAACCGGCGCGGCGAACACGCTTTCCGCCGCCAGTGCAGCGGATGCCTTTGCGGCGGCTTGCAGGATGTCACGCCGGGAAAGCCTTTTTTGTTTCATCGCGTCCTCCCGTTTCTTGTTCTGATTTAGCGGCTCAGCGCGCGGCAGCGGTCGGGCGGCAGCGTCAGCCAGACTTCGCTGCCTTTTCCGACATTGGTTTCGGTCGGAGTGGTGACGCGGAGCAAGGTGCCATCCGCGACTTCGACCATGTAGTCGCGCGCGGCGCCGAGAAAGACCTGACGGGTCACGACGGCCTTGATGGTGTTTTCAGGCGAAGCCGGTGCTTGCGTCGAAAGCCCGATATCGTGCTGGCGAATCGCGACCGCGGCGCTTTGGCCTGATGTCAGCGGCGCACCGATAACTTGCAGGGTCGCGCCCGCGAACGAGACATGGTTGGCGTCGCGCGCGGTGCCCTTGATGACATTGCTGGCGCCGATGAAGCGCGCGACGAATTCGGATTCCGGGCGCGCGTAAATGTCTTCGGGCGAACCGAGCTGGTCGATCTTGCCGCCGTTCATGACCGCGATCAGGTCGGCCGTGGTCATGGCTTCGGACTGGTCGTGGGTGACATAGACCGTGGTGTAGCGATATTCGTCGTGCAGCCGGCGGATCTCGAACCGCATTTCCTCGCGCAGATTGGCGTCGAGATTGGACAAGGGTTCGTCGAGCAGCAGCGTCTCGGGCTCGACGATCAGCGCGCGCGCCAGCGCCACGCGCTGCTGCTGGCCGCCGGAGAGTTCGCCGGGGTAACGCTGCGCCAGCGGTTCGAGCTTGGTGGTGGCGAGAATAGCCGCCAGTTTCTTCGCGATGGTGTCGCGGTCCATTTTGCGCAGCCGCAGGCCATAGACGATGTTCTCAGTGACCGTCATATGCGGCCACAGCGCGTAGCTCTGGAAAATCATCGACATCTTGCGCTGCTCGGGCGGCAGCGTGCGCGCCTTCGACGACACCAGCCGGTCGCCGACATGGATTTCGCCGTCGGAAGGCTCGAGAAAACCGGCGATCAGCCGCAATGTCGTGGTCTTGCCGCAGCCGGACGGTCCGAGCAGGCAGACCAGCTGCCCATGATCGATCCGCAACGAGACGTTATCGACCACGGCAAGCGGCCCAAAGCGCTTGGTCAGGCCGCGCAAATCAACGGACGCCAATCGGATTCCTCCAGCATTTTTCGTGCGCGGATCAGCGTCCGGCGCTTGTCTACTTGTATACCAGTAAGCACGAAAAATGCGGGGAGGAAAAGCCGTAGGATGGGTGGAGCGCAGCGATACCCATCAATTCCAATCGGCGGTATTGTGATGGGTATCGCTGCGCTCCACCCATCCTACGATTTTGGGCTCGGAAAGCCTTACGCACTCACGCTTTCGCCGAGATACTCGATCGCGGCTCCGGTTCCCCCCTTGCCGTGGGGGATGTCGAGCGCATTGAGGGCGACCTCGATGACGCCGAGCGTGCCCAAGACCATCGGCGCGTTGACGTGGCCCATATGGGCGATCCGGAACGCCTGGCCGGAGAGGTCGCCGATCCCGGTACCGAGCACCACGCCGCATTTTTCCTTGCAGTAGCGCTGCAGCGCAGCAGGATCGTGGCCCTTCATCGTCACCGTGGTGACGGTATTGGAGCGTTCATGGGCCTCGGTGATGTTGAAGCCGAGCACCTGGCCCTCGGCCCACACCGAAACCGCGCGGCGCACCGCTTCGCCGAGCAGACGATGACGCAGCGACGCGTTCTCCAGTCCCTCGGCGTAGAGCATGTCGATCGCCTTGCGCAGCGCGAACAACAGATGCACCGGCGCGGTGCCGGCATATTTGCGGTAGTGCTCGCTGCCGTCGCGCTCGGTCCAGTCCCAATACGGAGTACGCAAATTTGCTTTCTTGTGCACCTCGCGGGCGCGGTCGTTGGCGGCGACGAAGCCGAGGCCGGGCGGCGTCATCAGGCCCTTCTGCGAACCTGACATCGCAACGTCGACGCCCCACGCGTCCATCTCGAACGGCATGCAGCCGAGCGAAGCGACCGTATCGACCATGTACAGCGCCGGATGACCGGAAGCCTTGATCGCCTTGCCGATCGCTTCGATGTCGTTATAGGCGCCCGATGCGGTATCGACCTGCACCACGGCGATGGCCTTGATGGTGTGATCCTTGTCCTGGCGCAGCCGTGCCTCGACTTCGGCAGGCCGGACCGCGCGGCGCCAGTCGCCTTTCAGCACCTCGACCTCGACGCCCATTGCTGATGCCGCATTGCCCCAGTTGATCGCGAAGCGGCCGCTTTCCAGCACCAGCAGCTTGTCGCCGCGCGACAGCACGTTGGAGAGCGTCGCTTCCCAGGCGCCATGACCGTTGGCGATGTAGATGTAGGGGTTGCCCTTGGTCTTGAACAATTTGGTGATGTCGT
Organism: uncultured Alphaproteobacteria bacterium; assembly: GCA_963786355.1. Lineage (GTDB taxonomy): Bacteria > Pseudomonadota > Alphaproteobacteria > Rhizobiales > Xanthobacteraceae > Bradyrhizobium. The sequence continues at coordinate 373,138 of CAWAYU010000004.1, read as the reverse complement.
CGAGCAGGCCGTGCGTCAGCTCCACCATTTCGTTGGAATAGATGTCGAGCGCCGGGCGATGCATCGCCTGCAGCACTTCGTCGGGCATCGTGGTGGGCCCGGGGATGGCCAGAAATTCCCGGCCCGCGCGAACGGTCATTTTTTGGTTTTCCTTGTCGGAGATTTAGCGTCGAACATTCAGCCCTGCGTTCCACAATAGGCGATCAGGTCCGTCATTGTCTGCAACAAACGCGAGGCGTTTGTGCATGAGAGGGCAGCGAAGCAATCCAGAGCCGCAAAAACAGCCGATTGCACCGAGTGTTCTCGCATCATTTCGATACAGCGTCCGCGATCGCGTGCCAGATCTGGTCCTTCATCTCGGTCGCCGGCGGGCTCGGGATCGTCACCGCGGGCCCGTCGCGTTTCTTGCAGGCCTCCACCAGCCGCAGCACCCAGATCTCGCCGTCGGTATAATAGAGATCGCCGCCGCCATTGCGGCCCGTGAGCGTCGGCCCGATGCCCGGTGACCTGATATTTGGCGTCGACCATGCCTGCGTTTTCCAGATCGTTCGTCAGCAGCGCGCGTTCGGCATCGAGGTCGGCGCTGATGTGATGCGTCACGGCCACCGTATATTTGCTGACGCCGACGCCGCGATCTTCCGTCGCCGCGCCCAGCCACACCGGGCGTTTTTCCTCGCCCTGGTCGAGCACCTTCCAGTAGCGGACATGGTTGCGGCGATCGGCGTTCTGGCCGATCGGCTTTTCAAAAGCGAGATCCTCGCGGCGGCCGAGATAATAGAGATTGCTCACCGGCGCGTCCTTGTAGGGTCGGTCGAGCAGCACGCTGCCCACGATCTCGATCGATGATTTCAGCGTGATCGGGTCGGCCGGATACCAGCCGGCCTGGTGCATCGCGCAGACCACGTCTTTCTTGTCGCCGATCAGGCCGACATTCATGGGATCGCCGGGAATGCCTTGCGCGGTGCGCGTCACCATCGGCAGGTTGGCGAGGCCCTTCTGGTGTTCGTAGTGGGTCCAGAACAATGGCAACAGCAGATAGGCGAGCGCGGTGTAGCCGAGGACGACCACGAGCGCGTACCGCAGGAATCGATCCAGCCGCGACCGCTGGCGCTGTTGCTGCGATTCCAGTTCGTCGTAGAGTTCGGACACGGCGGGTTGCTCTTACATGCGATAAGGCGATGGCAGCAGTTCTCCCTCGCCCCGCGCTTGCGGGGAGAGGGGTGGGGTGAGGGGCTCTATCCGCGAACTCTAATGCTAATTGAGAGACCTGTACCCCCTCACCCGCCGCGCAAGAGCGCGGCGACCTCTCCCCGCAAGCGGGGCGAGGCAAACAAACTAGCTAGCGTTTGGTCTCGCGGCAGCCGGCGGCTTCGGCCTCGTCGACCGAGCAGAACCAGCGCGTGCCCTTGCTGATCTTCATCTGGATCCGCGCATACCAGCGGCTCGCCGGCGTGTGGTAGATACACTCGCCCGAGGTGTTGACGTTGCCCTTGATGGTGCAGTCAGGCGAGGGCGCCACCGGCCCCGACGCCGATGCCAGCAAAATCGTCGAGGCGTTTTCCGGCGGCTTGGCGGCGCCGAGAATGGTGGTCTTCTTGTTGCGGGCGCGCCAGTCCCACGGCGCGATGAACGCGCCCTGCCACATCCCGGCCTTGGCCTCGCGCGCGGCTTTCTCGTCGGCGTCGTAGTCGTGGCTGACGCGGGTAAAGGACAGCGCCCAGCCGTTCGCGACCAGCCATTTCTGGATGTCCTCACCCTCGACCTCGCAGCGCGCCACGGTGCGGCCGCGCCGGTCGGTGGTCCTGACATGACAGGCCCAGCTCTTGTTGCCGACATGCTTGATCAGTTCGTCGCGCGCGGCGACGCCGCAGGTCCAGCGCTCGCCGGCATTGTTCAGGCAAAGCTGGTCCGACGCCGGCGCGTCGATGCCGCCGAGGCGAATGCGGGTATTACCGATCTGGATAGAATCGCCTTCGCGGATTTTCGGGACGCCGGTGATGTCGGCCGCATCGGCGGTTGCCGGCAGCAACGCGAGCAAAACGACGGCGAGCAAGAACTTCGATTTCATCGTCAATCCCGGCAAGGAGTGAATGCAAACGGCTTCAATCAAATCTGCTCAACAATTGTGCGGGCAATTGGACCGGCTTGCCAACACCCGCCCTCACGCCCGCCTTCAACTTCCCGTCATCCCCGCATCATTTTCTGCCGCGCCAGCGCCAGCCCCATCAGCACGAACGCCGAGGTTACCTCGGGGCCGCCGACCAGAATCCGCGTCGGGGTCTTCATCTTGTTCCATTCATAGGCCTTGTAAGGCCCATGCCGGCCGCCTTCGCCGAAGCTTGAGACGATGCACGCCAGCGCCGGGGTAAACGTCGAGACATCGGCGCCGAGATGCGCCAGCGCCATCAGCGCCAGCGCCGCGTCGAACGCGTTCATCTCCCGCGTAATCAGTTCGCCCTCGACATAGGCCAGCACCCTGCCGCGGATGAACTCAAAATGGCCGTCGGGATCGATCGCCTGCCGCGCGGCCAAAGGCAACGCCATGAACGCGGCATGGCAGCGGCCGAAATAGGCCGAATAAAGCTCCGGCAAATAATAGATATGCGAGCGCGGATTGGCGAAAGCGCCGCTTTCGACCAGCTTGCGCTGGAAGCCGATGATGCGCTGCACCGTTTCCAGCCGCAGCGGCGTCTCGAGAATCTTCCAGCGGGCGAGATTGCGAAAGCTCACTTCGAGAATGTCGAGATTAAGCGTCGGATCGAGGTCGTTGCCGTAGGGCCGGTCGCCTGAGAGATTGTCGATCCAGGTGACGACGCCGCCCTCGTAGTCGACATGGTCGTTCAAGGGCACGGTGACGCGCGGCTCGTTGCCGCCCTCGCGCACCTGATAGCCGCGATAGAAATCCAGCAGCGGCTGATCGAGGATCGGATCGTTCGAGCCGGCCTGCGTCGCGGCCGAGAACGAGCACGCCGTGGTGTCGCAATCCGGCACGTAGATGCCGAAGCCGAGGTCCTGCTTGATCTGCGAAAAGAACTTCGAGAACCGCGGCCCGGACCCCGGCGCCAGCGCGGTGATGACGCGCACCGTCGAGCCGTCATGCGAGGGCACTTCCTCGGCGCTGGTCTTGAGGCAAAATTCCACCATGTCAGCGATCGCGCGCTTCGACGCCGCCGTCTCCTCGCCGGAGGCGAGGCCGGTCTCCTGAAAACTCAGCAGCGCCTCGGTGAAGAAGGCGTCGTAATAGGCCGAGCGGTGGCGGATCTGCACCGGCTCCCACATCGGTTCGGCAATGCCCGTCCAGGGCGGGTTGATCAGCGCGCGCGCCGGCGAATGCGCGATGAAAATCCGCGCCAGGCTGAACAGCAGCGTCGAGTTCTTGTAGCCGCGCGCGTTCAGCCCGGTCAGCGCCATCAGCATTTCGCGGCCGCTGATATCGGGGTCGCCGAGCAGGTTGAAGGCGGCATAGGTCGGGATGAAGCCGTTTTTGGAAAACGAGCGCAGCAGATGCGCGCCGCAGCGGCGGATCACGCGGTCGATCTCGGCCGGTCCGGGCGCATGGGCCGTCGCCGCCACTGGCGCCGGCTGCGGGTGCCGGACCCCGATATCGGCCATCAGCTCGGCGATCGGTGCGCCGACCGCGGCCCAGTCCGGCTCGGCCTCGTCGCGCGCGGACATCAAGGCCGCGCGCAGCCGCTGCAGCCGGTCTTGATCCCTCAGGGCGGGCAGGCCGGTCCGCCGCAGCAGCGGCCGCAGCGCCGGGTTGCCGAGCGCGGTTCGATAAAATTTGCCGAGATGGGGGTCGCCGCCGCGGTAGTCCAGCAGCACGGGATCGCAGACGTCGTACAGCGACGGACCATCTTTCTGGACGGTGAGGGCGCGATACGCCGCACCGGCAAAATACTGGAAACCCATGCCGATTCTTTCAGCCGGAACAGTGAATTGGGCCGCCTTGGTCCTTGTTTTAGTCCCCGTGGGCGGTCCCTAGCGACGTGCAAGCCTTTGAAAATTATACAAATCCGCAGGAGATTACAAATGTGATGTCTATCACATAATCGGCCAAAAGTTCCCGCCATAGTCTGGGGCCATCGGCTCCATGCGCCAAAGGAGGTTGCCCGGCAGGGCCCAGCGGGTTAAGGGTTTCTTTGTTGCGGTGCCGCAAATTGCGCGCAATTGGACGGCACAGACTTCGCAACCCTCAAAACCCTGGCGGACTTGGCGCGACTAACACTTGGCGCGCCGGAAAACGATTGGGAATGGAAACGATGAATTTGACGCAGCTTCGCATCTCCCGCCGCCCCGTCACCATTGCCATCGCGCTCGTTGGCCTGGTGTCGCTGGCGATCGGCGCCCATGCTGCCCTGAACAAGCGCTCGCTCGATGCCGCCAAGGCGATCGGGACCGAGCAGACCGGCTCGATCGGCAAGGGCGCCAACCGCGTCGCTTTGGTGATCGGCAACGGCCACTACCCGGACGCCTCCGCGCCGCTGGCCCAGCCGATCAACGATGCCCGCGGCCTCTCGGCTGCGCTGCGCACCCAGGGCTTTGACGTCGACGTGGTCGAAGACGCCACCCGTGACGACATGGTCCGCGCCATCGGCCGGATGAAGGCCAAGATCAGCAGGATACCGTGGTGATGCTGTTCTTCGGCGGCTACGGCATCCAGGTCGGCCGCGAGAGCTTCATGATCCCGGTCGATGCCACGATCTGGAAGGAAGGCGATGTCCGCCGCGCCGGCATCAGCCTCGAGCACGTGCTGGACGCGATGACCGAAAAGGGCGCGAAAGCCAAGCTCGCCGTCGTCGACGCATCCCGCCGCAACCCCTATGAGCGCCGCTTCCGTTCGTTCAGCCACGGCCTCGCCCCGATCTCGCCGCCGGAAAACGCGCTTGGTGCTGACCTCGGCGACCCCCGGCAAGGTGACCGATGACGGCAAGGGCCAGTACAGCGTGCTGGTGACCGAGCTGCTCGCCAACCTCAACGCCCAGACCGGCGCCGAACAGGTCTTCAACAAGACCCGCGTCGCCATCTCCCGCGCCAGCGAAGGCGAGCAGGTGCCGTCGGTGTCGTCGTCCCTGCTGGAAGACATCCGCTTCGGCGGGTGAAGCGGAAGCGCGCACCTCTCCCCGTCGTCCCTGCGAACGCAGGGACCCATACCGCGTGATCTATCGATAAGACGCGGTGGCTGAGACCTTTCGCACAACAACTGCCGCGGCGTATGGGTCCCTGCGTTCGCAGGGACGACGATAGACTTTACGCCGCCCTACTTCACATCCGCCGCCGTCACCGGCCGCACCGGATCGCCCTCGCGCAGCAGCGCGCCGGCGCGTGCCACCACGATATCGCCTTCGACGATGCCGTCGCGGATCTCGACCTGTCCCGCCGACATCAGTCCGGTTTCCACCCGCCGGGTTTCGACGCGCGCGCGCCGCACCACCTGAACCACGGTGCCGGCGCTGCCGTAGAGGATCGCGGTCAGCGGCACCGACACGCCGCAGCTTTGCCCGGTCGTGATCAGCGCGCGGCCGGAGGAATTCACCAGCAGCTTGCGGTTGGTGGTGATGCCGATGAAGGCCTGGGCGAGCTGGCTGTCCGGCTGCACGGTGGTCGACAGCCGCCGCACCTTGCCGTCGACCTCGCCGGCGCCGATCACCTTGATCCGCGCCGCCTGGTTGACCGCGAGCTTGGCGATATCGCGGGTCGGCACCAGCCCGACCAGGTCGAACTCGCTGCGCGCGATGATCGAGAACAGCGCCTCGCCCTTGCCCGAGGCCATCGCGCCGACGGCCGCCGTGGTCGCCGAAATCAGCCCGGCCACCGGCGCCTGCACCGTCACCTGGCCGCCTTCGGGCAGGTTCAGCCGCGCCAGCACCTGGCCGGCGGTCACGCTATCGCCGGCATCCGCCAGCACCTCGGCCACCTTCAGCCCCATCCGCTCGGGCCGCACCTGCGTCTCCTCGCGCGGAATGATGGTGCCGGACACCTCGACAATATTGGCAAAACAGGACTTTGCGGCCTTGAGCACCGTGACCGCGGCGCCCTTGGGGGCGACCTCGGGGTCGTCGGCGGCGAGGGTGGGGGAGAGGGAAAGGCAGAACAGGCCAGCCACAGCCGCTAGCAGCTTTCGCGACGGGGCGGGCGCGTTGAAATAAGTCATCAGCAATCCAGTTCCGGTTTTACGGGGTAATAAATACCAGAAGGCCGGTGCCGGAGCCAAGTGGCCTTGCCGGGTGAACCTCGGCGTTGGCCTCGCCCCCGCGCCCATTTCTACTTTGCATGGGGTTGTTTTCGTAATTTTGAATCTGCCGCAGCCTGTGGATTCCGATTTGAGGCCGGAACGATGGGAATTACGACTGCTTCTTCCGCTTGGTCGCCGCCGCCGCATCGACCACGTTGTCGACTTCCTCGCGCCAGCTCAGAATCTCCGCGACCAGCACCGGGTGATTAAAGCCCTTGAGGGTGAGATCGTCGATCGGGCGGCCCTCGACCCATTCCTCGACCATGCCGTAGACGCGCCTGCGACACCACGATCTGGTTGGCCTTGGCTTCGTCGCAGAGCCGCGAGGCCAGGTTGGTGACGCTGCCGATCGCGGCGTATTCCAGCCGGTTCTCGAAGCCGATCTGGCCGAGCGTGGCATAGCCGAGCGCGATGCCGATGCCGAAGCCGAGATTGTGGCCGCGGTTGCGCCAGCGCTCGGTCAGCGGGCCGATGGTGTCGCGCATCTCCACCGCCATCTTCACCGCGCGCGCGGTGTGGTCCTCGAACTGGATCGGCGCATTGAACAGGATCATCACGCCGTCGCCGGCATATTTGTCGAGCGTGCCTTCGTATTTGAAAATCAGCTTGCCGAGGGCGGCGTGATATTCGCGCAGCACGTTCATCGCCTCTTCCGGCTCGGTCGATTCCGTGAATGCCGTAAAGCCGCGCAGGTCGCAGAACACGACAGTGACTTCGCGGCGTTGGCTGTCGAGCAGGCCTTCCTGGCCGTCGCCGGATGCGATCAGTTGCGCGACCTGCGGCGCGAGGAAACGTTCGAGCCGGCGAATGCGCTCGATCTCGCCCAGTTGCGTTTCGACCCGCTCCTCCAGCGACTTGTTCCAGTCCTTCAACTGGTCGGTCTGCTGCTGCAGCTTGTCGGCCTGCTGGCGCACCGTGTCGTTGGCGGCCAGCAGTTCGTGGCTCTTGTGGTCCACTTCGGTGAACAGCCGCGCGTTGCGCATCGCCAGCACGGCCTGATGCGCAAACGTCTTCATCAGCCCGATCAGGTTCTGCGAAAACTCGCCGGCGTTACGTCGCAGCACCACCAGCGAACCCAGAATGCCCTGCTGGTCGACCAGCGGCACCACCAGCACCGAATGGAAGCCGGCCGCCACCGCCACGTCGCGCAGCGGATGTTCGGCGGACTTCTCGAGCTGCGGAATCGAGATCGGCTCGCCGTTCGCGGCGGCGTCGCCGAGCGGGCTGCCGGCTTCATCGATGGCGAGATGGCCGCCCTCGGCCGTCTTTGTCGATGCCGATCGCTTCGGTGAGGTTGAACGTGTGGCCGGCGGCGTCATAGCCATAGATCAGCACCGCATCGGCATGGGTGATTTCGAGCGCGCGGGCGGCGACCGTCGGCAGCACCGCGTTGAGATCGAGCGAGGAGGCGACCGCGCGGCCGACTTCCTCGAGCACCTTGAGCTCGTTGATCGACTGCGCCAGATCGCGCGTCCGCTCCTTCACCTTCCATTCGAGGTCGGAGTAGGTCTCGGCGAGCTGCCCGGCCATGCTGTTGAACTGGTTGGCGAGCTCTTCGAGTTCGTCCGACGTCTTCACCTCGATGCGATGGCCGAACTCGCCGGCGCCGAGGCGTCGCGCGCCGGCGCGCAAGGCCGTGATCGGCACCAGCATGCGGCGCGCCATGATGGTGCCGGCGATGATCGCGACCACGAGGCCGAGCGCGATCAGCAGCGCGATCCGCACCAGCTGGTCGCGGATCGGCGTCAGCGCCTGCGCGGTCGGCTGTTCGTAGAACACGTGCCAGCCGAGCTTGGGCACCGCGCTCGTCGTGGTCAGCACGTCATGGCCGCGCGCTGTCGGTGCCGGCCGACCAGCGGCGCGCCGCCGGCGCTTGATGACGGCGGCGACCTGCGGCAGCGCCGACAGGCTCTTGCCGACATCCGGCCCCTTCGACGAACTCGCCAGCACCTGCCCCTTGTCGTCGACGACATAGGCGAACGCCACCTTGCCGACCTGGGCGTCGCCGAGGAAATCGTTGAGGAAGCCGAGATCGATCTCGGCGACGGTGACGTTGGAATCGGAATGCGACAGCGCGATCGTCATGAACGGCCGCTCGCCGCGAAAGTATGCCGGCGCGTAGCCGGTGCCGCGGGACGCTGGCCTGGCTGAAGGAGATGTCGCGGGAGAAATCGAGATCGCTGCCTTCCAGCGCGGTGCGGCGCGTCACCCGGAGCTGCTCGCGGCCCTGGGCGTTGAGCAGCGAGAGCTGGCTGACCTGCGGCACCTGCCGCAGCAATTGGGTGTAGTCGGCGCGGCGCAGATCGACCGTGTTGGAATAGGCGCGCGTCGCCCAGGAGATCTGCCGCTCGAGGTCGGCCATCGATTGCTCGATCTGCTTGGCGGTCGCCTCCGCCTTCTCCGACATGCCGTCGTTGAGCGAGGTCTTGATGCCGCGATAGCTGATCCAGATTTCGATCGCGCCGTTGACGGCCAGCACGAACACGACGAGGCCGACCAGAGCCATGACGTATTTGGCGAACAGGCCTTCGCGCAGGAACCAGATCTTGCCCTTGACCGCGTTCATCAAAACCCTCGTGCGCCACTCCTCAAAGGACGCATCCGCTGCAGTGCCGCGCGGGCGCCGTGGGGGCCCGCATGAGGGCCTGTCTAGCACGAATTAGGGGCCCTGACCGGCTGTCCGCCAGCATGGTTAGCCCCGATTTTGGGCAGGAAAGTCCCGTCACGCCCGGCCATGACGGGAGAGATGTCAGCGGTTGAACAGCTGCCGCAACACGTCGTTCATCGGCTGGCTGTCCTGCTGCGCGGTCGCGTCGGGCGGGGTCGCGGGAGCGGCGAGGGGCGGGCTCGCCGGGGCGGTCTGGGCCGGCGCGTTGGGGCTCGCGATATTGCGACCTTGGCTTGGGCGCGCGGCGCCCTGTGATGTGCCAGGTTGATTGGCTGCCACCCTGGCCCAACCCGCTCAGGCCCTGCTGCAGCAGATTGCCGATGGTCTCGCCGAGCTGGCCGCCGAGCGGATCGTTCGGCTTGCCGCCCTGTCCGGTAGCTGGCGCCGGCGCCAGTGCTCTGCTGACCGCCGCCGAGCAGGCCGCCAAGTGCCGCGCCAATGCCGGCGCCGTTAAGCCCGGCACCGTTGGCGCCGAACAGGCCCTTACCCATCTCCTTGAGCTTGGCATAGGCGGCCTCGGGATTATCGAGCATGCCCTGCATCTCCGGATAGATCCGCGGCGCGCCCCACGGGCCCTCGATCATCACGGGAATGCCGAGTCCGACCGGCTCGGTGGCGCGGCCCTGGCCTTCGGTGGTCATCACCAGCTTCGGCTCGACGCGGAACCCGATCTGCTTGGTGCCGAGATCGATGGTGCCGACGCCGGTCATCTTCACCAGCGGGCCGACCAGGTTGAGATCGGTGGTCTGCGCCTGTCCCTTGTCGATCTTGAACGAAGCGGACAGCTGCGACAGATCAGTCGCCTGTTCGCTGCTCTCCTGCCAGCCCGACAGCGTGCTTGCGGTCAGCGAGCGGATCATCTGCGCGACGTTGAGCCCCTTGATGGCGCCGTCCTGGAACACCGCAAACGTCGTGCCCGACATGTTCGCCATGATCGCGCGCTGGCTGTTGCCCGACGAACGCACGTTGATCTTGGCTTGCAGCTTGCCGTCGAGCTTGTCGAAATCCGCAAGGCCCTTCAGCAGCGGCAGCGCGCGCACGCCGGTGAGGTCGGCGCGCAGCGTAAAGGCCGGATTGGCGGTCGAGGCATCGATGGTCACGTCGCCATTGGCGTTGCCGCCATAGGCGCCGAGATTGGAAACCTGCCCCTTCAAAACGCCGCTCGTCAGCGTGGCCTCGATCGCGGCAGGCGCGAAATGACCGTCGCCGATGTTGAGTTCGGCCGCGGAAATGCGCACCTGCGCGTCGACATAGTTGAGGCCGTTGAGGTCGATGGTTGCATTGCTCCACGGCTGTGCCGCCGAGCTATTGCTCTTCGCCGACGTCCCGACCGCCAGCCGCTGAAAATCGAGATCGAGCTTCACCAGCGGCTTGCTCGCCAGATCGACCGAGGCCCAGCCGTTGAACGCGCCGTCGCCGAGCGCGCCGGACAGGCCGTTGATCATCACGACCGTGCCGTTGAGCCGCACCTCGGCCTTGGCCGACAGCTGCGCCTGCAACAGGCCGGGTGCGTCGAGCTTGATCTCGGCCGGAATGTTCTGCCGCTCGAGCGGCGGAGCAGGCGGCGACGCCTTGATGTCGAACTTCAGCGGATAGTCGCCGCTGCGCGCATTGCCTGTCATCCGGATCTTGCGATCGGCATCGACGGTGACGTCGGCGTTGATGGTGTCGATCCGGTTCTCGACGCGGTCGCGCAGATTGGAAAACACGATCGTGCCGCCGGTGACGCTGATCTGCGCGATTGAAAACGCATTGCCTGTGCCGGCGGCCGCGGGCTTCACCGGCGCGGCGGTCTCTCTCAGGCGTTCGCGCTGCAGCGGCACGTTGATGACCGGGCGCACGACGACGAGTTCGGTGATCTCGGGCTTGCCGGCCCACACGCTGGCCAGCGTGACGTCGGCCTGGATGCTACCGGCGGTAATGCGATTGTCGGCATCGCGCGCCTTCGGATCCTGCAGCGTGACGTCGTTGAGCGTGACGTTGAGCGACGGCCACAGGCCGATCTTGGCTCCGCCATTGATAGTGAGCCTGTAGCCGGTCTCGCGCTCGACCCGGTCCTCGATCTGCGAAGTCAGGAACGAGGAGGGGATGCCGATCACCAGCAGCAGCGCGATAACGGCGATCACGGCAGCGATGGCGGCGCCGGCGATTTTCAATGCTCTCATGTCGACATTCCAGACCGGGTCACCGGCATCAAGATCGGCCGTGCCAAACGCGCACGCGACCGATCGGGCGAGCTTATCCCGGAAAGGGACAGGGCCCAAAGAAGCCAAAAATAATCCAGGGGTACTGCAAAGTTATGTGACTTATGACACACTTCCAGGTGGGCGAATTTTGCTAACCGGCTTGGGAGGCTGGTTGAGACTGATTTGGAAGGCAATACAATGAGTAAACAGGCCGAATTTGCGGTCATCTTGAAAATGAATCCGATGTTTGCGGATTTGGGCGCTGACGAGTTGCAGCGCATTTCCGGCCTTTGCCACACCGCGCAACTCGGGGTCGGCGAAATGCTGTTCCAGAAGGGCGACCCCGGCGATGCCCTGTACGGGGTCCGTCGCGGCCAGATCCGGATCGAGACCGGCGCCGCCGACGGCAGCCGCCTGACGCTGAATTTCATGGGTCCTGGCGACCTGTTCGGCGAGGTCGCCGTGCTCGACGGCCAGAGCCGCACCGCGGATGCCGCCGCCGGTGAGCCGTCGGAACTGTTCGTGCTGCGGCGCGAGGATTTCCTCGCCTTCCTCGAGCGCGAGCCCAAGGTCGCGATCAAGATCATCATGCTGTTGTGCCAGCGCATCCGCTGGCAGAGCGAGCGGATGGAGGAATCGGTGCTGCAGCCGCTGCCGGTGCGCCTCGCGCGCCGGCTCTGCGCGCTGTCGGACGACTTCGGTTCGGAAGTGCACATCTCGCAGGAACAGCTCGGCGTCTTCGTCGGCGCCGCCCGCGAAAGCGTCAACCGTCAGCTGCAGCTCTGGCGCAAGGACGGCATCCTCGACCTGCAGCGCGGACGTATCATGCTGCAGAACATGACCAAGCTGACGGCGGTGGCGCGGAACGAGTAGGGGGTATCAAACGCGTGCTTCGCGTCCATGCCAGACTCGGGTGACAAGAACGTCATTTGTTTTTGGCAGAATAACGTAGCGCACGATGTAACCCGACGTGCCGAAACGGACCACGATCTGGCGAATGTCAGCATCTTCGGTGGCCATTGCGAGCGCTGGAAAATCCTGGAGCCTGTCTATCGCGGCCCAGATCACATCCAGCGCTCGTCGTGCGGCGTCAGGATTTTCCTGAATGAGAAATGTTCTAAGTCGCTCGACGTCCTCTTCAGCGTCGGGCGAAAGGAGAATCATCCGACCTTGCGCGCCTGCGGGCGAGGCAATTCATCCGCCGAACCCCAACTCGCAACCCATGCCTTGACGTCGTCAAGCGGAACAGCGGTGCGCGTTCGCTTGAACTCGTCGTATCGACGGCGATCCTCGGCGATATCCGGCCCGGAAAGATCAACGATTGAATCGAGCAGTGCCACAGCTTCGGCTAATACAGCCGCGACGTCCTGACCGCGCTCTTTCGCCATTTCGCGGAGGCGGGCATCGGTATCGGCATCGATTTCAAGCGTACGGTTGATCAGGTTCATGGAGTGGAATCTAGCCTCTGCCGAGGGCCTGTCGAGCCCCCAAACGGGTCATCATGGGAATGTGCTTCACTACTCCGCCGCTGGCGACATTGCCGGCGGCGCCGGTGGGCCCTTGGCCGGCGGTTCGTTGTGATCGTGACCATGGCCTGCCGGCTCGCTCTCGGCATGCGAGGCGAGCAGCAGTTTGCCGAAGCGCCAGATGAAGGCGCCGAGGTCGTCCATCATCATGAACATCGCCGGCACGAACACCAGCGACAGCACGGTCGAGAACACCAGACCGCCGATCACGGCGAGCGCCATCGGCGAACGGAATTCGCCGCCGGCGCCGAACGCCAGCGCTGACGGCATCATGCCGGCCGCCATCGCGATCGTCGTCATCACGATCGGGCGCGCGCGCTTCATGCCGGCGTCGATGATCGCCTCGTCGCGCTTCTTGCCTTCGCGGATCGCCTCGACCGCGAACTCCACCAGCATGATGGCGTTCTTGGTGACGATGCCCATCAGCATCAAAATGCCGATCCACACCGGCGTGGTCAGCTGCTTGCCGGTCAACAGCAGTGCCGCGATCGCGCCGCCGATCGAGAGCGGCAGCGAGAACAGGATGGTGATCGGCTGCAGGAAGGTGCCGAACAGCAGCACCAGCACCGCATAGACCATCATCAGGCCGGCGGTGATGGCGGTGGCAAAGCCTTCCGACAATTCGTTGAGGCTTTCGGCATCACCCGACGGGCTCACCTTGACGCCTTTCGGCAGGCTCTTCATGACCGGAAGTTCGTAGATCTTCTTGGTAGCGTCGCCGAGCGCCGAGTTGCCGACGAGGTCGGCCGCCACGGTGGCCTGCCGTTCCCGGTCGTAGCGGTTGATGCTGGTCGGACCCTGATCGAGCTGGATGTCGGCAACGACAGATAGCGGCACGCCGCCACGTTCGCCGCGTTGGCCCAGCGGCACCCGTAGCTGTTCGAGCATCTTCAGATCGCCGCGCGCGTTATCCTCAAGCTGGACACGGATCGGCACCTGGCGGTCGCCGGCGTCGAATTTGGCCAACGCCGGGCCGACGTCGCCAATGGTGGCGACGCGGATGGTTTGCGACAGGCTCTCCGTCGAAACGCCAAGCCGTGCGGCCAGTTCCGCGCGCGGCCGGATCCGAAGTTCGGGCCGGTCGAGCGAGGTTTCGGAGATGACGTTGGCGATCAGCGGAATCCGCTTCATCTGGGTCGCGAGTTCGCTGGCGACGTTGTTGACGATATTGCTGTCGGTTCCGGTCACGACAAGCGAAATCGCGCGCAGGCCGTTTTCATCGAGGAACCAGAAGCGAATATCGGGAACGTTCTCCAACTCCTTGCTGATGTCGAGCTCCAGCAGTCGTTGGGTGTGCGCGCTGTCCCGCTCTTTCTTCGGCGTATAGTTGATGATCAGCGCCGCGCGCCGCACCTCCAGCGTCCCCGGCGGCACACGGCCGCCGTCGACGAAGATGCTCTTCACCTCCGGCCGCTTGCGCAGGCGGGCAACGATCTCTTCGGTTACCTTCTCGGTAAAAGCGAGCTGCGAGCCTGGTGGCAGTTCCATCGCCAGCAGCGAGCGCGCGGTGTCCTGTGCCGGCAGAAAACCCTGCGGCAGCAGCGTGATGCTCCAGATCGAGGCGGCGAAGATGCCGAAGCCGATCAGCACGGTGATGAAATAGTGCTTCACCGACCAGGTCACGAGTTTGGTGTAGCTCTTCAGCACGCGGCCGGGCGGCGGGTCGTCGTGGTGGCTGTCCTTCAGGAAGTAGGCGGCCAGCACCGGCGTCACGAAGCGCGCGGCCAGCAGCGAGAAGAACACCTGCACCGAAACCGTGATGCCGAACTGCTTGAAGAACTGTCCGGCGATACCGGACATGAAGCTGGCCGGCGCGAAAATCGCGATGATGGTGAGTGAGATCGCGATCACGGCGAGGCCGATTTCGTCGGCGGCTTCCAGCGCCGCGCGATACGGCGTCTTGCCCATGCGCATGTGGCGCACGATATTTTCGATCTCGACGATGGCGTCGTCGACCAGAATACCCGTCGACAGCGTGATGGCGAGGAAGGAGACGAGATTCAGCGAGAAGCCGAGCAGATCCATCGCCCAGAACGCCGGGAAGATCGACAGCGGCAGCGAGATCGCGGCGATGATGGTGGCGCGGATGTCGCGCAGGAACAACAGCACGACGACGACGGCGAGAATAGCGCCCTCGAACAAGGTCGAGATCGCCGCTTCATAGTTGCCCTTGGTGAATTCGACCGAGGTGTCGATCAGCTTCAGGTCGACGTCGGGATAGGCGACCTTCAGCGCATCGATGCGCTTCTGCACGGCGGCCGCGACCACCACGTCGCTGGCGCCCTTGGAGCGCTTGATGCCAAGCGCGACCACCGGCTCGCCGTTGAAGCGGGCAAAGGTGCGGCGGTCGGCAATCGTGTCGGTGACGGTGCCGAGATCGTCGAGCCGAACTTCGCCGCCGCCAAACAGCGAAATCATGGTGCCGGCGAGTTCGTTCAGCGTCTTGGCGCCGGCGAGCGTCCGGATCGCCTGGTCGTTCTTGCCGATCTCGGCGCGGCCGCCGGCGAGGTCGACATTGGTGCCACGCAGAATTTGACTGACATTAACCGCGGTCAGTCCCGCGGCGGCCAGCCGGTCGGGATCGAGCGAGACCAGAATCTCGCGCTCGACACCGCCGATACGCTCGACTTGCGCCACGCCGCGTACGCCCTGCAGCGCGCGTTTGACGACGTCGTCGACAAAATATGAGAGCTGCTCCGGTGTCTTGCCGGGCGAGATCGCGGCATAGGTGACGATCGGCAGCCCGATGACGTCGACGCGCTGGATCAAGGGCTCGGTAACGTTTTGCGGCAGGTTGGCGCGAACACGCGTAACGGCGTCCTTGATGTCGTTCAGGGCGCGGTCGGTATTGGTCTCGAGCGCGAACTGGATCGTCGTGACGGACAATCCATCGGTGATCGAGGACGAAATGTGCCGCACGCCCTCGACGCCGGAGACGCCGTCTTCGATGGTCTTGGTGACCTGCGATTCAAGTTCCGAAGGTGCCGCGCCGAATTGCGAGACCGCGACCGAGATCACCGGGATATCGGCGCTCGGCAGCCGCGTCACCGCGAGCTTGGTGAAACTCACCCAGCCCAAGCACCAGCAGGATGATCGAAAACACGATGGACGGAAGCGGGTTCCGGATCGACCATGCCGAGATATTCAAAGCCATTAGCGTGTCCGCGTGCGCTCGAGTTCATCGGCGAACATGGTCTTGATCTGGTCGCCGTCATGCAGCGAGGTGCCAGCATCGGCCACGACGGTTTCGCCGACGTCGAGGCCTTCAAGAATTTCCGTTGACGTGTCGGAGGTCAGACCGACCCGCACCCTTCGCGTCTCCACCGTGTTGCCCTTGACCACCTGCAAGGTGAGGCGGTCGATGGCGGTGCGGGGAACGGCGACGCCGCAGGATCGCTTGGCGTCGATATTGGCGCGGGCGAACATGCCGACCTTGAGCGTGGGATTGTTGTTCAGCGTGATCCGAACTTTGCCGAGCTGGGTGGCGCGGTCGATCTGCGGCGATATCTGCCGGACCTTGCCGACCACATCTGGCGCGTCGTCGCGGCTGATCCGCACCGTGGCGCCGGGGTTGAGCTTGAGCAGGTGGACGCTCGGCACTTCCGCCTCAAGCTCGATCTCGTTGTTGACGGAAATCCGGAACATCGGCCCGGCCTGCGGCGAGGCCGGCGCGCCAACGGCGGTCCTGGCTTCGGTGATGAGGCCGGCGGCGGGGGCGCGCAGCGATATCGGTCCGCGGCCGCCCTGGCCTCCCGGCTGCTGTGGCGGCGCGGTCAGGCGCGCCAGTTCCTGGTTTTCGGTGACGGTGTCGCCTTCGCGGACGAAGAGATCGGTGACCCGCGACCCCTCCTGGTCGACGCCGACCTGGGCTTCGCGGCGCGGCACGATGAAGCCGGTGACCCGAACCATGTCGGAGAAGCAGGCATTGGTGGATTTGGTCACGATCACCAGCGCCTGGCCGGGTGTGTCCTTTTCCTCTGCGTGGGAACGGTGCTCGAACCAGTAATAGCCGACGCCCAGAACAGCAAAGAATGCCACTCCGAGCGCAGGTTTGAGGTATTCGGAGAGGTTCATCGCCGGATCAATCCAGACTGCTGGTCAAATGAGGCAGGGCATCGGTCGAACGGGAAGTCCGAAATGACGCCCAAAACGAATACGTCCCGCATGGGGTGTTGCGGGACGTATTGTAGCCGGAAAATCTTGGTCAGCGCCACGCCCGTTACTTGGCAAGTTACTCGACAACTTACTTGGACGCGGTGGCCTTGTTTTCCATGTTCACGACCTGGACGCGGCGGTTGACCTCGGCCATCGGCTGGTTCGGGTCCTTGAGCTTGCTCTTGCCGTATCCGACGGTGACCAGATCGGTGCCGTTGATGCCGTATTTGTCGACGAGGTAGCGCTTGATCGCGTCGGCGCGGCGCTCGGACAGGTCCTGATTGTAGCCTTCACCGCCGGCAGCGTCGGTATGGCCTGCCACCACGAAGGTCGAACCCTTGAGGTCATTGTTGGTGAGCGCGCGGCCCAGTGCCTGGACTGACGGCATCGATTTCGCGCTGATATCGGCTGAATTGTACTCGAAGTTGATTTCGAGATCGATCTTGGGCTTGTCCTTGACGATGGTCGCGATCTCTTCGCGCTCGGTGCTCGAAAGCGAACGCGTGGACCGGCCACGGATCTGCTGCACGAACTTGCCCTCGGCGGCGACGGCTGCGGGATCGGCGACCTGCTGCGGTCCGACCGAAAGACCGCGGGTCAGCGGCGCCTTCTTTTCGGGCACCAGCGCGCGGACGATCTGATCCTCGGTGACGTTCTTGTCCTTGGCCTGGTCTTCGGCCCGGGCGGTCACCGCGCCGAAGGAAATGGCGGCGCCGATAGTTGCGATCGAAAGGATCGCGGTAAGGCTGCCCGTTGCAGAGATCTTTGACATTGCCAGTCCCTCCTGCGCGCGTCCCGCGCGGTTCCAAACGTGATGCAAATGAGCTGCCGGACCTGCTGGCCGCGGCCTACTACTTTTCCTTTAGTCTGGATGCCCGCTCAGGGGTTCGAGCAAACGCCAGCCTGACCTCAAATAATCGTCACTGTACCCCGTAATCGGCGTATTCCTTGGCGATATTGGGGTCCATCGCCTTCGCGTTGTTGATATCCAGATCGCCTTCCGAAATCGAGCCGTTGCGCTTCTTGGCAAGGCCGCGCCCGTACAGCGACGAGGTCAAGCGCGGGTTGATCTTGAGGGCGGCGTCGAAATCGGCAATCGCATTCTTGGTCTGGCCGCTCTTGAGATTGACCAGGCCGCGGCTGTCCAGCGCATCGACGAAATTCGGCCGCAACCGCAGCGCCTCGTTGCAATCCTTCAGGGCGGCTTGCAGGTCGCCGATGACCGTGCGCGCCCAGCAACGGTTGTTATAGGCCTCGACGTCCTTTGGATTCAGCCGCAGCGAATTGTTGAAGTCCTTGATGGCGAGGTCGTAGGCACCCTTGCTGGCATAGACCTGCCCGCGCCGGTACAGCGCGGCGCCATCGTCGGGATTGTCGATGAGCTTGGCGGTCAGGCTCTTGATGGTGGGATCGTCGGCAAGCGGCGGCGCTACCGGGGCGCTCTCGGGCGGTTTGGCCGGCGGCGGAGGCGGCGGTATCGCGGCCTCAACCCTTGGCTGGGCTGGTGGCGGCGACGGGGGCGTCGGCGGTGGTGCGGGCGCGGCTATCTGAGGCTGGGGTGCGGCCGGTGCAGGAGGTGGCGGGGCAGGAGCGGGCGCCGCGGCCACCGGAGGCGGCGGCGGGCTCGACGGCCGGGGGCCGGCGCCGCCGGGAATGAAAGAGAAATCCTCGGCCAGCGACGACGAAATCCACGGCACCTGCTCGCTGCGCGAGGCACGGGTGACGCCGACGCGGGTGCGGTTCAGCGTTTCCTCCGCCATCAGGTCGGGGGTGCGGATTTCCTTCAACAGTTCCCGCACGAACAGGCTGTGGTCGGTGCCGTTGTCGGAAATCACCGAAGAAAGCGCCGCCGAATACATCACCAGCGTGCCGTTCGGCGCGATGACGGGGGCCAACCCGGCCGAAAAACTGCGGAACCGGCGCTCGAACGGATTGCGCCTGGAAGCATCGATCAGCGCGATCTTGACGCCGGCGCCGCGGCTGTTGATCTCGCCCAGCACCGTCTCGAGGCTGAAACCGTCGCGGCGGACGTCCGCCTCGGTCCAGATCTGCGCATCGACCGGGATCATGTAGCTCTGGCGGCTCGACTGCACGCCGAACCCAGAGAAGAAAACCAGCGCGACCGAGCCGGGCTTGATCTTGCCGTACAGCCGGTCGAAGGCGCGACGCATCTGCTCGCCGGTCAGGTTCTCGCCGACATCGACGCTGAAGCCGTCGCGCTTGAGCTCATCGGCGACGTCGCGGGCGTCGTTGATCGGCTCCTTCAGCGGCGCCTCGGCGTCCGGGTATTTCGCGTTACCGATCACCAGCGCGTAGCGGTCGCCCGCTGCGAACGACGGGGCGGTCGACGCGACCGAAAAAATCGCGGCCGAAACAATCGATGAGAGCAACAATGCAAGGCGAATTTTCATAATGACGGCAGTCCAGATCGCAACAGTCCAGCCAAAAAGGCGCCGATACCAGCTCGCGCCGCGGCGACCTTACTCTACGCATTCTGCATTATCAAACCGCGCCCGCAGCGCGTCAACCGCTTGCGATGGCGTCATTAATTGCGACAATTAATCGCGACATGGCGGACCGGATGAGGGAATAAAAAGCGATCGTCATGGCGGCCGGGTACCCGGTCGGCCGTCCAACGCCGGTTCCGTGTGACGCGCGGTGGTAATGTGATCCCTCTCACATAGGGTAAACCGCCATTTTCATGCGGCTGTCATTTGCGCTGATGTTTGACCTTTGCGGATGACGATGGCTTGCTGCCGGCATCGGCCAAACCTGAACCTCAAGAAAAAAGTGACACCGATGGGAAATGCCTACGAAATCTACGCGCTGCGCTATGCGACGATGTCGCCGCGCACCCCTCATTTGAATTTCCTGGTGCCGGATCCGCACGAAACCACGGCGCAGGACCTCGATTATTTCGTCTGGCTGGTCCGGGGCGGCGGCCGCGACATTCTGGTCGATACCGGTTTCAACGCCGAAGAGGCCAAGGCGCGTGCCCGCAAGCTGACGCTGAACCCGGTCGATGCGCTGGAAAAGTTCGGCGTCAAGGCCGACACCATCAAAGACGTCATTGTGACGCATTTGCACTATGACCACGCCGGCAATCTCGACCGCTTCCCCGGCGCGCGGTTTCATCTGCAGGACCGCGAGATGAGCTACGCGACCGGGCGCTGCATGTGTAACGGCATGCTGCGGCATCCGTTCTCGGTGGAGCACGTCACCACGATGGTCCGTCATGTCTACGGCGAGCGCGTCACTTTCCATTCCGGCGACGGCGAGGTCGCGCCCGGCGTGACCGTGCATCGTGTCGGCGGCCATTCCGACGGGCTGCAGGTGGTGCGGGTCGAAACCGCGCGCGGACCGGTAGTGCTGGCGTCGGACGCGGCGCATTACTACGCCAACCTGCAGAAGCGCA
Source organism: uncultured Alphaproteobacteria bacterium (assembly GCA_963786355.1). Lineage (GTDB taxonomy): Bacteria > Pseudomonadota > Alphaproteobacteria > Rhizobiales > Xanthobacteraceae > Bradyrhizobium. The sequence goes on along the minus strand of CAWAYU010000004.1, from coordinate 352,953 downwards.
GCCCGTTTCCGATCGTCTACAATGTCGGCGACATGGCGCAGGGCTGGGAGATCGTGGAAAAACTCGCCGGCCACCCCGATCGCTTCATTCCCGGCCACGATCCGATCGTGAGCGAGATCTATCCGCGCGCCAGCGACAAGGTCGATGCCTTTGCGCTGCACCTGGCGCCGTCGCGATCGTTCGTGAAGTAAGGCACGCTCTCACCTCGTCATTGCGAGGAGCCAACGGGTCGCGCGAATGCGCGCCCGATGACAGGCTCCGCGACGAAGCAATCCATCTTGCCGCGAGGAAGACTGGATTGCTTCGCTCGCGCTCGCAATGACGGGGAGAAAGTTCAATACGCTTCCTTCGCGTCCGCCTGCTCGCTGTCGCGCACCAGATCGAGGCTGTCCTCGATCTTGCCGAGCAGCAGCGCGAGGGTCTTGCGTTCCTGCGCCGAGAGGCAAGACAATATCTCCTGCTCCTTGCGCAACAGGCGCGGGATCAGTTCTTCATACAACGTGGTGCCCTTGCGTGTCAGGCGCAGGCGGAATTCGCGGCGGTCGTCCGCGTTCTCGACGCGCTCGACCATCTGCCGCTTCATCAGCGCGGTGACCGCGCGGCTGATGGTCGATTTATGCGTGCGGGTGCAGTGGGCGATGTATTGCGCGCTGCAGGGGTCGTTGCGAAAGCCCAGCGTCGCCAGCACGCGCCATTCGGGAATGTCGAGGCCGTAGCGCGCCGCATACTCGACCGAAAGCGCCGCGCTGACCTCGGCCGCCAGCCGGTTGAGCCGAAACGGCATGAACTTGAAGAGATCTAGTCTTGAGCTTTTCCCGGACGCGGCTTCATCCAGCGAATGCCGGTCCACCCCGGGTCGGGTCCGCTCGCTGGAAGGGGCTTGTGCCAAAAATCGCTCCAATTTGAGTTGACGGGACAGCGCACACAGGATTTAAGATAGTTGCAGATGCGACTAATATCAGGGTCGCGCGCCCAAGACCAGTTAGAAGTTGACCAGTTAGAAGTTGACTAGTTGCAGGATGGCTAGCCGCAGGGATGGCTGGTCCGCAAGGTTCAGCCCGCATGGCGTCCACCAAAACCCAGTTCGGCTATCGCAGGCATCCCGATCAGGACCGGGCGGGTGCGGATGTGGCCGAATATCCGGTCGTGGTGGTCGGCGCCGGGCCGGTCGGGCTGTCGCTGGCGATTGATCTGGCGCAGCGCGGCCAAAGCGTTGTTTTGCTCGATGACGCCGACCGGATCGGCGAAGGCTCGCGCGCGATCTGCTTCTCAAAACGCTCGCTGGAATACTGGGACCGGCTCGGGGTCGGCCAGCGCATGGTCGACAAGGGCGTGGTCTGGAGCGTCGGCAAGATCTTTCACGGCGATTTAAAACTCTACCAGTTCAATCTCCTGCCGGAAGAAGGCCACAAGCGGCCGGCCTTCATCAACCTGCAGCAGTTCTATGCCGAGGCCTATCTGGTCGATCGCGTCGAGGAGCTTTCCGCGGTCGACCTGCGCTGGCGCAACAAGGTGGTCGGGTTGGAGCAGCGTAACGATCATGTGGCGCTGACGATCCAGACGCCGGATGGGCCTTATCGCCTGAATGCGAGCTTTGTCATCGCCTGCGACGGCGCGCGTTCGTCGCTGCGGCAGATGGTGGGCGCGGAATTCACGGGCCAGGTGTTCGAGGATCAGTTCCTGATCGCCGACGTCAAGATGACGGCGGAGTTTCCGACCGAACGCTGGTTCTGGTTCGATCCGCCGTTCCATGCCGGGCGGTCGGCGCTGCTGCACAAGCAACCGGACGACATCTGGCGGATCGACCTGCAGCTTCATCGCGATGCCGATCCGGCGGTCGAGAAGCTGCCGGAGAATGTTCGGCCGCGGATTGCGCGCATGCTCGGCCATGACAAGTTCGAGTTCGAGTGGATCTCGCTCTACAAATTCCAGTGCCGCCGGATGGACCGGTTCATCCATGGCCGCGTGCTGTTCGCCGGCGACGCTGCGCATCAGGTCTCGCCGTTTGGTGCCCGCGGCGCCAATTCCGGGCTCGAGGACGCCGAGAATTCTGGCGTGGAAGCTCGACCGCGTGTTGCGAAAACAGTCGCCGGAAGCGTTGCTCGACAGCTATCACATCGAGCGCGGTGCGGCGGCCGACGAGAACATTCGCGAATCGACCCGCTCGACCGATTTCATGGCGCCGCGTCACCAGCGAGGAAGCGCGGCTGCGCAAGGCGGTGCTGTCACTGGCCAAGGAAACCGAGTTCGGCAAGCGCATGATCAACGGCGGCCGGCTGTCGACGCCGTCGGTCTACGAGACGCCGCTCTCGACCGCCGATCGCGACGCGTGGCGCAGCGGCCCGCGGCCCGGAGCATCGATGCTGGATGCACCGATTGAAGCGTCCAGTGGCGGTCCGATGTATCTGACCGACGCCTTCATCAAAACCGGTGCGCGTTTCGCGCTGCTGGAATTCGGCAATGGCGTGGCCGCCGAAGTGCCGGAAGGCGTGGCGACCGTCCGCGTCGGCGGCGAGAACGATCTTGCCGATCCCGAAGGCCTCGCCACCGCGCGCTATGACGCCGAGCCGGGCACAGCCTATTTGCTGCGGCCCGACGGCTATGTCGCGGCGCGCTTCCGTCATCCGACCCGGCCCGCGCTTGAAGCCGCGCTGGCGCGCGCGGCGGGACACAACTGAGGTTCTTCATGGCGTTGTCGACCAGTTCGAATTTCGCAAAACCTGACGACGCCTTCCGCGCCGTCGTCGAGGCGCATCGCGGCCTCAGCGATGAGCAGAGCGCCGATCTCGATGCGGCGCTGGTGCTCATTCTCGCCAACCACATCGGCGATATCGCGGTCCTGAATGAAGCGATCGCGCTGGCCAAGCGGCGGATGCTCGACGCCAGCCAGCAGCAACAACAGCAACAACAATAACCAACGTCTCAAACGCAGTCAGGAATGGAATTGATGGCCAAAGGTTTCGCGTCCACGACCGACATGGCGGAGAAAAAAATCACCTTCTCCGAAATCGGCACCGATCTCTATGCATTCACCGCCGAGGGCGATCCGAACTCCGCCATCATCGTCGGCGACGACGGCTGCCTGGTATTCGACGCGCAGTCGACGCCGGCAATGGCCCATAAAGTGATCGAGCGCGTCCGCACCGTCACCGACAAGCCGATCAAGTATGTCGTGCTGTCGCATTACCACGCGGTGCGCGTGCTCGGCGCCTCCGCCTACAACGCGCAAGGCATCGTCGCGTCAGCCGAAACCCATCGGCTGATCGAGGAGCGCGGCCAGCAGGACTGGGATTCCGAATTTGGCCGCTTTCCGCGGCTGTTCCAGGACGCCGAAAGCATTCCCGGCCTGACCTGGCCGACGCTGACCTTCGAAGCCGAGATGTCGATCTATCTCGGCAAGCGCGAAGTGCGGCTGATGCAGCTCGGCGCAGGCCACACGTCCGGCGACATCGTCGCCTGGGTGCCGGATGCCGAAGTGATGTTCTCCGGCGATCTGATTGAATATCACTCGGCCTGCTACTGCGGCGACGCGCATCTGCGCGAATGGCCGATGACGCTGAACGAAATCCGCGCCTTCAATCCCAAAGCGATCGCGCCGGGCCGCGGCGATGCGCTGAAGGGGCTTTCGACCGGGCGCGACGCGATTGCGATGACGCGCGACTTCGTCACCTCGCTCTATGGCGCGGCCGAGACTTCGGTCGCCCGCGGTCGCAATTTGAAGGAATCGATGGCGGCAACGCGCGAAGTCATGGATCCCAAATTTTCGTCGTTTGCGATCTACGAGCACTGCCTGCCGTTCAACGTCTCGCGCGCGTTCGACGAGGCGTCGGGGATCGACGATCCCGTGATCTGGACCGACAAGCGTGACCAGGAAATGTGGGCCGCCCTGCAAGGAGGATGACCATGAATATCAACACGTCTCCCGATGCGATTGCCAAGAATTCCCAGCACATCACGCCGGGCTATATGTCCGGCTTCGGCAACAGCTTTGAAACCGAGGCGCTGCCCGGCGCGCTGCCGATGGGGCGCAACTCGCCGCAGCGCTGCGCCTACGGGCTCTATGCCGAACAACTCTCGGGTTCGCCCTTCACCGCGCCGCGCGGCAGCAACGAGCGCTCCTGGCTCTATCGCATCCGCCCGTCGGTGAAACATTCCGGACGGTTTGCGAAAGCCGATGCCGGGCTGTGGCGCACCGCGCCGTGCCATGAATATGAATTGCCGATCGCGCAATTGCGCTGGGACCCGGCACCGATCCCTAGGGACGACAAAACCTTCCTGCAGGGCGTGCAGACCATGACCACGGCCGGCGATGCCAATACCCAGGCCGGCATGGCCGCGCATGTCTATCTGATTACAAAGTCGATGGTCGATCAGCACTTCTACAATGCCGACGGCGAGATGATGTTCGTGCTGCAGCAGGGCAATCTACGCCTCGTCACCGAGTTCGGCCGCATCGACGCCGAGCCCGGCGAGATCGTGGTGATCCCGCGCGGCGTTAAATTTCGCGTCGAGATCACGTCAGGCGCCGCGCGCGGCTATCTCTGCGAAAACTACGGCGGCGCCTTCACGCTGCCGGAACGCGGTCCGATCGGCGCCAACTGCCTCGCCAATTCGCGTGATTTTCTGACGCCGGTCGCAGCCTATGAAGACAAGGACACGCCGACCGAGCTCTACGTCAAATGGGGCGGCTCATTGTTCAAGACCACGCTGCCGCATTCGCCGATCGACGTGGTGGCGTGGCACGGCAATTACGCACCCTACAAATACGATCTGCGCACCTTCTCGCCGATCGGCGCCATCGGCTTCGACCATCCCGATCCCTCGATCTTCACGGTGTTGACCTCGCCGTCGGAAACCGCGGGCACCGCGAATATCGATTTTGTCATCTTCCCGGAACGCTGGGCGGTGGCCGAGAACACGTTTCGTCCGCCGTGGTATCACATGAACATCATGTCGGAGTTCATGGGGCTGATCTACGGCGTCTATGACGCCAAGCCGGAAGGCTTTGTCCCCGGTGGCATCAGCCTGCACAACATGATGCTGCCGCACGGCCCGGACCGTCAGGCCTTCGATCATGCCAGCAACGGCGAATTGAAGCCGGTGAAGCTGACCGGCACCATGGCCTTCATGTTCGAGACGAGATACCCGCAGCGCGTCACCGCGCATGCCGCGCAGTCGGCGACCTTGCAGGACGATTATGCGGATTGCTGGAAGGGACTTGAGAAGCGGTTCGATCCGAGCAAGCCGTGAGGCGACTATTACCTGTCATCGCCGGGCTTGACCCGGCGATCCATCGCTTCTTCAGAAGATGGATGCCCGGGTCAAGCCCGGGCATGACGGCTTACTGATTGGAGAACTGCGTGCCCCATCCCAACGACCCGACCCTCCGCTCCTTCATCCCGGTCGCCGCCACGTCCGACTTCCCGATCCAGAATCTTCCCTATGGCGTGTTCTCGGCGAAGGACGGTCTGGCTCCGCGCGTCGGCGTCGCGATCGGCGATTTCGTGCTCGATCTCTGGGAGCTCGAACAGGACTCCAGGCTCGACGTCGGCGAACTCGGCGTGTTCTCAAGCGCCTCGCTCAATCCATTCATGGCGCTCGGACCAAAAGTCTGGTCGAGGACGCGCGCGCGGATCAGCGAGTTGCTGCGCCACGATCATCCCGAGCTGCGCGACAATGACGAGTTGCGCCAGCGCGCGCTGGTGCCGATGGCTGACGTCAAACTGCATCTGCCGATCGCGGTTTCCGGCTATACCGATTTTTATTCCTCGAAGGAACACGCCACCAATGTCGGTGTCATGTTCCGTGGCAAGGACAACGCGCTGCAGCCGAACTGGCTGCACATGCCGATCGGCTACAACGGCCGCGCTTCGACCGTCGTCGTCAGCGGCACGCCGGTGCGCCGGCCGCGCGGGCAATTGAAGCCGCCGACGGCCGACGTGCCGAGCTTTGGACCGTGCAAGCGGCTCGATTTCGAACTCGAAATGGGCGTGGTGATCGGCCAAGCCTCGCCGATCGGCGAAATGCTCACGGAAGCACAGGCCGAAGCGATGATCTTCGGCTTCGTGATCCTGAACGACTGGAGCGCGCGCGACATCCAGCAGTGGGAATACGTGCCGCTCGGGCCGTTCCAGGCCAAGGCCTTTGCGACCTCGATCAGCCCGTGGATTGTGACGCGCGAGGCGCTGGAGCCGTTTCGGCTGCATGGCCCGGCGCAGGATCCGGAGCCGCTGGCCTATTTGCGTCAGGCGCAGCCGAACAATTACGATATGCAGCTCGGCATCGCCTTGCGCGCGGGCTCCATGAATGAGGCAGCCGATATCTCCAGCACCAATTTCAAGTACATGTACTGGTCGTCGGTGCAGCAACTGGTGCACCACGCCTCGTCCGGCTGCGCGATGAATGTCGGGGATCTCCTGGGCAGCGGCACCATCTCCGGCCCCGAAAAAGACCAGCGCGGCAGCCTGCTCGAAATTTCCTGGAACGGCACTGAGCCGGTCGAACTACCCGGCGGTGTCAAGCGCACCTTTCTCGAAGACGGGGATTCGCTCGTGATGCGCGGCTGGTGCCAGGGCAAGGGCTATCGCGTCGGTTTTGGCGAGGTCGAGGGCACGATTACGGCAGCTTCGTAACTCCCTCCGTCATTGCGGGGAGCGACAGCGACGAAGCAATCCAGTCTTTCTTTGCGCGGCTAAGATGGATTGCTTCGCTTCGCTCTCTTGCACAAACGCTTCGCGTTTGTTGCAGACAATGACGGATGATGATCTAGCGCTGCTCCGGCGGAATATCGCGATACATCGCGCAATGTGCCGCGACGTCTTCGAGGCTGTACTTCAAGTGGACGCGCTTGTCCGACGGCGCTTGCTTGTCGACGCAGACGCCGGGCCGACGTTCGGTCACGGGCCGGATCGGCCGCGGCACGAAGCCGCCGGCGCAGTTCGGGCAGACGTTGTGCAGCTTGTTCTCAACGCAGTCCGCGCAGAACGTGCATTCGTAGGAGCAGATTCGCGCCTCTGTCGCGTTCGGCGGCAGGTCCTTGTCGCAGTATTCGCAGTTAGGCCGAAGTTGCAGCGCCATGGCGGTCCCGTGCGTTGATTTGAGAGCGGATGATCGCAAATCGAAGCGGGAATGCGAATGGCGAATTTCCCTCGATTTGCGTCATAGGGCTGCGCTATCCTTTCAGCGGCAGCTTCGAACTTTCCTTCAGCCGGTCCAGCACGATCGACGAGCGCACATGCGCCACGCTCTGGTGCGGCATCAGCACGTTGTTGACGATATCCGACAGGCTCTTCAAATCGCGCAGCACCGCCTTCAGCAGATAGTCAGCATCGCCGGTGAGCGAATAGGCCTCCTGGATCTCGTCGACGCGATTGACCAAAGCGCGAAATTTCTTGGCGTTGTCGGGCGAATGCGTCGCCAGCGTGATGTGGATGAAGGCGATCAGGTTGAAGCCCAGCGCTTCGCTGGCGAGGTCGGCGTGATAGCCCGCGATCACTTTCTCCTCCTCCAGCCGCATCCGCCGCCGCGAGCATTGCGAGGCCGACAGGCCGACGAGATCGGCCAGTTGCTGGTTGGTCAGGCGGCCGTCGTCCTGCAAAGCGGCCAGCATCTTGAGGTCAAAAGCGTCTACCGGAATCATGCGTAAAATATCCAAATGGTGCACGGATCGTGCACCATTATAGTCAATCTCGGGCCGTTTTGCATGCCCATTGCGTCCAATCTGGCGGAAACTCGAACCATCAGATCAGGGAGATTCCGCCATGGGTCCATTTCCGCACGACGCGCCGGCCGCCGCCATCAGCGCCGACAACCCGATGGGCACCGACGGTTTCGAGTTCGTCGAATATGCGCATCCGCGGCCCGAAGAGCTGCACGCGCTGTTCAAGCTGATGGGTTTTGCGCCGGTCGCGCGCCACAAGACCAAAAAGATCACGGTCTATCGCCAGGGCGACGTCAATTATCTCGTCAACGAGGAGCCCGGCACCCACGGCCACGATTTTGTCGCCGCGCATGGACCGTGCGCGCCGTCGATGGCGTTTCGCGTGGTCGATGCCAAGCAGGCCTATGCGCGCGCTCTATCGCTGGGCGCGGAGCCGGCCGACGTTTCCTCGCATGCAGAAGACGCTCGATGTTCCCGCCATCAAGGGCATCGGCGGCAGTCTGCTTTATTTCGTCGACCGCTATGGCGCCAAGGGCTCGGCCTACGATCTCGAGTTTGACTGGCTCGGCGCCCGCGACGCGTGCCCCAGCGGCGCAGGGCTTTATTATATCGATCACCTCACCCACAACGTCCATCGCGGCCGCATGGATGTCTGGACCGGCTTCTACGAAAAGCTGTTCAATTTTCGCCAGATCCGCTTCTTCGATATCGAAGGCCGCGCTTCCGGCCTGTTCTCGCGCGCGCTGACCAGCCCGGACGGCAAGATCCGGATTCCGATCAACGAGGACGCCGGCGATTCCGGCCAGATCGAGGAATATCTCAACATCTACCGCGGCGAGGGCATCCAGCACATCGCCTGCGGCGCGCGGGATATCTATCGCACCGTCGAGACGTTGCGTGCCGATGGTTTGCCGTTCATGCCGCCGCCGCCTGAAACCTATTTCGAGAAGATCGAGGCGCGTCTGGCGGGGCATAGCGAGGACGTCGCGCGGCTGCAGCGCGACGGCATCCTGATCGACGGCGAGGGTGTGGTCGACGGCGGCCAGACCAAGGTGCTGCTGCAGATCTTTTCGGCCAACGCGATCGGGCCGATCTTCTTCGAATTCATCCAGCGCAAGGGTGACGACGGCTTTGGCGAGGGCAATTTCAAGGCGCTGTTCGAATCGATCGAGGAGGATCAGATTCGAAGGGGCGTGTTGAAGGTGGGGAACGCGGCGTAGACTGTACGTCGCCGGCGATGCGCCGGGATCCGTCGCCGCGGATCCTGTCGATTGCAACGCAAAGCCAATTGCAACCGTCCGCAGCAACTGCGGCCGGTGGCTATGGGTCCCGGCTCACGCCGGGACGACGCGGAAACTTACCTTCCCGCCTTCCACGCACTGGTCAGTTCACCGATATCCGCGCTCACCGCATCGCGTACCGCCGACGGCGTGCGCGAGAAGCGCGGCGCCGGCGCCGGCTGCGTGACGCCGTGACGTTCGATGAAAATCTCTGCGCGCGGCGTTGTGCGGATGCTTCGGGAGCTTCCTGCATGGTCAGGATCGGCGCGAAGCAGATGTCGCTGCCTTCCATGATCTTGCACCAGTCTTCGCGGGTCTTGGTCTTGAACACCTTTTCCAGCTTGGCCTTCAGCGCGGGCCAGGCCTTGCGGTCCATCTGTGCGTCGAAGTCGGCGTCGGTCAGTTCCGCGTGCTGGCGCAGCAGCGCGTAGAACTGCGGTTCGATCGAGCCGATCGAAATGAAATGGCCGCAGGAACATTCATAGACGCCGTAGAAATGCGCGCCGCCGTCGAGGAAATTGCTGTTGCGCTCGTCGGTCCAGCGGCCCATCGCGGTCATGTCGAAGAACATCGACATCAGCGACGCCGCGCCGTCGCACATCGCGGCATCGACCACCTGGCCCTTGCCGGATTTCGACGCTTCCAGCAGCGCGGCGAGCACGCCGACCACGAGATAGAGCGCGCCGCCGCCGAAATCGCCGACCAGGTTGAGCGGCGGCACCGGCTTGTCCTTGGTGCCGATCGCGGCCAGCGCGCCGGTGATCGAGATATAGTTGATGTCATGGCCGGCGGCGTTGGCCAGCGGGCCTTCCTGGCCCCAGCCGGTCATGCGGCCGAACACGAGACGCGGATTGCGTGCCATCACCACGTCGGGCCCGAGGCCGAGCCGCTCCATGACGCCGGGCCGAAAACCTTCGATCAGCGCGTCGGCGCTGGCGAGCAGGTCGAGCACCTGCGCAATCGACGCCTTGTCCTTCAGGTCGAGTTCGACGACCTTTCGGCCGCGCGTCGCCACCGCTTTCAGATTCTTCTTGGCGCCGACGCGATCGAGCGTCACGACCTCCGCGCCCATGTCGGCCAGCATCATGCAGGCGAACGGGCCCGGGCCGATGCCGGCGAATTCGACGATGCGGAAACCGGCGAGCGGGCCGGAGGTGCGGGTGGCGGATTGGGCGGCTGGTTTATCGAGCACGTTGTTCTCTCCCGAAGGGAAGCATTTTAGTTAGTTGATTAGCTAACTTGTCCCGCCGAAAGCGAGGCCTTGGCAAGCTTCTTTTGCCGACAATTGGTCCAAAATGCAGAACGGCGCGCATCGCTGCGCGCCGTTCCATCTTTTGTGTCCAGGCGCTATTCAGCCCGCAGCAGATACCGCCCGCTGCGCCATCACCTTGACGAGGTTGGCGCGATAGGCCGCCGAGCCGTGGATATCCGCCAGTATACCATCAGCGGAGATGGTGACGCCATCGACTGGCGCCGGGCGACCAGTTTGCCTTCAGCGCCGCCTCGATCGCCGGCACCCGCATAACGCCGTTTTGCGACGCACCCGTTGCCGCGACCCTGGACATCTCCTCCCGGGGTCCTCGCCACGAACACGCCGGTCAGCGCAAATCGCGAAGCGGGATGCCGCATCTTGGCGTACCCCGCCTTGTCCACAACCGGGAAGGAGACGGCGGTGATGATCTCGCCGTCTTCCAGCGCTGTCGTGAACAGGCCTTTGAAGAAGTCATCGGCCTTGATGTTGCGCTTGTTGGTTTTCACGGTGGCATCAAGCGCAAGCAGGGCCGCCGGGAAATCAGCCGCCGGATCGTTGTTGGCGATCGAGCCGCCGATGGTGCCGCGATGCCGCACGGCCGGATCGCCGAGCTGAGAGGTGAGATAAGCGATCGCAGGGATCGCCTTCTTCACCTCAGCGCTGTGCATGATGTCGAAATAGGTGGTCGCGGCCTTGATGACGATCCCGGCGCCCGACGGTTCGATGCCGACCAGCTCCTTGATCCGTGCGAGATCAATCACGTCGGATGGCGAGGCCAGCCGCTGTTTCATCACCGGGATCAGGGTGTGGCCGCCGGCAAGATATTTGGACTCAGAACCCTTGCCGAACAAAGCCACGGCTTCGTCGATGGAGGAGGGGCGATGGTAGGTTGTCTCGTACATGTTCTTGCCTCCCCTTAACCGTGAATGGCATGCCAGACGCGATCGGGCGTCGCCGGCATTTCGAGTTTGTTGTGGCCGATGGCATCCGTGATCGCGTTGATCACGGCTGCCGATGAACCGATCGCGCCGGCTTCGCCGCAGCCCTTGACGCCGAGCGGATTGCCCGGACAGAGCGTCGGCGTGTGCGAGAGCTTGAACGACGGCAGGTCGTCGGCGCGCGGCATGGCATAGTCCATGAACGAGGCCGTGATCGGCTGGCCGTTGCTGTCGTAGACCGCGAGTTCGAGCAGTGCCTGGCCGATGCCCTGGGCAAGGCCGCCGTGTACCTGGCCTTCGACGATCATCGGGTTGATCAGCCGGCCGAAATCGTCCGCCGCCACGAAGTTGACGAACGAGGTCTTGCCGGTGGCAGGATCGACTTCGATCTCGCAGATGTAGGTGCCGGCCGGGAAGGTGAAGTTGGTGGGATCGTAGAACGCGGTTTCCTTCAGGCCGGGCTCCATGCCGTCAGGCAGGTTGTGCGCGGTGTAAGCCGCCAGCGCCACCATCGGCAGCGCGATCGACTTGTCGGTGCCGGTGACCTTGAACTCGCCATTCTCGATGACGATGTCGTTCTCCGACGCTTCGAGTTGATGCGCGGCGATCTTCTTCGCTTTCGCCTCGACCTTTTCCATCGCCTTGATGATGGCGGTGCCGCCGACCGCGAGCGAGCGCGAGCCGTAGGTGCCCATGCCGAACTGCACTTTATCCGTGTCGCCATGGACGATCTGTACCTGGCTGATCGGCACGCCGAGGCGTTCCGAAATCAATTGCGCGAAGGTGGTTTCATGGCCCTGGCCGTGGCTGTGCGATCCCGTCAGCACCTCGATGGTGCCGACCGGATTGACGCGGATTTCGGCCGACTCCCACAGGCCGACGCCGGCGCCGAGACTGCCGACCGCCTTCGAGGGCGCGATGCCGCAGGCCTCGATGTAGCAGGAGACGCCGAGGCCGCGCAGCTTGCCTTCGGCCTTGGCTTTCGCCTTGCGGCCCGCGAAGCCGGCATAGTCGATCGCCTTCATCGCCGCATCCAGCGACGCGTTGAAGTCACCGATGTCATAGGCCATGATCACGGGCGTCTGGTGCGGGAACTGGGTGATGAAGTTCTTGCGGCGCAATTCCGCCGGGTCGACCTTCAACTGCCGGGCTGCGGTTTCCATCAGCCGTTCGACCAGGTAGCTGGCTTCGGGGCGGCCCGCGCCGCGATAGGCGTCGACCGGCGTGGTGTTGGTGTAGACCGTCATCACCTCGGCATAGATCGCCGGGATGTTGTACTGGCCCGACAGCAGCGTGGCGTAGAGATAGGTCGGCACCGAGGACGAGAACAGCGACATGTAGGCGCCGAGATTGGCGTGGGTTTTTACCCGGAGCCCGAGGATTTTGTTGTCCTTGTCGAACGCCATCTCCGCCTTCGAGATGTGGTCGCGGCCGTGCGCATCGGTCAAGAAGGCCTCGGTGCGGTCGCCGGTCCACTTTACCGGGCGTCGCACTTTCTTGGAGGCCCACAACGCCACCATTTCTTCCGGATAGATATAGATCTTGGAGCCGAAACCGCCGCCGACATCGGGCGCGATCACTCTCAGTTTATGCTCGGGTGCGATGTTGTAGAACGCCGACAGCACCAGCCGCGCGACATGCGGATTTTGCGACGTCGTGTACAGCGTGAAGTGTTCTTCGGCCTCGTCATATTCCGCGATCGCCGCGCGCGGCTCCATCGCGTTCGGCACCAGCCGGTTGTTGGTCAGTTCCAGCGTCACCACGTTGGCGGCCTTGCCGAAGGCGTCCTTGACCGCGCCTTCGTCGCCGATGTGCCAGTCGTAGATCACATTGCCCGGGGCTTCCGGATGCAATTGCGGCGCACCCGGCTTGAGCGCCGAGCGGATGTCGGCGACAACAGGGAGTTCCTCGTAATTCACTACCACGGCTTCCGCCGCGTCCTTGGCCTGGTTCTTGGTTTCGGCGATCACGACCGCCACCGCCTGGCCGACGAAACGCACGGTCTCCGGCGCCATCGCCGGCCATGCGCCCATCTTCATCGGGCTGCCGTCCTTGGAGGTGATGGCCCAGCCGCAAATCAAGTTGCCGACCTTGTCATCGACGATCTGCTGGCCAGTCAGTACGCCGACCACGCCCGGCATCTTCATTGCCGCGGATGAATCGATGCCCTTGACCTTGGCATGCGCGTGCGGGCTGCGGATGAAATGGGCATGGGTCATGCCCTGAAGCTTGATGTCGTCGACGTAACGGCCCTTGCCAGTTGTAAAACGTCGGTCTTCCTTGCGCACTACGCTTGCGCCAATGCCTTCAACGCCCATGTTCTGTCTCCCTACCGGAGTTTTTGATGTCCGCCATTTCCATCGAAATTCGGCGGTCTTGATGCCGGGTATTGGTAGCCGGCCGAGGCTATTCAGCCGCCTGCGAAACCTTCATGCGGCCGGCCGCATCGAGCACCGATTTGACGATGTTGTGGTAACCGGTGCAGCGGCAGATGTTGCCTTCGAGCTCGTGCCGCACGGTTTCCTCGTCGAGCTTGCCGGCATAGCGGTGCACGATGTCGATCGCCGACATGATCATGCCCGGGGTGCAGTAGCCGCACTGCAGGCCGTGATTGTCGCGGAACGCAGCCTGCATCGGGTGCAGTTCGTCGCCTTTCGAGATGCCCTCGATGGTGGTGACGTTGGAGCCCGCGGCCTGGCCGGCCAGCACGGTGCAGGATTTGACCGCCTTGCCGTCGATATGGACGACACAGGCGCCGCACTGGCTGGTATCGCAGCCGACATGGGTGCCGGTCAGGTTCAGATTTTCGCGGAGGAGATGGACGAGAAGCGTCCGGTCCTCGACATCGACCGAGACGGCCTTGCCGTTCACCGTCAGTTTGATGGTAGACACGCGTGATACCTCCCGATGTGTTTTGTAATTATTCCAATTAGAAACAGCGGCAGGGGAACTTGCAACTAGGATTTTGGTCGCGCTGGCCTTTGTGATGACTTGCTTGCGGCGGATGGCGCAGAGTTGGCTGTGGCCACTTCTCTTACCCGCCCCTGGAGGGGTCTGGGACGAGCGAAGCTCGTCCGTAAGTCGACGCTCATGCAATGAGCGGCGGGGTGGGGTGACGGTCTCTCCTCGCGAACAGTGCCCGAGTTGAGAGATCACCCCACCCCGTCACGCATCTCGCTTCGCTCGATCCGTGTCGACCCTCGGGCGAGCTCCGCTCGTCTCGGACCCCTCCAGGGGAGGGGAAGATACGACGTCTCCACTCCCTCACAACCCAAGGGAATCCGGCCCGAATTTACTCACCCTTATTCATTTTGCCGTAATTTTACGAGGGGATCGGGGGCCTTCGGCTGCCCGATCCCTGAGTTTTCAGAATAAGGTGGGGGGCTGAGGTGGGTCTTAAGAAACGTAGCGGGTCGTTTTCGATCAAATTCCCAACCCTCCGGTTCCGCGCCAAGATCATGCTCGGCTTTGCCGTGACGCTGGCGATTTCCGCCGCCAGCATGGGCTTTGCTTATCTCGGGTTCGAGCGTGTTTCCGGCGGTGTCGACTCCTACCGCCGCAGCGTGACCGAGGCTGATCTGGCCCGCAACATCGACCGCGAACTGATCTCCTACCGGTCATCCGCCCGCTATTTCGTGGCGACGGGCAAGGAAGAGGACGGCAAGGCGGCGCTGGCGGCCGAAGCCAGCCTGAAGGAAGCCATTATTGCCTCGATGAAGGGCACCACCAATCCGGCCCGGCTCGAGCAGATCGTCAAACTGGAGCGTGAATTCCGCGCCTTCACCAAGATTTTCGCCGATATCGTCAAGGTCAAGGACCAGAGCGCGCAGATCACGCAGAACCAGCTGACGCGCAGCGGCATGACGTTGCGCTACAAACTGGATGATCTCCCGAGCAATGCCGACGACAGCGAGCTCCAGATCATCACCCTCGGGTCGAAGCGCGTGATGGAACAGTTTCAGGCCGTGACGGCACTGGCCAATACATTCGTGGTCAACGCGGACAAGGCGGTGGCGGCCAGCGCCCTGGCGCGCCTGAAATTCGTCGAGGGGTCGCTGAAGGCCATCACCTCGACCAATGAGAAGCTGCAGCCGGGTCTCAAGGAGATCGCCGGACTGCTGGAGGATTACCGGGGCGCGCTTGCCAAGCTGATCGACAATTCCAAGGAGATCGACGAGCTGACGCTGGAAATGACGGAGTCGGCAGCCGCCATCAACCAGGGTTCGGGCGTGATGAAGGCGGACCTGCTGGCCGACCAGACCCGGCTCGAAGCCGAATCGAATGCAACCATCGGCGAGACCGAACATCTGATCCTGATGCTGGCGGCTGGTGGCTTCGTGCTCGGCTGTGTCTGGGCATTTCTGCTCGGCACCGGCATTTCCCGGCCGATGACCGCGATGTGCCGCGCGATGCGTGAGCTCGCCACCGGCAATTTCGACGTCGTGCTGCCCGGCCTCGGGCGCAAGGACGAACTCGGCGAAATGGCTGACGCGGTGGAGCAGTTCAAAGTGCAGGCGGTGGCGAGGGCCGAACGCGACGCCGCCGCGCAAGAGGCGCAGAACAAGGCGGCGAGTGCGGCGCGCCGCGCCGAACTCATTCGCTTCGCTGATGATTTCGAGACCGCAGTCGGCGCCATCGTCGGCAACGTTTCGGCGTCAGCCGTGCAGCTTGAAGCCGCGGCCGGCACGCTGACGCGGACGGCGGAAACCACCCAGAGCCTGTCGAGCCAGGTGGCCGGCGCTTCCGAAGAAGCCTCCACCAACATGCAGGCGGTGGCGTCCGCGACCGAGGAACTATCGACCTCCGTCGACGAGATCGGACGGCGCGTCAAGGAATCCAGCCAGATCGCCGAAGCCGCCGTGCGTCAGGCCGAACAGACCGACGGCCGCATCGGCAAACTGTCGCGCGCGGCGCAGGAGATCGGTGACGTCGTCAAGTTGATCACGGCGATCGCCGAGCAGACCAATCTGCTGGCGTTGAACGCGACCATCGAGGCGGCCCGTGCCGGCGATGCCGGTCGCGGCTTTGCCGTGGTCGCTTCCGAAGTCAAATCGCTGGCCAGCCAGACCGCGAAGGCGACCGACGAAATCTCCAATCACATCTCGGGCATGCAGGGCGCGACCCAGGAGTCGGTCGCGGCGATCAAGGAGATCGGGGGCACCATCGGCAAGATCTCCGACATCGCCTCGACGATTGCCAGCGCGGTCGAGCAGCAGAGTTCGGCGACGCAGGAAATCGCGCGCAGCGTTCAGAACGTCGCGCAAGGCACCCAGGAAGCCGCCACCAACGTCATGCAGGTCAACCGCGGCGCCACCGAAACCGGTGCGGCCTCGGAAGAGGTGCTGAATTCGGCGCGCTCACTGTCGAGCGAAAGCACGCGGCTCCGCGAAGAGCTCGATCGCTTCATGGCGAATATCCGGGCAGCGTAACTCAGATCGTCGTCCCTGCGAAAGCAAGGACCCATAACCACAGGCTTTGTTGGTTAGGCGAGGCGTCAGCCACACGGCTTTACCGATAGATAACGCGGTATGGATCAAGGCCCTCGTGCGCGATTGCGCACCAGGCCGGGATGACGGTCATTTTTGCGGATGACAGTCCTTTTGCGACCGGTTCCGCTACCGCAATGCGGGAACCACTGCGCCCCGCGGGCGTTGTCTTGCGTGGCGGGCGTCATGTTTGCCGCAATTTGGGCGAGAGAACCTTGGGGCTGGGTGTTCCGGGGCGATTTTCATTGGTTCAATCCGATGGTTGTGCAGCTGATACGGCGTGGCTTGAAGCAGCTAGATCGCGCTCCCACTTTGGCGCCGGTGTCGCAGGACAATGATCGCGTCATTGAGACCAGCATCCCCGCGCGGCTCGATAACCTGCGCTGGAGCGGGTTTCATACCCGTGTGGTGCTTGCGCTCGGCATCACCTGGATTCTGGATGGGCTCGAAGTCACGCTGGCGGGTTCGCTGGCCGGCGCGTTGAAGGAAAGCCCGACGCTGCATTTTTCGAATTTCGACATCGGACTAGCCAACAGTGCCTATCTCGCCGGCGCCGTGCTTGGTGCCTTGGGTTTCGGGTGGCTCACGGACAGGATCGGACGCAAGAAGCTGTTCTTCATTACGCTGGCGCTCTATCTGACGGCGACCGCGGCGACCGCGTTGTCCTGGAGCGTCGCGAGCTACGCGCTGTTCCGTTTTCTGACCGGTGCGGGAATCGGCGGCGAATACACCGCGATCAATTCGACGATCCAGGAGCTGGTGCCGGCGCGCTATCGCGGCTGGACCGATCTCTTGATCAACGGCAGTTTCTGGATTGGGGCTGCGATCGGCGCCATCAGTGCGATTGTGCTGCTGGATCCCGCGGTGATGGCTCCGGATCACGGCTGGCGCCTGGCTTATCTGACCGGCGCATGTCTGGGGCTGATCGTGTTCGTGATGCGGATGTGGATTCCGGAAAGCCCGCGCTGGCTGATGATCCATGGCCGGCCGGATGAAGCGCATGCGATCGTGGACGAGATCGAGAAGTCGGCAACGGGAGATGTGCAACAGCAGACCCTGCCGAAGATCAAGATAAGGATGCGCGATCACACGCCGCTGGGTGAAGTGGCTGATACCCTGTTCAACGCCTATCGTCAGCGTTCGCTGGTCGGACTGGTGCTGATGGCGGCGCAAGCGTTTTTCTACAACGCGATCTTCTTTACCTTCGCGCTGGTGCTGACCGATTTCTTCCACATCCCGGCGAATAATGTCGGGTGGTATCTGCTGCCGTTCGCAGTGGGCAATTTCCTGGGACCGCTGCTGCTCGGGCGGCTGTTCGATACGCTGGGCCGCCGCGTAATGATCACGCTGACCTATGCGGTCTCCGGCGTGCTGCTTGCGGTGTCCGGTTATCTGTTTTCGATCGGCGCCCTAAGTGCGCAGGGACAGACCATCGCCTGGATGGTGATTTTCTTCTTTGCGTCGCCGGCGGCAAGCGCTGCTTATCTGACGGTCAGCGAGACGTTTCCGCTGGAAGTGCGCGCGCTCGCGATTGCGGTGTTCTACGCCGTTGGTACCGGCATCGGTGGCGTCGCCGGTCCCGCTCTGTTCGGGGCGCTGATCGATACAGGATCGCGCAACTCTGTTTTCGCCGGCTATCTGTTCGGGTCGGCTTTGATGGTCGTGGCGGCCATGGTCGCGTGGCGATACGCCGTCGCGGCCGAGCGCAAATCGCTCGAATCCGTCGCACGGCCGCTAGCCTTTGTGGAGTAGGATATGATGAATCAGGAACTGGCTGAAATGCAGCGTGAAGACGACATCGTTGATGATAACGAGGCTCCGGACTCCGTTCCGGTGCCGCGCTCGCTGATCCCGCATTTGAACGAATGTGCGGTGCTGCTCGATATCGACGGTACGCTGCTCGATCTGGCGCCGACGCCGCGCGAGGTCTGGGTGCCGCCGGGCCTGGCGAAAACGCTCCATCGTCTGCATGAGCGAACCGGCGGCGCCTTGGCGATGGTCTCTGGGCGCTCGCTCAACGATATTGATCTGATCTTCGCGCCGGATCAATTTCCTGCGGTCGGAGGTCACGGTGCGGAGATGCGAATCCGCGGGACTGATGAGGCCGTCTCCGCCGCACCGGCAATGGACAAGGAATTGAAGCGGCGGCTCGCCGCCATCGCTAAGCTCAGCCCGGGAATATTGCTGGAGGACAAGGGCTATTCGCTGGCGCTGCATTACCGCCTGGCGCCGCATGCGGAAAAGGCGATCTATGCAGCGGTGTCGTTGATCAGGGCCGATTTGCCGAACGCGCCGATCGAGGTCTTGCCCGGAAAATGCGTCTGCGAGATCAAGCATGCCGGGTCCAACAAGGCCAGCGGCGTGCGTGAGCTGATGAAGCAGGCACCCTTCAAGGGCCGACGTCCGTTCTTCATCGGCGACGACGTCACCGACGAGTCTGTGTTTGCGATCATGCCTGATATGGATGGTCTCGCATTTTCCGTCGGCCGCCGCGCCAAGGGCGTCGCCGGACATTTCGATGCGCCAAGCGATGTCAGGGAATTTCTCGCGCATCTGCTTGACGACGAAAGGGACGTAAGCTTGCCATAAAAATTCTGGTGTCGCCGGATTTCGAACATCATTTCTTCCCGCTTCATCCTCGTTCTCGCGGCGAATTTTATTTTTCGTGAGTTCCAGTGAGTTCCGCGAGGGCGCAGCCCGAATTTGGTTTCAATTCGTTGAAACGGTGATCAGGAACCATATTGATGAATGGTTGTTAACCCGCGAGTGAACCCAGGAGGGGACCTGTGAACCTCGTTGTCGTTTCCAACCGCGTTTCGCGCGGTAAACCGAACGAACCCATGACGGGGGGCTTGGCGGCGGCATTATTGCCCGTCGTCGAGAAGTCGGGTGCTATCTGGGTTGGTTCCAGCGGACGCGTTCGCGACGGGAACCAGAAGGAACCTTTCGTCGAAATCGAGGCATTGGGCGCCGGTGCGCTGGCGATGCTCGACCTGCCGGCCGCGCATTACGGCGGTTATTATGAGGGCTTTGCGAATTCGGCGCTGTGGCCGGCGTTGCATTCGCGCGCCGATCTGATTCGTGCTTCCGAGGACGATTACGCCAGCTATCGTGAAGTGAACGCGTTCATGGCGCGCGCATTGCTGCGATTCGGCAAACCGGATTCCGTGTTCTGGATTCAGGATTATCATTTCCTCGCGCTTGGCGCGGAATTGCGCGATCTCGGCATCACCCAGCCGCTCGGCTTCTTTCTGCACACGCCGTGGCCGACGCGCGCGGTGATATCAGGTGTGCCGCATCATCGCGCGTTGATCGAGGCGATGCTGGCTTACGATCTCATCGGTTTCCAGACGGAAGAGGATTGCGAGAATTTTCTGTCCTATGCGCAGTCGGATCTCGATCTCGTCGTGCACGATGGTGTCGTAATTTCGCGGCACGGCCGCACCCGCGCCGCGGTATTTCCGATCGGCATAGATCCGCAAAAATTTGCCCAGCTTGCGGCGAAGGCCGTGACCCATCCGGACGTGTCGCGGCTGCGCCGCAGCCTGAACGGCGAGGCGCTCGCGATCGGCGTCGACCGCCTGGATTATTCGAAGGGTCTCGTTAACCGCATCAAGGCGTTCGACCGGATGTGGACGTTGCGGCCGCAGCTGCAGCGCGCCGCATCGCTGCTGCAGATCGCAACGCCGTCGCGGGGCGCGATCGAGGCCTATGGCAATCTGCAGAGCGAAGTCGCGAAGCTCGTCAGCGACGTCAACGGCACTCACGGAGAAGTCGACTGGACGCCGATCCGCTATCTCAACAAGGGCTTTGGCCAGGCCGTGCTCGCGGGACTCTATCGCACCGCGCAGGTCGGCGTGGTGACGCCGCTGCAGGACGGCATGAACCTCGTCGCCAAGGAGTATGTCGCCGCGCAAAATCCGGACAATCCCGGCGTGCTGGTGCTGTCAAAATTCGCCGGCGCCGCCAACGAGCTCGATACGGCGCTGCTGGTGAACCCGCATGACATCGACGGCATGGCGCGCACCATCGCGACCGCATTGTCGATGCCGCTGAACGAACGGCGGATGCGCTGGGAAGCGATGATGATCAAACTGCGCGCCGGCACGATCCAGCAATGGTTCGCCGATTTCATCGAGGCGCTGCAGGACAGCCAGATCGATAGAGGCCCTTTGGGACCGATCATGGCTGAGCCGCCAAGCGTGTGGCCGCTTCGTTCGGTCAACGGCGGGGTGAGATACCACTAAGCTTGGAAGCTTTGGCGCTCGCGGCAATCTCCGCCTCATCCTGAGGAGCCGCGAAGCGGCGTCTCGAAGGATGGCGACAGCGGGACTTCATCTCATGGTTCGCCCGGCGATGCGAAGCATCGTCCGGAGACGCGCGAAGACGCGCTCCTCACCATGAGGCTCCCGGACTGGTTTCAATAACAATACGACGCGCCGTCGAGCACCGGGCAGCGCGCCCGGCGCGGGTCGCTCGGGTTTTCCATCGGTACCACGCCGGTGCCCTTTCCGACGAACACGCCCGGTCCGACGACCACCGATTGCTTGTGGCCGATAATCACGCTCGGATGCGGCGAGGCCAGGCTCGATCGCGTGCCGTCGGCCCAGACGATCGAATCGCCGGCGAAGATGCCACGCCGGCCGTCGTCACAGCTCACATCCGTACCCTGACGGGTGCAGGACTGCGCCATCGCAGGGCCGGCCGCGGCAGCCGCAAAAGCCGATATCAGGATGGAGACCAGGAGCGTTCGCGTGGTGATCATGCCGTCCTCCGCCCATATGGGACTGACTGGGATTGACTGGAGTTGCCGCTGGGGTCGTCGGCATTATCCGGATTTCGGTTCAACACGCCAGCCTCCGCTGCAGGCAGAGGCGGCGTTGACGTAAAATTATCAAATAAATTCAATCGTTTGGGGAAATATTGGCGGCCGCGCCCGGCGTCTCTTGCAAAATCAGTCCTGCCCCTTCAAGAGAAGGCCTCCGGAGAGATGGCCGAGTGGCTTAAGGCGCACGCTTGGAAAGCGTGTGTGCGGGAAACCGTACCGTGGGTTCGAATCCCACTCTCTCCGCCACCCGACGTCGCCCGGCTGTCCGTTGGTCGAACCTTCTCGGAGCGGATGATCCGTGGACCAGAAAATCAATACCGCCGCGCTCGACAAGCTGAAGCTCCGCATCCAGGCGTTGCGCGCCAAGACCATCGACAATGGTTGCACCGAGGACGAGGCGCTGTCGGCGGCCGCCAAGGTTGCGGAGTTGCTCGATCGCTACGACCTGTCGCTGACCGATGTCGAGCTGCGTGCGGCGTCATGCGAGCGGCGGGTTTATGAGACCCATCGCAAGAAGCGAATTCCGCTCGACGACTGCATCGGCGCGATCGCTCATTTCTGCGATTGCCGGGTCTGGCGCGAGAAGAATGCAGGCCGGCGAGAGCAGCTATGTTTTCTTCGGTCTGCGCCCGGATATCGAAGTCGCGCATTATCTGGCCGAACTGATCGATGCCGCGGTGCGCGCCGAACTCGGCCGCTTCAAGACCTCGGCCGATTACGGCCGGCTGCGGCACCAGGAGCGGTATCTGGCCAACGCCTCCTTTGCGCTCGGGATGGTGTCATCGATTGCGGAAAAGCTGACGGCGATGAAGGCCAGTCGCGATCAGGTCAACCACAGCACCGGCCGCGGGCTGGTTGTGCTCAAGACCTCGGTGGTCGATGCCGAATTCGACAGGCTCGACATGAAGCTGCGGACAGTGCGCAGCAATAGCCGGATGGTGTCTGTCATGGCCTATGAAGCGGGCGGCGCCGCCGGCGTGTCGCTGGCCATCAATCCCGGCATCGACAAGGTGCCGCCACGGGCCGGCGCGAACCGCAAATGAAGTAGGCCGGCCCGCACGCCGATTTCTTCTCTCGCCATTACAACATGACGATCCAGCAGGTCGAGACCTGGGAAACGTCCGGCCGCTTACCGTGAATTGTTGCCGCGGGTGTGCGCGGCCTGGGCGTTCCAGCTGCTCCAGCTGACGCTCGCCAGCGTTTGCTGGTCGGTCGTCAGCGGCCGCCGCTTTTGCCGTTCATGGGTCGCGATGATCTGCAGGGACTGGCTGATCTTGCGCTGCAGGTCGACAATGGTCTTTTGGGTCTTGCCGGTTTTCGTCGATTGAACGGGTTCGCCAACCGTAAACCTTGAGGTCTCGATGTTCTTCAAGGTCTCACGGAGTTGCTTGAGCTGGGCCCGGTGCCACGCGATGGTGCTGTCACTGTCTGCAGACATGAAAATCTCCTGATTCGCGGCCGATTCTAGCACGCATGGGGCGGTTCCGCCGATTTCGTCGCGCCGCAATCTCTCCCGGGTTAAGCCGCATTTCGCCATCGAAGCGACCGGGTGGGGGCATCGAAACACCAAACTTGCGTGGCGAACTGTCGCCAGCGCGGTCTACCCAATCGTCCTTGTGGGGTTGAATCCCAGCGTGGGCGTGATGGAGCGCGTGATGAGCGAAATTGAGTTCGATCAAGTGATGGAAGCCGTGCGAACAGCCATCGTGCTGGTGCCGGTGGAGGATTCGCTGGCCAGATCGCTGGTATCCGGCAAGTCGCCGGAAGCCACCAACGATAACGCCGCGCCGCCGTGGCCGATCATCCCGTTTCCGGAAGGTGCATGCGTCGTCTGATGGTGCGTTCTGTTTTCGATATCGTGAAGGCCCCCGTGGGCTGGTCGGTATTTGCCGACAACGTGAAGATCGCGGGCGTCTACGATTCCCGAGGTGCCGCGCTGGAAGCCGCCGCCCTGGCGGCGTCGTTTGCCGTCAGCGATGGCGTTGGCGTCCAGATCAACGTGCCGGGCGCCGAGGAAGAAAAGCCGAGATGGGCCACCGAGTTCGAGACGGCGACGACAATCTCGCCGGACGCGGAAGCTGTGGCCGATTTCGAGGAAAGAAAAACCGTCAACGCAAAAGAGTAGAGTCCGGTTCTGGTTCAATCAGAACGAGATGGCTCTAGTCGAACGGTGATACTGCGGGACTTCCGAGCCGCAGTCGCTTGATCCGGCGCACCGCCATCGGCTCGCCGTCGGATTGATACTGCAACTCGTATTTCTTGCCGTTCTTGTCCGTCGCCGAGCAGGAGATCGACGAGAACTCCATGGTCACGAAGTTTCCGACCTGCTTGCACAGGCCGGCCGACGCTTCGACGAACGGTACCGGCAGTCCATCGGCCTTCGGCCTGTCCTTGGACTTCAGCAGCATCCGGTCGACCGGCAATTCGTACAGATTGGCTTCCGGCCGCCGGCCATTGTCGCCCGAGAACGTGATGATGTGGCTGTCGTCATTGGGGTCGTCGAGCGCAACCGTGAAATTCGCGCGGCCCTCTTCGGTCTGGAAGAACGCGACGGCCCTGCAGGCAAACGGGTGTCCCGCGACCACCAGCGTGCTGCATTTTCCCGGCATCATCGCGAAGATGATGGTGTCCGGATCGTCGGCGGCAAAGGACGGCCCGGCAAGCAGCGATATGGCGATTGCGAAGGCGTGCCAGCGAAGGCGGATCATCATACCGGGCCGATAAAGGACATGGGAAAGGCGCCGTGGGACAGAATCATGGGTGAACGTCCGAGAGTGGTGTTTAAGGGCAAAATAGCGCCGGTTTTGTGGTTGGCGCCATCATGCCGACGGTAGATCAAAAATCCAGCGGCGCGTTGTCGACGACCTCCTTCATGACGAAAAACGTCCGGGTCTGGCGGACGCCCGGAAGTGCGATCAACTGCTCGCCATGGATGCGGTTGAAATCCTCCATGTCGCCGACGCGAATTTTGAGGAAATAGTCGAAATCGCCGGCCACCAGATGGCAATCGAGCACGAATGTGAGTTTCGCGATCGCCCGCTCGAATGCCGCAAAGCTTTCCGGGGTGGAGCGGTCGAGCACGACACCGACCATGACCAGCGCGCCCTTGCCGACCTTGCGCGGGGCCACCATCGCCCGGACTTCGCCGATAAAGCCCTCGTCAAACAGCCGCTGGGTCCGGCGATGACAGGTGGCTGGGCTTACTCCGACCATTTCAGCAAGTTCGGCATTGCTCAGCCGGCCGCTATTCTGCAGCAGACGCAACATCTTAAGGTCGGTGCGGTCGAGCCGGCTGCTCACGGAAGAATCTCTCGCTATAATATGAAATTACGGATGAAAGACTACTTATTTTTCTTAATGGCGCAATAATCAGGAGAAATTTACACCAACTTAGAGATCACCTTTCGCGCGGCCGGTGATAGGCGTTTGGCCGGATCAGATGATCGACGGAGATACCGGCATGCTGGAAAAATTCGAGCGCTATCCACTGACGTTCGGGCCGACCCATATCGAAAAACTGGAGCGGCTGACGCAGCATCTCGGCGGCAAGGTCGAACTCTACGCCAAGCGGGAGGACTGCAATTCGGGCCTCGCCTTCGGCGGCAACAAGCTGCGCAAGCTCGAATACATCATTCCCGACGCGATCGCCTCCAACGCCGATACGCTGGTTTCGATCGGCGGTGTGCAGTCCAACCACACCCGCATGGTCGCGGCGGTCGCGGCGAAGATCGGAATGAAATGCCGCCTGGTGCAGGAGAGCTGGGTGCCGCACGAAGACGCGGTCTACGACCGCGTCGGCAACATCCTGCTCAGCCGCGTCATGGGCGCCGATGTCCGGCTGGTCGACGAAGGTTTTGACATCGGCATCCGGCAGAGCTGGGAGCAGGCGATCGCGGACGTGAAGGCCGCGGGCGGCAAGCCCTATGCGATTCCGGCCGGCGCCTCCGTGCACAAATTTGGCGGGCTCGGCTATGTCGGCTTCGCCGAGGAAGTCAGGGCGCAAGAGAAGGAACTCGGCTTTGCTTTCGACTACATCGTGGTCTGCACGGTCACCGGCTCTACCCATGCCGGCATGCTGGTGGGATTTGCCAAGGACGGCCGCGCGCGCAAGGTTATCGGCATCGACGGGTCCTTTACTCCGGCCCAGACCAAGGCGCAGGTGCTCGACATCGCCCGCAACACCGCTGCGCTCGTTGAACTCGGCAAGGAAATCGTCGCGGACGACGTGGTCCTGATCGAGGACTATGCCTATCCCGCTTACGGTGTGCCTTCAGAGGAGACGAAAGAGGCCATCCGGCTTTGCGCACGCCTCGAAGGCATGATCACCGATCCCGTTTACGAAGGAAAATCCATGCAGGGCATGATCGACCTCGTCAACAAGGGCTATTTCCCGGCGGGATCGAAGGTACTCTACGCCCATCTCGGCGGTGCGCCGGCCCTCAACGGATATGCCTACGCGTTTCGGAACGGATGATGGCGCGGCAAGCGGTGCTTAGTCCTGCGCCGCCCGCACCAGCGCGATCAGTTCGTCGCCGTAATGTTCGAGCTTCTTGTCGCCGATCCCCGCGATGTTGCGCAGCTCGTTGAGCGTCGTCGGGCGCGAAGCGGCGATGCCGTCGATGGTCGCGTCATGCAGCACGACATAGGCGGGCACGCCGCGCTTGCGCGCGATCTCCGAGCGCCACGCCCTGAGATCGGTCTGCAAGCCAGCATCGTTCGACCGGCCTTCACCGGTGGAACGGGGCGCCAGATCGCCCCGTCGCGATTTGGTTCGGCTGGCGCGGACACGGGTGCCGGCCGGCGCCTCGCGCAGCATCACCTCGGTCTCGCCCTTCAGGACGGCGCGTGCGCTCTCCGTCAGCTTCAATGCGCCAAAGGCTTCGGTGTCGGCATAAAGATGACCCATCGCGACCAGTTGCCGGACCACGGAGCGCCACTGCTTTTCGTTGAGGTCGGCGCCGATGCCGAACACGGATAGTTTGTCGTGCCCGAACTGGGTGACGCGCTCGGTCAGGCGGCCGACCAGCACGTCGATCAGGTGCATCGCGCCAAAACGCTGCCCGGTGCGATAGGCGCAGGACAGCAGCTTTTGCGCGGCGACCTTGCCGTCGCGAAGCTGCGGCGGCGACTGGCAGTTATCACAATTGCCGCAATTGCCCTCGCGGACCTCTTCGCCGAAATAGCCGAGCAGGCGGCTGCGCCGGCACCCCGCGGTTTCCGCGAGCCCCACCAGCGCGTCGAGCTTGCTGATCGACACGCGCTTGAACGCGTCGGATCCCGTGAACTCGTCGATCATGCGGCGCTGCTGCACGATGTCGGACAGGCCATAGGCCATCCAGGCGCTGGACGGTTTTCCGTCGCGCCCGGCGCGGCCGGTTTCCTGGTAATAGGCCTCGATGCTCTTCGGCAGGTCGAGATGCGCCACGAAGCGCACATCGGGCTTGTCGATGCCCATGCCGAACGCGATGGTGGCGACGATGACGACGCCATCCTCGTTGATGAAGCGGTCCTGGTTGCGCGCGCGGACGCTGGCATCGAGGCCGGCATGATAGGGCAGCGCCGGGATGCCGGCCCTGGTCAGCGCGGTTGCGGTGTCCTCGACCTTGGCGCGCGACAGGCAATAGACGATGCCGGCGTCGCCGGCGTGGCGCTCCTCGATGAAGGCCTTGAGCTGGGTCGGCGCGTTCTGCTTTTCGATGATCTCATAGCGGATGTTCGGGCGATCGAAACTCGCGACAAAGCGCGGCGCGTCGGCGAGGCCGAGCCGGTCGGCAATTTCCTGGCGCGTCAAATCGTCGGCGGTCGCGGTCAGCGCGATCCGCGGTACGTCCGGAAAGCGTTCCGCGATGACCGACAGGCCGATATATTCGGGACGGAAATCATGTCCCCATTGCGACACGCAATGCGCCTCGTCGATCGCAAACAGCGCGATTTTGGCGCGGCCAAGCAGGCCGAGGCAGCGCGGCGTCAACAACCGTTCGGGCGCGACATAGAGCAGGTCGAGATCGCCGGCAATCAGCCGCCGCTCGACGTCGTTGGCTTCCTCGAATGACAGCGTCGAGTTCAGCACCGCCGCCTTGACGCCGGCCTCCAGCAGCCCCGCGACCTGGTCGCGCATCAGCGCGATCAGCGGCGAGACCACGATGCCGCAGCCATCACGCAGCAGGGAGGGTAACTGGTAACACAGCGACTTGCCGCCGCCGGTCGGCATCAGCACCAGGCAGTTGCCGCCATCGGTTACATGGTGAACGATCTTCTCCTGCGAACCGCGAAAGGCCGGCAGGCCGAACACGGAATTCAGCACGGACAGCGCATCGGAGGCAATGTCACGCTGGCGGGCTGCGGGGGCAGGCATGGGAACTAGGTGATCCGGCTAGGTTAGTGATCCCGATTCGGGCAGTCATGCATCTATATCCCAATTGGCCGCCGGATTTGGGAGAATCTCGATAGGACCGCCTTTACCGGTCGTGCACATGATTGCATTACGTCTTGTCACGCTCTGCCGTCGCTCCGGGGCAAAAGGAAAGACTAATCGTATGGGTGATGCACCCCTGTTCGACCCGTCCGTGTACAGCGCGCTTTGTTCCGAACTCGGGGCCGAGGACGCGGCCGAGGTGTTGCAGGCCTTTTTGGCGGATACGCCTCGCAAGATCGCGGCCATGGTGTCGGCCACGGAAGATCGCCTGGCCATCAAGCGGGCGGCGCATTCGATCAAAAGCTCGGCAGCGACTTTCGGTTTCGCGGAATTATCGGCGCTGGCCCGCGATCTCGAAAGTGGCATCGAGGGCATGGGTGCCCCACAGCTAAATCAATGCGTCGAGGTTCTTGGGCAGGCGTTCGAGAAAGTCGCGGAATTTGCGCGGGCGAGCTTGCTGAAAGCCGCCTACTGATAGCTCGCCACGATATCCGACACC
This sequence comes from uncultured Alphaproteobacteria bacterium, assembly GCA_963786355.1. GTDB lineage: Bacteria > Pseudomonadota > Alphaproteobacteria > Rhizobiales > Xanthobacteraceae > Bradyrhizobium. The sequence continues at coordinate 324,595 of CAWAYU010000004.1, read as the reverse complement.
GCGCGTTCGAGTTGCTGGGCGGTCGCGCACTGGCGGACGACGGTGCAGAAGGTCGAATAGCGCGGCATTTCAGAATCGCCCCAACCCCAGGCCATGCGTCCTTCAGGATTGAGCCACACCAGTCGCTTCGAGCGTTCCGCGATCCGGCGCAGGATGTCCGCGCGAGGATCGAGATTGTTGCTGCGGGCGTCGCCGAGCACGATCACCGTGGTTCGCGGCGTCAGCGAGTTCATGAATTCGTTTTCGAAATCCGCAAAGGAGTTGCCGTAGTCCGACGAGCCGAATCCGGCCTTGGACATGATCTCGGCCATCGCCTCTTCCGGCGACTTCCTCTCCAGGATGTCGCTGACCTCGATCAGGTGTCCTGAGAAAGCGAACGAACGGACGTCGTCGACGACCTCGTGCAGGCTGTGGATCAGCAGCAGGAAGAAATCCGAGACCTTTGCCACCGATCCCGAGACGTCGCAGATCGCGACGATCTTCGGTTTGTCGCGATGGCGGCGCTTCCAGGCGGTGAGGAATGGCACGCCGCCCCAGGCGGCATTGCGGCGAATGGTGCGGCGCACGTCGAGATGGCCGCGGCGCTGGCGCTTGCGCGGCTTGCTGTAGCGCTCGCGCAGCCGGCGCGCGATCTGGCGGATGAGATGCCGCATCTGCTCGACCTGCCGCGGCTCGATCCGCGACAGCGGCGCGTTGCGCAGGATCTCGTTGCGAAGATTTTCGGCCTCTTCGCGCCCGTACAGCATCAGCGCTTGCGCGACGGTCTCGCGAACGGTGCCGCGCAACCCGTCCAATGCGTTCTGCAGACGCTCCGCCAGTCCGGGGTTGGTCGCCTGCAGATCGTCGAGATCGTCGCGGAGGCGCTCGATGCCCATCCGCTCAAGGATGCGGCCGGAGAAGATGCCGCGCTGGGTAAAGTAGCGGATGTCGGACAGCGAGGCTGCACTGGCGGCGTTGGCGATCGCCGCCGAAATCTCGTTGCGATCCTGCGCCAGCAGCATCTGTGCAAGCGCGCCAAGCCCTTCAGCCTGCTCGTCGCCGCCGCTGGCATCACCATGCGAATCCGATGCCGGGTTGGAGCCTTCCGTGTCCTGCTCGTCCGTTTCGTTGTCTTCGGGTGGAGCTTCCGGCTCCGGCTGATCGAAGAACAGGTCAAAACAGTCGCCAAGCGCTCGCTTCTCGTCCTGGGTCTTGGCGAGCGTCAGCAGAAAGGTGTCGCGCAGGATGGCGCGATCCGCGATGCCGATCTTGGCGACCGCGCGCATCGCGTCGATGCTTTCGGCCGGCGAGAGCTTTACGCCTGCGCCCCGCGCCGCACGAAAGAAGCGATGCAGGTTCTCTCGCATTCGCCGCTATCCGAAGACGTTCTGACGCGTGGCCTTGGCGATGAAGGTGGAGACCTGGGGCATCGCGGCCTCGATATCCGCTTCGTATTTCAGCAGTACGTTGAGCGTGTCCTTGACGATCTCGTGGCCAAGCTCGGGCGCCTGCAGCAGCACCAGCACGCGGGCCCAGTCGATGGTCTCGCTGACCGACGGCAGTTTCTTCAGATCGAGCGAGCGGAGCTCGTGGATGAAGCCGACCATCTGCTTGCGCAGCGTCTGCGAAATGCCGGGCACGCGGCTTTCGACGATGCGCTCTTCCAGCCGCTGCTCGGGGAAGCCGATGTGCAGATGCAGGCAGCGCCGCTTCAGCGCGTCGCCGAGATCGCGTTCGCTGTTCGAGGTCAGGATCACGGTGGGCGCTGCGACGGCGACCACCGTTCCGAGCTCGGGAATCGTGACCTGGAAATCGCTGAGGATTTCCAGCAGCAGCGATTCGAATTCGGCATCCGACTTGTCGATTTCGTCGATCAGCAGCACGCAGCCGGCGGGCTGTTCCAGCGCCTGCAACAGCGGCCGCGGTTCGACGAACTCCTTGGAGAAGAACACGTCGCCGAAATCATGCAACTGGCTCAGGGCGGCCTCGAGCGTCGGCGCCCCGCCGAGGACTTCGCCGAGCTTGTCCTTCAGGATCTGCGTGTACAGCAACTGCTTGGCGTATTTCCACTCGTAGAGCGCCTTGGCTTCGTCGAGCCCTTCATAGCATTGCAGGCGGATCATCTTCAGGCCGCGCCACGCCGCGATCGCTTTCGCAAGCTCGGTCTTGCCGACGCCCGCGGGGCCTTCGACGAGGATCGGCTTTTCGATCTGCTGCGCCAGATATACCGCGGTCGCGATCTGGCGGCTCGCAATATAGCCTTGCGCCGCGAGACCGCTTTCCACCGCCTCGATCGAGGCCAAGGGCCGATTGTCAGCCAAGGGTTTTCGCTCCGAATTCAATAGATTTCAGAGTGTTTTGCCCCCGTTCCCGGCAAAGGACAAGCACCGATTCATCATGCCGAGACCGCAAATTCCGCGATTTTCCGTCTAGCGCAATGTGAGCCCGGTCGCGGCTTCCAGCTCGCCGATCGCCTGCGCGCCGTTGAGCACCTTGATCGTAGTCATGCCCATGTCGCGCGCCGGCTTCAGGTTGACGCCGAGGTCGTCGAGATAGACGCAATTTTTCGGGTTCACCTTCAGCGTCTCGACCATCATCTGATAGATGCGTGGGTCGGGCTTGCGCAGGCCGATCTTGGCGGACTCGATCACATGGTCGAACAGCACCATGACTTCGGCGACATAAAGCGAACGGCCGCTGCGGCTGCGGATGGCATCGGCCGGCAGATTGTTGGTGATGCAGCCGGTCTTGCAGCTGGCCTTCACGCGCTTGAGCGCCTCGACCATTTCGGGCCGCAGATCGCCTGACAGCAATGCCACAACGTCCTTGCCGCGAACCTCGGCGCCGAGCGCGCGGGATTCCACCGCGAACAGTTCGTCGAAGGCGTCGATATCAACTTCAGCGCGTTCGAACCTGGCCCAGGCGTTTTCCAGATGGTTGGCGGCGTTGGTGCGCCGGATGATATCGGCGGGCAGGCCGCGCTCGGTCTCGTAGCGCGAGAAGGCCTCGAACGGCGAAGTGGTCAGCACCCCGCCAAAGTCCCAGATCACTGCCTCGATCATCATTTCCTGCCCATGTGAATATATGTTGGGGAGCGGCTAACACGGAATGCACGGGGGAACCAGCCCGATCCGGCGCTTGGCGATATGCGCCATCAAGGCTAATGCTGCGCGGATGAAAATCCTGCCTCGCATGACGGCCGGCCTTGCGCTGCTGCTTTCGGTTCCGGCTTACGCCATCGTCGGAGGTGGCGCGCCATCGACCGAAGGCGTTGCCCGCTCGGTCGTCACCATCGTCGGATCGCGCGGCAATTTCTGCACGGGATCACTGATCGCGCCGAAACTGGTGCTGACCGCGGCGCATTGCGTGCAGCCGGGTGCGGACTACAAGATCGTCGAATATGGCGCCGACAAGCAGCCATCCTTGCAGGACGTCAGGACGGTCGCTGTTCATCCCGGCTTCAACATGCAGACGATGCTGGCGCATCGGGCGACTGCCGATGTCGCACTGCTGCAACTGAATGCGCCCGCCAAGGGAAAGACGCCATCGGCGTTGGGTATGCCCAACATTCCCATCGTCGTCGGCAGCCGTTTTTCGATTGCGGGCATCGGCGTCACCGTGCGCGGCGACGGCAAGAGCGGCGGCGCCATTCGCGTCGCCGGCCTGGTCGCGACCGGCAAGCCGGGGACGCTGCAGATCAGGCTGGTCGATCCGGTAGGGCAGGGCACGCGCGACGGGCTCGGCGCCTGCACCGGCGATTCCGGTGCACCGGTGTTCGAGGATCAACCAAGCGGGCCCGTCATCATCGGCGTCGTCAGCTGGTCGACCGGGCCGAACGGCTCGGCAGGCTGCGGCGGTCTCACCGGCGTCACTCCGCTAACGTTGTATCGGGACTGGATTTTGCAGACCGCGCGGCAGTGGGGAGTGGGGTTGTAGGTTCCTTCACCTCGCCCCGCTTGCGGGGAGAGGTCGCCGCGCTCTTGCGCGGCGGGTGAGGGGGTACAGGTCTATCGATAGAGCACTCTCGTTGAGAAAGCCCCTCACCCCAACCCTCTCCCCGCCAGAGCGGGGCGAGGGAGCTTGGGCTCAGTGCTTTGCCGCCTTGTTCGCCGCCGCATTGTTCAACACGATCAATCCATCCACCGCCACGCCGAGCTTGCTGTTGATCAGGAACGGATTGACGTCGATCGACGCGATGCGGCTTCCCGCGTCCGCCATCAGGTTGGAGAGGCCGACGAGCGCCTTCACGGCGCTCGCCTCATGCAGCGCCGGCTTGCCGCGATAGCCCTTCATCTTCACGCCGGCCTTGGTCTTGTGGATCAGTTGCTTCGCCTCGGCCTCATCGAGCGGCGCGCCGGCCAGCGCGACGTCCTTCATCAGTTCGATGTCGACGCCGCCGGTGCCGAACAGCACCACCGGCCCCATCTCGGCATCGAGCGATGCACCGACCACGAGTTCGAGATCGGCCTTGACCTGCTGCGCAATCAGAATGCCTTCGAGCTTCGGCTTGCCCTTCAGCTTCTTCACCCGCGCGGTAATGTCGTTGAACGCCTTCTTCACTTCAGCCGCGCTGTTGAGGTTCAGCACCACGCCGCCGATATCTGATTTGTGCAGGATGTCGGCACTGACGACTTTTGCCACCACCGGGAAGCCGATCTTCTTGGCGATCTTCACCGCTTCCGCGGGCGTTTGCACGATCTCTTCCCTGGAGACCGGAATGCCGTAGGCCTTCAGCAGCTTCTTCGAGGCGACTTCATCGAGTGCTGCGGCGCCGTTGGCGCTCTTGAGCATCTTTTCCAGCATCGCGCGCGCAGAAGCCTTCGAGCTCGACTTGATGTCGGGCACTTCCTTGCGCAACTGCGCATATTCGATCAGCGACTTGATCGCGCCGACGGCGCGGTCGAGGCCCTGCATGACCGCGATATTCGGCAGCGACTTGCGCAGGCCTTTTGTAAATTCGGTAAAGCCGATCGACATCGTGCTGATATAGACCACCGGCTTGGAAGCGGCGCCGGCCATGTCGTTGACGATGCGAAGGTTGCGTTCGCGCAACTCGTGCGGCGCCTTCGGCAGCTCGGCATCGATGATGACGATGTCGGTATCGGGATCGTCGATCATGATCTGGATCGACTTCATGTAGACGGTGGGATCGACCACGGCGGCAAAGCCGGCATCGAGCGGATTGCCGACAATGCTGCCGGGTCCGAGCATCTTTGCCAGTTGCCCCGTGGCGTTGGCGCTGAGCGGCGCAAAGTTCAAGCCGGCCGAATAGAACGCGTCGATCAGGAGGCCGCGCTTGCCGCCGGACAGCGACACCGCGGCGAGGCGGCTTTTCTTCGGCGGTTCAGCATGCACGAAGCATTCAGTGGTTTCGATCAGCTCATCCAGCCCGCGGACGCGGATGACGCCCTCGCGCGTCGAGATCGCGTCAAAGGTTTCGATCGAGCCGGCAAGCGCGCCGGTATGGGCCATTGCGGCAGCGCGGCCGCCTTCGGAGGCGCCGAGCTTGAGCGCGATGACAGGCTTGCCGGCCTTGCGCGCGGCCTTGCAGGCGTCGCGGAACACTTTGGTGTTCCGTACGCCCTCGAGATAGACCACGATGACGCGGATCGAGGGATCGGCGGCGAAATACGCCATCAGGTCGGGCGTCTCCAGCCCGGTCTCGTTGCCGGTCGTGACCATGTAGCCGACGCCGACGCCGCGATCTTCCAGCGCCTGGCGGATCGCCATCACGATGGCGCCGGACTGGCCAGCAATCGCTACCGGGCCGGCTTCCATGGTGACGATGCGATCGTCGATATTTGTGAACAGTTTTTCGCCGGCGCTGAGATTGCCGAGGCAGTTCGGGCCGGTGACGGCGAGGCCGGTCTCGCGCACGGCTTGTTGCAATTCAACCGCCAGCCGCTGGCTTTCCTCGTCCTGCAATTCGCTGAAGCCCGAGGTGACGATGGTGGCAGAACGCGCACCGGCCGCGGCGGCATCGCGGATCACCTGGACGGCAAAACGCGCCGGCACCAGCACCAGCACGTGGTCGGGTTTTTCCGGCAGGCTGGCGAAATCCTTGTAGCAGGGCACGCCCCAGATCGTTTCGCGCTTGGCGTTGACCGGAAACAGCCCGCCTTCGTATTTGTACTTGATCAGGTTGTTCCAGATGCGCTCGGCATAGTTGCCGGGCTTGTCGGTGGCGCCGACCAGCACGATGTTGCGCGGGTGCAGCATCGCATGGATGCGCTTGACGATTTCGCTGGCGTCGGGGGAGGGCGACCATTTTCCGGCGTGATGCGACGCGGTACCTGCGTGAGCTTCCATGGAGTTCCCTTACCCGTTGCTTCCTTTGGCTGACACGATCGAGATGACCGTCGCGCCATGATTTTCATTTGTTGAGGCCTTTTTATTGAGACTTGGCTGACGTGGCAACACGCGCTGGGCAGGCAGCGCCATTCCCTCTGCGCACGATATCCCGGCGCGCGGAGAATTCGGCGAGCTACGGGATTGACAGGCCCACAAGATCAGGAGTCGGGCTCGATCATGGTGGCATGCAGCAGATACCGTTCAGGCCCGGGCGTCAGCGCGCCGAACGGCCAGCACGTCGACAGAACCAACTCGTATCCACCCGCGAAGGGATCTATCCCGGAGGCGTCGAAACGCACCACAGAGGTCGCATCAGCCCGATAGCGGAACGTCCGGCCATCATTTCTGGTGACATCGATCTCGTCGCCAACAGCGACATTTTTCAAGAACGCGAAATGGGTATCGCGGTGCGCGGAATAGACGGCGACGCCGCGCTCGCCGGCATTGGGCGTCAGCTCGACATGGCCCGGACCGAACGCCAGCGCCTGGCCGCTACTGCCCGCGAGCGCGATGGCGCTGGCGTGGATCCGCTTCACCTCGATGCGCGCGACCGGCCAGGTGTCGGCCCATGACCACGGCTTTGTCTGGTGTCCGGTGGCGATGGTTTCGTTGAAGGCCCGCTCCAGCAGCACCTGGGCGAGCAGCGCCTTGGCGTGGATGTAGGCGCCCTGGCCGAACAGGATCAGGCCGATCAGGGCGAGGAGGAGAGGGAGGATGAAGCGGGGCATTCGCTGGTCCTTCCGTCATTGCGAGGAGCGAAGCGACGACTTGTCCGCCGTAGCTCGAAGAGCGTAGGCGGAAGCAATCCAGACTTTCCTTGCGCCCCTATGGATTGCTTCGCGGAGCCTGTCATCGGGCGGGCATTCGCCCGACCCGTTGGCTCGCAATGACGGTCGTGGGAAATCACGCGCGCGGCCTTGGGGGGCGGGTGGGCCGCGCGCGCTTTTCAGGAGGAGGTTGGGGCGCCTCCTCCGTCTCGTGACGTCAGCGTACGAAGCGCTGACGCCGGTTAATTGCGAAGAAGATCATGCTGAGCATCAGCAGGATGGAGCCTGCGATCATCTTCAGTTCGGCATCGGTCGCGGTCTTCGGCAAGTTGACCGTGGCGGGGGCCTGCACCACAGGTGACTGCGCGTGTTTCAGCGTCGCGACCTGCACCCGGGCTTCGCCGTTCTCGGCGCGCCGTTCCGTCGGCGCCGCGGGCAACGGCGGACGTTCGCCGAACATCTTTGCGAAATCCCAGCCTGCGGGCAGGTTGATCGGCAATTCACTGACCTTCAGCGGTTCGCCTTCGGGACGGCTCGGGGTCTTGTCGACCGCGACGAGGCTGGTCAGGCGCGTCACCAGCTGATGCTCCAGCGCCAGCGCGAGGATGGTCTTGTCGGCGTCTTCGGGTTTTGCCTGCTGCGTGGTGCGCGCGACTTCGGCGTCCGCAATCTTGCGGCGAGCCCATAGTTTCGACAGGCCCTTGCCTTCAGCGGCATTCGCGAGCGGCAAGGTCACGACCCAGGGACGATCGCCGATGCGGCCCTTGATCTCGACCGAGCCCGCGAGCTTGTCGAGCTTCGCGGCCAATATCAGCGGCTCGTCGCGATAGACGTCCGGGATCGCAGCCGGCGTCAGGTCGGCCACGCTGTCGGAGAATTTTGCGGTGAGATTGGTCACCGCGGGATTTTCCAGTTTTGAGAACAGCCCGCGCATGCGCTCCTCGACCTGCTCGACCGAGCCGATATGGGTAAAGGTGCCGCGGCCGAGTTCGGCGGCGCGCGTCATCAGGTAGGTGTTCGGCGCCGAGCCGATGCCGACCATGAAGATGCGGGAGCGGCCGCGCAGCGCACTGATGGTTTCGAACAATTGCTGTTCGTTGCCGATGGCGCCGTCGGTCAGGAATACGACCTGGCGGACGTAGTTGGGATCGCTGCTGATGTCGGACAGCGCCGCCCGCATCGCCGGCACCATCTCGGTGCCGCCATTGGCCTGCAGCGCGCCGACGAACGAAGTCGCTTGTCCCAGATGCTCGCGGTCGGCCGGCACCGGTGTGGGGAACAGCACGTCCATGGTGTGGTCGAAACGGATCACGTTGAAGCGATCGCCGGGCTGCAGGCGGCCGAGCGCGTAGATCAAACTGGCCTTGGCCTGGATGATCGAGACGCCGCCCATCGATCCGGAATTGTCGATCACGAAAATTACCTCCCGAGGTAACGGCTTTTGCTGGGCCTGCTCGACCGAAGGCGGCGTGACGAAGGCGAGCAGGTAATCGGCATCGCCGACATGTTCGCGGAACAGGCCGACCGATGGCGCCTTCTCGGCCGCGGGTTTCCACGTCAGTTCGAAATCGCGATCCGCCGGCACCGGGCCTTCGGCCAGCCGGATGATGCTGGTGCTGGCGTCGGCCTTTTCAGTCTTGATTGTGTGGTGATGGCTTTTGACCTCGCCGAGTGGAAAGCCGGCCTGCAGATGAACGGTGATGGTCGTTGGGTTGACCGGCGCGTTGGTCGCGGGATCGAGCACTTCAGACGAAATGCGTTCGCGATCCGGGACTGGATCCGATTTGACCGCGCCCCAGCCGCGGCCGTCGGGCTTGAAGTCGACGCTCTGCACGACGGGTGCTGGATTGTAGCGCGGGGCGACCACCATCGGCACCCGCAGCGAGAACTCGTTGCCGGATTGCTGCACCGGTTCCTGATATTCGATCTGCACCAGCACGGTTTCGCCGGGGCCGATATTGGCAACCGAGTTGGTGAAGATGTTCGGCCGCTCCTGTTCGGTCAGCGCCGCCTTCTGTCCATTCTGCTTGGCCTGTTCGTAGATCGCCTTGGCCTGCTGCCGCTCCTTGATATCGCCGATCACGATGCGATCGCCGATCACCATCTTCAGCGTATCGACCGCGCCGCCTGACGGCAGCGGGTAGACATAGACGGCCTCGACCCAGTTTTGCGTCGGGTTGCGAAAGATCTGCGTGACCCGTGCGCGCACCGTCGGCCCCGACACGGTGAGATCGACGTCGATGCCGAGCCGCGAGGCATCGGCATAGCCGTCCTCGGTCTTCAGCAGCAGCGAACCGGAGCGCGCATCGCTCGGCTTGACGAAGGCCGCCTGCTGGGCAGGTGCCGACCACACCGGCTCGAAGCTCAAAAATAATGCCGCGAATCCGACCAGGGTCACGGCAAGTCCCTGCATTACGAAGAACAGCACCAGCTTTATCGGGCCGGCCAGATTGCTGCTTCTGTCGCTCTCGATTTCATCGCATGTCGTCATCTCGTTCACTCCCGAAGGGCGGTTTCGCCGTCTGGAAGGGTGCGGAAAGCCATGATTTGGCGCGAGCGGAATGATCGGCCTTGTTCAGCCGCGCCCCAGCGCGGCGCGCCACCACCGTGACTGATTTGTGCGGGTTTGTGATGGATTGTGCGTCTGCTAGACTGGGGCTGACCGAACAGGGGTGACGATGTCAGCGCCGGACAAGCAGCTTTCCGCCGAGCAAAGCCGGCAGATTGCGGACACCATTCGCGAGGAGATCGCCCGCCGCCGCATCTCGCGGCAGTCCCTGGCGGAGCTGGCAAAACTCAGCCTGTCGACGCTGGAGAAGGTGCTTGGGCGGCCGCCGCCCGTTCACGCTGGCGACGACCGTGCGGCTGGAGCAGGCGCTCGGCGTCTCCCTGCGCACGACGCCGGATGTATCGGCACCAGCCGCTTCCGCCAATGGCGACATCGCGCCCGATGGCCTCGGCGCCTATTCGCGCCGCGCGGTGGCGTGGATCGAGGGGACCTATGTGACGGTGCGGCCGTCGTTCGGCGACAAGGAAGCGATCTTTGCCTATCGCACCGAGATCGCCTGGGACGATGCCGCGTCGTCGCTGGTGTTTCGCGAAAGCGAGCGGCAGGATGCGGCCTACACCCAGTTCGGCGAGGTGTCGGTGCCGAACCAGTCCGGCCACATCTATCTCGTCACCAACCGGCACGGCCAGCACCGCCTGATCACGGTGGCGCGGCTGGCGATCTCAGGCGAGATGTACGGCATCATCACGACGCTGCTGGCGGGCCGCGGCTCGCTGCTGACCCCGATCGCCGCCCCGATTGCCTATTTGCCGGTCAAAATGGTCGAAAGCCCGACTTTTGGGCGAATTTCGCCAAAAGATGCCAATTATGCCGTATATCGCCAGCATTTGCGGCGAACCACGGAGGAGCCGTTCGCGATGTTTTTGCCGGGCTAGCGCCCTGCGCCTTGCCTTTCCGCTGAAAATGCTCTACATAGCCGCCATTCGAATTACCGATCTGCCTTGTTGACCGCGCCGAAACCGGCTCCATTCCCCAAGACATCGTTGAAGTCGGATAAAGTCCACACGGAGGTCGTGTGGACCAAAAGCGCTCAGCGCATCTTGGAGATAGTAAAATGGCTACCGGAACAGTGAAGTGGTTTAACGCGACCAAGGGTTTTGGCTTCATCCAGCCCGACGATGGCGGCACCGACGTTTTCGTTCATATCAGCGCCGTGGAACGTGCAGGTCTGAGCTCGCTCAATGAAGGTCAGAAGATCTCGTTTGAAGCAAAGACCGATCCGAAGCGCGGCAAGACCAGCGCGGAAAACCTCCGCGTCTAGTCTGAGTGCGATCGATAAGAGATTACCACGGACGTACTGGAATCTTTCGATCGGCTTCTGAATAGAAAAGCCCGCTGGCGATCTGCCGGCGGGCTTTTTGTTTTTTTTCCGATTGTCATCGTCCGCGAAGGCGGACGATCCAGTACGCCGCGGCATCTCGGTTTAATCGCCGGCGCCGGTGTTTACTGGATACCCCGCCTTCGCGGGGCATGACGGCAGGAGAGAAAGGAAAGGCCGGAATCGCTTTCGGCCTTTCGTGATCCGCTTTGCGTGGTCTAGCCACCCGTCTCGGCGCTGATGATTTCGCCGAACAGCTCCCACTGGCCGTTCTTGAATCGCATCATCTGCGACTGTTCGATCGGCGCGAAGTCGGTGGGGCCGGTGTTGATGGTGATGCCGGGCAGGATGACATCCGGGGCAAAGCCCTTCAGGCTGGCGGCCTGCTTCATCACGTTTTCCCGGGTCAGGTTGTCGCCGGCCTGCTTCAGCACCTGCACCATGGTCTGCGCCGCGGAGTAGCCGTAGACGACGTTGGTGTCGGCGATGTTGGCGCCCGGCATGTACTTGTCGATGAAGGCCAGAAACTTCTTCATGCCTTCATTGCTCTTCCACTGCGGATCGGACGCGTCCATCAGGTATCCGGCCGACAGCACGCCTTCGGAAGCCTCGAGCCCGGCGGGCTTCATGACGGCGCCAATGGAAATAGAGACGTCGGTCATCAGGTGCATCGGCTTCCATTCCAGCTCGGCCATCTTCTTGATCGCCTGTGCCGCGAATTTCGGCGTCGAGATGTTGACGAACACGTCGGCGCCGGTGCCCTTCAATTTCACGATGTGGGAATCGATCGAGGGTTCGGTGGTCTCGTAGCTTTCCTCGGCGACGATGATGCTGGAGGCCTTGTCGGCAAACACGTCCTTCAGTCCGGCGACGTAGTCCTTGCCGAAATCGTCATTGGCGTAGAACACCGCGACCTTCGCGCCCGGCTTGTTCTTCAGGATATATTTCGCGAAGATTCTCGCTTCGACGCGATAGCTCGGCTGATAGCCCATGGTCCAGGGGAAGTCCTTCGGGTCGTTCCACTTGCTGGCGCCGGTGGCGAGGAACAGCTGCGGGACCTTCTTGGCGTTGTGATACTTCTGCACCGCGGTCTGGGTCGGCGTGCCAAGCGCGTTGAACACCAGAAACACCTCGTCGCTCTCGATCAGCTTGCGGATCTGCTCCACCGTCTTCGGCGGGCTGTAGCCGTCGTCATAGGAGATCCAGTTGATCTTGCGGCCGTTGATGCCGCCCTGATCGTTGATCATCTTGAAATAGGCTTCCTCGGTCTTGCCGATGACGCCGTAGGCCGAAGCTGGCCCACTATAGGCCTCGACATTGCCGATCTTGATTTCGGTATCGGAGGCGCCGGTGTCGTATTTCTTCTGTGCGAACGCGCTTTGCGTGGAGAGGAGCGCGAGCGCCGCGGCTGCGGCAAGCAAAGACAGTTTCTTGTTCTTCATAGAAATTTCTTCCCTGGTTTCTTTGTTTTGAGATGGATGAACGAAATCGCGGCGGTTGCTCTTTTTAATTGGCACTCAGGAGGCGATTGCCCGGGCCGCATCGGTGGCCTTGGACACGCCAAATTTATTGCGCAGCGTCGGCTTGTGGATCTTCCCGGTCGCATTGCGCGGCAGGGCATCGACAAACTCGATCAGGCGCGGGCATTTGAACCGCGCCAGATTGGCGGCACAATGCGCATGAATCTCCTCGGCGGCAAGGGTGCGGCCGGGTCTCACCGCTACGATCGCCATGCCGACTTCGCCCCACTGCTCGTTCGGTATCCCGATAACAGCAGCTTCGGCAATTGCCGGAATTTGATGCAGCACGTTTTCGACCTCGGCCGGATAGACGTTCTCGCCGCCGGAGATGTACATGTCCTTCCAGCGGTCGACGATGTAGTAGAAGCCCTCCGCATCGACCCGCGTGGCGTCGCCGGTGTGCAGCCAGCCGTCGGTGAAGGATGACGCGTTGGCGTCCGGCCGGTTCCAGTAGCCGGGCGTGACGTTCGGCCCGCGGACCCAGAGTTCGCCGAGCTCGCCGACCTCGGCGTCGGTTCCGTCGGGACGAACGATCCGTACCTCCGTGTGCAGCACCGGCTTGCCGGACGAGCCGGCCTTGCGTGCGGCGTCCTCCTTGTCGAGCGTCAGCACGGCGGGACTCGTCTCCGTCATGCCATAACCCTGCTGAAGCGCGACGCCGCGTTCTTCCCACACCTTCAGCAACGGCACAGGCATCGGCGCGCCGCCGACGCCGCCGATCACGAGCCGGCGAAGTCGGCGGTGCGCAAACGCCGGATGCTGCGCCATGAACTGGTAGATCGCAGGGCACGCCGAAGAACTGATTGATGCCGACGGACGCATCGCTGATCAGTTGCAGCGCAACGCCGGGGTCGAACGCGCGCATGATCAGCACGGTGCCGCCGGCATGCAACACCGGGTTGGTGTAGCAATTGAGTCCGCCGGTATGGAATAGCGGCAGCACGGTCAGCAGCACCGACGACGGCGAGATGAAAGCGGGACCGCCGAGATTGACGCAATTCCAGAACGTCATGCCGTGGGTGATGATCGCGCCCTTGGGCAGGCCCGTGGTGCCCGAGGTGTACATGATGGTCGAGATGTCATCGAGCGTGACAAGTTCAGGCCTGTCGAGCGGCTTCGACGCCGCGATCGCCGCCTCGTAGGAGCCGCCGGCTCCGTACTGCAGCGCTGCTTCGACATTGCAGAGTTTGGCGACGGTGAGGGCCACTTCCGCGAGATCATTGTCGTGGATCATCACCGTCGGTGAGGCATCGCCGACGATGAACTGCAATTCCGGCACCGTGAGGCGGTTGTTCAGCGGCAGGAACACGGCGCCAACCCGGAAGCAAGCGAACTGCACTTCCAGCGTATCTGTTGTGTTCAGCGCCAGCACCGCGACCCGGTCGCCGCGGGTGACGCCGAGTTTTTCGCGCAGATGGCTGGCGAGCCGCGAGATCCGCGCATCGAATTGCGCATAGGACAGCCGGCGCTGGCTGGCGAGGTCGATGGCCGCGATCTTGTCCGGCGTGCGGCGGCCGAAATGGGCGATCCAGTCGTAGTAGCGAACGGACAAGATTTCCTCCCGATGTTCAGCCGTCTGGCGCCGCCCGATCCCGATTTGATCCTGGCCCTGTGCCCGGATGGAGCGGCCGAATTTGGAACCTGTCTTGCGTTGAGTGGTTGCGCCAGTCGTGCGATTCTCAATACGTTGCATTCCGCTCTTTCCACGTCATTGCGAGCGCAGCGAAGCAATCCAGCCCTTCTTTGCTTGGCGAGATCCTCGCAATGACGGCACCCCGCCCACCGTTGTCATCCCCGTGAAGGCGGGAATTCAATACGCTGCGGCTTATCGGTTTAATCATCGGCGTCTCTGGAATACTGGATCGGCCGCCTGCGCGGACGATGACAGCGGAGATTATTCTCGCGGCATCATCTGCCCGAAGTTTTGCCCGAAAACCTTACCCTCTCCAATCAGAGGGCGCAGGGAAGACCGGGTGCGTGCCGCACCCGCGGTCTCGCAGGCAAATCCAGCCCAACGTCTCACCCAACGTTGATCCAAGTCAACATAACCCGTCCCTTGCCACTCACCATGTGTTTGGCCGCGTCTGAAGCGGCTCCATCACCTTTCGGTTCCCGTGCGACAAGGAGGATCACCATGCATCGGACGAAGTGTCTCTCGACCAAGTCAGTGACGGTTGCGGGAATTGCGGCGAGCCTGTTGTTGGGATTTGCAGGTGTCACTCTCAGCCCAGAACCGGCCAGGGCCGTAGTTTACTGCCAGTACACTGAATATCCGGCAGGTTGCGTGGCGAGGGCGGGCGTCGTGCTCAGGCCTCGTCCGGTGGCGCGCGCTGCAGTGCGTCATAACGCCGGTGGCAACGCAAATGGCGGCGTCAATCGCGTTGGGGTGCGGCGGTAAGCACTCGCTTGCGGGTTACGACCTTGGCGCCGCAGACGGCAAGCCAAGGTCGCGAACCCGTTTGCATTTTGTCATGTTCTCGAAGAACGGCCTGCTGCCAACGGCAGTTCAATACCGTCTCAGCAGGCCGTCCGTCGCGCTGCTATCGCCATAGTCGGCGCAGGCCGCTTTCGGGTTTTTGATCAAGGCCGCCATGACTCGGCTGGACGTTTTGCTGGCGGCCTCGAACACTTCAGGGCGGAATTTACCGGGGTCGTAGCTTTGGCCATCGTGAGCCTTTATGGCCGCGTCAAAGGCGCCGATCATGGCCATGGCTGCATTCGTGCTGCCGAGAAGCCTGGCGCCGAGTTGAACGGCCCCGGCGCCGTTGGCCTCGTAGCCGGTGCATCGTTGTGCCATCACCGCGCCCGCGGTGACGAGCTGGTCGAGAAACGTTGCCTCGGCTTCGGTGAGCGTTGCGGCGCGCGTCTGCGACGGCATGATCATCGCGAGTAGTGCGAGGGCTGACAATTTGAGTTTCATTGTCGCTAGTCTCCCTGCGGCCATTCAACACATTCAGCTATCGCCCAGCTCTGGTAACCGCAAGCCCGGTAGCGCTGACCGGTGCGAATCCGATGGACCCTCGCCTGAACGAGGCGAACAGTTACTTAACAGGCAACCCTCGCGATGAGGCGCGGAATAGGCTCAGGACTTACAGGTTCAGGACTTGCAGGCTCAGGACTTGGAGATCCCCGCGATCAGCGCCTTGTCGAAACCGGCAGGGTCGGTCATCTGCGGCGCGTGGCCGTATTCGGGAAACTCGATGAGCTTGGCGCCGGGAATGGCCTTGGCGGCTGCCTTGCCCAGTTCGGGATAATTTCCGAGTTTCGGACGTAGCTCCGGAGGCGCGAAATCCTTGGCGATGGCCGTCGTGTCCTTCTGGCCGATCATCAGCAACGTCGGCACCGAGATTTCTCCAAAACGATACAGCACGGGTTGGGTGATGATCATGTCGTAGATCAGCGCCGAGTCCCAGGCGACCGCTTCCTTGCCCGGACCATTGTTGAGGCCGGCGAGCATGTCGACCGCGCGTTCATAGCGATCCTCCCACTTGCCGGCGTAGTAGGTCGATTTCTCGTAGGCACGGATTCCGTTGGCATTGGTCTTCAGCTCGCGCGCATACCATTGGTCGACCGAGATCGGCGGGACGCCCTTCGCAGACCAGTCCTCGAGCCCGACGGGATTGACCAGCACGAGGTGGCTGACGTCGTGCGGATAGATCAGCGAATAGTGTGCCGCCAGCATGCCTCCGGTCGAATGACCGATCACGACCGCCTTGTTGATGCCGAGCTTGGCCAGCAGTTCATGGGTGTTGCCGGCAAGCTGCTTGAAGGTGAACTGGTACGCGGCGGGCTTAGTCGATTTGCAGAAGCCGATCTGGTCCGGCGCGATCACGCGATAGCCGGCCGCGACCAGATCCTTGATGGTCGGCTCCCAGGTGGCGGCGCAGAAATTCTTGCCGTGCAACAGCACCGCCGTCTGACCGTTCGGGCGGTCCGGCTTGACGTCGAGATAGGCCATCTGCAGCGACTGCCGCTGCGACGTGAAGGCAAAGCGCTGAACCGGATAAGGATAGTCGAACCCCTCCAGCTCCGCCCCGTAGGCCGGTGTTGTGTCGGTCGGCTGTTGCGCCGCCAGCGGTCCCGCGACCACAGCGGCTAAAAGCGCCACGCCGGCGAAGATCGTCCGTGTCCGGAATTGCATGGCTTTTCCTGCTGATAGTTGGGAGGGTTTCAAACCCTGCGTCGCTGACTAACCCCAGGCGGCCTGCACCGATAGTCAAAATCCGTTGATGGCCCTCAGCCTACGGATGCGCCTGCCTTGGCCCGGCTTATTCCGAGCGTCAGGATGCGATGCAGCAGCTCCGGGTACTCGATTCCATCATGCCGGGCCGCGGTGGCGAATTCCTGGCTCTTCGCTATTTCGGGATTGGGATTTGCTTCAATGAAATACGGCGTGCCGTCGGCCGACAAACGAAAGTCGATGCGCGCGTAGCCATCGAGCCCCAGCGTCCGGTAGATGCGTTTCGCCGTTCGCTGAATGCGGTCCGCCAGCTCCGGTGCGAGGTTCTTGGCCGGCCCATCTTCAATGCCGACGCGTTCCTGATAACTGGGATCGTGCTTGGCCTTTTCGGTCGCTATCTGCCGCGCGCCCTGGCCCCCCAGGTTGCCGAACTTCAATTCCCAAACCGGCAGGGCCCGCAGCCGATTGTTGCCGAGCACGGCGACATAGAGCTCACGCCCCTCGATGTACTGCTCGGCGATGGCGGCGGTCTTCAGCCGCTCGTGAACAAAGGCGACGCGCTCCGCCAGCTTCTCGTCGGTATCGACGATAGAGGCTTGCGATATCCCGAACGATCCATCCTCGCTCAGGCTCTTGACGATGAGCGGCAGGGCTAGGCGCGAAGGACGCTTGACCTTGCGGCGCATCGGAAACACGGCAAAGGCCGGCACCGCGATCCGGCGATGATGCACCAGCGTTTTGGACAGGTCCTTGCCGCGCGCCAGAATCAGGCCGCGCGGGTTGCAGCCGGTATACGGGACCTTCATCAGTTCGAGATAGCTCGCAATATGCTGGTCATACGCCGACGTGTAGTGGAATTCCTCCAGCAATGTGTACACCACATGCGGCTTGAATTCCTCGATCGCGTCGCGCACCGGCTTGATTTCCTCCTGCGCGCCGAGCGGGCGAACATCATGGCCTGCCGCACGCAAGGTGCTGACGACGTCGAATTCGGTTTTCCATCGGTTGATTTCCTGCGCGCTGTATCCGTCGGTCTTGTCCGGGGGGACGAAGTCCGGATGCATCAGAACGAGAACGCGCAGCTGCTTCATAGTGCGATCCACTTGCGTCGTGACGGCCCGAACAGCGCGTGCATGGTCTTGGCGGTCAACAGGATGGTGAAGTTGATCACAAGCCTTCGCTCGGAGCCCGGGGCGCGGAGATCGAGTTCGCGGCACCGCAAGATCATGTCATCGAGAACGGCATCGAGCGTAAGCTGGTTTTCGCCCGTCCATTGCGCGACTGACTGCCTGATTTGCGCGCGGTGCCGCCGGATGAAGGACGACGCCGGTGGCGCCCGCCGATGTCGTGGATCGGCGGAGAACAATTTGGAGAGGTCGCGGTCATAGGTCTTCGGTGGCTCGAAGGCGTAGAACGCCTGTCTTTTCCGGTAGTGCTCGCCGAGCGTCTGGCTGAGGGAGGACAGTGGATCGACACGCTCCCGTGACGTGACCGGCGGCCGTTCGCCCGCAATCTCGCCCATCAGTTCGTCGACATATTCGAGTTTTTTCAGCGCCGGCCAGCCGGCATAGCGTGTTCGCCATTTCGATCGCGGCCGCAGCCACACCGCAAAGGTTTCGGCGAAATCCTCGTCCGGATGGCTCTGCGCGTACCAGCGCCTGAGATGCTGAACATAGCGCCGGCTGGCCGGATTGGGCCGGTAGTAGAGCGGATAATGTTTCGACGATGGGCCGAACAACTGCTGCCAGCGCCGGCGGCGTTGCAACTGGTAAGCGTGCTGCATGGCATGGCCCGCCTCGTGGCGAAGGATCGCCATGCACTCCGACCAGGTGCTGCCCTCGACCTCGAGCATCATCTTCTTCTCGAGCTTCATCAGGCGCGGATGAGCCAGATAGAACGGGATGGCAATGCCGGGCACATCCGCCGGACTGAACCATTCGCTCGACAGCCACGTGTGCGGCTGCAACCGGATGCCCCGCTCCCGGAGCTCTTCGTTCAGAGTGCCGACACAATCCTCGAGCCAGGTGCCTTTGACCTTGACCCTCAGGCTAGAGAGGCGCTGCTTGAGCAACTGCTCGTCCGCCATCTCCTCCCAGGCATATTTCCGACGTGGCATAGGCATCCGCAAATCATGAAACCGGTATCTGGATGGTGTCACAGGACGCTGCTGGCAACAACCGCCCAGGCTTCCGGCCCCCGGTTTTCAGGACCCGCGCGACGCCCCGCGACGACGTGACCTCACCAAAAAACCGCGCTACAGTCCCCGGACAAGAACAAGGACAAGAACAAGAGGAAGCGCTCGTGTACGACTTCATTATCGTGGGCGGCGGATCGGCAGGATCCGTGCTCGCCCACCGGCTCTCCGCCAAGAGTGCCAACAAGGTCCTGGTTTGCGAAGCCGGACAGGATACTCCGCCCGGCAACGAGCCGGCCGAAATCAGGGATAGCTATCCGGGCACGGCCTATTTCGATCCGCGCTTCCACTGGACCGAACTCAAGGTCACGACCCAGGTCGTCAGCCACAACAATCCGAACGAAGCGCGTCCTCCCTTGCGCAAATACGAACAGGCACGCGTGCTGGGCGGCGGCTCGTCGATCAACGGCCAGATGGCCAACCGCGGCGCGCCGACCGACTACGATGAATGGGACGCGCGCGGCGCCACCGGCTGGAACTGGAACGAGGTGCTGCCGTTTTTCAAGAAGGTCGAGCGCGACCTCGATTTCGACGGACCCTATCACGGCAAGGATGGCCGGATCCCGGTTCGCCGGATTCCACGCGAGCACTGGACGAAGCATTCGCAGGCGTTCGCCGAGGGCTTCAAGCAGGCCGGCCATCAATTCGTGGCTGACCAGAACGGCGAGTTCGTCGACGGCTATTTCCCGGTGACGCACTCCAACCAGTCCGAGCAGCGCGTCTCGGCCGCGATGGGTTATCTCGATCGCGACACGCGCAAGCGCGAAAACCTCACGATCTCGACCAATACGCAGGTTCGGGAGTTGCTGTTCGAAGGCACGCAGTGCGTCGGCGTCAAGGCTGTCGTCAACGGAAAAGAGCAGGAATTCCGAGGCCGCGAGGTCATTCTCTCCTCCGGCGCGATCCATTCGCCGGCGCACCTTTTGCGCGCCGGCATCGGCCCGGTCGGCCACCTCAGGGATATGGGCATTGACGTTCGGCTGGCTCTGCCGGGTGTCGGCCAGCGCCTGATGGATCACCCCTCGATTTCGCTGTCGTCCTTTGTCCGCCGTAGCGCGCGCATGAACGCGCATACCAGGCGTCACATGCAGGTCGGCCTGCGTTATTCGTCCGGGTTGCCGGGCGTGCCGAAGGGCGACATGTTCGTCGTGGTGCTCTCGAAATCGGCCTGGCACGCGGTCGGCGAGCAGATCGGCTCGGCGCTGACCTTCGTCAACAAGACCTATTCCGAGACCGGGCAGGTCAAACTCAGTTCGCGCGATCCCGCAGCCGAACCCATTGTCGAGTTCAACCTGCTGTCCGACCGGCGCGACCTCGAACGGCTGATGAGCGGCTTCCGCAAGATGGCGGCCGTGCAGATGAGCGATGCGGTGAAAGCAGTGACGGACAAGCCGTTCCCGGCTTCCTATACCGACCGTGTGCGCAAGATCGGCGTGGTCAACAACAAGAACCGGATTCTAACCAAGATCGCTGCGACCATGATGGACGGGCCGGCGGCGCTGCGCCACTACATGATCGACAATTTCGTGGTCGAAGGGTTTTCCTTCGATGACGTGATGAACGACGACGAGGCGCTGGAAACTTTCGTGCGCAAGGGGACGATCGGCGTGTGGCACGCCTCGTGCTCATGCCGCATGGGCCGGGCCGACGATCCGATGTCTGTTGTCGACACCCAGGGCCGCGTCAAGGGAATCCAGGGCCTGCGGGTGGTCGACGCCTCGATCTTTCCGGTGGTGCCCTGCGCCAACACCAATTTCCCGGTCCTGATGTCGGCGGAAAAGATCGCTGCAGCGATGCAGTGAGCGGGAGCAATTAAGAGTTCCCGAGGTGTCATGCTCGCGGGGGTGTGCTAAAATCACACCGAAGGAGATCAACCATGGCACCGAACGTCCTGCCGCCCACCGGCCGCTTCCGGCTCCATCCCGTGGAGCCGCGATATGCGCCGTTGTTCTGCTTCGGCCTGCTCGTGGCCTCCTGTGCGCTGGCGAGTTTCGCGCTCGCCTGCGCGACGCCGTTTGCCGCCTTCGCCGTCATCGCGGCCGCGACCCTGTCGCTGCGGCCGGCGCTCCTGGTCGTCGCCGGCGCCTGGCTGGTCAACCAGACGATCGGTTTTGGCGTGCACCACTATCCGATCGATGCCAGCACGATCGCCTGGGGCTTTGTCATCGGCGCCGCGGCGCTCGCGGCTACGGCGGCGTCGACCGCCGCTCTCCGCACGACACCGCAGATGCGATGGCCGCTTGCCCTGGGGCTGGCTCTGGTTTGCGCCTACGGCGCGTACGAACTGGCGCTGTTTGCCGCCACCCCGTTCCTCGGTGGAACGGAAGCCTTTACCTGGGCCATCGTCGGCCGGCTTGGTTTGCTGAGCTTTGCGTGGCTCATCGGTCTCGTCGCGACTTGCGAGATCTTCCGGCTGCTCAATCCGTTCAGGAGCCGCCGCGCAACAATTCGCTGATCACGGCGAGCTGGCTGTCGCGAAACTCGACCATGTAACCGTCCTTGATCGGACGGTAGTCGGTCGGCGACGTGTTCAGCGTGATGCCGGGCAGCAGCATCGACAGCGGCACGTTCTTGAGGTTGGCGGCCTGCGCCATGATGTTGGCGCGGCTGAGATCGTTCTTGCACTGCTCCAGCACCACGACCAGCGCCTGCGCCACCATGTAGCCGTAGCCGGCGGCGAAGTTGGCCGGATCGACATTGGGCAGCCGCGCCTTCATGAACTCGCCATAGGCGACCAGGCCGGGATCCTTGGAGTCGGCCAGATAAGGTTTTAGCGACACCACCGACATGATGCCCTGCGAAGCCTCCAGCCCGGCCGGCACCATCACCGTGTCCTTGTTGGCGCAGCCGGAAGCGATGAAGCGTATCGGCCGCCAGCCGGTCTCATGCGCTTTACGGATTGCCTGCGCGCAGGCACGCGGCGTCACGCTGTAGATCAGGAAAACGTCGGCCTTGGTGTTGGCCAGCGTCAGGATTTGTGAATCCACGGTGGGATCGGCGACTTCGAAACTTGACGCCATCGCGATCGCCTTGTCGGCGTCGGCTCCGAGGGCTTCCTTGACGCCGCGCAGATAGTCTTTTCCGGCGTCGTCGTTCTGGTAAAGGATCGCAAACTTCGCGTTGGGATTCTTCGAGCGCGCGTAGCGCACCTCGATGCCGGCTTCCTCGACATAATTCGGCGCCCACGGCAGCGCCATCAGCCACGGCTGCGTCGCCGGCTCGTTCCATTTCGAGGCGGACGAGATCAGGAACAGGTGCGGCACCTTGGCGCCGTTGAGATACTTTGCGGTCGCCGAGCTCGGCGCGGTGCCCATGGTGCCGAACATGAAGGCGACATTGTCGTTCTCAACCAGCCGGCGGGTCGCCTCGACCGTCTTCGGCGGCGAAAAGCCGTCGTCGAGCGAGATCATGTTGAGCTTGCGCCCGTTGATGCCGCCCTTTTCGTTGATCATGTCGAAATAGGCGGCGAACACCTTGCCGGTGACGCTGAGCGCCGACGCCGGGCCGCTATACGGCATGATGTTGCCGAACTTGATTTCGGTATCCGTGATGCCAGGTTGCTGGGCGGAGGCCGCTGTCCACGCGGCAAGTGACAACACGGCTGACAAAAGGACTGCCGGGGCCGATAGCCTCGATCGGATCATGCTTCATCTCCCCGGCCAATGGCCGTATGTGGTATTTTGTTTTTTGGCGGACGCTAGGCAGCGCGGTGCCACGGGTCTTGCGTTCAGTTGCTGTCCAGCCGCTGGACGCAAGTTTGCTGCGGCCAAATCAGGTCAACCTGATGTTATCAGGAGGAAGCCATGCTGGATCGGTCACGGGTACAAAATCCCTTTTACACGCCGGAGCATGAGGCGTTCCGCGATGTGATGCGCCGCTTTGTCGCGCGCGAGATCGAGCCCTATGCCCATGAATGGGACGAGGCCGGCGAGTTTCCGCGCGAGCTCTACGCCAAGGCGTCCGAGATCGGGCTATTGGGGCTCGGTTTTCCGGAAGAGTTCGGCGGCGTGCCCGCCGACCAGTTCATGAAGATCGTGGCCTCGCAGGAGCTGGCGCGCGCCGGCGCCGGCGGGGTCAGTTCGAGCCTGATGAGCCACACCATCGGTTCGCCGCCGATCGCACGCGCGGCACGGCCGGAAGTGAAGGCGCGGGTGCTGCCGGATGTATTGGCCGGCAAGAAAATCTCGGCACTGGCGATCACCGAACCGAGCGGCGGCTCCGACGTCGCCAACCTGCGCACCAAGGCGCGGCGCGACGGCAATCACTACGTTGTCAGCGGCGAGAAGACCTTTATCACCTCGGGCATGCGCGCCGACTATCTAACGGTGGCCGTGCGCACCGGCGGCGAGGGGCCGGGCGGCGTCAGCATGCTCCTGATCGAAGGCAACACGCCGGGCCTGACCCGCACCAAGCTGAAGAAGATGGGCTGGTGGGCGTCGGACACCGCGACATTACATTTTGACGAATGCCGGGTGCCGGTCGAAAACCTGATCGGTGAGGAAGGCCAGGGTTTCAAGATCATCATGCATAACTTCAACAGCGAGCGCATGGGCATGGCTGCGAGCTGCACCGCCTATGCGCGCGTCTGCGTCGAGGAAGCGATTGCCTATGCCAGGGAGCGCAAGACCTTTGGAAAACCGATTTCGCAGCACCAGGTGATCCGCCACAAGCTGGTCGACATGGCGCAGAAGGTTGCGGCATCGCAGGCGATGCTGGAAATGCTGGCGTGGCGGCTCGGGCAGGGCGAGAGCCCGGTCGCCGAAATCTGCATGATGAAGAACCAGGCGACCCAGACCATGGCGTTCTGCGCCTCCGAGGCCGTGCAGATTTTCGGCGGCGCCGGCTTCATGCGCGGCATCAAGGTCGAGCGCATCTACCGCGAGGTCAAGGTCAACGCCATCGGCGGCGGCACCGAGGAGATCATGAAGGATCTGGCGTCGCGGCAGATGGGGTTGTGACGATCTCTCTCCGTCAAGCCCGGGCTTGACCCGGGCATCCACGGCTTACTTTCTCCGCAGGGCGCCGAAGACGTGGATGGCCGGGACATCTGGTGCGAAGACGTGCTTCGCAGTTCTGCCCGGCCATGACGGCGGACTAAACGACGAGGATAAAATAGAAATGCTCTTCACCGCCGACCACGACGAACCGCGTCGTGCCTTGCAAAAATTCATCGGTGCTGAGATCAATCCGTTCGTCGACGAGTGGGAGAAGAACGATATCTTCCCGGCGCATGAGCTGTTCAAAAAGCTCGGCAACCTCGGCTTTCTTGGCCTCAACAAACCCGTTGAATTCGGCGGGCAGGGGCTCGATTACAGCTATGCACTGATGATGGCCGAAGAACTCGGCGCCATCACCTGCGGCGGCGTGCCGATGGCGATCGGGGTGCAGACCGACATGGCGACGCCGGCGCTGGCGCGGTTCGGGTCGGATGAGGTGCGCCGCGAATTTCTGGCGCCGGCGATATCTGGCGACATGGTCGCCTGCATCGGCGTCTCCGAGCCGGGCGCCGGCTCGGATGTTGCTTCGATCAAGACCAGCGCGCGTTCCGATGGCGACGATTACGTCATCGATGGCGGCAAGATGTGGATCACCAACGGCACCCAGGCCGACTGGATCTGCCTGCTGGCCAATACCAGCGACGACCAGGTTCATCGCAACAAGTCGCTGATCTGCGTGCCGATGAAGAGCAAGGGCGTGCAGATCGCCCGCAAGCTCGACAAGATGGGCATGCGCTCCTCCGACACCGCGCAGATCTTCTTCGACAATGTCCGGGTGCCCAAGCGCAACCGCATCGGCGACGAAGGCAAGGGCTTTAGCTACCAGATGGTCCAGTTCCAGGAAGAGCGGCTGTGGGGCGCGGCCGCCTGCCTCAAGGCGCACGAGTTCATCATCGCGGAGACGATCGAATACACCCGTAACCGAAAAGCCTTCGGCAAGTCGATCCTCGACAACCAGACCGTCCATTTCAAGCTCGCGGAAATGCAAACCGAGGTCGAACTGCTGCGCGCGCTGATCTATCGCGCCACCGAGGCGCTGGTCGCGGGTGAGGATGTGACGCGGCTGGCCACCATGGCGAAACTGAAAGCGGGACGGCTCGGTCGCGAACTCACCGATGCCTGCCTGCAATTCTGGGGCGGCATGGGCTTCATGAACGAAACGCCGGTCAGCCGCGCCTATCGCGACAGCCGGCTAACCTCGATCGGCGGCGGCGCCGACGAGGTGATGCTGACGGTGCTGTGCAAGATGATGGGCACGCTGCCCGGCGCGAAGAAATAAGGACGATGTGACCATGTTCTATGCACAGAGCCAGAAAGTCACCGAGCTGAAGCATCGTCTCGAATCGTTCATGGACAGGCACGTCTATCCGAACGAGGAGCGTTTCTACAAAGAGGCCGAGGAACTGGGGCCGTGGAAGGTCTATCCGGTTGTCGAGGAGTTGAAGCCGAAGGCACGCGAAGCCGGGCTCTGGAATCTGTTCCTGCCCGAGAGCGAGCACGGCGCCGGCCTGACCAATCTCGAATATGCGCCGCTGTGCGAAGTGATGGGACGGACGCACCTCGCGCCTGAGGTTTTCAACTGTTCGGCGCCCGACACCGGCAACATGGAAGTGCTGGCGCGCTATGCGACCCGAGAGCATCAGGAAAAATGGCTGAAGCCGCTTTTGGCCGGCGAAATCCGCTCCTGCTTCGCGATGACCGAGCCGGCGGTCGCCTCCAGCGACGCCACCAATATCGAGAGCTCGATCGTCCGGGACGGCGATGACTACGTTATCAACGGTCGCAAGTGGTACACCACCAACGCCACCGACCCGCGCTGCAAGATCTGCATCTTCATGGGCAAGACCGATCCAAACAATCCGGATCGCCACAAGCAGCAGTCGATGATCCTGGTGCCGATGGATACGCCGGGCGTGACAGTGTTGCGGCCGATCCCGGTGTTCGGATTCTACGGCGTACCCGATCGCGCCTCGGAGGTTCTGTTCGAAAACGTGCGCGTGCCCGCGTCGAACATGCTGCTCGGCGAGGGCTGCGGTTTCGAGATCGCGCAGGGGCGGCTCGGCCCCGGCCGCATTCATCACTGCATGCGGCTGATTGGCCTCGCCGAGCGGACGCTGGAGAAGATGTGCGTGCGGACGCGAAGCCGTGTCGCCTTCGGCAAGGCGGTGTCTGAGCAGACGGTGACGCAGGAGCGCATCGCCGAGTCGCGGATCATGATCGAGCAGTCGCGGCTGCTGACACTGAATGCCGCGCACATGATGGATACGGTCGGCAACCGCACCGCCAAAGCCGAGATCGCGATGATCAAGGTCGCGGTGCCGAACATGGCCTGCCAGGTCATCGACTGGGCGATCCAGGCGCATGGCGGCGCCGGCACCGGCAACGATTTCGGGCTTGCCGCGGCCTACGCCACCGCGCGGCTGCTTCGTCTGGCCGATGGGCCGGATGAAGTCCATCGCAACCAGATTGCGCGGCTTGAACTGAAGAAGCATAGCAACGGCTGACATGAATCCAGTCAAGCGCGCCATGGCGCTTGTGCCATCCTCATCCTAAACTGGCCCGACAAATCCTGGGGAACGCCTGATGATCACGCTCTATCACTGCGACGGCGCACGCTCGTTTCGTCCGCTCTGGATGCTCGAGGAGATGGGCGTATCCTATGAGCTCAAGATGCTGCCGTTCCCGCCGCGGGTGTTCGCCAAGGAGTACATGGCGATCAATCCGCTCGGCACCATCCCGTTCATGGTCGACGGCGAAACCAAAATGACGGAGTCATCCGGCATCTGCCATTACGTCGGCACCAGGCACGGGCCGACGCCGCTGGTGGTCGGGTCCGATGAGCCGGCCTACGGCGCCTTCCTGAACTGGATGTATTTCAGCGACGCCACGCTGACCTTTCCGCAAACGCTGGTGCTGAGATACAGTCAGCTCGAACCAGAGGAGCGCCGTAACCCGCAAGTGGCCGGCGATTATTCCAAATGGTTCCTCGGCCGGTTGCGGGCGGTCGAGGCTGCCACGGCCAATTCGGAATTCCTGTGCGCCCGCCGGTTTACCGCGGCCGATATCGCCAACGGCTATGCGCTGCGTCTGGCCGGTAATATCGGGCTGGCCAAGGACTTTGGACCCAATGTGGCGGCCTATTGGACCCGGTTGCAGGCGCGCGACGGCTACAAGCGGGCCGTGGCGGCGGAACAAAAGGCCGGCGTGGATCAGGGGGTGACGCCCCGGGTCCGGCCCTGATTTGAGCTGCTGTCATTGCGAGCGAAGCGAAGCAATCCAGAAAGCCAAAAAGGAAGTCTGGATTGCTTCGTCGCTACCGCTCCCTTGCACAAACGCTTCGCGTTTGTTGCGGGCAATGACGGATTCATGAGCATTTTCCGGCCGCAACGGGCCCAATCTGCCATAGTCAGCCCCCGATTTTCCGCTATGGTTGCCCTCTGTCGCAGCGGCCAAAGAGCCGCGCGAGGAGGATTTGCCATGGACGACATCGGTCACAAGAGCGGCCACAAATCCGGCCATCTGATGCTGATCACCCCGGAGCGCGTGTTTTACGCGGGCCTGCTCGGTCGCCCGCGGGCGCGCTGCTCGGGTGCGTTCAATGTCTATGTCGCGATCGAAGGCGGATTGTGTCTCACCACCGCCGATGGCCGCGAGACCTTGTGTGAACTCGCTGCCGTGCTGCCGAATATCCGGCACACCATCGCCAGCGACTATCGCTCGGTGCTCAGCCTCGTGATCGAGCCCGAGAGCGTTCCGCCGGGCGTGTTCGAAGACCTTCTCAAACGCCTCACCGGACCCGAGAGTGCTGATTTCGCCAACCGGATTCGCGCCGCCTATGTCGAATTGCGCGAGCGCCATGGTGGCGACGATATTTCCAATGCCGAATTCGATCTGCTCTGCCTCGGCGAAGCCTTGCCCCAGCGCGCGCTCGATCCGCGGGTGGCGCGCTCGATCGTGCAGATCGGAAAATTCTGCGGCGAGCCGGTGACCGCGGCAAGCTGCGCGGCGGAGGCTGGGCTATCACCTTCGCGCTTCCTGCATCTGTTCAAGGAAGAGACCGGAATCTCGTTCCGCTCGTTCCGCGCCTGGAAGCGCGCGCGGCACCTGCTGCACTTCGCCAACCAGGACATCAACCTCGCGCATCTCGCGCAGGACATCGGCTATCCCGACTCCACGCATTTCAGCCACTCGATCCGCCGCTTCTACGGCCTGAAGCCGCGCGCGATCTTTTCCGGTTCGCGCGATCTCGCGATCTATTCGAGCGGGCGGGTCGAGGCCGACAATAGCGCATGGACGCAAGAAGCCAGCTGATCCCGGCCGCATGATCGCGAAAGCAAAAGTTTTCGGGAATCAAAGGGCTGATCCATGGGCGACAAGGCCGTCATCACCTGCTCGCTGAACGGCGTGCTGACTGACCCAAAACAGCACAACGTTCCGGTCACGCCCGAGCAGATGGCGCGCGAGGCGAAGGCCGCCTTCAATGCGGGCGCCAGCATCATGCATATGCATCTGCGCCAGCAGGAGCCGAACAGGGGCCACCTGCCGTCGTGGGAGGTCAGCATCAGCAAGGAGATCCAGCAGGCCATTCGCGAGGCTTGCCCGGGCGTCATCATCAACCACACCACCGGCACTTCGGGCCCGAACTACCAGGGTGCGCTCGATTGCGTGCGGGAGACCAAACCGGAGATCGCAGCCTGCAACGCCGGCTCGCTGAACTATCTCAAGGTCAAGTCCGACAACACCTGGGCGTGGCCGCCGATGATGTTCGATAACGCGGTCGAGAAAGTGCAGGACTACCTCGACGTCATGAAGGTTGCCGGCACGATCCCGGAATTTGAATGCTTCGACGTCGGCATCGTGCGTTGCGTCAACATGTACCGGCAGACCGGAATGTATAGTGGTCCGCTGGAGTATAATTTCGTGATGGGCGTGGCTTCCGGCATGCCGGCCGATCCGGAATTGCTGCCGATCCTGCTGAAGTTGAAAGAGCCGGATGCGCGCTGGCAGGTCACCGCGATCGGACGCGGCGAAATCTGGCCGCTGCACCAGCGCTGCGCCGATCTCGGCGGACATCTGCGCACCGGGCTCGAAGACACCTTCTATCTCGCCGACGGCAAGAAGGTGACTTCCAATGGGCAGTTGATCGAAGCCATCGCCGGCTGCGCGCGCCGCGCCGGCCGCGAGATCGCAAGCCCGGCCGAGGCACGGCAGATCTTTGGGACCAGGCATTAATCTTAGCTCGTCATTGCGAGGAGCGAAGCGACGAAGCAATCCAGACTATCTTCGTGGCGAGATGGATTGCTTCGCTTCGCTCGCAATGACGGAGTTTCACGAGGAGCGTATAGATGACCAACCTCACCGCAACCGGCGGCGTGACCGGGCCGGGCCGGATCGGCCGGGTTGCGATCGGCGATCTGCTCAAGCGCGCGGCCGCGCGGTTTCCGGATCGCGTCGCGCTGACCGATGGTGCACGCCGCGTCACCTTCACCGAGATCGAGCGCGACGCCAACCGCTTTGCCAACTATCTGGTGCAGCGCGGCCTGAAGCCGGGCGACAAGATCTCGACGATCTGCAACAACTCGGTCGAGTTCGTCAAAGCGCTGTTCGGCATTCATCGCGCCGGTCTGGTGTGGGTCCCCATCAACACCATGCTCGGCCCGGCCGATATGGACTATATCCTCGACCACGCCGCGGTTCGCTTCGCCGTCATCGACGACATGCTGCACGTGCAGCCCGATCGCCGCGCCGCGCTGGAAAAGCGTGGCATGCAGATGATCGCGATCGACCTTGCCGGCAAGGTCGCTGCCACGGGGCTGGAGAATTTCGCCGACCTGATCAAGGGTCAGTCCGACGTCGAGCCTGACATCGATTTCGACGAGCGCGATCTGGCGATGATCATCTACACCTCAGGCACGACCTCGCGGCCGAAAGGCGCGATGCATTGTCACCTCGCGGTCGTGATGGCCGTGATGAGCAATTGCGTCGAGATGAGGCTCGGCCGCGACGATGGAATCACCGGGCAGTTTCCGTTGTTCCATTGCGCCGGGCACGTGCTGCTGCTGAGCTATCTGTCGATCGGCGGTCGCATGGCGCTGATGCGCGGCTTTGATCCCGTGGTCTGTATGGAGGCCATCGTCCGCGATAAGCTCACCGTGTTTGTCGGGCTGTCGCTGATGTACCAGGCGATTCTCGATCACCCGCGCCGCAGGGAGTTCGATCTCTCGGGCCTGAAGACCTGCATCTACACCATGGCGCCGATGGGACGCCCGCTGCTGGAACGTGCCATCGCGGACATGTGCCCGAACTTCGTGCTCTCCTCCGGCCAGACCGAGATGTACCCGGCCACGACGATGTCGCAGCCGGACCGCCAGCTCGAACGCTTCGGCAATTACTGGGGCGAGTCGCTGATCGTCAACGAAACCGCCATCATGGACGACAACGGCAATCTGCTGCCGCGCGGCGAGGCCGGCGAACTCGTGCATCGCGGACCGAACGTGATGCTGGGCTATTACAAGGACCCGAAAGCAACCGAGGAGGCGCGCAAGTTCGGCTGGCACCATACTGGCGATTTGGCGCTGATCGACGATCACGGCGAGGTGCTGTTCCTCGACCGCAAGAAGGACATGATCAAGTCCGGCGGCGAGAACGTCGCTTCCGTCAAGATCGAGGAGACACTGCTGGCGCATCCCGCCGTGCAGAACGCGGCGGTGGTCGGCCTGCCGCATCCGCAATGGGGCGAGGCGGTGTCTGCCTTCGTCAAGCTGAAGCCGGGCGCGCAGGCGGACGAGGCAGGAATCGCCGAGCATTGCCGAAAGCATCTCGGTGGTTTTCAGGTACCGAAATTCATCCGCATCCTCGACGAAATGCCGATGACGGCGACGGGGAAATTGCGCAAGGTCGAATTGCGCCAGTCTTTCAGCGAACATTTTACCGGGAAGTAAGCCGCAGATGGCCATCCTCGAATCCACCATCGCGACCTGCGGTGCGGCCTACAAGGCCAACCGCGACGGCATGCTGGCGCTGATCGCGCGGATGCGCATGTTGGAGGAGCGGACGCGGGCGGCGTCGGCCGGCGCCAAGGATCGCTTCCACAAACGCGGGCAGCTGCTGCCGCGCGAGCGCGTGGCGCTGGTGCTTGATCCCGGCACGCCCTTTATCGAGTTGTCGACCTTGGCCGGCTACATGTTCGACGTGCCGGATGCGGACAAGAGCGTGCCGGGTGGCGGGCTGATCGCCGGCATCGGCTTTGTCGCCGGCATCCGCTGCATGGTCAGCGCCAATGATTCCGGCATCGATGCCGGCGCGCTGCAGCCTTATGGTCTCGACAAGACCATCCGGGTGCAGGAAATGGCGCTGGAGAACAAGCTGCCTTACGTGCAACTGGTCGAAAGCGCCGGCGCCAATCTGTTGCGCTACCGCGTCGAGGATTTCGTTCGCGGCGGCAATATCTTTCGCAATCTCGCGCGGCTGTCGGCGGCTGGCTTGCCTGTCGTGACGGTCACGCACGGCTCGTCGACGGCAGGCGGAGCGTATCAGACGGGACTTTCCGATTACATCGTGATGGTGCGCGGCCGCACCCGCGCCTTCCTGGCCGGGCCGCCGCTGTTGAAAGCCGCGACCGGCGAAATCGCGACCGAGGAGGAACTCGGCGGCGCCGAGATGCACACTTCGATTTCCGGGCTCGGCGACTATCTCGCCGAAGACGACCGCGATGCGCTGCGCATCGCGCGCGACATCATGGCCAATCTGGAATGGGACCGGCCCAAGGCGGCCGAAGCGACTTATCGACCGCCGCGTTACGACCAGGAAGAGCTGCTTGGGATCATGGCGATGGACCACAAGCGCCCCGTCGACATGAGACAGGTGATCGCACGCATTATCGACGACTCCGACTTTACGGAATTCGGCGCCAATTACGGCCCCGCCACCGTTTGCGGTCACGCCCGCATCGAAGGGCAGGCAATCGGGACCATCACCAATAACGGGCCGCTCGATGTGCCCGGCGCCAACAAGGCGACGCACTTCATCCAGGCCTGCTGCCAGTCGCGCACGCCGCTGCTGTATCTGAACAACACCACAGGCTACATGGTGGGCAAGGCGTATGAGGAGGCCGGCATGATCAAGCACGGCTCCAAGATGATCCAGGCCGTCACCTCGGCCACGGTGCCGCAGATCACCATCTACTGCGGCGCTTCGTTCGGCGCCGGCAATTACGGCATGTGCGGGCGCGGCTTCCATCCGCGCTTCTGCTTCTCCTGGCCGAACGCCAAGACCGCCGTGATGGGCGGCGAGCAGGCCGCCGAAACCATGGCGATCGTGACCGAAGCCGCCGCCGCGCGGCGCGGCAAGCCGATCGAGAAAGAAAAGTTAGAGTCGATGAAGGCGCAGATCATCGGCGTGTTCGACAGCCAGATGGACGTGTTCTCGACCAGCGCGCGCGTGCTCGACGACGGTGTGATCGATCCGCGCGATACCCGCAGTGTGCTGTCCGAGGTGCTGGCGATCTGCCGCGAGGCCGAGGCTCGCTCACCCCAGCGCATGCAATTCTCGGTCGCCCGGCCATGAGCATGATGAAGCAGACGCCGTTCTTCAAGATTTTGATCGCCAACCGCGGCGAGATCGCGCTGCGGATCATGCGCACGGCGCGCCGTCTCGGCTATGGCGTGGTCGCCGTTTATTCCGATGCCGATCGCGACGCGCTGCATGTCCGCGAGGCCGATCAGGCGGTGCGGATCGGCGAGGCGTTGCCGTCGCAATCCTATTTGCGGATCGACGCGATGATCGCCGCCGCCAAGGCTTCCGGCGCCAGCGCGGTGCATCCCGGTTATGGCTTCCTTGCCGAGAACGAGGATTTTGCGCGGGCCTGCCGCGATGCTGGTCTGGTGTTCATCGGGCCGTCGCCGGAATCGATCCGCGCGATGGGCAACAAGGCCGGCGCCAAGGACATCATGCAAAAGGCCGGCGTGCCCTGCGTGCCCGGCTATCAGGGCGCGGACCAGAGCGACGCCGTGATGCTGAAGGAGGCCAGGAAGATCGGCTTCCCCGTGATGATCAAGGCAGTTGCCGGCGGCGGTGGGCGTGGCATGCGGCTGGTCGCCGACGACAAGGGGTTCCCGGATGCGCTGCGCAGCGCGCGTTCGGAGGCGCAGGGCGCGTTCGGCGACCCTACCGTGATTCTGGAACGCGCTATTGTCAATCCCCGGCATATCGAAGTGCAGGTGTTCGGCGATCGCTACGGCAACGCCATCCATCTCGGCGAACGCGATTGCTCGGTGCAGCGCCGGCACCAAAAGCTGATCGAGGAAGCGCCGTCGCCGGCCGTGACACCGAAATTGCGGACGCGGATGGGCCAGGTTGCCGTCGATGCCGTGAGGTCGCTGCGTTACGAGGGCGCCGGCACGCTGGAATTTTTGCTCAACGCCAGCGGCGAGTTCTATTTCATGGAAATGAACACGCGGCTGCAGGTCGAACATCCCGTTACCGAGGCCATCACGGGCCTCGACCTCGTCGAGCTGCAGTTGCGCGTCGCCAGCGGCGAGGCGCTCGGGCTGGTGCAGGAGGACGTCAAATTCTCCGGACATGCGATCGAGGTCCGGCTGTGCTCCGAGGATGCGGATCACGATTTCATGCCGCAGTCAGGCAAGATGGCGCTGTGGCAGATGCCCGACGGCATCCGCGTCGAGCACGCGCTGGAGTCGGGTTCCGAGATTCCGCCGTTCTACGATTCGATGATCGCCAAGATCATCAGCCATGGCACGGATCGTAACGAGGCGCGCGGCAAGCTGATCTGCGGCCTGGAGCAGCTGGCTGCGTTCGGCGTCACTACCAATCAGGGATTTTTGCTGTCTTGCCTGCGTCATCCCGGCTTTGCGAATGGTGAGGCGACCACGGCCTTCATCGGCGATCATCGCAGCGAATTGCTGGCGCCGCGCCATGACGTGGAATGGGAAACATTTCTGGCGGGGTTGCTGCTCTATCTCACCAATCGATCTGCGCGGAAGTGGCAAAGCGGTCGGTCGCTGGCGGCGACGTTTCCGGTTCCGGTGCGTATCGAACTCGATCACGGTGTGCATGACGTCGACATCGTGCGCGGGCGTGACGGCAGCTATCAGGGGCTGGAGAACAAGCCTTACCGGGTCGAGATTCACGGCGCCGATGAGAGCAGTGTCCGGTTTACCGGCAATGGACTCACGGAATCCCTCAAATGGTCCCGCGATGGCGATCGGCTCCATTTCCTTTATCGGGGAAACACTATTTCCGCGCGCGACCTGACGCTGGCGGCGCCGGTCTCGGCCGCGGCGAGCGGCGGCGACGGCAAAGTCCGCGCGGCGATGAACGGCCGCGTCGTCGCCGTGCTGATCCAACCAGGCGACAAGGTCACGGCGGGTCAGCCTGTCATGACGCTGGAAGCGATGAAGATGGAGCATGTGCATACGGCGGGTGTGGCCGGCACGGTTTCCGCGATTGACGTCGCCGAGGGTGAGCAGGTGACGACGGGGAAGATTGTGGTGGAGATTGAGGCGGCATAGCCGTCGTCCCGGCGAAGGCCGGGACCCATACGCCGCGGCAGTTGTTGTGCGAATGCTCTTAGCCACCGCAGATCATCGATAGATCACGCGGTATGGGTCCCCGCGTTCGCGGGGACGACATATTACCCCGGCCGCCCCGTACCCTCATTCAGCCAGCACGCGACCTCGTGCTTTGCACCTGCATTCGTCAACACCGGCCGCTCGACCTTGCACCGGTCGATCGCGTAGCGGCAGCGGGTGTGGAAGGCGCAGCCGGGCGGCGGGTTGATCGGGCTCGGCACGTCGCCGTCGATCATCGGCGCGAGTTTTTTCGCCTTGGGGTTCGCGACCGGCACCGATGCCAGCAGCGCCTGCGTGTAGGGATGGCGCGGGTTGGCGAACAGCTCGGCCTTGTCGGCAATCTCGACAATGCGCCCGAGATACATCACCGCGACGCGGTGGCTGATGTGGGCGACGACGGCGAGGTCATGGGCGATGAACAGATAGGAGAAATCGTGGCTGCGCTGCAGGTCAATCAAGAGATTGATCACCTGCGCCTGGATCGAGACGTCGAGCGCCGAGACCGGCTCGTCGCAGACGATCAGGCGCGGCCCGAGCGACAGCGCCCGGGCGATGCAGATGCGTTGGCGCTGGCCGCCGGAGAACTGATGCGGAAAATTCTTCATCTGGTCGGCGCGCAATCCGACCTGCGCGAACAACTCGGCGACGCGCTCCTGCTTCTCGCGGCCGGTTGCGAGCCCATGCACGCTGAGCGGCTCGCCGACGATATCGCCCGCGGTCATGCGCGGATTCAGGGACGCAAACGGGTCCTGGAACACGATCTGCATCGAGCGCCGATGCGGCCGCATCTCCGCCTTGCTGAGGCCGGTGATATCGATGCCATCAAGCTTGATGACGCCGCTGGACGGCTCGACCAGTCGCATTACGGTGCGCGCCACCGTCGACTTGCCGCAGCCGGACTCGCCGACAAGGCCGAGCGTCTCGCCGCGACCGACCGAAAAACTGACGCCGTCGACGGCATGCACGGTGCCGACCCGGCGGCGCAAGATGCCGCCGCGCACCGCGTAATGTTTGACGAGGTCGGTGACCTCGAGCAGAGGGCTCGTGTCGGTCATGGCGCGGCCACCGTTTCCGCCGCGCGCCAGCACGCCGCCAGATGTTTTCCGTCAAATTCCTGCAGCGGCGGATACTCCGCACGGCACCGATCGATCGCGAGGCTGCAACGCGGCGCAAAGGCGCAGCCGGCCGGCAGGTTGGTCAGCGACGGCACCATGCCGGGAATTTCGTTCAGCCGTGCGTCTTCCTTGGCTTCGAGCGAAATCACCACCGGCATCGAGGCCATCAGGCCGCGCGTGTAGGGATGTAGCGGTTTTTCAAAGAGGTCCTCGACCGTGGCTTCCTCGACCTTCTTGCCGGCATACATCACAATGACACGCTGCGCGGTCTGTGCGACGACGCCGAGGTCGTGGGTGATCAGCACCAGACCGGTGCCGAGCGTCTTCTGCAGGTCGACGATCAGCGCCAGGATCTGCGCCTGAATGGTGACGTCGAGCGCGGTGGTCGGCTCGTCCGCAATCAGAAGCGTCGGCCGGCAGGCCAGCGCCATCGCGATCATCGCGCGCTGGCGCATGCCGCCGGAGAGCTGATGCGGATATTCCTGCGCCCGCCGCTCCGGTTCGGGAATGCGGACGAGCTTCAGCATCTCAACTGCCTTGGCCCATGCCTGCTTGTTTGTCATGGTCTGGTGCAGTTGCACCACCTCGGTGATCTGGTCGCCGATCCGCATCACCGGATTGAGCGAGGTCATCGGCTCCTGAAAGATCATCGAGATCCGGTTGCCCCGGATTTTGCGCATCTCGGCGTCGCTGAGCTTCAGCAGGTCGGTGCCTTCGAGGTTGACCGAACCGCCGACGATGCGGCCGGGCGGGTCGGGCACCAGCCGCATGATCGACAGCGCGCTGACGCTCTTGCCGCAACCGGATTCGCCGACAATCGCCAGCGTCTCGCCGCGGCGAACGCTGAACGAGACATCGTCGACCGCCCGGAACAGTCCGGAATTGGTAAAGAACACCGTCTGCAGGTTCTTGACGTCGAGAACCGTGTCGTCCGCCTGTGCTCCGGTCATCAGCCGCGCTGCCTCGGGTCGAGGATGTCGCGCAGCGCATCGCCGAACAGGTTGGTGCCGAACACCGCCAGGCTGATCGCGACGCCCGGGAAGATCACGAGCCACGGCGCGGTGCGGACATATTCCGCCGCCGATTCCGACAGCATGCGGCCCCAGGACGGGTAGGGCTCGGGAATGCCGAGGCCGAGGAACGAGAGCGAGGCCTCGGTCAGGATAGTGGAGCCGAGCTGCGCCGTCGCCAGCACGATCAGCGGCGCCAGCGTGTTGGGCAGCACGTGGCGGAGCGCAATACGTGTCTCGCTCATGCCGATCGATTTGGCGGCCTCGACGAACGGCAGTTCGCGCAGCGCCAGCGTATTGGCGCGGATCACGCGGGCAACCGTCGGGATCAGCGGGATCGCAATCGCGATGATCACGTTCGGCAGCGACGGGCCGAGCGCTGCCGTCATCACCAGCGCCAGTACCAGCAGCGGCAGCGCCTGCAGGATGTCGGTGACGCGCTGGAATACGAGGTCGACCCAGCCTGATAAATAGCCCGATGCAAGGCCGACCATGACGCCGATCGACGATCCCAGGAAGGTCGAGCCGATGCCGACGGCGAGCGAGATCCGCGCGCCGTGGATGATCCGACTCCAGACGTCGCGGCCGAACGAGTTGGTGCCCATCCA
This sequence comes from uncultured Alphaproteobacteria bacterium, assembly GCA_963786355.1. Lineage (GTDB taxonomy): Bacteria > Pseudomonadota > Alphaproteobacteria > Rhizobiales > Xanthobacteraceae > Bradyrhizobium. The sequence goes on along the minus strand of CAWAYU010000004.1, from coordinate 287,398 downwards.
GTGCTGCCAACTGGGTGACGCGAGACGATGCGCGGAGTCGACGCTGAGCGGGTCATAGCGGCAGATCAGGTCGGCCGAGATCGCGATCCAGACGAACAGCAGCATGATGAACAGGCCGAAGGTGCCGAGCACGTAGCGTTGCGCAAGGAAGGCGAGGCGTCGCCAGCCATGCGTCGAATGGGCGCCGGCGCGTTTCAGCTCGCTGTCGTAGTTGATGGTGGTCAAGCGGCGGCTCCTAATCCCCGTAACGGATGCGCGGGTCGATCGCGGCGTACAGCATGTCGACGGTGAAGTTGGCAGCCACCACGACCACGGCGATCAGCATCACGAGGTTTTGCACGATCGGATAGTCCCGCCAGCGCAACGCTTCGACCAGGAAGCGGGCGACGCCGGGAATATTGAATACGGTTTCGGTGACGATCAGCCCGCCGATCAGGAACGCCGCCTCGATGCCGATCACGGTGATGACGGGCAGAATGGCGTTCTTCAGCGCGTGGCGGTAGTTGACCGAGGATTCCGAGGCGCCCTTGGCGCGCGCGGTGCGGATAAAGTCCTGCCGCAGGATCTCGAGCATCGAGGAGCGGGTGATGCGCATGGTCAGCGCGGCGCTGCGGAAGCCCACGGCCATCGCCGGCACGCAGAAGATCGCGATCGCTTCGGTCCAGGTTTTCGGATTGGGATTGTAGATCGGCATGCTGCCGAACAGCGAGACCGACGCCATCAGGATCAACAGCCCGAGCCAGAACGAGGGCAGCGACAGGCCGCTCAGGCTGACGATGCGCAAGGCGTAATCCAGCTTTGAGCCCTGATGCACCGCGCTGATAACCCCTAAGGGAATGCCGATCGAGGCGGAGAACAACAGCGCCAGACCAGCCAGCCGTGCGGTGATGGGAATGCGCGGCAAAATCTCCTGCAACGCGGGCTTTTCCGATACATAGGAATAGCCGAGATCACCGTGCAGCAGCCCGCCGATCCAGTGCAGGTATTGTACGTAGATCGGCAGGTTGAGGCCGAGTTCCTTTTCCAGGTTGGCCTTGTCGGCGGGATCGACGAAACCGGCGGCGTCGAACAGGATGTCGACGATGTTGCCGGGGACCACGCGCAGCAGCACAAAGATGATGATCGAGATCCCGATCAGGGTCACGAGCATCAATGCGAGGCGTCGCACGATATAAGCAAACACCTGGCGGTTCTCCTCAACGTATTCCGCAAAAACGGGTAGCAGTTCTGCGATCAGAATACGCGTAAATCATATCGGACGGCCCCGTCGCGGCTGGACGTTACTTGTCCATCCAGACGTCTTCGTAACGATAGCCGTTATAGGAGCTGTTCACCATGACGGTGACGCCCTTGACATAGGGCTGCATGCAGGTGCCCCAGCGGCCGTAGAAGATGATCGGCCGGGCGACGTCTTCCTGCAACTTCTTGTCGATCTCCCAGACCAGTTTCTTGCGCTTGGCGACGTCGAGCTCGGCCGATTGCTGGTCGAACAGTTTCTCGATTTCCTTGTTGCAGTAGTTGGTGTAATTGCGCTCCGATCCGCAGGAAAAATTCTCGTAGAACGATTGGTCGGGTTCGTCGACGGCGTTACCGGTCAGGTTGAGGCCGAGCGTATAGTCCTTGCGCGCGATCTTCGGAAACCACTGTGCGGTATCGACGACGTCGAGTTCGGCGTCGATATAGATGCTCTTGATCTGGTCGATCAGGATGACGGCGGGATCGCGGTATTCCGCGATATTGCGCGTCGACACCTTGACGGAAAGGTGCTTGTCGGGTCCATAACCCGCCTTCAGCATCAGCTTGCGAGCTTCCTCCCGATTGGCCTTGATGTCGGGGCCGTAGCCCGGGATGGTTTCCAGCATTTCCTTCGGCATGGACCACAACCCGTCCGGCGCGGGCTGCATGACGCCGCCAGCGTCTCCCTGACCCTCGAACATGATCGAGATGAATTCGTTGCGATCCAGCGCCAGCGCCAGGGCCCGGCGCATGTCGAGATTATCAAATGGTGGGGCGCTCGAGTTGACGATGATGTTGGTCGAGACGTTGGTGGGTGCGAGCACGCATACCGCCTTGGGGACCTGCGACTTGACGTCCTTGAGCATCGGAATCGACACCGCGGTCGGGAACGTCATGTCGAATTTGCCGGAGACGAAGCCGAGAATGGCGGTCGATCGATTGGTAATGATGGTGAACTCGATGCCGTCGAGATGCGGCAGGCCCTTCTTGAAGTAGTCGGGGTTCTTGACCAGCTTGATCGACTCGTTGGCTTTGAACTCGACGAACTTGAACGGTCCGGTGCCGATCGGATGGGTGCGCATGTCGCCCGGCGAGACGTGGCAGGGATAGACCGGGGTGTAGCCGGAGGCGAGCAGCGACAGCAGCGCCGGCTGCGGCCGCTTCAGGTTGAACGACGCCTCGAAGTCGCCATTGGTGGTGACGTCGTCGACCTGATCGTACCAGGATTTTCGCGGGTTCTGGCGGAATTTTTGCGGCGACTTGCCCATCAGCATGTCAAAGGTGCATTTGACGTCGGCAGAGGTGAACGGCTTGCCGTCATGCCATTTGACGCCCTGGCGCAGCTTGAAGGTCAGGGTCTTGTTGTCGGCGCTCCAGGTCCAGCTTTCCGCAAGATCCGGCACGATTAAGTCGACGCTGTTCTGCGCCACGGTCTGGTTGAACACCACGAGGTTGTTCATGACCGGCATGAAGGGAATATTGACCGAGTAGGTCGCGCCTTCATGGATCGAGGCACTGCCGGGGCTGTCGCGGTGATAGAGTCTGAGGATGCCGCCCTGTTTCGGCTCCGCCGCCGATGCAACATGAAAAGCCGGCAGCAACAACAATGCCGCGGCGGCAAGCGCGCGAACGCTCCGCATGGTCCCCTCCACAAACTTCGGTCTCAACTGGCCGATTGGTATCGAGGATACCACGGCAGAGCGCCCGGGCAACCGGCCAAGCCCATGCGGGGATTGGCAATTCGGACTACGCAATGTTCGCGTGACGGAACTTGCGGTGCGCTATTGGTGCTATTGGCGCGATTTACTGGCAATTCGCGCCTAGACCGCGTTCCTGCATTCGCCGGGCGAGAACGCTTCGCGCCAATATGTCTCACCCTGGGTGGCGGGCCCGCCTTGTGCCCTCACACGATCCGCGAGGTCTTGTTGCCCCAGTAGCGGTCGCGCAGCAGGCGCTTGTAGAGTTTGCCGGTCGGCAGCCGCGGCAGTTCGGCCTCGAAGTCGATCGAGCGCGGCACCTTCTGGCGCGACAGCGACTGGCTGCAGAACGCGATCAGTTCGTCGGCCAGTTCCTGCCCCGGCGAAATCCCCGGCATCGGCTGCACCACCGCCTTTACCTCTTCTCCAAGGTCCGGATTGGGCACGCCGAACACCGCGGCGTCGGCGATCTTGGGATGGGTGATCAGCAGGTTCTCGCATTCCTGCGGGTAGATGTTGACGCCGCCGGAGATGATCATGAAGGTGGCGCGATCGGTCAGGTACAGATAGCCGTCATCGTCGACATAGCCGACGTCGCCGACCGTGCTCATGCTGCCGTCGGGCGAGCGGGACTCCTGGGTCTTGGCCGGATCGCCGAAATATTCGAACGGCGTCGCGGTCTTGAACCATACCGTGCCCGGCACGCCCTTCGCGCTCGGCTGCATGGTCTCGTCGAGAATATGCAGGTCACCGAGCAGCACCCGGCCGACGGTGCCGCGATGGGCGAGCCATTGCTCGCTGTCGCAGGCCGTGAAGCCCAGTCCTTCGGTGGCGCCGTAATATTCATGGATGATCGGCCCCCACCATTTGATCATCTCGTCCTTGACCGCGGCGGGGCAGGGCGCCGCGGCATGGACCGCGATCTCGAGCGTGGACAGGTCGTAGCGCTTGCGGACCTCGACCGGCAGTTTCAGCATGCGCGAGAACATCGTCGGCACCAGTTGCGTATGGGTGATGCCCCATTGCTCGACCAGCGCGAGATAGCGCTCGGGATCGAAGCTCTCCATGATGATGGCGGTGCCGCCGTTGCGGATCGTCAGGTTGACGGCAGCCTGCGGCGCCGAATGGTAGAGCGGCGCCGGCGACAGGTAGACCATGCCTTCGCGGTAGTGCCAGATTTTTTGCAGGAAATCGAACAGCGGCAGTTGCTGTCCGGGCGGCACTTCCTGCAGCGGACGCAAGATGCCCTTGGGCCGGCCGGTGGTGCCGGACGAATACAGCATCGCGGTGCCGTTGCTTTCGTCCGCGATCGGTGTCTTCGGCAGGCCCGCGGTTGCCGCTTGCAGGCCGACGATACGATCGCTCTCGCCGTCTCCATCAACGACGATGCAGAGTTCGACCTTCGGGCATTCCTTCAACGCCTCGCGCGCGATGTCGAGTTTCGCCTTCGAGGTGATGAGAATGCGTGACTGGCTGTTGGTCAGGATGTAGGCCAGCTCGCCCGCGGTCAGGTAGGAGTTCACGCAGGTGAAATAGAGGCCTGAACGCTCACCGGCGCCGCACGATTCCAGGTAACGGTTGTTGTTCTCCATGAAAATCGAATAGTGATCGAGCCGCTTCAGGCCGCGGTTGCGAAACAGATGCGCCAGCCGGTTGCTGCGGGCGTCGAGCTCGCGATAGGTGACGGCCTCGCCGGTGCTCGCCATGATGAAGGCGGGCTGCAGCGGACGAAGGTTTGCATGATTGCCGGTATACATCGAATCCAAAATCCTCTTATGCGGCCAACTCGAGAATCTCGCGAACCTGCGCCGGTCCCTCGATCCTGCGTGGATTGCGCGGCACCCACGGCGTCGCCATCGCCTGCTGCGCGATACGGTCGAAATTCTCCGGTCCGACTTTGACCTCACGCAGGCTGCGCGGCATGCCAAGGCCGCGAATGAAGTTATCGAGCACGTCGCCGGCATCTTTGCCGGGATGTCCCATCGCGGTCGCGACCATGGCCTGGCGCTCGGCGTTGACGACCTTGTTCCAGCGCATCACGAACGGCAGCATCACGCAGGAGGTATAGCCGTGCGGCACGCCGAACTCGGCGCCGAGCACGTAGCCGATGCCGTGGCTGGCGCCCATCGGCACGCCCGACGACAGTCCGCCCATCGAAAGCCAGGTTCCGATCTGGCAATCCATTCTGGCGTCGAAATCGTTGCCGTCGGCCTTCACCCGCGGCAGCGCCTGCGTCAGCAGCGAGAGGCCCTTTAATGTCTGCGCGTCGGCATAGGGATGCGACTGACCCGAGCAGATGCCCTCGACGCAATGATCGACGGCGCGAATGCCGGTCGACAGCCACAGCCATTCCGGCGTGTGCGCGCCGAGCGCCGGATCGAGGATCACGGCGCGGGGGATCGCCAGGGGATGGCGCACCATCTCCTTTACCTTGGTGGTCTCGTTGGTGACCCCAGCGCTGGGGCTGAAGTCGCCGCCGGCGATCGTGGTCGGCGCGCTGATCTGGCGTATGTGAGGCGCGGTCATCGGCGGTGGCGCGCCCTTGATGGCGCGAATCCTGTCGATGCCTTCAACGGTCCGGATATCGTTGGCGAGACAAAGCTGAACGGCTTTGGCGCCGTCGGTGATCGAGCCGCCGCCGACGGTGACGATGATATCAGCCTGCGCGGCGCGGGCCTGATCGGCGGCGGCGATCACTCCTGAGCGTGGCGTATGCGCCGGCATCGCATCGAAAGTGCCGGCACAGCGTGCGCCCAAAGCGTGGCGGATTTTTTCGATGGCATCGGTTTCGCGGTTGAGCGTACCGCTCACCATCAGGAAGGCGCGGTTTGCGCCCAATCGATCCATCTGCTCGACGATTGCCTCGGATGCAGGCCGCCCGAATACGACCTCCTCCATGGCGCCGAATACGACACGCCCTTTATGCACGCTTGTCCTCCCCGGACATTTTGGCTTTGTTGCAAGCCTTGAAGCTGCAAGCCTTACGCCCAGCGTAGCCGAGGAATTTGCGAACGTCATGTGCGAAGATGAGGCCGAAACACTGCCGGTGCTGTATGGCCGCTATGCGTCGCCCTTTGTCCGGCGGGTGGCGGTGACGCTGCGGCTCTATGGCATCGACTATGCCCATGTGCCGCTGATGCCGTTCGGCCCGGACAAGGCGGAACTGGCCGCGTTCAATCCGATTGCGCGGGTGCCGGCGCTGAGGCTCGCCGATGGCGAGATGCTGGTCGACAGCGCCGTGATCCTCGATCATCTCGATCAGGTGGCGGGCGCACGGTCGCTGACGCCCGCTACGGGGGCCGAGCGCCGCCGTGTGCTGACGCTCACAGCGATAGCCCTCGGCGCCAATGAAAAGCTGGTCGCCGGGCTCTACGAGCGGCACTTTCGGCCACGCGAGGCCTGGCATGCACCGTGGCTCGATGCCTGCGACAAGCAGGTTCGCGACGGCTTTGGCTGGCTCGATGCGCAATTTGCCGGGCCGTGGTTCACGGGCGCGGAGATGACGCAAGCCGATATCACGGTCGCGGTGTTCTGGCTGTTCGGTCGCGGCAAGCGGCCGAAGTTTTTTGCCGGGCTAGGTTGCGGGAAGCTGGAGGCGCTTGCCGAGAAGTTGCAGGACACGCCGGCGTTTCAGGCGACGCTGCCGGAGAAGGAGACGCTGGCAAGCGAGTTGGGGTAACCGTCATTCCGGGCTCATGCTTCGCACGCCCCGGAATGACGACTTAAATGAGAAGCTCCACAATCTCGCCAACCGAGACGCTTCGTTCCGACAACAGCATCTCCGCCGCCGCTTGCTCCCATGTTGCCTCCCGCGGCGCCAGCGGATCCTGCACGCTCAACCGATGCTCAAGCAGGAGCCGCGCATAGAGCGCGCGCCTGGCATCGACGCCAGGCCTTGCGGCTTCCGACGTCATCAGCACCGCGCTGCTAATGTGATAGAGCGCGCTGGCGGCAGCGCGCGCATGCTCTTCCAGCGCGGGCTCGGTCGCGGCGCGTTCGGCGAAGGCGATGGTGCGGTCGAGTGTTTGCCGCAGGCGCTCGCGGAACGCGGCCGGAATCGCTGCCGCTTCATCCAGCAATTTCACCAACGCCGTCTGCAACGCCTTGTGGGCGCGGCTCTTGCCGACGGCGCGCGGTGATGATGTCGAGCGCGTTGATATTGCTGGTGCCCTCCCAGAGCACGCCGATATGGGCGTCGCGCACCAGCCGGGCGTGCACCCATTCCTCGATATAGCCGTTGCCGCCGCGCACCTCCATTGCATCCGGTCGCAACCGGAATGTTGTCGCGGCAGGCGCGGAATTTCAGCAGCGGCGTCAGGATTCGCAAGATGCTCCGGGCATCCTTGTCGCCGGCATTGGCGCGGTCCATCGCATCGGCCGCGAACAGGAACATCGACAGCGACTGCTCCGCCGGCAGCGTGATCTTCAGGAGCTGGCGGCGGAGCAGGGGATAGTCGATGATGGTGTGGCCGAACGCCTGACGCGTGCGCGCGCACACCATCGCCTCGTTGACGCAGCGGCGCATCATCGCCGCCGCACGCACGCCATGCGACAGCCGCGACAGATTGACCTGCTCCATCATCTGCTTGAGGCCCTGATCGGCCTCGCCGACGAGATAGGCGACCGCGCCTTCCAGCAGGATCTCGCCTGATGCCATCGAGCGGGTGCCGAGCTTGTCCTTGAGACGGACGATGCGATAGGCGTTGCGGCGGCCGTCCTTCAGCCGGCGCGGCATCGCGAACAGCGCGAGTCCCCTGGTGCCGGATGGTGCGCCCTCGGGCCGCGCCAGCAACAGCGCGACGTCGGCGTCGGCATGCGAGCAGAACCATTTGTCGCCATAGAGCCGCCACTCGCCGTCTTCATGGCGCGCCATGGTCTCGATGGTGCCGACGTCGGAGCCGCCGGAGCGCTCGGTCATGAACTGCGTGCCCTTCCACATCGTGGCGACATCGCCGGACAGCATTTTCGGCAGCAGATAGTCCTGCAGTTCGGTGCTGGCGAATTTTCGGATCAGGTGGATCGAGGTGTCGGTGACGCTGATCGGGCACATCAGGCCGAACTCGGCCTGCACGAACAGATATTGCAGCGCGTATTTGGCGACCGCGGGCAGCGGGCGATCCATGCCGAGCGCGCCGGCGCGATGGCTCATGGCGTGAAACTGGAAATCGCCGAAGGCGATCTGCTCCATCTCGCGGTAGGAGGAATGATAATCGATCAAATCCTCGTCGCGGCCAAAACGGTCGCGCGGGTGCAGCACCGGCGGATGCTTGTCGGCGAGCCGCGCCAGCTCGTCGAGCCGGCCGCCGGCAAGCGCGCCGAGCCGGTCGAAATGCGGCTCCAGCCGCTGGAAGTCGTCTGGCGACAGATAATGCGCGAGCAGATCGCGCAGGCCGCGATCGATGGCGTAGAAATTCTGCCCGGCGCAGTCCGGCGCGATGTGATCGGCGCCGCGGCGCAGCGCCGGCTTCCGGCGAACGTCCCGAATGCGCGTCCATGGCGGATCTCCCTGTTGGGCTTTTCCTGATGCTTACCGCCTTTGGGGACGAGGTTCCAGACCCCTCCGCGTCATTGCGAGCGAAGCGAAGCAATCCATCTCAAGGCGAGAGCAAGGGTGGATTGCTTCGTCGCTTCGCTCCTCGCAATGACATTGGTAAGCCTGAATACGTTTCCGTTCTCGCGACGCAGGCCTTCAGCCATTTTCGCTGACTCCGTATCCGGGGCGTGCTAGATGGAAGATACAACCCGGGGAGATCGAAATGACGTCTACGGCCGACCTCGCGACGCTCCGGATCGGTGATTTCTCGCGCCCGCGTCGGCGAGATCTTCGAGATGAAGACCACCGGCGGCGTCGTGCCGCTGAAGCTGGTAAAGGTCGATTCCGACGGGCAGGCCATTCGCGAGGGTGGCGCGTTTTCGTTGCTGTTCGTCTCGCCCGCGGGGCCATGGCTGCCGCAGGCGATCTATCCGGTCAAGCATCCGGATCTCGGCACGATCGAAATTTTTCTGGTGCCGGTCGGGCCGGTATCCGGCGGCAACGGCTACCACGCGACGTTCACCTAGAGCGTTTTCGAGTGAAGTGGGTACCGGTTCACGTAAAGAAAACGCGTCAGAACAAAAACGACGCGTTTTCGAGTGAAGTGGGCACCGGTTCACGTAAAGAAAACGCGTCAGAACAAAAACGAGACCTCGCTTCTGGTCAGGCCGGCTGCGCGCTCCAGCGCATCAGGTCGTAGACGCCCTTGTCTTCCTCGGTCCCGAAGCCGAGGCGGCGGTAGAGCCGCATCGCCGGATTGAATTTCTCGACATGGATCGACACGGCCTTGCCGGCGGCGGCGGCCTCGTCCATCAGGTCGCGCAGCAGCGCCTCGCCAAAGCCCTTGCCGCGATGCTCGGGCAGGAAGGCGATGTCGATGATGCGGTGCTGGCTCGGCCAGCGCTCGATGTAGAGGCGGCCGATGTCGTCGCCGCCGTGCATCGTCACCAGCCAGTCGGCGTTGGGATAGTATTGCTGGTAGTGCGCGTGCTGCAGCCTGGAACTGCGTCGTCGAGAAATGCCGCCTTCTGCGCGTCGGTCCAGTCGGTGACGGCGAGCTCTTCGGCGCGGGTCGAGGCGTAGACCCGCGCGAGGAACGGCAGATCGGCGTCGGCGATGCGGCGAAACGTCAGGCCGGCGTCGGCGGCGCGCGCCCAGCCGAACGGCACGGACGCGAGCGCTATCGTCAGCGTGTCGGACATGCGCCGGGCTCAGGTGCGCGGCGGGAAGACGCCCTGCAGCGCGATGCAGAAATTCAGCGTGAGATACGGCTGCAGGTTGTTGTGCGGCTGGTCGCCGCCGGCGGGCGCGACCGCCTGTCGCGAACAGGTTGACCAGCGGCGGTACGGCTGGCCGCGATATAGGGATTGCCGCCGATGCCCGGCGCGAAGCGCTATTGCCGGACCGGCGACGTCCTGATTCGCGGCCGGCGCAATGGCCATCATGGCGTGGCGAGTGCGACGGGATCTCGATCTCCAGCAGCGTCACGGTCTCCGAGCCGCCGGTCTCGCCGAGATCGTGCAGCGACAGCCCGGGGCCCTGGCCCGGGATGCATCGGCGCGTTGCCCTGCATGTTCGGGCAGCGCGAAGTTGCTCTTGCCGTCGCCGCCATAGGTGGTGCCGAGCAGCGAGAACAGCGCGGTGTTCTGCGAGAGCGGCAGGATCTGCCCGTCGCAGAACGCCCAGCCCTTGGGCGCGAAGTTGAACGGAAAGATGCGGATCTCGGCGACGAACGGATCCATGACGTCGCTCCTAGGTCTGGCGCGGGAAGATGCCGAACAGCGAGATGATGAAGTTGACGCAGAGATAGGGCTGGAAATTGGTGTGCGGCTGGCTGCCGCCCGATCGAGCCGATCGACGGCTGGACCATCGGCGACGGTGGGCGTCGACTGTCGAATACATGCTTGATCGTGGACGACTGCGCCGACGACGTTGCCGGCGGATTGGCGACTGTTGCCGCCGATGTTGACGATCGCCAGGAGCGGGTGGCTGTGCGCCGGGATCTGCGTTGACCGTCAGCGTGACCTCCTCGGCGCCGCCGGTCTCGGCCAGGGTGAAGCCGTTGCCCTGGTGGAGCGGAAGCCGGCCGCGCAGGTCGGGCAGCGCGAACGTGCTCTGGCCGTCGCCGCCATAGGTGGTGCCGATCAGGTTGAACAGGGTCTCGTACTCGGAGATCGGCAGCAGCTGTCCTTCGCAGAACATCCAGCCGGCCGGCGCGAAGTTGCCGGCGAACATGCGGATTTCGCCGACGTAAGGCTGTGCCATGGATGCGTCTCCTCAGGTCTGCGACGGGAAGATGCCCTGCAGGGCGATGCAGAAGTTGAGGGTCAGGAACGGCTGCATGTTGAGATGCGCCTGGCTGCCGCCGACATTGGCCGATCGTCGCCGGCATTCATGGCGGTCAGGTTGGCGGGCGCGACGTAGAGATTGGCGGACGCGGCTGCGCCAGATAGATTGCCGGTCGGGATGACCGGATCGCCGCCGTCGTTCGACGATGCCGTTGCGCCGTATGCGATGTGCGTCGGAATCTCCGAGATCGAGAGCGTGTGCGCCTGCTCGCCGCCGCGCTCGCCGAGCGTATGGCCGCTGCCCATGTGGATCGGCGCCCGCCCCTGCAGGTTGGGCAGGCCGAAGTTGACGCGCCCGTCGCCGCCGATAGGTGGTGCCGAGCAGCGAGAACAGCGCCTGGTTCTGGTTGATCGGCAGAAGCTGGCCGTTGCACAGCGCCCAGCCCTTGGGCGGGAAGCCGAACGACATCATCCTGATTTCCGAGAGAAACGGCTCGGCCATGCGCCTCCCTTCTAGTATGCTATCTTAGGTCGCTTATCCAATACACCGCCGTCGACTAAATCTTGTGAGCGCGGGAACTAGCACGCAAGCAAGTCGACAGCTCGCCAACGGTGCGATGCTGCCGTCGAGCGCGACGTCGGCCTACGCCAGCAATTCGACGTGAATTGCGCCAGTGATGGCCGGCCGATCAGCACATTCACGGCATCGCCGGAATGCGCACCGTCGAGTCTGCGCGACGTTGACCCAGTTCGGAGCGCACGGCATGCCCCATCGGATCGATGTGATCGACCTGCAGCGTCGCGAACTTGCCGCTGGCGTCTTCGACCGCGCGCACGACCAGTGAGTCGCTCACGCCCGAGTTGTGGAATGCCGAGGTGATCGCGGAGAAGTCGAACGTGTCGCCCTGCGCCGCGCTGTAATCGGCGACGTGGGTGATCTGCGCGGGCGTCGGCGCGTTGAGCGGCGACTCGGCCGAACACGAAATTGTCCGCGCCGGCGCCGCCGAACAGGATGTTGCCGCCATGGCCGGCGTCGATGGTGTCGTTGCCGGCGGTGCCGGCGACGATCGGCGTGCCGGCGGCGCGCCTGCGCCGCGACCGGCAGTGCGCGGCTTCGGCGGTCTGCGCCGTGAACGCGATTGGCCTGCGCGACGTCGGTCGCGTCGGGCAGCCGGCGCTCGCCGTCGACGAGGTTGATGTACATCAGATCGTTGGCATCGGCTCGCCGCCGTGCTGTCGGCCAGCCCGAGCACGTGACCCAGTTCGTGCGTCACGGTGGTCAGCAGGTCGAGATGGCCCGCCGCCGCGTTTGACGGGATCGGTCAACAGGTCGGTGCCGGCGGCATTCTGCGGCGTGGGTGAATTCCGAATTGTCGTTCGGCGTCGGATCGACGAACCAGCCGTGGCCGGCGGCGTCGGTGTCGATGATGATGTGTGTCCGGCGATTGCTCGCCGATGATGCTGCCGGAGAGATCGGCCACGCTGAAGGTAACGGTCGTCAATGCCGCGAGCTGGGCGGCCGATGCGCCGGCCGCGGCCCATTGTGCGATTGCCGCCGCAACGACGGAGTCGAGCTCGGCCTGGGTCAGATGCGTTTCGCCCGGCGTCGGCGAGGAGGCCTGCACACCGCCTGCCGCGCCGCTGTAGCGGCGGCAAGCCGATCGGGCCGGGGATCACGGTAACGGTATTGATGGCCTGCGAGCTGCCGGTATTGGTATTCTGGAGCTGCGTCGTTGCGTTGGCGTTGGTGCCGACCAACTGCGCCTTGCCATTGGCGCCGGCGCCGGTGAACTGAGCAAATTCGAGGAAGGCCGTGCCAAAATCGAACGCGCCGTTTCCGGCCGGAACCGTGTTGCCATGAATATCTGCGCGCACGAGTGGCGCGGAGGCATCCGATCCCGACTGATTGTCGGCACCCACAAAGATGGCTGCCGCCGGGAAACCGCTCGGCGAGGCGCCCGGGGTCACGCTGTTGTTGGTAACCGTGACGTCGTCGGTAACCTGGGCCAGCGCGGATGTCGGGCCGCGGAACTCGGCATCGATACCGCGGGCGTCGCCGTTTGTCTGGTTGATGACGTTGCCATCGATCAGCAGCGTCGCTTTCGTCTCTCCCTGTATGACAGCACTGATTCCGCCGCCCTGGGTCGAGCCCGAGTTGGCCACGGCGGCATTGCCGATGTGGTTGCCCTGGATCGTGCCGAAGGTCGTACCGCCCGTCGAGGCCGCCGAAGAGAAGACGTTGACGGCTTGAAGGATCGACCCGGTCATCGGGGCAGCGACCGTGCCGTTGTTGAGGAACTTGAACACCAGGTTGGCCGAGCCGTCCTGGGTGAAACTCGCCTGGATGCCGTTGTCGATGAAGGTGTTGCCGGAGACAGTGATGCCGCCAGCGCCCAGACTGGTACCGATGTTCGCGGTATCGTGAGCCTGGATTTCCAGGCCCCGCTGCGGCGAATTGTTCTGGAAGGTGTCGCCGCTGAACGTGCCCGAAGTGATGATTGATGTCCCGGATGCTTCCAGCAGGAACGAGTTTGCGCCGGTCGTGTCGTTGAGATCGTTGAAGCTGCTGTTGGTGACTGTGAACGATGAAATGGTGCCCGACGTATCGCGGATGTGTACGTTCTGGGCCGCGTTGCCGCTGACCGCGCTGTTGGTAATCGCGAATGTACCGGTCACGCCGACGGTGTTGCCGGAATCTTCGCCGAATTGAATGCCGTTGTCGGTGGTGCTGTTTCCGTTGGTAAGGACGTTGGCATGATCGAGCGTGAAATTGTTGACGCTGTTGCCGTGAATGCCGTCGTCAGCCCCGTTCTTGATGTCCAGATAACCCAGACTGACGTTTGAGGTCGAATTCAGGCTGACGCCGACGCCGCTCGAGCCCAGAATTTGTCCGCCCGAATGGTTGCTGCTTGCGCCGCCATCACCGGTGACGGTCAGCCCGCCGCTCGAACCGGTATTGTTCAGCACGATGCCGTTGACGGCACCGTTGGACGGAGATGTCGTGGAAGGTGACGTTGCTCGCACCGATCGTGGTGTTGGTGATGTTGAGCGCGGTGCCGGTGGTGGTGGCGATGTGGTTGCCGGTGCCGGTGACGTTGACGGTGCCGCCGCCGGTGGCGACGAAGCCGTTGCCGGAGCCGCTGGCGTCGATGGTCATGCTGCCGCCGGTGAAGTTGACGGTGCTGCCGGTATTGCTGCCGAGATTGACGCCGGTGCCGGTCGAGGTGTCGATGTTGAGCGTACCCGAGAAGCCGACGGTGCCGCCGCTCTGGTTGGTGACGTTGATGGCGGTCGCGGTGCCCGTGGTCAGGTTGTCCGTGGCGCCGGAGAACGTGACGTTGCCGGAGTTCTGATCGAGGAAGACGGCGTTGCCGCCGGTACCGGTGTGGGTCAGGCTGCCGGACAGCGTGACCGCGCCGGTCGAGTGGTCCTGGATGTCGACGGTGCGCGCGCCATCGGCGGCGCTGATGGTGCCGCCATAGGAGATGACCGCCGTGCCGCCGGTGTTGGCGCCACCGGCGCCATCGCCGACCAGGAGGCCCGCGGTGGTCGAGCCCGAGATCGCACCGGTGCCGCCGTTGAACGTGCCGGACAACAGTCCGGGCCGCTCGATGATGTGCCGGCAAGCTGAATGCCCTCGGCGCCGCCGGACGAAGTGATGGATTCCAGCGTGACGTTCAGCGTCGCCGCCGTGATCGATGTCGACCGCCGGCCGATGCCGGAGATCGTCATCTGGTCGACGGTGAGATTGCCGACGGCGTTGCCGCTGGCGCCTTCGCCGTCGTCGATGCCGATCGCGTGACGCGACGCCGGTGGTGACGTTGATGCCGTGGATGGTGTTGCCGGAGGCGAGCGCGATGCCCTGGTCGCTGGCAGTGGTGACGTTGATGGTCGGCCGCGCGCCGCTGGCGGTTTCGATCACGATCGGCGAGCCGCCGAGCGGGTTGGCGAACGACAGCGCCTGGTCGTCGCCGAGCAGGGTCTGGCCGTCCTTGAGGTTGATGCCGGGGCCGGTATAGGTGCCGGCCTTGACGTAGATGTAGTCGTTGACGCCCGGTCCGCTCGAGGCGTTGAACTCGCTGACGTCGGTGAACGGATTGAGTCTGCGAGCCGCGCGGGGCGGTGGCATCGGCGATGGATTGACCGATGTCGATGAACCAGACCTGCGGGATCACGCCGACCTGGATCATGTCGGTGTCGGTGAGCGCGCCCGCCGGTGCCGGTATGACCATGATCGTCGGTGGTCATCGTGCAGCGTGGTGGTGGTGCCGCTGGCGACGCCGTCGGCCGCCGTATAGACCACGGTGCCCGCGAGCGAGGCGTTGATCTGGGCGATCGAGCCGGTCAGCGTCACCGCGCCGGTGCCGTTGCCGGTGATGGCTGGCGCCGCCGCCGACGGCGCGACGTTGACCGAGCCGGCCGCCGACGTCAGGATCGTGGTGATGTCGGTCGGGGTGGCAATCTCGTTGGCGTCGATATCGGAAATCGACAGGCCGGTGATGGCGTGGCTGAAGCCGGATATCGACAACGAAGTTCGCCGGTACGCCGTTGTTGACCGGCGCGTCGTTGACCGCCGTGACGTTGATGGTTTCGGTCGCCGGCGTGGCATCGGTGACGGCGTGGGTATCGGTCGCCGCCGCATTGAACGTAACCGCGCCGGCGTGGGTGTTGAAGTTGGCGTTCGGGACGAAATACAGCGTGGCGGCATTGCCGGACGCGGCAACGTCGGTGCCCTCGGTGACCACGGTGGTGAGGCCGGCGTCGCTGTACAGCGTGCCTTGTATGCCTGTGTTCGGAACGTTGGTGATGTGGAACGAGGCGACCGAATCGCCGGCGTCCGGATCGGAGCCGGTGACCGTGATCGCGATCGAAGCTGCGTCCTCGTTGCCGGTTACGGTGATGGCGTTGGTGTCGGGCGACTCGTTGACGTCCTGGACGTGGACGGTGATGGCCTGGTCGGTATGCAGGTTCGGCGCACCGTTGTCGGTGACGCGAACGATGACGTCGTAGCCATTGTCGGTGCCGGCGTCGGTCGGCGCTTCGAAGTTCGGTGCGCCGATGAAGCTGAGATGACCTGCCGCGTCGATGGTGAACTTGGCCTGATCGGCGCCGCCGGCAAGCGAATAGGTCAGCGTTTGCGCCGGAACGTCCTGGTCGGTCGCGGTGACGGTCGTGACCGCGGTGGTGTTTTCGTTGACGTTGATCGAAGCGGTCGCGCCGCCTCCGTTGGAAGTGATGACCGGCGCATCGTTGGCGTCGGTGACGGTGACGGTGATGGTCTGGGTGTCGGTCGAGACGCCGTCGCTGGCCTGCACGGTGACGATATAGGTGTTGTTGCCGCTGGTGGCGGTGTCGGTCGGGTTCTCGAAGTCCGGCGCAGTGATGAAACTGAGATTCCCGCGCCGGCGCCGCTCGAAACGATGGTGAACTTCGCGGCGTCGTCGCCGCCGACGATCGAATAGGTCACCGGCGAGGGGCCGGCGTCCGGGTCGGTGGCGTGGACGGTGGTGACAACCGTGGTGTTTTCGGCGATCGAAACCGCCGCGGTATCGCCGCTGCCGTTGGAGTCGATCACCGGCGCGAGGTTGGTGACGACATTGATCGCAAACGACTGCTGGCTGTGCAGCGTGCCGTCGCTGGAATCGACGGTGATGTTGTAGCTGGGATCGGCGACGAAGGATCTTGCTGGAATCCGCGACGGTGACGACGCCGGTGGCGGCGTTGATGGTGAAGCCGCCGCCGGAGGTGTCGCCGATCAGCGAATAGGTGACCGCCGGGCCGTTGACGTCGGTCGAGGACGCGGTGACGCCGACGGTGGCGCCGTTGGCGAGCACCGACCACGACCTGGTTGGCCGCGCCGTTGCTGTCGACCGGCGTCGACGGCGCGACGTCGGTCACGTCGATGGTGAAGGTCTGCGAACTCGTCAGCGACCGTCGCTGGCCTGCGCGGTGACGGTGTAGGCATGCCGCCGGAGCGATTCGAAATCGATCTTGGTGGAATCGGCGACGGTGACGACGCCGGTCGTGGCATTGATGGTGAAGCCGCCGCCGGAGGTGTCGCCGGTCAGGCGATAGGTAACCGTGCCGGCCGTTGAGATCGGTCGAAGAGCGCGGTGACGCCGACGGTCGAGCCGTTGGCGGCGCCTTCGACGACCGTGTTGGCTCCCGCGTTGTTGTCGACCGGTGCCGACGGAGCGACGTCGGTCACGCGCGATGGTGAAGGTCTGCGAACTCGTCAGCGTGCCGTCGCTGGCCTGCGCGGTGACGGTATAGGCGTGGCCGGGCGCGCTCTCGTAATCGATCTTGGTGCGGATCGGCGACGGTGACGACGCCGGTCGTGGCGTTGATGGTGAAGCCGCCGCCGGAGGTATCGCCGGTCAGGCTATAGGTGACGGCCGGGCCGTTGACGTCGGTCGAGGACGCGGTGACGCCGACGGTCGATGCCCGTTGGCCGCGCCTTCGGCGACCGTGTTGGCCGCCGGCATTGCCGTCGACCGGTGTCGACGGCGCGACGTCGGTGACACGGCGATGGTGAAGGTCTGCGAACTCGCCAGCGTGCCGTCGCTGGCCTGCGCGGTGACGGTATAGGCGTGGCCCGGCGCGGTCTCGTAATCGATCTTGGTGGAATCGGCGACGGTGACGACGCCGGTCGCGGCATTGATGGTGAAGCCGCCACCGGAGGTGTCGCCGGTCAGCGAATAGGTGACGGCCGGGCCGTTGACGTCGGTCGACGACGCGGTGACGCCGACGGCGGTGCCGTTGGCGGCGCCTTCGACGACCGTGTTGGCCGCGGCGTTGCTGTCGACCGGGGTCGAGGGCGCGACGTCGGTCACCGCAATGGTGAAGATCTGCGACGTGGTCTGCGGCCGTCGCTGGCCTGCACGGTGATGCTGTAGGCGTGTCCCGGCGCGGACTCTCGAAGTCGATCTTGGTGGGATCGGCGACGGTGACGACGCCGGTCGTGGCATTGATGGTGAAGCCGCCGCCGGACGTGTCGCCGATCAGCGAATAGGTCGTCGCGGGTCCGTTCGGATCGACGGCCGAGGCGGTGATGCCGACGGTGCGTGCCGGTGGCGGCGCCTTCGGCCACGCTGTTGGCGGCGGCGTTGCTGTCCGTCGGCGTCGCGAGTGCCAACGTCCGATACGGCGATGGTGAAATTCTGCGAACTCGTCAGCGTGCCGTCGCTGGCGACGCACGGTAATGCCCTAGCGTATGGCCGGGCGCGCTGGTTTCGAAATCGATCTTGGTGGGGTCGGCGACCGACACCACGCCGGTGACGGGATCGATCTTGAAGCCGCCGCCGGAGGTGTCGCCGTCAGGCTGATAGGTCACGCCGGGGCCGTTGACGTCGGTCGAAGACGCGGTGATGCCGACCGGCGTATTGGCGGCAGCTCCTTCCGCCACCATGTTGGCGGCGGCATTGCTGTCCACCGGTGTCGACGGTGCAACGTCAGTGACGTTGATCGTAAAATTCTGCGGTGCTGGAAAAGCCGAAGATGTCGGTCGACTGGACCGTGATCGTATAGGCATGCCCGGGGGCGGTTTCGAAATTGATCTTGCTGGGGTCATTGACCGTCACCACGCCGGTGAGCGGATTGATCTTGAAGCCGCCGCTGGAATTGTCCGCGCTCAGCGAATAGGTGACCAGACCGAACAGACTCGTCGAAAAGGCGAGGATGCCGACTGACGAGTTTGCTGCCGCACCTTCGACCACAGTGTTGGCCGATGGATTCAGGTCGATCGCGCCGGTCGGCGGAAAGGCGAGGATTGGCGGGCCAAGATAGTCCATGAGGATCTCCCGAACTCGGTTACTGCGGTCGCGTCACGCAAAATCTCGCGCGCGAAACAGCGCGGTGCGTGAACACGTCAGGTGGTTTGATGAAGGGAGCGCGCAACGTTGGCGCAGTCCGGCTCCCTGCGGGGAGCAATCGGACGCGAACGTCATTTTGCGAGGCAAATCACCAGCGAATGCGATCTCGCTCGTCATTCCGAACACGCCTCACGCACGCGCCGCTAACACAGGAAATGAATGTTCAAGAAATGCGGCCGGTAGAAAATTAACCGTTTAGCAACCAAGACCGTATTGGCAGCACAACCCTGAGTCAACGTTCGCGAATTATTAACCATATTGGCGTGCGCCTATGGTTCACGCCGGAAGCTTGCCTGGCTGGCGCAGGACAACGGTGCTGACCTGTGTCGAATTGACATGGAAATCTCAGGCACGATGCCGGCAGCGGTCGGCGGGACGGCAGTTGTGTGATGTCCCGCTTTCGTCATCGAGACGTCGAAAGGCGGAATTACCGAGGAAATCCATAAGCGAAATGAGCCGCTGGGCACCGGCGTTCAGCCGGCGCGTCGGCCGGTTCCATGACGGCCGCACGACGAAAACCCGGGAGATGCATAACTATTTTGCTTGCTCCCCGCGCCGTCTTGCACAGACTGGGAACCGTTCACATCTGTGGCCTCCGCCGCGGATGTTCCGCGGCAGCTGGTTTTATCGATCACGATGTCGCGAAGTGCAGGGGGAGTTCGAAATTGGGCGAGACTGAACCATCGGGAATTCCCGCACCGACGAAAAACTTCAACCTGATCTCGCTGCGCGGTCTGGTTTCGCTGCGCGGCCTCGGGCCGCTGGTGCCGCTGATTGCACTTGCGCTGTCCGCTTGCGGCGACAAGCCGCCACCACCGGCGGCCGCCGCCGCGCCGCCGGTGACCGTGGCGCAGCCGGTGAAACGCACCGTCACCGACTGGGATGAATTCACCGGACGGTTCGAGGCGGTCGAGGAAGTTCAGGTTCGCGCCCGCGTCGGCGGCTTCGTCAACAGCGTCGAATTCCGCGACGGCGCGATCGTTCATGCCGGCGACCTGCTGTACGTGATCGATTCCCGCCCGTTCGAGGCGGTCGCCGAACAGGCCGACGGCCAGCTCTGCCGATGCGCGCGCCAAGGCCGAACTCGCGCAAGCGCGAACTCGACCGCGCGCTGACGCTGGTCCAGACCAGGCGGTCTCCGAACTCCATCGTCGATCAGCGCCGGCAGACCTTGCAGGCGGCGCACGCCGCCGAGATGCAGGCCGAAGGCGCGCTGAAGGCGGCCAAGCTCAACATCGAGTTCACCCATGTGATGGCGCCGATCGCCGGCCGCGTCAGCCGCCATCTCGTCAGCGCCGGCAATCTCGTGCAGGGCAGCGAAGGCGGTTCGACGCTTCTGACCTCGATCGTCTCGCTCGATCCGATCTACATCTATTTCGACGTCGATGAAGCGACCTATCTCAGGAACAACAAGCTCTGGTTCGAGGGCAGGCGCCCGAGTTCGCGCGATACGCCCAACCCGGTCCAGGTCACGCTCGCCGACGAGACCAAGCCCTCGCATGAGGGCACGATGGATTTCCTCGACAACCGCCTGGATGTCTCGACCGCCACGCTGCGCAGCCGCGCGGTGATCCCGAACAAGGACTTTTCGATCCTGCCCGGCCAGTTTGGCCGCGTCCGGCTGATCGGCAGTTCGCCCTATGAAGCCCTGCTGCTGCCGGATACGGCCATCGCCACCGACCAGTCGCGCAAGATCGTGTTCGTGGTCAAGGAAGACAACACCGTCGAGGCAAAGCCGGTGGTCCTCGGGCCGCTCGACGAAGGCCTGCGGGTGATCCGCGAGGGCCTCAAGCCGGAGGATCGCGTCATCGTCGACGGCCTGCAGCGCGCCCGCGTCGGCGCCAAGGTGACCCCGCAAGCCGCCAAAGCGCCGGTTGGTGCCAAGCCATGAATCTCGGCGCCCTGTCCATCAACAAGCCCATCCTGGCGATGGTGCTGTCGATCGTGCTGCTGATTGTCGGCGCGCTCGCCTACACCACGCTGCCGGTCTCGGAATATCCGCAAGTGGTGCCGCCGACCGTCGTCGTCACCACCCAATATCCCGGCGCTTCGGCGCAGACCGTTTCCGATACTGTCGCAGCGCCGATCGAGCAGGAGATCAACGGCGTCGAAGACATGCTGTATCTCTACAGCCAGGCGACCTCGAACGGCCAGCTCACCATCACCGTCACCTTCAAGCTCGGCACTGACCTGGACAAGGCCCAGGTGCTGGTGCAGAACCGCGTCGCGATCGCGCAGCCGCGTCTGCCCGAGGAAGTCCAGCGCAACGGCGTGACCACGCGCAAGAACTCGCCCGATATCCTGATGGTCGTGTTCATGCTGTCGCCCGATGACGGCTTCGATCAGCTCTATATCTCGAACTATGCGCTGCTGCAGGTCCGCGACCAGTTGCTGCGAGTTGACGGCGTCGGCGATATCCAGATGTTCGGCGCCCGCGATTATTCGATGCGGCTGTGGCTCGATCCCGATCGTATCGCCAATCTCGGCCTGACCTCGGCCGAAGTGCTGGCGGCGATCCGCTCGCAGAACCTGCAGATCGCAGGCGGACAGATCGCCGAGCCGCCGATCACGGACCGCGCCTTCCAGCCCAATCTCGTCTTTACCGGCCGCCTGAAAGACCAGAAGCAGTTCGAGGACATCCTGATCAAGGCAGGCAGCGACGGACGCGTCGTTCGCCTGCGCGACGTCGCCCGCATCGAGCTCGGCGCGCTGTCCTACGCCACCAACAGTTTTTTGCTGCGAAAATCGGCGGTCGCGCTGCTGGTGACCCAGCGGCCGGGATCGAACGCGCTGGCCACCGCCAAGAACATCTCCGACACCATGGTGCGGCTCAAGGAGAGTTTTCCAAAAGGGCTTGATTACAATATCGGCTACAACCCGACCGAATTCATCGCGCAATCCGTCCACGAGCTGATCAAGACCATCTACGAGGCGATGGCGCTCGTCGTCATCGTGGTGCTGGTGTTCCTGCAGGGCTGGCGGCCCGCGATCATTCCGATCATCGCCATTCCGGTGTCGCTGGTCGGCACCTTCGCGGTCATGGCGGCGCTCGGATTCTCGATCAACAATCTGACCTTGTTCGGCCTCGTGCTCGCGGTCGGCATCGTGGTCGACGACGCCATCGTCGTGGTGGAGAATGTCGAGCGGCATCTCGAGCACGGCATGAGCCGGCGCGATGCTGCGCTCAAGACCATGGAGGAGGTCGGCGGCGCGCTGGTCTCGATCGCGCTGGTGCTGTGCGCCGTGTTCGTGCCGACCGCGTTTCTCGGCGGCATCTCCGGGCAGTTCTTTCAGCAATTCGCCGTCACGATTGCAGTCGCTACCGCGATCTCCTGCTTCTGCTCGCTGACGCTGTCGCCGGCGCTGGCTTCGCAGATCCTGCAGCCGCATGCCGAGAAGCGGCCGCCCGCGAGCTGGAATGTCATCGCGCGCGGCTGGGCCGCCTTTACCGGCGTGTTCAATCGGTTATTCGACCGGCTTTCGCACGGCTATGCCGGCGTGGCCGACTTCGTGATCCGGCATACGGTGGTGATGCTGGTGATTTATCTGGCGCTGATCGGCAGCGCCGGCTGGCTGCTGGTGACCACGTCGCAGGGTTTCATTCCGGCGCAGGATCGCGGCTACGTCATCATATCAGCACAACTGCCCGGTGCGGCGTCGCTGGCGCGTACGACCGAGGTGGTGCGCGAGATCGAACGCATCGCGCTGGATACGCCGGGCATTATTCGCGTCGCGGCGTTTGCCGGATTCTCCGGCGCGACGCGCACGCAAGCGGGCAATGCGGCGGCGCTGTTTCCGGTTTTCGACGAGCCGGAGGCGCGCCTGAAGAAGGGGCTGACGGCGACCGCGATCACGGGCGAACTGCGCAAGCGCCTGTCCGCGATCCAGGGCGCCTTCATTATTGTTATTCCGCCGCCCGCCGTGCCCGGGATCGGCACCGGCGGCGGCTTCACCATCCGCATCCAGGACCGGCAGGGCCGCGGACCGGAGCTGTTGGCAGCCGCGACCGATGAGCTGGTTGCCGCCGCGCGAAAATCGCCGAACCTGACCTCGGTATTCTCGCCCTTCACCGCCAATACGCCGCAGGTCTTCGTCGACATCGACCGGGTCAAGGCGCAGAAGCTCGGCGTGCCGATCGCCGGGATCAACGACACCATCCAGACCTATTTCGGCTCGACCTACGTCAACGACTTCAACCTGTTTGGCCGCACCTATCACGTCACGGCCCAGGCCGATCTGCCGTTCCGCAAGGAGACGTCCGACCTGTCGCGGCTGCGCACGCGCAATGCCGCGGGCGACATGGTGATGCTCGGCAGCGTGGTCGATTTCCGTGACATCTCCGGGCCCGATCGCGTCGCGCGCTACAATCTGTATTCGGCATCCGAACTGCAGGGCGAGCCGACGCCGGGGACGAGCTCGACGACCGCGCTCGATACCATCAAGCAGCTTGCCGACCAGACGCTGCCGAGCGGCTTTACCTTCGAATGGACCGACCTGTCCTACCAGCAGGTCACCGGCGGCAATGCCGGGCTCTATGTGTTTCCAATCTGCGTGCTGTTCGTCTATCTCGTGCTCGCCGCGCAATATGGCAGCTGGACGCTGCCGTTCGCCGTGATCCTGATCGTGCCGATGTGCCTGCTGGCCGCGACCATCGGCGTGCGGATCATGGGGCAGGACGTCAATATCCTGACCCAGATCGGGTTCGTGGTGCTGGTGGGGCTTGCAGCCAAGAACGCGATTTTGATCGTGGAGTTCGCGCGCGATATCGAGCTCGAGGGTCGGCCACGCCTCGAAGCCGTCATCGAAGCCTGCCGGTTGCGGTTGCGGCCGATCCTGATGACCTCGTTCGCCTTCATTCTCGGCGTGTTGCCGCTGGTGGTGTCGACCGGCTCGGGATCGGAAATGCGCCAGGCGGTCGGCGTCGCCGTGTTCTTCGGCATGCTCGGCGTGACGCTGTTCGGCCTGATCTTCACGCCAATCTTCTACGTCATCGTCCGCAACCTAGCCGATGGCGGGAACAAGCCAACTGCGGCGTGATCGCCGCAGGGGCCTGCGTGCGCCGCAACCCCCCAATACTATTGGCTGATCTGAAATAGATGGGCAGTCGCAGGGTTATGAAATATTGTTGCGTGAGAGTTCTCTAAACAGAAACTGCTGGGAGGCATATATGAAGTCGGGATTGTTGGCGGCCGTTGCGATGGGCGCTCTTTTGTTGGCTGGGCCAGTATCGGCGCAGGGCGTCAAGATCGGCATTTTGAACGACCAGTCCGGGGTCTATGCCGATTACGGCGGCAAATACTCGCTCGAAGCCGCCAAGATGGCGATCGAGGATTTCGGCGGCGAGGTGCTGGGTCAGAAGGTCGAACTGGTCACCGCCGACCACCAGAACAAGCCTGACCTTGCCGTCGCGATCGCGCGGCGCTGGTACGACGCCGAGAACGTCGACATGATCACCGAACTGACGACCTCTTCGGTCGCGCTCGCGGTCCAGGAGCTGTCGAAGGAAAAGCAGAAGATCGACATCGTGGTCGGCGCCGCGAGCTCGGCGATCACGGGCGCTTCCTGCGCGCCGATGGGTTTCCACTGGGCGTTCGACACCCATGCGCTCGCGGTCGGCACCGGGGGCGCGCTGGTGAAGGCCGGTGGCGATAGCTGGTTCTTCCTCACCGCCGACTATGCGTTCGGCTACGCGCTGGAAAAGGACACCGGCGACATCGTCAAGGAAAAGGGCGGCAAGGTGGTCGGCTCGGTCCGCGTTCCCTTGAACTCGTCGGACTTCTCCTCCTTCCTGCTGCAGGCGCAGAGCTCGAAGGCGAAGATCGTCGGTCTCGCCAATGCCGGCCAGGACACCATCAACTCGATCAAGCAGGCGGCGGAATTCGGTATCGTCAAGAGCGGCCAGAAACTGGCGGGGCTGCTGGTGACGCTGGCCGAAGTCAACGGCCTCGGCCTTGAAGCGGCCCAAGGCCTGGTGCTGACCGAAGGCTTCTACTGGGACCAGAACGACAAGACCCGCGCCTTTGCGGAGCGCTTCTTCAAGCGTACCCAGCGGATGCCGAGCATGATCCACGCCGGCACTTATTCGTCGACGATCAGCTACCTGAAGGCTGTCAAGGCCGCCGGCACCAAGGATTCGGCTGCCGTCGCCAAGAAGCTGAAGGAATTGCCGGTCGACGACGTCTTCGCGCAGGGCAAGGTGCAGGAGAACGGCCGCATGGTCCACGACATGTATCTGTTCGAGGTCAAGAAGCCCTCGGAATCGAAGAAGCCGTGGGATTACTACAAGCAGCTCGCCGTGGTGCCCGGCGACCAGGCATTCCCGAGCGCCAAGGACTCAGGCTGCCCGCTGACGAAGTAATCGCGCAGCAGGTGTAAACCAAAAGCGGCGGCGATCACTGATCGCCGCCGCTTTCTTTTGCGCAAGTTAGTTTTGCCAACAACGTGGCCCTTGCCGACAGGGTGCATCTTGCCAACCGAGTGTTCTGGCCAACCAAGGGTCTTAACTAACCGAAGGGTCCTGACTAACCAAGGGTCCTGACTAACCAACGGTCCTGACCAACCAAGGGTCTTGGCCAAAAAGCAAACGCCGCGCGGTCTGACCGCGCGGCGTTCTCTTGAGGTTCGATAGCTAGTTGGAAGCTATCAGAAGTTACGCTGAGCGCGGAGCTGCAGGAGCACCGTGTTCTGGTCCTTGAACTCGTAGACGGCGGTCGGCTTCGGCGCACCTGCGGCGAAGGTCGACGTGCCCGTGTACTTCTGGTCGAGGTGGAACCAGTCGACTTCGGCCGAGAACGTCAGGTTCTTGACGGGCGTCCAGCGGGTCAGCAAGCCGAGCTGCGAGACGTTGAAGTCGGGGTTGCAGGTGTAGGTGACGCCCGCACCCGGATGGCTGGCAGCGAAGGCCGCGCAATACGCGCCCTTGGCCGTGGTCAGATCGCCAACCGCGCCGTTGTAGCGAACGGCCGAGTAGCTGCCGAACAGGCTGGACGACCAGTAGGGATCCCAGTTGTGGTTGAACGCGCCACGGATGCCATAGGCTTCCGTCAGCTTCAGATCGCCGGTGCCGCCGGAACTGGCCGGAAGCCAGACGGCGTCCGTCGTCACGCCGAGGCCGATGCTCTGATAGGCGCCGGGAGCGCCGGTACCGCCGAACATCGCAAAGCTCGGCGAAGCCGACGAGGTTGCGATCACGTTCTTGGTGTCGCCCTTGGCATAGCTCACGTCGACCTTGATGTCGTCGTTCGCGCCGGTCGGGATGTTCTTGATGTTCAACGCCGCCATCACCGAACCGCCCCACTTGGTCTCGGGGTGGCCGGAGATTTCCGAAAGCCCGTTCGAGGCGCCGCCGGCAACGCCGACCGCACCCGCCGGCACGGCCGTGGTGTTCAGGATGTTGTAGGAACCGGAGACTTCATGCGCAGCGGCCGAAATCTGGAACAGACCCCAGGCCTGGTCGACGCGGATGTTGCCGACGACATCAGGAGCACGAGTGCCAGCGTAGGTGTTCGCGCTGGTGCCGAGTGCGGCGATGCCGCCGACGCCAGCGCCGCTCGGACCGAGATTGTAGACCGCGGTGCGGTCCCACACGGTCGGATCGTCGAGGCCGATCGAGGCCGAAACGCCGTTGCCGAACTGGAAGGTATACTGGATGTTGTTTACGCCGGTGTCGGTGTTGTTGCCGCCGAGCAGGCTCGAATTGATGTTGCCTGGGAAGCCATTCCACGGCGTCGAGTAGGCCGAAGAGGACTTACCGAAGGTGAAGCCGGCGAACTGGATGAAGACGTATTCAACCGCGACATAGCCTTCGCCCGGGCCGTTAAACAGGCTGGTGCTGGTGCCGACGCTCGTCGATCCGGTAAAGCCGGTCGGGTTGACGGTGCTGCTGCCCTGGGTCGAGAACTGGAAGTCGCCCTGGCCGAAGGTGCGGACCACGCCATATTCGGTCGCGGTGCGGGTATCGACCGTCAGCGCCATACGCGAGCGGGAAGCGAAGTAATCGCGGTAGCGGTTCTGCTGACCGAGATCGCCCGACCATGCCGGCTGACCGTGGATGCTGCCGTTGAAGGTGGTGTCGACGCGCAGATAGCCACCGAGCTTGATGCAGGTGTCGGTGCCCGGGATGTAGAAGAAGCCGGCGCCGTACAGCGAGCAGACCCGCACATACTCGATCGCCTTGGCCTTGACGGGAAGATCGGCGGCCTGTGCGCCGCTGATGGCAAGCAGACCCGCAGCCGAGCCGAGGATCAGGGTTCTTGTCGAAAGCATTGTTATTCTCCGGTGATGTTCTACGCGCTGTGCGACGTAGGTTCGTGAACAATACTTAATCCGGAACGGGTTTTTTAGAATGACAACAACGTTACGCGAGTCCACTTCGCGGCCGACCGTGGTTTTTGTGCAACGGATTCGCCGTCCGCACGCTGCTTTTAGCGGCACAATGCACGAAATCGTGATTAAGGAATTATGAAGGAAACTTGCGGTCTGACGGCTGGGCAAGACCGTTTTATATGATGAGCATCATCATACCGCTCGACCCGCCTCTTTAACCCCCCGATTCGCGAGGGCGTAAAAGGCTTGCTGCAAATGAAAACCCCGCCCGTTGGGGATCAACGGACGGGGCAGATCAGAGCAACAGCAGCGTACGAGTACGTTGCTTGCCTAATAATATCTACGGAAAGCATGAAGGGAAGAAGACATCGCACTGCGCTCGCGCGACTGTGATGTGCGCGCATGCGCGAAGGTATCATCTGATGCTCTGTGCATCGTCTTTGACCGATGCGGGGACAAATTGTCGGCGATTGTTACACATGAAATATGCGCCAGATGATGCCGCCGCACGCGCCGACCCAGAGCGCGATCGCTGCGAGCGCCTGGATCGCAAAACCGGGTCCGCGTTTCGCGACCGCCTGCGCGTAACCGAGGATATAGAGAATGCGGCCGACGACCCAGACCAGCCCCAACAAGGCTGCGAAACTGTCGCCAATATAGATCGCGACCAACCACAGCGACGGCAGGAAGATCGGCAGCCACTCGAGCGTGTTCATCTGCGCGCGAAACACCCGCTCGAAATCCGGATTGCCCGAAATCGCGGGCAGTTTGACGCCGAACTTGCCGCGCGCCCGCGACACCAGAATGGACGAGTAGAAGTAAACCAGGATCGCCAGCAGCGTGACGAGCGCGGTGAAATGGTACATCGCAGAATCCCCCATAAAGTGTCGGCTTAGTAGCCGGTCATTTCCAGATAGCCTGATCCGGCATGGCTGCCGCCGAAGCTGATCGGGCCCTCCCAATAGGGAAAGCTCGTGCCCATCCAGCTTCGTGGATTGAGCGGGACGCAATCGATCGACAGCGCCAGCGGCGGGATCGCGATGCGCCAGGCGGTCGGGATTTTGCGGCCTTCGATCTCGGTGAGGGTTTTCGGCGTCATGGTGATGTCGGCCGAGACCAGCATCCTCGTGCTGCCGTCGCGCGCGAACCACTTGCCCGAGCCATAGTGATGGCCGTCGGTCTGGCGCATCCGGTACAGCATCAGTTTTTCGCCATCCTTGAAATGCAACGACAGCCAGTCCCATCCGGTCTGGTCGGGCGCCAGCGGCTGGCTACTCCACTCGCGGTCGAGCCAGGCCTGTCCAGTGACATCGACAGATTTGTCGTCGAAGGCAATGCTGCCTTTCACGGCATAATACGGCTGGCTGTAATAATACGAGGCCTGTTCGCGCAGCGATTTGCGGCTGTAGCCACCGTCGCCCTGCAGCACCAGCGGCCGATCCGCATCGAGCCGCAGCGCGTAGCTGAAATCGGCGCCGGAAGCGGCCAATTCGAGCGGCGCGAGGTTGTTGTCATCCATCGCAGGGAGCCCGCGCATCTCCCAGGCGTCGATCCAGGCGCGGAACGGATTTGCTTCGACGCCGGCTTGCCCGACACCACCCCGCGCGAAAGTCTGGGCAAAGCGGTGTGTATCGGCGCGGGTGACCGCGGCGTGGCCCATCCAGATCTGCTGGTTGGCCCAGCCCTCCCGCGGCGCGCCCGGCGCGATCGCTTGCCGAAACAGCGTCCACTGCGCGCCGTAGGCCGCGCCATTTCCGTCGACGAGATTGGCGGTCACATACCACCACTCGATGCGAAACGCCGGATGCGGGCCGTGATCTCCGGGAAACGCAAAGGTCTTGCCGGGCAAGACCGGCGCAAATCCGTCAGCGCGTTCGTCGAGTCCGGCAAAGCCCTGCGCAAACGCCTTGCCGCCGAGCGAGGTGAGCAGAGCTTCACCAGCGAGCAGGGCGCCGCCGGTGAAGGCGCGGCGGGTGATCTTGCCGTTACCGCTCATTGGCAAAGATCCGGATCAGGTTCGCCGGCTGCATGCGCGCCAACCGAATGACCGGCAGCGCGGAGGCTGCGAGCGCGGCGGCCATCGCGACGCCGACCAGCCACAGCATTTGCATCGGGAATACATGGAACGGCAGCCGCCAGCCGAATGCCTTGACGTTGACGACGGCGAGGAGGCACCACGCCACCAGCAGGCCGAGCGGCAACGCCAGCAGCGCCGTAATCAGCGCGACCGACATCGTCTTCAAAAGTTCGATCGCCGCGAGACGGCGTCTTGTGATGCCAATCGCCCAGAGCGGTGCCAGTTGCGGCAGGCGCGAATTGGCCAATGTCAGCAGGCTGGTGAGCAATGCGATGCCGGCGACGCCGAGCGTGAAGGCGTTCAGCGCCGCGGTCACCGAAAACGTACGATTGAAGATCCGCGTCGATTCCGCCTTCATCGTCGCCTGATCGGCGACGTTGCGGTCGTCGAGCCCGAATTTTTCCTGCAGTGCTGCGATCAGCGCCGGAATTTTCGGTGGCGCCACCCGCAAGCCCAATCGCGTCAGCGGGATTTCCGGAAAGTGCCGCGTGAGCGCGGCAAAATTGACCGCGATCTGGCCTTTTGGATTGCCGTAATCGGCGTAGATGCCGACGACACTGAGCGGCCAGCCGCCATCAGATGTCGGCACTTCGATGCGGTCGCCGACGGAAAGATTCAGGCGCCGCGACAATTGTTCGCTGACGAGGCAGGTGTCGCCGGGGCGAAGTTTGATCCAGGCGTTGTCGGCCGATTGCAGCAATGGCCAGTTGTCGCGGTAGGTGGCGTGATCGGGCAGGCCCAGGACCTCGATCGGGGCGCCCGTGAGTTGCGCATCGGCGCGACCGCCGGGCAGAACCGCCTCGACCTCGGGCCGCTCGCGCAGCCATGCCTTGATTTCATTCGCCTGTTTGTCATTGGCTGCGCTGACATAGACGTCCGCCGCCAATCGCCCGTCGAGCCAGACCAGAAAGGTACGGCTAAAACTTTCCACCATGGTGGAGACGCCGACATTGACCGCCAGTGCCAGCAATAGTGCCATCAACGCCAGCGATAGTCCCGACAGTTGCTGGCGGCTGTCGGCCCAGAACCAGACGCTGAGCGCGCCTTTGGCGTGCCGCTGCCCGAACGCAAGCACGGCTTCGAGAAACATCGGCAGGATCAGCGCCGCACCCAGCATCAGGGCTGCGAGCACGGCAAACCCCGAAATCAGCGAATCGCCGAACCACAGCAAGCCGCCTGCGGTGGCGAACACCGCCAGTGCCGCGGCGCTCTGAAGCACCAGCCAGCGGCGCTGCGCCTGTTGCCAGGCCTGCGGCTGCGCGGTAGCGAGCAGCGGCAATCGTAACGCCTTGGTCAGGCTGGCGGCCGCCGCCGCCAGCGCGCCAAGCACGCTGATGGCGATGCCGGCGATCCACCATTCCGGCTTGAGCGTCAGTTGCCCCGGGATCTGCGCGCCATAGAGCCCGCGCAGCGAGGCTGCGACATCGGGCAACAGCGAAGCCGCGATGAAATAGCCGCACACCAGCCCGATCACGCCGGCGATCAGAGCCAGCGACACCAACTCGGCGACCAGCACGGCGTTCAGCATCCGCGCCGAGACGCCGCAGGCGCGAAGCGTGCGCAACACCGTCAGGCGTTGTTCGAAGGCAAGGCCGATCGCCGAGTTGACGATGAACAGGCCGACGAAGAACGACAGCAGTCCGAAGGCGGTCAGGTTGAGATGAAAACTGTCGGTGAGGCGTTCGATGTCGCTTTCCGCTGATGGCTCGACCAGCCGGAGTCGGTCACCGGTGATGCTTTCAAGCGGGGCACGTTTTCCCGTGGTCTTGCCGACCAGCAGGCGCGACAGTTGATCCGGCATTTTCAGCAGGTTTTGCGCGACGCCGATATCGACCACCAAAACGCCTGGCACCAGTTGCGGCTGCATGCGCAGCGGCGGCAGCAACGCGCCGCCATTGGCGTGAACTCGCGCGCCCTCGGCGAGTTTGAGATCGGCCAGCGTCTCCGGCGCCACCAGCATTTCCCCCGGCGGGGTCATGAACGATTGCAGATCAGTCTTGCCGATCGCGGGCGCGCTGCCTAATTCGGCGGGCAAAGTGACGGGCTCGATGCCGAGCAGGCGGAACGAGCGGCCATCGATCTGGACCCGCCCCTCCAGCACCGGCGATACCGGCCAGCCGGCGCGGCGCAGATCGACGAACAGTTTTTGCGGGAAGGTCGCGCTGTTGCCGACCAGCATGGCGGTGCGCGTCCCGCCAAAGGTGGCGGCGGCGCGGTCATAGGAATTGCGCGCCTGTTGATTGAGCGCCTGCACGCCGCTCCACAGCGCGGTCGCCGAGATCAGTCCGATCAGCAAGGTCGCAAGCTGCATCGGATGCCGCCGCCAGTAGCTCAGGAGCACGGCCAGCGTCCAGAGCGCGCGCTTCACGCGATCACTCCCGAGATCACCCCATTGTGGAGGTTGACCTGGCGGTCGAGCGTGGCGGCAAGCCGTGCGCTGTGGGTCACCATCAGGAAACCGCAGCCGCTGCGCGCGACGAGATCGCGCGCCAGCGCCAGCACCTCGTCGGCTGTGGCTTCGTCGAGATTACCGGTCGGCTCGTCCGCCAGCAGCAGCAGCGGCTTTGTCGCGAGCGCGCGGCCGATCGCGACGCGCTGCTGCTGGCCGCCGGATAATTGCTCGGGATAGCGCTTGAGAAAATTCGACAAGCCCAGCCGTTCCACCAGTTCGTGATGCCAGCCGACATCGTGGCGGCCGGCGATGCGCGACTGGAACACCAGATTGTCTTCCACCGAGAGACTCGGGATCAGGTTGAATTGCTGGAACACCAGGCCGAGGCGGTCGCGGCGCAGTTCGGCCCGGCCGCTATCGCTGAGTTGTGAAACGACGGCGTCATCCAGCTTAATCTCGCCGCCATCGGCGGCATCGAGGCCGGCGATCAAATGCAGCAGCGTGCTCTTGCCGCTGCCGGATTCGCCTGTCAGCGCGACGCTCTCGCCGGCGCTGACGGTTAAATTCACCCCGCGCAGCACGGCGATCTCTTCGCCGGCGGCGCGGTAGCCCTTGGTCAGGCCGGTGACGCTAAGCACGATGGGATTGCCGTTGGTGATGGCCGCGCCTCACAGCGGTTTTTGGTATTTCAGCACGAACTCGTCGTTCGGCACCGCTGGCTGGAACACCTTGGCATCCCGGGGGTCATCCGGGTGGCGCAGGAAGTCGGCTTCCGCGACCAGCTTGAATCCGGCGGCCTCGATCTCCTGCTTGAGCGTGCTTTCCTCGATCCGGTGCAGCGTCTTGGCGACGCTGACGCCGTCGCCGGCTTTCGCGGAGTGGTCGGCGATGACCAGGAAGCCGCCGGGTTTCAGCGCCGCGAACATCTTCTTGTTCATGGCCGCGCGATCGACCTCCATGTAGGTGATGTCGTGATAAGCGAAGAAAAACGTGATCAGGTCGAGGTTGGAAACGTCAGGCGGGATCGGGTCGTCGAAGTTTCTGACGACATGAACGACGTTCTTCATCGCGGGCTTTTGCGCCCGGAGGTCGAACTTGTCCTTGACGAAGCGTTCGATCACGGCCGCCGAATCCTGGGCGTAAACGGTGCCTGTTGGCCCGACCGCGCGGGCCAGAAGTTCGGTGCTGTAGCCGGCGCTGGCCTCCATATCGAGAACCTTCATGCCGGTCTGGACGCCGGTGAAGGCCAGCATCTTGGCGGGCTGGCGGCGCTGGTCGACCTGGCGGTCGGCATCGGCCCGGTCTGGTGAGGCGACGATCGCCGCATAGTCCGGTGCCTGCGCCAAAGCACCCGGTGCAACCGGGATCGTCAGTGAGACAAGCGCGCCGATGAGCAAACTGCGCCGATATACCGTTCCGAGCATGAGCATTTCCTTTTGTTTCCGGCAACATATCAGGGCAGCGGTATCAGATCACGGCCTCAATCCGGTGACGACGGGATCGTGATCCGGTTGCCGAGGCTCCCCGACAACGTCTGGCGGCAGGTCGCGGACAGCCAGCAGTTGCAGTGCACGCGCATCTGCCGAAAATGCCCAGTTGCGTTGCTTCGAAAGCCATGGCTAGCATTCGGCAAGACCGGTCCAGCCGGCAAGAAAAAAGAGCAAAGATATTAACGGGGAGAAGCCAGCCATGACCACGCAACCGACGCCTAAAGGCGCCTGGAAAATCACCTTCCTGCTGTTCCTGTTCATGCTGGTGAATTTTGCCGACAAGATCGTGGTCGGTCTCGCCGGCGCGCCGATCATGGACGAGTTGAAGCTGCAGCCGGAACAGTTCGGCTTGCTCGGTTCTTCGTTCTTCTTCCTGTTTTCGATCTCGGCCATCGTCGTCGGTTTCATTGTCAATCGCGTCGCCACCCGCTGGGTGCTGCTGGCGATGGCGGTGATCTGGTCGCTGGCGCAGTTTCCGATGGTCGGCACCGTCAGCTTCACCACGCTGCTGATCTGCCGCGTCATCCTCGGCGCCGGCGAGGGCCCGGCGTTCTCGGTGGCGGCGCATGCGATCTACAAATGGTTTCCCGATGAAAAGCGGACGCTGCCGACCGCGATCCTGTCGCAGGGCTCGGCCTTCGGCGTGATCCTCGCGGTGCCGGCGCTGAACTGGATCATTGTCAATCATAGCTGGCACTATGCCTTCGGCGCGCTCGGCGTGGTCGGCCTGATGTGGACGCTGGCGTGGTTCGCGATGGGCAAGGAAGGCCCGCTGGTGCAGACGGCTGCGATGACGGCGGCAGAAACCCGCGTTCCCTATCTGCAGCTCCTGACTTCGCGGACGTTCATCGGCTGCTGTGCGGCGACCTTCGGCGCCTATTGGGCGCTGTCGCTGGGGCTGACCTGGTTCACGCCCTTCATCGTCAAGGGGCTTGGGTTCTCGCAAAAGGATGCCGGCTGGATTTCGGTGTTGCCCTGGGTGTTCGGCGCCACCATCGTGCTGCTGACGGGCTGGATCTCGCAGGTGATGATGGCCCGCGGCTACACCACGCGCGCCGCGCGCGGTGTGCTTGGTTCGGTGCCGCTGGTTATCGGTGGTCTGATTCTCGCTGTGCTGCCTCACATCGCGCCCGGCGGGATGATGATCGCATTCCTGGTGGTCGGCTCCGGACTGTGCGGATCGATCTATGTCGTCTGTCCGCCGATGCTCGGCGAATTCGCTCCGGTGCAGCAGCGCGGCGCCGTGATCGCGATCTATGGCGCGATCTACACCCTGGCGGGGATATTTGCCCCGTCGGTGATGGGCGCCGTGATCCAGAACGCGGCGGCGCCGCTCGACGGCTACATGACCGGTTTCACCATCAATGCCGTGGTGCTGGTGGTGTCGGGATTGCTCGGCCTCTTGCTGCTGTGGCCCAACACCGAGCGTGCAAGGCTGATGGCGCAGGCAGAAGCGCAGCCGAAATTCGCGTGAGGTAATGGCCCGCTACAGGCTCCATTGCATCGGTGCGTCCGGTAATTCCTACAAACTGGCGCTCTACATGAATTGCGCCGGCCTCGACTGGGAACCAGTCGGGGTCGATTTTGCCGGTGGCCGGACGCGCGATCCCGCCTGGCGCGCCGGCATGAATGCGATGGGCGAAGTGCCCGTGCTCGAAGTCGACGGCCAGTTGATGTCGCAGTCGGGCGCGATCCTGATCTGGCTCGCGGAAACCACCGGAAAGTTCGCGCCGACCGCCGACCAGCGCTACGAGGCCTTGCGCTGGATCATGTTCGATAATCACAAGTTCACGAACAACCACGCGATGCACCGGTTTCAAAAGTCGTTCATGCCGGAGCCGGTGCATCCGGCGATCCTGACGTTCCTGCGCGCGCGGACCGAGGCGAGCTTTTCGATCGCCGACAAACATCTCGCCGACCGCGCCTTCATGCTCGGCGACAGACCGACCATAGTGGATTTTTCGCTGGCCGGTTATGTGTATTATTCGAAGGAAGAAACCGGCTTCGACATCGCGGCGGACTATCCGGCGCTCGACGCCTGGCGCGCGCGCCTCGCGGATCTGCCGGGCTGGAAGCCGCCCTATGAGATGATGCCGGTCGGCTCGGACCTGCGAACTCGATGGCGAGGCCCGCGTAGCGACTTCTTGGCATTGTCCAGATCTTCGACCTTATCCGGACGAAGGGAGAGCACCTTGCCCAAATGGCAGCCATCGAAGCGCGCGTTGGGCGCGCTGGCATTATCGTTGTTACGTCTCAAACTCGATATCGGCCCGGTCGTTCTAGATCGATAGGCCGCAGCGTATGGGTCCCGGCCCGCAAGATACGTCAGGCCGCGCGCAGGCCGGTGATGAAGTTGTTCACTTCGTCCGACAGTTCGGCGGCTTGCCGCGCCAGTTCGGTGGCCGAGCCGAGCACCTGGCCGGCCGCTGCACCGGTGTCGCCGGCCGCGTTGCTGACGCCGCTGATGTTCTCGGCGACGTCGTCTGTCGCCGTTGCCGTCTGCTGCACGCTGCGCGCAATCTCGGCGGTGGCGCTGCCCTGCTCGGCGACCGCCGTGGCGATGCTCGAGGAGATGGTGCTGACTTGCTCGATGGTGCCGGCAATGCTGCTGATGGCCTCGACAGCCTCCTTGGTGGCCGCCTGGATGTGAGTGACCTGGGTAGCGATCTCCTCGGTCGAGCGCGTGGTCTGGGTCGCCAGGCTCTTGACCTCGGATGCCACCACGGCAAAGCCGCGGCCGGCTTCGCCGGCGCGTGCGGCCTCAATGGTGGCGTTCAGCGCCAGCAGATTGGTCTGGCTGGCGATGTTGCCGATCAGATCGACCACGGCGCCGATCTTTTCGGCGGCTTCGGCCAGCTCGCGAACGATGGTATCAGTGCGGCGCGTCTCTGCCACCGCTCGCTCGGTGATGTCAGCCGACTGCGCCACCTGACGGCCGATCTCGGCGATGGAGGCTGACAGCTCTTCGGCCGCCGCGGCCGCCAGTTGCACCGAGGCGGTAGCGTCATGGGTGGCTGTGGTCACGGTGGCGGCGCGCTGCCTGGTCTGGTCGGCGGTATCAGACATCGCGGTCGCGGTCTGTTTCAGGCCCGATGCGGCTTCGGTGACGCTGCCGAGGCCCTTGCCGACGCTGGCCTGGAAACGATCGGCGAGCTGTTCCATGTCCCGGCGACGTCCGAGGCGGCCGGCCTCCTCGGCTTCGACCTGGCGTTGCCGCTGTTGTTCCGCCTCGGCCATGTTGGCGCGAAACACGTCCACCGCACGCGAGATCCGCCCGGTTTCGTGGCGCCACTGCGTGAAAGGCACCTCGACGCTGGTGTCGCCCTCGGCCAGTTTCTGCATGGTGTCGCAGAGCGACGAGATCGGCCTGGAGATGCTGCGCGCGACGAAGAACGCAATAATGGCCGCGATGGCGACCGCCAGCAGCGCCAGCCCGCCGACCAGATACAGCCGCTGGCGGACGACTTCATCGACGTCGTCGATATAGGCGCCCGTCAGCACCATCCATTTCCACGGCGCATAGGGCATGGCGTGGTTGATCTTGGGCACCGGCTGGGTCTGCCCGGCGCGGGGGACCATGATTCCCATGTAGCCGCCACCGGCCTTGGCGATCCCAATCTGCTTTTCGAGCGAGCGGACACCGGAGCCATCGACGAAATCCATCCGGTTGACGTTTTCGTACTTGGGATTGCCGTGCACCAACGTCATTCCCTCGAAGTCGTAGAGCGAGATGTAGTCGTTGGCGGCCCAGCGCATCGCGCGCACAGCGGTCTTCACCGCCTCCTGCGCCTCCGGCAGCGTCATCTTGCCGGCACTCACCAGCGCGTCGTAGCGCTTGGCGATTCCGACAACGCTGGTGTTGATGTCGAAGACCTTTTCCCGGCGCTCTTGCAGCATCAACTCGCGGAAAGACCATGATTCACCCACGATCAAGCCTGCGATCGTGACCAGCAGCAGGCCGACGATCATGGCGAGCCGTGCGTTGATGCTGAGGAGTTTCATTTGCGTTGGTCCACTTTTCGGCTTCCGGAGCAACTTGCCCGTCCGTAACCTGTCTGCCATGGACGGTCTTAGGAACCTCCTAACCATCAGCTCCGTATTTTTACCGGTCAGCAACCGATGCGGGTGCTGCCGCCATGGATCGCGTCGAGGCCGGCCTACTTTGCATGGGGTTGTTTTCGCGATTTTGGTTCTGGTCCCTCCGGGGCCTTGCGGATGCGCCTTGTAGGTACGGCACGCCGGTGAGACGCTTGTCCTCAAGTCCGACGGCAAAGACCGGGCGAACCGGCAAACGGGACGATGGAGGCAACGATGACGTTCGCCGCGAACCTGTTCGCCGCTCTGCTGGTGCTGTCAGCGGCGCAGGCGGCCTCGGCACAATCAGGCTACCCGGCCTGCCGGTAGGCAGGCTTTGGACTTCGTAGACTTCCGGACGCAAAGTTGAGCTCGAAGACCCGATCGGGCACGTCCCTTCTGACCCGAGGCGGACATCTCTGGTCAAGGCGTTCTGTTGGCTTTCATTTGCGGGCGCGACAGACCGAGGCCTTGCCGATCCTCCTGGCGCGCCGTTTCCCGATCATCCGCATTGAGAATGGAGTGATCGACAGTCAAATCGAGTTGCTTGAGATACCGCTCCACCACCTCGATCCGGGCGTCGTCCGTTATCGAATTGGCTAAGCCCACGAGCGCCGACCTGAGGCGGCGCACCACCTGCACCGAATCGGCGCCGTAGTGGCGAATCTCGTCGAATGCCAACACCAGATAATCCTCCCATGTCGGCATCGGGAAAATGAGCCGCAGATCACCATCCGCATCGTGCGCATAGCCGGCGTCCAATTCGCGCCCTCCCAGCCGAAGCAGCAAATCCTCGATCTGGTCGATAGCCTGGACCGCGGTAGTCGGATCATTGATCGCTGGCGACAACGCCTTGATGGCGATGTCAACCAGCAGCCGAACGGGATACTTCGGATCCTGCTCCGACGTCCGTTCAAACGCGAAGCGAATACCCCGCACGAGATCACTTTCGGGCAGCGCGGTTTTGGCTCCATGAACCTGCAACAGCAGTGTATTTGCGACAAGGGTATCGCCGACACCACACGCCATCACGATGACGGCTCCTGCCCGTTGTGCCTGCCGAACCAGGTGGTCGATATCGAACCTGGCAATCGTGCGCGGCGCGGCGAAATACGTCAACGTTTGAACAGCCGGACCTAGTTCGGAGACATTGCACCTCTCTTGTCCGCTCCGAGATTGACTTTTTGCTTTCTCATCAAGGCGTTGAAACGTCTCGCGGATGACCTCGCGGCCCTTGTCGCCGATCACGTGAAGCACGTAAGTGATCTGGAGGTTCAACAAGCCTTTCATCATTGCTGAAAACAGCAACATGCTGAGCAAAAGCAATCCCGCGACCGCGATGCCGGAGATCAACGGTACGACCCCGGACCCATCGCGATCGACGTGGAGCAGGGCGCAAAGAGAATAAGTGAACGTGGCAATGAACACACCGAGCGAATGAAACAGTTTCGGGTCGCGAGCCAAAAGAAGAACGATCCTCGGCGAGTATGCAATGGCGCTGAATTGCACCATGACCAGGCCGACGGTAAACACCACGCCGGTGAGCCCGATCATTCCGGAAGCGACAGCCGTAAAGAATGCCTGAGCCGACCCGACAGAAATGCCGGAATCGTATGCAAGGTATGCATGTTCAAGTCGTGGCAGTGTGATCCCGCCGAGGAAACTCGCAGCAGCATAGATCATTGGAACCAACCAGAGAGACATCCAACTGCCCCTTCAGCTTGCCGGCTGCTGGACCGATTTCGCACCAGCCCTCGCAAGCATGGCGGGTTGCGTGCGCTTCGATGCCACCGTGCTTCCGTTCATCGAGTTGCCTAATCCAAGCTCCCGGATTTCAGATAAGAGGCAATTCGCTCTGATTGAATAACTGCGTTACCGAACTCCGCAAATTCTGCAGGATCGCGCGGAGCGGTGGCCAATCCGGTCCCCTTGATATTGCCGGAGCGCGGCGCCCATATTTCTCGGGTCTCCAGAATGTAAGCGCCATAGGCGACCTGTAATCCCTGCTGTAATCCTTGCGGTTCGCTGGCTACAAATTGCTGGTGGATCGAGTAGGCCGAAAGCGCGGCATGGCTGATGATAGCTGTTTCGATCAGTGCCCGCCTGTATCCCGGATTGTTCGCGATGTCGGAGCCGAACTCCACCTGCAGTTTTCTTGCCGATGCCTGAACGACGATATGTGCGGAATCGAGAATTCTGCGAATGGAATGTTTTGCGGCAATTGTCAGGTAGTCGCCCGGCCTTAGAAACATGTCGACAGCCATGGTCAAGGCTCCGCATCCGCTATGACCGAGCACAACAATGAGCTTCAAAGTGCCGCCTAATTGCTCCACCGCATATTTCAGACTGCCAAGCGCCTCGAGGCCAAGGCCGTTACCGGCTACGCGGATCACAAAGAGATCGTTTGGTCCTTCGTTGAAAATGAGTTCTATCGGTACACGGGCATCGGAACAGCCGAGTACGGCTGCAAACGGGCGCTGTTTCGCCGCCCCTGCGATGTCGGAAGCGATGCCCAAATCTCGCGGGTCGACCGGGATAATTCGTTGTATCCCGCGTTCGTCATGGACATGATCGAGAAGCGCGGCGAAGTCTGCGTTGCCTTCGTTCAGCCTGCGCAACGCCGTATCGCTGTCGTGTGGCAAGGCTCTCGCGGAAGTACCGCGCGCCTCATACCGATAAATGATGTCGACGGTTTTCAGATGCGCCTCCGTTACCGCAATCAGCCGTCCATTGGCTCTGCGGTCCTCGCGACAGCTTGCGGCCGCCAGACTTGATGGCGCCAACGACAGCCGGATTGATCCAGATCAATGGATGTCCGCGGTCGCCTTGCGGGCGGTGCACGCCGGTGCCACACTTGCCCCAAGACCTGCGGCAAAGACCGGCAAAACGGGACAATGGAGGGAACGATGAAGTTGGCCGCGAACCTGTTCGCCGCCTTGGCTGTGCTGGTCGCGGCGCAGACGGCATCGGCGCAATCCGGCTATCCGGACAGGCCGGTGAAAATCCTGGTTGGCTTCACGCCCGGCACGGCTCCCGACCTTGCGGCGCGCATTCTCGCCGACCGGTTTTCGGAAGTCTGGGGCACGCCGTTCGTGGTCGAGAATATTCCCGGCGCCGGCAGCAACATCGCCACCGATCGCGTCGCCAAGGCGGCCGCCGACGGCTACCTGTTGCTGATGGGCGGCAACTCGTCGCTGGTGATCAATCCGAGCCTGTATGAAACCCTGCCGTTCGATCCGCTCAAGGATTTCGCGCCGATCTCACAGGTGTTCATCGCGGCAAACGTGCTCGCCGTTCCGCCCGAGCAGCCGGTCAAGACCGTGGCGGAACTGGTGGCGCTCGCCAGGGCGCAGCCCGGCAAGCTTTCCTACGGCCATGCTGGCGTCGGGACGTCGCAGCATCTCGGCGCCGAACTGTTCAAATACATGGCGCATGTCGATGTCGCAGCCGTGCCCTATCGCGGCACCACGGCGCTGATGCCGGACCTGCTCGCCAACCGGATCTCGATGTCGTTCGCCAACATCGTCAACGTGCTGCCGCTCGCGCGTGAAGGGAAACTGCGCGCGTTGGCCATCACCTCGATCAAGCGCTCGGCGCTGGCGCCCGACCTGCCGACCATGGCCGAGTCCGGATTCCCCGGCTTCGAGGCCGTGCCGTGGTTCGGCCTGCTCGCGCCGGCCGGTACGCCCAGGGACGTGCTGGATAGATTGCACGACGAGACCGTCAAGACGCTGGCGATGCCGGCGGTGCGCAAGAAGTTCGACGAACTTGGCCTCGAGCCGGTCGGCAACACGCCGGCCGAATTTGCCGCGATCATCAAGAAGGAAACGCCGGAGTGGGCGAGGGTGATCAAGGAAGCCGGCATCAAGCTCGGCAACTAGTCCGAAAAAATCACCGCACGTGTGAACTGCCTCTCAACCGGGATCGTGGCCGCTGACCTAAGCTTGGGACGGTACCGCCGAGGGAAGATAATTTCCTGACGCGCGCTAAATCGCTTCGGTCGCTTGCACGGTTCTAGCCCGATGGCCGCGTGATCGTCGCTTTGCAAGCCTTGGCATTTTTTGAGCATAATTGGGAGGTTGTAATGGCTCCACGACTTAAGTTGATGGATATTACCGGGCCCCGGGGCTTTCCGGCACACATCGTCCTGCTCGAAGTCATCCAGACAGGACCAAATGCAGGCCAACGTCAACGACTGGGCCAGCTGACTATGACGCTGAACAGCGAGCTCGATCGAAATTTATTTGAGTTCGACGATCAGAGCTTCGCGGAATTTACAAACCCGCAACAAATCAGAATTGTCATCGCTGATGCCGATAACCCTCGCGACCTCGGCGAAACGATCATTGACGCCACCGACGCCAGTCAGCCGAATGAATTGTTCATCAAGTTCTTCGTGAATGGGATCGTCGGAGGGCCGTTCTACGAACTGGGATATCGGGTTCTCCCGGGATAAGGCTGTCGCCCTCGCGCCGCCGTTGCGCACGTGCACGGCGAAACTATCAAGATTTTGGTGAGTGAGCAGCTTGTAGCCCGGATGGAGCGTAGCGAAATCCGGGGTCGCTCTGTCCGTGCGCAAGATTCCCGGATTGCGGTACGCTCCATCCGGGCTACGGCGGCGATTAGCTCGCCGCCGCGCCGAACTCGCTCTTTTCGCCCTGCGCGCCGCGCAGCAGTCTGCCGGGTCGTGCGCCGGTGGCCTTGCCGCCGCGCTGCGTCACCACGCCCGAGACGATGGTGGCGTCGTAGCCGTCGACCTGTTGCAGCAGGCGGCGGCCGCCGACCGGCAGGTCGTAATGCACCTTTGGCGGATGCAAATGCAGCTTGTCGTAATCGATGACGTTGACGTCGGCCTTGAAGCCCGGCGCGATCACGCCGCGATCGTAGAGGCCGACCGACAGCGCGGTCCTGCGCGCCTGCGCCGCCACCACGAACGGGATCGACAGCTTTTCGCCGCGGCTGCGGTCGCGGGTCCAGTGCGTCAACAGATAGGTTGGGAAAGAAGCATCGCAAATGATGCCGCAATGCGCGCCGCCGTCGGAGAGGCCAGGCACGGCATTGGGTTCGCGCAGCATCTCGCGGGTCGCATCGAGATTGCCTTCCGAGTAATTCAGGAACGGCACATAGAGCATGCCGCGGCCGTCGTCGGTCAGCATCGCCTCATAGGCGAGTTCTTCCGGCTGCCGGCCCTGGCGCTTGGCCTGTGCGCCCAGCGTATTTTCCGGCGGCTGTTCGTAGTCCGGCGGATTGCCGAGCAGATACATCTTGTCGTAGTTCGGCCGGAAGAACAGCGGATCGTCGGTTGCGGTCGCGTGCTCGCTCAGGATCGCCTTGCGCATCTCCGGTTGATGCAGACGCTTCAGCCGTTCCGCCAGCGGCAGATGCGCGATCGCCTTGTAGCTCGGATGGGTCTGGAAGGGATTTCGCGATAGTTCGAGGCCGAGCATCAATCCGACCGGGCGGGCCGGGATCTGCGCGGTGATGTTGAGGCCGCGCGCGGAAGCGTCCTTGATGATGTCGAAGGTCTTGCGCCAGCGCTGCGGCTCCTTGTCGTTCTGCGTGATCGAGAACGTCACCGGAATTTTGGTGTTCTCCGCGACCCGCAGCATCATCGGCAGGTCTTCGTTGATGGTGGAGAGATCGAGCACGAATTGTAATACGCTGCGGCCCTGAGCATGCATGGCGGCGGCGATCGCGGTCAGTTCGTCCTCACCGGCCTTGAGCGTGGGCGTGAAGTCGCCGGTCGAGGTGCGGTGGTTGAGGGTACGCGAGGTCGAAAAGCCGAGCGCGCCGGCGCGGACCGCGTCAGCCGCCAATGCGGCCATTGCCTTGTTGTCCTCGGGCGTCGAGGGATCGCGCCGCGCGCCGCGCTCGCCCATCACATAGACGCGCAACGCGGCGTGCGGCAGCTGCGCGCCGACGTCGATGTCAAAATTGCGCTTGGACAGCCAGTCCATGTAATCCGGAAAGCTTTCCCAGGCCCAGGGAATGCCGGCGCTCAGCACCGGTTCCGGAATGTCCTCGACGCCTTCCATCAACTGGATCAGCCGGACATGGTCGGCCGGTTTGCACGGCGCGAAGCCGACGCCGCAGTTGCCCATGATCGCCGTGGTGACGCCGTTCTGCGACGACGGCGTGATGTCCTGGCTCCAGGCGACCTGGCCGTCATAGTGGGTATGGACGTCGACGAAACCTGGCGCGACCAGTTTGCCCCGGGCGTCGATCTCTTCCTTGCCCTTGCCCGAAACCTTGCCGACTTCGGTGATGCGGCCGCCCGTGATGGCGACATCGGCCTCGTAGAGGTCGCCGCCCTTGCCATCGGCAATGTTGCCGCCACGGATCACGAGGTCAGGGGTCGAGGTCATGGCTTCCATCCCGGTTCTGTTTTGTTGCCGCATCATCGGATGTCACGGCAGGCTGTCAACCGCCCGGGATGAGGTTCTGGGATGCGTTAGGGCGGTTTCAGAACCCGGCACGTACCCGGCTCGGGGTGCCGTCAGCCGATATTATCAGCTTATTTGATCACCTCGTCGGCGCGGGCGAGCAGCGTCGGAGGAATCTGAAGCCCGAGCGATTTTGCGCCCCAGAGATTGATGACCAGTTCGGTCCGCGTTATTCGCTGGATGGGCAAGTCGGCTGGCTTCTCGCCCTTTAAGACGCGCGCGGCATAGCCTCCCATCAGATGCCCGCCATCCGCAAGGCGAGGGCCGAAGCTGACGAGACCGCCATGTTCGACGGCCTCCCGGTCGCCAGATATTGCGAGAATGCCATAGTGCTCAGCCAGGTAGGTGAGAGGCACGCGATTATATTCGAACGGCAGGCCCCAGCCAAAGACCAGTACCATCTTGCGGTCGCGCGGAAGCGCCGCAAGCTCGATCTCGATGTCGTGCTCGCCCGTCCACGCGATGATCGATAGTTCGAGTCCAAGCGCTGTTGTTGCTATTTGCGCCTCGCGAATTTCAACATCGTGCGCCGGCTTGTTGAAGGGATCGGTGACCAGCACGACAAGGTCTGCCGTCGGGACCAGTTCCCGCGCAATTTCGATTCTCTTTGCGGTCAAGCCGGAAACAAGACTATCGGCTCCGGTGAGATTGCCGCCTGGCCGGTTCAGACTATCCACCAGGCCGGCCGCCACGGGATCATCAGCGAGAAAAATGATCGGCGTGGTGCTTG
The DNA here is from genome assembly GCA_963786355.1 of uncultured Alphaproteobacteria bacterium. GTDB lineage: Bacteria > Pseudomonadota > Alphaproteobacteria > Rhizobiales > Xanthobacteraceae > Bradyrhizobium. Next base: position 243,242 of record CAWAYU010000004.1, on the reverse strand, counting down.
TAGCCGCTTTGGCTGCCAAGGCCGACCTGGTTGAGAACGCAAGGATCGCGGCCACCTGTCGCTTGACAAGTCCGGCGGTAGACTTCGCCAGCTGATCCGCCTGATAGCCGGTCCCTCTACCGTATTCGACCTCGACCCCAACACCGTTTTCTCTCAAACCACGGCTAATCCCCGAAAGAGTTCTGGCTCCACACGCCGTTGAGCAAACCGATCACGGGCAGGTTCTGCCGCTCCGCTTTCGCAGCACAAAGCCATCCAGGGGATCCACCCGCCAGAACAACCAGGGATGTCGATCCTCCAATAAAATTCCGGCGGTTCATCCTACGCGCTCGTGGTTGGGAGACTGAAAAGAAGCGCTCGTTTCATGCGGGCATCATAGCCCGGATGATCGACACCGCGCTGTGCAGGTTTTCAGGAGATTTTGCGGGTAGCTGATGCAGAAATTTATTGGTGACCGTTCCGACGTCCCACGCGACGGTCTGGCGGCCGGGAACGAAACCTGACAAATTCGCGGGCACATTGGACATCCTGACTAACGGTGTCGCCAGCCAGGCGAGCTTTGCGGAAAACATCAGGAGCGCGAATGCTTTCGACCGACTACTTGATCATTGGCAGCGGCGCGTTGGGCATGGCGTTCGCTGACCAGTTGCTGACGGAAACTGACGCAAACATGGTGATCGTGGACCGCCGTCACGCGCCGGGAGGTCACTGGAACGATGCTTATCCGTTTGTCCGCCTTCATCAACCGTCGGCTTATTACGGCGTGGGCTCCCGCCCGATCGGCAGCAACCGGCTGGATGTCGGTGGCTTCAACAAGGGCTACTATGAGCTCGCGTCCGGCGCTCAAATCGTCGGTTATTACGATCAGCTGATGAATGAGCGATTTCTACCCTCGGGCCGCGTTCGGTATTTTCCGTTGTGCGACTATCAGGGAGATAACCGGTTCGTCTCCCGGCTCTCGGGCTACGTCCACGAGGTCACGGTTCGCAAGAAACTTGTCGATGCTACCTTTATGGACACCGAGGTCCCATCGACCCACACACGCTCCTTCGAACTTGGTAAGGGCGTAACGCTCGTCACCCCGAATTTGCTTCCGAGAGTTGCGCCGGATTTTAAAAGTTACGTCATCCTGGGCTCCGGCAAGACCGCGATGGATGTCGGTGTCTGGTTGCTCCAGATGGGAGCGGCTCCGGAAAGCATACGCTGGATCGTGCCGCGCGATTCATGGCTCCGGAATCGAGACAAAGTCCAGCCGGGAGAAACGTTTTTCAAGCAGACGGTGGGTGGCCAGGCGGATCTGCTGGAAGCGGCAGCAGAAGCGGCATGCCCGGCTGACTTGTTTGAGCGGCTGGAAAAAATTGACCAGATCTTCCGCATCGATGCAGCGGTGAAACCAACCATGTTTCGCGGTGCGACGATCTCCCTCCGTGAGATAGAAGCCCTGCGCTCCATCAGGGATGTCGTACGCAAGGGACGCGTCCGGCGGATCGACGACAGGGCAATCGTCCTTGAACAGGGAACCGTCGAAAGCCGTGCAGACAGCCTCTACGTGGATTGCACGGCCAAGGCATTTCGCACCAAGCCTACTGCCCGCGTATTCGATGGGGACCGGATTACGATCCAGATGTTGCGCCCCGGGGCCCTGTGCCTCAGCGCAGCTCTGATCGGCCATATTGAAGCCGCTTACGACGATGAGGCGGTAAAGAACGAACTTTGCAAGCCGATGCAAACCCCGGATGTTCCGGAAGACTTCGTCCGAAATATATTTGACGATCTGCAAACCGGGCTCAGATGGTCGGCGGATAAAAATCTTCGTCGCTGGATGCTCGAGCACAGGCTGACGGGCGCGGGGATAGGACCGGCTGATGCGGCTGCACACGACGCGGACGCAGACCGGATTCGTGAGCGCATGCGCAAAGCGCGTCCGAGAGCCGTGGCGAACCTGACGCGGTTCGTTGCCGAACTGACTGGCGGAGATAAGCAGCCTTTATAAATGCGCGCCCGGCGCCGGCTTGCGGTCGGTGACCAAAGCCAGCAGCACCGTCAGCACCATGAAGACGACGGAGGCGCCGAACACCCAATGCGGCATGTTCTGGTCCATGACCCAGCCGTACAGCAGCGGGCTTAAAATGCCGCTGAAATTGAAGCCGGTGGAGACGATGCCGAAGGCGCGGCCTGCAGCACCCGGAGGGGCGGCATTACGGACCAGCATGTCGCGCGACGGCGCGATGACGCCGCCGAGGAATCCGGCCAGCCCCATCGCTGCGGTCAGCACGGCTGATGGCAGATTGACCGTTGCAATCAGCGTGATGATGACGGCGTTGACGCCAAAGCATGCGGCGGCGACCTGACCGTGACGGTGGGTGCGATCGGCGAGATAGCCGCCGGCCAGCACGCCGGCCGCGCTGGCGCCGAGAAATGCGGTCAGCGCGATATTGGCGGCCGAGAAGGTGACGCCGTAACCGGTCATCAGTGCGACGACGCCGAAATTGTTGATGCCGGCATTCGACAGGCCAAGCAGCATGAAGAAGATCGTCAGCATGATGATCGCGGGCGTGAGAACGCTCTGCTGTGGCGTCGCTGAGCCGTCGCCCTTGCGGTCGGCCGAACTGGCATCGGGAATGCCGACGACCATCAGCAGCAGCGCCACCGCAGGACCTACCGCGCCCGCCACGATCAGCGCGCCGAGGCCGCCGACCGTCGCCACCAGCGCCGCCATGATCGCGGGCGCGACCGCGCCGCCGACGAAGCCGGCAAAGGTGTGGATCGAAAACGCGCGGCCCATCCGCCTGATGTCCATATGCGCCGACAGGATCGCGTAGTCCGCCGGGTGATAGACGCTGTTGGCGAGGCCGAGCAGGGCTGCGCAGAGAATGAGAGATGTGTAGCTCAGATGCATGCCCAGCAGGATCAGCGCCAGCCCGCCGACGGTGAGGCCGATCAGCAGCACTTTCCGGGCGCCGATATGGTCGGCGAGATAGCCGATCGGCGCCTGGGTCAGGCCGGAGACGACACCGAACACGGTCAGCGCAAAGCCGAGCTCGATATAGCCGACGCCGAGCTGCGCCTTGAGGAACGGGAACAGCATCGGCAGCACGAACAGATGGAAATGGCTGACCCAATGCGCGATCGAAATCCCCGTCAGCGTCCGCAGCGCGTTGTCGGTTTTCGTCTGCTGCGGTGCGGCAAGAATATCGACCATGTCGGCTCAAGATCCCCTGTGAATGACGGCCCGGCAAGGCGCGCTGAAAACCGAGCTGAAAATATAGGCTGTCGGTTATTTGTCCATGAATGCCGCTGCATGGCTGCCCCGGCGCGGCGGTCAGACGCACCAAATGCGTCAATAAAACCGGAGACAAAGGCGACAAGGCCCGGCGATGATCCGGCATGCCTGATCCAGCCAAACCGCTCCGGGTGCTGGTGTCCGAGGGGTCCAGTACCTCGGCCCGCGAAGCGATTACGATTCTGGGTCTCGCGGGCCATCACGTCGAGGTCTGCGACCCCTCGCCGTGGTGCGTGGCGCGTTTCTCGCGCTGGGTGCGGAAATTTCACCGCTGCCCCGGCCTGCGCACCGACCCGGCCGGGTATCTGGCTTTTGTCGAACGGTTGCTGTCGACCGGGAATTTCGACGTGCTGCTGCCGACCCATGAGCAGGGATTTTTGTTCGCGCGGGTGCGGCATCGGCTGCAGGGCTGTGTCGGCTTGGCGCTGCCGGATTTTGACAGCTACCGCACCGCGCACAGCAAGGCCGGGTTTTCGCGTCTGCTCGATCGATTGGAATTGCCGCAGCCGCCGACGCGAATCGTGACATCCGCGCAGGCGCTGCGCGACGCCATCCGCTTTCCTACCGTCGTCAAGACCTCGGTAGGCACCGCGAGCCGCGGCATCTGGTTCGTTCGCAATCCGGATGATCTCGAAAGCGCGTTGCGCGATCTCGATTCCAGCGACGCCTTCGCCGATGAAGTGCTGGTGCAGGATCTCATCGCCGGCACAACCGAAAAAGCGCAGTCGGTATTCTCTCACGGCCGGATGATCGGCTTTCATGCCTACCGGCAGGTCGCCGCCGGTGTCGGCGGCGGCGAGGCGATTAAACAGAGCGTGAGCCGGCCGCAATTGCACGGCTATGTCGAACAGGTCGGACAAGCACTCGATTGGCACGGCGCGCTGTCGGTCGACTACATCATGCCGCATGATGACGTGACGCCGTTGCTGATCGACTGCAATCCGCGGCTGGTCGAGCCGATGAATGCGTACCGCTCGGGCAGCGATCTGGTCGGCCTGTTGCTTCGTCTGTCGCTTGGCGAGACGCCGCCGGCGCTGCCGCCAAGCCGCGAGGGCGTGCTCACGCACCTGGCGATGCAGGCACTGCTCGGCGCCGCATCGCGCGGCGCCACGCGACTCGATACCGTCGGGGAGTGCGCGCACCTCGCGGTGGGCCGCGGGCCTTTCGCCGGCAGCAGCGAAGAATTGACGCCGGTCAGGCTGGATTGGATCAGCGCGGTGCCGCTGGCGATAACGGTTGCGATTCTGCTGGCCTCGCCGGCTTTTGCGATGAAACTCGCGCGCGGCGGGTTCGGCGCGCATCTGCTCGATCTTGGAAGCATCCGGAAGATTGAAGGCGAGGGGTTCGACTAATCCTTGTCATCCCCCGCGAAGGCGGGGGATCCAGTACGCCGCGGCTTCTCGATTCAATCGCTGGCGTCTCTGGAATACTGGGTCGCCCGGTCAAGCCGGGCGATAACAACTGTGCTTGTGTCGAGAGGCGATGACCTTCTTACAACGGCTCGTCGTCGGTGTCGTAGCGATCGCGCTTCGGGGTAGCAATGTCGCCGTCCTCGTCATCGTCATCAGCGACGACGGGTGCGCGCTCCGGCTTCTTCGATTTGTCGTCGGCTTTCTTCGGAGGCTCGCTCTTCCTGCCAGTTCCGGCCATATAATTCCTTTTTGCCGCACCAATCGGCGTTTGCGCTACGGGTCAATTCGGAGTACCGCATGTCCTCAATCTGACCGACATTGCTATTCATCCTAGCGCCGGTCAGCGCAATTTTTCTGCCCTATTTGCGGCGTTAACGCCCAACGGGCCTTTCACGGAGCCAGCATGAAGAAGCCCCGCATCGAAGCGGAAGAACAACAGCCGCGTAAAATCATTCGCGCCGACAAGGCGCCGGAGAGCGGTTACTCGCTGGTGGTCGACGGTCATTTCAAATCGCATCACGACACGGTGGAGTCCGCCGAGGAGGCGGGCATGGCCCTGAAGAACCGGTTCCAGATGCTTCAGGTGCAGGTCTACGATGCCGCGAGCAAGACGCGATCGATGATCAACTGGCCGCCGGCGTAACGTAGCGTTTTCAGGCGAAGTGGCTGCCGGTTCGCGTGAAGAAAACGCGTCAAAACGAAATACGTAAAGCCCGGCCAGGGCTTTACGTGCGCCGGCCGCCGTTTTGTTGGCTGGCCAGCCAATCCGACAAGGCCGGGGCCGGTTCGTCCGCTTTCTTCTTTTTCGGGGCCGCCTTCTTCGCGACGGCAACGCGCGGGGGCTCGGCGGCTTCGCGCGCCAGCCGCAACGCCCTCAGCTTCGCCATGTTGTCGAGCACGGCCTTGTTGGCCTGATCGCGATCAGCCTTGCCGGATCTTGCGTCCTGCGCAGCCCGCGTTTGCTTGTCCATGCGCGCCTGGGCGCGATCACGATCCTCTTTGGTCATGATGCTAGCCTTTCTTCGCGGTGGCGACTTTGGCTTTGGTCACGCGCTTGGCCTTGACCTTCGGCTCCGGCGGGTTTGCCAGGTCCGCGGCCTCCTTGGCCAGACGCAGCGCGCGCAGCTGTTCGGTCCGCTTGCGGATTGCGATGTCGGCGGCCGCGATTTCGGCCATCGCCTTGATGCCTTCGACTTCCTGGGTGCGCTTGCGATGGAGCCGAATTTCCTTCATTTCGGCGGGGCTCTTGGGCTCATCGTTCATCTTATACCTCTGAAAACACGACCGATATCGTCGAACGATCTTTGGCGGGTGTTACCACGGATCGGTGGCCAGAGGGCGTTATTTTAGGCCCAAAAAGCCGCGTTATCGCGCGGAATCAGCCATCATGGTGAAGGCGTGGCCTGCCCCTGGCACGGTTCCCCGCGCCGGTTAGCCGTGCACCACCGGGCCTCCGACCTTCTTCCAGGCGTCGATGCCGCCCTCGATATGGGCGGTGTTGGCCAGCCCCGCGCTCTTGGCGGCGGCCACGGCCATCGCCGAGCGTTCGCCGAAGGCGCAGAAGAACACCACGCGGCGCCCCGTGGCGGCCGCGACTTCGCGCAGCATGCCGCCCGGCTGCAGGTTCGCGGCGATGCCGGGATAGGGCGCGTGCAGGGCGCCCGACAGCATACCGTGCTTGGCGCGTTCGCTGCTCTCGCGCAGGTCGACCAGGAGGATGTCGGGGCGGCCGAGACTGTCGATGGCGTCGCGGGCGCTCAGCGAAAGTCCCTGCCTGGCGAGATCGTCCTGATGCAGGCCGACATGCATGTTGGCCGGCACCACCACGTCCATCAGTTTGGGATTCGGCAGGTTGAGATTGTTCATCAGCTCGACATACTCGTCGATCGAATGCACCTGCAGCCGCGGATTGTAGCGCTTCTCCTCGCCGATCGTGGAGACCGTATCGCCCTTGTAGTCGTGAGCGGGGAATACCATGGTCTCGTCGGGTAGCTTCAACAGCCGGTTGAAGATCGAGTCATATTGCGATCGCGCGCTGCCGTTCTGAAAGTCTGTGCGGCCGGTGCCGCGGATCAACAGCGTGTCGCCGGTGAAGACGCGGTCGCCCATCAGGTAGCTGTAGGAATCGTCGGTGTGGCCGGGCGTATACATGACGTCGAGGCTCAATCCCTCGATCATCACCTTGTCGCCGTCCGACACGCGCATCGATACCACGTCGGCCTTGCTCTGCTCGCCCATGATGGTGATGCACTGGGTGCGGTCGCGGAGTTCGCCGAGGCCCGTGACGTGGTCGGCGTGCAGATGGGTATCGACCGCCTTCACCAGCCGCAGGTCGAGCTCCCTGAGCAATTTGCAGTAGCGGTCGGCCTTTTCCAGCACGGGATCGAGGATCAGCGCCTCGCCGCCGGGCCGGCTGGCCAGCAGATAGCTGTAGGTGCCGGAAACGCTGTCGAAGAGCTGACGAAAGATCATGACTACTGCCGAATGTTGATTCCGGAGCATGATATTCTATCCGGCCGGCGTACTCAAATGATCCGTTCTCCCTGGAGCAGGCAGATTTGCAGACAGATTACGACCCTCAGGGCCGGACGTAACTCCAGCCCTGCTCCTGCAATTCCATCAAATGGACCACGCCCGACGGCACGATGGTGGCCTCGGGCACGACCGAGATCGCATGGCCCTCGGTCTTCTCCATGCCCTGCTTGGTGTTGTTGCAGGCCGAAAACTGGAGCTTGCCGGGGAACACCATGTCCTTGAGCCGCTTGATGCGGTCCTGCACCGGAGAAGTGTCCGATCGCAGCATGTGCAGGCCGGGGCCGTAGGCGACGATATCGATGTCGACGTCTTCGTTCTTGGCCCGGTAATGCTCGATCACGTTGGTGGCGTTGTTGAGCACCAAATTCATCACCTGCGGATCGTTCTGGTCGATCTGGATCGTGACACGATGCGGCTTGGTGTCGGCGGCGAGGGCGCCTGAAGCGAAGGCGAACGAGAGAACGGCGGCGGCAACGAGGCGGCGAAACATCATAAACTCTCCGAAATGAAATGAATATCTATCCAACGTCATTGCAAGGAGCGAAGCGAAGCAATCCAGACCTTTTGCGAAGAAAGTCTCGATTGCTTCGCTGCGCTCGCAATGACGGTAGCTGCGGTCACGGCTTTACCAGCGTATAGCCGTTTTCGGTCAGGAACAGAATTTGCGCGACGCCGACCTGCACCGGCGTCGCGGCGGCGATGAATTCCGGGCGCTTGCCGGTTTCGCGCTCCAGCGTATCAACGGTGTTGAGACAGATATCGAAACGCACGCCCTGTGCGACGAGACTCTCGACCCGCTTGCGGTCAGGATTTTCCGGGCGCAGCAGGTCGATGCCGGGCCCGAACGCCACGACCTCGATCGCGATCTTGTCCGGGTCGTAAGCTTTGAGCAGATTATTGGCGACGCTGATCACGAGGCCCTGCTTCTTCGGGTCGTTATCGGAGAGCTGCAGCACCAGCTTGTGCTCGGCAAACGGCTTGTCCTGCAGCGGTACGTGCTGGGCGCGGGCCGGTGCCAGGGATACAGCGAACAACGCCGTGGCCAGCACGCGAAGAATGCTCGAAGCGCCTTTCATGGATGATGCCCCGAGATACCCGGATTGCCGTCGACGCCCCTGAGCGTGACCGCCGGCGCGTCGCGGTTCGGCGGCTTGCCCGACTTGAGGTGGCTCGCCACCACGTCCCACACTGCTGTGCCCTTCTGCTCGTTGACCGAGGCCCAGCCCGCCACCTTGTAGCTCTTGCCGGCTTCCAGCGCGCGTCCGCCGTCAAGCTTCAACTCGGAAATGCGTTTGCCCACCGTCTCCGATGGCGCGCAGGCGTAGGAAAGTCCGCCGACGCGGACCATGTCGCCGCCCTGCTGATAGTACGGATCGGGATTGAAGAGATTGTCGCAGACGTCTTCGAGCACATCCTTGATCTGGCCGCCGGTCATGCTCGTGACATAGGTTTCGGGATAGGTGATGGCGGTCTGCGCCAGCACGTCTTCCATCGTCAGTGGCTGGCCCGCCAGCGCCGTCGTGCCCCAGCGAAATCCCGGCGACAGCGCGATCTCGGCATTCAGCTCGCCGCGCAGGGCATCGCAGATCAACTGATCCGTGGTGCCGCTGAAATTGCCGCGGCGATAGAGCAGGTGGTCCGCGGTCGCGATCTTGTCGCCCCACGCGGCCGTATGCGGCTCCCTGGTCTTCTCGATCAGCGCCTGCATTGCCGGATCAGGTTTCAGCAATTCCGAAAACACCGGCAGCAACCGGTAGCGCACATTGGCGACCTTGCCTTTGGCGATGTCGAGATCGAGCACCGCCAGAAATTTTCCGTTCGAGCCGGCATTGGTCACCAGCGTGACGCCGCCCGCATTGGTCACGGTGATCGGCTGCGGCACCGCGTCGTGGGTGTGTCCGCCGAGGATGACATCGATGCCGGTGACGCGGCCGGCGAGTTTCAAATCGACATCCATGCCGTTATGCGACAACAGAATGACCGCATCGACCTTGTCGTTGTTGCGATGGATGTCGACGAGCTTTTGCAATTCCTCGTCGCGAATGCCGAACTTCCAGTCCGGCGTAAACCGCTTCGGATGCGCGATCGGCACGTAGGGAAAGGCCTGTCCGATCACGGCCACGCGATGCCCGCCGATCTCCCTGATGACAGACGGCTTGAACACGCGCCCGGATGCGGCATCGAACGCCTTGGCGTCGTTGAAGGCGGCTTCCTCGGTGAGGAAGACATTCTGCGCCAGGAATTCGCCCTTGAAGCGCGCGAGATTGTCGCGCAGCGCCTTTTCGCCATAGGTGAACTCCCAATGGCCGGTCATCGCCTCGATGCCGAGTAGATTGGCGGCATCCACCATATCGGCGCCCTGCATGGCGTTCGAAAGGCCGGTGCCCTGCCAGAGATCGCCGCCGTCGAGCAGCAGCGAGCGCCCCGAACCGACGTCGCTGCGCAACTTGTCGATCAGCGTCTTCAGATGCGCAAAACCGCCGAGCTTGCCGAATCGTCCAGCGGCCTTCTCGAATTCGATGCAGGTGAACGCATAGGCGTCGGCGCTGTCGGGGCGGATGCCGAAGCGGTCGAGAAAGGCCCTGCCGACCAGATGCGGCGGGTTGCCCAGCATGGAGCCTACGCCGATATTGACGCTCGAACTCCCGGAAGTAGACCGGCTTGAGCTGCGCATGCGTATCCGTCATGTGCAGGATGCGCGCATTGCCGAAGCGTTCGAGATCGTAGGCGCTGTCGGCGCCGCGGGCGAGCCGCGGCAGGCTGCCCGCAAACGTGGCGGCGCCGGTGAGCTTCAGGAAATCCCGGCGGCGGATGGTCATGCGTCTCTCCGCACGTCGCGACGAACTCAGCGTATTTCCAGATCTTTCCAGCGGGTCTTCTCGCTGGTGGCCTGGAAGATCGAAGCCTTGGCCAGCGCCTCGGCTTCCTTCGCCGACGCGGTGGCCTTGTCGAAGTCGCCGCCATCGGCCGATTTTTTTGCCGCCGCCAGCGTCGCTGCCGTGGTGGTCCACTGGTTGCGCAAGGCTGCGGCGTCCTTGTTTGCGGCTTCAGCCGCGGCGTAGGCGGCCTTGAAATCGTCCTCGCTTGCGGCGAACGCGCACGCCGAACTTGCGATGAGAAGCATCGAAGCCAAAACGGGCTTAAGCATGTTCATGGCCGCGCTCCCGGACCTGAAATCGGCAGCCCGTTGCTGACATAGGACAGATAGTATTCGACGTTGCGATACTCGTCGTCCTGCGGACTGAGCGGCACGCCGCGGATCTGGCTGTTGCAGGTGGTGAAGCGCCGGCTGGTCGTGCCCATGCCGCTCCACTCCGAGCGGTAGATCGGCATCGCATTGAGAATGCCGAGCGCCGGCGCCAGCACTTCGGCGCGGATGCGCTCGCCCGGGCTCTGCACGTGGCAGGTGGCGCAGGAGAAATTGAGCTGGCCGCGGCGGGTGTAGAAATATTCCTTGCCCTTCTCATAGGCTTCGAGCGCGCGCGGATCGTTGGGGATCTTGATGTCCATCGGCTTGCCGCGCGAGGTGAAGGCCATGTAGGCGGTCAGCGCCGCCATCTCGTCCCGCACATAGGAAAACGCCGGTTCGCCATTGGCCTCGCGGCAGCGATTCAGCGCCAGCTCCAGCGTGACGACCTTGCCTTCCTTCTCGTCGAAGTAGGGGTAGTTCTGGCGGATGCCGATGCCCTTGTTCGGGAAGCAGTCCTCAAAACTCTTGCCGTTCTTGAACGGCTTCGTGAACATCTCCTTGCCCATTTCGAGTGAGAACTCGTAAGGCGGAAACTGTTCCTTTTCTTCCCATTGCCTGTGCAGGTCTTCGTTCATCGAATAAGGTCCGTTGACGAAATCCTCCAGCTTCACCTTGGGAAACTTGTCGGTGAAGAATTTTTTGAACGCCGCTGCATCCCTGACCGGATCGACGGTGTCGGCGGCAGGCGCGGGTGCTGCGAATGCCAGCACGGCCAGCGCCAGTGCTGCCGAGGCGAACGGGATCGCGGACATGAGCTTCATTAAATCTTCGCCGTCGTTGTGTCGGTCGCGCCCTTGTTGTCGACCCAGCTGATCTTCAGATCGTCGCCCTTCTTGCCGCCCTTGAAGGCGAACTTGACGTAAGGGTCCTTGGAGACGCCGCCGCCCCAGTCGGCCGCGAAGACGTTCTTGCCGTCATATTCGAACGTCAGCTGCTGGATGAAATGCGGCGGAATGATCTCGCCCTTGGCGTCCTTGACGAAGCCGGAATCCATCGGATGCTGGATCAGCGCCTGCACCTCGGTGGTGTCGCCGTTCGAAGTAGCGCGCACGCGAATGGTCGATGCCATCGGTTTCTTCTCCTAGCTTTATATTTTGCGCGTGATCTGGTCGGAAAACCGGTTCCCACTTTTCCGGATCATGCGCCCTAGCCGCCGCAGCCGCCGACAGTGACTTTGACTTCCTTGGTGGTGCTGTAGACCTTGCCGCCGGCTTCGACGACGACGATCACATTGCTGGTCTTCGCCATCTTGATGCGGTTGGCGACGCTGGGCACCGTGCCTGCCGGAATCTTGTAGGACGCCACCAGCACCACCGGATTTTCGCTGACCAGGAACGAGATCGAGGTGACGTCGGGCAGCGTCGTCGTCACCGATACCGGCACCACGGCGCCGTTCTCCGCGATTTCGGGCGCGTCGAGCTTCACCTTGTCGGAGGCTTCGGCGGCCTTGCCGTAGAGCGCTTTGATCGCATCCGCCTCGCTCTTCGCCTTGAACGCGTCTTCCGGATATTTGTCATTGGCCGCGGCAAAAGCCGCGGGCAGATCGAACGAGATGACGCCGAGCCCGACCAGCGCGAGCACGCTCGCGCCCTTCAGGATCAGCCGCCGCGTCGCCGAAACTTCGTTGTCCATGATGGGTCATCCAAAATCTCCTAAGCGTGCGCTCGCGCGTCACTCTGCGTCACAGCGTCTGCAGAAAATCCACCACCGCGCTGATCTCCTTCTCGGTCAAAATCCGGTTTCGTCCGAACGGAGGCATCACGGTCTGCGGATTGCGCAGGGTTTCGTCGGTGACAATGGCGACGAGATCGTCGCGATTGGGATATCTGCTTTTGATGTCTTTCAATTCCGGCGCGATCGTGCCGGGCAGGTCGCCGCCCTTGATGACATGGCAGGTCAGGCAGTTGCCCTTGCTGCGGTCGAAGGCGAGTTTCTGGCCCTCGGCGGCGGCCGATTGCGCATGGGCGGAACCCGCAGACAGGCCTGCTGCGACCAGCAGCGCCAGAAACAGGGCTGGCTTGGTGGAAAAAGGAGCGATCAAAGGCGTTTCCCGGGCGTTATGGCGATGATCTCAGCCGAATATAGGCGGTGAAAAGCATAAAGGCCATCGGCTGGCAATGTGAACAATAGGCGCGGGTTAATGAGGTGTGCGGCGCAGTGGCGGAATAGCGGGATTGTCCCGGTGTTGCGGCGAAATCCGGTCGAATTTTTGCAACCGGCGCCGTCGCGGTCTAAAGCTGGGGCAGGAGAGCGCGGTGGCGGAACATGTAGTGGAATTCGGCAGGGACGGCCGGCCGGTCGAACCCGATGGGCGGCTGGATGCGCCGGCATTCCACCGCAACCATGCGCCGATCTGGGCGCGTGTTGCAGAAGTTCCTCGCCGGTAAATCCGGCGACGTGCTGGAGGCCGGCAGCGGCACCGGCCAGCATGTGGTCCATTTCGCCGGGCATACCCCCGGCGTCACCTGGTGGCCAAGCGATTTTAACGCGCAACACCTCACCAGCATCGCAGCGTGGCTGAAACACGCTGATCTTGCCAACATCCGCCCGCCGATGCGGATCGATCTGTCCGATCCCGCCTGGTGCCCGGCGATGCACGACGGCAGCGGGCCCGACAAAATTGCTGGCGGTGTTCTGCGCCAACGTGATCCACATCGCGCCTTGGCGCGTCGCCGAGGGCCTGTTCGCGGGCGCTGCGCGCTATTTGCGCGCGGACGGGCGGCTGTTTCTCTACGGCCCCTTCAAGCGGGACGGCAAGCACACGGCGCTGAGCAATGCGGTGTTCGACACCAGCCTGCGCGAGCGCGACGCGGAATGGGGCGTGCGCGATATCGCCGATGTCACGAAATTAGCCGAAGGCGTCGGCCTCGCATTGATCGAAACCGTGCCAATGCCCGCCAACAACATGATTCTGGTGTTCGAACGGCGATAGGATCTTGCGCAAAAGCGTTTTCGAGTGAAGTGGGTGCCGGTTCACGTAAAGAAAACGCGTCAAAACAAAAAACCAGAGCCCGGTTCTGATTCAATCAGAACCGATCAGGCTCTCGAGCGTCTGGCCAGCCGATCTTGTCCCTCAGGAACGCATAGCCCAGCGCCACGAACGCGGCGCGCTCCTTGTTGTCCTTGCCGTAGCCGTGACCGCCCGCGGCGGGTTCGTAAAGCCAGGCTTCATATCCCATCGCCTGCAGCTTTGCGGCCATTTTGCGCGCATGCCCGGGATGAACGCGGTCGTCGCGCCGCGTGGTGGCGATGAGGATCGGCGGGTACCTCTGGCCGGGCGTTGCCATATGGTAGGCCGAGTAGGTTTGCAGCCAGGCCCACTCTTCCGGCTTGTCGGGATCGCCATATTCCGCGATCCAGCTCGCGCCCGCCAGCAGCTTGGTGTAGCGGCGCATGTCGATCAGCGGAATCGTGCAGAACAGCGCACCGAAACGATCGGGATACCGGACCAGCATGTTGGAGATCAGGATGCCGCCGTTCGATCCGCCTTCGGCCGCGATCCTGCCGGCGCGTGTCACGCCGCGCTTGACGAGATCGGCGGCCACGGCGGCGAAATCATCGTGCGCCAGCCGCTTGCCGGCATAGCGGCCGGCATCATGCCAGCGTGTTCCGAACTCGCCGCCGCCGCGGATATTGGCCTGCACGGAGGTGCCGCCACGCTCGAGCCAGAGCTTGCCGAGCGCTGAATTGTAATAGGGCTTTACCGAATGGCCGAAGCCGCCGTAAGCGGTCATATGGACCGGCGCGTCGCCCGTCTCGATGGCAGGCCCGGTTTGCACATAGGGAATCCGCTCGCCATCGATTGAAATGGCTTCGTGCCGGGTGACGACGAGCCCATCCGCGGAGAAAGTCTTCGGGCGCCTGCTTCAATAGCGCCGGACGGCTGACGCCTTCGATCAGCATCAGCGAGGGCGGCGTCAACGGGTCCTGGACGTTGGCGAGCAGATCGCCGTTGCTCTCGGACTCATCATTGTCGAGGCGCCAGACATCGACAACGCCGATCTCGGGAAGCCCGCGCAGCGTGTCGCGGATCCAGCCGTTTGCCGATGGTGTGCGGACCTCGAACACCGGCTTCAGTTCGTCGAGGATCGGCAGTACGAGCTTGCCGTCGGCCCAGAAAAAGCCTTGCAGCGCACGCCGCGGTCCCGGTTGGAAGACGACGGTGAAATGGCGATCACCACCCAGAAAAGCCGACAGCGAAATGCCGAGGACGGTATCCGGCGCGAAGGTCTGTCCGCCGACCGACCACGCCTTGCGTAACTTGATCGCGAGCCAGTCCCGATGCGTTTCCATCCAGACATCGGTCGGCAGATCGAGCTTTTGTTTTGCGCCGGTTTCGTCGCCAAGCCAGATAATCTGGTTGAAGAAATCGATCTTTTCGACGAACCAGACCCGTGGAATCGAACCGGTTCTGTCGATGTCGATATACACGGCCATGTGTTCGCGGCTCGTCGCCTCGAAAATGACCGGCGCAGCCGCCACGCCTTGCCCGCGCCGCCATCGCCTGATGGTGCGGGCGTAGCCTGACGTCGTGGCCATTCCGTCGCCATACGCACTCGACAGCAGCAGCGTTTCGGCATCGAACCACTGGGCGCCACCCTTGGCGTCGGGCAATACGAAGCCGTCGGCGACGAACGCCTTCGCATCGATGTCGAACTCGCGCAGGGTCACCGCGTCGCTGCCGCCACGCGAAAGGCTCAGAATCGCGCGTGCGTTCGCGCCCGGGAGGGTCTGCGTCCAGTTCAACAGCCAGTCCTGGCCCTCTTCGGCAGCGAGCCGGTCCAGATCCAGCAGCGTTTCCCATTGCGGATTTGGGCTGCGAAATTGCTCTGATGTCGTCCGGCGCCAAAGACCACGCGGATTTTGGCTATCCTTCCAGAGATTGTAGAGCAGCCGGCCACGTCGCGTGACATAGGGAATATTGTCTGATCGGTCGTAGATCTCAGCCAGCAGGTCGCGATCCCTGGCGAAGCCGCTGGTGCCGAATTTGTCCAGTGTCAGCCGGTTCTGCCGTTCGACGAAATCCAGCGCCCGCGGGCCTTCGATTTCCTCCAGCCAGAGATACGGGTCGTCATCAGGGGCCGTTATGGTGGGCCTGTCGTCGATGGGCATGGCAGGAGCTCCGGGGACGCTGTCTGTATGCATCGTGCATGGCGAAACGTTGACTTACGCGAGGCTGCGCGCCCTGTCCAATGTGCGGCCGGCGCATGGCGCGAGCCCATTTGAACCGGTTGATCGCCTGCTCGCCGGTCTTCATAGTGCCGGCAATGAATCAACGCGGCTCCTTCGGGGAGCCTGGCGGGCGGGAATGCCGATGTTGGATACGACTGCCACGCAAGAGAACGCGAAAGAGATCGCCGATGACGCGCGGGCGCGCGCCAATGTGCTGCGCCTGGCGGCGGCGCAGGCGCTGACGGGCGCTAATTCGGCGGTGATTTTCGCTACCGGCTCGATCGTCGGCGCGACCCTGGCGCCGACCATTTCGCTCGCCACGGTGCCGCTGTCGATGTACGTGCTCGGCCTCGCCGCGGGCACGCTGCCGACGGGGATGATCTCGCGCGCCTACGGCCGCCGCGTCGCCTTCATCGTCGGCACTTTCTGTGGCGTACTGACCGGCGCGCTCGGCGCTTTCGCCATCCTGCACGCATCGTTCTGGCTGTTTTGCGGCGCGACCTTCCTTGGCGGGCTCTATGGCGCAGTGTCGCAATCCTATCGCTTCGCCGCGGCCGATGGCGCCAGCGCCGCGTTCCGGCCCAAAGCCGTATCGTGGGTGATGGCGGGCGGCGTGTTCGCCGGCGTGCTCGGTCCACAGCTCGTGCAGTGGACCATGGATATCTGGCCGCCTTATCTGTTCGCCTTCAGTTTCGTCATGCAGGCCTTTGTCGCGTTGGTGGCGATGGCGGTGCTGTCGGGCGTCGACGCCCCGAAGCCGGCGCCGTCGGATATGCATGGCGGCCGCCCGCTGCTCGAGATCGCGCGGCAGCCGCGCTTCATCGCCGCCGCAATGTGCGGGGTGATCGCCTATCCCATGATGAATCTCGTGATGACCTCGGCGCCGCTCGCCATGAAGATGTGCGGCCTCTCCGTCAGCGATTCCAATTTCGGCATTCAGTGGCATATCGTGGCGATGTACGGGCCGAGCTTTTTTACGGGCTCGCTGATCGCGCGCTTCGGCGCGCCCTGGATCGTCGCGCTCGGCCTGGTTCTGGAGGCCGCGGGGGCGGCGATCGGTCTCTCCGGCATCACCGCGATGCATTTCTGGGCGACATTGATCGTGCTCGGCATCGGCTGGAATTTCGCCTTTGTCGGCGCCTCTGCGCTGGTGCTGGAGACGCACCGGCCGCAGGAGCGCAATAAAGTTCAGGCCTTCAACGATTTCCTGGTGTTCGGGATGATGGCGGTCGGCTCATTCTCGTCCGGCCAGTTGCTGGCGCATTACGGCTGGTCGGCCGTCAATATGGTGGTGTTTCCGCCGGTGCTGCTCGGGCTTTGCATCCTGCTGTTTGCGTCATTCGCAAAACGGCGCGCGAGCTTACAGACGGTCGAGGAAATTCCCGACCCGGCATTCGATTGATTGACTACTTGGTTCTTGGGAGCTTCCATGCCGTCGCGCGCCCGTCTCGATGAGTTCATTGCGGCCGTGGTATCCGGCGACCATGCCGGCGCCATCGAGCGCTACTACACCGAAGACGCCAGCATGCAGGAGAACGCCGCGCCGCCCAGGGTCGGCCGCGACGTGCTGGTGGCGCATGAGCGCGCGGCGCTTGCGCGCGCCAAGAGCGTCACCTCGATCTGCGTGGCGTCGGTGCTCGAAGGCGACCGGGTCGCGATCAACTGGATATTCGAATTCGAATACCATTCCGGCAAAACGGGGCGATTCGACGAGGTCGCGCTGCAGGAATGGCGCGGCGACCGCATTTTCCGCGAGCGGTTCTTCTACGACCCGTCGAAGCCCAAGGTCGAAACCTGAGGCCGAAGGGCGCGGGTAGCTGACAGCTGCTGACAGTTCGGCCGGCATCGAATTGATGGCCCTTGCGGCTTTGCTGGTGGCTATCGACTTGCTTCGGTAGACGCGCGAAGAACGTCTTCGCGCCAGATGCCACCCAAGAGGATCGATCGTTGGACGCTTCCACGCATACCACCATGGATGAAACTTCCATCCGCTTCGACGGCTGGCGCATCGTCGTTGTCTGCTTCCTGCTGGCGACGTTCGGCTGGGGGCTCGGTTTCTACGGCCAGAGCGTCTATGTCGCGGAACTACACCGCCTGCACGGCTGGCCGGCGTCGCTGATTTCGTCCGGCACGACGTTCTTCTATCTGTTCGGCGCGGCGCTGGTCGCCTTTGTCGCCGAGGCGATCAAGGCGTTTGGACCGCGCAACTGCCTGCTCGCGGGCACCTTTGCGATGGCGGCGGCCGCGATCGCCATTGGCCAGGTCACCGAGCCCTGGCAGCTCTATCTCGCCAACGCCGTGCTGGCGTTCGGCTGGGCCGGCACCAGCCTCAGCATCATCAACAACACGCTCGGCCTCTGGTTCGACAAGAAGCGCGGCATGGCGATCAGCCTGGCGCTGAACGGCGCGAGCTTCGGCGGCATCGTCGGTGTGCCGCTATTGGTGGCGGCGATCGGCCATTTCGGCTTCTCCGGCGCGATGACCGCGTCCGCCGTCGTGATGATCGCGCTGATGGTGCCGGTGATTTTGATCTTTGTCGGGACCCCGCCGGTGCACGCCTATGCCAGCGCCGTGACGGAAACAGTCGCGCTGTCGCCGACGCAAATTCGCTCGCAGGCGTTTCGTGATATCGGCTTCCTGTCGGTGTCATCAGCGTTCGCGCTGGCGCTGTTTGCGCAGGTCGGCTTCATCGTCCACCTGATCTCGTTCCTGGATACGGTGACCGGGCGCGAGCGCGCGGCGATCGCGGTCGCGGTTCTAACGGCGATGGCGGTGGTCGGTCGCGTGCTGTTTTCGTTTGTGATCGACCGGCTCAACCAGCGGCTGGCCTCGTCGATCTCGCTGCTCAGCCAGGCGGTCGCGCTCGCTGATCCTGATCAACGTGCGCAACGATGCCGCCGTTATCGCGGCCTGCGCGCTGTTCGGATTTTCCGTCGGAAACCTGATCACGCTGCCGTCGCTGATTGTGCAGCGCGAGTTTGACCCGCGTTCGTTCGGCGTGCTGGTCAGCCTGATCACGGCGATCAACCAGATCACCTACGCCTTCGGCCCCGGCGTGGTCGGCCTGCTGCGCGATATGTCCGGCAGTTATTCGCTGCCATTCTACGGCTGTATCGGCGTCGAGCTGACCGCCGCGGTGCTGATCATGATTCGCGGGCGCGCAGCAAATCGTCGAGATCCAGCCGCTTCGTGAACATCGACAGCGCGCCGTCAGGCGACAGCGGCCACTCTTCCTTTGGCCGGTCGCGATAGAGCTCGACGCCGTTTTCGTCGGGGTCGCGCAAATAGAGCGCCTCGCTGACGCCGTGGTCGCTGGCGCCGTCGAGCTGGATGCCGGCCTGGATCACGCGATGCAGCGCATCAGCCAGCGCCGGACGGGTGGGATAGAGGATCGCGGTGTGAAACAGCCCGGTGGTGCCCGGCGACGGCGGATGGCCGCCTTTGCTTTCCCAGGTGTTGAGGCCGATGTGGTGGTGATAGCCGCCGGCTGAAATGAACGCCGCGCCCGAGCCCATGCGCTGCATCACCTCGAAGCCGAGCACACCGCAATAGAACCCGAGCGCGCGGTCAAGATCGGCGACCTTGAGATGCACATGCCCGATCCGCGTACCGGCAATGATGGGCGGGTTCTGGGGCATGCTGTCTCCTGTGCATGGATCGCGTCTTCACGCGATCTATGCAGCAGAGGTTGCTCACGCAAGGTCAGAGACTTCGCCGTCTGGCAGCCCGAACTCGAACGTGTTCAGTGTCATCGATACCATCGTGTAGTAGCCGCACAGCCCGATGACTTCGGTGATGCCGCGTTCGGTCAGCACTTTCACGGCCTCGTCGTACAGCGATTTGGAGACGCCGTGGCCCTCATGCAGCGACTTGGCAACCTCGTAGATCAGTCGACCCTTGGGATCATCGAACGTCGGCGTGCGGCGATCGCGGATGTCGTCGATGATCTTCGGATCCATGCCGCCTTTCAGCGCCAGCCGCTTGTGCGCGAACCATTCGTAGTGCGAGGTCCAGTGCCGCGCGGTGACGAGGATCGCGATTTCCGAAAGCTTGGCCGGAAAGATCGTGTTGAAACGAAGCTGCTCGCCCAGCCGGGTGGCATGCTTGGCCATCTGGGGGCTGTTGAGCCAGGCCATCATCGGCGCCGGCGGGGCGCCGCGCTTGCCGGCGATCGACTCGTCGTAGGTTTCTTTTTGCTCGGCGTTCATTTCGCCAGGCGAAAGCAACTTCAGCCGCATGTCCGTTTCCTCTTGTTTTTCAATCGTTGCGAGCCCTGCGATACACCCGATTGGGGAGGCTGACCACCGTCGGCACGGCATGGCCGGGCGCAGAGATATATTGAATTCCGCAATGCGATGGCTAAGGTCGATCCAACATTCCCACATGGAAACGCTTGATATGTCCGATCTGGAAAACTTTCGCCGTGAAACCCGCAGCTGGTTAGAGGCCAATTGCCCGCCGGAGATGCGGCGGCCGATGGCCTCGGAGAGCGATACGTTCTGGGGCGGCCGTAACGCCAAATTCTCGTCCGAACCGCAGCGCGTCTGGTTCGAGCGGATGCGCGACAAGGGTTGGACCGTACCGCATTGGCCTAGGGAATACGGCGGCGGCGGCCTCGATGGCGAACAGGCCAAGATCCTGCGTCAGGAAATGGCCGCGATCGGCGCACGGCAGCCGCTGGTCTCGTTCGGTATTTCCATGCTCGGGCCGGCGCTGCTGCACTACGGCACCGAGGCGCAGAAGAAAGCCTATCTGCCCGATATCACCGCGGGAAAGATCCGCTGGTGCCAGGGCTATTCCGAGCCGAACGCCGGATCGGACCTTGCCTCGCTGCAAACCCGCGCCGAGAGCGATGGCGACGACTTCGTCATCACCGGCCAGAAGATCTGGACCTCCTATGCCAACCACGCCGACTGGATTTTCTGCCTGGTGCGCACTGACTCCACGGCCAAGAAGCATGACGGCATCAGCTTCATCCTGTTCGACATGACCTCGAAGGGCGTGACCACCAAGCCGATCCTGCTGATCTCCGGCTATTCGCCGTTCTGCGAAACTTTCTTCGACAGCGTGCGGGTCCCGAAATCGCATGTGGTCGGCACCGTCAACCGCGGCTGGGATGTTGCAAAGTATCTGCTGCAGCATGAGCGCGCGATGATTTCGGGAATGGGCGAACGCGGCGTCGGCCGCCCGCTCGGCCAGGTGGCCGCCGACTCCGTCGGCACCGACGAGCAGGGCCGCCTCGAAGATTCGATGCTGCGCAGCCAGATTTCGACCTTCGAGATCGACGAGGCGGCGCTGTCGGCGGCCGCTGAACGCGCGGTGGATCTGGCCAAAGCCGGCCAGTCGCATCCGGCGTTTTCCTCGGCGATGAAATATTACGGCACCGAACTCAATAAGCGCCGCTATGAGATCCTGATGTCGGCCGGCGGCGCCGATGCGCTGGAATGGGAAAGCGAGCGCTCCAGAAACGGCGCCCGTCCGCGCGCCTGGCTGCGCACCAAGGCCAACTCGATCGAGGGCGGCACCTCCGAGGTGATGCTCGGCATCGTCGCCAAGCGCATCCTCGATCTGCCTGGGGCGTGAAGCAACTCCTCATCCTCCACACGTCGGCCCTGGCCGCACGCAAGGACCCAGAACCACCAGCTGTTCAAGATTTGCCGGACGCTCTCATCTCTTCACGTGCGCGCCGCGGCTATGCCTCACCTGCTGTTCGCAGGGACGACGAACCAATTCACTTACGCTGAACCGGAATCCTCCCTATGGCACTCGTCCTCACCGAAGAACAATCCATGCTGCGCGACAGCGCGCGCGGCCTTATCAGCGACAAGGCGCCGGTGTCGCATCTGCGGCAGTTGCGCGACAGCAAGGACGAAGCGGGATTTTCCCGCGACCTCTGGAAGGCGTTTGCGGAGATGGGCTTTGCCGGCCTGCTGGTGCCGGAGAATTTTGGCGGCAGCGGGCTTGGTTGCGTCGAAGCCGGCGTGGTGATGGAGGAGATCGGCCGCACGCTGATGCCGTCGCCGTTTCTGTCGACCGCGGTAATGGCCGCCTCAGCACTGTCGCGTGGCGGCAGCGAGGCGCAGAAATCCCAGCATCTGCCGAAGATTTCCGACGGATCGCTATTGGCGGCGTTCGCGATCGATGAGGGCGCAAAGCATCGCCCGCTGCAGACCAAGTTGCAGGCGGTACGTTCCGGCAACGGGTTCAAGCTCAACGGCGCCAAAGCCTTCGTGGTCGACGGCCACACCGCTGATCTCCTGATCGTCGCGGCGCGCACTGGCGGCGCTGCCGGCGAGCGCAACGGGTTGACGCTGTTTCTGGTCGATCCCAAGGCCAAAGGCATCTCGATCGAGCGTACGGCGATGGTGGACTCGCACAACGCGGCACGAATCGAATTTGGCAATGCCGAGGTCAACGCGGACAGCGTGCTCGGCGAGGTCGATCAGGGCGGCGTGTTGCTGGAAGGCCTGCTCAATATCGGCCGCGGCGCCGTGGCGTCGGAAATGGTGGGTCTGAGCGAAGAGGTGTTCGGCCGGACCGTCACTTATCTGAAAGAGCGCAAGCAATTCGGGAAACTGATCGGCGAATTCCAGGCGCTGCAACACCGTGCGGCCGAGCTCTATATCGACATCGAGATTACGCGTTCGGCGGTGCTGAAAGCGCTACAGACGCTCGATGGCGATTTCGATAAGGCCGGCGCGGCGGTCGCGGTCGCCAAGGCTCGCGCCGGCACCACCGCGACGCGGGCGGTGCAGGAGGGCGTGCAGATGCATGGCGGCATGGGCATGACCGACCAGTTCGACATCGGCTTCTTCATGAAGCGCGCGCGCGTCTGCCAGGAACTGTTCGGGGATAGCGAATTACCACGCTGACCAGTTGGCGCGGATGAAGAGCTACTGAGGGGGCGCGTCGTACACCGCCGTCATCGCCCGGCTTGGCCGGGCGACCCAGTATTCCAGAGACGCTTGAGATCGAGCCGAGGAGCCGCGGCGTACTGGATCACCCGCTTTCGCGGGTGATGACGAGTGGTCGTGAGGGTGGCGGCAACCTTACCTGATCGGCGGGGCGTACTGGATGCCGCCGCTGCTCCACAGCGAATTCAGTCCGCGTGGAATTTTCAGCTTCAACTCCGCACCCAGGTTGCGCTCATAGACTTCGCCATAATTGCCGACGTTGCGGATGATGCGCGCCGCCCAGTCCTTGGTCAGGCCGAGGTCTTCGCCATAGGAGCCTTCGGTGCCGACCAGCCGCATCACGTCCGGCTTCTTCGACTTCATCGCCTCGTCGATGTTCTTCGAGGTGATGCCGAGCTCCTCGGCGTTGATCATCGCATATAGCGTCCACTTCACCAGCATCATCCAGTCGTCGTCGCGCTGGCGCACCACGGGAGCCAGCGGCTCCTTCGAGATCACGTCGGGCAGGATGACATGGTCGCTCGGCTGGGTCAGGTTGAGGCGAAGCGCATAGAGCTGGGAGACGTCGGCGGTGAAGGTGTCGCACTTGCCGAACTCATAGGCCTTGAGCACTTCCTCCAGCTTGGGAAACTTCATCTCCGTGTATTTCATGTTGTTGGCGCGGAAATAGTCCGCGAGATTGAGCAGCGTCGTGGTCCCTTCCTGGACGCACACCTTGCTGCCGTTCAGGTCCAGCGCCGAATCGATCTTGCGCGATGACGGCAGCATGAAGCCCTGGCCGTCATAATAAGCCACCGCCGGGAAATAGAGGTCGTAGTTGGTTTCGCGCGACATGCTCCAGGTCGAGTTGCGGGAGAGCACGTCGACCGTGCGGTTCTGCAGCTCCTTGAAGCGTTCGCTGGCCTCGAGCGGCACGAACTTCGCCTTCTTCGGATCGTTGAAAATCGCGGACGCCACTGCGCGGCAGAAATCGACGTCGAAGCCGATCCAGTCGCCCTTGTCGTCGGGGATCGAGAAGCCAGGCAAGCCCTTATTGACGCCGCACAGCACTTCGCCGCGCCGCACCGTGCGTTTCAGGGTCCGGGTATCGTAACGTTCATAGGTGATGGCGATAGCCGCGACCGCAACTGCGACCGCCAGCCCGATCAGGAGGCCGCCTCGAAATGTACGTAGCATGTTTGAACTCACCAATTTCAGGGAAATGGCAGGAAAATAGATCGGCTTTAGGGGTATGCGTCGCCGTTACAGTTCCGGCTTCTGCCGGATGATCACCTTGGTGCCGACAGGCACGCGCTCATAGAGGTCGGCGACGTCGGAATTGACCAGCCGGAAACAGCCGGAGGAGACCGCGGTGCCGATGGTGTCGGGCCGGTTGGTGCCGTGAATGCGATAGACCGTGGTGCCCAAATACATCGCGCGCGCGCCGAGCGGGTTGCCGGGGCCGCCCGCCATGAAGCGCGGCAGGTAAGGCTGGCGCTGGATCATTTCCGGCGGCGGCGTCCAGTCCGGCCACTCCTTCTTTTGCGTGATGTTCACCAGCCCCTGCCACGTAAATCCGTCGCGGCCGACGCCGATGCCATAGCGCAGCGCGCGGCCATTGCCCTGGATCAGATAGAGGTGGCGCTCCGAGGTCTGGATGATGATGGTGCCGGCCGGTTCATTGGTGCGATAGAGCACCGCGGTCTTCTTGAACTCCGGATCGAGTTCGACGGAGTCATCCGCCAGCAATCCCGGCTGGTCGCCGACATCGGGCTGACGCGTCTGTGCCTGGCTCTGTGTGGTCGAAAGGATCAGACCGGTTGTCGCGATCAACATCCAGATCAGGTGCCGAAACTTCGTCATCGCGGAGGTCTCCTCGTTGGCGTTTTGGCCAAATGGCTGGGACTTGGCCAAATCAGCGGAACCATCAAATCTCAGGGCCTGCTTGATGGCAAGTTTAGGGCGAATGCCCCAGATACGTCACTGAAATGCCTGCTATTTTTCTCAACTGCCTATTTCATGGGGCTGTCAAAATCCGTTCATTTTGGCGCGATCCACAGCCGCAGGCCAAACGAGATCAGGGCCACGGTGCCGACCCCGCCGAGCCAGAGCGCGGCGAACCAGAGCAAACGCTGCATCAGCGGCGGGGGATTTGGCTTGATCTCTGTCAATGGTAGCCGCTTTCCGCCTTCACCTTGCCGCGGAACACCCAATAGGCCCAGGCGGTGTAGCCGAGGATCAGCGGTATCAGCACGGCGACGCCGAACAGCATGAAGATCTGGCTGTTCTCGGGCGAGGCCGCCTTCCAGATCGTGATGCTCTGCGGCACGATAAACGGATACATGCTGATGCCGAGCCCGGCATAGGACAGCGCGAACAGCGCCAGCGTCAGGAAGAACGGCTGGTAGTCGTATTTGTTGGCGAGGCTGCGCAGCAGCAAAACCGTGACACCGGCCACCGCGATCGGCACCGGCGCGGTCAGAATGATGTTCGGCCAGGCGAACCAGCGCTCGGTATATTGCACATGCAGGAACGGCGTCGCGATGCTGACCGCGCCAATGGCGCAGAGCATCGCGATCAACAACAGCCAGCTCAGATGATAGGCGCGGTCGCGTAACGCGCCTTCGGTTTTCATGACCAGCCATGTTGCGCCCAACAGTGCATAGCCGATCACGAGTGCGGCGCCCGTCAAAAGGCTGAACGGCGTCAGCCAGTCCCACCAGCCGCCGGCATAGTGCCGCCCCTCGACATGGATGCCCTGCAGGATGGCGCCGAGTGCGATGCCCTGCGCCAACGTCGCCAGCAGCGATCCGCCGGCAAAGGCGATGTCCCAGCGGTTGCGCTCGCTCTGGGTCCGCCAGCGGAATTCAAAGGCGACGCCGCGGAAGACCAGACCAAGCAGCATCACGATGACAGGCGTATACAGCGCCGGCATCAGCACGGCATAGGCCAGCGGGAACGCGGCCATCATGCCGCCGCCGCCGAGCACCAGCCAGGTTTCGTTGCCGTCCCACACGGGTGCGACGCTGTTCATGATCACGTCGCGATCGGCCTTTTGCGGAAACAGCGGAAACAGGATGCCGAGGCCGAGATCAAAACCGTCCATGACGACATAGACGAACACGGCAAAGGCGATGATGAAGGCCCAGATGGTCGGGAGGTCGATCGGGATCATCGCGCACCTCCTTCGGCGGTGGTACCCGCGACCGGCGTGATGCCGGCGGCGCGGGCCGGGATGTCGCTGCGCGGCCCCTGTTCGCCGTGATGCGGTGGCTGCGCCATCAGGCGCAAGATGTAGAACACGCCGGCCGCGAACACCGTGAAATAGACGAGAATGAACGCGATCAGCGATGAGGCCACGGCAGGCGCCGCCAGCGGCGACGCCGATTCCACCGTCCGCAACAGGCCATATACAGTGAAGGGCTGCCGTCCGGTCTCGGTGGTAATCCAGCCCGCCAGCACGGCGATAAAGCCTGCCGGGCCCATCGCCAGCGCGAACATATGCAACAGCCGCGTCTCGTAGAGTTTGCCGCGCAGGCGCATCAGCAGGCTGAACAGGCCGAGGCCCATGATCAGGAATCCGAGGCCGACCATGACGCGGAACGACCAGAACGTGATCGGCACCGGCGGCCAGTTTTCACGTGGCACGGTATCGAGGCCGGCGAGCGGCGCGTCCCACGAGTGCTTCAGGATCAGCGAGGATAACTTCGGCACTTCGATTGAATACTTGACCTTGGCGTCGGTCATGTCGGGCCAGCCGAACAGCACCAGCGGTGCGCCGTCCTTGTGGCTCTGGAAGTGGCCTTCCATCGCCATCACCTTGGCGGGCTGATGCTCCAGCGTATTGAGCCCGTGCTGGTCGCCGGCGAAGATCTGGATCGGCGCGACCAGCGCGGCCATCCACATCGCCATCGAGAACATCACGCGCGGGCCGGCAAGGTGCTGGTCGCGCAGCAAATGCCAGGCGCCGACCGCGCCGACTACGAGCGATGTCGTCAAATACGCCGCCAGCACCATATGCACGAGCCGGTACGGGAATGACGGATTGAAGATCACTTTCAGCCAGTCGGCGGCGACGAACTGCCCGTCGGCGTTGAGGGCGTAGCCGGCGGGCGTCTGCATCCAGGAGTTGGCGGAGAGAATCCAGAACGCCGAGATCAGCGTGCCGGTCGCGACCATCAGCGTTGCGATGAAATGAAGCCTGTGGCCGACGCGCTCGAGCCCGAACAGCATGACGCCAAGAAAACCCGCCTCGAGGAAGAAGGCGGTCAGCACCTCATAGGCCATCATCGGGCCGATGACGGGGCCGGTCTTGTCCGAGAAGGCCGACCAGTTGGTGCCGAACTGGTAAGACATCACGATGCCGGACACCACGCCCATGCCGAAGGCGATGGCGAAGATCTTCAGCCAGTAATTGAACAGGTTGATGAAAACTTCGCGTTTGGTGATGAGCCACAGTGCTTCCAGCACCGCGAGATAGCTGGCAAGCCCGATCGAGAAGGCCGGGAAGATGATGTGGAACGACATCGTGAACGCGAACTGCGCCCGGGCCAATACGACCGCATCCCAACCTTCGAACATCGCGCGCCATCCGTCGTAGTCACGGCCCGGACCTTACCACGCTGGGTACGACGATAGTACCGTGCCTTTTGCAGCAGTGGCCCGCTATCCGGCTGGTGTTCCCGCATCTGGAGGGGTATTGAGACGCCGAATGATTTCGGCGCGTACGGCTTGCGCGCCATTTTCATCGTGCCTGGTGGGGCTGTGGAAGGTCTGGCCCGTGTGCAGGCGGATGTTGACGGTAAAGGTCTGGCCCCTGGTATTGGACTTGTCGGCATCGATACCGGCAACGTCGCCTGACCTGATCGTTTCGGCAAATAACCGGCCGCTCCACGAAATCCGTTCGATGCGGATATCGCCATGCCGGACGATCCAGCGCGTGCCGGAAAGCCGGTGCGTGTAGCGATAGAGCGAAATGGCAACGATCAAGCCGAGCGGCAAAAGCAGTCCCAGCGCCAGCTCCAACTCGCCGATCCCGAATGCGACGAGAAACGGGAGGCTGCAAAGGGTAGCCAGAAGCGGCACGGCCATTCGAATGAGCCAACCGGCATCAAGGCTGACCGGCGAGCGAAGAACGATCTCGGTGTTGGCGGCATCGAACGGATTGTCGACGAATGCGGTATCAGGAAGGTCAAGCAACCGCGCAACCATCGCGGCGGTTTCGTTGACGCGCGTGATGTCGGGCAGCGGCGGCGAGACCAGAACGTCTCCTGATGCAAGCGTGCATCGCAGGCTGAAATTCTTGGGATAGCTGAATCTGCTCTTGCCGACGCTGACATCGGCGATGTCGTGAATGCCGATCAATCGCTTGCGGACCTGTCCCATCGGGCGCTGCTCGCCGATCGCGATGCCGTCGGGCGTAACGATCCAGACCACGTTGCTTTCGAGTGCGGCAACGCCGATCAGGAATACCCCAAGCGGCACTGCCCAGAACGCAGCGGCGAGTGGCGGCCCGCCCGAAGCCCAGGTCACAAGGCCTGGAACGACGATCAGCAGCACCGCGCCGCCGGAGCCCGCCCAGACCAGCCTTTCGCTGAGCGAGGAGCCCTTGCGCAGCCGAACCTCATCCGGGTTTGTCGCGGCATCCATTGTCCGCGGCAGACATCACGACCGGCTTGATCACGTCAAGCGGCAAAAGCGTGCGCAGCCACGCGCCAAATCAAAGGTGCTTGATTTTAGCTCGCTGCGTTCAGCAGTCGTCCGACGGTGCGGTCGATTTCCTCGTACTGGCCTTCGCCGGCGTGCTGGAACACGACCTTGCCGTTCTGGTCGACGATATATTGCGCGGGCCAATACTGGTTGCGCCAGGCGTTCCAGGTCTGCGAGTCGTTGTCCTGCGCCACCGGATAGGTAATGCCGTGGCGTTTCAGGGCGGCCTGGACATTCGCTGCGGAACGCTCGAACGCAAATTCGGGGGTGTGGATGCCGACCACGACAAGGCCGCGGTCCTTGTACTTGGCATAGAGTTCGGTGACGTGCGGCAGCGCGTTGACGCAATTGACGCAGCCATGGGTCCAGAAATTCACCAACACCACCTTGCCGCGCAGATCGGCGAGTTTCAGCGGTGCCGAATTGAACCAGTTGCCGAGGCCGACGAAATCCGGCGCGGTGGTCTGCGCGGCCGCGACCGTGAACGGCGCGTCCGCGCGGGTCATGTCGCCATTGGCAGCATGCAGAACTCCGCTGGCAAAGCCCGCGCCGGTCAAACCCAGCGCAATAACGGCGGCGGATGCGGCGAGTAATCGTAATTTCATGGCAAACTCCATTTGAGCTCAGAGGCCGATCTGGCCGTTGGGGTAAAATCCGGTCAGCCACGACACGATCAACGTGTCGTACTGCAAGTAGGAGAGCGCGGCGAAGGCGATCACGACGACGCCAAAACCCTGCTGCAGCCGGGGCGCGATCCGCGCGAGGCTGCGGACCCGGGTGGTGACGGCCTGGCCGCCATAGGCGATCGCCAGCATCGGCAACGCGGCGCCGATGGCGTAGACGACGAGCTGCAGGCTCGCCCAGGCGGTATTCTTTGACGTCGCGACGACGGTCAGGATCGAGCCCAGGACGGGTCCGGCGCAGGGCGTCCAGACCAGTCCGAGCGTGGTGCCCAGCACGAAGCCGCCGATCATGCCCTCGCGCGAAGCGGCTGCGCTGCCGCTGAAACCGCCGACCCGGACCGAGAGCCACTCGAACGGCGCCGGCCAGATCATCAGCAGGCCAAAACCGGCCAGCAGGATCGCGGCGCCGGTGCGCAGGTCATTGGGGTCGAAATCGAAGGCGCGGGTGATCGCGCCCAGCAGCAACGCCACCACCGAGAATGACATCACAAAGCCGAGCGCGATCATCGCCGGTCGCGCCTTGCCGGTCTGGCCGACCGATGCCCCGAGGAGAATTGGCAGCATCGGCAGCGTACAGGGGGCTGCGACGGTGACGACACCTGCGAGCAGCGCAAGAACAAGGTTGAGCATCGGAAGCGTCCATCACGGGCCCGGTGACGGATCTGTCCATGCCGGGCGTCTGATGATGTTCGCGACGATGCGGTGTGGCGTTACGTCGGCCGCGTGCCGGCGGCGTCACGTGTCCGTGAGACTTTTGAGTGCTTGCTTCACGAAATGATCCGCAAAAACAGAGCGACCCGGCTGGGGGGCATCCCGGCCGGGTCGTTGGAGGTAACTTGGGAGGTTAGAAGGTCGGTTAGAAATCAGTCAGAGTAGAAACTGTCTCAGCGGAGGTTGGTTCCGCTGTCGGGGGAGATCACGCAGACCTCCTGGGGGTTCTTGGTGCTGCAATCGATCACCTGTTCGCGGACGAGCATCGAGCCGGTATCGCGCTGGGCGCGGGGCGAGACGTTCTGGGCGGACAGCGTAGCCAGGGTGCAGACTGCGCCGAGCGGGATAATGAAAAGGCGGAAGGACGGCTTCAGCATGTTCGCTCTCCTGTTCGGCGTTGGTGTTGCGTTGTTGAGTGGAGGTATAGGGGGCGAGTTTTTCCGGCTGATGTCGCCAATTGTTTCATTTGTTTCATCGGTAGTAATCTTTGTCCGACGAAACCGACCCGGTCTGCGCTCCCGATACTCACATAACCGATTGAAATAATTGAGTTTTATGCAGCGAGACTGTCGACCCCGGCGCCCTTAAGCAAATCGGCCAATTGTTTACGGGCGTAGAACATCCGGGTCTTCACCGTGCTCTGGGGAATACCGATGATCTCGCCGGCCTCTTCGACCGACTTCTCGTGATAGTAGACGAGGTTGATGATCTCGCGATGCGCCGGCGACAGCTTGGCGACACAGGCGCGCAGGATCGCGCTGGTGTTGCTGCGGTCGAGCGACGCTTCCGGCGTATCGGCGTCGTCGGCGATTTCGAGCACGTCGTCCTGGTCGATATCCTCATGCTTGCGCTGGCGCAGCGCGGTCAGCGCCTTGAAGCGGGCGATCGACAGCAGCCAGGTCGAAACCTGGGAACGGCCTTCGAACTGGCTGGCGGTGCGCCAGACGTCGAGGAACACCTGGCTGACCAGGTCTTCCGCCATCGTGGTGTCGCGCACCATGCGCAGCACGAAACGGTAAACCCGGACGTTATGACGGGAGTAAAGTACATGCATCGCGGTACGGCCGCCGGCGGCGATACTTTCCAGCAGCATTTCATCGGATGTCGCGCGGGCAGCGGCGATGGTCTTGCGGGCTGCAGCGTTGATGGCGATGACGTTCGACATGACAGACTCCCAGTTCGCCGTTAGGCGTCGCTTCGTTGGGAGGAGTGTTAGTTAATCAACGTTTCGGGATGTCTGCACGAAAAGGGGAAAATGGTTTCGTGCGCGAAAGAATTGTTTCGTCGCGGGGGCTGCGACGAAACATTCGGGGCCGAAATGCCTGTAATTTCAAGGTGCGGAAAATGGGGGAGGGTGGAATTGATGGAATTTCGGATTGCGGGAACAAATCCCGTCGTCCCGGACAAGCCCGGCCATGACGTCGACTGGGAGAGAGGATAGCCTAGCCCTTTTCGCCGGCCGGCGAGAACAGGTAGCCGCCGCCTCGGATGGTGCGGATCACGGCGGGCTTGGTCGGGTCGATCTCGATCTTGCGCCGGATCCGCATGATCCGGAGGTCAACCGCGCGATCAAAGGCCTCGGCGTCGCGCGCATTGGCCAGTTCGAGCAGCCGCTCGCGCGACAGCACGCGCTTGGGGTTGGCGGCGAACACTTTCAGCAACCCGAATTCGGACGCCGTCAGCGGATGCTCGTTGCCTTCGTCGTCGCGCAGTGCCTGGGCCTCGAGATCGAGCCATTTGGTGCCGAACCGCACCAGCTGTTCCTTCTCCGTCTTCGCAGCCGCAGCCTCGGGCGCCGCCTTGACCGGCGCGCTCCGGCGCAGCACCGAGCGGATGCGCGCCATCAGTTCGCGCAGCTCACACGGCTTTGCGATGTAATCGTCGGCACCGAGCTCGAGGCCGACGACGCGGTCGATCGGGCTTGCGGTCGCCGTCAGCATGATGACGGGGACGTTGATGCGGCTCTTGAGGTCGCGAATGATCGACAGCCCGTCTTCCTCGGGCATGTTGAGGTCGAGCACCACGAGATCGGGCACGTTGGTCTCGATCACGCCGCGCAGGCTTTTGCCGCCGTCGCACAAGGTCACGGCAAAACCGTGCATCTTGAGGTAATCGCCGACCATTTCGCGGGCCGGCGCCTCGTCGTCGACGATGATGATGTGCTGGCTCTGGGTCATGTCGTCTCTGTCGCGGGCAGTTTAACCGTAAACGTTGCACCCTGTCCGGGGCCGGCGCTTTCCGCGGTCACATGGCCGCCATGCATGTCGATGATCCGCTTGACGATCGAAAGCCCAAGGCCGGTAGAACTCTCGCCGGCAGTCGGCTTGGCCGAGAGCCGCTGGAACCGGCCGAACAGCCGGCCCAGATCCTCCGGTGACAGTCCCGCGCCCTGATCGGCGATGCGAATGACGGTGTCGTGACCCTCGTGGGTGACGGCCACCGTGATCTTGCCGGCGATCGGTGAATATTTGATGGCGTTGCTGACGAGGTTGTCGATCGCCTCGCGGATCCGGTCGGCGTCGCACATGGTGACGAAATTCGGCGGCGCGGACACGCTGAGCGTCTGCTGCTTGTTGACCGCCGAGGGCAGATTGGCATCGACCACCTCGGCGACGAGGACCGCGACATCGACCGGCTCGCGGCGGATGGTGATGTCGAAGGCATCGGCCATGGCGTCCGAAATCAGGTGGTCGACCATCGAGGTCAGGCGCTTGGTGGCGTCGCGGATATGCTCGACCTGCGAGGTGACGTTTTCCTTGGGCGAGCCGGCGCTGATCAGTTCGGTCAGCATTTCGGTGCGGCCGAGGATGACGCCGAGCGGATTCTTCAGGTCATGGGCGACGGTGCCCAAAATCTCGTTCTTGAAGCCGTTGGCGCGCTGCAGCCGCAGCCATTGCGCCGACAGCCGGCGGTTGGCCTGCATCAGCGCCCGGGTGCGCTGCGCGACGCGGTCCTCGAGCTGGCTATTGGCCTCGTGCAGCTGCCGGTAAAGAATGACATTGTCGAACGCGATCGAGAGCCGGCTCGAGAAAATCTCGACCAGCGAGCGGTCGGTGTCGGAGAGCGGGCGCTCGGCCTGCAGCAGCACCACGACTTCGCGGCCGCTGCCGGTGCGCAGATAGAGTACGCTGCGGTGATCGGCGAATTCGTTCTTGCGGCGCAGGAACGCGGCTTCCACCATCTCCCGCAAATCCGGATCGAGCGCCTTGGAGCTGGTGGTGCCGATGAAGCGGCTGTAGCAGCCCGAGCCCGCCAGCACCGAGAACTCGCTGTCGGCATTGCCGTCGTCGCGCAGCACCAGGATGCCGGCGCAATCGACATTGAGCAGCGAGGCGAGTTGCGTCAGCACGCCCTCGGCGAGGCGCTGCATCGATTTGAAATCGTACAGGGTGGACGCGGCGTCGATGATGATTTCCAGACCGCGCCGGGTCTGCACCATGCGCTCGAGCTGCTGGTAGCTGCGCAGCGCCGCGGTCAGCGAGGTGAACAGCTTGTCGGCCGTCAGCTCGGTCTTGGCCTTGTAGTCGTTGATGTCGTACTGGACGATGACGCGGCGCTCGGGCGCCTGGCCGGGCTGGCCGGTGCGCAGGATGATGCGCACGGTCTCGTTCTTGAGATCGTTGCGGATGTATTCGACCAGTTCGAGGCCGGCGACGTCGGTCTCCATGATGACGTCGAGCAGCACCGCTGAAATGTCGGGGTTGTCGCGCATCAGCGTGCGGCCCTCGGCCGCGGAATAGGCCGACAGGATTTCCAGCGTCGCGCCGTGGAGGTTGTAGTCGCTCAGCGCAAAGCGGGTGCCCTCGTGCACCGCGGCATCGTCGTCGATGACGGCGATCTTCCATTTGCGTACGGGCGAGTCCTCCGGAACGGTTCCGGTATCGTCGATCAGGTGGAGGACATCGTCCTGTTCGGCCATTGAGGAGTTCCGTCGGCTGTGACTGCGTCTGTTGTCGTCGGGCCGCCCTTGGCGACTTTCGGCATGATAATGCGGAATGTGGTGCCTTGTCCCAGCCTTGACTCCAGCATCATCCGGCCGCCGAGTTGTTGAGTGACAAGATTATAGACGATATGCAAGCCCAGTCCGGTGCCACCTTCGTTGCGGCGCGTCGTAAAGAACGGGTCGAACGCCTGGCGCTGCACGTCCGGCGTCATTCCGGCCCCGTTGTCGGCGAAAATGATCTCGACATCGTCGCTGCCGCGGGCCCGGGCCGAGATCGTGATCGCCCCGGAACGGCCGTCGGCGAAGGCATGGTTGGCGGCGTTGAGGAAAAGATTGGTTAATATCTGGCCGTAGGAGCCGGGATAGCCGTCGATGACGAGGCCGTCGGGCACGTCCACCGACAGCGTGATCGCCGCCTTCTTCAGCACCGGCCGCAGGCTCGCGACAATCTGGTCGGTGGCTTCGCTCAGCGAGAATTGCCGGCGCTCGGCGTGCGAGCGGTCGACCGCCACCTGCTTGAACGACTGGATCAGTTCGCCGGCGCGATGCAGGTTGGCCACCAGTTGCTGCGCCGCATCGCGCGACACCCTGACGAATTCGTCGAGCTTGGAGCGCCGCAGCGGTTCGGTGCGCAACTCGGCCTCGAAGATATCGGCGCGCCGCGCGAAACTTGAAGCGACCGTCAGGCTGATGCCGATCGGGTTGTTCACCTCATGGGCGACACCGGCGACCAGGCCGCCGAGCGCCGCCAGCCGTTCGGCATCGATCAGGTTTTGCTGCGCGGTGTTGAGCTCGAGCAGGGCGCTTTCGGCCTTTTCCTTCGAGGCGCGCAATTCGTCCTCGGTCTGGCGCTTGGCGATGGCGTTCTCGCGGAACACGTCCACCGCGCGCGCCATGGCGCCGACCTCGTCCCTGCGCGGTCGTGCCCTGTACGCTGCGATCGTAATTGCCCGACGTGATCGCGTGCATCGCCGCCATGATCTGCTGCAGCGGCAGCCGGATCGAGAGCGCGATCAGGACGCCGGCGGACAGGATGATGCCGAGAAAGATCACGGCGATCGACATCACCCGGCGCGAAATCGACGACAGCGTCCGGTCAAAGGTCTCCTGCGCCTTCTGCTCGCGCTGGCGCATCTTGACCGACAGCTCGTCGATGGCGCCGATCGCATCGGCCTGGCTGGCGTCGATGGTGTTGCGCAACAGCTCGGTCCGGTTGGCCAGCTGCTCGGTGAGTTTGGCAAATCCCTCGCGCAGCGCCAGCGTCCGCGCGTTCAACCGCGTCAGTGCCATTCGCTGCAAGTCGTTGTCGGCGAGGTCGGACATCACGGGGATGGTTTTTTCGATCGTCTCGGTGTTGCGACGCGCCTCTTCGGCGGAGGCCGAGGCGAGCGACAGATAATAGGAGTTGGCGGCGACCAGCATCGCCGTGAACGCCTCGCGGGATTTGCCGAGCGCCGGCCAGATCAGCGCGTCGCGGTGGCCGGTGGCGCCCTCGATGATCGAATAGAGTCCGGCCATTTCCTTGGCCGGCCCCAGCACCTGCTGTTCATAGGTCTTGGTGATGGTCGCCTGCACCCCGCGCAGTTCGCCAAAACCGTTGAGGAAGCGGTCGGTGACGTGTTCGAGCCGCTCGACCGATCCTGACAGCATCGGGTCGGTCGAGGCGCGCGTCGTGAGCGTACCGAGCACAGCCTCGCGCAGCAGCAGGATTTCGGCGAACAGTTCCGGGCTTGGCTGGTTGATATAGCGATGGATCAGGTTCTGCAGGCGGCTGGTTTCGCTTTCCAGCAGCGCCAGGATCTTGTCGGATTCCCGCACCTGTCGGACATCGTCCCAGGCCGAGCCGAGCACCTGGGCGCCGTTCCAGATCAGCGCGGCAAGCACCACGACGACCGCGGAGTTCAAGGCCGCGATCGACAGGATGCGCCAGCGGATCGGCACCGCGCGCAGCAACTGGACGATGCGAAAGCGGCCGCGCGCGGCAAAACCCGCCGGCCGTTCCACACTTCCGTCCTGTCGTGGCGTCTCGGCCAATTCACTCCACCTTGCGAATGCGTTCGATAAGTTGAGCCATCGCGGGGTCACGCTGCGACCTTGGCGTAAACTCCGGCCATCGCCGCCTCGAACGGTTTGCGATCGATATCGCTTACGATCTTGACGCCGGCATCTTCCGCCTGCTTGCGCGAGCGCTCCTCGAGATCCCGCCACTTCTCGCGCATGAAGCGGCTCGATCGCAGCGCCGCTTCGCGAAAAATCTTCTGGTCTTCCGCCGACAGGCTGGACCAGGCCTTTTGCGACATCACAAGCACTTCGGGACTCATCGTGTGTTCGGTCAGCGAATAGTAGCCGGCGAATTTATAATGATCGGTGGTGACGAACGACGGCCAGTTATTTTCCGCGCCGTCGATCAGTCTGGTCGAGAGCCCGGTCAGCACCTGTCCATAGGGCAGTTCGACCGGATCGGCGCCGAGCGAGCGGATCATGTCCGACATCTGTTCGGATTGCTGCACGCGGATTCGCAATCCCTTGAGGTCGGAGAGGTCACGGATCGGCCGGACGCTGTTGTAGATCGAGCGGGCGCCGGAATCGTAGAATGCAAGGCCAACAAATCCATAAGGCTCAAAGCTGTTCAGCAGTTCATTGCCGATCGGTCCATCCAGCACCTTCTGCTGATGCTCGATCGAGCGAAACAGAAACGGCATCGCCAGCACGTTCATCGCCGGCACCATGGTTCCGATCAGGGCCACATTGGTGCGGTTGAGATCGATCGCGCCGACCCGGGTCTGTTCGAGGGTTTCCTTCTCCTCGCCAAGCTGGCGGGAATGGAAAACCTTGATCTGGTGACGGCCGCCGCTGCGCTCCGCAACCAGGCTGCCCATGTAGCCGAGCGCCTGAACGGTCGGATAATCCTCGTTCTGGGTGTCGGCGGCGCGAAATTCGCGCGCGGAAACGCCCGTTGCCGCGCCCGCGAGAGACAGCGCAGCAACAAGCATCAAGGTCCGCGAAAGGTCGGCGCGGCGATACACGGGCAACAAATCCCCTTAATGATGAAGTCTGCAGCGGGACAAAAAGGTTCAATGCATTTTAGCAGAACTTTCCGTAGGTTGGCTATCCGGGCATGGTTATGCTGCTGGCCCGGCTGCAATCGTGGATTGTGCAGGCGCGACGACCCCGGATGGAGGGGCCGGATCAACGGACGGGTGGATTGAAAGTCGCATTGAAACCACCGGCCCGGGGATTTAAGAGGGCGGTTAAATAGATTCATCGCGGGCAGCGGCAGAGCAGAGTGGTTCATCAGTGAAACTGGCCTTGAGGTTCTTGCAGCTCGCCGCACTTGCCGCCGCCGCACTGGCGTCTCCGGCGCAAGCCGCCACCGAGATCAACTGGTGGCACGCGATGTCGGGCGAACTCGGCAAGCAGGTGGAAAAGCTCGCGGCCGACTTCAATGCTTCGCAATCCGACTACCGGATCGTGCCGGCCTACAAGGGCAGCTACACCGAAACGGTCACGGCGGCGATCTTCGCGTTCCGCTCGCGCAGCCAGCCTGCCATCGTCCAGGTCAACGAGATCGCGACCGCGACCATGATGGCGGCCAAGGGCGCGATCTATCCCGTGTTCGAATTGATGCGCGACCAGTCGGAGCCGTTCTCGCCGGCCGCCTATCTGCCGGCGGTGACCGGCTATTACTCCGACGTCGCCGGCAACATGCTGTCGTTCCCGTTCAATTCCTCGACGCCGATTCTTTACTACAACAAGGATATGTTCCGCGCCGCCGGCCTCGATCCGGAGCTGGCGCCGAAAACCTGGCCCGAGGTCGGCGCTGCTGCGAAGCGCCTGCGTGCGGCCGGCGCGGTGTGCGGCCTCACCACCTCCTGGCCGTCCTGGATCAACGTCGAGAATTTTTCCGCCTTCCACAACCTGCCGCTGGCGACCCATGGCAACGGCTTTGGCGGACTCGATGCCGAGCTCGTCTTCAACAATCCGCTGGTGGTGCGCCATATCGCCCAGCTCGCGGAATGGCAGACCACGAAGGTGTTCGACTATAGCGGCCGCGGCCAGTCGGCCGAACCGCGCTTTCAAAAAGGCGAGTGCGGAATCTTCATCGGCTCGTCGGCGACGCGCGCCGACATCAAGGCCAATTCGAAATTCGAGGTCGGCTACGGCATGATGCCGTACTGGCCCGACGTGCAGGGCGCGCCGCAGAACACCATCATCGGCGGCGCGACGCTGTGGGTGCTGCGCGACCGGCCGCGCGCCGAATATGCCGGCGTCGCAAAGTTCTTCGCCTATCTGTCGAAGCCGGAAATCCAGGCCGCCTGGCACCAGAACACGGGTTACCTGCCGATCACCCGCGCCGCCTTCGACCTGACCCGCGCGCAAGGTTTTTACGATCGCAATCCCGGTACGGCGATTTCGATCGAGCAGATGACGTTGAAGCCGCCGACCGACAATTCGAAGGGAATCCGGCTGGGGTCGTTCGTGCTGATCCGCGACGTGATCGACGAAGAGCTGGAGCAGGCTTTCAGCGGCAAGCGTTCGGCGCAGGCCGCGCTCGACTTTGCCGCCGAGCGCGGCAATCGCCTGCTGCGCCAGTTCGAACGGGCGAATCCGGATCATTGACCCAGGCTATAGCGTTTTCGAGCGAAGTGGATCCCGGTTCGCATAGCAATCAAGTTTACGCAGATTGCGTAGACTTATCTGCGGTAGAAAACGCGTCAAACAAAAACTTGGAGCCCGGTTCTGATCCAATCAGAACCGGGCTCCAGCCCCGCGAACGCGGATGACTTCCGCTATCCCTTCTTCTAAATCAGCGCCGCCGCTTCCGCCAGAGTGTTGGTAACTTGGGCCCATATCGGGGTGCCGCGCCCGGCCGCCTTGGATTGCTGAATGGCCGCGGATATCGCCGAACGGGCTTGCGAGATAGCCGAGAGCGCCTGGGCCTTGCTCGTCGCAGCGCGTAATTGCGAGGCGGCAGTCTGTAGAGCCCGTGCTGCAACCGGGGCTTCCGGGTCGGCTCTGCTGCCCGCGATCATGCTGGCCTTGTAATCGAGCTTCGTGGCGAGGCAATCGTACAAGGCCTTGCCGGTCCCGCCGCACGCCTCGGCGGGCCTATCGCCCAGCATGACGCCGAAGGCAGTCAAGACCGCCAGCAAAAGGCCGCGAAGGCAAAACCCCGACAGCCGTCTACGCGTATTTCCGATTTCGATCGTCAGTGATGTCATCGCCCAGTCCCCCTTTTTCAGTCAGCAGCTTCAGGCAGACCCTTCCGCTTACTGAGTCCCCGCCGGTGTCACGCTGTTGCCCACCGTGAATTCGCACGGCACCGTCGTCATTCGCGGTACACCTTTAAGCGCGAACAGCTTTTCCCACTGTGACTTGCGGCACACGACGCCCGACGGGCGCGTCCTCGACGATGACCACGGCATAGAGCCGGTCGCGCTTCTGGAAGGCCTTGACGCTGGTGTCTTCCGGAAAGGTCTGCAGCAGCGTCAGCACGCCGTGGCCGCTTTCGGTGTCGGCGGCAATGCCGGCAATGCCGCTGATGGTGCGCCATTTGCCGTCAGCGATCGTGGCGCCGATGAATACGCCTTCGGTCACCGTGTTCTGCAGGATATTTTGCTTGAGGAATTCCGGCCCCAACTCCTGGCTCAGCCGCAAGCGGTTCTTCAGGCTCGGCGAATAGAAGATCTTGTCGGTGCCGCCCTGAAACACGATGGTGGTGCCGTCAGGTCCGCCGGCCAGCAGGTTCTGGAATTCACGGCCGCTCAACACGCCGGCTGCGCGTCGGCATGGACAGGCCGATCAGCAGCGCCGTAGCCGCAACCAAGGGCAGCCAGGGCTTCCCGGGCTCGACGGACCAGTTCTGATGGAGCATCGCACAAATCTGCGGGGCGTGAGGGAGAGCAACGGCAACGGATAAAGCAATTTCAAAATCCAATCATACAAGCGATGGGCGGTCAATTTGATACCGGGCGATTTGTTCATGACGAGGATGAAAGCGGTTGAGAGAATGACAGCCGATATGGCTTCGCGTAACGTCGCGCCCAGGATTCCAATGTGACCGATGGTAGGGATGCGAAGGAGCTGGGTTAAATCGCTGTTGGTGATCGCAGGCCTGGCGTTGCTGCCGGGCTCGCCTTCGTTCGCCGCCGGCGAAGCGCGCAAGACCGTGCCGGCCTCCGCGCCGCGCCTGGCGCTGGTCATCGGCAATGCCAATTACGCCAGGCTCGGAAAGCTCGGCAACCCCGGCCGCGATGCGCGGCTGATGGCCGAGAAACTGCAGCAGCTTGGATTTGACGTCACCGAAGTTGCC
Source organism: uncultured Alphaproteobacteria bacterium (assembly GCA_963786355.1). GTDB lineage: Bacteria > Pseudomonadota > Alphaproteobacteria > Rhizobiales > Xanthobacteraceae > Bradyrhizobium. The sequence goes on along the minus strand of CAWAYU010000004.1, from coordinate 203,338 downwards.
GACCGCGACCTCAAGAGCATGACATCCGACATCGAGGATTTCGCCCGCAAGGTGAAGGCGCGCGGGCAGGACGCGGTGTCGGTGCTCTATTATGCCGGCCACGGCCTCGAAAACGACTCGGTCAACTATCTCGTGCCTGTCAGCGCCGACATCAAAAAGCGCGCCGATGTTGCGGCGCAATCGCTCAGCGTCAAGCGCGTCGCCGACCGTCTGTCGGCTGCCGGCAACCAGCTCAATGTCCTGATCATCGATGCCTGCCGCGACAATCCGTTTCCGCCGAGCGTGGCGCCTGCCGCGACGCTGGGCATGGTGCCGATGGGCGCGGTCTATGGCGTGTTCATCGCCTCCTCGACCGGTTCGGGCAAGGTCGCGCTCGACGGCGATGACGGGCACAGCCCCTACACCGGCGCGCTGGCGGAGGCGATCACGACGCCCGGCGAAAAGCTGGAAGACGTGTTCAAGAGTGTCCGCCGCCAGGTCCGGCTTGCGACCGGCGAGCAGCAGATCCCCTGGGAATCCACGTCCGTGGAGCTGGATTTCTATTTCGTGCCGCCGCCGCCGATGCCGACGCCGGCCCAGCAGTTGCTGGCAGCGGCGAGGGAAACCGGCAAGGTCGCGCTCTATGATCTCCTGATCGAACGGTTTCCCGACAGCCGCGAGGCCGACGAGGCGCGGCCGGCCGCGACAAAACTCCGGCTGGCCTCTGCCAGTGAGACGCCGGCGGCGTCCGCGCCGCTCGCAAGCGAGGTGCTGGCGCGTGCCAAACAGACGCAGACCCCGGAAGCGTACGATCTGGTGGCCTCGCTGTTTCCCGATACGCCGGAAGCGGGGGAGGCCCGTGCCGTGGCGTCGCGCTTGCGCGAGGCGACGGTGCTCGACAGTGCCGGGCCGACCTATGAGGGCCGCGAGCTGGTGCAGATGATCCAGGAGCAGTTGCTGCGGCTCGACTGCATGACCGGTGAGCGCAGCGGCGCCTTCGAGACGACGACCATTCAAGGACTGCGTCGCGCCTCGCAGCTTTCCGACGAACACTATCTCTGGTACCGGCCGACCATGGCTGCATTGCGCGCGCTGAAAAAAATCGATGCCAGGGAGGGCTGCACCCGGCAAAAACAGATCGCCGCGCCGCGCTGCCTGCGCATCAACAACGAAGATTTTTGCCAATAGCGGCGTTGCACCTGCCTTAGCTACCCCCGGAGATCGATTGACGTTCATGCCTCCATTGCCGCATCTCGCAAATTATGAAGCGTTCAAGGCCTGGCGCGCCGACACGTCAGAATTCTTGCCGGTCGCGCTCGACATTGCGCATGGCCACGGTCTGCCGACGGCTTCGCCACACATTTTTTCCACCGGCACCAACCTCGTCATCGGTCTTGGCGGCGAACTGATCCTGAAGATCTTTCCGCCTGTCCTGCGCGCGCAGTTTGTTTCGGAGCGCGCCTCGCTGGCGTTGCTGCGCGGGCGGCTTGGCATCCCGATCCCCGGAAATCCTGTTCGAGGGCGAGCGCGACGGCTGGCCGTATCTCGTCATCACGCGGCTGTCGGGCATCGTCGCCAGTGAAGTCTGGCCCGCGCTGCCGGAAGATCAGAAGGAAAGGGTTCTCGGCCAGATCGGCGCGACCATTGCGGAAGTGCAGCGGGTCCCGGTCGGGGAGCTTTCGCGGATCGAGCCGCGCTGGGACCAGTTCATCGCCACGCAGATCGCGGGATGCCGCGCGCGGCACACGCGCCTTGGCTTGCCGCAAAAGTTTCTCGATGGGCTGGACGACCTGCTGCGCGAGGTGCCCACGCTCATTCCACTGAATGCGCCGCCGGTGATCCTGGTCGGTGAATACATCCCGGAAAATTTCCTGTTGAGCCGGGACGGTGTGGGCTGGCGCCTGTCGGGGCTGTTCGACTTCGGCGACGTGATGACGGGCTGGGGCGAATATGACTTGCTCGGCCCCAGCGCCTTCATGGCCGCGGGCATGGCGCGCCGGGTCCGAAGTCTGCTGGAAGGTTTTGGATATTCAGCCGCCGATATCGACGCCACCTTGAAGCGGCGGCTGATGGCGCTGATGCTGCTGCATCGTGCCAGCGATCCGGTTCGCCATATCTGTATCGAGGACTGGCAGGAAAAGGCCGGCGATCTCTTTGAATTGCAGGATCTGATTTGGCCGGCCTGACGCGGCCGGATGTCGAACAGCAAATGAGCGTCCGAATAAATATGCCTATAAGATATGCAAATATGTAGCTTTGTATGCAATTAGCATGAGCATTTAGGCGGATCACATGCGCCCAGAGTCATTCATTCTCATGCGATCACAATGAGTTAGAGGAATATTAGGTTTCCCTTAAGGTTTGGCACGAACCTTGCGATTCCCAGCTCCAAAGCCGTTTCCCTCAGGCGTTGGAGCACTCCATGAAGCGTCGCGATTTCCTCAAATCCGTGTCCGGAATGGCTGCTGCGGGTGCGCTGACGCCGGCGCCGGCGATCTGGTCCGCGGCCAAGGCCGATGCGCGCTCGGAGACGCTGCTGATCGTTTCGGAAGGCGGCCCCAACAACCTCGACATTCACGGCGTCGGCACCAACGTGCCCGGCTATGAAGTGTCGTGGAATTGCTACGACCGCCTGATCAGCCACGAGATGAAGGAAGGTCCGGGCGGCGTGCCGTATTACGACCGCGACAAGTTCAAGCCCGAACTCGCCGAGGACATCAACATCGGCGACATGTCGGTGACCTTCAAGCTGAAGAAGAACGCCAAATTCCACGACGGCACGCCGGTGACGGCCAAGGACGCCAAATGGTCGCTCGATCGCGCCGTCAGCGTCGGCGGCTTTCCGACCTTCCAGATGAGCGCGGGTTCGCTGACCAAGGCCGAGCAGTTCGTCGTCGTCGACGACAACACCGTCCGCGTCGACTTCGCCAAGAAGGATCGCCTCACGATTCCCGATCTCGCGGTCATCGTGCCCTGCATCGTCAATTCCGAACTGGTGAAGAAGAACGCTTCCGAGAAAGACCCCTGGGGCCTCGAATATACAAAACAGCAGACCGCGGGCTCCGGCGCCTACAAGGTGACGAAATGGACCGCGGGCACCGAAGTCGTCATGGAGCGCAACGACGAGTGGGTCGGTGGTCTCTTGCCGAAGATCAAGCGCGTGATCTGGCGCATGGTGCCGCAGGCCGGTAACCGCCGCGCGCTGCTGGAGCGCGGCGATGCCGACATCTCCTACGAATTGCCTAACAAGGATTTCCAGGAACTGAAGGCGGCCGGCAAGCTCAACATCGTGTCGCTGCCGTTCTCCAACGGCATCCAGTATCTCGGCATGAACGTGACAAAGCCGCCGTTCAACAATCCGAAGGTGCGCGAGGCGATGGCCTATGCGGTGCCGTACCAGAAGATCATGGATGCGGTGCTGTTCGGTCTTGCCAATCCGATGTTCGGCGCATCCGCCGGCAAGGCCACCGAAGTGGCGTGGCCGCAGCCGACCAAGTATTTCACCGACATGGCGAAAGCAAAAGCCCTGCTCACCGAAGCCGGCTATCCCGACGGCTTCGAGACCACGATCTCGTTCGATCTCAATTTCGCGGGGATCAACGAACCGCTCTGCGTGCTGGTGCAGGAGAGTCTCGCCCAGATCGGCATCAAGACCACGATCAACAAGATACCCGGCGCCAACTGGCGCACCGAATTGAACAAGAAGGAAATGCCGCTCTACACCAACGTGTTCTCGGGCTGGCTCGATTACCCCGAATACTTCTTCTACTGGTGCTATCACGGCAACAATTCCGTCTTCAACACCATGAGCTACAAGTCGCCCGAGATGGACAAGTTCATCGACGGCGCGCGCACGGCGGCCGCGGCCGGCGACAAGGCGGCTTACGACACCGACGTCAAGGGCATGGTCGATCTCGCCTTCACTGATATCCCGCGCATCCCGCTGTACCAGCCCTTCGTCAACGTCGCGATGCAGAAGAACATCAGCGGATATCAATACTGGTTCCACCGCCGCCTCGATTACCGCGCGCTGGCGAAGGGGTGAGGTGGTGGTGATTTTCCGCGGCCGGCCGACTCTCTCGTTCCCTCCCCCCTTGTGGGGGAGGGTTAGGGAGGGGGGTGGCCGCGAGTCAGGTGTGTGTGGCTTACCCCTCTCCCCAGCCCTCCCCCACAAGGGGGGAGGGAGCCGAGCGGAGTTCGTATCGGCGTTCGGTCCACAAATCGCGAGAGTGCTCCCATGCTGACCATGATCGGCAAGCGGCTGATGTTTGCGATCCCGTCGCTGATCGGGGTCGTGATCGTGACCTTCCTGCTGACGCGCGCGCTGCCTGGCGATCCGGCGGCGTATTTCGCCGGCCCTGCGGCAGGCAAGGAGGCGGTCGAGCAGATCCGCAAGAAGCTCGGCCTCGATAAGCCGCTGATCGAGCAATTCTTCCGCTACACCAACGATCTCGCGCATGGCGATTTTGGTAATTCGCTCACGACCGGTCAGCCGGTCGCCACCGAAATCAGGAATCGCCTGCCGGCTTCGGCCGAACTGACCTTGCTCGGCCTCGTGGTGTCGATCGTGATCGCGATACCGCTCGGCGTGCTCGCGGCCACACGACCGGGATCGTGGATCGATCATGTCTGCCGGATCACGACGACAGCCGGCGTGTCGCTGCCGGTGTTCTTTACCGGCTTGGTGCTGGTCTACATCTTCTATTTCAGGCTCGGCTGGTCGCCGGCGCCATTGGGCCGGCTCGACGTGTTCTACAGCGCACCGAATTCCGTCACCGGCTTCTATCTGATCGATACGCTGATCGCGCGCGATTTCGAGGCGTTCCGTTCGGCGGCCAGCCAATTGATTCTGCCGGCGCTGACGCTCGCGATCTTTTCGCTGGCGCCGATCGCGCGCATGACGCGGGCCTCGATGCTGGCGGTGCTGGCGTCGGACTTCGTCCGTACCGCGCGCGCCAGCGGCTTGTCGCCGGCCACGGTGATCGTGACCTACGCGTTCCGCAACGCGATGCTGCCTGTGATCACCACGCTCAGCATGGTGTTCTCGTTCCTGCTCGGCGCCAACGTGCTGGTGGAAAAAGTCTTCGCCTGGCCCGGTATCGGCTCCTACGCGGTGGAAGCGCTGATCTCGTCCGACTTCGCGCCGGTGCAGGGTTTCGTGCTGACCATGGCGGTCATGTACGTGCTGCTCAATCTGATCATCGACATTCTCTATGGCGTCATCGATCCCAGAGTTCGTCTCGAAGGGTAGTAAGCATGAGCACCGTTGCGCCTGCCGTTGAACCCGTTGGTCCCGCGCGGACGTCGGGATTTTTGGCGATTTTTGAGCACACGCGCTATGTGCTCGGCGAAAACAAGGTCACGGGCTTTGCCTTCGGACTGTTGGTCGTGATCCTGTTCGCCGCGATCTTCGGGCCTTGGGTGGTGCCCTACGATCCTCTCGCCAGCGATACCGCGGCTGCATTGAAGCCGCCGTCGGCGGCGCACTGGTTCGGCACCGATCAGTTGGGCCGCGACATCTTCAGCCGCGTCATCGTCGCGACGCGACTGGATACTTTCATCGCGGTGGCGTCCGTGGTGCTGGTGTTTTTGATGGGCGGTCTTGCCGGCATCGCCGCGGGCTATTTCGGCGGCTGGACCGACCGCATCGTCGGCCGCATCGCAGACACCATCATGGCGTTCCCGCTGTTCGTGCTGGCGATGGGCATCGTCGCCGCGCTCGGTAACACCGTGCAGAACATCATCATTGCGACTGCGATCGTGAACTTTCCGCTCTATGCCCGCGTCGCCCGCGCCGAGGCCAATGTCCGACGCAACGCCGGCTTCGTGCAGGCCGCGCGGCTGTCGGGCAATGGGGAGTTCAGGATTTTGCTGGTGCATATCCTGCCCAACATCATGCCGATCATGATCGTGCAGATGTCGCTGACCATGGGCTACGCGATTCTCAATGCTGCGGGCCTGTCGTTCATCGGCCTCGGTGTCCGGCCGCCGACCGCGGAATGGGGCATCATGGTCGCGGAAGGCGCCGGCTTCATGGTCTCAGGCGAATGGTGGATTGCGCTGTTCCCCGGCCTCGCGCTGATGATCGCGGTGTTCTGCTTCAACCTGCTCGGCGACGGTCTGCGCGACATCGTCGACCCGCAGCGGAGGACATGATGACGGTCTCAATGTGGTGTTATTTTACCTCTGGGCTACTTTGCATGGGGTTGTTTTCGCATTTTTTTAATGACGCCCCACTTGGGAGACGCGCATGACCGCGCAGCCCCTGCTCGACGTCAACGACCTCACGGTCGAATTCGCGACAAGGCGCGGCATCGTCAAGGCGGTGCAGCACGTCAGTATCTCCGTCGCCAAGGGCGAGACGCTCGGCATCGTCGGCGAGTCCGGCTCCGGCAAATCGGTGACATCCTATGCCGTGATGAAGATCCTCGATCGTGCCGGCAAGATCGCCGAGGGCTCGGTGATGTTCTCCGGCATCGACGTCAAGGCGGCGACCGAAAACCAGATGCGCGACCTGCGCGGCCGCGAAATATCGATGATTTTTCAGAACCCGCGCGCCGCGCTCAACCCGATCCGTAAAGTCGGCGACCAGATCGAAGACGTGCTGCGCCAGCATGTGCAACAGTCGCAGGTAACCGATCGCGGCGAGAAGGCGATCGAGGCGCTGGAGCAGGTCAAGATCGCGCGTCCGCGCGAGCGCTATCACGCCTATCCGTTCGAACTTTCCGGCGGCATGTGCCAGCGCGTCGTCATCGCGCTGGCACTGGCCTGCAATCCACAGCTCCTGATCGCGGACGAGCCGACCACCGGCCTCGATGTCACCACGCAGAAGGCGGTGATGGACCTGATCGTCGAACTGACCAGGCGCCGGAATATGTCGACCGTCCTGATCACCCACGATCTCGGTCTCGCCGCCGCCTATTGCGATCGCGTCGTGGTCATGGAGAAAGGCCGCGTGGTCGAAACCGCGAAGTCGTCGGACATCTTCGCCAACCCAGAACACGCCTATACCAAGAAGCTGATGCGCGCGACGCCGCGGCTCGGGGTCTCCCTGCGCGACCTGCTGCCGGAGGAGGATGCGGCCGCTCTGCCGACGCTCCCGCCCGCAACGGCGCCTGCCGCCGATGCAAAGCCGTTGCTGCTGATCGAAAAACTGGTGAAGGAATATCCGCGCCAGGGCGCGACCGCCACGCTTGGAAAATTGTTCGGCCGCAAGCCACCGGTCGAGGCGGAACTGTTCCGCGCCGTTGACGGCATCAGCTTTTCCGTCGGCCATGGTGAGAGCGTCGGCCTTGTCGGCGAATCCGGCTGCGGCAAATCCACCACGTCGATGATGGTGATGCGGCTGCTGGACCAGACCTCGGGCCGCATCATGTTCGACGGCGACGAGATCGGCGGCATGCTTCCGAATAGTTTCGCGCGGTCGCCGCTGCGCAAAAGCATCCAAATGGTGTTCCAGGATCCGACCGACAGCCTCAACCCGCGCTTTACCGCGGCGCGCGCCATCGCCGATCCGATCATGCAGATGGGCGATATCAAGGGCGGCAACGCGCTACGTGCCCGCTGCGAGGAACTCGCCGGGCTGGTTGGACTACCCGTCAACCTGCTGGATCGCTTTCCGCATCAATTGTCCGGCGGCCAGAAGGCCCGCGTCGGCATCGCGCGCGCGATCGCGCTGCATCCCAAACTCGTGATCCTTGACGAGCCGACCGCGGCGCTCGATGTCTCCGTGCAGGCCGTGGTGCTCAATCTGCTGCAGGACCTCAAGGCCTCGATGGGCATGAGCTATTTGTTCGTGTCCCACGATTTGAATGTGGTACGTTTGCTGTGCGATCGTGTCATCGTGATGCGGGCGGGGCGGATCGTCGAGCAGGGCTCGTCCGAACAGGTTTTGGGCAACCCGCAAGACGACTACACCAGGGAATTGCTGACGGCGATCCCGCATCCGCCGTTGCCGGTGCATTAAAAATTTGATGGGAGTGAAATGGCTGCTGACAATCTCGACGTCTACATCGACGCCGTCTCGAAGGCCCTCCGCCTGCCCGTCGAGGAGGCCTGGCGTCCGGCCGTGCGCGCGAACCTCGAGGTATCGCTGAGGCTGGCGGGGCTGGTCGATGAATTTGCACTCCCCGACGAAACCGAGGCGGCCAGTGTCTATACAGCCTGATCGCACCATGACCGTGAATACTGACGGGATGTTCGCCGAAGCGATCGCGCAAGCCGTGGCTGGCCGCAAGCTCTCCGCGCTTGAAGCAACCGAAGCCGCATTGGCGCGGATCGTCAAACACGATCCCATCCTCAATTCCTTCACCGACGTCACAGCCGATCGCGCGCGTGCCGCCGCCCGCGCGGTCGACGCCGCGATCGCGGTCGGCAAAAAGGTCGGCCCGCTCGCCGGCGTGCCGTTCGCGGTGAAAAACCTGTTCGACGTGAAGGGTCTCGCCACCCGCGCCGGATCGAAGATCAACCGCGACCTCGCGCCGTCGTCGCGCGACGCCACGCTGATCGAGCGCATGGAAGCGGCGGGCGCGGTGCTGGTCGGCGCGCTCAACATGGGCGAATACGCCTACGACTTTACCGGCGAGAACATTCACGACGGCCCGTCACGCAATCCGCACGATCCCACCCGCATGAGCGGCGGTTCCTCCGGCGGTTCCGGCAGCGCTGTCGGCGGCGCACTGGTGCCGATCGCTCTTGGAAGCGACACCAACGGTTCGATCCGGGTGCCGTCCTCGTTCTGCGGCATCTTTGGCCTGAAGCCGACCTATGGCCGGCTGTCGCGCGCACGCTCGTTTCCGTTCGTCGCAAGCTTCGATCACCTTGGCCCGTTCGCCCGCAGCGTCGGCGATCTCGCGCTGGCCTATGATGCGATGCAGGGGCCGGATGCCGATGACGCTGCCTGCACGACACGTCCGGTAGAACCTGTGACGTCTCTATTGGCGCAGGACATCTCGGGCCTGCGCGTCGCCATCGCCGGCGGCTACTTCCAGAACAACGTTTTTCCGGAGGCGGTCGAAGCGGTGGCGCGTGTTGCGAAAGCGCTGAGCGCCACGCGCACGGTCGAGATTCCCGAAGCCGCGCGCGCCCGCGCTGCGGCCTACGTCATCTCGACCACCGAGGGGGCCTCGCTGCATCTCGATCGCCTGCGCAAGCGCCCGAACGATTTCGATCCGGCGGTGCGCGACCGCCTGATCGCGGGAGCGATGGTGCCGGCGCCTTTGGTCGATCGCGCGCAAAAGTTCCGCCGCTGGTATCGCGCCCAGGTGCTGGAGCTGTTCAAGACGGTGGATGTGATCATCGCGCCGGCCACGCCCTGCATCGCGCCAAAGCTTGGCCAGGTGATGTTCAATCTGGACGGCGTCGATCTGCCGGTGCGCGCCAATATCGGCATCCACACCCAACCGATTTCGTTCATCGGCCTGCCGGTGGTCGCAGTCCCGGTGCCGCTGGAGCCGATGCCGATCGGCGTCCAGATCATTGCAGCCCCCTGGCGGGAAGATATCGCGCTGCGCGTCGCGCATGCCTTGGAGAAAATGGGTGTTGCCGCGGCACCCGCGCCGAGAGGACTGTAAAGATGCAGATCGATCTTCCCGACGTGCTGGCCGAAGTCACGGCGCAATTCCAGCGCTACGAAAAGGCGTTGGTGTCGAACGATGTCGCGGTGCTCGACGAATTGTTCCGCGACGATTTGCGCACCCTGCGCTATGGCATTGCGGAAAATCTCTACGGCTACGGCGCGATCAGCGGATTTCGCGCCGCCCGCTCGCCGGTTGGGCTGATGCGCAAGACCGACAAGACCGTGATCACGACCTATGGCCGCGACTCCGCTGTGGCCTCGACCTTGTTCTATCGCGGCTCGCTACCTGGCAAGGTCGGGCGGCAGATGCAGACCTGGGTTCGCTTCCCCGAGGGTTGGAGAATCGTCGCCGCCCATGTCAGCATCATCAACGAACCGGGATCACAGACATGAGTCTCGATGATCTTCCGACCCGCGTGCCGCCGTCCGACGCCGAGCCGGAGACGCCGGTGCGGCGCGTCGATCGGGCGGTGCCGCAGGCGGACAAGGTGACGCGGGCGGAGGAATTGCGGCTGCAACTCGCCGACGAGATCGTGCGCGGCGTGCTGGCGCCGGGTTCGGCGCTGGACGAGACTGATATCGCGCGCCGCTTCGGCGTGTCGCGGACGCCGGTGCGCGAGGCGCTGCGCCAACTGGTAGCGAGCGGCCTGGTCGAATCCCGCGCCCATCGCGGCGCCGTGGTGGCGCAGCCGTCGCTGGAGCGACTCACCGGTATGTTCGAAGCGATGGCCGAACTCGAAGCGCTGTGCGCCGGCCTTGCTGCGGAACGGATGATGGCGGCCGAGCGCCAGAAACTCGAGGCGATTCACGAGGAGTTGCGGGTGCTGAGCCATGCCGGCAATCCCGAGCGGTTTCACGAAGTCAACGAGCGCTTTCACAACGCGATCTATGCCGGTTCGCAAAACGGCTACATCGCCGAGATGACGCTGGCGACGCGGGTGCGGGTGCAACCATTTCGACGGGCCCAGTTCCGCAATCTGGGCCGGCTGGCGAAATCGCACGCCGAACACGATCGCGTCGTGGTCGCGATCATGCGCGGCGACAAGATCGGCGCGGCGGCCGCGATGCGCGCGCATATCGAACTGGTGCGCGGGGAGTACGAGCTTTACGCAGTGTCGGTGTAGGTCTTGCTTAACCTCGCCCCGCTTGCGGGGAGAGGTCGGCGCTAGCGCCGGGTGAGGGGGTACAGGTCTCTCGATAGTTCTCGCGCGCGGATAGAGCCCCTCACCCCAACCCTCTCCCCGCAAGAGCGGGGCGAGGGAGTATCTACACCGCCGCCTTTTCCGCCATGAACGCGCGCCAGCCGCCGAATGACGAAATATCGCGCGCGCCTTCGACCGCGATCGGTTCGACCATAAATCCCTTGACGCTGCGGCCGTCGGCCAGACGTACCGTGCCGATCGCCATCGGCGGCGGGATCGCGGCGACGAATTTTCCGAACGCTGACGCCGACAGCGCCCACAGCTCCAGCTTGATAGCACTGCCGGTGCCGGCGTCGACGCGCTGCATACCGGGCTTTGGTGGTGTGGTGTCGAGTGCGTAGAGCTTGTAGTCGGGCGCGGTCGCGGTGGCCTCGAGCAGGCGACCATTGAGCGCCTGCAGTTCGCCGTTCAGCGCCATGCCCGAAAGATGCGCGCCGACCACGGCAATTGCGATCTCGTCGTCGACGAGACTGGACGACGGCGCAGCCAGCGGTGGCTGCGTTAAACACTTGGCGCCCATCTTCAGTTGGGTATCGGCATGGAAGGCGCGGCCGATGCTGGCAAGCTGCGCGTCGTGTCCGGCGGGTGCCAGCAGCGTAATGCCGAAAGGAATACCGTCGGGCCGCATCGCCGCCGGCAGCGCGAGACCACAGAGGTCGAGCAAATTGACAAAGTTGGTGTAGGTGCCGAGCCGGCTGTTGAGCTCGATTGGATTGGCCAGCACTTGCGCGGTCGAATAGGCGGTCGGCGCCGTCGGCAGCACGATGGCGTCGAGATTGGCAAGGGTTCGCTCGGCGATGCGCCGCAGTGCCTGCAGGCGATAGAGCGAAGCAAAGGTGTCGGCGGCGGTCAGCCGCGCGCCGGCCGCCGTGATTTCGCGCGTCACCGGATGAATCGAATCCGGCGATGACGCCAGCAGATTGCGGATCACCAGATAGCGTTCGGCGACCCACGGCCCTTCGTAGAGTAGCCGCGCGGTCTCGTAAAACGGCTCTAGATCGAACTCGACCAGCGTGGCGCCGAGCGATTTCCATCGCTCCAATGCTTCGCCATAGGCTTTCTCCGACGCGATATCGCCGAAGAAGATCAACTGTCCCTTGCGTGGTACGCCGAGCCGGAGTTTTCCCGGAAATGCCGAGATCTGGCCGAGCGGCCGGTCGCGTGAAAACGGATCGGCGCCGTCGGGGCCGGCCATCGCTGAAAGCGCGGTCATGGCGTCGTCGACGGTGAGCGAGAACACCGAGATGCAATCGAGCGTGCGGCACGCCGGCACCAGGCCCGCGTTCGAGATCAATCCGAGGCTCGGTTTCAATCCGACGATGTTGTTGAGCATCGCCGGCACGCGGCCGCTTCCCGCGGTGTCGGTGCCGAGCGCCAGCGGCACCAGGCCTGCCGAAACCGCGACCGCCGATCCTGAACTCGATCCGCCGGGAATGAGATCGGCGCGGATCGGATTGACGGGGATGCCGTAGGGCGAGCGGACGCCGACGAGGCCGGTCGCGAACTGATCGAGATTGGTCTTGCCGATGATGATGGCGCCGGCCGCGCGCAGCCGCGCGACCGCGGTCGAATCCTGCGCCGGAGAAAACGAAAACGCAGGGCAGGCCGCCGTCGTCGCTAAACCCAGTGCGTCGATGTTGTCCTTTACCGCGACGGGAACGCCGAGCAGCGGCAGCGCGCTCGCGTCTTTCGCGGACAGCGCTTCGGCCTCCGCCACCGCCGCCTTCTCGTCGCGCAGGCTGATGAACACGGCGGGATCGTTGTAGTCGCGGATACGCTGATAGCTGCGCGCCACGGTTTGCGCCGGCGTCATGTGGCCGGCGCGATGCGCGGCGACGATCGCAGCAACGGTTTCAGTCAAGGGATGCCCCATCTTTGGGTTGGCCGATTTATTCATCTCGAATGAAGCAAGCGATGTGCCATTGTGTACATTATAGGCGTAGGCCGAGATATAGAAATAGATACGTAAATTCAGATATTTAGCTCACCATTTACGAAATGCCGCAAGCCCTCCGCCCAAGCTGGATGCGCAGCAATTGCCCAAATCATGGGCAGCTCATTCCGTAACCGACAACCGCCGCCCGGAGTGCGATGACACATTGCCGGGCCGCGTCGTTCTCGCGTAGAGCAAACCGCCTGCCCCCGAAGAGGGGCAGCGGAGGAAACCGATGACGCCGACCGCCGCCAGCCGCCGCGACCATTCCGAAGCGTTGTTCGCCACACCGTCAATCGTGGCTGATCGCCGGGCCGACGGCAGCATTGTTCTGAAATCGACGTTGCCACTGCGCGAGAGCGCGCGTTGCGTCGGCGACTGGCTGGAGCATTGGGCGCGGCAGGCGCCGGACCGGATCTTTCTCGGCGACCGCGCCAGCACGGAAGTGCCGTGGAACACCGTCACCTACAAGGACGCGTTGAAGCGCGTGCGCTCCGCGGCCGCGTGGATTCTCGCACAAGGCCTGAGCACTCAGCGCCCGCTGGTGATCCTGTCCGACAACAGTGTCGATCATGCGCTGTTCGCGCTGGCGGCCCAGCATGTCGGCGTGCCCTCGGCGGCGATCTCGCCGGCCTATTCGCTGATGTCCCGGGATTTCGACAAGTTGCGGAGCATGATCAGCCTGCTCGGGCCCGGTGCGATCTATGTTTCCGCGGCAAAACCATTTGCAGCAGCACTGGCGGCGATCGCCCCGCTGCATTCGGCTGTTATCGTCAGCAGCGCCGGCGACAGCGACGCCGTCGCATTCCCTGACATCGTAGCCACGCCGGAAACGCCTGAGGTCGCCAGGGCGTTTGCCGCGGTGACGCCGGATACGATTGCAAAATTCCTGTTCACATCGGGCTCGACCGGCACGCCGAAGGCCGTGATCAACACCCAGCGCATGCTGACCTCGAGCCAACAGGCCAAGGCGCAGACCTGGTCGTTCCTCGAACAAGCCAGCGATCTCGTGTTTCTCGACTGGCTGCCGTGGAGCCACACCTTTGGCGCCAACCACAATTTTAACCTCGTGCTGCGCAACGGCGGCACGCTCTATGTCGACGGCGGTAAGCCGGCGCCGGGGCTGTTTGCGACCTCGCTGGCCAATTTGCGCAGCGTGATGCCGACGGTCTATTTCAACGTGCCGCGCGGTTTCGACATGCTGATCGCGGCGTTGCGCGGCGACGACGAATTACGCCGGCGGTTTTTCGGCGAAGTGAAATTCGCTTTCTATGCCGGCGCCGCGCTGCCGCAAAATCTCTGGGATGCGCTGGAAGAACTTTCAATAAGGACCAGTGGCCACGCGCTGCCGATGGTGTCGGCCTGGGGCTCGACAGAGACATCGCCGCTCGCCACCGACTGTCATTTCCAGGCCAAACGCTCCGGCAATATCGGCGTGCCGATCCCGGGCACCGAATTGAAACTGGTGCCGTCAGGCGACAAGCTCGAAGTGCGCGTGCGCGGACCGAACGTCACGCCCGGCTACTGGAAGGTGCCGGAACTGACCGTGCAGGCGTTCGATGCCGAGGGTTTTTATCTGATCGGCGACGCCGTCACCTTCGCCGATCCGGCGCGTCCTGAACTCGGCCTGTTCTTCGACGGCCGCGTCGCCGAGGATTTCAAGCTCAATTCCGGCACGTGGGTCAATGTTGGCAATCTGCGCGTGGCAGGCATCGCCGCACTGGCGCCGCTGGTGCAGGACATCGTCGTGACTGGTCATGGCGGCGATGAGGTCCGCTTTCTGGTATTTCCGAACATCGCGGCCTGCCGCGCTTTTGCCGGCCTGCCCGATAATGCCGAAGTGAAGGACGTGATCGGCCACGACAAGGTTCGATCGGGGATCGCGCAGGGCCTCGCAAAGCTGAAGGCGCAGGGCGGCAATTCGTCCGGTCACGCGACGCGGGCGATGTTGCTGGCGGAACCGGCTTCCGTCGACGGCGGCGAGATCACCGACAAGGGCTACATCAACCAGCGCGCGGTGCTGACGCGCCGCGCCGCTGCGGTGGCGGTGCTGGACGATAACGCGTCGGCCGAATGGATAGGCTGCACGCATTGACGGCGGCCCGACCGTCGATCGCAATCGAGCCGTCGTTAGAACCAATAACGCTCTAGTGTTCGACGACGATGGTCACATCATCGTTGGTATTGCCGGTGATGAATCCGGTTCCGATCCGGGCAAGCTGCCTTCCCGGCAGATAGTAGACATCGCTAATAGCACCGAGCGCGTCGAGCACCGAGATCTTCGCGTTGACCTGGTCGATCAGCGTCTGCAGCCCGCTTTGAACCTGGGGTCCAAGGCTGTCGCCGATGTGTCCGGACTTGATTCCGCTCTCTACCCACCATGCCCATCGCGCTCCCCAGGCGCGGAGATGGTGATTGCCGTCGACGAAAAGCTGAATGTGATAGGTCATCGACGCCGCATAGTCGGAGAACGGCCACGGCATGCTGATGTGCAGCGGCTGATAGATCTTGAGGTAGGTGTGGCCGGGATCGAGGAAGGAGACGGCGGCTGGAAACATCTCCCAGGTCAGCGTTGGCTCGCCTTCGCGGCTGGCGCGGCTGCCGGCCAGCGTACCGTCGAGGAACGTCTTCCACTGGTCGAGGAACTGGTCGTGGAAGCTCAGCCGTGTCTCGTTCTTGCCTTTCTTGTTGCCGGCAACGGAAATCACGCTGCCGATATGGCCGCTGATATGCCACCACGCATCGCCCGTGGAAGCGGCGTCGCTGGCCTGTGCGAACGCTCCTGAAAAGTCGTCGTTCTTCAGGAAGACGAGGTTGCCGTCCGCTTCCGCTGTCGTGATCAGATCAGCGGAATGGATGTTGGCGTACAGGCCGGAACCGGTCAGTTGGCCTGACGTAACGGGGCTGTAGCGGTCGGCATGGCCGACACCGACCAGTCTCGAAGCGCCCGTCTTGTTGTCGCCGGCAAACAGTGTGCCCAGGAATTCGACTGACATGATCAGGTCCTCCCTTTGCTTGCGTTGATGAGGCGAAGCAGATTCGCCTTCGTCGCCTGCTTTTGCACCGCGATGGTGCCTTCGGGCGTCCTGCTGATCTCGTTGAACACGTCCTGTGCCTCGACGATGCTTTGCTCGTTCACGCCCTTCGACAGTTGCTCGACGGCCTTGGCGAGAAAGGCGTCAGTCTTGCCGTCGGTGTCCTTGATCGCCTGATTGAACCAGGGGCGCATCCTCAAGTCGGGATTGAACTTGTGTAACCGGACCGCCCGCTGCTGGGTCTCCAGAAATTTGGTGACCTCGGCGGTCGGCTTGTTGGCGGGGCCGCCGGATTTGGATTCCGCAGCAAGGGGTTTGAGAGGATTGCCGCTGCTGGTGCTTTGTTGTCCCTTGCCCGTTCCCTGGATCGTGATCCGGTCGGTATCGGGTTTGGTCAAATGTGCGAAATTGGCCCAAGACATAGCGCTCTCCTATGTTGTCACTGAAGACTGGGTGTGTTGTCCGCCCGGCCCGGCAATGCCGACGAGCCTTCAAGGCGGACGCATTATTCCTGCGGGGCCGGACACAACGTCTGACTGTGCAAGAAGACGTAACAATGAAAGATTGTGTACTGCCGCAATATGAGGGGCTTCACATTTGGTCCGGCGCTCACGTCATCGTGTGCGGCTCGATGTGTCCCGATGGAATCGGACCCGCGAAACTTTCAGCCCGGTGTCCGCCGCAGCGATGAGGCGCGGAACCTGGTCCGAATTGCTGATCGGCAGGGACAAAGCCTTGCTGTCGACAATTTTGTTGCTAAGGCAACTAAATTGTGAAAACTTCCGCACCAGGCCCGGCTCTTGATAGAGCAGTACAACTGCCATACCGCGCGGGGAGAGGTGGATGCCTGAGAGGACAGGCGCCTTTGGGCGCGATGCGGCTTTGCGGTCAGGAGCCTTGCAGTTAGATCCCGCCGGTCACGGCGCCGAGATTTTCGTGCAGCCGCCGCAGCAGGTCGATCAGGACTTCGCGTTCGTCTTTCTTCAGGCAGGACAACAGCCGGCGTTCGCGTTCGAGTGCGGCGGCAATCACCTTGTCGTGGACGTTGCGTCCCCGCGCCGTCAGCGAGATCGCGTGGGTGCGGCCGTCGTCGGGCGCGGTGCGGATGACGACCAGGCCGCGTTTCTGCAGCATCGACAGATTGCGGCTCACCGGACCCTTGTCAAAGCCGATGACGCTGCAGATGCGCGAGGCCGGAATGCCGGGCTCGATCGCGAGCAGCGACATGATCCGCCATTCCGTGACGTTGACACCGAAATTGCGCTGGTAAAATACGGTCGCGCTGTTCGACAGCTTGTTGGCGATGAAGGTGATGAACGCCGGAACGTAACGGTCGAGATCGAGCGTCGGGCCGTCATCGGCGGCGAACTCTGCCGGCTTCGGCCTGCGTGGTTTCCGGGGGAGGGGACTGCTGCTCATGTCTCAAATCACCGCTGCGAAATGACAGCCGAGCAATAGAGACATGGGACAGGGCATGACAAGGGTAAACTTCGGGAGGCGCCGATGAGTGCAACGAGCTCTTCCACAGTGGCCGGCGGTACCGGCGTCCCGCATCTGGATATCGATCCGTTCTCGATCGCGTTCTTTGACGATCTCCATCCCGTCCAGGAACAACTGCGCGAAGCAGGTCCCCTGGTCTATCTCGACAAATGGAACGTCTACGGCGTGGCGCGCCATGCCGAAGTGCATGCCGTGCTGAACGATCCCGCCACCTTCTGTTCGAGTCGTGGCGTCGGATTGAGCGATTTCGCCAAGGAGAAACCGTGGCGGCCCCCGAGCATCATCCTCGAGGCCGATCCGCCGGCACATACCCGCACCCGTGCGGTGCTGAGCGACGTGCTGTCGCCGACCGCGTTGAAGCAGCTCCGCGGCCGCTTCGCCGCCGCCGCCGAAGCCAAGGTCGACGAATTGCTCGCACGAAAAAGCTTTGATGCCATCGCCGATCTGGCGGAAGCCTATCCGCTCTCGATCTTTCCCGATGCGCTCGGGCTGAAACAGGAAGGGCGCGACAACCTGCTGCCCTACGCGGGCCTTGTGTTCAACGCCTTCGGTCCGCCCAACAAGCTGCGGCAGGACGCCATCGAGCGCTCGGCGCCGCACCAGGCCTATGTCGCCGAACAGTGCCAGCGCGAAAATCTCGTGCCGGGCGGTTTCGGCGCCTGCATCCACGCCCACGTCGATGCCGGCAATATCACCGCAACGGAAGCGCCGCTGCTGGTGCGCTCGCTGCTGTCGGCCGGGCTCGACACCACCGTCTACGGCATCGGCGCCGCGGTCTATTGTCTCGCGCGCTATCCCGATCAACTGGCAAAGTTGCGCCATGACCCGACCTTGGCGCGCAACGCGTTCGAAGAGGCGGTGCGGTTCGAGAGCCCGGTGCAGACCTTCTTCCGCACCACGACGCGCGACGTCGAGATCGGCGGTCACATGATCGGCGAGGGTGAGAAAGTGCTGATGTTCCTTGGCGCCGCCAACCGCGATCCGCGCCGCTGGGAAAAGCCTGATAGCTACGACATCACACGCCGCACCAGCGGCCACGTCGGCTACGGCTCCGGCATTCACATGTGCGTCGGTCAATTGGTGGCGCGGCTCGAAGGCGAGACCATGATGGCGGCGCTGGCGCGCAAGGTTGCAGCGATCGAGATCAACGGTCCGGTGAAGCGCCGCTACAACAACACGCTGCGCGGGCTCGACAGCCTTCCGGTCACGATCACAGCGGCCTGACGGAAAAAATCCAGGGGGAGAGACACATGAAGAGTTTTGGACGTTATCTGGCGCTGGCGCTGTCCGGCGCAGCATCATTGGCTTGTTTGGGATCGGCGCATGCGGAGATTTCGGACAATGTCGTGCGCGTCGGTGTGCTCAACGACATTTCCGGCATTTTTCAGGACACTAACGGCATGGGTTCGGTGGAAGCGGCGCGGATGGCAGCGGAGGATTTCAACGGCGGCGGAAAGAACATCAAGGTCGAGATCGTCTATGCCGATCACCAGAACAAGGCCGACGTCGGGTCTGCGATCGCACGCAAATGGCTCGACGTCGAGGGCGTCGACGCCATTGTCGACGTGCCGAATTCGGCCGTCGGCCTCACCGTCAACTCGCTGCTGCGCGACACCCGCATGACATTTCTGGCGTCGTCGACCGCGAGTTCCGATCTCACTGGAAAAGCCTGTTCGCCCAATACCATTCAATGGGTCAACGACGCCTGGGCCACCGGCAACACCACCGCGGCGGCGATGATGGCGCGTGGCGGCAAGGACTGGTATTTCGTCACGGTCAATTACGCGCTGGGCCAGGGCATCGAGGCCGAGGCGACGAATTACATTGAGAAGCATGGCGGCAAGGTGCTGGGATCGAGCAAGCACCCGCTCGGCACTTCCGACTTCGCCTCATTCCTGCTGCAGGCGCAGAATTCCAAGGCCAAGGTGATCGGGCTCGCCAATGCCGGCGGCGACACCATCAACGCGGTGAAACAGGCCGCCGAGTTCGGCATCCAGCAGAGCGGAACGACGATGGTGGCGTTCCTGCTGTTCGTCAACGACGTCCACGGCATGGGCTTGAAGGTCGCACAAGGCCTGCAACTGCTTGAAGCTTTCTACTGGGACATGGACGAGGACACCCGCGCCTTCGCAAAACGTTTTGCGGTGCGGCCGGGCATGAACGGCAAAATGCCGAGCGGCAACCAGGCCGGCGTCTATGCTGCCACGCTGGCTTACCTCAACGCGGTCGCCGCGACCGGAAGCGACAACGCCAAGGAGACAGTCCCCGAGATGAAGAAGTTTAGGGGTAAGGACAAGTTGTTCGGCGATGTCACGATCCGCCAGGACGGCCGCGTCATCCACCCGATGTATCTGTTCGAGGTGAAGAAGCCGGAAGAGTCGAAATACCCGTATGATTATTACAAGCTCGTCTCAACAATTCCGGCCGATCAAGCATTCCGCCCGATCGCGGATGGTGGATGCTCGCTGGTGAAGTGAGGGTTGCCGAGCGGTCACGGGCCTCGTGGTTCGAGACGCGCGGCACGCCGCGCTCCTCACCATGAGGGACTTAGGTCCTCATCCTGAGGAGCCGCGCAGCGGCGTCTCGAAGGATGGTCAGGAGGGCAATCGCAATTTGCTTGTTGGAAAGTAGGTCGTGCATGGCCGGGTCAAGCCCGTCCATGACGGTGTGAGAAACACCTCACGTCACCACCTTGCTGCTCCCCTGCGTGATCAGCCGCGCCGGGCGCTGATCCCTTGCGTGGATCCACATCCAGTTCAACGCGACCGACAGGCGGTTGCGCAGGCCGATCAGGAAGTAGATGTGGGCGATGCCCCAGATCCACCAGGCGAGATTGCCGCGCAGTTTCATGTAGCCGAAATCGATCACCGCCTTGCGCTTGCCGATCTGAGCCAGACTGCCGGCATGCTTGTACTTGAACGGCGGCAGCGTGCCGCCACCAAGACGCGCCTTGATCAGCGCGGCGACATAGCGCCCTTGCTGCTTGGCGGCCGGCGCGATGCCCGGCACCGGATTGCCTTTGGAATCTGCAATGGTCACGGTATCGCCGACGGCGAAAATGTCGGGATGATCGGGGACGGTGAGGTCGGGTTTCACCTGGAGGCGGTAGGCGCGGTCGGCCGGCGCATTCAGCCACTCCGCGGCGCGCGAGGCGCGGACGCCGGCGGCCCAGACGATGGTGCGGGCTTCGAGCCGGTTGCCGCCATAGATGACGCCATCGGCCGAGCAGTCGGTGACGGGCTGGCCCAGCACCACTTCGACACCGAGCTCTTCCAGGGAACGCTGCGCATAGGCGGAAAGATCTTCGGGAAAGCCGGCGAGCACGCGCGGGCCGGCCTCGATCAGCACCACGCGCGCCTTGCTGGTGTCGATGTTGCGAAAATCCGGCGCCAGCGTGTCCTTGGCGAGATCGGCGATGGTGCCGGCCATTTCGACGCCGGTCGGTCCGGCGCCGATGATAACGAAGGTCAACAGCGCCGCGCGCCGCGCCGGATCGCTCTCGCGCTCGGCGCGCTCGAAAGCGACCAGGATGCGCCGCCGCAGCGTGGTGGCATCTTCCAGCGTCTTCAGGCCTGGCGCGAACGGCTCCCATTCGTCGTGGCCGAAGTAAGCATGTCGCGCACCGGTGGCGAGCACCAGCGTGTCGTAGGGCAGGGCGTCGCCCTCGTCGAGCAGCACGCGCTTTTGTTCGGCGTCGATCCCGTTCACGTTGGCAAACAACGTCGTCACCTCGGGGCGTCCGCGCACGAGGTAGCGGATCGGCCACGCGATCTCTGACGTCGCCAGCGACGCGGTGGCGACCTGATAAAGCAACGGCTGGAACAAATGATGGTTGCGGCGGTCGACCAGCGTGATCTCGACCGGCGCGCCGGCGAGGCCGAACACGGTTTCGAGCCCGCCGAAACCGGCGCCGACGATCACCACGCGATGGGCTTTGTTCGGCGCTGTCGTCATGGGGTTGCGACCTCGGTTTCAGCTCTATTGCTGCATTGCATTATGTAGTTATTCACGGCTCCGGTCCAAGGAAGTTTCAAGGCAAGTTTGAAGGCGCATTTGCCAATCAGTCGATAGCGATAGCCTATCGTCAGTGTCCAATAACCGGACCGAAAATATCTTTAGCAAGCTCGCATCCTTTGCCTGTCGCCGAACGTCCTTGGGTCGAGATGCGCTGCTTCCGCAGCCGCCAATAAAGGATAACGCGATGAAACGGACCTTGATCAGGTACAAGACCAAGCCGGAAATGGCCGACAAGAACGCCGAACTGGTGGCGGCGGTGTTTGCCGAGTTGAGGGCGGCGGAGCCGGACGGCGTGCGCTACATGACGCTGCGGCTGGAAGACGATACGTTCATCCATCTCGTGGAGAGCGCGGATGACGGCTCAAGCCCGATACCGAAACTGGCGGCGTTCCAGGCGTTTCAGAGCGGCATCCGCGAACGTTGCATCGAGCCGCCGCAGCCGCGTGGTGCCATCATCGTCGGCAACTACCGCATGCTGGGCGAGAGTTGAGCGGCCGGCTGCTGGAGGCTGAATGACAGAAATCCCTGAGGCGTCAGCCGCTATCGATATCGCTCGTCTGCTGGTCGCGATGCGGCCAAAGCTGCATCGCTATTGCGCGCGCATGACCGGCTCTGTCATCGACGGCGAGGATGTGCTGCAGGATGCGCTGATCAAGGCGGTGGAGGCGTATGCGTCGAGCGGCGAGATCGCCAATCCCATCACCAATCCCGAAGGCTGGCTGTTTCGCATCGCGCACAACACCGCGCTGGATTTTTTGCGCCAGCGCCAGCGGCAGGAAGCGCTTCGAGGGGGTGAAGAGGTGGACATGATGCCCGACCAGCTCGACGCAGTGACGAGCCGCCAGATCGCCAGCGCCAGCCTGCGCACCTTCATGCGGCTGCCGGTGACGCAGCGCGCCAGCGTGGTCCTGATGGACGTGCTCGGCTGCTCCTTGCAGGAAATCTGCGAGGTCATGGAGTGCAGCCTGCCGGCCGCCAAGGCGGCATTGCATCGCGGGCGAACGCAGTTGCGCGCCTTTGCCGAGGAGCCGGAGGATTTGCCGCAACAAAAACTGTCGGATGCCGATCGCGCGCGGCTCGACGCCTATGTCGCGCATTTCAACGCGCGCGATTTCGACGCGATCCGCGCCATGATTTCAGACGATGTCCGGCTCGACCTCGTCAACAAGACGCGCCTGAACGGCAAGGCCGAAGTGTCTCGCTACTTTGGCAACTATTCCAGCGTTAGCGACTGGCACCTGGTGCCCGGTCTGGTCGAAGGGCACCCCGCCATCCTGGTGTTCGACCCTGGTGACCGCGATGCCGGCCCGAAATATTTCATGCTGCTGAACTGGACGGCCGGGAAGGTCACGACGATCCGGGATTTCCGCCATGCGCCCTACGTCATCGAGGGCGCCGAATATCTGATCTGACGGCAGCCCGCCAGCGTCGGGATTGCGGGGGCTCCGGTCGGGCGGCAGCCGAAAACCTGCGACAATCGTAGCCCCTCAAAGTGCACTATAATTCTTGCCATCCGCGCCATATGCGAATTATGGTGCAGGCCGCTGAGGTATGGGCCGAAGGTTCTAATCGGGGCCGTCGGTTCATGCTTGCCGCCGACTTGCGATTTCGCGCACAAAACACCTCACCTGAAGAGGCGCGCGGAACAAGCGCTGCCCGCCACCCGGCTGGGCGGACTGGATCGATAATTGAGGAGGGGAGTGAATATGAAAACGGCATTCTGGCTGGCAGGCGTCGCGGCTTTGGCGCTGGCGCAGCCCGCGTTCGCTGGCGACACCATCAAGATCGGCTTCGTCTCGACCTTCAGCGGCCCGACCGCTGTGATCGGCAACGACATGCGCAACTCGTTCGAGCTGGCGCTGGACCATCTCGGCCGCAAGATGGGCGGCAAGCCGGTCGAGGTCATTTACGAGGACGACGGCCAGAAGCCGGATGTCGGCAAGCAGAAGACCGAAAAGCTGGTGCAGTCCGACAAGGTCGATTTCATCGCCGGCTATATCTGGTCGAACGTGCTGCTGGCCTCGCTGAAAACCGCGGTCGACGCCAAGACCTTCCTGATCTTCGCCAATGCCGGTCCGTCGCAGATCGCCGGCGAACTGTGCTCGCCTTATGTGTTCTCGACCTCCTGGCAGAACGACCAGACGCCGCAGGCGATGGGCCTCTACATGAACCAGAAGGGCGTCAAGTCGGTATTCCTGATCGGCCCGAACTATGCCGCCGGCAAGGACATGCTGGCCGGCGTCAAGTCGACGTTCAAGGGCGAGGTGGTCGGTGAGGAATATACGGTGTGGCCGAGCCAACTCGACTTCTCGACCGAACTCACCAAGGCGAAGAACTCCAAGGCCGAGTCGATCTTCGTGTTCTATCCGGGTGCGGCCGGCGTCCAGTTCCTCAACCAGTATGCCCAGGCCGGCATCAAGGCGCAGATGCCGCTCTATACGGCGTTCACCGTCGACGAATTGTCGTTGCCGTTGCAGAAGGACAACGCGATCGGCGTTCCCGGCGCGCAGGAATGGGTCAACGACCTGCCGAACGCCGAGAACAAGCGCTTCGTCGAGGACTACCGCAAGAAATATCCGGGTCTGCGCCCGACCTATTACGGCGCGCAGTCCTATGACGCCGCCCAGCTCATCAACAGCGCGGTGGTCGCGGTCAAGGGCGACACCGACAAGAAGGACGCGATGAAGGCCGAGATGGAGAAGGCCAACTTCAAGTCGCTGCGCGGCCCGTTCAAATACGGCAACAACCACTTCCCGATCCAGAACTTCTACCTGCAGGACGTGGTCAAGGGCGCCGACGGCGAGCTCTCGCTGAAGACGGTCGCGACCATCGTCAAGGACGACCAGGATCGCTTCCACGACAAATGCCCGATGAAGTGATCGAAGCCACGAACATCACAGCGGCGGTGCACCAGCGCTGCCGCTGTTTTGTTTAGGCCCGAGCAAGATGGCAATCCGGTTTTTGGGCACGGCGATGCCCAGGCAAGCAGCAAAATCCGGATTTCCCGAATATTTTATGCTTAAAGAAAGTGGGTGGATCGCAATCCGGTTTGATGCGATCATGATCCGGGTTGGGGAACGATGCTGGTCCTTGTCGAACAATCGCTGAACGGGTTGCAGTTCGGCCTGCTGCTGTTCCTGCTGGCGGCTGGCCTGACGCTGGTGTTCGGCATCATGGATTTCGTCAACCTGGCGCACGGCTCGCTCTACATGATGGGCGCCTATTTCGCCGCGACCTTCGTGGCGTGGACCGGCAGTTTCGTGCTCGGCATCGTGCTGGCGCTCGGCGCCACGCTATTGCTTGGGATCATGCTGGAATATGTCGCGCTCCGGCATCTCTACGGCCGCGACCATCTCGACCAGGTGCTGGCGACCTTCGGACTGATCCTGTTTTTCAACGATGCGGTACGGCGGATCTGGGGCCCGGCCGGGCTTGGCGCTGCCGCTGCCGGCCTGGCTGACGGTGCCGGTGCAGATCATCCCTGGCGTTTCCTATCCGGCCTATCGTCTGTCCATCATCGCGGTCTCGCTGGCGGTCGCAGCCCTGCTTTATGTTGTCGTGATGCGGACCCGCGTCGGCATGCTGATCCGCGCCGGCGCCTCCAATCGCGAAATGATCGGCGCGCTCGGCATCAACATCAAACTGCTGTTCACACTGGTGTTCGGCCTTGGCGCCGCGCTCGCCGGTCTCGCCGGGCTGATGCAGGCGCCGATTCTCACCGTGCAGATCGGCATGGGTGAGAACATTCTGATCCTCGCCTTCGTCATTATCGTGATCGGCGGCATCGGCTCGATCCGCGGCGCGTTTCTGGCCGCGATCTTCGTCGGCATGATCGATACGCTCGGCCGCGCCTTCCTGCCGGACCTCCTGCGCAAGGTGCTGAGCTCCGCCGCCGCCTCGACGGCGGCGCCCGCTCTGTCATCGATGCTGATCTATCTGCTGATGGCGATCGTGCTGGTGGTGCGGCCGGAGGGGCTGTTTCCGGCCGCCAAGCGATGAATTTTTCAATCAACGCCCGCAACGTCGTGGTGGCGCTGGTCGTGCTCGGCCTCGCTTTTCTGCCGGTCTATTCCGCGCTGTCAGGCAATATCTTCATCCTGACGCTGTTCACCCGCATCGTGATCTACGCGCTCGCGGCCGCCAGCCTCAACCTCATCATGGGCTATGGCGGCATGATGAGTTTTGGCCATGCCGCCTATCTCGGCATCGGCGGCTATGCGGTCGGCATTCTGGCCTTTGAAGGCATCGGCTCCGGCTTCATCCAGTGGCCGGTGGCGCTCGCGGTATCGGCGCTCTATGGGCTGGTGATCGGCGCGCTCTCGCTGCGCACCCGCGGCGTCTACTTCATCATGATCACGCTCGCCTTTGCGCAGATGGCCTATTACATCACGTCGGGGCTGTCGCGGTACGGCGGCGACGACGGCCTGACCATCTACAAGCGCAGCACGTTCGGCGATCTGATCAACCTCTCGAACCGCGTGCAGTTCTACTACCTCTGCCTCGTTCTGCCTGTTCGGTGGCATCTATCTGATCTGGCGCATCGTCAATTCGCGCTTCGGCATGGTGGTGCAGGGTGTCCGCTCCAATGAACAGCGGATGCAGGCGATCGGCTTTCACGCCAACCGCTATCGGCTGGTCTGCTTTGTCATCGCGGGCACGATCTGCGGCCTCGCCGGTGCGCTGCTCGCCAACAATACCGACTTCGTCAGCCCGGCCGTGATGTACTGGACCCGCTCCGGCGACCTGATGGTGATGGTGATTCTCGGCGGCATGGGGTCGCTGTTTGGCCCGGTCGTCGGCGCCATCGTCTATCTGTTGCTGGAAGAAGTGCTGTCGCAATACACCGAATATTCGGGGCTGATCATTGGGCCGCTGTTGCTTCTGATCGTGCTGTTCGCGCGCGGCGGCATCATGGGCGTGCTCGGGAGGATGGGCCGTGGTTGATCCCTTGCCAGATCCTTTGCTTCGAGTCGAAAACCTGGTCCGGCGTTTTGGCGGCATTCTCGCGACCGACAACCTGTCGCTCGACGTCATCCCCGGCGAGCTGCACGCCATCATCGGCCCCAACGGCGCCGGCAAGACCACGCTGATCAGCCAGCTCACCGGCCAGGTGATGCCGAATTCCGGTGCCATCCATTTCGCGGGCCGCGACGTTACCCGGCTGCCGTCCTACAGGCGCAGCCGGCTCGGGCTGGCGCGCTCGTTCCAGATCACCTCGCTGCTGCCGGACTTCACCGCGTGCGACAATGTCGCGCTGGCAGCCCAGGCGCATGCCGGCCACTCGTTCCGCTTCTGGGGAAGTGCGCGCAAGGAGCCGGCGTTGCGCGATGCGGCGCAGGCGGCGCTGAAGCGCGTCGGTCTCGAAAAACGCGCCGACGTGCCGGTGTCTCAACTGAGCCATGGCGAGCAACGTGAGCTCGAACTCGCGGTGGCGCTCGCCACCAAGCCGCAACTGCTGCTGCTCGACGAGCCGATGGCAGGTCTCGGCGTCACCGAGTCCGCGCGCATGGTGGGGCTGCTGAAGGAGCTGCGGCGCGAGGTCACCATCGTGCTGGTCGAGCACGACATGGAAGCGGTGTTCGCGCTCGCCGATCGCATCACGGTGCTGGTTTACGGCCGTGTCATCGCCTCGGGCCTGCCGGATGCGATCCGCAACAACGACGAGGTCAAGCGCGCCTATCTCGGCGATCAGCACGCGGTGACCAGCCATGGCTGAGTCAAGGATGGCCGATGTCCTGCTCGAAGTTGATGGGATCGAGACCTGCTATGGCCTGAGCCAGGTGTTGTTTGGCCTGTCGCTTTCCGTCCGCGTCGGCGAGATGGTCGCCTTGATGGGCCGCAACGGCATGGGCAAGACCACGACCATCCGCTCCATCATGGGCATGACGCGCGCCCGCGCCGGCGCTATCCGTTTCGGTGGGCAGGAGGTGCGTGGCCAGCCATCGTATAAAATCGCAAAGCTCGGTATCGGCCTGGTGCCGGAAGGGCGGCAGATTTTTCCGAATTTGACGGTCTACGAAAATCTGGTGGCAGCCTCGAGCAATCGGGCAGGCAATACCGATCCCTGGACCATCGAAAAGATCCATGCGCTGTTTCCACGTCTCGCCGAGCGCGGCAACAATATGGGCGTGACATTGTCTGGCGGCGAGCAGCAGATGCTGGCGATCGGCCGCGCGCTGATGACCAATCCGAAACTCTTGATTCTGGATGAAGCCACCGAAGGCCTCGCGCCGCTGATTCGCGAGGAGATCTGGAACTGCCTGTCGATGCTGAAAGCGCGCGGGCAATCGGTGCTCGTCATTGACAAGAACGTCGGCAACCTGTCGCCGCATCGCCGACCGCCACTACATCATCGAGCGCGGCCGCACGGTGTGGAGCGGCACGTCGGAGCAGTTGATCGCAGAGCCGGATCTGCAGCACCGGTATTTGGGGATTTGACGAAACCGGCCGGGCATTGCCCGGCCGTTTCCGTCACATCGATCTATTTACTCGCAAACCAGCTGACGCTTCATGATCACGCCGACATCGGTGTAGACCTTGCGGCGGACGTAGTAGCAATCGCCGCCGGAGGGCTCGCCGACCGCAATGCTCAGGCCGACGCCGCCACCGTAGCCCCAGTTGGTGTGATGCCAATGGTTGCCGCCGGGTGTATAGGTGTTCGGGTTGCAGCCGACGAGGCCGCCGGGGCAGCCGCCCGAGGGCTGTCCGTTGAATTTGCCGGGCATCGGCGAAACACCGGGCTTCAACGGCCACGCCGAAGCGTCGCTGCTGGCCATGGCGCCGGCGCCGATGATGGTTGCGGCGATCGCGAAGGCAAATGTCTTGCTTGAAAAAATCGTCATGGGAGTCTCCTCTGTATCCGGCGCGGCCGGCGTGATGAACGGGTTGCGGTGATCCGCACCCGGAGTTTTTGCAAAATCAATTTTCGGAAAGGAATTCACCCTGGATCGGGTGAAGCGCGATCGCGAGCCAGAGGCATTCGATCGGTTATGAAGGTCAGTCACGCGCTGGTTACAATATGTTCAACTGCGTGACGGGAAATACGGCTTCGTCGATTGTTTCCGGAGTGTGTCGTGGTGCCGGATTGACCAGCCGATGTGGTCATGAAAAAGCCCCGGCCGTTCAAAACGACCGGGGCTTGTTCGAACGCTGGAACGTTCAGAACGTGTCGCCGCAGACATAGACGCGACGCGGACCCATCGACGTGAAGACGGTCCTGTAGCAGCTGCCGCCGCCGACAATGAATGAACTGCGATGGAAGCGATGATAGCCGAAGCCGCCATGCCAGCCACTGTGCATTCCGCCGCCGTGCATTCCATGACCGCCTCCGCCGCCATGCGAACCGTGCGCGAGTGCGCCGGACGTTGCGAGAACGGTGAGGGTGGCGGCGGTAGCAAATCCAAGTGCAATCTTGCGAAACATTTTAATCTCCATGATGTGTTTGCGCATCTCTGTCGCAACGCAACGAGACGCGGTTCATGGAATTTTCGCTGTAATTTCAGATGAATGGCGTGTTCATATTCGAATGAGGCACTTCTATCGTCGTCATTGCGAGCGAAGCGAAGCAATCCATAGCGCCGCAAGCACTGGGATGGATTGCTTCGCTTCGCTCGCAATGACGGAGAGCGCGTCTCTCAAAACATCTCGAAATATTCGCGATGCTCCCAGTCCGACACTTCGGCCTGAAACCGTTCGATCTCGGCGTTCTTGATGTGGACGTAATAGTCGACGAATTCCGCGCCGAGCGCCTGCCGGAAGAACGGATCGTCCTGCAGGGCAAACACCGCTTCCCGCAGACTCTTCGGCAACAATGCCGCCTTGGTTTCATAGGGCGTGTCGGCGGACGGGCCGGGATCGAGCTTGCGGTCGACGCCGTCGAGGCCGGAGAGGATTTGCGAGGCCATGTAGAGATAGGGATTGGCGGCAGGTTCGCCGATGCGGTTTTCGAGCCGTGTGGCGGCATCACCGGGGCCGCCGAGCACGCGGATCATGACGCCGCGGTTGTCGCGACCCCAGATCGCGCGGTCCGGCGCCAGCGAATAGGAGCGGTAGCGCTTGTAGCCGTTGATGGTCGGCGTCGTGAACACGGTCGACGCGCGGGCATGCGCCAGCAATCCGGCGAGATAGGCTCGGCCGAACGGGCTCAAGCGCTTCGCCCTTGTCCATCGGCCATGAACGCATTCTCGCCGCTCGCGCGCGACACGAGCGACTGATGCAGATGCCAGCCGGACGCAAATACATTGGGCAGTTTCGGTCGGCACATGAAGGTCGCGTGATAGCCGTGACGGCGGGCGATCTGCTTCACGGCGCTGCGAAAAAGCACCATGTTGTCGGCGGGCGTCAGTCCTTTGGTCGGCGCAAACGTGAATTCGCACTGGCTCGGGCCGAACTCGACCTCGACCGATCGCAACGGCAGGCCGAGCGCCAGCACGTCGCGCCGGATGATTTCCAGCGCCGGCTCCATCTGGTCGTAGCGCTGCTCGGTGAGGTATTGATAGCCGTGCGACAGCAGGCTGACCGACGGCGGCGTGCCGGGCTGGCCGGCATCCTCCGGCGCCATCCGCGCGTCTTCCAGCTTGAAGAGGTGGAATTCGACCTCGAGCCCGGCGACGAAATCGTAGCCGCGCGTTCCCAGTTGATCGAGCACCCCACGAAAAAGATTCCGGGTCGCGAATGGCACCGGGCGGCCATCGCTGAAATAAAGATCGCACAACAGCCAGCCCGATTCCGGCGCCCATGGCAGCACACGAAACGTGGTGGGATCGGCGACCATCAGCACGTCGGCGGCGCCTTCCATTTCCTTCATGCCAAAACCGCCGCCGGACGTGAACACCGGAAACACCGTGCGGTGCGAGGTGTCCTTGGCCAGCATGGTCGTGGTGATGGAGCAGCCGCTTTCGAGAGAAGCAATCGCTTCGCTGGCGACCAGCGTCTTGCCGCGCAAAATGCCGTGCTGGTCCGGAAACGACAGCCGGATGACTTCGAGGTTCTTTTCCTCGACGATTTTCCGAAGGCGGCTTGCGGCCTCCTTTTGCTCAGACGACCACAGGCCGTGACGCTCGACAAAACTCAACGCTATTCTCCCAGCCCCGTCATTGCGAGGAGCGAAGCGACGAAGCAATCCAGTCTTTCTTGCCGCAGCAAGATGGATTGCTTCGCTTCGCTCGCAATGACGAAAAAATCACTCCGCCGCCGACAAATGCCGGATTTTTCCGGCGATCTCGCTCGGCACCGGCGCGGCCCAGGGCGCGCCGCGGCGGCGCTTGACGTCGACTTCCATCCAGTAGATTTCCCAGCCGCGGGTCGGTCCGATGCCGTCCATGGTCGCCGGGCCCTGAATAGAGCGCGCATGCGCCTCGTCGAGGAACATGAACGGCTTTTCGCCGCCCACCACCTTTTCGATCTCCTGCCGCAGCAGCCGGCGGAATTGCACGATCGCCTTGTCTGATGTGCCGAGATGCTCGTTGGTGCGATCCTGAATCGCGCCCATCGATTCCACCGCCCACTGGTCGTGGACGTTGATGTCGTTGCCCATGCCGGTATAGGTCTCGGTCGCCTGTTCGTGGGGATCGAAGCCGTAGTCGTTGCTCTTGTTCTTGCGGGATTTGTAGTCGGGCAGTTCGTAGAGTTCGAGACGCTGGTCGCGCATCTTCTGCTTGTCGACCGGCGCCGCGTAGCTGGTAAAGATCGCGTACCAGTAGCAGTTCTCGTCGTCGACAGGCACATGCCACTGCGTGATCGTCATCTCCGTGCTCATCGGGATCACAAAACCGTGCGGGAAGAGCTGGTTGGTGACGCGCACATGGGTGCGCTCCTCGTCGATCTGGCGCAGCGCGATCAGGCGCATGCCGTATTCGGTGTGCTCGACATTGATGATGGGGTTGTCGTATTCGCGCAGAATCTTCGTCATCGGCATGTCGGAGCCGGCGGATGCGCCGCGGAACTGCTTGCCATAGGCGGTGGACGTGTCCTCGTCCTCGAAGAAGCGATGCAGGAACGACGCGTGCGCCGGATCGATGCCGACCTCGAGCGCCTGCAGCCAGTTGCAGTTGATGTGGCCCTTGAACGCAAACGTATGACTGTCCGGCGCGACGAAACAGTCGATCTCCGGGAAGGCCGGTGGTTCGCCTTCGCCGAGATAGGCCCAGAGGATGCCGCGCTTCTCGACCACGGGATAGGAGCGCTGCTTGATGCCCTGGCAGAGTTTCGACTCCTTCGGCTCGGCCGGCGTTTCCAGGCACTGGCCGGTCACGTCGAACAGCCAGCCATGGAAGGCGCAACGCAGCCCGCCATTTTCCAGACGTCCAAACGCGAGGTCCGCGCCGCGATGGGCGCAGTGACGATCGATCAGGCCGTAGCGGCCTTGCTCGTCGCGAAACAGCACGAGATTCTCACCGAGCAGTTTGACCGGCCGCACCGCGCGCGCGCCCTGCAACTCATCGACCAGCGCCGCCGGCTGCCAGTACATCCGCATCAGCTTCCCGCAGGGGTCTTTTGGCCCGGTGCGGGTGATCAGGTCGTTCGCTTCCTGGCTCATCATGGCGGCGGCCTTTTCCAGTTAGATTTGTTCGCCTATTGAACGAATGGGCGAATTATGCCATGTCTGGATTTGCGGCAAGTCAATTTTGGCGCGCGTGATCCGGAAAAGTGGACACCGGTTTTCCGAATGCGATCGCGCGCAAAGACCCTCGAGACAAAGCCCATGCCAAAGCTGAAACGCGAGGACGGCGAGGAGCGCGCCACCGATTTCGTCGAGAGCCTCGACCGCGGCCTGCGCCTGTTGCAGGCGTTCGGCGATGACCAGCGGCCCGATGACGCTCAGCGACGTCGCGCGCGCCGCCGGTCTGCCGCGCGCCACCGCGCGCCGCATCCTCTTCACGCTTGAGCACGGCGGCTTCGTCTCGAGCGACGGCAAGCTGTTCACGCTGACGCCGCATGTGCTGACGCTGGCCGGCTCGCTATCTGCGCTCGAACCAGGTCGTGGCCGTGCTGCAGCCAGTGCTCGACCGCATCGCCAGCGCGGCGCAGGAAATCTCTTCGCTCGCGGTGCTCGATGGCGACGATGTCGTCTTCATCGCGCGCGGCAGCCCGGCGCGGCGTGTTCTCCGCCGGTCTCGACATCGGCTATCGGCTGCCGGCGTTCTGCACCTCGGTCGGCCGTGCCATGCTCGGCCAGTTCGATGACGACGAGCTGGCGAAGCGGCTCCAGTGCGATGCGCGCGCGAGGCGCTGACGTCGCAGACGGTGACCGATCCGAAGCTGCTGCTGACGGCGATCGTCGCCGACCGCGCCAAGGGCTATTCGCTGGTCGATCGCGAAGCCGAGCCGCATTTCCGTTCGATCTCGGTGCCGGTCCGCCGCTACGACGGCGCCATCGTCGCCGCCATCAACATGGGCGCCCATGTCGACCGCGTGCCGCGCGCAAGAACTGATCGATCGTTTCCTGCCGCTGCTCGGCGATGCGGCGGCCTCCGTGAAATCGCTGCTGGTTTGATGTCTTGATAATTTCGCTCGAGCCATGAACGCGTTTCCCCGCGGCGTGCACGAAGGAACATGCACCTGCCGCGGGAGGCTTCGTGAACAAGACCGACTGGACCATTCGCATCGTCGCGCCCCGCCCGGAGAAGCCCCGCTGTGGGTGCGCCAGAAATGGGTCGGCCTCGACCTGCCGGTGGCGCGCTATTCCGACCGAGGCAGGTTTCTCGGCCTCGGTGTGCTCACGATGCCGCGCTCATGGTGGGGCCAATGGCTCGCCGTCGCCAGAGGTCGGGCCGAACAGATCGCCGGCTATACGGTGGAAGCGGCGCCGGCGTTCGGCATTCTCGGCGAGAAGAGCCCCGAGGCCGCCGCATGGTGGCGCGAAACACGCCGCATCTGATTGGGCCGCGGCGTTATCTGATTTTTCACGAGGAAGTCTGCCGGATCGCGGATATCTGACAGACGCGGCGCTGCGAAGCCCGAACACCTGCGCGTCGCTGCGCAGCACCGGCGCCACTGCGTCGCCGAGGCGCGCCGCTGCCGCATCGACGGAGAGCCCCGCGGTATCGACCACCGCTGAGGCGCGCGCGTAAAGCGGTTCGCGGCTGACCAGAATATTGCGCAATTCCGCCATCGCCGAACGATCGTCGGCCATCGGCCGCAGGTCGCCCTGGCCGCGCACGCGCGCCATGTGCTCTTCCGGATCGGCCTTCACCCATATCGTGTAGAACGACGACAGGATCAGATCGAACGTCAACGGCTCGGAGACGATGCCGCCGCCGGTCGCCAGCACCATCAGCTCTTTTCGCGCCAACAGTTGCCCAAGTGCTGCCTGCTCCATGCGCCGAAAGCCTTCCTGGCCGTAGAGCGCGATGATCTCGGCGACGGACAATCCGTTCTGCGCCTCGATCTCCTTGTTGAGCTCGACAAAACTCCAGCCGATTTTCTTTGCCAGCATTTTGCCGAGCGTGGATTTGCCGGCGCCGCGCAGGCCGATCAGCGCGATGCCGGAGAACGACGAGCGCCGTTGCGTCGAATGGCTGCCGCCGGCAAGCACGTCCCTGGCCTGCGCGATCTGCGCCGGCGTCGCCTTGCGCAGCAGATCGCGAATGACGGCCCAATCGGGCGCCGGCTCGGCGGAGGGAATGAGATCTTCCAGATGCGCGCCCATCGCATTCGAGACCCGGCGCAGCAGCACGATCGAGACATTGCCCTTGCCGCTTTCGAGCTGCGCGATGTAGCGCTCGGAAATCCCGGAAACTTTCGCCAGCACCTTTCGCGACATGCCGCGCAGCGCCCGCATGGTGCGGACACGCTGGCCGAGCGCTTCGAGGAAGCCGGTTTCGGGATCGCTGGTGTCGGTCATTTCCATCAACGAATATCCATTCGGCCGGAAGGATAGTGCCGATGAAGATTGACAGCAAGCGCGTGCAGTGGCTTTATATGAATTATAATTCTTAAAAGCTGGGGAGAAGCGTCGTGAGTGGCACGTCGGGGTCCTACAATGCGGTGACGTGGCTGCTCGACCGCAACGTCGAGGAAGGCCGCGGCGGCAAGCTCGCTTTCACCGACACCGTCTCCGAACTGACCTACGGCGATCTGCAGAAGCAGAGTTGCCGCGTCGCCAACATGCTGCGCCGGCTCGGGGTCCGCCGCGAAGAGCGCGTGGCGATGATCATGCTCGACACCGTGGATTTCCCCTGCGTGTTCCTCGGCGCGATCCGCGCCGGCATCGTGCCGGTGCCGCTCAATACCATGCTGACGACGGATCAATATGCCTATGTGCTGGCCGACAGCCGCGCGCGCGTCCTGTTTGTCTCCGAGGCGCTGTATCCGGTCGTGAAAGATATCGTCGGGCGGATGTCGGATCTCGAATGCGTTGTCGTGTCGGGCACCAATGCATTCGGACATCTGATGCTGTCCGAGGAGCTCGCGAAGGAAAGTGATTCCTTCACGACGGTGGCGACCCATGCCGAGGAGCCTGCGTTCTGGCTCTATTCGTCGGGCTCGACCGGCATGCCCAAGGGCGTCCGCCACGTGCATTCCAATTTGCAGGCGACCGCCGATACCTATGCCAAGCAGGTGCTCGGCATCAAAGAGAGCGACGTCTGCCTCTCCGCGGCAAAACTGTATTTCGCCTACGGCCTCGGCAACGCGCTGACCTTTCCGATGTCGGTCGGCGCCAGCACGGTGCTGAACTCGGAGCGGCCGACGCCGGCGCGGATGTTCGCGCTGCTCAACAAGTACAATCCGACCATCTTCTACGGCGCACCGACGCTGTTCGCCTCGATGCTGAACGACCAGGCGGCGAAGAGCGAACGCGCCGGCGCACGGCTGCGGATCTGCACCTCCGCCGGCGAAGCGTTGCCGGAGACGGTCGGCAATGCCTGGAAGGCGCGCTTCGGCGTCGACATCCTCGATGGTGTCGGTTCGACCGAGCTGCTGCACATCTTCCTGTCGAACGCGCCCGGCGACATCAAATACGGCTGCAGCGGCCGAGCGGTGCCGGGCTACAAGGTGCGGCTGGTCGACGAGAACGGCGGCGAGGTGGCGGACGGCGAGGTCGGTGAACTCCTGGTCGAGGCGCCTTCCGCCGCCGAAGGTTACTGGAACCAGCGCAGCAAGACCCGCCACACGTTCCAGGGCCACTGGACCTACACCGGCGACAAGTACACCCGCGACGCCGATGGCCGCTACACCTATAGCGGCCGTTCCGACGACATGTTCAAGGTCTCCGGCATCTGGGTGTCGCCGTTCGAAGTCGAGAGCGCGCTGATCGCGCACCCCGCGGTGCTCGAAGCCGCCGTCGTGCCGCAGGCCGATGCCGAAGGGCTGTTGAAGCCGAAGGCGTTCGTGGTGCTGCGCCCGGACAGCAAGACCGAAGACTTGTTTGAAACGCTGAAAGAGCACGTCAAACAGAAGATCGGGCCGTGGAAGTATCCGCGCTGGATCGACGTGGTGGATTCATTGCCGATGACGGCGACCGGGAAGATCCAGCGGTTCAAGTTGCGGGATGGGGCGAAGTAGTCGTCCCTGCGTTCGCAGGGACGACGAGCGTGTAGATTTCGACGCCTCTCGCATTTCGAAAGCTAGTTTGATGACAACTCTCTCGCCCTCCGGCTTCCTCGCCATCGGCGCTTCCGAACTCGAATACCACATGATCGGCCCGTCGCCCGAAAGCGCGCCGACGATCGTGATGCTGCATGAAGGCCTCGGCTCCGTCGGGCTGTGGGGCGATTTCCCGGAAAAACTTCAGGCCGCGACGGGCGCCGGTGTGTTCGCCTATTCGCGCGCCGGCTATGGCGCGTCGACGCTGGTAAAGTTGCCGCGGCCGGTTGACTACATGCATATCGAGGCACTCGACGTGCTGCCGGAATTGCTCGATGCAATCGGCTTCCGCCGCGGATTGCTGGTCGGCCATTCCGATGGCGCGTCGATTGCGGCGATCTATGCCGGTTCGCATCAGGACCATCGCGTCGAGGGCCTCGCACTGATCGCGCCGCACTTCATCGTCGAGGATATTTCGGTGACCTCGATCGCCGAGATCAAGACCGCTTACGAGACCACCAGCTTGAAAGAGAAGCTGGCGCGCTGGCACAAGAATGTCGACAACGCCTTCTATGGCTGGAACGGCGCCTGGCTCGATCCGGCCTTCCGCAACTGGGATATTTCGGAATTCCTGGCCTACATCCGTGTTCCCGTCGCCATCGTTCAGGGCATCGATGACGCCTACGGGACGATGCGCCAGATCGAGATCGCGCAGGAAGAATGCTATTGCCCGGTCGATGTGACCGTCATCCCGGGGGCCGCACATCAACCACATCGGGAAGCGCCGGGACCGACACTGGAGGCAATCGCCGAATTCGCCAACGCCGTGTTGCATGTTCATGGCACGCAGGGGCGGGCCGCCTAGCGGCATCAGGCGCTCGCCAAGGCGGATTGGGTGGTCTTTCCGCCTTTGGCTGAACATGAAATAAAATGCATGTTACGAAGCTTTGGACTGGACGCGGTTAATTACATGCATTATTGTGCATGATCAGGTAAGCCAACAAAAGCGTCAGGGTGGCCCAATGGCTGGCGAAGATCGCGTCCTCGCAGGCGGCGCAAAATTCATCGATTTTCAAACCGATCCGTCGCGCTACCGGCACTGGAAGCTCGGCGTCGACGGCGATGTCGCGACGCTCACCATGGACGTCGACGAGAATGCCGGCCTGTTCGAAGGCTATCAGCTCAAGCTGAATTCCTACGATCTCGGCGTCGACATCGAACTTGCCGATGCCGTGCAGCGGCTGCGCTTCGAGCATCCCGAAGTAAAGGTCGTGATCGTTCGCTCGGGCAAGAACCGCGTGTTCTGCGCCGGCGCCAATATCCGCATGCTGGCGGGATCGACCCACGCCCATAAAGTCAATTTCTGCAAATTCACCAACGAGACCCGTAACGGCCTCGAGGATTCATCGGAAAATTCCGGGCAGCGCTTCATCACCGTCGTCAACGGCACCGCCGCCGGCGGCGGCTATGAGCTGGCGCTTGCTACCGATCACATCATCCTCGCCGATGATGGTGCTGCCGCCGTGTCGCTGCCGGAAGTGCCGCTGCTCGCGGTGCTGCCGGGCACCGGCGGGCTGACGCGCGTCGTCGACAAGCGCAAGGTGCGCCGCGACCATGCCGATTTCTTCTGCACCATCGAGGAAGGCATCAAGGGCAAGCGCGCCGTGCAATGGCGCCTGGTCGACGAGATCGTGCCGAACAGCAAGCTCGAAGGTAAAGTTGCCGAGCGCGCGAAGGAATTCGCGGGCCTCTCGAAGCGCAACGGCAGCGGCAACGGCGTCACGCTGACGCCGCTCAAGCGGATCATCGACGACAGCGGCATCCGCTATGGCTTTGTCAATGTCGACATCGATCGCGCGACGCGGATCGCGACCATCTCGATCAAGGCGCCGGAGGCAGCACCGCCGGCCGATATCGACGGCCTGATCGCACAAGGCGCGTCGTTCTGGCCGTTGCAGGTCGCGCGCGAACTCGACGACGCGATCCTTCATTTGCGCATCAACGAACTCGAAATCGCGATGCTGCTGTTCAAGTCGCATGGCGACCGCGCCAACGTGGCGGCCGCCGACGCCTTCCTCGATGCCAACAAGGCGCACTGGCTGGTCAACGAAATCAGGCAGTACTGGAAACGGGTGCTCAAGCGCATCGACGTCACCTCGCGCACGCTGGTGACCTTGGTCGAGCCCGGCTCCTGCTTCGTCGGCACGCTGGCCGAACTCGTGTTCGCCGCCGACCGCTCCTACATGCTGATCGGCCAGAAGCAGGGCGACAACCGCGAGCCGCCGGCGATCGAACTCACGGCGATGAATTTCGGCCCCTATCCGATGTGCCACGGCCTGACCCGGCTGCAGTCGCGCTTTCAGGCCGATCCCGCCGATCTCGAACGCGCCGAGGCCACCATCGGCACCAGCCTCGATGCCGAGGAAGCCGAAGAACTCGGCCTCGTCACCTTCGCGCTCGACGATATCGACTGGGATGACGAAGTGCGGGTGTTCCTGGAGGAACGCACGTCGTTCTCGCCCGACGGCCTCACCGGCATGGAAGCCAATTTGCGCTTCGTCGGGCCCGAGACCATGGAATTGAAAATCTTCTCGCGCCTGACGGCGTGGCAGAACTGGATCTTTCAGCGCCCCAACGCGGTCGGTGAAGACGGCGCGTTGCGCCGCTACGGCACCGGTCAGAAAGCGCAGTTCGATATGACGCGGGTTTAGTAGTCGGCGTCATCCTGAGGTGCGAGCGTAAGCGAGCCTCGAAGGATGGCAGGAAAGAATGCTCGCGATACCAGCCCCCTTCGAGGCTCGCGCAAGAGGCGCGAGCACCTCAGGGTGACGGCGAATGAAATGAGATAAAGAAGGAGTGCACGCCATGAACTTCATGAACGTCGATTACTCAACCAAGATTCCCAACAACGTGAATCTCAGTGAAGATCGCCAGGTGCTGAAAGCGCTGGAGGGCTGGCATCCCGGCTACATGGACTGGTGGAGCGACATGGGGCCGGAAGGCTTTCAGCAGTCGCTGGTGTATTTGCGCACCGCCTATTCGGTCGATCCGCGCGGCTGGGCCAAGTTCGACTACGTCAAGATGCCGGAATATCGCTGGGGCATCCTCCTTGCTCCGCAGGAAGAAAACCGCGTCA
The DNA here is from genome assembly GCA_963786355.1 of uncultured Alphaproteobacteria bacterium. Classification (GTDB taxonomy): domain Bacteria; phylum Pseudomonadota; class Alphaproteobacteria; order Rhizobiales; family Xanthobacteraceae; genus Bradyrhizobium. The sequence continues at coordinate 164,433 of CAWAYU010000004.1, read as the reverse complement.
TTCCCTTCGGCGAAAATTACGGCAAGCCAGCCTGGCAGGAAGTCCCCGGCGAACACCGCGCGACGCTCCGCCGCCTGATCGTGATCCAGGGTGACACCGAGCCGGCCTCCGTCGAACAGCAGCGCTTTCTCGGCAAGACCGCGCCTTCACTTTATGACCTGCGCAACCTGTTCCAGGTCAATGTCGAGGAAGGCCGCCATCTCTGGGCGATGGTCTACCTGCTGCAGAAGTATTTCGGCCGTGACGGCCGCGAAGAGGCCGATGACTTGTTGCGCCGCCGCTCCGGCGATGCGGACTCGCCGCGCATGTTAGGGGCCTTCAACGAGGCGACGCCGGACTGGCTGTCGTTCTTCATGTTCACCTATTTCACCGACCGCGACGGCAAGATGCAGTTGCACTCGCTGGCTCAGTCCGGCTTCGATCCGTTGTCGCGCACCTGCCGCTTCATGCTGACCGAAGAAGCGCATCACATGTTCGTCGGCGAGACCGGCATCAGCCGCGTCGTGCAGCGCACCTGCGAGGCGATGAAGGCGGCGGGGATCACCGATCCGAACGATATCGCGAAAGTCCGCGCGCTCGGCGTCATCGATCTGCCGACCATCCAGAAGAAGCTGCACCTGCACTATTCGCTGTCGCTGGATCTGTTCGGTTCGGAAGTCTCGACCAACGCGGCCAACGCCTTCAATGCCGGCATCAAGGGCCGCTACAAGGAAACCGCCATCGACGATGATCATCAGTTGAAGAGCGCGACCTATCCGGTGCTCAAGCTGGTCGACGGCGTCATCAAGCGCGTCGACGAGCCGGCGCTGACCGCGCTCAACATGCGCCTGCGCGACGACTACACGCAGGATTGCGTCAAGGGCATGTTGCGCTGGAACAAGATCATTTCGCTGGCCGGCTTCCACTACAAGCTGACCTTGCCGAACGTCGCCTTCCATCGCCAGATCGGCGAGTTCAGGGACATCCACGCCACGCCCGAAGGCGTGCTGATCGACGACGCCACCTGGAACAAGCGCAAGGGCGAGTGGCTGCCGTCAACCGACGACGGCGACTTCATCGCCTCGCTGATGAAGCCGGTCACCGAAGCCGGCGAATACGCGTCGTGGATCTCGCCGCCAAAAGTCGGCATCGACAACAAGCCCGGCGATTTCGAGTACGTGAAGATCGATACGTAACGTCGTCATACCCGCGAAGGCGGGTATCCAGTACGCCGCGGCCAGCGTGAGTTGGCCACGGCGTTTCTTTAATGTGCGCCTGCGTTTACTGGATCACCCGCTTTCGCGGGTGATGACAGCTTGCGGACTACCCCGCGATCTCCAGCCCCGCATTCGCGTAGACCACGCCGCCATCGACCGCGATGGTATTCCCCACCACATAATCTCCCGCGCGCGAGGCGAGATAGATGGCGACGCCTGCCATATCCTCGTCGGTGCCGATGCGCTTCGCCGGAATCCGTTTTGCCACCTCGTCGGAGTGATCGCGCGCGGCCCGGTTCATGTCCGACTTGAAGGCGCCCGGTGCGATCGCTGTCACGTTGATGTTGTCCTTGACCAGTTTGGTCGCCATCCGTCGCGTCAGATGAATGACCGCTGCCTTGCTGGCGGCGTAGGAATAGGTCTCGCCGGGGTTGACGAAGATGCCGTCGACGGAGGCGATGTTGATGACCTTGGCGGGCCGCTCGTGGCTTGCCGCGGCGCGCAGCGGTTTCGCCAGCGCCTTGGTCAGGAAGAACACCGACTTGACGTTGAGGTCCATGACCTTGTCCCAGCCGCTTTCTGGAAATTCGTCGAAATCCGCGCCCCAGGCCGCACCGGCATTGTTGACGAGGATATCGAGCTTCGGCTCCAGCTTGATGATTTCGGCGGCAAGCTTGTTGCAGCCCTCGACCGTCGAAATGTCGATCGGCAGCGCGATGCATTCGCCGTCATAGGCGGCAGAGAGCTCCTTCGCGGTCGCCTCGCAGGGGCCGGCCTTGCGCGCGGTGATGTAGACCTTCGTCGCCCCTTGCGCCAAAAATCCCGCCGCGATCATCTTGCCGATGCCGCGCGACCCGCCGGTCACCAATGCGACACGGCCCTTCAGCGAAAACAGATCCTTGAACATGCGTTCCTCCATTTGATTTGACGGAGGTTTTGGGCGTGGCAAAGCAACGAGTCAAGGAACCTCATCCGTCGTCCCCGCGAACGCGGGGACCCATAACCACAAGGGCTTGTGGCTATAACAGGCTGTTGCTCCAGCGTCGTGCAACAACGGACATCGGCGGCTATGGGTCCCGGCTCGCGCTTCGCTTGGCCGGGACGACGGTGGTGGGCGAGCTATGCCGCGTCAATCCGGCGGAAGCCGTTCCAGACCGCGGTGGCGGCGCCGGAGGTCAGGACGGGGAGGATGCGCGCGTCCTGGTAGTTGCCGTTGAGCGAGACCCGCTGCAGCGCGGTCATATGGTCGGCGCTTTCCGGAAAAATCATGCCCGGCCGCGTCGTCACCGCAGTCTTGAATCCGGCGGCCCCGGCGAGCGTAAATTCGCGCTTGCCCGCGGCGTTCCGGTCGCCATAGGGATAGCAGAAATGCAGCACCGGCCGCTGCAGCGCGTTTTCAATCCGTGCACGGCTGGTGGCAATCTCGAACGAAGCTGAGGCCTCGGATTGCCGCGCCAGGTTGCAGTGGCTGACGGTGTGTGCGCCGATGGTGACCAGCGGGTCGTCCGCGAACGGCTTCAATTCGTCCCAGGACATGCAGAGCTCGCGGGCGATCGCGGCCTCGTCCACTTCATGGCGCGGCGCAGAGCGCCGAGATTTCGCGCTGCTCGTCGTGCTCGCCGGGCAGGGTGCGCAGCCAGCCATGCAGCCGGTCGAAAGCGGTCTGCTTCGCCGCCGGTGTCGAAGTGTCGAGGCGCGTCATGTTGCCGCCGATCGGGACTTCGATCGAGGATGCCTTCGCGATCACCCGCTCGAGCGCGACCCACCACAGCCGTCCCGTGCCTTCGGCGAAATCGCTGGCGACATAGACGTTCATGGGCGCGTCAAATTCTCGCATCACCGGCAAGCGCGAAATCGCGATTGTCGCGATAGCCGTCGTCAAACGTGAAGCAGGCGAAGCGCCGCGCGAAATTGCGTTGCGAAAGCCGCGCATGTACTTCGTCCATGGTGACGAAGTCGACGTCGAGTGTGCGAAGATGCTCCAGCGTCGCCCGCAGGAATTGCGGTTCGACCTCGAGATGGCGATTGGGCTGGAATTCGGCGTCGCGGCGAGGGCGCACGTGGTGCAGCATGAAAATGGCGCCGACGCCTGCGAACATTGGTCGCAGCAGATGGTGCGCGCCCGACAGCGAGAGCGCTTCCAGCCCGGCGCGGATAACGGCGTTGCGGAACAGTTTCATCTCACGTGGCGGACCAGTTGGAGTTCAACCCAGAAATTAACGAGAGACCCCTGAAGAAACTGTTAGTCGGGCAAACCAGGATTTCCCGGTTATTTCGGGTTTGACAGCCCCGCAAGGGTTTGTTTTCTCTCTGTTCCCAGTGCCCTTTTGGTTCCGAAGTTCGTGTCGGGGGCGCCGCAATAGCGTATGAACTTCGGCAACGGGGCAAGCCCCGCAGGACCTCGCAGGCTCCGCAGGAAATAGAATGCCCAGACTTGTCAGGTGGAGTAGCAAATGGTGGCCGGGTGTGATTCCGCTGGTCATCTTTTGGGCTCTCGCGGCCTGGACCAGCACCGAACCGCTCGAAGCCGATCTGGCGCAGCGCTCAACCGCCGCACTGAAGGATACCGTCCTTGATAAAACGCGGATCGCGGTCGAGGGCCGCGACGTGACGTTTGCCGCCGACGCGTTCTCCGAAGACGGCCGTCAGAGCGCGGTGGCTTCGGTGGATGCCGTGCCGGGCGTGCGGCTCGTCAATGACGAAACCCGCCTCGTTCCCGAAGCCAAGCCGTTCGTCTGGTCGGCCGAGCGCGACGTCGTCCGGGTGACGCTGTCAGGCAGTTCGCCGCTGCCGGCGAGCAAAAGCAAGCTGACGGAAGCCGCGCGCGCCAGTCTCGGCGGCACCGAGGTCGTCGACCGCATGAATTTGTCGCGCGGCGCGCCGCCGCGCTTCGACGTCGCCGCGCTGTTGCTGCTCGACCAGATCGGCAAGCTGAAGGACGGCAAGATCACGCTGTCGGACACCAAGGTCAATCTGTCCGGCATGGCGCGCGAACTCGGCGGCAGGGAAGCGATAGCGGCCGCGCTGAAGAATCTTCCCGACGGCTATTCGGTGGCGGCCAACGACGTCAAGGCGCCGCCCTACATCTTCCAGGCCTACAAGGATCCGGTCGCGGTGACGCTGACGCTGACCGGCTATGTGCCCGACAATAACGTCCATGCCGCGCTGGTCGCTGCGGCCGGCCGCAAGTTCTTCAGCGAAAAGGTCGTCGACAATCTCAAGGCCAGCGTCGGCGCGCCCGCAGGATTTGCCAATGCCGTGGTGCCGGCGCTCGGCGCGCTGTCGCGGCTGTCGACCGGCACGCTCGTCGTCAGCGACCGCGAGGTCAAGCTGTCGGGCGATGCGCTCTATGAAGCCGCCGCCGCTCAGATCCGCGCCGGCCTCGGCAAGGATTTTCCGCAAGGCTGGCAGTTCAAGCCGGAAATTTCGGTCAAGCCGGCCGCGGCCCCGGTCGATGCCACCGTCTGCCAGCAACTGTTCGCCGAACTGCTTGGCAAGGCCCGGATACGCTTTGAATCCGGCAAAGCCGATATCGTGGCTGACTCCGCCGGGCCTGCTCGATCGCCTGATCGAAACCGCGTTGCGCTGTCCGAGCGCCAATATCGAGATCGCCGGACATACCGATACCGACGGCGAGGAGGCGGCCAACCAGTCGCTGTCCGAGAAGCGGGCGCAGGCGGTCACCGACTATCTGGTCAAAGCGGGGCTGCCGGCCAACAGGTTCACGCCGGTCGGCTATGGCTCGACGCAGCCGATTGCCGGCAATGAGACCGAGGATGGCAAGGCGCAGAACCGCCGCATCGATTTCGTGGTGAGGTAAGCATGGCCTATCTGGCGACGTTCTATTGGGGCTGGCTGCTGGCGTCGGTGCTGCTCGGTCTGGCGATGGGCTGGATTTCCGTGGTTCAGCATGGTGACGGCGTTCCGAAAAAATGGCGCTGGGCGCTGGCGGCTCTGGCGGCGGCGCTGGTCGCAGCCGCATTCGCCCGCGTGGTTCCCGGCCGTTTCGGCTATTGGCTCGACCTCGGCCTGATCATGTTCGCGCTCTATCTGTGCGGCTGCGCGGTGGGATCGTGGCTGCGCGACTGGGTGGTTTCGCGCCATCAGCCGGCGGCCTGACGCGCATGCCGGGGCGGGTCCTGATGTCACGGCGGCGGCCGTCCCGCGCTTCCGGCCGGTCCGGTCCTGGTCCCGAAAGCCCGTTTGGGCGGCGGGAATGCAGCAAATCTGTGCTTCCGCTGTCATCAATGCCCCCTAATATGTTGAAGAAGCGCGTTTTATTGTCGTTAGGCGAATTCCACTCCGCCTCAAAACGCGCTACCAGAGGGGTCAGGGAGCAGCGTTGCGGCGGCGGTGTCAGCACCGTTGCCGCCACCGCCGGAAAGCAATTCGCCGGATCGCAATTCGAGGTCTAGATGCTGGAAGCAATACGCAGGGCGATCTCGTTTCTGCGCCAGAAGCAAGTCCTGCATAAGCTCGGGGTTGTGATCAGCATCGCGGTCATCGCGATCGCCTGCTACGTGCTCTATCACATGCTGCGCGGCATCGACTCCAACGAGGTGATCGAAGCGATCAAGGGCACCGAGCCGCGCCAGATATGGCTGGCGGCCTTGTTCGTGGCTGCGGGTTATTTCACGCTGACCTTCTACGACTGGTTCGCGGTGCGCGCGATCGGCAAGGGTCACATTCCCTACCGCGTCAACGCGCTCGCAGCCTTCACCTCCTATTCGATCGGCCACAATGTCGGCGCCAGCGTCTTCACCGGCGGCGCGGTGCGCTACCGGATCTATTCGGCCTGGGGATTGAACGCGATCGACGTCGCCAAGATCTGCTTCCTCGCAGGACTGACCTTCTGGCTCGGCAACGCTGCGGTGCTGGGCCTCGGCATCGCCTACCATCCAGAAGCCGCCGCCTCGATCGACCAGCTGCCGGCCTGGCTCAACCGCCTCGCAGCGTTTGCGATCATCGTCAGCCTCGTGGGCTATGTGGTCTGGGTCTGGACCCAGCCGCGCGGCGTCGGTCGCGGTCCGTGGACCGTTACACTGCCGGGCGGCCCGCTGACGCTGCTGCAGATCGCCATCGGCATCGTCGATCTCGGTTTCTGCGCGCTGGCGATGTATGTGCTGGTGCCGGACGAGCCCAATCTCGGCTTTGTCGTCGTCGCCGTCATTTTCGTTTCGGCGACGCTGCTGGGCTTTGCCAGCCATTCGCCCGGGGGGCTCGGGGTGTTCGACGCCGCCATGCTGGTCGGCCTCTGGCAGATGGACCGGGAAGACCTGCTGGCCGGAATGCTGCTGTTCCGGGTGCTCTACTATATTGCCCCCTTCATCCTATCTGTAATCTTGCTGACGCTTCGGGAGCTTATTCTCGGCGCGCGACTCAAGCGCCTGCGCCAGATCACGCCTGGCTCCGACGCCGAGCCGAGACACGAGGCCGTCTATGTGCGCGAGCGTGGAGACACCGGCGCCTGACGATGCGGCCCAAGGGGTTCCCCGGCGAGGGGCCCCGACACCTTGAGGGAAGAAAGCCGGCGCGATGGCGATAGACGATTCCTCATCTTCCTCGATCTTTGCGCCGTGGCCTGACCGGCTGCGGCACGCGGCCATCATTCTGCTCGCCGCGGCGATCGCGCTTTCCGTGCTGGTGGTGTTGGCCGAACTCTCGCCGGCGCGGGCGGCTGCGGTGTTCATCTGCATCGCCGCCGCCGCTTTGGTGCCGTGGCGGCTGCATGATGCGGTCAAGTCCCGTGAGGATGTCCGCGGCGTCAATCCGGTCGAGGCCGCGGCCGTCAACGCCGTCGTAGCCGGGATGCCGGATCCGGCCGTGCTGCTCGACCGCGCCGGCCGCGTGCTGCATCTCAACGCGGCGGCCGCCCAACTGGCGCCGGCGCTGCGCAAGAACGAACTCGCGCAGTTCGCGCTGCGCTCACCCGAAATCATCACCGCGCTGCGCGAGGCGATCGCGACGACCGAACCGCGCCGCGCGACCTATCTCGACCACGTGCCGGTCGATCGCTGGATGGAGCTGATCATCACGCCGGTGCCGGTGCCGACGCTGTTTGGTGGTACCGACAAATGCATGCTGATGACCTTCCACGATCAGACGCCGTTGCGGCGGGTCGAGGAAATGCGCGCCGATTTCGTCGCCAATGCCAGCCACGAATTGCGCACGCCGCTGGCCGCGCTGTCGGGCTTCATCGATACGCTGCAGGGCCCGGCCAAGGACGACGCCAAGGCGCGCGAGCGCTTCCTCGGCATCATGCATGCGCAGGCAACCAGGATGGCGCGGCTGATCGACGATTTGCTGTCGCTGTCGCGGGTCGAACTGTCGGCCCATGTCCGTCCCGACACCTCGGTCGATCTGGTGCCGATCATCCGCCAGGTCGCCGACGGGCTGGAGCCGCTGGCGCGGGAACGCCAGGTCGCGATCGAGATCGACCTGCCGGACGTGCCGGTGACGATCCCGGGCGATCGTGAGGAACTGTTGCGGCTGTTCGAAAACCTGATCGAGAACGCGCTCAAATATGGCGCGTCCGGCGGCCGGGTCATCGTTTCCCTGGTCCGGGCGATCTCGAGTGAGGGCGGGCCCGAAGTGCGCGTCATGGTCCGCGATTTCGGTCCCGGCATCGCACCGGAGCACCTGCCGCGGCTGACCGAACGCTTCTACCGGGTCGATGTCGGCGACAGCCGCGCGCAGGGTGGAACCGGGCTCGGTTTATCGCTGGTGAAACATATTGTTAATCGCCATCGTGGCCGGCTTTTGATCGAAAGCGTGCCCAAAAACGGGGCGACGTTTACCGCCTGCTTTCCCCAGGCGAAATCCCCGGCATCGACTTAAATCCAAGCGATTTCAATTGCTTGACCCTGTCATCCAGCTGTCACCAAACCTTCGTAAAAGCTCTATCGACCGCTCTTACACGGGCGGCGTGAGCGCGATCGGGCGTATCAGACGCTTCGCTCACAAACGGAGACCGAGCATGAATTTCATCAAGACAATCGTCGCAGCCGGCCTGGTCGCCGCTTCGACGTCGGCATACGCTGCCGATATCACCGGCGCGGGCGCCACCTTCCCGTTCCCGATCTATTCGAAGTGGGCTGACGCCTACAAAAAGGAGACCGGCAACGGTCTGAACTACCAGTCGATCGGTTCCGGCGCCGGCATCAAGCAGATCCAGGCCAAGACCGTGACCTTCGGCGCCACCGACGCGCCGCTCAAGGCCGAAGTGCTCGAAAAGGACGGCCTGGTACAGTGGCCGATGGTGATGGGCGCGATCGTTCCGGTCGTGAACCTCGAAGGCATCAAGCCGGGCGAGCTGGTGCTCTCGGGCGAAGTGCTCGGCGACATCTATCTCGGCAAGATCACCAAGTGGGACGACGCCGCGATTGCAAAACTCAATCCGAAGCTGAAGCTGCCGACCGACGCGATCACCGTCGTTCGCCGCTCCGACGGTTCGGGCACCACCTTCAACTTCACCGACTATCTCTCGAAGTCGAATGCCGACTGGAAGACCAAGGTCGGTTCCGGCACCGCGGTCGAATGGCCGGCTGGCGTTGGCGCCAAGGGCAATGAAGGCGTTGCCGGCAACATCGGCCAGACCAAGAACGCGATCGGCTATGTCGAATATGCCTACGCCAAGCAGAACAAGCTGACCTACACCGCCTTGATCAACAAGGCCGGCAAGACCGTGCAGCCGACCATTGCTGGTTTCCAGGCGGCGGCTTCCAACGCCGACTGGGCCAAGGCGCCCGGCTACTACGTGATCCTGACCGACCAGCCCGGCGAAGCCTCCTGGCCGATCACGGCCGCGACCTTCATCCTGATGCACAAGGATTCCACCGACAAGGCGGCGTCCCAGGAAGCCATCAAGTTCTTCAAATACGCCTTCGAGAAGGGCGGCAAGATGGCTGAAGAGCTCGACTACATCCCGATGCCCGACTCGGTCGTCAAGATGATCGAAAAGACCTGGTCGGCCGACATCAAGAGCTGAGTTCGCTTGAAGCGATAACGGGAGCCTGCTCCCTCTGCCCAACCCGGCATCACCCGGGTTGGGCATTCCCTCCCGGCGGGGCGGGACAACAACCAAGAAACCAAAAACAAAGCGCGGCTGAAATGGCTGCAAAACCCGTGCATCGGTTTCGGGTTGATGGGTTATAAGTACAGGGGATTGGCGTGGCAGACATGGCGGTTCAAGGCGATGTAATGGAGGCTGCTGGACCTTACGATCGTGCTCGGGCCCTCAGCGCATTCAAGCTTGGCGACGTTACGTTTTACTGGATCACCCGCGCCTGCGCGATCTCGGTGCTCCTCATTCTCGGCGGCATCATCCTCTCCCTGATCGTCGGCGCCTGGCCGGCGATGAAGGAATACGGTTTCGCGTTCCTGTGGACGCAGCGCTGGGCGCCATCGGCGGATCCGCCAGTGCTCGGCGCGCTCGGGCCGATCTACGGCACGCTGATCACCTCCGTCATCGCGATGATGATCGCCATTCCCGTGGGCCTCGGCATCGCGGTGTTTCTGACCGAGATCTGCCCGCTCTGGCTGCGCCGCCCGATCGGGCTTGCGATCGAGCTGCTCGCCGGCATTCCCTCGATCATCTACGGCATGTGGGGCTTCTTCGTGCTCGGGCCGTTCCTGGCCAACACCTTCCAGCCATTCATGATCAGGATTTTCGACGGCATCCCGGTGCTCGGCACCATCTTCGCCGGCCCGCCGTCCTATCTCTCGCTGTTCAACGCCGCGCTGATCCTGGCGATCATGGTGCTGCCGTTCATCACCTCGATCTCGGTCGACGTCTTCAAGACGGTGCCGCCGGTGCTGAAGGAAGCCGCCTACGGCGTCGGCTGCACCACCTGGGAAGTCGTCCGCAACGTCGTGATCCCCTACACCCGCGTCGGCGTGATCGGCGGCATCATGCTGGCGCTCGGCCGCGCGCTCGGCGAGACCATGGCGGTGACCTTCATCATCGGCAACTCGTTCAAGATCTCGTCCTCGATCTTCGCGCCGGGCACCACGATCTCTGCGGCGATCGCCAGCGAATTCGCCGAGAGCGACGGCCTGCACCAGTCCGGCCTGATCCTGCTCGGTCTGTTGCTGTTCGTGCTGACGTTCTTCGTGCTCTCGGCCGCGCGGCTGATGCTGATGCGTCTGGAAAAGAAGGCGGGTAACTGAGATGAACCCGATTTACGCCTCTCGCCGCCGCTTTGATGTCATCATCCGCGCGCTGTGCGTCGGCGCCGCCCTGTTCGGCGTGACCTGGCTCGCGCTGATCCTGTTCACGCTGTTCTACAACGGACTGGCGGGACTAAGTCTGCAGCTCTTCATCGCGGACACCCCGCCGCCCGGCTCGACCGAAGGCGGCCTGCGCAACGCCATCATCGGCTCGATCATCATGACCGTGATCGGGGTGGGCATCGGCGCGCCGCTCGGCCTGTTCGCCGGCACGTATCTGGCCGAATACGGCAAGCACGACAAGCTGACCTCGATCATCCGTTTCATCAACGACATCCTGTTGAGCGCGCCCTCGATCATCATCGGCCTGTTCGTCTATGGCGCCATCGTGGTGCCGATGGGCGGCTTCTCGGCCTTTGCCGGCTGTCTGGCGCTGGCTGTGATCGTCATCCCCGTGGTGGTGCGTACCACCGAGGACATGCTCGGGCTGGTGCCCAATCCACTGCGGGAGGCGGCCTCCGCGCTCGGCCTGCCGCGCTCGCTGGTGATCCGCCGCATCGCCTACCGCGCGGCGCGCTCGGGCCTCATCACCGGCGTGCTGCTGGCGACCGCTCGCGTCGCCGGTGAAACCGCGCCGCTGTTGTTCACCGCCCTGTCGAACCAGTTCTTCAGCCTCAACCTGACCAAGACGATGGCGAACCTGCCGGTCACCATCAACAACTTCGTGCAAAGCCCCTACGTCTACTGGAAGCAACTCGCCTGGAGCGGGGCTCTGCTGATCACCCTGACCGTACTTGCCCTGAACATTGGCGCGCGCATCATCGGCGCCGAGAGGACAGCAAAATGACCGACGTTTCCGTATCATCGATGAGTGCAGCCGGCGGACTTCCGCCCGCGGCGACGGCACTGCCCGAAGCGCCGGCCAAAGTCACGGCCCGCGGCCTGAACTTCCATTACGGCGAGCACCACGCGCTGAAGAACATCAATCTCGCGCTCGGCACCAACCGCGTCACCGCCTTCATCGGCCCGTCCGGCTGCGGCAAGTCGACCTTGCTGCGGATCTTCAACCGGATGTACGACCTCTATCCGGGCCAGAAGGCCACCGGCCAGTTGATGCTCGACCAGACCAACATTCTCGACCCCAAGCTCGATCTCAACCTGCTGCGGGCCCGCGTCGGCATGGTGTTCCAGAAGCCGACCCCGTTCCCGATGACGATCTACGAAAACATCGCGTTCGGCATCCGCCTCTACGAAAAGATCTCCAAGTCCGAGATGGACGGCCGTGTCGAGAAGGCATTGCGCGGCGGCGCGCTGTGGAACGAGGTCAAGGACAAGTTGAACGCATCGGGCCTCAGCCTGTCCGGCGGCCAGCAGCAGCGGCTCTGTATCGCCCGCACGGTCGCGGTGCGGCCCGAGGTGATCCTGTTCGACGAACCCTGCTCGGCGCTGGATCCGATCTCGACCGCCAAGGTCGAGGAACTGATCCAGGAGCTGGCGGAGGACTACACCATCGCCATCGTTACCCATAATATGCAGCAGGCGGCGCGGGTCTCCGACAAGACCGCCTTCATGTATCTCGGCGAATTGATCGAGTTCGACGACACCAACAAGATTTTCACCTCGCCGAGCGATCGACGAACCCAGGACTACATCACCGGCCGGTTCGGCTAGAGCAGATGCGAGCATGATCCGGAAAAGTGGGGACCGGTTTTCCGAAAAGATCATGCTCAAAAAAATTCACGATCATGATCCGATGAATCGGATCATGATTTGAGGAGATAACACATGGCTTCAGAACACACCGCCAAGGCGTTCGATGGCGACCTGCAGGAACTCACCCGTCTCGTTGCCGAGATGGGCGGCCTTGCTGAACGCATGATCACCGAATCCGTCGATGCGCTGGTCCGCCGCGATATCGCGCTCGGCAACCGCGTCGTCACCTCCGATCTCGAGATCGACCGCTTGCAGCATGTCATCGAGGAACGCGCGGTGCTGACCATCGCGCGGCGCCAGCCGATGGCCGTGGACCTGCGTGAAATCGTCGGCGCCATGCGCGTTGCCACCGATCTGGAACGGATCGGCGACCTCGCCAAGAACATGGGCAAGCGGGTTGCGGCGCTGGAGAACGATTTCCAGCCCTTGAAACTGATCCGCGGCCTCGAGCACATGACCGACCTGGTACAGTCGCAGGTCAAGTCGGTGCTGGACGCCTATGCCGCGCACGACCTGCCGGCGGCGATGGCGGTCTGGAAGGGCGACGAGGAAGTCGACGCCATCTGCACCTCGCTGTTCCGCGAGCTGCTGACCTACATGATGGAAGATCCGCGCAACATCTCGTTCTGCATTCATTTGATGTTCTGCGCCAAGAATATCGAGCGGATCGGCGACCATGCCACTAACATTGCCGAAACCGTGTTCTACATGATCGAGGGTCAGCAGATTCTCGACAAACGCCCGAAGGGCGACATGACGACGTTCGCCACGACAGTACCCGGTAACTGACGCGTACGAACCAAGGGAAGCAATCGATGAACGCACGCATTCTGGTGGTCGAAGACGAGGAAGCGCTGACGACGCTGCTGCGCTACAATCTCGATGCCGAAGGCTACGAGGTCGAAACCGTCGGTCGCGGCGACGATGCCGATACGCGGCTAAAGGAGCGGGTGCCCGACCTGATCGTGCTCGACTGGATGCTGCCGGGCCTGTCCGGCATCGAACTGTGCCGCCGCCTGCGCGCGCGACCCGAGACCAAGCAACTGCCGATCATCATGCTGACCGCGCGCGGCGAGGAAAGCGAACGGGTCCGGGGCCTTGCCACCGGCGCCGACGACTACATCGTCAAGCCGTTTTCGGTGCCGGAATTGCTGGCGCGGGTAAAAGGCCTGTTGCGGCGCGCGAGCCCGGAACGGCTGGCCACCGTGCTCACTTATGGCGACATCGAACTCGACCGCGAAAAACGCCGCGTCGCGCGTTCCGGCCGCCAGATCGATCTCGGTCCGACCGAATACCGGCTGCTGGAGTTCTTCCTCGAACATCCCGGCCGCGTGTTCTCGCGCGAGCAGTTGCTCGACAGCGTCTGGGGCCGCGACATCTATATCGACGAGCGCACCGTCGACGTCCACATCGGCCGCCTGCGCAAGCTGCTTAATCCCGGCCGCGAGCAGGACCCGATCCGCACCGTGCGCGGCGCCGGCTACGCGCTGGACGATCGCTTTGCGAAGGTGGAGTCGTAGGCGTAATCGGCTTAAGCCAAAACGACGCTACAAACTCAGTCGTCGTCCCGGCGAACGCCGGGACCCATAACCACCAACGTTAGTTTTGAAAAGAGCTGGAGCCCCAGCTCGGCATAACCACAAGCTTCGGTGGTTATGGGTCCCGGCTCAAGGCCGGGACGACAGCGGAGTTTATCCGCGTAACCTACGTAGCCGATATCGCGCTTACCTGGTCGGCTTCGGCGCCGGACGGCGGCGATCGCTGGCCGGCTGGTAGGCAACCCGCGAGTGGTGCGCGCAATAGGGCAAGCCAGAGAGCGCCTTGCCGCCGCAGAAGAAGAAGTCCGCGCTCGAGGGATCGCCGACCGGCCAGTGGCAGGTGGCCTCGTTCAATTCCAGCAGCGTCAGCCGCTGGCTCATCGGCACCACGTTGTCGAAGGCGATCGGATCGGGCTCCATCTCGACTTCGAAAGCGTGCGCGAGCGCGGTGTTGCCGCGCGAGACCGGACGCGCCACCCGCATCATGTGCTGGGCGGGACGTGCCTTGCGCTGCCGCGGGGCGGCCGAGGAGGGGCTCTTGGCGCGGCCGGACAGGCCGAGCCGATGCACTTTGCCGATCACGGCATTGCGCGTCACATTTCCGAGTTCCGCGGCGATCTGGCTGGCGGAGAGGCCGCCTTCCCAGAGTTTTTTCAGTTGCTCGACGCGATCGTCGGACCAGGTCAATACCGTCATCGCATTCTTCCCTTCGCGTCGCACTGGCCGGACCGGGACAGTGCTGGCGATCCAATTCTCTCAAAAACCCCTGCGGACAGAATCCCTTAGCCCTCGCCGGGCACGAAAAGCCGCGCCCGAACGTTAACGCTGTACAAATGGACTCTTGGGATCAGAACCGCCGCACGAGATGTCGTACCCGACAGCCAAGACGCTACAATATGGCGTGACTCTGGCGCAAGAGTCCGAGGCAGTGCGTCCACATGTTCCGACATCTAGGCATTGCAATGTGAGTTTTCCACCACACCGGTAATGTACGGATTGCCTTATCTTGCACTGCAGGAAGGCGCTTTCTTGGCGTGTTGACACGTTCCACTGCCAGCATAGAATGCCTCTCACGTGCCGCCCCAAAAGGCGGCACGTTTTGTTTTCAGGTGGCTGGCGGTTGCGTGTGCGAAGGCGCGCGGGGGCACTGGACACCTTCAAATAGACTGTTCTCCAACCTCAAGTGATGGCCATGACCAACAGCGCCGCGTCGCATCTGCTCCCCGTCTTCGCCAGGGTCGATCTCGGCTTCGAACGCGGTGAGGGCGCGTGGCTGATCGCCACCAATGGCGATCGCTATCTCGACTTCACCTCGGGCGTCGCGGTGAATGCCCTGGGCCATTGCCATCCGCACCTGATCGCGGCGCTGCAGGAGCAGGCGACAAAACTGTGGCACATGTCGAACCTGTTCAAGAGCCCGGATGGCGACAAGCTCGCCGCGCGTTTGTGCGAGCAGAGCTTCGCCGACCTCGTGTTCTTCTGCAATTCCGGCGCCGAGGCGATGGAGTGCGTGATCAAGGTCGCGCGCAAGTATCACGCCGCCAAGGGTCATCCCGAGCGCTATCGCATCATCACCTTCGAAGGCGCGTTCCATGGCCGCACGCTGGCGACGCTGGCTGCGACCGGCTCCGCAAAGTATCTCGAAGGCTTTGGCCCGCCGATGGACGGCTTTGACCAGGTGCCGCATGGCGATCTCGAAGCGGTGAAGAAGGTGATCGGTCCCGAACACCGCCGCCATCCTGATCGAGCCCGTGCAGGGCGAGGGCGGCGTGCGCTCGGCGCCGAATTCGTTCTTCAAGGCGTTGCGCGAATTGTGCGACAAGAACGGCCTGCTGCTGGCGTTCGACGAAGTTCAGACCGGCATGGGCCGCACCGGCGATCTCTTCGCCTACAAGCGTCTAGGCGTCACGCCTGACATCATGTCGCTGGCGAAAGCGCTTGGCGGCGGCTTCCCGATCGGCGCATGTCTGGCGACCGCGGAAGCCGCGTCCGGCATGACGCCGGGTTCGCACGGTTCGACCTTCGGCGGCAATCCGCTGGCGATCGCGGCGTCCAACGCCGTGCTCGACGTGATGCTGAAGCCCGGCTTCTTCGATCACGTCCAGAAGATGTCGCTGCTCCTGAAGCAGAAGCTCGCTTCCGTGGTCGACCGCTATCCCGGCGTGCTGTCGGAAGTGCGCGGCGAAGGCCTGCTGGTCGGCGTCAAGGCCGTGGTGCCCTCCGGCGATCTCGTCGCTGCGCTGCGCGATCAGAAACTGCTGACCGTCGGCGCCGGCGACAATGTGGTGCGGTTCCTCGCGCCCTTGATCGTGAACGAGGCCGAGATCGACCAATCCGTGCAGATGCTCGAGCGCGCCTGCGTCGCGCTGTCGGGCGCACCGTTGAAGAAGGCCGCGGGGTGATGAGCAAGTCCCCCCGTCACTTCCTCGACATCTCTGAGCTGCCGCTGACCGAGCTGCGCAACATGCTCGACGCCAGCTCCGCCATGAAGGCGAAGCTGAAGGCGCACGAACAGGCGAAAAAGCCGCTCGAAGGCAAGACGCTGGCGATGATTTTCGAACGGCCGTCGACCCGCACGCGGGTGTCGTTCGACGTCGGCATGCGCCAGCTCGGCGGCGAGTTCATCATGCTGACCGGCGCCGAGATGCAGCTCGGCCGCGGCGAGACCATCGCCGACACCGCACGCGTGCTGTCGCGCTATGTCGACGCCATCATGATCCGCATCCTCAACCACGAAGCGCTGCTGGAACTGGCCGCCTACGCCACCGTGCCCGTGATCAACGGGCTGACGCGGCGTTCGCATCCCTGCCAGGTGATGGCCGACCTGATGACGTTCGAGGAACATCGCGGGCCGATCGCGGGCCGCACCGTGGCCTGGACCGGCGACGACAATAACGTGCTGGCGTCGTGGGCGCATGCGGCCGAGCGTTTCAAGTTCCAGCTCAACGTTGCGACCCCGCCGCAATTCGCGCCGAACAAGGCGATGAAGGACTGGATCAAGGCGACGCAGGCCCCGATCGTGCTCGGCTCCGATCCCGAGGTCGCCGTGCGCGGCGCCGATTGCGTCGTCACCGACACCTGGGTGTCGATGGGCGACAAGGAAGGCGAGCATCGCCACAACGTGCTCAAGCCCTATCAGGTCAATGAGAAATTGATGTCGCTGGCGAAACCCGATGCGATCTTCATGCACTGCCTGCCGGCCCATCGCGGCGAGGAAGTCACCGACGAAGTGATCGACGGCCCGCAATCAGTCGTGTTCGACGAAGCCGAAAACCGCCTGCACGCGCAAAAGGGCATTCTGGCCTGGTGTTTTGGGGCGGTGGCGTAGCTCTCTCAACGTCGTCCCGGCGAACGCCGGGACCCATACCGCGTGATCTGTCGATCAGCGCGATGTGGTATAAGCGGTCCGTAACAACCAAAGTCGGTGGCTATGGGTCCCCGCGTTCGCGGGGACGACTCGTGGAGAGGGTGTCGCGTCCAATACCCCTTTCGTTTTCGCATCCCCGACCCCAGATAAAGCGCCATGTCCCAATCCCCAGACACTGAAAATCACGGCCGAGGCCCCTGTCCGCGCGCCATCGTCCATTCCCGTCGATGACGCGGTGCTGCCGTTCGAGGTCAACGCGCTCGACCTGCGCGGTCGGCTGACACGCATGGGTCCTGCGCTCGACGACATCCTGACCAAGCACGATTATCCGGCGCCGGTCGGCAAGCTCCTGGGTGAGGCGATCGTGCTGACGACGCTGTTGGGGTCGTCGTTGAAATTCGACGGCCGCTTCATCCTGCAGACCCAGACCGACGGCCCGGTGTCGTTCCTGATCGTCGATTTCCAGGCCCCCGATCGCTTGCGCGCCTATGCGCGCTACGACGCGACGAAGCTGAAGGATGGTCAGAATTCCGCTGCCCTGCTCGGCAAGGGCCATCTCGCAATGACCGTCGACCAGGGTCCGGACATGAGCCGCTATCAGGGTCTGGTGGCGCTCGAGGGCGGCAATCTCGAAGACGCCGCCCACGAATACTTCTTGCGTTCCGAACAGATCCCGACCCGGGTGCGGATCGCGGTCGGCGAGGAATGGCGCGGCGGCGGCGACGGCCCGAAGCACCGCTGGCGCGCCGGCGGCATGCTGCTGCAGTTTTTGCCGAAGGCGCCGGAGCGCGCGCGGCAGGATCTCGATCCCGGCGATGTGCCGGAAGGCGTGGCAAAGCCCGAGATCGAGGAAGACGACGCCTGGGTCGAAGGCCAGTCGCTGATCTCGACGGTGGAAGACGTCGAACTGATCGACCCGGACCTGTCCGGCGAACGTCTGCTGTATCGCCTTTTCCACGAACGCGGCGTCCGCGTCTTCCCGCCGCTTCCCTTGCGCGCGCAATGCTCCTGCTCGCGCGATGCTGTCTCGTCGATGCTGAAAAGCTTTGCCGCGAAGGATCGCGCCGAGATGGTCAAGGACGGCAAGGTCGAAGTGACCTGCGAGTTCTGTTCGTCGGTCTATCAATTCACGCCGGAAGAAGCGGGCGTGGAATAGGCGCAAGCGGCTCGACCATTCCCCGTCATGACGAGCGAAGCGAAGCAATCCATCTCTCAGTTATGAGGGCAAACGAAATACAAAACTTCGGGCAGATGATGCCGCGAGATCGCGAGCGCATATTCAGTTTCGTAGGATGGGTGGAGCGAAGCGATACCCATCGCCTCACGGACGGTATTGATGGGTATCGCTGCGCTCCACCCATCCTACGGCCAGCGCAATGACGCGGAGAGGGCAATGCCTCCTAGTTCAACACCCGCTTGGCTTCCGGGCTGTCCAGCGAGAACGTCGGCACGTCGATTTCAAAACGCTCGCCGCGTGCGTTGACCATCTGGTAGCGGCCGGTCATGAAGCCGGAGGCGGTCGGGAGCGGCACGCCCGAGGTGTATTCGAAGCGTTCGCCGGGCGCGAGCACCGGCTGTTCGCCGACCACGCCTTCGCCGCGGACTTCCTGCTTGCGGCCCGTCGCGTCGGTGATGATCCAGTGCCGGGTGCGGAGCTGCACGGTTTCGGCGCCGGTGTTGGTGATCACGATTGTGTAAGACCAGAAATACTGGCCGCGATCGATCACCGAGCGTTCCGGCACGAAGTTCGGCTCCACGGTGACTTCGATCTGACGGGTGACGGCGCGGTACATGCGAAAATGCTTCCGAAAATCCTGTTGCGCATCATACCGAAGAAAGCGATGGGAACCAATCGCTGGACCCGCCGGCGCGGCCGATTGCGGTGGTTTTCATCGCGGTTTCAACATAGTTCCATTCTAAAGCGCAGCCGCGCGCTGCCCGCCCCGCACCTTGTGCGCAACCTGCGGGCCGATATTATCTTTTGGGACGGCGCGAGCGCAAAATGCCCAACTGCCCAAACGGTGACAGATGACGTCGATTGCCGACCCCATTGCCGGAACGCCCGTGGGCGATGCCAAGCCCGCGCTCGCCAATAACGAAGCGGCTGCGGCGGTGTCGTCCGCGCCCGCGATCGTGTTCCCGGTCGTCGGCGAGCGTGAATTGCGGCTTGATCTGTTTCGCGGGCTCGCGCTGTGGCTGATATTCATCGATCACCTGCCGCCGAACATCCTGACCTGGTTCACGATCCGTAACTACGGATTTTCCGACGCCACGGAAATCTTCATCTTCATCTCCGGCTACACCGCGGCCTTTGTCTACGGCCGCGCCATGCTGGAGTTGGGCGTCGTGGTCGCGACCGCGCGGATCCTGCGGCGGGTCTGGCAGATCTATGTCGCGCATGTGTTCCTGTTCACGATCTTTCTGGCGGAGATTTCCTACGTCGCCACCAGTTTCGAAAATCCGCTCTACAGCGAAGAAATGGGCATCATGGATTTTCTCAAGCAGCCCGATGTCACCATCGTGCAGGCGCTGCTGCTGAGATTCCGTCCCGTCAACATGGACGTGCTGCCGCTCTATATCGTGCTGATGCTGTTCCTGCCGCTGATCCTGTGGCTGATGAAATGGAAGGCCGACGTCACGCTGGCGCTGTCGGCGCTGCTCTATGCGCTGACCTGGCATTTCGACTGGTACCTGACCGCCTATCCGAATGGCGTCTGGTTCTTCAACCCGCTCGCCTGGCAGTTGCTGTTCGTGTTCGGGGCCTGGTGCGCGATGGGCGGCGCGGTGCGGCTGTCACGCGTGCTGTCGTCGCCGATCACGATGTGGATCTGCTTCGTCTATCTGTTTGCCTCTTTCTGCGTCACGCTGACCTGGTATGTGCCACAGCTCAGCCACCTGATGCCGCGCATCGTCGAGCAGTGGATGTATCCGATCGACAAGACCGATCTGGACGTGTTGCGCTTTGCCCATTTTCTGGCGCTGGCGGCGGTCACCGTGCGCTTCCTGCCCAGGGACTGGCCGGGGCTGAAATCGCCCTGGCTGCGACCATTGATCCTCTGTGGCCAGCACTCGCTTGAGATATTCTGTCTCGGCGTCTTCCTCGCCTTCGCAGGGCATTTCGTGCTGGCCGAGATCTCCGGCGGTGCTGCAATGCACTTGCTGGTCAGCATTTCCGGGATCCTCATCATGTGGGGAATGGCGTGGGTGATTTCGTGGTACAAGCACTCCGCCGACAAGGGTGCATCGAAAACAAAAAGCACCGTCGGCAACGCCGATCTGGCGGGAGGGAGCGTATGAGACCCGCTTTCAGGGCTCTGCCAAGCCTGGCTCTGCTCGCCGTTGTCGCGGCCAGCGGCCTCGCGCGCGCCGAGGATGCGCCCAAGGATAGTCCAAAGGATACGTCCCAGACCTGCGACGTGCCGGCCTATCTCCTGACCAGCGAAAGCTCATTGCCGAAAGTGGCCGACACCTTGAAAAAAGGCCAGCCGCTGACCATTTTGGTGGTCGGTAGCCGCTCCTCCACGATCGCTTCCGCGGAGTCGAGTGCCTACCCCGCCAGGTTGCAGGCGGCGCTGAAAGAGCGGTTGCCGCAGGTGCCGATCAGCGTATCCGTAGAACTACAGGCCACCAAAACCGCCGAGGAAGCGGCCGCAGCCCTCGTTAAGCTGGTGGAAGCTAAAAGGCCTACTTTGGTTATCTGGCAGACCGGCACCGTCGATGCTATGCGATCCATCGATCCCGATGATTTTCGCGGCGCCGTCGACGAGGGTGTTGGTGCGCTGCAAAACGCGGGATCCGATGTGGTGTTGATGAATCTGCAATATAGCCCGCGCACGGAAACGATGATTTCTGCGCCGCCCTACCTGGATAATATGCGGGTGGTGGCGCAACAGCATGAAGTTCCGCTGTTCGACCGCTTTGCCATCATGCGTCACTGGAATGACGCCGGAGATTTCGATCTGTTCAGTACCGCGCATGGCATCGACCTCGCCAAACGCGTTCATGACTGCCTTGGCCGCGCGTTGTCGAAATTTGTGATCGACACCGCTCACCTCGATGCGGCGCAGCAGAATTAAGGGAACTAGCGTTAATGAGTCGTCACTACCCTTTTCGTTTAACGACATTTGCCACGGCTGCCTTGATGCTGCTGACGCCTGCCTGCGGCTCGCTTGTGCACGCGCAAGTTGCCCAGCAGGCCGCGCTTTCCAATAACGCCAAGGCCGAAGCGGCCAAGCCGTCAGCGACCACCGGCGCCACCGCAGCAGGCACTGTGGCCGCCGTCGATCCGGCCAATCCGGCGGCGCAAAAGGGCCTCGCAGGCCGCGCGATTGACAAGGTGAAAGCGGTCGCGAAATCGGCGACCGATATTTTCAGCCGCGTGCCCTGCCTGTCGCCGAAGGGCGTCGTCAAGTCGATGGGCTCGCTGCCGCATGTTGCGGGCAAGCTCGCCGCCGGCCAGCCGGTCGTGATCATCGCGTTCGGATCGTCCTCGACCGACGGTTACGGCGCGTCGTCGCCCGAATTCAAATATCCAAACCGTCTCGCCGCGCAGTTGCGTCGGCAATATCCCACCGCTGACATCACCGTCGTCAATCGCGGCAAGGGCGGCGAGGACGCGCCCGAGATGATGAAGCGGTTGCAGGCCGAAGTGATCGATATGCATCCGGATATGGTGATCTGGCAGGTCGGCACCAACGCGGTGCTGCGCAATCTCGATCCCACCGACACCGCCAAAATGGTTGAGGAAGGCGTCAAGCGGATTCAGGACGCGGGTGCCGACCTGGTGCTGGTCGATCCGCAATATTCCCCCGCGGTCAACGCCAAGGGTGAAAACGCCGGCAAGATGGTGCGGCTGCTCGGCAGGGTGGCCGAACTTCGCCACGTCGGCGTATTCCCGCGCTTCGAGGTGATGCGCGACTGGCATGAGAGGCAGGCGATCCCGATCGACGATTTCGTGATCTCCGACGGCCTGCACATGAACGACTGGGGCTATGCCTGCTTCGCGCAGCTGTTGGGCGACGACATCATCAAGTCGGTCGGCCAGATCAAGCTCGGCGTCAACGTGCCGTCCGACGTGCGGACCTACCGGCCGATGTGATTGCGCTGCGCGCGTCACAGTCGTCCCGGCGAACGCCGGGACCCATACGCCACGGCCCTCATGATCAAGGCGGTGGTTGACACCTTCTTCAAATAACCACGCCCTGTGGTTATGGGTCCCGGCTCAAGGCCGGGACGACGATGGTGTTGCGACTGGACTACGCCTTCTCCAGCGCCGCCGCGAAATCCTCGATCAGATCGTCCGCGTGCTCGAGCCCTGCGGAGAAACGAATAAAGCCTTCGCTGATGCCGAGTTCGGCGCGTGCTTCCGGTGCCAATCGCTGGTGCGTGGTCGTGGCGGGATGGGTGACGAGGCTCTTCGCGTCGCCGAGATTGTTCGATATCCGCGAGATCTTCAGCCCGTTGAGGCAACGGAACGCGCCGGCCTTGCCGCCCTTGACCTCGAAACCAATGAGCGTCGAACCCGCGCGCATCTGCTTCTTCACGAGTTCAGCCTGCGGATGATCGGCACGGCCGGGGTAGATCAGCCGCGAAACCTTCGGATGGCTGGCGAGCGCGTCGGCCACCTTCGCCGCCGTTTCGGTCTGCGCGCGCACGCGCACGGCCAGCGTCTCCAGCCCCTTCAGCAGCACCCAGGCATTGAACGGCGACATCGACGGGCCGGTCTGGCGCATGAAGTTGTGGATGTGTTCGGCGATGAATGCTTCCGATGACAGAATGATGCCGCCGAGACAGCGGCCCTGGCCGTCGATGTGCTTGGTCGCGGAATAGACCACGACATCGGCGCCGAGCGTCAGCGGGCTCTGCCAGATCGGCGTTGCGAACACGTTGTCGACGATCAGCCGCGCGCCGCCCTGATGCGCGATCTCGGCGATCGCCGAAATGTCCATCACGTCGAGCGTCGGATTGGTCGGGCTTTCGAGGAAGCACGATTTGGTGTTCGGCCGCATCGCCTTGCGCCACTGATCGAGGTCGAGACCATCGACGAGGGTGGACTGGATGCCGTAACGCGGCAGCAAATCCTCCACCACGTAGCGGCAGGAGCCGAACATCGCCTTCGCCGCCACCACGTGGTCGCCGGCCTTCAGCGGCGCGAGGATTGCGGTGGTGACCGCGGCCATGCCGGTGGCGGTCGCACGCGCGGCCTGTGCGCCTTCGAGCTCGATCATGCGACGCTCGAACATCGAGATGTTGGGATTGGAAAAGCGCGAATAGAGAAAGCCGGGATCCTCGCCCTTGAACCGTGCCTCGCATTGCTCGGCGGTGTCGTAGATGAAGCCCTGGGTCAGGAACAGCGCCTCGGAGGTCTCGCCATATTGCGAGCGCAGGGCGCCGGAGTGGACCAGCTTGGTTTCGGGACGATAGCGGGTGGTAGAACTAGCCTCAGACATGTGACCTCCGTCGTGACCATCCCTTGGGAAATGGTCACAAAAAACCGGCCTGGAAAAATTTCCACAGGCCGGGATCACACGTGTCCCCGGCCTGTTTAGCTACTTATTTAACGTGGCTGCAAGCCGGCCGGCTCAAATCACCACGGGATAAGTCATGCTGTTATTCCCTCCCGCCCTTTTCGTCAAGGCGGCCATCGGATAACCCCTAAATGCCCGTATTTATGGGGTTTGGATGGCATTCGGGTCATCCCGATGGGCACCTCAGAGGACCACGCCGTGTCGTTTTCGTTACCCCCCGACGCCAACGGAATTCTGCCCGACCGCATGATCGCGGCGATGGCGGATGCCGGCCTCATCCTGCCCGAATATCCGTTTGTCGAAAGCCAGATCCAGCCGGCGAGCCTCGATTTGCGCCTCGGCGATATCGCTTACCGGGTGCGCGCGAGTTTTCTGCCGGGTCCCGGAGCCACCGTCGCCGAGCGCATCGACGAGTTGAAGCTGCATGAAATAGATCTCTCCGACGGCGCGGTGCTGGAGACGAATTGCGTCTACATCGTGCCGTTACTTGAAAGTCTTGCGCTGCCGCCCAAGATCGTCGCGGCTGCCAACCCCAAAAGTTCGACCGGGCGGCTCGACGTGTTCACCCGCGTGATCGCCGACGGCACGCGCCGTTTTGACATGATCGGCGCCGGCTATCACGGCCCGCTCTATGCCGAGATCAGCCCGAAGACGTTTCCGGTGTTGCTGCGCGAGGGCTCGCGGCTCAGCCAAGTGCGGTTCCGCACCGGCGACGCGATCCTCAACGCCGGCGAACTCGACGCGCTGCATGCGGCGGAGCGGCTGGTCGATATCGACAATGCGGACCTCGCCAACGGCGTCGCGCTGTCGGTCGATCTCTCCGGCGAAAATGCCGGCGGCTTCGTCGGCTATCGCGCCAAGCGCCACACCGGCGTGGTCGATGTCGATCGCCGCGGCGGCTATACGGTCGGTGAATTCTGGGAGCCGATCGAGGCGCGGCGCGACGGCAGCCTCATCCTCGATCCCGGCGAGTTCTACATCCTGGCTTCGAAAGAGGCGGTGCAGGTGCCGCCGGATTACGCCGCGGAAATGGTGCCGTTCGATCCGCTGGTCGGCGAATTCCGTGTGCACTATGCCGGATTCTTCGATCCCGGCTTCGGCTATGCCGGCGCCGGCGGGCAGGGCTCGCGCGCGGTGCTCGAAGTGCGCTCGCGCGAGGTGCCGTTCATCCTCGAACACGGCCAGATCGTCGGCCGGCTCGTCTACGAGAAAATGCTGTCGCGGCCCGCCGCGATGTACGGCCAGAAGATCGGCTCGAACTATCAGGCGCAAGGCCTGAAGCTCAGCAAGCATTTCAAGGTCTGACCCCGACCATCAGGGTCAAGGCGCGCCGGCGGTGGTCGCCGCCTTCACCTTGCGTGTCAGCACGACCGCAACGGCCGCGATGACAAGCACCACGCCGATCACCGCGAACGTGTCGCTGAACCCCATCACCAGCGCCTGATGCTTCACGGCCTTGCCGAGCGCGATGATCGCCTGCTGATGCGCGGCGGCCGGGTCCGGCACGCCATGGGCCATGAAGTAATCGGTAGTCTGGGCGATCCGGTTGCGCACTTCCTCGCGGCCGAGCGTGACCGACTGGCCGATGATGTTGGAGTGAAATTGCTCGCGCTTCGTGATCACGGTGGCAAGCACCGCCGTGCCGACGGCGCCGCCGAGATTGCGCAGCATGTTGCTGATGCCTGAAGCCGCTGCGGCGTCCTGCGGCGCGATCTCGCTGGTCGTCACCGACGTCAGCGGCGTCAGCACCATGGCCTGGCCGATGGCGCGCACGATGTTCGGAATCCAGAGCTGGTCGCCGGCGTAGTCGGGCGACATCGCCGTGTTCATGAAGCAGCTATAGGCGAAGATCATCAGGCCGGTGAAGGCGATGTAGCGCACATCGAAGCGCTTCATCATCAACGGGATCAGCGGGATGAGCAAGAGCTGCGGCAGGCCGGTCCAGGCCAGCACGTTGCCGATCTGCTCGGCATTGTAGCCCTGGGCCTGGCCCAGATAGGCGGGCAGGATGTAGACCGATCCGAACAGCGCAAAGCCCACTAAGGTTAGCGCCGCGACGCCAAAGCCGTAGTTGCGTCCCTTCAGCAGCCGCAGCCGGATCAGCGGCTTCTCGACCGTGAGCTCGATCCAGACGAACAGCGACAGGCTGACCAGCGCGATGATGGCGAGCCGCAGGATGAAGGGCGAGGCGAACCAGTCGTCCTTGTTGCCTTCCTCGAGCACGGTCTGCAGCGCCGACAGGCCTATCGCCATGGTGAAGATGCCGGCCCAGTCGCCTTCCCTGAGCAACTTGAGTTGCATCGGCTGGCGTTCGAGCGTCAGATAGAGCGCCGTCACCATCAAAATGGTCGGCGGCACGTTGACGAAGAAGATGGTGCGCCAGCCGTAATTCTCGGTGAGATAGCCGCCGATGGTCGGGCCGATCGCGGGCGCGAAGGTAACCGACAGCGCGAAGATCGCGAGCCCGACCGGCTGTTGCGGCTTCGGCAGCTTGGTCAGCACCAGCGTGAAGGCCATCGGGATCAGCACACCGCCGGCAAAACCCTGCAGGCCGCGCATCGCGATCATCGACGGCAAATCGTGCGTGAAGGCACAGGCTACCGAGAACACGGCAAACAGCGCCGCGCTCGCCATCATGTAACGGCGGAACGAGAACACGCGGCTGAGAAAATCGGTCATGGGAATGACGACGATTTCGCCGATCAGATAGGAGGTCGAGATCCACGAGCCGTTGTCGACGCCGGTGCCGATGCCGCCTTCGATGTTGAGCAGCGAGGCGTTGGTGATCTGGATGTTCAGGATCGCCATGAACGAACCGATCATGGCGGCGAGAACGGCGATCCAGACGGTGGCGCTGGCGCGGTTCGGATCAGATGCCGGGTTATTAGATACGGCTTGCGAGGTCGGCAGCGTTGATGTCGAGGCGGACTGGCTGAGATTTGACATGGCACGATGCTCCCTGAGTGGAATTCGATACCTTGGATGCCGCCGACGCCTGACGGGTCGGCGCCTTCGCGTGCGTCTCGATGGTCGGGATCACAGACATGCCCGGACGCAGCTCGATGATGTCGGTGTTGCCGCGGTCGAGCGCGATCTTGACCGGAATGCGCTGCACGACCTTGGTGAAGTTGCCGGTGGCGTTGTCCGGCGGCAGCAGCGCGAACTCCTGGCCGCTGGCGGGCGCGATGCTGTCGACATGCCCGTGCACGATCTGGCCGGGGAACATGTCGACGGCGATGTCCACCGCCTGGCCTTCATGCACATCGGTGAGCTGGGTTTCCTTGTAGTTCGCGACCACGTAGGCGCCCGTAGCCGGCACCACCGACATCAGTTGCGTGCCGGCCTGCACGAACTGGCCGGCGCGCAGCGTCCGGTTGCCGACGACGCCGTCGATCGGGGCGATGATGGTGGTATAGCCCAAATTGAGTTCGGCCTGGCTCTGGATCGCGCGGGCGCGCGCCAGTGACGCTTCGGCCTGCACGATCTCGGCCTTGAGCAGGTCGACCTGGCGCTGCGCCGAAATCAGGTTGGCGTTGTCGCGGGCCTCTGCGGCGTGGGCGCTGGCGATACGCGATTGCGCCAGTTGCGCATTCTGCACGCTGCCCGAGCCTGAGGCTGCGAGGTCGGTGTAACGCTTGTTGTCCTGGGCGGCGAAGGTCACCGCGGCCTGATCGACTTCGATGGTCGCTTTGGCGGCGTTGATGACCGCCTCCTGAACCTCGAGCTGCGCCTGCTTGCTTGATATCGCCGCCTGCGCCGCGCCGACATCGGCCTTGGCCTGATCCAGCGCGACCCTGAAATCCCGATCGTCGATGCGTGCCAGCGTCTGGCCGGCCTTGATGCGCTCGTTGTCGCCGACCAGGACCTGATGCAGGTAGCCCGAAACTTTCGGTGCGACGGTGGTGTTGTCCGCCTTCACATAGGCGTCGTCGGTCGAGACCAGATACTGGCCGACGGTCCAGTAATCCCAGCCGTACCAGGTCGCGCCAGCCAGCGCGACGAGCGCCGCGCCGGTCAACAACAGTTTGCGAAGATTGAGCTTTTTTACTGCTGATGGCGCCGGCCGCAGGTCCTCTGCGGTGATCGTGGCAGCCACCGGCTGCGCATTGGGGAATGAGGTGGAGTGGACGGTCATGGCGGTTCTCCCGTGGCTCTCGGCCGGTGGAGGAATTAGGAAACTTGACAATTTCCAAAATAGACCCAATATCGGAACTGTCAATGGAATGACAGGCATCATGTAAAAACATGGCTCAGGAAAAAACTTCCGACCAAAGCGCGGTCTCGCGGCAGGCCGCCACTCCGCCCCGACGATGAGACGCGGCAAATCATCTACGAGGCGGCGCGGCAGGAATTCGCCGCCAACGGCTATGCAGCCACCACCACCGAAACGGTCGCGCGCCGCGCCGGCGTTTCGACCAAGACGCTGTATCGGCTGGTCCCGAACAAGGCGGGCTTGTTCGAAGAGATGGTGTCCGAGCGGCTCGACCGTTTTCTCAGGGACGTCAACCTGCACGCGGCCGACCACGCCGATATCCAGCCGGCGCTGGAAGAGGCGCTGATGGCCTGTGCCGACCTCGTGCTCGCGCCGGAAGTCGTCGGTCTTCAGCGCATCATCCTGCAGGATACCGCCAATTTCTCCGACCTCGCTGCGACATTCTACAAGAACGGTATCGCTCGCACCAACGCAGCGCTGGCGGGCTGGCTACGCACCCAGGTCAAGCGCGGCCTGATCAAGCTCGACGATGCCGATGAAGCCGCCGGCATGCTGATCGGCATGATCGCGTCAGCCCCGCAGCGCGCTGCGATCTTCGGCGGCCTGCCGTTGCCGTCGCGTCGGCAGATCGAGGCGCGGGTGCGGAAATGTGTCGCGCTGTTCCTCAGGGGAGCTCAGGCCGCGTGAGCTACCCCCGCGTCACGTGCACGCCGGGCTTCTCGCCGGCATTCCACTTGCCGCCGATCGCGCGTTCGATCTGCGCCGCGAGTTGAAGCAGCAAGCCGTCATTGGCCTGCTTCGCCAGCGCCTGGATGCCGAGCGGCAGCCCGTGCTCCTGTGCCGCGAGCGGTAACGAGATCGCGGGGATGCCGCAGAGATTGGCGAGCGGCGTGAAGGCAAAGTTGCGCCAGAGATTGCCGAACCAGTCCGCGACCGATGGATTGTCGCTGATCGTGAGATATTCCGTGGTGCCGACCTTCGGCGTCGGCAGCGCCGTGATCGGCGTCAGGATGATGTCCCATTGCGCGAAGAAATCGCCGAAGCCGCGCGAGGTCGTGTTGAACACCGCCTGCATGCGCGCCCGCTCGGTAAAGCTCGTATGCCGGCCGGCTTCCCAGATCCGGATGTTGACGGGTTCGATCAGATCCGCCGGTGGCCGCTCCAGCCCGCGCGCGGCCAGCATGTTGCCGATCACCTGCGCAAAATTGCTGACGTAGCATAGCGTCTGCGCCTCGAAAGCGGCACGATAATCGACCTCCGGCAGCGCATACTCGACCTGATGGCCGAGGCCTTCGAGAAATTTTCCGACGCGATCGAGTTCGGCTGCGATCTGCGGCGTCGCGCGATACTCGCCCCATTGGTTGGAGAGCGCGATCTTGAGGCGGCCCGGATCGCGCGTGATCATCTGCGTATAGGGTTCAGGCGTGGTCCAGAACGGCATGAATTCGCCGGGCGCGGGCCCGCGGCAGGCATCGATGAACGCCGCGGTGTCGCGCACCGAACGCGACTGGCAGCCTTGAATGGAGACCAGCCCGGTCAAGTCGGACATCAGCGGGGCCAGCGAGAATACCCCGCGCGAAACTTTTAGCCCGATATTGCCGTTGACCCCTGCGGGAATGCGGATCGAACCGCCGCCGTCGGTGGCATGCGCGATCGGAACGGCGCCGGCGGCAACCATCGCGGCGCTGCCGGCTGAAGAACCGCAGGTGGTGTAGTCGGTATTCCAGGGATTGCGCGTGACATAGACGGCAGGATTCTCCGCCGAGCTGCAAACGCCGAACTCCGGCGTCGTCGTTCGCCCCATGAGGTTGAGTCCGGCCTGACGAAATTTTCCGGTGAGGAAGGTATCCGCCGTCGCGCGATTGCCGCGCATGATCAGCGAGCCCATTTCCTGCAGCCGGCCCTTCATCGTCGGGCCGAGGTCCTTCATCAGGAAAGGCAAGGCCAGCGAAGGGCCCGTCGAGATTGGCGCCGTTGCTGAGGGGATCGGCGATCGCGTCCTCGAACACTTCGACGACGGCCGACAGAGGAGGATTGACCTTGGCGATTCCTGCGGCGGCCTGTGCCGCCAATTCGTTTGCCGTGAGTTCGCCCTTGCGGACGCGCGCGGCGAGCGCCGTTCCGTCGTGCCTCGTCCACTCCTCCCAGCTCATCGGTAGTGCCATGCGATCCATTCCTTGATTTCCCCGAACCCTGCGGTTCGAGAGGAGCCAAGTCAACAGACCGATGGAGAAGCCTACCGCGCGGCTGACTTCGTCGCGGCGGTGACGCGCCAGACCGTATTGCCGACATCGTCGGCGACCAGCAGCGCGCCCTGTTTGTCGATGCGGACGCCGACCGGACGTCCCTGGGCTTCGCCCTTGTCGTTGAGGAATCCGGTCAGGATGTCCTGTGGCTTGCCCGCCGGCTTGCCGTCCTTGAAGGGTACGAAGATCACCTTGTAGCCTGCGCGCGGCTTCCTGTTCCAGGAGCCGTGCTGGCCGATGAAGGCGCCGCCCTGCATTTCCTGCGGAAATTGATTGCCGGTGTTGAAAGTGAGGCCGAGCGAGGCGGTGTGTGCGCCGAGAGCATAATCCGGCGCGATTGCTTTTGCGACCAGATCGGGATTTTGCGGCTGCATGCGGGTGTCGACGTGCTGGCCATAATAGGAGTAGGGCCAGCCATAGAAGGCGCCGTCCTTCACCGAAGTCATGTAATCGGGCACAAGATTGTCGCCGAGTTCGTCGCGCTCGTTGACGGTCACCCACAACTGTCCGCTCTGCGGCTGCCGGGACGGGCCGTTGGGATTTCGCAAGCCGGAAGCAAACACCCGCCACTTGCCGCTCTCGCGGTCGACCTCGAGAACGTCGGCGCGGTCCTTCTCGGCCTCGATGCCGTTCTCGCCGACATTGCTGTTGGATCCGACGGTGGCATAGAGCTTGGCGCCATCGAGGCTCGCCGTTAGATCCTTGGTCCAGTGATGATTGATGGTGCCGGCGGGGAGATCAGCGAGCTTGACGCCCGCCGCGGTGATCTTCGTGTCGCCTTCGCGGTACGGAAATTTCATGATCGCGTCGGTGTCGGCGACATAGAAGTCGTTGCCGACCAGCACCATGCCGAACGGCGAGTTCAGCCCGCTGATGAAGACGCTGCGGGTTTCGGCGACGCCATCGCCGTCGGCATCACGCAGCAGCGTGATGCGGTTGGCGCTTGGCGTGACCGCGCCGGCCTGTTTCTGGAACAATTTCTGCGCCCAGCCGCGGATGCCCTTGCCGTCGTCGGGCTTCGGCGGTGCGTTCGTTTCGGCGACCAGCACGTCGCCGTTCGGCAGCACATAGACGGTGCGGGGATGGTCGAGGCCGGTGGCGAGCGCGTTCACCGCCATGCCGTCCGCCACCTTCGGCTTGGCGCCATCAGGCCACGAGGTGGCGGATGCGACATTGATGGTCGGGATCAGCGAGCTTTGGGGAGCCGGCAGCTCGGGCGTGGCGCCGTAGCTCTGCTCGGCGGTGGCGGTGTCCTGCGGATCGTTGCAGCCAGCGAGGGGGAGCGCTATGGCGCCAATGGAGATTGCCAATATCAGATTTTTGCGCATGGTGGGTTCCCGGAAATGCCGAAGTACAACGCGGCACTGGCGCGAACGTTCATCCGGATGGTCATGAATTTCGTGCGACTTTGACCGGCGTGAGCTCGCTCATGCCCATAAAACGGGAGTGAGAATGACCGCAGGGCAGGACAGCGCGCGAGAAGCGCAATGGGCGAAATGGCGCAGCGTCGCCGATCTCTACCATGCGTTTTTCACCGGCCTCATTCTCACCGTGGTCTCCAGGCGCGGTACCGCGGATGCCGCCGAATTCGTGTTCCGGGTGTTTCGCCGCCAGCAGCAGGAACGCTTCCTGCCGGGGCTCAAAAAACTAGGCCTCGATCATCTGCCGCCCGCGGTTGCCGCCGCGCGCTATCACTATCTGTCGAACTGGATCGGCGGCGTCCATGTCGAATACATGTACGAGAGCGATCGCAAGGCCTGGATCCGCTATCCGCCGCCGCGCTGGATCTGGCGGGGGACTGCGATCTGCGGCGTGCCCGGTGAAGTCTCGCGGGCGATGCTGCGCGGCTGGCACGCCAATAACGGCGTGGCACTGGGCAATATCAATCTCGGCTTCGTCTGCACCAAGCAGAGCGTCGACGGCCAGGACGGCCTCGAAGGCTATTACTGCGAGTACGACCATCCGCTCGAACTCGATGCGCGGCTGGTGTTCGCGCGTCATCTCGAAGCGCCCCTGTTCGATCCCGATACCGCGCCGGAGCTACCGGTCGATAGCTGGCCAAAGCCGCGGCTGGAAAAGGCCTATCGCAACTACGCGATGGAATATGTGAAGACCGCGGCGCCCGTGATGGTGCAATGCTTCGGCCCCGAGGATGCCGGCTATCTGCTGCATCTCACCGGAAAACTGATCGGCATGCAGTATTTCCACGAGATCGCGCAGAGCTTTGCCTTGAGCCAGGGCGCGGCAAAAGGATCGGCAAAGGAGTTCGTCGCGTTCCTGCGCGTGCTGTTCGAATCACAGGATGACGTCGCCGAGATCAGCGCCTCGGAGGGCGCCTTTGAAGTCCGGCAGCAGAGCTGGAAGCTGATGGCCGATGTCGGCGATTACCACCCGGCCTGCGCAAATGTTCTCACCGGCCTGTTTGAGGGACTGGCGGCCGGCTGTGGCCGCCATATTCCGGTGCATTTGAAGCCGTCGGCGGGCGGAAACGCGCCCTTCCTCTGGTCGATCGGCTAAAATCGAGGCTCGCCCGCAATCGTGCAGGCCCCCCTTGCGCTCGGTGCACAGGGAATCCCGGCCGATCGTGGTAGGACAACCGCGCGGCGCAGCAATCAGACTGCGCGCGGGAGATGAGATGCCCGATATTGCCGTCGCCGAAGTGCCCGTAGACGAGGACGAACGTCCGCTTCCGCCACCGGAAGCGCCGGCAAAGAACGTGCTGCTCGATCGCCCGATCCTGCCGACGCTGCTGACGCTCGCCTGGCCCAACGTGTTCGCGCTCAGCGCCAGCACCTGCGTGGTGATCGCCGAAACCTCCTATATCGGCCGGCTCGGCGTCGAATCGCTCGCGGCGATGGCGCTGGTGTTTCCCTGCGTGATCCTGACCATGACGATGTCGGGCGGCGCGATGGGTGGCGGCGTGGCCTCCGCCATCGCGCGTGCGCTCGGTGCCGGCAATGTCGAGCGCGCCTCCACCCTGGCCTCGCATGCGCTGCTGATAGGCATCTGCTTCGGGCTGGTCTTCATGCTGGGCATGCTGATCTTCGGCCCAAAACTTCTGGAAGTGCTCGGCGGCCGCGGCAATGTGCTGGCGCAGGCGATCGCCTATACGCAGATATTCTTCGGCGGCGCCGTGGCGCCGTGGCTGATGAACACGATGGCCGGCGTGCTGCGCGGCACCGGCAACATGAAACTGCCGTCGCTGATGATGCTGTCTTCCGCGACCTGTCAGATCATTCTTGGCGGCACGCTCGGGCTTGGCCTCGGCCCGATCCCGCAATTCGGCATGCGCGGCGTCGCCGCCGGCTCGCTGATCGCCTACCTCATCAGCATTTCGGTGATGTCCTGGTATCTGTTTTCCGGGCGGGCGCGCGTCATCCCCAAGATCTTCGGCCTCAAGATTCAGCGGGCGATGTTCTTCGACATCCTCCGGGTCGGCGCCATCTCCTGCTTCTCGCCCCTGCAATCGGTGCTGACCATCAGCATCTTCACCCACATGCTGGCGAGTTTCGGCACCGAAATTCTCGCCGGCTACGGCATCGGCGCGCGGCTCGAATTCCTGCTCACGTCCGTGTCGTTCGCGGTCGGCATCGCCTCGGTGCCGATGATCGGCATGTCGGTCGGCGCGGGTCGCATCGCGCGCGCCCGGCGCGTGGCCTGGACCGCGGGATTCGTTTCGTTCGTCGCGGTCGGCGGAATCGCCACCTTCATCGCGATCTTCCCTGACGTCTGGGTCAACCTCTTCACCCAGGACGCCAGCGTGCGCGCCACGAGCCATCAATATCTGTCGACGGCAGCCCCGATGTACGCCTTCATCGGCCTGGCGTCGTCGATGTATTTCTCGTCGCAGGGGGCGGCCAAGGTAATCGGCCCGGTGATGGCGCAGACCGCGCGGCTGCTGTTCATCGGCACCGGCGGCTGGTGGCTGTCGACGCATGACGCCACCGCGCAGAGCTTCTTCCAGCTTGCAGCCGCCTCGATGGTCGTACTCGGCGTGCTGTCCTGCCTCAGCGTGATCCTGACGCGCTGGGGGCCGAAGCAGGACCCGGTTCCGGCGGCGCGGCCGGTATTGTCGTAAGATCGTCATTGCGAGCGAAGCGAAGCAATCCATAGCCACAAAGCAAGTGTGGATTGCTTCGTCGCTTCGCTCCTCGCAATGACGGGCCTACCTTCGATGCCTTCGCCCATGCCTGCCACCGCCGACATGGGCCATGCGCATCAATTGCGGGACCATGGCCATCAGCTCGCCGCCGCTACCGCCGCCGATCATGCCCATGATGTCGCCGCCGCCGTAGCCGCCCACACCTCCGCCGTAACCTTCGGGTACATAGCCGCCGCCGTAACCGCCGGGGACATGCCGCCGAGACCGCCGGGAATTCCACCGGGAATTCCGCCGCCGCCCATCATGCCGCCGAAACCACCACCGCCGCCTTCCATCATGCGGCCCATCATCGGCCCCATGGTCTGCATCATCATGGCGAAGCGGCGCTTGCCGATCTTCGACTTCATCATTTCCAGCATCGGCGCCATCTGCGTCATCATGTCTTCGCCGCCGCCTCCGCCGCCAAAGCCGGCGAACTGTGCCTTGGCCGGCATCGACGAGAGCGTAAACAGCAGCAGCAGCGTGGCTGCCTGGCACACCACCTTGTCAGCTCCAGTCATGGTTTGACTCCCGGTGCGCTGGCGTTGCCCGCGGACGCGGCGCCATTCGAACGCACGGGACGAGGCTAGGAGAGGGCGGGAACCGCTTCTGTGAGAAAGATCACGCTGGTTTGCGCGTCGCGGTGAACTCGGTATTGACGCGCCAGGTCGCGCCCTGATCGGCCGAAACTTCGCCGCGCCAGAGGAAGGAGTCCGGCATGATCTCCAAAAAACTCCACCGCATCAGTTGGCCGTCCGCGCGGGTCGCGAGCTGCACGATGTCGTTGCCTTCGGCGCGGCCGATCATTTGCAGAAAATTCCGGGTCACCGGATCGGTCCACTGGATCCGCCATGCATCAATGTCGGGATCGTAAACCCGCAGCGTGGAGCCGTAAGAACTGATGTTGGCCGCAGCGTCACCTTGGCGCAAAGCGCCGCGTGACGGAACGATCCAGACATCCTGCACCGCGCGGCCTTCCAGCGCCCAGCCAAAATGCCATTCGCCGGAGCGGCGGCGTTCGCGCCGTCGTCGGAGAATTGCCTGACATCAAGATCCCAGGAGCCGACGAAACGGCCGTATAGATCCATCTTGCCGGCGCGGTCGGCTGAGGGCCATCCGCGCCGAGCGCGTCGAGAAACGGCGAGATCATGCGGCGTTGCGTCCCAGTTTCTTCTGCATCGCCTGCACGCCGTGGTCCATCTGTGACGAGATATAGGGCGCGATTTCGTTCGGGCAGCACGTCGACGGTCCAGATCACCCTGCTGCGCGTCGCGCCGTCGGCGAGCACCTGAACCGTTCCGGCGTAATGCCTCACGCGCTCATTGGCGGCGATCGCATAGGCCAGCCGCCTGCGTGCGTCGTCGCAATCGACCAGCAGTTCGCGCGCCACAGTGCCGCTGGCAAAGGTGACGATGCGCGCGTCGCCGTCGAGCTTGGTGTCGGTGACGAAGCCCGGCACCAGCCGCGTATGCAGCGCGCCGAAATCGCGCACCGCGTCCCAGACGTCATTGGGGGAAGCGTCGAGGGGGATGTCTTTGTGGATGGAAGCCATGGGGAAGAGTCCTTCTGAGAGGTCGTCATCCTGAGGTGCGAGCTCTTGCGAGCCTCGAAGGATGACCGGAACAGGTGCTTGCGGCACATCCTTCGAGGCGCACCAAGAGGCGCGCACCTCCCGAGTGAGCGCAAAGCGCTCATCCGGGGATGACGACGAGTGCGCGGCTACTAGGTACAAACTGCCTCGACGTTGTTGCCGTCAGGGTCGATCAAGAACGCCGCATAATACGTCGGGCTGTAATCGGCGCGCGAGCCGGCGCCGCCATTGTCGCGGCCGCCGGCCTTCAGGCCTTCAGCGTGAAACTTTGCGATCGCCGCATGGTCCGGCGCACGGAACGCGACGTGGGCGGCCGAGCTCGCGGATCCCTCGTGCAGATGCAGCCAGAGTGCCGGCTCACCCTTCGGGCCAAAGCCCGCGCCGGACGAGTCGCGCGAGCAGAGCACATAGCCGAGGGGGGCGAGCACGGCTGTGTAGAAGCGCACGCTGGCGTCGAGGTTGCCGACGCGCAATCCGATGTGGTCGTACATGATGGTCTCCAGTGAAGCGCGAAATGCCGCGCGGCCTGGAGCAACCCTAGTCAGTTGAGGGCAAGCCGTTCTTGGAAAATCTTGCGCATCCCGCGCGACGCCTGGCGGAACCTTAGCGGCGAGGCGCCTGCGGCCCGATGGAAGGTGCGAACGAAATTGGAGAGGTCGCCGAAGCCGACGTCATAGGCGATCTCGGTGATCGCGCTGTCGTCCTCGGTAAGCCGCCGCGCCGCATGGCGCAGCCGCGAGCGCACCAGATACTGGTGCGGGGTGACGCCGAGCGTATCCGAGAACAGCCGCAGGAAATGGAACGGGCTGATACCGGCTTGTTCGGCAGCGTCTTCCAGGCCGATCGGCCGGTGCGAATGCGCATCGATCCAGAAGTGCGGTTTCCACCGCGCGGCGGCGGTCGCGGGCCGCTCCTGAAGCGGCCTTGCGCGGCTTGCCGGAGACCACCTCGACAAAGCGGCTCGCCAGCACCTGGCCGATTTCGTCGAGCCCGATGTCGCTGTTGCCATCTGCTGCCGACTGGGCGAGTTCGCCGAGCACCACCAATTCCCCTAGCGGCGGCGCAGAGCCGGCCTGCCAGATTGCCTTGTCGTCGCCGATCGTCTCGACCAACTCGGGGGCGAGGAAGAACGACAGGCACTCGTCGCCGCAGACGTGTTCATGAGTGCAGGTGTATTCGTCGCCGGGGTGGCCGATCAGCACCGATCCCGCCACCAGCTCATGGGACTTGCCGCGGCAGTGCAGGCCGAAACTGCCCTTGCGCACATAGGAAATCGAGTGGCAGCGATGGGCTTCCGCAAACGGCCTGTCGCCGGGCCCGGCGTCGCAGCGGAAGTCGGATACGGTGATGGATTTGCCGTTCAAAAGCGTGATCGCGGTCATCCCGCAAATTTAGGTAGGCGCCCGCGGTGGCGCAACGGGCAGCAGCACGTCGAACAGGGTTTTGCTGGATGGTTGGGTGGGCGCCCTCGATCGAGAGCAGCCGCCGCTTGGAGATGGCGCCGCCGTTCGGCGAGATCTTGTCCGCATAGTTGCCTGCCTCGAGCACGCGATGGCAGGGCACGATGATCATGAACGGATTGCGCGCAATCGCCTGCGAGACCGAATAGACCGCCCCGGACGCGCGCATGATGCTGGCGACCTCGGCATAGGTCCGGGTCTCCCCGCGCGGAATCGTGCGGGCGATGGCGTAGACGCGCTGGTTGAAGGCGGGGATGCCGGTCATGTCGAGCGCGACGTCGGAAAAGTCGCTGTCGCCGCCGCGCAGCAGCGCGGTGATGCCCTCGATCGCGATCTCGACGTTCAGGGGCGCGCGAAGTTCGCGGGCGTCGGGATAGAGCTGGAACAGGCGCCGCCTGGTATCGATCTCGCGGGCCTCGGGGAGCTGCATGCCAATGACGCCGAGAGGGCCCCATGCGATGCCGCACCGGCCAATCCCCGTGTCGAATATCGTGTACCCGAGCCCCGCCATACGCCACCAATCCCCGAAGCGATCATAACACTGTCATAAGCCGGCGCATCTGGAATCTTGAAGTTCGGTTAAGGACGGGGGTGGAGGTCGACGGGAACAACCTTGGCGGACGGTACGGGGACCGAATTCGCGGGCAAAGCGGAAACCTGCCCAACCCGGAACGGATACGGGACTGACCGTTTACGAACCCGCCGAAACGGGGGTAGCGTCGCCTGACAGGTCTGCATCATCGACCGTGGTTGGACTGCGGCGAGAAAACCGGCGAACCGGTGCCGATGCTTTCAGGGGAGGTACGACCATGACCGAATTTTCGCGCCGTCAGCACCTCAAGCAACTCGGTGCGCTGGCCGGGCGCCACCGTCATGCCCGCGCTCGCCGCGCCGGCGTTCGCTGCCGATGCCGAAATTCCTCCGCAGGGCATCGGCAAGGGCATCAAGCACGTCTCCTATAGCGATATCGGCGGACGGCCCGACAGCGTGCAGGTGATGGTCAACAGGAAGCACGTCTATGTCGGGCACATGTTCAGCGACGGCGTCACCATCCTGGACGCGCCGACCCGCGCAACCTGAAGCCGGTCGGGTTCTTCACCGCCGGCCAGTATACGCGCACGCATCATTTGCAGGTCGCGGACGACCTGATGCTGCTCGCCAACGGCGCCAACATCGTGCGCGATGCAGTCCTACGACAACATGCGCGGCTACTTCGAGAACAACCTCGTCGACAGCATCACCAACCGCAAGAAATTCCGCTCCGGTCTCTCGATTCACGACATCTCAAAGCCAGCCGAAATGCGCGAAATCGCATTCCTCGAAATGCCCGGCTTCGGCATCAATCGCCTGTGGTGGCCGGGCGGACGCTACGCCTATGTTTCGGCGCACTTCGACGGCTTCACCGACCACATCCTGTGCATTGTCGACCTGCAGAACATCATCCAAGCCCGAGATCGTCTCCAAATGGTGGCTGCCCGGCATGAACCGTGCCGCCGGCGAGCCTGATCTGCCCAAAGGCAAGCGCGTCGCGCTGCATCACATGATCACGGCAGGCAACCGCGGCTACGCGGCGTGGCGTGATGGCGGCTTCACCATTCACGACATCAGCGATCCCGCAAAACCCACGCTGCTTTCGCGCATCAACTGGTCGCCGCCGTTCCCGGGCGGCACGCATACGCCTCTGCCGCTGCCCAAACGTGGACTGGCCGTCGTCGCCGACGAGGCGAATGCGGAGAAATGCGCCAAGGGCACGTTCCACACCTTCATCGTCGACGTTCGCGCGCCGGAAAATCCGGTGCCGATATCGACGCTGCCGACGCCGACGCGATCGCGACTTCTGCACCATCGGCACGTTCGGGCCGCATAACCTGCATGAAAACCGGCCGGGTTCGTTCCAGAGCGAAGAGACTGTCTTCGCCACCTACAACACCGCCGGCGTGCGGGTGTTCGACATCCGCGATGCCTTCGCACCCAGGAGGTCGCCTACTGGGTGCCGCCGGTGCCCACCAAGCTGGTCGATCCGCGACCCAATATTTCCCTTGCCGCAAAGACCTGCGACGCCTACGTCACCCCGGAAGGCCTGATGTATGTCAGCGACTGGAACGCCGGCATGCATGTGCTGCAATATGAAGGCTAGGCCGATTGCGGCGGCAATGACAATCGGCGGCGACGACCCTTGCGCGACCGGTGCCACGCTTGATAGGTTCCGCTTCTCGGCGGATGTCGAGATTGCGGGCGTAGTTCAATGGTAGAACGGCAGCTTCCCAAGCTGCATACGAGGGTTCGATTCCCTTCGCCCGCTCCAGTATCCAACCTCAGTTCGTGAGAAAATGGCCGACGAAGACGAGAGGGCGCGTTTGGAACGCATCGTAGCCATTGCCTGCGATCACGGCGGCTTTGCCCTCAAGGAAGCGCTGAAAGTCGCTTTGCCCGATGTGAAGTGGCTGGATCTGGGCACGAATAGCGCCGATTCCGTCGACTATCCCGATTTCGCCGGCAAGCTGGCCGATGCCATCAAGGCCGGCAAGGCCGGACGCGGCATTCTGATCTGCGGATCGGGCATCGGCATTTCGATCGCCGCCAACCGCCATGCGCATATCCGTTGCGCGCTTGCGCATGACGTCACGGGCGCACGGCTGTGCCGCCAGCACAATGATGCGAATGTCCTGGCGATGGGCGGACGGGTGATCGGCGAAGCGGTGGCGAAAGAATGCGTCGAAGTGTTCCTCAGCACCGCATTCGACGGCGGCCGCCATCAAACGCGCGTCGATAAACTGGGCTAACTCGCCCTACGCTCCGTCTCACCACTTGAACGAAGCTGCGACCTCATAACTGCGCGGCGCGCCCAAAATGACCTGGTCGGTGTAACCGGGGTCGCCCCACTGGGCATAAAGCTTGTTGGTGATGTTCTTGACGCGGAACGAGATGCGGGTCTTTTCGACGCCGTTGAAGATCGTCTTCGGCACGTCGACGAAAGCGTAGGCGTCGAACAGCGTGTACTGGTTCATCGTCACGAAATTGTCCTGGAAATTGAAGCGGTCGCCGACATGGCGCACCGAACCACCCAGTTCGAACGGCCAGGCGGTGTCGAAGCGATAGGACGCGCCCGCGTTGGCGACAAAGCTCGGCACGTTGGGCGGTGTCATGCCGGAATAGGATCCCGGATTTCCATTGCCGTCGATGAAATCGAAGTTGACGAAACGGGAGCGGACGATCGCGGCATTGCCCCACAGCCTCAATCCTCCGAAGGGATTGGTGGCAGCGGCGACTTCAAAGCCTCTCGACTTGATCTTGCCGGCAAGATCGAACAGAAGACCGCTCTCCGGCACGTAGACATTGTCGCGCTCGATGTCGAAGGCAGAGACCGTGAACTCCGTTCTCTTGTCGGCGGACAGCACCTTGAGGCCGGTCTCGTAGGTGCGCGCCGTCGTCAGGAGCAACGGCACGTTCGGCCGCAGGATGAAGATATTGGTGACCGTGGGGTCAGCAGCGGTCGCGTACTGGCTGTAGAAGCTCAATCCCGGCACGGCTTCCCAGATGTAGCCGATGCGACCCGTCACGGGCGTGAATCTCGTCGAAAACGGGTAGCCGGCATCGGTACGCAGATTGCCGTCCACGTCATAGGCTGTGCGCGCCAGCTTGATCTCCTCCAGCCTGATGCCGCCGATCAGCGAGAAATTCGACGTCACCTTCAGGCGATCTTCGAACGCCAGCGCGACGTTGTCGACGTGGGTATAGAACGGCTTGGTCTGCTGGAAGCCGTAGAGGCCGCGGTCCGGGTTCACCAGATTGACGAAGTCGTGGGTGAAGAAGTCGTCCTGCACCACGTTGAACTGCAGGCTGCTCGCCGCCACCGTGGTGACGAAGCGGTTGTCCATGCCGAAGATATTGGAGTTGACCGTCAGGTCGGTGACGTTGCCGTAGAGCTTCTGGTCGTG
The DNA here is from genome assembly GCA_963786355.1 of uncultured Alphaproteobacteria bacterium. Lineage (GTDB taxonomy): Bacteria > Pseudomonadota > Alphaproteobacteria > Rhizobiales > Xanthobacteraceae > Bradyrhizobium. Next base: position 123,335 of record CAWAYU010000004.1, on the reverse strand, counting down.
ATCGACCGACAGCCGTTCGCGATAGACCTGGTTTCCGGGCTGGCTGTCGTCGTACGAATTGACTCTCGTTGTTGAACCAGTGGCGCTTGGCGCCGTAGGCATAGACCTGGCTCTTGAGCTGGACGTTGTTGGTGATGTCCCACTGAAAGCCGCTGCGCAGCCACAGCTCGTTGGCGCCGCTGTGATTGTCGAGCACGTTGTAGGTCGTGGTCAGCGTGCGGGCATCGATCGTGACGGGATTTGGCGTCCCGGCGCGGCCGTTGAGATAGTAATTGGTCCACGTTCCCGAAACGATTCCGTTGGTCGGAACGATGCCGGGGAAGTTCGCCGGCACCAGCGGCGTGCCCCAGTAGAAGCGGTCCTTGTCCTGCTTGTATTCGTAGGCGCCCCAGACCTTGAACGTATCGCTGACGCGGTAGTTGAGCTGGCCCGACACGTTGGTCAGTTTCGAATAGGTGTCGTCGATGAAGCTCTTGTCGTTGGAGTGGCTGATGTCGAAGCGATAATCCAGCCCGTCGATCAGCGTGCTGCCGCCCGAACCGTAGCCGGCGCGGTATCCCTTGAACGAATCGAACGACGTAAAGGCCTCGTTGACAACAGGGCCGGTATGCGGCGCCTTGCTGACGTAGTTGATGGCGCCGCCGACGGCGCCTTCGCCCGACAGCAGCGACGCCGGACCCTTGATGATCTCGACGCGGTCGAGATTGGCGGTGTCCATGATGCGGCCGGTCATGCTCGACGGCCCGACCCTGATGCCGTTGTAGAGCGTGTTGAGCTGGTCGCCGGTGAAGCCCCGCATCGAGAACGAGGCCGGCGCGCCCGGCGCGTCGCCGGCGGTGACGCCGACCGCGGCCTGAGCGATATCGGTGGTCGTTCTGAGGCCGCGATCCTCGATGGTCTGCTTGTTGACGACATCGACCGAGGCCGGGATTTCGCGCACGGTGAGGCCGAGGCGTGAGGCTACTTCTGCGACTGTGTTGCCGCCAAGCGGCGTGGCGGTGGCTGCAACGGGCACGACGGCCGTCGCGGGCGTTGTCGTGCGTATCCGCGAGCGGCCCGCGGTGCGCGCTGGCGTTGCCGCGCGCTGTCCGGAAGAGCGGGCCGTTGCCGGCTTGGGCTTGGGCGGTGTGACAACGACGGGCCCGAGATTGTCGGGCTTCTTTTCAGCCTGCGCAGCGGTCTGGCCGAAGCCGGGGCTGATCGCGCCGGAGGCGAGAAAAGCAAGAAGGCTGAGCGGTGCAACCGAACTGCGCAGCAGGCGCTTGAACTTCACAAGCCCGCGTGGATCGGCATCGCACCGAACGCGCAACGGAGGAACCTGGCGCAAAACGGCCATCAACACTGAAAACTGACATGACGCAAAAACTCGACGGCGACTATTCAACCGTCAGCGCAGTCGACGCCACATTCTGCCTTCGCCCCTTGCGGCAAATGTAACGTCTATCAGACACATCGGAGCACCCCGCCCAATGCGCTTGCGCATGACCATGACCGGCAGCAGGTTTCCTGGCTCGCGGGTTGTCGCCTCGGACCACCTTCCCAGGATCAACCGATCCCAGTGGTATTTATGGTCGTCGGCTATCCGCCTACAGTTGCGGGGGCAGCCGCGGAATTGTCTGCCAGAGCAGACGCACCGCATTCCCTTGGCTAGCCCTTGCGGGCACTACCGATCACGACTTTGGCATTGGGTTAATACCCGGTCAATCGGCGAATTGATCCGTAACTGCGGCATTGCGTCAACCGCCGCGCCCTGTTCCTTATGTGCAACAGCGGTCTATCTTTCGGCGACGATCACGCATATATTTGTCTCGTCGCAAGACGATGGCGCTGAACCTTAGAGTGGACTGCGGGCAGACCCGGGGGCAGTACCCGGCGCCTCCACCTTAGCAGCTTGAGCTTAAAGGTCTCATTTCGGTGAGATCGATTTTGCCGGAAGGTAAAATCCCTAAGCTGCTACGGCGGGGGCGAACCAGGATCGATGGTCGCAAAGAAACTCTGAATTGTGCTCGGCATGATACCGCCGTTATCGGGTCAAAAACCTAAATGCAAACGATAACGTTGCATTGAACGAAGTGCGCCTCGCGGCGTAACCGTTCGGGGTTGGTCCACCTAGCAACAGAACGGCCATTGCCGCGTCAACCTTCGGGTTGGCGCGGCTTTTATTTGTGGTGGACTCTTGTTTGACGCGTTTTCTTCACGCGAACCGGTGTCCACTTCGCTCGAAAACGCTATGTTCACGCGTTGCCTTCAATTTCGAATGCCGTCGTGCTAGGCGTAGCCGTCTACCGCAGCAACGGGAGTGAACGTTGACCCAGGCGATCGCTTCGACGGATAGCTCCCGCAATCTCCTGATGGTCACCGCAGGCGGCCTGTTGTCGGGCATTCTCACGCCGCTGTTGCCGACGCTGCTCGACAAGATCGCCGGCGTCCCCGCCGACATCCGTCTTGCACTGGTGGCGATCCCGTTCGCCGTTCTGGTTTTCTTCGTGGTTCGGCGGTTCAGCGCCAACCCGTTATGGGCGGCATTGCTGGCGGCCGTCATCACGATGGTGGCCTTCGTCTGTGCGGTGAACGCCGCGATCTTCATCGACGGGCAGACCAACGGCGCCAGCAAGCTGATGCGAAACATCCTGTCGGGGTTGGCCGGTGGGTTTATCGGCAGCGCCGTGATGGCGCTGGGAATTGCGCTGTTGCCGGCCGGTCCGCGCGATACCGTGACGTGGCTACGCATGGTCTTGACCGGGACGCTCGCCGGCACGCTACTGGCGCTCGACAATGCGCTCAACCTCGATATGACCTCGTTTCTCTATCCGGTCTGGCAGGCCGCGGTCGCGCTGCGGCTGGCGATGGTCTTGCAGCGGCGCCGGCTTTCCTGAGATATTGCCAGCCTGTGACCCGCGCAGCGGGTCGTGGTGACAAACGATCAAGAAAACATCCAGGGAAGATTCGTGAACCGCTTGTTCAAGCCTTATCCCTTTACGGCGAGGCGATATCCGGCGTCATTGCCCGTGCTGGAGGGCGGCGTCGATAAAGCGCGGCGTCCAGTGGTCGTGGTAGGCGGCGGTCCGGTCGGCTATTGCGCTGCGCTCGGGCTCGCCAATCACGGCGTGCCGGTCGTGCTGCTCGAGGCGGACGATTCCGTTTGTTTTGGCAGCCGCGCGATCTGCATCTCGCGACGCAGCCTTGAGATCATCGCGCGCCTTGGCGCGGCCGAAGGCTTTCTCAATCAGGGCCTGCCCTGGACCGGCGGCCGCAGCTTCTATCGCGACGACGAAGTGCTGAATTTCAAGATGCCGATGGATGAAAACCAGCAGCATCCGCCGATGATCAATCTGGCGCAATATTCAATCGAGCAATTCCTGCTCGACGCCGCCGAGCGTCGCAACGACGGCATCGAGATCCGCTGGCAAAATCGCGTCACTACGGTCGAGGCGCGCGAGGACGGCGTGCGGCTGACCGTCGAAACACCCGGCGGCGCCTACGCGATGGAGGCCGACTGGGTCGTCGCCGCGGATGGTGGCCGCAGCTTTCTGCGCGAGACGCTGGGGTTGAAGTTGAAGGGTACCAGCTATGAGGGGCGCTATGTCATCGTCGACATCGTACTCGACACCGCGCGCCCGGCGGAGCGGCTCGCTTATTTCGATCCGCCCTGCAATCCCGGTTCGACCGTGCTGGTGCACAAGCAGCCCGGCGGCGTCTGGCGCGTCGACTATCAATTGCGCGACGGCGAAGACCCGGATGAGGCCATCAAGCCCGAAAACGTCATGCCTCGCGTCGAGAGCCTGCTTGAGATGATGGGCGAGAAGGGCGCGTGGAATCCGGTCTGGATCGGTATCTACAAGGCCAATGCGCTGACGCTCGACGACTACCGCTATCGCCGCGTGCTGTTTGCCGGCGACGCCGCGCATTTGTTGCCGATCTTCGGCGTACGCGGCGCCAACTCCGGTATCGATGATGCTGATAATCTCGCCTGGAAGCTCGCCTTCGTCGTCAAGGGGCTGGCATCACAGACGCTGCTCGACAGCTATTCAGCCGAGCGTGTCGCCGCCGCGCGGGAAAATCTGAGCTATGGCACCAAGAGCACGGAGTTCATGGCGCCGCCTTCGTTCGCGTTCGATCTGATGCGCAAGGCCGTGCTCGGGCTCGCCGTAAGATTTCCCGAGCTGCGCTCGCTGATCAATCCGCGCCAGTCCTCGGCCATCGCCTACACCCATTCGCCGCTCAACGCGGCCGCGCAGGATGCGGAGTTCAGCGCAGGACCTGCGCCCGGAACGGTGCTGCCGGAATGTCCGCTCGCGATCGTCGATGGCTCTGCGACGCGCGAGGGCTATCTCACCGAGCTGATCGCGCCGGTGATCACAGCGCTGTATTTCACCGAGGATGGCGTTATGCCCGCCGGGTTGACGAAATGTGAAGCGGCGATGCGTGCCCGCGGCATTCCCTTCGCGATTGTGCCGCTGGCGCGGCACGCCGGCGCCGGGTCAGCGCGTGGCCGGGACAATACCGGCCGGCTGTTTGCGATGTATGACGCCGCGCCCGGCGCGCTCTATCTGGTTCGGCCGGATGGCCACGTGTTCGCGCGTTGGCGCCGGTTCGACGCCGATACCGTGATCGCCGCCATCGACCATCTTCTGCAACCGTGATTGCCGGGACGGAATCAACGACCATGACCGAAGCCGAACTCGATACCGCCTACACGCATCTGTGCAAGACCATGACTGATCTCGGCGAAACCCGTGCGCCACTGTTCCTGGCGCGTTTCGCGCTATTGGCGATGGTGTGCATCGGCGACCCCGCTGCCGTGCAGCGCCTGACCGATGACGCCGCGGCAGGCGTGGCCGCGAGCTGAAACCTTACGGCGCGATCTTCAGCACGGCCTTCATGTTGGGATGATAACGACAGTAATATTCGACCGTGCCGGCCTTGTTCAGCACCGACGTCACCGTTTTCTTCGGCGGCATCGTCACGTCAAAGTCGCCGTTCCGCGCGGTCGCGGTGTGCGCGAGCACGTCCTTGTTGATCCATTCGACGGTATCGCCGACCTTGGCCGAAACCTCGGCCGGCGACACCACCATGTTTTCCATCACGATCTGGATCGTCGCCGCATGCGCCGGGACGGCCATCGCGCCAAACATCAACGCGGCCACGACCGCAAGATAACGTCCCGTACGCATGGGAAACTCCCTTACTTCAGACCGGCGGCGACGTGTTCGGCGTGCTGCTGGTGGCCCTGAAAGATCTTCAGGCCGGTCTGCAGCAGGCTCTTGAGCTCGGCGTTGCTGGCTGACGGGATCAGCAGCGTCTCCAGCGCGCCGTTGACCGCCTTGTGATAGGCGACCTCGTTGGCGACATAGGCCTTGTCGTAGGCCGCGCCGCTGAGCTTGCCGAGTTCGGCGAGCTTGTCGGCGGCCTGCTTCGACAGTGTCTTGCTGGTGTCGTTGTCTTCCGGTGTCACCTTCAGCTTCTTGACGAGGTCGAGCGCCTGCTTGTTCACGGCCTCATGGTCGCGCACCATGTCTTCCGCGAACGCCTTGACGTCCTTATTGCTGGCTTTCGAAATCGCCTGCTTGGCGGCAGTGATGTCGATGACACCAGCGGTGTAGGCGATATGCGCGATTTGCGGATCGGTGGGCTTGGCGCCCTGCGCCAGGGCGGCGCCGGTGAGAAGGCTCAAGGCGGCGACAGCCGCGCTCAATCGAACGAACATGGGGTATACTCCTGTGGCGCCGGCGTTGATGCCGGGCGTTGTGGTTCACAGGAGTTGGATGACGGAAGCGCGCGGAGGTTCCCGAGAATCTATTCGGTAAAGCCCAGCCGCTTCAGCACAGCCTCCGTCAGCCGCTCGCAGCGCTTGCCGGCAAACGGAAACGCCTCCATCACGACCGGGCCGATCTTCTTCTCGACGTTGTCGCGCAGCATGGTACGGGCGCGGTGCAGTCGGCTCTTCACCGTCTCCGGCTTCAGGGAGAGAATCTCGGCGGTCTCCTCGACATTCATCCCCTCGATCACCCGGGTGATGAAAACGAGACGAAACGCCTCCGGCAATTCGTCGATGGCATGCTCGACGACATGCTGGATTTCGCGCTGGGCCATGGATTTTTCCGGATCGTCAGTGGCGGCAGAGGGGAACTGGATGATCTGGGCTTCGAGCACGCCTTGCGGCAGCGTGTCGATATCCACGCCGGGCCGCTGGCGGCGCAGCCGGCCCAGTGCTTCGTTCATGGCAATCCGCGACAGCCAGGTCGCAAGGCTGGAATCGCCGCGAAAGCTTTCCAGATGGGTGAAGGCGCGGACATAGGTCTCCTGCACCACATCCTCGGCCTCGCTGTCGTTGCGCAGGATGCCGCGCGCCAGCCGGTAAAGCCTGCGGTTATTCGTCTGCATGATCGCGCGCACGGCTGCCTCGTCGCGGGCCAGCGCCCGCCGCACCAGGGCGGCGTCGCTGGTGTCGAGGGCGGCGGTCTGTGGTGCGATCTGTGGTTTTTCGGCCTGACGCATGATGTTCCACCAATAACAGGGTATTGGGGTTGGATGCGGCAAACGCCGGCAGGTTCCCGAAATAATTTGGGGTCGTCCTCCGGTCACATTTTCAGGGCCTGGGACGCAGAAAAGTGCTATGCTTGGATCATGGTCAGAGCACTTGAACAAGCCATTGCGCAAATTTCCCGGCTTCCCGATGCCGATCAGGAGCAAATCGGCCGCAAGCTGCTTTCACATGTCGAAAAGCTCACGGCGCTCCGCCTTGAGATAGATAAAGGCCTCCAGTCGCTGGATGCGGGCAAGGGCGCTGCCCTGAATATGGAAGATTTCCTGCGCGAAAAAAACTCACGTCATGGCGGAGCCTAAGCCTCCAGCTCTTTGGTCGCCTGAGGCTGTTAACGATATCGACCACCTTTGGGATTACTACGCGCGCGTCGCGGGGCGATCGACCGCTGACAAAATCTTGCGTGAGATTGCGACGGTCGTTGCGGCGATTGGGGACTTTCCGCTTGCCGGTCGCGCGCGTGACGAAATTAGCACTGGCTTGCGCTCGCTCGCCGCTAATCCCCAAATTGTTTTCTATCGTTTGAGGGATGGCCGGCCTGAGATTGTCCGGGTGCTGGACGGGCGACAGGACCTTGAAGAGATTTTCTCCGATGGTGAGAAGGGATAACGGTTAGCGTCAGAGTGTAGGGTGGGTTTGGCGAAGGGCAGCCCACCCTACGATTCCTCGCTCACGCCGCCTGCGGCACCTGGTCGAGGAAGCCGGTGATGCTGCGGATGCGGCCACCGCTGAGCACGGCGAAATCAGTGCCCCTGATCGGGCTATCGGCGCCGTCGGGGCCGAGACTCCAGGAGAAACGGACGTGGTCGCCAAAGCCGTTCGGCTCGCCGATCAGCTTGAACTTGAAATCCGGAAAGCGCTGCTGAACGCCCGCGATCAGCGCGTCGACACCGTCATGGCCGTCGCCCGCCATCAGCGGATCGACGTATTTCGCATCGCTGGTCCAGTTGGTGGCCAGCATCTCGCGGCGGCGGCTGGGCGTTCGTTCGTTCCACAGGTCGATATAACGGCGGGCAACGGTGTTGATGTCGGTCATCATCATCTCCTCAGGTGGCGCCGAATGGATCGGCTGACCGACTATCGGAGAATGCTGCGCGCCAATCGATTACCCCAGAGGTCAAGAGCGGAATGCGATGGCCGCAGTTCCGTCATTTTGCGAGGAGCGAAGCGACATTATGCAGTCGTCATGCCCGGGCTTGACCCGGGCATCCACGACTTGCTTTCGCACTCCACCAAGAACGTGGATGGCCGGGTCAAGCCCGGCCATGACGAGGATAGTGGTTGCGTCGTCAGAGAAGATCGCTACTTCGCTGCGATCACCATGATCTCGACATTGTATTGGGGAGCCGCGAGCTTGGCCTCGACGGTTGCGCGCGCCGGGGTGTTACCGGCCGACACCCAGCCGTCCCACACCGCGTTCATCTCGGGAAACGTCTTCATGTCGGTGATGTAGATCGTCGCCGACAGCAGTTTTGACTTGTCGGTACCGGCCTTGGCGAGATGGCCGTCGATGATCCCGACGATATCCTGCGTCTGCTCGGTCACGCTTTTGCCGGCCGCCTTGCCGGCGACGACGCCTGCGAGATAGACGGTGTTGCCGTGAACGACGACCTGGCTCATGCGAGGTCCGACTTCGAAACGCTGGATGGTCATACTGCTCTCCTGATGTGTGAGGCCGGTTACTTAGCGCGCCCGGGCGTCACGCGCCACCGCGTTATTGCACTGATCTTCTGCGTCAGGACGCCGCTTTCGCCGCTGCCCGACCGGCGTTCCTGCCGGAGAACAGGCAGCCGCCGAGAAAAGTGCCTTCCAGCGAACGGTAGCCGTGCACGCCGCCGCCGCCGAAGCCTGCGGCTTCGCCTGCGGCGTAGAGCCCCTTGATGATGTCGCCGTGATTGCCGAACACGCGCGAGTCGAGATCGGTCTCGAAGCCGCCCAGCGTCTTGCGGGTCAGAATATTCAGTTTCACCGCGATCAGCGGGCCGTGCTTGGGATCGAGAATCTTGTGCGGCTTTGCCGTGCGGATCAGTTTGTCGCCGATGTAGCGCCGCGCGTTGTGGATGTTCATCACCTGCGCGTCCTTGACGAACGAATTATCCATCTCGCGGTCGCGCGCCTCGATCTGCGTCTTGATGTGATCGAGCTGCAAGAGGTTGTCGCCGGACAGCGCGTTCATCGCGCCGACGAGATCGGAGAGGTTGTTGCGCACGATGAAGTCGGCGCCTTTTTCCTTGAACGCTTCCACTGGCGCGGGCGCGCCCTTGTTGGTGGCGCGCTTGATGGTCATGCGCCAGCTCTTGCCGGTGAGGTCAGGGTTTTGTTCGGAGCCGGAGAGCGCGAATTCCTTCTTGATGATGCTCTGGGTCAGGATGAACCAGGAATAATCGTGGCCGGTCGACATGATGTATTCGAGTTGGCCGAGCGTATCGGAGCCGGGAAACAGTGGCGCGGGCAGCCGTTTGCCCGTGGCGTCGAACCACATCGAGGACGGGCCGGGCAGGATGCGAATGCCGTGGCGCGGCCAGATCGGTGACCAGTTGCGGATGCCTTCGACGTAGTGCCACATCCGGTCGCGGTTGATCAGCCGCGCGCCGGCGGCCTCGGTGATCCCGATCATGCGGCCGTCGACATGCTCGGGCACGCCGGAGATCATGAATTTCGGTGGCGCGCCGAGACGTTTGGGCCAGTTCTGCCGCACCAGGTCATGATTGCCGCCGATGCCACCGGAGGCGACGATCACCGCTTGCGCGCGCAGCGTGAAATCCCCGACCACTTTTCGCGACGAACTCTGGCCACGCTCGACTGCGTCAGGTTCGAGGATCGCGCCGCTGACGCCTTCGACCGTGCCGTTGGTCATGACGAACGCATCGACGCGGTGGCGGAATTTGAAGATCAGCCTGCCGCTCTTGTTGGCCTCGCGCGCGCGGCGCTCGAAAGGTTCGACGATGCCGGGACCGGTGCCCCAGGTGACGTGAAAGCGCGGCACCGAATTGCCGTGGCCCATCGCGTCATAGCCGCCGCGTTCGGCCCAGCCGACCACGGGAAAAATGCGATGGCCCATCGCCCGCAGCCAGTCGCGCTTCTCGCCTGCGGCGAAGGCGACATAGGCTTCCGCCCACTTCCTCGGCCACAGATCTTCCTCGCGATCGAAACCGGCGGTGCCCATCCAGTCCTGCAGCGCCAGATCGTGGGAATCCTTGATGCCGAGCCGGCGCTGTTCGGGACTGTCCACCAAAAACAGGCCGCCGAACGACCAGAACGCTTGTCCGCCAAGGCTTTGCTCGCCTTCCTGGTCCAGCAAAATGACGCGTTTGCCGGCGTCGGCGATTTCGGTCGCCGCGACCAGGCCCGCCAGTCCGCCGCCGACCACGATTACGTCTGCGTCCTCAGCCATCGCGTCCTCCCCCGAGCGTTTTCTGATTCAAGACCGCGTCATCAGGCGCGGTCAACGGCAAATGGCGCTTGCCTGTGGCGGCGCGGCCACCGTCGAAGCGCCAACTTGTTCCAGTTTGGGATTTTCTTGGGCATCCGGTGCAGCGCGCCTGCAACACTTAATTTGAATCTGTTTTGAGCGCCCTCCGCCTCCTAGACAAAATCACCGTCTCGAAAGAACTTGTCGTCAGTCTTGCATCACCAAGACGGTCAGATTCGGTTTCGACTTTTTCGACTGGGGCTGGGACATGAAGCTGTTGACGGGGTTGCTCGCAGCGGTGCTGCTGCTGGCAGGGGTTGGAGCGAGCCACGCGGTGGTTCGGATTGCCGACGATCGCGGTGGCCGGATCGGCACCTATGTCGACAAATACCAGGGTCTGCGCACCTCCGGCGAAGCCGTGATCATCGACGGCCTGTGCGCCTCAGCCTGCACCATCGTTCTCGGCGCGGTGGCCCATGACAAGATCTGCGTGACCTCGCACGCCAATCTCGGGTTCCATGCCGCCTGGGATTTCGGCGAAAATGGTCGCGCGGTCACCAATTCCGAAGCCACCCAGATGCTGTATTCGATGTATCCGCAGGCGGTGCGGAAGTGGATTTCGGCGCGCGGCGGACTGACCCCGCGCATGATCTTCCTGAGGGGCAAGCAGCTGCAGGCGCTCTACAAACCCTGCTTCCTCGATGCCCAAGCCGCCATGCCCATGCCGGCGCCGAAGCCCGCGGCGGCTGCTTCGCCTTCGCGCTGAGCCGGACGACCTGCCCCCAATCATGGTTCGAGACGCGCGGCTTCGCCGCGCTCCTCACCATGAGGACGGTGGTAGACCTCATCCTGAGGAGCGGCATCTTTGCCGCGTCTCGAAGGATGACGCCACTGATCGTTCCCCGGTGATCCCCCTCCGCATGACGTGATCGGCCGGGCAGCTATGGCGCTTGCCTGCCCAAGAAACTGGCCCTATCTGAACCCCATGGTTCAGCCGATTTCCACCCAACCGGGCATGGTGGCGGCAACCCGGCCTCAGGGCAGGGTGGCGTCGGTCATCGTTTGGACGGCAGCCGGCCTCGGCGCGCTGGTCCTGCTCGGCGCGCTGGCATTGTGGTTCCATTACGGCACCGCGGTGTTTTTCGAGATGATCGCCGCCGGCATCTCGGCCTGCTTCTGATCCGGCAAAAAGGAATTTTGGAATGGACCGGACCACCCGCCCGCTGGTGATTTTCGCGGCCTTTGCCGGCAGCCTCGCCGTTGGGCTCTTCATCATGCTGTGGGCGCTGGGCGGCTTGCGCACCGTCACGGCCCCGGCCGCGATCGGCGGGCCGTTTCAGCTGACCAATCAGGCCGGCCAAGTCGTCACCGACACCAGCCTCAAGGGCAAGCCGACGCTGATCTTCTTCGGCTTCACCCATTGCCCGGATGTCTGCCCGACCTCGCTGTTCGAGATTTCCGAAGTGCTGAAGGCGATGGGCAAGGACGCCGATCGCGTCAACGCCTATTTCGTCTCGGTCGATCCGGAGCGCGATACGGCGGCCGCGATGAAAGATTATCTGTCGAGCTTCGACCCGCATCTGCAGGGCCTGACCGGTGATCCCACCGACGTGGCCAAGGTGCTGTCCGCGTATCGGGTCTATTCCAAAAAGGTCCCGCTCAAGGACGGCGACTACACCATGGACCACACCGCGCTGATCTATCTGATGGACCGCGATGGCCATTTCGTCTCGCCGTTCAACCTGAAACGGACGCCCGAGGAAGCCGCCAAAGACCTGAAGCGGTATCTCTGAACTCCCGATCTCTAAGCTCCCGCCGCAGCCTTCCGCAGCACAGGCCTTTCATCTGAAATTGATGGCAATTCGTTCGGGTTGTCGGCAAGCGTGTTGACTGTCTCTGGTTTAGCGACCTATGCTTGCATTTTAGCTTCATGGCCCGCGGCTGGAATTTTGCGGCTTTTGTCCGTACCGGAACGCGCGGGAACTCCACTGGACTTTTTGCAAGGGGTCCGACGATGGCTTTTGAGCAGGGACACGCGTTTCTGGTCGGCGTCGGCGCCGATCTCAAGAACACGATCGACGATGCGAAAGGCCTGGGGACGATCCTGCGTGATCCCGAGCGCTGCGCATATCCTGCCGGTCAGGTGACCGTGCTCACCGAATTGAAAGCCACGCGCGCGTTGGTGTTGGACGGACTGGCGGAACTGGCTGGACGTACCAATCAGGATTCCACCGTGATCGTGTATTTCTCCGGTCATGGCTATTTCGTCACGGCGAACGGAGCGAAGCAGTATTTTCTGCTGCCCTACGACTACGACCTCGGCGACCTGACGCACACAGCCATCTCGGACGGGGAATTCGCGGCGGCACTCGGCAAAGTCCGCGCACAGAAGTTGCTGGTGCTGCTCGACTGCTGTCACGCCGCCGGCGTCGAAAAGACCAAGGCGCCAGGTCAGGCATTGGAAAAGGCCCCGATCCCGCCGGAAGCCGAGAAGATGTTCAAGGAGGGTCGTGGCCGCTTCGTCATCGCGTCATCGACCGCGGCCGAACTTTCTTACGCCGGCGAGCCGTATAGTGCCTTTACGACGGCTTTGATCGAGGGGTTCACCGGTACCGGCGCCAGCGAGGCGGACAGCTACGTGCGGGTGGCTGATCTGGCGATGTATGCGAGCAAGCGGGTTCCTGAACTCACCGGGGATCGCCAGCACCCCGTGCTGCGATTCATGGAAGCGGACAACTTCGTCGTCTCCTATTACGCGGGCGGTAACAAAGTTCCGAAGGGCTCGCCGTTCAAGACTCCGCCGCGGATCGAGTTGGTCGCGGGTGGATTAGCCCAAGCGAGAGCGAGCGGGGCCGCTCCGACCTTCAGCATCGTCAACGAAAAAATCCAGGGGCAGGTCCTTCAGGGAGATTTCAATGCCCCCATCACGATCAACAACACCTGGAACGACGACGATGATGACGATGACGGAGGGCGACGCTCTGGCGGTGCCTCCCGATCCAGCCCAGGCTAAAGCGACGCGACGGCCAGCGACCCCTTGAACGAGGATCAGAACTTGGCGCCAACACCGTGGGACCAACTCAGAGAAGAGCTTGAGAGGCTTTACGCCGACCCCAATTGCAAGCAGTTGCGGCCTTTGCTGGACAGCATGTTTCCCTTGGTCGGAGTGAAAGAGAGCCCGGAAGCGGTGCAGACCATGCTCACTGTCGTGAAGCAAAGGCGCGACGGATCAGACCCCCACATGTCTCTCCACGAACAGGCGGCCGGTATCGTCAACGAGACTATAAAGGGACAGGTACTGCAGGCGCAGACTCAAAACATCGTCATTCACGCTATCGAGCGGGCGAAGCCGGAGATGAAGCTGGTGGATCCCGGAATTGAGGTCGATTTCGTCCTGCTAGTAATGACCGCGAAGGAAGCACAAGACCTTGCCGCGGGAAATCCATTTGCTGGCGAGCCGGAGGTGCTCAAGCACAATCTCGAACGTCTCGTCCTGCATCTGGAACAGACCGGTAAAGCAAACTGGGTCAAGTACTATGGCGCCACGGCGGGGGAATGGCACCCGCGCGGCGGTGCGCGTGATATCGCGGGGTACATCTCGGATGCGTTGACGACGTTCAACAAGGCGAACGAGAAATCAAAGGAGTTTACGAAGCCATTTACTCCGATCTTTCACGACATCCGGACGCTCGATCGTTTGACGTTGGGGCACCTGCGCGAAAGATGCATTGTTGTCGTCGATGCGATTTCAATCCGTCATCCGGCACTACTGCGCGCCTACCAACGCAGCATGCTTGATGTATTTCCGAACACGTCGGTTGTGACCCTTACGCCTGATGGCAACGCGTTCGAAGTCATGAAGTCCATGGTGCACTCACTGCAGACCAGCCTGGAGGAAAGTGAATTCAACCAGCGCCTGCTGGATCCGCTGGGCGATCTGGCCTGTCAGCATTGCAGCGAAACCGAGATGTCACAGTGGCTATTGACCAGGGTGCGAAAGCTCTGGGCGTCTGCGGCGGGAAGAGCCGGAGTTCGCGCAAGCTTGAGGGGAAGAGGATGATCTTTACGTTCTATTCCTTCAAGGGCGGCGTCGGGCGTTCCATGATGCTGGCCAACGTCGCTGAGCTGCTCTACCAGCGCGGGCTGAACGTCTTGATGATTGATTTCGATCTCGAGGCGCCCGGGCTCGAGCGCTTTTTCTCCGTGTCAGGTCCGCTTCCCGTCCGCGATGGCAAGGTTGTGCGGTTGCCGGTGCATAACGACTTTCTGCACTCGCGCGGCGTGGTCGATCTACTGCTATCGTATAAAATGTTGCGCGGGCTGCCCAGCAACACCGGGACACGCGAACCGGCGGCGCCCGCAGAGGCGCCCTTGCCGGCCGACGAAGGATCTGAGAGTTCGGAGCCGTTCCTGTATCGCGTGGAGCCGCTGGAGAACTTCATCGTTCCCGTTCGTGGGCCACAGCCTTCGACCAATGGCTCGCTTTCGCTGATGACCGCGGGCCGGCGCGACGACAACGAATATTCCCTCTACGCCGATCGAATTCGAGCTTTTGATTGGGAAGATTTCTATATTCGCTGGAATGGCGCGCAATTCTTCGACTGGCTCGGTGGCGAGCTCAACCGGCGATACGATGTAGTGCTGATCGACAGCCGAACCGGCATCACTGAGATGAGCGGCGTTTGCACTCATTTTCTCGCTGACGCCGTGGTGCTCTTTGTGGCGGCGAACGACCAGAATATCGAAGGCTCGCGCCGCATGGCGCTGAAGTCTCATCAACGAGGAATTGGTGAAGATTCGCGGCGATCGCAAGTTGTCGCTGCTGATCGTGCCGAGCCGGGTCGAGGTCAACGAGGGTTCGAAGCTGAAGGATTTCAGCGACAGGTTCACTTTACAGCTCGCAACGATGATCGATGGCCGAATCAAGTTTCGTACCAGCGCATTCCTCGATCTGAGGGTGCCATATATCCCTTATTATGCATTCGGTGAAAACGTCGCGGTTCGGGATGCCGAGCTTCCCATCGCCGCAGACCTGATCGCGGCGTCCACGCGGATTTGCTCGGCGATGATGGAACTGATTCCGAAAGACAGCCAGGTTTATACCCAGTATCAGGCTGCGCTGGCCAACCTCGTGCAGGGCAGATCTCACAGTGAGTTCGATCGCGCACCGGAGAATTTCGCGGGTCGGGACTGGGTCTTTGACAGGATCGGAGATTGGCTGAACCGTAGCACCGCGCCTGCGTTGCTCATCGTCGGTGCGCCCGGTAGCGGCAAGAGTGCGCTGGCCGCCCGTCTGGTGGAGTTCACGACTGGTGATGCGTCGCCGCCGCAGGCGCTGCGACTGTTGTCCAACAATCTGATTCTCGCCCATGTTTGCGGTAGAGACGACGCCTGGCGTCCGTTCATTGACGCCATGGCGCGGCAGCTCACCGCTCGTTCGCAGCAATTCACCGCCGCGCTGGCCAGGCTTAGCAACACGACGCCGGAAATTTCGGTTCGGATTCGGAGCCGGATCGGAACTTCGGAAGCGCGCGACGAAGGTGCCGAGCTTACGATCGAATCGATCAGCATTGCTTCGGAAGTGTCGGTCGAGCGGGCATTCCGTCTGATCATTCAAAAGCCTCTGCAGGAAGCGGCCAACAGCAGCAAGCTGCCGCCGCTGATGCTGGTCCTCGTCGATGGGCTGGATGTCGCCCTTGATAGTGGTGGCAAGGAAGGGATCGCGGAGGTGATTGCGCTGGCGTCCCAACCGGGGGCCTTGCCGCCCAACTTCAGATTGTTGGCGCTATCCCGTGCGGATCCGCGGATCGTTCAGATGGTGCCGGGCCCTAGGATTGATTTGTCCGAGCCGGCAATGGTTGGGCCCGACATCCTCGCTTATGCGGAAGTGCGACTGAAGCCACTGCTGCGCGGCCGCGAACGCAACGAAGTTGTTGCGCAGATCGGGCGCGCCGCCCAGGGAAACTTTCTGTACGCCAAGCTCTTGCTGGACAGCCTGCTGGTGGGAGCCCCTTCGGCTACGGAGATCGTCGGCAGGATCGACGAGGTCCTCGATGCGGAGCGTATGCCCGACACGCTGCGCCAGGCTTTCGTCGCCATGGTCCAGCGACTGGTGGGCTTCAATGTCGATCGCTGGGCTCAGCAATATCGTCCGATTCTCGGCGTTCTCGCTGTCGCCAAAAGTGGCCTTACCCTCACTCAGCTTGCCGGCATTACGCGGCGTCCGCAGAGCGAGGCCATCAACTCCCTGAGGGTTCTTGGAAGGTTTCTGACTGGTTCAGCACCCAATGGGCCATATCGGCTCTTTCACTCCGTCTTTGGGACCTTCCTGCTAAGCGAGCCGGAATACGGTCTCAGCAGTGCCGAGGCGCATGAGGCCATCGCCACGTTCTTTCTGGCCGAAAACGAGCGGGACTGGCAGCATTGCGAGGACGCCTCCGTCCTCGCGGATACGCCCTATCATTTGCTCGCCGCGATACGCGAGAGCCAGGATCGGCGCAAACGCCAGGAGTTGCTGTTCCGGTTGGTCGATCTGCTGCTTGAACCGGCGTATGTGGAGGCGCGCGTGACAGCGACAGCTCCGGGCGAGCTGCAGGATGATGTCGAAGCCACGATCGAGTTGGCGATCGAACTGGGTATCGTGCATCCGCGATATCGCGATCTGCGCGAGCTTCATTCTCTCCTCCTTCCGGCAAGACGAGAGGTGTCGCCGGCTCGGCGTGCCGAGCTGGTTCGGTCGTGGCGGCAGTTTCTGTCGACCGGCGCTGATAGTGCGGACGCCGGCAACCTCGAGGCTATGCCCGCCGAGGTCGGACCGAAACGAGTGACCATCGCTGCTGCGGCGAGCCAGTTACGCGAAGAGACGGTTCAATCGGAAAAATCGGTGCGCGATTTCGAGGCGCTTTGGCATCAGGTTCCGGCGTCCGTACAAATCGAACTCAGGGTTTGGCGCCAGGCCAAACGCAATGGCATGATCATGCTTTTCCTGAGCACCGTGCTTTGCGGAGTCATGCTGCCGTTCGTATTCGGCCTTCCGCTGTTCGTAAACTTCCCGACTGATCCGCTGTACTGGACCATTCTGATCGCAACGCTTTATCTGATCTACACCGAACGCTTCGAGGCGCTGGAGCGGAGACGAAAGGCCGAGGAAAAGGAGAATGCCCCTCCCGCGATGGCACCGCCTGAGCCGCAGCGCTGGGAAACGTTACCGGAAATCCTGGAGCTGCGCGGAGGCGGCAAGCGCTATCGTCTGCTCGGCGATATCGCGGTGGCGAGCCCTTATTTCGAACTGGTGCTGGTGCTCTTTTTGTTCACTTTTGTGGCGGCGACAATGTCCAAGTCTACCAGCCCCTGGATGGACCTGTATTCCTTCTTCTTTCACCCTTCCGTTCCGCTGCCCAAGGCCTGAATCGCTCACTGGACTGTGATCTGGCGACAAACTCGAATTGGCGACGGTCCACCGGTTCACCTGGAGTTTGCGCAATTTCCGTCCCGGATGGAAAACGGCCCTCGCATCGCGGGCCGGATGGTCTATAAGGCCATCAAATCCCCTGACAATTTCCCTTGTATTTCCGGCAATGCCAGACCTGACCGCCCTGTTGCCCCCACACCGCTCCGTCCGCGCGCCTCTGGCGGGATGGTCGATCGCGGCTGCGCTGGTGGCCGCCGTTCTGGCTTGCGGACCGGCGCAGGCCCAAACCCCGCCGCGGCCCGCGGTCGAAGCCGCGCCGCAGGCGGTGCCCGGCTTCTGGGACCCGCGACGGCGTCCGGACCGGCCGGACCTGTCGCGCCTGACCGTGATCCGGTTCCTGACCGAGACCGACTATCCGCCGTTCAATTTCACCGGCCCCGATGGCAATCCGGCCGGCTTCAATGTCGATCTGGCGCGTTCGCTGTGCGACGAGATCAAGGTCACCTGCACCATCCAGATGCGCCGGTTCGAGACGCTGGTCGACGCCATCACTTCGAACCGCGGCGATGCCATCATCGCCTCGCTGGCGGTGACGCCACAATTGCGCGCCCGGCTCGATTTCACCGATCCCTATTACCGCGCGCCGGCGCGCTTCGTGTCGCGGCGCGACGCCGTGATGCCGGAGGTCCGGCCCGAATATCTCGAAGGCAAGAAGATCGGCGTCATCGCCGGCACGTCGCACGAGGCCTATCTGAAGGCGATGTTCACCGACGCCGAGATCAAGTCCTACGCCAATGACGACACGCTGCGGCTGGCGCTGCGGCGGAGCGAAGTCGACTTCATCTTCGGCGATGCGATTGCGCTGGCGTTCTGGATCAACGGTACCAATTCCGGTGAATGCTGTGCGTTCTCGGGCGGCCCCTTCGTCGAGAGCCGCTACTTCGGCGAGGGCATCGGCATCGGCGTCCGCAAGGGCAACGATCTGCTGCGGCAGTCGCTGAACTGGGCGCTGTTCCGGATCTGGGAAAAAGGCCGCTTCACCGATCTGTGGCTGCGCTATTTTTCCATCAGCCCGTTTTGACACGGTCGTCATTGCGAGGAGCGTGAGCGACGAAGCAATCCATTCTTGCTTGTTGCTGCATGGATTGCTTCGCTTCGCTCGCAATGACGGCTATAACCAACGAGTTTTACGTCCCGGAGAGCCTGTTTAGATGTCCACGATCGATCTCGCCGCCAGCCCGAGCGATTTGCGCACGCTCGCCGAACAATCAAACGCCTGGCCGTTCGAGCAGGCGAAAGCGATCGTGGCGCGGCTGAAGAAAAGCCCGAAGGACGAGGTGCTGTTCGAGACCGGTTACGGTCCGTCGGGGCTGCCGCATATCGGCACCTTCGGCGAGGTCGCGCGCACCACCATGGTGCGCCACGCCTTTCGCGTGCTCACGGAAGACAAGATCAAGACCCGGCTGCTGGCGTTTTCCGACGACATGGACGGCCTGCGCAAGGTGCCGGACAACGTGCCGAACCGCGACATGATGGCGCTCCATCTCGGCAAGCCGCTGACGCGGGTGCCGGACCCGTTCTCGAACGAATACCCTTCGTTCGGCGCCGCCAACAACGCGCGCCTGCGCGCATTCCTCGATCACTTCGGTTTCGACTATGAGTTCGCGAGTGCGACCGATTGCTACACGTCGGGCCGTTTCGATGCGACGCTGCTCAAGATGCTCGCGGTTTACGATCAGGTGATGGCGATCATCCTGCCGACGCTGGGCCCGGATCGGCGCGCGACCTATTCGCCGTTCCTGCCGATCAGCAAGACGTCAGGCGTGGTGCTGCAGGTGCCGATGATCCGTCGCGACGTTGCGGCCGGCACGATCACTTACGTGGACCCGGATAGCGGTGAGGAAGTCGAAACGCCGGTCACCGGCGGCAATGTGAAGTGCCAGTGGAAGGCCGACTGGGCGATGCGCTGGGTCGCGCTCGGCGTCGACTACGAGATGGCCGGCAAGGATCTGATCGACTCGGTCAAGCTCTCGGGCCCGATCGCCAAGGCGCTCGGCGGCACGCCGCCCGAAGGTTTCAACTACGAACTCTTTCTCGACGAGGGCGGCCAGAAGATTTCCAAGTCGAAGGGCAATGGCCTGACGATCGACGAGTGGCTGCGCTATGCGTCGCCGGAATCGCTGTCGCTGTTCATGTACCGTGAGCCGAAGGCGGCGAAGCGGCTGCATTTCGACGTGATCCCGCGCAACGTCGACGACTACCAGCAGTTCCTCGATGGTTTTGCGCGGCAGGATGCCAAGCAGCAGCTTGCGAATCCCGTGTGGCATATTCATTCCGGCCAGCCGCCGAAGGCCGACATGCCGGTCACGTTCCAGTTGTTGCTGACGCTGGTGTCGTCGTCGAACGCGGAGAATGCCGAGACGCTCTGGGGTTTTATCGGCCGCTACCGTCCCGGCGTGACGCCGCAGACCCATCCTAAACTGGACGCCATGGTCGGCTACGCCATCAACTACTATCGCGACTTCGTGGCGCCGACCAAGAAATTCCGCGAACCGACCGATGGCGAGCGCGCCGCGTTACAGGACCTGCGCGATGCGCTGTCGAGCCTGCCGGCGGGATCAAGCGCCGAAGACATCCAGAACGTGGTCTACGAAATCGGCCGCCGCGAGCCGTTCCTCGATCAGGTCAAGAAGGGCAAGGACGGCCGGCCGGGCGTCTCGCTCGACTGGTTCAACATGCTCTATCAGGTGCTGTTGGGTCAGGAAAAAGGCCCGCGCTTCGGCTCGTTCGTCGCGGTCTATGGCGTGACGAACGCCATGGCGATGATCGACGGCGCGCTGGCGCGGAGCGCGTGACTTCTTTCCTTCTCCCACAAGGGGAGAAGGAAAAAGATCACCCCGCCACCAGCACGAAGCGCCGGTTGTCCTTCTGCGCCGGACGGGCGTTCATCGGATAGAGTTTTGCGAAACTGGCCACGTCGCTGGCCGCGACCTGCATCGGCGTGGTCAGCAGCAGCCAGTCGACGACTTCCGAGCAGGGCGGTGTCGTCAGCGAGCCCTCGTAGCGGTAATAGCTCAGTTTCGCCGGCAGCAGTCCGTTCGGATTAATGCTGCTGTCGGCCTTCACCGCCGGGCCTTCCTTGGCCGGCATGGTCGCGACGATCTTGGCGAAGGTGGCGTTGGCCTTGCCTTCGGTCAGCAGCACGCCGACCACGGCCAGCGCGCCGGACTCCGCGCGATGGACGAAATGCGCTTCCATCGGAAAATTCTTGCCACCGATCAGGTGTTCGCTCGGCCGGTGGAAATGCACCTGCGCCAGTTTGTAGGTGGTGCCGCCGAGCTCCAGCGTACTGCCCTCGGCGAAACCGAGCTGAATGGTGTGGCCGTTGTTGACGATGGTGTCGGCGGTCTTGCCCCAGGCAAGCCTCAGCGGCTGCAACTGGGATTTGACGGTGGGACCGATGTCAATCGGCGACTGCTGCGAGCCGATCGAACAGGCCTTGTTGGCGGCATCGAGGTCGCCCCATTTGGCCGGACCTGCTTCTCCCTCATAACTCCAGTGCGCGCCTTCCGCGGCAAAGCCGCTGCTGGTGCAAACCGGGCAGACCGCAAGGCCCGCCAGCGCCTTCAATACATTTCGACGATCCATTGAAGCCTCCCTTGCCGGATGACGCCCTGCAATACCCGATTTCCGTGGCACCGTATGCTGCAAAGATGACGGCAGCGCATCAGCGACGATCGGGCCGCAAATCGAGATAGCAGGCCCCCGGCAATTTCAGCCGCGGCCGGCCCCGGATTGCGCTACAATGGCTGCAGCCGTCCAAGCCTCCGCAGTCCAGGTCTCCACAGAGAGGCTGGCCACATCGAAAGCTTCAGCAGGGAGAATTCGCATGCACGACAAGGTTTCACCGAAGCCGCTCGATAACTCCAGCGCCGAGGAATGGCAGGCGCGGGTTGACCTCGCCGCCGCCCACCGGCTCGCGTTCAACCAGGGTTTTAGCGAAGGCATCTTCAACCATCTCACCTTCACAGTGCCGGGCCGCACCGACCGCTACTACCAGATCCCGTTCGGCACGCACTGGTCCGAAGTCACGGCCTCCTGCTTCATGGAAGTCGGCATCGACGACGGCGAGGTCAAGCGCGGCGAGGGCGAGGTCGAGCGCTCCTGCTATTGCATCCACGCGCCGATCCACAAGGCGCTGCCGCAGGCCAAGGCGGTGTTTCACACCCATATGCCTTACGCGAGCGCGCTGACGCGGCTGGAGGATCCCCGCATCAAGGAGATAGGCCAGACCGAGGTCGGTCTCTCCGGCGCCATCGCCTATGACGACGAATACACCGGGCCTGCGCTCGATCCCGCCGAAGGCGCGCGCCTTGCCGGCGTCATCGGCGACAAGCGGGTGCTGTTCATGGCCAATCACGGCATCTCGACGGTCGGTGCGACCGTCGCCGACGCCTATGACATGCTCTATTACGTCGAGCGCGCCGCCCAGGTGCAGATCTACGCGATGTGGACCGGCCAGAAGCTGAAGCAGCTTCCGGCCCCCGTGGTCCAAAAGACCCAGCGTGATTACCGCGACGACCATCTCTACAAGGGTCCCACGCCGGCGCAGCGGCATTTCGATGCGTTGAAGCGGACGCTGGATCGCAAGGAGCCCGACTACGCGACGTAAGCTCCTGCTCCCTTCTCCCCTTGTGGGAGAAGGTGGCGCGTAGCGCCGGATGAGGGGTCTCTATCCGAGCGACAGGTCTCACTTTGTGGAGACAGACCCCTCACCCGTCTCGAATGAGCTGACGCTCATTAGATCCACCCTCTCCCACAAGGGGAGAGGGCGAAGGTCAGCATCAGTCAATCGTCTCTCCTCACCTCATCCGCAAACCGGTGCCAGATCTCCGGCCGCCAACTGCCGTTGGCGGCGCCCGATGTGGACGGCAAAATCCAGACCCTGGTCTCGCCGATCCGCTGCGGTTGTTCGCCGTAGTTGCGCTTGCCGCCGAAGAATTTTTCCCCCGCCGTCTTGCTGGTGAATGCCAGGAATGTCGGGCGAAACACGGCGATGGACGCGCGCAAGCGGGCGCGCGGGTCGGCAAGCTTCGACAACGGGATCTGGTTATCCATCCCGAAATGCGTCTTCACCAGATCGGTGAGACCGATCCCGTGCCGCAGCAGTTCGTGGTATTGATGCGGCTGCAACTGATCGGAAATCAGCCTGGTCTCGTGCAGAATCTTCCAGAACTTGTTCTGCTTGTTGGCGTAGTAGTGCCCTGCGGCCGCAGACACGGTGCTGGCGGCGGTACCGCACAAGACCACCCGAAGCTGCGGCTGCAGCAGGTCTTGCAGAACGTCAGTTGCCACGACGCCTGCCGTCTCGTTCACGCGGGCGTGCCGCGGTGCGAATATCTCTCGCGATACTCGTTCAGCCATTCGACGAGTGTATCAGGGTCAATCCGGAAAAAATCGCAATTGATAAGAACCGGCGTCCCGAACTTGTTCTCCGTGAGCGAGAGAAGCCACCGGTTGATCGGTCCCCAGGACGAATAGTATCCGCTGGTATCTCCAACAAAAACGGCGATCCAGACGATATCACCGCTACCGATTGATTCGCGAACGACGCGGAAATCGGTGATATCTTTCCAGTATATCTGGCACCGCTGACCGGAGATCAAAACCCCTTCCTTATCCAGCTTCACCAGTCGTGGCTTCCGGATCAGCATGTAAAGGAACCATACAGTGCCTGTTCCGAACAGGGCTATCCCGAGAATGGCCATCGCAAAACTTATGCGAGGATTGGGATCATTCGCCCAGGGATCGACGATCATGTAGACGAAGGCGACAAGAAATCCGAAACAGATCGCCAGATAGAGAAACGACCTGCGCGGTTTGGCGTAGAGGGTCAGCGGAAGGGGCGGTGCTGGTTGCGAGCACGTTTCGGACGAAGCGGTGGTATTGGTCATCGCCTTGCGTCTCGTGCGATCTACTGGCTCGCCCAGACGATCCGGGCGATCCACGCGACATCGTCGGCGTCGAGCGCGTGGTCGGCATGAGCAGGATTGAGCGACTGCAATTCGAGCGTCTTCGTCGTGCGGCGTTTCAATTCCCTGACCATGACTTCGCCGCCTGACGTCTTTAGTACCACGCGGTCGCCGCGCCGGATCGCGGTGCCCGGCGACACGATGATGATGTCGCCGTCGCGATAGGCGGGCTTCATCGAATCGCCCGATATCTCCAGCGCGTAGGCGTGCTCGTCGCCGGACGATGGCAGCGCCACCTCGTCCCAGCCCTTGCCGGCGGGAAAACCGCTATCGTCGAAATGGCCGCCGCTGCCGGTCTGCGCCAGAGCGAGCAGCGGCACCGATTGCGTGCCGCGCGCGCCGTCACCGATCAGCTGCACGAAGGTCTCGATCGACGAATTGGTGGCGGCGAGCGCTTTCGAGACCGATTCGGTCGATGGCCAGCGCTCGCGGCCGTCGCCGGTGATGCGCTTGGATTTGTTGAAGGTGGTGGGGTCAAGACCGCTGCGCTTGGCAAGCCCCGAGGGCGACATGCCGGCACGCTCGGCCAGGCGGTCGAGCGCGGTCCAGACCTGACCGTGGGTGAGAAGGCGTTGCGACCTGGATTGCTTGGCCATCGAAAAACCCCGTAGCGACTTAGGAATTATTACCTCATTCGGCAGCTTGGCGCAAATCTCCCTTCGATCGTCCCCGCTGCGACGCTTGAGTTACGCCCCGGCCGCCTTTACGGTCTGCGCCGGCCCCGGGTATTTCCGGGAAAATCCCAAAAAACTCAACGACAAGAAGGGAATCCGCCAGGCCGTGCCCACGATCTATAAAATCAGTCCCGCCTCGGCATGGCGCGAGGCAGAGCGGCAGGGCTTCTACAAGGGCAGTCCGGATGATCTGCGCGACGGCTACATTCATTTTTCCACAGCCGCCCAGCTCGCCGAGACGGCGCGGAAGCATTATTTCGGGCAGACCGGCCTGTTTCTCATTGCCGTCGATGCCGATGCGCTTGGCGACGCGCTGCGCTGGGAGCCTTCGCGCAACGACGAGCTGTTCCCGCATCTGTACGGCGAACTCGATCTCGGCGCGGTCACCGCGATCCTCGACATGCGCGCGCGGTCCGACGGCTATCACGACATTCCGGAGCTGAAACCGTGATCCGCGCCTTCGACGCCTTCTCGCTGCCGCTGCTGCGCTGGTTCGATCCGGAAGACGCGCATCGCATGGCGATCCAGGGATTGCGGCTATTGCCGCCGATGAAGCCGCGCACGGATGATTCGAAACTGGCGGTGCGGGCGTTCGGTCTGAATTTTCCCAACCCGATCGGCATGGCCGCCGGCTTCGACAAGAGTGCGGAGGCGCCGGACGCGCTGCTGCGGCTGGGATTCGGCTTTGTCGAGATCGGCACCGTGACGCCAAAGCCGCAGGTCGGCAATCCCCGGCCGCGGCTGTTTCGCCTCGAGCGCGACGAAGCCGTGATCAACCGCATGGGTTTCAACAATGACGGCGCGGAAGCGGTGCTGCGCCGGCTCGCCGCGCGCGCGAACATGGGCGGCATCGTCGGCGTCAATGTCGGGGCCAACAAGGACTCGGCCGATCGCGTCGCCGACTATGTCAGGCTGATCGAGACCTTTGCGCCGGTCGCGAGCTATTTCACCGTCAACGTTTCCTCGCCCAACACGCCGGGCCTGCGTAACCTGCAGCAATCGGAGGCGCTCGACGATCTCCTTGCCAAGGTGATCGATGCGCGCGAACGGGTGCGCAAGAATGCCGGCAATTCACCGGTGCTGCTGAAGATCGCGCCGGATCTGAGCCTCGCCGAACTCGACGACGTCGTGCACATCGCGCGCTCACGCCGCGTCGACGGCATGATCGTCGCAAACACCACGTTGGCGCGGCCCTCAACCTTGCGCGAGAGCAACCGCGCCAGGGAGCAGGGCGGCCTGTCCGGCCGGGTATTGTTCCGCCTGTCGACCCGCATGGTGGCGGAAACCTATGTGCGCGCCGAAGGCGCGTTTCCCCTGATCGGGGTCGGCGGCATCGACAGCGGCGGCGCCGCGCTGACAAAAATCCGCGCCGGCGCCAGCCTGATCCAGTTGTATTCGTCGCTGGTCTACAAGGGTCTTGGGCTGGTCGAGGACATCAAGAGCGATCTTGCCTCGACCTTGCTACGAACCGGACGCAACTCCCTGTCCGAAATCGTCGGCGCCGACGCGGCCACGATCACGGCCGAGGACTGGCCGGTGAAGTAGGGGTTTACTTAACCTCTCCCCGCAAGAGCGGGGAGAGGGAGCAACAAGCGGTTCACGCCGCAAACGACTTCCGCAACAACGCCGGATAGCGCAACGCTTCGAGGCCGCCGCGGGCGGCGTAATGGACCAGCAAGGCACCCCACAGGCCGGCATTGCCGAACGACCGAAGCGCCAGCCAGGCGGCGAGGAAGAACAGCAGCGACAGCACCATCAGATTGCGCATGTCGCGCGCCCAGGTCGCGCCGATATAGATCCCGTCATAGCCAAAGGCGAACACGCCGAGCAGAGGCGCTACGACCACGTACGGCAGATAGTCGCGCGCGAGCCGACGGACCTCCACATTCGCCGTCATGATGTCGATGAACGAGGTCCCGAACAGCGCAAAGGTCGCGGCGACCGCGACGGCAAAGCCAAATCCCCAGATCAGCACCAGCCGCACCGCGCCGGTGAACGCGCTTTTGTCGCGGGCGCCATAGGCGCGGCCGCAAAGCTGTTCGGCGGCGTTGGCGAGGCCGTCGAGGAAGAACGCGCTGATCAGGAGGAAATTGTTCAACACCGCATTGGCCGCCAGCGTCATGTCGCCGGAGCGTGCGCCCTGCGCGGTGAACACCAGCCACGCCGCGATCAGCGCCGCTGTGCGGATCATGATGTCGCGGTTAACCGACAGCATCCGCATCAGTTTGGTGCGGTCGAACAGCGTCGCGCGCGGCACCGCCAATTGTCCCTGCAGGCGCCGCGCGATCGCGACGCCGAGCAGCAGGCCTGCCGCTTCCGCGATCAACGCCGCGATCGCTGCGCCCGCGATGCCGAAGTCGAACACCAGCACCAGCAGTGTCGTCGCCGCCACGTTGATCAGGTTGATGGTGATTTGCGTTCCCAGTGCCAGTCTGGCGCGCGCTTGCCCGATCAGCCAGCCGAGCACGACGTAATTGCCGAGCACCAGCGGCGCCGACCAGATCCGGATGAGGAAATAGGTTTTGGCGGCGCGGGTGACACCCTCGCTGCCGCCCATGGCGCCGAGCAGGATCGTCGCCAGCGGTATCTGCAGAATAATAAGTCCGGTGCCGATCAAGGCCGCAACGATAAAGCCGCGCACCAGGATCGCG
Source organism: uncultured Alphaproteobacteria bacterium (assembly GCA_963786355.1). Classification (GTDB taxonomy): domain Bacteria; phylum Pseudomonadota; class Alphaproteobacteria; order Rhizobiales; family Xanthobacteraceae; genus Bradyrhizobium. The sequence continues at coordinate 96,611 of CAWAYU010000004.1, read as the reverse complement.
CGCAATTCGCTGGTCTCGCCGGCGCCCAGCGACTGCGCCGTGAAAGCGACGGTACCCATGCGCAGGAACGCAAACAGCCAGAAGATGCAGTCGAACAGCACCGAGGCCATCGCGACGCCGCCAAGCAGCGTGGCGTCGCCGAGCCGGCCGATGGCCGTGGTCGAGACGATGCCAATCAACGGCGTCGTCAGGTTCGCGACCATCGCGGGACCCGCGATGGCGAACACTTGCGCCGTCGTTACCTGCGCCGTCGCACCTTTCAATGGGGGAGGCGACACCGCGGCGTCGCTGGATCAGCCCCTAGCGCCCGCGCGGTGAGCCGAACATCCGCGACAGAAACCAGACCGGAACCACGATCACCGCGCCGAGCAGGAAGTAGCGCCACAGCCAGTTGACGGTGTCGAAACCGAGATCCCAGAGCCGGCGGAACAGCATCTGGATGCTGTGCAGGATATTCCAGGGATCGAAGCCGATCACCGAGAGCACCACGCCGACCAGGATCGACAGCAGGATCAGCCGGAATGCCACCGACAGCGGCGAGCCGCCGAGGAATCGATACAGGCCGTCATTGCTGCTGGCCGGCAAATCTCTCGCGTCGTTGGGCATCGGTCTCTCCTGCGGGTCACGCCCGCTCAGTATAGGGCACGGCGGGGGACATGGGGAACCCATGTGGGGCCGTCAATGGCTGCCATGCGCCCGCGGCACCTTAATTTGTTGTCACACTCTTTAACATCCGCTCCAGCGTCTCCAGCCGGTCGGCCTCGCGCGGCGGCTTGTCCCAGCGCAGCCGGCTGATGCGCGGAAACCGCATCGCGACGCCGGACTTGTGCCGCGGCGAGCGTGCCAGCCCCTCGAAGGCGACTTCCAGCACCAGGCCTTGGTCCGGCTCGTGCACGACATGGCGGACTGGGCCGAACTTTTCGGTGGTGTTGCGGCGGACGAAACGGTCGATCTGCAGCAATTCCTCGTCGGTGAAGCCGAAATAGGCTTTCCCGACCGGCACCAGTTCACCGTCGTCGGTCCAGACGCCGAACGTGTAGTCGGAATAATAGGACGAGCGCTTGCCATGGCCGCGCTGCGCATACATCAGCACGGCGTCGATCAGATGCGGATCGCGCTTCCACTTCCACCATTGTCCCTTGGGACGGCCCGGCAGGTAAAGCGCGTCGCGGCGTTTCAGCATCACGCCCTCGACCGCCTCGGCATCCTCGCCGGCGCCTGCGCTGGCGGGATCCGCGCGTGCCGAGGTCAGCGCGTCCCAGCTATCGAACGCGACCGTCGGCGACAGATCGACACGTGGGTCGTCGAGTTTCCTGATGAAGGTCTCCAGCCGCGCGCGACGCTCGACGAATGGCAGTTCGCGCAGATCGTTTTCATCGTCAGCGAGCAGATCATAGGCGCGCAGATGAATCGGATATTCCTTGATCAGTTTTGGCGAAACGACTTTGCGATTGAGGCGCTGCTGCAGAACGTTAAAAGTCTGTACGCGGGCGTCGCGCAGCACCAGTAGCTCGCCATCAAGCGCACCGGGCAGATGCAGCGACGGTGTGAGGTCCGGAAAGCTTTTGGTGATGTCCTCGCCGGTTCGCGAATAGAGTCGCGCCTGCATATGGCCGCGTTCGTCGCGGCCGGAAACCGCCTGCACGCGGATGCCGTCCCATTTCCATTCGGCGATAAAGTCTCTTGGATCAAGATTGACGAAATCCGAATCCTCGATCGCATGCGCGAGCATCACCGGGCGGAACGGCGTCGGATCGCGGTTGACGGGCTTGTCGGCACGGCCCTCGAGCCAGGCGAACAGATCGAGATAGGGTGGCGCCAGCCCCGGCCACATCAGCTCGACGTCGTGCGCATCCTTGTCGCCGAGGTTAGCAGCCGCGGTTTTCGCCAGCCGCGCCGAAACCCCGATCCGCATCGCACCGGTCACGAGTTTTAACAGCGCCCAGCGCCCGGTCTCGTCGAGTTCGTCGAGCCAGCGCGCGAGCTGCTTCGGCAGTTCGGTCTTGCCGAGCGCGCGCAGCGTGGTGACGACTTCGGACAGGGTGGGAGGAGGCGGGTTGTTGTGGCGGTTGCTGGGAGAGTTCGGTTCATGACAAACATCCGACTCGCGGTACCCCCCTCCCTGGCCCTCCCCCACAAGGGGGGAGGGAACAGAGAGAGTTGTTGCTCCGGCTTTGGAATTAGGAGGATCTGATCGCACAGCACTCAACTCGGCTCCCTCCCCCCTTGTGGGGGAGGGTTGGGGAGAGGGGTGGCTCGGCAAAGACTTCTCTACGATTGACCGCCGCCTTCGGCCACATCAGCGCTACCGTCTCGGAGAGATCGCCGACATAATCGTAGGACAACCCAAACAGCACCGGATCAGTGCGGTCGGCGATCAGGTCGCGGATCAGCCCCGCCTTGGCGTGCTTGAACGACAGCGCGCCGGTCAGCGCCGCCAGCGCGTACCCGCGGTCGGGATCGGCGGTCTCGCGGAAATACGCGGTGATCAGCCGCAGCTTGTTGTTGCGACCGGGCTCGTAGGCGAGGCGGTCCAGTAACTCCGCAAAACGATTCATGCTTCGGCCTCGCCGGCCGCGGTCTTCTCGGGTTCTGGCTCGTGCTCGTCTTCCTCGCCATAGCCGACCAGATCGAGCGGCCGCGCGGCGAGACCCTTTGATTTGCACCAATGCACCAGCGCGTCTTCCTGTCCGTGCGTGACCCAGATCTCGCCGGCGCCGGTCGCTGCGATGGTCGCGGTCAGCCCGTCCCAGTCGGCATGATCGGAAATGACCAGCGGCAATTCGACACCGCGCTGGCGGGCGCGCGCCCGCACCCGCATCCAGCCCGAGGCGAACGCCGTCACGGGGTCAGGAAAGCGTCGCGTCCAGATGTCGGAGGTGGCCGATGGCGGAGCCAGCGTGATGGTGCCGGCGAGATCAGCCTTCTTCATGCCCTTGACCGGTCGCAGCTCGCCGAGTGCGACTCCGCGGCTTTGATAATAGGACGTGATGCTCTCCATCGCGCCATGCAGATAGATCGGCGCGTCGTAACCGGCCAAGCGAAGCAGCGCGATGACGCGTTGCGCCTTGCCGAGCGAATAGGCGCCGACCAAATGCGCGCGCTCCGGAAACAGCGCCACGGATGCCAGCAGCTTTTTCACTTCGTCCGTCGCGTCGCCATGGCGAAACACCGGCAAGCCAAAGGTGGCCTCGGTGATGAACACATCGCACGGCACCACCTCGAACGGCGCGCAGGTCGGATCGGCCGCATCCTTGTAATCGCCGGATGCGACGATGCAGGTATCCTTGCAGGTCACGGCAATTTGCGCCGAGCCCAGCACATGGCCTGCTGGATGAAACTTGACCGTGACGTCGCCGAGCCGCAGCTCCTCGCCATAGGCGATCGCCTGCGTGCTGCCGGCAAAGTTGTCGCCGTAGCGCAGACGCATCATGTCCAGCGTCTCCTGGGTGGCCAGCACGGCGCCGTGGCCGGGCCGCGCATGGTCGGAATGGCCGTGGGTGATCACGGCGCGCTCGACGGCGCGAACCGGGTCGATGTGAAAGCCGCCCGGCTTGCAGCACAGGCCGGCGGGAGTTGGCAGCAGGAGGTCTTGCGGACGCATTGGGGTAATATAGGGTCTGTGGCCGATACTTTTAGCCGTCATCTGGAACCCATGCCCGCGCGACTGTTTCTCTCCTCCGGCGATCTGATGGCCGACCGCCGGTACGAATTCGCGCGCGACCTGCAATTGAAGGGCGATCTCGCCGCCGCGGCCGACCTGCTCTCGCAGGCGATCGAGCTGGCGCCGAATTTCACCTCAGCCTGGTTCACGCTCGGTGGTCTCAGGGAACAACTTGGCGAGCATGATGCAGCGATCGAAGCGTTCCGCGCCGCGCAGGCCAGCGATGCCGATGATCGCCATGGTGCGGGTCTCAGGCTGATGCGGCTCGGCGCCGCACCTCTGGCCGGGATGCCGCAGGCCTATGTGCAGGTGCTGTTCGATCAATATGCGCCGCGCTTCGAATCCTCGCTGGTGGACGATCTCGGCTATCGAGGCCCGGCGTTGCTGTTCAAGGCGGTGCTGTCGGTAAGGTCAGCCGCGAAGAAGCCGGCATTTTTCAAGCGTGCAATCGATCTTGGTTGCGGCACCGGGCTCGCGGCCACGGCCTTCGCCAAGGAAGTCGATCATTTCATCGGTGTTGATCTGTCGCCGCGTATGATCGAGCGCTCGCGCGCCACCGGCCTCTATGCGGAGCTTGAGGTCGCCGACATGCTGCACGGCTTGCGCGGCAGGGGTGATGTCAGCGCCGATCTGATTCTGGCCGCCGATGCGATGGTCTATGTCGCAGACCTTGCGCCGGTGCTGGTCGAAGCCGCGCGCGTACTGGCCGCCGGCGGCCTGCTGGCCTTCACCACGGAGACCCATGCCGGCGAGGGCGTCATCCTCGGCGAGGGGCTGCGCTATGCCCATGCGGCGGAATATGTGCGTGCGGCGGTCGAGGCCGCCGGGCTCAAGACATCGCGGCTCGAGGATCTCTCCGCCCGCAACGAAGACAACGCGCCCGTGCCCGGTTTGGTGGTCGTTGCCGCGAAAACTTGAGTCTAGACGCTACGCCGTGCACCCGATGGCGGCATTGCGCCGCAATTCGGTCAATTCACTATTGCCGCCGCCTCGGGAATGTTGATCATGCGCGCAACCCAAGGAGAAAAAACAATGAAAAACAAACAGACGCGGCGCGAGTTCGGCGCCACTGTATTTGCCGCCGCCGCTGCATCCGTCCTGCCCGCGCCTTATCTCTGGGCCGCGGACAAGAAATACGATGTCGGAGCCACTGACACCGAGATCAAGATCGGACAGACCGTGCCGCATTCCGGCCCCGGTTCGATCTACGGCGTGCTCGGGCGGATCGGCGAAGCCTATTTCCAGAGTTTGAACGAGAAGGGCGGCATCAACGGCCGCAAGGTCACGTTCCTCACCATGGACGACGCCTACAGCCCGCCGAAATGCGTCGAGGCGACGCGGCGGCTGGTCGAGCAGGATGAAGTGCTGGCGCTGTACGGCTCGCTCGGCACCGCGCCGCAGACTGCCGTGCACAAATATCTCAATTCAAAGGGCGTGCCGCAGTTGCTGCTCAACACCGGCGCGTCGAAGTGGAACGATCCGAAGAATTTCAAATGGACGATGGCGGGCCTGCCGCTGTATCCGACCGAGGCGCGCATTCTGGCCAAGCACGTCGTCGCTACCAGGCCGAACGGCAAGATCGGCATCCTCTACCAGAACGACGATTTCGGCCGCGATTTTCTAGGTCCCTTCAAGAAGGTACTGGCGGACGCCGGCGGCACCGCCCAGGTCATCATGGAGCAGACCTACGACCTGACCGAGCCGACGGTCGACAGCCAGCTCATCAACCTCTCGAAGTCAGGCGCGGATGTTTTCTACAACATCACGACAGGCAAGGCGACGTCGCAGTCGATCCGCAAGGTGGCCGAACTCGGATGGAAGCCGCTGCAATTGCTGTCGGCGGGATCGACCGGGCTTTCGATTCTGAAAGCCGCGGGCCTCGAGAACGCCAAGGATATCGTCGCGATCCGCTATTCCAAGGAGGCCGGTCCGGGCCGTTGGGAAAAGGACAAGGACGTGATGGCGTTCGAGGCGCTGCGCGCCAAGTATCTGCCCAACATCGATCCGGACAACACCATCGCTTATGCCGGCTATGGCCAGGCGGTGTCGATGGGCGAAATCCTGCGCCGCTGCGGCGACGACCTGACCCGCGCCAACGTCTTGAAGAACGCCTCGACGCTGGCCGGCTTCCACTCGCCGTTCTTCCTCGACGATATCAATTTCAGCTATACGCCCGACGACTACTCGCCGATGAAGACGCTGCACATCTCGATCTTCGACGGCAAGGAGTGGCAGATCTCCGAAAAGGCGGTCAGCGAGTAGGCGGGTTCCTTCTTCCTCGCCCCGCTCTTGCGGGGAGAGGGTCGGGGTGAGGGGCTCTCTCCGCGAGTTCGACGTCCGCTAGACCTGTACCCCCTCACCCGGATTACTTCGTATCCGACCTCTCCCCGCAAGCGGGGCGAGGTAAAGCAAGACCCTCGACGAAGCCGCCCCGACCGCTTACCTCTTGGGGCGTGCCGTCACCCGATCCCTTACCCTCTACGCCGCTGGAATCCGCTGCGCTGCTGCCGGACCGTTTTCGCCGGTGGTTCGCGTCGCGCGGCTGGTCGCCGCGCGAGCATCAGCTCGCGTTGCTGGCGAAAGCCCGCGACGACCGTTCGGCGCTGCTGATCGCGCCCACCGGCGCCGGCAAGACGCTGGCGGGATTTCTGCCGACGCTGGTGGAGCTTTCCGCAGCCGCCGCTCCGAAGGCCGCAGCCGACAACAAGAAAAGCGTGATCTCCACCGGCCGCGGCGTCAAACGCACCGGCGGTCTCCACACCCTCTATATCTCGCCGCTGAAAGCGCTCGCGGTCGACATCGCGCGCAATCTGGAGACGCCGATCGCCGAGATGGGTCTGCCGATCAAGATCGAGACCCGCACCGGCGACACCCCGGTGTCGCGGCGGCAGCGGCAGCGGCGCTATCCGCCGGACATCCTGCTCACCACGCCGGAGCAACTCGCTCTGTTGCTGTCGTCCGACGACGCGCCGTTTCTGTTCGGATCGCTGAAGCGTATCGTGCTCGACGAACTCCACGCGCTGGTCACCTCCAAGCGCGGCGACCTGCTGTCGCTCGGGCTGGCACGGCTATGGCGGCTTGCGCCCGAGATGCGCGGCATTGGTCTGTCCGCGACGGTCGCCGAACCGGAATCGCTGGCGCGGTTTCTGGTGCCGCAGCGCGACGGCCGCGAGGTATCCGCCGATATCGTCGTCGCCGGCGGCGCCGCGGCGCCGATCGTGGAAATGCTCGACACCAAAGAGCGGTTGCCATGGGCCGGCCACAGCGCGCGCCACGCGCTCGGCGAAATGTACGACCTGATCAAGCGCAACAAGACCACGCTGGTGTTCGTCAACACCCGCAGCCAGGCCGAAATGCTGTTCCAGGATTTCTGGCGCATGAACGATGATGGGCTGGCCATTGCGCTGCATCACGGCTCGCTCGATGTCGCGCAGCGCCGCAAGGTCGAGGACGCGATGTCGGCGGGCAAATTGCGCGGCGTGGTCTGCACGTCGTCGCTGGACCTCGGCGTCGACTGGGGCGACGTCGATCTCGTCATCAATGTCGGCGCGCCAAAAGGCTCGTCGCGGCTGATGCAGCGGATCGGCCGCGCCAACCACCGCATCGACGAGGCCTCGCGCGCGGTGCTGGTGCCGGCCAATCGCTTCGAGGTGCTGGAATGCGCGGTTGCGATCGATGCCATCGCCGACAACGCGCAGGACACCCCGCCCTTGCGCGTCGGCGCGCTCGACGTGCTGGCGCAGCATGTGCTCGGCTGCGCCTGCGGCGAACCGTTTCTGTCAGACGAGCTCTATCAGGAAGTGCTGACGGCAGCGCCGTACGCGGACCTGACGCGAACCGATTTTGACGACGTGGTCGATTTCGTCGCCACCGGCGGCTACGCGCTGAAGACCTATGAACGCTTTGCGCGCATCAAGCAGGACAAAACGGGGAGGTGGCGCGTCGCCAATCCCCGGGTGCGGCAGAGCTATCGCCTCAACGTCGGCACTATCGTCGAAGACACCATGCTGAAGGTGAAACTGGTCCGCTCGCGCGGCGGCGGCTCCGGCTCGACCGGGGCGCTCGGTCGCGGCGGGCGGATGCTCGGCGAAATCGAAGAAGCCTTCATCGAGGGCCTCGTCATCGGTGACACCTTTGTGTTCGGCGGCGAGGTGGTGCGCTACGAAGCGTTGGCCGAAGACAACGTCTATGTCTCCCGCGCCAACGACAAGGACGCCAAAGTGCCGTCCTATATGGGCGGCAAGTTTCCGCTCTCGACCTATCTGGCCGAACGTGTCCGAAAGCTGCTCGACGACCAGCGCCAGTGGAAGGCGCTGCCGGAGCAGGTGCGCGACTGGCTTTGGTTGCAGAAAGACTTTTCGCGTGTGCCGGCGGTGCGCGAATTGCTGGTCGAAACGTTTCCACGCGGCAACAAACATTACCTCGTCTGCTATCCCTTTGAGGGGCGGCTGGCGCACCAGACGCTCGGCATGTTGTTGACGCGGCGGATGGAGCGGATGCGGGTACGGCCGCTCGGCTTCGTCGCCAACGAATATGCGCTGGCCGTGTGGGGGCTTGGCGACATGTCGTTCATGATCCGCCACGGCAAGCTCGACCTCAACGCGCTGTTCGATCCGGATATGCTGGGCGACGATCTCGAAGCGTGGCTCGCCGAATCCGCGCTGATGAAGCGCACCTTCCGCACCTGCGCCGTCATTTCAGGCCTGATCGCGCGGCGTTTCACCGGCGAGGAAAAGTCCCGCCGCCAGGTGCTGTTCTCGACCGACCTGATCTACGACGTGTTGCGCAAGCACCAGGCCGATCACGTGCTGCTGCGCGCCGCCCGCGCCGACGCCGCCACCGGACTGCTCGATCTCAAGCGATTGGGTGATATGCTGGCGCGAATTCACGGGCGAATCACCCACCGGGAACTCGACCACGTTTCGCCGCTCGCGGTGCCGGTGATGCTGGAAATCGGCCGCGAGTTCGGTCTATGGCGAGGCGGCCGACGAGTTGCTGGCGGAAGCCGCCGATGAGCTGGTCAAGGAAGCGACAGGATAAAACGTGACGGCAACGGCGCAGATTTCGGGATACGATCAGGATATGCGCGTCTCCAGGGTTGTCATTGCCGACGTCATGTTCCTCGCCGATCTCTCCGGCGCGCTGTTCTGGCAGGAGCAGCGGCTGCTTGTCGTCTCTGACCTGCATCTGGAAAAAGGCTCGAGCTTCGCCGCGCGGGGCGTGTTGTTGCCGCCTTATGACACGGTGGCGACCTTGAGCCGGCTGGCGGCGGTGATTGCGCGGCACGACCCGCGCACGGTGATCGCGCTCGGCGACAGTTTTCATGACCGCGATGCGCACGAGCGGCTGTCGGCGCCCGACCGCGATGCGCTCGAGGCGATGCAGGCGCGGCGCGACTGGATCTGGATTTCGGGTAATCATGATCCGCATTTGCCGTCCGATCTCGGCGGCGTGGTCGCCAGCGAAGTCGCGATTGGGTCGATTATCTTCCGCCACGAGCCGACCGGTGCATCGGGCGAAATCGCCGGCCATCTGCATCCCAAGGCGCGGGTGCCGACACGCGGCCGTTCGATCGAACGCCGATGCTTTGCGTCCGACGGCGAGCGCGCTGTCATGCCGGCGTTCGGCGCCTACACTGGCGGCTTGAGCATTCGTGATCCGGCGTTCAAGAAGGTCTTCGGTGCTGCGGGAGTGATGGCGCACATCCTCGGCGACACCAAGCTGCACGCGATATCAGCGTCGCGGTGTTACTGATCAATTGTGATCGCTTGTGTCTTCACCTCGCCCCGCGTGCGGGGAGAGGTCGGATTGCGAAGCAATCCGGGTGAGGGGGTACAGGTCTCTCGGCGTACGCGTGCGTGGAGAGAGGCCCCTCACCCCAACCCTCTCCCCGCAAGAGCGGGGCGAGGGGGCGCACCGTCTACGCCGCCTTCGCCTGCACCGTATCGCAGAACTCCGCCAGACGATCGGCGAGCCGCAGCGTCGCCGGGCTGGCGTCGGGCGAGGCCACCAGCGCCACTTCGGTCTTGTCGATCGGCGCAAAACCCTCTTTGGCCGTGAGCACGCGATGATCGGCCTGGATCGCGATGTCGGACAGGATGCTCAGGCCGAGGCCCGCGGCGACCGCTGCCTGGATGCCGGCGAGGCCCGACGAGGTATAGGCCATGTGCCAGGAACGCCCGGCGCTTTCGAGCGCATGGATCGCGCGCGACCGGTAGAGGCAGCCGGCGGGAAAGCCGATCAGCGGCACCGAGCCCGATTTGACATCGATCGGATGGGCCTTGCTGGTAACCCAGTGCACTTTTTCCGGCCAGACCGCGATGCCGCCTTTCTCGCCGGCGTCGCGCTTGAGCAGCGCGAGATCGAGGTCGCCGCGTTCGATATCGCGCCGCAGATAGGTGCTCTGGTCGGCGCGCACGTCGAGCCGCAGGCCTGGCCGCGAGCGCGAAAACGTCGCCAGCAATTTGGCGAGGCGATAGGCGGCAAAATCCTCGGGGATGCCGAGCTTCACCGCGCCCTCGCTGCCCGGACGCGCCATCACGTCGCGGGCTTCCTCGGCGAGTGCCAACAATCGTCGGGCGTAGGACAATAGCTTCTCGCCGGCTTCCGTCGGCGTCACGTCCTTACCGTTACGATTGAGCAGCGGTTGGCCGACATCGTCTTCCAGCCGTTTGATCTGCTGGCTGACGGTGGACTGGGTGCGATGGACACGCTCGCCGGCGCGGGTGAAACCGCCGGCATCGACCACCGAGACAAAACTGCGCAGGAGCTCCAGATCGAGCATGCAAATGCCCCATTCATAAATCCACTGATAGATAGTCTATCATTTAATTTCCAAATATCAAGGTGAGGGCCTACCTGATGGGAAAGGAGACTTCCCATGTCGCTCGCCCCCTCGGTCGCGGTTCCCCGCACCGGCTTCAATCCGCTACCGCTCTATATCGCGCTGTTCTGCCTGCTCTGGAGCTTTGCCTTCGTCGCCGGCAAGATCGGCGTCACCGATTGCCCGCCGCTGATCCTGCTGACGGCGCGGTTCTCGCTGGCCGGGATCGTGATCCTTGCGATCACGGCGTTGCGCGGCGAGAGCTGTCGTCGCTGACGTGGCGCGACACCGCGGTGTTTGCGATTCTCGGCGTCGCCAACAACGCGCTCTATCTCGGCCTCGGGTACACCGGTCTCAAGACGGTGTCCGCCGGCCTCGGCGGCCTGATCGTCAGTGCCAATCCGGTCTTCACGGCTGCGCTGGCGGCGCTGTTTCTCGGCGAGGCGTTGACCTGGCGCAAGGTGACGGGGCTGCTGCTCGGCATATCCGGCGTCGGCTTCATCGTTTGGCACCGTATGTCGGTCGGGACCGACAGCCTGCACGGCATCCTGTTCACACTGGCCTCATTGGCTTCGATCGTGGTCGGCACCATCCTGTTCAAGGTGCTGGCGCCGAAGGGCAGCCTGTGGGTCGGCAATGGCGTGCAGAATCTCGCGGCCGGCATCGTGCTGCTGCCGATCGCGTTCACGTTCTCCGATGTCGGCGACATCATGCCGAGTGCGCGACTGCTTGGCGCCTTCGCGTTCCTGGTGTTCGGCGGATCGATCCTGGCTTATTTGCTGTGGTTTCACCTGCTGAAAGTTTGCGGCGCCACCGCTGCCAGCGCCTATCACTTCTTGATGCCGCCGCTCGGCATGCTGTTCGCGTTTCTGGTGCTCGGCGAACACGTCGAATTCCGCGACCTGCTCGGGATCGTTCCTGTCGCGCTCGGCATCTATCTGGTGACGCGTCCTGCCGCCGCCCGGGCTTCGTAAAGGAGCCGTCTGCTTGATCGAGCGCATTGCCTTGCTTGTTTGAGGTCCCTAAGGCTGGTTCCTGAATTGGAACCGAACGTTTTCCGGTTCGTTGTCGCGGCGGCTGGAAACGGGCATGGCAGAGCACAAACATTCGAATCCGAAGCATCACGACAAGAAGGCCGGCCATGACACGCCGGCCGCCAAGGCTGAGCCGAAGGAGCCGTTCAGCTTTCGCTATTTTCTGAAGGCGCTCGGCCCCGGATTGATCACCGGTGCCTCGGACGACGATCCGTCGGGAATCGGCACCTACAGCCAGGCCGGCGCGCAGCTCGGTTACGGCATCGGCTGGACCATGCTGCTGAGCTTTCCGCTGATGGTGGCGATCCAGGAAATTTCCGCACGCGTCGGCCGCGTCACCGGGCATGGCATTTCCGGCAATGTGTGCCGGCATTATTCGCCATGGCTGCTCAACGTGGTGGTGGCGCTGCTGTTCATCGCCAACACCGTCAATATCGCCGCCGATCTCGCCGCCATGGCCGACGCCACCAAGCTTTTGATCGGCGGTACCGCCATCGTCTACGTACTGTTCTATGGCGTGGTGTCGGTGACGGCGCAGATCTTTCTCGACTACAAGCGCTACGTGTCGGTGCTGAAATGGCTGACGCTCAGCCTGTTCGCCTATGTCGCCGCGCTCGCCTTTGCGCATGTGTCGTGGGGCGAAGCGTTGTCCGGCGTGCTGCTGCCGCGTCTGACCTGGAGCGCGGATTATTTCACCACCATCGTCGCGATCCTCGGCACCACGATCTCGCCCTACCTGTTCTTCTGGCAGGCCTCACAGGAAGCCGAAGACCAGCGCGTCGACGTCACCAAGAAGCCGCTGATCGACAAGCACTACGGCGCGCAAAAGGAATTCCACCGCATCCGCGCCGACACCATCGTCGGCATGGCGTTCTCCAACCTGATCGCGCTCTCGATCATTTTCACCGCCGCGGCGACGCTGCATGCAGCCGGGAAGACCGACATCCAGACTTCGGCGCAGGCGGCGGAAGCGCTGAAGCCGATTGCAGGCGCATTCGCCGAGGTAATTTTCGCGCTCGGCATCGTCGGCACCGGCCTGCTGGCGATCCCGGTACTCGGCGGCGCCACCGCCTACGCCGTCGGCGAAGCGCGCAAATGGCCGGTTGGGCTTGCCCGCAAGCCCAAGGAAGCGATCGCGTTCTATTCGGTGCTGGCGCTTTCAGCCGCGATCGGCATCGCGCTCAATTTCACCCCGATCGATCCGATCGAAGCGCTGTACTGGAGCGCCGTCGTCAATGGCGTGCTCGCTGTTCCCGTCATGGTGCTGCTGATGTTCATGGCGCGGCAGCAGAACGTGATGGGAAAGTTCGCCATCCGCGGCCCGCTCTATTGGCTGGGCTGGCTGTCGACCGCGGCGATGTTGCTCAGCGTGCTCGCGATGGGTGTCGGGATGTTTGTTGGCGGCAAGTAAGCCGCAAACTCCGCCGTCATCCTGAGGCGCGCGTTCTTACGCGCCTCGAAGGATCAGCCGCGGGCACCGGTGCCAGTCATCCTTCGAGGCTCGCAAGTGCTCGCACCTCAGGATGACGTCAACATCGCCGGGCTTCTCTAATCCTTCCTAAACACGATCGACGCCATCCAGCCGGTCATCAGCGCCATGAAGGCGGTGACGAGGCCGTAGACCAGACCGTTCTGGCGCGCGGTGGTGGCGACGAACTGTTCGAAGCCGACTTTGACGATTTCGAACGCGGTGTCGGTCTTGGTCACCAGCGCGCCGTCGGCGAACAGCTTTATTTCGACGTCATAGGTGCCGATCGGCACTTCCGCCGGCAGCGGAATCCCGGTGCGAAACAGTGTCGGCGTCAGGAACGTCACCGCCGAGGTCGCCTCGCGATAGAGCCCGTGCTCGGAGCGCAGCCGCACGAAGGCGCTGCGGAACGCATCGTTCGGCACCACGTCGGCATAATCAGGTCCGACGCGCTGGGTCAGCAGCACGTTGTTCAGGCCGAGCTGCTGCCGCCGCTGTACTTCCGGTGAAGCAAAGGCGTCGAACGGGCGGTTGGAAAACAGCGCCAGATAGCTCGGCACTTGCAGGAACTGGCGCGAGTTGGTGTTGATCCAGATGCCGAACTTGCGTTCCTTGCGGCGCGTCACCATGTCGGCGCGCGGGCCCGCGACCGTCACCACCAGATCGTAATTGCTGCGGGCCGCCGGCGTGGTCGCATCCTTTTCGACCGAGCCGAACAGCACCAGCTCCTCGCCGGAATAGTTCGGCGTCACCGTGACGCGATGGTTCGACACCGACACGATCAGCCGCTCGGCCTGCGCGGGAAAAGCCGTGAGCGCCGCGCCCAGCAAGAGGCCAGCTAACGTGAGCGGGGTGCGCGCGGTCATCCGGCGCCTCCGGTTTCCCGGATGGTGAAGAGGTCTTCCGGCCGGATCACCAGTTCGATGGCGAAGCGGACGCCGACGGCGAGCACCAGCAATCCGAGCAGCAGCCGCAGATGTTCGCCGCGGATCTTCTGGCCCGCGCGGGCGCCGAACTGCGCGCCGGTGACACCGCCGATCATCAGGATCAGCGCCAGCACGGCGTCGACCAGATGGTTGGTGACGGCGTGCAGCATGGTGGCGAACACCATGGTGACGAGCGTGAGCACCATCGAGGTGCCGATCACGGTCGAGGTCGGTACCCGCAGCACGTAAATCATCAGCGGCACCAGGATGAAGCCGCCGCCGATACCCATGACGGCGCCGATGAAGCCGATGATCAGGCCGATGGCGATCACGGGGATGATCGAGAGGTAAATCTTGGAGCGCTTGAACCGCACTTTCAGCGGCAGGCCGTGAATCCAGCCATGGCTGCCCGGGCGGCGGATCGTGGCGGCACCGCCGCGGCGGGTTCGCAGCAGCGCCCGCAGGCCTTCCCAGAACATCAGCCCGCCGACGGTGGTCAGCAGGATGACGTAGGACATCGCGATCATCAGATCGAGCTGGCCGAGCGAGCGCAGCAGCGTGAAGGTCCAGACGCCCAGCGCCGTGCCGATAGTGCCACCACTCAGCAGCACCGCCGCCAGCAGTGGATCGATGGCGCGCCTCCGCCAGTAGGACAGTGCGCCGGAAAACGAGGACGCCGCGATGTGGCTCGCGACCGAGGCGACCGCGACCGCGGGCGCAATGCCGACGAAAATCAGCAGCGGCGTCATCAGGAAACCGCCGCCGATGCCGAACATGCCGGAGACGAAACCAACCGCCGCGCCCATCGCCAGGATGAGGAAAACATTGACCGGAATGTCGGCGATCGGAAGGTAAAGCTGCACGCGGGTCCGCTTCTTGTCGGTTCTGCCGCTGACCTGGCCGAGGCCGCTCAGGACAAGGTTTCTGTATCTGTGCCGGCAGCGGGATCCGGCAGGCCGCGCGCCGGAGCGTGCGCGGAGCCGGTTACCGCACCTTTGCATAACTGAATTCGTCGGGAGGAGGGACTAAAGATTGCGCCGGAAGGCAATTTTTTGCCTCGGATATCCGCGTATTTTTAGCCGTGGTGAACAGATGCTCATGGGTCGCGGCGCGTCCTGCTCGACCCGCCGGCTTCACGGTTTTCCGACGGGATCGGTGATGAGGTTCATCGTCAGGGCCTGCTGGGGGCTAAGCCAGCGGATCTCCCGGGTTTCCGACATGGCTTCGACGATGGATGACGAGACGCCCATCTTGGTCATGTAGCCAAGTACCGCGCCTGCGACCCGCTGGGTGTCGGCAACGGGATCGCTGACGGGCTTTGTGGTCACAAACCGATGGACGCCCAGTGCCGAGCCCAGCACCCCAAAGCGCGGTTTGCCGCCCGCATAGACCATCACGCAGGCGCTGGCGCAGTAAGCGGATTTGATCCGGCCGGAGCCATCGGCGGTGCCGACCGCCGTCGCCAGCCCGTGAGACCGGATGATTTCGCCCATGATCACGGCCTGATTCAACTCACCGCCGGGAGAGGCGAGCAGGATCAGGTCGCCGGCAGCAAGCCCGGCTTCGTCGAGCCGTTGACGGAAAAGCGATGCGGCCGCCGGGCCGATCGTTCCGCTGACCGCCAGCGTGCGCCGGCCCTGGTCGCGGCCGTCGAGATAGGTCTTGGATATCAGCGAGACCGTCAGGCTCGGCGAGACGTACTGGTCCTTCCAGTAGTCAAAGGCATCGGGCCGCGACAGGTCCCTGTAGGCGCGAATACCGACGCCGGAGATGATCAGGACAAAGACGGCGATCGACCAGAAGCTCCACCTGCGGCCGGTCGGCTGAACCGGAAGCGGAGGCGGTGGCGAGGAGGTGGGCATGCGCGGCGCTGCGACCGAAGGCCCGGTCGGCGACCTTCGGAAACGGCGCTCGTCATCCTGATTATCGTCCGCGGACAATCGATCCTCGTTGCACGCCAGGTCGAATGGGTCTGGACCCAATATACAACTTTATGGCCGAGGATATGACGGCGATGCCGGTGGCATCGCAGGTAGCGTTAACGCGCTGCGGCGGTGCGCTTGGTCGCGACCGGCTTGGCGCCGGGCTTTGTCGCAGTCTGCGCCGGGGCGGAGTCCCAGCCGCCGGACGGGCTCGCCACATTGACGGCGTCGTCGGGCTGCGGCTCCGGCGTAAAGGTCTGGATCGCGAGTTTTGCCGCCGCCAGCGACTGGGCGTCGAGGCGTTTTGCGATGTCGTCGCGCTTGCGGCCCGAGTTCGCATCGCCCTGGGCGGCTGCGAGGCTGAACCATTTGAAGGATTCGGCGAGGTTCTGTTCGACGCCGATGCCGCGGGCATAGAGGATGCCGAGGTTGAACTGGCTGTCGGCGACGCCGCGATCGGCCGCCTTGCGGAACCATTGCGACGCGCTCTTGTAGTTGGCGCCCTTGCCGCCGCCATCGGCGTCGAGCACGGCGAGATTGTGCATCGCCTTGGCGTTGCCGCGCTCAGCCGCCTGCAGGTAGTAACGCCGCGCGATGTCGACGTCCTTTTTCACGCTCAGGCCCTTCTCGTAGAAGGTGCCGAGCCGGAAGATCGCGGGCACCACGCCGGCCTGCGCCGCGCGGTCGTACCATTTCGCGGCCTCGTCGAGATTGGCGGCAATGCCCTTGCCTTCGGCAAAGCGCACGCCGACCTCATAGGCCGCGGTCGGATCGCCCTTGATGGCGGCGGCGCGCAGCACCGGGCCGCCGATGCCGTCGGGCAGCCGTTCGCTCGGCGGCACCGCGATCATCGAGAGCTTGCCAGTGGAGGCCGGCGCGGTCGGGATCGCACCGGTGACATCGCTGGCCGGGGCCGGGAAGGCCGGCGCCTGCGGCGGGATCACGATGCGCGCGCTATCCAGCGTGTTCGGCGCGGACGTGTTGTTCGATTGCTTGTCGAGCGGGGTCGGCGAGATCATCGAGGGCGCCGGCATGGCCGGCTTGGCGCTGCTCTCTGACGCCGCGGGCGGTGCCGCGGGATCGGTCGAATTTTCCATCGCCGGCATCGGCGGCGCGCTGCCGGTGTCGAGCAGTGTCATCGCCATCTTGAAGGTGCCGACCACGATCACGACCACGCTGACGCCGACCAGCAGCGAGCGGATCCGGGAGGCGGTGTTGGACGGCGCTTTGTCGCCGCCAAGGGCTGCCTTGATGGTGGCCTTGGTCCTGTCGCCGCCCTTGTCCTTGGCGGCGGCCTTTGCGGCTGCGCGGGCGGCCTTCTCGTTCATGGGAGCTGCGGCGGCAGCCTGCGCGGCGCGGCGGGCCGCTGCGATGAAGCTCGACGAACTGACGGGCTCTTTCGGTCCGGCCGCGATCTCGCTGATCGCGCTTTCGGAAGCGGCGATCCGTTCCGACGGCGAAGACATCCGCGCGGTCGGCCGTGTGCCCGGCTCAAGCGGGTGATCCGGCGGCAGTTCGGGAGCGATCGCACGAGCGTGGCGCTGCGGCATGCGGCTCCAGGATTTCGCTGATCGCCCGCGGCGTCATCGGCGGGATAACCGGCGCCGGTGCAGCTTGCGCGGCATGGAAGTCGCGCGGGGCGGCGGCGAAATGCTCCTGCATCGCAGCCGGATTGGGCAGTTCCGGTTTCGGCGACGGCGCCAGCGGCTGCATGAAGGGCGGCGGCGCAAAGCTCTGCGACGGCATTGCCGGGCGCGGGGCTTCTTCCCGCTCTTCGATGGTCGCGCGCGCGGGCGAAGTCATCGGCTCGGCTGCGATCGGCGCGGAACGAACCGCGCGCAGATCGCCTTCGATCATCGCCAGGCGATCGACCACATGGCCGAGCGTGCTGTGAACCGTCTCCAGCGAATCCTGCGTGCGGCGGTCGGTTTCCGACTGGCTGAGACGGATGTCGGACAATTCGCGTTTGACAGCGTCGACGATGTCGGAGTCCATCGACGGAGCGCCGCTGCTACGGCTACCGTCGGCGAGCGAGACCAGATTGGCGTGCTGGCGTTCGAGCGAGCGCTGAATGTCCAGCAGGCCTTCCTCGACCCGTCCGAGATCGACCGAGGGCGCCGCGCCGCGGTCGGTGGAAGCTTCGAGGCGCTCCAGAAGATAGGACACGCGCTGTTCGAGATGGGCAAACGCCGACGCATTGTCATTGCCGACAGGCATGCGGTCGAGGCGTTCGGTCAGGGAGCGCAGCGCGCCTTCGACCTGTTCGGAATGATCGGTCCTTGCCGGCTGTTCGCGGCTTTCCAGCGTCGAGGTCAGCGAGGCCAGGCGCTGCTCGAGGATGGCAAAGGAATCGTCCTTGTTGTCGGAGCGGGCGAGCTGGTCGACCTTGGCCGACAGCGCGTGCAGGTCTTCGGAAAGCCGCGCCAGCGCGTCGTTGGAGGCGATATTGGTAACGATCGAGCGCAGCGCGCCGATCGCGTCTTCGAGCTGGCGAACGGTTGACGGATCGTCGTTCGAGCGCAGGATCAGATCGAGCTTGGTGCCGAGATTGCGGATCGCCTCGTCGTAACCGGTGAGCTGTTCGGCCGGCGTCAGCTTGCGCAGGACGTCATAGATTTCGCCGAGCGCACGTTCGATGCCGGCCAGCATCTGGCTGTCGGTGCCGCTCTGGCGGCTGTCGTCGATGCGGCGGGACAGCGAGCGGATTTCGTTCTCGATCGAATCGATCGCCCGGCGCGGCATCGCTTCGGTGATGGCCTGGCGGATCTCGGCGAGTTCGCTGCGGAACGCGGCGATCGACGCCTCGATGTGATCGGAGGGTCGCAGCGATTCGATCTGGCTCGTGATGTTGAGCAGATGACGTTCGAGCGAGGAGAAATCCGGACCTGGGGCCGCTGGCGGCGCCATCGGTGCGGCCGGCGCCATCGGCGCCATCGGCGGCGCGCTGCGCGGCGGCATCTGCCGGGGCGCGCCGTCGAGTTCGCTCTGCCGCGCCGCGATCTCGGCGATCGCGGATCTCGAACGAGACCGGGCTGAGCGGCGGCGAGGGACGATAGACCTGGGCGGCGGCGCGCTCGACCATCTCGGCCTGGAGCTGGCGGTCCTGCTGCGGGGCCTGGCGGGCTCCCGGCGTTTGAAATCTGCGACAGTCGCGCGTCGAGGCGCGAAATGGCGTCGTTGAACTGCCGGGCCACCGTCGGCTCGGCGCGGACGGCGTCACCGCGCGGCGCCTCGGTGCGCGGCGCGGGCTTTGAAATCTGTTCGATCTGCCGGGTGATGGAATCGAGCCGCTGGTGAATGTCGGCGACGTCGTGGCGTTCCTGGCTCGGCATCGCCGGGCCTTGTTCGTAGGGCGTGCGGAAACTGGCCGGCGGTTTCGCCGACGGTGGAATTGAGCCACTCGTTCAGCGTCATGCCGGCGCGGCGCGCGGCGGCCTCAGCCCTTTCGCGAACGGAGGGATCGATGCCGTCAACACTCCACGATACGCGCGAATTCATGCTCAGGTCCGGTTCCGACTCCGGCGCTATACTGGCGCCCTCAGCCTCCCCGCGCGTCCCCATCGAGAGACAATCGAATTCCGCGCAGGTCGTCTGCCTCAGAACCTGACTTTTTCGCGTTACGGTAAATAACGGGTTAAGGATTGGGCTTGCCGGTCAGTAAAGTTGCTGACGTGCCGAAATCCGACAATTCTAGCCATTGTTTTCGCGGCTGCCGCCGTCGATCGGGACGACGTTGACCCCGTGGCTGAGGGCGGAGAGCATGTCGAGCGCCTCTTCGCACCAGTCGGCGACATTGCGCTCGTGGCGAAGTCCCATCCGCAGCAGCAGCAGCTTGCCCATGTCCGCCGGCGGCGCGACGCCGTGAGGAAAGCGCTTGTTGAGGATCCGCTCATAGCGGGAGCAGCGGTCGCGGTGATGTTCCAGCCGCGCCATCAGGTCGTCGCGCAAGGGATCGATGTCGACACTGTCGAGTGCGTAAAGCCGCACCAGAAGGTCGTCCTTCATCGAGGAGGGGCTGCTCGGCCGGGCGGCCCAGTGTCTCAGTGCCGCGCGGCCCTCGGGCGTCAGCGTATAGACCAGCTTGTTGGGCTTGCCGGACTGCACCACCTCGCGGCCCTGGATATGGCCGCGGTCGCGCAGCCGCGACAGCTCGCGATAGATCTGCTGATGGTCGGCTTTCCAGAAGAATCCGATCGACGAATCGAAGGTCTTGGCGAGCTCATAGCCCGTCATCGGACGTTCGGTCAGGCAGGCAAGGATAGCGTCGCCAAGCGCCAATGACGCCGGCCCTTCGGTTTGACGCGTTTTCTTCACGCGAACCGATGCCCATTTCGCTTGAAAACGCTCTGATGATCTGCGTTGACATTATGCATAAAGTTGCATATGCGTCAACGCGCATAATGGGCCGGACTGTGTTCCGGAGCCCGTCAGCGCCCGCACAGGAGACATGATGACCATGACCGCGCTCGACAAGTGGTACGGCTACATGAAGTCCCATGACACGGCGGCGCTGTGGGAGCTGCTGCATCCCGACGCGGTGTTCGAGAGCCCGGTCGTGCACACGCCGCAACGCGGCCGCGACATCACCTTCAAATATCTGGCGAGCGCCGAGAAGGTGCTGGGCGGCCCGGGCTTCAAATACACCGGCGAATGGCGCAGCGACACCGGCGCGGTGCTCGAATTCGAAAACGAGATCGAAGGCATCAAGATCAACGGCGTCGACATCATCACCTTCAGTGCCGATGACCGCATCATCCATTTCAAGGTGATGGTGCGCCCGCTCAAGGGAATGAACCTGCTGCATCGCCTGATGGGAGAACAGCTCGCGAAGGAAGTCGCGAAGCAGTGACATCAGGTCGTATCGCCAACACCCGTTATTTGCTGCCTCGGACCACCGGAACCGGATAAGGTCCGGCCCCAGAACCCCACACGATTCTCGCTTCATACATCACCGTTGCCCCTGCCGGGAGAACATCATGCCGATCTACAAAGCCCCCGTGGAAGACGTCACCTTCCTGCTCAACGATGTGTTCCAGATCGATCGCTACGACAATCTGCCCGGGTTTAGCGACGCTTCCGCCGACGTGCGTGAAGCGATCATCGGCGAAGCGGCGAAGCTGAGCGAAGAGGTGCTGCAGCCGCTCAATCGCGTCGGCGATCTCGAAGGCTGCGTCCGGCACGACGACAACAGCGTCACCACGCCGAAAGGTTTCAAGGAAGCCTTCAAGCAGGTCGCCGAAGGCGGCTGGCTCGGACTCTCGGCGCCGACGGAATATGGCGGGCAGGGCCTGCCGATCACGCTGAGCCAGGTCGTTACCGAGTTTCAGAGCGCGGCCAACATGGCGTTTTCGATGTATGGCGGCCTGACCATGGGCGCCACGGCTGCGCTGATGGTGCACGGCAAGCCCGAACAGAAGAAGATGTTCGTGCCCAAAATGGTCGCGGGCGAGTGGACCGGCACCATGAACCTGACCGAGCCGC
This sequence comes from uncultured Alphaproteobacteria bacterium, assembly GCA_963786355.1. Lineage (GTDB taxonomy): Bacteria > Pseudomonadota > Alphaproteobacteria > Rhizobiales > Xanthobacteraceae > Bradyrhizobium. Next base: position 75,293 of record CAWAYU010000004.1, on the reverse strand, counting down.
AATGCGGCACGGATCTCGGCCTGTTGCGCACCAAGGCCGCGAAGCAGTCCGACGGCAGCTACAAGATCTCGGGCACCAAGATCTTCATTTCCGCCGGCGAGCACGATCTGGCCGACAACATCATCCACCTGGTGCTGGCGCGCATCGAAGGCGCACCAGCAGGCATCAAGGGCGTGTCGCTGTTCGTGGTGCCGAAGGTGCTGGTCAATGCCGACGGTTCGCTCGGCGCACGCAACGGCGTGTCGTGTGGTTCGATCGAGCACAAGATGGGCATCCACGGCAATTCCACCTGCGTGATGAACTACGACGGCGCCACCGGCTGGCTGATCGGCGAGGAAAACAAGGGCATGCAGGGCATGTTCGTGATGATGAACGAGGCCCGCCTCGGCGTCGCCGTGCAGGGTCTGGCGCAATCCGAGGTCGCCTATCAGAACGCGGTCTCCTATGCCCGCGAGCGCCTGCAGGGCCGTTCGCTGACCGGGCCGAAGGCGCCGGACAAGGCCGCCGATCCGATCATCGTGCATCCTGATGTTCGCCGCGTGCTGCTTACCATCCGCGCCTTCAACGAGGCCGCGCGCGCCATGGTGGTGTGGACCGCGCTGAAGAGCGACGTCGCCCACCGCTCCTCAGATCCGAAGGACCGCCAGGAGGCCGACGATCACATGGGCCTGATGACCCCGGTCATGAAGGGCGTGATGACCGACGTTGGATTCTCCAACGCGGTGCTGGCGCAGCAGATGTATGGCGGCCACGGCTACATCGCCGAACACGGCATGGAGCAGTTCGTGCGCGATGCCCGCATCGCCATGCTCTATGAAGGCGCCAACGGCATTCAGGCGCTCGACCTCGTCGGCCGCAAGCTGCCGCGCGACGGCGGCCGCGCCGCGATGGCGTTCTTTGGCGAAGTCACGGCGTTTGCCAAGGAGCACGGCGCTGACGACGCCATGAAGCCGTTCGTGACGCCGCTTTCGGCAGCCCTCGGCCATCTGCAGCAGGCCACCGGCTGGCTGATGCAGAACGCGCTGGCCAAGCCCGACAATGCCGGCGCTGCCGCCACCGACTACATGCAATTGTTCGGCCTCGTCACCTTTGCCTACATGTGGGCGAAGATGGCCAAGGTGGCGCAGGACAAGATCGCGGCGTCGGGCGCCACGCCCTACCTCTCCACCAAGCTGGTGACCGGGCGCTTCTTCATGGAGCGGATGTTGCCGGAAACGACGGTCCACCTCGCGCGCATCCAGTCGGGCGCCGCGACCACCATGGAACTGGCGGCGGAAGCATTCTGAGATTCTTCGCCGCGGCCATGACGCCGCGGCGAAACCAGTGTTATATATTATGACTATCATCTAAGGGAGGGCGACATGCCCGAGGCATATATCTACGATCACGTTCGCACCCCGCGTGGCCGCGGCAAGGCCGATGGCTCGCTCCACGAGGTTACCGCACTGGCGCTGGCGACGGTGCCGCTGAAGGCGCTGAAAGAACGCAACAACCTCCCCGAAGACGTCGTCGACGACGTCGTGCTCGGCGTGGTCGATCCCGTCGGCGAAGCCGGCTCCGACATCGCGCGCTTCGCGGCGATGAAGGCAGGTCTTGGTGAAGCCGTTCCCGGCGTCCAGATCAGCCGCTTCTGCGCCTCCGGCCTCGATGCCGTGAATTTCGCCGCCGCCCAGATCATGGCCGGCCAGCATGAACTCGTGATCGGCGGCGGCGCCGAATCGATGAGCCGCGTCGGCATCGGCGCTTCCGGCGGCGCCTGGCCGATGGATCCGTCGATGGCGGTGCCGTCCTATTTCATGCCGCAGGGCGTCTCGGCCGACCTGATCGCGACCAAGTACGGTTTCTCGCGCGACGACGTCGATGCCTACGCTGTGCAGAGCCAGCAGCGCGCGGCAAAGGCCTGGGAAGAGGGCCGCTTCAAGAATTCCGTGGTGCCGGTGAAGGACATCAACGGCCTTACGATCCTCGCCAAGGACGAACACATGCGGCCGACCACGACGATGCAGTCGCTCGGCCAGTTGCAGCCGTCGTTCGTGGCGATGGGCCAGATGGGCGGTTTCGACGCAGTGGCGATCCAGTCGCATCCCGAAGTCGAGCGTATCAACTACGTGCATCACGCCGGCAACTCGTCCGGCATTGTCGACGGCGCCGGTGCGGTGCTGCTCGGCAGCAAGGAAGCGGGCGCGAAGTATGGCATGAAGGCGCGCGCCAAGATCCGCGCGTTCGCCAATATCGGTTCGGAGCCGGCGATGATGCTGACCGGCCCGGTCGACGTCACCGAAAAGCTGTTCGAACGCTCCGGCATGAAGAAGTCGGACATCGACCTGTTCGAACTCAACGAGGCCTTTGCCTCGGTGGTGCTGCGCTACATGCAGGCGTTCGAGATCGATCCTTCGAAGATCAACGTCAATGGCGGCGCGATCGCGCTCGGCCATCCCCTCGGCGCCACCGGCGCCATGATCCTCGGCACCGTGCTCGACGAACTCGAGCGCACCAACAAGTCGACCGCGCTGGTTACGCTGTGCATCGGCGGCGGCATGGGTACGGCGACGATCATCGAGCGGGTTTAACGAAGGCAGCGTCATCCCTAGGGTGCGAGGGCGACAGCCCTCGCCTCCAAGGATGGATCATTTCACACAGTCATCCTTCGAGGGCCTCGCAAGCGCGAGGCCACCTCAGGATGACGGAAGCGACCGGGAGCAACAAATGGCCTTCAAGAATTTCAAATTTGAACCCGACGCCGACGGCATCGTCCTCGTGACCTGGGACACGCCCGGCCGTTCGATGAACGTGCTGGACGAAACCTCGATCAGCGAACTCGAGGCGATCATCAAGCAGACCTCCGAAGACGCCGCCGTCAAGGGCGTCGTCATCACCTCCGGCAAGGAAGCGCTGTGCGCCGGCGCCGATCTGTCGATGATGGAAGGCATGGCCCAGACCTATGCCAAGCTGCTCAAGGACAAGGGCGATGTCGCCGCCAACCAGATGCTGTTCGACCAGAGCCGCCGCTTCTCGCAGGTGTTCCGTTCGATCGAAACCTCAGGCAAGCCGTGGGTCGCCGCCATCAATGGCCTCGCGCTCGGCGGCGGGTTCGAACTGACGCTGTCCTGCCACTACCGTGTCGCGGCGGATAATCCGAAGACCCGCCTCGGCCTGCCCGAAGTGAAGGTCGGGCTGTTTCCCGGCGCCGGCGGCACCCAGCGCGTGCCGCGCATCGTCTCGCCGCAGGATGCGATGCAGCTGCTGCTGAAGGGCGAGGCGATCAACCTGGCGAAAGCCAAGGCGCTGAATCTGATTCACGCCATCGTTCCTCCCGCCGAGATGATCCAGGCCGCCAAGGACTGGATCAAGGGCGGCGGCAAGGCGATCGCGCCCTGGGACGAAAAGGGTTTCAAGCTGCCGGGCGGTCCGGTGTTCTCCAAGGCCGGCATGATGATGTTCCCGGCCGGCAACGCGATCTATCGCCGCGAGACCTACGACAATTATCCGGCGGCGCGCGCCATCATGAGCTGCGTCTATGAAGGCCTGCAGTTGCCGATCGACGCCGCGTTGCGCGTCGAGTTGCGCTACTTCACGCAAGTGCTGCGCTCCAACGAGGCGGCGGCGATGATTCGCAGCCTGTTCCTGTCGATGCAGGAACTGAACAAGGGCGCGCGGCGTCCGGAAAACGTGCCGCCGACGAAAGTAAAGAAGCTCGCCGTGATCGGCGCCGGATTCATGGGCGCCAGCGTCGGCTACGTCTCGGCCCGCGCCGGCATCGACGTGGTGCTGATCGATCGCGACCAGGAAAGCGCCGACAAGGGCAAGGGCCACGCGAGTGCCGTGATCGACGACCTGATCAAGAAGGGCCGCGCCAAGGAAAGCGACCGCGAGGCGATCATGGGCCGCATCACCGCGACCGCCGACTACAACGTGCTGAAAGACTGCGACCTCGTCATCGAGGCCGTGTTCGAGGACCGCAAGGTGAAGGCGGATACCTACGCCAAGGCGCAGCCGCTCTTGAAGGACGGCGCGATCATCGCCTCCAACACCTCGACCCTGCCGATCAACTCGCTGGCGGAAGAGTTCAAGGACCAGGGCAAGTTCATCGGCATCCATTTCTTCTCGCCGGTCGAGAAGATGATGCTGGTGGAAATCATCGTCGGCAAGAATACCGGCGATGCGGCGCTCGCAACCGCGCTCGATTATACCCGGGCGATCGGCAAGACGCCGATCGTGGTCAACGACAGCAGAGGCTTCTATGCCAATCGCTGCGTCGGACGCTACATCGCCGAAGGCAACGAAATGTTCCTCGAAGGCGTGCCGCCGGCGATGATCGAGAACGTCGCCAAGATGGCCGGCATGCCGGTCGGCCCGTTGTCGCTGTCGGATGAAGTCGCCCTCGATCTCGGCCTCAAGGTCATCAAGGCCACCGAGGCCGATCTCGGCCCCAACGCCATCAATCCCGATCAGAAGAAGCTGATGGTGGAACTGGTGGAGAAGCAGAATCGCCTCGGCCGCAAGAACGGCAAGGGCTTTTACGACTATCCCGAAAAGGGCAAGGGTCAGAAGACCCTGTGGCCGGGCCTGGCCGACCTGCAGCCGAAGAAGCTCGATCCCGATACGCTCAGCATCGAGGAATTGAAGCAGCGCTTCCTCGTCGTGCAGGCGGTGGAAGCCGCGCGCACGGTGGAGGATCACGTCATTACCGACATGCGCGAGGCCGATGTCGGCTCGATCCTCGGTTTCGGCTTCGCGCCGTTCACCGGCGGCACGCTGTCCTATATCGACTTCATGGGAACGAAGAAGTTCGTCGACCTCTGCCACAAGCTCGAGGCCAAATACGGCTCGCGCTTCACGCCGCCGAAACTCCTGGTCGAGATGGCCGCCAAGGGCGAGACGTTCTACGGCCGCTTCCCGCCGAAGAAGCAGGCGGCGGCGTAAGCCGCAACTGTCGTCCCTCCGTTCGCAGGGACGATGCGGTCTGGACGCTCACGGAAACAAAAAAGGGCCGGATCATCGATCCGGCCCTTTTTCATCGGGCCGTCGGCTCACACCGGAGTCACGCGCGCGATCAGCCGATTGAGATCGTCGCGGCTTTGCTCCTGCACGAACTTGACCGCAAAACCGTCCTGAAAATGCCGGACCACGCGGCCGATGCAGGCGCCCACCGCAAGCGGCGTTCCGATTGGCGGCTGGATCTGGGCCGACACCGCGGCACCTGACAGAGAGACGTCCTGGATGACGCAGCCATGGACGGTGCCGTCAGCGAGCGTCAGGGTGGAGTGCGGGGTTCTCGGAACGAAGCGCGGATGTTTCCTTGCATCGGCAATGCTGCAGGGATCGCGGTGCTTTTTTTCCAGCCAGGTGAGCTTGTCCGCGAGCTTCGCGCGCATGATCTGCGTCATATCGAGTTCGAGCAGGAAGCCGCCGGTCCGGGTGTCGCTGATCGTGCCCTCGAAGTTGCCGAAATCCGGAAGTAGGACGTCAGGTAATCGCCGACCCTGCCGACGACCGGCACCTCGACCATCATTCGAAACGGGGAAACGCGGGTGGTGCGGCAGGCGAATGTGCGCAGCTTGCCCTGCGGGTCGTACCAGTTCGGACAGGACGTAGGTCCCTTCCATCGTGATATCGACGGCGCGTTGCCTCAGAAACCTTTCAATCGACACGACAAGGCCCTCACGGAAAAGGTTTCACCTGCTTCAGCGAATGGTTGACCGATTGAACTTCGTGATGAGTTCTTGAACGACCGAACGTCTTCGGGCCCGTCGGACAGGCGCGGCGTGTACATCCGAAAATCTACGGAACGAATTGCTAAAAAATTGTAATATCAGGATACCTTTCGCGAAGCGGTTGTAGGAATTACACTTCTGGCGTGTGGTCGTCCGATACGCACACCCTTTGGTTGGGTCAGACTTCCACGTTCGTCCCGGCCTTCGCCGGGACGACCGTCGAACAAAAAAGGGCCGGATCATCGATCCGGCCCTCATTCGTATTCAGCGGGAAACTCTACGCCGCCTTCATCAGGCCTTCCTTGGTCAGCGCTTCCTGCACCTTCGGCCGCGCGCCGACGCGGGCCTTGTAGGCCATCAGGTTCTGCATGCCGGAGAGATCCCACTTCATCCGCTCGGCCCAGGACAGCATCGTGAACATGTAGCCGTCGGCCACGGTGAACTGCTTGCCCATCAGATAGTCTTTCCCGGCGAGTTCGCCGTCGACATACCTGAACTTGCCCATCACGCGGTCCTTGAAGAACGCCTTGGCGTCATCGGCGAGCACGGGGCTGAACTGCGGGCCGATGTTCTTGTGCAATTCGCTGTTGATATAGGTGAGCCAGGCCTGCAGCTTGTAACGCTCGTCGCTGTCGCGCGCGGGTGCGAGACCCTTGCCGGCCTTGTCGGCGATCATCTGGACGATGACCGGGCCTTCGGTGACGAGCTCGCCGGAGTCCAGCGCCAGCGCCGGCACCTGGCCCTTCGGGTTGATCTTCAGATAGTCGTCGCCGTTTTCCAGCTTCTTGGCGCGCAGGTCGACCTTGACCAAATCATAAGGCAGACCGGCCTCGAGCAGGGCGATATGGGGTGAGAGCGAGCATGCGCCGGGTGAATAATACAGTTTCATCGGGATTTTCCTTCCTGCGAATTATTGGCTCGGGCTTTAAGGCTGCGGCTTTAAAGCCTTGGGCTTTAAGGCTGGGCTTCAAGCATTGGGGCTGCCGAGCCTGGACGGGCTCGAAATCGCTCATTTGACACGTTTTCTTCATGCGAAGCGGGGATCACCTCACTTGAAAAAGCCACGAAATGACTAAATGCATCTGCATGGGAATAGTCAAGATTGATGCAACTGCATTTAGTACGGTACACTGCCTGCGATAGATATGGACGCAACGATGAAACGCAAACCTTCGACCGAGGCGACCGCCGCCTGGATTCGCCTGATGCGGGTCCAGAGCCGGGTGCTCGATGCCGTCGAGCAGGATTTGAAGAAGGCAGGCTTTCCGCCGCTGGCCTGGTACGACGCGCTCCTGGAATTGTCGCGCGCGCCGACCGGCGAGATGCGACCGGTCGAATTGGAAAAGCAGATGCTGATCCCGCAATACTCGACCTCGCGGCTGATCGACCGCCTGGTCGACGAGGGACTGGCGGCGCGGCGCGAATGCAAGATCGACAAGCGCGGCCAGTTCGTCGAGATCACCGAGACCGGGCGCGAGCTGCAGAAGAAAATGTGGAACGCCTATTCGGCGGCGATCGAGAAATACGTCGGCTCCAAACTGTCGGATGCCGATGCCGTCAAGCTGTGCGGTCTGCTCGACCGGCTCGGCTGCTCCTGCGGGGATATCAAGACGGCCGCCGTCCGAGACGGCGCGCCCGCGCGATGATCGCCCTGAACCCTTCCGTTGTTGCGGACAATGCTGTCCGCATTCCCCCCAAGCACACGGCGCGTTCGGTCGAATCGCCAAGCATCCGGATTTTTTATGGCGCGTGATCAGATCGATATGAAGCCGGTGCAATCGCGCGACGAACTCGTGGCGTGGTTTGAAGAGGGCATCAAGCCGCCGTCCGAATTCCGCATCGGCACCGAGCACGAGAAGACCCCGTTCACGCTCGATGGCCATCATCCCGTGCCGTACGAGGGCGGCAAGGGTATCGGCGCGCTGCTCGAGGGCATGCAGCTCCTGCTCGGCTGGGAGCCGATCATGGAGCGCGGCAACATCATCGGGCTTTACGACGTCACCGGCGGCGGCGCGATTTCGCTGGAGCCCGGCGGACAGTTCGAATTATCCGGCGCGCCGGTGGAAACCGTGCACCAGACCCAGTCGGAATTGATGTCTCATCTGGCGCAGGTGCGCGAGATCGCAGCGCCCTTGGGGATCGGCTTTCTCGGGCTCGGCATGACGCCGTCATGGTCGCGGTCGCAAATGCCTGTCATGCCCAAGGGCCGCTACAAGATCATGTCCAACTACATGCCGAAGGTCGGCAAATACGGCCTCGACATGATGTACCGGACCTGCACGGTGCAGACCAATCTCGACTTCTCTTCCGAATCCGACATGGTCAAGAAACTCCGGGTATCGGTGGCGCTGCAGCCGATCGCGACCGCACTGTTCGCCAATTCGCCGTTCACCGAAGGCAAGCCGAACGGGTTTCTGTCGTTTCGCTCGGAAATCTGGCGCGATACCGATAACGCGCGCGCCGGCATGATTCCCTGGGTGTTCGAGGACGGCATGGGGTTCGAGCGCTGGGTCGATTATGCGCTCGATGTTCCCATGTATTTCGTCAAGCGCGGCGATCGCTATATCGACGTATCGGGTATGTCGTTTCGATCGCTGATGGCCGGTCGCCTCGACAACCTCGCCGGCGAGCGCGCAACCATTTCGGACTGGGCCAATCATCTCTCGACGATTTTCCCGGAAGTGCGGCTGAAGCGCTATCTGGAAATGCGTGGCGCCGACGGTGTGCCGTGGGGCCGGCTGCCGGCGCTGCCGGCATTCTGGGTCGGGCTGTTGTACGACAATGAAAGCCTGAACGCGGCGTGGGACCTGGTCAGCCACTGGAACGCCCAGGAGCGTCAGGCGCTACGCGACGATGTACCACGCCTCGGCTTCAAGGCCCGGATCAAGGACCGCTATCTGTTCGAGATCGCCAGGGAATGCCTGAAGCTGTCGCATGCCGGGTTGCGGCGGCGCAACCGCGTCGATCATTCCGGCCACGACGAGAGCCGTTACCTCGAGCCGCTGGAGCGGATCCTCGATTCTGGCCGGACCCCGGCGGAAGAGATGCTGGAGAAATTTAACGGCGTCTGGGGCGGCTCCGTCGAGCCGGCCTATCAGGAATACGCGTTTTAATACTCAAATTTGACGCGTTTTCCCGGCGCTGGCCCCTTCATCTGACGCGTTTAGACGCTACCGAATGCCGCATTTTTGGGCCGTTCATCCACCGTACAGGTTGGGGTCGCTCAAATGAGGCGTCGGGGACGCGTATTCGAAAGCAATCACAGATGCGGATAGGCCGCCTGCTCTGGGCGTGTGTGTTGATATCGGCCTTTCTGGCGGTGGCGACTTCAGTGCGTCCGGCGCTGGCGCAGGCCAATTTCGACCGTCCCGGCGGCGACTATCTGAGCTCACCGGTGACTTCGGGCGACCCCGCCGATTGCGCGCTGGTCTGCGAGCGCGACAAGCGCTGCCGTTCCTGGAGTTTCAGCTATCCAACCGATACGACCAACGGCGCGGTGTGCTGGCTCAAGAGCAATGTGCCGGCGCGCGAGCAGAACAATTGCTGCGTCTCCGGCGTGCGCGGCGCCGGCGTGGTCGAGCCCAGGAACAACGCCATCGAAACCTCGATCGACCGCTTCGGCGGCGACTACAAGAACTTCGATCTCCCCGGCAGCGATGGCGACGACGCCTGCAAGGCCGCCTGCGCCGCCGACAACAAATGCCGCGCCTGGACCTATGCGCGCCCCGGCTATGCCGGCCGCGACGCCCATTGCTACCTGAAGAAAGACATCAAGCCACCACGGCGCAAGGCGGGGTTTATTTCCGGGGTGGTGCGGTAGCTTGTCGTCCCTGCCTAGTGCGCAATTGCGCACGGGGCGCAGGGACCCATACCGCGTGATCTCTCGATAGCACCACGTAGCAGACGCCTTTCGCAAAATGTAGGCCGGTGGCTATGGGTCCCTGCGTTCGCAGGGACGACGATGGTTGTTTAGGGTTGCCCCTCCACCGCCAGCACCGTCACCTCCGGCCATAACGCCTTCCAGCGCGCCGTCTTCTTTTCGTAATTCTCCGCCGAGAAATTCGCCGTCATGTTCGGCCGCGCGATCAGATTCGCTGCATCGTCAAATCCATCCGGCGCATAGACGTCGTAGCCTTCGCTCGTGTGCGGCGAATGCCGATGCGGGTGTTTCGCGTCAGGAAGCGATCGATGCCTTCGGTCGAACTGCGCAGCGGCGGGTAGGGCAGGCCGTGCTTTTCTGGATACCAGAGATGGACCCGCGCCTGGTTACGTGCCTCGACCGTAATGCCGCGCTTTGCGAAGCGCTCGGCCAGTTTGCGGATCACGGTGTCTTCAGCTTCCCACGATGTGTCGGGATCGAAATAGAACACGTCGTAGTCGTTGATGCCGTAGTCGACCGCGCGGTGGGTCAATACGTTCCAGACGGTTTGCACCAGACAGCCGGAGACGAGCCAGGCGTCGGGGAGCGCGAGCTCAAACAATTCGTCGGCGATGATTTCGTTGATTGGATTGCGGAGCGCCGCGGTGAGGAATTCATCTCGGTTCATGAAAAATTCGCGGGTTGGTTACCTCAAGCCGTCATTGCGAGGAGCGTAGCGACGAAGCAATCCATACTTCCCTGCTGCGAAATGGATTGCTTCGCTTCGCTCGCAATGACGGAAATGGCTAGAGCGCATCGTACTCATTCACCGCCGCCTTCGACGCCAGCGTGCGCCAGTGCCGGCGCAGCAGCGGCTCGACGGTGGCGCGCTTCGCCTTTGACAGCCGGATCAGCACCATCGGATAATCGCGGTAGTGATCGGTGAAGTAAAATACCTTGGGCGCGCTCTCCACCAGCATCTCGCGCTCATCCCGCGGCACGCCCGGCATGACCAGGCTGTCGCCGTCTTCCTTCAGGCGCGTCAGCATCTTCTTGCGCACCTTCAGCGCGGGCGTGCCGTAGGAAGTGCCGTCCTCGACTTCCGCCCAGGCCAGCGCGAATTTTCGGATGTCGTCGAAGGTCATGGTGCAATCCTCATCCTGAGGAGCCGCGGAGCGGCGTCTCGAAGGATGGCCGCGGGGATCGGGCCTCATGGTTCGAGACGGCGCTAGCGCGCCTCCTCACCATAAGGGATGCGGCTCAATGCACCGAAGTGAAAAACCGGTCCATCCGGAATCCCGACAGCCAGGTCCATACCGGCTGGCTGCGGATGCCCATGTCCCAGGAGCCGACCACGGCATCGGCGCGGCCGACCAGGTTGTCGATCGGCAACAGGCCGACGCCGCCGTCGCGCACGGAAACGCGGCTGTCGGCGGAGTTGTCCCTGTTGTCGCCGAGGACGAACAGGTTTCCCGGCGGCACCTTCACCTCGGGCGTGTTGTCGAGCCGGCCGTTGTCGCGCATCTTGAAGATCGCATGCTTGACGCCGTTCGGCAGCGTTTCGATGAAGCGATAGGCCTGCTCGCTGCCGCCGCGGTCGTCTTCGGCTTCGCCGGTCCCGTCGGCGCTCAGCGTCGCGGCATGGTCGTTGATGAAGAGCTGGCCCTGGCGCATCTGGACGCGATCACCAGGCAACCCGACCACGCGTTTGACCCAGGCCTGCGAGTGGTCGCCGGGCCAGCGGAACACGACGACGTCGCCGCGCTTGGGCGTCTCGCCGAACAGGCGGCCGGTTTCGGGCAGCGTGATCTGGATCGGCAAGGAGGCTGCGCCATAACCGTAGGGGAATTTCGACGCCAGCAGCGCGTCGCCGATCAGAAGCGTCGGTTCCATCGAGCCGGACGGGACATAAAACGGCTCGGCGATCGCGCCCTTGGCGATGAACACGACGGCGACGATGGCCGCGAGCTGCGCCGCCTGCGCGCGCCAGCTGATCGGCTTGGCAACAGTCGTTTCCTGTTCCGTGGTCACGAGTTCGCTCTTGTCGACACTCACTAGCCAGTTCCTCCGACCGTAATCCGTTCCATCCGCAGCGTCGGCTGGCCGACGCCCACAGGCACGCCCTGGCCGTTCTTGCCGCAGGTGCCGATTCCGGTATCGAGCGCAAGATCGTTGCCGATCATGGTTATTCTGTGCAGATCGGTCGGCCCGTTGCCGATCAGCATCGCGCCCTTCAGGGGCGCGCCGACCTTGCCGTTCTCGATCTTGTAGGCCTCGGTGCACTGGAACACGTATTTGCCGGAGGTAATGTCGACCTGTCCGCCGCCGAAATTCGCGGCGTAGATGCCGTTCTTCACCGAGGCGAGAATTTCCGCGGGATCGCGTTGGCCCGCCAGCATGTAGGTGTTGGTCATGCGCGGCATCGGCACATGGGCATAGCTTTGACGCCGTCCGTTGCCGGTCGGCTTCATGTTCATCAGCCGCGCGTTCTGGCGGTCCTGCATGTAGCCGACCAGAATGCCGTCCTCGATCAGCACGGTGCGGTTGGTCGGCGTGCCCTCGTCGTCGATCGACAGCGAGCCGCGCCGCGACGCCATGGTGCCGTCGTCCACAACGGTAACGCCCTTGGCCGCGACCTGCTTGCCCATCAGGCCTGCAAAAGCTGACGTCTGCTTGCGATTGAAATCGCCTTCGAGGCCGTGACCAACCGCTTCGTGCAGCATCACGCCGGGCCAGCCGGCACCGAGCACCACGTCCATCTCACCGGCGGGGGCGGGAACCGATTCCAGATTGACCAGCGCCTCACGGATCGCGCCGTCGGCGGCCTCGCGCCAGGCCTTGGTTTCGATGAAGCGCGCGTAGCCCTCGCGGCCGCCATAGCCCTTGCTGCCGCTTTCCTGGCGGTCGCCCTGGCCGGCGACGACGGAAATATTGACCCGCACCAGCGGGCGGATGTCGCGATAGCTCTCGCCATCGGGCCGCAGGATTTCGACCACCTGCCAGGTGGCGCCCAGGCTAATGGAGGCCTGCCGCACCCGCGGATCCTTGTCGCGCACGTAAGCGTCGATCTCGGCCAGCAGCTTGACCTTGGCCTCGAAGCCCGGTCCGTCCAGCGGATTTTCGTCGCCATAGAGCCGCACATTGGTGTGGGCCGGCGCCTGTGCAAACTGCCCGCTGTAGCCGCCGCGCACGGCGGCGACCGCATCCGCCGCGCGGATCAGCGCCGGCAGCGACACGTCGGAGGAATGCGCATAGCCGACCGCATCATCCTTGACCGCGCGCAAGCCGAAGCCCTGCGAGGTGTCATAGGTTGCCTGCTTCAGCCGGCCATTGTCGAAGGCCAGCGCTTCGGTCTGGCCATATTCCAGAAACAGCTCGCCATCGTCGGCCCCCTCGAGCCCCCGCGCGATCTCGCGGCGGACGGAATCGCGGTCAAGGTTGGCGCGGTCGATCAGGGAGGTTGTGGCGAGATTGGTCATTCAATCGGTCCATTGTCGGAGGAACCCGCCCAAGATAGTTGTTTCCCCGCCATTCCGCGAGGGCGGAATCAACACGTTGCCGAGACGATGACCGCTAAAATTGTTCCGATAACGCAACGACATATCGAAGGCTTTCACCGGGCCCTCGATTTCGTCGCACGGGAGCGGCGCTACCGGGCTTTTCTGGAGGCGCCGCCGCTCGAATCGACGCGGGACTTTGTCCTGAACAATATCACCCAAAATTATCCGCAACTGGTCGTGCTGTCCGACGGCTCCGTGGGTGGATGGTGCGACATCGTGCCGAAGGCGCGGCCGGTTCATGCCCATAGCGGCGTTCTCGGCGTGGCGCTGCTGCCGGAATTCCGCGGGCAGGGATGGGGCGGCCGCCTGATACGGCAGACGCTCGACGCGGCGCGGGCGTTCGGGCTGCACCGGGTCGAATTGACGGTTCGTGAGAACAACGAGATCGCGCTCTACAGGAAAATCGGGTTCGAGACCGAAGGCCTGATGCGTGACGCCATCAAGGTCGATGGCGTCTGCGAAAACGTGGTCCTGATGGCGCTGCTGCTCTCGAAATGAGACTGGGTTGGATCGCGCTGCCGGCGTTTTGAGTGCTGCTTCTACTTTGCATGGGGTTGTTTTCGCGATTTTGTCTCCAACCCCGCCTGAGAAGCCTACGGCAGCTTGTCGTAGCCCTCGCCGATGCCGTTCAGGCTGAGCGGAAACCCGATGCCCTCTTCCGGGGTCTCGAAGATAATGAAGGTCGCGGTCTTGGCGGTACGGAGCTGGCCGAGCAGCTTGTCGTCCATGACAACCTCGGCGACGCAGCCATTGGGCAGGCAGCGGACAAAACCGGCGCGGCCGACGTCCTGGTTGTCGAGTTTCAGGCCGAGGCCGGAGGGCAGCAGCACGCCCAGCGGTGCGACCACCCGCATCAGCTTGCTCTTCTGATCGGCGGTCTTGAGCACGATCACGGTCAGGCCGGCGTTGGAACGGTCTTCGGCTACCACGCTCTGGATCAGGGCGCATTGTTCCGCCTGCGCGCCCGGCGGGGTATCGCAGCGGATCTGCCAGTCGCCATGGACCGACCGCACCGCGCCTTGGGCGCTGGCCGCCTCGGTCAGGCCGAACAGCAAGGCCACGGCGAGCAGGCCGCCGAGCCAGCGGCCAAAATCGTGCTTCGTCTGATGCTTCGAGCGCCCCATGCGGGTCGATCCTCTGATATTTTTCCGGCACCGCCGGTGGATATAGTTCCGGCCCGGGTTACAAACCGGGGTCGAGCCGGACTGATACGCAATGACGGCGCCTTGAAGGCGGTTCAGGTGCCATTCCGGCACCCGAAAGGCCGCCGCTGCAGGCGAATCAGGCGGCTCCGAAGCAACCTGCCTGTGCCTACATCTCGCAATATGGCTGTCAAGCGTAGCCGGGTGGCGGACCGGCTGGTTTGGCCTGATTTAGCTGGAAAACCTGACATCCTGCGAATAGCCGGTGACGCATGGCTTGGCGTCCCACTACTGCATTGCGAGAGCCTTGGATTTATGGTTTGAGAGGCTGGATTTCGACGCGTTCTAACGATCTGGCCCAAGTACTGTCGCAGCGGCTGTTGCTGGTACTTTTGAAGGTGTACTTCCTGAAGTACTTCCGGTTGGCCGTTTGTCAGAGCGGATCGTGCGGCATTTTCAGCCAACCGGCGGGAATGCTTTGGGGATTTTATCTAAGGGAGCGCGAGCGGCATGAAGATGTCGAAGGGCCTGATGGGCCGTCGGTTGCTGGGATTAGCGGTGGCGAGCTTGGCGCTTGTCGCCGGTGGAACGGCATTCGCCGAAACGGGACAGCCGAAGCCGTGGGAATACACGCTGCAGGAAGCTGCTTCCCCGGTGATGGAAAACATCATCACCTTCCATAACCTGCTGCTCTGGCTCATCACCATCATCACCCTGTTCGTGCTGGCGCTCCTGGTCATCGTGGTGATCAAGTTCAACGCCAAGGCCAATCCGGTCCCCTCCCGGACCACGCACAACACCCTGATCGAGGTGGCGTGGACGCTGATTCCGGTGCTGATCCTGGTTGTGATCGCGGTGCCGTCGTTCCGCCTGCTGTTCCAGGAGCTCGACATCCCGAAGCCGGACGTGACCATCAAGGCCACAGGCAAGCAGTGGTACTGGAGCTACTCTTATCCGGATAACGGCAAGTTCGAATTCGATTCGCTGCTGGCTCAGGACAAGCAGCCGCGCCTGCTCGGCGTCGACAATGAAATGGTGGTTCCGGTCAACAAGGTGATCCGGGTTCAGACCACGGCCGCCGACGTGATCCACGCGTTCGCGCTGCCGGCCTTCGGCGTCAAGATCGACGCGATCCCCGGCCGCCTCAACGAAACCTGGTTCAAGGCCACCCACACCGGCATATTCTACGGACAGTGCTCGGAACTGTGCGGGAAGGATCACGCCTTCATGCCGATCGCGATCCGGGTGGTGAGCGATCAGGAATTCGCGGCCTGGATCGAGACCGCGAAGAAGAAGTTTGCGACCAATCCGGCGAACTCGTTCGCTTCGGCTGGTCAGGCCGCGCAGTAATCGCGCGGCCACGGGACAAGGGCGACGGGACCGCGAGGTCCAAAAAGGGACTGCTAGGCAGGATTTGAACATGGCAACGACGACACACGACGATCACGCCCACGATCATGACGATCACGCGCACGCGCATCCGACCGGATGGCGGCGCTTCGTCTATTCGACCAACCACAAGGACATCGGCACGATGTACCTGGTGTTCGCGGTCATCGCGGGTGTCATCGGCGCTGCGATGTCGATCATGATCCGCATCGAATTGATGTATCCGGGCATCCAGATATTCCACGAAACGCATACGTATAACGTGTTCGTGACCTCGCACGGCCTGATCATGATCTTCTTCATGGTGATGCCGGCGATGATCGGCGGCTTCGGCAACTGGTTCGTGCCGCTGATGATCGGCGCGCCCGACATGGCGTTCCCGCGCATGAACAACATCTCGTTCTGGCTGCTGCCGGCGTCCTTTGCGCTGCTGCTGACATCGACCTTTGTCGAGGGCGAGCCGGGTGCCAACGGTGTCGGCGCCGGCTGGACCATGTACGCGCCGCTGTCGACCTCGGGCCATCCGGGACCGGCGGTCGATTTCGCCATCCTGTCGCTGCATCTCGCCGGCGCCTCGTCGATCCTCGGCGCCATCAACTTCATCACCACGATCTTCAACATGCGCGCGCCGGGCATGACCCTGCACAAGATGCCGCTGTTCGTCTGGTCGATCCTGGTGACGGTGTTCCTGCTGTTGCTGTCGCTGCCGGTGCTCGCCGGCGCCATCACCATGCTGCTCACCGACCGCAATTTCGGCACCACCTTCTTCTCCGCCGACGGCGGCGGCGATCCGGTGCTGTTCCAGCATCTGTTCTGGTTCTTCGGCCACCCCGAAGTGTACATCCTGATCCTGCCCGGCTTCGGCATGGTCAGTCAGATCGTCTCCACCTTCTCGAAGAAGCCCGTGTTCGGCTATCTCGGCATGGCCTACGCCATGGTCGCGATCGGCGGCATCGGCTTCGTGGTGTGGGCGCACCACATGTACACCGTCGGCATGTCGTCGGCGACGCAGGCCTACTTCGTCGCCGCCACCATGGTGATCGCGGTGCCTACCGGCGTCAAAGTGTTCTCCTGGATCGCCACGATGTGGGGCGGTTCGATCGAATTCAAGACGCCGATGCTGTGGGCGATCGGCTTCATCTTCCTGTTCACGCTCGGTGGCGTCACCGGCGTCGTGCTGGCGAATGCCGGCGTCGACCGCGTGCTGCAGGAAACCTATTACGTCGTCGCGCACTTCCACTACGTGCTGTCACTCGGCGCCGTGTTCGCGATCTTCGCCGGCTGGTACTACTGGTTCCCGAAGATGTCCGGCTACATGTATTCGGAAGCGATCGGCAAGGCGCACTTCTGGTTCACCTTCATCGGCGTCAACCTGGTGTTTTTCCCGCAGCACTTCCTCGGCCTGTCGGGCATGCCGCGCCGCTACGTCGACTATCCCGACGCGTTTGCCGGCTGGAACCTGGTGTCTTCGATCGGCTCCTACATCTCCGGCTTCGGCGTGCTGATCTTCATCTACGGCGTGATCGACGCCTTCGTGCGCAAGCAGCAGGCCGCCGACAATCCGTGGGGCCCCGGCGCCACCACGCTCGAATGGACGCTGCCGTCGCCGCCGCCCTTCCACCAGTTCGAAGTGCTGCCGAAGGTGCAGTAACCCTCTTCGCGGCGCGCGTATCCCGCGCGCCGTGGTCTTTTGAAGCAAGCGAGATCCATCTTGTCGGCAGTCGACCACAACGCCATCGAGTTCCCGCGGATTTCCGAGGCGGAGGTCGGCGACTACCTTGCGCTCTTGAAGCCGCGGGTGATGTCGCTGGTGGTATTCACCGCGCTGGTCGGCCTCGTGATCGCGCCCGGCTATTTCCACCCGATTCTCGCCTTCACCTCGATTCTCTGCATCGCGGTCGGCGCCGGCGCCTCGGGCGCGATGAACATGGCCTATGAAGCCGACATCGACGCCCTGATGTCGCGCACAGCCAACCGGCCGATCCCGCGTGGACGCATCACTCCGCCGGAAGCGATGGCCTTCGGCATGATCCTGGCCTTCTTCTCGGTCATGACGCTCGGCATCCTCGTCAACTGGGTGGCCGGCGCGCTGCTCGCCTTCACCATCTTCTTCTATGTCGTGATCTACACCATCGGCCTGAAGCGCTGGACCGCGCAGAACATCGTGATCGGCGGCGCCGCCGGCGCACTGCCGCCGGTCGTGGCTTGGTCGGCCGTCACCGGCTCGGTTTCGATGGAGCCGGTGATGCTGTTCCTGATCATCTTCTTCTGGACCCCGCCGCATTTCTGGGCGCTCGCGCTGTTCCGCAACGACGACTATGCGCGCGCGGGCGTGCCGATGCTGCCTGTCGTCGCGGGCCCCGATGCCACCCGGCTGCAGATCCTGCTCTACACCATCGTGCTGGTTGCGGTTGCGGTCGCGCCCTGGCCTCTGGGCTATTTCGACGCGATCTACGGCGTCGCCTCGCTGGTGCTCGGCGCCGGCATGATGGCGCTGGCGATCAACGTCTACCGTCATCGCGAGGGCAAGGAAGCGGGCCGTGCCACGCGCCGGCTGTTCGCCTTCTCGATCTTTTATCTGTTCGCGCTGTTTGCGACCCTGCTGCTCGAGGTCGTTGTCCGCGCCGTCGCGCCCGCGATCGGCGCCATCATGCCCGTGTTCGGGTAGGGGGCGCATGGCGAAGGCATGGACAATCAGAAGCCAGATGGAATCGTCCTCACCGAGGCGCAGAAAAGAAGCCGCCGTCAGCGCTCGATCGCCATCGCGCTCGCGCTCGGTGTGCTGGTCGTGTTGTTTTTTGCTGTCACCATGGTCAAGGGGCCGGGCGTTCTAGTCCGGCCAATGTGATCGGGGGAAGTTGATCGAATGACGAACGAGCCGACCAGGTCACAGGAGACGCCCGCAAGCCGGAAGACGGCTTCGCGTCGCGGCCTGACGCGTGATGCGGTAGTGGCGTCGATTTGCGGTTTCGTCGTGGTGCTGATGGTCGGCGCCTCCTATGCCGCCGTTCCCTTCTACAACTGGTTCTGCCGCGCCACCGGCTTCAACGGCACCACCCAGGTCGCCACTTCAGCCCCGTCGGGCGCGCCGCTGGAACGCAAGATCGCGGTGCGCTTTGACTCCAACGTAGCACCTGGCCTGCCCTGGAAGTTCGAGCCCGAGCAGACCGAGATCGAGGTCAAGATCGGCCAGGTCGTCACCGTGTTCTATACCGTGACCAACCAGTCGGCGCGGACCACCGCGGGCCAGGCCGCCTACAACGTGGCGCCGCTGACGGTCGGGGCGTATTTCCAGAAGATCAACTGCTTCTGCTTCACCGAACAGACCATGGCGCCGGGCGAAAAGCGCGAGATGCCGGTCGTGTTCTACGTCGATCCGGCGCTGGTCAACGACAGCGAGAACGACACCCTGAACACCATCACGCTATCCTACACTTTCTATCCCGTGCGCGATCCGGCGCCGAAGCCTCTGGCTGCGAGCGAGACGGACAAGCGCAAGGGAAACCTGTGATGGGAAACCTCTAGCTCCGGAACCCCGTATCTGACGGGATTTCGGAATTCGATTTTTGAGACGAAGATGTGCCGACGAATCCGGCACCGCTAACGGAGAGACCGCAATGTCTACGGCTGACGTCAAGCACCACGACTACCACCTCGTCGATCCGAGCCCGTGGCCGGTGGTCGGCTCGATCTCGGCCTTCATCATGGCCGTGGGCGCCATCACCTGGATGCACCACATGTTCGCGGCGGCGCCGATCATCTTCGGTGCCGGCACCATCGGCGTGCTCTACACCATGGCGAGCTGGTGGGGCGACGTGATCCGCGAAGCCCAGTACAAGGGCGACCACACCCGCGTGGTGCAGATCAGCCACCGCTACGGCATGATCCTGTTCATCGCCTCCGAAGTGATGTTCTTCGTCGCCTGGTTCTGGGCCTTCTTCAACTCGGCGCTGTTCCCGGCCGATGCCGTCCACGCCACCCGCGACGCGGTGTTCGGCTGCGGCGCCGGAACCGCGATGGGCGCCTGCGCCGTGCCGGGCACCTGGCCGCCGAAGGGCATCGAGACCTTCGACCCCTGGCATCTGCCGCTGCTCAACACGCTGCTGCTGCTGACCTCGGGCACCACGGTGACCTGGGCGCATCACGCGCTGCTGGAAGGCGACCGCAAGGGTCTCAAGTACGGCCTGATCCTCACCGTCGTGCTCGGCGCCTGCTTCACCTGCGTGCAGGCCTATGAATACGCCCACGCCGCGTTCCACTTCTCCGGCAACATCTACGGCGCCACCTTCTTCATGGCGACCGGCTTCCACGGCTTCCACGTGCTTGTCGGCACCGTGTTCCTGCTGGTCTGCCTGATGCGCACCTATGCCGGTCACTTCACCCCGACCCAGCATCTCGGCTTCGAATTCGCCGCCTGGTACTGGCACTTCGTCGACGTGGTGTGGCTGTTCCTGTTCGTCTGCATCTACGTCTGGTTCCGCGGCCCCGAAGGCCTCGCGCACGCCGCGCACTGATCGCAGCCTTAAGTGCTACAAGGGGCGGTCTTCGGACCGCCCCTTTTCATTTGTGAAGGCAAGCCTGATTGGATGAGCATGTCGGATGAGGCGGTACCTACCCTGACCCAGAGCGCGCTGCGCGGCATCGCCTGCCGCTGCCCGCGCTGCGGCAAGGGCAAGCTGTATGCGGGCTTCCTGCAGCTGCGGCCGAACTGCGAGGTCTGCGGGCTCGATTACACCTTCATCGATGCCGGCGACGGGCCAGCGATCTTCCTCATCATGATTGCAGGCGCCATCGTGGTCACCGCAGCCCTGATCGTTGAAGTGAAGTACCAGCCGCCGTTCTGGGTTCATGCCGCGCTCTGGCTGCCGCTGATCCTGGCCACCACGCTGCTGCCGATGCGCTCGATGAAGTCGCTCTTGGTGGCGCTGCAGTTTCACCACAAGGCCGCGCCGGGCCGCCTGATCGACCGCGAGCCGAAATGACCGGCGATCTGGTGCGTCGACGCGGGACGGCCGGCTTTGCCATTTTCACACTGGTGATGGTGGCGGCCTTCATCGGACTCGGGCTCTGGCAATTGCAGCGCCGGGTCGAAAAGCACGCGCTGATCGCGGCGCTCGAGCAGCGGCTCGCAGCAGCGCCCGAGGCGTTGCCGTCACCGTCGCAATGGTCCGCGCTGACGCCTGCGAACGACGAATTCCGCCGCGTCAGCTTTGCCGCCACCTACGCCGCGCAGCCGGACGTGATGGTCTATTCCTCCGGCTCCGCCGTCCGCGAGGATATCTCCGGTCCCGGCACCTGGGCGTTCCTGCCGGCGAAATTGCCCGGCGGCGAAACCGTCGTGATCAATACCGGTTTCGTGCAGAACACGATGCAGGACCGCGCCCAGGAGGATCGCGCGGTGGGCCGGCTGATCACCGGCCAGCCCGCCAAACTCACCGGCTATCTCAGATTTCCCGAAAGCGCGGGAACGCTGACGCCGGCCGAGAACATCGCAAAGCGCCTCTGGTTCACCCGCGACCATCTTGCGATGGCGCGCGCGCTCGGCTGGGGCGCGGGCGGCAAACCGGTCGCGCCGTTCTATATCGATTTGGAAGTGCCGGCGCCGGAGAGCGGCATCCCGAAGCCGGGTGCGCTGACCGTCCACCTCAAGGACGATCATATGCAATACGCCATCACCTGGTTCGCGCTGGCCGGCTGCGTGGTGATCGCGTTCGGGGTGTGGTGGCGCGGGCAAAGGCGCATCGCGCCGCGGGATGCCGATTGAACCCAATCCTTCGTGCGGCCGTCCAAGAGGCAGCCGAAGGAGTATTGCCTTGAAATATGTACTGGCTGTTTTGCTGTTGTTGCTCCCCTGCGCCGCCAGCGCGGAGGAAACGCTGACCGAAAAGTGTACCTCGGACGAGGCCTCATCCTACCGGGGCGAAGGCGACCGCCAACTGTTCGTCTATGACGTCGAGAATACCTGCGACTTCCGGCTTCGTTGCGAACTCAACATCAGCATCGTCAACGCGTTCGGCCTGAACCACGACCACAAGATCATCACGATCGAGCCGAAGTCTCACGGCAGCCTGATGCTTTGGGTCAAGTCGGCTGGCGGCATGAGCACACGCCGGCACACATGCACGCAGATGTAGCGCGCCGCCTCCTGCTCGCCGCGACGGTGTCGATGGTGCCGTCTTTGGCGCAGGCGGAGGACGCCGACCTCGTTCAATGCCTCAATGCGCCGACGGGCAGCGAGCAGAAGCAGTGCACGCAGGCGCTGTTTCAGAGGGCGGTCGAGGAGATGAAGAAGGTCCACGCACGCGTCGCGGAAAAGGCCGCCGAGGCCGACGCCCGGAATCCCGGTTCGGGCGATGGCGGCGCGGCCGCCGCGATCGCCGCGAGCCAGCGTGCCTGGGAAATCTACCGCGATGCCGAGTGCAGGGATGTCGCCGGGCGCGGCGGCGGATCGGGCCGAATGGTCTGGGTGTTCGGCTGTCTCGCGGAAAAGACCCGCGCGCGGATACGCGAACTCAACACGCCGTTTTACCAGCGGTAGTGCAGCGCCGGGCTCAGCATTTCTGCGTGCGGGCTGGGCTGCCGCGCGGAAGCAAACAGCGGAAGGAGCCGATGGAACTTCCGTCGCGGGTGGCTGTTGTTGGTTCCTCAGTGGAACCGGACTAGCGCGCCGTCTAGGTTGATTCACGGCCGAGGTTGTGAACACCGTCGGCCCCCGCTTCGTCGCATGTAACCGAGTGCTGCCTTTGCCAAATGATTTCGACCAGATCGCCGTCGTCGTGGATTGGCTCGATGCCTGCCGGCGGCGCGATCTCGAGGCGCTGCTGGATCTCTACGCGGCTGAGGCCAGCCTCGAATGCCAGTGCGACGGCGCTACGGTGAGCGAGGGGCGCGCACGCTTGGCTTCTTATTGGGGCCCGCGGCTCGACGGTTTTGCGCCCAACGCCTTCGGACTGGAGGAAATCCAACCGACGCCGGACGGGGTTCAGCTCGACTACATGAGCCATGAAGGCCTGCCGGTGCGCATGCTGTTCAGCTTCACGGGCGAGGGGAAAATTCTGCGTACGCGTTGCGGGCCTTCCTTGCTGCCGCTTCGGCTGGATACCCCTAACGTTCAGGATACAGCCGGATAACGAACCGGTCGCCGCTCCAGATTTCGATGCTTTGCTCCTGTAGAAGCGCGCTGGCCTCTTCGGCCGCCGCTTCGTCGCTCTCGCAAACCAGCTCCGTTGCGCTGACGAAATGGCCGTCGCTTCCAATCACATAGGCTCGGTACTGGATCATCTGTTCTCGGCGCGATTCGACAAATCTCGGGAAGGCAAGTGCGGCAGCTATTGCCACTTTATCCCGATCTTGATCGGGAACAAGTGGCAAATTGACCCGTTGCTTCTCCGTACGTCAACAGAGGAGAGAGATCATGCCAGTCATTGCTGCTTTGGGCCG
This sequence comes from uncultured Alphaproteobacteria bacterium, assembly GCA_963786355.1. Classification (GTDB taxonomy): domain Bacteria; phylum Pseudomonadota; class Alphaproteobacteria; order Rhizobiales; family Xanthobacteraceae; genus Bradyrhizobium. The sequence goes on along the minus strand of CAWAYU010000004.1, from coordinate 52,189 downwards.
TGCCCGCGGTGATCGTGATTGGTGGCGCCGGCTATTGGCTCGTTCACCTGCATTGAGGCCTGGCTCCGTGGGAAGCCTGACCCGATGCTCTCGGGTCAGGCTTCCCGTGGAGCGGGAATGTCGGCCGAGATGGCCGGCAAGCCGGCAGCGAACCAGAGTGCGTCCGTCTTTCCGCAGCAGTTCGAACGTTCCGCTTAGCGCGCGAACGCGTTCCTGCATCCCGGTCAATCCCCGGCCGAATGCCTGACCGGCGGCCAGGCCAATTCCATCGTCCGATATCTCGACCACCAGTTCGCGCTCCTGCGGCCTCGCCGCAACGTCCAACGAGCGCGCATTGGCGTGACGCAATACGTTCGTCACGGCTTCCTGGATCACGCGGTAGACGGTCTGCGACAGCAACCCGTCGATCTCGTTCAATCCGGGATCGATGCGCGCGGACAGTTTGAGCTCCGGCGCCTGCGCCCGGGCGTTCTGCAGCAGTGTCTGGATACTGCGCTCGAGACCGAGTTCCTGGATGTAGAGCGGTCGCAACCGGTCGAGGATGCGGCGATTGGCATATTGCAACGCTTCGACCGATTGCAGAATGCCCTGTGCCGAAGCTTCCGGCCCGGCTATGCCGGGCGGCAGGCTTTCCATCAGGGCCACGGTATTGGCGCGGATGCCGAACAGCAGCGGACCGAGTTCGTCGTGCAACTCCCGTGCGATGTCCTGGCGCTCATCGTCCTGCAACGACACGATCTTACGCAACAGGGTCCGGTTATCCCGGCTCAATTTTTCAAGCGTTCGGGCGAGTTCATTGGCCTCTTCGGCGCCCTTGCGGATTTCCGGCGGGCCGGACGGAGCGATCTGCCGTTCGTAGAGGCCGGTGCGCATCCGGGTCAGACCGTCGCCGAGCTCGTGCAGGGACTTGATGGCGGAACCCGCGGTAAAGTGGGCGAGGCTGCCCGTCAGCAGCATCAGGAGGATCGCGATGGAAACGAGGGCGAGAAAGCCGATCCATTTCTCGTATATTTCGGCGGATATATCGGGTGAAAAGACGATCTCGCCAACTTGCTTGTCCTTGATCGTCACCGGGAACGCGGCGTCGATATCCGGCATGGCGATCAGATCGACGAACCAGTGCGGCACCCGTCCGAGGGGTGTCCGGACCTCCGGCTGGGCAGGCGATGTCACCGCGGTTCCTGCCGGCCTGAAGCGAATGGCTTCCGACGTGCCGAGCGCCTGCACGAAAGCATCAAGCGTTTGTTCGGGATTGGCTGACCTTGCCAGGGCGCCATTGAGCGCCCCAGCCACAGCCTTGGCCGAACGCTGCGCAGGCTCGCTTTCGTCCATCAATTGGCCGGGTGCGAAAATTTGCAGTGCGACGCCGCCGATCAAGACGGCGGCCACGAACATCGCGCCGAGTGGCAGCAGCAGGCGCATGCGAAGTGAAAGATTTTTCCACATCCGGGATATTCCAACTCCAATGCCGGGTTTTCCCGTTTCAATTTGAGCTTAAAACCTGTCTACTCGGAAAGAGTATTCGATGATGCAAAATTCCGCCAAATCAACCACGCGCGTATTGATCGTCGACGACCACCCGGTGGTCCTGTCGGGTTGCCGTTCGCTGTTCGCGGCCGATGCTTCGGTGAAGATCGACGAGGCTGCGGATGCCAAATCCGGTCACCGGGCCTACACCGCCCGCAAGCCGGATGTCACGGTGATCGATATCAAGCTGCCCGACGTGTCGGGCTTCGAACTGATGCGGCGGATCCGGAAGGACGATCCCGACGCCCGGATCATCATGTTCAGCATGAACGACGATCCCGCGTTCGTGGTTCGCGCCATCGAGATGGGTGCGCAGGGCTATGTCTCCAAGGGCGACGATCCCCGAGTGCTGGTGAAGGCGGTTCGCAAAGTCGCGGCCGGCGAGAATTTCATCTCGCCACAGCTCGCGGAATCCGTGACCTTCTCCAGCGCCGCCATCAAGGCCAGTCCGGCGACCCAGATGAGCGCGCGCGAGCTGGAAATCCTGCGGCTGCTTGGCCGCGGCGAAAAGATTGTCGAAGTAGCCGACGCCCTCGGCATCTCCTACAAGACGGTTGCCAACACCACGTCGCTGCTGAAGCAGAAGCTCGGCGCCAAGAACCACTCCGACCTGATACGGATCGCAGTCGAGATGGGGCTGGGCTGAAATCGCGCCATCGGCCAAAAGAATTGATCGGTCGCGCTGGGCGCGACCGATCATCGTCAGGAATTCGCCCTTGCCCGGGCAATGATATGGCGAGTGCGAATTCCGGTGAATGCCGGCTTTAGCGATGATGGCGCCAGCCGTAATGATGTCCGCGGCCGCCGCCCCAACCGTAATGATGACCGCGGCCGCCGTGGCCCATATGGCCGTGACCGTGTCCGTGGCCGCCTCGGACCTGAATCACGGCGTCGTCCTGCGCCGCCAGCGGGGCCATGCCGATCCGCGCCGAGGCGGATGCGGTCAGCGCCAGCGTCGATGCGAAGAGCGCCACACCGATTATCAGAATACGTTTCATGTCGTTTCCTCCCGATCGCAGGATTGCGATTTGTGCAACAAGTTCGCGCTCCGGGCTTGGTTCCGGCACACGGACAAATCTTGCCATTTTTTCCCGACGTGAACGTTGATCCCGCCGTCACCATCCCGCCGGCATGACGCTTCGAAACCCGGTCTCGTAACTGGCGAGGTGCGGGGTGCGGGCGTTTGCGAACCTGGTCTTGCGCTGCCCGCGTTGCTTCCGGGCAGGCTTGAGCCGCTCTGCTCCGGCGGCCGGGGCCTCCTTTATCGCCATGGCGAAAGCCTGCGTCGGTGCTTCGGCTCGCGCGACCGGTTGCGGGGGTCGCTGCACCGCGAAGATCAGGGGCGCCGGCGGCGGAACGATGGTCGGAAGGCTGGTGTCGAAGACGGTCGCTTCCGGCCATTTGTGGGCGGTGTGGAGGCGGATGATGCTCTTGTCGACCCCGGCGGTCGCCGGTGGCGCGACCAGCTTCGGAAAGTACCAGTCCGCCAGAAACAGCAGCGCCAGCAACAGGCCGCCGACGAAAGTGAAGTATCGAGCAAGGGGCATTCACCACCGCGATTGTTTTCTGTTACGCCCCCCGAATTGCCGGTTCAAAGGGATTGCTGACCAACGGGAAAATTCGGCAATTGTTCCTTGCCTTTCGTTTCGTGCTGGCGGATATCAGGAAAAAGCGGCAATCGATCCGCTGTCGGTGTCTTTAGGTGGGGAAATTGAATGGCCAAGCCGGATGTCGCGAGCGCCGCCTTTGTACGGGCCTGGGGTGCCTATCGGCTAATCAACCAGGGCACACACGAAAACGACGAGCGCCGTGCCAGTCTGGAGCGCTTCATCCGGCAGCGCCATCAGGCGGGTCTTGAGGATGTCGAAATGCTGGCTGTCGCCGGGCTCAAGTTCCTCAAGCAACTAGATCAGTCTGGGACAGCTTCCGACGAATAGCGGCAGTATGCGTACATTCATAAGGTCGGGAAAAAGTGGAACATTGTGCGAGGGGGCGGGTTACCGGTGGCAATCGTGCAAAACTGGAGGATGACCCCATGAAGAAACTTATGATGATCGGCGCACTGGCTTTCGCCGCGACCACCGTTGCCAACTCGGCGATGGCCGCTGAATTCTACGTGGTTCGCGACGCCACGACCAAGAAGTGCACGGTGGTCGATACCAAGCCGACGACCACGACCACCACTGTCGTCGACAACGGCATCTACAAGACCAAGACGGAAGCCGAAACCGGCATGAAGACGACCAAGGTCTGCACCGAGTAACGATAGACCTTTCAGGAGCGAGGGCCGCAGCCACCGCTGCGGCCCTTTTGCTTGCCTGCGATCAAGCGGGAGGTGGTTGCAAGCGGTCTTGTGGATCCTTTACCCTCGCGCTTCGAGCTTTGGCGGGCGAGTCGCCGCGCCTGCAACGACAAATTCGTTCGCTGCCCTGGCACGTAGGGCAAATCAGGCGTTTAACCGCGCTTGTCTACCGCGACGAGAGGGGCGATCGCGATCGTCACGACCGTGCCCGGGATGGGACGCGATGTGGCGACTGACGAGCGCGACGTTTGCGTACGGTGAAGTCGTGAGGGTCCGACGCCCCGGTGCTGGCGTCAAGTCAGAGGTGAGCGAAAGCTTCCAATGATGGTGGCAAGAAGGCCGGTCCCCAGGACGACCACCTATAAGCTGTAAAGCCATTGCTTGGGGGAGGCCGAGTGTTCTCCGCTGAACCTGTATGCTCGTGGGCGCATTTTTTGATGCACATGGCCTGCGAGACCGCGGGTGCCGCGCGCACCCGATCTTCCCCGCGCCGTCTATCTTCGGAGGGCAAACGAAATGCAAAACTTCGGGCGCATCGCGCCGCGAGATCGTGAACGCATATTCGCTACGCTGCATTGCGTCCTCATTTGATCGCTTGACACCCGATCGAAGCTGCTCAGTAATAATGCGAGGGCTTCAGAACCTTCGCGAAAACAAGAATAACTCCGGGAGGAGATGGCGATGGCAGGCATTGGCCGGCGCGGCTTTGTGAAAGGCGCGACCGCAGGCGCCCTGGTGTTCGCGGTCGGCGGCGTTGACGTCGTCATGACGGCCCACGAGGCGAGGGCCCGCGGGGTTCCTTTCCGGCTCCTGGACGCGCCCCAGGCGGAAACCCTCGAGGCGCTTGGCGAAACGCTGGTGCCGCAGGCACGTGAAGCCGGCATTGCCCATTTCATCGACCAGCAGCTCTCGGTGCCGCCGGGCGAGTCGCTGCTGCAAGCGCGCATCTTCAATTTTCGTCCTCCCTTTGCGGAATTCTATCGCGCCGCGATCGTTGCTGCCAACGCCGGCAGCACCAAGATGCATGGCCGCAATTTCGCGCAACTGACGGCGGCCGAGCAGCGTGAATTCGTCAACCTGATGCGGCAGAACAAGGTCGAGGGCTGGAGCGGCCGGCCGGCGGCGCTGGTGTACGCCGTGCTCCGCGCCGACGCTGTCGATGTCGTCTACGGGACGATGGAAGGCTACGAAGCGCTCGGCATTCCCTACATGCCGCATATCCCACCCGAGAAGAGGTGGTGAGATGAAATACGAAAAAGCAGATGTCGTTATCGTTGGCGCCGGCGCATCCGGCTCGGTCTATGCCTCGGTGCTGGCGAAGGCAGGCAAGAAAGTGGTGCTGCTGGAAACCGGTCCGGACTGGGAGCTCACCGATCTCATCAGTTCCGAAATCTGGGGACGGCGCATCAAGCCCGCCGGCGCGCCCATCCTGCTCGAAGGCAAGAACCCGATGGCCTACGCCGCCCAGGGCGGCTGGGGAGTCGGCGGTGCGGCGCTGCACTATTACGCGAATTTTCCGCGATTGCTGCCGACCGATTTCAGGATGAAGAGCGAACACAATCGGGGGCACGACTGGCCGATTGCCTATCAGGACGTTGCACCATTCTACGACAAGGTCGCGCGCGACACCGGCCTCTCTGGCGATGCCAAGGCGGAAGAGAAATGGCGGCCGGCCGGAGAAGCCTATCCGATGCCGCCGATGAAGACGTTTCGAAATGGCGATATCTGGCTGAAAGGTTTTGAGGCCTCCGGCATCCGGATGGTGCCGGCGCCGGTCGGGATGAATTCGGTCGAGTATAACGGGCGGCCCGCTTGCCTGTATGACGGCTGGTGTCACGTCGGTTGTCCCATCGGAGCGCTCGCCAATCCGCAGGTGACCTATCTCGGAAACGCCCGCAGCGCCGGCGCCGAGGTCCGAGCCCTGTCTACGGTGACGCGCGTGTTGACCAATCCAGGCAGGCACCCGCGTCACCGGCGTCGAATATTACGACGACAAGCATCAGAAGCAGATTCAGGAGGCGAACGTTGTCGTGCTGGCCGCCTGGTCGGCGCAAAATCCGCGGTTGTTGCTGAACTCCGCGACCGACAAGCACGCCAACGGCCTCGGCAACGCGAGCGGCCTGGTCGGCAAATTCATGATGTCGCATCACGTCGCGTCGACGTGGGGAATGTTCGACGAGGATGTCCAGAACCACATGGGCACGATTGCCGTGCAGTACATGTCCTATGAGCGCTATCCGAAGACCAGTCATGCTGCGGCATTCGGCAGCTCCTTCATCACGGCGGGCTTCGCGTTGAAGACCACGGATCTCGCCAACTCACGCGCCGATCTGTTCGGGACTGAACTCGCCGACTACATGAAGCAGGCGGCGCGCCATCTGGCGGGTATCAAGACCTTCGGTGAGGAACAGCCGCGGGCGGAAAACCGGGTCGAACTGGCGAGCGAAAAGGACGAATTCGGGATGCCGCTCGGAAAGCTGATCCACAGCTTTGATGAGGATGCGGTCGCGCTCTGGAACGCCAATCACGAGCAGGGATTGAAGGTTGCCAAGGCTGCCGGAGCCAAGGATGCGTGGTCGGCGCGTGGGGCTATCCCGACCAGTCATCTCATGGGCGGGACCATCATGGGGACGGACGCGGCCAATTCCGTCGTCGACAGCTTTGGTCAAAGCCACGAAATCCCGAATCTCTGGGTCGCAGGACCAAGCATCTTTCCGACGGCGGGGGCATCGAATCCGACGTTCACGATCTTCGCTTTGTCGCAGCGCGGCGCCGAGCGCATGGCGTCGCAATGGAGCACGCTGACAAATTGAGCGCGCTGACCCTCAATTTCCGGGCCCTCCCAGCCTTTCAATTTTGCAATAGAAGCCATGTCGACATTGAAATACCTTGCGCCGCCGCGGCGCTCTAATGTCCGCGCAAATCAGCCCCGATCAACTGGGAATGCGAGAGGGAACACGGCCCGATGACGGAAGTTGCAGCAAAATCGAAAGGCGCGGCGGCAGTGCCGGCGCTGCCGACCTGGCCGGACGAGATCTATCGCGTCCTCAAGGACGCCGGCGTCAAGCAGGTCGCGATGGTGCCGGATGCCGGCCATAGCCGGCTGATCCGCGCCTTCGAAGCCGATCCGGAAACCCGCGTCGTGACGCTTGACGACGGAAGAAGAAGGCGTTGCGATGCTGGCCGGCGCGTGGCTCGGCGGCCAGCGCGGGGTTCTCTTGCTGCAGTCGAGCGGCGTCGGCAACTGCATCAACATGCTGTCGCTGCCGACGATCTGCCACATGCCGCTATTGATGATCGTGACGATGCGCGGCGATTGGGGCGAGTTCAATCCGTGGCAGATCCCGATGGGGCAGGGCACGCGCGCGGCGCTGGAATCCGTCGGCGTGATCGTCAACAAGGTCGATGAGCCGGATCTGGTCGCCTCCGCCGTGCAGGGCGCGGCGCACCTTGCCTTCAACACCTGGAAGCCGGTCGCGCTTCTGATCGGACAGCGCGTGCTCGGCGCCAAGAATTTCAAGGAGCTGGCCCGCAAATGACCAATCCGAAAACCAATCCAAACGCGCTGCTGCACCGCCGCGACGTCGTCAACGAACTGGTGCGGGCGCGCGGCGAACTGCTCGTGATCGCCGGCCTCGGCGCACCGAACTGGGACGTTTCGGCCGCCGGCGACCACGCCAATAATTTCCCGCTCTGGGGCGCGATGGGCGCGGCTTCGATGATCGGGCTCGGGCTGGCGCTGGCGCAGCCGAAGCGAAAAGTGCTTGTCATCACCGGCGACGGCGAGATGCTGATGAACCTCGGTTCGCTCGCCACCATCGCGGTGGAAGCGCCGCCTAATCTCATGATTGCGGTGCTCGACAACGAGCGCTTTGGCGAGACCGGCATGCAGAAGACCCATACCGCCGCCGGCGTCGACCTCGCGGGCGTGGCCACCTCGGTTGGCATCCGCACTTCGCGCATCGTGCGGACGATGGCTGAAGTCAGCGAATTGCGCGACCTCGCTCATGAAGGCCGCGGAACGGCCTTCGCGCAGATCAAGATTGCGCCCGAGGCGCTGGTGTTCGTGATGCCGCCGGCCGACGGCGTCATCCTGACGTCGCGCTTCCGGCAATCGGTGCTGGGCGACGAGGCGCTGTATAACTGAGGCAACCCGCTGGAGCCCGGAAGCATCACCTCACGCCGTCATATTGATCTTCCAGAGGCCTTCCTTGGCGAGCTGTTCGATCTCGGAAATGATCAGCGTCGCAATCGTGGTGGTCGCGATCGACGGCGGATCGGCGACCGGCGAGGCCAGGATCAGTTCGCGCGATACCGGCGGGTTGACGAGGGCCGCCATCTCCAGCCGCTTGGCCGCGAGTTCTGCGCGGATCGCCGACGGCGGCAGCAGCGTGTAGCCGAGGCCTTCCTCCATCAGGCTGATCTGGGCGCGATAGGAATCGGCCTCGATCATCGCGTTGAGCGTCAGCCGCTGGCGGGCGACGGCCTTCTCCAGCAGCGCCCGGAGGCCATGCGAGATGCTGGGCAGGATCAGCTTCTGCTTCACCAGCCACTTCAGGTCGACCTGCTTCCGCTTGTTGAGCCCCGATCCCGGCGGTCCGACCACGACGATATCCTCGCGCCCGATCGATTGCACCTGCAGATGCAGGTCGGCCGCGGGGCCATAGATGATCGCGAGATCCATCTCGCCGCGATGCAGCCACTCGACCAGATGGCCGCCGTAACTCTCGACGATGCGAAGCGAGATATCCGGAAATTCCGAGATCACGCGCTTGGCAAATCGTCCGGAAAACACCGCGCTTACGGTCGGCACCAGGCCGAGGATGACGCGGCCCGACGGGCTGCCTTTCGCCGATTGCAAATCATCGCGCACCTGCTCGATCTGGCGAATCAGCCCGGTGGTGCGGTCGAGCAGCATCCGGCCGGCGCTGGTCAGCAGCATGCCGCGCCCGTTGCGCACGAACAGCTCGACGCGAAGCTCATGCTCGAGCAGCTTGATGTGCCGGCTGAGCGCGGGCTGCGCGGAACGCAGCCGGTCCGCCGCCTTGCTGAGGCTGCCGAGCTCGGCCACGGCCCGAAACGTGCGCAATTGCTTGAGATCCATGGACCCACCTTAAACACGCCTGCGCGTTGCTTTCAAACGCGATCCGGCGTGGCAGGTCAGCCATGATGCTGCTATTCAGGGAGCAACACTCTCCATCAAGAAGCCGACTTTCATGACCTTCCCCTCCGTCACGCCCTCACAGATCCGCCGCGCGCTGCTGCTGCGCGAGGAAATCGCACTGCTCGATGTCAGGCACGAGGCTGCCTTCGCCACCGGCCATCCGCTGTTCGCCGCCAACATGGCGGCCGACCGGATCGCGCTTGAAGCCGCGCTACGTCTGCCGCGCAAGGATGTGCCGATCGTGCTGTACGATGCCGGCGAAGGCCTGGTGCCGCAGGCGGCGGATCAATTCAAGGCCCTGGGCTACAGCAACGTTCGTCAGCTCGACGGCGGCCTCGAAGGCTGGCGCAAGGCCGGCTACGAAATCTTCGAAGACGTGAATTCCTACGCCAAGGCCTTTGGCGAACTGGTCGAACATCGCCGCCACACGCCGTCGCTCGCGGCGGACGAAGTCGCGGGCCTGATCGCGACGAAAGCCAACATCCAAATTCTCGACGTCCGCCGCTTCGATGAATATTCGACCATGAACATTCCGGGTTCGATCAGCGTGCCCGGCGCCGAGCTGGTGCTGCGCGCCGGCCGGGCCGCGCCCGATCCCGACACCACCATCGTGGTGAATTGTGCCGGCCGCACCCGTTCGATCATCGGCACCCAGTCGCTGATCAATGCCGGCGTCGCCAACAAGGTGGTGGCGCTGCGCAACGGCACCATCGGCTGGACGCTGGCGAGCCAGAAGCTCGAACACGGTTCGGACCGGCGCGGCGAGATCGGTGCGTTCGCGGGCGCCGAGGTCAATGCGCGCAACGTCGCCTATCGCGCCGGCGTTCGTCATATCGGCATGGAGGAGTTCGCGGCGCTGCAGGCGCAGACCAACCGCACGCTCTATCGCTTCGACGTGCGCGACGAAGCGGAATACAGCGACGGCCACCTCAAGGGCTTTCGCCATTATCCCGGCGGGCAACTGGTTCAGGAAATCGACATGGCCGCGCCCGCGCGCGGCGCGCGCATCGTGCTGACCGACAATAAGAGCATCCGCGCCGACATGACCGGCTCATGGCTCGCGCAAATGAGCTGGGAAGTGTTCGTGCTCGACGGCGGCTATGACGGCGCGCTGGAGATCGGCCCGCCGGTCGTGGTGCCAAAGCCCGATCCGTCACATCGCTACCGCCGTCCCTATGAAGGCACCGATGTCAACACCAAGGCGATGCAGGCCTATCTCGATTGGGAATACGGTCTCGTTCAGCAGCTGCGCCGCGACGCGACGCATGGATTTTATGTGATTTGATTTCCGGATCTGCGGCTCCGCGGAATAGTTAACTAGATTGAAGTCTGCGCAAGCAAGAAATTTGTCCTCGCATCGATCTGCATGGCAGACACTGTTTGCTGGAACGCGAGGTGCTCAATCAAGATGCAGTGAATCGTTGCCGAGCGTTTCATTCACCAAAAATCGTTGCATCGTCGTGCTGCGCGAACGTGGAGATAATGCCTTCGATGCCAATGACATTCGAAATTCCATTTCATTGACGATTGCTGCACCGCGCCGCATCATTTGCACAACAAGTTCGATGGCACGCCGCCGTCGAACCTAGATCTAACCGTCCATTGCGACCCCGGATTTCGGGACGCGGAGCCACGTGCTCTGCGTCAACGGGAGAGCTTTGCCCAATGAAAGAGCAAGAAAATGCCCAGATTGGATAAATCATTGCTGGATCGCCGCGCGTTGTTGCGCGGCGGCGCGGCTGCAGCGTTGGCGTTGCCCGCCAGCGTCATCGGTGCGCAGGCGTTTCCCTTCAAGGCCGCAGCGCCCGAGATCGACTTCTCGCAATTCCCGATCTGCAAGACGGCGTCGGATGCGCCGGCGCTGACGGGCGCGCCGCGCAAGCTGAAACTGTCGTGGAACGCTGGCGCGGTCTGCCTCGCGCCGCTGCCGGTGGCGATCGACCATGGATTCTTCCAGAAGCACAATCTCGACGTCGAACTCGTCAATTACAGCGGCTCGACCGACCAGTTGCTGGAGGCGATCGCGACCGGCAAGTCCGATGCCGGCCTCGGCATGGCGCTGCGCTGGCTCAAGCCGCTTGAGCAGGGGTTCGACGTCAAGATCGCCGCCGGGACCCATGGCGGCTGCATGCGGGTGTTGACCCGCGCCAATTCCGGCGTCGACAAGCTCGCCGATCTCAAGGGCAAGATCGTCGCCGTCGGCGATCTCGCGGGGCCCGACAAGAACTTCTTCTCGATCCAGCTCGCCAAGCTCGGCATCGATCCCAACCGGGATGTCGACTGGCGTCCCTATCCCGGCAACCTGCTCAACCTCGCGGTGGAGAAGGGCGAGGTGCAGGCCTTCCTCTCCTCCGATCCGCTGGCCTATCTCTGGCTCAAGGACAGTGCCTACAAGGAAGTCGCCTCCAATCTCGACGGCGAATACAAGGACAAGAGCTGCTGCATCGTCGGACTGCGCGGCAGCCTGGTGCGCGAGGAGCCGAACGTCGCGCGCGCGATCACCCAGGCGCTGCTGGATGCGGCGATGTTCGTGTCGCAAAATCCCGAGAAGGCGGCGAAGTCGTTCCAGCCCTATGCGCCGAAGGCGGCGTCGCTGGCCGATCTCGAGGGCATGGTGCGCTACCACACCCATCATCACCATCCGGTCGGCGAAGTCCTCAAGCGCGAGCTGCAGGGCTATGCCGAGGACCTGAAGAAGGTTGCGGTATTCAAGCCGAGCACTGACACAGCGAAATTTGCGGAGCGGATCTATGTCGACGTATTCGGCGTCTAAAGCGGTCGCGATCGCTCAATCGGCGGAAGAAGGCGCAGCACTTTCGGGGCAGCCGCTGTCGTTCACGTTCCCGTCGGGCGGGATCGGCGTGTTTGCGAGCCTGTCATGGGTCGCCTTCGGCGTGTCGTGCCTGTGGTGGCCCGACATCGGCGACTGGTCGCGCACCCGCGAACTCGCGATTGCCGCCTTCGTGCTGTCGGGTGCGATCTTCGTGCTCACCGTGGCCGGCAACCGGCTCGGCCGCTTCGATGCCGGCTTGCAGCGGCGTGCGCCGTGGTTGCTGGCGCTGGCGTTGTTCCTGACCCTGTGGGAAATCGCGACCGCCAAGCTGGCGTGGCTGCCGTTGCCGTTCTTCCCGCCGCCGCAGTCCATCATCGAAGTCTATACCGACGATCTGCCAAAATTGCTCGACAGCGTGTTCGCCTCGGTCAAACTGCAACTCGGCGGTTACGCCATTGGCGCCGCGGTCGGTTTCCTGACCGGCGTCTCGATCGGCTGGTCGCGCGGTGTCGGCTACTGGGTGCATCCGGTATTGCGCTTCATTGGCCCGCTGCCGGCGACGGCCTGGCTGCCGATCGCCTTCTTCACCTTCCCGTCGAGCTGGAGCGCCAGCACCTTCCTGATCGCGCTCGCCACCGGCTTCCCGGTGACGGTGCTGACCTGGTCGGGTGTCGCGAGCGTCAGCAACGCCTATTACGACGTGGCGCGGACGTTGGGCGCCAAGCCGTCGTTCCTGGTGCTGAAGGTCGCGATCCCAGCTGCGCTGCCGCACGTCTTCGTCGGCCTGTTCATGGGGCTCGGCTCGTCCTTTGCCGTGCTCGTCGTTGCCGAAATGATCGGCGTCAAGGCCGGCCTCGGCTGGTACCTGCAATGGGCGCAGGGTTGGGCGGCCTACGCCAACATGTATGCCGCGCTGATCGTGATGTCGCTGCTGTGTTCCGGCGCGATCACGCTGCTGTTTCGCGCCCGCGATCATCTGCTGGTCTGGCAGAAGGGAGTGGTCAAATGGTAGCGCTCGCGAAAATCGCGCCGGATACCGCCGGCGCCTCGCTCGACGTCGACCATGTCAGCCACGCCTTCGATATCGACGGCGCCGTGCTTCCGGTGCTCGACGACGTCAGTTTCAGCGTCAAGCCCGGCGAGTTCGTCGCGCTGCTCGGTCCGTCCGGCTGCGGCAAGTCGACCTTGCTGCGGTTGGTGGCCGGGCTGGAGCCGCCGCGCGCCGGCACGCTGCGGGAAGACGGCGAGGCGATCACCGGACCATTTCCCTCCCGCGTCGTGGTGTTCCAGGACCCGACGTTGTTTCCGTGGCGCACCGTTTGGCACAACGTCGCGCTCGGGCTTGAAGCGCAGGGCATTCTCAAGTCGCAGCGCCATCGCGTCGATGCAGCGATCGACCTGGTCGGTCTGTCCGCGTTCCGCAACGCCTATCCGCATCAGCTTTCCGGCGGCATGGCCCAGCGCGTCTCGCTGGCGCGGGCGCTGGTCAACGATCCCAAGGTACTGGTGCTCGACGAGCCGCTCGGCAAGCTCGACTCGCTGACCCGCATCACGATGCAGACCGAGATCCTGTCGCTGTGGCAGAAGACCGGCTTCACCGCACTGCTGGTCACGCATGATGTCGAAGAAGCAGTGTTCCTAGCCAACCGCGTCATCGTCTTCAGCGACCGCCCGGCGCGCATCAAGGCAGACATCGCGGTCGACCGTCCCTATCCGCGACATCGCGGTGATCCCTATCTCGCCGATCTCCGTCGCAACATTTTGGGATTGCTCGGATTGGACGCGACATGGTGAACGTTCAAGGCGGTTCGCTGCGTAAGCGGCAAGCTCCCGATGTGTCGCCGTCGCGGATTCCTTGCGCACAGCTGCTCGCGTCCGAATTCGCGACGCGAGCCGCCCAGCACGACCGCGACGCCAGTTTTCCGTTCGAGAATTTCAGGGATCTGGCGGATGCCGGATTGCTGGCGTTGACCGTTCCCGCCGCGCTCGGCGGGGGTGGCGCAACAGCCGGCGAGGCGGCGAAAATCATCAACATCATCGGCAAGGCCGATCCGTCGACGGCGCTGGTATTGTCGATGCACTACATCCAGCATCTCGTCATGGCGCGCAGCACGCGCTGGCCCGGTCGGCTGTCGCGAAAACTGGCGCGTGAAACCATCGAAGGCGTCGCCCTGATCAACGCGCTGCGGGTCGAGCCCGATCTCGGCTCGCCGTCGCGTGGCGGCCTGCCGGCGACGATGGCCCGCAAGACCGAGACCGGATGGCGGCTCAGCGGCCGAAAGATCTATTCGACCGGCGCGCCGATCCTGAAATGGTACGCGGTGTGGGCGAAGACGGACGAGCCGGAAGTACGTGTCGGCCTGTTCCTCGTCCCTGCTGGTCTACCGGGCACGCAGATCGTCGAAACCTGGGATCATCTTGGCCTGCGCGCCAGCGGCAGCCATGACGTCGTGTTCGATGACGTCGTATTTCCGCTCGATCACGAAATCGATGTGCGCAGGCCGGACGAATGGAAGATTCCGGATTTCACCCAGGCCACCATCCACACGATTTTCGTCGCGTCGATCTATGACGGCATCGCGCGGGCGGCGCGGGACTGGCTGGTCGAGTTCCTGAAAAACCGCAAGCCGTCCAATCTCGGTGCATCGCTGGCAACGTTGCCGCGCGCGCAGGAGATCGTCGGCGGCATCGAGGCGCGGCTTGCGGTCAACGCTCGCCTGATCGAGAGCTTTGCCGGTGATTTCGACGACGGCGTCGAACTCAGTGCGTCGGAATCCAACATCATCAAACTCACCGTTACCAACAACGCGGTCGCTGTCGTCGAGGACGCGTTGTCGCTGACCAGCAACCACGGTTTGACCCGCGCCAATCCGCTGGAGCGGCACTATCGCGACGTGCTGTGCGGGCGTGTTCACACTCCGCAGGACGACGCCACGCGCCTCAACGCCGGCCGCCTTGCGCTCGGCCTTTGAAACAAAATCGAAACCGGAGCTAACCCATGTCCATCGAGTTCATCGGATATATCAGCAACAACAATTCGTCGGAGACGATCGTGCGATCCGGGCCGGTGCTGGATCGCCATCACATCGAGACCGTCGCCAAGGCGCATGAGAATGCGGGCTTCGACCGGGTGCTGCTGGCGTTTCACTCCACCACGCCCGATGGCCTGCAGGTCGGGCAGCACGTGCTCGGCGTTACCGACCGGCTCAACGTCCTGATCGCGCAGCGGCCGGGCTTCACCGCGCCGACCCTGCTGGCGCGGCAGCTGGCCACCATCGACCAGTTCTCGGGCGGACGGATCGCCCTGCACGTCATCACCGGCGGCAATGCGACGGAACTCAAGCAGGACGGCAATGTCATCGACGACAAGGATGAGCGTTATGCCCGCACCTCCGAATTCCTAGATGTTGTCAGGGCCGAATGGAGTTCAGACAAGCCGTTCAGCTATCGCGGCAAATATTATCAGGTCGAGAACGGCTTCTCGCAACTGAAGCCGTACCACAGCGCCGGCATTCCGATCTTCGTCGGAGGCGGCTCCGATGCCGCGATCGAAGTCGCGGGCAAGCATGCCGATACGTTTGCACTGTGGGGCGAATCCTACGCGCAGGTCCGTGATGTGACCTTGCGGGTGCGAAACGCCGCGGCCAAGCACGGGCGGCCGACGCCGCGGTTCAGCCTGTCGGTGCGGCCGATCCTTGCCGAGACCGAAGAGAAAGCCTGGGCCAAGGCGGAAGCCATTCTCGAGCGCGCCACCGCGCTGCAGGACAAGACCGGCTATCGCAAGCCCGCTGACGGACATGCGACCGCTGGTGCCCGGCGGCTGCTGGCATTGGCGGATCAGGGTACGCGGATCGATAAGCGGCTGTGGACCGAAATCGCAAAGCTCACCGGCGCCAACAGCAACACCACGGCCCTCGTTGGCACGCCCGAGCAAGTCGCCGAAGTATTCGGCGACTATTACGATCTCGGTATCAGCCGCTTCCTGATCCGCGGCTTCGATCCATTGATCGATGCGATTGAATACGGCCGGGAGCTGATTCCGCTGACGCGCCAGCTAATTGCCGCGCGTGGCGCAGCGAGGGGAGTTGCGGCGGAATGATACGTTTCATATTGGCGGCAGGTCTTCTGCTGGGTGCGATCATCTCGGCCGGCGCACAAGGCACGCTTCGCGTCGGGGATCAAAAAGGCAATTCTCAAGCCGTGATGGAAGCGGCCGGCGTGCTCAAGGACGTGCCCTACAAGATCGAATGGAAGGAATTCCCCGCCGCGGCTCCCTTGCTGGAGGCGCTCGGCGCCGGTGCGATCGACACCGGTCTGGTTGGTGACGCGCCCTTTACTTTCGCGGCGGCGGCCAATGTGCCGGTGAAAGCGATCGGCACGGTCAGGCAGACCCGGGAGGGTCTCGCGATCCTGGTGCCGAAGGAATCGAAGATCGGCAGCTTCGAGGATCTGAAGGGCAAGAAGATCGCGACCGGCCGCGGTTCGATTGGGCATCAGCTGATTCTGGCCGCGCTTGAATCGAAAGGCTGGTCCACCGCCGATGTGAACATCGTTTATCTCGCACCTTCCGATGCCAAGGTGGCCTACACCCAGGGTTCGGTCGACGCGTGGTCGACATGGGAGCCCTACGTGAGCCAGGAAGAAGTGCTGTTCCAGTCGCGGCGCATCATCACCGCGGACGGGATCACGCCGGGGATTGGCTTTCAGGTCGCGACGCCCAACGCGATCCGCGACAAGCGGCCGGAGCTCGAAGATTTCCTGCGCCGGCTGACCGCGGCGCGGGCGTGGTCGCTGAACAATGTCGGCAGCTACGCCGAGACGTGGGGCAGGCTGATGAATATCCCGACGGCGGTGCCCCTGAACTGGCTTTCCCGTGCAAGGATCCGGATTGCGCCGATCGACGATAGCGCCGTCACGGATGAGCAGCAGACCATCGACCTTTATTTCCGCAACGGCCTGATCAAGCAGAAGCTCAATGCCGCTGACATTCTGGATCGCTCGTTCTCGCATGTGATCGGCAAGGGCGCAGGCCTCTGAATCACAGTGACATTTTCTGTCATGTAACGTCGACGCCGTGTTGGTGAGGCGCTCGTGCGATTTCAATAGACCGGCCAAATAAATCTTTCGCGATACGCCGTCTGGTTATCCCTCCGGACCGCCACCATTCTCCGCTCACAATTCCGCGGCTGTGGAGTTGTGACTGCGGGACGATCAGCCGGACTTATTCGGGAGATCGAACATGGAAATCCTCAACAATTTGAATGGCTTTGACTACACCCATTCGGCCCTTTGGGCTGCGGCGGCGATCGCATTCGTGATCCTGCTGCGTGTGTCCAATATCTTTCGCTACATCCCCAACAACCAGGTCGGAATCGTCGAAAAACTCTGGACCACCCGAGGTTCGGTCAAGGACGGCTTCATCGCCTTGAACGGTGAGGCGGGTTACGAGCCCGAAGTGCTGCGCGGCGGCCTGCATCTGTTTTTCCCGTTCATGTAGCGAATCCACAAATCGGATCTCGTCACGGTCGGCCAGGGCAAGATCGCCTATGTGTTCGCGCGCGACGGCGCGCCGCTCGGCGCCTCGCAGGTGCTCGGCGGTAACGACACCGAGGACAAATCCGATTTTCAGAACGTGCGGCGATTCCTGCTCGGCGGCGGCCAGAAGGGCCCGCAGCGGAAAGTCCTCCGCGAGGGGACCTACGCGATCAACACGACACAATTCGCCATCATCACCGATGATCGCGTGTATGGCCATGCGCTCAGCGGACAGGAACGCAACATCCTCGACAACATGCAATTGACGATCAGCGATCGCTGGGGCTTTACGCCGGTCATTCTGGCCGCCGACCAGGATCTGGTTGAAGTCGTGACCGTGCACGACGGCCCGTCGCTGCCTCCCGGTGAGATCATCGCGCCGGAAGTCGGAACCGAGCTGCGCGACGACGAAACCTTTCACAACAATTTCCAGGAGCCCGAGAAATTCCTGTGTGGCGGCGGCTATCGCGGGCGTCAGTTGCAGGTCATCGTCGAAGGCACCTGGTACATCAACCGCCTGTTTGCGACTGTCGAGGCCGTTGCGAAGACGGTGATTCCGGTCGGCAATGTCGGCGTCGTCATCTTCTACACCGGGCCGCACACGGAAGACGTGTCCGGCGCATCCTATCGTCATGGTGAACTCGTGACGAACGGCAGCCGCGGCGTCTGGAGAGATCCGCTGCTGCCGGGCAAATACGCCTTCAACACTTATGCCGGAAAGATCGAGATCATCCCGACGGTCAACTTCATCCTGAAATGGATGCGCGGCGAAGTCGGTGCCATGAAGCTCGACGAAAACCTTTCGGAGATCTCGCTGATCACCAAGGACGCGTTCGAGCCGACACTGCCGCTCTCGGTCGTGATGCATATCGACTACAAGAAGGCGCCGATGATCATCCAGCGCTTCGGCGACGTGAAGAAACTCGTCGAGCAGACGCTGGACCCGATGGTCAGCGCCTTCTTCAAGAACATCGCGCAGAAGATGACGCTGATCGAATTGCTGCAGAACCGCGCCGCCATCCAGGAAGAATCGGCGGCCGAGATGAAAGCGAAGTTCGAAGGCTACTCGCTCGATCTTCAGGAGGTGCTGATCGGAACGCCAAGGGCAGCCGCAAACGACCACACGATCGAGAACATCCTGATCCAGCTGCGCTCGCGCCAGATCGCCCGCGAGCAGATTGAGACCTATCGTGAGCAGGAGAAGGCCGCGGTTCAGGAGCGCACGCTCAACGAAGCCAAGGCGACGGCGGCGGCGCAGTCGGCGCTGACGCAGTCGCTGATTCAGGTCAAGGTCAACGAGAACGACGGCGCCGCGGCGCTGGCCCGCGCCCTGAAGGATGCCGAGACCCGCAAGGTCACGGCGGCCGCGGTGGGCGAGCAGTCGCGGCTCGAAGGCCAGGGCGAGGCAGACCGGGTTCTGGCGGTCGGCGCCGCCAACGCCCAGGCCACAAAACTTTCCGTCGACGCCTATGGCGGGCCCGAATTCCGGCTGGCAGAGCAGAACTTTACCAAGTTCGCGGAAGCCTTGACGCGGATCAATCAGCCGCTGGTGCCGCAGTTCCTGATGTCCGGCACCCAGGGCGAGGCAGGCAGCAGCGCCGGTCTGATCCCGACGGCGATGCTGAGTTCGATGTTCGGCCAGATGATGCCGGACGCATTGCAGCGGCTAAAGGACGAAGCGCCGAAGGCCGCACGGAGGGGCAATGGCGCGTCAACAGCAACGGGTTGATCGAGGCACGGATTGATCGCGGTTAAGACGCAGGGCGGAATGGCGACAGCTATTCCGCCCTGCGCATTTGATGAAATGGCCTGCGATGCCCCGTCAATCGTCGCCGACCATGCTCGCCAGCTTCTCCGCCGCATAGTTCTCGCCGATCGACATCGCGCAAATCCGCGAGATCTGCACGTAGGGAAGACCAGTCTCCTCGGCCCAGGCGTTGAACTGCGTCTGCACCTTGGCGATGTCGCGTTTCGAGGTTACGGTCTCGGCGATATCGAGACCGGCATCTTGCAGGCAGAGCACGACATCCCTCGATGTCACAAAACCGTCCCAGCCGAGAAAGCGCAGCATCATCTGCCCGGTGTTGCCGCCGAGCCGGCTGCCGCGTTTTGACAGTAGTTCGAGCAATCCGGCCTCGTCCGACGGCGGCCATCTCGAAAGAAATTTGCCAAAACTGCCATGCTCCCTGGTGACATCCGTGACGAAGGCGGCATTGGCGCGCACCGACATGATCTTGGCGCCGTTGCGCACGATGCGCGTGTCCTTCATCAGCGCGTCCCAAAAGTCATCCGGCTGTAGCGTCAGCGGGCCGGGCTTGAAGCCGAGAAACGCCTTCTCGAATCCGGGCCATTTGTTCTCGATCACGCTCCAGGCAAAGCCCGCCGAAAACACCCGTTGGGTCATTTCAGCCAGAATGCGGTCGTCGCCGAGCTTTGCCAGCGCCTTCAGGTCCGGCTTGGCGGGCAGCAGCTTGGCCAGCGCCTTGGGCCCTCCCTTGCGCTTCTCGGCCCGGGCACGAATGGTCTTGAACGGCGTCACGGCGGTCCCTTGAAAGAATATGTCCGGAAGTGCCACTCTAACGGATCGTTTCGCAATTCCCAGCGCCGCAACCGTGTCCTTGCAGCCGAGAGGCGCGGACAACGGAGCCATTTGAAGGGTTTACCATCCCGGGAGTGGTCGGCAGCCCTGCAAAGAATGGATGGTGTTCTGGCTGGATTTGGCCTAAAGGGTGGCTATCTCATCCAATTCATCGCGCCGTGCGCCTGCGCGTGTTCCAGGCGGCAGCTTTCGAGCCATCGGGCTCAAAGCCCTGTTTCCCGTTTCGGCGGTAAACGCCAACCAAGGTTTTAGATCTCGTGACATTGATGCCCACAAACCCGCCGCTCGCCCGAGCTTTGGCGGAGCGCAATTTTGAACAGCTGACGCAGGTACAGACCGCCGTTCTGGCGGATGCCGCCGATGGCCGCGACCTGCTGGTTTCCGCGCAAACCGGCTCCGGCAAAACCGTCGCCTATGGGTTGGCGATTGCAAAGAACCTGCTCGGCGATGCCGAACGGTTCGAGCGGGCGGGTGCACCGCTGGCCCTTATCGTGGCACCAACGCGCGAGCTCGCGCTGCAGGTCCACCGTGAACTCGCATGGCTTTACGGCCATGCCAATGCGCGCGTTGTCTCCTGCGTCGGCGGCATGGATCCTCGCCGCGAGCAGCGCGAACTGGCGGCCGGCGCCCACATTGTGGTCGGCACGCCCGGCCGGCTCTGCGATCACTTGCGGCGTAACCGCCTCGACGTCTCCGAGTTGAAGGCGATCGTGCTCGACGAGGCCGACGAGATGCTCGATCTTGGCTTTCGCGAGGACATGGAATTCATCCTCGAAGCCACGCCGGAAACCCGCCGCACGCTGTTGTTTTCGGCGACCCTGCCGCGCGGCATCGTGGCCTTGGCAAAAGAGTATCAGCAGCAGGCGTTTCGCGTCGAAGTCGAGGGCGACGAGGGCGGTCACGCCGACATCGAGTACCGCGCGATCCGGATCGCGTCCGGCGATGTCGAGCATGCCGTCGTCAACCTGTTGCGATTTTTCGAATCTCCCAGTGCACTGGTGTTCTGCAACACCCGCGATGCCGTCCGGCATTTGCAGTCGGCGCTGCTGGAGCGCGGCTTCTCCGTCGTCGCGCTGTCGGGCGAATTGACCCAGAACGAGCGCACCATGGCGCTGCAGGCGCTGCGCGATGGCCGCGCCCGCGTCTGCGTCGCGACCGACGTCGCCGCGCGCGGCATCGACCTGCCGAACCTCGATCTCGTCATTCACGCCGATCTGCCGAACGATCCGGAAGTGCTGCAGCATCGTTCCGGCCGCACCGGGCGTGCCGGCCGCAAGGGCGTCAGCATTCTGCTGGTGCCGCCGGCACGGAAGCGCCGCGCGGAGACGCTGCTCAATCTGGCCGGCATTGATGCGGTCTGGGGTATCGCGCCGCAGCCCGATGAAATCCGCAAGCTCGATCAGGAGCGGATGCTGAAGGACGATCTGTTTGCGGCGGAGACCACGCCCGAGGATCTGGCGATCGCGCAGGCGCTCCTTGCTGAAAGATCGGCCGAGGATATTGCCGCCGCGCTGGCCCGGCTCTATCGGGCACGGCTGCCGTCGCCCGAGGATATCGGCGATCCCGGCGAAGGACGCGTCCGGTCCCGCGCGGAGCGCGCGCAGGAGCGAGCCGGCCGTGAGTCCGGGCCGCGTAACTTCGATCGCGACGATGGACCGCGAAAGCCGAAGAAGTCGCTACGCGACGGCATGCCGGAAGGCAGCGTCTGGTTCCGGGCCGCCATCGGCCGCCGCAAGAACGCGGAGGCGCGCTGGCTGTTGCCGATGATCTGCCGTCGCGGTGGCGTCACCAAGGGCGACATCGGCGCGATCAAGATCATGGACACCACGACCGAATTCGAAATTTCGCAGCGGGTCGCGGAATCCTTCGCTACCATGATCAAGCGCCCCGACAAGGAAGACACGATCCGGATCGAGGCGCTTGAAGGCGCCCCGCAGCGCGAGGCCGCTCCGGAAAAGCGGACGTACGCGCCGCGTCGAGAAGCCCCCCGTCATGAGGCGCCGCGGCATGAAGCCCCTCGATACGACACCAGAGCTGCCGAACGCAGCCCGGCTGCAAAGGATTTCGCGCGCGATGAACGGCCGTCCAAGCAACACGGCAAACCCTACAAGCCGCGCGACGAAAAGCCCCGCGGCGAACATGCACCGGCATTCGAGCGGAAGCCGGATTTCAACTCGAAGAAGCGGCATCAGGACAAGCCGGCCTTCGCCGGCAATTCCAGGCGTGATCGCGGCGCTGACGCGAAACCCGCCTTTGCAAAGAAGCCAAAGAAGAAATTCCGCGGCTGACGATCCGAACGGCCTAACTCGATTTGCCTCGTGGTCGGTTGGGCTCCCGCGGCAATTTGTAATTCACGGTGAGCAGGGTGTCCTTCTCATCGTTGAAAATCAAATGATCGGCCGCCGTCATCTCGGCGCGCATCGCGTTGCAGCAGAAGATCATCCAGGGATCGAAGGTCGGCAATTTGCTGACAGAGCGATAGAGCTCGCTGGAATCGACGGTCAGCGAACTGTCGCCGTGAGTGACAGCCGATTGCAACTGGGACCGGATCTCTTCTCTGAACTGATCGGTTGAAACCATGACGCAGCCTTTCGCGCGAGCGCCTTGCTCGCAGGGAAGCGACCGAAGCCGCCGGCCTTCCGACGTTAGTGCGTTCGAAGCCGATTGATACAGTTAAATCCGGATCGTGCAACAAAAGCGCGGCGTGGGTGGCTATCCGGCGAAAACCCCTTATATGGGATGTCGCCGTATTCGGCGGTGTCTGCTAAATGGCTTCGATGTTGCTCGACGATAATCGCTCCAGGCCTCGCGCCGAAGCCCTGCCCATCCCGGTCTCCGCCACGTTGCTGGATCTGGTGAACAACCTGCCGGGCGAGCACTTTACCATCGAATGGCTGTTGGGCCGGCTCGACCGCCGCTCCTTCGGAATCATTCTACTGGTCATGTCGCTGGTGGCCATGGTGCCCGGCATTTCGATCGCTGATCGGTCCGTTGCTTGCGATCCCGGCATTCGAGATGATTCTGGGACGAAGCGGACCGTCCTTTCCCACGGCGTATCGCGGTCTATCCGCTTCGCTCGGCTGCGCTCACCGGCATCGTCAGGCGAGCGCTTCCCGTTCTTGGCGCGCTGGAGAAGATCGTCCATCCGCGATGGTCGATTTCGCCGAGGATGTCCAAGCTGGCCGCGGGCGTCGCCATTCTCGCACTAAGCGGACTGTTTCTTGCGCCATTGCCTCTGATCCAGATCGTGCCGGCGCTGCTGGTCGCGCTGATAGCACTGGCCTATCTCGAAGAGGACGGATTGCTGCTCTGCCTCGCGCTGCTTGGAACCCTGGTCCTGCTGGCGGTCGCAACCGCGGCCGTCTGGGGAGCCGTCCTCGGTTACATCCGGATCGGCGGATGACAGTCACGAACGCGATCGTGATTTGCACGTCGCGATATCGCAGTTTCAACCCGACATTCCCTGCGACGGGAGCGGGCCGATGCCAACCGGCTCGCTCTTTTGTGTGCCGCGATTTAAGAATAGCGCCTCCCGGCGAAACAAGAACAACAAGGAAATCTCGTGGCGGGCCTCATGCCAGATACAGCGATCGATCGTCGTTCCGTCCTCGCGCTGATCGGCGCGGCGCTGGCGCCCGCGCAGGCGCGAGCCGCGCAATATCCGTCACGACCGATCAAGATCATCGTGCCGTTCGGGCCCGGCGGCTCCGGCGACATCTCCGCGCGGCTGATCGGCAAGCAGATCGAGGATCGGACAAAACAGGCCGTCGTCGTCGACAACCGTCCGGGCGCCAACGGCATCATCGGCACCATGGCGGTAAAAACCGCCGAACCCGACGGCTACACGGTGTTGCTGATCACCACCTCGACGCACGCGGCCAATGTCAGTCTCGTTCGTAACCTCAGCTACGATCCGGCGAAGGATTTTACGGTCGTCGGGGTGTTCCGTTCCAGCGGCAGCTATCTGATGGTGCGGCCGGAGGCGCCGTGGCGCGATCTGTCGAGCTTCGTTACCGCGGCCAAGGTGGCGCCCGGCAAACTGGTGTACGGCTATTTCAACGCTTCATCGCATACGCCGCCGGAATATCTCAGCCGTCTCGCCGGCATCGAATTGCAGGGCGTGCCGTATCGCGCGATCGCCAATGCGATTGCCGACCTGATCTCGGGCGAAATCCACTGCCTGTTCATGGATACGACGGCGTCGAACCAGTACCTGCAAAGCCGTCAGCTCCGTCCGCTGGCGATCACCAGCCTCACGCGCGCACGCGCGACGCCTGACGTACCTGCCGTGGCCGAAACCTTTCCGGGATTCCAGCTTACCGGATTCCTCGGCATGGCGGTGCCGTCGGCCACGCCGCGCGAAATCGTGGTGCAGTTGAACGGGCTGATCAACGAGGCCCTGACCGTGCCGGAGGTGCGGCGACGGATGGACGAGTTCGGCCTGTCCTATGACATCACCGATCTTGCCGCCTGCGAGGCCGAGGTGCGTGCCGAACGCGAGCGCTGGACCGAGTATACGAGGGTGGCCGGCATCCAGCCGGAATGATGCATTCAATCAGGGAGTGGAAATGTCCGTTTACATCGTCGCGCAATTGAAATTCACCCGTCGCGAGCTTTATGACCGCTATCAATCGCGCTTCATGGGCGTGTTCAAGAAGTTCAGGGGCAAGCTGCTGGTCGCCGACGAGCATCCAGTCGTGCTCGAAGGCGACTGGCCGCGCGACAAGGTCGTGATCATGGAATTTCCGGATGCCGCCGCCGCTCAGGAATTTCAGACCTCGCCGGAATATCAGGAGATTTCTGTCGACCGCAAGGCGGGCGCGGACGCCATCGTGCTGACGGTGCGGGGCTTGTCCTGAGCCTGCCGGGCAGGCTGCTCATATCCTCGTGAACGGCGCGCCCCGCCAGGCGTCATGGCTGCCGGCGCAATTGTAATAATGATGATCGTCATATAAATCTGTACCCCTCGATGCAATACGGGAGTGGCAGTCATGGGAACGGCAATCATCATCGGCGTCGGTCCCGATCAGGGCCTTGGCGCGCAGCTCTGCAAGCGGTTTGCGGCCGAGGGCCTGAATGTGCTGGTGGCCGGCCGCACCAGGGCGGCGCTGGACGCCGTTGTGGCCGATATTGTCGCGGCTGGGGGACGCGCTACGGCCGTCGTCGCGGACGCGACCAGTGAGGCCGACATCGTCGCCCTGTTCGACACCGCCGGCGCCGACCTCGAACTGGCCATCTACAATGCCGGCAACAACACGGCGGGCAAGATCATCGACATGGAGGCCGGCTATTTCGAGCAGAGCTGGCGCGTGGTGTGTTTTGGCGGCTTCCTGTTCGGCCGCGAGGCGGTTCGCCGCATGGTGCCGAAAGGCGCCGGCTCGCTGCTGTTCACCGGCGCCAGTGCGTCGCTGCGGGGACGCTCGGGTTATGGTGCGTTCAATTCATCGAAGGCCGGGCTTCGCACCCTGGCGCAGGCGATGGCAAAGGAATATGCCGCCGACGGCATTCATGTCGGCCACGTGGTGGTGGATGGTGCGATCGGCGGCGAAAAAATCATGAAGCGCTTTCCCGATGCCGCGAGCCGCCAGGAGCGGCTGATCAGCATCGACGGCATCGTCGATGGCTTCGTATTCCTGCACAAGCAGCCGCGCCGGGCCTGGTCGTTCGAACTCGACGTGCGGACGTCGCAAGAGAACTGGTGAACCGGAATCCAAATTTGCCCATCAGCGCCGGGAGTCGAGCCGGAGATGGAGGAGCGGGTAGGGCCTGCCATGGTCGTCGATCGGCGAGCGCCCGAAGCGAACGAATCCCAGCCGCTCGTAGAAGCCGATCGCCCGCAGGTTCTGCTCGTTGACATCGGTGGTAATGGCCGGATGAAAGCGAAGCGCCAGCGCGATCAACTCCCGTCCGACGCCGATGCCGTGAAAGGCGGGATCGATGAACAAGGCGTCCACGTGCGGGCCTGACAGCCCCATGAATCCGATCGCCTGATCTCGTGGATCGACGGCCAGCCAGAGCGGGCTGTGGGGCAGGAATTGCTGTACCTGCCGGTCGATCGCCTGCCGGTCTTCTGCCGTCAAAAAATGATGGGTCGCATCGACGGCGGCGCGCCAGATATCGACGACCCGGTCGCCGTCGCTGCGCCGGGACGGACGGATCTTGCCGCTCAGCTGCCTGTTTGTCGGGAACGCGCGCATGTTTTCCTTGCCATGATTTCCTTGTCCAGGGTCGCCGCCGCCAAATCCAGTCACGTTTAGGAAAGCGGCTCGAACGGCTTTCCCAACCAAGACCGGCTGTGGCATGACATTATTCCGGCGCTCGCCGGGATTTCTTCCAGGAATTCGCCATGCCCGCCTTTCCGACCTCGACCACCGTCCTCAACTCCATCCTGTTCCGCGACGCCTTTGGCACACCGGCGATGCGCGAGGTATTTTCCGACTTCAGCCTGATCTCGCGCTATGCCGAGGTGGAGGTGGCGCTGGCGAAGGCCGAGGCGCGCTGCGGCGTGATCCCGGTGGAGGCGGCGATCGAAATCGCGAAGCGGACCGATGTCTCGGCGCTTGATTTCGACCTGCTGCGGCAGGAGACCGATATTGTCGGCTATCCCATTCTGCCGCTGGTGCACCAGATGGTGAAGCAGTGCGGCGAGGCCGGGCGCTACGTGCATTGGGGCGCGACCACGCAGGACATCATGGACACCGCCGTGATCCTGCAGGTGCGCGCCGGCCTCGACATCATCGAGAAGGATATCGCCGAGCTGCGCGGCATCCTCGCCGAAACTCTCGAAGCGCTATCGCGACACGCCGATGGCGGGCCGCACCCATCTGCAGCAGGCGCTGCCGGTGACGTTCGGCTACAAGACGGCGATTTATCTGGCGATGTTCGATCGCCACGCCGAGCGCCTGGCGCAACTGAAGCCGCGCGTGCTGGTCGGCCAGTTCGCCGGTGCTGCTGGCACGCTGGCCTCGCTCGGCGACAAGGGCTTTGAGGTGCAGCAGGCGCTGTGCGAAGAGCTTGGTCTCGGCATTCCCGTCTCCACCTGGCACGTCGCGCGCGACGGGCTCGCGGAAGTCATGAACTTCTTCGGCCTCGTCACCGGCTCGCTCGGCAAGATCGCGCTCGACATCATGATGATGGCCTCGACCGAGTTCGGCGAGGTCTACGAGCCTTTCGTCAAGGGCCGCGGCGCTTCCTCGACCATGCCGCAGAAGCGCAATCCGATTTCCTCGGAGCTGATGCTGGCGGCGGCCAAGGGCGTGCGCCAGCATGCCGGCCTGATGCTGGATGCGATGGTGCAGGATTTCGAGCGCGCCACCGGTCCCTGGCATGCCGAATGGATGGCGATCCCGGAAAGTTTCGTGCTGACCGCCGGCAGCCTGCATCAGGCCAAATTCGCGCTCGGCGGGCTCATCGTCGATGAGAAGAAGATGGCCGAAAATCTCGACATCAGCCGCGGGCTGATCGTGGCCGAAGCCGTGATGATGGGGCTGGCGCCCGACATCGGTCGGCAGGAAGCGCATGACGTCGTCTATGACGCCTGCCGCGTTGCCAATGACAAGGGCATGACGCTGGCCGACGCGCTGTCGGTGGACCCTAGAGTATCGGCGCGAATCGATCGCGCGACGATCGATCGTCTGACGTCGCCGAAGAATTATCTCGGCCTCGCGCCCGAGATGGTAGACCGGGTGCTCGCCGCATCGAAGCGCTGAATTCGTCTGCAACAAATTGCGGCGAAGTGACGCCTGCCGAACGAGCAGTGTGACGCGCGCTTGAGCGCGTCTAGAGGACTCATCAAGGGTTTCTCAAGATCGCTCACATCTATTTGTCCTGCGTCGCGGACGTGTCTGTGAAACATCTCACAGGCGTTACCGACGACCGCTGACATGTTGCCCGCCATGAAATATCTGACGCACCAATATGCGGGGTCATCGGCGATGCGCATCAGCTCGATCGAAACAAAGGTCTCATCCGCGAACGAATCGTAAAAGCATCTTCCTGCGCATTCTCGTCGCGCTTCATGCGTCGCGGCGCCGCGAGGCGCGGCGCGTGCTTCGACATTACAGCCATTTAATTGATCAGTATTCCCGGACTGCGACGGTCAGCATCGCGCCCGATTCATCACACCAGAAGAAAGCCCCCGACATGCCCACGCCAATACATCAACCCAACCGCCCCGACGATGGGACCCGCCGGAACGCCGCCGGCCACGCGGTCCAGGATCAATTCGCCTGAAGCTGCTTCGCCCAGTCTTACGCCGCTTGTCGTCATTGCCATCCTCGTGCTGGTCCTTCACGTCGCCATCGGCGTCATGCTCGATCGTTCGCATATGCGTCCGGCGGACGCCGCGCTCGATGATGCCATAGAGCTGCCTGCGGTTACCCCTCCGCAACCGCTGCCTTACGACTAGCTCGCGTCACAGGAGCGAAGGCGATGCCGGATCTGGCAACGAATGTTCTGTTGAGCGTCGCCGTCTTCGCCGGGAGCCTTTGTCTCGGGTTTGGCCGGCTTCGCCTTTTCTGCGGTTGCCGGCGCGATCCTGCTTCGCATCTTCCAGCCGCTGGAAGCGGTGCCGCTGATGATGGCCTGCAGCGTCGGCGTGCAGGCCGCCAACCTGTGGGCGCTGCGTCGGAATATTCAGTGGGAGGGCAGCCTGCTCCTGATTATCGGTGGCGCGCTGGGAATCCCGATTGCGGTCCATCTTCTGCAGAACGCGGACACTTATATTCTGCGGGCCGGCTTCGGAATCATCGTCACCCTCTATGCCGGGTACATGCTGTTCCGCCCCGCTTTGGCGCGCGCCGATGGCGGGGCCAGCCGGCGGCTCACCGCGCTCGTGGGGTTCGGCGGCGGCCTGATCGGGGGCCTGACGGCGATGCCGGGCGCCATCCCGACCATCTGGTGCGACATGCGCGGGATGCCGAAAGGCGACCAGCGCGGGCTGGTCCAGCCGTTCATCGCCATCATGCAGATTTTTGCGCTGGTGCTGCTGCTCGAACGCCAGAGCCTGTCCTCCAAGATCGTAATCGATCTCGCGATCAGCCTGCCGGCGCTGTTTGCGGGTTCCGCGCTCGGCATTCTTGCATTCCGGAACATCAATGAGGCCGGCTTTCGCCGGACCATTCTTGTGCTATTGCTGGTGTCAGGCGCTTCGCTCGCTTTGGCCTGATTCTGCGACCCCTGATATCGTGATTTGGGCCGAAAGCTGCGGAGCCACAACATCCAGCAGCATTTGGCCCAAGAACATGACCGCACATCAGCGCAATCTCTCCGCCTCGATCGATCCCGTCAAACTCGACCGCCTCGCCGAAGTCGCCGTCAAGGTCGGCCTGCAATTGCAGCCGGGACAGGACCTGCTGCTGACCGCGCCCTCGGTGGCGCTGCCGCTGGTACGCCGGATCGCCGAGCATGCCTACAAGGCCGGTGCCGGAATTGTGACGCCTTTCCTGTCAGATGAAGAGATCACGCTGTCGCGCTATCGCTACGCGCACGATGCCAGTTTCGATCGCGCCGCCGGCTGGCTCTATGAGGGCATGGCGAAGGCATTCGGCGCCAACACCGCGCGGCTTGCCATTGTCGGCGACAATCCGATGCTGCTGTCGGGTGAGGATCCCGCGAAAGTCGCGCGCGCCAGCAAGGCCAATTCGATGGCCTATCAGCCGGCGCTGGAAAAGATCGTCAATTTCGAAACCAACTGGAACATCATTGCTTATCCGAGCCCGGCCTGGGCGAAGCAGGTATTTCCGGACGTTGCCGAGGATGTCGCGGTGGCGAAACTGGCCGATGCCATCTTCGCGGCCTCGCGCGTCGATCAGGACGGCGCGGTAGCGAACTGGGAAAAGCACAATGCGGTGCTGCGCGAGCGCACCAACTGGCTTAACGGCCAGCGCTTCCATGCGCTGAAATATTCCGGTCCCGGCACCGACCTGACTATTGGCCTCGCCGACGGCCATGAATGGGAAGGCGGCGCGTCGACGGCCAAGAACGGCATCACCTGCAACGCCAATATTCCGACCGAGGAAGTCTTCACTACGCCGCACTGCCGGCGCGTCAGCGGGCATGTCGTCTCGTCCAAGCCGCTGTCCTATCAGGGCACCCTGATCGACAACATCGCGGTGCGGTTCGAGGAAGGCCGCATCGTCGAGGCCAGGGCCTCGCGCGGCGAGGAAGTGCTGAAGAAGGTTCTGGAAACCGACGAGGGCGCGGCGCGCCTCGGCGAAGTGGCGCTGGTGCCGCATTCGTCGCCGATCTCCAAGAGCGGGTTGCTGTTCTTCAACACGCTGTTCGACGAGAATGCCGCCTCCCACATCGCACTCGGCCAGTGCTATTCGAAATGCTTCGTCGACGGCGGCAATCTGACGCCCGAACAGATCGCGGCGCAAGGCGGCAACAAGAGCCTGATCCATATCGACTGGATGATCGGTTCGGCCGAAACCGATATCGACGGCATTCATGCCGACGGCCGCATCGTTCCGGTGTTCCGCAAGGGCGAGTGGGCGTAACCATAGCGTTTTCGAGCGAAGTGGACGCCGGTTCGCGCTGGGAAAACGCGTCAAACAAAAGGGTAGGGCCCGGTTCTGATTTAATCAGAGCCGGGCTCGCCCACCGCCGTCGCGGTCAATCGTATTTCAGCCTGTAAAAATCCGTCGCCGTCTTCGAGAACAGCGCGGTCTTCTCGGCCTCGCCGTACTGCGAGCTGATCCGCTTGAAGGCGTTGAAGATCACGGGATAGCTGCACTGGCCTTTGTCCGGCGGAAAATTGCTTTCGAACATGCAGCGATTCGGCCCGAAGGCCTCGATGCAGGTCTCGATATAGGGACGCCAGGCGGCGGCGGCTTCCTCCGAAGACGGCGGCTTCGGCCGCAGATGAAAGTCGTAACCGAGCAGGCACATTGCGAGCCCGCCGAGCTTGACGACGACGTTCTGGCATTTGGCGATGTCCTGGATCGAGGCCTTCCAGACCGGAAAGGTCTCTTCGCGCTTGCCGGCAAAGCGGCCGCGACCGACCGGGCCACCGCAATGATCGAGCACAATCTTCGTCTCAGGAAAGGCGCGGGCGAGATCGGCGAGTTCGCCGATCTGCGGATGAAACAGCCAGGCATCGAAGCTCAGCCCGAGCGGCGCAAGACAGGCAAAGCCCTTGCGGAAAGTTGTGTCGAGCAGCAGGCCCTGCGGTCGCGTCGCATACATGCCGGCGACTTCCGCTTCGGCGTCCCAGGCCGAGGAATGCCGGATGCCGCGAAAGCGGCCGTTGCCGGCGACGATTTCCGCCTCCAGCACCGGCTTGGCGCCGTCGCCGAGCAGCAGGTTGGCGTGGCTGACGATCCCGGCGCAGAGCGCGGCCTTGCCGTAGCCGCCGCTGGCGGCCATCGCCGCGACGCCGTTGGCGAACTCGACCTCGCCGACGGGGCGAAACGCTTCCGGTCCGTTGGCGCGGTACATCGAGCGGCAATCGACATAGACGGTCGCGACGACGTTGTGGCCGGAGGCGGCGTCGGCCGCCATTTCCTCGATCATGTAGTGCAGCCCGCCGCGGTGCCAGAGATGGTGATGCGGATCGACGATCGGCCGCGCCGGGTCGATGATCTCCTCGGTATGCAACGCTAGCCAGTCTTCGCGCGGATCGGCATAGAGCCCGCTACTGGTGACGGGTGCAGTGGTAGCCATTATTTCACTCCCTGTTTTTGCTTTTATTATCCGTCATTGCGAGCGCAGCGAAGCAATCCAGCCTTGTGTGTGCTGCACCATGGATTGCTTCGTCGCTTCGCTCCTCGCAATGACGGTACTCTCAAACCCCGTCCAGAATAATCACTGTCGGCGTTGCCGGCAGCGTCTCCCTTGAAATCTTCAACGTCCGCTCGCTGCGCTGGTCGATCTGGAACTGCTGGCCGATCAGGCGCATGAACTCGTCGAGCGGGGTGGCGAAGCGGTGCATCGGCAGCACCACGGAGGCGCGCAGGCGCTTTGTGATCTCGGAGACGCCGTCGAGCGACATCGTGTAGGTGCCGTCGATCGGCACCATCACGATGTCGAGCCGGCCGATCGCCGAGAAATGGGTCTCGTCGAGTTTGTGGTGCAGATGCCCGAGATGGCCGATGCAGAGGCCGGCGACCTCGAAGATGAAGATCGAATTGCCGTCCTTGATCATCTCGCCGCCGGAGCCTTCGCCAAAATAGCGGCGAATGTCGGTGGTGACGTTGCGGATATAAACGTCGCCGACGCGCAAGCCCACATGCGCCGGCTGTCCGTTGTCGCCCCAGCCGTGCAGCACGTGCTCGATCTTCGGATCCGGAAATAAAGTGTAATGCGTCGAATGGGCACGGTTCATGGTGACGACGTCGGGCAACCGGCCGGTCCGGTAGGCGCCGTTGAAGTCCGTCGCGATCCTGATGCCACCGGGCGTGTCGATGTAATAAGTGGAATGGCCGACATAAGTGATTGCGACTTCTTCAGGCTTGGCCGCGACACGCTGAAAACTGACCGGCACCGCGCGCGACGGCACGTTGGCCATCGCTAAGCACTCGCTGCGCAGCGGCTCCGCGGCGGTGGCCGGGGCGATCAGCAGGCCCAGAAGGGCGGTGGCGGCAACAAGGGATCGCATCATGGCAAGACCCGTCGGCGGCGGTGGCCGCTGCGGGCAGTGTATCGCTGAAATCAGCGGCCGTCATGATGACAAACGCGCACGGCCATGCGTCGGATTTGCTTCATCAGAGGTTCGCAATGCCGTAGTGTGGAATACGCATCGGATTTTGTCTTGGTAATTTGTCTTGGGAGTTTGCCGTGGCCGAAAACACACCCGCTAACCGCGCACCCTCGTCAAAACGGCTGGAACCGCTGCGCACCGTCGATGCCGGCGTGCTGAACATCGCCTATTACGAGGCGGGGCCCGCCGACGGCCCGGCCGTGATGCTGATGCACGGCTTTCCCTACGACATTCACAGCTATGTCGACGTCGCGCCGCAACTGGCGGCGCAAGGCTGTCGCGTCATCGTTCCCTATTTGCGCGGCTATGGTCCGACAAAATTTCTCGACAAGGCGACGCCACGCTCGGGCGAACAGGCGGCCATGGGCGCGGACATGATGGCGCTGATGGATGCGCTGCACATCCAGCGTGCGGTGTTCGCCGGCTACGACTGGGGCGGCCGCGCGGCCTGCGTCGGGGCTGCGCTCTGGCCGGAGCGTTGCATCGGCCTCGTCTGCGTCAACAGCTACCTGATCCAGGATATTGCGAAGGCGATGGTGCCGGCACGGCCGGAACGCGAGGTGCCGTTGTGGTACCAGTATTACTTTCAGCTCGAGCGCGGCCGAGTTGGGTTGGCCGCCAACCGGCGCGATATTGCCCGGATTTTGTGGACGCAATGGTCGCCGAACTGGCAGTTCGACGACGCCTGCTTTGAGCGAACCGCCGTCGGCCACGACAACCCTGACTATGTCGACGTGGTGATCCACAGCTACCGCCACCGGTTTGGCCTAGCCGACGGCGATCCGCGTTACGCGGAGATCCAGCAAAAACTGGCCGCATTGCCGCCGATCACGGTCCCGACCGTGACGCTGGATGGTGAGGGAGATGGAGTCGCCCCGGCTACCGACGGCCGCTCCAGCGCGGCGCGATTCACCGGCCGCCGCGTCCATCGCGTGGTGCCGCGCGCGGGACATAACCTGCCGCAGGAAGAGCCGGAAGCGTTCGCCGCGGCGGTCATGGAGCTGATCAAGGCATAAGCGATGTCCGATTTCATCGACCGCCGCCGCCTGATCATCGGCGCGGCCCTTTCGGGGGTTGCGAGCAAAACCTTTGCGCAGGCCGATACCCCCGCGCGGCCGTCGCGCGCACCATCATCGCAACGGTTGGAGCCGTTGCGTCATGTCGATGCCGGTGTGCTCGATATCGCCTACTATGAAGCGGGACCCGCCGACGGACCGGTCGCGATCCTGCTGCACGGCTTTCCCTACGACATTCACAGCTATGTCGACGTCGCGCCGCAACTGGCAGCACAGGGCTGCCGCGTCATCGTTCCCTATCTGCGTGGCTTCGGCGCGACGCGCTTTCGCGACCCGGCCACCTTGCGCTCGGGCGAGCAGGCAGCACTCGGCGCCGATATCATCGCACTGATGGATGCACTCGGTATCAAGCGCGCGGTATTCGCCGGGCACAATTGGGGCGGGCGCGCGGCCTGCGTCGCGGCGGCGTTGTGGCCGGAGCGCTGCAGCGGCATGGTGACCGTGAACAGCTACCTGATCCAGGATCTTGCGCGCGCGATGGTTCCGATCGACCCGCGCTATGAGGTGTCGCTCTGGTACGAATATTATTTCCAGATCGAGCGAGGCCGCGCCGGGCTCGCTGCCAACCGGCGCGAGATCGCGGAGATATTGTGGGAGGAATGGTCGCCGGACTGGGACTACGACGACGCCACCTTCGATCGCACGGTGGCCGCGCACGACAACCCTGATTATGTCGACGTCGTGATCCACAGCTATCGCCATCGCTTTGGCCTTTCGGCGGGTGATCCCGCCTATGCGGACCTGCAGCGCCGCCTCGCGCCGCTGCCACCGATCACGGTGCCGTCCGTGACACTGGACGGCGATGCCGACGGCGTATTGTCCGCCAGCGACGGCCGCGCCAGCGCATCGAAATTCACCGGCCGACGCATTCATCGCGTGGTGAAGGGAGCGGGCCATAACCTGCCGCAGGAAGCGCCGGAAGCGTTCGCCGCTGCGGTCATGGAGTTGGTGAGAGGTTAGGTAGCAAGGCGTCGCTCACCCGCGCCGCGGGCTGATCTTCCATGTTGCCGCCAGAATGATCGCCGTGATCGCGCCGCTGATTACAGCCGCAAATGGGATCGTCACCGCCAGCGCCGCGGTGGCGGCCCAGCCGATCGAGCAGAAGGCTTCTCCGAAGGTCGCCAGCCGCGAGGAAGTCTGGCGGCGGCGGAACTGGCTGCGTTTGGCTTGCACGCGGAACCAGAGCTGGATCGCGGCGGCGGACAGGGTGGCGATGATCACGCCGAGCGCGGTGATCGCCGCCTGCGTGACCGAAGCAAAAGCGAGCGCTGCGATCAGCGGCGCGAAGATGACGCCGATCACCATCAACACCACTTCGATCTTGGCGCGGGTCACGCGCTGCGGGGGCAGCGGCGCGGTCGCGATCAGGTCGGCGGCGTCCTCGCCCGAGATCGTCAGCCAGGCGAGGCCGCCGGCGAGCTGACCTGCGGCCATCACGATCACAGGCGTGATCAGCACGATCGCAGCCGAGGTGTCGGAAAAACTGCGCCACAGCATCAGCGCGGGCGGCACCAGATAAAGCAACTGCATCAGGCTCTGTGACACCAGCCAGGGATCGCGGCGCAGCAGCAGAAATTCCTTGGCGCGCAGCGCCTGCTGCCGCGAGCCACCGCGGAACACGCTGGCGCGCGGCGCCCGGCGGGTCGTCATGGAGGTTGCCGACACATGCGCGACGGTGTCCGCGAATTTCGGCGAGAAGATCGCCATGACACAGCCAAGCAGCACCAGGCCAAAGGCCAACAGCAGCGCCAGCACCTCGCCGTCGCCGATCGCGGCCCGCGCCGGCCACCACAGCGGACTGGCAGGGTCGGGCGCATAGGCGGCCGCGGCATCTGAGGTCAGCACGGCAAAGCGCGACAGCGTGCCGTAGGAAAGGATGGCGGCTACTTGTAATGCGATCACAAAGCCGGCGCCGATGATCGCAGCCAGGATTTGCGCCACCAGACGCGTGCGGCTCGGGCCGATCAGCCGGAACAGCATCACCGTGATCGCAATGGCAGCGGCCGCAGCGGATAATCCAATGGCGATGACGACGCCAAAGGCGGAAAACCATCTGACGCCGCCGCCGATCACGAGCACATCGACGAACGGCGTCGACAGTAACAACGCCATCCCGGTCACCGACAGCGCAATCGCCGCGATCCGGACCGAAAACACGTTGGTCAGCCGCGCTGGGGACGACATGATCAGATCGAGGTCGGCGCGGGCATAGAACACCCGCGTCACCGACTCGATCGCCTGCGACAGCATCAGCGCCCAGGCCAGGAAGATGGTCGCCGTGATGACGATCAGGGTCGGCTTGTCGAGCGGCGGTTGCAGGTCGGCGAATCGGCCGATCACCGCCCAGGCCGGCAGATGCATGATCGCGGCAAGCAGAATGAGACCGATGACCGCGCGCTTACGCTTGCCCCGGCCGCCGGTCATCATGGCGAGCCATTCGCGCCATGCCAGCCGGATCTCGTGCCGGGCAAACCAGCTCAGCGCCGCGGTCGAGTTCATGCGGCGACAGCCTCGGCATCGACCAGCGCGATGAACATGTCTTCGAGACTGGTGTCGGTGCGGCCGTTCTGCTGGCGCAATTCGGCCAGGGTGCCTTCGGCGACGAGGCGGCCCGCGGCAATGACGCCGATCCGGTCGGCCATCCGTTCGGCGACCTCGAGAATATGCGTCGTCATGATCACGGTGCAGCCGGCACGGACGCGATCGCCAAGCAGTCCCTTGACGTGACGCGCCGACAGCGCGTCGAGACCGGTGAGCGGTTCGTCGAGAATGATCAATCGGGGGTCGTGGACCAGCGCGCCTGCCAGCGCGACTTTCTGGCGCATGCCCTTGGAAAATCCCTCGCAGCGTTCGTGCAGATGCGGCTCCAGCCCGAGCGACACCAGAAGCTGGTGCGCCGAGGGTTGCGAGATTGCGGGATCGATGCCCCAGAGGCCGGCGACGAATTCGAGATATTCCAGCGGCGTCAGCTTGTCATAAATCATCGGCTCGTCCGACACCCAGGCCATGATCTGTTTGGCGGCGACGGGATCGGCCAGCGCGTCGATACCGGAGATGAAAACCGAGCCGGCGTCGGGCCGCAGCAGGCCGGCCACCATGCGCAAGGTCGTGGTCTTGCCGGCGCCGTTGGGGCCGAGCAGGGCGTAAAATTCGCCCGCGCGAACGGTCAAGTCGAGCGCGTCGACCGCGGGGCGGTCAAAACGCTTCGTTAACCCTCGTACTTCCAGTGCCGATACATTGGTCATTATTGCGGAACGATCCAGTTTACGGGGCGGCGTGTTTTCGCGGGGCACCATGGACCCAAGAAATTTAGGTGCGGTGAATCGGCGACGCCAAATAGCGTCTAAACGCACAACTTTCCGGACTGCGGCATTTCTCCGCAATATCGGTCCCCAAAGGCCACCAGCGGTTTGTTGACAGGCGTCCGCGCTTTAGGGTCAACTGTATCCGGACATATAGCTTTCAGCGCTTCCGACACGAGGGCGCGTAAGCAGGATGCGATAGGCGATCACAAGAATTGCCGGGCATCCGGGGGAGGGAAATCATGCTGGACTTCGTTCAGCAGCTGGTCAGCGGCATTGCGCTTGGCTGCGTTTACGGCCTGATCGCGCTCGGTTTCGTGCTGGTCTACAAGGCCACCGAAGTCGTCAATTTCGCCCAGGGCGATTTGATGATGCTGGGCGGATTCTTCGCCTACACTTTCATAGCCATGCTCGGTCTCAACTACTGGCTCGGATTCGCCGGCGCCGTCATCGCCATGGCGCTGTTCGGCATGCTGGCAGAACGCGTGGTGGTGCGCCCGATCCTCGGCTATCCGCAATTTTCCATCATCATGGCCACGATCGGGCTCGGCTATTTCCTGCGCTCGGTGGTCGGCATGATCTGGGGCACCGACGACTTCAAGATCGAGACGCCGTTCAGCCAGGGCGTGTTGCGGATCGGCTCACTCGTGCTGGCCTATGACAAGCTGTCGGTAATCGCGGCGACCGTGATCTTGTGCGCGCTGCTCTATCTGTTCTTCAATCGCACCACGCTCGGCACCGCGATGCGCGCCAGTTCGGAGAACATGCTGGCTGCCTACTACATGGGCATCCCGGTCAAGCGCGTTGTCTCGATCGTCTGGGCAATCTCGGCGGCGGTGGCGACCTGCGCGGGTGTGCTGCTGGCGCCGATCACCTTCATTCATTCCAATGTCGGACTGGTGCTGGGGCTGAAGGCGTTTCCCGCCGCGGTGCTCGGCGGCTTCGGGTCGATTCCAGGCGCCGTCGTTGGCGGCGTCATGATCGGCGTGATCGAAAGTATGGCAGGCTTCTATCTGCCACAAGGCTGGAAGGACGTCGCGCCCTACATCGTCCTGCTCGTGGTGTTGCTGCTGAAGCCCGAAGGCTTGTTCGGCGTTCACATGCGGAAGAAGGTCTAGGGAATGCGGTTTCTCTTCAAGACCGACTACGAGGACGACATCAGGCTGTTTCCGCACAGCGGCTACATCGTTTCCTACGGCGTGTTGCTGGCGCTGTTGGTGATCGCGCCGTTCGTGCTGTCGAGCTATCATCGTCAGCCAGCTGGTGTTCGTCTGCATCTACGCCACCGTCGGCGTCGGGTTGATGATCCTCACCGGATTTACCGGGCAGGCGTCGCTCGGTCACGCCGCCTTTCTCGCCATCGGCGCCTATACGGCGGCCTATCTGCAGCAGTTCAACGTACCGTTTCCGGTGTATTTCCTCGCCGCGGGCTTGCTGACCGGCGTGGTCGGGGCGCTGGTCGGATTTCCGGCGTTGCGGCTGCAGGGCATCTACCTCGTCATCGCCACGATTTCGTTTGCCTTCATCGTCGAGGAAATCCTGGCGCGCTGGGAAAGCGTGACCCATGGCAATGAGGGCATGCGCGTCAAGACCATGAGCCTGTTCGGCACCGCGGTGTCGCGCGACGGGCCGACCTTCTACTTCCTGTGTCTGGCGGTGCTGATCCTGACCATCGTCGGCACGCTCAACCTGCTGCGCTCGCCGACCGGGCGCGCTTTCGTCGCGATCCGCGACAGTGAGACCGCCGCGCGCAGCATGGGCATCAACGTGTCCCTCTACAAGGTGAAGTCGTTCGCGATCAGCGCGGCGATCACCGGATTCGCCGGCGTTTTGTTCGCCCACAAACTGTCCTTCATCAGCCCGGAAATGTTCACGCTGCAGCTCTCGATCGAGTTCATCATCGTTATATTGATCGGCGGCACTTTCAGCCTGCACGGCGCGGTGCTGGGCGCAATCTTCCTGGTCATGATCGATCCGTTCCTGACCTATCTGAAGGACGACATGCCCGGCGTGATCGCAGGGTTGGCCGCGACCTTCGGCGCCGGCAAGGCGACGGCGGATGGCATTCAGAGCAGTGTCGCAGCCTTTGCATCCGCCAACGGCCTGAAGGGCGCGATCTACGGCATCATCATCGTGCTGTTCGTGCTGTTCGAGCCGCTCGGTCTGTACGGGCGCTGGCTGAAGATCAAACTCTTCTTCCAGCTGTTCCCGCTCTACAAGCGCGCCACCTTCAAGCGGCAGAAGATCTACGTGAAGTCGGAGCGCAACCGATGAGCTATTTCCGCGCGGAAAATCTCTCGTTGCACTTCGGCGGCCTCAAGGCGGTCGATTCCGTCAGCTTTGCGGTGGAGAAGGGCGAGATCCTCTCGATCATCGGGCCAAACGGGGCAGGCAAAAGCTCGATCTTCAACCTGATCTCGCGGATCTATCCGCCCACGTCAGGCAAGATTTATTTCGAGGATCAGGACATCACCGGGCAGCCGTCCTACGAGATCGCAGGCCTCGGCATTGCCCGTACCTTCCAGAACATCGAACTGTTCGAGAATGCGACCATGCTGAGCAATCTGCTGGTCGGTCGTCACCGGCATTCCACCACGCAACTCTGGCAGGAGCTGCTGTTCCTGCCGAGCGTGCGGGCCAACGAGAAGGCGCATCGCCGCAGGGTCGAGCAGGTGATCGAGTTTCTCGATCTCGAAGCCTATCGCGACAAGCTGATCTCGGGGCTGCCTTACGGCGTACGCAAGGTGATCGAGCTGGCGCGGGCGCTGTGCTCCGAGCCGAAGCTGATCTTGCTGGACGAACCGTCTTCGGGGCTGAACGTCGAGGAGACCGACGACATGTCGTTCTGGATCCGCGACATGAAGAACGAACTCGGGATCACCGTGCTGATGGTCGAGCACGACATGACGCTGGTCAATCGCGTGTCCGACCGGGTGATCGCGCTCAATTACGGCCGCGTGCTGGCGATGGGCTCGCCTGCCGAGGTGCAGCGCCATCCCGATGTCGTCGCCGCCTATCTCGGCGCATGAGGATGAGGCCATGAGCGCGTCAGACATCATCCTCAAGCTCAGCAACATCGAGAGCTATTACGGGCCGATCATGGCGATCAGAGGCATCAGCCTCGAAGTGCCGCGCGGCAGGATCGTCACCCTGTTCGGGGCCAACGGCGCCGGCAAGACCACGGTGCTGAAGACCATTTCCGGCATTCTCGATCCGCAAAAAGGCTCGATCGAATTTCTGGGCAAATCGATCGCAGCGCATGGAAGCCGACAAGATCGTGCGGCTCGGCCTCAGCCACGTGCCGGAGGG
The DNA here is from genome assembly GCA_963786355.1 of uncultured Alphaproteobacteria bacterium. Classification (GTDB taxonomy): domain Bacteria; phylum Pseudomonadota; class Alphaproteobacteria; order Rhizobiales; family Xanthobacteraceae; genus Bradyrhizobium. The sequence goes on along the minus strand of CAWAYU010000004.1, from coordinate 11,902 downwards.
GCGGGAAGTGTTTCCGTTCCTGTCGGTGCGCGAGAACCTGATGATGGGCGCCTATCCGCGCAGCGATCGCGACGGCGTCGCCGAGGATCTCGAGCGCGTGTTCGAATACTTCCCGCGGCTGCGGGAACGCATCAACCAGCCGGCCGGGCAGCTTTCCGGCGGCGAGCAGCAGATGCTGGCGATCGGCCGGGCGCTGATGAATCGGCCGACCTTGCTGCTGCTGGACGAGCCGTCGCTCGGGCTGTCGCCGATCCTGGTGAGGGAGATTTTCACCATCATCAAGCGCGTCAACGAGGAGCAGGGCATGTCGATCCTGCTGGTCGAGCAGAACGCCAAGATCGCGCTGGAGACGGCGCATTATGGCTATGTGCTGGAAATCGGCCGGGTCGTCATGAACGACACCTGCGAGCGGCTGATGAATTCAAAGGACATCCAGGAATTCTATCTCGGCGCCAAGGAAGAGGGTGCCCGTGGCGAGCGGCGCTGGAAAAAGAAGAAAACCTGGCGGTGAAGCGGTTGGCGTTAAGATACTGGCGAAGAACACATTGGCCGTAAGGATGACAGTTAGGCGCATGGCATTCCCGGTGGGTTGAGGCTAAATTCGGGCCCTGCGATCCGCGAACAAGACCGGCAAACCGGCATCCGGGGCAGGCGAGAGAGGGAGAAACGAGCATGGCCAGACCGGCAGTGCTGACGGTCGCCGACACGATCGCGAGGAGTTTTCTGCTCGCCGCCGAGCAAGCGCGGCGAGCGGCCGGCGATCCGTGAAAAGAAGTTCGGCATCTGGCAGCCGACCAGCTGGCGGCAATGGCTGCAGATTTCCAAAGATATCGCCTATGGCCTGCATGCCATCGGCTTCAAGTCCGGCGATGTCGCCTCGATCATTGCGAACGCGGTGCCGGAATGGGTTTATGCCGACATGGGCATTCTCTGCGCCGGCGGCGTTTCGTCCGGCATCTATCCGACCGATTCCGCGGTGCAGGTCGAATATCTCGTCAACGATTCCGCGACCAGGGTGATCTTCGCCGAGGACGAGGAGCAGCTCGACAAGATCCTGTCGTGCCGCGCGCGTTGTCCGACCCTGCAAAAGATCATTGTGTTCGACATGGAAGGCCTCTCCGGCTTCATCGATCCGATGGTGTTGTCGCTGGCCGAATTCATGGCGCTCGGGCGCAACCACGCGCAGGACAACGACGCGCTGTGGGATGCGATGGTTGGAAGCCGTGGCCCCGATGATCTCGCGATCCTGGTCTACACCTCGGGCACGACAGGACCGGCCAAGGGCGCGATGCATTCCAACCGCGGCGTGACGCACCAGATGCGCCACGCCAATGATCTGTTCCCGTCCACCGACGCCGAGGAACGCCTGGTATTCCTGCCGCTGTGCCACGTCGCCGAGCGGATCGGCGGCTACTATTTGTCGATGGCGCTGGGATCGGTGATGAATTTCGCCGAGAGCCCGGAAACGGTGCCGGACAATCTGCGCGAGGTGCAGCCGACGGCTTTCCTCGCGGTGCCGCGGATCTGGGAAAAATTCTATTCGGGGGTCACGATCGCGCTAAAGGACGCCACCGGCTTCCAGAACTGGATGTACCGCCGTGCGCTCGCGGTCGGCCATCGCATGACCGAATACCGGCTGGCAGGCGACACGCCGCCGCTGTCGTTGCAACTTGCCAATCGCGCTGCCTACTGGCTGGTGTTCCGCAACATCCGCCGCATGCTCGGGCTTGATCGTTGCCGGCTGGCCTTTACGGGCGCCGCGCCGATCGCGCCGGATCTGATCCGCTGGTATCTCGCGCTCGGCCTCGACATGCGCGAGGTTTATGGCCAGACCGAAAATTGCGGCGTCGCCACCGTGATGCCCTACGATCAGATCAAACTCGGCTCGGTCGGCAAGGCGGCGCCCTGGGGCGAGGTGATGATTTCGCCGCAAGGCGAAATCCTGATCAGGGGCGAGTACCTGTTCATGGGCTATCTCAATCAACCGGAAAAGACCGCCGAGACCATCGACGCACGCGGATGGCTGCATACCGGCGACGTCGGCTCGATGGACAATGAAGGTTTCGTCAAGATCACCGACCGGATGAAGGACATCATCATCACCTCGGGCGGCAAGAACATCACGCCGTCGGAGATCGAGAACCAGCTGAAATTCTCGCCCTACGTTTCCGATGCCGTGGTGATCGGCGACAAGCGGCCGTATCTGACCTGCCTGATCATGATCGATCAGGAGAATGTCGAGAAGTTCGCGCAGGACAAGGACATTCCCTTCACCAACTATGCCAGCCTGTGCCGCGCGGCCGAGATCCAGGATCTGATCCAGCAGGAGATCGAGGCGGTCAACGTCAATTTCGCGCGGGTCGAAACCATCAAACGGTTCTTCCTGATCGAACGTCAGCTGACGCCCGAGGACGAGGAATTGACGCCGACCATGAAGCTGAAGCGCAGCTTTGTGAACAAGCGCTACGCCACCGAGATCGACGCCATGTATCGCGAGCGCGCGGTGGCGTGAGCAGGCATGACCCGGAAAAGTGGGAACCGGTTTTCCGAAAAGGTCATGCCCAGAAGAGGATTTTAAACCGGAGTTTTTTTGAAAACGGCGAAGGATCGCAAGGCCCCAGCCTTCGCTCAACACGGGCCAACAAGGAGGAGTTTGCAATGTCGAAATCGTTGAAGGTGTTGGGCCTTGCGGTAAGCGCCCTTGCGCTGACCCATCTGCCGGCCGCGGCCCAGACCAAGGTTACCAATGAAGGCATCTCGGCCAACGAGATCGTCATCGGCACCCATCAGGATCTGTCCGGCCCGATCAAGGTCTGGGGCGTTCCGGTTTCCAACGGCATGAAGATGGCGGTGGAAGAGATCAACGCCGCCGGCGGTATCAACGGCCGCAAGCTCAAGATGATCCTCGAGGACAACGGCTACGATCCGAAGAAGGCGGTGCTGGCGTCGCAGAAGATGGTCGAACGCGACAAGATATTCGCGATGATCGGCGGCATGGGCTCGGCGCCCACTTTGGCAGCACAGGACATCCTGTTCGATGCCGGCGTGCTGCAGCTGTTCCCGCTGACGGCGGCCGAATTCACCTTCAAGTTCGATCCGGCCAAGCCGCAGGAGCGGCTGAAGTTCAACAACCTGCTGCCCTATGTCGAGAGCACGCGGGCGGCGGTCAAATACATGATGGAGTGGAAGGGCTTCAAGAAGCCCTGCGTCATGCATCAGGACGACGAGTACGGCAAGAACGTGCTCGACGGCTTCACCCAGCAGCTCGAGGCGATGAAGGTGACGCCGGCCTCGGTGACGAGCTACAAGCGCGGCGCTTCCGATTTCTCTGCGCAAATCGCCAAGATGAAATCCGACGGCTGCGACATGGTCCTGCTCGGTACCGTGATCCGCGAAACCATCGGCGCGATGGGCGAAGCCAGGAAGCTCGGCTGGGACGTCACCTTCCTCGGCGCTACGCCGACCAACGTGCTGGAAGTGCCGGCGCTCGGCAAGGAAGCGGTGGAAGGCCTTTATGCGGCGTCAGGCTTCGAGATTCCCTATGAGGACACCGCCAAGGGCAAGGTCAAGGACTGGCTCGCCAACTACAAGAAGATGTTCAACACCGACGCCAATACCCAGGCGATCATCGGCTACAATGCCATCACGACCTTTGCCTTCTACGCCAACAAGGCCGGCAAGGACCTGACCGGCCAGAAGATGCTCGACGCACTGGAGTCCGGCGACAAGTTCCTCGACATCTTCTCTTCGCCGCCGACAAAATTCTCCAAGACCGATCACCTCGCCAACACCATCACCCAGGTCCAGCAGATCAAGGCCGGCCGCTGGGTACTGGTGAAGGATAATCTGATGTTCTGATCGAAAGATCGCTGGGACGACAAAGGGCTGCGCGATGATCGCGCAGCCCTTTTATTTTACTCCGTCATTGCCTGCAACAAACGCGAAGCGTTTGTGCAAGGGAGCGAAGCGACGAAGCAATCCAGACTTTCCTTGTGGCGAAGCTGGATTGCTTCGCTTCGCTCGCAATGACGGCACTCTTGCTAACCGCGGCGACCTACGTCACTTCGGCCGGATCGCGTCCGCGGTGCCCTGGATAAAGGCCTGCACCTTCACCACATCAGCTTCCGTCAGCTTGCCGGTGAAATCGGGCATGCCCTGGTCGCGGAACGGGCCCTTGAACACAAAGTCCTTCAGGTTGGTGATGGTTTCCTTGGAGACATAGCCCAGGTTCCTGACATTGCCGCCCTTGTCGACGCCGGGCACGCCGTGACAGGTGGCGCAGGCGGCGACATAGATCGCGGTGCCTTCCGGTACGTCCTTTGGGTCATAGGTGACGCCCGCCAACAGTCCTTCAGTCTGGTATTTGACGAAGTTCGGCAGCGGCGCGTGGCCGTCGAGCGCGAAGGTATAGACCGTGCCCGGGCTCTGCAGTTCGGTCACGCGCTGCGAGATGCCGAACACGCCGCCCCAGCCGACCGCGACCGAGACATATTGCTTGCCGTCGATCATGTAGGTCGAGGCCGCCGCGACCACGCCGGTGCCGGTCGGCGTCTCCCAGAGCTTGTCGCCGGTGGCGGCGTTGTAGGCGATGAAGCGTCCGTCGGCGGTGCCCTGGAACACCAGATTGCCGGCGGTGGTCAGCGTGCCGCCGTTCCACGGCGCCACGTATTCCGCGCGCCAGGCTTCCTTCTGCTTGACGGGATCCCACGCCACCAGCCGTCCGAACGCCGGGGCCTTTGGCGGTTCACCGTTCAGCACGAAGCCGACGTTCCAGCCGGTGGTGCCGCCGAATTTGCCTGGTGTCGCTGCGTTCTGCGCAAACGTCTTTTCCGGCGTCAGGTTCAATGGCACGCCCTGCGCCGGCAGATAGACGAGGCCGGTCTGCGGATTGTACGACATCGGATGCCAGTTGTGGGCGCCGAACGGGCCGGGGATGCTGTCATAGGCAGCTTCGCCGCGCGCCGCCGGTACTTCGATCGGCCGTCCATTGGCGTCGTAACCGGTGGCCCAGTTCACATCGACAAAATTCTTCGCCGAGATGAACTTTCCGTTGGTGCGGTCGATGACAAAGAAGAAACCGTTCTTCGGCGCATGCAGGATGACCTTGCGCGGTGCGCCGTCGATATTGAGGTCGGCCAGGATCATCGGCTGGGTCGACGTGTAGTCCCAGTGATCGCCGGGCGTTTCCTGATAGTGCCAGACGTATTTTCCGGTGTCGGCGTTCAGCGCGACCAGCGACGCCAGATAGAGATTGTCGCCGCCGGAGGGGCTGCGGATGTCGCGGTTCCAGGGTGCGCCGTTGCCGGTGCCGATATAGACGAGGTTGAGGTCGGGATCATAGGTCATGGTGTCCCACGGCGTGCCGCCGCCACCATTGAGCCAATATTTGCCGGCGGGATCCCAGGTCTTGGCGGCCGCTTCCATCGAGGCGTCTTCGAACGGCTTTGAGGGATCGCCGGGCACCGTGAACCAGCGCCAGACCTGGTTGCCGGTCTCGGTGTCGTAGGCGGTGACATAGCCGCGCGTGCCGTACTCCGCGCCGCCCTGGCCGATCATGACCTTGCCGTTGAAGGCGCGGGGCGCGCCGGTGATGGTGTAGGAGTGATCGTGATCGATCAGGGTGTCCTTTTCCCACACCTTGGCGCCGGTGGCCGCATCAAGCGCGATCAGGCGGCCGTCATAGGCGGCGACGAACACCTTGCCCTTGTAGACGGCGACGCCGCGGTTGACGACGTCGCAGCAGCCTTTGTAGCCCTTCTCGCGATCGACGCCGGGATCAAAACTCCAGATCTTCTTGCCGGTGCGGGCGTCGATGGCGTGCACCACGCTCCACGACGCGGTCTGGTACATGATGCCGTCGACCACCACCGGCGTCGCCTCGACGCCGCGCGAGGAATCGAGGCTGTAGCTCCACACCAGTCCCAGTTTCTTGACGTTGTCGGAGTTGATCTCGTTGAGTTTGGAAAAGCGCGTCTCGGCGTAGTCGAGGCCGATGGTAGGCCAGTCCTTCGATGTCGCGGTGTTGGCCTTGATCGAGGCGCTGTCGACCGCCGAGGTGACGGCCTTGATATGTTCGGGCGATCCCTTTGTCTGGGCGAGCGCGGAGCCGGCGGATAGCGCCAGACCCAAGCCGATCGCTATCGCTGCATGCGCAAATCGATATGGATGGTGGGTAGTTTCAGGGAAAAGACGGCAAGCGGAATCAACGCGCGGCGAACGTGTCATTCTCATTCCTCCCAACGATCTCTAGCGGATCTGTCGCGATGGTATGCCGGTGCGATGGATGGCGTCAATCAAAGGTAGTTTGCGAAAACAAAAAGAGAAAATTTGTATCGTCATGTTTTCGCCAAACGGAATGTAACGGGTAAACGCAAGCGCCGTTCCGGCTGCACCGCAGCAACGCACGACGATTTAAATTCGGCAGAACCAGATATTTTGTATGCAAGCCTGTGCGGCGTTTACGGGCCGCGCAGGGCGACTCCGAGTTCGATCGGCTGCAGCACGGGTGTGTTGCAACGCCAGTCGCCGTTGTCGGCTTTCTGAAACGCGAACGATTTTTCGATGCGAAGCCGGTGCGCGACCGGCAGGCTGTCCCGGCTTCCCGGCGCGGATTTTGGCAGTCCCGACCGCAGGTCCCAGCACGTTCCGGTGCAGCTCGACGCGATCGGACTGCAGACGGCAAAGGGCGAAACGACCTTCATTTCGACTTCGGCCGTGACCAGCGCCTGTTCCGCCGACACTTCGGTATCGATCTGGATGATGCGGCTGATCCGGAGGAAATCGCTGCAGGCGTTGGCCGCATGAATTTGCGCGACGCAGAGATCGACCGCGTCGGCGTCGGGCGTCCGGGAAATGTCAGGTGGCCGAACACCCGCTTCGGATCGCCTTTGGCGGCGACGATCTCGGCGGTTTTCCGCGCGATATATTCCGCCAGGCAGGCTTCCGACGACGACAACTCCTTCAGCGGCACGTTGTCCTTGCCGGCGAGGTTGCAGCGGCGGTCGCGGTTGCGGGTCCATCTGGCATATTCGGCGAACGCATTCCGCGCCTCGTCTTCCTTCATTTTTGCGATCAGCGCGAGCGTCTGCGCTGTTGAGCTCCTTGTCGGCGATCGCCAGCGAAGGGTCGCCGCAGATCAGCTCGCCGGCGGCGGTGTTTGTCGCCAGGCAATCGAAATTCGGGTCTTCCAGAATCCCGATCCGCTCCTGCGTTTCCCTGAGCAGGCAGGGCTTGACGGCGGAAATTTGCAGGCTCGCAAGGCCACCTTGCCGCTCGAAGATTCCGCAGCTCAAGTTGCGGCTTCGGATCCATTCGACGTTCTCTTCGATCGCTACCCGGCGATCCGCGATCCGGTTCAGCCGCGCCTCGACCGCGACGTTCAGCCGCGTGCCGGCATTCCGCAGCTCGGGGTCGCCGCAGAACAATTGTCCCGCGGTATCCCTGATCTCGACGCAGCGATTGGCCTCGAACAGCGGCAGCATGTCACGGAGCGAGCGGTCGGGTTCGGGCGTGCCTTCGGCCCTGACCGGAAGCGCCGACCCGAGCAGGGCCGTAACAACAGCCAGCATGATGATGCGCATTCGAAATTCCGCCCCCGGAAGACAAAGAAGCAAAAGCCGGACAAACAGGCCACGGCCGTGATGGCCGCAACTTCTCAGCCATCGCCGCGCAATGAAATTACAAGGTGGATGTTTGTCAATCGGCTTGCGCCGGGGTCTCGTTGGCGGGCGAAATCTGGCCGGGTTCGACCAGCGAACTGACGACGAGCGGCGCCACCAGTTTTGAACCGGAAAGGCTGCGCCCGGTCGCATCGGCGAGCCGGACCGGATCGGCGTATCGCATCACGGCATATTGGCCGATCAGGAAAGTCGGCCGGTAATTCCTGACATAGCTATCCTCGACCATGGCCATGCGGTTGTTGTCGAGCGTCAGCCAGTGACCGTCGAGCCGTGCGGCGGCCACCGCGTGGTCCTCGCCGCGGATGGTGTCGTGCATGATCACGATTCGCAGGTCGTCGGGCGCGATACCGGCAAGCCGCAACGCGACAAATTTGGCAATCGCATAATCTTCGCAATCGCCGCCGCCTTTGGTCAGCGTCGCCAGCGGCGAGGTCCAGACGTCGATCGGCCTGCGCCATCGCTCATCGGCCGGATCGCGAGGTTGAGCGCGCGGTTGATCTCGCCGAGCCGGGCGCGGCCGTCGCGCAGCTTGGCGGTGTCGATGATGTCGAGGAATTTCAGCGCGGCCGGAGACACGCAGCCGTCGCGGTCGCCGTCGCACAGCGCGATCTGCACCAGTTCATCGTCGAGACGGCGCTGCACGCCCTGCCATTTGTCGTAGAGCCCGCCGCCGCTGAGGGGGGATGCCGCAAGTCCGAACGGCTCGGCCGATCGCTGTATAGGCTGCACCGGGCCGAGCGCGACCAGCGCCTCGGCCCTCAGTTCCGCCGGCCCGAACCAGGCCAAAGCGCACGCGACCATGCCCGCACGCCATGCGTGCGAATAACCCGACAAACCCATCTGACGCCCCTTGTCCGGGCATCGGCGGGCTTTTTCTGCCTGCTCGTGACCGGATCATTTCGCAGGGGTCAGGATGAGCAAGGGAGGTTTTGGTCTGCTTAAAACCGGAGGGTGCTGGCCGCAAAGCGGGAAACAGCCTAAAGTCGGCCTTGCCGGGATACGTAAAGTTTTATGGATCGGGGGTGGCCGGCCCGGCGGCGGCCGGCCTTAACCGTGCCTTATCCTTTATTTCCAGTTAATATGGCTAATTCGTTAAGAATCACGTGGTTTGTAAGCTAACTCACAGTTTGAACTTGAAAATTGGCGTCATATTGCTCTGCGGTATCCAGGTGAAGAAGTCGGAAGTATAGACTTCACGATTTATACTTCGAATACTCGCGGGGATGTTACTTCAGCCCCGGAATAAGGGAAGTGTTGTTGCGGTATTAACAAACAATGCTTGCTCTATTTGGAGGCGCCTGAAGAAGATTGGCCTCCGGAGGGGGCAGGTGCGGCTGCTTGCACAAGCAATGGATAGTTTCGCAAGGGACGTTCCAATGATATGCAAGCTTAGACAATTGATATTGTATAAGTTTTAACCATAGCGGCGACGGTGCCACTTTGAGCTTGGCCGGCAAATTTACAGACGTGCTGCCTGACGGTCAGGGCGCCCACCACGGCGCGCATGTCCATGTCGGAACCGTTGCGGGGCATGCGCCGTCCGACGCGATTATCGATTCCTGATGCGCACCTGCTGTTCAGCGGCGACTTCAAACGGTCGCGGCGTCGACCTGATCCTTTCCAACGAGGACCGTGAAGTCGTCCTGCATGACTACTTCAAGGGCGAGAAGCGGGCAGCGCTGGCTTCCCCCGATGGCGCCCATCTCACCGGCGACATCATCAACGCGCTGACCGGGCACACCCAGTTCGCGCAGGCCGACGGCAGCGCCAGCGTCGCCCAGGTGATCGGCCACGTCACCAAGCTGACGGGAACCGCGACCGCGATCCGTAACGGCGTTTCGATCATCCTGAACCAGGGCGACAACGTCAACAAAGGCGACGTGGTCCAGTCCGGATCCGACTCGACACTCGGCATCACCTTCATCGACGGCTCCGTGTTCGGCCTCGCGTCGAACGCCAAGATGGTGCTGAACGAAATGATCTACGACCCCAACGGGTCGGACAACAAATCGCTGATCAGCCTGGTGCAGGGCACGATCTCGTTCGTCGCCGGCGCCACCGCCAAGCATGGCGACATGAAGGTCGACACCCCGGTCGCCACCATGGGCATTCGCGGCACCGCGGTGCTGGTCGAAATCGACTTCACCGTGCCCGCCACCGGCGGCGCGCCGCCGGCGAAATTCCAGGTGCTGGTCGAGCCCGACGGCACCACCGGCTCCTACATCCTGTTCGACAAGACCACGCTGACGCCGATCGCGACCGTCAACCAGGCCGGCGCGACCTGGAGCGTCAACGGCCAGGGCGGCGTCAACTTCCTGTCGTCGGCGCAACTGTCGCCGATGCGCAGAAGATCATCACCGACGTCTTTGCGCTGAAATTCTCCGACCTCAACAATCCGAATACCAAGCAGGCCCAGAATTTTACCGACACGATCGTGCCGCAGACGGTCTTCGTGAAGCTGGCAAGCGGGGAACTCGTCGGCGTAACGGTCCAGCAGGTCAACGTTGCGGACAAGGCTACGACCGGTCCCAACGGCGCGACCACCACGAGCCGCGATCACATTCCCGGCCGCCGGATGTTGCCACCACCAACGACGCGACGGCGGAACATATTCTTACGACCGGCAGCGCGACGCTGCGACATCGTGACCGGCGCGATTTCCTACGCCGACATCAATCCCGGCGACGTTCCGACCGTCAAGACGAACTTCGATTCCTTCACCTATCAGAACGCGCTGCACACCGACGTCACCACGACGCTCACGGCGGCGCAACTGGCCGCGATCCATGCGGTCGAAGTGCCGCTGGTCGTGGTGCAGGATCCCGCCGGCATCAATCACGGTGTGGCGACCTGGACCTACAAGATTGCCGACGGCGCGTTCGACTTCCTCGCCGCCGGCGAGATGTTGACGCTGACCTACATGGCGCACGTCGACAACAACTTCGCGGCAAGCAACGAGTCCAAGGAAGTTCCGTTCACGATCACGATCACCGGCACCAACGACGTGCCGGTCATCACGACCAGCGTGCCGCAGATCGACTTTGCCGGCGGCAAGACCACGCCCCGGCGGCGTTCTGACCGCGCACGTTCCGACCAGCGGGACGCTGACGTTCAAGGACCCGGATCTCACGGATCACCACACGGTTGCTGCGGCGTTGACCACCGTGGCGCTCGACGGCGTTGACGTCGGGTCCGTCGCACCGGCTCCGCTCAGCTTTTTTCAGACCGCGCTCTCCGCTTCGATTGCGGCCGACAGCACCAATTCAGGTACCGGAACGATCAACTGGTCGCTCGCCGATTTCCCGGTTTATTTCGCGGATTTCATCCCGTCCGGCAAAACGTTGACGCTGACCTACACCGTGACGGTCACGGATTCGCAAGGCGCGACCTCGACGCAGGAAGTCGTCGTCACGATTACCGGAACGGACACGCCGGCCGTGGTCTGGATCGCCACGGAGCATCCCGGCGAGCCTTCGGGCGGCCTGTGGAGCGATGGCGCGAACTGGGAGACCGGCACGGTCCCCACCGCGAACGACGATGCCATCATCATCACCAATCAGCTGATCGGCCTGACGCCGTCTTTCCCGGTCACGATCGATCAGGCCGCGTTCGCCAAGACCGTGACGATGAACGACTTCGGTACGACGGCGCCGGTCCTGATCAACAACAGCACGCTGACCGTCAGCGACACGTTCAGCATGAGCGCCGACTCGAGGTCCAGAACTACGGGACCATCACCGTCGGCGGTCTGATGGAAGTGCAGGACACGAGTTCGCTGCAGAATTCCGGCACGCTCAACCTCGTCGCGGGCGGCGATTTCAAGGGTACGAGCAGCATCACCAATAGCGGCACGCTCGACGTCCAGGGCGGTACGCTCAACGTGCTCGTCAACATCACCAATACCGGCGAGATTAAAGTCGAGTCCCCGGCGACGCTGGCGCTTGGCAGCAGCGCAGCGATCGGTGGCGGCACGGTCACCAATCTGGGCACGATCGACCTGACGGGCACCGCCGCGCTGAACAACGGCACGCTGAACAATAGCGAAACGGTCAACGTCAAGGGCACCAACACGCTGAAGGGTGAAACCGTCGTCAACGGCGCGTCCGCCGTTATCGACATCACCGGCGTCTTGATACTGGACGGCACCACGGTAACGGGCGGCACGGTGACCGATGGCGGCACCATCGAGATCACCGGCGACAGCTCGATCAACGGTGCCGCGC
>CAWAYU010000003.1:0-892413 GCA_963786355.1 uncultured Alphaproteobacteria bacterium | reverse complement strand
CGGCTGCGCTGGGTGCGGACGATGCCGTCGATGATGGTCATGCCGATGCCGGGCAGGTCGCCGAGCTGCACGCTGTGCAGGATATTCCTGCCGGGCGAATGCTGCGCCATGTCCATGATGACGAAGTCCGCCGAGCGGCCGACTTCGATGATCCCGCAATCCAGCTCGCGCATCCGGGCGGTGTTGCCGGTGGCGAGGCAGAAGGCGATTTCCGCGGGCAATTCGCCGAGCGACGACAGCAGCGACACCATGCGCAGGATGCCGAGCGGCTGCACGCCGGAGCCGGCCGGGGCATCCGTGCCGAGGATGACGCGATGCAGGTCGCCCATCTCGCGCGCAGTGCGCAGGGTGAACAGCGCCGAGCGCTCGTTGCCGTTGTGAACCAGCTCGAGGCCGCGCTTGCAGCCTTCACAGATGCAGCGGATCTGGTCGTCGGGCAGAGCCGTGTGGCCGCCGTTGATGTGGCCGACCACGTCGGTGTCGGCTTCCAGCACCACATCCTTGTCGATCAGGCCGGAGCCGGGGATCGAAGGCCCGCCGGTGTGGATCGTGCTCTGGATGCCGTATTTGCGCGCCCATCCGACCATCTTGCGCGCGGTCGGGCCGTCCTTGACGCCGCCGAGGCCGACTTCGCCGAGCAGCTTGACGCCGGCGGCGGCCATTTCCTTGAAGTCGTCCTCGACCATCTCGCATTCGATGACGGGCGCGCCGGCATGCACCTTCACGCCGCCGGGACGCAGCAGCCAGAACGAACGCTGTGCGAAGATCGCCATCGCCTTGAGGCCGACGATGTCGCGCGGCCGGCCGGGCATGTGGACTTCGCCGGCCGAAATCATGGTGGTGACGCCGCCATGCAGATAGCTGTCGATCCAGTTGATCTGGTTCTGCCGCGGCGTCCAGTCGCCGGCGACGGGATGGACGTGGCTGTCGATCAGGCCGGGCGCGACGGTGGTGCCGTTGGCGTTGACGACGGTGGTGGCGCCCTCGGTATCGACGTCCTTCAAGCGGCCGATCGCCGAGATCTTGCCGTTCTCGGCCACGATCGTATCCGCATCCAGGATCGGCTTCTCCAGGGCCCCTGACAACAGCAACCCGATGTTGCGGATCACCAGCTTGCTCGGGAGGGTCATCTGGGGTGCGTCATGGGCCATGGTTTATCCCTTTTGTTTCAATGCCTTCGGAGCGCCTGACATCATCTTGCCCGCGCCTTGACGCCGGGATCAAGAAGGATTATTCATTCGTATACGAATGATCGTGTGCAAATGATTTTGCCGCCAATCCGGCCCGCGCGTCAAGGAACCTGACGATGAGCAATTTCAATCAGGAAAGCGTTTTGAGCGTCCACCACTGGACCGACACGCTGTTCTCCTTCACCACCACGCGCGATCCCTCGTTCCGTTTCCGGAACGGCGAGTTCACCATGATCGGGCTCAAGGTCGGCGAGAAGCCGCTGCTGCGCGCCTACAGCGTCGCCAGCGCCAACTATGAAGACCGGCTGGAATTCTTCTCGATCAAGGTGCAGGACGGTCCGCTGACCTCGCGGCTCCAGCACCTCAAGCAGGGCGACGAGATCATCGTGAGCCGCAAGGCCACCGGCACGCTGGTCATCGACAATCTCGAAGATGGCCGGAATCTCTACCTGATCGGCACGGGTACCGGGCTCGCGCCGTTCCTGAGCGTGATCAAGGACCCCGAGACCTATGAGCGGTTCGAGAAGGTGGTGCTGCTGCACGGCTGCCGCCGCGTCAAGGAACTCGCTTACGGCGAGATGATCACCGAGAAGCTGCCGAACGACGAGTTGATCGGCGACTACATCCGCAACCAGCTGATCTACTACCCGACCGTGACCCGCGACCCCTTCCGCAACCGCGGCCGCATCACCGACCTGATCAATTCAGGCAAGTTGTTCGGCGATATCGGGCTGGCTTCGCTCGATCCCGTGCACGACCGCGTCATGATCTGCGGCAGCCCGGCGCTGGTGGCGGACACTCGGTCCCTGCTCAACGGCAAGGGCTTTGTCGAAGGTAACCACGGCGAGCCGGCCCAGTTCGTGGTCGAGAAGGCGTTCGCGGAGCGCTAGCTTAAATGCCAAGCACTCAGTCCTCATCCTGAGGAGCCGCGAAGCGGCGTCTCGAAGGATGGGCTACAGCGGGGCTCTCGTGGTTCGAGACGCGGCCGAGTGGCCGCGCCTCACCATGAGGAGCAGCGTTATCTAGATACCTCCACGCACTCTGATTTCCTACTGTGCATGGGGTTGTTTTCGCGATTTTGAGTTTGGCCCCACCTCAAGGCCGCACCGCCGGCGCCTCGATCGGCATGCCGCGTGCCCGCGACATCAGGTACAGTTCCAGTTCCACCAGTTCCGGCGAGCCGTAATCATAGGCTTGGGCGCGGACACCCGTAATGCAGGCGCGCAGGCGGCGCTGCAACGATCCCAGCGATTGCCATTCCAGCCGGTATTGTGGGTATCCGGTCGGGTGCGCCTGGGTGATAGCTGATCCCGCCAAGCGCTTGTCCCAGTTATCATCATGGCAATTGGCGCAGCCGAGATTGAGCTGGCCCTGCCGCTGCATGAACAGCTCTCGCCCCTTAGCGATGAACGGCTCAAGCTGCGGATCGCTGCCGGTTTCGATCGCGGGCGCCCTGGGACTGCCGGGCGACGAAGGCGGTCAGAGCCAGCAGGTCGCGGCTCTCGTAAGGCAGTGGCGACGCCTGCTGGTGGTTGCTGCGGCACAGGTTGATGCGCTGCTCCAGATCGACCGGGCGGCCGAGCGTCTTGTCGAAGGCGGGGTAATGCGTCGCGACGCCCTTCATGGTGCTGACATCGGCATGGCAATCGGCGCAAGCCTTGTCGGCGGCGCCGGCTTTGCGCTTCCACAGCAACTCGCCGTCGATCACCCAGAGCATGCCGGGATTGGCAGTGTCGTCGTCCTGGATCGCCTTCGTTTCCGGCGTCATGAAGCTATAGCCGGAGCGGCGCTCGGCCGGTGCAATCTCCGTCGCGCCGGCGGCATCCGCCATCAGCAGCGCGGCGAGTATGGCGCAGGCCAGCCTCATTCGACCGTGATCGAGGCGGAGGCGGTTTCGGAAAAGCCGTTATCGCCGATCCATTCGAACTCGAATTTGCCGCTCGCGGTCGCCGTGGTGAAGAAGCTGATGAACGGGTTGGCGGCGATCGCCGGAAACAGGTCGGCGCGGAAAACTTCAGTGCCGTTATAGCGGCAGGTGAAGCTGGTGATGATGTCGCGAGGTACGATTTCGCCTGACGCCATATGGCGATAGCCGGTCTCCATGATGTGCGACATCAGCGTTTTGATCTCGATGACGTCGCCGCGCTTGGCTTTCCGGGGAACGTTGATCAGAGCGGCGGGCATCAGATCACCTCCTCGGTGCAGGCTGCGAGCGTCACGATGACATCGACGCTAACCGACCAGAACGTCCCGTCCGAAAGCTTTGCGATCGCGACGATCTTCTGGCTGTCGGCGAGGCGGATCCGGGTCGACACCTGAGCCCGGCCGGAAAGCGGGGTGAGATAGAAATTTCCGACATTGGGTTGCGGGTTCTTCTCGTTGAAGACGTGGATGCTCTTGACGTGATTTTCTGCCGTCATCGGATTGTCGACGCTGACCGTCATCGGCACGGTGTTGCCATTCTCGACCAGCGGCGGGACGTCGAGCTTGACCTTGCCGGTTTTGACCAGGGCACCTTGGGTGACATTGTTGATGGCGGAGGCCAGCATCGCGGGCGTTGCCTCGGCGGGTCGCAGCGTCACGATCGGCACCGCGCCGGCCACAGCGGCGCCGCCGGCGAGGCCAAGGAACTGGCGGCGGGTCGAATGCGGCAATCGGTGCATCGTCACTTCCTATTCACGCAGGCTTGCAAGATACGCCACGATATCCTCGATCTGTTCGGCCGACAGGATCGGTTTGCCGCGCCAGGACGGTCCGACCCGCGCGAGGCCGTCGGGGCGATAATAGGACGGCATAATGGTCGCGGCATTGAGGCTTGAGGCATCCACCAGTCGAAGTCGGAGTTGCCCTTCCGACCACCGGCTGCCGGAACCGGCGAGGCTCGGGGCCAGATCGCCCTGGAACTTTTGTTCGGGAAATGGGCCGCTGTGGCAAAGGATGCAAGTGCTGGTGCGTTCGACGACCAGCGCCTGCCCTCGCGCCACATCGCCTCGTGTGTTCGTGAGCGGCTCCGGAATGGCATCGCCGACGACGGCGTAGGGCCACAACGCTTGCGCGCTGGAGGGTGATGGCGTTGCCAGTAACGCGGTCACCAGCCATGCCGCAGCGATCTGGTTTACCTGCCTAACCAAATGTATCCACCGTGATCGTCTTGAACCAGTTTTCCGCGCGTTCCGCCTCGCGCTGGCGTTCCTCGCGCGGCGCATTGACCGGGCTTGTCGCGCCTTCGACCTCGGCGAACTGGCCGTCCCTGGGTTGATAGATGCCGGACAGCGAGAACGCGTAGCCGGGCGCGACCGTGTTGTAGCAGGCGCCGGTCAGCCGCGGTGCTTCCGGCGGCTTGCCGGCAATCAGGTTCACGACAGCAGCAGCGCAGGCCTTGCCTTGCGCCTGGGCGGCGGAGGCCGATTTCGGCAACTGCCCGGCGATGCAGGCGTCGCCGATGACATGGATATTCGGCACCAGTTTTGAGGCAAAGCTCACGGGATCGATCGGGCACCAGCCGGTGTTGTCGGCCGCACCTGCGATCGCGGCGATGCGCCCGGCCTTTTGCGGCGGGATCACGCTGGCGACATCGGCGGTGTAATTGCCGAAATCGGTGACAATGGTATTCGTCGCGGCATCGACCGAGGTCACCCGGCCGCCTTGCGACAGCGCGATCCGTTCGATCATGCCGGGATACAATTCCTTCCAGGCGGCTTCGAACAGTTTTTGCTGCGAAAACCCGTCCTTGGCGTCGAGGATCAGGATCTTCGAGCGCGGCTTCTTGCCCTTCAGGTAATGCGCAATGAGGCTGGCGCGCTCGTACGGTGCGGGCGGGCAGCGCAGCGGGGCCGCGGGCACGGCCAGCACCACCGTGCCGCCATCAGCCATGGCCTCGATCTGCTTGCGGAGCAGGATCGTTTGTTCGCCGGCCTTCCAGGCGTGCGGCATTTTGATGGAGGCAGCTTCGTCATAGCCGGGCAGGGCGTCGAAGCGCAGGTCGATGCCGGGCGACAGCACCAGGCGATCGTAGGGGAGCGAATTGCCGTCGGCCAGTGTGACGGTGCGGGCCTGCGCATCGATCTTGGTCGCAGCTTGCGAGACAACCGTGATGCCCGCGGCGGCGATCCTGTCATAGGTGAACTGCTGCACCGATAATTCGCGCAAACCGGCGATCACCTCGTTGCTGAAAGGGCAGGCCGTAAACACTTGATTTGGTTCGACCAGTGTCACCTGCAGTTTTGCATCAAGCCGCCGCAGCGTCCGCGCGCAACTGGCGCCGCCAAAGCCGCCGCCGATGACGATGACGCGGGCGGCACCTTGCGCGAACGATGGACACGGCAAGGCCGCCGCCGCGGCAGACGCACCAATGCCGCGAGCGACATCTCGGCGCGACAGCCGGCGCGTGACGTCCATGAGCCAAAATCCGAAAAGAGGGAGCGGCGGCCGGATTGGGCCGCCGCTCGTTGGTCAGGCGAAGGTGATGTTCTGGTCCCGCAAGGGCACCGAACGGATGCGCTTGCCGGTCGCGGCGAAGTAGGCGTTGAGCACCGCCGGTCCCGCCACGCAGATGGTGGGTTCGCCGACGCCGCCCCAGAATCCGCCGCTCGGCATCACGATCGATTCCACCTTCGGCATCTCATTGATCCGCATCGAGTTGTAGGTGTCGAAGTTGGTCTGCTCGATGGCGCCGTTCTTTACGGTGCAGCCGCCATAGAACAGCCCGGACAGGCCGTAGACAAACGAGCCCGCGATCTGCCGTTCGATCTGCGCCGGGTTGACGGCGTAGCCGGGGTCGGTGGCGGCGACGATGCGGTGCACCTTGATCTTGTTGCCATCCACGGAGATTTCCGCGGCGCCCGCAACGTAGCTGCCATAGCCCATATGCTGGGCAATGCCGCGATAGACGCCCTTCGGCGCCGGCGTGTCCCAGCCGATCTTCTCGGCGACCGCATTGAGCACGGCCAGATGCTTTGGATGTTTCGACATCAGCTTGCGGCGGAACGCGAGCGGATCCTGACCGACGGACTGCGCCAGTTCATCCATGAAGCATTCGAGGTAGATCGCATTGTGGTTGACGTTGACGCCGCGCCAGAAACCCGGCGGGACGTGGGGGTTACGCATCGAATGCTCAACCAGCAGATTAGGGATGGTGTAGCCGATCGCCGCTTCGCCCGTCGCGGCCACGCCCTGGAACGCGGCCGGATCCATGCCGTTGACCAAAGCTGCGGGACGCAGGGTGAACAGGATGGACTGACCGGACAATCTGTAATGCAATGCAATCAGATTGTTGTCGGCATCGAAGGCGCCGGTCAGTTTGCACTGCGTGATCGGGTGGTACATGCCGTGCTGCATGTCTTCCTCGCGCGACCACAACAGCTTGATCGGCGTGCCCGGTATCTGCTTGGCGATCATCACCGCCTGCCGGACATAGTCTGTCTGGCCACGACGGCCGAAGCCGCCACCGAGCATCTGCTTGTGCACGTCGCATTTGTCGGCAGTGAGGCCAGAGGCTTCCAGCGTCGCGGCGAACGCCGCTTCGCCGTTCTGGGTGCCGCACCAGACCTCGCATTTGTCAGCCGTCCAGAGCGCGGTCGCGTTGAGCGGCTCCATCGTGGCGTGGTTCTGGTAGGGATAGTTGTAGACCGCCTCGACCTTCTTGGCCGCGCCGGCAATTGCCGCCTTGGCGTCGCCGTTGCTGTTGCCGACATAGGCGGGCTGCGCATTGTCGAGACCCTCGGCGAGCCACTTGGAAATCGAACTCGCTGGAGACCTTGGCGTTGTCGCCTTCGTCCCAGACGATCGGCAGCGCTTCGAGCGCGGTCTTGGCGTGCCACCAGGTATCGGCAACGACGGCGACAGCCGTGTCGTCGACCTTCACCACCTTCTTGACGCCCTTCATGCCCATGACCTTGGCTTCGTCGTAGCTTTTCAGCTTGCCGCCAAACACGGGACAGGCCTTGACCGCGGCGTTGAGCATGCCCGGCAGCTTGACGTCGATGCCGTACATCATCTTGCCGGTGGTCTTGTCGACGGTGTCGAGGCGTTTGACGCCCTTGCCGGCGATCTTCCAGTCCTTGGGATCCTTCAGCTTGATGTCGGCATCCGCGGGCGGTGTCAGTTTTGCCGCGGCTTCCACCACCTTGCCGTAGGTCGTGGTCTTGCCCGAGGCCGTATGTGTGATGACGCTGTTGGATGCCGTGCATTCCGAAGCCGGCACCTTCCATTCATTCGCCGCCGCCTGAACCAGCATGATGCGCGCAGTGGCGCCGCCCTTGCGGACATATTCCTGGCTGGTGCGGATGCCGCGGCTGCCGCCGGTCGAGAAATCGCCCCAAGCGCGCTTGCGGGCGACGCTTTGACCGGGCGTCGGGTATTCGGTGGTGACCTTCGACCAGTCACATTCGAGTTCTTCGGCGACGAGCTGGGCGAGGCCGGTCAGTGTACCCTGTCCCATCTCCGAACGGGCGATGCGGACTCACCACGGTATCGTCGGGGCGGATCACCACCCAGGCGTTGACCTCGGGCGAACCGTCGGCGGCGCGGACCACGGTCGGTCCGCCAAAGGGAATATCGAGGCCGAGGGTCAGTCCGGCACCGGCAGCAGCGGTACCGATGACGAAGGCGCGGCGATTGAGCTTGGGCGAGACGTGCTTGTTCATGACATCCCCCTCAGGCGTTCGCGGCGGCGTGAATTGCCTCGCGGACCTGCTGGAAGGTTCCGCATCGGCAGATATTGGTGATGGCCTCGTCGATGTCCTGATCGGTCGGCTTTGGCTTTTCCTTGAGCAGGGCCGCGACCGCCATGATCATGCCACTCTGGCAATAACCACATTGCGGGACGTCGTTGGCGACCCAGGCCTGCTGCACCTTGTGCAGCGCGCCATTGCCGGCGAGTCCTTCGATGGTGGTGATCTGTTTGCCGGCGGCTTCGCTGACCGCGATGCCGCAGGAGCGCATAGCAACGCCGTCGATATGGACGGTGCAGGCCCCGCATTGTGCAATGCCGCAACCGTATTTGGTGCCGGTCAGTCCGACGTTCTCGCGAATCGCCCAGAGCAGTGGTGTGTCGTCTTCGACGTCCACGGTTATTGATTTGCCGTTGATAGTGAGGTTTGCCATCGCGTTTCCCCTGTTAGCTCAATCCATCGAGAGAGCTGCGAGGCGATGTTGGACTGCAATCTGGAACAGTTCAAATCAAGAATACGCGTCTGCGAAATGGAAGAAAATTGATCGAGCGGGGTTGCGCGACGGCTTTATTAAAGCGCTGTCATGTTCGCGGTGGCGGGACGGCCAGGCGCAGGAAACTCATCAGGCTTCCGACCGCGGCGAAGCCGGCACCGACCGCCAGCGCGATGGTCGCACCATTGTGACCGCCGAGGGCAAAACACAGCGCCGCGAGGGCTGCGCCCAGCGTTTGTCCGGTCAGGCGGGAGGTCGCCACGATGCTGCTGGCGCTGCCACTGCGATGCGGCGGCGCGCTCGACATCAATGCCCTCAAATTGGGCGTTTGAAAGAAGCCGAATCCGACCCCGCATACCACCATGCGCCAGATAATGTTAGCGGTGCCGGGATCAGCTGGAAGCGTCGCCAGCAGCACCATGCCGATGCCGAGCAGGGCCAGACCGCAGCCGCCGAGGATGCCGACCGGAAAGCGGTCGGACAGCCGGCCACCGATCGGCGCCATCATCGCCACCACCAGCGGCCAGGGTGTCATGAAAAAGCCGGTCTCGACCTGCGAGCGCATCAGCACGTCTTCGAAATAGAACGGCAGCGCGACCATCGCGAGGCCCTGCACCGAGAACGAGCAGACCGAGGTCGCGGCCGACAGTGCGAACATCGGCCGCTGGAACAGGTCGATCGGCAGCATCGGCGCCGGGTGATCGGCGTTGCGGCGGGTCAGGAACCAGCCGAGCAGCAATGCGGCGACCAACTCCGCGACGACAAGCACGGGTGGCGCGCCGTGCGCTGCGCTGCCGATTTCGATGATGAAGAGACCGAGGCAGCTTGCGGTCAGCATCGCGCTCAGGAAATCGAACGCGTGTTTCGCGCGCGGCGTCTTCGGTAGCGTCTTCAAGCCGATCGCGATCGCGACCACGCCGAACGGGAGATTGATCGCAAACAGCCACGGCCAATTTCCGACCGCCAGTATGGCGGACGCGATCGTCGGCCCCAGCGTCATCGCGGTTCCGACCACCAATGCGTTGTGACCAAAACCGCGGCCCATCATGCGGGTCGGGTAGACGAAGCGGACCAGCGCCGCATTCACGCTCATGATGCCGCTGGCACCTAACCCCTGCAGCGCTCGCGCTGCCGTCAGACTCTCCAGCGACCCGGCGAAGGCGCAGCCGAGCGATGCCAGCGTGAACAGCAACAATCCGCCGAGATAGATCCGCTCATGGCCGACGATTTCGCCGAGCGCGCCGAGCGGCAACAGCGTCGCGACCAAGGCGATCTGGTAGACATTGACGATCCAGACCACGTCAGCCGCGCTGACATGGAGGTCGGCGGCGATCGCGGGAAGGGCGATATTGGCAATCGCCGTATCCAGCGAAGCCAGCGCCAGGGTGGTGAAGATCGCCGCGACGGCCCAGCGCCGGAGTTCCGGCGGCAAGCCGTCCATCGGTGGGGCGGGCGGCTTTGCTGCGGTTACGTCCGTCGACATCGAAATCGGGCTCTCCACGCCGGGGCGGTCGCGCCCTCGCGGCGTGTACTACGGACACGGGCCAGACCACAGGGGCGCGGTTGCATGATGCATATGCGAAGTGACGGTCCGGGGTCCGAAAACGGGCCGGATCGCGCATGGTTCGCGCCGATTCCAGGCTTCCGCGCCATTTCGTCCCGCCGACTTTCGGATACCTTTCCGCCCGCGACCCGATCGACTAGGCTTCAGGCGCATAGCGACCGCAATCTCCAAAAAAAGACGGTCCGCGGCGAGGGGAAGCGTTTTGCACGGACCGGCGGAGCGGCGCACCGAAATCACGCATGGCGCCAGTGAGGGCGTGCGTCGGCGTGTGTGGAGCGGGCTTTGGGTCACGCTGCTGCTGGCGATCCTCGGCTTTCTCGTCATCTATCCCGTTTTGATGCTGCTGCTGGGCGCGCTCACCGACACCAATCCGGTGGTCGATGGCCTTTCGCTCAGCCATCTCTCGATCGCCAATTTCCTCACCGTGCTGGCGAACCCGAATGTCGCCGAGGCTTTGCTGAACACGCTGATCGCTTGCGGGGGTGGTACCCTGATCGCTGTTACGATCGGGTTGCTGTTTTCCTGGATCGTCGTTCGCACCAATACGCCGTTCAAGGGCTTTATAGCCGCCGCCAGCATCCTGCCGCTGTTCGCGCCGCCGCTGGTCGCGGGCGTCGCGTGGGCCATTCTGGGCTCGCCCAAGACCGGGCTGATCAACACCATGTTCAAATGGGCCGGGCTCGACTGGCGGATCGATCTCTATTCGCTAACCGGTCTGGTGTTCGTGTTCGGCATCTACTACGCGCCGTACGTCTACATGTTCACCTCGTCGGCGCTGCGCAACATGGACCCAAGCCTGGAAGAGGCTGCCGAGATTTCCGGCGCCAGCGCGTTCGCGACCTTGTTCACGGTGACATTTCCGCTGATCATGCCGGCGATCGTCTCGGGCATGCTGCTGTCGTTCATCGTGATGCTCGGGATCTACGGCATTCCGGCGGTATTGGGCGCGCCGACCAATCTGGCGGTGCTGACGACCTACATCTTCAAGCTCACCAACTGGTCGCCGCCGCTCTACAACACGGCGGCCGCGGTCGCGATCATCCTGATGGTCGTCACCGGTGGGCTGGTATATCTGCAGCAGAAGGTGCTGAGCGGCCGCAGCTACACCACGGTCGCCGGCAAGGCGTTTCGCCCGCGCAATCTCGACCTCGGGCGCTGGCGCTGGTTCACCTTCGGTCTCGGCATCGTCTATTTGTTTGTTGTGGTGGTGTTGCCGTCACTGGCGTTGATCGTCGCAGCATTCCGCAAATTCATGTTCATCCGCGACGCCGCCAGCCTGTTCGACATGCGGCAGTACTCGATGATGCATTTCAACGCCATTTTCGACAATCCGCTGACGCTGCGATCGATCTACAACGCGGTCGAGGTCGGCGTCATCACGGCGGTCGTCGGCGGTGCGCTCGCCTTTGCGATCGGCTACACCATTCATCGCACCCAGGTGACGGGACGACGCTGGATCGATCTGATCTCGACCGTGCCGGTCGCGATCCCCGGCCTCGTCGTCGGCGTCGCCTATCTCTGGGCCTGGATCGGCATTCCCGGCGGGCTCTACGGCACGATCTGGATCCTGGCGCTGGCGTTCATCGCGCGCTTCATGCCGGATACGGTGAAGGCGCTGTCGACCTCGTTCCTGCAAATCCATCGCGAGCTGGAAGAAGCCGCCTGGGTCTGCGGCAAAGGCATGCTCGGCACCATCCGCACCATCGTGCTGCCGCTGGCGCGGCCCGGGGTGATCGCGTCGATGACGCTGTTGTTCGTGCTGGCGGTGCGCGAACTCGGTTCGTCACTGTTTCTCTACACCAGCAACACCATGGTGATGTCGGTGCTGCTGCTCGACTATTACGAAGGCGGCAATATCGGCAAAACCGCTGCATTCAGCATCGTGCAGACGATCCTGCTCGGCGTTCTCATCGGCGGCGCCAACTGGCTGTCGCGCGGTGCGGCGCAAGGCAGCGTCGCGCGCACGGGATAACAAGATCAACGGGAGGATTGGCGATGGATAGACGAATCTTTATTGGAGCTGCCGCGCTGGCCGGCGTCGCACTGGCATCGATCCCTTCCGCGCGAGCCCAGGAATTTGCTTCGCCCGAACTGATCGCTGCCGCGAAGGCAGAAGGCAAGCTGGTGTTCTATACCGCTAATTTCGCTGAAATCGAGCAGGTCACCATCAAGGAGTTCAACAAGCGCTTTCCCGAGATCAAGGTCGAGATGGTGCGCGCGCCGGGAGGGCAGCTTATCACGCGCATCAAAACAGAAGCCGCGGCAGGCAAGCTGATCGCGGATGTCGTCGATCACTCTGACCGCGCTCTGATGAAGCCGCTGGAAGACTTGTTTCAGGACTATGCGCCACCAAATGCGGCCGACTACAATCCGGAGGCGTTGGTTTCGCCGAAGTTCTGGCCGCGTGCCACGATTGCCTGGTCGATCGCCTACAATACCGAACTGGTCAAGGACGCGCCGAAGACCTGGAAGGATCTCACCAAGCCTGAATACGACAAGATGATCGGCCAGGTGTTCGCGCAGTCCGGCGGCACCACCTGGACCCGGATCATGTTCGAGCGTCAGGTGCTTGGCGAAGATTACTGGGGCAAGCAGGCCGCGACCCATCCGATCCTTTATCCGTCCGGCGCGCCGATGGCGGATGCGCTGGTGCGCGGCGAAATAGCGATCGGACCGCTGCTCTACAACATCGTCTATCAGAAGCAGAAGGACGGTGCGCCGATCAAGATTTTCTTCCCGCCGGAAGGAGCGCCAGTCAATCCATACGCGTCGGGAATTACCAAGACCGCGACGCATCCGAATGCCGCGAAGCTGTTCCTGAACTGGTCGCTGTCGAAGGAAGGCCAGATCTTCATGATCAAGGAGTTCGGCAATCTGACGTCACTCAAAGAGGCGCCGGCATATCCCGAGGGCTTCGATCCCAAGGTGGTCAAGGTCTGGTATCCCAAGTTCGATGAATACGTGAAGCTGCACGCGGCGTGGGTCGCGGAGTGGGACAAGACCTTCGGGTATCGGCAGTGAGCGTCGTGCGCTTGAAGAGAGTTCGTTCATGACGGCCACGCTCGAAGTCACCGACCTGCGCAAGCAGTTCGCGATCGGCCGCCCCGCGATCGACGGCGTCAGCTTCTCGGTGCCGGCAGGCGAGATCGTCGTTCTGCTCGGCCCGTCCGGCTGCGGCAAGACCACGACGCTGCGCTGCGTGGCCGGCCTCGAGCATCCGACGTCGGGCGAGATCTGCATTGGCGGCAAGGTCGTGTCCTCGCCTGAGCGCGGCATATCTGGTGCCGCCGCGCGCGCGCGAACTCGGCATGGTGTTCCAGTCCTATGCGGTGTGGCCGCATATGACGGTGCGGCAGAACGTGGTCTATCCGCTCAAGCACCGGAAGATTTCCCGCGAGGAAGCCCGCCGCATGGTCGACGAGGCGCTCGCGCTGGTCGGACTGTCCGAATATGCCGAACGGCCGGTGGTGGCGCTGTCGGGCGGACAGATGCAGCGCGTGGCGCTGGCGCGCAGCATTGTCTACCGGCCGCAACTGCTGCTGCTCGACGAGCCGCTCTCGAATCTCGATGCCAAGCTGCGGCTGCGGTTACGTGACGACTTGCGCGTGATCCTGAAGCAGACCGGCATGACCGCGCTCTACGTCACCCACGACCAGGCCGAAGCTGTCGTGCTCGGCGACCGCATCGGCGTGATGCGCGACGGCAAGTTGCTGCAGATGGATACGCCCGACGAGATCTATAACCGTCCCGCCGATTTGTTCGTCGCCAACTTCACCGGCGCGACCAATGAACTCGCCGGCACGCTGGTGTCGCGCAACGGCGAATTCGGCACGGTGGATTTCGGCGAGGGGCGGCGCGGCGAGGTGGCGCTGCTGCATTCCTGCGGGCCGGACGAGAAGGTGAGAATCGCGCTGCGGCCGGAGAACATCACGATCGGCCCGCACAATGGCGCTAACATTTTCCCCGCCCGCGTGCTCGACCGCCGTTACCAGGGCACGCAGACCGCCTATGGCATCGAACTGTTCGGCAAGCGGCTGGAGGTGGTCGAACTCGGCACCGCGGCCCGGCATCAGGTCGGCATCGAGACCCAGGTCTCATTGCCGCGCGAAAGCTGCTGGGCGTATCGCGATACCGGGTCGGTATCGCACGATTAGCGCGTGCCAGTTCAAATCCGATCCGTCATTGCGAGCGAAGCGAGGCAATCCAGCCTTCCTCACGAAGAAAGACTGGATTGCTTCGTCGCCACGCTCCTCGCAATGACGAGGAGGCCTACTGCGGTGTCAGCCCCGACGCTTTCACCACCGTGGTCAGTTTGTCGTGGTCGGCCTTCATCAGCGCGGCCAGCTCATCGAGCGACATCGGCTTGCCCGGAATATCGGCGATCGAGAGTTGCTTCTGGACGTCGGGATTGAGCAGCGCCTTGTTGATGCCGTCGTTGATCTTCTCAGCGATCGCATCCGGTGTCCCCGCCGGCACATAGATGCCGTACCAGGAGACATAAGAGGCTACGGGATATCCGGCTTCCGCAATCGTCGGCACATCAGGCAGATCAGCCACGCGCTTTTCGGTGAACACCGCCAGCGGCTTGATCTTGCCGTCCTTGATATGCTGCACGGCCAGCGCCAGCGAGACGATCTCGAAATTCATCAGGTTGGTCATCAGATCGATCAGCGCCGGGGGCTGGCCCTTGTAGCCGACATTGGTCAGCTTGATGCCGGCGACCTGAAACAGCTTCTGCGCAGTCAGGTCGATCGACGAGCCGGTGCCGGGATTGCCGAAGTTGAGCTCTCCCGGCTTGCTTCGCGCCAGTTCGACGAATTCCTTGAGCGTTTTGGCCGGCATCGCCGGGTTGACGACGGCAACGCTCTGATTCCAGATCGCAAGGCCGACGCATTTGAGGCCCTTCATCGCGTCCCAGCCGGCGTCCTTGTACAGGGTTGGATTGACCAGCGCCGCCGGTCCCGTCACCAGCCATGTGTAGCCATCGGGGTCGCTGCGCGCGACAGCGGCGGTGCCGATATTGCTGTTGCCACCGGGCCGCGCTTCGACCACGACGGTCTGCTTCCAGTCGCGGCCGACCTGCTCGGTCACGGCGCGGGCGACGATGTCGACGATACCTCCGGCGGGGTAGGGTACGACGATGTGGATGGCCCGGTTCGGGTAGTTGCTCTGTGCGTGCGCGGCACTACCGAGCAGCAGAGTGAGGCCCATGGCAAAGCCGAGGGCGGATTTGAATCCGCTCATTGTGTTCCCCCTGTTATCCGCATCGGTCGAGCGATGCGTCTTTATTCAGCCGTTGGCGACCAGCGAGCGGATGCTGCGCGCGAGGCCGAGGATGCGTGGTCCGCATTCGCGCTCGATCTGCTCGGCGCTGAAGCGAAATGAAGGGATGCCGCAATTGACGGAAAGGCAATCACCCGCCGGCGTCCGGTACAGCGGAGCCGCGACGCCAAAAATCTCGCGCCGCCATTCACCGAGCGAGACTGCGAAGCCGCGCTCCTTGCAAAGCTCGATGTCGGGCAGCATCCGCGCTTGCACATAGTCCGCTTCTTCCGGACGCTCGGCCTTGACGCGCGCGACATAGGCCGCGTGTTCATCCGGGGTAAAGAGTGACAGCAGGGCCCGGCCCACGGCGGTGGTGGCCAGCGTACCGGTAAAGCCGACATCGGGAAGATGCGCGACGGCATCGGTGGTGCGCACGGTCTCGACATAGATGAAGTCGAGCCCGAACGGCATCGCAATCGAAACCGTGCCACCGGTGTAGGCCGCGAATTCGCGGATCAACGGCCGCGCCACCTGCCGCACCTTCAGCGCCGACAGCACCGGATAGGCGGCGGCCAACACGCCAAGCCCAAGTTCGAAGCGACCCTTGGCGTCGCGTTTGAGATAGCCGAGTTGCTCCAGCGTATGGGTCAGCCGCGACACCGTCGGCCGCGACAGCCCGGTATGCAGCGCCAGATCCGCATTCGACAGCGAGCCGCTGCGGTTCCGGAAGGCGGCCAGCACGTCGAGCCCGTGCGCCAGCGTGGTGGCGAAAGCGGGATCGGCATGGTCCTCCGGGGTCTTGGTCCGGGACGCGGAGGTGGGATCGATGCTGGAAACGGCTGTCATGGCCCAAGAATGGTCATAATCTGCCATTCTGTCAATATATCGAAATAAATTTGCAATTCGTATCGATATACGCTTAATTCAGCCGCAAAAGGCGGGAGGCGGCATGGATTTCGAACTTTCCGATCGCTCGGAGGCGTGGCGGGAGAAGCTGCAGGCGTTCTTCGATCGCGAAGTGCTGCCGCGCCACCGCTCCTGGCTCGATCACGTCGCCGGCAAGGGCGAGGCCGCGCCGTTCATGGGCGATCTGCAACAAAAGGCGCGCGCAGCGGGCCTGTGGAATCTCGGTCTTCCCGAACTCGCCGAGAGCGAGCCCGGCACGCGGCTTTCCAATCTCGAATATGCGCCGCTCGCGGAAATCATGGGCCGACTGTTCTGGGCGCCGGAAGTCTTTAATTGCCAGGCGCCCGATGTGCCCAACATGATCGCGCTGCAGAATTGCGCGACGCAAAAGCAGAAGGCGCGCTGGCTGCAGCCGTTGCTCGAAGCCAAAACCCGTTCGGCGTTCGGCATGACCGAGCCCGACGTCGCTTCGTCAGACGCGACCAACGTCGCCACCCGCATGGTTCGCGATGGCGACGACTACATCATCAACGGGCGCAAATGGTTCATCACCGGCGCTGCGCATCCGCAATGCAGTTTCCTGATCGTGATGGGCGTCACCGATCCCGATGGCGACCGGACGCGCCGCCATTCCTGCATCATCGTTCCCATGGCTGCGCCGGGCGTCCGGCTGGTGCGGCGGCTGCGCTGGATGGGATGCGAGGACCATGTCGCGCCGATCGGCGAACTCGCTTTTGATAACGTCCGCGTGCCCGCGGAAAACCTGCTCGGCGCCGAAGGCGAAGGTTTCAAGGTCGCGCAAATTCGCCTCGGCCCGGCACGGATTCATCATTGCATGCGCTCGATCGGACTGTGTGAACTGCTGATCGAACTGATGATGGTGCGCTCGTCGGAGCGCTCCGCCTTCGGCCGCGCCGTGATCGAATACGACACCATCCAGCGCTGGATTGCGGAAGCCCGCGTCGAACTCGAACAGGCGCGCCTGCTGGCCTATCGCTGCGCGTGGCGGCTCGATCAGGCCGGTCACCACGGCGCCTGGCGCGACGTCTCGCTGATCAAGGTCGCGGTGCCCGCGATGTTGCAGCGGATCGCCGATCGCGCCATGCAGGTGTTTGGCGCGATGGGCGGCTCCGACGACACGCCGATTCATCAGGCGCTGGCCTGGGGACGGCTGTTACGGATCGGCGACGGCCCGGACGAAGTGCATCTGCGGCAGATTTTTCGGATGGAGCCGATGCCGGCCTGGTCGATCGCCAACTCGCCATATCTGTCTGCACGCCCGGCCTGAGCGGTGCTAAACGACAGCTATGTATCCTGATTTCTCGAAAGGCGCCTTCGGATGACGATCATAGACCAGCCCCAGGCCTTGAAGACCCCCGCGATCGACAAGGAGCGGCTGCGCCAGAAATATATCGAGGAGCGCAACAAGCGGCTCCGCGCTGATGGCAACGACCAGTATCTCAGGGTCACCGGTCATCTCGCGCATTATCTCGACGATCCCTATACACCGGTGACGGCGCGCGCACCAAAGACTGATCATGTCACCTTCGCCTTCATCGGCGGTGGTTTTGCCGGGCTCGCCACCGCGGCGCGGCTGTCGGAAGCTGATATCAAGGACGTCCGCATCATCGAGAAGGGCGGCGACTTCGGCGGCACCTGGTATTGGAACCGGTATCCCGGCGCGCAATGCGATACGGCGTCGCTGATCTACATGCCGATGCTGGAAGAAACCGGCCACATGCCGTCGGAGAAATACGCGCATGCGCCGGAAATTCTTGCGCACTGCCAGCGTATCGGCAAGCAATATGGCCTCTACGACAACGCGCTGTTTCACACCATCGTCGAGAGTCTCGAATGGGATGAGGCGAAATCGCGCTGGAATATCCGCACCAACCGCGGCGACGCATTTACGGCACAGTTCCTCGGCATGGGCACCGGGCCGCTGCACGTGCCGAAACTGCCGGGCATCGCGGGAATCGAATCCTTCAAGGGGCATTCATTCCATACCAGCCGCTGGGATTACGACTACACCGGCGGTAACCCCCAGGGCGCGCTGATGGAAAAACTCGCTGACAAGCGCGTCGGCATCATCGGCACCGGCGCCACCTCCGTGCAGTGCGTGCCGTACCTCGCCCGCGCCTGCAAGGAATTGTACGTATTCCAGCGCACGCCGTCCTCCGTCGACGTCCGCGCCAATGCGCCGATCGATCCGAAATGGTTCTCGGAGATCGCGACGCCCGGCTGGCAGCAGCGCTGGCTCGAGAATTTTACCGCCAACCAGGCCGGGGGCGGCGCCGAGGAAGATCTGGTTCAGGACGGCTGGACCGATCTCTCCCGGCGCATCCGCGCCAAGATCATGCTGCTGCCGCGCGAGCAACGGACCGTGCAGAACATGCGGGCGGCCTTCGAGGATTCCGACTTCGAGAAGATGGAGGAAATCCGCAACCGGGTCGACGCGCTGGTCGGGGATCGCGAGACCGCCGGCAACCTCAAGGCCTGGTACGGCCAGCTCTGCAAACGGCCGTGCTTCCATGACGCCTATCTTCAGGCCTTCAACACGCCAGGAACGCATCTGATCGACACCGACGGCAAGGGCGTCGAGCGCATCACCGAAAACGGCGTGGTCGTCGCAGGGAAAGAGTATCAGCTCGATTGCCTGATCTATGCCTCCGGCTTCGAGGTCGGCACCGAGTATAAAAGGCGATCCGGCTTCGATCTCATCGGCCGCGGCGGCGTCAAGCTGTCGGAGCACTGGGCCGAGGGCATGCGCACCAAGCACGGCATCCACGTCCACGGTTTTCCGAATGCGTTCTTTGTGCAGCCGACGCAGGGCGCCAATCTGATCTCCAACGTGCCGCATAACCTGACCGAAGCGGCGCGCACGATCGCGATGATGGTGAAACACGCCCAAGCGAACGGCTTCAAGGAGATCGAAGTCACCAAAGAGGCCGAGGACAAGTGGGTCGAGTTGCTGCTGACCGGCGTCGGCCGGATGATCGGCGGCCCCGACTGCACGCCCGGCTACTACAACAACGAAGGCCGCGAGCCTGGCCCTGCGGCGCGACTCAATGTCGGGCATCCCGCCGGTGCGATGGCCTATTTCAAGTACATTGATGAATGGCGTCAGAGCGGCCAGTTCGAAGGGTTGCAGTTTCGCTAAATCCGTAGCCGCCCAGATTTCGAGTTCTGTTTCGTGAGGAGTGCCCCCGTATGACCCAGACAGCCGCTGCCGAAACGTCCAAGGAAATGCCGAAGGACGCCTCCGCTTCCATTATCGCGCAGCATGCGGCGACGCTGAAGGCGCTGCCGTTTTCCGATACGCGCGATTTCGACGACGCGGCGCGCGGCTTTCTGGGGACGATCGAAAACGCGAAGATTACCTCCGCGCAGGGCAGGGTGGTCTGGAGTCTCGAACCTTACGGCTTCCTTTCTGCGGAGCAGGCGCCTGCTACCGTCGACCCCAGCCTGTGGCGGCAGTCGCGGCTGAACATGCATCACGGCCTGTTCGAGGTGGTGCCCGGCGTCTATCAGGTGCGTGGGCTCGATATCGCCAACATGACGCTGATCGAAGGCGAGCGCGGCGTCATTGTGCTGGACACGCTGACCTCGATCGAAGGCGCGCGGGCCGCGATGGAGCTTTACTTTCAGCATCGCGGCAAGAAACCGGTTACCGCCGTCATCTTCAGCCATACCCACACCGACCATTGGGGCGGCGCACGCGGTGTGCTTGATGACGAAACGTTGGCCTCCGGCCGCGTGCCGATTATCGCGCCGAACCTGTTCATGGAACATGCGGTCTCGGAAAACATCATCGCGGGGCCGGCGATGCTGCGGCGTGCGCAATACCAGTTCGGGCCGCTGCTGGCCAAGGGCGTGCGCGGACAGGTCGATTGCGGGCTCGGCAAGTCGATGGCCGCGGGTTCGGTGGCGCTGCTGCGTCCGACCGACCTCATTATTGCGACCGGCGACAAGCGTACCATCGACGGGCTCGAATTCGAATTCCAGATGGCGCCGAACTCGGAAGCGCCGGCGGAGATGCATTTCTTCGTGCCGCGCTACAAGCTGCTGAATCTGGCGGAAAACTGCACGCATAACTTCCACAACCTGCTGCCATTCCGTGGGGCCGACGTCCGCGACGCGCTGGCGTGGTCAAAATATCTCGGCGAAGCGCTGCAGATGTGGGGCGGCAAGGCAGACGCGATGTGCGGCCAGCACCATTGGCCGGTCTGGGGCCATGAGCGGATCGACACCATGATCCGCCAGCAGCGCGATCTCTACAAGTTCGCGCATGACCAGACGCTGCGCCTGATGAACCACGGGATGACGGCGGCTGAGATTGCGGAAACCATCCGCCTGCCGGCGAGCCTCGACGGCGCCTGGCACGGGCGCGGCTACTACGGCCACATCCGGCACAATGTGAAGGCGATCTACCAAAAATATCTCGGCTGGTACGACGCCAATCCCGTCAATCTCGATCCGCTGCCGCCGGTGGAATCCGGCAAGAAGTATGTCGAGTATATGGGCGGCGCGGACGCCGATTCTCGAACGGGCGCGCAAGGATTTTGCCAAGGGCGAATTCCGTTTCGTGGCCCAGGCCGTCGAGCCATCTGGTGTTCGCCGATCCTGATAACCAGGCGGCGCGGGCGATGCTGGCGGATACGTTCGAGCAGCTCGGTTATGCCTCCGAAAGTTCGACCTGGCGCAACGCCTATCTGTTCGGCGCGCAGGAATTGCGCAACGGCATGCCGAAGGTGCCGCCGCGTTCGCCGATGCCGCGCGAGACGCTGGCCGCGCTGCGCACCGAGCAGCTATGGGACGTGCTCGGCGTCCGCCTCAACGGCCCCAAGGCCGAAGGCAAGCGGATCGTGCTGAACTGGAATTTCACCGACACCAACGAGAGCTTCATTCTCAATCTGGAGAACAGTGCGCTGACCTACACCGCCGGCGCGCACGCGGCCGAGGCCGACGCCAGCTTTACGCTGGCGCGCGGCGTGCTCGATGAGGTCATCGCCAAGCTGACGACGTTCCCGGAAGCCGTCGGCGCCGGGAAGATCAAGGTCAGCGGCAACCCGATGCGGCTCGGCGAACTGATGGTGCTGATGGACGAGTTCCCGCGGATGTTCGAAATCGTCGAGCCGAAGCGGACGCCGGTGAGCTGAGCCGCGTTACTCAGCGCTGCTCACGAGCTTGATGCGTGGCCGGGCGGCTTCCGTCAGGCTGCGATAGGCCGCGAGATAATCCAGCGCCATGCGGCGCGCGGTGAACCGTTGTTCGAACCGCTTTCGAATCACCGTCCGGTCGAGTCCCGCAAGACGGTCGGCCACCGCGACGGCGCTGGTCTCGTCTTCCTCGATAAAGCCGGTCACCCCTGGCTCGATGATTTCGGGTACCGAGCCCCGGTTGAAGGCCAGCACAGGCGTGCCGCACGCCATGGCCTCGATCATGACCAGGCCGAACGGTTCGGGCCAGTCGATCGGAACCAATAGTCCGATCGCGCCGCTGAGAAAGTCGGACTTCTCGTCGATCGCTGATCTCGCCGATATATTCGACCAGCGGATTGCCGGATATCAGCGGACTGATCAACTCGTCATAATATTCCTGGTCGGCGCGATCGACCTTGGCTGCGATCTTCAGCGGGATGCCGCACCGGGTCGCGATCCTGATGGCGCGATCGACGCCTTTCTCGGGCGCGATCCGGCCGAGCACGGCAAGATAGGACGGTTTTACCGGGCGCGGTGTCAGCAAATTCTCGGGCAGCCCATGATGGATCGTTCGCACCCAGTTGGCCTGCGGCACCGGCCGCCGTTGTGCATCCGAAATCGAGATCACCGGAACTTTGGAAAAGGTGGTGAATACCGGCTGATGTTCCGGCAGGTCGAGCCGGCCGTGCAGGGTGGTGAGGAACGGCGTCGGCTGCCGGTAGAACAGCGAGAACGGATAGTAATCGAGATGAAAGTGGAGAAAATCGAACTCTTCATCGTCGCATTTCTGCCGGACGCGTTCGAGCATCACCATGTGCAATGCGTTTGGATCGCGCACCGCGCCGTCGAGGCGCAGCGCTTTTGGCCAGGTGGCGTCAAGCTTGGCCGTCGTCCGGGAATCGCCGCTCGCAAATAACGTGACGTCGTGTCCCAGCGCCACCAGTTCTTCGGTCAACCAGTGAACGACCCGTTCGGTGCCGCCGTATAGTTTGGGGGGAACTGCCTCCGTCAACGGGGCAACCTGCGCGATGCGCATCTTTCCGTCTCCTGTCTGTGATCATGGATGAAAAAACCCTCAACCCCATTCGGCACCGGCATGCCTAAGCTGGAACGTTCTCGCATCTGCGAAGTTCCTTCTCATCTGGACATACACGTTCCTTCCACACGGTCGTCTTGCTGATGCCATCTGATGCGAACAGATTTCATTCGGTGCTGATGCTGCGGAAATGTTGCGCAGTGATGGCCGCCCGCCGCGGAACCAGAGCCCGCCTTGTTCACGTGATCGTGCGCGAAATCTCTCCGTAGCGATTCCCGTTCACTCTCAACAGGTTTGCAGACGTCATGGACACTCTTTCAGGATATGCGCATCGGCCCGTTTCGTTTTGTGCTGCGCTATCTGCGCCGGCGTCTCGCCGCACATGTGGTCATTCTGTCCGCCGTCGCGGCAGCGGTTGCCTGCTCGGTGGGCACGCAATATGGCGTCAAGAATCTGGTCGACAGCCTCTCGGGCGGCCCGTCTCACGCGGGTGCG
Organism: uncultured Alphaproteobacteria bacterium; assembly: GCA_963786355.1. GTDB lineage: Bacteria > Pseudomonadota > Alphaproteobacteria > Rhizobiales > Xanthobacteraceae > Bradyrhizobium. The sequence goes on along the minus strand of CAWAYU010000003.1, from coordinate 869,592 downwards.
GTATGGCTGGCATTCGCTTTCCTCATATCGCTGATCGCCGCCGACAATTTTTTGTGGCGGATCGCGAGTTGGACAGCGAGCTTTACCTTTGTCGGCGTTACCGGAGATCTCCGGCGCGACATGTTCCGTCATCTGACCGGCCATGCACCGAGCTATTTCTCCGACCGGCTGCCGGGCATGCTGACCAGCCGCATTACCGCGACATCGAACGCGGTATTCACCGTAGAGAACATGTTCGTCTGGAACGTGTTGCCGCCGTGCATCGCGACCGTCGCCGCGATCGCACTGATTGGAACCGTCAGCCTGCTGATGTCGCTCGGATTGATCGTGATCGCGGGAACCATGGTGGTGGCGATGTTCCATCTGGCAGCCGCCGGGAAACCGCTGCATGACGACTTTGCCAACAAGGCCGCCGCAGTCGACGGCGAGATGGTCGACGTCATCAACAATATGCCGCTGGTGCGGGCGTTCTGTGGCCTCGGCCACGAGCACGACCGGTTCGATGCGACCGTCAATCGGGAACTCGACGCCCGCGGGCGCAGCCTTCGCTATCTCGAGAAGCTGCGCCTGGCGCACGCCGGCGTCACCGTCGCGCTGACGATCGGCCTGTTGGCCTGGGCGGTCACGCTCTGGCAGCGGGGCGCAGCGACCGCTGGCGATGTGGTGCTCGTTTGTACGTTCGGACTCGCGATCCTGAGCGCGACGCGCGACCTGGCGGTAGCGCTGGTCGATGTCACACAGCACGTGGCCCGGCTTACGGAAGCGATCGCGACGCTGTTGCTGCCGCATGAACTGAAGGACCATCCCGAGGCTGCGCCGCTGGTCGCGCAGCGGCGCAGCCGTCGCCTTCAACAACGTCACGTTCACCTATCCCGGCGGGCTCCAGGTGTTCGACAGGTTCAGCCTGCGCATTCAGGCCGGGCAACGGGTCGGACTGGTGGGCCAGTCCGGCGGTGGAAAATCCAGCCTGTTCACGCTGCTGCAGCGTTTTTACGACGTTCAGCACGGCAGCATCAGCGATCGATGGCCAGGACATCTCGCGGGTGACGCAGCAGAGCCTGCGCGAGTCGATTTCGGTCGTTCCGCAGGATATCTCGCTATTCCACCGGTCGATCCTCGAGAATATCCGTTACGGGCGGCCGAGCGCGACCGACAACGAGGTGTTGCGCGCGGCGATCGCCGCACGATGCGACTTCATCGAGAACTTGCCCGAGGGCATGGCGACCATCGTTGGTGATCGCGGGATCAAGGTTTCGGGCGGACAGCGGCAGCGCATTGCGATTGCGCGCGCCTTTCTGAAGGACGCCCCGATCCTGTTGCTGGACGAAGCGACCGCCGCGCTCGACAGCGAATCCGAAGAGGCCATCCGCGAGGCGTTGTCCCGGCTGATGCGTGGACGCACCGTGATTGCCATTGCCCACCGTCTGGCCACGCTGCGCAATTTCGACCGTGTGGTGATGCTGCAGGGCGGGCGGATCATCGACGATGGACCGCCCGATGTTCTCGTCAAGGGAAAGGGCCCCTATCGCGAATTGGTCGCGCGGGAAATGGGTCGCCTCGCCACCCATGCGGCCTGATCGGCGTCGTGTTGCGTCCCGGTGCGTCCGTCGTCACGCCAGCAAAGTCGCTTGAGGTTCACATGGCCGAAGTCACGCAACTGACAATAACGCGAACAATCGAGCAAATATCGGAATCGCCGTTCTACATTCCGATGACGGGGCCCGCAGCGAGGCCGCGGCGTTCGCTCAAGCATGACGATACCTTCATCGTGCTGGACAGCCACGGCGATATCGGCGCGTCTGCCGGTGGCCCTGACGGGTTGTTCAATGCCGACACGCGTTATCTCGCCCGGCTGGAAATGATGCTCGACGAAGTGCAGCCGCTGTTGCTCGGTTCCAACATGCGAGACGACAATTCGGCGCTGACGGTCGATCTCACCAATTCCGACGTTTATCGCGACGGCCGACTGGCGTTGCAGAAGGATACGCTGCATATCGTGCGTTCGATCTTTCTGTGGCGCGGTTCCTTCTACCAGCGCATCGGGCTGCAAAACCATGGCGACCGGCCGGCGAGCTTTGACCTGACGCTGTTGTTTGACAACGACTTTGCCGACCTGTTCGAGGTGCGCGGCGAACGGCGCGAGCGCAGGGGTGTTGGATCGAGCAAGGTGCTGGGTCCAACGGATGTGGTGTTTGAGTACAAGGGGCTGGACGACCAGCCGCGCATTACGGCCCTGCACTTCGACCCGAGGCCGACGCGGCTTGCGATCAATTCGGCCAACTACCATTTCGACCTGGCGCCGGGGCAGGTGACGTCGTTGTTCGTCGTGGTGTCCTGCAACAGGCCGATCATGCAAAAGCCGGCGCCGTTCTTCCGTGGTTTGCTGGCACACCGCCGCGAAATGCGGCGCTTGACAGTCGGTGCGGCCAGCATCGAAACGTCGAACAGCATCTTCAACGAGGTGCTGTGCCGGGCGATGGCCGACCTCAACATGCTGATGACGGAAACCCCGCAGGGCCGATACCCCTATGCCGGTATTCCCTGGTATTCGACCACGTTCGGCCGCGACGGGCTGATCACCGCGCTGCAGATGCTCTGGGTCGATCCACGCATCGCCAGCGGCGTACTCAGGCGGCTCGCCTTCTTCCAGGCCAAGGCGACCGATCCACTGGCCGATGCCGAGCCCGGCAAAATCCTGCATGAGATGCGCGGTGGCGAGATGGCGGCGCTGCGTGAAGTGCCGTTCGCGCAATACTACGGCAGCGTCGATTCGACGCCGCTGTTCGTCCTGCTGGCCGGCCTTTATGTCGAGCGCACCGGTGACGAAGAAACGCTGGCTGAATTGTGGCCCGCCATCGAGGCGGCGCTGCAATGGATCGATGGTCCCGGCGATCCCGACCGCGACGGTTTTGTCGAGTATCGGCGGGCCACCGAGCAGGGGCTTGCCAATCAGGGCTGGAAGGATTCCTTCGACGCCATCTTTCATGCCGATGGACGGCTCGCCGAAGGCTACATCGCATTAGCGGAAGTGCAGGGCTATGTGTTTGCCGGAAAGCTGCTGGCGGCGCGGTGTGCTCGTCGCCTTGGAAAGCTGGATCTGGCGACGCGTCTCGAACTCCGAAGCAATGCTGCTCGCCGGACGTTTCGAAGAAGCATTCTGGTGTGAGGAACTCGGCACCTACGCGCTGGCGCTCGACGGCGCCAAGCAGCCCTGCAAGGTGCGAACCTCGAATGCCGGACAACTGCTGTTCACCGGGATCGTCAGCCGCGAACGCGCTCGTCGGGTCGCTGCCGAATTGATGAGCCAGAAGTTCTTTTCCGGATGGGGCATCCGCACCGTGGCGCGCGGCGAAGTCCGTTACAATCCGATGTCCTATCACGACGGATCGATCTGGCCGCACGACAATGCGTTGATTGCCCTCGGTCTGGCGCGCTACGGCCTGACGCATTCGGTGGCGCATCTGTTCAAGGGCCTGTTCGACGCCGCCAGCTATATGGATCTGCGGCGGCTGCCGGAACTGTTCTGCGGGTTTCAGCGCGAGCGGCGGCGCGGGCCGGTGCTCTACCCGGTTGCCTGCGCGCCGCAGGCCTGGGCGAGCGCGACGCCGTTCAGTCTGCTGGAGGCGGCGCTCGGTCTGGAATTCGACGCGGCGCGCCGTGAAATCCGGCTCCGCAATCCACGTTTGCCCGAGTTTCTCAACGAGGTAGTGCTGCGCGATCTGCAGCTCGGCGCTTCCAGCGTCGATCTGAGGGTCCGCCGCCACGGCGAGGAAGTATCCCTCGAAGTGTTGCGAACGCGCGGCGAGATTCAAGTGTCGATCGTCTTGACCCACTGACGGGTGTGCCGGTTGACAACGCTTTACAAGGCTCAGGAGGCGCACATGCGTGCCGGCATTTTCATCGCGTTCCTCGCCTTCGGGCTCGCGGCGGCTGTCGCGGTCAGGGCGGCTGACGACGCCGTCCCGCCGCCCGCGGCCAAGGCCACGCCGCAAGGCAACGCCGCGAAGGAACCGGCACCGCCGCCATCTGTGACCGTGATCGGCGCGCGGGACGCACATGGCATCCTCGGCCGCGATGTCCGCAGCCCCGCGGACGAGGACATGGGACGTATCGTCGATGTGATCGTGGACCGCGAAGGCGCCGTGCGCGCCGCGGTCATCGACTTCGGTGGCTTTCTCGGCGTCGGCAGCCGCAAGATCGTGGTCGACTGGAATGCGCTGCGTTTTGGGCGCGTGGCCAACAAGAGTGACAGCATTACGCTCGAATTGACCAAGGAACAGGTGGTCGCGGCGCCGGAGTTCAAGGAGGACACGCCGCTCATCGTCCTCGGCGCGGCCGGTAGTCTCCACCCGTTTGACTACGATCACTAGAGGAGGAGCCCCTGATCGCGCGGTCGTCCCCATTGCTTGATCGGATTGATGACGATCGCCGCAAAAAGGCGGTCATTGGCAGCGAATTTGTGCCGTTGGTCCCCGACCTGCCGCCCGATCCGCGTCCGGCACCGTCTCGCGCGAGCCAACACGGCCTCGACTGGTTCATCTTTTTTCTCGCCGACGTGCAGACCGGCTTTGGACCGTTCGTCGCGGTCTATTTGACGACCCAAAAGTGGACGCAAGTCGAGATTGGTTTCGTTCTCTCGATCGGCGGGGTTATCGGATTGCTTGGTCAAATGCCGGGCGGTGCCATCGTCGACGCCGCGCGTTCCGAGCGACTGGTGGCCGGCCTCGCGGTGGCGGCGATCGGATTCAGTGCGCTGGCCTATGCGGTCTGGCCGGTTTTTCCAGTCGTGGCGGCGGCCGCGATGCTTCATGCGCTGGCAAGCTGTGTGCTCGGTCCGGCGATAGCCGCGATCAGCCTCGGTCTGGTCGGACCGCTGGCGATCGGAGAGCGGCTCGGGCGCAATGCCCGTTTCGCATCGCTGGGCAACGGTTGCGCGGCGGCCCTGATGGGGGCGTGCGGCTATCTGCTTTCGAGCCGGTCGGTATTTCTTGTCACCTTCCTTCTGGCGATACCGACGTTGCTGTCGCTGGCGCGAATTCGCGACAGAGAGATCGATGTGGCGCAGTGCCATGGCGCCGTGGCGCGCGAGGTGCCTGATGTCGCCGCCACCAGCGTCATCCATTTGTTGCGACAACGCCCGCTGCTGATTTTCGCCGGGAGCGTTTTGCTGTTTCAACTGGCGAACGCGGCGATGTTGCCGTTGATGGCCGGCGTGGTGACCACCCGATCGAGCCAATGGGCACCGGTGCTGATTGCGGCCTGCATCATCGTGCCGCAGGCGATCGTCGCGTTGGCCTCGCCGTCGGTCGGACGCAAGGCGCAAGCCTGGGGCAGGCGGCCGCTGCTGCTGCTGGCCTTCGCGGCGCTGGCAGTCCGCGGCCTGCTGTTCGCCGTCGTGAAGGATCCCTACGTCCTGGTTCTGGTGCAGGTGTTCGATGGCATCACCGCGGCCGTGCTCAGCGTGATGGTGCCGCTGATCGTCGCCGACGTCGCGTTCGGAAGCGGTCACTTCAATCTGGCGCAAGGCGTTGTCGGGACCGCGACCGGTATCGGCGCGTCGCTGAGCACGGTGCTGGCCGGCTATGTCAGCGACAGCTTCGGTAGTGCCATGGCCTTCACCGGGCTTGCGGTCGTCGCGGCGCTGGGCCTGGCCATGATCTGGCTGTTCATGCCGGAGACCCGGCGGCGGCTGGCCTGATCACAGCGTTACAGCGATAGCGCCTTGCGATAAAGCGCGTTGTAGCAGGCCGCCGACAGATCCCAGCTGAAGGATCGCGCCATTGCGCTACGTCGCATCGAGTCGAGGCGATCTTTTGCGTCGGAAGGCATCGAAGGCGCGGCGGACGCCGCCGAGGAAGGATTCCGCGGACGGTTGCGAGAACAGGAAATCCGGTTTCGCCGTCCTGGATAGTCTCGGCCAACCCGCCAGTCTGGTGACCAATCGGCAGCGAGCCAAAACGTTGGGCATACATCTGGCTCAGGCCGCATGGTTCGAACCGAGATGGCATCAGCGTGAAATCGCTGCCGGCGAAAATTCGCCGCGCCTGTCCATCGTTGAAGCCGATAGTCACGCCGATTGCGTCCGGCCTGCGCCGGTGCGCGTCGACCAAGGCCTGCTCGATCTCGGGCTCGCCAACGCCGGTGACGACGATCTGCCCGCCGGCCTCGATGATTTCGTCCGCCGCGGACAAGACGAGGTCGATGCCCTTCTGGTGAACGAGACGCGCGACCAGGCCGAAGATCGGTCCGCGCGACAGTGCAAGACCAAACTGCTTGCGGACGTAATCCGCATTCGCCTGCTTACCCTCCCAATCGCCGGCGGCGAATGGCTGGGCCAGTTGCGCGCAGGCGCGGGGATCCCAGCTTTCGTCGATGCCGTTCAGGATGCCGGTCAACTCTGACGCGTCCGAGCGTAGCCGCAGCAGGCCTTCGAGCCCGCAGCCAAGTTCCGGCGTCGTGATCTCCCTGGCGTAGGTCGCGCTGACGGTGGTGAGGTGCGAGGCGTAGACGAGGCCGCCCTTGAGGAACGACATCTTGTCGTAGAATTCGAGCCCGTCGATGTGGAAGGAGCTTTCCGGTGCGCCGATGCGGCGTAGCGAGTCCTTGGGGTAAAGGCCCTGATAGGCGAGGTTGTGGATGGTCAGGATCGAGGGAATTTTCGAGTTCTTCCAGGCGAGGTAGGCCGGCGCCAGCGCAGCCTGCCAGTCGTTGGCGTGGACGAGGTCGGCTGCCCAATTCTTGTCCAGACTGCCCGTGGCAAGCTCTGCCGCGGCCGAGGCAAATCGCCCGAAGCGGATGTCGTTATCCGGCCAGTCGCGCCCGGATTTATCGCCGTAAGGGTTGCCCGGCCGGTCGTACAACTGCGGGCAGAGCAGGACGTAAATCGGCAAGCCGTCCCGGGTCGATGCCCGCCCCAGCGAACAGGCCGGCATGTCCGCGAGCGGGGCGCATTGCCCAACGATTTCAATGTGGGTGAACTGCTCGACGACATCCCGGTAGCCCGGCAGCATGACCCGGACATCGCTCCAGGGACGCAGTGCCCGGGGCAGGGCCGCTGAAACGGCGGCCAGACCGCCGACACGGACGAAATCATCCATTTCAGTGGTGACGAACAGTACCTTCAAGTAACGCCCTCGCGCCTACCCTTGCGAACGTCGATGCAAGAATGGGTCCAGTTTGTCCTTGAGCCTACAATGCGCGTGGCAGACCGTCGTTCCAAGGGAAAAGCTTTCCTGCCGGGGCAGCACAATTTAGGGTCACGCCGAACCAGAAAACCAAGAGCCGTGCGGCCGAGGGAGCGTTACAGAATGACCATATCCGGTACCGATGAGAGGAATTTGACAGGCAGCTTCGCAGGCCTGCGCGTCCTCGATTTTTCGACCACGATTGCCGGACCCCATTGCACCCGGATGCTCGCTGACATGGGCGCGGAGGTCATCAAGATCGAGACCGAGGAAGGTGAGACGATGCGGACCCGCCCGCCAGTCCGCAACAACTGCTCGACAGCGTTTGGCCAGCTCAATGTCGGCAAGAATAGCCTGGTGCTGGATCTGAAATCGCCCAAGGGGCTGGAAGCGGTTCGCCGGCTCGTCGCAACCGCGGACGTGCTGGTCGAGAATTTCCGTCCGGGCGTGATGCGCCGGTTGAAACTCGACTACGGCTCACTCAGCGAAATCAACCCGAAACTGATTTACTGCTCGATTTCCGGCTATGGCCAGACCGGGCCGTCGGCAGAACTGCCGGCCTATGCGCCGGTGATCCACGCGGCCTCCGGTTATGAGATGGCGCATCTCGCCTACCAGCCCGGACGAACCCGGCCGGATTACTGCGGCATCTATCACGCCGACGTCCTCACCGGCGTCTATGCGTTCGGCGCGATCTCGGCGGCACTGTATCAGCGCACGACCAATCAGCAGGGGCAGCACATTGATGTGTCGATGCTGGAATCGATGTTGAGCCTCACGTTGAATGAATTGCAGTGGTCGCAATTCGAGGTCAAGGCGACGCAGCGGCCGATGTTCGGTCCGATCGAAACCTCGGACGGGTATGTGATGGTCGCGATCGCCAGCGAAAAAACCTTCCAGAGTTTGATGAAGGTGATCGGGCATCCGGAGTATGTGAGCGATCCACGCTTTGCAAAATACGCTGACCGCCGCGAAAATTGGGGAAGCCTGATGGACGGCGTCGAAGCGTGGTCGCGCTCGGTGACGACGGCAAAATGTCTTGCCGCGCTCAATAGCGAGGGCGTTCCCTCATCGGCCTATCGCACCGTGGCGGAGGCGCTGCGCGATCCGCAAATCGCCCATCGCGGCGCGTTGGCCGAAGTCGAGGACGGCGGAGGCACCTTCAAGGTTCTCAATTTGCCGTTCCGTATGTCCGGCGCAAAAGTGTCGGCGGCAAAGCGGATGTCGACGCTCGGCGAACACACGCTTCGCCTGCTCAAGGAAACGGGGCTGTCAGAGGACGAGATAAAGGCGTTTTCCGGCAAGCGGCCCGCGGCGGCGCGCGGCTGAGGGCGCGCGTCGTAAAACCACAACATTAACTCCTGCGGCTTTTCATCCGCGGCTTGCGAACGGCCTTGCCCGCGACGGCTTTTCCGGACAATCTCGCCCGAACATCGACGATCCGGAACACCGGACGGCCGACACGTTTGGAGGGAAAATCTATGAAGGCGGCGATCCGTTCGAGTGCGCTTGCGCGAATATTTCTTGTGGCGGGATTTGGTGTGGCGATGTCCGTATTGCCTGCCAGCGCCCAGAAACCGGGCGGCAGCATCACGGTCGGCCTCGAACTCGATATTCCCGGTTTCGATCCCCTGAAGGTCGGTGTCTATGACACTGCCGCGTTGACCGCGTCCTCCGCGATTTTCGAGACGCTCACCTATCTCGACGACAAAGGCGAGGCGCAGCCGAAACTCGCATTGTCCTGGACCCATTCGGACGACTTCAAGACCTGGACTTTCAAGCTGCGCCCGGGCGTCAAATTCCACGACGGGACGCCGTTCAATTCCGAAGCCTACAAGGCCAATTTTGATCGGCAGAAGGATCCTGCCAACAAGTGTCGCTGTGCGTTCTATATCGCAGGCGTCAAGGACGTTCAGGCGGTTGACGAACTGACATTGGTTTACAACCTCGTCGATCCCTCAGTGAACTTCCCGTCGCTCGTGTCCTATGCGAACCAGAACGCCGCGATGCACTCGCCGACGGCATGGAAGACCAAAGGCGACGATTACAACCGCAATCCCGTCGGTACCGGTCCCTATGTTCTGAAGTCCTGGACGGCGGGCGACCGTCTGGTTCTGGAAAGGAATCCGGATTACTGGAACAAGGACAAGGTTTACCTCGATCGGATAATCCTCAAGCCGTTGCCGGACGCGCAGTCGCGTTTCGCCAGCCTGCAATCCGGCGAGGCCGATATCGTCTGGGACGACGAATACGACGCCGACAATATCCAGAAGGCGCAAAAAGATCCGAAGATGACGGTGCACACCTATGTCGGATCGGGTGCTGCGGTTTATGCATTCAACACCAAGGTGGCGCCGTTCGACGACGTTCGTGTCCGTCAGGCGATGGTGATGGCGCTCGACCGCAAGAAGATGTCGCAGGCAATCACCAATGGTCTGGCGCGGCCGACCACCAATCCCTATGGCGATGGCTCATGGGTCAAGTGCAAGGATGACGGCGCGCTGCCTGAGGACCTCGAGAAGGCCAAGGCGTTGATCAAGGACTACGGCAAGCCGGTCGATTTCAAGATGGTCGTCACCGCGACGCCGCGCGGGCGCAATGTCGGACAGGTGTTGCAACAGTTCTGGAAGCGGGCCGGCGCCAACATGGAGATCGAACAAATCGATCAGGCCACCGTCGTGCCGCGCGCCTTTATGCGCCAGTTCCAGTTGATTCCATGGCGGATCGTCGATCTCGCCGATCCCGATGTCCAGATGTACGCCAACTTCCACACTGGCAGCCCGGTTGCGCTGGCCAATTATTCCAATCCCGATCTCGACAAGCTGCTCGAAGACGCAAGGACAAGCCCCGACCAGGCGAAGCGCATCGATCTCTATTGCGCGATCAGCCGGCACATCAATCAGCAGGCGCTCTGGTTCTGGACCTTCCAGAACACCTATTACGCGATCTCAACTTCGAAGCTGAAGGGCCTGCCGAAGATGTATAGCGGGGTGATCGACGTATCCAAAGCCTGGCTGGAATAATTCTCCATGCTGTTCTTTGTCGCGCGCAGGCTCCTGTATCTGATACCGGTGCTGATCGCCGTATCGCTATTGACCTTCTTCATCGCGTCGCTGCTGCCGGGCGATCTTGCTTACGTGATCCTCGGCGATCAGGCGACGCCGGAGAAGGTTGCGGCGCTGCGCCATGACATGGCGCTCGATCAGCCGATCTGGATCCGTTATTTCGGCTGGCTCGGCAACATCCTGCAGGGCGATTTCGGGCGCTCGTTCCGCACCGGGCAGACCGTGCTGCAGGCGGTGGCCGAGCGGATTCCGGTCTCGATCGAACTGATGATCCTGGCCGAGATCATCGGCCTTGCGATCGGCGTTCCCCTGGCAATCGTCTGCGCGGCCCGTAGCGGCGGCGCGTTCGACCGCTTCATGACCGGAAGCGCCTTTGCGATCCTGTCGCTGCCGGCTTTCCTGTCGGCGATCCTGCTGATCTATCTTTTTGCCGTCGAACTGCGCTGGCTGCCGGCGACCGGGTATGTGCCTTTCTCGGAAGATCCGGCCGCAAATCTGCGATTCATGGTGCTGCCAGCGTTGACGTTGGCCCTGGCGGAGTGGCCGGGTATCATGCGCGTGCTGCGCTCCGATATGATCGCGACCCTTCAGGAAGACTATATCGCGCTCGCCAAGGCCAAGGGCCTGAAAGCGTCGCGTATCCTGTTCGTGCATGCGCTCAAGCCGTCGTCGCTGACGCTGGTGACGATCACCGGAATCAACATCGGGCGGTTGATCGGCGGCACCGTGATCGTCGAGACGATCTTCGCGCTGCCGGGGATCGGCCGCCTGCTGGTCGGCGCGATCTATACCCGCGATCTCATCATCCTGCAGGGCGTGGTGCTGCTGGTGGCCGCCGGCTTCGTGCTGATGAACTTCATTGTCGATCTGCTCTACGCCGTCCTCGATCCCAGGATCCGCCATGGCCACGCTTGAACTGACGATCGAGCAAGATGCCTCGGCGCTGCCGGCCCGGCGCGGGCGCCGGCTGGGGCTGCTGTTCTGGTTTGCGATCGGCTGGATGACCCTGATGTTTGCGATGGCGATCTTCGCCGACGTGCTGCCGCTGCCGAGCCCGACCGACATGGACATGCTGGAGCGGCGGGCGCCGTTTTCGATAGAGCATTGGCTCGGCACCGATGGCCTCGGCCGCGACGAACTGGCCCGCTTGATTTACGGTGCGCGGATCTCGCTAGTCGTCGGCATCTGCGCGCCGATTATCGGGCTTACCATCGGTGGCGCGCTCGGCATGCTCGCCGGGTATTTCCGTGGCCGGTTCGAGTCGCTGGTGGTAGGCAGCATGGATGTGCTGCTGGCATTCCCGCCGCTGATCCTGGCGCTCGCCGTCACCGCCTTTCTCGGCCAGTCGATCTTCTACCTGACCTGTATTCTCGGCGTACTCGGCGTTCCCGCTTTCATGCGGGTGGCGCGAGCGTCGACGCTGACACTGGCACGGCGCGAGTTTGTGATCGCGGCGCAAGCGCTCGGCGCTACCCACGCGCGCATCCTACTGCGCGAATTGCTGCCCAACGTGCTGCTGCCGCTGCTCGCCTTCTTCCTGCTCGGCGTCGCCGTCACCATCGTGGTCGAGGGCGCGCTGTCGTTCCTGGGGCTTGGTGTGCCGCCGCCGATATCGAGCTGGGGCAGCATGATCGGGGAGGGCCGCGAAAGCCTCGAAGTGGCGCCGCGGCTGGCTTTCCTTCCGGCGATCGCGATGTTTCTCACCGTGCTGTCCTTTAACCTGGTCGGCGATACGCTGCGGGCGATCACCGATCCAAGGCAGGGCGCGCTGTGAGCGATACGTTGCTTTCCGTCGAGGATGTGGCCGTCGAGCTTCCGACGCCGCGCGGCAATCTGCGCGCGGTGGATCATGTCAATCTCACCGTCGGCGCCGGGCGGACGCTCGGCGTCGTCGGCGAATCCGGTTGCGGCAAGACCATGCTGTCGCGGGCGATCCTGCAATTGCTGCCGAAGAAGGCAAAACTCTCCGGCCGGGTGATGTTCGACGGCCAGGATCTGTTGCAGCTTTCGCCCGAGAAGTTGCGCAAGCTGCGCGGCCGCTCGCTGGCGGTGGTGTTCCAGGACCCGATGACCTCGCTCAATCCGGTGCTCACCATCGGCACGCAGCTGATCGAGACGCTGCAGGAGCATCTCGAACTCGATCTGGCCGCGGCCACCAGGCGCAGCGTCGAACTGTTGGCGGCCGTCGGTATTCCCGCGCCGGAGCAGCGGCTGACGCAATACCCGCATCAGCTTTCCGGCGGCATGCGGCAGCGGGTGGCGATTGCGATTGCGTTGTCGTGCGAACCGAAACTGCTGATCGCCGACGAGCCGACCACCGCGCTCGACGTGACCATCCAGGCGCAAATTCTCGATCTGCTGGCGCGGGAGCAGCGCCGCCGCCACATGGCGATGATCCTGATCACGCATGATCTTGGCGTCGTCGCGGGCCGTACTGACGAGGTCGCCGTGATGTATGCCGGTCGTGTGGTCGAGCGCGCCCCGACGCCCGCGCTGTTCAAGAAAATGCGGATGCCGTACACCGAAGCATTGCTGGCAGCGTTGCCTCGGATCGATGCCGCGCCCCACACGCCGCTGCCGGCGATATCGGGCCGTCCGCCCGATCCGACCCGGCCGCTGAAGGGCTGCTCGTTCTCGCCGCGCTGCCGTTATGCAGTGGCGCGCTGCCACAACGAAAAGCCCGATCTGACGGAAGCCGAGACGCGCGAGCACCAGTTCGCCTGTTTCCATCCGATCGAGAGCCGTGCGGGGGCCGCCGCGTGATGCAGCAATACCAGCCGGCCACGTCGCACGAGCCGCTGCTCGAGGTCGATAATCTCGTCGTCGAATATCCCGTCGGCGCCAGAACGGTGCATGCGGTCTCCGGCGTCAGCCTGCAGATCGCGCGCGGCGAAACGCTGGGTTTGGTCGGCGAATCCGGTTGCGGCAAGTCGACGCTCGGTCGCGCGGTATTGCAGTTGCGCCGGCCGACGTCCGGAAAAGTGTTGTTCGACGGCCACGATCTCACGGCGATGCAGGGCGATACCTTGCGGCTGATGCGCCGTCGTGTGCAGCTGATCTTCCAGGATCCGATTGCCTCGCTGAATCCGCGGCGCCGGATCGGCGATATCGTCGCCGAGCCGCTGGTGATTTCAGGCGTCACGGATCCCACAAAGCGCAAGCAGCTCGTCGATGAAGTGCTCAGTGCCGTCGGCCTCGATCCGGCGATCGTGGTCGGACGCCTGCCGCATGAATTTTCCGGCGGGCAATGCCAGCGCATCTGCATTGCGCGCGCGCTGGTGCTTAATCCGGAATTCATCATCTGCGACGAGCCGGTCTCCGCGCTCGACGTTTCCATTCGCGCCCAGATCCTCAACCTGCTGGAAGAGATGAAGGCGCGCTACGGATTGACGCTGCTGTTCATCGCGCACGATCTGGCTGTCGTGAAGGCGGTCAGCGACCGCGTCGCGGTGATGTATCTTGGCCGGCTCTGCGAGGTCGGCCCGTCCGAGCAACTATTTGCCCGGCCGGCGCATCCCTATACCGCGCTGTTGATCGAAGCGATTCCGGTGCCCGATCCGGATGTCCGCCCGACCGAGACAGTGCCGGTGGGCGAGCCGCCATCGCCGATCGCGCCGCCGTCCGGCTGTCGTTTCCGCACTCGCTGCCCGCGCGCGGATGCACGTTGCAGCGACGAGATGCCGGAACTTCGGGCCGTGGCGCCCGGCCAGCTGGTGGCTTGCCATCATCCGCTGATCTAGGTACCCGGAAGCGGCCGCCCGCGTTTGTCTCGCCTGAACAGACGTGGCAATGTCCGCCCTCAGGAATGATGCAAATAATAAGAATCCCGGGAGAGAAGCGATGAAGAGTTTCCAGGTCGCCGAGTTCAACGCCCCCCTGAAAGAGGTGGATCATCCGACGCCGCAACCCACCGGCACGCAGGTGCTGATCAAGGTAAAGGCCGCCGGCGTCTGCCACAGCGACCTGCACATCTGGGAAGGCGGCTACGATCTAGGCCACGGCCGCAAGCCGCTGTCGCTGAAAGACCGTGGCGTATCGCTGCCGCGCACGATGGGGCATGAGACAGTCGGCGAGATCGTGGCGTTCGGGCCCGATGTCAAGGAGGCCGACAAGGGCGACCTCAAGGCCGGCGACATCACGTTGGCCTATCCCTGGCTCGGCTGCGGCAAGTGCGAGACGTGTGTTGGCGGCGACGAGAACATGTGCGCGGTCAAGCCGAACTCGCTCGGCGTCTATTGCGACGGCGGCTATGCAGACCACATGACGGTACCGCATCCAAAATATCTGCTGAACCTGAAGGGACTCGATCCCGTCACCGCGGCGCCCTATGCCTGCTCCGGCGTCACCACCTACAGCGCGATCAAGAAGATCGAATTTGCTTTGAATTCGCCGATCGTGATTTTCGGCGCCGGCGGGCTCGGCCTGATGGCGCTGTCGCTGTTGAAGGCGATGGGCGGCAAGGGCGCCATCGTCGTCGATATCGACGCCCGCAAGCGTGAGGCCGCGGAAGCGGCCGGTGCGCTCGCGACCGTTGATGGCAAGGCGCCCGACGCGCTGGAGCAGCTCGCCAGCAAAGCCGGCGGCCCGATCCGCGCCGTGATTGATCTGGTCGGTAACGCCGCGACCACGCAACTCGGCTTCGATTGCCTGGCCAAGGGCGGCAAGCTCGTCATCGTCGGTCTGTTCGGGGGCGGCGCGACCTGGGCGTTGCCGCTGATCCCGATCAAGGCGATCACGATCCAGGGTAGCTATGTCGGCAATCTGCGCGAGACCCAGGAATTGCTCGATCTGGTGCGAAGCAAGAAAATCGCACCGATTCCAGTGACGTCGATGCCGCTTGCGAAAGCCAATGAAGCGCTGAACGACTTGCACAAGGGTAAGCTGGTCGGCCGCGCGGTGCTGGTGCCGTAGCCGACACACCCGTCATTGCCTGCAACAAACGCGAAGCGTTTGTGCAAGGGAGCGGAGCGACGAAGCAATCCATCCTTTCTTGTTGACGCGAATGGATTGCTTCGCTTCGCTCGCAATGACGACAGATATTCCCGTCGAATCCCAAGGAACCCTCATGTCCGCAAACAACGCCTTTCACATCGCAGTGCTCGGCGGCGACGGCATCGGCCCCGAAGTGATGGCGCCCGCGCTCGAAGTGCTGCGCAAGATCGAGGCGACGACGGATCTCAAGTTTCGCTTCACGGACGCGCCGGCCGGCGCCAACAATTATCTCGCCACTGGCAAGTCGATGCCGGACAGCACGGTGAAGCTATGCGAAGAAGCGGACGCGATCCTGCTGGGCGCCTGCGGCCTGCCGTCGGTGCGCTACCCCGATAACACCGAGATCGCTCCGCAGATCGAACTGCGCTTTCATTTCGATCTTTATGCCGGCGTCCGTCCGGCGCGGCTCGTTCCGGGTGTACCGAGTCCGATCGTCGGCGCTGACCAGCGCGGCATCGATTTTGTCCTGATTAGGGAATCAACCGAGGGTCTGTTCGCCTCGATGGGCAAGGGCGTCGTCACCGATACCGAGGCGCGCGAGACGCTGGTGATCACGCGCAAGACCTCGGAGCGGTTGTTTGAGTTCTCGTTCCGGCTGGCCGAACGCCGCAAGGCGCGCGGGAAGGCGAATGGTGGGTTGACCTGCGTCGACAAGGCGAACGTGTTCAGGGCGTTTGCGTTCTTTCGCGAGATGTTCGACGAGGCGGCCAAGCGTCATCCCGGCGTCAAGGCCGACCGGCTCTATGTCGACGCCTGTGCGCTGATGCTGGTGAAGCGTCCCTGGGATTTCGACGTCATGGTCACCGAGAACATGTTCGGCGATATTCTTTCCGATCTGGCCGCCGGCCTGATCGGCGGCCTCGGCATGGCGCCGTCGGCCGATATCGGCGACCGCCATGCCGTGTTCCAGCCATGCCACGGCACCGCGCCCGATATCATGGGGCAGGGCAAGGCCAATCCGACCGGCATGATCCTGTCGGCGGCGATGATGCTGGACTGGCTGGCCGACAAGCATGGCCTCGAGAACGCCGCGGAAGCCGGCGAACGCATCGAGCGCGCGGTCGACAAGGCCTATGCCAACGGCATCAAGCCGATGGAATTCGGCGGCAGCAACGGCACGAATGATATTGCGAAGGCCGTGCTGGCGGCGCTTTAGGAAGCCACACTCCTCGGCTCCAACCAAAATATCGAAAACAACCCCATGCAAAGTAGCTTTGGAGGTAATATGGTAAAGGCGATTATCAAATCGCCTTTACCGCTTTCAGCTTCTCAATGCCATCGTCGTCATAGCCCAGCGACCGCAAAACCTCGTCATTGTGCTCCCCGAGATCAGGCGTCGCGCTTCGCAGGTTGCGATCGAAGCCGGTGATCTCGCAGGGCTGCGCGATCAGGTCGAGTTCACCGAGGCGCGGATGGCTGATGGAGCGCTTGATCCGCAACTGCTCGACCTGCGGGTCGGCGAAGACTTCCTTGACGTTGTAGACGGGGCCGCAAGGAAGGCCTTCGGCCACCATGATCTCGAACCATTCGCGGCTGGACCGCGTGCGCAACGCGGCGGTGATCAGTTCGTTCAGCGCTTCCCGGTTGCGCGAGCGCAAGCCGGATGACGCAAAGCGCGGATCGGCGATCATCTTTTCGCGGTCGATCAGCTTGCAGAATTTTGCAAAGTTCTTGTTGCCGGTGGCGGAAAGGTTGAGAAAGCCGTCGGCGGTCGGGAACAGTCCCATCGGCGTGTTGGTCGGATGGTTGTTGCCTTCCTGCGGCGGCACCGTCTTGTCCATGGTCCAGCGCGTCGCCTGAAAATCCATCAGCGTGATGCCGGCTTCCAATAGCGAGGTCTGCACCCAGCGCCCCTCGCCGGAAACTTCGCGGTCGAGCAGCGCGATCAGGATGCCCTGCGCGAGAAATGCACCGGCCATGATGTCGTTGACGGCGACGCCGACACGTAGCGGCCCCTGGCCCGGAAATCCCGTCACCGACATGATGCCGGTCATGCCCTGCGCGATCTGGTCGATCGAGGGGCGCTCCGCATAGGGGCCGTACTGGCCGAAGCCGGAAATGCTGCCATAGACGATCCGCGGATTACGCTTCCTGACGGATTCGAAATCGACACCCAAACGTTTGACGACGCTGGGGCGCATGTTCTCGACGATGACGTCGGCCTGCTCGGCGAGCCGCATAAAGATCTCGCGGCCTTCATCGGTCTTCAGGTTCAGCGTGATGGCGCGCTTGTTGCGATGCAGGTTCTGGAAATCCGAGCCGTCGCGGCGGCCGACCACCTCGCTGGCTTCACCGGCTTCCGGCGGCGGCTCGACGCGGATCACGTCGGCGCCCCAGTCGGCCAGCGTGCGAACACAGGATGGGCCGGCGCGCGCCAGGGTCAAATCGAGCACCTTGAACCGCGACAGCGGCAGCCGGGGCGAGTGGTCCTGCGGCGCGGCGTTGCCGGCCTTGTCGACGGGCTTATGCATGCTGATCGTCCTGTATCGGGATGATGTGCGAGGGATTGATCTCCAGCCAGACCTTCTGGCCGACAGTGAACACGCTGACGGGCGGCGACATCACCCGCAGCTTCAGGTCGCAGGCCTCGGCGCGGAACGCGTAGTCCCAGGTTTCGCCGAGGAAGGCGCGCGCGGTGATGCTGCCGGGCAGGATCACGGCATCGCTGGCCGGGCAGGCGGCATGCAGCGCGACGTTCTGCGAGCGCAGCGAGAATTCGCGGGTGCGGATCGGCCCGCCGCAGCCGAGCCGTGCCGAGGCCACTTCAAAGCCGTTGAAGGCGACGCTGGACCCATTGGGCTTTCCGTCGAGGATGTTGGAGCGGCCGATGAATTCGGCGACATAGCGCGTCTTCGGCCTTGTATAGAGTGTCAGCGGATCGTCGATCTGCTCGATGCGGCCCTTGTTCATGACCGCGATACGATCAGATGTGGTCATCGCCTCGGACTGGTCGTGGGTGACATAGATCGAGGTGATGCCGAATTCGTTGTGCAGGCGCCGGATTTCGCTGCGCATTTCCTCGCGCAAATTGGCGTCGAGGTTTGACAGCGGCTCGTCCAGCAACAGGATTTCCGGCTGCACTACCAGCGCGCGGGCCAGCGATACCCGCTGCTGCTGGCCGCCGGAGAGTTCGTTGGGATAGCGCGCGGCGAGGTGTTTTAGCTGCACCACGTCGAGGATTTGCGCGACCCGGCGCCGGGCTTCGTCCTTTGCCACCTTGCGCATTTTCAGGCCGAACGCGACGTTCTGCTCGACCGTCATGTTTGGCCACAGCGCGTAGCTCTGGAAAATCATCGACATGCGTCGTTTTTCCGGCGGCAGCGAGGCACTCGCGGACGACATCTGCTTGCCGTCCATTTCGACCGTACCCGCCGTGGGTGTCACAAAGCCCGCGATCATCCGCAGCGTCGTAGTCTTGCCGCAACCGGACGGACCCAGCAGCGAGACGAATTCGCCCGATCGAAGGGTCAGATTGAGGTCGTCGACCACGACGAGGTCAGCGAATTTCTTGGTCAGACCCTTGAGCTGCAACTTGTCCATCAGTTTCGCCTCAGCATGAAGTCCCGGCCGAGAACGGCTGCGCCGAGCAAGGTCACGACGCCGGTGACGACGAGCAGCAGCACGGAGATCGCGGAAAGCATTTCGTACGAACCCTGTTCGCTCAGTTCCAGCGTCAGCACCGAGACGACGCGGGTTTGCGGCCCCGACAGGAACATCGCGGTCGACAATTCCCGGGTGCCGATGATGAAGATCAAGAGCCAGCTTCCGAACAGCGATTTCTTCAGGATCGGCAGCACGACCAGCCACAGCGCGCGCATCTGGTTGCCGCCGGCGATCCGCACGGCTTCCTCGAGTTCGGGATGCAGACCTTGGATCGCCGAATTGGAATTGGTGAAGGCGATCGGCAAAAATCGCGTAACAAAGGCGATCACGATCAGCGCGCCGAGGCCGTAGAGCGCGAACGGCGGCGGCGCGTAGGCGGCATAGAAGCAGATCGCCAGCACAATGCCGGGCACCGCAAACGGCGCCAGCGTGACGCTGGCCAGCAGGTGGGAGTAGGGCAGCAGTTTTCGTTGCGAGATATAGGCGACGGCGAAGCCCAGGAAGGTGCAGATGGTCGCGGTGATGATGGCGTATTGAAAGGTATTGAACAGCGCCTGCCGCACCGTCATCTGGTCGAACAGCACTTCCTGAAAGTTATGGAAAGTGAAATTCGCCGCCGACATCGGTTGCGCCCAGGCCTTGCTAAAGGAGGTCTGCAGGATGATGAACAGCGGCATGAACACCGATAGGCCCGCGATCGCCATCGCATAGGCGAACAGCGCCCAACGCCAGGCGCCGAGCACGATCGGCTCGCGGTGGCCGCCCTTGCCGCCGACGGTGACATAACTCTTGCGCGCCAACAGACGCCGCTGCACCCACAACAGTGCAATGGTGATGCCGACCATCGGCATCGAGAAGGCGGCGGCGACTTCGACCCGGACCGGGTTCTCGAAAAACGCCGCGAGCTGCGTGGTGACGACATTGAAGCCGGCGGGGATCGCGATCAGCGCAGGCGTCCCGTAGAGACCGAGCACTTCAAGGAACACCAGGAATACCGAGCCGAGGATCGCCGGCAACGCCAGCGGCAGGGTGACGCGAAAGGTGGTCTGCGCCGGGCCGGCGCCGAGAATGGCGGCGGCTTCCTCCATCTCGGTCGAGATCAGGTCGAGCGCGGATTTGGTGAAGACATAAATCAGCGGAAACGAGTACAGCGCGGTGACCAGCGCCAGTCCCCAGAAGGTGAAGATATTGAACGGGCCCGACGGTGCGCCGGTCACCATCATCAAGGCCTTGTTGATCCAGCCGGCGTTGGGTCCGCCCAGCAAAATCCAGCCGATCGCGCCGACAAAGGGCGGGATCAGGAACGAGGCCAGCACCATGACGTGGACAAAACCGCGTCCGGGCATGTCGGTGCGCGAGACACCCCAGGCCAAGGGCACTGCGATGATGCTGGAGAACAGCGCCGCCACCGCACCGAGTTCCACGGAGTTGATCAGCGCCTGAACATAGCGCGGCCGCCCGAACGCGGTGACGTAATTGGCGAAGGTAAAACTGTGGTCGCGGGCGTTGGTAAAACTATCCCTGACCAGCTGGAACAGCGGATTGGCGACGAGGAAAACCAGCACGCCCGCCAGCAGCAGCGCCACCAACGTCGTCGGGTTGAGGGCGCCACGGAGCACCGCCGCAACTTTCGTTACGGGGGTGCTGCGATCACTCTCAATCCCCAAAACGGCCATTTACAAGACAGCCATTTATTTGCCGGTGAATTTCGGCTTGCGCTTTTCCATGAAGGCCTGGCGGCCTTCGCGGAAGTCTGCGGAGTCCATGCAGTCGGTGCCGACCTGCTTGATCGCGTTCATGTCGCGCTTGTCGGGATCCTTGATCACCTGTGCGATGGTGATCTTGGCCGCCTTGATCGCCAGCGGCGCGTTGCCGGAAATCGTGCGCGCGATCTCCATGGTCGCGTCCCACAATTGCGCGTCGGGAGAAACGCGGTCGACGAGGCCAATCCGTAACGCTTCCGCGGAATCGATCTTCATGCCCGTGTACATGATCAACCGCGCCCAAGACGGCCCGACCAGCGAGACCAGATGACGCAAGCCGTCATAGCCATAGGCGATGCCGAGCTTGGCGGCGGGAATGCCGAACTGGCTGTTGTCCGAGGCGATGCGGATATCGGCCGCCATCGCCACCTGCATGCCGCCGCCGAGGCAAAAACCTCTGATGCAGGCGATGATTGGTTTTGAATAGTTCGCCAGCAAGGCGCGCTGAGCCTCGCTCTTCTTCGAATATTCTTCCGACGCTGCCGCATTGTGGCGGACTTTCTCGAACTGGCTGATATCGGCGCCCGAGACGAACGCCTTGTCGCCGGCGCCGGTCAGGATCACGACGCGGACGTCGTCGTTGTCGCGTAGCTCGATCAGCGCACTGCCGAGCCCTTCCCACATGTCGAGCGACATCGCGTTGCGCTTGGCGGGATTGTTGAAGGTGATGACACCGACGCCGTCGGTGACGCCCTGCAGGATCTTGCCGTCGGCGTATGATTTCTCTTGGGATTTTTCATTGTTCTTGGGAACGTCGAGCATGGGTGCCGCTTTCGGATGTTGAGAAGACAGGTCTGTTCAGAGTGTGGTGATGAAAGGATCGAATTTCGCACGTGCGAAGGCCGGCCGCGCCTGTATTTTAGTCCACCATTCGTTGACGCGGGGATGTTTCTTGGCCTCGATCTCGTCAGGGGCGATCTCCTCGTCGAGCCGCTTGACGAACGGAACCGCGGCGATGTCGGCGATCGAATAGGCTCGGCCTACGATCCAGCCGGACGGCTTCAATGCTGCTTCCATTTTGTCCAGGAGTTGCGTGACCAGCTTGGCCCGTGCGGCGTCGCGCTCCTCCTCGGTGTAGGGTTTGCGTGCTACCCGCAGCCATGCTTCCTGGCGTTCCTTGCTCGGGATGTTCTTGAGCTTCTCGGCCAGTTCCGCATCGGTCCATTGCGACGCCGTCTTCTGCAGGTGGTGGCGCCAGTTGAAGATGATGAGGTTGCCGATCAGTGCATCGATATGCCGGATCCAGTTGCGCATTTCCGCGCGCTGGTAGGGCGTATCCGGCCGCAGCGGCGGATCGGGATAGGTCTCGTCGAGATATTCGCAGATCGTGCCGCTTTCGTGCAGCGGCTGGCCGTCATGGATCATGGTCGGGATCACGCCGAGCGGATTGATCTTCAGATAGGCCGGTGAATGATGCTCGAGATTCGCCATGTCGACGACATGGCCTTCATAGGCGAGGCCCTTTTCTTCGAGGCACAGCCGGACGCGGCGCGAGGCGCTCGAACGCCAGCCGTGATGAAGGACGATCATGGGATACTCCACAAAATTCGGGACGGGCAATCAGACACCAAACGTGTCGCGCCATTTTTCGGTGAGTTCGGGGATGCCCTTGATGATTTCGGCAATCGTCGGGCGGATTGTTTTCAACTCGTCGAGCTTCTTGAAGCCTGCGGGCAGCACCGTGTCGCGCCGCAACGGCTGGCCAAATTCCTCGATGTCCTCGGCCGCGGTTTCGCTGGAATAGAGAAACTCCATGAACAGCTTTGCCGCGTTGGGATGCTTGGTGTTCTTCAGAATGCCCGAACCGGAGATCATCAGCACCGATCCCTCCTCGGGATAGGACACCGCGATCGGATTGCCCTGCGCCGCGTTGCGTTGAACCAGCGCCGACGGGCTGGCACCGACGCTGCGCTCGCCCGACAGCAGCACGGTCACGGTATCGATGATGGAGCGGCCGACATGCGGCTTCAGCGTTGCGAGCTGCTCGAAATAATCCCAGCCATAGAGCTTGGTCATCTGCACCACCCAGGTGCCGACAAAACCGGAGAAGCCGGGATGGCCTACCACCGACAGTCCCTTCCATTTCGGGTCGATGAATTCCTTCCAGCTCTTCGGCGCCTGCTCGGGCTTCACCTTGTTGGTGTTGTAGGCAAGGCCAACCGTGGTGGCGTTGACGATCTGGTAAGCGTCATCGGGATCGACGTTTTGAAAGCGGCTGTCGATCTGGTCGATCGATTTCATCCGGTAAGGCATCAGCACGCCGCGATCCTTCAGCGCCACGAACTGGCCCATGTCTGTGGTGGCGAAGACGTCGCAATTGGCGGCGTTGGCTTGCAGGTCCTGGCTCAGCCGTTGATAGGCGACCTGTGCCGTTGACCGCACCACATTTACCTTCACGCCGGGGAAAGCCTTGGTGAAGATCGCGCCATGCTTTTCGGAGCGGTCCGACGGCCAGTACACGCTGTACCAGGTCAGTTCGCCTTCCTGCTTGGCCTTGGCGTAGAGCTCGGCGATATAGTCGGCCTGCGCGGTCGCGGGCCGCAGCCCCATCAGCGCAAGCGCGGTTCCGGTCAGAAAATTTCGTCGATCGATCGGCATCGGCGTTCCCTGCAAGCGACGCTCTCGGACGTCTTCGAAAGCCATTTCAGCATTGATTTAATGTGTGCGCAATGCTCTTCTATGTATACACAAGGGAGCCCGTTAAATGCGCGCCAGAACCAGCGATGCCCTGCGTAAGGAGCTCGAAGACGATATCGAGCACGGCCGGTTGTCGCCGGGCGACAGGCTCGACGAGCAGACGCTGGCCGAGCGTTTCGAGGTGTCACGCACGCCGGCGCGCGAAGCGTTACTGCAACTGGCGGCGGCCGGGATCGTGCGGCTGGTGCCGCGGCAGGGTGCGGTGGTCTCCAGCGTCTCGCCGCAACTCGCCATCGGCATGGTGGAAGTGCTGACCGCGCTGGAAGCGGAGGCCGCTGGCCTCGCCGCGCGGCGGATGACGGTGCCTGAGAAGGCGCAGCTCACGAAATTGCATCTGGCGTCGCAGGCGGCGGTCAAGCGGCTGGACAGCCCCGCCTACATCAAGAACAACGCCGCCTTTCACGCCGCGATCTATGAGGGCGCGCGCAACGAATTTCTGGCCGAACAGATCCGGACCACGCGGTTGCGGATGCGGTTCTATCATCGCTCCAGCCTCTATCAGCCGGCGCGGCTCAAGGCCTCATTCCTGGAACACGCGCGTGTCATGGAAGCGATCAAGGGCGGCGACGATGCGTTGGCGCAGCAGTTGATGCGCGAGCACATATTGTTCGGCGGCCGGGTGTTCGCCGATCTGATCGCCAATCTCGGTAGTCGGAAGCCTTGATCATGAGACCGCGCGTTTGCGCGATCACGTAAGGGCATTTTACTGCGTCATATGCGCCGTCAGCGGATGACCGGCCGCCTTGCTGAAGAACGCCGCTTCTTCCGCGGTCGCTTCCAGCAGTTGTTCGTCCTGGGCATAGATGTCGTTGCGGAATTGTACCGTCTGGTCCTTGGTCATCCATGCCGTGAGATAGATCCATGCCACTGGAATCTTCCTGGTGACGTGGACATCGTGCCGCTGCCCGGTCGCAATCGCCGCATCGATCGCCGCTCTGTTCCACTGCGGCTGATCCTTCAACAGCCACGCCGCGAGGTCGCGCACATTATCGACGCGCGAGCAACCGTGTGAATCGAAACGGTAGTCGTCGGTGAACAGGTTGCGCTGATTGGTGTCATGCATGTAGACGGAATAGGAGTTCGGCATGTCGATCTTGACCGCGCCGAGCGCGTTCCAGGTGCCGGACTGCTGGCGCACAGTGAAATTCGGCGTGTGGGCGCCGGACCAGTCGAGCGAATGCGGATCGATCGGCGCGTCATTGGCGCCGAGCACATCCATGTGCATGCGGGACAGGTAAGTCGGGTCTTTACGCATATGCGCGGAAATCTCGCTCTTCGCGATCGAGGACGGCACGGTCCAGGTCGGATTGAGATTGACGCTGGTGATTTCGGCGGTCAGCGTCGGCGACGGTTTTTCGGTCTTGCCGACGATGACGCGATAGCGCCGCACCACCTTGTCGTCCTCGATGGCCTCGGCAAAGGTCGCCGGGATGTTCACGACCACATAACGCTGGCCGAACGAAAAGTTCATGTTGTCGAGACGCGTCAGCGAAGCTTCGAGCTGCTTGATGCGCTTCTGGACGGGAACGTTGAGCGCGGCCAGCGTTCGCGGCGTCACCGTGCCTGTCATCGCCAGGCCATGGCGGGCCTGGAAGCGTTTGATGGCCTCGGCCACGACATCGTCGTAGGCGCCGGTCGCCTTGTCGGCGGCAAGGTCGCCGCTGATGATCAGGCGCTTGCGCAACAGATCGTCGTTCGGGCCGGCGCCGCCGACGGCGAATTTGGCGTCGGCGGGAATCGCCGGCCATCCGCCGCGCACTGCCATATCCGAGTAGCTGAGCGCGGCCTCGCGGATACGCTGCGCGCTGCTTTCGTCGTAGGTCGGTTCATGCGAGAGCGCCAGCGCCGCCGCCGAGCGTGATTCCGGCGTCGATGCCAGCGACCGTCGGTTTGGCGGACGCTGCATGCACGGCAGGCACCGGGCCCGCCGGTGCGGCCTGATGAGGTGCAACCGTGCCGGCGCCCGGTGCACTCGCTGCAGGTCCAGCCCCTTGTGCAAACGCCGGCCCGGCCACAAGCATTGCGGTCATGGCAACGATTGTCATTCTCTGCATGTCAGATTCCCTAAATGTCAGGATGGTTCGAAAATGCGCGAGTGGCGCGGAAATGAAATCGAATGCCCGGACGTTCGGGCTGAATTGATGAAGTGAGGCTGCGTTGCGACAGCGTTTGGCAAGGTTGCTCCATGCAAGGCTAGCCCATGAGAGTAAGTTTAAGATTAAGTTGCCGTTGCGGCTGCTGCAGTGCCGCAAATCTCGAACCTAAATCTGAATCCCGAAGTCCCAGCCGGCCCATCGCCGTGATTGGACTTTTGTCTCCTTTGATATGTCGCCGCGACGGTTATTGTGGTTCGCAACAGAATCAAGAAAAGCGCAATTGGGAGAGCGGCATGCCGTTGACGCGCCGGGAAGCGATAGCGGGATGTGGCGGAGCGCTGGCATGGCTCGCAGGCGGGTCGTCGCTGGCCCAGGCGGCCTATCCGAGCCGGACGATCAAAATGATCGTACCCTATCCGGCCGGCGGCACCACTGACCTGCTCGGCCGGCTGTTTGCCGACCAGCTCAAGAACGGCCTTGGCGCCACCGTCGTGGTCGAGAACAAGCCGGGCGCTGGCACCACGCTCGGCGCCGAGCAGGTCGCGAAATCCGAGCCCGACGGCTACACACTGCTGATGGCAACCTCGACCACGCTTGCCATCAACAAGACGCTGTACAAAAAGCTGCCTTACGATCCCGCGCTGGACTTCGCACCGATCGGGCTGGTCGCCGGCGTTCCCTTCGCGCTGATCATCAATCCGACCCTTCCGGCGAAGACGCTGGCCGAGTTTATTGCCTACGCCAAATCGAAACCGGGCCTGGCCTATGGCTCCGCGGGCAATGGCAGCCCACAGCATCTTGGCGCCGAGATGCTGAAGACGGCGGCGGCAATCGATATCCGGCATGTGCCGTATCGCGGCAGCGTGCCGGCGATGCTCGACGTGATCGCGGGGCATATCCCGTTCATGGTGGTGGATTTGCAGCCGGCGCTGCAGCAGATTCGCGAGGGGAAAGTGCGAGTGCTCGGCGTCACCACGCCAAAGCGCGTCGCCGCGGCCCCCGAGATTCCGACGCTCGCCGAAGCAGGCCTTCCCGGCTTCGAACTGGTCGCCTGGCAGGGCGTGGTGGCCCCATCAGGCACGCCGCGGCCGATCGTCGAGGCGCTGGCGGCGCAGATCGCAAAGCTGCTGGCCGATCCCGCCACACGGGAAAAGCTGACGACGCTTTCGCTGGAACCACTGCCGCCATCGACACCGGACAGTTTTGCCGCTTACATCAAGACCGAAATCGCGCGCTGGTCGACCATCGTGAAGAACTCCGGCGCCGAGATCGAATGACAACAACAGCAACAACAAGAAGAAGTCCTGAAATGACTCTCTCGCAGACGTACGGCCCTTGCACGACATGAATGATGCGACTGTTCTGATCGTTGGCGCCGGACCGGTCGGGCTCACGCTTGCGATCGACCTCGCATGGCGAGGCATCGAGGTGACCGTGGTGGAAACGCGCGCGCCGGCCGCGCCGCCCGAGCCGAAATGTAATCACGTCGCCGCCCGTACCATGGAGATTTTTCGGCGGCTCGGGCTGGCTGAGAAAGTCCGGCAGGCTGGATTGCCGGCGGACTATCCGCACGACATCAGCTATCGCACCTCGTTCACTGGTCGGGAACTGACGCGGATTCACATTCCCTGCCGGCGTGACCGCTTCACGGCGACCGACGGCCCCGACTGCAACTGGCCGACGCCGGAGCCGCCGCATCGCATCAACCAGATCTTTCTGGAACCAATTCTGTTTGAGCATGCGGCCGCGCAACCGCGCATCCGCATCATCAGCCGCACCGCCGTCGAAGACGTCGTGGTGGAAGACACTGGCGCGCGGGCGAGCCTGCGCAATCTCGATAGCGACACCGTCACGGCCATGAACTGCCGCTACCTGATCGGTTGCGACGGCGCGCGCTCGATCGTGCGCAAGGCGATCGGCGCGGAATTATCCGGCGATGCCGTGGTCCAGCGTGTGCAGTCGACCTATATCCGCGCGCCCGGACTGATCGATCAACAGCAGAGTGCGCGCGCCTGGGGGACAGGCGCGATCAACCCGCGCCGTTCGGGCATGGTTTATGCGATCGACGGCCGCGAACGCTGGCTGGTGCATAATTACATGAGGCAGGGCGAGGGCGATTTCGACGAGGTCGACCGCGACGCCTGCCTGCGAACCATTCTCGGCGTCGAAGCCGATTTCAAATACGAGATCATCTCGAAAGAAGACTGGTACGGACGGCGGCTGATCGCCAACAAATTCCGCGACCGTTGCGCCTTCATTGCCGGCGACGCCGCGCATATCTGGGTGCCCTATGCCGGCTATGGCATGAACGCCGGCATTGCCGATGCGATGAATCTCTCGTGGCTGCTGGCGGCCCATCTCAATGGCTGGGCGCCATCCGGCATTCTCGATGCCTATGAGGCGGAGCGCTGGCCGATCACGAGCCAGGTTTCACGGTTTGCGATGTCGCATGCGGAAGCCGAGATCCGTCGCCGCGGCTCGGTGCCGGACGAAATCGAGGCGGCGGGCGCGGAAGGGGCGCGCGTGAGGCAAGAGGTCGGCCGTCTCACCTACGAGATCAATGTGCAGCAATATGCCTGTGCCGGATTGAACTTCGGCACCTATTACGATCGTTCGCCGATCATCGCCTATGACGGATCAGCCCATCCGGCCTACACGATGAACAGCTATACGCCGTCGACGGTGCCGGGCTGTCGCACGCCGCATCTGTGGTGTAGGGATGGCCGCTCGCTCTATGACGCGATGGGGCCGGAGTTCACGCTGCTGCGGTTCGATCCCGCAACCGACGTCGCCGCACTCGACGCCGCTGCCCGCTTGCGGGGTATGCCGCTAAAGGTTCTCGATATCGAACGGCCGGAGTCCGTCGTTGGCGACGGTGACAAACTGGTCTTGTCCCGGCCGGATCAACATGTGGCCTGGCGCAGCAACAGGCTACCCGCCGATTCACTCGCGATCATTGATCGGGTCCGCGGTGCTGCAATCCAGGCGTGATGGCGCCTAGTCTTCGTTGGCGGCAATCGATTCCATCAGGGACACCAGCTGACGCTGCACGGTCTGGTCCTTGATCTTGCTGTAGGCGCGCAGCAGCCGCAGGCTGAATGCGCTGTCGAGGAACAGCAGGCTCTCGACTTCCCGCGCCTTGCCGTCGCCGTCGTAGAAGAACGTGACCGGCACGTCGAGCGCAGTTGCGATTTGCTGCAGACGGGCCGCGCCGACGCGATTGACGCCCTTCTCGTATTTCTGGACCTGCTGGAAGCTGACGCCGAGTTTGTCGCCGAGCTCTGCCTGCGAGATCTTCTGCTCCACACGCCGGAGGCGAATCCGCTTGCCCAATTCAATGTCGGGTTTGCCGGCACTGCGCTGCTTCATCTTCTTTGCTGCTGATCTAATCATTCTGGTTTTACCGTCCTTCGATCGGGAAGCCCTGCCGCAATTAGGTCAGGGCTTCATCCATATTAACCGGGTTAAGTCCGCCTAGACCCGTGAATTCGCCGTTAGAACCACAGGAATCCTGAGAAATTGTCAGATGGTAGCCAAACGCACGGGCGTATTGGAAGCATCCTGGTACCGGCGCTGTCAGCTCGTCTCAGCCTTTGGCGCCCGGGGCTTTTCTAATCGCAACCCCGCACCCCTACATTTGGCAAAATATTGGCTAAACCACAACCACCGCGAGTTCGGTGGCCACAGATTTCGGAAGCATACTTACTATCCTTCGCCTGTACACTGGTACTTCTACGGGGCCGGAGCCCGGTTGCGGCTGGAGAAATGACCCGTCCGGGGCGAGCGAAAGTACCCCTCCGGTTGGTAATCTTCGAAATACTCAACCGTGATATCGGCCGAAATATAGCAAAGTTGAGGCCATTTCCAGTGAATGGCGCATTGGATGATCCTGGGAAAGTCAGGGATCATTGGCTTGGCCGCATGTGAGAAATGACGTTCCAGCGGACTGATTTTTCGGTGCTTTATGGGAGCGGTCCACTAAACTCAGCGTTGAGCCGCCTCAAGACCCCGCTGGCGCGGGAGCGGCGGAAATGCCGGTGGCCGGTTCGGAAACAGGGGCCTAGCCCGCGGTCACGTCGACCGTCTCGGCGCCGTCGAGCACGCGCCGCGCCTTGTCGCGGTCGAGATCGTTTTCCCAGGCCGCGACGACGACGGTCGCGACGCAGTTGCCGATCAAGTTGCCGAGCGCGCGGGCCATTCCGATGAACCAGTCGACCGACAGCACCAGCACGAGGCCGATGGCGGGAATGCTCGGCACCGCATTCAGCGTCGCAGCCAGGATGACGATCGCCGAACCGGGCACACCATGGGCGCCCTTCGAGGTGACGAGCGAGACGCCGAGCACCAGCAAGAGATCGCCGAACGACAATGGCGTGTTGGTTGCCTGCGCGATGAACACCACCGCCAGCGTCAGGTAGATCGAGAACGCATCGAGGTTGAAGGAGTAGCCGGTGGGAATGACGAGGCCCACGACCGAGTCCTTGACGCCCATCCGTTCCAGCTTGCGCATGATCTGCGGCAGCACCGCATCGGAGGAGGCGGTGGCGAGGACGATGGTCAATTCCTCGCGCAAGTACGACAGGAATTTGAGAATGTTCAGCCCGGCCAGCGCCATCACACCGCCAAGAACGCCGAAGACGAAGATCGTCACCGAGACGTAGAACAGCGCGACCAGCGACAGCAGTTGCTTGAGCGAGCCGACGCCGTATTTTCCGACCGTATAGGCCACGGCGCCGAGCACGCCGAGTGGCGCGACGCGCACGATCAGGCCCATGGTGCGGAACAGCACGGTCGACACCGCGTCGATGAAGGAGATGATTTTTTCGGCCTTTTCACCGCCGACAAGAGCAAGGCTGGTGCCGAACAGGATCGCGAAGAACAACACCTGAAGCACATCGTTGCGCGACAGCGCGTCGACCGAGGTGGTCGGGATGATGTTCATCAGGAAGCTGCCGATGCCGCCGCCCTGCAGCTTGTGGGCATTGTCGGCATAGTTGGTAAGCGCCTTGGCGTCCAGCGTCGACGTGTCGATGTTCATGCCGTGGCCGGGCCCGAACAGATAGGCCAGCAGCAGGCCGACAATCAGCGCAACCGTGGTCATCGTTTCGAAATAGATCAGCGCCTTGACGCCGACCCGTCCGACCTTTTTCAGGTCGCCGGCGCCGGCGATGCCATGCACCACGACGCAGAACACGATCGGCGCCACGATCATCGAGATCAACTTCAGGAAGGCGTCGCTGAAGATCTTGAGCCCGATGGCAAAATCCGGCACGGCCATCCCGAGCACGATCCCGAGCACAAGAGCGGCCAGCACCTGGACGAAAAGAGAGGTGTAAAGCGGTTTGCGCGCTTCCGTCGCTACCGGCGCTGTGATCGTCGACATGGTTTGATTTCCCCGATTGGTTTCCGTATCAAAACATAGCAACTAACGTGCCATTATGTCGCGCAGGCCGGTCCCACTTTGGAAATAATCGGTCCCGAGGACTTTATGTCCGCTCTCGGCCATGAACCCATCCACGCTACCGGCCGGAAAGGCCGGTTGGAGCGAACGCCTAGGCCCCAAATGAGG
Source organism: uncultured Alphaproteobacteria bacterium (assembly GCA_963786355.1). Classification (GTDB taxonomy): domain Bacteria; phylum Pseudomonadota; class Alphaproteobacteria; order Rhizobiales; family Xanthobacteraceae; genus Bradyrhizobium. Next base: position 838,623 of record CAWAYU010000003.1, on the reverse strand, counting down.
AGGCTTTGTCGTGACCTTCAGTTTTCAGTAAGCATCTCGTGGCAAGGATCGGTCAGTAAGTGGAGTACCCGCGTGATCGATTTTGACAGGCTGCAGGAACTTGCTGCGGATGTGCGCAGCTTTATCCAGGGCTCAAGTGACAAGGCCAACGCCCTGAAATCCATTGTGACCGCGTTCGATGTGGTTCTCGGGATTTACCCTTCCGGTACAGGGGCGGAACTTCATGTCATCAAGGGCCAGGAGTTGCTCAGTCAGATGACGCCTAACGGCCCCGACTACAGCCACACCGCCATCGCTGTGCAAACGCGTGAACAGGCAATCGCTCTGCAAGCTTTGGTGGCTTAGCGCTGGCCCGCTTTGGTGAAGTAGTCGGTTGTCGCGTAGCGTCGTCTGAACGGGCGATATCAATCGCCTCGGTTCGTCAGCCCTCGTTTTCGAGCGCGCAACTCACGGTATAGACGGCGCCGTGAGGCAGAAAGTCGACGGTGGCCTCGCCGCCAAGCTGATCACGCGCGCTGCGCTCGATCAGCCGCGAGCCGAAGCCGCGCTGCACTGGCGCCGTAACGTGAGGACCTCCGCTCTCGGTCCAGATCATCCGCAATTTGCGCCCGTCACTTTCCTCGAGCACTTCCCAGTCCAGCGCGACGGTGCCGGTGTCGTTCGACAGCGCGCCGTATTTGGCGGCATTGGTCGCGATCTCGTGCACGATCATCGACAGGATCACGGCGAGCCGCGGCGACAGCGGCACCGTCGGTCCGAACATCCGCATCCGGCCGGGATTGGTGAGCAGATAAGGCTGCAACACCCGCGCGACCACGTCCTGTAAATCCGAGCCCTGCCATTTCTCCTGGCTCAGCAGATTGTGCGCTTCCGCCAATGCGCCGAGCCTGCCTTCGAATGACGCGCGTTCGGCACGGCTGGCGCTGCGAAAAGTTTGCGTCGCGATCGATTGCAGGATCGCGAGCGTGTTCTTGACGCGGTGGTTGAGTTCTTCGATCAAGAGATCATGCAGCATCTCGCCGCGGGCGATCGTGGTCGCCATCCGCACCGCAAAGGCGAGGCCTACCAGCAGAAGAACGCCGCCGATCACGCTGGCGATCGCAAGATTGCGCCACAGCGGACCTACCAGTGAGCTTTCCGAGATGCCGGCAGCAACCGTCCAGCCGGTGAGCGAAGAGCGCGCGAAGCTCGTGATCAGCGGTACGCCTTCGAGCGAAACCGTCGGCAGGGTTGCATCGGTGCTGCGGAAAAGCGCTTCGTAAAGTAAAGGCGATGCGCGTTTGCCGATGGTTTCCTGCGGGTTCGGCACGCGGGCGAAATTGACGCCTTCGCCGTCGAAGATCGAGATCGTCCAGTCCTTGCTCGGACGCTGCTGCTCGATGATGGCCTGGAAAATCTCGATCGGCGGGCTGAACGAGATATCGTAGATCACTTCCCCGTCGCGGATCACGGGCACTTCAACGGTCACGATCAGGCGCTGCTTCACCGCGCCGGTGAACAGATTGGAATAGGCCGGCTTCTTTTCCGCGAACACCTTGTCGACGATCGCGCGGTTGTTGCGTGGCGGCAGGCTTGCGGCGTCCGGCGTGACCGAGGAAAACACCTGGCGGCCGTCACGGTCGGCCACCAGCACGACACCCTCCTTGCCATATTGATCAAGGAAGCCGGCGGCGATCCGGCGAAAGCTGTTGAAGTCACCGCCGCGGAGCGAGTTGGTGAGCGCGAGAACCTGCAAGCCCCCCGTCATGCGCTGCATTTCGGCATCGAGCACCAGCCGGATGCTGCGCACGGTCTCACCGACGCGCTGCGTCGCGTCCCGGCGATCCTGTTCGTAGTTGTTGTAAACGATGCCTGCCGCGAAGAGGATCAGCGGCAGCGTGGTTCCCGCGACCAGAAGGGCGAGACGCACTGGCAATGAAAGTTTTGGCAACGCATGTCCCGGATCGGCAGAATTGCCGGGAGCATAGGAGAAGCGGTTGAATTCGCCAAGGAATTTGGCGGAAATTAAGCTTGGGGTGATCGGGTTCCACGATCGCGGTAGCGCGCCGTGGAACCCGGATTCTCCTGTTAGAGATTGCTGTCAGTGATGGCGGCATACACCATGGTGCGAATCTCGCGCCGGATCGGATAGGCGCTCGACGGCAGCACCTGCGTCATGAAGATCGTGATCAGCTCTTCGGCCGGGTCTATGAAGAACGATGTCGTCGCCGCACCGCCCCAGGCGAATTCGCCGGGGCTGCCGGCGATCAGGGTCTGCGCCGGGTTCATGGTGACGGCAAAGCCGAGACCGAAGCCGATGCCGTTATAGGACGCCTCGGAGAACAGCGAGCGCGACATCGTGGGCAAATCGACGCCGCCGGGCAGATGGTTCGAGGCCATCAGCTTCAGCGTCTTCGGGCCAATCAACCTTACACCGCCGAGTTCGCCGCCATTGAGCAGCGCCCGGCAGAAGGTGAGATAGTCTGATGCCGTCGAGCACAAGCCGCCGCCGCCTGAAATGAACGAGGGTGGCGACAGGAACGAACTCGTCGCGGGATCGTCCTGCAGCGTCAGGTTGCCCTTGCGCTCGGTGGCGTGAAACGTCATGCCGCCGTTTGGATCGGCCGAATAGCAGGCCGCGAAGCGATGGGCTTTTTCCTTCGGCACGAAAAAGTCGGTATCGTTCATGCCGAGCGGGTTGAGGATGCGCTCCTTCAAGAACTGCTCGAACGGCATGCCCGAGATTTTACCGACGAGATAGCCGAGCACGTCGGTGGCGACGGAGTAATTCCAGGCCTCGCCCGGTGAAAATTCCAGCGGGATTTTGGCGAGATCCTCGATCATGGTCTGCAGCGTGCCGGCCTTGATCACCTCGCCGATCTTTGTCTCGCGATAGGCGGCGTCGACGTTGGAGCGCTGCTGGAAGCCGTATGTCAGGCCTGAGGTGTGACGCATCAGGTCGACGATCAGCATCGGCCGCGACGGCGCGCGGGTCAGGAACGCCGGATAGGTCCCGGCCACGAATACGCCGAGGTTCTTCCATTCCGGAATGTATTTGTGGACGGGCTCATCGAGTGCGACGCGGCCTTCCTCGACCAGCATCATGAAAGCGACCGAGGTGAGCGCCTTGGTCATGGAATAGATGCGGAAGATGGTGTCGTCCTTGACCGGCACCTTGCGCTCGACGTCGGCAAAACCCTGCGCCGTCGAATGGACGATCTTGCCGCGGCGATAGACCAGAAGCTGCGTTCCCGGGAAGCGGCCGGCATCGACATAGCGCTGCTTCAGGTGGTTTTCGAGGCGGTCGAGTGCGGCCTTGGACATTCCGGCGGACTCGGGCGAGGCGGGGGTAGGGGCTAACATCGGGACTGATCTCCGGCAGGCTGGGTACGTCCTGAATAGCTGAAAAGTGTAGCCTGTTCCAACAGTCCGAAGCCTACCATCGGGCAGAACGGTGCTATAGGCTGACGGAGCCATTCGCGTACCCCGCAGGACAGCCAAATGACCCAATTCAACGAGACCGAACTCACCGCCGAAGTCACCCGCAGTTTCGACGACACGCCGGATCCGCGCGCCAAGTTCCTGCTGCAGGAACTGGTGACGGCGCTGCACGGCTATGTCGCCAAAACCGGTCTCACCTTCGAGGAATGGGAATACGCGATCGATTTCCTGACCCGCACCGGGCAGAAATGCACCCCGATCCGCCAGGAGTTCATCCTGCTCTCCGACGTGTTAGGCGTCTCCATGCTGGTCGATGCCGTCAATCATCGCGAACGCGAGGGCGCTACCGAGACTACCGTGCTCGGCCCGTTCTATGTCGGCGAACACAAGGTGATGCCGCACGGCACCGACGTCTCGGCCAACCTGCCCGGCGAGCGCATGTTCGTGCAGAGCCGTGTCACCGATCTCGCCGGCAAGCCGCTGGCCAATGTTCCCGTCGACATCTGGCACGCCGACGATGAAGGCTATTACGATTCACAGCGGCCGACCTACGAAACTGATGGGCCGACGTCGCGGGCGCGCTTCATGACCGATGCCGATGGCCGGTTCTACTTCCGCACCATCCTGCCGTGCAGCTATCCGATTCCGACCGACGGTCCGGTCGGCGAGATGATCATCCAGACCCGTCGTCACGCGATGCGGCCGGCGCATGTGCATTTCCTGGTCAATGCCCCCGGCTACGAGCCGCTGATCACGCACGTCTTCGTCGAGGGCGACAAATATATCGATTCCGACGTGGTGTTCGGCGTGAAGGACGACCTGATCGCCCAGGTCGAAAAGCGCACCGACGCGCTGATGCCGGACGGCAAGCCGGCGGACGTGCCGTGGCACCTGATGACCTACGAATTCCGCATGAAGCCGGGCGGCGGTGCCGCGCCGAAACCAATGGCGGCGAAGGCCCAGGAACACGCTTGAGCACACGCTTGAGCACATGCTTGAGCACACGCCTGGGAATACGCTTCAGAGCGTGTCCAGGATCGCTCCCGCGGCACTTCCGAGGCCCCTGCTCAATTCTTGTGCGCCGCACAATAATTGAGCGAATCGCAAATTTCGGATGCGGAGACCGGGTTCAGCGAACTGCCTCGATGGACCCGTATGATATTGAAATATATAAATTTTTTGCACTGCGGGAGGCTTGGCACGAAGCTTGAATAGCTTGTGCCGACGCCATTGATGCCGTCCCTCGAGACCAACCCATCCGAATTGTAACGCCGCACGTCCGGGGCTTCCCCGGAACGCGCCTGCACGCGCCGCGCAGCAACACCAGTCGGAGGGTTCCGCAACGATGCAAAGGACAGCGATACCCATGACGAAGCCTACTCATCCGACCTCCCGTGGTTTCAGCCGCCGTCAGATCCTGAAAGCAGCCAGCGGCACGGCAGCGTTGCTTGCCGCAGCGAAGCTCAACTTTCCCGCCGGCGCATTTGCGCAAGGCGCGGGCCCGGAAGTGAAGGCCGCCAAGCTCGGCTTCATTGCGCTGACGGATGCTTCGCCGCTGTTCGTCGCCAAGGAGAAGGGCATCTTCGCCAAATACGGCATGCCTGACGTCGAAGTGCAGAAGCAGGCCTCGTGGGGAACCACGCGCGACAATCTCGTGCTCGGCTCGGAAGGTAACGGCATCGATGGCGCGCACATCCTGACGCCGATGCCCTACCTGATTTCCTCCGGCAAGGTGACGCAGAACAACCAGCCGACGCCGATGTACATCCTGGCCCGGCTCAATCTGAACGGCCAATGCATATCGGTCGCCAAGGAATATGCCGACATCAAGGTCGGCGTGGATACCGCGCCGTTCAAGGTGGCGCTGGAGAAGAAGAAAGCCTCCGGCAAGTCGGTCAAGGCCGCGATGACGTTCCCGGGTGGCACCCACGATCTCTGGATTCGTTACTGGCTCGCGGCCGGCGGCATCGATCCCGACAAGGACATCGAGACCATCGTCGTTCCGCCGGCGCAGATGGTTGCCAACATGAAGGTTGGCACCATGGACGCGTTCTGTGTGTGCGAACCCTGGAATCTGCAGCTGATCCATCAGGAGATCGGCTACACCGCGCTCACGACCGGCGAACTCTGGGACAAGCACCCGGAAAAATCCTTCGGCATGCGCGCCGCCTATGTCGACAAATATCCGAAGGCCGCGAAAGCGCTGCTGATGGCCGTGATGGAAGCGCAGCAGTGGTGCGAAAAGGCCGAGAACCGCGAAGAGACCGCGGCGATCTGCGCCAAGCGGCAGTGGATCAACGTTCCCGTCGAGGACGTCACCGACCGCATGAAGGGCAAGTTCGACTACGGCACTGGCCGCGTCGTCGAGAACTCGCCGCAGCAGATGCGGTTCTGGAAGGACAACGCGTCCTACCCGTTCCAGAGCCATGATCTCTGGTTCATCACGGAAGATATCCGCTGGGGCAAGTATGAAGCCGGCTACGACGCCAAGGCGCTGATCGCCAAGGTCAACCGCGAGGATCTCTGGAAGGACGCCGCCAAGGAACTCGGCGTCGCCGCCGCGGATATCCCGACCTCGACTTCGCGCGGCAAGGAGACCTTCTTCGACGGCAAGGTGTTCGACCCGGAAAATCCCGCGGCCTACCTCAAGTCCCTGTCCATCAAGCGTGTTGACGTCTGATCCAGTACGGGCCGCGCGCTTGCCGCGTGCGGCCCGCTCTTTGAACAACGGAGATACACTTTCAATGACGATGCATGCGATGAAAGCCGAGGCCACTGCAACGGCCATTCCGAGCCAAGCAGTGACAGCGGCGCCGGTTGTGACGATGACGCCGAAGCGGGCGCCACGCGCCGACAAATACGCCAAGATGGCAAAGGAGACCGCAGCGCGTGTCATCCCGCCGTTGATCGTGCTGGCGCTGCTGATGCTGTTCTGGGAACTGGTCTGCCGCCGTACCGGATCGACACTGCCGCCGCCGTCAAAGGTATTCAAGGACACCAGGGAGCTGATCTTCGATCCGTTCTTCGATCGCGGCGGCATCGACAAGGGCCTGTTCTGGCATCTGTCGGCGAGCCTTCAGCGCGTCGCGCTTGGTTATTCGCTGGCCGCGATCGTCGGCGTCGCGCTCGGCACGCTGGTCGGACAGTCGGTCTGGGCGATGCGCGGCCTCGACCCGCTGTTTCAGGTGTTGCGCACCATTCCGCCGCTGGCCTGGCTGCCGCTGGCGCTGGCCGCCTTCCGTGATGGCCAGCCCTCGGCGATCTTCGTGATCTTCATCACCTCGATCTGGCCGATCATCATCAACACCGCCGTCGGCATCCGCAACATTCCGCAGGATTACCGCAACGTCGCCGCGGTGGTTCAGCTCAACCCGCTGGAGTTCTTCGGCAAGGTGATGATCCCGGCCGCTGCGCCCTACATCTTCACCGGCCTGCGGATCGGCATCGGCCTGTCCTGGCTTGCGATCATCGCGGCCGAAATGCTGATCGGCGGCGTCGGTATCGGCTTCTTCATCTGGGACGCCTGGAATTCATCGCATATCAGCGAAATCATCCTGGCGCTGTTTTATGTCGGCATCATCGGCTTCGTGCTCGACCGCCTGATCGCGGGACTGGGCAAAATCGTCACCCGCGGCACCGCGATCAGCTGAAGGAGAATGTCATGGCGGCCTATCTGAAGCTCGACCACATCGACAAGGTCTTCACCCGCGGCAATGCCTCGACCGAAGTGCTGAAGGACATCAACCTGACGATCGACAAGGGCGAATACGTCTCGATTATCGGACATTCCGGCTGTGGCAAGTCGACCATGCTCAACATCGTCGCCGGTCTCACCGACACCACCAATGGCTGCGTGCTGCTGGAGAACCGCGAAGTCAACTCGCCCGGTCCGGATCGAGCGGTGGTGTTCCAGAACCACAGCCTGCTGCCCTGGCTGACGGTCTACGAGAACGTCAAGCTCGGCGTCGACAAGGTGTTCGCCTCGACCAAGACGAGGGCCGAGCGCGCTGCCTGGGTGATGCACAATCTCAACCTGGTGCAGATGGCGCACGCCAAGGACAAGCGGCCGTCGGAAATTTCCGGCGGCATGAAGCAGCGCGTCGGCATCGCCCGCGCGCTGGCGATGGAGCCGAAGGTGCTGCTGCTCGACGAACCCTTTGGCGCGCTCGACGCGTTGACCCGCGCCCATCTGCAGGATTCCGTGATGGCGCTCCACCAGAAGCTCGGCAACACCATTCTGATGATCACGCACGACGTCGACGAGGCCGTGCTGCTGTCGGACCGCATCGTGATGATGACCAACGGGCCGAGCGCCCGCATCGGCGAAGTGCTGGAAGTGCCGCTGGCGCGTCCGCGCAAGCGCCTCGAGCTCGCAACCAATCCCGGTTACCTCAAGTGCCGTCAGCGCGTGCTCGAATTCCTTTACGAGCGGCATCGCTTCGTGGAGGCAGCGTAGACGGCATCGTGAGCGTCAGACATTGAACCACTTTTGAAAGCATCGCGACCAACCGGTTCACCTTTGAAACCCCTAAGGAGAATTGAGATGAATCCGACACAAATCAAACTGGTTCAAGACAGCTTTGCCAAGGTTGCTCCGATCTCCGAACACGCAGCGGTGCTGTTCTACGATCGCCTGTTCGAAGTGGCCCCTTCCGTGCGCGCGATGTTTCCAGACGACATGAAAGAGCAGCGCAAGAAGTTGATGGCGACACTCGCCGTCGTCGTTGGCGGATTGAGCAATCTCGAAGCGATACTTCCGGCTGCGAGCGCGCTGGCAAAACGTCACGTCAACTACGGTGCCAAGGCGGAGCACTATCCGGTGGTCGGCGGTGCGCTGCTGTGGACGCTTGAAAAGGGTCTTGGCGACGCCTGGACGCCCGAAGTCGCCGAGGCCTGGATCGCGGCCTACGGCACGCTGTCCGGTTACATGATTTCGGAAGCCTACGGCCGGGCCGAAGCCGCCGAATAAGGATAAGAGGAGACGCCGTGAGCGAACCGCTTGTGATTGTCGGCAATGGCATGGCCGCCGCCCGTCTGGTCGATGAACTGGCGAAGGTGGCGCTTGGTCGTTACGCCATCGCCGTCATCGGCGACGAGCCGCGGCTGGCCTACAATCGCGTGCTGCTGTCGTCGGTGCTCGCCGGCGAAACCACGACGCAGGATATCGAACTGCGGCCGGCATCGTGGTGGAGCGATCGCGGCGTCACCCTGAAATACGGCTGCCGGGCAACCGAGATCGATGTCGGCCGTCACGAGATCAAGATCGCGGGCGACGAGAGTGTCCCGTTCTCCAAGCTGGTGCTGACGACGGGGTCTTCTGCGCTGCGGCTCAACGTGCCCGGCGCCGATCTCGCCGGCGTGCACACCTTTCGCGACAGCCGGGACGTCGATCTCCTGCTGGCGCTGGCCGCGCAAAGGAAACGCGTGGTGGTGGTCGGCGGCGGATTGTTGGGCCTAGAAGCCGCCTATGGGCTTGCCAAGGCAGGCAGCCCGGTGACGCTGATTCATCTGATGGACCGCCTGATGGAGCGTCAGCTCGACGCGCCCGCGGCGGAATTGCTGAAATCGCTGGTGGAGCGCAAGGGCACCGAGATCCTGCTCAACGCCAATACCGCATGCATCCACGGCGAGACGCGCGTCGACGGCGTTGAACTGGTCGACGGCCGCCGGATCGACGCCGACGCCGTGATTTTCGCGGCCGGTATCCGGCCGAACACCGGGCTGGCCAGCGAAGCGGGCATCGCCGTCAACCGCGGCATCCTCGTCAACGATCAACTGCAAACCGGCGCGCGCGACATCTTTGCGATCGGCGAGTGCGCCGAACATCGCGGCACGTGTTACGGGCTGGTCGAGCCGGCCTACGAGCAGGGGCGGGTGCTGGCGCAGCATCTTGCCGGTCGCGAAGCCGCCTATGGCGGCAGTGTGGTTGCGACCAACCTGAAAGTCTCCGGCGTCAGCGTGTTCTCTGCCGGCGATTTCATCGGCGCCGACGGTAGCGAGAGCATCGTACTCTCTGACATCAATCACGGCACCTATAAGAAGCTGGTAATTGCCGACGGACGACTGACCGGTGCGGTGCTGATCGGCGACGTCGCCGACGCGCTCTGGTATCTCGAATTGATCCGCACCCGGCATCCGACGCAAAGAATTCGCACCGATATGATGTTCGGCCGCTCGCTGGCGCTGCGTTCGGAGGCGGCATGATGAGACCGGCAACATGAGTCTCGTCGATCCCAACCTGCGCGCCACGCGCACCACCTGCGCCTATTGCGGCGTCGGCTGCGGCGTGTTGGCGACGCCGGACGGCCGAGGCGGCGCGGCGATATCGGGCGATCCCGATCATCCCGCCAATTTCGGCCGGCTGTGCTCAAAGGGCTCGGCGCTGGGCGAGACGCTGGGCCTGACGAACCGGTTGCTTTATCCGATGATCCGCTGCGACAAGGGCAGCATGGAGCGCGTGGCCTGGAGCGACGCGCTTGACCATGTCGCGCATCGGTTCCAGCACATCATCGCGCGCGACGGTCCGGGCGCGGTGGCGTTCTATCTCTCCGGCCAGTTGCTGACAGAGGACTACTACGTCGCCAACAAGCTGATGAAGGGATTCCTCGGTAGCGCCAACGTCGACACCAATTCGCGGCTTTGCATGTCCTCGTCGGTCGCGGGTCATCGCCGTGCCTTCGGCGCCGATACCGTGCCCGGTTGTTATGAGGATCTCGACGAGGCCGACCTGCTGGTCTTCGTCGGCTCCAATGCGGCCTGGTGCCACCCGGTGCTGTACCAGCGCATGATCGTCAACAAGCAGCAGCGCGGCGCCCGCTTCGTGGTGATCGATCCACGCCGCACCGATACCGTCGGCGATGACGACTTGTTTCTGGGGCTGAAGCCAGGCACCGACACCGCTTTGTTCAGCGGCCTGCTGGTTTACCTCGCCGATCAGGGCAAGCTCGATAACGATTACATCGCATCCTACACCTCCGGTTTCGACGATGCGCTTGCCCGCGCGCGCAGCATGGCCGGCAGTGTCGGCGCCACCGCGCTGGCGACCGGGCTCTCCGAGGCCGATGTCGCTGCCTTCTTCCAGCTCTATGCCAACACCCCGCGCGTGGTGACGCTGTATTCGCAAGGCGTCAACCAGTCGGCGCAGGGCACCGACAAGGTCAACGCCATCATCAACTGCCATCTCGCTACGGGGCGGATCGGCAAGGTAGGCGCGTCGCCGTTCTCGTTGACCGGTCAACCCAATGCGATGGGAGGCCGCGAGGTCGGCGGGCTTGCGAACCAGTTGGCCGCGCACATGGCGTTCACGCCATCAGACATCGATCGGGTCCGCAGGTTCTGGAAGGCGCCGCGCATCGCCACCCATGAAGGGTTGAAAGCCGTACAGATGTTCGAGGCGATCGGGCGCGGCGAGATCAAGGCGCTGTGGGTGATCGGCACCAATCCGGCAGTGTCGCTGCCGAACGCCGACGCTGTCCGCGAGGCGATGAAGAAGCTCGAACTGTTCGTCGTGTCCGAGAACGTCGTCTCCAACGACACCGTTGATGTCGGTCCGCACGTGTTGTTGCCGGCGCAAGCGTGGGGTGAGAAGTCGGGTACCGTGACCAATTCGGAGCGCCGCATCTCGCGGCAGCGCGCTTTCATGGAGGCGGCGGGCGAGGCCAGGCCGGATTGGTGGATCCTTGGCGAAGTCGCCAAACGCCTCGGTTTCAGCGCGGCCTTCAACTTTAATTCGGCCGCGGATATTTTCCGCGAGCACGCCGCGCTCTCGGCGTTCGAGAATGAGGGGGCTCGCGATTTCGATATCGGCGGCCTGAAGGCGCTGTCGGATGAAGCGTTCGACATCATGGCGCCGGTGCAGTGGCCGGTCCGGCTCGATGCGCAGCCGCAGGCGCGTTTCTTCGCCGAAGGCGGTTTCTATGCCAACGACCACAAGGCCCGTTTCGTCGCGCCGGAAATTCCCGCGCTGCGGACCGAAACCACGGCGGCAAGGCCGCTGCGGCTCAACACCGGCCGCATCCGCGACCAGTGGCACACCATGACTCGCACCGGTGAAAGCCCGCGGCTCGGCCAGCATCTGCCGGAACCGTTCGTCGAGGTTCATCCCGATGATGCCGCGCGGCATGGCCTCGCCGACGGCGACTTTGCGCGCGTCACCACCGACTACGGACAATGCACGCTCCGCGTCATCGTCAGCGAGCGCCAGCAGCGCGGCATGCTGTTCGCGCCGATCCACTGGAGCGAGGCCAACGCGACCGGCGCCCGCGTCGGCTCGCTGGTGGCGGCCTACACCGATCCGTTCTCCGGCCAGCCGGAGAACAAGGCGACGCCGGCGTCGATCACGCCTTATGAATATGTGTTCCGCGGCTTTGCGCTATCGCGCCGGCCACTGAAACTACCCGCGCATGCCTGGGGCGCGCATGTCGCTGTCAATGGCGGCCACGGCTATCTGTTCGCCGACAACGCCGACCTGAAGGGTTGGCAATCCTGGCTGAAATCGTTCACGCCGGACGACCTCGCCGAATACAAGGACTTTGGCGGCGGCGTCTATCGCGCGGCGTCCTTTGACGGTGACCGCATCGAGACCTGCCTGTTCATCGGCCCGGCACGCGACGCCGGCGACTGGAACGTGGTCAAGGACCTGTTCGCGGCGGATGCGCTCGCCAATGACCAGCGCCGCATGCTGCTGTCGGGCAAGTCGGCCGACGGCCTCGCCAATGCCGGACCTGTCGTTTGCGCCTGCTTCGGCGTCGGCCGCAACACCATCTGCGACAGCATTGTGACCGGTGCGCGCACCGCCGCCGACATCGGCGCCAAGCTCAAGGCTGGCACCAATTGCGGCTCCTGCATTCCGGAGCTGAAACGGCTGATCGCGCAGACGGGGTCGGCGGACGCGCAGCAGAAACTGGCCGTGGCGAACTGAGGCTTCCCCTTTCGGCCGTCATTGCGAGCGAAGCGAAGCAATCCAGTCTTGCTGCCGAAGAAAGACTGGATTGCTTCGTCGCTTCGCTCCTCGCAATGACGGGGAGGGAGCACGGACCAATCGACGCCTCCAAAAAGCTCCTCTATGGTGCGCCCGTTCCAACACGGGTGAAACCAAGAAAATGATGTATCTGGAAACGCCACCAAAACTGATCCCGACCGAAATCTTCTCCGCCATGCCCGCCGAATTCAGGCGCAACGTCCGCACCGAATGGGCCGATGCCAACCGGCCGGGGGCACCGACCGATTGCTTTATCGAAGGACCGTCGTTCGACGCCGACGGCAATCTCTACATCGTCGACATTCCCTTTGGGCGCATTTTCAAGATTTCGCCGGACAAAAAATGGTCGCTGGTGGTCGAATATGACGGCTGGCCCAACGGGCTGAAGATCGGCCGCGACGGCCGCATTCTGGTCGCCGACTACCGCAACGGCATCATGGAGCTCGATGCAAAGGCCGGGCGGATGCAGCACGTGCTGCGGTCGCGCAATTCGGAGTCCTTCAAGGGCTGCAACGACCTGCACATCGCCGCCAACGGCGACATCTACTTCACCGATCAGGGGCAGACTGGCCTGCACGATCCGACGGGCCGGGTCTATCGGCTGAAGACCGATGGCCGGCTTGACTGCCTGATCGACACCGGCATCAGCCCCAACGGCCTGGTGCTCGATCCGCAGGAGGCGACGCTGTACGTAGCCATGACCCGCGACAACGCGGTGTGGCGGATGCCGTTCATGAAAGACGGCAGCGTCTCCAAGGTCGGCCGCTTCTGCTCGACGTTTGGCCCGAGCGGTCCTGATGGCATGACGGTGGACAAGGCTGGCCGCCTGTTCGTCGCACATGCCTCGCTCGGACATGTCTTCGTGTTCGCGCCCAACGGTGAGTTGATCGCGCGTATCAAATCGTGCGCGGGGCAGAGCTGCACCAACGTCGCGATCGGTGGTGCCAACGCGGATCGGCTTTACATCACGGAGTTGGTGACGGGGACGGTGATGGTGGCGGATATCAGCGGGCTGGGCGCTTAATTACCTCGCCCCGCTTGCGGGGAGAGGTCGGATCGCATCGTGAGATGCGATCCGGGTGAGGGGGCACAGGTGTTTCGATTAGCACCAGCATCGCGGAGAGAGCCCCTCATCCCGACCTTCTCCCCGTGAAGAACGGGGAGAAGGAGAAGAAAGCTCTCACGACCTCCGGTTCTTCGCATTGACCGCGATCGCCGCCGCCGCGGTGCGGTTTTCCACACCGAGCTTGGAGTAGATCTGCTCGAGATGCTTGTCGACCGTCCTTGGGCTGAGTCCCAAAATCTGCGCGATGTCGCGGTTGGTCTTGCCCTTGGAGAGCCACTGCAGCACCTCGCCTTCGCGCGTGGTCAGCCCGAGTTCGCTGGAGAATTCCGCCGGCGTCTCCGCGCCGGAATCCTTCGCAAGCCGCAGCAAAAATTCGTTGGGGCCGAGCTTGCCCATATATTGCAGCCGGAGCTGGTCGTTGCCGGGAAACGGCGCCATCGCGGCGGCCTTCGTGCCGGCCTTGCCGCGCTCGGCCTGATCGAGCCATTGCGGCACTGGCTCGGGCAACACAAAATTGTCGTCGGCGTCGGCCGCGAGCGTATCCGACAGCAGCTTCTGCGCCTGCGGCGTCGCCCACATGATCTTGCCGACGCTGTTCACTGCCAGCAGGTAACGGCCGGAGACGTCGAGCGCCGCGCGCGCACTCTGGGTCAGCCGCGCATTGGCGAGATGGACACGGATGCGCGCCAGCATCTCCTCGATCACGATCGGTTTTGTCACATAGTCGACGCCGCCGGCTTCCAGGCCGCGCACGATGTGTTCGGTTTCGGCAAGCCCGGTCATGAAGATGATCGGCACGTTGTCGAGCCCGGCGTCGCGCTTCAGCCGCCGGCAAGTCTCGAAACCGTCCATGCCGGGCATGACCGCGTCCATCAGCACGATGTCGGGCGTGATCTGGTCGACGATCCGCATCGCCGAAGCGCCGTCGAGCGCGACCATGACGGTCATGCCGGCGCCGTCGAGCGCGTCGGTCAACAACCGCAGCGTTTCCGGCGAATCGTCGACGACGAGGGCGACGTCGCGCTTTTTTGGATCAGTGATCATAGCTGTGCAGGGTTTTCAATGTGGCCATGTACTGGTCGAGGTCGAAACGGTCGACCAGTGAGCGCATTTGCGAGACGAAGTCGGCATGTTCGGGATAGTCGCTGCCGATCTCGTCCAGCTTGATCTGGATCGCGCGGATATAGCCGAGCTGTCCGAGACCGATCAGTTCCTCGACATGCTTCACCGGCGGCCGTGAGCCGGTTTCGGGATTCCAGTGTGCAACGGGGATTTGATCGGCCTCATATTGCCATTGCAGCTTGAGTAACTGGCGAATGGCTTCCAGCAGCCGGGGAATATCGATCGGCTTCATCATATAGCCGTCATGGAACGGCTGCGCCAGCGGCGCGCCATGGGCTTCCAGCGCGCTCGCCGACACCATCAGGATGCGGGCCTGATGATGGCCGTTGGTGCGCAGCGTTTCCGCCACCGTCCATCCGTCCATCCCGGCCATGGAGATGTCGAGCAGGAACAGGTCGGGCCGGCAGTGCTGCGCCAGCGCCAGGCACGCGGCGCCGTCGGGCGCGCTGAGCAGGATGAAGCCGAGTGGCGTCAGCACTTCGCGCAACAGGTCGCGCTGGGTCGGATCGTCGTCGGTGATCATGATGGTCTTGCGCGGGCCGAGATAGCCGTAGATCGGCGCCTCGACCGGGGCGATCCGGGTCGGGTTGGTCACTTCGGACAGCAGCATCTTGACCCGAAAAGTGCTGCCGTCGCCAACCGTGCTGCTCACCTTGATATCGCCGCCCATGACACCGGCGAGCAGCCGGCTGATGGTGAGGCCGAGACCCGTTCCGGTCTGCGGTTGCGAAACGCCGAGGGCGCCGCGCTCGAACGGTGCAAAAATGCGCTCAAGATCGCTGGTCTGAATGCCGGGGCCGGTATCGATGATTTCGAATTCCGCGACCGGGCTGCGGTAATGCACCACGAACTGCACGCCGCCTGTTTGCGTGAACTTCAGCGCGTTCGACAGCAGGTTGATCAGCACCTGACGCAGCCGCTTTTCGTCGGCGTAGACGACGACCGGCAGCACCGAAGGCCGCTTGAACACGAAGTCGATGCCCTTGGCGGTGGCCTGAACCCGGAACATGCCGACCAGTTGATCGAGGAATTCGCTCAGGCGAACTTCGTCGCGCGACAGATACAACCGGCCGGCTTCGATCTTGGAAATGTCCAGAATGCCGTCGATCAGTCCCGACAGATGATCGGCGCTGCGGCGAACCACGCGCACCTGATCGCGCGGCTTTGTGTTGAGGCTGGAATCCTGTTCCAGCAGTTGTGCATAACCGGAGATGGCGTTGAGCGGCGAGCGCAGTTCATGACTTAAGCCAACCACATAGCGGCTCTTGGCAAGGTTGGCGGATTCGGCGACTTCCTTGGCGCGCTGCAGCTCGGCGTCGGTGCGCTTGTGGGCGTCGATCTCCTGGATCAGCAGCGCGGTCTGGCGCCGCGTTTCTTCTTCGGCCGCGCGGCGGCTCTGTTGCGCCAGCACGAACAGCCACGCCACGACGCCGATGATAATGGTCAGCGCGAAGAACACCTTCCACAACACGTCGGAGAGCAGGGCATCGCTGAGAATTGTCACCGACGTCTGCAGGTAAATCAGCCCGAGCGTCAGCCCGACCAGCCCGGCCGACACCGCGAACACGCCGAGATAATGCCCTAGCTGCGAGTTGATGCGGGCGTAGATCGGCTTCGGCACCAACATGCCCAGCGTTCCCGATAGCTGCGCGCCGATCCGGGCGTGCGGCTTGCAGAGGTCGTGGCAGCGCGCGTCGAGCGAGCAGCACAGCGAACAGATCGGCCCTGCATAGGCCGGGCAGGAGGCCATATCCTCGGGCTCGAACGCATGCTCGCAGATACAGCACTGGATCGATTCGAGATTCTGCCAGCTCCGTTTCGGCTTGCGCGCGATGTAGTATTTTCCGTCGGTGGCCCAGGCGATCAGCGGTGCGACGATGAACGCAACCGCCAATGCGACAAAGGCGGAGAGCCCTTTCGCCGTCGGACCGAACATGCCGTAGAACGCGCTGATCGAGACGATGGTCGCGACCAGCATGGCGCCGACGCCGACCGGGTTGATGTCGTAGAGATGGGCGCGCTTGAACTCGATGTGCTGCGGGCGCAGGCCGAGCGGCTTGTTGATGACGAGATCGGCGACCAGCGCGCCGACCCAGGCAATCGCGACATTGGAATAGAGCGCCAGCGTCTGCTCCAGCGCCTTGTAGACACCGATTTCCATCAGCAGCAGCGCCACCAGCACGTTGAACACCAGCCACACCACGCGGCCGGGATGGCTGTGGGTCAGGCGCGAAAAGAAGTTCGACCACGCGATCGAGCCGGCATAGGCGTTGGTGACGTTGATCTTGACCTGCGAGAGAATGACGAAAGTGCCGGTCAACGCCAGCGCCAGATCGGGCTGTGACAGCACATAGCGGAACGCTTCGAGATACATGTGCGCGGGCTCGGCCGCATGTTCTTCGGAGATGCCGTGGCTCAGTGCGAAGTAGGCGAGGAACGATCCTGCCATCAGCTTGAGGGCGCCGGCGCCGATCCAGCCCGGTCCAGCGCAGAGCATCGCGATCCACCAGGATCGGCGCGAGGTTCGCCGGTCGCGCGGCAGAAATCGCAGGAAGTCGACCTGCTCGCCGATCTGCGCCACCAGTGCAAATACCACCGATGCGGCGCTGCCGAACATCATCAGGTCAAGCTGACCGGTCGGGTTGCCATGTTCTCCGGAAAAGCTCCGCCACTCCGCAAAGGAATGCGGATTGGCCCAGGCAATCGCTGCGAAGGGCAGGAGGTTGAGAATGATCCAGACCGGCTGCGTCCATAGCTGGAAGCGGCTGATCAGCGTGATGCCGTAGGTCACCAGCGGAATAATGAGGACGGCCGAGATCAGATAGCCGATCGGGCGCGGAATGCCGAAACACATCGCCAGCGCCGTCGCGAGGATGACGGCTTCGATCGCAAAGAAGATGAAGGTAAAGGAGGCGTAGATCAGCGAAGTGATGGTCGAGCCGATATAGCCAAAGCCGGCGCCGCGGGTCAGCAGGTCAATATCGATGCCGCATTTGGCGGCATGGTAGGCAATCGGCAGTCCGCAGCCAAAGATGATGACACTGACCACCAGAATGGCAGCAGTGGCGTTTGTCGCGCCATAGTTAAGCGTGATGGTTCCGCCGATGGCTTCCAGCGCCAGAAAAGAGATCGCGCCGAGCGCAGTATTGGCGACGCGGGCGGCCGACCATCGCCGCGCGCTCTTGGCAGTGAAGCGCAGCGCGTAGTCTTCCAGCGTCTGGTTGGCAACCCATTGATTATATTGGCGCCTGACGCGGTCTATCCGCTGCCGCCCTGCCACTTCAGTACTCCTCACTTGCAGCGATCATCCCATGATCGTCAGCAAACCCCGTACCAAAACCTACGTCGCTATTTTGCGGTGCAATATACGCGATCTCACGTATCTGTGCACTGCACAAATTCAGCAATCCTTGTCCCTGCCAATAACGCGTCCTCGAACAAACAGGGGTTGATATGTCAGACGAGAATAAACAGGGGCTGCAGTCGGCATTTCGCCGCAAGCTGCTGATGGGAATGGCGGCAATTCCCGCCCTGACCGTGCTTCCCAGGTCATCTTTTGCGCAGGCGCCGGCAACCTCCGCGGTTAACACCACGGGACTCGCGGTTACCGATACTGAAGTCACCGTCGGCATCCTGCATTCCGCCACCGGCACGATGGCGATCTCGGAAACTGGCTCGATCGAAGCCGAAAAGCTCGCGATCGAACAGATCAACGCCATGGGCGGCGTGCTCGGCCGCAAGATCAAGTTCATCCAGGAAGACGGCGCCAGCGACTGGCCGACGTTTGCCGAAAAGGCCAAGAAGCTGCTCGTCAACGACAAGGTCGCGGCGATCATGGGCTGCTGGACCTCGGCCTCCCGCAAGGCGGTGCTGCCTGTGATGGAGCAGTATAACGGCATGCTGTACTACCCGACCTTCTATGAAGGTCTCGAGCAGTCCAAGAACGTCATCTATACCGGTCAGGAAGCCACCCAGCAGATTCTCGCCGGCCTGAACTGGATCGCCAAGGAGAAGGACGCCAAATCGTTCTTCTTTGTCGGTTCCGATTACATCTGGCCGCGCACCTCGAACAAGATCGCGCGCAAGCATGTCGAGAACGTGCTGAAGGGCAAGGTCGTCGGCGAGGAGTACTATCCGCTTGGCAACACCCAGTTCAATTCGGTGATCAACAAGATCAAGCTGACCAAGCCCGACGTGATCTTCACCGACGTCGTCGGCGGCTCCAACGTCGCTTTCTACAAGCAGCTCAAGGCGGCCGGTATCGACCTGTCGAAGCAGGCGCTGCTGACGATCTCGGTGACCGAAGACGAAATCGACGGCATCGGCGGCGAGAACATCGCGGGCGCCTATGCCTGCATGAAGTACTTCCAGTCGCTCGACAACCCGAACAACAAGACCTTCGTTCCCGCCTTCAAGAAGATGTGGGGCGAGAAGACCGTGATCGGCGACGTCACCCAGGCTGCCTATCTCGGCCCGTGGCTGTGGAAATTAACGGTCGAGAAGGCCGGCAGCTTCGACGTCGACAAGATCGCGGCGGCTTCGCCCGGCGTGGAATTCAAGGGCGCGCCCGAAGGCTACGTGCGCATCCACGAAAACCATCATCTCTGGTCAAAGACCCGCGTCGGTAAGGCCAAGCTCGACGGTCAGTTCGAACTGATCTTTGAGACCGCCGACCTGGTCGAGCCCGATCCGTTCCCGAAGGGCTACCAGTAAGCGCGCGGGATCTTCTGCAAACTTCCCTCGAGCAACCGCTCCCTGGCGTGGACCGTCAATCCACGCTTACGACCCCGCGTCGCGAGTCTTTCTCGCGATGCGGGGACCTTATCCCCCGACGGAGAACATCATGTTCGGCGATTATTCGATTGGCGATCTCGGCTCCATCTTCGTCATGCAGGGGTTTGCGGGCCTGATCCTGTTTTCCGTTTACGTGCTGATGGCGCTCGGTCTTGCGATCATCTTCGGCCAGATGGGCGTCATCAACATGGCGCATGGCGAGTTCATGATCCTCGGCGCTTACGTCACCTGGATGACGTCGAACTTCTTCCAGACCTTTTTGCCGAGCCTGTTCTCGGGCTACTTCTTCCTCGCAATGATATTGGCCTTCATAGCCTCCGGCTCACTGGGGATGCTGGTGGAATGGGTGCTGATACGCCATCTCTACAAGCGTCCGCTCGACACGCTGCTCGCGACCTGGGGTCTCAGCCTGATCCTGCAGCAGGCCTATCGCTCGATCTTCGGCGCCCGTGAAGTCGGTGTCGAACTGCCGCAGTGGATGCTGGGCTCGCTGCACGTTACCGAAAGCATCGAAGTGCCGATCAACGGCGTGTTCGTGATGGCGCTGACCCTGCTGATCACGATCGGCGTCGCCTACATCATGTATCTGTCGCGCTGGGGCCGCCAGGTTCGCGCGGTGGTGCAGAACCGCATCATGGCCGGCGCGGTCGGCATCAATACCGCGAAAGTCGATCGTTACACCTTTGCGCTCGGTTGCGGCATCGCGGGAGTAGCCGGCAGCGCCTTCACCATGATCGGCTCGACCGGGCCGACCTCAGGCCAGCTCTACATCGTCGATACCTTCCTGGTCGTCGTGTTCGGCGGCGCCGCCAGCCTGCTTGGCACCATCGCCTCCGCCTTCTCGATCTCGCAGACGCAGTCGACGCTCGAATTCTTCATGTCGGGCTCGATGGCGAAGGTGCTGACGCTGCTCGCGGTGGTCGGAATTCTGATGCTGCGGCCGCAGGGGCTGTTCGCCCTCAAGGTCCGCAAATAACAACAAAAGGGGCTGAAGCCATGAACGACAATCGCTACTTCAATCGTTCGGAGCTGATCGGCATCCTGGTGCTCGCCGTCTTTCTGGTGGTGATCCTGCCGCTCTGCCTCGATGTCTTCAGGCTCAACCTGGTCGCGAAATATCTCACCTATGCCTTCGTCGCGCTTGGACTCGTGGTCTGCTGGGGCTATGGCGGCATTCTCTCGCTGGGGCAGGGCGTGTTCTTCGGCCTCGGCGGCTACTGCATGGCGATGTTCCTCAAGCTCGAAGCCTCCAGCGTCGAGAACACCAAGATCCAGTCGACCCCCGGCATTCCCGATTTCATGGACTGGAATCAGATCACCTCATTGCCGTACTTCTGGAAGCCGTTCCACAGCCTCACGTCTCACGTCATCGCCGTCATCCTGGTGCCCGGCATCTTCGCCCTCATCATCGGCGCCGCGATGTTCAAGCGCCGCGTCGGCGGCACCTACTTCGCCATCATCACGCAGGCGGTAGCGGCAATCCTGACCATCCTGATCGTCGGCCAGCAGGGCTATACCGGCGGCATCAACGGCATGACCGACCTGCGCACGCTGAAGGGATGGGACATCCGTCCCGACCACGCCAAGGTCGTGCTCTACTTCTTCGAAGTCGCCTGTCTGTTCGGCTGCATCTTCATCGCCTACTTCATCCGGCGCTCGAAGCTCGGCCGCATCCTGGTGGCGATGCGCGACCAGGAAGACCGCGTACGGTTCTCCGGCTACAGCGTCGCCAACTTCAAGATCTTCGCCTTCTGCGTCGCCGCGATCTTTGCCGCGATCGGCGGCGCCATGTTCGCGCTGCAGGTCGGTTTCATGTCGCCGTCCTTTGTCGGCATCGTGCCGTCGATCGAGATGGTGATCTACACCGCGGTCGGCGGCCGGCTCTCGATCCTCGGTGCGGTCTACGGAACGCTGCTGGTCAACTTCGCCAAGACCAGCCTTTCGGAATCCTTCCCCGAACTCTGGCTGTTCGGCCTCGGCGGCCTGTTCATCGCCGTCGTGCTTGCCTTCCCGAATGGCCTCGCCGGCATCTGGCAGGACCACGTCCAGCCGCGCATTGACCGGCTGTTCGCGTCACGCAAGCCGAAATCTGGCAACGGCTGGTCCGACACTTCGGTGGCGGACGGCGCACCAGCGGAATGAGGAGGTAGGTTATGCTCATCGGTCACCAGCCCAAGGAATTCCTGCTCGCGGTCGAGGCTCTCACCGTGTCCTTTGACGGCTTCAAGGCGGTCAACGATCTCTCCTTTTATGTCGAGGAGAACGAGATCCGCGTCATCATCGGCCCCAACGGCGCCGGCAAGACCACGGTGCTCGACCTGATCTGCGGCAAGACCAAGGCTACCTCAGGCTCGATCCAGTTTCGCGGTCAGGAGCTGACGAGCCTGAAAGAGAACCAGATCGTCAAGGCCGGGGTGGGGCGAAAATTCCAGACGCCGTCGATCTACGACGACCTCACTGTGTTCGAGAATCTGGAGATTTCATTTCCGCGCGGTCGCACCGTGTTCGGCGCGCTGACCTTTACTCGCGATGCCGTCGTGCGCGACCGGGTTCACGAAGTCGCCGAGATGATCTTCCTGAAGGATCGCCTCAACATGAGCGCGGCCCTGCTTAGCCATGGCCAGAAACAGTGGCTCGAGATCGGCATGCTGCTGATCCAGGACCCGGAACTCTTGATGCTCGACGAGCCCGTCGCCGGCATGAGCGTCAGCGAGCGCGCCAAGACCGCCGAGCTGCTCAACCGCATCATTAAGGATCGCTCGGTGCTGGTCATCGAGCACGACATGAAGTTCGTCGAGGACATCGCCCACAAGGTCACGGTGCTGCACCAGGGCCAGATCCTGTCCGAGGGCACGATGGAAAAGGTCAAGAACGATCCGAAAGTCGTCGAAGTCTATCTCGGCCACTAAACACTTCAGGGAGCACGTTCATGCTGGCTATCTCGGATCTCCACGTCGCTTACGGCCAGAGCGAAGTGCTGCACGGCCTCAACGTATCGGTCGCACCCAACGAGATCATCGCGATCATGGGCCGCAACGGCATGGGCAAAACCACGCTGATGAAGTCGCTGATGGGGATCGTGCCGACCAAGAGCGGCTCGGTCACGATGGAGGGCGCCGAGCTCAGCGCACTGCCGAGCTACGACCGCGTCGCCAAGGGTCTCGCCTACGTGCCGCAAGGCCGCATGATCTTCTCGACCATGACGGTGAAGGAAAACATCGAGACCGGCCTCGTGGTCTCCGGCGGCTCCGAGGTGCCCGAAGACATCTACGAACTATTCCCCGTGCTTTTGGAAATGAAGGGCCGCCGTGGCGGCAACCTCTCCGGCGGACAACAGCAGCAGCTCGCCATCGCCCGCGCGCTCGCGACCAAACCAAAGGTGCTGCTGCTGGACGAGCCCACTGAGGGAATCCAGCCGTCGATCATCAAAGAGATGGCGCGCACGCTGAAGCGCATCCGCGACGAGCGCGGTTTGTCGATCGTGGTGTCGGAGCAGGTGCTGAGCTTCGCGCTCGATATCGCCGACCGCGTGCTCGTGATCGAGAACGGCGAGATCGTCCGCGACGATCCGCGCGACAGCGTCGATGCCGCGCAGATTTCGAAATTCCTGTCCGTGTAACCGTACTTAAAAAGGGGAGCTATTGATGCCTGATACACTGATCAAAGTCGATCTGACCAAGTCAGCCTACGACAACGACAAGATCCACAATCGGTGGCATCCCGAAATTCCGATCGTCGAGTGGGTTTCTCCCGGCGACGACTTCATCATCGAGACCGTCGACTGGACCGGCGGCTTCATCAAGAACAACGATTCCGCCGACGACGTGCGCGACATTGATCTCTCGATCGTGCACTTCCTGTCCGGCCCGATCGGCGTCAAGGGCGCGGAGCCCGGCGATCTGCTGGTGGTCGACCTGCTCGACGTCGGTCCGCTGAAGGAGAGCCTGTGGGGCTTCAACGGCTTTTTCTCCAAACAAAATGGCGGCGGCTTCCTGACCGACCATTTCCCGCTGGCGCAGAAGTCGATCTGGGACATCAAGGGTCTCTATACGTCGTCGCGCCATATTCCCGGCGTCAACTTTGCCGGCCTGATCCATCCCGGCCTGATCGGTTGTCTGCCCGATCCGAAACTGCTGGCGAAGTGGAACGAGCGCGAGAACGCGCTGATCGCGACCGATCCGACCCGCATCCCCGGACTGGCCAATCCGCCGTTCGCCGCGACCGCGCATGCCGGTCAGGCCAAGGGCGACGCCAAGGCCAAGATCGGCGCCGAGGGCGCCCGCACCGTGCCGCCGCGCGAACATGGCGGCAACTGCGACATCAAGGATCTCTCCCGCGGCTCCAAGATCTACTTCCCGGTCTATGTGCCGGGCGGCGGTCTCTCGATGGGCGATCTGCACTTCAGCCAGGGTGACGGCGAAATCACCTTCTGCGGCGCGATCGAAATGGCCGGCTGGCTGCACATCAAGGTCGACGTCATCAAGGACGGCGTTGCCAAATACGGCATCAAGAACCCCGTGTTCAAGCCGTCGCCGATCACGCCGAACTACAAGGACTACCTGATCTTCGAGGGCATCTCGGTCGATGAGGCCGGCAAGCAGCATTACCTCGACGTTCACATCGCCTATCGCCAGGCCTGTCTGAACGCGATCGAGTACCTGAAGAAGTTCGGCTACTCCGGCGCCCAGGCCTATTCGATCCTCGGGACCGCGCCGTGCCAGGGCCATATCTCGGGCGTGGTCGACGTGCCCAACGCCTGCGCCACGCTGTGGCTGCCGACGGAAATATTCGACTTCGACATCATGCCGTCGTCGGCGGGCCCGATCAAACACATCGACGGCAAGATCCAGATGCCGTTATCACAGGACAAGTAATCCCTGCGCGATGGGATGCGGGACGGTTGAGTATCATGCCGCCCCGCATCCGCCGTCGCGAAATACGTAAGAGTTGGCGCGAGGGAGAGAAAAATGCCCGTCTACGAATATCTCTGCAACGATTGCGGCCCGTTCAAGGACATGCGGCCGATGGCGGAATGCGACGATCCGCAGGACTGCCCGAGTTGCGAGACCGAATCGCCACGCGTGATCCTGACCGCGCCGGCGTTCTTCTGCATGCCGTCCGACAAGCGCAAGGCCGCCGCCACCAACGAGCGCAGCTCCAACGCGCCGATGACCTCAGCCGAATACAAAGCCAAGCACGGCCCCGGCTGCGGTTGCTGCTCCAGCAAGAAACCGTCGCGGCTGGTGAAGCAGACCCGTACCGGTGCCAAGAGTTTTCCGACCGCGCGGCCCTGGATGATCAGTCACTGATTCAGGATCTCTATCGACTGCGATAAACCCGAAACAGAACAGGGGTAGACCCAATGATGCACGGTGATATTTCCTCGAGCAACGACACCGTCGGTGTCGCCGTCGTCAATTACAAGATGCCGCGGCTGCACACCAAGGCCGAGGTGCTCGATAACGCCCGCAAGATCGCCGACATGCTGGTCGGCATGAAGCTCGGCCTGCCGGGCATGGATCTGGTGATCTTCCCGGAATACTCCACACAAGGCATCATGTACGACTCCAAGGAGATGTACGAGACCGCCTGCGCGGTGCCGGGCGAGGAGACCGCGATCTTCGCCGAAGCCTGCCGCAAGGCCAAGGTCTGGGGCGTGTTCTCGCTGACCGGCGAGCGCCACGAGGAGCATCCGAACAAGGCGCCGTACAACACGCTCATTTTGATGAACGACAAGGGCGAGATCGTCCAGAAGTACCGCAAGATCATGCCGTGGGTGCCGATCGAAGGCTGGTATCCCGGCAACTGCACCTACGTCTCCGACGGCCCGAAGGGCATGAAGGTCAGCCTGATCATCTGCGACGACGGCAACTTTCCGGAGATCTGGCGCGACTGCGCCATGAAGGGCGCCGAACTGATCGTGCGCTGCCAGGGCTACATGTATCCCGCGAAAGAGCAGCAGGTGCTGATTTCCAAGGCGATGGCCTGGGCCAACAACGTCTATGTCGCGGTCGCCAATGCCGCCGGCTTCGACGGCGTCTATTCCTACTTCGGTCACTCCGCGATCATCGGCTTCGACGGTCGCACCCTCGGCGAATGCGGCGAGGAAGACTACGGCATCCAGTATGCGCAGCTCTCCAAAACCCTGATCCGCGATGCGCGCCGCACCGGCCAGTCGCAGAACCATCTCTACAAGCTGGTGCATCGCGGCTACACCGGCATGATCAATTCCGGCGAAAGCGCGCGCGGCGTCGCCGCCTGTCCGTATGACTTCTACAAGAAGTGGATCAACGATCCCGAAGGGACGCGGGAAATGGTCGAGGCGATGACGCGTTCGACCGCCGGCACCGAGGAATGCCCGATCGACGGCATCCCGAACGAGAAGACAGGGACCAACTACTGAGGCGTTGGCGGTAAAGTGAAAAGCCGCCCTGCGGCGGCTTCTCAACACACACGTTAAATCTTTGCCGGGGTTACAAACCGCAAAATTTCACGTGGCCATCTCGATCGCCTTGCCGTTGACGCGCGTCTCGGCCTTTGGATTGTCGACCGTCACATGGGTGTCGTACCAGGTGAGGCGCGGCCGGACGCCGAATCGCTCCGTCAATTCCGCCACGCGCTCCTCCGTGAACCAGGCCTCCGCCGATTTACGGCTATCCCAGAGATAGACGCCGCCGGTGCCGCTTTCGCCATTCAGGTAGTCCTTTCGGATCAGCCCTTTCCTGGCGAGGCCGCGATAGATCGGGGCGGTCGACGTACCCCCTTTGACCGCCTGTTCCTCAGTGCGCTTGGGTAAATCGAACTGAACGACAACGATGCAGTTGGCCATCAGCGGTTACTCCGGTTTATTCAGGCGATGATAGCACGTCTAATGCGCAGGGCTCAACGTCGGCCGCTGATTGCGCAGCCACAGGACGGCAACGGCCGCGGCCGCTATCAGCAGCACCGAAAACCAGTTCAGCGGTTGCCAGCCCCAGCGATCCTGCAGAAAGCCGGCCATAAAACTCGACGTTGCGGTGGTGCTGAAGACCAGCAGGTCGTTGAGCGCCTGCGCCTTGCCACGCTCGTTCGGGCGATAGCAGGTCGTCACCAGCGTGGTGGCGCCGACGAACAGGAAATTCCAGCCGATGCCGTTGACGGTCAGAGCGATCCGGAAATTCCATTCCGTCGTGCCCTGAAGCGCGGCGGCGACACCGGCCAGCATCAGGACGATGCCGACCGCCATGACGTTGGTCACGCCGAACCGGTTGATCAAATTTCCGGTGAAGAACGACGGCACGAACATGCCGAGCACATGCATGAAGATGACCCAGTGCGCTTCCGAATGCGGAAAGCCGCAGCCGACGATGGCCAGCGGCGAGGCGCTCATGATGAAGGACATCGTCCCGAACGCCAGCATGCCGGCCATGGCTGACGCGATGAAGCGCGGCTGGCTGGCGATCTCCCACAGCGGGCGCGGAGGTGCGGCGATCTCGGCCGGGCTCGCCGTCGAAGCCGACGCTGCCACGCTCGGGAAACGGATGAACGACATCACCGTGAACACGATGACGTGCAGCACCAGAATCGCGGCATAAGTCGCGAGATACAGCGGCATCGTCAGGTCGTGCGTCACGCGCACCAGGCTCGGGCCGATCACGGCCGCCGCGACGCCGCCGGCCGTCACCCACGAGATCGCCTTGGCGCGATAATGGATCGGCACCAGCTCTGCCGCGGCAAAGCGGTACATCTGCAGGCAGGCCACCGCATAGCCGAGGATCAGGCCGCCACCGCACATCACGAGAAAATTTCCGGTATAGAGCCCGAGGCACATCGTGACGGCGCCCGCCATGCCGAACAGCGAGCCGACGCGAAAGCCGATGCTGCGTCCGACCCGCTGCATCAGCAGCGCCGCCGGAAACACCCAGATCATGACGCCGATATGCTGCATCGTCACCGGCAGGTTGGCGAGTTCGGGCCGGTGATAGAAGGTGATGACCGACAACCCGGTCGCTGCGAACATCATGGTGTTGCAGGACTGGCCCACGGCCTGGCAGCAGGCGAGCAGCAGCAGATTGCGACGGGCGCTCCGGTCGAGATTTTGGGCTGGATCGATTTCCGGCCTGAGCGCGGACCCTGGTGACATTGCATCCATTATTGTTTCTTGCCCAGCTCGTTGGGGGAGGCTCGCGAGCCGTAACCGGCGAGAGCGCGTCCTACGTTTCCAGTAAAAATCACTCCGGCTCAAGGCTTATGCAGTAAATTATTTTGCAGGGCTGACCTGCCGTAGATTCGTCGGCTGGCGTTGACGGCTACATTGCGTAAGCTGGCGGAATAATCGCGCGTCCCGGTGTCAAGGGGCATCCCGCATTGCACCATTCGGCCGCAAGCAGGAAACAAGCGACAGGCGAGGCCGGCGAAGCACATGTCCGACGATCTACAATTTACGGTCCAGCGCCCGCCGGCCTATGGCGAACTGACGGACCTGCTACCCGGAATGTTCTGGGTGCGGCTACCGATGCCGAACGCTACCCAACCACGTCAATTGCTGGCTGCTCGACAACGGGCCGGGCTGGACCCTGGTCGACTGCGGCTTCGACGCCGACGACGTGTTCGAGATCTGGGACAAGCTCTGGCGCGGCTTGCTACGCGGCCGTCCGTTGCAGAATCTCACCTTCACCCATGCCCATCTCGATCACTACGGCTTCGCCAGTTATCTGGTGAAGGAATCCAAATGCACAGTGCGGATACCGCTGGCCGAATGGCTCAGCGGCTGGAAGATGTGGCATGAGCGTGAAGAGGGGACCGACGAGCAGTTGACCGCCTTCATGACGCGCAATGGCACATCTGCTGAGGAAGCTGCAGGGATCGTCGCCTCGCTGCGCAAGTCGAAATATCTCGGCTTGCGGCCGCCGCGAGAATTCATCCGTATCAGCGATGGCGATGTGATCGCGATGGGGCAGCGTGACTGGCTGACGATCACGACCGGCGGGCATTCGCCCGAACACGCGTCGTTTTACTGCAAGACGGACAAGATCCTGATCGCGGGCGATCAGATCCTGTCGCACATGACGCCGTCGGTGATCGTGCCGTCGGCGCAGCCGGATGCCAACCCGATGAAGGAATATCTGGACTCGCTGACGCGGTTCGAAACGTTGCCGGCGGATACGCTGGTGCTTCCCTCGCACGGGCTGCCGTTTCGCGGGCTGCATACGCGGCTCGCGCAAATGCGCGAACATCATATGAACAAGCTCGACGACGTCGCATCCGTCGTCACGGGCAAGATAACGGCGTTCGCGATCGCGCAGGAGATTTTTCCGCGCGTCCTCTACGCCAACCCCCGCCAGGCCTTTGGCGAGTCACTGGCTCATTTGAACATGCTGGCATCGATCGGCAAACTGACGCGCGAGGTCGATGCGACCGGCGCGATCACCTTTGCTCCGGCTTGAGCTGGTTCAACGTGTCCCGGAAAACCGAACCCGATCCCTCCAGCGCATCCGTCGGCCTGCTACGCTCAAAGCCGTGGCAGGTCGCGATGATCGGGCTCGGCACCGCCACGGCGCAGCTCGACACCTCCG
Organism: uncultured Alphaproteobacteria bacterium; assembly: GCA_963786355.1. Classification (GTDB taxonomy): domain Bacteria; phylum Pseudomonadota; class Alphaproteobacteria; order Rhizobiales; family Xanthobacteraceae; genus Bradyrhizobium. The sequence goes on along the minus strand of CAWAYU010000003.1, from coordinate 809,687 downwards.
TGAATATTGCTTTCCCCGCCATCACCCGGGGATTCAATCTAGCGATCCCGGATATTCAGTGGGTGGTGATTTGCTATATCCTGACTTACGCTAGCCTGCTGCTGGCGCTGGGTCGCATCGGCGACACCATTGGTCACGCAGTCGTCTACCGCATCGGCCTGATCTGGAGCGCGGTGGCGCTGCTGCTTGTGGGTTATGCACCAAGCTACGGCGCGATGATGTTCTTTCGCTGCCTGCAGGGTGTCGGCGCGGCGCTGGTGCTGAGCTGCGGCGTGGCGCTGGTGACGTCGCTCTACGGCGAAGAACGACGCGGCCGGGCGCTCGGCGTCTATACGATGATGATGGCGCTGGGTTTGATGCTGGGTCCACTTCTCGGCGGGGCGTTGACGGCCGCGTGGGACTGGCCCGCGGTGTTCTGGTTCCGAATTCCCATCGCCGTCGCGGCACTGCTGCTGTTGCGCGGCATGCCGCCGTCGCCACCCCGGCGGGCAGGGGACCATTTTGATTTTCTGGGCGGTATCGCGCTGATATTGGGCCTGGTCACCATGCTGCTGGCGCTGAATCGTTTGCGTGAGCTCTCCGCCGTGTGGCTTGGGATGCTATCGGTCGTGGCCTTTGCAGGCTTTGCCTTTCGCCAGTACCACGCCGAACATCCGATCATCGCGATCAAAATTCTGAAATTACGGGGCTTTGCGCAGCTCAATCTCATCAGCGTGCTGACCAATCTCGCAGCCTTTTCGGTCTGGCTGCTGGTGCCCTATTATCTGACGCGTGTGCCCGGCCATACGCTGGCCGAAAGTGGCGCGATCCTGGCCGCAGGCGCGGCGGGGGCCGTGCTGGCCGCGCCGATCGGTGGTCGTCTGATCGAGCAGCTCATCTCCGCCGAGCGGTTGGCGGCGGCAGGTGCCGCCGCGGTTGGCGCCGGTCTTTTGCTGCTGAGCACATGGACCGAGCAGACCTCGACGTTGCTGCAGGTCGCAGGCCTGATCGTGCAGGGTATCGGCCTCGGCCTGTTCCAGCTGGCTTATACGGATATCGTGACATCAGCACTGCCACTCGGAGATCGCGGCGTGGCAGGCAGTCTCACGTTGCTGACGCGCATGCTCGGCACGGTCACCGCAGCCTCGGTGATCCTGATGCTGTTCGAAATTCTGCAAGTCAAACACGGCTTCTTTGAAGCCTTCCACCTGACCTTTCTGCTCGCAGCTTTGCTGGCGTTTGTCACGGCGGGATTGCTGGCGCTGCTGCCGCGCAAGATGGGCAGCCGCCCAAATCATTCGTGATTGCGAGTCATTCGTGATCGAGTGATCATCGAGAACTCGACGAACTTCAAATGCTAAGGTGACAACGCGACAGGGAATGCGACGCCGTGTCCTTGTCGCCCTCATCGAGCGGCGTCGAAGAAAACAAGAACAGCCTCGGAGCTGGCGCGGGTAATGTCCGGGGCAAGCGTAACAGGGAGGCGTCCATGATTGGAAAGATAGCTGGAATGGTCTTCACGATGGGTGTTGGGGTTGCGGCATTGGCCGGGACCGCAAGCGCGCAACAGTCGCCGGGGGCAGCGGCCCTCGATACAAGCCTGCGCGGTGCGGTCGAGCGCAAGGACGTGCCGGGCGTAGTCGCGCTGGTCACCGACCGCGATCGCGTGCTGTATCAGGGCGCGTTCGGCGTCGCCGATGTCGCGACCGGACGCCCGCTGACGCCAGACGCGCTGTTTCGCATCGCCTCGATGACCAAGCCGGTCACGTCGGTGGCATTGATGCAGCTGATCGAGCAGGGCCGCCTCACGCTCGATGATCCCGCGGAAAAATATCTACCGGAGCTTGGCGAACCAGAAGGTCATTGAAAACTTCGACGCGACGACCGGCGCCTACCAGCTTCGTCCGGCGGCCAGCAAGCCGACTGTCAGACAGTTCCTGACCCACACGTCCGGACTGGCCTATCCCTTCACCAGCGCGATCTACCGCGATTTCAAGCCGCGTGCCGGCGAGACCTATCCGTTCGGTGGTCCGCTGCTGTTCGATCCGGGCACGCGCTGGCACTACAGCACCTCTACCGACGTCTCCGGTCGGCTGGTCGAGGTGGTGTCGGGCCAAAAACTCGAGGATTATTTCCGCGAGCACATCTTCATCCCGCTCAAGATGAACGACACGTCCTACAACGTGCCTGAGGCGAAGGGTCCGCGGCTGGTCGCGCAACAGCAGCGCGCCGGCGAGCGCATGGACGGCGCTGTCGAACTGCAAAAGCCGCAGCTCGGGCTCACCATTGCCGCGCCGGTCGGCGGCGGCGGTCTCGCTTCGACAGCTGACGACTACGGGCGCTTTGTGCGCATGCTGCTCAACGGCGGCGCGCTGGACGGGGCGCGGGTGCTGAAGGCTGAGACGGTGGCGCTGATGGGCCAGAACCAGATCGGCGCGGTCTCGGTTCCCGCGCTGAAGTCCGCACTGCCGCGCAGCGCAGATTTCACCTTCATCGACGACAACAAAGACAAGTGGGGGCTCGGTTTCCTGATCACGACCAATCAGGTGCCGGGCAAACGCTCTCCTGGGAGCCTGAGCTGGGGCGGCATCAACAACACCTTCTTCTGGGTCGATCCCGCCAAAGGCATCGCCGGCGTGATCATGATGCAGTATCTGCCGTTCGCCGACGCCAAGGCGTTGGCCACCTACGACGCGTTCGAGCGCGGCGCCTATCAGCTCGTCAACGCGGAGCGGTAGAGGATCTGTAATATCCGGCCGGTGTCGTGCCGGCCGGATTTATACGCGCAGCCTAGACCGGCTCCATGCCGAGCGACCGCGCGCTCTCGAGCCAGACCGGCAATTCGCGCTGATACAGTGCATTGGTTTCCTTGAAGCCGAGCGCGGGCTCCAGCACGAAGGTATTGAGCACTTCCTTCACCTTCGGGTCGTTGTTGGCCGCGACGCAGAGTTCCGCCAGCCGGTCGACGATCGGTTGCGGCGTCGCCTTTGGCAGTGCCCAGCCGGTAAAGCCGCTCACGGTGAAGAATTTTGACGTCGCGCCCTGTTCGGGCAGCGTCTTGACGTCAGGGAGCGCATCGACCTTCTTCGAATGCACCGCGAACGCTACGCCGCGATCGCTTTGCAGGACGGATTGTGCGCCGGTGTAGCTTCCCATCGCGGCGTCGAGCGTGCCTTCGGCGATCCCGTCCACATCGGCGCTTCGCCCGCGGTAATGGATCGGCTCGATGTTGAGGCCATACTGCTTGTTGAGTTCATGGATCGTCATGTGCGGGGAGGAGCCGGCGCTGTAGGTGCCGAAATTCACCTTGCCGCTCTTGCGCGCAAAGGCGACGAAATCATCCAGCGTCTTGACGCCGGACTTTGGCTCGCGACCAGCGGCAGCCCGGCGCCCGGAATGACGCTGACGAGCGCCAGATCCTTGTCCATGTCGTAGCCGGGATTCTTCATCATCACCCGGTTCATCACATAGGTGGTCGAGATCGAGCACAGGATGGTGTGTCCATCCGGCGCCGCGCGCGCGACTTCCGCCGTGCCGATCGAGCCGGAGGCGCCGGCCTTGTTTTCGATGAAGACCGTTTGCCCGACCTGTTTGGAGATGAATTCGCCGAAGGCGCGTGCGAGCAGGTCGGTCTGCCCGCCTGCCGGGTAACTGCAAATCATGCGGATCTGCCGCGACGGCCACGCGGCCTGCGCCGAGACCCCGCGCGCGAGGAAAGGCATCGCGGCCGCCGCCGTACCGGCCACGATGAAATGACGGCGACTGGATTTTGCTGACATGATTCCCTCCCTGAATTCCCGGGAGGGTATCGCATCGTCCGGGCCATGCCATGGGCGGAGGGCGGGACAGATTGGCGCATGTGGCTTGGTTTGATACGATCGCGCTCCCGAGAAAGTGAATACGAGGCAATGATGGAACAACGAAAATTCGGCAGTGGCGGTCCCGGCGTATCGGTGATCGGGCAGGGCACCTGGTACCTCGACCGCGGCGACCGCAAGGCCGCAGTCGCTGCGCTGCGCCGCGGCATCGATCTCGGCATGACCCACATCGACACCGCCGAAATGTATGGCGACGCCGAACTCGTGATCGCGGACGCGATCGAAGGACAACGCGAAAAACTGTTTCTTGTTTCAAAGGTGCTGCCGAGCAATGCCTCGCGGCGCGGCACCATCGCGGCCTGCGAGCGTTCGCTGAAGCGGCTGAAGACCGATCGGCTTGATTGCTATCTCCTGCACTGGCGCGGCTCCTGTCCGTTCGAGGAAACCGTCGCGGCATTCGACGAACTGATCGCAGCCGGAAAAATCCGCTCCTGGGGCGTCAGCAATTTCGACGCCGACGATCTCGATGAACTGCTCGATGTCGCGGGCGAGGGCGCCGTCGCCTGCAATCAGGTACTCTATCATCTGCAGGAGCGCGCGATCGAGCATGCGGTCATCCCGTGGTGCGAGCAGCACGGCGTCGCTGTCGTCGCCTATTCGCCGTTCGGTCACGATGATTTTCCGTCACCGCGCAGCAAGGGTGGTGAGGTGCTGCAGACGATTGCGAATGCGCACGAGGCGACCACGCGTCAGGTCGCGCTCTCCTTTCTCACGCGCGCGCCCTCGGTGCTTGCGATTCCCGAAAGCATCCAGCGCCGAACACGCCGCTGAAAATGCCGGCGCCGGTGATCTGAAGCTGAGCGAAAGCGAGATATCAGCGCTCGACAAGGCGTTTCCGCGCGGCCCGAAACCGCGCGGCCTGCCGATGTTGTAGATGCCAGTTCCCGCGCAACACAGTTCTTAACAAAGTGTTGCAACCGCGGGGCCGCGCCGGCTGTGGCAGGCTGCCGCGGCCGGTCAGCGCATATCCGCATCCTGTTTTCGGGCCTAGTCGTCTCGGTCCAACTGGTGTTTTCTAAAGCCTCGCCCGAGTCGATCATTACTGCCTTTCGAGATTGCCGTGACACCGCCACCCGCCGCAGCCGCCAGGCTGGACAGCGCCGATTTACCGTTGCCCGAAAAGAAGTCCGCCGCGCCCAAGGCCGTTGTGCCGAAGGCGCCCGCACGCACCGATCATCCGTTCAAGGGCATTGCGCTGATTCTGGCCTCGACGATCTTTCTCGGCACCTCGGACGTGACCGCGAAATATCTGTCGGCGACGTTGCCCTCGATCGAGATCACCTGGATCAGGTTTCTGACGTTTGCGCTGATCATGGTGCCGGCGATGGTGCCGGGCTCGCCGCTGTTTGCGCTGCGGACCAACCGGCTCAGCCTGCATCTCATGCGCGGCCTCGGGATCCTCGGCTCGTCGCTGTTCTTCATCTCCGGCTTGCGGTTTCTCCCGATTGCGGAGGCTTCCGCCACCGGATTCGTCGCGCCGTTGCTCGTCACCGCGCTGTCGATCTTCTTCCTGAGTGAAAAAGTCGGCCTGCGCCGCTGGATCGCGACGGGTGTCGGCCTGATCGGCGTCCTCATCATCCTGCGCCCCGGCACCGGCGCGTTTCACCCCGCGGCGTTCTTTCCGCTGGTCTCGGCGCTTTGCTGGGCCTGCACGTTGATCATGACGCGGATGATGAGCGGCACCGAGCGTGCCATCACCGTGATGGCCTATTCGTCGATCGTCGGCGTGGTTCATGCTCTCGGAGCTGGTGTCGTCCGTCTGGGTAACGCCGACCTGGCACGACATCGCCTTCGGCATCTTCATCGGCATCGCTTCGACGCTCGGACAGTGGATCGTGGTGCTGGCGTTCCGTTACGCCGACGCCTCGGTGCTGGCGCCGTTCTCCTACACGCAACTGCTCTGGGTCAGCGTCCTCGGCTTCCTGATCTTCGGCGAAGTGCCCTGATGTCTGGACCGTGACCGGCGCCGGCTTCATCGTCGCCAGCGGACTCTACACCGCGCATCGCGAACGGGTGCGGCGTTCGCAGCTTCTAGCGGTTTCGGCCGAGCCGTCGCCGAACGCCTGATCCCTCTTCGTGTTCTGGTTCTCTGTGCTAATAGAGAACTGAACCACAGGAGAGAACGTCCATGCGCGCAGCCATTTTCCGGAACGGCGAGATCGTCGTCGACGAGATGCCCGAGCCGAAACCCGGCCCCGGCATGGTGCTGGTCAAGTCGCTGGCCTGCGGCATCTGCGGCTCCGACCTGCACGCGCGCAAGCACGCCCACCGCATGGTCGAGCTGTCAAAACATTTTCCTGGCCGCAAGCCGATGGACCTTTCGCGCGATGTCGTGTTCGGCCACGAATTCTGCTGCGAGGTGCTCGACTTCGGCCCGGGCACGGCGCGCAAGTTCAAGACCGGCACCAAGGTGTGCTCGCTGCCGGCGCTGCTGACGGCCGAAGGCCCGCAAGGCATCGGCTATTCCAACGACAATGTCGGCGCCTATGCCGAACGCATGCTGCTCAGCGAAGCCTTGCTGCTCGAAGTTCCGAACGGCCTCGCGGCAGAACACGCCGCGCTGACCGAGCCGCTCGCGGTCGGCGTCCATGCGGTGGCGAAAGCCAATATCAGAGGCGGTGAGGTGCCGCTGGTGATCGGCTGCGGGCCGGTCGGCCTCGCCGTGATCGCGGCGCTGAAGATCAAGGGATTGCATCCGATCGTTGCCGCGGATTATTCGCCGGCGCGGCGGGCGCTCGCCGCAAAGCTCGGCGCCGATATTGTGGTCGACCCCGCGCGTTCGCAGCCCTATGCGACCTGGGCCGAACACGCCCAGATGTCGCCGGCGGAAAAAGCCGCACGGCCGCCGCTGCAGGCGCTGTTGCCCGCGCTCAAGCCGGCGCTGATCTTTGAATGCGTCGGTATTCCCGGCCTGATCCAGCAGGTGTTCGAGGGCGCACCGCGCGACGCCCGCATCGTCGTGGTCGGCGTCTGCATGGAGAGCGACCGTTCCGAACCGATGCTCGGCATCATGAAGGAACTGAACGTTCAATACGTGCTGGGCTACACGCCGGACGAGTTCGCGTATTCCTTGCGCCTGATCGCCGAAGGCCAGGTCGACGCCGCCTCGATGGTGACCGCCAGCGTCGGCATCGACGGCGTGGCCAAGGCGTTTGCCGATCTCGCCAATCCGGAAGCGCACACGAAGATCATCGTCGAGCCGTGGCGGTAACACCCGTCGTCCCGGCGAAGGCCGATTGCGATCTTCAAAATTTTGCCGGCACATACATCTCCGGCGGCACCGGTCCGCGGTGATAGTCGGGATTGCGCACCCGCGGCGGCAGGATCACGGGCTGGTGCTCCACATCGGAATAGGGAACCTGCGTCAAGAGATGCGAGATGCAGTTGAGGCGTGCGCGCTTCTTGTCGACGGCATCCACGATCCACCACGGCGAGTCCGGCAGGTGGGTATGCTCCAGCATGGTTTCCTTGGCCTTGGTGTATTGTTCCCAGCGGCTGCGCGCCTGCACGTCCATTGGGCTCAGCTTCCACTGCTTCAGCGGATCGTTGATCCGCATCGTGAAGCGGAACTGCTGCTCCTCGTCGGTGATCGAGAACCAGTATTTCAGCAGGATGGTGCCGGAGCGGATCAGCATGCGCTCGAATTCGGGCACCGACTTGAAGAACTCCTGATACTGTTCCTCGTTGCAAAAACCCATCACGCGTTCGACGCCGGCGCGGTTGTACCAAGAGCGGTCAAACAACACGATCTCGCCGCCTGCCGGCAGGTGCGAGACATAGCGCTGGAAATACCACTGCGTCCGTTCGCGCTCGCTCGGCGCCGGCAGCGCCGCGACGCGGCAGATCCGGGGATTGAGCCGCTGGGTGATGCGCTTGATCACGCCGCCCTTGCCGGCGGAGTCGCGGCCTTCGAACAGCACCACGACTTTCTGCTTTGAGTGCTGAACCCAGTCCTGCAGCTTTACCAGTTCGCCCTGCAACCGCAGCAGCTCCCGGAAATAGACTTTTCGATCGAGCTCCGGGCCGTTTTCATGGAGGGCCTCAAGGTCGTCAAGCCGGGTGTCGTCGAGTTCTAGCTCGAGCTCTTCGTCGAGGGTGTCCGCCATTTCCCGGTGAATGCGCTCGCGCAAGGCCAGTTCGGCGTTCAGTTCGGAAGTGGTCATAAGGTTCTGTCTCTCGCTCGCGGGATCGGGCAGGGAACAATGGTTCGGCCACGTTACGGGGATGTGACAGACCGCTACGCGGGCAGATCGACAACCAGTCTCGCCCTTGGCGGTGCGATCTCGCAGGCTGGCATAGGCATCCAGCACCGTGTCGAGCGTGAAGCGTCGCGTATCTGGCCGGGGCACGATCTTTCCGGCTTCGATCATTTCGGCCGCCTGACGCGGGATTTTCAGAGAGCAAGGTTCCAGCAAAACTCCGGGCACATCGCGCCGCGAGACGGCAAACGCCTGCCCGCTGAACTCTGGAGCAGTGAATCGCGATCAATATCTTGGCGTGTATGATCCATCCCACACAATTTCGAACCAAAAGATCGTATGGAAAGTCATTATAGCGAACGTCATTTCATGTTTCAGGGAGGGCCTATGCGCGCTTTCGGAGTTCTTTTTTCAGCACTCGTCGTTGCCGCCAATTTGTCGCCACCGGCTCTGGCACAGCGCGCTGCTCCGCCTGCCTGGGTCGCTACCGCATCGCAGGAACCGCAAGACAGTGCGATGGCGCTGATTTCGCCGGATGAATATGCCTGGCGCCTGTTCGTGGCCTTGAACTGGCCGGCCCGCGGCGGCGCGCGCGACGCCGACGCGACGAAGCAGCTCGGGCAAGGTGGCCGCGTGGTCTGGGAATCCTGGAAACTCGTATCCGGCGGAGCTAGCAAGAGTGAGGTGTACCGAACCGGGGGCGCGGATCCGACCCCTTGGGAGGCGCCGCTCGATCCCTACTGCGATGCAACGGCACGCGATTTGTTCGCACTGCAGAATTCCGGCCTCGGCCGCGTCGCTTCACCGGAGTTCGCGCCGGGAGTGGAACAGCCAGGCGTCGACGAGGTCCGAATGAATTTCGGCGCCTTCGACTTCATCAGCAGGAACGGGCTGTTCACCATTGACGGCCAGGAGACGCAGTTTGCCAGTGGCAAAGCGACGATCAGCTTCCCGGCGCCCGCCAAGGAGGTCAAGGCTCAGTGGCGACTGATCGCGGATGCCGACGAAAGCCGGTACCACGCCTGCCGGTCCAACGGAAAACTCTACGGCCTGACCGCCGTCCACATCCTGACCAAGGACATGCCGAACTGGTTTTGGGCAACCTTCGAGCATATCGACAACAACAAGCCGGAGAACATGAGCAAGCCGGGCTACGCGCCCTGGCTGCTGCCGTCGCGCGACGCGTTCAGTTGCCCGGCGGATCGTCTGGACTGCGGCGAATTCCCCAGGGGAATCGGACTGGAAAATACGAAATGGCAGAACTACAGGCTTCGCGGCAGTCAGATCGATTTCATCGACTCCAGGGGCACGCCGACACATCTGGCCAATTCGCAGGTCGAGACTGATTTCCAGACCAGTTCTTCCTGCATCACCTGCCACGCGCGCGCCTCGATCGGTCAGCGTCAGGGAACGGCGTCGGGGGCGAACCGTCTTTCGATTTTCGATCCGCCGCCAACCAGTTCGTCCCAGATACTGACGCCCTTCGGGCCGCCAAATCCGGCGATGTTCTTCGACGTGGCCGGGGGCACCGCGCTGAAGACGACCAAAATTCTCAAATACACCCAGTTGGACTTCGTGTGGTCGCTGGCGCGCGCGCAAAGGAAAGTGCCATGAGCGACGGGTTCGTGAGTGTCGGCAAGGTTACGTCCTACACCTCCAATGCGGCGCCGGTGGATATCACGCCGCTCATTCAAGCGGTCGCACCGTCGGCCGTGCCGAGAATGCTGACGCGATTTTCCGATGCCGCCGATGGATCGCCGGTGTTCGCGTCGGTGGCTGCGACGTGTACCCATCGTGGTTGCCCGATCCTGACCGGCGACGGCGTATGGGGATCCACCGACCAGCCGATCTACGATCCGCCCAGCCATATCGTGACCTGCCCCTGCCATGACAGTCAGTTCAACGTCGGCACCGGCGCGCTCGTGCGCGGGCCGGCAACCAAGCCGTTGCTGACGTTCGCGACCGAAGTCAGGGCAGACGAACTCTTTGTCGCGATCGCGGAGGCTGCGGCGCCGGGTCCCGCCGGGCCGGTGGCCATGCTGGAGTCGGCCCGGGCCCAGTCGGTCGACGCCTCGTTTCCCGGAACAGGAAAGAAATTTCTGGTCGACTTTGGCGCCTTCGTCGTCGAATTGTATTTCGAGAACAAGGACACCCTGACCTATACCGGCATTGCAAGGGACGGCACTCGCGGTCCTTCGGAGACGGTCAAGATCGCGACGACGTATCTTCGCGATTGCCTTTACATGGTGACCTGGCAGGAATCCGACAAGACGACAGTCGTCCACATCGAGGATTACGATCAGTCGGTCATTTTCACCAACATCACGAAATCCTGATCGGACGTTCCTGAAGTATCGCGGTACGTTCAGGAAGATCGGCTAGCGTCCCGAAGCGTTGTCAGGCGAACTGGCATCGCCGCGTGAAGAAGGCGCGTCGGGCGAAACCCGGCGCGTTGCGCCCTACACCGGCAGTGCGATCGAGTACTTCACCTGGCTCAGCGCAAAGCTCGACTCGATCGAGGCGATGCCGTCGAGCCGCGTCAGCTTGTTCTTCAGGAACGCTTCATAGGACGACAGATCGGCGGCGACGACGCGCAAGAGATAATCGCGGTTGCCGGTCATCAGGTAGCACTCCAGCACCTCGTCCCATTTCGAGATCGCCTTGGCGAAACGATTGAGGTCCTCTTCCTTCTGCCGCGCGAGCTTGATCGAGATGAAGACGCTGACATGCAAGCCGAGCGATTTCTGGTCGACGGTCGCGATGTAGCGGGTAATGACGCCGCGCTCCTCCAGGAGCTTGACCCGGCGATGGCAGGGCGACACCGACAGGCCGACCTTGTCGGCGAGTTCCTGCATGGTGATGCGGCTGTCGGATTGCAGTTGACTGAGGATTTTGCGGTCGATGGCGTCGAGGGCGTGCATTGGAATGAACTCGGGTTTTTGGGTTTGATCGTGGGAAGTTATCCCAATATTTGCGGGTATGTCGCGAGAATTTGAGATTTTTGGCGATGTCCCGGGCGCTAGAATTAACCATTGCCGCACCGCCCGGAGCCATTGCCATGCCCATCGAACCCGCACGTCTGGAACTGTTGTCCGCGCTGGCACGCAAGGTTCTGTGGCTGTCGTCGTGGACCATCCACCACGCCAACCACATCAGGCCCAATGTCGACGGGTTGAAGGTCGGCGGTCATCAGGCGTCGTCGGCCTCGCTCGCCAACATCATGTCGGCGTTGTATTTCTCGGTGCTGCGGCCGCAGGACCGCGTCGCGGTGAAGCCGCATGCGAGCCCGGTGTTCCACGCCATTCAGTACCTGTTCGGGCATCAGACCCGCGACAAGCTGGAAAACTTCCGCGGCTACAAGGGCGCGCAATCCTATCCGTCGCGCACCAAGGACGTCGACGACGTCGATTTCTCCACCGGTTCGGTCGGCCTCGGTGTGGCGCAGACCCTGTTCTCCTCGCTGGTGCAGGATTACGTCACCGCGCATGGCTGGATGAAGGATCGCCCCGAGGGCCGGATGATCGCACTCGTCGGCGACGCCGAGATGGACGAGGGCAACATTTTCGAGGCGCTGCTGGAAGGCTGGAAGCACGGCCTGCGCAACACCTGGTGGATCGTCGACTACAACCGCCAGAGCCTGGACGCCGTCGTGCGCGAAGGACTGTGGGAAAAATTCGAATCCATGTTCCGCAACTTCGGCTGGGACGTGGTGATCGTGAAGTACGGCCGGCTGATGCAGGCGGCGTTCGCCGAGCCCGGCGGCGAGGCGCTGAAGCGCTGGATCGACAATTGCCCGAACCAGATGTATGCGGCGCTGTGCTTCCAGGGCGGCGCCGCCTTCCGCAAGCATCTTGCAGGACGACATCGGCGATCAGGGGCAGGTGTCGCAACTGATCGACCGCCGCAGCGACGATGAATTGCTGGCGCTGATGTCCAACCTCGGCGGCCACGACATGGCCAGCATGATCGAGGCGTTCGAGGCCATCGACCACGATCGCCCGGTCTGCTTCATCGCCTACACCATCAAGGGCGTCGGCCTGCCGATGCAGGGTCACAAGGACAATCATGCCGGACTGATGACGGTCACGCAGATGGAAAAGTGGCGCGGCGCGCAGAACATCCGTCCCGGCCACGAGTGGGACAAGTTCGAGGGCTTGTCGAAGACGCAAGGCAGAGATCGAGGCGTATCTCGCGGAAGTGCCGTTCAACCGCGAGGGCCGCCGCCGTCTGACCGCGCCCGTGATCGAGGTGCCGCGGCAACTCGCCTTCAAGCCGGCGGCGCAGATGTCGACGCAGCAGGGTTTTGGGCTGGTGCTCAATGAACTCGCGCGCGGCGATACCGAACTGGCCTCGCGCATCGTCACCGCGTCGCCCGACGTCACCGTCTCGACCAATCTCGGCGCCTGGGTCAACCGCCGCGGTCTGTTCGCGAAAGCTGAAAATCACGACCTGTTCCGGCAGGAGAAGATTCCGTCGACCTTCAACTGGGATTATTCGCCCAAGGGCCAGCACCTCGAACTCGGCATTGCCGAGATGAACCTGTTCATCATGCTCTCGGCGCTGGGGCTGTCGCACTCCATCAATGGCGAACGGCTGCTGCCGGTCGGCACCCTGTACGATCCCTTCATCGAGCGCGGCCTCGATGCGCTGAACTATGCCTGCTACCAGGATGCGCGCTTCATGGTGGCGGCGACGCCATCCGGCATCACGCTGGCGCCGGAAGGCGGCGCGCACCAGTCGATCGCAACGCCGCTGATCGGCATGGCGCAGGATGGGCTGGCTTCGTTCGAGCCGGCCTTCGTCGATGAACTCGCCGTGATCATGGGCTGGGGTTTTCAGCACATGCAAGCGCGAAGCCGGCGAGGGCGGATCGGTCTATCTGCGGCTGTCGACGCGGACGCTGGACCAGCCGCAGCGGATCATGACGCCGGACCTGCAGCAGCGACATCACCGAGGGCGCCTACTGGCTGCGCGAGCCGGGGCCGAACTGCGATCTCGTCATCGCCTATACCGGCGCGGTGGCGCCGGAGGCGATCGAGGCGGTCGGATTCATCGGCGAAAGCCATCGCGACGTCGGGCTGCTGGCGATCACCTCGGCCGACCGGCTGCACGCGGGATGGTCCGCCGCGCGGAATTTGCGCCGCGACCGCCGTGGCATTCAGTATCTCAGCCATATCGAAAAGCTGCTGGCGCCGCTGGGCCGCGATTGCGGCATCGTCACCGTGATCGACGGCCATCCGGCGGCGCTCGGCTGGCTCGGCAGCGTCCGCGGCCACCGGGTCGAGGCGCTCGGCGTCGAGACGTTCGGCCAGACCGGCACGATTCGCGACCTCTACCGCCACCATGGCATCGACGCCAACGCCATCATCGATGCGGCCGAAAGCCTCACCGTCGGCGCCCCCGTGCGGCACCGCAAAATGGCGGTGTAGAAAAAGTCTCTCTCCCTGTGCGGGAGAGAGACAGTTGGTCGGGAGGAAACGCCCAGAGAGTCGCGTCACCGTGGGGAATGGTAACCGGCGCGGGAGCCCACGGATGTGAAGCGGCTAACACGGGGAGGTTGCCGGACCGCCAAAACAGCCCAGCCGGCATCACGATCCGGTGTTGCTTGCATCGCGTCCGCCACTGACCCTATATTCCGGGTCTGCCGCATCGCGGCATCCCGCATATGGCGGGTTCATTTTCGCAAGCTTTCGTGCAAGGATGGCTGCCGAACGCTTCCGTTCCCCCTACATTTGCCCCGAAATAAAGAGGTTTCCGATGGTCAACCGCATGCAATTCTACATCGATGGCGCCTGGGTCGACCCCACCGTCAAGAAGTCCACGCCCGTCGTCAATCCGGCGACCGAAGAAGCGATGTATGACATTGCGCTCGGCTCCAAGGCCGACGTTGACAAGGCGGTGGCCGCCGCCAAGCGCGCCTTCCTGACCTTTTCGCAGACCAGCCGCGAGGAACGTGTCGCCCTGCTCGAGAAGATCATGGAGATCTACAAGGGCCGCATGAAGGAAATCGGCGCCGCCGTGTCCGACGAAATGGGCGCGCCGCTGCCGATGGCTGAACGCCTGCAGGCCGGCGCCGGCCTCGGCCATATCGCGTCCACGCTGGAAGTGCTGAAGAACTATCATTTCGAAGAAAACATCGGCACCGCCACGGTGCTCCGCGAGCCGGTCGGCGTCATCGGCATGATCACGCCCTGGAACTGGCCGCTGAACCAGATCGCCTGCAAGGTCGCGCCAGCGCTCGCCGCCGGTTGCACCATGATCCTGAAGCCGTCGGAATTCACGCCGTCCTCGGCGCTGATCTTTGCGGAAATCCTCCATGAAGCGGGCGTGCCGAAGGGCGTGTTCAACCTCGTCAACGGTCTCGGCCCGGAGGTTGGTGCGGCCATGAGCGAGCATCCGGATATCGACATGATCTCGTTCACCGGTTCGACCCGCGCCGGCGTCGACGTCGCCAAGCGCGCCGCGCCCACGGTCAAGCGCGTCAGCCAGGAACTCGGCGGCAAGTCGCCGAACGTCATCCTCGAAGGCGCCGACCTCGCCAAGGCTGTCACCGGTGGCGTGATGCACATGTTCAACAACTCCGGACAGTCGTGCAACGCGCCGTCGCGCATGATCGTGCCGCTGTCGAAGATGAAGGAAGTCGCCGCGATCGCGAAGTCGGTTGCCGACAAGACCAAGGCGGGCGATCCGCGCGCCGAAGGCACCACCATCGGTCCGGTCGTCTCGCGCATCCAGTGGGACAAGATCCAGGCGCTGATCCACAAGGGCATCGAGGAAGGTGCGACGCTTGTGGCCGGCGGTCCGGGTCTGCCCGAAGGCGTCAACAAGGGCTTCTATGTCCGCCCGACCATCTTCGCCGACGTCACCAACGACATGACGATCGCCCGCGAGGAAATCTTCGGACCGGTGCTCACCATCCTCGGCGCCAAGGACGAAGCCGAAGCGGTGAAGATCGCCAACGACACGCCCTATGGTCTTGCCGGTTACGTCACCGGCGATACCGTGGAAAGCGCGCGCCGCGTCGGCAAGCCAGATCCGCGCCGGCAACGTCAACCTGCAGGGCGTTCCGAACGACCGCACCGCGCCGTTCGGCGGTTACAAGCAGTCCGGCAATGGCCGCGAGTGGGGCAAGTACGGTCTGGAAGAATATCTCGAAGTGAAGGCGGTCGCCGGCTACAACGCCGCGTAAGCTGATCTCGCGAGAAGTGATAACGAAGCGCCGGGGCGAGGTCATCGCTCCGGCGTTTCGCGTTGTAGGTATGCACGTCATTGCGAGGAGCGAAGCGACGAAGCAATCCAGCTTTGCCGCACGAAGAAAGAACTGGATTGCTTCGCTTCGCTCGCAATGACGGCATCATCCCCCGAGCGCGCCCTGCGTGTTCACATAGAGCGCGTAGATCGACTGGCTCGCGGCCATGAACAGGCGGTTGCGCTTGACGCCGCCGAAGCAGAGGTTGGCGCAGCGCTCGGGCAGCGCGATGCGGCCGATCATGACGCCATCGGGCGCGTAGACCACGACGCCGTCGAGTTCGGGATCGCCCATCCCCCAGCCGCACCACAGATTGCCGTCGATGTCGCAGCGCATGCCGTCGGGCGTGCCGGGTCCGGCGTCGATGAAGACGCGCTTGTTGGAAATCTTGTCGCCGCTCGCCGACACGTCATACGCAAGAATCTTGCGGTTCGGCACGCCACGGGATTCCACGACGTAGAGAATCTTCTCGTCGGGCGAGAAGCACAATCCGTTCGGCCCGAGCACGCCCTCGGCAACGATGGTGGCTTTGCCGGTCGCGCCATCGATGCGGTAGACATTGGCGTCGATCTCGGGATCGGCCTTGTAGCCTTCGTAGTTGCCGAGCAGGCCAAAAGTCGGATCGGTGAACCAGATCGAGCCGTCGGATTTCACCACCACATCATTGGGTGAGTTCAGCCGCTTGCCGTCAAAGCTGTCGATCAGCACCGTGATGGAGCCGTCATATTCGGTACGGGTAACGCGGCGGCCGCCATGCTCGCAGCTGACGAGCCGTCCCTGACGGTCTCGCGTATTGCCGTTGGCAAAATTCGACGGCTTGCGGTAGATGCTGACCGCGCCGGTCTCCTCTTCCCATTTGAGGATGCGCTGGTTGGGAATATCGCTGCACAGGAGATAACGTCCGTCGCCGAAATAGACCGGGCCTTCCGCCCAGCGAAGCCCGGTGGTCAGCCGCTCCACGGCCGAAAGCTTCAGCCAGTATTTCTCGAAGCGCGGATCGAGTGCATGGATGGCGGGATCGGGATAATAGGTCGCCGGACGCCAGCCGGCCGCATGTGACGATGCATCGGACATTTGCTGTTCTCGTTGGGTTGCGTTTCCTCGCGGTTTGGTTTGCTATCACTCCCGGCCAATGACCGCAAATCGGTCCAAGGGAAAGAGAAGAAGGAAGAGGATAAGAAATGCCCCGCATATTGATGACCGGCGCTGCCGGCGGGATCGGCACGAGCTTGCGCAAGCTGCTGCCGCCGATCTATCCGGACCTCGTGCTGAGCGACCTGAAGGCGCCGGCCGACCTCGGCAAGAACGAGAAATTCGTGGCGGCCGATCTGGCTGATATGGCGGCGGTTGAGGCGATCTGCGACGGCGTCGACGGCATCCTGCATTTCGGCGGCTATTCGGTCGAAGGTCCCTGGGACGACATGCTGCAGGCCAACATCATCGGTGGCTACAATCTGTTCGAGGCCGCGCGCAAGAAGGGCGTCAAGCGCGTGGTGTTCGCCTCGTCGAACCATGCGGTCGGCTTCTACCCGCGCCATCACCGCATCGGCACGGACGTCACGCCGCGGCCGGACAGCCGCTATGGCGTCAGCAAGGTATTCGGCGAAGCCGTCGGCGCGCTCTACGCCGACAAGTATGGCCTTGGCGTCACCTGTATACGCATCGGCAATTTCGGCGAGGTGCCGCTCGACCATCGCCGGCTCGCGATCTGGCTGAAGCCGGAAGACCTGGTGCAGCTGTGCCGGATCGGGCTCGACCATCCCGACATTCATTTCGAGGTGCTCTACGGCGCCTCCTACAACGAGCGCGCCTGGTGGGACAATCACCGCGCCTACGATCTCGGCTACCGGCCGACCGGCCGGGCTGAGGATTTCCGCGAGCAGGCGATGGCTGAACAGGCCAAGCTCAAGCCGGATCCGGTCGGCGATTTCTACCAGGGCGGCACGTTCTGCAGCATCGAATTCGCCGGCGACAAGAGCAAGGTCGTGGATTGGAAGAGGTAGCGCTTCCTATTCCTCGCATGGCGGCGGATTCTCGGTGCGCTTCAGCCGCTCCTTCAATTCGTCGCCGGTTACTTCGGCAATCTTCGGCGGCTCCGCCAGCGGGGCCGTCGAAGGCTGCTGCAAAACCCGCCAGCGGAAAGGCGAGGTTGACGGCCTGGTGATCGCGCGTCACGGCCTCGATGCTGATCGTGCGCGCTTGTTTCAAGCCTTCGATAAAAGCGGCGTCGATGTCGAGCTTGCCCCGGCAACCCAATTCCTGACAGACCGGATCGGGAACGGCAATCGGGGTGCCCTGATCGATCCGGACAGCGAGGGTGCCGTCCAGCATGCGCTTCGTCACCAGATTGATCGACAGGCTGCGTTGCTTGCCGTCGCGAATCCAGACCGCGATGCCCCCGCCGGAAGGCTGACATGCGCCCTTTGCGCCGGAAGAAGTGAAGCAGTCCGAATTGCCGTCGGGACGGTTGATGCAGATCTTCGCCCACGGCTGATAAGTGAGTTGCAGCGCGCGAGGATCGCCGGCTTCGGCCACGCTTGCACCGCATGCGAAATACATCGCGATCACGGCAGGCGATACAAGCAAACGCTTCATGGCTGGGCCCAACTTACGGATTCTTGCTGTCCGCGATGCGGCCGAGATAGTCCGACTTGCTGAACTGCATGTGATCGACGCAGAGCTGGGCCAGCGCCCAGCTGTCGCGGCCCTTCAACAGCTCGATCATCAGCTCATGCTGGCGGCGTGACAGCGCCAGCCCTTCGGTGTCGGCGAGATTCTTGGCGCGCATCGGCAGCGTCAGGTTCATGTAGTCCTGCAGCGAGCGCACCAGATAGGGATTGCCGCAAGCGGAAAATAGCGCGACGTGGAAGGCGTCGTTGGTCTCATGAATGCCGCGGAGGTCCTGGGCGTCGGCCCTGGCGCAATATTGCCGTTGCAATTCGCTCAACTGCTCGATCAGGCTCGTGGACGCGGGGAGCGTAATCATCAGCGCCGCCTGCCTCGTCAGCATTTCCCTCACTTCGTAGATCTGCCGCACTTCCTCGGCCGAATAGAACCGCACGGTGGCGCCGATGTTCTTCTCGCGCAGCACGATGCCCTGGCGTTCGAGCTGAAACAGGCCCTGGCGAACGAAATGCCGGCTGGCGCCGTAGCGCGTCATCAAGGTGTCCTCGACCAGCCGCGAGCCCGGCGCGAAGCGGCCGAAGATGATGTCCTCTTCGAGCCGGCGGATGACCTCGGCCTGCTCCTCCTCGCGCGTCAGCGTGGAAGCGTCGCCCAACGATTCCTGCGGCTTCATCGCAAAGCCTCCCATCCCGACAGCCGATAGCAGTCCTCGACCAGCCGCAGCGTTTCGAGATTGTCCTGCGGCGCGGTCTCGAATGGCGTGTTGTCGCGCAACGATGCCACGAAATGCGCGATCGTACGGTTATAGGAGCCCTGATACTCGGTGGCGAGATCGTAGTCGCGTTCGCCAGGCAATGCGCCGGAGCAGGTGAGCTTTGCTCCATCGAGCCTGATCGCGCCGGTATCACCGAGAATCTCCAGACGATCGACCTGCGTGGCCGGATGGCCATGTGCGGCGAAGCTGGCGAAGACAGTAACGCCCGCGCCATTGCCGGCCTCAAGCTGGATCACCGCGCCGTCTTCGCCGACGAGGTGGTCGCTCGATCGCGACAGCCGCGCGGCGGTCACGCGCAACGGCCCGAGCAGCATGCGCAGCGTATCGAGATGATGGATCAGCACTTCCGCGACCAGCATGCGGCGTTCGCCGCGCATAAAGGGTTGCCGCTCCAGCGCCGGGCAGAGTCCGTCCGGCCCGGGCAGCACGCCGGAGGTCAAGAGCGTAAGCTGCGCCTGCTTGATGTTGCCGATGCGGCCATCGCGCAGCCAGGCCGCCGCGTCGCGGTAATATCCGCGAAAGCGCCAGTTCTCATGCACCATCAGCCGCGTCTGATCCGCGACTTCGGCGGCGAGTTCGGTCGCTTCCTGCAAATTGGGCGCGAGCGGCTTCTGGCACAGCACCGGCAGATGTCGCTTCGCCGCGAGCCGCACCAATGGCGCGTGCATCTCGCGCGGGGCCGCGATATCGATGGCGTCGAGTTCGGTTGCCGCCAGCATCGCCTCGGCATTGGCGTAAATGTTGGGAATGTCGAATTCGCCCGCGCGCCGCGCGGCGTTGTCCGCGGAGGGGTCTGCGACCGCCACGACGTGGGCCTGATCTGATATGTTGGCCCAGGCGATGAGATGGTGGCGGCTGACCATGCCGGCGCCGATCAGGCCAATGCGCAGCGGCTGGGTCATGGGCGCTCGTTTCCGATCATGGCCGGAAATCAGCACGCGTGCGGTTTATTGTCAATAATATCACGCGATCGGCGGTAAAATCGGCTGATTGTAAGGTCGATAATCTCATATTGACAATAATTCCGTGGGCTCCTTTAGTGCGGGCGCACGACGACAGGAATTAAAGAGATGGCAGACGGACTTCGCAAGGGATTGGCGAGCTATGGCGACGCCGGATTTTCGCTGTTCCTGCGCAAGGCCTTCATCAAGGCGATGGGCTATTCCGACGACGCGCTCAACCGCCCGATCGTCGGCATCACCAACACCTACAGCGATTACAATCCCTGCCACGGCAACGTGCCGCAGATCATTGAAGCCGTGAAGCGCGGCGTGATGCTGTCGGGCGCGATGCCGATGGTGTTCCCGACCATCTCGATTGCGGAAAGCTTCTCGCATCCGACCTCGATGTATCTGCGCAATCTGATGGCGATGGATACCGAGGAGATGATCCGCGCCCAGCCGATGGACTCGATTGTGGTGATCGGCGGTTGCGACAAGACCCTGCCGGCGCAGATCATGGCGGCGGTCTCGGCCGATCTGCCGACGGTCGTCATTCCCGTCGGGCCGATGGTGGTCGGGCATCACAAGGGTGAGGTGCTGGGCGCCTGCACCGATTGCCGCCGGCTGTGGGCGAAATATCGCGCCGGCGAAATCGACGATGTCGAGATCGAAGCGGTCAACGGTCGGCTCGCGCCCTCGGTCGGCACCTGCATGGTGATGGGTACGGCGAGCACGATGGCCTGTATCACCGAGACGCTCGGCCTGTCGCTGCCGATGAGCGCGACGATCCCGGCGCCGCATGCCGAACGCTTTCGCTCGGCCGAAGCCAGCGGCAAGGTCGCCGCCGCGATGGCGATCGCGAAGGGGCCGAAGCCGAGTGAGTTCCTCACGGCGTCGTCGTTCCGCAATGCGCAGGTGGTGCTGCAGGCGATCGGCGGCTCGACCAACGGGCTCATTCATCTGACCGCGATCGCCAACCGCACCAAACATCGGATCGATCTCGAAGGCTTTGACAAGCTTGGCCGCGAAGTGCCTGTTCTGATCGATCTGAAGCCGTCAGGCGAGCATTACATGGAGCATTTCCATCATGCTGGCGGCGTGCCGAAACTGATGGCGCAGCTTGGCGATCTCATCGATCTCGATGCCAGGACCATCACGGGGGCGACATTGCGCGATGTCGTCGCCGGCGCTGAGGACGTGCCGGGGCAGGACGCAATCCGGGCGCGCGACAATCCGATCAAGCCGGAAGGCGCAATGGCGGTGCTGCACGGCAATCTTGCGCCGCGCGGCGCTGTCATCAAGCATTCCGCGGCGAGTCCCAAACTGCTGCAGCACACCGGCCGCGCGGTGGTGTTCGAATCCGTCGAAGACATGACGCTGCGAGTCGACGATCCCGCGCTCGATGTCAGCGCTGATGACGTGCTGGTGCTGCGCAACGCAGGACCCAAGGGCGCCCCCGGCATGCCGGAGGCAGGCTACCTGCCGATTCCGAAAAAGCTCGCACGCACGGGCGTCAAGGACATGGTGCGGATATCGGACGCGCGCATGAGCGGTACCGCGTTCGGCACCATCGTGCTGCACATTACGCCGGAATCCGCCGTTGGCGGTCCGCTGGCGCTGGTCAGGAACGGCGACATGATCCGCCTCGACGTCGCCAAGCGCAGCATTGATCTCCTGGTTGACGCTGCCGAACTGCAAAAGCGCCAAGCGGTGCTCGCGCCCGCCACGACGCCGGACTGGGCCAAGCGCGGCTACGCGCATCTGTTCAATGAGACCATTCTGCAGGCCGACGAGGGCTGCGACTTCGACTTCATGCGCGGCGAAGGCAAATAGCCGGCTGTCGCGCATCGCGTGCCGCTGTTTACAATGATTGCAATCATCCGCTTTGGCGGGTGACGATGCCTGCATAAATCATTTCGCACATGCGTTGAACCTTGGTTTGATTGACAATCAAACAAGGCCGATGGGATGATAAAAAGAAAACAACATCAGAAATCACAGGGGGAGACGATGAACAGGCTGACAAGCGTTCTTGGTGCGGTCATGGCCGCGCTCCTGGTAACCACCGCAAGCGCCGGTGCGCAGGAAGTGAAGCATTATCGCTTCGCCTACGATCAACCGAAAATCACGGGTTACGGAATCCTCGGCGATATCTTCAGTGACAAGCTGAAGGCGCTGAGCAAGGGCACCATGGTGATCGACCAATATCCGGGCGCGCAGCTCGGGCAGGAGCCGCAGGTGCTGCAGCTCGTCAAATCCGGCGACGTCGAGTTCTGCATCTCGTCGTCAGCCAATGCCGCGACACTGTCGCCGCAAGCCGGCGTGATGTCGATGCACTTCCTGTTCCGCTCCGAAGCGCATCTCGTTAAGGCGATGGCGGATCCTGGTGTCTCCGGCGCCGTGAAGGCGATGATCGCGGAAACCGTGCAGGGCGCCCGCGTCATCGCGCTGGCTACGCTTGGCCTGCGTAACATGTATTCAAAGCGCGAGATCAAGAATATCGGCGACATGAAGGGTCTCAAGGTGCGCGTGCAGGCGACGCCCACTGAGGACACCATGTTCCCGGCCTATGGCGCCCAGATCGTGCACATGCCGTTCGGCAGCGTCTACACCTCGCTGCAAACAGGCGTGGTCGATGTCGCGGAAAACGGCGTCAACGTCTACCTCGCCAACAAGCACTATGAAGTCGCTCCCGTGCTGTCGATGACCGAACACGAGGCCAACAACAGCCTGGTGTGGGTCAGCGACAAGCTCTGGAATAGCTTGACGCCGGAACAGCAGGGCTGGGTGCAGGGCGCCGCCGACGAGGTCAACAAGACCCAGCCCGCCAAAGCGATCGAGCTCGAGCATCAATCGCAGGACAAGTTGAGGCAGATCGGCGTCAAGGTCGTCACCGAGGTCGACAAATCGGGCTTCGTCGCAATCGCCGATCCCTATCTCGATAAGCTGGCCAAGGAGCTCGGGCCGCACGCCGAGAAGGTCAAGGATCTGATCCGGGCGATCAAGTAGGGTTCGTGCTGAATTGTTGATAATCTGGCATGTTCGGGGCGGTGTATTTGCCGCATTGCCTCGAAATGCCGATACTTTATTGACAATCTTACGACCTTGATGGGATGATCGGGAAAACGAACACAGGGAGGGCGCGTTGGCCAATCGAAGGATATTTATGAGTGCGGCGGTCGCGGCAGCGGCTGTCATGTTTACCGCCGGCGCCAGCGCCCAGGACGCGAAGCATTATCGCTTCGCCCACGATCAGCAGCTCAACACCGGCTACAGCGTCGCCTACGACATGTTTTCGGCCAAACTCAAGGAATTGAGCAAGGGCACGATGCTGGTCGATCAATATCCGGGTGCGCAACTCGGCCAGGAGCCGCAACTCCTGCAACTGGTGAAATCCGGCGACATCGACTTCGCCATCGTCTCGTCAGCGAATACCGCGACGATCTCGCCGCAGGCCGGCGTGATGTCGCTGCACTTCCTGTTCCGCAGCTCCGATCATCTGGTCAAGTCGCTGGCCAACCAGCAGGTGATCGACGCGATCACGGCGATGATCGACGAGACCACGCAGGGCCTGCACGTCATAGCGACAGGCTCGCAGGGCGTGCGCAGCATCTACAGCAAAAAGGAAATCCACAACGCCGGCGACATGAAGGGATTGAAGATCCGGGTCCAGGCCACTGCGACCGAGGATGCGATCTTCCCGGCCTATGGCGCCCAGACCGTGCACATGCCATTCGGCAGCGTCTACACCTCGCTGCAAACCGGTGTGATGGATGCGGCCGAGAACAGCGTCAATGTCTATCTCGTCAACAAGCATTACGAGGTGGCGCCCGTGCTCTCGATGACCGAGCATGAGGCCAATAACGCGCTGCTGTTTGTCAGCGACAAGCTGTGGCAGAGCCTTTCCGCCGACCAGAAGCAGTGGGTCAAGACCGCGGCGGCTGAAGTCAGCGCCAAGGAGCCGGCCAAGGCGTTCGAGCTCGAAAAGGCGGCGGCGACCAAACTGAAGGGCTACGGCGTCAAGATCGTCGAGGACGTGGACAAGAAGAGCTTTGCGGCTATCTCCGATCCCTACCTCGACAAGCTTGCCAAGGAACTCGGCCCGCATGCGGAGAAGATCAAGAATTTGATCCGCGGGATTAACTAAGGGGCGGCACAGGTTGTCGTCATGCCCGGCCTTGTGCCGGGCATCCACGTTCTTGAGCTACGGCGATGAAGACGTGGATGGCCGGGACAAGCCCGGCCATGACGCAAATTTCGGGACGACTAGGGGACTTAGAATTTAACCGATGGCTATCGCCGACAAACTGGTGCTGCAGCGGCAACGTCACCTGAAATGGCAGGCGTTCGACCGGCTCGAATTGTTCCTGATGATCGTCTGCGGCGTACTTTGCTTCGGATTTTCGCTGTCGGTGACCGCCGACATCGTCACGCGGACCATTGGCCATCCCTGGCTGTGGCTGCAGGAAGCGACGTCCACGCTGTTCATCTATGCGATCTTCATTGGCGCGGCCGTCGCGACCCGCCGCAACGACCACCTGTATCTGACCGCGGTCTCCGAAGCGATGCACGGCACGCCACGCATGATCGTCGAGATCATTATTCGTATTGTCGTGCTCGGCGTGTCAGCCTGCCTCATCTATTTTGGCTACATCAACTATATCAGGGGCTTCGGCAGTTTCCGGCTGCCGTCGGGAACGCCGATCGCTTCGCTCTATGCGGCGATCCCGCTTGCCGGTGCGTTGATCGCGCTGTTCACGGTGGAGCAACTGGTCAACGGCATCAGGAACGGGTTCGATCACCCGGAACCGCCTGAGGAAGATCGCGATATTCCGCCCGTCGTCGTCAATACCGAGACGAGGGTGCTGCCGTGAGCGCACCTGTCATTCTCGGCCTGATGACGTTCTGCTTCCTGTTCTTCGGCTATCTCGGCGTGCCGGTGCCGTTCTCGCTGCTGGCCGGCGTGTTCGTCGGCGCCATGCTGACCGACGTGTCGCTGGCAGCGATCGTCCAGAAGGTGTTCGACGGCGTCGATTCTGAGGCGCTGCTGGCGATCCCGTTCTTTCTCTTGGTCGGCGAGCTCATGAGTTCGGCGAACGTGGTCGTACGAATAGCCAATCTGTCGCTGTCGCTGGTCGGGCACATCAGGGGCGGGCTGTCCCAGGTCGTCGTCGTGTTCTCGATGTTCTTCTCGGAAATGTCGGGATCGACCACCGCCGACGTTGCGGTCATGAGCCGCGCGCTGGGCGGCCCGATGAAGCGGGAGGGCTACAGCCCCGCCTTCATCGCCGCGATCATCGCTTCCGCCTCCACCATCGCCGCGCTGGTGCCGCCGAGCATCACCGCCGTGGTCTATGGTGCGGTCGGCAACGTCTCGATCGCTGGACTGTTCATGGCCGGCGTGGTGCCGGGACTGATGATCGGCTTCGGCCTGATGATCTATTGCTACTTCTTCGGCCCCTCCGGCATGCGCAAGCCGCGCGCGCCGTTGCGCCAGGTCATGTTCGCCGCCGGTGATGCCGCGCTGCCGCTGATGATCCCGGTGATTTTGTTGGGCGGCATCCTCACCGGCTGGTTCACGCCGACCGAAGCCGGCGTCGTCGCGGTGATCTGGATCATCGCGGTGGTGATCCCCGCGCTCAATCGCAAGCATTTCAGAAACATCCCCTATGATTTCTGTCTCGCCGGGCTGATCTTCTCGCTGCCGCTGATCACCATCGGCGCCGCCAACGCGTTTGGCTGGATGCTGGCCTACCTGCGCGGCGCCGCCGTGATCTCCGACTGGATCATCGCGCTCGCGGGCAACGATCCGCATCTGATGATGCTGTTGCTGGTGCTGCTGTTCACGGTCGTGGGCGATTTTATCGAGCCAGTGCCGACCATCATCATCTTCATGCCGCTGGTGAACTCGTTGACAACCGCTGGCGATATCAACGGCGTTCACATGGGCGTGGTGCTGATCGCCACGCTCGCCTTCGGCCTGATTACGCCGCCTTACGGGCTGGTGCTGTTGATGGCGTCGAAATTCGTCGGTGTTCCATTTTCAAAAGCATTGCGCGCGGCGCTGCCGATCTATGTCGTGTTCCTGGTGACCATCACCTTCACGATCTATTTTCCGAAGGTGGTGCTGTGGCTGCCGAAGCAGGTGATCCCGGAATCGGTCGGTTGCTTCAAGTCGCCGGCGGGGACGGGGTATATCTGTCCGAATACGTGACCTCGTCGTCCCTGCGAACGCAGGGATCCAGAACCACCGTCGTTTGTGGTTACGATAAGTCGTCGAACACCAATTCTTAAACGATAGGCCGCGGCGTATGGGTCCCTGCGTTCGCAGGGACGACGGTCGAGTTTCGTGAGACGAACTCACTTCCCCTTGCTGGTGAACTTCTTCACCGCAACCCGGAAATCATGGGTGTGCATGGCCTTGATGATCCCGGCTTCCTCGGCATCGAGCTGCTGCTTCGTCGGCGTCACCGCGGCCTGGTAGACCAGCGATTTGGTGCCGGCGATGGCGGCCGGCGGATTCTGCGCCAGGCGCTCGGCGAATTTGCGCGTTTCGGCCTTCAGATCCGCAGCTGGGACGACCCGGGCAACCAGGCCCCATTCGTAGGCCTGCTGCGCGGTGAAGGAGTCTTCCGCGAGAAATAGCTGCAACGCGCGGCGGGTGCCGACGGTACCGACCATGCCGACGGTGCTGCCGCCGTCCGGCGAGACGCCGATCTTGGCATAGGCCGGGGTGAAGCGGGCGTCGTCGGCGGCGATGCAGAGGTCGGTGACGAATGCGAGCCCCATGCCGGCGCCGGCCGCAGAGCCGTTGACGCTCGACAGCACGATCTTCGGCATCCGCCGCACCGTCTCGATGAAGGCGTGGTAGTGCTTGAGCAGTTCGCTGACGACGGGCGCGATGTTGTCGGCGGCGGCCGCGGCGCCAATGGTCTGCAAATCGCCGCCGGCGGAGAAGGCGCGGCCCTCGCCCTCGATCACCAGCACGCGAATGGCGTCGTTGCTCTCGACCTCGGCGCCGAGTTGCTCGAGCTTTTGCGCGATCGACAGATCGATCGAGTTGAAGGCCGCCGGCCGATTGAGGGTGATGATCGCGATCGGACCTTCGATCCGGAGCAGAGCGGGGGCGGCGGCAGGATCGGACATTTGCAGGGCCTCAAGGTGCGTGGATCGGCAGCCCGGCCATTTAAATCGCAGAAGGTGAGGGGTGACAATCCCCGGCAGGGTCTGCAAAATTACCTCGTTTTTGGGCCGCGATGCTCTTGCGTCCCGCCGAACCATGAGGCCTGATAGGGCTCGCCATCGGCTGGGACACGGACACGAGCGCCGCTGTTCAGCGATCCGACGAGCAAGCCAACATCGGTAGAACAAGGATTCGACATGGGTCTTTCCTGTGCCCTTGCAATTGGGTTGTCGCGATGAGTTCGGGCCCGGTCATCATCGCCGGCGCCGGCCATGCGGGCTTTCAGCTCGCGGCCTCGCTGCGCCAGAGCGGCTTTGCCGAGCGCATCATGCTCCTGAACGACGAGGGCCATCTGCCATATCAGCGCCCGCCGCTGTCAAAAGCCTATCTGAAGGGAACTGGTGGGCCGGATAGCCTGATGTTCCGGCCGGAAAAATTCTATCACGACCAGAATGTCGATCTGATCACCGATCGCGCCACCTCGATCGACCGCGCCGCGCGGAAAGTGTCGCTCGGGTCAGGCGCGTCGCTTGACTACGGCCATCTGGTGCTCGCGACCGGCGCCCGCAATCGTTTGCTCGATATTCCCAACGCCAATCTCGATTGCGTGCGTTACTTGCGGACGCTCGACGACAGCGAGGCATTACGGGGCCTGATGACGTCGAGCCAGCGGGTCGTCGTAATTGGCGCGGGTTTCATCGGGCTCGAATTCGCTGCGACCGCGCGAGCCAAGGGGCTCGAGGTCGACGTGATCGAACTTGCCGCGCGGGTGATGGCGCGTGCGGTGACCGCGGAAATTTCGGAATTCTCCCAATCCCGGCACACAGCTGCCGGCATTCGTCTTCATTTCGGTATCCAGGTCACCAGCATCGAAGCCGACGGCGGCAGGGTGACCGGCGTCAGCCTCAGCGACGGCCGGCATTTGCCCGCCGATCTCGTCGTGGTCGGCGTCGGTGTGTTGCCCAATGTCGAACTGGCGGCCGAGGCTGGCCTGCCGGCGGCAGCCGGCATCATCGTCGACGATCAACTATTGACCGCCGATCCCTATATTTCGGCGATCGGCGATTGCGCGCTGTATGCAAGCCCGCGCTTCGGTGGCTCGTTGCGGCTGGAGTCCGTGCAGAACGCCACAGACCACGCGCGCTGTGTCGCCGCCCGGCTGACCGGCGAGGTCAAACCCTATGACGGCCTGCCATGGTTCTGGAGCGATCAGGGGCCCGACAAATTGCAGATGGTGGGGCTGACCACCGGCTATGACCAGGTCGTGGTGCGCGGTGATCGCGCATGCCGGCGCGTTCTCCGCCTTCTGCTACAAAGCCGGACGGCTGCTCGGCATCGAATCCGTCAACCGCGCCGGCGACCACATGTTCGGACGGCGTCTGCTGGCCGCCCACGGCTCGATCACTCCGGAGCAGGCGGGCGATACCAGTTTTGATCTCAAGAGTGCGCTGACCTAGAGCCAGCGTTACGCGTTGAGAACAATCGGCGTGAATGCCTGCAGCCTGGCGATGGCCTGCCAGTCCCAGGCGATGCCGAGGCCGGGCGCATCGGATGGTTTTGCCCGCCCGTTCTCGATCGCCATCCGGCTGGTGGTGATGTCATCGAGTTGCGGAATCCATTCCACCCAGGCCGCGTTCGGCACGGCGGCGCACAGCGAGACGTGCAATTCCATCAGGAAGTGCGGACAGATCGGAACGTTAAAGGTCTCGGCGAGGTGCGCCACTTTGAGCCACGGCGTGATGCCGCCGATGCGGGCGACGTCGGCTTGCACAATGGCGCAGGCATCGCGCTGCAGATATTCCCGGAAATGGCTCGCGTGATAGATCGACTCGCCGACGGCGATCGGTAGCGAAGTCGACGCGGCGAGGCGAATGTGGCCGCCGAGGTCTTCCGCCGGCAGCGGTTCCTCGAACCAGGCGAGATCGAGCGCTTCGTATTGGCGGGCGCGGCGGATCGCCTCGCCTGATGTGAACGCCTGGTTGGCGTCGACCATGATTTCGAATCCGGGACCGACCGCTTCACGCACCGCGGAAAGGCGGGCGATGTCCTCGCTGACATGGGGCCGGCCGACCTTGATCTTGGCGCCGCCAAAGCCCTGCGCGCGCACCGACAGCGCGTCGTCGACCAGCGCCTGCGGCTCGACATGGAGCCAGCCGCCTTCGGTGGAGTACACGGGAACGGAAGCTTGCGCGCCGCCGGCTTCCTTCCAAAGCGGGCGCCCCGCGGCGAGGCACTTGACGTCCCACAACGCGGTGTCGATGGCGGCGAGCGCAAGTGCGGTGATCGCACCGATAGCGGTGGCGTGCGTCGAGAAGAACAGCGACTTCCAGATCGCCTCGATGTCGAGCGGGTCGCGGCCGAGCAGGCGCGGCGCCAGATGATCGCGCAGCAGGCCGATCACAGAGGAGCCGCCGGTGCCGATGGTGTAGGAATAGCCGGTGCCGACAATGCCGTCGCTGGTGTGAATCTTCACCATCGGTGTTTCCTGAGTGACGAACGACTGGATCGCATCGCTGCGGACCGCCTTGGGCGCAAGATCGACTTGCAGGACTTCGACACGCACGATCTTGGCCATGGTTTTTCCTTTTTCGTTGGGGCAGACGCCACGGTCACCATGTCGCGGCGCGCGGAAGAGATCAAGACGGGTTAGGATTGCAGCGCCGCGATCTCCGCTGCCGTCGGCATCGAGGGTGCTGCGCCCATCCGCTGCACGCAGATCGACGCTGCGAGATTGGCATAGCCGAGCGCGTCGCGGATCGGCGTTCCATTCGCGAGTTGGGCTGCCAGCGCGCCGACGAAGCAATCGCCGGCTCCCGTGGTGTCCACGGCCTTTACCGCCCGGCCTTCTATCATTTCGGCCTGACCGTCGATCAGCGTCAGCACACCGCGCTTGCCGAGGGTCACGCAGATGATCTGGCTTTCGCTTGCTTGCAGCGACCGCGCGGCCGTGATGAAGCGCTCGTCATTATCGCTATCGCGAAGCTCGGTGCTGGTGAGAAAGCCAAGCTCGGTCTCGTTCAGGACCAGGATGTCGACGAGATCGAGCAGGTCCTTCCCGAACATGATCGCAGGCGCGGGGTTGAGGATCGTGGTCGCACCCGCCGCCTTTGCGCGCTGGAAGAACGCACTGATCGTCGGCAGTGGAATTTCGAACTGGCTGACGGCGACATCGTCCTTCGCAAACGAGATTGCGCGGACATCCTCCGCACTCACCAGCGCGTTGGCGCCAGGCACAACGACGATCGTATTGTCGGCATCGGCGACAGTGATGATGGCCGTTCCGGTATGGACATCGGCGGTGTCCTTGACGTGAGCGAGGTCAACAGCCTGCGCGGCGAGGAATGCCAGCAACTGCTGCCCGAAGGCATCCGTCCCCAACCGGCCGATCAGCGTGGTCGCTGCGCCGAGCTTTGCGGCGGCCACCGCCTGGTTGGCGCCCTTGCCGCCGGGAAAATAATGCACGGCCCTGCCGGCGACGGTCTCGCCGACCTTTGGATGCCGGTCGGCGGTTGCCACCACATCCATGTTGATACTGCCGGCGACAAAGACACGCCCCATGCTATCGCCTGCTCATCCGGTTATGCCCCGGCCGGGAACGCCATCTTGACCACTTCGATGTCCTGCAGCGTCGGCAATCCGGCCTCGTTGCCGAGGCGCTGGATCTTGAAGGTCGACGCCGCACGGGCGAATACGAAATGGTCATGCCAGCTTTTGCCGGGATGGCTCAGATATGAATAGACGTAGGCGCCGTGAAAGACGTCGCCTGCGCCGTTGGTATCGATGACGCGCTCGCGCGGGATCGGAAGCGCCGGCAGGTTGTGGACCGCGCCGGTCTCGTCGTACCACAGCAGGCCCTTTTCACCGAGCGTGATGCCGCCGACCCGGCAACCCCGGCTCTTGAGATAATCCAGCATCTCCTCCGGCGTCTTTTCCATCTGCTCGCACAGCCGCTCGGCAACGATGGCGACGTCGATGAATTCCAGTAGCTCATGGGTATTGCTGCGCAGGCCACCGCCGTCGAGCGAGGTCAGGATGCCGGCCTCGCGGCACAGCTTTGCATAATGGATCGCGGCGTCGGGCTGGTGACCGTCGATATGCAGTGCGCGGCAACCCTTCAGGTTGAGGATCGGAAACGGATGGATGTGTTCGTCGTCGCGGCAGCGGACGATGGCGCGCTTGCCGTCCTTCGGCATGATGAAGGACAGCGAGGAGGCGTTGACCTTGCGCGGATGGATCGAAATTCCATACTTCGCGCTCATGTCCTGGAACATGCGCCCCAACCAGTCATTGGCGACGGTCGCGATCAGGTCGGGCACGACACCCAGTTTCGCACAGCAGAACGCTGCCGTAACCGCGTTGCCGCCAAAGGAAACCGCGTAGGCCGTGGCCACGTGTTTCTCGTCGCCGGTCGGCATGTGGTCGGTGATGAAGGTGACGTCGATATAGGTCTGTCCGATGAAGAGGGCCTGCATTCGTTTTCCGTATTGGGCTGAAGGTTGGTCCGGCCCGGCGCGCTTACACTAGCACCGGATATCGAGAGCTTTCGCTGAAAATATTCGCAAACCGTGCCGTCTTTGCGGCTTGAGATGGGAGGATGAGGAGACTAGGACCATCCCTGAGGCTATCGTCAGCACCAATAACGGCTGACGGCCGTCCGGGTTTCCGTGCGGTGTGACAAAAGGGAGGGTGTCTTTCGGTGATTACTGGCCTCGATCATGTTGTCGTCCTTGCTGAGGATATTGCTGCTGCCGCTGCCAGCTACCAGACGCTGTTCGCGCAGGCGCCGTCCTGGAAGAACAGCGGCGACGGCGCTGACCGTGTGCTGTTCACGCTGGACAACATGTCGCTGGAATTGATGGCGCCCTCGGGTGAGGGCGACAACGCGGATCGTATCCGCAATGTGCTCGCGGCCCAGGGCGAGGGGCTGGCGAGCCTCTGCTTCCGGACCAACGATATCGCCAGGCTGCACCGCAGGCTCGACCGGCTGACATTGAAGCCGGAGCCGGTCGCCGAAGTCGAAAGCCGCGATGCGACGACCGGCGCCACGCTGTCGTGGAAGCGGACCCGCACGGCCTCCGACGCGACGCGCGGCCTGCGGCTGTTCTATCTCGAACCGGCGGGCGAACGTCCGCGGTCCATGCCGACGGCACCCGGGCCGATTACCGCGATGGACCATGTGGTGGTCTCGACGCCGGATCCTGAACGTGCCGCCGCACTCTATGGTGCGCGGCTCGGGCTCGACATGGCACTCGATCGATCGCATCCGGACTGGGGCCGGCTGATGTTCTTCCGCTGTGGCGATCTCGTCGTCGAGGTGACGCACCGGCCGGGCAAGCCGGTGGATGCCGAAGGCATGCAGCATGACCGGCTTCGCGGCATCTGCTGGCGCGTCGCCGACATCGACGCCACTCATGCGCGGCTGGCCGCTTCCGGCGTCGACGTCTCCGAAGTCCGAACCGGCCGCAAGCCGGGCACGCGGGTCATGACCGTGCGCGCCGGCACCTGCGGGGTCCCGACGCTGCTGGTGCAGCCGTCAGCGGGGAAACCGGAGTGATGTCTGGACGCCGCGCTTCATTCTCAAACGCGGC
Organism: uncultured Alphaproteobacteria bacterium; assembly: GCA_963786355.1. Taxonomy (GTDB): domain Bacteria; phylum Pseudomonadota; class Alphaproteobacteria; order Rhizobiales; family Xanthobacteraceae; genus Bradyrhizobium. The sequence goes on along the minus strand of CAWAYU010000003.1, from coordinate 777,270 downwards.
CCCGCGTGCTACAGCTACCATCATGCGTCCATCGAGCGACTGATTTGGCCAAGGCAAAACCCGTTAAGGCAAAACCCGCCCTGAAATGGCAGCGCGACCCCGAGGGCATGCGGATCCGCATTCTCGAGGCCGCGAAGCAGGAATTCGCCTCCCACGGCCTTGCCGGCGCACGCGTCGACCGTATCGCCGCCAATGCCGGCGCCAACAAGCGCATGCTGTATTACCACGTCGGCAACAAGGAAGACCTCTACCTCGCGGTGCTGGAAGCGACCTACGACAAGATCCGTTCCGAGGAGCGCGGCCTCGATCTCGAACATCTCGATCCATCAGATGCGATCGAGCGGCTGATCGATTTCACCTGGAACTACTTTCTCCGCAACCCGGAATTTCTGGCGCTGCTCAACACGGAGAACCTTGCCAAAGCCCGGCACCTGAAGCGTTCGACCAAGGTCAAATCGATGCATTCGCCGTTCGTCGAGATGATCCGCACCGTGGTGACGCGTGGCGTCGAAAGCGGCGATTTCCGCGTCGCGGTCGATCCGGTGCAACTGTACATCTCGATCGCGGGGCTGTGCTTCTTCTATCTTTCGAACAGCGCGACACTCTCGGTCATCTTCGGTCGCGACCTCCTGAAGAAGGAGGCGCGGGACGAGCGCCTCGCCCATATGGTGGCACTGGTGCTGGCGGCGCTGACGGGAAAATCGACCGCGGATTTTGGCAAGGCCAAGGTGGCGGGTGTGCGGGCGGCGGCGCATCAGCCGGTTTGAACGACTTCCATCGTCGTCCCGGCCTTCGCCGGGACGACAGAATACCGCACCAAACCCACTTGCCAGTATTTATCCAACGGGTTAATTTCTTCCCGAAAGCAAAAAGCCAACCGGGGAGCGAGACGTGGCCGAAGCGAGAGGGCCCAGTGGCGTATCCAGAGCGCTGAACGCGGCGTGGGTGCGGCCGTTTGTGTTCCTGATTTTCATTGTGGTGGCCTGGGATCTGACGATCCGGCTGTTCCACATTCCGGCCTATCAGATCCCGTCGCCCGGCGACGTGCTGGCGGTCCTGTGGACCGACTGGCCGGAGCTGCTGCGGCAGGCATGGCCCACCACCTACGCCACCATTTGCGGTTTCGCGCTGTCGGCGCTGTTCGGCATTCCCGTGGCGATGCTGATCGCGGGCTCGAAGACGGTGGAGAGCTACGTCTATCCGCTGCTGGTGTTCTCGCAGTCGGTGCCGAAGATTGCGATCGCGCCGCTGTTCGTGGTCTGGTTCGGGTTCGGCATCATCCCGAAGGTGATCTCGGCGTTCCTGCTCGGGTTCTTTCCGGTCGTGGTTTCCGCGGTGCAAGGTTTCAAATCTGTTGACCCCGACATGGTCGATCTCGCGCGCGCGATGCAGGGCAGCCGTTTTCAGGTGTTTTGCGCCGTCAATCTTCCGCATGCGATGCCCGCGATCTTCTCCGGCCTCAAAGTCTCGGTCACGCTCGCGGTCGTCGGCGCCGTGGTCGGCGAGTTCGTTGGCTCCAATTCGGGGATCGGCTACGTGATGCAGCGCTCGATCGGCACCTTTGATCTGCCGACGATGTTCGCCGCACTGGTGATCCTGGCGCTGCTCGGCGTGATCTTGTTCTGGATCGTCGATCGCATCGAACGTCTCGTGATCCCTTGGCACGTCAGCCAGCGCGAGGACATCATTTTCGCTTCATAACGCACGTCAGAACAATCGGTCGGCAAGGACCGCAACACCACCAATGGGAGGATGACCATGATACGAGTGATAGCCGCGGTCGCGACCGCCTTGATCTGGGCCGCGCTTTCAGTGGTTCCCGCTGCGGCCGCCGACAAGGTGGTGCTGATGCTGAACTGGTACGTCTATGGCGAGCACGCGCCGTTCTATTACGGCAAGGCCAAGGGCATCTACGCCGCCGAAGGCATCGATCTCGAAATCCAGGAAGGCCGCGGCTCGGCAGCGACCACGCAGGCCGTGGCCGCCAAGACCGCCGATTTCGGTTACGTCGACGTGCCCACCATGATGCGTGCTGCCGTGAAGGGTGCACCGATCGTCGCCACCGGCGTGCTGCTGCAGACCAGCCCGATGTCGGCGATGGGCTTTGTCGAAAAGAACATCAAGAAGCCCGAGGACATCAAGGGCAAGACGGTCGCGATCACGCCGGCCGATTCCATGACCCAGATCTGGCCGCTGTTTTTGAAAAAGACCGGTCTGAAAGAAAGCGATTTCCAGACCGTCGCCGGCGACGGCCAGACCAAGCTCAACGCCGTGATCAATGGCCAGGCAGACCTGCTGCTTGGTTACGTCATGGACCAGTCGATGAAGATCAAGGACGCCACCGGCAAGGACGTCTATCCGATCAAGTTCGCCGACTACGGCATCAACATGGTCTCGTCGGGTATCGTCGCCAACACCGACTACGTCAAGTCGCACGCCGATCTGGTCAAGCGCTTCATGTCGGCGACAACAAAGGCGGTCGAAGCCGCCGAGAAGGAGCCGAAGGCCGCGGCGCAGTCGATCCTCGATGCCAACCCGAAGGGCGGCAAGATCGAGACGCTGACGCAAGGCTTCGAACTGACGATCCCGCTGTACCGGACCCCGGAAACCAAGTCGAAGCGGCCGTTCGAGGTTACCGACCAGAACATGACCGACACGGTCAATCTCTTGGTCGAGTATGGCGGGCTCGAAGCCAAGGCCAAGGACAATCCGAAGGCGTTTTACACCAACGACTATCTGCCGAAGGGCGGCTCGTGAGAGAGGCATCGTCGTCCCCGCGTAGGCGGGGACCCATAACCCCGGTCGTCTGTTGTAGCGGAAGGTGTCTAATCGAGTGCCCGAACGCAGCATCACGGCCTATGGGTCCCGGCGTTCGCCGGGACGACGGGAGAGAAAAATGAACCCCGCGACCAAGCCAACCGAGACCGACCAGCCCGGCGCGCATCTGCGTCTGGTGTCCGATCGCGCCGTCGACGCCGCGCCGGGGATCACGCTTTCGGGCGTGTCAAAAACCTATCGCTCGCGCGACGGCGACGTGCCCTCGCTGCGACCGCTGGATTTTCACATCAACGAGGGTGAGTTCTTTGTCGTGGTCGGCCCGTCCGGCTGCGGCAAGTCCACGCTATTGAAGATGATCTCGGGCTTGCTGGCGCCCTCGACCGGGGAAATCCTGGTCGATGGCGAATCGGTGACCAAGCCGCACGGCAATGTCGGCATCGTGTTCCAGAACGCGCTGCTGCTTCCGTGGCGCAACATCCTGTCCAACGTGATGCTGCCGATCGACATGAAGAAGCTGCCGCGCGCGGAATATCTGCTGCGCGCCAAGGCGCTGCTGAAACTGGTCGGGCTCGAAGGTTTCGAGAAGAAGCTGCCCTGGCAATTGTCCGGCGGTATGCAGCAGCGGGCCTCGATCTGCCGGGCGCTGGTGCATGATCCCAAAATCATGCTGATGGATGAGCCGTTCGGCGCGCTCGACGCCATGACGCGCGAGAAGATGAACGTCGAGCTGATGCGGATCCAGCGCGAGACCGGCAAGACGGTGCTCTTGATTACGCATTCGATTCCCGAGGCCGTGTTCCTCGCTGACCGTGTGCTGGTCATGACCGAGCGGCCCGGCGCGATCGCAGCGATCTACGACGTGCCGCTGCCGCGCCCGCGTTCGCTGGACTCGATGGCCGACCCCGCCTTCACCGAACTGGTGCAGCGCATTCGCAAGCATTTCTTCACCCAAAGCGCGCTGGATTGAAAGCTGGCCCGATGGCGTATCGCCTGACCGTGCGAGATATCTCGTTCTTCGAACGTCCGGTCACGTTTGCCCGGCCGTTCCGGTTCGGCGCGGTTGTCATCAACGCCACGCCGCAGATGTTCGTGCGGGTCGACATCGAAGTGGAGGGCAAGGGCAGGGCTGTCGGTGCCAGCGCCGAGTTTCTGGTCGCAAAATGGTTTGACAAGCGGCCGCATCTGTCGCCGGAGGAAACGGTGACCGAGCTGCGGCGCTCGCTCTTGATCGCGCGCGAGCTCTATCTGGCGCATTCCGGCTTCGAGACCGCGTTCGGCCTGCATGCAGCCTGCATCGGGGCCCAGGTCGCGGCGTGCGCCAAGGAGGACATTCCGCCGCTCGCGGCGGCCTATGGGCCGGCTGAAATCGACAAGGCCATCCTCGATGCGCTGTTGCGTGCGACCGGCGCCAATTTCTTCGACGGCATGGCTGCCAACATCAGCGGCGTTGACGCGCGGCTATCGCGCGATCTCGGCGATGACGACGTCACGCAATTCTTGTCGGGACGAAAGCGGCTGGAACGGGTGGCGATCCGTCATACGGTAGGCATGGACGACGCGGTCGAAGGCGCGGGCGGCGTCGGCGATACGAAAGAGAACGCCGGCGCCCGGTATTTCAAGCTCAAGCTGAACGGCGACCCCGACGCCGACACCTCGCGCCTGATCCGGATCGGCAAGGAATTGTTGAAGCTTGGCTATGACTACCGCGTCACGCTCGACGCCAACGAGCAATATTCCGATCCGGCGGCGCTCAGCCTGTTAGTCGACCGGCTTGATCGCGGCAGCGCACTCAAGCCGATTGCGTCAAAACTGCTCTATATCGAACAACCGATGCCGCGCGACATCACGAAGACATCGCCGCTTGGCGCGCTGGCGCGCCGCGACTTCATCATCGACGAAGCCGACGATTCCTATGATGCATTCCCGGTCGCCCGCGCGCTTGGCTATCGCGGCATTTCGTCGAAATCCTGCAAGGGTATCTACAAGTCGATGATCAACGCCACGCGTGCGGCCAAATGGAGCGCGGCAGGCGAAAAGTGCTTCATCGCCGGCGAAGACCTGACCTGCCAGGCGGGCCTTGCCGTGCAGCAGGACCTCGCGCTCGGCGCGCTGATCGGCGTCACCCATGCCGAGCGCAACGGCCACCATTATGTCGACGGCTTTGGCGATACCCCGCCCGCGGAGGCGAACGCCTTCCTCGCCGCGCATCCGGACCTCTATGTCAAAGACGGCAACAAGGTCCGTCTCGCTATTCATGACGGCGATCTCCTGACGGGATCGCTGACCACACCAGGCTTTGCCTCTGCCGTGCATCCGGACTGGTCCGCGATGTCGCCGCTGGCGCAGCCGACAGCCAAAATATCTCTGGAGAACGCAGTATGACGACCAAACGCCTCGGCCTGATCATGAACGGCGTAACCGGCCGCATGGGGCTCAACCAGCATCTGATCCGCTCCATCATCGCGATCCGCGACCAGGGCGGCGTGCTGCTCGCAAATGGCGACCGCATGCTGCCCGATCCGATCCTGATCGGCCGCGACGCGGATAAAGTAGAACGCCTCGCCAGGCGTTTTAACGTGACGCGCTGGTCGACCGATCTCGACAAGGCCCTTGCCGACAAGAACGACACCATCTTCTTCGACGCCGCCACCACGCAGGCGCGGCCGACGCTGCTGACGAAAGCGATCGAGGCCGGCAAGCACGTCTATTGCGAGAAGCCGATCGCGACCAATCTGGACGAAGCCGTCGCGGTGCTGCGGCTCGCCAATGCCAAGGGCGTCAAGCACGGCACGGTGCAGGATAAGCTGTTCCTGCCCGGCCTGAAGAAGCTCGCCTTTCTGCGCGAATCCGGCTTCTTCGGCCGCATGCTCTCGGTCCGCGGCGAGTTCGGTTACTGGGTGTTCGAGGGCGGTTGGCAGGAAGCGCAGCGGCCGTCGTGGAATTACCGCAGCGAGGACGGCGGCGGCATCATTCTGGACATGGTCTGCCACTGGCGCTACGTGCTCGACAACCTGTTCGGCGAAGTCGAAAGCGTGAGCTGCACCGGCACCACTGACATCCCCGAGCGTTTCGACGAGCAGAACAAGAAGTACGCGGCGACCGCCGACGACTCTGCCTACGCCACATTCCGCCTCAAGGGCGGCGTGATCGCGCATATCAATATGAGCTGGGTGACGCGGGTCTATCGCGACGATCTCGTCACCTTCCAGGTCGACGGCACCCACGGCTCGGCGGTGGCCGGTCTCACCGAGTGCATGATCCAGGCCCGGCAGGCGACGCCGCGCCCGGTCTGGAATCCGGACGAGAAGCGCACCCACGATTTCTATGGCGACTGGCAGAAGCTCCCGGAAAACGTCGTCTACGACAACGGCTTTAAAGAGCAGTGGGAAATGTTCATACGGCACGTCTGCGAGGACGCGCCGTATAAATACACGCTGCTGGAAGGCGCCAAGGGCGTTCAACTTGCCGAATGCGCGCTGCAGAGCTGGCGCGAGCGGCGCTGGATCGACGTCGCCCCAATCAAGGTCTGAGACAAGGCAAAGGACAGGACCATGAACAAGCCGGTAATGCCGCAATCGTCGCTGTCGCTGAAACTGCCGACCGGTGGCGGGTTGATCGAGACCTATCGTCTCGCCGCGTCGCGGACGTTTCCCGCCAGGCTTGAAGGAACGCTGAACCGCGTGGCGTTTTCCGCGGCCCATGTGGTGGCCGATCCGCTGGCTGATACCGACCCGTGGCTGACATCGGCCATCGACTGGGACCGGACCATCGCTTTCCGCGAGCATGTCTGGGATCTCGGCCTTGGAGTTGCCGAAGCGATGGATACCGCGCAGCGCGGCATGGGGCTGGACTGGCCGACCTCGCTGGAATTGATCCAGCGTTCGGTGCGGGCGGCGAAAGCGCGGGGCGGTGCGCTGGTGTTTTCCGGCGCCGGCACCGATCATCTCGCGGTGGAAGATGCCAAATCCATCGACGACGTGATCCGCGCCTATGAGGAACAGATTGCGGCGGTGGAGAAGGCTGGTGGCCGCATCATCCTGATGGCTTCGCGTGCATTGGCAAAACTCGGCCGCAGCGCGGACGATTATGCAAAAGTCTATAACCGCGTGCTGTCGCAGGTTCGCGAGCCCGTGATCATTCACTGGCTCGGCGATATGTTCGATCCGGCGCTGGCCAATTACTGGGGCACCGAAAACCTCGATACCGCGATGGATATCGCGGTCGGCATCATCAACGCCAACGCCGCCAAGGTCGACGGCGTAAAAGTCTCGCTGCTCGACAAACAGCGCGAGATCGACATGCGCCGGCGGCTGGACAAGAACGTCAAGATGTATACCGGCGACGATTTCAACTATGCCGAACTGATCGCCGGCGACGACAAGGGCTTTTCGCACGCGCTGCTCGGCATCTTCGACGCCATCGCGCCGGCGGCGTCCTATGCGCTGTCGCGGCTGGCGGCCGGCGATGAGGCCGCCTTTCACGACGTGCTCGGTCCGACGGTGCCGCTGTCGCGCCATATCTTCAAGGCGCCGACGCGGTTCTACAAGACCGGCATCGTGTTCATGGCCTATCTCAACGGCCACCAGGATCATTTCACCATGGTCGGCGGGCAGGAGAGCACGCGCTCGACGCTGCATCTGGCGGAACTGTTCCGGCTGGCCGACAGGGCAGGATTGCTTTCCAATCCGGAACTGGCGACACGGCGCATGAAGACGGTGCTGGCAACGCATGGCGTCGAGCCGTGATGCGGGACTTTTCCTCCGACCATCGCTGGCTGTCGCTGAACACCGCGACCGTCCGCCAGCAGGGTGATTTAATCGCCATCATCGAGGCCTGCGCGCGCCATGGCATCCGCGCCATCGATCCCTGGCGCGACCAGGTCGCCGCTACAGGCCTCGACCGCGCGGTCCGGGCGGTGCGCGATGCGGGGCTCGAACTGTCAGGCTACTGCCGCGGCGGCATGTTCGTCGCCGATGCCGCGCATCGTACCGAAGCGCGCGACGACAATCACCGCGCCATCGACGAGGCCAAGGCGCTCGGCGCGCCTTGCGTGGTGCTCGTTGTCGGCGGCCTGCCACAATATTCGCGGCCGGGCAGTGTGGCCTCAAAGGACATCGCAGGCGCGCGGACGCAGGTGCATGACGCCATCGCGGAGATGCTTGTTTACGCCAAGGCCGCGAACATGCCGCTTGCGATCGAGCCCTTGCATCCGGCCTACGCCGCCGACCGCGCCTGCGTGAATACGACGAAGCAGGCGCTGGATATCTGCGACGCGCTTGATCCTGTGCGCAGCGGCGCGCTCGGCGTGGCGCTCGACGTCTATCACATCTGGTGGGATCCGGACGTGCTGCCGCAGATCGCGCGCGCCGGCAAGGAGCGCCTGCTGGCGTTTCATGTCTGCGACTGGCTGGTGCCGACCAGGGACATCCTCAACGACCGCGGCATGATGGGTGACGGTGTCATCGACATCAAATCGATGCGAGCGGCGGTCGAAGCGCAGGGGTTTGCCGGCTATTCCGAGATCGAAATATTTTCTCAGGACTGGTGGAACAAATCGATGGATGAGGTTTTGCTAACCTGTATCGAGCGACACCGGACGGTAGTCTGACGGCACGCGATCGAGGAAGCGTATCAATCTCGTTCAGCACAGCATACTCGCTGTGCCAATGATGAACGAAGTTGTCTCGTAATCGAACCGTGCGTGCCCAGCTTGATCGCAAGCAACGGCAAGCGATGTGCATCGAACTTCCGGTTCCCGATTTAACTTTTTTCGGGGGTATTCAGCTTAACAAAGGGTTATCGTTGTGCCCGCGCACGCTTGCGCGTTAGCTGTTTCGTAAGGATGATTTTTCCTTAACGAAGAGCGTCAACATGAAACTTCTTTACGCGATTGCAACTCTCGCTTTGCTGTCCACCTCGGCCCAGGCCAGTGGATGGGACGTCGTGGAACGGTGTACCTGGAGCAGGTTCTACGGCCGGGTGTGCACGACGTCGTACCGTGATCAGCCGCCGATTGACGAGGCGCAGGCGCGCGAAGACGAAAAGGCGCGGCGCGCCTCCATCGAGAAATGGGAAGCGTTCTGCAAGCCGACGCGCACATTCGACAACGAAGGCGTCGGGCGTCTGGTTTACGCCAAGAAGGGCTGCGAATTCGGCCGCAGCGAGTAGACTCTCGTTCAGTTGCGGCTGATGGAAGCACTCCGTAAGGGCGCCGCGCCTGGACGAAGTCCCGCATTTTTCCCTGGCGAACGCGCTACGTATTTTGCGTCGCGGATAGATCACTAAATTCTTACTGAAAAAATTGCGCAGCGGTTAGTTACGCTGCTTTACCGCGCCTCAATGCCTGTCCGTCATTGCTGACGGGCAGTGCTCATTTGATGAGGCAACCAAAATGCGTATTCTCTTCGCAGCCGCGATTATCGTCGCTTCGATTTCATCGGCTTCCGCCCAGTTCGCGCTGGACCATGGGCATGCCGCAGATGCCAGACAGGCCGCCTATGACAGGCAGGCCGCGATCGACGCCAGGGCCTCGGCCATTGCGAACGGCCGTCCGCTGCTGCCAAGCCAGCAGACTGACTTTGCCGTCGGCGGCCGCGCGACCATCAAGGTCGCGCCGCGAACGGCGGAGGAGCTCAAGGCCGACCGGGCAGCAGAAGCTGTCTGGAGCGCGCGCTGCAAGCCGACCGTTGTCGTAGATAGCGAAGGCCTGCGCCGAACCAGATATGCCGAGAAAGATTGCGACCTTTCCCGCTACAACACGGCCGGGAACTAAACCAATCCGAAGCGTTCGGGCGCGCCTTCGCGCGACCCGTTCGCCCGACGCGCACTGTTTCCGGTGGTCAAAGCGGCCTCTCGGATCGACCACCGCCGGAACGTGACGCTATTTCTTTTTGCCGAAATCGGACTGCAATCCCCCGACGCCTTTCTGGCTCGGAGCCGCGGCGATTGACTTGATCTTGTCCTTCTTCGGCTTTTTCTTTTCCCGATTGCTCTTTTGCTCGCCCTTGGCCATGCGGTTCTCTCCCTGGTTTCGATGGCATCGGATGTCATCGGAGGCATCGAACGCCGTGACAGTAGCCACCTCGCGGTCAATAGATACATCACGATTGCGCAAAAGTGCATCTAATTTCGATCCACGGCCCTTGCGATGCCGTAACGTCGCGCAACAATTCCCGAGGCCTTCTGGCAGAGAGAGCACCACATGAGCGAACGGCTGGACACGTTGAAGAAGGCGAGGGAGCGCATGGTCGAGGAACGCGATGCCCATGCGAAGGTTCTCGCGGCGCCGTTCGACCGCGACAAGGCGGAGCGGGCGCGCGCCAAGTTCTTGGAGACTCAGGTCTTGATCGATGCGATCGGTCGCGCCATCGCCGGCGAGCAGGGCGTTTCGTAGGGTTGGGCCGGGCAGGTCCGACGAACGCTATTTTTTGCGCAGGCCGCGGCGGTCTGGAGACGAAGGCCGTCTGCTCGGCTGTTGTTGGCCCGCGTCAGCGTAGCCGCCATCGTCGGCTGCTCAAGTGCGACGTCGGCCGAGCCCGACTGGGCTGTTATTTGCTGCAAGAGCGGGCAGTCGTCCGCGCCGATTTTCGATACCTTTCCGTGGGACGTTAACCCACGGATAACACGTCATAGCCAGACTGCCGGAGGCTAACGAGAGGAAGCGTTTTCCCAATCGCTTTCAGCGGCGCTGCGCCGCGCCTGATATTTATGATCCAGAAGGGTTTTCAGGTGTCTGTGGATGTCATTGCAGACAATCCCCGTAAATCTACGGACCTGCGTTCCATGCTGGTGCCGGAGTACGCCGTCAATTGTACGCCGCTTACCGGCAAGGCGAGCGTTCAAAAGGGATGCGACGCGGCCGTCGTTGCCGCTGATCTCCGGATCGTCGAAAACATTGCGGCGATAAAGGAGCTGCTTCCCAGGCTGAAGCATGTCCGCAAGCGGGTCTTCATTATCGATCAGAAGGAGCGGTTGTTCGCCGCTCAGGCCTACGCACTGGGCGCGACGCATGTCCTCGTCAATCCCGTCGGCAAGAAATCGCTTATCGCAACATTGGCCGACGCCGCCGCGCCGCCCCTCGCTCCCGCCGAACAAGCAACAGGTGATGCGCGCGATGTCGCGTCAGGCGGCGCGGCGGCGATCGCGTCGATGTTCTCGTCGGTGCTGACGGGCGGGGCAATCGATGTGGCTGCCGCCAGGGGCGCGGCCGGACGCATTGCCGACAACATTGCCGAGGATGGGCTGTCCAATTGGCTGGACACTGTACGCCGTCACCATGAGGGCACGTATCAGCACTGTCTTCTCGTAACGGGCGTAGCGGTCGATTTCGGCTTGAGCCTTGGGCTGGCGAAAGCGGATATCGAAAGGCTGCACACGGCCGCGATGTTTCATGACATCGGCAAAGCCAAGATCCCGCTTGCCGTACTCGACAAGCCGGGACGGCTTGACCCGCAGGAGCGGACTCTCATCGAGACCCATCCGGCCGCGGGATATGATGTGTTGAAGGGAACCTCGGGCATTTCCCTCGAGGTTCTCGATGCCGTACGCCATCATCACGAATATCTCGACGGCAGCGGATATCCGGACGCGCTTGGCGCTGACAGCATCACCGACATCGTGCGCATGATGACCATTGCGGATATCTTCGCGGCCCTTATCGAGGCCCGAACCTATAAGGCCCCGATGTCCCGGGAGCAGGCGTACGAGATCATGCGCGGCATGCACGGAAAACTTGAAGTCCCGCTTTTGGCTGCGTTCAAGGAAGTCGCGTTAAGCCGCTGATCCATGCCTGCGCGGCCTCAACCGACCTGAAACGGCACGCTCAAAAATCCACGAAACCGAACCCGGCCGCCACGCACCGGCTCGCCGCCGAGCACGTAGTTTGGAAATCGCGCCAGGAAACGCGAGATCGCGACCGCGCCTTCGAGCCGTGCCAGCGCCATGCCCGCGCATTGATGCGCGCCGGTGCCGAAGGCGAGATGCCGGTTCGGCGTGCGGCCGATGTCGAGACGTTCGGGATCGGCAAACTGGGCGGGATCGCGGTTGGCGGCACCGATGCACAGCGTTACTGGCGTGCCTGATGGCAGCGCGATGCCGCCGAGTTCGATCGGCTCGACCGTCATGCGGTTGCCAAGCTGGTTCGAACTTTCGAACCGCAGCATTTCCTCGACGGAAGTCTTGATCAGCGCGGGGTCTTCGATCAGCCGCTGTTTTTCGCCCGGATGATCCAACAGCGCCACAAGCCCGTTGCCGATCAGGTTGGTGGTGGTCTCGTGCCCGGCATTGAGCAGGAAGATGCAATTGTGCAGCAATTCCTTCTCGGACAACCGCTCACCATTGTCCTCACCCTGGATCAGCCGAGTCAGCACGTCGCGATCGGGGTTGCCGGGTTTGGCGCGGCGCCGCGCCACCAGGTCTTCGAGATAGGCGAGGAAATCCTTCACCGCGTTGTTGCCGCGGGCGAACACTTCAGGGCCGATCACCGGCTCAAGCGCTCCCAAAATGGCCAGCGACCAGTCGCGCAACGGCTCGCGTTCGTCTTGCGGCACGTCGAGCAGATTGCCGATCACCTCGATCGGGATCGCAGCGGCAAAGTCGTCGATCAGGTCGACCTTGCCTTTGACGGCGATGGCATCGAGCAGCCGGTCCACCAGCGCGATCAGGTCGGGCTCCATCCCGGCAATCGCGCGCGGCGACAGCGCGCCCATGATCAGCCGCCGGACGCGGGTGTGGGCGGGAGGATCGTTGAACACGAGGCTGGTGGTGTGGTGCTCGTAGAGCAGGGAGACGCCGTATTTCGGCGAAAACTCCTTCTTCTTGTCGGACGAAAATACCTTTGTGTTCTTGTAGGCTGCGACCAGGTCGTCGTAGCGGGTCAGGAACCAGGAACCGTTCGGTAGCCGCTTGACCGGTTCGTGCTCGCGGAGCGCCCGGTAGGTCGGGTAAGGGTTGGCATAGAATTCCGAGGTCAGTTTCTCGAGGTCGAAGTTGGTCGCCAGCTCGCGCGCATCCAAATTCATGGCTCGCAAATTCATGGCTCTCGGACTCTCTAGGAAGACGGAGAAGGGAGCGACTACCAAAATTAGTCGCATGTGCAACTAAATCCCGGTCCCGGGTCGACGTCAACTCGGATTGAGGGAATCGTGTCCGTTCGGCCGCACCGTCCGGAATTATCCCCGAGGCTCGGGATTCCGGCCGATTTAGGTCAAAATGGCCGCTTCGCACTGCAATAAAATCTTGACAATCGGCGTGGTGAGTGATTACTCACACGCCCATGTCTACCCTTCGCATGACCAGTGATTTGCGGCGTCAGTTGATCCTGAGCGCAGCCAAGCGATGCTTTGCCCGCAATGGCTTTGCCGGCACCACGACCAAGAGCGTGGCGGCGGCGGCGGCCATCTCGGAAGGCCTGCTGTTCAAGCACTTCCCCTCCAAGGCGGCGCTGTATGCGGAAATCCTGACGGAAGAGTGCGAAGCCGATCCGGATTTCGCGAATCTGCTCGGCCAGGAACCGTCGACCGGCACGCTGGTCGAGTTGATCAGGGGCATGGTCGGGCATTTCATGGAAGTGTCTGATGGGTCAGATCAGGAAGAAGCGCAGCGGCTGCGGCTGATGACGACCAGTCATCTCGACGACGGCGAGTTTGCGCGGCTGCTCTACGACAAGATCAGCGGCCTGATCGGGCCGGTGTTCACCGCATCGATTGAAAGCGCGGTCGCGGCCGGCGATGCGGCACGGATCGGCAGCGAACCGCTCAACCTGTTCTGGTTTGCGCACCACACCGTGCTGATGGCGGCATTGACGCGGCTTCCGGCAGTGCCCTGCCTTCCCTACGGCAATGTGCCCGATCTGGAACGGCAGCTTTGCCAATTTATCCTGCGCGGCATCGGACTTAACGAGGCAGCAATCGCTTCTCATCTGGATCGCGAGCTGTCACCGAATTCGGGACAATCGGTAACTGCAGAAAGTGCATGACATGAATATCGTGACTGAACCCAAACTGTCGGGCAAACCGATCGGCGAGGCGCGCAAGCGTCCGGTCCGGATGGTGCGCTGGTTCATCATCGTGGCGCTGGCGTTGGCGCTGCTGGTCGGCGGCCTCGTCTGGTTCAATTACTTCCGTGGCAAGATGATCGCGCAGTTCTTCGCGAACAACAAGCCGCCGCCAACGAGCGTGAATATTGCCGAGGCGAAATCCGAGACCATTCCGAATCTGTTGACCGCGGTCGGCGATCTCGCTGCCGTGCATCAGGTCAACGTCACCTCCGACGTCAACGGACGCATCACCGACATCCTGTTCACCGCCGGCGCCAGCGTGAAGGCGGGTACACCGCTGCTGCAAATGTTCGACGGTCCGGAGCAGGCCGATCTCGCCAGCTTCAAGGCGCAGTCGACGATGGCGCAACTCTCGCTCGACCGCGCCAAGCAGCTGGCCTCGCGCCAGTTCGGGCCGCAGGCAACCGTCGATCAGGCGCAGTCGTCGTTCGACCAGGCCAATGCCGGCATCGCCAGGACCGAGGCCGTCATTTCGCAGAAGCTGGTGCGGGCGCCGTTCGACGGCGAACTCGGCGTGCGCAAGGTCGAGGTCGGACAATATCTGACGGCGGGCACGCAGATCGTCTCGCTCACCGACCTGTCCGAACTCTATGCGAACTTCACCGTGACCGAAAAGGATTCCGGCCAGCTCAAGGTCGGCCAGATCGTCCGCATCGCGGTCGATGCTTATCCGGGCCGCTCCTTCGAGGGCAAGATCACGACCATCGAGCCGCAGATCGCGACCGACACGCGCAACATTCGCGTGCAGGCAACGATCGCCAATCCGGACCGCATCCTGAAGCCCGGCATGTTCGCGACCACCACGGTGGTGCTGCCGGAAAAGCCGCCGGTCGTCACCGTGCCCGAAACCGCGGTCGACTACACGCTCTACGGCAACTCCGTCTACCTCCTCAGCGAGAAGCAGGCTGATGACGGCAAGACCAGCCTGACTGTGACGCGCACCTTCGTGCAGGCCGGTAACCGCATCAACGGGCGGGCCGAGATCCTCAAAGGTTTGAAACCGGGAGACCGCGTCGTCGCCGTTGGGCAGCTCAAGCTGCAATCCGGTTCGGCCGTGTCGATATCGACCGATCCGATGCCGCCGATTCCGGCGACACCGCCGCGCTACTAGGATTCAAGGCCTACTGGGCCCTGTGCAGATGAAAAGCGGGCCGCGGTCTTGAAGGAGACCGCGCCCAATTGCCGAACTTACCGGGATAAATTGCGATGGCCTTAACCGATATCTTCATCAAGCGCCCGGTTCTCTCGGTCGTCGTCAGCCTGCTGATCCTCCTGATCGGCCTGCGGGCGGCGACCGTGCTGCCGATCCGGCAATATCCGAAACTGTCGAATACGGTCATCAACGTCACGACCGTCTATCCCGGCGCGTCCGCGGATTTGATCAACGGCTTTATCACCACGCCGATCGAACAGGCGGTCGCGTCGGCCGAAGGCGTCGATTACATGACCTCATCGTCGGTGCTCGGAACCAGCACGATCCAGGTCTATATCAAGCTGAACTTCGATCCGAACCAGGCGTTGACCGAAGTGCTCGCCAAGGTGAATTCGGTCAAATACCTGATCCCAAGGGAATCCAACGACCCGATCGTGACCAAGACCACCGGCCAGACCACGGCCGTGATGTATCTTGGTTTCTCCAGTGAAGAGCTCTCGGGATCGGCAATCTCGGACTACCTGACGCGCGTGGTGCAACCCGTGCTGTCGACGGTCGACGGCGTGGCTTCGGCCGATATTCTGGGTGGCCAAACGTTCGCGATGCGGCTGTGGCTCGATCCGGTCAAGATGGCCGGCCGCGGCGTATCGCCGACCGACGTTCAGGTCGCCATCGCGGCCAACAACTTCCAGGCCGCGGCAGGGCAGGCCAAGGGCTATTTCATCGTCTCCAACGTTACGACCAATACCGACCTGCGCAACATCGACCAGTTCAAGAAGATGATCGTCAAGTCGAAGGACGGCGGCTTCGTACGGATCGAGGACATCGCGCAGGTCGAACTCGCCGCGCAAAGCTCGGACGCCAGCGTCGCTTTCAACGGCGAGCACGCGATCTTCATCGGCGTGCAGGCGACGCCGCAAGGCAACCCGCTGACGCTGGTCAAGGGCGTCCGTGCGCTGTTCCCGGAGCTCGAACGCAACCTGCCACCGTCGATGAAGATGAAGGTGGCCTATGATTCCACCAAATTCATTCAGTCGTCGATTGATGAGGTGGAGAAGACGCTCGGTGAGGCCGTGCTGATCGTGGTCGTGGTGATCTTCCTGTTTCTGGCCTCGTTCCGCTCGGTCATCATTCCCGTGGTTACGATTCCCTTGTCGCTCATCGGTGTCTGCAGCCTGATGCTGGTGATGGGATTCAGCATCAACCTGCTGACGCTGCTGGCGATGGTGCTGGCGATCGGGCTCGTGGTCGACGACGCCATCGTGGTGGTGGAGAATATCCACCGCCATCTGGAGGAAGGTAAATCGCCGGTGCAGGCGTCGCTGCAGGGCGCGCGCGAAATCGTCGGGCCCGTCATCTCGATGACGGTCACGCTGGCCGCCGTCTATGCGCCGATCGGCTTCCTCGGCGGCCTGACCGGATCGCTGTTCCGCGAATTCGCCTTTACGCTGGCAGGCTCGGTGATCGTGTCGGGCGTGATCGCGCTGACGCTGTCACCGATGATGTGCTCGATCTTCCTCAAGAGCGCCGAAGAGGGACGTTTCGCCAAGCTCGTTAACAAGGTGTTCGGCGCCGTGACGCGCTGGTACGGCCGCCAGCTTGACCGCTCGCTGGACTACCGTCCGATCACCGGGCTGTTCGCGCTGACCATCCTCGGTCTCGTCGGCTTCCTTTACATGCACACCTCCAAGGAGCTCGCGCCCGAGGAGGACCAGGGCATCGTGTTCGCGGTGACCAAGGCGCCGAAATACGCCAACATCGACTATGTCGACTTCTACGGCGAGAAGCTCGACGGGATGTTCGCCAAATTCCCCGAAACCGATCTGCGTTTCGTGCTGAACGGCATCAACGGTCCGCAAGGCGGTATCGCCGGCATGCTGCTGAAGCCGTGGGACGAGCGTGTGCGCTCTTCGATCAAGCTGAAGCCGCTGGTGCAGGGGGAGCTGTCCAAGATAGAGGGCGTCCAGGCGTTCGCCTTCAACCTGCCGCCGCTGCCGGGCGGTCCGGGCGGTCTGCCCGTACAGATGGTGATCAATTCGACTGCCGGCCACCGGGCCATCTATGAGCAGATGGCGAAGTTGAAGGACGCCGCGCGGAAGAGCGGTATGTTCATCGTCTCCGACAGCGACCTCGACTTCAACCAACCGACGGTGCGGGTCAAGATCGACCGCTCGAAGGCCAGCGACCTCGGCATCAACATGCAGCAGGTCGGCAACACGCTGCAGACACTGCTCGGCGGCAATTACGTCAACCGCTTCAATCTCGAAGGCCGTTCCTATCAGGTGATCCCGCAGGTGCCGCGCGGCATGCGGCTGTCGGCGGAAGCGCTCGGCGGTTATTATGTTCCGACCAACACCGGACAGCTGGTGCCGCTGTCGACCATCGTCTCGATCGAGACCACCACCGAGCCGAACTCGCTGACGCATTACAACCAGCTTAACTCCGCGACCTTCTCGGCGGTGCCGATGCCTGGTGTGACTGTGGGCGCGGCCGTCGACTTCCTCGAAAGTGCGGCGAAGAATCTGCCGGCCGGTTTTAGTCACGATTATCTGGCCGACTCCCGCCAATACGTGCAGGAAGGCAATCAGCTTGCGATCACCTTCGGTTTCGCGCTGATCATCATCTTCCTGGTGCTGGCAGCGCAGTTTGAAAGTCTACGTGACCCGCTGGTGATCATGATCAGCGTTCCCATGGCGATTGTCGGCGCGATGATTCCGCTGTTCTTCGGCATGGCGACCATGAACATCTACACCCAGGTAGGCCTGCTGACGCTGGTCGGCCTGATCAGCAAGCACGGCATCCTGATGGTTGAGTTCGCCAACGAGCTGCAGCTCAAGGAAGGGCTCGACAGGCGTTCGGCCATCGAAATGGCGGCCCGCGTCCGGCTTCGTCCGATCCTGATGACGACGGCGGCGATGGTCACCGGCCTGATACCGCTCCTGACCGCAACGGGGGCGGGTGCAGCGAGCCGGTTCTCGATCGGTCTAGTCGTGGTGGCGGGCATGTCGATCGGCACGCTGTTCACGCTGTTCGTGCTGCCCGCGGTCTATGTGGCGATCGCCACTGATCACCGCGCCAATGCCGAGTCCGAACGGACCAGAGAGATCGAGGACTTCGATCTCGGTCGCGAGGCGCTCAAGCCGACCTGAATTCGGTCCGAGAATAAAGATTGGGCAAGGCGGCAGCGGCAATACCCGTTGCCGCCTTTTCCTTGTCGTGTGATAGCCTGCCTGGAATCCGAGCGACAAGAAAAGGGAAGCGAAATGACCAGCGACTTTGCGGCAGGCAATTACCGGTTCATTCCGGCCGTTTTCCAGTATTCGAGCGGAGTTGCCGCAAATCCCGGTTATGAAATCGAGCGGGTGCGCTTCGACAAGCCCGTGCCGCTGGCCGAGGGTTTTACGAAAATCGCGAAATACATTCAGGGGGCAGGGCGGCCGCTGACCTCGTTCTGCGCCTGCGAGTTGCGCTCGCCGGCGGCCTTCACCGACGAGGGCTTCAAGAATTTCAACCTGCATTACGTCAAGACGCTGTCCGAATGGGGCGTCTACGACGGCAAGACCAATCCGGTGGCGCGCAGCAACGTGTGTCCCGAAATCGATCCGCCGGCCGAGCCGTCGTTCTACGCGTTCTCGTTCACGCGGCCGAGCCAGAGCACGACGCCCACCTTCGTGATCGCGGGCAGCGGCGAGTCGCAGGACGGGCTCGCGACCTATGCCGAACGTACGGTGCGCTATCGTGACGTCAGCCCGGATGGTTTGGCCGAAAAGGTCCGGTACGTCGTTGGCGTCATGGAAAAACGCATGGCCGAATTCGGGGTCGGCTGGAAGGATGCGACCGCGGCGCAGACCTATACCATCCACGACTTCCATCCGGTGTTTGCGGAAGCGATGGTTCGCCGCGGCGTGGCGCGCGGTGGCCTGACCTGGCATTTCGCCCGGCCGCCGGTGATCGATCTCGAATACGAGATGGATTGCCGCCGGGTGATGCGGGAGGTTGTGATTTAGGAGATAGCCCAGACCTTCGTCATTGCGAGCGAAGCGACGAAGCAATCCATTCTTCCTGTGAGAACAGTCTGGATTGCTTCGCGCTTTGCTCCTCGCAATGACGTGGAAAGAGTTCACCTTTCCCGTGGATCGAGCGCGTCGCGCAAGCCGTCGCCGACCAGGTTGAACGACAGCACCACGAGGAAGATCGCCAGTCCCGGCCAGATCGCCATCCAGGGCGCGTTGGTCAGGAAGCGTTGCGCGGCGTTCAGCATGCTGCCCCAGGACGGCGCCGGTGGCTGCTGGCCGAGGCCGAGGAACGACAACGCTGCTTCGGCGATGATGGCCGCCGCGATCGACAGTGTGGCCTGCACCAGAAGCGCGGGCATGATGTTCGGCAGGATGTGAAACAGCGCGATGCGCCAGCGCGGGTTGCCCATGGCGCGCGCGGCCTCCACATAGTCCTCGACCTTGACGCTCATGACCTGGCCACGGGTCAGCCGCACGAAAATCGGCGTCGCGGAAATGCCGATCGCGATCATGGCGTTGCCGAGGCTGGGCCCAAGAAACGCCGCCAGCGCGATGGCGAGGATCAGGAACGGACAGGCCAGCATCGCGTCGGTGATGCGGCTGATCAGGGCATCGATGAAGCCGCCGCGATAGCCCGACAGCAGGCCCAGTGGCACGCCGATGCCAAGCGCGATCCCGACCGAGATTGCGCCGGCCAGCAGCGAGGCCCGCGCGCCATAGATGACGCGGGCGAGAATATCGCGGCCGAGCTCGTCGGTTCCAAACCAGTGTGCCGATGATGGCGGCTTGCGCACCAGCGACCAGCTGGTCGCGATCGGGTCGTAGGGCACGATCAGCGGCGCGAACAAGGCGAACAGGATGAACGTCGCGATCACAACGAGGCCCACTACCGCGCCCTTGCGCTGGAACAGTCGCCGTAGCGCGCGCCGCGCCGGGCTCTCCAATTCCTCGGAGATGATTGAGATCGTGTTGAGGGTGGCGTCGGTCATCACGCCCTCAGCCGCGGGTTGACGAGGATGTAGGCGATATCGGCAACAAGATTGAGCGTGATGTAGATCGTCGCTGTCACCAGCACGACGCCCTGGACGACGGCATAGTCACGGTTGAACACGGCGTCGACGATCAGCTTGCCGAATCCGGGGATCGAAAAGATCTGCTCGGTCAGCACCGCGCCCGACAGCAACGTGCCGAGTTCCAGCGCGCCGAGCGTGATCACCGGTGTCAGCGCGTTGCGCATCGCGTGCTTGAGGATGACGGAACGTTCGGACAGCCCCTTGGCGCGCGCAGTGCGGACGTAATCGCTTTCCAGCACCTGCAGCATGGCGCTGCGGGTGTGCCGCATCAGGACTGCGGCAATGGCGTTGCCGAGCACGAAGGCGGGCATGATGGTGGAGGCGAGGCTGGCGCGCCAGTTCTCCGCTGAGCGGCACATAACCCGACGCCGGCAGCCAGCCGAGTTCGATCGAGAACAGGAAGATCAGCATGATGCCGAGCCAGAAGTTCGGCGTCGAGATGCCCCATAGCGCGAACAGGTTGGCGCCGTAGTCCCAGGCCGTGCCTTTCTTGACCGCCGACACGATGCCGGCGGGAATGCCGATCAGGAACGCGATCACGATCGCCATCGATGCCACCTGCATCGTCACCGGAAGTTTTTGCGCGATCAATTCGCGCACCGGCATCTTGTTGCGCAGGCTTTCGCCGAAATCGCCCGAGAGCACTCCCTTGACCCAGTAGACGTACTGAACGAGGACCGGCTGGTCGAGCTTGTATTGCTGCCGGATCTGCTCGATCACCGCGGGATCACGTTCCTCGCCAGCCATGACCAGCGCGGGATCGCCCGGCAGCAGATGCTGCAACGAGAAGATCAGCACCGACACGAAGAACAGTGTCGGTACCAGCTGGACGACGCGCCGCGCGAGGAAATTCAGCATAGCGCTATCGTGTCCCGGCCATGCTCACTTCAGCTTCAGCCCGACGACGCGCACCAGCCCGTCCGGCATCTGCTTGTAGCCTTCGAGCTTGGTGGTATGCGCGATCAGGATGCGCCGGTGATAGAGGTAAAGGATCGCTTCCTCATCCAGTTCCAGCCTGGTCAGCTTCTCGTAGAGCGCCTTGCGCTGCGCCATGTCGGTCACCAGCCGCGCGTCGTCCAGCGCCTTGTCGGCGTCTGCATTGGCCCAGGCGCTGTAATTTTGTGGCGCATCCTTGTGCAGGAAGATGTAGGAATTGCCGTCGGGATCGATGCGGCCACTCCAGGCCAGCATGAAGGCCTGGTACTCGCCGGCCTCCGCCTGTTTCAGCGAGGTCGCGAATTCGGTGACCCTGATCTTGATGTCGAAGCCGGCTTCCGCCGCCATCGACTGGATCACCTGGCTGACGGCTTCGGTCTCGGCGCCCTTTGGCACCATGAAGTCGACGCTGACCGGCGGCGTGACGCCGGCCTCCTTCAGCAGTGCCTTGGCCTTGGCGATGTCGCGCGGCGTTATTGGAAATGCCTTCTGGTAATAGGGATGATCCGGGTTGACCCACTGATTGCCCGGCTTGAACTCGCCGTTGAACACCACCTGATTGATGGCTTCACGGTCGATTGCGAGATCGAGCGCCTGGCGCACCTTGGCGGACTGGCTGAGCGGTCCCTTGGCCTTGTCCTTGCCGATGTTCAGCGTGAGGCCCTGATAGCCGAGCTCGATCGCCGTCGACAGCTTGAGCCGTAAATCGGCGCGGACGTCCTTGAGGTCGGTCGCCAGCACACGCTCGATCAGATCGAGCCCGCCCGATTTCAGATTGGCAAGACGCACCGTGGCATCGACGATCGGCAGGAACACGATCTTGTCGATGAAGATATTGTCCTTGTTCCAGTAGTCGGAAAATTTCTCGAACACAATGCGATCCTGCTGGACGCGTTCGACGAACTTGTAGGGACCGGCGCAAACCGGACGCAACCCGAACTTGTCGCCGGCTTCCTTGGCCGCCTTCGGCGACACCATCATGCCGGCGCGATCGGTCAATTGCGCGATCAACGGCGAGAACGGAGCCTTCAGCGCCAGCTTGATGGTGAGGGGATCGACGACGTCGATGTGATCGATGCTCGCCAGCTCCGGTTTCCGGAATGACCCTGGAAAGGTCAGATGTCGTTCCAGCGAAAATTTGGCAGCCTCGGCGTCGAACGCTTCGCCGTCGTGGAACTTGACGCCGGGGCGTAGCTTGATGGTGACTTCCTTGCCGTCGGCCGAGGTCTCGTGGCTCAGCGCGAGCTGCGGCACGATGTTGAGCTTTTCGTCGATATCGAACAGCTTGTCGCAAAAGGCGGCGAACACGATGCGGCCGACATAAGTGCGTGCCATGGTCGGATCGAGAATGTCAGGGTCTTCGGCCAGCCCGATGCGCAGCGTGGTTTGGGCCTGAACGCCTGCGCCGAACGAAAGTAAAAGTGTCGCCGCGGTCACCGCCAAACGCACCATTTTCATCGTTGCCATCTCTAATCTCCGCGATTACGCCACAGCAGGTCGTGTTCCTGATCTATCAACCCCGGCAGGGGTTACGCCTTCCACGCCGCCACTAAAGGCCGCGACCAATTTCTCCAGCACCGGCGAAAAACCGCCATCGGCCGGAACGATATTTCCGGCCGCCGGCAGTTCGGCGGTGCGGTGACAGGCGGTTGCATGTCCCGTGCCATCGGCGAGCAGCGCCGGCATTTCGCTGCGGCAGCGCTCGACCACGTAGGGGCAGCGGGTATGAAAGCGGCAGCCGGACGGCGGATTGAGCGCGCTCGGCATCTCGCCCTCCAGCACGATGCGGCTGCGTTTGGCCCGCGGCTTCGGCACCGGGATAGCCGACAGCAACGCGCGGCTATAGGGGTGACGGGGCGCGGCGAACAGCGCCTGCGCTTCCGCGGTTTCGACGATGGTGCCGAGATTCATCACGGCGACGCGGTCGGCGATGTGTTTGACCACGGCGAGATCGTGGCTGACGAAGATATAGGCGAGGCCGAGCCGGTCCTGCAGGTCACGCAGCAGGTTGAGGATTTGCGAGCGGATCGAAACGTCCAGCGCCGATACCGGCTCGTCGCAGATGATCAGTTTCGGCTCAACGGCGAGTGCGCGGGCAATCGCGATGCGCTGGCGCTGGCCGCCAGAAAATTCGTGCGGATAGCGGCGCGCAAATCTCGGCTCGAGCCCGACCAGCCGCAACAGCTCCTCGACCCGCTCGCGGCGGCGCGCGGCCGGTACCAGATCGTGCAACGCCAGTGGTTCGGTCAGAATCTGGCTGACGGTCATGCGCGGGTTCAATGATGCATACGGATCCTGAAAGATGATCTGCGCATCGCGGCGGAAGGCACGCAACGCGTTGGCATCGAGTGCGCCGAGGTCGCGGCCCTCGAAACGAACCGTGCCCGCATCCGGCTCGATCAGCCGCAGCACCAGCCGGCTGACGGTGGATTTGCCGCAGCCGGATTCACCGACCAGCGCCAGCGTCTTGCCGGCCTCGACGGTGAAGCTGACGCCGTTGACGGCCTTCACGAATGCTGTCGGTCTGCCGAACACCGACCGCGCGGCGACGAAATGTTTGACCAGGCCATCCACCTCAAGGAGCGCGGTCATGACACCAGCCGCTCCAGCGGCGCCCGGATGCAGCGCGAGGCATGGCCGGGGCTCACCATTGCCAGCGGCGGCGACGCGGCGGTGCAGGCCTCAATGATAAACGGACAGCGCGCGGCGAAACGGCAGCCGCTTGGCGGATTGGCCATGTTCGGCACCATGCCCTCGATCGTCGCCAGATGCGAGGCGCGGCGGTCGAGCCGCGGAATAGAACCCAGGAGCCCGACCGTGTAGGGATGCTGCGGATTGGCGAACAGCTCGTCCACCGTGGCGCGTTCGACGATCTCCCCGGCATACATCACCGCGACTTCGTCGCAGACTTCGGCGACCACACCGAGGTCGTGGGTGATCAGGATAATCGCGGCGCCGCTGGCGGCCTTCAACTCGCGCATCAGATCGAGGATCTGCGCCTGCAGGGTGACGTCGAGCGCGGTGGTCGGTTCGTCGGCGATCAGCAGGCGCGGGTCGCAGGCAAGTGCCATCGCGATCATCACACGCTGGCGCATGCCGCCGGACAGCTTGTGCGGATATTCGTCGATCCGCTTGTCGGGCGAGGGGATGTGGACGCGCCGCAACAGCTCGATCGCGCGCTCGCGGGCCTGGCGTTTCGATCCGCCGCGATGACGCAAAATCGTCTCGATGATCTGGTCGCCGATGGTAAAGCTCGGGTTGAGCGACGTCATCGGCTCCTGGAAGATCATCGCCAGCCGGTTGCCGCGCAGGTCGCGCAGGGTTTCGTCCGGGACGTCAAGCAGATCAAAACCATCGAAGCGGATCGACCCCGAAACTTCCGCAGAGTGTTTCGACAACAGCCCCATGATGGCAAGCGAGGTCACGCTCTTGCCGCAGCCGGATTCGCCGACCAATCCAAGCGTCGCGCCGTTGGCGACGCTAAGATCGACGCTGTCGACCGCGTGGGTCGAACGGCCGTCGTCGCCGTGGAACACCACGCGCAAGCCTTCGATTTCGATCAGCGGGCTCGCCGTCATGCCTTGCCTGTGGTGGTTGCCGCTTGAACGCCGGCGTCGATGGTGGCGCGGTCGGTGATCCCGGCCGGGTTCTTGCGCGTCGGCAGGAACGGGCGGAAATGCACCCAGCGCTCGCGGCTGACCTGTTCGAGCCGATCGAGTTCGGCCAGCGGATCGGTGTGGTCGTCGACGCGCAGGTCGAGATCGGACCATTCTTCTTCGCCATGGATCAGCAGTGCCGCGGATTGCTTGCCGCGCTTGTCGCCGCCGGCAGCTTCGCCGGCCTTCATCGCAGCGATCAGCCGTTGGGCAAAAGGCAATTTTCCATTGGCGACATAGGCCTTCGCCGTATCGTCGAGCACGGCCGCTCCGGCCAGCATGTTGCCGGCAATGGAAAAACCGTCGCCCTGGACATGGCCGTACCAGTCGACGCACTCATTGCCGGAGAAAGCCGCGATGCGCCCCTTGGCGTCCATGATGTGCAACTGCCGGCTCTCGCGGCCGCTGTCGGCCGCGATCAGCGTATCGACGATCTCATGCGGCTGGAGTCCGCTGCGTAAAAGCGTGAGGCCGTCGATGCCGTAATAGGGATTGACCAGCGCCTGCGTCGCGACGCCGCCGATTCCGGCGGCGATATGCGGCACACGGGCGCCGACCGCGAAAAATTTGGTCGCAACAGCGATGCCGAATTGGCCTGTGGCGGGATCGCGGGCGATGATCGACCAAGTCATTTTTGGTAAGCCATTCCTACGCCGCCTTCACCGTCCCGCCGCGTAGCCTTGCATGCCCCGTGGATTGGCGGCGGCGCGGCGGCGGCGGCCAACTTTGGAGGCGGCGGTGAGGCGGCCTTCCGACCAGTCGGGGCCGATCTCGACGACATGGCCGCGGCTTTTCAAGGTATCGACCGTCGCCTTCGGCACGCGGTTCTCGAGCACGAGCACGCCGGGGCGCGCGGTGCGTGGCCAGAACGAGATCGGGAAATGTTCGGAGTGCCAGGCCGGTGCGTCGATCGCTTCCTGCAGGTTCAGCTTGGCGTGCACGTGGCGCAGGAAGAACTGCGTAGTCCATTGGTCCTGCTGGTCGCCGCCGGGCGAACCCCAGGCCATGTAGGGCTCGCCGTCGCGCAGTGCCATGGTCGGCGACAGCGTGGTGCGCGGGCGCTTGCCCGGCGCCAGCGCCGCCGGGTGGTCTTCCTCCAGCCAGAACATTTGCGCACGACTGCCGAGGCAGAAGCCGAGTTCCGGAATCACCGGAGACGATTGCAGCCAGCCGCCGGACGGCGTTGCCGAAATCATGTTGCCGGCCTGGTCGATGATGTCGAAATGCACGGTGTCGCCGCGTACTTCGCCGAAGCGGCCGACGGTCGGCTCGCCTGCGCCCATGGCGCCGACGGCTTCGCGATGGCCTTCGGCGCGGCGCAGCTTGACGACCGAACCAAAGCCTTCGACCGAGCCGGGGAGGAAATCGAGCGAGGCCTTGTCTCTGGAAATCAGCTTGCGGCGTTCGTCGTTGTAAGCGTCCGACAGCAGCGTCGCGATCGGGATATCGGTGAATTTCGGATCGCCGTAGAATTTTTCGCGGTCGGCGAAAGCGAGCTTGGCGGCTTCCGTCTGCAAATGGATGAACTCAGGTCCGGCCGGATCGAGCCCGTCGAGTTCAAACCCCTTCAGCAGCGCGAGCTGCTGCAGCATCACCGGGCCCTGGCTCCAGACGCCGGGCTTGCAGACGGTGTAGCGGCCGTAGTCATAGGTCAGCGGCGCCTCGATCGTCGGCTGCCAGTTCGCCATGTCGTCAGCGGAGAGCACGCCGCGATGCGGCGAGCCGCTGACATCCATCACTTCCTGGGTGCGGCAGAATTTGTCGATCGCTTCTGCGACAAAGCCGTGCGACCAGGATTTGCGCGCGCGTTCGATCTGCGCCACGCGGTCGGAGCCTGCGCTCTCGGCCTCTTTAAGGATGCGGGCATAGGTTTCCGAGAGCTGCTTGTTGGTGAAGAGCGTGCCGGGTTTCGGCACCTCGCCGTTGGGCAGGTAAACTGCGGCTGAGGTCGGCCAATGCTTTTTGAATAGCTTCTCGACGATCTGGATCGTCGCCGCTGCGCGCTCGACCAGCGGATAGCCGTCCCGGGCATAGGCGATCGCGGGCTCCAGCACATCGCGCAAGCGCATGGTGCCGTAATCGCGTAGCAGCAGCATCCAGGATTCGAACGTGCCGGGCACACAAGCGGCCAGCAATCCTGTGCCGGGCACCATCTCCAGACCCTCGCTCTTGTAGTGCGCGATGGTCGCTTTTGCAGGCGCCGGGCCCTGGCCGCAGATTACTTCGGTGCGGCCGCGCTTGGTGTCGTGCACGATAACAGGCACGTCGCCGCCGGGGCCGTTGAGATGCGGCTCGACCACCTGCAGCGTGAACGCGGTGGCGACACCTGCGTCGAACGCATTGCCGCCTTTTTCCAGAATGCCCATGCCGACAGCGGTCGCGATCCAGTGCGTCGAGGTGACCACGCCAAAAGTGCCTTCGATTTCGGGGCGGGTCGTGAATGGATCGGGATTGATGTTGCTCATGGGGGTCCATTTCTGCGCTGGCTTGTGGTTTGCCGCACTTGATCACAGGCGGCGCTGGATGCCAACCGGTGGTATGCCACGGACTGCTCCCATCCCCGTGATCATGCCGAGGACCTCAGGATCATGCCGGAACGGGGACGGCGGCCGGATTGTTGACGGCATGGCAGGCGACGCCGTCGATCAGCGCAGGCGCCTGCTGGCGGCAGAGATCGAACGCCAGCGGGCAGCGCGGGTTGAAGGCGCAGCCCGGTGGCGGGTCGATCGGATTGGGGATTTCGCCCTTGACTGGAATTCGCTGACGGCCGGACATCGCGAGATCCGGAACCGCACCCAAGAGCATTTTTGTGTAGGGCATCCTCGGGTTGGCGAACAATTCGCGCCCCTCGGCGATTTCCACGATACGGCCGAGATACATCACGCCGATCCGGGTCGCCATATGCCGCACCACGGCGAGGTTATGGCTGATGAAAAGGTAGGTCAGGCCGAACTTGTCCTGCAAATCGCGCATCAGGTTGAGGATCTGCGCCTGCACGGAGACATCCAGCGCCGAGGTCGGCTCGTCGCAGACGATGAATTCAGCTTCGGAGGCCAATGCCCGCGCGATCGCGATGCGCTGGCGCTGGCCGCCGGAAAACTCATGCGGGAATTTCAGGCCGTCGTCGGGATGCAGGCCGACCAGGCCGAGCAATTCGCCGACGCGCGCGGCGATATCGCGCTCGCCCTGGATCAGGTCGAAGGCGCGGATCGGCTCGGAGACGATGCCGTCGACCCGAAACCTTGGATTAAGGCTCGCATAGGGGTCTTGAAAAATCATCTGGATGCGGCGACGCAGCCGTTGCCGCATCTGCGCCTGCTTCACATTCGTCATCGACACGCCGTCGATGATGACTTCACCCGAACTCGGCGGCAGAAGCCCCACAACCATCCGCGCCACGGTGGTTTTTCCGGAGCCGGATTCGCCGACGAGTGCAAAGGTTTCGCCCTTCCTGATGTCGAAGGTCACGCCATCGACTGCTTTCAGGAATTCGAGATGGCCGCCTTCGAGCACGCGATTGAGCCACGGTTTCGAGACGTCGAACACGCGGCGCAGGTTTTTGACATCGACAAAGGGCGACGCACTCATGCCGCGGTCTCCTTCGCGGCTTCACCGGGCGCCGTGTCGAAGAGATGGCAGGCGACCGACTGGGTGCCGTTCGGCAGCGGTTCCGGCCGGTCGACGCGGCAGCGGTCGAACGCGGATGCGCAGCGCGGGTTGAACGAGCAGCCCATCGGGATCGCGGACAACCGCGGCATCGAGCCGGGAATCTGCACCAGCCGCTTGTCTTCGCCCGCGAGCGTCGGGATCGCGCCCATCAAGCCCTTGGCATAGGGGTGCAGCGGATTTTGCACGACATCCTGCACCGGGCCGATCTCGGCGATCCGCCCCGAATACATCACCGCGACCCGATCGGAGGTTTCGGCGATCACGCCCATGTCGTGGGTCACCAGCATCACGGCGGTGCCGTGATCGCGGCCGAGGCGCTTGATCAGCGAGATGATCTGCGCCTGCACCGATACATCAAGCGCGGTGGTCGGTTCGTCGGCGATGATCAGTTCCGGTTCGGCGCAGATCGCGAGCGCGATCACGACGCGCTGGCGCATGCCGCCGGAGAATTCGTGCGGATAGGCGTCGATGCGCTTTTCCGGGGCGGGGATGCCGACCTCGGCCAAGAGATCGATGGCGCGCTTGCGCGCCGCGGTCTCGGTGAGATTGGTATGGGTCCGGATCGTCTCGACGATCTGGTCGCCAATTCTGTAGAGCGGATTGAGGCTGGTCAGCGGATCCTGAAAGATCATCCCGATCCGCTTGCCCCTGATGCGGCGGATTTCTTCCGGCGGCAGATGATCGATCCGCATCCCCGACAAATAGATTTCGCCTCCAGAGATGCGGCCGGGTGGATCGATCAACCCGATCACGGCGAGGCCGGTGACCGATTTTCCGGCGCCGGATTCGCCGACGACGCCGAGCACTTCGCCCTTGGCGATGTCGAAGGAGACGCCGTCGATCGCGCGCAGCGTGCTGCGGCGGGTGAGGAATTCCACCTGGAGGTTACGCACGGAGAGTACAGGAGCGGTCATCGGAGCTTTGGATTGAGCGCGTCGCGCAGCCAGTCGCCCAGCAGGTTGATGGAGAGGATCAGTCCGGCCAGCGCAATGCCGGGAAAGGCAACGATCCACCATTCGCCGGCGAACAGGTAGTTGTTGCCGATCCGGATCAGCGTGCCGAGCGAAGGCATGGTGTCGGGCATGCCGGCGCCAAGGAACGACAGCGTCGCCTCGGTGATGATGGCAAGCCCGAGGTTGATGGTGGCGATCACCAGCACCGGTCCCATCGTGTTCGGCAGCACGTGGCGCAGCATGATCTTGGCTGCGGGAAGGCCGATCAATTGCGCGGCCGCGACATAGTCCTTGTTCTTCTCGACCATCACCGAGCCGCGCACGGTGCGGGCATATTGCACCCAGAAACTCAATCCGATCGCCACCACCAGCAGCGCCAGCGTGCTCATGGCGTCGAGCCGGTTGCCGAACACGGATTTGGCGACGCCGTTGACCAGCAGCGCGATCAGGATGGCGGGGAAGGTGAGCTGCACGTCGGCGATGCGCATGATCAGCCCGTCGACGGCGCCGCCGACATAACCTGCGGTCAGCCCGAGCGTGATGCCGAGCGCACCTGCGAACAACATGCCGAGCACACCGACCGTAAGCGAAACCCGCAAGCCGTAGAGAATGGCCGAAAACACGTCGCGGCCCTGTTCGTCGGTGCCGAGCAGGAACGGACTCTGGCCGTCGGCGGTCCACAGCGGCGAGATGCGCGAATTCATCAACTGCAGTTGCGCCGGATCGAACGGGTTCTGCACCGAAAGCTGCGATGCAAAAATCGCCAGCAGGAAAAACAGCGCGGTGACGGCCGCCGCCACCATTGTCATCCGCGAGCGGCGGAACGAATAGAACATGTCACTGTCGAGCGCGCGCTGCCAGCCAGCTCGTGCCGGAACGTGCCTGCGGCGCGTTCGGCTCGGCTCGTTGGGGAACTACGGCATCGGACATAACTATCTCACTCTATGCCGGACGGCTGATGGTCGAGCGCAGGCGCGGATCGACGATGGTGTAGAGGATATCGACCACCAGGTTGATGGTGACGTAGATCAGCGACACCATCAGCAGGTACGCCGCCATGATCGGAATATCGACATTCTGCACGGCCTGCACGAACAACAACCCCATACCCGGCCACTGGAAGACGGTTTCGGTGATGATCGCAAATGCAATAACCGAGCCAAACTGCAGGCCGGCGACGGTGATGACGGGAACGAGCGTGTTCTTCAGTGCGTGGCCGAAATGGATCGCACGTGTGGTCAGGCCGCGGGCGCGGGCGAAGCGGATATAATCGGTGCGCAGCACTTCAAGCATTTCAGCGCGCACCAGCCGCATGATCAGCGTCATCTGGAACAGGCCGAGCGTGACCGAGGGCATGATCAGCGCCTTGAGACCGGAAAGCGTGAGCAGTCCGGTGGTCCACCAGCCGATCCGCACGACGTCGCCGCGGCCGAACGATGGCAGCCAGCCCAGCGTCACTGAGAACAGGTAGATCAGCAAAATGCCGATCAGGAAAGTCGGCAACGAGATCCCGATCAGCGACACCGCCTGGAATATTTTGGTCAGCACGGTGTCACGGCGCAACGCCGAATAGACTCCCATCAAAATGCCGAACACCATCGCAAAGATGGTGGCGCAGACGGCGAGTTCCAGCGTCGCCGGCATTCGCTCCATCAGCAGGTTCGCGACCGGCTGGCGGAATTGATAGGATACCCCGAACTTGAACTGCGCGGCATTGGCAAAATAGCGGGCGAACTGCACCGGTACGGGATCATCAAGCCCGAGCGACTTGCGAACCGCTTCGCGTTCGGCGGCCGGCGTATCCAGCGAGACGATCTGGTTGACCGGGTCGCCGGCGAAACGGAACATCGAGAACGCGATGACCCCGACCGCAATCATGACGCCGATGGCCTGGATCGCGCGGCGAAGAGTGAAAGCGAGCATGGTTTCCTTTCACTTCTCTAATGCGGCGGCGGACGTCGCTGTCGCCTGGAAACGAAAAGTCCCGGAAGCCTTGCAAGCCGCCGGGACCCTGTGTTGAAGCCGGATTATTCCTGTTTGGTTGCCCAGTACAACAGGACCTGATTGTCGGCACGCTGGGTCAGTTTCACTTTCTTGGAGACGCCCCAGGCCAACGCCTGCTGATGCAGCGGGATGTATCCGAAATCCTTGACGCCGATTTCGAACGCTTCCTTGATCAGGAGATCGCGCTTGCTCGCATCCGACTCCTGCAGCACCTTGTCGGTGAGCTCGTCGAGTTTCTTGTTGCAGTAGCCGCCGAGATTGGCTTCGCCGCGCGCCGACTTCGGATCGTCGCGGCAGCCCATGATGTCGTACAGCACGTTGTGGGAGTCGAGCGTGCCCGGCGTCCAGCCCAGCATGTAGAACGACGTCTGGTAGCCGCCGGGCTTCAGCACCTTGGCGAAATACTGCGCCTTGGGCTGCGCCAGCAGCGTCACCTTGACGCCGATGCGGGCCAGCATGCCGACGACCGCCTGGCAGATCGCGGCGTCGTTGACGTAGCGGTCGTTGGGGCAGTCCATCGTGACTTCGAAGCCGTCGGGATAGCCGGCTTCGGTCAGAAGCTTCTTGGCGCCGTCGGGATCGAATTTCGGGCGGGTGAAGTCGCCGGACAGCTTGAACAGCTGCG
Organism: uncultured Alphaproteobacteria bacterium; assembly: GCA_963786355.1. GTDB lineage: Bacteria > Pseudomonadota > Alphaproteobacteria > Rhizobiales > Xanthobacteraceae > Bradyrhizobium. The sequence continues at coordinate 745,351 of CAWAYU010000003.1, read as the reverse complement.
GCGCGATCATCAGCGCCGAAGGGGTCGAAAGACCGCGCATGACGCGGGTCTTGATCAGCTCGATGTCGATGGCCTTGTAGAAGGCCTCGCGCACCTTGATGTCCTTGAACGGGTTCTTGCCCTTGACGCTGGAGTAGAGCAGTTCGTCGCGCACCTGATCCATGCCGATGAAGATGGTTCGCAGTTCCGGTCCCTTCAGCACCTGGGCATTCGGACTGGAATCAACGCGCGCAATATCCTGGATCGGAACCGGCTCGATGACGTCGACTTCGCCCGACAGCAGCGCCGCCACGCGCGTAGCGTCGGAGGCGATCGGCGTGAAGACGATCTCCTTGAGATTATGCTCCGGCTTGCGCCACCAGTTCGGGTTGGCCTTGAACACGGTCTTCACGCCGGGCTGATGGCTCTCGACGGTGAAGGGGCCGGTGCCGTTGGCGTTGAGCGAGGCAAAGCTCGGCGAGGTCGCAGCCGCAGGCGTCGGTTCGACGGCGTTGTTCGCCTCCGCCCACTTCTTGTCCATGATGTACCAGGTATCCCATTGCGAATTCAGAATGGGATTGGGCGAGGTCAGGATGAAGTCCACCGTGTAGTCGTCGACCTTGACCACCTTGGCGTCGGAGGGAATGCGGGTCTGCAGGTTGGAGCCCTTTTTGCGAACCCGGTCCGCCGAGAACACCACGTCGTCGGCCGTGAAGGGATCGCCGTTCTGGAATTTGACGCCCTTGCGCAGATGGAATCGCCAGCGCGTCGGCTCCTCCGGTAGTTTCCCAACTCTCCGCCAGTGCGGGGATGATCTTCAAATCCTTGTCACGGGCGATCAGACCTTCATAGACGTGGCCGAGATGCGCGTGGGTGGTGGTTTCGTTCAGCGTGTAGGGGTCGAGCGATTTGAGGTCGCCCTGATTGGCGTAGCGCAGGGTCTGGGCCGATGCCGGCACCATGGCCATGGCGACGATGGAAGCCGTGGCCGCTGCAAGCAAACTCTGACGTACCGACATATGTTGGATTTCCCCGCATTGATCAGCTGGTTCCGCAAGTTGCGCGGATATTGCCGATCCTTGTTGCCAGAGTCCAGCGGTCGCACCGGCGCGATACCCGGTGGGTTGTGCGCCGGTTTGCGCGGCGATGCGGCAATGACTAGTTTCAGCTTAAGCCGCGCACGCGAGCGCGTGACATTCAACTTTCGGAGTGCCGGATGGCGGAACTGAAGACCGACGTTCTCGTTCTGGGCGCGGGTATGGTCGGTGTCGGCGCCGCCTTGCACCTGCAGAAAAAGGGCAGGGATGTCGTCCTGATCGACCGGCACGAACTGGCCGGCGAGGAGACCAGCTACGGCAATGGCGGACTGATCGAAAGCGCCTCGGTCTTTCCCTACATGTTCCCCCGGGATTTCGGCCAGATCCTGCGCTACGCGCTGCGTCGCGCGCCGCAAGTACGTTATCACTTCTCTGACTTGCCGACCTTCCTGCCGTGGCTCGTGCGCTACTTCGCCGCCTCTTCGCCCGAGCGTGCGCTGCACAGCGCGATGGCCGAATTGCCGCTGATCCAGCGTAGCCTGATCGAGCACGAGGCGTTGATCGGGGAAGCCAACGTGCCGGAATTGTTGCGGCGGACTGGCTGGATCAAACTGTTCCGTTCCGACGCGACGCTTGCGAATGCGGTGGGGGAGTTGGAGCGCGCCCGGCAATACGGTGTCGCGGGCGAGATTCTGGACGCTGCGGCGATTGCCGCGCGCGAACCGCATCTGACCGGCGATTTCGCCGGCGCGATCCATTTTCCCGACCCTGGCTTCGTGCCGGATCCCGGCGGCCTCGCCAAGGCCTATGCGGCTTTGTTCGGCCGCAAGGGCGGGCGCTATCTGGTCGGCGATGCCCGCACGCTCGAACAATCCGGCGGACGCTGGCGGCTGGCGACGCTGGAAGGCACCATCACCGCGCGCGAAGTCGTCGTCGCGATGGGCCCGTGGTCGGATCAGATCTTCGGCCCGCTCGGCTATTCGATCCCGCTACAGGTCAAGCGCGGCTATCATCTGCATCTTCATCCGCGCGGCAATGCGGTGCTGCATCATCCGGTGCTGGACACCGATCTCGGCTTTCTTCTGGCGCCGATGAACCGCGGCATTCGCATGACCACGGGCGTCGAGTTCGCCCGCCGTGACGCGCCGCCGACACCGGTCCAGGTCGAGCGGGCACTGCCGCGGGCGCATCGGCTGTTTCCGCTGGGTGAGCCGGTCGACGCCGCGCCCTGGAAGGGCGCGCGCCCCTGTCTGCCCGACATGCTGCCGGTGATCGGCAAGGCGCCCCGCCATCCCGGGCTCTGGTTCGATTTCGGCCACCAGCACCACGGCCTGACGCTCGGACCTGTGACCGGGCGGCTGCTGGCCGAAATGATGACCGGGGAGACCCCCTTTGCGGACGTCAGGCCGTTTGCGGTCGAACGCTTTGGTTGACCATGTCGGACGATTGAGGGGGGCTGGGGGCGGCTGTTGTCCTTGCGCGATCAGGGCCATAGCGGTGATACTGTAGCGTATTCGAGCGAAGTGGATGCCGGTTCGCGTGAGGAAAACGCGTCAAAGAAGTGAGTAGAGCCTTTTCGGTTCTGATCTGATCAGAACCGAAAAGGCTCAAGGGCAAGCCATCAAAAGGAGCGGTCATGAAGGTTAACGTGGAAATAGATTGCACGCCGCTCGAGGCCCGACAGTTTTTCGGTCTTCCTGACGTGCAGCCGATGCAGACGGCTGTCATGGACAGGATGCAGCAGCAGATGATGGCCAACATCGAAAAAGTTTCGCCGGAATCGTTGATCCAGAGCTGGTTCACCTTCGATCCGAAGATCGCCGAGCGTTTTCAGGACATGTTCGTGACCATGGCCGGCCTCGGCGGCATGGGCAAGAAGGACAAGACATAGTGGCCCCCGCCGACGGCAGCGACGCTGCAGAAGGGCAAAAGCTTCAGGCGCCGAGCCTGTTCCTGATGCTCGCCGAGGCGCGCAGCCTGTTTGAGTTCAATTCGAGCCTGCTGTTTTCGCCGCTATTGCTGCGTGCGCCCAGGGGCGACGGGCATCCGGTGCTGGCACTGCCGGGTTTTCTCGCCAGCGACCTCTCGATGGCGCCGATGCGGCGCTACCTGAAAGAACTCGGCTACGACACCCATGCCTGGAACATGGGCCGCAACCTCGGCGGCGTTGCCTCCAGGCGCGGCGCACTGCGCGACCTGCTGCAGCGAATTCATGAAAGCAGCGGGCGCAAGGTCAGCGTTATCGGCTGGAAGTTCTCGGCGGCATCTATGCGCGCGACCTGGCGCTGCAGGAGCCGGACATGGTGCGTTCCGTGATCACGCTCGGCAGCCCGTTTACGAACGACATCAGGGCCACCAACGCCACCCGGCTTTATGAGGCGTTGTCGGGCGAGGGGATCGACGACAACCCGGAGATCCAGCAGGCGATCGCCGGCGACCTGCCGGTCCCGGCTACCTCGATCTATTCCCGCACCGATGGGATCGTGAACTGGCATACCTGCCACTTGAATCCATCTGAAACCGCCGAAAATATCGAAGTCTATCTCGCCAGCCATGTCGGCCTTGGCGTCAATCCGGCCGCGCTCTGGGCGGTGGCTGACCGCCTGGCGCAAGCCGAGGGCGAATTTAAGCAATTTGACCGATCGGGGCCGTTTGCCATTGCGTATGCGCCCTCGGAAAATGCACAATCCTGAAAAATTGTCCTAATATCAGGACCATCTGAACGCCAGAAGCGCCGCCAAGGCGCCGCGTTTTCGTTGCGGGAGGAAGACATGGCAGACGCGAGAAAACTATCCTCGATGGATGCGTCGTTTCTGTATCTGGAAACGCCGGAAATGCCGATGCATGTCGGGAGCATGGCGATCTTCCGCCTGCCCGAGAACTACAACGGCAACTTCTTCGAGGAATTCAAGGCGATGATCGCCTCCCGGCTGCACATCGCGCCGATCCTCACAAGCCGCCTGGAAAAGGCGCCGCTCGACATCGATCACCCCTCCTGGGTCGAGGACGACCAGTTCGACATCGACCGCCATATCTTCCGCGGCAGCCTGCCGGCGCCGTATGACCGCGCGACGCTGGAGCGCATCGTCGGCTGGATGCATGCCAAGCTGTTGAACCGCGCCCGGCCGCTCTGGGAGTTCTATGTTTTCGAGGGCATGAAGGACAACGAGATCGGGCTCTATTCCAAGATGCACCATGCCTGCATCGACGGCGGCGCCGGCGCCGCGCTGACCAACATGATCTACGATTTGACGCCGGTGCCGCGCGAGGTCGAAAAGCCGGTTCCGCAGGTCAAGGGCGGCAACGAGGCCCGCGACATCGCCGCCAACCTGATCGATTCCTACCAGCAGCTCTGGCGGCAGCCGTTCGACGGCACATCGACGCCGAAAAGCATCGACCTGCCGCGCTCGGGCAAGAGCGATATCGGGTCGATCCTGTTCGACAACGCCATGTTCCAGATCGAGAGCGCGGTGAAGTTTGCCAGCAGCATCCCGACCATGCTGAAGAGCGTTTCCGACGTGGTCGGCAAGATCTCCGATCCGAAATCGCGCGATAGCATCGCCAGCATGGTGTCGCCCTCGACGATCCTCAACAAGGCGATCTCGTCTGAGCGCAGTTTTGCCGGCACCTCGATCTCGCTGTCGCGCGCGAAGGCGCTCGCCAAGCAGTCCGGCGGCAAGCTGAACGACGTGGTGCTGGCGCTCTCTTCCGGCGTGGTGCGGCGCTATCTCGTCGAGCGGGGCGCGTTGCCGGCCAAGTCGATGACTGCCGCGGTGCCGATCTCGCTGCGCGAGGAGGGCAACACCAATTCCAACAACCAGGTGTTTGGCATGATCTGCTCGATCGCCACCAACATCGAGGACCCGAAAGCGCGGCTGGAGGCGATCATCGCGCAATCCACCAAGTCCAAGGAAATGTCGCACCCGCTGCGGGCGCTGATGCCGCAGATATCCAACATCTCGATGCTGGGCGCGCCGATCCTGGTCCAGGTTCTGGCGCTGCTCTATAGCCGCTCCGACCTCTCCAACGTGCTGCCGCCGGCGGCGAACATCACGGTGTCCAACGTGCCGGGGCCGCGGCAGACGCTGTATGCGGCGGGCGCCGAATTGCTGCACATCTTCCCGGTGTCGATCTCGACCCACGGGCTCGCGCTCAACATCACCGTGCAGAGTTACCGCGACCAGCTCGATTTCGGCTTCATCGCCGGCGCCAACATCATTCCCCATGTCCAGGTTTTGTGCGACATGCTTCCGCTCGAATTTGAAGCGCTGCAGGCGGCGTTCGCGCCGCCGCCCAACATGACCAGCGCGGCCGAATAGGAATTACTGATGATTGAAATGCCGCCGCTGCAGTTCGCCCAGGTGAACGGGATTCGCATGGGCTATTACGAGGCGGGGCCGAAGACCGACAAGCCGCCGGTCGTGCTGTGCCACGGCTGGCCGGAGATGGCGTTTTCCTGGCGTCACCAGATCAAGGCGCTGAGCGAGGCTGGCATAAGAGTGATCGCGCCGGATCAGCGCGGCTATGGCGCGACCGACCGGCCCGAGCCGGTCGAGGACTACGACATGGAGCACCTGACCGGCGATCTCGTCGGGCTGCTCGATCATCTCAAAATCGACAAGGCGATCTTCGTCGGCCATGACTGGGGCGGCTTCATTGTCTGGCAGATGCCGCTGCGCCATTTCGATCGCGTCGCCGGCGTCGTCGGCGTCAACACCCCGCATTACGATCGCCTGCCGGCCGACCCGATCGAACTGTTTCGCCAGCGGTTCGGCGACAGCATGTATATCGTGCAGTTCCAGGATCCCGCCCGCGAGCCCGACCGGATCTTTGGCAGCCGGGTCGAGCAGACCTTTGACGCCTTCATGCGCAAGCCGGTGCCGCGCCCCGACACCGCGCCTGCCGACCAGCCGGTCGCCGGCGTTGGCGCCTCGCCGAGGCTCAATCTGGCGTTTCCGCAAATGATTGCCGGCTACGACGCGAGGCACGATCCACGCACTCCGATCCTGTCGCAGGAGGAGAAGAAGGTCTTTGTCGATACGTTCACGAAAACCGGCTTCACTGGCGGCATCAACTGGTACCGCAACATGTCGCGCAACTGGCAGCGCTCGGCGGGGGTGGACCACACCGTGCGGGTGCCGTCGCTGATGATCATGGCCGAAAATGATCATGTGCTGCCGCCGTCCGCCACCGTCGGCATGGAAAAAATCATTCCCGACCTGGAGAAGTATCTGGTGCGGGACAGCGGCCATTGGACGCAGCAGGAAAAGCCGGAAGAGGTCAGCGCCAAGCTGATCGAATGGCGTAGAAAGCGGTTTGGGTAAAGCTCATGCTCGCATCGTCATTGCGAGCGAAGCGAAGCAATCCACGGCGCGGCAAAGCAAAGCTGGATTGCTTCGTCGCTTCGCTCCTCGCAATGACGCCGCGGGTCCAACGATACGGTAGGAGACACTGGTAAATGGCTTCCCCCAACAAGCTCGATCCGATCCCGCATCCGCCGAAAAAGCCTGTCGTCGGCAACATGCTGTCGCTGGACCCTAACGCGCCGGTGCAGCATCTGGTGCGGCTGACCAAGGAACTCGGACCGATCTTCTGGCTCGACATGATGGGCGCGCCGCTCGTCATCGTTTCCGGCCACGACCTGATTGACGAACTCTCCGACGAAAAGCGTTTCGACAAGGCGGTGCGCGGCTCGTTGCGCCGGGTCCGCGCCGTCGGTGGCGACGGCCTGTTCACGGCCGATACCAGCGAGCCGAACTGGAGCAAGGCGCACAACATCCTGCTGCAGCCGTTCGGCAACCGCGCGATGACGTCCTATCACCCGAGCATGGTCGATATCGCCGAGCAGCTGGTGAAAAAGTGGGAGCGTCTCAACGGCGACGAGGAAATCGACGTCGTCCACGACATGACCGCGCTGACGCTCGACACCATCGGCCTCTGCGGCTTCGACTACCGGTTCAATTCGTTCTACCGCCGCGACTACCATCCGTTCGTGGAATCGCTGGTGCGCTCGCTCGAGACCATCATGATGACCCGCGGGATTCCGCTGGAGGGCCTGTGGCTGCAGAAGCGGCGCCGCGACCTCGCGCAGGACGTCGCCTTCATGAACAAGATGGTCGACGAGATCATCGCCGAGCGCCGCGGCAACGCCGAGGCCGCCGAAGGCAAGAAGGACATGCTCGGCGCCATGATGACCGGCGTCGACCGCGCCACCGGCGAACAGCTCGACGACGTCAACATCCGCTATCAGATCAACACGTTTCTGATCGCGGGTCACGAGACCACCAGCGGGCTTCTTTCGTGCACGATCTACGCGCTGCTCAAGCATCCCGAGGTGCTGAAGAAGGCCTATGAGGAAGTCGACCGCGTGCTCGGCCCCGATGTCGACGCGCGGCCGACCTATCAGCAGGTCACGCAGCTCACCTACATCACGCAGATTTTGAAAGAGGCGCTGCGGTTGTGGCCGCCGGCGCCGGCCTACGGCATCGCGCCGCTTGACGACGAGACCATCGGCGGCAAATACAAGCTGCGGAAAAACACCTTCGTCACGGTGCTGGTCATGGCGCTGCACCGCGATCCCAGTGTCTGGGGACCGAACCCGGATAAGTTCGATCCGGAAAATTTCAGCAAGGAGGCCGAGGCCAAGCGCCCGGTCAACGCCTGGAAGCCGTTCGGCAACGGCCAGCGCGCCTGCATCGGGCGTGGCTTTGCTATGCATGAGGCAGCCCTTGCGATCGGCATGATCCTGCAGCGCTTCAAGCTGATCGACACGCATCGTTATCAGATGCATCTGAAAGAGACGCTGACGATCAAGCCCGACGGCTTCAAGATCAAGGTGCGCCCGCGCAACGACAAGGAGCGCGGCGCGTTTGCAGGCCGTGCCGCGGTCGCTGCAGCCGCCTCGAATGCGGCGGCGCCGCAGGCGCGGACGCGCCCGGGCCACAACACGCCGCTGCTGGTGCTCTATGGCTCCAACCTCGGCACGGCGGAAGAGCTCGCGACACGTGTCGCCGATCTTGCCGAGGTCAACGGTTTTGCGACAAAGCTTGCGCCGCTCGACGACTACGTCGGCAAGCTGCCGGAGCAAGGCGGCGTCTTGATCTTCTGCGCCTCCTATAATGGCGCGGCGCCCGACAACGCCACTCAGTTCGTCAAATGGCTGGAGAGCGGCCTGCCGAAGGACGCATTCGCAAAGGTGCGCTACGCGGTGTTCGGCTGCGGCAACAGCGACTGGGCTGCGACCTACCAGTCGGTGCCGCGTATCATCGACGAACAATTGGCGGCGCATGGCGCGCGCGGCGTTTATAGTCGCGGCGAGGGCGATGCCCGCAGCGATCTCGACGGCCAGTTCGAGAAATGGTTTGCGGCACTCGGGCCGGCGGCGGCAAAGGAGTTCGGCCTCGCGTCGAATATCACGCGCAGCGCCGACGATGCGCCGCTTTACGCGATCGAGCCTGTCGCACCCTCGGCGGTCAACACCATCGTCTCGGCAGGCGGTGTTTCGCCGATGAAGGTGCTGCTCAATTCCGAACTGCAGAACAAGACCGGCGCCAATGCGTCCGACCGGTCAACCCGTCACGTCGAGGTGCAGTTGCCGGCAGGTGTGAGCTACCGCGTCGGCGACCATCTCAGCGTCGTGCCGCGCAACGACCCGGCACTGGTGGATTCCGTTGCACGCCGTTTTGGTTTCCTGCCGGCCGATCAGATCCGGCTGCAAGTCGCCGAAGGCCGCCGCGCGCAATTGCCGGTCGGCGATGCCGTATCGGTCGGACGATTGCTGACCGAATTCGTCGAATTGCAGCAGATCGCGACCCGCAAGCAGATCCAGATCATGTCGGAGCACACGCGCTGCCCGATGACCAAGCCGAAGCTGCTCGCCTATGTCGGCGATGACGACGCGTCGAGCGAACGCTATCGAAGCGATGTGCTGGGCAAGCGCAAGTCGGTGTTCGACCTGCTCGAGGAATATCCGGCCTGCGAATTGCCGTTCCACGCTTATCTCGAAATGTTGTCGCTGCTGGCGCCGCGCTATTATTCGATTTCGTCATCGCCGTCGGGCGATGTCGCGCGCTGCAGTGTCACCGTTGGCGTGGTCGAGGCGCCCGCAAGTTCCGGCCGCGGCGTCTACAAGGGCGTCTGCTCGAACTATCTTGCCGGCCGCCGGATCAATGACACCATTCATGCCACGGTGCGCGAGACCAAGGCCGGCTTCCGACTGCCGGACGATGCGTCGGTGCCTGTGATCATGATCGGTCCCGGCACGGGTCTGGCGCCATTCCGCGGCTTCCTGCAGGAGCGCGCCCATCGCAAGGCGCAGGGCGCGAGCCTCGGCCCGGCGATGCTGTTCTTCGGCTGCCGCCATCCCGAGCAAGATTATCTCTACGCGGATGAACTGAAGACGTTCGCGGCCGATGGCATCACCGAACTGCACACAGCATTTTCGCGCGCCGACGGACCGAAGACCTATGTGCAGCATCTGGTCGCCGCGCAAAAGGACCGGGTCTGGAACCTGATCGAGCAGGGCGCGATCATTTATGTCTGCGGCGACGGCGGCAAGATGGAGCCGGATGTCAAGGCGGCCCTGGTCACGATCTATCGCGAGCGCACCGGCGCGGATGCCGATGCAGGCGCTCGCTGGATCGACGAACTCGGAACCAGGAACCGGTACGTGCTCGACGTCTGGGCGGGCGGGTGAATTGTCGTCCCCGCGAACGCGGGGAACCATACGCCGTGCCGTCGTTAATTTGCGCTGGTGTTAAAGGCCTTTTCTAACATCTTCAGCCGCGGCGTACGGGTCCCGGCTCGTTGGCCGGGACGACGGGGAGCGTGCTAAACCCCTCCCATGATTCCATGGGAAAAACTCGACACCACCCGCATTCCCGGCACTGATGGGGAGCTGCGCTTGATGCGGCGTGGCACTGAATTCTCCATCATGCTCGGCACCAATGAGTTGATGAACAGTCGCCTGTCGGGTTCCGAAGCCGCGCTGGCCACGCTCGCTGCGAAGAAGATCGAAGCGGTGAAGAAGCCGCATCTGCTGATCGGCGGTCTCGGTATGGGTTTTACGTTGCGCGCTGCGCTGGGTGTGCTCGGCGCGAAAGCGCAGATCGTCGTGGCGGAACTGGTGCCCGCCGTCGTCGCCTGGGCGCGCGGTCCGATGTCAGAGATTTTTGGCGACAGCCTGAAGGATCCACGCGTCAGTATTCGCGAGACGGATGTCACCGAAATTATCCGATCGAAACGTGCGACCTTCGACGCGATCCTGCTCGACGTCGACAACGGTCCGGAAGGCCTGACCCGTCAGGCCAACGACGGACTCTACGATTCCGGCGGATTGAGCGCGGCGCACGCGGCGCTGCGGCCGGGCGGCGTGCTGGCGGTGTGGTCTTCCGGGCCGAACCCGGCGTTCGCAAAGCGCCTTCGTGGCGCCGGCTTCGACGTCAACGAAGTCAACGTGCGCGCCACCGGCAGAGGTGGCGGCGCACGGCACATCATCTGGATCGCGGTAAAGAACGCATAGCGTTTTCGAGCGAAGTGGCCGCCGGTTTGCGTGAAGAAAACGCGTCAAAAAAAGAGCGCTTTACGCCGCCTTTTTCGCTGCCCCGTGCGCGTGGTCGGCGATCGCGCTGATGATCTGCGGCCACATCGGGATCGGGATCGCGTGGCCCATGCCTTCGACCATCAGCAGCTTGGCGCCGGGGACCGAGGCCGCGGTGTCCTTGCCGCCTTCGGGCCGAACCAGCGGATCGACGGTGCCGTGAATGACCAGTGTCGGCGCCTCGACTGAATGAAGTCGTTCCTTGCGGCTGCCGGAAGCCAGGATGGCGCGCAATTGCCGGCCGACGCCGGCCGGGCTGAGGCCGCGCTCGAAACAGGTTTCAGCGCGCGAGCGATCCTTGGCTTCATCTTCCGGGAACGAGCCGACGCGCAGCACTTTCCAGGTCTTGGCAAAGCGGTCGAGATATTCTTCTCGCGTATTCGGCGGCGGCGCCATCAGCATCGCCGCGGCTTCACGCGTCGGCGGCGGCACTTTCGGATTGCCTGTCGTCGACATGATCGAGGTCAGCGAACGGACGCGTTCGGGGAATGAGATCGTGACTTCCTGCGCGATCATGCCGCCCATCGATGCGCCAACCAGATGCGCCGATTGGATGCCGAGCGCGTCCATCAGGCCGACAGTGTCCTTGGCCATGTCGATCAGCCTGTAGGGGGCGGCGACCGGAATCTTCAGGAACTTGAGCTTGAGCAGTTCGAACACGGTCAGCCGCTTGCCGCCGGAAAGTTTTGAGGATTTGCCGATGTCGCGGTTGTCGAAGCGGATCACGCGAAACCCGCGCGCGGCGAGCTCACGGCAGAATTCGTCGTCCCAGAGCACCATCTGGGCGCCGAGCCCCATGATCAGCAGCAGCGGCTCCGCGGCCGGGTCGCCGAAGATTTCGTAGCAAAGGTCGATGCCGTTGGCGTGGGCGATCTGTGGCGGCTGGTGGAGAAGCGCGTTCACGTGCGTTGATCCCTCGGATGGTACCGTGATGGGGACCTGTATGGCACGGTTTCCCGCACCGCAGAAGACTTTGCAGCGTCGCGGAACGCTCGCCCCGGTTGACCGACCCGTCGCAACGGTGTGGTATGGCGGGCAATATCCGAGGCGTGGCAAAGCGCTCGCAATCACAGGGAGGGCGTCGATGGCCGACAAAGGCAACGATCCTGCCGCGATCTGGCAGAGCATGATCGGGGAGATGGAAAAGGGCTTCAACTCCTTTGCCAATCAGGCGATGGCGTCGCCTGAATTCTCAAAAGTGATGAATCAGGTCGGCGGCGTGACCGCCGGCGCGCAGAAACAACTCGGCGAGATGATGGAAAAGTATCTCCTCGCCATGAACCTGCCGAGCCGGGCGCAGATGGTCGGCATGGCCGAGCGCATCCAGTCGATCGAAGGTCAACTCAACGAGATCAAGGCGCTGCTGCACCAGGTGCACCACAATTCGCTGGCGCCCGAAGGCGGCTACGGCGCGTCGCGTCCGCCGCGCACCAAGCGTCCACCGTCGGAGGGAGAGCCAAAATGAACGCTCCCGCAGGCCTCGATCTGGCTGGCATCCCCGAACGGATCCAGTCCGAGGTGCAGCGTGCAATCCAGCGCAGCATCAAGGGTGTCGAATATATTGCCTCATCCGGCCCGGCGCTCGGCTCGACGCCGAAGGATATATTGGCCGTTCGCGGCACCATGAATCTCTATCACTACCGCCCGGTTGCGGATGAAATCTACCGCGTGCCGATCCTGATTGTGATGGCGACCACCAACCGCGGCTACATCCTCGACATGGTGCCCGGCCAGAGCTTTATCGAGTTTCTGCTCAAGCGCGGCTACGACGTCTACATGCTGGACTGGACCGCGCCGAAGCCGGAAGAAAAAAGCCTGGGGATGGAGGACTACGTCCTCGACTTCATCCCGGACTGCGTCCGCCGCGTGCAGCAGGATTCCGGCGAGACCGATATCACCGTGATCGGCTATTGCTTCGGCGGCGTGCTGTCGCTGCTCTACGCCTCGATCTTCAACGACGGGCCGATGAAGAACCTGATCTGCTTCACCACGCCGATCGATTTCCGCGAAATGAAGCTGTTCTCGAATTTCTCTGACCGCCGCTATTTCGATGTCGATCGCCTCGTCGACAGCGTCGGCAATGTGCCGCCGGAGATGATCCTGTCCTCGTTCGAAATGCTGCGGCCGGCGTCGCGCGCCGCGAGCCAGGTGCAGTTGTGGGAAAACATCTGGAACGACGAGTACGTCAAAGCCTACCGGATGATGGATCGCTGGGGCACGGACACGTTGCCGCTGGCCGGCGAGTACTTTCGCGCCATCACCAAGGACCTGATGTGGGACAACAAGCTGTTCAACGACACCATGTCGGTCGGCGGGCGCGCGGCGGATATTTCGAAGATCAAGGTACCGATCCTGCATGCGGTCGCCGAACACGATCACATCGTGCCGTATGATGCGGCCAAGCATCTGATCCCCAAGGTCGGCTCGTCCGACAAGGAAGAGATGATGCTGAAGGGTGGTCACGTCAGCCTCGTCGCCGGCGCCAACGCGATCAAGCGGCTGTGGCCGAAACTGGATAACTGGCTGGGCAAGAGATCAACATGAGTGAAACACGTTCCTATCCGCGCCACGTCAAGACCGACGCCGGCGATATCGAGTTCCGCCTGATGTCGCGCAGCGACGAGGCCGCGGTGCTGGCTTTCGCGCAAAAGCTGCCGACGCATGACCTGCTGTTCCTGCCGCGCAATATCAGCCAGCCAAAGGTGCTGACGGCCTGGGTCAACGAGATCGAGCGTGGCGCCATCACCAGCCTGCTGGCGGTGAAGGCGGGGGCTGTGGTCGGCTGCGGCACGCTGGTGTGCGATCCGCACTCCTGGTCGCCCCATGTCGGCGGGATCCGGATGGTGGTGTCGCAGGACGTCCGCGGGCAGGGCGTCGGCCGCGCTTTGTCGCAGGAGACCTTTGCGTTGGCGCTCGGCTCGGGCCTGGAGAGGCTCACCGTCCAGATGACAGTCGACCAGCAGGCCGCGATTGCGCTGTTCGAGAGCCTCGGCTTCAAGGCCGAAGCGCTGTTGCGCGACCATGTCCGGGACGTCGACGGCAAGAAACACGACATCGTCGTGCTCGGCCATAACGTGGCGCAGGTCCGGGCCCAGATGGAGGCCTACGGCCTGCCGGGGGCGGTCCAACACTAAAATCGTGAAAACAACCCCATGCACAGTAGCAGGGGGGTGTACCGGCGTTAGACTAAAGTGGAACTTTCGACGCTTCGGGCGCCAGATCGCCCAATAATCTATCTCATCACGGATTCGTGATATCGCGGTGCAATATCTATGTTGCGTCGCACCATTAACTATGGCACAACACTCCTGCCCCGGGCCACACCGGACGGGGTGAGCCCATAGCTCAAACCTGAGGATGGAGAAACCCCATGACCACCGAAACCAATTCCGTGCTGAACACCGTCAAGGAAGCCTTCGCGCCCGTCACCGAGGCGTTCACCAAGCTCCAGAACCTGGAAGTTCCGGAAGCCGCTCGTGACTTCGTGAAGAAGCAGGCCGAGACCGCCAAGGTTCGCGCCGCCGACATGCATGCCGGTTCCGAGAAGGTGACCGCCGCGATCGAAACCGCCGTCGCCGGTTCGGTCACCGAGGCCGCCAAGATCAGCCGCAACATCCAGCAGGCGCTCTTTCAGGACGCGGAAGCGTTCTTCGCCGGCATCGACAAGCTCGCTTCGGCCAAGTCGCTGAGCGAAGCCGCCCAGATCCAGTCGGACATGGTCCGTGCGCGTGGCGAAGTTCTCGTCTCGCGGGCGAAGGCCTCGACCGAGTATCTCGGCAAGCTCGTCGCCGACGGTGCCAAGACCGCGCAGGACAACTTCTCGAAGGTCTACACCAAGACCGCGTAAGTTGACCGCCTGATCGCGATCAGCCTGACAACTGCAATTTCGAAGGCCCGCTTAGGCGGGCCTTCTTTTTGTCCGGCGTATTCATAAATCAAGTCAGACCCTCATGGTGAGGAGGCGCCCTTGCGCCGTCTCGAACCATGTGGCCACGCTGGTGCCACTCATCCTTCGAGACGCCGCTACGCGGCTCCTCAGGATGAGGATTTTCGTCTGTCCGAAAGCCGTCATGACCGCTCCCGGCACATTCGTCATCGACACGCCCGGCGACGCTGCGCGCGCCGCCGAGTTGCGGCGCGTGAAGCTGTTGGCGACACTGGTGCTGGCGGCGACGTTTGCACTGTTCCTGGCGGCAAAGGCGTTCGCGCCGGTGCATCCCGCCCTCGGCTTCGTGGCGGCTTTCTGTGAAGCGGCGACCATCGGCGGCCTCGCCGACTGGTACGCCGTCGTGGCCTTGTTTCGCAGGCCTTTGGGGCTGCCGATCCCGCACACCGCGATCATCCAGGGCAACCAGCACCGCATCGCCGACAAGCTCGGCGAATTCATCGAGCAGCATTTTCTTGAAGCAGCCCCCGTCGACGCCAAACTGCGCCAGATCGATTTCGGCTCGTTCATTGCCGACTGGCTGCGCGACCGCAAGCGCAGCGAGGATCTCGCGCGCTTCGCATTGCGGCTGTTGCCCGAAGCGGTCGCGGCCACCGAGAATTCCGGCCTGATGACCTTCGTCAGCCGCCGCATCACCGCGCAGTTGATGTCGATCGATCTGGCGCCGCTCGCCGCCGGAACGCTGCGCGCCTTCGTGAAGGAGGGGCGGCATCAGGGCCTGCTCGACGATATCCTGCGCGCGGTGCATCAGACGATGACCCAGGCCGAGACCATGGCCATGATCCGCGAGAAAATTCGTGACGAGTTACCGACGCTTCTAAGGCTCTATCGCGCCGACAAGTTTCTGGTGAACAAGATCGTGGCGTCGGCAACTGCCTTCTTCGAGGAAGTCCGCAGCGATCCCAATCACCCGTTTCGCGGCGAGTTCGATCGCATGGTGCTGACCTTCGTTGATCGCCTCGGCACCGACCCGGCCTATGCCGATCGCATCGACGGCCTCAAGCGCGATCTGCTGGCGCGGCCGGAGCTGACCGATCTGGCGCGCCACATCTGGTCGAATGCACGTTCGTTCTTCGAGCGCAGCGCTTCAGGTGAGACGCAGGTATTGCAGCAGCACTTGGCGCGCATGCTGGCCGAAGCGGGCGAGGCGCTGGCCGGCGACGCCGAGTTGCGTGCCGAAATCAACCAGGGTCTGGTCGCCGTGCTGCGCACGGTGATCGCCGAACAGAAGAGCGGTGTCTCCACCTTCATCTCCGATCAGGTGAAGTCCTGGGACATGGGGCAATTGATCTCGCTGATCGAAATCAATATCGGCCGCGACCTGCAATACATTCGCTTCAACGGTTCGGTGATCGGCGGGCTTGCCGGGCTGGTGCTGTACACGCTCGAATATCTGCTTCGGCTGCTGTGACTAATTGATCACGTCAACGCTTTTAGTTGTCGTGGGTACGAGGTGGCCCGCTTGTAAGAATAAAATCTGTTCCTTAGCTTTTTATGGAACAATGTTGCGTTGCGGAACGATTCTGTCCGGTTTGCGTCTTCACACATGAAACCATTGGCGGCTGCCGCGACGTAAGGGGCCGACCTGAGAGGAGATACGATGTCCGTTGCTACGCATGCGCTTTCCCCGCCGTCCAAAACGCTGATGTTTCTGGAGGGGCGAGCCTTTTCCGAACTGGGTGCTTTTCTCGGCGCGTTGCCGCTGCTGAGCCTTGCGCCGAAGGGCGACGGTCATCCCGTATTAGTACTGCCTGGGCTTGTGGCGTCCGACGCTTCCACGCGTCCGCTGCGCAGCTTTCTGAAGAGCCGCGGCTATGCCGTCAGCGGCTGGCGTCAGGGCCGCAATCTCGGTCTGCGCCACGGCGTGCAGAACGCGATGGTCGATCTGGTGCAGGAATTGAACGAGACCCACGGCCGCAAGGTTTCGCTGGTCGGCTGGAGCCTCGGCGGTCTCTATGCGCGCCAGCTCGCCAAGATGATGCCGGAGCGCGTGCGCTCGGTGATCACGCTCGGCAGCCCGTTCGCGTCAGGTCCGAAGGCGACCAACGCCTGGCGGGTCTATGAGATGGCGAGCGGCCGCCGCGCCGACGAAGAGGATGCGCGTTTCGGCGGCGCGCTGTCGGCGACACCGCCGGTGCCGACCACCGCGATCTTCAGCCGCACCGATGGCGTCTGTGCCTGGCAGGGCTGCATGGAACAGACCACTGCGACGTCGGAGAGCATCGAAGTTGAGAGCAGCCATTGCGGCATGGGCCATCATCCCGCCGCCGTCTATGCGGTGGCCGATCGTCTGGCGCAGGCCGAAGGCGAATGGTCGCCATTCGACCGCTCCGGCTGGCGCAGCCTGGTCTATCCGAACCCGCATCGCTGATGGCGTGGGGCTCCCTACCTCGCCCCGCTTGCGGGGAGAGGTCGGATCGCATCGCAGATGCGATCCGGGTGAGGGGGATTCTCGGCGTACTCGCTGTCATCGAATTTGCTGAGGCAGCCCCTCACCCTGACCCTCTCCCCGTGAAGAACGGGGAGAGGGAAATTCCACCACCATTGTCGCAATCCCGAAAAACGCGCTATGCGTTGACGCATGCCGCAGCCGCTTGCCCGCATTATCGAACAGTTGAAGCGCGAACCGTCGCGCACCGGCTCCATTGTCATCACCGTATTCGGTGACGCCATCGTGCCGCGTGGCGGCTCGGTCTGGCTCGGCACGCTGCTTGAATTTTTCGAACAGCTCGACATCGACGCCAGCGTGGTGCGCACGGCAATGTCGCGGCTGACTGCCGATGGCTGGTTCGAGCGCAATAAAATCGGCCGCAACAGTTTCTATCGCCTGGTGCAGAGCGGCCGGCAGACCTTCGATATCGCCACCAAACATATCTATGGCGCGCCGGCGTCCGACTGGACCGGGCGGTTCGAACTGCTGCTGATCGGCAATGGCGGCGATCGCGACGCTTCGCGCGAGGCGCTGAAGAACGCCGGCTTCGGCAGTCCGCTGCCCGGCGTCTGGGTCGCGCCGTCAGGCGTGCCGGTGCCCAAGGAGGCGGCTGCCGCCATTCGCCTGGAAGTCTCCGCCGAGGACGACAGCGGCAGGCGTCTGCTCAGTGAAAGCTGGCCGCTCGAACGCACCGCCGGCGCCTATCAGAAGTTCATGAAAACGTTTGAACCGCTGCGCGCCTGGATCGGGCGCGGCGAGCGGCTGACGGATGCCGACGCCTTCACCGCGCGGATCCTGCTGATCCACCATTACCGCCGGGTCGTGCTGCGTGATCCGCTTTTGCCGACCGCGCTGCTGCCAAAGGACTGGCCGGGCAGGGCGGCGCGGACGCTCTGCGGCGAGATCTATCGCGCGCTGCTTCCTGCGTCCGAACAATGGCTTGATAGGCACGCCAGCAACGAGAGCGGGGCGCTGCCCAAGGCTGGCGCGGAACTTTCGCGGCGGTTCGGTTAGGCCCTTCTTCCGTCATTGCGAGGAGCGAAGCGACGAAGCAATCCAGTCTTTCCTTGCGCAGGAAGACTGGATTGCTTCGCTTCGCTCGCAATGACGGGGAGGGTGAGGCAGCCGGAACCCAGCCGTTAATATGTTACAAAAATAACTTGCAGTATCAATTTTTTGTTATATATTGATCTCCAACAAAGCAGGCAGGAATACCGGGAGGTCGGCATGTACACGCAAGCGCTCAATTCGTCGGATGGTGACGTCCGTCAGGTCGAGGACGCGACCAAGGCCGCGCCATTTCAGGCGCGCATCGACGCCGACGAGCGCATCGAACCCAACGACTGGATGCCGGCGGCCTACCGCAAGACGCTGACGCGGCAGATTTCCCAGCACGCGCATTCCGAAATCGTCGGCATGCTTCCCGAAGGCAACTGGATCACCCGCGCGCCGTCGCTGCGCCGCAAGGCCGCGCTGCTCGCAAAGGTGCAGGATGAATGCGGCCACGGGCTCTATCTCTACGCCGCCGCCGAAACGCTCGGCACGTCGCGCGAAGAACTGGTCGACCTGATGCTGGCGGGGAAGGCGAAATATTCCTCGATCTTCAATTATCCGACGCTGACCTGGGCTGACATCGGGGCGATCGGCTGGCTGGTCGATGGCGCGGCGATCATGAACCAGATTCCGCTGTGCCGCTGTTCCTATGGCCCGTATGCGCGCGCGATGATCCGCGTCTGCAAGGAAGAATCCTTTCATCAGCGCCAGGGCTTTGAAATCATGCTGACGCTATGCCGCGGCAGCGAGGACCAGAAGGCGATGGCGCAGAACGCGCTCGATCGCTGGTGGTGGCCGGTGCTGATGATGTTCGGCCCGCCGGACAAGGCCAGTCAGCACAGCGACACCTCGACCAAATGGAAGATCAAGCGCTTCTCCAATGATGAGCTGCGGCAGAAATTCGTCGACGCCACTGTGCCGCAGGCGCAGTTTTTGGGGCTGACCATTCCCGATCCCGGCATGAAACAAAATGCAGCGGGCAATTGGGAATACAGCCCGATCGACTGGAGCGAGTTTAATGCGGTGCTCGCCGGCAACGGCCCGTGCAACCGCGAACGGCTGGCGGCGCGGCGCAAGGCACACGAAGAGGGTGCCTGGGTTCGCGAGGCCGCGCTCGCTTACGCCGAGAAACGCAAGCAGCGCTTGGCGCTGCAAGCCGCCGAGTAGGGAGCAGAGAAAGGAAATCGCCATGGCCACGCCGAACATTCCGCTCTGGGAAGTTTTTATCCGTAGCCGCAACGGACTGGCGCACAAGCATGTCGGCTCGCTGCACGCCACCGACGCTACGCTGGCGCTGCAGGCGGCGCGCGACATCTACACCCGCCGCGGCGAGGGCCTCTCGATCTGGGTGGTGCCGTCGAACGCGATCACGGCGTCCGATCCGTCCGAGAAGGGCATGATGTTCGAGCCGGCGGAATCCAAGATCTACCGGCATCCGACGTTTTACGACGTGCCTGACGAAGTCGGGCATATGTGATTTTACAGTCCTCATCCTGAGGAGCTTGCGAAGCAAGCGTCTCGAAGGATGGAGACTGGGAATGGACTCGCGGCCATCCTTCGAGACGCCGCTTTGCGGCTCCTCAGGATGAGCGGAACAAGCGGTGAGTGACTAGCATGGCAACTGCTTCAATTCAGGTCTCTGAAACCCCGCTGGTGCTGTACACGCTGCGTCGCGCCGACGATGCGCTCATCCTCGGGCACCGGCTGTCGGAATGGTGCGGCCATGCGCCGATGCTCGAAGAGGACATGGCGCTCGCCAATATGGGGCTCGACCTGCTCGGCCAGGCCCGCGAACTCTATTCGTACGCGGCCAAGGTCGAAGGCAAGGACAACGACGAGGACAAGTTCGCCTACCTCCGCGATGTCAGGCAGTACCGCAACCTGCTCTTGCTGGAGCAGCCCAATGGCGATTTCGCCCGCACCATGGTGCGGCAGTTCTTCTACTCGGTTTTCGCCGATCTCTATTGGCGCGCGATGATGAAATCCAGCGATCCGACGCTGGCGGCGATTGCGGCGAAGTCGGAAAAGGAAAGCGCCTATCATGTCCGGCATTGCTCGGAATGGATCGTCCGCCTCGGCGACGGCACCGAGGAAAGCCATAGCCGCGCGCAATCCGCGATCGACGAGCTCTGGGCCTTTACCGGCGAGATGTTCGCCGTCGACGACAGCGAGCGCGGCCTGATCGACGCCGGCATCGCGGTCGATCCAGTGTGCCTTCGCGCGCAGTGGCTTAAGACGATCTCTAACGTGGTCAACGAAGCCACGCTGGCGCTGCCGAAGAACGATTGGATGCAGCAGGGCGGCCGGATCGGCCACCACAGCGAGCATCTCGGCCATCTCCTGAGCGAGTTGCAGTCGCTGCAACGGACTTTCCCGGGGGCGACATGGTAGCCGTGCTCGACAGCGACCTGCGACAGCGCGCCTGGGATGCGGCAGCAGCGGTGGTCGATCCCGAAATTCCGGTCCTCACCATCGCCGATCTCGGTGTGCTGCGCGACGTCGCGGTCCACGACGGCCAGGTCGAGATTGCGATCACGCCGACCTATTCGGGGTGTCCCGCGATGAACATGATCGCGCTCGAGATCGAACTGGCGCTGGAACGCGCAGGCTTTGCCCGGCCGACCGTCCGCACCGTGCTGTCGCCGGCCTGGACCACGGACTGGATGAGTGAGGACGGCCGCAACAAGCTCCGGGAATACGGCATCGCGCCGCCGCAAGCCTCAAATTCGCGCCGCGCGTTGTTCGGCGAACAGCAAGTGGCCTGTCCGCAGTGTGGCTCAACCAATACCGAAGTGCTTTCCGAATTCGGCTCGACCTCCTGCAAGGCGCTGTGGCGCTGCAAGAGTTGCCGCGAACCGTTCGACTATTTCAAGTGTCATTGAGATGAGGGTGATGAGAGCCATGGCCGTCATTGCGAGCGAAGCGAAGCAATCCAGTCTTTTCGCGCAAAGAAAGAAAGACTGGATTGCTTCGTCGCTTCGCTCCTCGCAATGACGGAGGGGCTTGCTAATGTCGCTCACGCCACGCTTTCACCGTCTCGCCGTCAACGATCTCCGTCGCGAAGCCGCTGACGCGGTGTCGATGACATTTGCAATTCCGGCCGACCTCGCTGACGACTACAGCTTTATGCCCGGCCAATACCTCACCTTGCGCACCACGATAGACGGCGAGGAAGTGCGCCGCTCCTATTCGATCTGCTCCGGGCCTGACGACGGCGAACTTCGAATCGCGGTGAAGAAGGTTGATGGCGGCGCGTTTTCGAACTGGGCCGCGGATGAACTCAAATCCGGCGACCAGCTCGACGTGATGACGCCGACCGGCCGGTTTGGCATCGCGCATGCGCCCGGTGAAGCACGGATCTATGTCGGCTTCGCCGCCGGAAGCGGCATCACGCCGATCCTCTCGATCGTGAAGGGCGTGTTGGCGCGCGAGCCGACCAGCCGCTTCTTCCTGTTCTACGGCAATCGCTCTGCCGGGAGCATGCTGTTCCGCGAGGCGCTGGAGGAGTTGAAGGACCGTTTCCTGCAGCGGTTCTCGGTATTCCACGTCATATCCGGCGAGGAGCAGGACATCCCGATCCTGCACGGCCGGCTCGACGGCGACAAGGTTCGCGTACTGCTGCGCTCGCTGGTCCCGGCGTCAAGCGTCGATCACGTCTTCATCTGCGGCCCTACCGGAATGAGCGAGGATATCGAGGCGACCTGCCGCGAGATCGGCATTGTCGAGGAACGCATTCACGTCGAGCGCTTCGTCTCGGAGTTCGGCGGCAAGCCGCGCGCAAAGAAAATGATCGAAGCCTCGGCGCCGCCGAAGGCGATAGCGTCGTTGACCATCGACGGCAAGCGCCGTGAGGTGCCGGTCGCCGAGGATGAGTCCATTCTTGACGCCGCCCTGCGCGCCGGCATGGACTTACCCTTCGCCTGCAAGGGTGGCATGTGCTCGACCTGCCGCGCCAAGCTGGTCGAGGGCGAGGCGCAGATGGAGGTCAACTATTCGCTCGAGCCGTGGGAACTGAAGGCAGGCTTTATCCTGACCTGCCAGGCGCGGCCGACGTCGGACAAGGTGGTCGTGGACTACGACCACGTGTGAGACTTTTGGGATCGTTGACACCTCCGGTGCTTCGCCCCCAGACTGACGATGAGACTAACTAACTAGCCATGAGGCTTGGTCAACAAGCCCGTGCGCACAGGAGAGAAACGTCGTGGATTGCCTTGGCCGGGCGGGAAAACCGCTATGAACGTCGCGCTTTCGCCCGATGACCTCGCGCGCGCCTGCGCGGACGCGATGTGGAAGGAAGACGACGCCAGCAAGGGCCTCGGCATGAAGATTGTCGATGTCAAATCAGGTCAGGCGACGATGACGATGACGGTGCAGCCGCACATGGTCAACGGCCAGCGCATTGCACATGGCGGGTTCATCTTCCTCCTGGCTGACTCCACTTTCGCCTTTGCCTGCAACTCGCACAATCAGCGCGCCGTGGCGGCGCAATGCGACATCACGTTCATCCGCCCGGGCAAGCTCGGCGATGTGCTGGTGGCGACGGCGCGGGAGATTTCGCGCAGCGGCCGCTCGGGAATTTATGACATCCGCGTCACCGCGGGCGAGGCCGTGATCGCGGAATTTCGGGGCCATTCCCGCACCATCGCCGGCACCTGGCTGCCGGTCGCGGGCACTGAGGCCAAATAGAAAGATACGGGAGACGTGTGATGGCTGTGACGAACGCCCGATCCAGATCGACCGGATACATTGCCGAAATGGACGAAGCCGAACGCGCCTCGCGCGACGAGATCGTGGCGTTGCAGACCAAACGCCTCGCCTGGTCGCTGCAGCACGCCTATGAAAATGTCGCGCACTACAAAAAGGCGTTCGATGCGGCTGGCGTGCACCCCTACGATTTCAAGCAGCTTTCCGATCTCGCCAAATTCCCGTTCACGGTCAAGACCGATCTGCGCGACAATTACCCGTTCAACATGTTCGCGGTCCCGCGCGAAAAGCTGGTCCGCGTTCACGCGTCGTCGGGCACCACGGGCAAGCCGATCGTCGTCGGCTATACCAGGGGCGATATCGACATCTGGGCGGACGTGATGGCGCGCTCGATCCGCGCCGCCGGCGGCCGCACCGGCATGCTGATGCATAACGCCTATGGCTATGGCCTGTTCACCGGTGGGCTCGGTGCGCATTACGGCGCCGAAAAGCTCGGCTGCACCGTGGTACCGGTTTCCGGCGGCATGACCGAGCGGCAGGTGCAACTGATCAACGACTTCAAGCCGGACATTATCACGGTGACGCCGAGCTACATGTTGGCGATCCTCGACGAGTTCAAGAAGCAGCGCCTCGATCCGCGAAAATCGTCGCTCAAGTTCGGCATCTTCGGCGCCGAGCCCTGGACCAACGCGATGCGCGCCGAGATCGAGCACGCCTTCGACATGGAGGCGACCGACATTTACGGCCTCTCCGAAGTGATCGGGCCCGGCGTGGCGCAGGAATGCGTGGAGACCAAGGACGGCCTGCACATCTGGGAGGATCATTTCTACCCCGAGGTGATCGATCCCGAGACCGGCAAGGTGTTGCCCGACGGCGAGAAGGGTGAGCTGGTGTTCACCTCGTTGACCAAGGAAGGTTTTCCGATCATCCGCTACCGCACCCGCGACCTGACCCGGCTGCTCCCGGGGACGGCACGGCCGGGC
The DNA here is from genome assembly GCA_963786355.1 of uncultured Alphaproteobacteria bacterium. Taxonomy (GTDB): domain Bacteria; phylum Pseudomonadota; class Alphaproteobacteria; order Rhizobiales; family Xanthobacteraceae; genus Bradyrhizobium. The sequence continues at coordinate 721,620 of CAWAYU010000003.1, read as the reverse complement.
ATGCGGCGCATGGAAAAGGTCACGGGACGTTCGGACGACATGATCATCTTGCGCGGCGTCAATGTGTTCCCGACCCAGATCGAGGAGGCGCTGCTGGCGACCGACTGGTGCGGCGGCCATTTCATCATCGAGCTGACGCGAGAGGGGCGGATGGACGAGATGACCGTGCTGGCCGAGGCCCGCCACGAGCATTGGGACGGCAGCGGATTGCAGGCGCATGCCGAAAAGGTCGCGACCTTCATCAAGAACACCATCGGCATCAGCACGCAGATCAAGGTGGTCGCCCCGGATACGCTGGAACGGTCGCTCGGCAAGGCGAAACGGGTTTACGACAAGCGGCCGAAAGGGTAACCGTTTCTCCCTCACGAACGCGAGGTCGGAAACTCCTGATGCCGGTTGCCCCAAAGCCAGATGTTCGGCCGATGACGGTCCAGGCGCGATGCGTCCGCATCTCCGCAAAAGTCGCCGATGCCGCTTCGCTGGTGCCGGTGATCGAAACGCACACGCTGTCGCGGGCCGACAATGAGCTGCTGATCGAGGTCAAGGCCGCTGCCGTCAATCCGTCGGATGTGAAAGCCGCAACCGGCCTGATGCCCTATGCGGTGTTTCCCCGCACGCCGGGCCGCGACTATGCGGGCATCGTGGTCGACGGCCCCCAGGGCTGGATCGGGCGTGAGGTGTTCGGTTCGTCCGGCGATCTCGGTATTCGCCGCGACGGTACCCATGCGACCCATCTTGCGGTCGAGGCCGACGCGGTGGTGGAAAAACCAAAAGGTCTTTCCTGGGAAGAGGCGGCCGGCATCGGCGTGCCCTTCGTTACCGCGATGGAAGGTCTGCGACGCGCCGGCATCCCCAAGTCCGGGCGAGACCGTGCTGGTCATGGGCGTCAACGGCAAGGTCGGGCAGGCGGCGACACAGATCGCGAGCTGGCACGGCGCCCGCGTGATCGGCGTCGTGCGCAAGAGTGAGCCGTATGAGGGGCATACCAATTCGAAGGTCGAGGTCGTCGATGCCTCCGCGACCGACGTCGCGACGCGCGTTCGCGAGCTCACCGACGGCAAGGGCGCGGACATCGTGTTCAACACCGTCGGCGATCCCTATTTCCAGGCGGCGCACAAATCGCTGGCGCTGCGCGGGCGGCAGATATTGATCGCTGCGGTCGATCGCATCGTGCAGTTCAATATTCTGGAGTTTTACCGCGGCCAGCACACCTATGTCGGCATCGACACGCTCGGCCTGTCGTCGGTCGCGACCGGGGCGGTGCTGAAGGAGCTGGCGCCCGGCTTCGCCAGCGGGCATTTAAAACCGTTTCCGATCAAAGCGAGTGCGATTTATCCGTTGGAGCAGGCCAAAGCTGCTCTCGTCGCGGTCGCCGGTTCGTCACGCGACCGCGTGATCCTACGGCCGTAGAGTTTCACCGTCATTGCCTGCAACAAACGCGAAGCGTTTGTGCTAGGGAGCGAAGCGACGAAGCAATCCAGTCTTTCCTTGTGCCGCACGATGGATTGCTTCGCGTTGCGCTCGCAATGACGGGATGAACTCTGAGGAACTTCGCCGATGGACTCCACTCAAATCGTCATCGTCTCCGCCCTTGTCATCGGCCTGGTCTACGGCGCGGTCGGGTTGCTCTCGGGCTTCTGCATGATGTCGAGCCTGCGCGGCTGGTGGGCGGAGGGCGACGGCCGGCTGGTGCGCACCTATGCGCTGGCGATGGGGATCGCGGTCGCCGCGACACAATGGCTGGCGGCGGGCGCCTTCGTCGACATCGGCAAGTCGATCTACCTGCAGCCGTCGTTCTCGGCGCCATTGATGTTCTTCGGCGGGTTGTTGTTCGGCTACGGCATGGTGTTGTCGAACGGTTGCGGTTCGCGCGCACTGGTGCTGCTCGGTCGCGGCAATCTGCGTTCCTTCGTCGTTGTCGTCGTGCTGGCGATCTTTGCCCAGATGACGCTGAAAGGCCTGATCGCGCCGGCGCGGATTGCGATGGTTGCCGCCTCGCAGGCCACGGTAAAAGCGAACTCAATTCCGGCGCTGCTGGCCGCCGCGGGTTTGACCGAGAAGACGGCGCACATGCTGACGGGTTGGGTGATATCTTCCGCGTTGATGATCTTCGCTTTCGTGCACCCGGAGTTCCGGCGCTCGCCCGGCCAGATCGCGGCAGGGCTCGTTGTCGGTATTCTCGTCGCGGCTGGCTGGTATGCGACCGGCTATCTCGGCGCCGATGATTTCAATCCGACACCGGTGACGTCACTGACCTTCATCGCGCCGATCGCGGATGCGTTGCAATATGTCATGCTGTCGACCGGGTCGACGCTGAATTTTGGCATCGTCACCGTGTTTGGCGTCTTCGCCGGCAGCCTCGTCACTGCGGTACTGACCGGGCGCTTTCAGCTCGAAGGCTATCAATCGCCGCGCCACATGCTGCGTTCGGCCGGCGGCGCCGCGCTGATGGGCGCGGGCGGCGTAATGGCGTTCGGTTGTTCGGTCGGGCCAGGGCCTGACCGGTTTTTCAACGCTGGCGTTGGCCTCGCTGGTGGCGGTCGCCGGAATCATGCTCGGCACCGCCGTTGGCCTGCGCGGCGCGCTGCGGGTCCGGCCGCTCGTCGCGGCCTAGTCCGCTTCCCTGGTCAAAATCCGCACCTCGGATTTTAGCGTGCGATGCACCGGGCATTTGTCGGCGATTTCCATCAATCGCTTGCGCTGATCGGCATCGAGCGCCCCTTCGATCGATATCTCCCGCTCGATCTGGTCGATCTTGCCTTCCCGTGTCTCGCATTCGGCGCAGTCTTGCGCGTAAATCTTGTTGTGCTTCAGCGTCACGGTGATGCGCTCGACCGGCATCGATTTGAGATCGGCATACATCCGCATCGTCATAGACGTGCAGGCGCCAAGGCCGGAAAGCAGAAAATCATACGGCCCAGGGCCGCCGTCCTGACCGCCGACGGCGACGGGTTCGTCCGCAATCATCCGATGCGGCCCTGTCGTCACGGTCTGCTGGAATTTGCTGTTGCGGGTCTCGCGCACCACCACGTTGCGCGGGCCTTCGGTCGCCGCGGCAACCGGCGCTGCGGTGGCGGGCTCGATATATCGCTCGGCCCAGGCCGCGATCATGTCGGCGACGTAGGCGCCGTCACGCTTGCCGCTCAACAGATGATCCGCGCCCGACAACGAAACAAAACTCTTGGGGTGCTTGGCAGCGAGGAAGATGTTGGTGGCGTTTTCGATCCCGACGGTGTCGTCGGTCGGCGAATGCATGACCAGCAACGCCTTGTGCAGTTTCGCGACGTGCGCCATCAGGCCGTGCTCGGCGATATCGTCGAGAAATTCGCGCTTGATGTTGAACGGCCGGCCGGCGAGCTGGACCTCCACCTTTCCATGCGCGCGGATGTCTTCGATCCTGTCCTTGAAAAGATGCGTGACATGCGCGGGATCGGAAGGGGCGGCGATGGTGATGACCGCCTTTGCATCCGGAATCTGGCCGGCGGCGGCGAGGATGGCGGCACCGCCGAGGCTGTGGCCGATCAGGATCGCGGGCGCCTGTCGCGTTTCGCGCAGGTGGTTTGCGGCGCGCACGAGGTCGGCGACGTTGGAGGAAAAGGTCGAGTTGGCAAAATCGCCCTCGCTGGAGCCCAGCCCCGTAAAGTCGAACCGCAGCACCGCGATGCCCTTCGCGGCCAGCGCGACCGCGATGCGTTTCGCCGCCAGCACATCCTTGCCGCAGGTGAAGCAGTGCGCGAACAGCGCATAGGCATCGACCGGCCCGTCCGGCAGATCCAGCGCGGCGGCAAGTTGATGGCCGCCTTCTCCGGTGAATTGAAAGCGTTCTGTCGGCACAGGCGTTCTCCCTGATCACTCGTGGCGGTGCATCGCCGATTCATGCTTGGTGTCGCGCATGGTCGAATAGATGATCAGCGAGAGGCAGATCATGCCGCTGAGATAGAAATAAAACCATTCCTCATGCCCGAGGCTCTTGAAGTAGAGCGCGACCGCGGGCGCGGTGCCGCCGAACACGGAGACCGTGATCGCATAGGGCAGGCCGACGCCGAGCGCGCGGACATTGGTCGGGAACAATTCCGCCTTCACGATCGCGTTGATCGAGGTGTAGCCGGCGACGAAAATCCAGGCGCCGCAGATCAGCAGGAAAGCGATGAAGGGCGACTTTGTCTCCTTTAGCGTGGTCAGGATCGGCACCGTCGCCAGTGTGCCGGCGACGCCGAAGAAGATCAGCAGCGGCTTGCGCCCGATGCGGTCGGACAGTGCGCCGTAAAGCGGCTGCAGCAGGGTCGCGAAGATCAGCGAGCCGAAGATCACGAACGTGGTCTGGTCCTCGGTGAGCCCGACCGACAGCTTCACAAAGGTCTGCATATAGGTGGTGAAAGTATAGAACGCCGCGGTGCCGCCGGCGGTGAGGCCGACGACGAGCAACAGCTCGCGCGGATATTTCAGCAGCCCGCGGATCGAGCCGGTCGGTTTGGCCAGCTTCTTGGCTTCGACGAAGGCGTCGGTCTCGTGCAGGTCGCGCCGCATCACCGCGGCGAAGATCGCAAGTCCCGCGCCGATCACGAACGGAATCCGCCAGCCCCAGGCCTTCAGTTCCTCCGGCGTCAAGAATACCTTTTGCAGCAACAGCAACACGATGATGGCGGTGAGCTGGCCGCCGATCAGCGTGACATATTGGAAGCTTGAATAAAAACCGCGATGCTTGGGATCGGCGACCTCGCTGAGATAGGTGGCGCTGGCGCCGTATTCGCCGCCGAGGCTTAACCCCTCGATCATTCGCGCCAGCGCCAGGATCGCGGGCGCGGCAATGCCGATCGAGGCATAGGTCGGCGTCACCGCGATGATCAGCGAGCCGAAACACATGCAGACCACCGACAACGTCAGTGACAGCCGCCTTCCGTAACGGTCGGCGATGTAGCCGAACAGCCAGCCGCCGAGCGGGCGCATCAGGAATGTCGCGGCGAACAGCACGGCGACATTGAGCTGCTGCACCACCGGATCGCTGTTCGGGAAGAACGCCGGCGCGAAATACAACGCGAACGCCGTATAGGCGTAGAAATCGTACCATTCGACGAGATTGCCGATCGAGCCGATGAAAATCGCCTTGATCCGGCGTTCGACGTCACGGATGTCGAGATGATCGTCCGCGGGTTTGATGGCTTGGTCGGTCATATCGGTTCTCCGCGAATGATCTGCTTCTGTTTATTCCTTGCTCACTCCGACCGCAATCTCCGGGCACGTGCCATTCGCTGGTGCACAATTCGCGACCCTCATCCTGAGGAGACCGCGTAGCGGTCGTCTCGAAGGATGGCTGCGGGCCCGACTGGGGCCTCATGGTTCGAGACGGCGCTACGCGCCTCCTCACCATGAGGGATCTACTTCGGCCCCCGCGGATCGATCGGCGTCGTGCCGCGTACGCCCAGAATGTCTTCCAGGAGATTCGCGCCCGCAAGTAGTTGCGCCTCACCGCGGTTCGGCGCCACCACCTGCAATCCGACCGGCAGGCCCGAGGCGGTAAATCCGCATGGCAGCGACAGCGCGGGGCAGCACACCAGCGTGATGGCGTAGACGATGCCGAGCCATTCGACATAGTTGTCGAACTTCTTGCCGTCACATTCGGCGACATAGCGGTTCTCGACCGGGAATGGCGGCACGATGGTCGCGGGCGCCAGCAGCAGGTCGTATTTCTCAAAGAACTCCTGGGTGCGCACGGTCATGGCGACGCGTTGGGCCTCGGCGCGTTCGAGCTGCTCGACCGTCAGCTTGAGGCCTTCCTCGATGTTCCAGATCACTTCCGGCTTGAGCTGGTCGCGCTTGGCGCGCAGCAGCGCCGCCTTGGAGAGCGCGTAGTCGAACGCGCGCAGCACGTGGAAGCATTCATGGGCCTCGCGCAGGTCCGGATGGGCTTCTTCGACAATGACGCCGGCTTCGGCAAAACGCTGCGCGGCCTTGCGGGTAATCGCGGCGACCTCGGGATCGACCGGCGTGATGCCGAGATCGGACGAATAGGCCACGCGCTTCGGCTTGTTGCCGGAGCGCGCGGCGGACAGAAACGAGTTCGGCAGCAGCGGCAGCGACAAGGGATCGCCGGGATGTTCGCCGCTCATGGCATCGAGCATCAGTGCCAGATCCTCGACATTGCGCGCCATCGGACCCTGGACGCCGAGATTGCGGTCGATCGCAGCCGCGATGGTGTGCGCGACGCGGCCGATGCTCGGACGCAGTCCGACGATGCCGCAGAAGCTCGCCGGGTTGCGCAGGGACCCGCCCATGTCGGAACCGTGCGCGAGCCAGGCTGTGCCAGTGGCGAGCGCCACCGCGGCGCCGCCCGAGGAACCGGCGGCGGAGCGGGAGGTGTCCCACGGATTGCGGGTCGCGCCGAATACTTCATTAAAAGTGTTGGCGCCGGCGCCGAATTCGGGCGTGTTCGATTTGGCGTAGATCACGCCGCCGTTGTTTTCGAGATGCTCGACGAGGATGTCGGATTTCGTCGGGATGTTGTCCTTGTAGATCGGTGAGCCCTGCGTCGTCAGCACACCGGCGACCGCCGTCAGGTCCTTGATCGGCACCGGCAGGCCTGCGAGCAGGCCGCGTTCGCCGGCCGGTTTCTTCATCAGCGCCTTGGCATGGCTGCGGGCGCGGTCGAAGCACAGCGTCGGCAGCGCGTTGACCTTGCCGTCGACCTCGGCAATGCGTTTCTCCAGTACATCGAGCAGATCGAGCGGGGTGACTTCGCCCGACCGGAGTTTGCCGACCACGGCAACCGCCGTCTCCCGTACCAGACCTTGATCCGCCACTTGCGCTTCTCCCGTTCCGTTTCTTAAGCCGCGGATGGTGCTGTAGAACATTTTCCGGCAAAGTGGAACGCACTGAAGTTGTGGCCGACTGGAGATATCTGCATGACGACCCTGTTTTCGGCGCTGGACTGGCGCAAGATGAGCCAGGAAGAGCGCGACCGCGGTCTCAACAACGGCGAACACGTTCCCGGCGGTGCCGCGATGGTGGCCGGCTGGGAGCAACGCTCCGGCGAGATGCGCAAGCGGTACCCTGCGCATATCGACCTTCGCTACGGCCCGCGCGAGCGCAACCGGATCGATTTCCTCAAAGCCGCCGACAGGGCGCCGACCCTGTTGTTCATTCACGGCGGCTATTGGCAGGCGCGCGCCAAGGAAGTTTTTACAGTCGTGGCCGAGGGCCCGATGGCGCATGGCATCAACGTCGCGCTGATCGGCTACACCCTGGCGCCGGATGCGACGCTGGATCAGATCGTCGCGGAAATCCACGCCGGCATCGATTTTCTTAGCCGACAATTGCCAGCGCTTGGCGCGGCCAACGAAAGCATCGTGGTGTCCGGCTGGTCCGCGGGCGGCCATCTGACCTCGATGGCGCTGTCGCATCCGAAGGTGCGGGCAGGGATGGCAATATCAGGCATCTACGACCTCGAACCGATCCGTCACTCCTATCTGCAGGAAAAACTGAAAGCGGATGAGGCCACTGTGCGGCGCAATTCGCCTGTCATGATGGAAGGCGGGCCGCTGAAGCCGCTGTCGTTGGTGGTCGGCAGCGCAGAACTGGATCTGTTGCGCAAGCAGACCGCGGACTTTGCCGGGCATCGCGCGAGATATGGCTTGCCGGTGACCTATGAAGAAATCCCCGGCGCCAACCATTTCACGATTATGAACGAGATGATGTCGCCGAAGGGCAGGATCACGACACTGATCCGGCAGTTGTTCGAGCGGACTGCTTTAGTCCCGTCATTGCGAGCGCCGACCCTCATGGTGAGGAGGCGCGTAGCGCCGTCTCGAACCATGAGGCCCGCGGCCATCCTTCGAGACGACCGCTTCGCGGTCTCCTCAGGATGAGGAGTGAGTGCGTGGCGCTAACTCTACCTCTTCGCAATGACGGCGGGTGTTCAACCACCCGTTATCTTGATGCCCGTTCGCTCGCCGATCGATTTGAAGCGCGCCAGTTCGGTCTCGACCACGCGGCGTGCGCTCTCGGGTGTGTTTTCGGCATTCCAGGCCTGCATGCCGGCGTTGAGGAAGCGCTCGCGCGTTTGTGGATGCGTCAGGGCGGCGGCGCTTGCCTTGTTGAGGCGTGCGTTGATCTCGGGCGGCAATCCCGGAGGACCGCTGAGGAGATAGAAGATATCGAGCTCCATGCCCGCTAGTCCCACTTCGGCAAAAGTCGGAACATCCGGGAAAGCCGGAAATCCGCGGCATGTCACGACGCGGTCGCGCCAGATTGCCCTGCATCTGGCCGGCGGCAGAACCGAGCGAGGCGACGCCCCAGGCGGTCTCGCCCTTGGCGATGCTGAGCACCGCCGCAGCGCCGCCCCGATAGGGAATATTCCGGGACTGCACGCCTTTGCCCAACGCATATTTCAGCATTTCCGCCGCGATATGCGGAATGGAGCCGGCGCCCGAACTCGAATAGTCCAGCTCTGCCGAGCGATCGGACCGCAGGACCTCGAACGCTTCCTGCGCGGTACGCGCGGGGAAGTCTGGCTTGACCAGCAACACCATCGGCGCGGTGCAAATGGTGGCGATCCAGGTGAAATCCTGTAGCGGCCGGTAGGGCGTGCCGCTCTCATGCATGCTCGGCCAGATCGCAAACGATGACAATTCCGAGATCAGCAGCGAATAACCGTCCGGCGGTTGCCGCGTCATCCAGGCGCTGGCGAGCGTGCCACTGGCGCCCGCGCGGTTTTCGACGATCAGCCGGGCGTTGCCACCGAGACTCGGCGGCATCTGTTCGATCATCAGGCGAGCTGCGATGTCGGTCGATCCGCCGGGGCCGTAGCCGTTGGTGATGGTGATTGGCCGGTCGGGAAAACTATCCTGCGCGGCGAAGGCGGGACCTGCGATGATTGCCGCGCCCGCACCCAGTAACAGATCTCTGCGTCTCATCGGTTTGCCCGCTTTTCGTTGTTGTTTGGGCCTCGTCATTGCGAGCGCAGCGAAGCAATCCAGCGTTGCAGCAAAGACAAGACTGGATTGCTTCGTCGCTTCGCTCCTCGCAATGACGGAGCCAGCTAACTCCATCCCGACGTATGCCCGCCGTCGACCGTCACGATCACCCCCGACGTATAGCCGGACCGGTCCGACGCCAGGAACGCCATCAGGTCGCCGATCTCGCGCGCATGCGCGGGGCGGCCGAGCGGCATGTTCTTCTGGAATTCCTTGTAGCGGTTTTCGTCGCCGAACTGGTTCTTGGCGCGGGTCTTCAGCAGCGTGACGTGGCGGTCGGTCCCGACGGGGCCGGGATTGATGCCGACGACGCGGATGTTGTCGGCGAGGCTCTTGCCGCCGAGGCCGCGGGTGAACGCCATCAGCGCGGCGTTGCCGGCGCTGCCGCAGATGTAGTTGGCGTCGAACTTTTCACCGGCGGCGCCGATGTCGTTGACGATGACGCCGTGGCCGCGCGCCTTCATCTGCGCGTAGATCGCGCGGGTCAGGTTGATATAGCCGAACACTTTCAGTTCCCAGGCGTGACGCCAGGTCGCTTCGTCGATCTTGTCGATCGAGCCGCCGGGGATGTCGCCGGCATTGTTGACGAGGATGTCGATATCGGCGGCGTCCTTGACGAGTCTGGCGATGTCCTCGGGCTTGCGCAGGTCGACGACATGGGCCGTGGCGCCGATCTGGTGCGCGGAGCGCAGGCGCTCGCACAGGGCTTTCAACTGCTCGCCATTGCGGGCGGCGAGCATGACATCGCAGCCTTCTTCGGCAAAAGCTTCGGCCGCGGCCGCGCCAATGCCCTTGGAGGCGCCGGTGATCAGGACGCGTTTGCCGCGCAGGTGCAGATCCATGGGAATACTCGCTTGCTGGGGGAGGGTCGGTAAGGAAAAGCCCAAGAAATTGGAAGGCCGGAAATTGGAAGGCCGGGAATTGGTAGGCGGTGGCAGCCATGGCGGTCAACATTGCACTGCAGCGTTGCGCCGTGACGCGGTTTGGTCCATTGCAAGGCAATCAAAACAGGCCGTTTCCCCTGCGGCACGCCACCCAAGGAACCTCCAGGATGAGCACAAAAAAAGAATATCGGATCGCGGTCATTCCCGGCGACGGCATCGGCAAGGAAGTGGTCCCGGAGGGCCTGCGCGTGCTGGAGGCGGCGGCGAAAAAGCACGGCGTCGCCGTGCATTTCGATCATTTCGACTTCGCGTCCTGGGATTATTACGAAAAGCACGGCGAGATGATGCCGGAGGACTGGAAGGCCAAGATCGGCAAGCACGACGCGATCTATTTCGGCGCGGTCGGCTGGCCCGCGAAAATCCCCGATCACATTTCGTTGTGGGGATCGCTGATCAAGTTTCGCCGGGAGTTCGACCAGTACGTCAATCTGCGCCCGGTGCGGCTGATGCCCGGCGTGCCGTCGCCGCTCGCCAACCGCAAGCCCGGCGATATCGATTTCTGGGTGGTGCGCGAAAACACCGAAGGTGAATATTCCTCCGTCGGCGGCCGCATGTTCCCGGACACCGACCGTGAATTCGTCACCCAGCAGACCGTGATGACGCGGGTCGGCGTCGATCGCATTCTCAAGTTCGCGTTCGAACTGGCGCAGTCACGGCCGAAGAAGCACCTGACCTCGGCGACCAAGTCCAACGGCATCTCGATCACGATGCCCTATTGGGACGAGCGCGTGGAGGCGATGGCGAAGAATTTTCCCAAGGTGAAGTGGGACAAGTACCACATCGACATCCTCACCGCGAATTTTGTCCTCCATCCGGACTGGTTCGACGTCGTCGTCGGATCGAACCTGTTCGGCGATATTCTTTCTGATCTCGGTCCGGCTTGCACCGGCACCATCGGCATCGCGCCATCAGGCAATATCAATCCGCCCGGGCTGTTTCCGTCGGTGTTCGAGCCGGTGCACGGCTCGGCGCCCGACATCGCCGGCCAGGGCATCGCCAACCCGATCGGCATGATCTGGTCGGGTGCGATGATGCTGGAGCATCTCGGCGAGAAGCAGGCGGCGGATTCAATCGTGGCCGCGATCGAGCGCACGCTCGGCGAACGCACGCTGCGGACGCGGGATCTCGGCGGCAATGCCGACACGACGGCCTGCGGCAAGGCGGTCGCCGATATGGTGGACTAGTCCGGCTGTCGTCCCCGCGAAAGCGGGGACCCATACGCCGCGGCCTCTCGGTTCTGCGCGGTGTTGGTTGATACCTCGCGCAACAACATGGGCCGCGGAGTATGGGTCCCGGCTCGCGCCTCGCTTGGCCGGGACGACGGGAGATTACTTCGCGATCCGCCGACAATGCTCCCACGCCGCCTTCATCAAGTTCTCGCTTGCCTCGGGCGTGCGGAACGCTGAATGCGCCGACAACGTCACGTTGGGCAGTTTGGTCAGCGGATGATCCGCCGGCAACGGTTCGATGTTGAAGACGTCGAGCCCGGCATGGCGGAGCTGGCCGGATTTCAGCGCGTCGATCATCGCTTCCTCGTCGACGATGGCGCCACGCGCGGTGTTGACGAGGATGGCGCCGGTTTTCATCGCCTCGAAACAGGCGCGCGATACCATGCCGCGGGTCTCGTCGTTCAGCAGCAGGTGGATCGAGATCACATCGCTTTCGGTCAGCAATTCTTCGTACTCGACGAATTCGACCTTCGGATATTTCTTCGGCGACCGGTTCCAGGCGATCACGCGCATGCCGCTGCCGAGCGCGATGCGCGCCACTTCGGCGGCGATACCGCCAAAACCGATCAGGCCAAGCGTCTTGCCGCTCAGCTGCATGGCGTCGTCGCGCAGCCAGTTGCCGGCGCGGATGCCGCGGTCCATCTTCGCCAATCCGCGGGCGGCCTCCCACATCAGCGCGATCGCGCATTCGGCGACTGCCGTATCGCCATAGCCCTTGATCAGGTGCACGGTGATGCCGAGCTCGGCGAGCTCTTCCGGATTCATGTAGCTGCGCGCGCCGGTGCCGAGAAACACGACGTGCTTCAGCCCGGTGCATTTTTTCGCGACATCGGTCGGCAGCGCGGTATGATCGACGATCGCGATCTCGGCGCTATCGAGTATTTTCGGATAGTCTTCCGGCTTGATATCGGGATCCCTGTGGATACGCACCTCAGGATCGCCTGATTTGTGCAGCCGTTCGAAGATCACGGCCAGCGATTCATTGGCGTCGACAAAAACTCCGCGCACGGTTTTTCTCCGGGTTCTACTTGATCAGGATGCGACGCCGGCCAGCGCCAGCACGGTATGCATCAACACATTGGCGCCCGCCGCACAATCGGTTTGGGTAGCGTCCTCAAGCTCATTGTGGCTGATGCCGTCCTTGCAGGGCACGAACACCATTGCCGCCGGGATCACGGTGTTGAGGTTGCAGGCATCGTGGCCGGCGCCGGACGTGATGCGGCGATGCGAATAGCCGAGCATTTTCGCGGCGCCTTCCACCGCATCGACCAGCTTGGGATCGAAATGCGTCGGCGGCTTGCGCCAGACCAGATCAAGCTGAACTGCGACCTTGCGTCGCGCCGAGATCTCGGCGATCGCCGCGCGCAAATCCTTGTCCAGCGTGTCCATGATCCCTGCATCGGCGCTGCGGCAATCCACGGTGAAGGCGATTTCACCGGGAATGACGTTGCGCGAGGGATTGGCGATGACGGCTTCACCGATGGTGCCGACCGCCTTCGGGCCGTGCTTCTTCGCGGCCGCTTCCATCGCCAGCACGATTTCGGACAATGTCGCCAGCGCGTCACGCCGCAGCGGCATCGGCGTCGAGCCGGCATGGCTTTCAAAGCCGGTGATCATGCCGTCGTACCACAATACGCCCTGGCCGGAATCGACCACGCCGATGGTCTTGTTCTCGGCTTCGAGGATCGGGCCCTGTTCGATATGCAATTCGACGAAGCCCGAGAATTTCTGTTTACCGACCGGGCTTTCGCCGCGATAGCCGATGCTGTCGAGCGCTTCGCCGACCGTGACGCCGTCGATGTCTTTCCGCGACAAAATGTCGTCGGTCGTGAAATCGCCGACATAGGCGGCGGACGCCATCATCGCCGGCGCGAAGCGCGAACCTTCCTCGTTGGTCCAGTTGCAGATGCAGATCGGCGTCTCGGTTTCGATGCCGGCATCGTTGAGCGTGCGAACCACCTCCAGCGCCGCCAGGGTGCCGAGCACGCCGTCGTATTTGCCGCCGGTCGGCTGGGTATCGAGATGCGAGCCGAGCCCGACCGGGGCCTTTGACATGTCGCGGCCCTTGCGCAGGCCGAACATCGAGCCGAGCGTATCGACATGGACTTCCAGCCCGGCGGCCTCGCATGCCTTGCGGAACCAGTCGCGCACCTGCTTGTCCTCAGGTCCCAGCGTCAGCCGCCGCACGCCGCCTTTCGGCGTGGCGCCGAATTTAGCGGTCTCGTGGATGGTGCCCCACAGCCGGGCGGAATCGATTTGCAGGTTGGAGGCGATTTTGGTCATGAGGTCATTCCGGGATACGCGCGCTCGGTTATTCTGACTTGCGTCATTTCAATGACGCGCCCGCCGCGGCGCGTCAACAACGACGCTGCCTTGTGCCAGGTTTGCAGCGATCTCGGCCACGCGCTCGACCGCGACCGTGTCGGGGGAGGCGAGCCAGCTCGCTGAAAATGTCAGCAGCGGCATCTGCTGGTCGGTCGTCAGCAGTTGCAGCCGTCCGTCAGCCATTTCGTTTTCGACGATGGCGGTTGGAATCACGGCAATGCCGAGGCCTTCGATCGCCATGTGAATGACGGTCGCCAGCGAGGCGCTGGCATGCAGCCGCATCGGCGGCAGGTCGGGGCGGTTGAACAGCGAGCGCACCAGTTCGTAAGGCGGGGTTTTGCGCGGGAAGGTGATGATCGGAAATTTCGCGAGATCATGCACCGTCAGCCGGCGATCGCCGAGGCCGAGCGCGGGGCTCGCCAGAAAACCCACGGGATAGTCGCACAGCACGCGGTTGCTGACGGTCGGCGCCGTCAGCGGCCCGAGCAGGAAGGCGAGTTCGATTTCCTGCGCCAGCAGCCGGGTCCGCAAGTTCGAGGTGATATCGACCTCGATTTCAAGCGTGAGATTGGGGTAGGCGTGATTGACGCTCTTGATCAGCTGCGACAGCCAGGTATGGACGATGGTCTCGGCGACGCCGAGCCGCAGCACGCCGCGCATCGTCGAGCGATCGCCGACGACAGCCAGCATTTCCGAGCGCAGCCCGATCAGCTTCTCGGCATAGACCATCATTTGCCGTCCGCTCGGCGTCGGCAGCACCATACGGCGATCACGCTGCAACAGCCGCACGCCGACCTCGCGCTCGAGCTGGGCGATCCGCTGCGAGATCGCCGGCTGGGTGGTGTTGAGCTTCTGGGCGGCGCCGCGGAAGCTGCCGAGCGTCACGACCCACATGAAGGTCTCAATTGCCTTGAAATCAGCCATGCACCCTCTGCCCGCAGATCGATAAATCAGATTTATCGATCTTGATTAAAAAACAAGATTAGACATTATCATAGCCGTATGCGGGAGTAGATGTCGACCTGATTGGAGCTGAGATCGATGATGACCAGCCTGGCGAGAACGGAACGACCCGCTCACGATGCGTCCAATTTATCGCCGAGCGTTGCGGCCCGGCACGCCTGCCGCACTGGCATGGCCTCCAGCACCGCCGGCGTCGCCGACGGTTTTGTTCAGGGCAATCTCGCTGTGATGCCCGAGAAGCTTGCCAGCGCCTTTCATCGCTTCTGCCAGCTCAATCCCAAACCGTGCCCGATCATCGGCATGTCCGATGTCGGCGATCCCCGCATTCCCGCGCTCGGCCTCGACCTCGACATCCGTACCGATCTGCCGCGCTACCGCGTCTGGCGCGACGGTGAGGTGGTGGAGGAGCCGACCGACATCATGGCGCACTGGCGCGACGACCTCGTCGCTTTCGTGATCGGCTGTTCGTTCTCGTTCGAAGAAGCGCTGCGCGCCGACGGCCTGCCGATCCGCCACATCGAGCGCAATGTCCGCGTGCCGATGTATCGCACCAACATCGCCTGCCAGCCGTCCGGACCGTTCGCGGGGCCGATGGTGGTGTCGATGCGTCCGTTCAAGCCGGCGGATGCGATCCGCGCGGTGCAGATCACCTCGCGTTTTCCCGCTGTGCACGGCGCGCCGGTGCATCTCGGCCATCCCTCGTCGATCGGCATCGCCGATATTGCAAAGCCCGACTACGGCGATCCGGTTCCGGTTGCCGACGACGAGATCCCGGTGTTCTGGGCGTGCGGCGTGACGCCGCAATCGGTGATCGCTGCCGCCAGGCTGCCGTTTGCGATCACGCATGCGCCGGGACTGATGCTGGTGACTGACCTCCTGAACAAGCACCTTGCCGTGCTTTGATGCAATTCGTGCCGCTCATTGAGGCTTTACCGTAACCGTCAACCGTTTCATCGATAACACTGGGCCAACAGAGGATTTTGTCATGAACATCACGCGCCGTAATGTGTTGCTTGGAGCCACTGCCGCCGCCGCGCTGGCGCCGATCGCGAGCCGTGCGCAAGCTTCCGAAGTGGTGATCGGCATCATCTATCCGTTCTCCGGCGCCAGCGCCCAGCAGGGCGTCGATGCGCAGAAGGCCTACGAGACCGCGCTCGAGATCATCAACAAGGATTACGACTTCGATCTGCCGCTGTCGAAAGGCGAGGGACTGCCCGGCCTCGGCGGCGCCAAGATCAAGCTGGTGTTCGCCGACCATCAGTCCGATCCGCAGAAGGGTCGCGCCGAAACCGAGCGCCTGATCACGCAGGAAAAAGTCTGCGCCGTCATCGGCACCTATCAGAGCGCGGTCGCGGTCACTGTCAGCCAGGTTTGCGAGCGCTACCAGATCCCGTTCATCTCGGCCGATAACTCCTCGCCGAGCCTGCATCGCCGCGGTCTCAAATACTATTTCCGCGCCGCACCCCATGACGAGATGTATTCGCAGGCGATGTTCGACTTCTTCGATGCGTTGAAGAACAAAGGCACCAAGATTGAAACGCTGGCGCTGTTCCACGAAGATACGATCTTCGGCACCGACTCCGCCAACGCGCAGACCAAGCTCGCCGGCGAGCGCGGCTACAAGATCGTCGCCGACATCAAGTATCGTTCGAACTCGCCGTCGCTTTCGGCCGAAGTGCAGCAGCTCAAGGCGGCGAATGCCGACGTGCTGATGCCCTCGAGCTACACCACCGACGGTATCCTGCTGGTCAAGACCATGGCCGAGCTCGGCTACAAGCCCAACGCCATCGTGGCGCAGGATGCCGGCTTCTCGGAGAAGGCGCTCTATGACGCCGTCGGCGACAAGCTCGAAGGCGTGATCTCGCGCGGCACCTTCTCGCTCGATCTCGCCGCCAAGCGGCCGATGGTCGGCAAGATCAACGCCATGTTCAAGGAAAAGTCGGGCAAGGATTTCAACGACCTGACGTCGCGGCAGTTCATGGGCCTGATCGTGATGGCGGAAGCGATCAACCGCGCCAAGTCGACCGATGGCGACAAGATCCGCGAAGCGCTGGTCGCGACCGACATTGCCGGCGAGAACACCATCATGCCGTGGAAGCGCATCAAGTTCGACGACATGGGCCAGAACAACGACGCCGATCCGGTGCTGCTGCAGTATATCGGCGGCAAGTTCGTCACGATCTCTCCGCCGCAAGCCGCCGTCGCCGAAGCCACCTGGCCGATGAAGTAGAGTCGCTTTTCGCGAGGTCCAACCACAAGCACCGTGTCGTCCCTGCGTACGCAGGGACCCATACGCCCTGGAGTATCGTTTTCATCGTGGCCTCACGTCCTTTTTCCAAACGCGATTCCGGTGGTTATGGGTCCCTGCGTTCGCAGGGACGACGAGAGATTGGGGCATACCAGTGACCGCCGAAACAATCATCCAAAGCCTGGCGAGCGGCCTCTTGATGGGGCTGCTCTACGGGCTGATCGCGGTCGGCCTCGCGCTGATCTTCGGCCTGATGGACGTCGTGAATTTCGCGCACGGCGAATTTCTGATGATCGCGATGTATGCGACGTTCTTCCTGTTCGCGTTCTTTGCGATCGATCCGTTGCTGGCGGCACCTTTGGTCGCCGCCGCGCTGTTCGTGTTTGGCGCGTTGGTCTATCTCTTGATCGTGCGCTTTGCGGTGAGGGCGAAGGCCAATGCCGGCATGGTGCAGATCTTCTCCACCTTCGGGCTTGCCATCGTCATGCGCGGCCTGGCGCAGTTCTTCTTTACGCCGGACTACCGCAGCGTCACCCATTCCTGGCTCGGCGGCAAAACCATTTCGGTCGGCGGCATCTTCCTGCCCGAGCCGCAACTGGTCGGCGCCGCGGTATCGATCGCAGCGTTCGGCGCGCTCTATTTCTTCATCAACCGCACGGACTTCGGCCGCGCGCTGGAAGCCACCCGGGAGGACGCCGGCGCGGTGGCGCTGGTCGGGATCGACAAGAACCGCGTGTTCGCGCTGGGCTGGGGCCTCGGCGCGGCGCTGGTCGGGCTTGCCGGCGCCATCATGGCGACCTTCTTCTATATCTACCCTGACGTCGGCGCCTCCTTTGCGCTGATCGCCTATGTCACGGTCGCGCTCGGCGGTTTTGGCAGCGTGTTCGGCGCCTTTGCCGGCGGCATCATCGTGGGGCTCGTCGAGGCCACCACCGCCATGATCCTGCCGCCGTCGCTGAAATCGGTCGGCATCTACGCCGTCTATCTGCTGGTCGTCTTCATCCGGCCGCGCGGCCTGTTCGGGTCGATGTGATGGACAGCGAATTCGCAAACCGCCGCCGTCGCGAACTGATCACAGCGTTCTGCCTGGCCGCGATCGCGGCGGTCGTCCCGCTGTTCGTCAAGGACGTCTACGTCCAGAACATCATGGTGCTGACGCTGATGTGGGGCGCGCTCTCGCAGAGCTGGAACATCCTGTCCGGCTATTGCGGACAGATTTCACTTGGCCACGCGCTCTATTTCGGGCTTGGCGCCTACACCACCACGCTGCTGTTCACCAAATTCGGTGTGCTGCCGTGGTTCGGCATGCTCGGCGGCGGATTGATCTCGGCCGTGATCGCCATGGCGCTCGGCTATCCCTGCTTCCGGCTGCGCGGGCATTACTTCGTCATCGCCACCATCGTCATCGCCGAGATCGGGCTTTTGGCGTTCCACAACTGGGACTGGGCCGGAGCCGCGCTCGGCATCGACATCCCCGTGCGCGGCGATAGCTGGCTCAAGTTCCAGTTCACCCGCAGCAAGCTGCCTTACTTCTATTTCGCGTTGGGGCTCGCCTGCGTCGCCTGGTTGGTCACCTGGTGGCTTGAAGATTCCAAGTGGGGCTACTGGTGGCGCGCGGTGAAAGACAATCCCGATGCTGCCGAAAGCCTCGGCGTCGTCGTGTTCAATTCCAAGATGGGCGCGGCGGCGGTGTCGGCGTTTCTGGTCGCGATCGGCGGCAGTTTCTATGCGCAGTTCGTCTCCTATATCGATCCTGAAAGCGTCATGGGCTTCCAGTTCTCGCTGCTGATGGCGTTGCCGGCGGTGCTCGGCGGTATCGGCACGCTGTGGGGGCCGATGCTGGGCGCGGTGATCCTGATCCCGCTCACCGAGTTGACGCGCTCTTTCATCGGCGGCTCCGGCCGCGGCGTCGATCTGATCGTCTATGGTGGTCTGATCGTCGCGATTTCGCTGGCGCGGCCGCAGGGCCTGGTTGGCCTGTTCTCGCCGAAGCGCAAGGAGCTGGCGCGATGACGACGCCTCTCCTGGAAACCCGCGGTGTCTGGCAGCGCTTCGGCGGCCTCATTGCCAACAGCGATGTCTCGATCTCGGTCGGCCGCGGCGAGATCGTCGGCCTGATCGGTCCGAACGGCGCCGGCAAGTCGACGTTGTTCAACCTGATCGCCGGCGTGCTGCCGCCGACCCAGGGCTCGATCGTCTTCGACGGCGAGGATGTCACCGCGCTGCCGGCGGCGGTGCGTTGCCAGCGCGGCGTCGGGCGCACCTTTCAGGTCGTGAAAAGTTTCGAGACCATGAGCGTGATCGACAACGTCATTGTCGGCGCGCTGATCCGCAACACCGTGATGCGCGATGCCCGCCGCAAGGCGCACGAGGTACTGGAATTCTGCGGCCTTGGTCCGCGCGCCAACGTGCCGGCGAGCGACCTGGTGCCTTCCGAAAAGCGCCGGCTCGAAGTCGCGCGCGCGCTCGCGACCGAACCAAAGCTGCTGCTGCTCGACGAGGTGCTCACGGGCCTGACGCCGGTCGAAGCCAAAACCGGTGTCGAACTGGTGCGACGGGTGCGGGAAACCGGCGTCACCGTGCTTATGGTGGAGCACGTCATGGAAATCGTGATGCCACTGGTCGATCGCGCCATCGTGCTCGATCTCGGCAAGGTTTTGGCAGAGGGCAAGCCGGCCGATGTGGTCCGCGATCCCCGAGTCATCAGCGCCTATCTGGGGGACCGTCATGCTGTCGGTGCATGAAGTCACCACCGCCTATCAGGGCCTGGTTGCGATCTCGGCTGTGAGCATCGAGGTCGCCAAGGGCGAAGTCGTCTGCGTCGCCGGTGCCAACGGAGCCGGCAAGTCGACCTTGTTGAAATCGATCGCCGGCGCCGAGCGCCCGCGCTCCGGCACCGTGTCGTTCGACGGCACGCGCATTGACGGCATGGCGCAGCACGTCATCACCTCGCGCGGCATCGCCTATGTGCCGGAGAACCGCCGGCTGTTTCCGCGATTGTCGGTGCGCGACAATCTGCGGCTCGGCAGCTACCTCTACCGCGGCGAAGCCAACCGCGAGGCGCCGCTCGATCTGGTGTTTCAGTTGTTTCCGCGCCTCTCCGAGCGGCTCGACCAGCGCGCCGAAACGCTTTCCGGCGGCGAACAGCAGATGCTGGCGATCGGCCGCGCTCTGATGACGCGGCCGCGGCTGTTGATGCTGGACGAGCCGTCGCAGGGCATCATGCCAAAGCTGGTCGACGAAATCTTCCAGGCGGTGAAACGCATCCGCGACACCGGCATGACCGTGCTGATCGTCGAACAGCGCATGTCCGAGTGCCTCGAAATCGCCGACCGTGCCTACATCCTGCAAACCGGCCGTGTGTTGATGCAGGGCAGTTCGGCGGAGATCATGAGCAATCCGGACGTGCGCAAGGCGTATCTGGGGATGTAAGCGGCGGTGTTCCGCCACTCCGCGTCATCCCCGCGCAGCGGCTAGCCGTAGTCGCTGAGTGCAGCGCTCTTCCCCTCGAAGGATGAGCCGCACGCCGCGCTTGCGTCGCTTCCTCAGCTCCTCGCATCGCACCTCAGGATGACGATTTCGATGCCCGTGCCATGCTCCGGCAACGTCAACCCAAACACCTCAGTCAAATCCTTCACCTGCTCCGGCGATAAATACCTCGGGTTCAGCCCGCGCAGCAGCAGATACAATTTCGCGGTCTCTTCCAGCTCCTCGATGGCGAACACCGCGGCTTCCAGCGTGTCGCCTGATACCACCGGGCCGTGATTGGCGAGCAGCACGGAGGAGTATTTGCCGGCCAGCCCCTTGATCGCGTCGGCCACCGCGGGATCGCCGGGGCGATAATAAGGCACCAGCGCGGTGTGGCCGCATTTCATCAGGTAATAAGGTGTCATCGGCGGCAGCGCCGCGCGCGGGTCGATCTCGGGCAGCATCGACAGCGCGACCGAATGGGTGGAGTGCAGATGCACCACGGCGCGGGCGGCGCTGCGGGTCTGGTAGAGCGCGGTGTGCAGCGGCACTTCCTTGGTCGGAGTATCGCCGGTCACGAGCTTGCCGTCGGCGCCGAGCCGCGACAGCCGCGCCGGGTCCAGGAAGCCGAGCGAGGCGTTGGTCGGCGTCACCAGCCAGCCGCCGTCGTCGAGTTTGACGCTGATATTGCCGGAGGAACCCGGCGTCAGCCCGCGCTCGAACAGCGAACGGCCGAGGCGGCAGATTTCCTCGCGAAGCCGTGCTATCGCTCATCCCGGTTTCCCTGTTTTTCGGGTTGTCTCACGCTTTGGCAGCGCGGCCAAGCCGTGTTACCCAGAGGCAAGCACCACCAGAAACCATCGAGGGATCGCCGCATGCCCGAAATCCGCAAAACCGCGCATCGCCGTCATCGGGCTCGGCTCGATGGGGTTCGGCATGGCGACCTCGCTGCGCCGCGCCGGCTCGAGGTCACCGGCTGCGACGTCTCGGCGGATTCCGTGGCGCGGTTCGTGGCCGACGGCGGCAACGGCGCCAAAACGCCGGCGGAGGCGGCGAAAGGCGGCCGACATCGTCGTCAGCGTGGTCGTCAATGCCGCCCAGACCGAAGCCATCCTGTTCGGCGCCAACGGCGTCGCCGAAACCCTCGCCAAGGGCGCGGTCTTCATCTCCGTCCGCCACCATGGACCCCGACGTGGCGCGGCGGCTGGCGAAGCAACTGGAAGCGAGCGGCCGGCATTATCTGGACGCGCCGATCTCCGGCGGCGCGCAGCGCGCGGCGCAGGGCGAACTCACCATTCTGGCCTCGGGCAGTCCGGCGGCGTTCGCCAAGGCGCGGCCCGCGCTCGATGCGATGGCGGCCAAGCTCTACGAGCTCGGCGATGCCGCCGGCCAGGGCGCCGCGTTCAAGATGATCAACCAGCTTGTTGGCCGGCGTCCACATCGCCGCCGCCTCGGAGGCGATCACGTTCGCCGCCAAGCAGGGGCTCGATATCAGGAAGGTCTACGAGGTGATCACGGCCTCCGCCGGCAATTCCTGGATGTTCGAGAACCGCATGCCGCACGTGCTCGACGGCGACTACACGCCGCGCAGCGCGGTCGAGATTTTCGTCAAGGACCTCGGCATCATCCAGGACATGGCGCGCACGGCGAAATTCCCGGTGCCGGTCGCCGCCGCCGCCCTGCAGATGTTCCTGATGACAGCCGGCGCCGGCATGGGCCGCGACGACGACGCCTCGGTGGCGCGGATGTATGCCCGCGTCACCGGCACGCATCTGCCGGGCGAGCCGAAGTAACAGATCTACCAAGAGGACATTCGATGCCCCGTTTTGCCGCCAACCTCTCCATGATGTTCAACGAGGTCCCGTTCCTCGACCGCTTCGACGCAGCGGCGAAAGCGGGCTTCACGGCCGTCGAATTTCTGTTTCCCTATGATCATCCGGCCGACGCTGTCGGCGAGCGGCTGCAAGCGCAACGGCCTGACGCAGGCGCTGTTCAACCTGCCGCCGGGCAACTGGGACGCCGGCGAGAAAGGCTTTGCCGCGCTGCCGGCGCGTTTCGACGATCTGAAGAAGAGCCTCGACACCGCGCTGCCTTATGCCAAGGCGACCGGCGTCAAGCGTGCTGCACCTGATGGCCGGCATCGCCAGCCGCAGCGACGCCAAAGGCCGTCGAGGCGTTCTACCAAATCGGTGACGTGGGCGGCGGAATTCTTTGCGCCGCACGGCCTCGACTGTCGTGATCGAGCCGATCAACCCGCGCAACGTGCCCGGCTATTTCCTCAACGATTTCCTGTTCGCGCGCGACCTGATCGTTGAGCTGAAGATTCCGAACCTGAAACTGCAGTTCGACATCTATCACTGCCAGATCATCCATGGCGACGTCACCATGCGGCTGCGCGAGATGATGCCTGATGATCGGCCACATCCAGATCGCCAGCATTCCCTCGCGCAACGAACCCGACGGCGAGGAGTTGAACTATCCGTTCCTGTTCGCCGAGCTCGACCGGCTCGGCTATGGCGGCTTCGTCGGCTGCGAATACAATCCGCGCGGCAAGACCACCGATGGTCTCGGCTGGTTCAAGTCCTACGCCGGAGTGAAACCGTGAAACTGTGCTCTGGGCTGCATCGCCGACGATTACACCGGCGCCTCCGATCTCGCCAACACGCTGACCCGTCAGGGCCTGCGCACGGTGCAGACCATCGGCGTGCCCGCGGACGATCTGGCGTTGCCCGAGGTCGATGCCGTCGTGGTGTCGCTCAAGAGCCGCTCGATCGAGGCGGGGCTTGCCGTGACGCGGTCGCGCGCGGCCGAAAAATGGCTGCGCGGGCGTGGCGCCGGCCACGTGCTGTTCAAGATCTGCTCGACCTTCGATTCCACCGACGCCGGCAATATCGGCCCGGTGATGGATGCGCTGCGCGCCGATTCCGGCGACGCCATCGTGCTGGTGACGCCGGCTTTCCCGGAAACCGGCCGCACCGTCTATATGGGCAACCTGTTCGTCGGCTCCGTGCCGCTGAACGAAAGTCCGCTGAAGGATCACCCGCTCAATCCGATGCACGATTCCAACCTGGTGCGGGTGCTGGCGCGCCAGAGCAAGACCACCGTCGGCCTGGTCGATCTTGCAGCCCTGACGCGAGGCGCGGATGCCGTTCGCGGGCGCCTCGGCGATCTCGCAGGCAAGGGTTTTGGCGCAGCCATTATCGACGCCGTGTTCGACCGCGATCTGGAAACCATCGGTGGCGTCGCGCTGGATCACCGCCTGTCGGTCGGCGCTTCCGGGATCGGGCTTGGCATCGCCCGGGCGCTGGTCGCCTCCCACAGGGTCAAGTCGAACACGGCGGCAACGGTATCAGAATCCGCTATCGGCGGACCGGCGGCGTGTCTCGCCGGCAGCTGTTCGCAGGCGACGCTGCAGCAGATCGCCAATGCCGAAAAGACGATGGCCGTGCTGCATCTCGATACCGAGCGGGTGATCGCAGGACCCGACGAAGCAAGACGCGCGCTGGCCTGGGCGAGCGATCGAATCAGCAAAGGCCCTATCCTGATCGCGAGCAGCTCGACGCCGGATCAGGTCGCAGCTCTGCAATCACGACATGGCCGCGATGCAGCCGGGCATGCGATCGAGCAGGCGATGGCCGATCTTGCCGAAGGTCTGGTGCGATCCGGCGTGCGGCGATTGGTGGTCGCGGGTGGTGAAACTTCAGGCGCTGTCGTCGACCGTCTTGGCATTCCCGGATTCCTCGTTGGTGCGGAAATCGCTGCGGGAGTACCGGTTTTGCGCGCGGTCGGCGCGAAAGATGGTGCGATGTTGCTTGCACTCAAATCGGGCAATTTCGGTGGCGCGGAATTTTTCTCCGATGCGCTGAAGCTGATGCGCTGATTGCTTCGCCGCATTCATTTGCTGGTGAGGTTTGTTGCGTACCGTAATTTTACGGAATGACAAATTAACGCAACCTGAGGACGTGTCGGGCTTGATCGCCGCGAGGCTCCCCGCGATTCATCTTCACCGCCTCGTCACAATCGGCCTCCCGCCCAAGATCAAGAGATCCCCGCAATGCTCGCCAAATACTCGATCCGTACCAAAATCATCGCTGTCGTTGCCTTCCTGCTCGTCGCGATGACCGGCATGGGTCTGTTGGCGGTGAAGAACATGCGGGCGATCAACGCCAACACCGTCGATATCGCGACCAGCTGGATGCCGAGCGTCCGCGTGCTCGGCGACCTGCGCGCCGGCGTCATCACCTACCGCAACGTGATCCGCGAGCACATGCTGGCCGAGACGCTGGAAGAGAAGCTGGCATCTGAAAAGATTCTGGCGACGGTTGTCGAAGGCAATACCAAAATCCGCGCGAGCTACGAGGCGATGATCACGTCGCCGGAAGAACGCGCGCTGTATAATCAGTGGGTCCAGAAGTGGACGGACTACAAGAAGGGCACCGAGGAAGTCATGGCCCTGTCCCGCAAGGAAGCGGGCAAGATTCCTCATGACGCGCACGAGCTCAACACCAAGACGGTCAACAAGATCGGGATCGAATCCGACGAGATCCTGAAGAAGGATATCGAGCTCAACAACAAGGGCGGCGACACGGCAGCGCAGGATGCGGCCGACAATTACGCCTCCGCCTTCATGATGCTCGCGTTGATTTTGGGCGCGGCCGTCATCATCGGCATCGCCGTCAGCTACTATCTGGTTCGCGACGTCTCGGCCGGCATCGACTCGATCGTCATCCCGATGCAGTCGCTGGGCAAGGGCGACCTGAGCGCGCAAGTGCCGCATCAGGGCGAGAAGACCGAAATCGGCGCCATGGCTGACGTGCTGCAGGTGTTCAAGGAAGCGCTGATCGCCAAGAAGGCGGCCGATGAGGCCGCCGCCGCGGACGCCGAAGCCAAGATCGAGCGCGGCCGCCGCGTCGACAGCATCACCCGCAATTTCGAATCCATGATCGGCGAGATCGTCCAGACCGTGTCGTCGGCTTCGACCCAGCTCGAGGCTTCCGCCAGCACGCTGTCGGCGACCGCCGAACGCTCGCAGACGTTGACGACAGCGGTGGCGGCGGCTTCCGAAGAAGCTTCCACCAACGTGCAGTCGGTGGCGTCTGCGACCGAAGAACTTTCATCCTCGGTCAACGAGATCAGCCGCCAGGTGCAGGAATTGGCGCGGATGGCGACCGATGCCGTCGGCCAGGCCCGCGTCACCAACGACCGCGTCAGCGAACTGTCGAAGGCGGCTTCCCGCATCGGCGACGTCGTCGAACTGATCAACACCATCGCCGGCCAGACCAACCTCCTGGCGCTCAACGCCACCATCGAAGCGGCGCGCGCCGGTGAAGCCGGTCGCGGTTTTGCGGTCGTGGCATCGGAAGTCAAGGCGCTGGCCGAACAGACCGCGAAGGCTACCGGCGAAATCGGCCAGCAGATCACCGGCATCCAGGCGGCGACGCAGGAGTTGGTGACCGCGATCAAGGAAATCAGCGGCACCATTGAAAAACTGTCGGAGATCTCCTCGACCATCGCGGCTGCAGTGGAAGAGCAGGGTGCGGCGACCCAGGAAATTTCCCGCAATGTGCAGCAGGCCGCCCAGGGCACCCAGCAGGTTTCCTCCAACATCACCGACGTGCAGCGCGGCGCCAGCGAGACCGGTTCGGCCTCCTCGCAGGTGCTTTCGGCAGCACAGTCGCTGTCGGGTGACTCCAATCGCCTCAAGCTCGAGGTCGGCAAGTTCCTGGATTCGGTCCGCGCAGCCTGACAAACGGCCGATGACAGACAAAAGCCCGGCTCCGAGAGGGGCCGGGCTTTTCGCGTCTGACGCGAATTCTGGCCGCTGAATTGGAATACGTGCTCCGTAGTTCCACGGTATCAAAATTAACCAGTCCTAGTTCCACGCCGCGTACGTTCTCAACCTGCGCGCGCTAGTCGCTGGATTCCATTTGCCGGCGCAAATGGCTGATTTTCCGCGAAATTCGGGGTCGAGAACATGATCAAGCTCAATCGCATCGGTTACAAACTGGGGCTGGCCGGCGCGATCGGTGTCGTGCTGGCGGTCGGCATGGCGGCCAACCAGATGATGACCGAAGCGACGGTGAACGGTGTCACCGAGCGCGCAGGCCGGTCGCAAGGGGTCGCCGACAGCTCGATCGCGGCGCATCTCGACCTGCGCAAGATGCAACTCACCGCCCGCGACGTCAGGCTGGCAAGGACGGCCTCCGACGTCGAAAAGACCACAGCCGAGCTGCAGCGGTTCAAGGCTTCTGAAGCCAAGGAACTCGAAATCGCGCTGTCGACCGCCCAGAAGCCCGAGACCAGGGAGCGGCTGCAGAAGATCAAGTCACTGATGGACAGTTTCACGACCGCCGTCGAAGACCTTGCGAAGTCGCAAACCACGCTGCTTGCGCAGATCGACAAGCGCCAGGCGATATCGGCCGAATGGACCAAGGCGCTCGACACCGAACTGGCGTCGCCGGCGCTGACCAAACTGGACAACCGCGGCGATATCGAACGGCTGCTGTATCAAGCCGACGCCAAGGTCAATTCCCTGCGGGCGGCGGTCTGGCGGCTGGGCGCTACCGGCGATGTCAGCCTGATCGCGTCGATGGCCAAGACCGAGGCCTCGCTGAAGGACGTCTTCAACAAGCTGCGCGGCGAGGCCGACGATCGCGAGCTGCTGACCGTGATCAGCTCGCTGTCATCGATCGTCAAGCGCTTCCTGGCCGCCAATGAAGAGGTCATCAAGACCGAGCAAGTGAAGAGCGACATCGTTGCAAATCGCACCACCCAGGTTGTCGCCGATGCGGCCGAGTTGATGGAGCTGGTGGTCGACAACGCGCAAAAGAATTCGAAGGGCGCCCGCGAAGAGGTGATGACCGAGACGGCGCAGGGTAACCGCATCAACCTGATCCTGGCGGTCATCGTCATCGTTGCCCTGATCGCCTCGATGGTGTTCTCCTTCCTCGGGATTACACGGCCGATGATGCGTCTCAACGGAGCCTTGGGCCAGATGGCCGCCGGCAACCTCGATGTCGTGATCCCCGGCGCCGACCGCGGCGACGAAATCGGCGATCTCTCCAAGACGGTCGTCGTTATCCGGGAGAATGCCGAGCAGAAAGCCCGCGTTGAGGCCGAAACCAAGATCAAGCAGGACGAGATCGCGGCGCAGCGACGCAAGGCCGAAATGATCAAGCTCGCCGACGATTTCGAAGGCGCGGTCGGAGAGATCGTCGAGACCGTGTCGTCGGCCTCCACCGAACTCGAAGCCTCCGCCGGCACGCTGACATCGACCGCCGAACGCGCGCAGGAGCTGACCACCATGGTGGCGGCGGCGTCCGAGGAAGCCTCCACCAACGTGCAGTCGGTAGCGTCAGCCACCGAGGAGATGGCGTCCTCCATCACCGAGATCAGCCGCCAGGTGCAGGAGTTGGCCCGCATGGCCAATGAGGCCGTCGATCAGGCCCGCACCACCAACGACCGTGTCAGCGAATTGTCGAAAGCGGCCAGCCGCATCGGCGACGTGGTCGAACTGATCAACACCATTGCCGAGCAGACCAACCTGCTGGCGCTCAACGCCACCATCGAGGCGGCGCGCGCCGGCGAGGCCGGTCGTGGTTTTGCGGTCGTGGCATCGGAAGTGAAGGCGCTGGCCGAGCAGACCTCGAAAGCGACCGGCGAAATCGGCCAGCAGATCACCGGCATCCAGTCCGCGACGCAGGACTTGGTGAACGCGATCAAGGAGATCAGCGGCACCATCGAAAAACTGTCGGAGATCTCCTCGACCATCGCAGCTGCGGTGGAAGAGCAGGGCGCGGCGACCCAGGAAATCTCCCGCAACGTACAGCAGGCAGCGCAAGGCACCCAGCAGGTCTCCTCCAACATCACCGACGTGCAGCGCGGCGCCAGCGAAACCGGCTCGGCGTCGACGCAGGTGCTTTCGGCGGCGCAGTCGCTGTCGGGCGACAGCAACCGTCTCAAGCTTGAGGTCGGCAAGTTCCTCAATTCGGTGCGGGCGGCGTAACCCTCCGACCGCCACCAGCGAAAAGCCCGGCTCCGAAAACGGAGCCGGGCTTTTTCTTTTGCGCGTCCCGACGCATTCGCCGGCGCGCATCCAGCCGTCGATCCCGTAGTTCCACGGCGCCGTAGTTCCACGGAACGCAAAATTAACGCTGTGGTCGGCGGAGCGCGATAATTTGTCGCAAGGCAACGTTGATTTCTGTTCGCCACGCAGAGCGCGAATTTTCGGGAACGTCGGGAGCGGCAACATGATCAAGCTCAATCGCATCGGTTACAAGCTGGGTCTGGCCGGCGCGATCGGCGTCCTGCTGTCGGTCGGCATGGCGGCCAACCAGATGATGACGGAAGCCACCGTTGCTGGCGCCAGCGATCGGGCAGGACGGTCGCAGCGGGTGGCCGATGCCGCGCTTTCGGCGCATCTCGACTTGCGCAAGATGCAGCTCACTGCCCGTGACGTCCGGCTGGCCAGGACGCCGGCCGAGGTCGAAAAGAGCGTCGCCAATCTTGAGAAGTTCAAGCAATCCGAGATCAAGGAAATCGATGCCGCGCTGGCGAGCGCGCAGAAGCCGGAGACCAAGGAACGGCTGCAGAAGATCAAGTCGCTGATGGAGAGTTTCGCGACCGGCGTCGAAGACCTCGGCAAGGCGCAGACCACGCTGCTCGCGCAGATCGACAAGCGCTCGGCGATATCGCGGCGAATGGACCAAGGACGTTCGATGCGCAATTGGCTTCGCCGGCACTGGCGCGCAAGGAAAATCACGCCGAGATCGAAAAGCTGCTGCATCAGGCCGACGCCAAGGTGAATTCGCTCCGCGCCATGGTCTGGCGGCTGGGCGCCACCGGCGACGCCAGCCTGATCGCGTCGATGCAAAAGACCGAGGCCACGCTCAAGGACGTGCTGAACCGGGTGCGAGGCCAGTCTGACGACAAGGAGCTTCAGGGCGTGATCGCCTCGCTGGCAGAGATCGTCAAGCGTTTCCTCGCCGCCAACGACGGACGTCGTCAAGACCGAGCAGTCGAAGAGCGATATCGTCGCAAATCGCACCGTCAAGATTGTTGCCGACGCCGCCGAACTGATGGAAACCACGACCGACACCGCGCAGAAGAATTCCAGGGCCGGCAGGGACGAGGTTATGGCGGAGACGGCGCAGGCCAACCGGATCAACCTGATCATGGCCTTTGCCGTCGTCATTTCACTGATCATCTCGGTGGTGTTCTCCTTCCTCGGCATCGCGCGCCCGATGACGCGCCTGAACGGGGCGCTGGGCGAAATGGCCGGCGGCAATCTCGATGTCGTGATCCCCGGCGCCGGTCGCGGCGATGAAATCGGCGACCTCGCCAAGACGGTCGTCGTCATCCGAGAGAACGCCGAGCAAAAGGCCCGCGACGAAGCCGAGGCCAAGATCAACCAGGACCAGATCGCGGCAGCTCAGCGCAAGGCCGACATGATCAAGCTCGCGGATGCCTTTGAAGGCGCGGTCGGCGAGATCGTCGAGACCGTGTCGTCGGCCTCTACCGAGCTGGAAGCGTCCGCCGGCACGCTGACATCGACCGCCGAACGCGCGCAGGAGCTGACCACGATGGTTGCTGCCGCTTCCGAGGAAGCTTCCACCAACGTGCAGTCGGTCGCGTCAGCCACTGAGGAACTGTCGTCCTCGGTCAACGAGATCAGCCGCCAGGTGCAGGAATTGGCGCGGATGGCGAGCGAGGCGGTCGATCAGGCCCGCACCACCAACGACCGCGTCAGCGAATTGTCGAAAGCCGCTAGCCGCATCGGCGACGTCGTCGAACTCATCAACACCATCGCCGAGCAGACCAACCTGCTGGCGCTCAACGCCACCATCGAGGCGGCGCGCGCCGGCGAAGCCGGCCGCGGCTTCGCGGTCGTGGCGTCCGAAGTGAAGGCGCTGGCCGAGCAGACCTCGAAGGCGACCGGGGAGATCGGTCAGCAGATCTCCGGCATCCAGTCCGCGACCCAGGACTCGGTGACCGCGATCAAGGAAATCAGCGGCACCATCGAAAAACTGTCAGAGATATCGTCGACGATCGCAGCCGCCGTCGAAGAGCAGGGCGCCGCCACCCAGGAGATTTCGCGCAACGTGCAGCAGGCGGCCGAGGGCACCCAGCAGGTTTCCGCCAACATCACCGACGTGCAGCGCGGCGCCAGCGAAACCGGCTCGGCGTCCTCGCAGGTGCTTTCGGCGGCGCAATCGCTCTCGGGTGACAGCAACCGTCTCAAGCTTGAAGTCGGCAAGTTCCTGGATTCGGTACGTGCGGCGTAGCGGCGCAGCGAGGCCAATCTCAGTATAACTACCTGGTGGAAGTTAACGCGAAGCCAGCGTGCGACCTATACGATTCCGTGTGGTGAGCCGGGTAGCCTCTCGTCGCGCGGAGATCGAGCATGTCCTTTTCAATGATACGTCGGCCGAAACTGACGGTTGGCCGCAAGATCTATGCGCTGATCAGCCTGAGCTTCATCGGATTACTGGGCATCGCCGCGCTGGATTCGCGCGAGCTGGCATCGAGCCTCAACCAGCAGAAACAGATCGAACTGCGGCACCTCGGCGAACTGGCGCTCGGCATCGTCAAGGAAGAGCACGCCGCGGCGCAGAAGGGCGAGATCGCGGTCGCCGATGCGCAAAAGCGGGCGATGGCGCGGCTTGCGCGACTTCGGTACGGCAGCAACGACTATTTCTGGATCAACGACATGCTTCCGCGCATGGTGATGCATCCGATCAAGCCGGAAATGGTCGGCAACGACCTCTCGAACTACAAGGATCCGAACGGCAAGCTGTTGTTCGTCGAATTCGTCGAGACCGTCAAAAAGGAAGGCTCCGGCTTCGTTCCCTACGAATGGCCCAAGCCGGGTTTCGAGAAGCCGCAGCCGAAACTGTCCTATGTGGTCGGCTTCGCGCCCTGGAACTGGGTGATCGGCACCGGCGTCTATATCGACGACCTCAAGGCGCAGACCTGGGTTTCGACCCAGCGCTCGCTGATCTTTGCCGGACTGATCCTGCTGTTCACGCTGGTGGTCTCGATCTTCGTCGCCCGCCGCATCACCGCGCCGCTGCAGCGCATGACCGTAACGATGAACGATCTCGCCAGCGGCAAGCTCGACGTCGAGGTCGCCGGTATCGGACGTGAGGACGAAGTCGGCGAGATGGCCAAGGCCGTCGAAGTATTCAAGAGCAACGCCGTCGCCCGCCAGGCGCTGGAAGCCGAGCAGCGTGAGGCGGAGACCCGTGTCGCCGCCGGTCGCAAGGCCGACATGAGCAAGATGGCCGACGACTTCGAGGCCGCGGTTGGCCAGATCGTCGAAGCCGTGTCCTCGGCATCCGGCCAGCTCGAGACATCAGCGGGCACGCTGACCTCGACGGCGGAACGCGCGCAGGAACTCGCGACCACGGTCGCGGCGGCGTCCGAGGAGGCCTCCACCAACGTGCAGTCGGTGGCCTCAGCCACCGAGGAAATGGCGTCCTCGGTCAACGAGATCAGCCGTCAGGTGCAGGCATCGGCACGGATGGCCACCGACGCCGTCGATCAGGCGCGCAGCACCAACGACCGCGTCAGCGAACTCTCGAAGGCGGCGACCCGCATCGGCGACGTCGTCGAACTGATCAACACCATCGCCGAGTCAGACCAACCTGCTGGCACTCAACGCCACCATCGAGGCGGCGCGCGCCGGCGAAGCCGGTCGTGGTTTTGCGGTCGTGGCGTCGGAAGTCAAGGCGCTGGCCGAGCAGACCTCGAAGGCGACCGGCGAAATCGGCCAGCAGATCACCGGCATCCAGTCCGCGACGCAGGAACTCGGTGAACGCGATCAAGGAGATCAGCGGCACCATCGAAAAATTGTCGGAGATCTCATCGACGATTGCGGCAGCTGTCGAAGAGCAGGGCGCCGCCACCCAGGAGATTTCCCGCAACGTGCAGCAGGCCTCGCTCGGCACCCAGCAGGTTTCCGCCAACATCACCGACGTGCAGCGCGGCGCCAGCGAAACGGGGTCGGCCTCGGCGCAGGTGCTGTCGGCGGCGCAATCGCTGTCGGGCGACAGTAACCGTCTCAAGCTCGAAGTCGGCAAGTTCCTCAATTCGGTCCGCGCGGCCTGAGACGCGCCAGCGGACGGCGAGCGCAGCCCGGACGCCCTGCGTCAGTGGGGCGGACATTCGCGCGTGAGACCCGCGACGACGTGCCGTAGTTGCCGGCAAGGCCGGGATCGCGGCATCAGGATTTTGAACGCGCGTCGGGCACGCCATCGAATTTTCGGCAGACCGGTTCCGGCTCAAACACCGTTTTAATACGGGGCGGGAACTCGCAACGAATCGTTGCCCGGTTCGTAGATGACGAATATCATTCTATTTTTGCGCCGCTATCGGCAGGAATTTCGCGCGTGTCCTTGCTAAGTCAACTTGTGGCCTCGGACGCACTGACGATCAACCGGTCTCCGGATTTCGATCACTTTCAGAGCATCGAGAGGCTGGGCGAGGCCAGGAGCATTCCGCTCGACTGCCGCGGTTTCGCCGCGTCGTTTGCGGCCGTGACGCTGAAGTCGTGCGCGATCTATCTGCAGCAGTACGTTCCCGCGAATTCTCCAGGTGCAATATTGCACCGACGGGCGCATGATCGGCTTTCCGATGGACGACGCGCCATCGGTGACCTTCAATGGCCTGGAGGTTCGCGCGCCTGTCTCCTGCTGACCGAGGGCGTGCCGTTTGCGAGATCGTGGAACCCCAAGCCAACCTGATCGCCTTTGTGAATTTTAACGCCGTCGAAAATCGCGACTGGCCGGGCGAACGCGACCGGGCGCACCTGATCGCGCCCCAGTCCGCGAAGTTCGAGGCGCTTCGGGCCGTGACGCGCGATATCCTGACACTGGCCTCGCACTCGCCTGAAACCCTTTTGCGGCCCGGCATGATCGAGAGCGCCGAGGAATTGCTATTGCAGGCGGTCGATCATGTCCTGCATCCGTCATCGCCCGCGTTCGAGGGCAAGGCCAGGAACCTCACCAACTATCTGTCGCTGGTTCGAAGGTTCGACGAGTTCCTCGCCTCCAACGCCGGCAGGACGCTGTATAGCGCGGATGTCGCCAAACAGCTTGGGGTGTCGGTGCGGACGCTGCATAACGCTGTGGTTGCCATTCGCGGCATGAGCATGCACCGCTACACGCGGCTGCGGCGGCTGTGGAGCGTGCGTCAGCAGCTGGTGCAGGGATCCCGGATCGAATCGATCAAGGCGATCGCGCTGGTGAACGGCTTCTGGCATCTGGGCGAGTTCGCTGCGCTGTATCGCGAACTGTTCGGCGAGACGCCGCAGCAGACCCTGACGGCAAGCCGCCGGCAACCCGGCGGATAGCGCGGCCCGGGAAACGGCGATGCGCCGGCTCCGTAATTCTACCAATTTTGGGCGGCTCGCCCGCGAGAGCCGGGGGCTTTTCCCGCCTTGGGTCCGGAGCCGCCGCCGAGCCATGCCAGGGATGTGAAGGGCGGCTGCGCTGCCAGCGTTGGTCTTTCGACCGGGATTCGGCTAAATCAGCCCGGTCGGTTTGGCCTGCAGGGGCGCCAATCCTCATTTCTCCGTTGCCGTTGGGAATGACTGGTCAATGATCGCACTGGTACGTATCGCGCTGAGCCGGCCCTATACGTTTGTCGTGCTGGCGCTGCTGCTGTTGATCATCGGTCCGCTGGCCGCGCTGCGGACGCCCACTGACATCTTTCCGGACATCCGCATCCCCGTGATCGGGGTGGTGTGGGGCTATACCGGCCTGCCGCCGGATCAGATGTCGGGACGTATCATCACGCCGTTCCAGCGCGCGCTGACCACTACCGTCAACGACATCGAGCATATCGTCGCCAACTCCTATAATGGCGTCGGTATCGTCAAGATCTTCTTCCAGCCGAACGTCGACATCCGCACCGCGAACGCACAGGTCACCGCGATCTCGCAGACCCTGATCAAGCAGATGCCGCCCGGCGCGACGCCGCCGCTGATCCTGAACTACAGCGCTTCCACCGTTCCGATCATCCAGGTCGCGCTGTCGGGCGAAGGCCTGACCGAGCAGAACCTCGCCGACATCGGCATCAACCAGTTGCGCACGCCGCTGGTCACCGTGCCCGGCGCCGCCATTCCCTATCCGTTCGGCGGCAAGCAGCGTCAGGTCCAGATCGACCTCAATTCGACCGCGCTGCAGGCCCGTGGCCTGTCCGGCCAGGACGTCGCCAATGCGCTGGCGGCGCAGAACCTGATCACGCCGGTCGGCACGCAGAAGATCGGCCAGTTCGAATACGTCATCCAGCTCAACAACTCGCCGCTGAAGATGGAAGACCTCGGCGACCTGCCGATCAAGGCCGTCAACGGCGCGATGGTCTATGTTCGCGATGTCGCCAGCGTCCGCGACGGCAACCCGCCGCAGACCAACATCGTGCATGTCGATGGCACCCGCTCGGTGCTGATGATGGTGCTGAAGGCCGGTGCGACTTCGACGCTCGATATCATTTCCGGCATCAAGCAGAAGGTGATCGACGTCAAGGACCAGCTGCCCGATGCGCTGAAGATCGGCTTCATCGGCGACCAGTCGGTGTTCGTGCGCGGCGCGATCGAAGGCGTCGCCACCGAGGGCGTGATCGCCGCACTGCTCACCAGCGTGATGATCCTGCTGTTTCTCGGTAGCTGGCGTTCCACCGTGATCATCGCGGTCTCGATCCCGCTGTCGGTGCTGGGCGCCATCATCATGCTGTCGGCGATCGGCGAGACCCTCAACATCATGACGCTCGGCGGGTTGGCGCTCGCGGTCGGCATTCTCGTCGACGACGCCACCGTGACCATCGAGAACATCAACTACCATCTGGAGCAGGGCAAGCCGGTCGAGCAGTCGATCATGGACGGCGCCAACCAGATCGTGACGCCGGCTTTCGTGTCGCTGTTGTGCATCTGCATCGTGTTCGTGCCGATGTTCTTCCTCACCGGCGTGGCGCGCTTCCTGTTCGTGCCGATGGCCGAAGCCGTGATGTTCGCGATGATCTGGTCGTTCCTGCTATCGCGCACCCTGGTGCCGACGATGGCGAAATACCTGCTGCAGCCGCACGTGCACCATGAGGGCGCTCCGCCGCCGACGCGCAATCCGCTGGTGCGCTTCCAGCGCGGCTTTGAAGCGCGGTTCGAGCGGATTCGCGCCGGCTACCACGATCTGCTGACGATGGCGCTGGGACGGCGGCCGCTGTTCGTCACCGGCTTCCTCTGCGTCGTTGCGCTGTCGTTCCTGCTGGTGCCGTTTCTCGGCCGCAACTTCTTTCCCGCGGTCGATGCCGGCAACATCCTGATGCATGCGCGTACCCAGGTCGGCACCCGCGTCGAGGAAACCGCCAACCAGATGGCGGACGTGCAGAAGGCGATCCGCAAGATCATTCCGCCCGAAGAGATCGACACGCTGGCCGACAATATCGGCATGCCGATCTCCGGCATCAACATGACCTACAACAACACCGGCGTGATCGGTCCGGCGGATGCCGACATCCAGGTCAAGCTCAGGGAAGGCCACAAGCCGACCGAGGAATACGTCCAGGCGTTGCGCGAGCAACTGCCGCGGCTGTTTCCGGGAATGAGCTTCTCGTTCCTGCCGGCCGACATCGTCAGCCAGATCCTGAATTTCGGCGCGCCGGCGCCGATCGACCTGCAGGTCCGCGGTGCCAACGTCGAGGCGAATTTTGCCTACGCCAACAAATTGCTGAACCGGATCCGTAAAATTCCCGGCATCGCCGACGCGCGCATCCAGCAGTCGCCCAACAACCCGACCTTCAACATCGATGTCGACCGCACGCGAGCGCAATATGTCGGTCTGACCGAGCGCGACGTCACCAACAGCCTGGTCGTCAATCTCGCCGGCAGTGCGCAGGTTGCGCCGACCTATTATCTCAATCCGGATAACGGCGTGTCGTATTCGATCGTGATGCAGACGCCGCAATACCAGATCGACTCGCTGAGCGCGTTGCAGGCGCTGCCGATCACCGCCGCCGGCAATCCGCAATCGCCGATCCTCGGCGGCATCGCCGACGTCAAGCGCTCGACCTCGAGCGCGGTGGTCTCGCAATACGACATCCAGTCGATGGTGCAGATCTACGCCACCCCGCAGGGACGCGACCTCGGTGCGGTCGCCGCCGACGTCCGGGCCATCATGGCCGATACCGCCAAGGACGTGCCGAAGGGCTCGTCGGTGGTGCTGCTCGGCCAGGTGCAGACCATGAACAGCGCATTCTCCGGCCTGCTGTTCGGGCTGCTCGCGGCCGTCGTGCTGATCTATTTCCTGATCGTGGTGAACTTCCAGTCCTGGTCCGATCCGTTCGTGATCATCACTGCGCTGCCGGCGGCGCTCGCCGGCATCGTCTGGATGCTGTTCACGACCCAGACCACGCTGTCGGTGCCGGCGCTGACCGGCGCCATCATGTGCATGGGCGTTGCGACCGCCAACAGCGTGCTGGTGATCAGCTTTGCCCGCGAGCGTTATGAAGAGCTCGGCGATCCCGTTGCCGCGGCGCTGGAGGCCGGTTTCGTCCGGTTCCGCCCGGTGCTGATGACGGCGCTTGCCATGATCATCGGCATGGCGCCGATGGCGCTGGGTCTGGGCGAGGGCGGCGAGCAGAACGCGCCGCTCGGACGCGCCGTGATCGGCGGATTGATCTTCGCGACGATCGCGACCCTGATGTTTGTTCCCGTGGTATTTAGTATGGTACACAAGAAACAAGGCGCCAAAGCCGCCGCCGTATCGGAGACTCCGCATGCAGCCCACTGAACAGCGCCCCCCGGTCTCGCACCGGAAACTGGGCATATTCGGGGTTGTAGCGGTGGTCGGAGCAGGACTGATCGTTGCAACCGGTATCCGGGCCCGCGAGGATTCGAGTTCCAAGCTGAAGGAATGGACTAACGACCAGGCGGTTCCGACCGTCGCCGTGGCGCCGCCGAGCGGCCGGGCGCTCAATCCCACCCTCGATCTGCCGGGCCGGCTGGAAGCCTATTCGCGGGCGCCGATCCTGGCCCGTGTCTCCGGTTACCTGAAGAGCTGGAACGCCGACATCGGCGCCAAGGTCAAGGCCGGCCAGGTGATCGCCGAGATCGAGGCGCCGGACCTCGACCAGCAATTGCTTCAGGCGCGAGCCGATCTGGTCAGCCAGCAATCGAGCGCGGCGCTGTCGGAAGCGACGCTGAACCGGCGCAAGACGCTGGTGGCCTCGAATTTCGTGTCGGCGCAGGAGATCGATGAACGCACCGCCGACCTCAACAACAAGAAGGCAGCCGTGAAATCCGGCGAAGCCAATGTCGAACGGCTGGAAGCGCTGGCCGGCTACAAGAAGATCACGGTGCCGTTCGACGGCGTCGTCACCGCGCGCGACACCGATGTCGGCGCGCTCATCAACGCCGGCGGCGGCGCGGGCCCCGCGATGTTCGTGGTCTCCGACATCACCAAGCTGCGCGTCTATGTCAACGTGCCGCAGAATTACGTGCCGGCGATCAAGATCGGCGCCAAGGCTGCGCTCACGATGCCGGAATATCCGAACCGCACGTTCCCGGCCACCGTGGAAGCTTCCTCGCAATCGGTCGATATTTCCTCCGGCACCACGCGGATGCAACTGGCGCTGGACAATTCCGCCGGGGAATTGATGCCGGGCGGCTACGCCAATGTGCGCCTCAACCTACAGCGCGACGCGGTGCCGCTGCACATTCCCTCCAGCGCGCTGATCTTCAACCAGAACGGCCTGCGGGTCGCGACCGTCGACTCCGACGACAAGATCAAGTTCAAGGCCGTGACGATCGCCCGCGACCTCGGCAAGGAAATCGAACTGGCCTCGGGCGTCGCCGCCGACGACCGCATCATCACCGCGCCGCCGGATGGCCTCTCGGATGGCGACCCGGTCCGCGTGGTCGGCCCAGGCGCCAAGGGCAAGCCCGCGACAGCATCGGAAAAGCAGGACGTGAAGGGGTAGGGCGAATAGCGCCCAACCACCGCCGTCATCCTGAGGTGCGAGCGAAGCGAGCCTCGAAGGATGGGCCGGAATCACCCTTCGAGGCTCGCCTTTCAGGCGAGCACCTCAGGGTGACGTCCATAGGGGCTTGAAGTAGCTACCCCACCCGCCACTCCAGCACGCCATCTTCGGCCGTCACGATAGTACCGAGCGACCCCACCGGCGTACGGTCCATGTCGAGGAGATGCGCCAGCGTCGCCGCATCGTTGGCCGGCACCCGAGCCAGCGCGCGAGCATCCGCTTCCGTGCGCATCATCACCACGCCGTGCTCGATTTCGCCCTTGCCCTTGTAGATCACGGTAAAGCTCTCGGCTTTACCCTTACCTGAGGCTTCGGTGACGAACTCCGGCACTGCGCCCTTGGCCCGGTCGGCCTCAGCCTGGACGCTGGTGTCTTGTTTCAGCGCCTGCTTCGGTGCCTCGCGCGACAGCACCAGGCCGTGATGCTTGGTGACGAAACCGCCCTGGCCGTAGAGCAGGCCGAGCTTGCCGCGTTCGCGCAGGCTTCGCACCATCGCGCAGGCCGCGTGCGTCATGTAGGTGTTGAGCGGGGCGCCGAAGAACGTCAGCCCGCCGGTGACGGTCGGCTGCACGTCGGGTCCGAGGCCGAGCGTCCGCCGCGCCATCTTCGGTACGCAGGGAAAGCAGCTATACAACTCGATGGCGTCGAATTTTTTGCCGTCGCCTTTGACGAGGTCCATCACCGCTTTCAGCACCGCGTTCTGCGGATGGCTCTCATAAAACTGGTCGCGCACCAGATAATCGCGCGGTTCTTCCGCCGACGCGCCGCCGAGCGGATAAATCAGTTTTTCCTCCGGGACACCTGCGGCGCGAGCCTTGGCAAGGCTCGTCATCAGCAGCGCGCCGCCCATGTTGACGGTCGGATTGGCCACCATCAGTTTGGTGTACGGCCAGGCGATCAGCCGGTTGTCCGCCGTCGGCGTCGTGATCTCGTCCGGCGCAAGCGCCTTTTTCATCCACGAATTCGGATTTTCCGACGCCACCTTCGAATAGGTCGACCAGAGGTTCCCGGATTCCGCCAGCGCCTCACGCGGGGTCTGGCCCCAATGCGCCGAAGTGGCGGACTCATAGAGCGGATACACGGTGATAGGGCGGAACACGCCGAGCTTTACCGCCATCGGCTTCTGGAACACCGCGCCGCGCTTCGGCTCCTCGACGTCGCTGGCGAACGGCGTCCACGGCAGCTTGATGCCGCCGCGCTCGGCCTTGGTTGCGGTCGACTGTGCCTCCGCGCCGCAGACCACAGCGACGCTGCATTCGCCGCGCGCGATGCGCTGCGCCGCCTCGTGAAGATAGCGGATCGGGCTCTCGCCGCCGACCGGGCCGTAATAGCAATGCGCCGGTTTGGCGCTGAGTCGCTCGGCGAGCAGTTTCTGGGGATCGCGGTAACGCCAGCTCAGGAAGTTGACGACATCGAGCGAGCCGATCTCAGTCAGGAATTTTCCGCCGCTATCGGCCTCCGCGCGCCGCACGGCTTGCTCCAGCAGGGTAAGCGGTTCGAGGCCGGCGGCGATATCCGCAGGCCTGTCGACGATTTCGCCGACGCCGACGATGACGGGAATACGGTCTTCGGGAAGGGAGGTTTCGTTCGACATTTTTTCTTGCTTTGCTTTCTACACAAGTGGTCCTTGGCTCGTCATGCGCGACGAGCATCCGCATCGCAAGAAAGCTGGCAGCTCTCGCTTTCGCTCCCTTGCACAAACGCTTCGCGTTTGTTGCAGGCAATGACGTGGAGGGAATTACTACTCCTCCATCAGCGCATTCATGTGCTCCACCGCGTCAACAAAATCTTCCTTGAATTCCTGCACCACGGCGCCCGCCGATTTGACGCTGTCGATCAGGCCGACGCCCTGGCCGACGAAGTAGCTGACGAGGTCGCGCGCCTGTTTGTTGCCGGCCGCCGCGGCGCGGTCGATCGAATTGAAGGCGTCGCGGCTGATGATGCTCTGCAGCGGCATCGGCAGCGCGCCGGGGCTGTCGGGGCCGCGATCCCACGCATCGGTCCAGACCGAGCGCAGTTGCCGCGCGGGTTTCCCGGTGCGGCCCTTGGAGCGGATGGCATCGCGCGAGGACGCCGCGATCATCTTTTCGCGGAAAATTTCCGTGGTCTCTGATTCAACCGTCGCGAGCCACACCGATCCGGTCCAGGCGCCGGCGGCGCCCATCGCCATGCAGGCCGCCATCTGCCGTCCGGTCATGATGCCGCCGGCGGCCAGCACCGGCACGTCGCGGATCGGCTTGATCGCCTTGATCACCTCGGGCACCAGCACCATGGTCGAGACCTCGCCGCAATGGCCGCCGGCCTCGGTGCCTTGCACCACCAGAATATCGACGCCGGCCGCGACCTGGCGCAACGCATGTTCCTTGGCGCCGACCAAAGCGGCGACCGGGACATTGTGCTTCCTGCCCTTATCGATCATCGCCTTCGGCGGCACGCCGAGCGCATTGGCGATCAGCTTGATCGGGTGCTGGAACGAAACGTCCAGCAGTTCCAGCGCGCGCTGCGCGTCGAACGGCTGCGGCTGGTTGTCGGCGACGTTGGTCGTCGTCAACTCGATGCCGTATTTTTTCAGCAACCCACGCGTGAAGTCGCGATGCTGCGGCGAGATCCGCGCCTCCAGCTTCTTCCAGGTGACGTCCTTTTCACCTGATGTCGAAATAT
Organism: uncultured Alphaproteobacteria bacterium; assembly: GCA_963786355.1. GTDB lineage: Bacteria > Pseudomonadota > Alphaproteobacteria > Rhizobiales > Xanthobacteraceae > Bradyrhizobium. The sequence continues at coordinate 680,783 of CAWAYU010000003.1, read as the reverse complement.
TCTCGGGGATCAGTACGTCGAGCCCATAGGGCTTGCCGTCGCAGTGATCGTCGATCCACTTCAGTTCCTGCTCGAGCGAGTCAGGTGAGTGCGCGGTCGCGCCCAGCACGCCAAAGCCGCCGGCGCGGCTGACGGCCGCGACCACATCGCGGCAATGGCTGAAGGCGAGCAGCGGAAATTCGATCCCCAGCATGTCGCAGATCGGCGATTTCATGGCGGTTTCGCTCCCTGTGGCAGCCGCTTGTTATTGGCTCTGATGGGCGGTGTTGGTCCGACGCTAGCCCATCGGGGGCGGGAAAGCCAAGCGGCTTTGCCGGCACGTAGTTTTACGCATTCCACGCCGCAAAATATGCAAACCAGACGGGGCGATTTGTCTCTTGCGCTTTGACGCTACGGATAGAATGCTGTCCGGCAAATAAACAAGAAATCCTGGAGAGCTCCATGTCCGTCCAGCCATCCGTTACCGGCAAGCCGTCCGAGACCTACGACGTCGTCGTGGTCGGCGCGGGTTTTGCCGGCATGTACATGCTGCACCGGTTGCGCGGGCAGGGCATGACGGCGCGGGTCTATGAGCAGGGCAGTGGGGTCGGCGGCACCTGGTACTGGAACCGCTATCCCGGCGCACGCTGCGACGTCGAGAGCATGCAGTATTCCTATTCGTTCTCGGAGGAGTTGCAGCAGGAATGGGACTGGAGCGAGCGTTACGCGCCGCAGCCCGAAATTCTGAAATACGCCAACCACGTCGCCGACCGTTTTGATCTGCGTCCGGACATCCAGTTCAACACCCGCGTTGAAAAAGCTGATTTTGACGAGAATGCCAGCCTGTGGTCGGTCACGACGTCCGACGGCAAGACGGTTACCGCAAAATTCGTCGTGCTCGCCACCGGCTGCCTGTCCAACGCAAAAATGCCCGACATCAAGGGGCTCGATCGCTTCAAGGGCAAGGTCTATCACACCGGCCACTGGCCGCATGAGGAGGTCGACTTCACCGGCCTGCGCGTCGGCGTCATCGGTACCGGATCGTCGGCGATCCAGTCGGTTCCGATCATTGCCGAACAGGCGAGCCAGCTCACGGTGTTCCAGCGCACCGCGAATTTTTCGATTCCGGCACGCAATGCGGCGCTGAGCGAAGCGGAGCGGGATTCGTTTCGTTCGCGCTATCCGGAAATCCGGCAGTTCGCGCGCGAAGTGGCGCGCAATGGCATCTACACCGAAATACCGGATCGCGGAGCGCTCGATGACGGCGACAATGAGCGCCGTTCGAAATACGAGGCGCGCTGGAATCGTGGCGGACTGACTTTCATGTCGGTCTACAACAACCTCGCGCTGGATCAGAACGCGAACGACACCGCCGCCAGTTTCGTGCGCGAAAAGATCGCCGAAATCGTGAAGGATTCCGAGACCGCAAAACTATTGCAGCCGAACAACCATCCGATCGGTTCCAAGCGCATCTGCATCGATACGGACTATTTCAAAACCTTCAACCGCGCGAACGTCGCACTGGTCGATATCAAATCCAATCCGATCGACCAGATCACCGAAACCGCGGTGCGCGTTGGGGCTAAGGATTACGAAGTCGATGCGCTGGTGCTCGCGACCGGCTTCGACGCGATGACGGGTTCTGTCGCCAAGATCGACATTCACGGACGGGGCGGGCAGACGCTGAACGACAAATGGTCCGCTGGCCCGCGCACGTATCTGGGCTTGATGAGCGCAGGCTTTCCCAATCTCTTCGTCATCACCGGGCCCGGCAGCCCGTCGGTGCTGTCCAACATGATCGTCTCGATCGAGCAGCATGTCGACTGGATCGCCGATTGCACGGCCTATATGCGCGACCAGGACCTCGACACCATGGAAGCCGCCGTCGACGCCGAGGACAAATGGGTCGCCCATGTCAACGAGGTCGCCTACGGCACGCTCTATCCGCAGGCCAATTCCTGGTACATGGGCGCCAACGTCCCCGGCAAGCCGCGGATCTTCATGCCCTATATCGGCGGCGTCGGCCCGTACCGGCAGATCTGCAACGACGTCGCGGCCAAGGGCTATGAGGGGTTTGTGATGACGGGCGCTGAACAGAAGAAACGCGCAGCGTCCTAGCAGCCGTCATTGCGAGCGAAGCGAAGCAATCCATTTCTCCGTGTAAAGAAAAAATGGATTGCTTCGTCGCTTCGCTCCTCGCAATGACGGTGATGGAGTTAGCGAACGACAGACCCCTCAAACCTCCAGCCACTCCTTCCGCACACCTGCATTCGCCGCAAGCTCCGCCGGTGTTCCCTCGAACACGATGCGGCCGTGTCCCATGACGTAGAGGCGGCGCGAGATACGCAGTGCGATGGTGAGCTTCTGCTCCACCAGCAGGATCGCAGTGCCGCGCTTGGCGATTTCGTCCAAGAGCGTGCCGACCTGTTCGACCAGCTTCGGCGCAAGGCCTTCGGTCGGCTCGTCGATGATGACCAGATCAGGATCGCCCATCAGGGTACGGCACATGGTCAGCATCTGCTGTTCGCCGCCGGACAGCACGCCGGCCGGATTGTCCTGGCGTGCGGCGAGGTTGGGAAACAGCGAAAACACGTCTGCGAATTTCCAGCGCCCTTCGACGCCGGCGCGCTTCATCCCAAGCTCGAGGTTCTGCTTCACCGTGAGGCCGGGAAACACCTGGCGGTCTTCCGGCACGTAGCCGATGCCGAGATGGGCGATCTGGTCGGGCCTCAGGCCCGCGATCGAGCGGCCCTTGAAGGCGACGTTTCCGACCGGCGGCAGCAGCCCCATGATGGTCTTGCAGGCGGTCGAGCGGCCGACGCCGTTGCGGCCGAGCAGGCTTACGATCTCGCCCTGATCGACGCTGAGGTCCACGCCCTGGAGGATGTGGCTCTTGCCGTAATAGGCGTGGAGGTCGCGGACTTCGAGCATCATGCCGCCACCGTTCCGAGATAGGCTTCCTGCACGGCGGCGTTGCCGCGGATGGCGGCCGGCGCGTCGGAGGCGATCACTTCGCCATAGACCAGCACCGTGATGCGATCGGCGAGGCCGAACACCACGCTCATGTCGTGCTCGACCATGATCAGCGTCTTGCCTTCGGATACCGAGCGGATCAGCGCGACCGCGCTGTCGGTCTCGCTGTGGCTCATGCCGGCGGTCGGTTCATCCAGCAGGATGATCTCGGCGCCGCCGGCGATGGTGATGCCGATCTCCAGCGCGCGTTGCTCGGCATAGGACAATAACCCGGCCTGCAGGTTGCGGCGGTCGGATAGTTTCAGCCGTTCGAGCAGTTGATCGGCGGCCTCGCTCAGCGCCTTCTGTCGCCCCAGCAGGTGCCAGAACGAATAGCGATAGCCCTGCGACCACAGCAAGCCGCAACGGATGTTCTCGAACACGGTCAGGCGGGGGAAGATGGAGGTGATCTGAAAGCTGCGCGACAGGCCGAGCCGGTTGATCTCCTGCGGTGCCAGGTCGGCGGTGGATTTTCCGTCGACCGTGATCGAGCCGGAGCTGATCGGGAAGCGCCCGGAGATCAGGTTAAACAGCGTGGTCTTGCCTGCGCCGTTGGGGCCGATGATGGCGTGGCGCTCGCCGCGCGGTATAGAAAGATTGACGCCGCGAATGATTTCGGTTCGTCCAAAACGTTTGCAGACGCCGCGCAGTTCGATCGCGGGCACTTGGGCGGTATCTGCGTTCACGCCGTCGCCCCCCGCAGCTTGATGCTCTCGATGACGGCGTCCCAGCGCTCGCGAAAGCCATGCGCCTCACGGCGCAGCCACAGCGCGCCAAGAATCAGCGCAGCCAACGCGACCACCCATGGCATCGGCGCGGTGGTGTCGATGACGTTGCCGCCGATCGAGAATTTTTTGCCCTGAGCGGCGCCGATGGTGGTGAACGACGCCAGTTCCACCAGCAGCACGAAGCCGAGCAGGACGATCAGCGCCGGTGGGAATGCCCGCGCATAGGGCAGCAATAGTTCGTGCATCCGCCCGGCACGCCAGATCGGCAGGTGCATGAAGAGCAGTCCGATCAAGCCGCCCGGCGCGTACATCACCATGACGATGAAGAGAATGCCGACATAGAGCAGCCAGGCATTGCTGAGCAGGCTGACGCCGCTCTGCAGCAGCACCACCACGATGGTGCCGAGAATCGGTCCGAAGAATCCGCCGGCGCCGCCGATATAGACCGCGAGCAGCGCGTTGGCGGATTTTCCTGCCGAGACCGTGTCGAAGGTAACGATTTCGTAGATCAGCACATAGAGGCCGCCGGCGATTCCGGCGAAGAAGCCGGACAAGGCGAATTGATAAAGCCGTACCATCCGCGGATCGTAGCCGACGAATTGCGCGCGCTCGAAATTGTCGCGGGTGGCGTTGGCCATACTGCCGAGCGGGGTCTGGGTTTGCAGCTTCATCAGCACCGCGGCAATGAACGCCCAGACCAGCACCAGGCAGTAGACCTGCCACGGCGAGGTGTAGCTGACGCCGACGAGACTGGTGCCCATCACGCGATCGACGGGGATGCCGCCTTCGCCGCCGAAGAAGCCCATGAACATCAATGCCGCGGCCGACACCAGTTCGCCGAGGCCCATCGTGATCATGGCGAAAGCGGTGGCGCGCTGCTTGGTCACCAGCCAGCCGAACACATAGCCGAAGAACAGTCCGCCGAGCCCGCCGGCCAGCGGCACCAGTTCGGTCGGCAGCCAGAACGTGCCGGCCTTGACGAGAAGCACGACATGCGCGGCGCAATAGGCGCCCATCCCGAGCAGAACCGCATGACCAAACGACAGCAGCCCGGCCTGGCCCATCAGCATGTTGTAGGACAGCGCGAAGATCGCCATCACGCCGATCTCGCTCATCAGCGTCAGCACGAAGCCGGAATGGCGACCCTTGCCCCAGTCGTAGAACAGGAACGGGATCGCGAGCAGGATGACGAAGGCGAGGATCCAGAGCCAATGGCGGCGCAGCAGGGTCATGTATCGCGCGTCCCCATCAGGCCGCGCGGCCGGAACACCAGGATCAGCACCAGCATCAGGAACGGCAACAGCGCGCCGACCCGTGGCAGCGTGACGTTGAGCACCTCGGCGAACGGCGTCGACGACGTCACCGTGTATCCGAACTTGGCCAAGAGATCCGCCAGCGAGACGTCGAACACGATGGCGAAGGTCTGGATCAGCCCCATCAATATTGACGCAATAAAGCAGCCGGTCAGCGAACCCAGCCCGCCGAACACCACCACGACGAACACGATCGGCCCCATGGTGAAGGCCATCGCCGGCTCCGTGACCTGGTAGTTGCCCCCGATCACGCCGGCGAGGCCCGCCAGCGCGGTGCCGGCGGCGAACACGAGGGTAAAGATCCGCGGCACGTTATGGCCCAGCGCGGAGGCCATGTCGGGATGGGTGAGGGCGGCCTGGATCACGAGGCCAATGCGCGTGCGGGTCAGCCCGAGCCAGATCGCGCCGAACATCAGGGCCGAGATCAGCAGCATGAAGCCGCGATAGGCCGGAAATTGCGTGCCGTAAATCTTGAATAGCGGGAAGTCGAGCAGCTCCGGCACGCGATACGGTACCGGCAGCAGGCCCCAGGTCATCTGCACGCCTTTTTCGATCAGCAGCGCGAGACCGAAGGTGAACAACAGCTCGGCGATGTGGCCGTTGCGATGAACGCGCCGCAACCCCCACATTTCGATCGCGGCGCCGATCAACCCGCAAAGCACGGGCGCGATGATCAGCGCCGGCCAGAAGCCGATATAGATGCTGATGGTGTAGGCGAAATAGGCGCCCAGCATGTAGGCGCTGGCATGGGCGAAGTTGAGCACGCCCATCATGCTGAGGATGAGCGTCAGCCCGCTCGCCAGCATGAACAACAGCATGCCGTAAACCAGGCCATTCAGAAGCGAGACGACAAAGACTTCCATTTACGCGTCACCTGGCAAGACACCTGGCCGCAAAGAACGACGCCCGCTTCCATCATGGAAGCGGGCGGTTATCAGGTCGGTCAGGAGGCGCCGGGGCGCTTCATCTTGCAGGTGTTGGGCTGGTCGATGTCCTTGGCGAGCACGGTCGTGGTCGCCTCCCAGCCGAGGCCGGTGCCTTCGGCGTCGTATTTCTCGCCCTTCTTGAAGGTGCCGACGAAGTACTCGCTGATGATCTGGTGATCATCCTTGCGCATCTTGGTGTCGTAGCCGAGGAAGTCCTTGAGCTCGAGGCCTTCCATCGCGGTGGCGATCTTGGTCGGATCGACACTGCCCGCCTTGTTCACCGCGGCCTGCAGATATTCGAAGATGGTGCGGAAGCCGGCAGCGGAGAAGTCGAACTTGTGCTTGGCGCGGAAACCTTCACCGAAGGCTTCAGCTTCCTTGTTGCCGATCTTGGGTGCCACGTTTTCGCTGTACGACATCACAGCCAGCACGCGGTTGTCGCCGCCGGCGCCGATCGCGGTCGGGCCGCCGGCGAGATGGGCATAGAAGGTGTAGTAGTGCAGATCGGCGCCGGCATCGACGCCGGCCTTGATCAGCAGGTTCATGTCCGGGCCCCAGTTGCCGGTCATGAGCGCCTGCGCGCCCGAGGCCTTGATCTTGGTAATGTAGGGCGAGAAGTCCTTGACCTTGCCGAGCGGGATCAACTCGTCGCCGACGATCTGGACGTCGGGCCTGAGCTTGGTGAGGAAGTTCTTCACCTCGCGCTGCACCGACTGGCCGAACAGGTAATCCTGGTTGATCAGGTAGACCTTGGTAGTGTCCTTCGGCAGCGCGCGGACCATCACCTCGGCCTTCATGGCGGCGTGCAGGTCGAAGCGGAAATGCCAGAAGCTGCACTGCTCGTTGGTGAGCTCGGGCGCCACCGCACCGCAGTTCAGGTAGATGATGCGGTTGTCCGGGTTGCGTTCGTTGTGCTTGTTGACGCCGTCGATCAGGGCGGCGGCGATGTTGGAGCCGCTGCACTGCATGATGAAGGGCATGTTCTGGTCGGTGGCGCTCTTGAGCGCGATCAGCGCATCCGACGGCTGCGACTTGTTGTCGAACGGCACCAGTTCGAACTTCTTGCCGAGCGCGCCGCCCTTCGAATTGATGTAGTCGATGATGTATTGCATCTGCTTCAGGTTGGCGTCGCCGACCTGGGCGAACGGGCCTGACAGCGGATCGGTGTAGGCGACCTTGATGGTGGCCTGGGCGCTGGCCTGACCGCAACCGGCGATCGCGATCACAATTCCAGAGAACACGGCTAACCACTTGCCTTGCAGCATGGTGTATTCCTCCCCTGATGTTTGCCCGCTTTATTGTTCTTGTTGCGGTGCTTGGTCGAAACCGTAACATAGAATGCGCCGGCCGCCACAAGGATTTGTCCGGCCGCGCTGCCTACCTCTTGTGCGCGCTGCACACGCAACATAATTCCGCCAAGCGGCAAGATCGTCTATCCCCAGACACGGCCGAAAGAAGCCTGGAGCCAAGAAATGACCGACGCCCCCGTGACCGACCCCAACGCCTACGTGCCGCCGAAAGTCTGGACCTGGAACAAGGAAAGCGGCGGCCGCTTCGCCAGCATCAACCGCCCGATCGCCGGTCCCACGCACGACAAGGAGCTGCCGGTCGGCAAGCATCCGTTTCAGCTCTATTCGCTGGCGACGCCGAACGGCGTCAAGGTCACCGTGATGTTCGAGGAGTTGCTCGCGGCCGGACACAGCGGCGCGGAGTACGACGCGTGGCTGATCCGGATCGACGGTAACCAGTTCGGTAGCGGTTTCGTTTCGGTCAATCCGAACTCGAAAATTCCGGCGCTGATGGACCGCAGCGGGCCGACCCCGATCCGGCTGTTCGAGTCCGGTGCGATCCTGGTGCATCTGGCTGAAAAGTTCGGTGCGTTTTTGCCGACCAGCGGTCAGGCGCGGGCCGAGTGCCTGTCATGGTTGTTCTGGCAGATGGGCAGCGCGCCGTTTCTCGGCGGCGGCTTTGGTCATTTCTATGCCTACGCACCGACCAAGATCGAATACGCCATCGATCGTTACACCATGGAAGTGAAGCGCCAACTCGACGTGCTCGACCGCCATTTTGCGGATCACGAATATCTGGCGGGAAATGAATATACCATCGCCGACATGGCGACCTGGCCATGGTACGGCAGCCTCGCCAAGGGGCTCTTGTATGGCGCCGGCGAATTTCTTTCGGTCGACGACTACAAGAACGTGCAGCGCTGGACCGACGCCATAGCCAAACGTCCGGCGGTGCAGCGCGGCCGCATGGTCAACCGCCCATTCGGCGATCCCGCCAGCCAGTTGCACGAGCGGCATGATGCGAGCGATTTCGAGACGAACACGCAGGACAAGATCGAGGCGGCCGCGGCTGCTGCCGCTAAGGTGTAGTTCTTAACCTCGACCCGCTTGCGGGGAGAGGTCGGAGTTCGCGAAGCAATCCGGGTGAGGGGGAACTCCTCCACATATTCGAACTCGCGGAGAGCCCCCCTCATCCCGACCTTCTCCCCGCAAGCGGGGAGAAGGAGACGACAGAGCGCTACTCAAATCAATAAAAAAACAAAGGGAAGAAACCACCATGGCATTTTTCGAAAAGGGCGCTATCCGCATCCATTATCTCGAAGGCGGCTCCGGCTTCCCGCTGCTGCTGATCGCCGGCGGCGGATTGAACTCGACGATTGAAGGCATCATCGGCGCCTATCCGCCGTTTAATGCGATGAAGGAATTCCAGAACGAATATCGCTGCGTCGCCTTCGACCTGCGCAATGCGCCTCCCGGCAAATCCTCCGGCCCGCTCGAGATCGAGCGGCCCTGGGATGCGCATACCGATGACCAACTCGCGTTGATGGATCACCTCGGCATCAACAAGTTCATGGTGCTGGGCTTTTGCATCGGCGGCCCGCTGATCTGGAATCTCTTGAAGCGCGCGCCGGACCGCGTCGTCGCCGGCGTGCTGGTGCAGCCCTCGGGCTCGCGCCCGGAGATGCGCGATCTCTTTTACCAGAACAACATCAAGGGCTGGGCGCCGCAACTGCTGGCGCAGCGGCCGGATCTCACCATGGAGACGTGCGAAAAATTCCTGACCAAGATGTACCGCGACGATCCCGATTTCGTCTTCACCGTGAATCGCGATTTCGTCCGCAACTGCAAGACGCCGGTGCTGGTGCTGCCCGACGACGTGCCTGCGCATCCCTACGATGTCGCGATGGAGACCGCGATGCTGGCGCCGAACGCCGAAGTCAGCCTGTTTCCGTGGAAGGAGCCGAAAGAGCGGGTGCCGCTCGCGGTGCGCCAGATTCGCTCGTTTCTAAGGGCGCACCGGCCGGCGTCGTAAGCTACTTCTTCGACCTCATTCGCGGAGACACCCCACCCCAACCCTCCCCCGCAAGCGGGAGAGGGGGCGGACTTGCGTTAGCCGCAAGAGGCGATCCCAATAGAGTAAATGTATGAGTTACTGCTCGCTACACGGCGCGCTCGTCTCCCTCTCCCGCTTGCGGGGGAGGGTTGGGGTGGGGGCGCGGCACGGGGATTTTATCGAACGGAAAAGACTTACTTCTTCACACCTTCCGCTGCCGGGAACACCACCCGATCATCCGTCCGGCAATAGCGATCGGCGAACATGCGGCCGATCGGGTGGTAGCGCTCCATGTGTATGCGCATGGCGTCGTGGTCCCACAGGTCGTCGCGGATGTGGAAGTTGATGCCTTCGCCCATGATCAGCATGCGGTCGCCGTTGACGTCGATGGTCTTCCAGGTCTTGCACTCCATCGCGAACGGCGCGTCCGCAAGGCGCGGCACCGCGATTTTCGTCGAAGGCGCAAGCTTCAGGTTGAGATAATCCGGCTCGCCGATATCGGGCGGAAAGTCGCCGCTGGATTCATGCATCGCCTCCGCCAGTGGTTCGTCGGTCAAGTTGACGACGAATTCGCCCGTGCGTTCGATGTTGAGCTGCGTGTCCTTGACGCGGCCGTCGGGACGCCGGTTGGAAGCGAACATGCAGAGCGGCGGGTCCTCGCAGAACACGTTGAAGAAGCTGTACGGCGCCGCGTTGACCACGCCTGACGGACCCACTGTCGTCACCCACGCAATCGGCCGCGGCAACACGAACGACGCCAGCACCTTGTAGCGCTCGCGGGGCTTTAGGTCGGAGGGGACGTATTGCATGGAGGGCTCGCTGATTGCGGTGAGGGACTCTTTGGGGATCGAGTTTGCGGAGGCACCCCCACCTCAACTTCGAGAGCGACCTTCGCTCGCCTCGGACCCCCGCAAGCGGGAGAGGGGGCGCACCTGCGTTCGCGGTGCCATCGAATTCGCAAATAGCAATGAAACTTTGGAAGATCACGCTCGCAGCACGGCGCGGTCTTCTCCCTCTCCCGCTTGCGGGGGAGGGCCGGGGTGGGGGCGCAGCATCGGGACTCTCGATGATGCGCCCCAACAAAACCCTACGGCATGCTCAGTTCGTGACGGCCGACTACCATCCAGTGCACTTCATCCGGACCGTCGGCGAAGCGGAGGTGACGGACGTCCTGGTACATCTCGCCGAGCGGGCTCCAATGCGAGATGCCTGTGGCGCCGTGCATCTGGATCGCCTGGTCGATGATCTTGCAGGTACGCTCCGGCACCATGGCCTTGACCATGCTGACCCAGATCCGCGCTTCCTTGTTGCCGAGCACGTCCATCGCCTTGGCCGCCTTCAGCACCATCAGCCGCATAGCCTCGATCTCGCAACGCGCTTGCGCAATGATCTGCATGTTGCCGCCGAGATGGGCGATCTTCTTGCCAAAGGCTTCGCGGGTGAGGCCGCGCGACACCATCAGGTCGAGCGCCTTCTCCGCCTTGCCGATCGTGCGCATGCAGTGATGGATGCGGCCCGGTCCGAGCCGGACCTGCGAGATTTCAAAGCCGCGGCCTTCGCCGAGCAGGATGTTTTCCTTCGGCACCCGGCAATTGTTGAAGCGTAGATGCATATGGCCGCGCGGCGCGTGGTCGTGGCCGAACACGTGCATCGGGCCGAGGATCTCGACGCCAGGGGTGTCGATCGGCACCAGGATCTGCGACTGCTGCTTGCTCGGGGCGGCGTCCGGATTGGTCTTCACCATCACGATCATGATCTTGCAGCGCGGATCCCCGGCGCCGGAGATGTAGTACTTCTCGCCGTTGATCACCCATTCGTCGCCGACGAGTTTCGCGGTGGTCGAGATGTTCTTGGCGTCGGACGAGGCGACGTTGGGTTCGGTCATGGCGTAGGCGGAGCGGATCTCGCCGGCCAGCAACGGCTTCAGCCACTTGTCCTTCTGTGCTTTCGTGCCGACGCGCTCCAGCACTTCCATGTTGCCGGTGTCGGGCGCCGAGCAGTTCATGGTCTCGGAGGCCATCGGGTTCTTCGCCAGCTCGACCGCTATATAGGCGTAGTCGAGGTTCTTGAGGCCCTGGCCGGTCTCGTCGTCGGGCAGGAAGAAGTTCCAGAGGCCGACTTCCTTGGCCTTGTCCTTGGCCTTCTGCAGGCACGCAAGCTGCTCCGGCGTAAAACTCCAGCGGTCCTTCTTGTTTTCGCCGAGCTTGGCGAACTCGACCGACATCGGGTCGACGGTTTCGCGGATGAACTTTTTGACGTGCTCATACAGCGGACGGACCTGCTCCGACATCCGCAAGTCGTTCAGTTCCTCTTCCGGATTGAGGTTGTAGGTCGTTGTACGCGGGATATAGGCGTGTTTCATGGATTATTCCTCCCATTTGCGCAGATCGTTTGTCTGCGGGCGCGCGCTTGGCTCGTTGGCCGGCAATGTAGACGCCGGGGAGGGGCTTGTACAAGCGGCCGCCGCGCTGCATTTTTCTCCTCAAGGAATATGCCCGGCGGGCGCGGTCAGCGGTAACGGAGGCCGCGGCATGTGCTGAACGCATCGGGAACGATCCAAAAAAGATCGCAGGCCGGACCTAGCCCTCGCGGGCTTGCTGGCGCATGAATGGTCGGCTGCGCGGCGGTACGAAAATGCGATACGGCAACGGGAGAGATTTCTGATGAAGACGGCCATTACCGAACTGTTCAACATCAAGCATCCGATCATTCAGGGTGGAATGCATTATGTCGGCTTCGCCGAACTCGCCGCCGCAGTTTCCAACGCGGGCGGCCTCGGTATCATCACCGGATTGACGCAGCGCACCCCCGAATTGCTCGCCAAGGAAATTGCCAAGTGTCATGACATGACGGACAAGCCGTTCGGCGTGAACCTGACTTTCCTGCCCGCGTTCACCGCGCCGCCTTATCCGGAATATATCGCTGCGATCAGGGAGGGCGGCATCAAGATCGTCGAAACCGCCGGCCGCAGCCCCGAGCAGTACATGCCGGCGCTGAAGGCCGCCGGCATCAAGGTGATTCACAAATGCACTTCCGTGCGGCACTCGCTGAAGGCTGAGCAGATCGGCTGTGACGCCGTCAGCGTCGACGGCTTTGAATGCGGCGGCCATCCCGGCGAAGACGACATGCCGAACATGATCCTGCTGCCGCGCGCGGCGGAGGAGCTAAAAATCCCGTTCGTCGCGTCGGGCGGCATGGCGGATGCGCGCAGCCTGGTTGCGGCGTTGGCGATGGGCGCGCAGGGCATGAACATGGGAACGCGTTTCATCGCGACCAAGGAGGCGCCGGTCCACGACAACGTCAAGAAGGCGCTGGTCGCGGCAACCGAACTCGACACCAGGCTCATCATGCGCGCGATCCGCAATACCGAGCGCGTGCTGAAGAATGCCGCCGTCGACCGCCTGATCGAGATCGAGCGCGAGAAGGGCGCCAAGCTGAAGATCGAAGACATCCACGACGAAGTTGCGGGCGTTTATCCGAAGGTGATGATCGACGGCCAGATGGACGCCGGCGCCTGGAGCTGCGGCATGGTGGTGGGATTGATCCACGACATTCCGACCTGCAAGGAACTGATCGATCGTATCATGGCGGAAGCGGAGCAGTTGATCCGTGGCCGGCTGACCGGTTTTCTCGACGACGATACGAAGCGCAAAGTCGCCTGACATCAACGCCGTCATTGCGAGTTCGGAACGAAGGGTGGGTTACGGCCTTCCGGCTCCGCTCGCTTTGAGCGACCGCGGGACGAGGCGCCTAACCCACCCTACGAAGTGATCGCGCTATCCCTTCGCGCCGGCATCGCGGCATTTGCGATACGGCTCCGCCTTTGCGGCGGGCACGGTGTAAGCTCTCCACTCCGCATGGGTGAACCCGTATTTCTTCATGCAAGCCAGCGCATGAGGCGTATTGTTCGCAGGTTCGGCCTTTGCAGGAATGGCGGACACGGCGATCGACAGCAGCGCAGCACTAAAAGCAATTCTCATTCTAGCCCCCATGAGCGCCTGCGACTTGCAGGCGAATTCGCTCGTATCATCACAGGGGGCCAGCCGCAATAAAGCTGCGACATTCTTCAGCAGGGCCATCCAGGCCCGCGCCTTACGGCAGCGGCGCTCCGGCGTTGGTTATGATCAGGCTACCTGTATCGACCGGCTTGAGATCGCTGACGCTGCGATCGCCGAGGAACGCGTCGAGCGCGGCCTGGATCGCTTCCTTTGCCTTTTCCGGACCGCGATCGCTCATCCAGGTGTGCTGATATTTGGTCTGCACGATGTCGATGCCCTCGGCCTTGGCTTGCGCAGGCGTCGGCAGCACGCCGGGATCTGCGTGGAAGTGCGGATCTTCCGAACGGAACGACAGGATCTTCATCTTGTCAGAGATCACGAAGGGCACGCGCAGATTATCCAGCGTGACGACCTTGGTCGTCAGGTCCGGATGCTGCTTGGCGAAATACATCGCTGTGTCGCCGCCGTTGGAATGGCCGACCAGCGTCAAATGATCGTAATCCGCGTTCGGATCGCGCTGCTTCAACTGGTCGATCGCAAACAGGATGTTGGCCTCGCCCTTCTTGTAGACGTCGAGCCGGCCGACATAGGGCATGCCTTCCTTGGTCACCAGCGGCGGGTCGTCCGGGTTATCCTGCTGGATGCAGACTACCATGTAGCCGCGCGCCGCGAACACGTTGGCCAGGAACGAATACTCGGTGTTCTTGACAGTGTTGCCGTTGCTGACGATCGCGACCGGCAGCTTCCAGTAGCCGGCCTCGGCCTTCCACTCGTAATCGCGGCGCACGGCGACATCGACCGATACCGTCCGCTGCCGCGCGGCGTCGAACAGATCAAGGGACTCGTGCCGAATGCCCCACTTGCTGATGGCAAAATAGGTTGCGCCGACCACGGCGCACAGGCACGCCAGAACTGTGATCCCGCGCTTCATCGTCTCCGTCCCAATCAATTGATTTCAAGATATGGTGTTTAACGCGCGGGCAGCAGTTCCGGACGTGTCTAGACGCGCATTAAATTTGTGAAAGCTTTGCGGGTTTCAAGGAACCGGTTCGTATCCGCAGGGTGGGTTAGGCGCGCCGTAGCTCGAAGAGCGAAAGCGGAAAGCCCAACCCACCCTACAATCTCGTCAGGCCGTCATCCGGTGCACGGCGCAGATCTTGTTGCCGTCGGGGTCGCGCAGATAGGCGATATAGAGTTTGTTGCCGGCGCCTTCGCGAATGCCCGGCGGATCCTCGCAAGGGGTCGCGCCGTGGGCGACGCCCGCGGCGTGCCAGGCATCGGCCTGCTCCGGCGAAGCGGCGGTAAAGCCGATGGTGCCGCCGTTGGCGAAGGTCGCCGCCTGGCCGTTGATCGGCTTCGAGACCGAAAACGTGCCTGTCTTGGTGAAGTAGAAAATACGGTGGCGGTCGACCTTGGCCGGGCGGACGTCGAGCGTGCCGAGCAGCGCGTCATAAAACGTCTTGGCCTTTTCGAGGTCGTTGGTCCCGATCATGATGTGCGAAAACATTCTTGTTTTTCCTCCCCAGTAAATCCCGGATGTCTGATGTTGGCCGGGCAACGGCCCTCAGCGCCGTCTGAAACCGACGCTAGCAGCGCTGCCGGAGACACGGAAGCGTGACGTAGCCCCAAATTGACCCGCGGATGGGCAAATCGAGGCAGATTGCCTCCGGCAGCGGCAGGTTTCGGCCATAACTCCCTGTCGACCAAGCGCTTTTCGTCGAGCTGCCATTCCCGAACGGCGCTTGTGCAGCGCAGCAAAAGCCATACAAAGGACACTGACCCGCAAAGGAATTTAAGTGTCCGATATCAATGCCGACGCCTGGGTATCCTCAGGCCACCGCCCGATGGGCTTTCCCGAATTCGTCATCGTCATCGCCTCGATCATGGCGCTCAATCCGCTGGCGATGGACATGATGTTGCCGGCGCTGCCGAACATCGGCTCGGCGTTTAACATCACCGTCGCCAACCGCCCGCAAATGGTGCTGTCGACCTTCTTGCTCGGTTTCGGCGTCGGCCAGTTCGTGATGGGGCCGTTGTCCGACCGCTTCGGCCGCCGTCCGGTGCTGCTCGGCGGCATGGCGGTGTACTGCATCGCCAGCCTGCTCGCGATCGCTGCGCCCTCGCTCGAGACCTTGCTGCTGGCGCGCGCGCTGCAGGGCCTCGGTACATCGGCAACCCGTGTCATCGCCGTCTCGATCGTTCGCGACTGCTACGTCGGCCGCAAGATGGCGAGCGTGATGTCGCTGACGATGATGGTCTTCATCGCCGTGCCCGTGATCGCGCCGTCGTTCGGCCAGGCGGTGATGTTACTGGCGCAATGGCGCGGCATCTTCATCGTGCTGATGCTGTATGGAATCGCGGCCCTGATCTGGAGCGCGCTGCGGATGCCGGAGACACTGCCGGTTTCCGAACGCAAATCGATCGCCATTCGCGACGTGCTGGGCGCGTTTCGCCAGACCGTAACCAACCGCCAGACTTTTGGTTATGCGCTCGCTGCCGGTGGCGTGATGGGCTCGCTGTTTGCCTTCGTGTTCTCGTCGCAGCAGATTTTTACCGAGGTCTATCATCTCGGGCATTATTTCCCGCTTGCGTTCGCGGCCATCGCGGTCGGCGTCGCGATCGCCGGTTTCCTCAATGCCAAGATCGTCGGCAAGGTCGGCATGCGCGTGATGTCGCATACCGCGCTGGTGATTTTCGTCGCCGTCGCCGGCGCCATGTTCGCCGCGACGCGGCTGCAGATGCTGCCACTGGCGCTGTTCATGCCGCTGGCGGCGCTGATGATGTTCGCCTTCGGCCTGATGATGGCGAACTTCACCGCGCTCGCGATGGAGCCACAGGGCCACATCGCCGGCACCGCGTCTTCGCTGTACGGATCGATCACGACGCTGCTCGGCATCGCCATCGGCGCCACCATCGGCCAGAACTACGACGGCACGCTGGTGCCGTTCACGACCGGCTTCTTCCTCTGCACGCTGGCCGCACTCGGCGTCGTGCTGGTGGTGGAAAAGGGCCGGCTGTTTCGGCCGCACCAGTTCGTCATCAAGTAGCGAACCGGCGGCTGCCCTCAGCCCGCGTCATCCGCGCGCATGAGGGTGTTCGCTTCATCTTCGGTGAAGTCTCGACTCGAATAGCTGTTCCACCGACCAGCCCTTTTTCTCGATGAAGTAGGTAACGAGCAGGCGGTATCGCGGATAACCGCCATACCTCACCATCATCGGAATGTCGGCTGGCCTGTCGCCGAGGACGCGACGGAGTTCCTCGTATGACTGCCGGTTCTCGATGCCGACATAGTCGGCAAAACCTTCGAACACCCAGGTCGGTACGCGAAGCCAGCTGAAACCGTGCTCGGCGCTGATTTCATGGGTGATCTCGTGGGCGCAATAATAGGCCAGCGTGCGGGGCCGCGGCGGAATATAGCCGTTGTGAATCAGGCGTCCGTTTTCGAAGTCGGCGCCGCTCAGGAACGCGCTGCCGCCGGGGTAGGCGAGGCCGTGGGCGTTACTGTTGATCAGGAAGAACAGACGCTGTCGCCATGCTTCATTGGTGACGTAGATGCGATGGCGCCGCCCTTCAGCATTCAGGGGCGATCGGGCCAGCAGCGCCTCGCAATCGTGGAGCAGTTGATCTGCGCCTGCTGACGCGATCGGCCGATCCGACTTGATGGTGATCTTGCCGTCGCTGACTGAATACGCAAACAGCGGATCCGGCCATACGATCAAGGCGACAAACAGCAGGACGGCAGAAATGCAGGCAGCGCCGGTCCAGGCAATCACTCGCACGACGAGGCGCAACATCGAGACCTCCCGGGTGTTGTTCAGTTTGTAGGGTGGGTTAGCCGAAGGCGTAACCCACCGATGCTCGCAAAAGAAAGTTGGTGGGTTAAGCTTCGCTAACCCACCCTGCAAAGGCAACCTCAAAACGCCGTGTAGCCGCCGTCGATCACAAAGTAATCCGCCGTATGATACGACGACGCCTTGCTCATGATGTACACAGCGATGCCGCCGAAGTCCGCTGGGCTCGCCGAACCGGCGGACCGGGATGCGTGGCATCACGTTGGCGACGAACTTGTCGTTGGCCATGATGTTGGCGGTCATGTCGCTCTTGATCCAGCCGGGCAGGATCGCGTTCGCAGTGACGCCGTAGCGCGCCAGTTCGACTGCGAGCGCGCGGCACAGCGCGTTCAGTGCCGCTTTCGTTCCAGCATAATGCTCGTTGCGCGCGGTGCCGAACAGCGACGCCAGGCTCGAGGTCGCCACCAGCCGGCCGAACTTGTCGCCGGCTTCGGCGCGCTCGGTCATGTGTCGGGCGGCGGTCTGGAACACATGGAACACGCCGTCGAGATTGGTCGCGAACATTTTTCGCCATTCTTCTTCGGTGCGGTCGATGAAAGCGCGCCGTCCGCCGCCGCCGATGCCCGCGTTGGCAAAGCAGCCGTCGACTCGGCCGAATTTGTCGAGCGTCGCCTTCATCGCCGCCTTCACCGAAGCGGGATCGGAGACGTCGCAAATTTGCGTGTCGACCTTCGCGCCGGAAGCCATCGTGGCTGCGGCGCTCTTGTTCTTCTCCGCGTTGCGGCCCCAGATCGAGACGTTGCAGCCTTCGGCGTGCAGCGCCTGCGCGATGCCAAGGCCGATGCCGCCATTGCCGCCGGTGATGACGGCCGTGCGGCCGGTGAGGTCGAAGATGCTCATATCGGTATCCTTTGGGTGTTTCCATTTTGCCTGCCGCACGTTAGTCACTGCGTTCAGTGGCGGGCAGGTGTTCAGGGGCAACCATGGACAAGGCCGTCTGGAAAATCAAATATGGGTCGAGACATCAGGACTGACCCATCGCGCAGCAAAATAGCGCGTAAACACAACTTGCGAGGAAACAAATGCAGTTCAAGCACGTGACGCTCGATTTCGACGGTTCGGTGGCCATCCTAAAACTCGACCATCAGGAGGTCATGAACGCGGTCTCGATCGACATGCTGGGTGGCCTTGGCGAGGCGCTGGATGCGATCGAGGAAAAGCGCGCCGAGGTGCGCTGCCTGGTCATCACCGGCGCCGGCCGCGCGTTCTGCACCGGGGCCAACCTTCAGGGCCGCAATAACGCCAAGCCCGGCAAGGTCAATGCGGGTGCGGCGCTGGAAACCGCATTCCATCCGTTCCTGAGACGTTTGCGCAACCTGCATTGTCCAATCGTGACCGCCGTCAATGGGCCCGCCGCCGGCGCCGGAATGAGCTTTGCGCTGATGGGCGATATGATCCTGTGCGCGCGCTCGTCCTATTTCCTGCAGGCGTTTCGCCGCATCGGCCTGGTGCCGGATTGCGGCTCGACATGGCTGCTGCCGCGCATGATCGGCAAGGCGCGTTCGGTCGAACTGTCCTTGATGGGCGAACGGCTGCCGGCGGAAAAAGCACTGGAGTGGGGCCTGGTCAACCGCGTCCACGACGATGCGGTGTTGATGGAAGAGACGATGAAGCTCGCGCAGGATCTCGCCAACGGGCCGACGATCGCGCTGTCGCTGATCCGAAAGCTCTATTGGGACAGTCCGGAAAATTCCTACGAGGAACAGCTCAACCTCGAATTCGAATCGCAGCGCATCGCGGGCTCCGCGGAAGATTTCAAGGAAGGCGTCACCGCGTTCCTCGAAAAGCGTCCCGCCAAATTCAAGGGAAAATGATCTGGCGCAAATGACCGAACAGCAACTCGGACGCTGCGTCGCCTCCTGGTATCCCGGGGCGACCGGCGTCACTGGCGCCGCGAAGCTTTCCGGCGGCGCCAGCCAGGAGACCTGGACGTTTGACATCGTGCACGCCGGTGGTGTGACCGGCGCGATCCTGCGTCGTGCCCCGCCGGGCTATGGCGCCTCGCCGGGGCGCGCGGCCGGGCTCGATGCCGAGGCGACGTTGATGCAGCTCGCGCACGAAGCGGGGTTGCCGTCGCCGCGCGTCATGCACGTGCTGAAGCCGGAGGATGAACTCGGCACCGGCTTCATCATGCAGCGGATCGAGGGTGAAACCATTGCGCGCAAGATTCTGCGCGATGAGGAATATGCGAAGGCGCGTCCGCTGCTGGCGCGGCAACTGGGAAAAGTCGTTGCCGGCATTCATGGCTTGCCGTTGGAGAAATTGCCAAAGTTGCGCGAGATGACAGCGACCAAAGAGATCGCCGACCTCGAACGCGAATACCGCAGCTTTGGTTGGCCGCGCCCGGTGTTCGAACTGGCGCTGCGCTGGCTGCGCGAGCGCGACCCCGGACCGTCGAAAGAGGTCACCTTGGTGCATGGCGACTTTCGCCACGGCAACCTCATCGTCGGCGCCGACGGCGTCCGTGCCGTGCTGGACTGGGAGCTCGCGCATTTCGGCGATCCGATGGAAGACCTCGGCTGGATCTGCGTCAATTCCTGGCGCTTCGGCGAGATCGACAAGCCGGTCGGCGGTTTCGGTTCGCGCGAAGACCTGTTCGCGGGCTACGAGGAGACCGGGCGCAAGGCGGACCCGATCGCGTGATGTTCTGGGAAGTGATGGGCACGCTGCGCTGGGGCATCATGTGCTGCGGCATGATGCAGCGCTTTCGATGCGGTCCGGATCATTCCATGGAGCGCGCGATGATCGGCCGGCGTTCATCGGAAACCGAAATCGATCTATTACGGCTGTTAGCCCCACGGGGGAAGTGAGATGCAGGACGAACCGACACCTACCGAACTGATCAAGGCGGTCGCGGATTTCCTGCGCAACGAAATCACGCCCGCGATCAAGGGTCACAACGCGTTCAAGCTCCGCGTCGGCATCAACGCGCTCGACCTGGTGACGCGGCAACTGGCGCTTGCCAGTGGTGGCGATGCCGCGGAACACGCGCGGCTGAAACAGTTGCTCGGCGCCGATGGATCGCTGTTCGAACTCAACGGTGCACTTTCGGATAAAATTGCGAACGGCGAGGTCGATCTGCAGACGCCGGGGCTATCAGAGCATCTCTGGCAGACCACGATGGACAAGCTCGCGGTCGATCAGCCGAATTACGCGTCGTACAAGCGGGAGTTGGCGAATAAGTAGGGTCGCGACTAACCCTCCGCCGTCATTGCGAGCGAAGCGAAGCAATCCAGCTCTTCGCAAAGGAAGCTGGATTGCTTCGTCGCTTCGCTCCTCGCAATGACGGCGGATAAAGCGTCGACTACGTCGTCACTTTCCCAGCCACTTCGGCGGACGCTTCTCCGAAAACGCTTTCGGCCCCTCGATATAATCCTGCGAGGCCACCATCGCCTTCACCGCGGGGAATTCGCGCTGTTCGGTCATCGCCTGTTCCAGCGAGAGTTCGAGGCCCTTCTGGATCGCCTGCTTGGAGGCGCGGATCGACATCGGCGAGTTCTTGCAGATGCTCTCGGCCCAGCGCTCGGCGGTCGCCATCAGTTCGTTCTGCGGCACCACTTCGTTGACGAATCCGAGTTCGAGGCCTTCCTTGGCCGAGACGTGCCGCGCGGTCAGGATCATGCCCATCGCACGTTTCAGTCCGATCTGGCGCGGCAGCCGCTGCAATCCGCCGGCCAGCGCGGCGAGGCCGACGCGTGGTTCGGGCAGGGCAAACGTCGCATTGTCGGAAGCGATGATGAGATCGCAGGCCAGCGCCACCTCGAAGCCGCCCCCCATTGCCACGCCGTTGACGGCGGCGATGATCGGCTTGTCGCAGTCGAAGCGCGTGGTCAGCCCGGCAAAGCCGCCCTTGTCCCAGCCGCGCTTGCCGCCCGCCGCCTGCCATTTCAGGTCGTTGCCGGCGCAGAACGCCTTGTCGCCGGCGCCGGTGACGATCGCGACCCACTGGTCGGGATCGGCGGAGAAATCGTCGAACACCTTGTTGAGCTCGAAATGCGCGTCGATATGCAGCGCGTTGTACACTTCCGGGCGCGACAGCGTGATGGTTGTGACAGGCCCCTTGCGCGTGACCTTGGAAAACTTGAGATCCATGTTTGCTCCCGATCTGATTTTCTGTGGCGAAGAATATTCGCAAGGATACTAGCGCCTGCGCGGCTGCCGGTACCATCCAATTACGCAAAGGCCCTGCGCGTGCCAAGCGCTATTCCCTTGCTTGACTTGTTCTTGACTTGGGCGAGGACTTCCAACCTTAATCGAGGCGAGCAGGAGCGCCTCACAGCGCCTAAACGCAAACCATAAAAATCAATATTTCCGGGAGAGACGCCTTGGATTTCGCCTTACCCACCGACCTCGTCGCCTATCTCGGTGAACTCGACCGCTTCATCGCCAAAGAGATCAAGCCGCTGGAACAGGCCGATGACAACGTCCGCTTCTTCGATCACCGCCGCGAATGGGCGCGCACCGATTTCGACAACGGTGGCCTGCCGCGCCATGAGTGGGAAGCGCTGCTGCGCAAGGCCAAGAACCTCGCCGATGCCGCCGGCCATCTGCGCTTTGCGATTCCGAAGCGCTATGGCGGCAAGGACGGTTCCAACCTCTGGATGGCCGTGATCCGCGAGCATTTTGCGTCGCAAGGTCTCGGCCTGCACAACGACCTCCAGAACGAGCACTCGGTCGTCGGCAACCTGCCGATCGTGACCATGCTGGATCGCTACGGCACCGAAGAACAGAAGAAGATGATCGACGGCTCGATCACCGGAAAATACCGCATCACCTTTGGATTGACGGAACCGGAGCATGGCTCAGATGCGACGCATATGGAGACGCGCGCCGTGCCGGCGACGCGCGACAACGTCAAGGGCTGGCTCGTCAATGGCCAGAAGATGTGGACCACGGGCATGCATGTCGCGACGCATTGCGCGCTGTTCGCCCGCACCTCCGGCGAGGATGGCGATGCGCGCGGCATCACCTGTCTTCTCGTGCCGGCCAAGAGCGAGGGCGTAAAAGTCGAAGAATACATGTGGACGTTTAATATGCCGACCGATCATCCGCGCGTCAGCTTCACGGATGTCTTCGTTCCCGACGATGCGCTGTTCGGCGAGGTCAGCCGTGGCCTGTCGCTGGCGCAATGCTTCGTGCACGAAAACCGGATTCGGCAGGCGGCGAGTTCGCTGGGCGCTGCTGTCTACTGCATCAACGAGAGCGTGAAATACGCGCGCGAGCGAAAACCGTTCGGCAAGGCGCTGGCCGAGAACCAGGCGATCCAGTGGCCGCTGGTGGAACTGGCTACCCAAGCCGAGATGCTGCGGTTGCTGATCCGCAAGACCGCATGGGAAATGGACCAGCTCACCCAGGCGCAGGTCGAGCACACGCTGTCCGACAAGGTCTCGATGTGCAACTTCTGGGCCAACCGTCTTTGCTGCGAAGCCGCCGACCGCGCCATGCAGGTGCATGGCGGCATGGGCTATTCGCGCCACAAGCCGTTCGAACACATCTACCGTCACCACCGCCGCTATCGCATCACCGAAGGCAGCGAGGAGATCCAGAAGCGCAAGGTGGCCGGATTCCTGTTCGGCTATATGGGGGCGGGGAAGCATTGATGGGAAAGACATGGCGAGGGATTCTTCTGGCGATATTGTTCGCCGTCGTTCCGGCGGTCGGTAACGCTCAGGAGAAGTCCTTTGTCGAGACGGTGCCGACGCCGGATTACTGGGCGTGGTGGTTGCGAACGGAGTATCACCCGTTCGGTACCGACGTGCGGGGTATTCCGGTCGCCAGGATTCGTCCCGGCTGGTGCAAGGCGAACGAGTTTCGCAAGGACCTGTTTCCCGCGGATGAGGCGAAGTCTTTCGAGGGCAGTGACCTCTCGTTTGCCGTCGACGGTTTTTTCGACGGTTCGAAGACCAGACAAACCGCGTTGGTCGGCGTTTACGAAACCTGCAAGGGCGAGCGCGGCACGTTCCTTCTTGTCCTGGCAATGCCGGAGGGCAAGCCACCTGCGATACGATTCATTCGCGAAGTGCCGGGCGAGCGCGAATTCGCAATGGTTACGACCGTGGATAGCTCCACGATCGCCATGTTTCATTGCATGGAGTGCGACCACGTCAGCAAGTTCAAGTGGAGCAAATCAAAGAAGACGTTCGTATTGCTCCCGCCTGACGGCGACGAATAAAGGGCGCCCTCAATTCACCTGACGATCCTTCCCCGCCCAATACGGGTCGCGCAAGTTCCGCCGCAAGATCTTCCCTGACGGATTGCGCGGCAGCGCTTCGAGGAAGTCGACCGACTTCGGCGTCTTGAAGCCGGCGATGCGCTCGCGGGTGAAGTTGATGATGTCGGTCGAGGTTGCCGCCTTGCCCGGTTTCATCACCACCACCGCCTTGACCGCTTCGCCCCATTTGTCGTCGGGGATGCCGATCACGGCGGCTTCGGCGACATCAGGATGGTCGCAGATCGCGCTCTCGACTTCCGCGGGATAGATGTTCTCGCCGCCGGAGATGATCATGTCCTTGATGCGGTCGTGGATATAGAGGTAGCCGTCCTCGTCCATGTAGCCGGCGTCGCCGGTGCGCAGCCAGCCGTCGCTGCCGAGCGTCCTGGCGGTGGCTTCCGGCAGGTTCCAGTAGCCGGCCATGTTGGAGCCCGAACGCGTTGCGATCTCGCCGACCTCGCGCGGCGGCAGCGGCTTGCCGTCGGCGTCGATGATCGCAAGCTCAATGCCGGGCAGGGCCTTGCCGGCCGAGCGCATGCGCTCCAGTCCCTCGACATGGTCCTCGGGCGGCAGCGCCACGATGGTGCCTGTGGTTTCGGTCATGCCGTACATCTGCACGAAGCCGCACTTGAAGACCTCGATGCATTCCTTCAACAGCGCCGCCGGGATAGGCGAGGCACCGTAGAGCATGTATTTCAGCCGCGAAAAGTCCACCTGCCGTGCGCGGGGCTGCCGCACCACGAACTGCATCGCGGCCGGCACCATGAACAGTTTTGTAATTCCGGACTGTTCGAAGAAATCCAGAACCTTGGTCGGATCGAACTCGCGCGCGATCACGCCGCGGGCGCCGTGATAGAGCCCCATCACGCCCCAGCCGGAGCCGCCGATGTGGAAGATCGGCATCGCCACCAGCGAGACGTCGTCGGTCGTCCAGCGATTCCACTCGGGCTTCTCGGCCTCGTTGCCGGTCTGTACCAGGTTGAGGAAGTTGGCGTGCGACAGCATCGCGCCCTTCGGCTTGCCTGTCGTGCCGGAGGTGTAGAGCTGGATCGCGATGTCCTTCGAGCTGATCGCACCTTTGGATCGTCGGGGCTCGCCGCATCGCGCCATGCCGTAAAATCCTGCCACTCCGGCGCGCCGCCTTCGGTGGTGATGATGTGCCGCACATCAGGCAATTGCGGCTTGATGTTGCGGGCCTGCGCGATGAATTCGGGACCTACGAACAGCACCGGCGCCTTGCAGTCCCCGACGATGAAGACGACTTCGGGGCCGGCGAGCCGCCAGTTCACCGGCGCCATCACCACATTGGCCTTCATGGCGCCCATCAAGAGCTCGAAATAGATGTCGCTGTTCTTGCCGAGATAGGCGATGCGCTCGCGCGGCTTGACGCCGAGCGCGATCAGCGCATTGGCGACCCGGTTGGTCTTGATGTCGAATTCGGCGAAGGTGGTCTGGCGTCCCTCGAATTCATAGACCAGCGCGTTGCCGCGGCTGTTGGCGCGTTCGCGCACCATCTCGGCCAGGTTGGCCGGTTGCTGTGTGGACATGTCGCTCCCGTAACGTCTTGTTTTCGTTGCGCGGAGTGTGGCGTCATCCGCCAACAAAAACAATACGGGATCGAATCTCACCCCCGCGCGCGCGATCCTTTTCGTTCTGCGCCTTGATCGAATTGCGCGCCGCGTTCCAGTCGCCGTCGCTCCAGTCGCGCAGCTGATAGAAGTTGCCGCCCATCGCGAGCGCCTGTGCGCCGTCCATGGCGATGGTCTCGCCGTTGATCCAGTCGCAGCCACCGGAGATCAGGAACACCGCAAGGTTCTGCAATTCCTCCATGGTGCCGACCCGGCCCATCGGGTTCTGCGCCTTGGTGCGCGCGCCAGCCTCGTCGCCGGGCTTGATGCGCTTGCTCATGCCCTCGGTCGGGATTTCGCCGGGCGCGATGGTGTTGAGGCGGATGCCGTATTTGCCCCATTCGACCGCGAGCGACATCGTCATGGCGTGGATCGCCGACTTGCTCATCGCCGACGGCACGACGTAGGGCGAGCCGTTGCGCACCCAGGTCACCGTGATCGAGACCACGTTGCCGCGCTGCTTGGAGGCGATCCAGCGCCGGCCCACCGCGTGCGTCACGTAGAAGGTGCCGTGCATCACGATGTTGGCGACCGCATCGAAGCCACGCGGCGAGAGTTCTTCCGAGCGCGAGATGAAATTACCGGCGGCATTGTTGATGAGATCGGTGAGGGGACCGGCAGCGGTCCAGATCTGCTCGACCATCTCGTCGACGGCCATCGCGTTGCGGATGTCGACGCCGTGGCTGACCACACGTCCGTCGTGCAGATCCATCAATTCGGTTGCGGTCTCGTCGCACACGCTCTTGCGACGACCGCAGATATGGACCTCGGCACCAAGTTGAAGAAAGCGCGCGGCCATGGACTTGCCGAGGCCGGTGCCGCCGCCGGTCACAAGAATGCGCCGCCCGGCGAGAAGCTGATCGTTGAACATCGTTTCCACCCGAAGGAATTGTTATTAATTGGTCGATTGACTAAATCCGGACAACGCCGTTCTGTAAAGCGGTAACAAAGAAAAGCAGTGGAGGAGATTTCTCATGGAGCAACGCGTCTCGATATCGATTGCGGACGGCGTCGCCGACGTCCGGCTGGTGCGGGCGGACAAGATGAACGCGCTCGATGCCGCGATGTTCGAGGCGCTGGTGGCCGCCACCGAACGGCTGGCTCATGAAAAAGGCGTCCGAGCGGTAGTATTGTCCGGTGAGGGGCGTGCATTCTGCGCCGGCCTCGACATGGGCCGCTTCGCCGCCATGAAGGAGTTCGGCGGTAACGGAGTAGCGGGCGGTGAGAGGCGCGACCTCTCGATTCGCACCCACGGGCAGGCGAATTTTCCGCAGCAGGCCGTGTGGGGCTGGCGTCAACTTCCGGTGCCGGTCATTGCCGCGATCCAGGGCGTCGCGTTCGGCGGCGGCTTTCAGCTCGCGCTCGGCGCCGACATGCGCTTCCTCACGCCGGATGCGCGGATGTCGATTATGGAAATCAAGTGGGGCCTGGTGCCCGACATGGCCGGCACGCCGATCCTGGCGAGCCTCGTGCGCGACGATATTTTGCGCGAGTTGACCTACACGGGCCGCATCTTCTCGGCGCAGGAGGCGATGAGCTACGGCCTCGCGACGCGGATCTGCGACGATCCGCACGCCGCTGCGATGGAGCTTGCGCGCGAGATCGCCGGCAAGAGCCCCGACGCGATCCGCGCCTGCAAGCGTATGCTCAACAGACTGTCAGTCGATCCCGGTCCGGCGCTGCTTGCGGAGTCCGTCGAGCAGCAGAAGCTGCTGGGTAGTCCGAACCAGACCGAAGCCGTCAGCGCCAACATGGAAAAGCGTGCGCCGCGGTTCGCGGAGGCGGGGTGAATGTTAACCGCTCATCCTGAGGAGCGCCAACGGGTCGCGCGAATGCGCGCCCGATGACAGGCTCCGCAGCGTCTCGAAGAATGAGGCCGGTGGCCTATGGTTCGAGACGCGCGAAGACGCGCTCCTCACCATGAGGTCCCACTTGAAGCCCGGCGACAGATCGGAAAACGACAATGCCAACCTCATCCCCTTTCCACGGCATCATCAGCGGCAAGCGCCGGCGCGATCACGCTGAGGTCGCCGACCGAGCCGAGCGCATCGCCAGCGGATTGCAAAAACTTGGTGTCAAGCAGGGCGACAGCGTCTGCATGCTGATGCGCAATGACATCGCCTTCATCGAGGCGGCCTATGCCGCGATGCGGCTCGGCGCCTATGGCGTGCCTGTCAATTGGCACTTCAAGCCGGAAGAGATCAACTATGTGCTCAGGGATTCCGGCTCGGCGGTGCTGATCGCGCATGCCGACATGCTGCATCAGTTGCGCGATGCGATACCGCCCGGCGTCACCGCGCTGAGCGTGCCGACGCCGCCGGAAATTCTTGCTAACTACAAGATCAACCCCGATCATCTCGGCACGCCGGATTTTGCGATCGATTTCGAATCCTGGCTGGAGCAATTCCCGCGCTATGACGGCCCCGCGGTGCCGCAGCCGCAGAACATGATCTACACCTCGGGCACCACCGGCCATCCCAAGGGCGTGCGAAGGTCGGCGCCGACGCCGGAGCAGATTGCCAACGCGGAAGCCATGCGCGGAATGATTTACGGCCTCAAGCCGGGTGCTCGCGCGCTGCTGCCGGGGCCGCTGTATCATTCCGCGCCGAACTCGTTCGGCCTGCGCGCCGGCCGCCTCGGCGGTGCACTGGTGATCCTGCCGCGTTTCGAGCCGGAAGAATTCCTTGGGATCGTCGAGCGCGAAAAGATCGACACCATATTCATGGTGCCGACCATGTTCATCCGGCTGATGAAGCTGCCGGAACAAGTGCGCAGGAAATACGACATGTCGTCGCTGCGTCACATCATTCATGCCGCCGCGCCCTGTCCAGCGGACGTCAAGCGGGCAATGATCGAGTGGTGGGGGCCGGTGATCTATGAATTCTATGGCTCGACCGAGTCGGGCGCGGTCACCTTTGCCAATTCCGAGGACGCGCTGAAGAAACCCGGCACCGTCGGCAAGATCTCGCCCGGCGCGGAGTTGCGCTTCATCGGCGACGACGGACGGGAACTGCCGCAAGGCGAGATCGGCGAAATCTATTCGCGGATCGCTGGTAATCCCGACTTCACCTATCACAACAAGCCGGAAAAGCGTTCCGAGATCGACCGCGAAGGGTTCATCACCTCGGGCGACGTCGGCTATATCGACGCCGACGGCTACGTCTTCATCTGCGACCGCAAGCGCGACATGGTGATTTCGGGCGGCGTCAATATCTATCCGGCCGAAATCGAGGCTGCGTTGCATGCCGTTCCCGGCGTGCATGATTGCGCGGTGTTCGGCATCCCCGACGAGGAGTTTGGCGAGGCGCTGATGGCGGTTGTCGAGCCGCAGCCGGGCGTGACGCTTGATATCGCTTCGGTCCGCGCCCAGCTCAAGACGCAGTTGGCTGACTATAAGGTGCCCAAACACGTCGAAATCCAGGGCAACCTGCCGCGGGAAGATTCCGGAAAAATCTTCAAGCGCCGGCTGCGCGATCCCTATTGGGAGCGGGCAGGGCGGAGGATTTAGATGCTTGTCGTCCCGGGCTTGACCCGGGACCCATAACCACCAAACGAAGCGGTTAAGAATGAGCTGGAGCTCCAGCTTGTCATAACCCGGACGGTTGGTGGTTATGGGTCCCGGCCTTCGCCGGGATGACGGGGTGCACCGCCTCCATCTTTATCTTGCGCTGCGGCAAAAAAATTGCACACTCGGAGATGCCGGGCATTTCTGAGGTAGCCGAACCATGTCTTCCCAGACCATGCCTTCCGATACCGAAGTCCGGTCCAATCGCGTCGAAGACGCGGAGGATGCCCGGCTGCGGACCGATATTCGGCTGCTGGGGCGCATTCTCGGCGATACCGTGCGCGATCAGGAAGGAGCAGACGCGTTCGACCTGGTCGAGCGCATCCGGCAGACCTCGATCCGGTTCCATCGCGACGAGGACAAGCTGGCGCGGCGGGAACTGGAAGCCATCCTCGACAGCATGTCGATCGGCCAGACCCTGCGCATCGTCCGCGCCTTCAGCTACTTCTCGCACCTCGCCAACATCGCCGAGGACCAGAACAACATCCGGCAGATGCGGGCGCGCTCGACCGCGGGCGGGGCGCCGCCCCAGGGAACGCTGGCAGGTACCCTGGCAAATGCGAAGGCCGCCGGCTTCAAGGCCGCCGATCTCAGAAAATTCTTCGCGGAGGCGTTGGTCAGTCCGGTCCTGACCGCGCATCCGACCGAAGTGCGCCGCAAGAGCACCATCGATCGCGAGATGGAGATCGCGGCGTTATTGGACCGGCGCGAACGGGTCCAGCTCACGCCGCAGGAAATCGAGGCCGACGACGAGCAGTTGCGCCGCGAGGTGCTGACGCTGTGGAAGACCAACCTGCTGCGCCGTACCAAGCTCACCGTGCTCGACGAGGTCGGCAACGGCCTCTCTTTTTATGACTACACCTTCATGCGTGAGGTGCCACGGCTGCACTGCGCGCTCGAGGACCGGTTGAACGAGGGCGATGGCGCCGCGCCCAGCGACCTGACTTCATTCCTGCGGATGGGAAGCTGGATCGGCGGCGATCGTGACGGCAATCCGTTCGTGACCGCGGACGTGATGCGCGGCACCTTCAAGCTGCAGTCGAGCCGCGTGCTGGGCTTCTATCTGGAGGAACTGCACCTGCTCGGCGCAGAACTGTCGATGGCGGCGCATCTGGCCGATGTCTCGAAGGATTTGCGCGGGCTTGCCGAGCGATCGCCCGACACCTCGGAGCACCGGATCGGCGAGCCCTACCGGCTGGCGGTGTCCGGCATCTATGCGCGGCTGGCGGCAACCGCCTTGAAGCTTGATGTGGAAACGAGAAGGCCGCCGGTCGGTGAAGCGGCGCCCTATGACAGCGCCAGGGATTTCAAGGCCGATCTCGACATTCTCTATCGTTCGCTGATCTCGAACAACTCCGGCGTGATCGCGCGCGGCCGGCTGCGGCAGTTGCGCCGCGCGGCGGATTGTTTCGGCTTTCACCTCGCCAGCCTCGATATCAGGCAGAACTCCGCGGTGCACGAGCGCACGGTCGCGGAACTGATCGACGCCGCGACGCCGGGGATGTCCTATCTGGCGTTGAACGAAGAGGCGCGGGTGGCGCTGCTCACCAGCGAGTTGCGCAATTCACGGCCGCTGACGTCGCCGTTCGTCAAATACAGCGAAGAGACGCTCGGTGAACTCGCGCTGTTCCAGGCCGCCGCCGAGGCGCATGCGAAGTTTGGCCCGGATTCGATCCCCCAATGCATCATCTCGATGTGCAAGGGGATGTCCGACATGCTCGAGGTGGCGCTGCTGCTGAAGGAAGTCGGCCTGATCCATCCCTCCGGCCGCAGTTCGATCAACATCGTGCCGCTGTTCGAAACCATCGAGGATCTGCAGGCCTCCAGCGGCATCATGGACCGGATGCTGTCGATCCACGATTACCGCAAGCTGGTGGACAGCCGCGGCGCGGTGCAGGAGGTCATGCTCGGCTATTCCGACAGCAACAAGGATGGTGGCTTCGTCACTTCGGGCTGGGAACTGTACAAAGCCGAGATCGGCCTGATCGAAGTCTTTGATCGGCACCATGTCCGCCTGCGGCTGTTCCACGGCCGCGGCGGCTCGGTCGGCCGTGGCGGCGGGCCGAGCTATGACGCGATCATCGCGCAGCCCGGCGGCGCGGTGAACGGCCAGATCCGCATCACCGAGCAAGGCGAAATCATTTCCAGCAAATATTCCAACAGCGAGGTCGGCCGCAGCAATCTGGAAATTCTCGCCGCCGCCACACTGGAAGCAAGCCTGCTGCAGCCCAAGCACAGCGCGCCGTCGGATGATTATTTGAAGGCGATGGAGCAATTGTCGGCGCTGGCCTTCAAGGCCTATCGCGGGCTGGTCTATGAAACCGAGGGATTTGCGGATTATTTCTGGGGCTCGACCGTCATTACCGAGATTGCGACGCTGAACATCGGCAGCCGTCCGGCCTCGCGCAAGAAGACCCGCGAGATCGAAGACCTCAGAGCCATTCCCTGGGTGTTCAGCTGGGCGCAATGCCGGCTGATGTTGCCGGGCTGGTACGGGTTTGCCAGCGCGGTCGAGGCCTGGATCAAGGAGCATCCTGACAAGGGCATGCCGTTCCTGCAGGAGCTCTACCGCGAATGGCCGTTCTTCCGCACGCTGCTGTCGAACATGGACATGGTGCTGGCCAAGAGCTCGATCGCGATTGCCTCGCGCTATGCGGAACTGGTGCCCGACGTTGAATTGCGAGAGCAGATCTTCGGGCGGATCCGCCGCGAATGGCATAGCTGCATCGATTTGCTGCTCAAGATCATGGGGCAGGAGCGGCTGTTGCAGGGCAACCCGCTGCTGGAACGCTCGATCCGCAATCGCTTTCCCTATCTCGATCCGCTCAACCACGTGCAGGTCGAATTGCTGAAGGAGCATCGCGCGCAGAACCCGGATGAGCAGGTGCTGCGCGGGATTCAGATCACCATCAACGGCATTTCGGCGGGACTGCGGAATAGCGGGTGAGGGGGCAGCCGGTCTTGCTCTGGCATGGCCGGGGTTGAGCCCCGGCCGTGCCATTTGAAGAATGCTCGCTTATCTCACGGCTTCATGGCGCCCTGTGCACTGGTGTAGACGGCATAGAGCGATGTCGAACCGCAAATGTAGAGCCTGTTTCGTTGCTGACCGCCGAAGCACAGGTTGGCGACAGTTTCGGGGATGTGGATCTTGCCGAGCAGATCGCCGCCGGGCGTGTAGCAGCGCACGCCGTCCTCGTTCGGATCGCCCCAACCTACCGAGCACCACACGTTCCCGGCGGTGTCGCAGCGCGCGCCGTCGG
This sequence comes from uncultured Alphaproteobacteria bacterium, assembly GCA_963786355.1. Lineage (GTDB taxonomy): Bacteria > Pseudomonadota > Alphaproteobacteria > Rhizobiales > Xanthobacteraceae > Bradyrhizobium. The sequence continues at coordinate 648,970 of CAWAYU010000003.1, read as the reverse complement.
TAATGCTGGGCTTGGGCATTTCTGCAAAGACCTTGCTGTTCGACACCTTTCCCGCCGCCAAATCCAGGTCGAACACGCGGATATGCGACGGGTTGTCCGGCCCGTCCGTGAATCCGGTGTCGAGGACATAGAGCTTCTTCTCGTCGGGCGAGAACGTGATGCCGTTGGGCTCCACGAAATCATCGACGACAACCTTGACGTCACCGGACTTCGGATCGACCCGGTAGACGTTGTGCTTTTCCTGCTCGGCGTCGGCCTTGATGCCTTCATAGTAGCCGCCGATGCCGTAGACCGGATCGGTGAACCAGATCGAACCGTCGGAAGCGACAGCCGCATCGTTCGGAGAATTCAGTTTCTTGCCGTTGTACTTGTCGGCGATGATGGTGATCGAGCCGTCGAGTTCGGTCCGGGTGACCCGCCGCCCGCTGTGTTCGCACGTGATCAGGCGTCCTTCCCGATCGATGGTGTTGCCGTTCGAATTCATCGACGGCTGGCGGTATACGCTGAGGTGGCCGTCATCTTCCGAGAAGCGCATGATGCGGTTGTTGGGAATGTCGCTGAACAGAACGTAGCGCCCGGCCGGAAAGTAAACCGGTCCTTCGGCCCAGCGCATCCCGGTCGCGACGCGCTCGACCGCCATGGTGCCGGCGAAGGCCGGGAAGCCGGCAGGCCCGAATGAAACCGGGGGCTTTTTGAGGGACTCGAGGTGAGCGTCGGGATAGCGGCTTCCGGGCAGCGGCCCGAGCGCCAGTGGATCGGTTGACGGAGTGATCGCACCCGTTTGGCCGAACGGCGCTACAGTCGCCGCAGAGGCCGATGCCATGGTCGCGGCCGTCGCGGCCAGTGCCGTCGCGCCCTTTATCAGCTTGCGGCGATCGACGATTTGATTTCCGGGAAAGGTCAGCGGAGTTGTCATGATTTCCTCCCATGTTTTTTGTTGGGAGGAAATCATCAGCCCGCAATCCGGCATAAAGCAGGCAACCAGAGATAGTGCTCGAACAGTCGTTCCGGTTGCGGCCGGGACGACGCCGTCATGAAACCGTCAGATCGGATCCCAGGTGAAAATATCGCCGGAGCGTTCGAGCTTGGGGAACGACGATTTCAGCGCCGGAATAGCGTGCTCGCCGATGGTCTGCGGCGTCCAGCCTTCGCTGCGCTGGACCGATCGTATCGGGCGGTTCTGTCCGAACAGGAAGATCTCGTTCATGCGCACGCCAAAAATCTGCCCGGTGACGTCCTTGGCGCCGTCGGACAGCAGGTAGGCGCACATCGGCGCGATCTTTTCCGGGCCCATCTGCTTGATCTTCTCGACGCGGGCCTTCTCGGCGTCCGTCTCGGTCGGAATGGTGCCGATCATGCGGGTCCAGGCGAACGGCGAGACGCAGTTGGAGCGGACGTTGAAGCGGCCCATGTCGAGCGCGATCGATTTGGAGAGCCCGACGATGCCGAGCTTGGCGGCGGCATAGTTGGCCTGGCCGTAATTGCCGATCAGGCCCGAGGTCGAGGTGAAGTGTACGAACGAGCCGCTCTCCTGCTCGCGGAAAATTCGCGCGGCGGCGTGGCTGGTATAGAACGAGCCCATCAGGTGGACCTTGATGACGGCCTCGAACGCCTCAACGCTCATCTTGTGGAAGATCATGTCGCGCAGAATGCCGGCGTTGTTCACAACGCCGTCGAGCCGGCCGAAGTGATCGGTGGCGGTCTTGATGATCTTGCTGGCAGGAATGGCTTCCGCGACCGACTCGAAGTTCGGAACGGCCGTGCCGCCGCGCTTCTTGATCTCCTCGACCACCTCCTCGGCTGGTGAAGCCGACGAGCCGGCGCCGTCGGCCGAGCCGCCGGGATCGTTAACCACGACCTTGGCGCCTTCGGCCGCGCACAACAGCGCGATCTCGCGCCCGATGCCGCGGCCCGCGCCGGTGACGACGATGACTTTGTCTTGCAGTGATTTGGCCATTTCGGCCTCCCTTGAAGTCTGACGCGCTGGGATCAGCGCTCGTTGGTGAAAATGATCGTGCCTGACGCCGCGAACATGCCGCCGACGCCATGGCAGACCGAGATCTTCGCGTCCTTTACCTGCGCCGGCGCGATGCCGCGCATCTGCCGGACGCTTTCCTGCAGCGCGTACATGCCGTACATGCCGGAATGCATGTAGCTGAGGCCGCCGCCATTGGTGTTGAGCGGCAGCTTGCCGCCGGGGCGGGTGTTGCCGTCGGCGATGAACTTGCCGGTTTCCTCGTGTGGCATGAAGCCGAGATCGCCGAGCCCATAGAGCGGCAGATGCGCAAAGGCGTCGTAGATCATGAGATGATCGACGTCCTTGTGGGCGATGCCGGCTTCCTTGAACGCCAGCGGTCCCGCGACCTTGAAAGCGCGCGAGCTGTCAAAAGTCTTCATCTGGCTGACCATCGGCGTTTCCACGCTCTCGCCGGTGCCGAGAACGTAAACCGGCTTGTTCGGAAAGTCCTTGGCACGGTCGGCTGAGGTGAGGATTAGCGCGCCGCCGCCGTCGGTGACGAGGCAGCATTGCAGGATGCGGAATGGATAAGCGATCATCCGCGAGTTCAGGACGTCAGCGACCGTGATCGGATCCTTCATGGTGGCGCGCGGATTTTTTGCGGCCCATTCTCGCTGCACCACCGCCACCGAGGCGATCTGCTCATGGGTGATACCGTGCGTCTTCATGTAGCGCAGCACGGGTATAGGGAACATGCTCGGCGGGCCGTAGACGCCATAGGGAGACTTCGAACTGGCCGTTGAGGCTGTCGGCCGGCGTCGAACGTGGTTGTTTGCCGATCATCGACTTGCCGCTTTCGGCATGCGTAATCAGCACGGTCTTGCAGAGCCCGGCTTCGATCGCGGCCGCGGCATGGCGGACATGCAGCATGAACGAACAGCCGCCGACCGAAGTGCCATCGACCCAGGTCGGCGTGATGCCGAGGTAATGCGCGATTTGCTGCGGGGTTTCCACCGCGGTGGCGATGCCGTCGATATCGGACAATTTCAATCCGGCGTCGGCGATGGCGTTGAGCGCCGCATCCGCGTGGAGCTGGATCTGCGACATGTTGGGGATGACACCGAGCTCGGTGGTTTCGGCGGCGCCGACGACGGCGACTGCGTTTTTGCGCATGGTGCTCAGCCCTTCGCCGGACGAAACTGGGGAAGGGTGATCTTGTCGTCGAGCTTTTCGAACGCGACTTCGAGTTTCATGTCGAGTTCGAGCGCCTCAGGCGTCTGCGGACAATCGATGATGTTGCTCATCAGGCGCGGGCCTTCGGCGAGTTCGACGATCGCGATCGCGTAAGGCGGGGTGAAGCCGGGCGCGGCAGGGCGGTGGTTGATGACGTAGCTGTACAGCGTGCCCTTGCCGCTGGCCTTGAACACCGAGACCTTGCGCGAGGCGCAGGAGGGGCAGAACGGACGCGGCGGGAAATAGACGTTGGCGCAGGCGTCACAGCGCTGCAGGCGCAACTCGCCGGCCTGCGTGCCGTCCCAGAAATGCTGGGTTTCCGGGGTCGGTTTCGGTTTAGCGCGCGCGGGCTCCGCCATTCGGCAATTCCTCCCTGTGGGATTTGGGCTTTCGCCTGTTGTTGCGATCTTGATGCGACATTTGACCATTCCCCGTCAACGGTCCAGCCGCGCCGCCGCATGGCCGCATTCCCCCAAGCGAGAGCGCTTGTATGCCAACGATTTCCCGCGCTAGGGTATTTGCGGTTGCGAGGCGTCAACTCGCACCGGTGATGGAGATGATGTGCGAACGATTCGAATAGGATCCGGCGCCGGCTATTCGGGCGATCGTATCGAGCCCGCGGTCGAACTCGCCGAAAAGGGCGACATCCAGTATCTGGTTTTCGAATGCCTCGGCGAACGCACGGTGGCGCTGGCGCAGCAAGCGCGGATGAGAAATCCGGAGGGCGGTTACGATCCGCTGCTGGAGGAACGGATGCGCGCGGTGCTGTCGGTCTGCGCTGCCAAAGGCATCAAGATCGTCACCAACATGGGCGCGGCCAATCCGGAAGCTGCCGCGCGGAAAACCGCCGAGATAGCCAAATCGCTCGGGCTATCCACGCTGAAGATCGCGGCCATCGTCGGCGACGACGTGCTCGATGCCTGCAAGGACGGCGATCTGCCGATCATGGAATTCGACGGCACGATAAAGCAGCTCGGTAACCGGCTGCTGTCGGCCAACGCCTATCTCGGCGCCGAGCCGATGGCGCAGGCGCTGAGCGCGGGCGCCGATATCGTCATCACCGGACGCGCTTCCGATCCGGCATTGTTCCTGGCGCCGATGATCCATGCCTTCGGCTGGGCGATGGATGACTGGAATCTGCTCGGGCAGGGCACCGTTGCCGGGCACCTGCTGGAATGCGCAGGCCAAATCACCGGCGGCTATTTCGCCGACCCCGGCTACAAGGACGTGCCCGATCTGGCGCGGCTCGGCTTTCCCATCGGGGAGGTCGGCGAAGACGGCAACCTCGTCATCACCAAGGTGGCGGGCTCCGGCGGCGCGGTGACGGCGCAGACCTGCAAGGAGCAACTGCTCTACGAGGTGCATGATCCCAAGAAATACTTCCAGCCCGATGTGGTCGCGGATTTCTCTCACGTGAGCGTCGAGGAGATCGGACCTGATCGCGTGCGTGTGAGCGGCGGGCGCGGCAGCAAGCGAACCGACACGCTGAAAATCTCGGTCGGCTATGTCGACAGCTATATCGGCGAGGGCCAGATTTCCTATGCCGGCCCCGGCGCACTGGCGCGGGGACGATTGGCGCTGGAGATCGTCCGCGAACGGCTGAAACTGACCGGCGTCGAGGCAAGCGAGTTGCGGTTCGAACTGGTCGGTGTCGATGCGTTGCACGGGCCGGAAATTGCCGCGCGTGCCAACGAGCCCTATGAAGTCCGCGTTCGCGTCTCGGGCCGCACCGAAAATCTGCGCGAGGCGGTCAGGATCGGCAACGAGGTCGAGACGCTCTATACCAACGGGCCCGCGGCCGGCGGCGGCGCGTGGAAATCAGCGCGCGATGTGGTCGCTGTCGCGTCCGTGCTGATGCCGCGCGAGCTGGCAAAACCGCAAATCCGGTTCGTGGGAGCGTGACGTGAAGCTGCGCGAAATCGCCCATTCCCGCACCGGCGACAAGGGCAACATCTCCAATATTTCCGTGATCGCCTATGACGCAAAGGACTATCCGCTGTTGCTGGCGCAAGTGACGGCCGATCGCGTCAAGGCGCATTTCGCCGGCGTTGTCCAGGGCGGGGTGGTTCGCTATGAACTGCCCAATCTGTCGGCGCTGAATTTCGTGATGGACCAGGCGCTCGGCGGCGGCGTGACGCGGTCGCTGGCGCTCGATGCGCATGGCAAATCGCTGAGCTCGGCGCTGCTCGATCTCGACATTACGCCCGCGCCGGACCACAAATAGCGCCAACAGAAGCCATGGAATAACGATGCCCAATACGCCGACACTCGCTACCCTGGCCGCCGATCTCGATTGCGGCGCGACTTCCGCGCGAAAACTGGTCGAGGAATGCCTCGCCAAAATCGCCGATCCTGCGGGCGAGGGCGAACGCACATTCATCCACGTCGACAGGGACGCCGCGCTTGCGGCCGCCGATGCCATGGACCGGCTGCGCCAGGCCAAGGCCGCGCCGTCGCCCTTTGCCGGTATTCCCGTCTCGATCAAGGATCTGTTCGACATCAAGGGGCAGGTGACCCGCGCCGGCTCCCGCGCGCTGGAGGATTTCAGCGCCTGCGGAGGCTGATGCAACGGTGGTGGCGCGGTTGCGGCGGGCCGGTTTTGTCGTGATCGGCCGCACCAACATGACCGAATTCGCCTATTCCGGCATCGGCATCAATCCGCATTACGGCACGCCCAAGAGCACCTGGAATCGAAGTGTCGGTCACGTGCCCGGGGGCTCGTCCTCGGGCGCGGCGGTCTCGGTCGCCGATCGCATGGCCCATGGCGCGCTCGGCACCGATACCGGCGGCTCCTGCCGGATTCCGGCGGCGTTCAACGGCATCGTCGGCTTCAAGCCGACGCAACGCCGCGTGCCGCTCGACGGCGGCGTGCCGCTGTCGTTCTCGCTCGACAGCTTTGGGCCGCTGGCGCGCAGCGTTGCCTGCTGCGCGGTGCTGGACGCCGTGCTCGCCGACGAACCGGTGCAGCCATTGCAGCCGCGCCCGATCAAGGGCATGCGTCTGGCGGTGCCGACCACCATCGCGCTCGATGACCTTGATGAAGAGGTCGCAAAGACCTTTGAGCGCGCATTGGCGACATTGGCGCGCGAGGGCGCGCTGATCGAACGGATCGAGGTGCCGGAATTCCACGACGTCGGCGTGATGAATGCCAAGGGCGGTTTTGCCGCGGCGGAAAGTTATGCCTGGCATCGCTACCTGATCGTCAGCCATGGCGACGTCTACGATCCCCGCGTCCATGTTCGCATCCTGCGCGGCGAGGGCATCAGCGCCGCCGACTATATCGATATCCTCAACGCGCGGCGCTCTTTCATCGCGCATACCGAAGCCCGCATCGCGCCCTATGACGCGCTGGTGTTGCCGACCACGGCGAACACGCCGCCGAAAATTGCCGATCTCGCCGACGACAAGGCCTTTGCCACGCAAAATTTACGCGCGCTGCGCAACTGCACGCTGATCAACATGCTCGACGGCTGCGCGATCTCGCTGCCGGCGCATCGTGACGGCGAGGTGCCGGTCGGGTTGATGCTGGCGGCGGCGGGCGGATCGGATCGCCGTATCTTTGAACTCGCGGCCGGAATGGAGAACATCATCCGTGTTTGATCTCACCTTCACTGTCGACGACAAGGGCGCGGCGACGCCGCTGACGCTTGGCGATCGACCAGGCTGTCATCGCCGGCTGGACCGGCCGCGATCCCGTCGCACGCGACAAGCATATCGCCGAGCTGGAAGCGATCGGTATCGCGCGGCCGGCGTCGACGCCGATCTATTATCGATGTTCGGCGCGCCGGATTACGTTCGCCGACCGCATCGAAGTCTGCGGCGGCGATTCCAGCGGCGAGGTCGAGTTCGTGCTGATCGGCTGGCAGGGGCGCACCTTTGTCGGCTGCGGCTCCGACCACACCGACCGCAAGGTGGAAGCCTACAGCGTCACGGTCTCCAAGCAGATGTGCGACAAGCCAGTCGCGTCCGAACTGTGGGAGCTTGAAGACGTCATCGGCCACTGGGACCGGATGATCCTGCGCTCCTGGGCCTTCATCGACGGCGCCAAGGTGCTGTACCAGGAAGGCACGCTCGACGGCATGCTACCGGTAAAAGACCTGATCGCGCGCGGTTTTGGCGGCAAAGGCCTGCCCGACGGCTGCGCGATGTTCGGCGGAACCTTTGCTGCCAAGGGTGGCATCCGCCCGGCCAGCCGGTTCGAGTTCGAACTGGAGGATCCCGTGCTGAAACGGAAGATCAGCCACGGCTATGACGTGGTGGCGCTGCCGGTGCTGGGGTAGACGGAAATCGGGTGGCGCCAGCCGCGCCCGGTTTGCGAAACTGCCGCGCATGAAAGCAACCGCAAAAACCATCGATCGTCCCCGCTCACCGATATCGCCGCCCGCGTCGATGGCCTCGACTGGACGCAGGCCACCGTCGATCTCGACGCGCAAGGCTGCGCGGTCCTGAAGGGATTGCTCTCGCCGGACGAATGCGACGCCATCACGTCGCTCTATCCAGATGACAAAAACTTTCGCAGCCGCATCGTGATGGGCCGCCACGGCTTTGGTCGCGGCGAATACAAATATTTTGCCTATCCGCTGCCCGACCTGATCGCGCAGTTGCGGCCGGCGTTGTATGCGCGGCTGTGCAGCACCGCCAATCGCTGGAACGAGACGATGGGGATCGACATTCGTTACCCCAATCGTCACGAGGCGTTCGTGAAGCGCTGCCATGACGCCGGGCAGACGCGGCCGACGCCGCTGCTGCTGCAATATGGCGCCGACGACTACAATTGCCTGCATCAGGACCTCTATGGCGAGCATGTGTTCCCGCTGCAGGTCGCGATCCTGCTGTCGGAACCCGGCCGCGATTTCACCGGCGGCGAATTCGTGCTGACCGAGCAGCGGCCGCGGATGCAGTCGCGGCCCGAGGTGGTTCCGCTAAAGCAGGGCGATGCGGTCGCCTTTGCTGTGCATCACCGGCCGGTGCAGGGGACGCGCGGGCCCTACCGGGTTAATCTGCGTCATGGCGTCAGCCGGATCCGTTCCGGCCATCGTCATACCGTCGGCGTGATCTTTCACGATGCGAAATGAGTGTGGGCTGAATTGACTGCGGATTTGTTCGAGGCTGTTCCGGATGTGCGTCCGTCGCGCGAAGCGATGGCTGACGGAGCCGTACTGCTGCGCGGCTTTGTCAAACCCTTTGAGAGCGAATTGATCGCAGCCTTGCGCGAGATCGTGGCGCAGGCGCCGTTCCGCCGCATGTTCACGCCGGGTGGCCACCAGATGTCGGTGGCGATGACCAATTGCGGTAACGCCGGCTGGGTCACCGACCATACCGGTTATCGCTACGATGATGTCGATCCGAATTCCGGAAAGCTGTGGCCGGCGATGCCGCCGGTTTTTCTTGCATTGGCCGAGGCGGCGGCGAAGGAGGGCGGCTTCGAAGGGTTTTCGCCTGATGCCTGTCTGATCAACCGCTACGCGCCGGGCGCGCGGATGTCGCTGCATCAGGACCGTAACGAAAATGATTTCGGCGCGCCGATCGTCTCGGTGTCGCTGGGATTGCCCGCGATCTTCCTGTTCGGCGGCCCGAAGCGCGCCGACAAGCCCGCGCGCTACCGGCTGGAGCATGGCGACGTCGTGGTATGGGGTGGGCCGTCGCGGTTGTTCTTCCACGGTGTCGCCCCGCTCGCCGACGGCGAACATGCCGTGATGGGCCGCCAGCGCATCAATCTGACGTTTCGCAAGGCGCGGTGAGGGGAGCAGGCTCCTTCCCATCGAAGTTCCCGTCGGTCTATAGCTCCCTCTGCCGGGAGCTACAATGACCACCACCGACATAAACGCCGACGTCAGCGCCAGCGCCAATCGCACTGGCGTCTACCTCGCCGTGCTGCAGCTGGTGTTCACGCTGGGCTGGACCACCTACGTCATCTATCTGCCAAAGCTCGCGGCGCAGGTCGGGATCGCGCCGAGCGCTGTCATTCTGATCCTGATGCTGGATCAGGCGATCTTCACCGTCACCGATACCGCGATGGGCATTGCCGCCGACAGGATCGCGTCGTTCGTCGGCCGGATCGGCATGTTCGTGGGCGTTCTGACCGCGATCTCCTGCGCGGGGTTTGTCGCGCTGCCGTTCGTGGCCGGCACCGGGCCGGGCGCGCAGGTCTGGTTCGTTGTACTGATCCTGATCTGGGTCGTTACTTCGTCGGCGCTGCGTGCGCCGCCGCTGACTTTGTTGGGCAAGCACCGCGCGCGGCCGTCCATCCCGTTTCTGTCGGCATTGGCCATGCTGGGCTATGGCCTTGCGGGTGCGGTGTCGCCCTACCTCGGGGTGGTGCTGCGCGACCACGATCCGCGGCTACCCTTCGTGATCTCGGGCGTGGTGTTGCTGATCACCACGCTGGCGCTGTCGAAGGTCGAGCGCGACATCGCGCAGGAGGCTCCCGCCGCGAAAGAGCCGGCCGCGCCGGCCAAGCCGCTCGGCCAGGTGCCGATATTGTTCATCGCCTCGATGGTGATCCTTTCGCTCGGTTCGCAACTGCATTTTTCCATCAACAGCGCGCCGTTCTTCCTGCGTTTCGCAAAACCAGATCAGCTGCAGTGGCTGCTGCCGGTGTTCTGGATCGGCTTCAACATCGCGATGTTTCCGGCCAGCGTCGTCGTCAAGCATCGCGGCGGGCTGGTCGTGATGGGTGCAGCGGGCCTGCTCGGTGCGCTTGCCGTGCTCGGCGCGGAGCTCGCTGATAACCTCAACATGCTGATCATGGCGCAGTTCGTCGCGGGCGCGGCGTGGGGCTGCATGCTGATGGCCGCGGTCTCGGCCGCGCTGGCGATCGGTGAGACCGGCGCCGAAGGCAAGGTGGTGGGGCTGGTATTTTCAGCGCTGGCGCTGGCAACCTTTGCGCGGATCGCGGCGGTGGCCGGCGGCCTGCAAAAACTGCCGGAATATGCGCCGCTGTTGCAGTGGGCGCCGGTGGCGTGCTGGTCGGCCGCCGGCGCCGGGCTGCTGGTGATCGCAGCATCCCGGGCGCAACGGAGCCTTCAGGAGAAGGTCTAGTTGTTCTTCGCCGGGTGGATGAACTCCCACGGTGTCACTTCCGAATCCGTCGGCACCTCGATCGCGATCACATAGGGCCCGCCGTCGGCCAGCGCCTTTTCCAGCGCGGGGCGGAAATGATCGGGCGAGGTGACGCGCGCAGCGCCGACGCCGAAGGATTCTGCGAGCTTTACGAAATTCGGATTGACGAGGTCAGACGCCACCACGCGGCCCTCGAAGCGCTGGACCTGGTCGCGGCGCACATTACCGTAGGCGTTGTTGTTGAAGATCAGCGTCACCACGCCGATCTTGAATTGCACGGCGGTCGACAATTCCTGTACCCCGAACATGAAGCCGCCGTCGCCGGTGATGGCGACCACGGGCCGGTCCGGATTGGCGACCTTGGCGCCGAGCGCGGTCGGAAAGCCCGATCCGAGCGTGCCTTGATAGCCCGAACTGATGAAGGTGCGCGGCTCGTAGATCGGAAAGCCGTACCAGGAGGCAAAGCCGACCTGCGACAGTTCATCTGTCACGATCGCGTTCGCCGGCAGCACCTCGCGCAGGATGTTCAGATACGCCATCTGCGGCTGGATTTTCTGGATCTCCTGATGCGACGCCGCGGTCGCTTCGCGGATCGCGGCGCGACGGCCGCTGGTCCTGCTGTAACCGGCCTTCCTCACGGCGGCGGCAAGGTCAGCAGTGCCGGCCCTGGAATCCGCGATGACAGCGCAATCCGGCGTGAAGCGTCGCATCTCGACCGGATCGATATCGATGCGAACGGATTTCAGGCCGTCGGGGCGATACGGCCAGCGCGACATCGTCGGCAATTCCAGCCTTGTGCCGATGCCGATCATCAGATCGGTGTGTCGGCCACAGCTTGTAGGCCGCGGCCATCGTCAGTCCGAGTTCATGCGCGTTGGAGACGATGCCGCGGCCGCTGCGGAACGCCACCACGGGTGCGTCGATCATCTCGGCCAGTTCGAGGATTTCCTCAGCGGCATGGATCGCGCCGCTGCCGACAAAGATCATCGGATGTCTTGCTGCCCTTGATCAGCGCCGCGGCGGCCTTGATCCGGTCCGGATCGGGCTTTGGGGCCGGGAACAGATCGAACGGTTTTGCCGGCGCCGACTTCGGCGCGCTGGGTGAACACGTCCCACGGCATTTCCAGCGACACCGGGCCACGACGGCCCGACAGCATTTCCTGGAACGCGCGCGAGACCATGGCGGGCGCGATATCGGGATATTCGATGCGGTCGGCCCATTTCACAAAGGTCTTCAGCGTCGCGAGCTGGTCCGGCATTTCGTGCAGATGGCCGCGGCCCTTGCCGAGAAATTGCGTCGGCACCTGGCCGGTCAGGCACAGCACCGGCTCGTTCGCGCCGAACGCGGTCAACAGCGCCGCACTGGCATTGAGCACGCCGGGGCCGGGCACCACGCTGAACACGCCGGGCTTTCCGCTCGAGCGCGCATAGCCAAAGGCCATGTAGCCGCAGGCCTGCTCATGCCGGGCGCCGATCACCTTGAGCTGCGCCTGGTGGAAGGCGTCGAACAGGCCGTAGATCTGCGCGCCGGGCAGGCCGAACACGGTGTCGACGCCATGCGCGACGAGGCCATTGACGATTGCTTCGCCGCCGGAAGTTGAAGTCATTGCACTGTCCAATCGTTCACGAGATTACTTGATTTCGTCGACGACGCCGTTGCGCAGTACGCCGATGCCATCGGCTTCGACCTCGATGACGTCGCCGGGCTTGAGATAGCGCGGCGGGTCGAATCGCGCGCCGGCCCCCGTGGGCGTTCCCGTCACGATGACGTCGCCGGGCACCAGCGTGGTGAAGGTCGAGATGTAGTTGAGGAGGTAGCGGAAGCCGAAGATCAGCCGGCCGGTGCGGTCGTCCTGCCGGGTCTCGCCATTGACGCGCGTTGTCAGGCGGATGTCCGCGATCTGCGCCTCGTTGGTGTAGGGCACCAGCCACGGGCCGAGACTGCCGGTGGAATCGAAGTTCTTGCCTTGCGTGACATTGAACTTGGCGTGACGGATCCAGTCACGCAGCGTGCCTTCGTTGCAGAGCGTGATGGCGGCGATGTGGTCCAGCGCGGCGCTTTCCTTGATGTGCCGTCCGGCCTTGCCGATGACGATCACCACTTCGCCTTCGTAATCCAGTTGTGACGACGCGCGCGGGCGGACCAGCGGCGTCTCGTGGCCGACAAAGGAGCGCGGCGTGCGCATGAACATGCTCGGAAATTTCGGCGCGTCCTGGCCGTCCTTATATTCGGCGTTACGGTCCGGATAATTCACGCCGATGCAGATGATCTTTTCCGGCGACGGGATCGGCGGCTGCCAGGTGATCGCGTCGAGCGCATAATCCGGCCCTCGCTTTTCGGCGTCTTCGATCAGCTTGGGCAGTGCGCCCGCCGCGATCGCTTCGCGCAGGGTCGGATAATCCCGGCTGAAATGCGCGGAGAGATCGACGATGCCGCCTTTGACGACAGCGCCGTATTTGGTCGATCCGTTAACGGAGAAGGTGGCGAGGCGATGTGAGGTCATGAAGTTTCTCGGTTAGCCCGGCGTCATGCCGCCGGCCTTGATCGTCGCCGTGGCTGCGGGAGATTTGAGATAATCGATAAACGCCCTGGCGGCGTCGCCTTCCCTGGTGTCGGCCGCGATGGCCGATGTGAACACCAGCTCCTGCTGCAGGTCGGCCGGGAAGGAGCCGAAAAGTTCGACGCCGGGCGCGATCAGGACGTTGGTCAGGAACACGCCGAGTTCGGCTTCGCCCTTGGCGACCGCGGGCGCGATCTGCGGCGGACCGCCCTGTACCTTGGTCTTGGCCTTCATCTCTTCGCCAATGCCGAGACGCTCGAACACTTTGGTGACATAAGCGCCCGCCGCGCTCGCAGGGACGAACGCAATCGATTGCGCGGCCAGCAGGGTCTTTTTCAACGCGTCCGCTGTGGAGATATCAGGCTTGGGGGCGCCGGCGCGCACGGCAACGCCATAGCCGACGCGGGCGATATCGACGGCCGGCCCCGGTGCGAAGTGGGCTTTTGCTGCGGAATCCTTGAACACGTCGATGGGTACGACGACGACATCGAACGGCATGCCTGAATTCACCCGCGTGACGATGTTGGGCGTGGAGTCGAAATGGATCGAGAGTTTGTGCCCGGTAGCCGTTTCGAATGCCGGACTGAGTTGATTGAGCAGGGCGGTCATCGAGCCGCCGGCGATGACTTTCAATTCGGCGGCTTGAAGGGGGGAGGCGAGCGCCATGGCGAGAACTCCGGACAGTATGGTTAAGAGTGGTTTCGGCATGGTGCTCTCCCGCTCAAACTAATCGGCAATCGTGACGTCGGCGACAAACGCCGGCTCGCGCACCGCCTGTCCCGCGAACGGCGAGCCTTGCTCGAACCAGGAGCGCGGCGCCGGTGCGCCCCACAGCGTCTGCCGTCGCGGGTCTTTTAGCGACCAGCGCAGCGGCTCGTGGTCGTGGTCGCCGGTAAAGTAATCGCTGGTGTAGAGTTCGAGGCGATGGCCGTCGGGATCGCGGATATAAAGGAAGAATGCATTGGAAATGCCGTGGCGGCCGGGGCCGCGCTCGATGTTCTTCAGGAAACCGCTGGAGGCCATGACGTCGCAGAGATGCAGGATGTTCATCGCCGTCGGCACCCAGTAGGCGATGTGGTGCAGGCGAGGGCCCTTGCCGTTGGTGATGGCGAAATCGTGCACGTTGCCCTTGCGATGCATCCAGGCGGCGGCGATACGACCGTTCGGGCCGTCTTCCTCGCCATATTCGGTCAGCCGAAAACCAAGCCGCGCGTAGAAGTCGACGGTGTTCTGCACCTCCGGCGAAAACACGTTGAAATGGTCGAGCCGTTGCGGGTGGCAGCCCTTGTAGAGGTCGTAGCGCCGCAACAGATGCGGGCGCTTTTCCATCGACGCATAAAGCTCGATCTGGAAGCCGATGGGATCGGTGAATTGCAGCGTGCGGCCCTGGAACGGCTGTTCGGTGAAGGCGTAGGTGATGCCGTTTTCGGAAAAGAAGGTGGCCGCCTTGTCGAGATCGCTGTCATTGCCGACCTTGAAGCCCAGCCGGTTGCAGGCCGAGGTCGCTGCCTTGCGCAGCACCAGCGAGTGATGCTGGTGCTCCTCGCTGCCGCGCAGATGCACTGCCTTGTCGTCGCGATCCTCGACGTGGAGGCCGACGATGGTCTCGTAGAACGCGCGGCTCTTGTCGAGGTCGACGACGTCGAGCACGGCGTGGCTGCTGCGGATGATGTTGAACGGTGGGTCGAAGATGTGTTGCGGAATAGGCATGTTGACTGTCCCAGTTCGTCGAATTGTTCGTCCTCATGGTGAGGAGGCGCGTAGCGCCGTCTCGAACCATGAAGCCCGTGGCCCATCCTTCGAGACGCGCGCTGCGCGCGCCCTCAGGATGAGGGTGAGCCCAGTTTCTGAATCTTGTGCGTCCCGCGCGCGAGCGAGACGTGCTTGGTTTCCATGTAGAAGTCGAACGAGTAGTCGCCGCCGTCGCGGCCGATGCCGGATGATTTCATGCCGCCGAACGGCGTCGGCAGATGGCGGACGTTTTCCGAGTTGAGCCAGATCATGCCGGCTTCCAGCGCATCGGCGACGCGCAGCGCGCGGCCCATGTCGCCGGTCCAGACATAGCCGGTCAGGCCGTACTGCACGCCGTTGGCGATCTCGATGGCATCGTTCTCGTCCTTGAAGGGAATCACGGTCAGGAACGGACCGAACACTTCCTCCTGCGCCACCCGCATCCTGGCGGTGGGCGCCGGTGACCAGCGTCGGCTGTACATAATGCCCGCCGCCGGGGCCGTCATGCGGCGCGCCGCCGACGGCGATGGTGGCGCCGTCCTTGCGGGCGACCTCGAAATAGCTGCACACCTTCGCCAGATGCCGCTCATGGATCAGCGGCCCGATCTCGGTCGCGGGATCGAGGGGGTGACCGACCTTCAGCGCCTTCACCCGGGCGGTGAGCTTCTCGATGAACTTTTCGGCAATGCTCGCCTGCACCAGCAACCGGCTGGAGGAGGTGCAGCGCTCGCCGTTCAGCGAGTAGATCATGAAGACCACCGCATCCAGCGCGCGGTCGAGATCGGCGTCGTCGAACACGATCACGGGATTCTTGCCGCCGAGTTCGAAATGCACCCGCTTCAGCGTAGGCGCGCCCTGCGCCATGATCGCCGAACCCGTGGCGCTCTCGCCGACGAAGCCAATGGCCTTGATCGCGGGATGCTCGGTCAACGCCTTGCCGGCTTCCTCGCCGATGCCGTGTACGGTGTTGAGCACGCCGTCGGGCAGGCCGGCCTGCTTGGCGAGTTTTGCAAGCAGATCCGCCGTGACCGGCGACCACTCGGCCGGCTTGTGCACGACGGTGCAGCCGGCGGCGAGCGCAGGCGCAATCTTCCAGGTCGACAGCATGAACGGCGTGTTCCACGGCGTGATCACGCCGACCGGGCCGATCGGCACCCGGGTCGAGATGTTCCAGTGCTCATCGCTCGGCGTGCTCAGCCCGTCGCGGGCCTCGGCGCATTTGTCGGCGAAGAAGCGGAAATTCTCGGCGGCCCGGATCGCGGCCTTGGCCATGAAGCGATGGGCCTGGCCGGTGTCGATGCATTCGAGCACCGCGATGTCGTCAGCGTTGTCCTCGATCGCATCGGCGACGCGGTGCAGCAATTTCTTCCGCGCGGTCGCGGGCATGTCGCGCCAGGCCTTGAAAGCCTTGCTGGCGGCCTTCGCGGCGCGGTCGATATCCTCGGCATTGCCGCGGGCCACGGTCGTCAGCACCGCGCCATCGACCGGCGACTTGGTCTCGAAGGTCTGGCCAGAGGCGGACGGCACGCTCTTGCCGTCGATCATGTGGCCGATGCCTTCGGCCTTCAGTTTGACGAGCAGGGGGCCGACGCGGTCGCGGTTGGCCTTGAAGGCGTCCTTCGGTGTCACTTTATCCATGTGCAGTCTCCACTTTCAGAGCTTCGTGGATGTTGTTGCGTTTCCAGCTGGTTTCCTTGTCGTTGATCTGCATGTCGAACGACAATGCGAACTTCAGGTCCGCAAACACCGGATCAAGATAGGACGACAAGGCCTTGAAAATATGTTCGCCGGCCTTCTGGCGGGTCGGGAGATCGCGGCCCTCGCCGAGCCGCAGCACCATGTCGAGAAAGCCGAGGTTTTTGGCGCCGTTGGCGATCGCATAGTGCTCGCATTTGATGGCGCGGACGCGGATGCCGCCGAGCGGGAAGATGCCGGTCGCGACCGCCTCCTTGCGGACCAATTCCACCACCGCGCCCATGTCGACGCGGCCATCGAGATTGGCTGAATATTCAATGGTGAAATGCGGCATGTCAGGTCACTCCCGCGATTGTTAAGGCATCAGGCGAAGTAGCAGCTCACCGAGCCGTAGGGGCCATAGTCGGCCTGGATCGTGTCGCCCTTGCGGGTCTCGATCGGGCGGATGAACGATCCGGCCAATACCACTTGCCCGGCTTCGAGCGCCAATCCATTGGGAGCGATCTTGTTGGCGAGCCAAGCCACCGCCGTGGCCGGGTGATTGAGCACGCCGGCCGCCAGCCCGGTCTCTTCGAGTTGGCCGTTGCGGTAGCAGAGCGCGCCGATCCAGCGCAGATCGGCATCCCCGGGGCGGATCGGGCGGCCGCCGAGCACGATACCGGCATTGGCCGCGTTGTCGGCGATGGTATCGAAGATTTTTCGGGTCGCCTTGGTCTGCGGATCGACCCGCTCGACCCGTGTGTCCAGAATTTCCAGCGCCGGCACCACGAAGTCGGTGGCGTTGAGCACGTCGAACATCGTGCAATCAGGCCCGGATAGCCGCGACTTCATCACGAAGGCGAGTTCGGCCTCGACGCGGGTGGCGATGAAGCGGTCGGTCGGCACCAGCCCGCCGTCGGCAAAGAACATATCGTCGAGCAGGATACCGGAATCCGGCTCGTCGATATTGAGCGCGCTCTGCATTGCCTTCGAGGTCAGGCCGATCTTGTGGCCTTTGACGACGCGGCCCTGGGCCACCTTCATGTCGACCCACACCTTCTGAATAGCGTAGGCGTCCTCGATGGTTATGGCGGGATGATCAAGTGAAATCTGCCGGATCTGCTTGCGCGTCTTTTCGGCGTGGTCGAGCCGCTCGGCGGCGCTGCGGATTTCGTCTTTGGAAAGGGCCATGAGAGTCCGCCGTGCAGTCAGCAAAAAGCAGGTGCTGAAATTTGATTAACATGTTAAGGGTATTCCGGCAAACTGATTTGATGCTTGCTGCACCGCAAAACTTTTCTCATTCGGAACAGCGGACGATTGGCGATGGCGGCCAGGAAACCACCGGGGGAATCCCGTTCGAAGTCGGCCGAGGCGCGCCGCGCGCCGATGCGCGAATTCTCGCGGTCGCTGCCGATGTCGCTGCTGCGCGCCCGCGAAGCGGTGATGCGGCAGTTCCGCCCTTCGTTGCGCAACCATGGCCTGACCGAGCAGCAATGGCGGATTCTCCGCGCGCTGACGGCGGTGGAAACCATCGAGGTGACGGAACTGGCGCGTGTCGCGTTTCTGCTGGGGCCGAGCCTGTCGCGAATCCTGCGCGACCTCGAGGCGCGGCATTTGATCGAGCGCCGCACCGCCGAGGCCGATCTCCGCCGCGGCGTGGTGTCGATCTCGCCCAGAGGGCTGAAACTAATTGACGCCGTCGCGCCGAACTCGGAGGCGATCTACGCCGAAATCACCAGCCGCTTTGGCGCTCGCAAGCTCGCCGAATTGCAGGACATGCTGGGCCTGCTGGAACGCAGCCTCGCGGCCATGGAAGTGACGGATGAGGGAAGTGTCGAGGACGAGGAGTGAGCGCAAATTTGCATGATGGTACCGGCACCATGCATAGCGGCCGGGCAAATGATTGCAATCATTTGGCAAAAGCGGTTGAAGCGGTAGACAGGCGCGCGATTTTTCGCTCAAAGTGCCGGCCAAGCTGGTCATGAAAACCGGCGCGGGAGTGTACGGGTTCGCCGCTGAGAACGCAGTTTTCCCACCACCGCTGGAAGATTGTTCGTCGCTGCGCTCGCAATGACGGGAAGCCAACATCAACAGGAGGAATAGAGAGTGACAACCAACAACGTCAAGAAAGTGTGGGCTTCGGGCAAGGCCGTGGTGAACGCGTGGCTCGCGATACCCTCAGGTTTCTCGGCCGAAGTGATCGCGCAATGCGGCTTCGACAGCGTCACCGTCGACATGCAGCACGGCGTGCAGGATTACCTCTCGATGGTGCAATGCTTCCAGGCGATGAACGGTCACCCGGTGACCCCGATGGTTCGCGTTCCCTGGAACGAGCCCGGCATCATCGGCAAGGTACTCGACGGCGGCGCCTACGGCGTGATCTGCCCGATGATCAACACCAAGCAGGAAGCGGAAAACCTGGTCCAGTACGCAAAATATCCGCCGAAGGGCACGCGCTCGAACGGTCCGATCCGCTCGGGCATGTACGGCTCGGCCGGCAGCTACCAGCAGACGGCGAACGACGAGATCGTGCTGCTGCCGATGATGGAAACCAAGACCGCGATCGAGAACATGGAATCGATCCTCGACGTCGAGGGCATCAACGGTGTGTACGTCGGCCCTTCCGATCTCGGCTTCTCCTATGGCCTGGTGCCGAAGCTCGACCGTGACGAGCCGGAAATTCTCAAGATCTATGAGAAGATCGTCAAGGAATGCGGCAAGCGCGGCCTCCACCCGGGCATCCACTGCTCGGGCGCCGAGGGCGCGGTGCGCGCGATCAACATGGGCTTCAAGCTCGTGACCTTGTCGAACGAGAGCGGCCTGATGCAGACCTACGCCAAGATGCAGGTCAACCAGACCCGCAAGGAGTCGGCCGGCAAGGCGTAAGACCTTTACTCCCTCGCCCCGCTCTTGCGGGGAGAGGGTTGGGGTGAGGGGCTTCTATCCGCGAATGACGTGCTAATAGTTAGTTCACTGCCTCGCCCCTCACCCGAATTCTCGCTTTGCGAGAATTCGACCTCTCCCCGTAAAGGACGGGGAGAGGTGAAGAAGTAAGAAGGAGATCCCCATGGCCCCGACACCCGTCATTCGCCTGCATCCTGACGACGGCGTACTGATCGCGCGCTCGAGCCTGCCGCCGGGCATGGTGGTGGCGGAAGGGGTTACGACCGTCGAGCGGATTCCGGCAGGCCACAAGGTCGCGATCAAGCCCATTGCAGTCGGTGAGCCGGTGCGGCGTTACGGCCAGATCATCGGCTTTGCCACGGTGCCGATTGCGCCGGGCCAGCACGTTCATACGCAAAACTGCGGCATGGGCGATTTCGCCAAGGATTATGCCTATGGCGTCGACGTGACGCCGACGCCGAATTTCGATCTGCCGGCGACCTTCGACGGCATCCGCCGTTCCGACGGCCGCGTCGCGACCCGCAACTATATCGGCATCCTGACGTCGGTGAATTGCAGCGCCCATGTCGCAGGGATCGTCGCCGACATGTTCAAGAAGAATCCGTTCACCGGCGACAATCCGCTGGCGGATTATCCCAACGTCGACGGCGTGGTGGCGCTGACCCACAAGACTGGCTGCGGCATGACGCAGGACGAGCCGCTGGCGCTGCTGCGACGGACGCTCGGCGGCTACGCGCGGCATGCGAATTTTTCCGCGGTCGTCGTGCTCGGGCTGGGCTGCGAGGTCAACCAGATCGGCGGGCTGATGCAGGAGCAGAAACTCGCCGGCCGCCTGCGCGCGATGGATATCCAGGAAGTCGGCGGCACCCGCAAGACGGTGGAAGCCGGCGTTGCCTTCGTGCGCGAGGCGCTGACGGATGCGAATAAAGTAAAGCGCGAACCGGTGCCGGCCAGCGAATTGACGGTGGCGCTGCAATGCGGCGGCTCCGACGGCTATTCAGGCGTATCGGCCAATCCGGCGCTCGGTGCGGCGAGCGATCTCCTGGTGCGCCATGGCGGCACCGTGATCCTGTCGGAGACGCCGGAGACCTACGGCGCCGAACATCTCCTGACGCGCCGCGCGGTCAGCCGCGAGGTCGGCGAAAAGCTCGTCGGGCTGATGCGCTGGTGGGAAGAATACACGGCGCGGGAAGGCGCCGAGATGAACGCCAATCCGAGCCCCGGCAACAAGGCCGGCGGCCTCACCACGATTCTGGAAAAGTCTCTCGGCGCGATGGCCAAGGCCGGCAGCACCAACCTCGTCGACGTGCTCAACTACGCCGAAGCCGTCACCAAGAAGGGTTTTGTCTTCATGGACACGCCCGGCTACGACCCGGTCGCGGCGACCGGGCAGGTGGCGGGCGGCGCCAACCTCGTCTGCTTCACCACCGGCCGCGGCAGCGTGTTCGGCTGCAAGCCCGCGCCCTCGATCAAGCTTGCGACCAACACGCCGATGTACAAGCGCATGGAAGACGACATGGATGTCAATTGCGGCACCATCCTCGACGGCGAGGAGAACGTGCAGCAATGCGGCCAGCGCATTTTCGAACTGATGCTGAAGACCGCCTCGGGCCAGCCGACCAAGAGCGAGAGCTTTGATTTCGGCGGCGCCGAGTTCGCGCCCTGGGTGCTTGGCGCGACGATGTAAGCCTGGCGCGCTCTCCGTCGTCCCTGCGAAAGCAGGGACCCATAGGCACCGGCTTCAATGGGGCGGAGGGTCTCAGCCATCGCGCGTTTTCGATAGATCACGCGGTATGGGTTCCTGCGTTCGCTGAACGACAGCGAGGCCGCACTTCCCGTAGGCAATGGCTGCCCGTTGTTAGTGCTTGATCCATACCGGAACCAGTGTTCTGCTTAAAAAAGCTGCTGGAGTGTTCGGTCTGTGTCGATCTTTGTCGCGCTACATCACGTCACGCACTACAAATACGACCGACCGATCGATCTCGGCCCGCAAACCATTCGCCTGCGCCCGGCGCCGCATACGCGCACGCCGATCCTGAGCTATTCGCTCAAGGTGACGCCGGCAAATCATTTCGTGAACTGGCAGCAGGACCCGCAGGGCAACTGGCTGGCGCGGTTTGTGTTTCCGGAGAAGGCGACCGAACTCAAGGTCGAGGTCGATTTCACGGCGCAGATGACGGTGGTCAATCCGTTCGACTTCTTCGTCGAAGGCTACGCCACCAGTTTTCCGTTCCAGTACACCAGCGATCTCAAGACCGAACTGGCGCCGTATCTGGCGACATCGGATCAGGGGCCGAAGTTCGCCGCCTACCTGAAGGACATTCCGCGCGAGGCCGACAGCACCGTCGACTTCCTGGTCGCGCTCAATGCGGAACTGCAGAAAAAAGTCAGTTACGTCATCCGGATGGAGCCGGGCATTCAGACGCCGGAAGAGACGCTGTCCTGCGGCTCCGGGTCGTGCCGTGACTCGGCGTGGCTCTTGATCCACATCTTCCGTCACCTCGGGCTCGCCGCGCGCTTCGTCTCCGGCTACCTCATTCAGTTGCGACCCGACATCGATCCGGTCGAAGGTCCGCGCGAGGTCGAAAGCGATTTCACCGACCTGCATGCCTGGGCCGAAGTCTATCTGCCGGGCGCGGGCTGGATCGGGTTCGACGTCACCTCGGGCATGCTGACCGGCGAGGGGCACATTCCCGTCGCCGCCACGCCGCACTACCGCTCGGCGGCGCCGATCTCGGGCACCGCAGGATTTGCCGAAGTCGAATTCGCCTTCGAGATGAGCGTCAAGCGTATCCGCGAGGCGCCGCGGATCACGCGGCCGTTCTCCGATGAATCCTGGACGCGTCTCGACGCACTCGGCGAGCAGGTCGACGCCGATCTCACGCGCGAGGACGTGCGCCTGACCATGGGCGGCGAGCCGACGTTCGTTTCGATCGACGATCTGGAATCGCCGGAGTGGAACATCGCCGCCGTCGGTGGCGAGAAGCGGGCGCTCGCCGACGAACTCATCCGCAAACTGCACGCGCGTTTTGCGCCGGGCGGCCTGCTGCATTACGGGCAGGGCAAATGGTATCCCGGTGAAACCCTGCCGCGCTGGGCGTTCGGGCTTTATTGGCGCAAGGACGGCGTGCCGATCTGGAAGAATTCCGACCTGATCGCCAAAATCGATGACAAGTTGGACAGTTCGCCCGCCGCCGACGTCGACGATGCCAATTGGCTGATGAGCGGCATTGCCAAAAAGCTTGGCCTCGCTGCCGATTATGTGATGCCGGCGTATGAAGATCCCGTGCATTGGCTGCAAAAGGAAGCCGCTTTGCCGGTCAATGTAGATCCCACCGATTCGAAATTGGCCAATGCGGAAGAGCGCGCGCGCATGGCGCGCGAGTTCGATCTCGGGCTGACCACGCCACGGGGCTATGTGCTTCCGGTTCAGCACGCCGGCGCCAACGCCTCGGGGTGGATGAGCGAGCGCTGGCCGTTGCGGCGCAGCCATATGTTCCTGTTGCCCGGCGACTCTCCGCTCGGTCTGCGGCTGCCGATCGGCTCTTTGCCGCACATCCCCGAGGATGAATATCCCTACATCGTCGAGCAGGATCCGATGGAGGCGCGCCTCGAATTGGCGGTCGAGGACAAGGACGCCGTTGAAGGCGGCGCGCCGCCGAAGCCGCAGGAAACCAGAGCCAGGCTCAAGCCGGTGCGCACGGCGATCTCGGTCGAACTCCGCGACGGCGTGTTGTGCGTTTTCATGCCGCCGGTCGAGAAGCTCGAACATTATCTGTCGCTGATCGCCGTCGTCGAAGCGGTGGCCGAGGAGATGCAGACCCAGGTTCATATCGAGGGCTATGGGCCGCCCTACGATCCGCGCGTCGAAGTGATCAAGGTGACGCCCGATCCCGGCGTGATCGAGGTCAACGTCCAGCCGGCGCAAAACTGGCGCGAGGCGGTCGATATCACCTTCGGCCTCTATGAAGACGCCGCAAAGACCCGTCTCGGCGCCAACCGTTTTCTGGTCGACGGCCGCCACACCGGCACCGGCGGCGGCAATCATGTCGTGGTCGGCGGCAGCACGCCGGAAGCCTCGCCATTCCTGCGCCGTCCGGATCTGCTCAGGAGTCTCGTGTTGTATTGGCAGCGGCACCCGTCGCTGTCCTATCTGTTCTCCGGCATGTTCATTGGCCCGACCAGCCAGGCGCCGCGCATCGACGAGGCCCGGCATGACGGCCTCTATGAACTGGAAGTGGCACTTGCCCACGTGCCCCCGCCGGGCGTCGCCGCGCCGCTGTGGCTGGTCGACCGGCTGTTCCGCCACATCCTCGTCGACATCACCGGCAATACCCATCGCGCCGAAATCTGCATCGACAAGCTCTATTCGCCGGACGGGCCGACCGGCCGTCTCGGGCTGGTAGAATTCCGCGCGCTCGAAATGCCGCCCGATCCGCGGATGTCGCTGGCGCAGCAACTGCTGATCCGCGCGCTGATCGCAAAACTCTGGCGCGAACCGCAGCAGGGAAAATTCGTGCGTTGGGGCACCACGCTGCACGATCGCTTCATGCTGCCGCATTTCCTCTGGGAGGATTTTCTCGGCGTGCTCGAAGAACTCCGGCAATCCGGCTACGATTTTTCGCCGGAATGGTATTCGGCCCAGCTCGAGTTTCGTTTTCCGGTATTCGGCCGCGTCCATCACGGCGGCGTCGCACTTGAAGTGCGTCAAGCGCTCGAGCCCTGGCATGTGCTCGGCGAAGAGGGCTCGGCCGGTGGCACCGTGCGCTATGTCGATTCTTCGGTGGAGCGGCTGCAGATCAAGGCGGAAGGTTTTGTCGAGGGCCGCCATGTCGTCACCTGCAACGGCCGGCGGATGCCGATGACCGCGACCGGACGCTCCGGTGAGGCGGTGGCCGCGGTCCGGTTCAAGGCCTGGCAGCCGGCGTCGGGCCTGCATCCGACCATTCCGGTGCACGCGCCGCTGACATTTGATCTGATCGATACCTGGAACGGCCGTTCGCTCGGCGGCTGCGTCTATCATGTCGCCCATCCCGGCGGCCGCAGCTACGACACCAAGCCGGTCAATTCCTACGAAGCGGAAGCGCGGCGGCTGGCCCGGTTTCAGGATCACGGCCACACCCCGGGCAAGATCGATCCGCCGCCCGAAGAACGTACAATTGAATTCCCTTTGACCCTCGACTTGAGGACGCCGCTCCTGCATTGATTTGGTGTAGCGTTTTCGGGCAACGAGGCCCGCCCGGACTGATCCGGGGATGAGCTTGAGAAAACGCGTCAAAAACATCAATGAGGACCTCGAATTTGATTTTGTCAGAGGCGAGGGTGGGAATTGGAATGGCGGGACAGGCCGGCCAAGGCAGCAGTCAAGGCAGTCAGGAAAACAAGGCGCGTCCGGGCCAGCGCCGGATGGCGCAGTGGAGCCGCGACTATGCGCGGCTGCCCGGAATTCCCGACGAATATATCGGCCAGGACGGCGCGCCACGCGCGGCCTGGACCCGGTTTTTCGACGCCTTTGCCGCGCTGTCGCCGGCCGACATCGAGAAGCGATTTGCCTCCGCCGACCGGCATCTGCGCGAGGCCGGCGTCACCTACCGCGCGCCCGGCGAGACCGCCGACCGGCTGTGGCCGCTCAGCCATCTGCCGCTGATCATCGACGAGACCGACTGGCAGCAATTGAGCGCCGGCATCGCGCAGCGCGCGCAACTGCTCGAAATGGTGCTGGGCGATCTCTACGGCGAGGGCCGCCTGGTCACCGAAGGCGCGATCCCGGCTGCCGCGATTGCCGGCAGCAACGAATATCTGCGCGCGGTGTGCGGCATCAAGCCGCCGGGCGGGCGCTATCTGCATCTCTATGCCGCCGATGTCGGCCGCGGTCCCGACGGACGCTGGTGGGTGCTGGGCGACCGCACGCAGGCGCCGTCGGGCGCCGGCTACGCGCTGGAAAATCGCCTGGTGCTGTCGCGCGCCTTTTCCAATCTCTACAAGTCGATGAATGTCGAGCGCGTCGCGCCGTTCTTCGAGGCGTTTCGCGACAGCCTGCGCGCCAGCGCCGACCGCGACGAGCCGCGGATCGGATTGCTGACGCCGGGCGCCTTCAGCGAAACCTATTTCGAACATGCCACGATCGCGCGCTATCTCGGCTTCCTGCTGGTCGAGGGCGACGATCTCGCCGTCAGCGGCGACCGCATCCACATCCGCACCGTCGCCGGCCTGAAGCGGCTCGACGTGTTGCTGCGCCGGGTCGATTCCAATTTTCTCGATCCGCTGGAGCTCGATGCGTCCTCGCATCTCGGCGTGCCCGGCCTGATCGACGTGCTGCGCAAGAACGGCGTCGTCGTCGCCAACATGCCGGGTTCGGGCGTGCTGGAGGCGAGGGCGCTGCTCGGCTTCCTGCCGAGTCTGAGCCGGCGCTTCCTCGGCCAGGATCTCAAGATGCCGCACATCGCGACCTGGTGGTGCGGCCAGAAATCCGCGCGCGAGGAAGTGCTGTCGCGGCTCGACGATTTCGCAATCGAGGGCGCCTATAGCCGTTCCGTTCCCGGCTTTCCCGGCCACGGTCCCGTGCTTGCCGGCGAATTGTCGCCTTCCGAGCGCGAGCGTCTCAAAAGCGCGATCGCCGATCGCGGCATCGATTATGTCGGCCAGGAACTGGTGCGGCTGTCGACCACGCCGGTGTGGGAGAATGGCCGGATCACGCCGCGCCCGTTCGTGCTGCGGGTATTTGCGGCTGCCACCGCACAAGGCTGGACCATCCTGCCCGGCGGCTTCTGCCGGATCGCCGAGCAGCCCGACGCCCGCGCGGTATCGATGGGCGATGGCGCGCGCTCGGCCGACGTCTGGGTGGTGTCCGACAAGGCGGTGTCGACCTCGACGCTGTTGCCGGCAGCCGACGCCGTACGGATCAAGCGGATCGCCGGCGTAGTTCCGAGCCGTGCCGCGGACAATCTGTTCTGGCTCGGCCGCTATCTCGAACGCGCCGAGGCGACGCTGCGGCTGATCCGTGCGCTCGGCACGCCGATGCGCGATCCGGTCAAGGGGACGGCCACGGGCCCATCGACCGCGCTTCCCTCGGTCGAGCGCATCCAGCGGCTGCTGGTGACCTGGGGCGCGACCTCGCAGGCGACGCGCGCGAACCCCGCCAAGGTCGTCGCCGAGGCGTTGCAAAATCCGGAGAAGTTCGGCTCAGCACTCTCCCTGGTGAAATCCGCGCAGCGCACCGCGACCTCGTTGCGCGAACGGCTGTCGCCCGACGCCTGGCAGGTCATCACCGAGATGGCGGAGCGGCTGGCGCTGCAGGTCGAGGATGACGACGCCGTCATCAGCGCTGCCGAACTGACGCTGCAGGAACTGGCGAGCTTTGCCGGTCTGGCGCAGGAGAACATGAACCGCGCCGCCGGCTGGCGCTTCCTCGAAATGGGCCGCCGCATCGAACGCGCCATCAACACCGCGCGGTTCGCACGCCAGTTCGCCTATGACGAGGCCGGCGACGAGGATCTCGACGTGCTGCTGACGCTGGTGGATTGCCAGATCACCTATCGCTCGCGCTATCTGGTCGGGCCGTCGCTGGCGCCGGTGCGCGATCTCGCGGTGCTCGATCCCTACAACCCGCGCTCGGTCGCGTTTCAGGTGGCGGCGCTCAACGAGCACATTGCGAGCCTGCCGAGCCTCAAGGAGCACGGTTTGATCGAGCGACCGCAGCGGCTGGCGGTCGCTTTGCAGGCGACGCTGACGACCACCGAGGCCGAGAAACAGGATGCCAAGACCCTGTTCGCGCTGGAGCAGGATCTGCTCAATCTGGCCGACGCCATCGGCCTGCATTATTTCCCGCACGGACCCAATGCGAGCCGGCCGGAGAAGCTGACGGGCCTCGCGTGATCTACGACATCCGTCATGTCACGACCTATAGTTACGAGAGCCCGGTAAGTTTTGCGCGCTGCTCGCTGCGGCTGGAGCCGCGAACGGGCGACGGCCAGCAACTGGTGTCCCACAGCGTCGATATCCGGCCGCGCCCGGCGGAACGCACCGTGCGGCGGGATTTTTTCGGCACCCATACCGAGAGCGTGCTGATCGAGACCGCGCATCGCAGCCTGCGGATCGATTCCCGTTCGCGGGTTTCGGTCTCGCGCCAGGTGCTTGGACGCGATGCGCCGAGCCCGTCCTGGGAGGACGTCCGCGACGTGGCGTTCGAGGCCAGCAGCCTCGGTCCGTCGTCGCCGGTCGGCTACGTCTTTGCCAGTTCGCTGGTGCCGGTGCAGGCGCCGGTCACCGCCTATGCCGCGGCAAGCTTTCCGTCGGGCGGTGGGGTCGTCGCCGGCGCCGTCGACCTGATGCATCGCATTCGCACCGAGTTCAAATACGACCCCAAGGCCACCGTGATCTCGACGCCGCTGAAGGAAGTGTTCGAGAAGCGTCACGGCGTCTGCCAGGACTTTGCCCATGTGATGATCGCAGGCCTCCGCGGCCTTGGGCTGCCGGCCGCCTATGTCAGCGGCTATCTGCGCACCATCCCGCCGCCGGGCCAGCCGCGCCTGCAGGGCGCCGACGCCACCCATGCCTGGGTGTCGGTGTGGTGCGGGGACGCGATTGGCTGGATCGGCTTCGATCCGACCAACGATATCCTGGTCGGCAACGACCACATCATCCTGGCGGTCGGGCGCGATTTTTCCGACGTCTCGCCGGTCGACGGCATCATCGTCGGATCGCGCAAGCAGAAGCTTGGCGTTGCCGTGGACGTGCTGCTGGTGGAGTGATTTCGCAAAAAAGCGAAAACAACCCCATGCAAAGTAGGATTTATTCCTAATTCCCCGTCCGCCGCGGCTACGCGGCCTGCTCGACGCGCAGGCCCTTGAAGAACTTCTCGACTTCGCGTGACAATGTCTCGGCCGTGGCCGTCAGGTCGCTGGAGGCGGTGAGGACGGAAGCCGCCGCCGTGCTGGTCGTGCTCATGGCGTCGCTGAGCGAGCCGATGTTGACGACCAGTGTGCCGTTGCCCTGCGCCGCCAGTTGCGCGTTCGCGGAAATCTCCCGGGTCGCCGCGTCCTGCTGGCCGATGGCGCTCGCGATATTCGACGTCACCTCGTTGATTTCGCGCACGGCGGCGCCGATTTCGCGGACCGCATCGACGGAATTTTTGGTCGAGGTCTGGATCAGGCTGACGTTCTGGCCGATCTCGGCGGTCGCCTTGGCGGTCTGCTCGGCCAGCGCCTTGACCTCATGGGCGACGACCGCAAAGCCGCGGCCGGCGTCGCCGGCGCGCGCGGCTTCGATGGTCGCGTTCAGCGCCAGCAGGTTGGTTTGTTCGGCGATCGCCTGGATCAAAGCAAGCACGCCGTCGATGCGCTGGGTCGCAGCCGCGAGCCCCTCGATCTCGGTGATCGATTTCTCGGTGCGCAGGCCGGCCTGCTCGACGGCGCTGGCGGATTGCCGGACCTGCCGGCCGATTTCCTCGACGGAGGCGGAGAGTTCTTCCGCGGCGCTGGCCACGGCGGAGACGTTGTTGGACGCCTGTTCGGTGGCGCCGGAGGCGGTGACCGCGCGTCCGCTCGCGTCCGAAGCGACGCTGGCGATGGTTTCGGCGGTGCCGCGCATCGAGGTCGCGTTGTCGGTGACCGCACGCAGCACGCCGCCGATGGCTTCGCGGAACGCATCGACGGAGGCTTCGATCTGGCGGGCGCGCTCGTCGCGCGCTTTGGAATCCTCGATCACCTGCGAATTGAGGTTGCGGTTGCGGTCCATCGCTTCCTTGAAGATCTGGATCGCGCGCGCCAGCGCACCGATTTCGTCGCCGCGATCGACATGGGGCACCTCGACGCCCTCAGCGCCTTCGGCGACGCGCTTGATGGTGTCGGTGATGGCCGACAGCGGCCGCGCGATCGAACGCGTGATGATCAGCACGCCCATGATGACCACGATCAGCGCGAGACCGCCGAGACAGGTCAGCACAAAGGCCAGCGTGTGGTTTTCTTCGGTCTGCTGTGCCAGCTTCTTGCTGCGTTCGGCATAGACCTTGGAAAGCGCCTCGAGATCCTTGTTCAGCGCCGATCGTACTTCACGGTTGGCGTCGTTGTCGCCCCATTCGCGCCCGGCGGCGCCATTGATCTCGACCCCGCGCCGCACCAGCTCCTTGCGGAAGTCAATGAACTGTTCGATGCGCTTCTTGAAGGTGGCAAACTGCTGGGCGTCGTCAGCCTGCACCAGCGCCTGCCAGTTCTTGACCACGTCGAGGATGCGTTCGTTGAACTTGAGCAGCCCGTCGCCGTATTTCTTCACCACCGCCGGTTCGGCCGACATGTAGACGCCGCGGGACTCCATCACGACAGCATAGACCAGCGAATTGACCCGCTCGACATTGAGCGCGGCGCGGCTGGCGGTCGCGACGGCTTCGGTGAGGGCTGCATTCTGGCGCGAGTTGTAATCGGACAAAGCGGTGATGGCCGCGACGAGGACCGCGAACAACGCAAAGATCGAATACAGCTTGGCTGCGAGCGACAGCCGGGACGCCATGCCGCTGACGGAGGTAGGGCGGGAAGTAGTCATGATTTCAGCCATCTTAAATAAGGCCGGTGAGGACCGTCGGCCGTCGGCAAATTGTGCTACAATTTTAATGGATATTTTCTTAATGCGAGAAGTCCGAAATACTGCAACCGAATATAATAACATAATGATTTCAATATCTTAAAAAGATGTCATGGGTTCCATAGGTTGAGGCCGGACGAATTGCTGCGACCATAGCGCGCAGTTGGCATACCAACGCTTCAGGGAGTGGCGGGGTATTCCACGCCTCGCCGCCCCGGCATGCTCCTTGCCCCGGTGATCGCGATCCCTGCGGCGTGATCGATCCCCGGGAGATGATACTGTCACAACCGACCCATACATGCAGGCGCGGGTCCGGAGTTGCCATGGTCTATCGCCAAGCCATCGATGCCACGTCCTATCTATTCGATGATCTGCGCGATCTGCTGGCCAAGGCGACGCCGCCGCGTTCCGGCGATCGCCTTGCCGGGGTCGCGGCCGACAGCGCGGAGCGGATGATCGCTGCGCGGATGGCGCTGGCTAATGTGCCGCTCAAGCAGTTCCTCACCGAGGCCGTTATTCCCTACGAGGACGACGAGGTCACCCGCCTGATTGTGGACAGCCATGATGCCGCGAGTTTTGCAGCCGTATCGTCGCTGACCGTCGGCGCCTTCCGCGACTGGCTGCTCTCCGATGCCGCCACAGCCGAGACGCTGCGGAAAGTGGCGCGCGGGATCACGCCGGAAATGGCCGCGGCCGTTTCAAAACTGATGCGCAACCAGGATCTGATCCTGATCGCCAAGAAATGCGCCGTGACCACCCGCTTTCGCAACACCATCGGCCTGCCCGGGCGAATGAGCGCGCGGTTGCAGCCCAATCATCCCTTCGACGATGCCAAGGGTATTACCGCCTCGATTCTCGACGGCCTCCTGTTGGGATCGGGCGATGCCTGCATCGGCATCAACCCGGCGAGCGACGATCCGGCCGTGATCGGTGAATTGCTGCGGCTGCTCGACGGCATCATCACCCGGCTGCAGATTCCGACGCAGAGCTGCGTGCTCACGCACGTCACCACCACGCTCGGGCTGATCAGACAAGGTGTTCCGGTCGATCTGGTGTTCCAGTCGATCGCGGGGACACAGGCCGCGAACCGCAGTTTTGGCGTCGATCTGGCGCTGCTGCGCGAGGCACGCGAGGCCGCGCTGTCGCTCCGCCGCGGCACGGTCGGCGACAATGTCATGTATTTCGAGACCGGGCAGGGCTCGGCGCTGTCGGCCAACGCACATCACAATGTCGACCAGCAGACCTGCGAGGCACGGGCCTATGCGGTGGCACGCGCCTTCGACCCGTTGCTGGTCAACAGCGTGGTCGGTTTCATCGGCCCCGAATATTTATATGACGGCAAGCAGATCATCCGTGCCGGGCTGGAGGATCACTTTTGCGGCAAGTTGCTCGGCCTGCCGCTCGGAGTCGACGTCTGCTACACCAACCATGCCGAAGCCGATCAGGACGACATGGACAACCTGTTGACGCTGCTCGCCGCCGCCGGCGTGACATTTGTCATGGGAGTTCCGGGCGCCGACGACGTCATGCTGAACTATCAGTCGACCTCGTTCCACGATGCGCTCTATGTCCGCGATCTGCTGGGCCTGAAGCGGGCGCCGGAGTTCGACGACTGGCTGCATCGCACGGGTCTGGCCGGCGCCGATTTCCGGATTGGGGGGAATGCGGGCCTGCTGCCCGAATTTGCCTCACGTCTGATCGCCTGAGCGGGCTGGAGGCAGATTTCGGCCGGTTTTGGTGCAACCATTGAACCGCCGGCGGGTTTGGATCGACTGCCACAATATTGAAGATTTTCTGGCCCAGCTTTCAATGTCGTGCTTAGATTTACACAGGCTTTGGCCGAGGAAGTTTTGAATGAGAGCTGAAGGCATTGAAACGGTCCGGCGCATCCTGTGCGTCTTCCCGCGCTATACGTCTTCTTTTGGCACCTTCGAATACGCCTATCCCCTGACCGACGGCGTGCAGGCTTTCATGCCGCCGCAGGGGCTGCTGCTGATCGCGGCCTATCTCCCGGAAAACTGGCCGGTGCGTTTCATCGACGAGAACATCCGTCCCGCCACGAAGGAAGACTTCGAATGGGCCGAGGCCGTGTTCGTCAGCGGCATGCACATCCAGCGTCAGCAGATGAACGACATCTGCCGCCGCGCCCATGCGTTCGATCTTGCCGTCGCGATCGGCGGGCCGTCGGTCAGCGCATGTCCGGATTACTATCCCTCGTTCGATTATCTCCATGTCGGCGAACTCGGCGATGCCACCAATGATCTGATCGCCCGGCTGGCGCAGGATCCGTCGCGCCCCGAGCAGCAGGTGGTGCTGAATACCAAAGATCGCCTGCCGATGACCGAGTTCCCGCTGCCGGCCTATGAGCTTGCCGAGGTCAAGAAGTACTTCCTCGGCAGCATCCAGTATTCGAGCGGCTGTCCCTATCAGTGCGAATTCTGCGACATCCCCGGCCTCTACGGCCGCAACCCGCGC
Organism: uncultured Alphaproteobacteria bacterium; assembly: GCA_963786355.1. Taxonomy (GTDB): domain Bacteria; phylum Pseudomonadota; class Alphaproteobacteria; order Rhizobiales; family Xanthobacteraceae; genus Bradyrhizobium. The sequence continues at coordinate 616,798 of CAWAYU010000003.1, read as the reverse complement.
CTGAAATCGCCGGAACAGATCATCGCCGAGCTCGACAAGCTCAGGGAATGCGGCGTCACCGGCTCGGTCTATTTCGTCGACGACAATTTCATCGGCAACCGCAAGGCGGCGCTGGATCTGCTGCCGCATCTGGTCGAATGGCAGAAGCGGACCGGCTACGTGATGCGGCTCGCCTGCGAGGCGACGCTCAACATCGCCAAGCGGCCCGAGATCCTGGAGAAGATGCGCGAGGCGTTCTTCGTGACGATCTTCTGCGGCATCGAGACCCCCGATCCCGACGCATTGAAGGCGATGCACAAGGACCACAACATGATGGTCCCGATCCTCGAAGGCGTTCGCACCATCAATTCCTACGGCATGGAAGTCGTCTCCGGCATCATCATGGGGCTCGACACCGACAAGCCGGAGACCGGCGACGCGCTGCTGGCGTTCGTCGACGAGTCGCAGATTCCGCTTTTGACGATCAACCTGCTGCAGGCGCTGCCGAAGACGCCGCTGTGGGACCGTCTGGAGCGTGAAGGCCGCTTGCTGGCCGACGAAGACGGCCGCGATTCCAACGTCCAGTTCCTGTTGCCTTACGATCAGGTCGTCGATTCCTGGCGCAGATGCATGGAATTCGCCTATGCGCCGGAAAAACTCTATGCGCGCTACCAGTATCAGTGCGACTACACCTATTCGCAGCGGCTCAAGGTGCCGGTGTCGCCCGAGCAGAAGAGCTGGGCCAATATCAAGCGCGGCCTGATCATGCTGCGGAACATTTTCTGGAAAGTCGGCGTGCTCGGCGATTACAGGAAGGTGTTCTGGAAATTCGCGCTGGGGCGGCTTCGCCGCGGCGACATCGAGGGCCTGATCGGCTCGGCGATGATCGCCCATCACCTGATCATGTTCGCGCGCGCGGCGTCGGTCGGACAGCAGAGCGCATCGAACTATTCGATCCGGCTGCGCGAAGCCTCGGTTCCTGCCGAGTAGAGAGCTCATGAAAACGCCGGCGCCGCCGCGCTCGCTTGAGGATTTGCGCGAACTGACGCCGGCGCGTGTCGGGCTCGGCCGGGCCGGCGCGAGCCTGCCGACCGACGCGTTGCTGGCCTTCACGCTCGACCACGCGCGGGCGCGCGACGCCGTTCATGCCGCCTTCGATGCGTCGCATCTCGTGACCGGATTGGCGAGCCTTGGGCTCAACGCGATTGCAGTCTCCAGCCAGGCGCGCGAGCGGGGTGAATATCTGCGCCGCCCCGACCTCGGTCGCATGCTCGATTCGGAATCCCGGCGCGTGCTTTCAGACCAAAGCGGTGGTTCCTGCCAGTTCGCTGTCATCATTGGCGATGGCCTGTCGCCGGCGGCGGTGAACGGCCATGCGCTCGAACTGGTTCGCAACCTCACGCCGCGCCTGTCTGAGGCCGGCATCGGGATCGGGCAAACGGTGGTCGCATCGGGCGCGCGGGTGGCGCTGGGTGACGAGATCGGCGCGCTGCTGGGTGCGCGGATGGTCGTGATGTTGATCGGCGAGCGGCCGGGCCTCTCGGCGCCGGACAGCCTCGGGGCCTATCTGACGTTTGGACCGCGCATCGGCCTTACCGACGCCGAGCGTAATTGCGTCTCCAATATCCACGGTGCGGGACTGAGTTACGATGAAGCCGCGTTCAAAATCGCGTGGCTGGTTCGTGAGGGCCTTCTGAGGCAACTCACCGGTGTTGCATTAAAAGACGAAAGCGGCGGATCGCCGTCGCTGATCGCGGCCAATTCGACCCTGTGACCAAGCCCGGTGTGGTAAATCAGAGACTTAACGCGGATTTTCGTCATTCGCGCAGCCATTTGACCCGTCCGGTGCGCTTGCCGGATCGGGTTCAGACCTGTAAAACGGCGGCGGTTAATTTACCGCGTGATTTCAAGGGCTAGCGCCGATCGTACAGGGCTGAAAAGCCGCCTTCGCGCAACCGACCCAAGCAAGCTTCACAGATTAAACCGACGTGAGAACTGGACAGGGCATGCTCGACAAGAATTCCGAAAGTCAGGTCCACGTCGAAGCGATCGAGGAGCCGGTAACCGGCACGAGCATCGCCTTCGGACTGGAGCGGCTCGGGCTGGTCGCGGTCAAGGCGCCGATCGTAGCCTGCATCGTTCTGGTCGCGCTGATGATCGCGGCGTTCTTCGGGATCGAGCGGATCAAGATCGACGATTCGCTGAGCCAGCTGTTCCGCTCCAATTCCAAGGACTACAAGCAATACGAGGCCGTGACCAAGCGCTTCCCGGCGACCGAATTCGACGTGCTCGTCGTGGTCGAAGGCAAGACGCTCCTGGCGCGCGAAAACCTCGAAAAGATCCGCGACATGGTCACCGACCTGCAACTGGTCGACGGCGTACGCGGTCTGGTCTCGCTGTTTTCGGCGCGTCAGGCGCCGGAGCCCGGCAAGCTGCCGGCGGCGCTGTTTCCGCGGGAACTGCCGGAGGGGGCTGCCTACGAGAAATTCGCCGAGACCGTGAAAGCCAACGAGATCATCCGCGGCAAGCTGTTGTCCGAGGACGGCACGCTGGCGCTGATCGTGCTGTCGCTGGAGCCGCAGATCGTCGGCAGCAACGACCTCACCAAGGCGATCGCGGATATCCGAAAGATCATGGCGGAAGATCTCGCCGGCAGCGGGCTCAACGCGCAGCTCTCCGGCGTTCCGGTCATGCAGCTCGAGATCCGCAACGCGGTGAAGCGCGACGGGCTGACCTACAACATCCTCGGCATTCTGGCCGGCTGCATCATCGCGATCATCTTCTTCCGCAAGATATCGTTCATGGTGGTTGCCGCGTTCCCGCCGATCATCGCGATCCTGCTGGCGCTCGGCGGGCTCGGCTGGGCCAACTTCAATCTCAACATGTTCCTGAACGTGATGACGCCGCTGATCATGGTGATCAGCTTCTCCGACTCGATGCAGCTGACATTCGCGGCGCGCGACCGTCTGATCGCCGGCCAGGACAAGTACACCGCCTTCAAGAACGCCGTACTGGTGGTCGGGCCTGCCTGCGTGCTCACCCACGGCACCGCCGGCATCTCGTTCATCGCTTTGCAATTCTCCGATTCCGAACTGATCCGCAAATTCGGCGAAGCGGGCCTTGCCGCCACCATCATCGCGCTGATCGCGGTGCTGTCGCTGGTGCCGGTGTTCGGCGTGCTGCTGGTGCGCAACGAAAAGGTCATGGCGGTCAAGTTCCAGGGCGCCGACGCCGGCGTGCAGGCGCTGCGAAATTTCTGCTACTGGATCGCGGTGCGCATGGTTGGCCGTCCCGGGTTTTTCAGCCTGATCGCGCTGATCGTCGTCGCCTCCATGGGCATCGTCTACGCCAATCTGCAGCCGCGTTATCGTCTCGCCGACCAGGTGCCGGACAAGCGGCAGGCGGTGGCGGCTTCAAGCCGTCTCGACGCCAAGCTCACCGGCGCCAACCCGGTCGACGTACTGATCGAATTCCCCAAGGGCGCCTCGCTCTACGCGCCGGACACGCTGAAGACGATCGCCGATGTCCATTCCATGGTCGAGACCGCGGCCGGCGTCGGCAATGTCTGGTCGCTGGAAACCCTGCGCCGCTGGCTTGCGGAGAAGGCGGGGAGTAACGACGTCGCGACGTTGAAGGAATATGTCAGCGTGATTCCGGAGCATCTGGTGCGCCGCTTCATCTCGGCCGACCAGGACGCGGTGGTGGTGTCGGGCCGCGTTCCCGATATCGATTCCAGCGCGCTGCTTCCGGTGGTGAACAAGCTCGACGCGGCGCTCGACAAGGTGCGCGCGGAGCATCCGGGCTACGAAATCGCGGTGACCGGTCTTTCGGTGATCGCCGCGCGCAACAGCTCCAACATGATCGAGAAGCTCAACCGCGGCCTCACGGTCGAGTTCCTGCTGGTCGCGGTCTTCATTGGCCTCGCATTCCGCTCGGTCGTCGTGATGTTCTCCTGCATCCTGCCCGGCATCTTCCCGGTGGTAGCATCGGGAACGGTGCTGGCGATCATGGGTGAGGGGCTGCAATTCGCCAGCGTGGTGGCGCTGACGGTGTCGTTCGGCCTCGGCCTGTCGGCGACGATTCACTTCCTCAACCGGCTGCGGCTCGAACGCAAACCCGGCATCAGTGCGGAACTGGCGGTGGAACGTGCAACAGTGCTGGTCGGTCCGGCGCTGATCCTGACCACGGTGGTGCTGGCCTGCGGCCTCGTCGTGACCGTGTTCTCCGACCTGCCGTCGCTGCGGCTGTTCGGCTGGCTCAGCGCGTTCTCGATGGTCGCAGCCCTGGTCGCGGATCTTTTCATCCTGCGGCCGACGTCGATGTTCCTGATCAATACGTGGGAGAAAATCCGCGGCACCGCGGGGCAGGCGAAGCCGGCAGAGTAAGACCAACTATTCCACCAAACGAAAACGCCCCCGGATCAGGTCCGGGGGCGTTTTGCTTTGGATCGTTCTGATTGAAGGCGTCAGGTCTTCGTCATCGTGATCTTGACGCCGCGGATTTCGCCCTTGGAGTCGATCGAGACCACCTGCTTGTTGCCGTTGGTGCGCAGGTTCAGGTTGGCGGCAAATCCGGACGCCTCGACGAACACGTCGATCTGGCCGGCGCCCGCGGTGCCCTGCAGGTTGCCGAAGATGTTGCGGCTCTTCTCGCTCCAGTTGCCGGAGATGCGGTCGCCCTGGCTGGTGACGTCGCTGGAGAGATCGAACTTGTAGCTGTCGCTGGCGCAATGCAGGTTCTGCTTCAGGCCCATGCCCGTCGCATTGACCTTGTAGTCGGCCTTGCAGCGGATGTTCTCGGTGGTGCCGTTGGACAGCGCGACCGTGCCGGTGCCGCTCCAGTTTCCGTCGAAGCCGGCAAAGGGACCCGTCGCCTGGGCGTGGCTCGCGGTGACCGACAACATGAGCGCGGCGCCGATGCCGGCAGCCGTGAGCGCCTGACCGAACAGACTGGAACCAAATAGTTTCATCGTGATTTTTCCCATCAAAATAGACGCTCTTTGAAAGATACGCCTCGCCGCATCGAAGATTTAGTGTCCCCGCAGAATGTTAGGTTCAAATGACAAGATGTCACGGCCGGCCATCGCTGCAGGGCAGGCGGCGTGCTTATCAGGCTGAACAGAAATATATTCCGGCCTGACCGCACCGCCAGCATCTAGCTTTGCACGGCGCCGGTTCGCAACAACCAATTGATAAGACGGCTAAGGCGGAAATACACGTTAGATTTCAGCCGGTTATAAGATGTGGTGAGATCGTCGTAAATTTGGCCGCATTTACCAGTGCTTGTCCTTTGTTCGTTGCTGCGCTACGCGGCGCCTGCCATCCCCAAAAAATCCGTCCGAAATTCATTCGGGAACAGGATTTCTTGCTGCCGAAATGAAGGAATACGATGCGTAAAATTTTCCTGGCACTTTCCCTGTTGTCGATCGCGATTTCGTCGGATGCCTTCGCCCAGCAACGCAGCGGCACCCCGGAGGAGCAGAAGGCCTGTTCCCGCGACGTACAGCGCTTCTGCCGTCCGGTGATCGATCAGGGTGATTTCACCATCCTGGCCTGCCTGCAGCAGAATCGCCCCAAGATCTCGCCCGCCTGCGACCAGGTCCTGAAGAACCACGGCCAATAAGCGCAAGCGATCCCCGTTAACCCTGCGGCGGGCCGATTTCGGCCCGTTTGCAGGCCTGACGGGCAGGGCCGATAAGCCCAGATAGCATTGGTTTTGGCGGCGTATTCCCCTATATGGGGGCGCGATCCCATCGCGTGCGCCGCGCGTCGGTGCATGCCGCCAAACCAGACGAATGTAGCCAGTTTCTGATGACCAGCGCGAGCGACCTGCGATCGGGAAAGACCCACCGCGACGAGAATTTTCCGGTCGCGTCGTGGATCATTCATCCGCGGCACCGCGCGCTGATTCTGTCGTTCTACAACTTCGTCAGGACTGCCGACGATATCGCCGACCATGCGACGCTCGCGGCCGACGAGAAGCTCCGTTATCTCGATTTGTTCGAGGCGGAACTGCTGGGCAAGGGCGATACCCAGAAAGAGGCTGTCAGCCTGCGCAACGCGCTGGCCGAGCGCGCCATGGCGCCACGCCACGCGCTCGACGTGCTGGTCGCGTTCCGGATGGACGTCACCAAGCTGCGTTACGAGAACTGGGACGACGTGATTCACTACTGCCGCTATTCGGCGATGCCGGTCGGCCGCTTCATGCTCGACGTCCACGGCGAGAGCACCTCGACCTGGGCGGCATCGGATGCGCTGTGCGCCGGGCTTGCAGATCAACAACCATCTGCAGGACTGCGGCAAGGACTACAACAACCTGAACCGCGTCTACCTGCCGCGCGATGCGCTGGCGGCTGCCGGCGCCTCGGTAGAGATGCTGGGCGAGGCGAAGTCGCAACCTCAGCTGTTGCAGTGTCTGCAGGCGCTCGCGGTGCGGACCGAGACCTTGCTCAACGAAAGCAAGTCGCTCGGCGCTGAAGTGCGGGATTTCCGGCTCGGGCTCGAGATATCCGTGATCCAGGCCTTTGCCGACAAGATCGTCGGCATGCTGAAAGTGCGCGATCCCCTCAGCGCGCGGGTGCATCTTTCGCCGCTCGAACTGCTGGGCCTGAGCATCGCCGCCATCGCCGGCGAGACGACGCGCCGTGCGGTAAGTCGCCGGCCTGTGTCGAAACCGGCGGCCGGCGCATGACGATGGAGACGGCGGCGGCCAACGCAGATTACGGCACCACCGCGTCCGGCAGCTCGTTCTATGCCGCGATGCGCATCCTGCCGCGCGCGCAGCGCGAGGCGATGTTCCAGATCTACAGTTTCTGCCGGCAGGTCGACGACATCGCCGACTCCGACGGACCGCGGCCCGAGCGGCTGGCGGCGCTGCAGCAGTGGCGCGACGACGTCGACGCGCTGTATCAGGGCCGTCCGCCGGAGCGCCTGAAGGATTACGTTTCGTCGGTGAAAACCTTCGGCCTCAAGCGCGAGGATTTCCTCGCCATCATCGACGGCATGGAAATGGACGTGCCGCAGGACATCCGCGCGCCCGACATGGCGACCCTCGATCTCTATTGCGACCGCGTCGCCAGCGCGGTGGGGCGGCTGTCGGTGCGGGTGTTCGGCCTGCCCGAGCAGGACGGCATCCTGCTCGCCCATCATCTCGGCCGCGCGCTGCAATTGACCAACATCCTGCGCGACATCGACGAGGACGCCGGCCTCGGCCGCCTCTATCTGCCGCGCGAAGGCCTGCTGCACGCCGGCATCACCGGCGACGATCCGGCGAAGGTGATCGCCGAGCGCACGCTGCCGAAAGTGTGCCTGCCGCTGGTCGAGCGGGCGAAGTCGCATTTCGAACAGGCCGACGCGATCATGAAGCGCAATTCACGGCGCCGCGGTGCGCGCGCCGCGGATCATGTCGAAATATTATCGCGCGATACTGGAGCTTCTGATTGCGCGGGGCTTTGCCGTCCCGCGCGAGCCGGTGCGCGTCACACAAATGGGCGAAGATCGCCATCCTTCTCCGCTACGCGATCATCTGATGCAGAAAAACGTTCACATCATCGGCGCCGGTATTTCGGGCCTCTCCGCAGCCGTGCGGCTGGCGAATGCGAATTACAAGGTGCATGTCCACGAGGCGACGCAGCAGGCCGGCGGCCGCTGCCGGTCCTATTTCGACGCCGCCACCAACCTCACCATCGACAACGGCAACCATCTGCTGTTGTCCGGCAACCGCCACGCGCTGGCTTACGCCCGCTCGATCGGGACCGAGGCGGGGCTGGTCGGACCGGCGCGCGCGCAGTTTCCGTTCGTCGATATCTCGCACCAACCAGCGCTGGCTGCTCGACCTCGGCGACGGCCGCTTGCCGCTATGGGTGTTCGACGAGGCGCGCCGCGTCCCCGACACCAGTCTGCGCGATTATCTGGCACTGATGCCTCTGATCTGGGCAGGCACCGACAAACTGGTCGGCAAGGCGATCCCCTGCGAGGGCACGCTGTACCAGCGGCTGGTGCAGCCGCTGCTGCTGGCCGCGCTCAATGTCGATCCGCCCGAGGGCTCGGCGGGCTTGGCCGGCGCGATCGTGCGGGAGACGCTGTTGGCGGGCGGGCAGGCCTGCCGGCCGCTGATCGCCCGCGACGGCCTCAGCGCAGTGCTGGTCGAACCCGCGATCAAGCTGCTGCAGGAAAAGGGCGCCTCGATCCAGTTCGGTCATGAGCTGCGCGAACTCGTCATGGCTGGCGGCAAGGTCAGCGAACTGAAATTCGGCGACGACACGATCGCGCTCGGCCCCGACGACGTCGTGGTGCTGGCGGTGCCGCCGCGCCCCGCGGCGTCGCTGCTGCCGGGGCTGAAGGCGCCGTCGAAATTCCGCGCCATCGTCAACGCGCATTTCCGCTTCGATCCGCCGAAGGATGCGCAGCCGATCGTCGGCGTCGTCGGCGGCCTCGTGGAATGGCTGTTCGCATTCCCGCAGCGCCTGTCGGTCACCATCAGCAATGGCGACCGCCTGGTCGACATGCCGCGCGAGGAGCTGGCGCAGGCGATCTGGCGCGACGTCTGCAAGGCCGCGGGCATTGCTGGCGAACCGGCATTGCCGCCGTGGCAGATCGTGCGCGAGCGCCGTGCTACATTCGAGGCGACGCCGGAGCAGAACGCGCTGCGGCCGGGCCCGAAAACGGCCTGCAAAAACCTGTTTCTCGCCGGCGACTGGACTGATACCGGGTTGCCGGCAACCATCGAGGGATCGGTGCGGTCCGGTGACCGTGCCGCCGATCTGGTTCTGGGCGGGTAGCAGGCCCGGCGAGGGCAAAGCGTGACCGGCTTCACGGAAGCGGGCCGCGAACAGAGGGATGTCTAGCGTTATGCCTTCCGGCGATCACACCGTTGCAGTCGACCACGCGGCCCTGGAGAAGAGCATCTCCGCGGCGACGCAAGGCCTGCTTGGCTACCGGCAATCCGACGGACACTGGGTGTTCGAGCTCGAAGCCGACAGCACGATTCCGGCGGAATACGTTCTGCTGCGCCATTATCTCGCCGAGCCCGTCGACGCCGTGCTCGAGGCCAAGATCGCGAACTATCTGCGTCGCACGCAAGGCGCACATGGCGGCTGGCCGCTGGTGCAGGACGGCGCGTTCGACATGAGCGCCAGCGTCAAATCCTATTTCGCGCTGAAGATGATCGGCGATTCCGTCGATGCGCCGCACATGGTGCGTGCGCGCGAGGCGATCCGCAGCCGCGGCGGCGCCAGCCGGGTCAACGTTTTCACCCGGTTTTTGCTGGCTTTCTACGGCGTGATGAGCTGGCGCGCGGTGCCGGTGCTGCCGGTCGAGATCATGCTGCTGCCGTTGTGGTTTCCGTTCCACCTCAACAGGATTTCCTACTGGGCCCGCACCACCATCGTGCCGCTGATGGTGATGGCGGCGCTGAAGCCGCTGGCGAAGAATCCGAAGGGCGTCGGCATCGACGAATTGTTCCTGCAGGATCCGAAGTCGGTCGGCATGACGACGAAGGCGCCGCATCAGAGCTGGGGCTGGTTCGCGCTGTTCAGCACGATCGACAAGATCCTGCGCGTGGTCGAGCCGCTGTTCCCGAAGAAGCTGCGCCAGCGTGCGATCGATGCCGCGCTCGCGTTCACCGAAGAGCGGCTGAACGGCGAAGACGGCATGGGCGCGATCTATCCGCCGATGGCCAACATCGTCATGATGTATGACGCGCTCGGCAAGGGTGAGGATTTTCCGCCGCGCGCGGTCACCCGCAAGGGCATCGACAAGCTGCTCGTGATCGGCGAGCACGAGGCCTACTGCCAGCCCTGCGTCTCGCCGGTGTGGGACACCGCGCTGGCCTGCCACGCGCTGACGGAGGCCGGTGGCGAAGAGACGCTGGCGAAGATGAAGCAGGGCCTCGACTGGCTGAAGCCGAGGCAGGTGCTCGACCTCAAGGGCGACTGGGCGGTGAAGGCGCCCAATGTCCGTCCGGGCGGCTGGGCGTTCCAGTACAACAATGCACACTATCCCGATCTCGACGACACCGCTGTCGTGGTCATGGCGATGGATCGTTCGCGGCGCCAGACCGGCAGCCAGGAATACGATACGGCGATCGCCCGCGGCCGCGAGTGGATCGAGGGCCTGCAGAGCCGCGACGGCGGCTGGGCTGCCTTCGATGTCAACAACCTCGAAAAATACCTCAACAACATCCCGTTCTCGGACCACGGCGCGCTGCTCGATCCGCCGACCGAGGACGTCACCGCGCGCTGCATCTCGATGCTGGCGCAGCTTGGCGAGACCGCTGCGACCAGCAAGGCGGTCGCGGACGGGATTGCGTATCTTCGCCGCACCCAGCTCGCGGAAGGGTCGTGGTACGGTCGCTGGGGACTGAACTACATCTACGGAACCTGGTCGGTGCTGGCGGCCCTGAATGCCGTCGGCGTGGGCCATCAGGACCCGATGATTCGCAAGGCGGTGGAGTGGCTGGTTTCGATCCAGAACAAGGACGGCGGCTGGGGCGAGGATGCGGTCAGCTACCGACTCGATTACAAGGGATTTGAGGACGCGCCGTCGACCTCCTCGCAAACGGCATGGGCCTTGCTTGGACTGATGGCGGCAGGCGAGGTTGAGTGTTCCGCAGTTCTGCGGGGTGTGGAGTACCTAAAAACCACACAGACCGAAAAAGGGCTCTGGGACGAGGCTCGGTACACGGCTACGGGGTTTCCGCGGGTGTTTTATTTGCGTTATCATGGCTACTCGAAGTTCTTTCCGCTCTGGGCGCTGGCGCGGTATCGGAATTTGAGAAGCACCAACAGCAGGGTGGTAGGGGTCGGGATGTGATTTTGGGGGCGGGGGCCGCCGCGACCGTGGACAATCCAGTCGAACAGAACTCGATTGATCCGCGGCCGGTTTTGATCGTGACTGGATTGGTGCAGGAGGCCCGCATAGCGGCCGGGCCCGGCATGATCGTGATCTGCAGCAGTAGCGACCCTGCCCAATTGCGGGCGCTGCTGGCGACGCTGGATTCCAGGATGTTCCGGGGCGTGATCTCGTTCGGCGTCGCCGGCGGGCTCGATCCGTCGTTGAAGTCGGGCGACGTGGTGGTCGCGACCGAGGTTCTGGCCGGCGACACCCGCTTTCTGGCAGGGCTGGCGCTGAACGAGGAAATGATCGCCAGCGCCGCGCTGAAGCGCCGGCGCGTGGTCCGCGGCGGCCTTGCCGGCGTCGAACAGGTGATCGCGGCGACTGCCTGCAAGGCCGCGCTGCATTCCGAGACCGGGCGCGGCCGCGGTCGACATGGAGAGCCATATCGCGGCGGCCTATGCGGCCAAGGCCGGCATTCCCTTTGCGGCGCTGCGCGTCATCTCCGATCCCGCCAGCCGGTCGCTGCCGGCGCTGGCCAAGAGCGCCATCAAGCCGAACGGCGATATCGACCTGCGCAAGGTGCTGCGCGGCGTCGCGCGCAATCCGACCACGCTGCGCGCGCTGGTCTCCACCGGAATCGATTTCAATCGCGCGCTGCGCTCGTTGCGTGGCTGCCGCGGATTCCTCGGCGGCGAGGTTCTTGCCGCGGCGGATATCTGACGCCGGCTCGAAACGTACTTCGAACCCAAAGAACTCGACCAAAGAAAAAGCCCCGGTTCCGAACCGGGGCTTTTTTATTGGCTTGCAGCTTTCTGTCTGCGCGGCTCAGGCGGCCGTGGAGGCCTTTTGCTGCTGCTTGGCGGCAGCGGCAGCGGCTTCGTCCCTGCGGATGTCGGACAGGCGCTTCTGCACTTCCGAGGAGAAGATGTACTGCGCCGGACGCTGGTGATCGAGGTTGATCTCGGGCGCCATCGGACCCGTGGTCCGGATGCCGCGCAGCGCGACCCACATCGCCTTCAGCGGATTGAGCAAGGCGGCGTTGGCGGCCGTCGGCTCGTAGCCGCAATGCGCCATGCAGTCGGCGCACTTCTCGTACTTGCCGGTGCCGTAGGTCTCCCAGTCGGTCGTGTCCATCAATTCCTTGAAGGTCTTGGTGTAGCCTTCGCCGAGCAGATAGCAGGGCTTCTGCCAGCCGAAGATGTTGCGCGCCGGCATGCCCCACGGGGTGCACTCGTAGCTCTGGTTCCCGGCCAGGAAGTCGAGGAACAGGCCGGAATGCATGAAGTTCCACTTCTTGCCCTTGCCGAGCGCGAACACGTCGCGGAACAGCTTCTTGGTCTTGGTGCGGTTGAGGAAGTGCTCCTGGTCGGGCGCGCGCTCATAGGCGTAGCCCGGCGACATCGAGACGCCGACACCGAGTTCGGTGGTGAAGTCGAGGAACTTTGCGATCTCTTCGGCCGCGTGGCCGTCGAAGATGGTGGCGTTGACGTTGACCGTGAAGCCGCGGGCTTTGGCAGCCTTGATCGCCGAAACCGCGCGATCGAACACGCCCTTCTGCGAAACCGCCTTGTCGTGATGGTCCTTCAGGCCGTCGAGATGCACCGAGAAGAACAGATAGGGCGAGGGCTCGAACAGATCGAGCTTCTTTTCCAAAAGCAGCGCGTTGGTGCAGAGCGAGACGAACTTCTTGCGCGCCACGAGGCCGCGCACGATCTCGCCGATCTCCTTGTGGATCAGCGGCTCGCCGCCGGGGATCGCCACCATCGGCGCGCCGCATTCGTCGGCCGCGTCCCAGCATTCCTGCGCCGACATGCGGCGGTTGAGGATCGCATCGGGATAGTCGATCTTGCCGCAGCCGACGCAGGCGAGGTTGCAGCGGAACAACGGCTCGAGCATCAGCACGAGCGGATAGCGTTTACGGCCAAGCAGCTTCTGCTTGATGAGATAACCGCCGATACGCAGTTCCTTGAAGAAGGGTATTGCCATTGAGAAGATTTCTTTCTGGACTCGAATAGTAGTGAAGTGGATCAGCCCGCAGTCAGTTCGGCCGGAAGCCGGAATTCGATATTTTCTTCCCGGCCGGGAAGCACCGACACCTTGACGGGTCCGATACGTCTCAAAGCCTCGATCACGTCGTCGACCAAAACTTCGGGCGCCGAGGCGCCCGCCGTGATGCCGACGGCTTTCGCATCCTTCAGCCAATCAGGGTTCAGTTCCCTGCCATCGGCAATGAGATAACTCGCGACCCCGACCTCGGTGCCGATTTCGCGCAGCCTGTTTGAGTTGGAACTATTGGCGGCCCCCACCACCAAGATGACGTCCACCAGTTTGCTCAGGTCCCTTACCGCAGATTGGCGGTTCTGTGTCGCATAGCAGATATCCCGGATGTCAGGGCCTTGAATATCTGTAAAACGGGCCTGAAGGGCGGCAATTATGTCCTTTGTGTCGTCCACGCTGAGGGTGGTCTGGGTAATATAGGCCACCGGGGTGTCGGCCGGCAGGGTCAGGGAAGCCACGTCGTCGACGTTCTGGACCAGCAGGACCGGCCCTGGAACCTGGCCCATGGTTCCCTCGACCTCGGGGTGGCCGGCATGGCCGATCAGGATCAGGGCCCGGCCCTTCGACATATACCGCTTGCCCTGATTATGGACCTTGGTGACCAGCGGGCAGGTGGCATTGAGCACCGGCAGGCCGCGGACGGCCGCCTCTTCCTCGACGCTGCGGGCGACGCCATGGGCGCTGAACACGGTCACCGCCAGCGGCGGCACCTCGGACAGGTCCTCGACGAAGATCGCGCCCTTGTTTTTCAGGCTTTCGACCACGTATTTGTTGTGCACGATCTCGTGGCGCACATAGACCGGCGGGCCGTATTTCTCCAGCGCACGCTCGACGATCTCGATCGCACGCACGACGCCAGCGCAAAATCCGCGCGGCTGCGCAAGATACACTTCCATGGGATGTCCGTTACGCAAGTTGCACCAAATTCATTCGCCAGTTCACTTAGGAAACTCCGGCAGCCGGACCTGCCTGATAACTGCAATATCCGCACCATGACCGGGCCCCGCCGGTAATCCCAACCAAGCACATGGAAGCACAGGGCTTTGTGTCAAAAAATTAGCGGCTAGAAAAGATGCATCAATTTAGGTTAGCGGTCCATCGGTAATATAATACTTTTAACGGCGACTGCGACCGGCTGCCGCCTCACTTGTTCGTCACTTTATCGCCCCGTCCGGCGGTCTATACCGGCCCCGCAATGCCGTTCCGGATTGTTTTGGCCGCTTTCGTTGAACCTCGCGGAAAGTAACCAAAACAACATTAGATCGGCCGATGGAACTCCGTTAGACAGCGGGCGTTTTCGCCAGGCTTCTTGAGACTTAGAAAGAAATGATGTGCTGACCAGTATTGTCGTCGCGATTGTCAGAACCTGTACGCGGTTTGCCTCTCTCGTCGTCCTTGTCTCCCTGGTCCTTGCGATCGGAGCCGGCTTCTACACCGCCCGTAATTTCTCCATCAACACCGACATCAACACGCTGATTTCGCCCGACCTGGACTGGCGCAAGCGCGACAACCAGTTCGAGCAGGCGTTCGACCGGGAACGGCTGATTCTCGCGGTGGTCGAGGCGCCGACGCCGGAACTGGCCAGTTCCGCGGCCAAGGCGCTGGCCGACAAGCTTGCCGGTGACAAGACAAACTTCGAGGCGGTGACACCGCTCGGCTCCGGCGAATTCTTTGAGAAGAACGGCTTGCTGTTCCTTCCCGTGGAGGAGGTCGGCAAGGTCACGGGCCAGCTCGAATCGGCAGCGCCCCTGATCGAGATCATGGCCGGCGATCCCTCGATCCGCGGTCTGACCGGCGCGCTGGAGACCGGCCTTGCCGGCATCAAGCGCGGGCAGGTCAAGCTCGACAATGCCGAGCGGCCCTTCAACCTGATCGCGCAGACGGTCGAGAACGTCCTCTCCAAGGGAACGGCGACGTTCTCCTGGCGCGAACTGGTCAGCGACAAGCCGCTGACCGATGCAGACAAGCGCGCCTTCATCGAATTCAAGCCGGTCCTCGACTATCAGGCGCTGGAACCCGGCAAGACCGCGACCGACGCGATCCGGCAGGCGGCCAAGGAACTCAATTTCGCCGGCGAGTACAGCGCGCGGGTCCGCCTGACCGGACCGGTTCCGATGGCCAACGAGGAGTATGCCACCGTTCAGGACGGCGCGATCACCAACGGCATCGTCACGACGGTCATCGTGCTGATCATCCTCTGGCTGGCGCTGCATTCGGCGAAGATCATCTTTGCGGTGTTCGTCAATCTGTTCGTCGGTCTCACGATCACGACGGCCGTCGGCCTTGCGATGGTGGGCTCGCTGAACCTGCTGTCGGTCGCCTTCGCCGTGCTGTTCATCGGCCTCGGCGTCGACTTCGGCATTCAGTTCAGCGTTCGTTACCGTTCCGAGCGCTTCAAGAACGACAACCTGACGATGGCGCTGGAAGAGGCGGCGCGTCGTGCCGCGGTTCCGCTTTCGCTTGCCGCGATGGCAACGGCCGCCGGCTTCCTCTGTTTCCTGCCGACCGACTACAAGGGCATTGCCGAGCTCGGCAAGATCGCCGGCGCCGGCATGCTGGTCGCGTTCCTGACCAGCATCACGACGCTGCCGGCGCTGCTGGACCTGCTCAATCCGCCCGGCGAAAGCGAGCCGGTCGGTTACGCCTTCCTGGCGCCGGTCGACCACTTCCTCGAAAAGCACCGCGTCATCATCATCACCGGCACGCTGCTGGTCGCGGTCGCCGGCCTGCCGCTGCTCTACTTCATGAAGTTCGACTTCAACCCGATCAACCTGCGCAACAAGAACGCCGAGTCGATCGCGACCTTCCTCGACCTGCGCAAGGATCCGAACACCGGCGCCAACGCCATCAACGTGATGACGAATTCGGAAGCCGACGCCAAGAAGATCGAGGCGAAGCTTGAGAAAGTGCCGGAAGTTCTTCGCGTGATGTCGCTCGACAGCTTCGTGCCCGAGGACCAGCCGGCGAAACTGAAGCTGATCGCGCAGGCCGCCAAGGTGGTGGGGCCCGCGCTCAATCCCGACCAGGTCGATGCCGCGCCCTCGGACGCGGAGAATGTCGACGCCCTGAAGGGAACGGTCGAAAGCCTGCGCAAGACCGCAGGTGACGGCAAGGGGCCGGGTGCGGTCGCGGCCAAGCGGCTGGCGGACGGACTGTCGAAGCTGGCCGGTTCCGATCAGGCGACGCGCGACAAGGCGCAGAATATTTTCGTCAACCCTCTCAAGGTGGTGTTCGGCCAGCTCAAGAACACGCTGCAGGCAGGACCGGTCACTCTGAAGACATTGCCGCCGGAACTGGTCGACGGCTGGAAGACCAAGGAAGGGTTGATGCGCGTCGAGGCGTTGCCGAAGGGTGATCCCAACGACAACGACAATCTCCGTAGATTTGCGGATGCGGTGCTGGCCGCCGAGCCGACCGCGATCGGCGGTCCGGTCTCGATCCTCAAATCCGGCGACACCGTCGTCAAGGCGTTCGTCCATGCCGGCATCTGGGCGCTGCTGGTGATCAGCTTCCTGCTCTGGCTCGCGTTGCGGCGGGTCACCGACGTGCTGCTGACGCTGGTGCCGCTACTGGTGGCGGGCGCGGTGACGCTGGAGATCTGCGTGCTGATCGGGCTGCCGCTCAACTTCGCCAATATCGTCGCACTGCCGCTGCTGCTCGGCATCGGCGTTGCCTTCAAGATCTACTATGTCACGGCGTGGCGCTCGGGCAGGACGAACCTGCTGCAGACCAGCCTGACGCGCGCGATCTTTTTCTCGGCGCTGACGACCGCCACCGCGTTCGGAAGCCTGTGGCTTTCCAGTCATCCCGGCACCGCCAGCATGGGTAAATTGCTGGCGCTGTCGCTCGTCACCACGCTGGCCGCGGTGTTGTTGTTCCAGCCCGCGTTAATGGGCAAACCGCGCGATGTCGGGGAGTAGGCAGATATCGCCGATATCACCGGGCTGGCCGGCCGCCTGCTTCTGACCGGGAGCGGGCTTTTGACCGATCATGTTCCCGGGCGAACTCGCCGCGCCGGTGGTCTTCGGTGGAACTGCCTGCGCCTGTGATGGTGCAGGTGTCGCGGCTTTCGGCAACGCACCGGGCGCGCCCTTTGGCGCACCCTTGGCCATGCTGTTGGTCGGGCTCGAGGGAATCGGCGGCGCGACGCGGCTCCAGGTTTCACCGCCGCACAGGAAGCCCAGCACGCAGCCTTGAATCTCGAGCTGGTCGGTTCCGGTTGGCTTGATGGTCGAGCTGTAGAGCTGTCCATCCTTGGCGTTATAGACTTGGCCTTCCCACGTATCGGCGACGCCGGCTTTCTTCTTCATGTCGATCAGGATCGGCATGGCCAGCGTCGGCCTGCTCTGCTTCGAGGCATCCGGATTGTTGGTATCCCGGCCACCTGGCGTCTTTTCCCAGGCGACCACG
Organism: uncultured Alphaproteobacteria bacterium; assembly: GCA_963786355.1. Lineage (GTDB taxonomy): Bacteria > Pseudomonadota > Alphaproteobacteria > Rhizobiales > Xanthobacteraceae > Bradyrhizobium. Next base: position 599,516 of record CAWAYU010000003.1, on the reverse strand, counting down.
CCCCACATGCTGCCGTTACATTGGGCGACGCGGATATTGGCGACGCCATCCGCCACCCGCCAGTCGCCGGTAACGTCGGCCGCCAGCGCGGCGTTAAGACCTGTGGCTAAAAAAAATGCGGAAAAAACTATTGTACGAGCGAAGGTTCTTGGGCAGTGCAACATGGTTCAAACCTATGCTTATCTGGATTGAGTCAAAGCGGGGGTCAAAAAGCCGCATTGAGCGTTTTCAGTTGACGAAATGCCCATCAACCGACGTATGTAACGAATGCTAAGTTCTAATCTAGACGTTTCCGAGATGTTTGTGGAGCGGCAGGCGCAGCGCAGTTCCATGCATGCGCGTCATTTGAACGAGCAGCTCGTCCGCGTGCTCAAGACCATCGGCTACGATGTCGGCTTTCAGAAGGGTCAAGGTCAATACCTGTTCGATCGTGACGGGGCTCGCTATCTCGATCTACTGAGCGGATTTGGCGTTTTTGCGATTGGCCGCAATCATCCGGCGCTCCGTCAGGCCCTGAAAAGCGTCCTCGACAGCGATCTGCCCAATCTGGTGCAGCTCGATGTTTCCACGCTGGCCGGTGTGCTCGCGGAACGCCTGCTCGAACATGTACCATATCTGGACAAGGTATTCTTTGCCAATTCCGGCGCCGAAACCGTCGAGGCCGCGATCAAGTTCGCGCGAGGCGCCACCGGCCGGCCCGGCATCGTTTCCTGCTCGCACTCGTTCCATGGATTGTCGTACGGCGCGCTGTCGCTGATGGACGATCCGAACTTCCGCAGTGGCTTCGAGCCGCTGCTGCCCGGCTGCACGCAGATCGCCTTCAACGATCTCGCTGGCCTCGAGCAGGCGCTGTCGTCGCGTCAGGTCGCCGCTTTCATCGTCGAGCCGATCCAGGGCAAGGGCGTCAACATGCCCACCGACGAGTTCCTGCCGGGCGCAGCGGCGCTCTGCCGCAAATACGGCACGCTGTTCATCGCCGACGAAATTCAAACCGGCATCGGCCGCACCGGAAAATTTCTCGCGGTCGAGCACTGGAATGTCGAACCCGACATGGTGCTGCTGGCGAAAGCGTTGTCCGGCGGACACGTCCCGGTCGGCGCGCTGCTGACGCGCAAGAGCATCTTCGACAAGATCTTCAATCAAATGGACCGCGCGGTCGTGCACGGCTCGACCTTTGCGAAGAACGATCTGGCGATGGCGGCCGGTATCGCCACGCTCGAAGTGATGAAGGCCGAAAAACTGGTCGAGCAGGCCGCCAAGCGCGGCGCCGAGCTTCGGCTGGCGCTGACCCGCATGGTCCCCGGCTACGAATTGCTGAAGGAAGTGCGCGGCAAGGGATTGATGATCGGCATCGAGTTCGGTCCGCCGAAATCGCTGCGGCTGCGGGCCTCCTGGAACGTGCTGGAGGCCGCGAACAAAGGCCTGTTCTGCCAGCTCATCACCGTACCGCTGTTCAAGGATCACAAGATCCTGACGCAGGTCTCCGGCCACGGCAGCCACACCATCAAGCTGCTGCCGCCGCTCGTGATCACGGATGAAGATTGCCGCTGGATCGAAAAATCCTTCGACGAAGTGATCGCCGGCAGCCACAAGGTCCCCGGCGCGATCTGGTCGCTCGGCAAGACCCTGGTCGACAACGCGGTCAGGAAGACGGCGTAGACTTGTCGTCCCTGCGAACGCAGGGACCCATAGCCACCAACGTCAATTGCGAAGGAAGGTCGTCGAACATCTCGTTCAACGATATGCGCCGCGGCGTATGGGTCCCGGCGCGGCGTGCGCGATTGCGCACTGCGCCGGGACGACGGTGATGTTTACCCTTCCTTGCTCGTCCGCATCGCGGTCTCGAACTTGTCGCCGAAATCGGCGAGCTCGTCCTTGCCGATATCGCTGACGGCCCAGTAGTTCAGGCCGCGTTCGCTCCAGTGGCGGATGTTGAAGCCCTGGATGGTTTCGATCTTCGCCGGGCGACGTTCGGTGCTTGCGGTCTGCGAGACGAACAGGTTGATGATGTGCTGGCGGCGGCGATAGACCACGGCGCCGATGGCCCGCGCATCGACATAGTCGAGCCGGCCGCCGACCAGCGTAAAGCCCTGCGTGGTGAGATCGACCACCGGCGGGGAGACGTCGAGCTTGCCGTTGAACCACGGCTTGACAGTGTGCTCGTCGGTAGAGACGACGTCGATCAAATGGCCGGCCTGCAGCGAACGCAGATGCGCCGAAACCACTTCGGACTGGATCCGCTCCATGTCGTCGTTGCGCAGCACGATGGCGACGAGGCCGGTGGCGGCCATCGCGGAGACGGCCGAACCCATCGCAAAGCCGCGCAGCACCGCACGGCGGTTCGGCACCGCGCGCGGCTGCGGCAACGCGTTCTCGATCCGCTTGCGCAGTTCAAGCGGCGCCTTGTAGCTGACACCGGCTTCCGCGATCGCCTTGCTCATCTCCCGATAGTCTTTCAGCATCGTCGTGCAATGCGGACACCCGGCCACATGGTTTTCGACGTCGCGCGCGTGGCCGGCGTCGAGTTCGCCGTCGATCAGCGCCTGGAGGAGGACTTCTGCTTCGTCGCAGGTCATTTCGGTTGCTCCTGTTCCGCAAGCCACGCGGATCGCAACATGGCGCGGGCGCGCGCAAGCCGCGACATCACGGTGCCGACGGGCACGGCGGCGACGTCGGCGATCTCGCGGTACGATAGGTTTTGTATTTCACGCAATACGAAGGTCTCCCGGAACGGTTCGGTCAGTGCCGCGATCATTTTGCGAATGGTGTCGGAATCCTTGGCGCGCACCAGTTGCGCTTCCGGGGTTTCCTGCGCCTCGTGCCACAGTGGCGCTTGTTCGGCGGTCTCCACCACGTCCTCGATCGGGCTGGTCGGCGTGGTGGCGCGCCTGGCATATTCGGCGCGGCAGACATTGCGCAGGATCGCGAACAGCCACGGCTTCATCGCCGGGCCGCGATAGCTGTCGAAATGCTTGAACGCGCGCAGGAAGCATTCCTGCACTGCATCCTCGGCGTCGGTGGCATCGCGCAGCAGATAGCGCGCCAGCGTGTAGGCGTCGTCCAGATAGGGCAGCGCCGCCTCGCGAAAGCGCCGCGCCCTTTCAGGATTATCGTCGGATGCTTTAGGCGGCATCTTCTGTCGTCCAACTCCCGTGGAAAACGTCTCCACCCGGCCGGGGGCGATCCACCGGCCGGGCAGCGTTGTGATGCCTTGGTTTGGCACGTTACTCAACCTTCACCATCCCCGTCATGTGCGGGTGCAGCGAACAAAAATACTTGTATTCGCCGGCTGCCGCGAACGTGAACGCGAAGGTGCCGTCGGTATCCATGGTTTTGGACCGGAACTTGCCGGCGCAGACCACGGTGTGGGGAATGTCGTCGCGGTTGGTCCAGGTGACGGTCTGGCCGACTTTCACCGAGAGCTGCTGCGGCTGGAAGACGAAGTTGTCGATATGCACGGCCAGCGGATCCGCCGCCGCTTCCTCGGCGGCGGCAGCGACGACGGGCAGAAGCAGGGTTGCGACCGCGGCAATGCCGAAGTCGCGACGATTGATCGAAGTCATTGTCACGTTCCCTGTTAGCCCACCAGCGGCGTGTCGATGATGGCCAGCGGCTGGTTGTTCTGCTTGAAGTTGATGCTGGCGACACCGAGCATGGTGCGCAGCTTGGCATCCTCGACCTTCATCGGGCCGGGCGAGGGGGCAGCCCCCGGCGCCGGCTGCGGGAAGGCGGTCGAACGCGCGGTGTGGAAGGTGACGTTGCCTTCGACCTTCTGCATCACCTGGTGGATGTGGCCGTTCAGAACCGTGACCGAGCCGAAGCCCTTGACGTATTCGAGCGCGCGGCCGCCGTCCTCGGTGCCCCAGCCCCATTGCGGATACACCGTCCACAGCGGGATATGCGCGAACAGCACGACGGGCGTGGATTTCGAGCGGCCCTTGAGGTCGTTCTCCAGCCATTCGAGCTGTTCGTTGCCGAGATTGCCGAGGCCGCCGGCCTTGAGGTCGACGACGTTGACGAGGCCGACGAAGTGCACGCCGCCGGCATCGAACGAATACCAGCCGGCGCCCTTGGTGCCCTTGCCGTAACGCTCCTTGTAGAGCTTGACCTCTTCGTCGATGAAATCGTGCTCGCCCGGCACGTAGTGCACGTCGAGCTTGGACTGCGAGATGATGCTGTCGGCGGTGTCGAATTCCTGGACCTTCGACAGATGGGTGATGTCGCCGGTGTGGATCATGAACGACGGCTTGACCTGCATCGCCTTGACCTTGTTGATGGCCTCCTCGAGCGTGGCGTTGCGCGTTCGGGTTGGCCGCCTTGTCGAAGCCGACATGGCTGTCGCTGATCTGCAGGAAGGTCATTCCCTTGGCCTGGGCTTCGGCGGCTTCGGCCGAACCGACCATGCCGACCGTGTGCGGAATGCCGCCGCTGACGGTCCAGAGCAGGCCGGTGCCGGCCCAGGTCATGCATTCCAGAACCTTGCGGCGGCTGACGCCGTTTCCTTCGTCGTGATGGTCGTGATCGCTCATGACAAATCTCCCTCGGCCCTTGATTGGGCTTTCGGGTACCTGATCGGGGGATCGGCGGGTTTATTCCCGGGAGTCCGCGTCGGGCTGTAACGGGCAATGACGTTTTCGTGAGCGTGGGCAGGCGTCCCTGATGGCGTTAACAAAGCTGGCGTTAACAAAGCTGTCTTGCAACCGTCAGCATAGTGTCAGGGGAGGTGGGTAGATCAGCGGGACTTTAACATCGGAATCGGGAGCGCAGACATGAGCGAACACGCCGTCGAGCATCATCATAAAGCCGCCGAACACCACGAGCATGCCGCCAAGCATCACCGCGAAGCCGCCAAGCACCACGAGTCCGGCGATCACGAAAAGGCCGCGCACCACGCCCACAGCGCCCATGGCCATGCCAGCCACGCCGAAGAACATCATGCCGAGGCCAGCCGTCATCACGCCGAGCACCACGGCAACCACTAAAGAGTTTCAGCACGCATACATTTGCCATCGCGTTTTCGGGCGAAGTGAGTATCGAGTCTCGCCAGGAAACGCGTCAAAGCAAAAATCAGGGCCAAAAGGCTCACATTCGGGTGGCGTAGCGTTTCGCCGTCCCTCTCCGGGGGACGGCATTTTTTTGCGCTAGCTTGCGGCTTCAAACGCTTTCAGGGCCTCCAGCAGGAGTTTCGGGTCTTCCTGCGCCACGCAGTGGTCGACGCCGTCGAAAGTCCATCGGCTCGCGTGCGGGATCAGCGCCGCGGCGCGCGATGCCATGATCTTGTAGATCGGCCAGGATTTTTCCGCGGTCGCAATGCGCACCGGGCAGCCGATCTCGGACAGCCAGGCGAAGGGATTGCCGCGCGCGTCTCCGGCATAGACCTGCTCCATCGCTTCGCAGATCGGGAGCGTGATGGCGGACTCGATCTCCGGCGTGCAGCGCAGCCGCACGCGGCTGTCTTCGGTAGGCGCAAAGCCGTGCTGGATGTAGGCCCGAAGCGAGGGCTCGGACCATTTTGCGAACGCAGGTGCGGCGCGATAGCGTTGGAACGCGGCATCAGCGCTGTCGAACTCGGGCTGGCGGCGCAGCACGCTCTGCACGGCGGCCGTTGACCTCTGACTCAGCGGGGCGTCGCGCACTGCGCGCGGGTCCATCACCGTCGGCTCCATCACGAACAGACGCGAGAACCGCTGGGGCAGAAGTTTTGCGGCGAGCAGGAGATCAGTGGCGCCCGCGCTGTGCCCGATGCCATAGATCTCCGACAGGTCGAGCGTTTCGATCACACGGCAAAGGTCTTCGGCAAAATCCTGGAAATGATAGCGGTCGACTGCCGGCTTGTGGCTGTCGCCATGGCCGCGGCGGTCGAGTGCGTAGACCGTGTAGCGCGCGGCCAATTCGCTTGCGACTTCCTCCCAGACCTCGGCGACGAAGCCGGTGCCGTGCAACAGCAGCGCCGGCGGTTTGCCGGCATCCTCGCCCCATCGCGCCAGCGCGATGCGTTCGCCGTCAGGTCCGACCGAAATGCGATGGGGTTTGGTCATGCCAGCGATGCAGCTACCGCGCGTCCTCCAAAATCATCGCGGCGGCTTTTTCCGCGATCATCGCCGTCGGCGTGTTGGTATTGCCCGAAGTGATGGTCGGCATGACCGAGGCGTCGGCCACGCGCAGTCCCGCGATGCCGTGGAAGCGCAGCCGTTCGTCGACGACAGCCGACGGATCAGTCGCCGTGCCCATCTTCGCGGTGCCGACGGGATGGAAGATCGTGGTGCCGATATCGCCGGCGGCTTTCGCGAGCGAGGCGTCGTCGTCGCCCACGGAAGGCCCGGGCAGATATTCCTGCGGGCGATACCTTGCCAGCCGTGGCTGCTTCATCAGCCGCCGGGTGGTGCGGATGGCGTCGGCCGCGACCTGGCGGTCGTCGTCGGTCGCAAGGTAATTCGGCGCGATGATTGGCGCCTGGTCAGCCGCCGTGGAGCGGAGCCGCACGGTGCCGCGCGAGGTCGGTTGCAGGTTGCAGGCGCTCACGGTGATCGCGGGGAAGCGATGCAGAGGATCGCCGAATTTATCCAGCGACAGCGGCTGCACGTGGAACTGGATGTTGGCGCGCTCGCGGCGCGGATCGGAGCGGGTGAAGATGCCGAGCTGCGACGGCGCCATGGTCAGCGGGCCTCGGCGGCGGAAGGCGTAGTCGAGCCCCATCAGGCCGCGACGGAACAGCGACCAGTAGGTCTCGTTCAGGGTGCGGACGCCCTCGACCTGGTAGATCGCGCGCTGCTGCAGATGGTCCTGCAGATTGCGCCCGACGCCCTGTCGGTCGAGCACCACGTCGATGCCGAGCGGCGACAGCCAGTCCGCAGGCCCGATGCCGGAACGGTGTAACACCTGCGTCGATCCGATTGATCCCGCACACAAAACCACTTCGCCCTTGGTGCGGGCTTCAACCACTTCATCGTCCTTGTGTGAAGCGCACGCCGACGGCGCGGCCGTTCTCGACGATCAGGCGATCGACCAGCACGTTCTTTTCCAGCCGCAGGTTGGCGCGGTTCAGGACCGGCTTCAAAAAGCCCCGCGCCGACGACCAGCGGCGGCCGCGCTTCTGGTTGACGTGGAAATAGCTGACGCCCTCGTTGTCGCCGGTGTTGAAATCGGCAATCCGCCGGACGCCCATCTCTTCGGCGGCTTCGCCGACGGCGTCGAGAATGTCCCAGGACAATCGCGGCGCCTCGATCCGCCAGCCGCCGCCGGTGCCATGATGCTCGCTCTCGCCCAGAAAATGATCCTCGAGCCGGCGGAACAGCGGCAACACGTCGTCATAGCCCCATCCGGTGAGGCCGAGCTGGCGCCAGTGGTCGTAATCGGCGGCCTGTCCGCGCATCGAAATCATGGCGTTGATCGCGGACGAACCGCCGATCACCTTGCCGCGGGGGTAGGCCAGCGCGCGGCCGTTGAGGCCCGCTTCCGGTTCGGTCTTGAACATCCAGTCGGAGCGGGGATTGCCGATCGCAAAGAGGTAGCCGACCGGGATGTGAAACCAGATCCAGTTGTCGCTGCCGCCGGCCTCCAGGATCAGGACGCGGTTTTTCGGATCGGCCGACAGCCGGTTGGCCATGATGCAGCCGGCCGTGCCCGCGCCGACGACGATATAGTCGAAATCACCTTCAAGCTGCTTCGGCATTATCCGCCCATTCGTATTGATCGTCATGCCCAGGCAACAGCGCGAAGCGCGTCTTCACGCCAGGCGTCCCGGCATCCACATTTTGCTTGGCCGTTATTAGTCAGACGTGGATGGTCGGGCAAGCGAGCCATGCCGGGGAAGCACGGGGGCAGGCAAGGGGCTGTTGGGTGGACCGCGCCTTGCATGCTACAGAGGCCGCAGCCCTCGAACCTGAAGACCGATCATATTCATGCCCATCATCAACCGCGTCGCCGACCTGCAACCCGACATCCAGGCCTGGCGCCGCGATATCCATGAAAACCCTGAATTGCTCTATGACGTGCACCGCACCGCGGCATTGGTGGCGGACCGTTTGCGGGAATTCGGCTGCGACGAGGTGATCACCGGTCTTGGCCGCACCGGCGTTGTCGGGCGCATCCGGGGCAGCAAGCCAGCCGGCAAGGGCGACATCAAGGTGATCGGGCTGCGGGCCGACATGGACGCGCTACCGATCCTTGAGGAAACCAATCTGCCCTACGCCTCCAAAACGCCCGGCAAGATGCACGCCTGCGGCCATGACGGCCACACCGCGATGCTGCTGGGCGCGGCCCGCTATCTCGCCGAAACCCGCAACTTTGCCGGCGATGCGGTCGTGATCTTCCAGCCGGCCGAGGAGGGTGGCGCGGGTGCCGTCGCGATGCTCGATGACGGGCTGATGGAACGTTTCGGCATCGAGCAGGTCTACGGCATGCATAACGGTCCGGGCATTCCGGTCGGGGCATTCGGGATCAGACCCGGTGCGATCATGGCCGGAGGCGATGCCGTCGGCATCACGATCGAGGGACACGGCGGCCACGCTGCGCATCCGGACAAATGCATCGATTCCGTACTTGTCGGCGCGCAGTTGATTGCGGCGCTGCAATCAATCGTGTCGCGCAGCGTCGATCCGCTGGAGTTGGCCGTGATTTCCATTTGCGAGTTTCACGCCGGCCACGCGCGCAACGTGATCCCTGATACCGCCGAGCTGAAAGGTACCGTCCGTACGCTGAACCAGGAAGTACGGGAACTGGTGGAGCGGCGGGTGCGCGAGGTCGTCGCCGGCGTGGCGCAGGTTACCGGCGCCAGGATCAATCTGACCTACGACCGCGGCTACCCGGTGACGTTCAACCATGCGCTGCAGACGGATGTAGCGACGCGGACCGCAAAAGAAATTGCCGGCGAGGCCAATGTTCACGAGATGCCGCCGCTGATGGCGGGTGAGGATTTCGCCTTCATGCTGCAGCAGAGGCCGGGTGCGCTGATCTTCTGCGGCAATGGCGACAGCGCCGGCCTGCATCACCCCGCCTACAATTTCAACGACGAGGCGATCGTGTTCGGCACCTCGTACTGGATCAAGCTGGTCGAGAACACGCTGGCCGCGTGAGGCCGTCGGCCGCCCAACATGGCTGGTCCCGGGCAAGCCCGGCCATCACGGCAGGGCAGGCCCTCCCGCAGGCTGTTGGGTGGTTCGCCGCTTGCATGCTACAGAGGCCAGTCGTTTCCAACCTGAGGCCAAAGAAACCCTATGCCCATCGTTAACCGCGTCGCCGATCTGCAACCCGATATCCAGGCCTGGCGCCGCGATATCCATGAAAACCCCGAATTGCTGTACGACGTCCATCGCACTGCAGCATTCGTGGCGGATCGGTTGCGCGAGTTCGGCTGCGACGAGGTCGCGACCGGCCTCGGCATGACCGGCGTCGTCGGCGTCATCAAGGGCAAGAAACCCGCCGGCAAGGGCGACATCAAGGTGATCGGGCTGCGCGCCGACATGGACGCGCTGCCGATCCAGGAAGAAACCAATCTGCCCTACGCCTCCAAGACGCCCGGCAAGATGCATGCCTGCGGCCATGATGGCCACACCGCGATGCTGCTGGGCGCGGCGCGCTACCTCGCCGAAACCCGCAATTTCGCCGGCGACGCGGTCGTGATCTTCCAGCCGGCCGAAGAGGGCGGCGCGGGTGCCGCCGCCATGATCAAGGACGGGCTGATGGACCGCTTCGGCATCGAGCAGGTCTACGGCATGCATAACGGCCCGCGCATTCCGATCGGTTCATTCGCGATCCGGTCCGGCCCGGTCATGGCCGCGGCCGATGAACTCGACATCAACATCACGGGGCTTGGCGGTCACGCGGCGCGGCCGCATATCTGCATCGATTCCGTACTGGTCGGATCGCAGGTCATCACCGCGCTGCAATCGATTGTGTCGCGCAGTGTCGATCCGCTGGAGTCGGCCGTGATTTCGGTCTGCGAGTTTCATGCCGGCAACGCGCGCAACGTGATTCCGCAAACCGCCCAGTTGCGCGGCACCGTTCGTACCCTGACCGCGCAAGTGCGCGACCTGGTCGAGAAGCGAATCCACGAGGTCGTCGCCGGCGTCGCCCAGATCACCGGCGCGAAGATCGACTGCGTCTACAAGCGTGGCTATCCCGTCACCGTCAACCACGCCTCGCAAACCGAATTCGCCACCCGGATTGCGAAGGAAATTGCCGGCGAGGCCAACGTCCATGAATCGCCGCCGATGATGGGCGCGGAAGATTTTTCCTACATGCTGGAGGCGCGTCCCGGCGCCTTCATCTTCTGCGGCAACGGCGACAGCGCCGGCCTGCATCACCCCGCCTACAACTTCAACGACGAGGCGATCGTGCACGGCACCTCGTACTGGATCAAGCTGGTCGAGAACGCGCTGGCGGCCTGAGCTTCCGTCAGACGTGACGTTCGATGGCGCATGAAAGAGGGCCTGTATCTCCATTACAGGCCTTCTTTATTTGTCGCTAAGCCGACATGTAAGCCGCGTCGCAGGCGCAGCGGCGGGTTGACCGCGCACCGCAAAAGGCCGCGCCGTGGCGCGAGCCTCTCTTGCGTCGCAGCGAAGAGGCTACGTCGCGCGATCAGAACACGCGCGAGAAGATCACGTAGAGCGTGCCCGACAGCAGGATCGCGGCCGGCAGCGTCAGCACCCAGGCCATCACCATGTTGCGGATGGTGGCGACCTGCAGCCCCGAGCCGTTCGCCGCCATCGCGCCGGCGACGCCGGACGACAGCACATGCGTGGTCGAGACCGGCAGGCCGAACATGTCGGCGGCGCCGATGGTGGCGGCGGCGACCAGCTCGGCGGAGGCGCCCTGCGCGTAGGTCAGGTGCGACTTGCCGATCTTCTCGCCGACGGTGATGACGATACGCTTCCAGCCGATCATGGTGCCGAGCCCGAGCGCGATCGCCACCGCGACCTTGACCCAGGTCGGAATGAACTTGGTGGCCTGGTCGAGCGAGCCTTTATAGGCGTTGAGCGTCGCGACCTCTTCCTTGTTGAGATCGCTTTCCTTGTCCTTCATCAGGAAGCGGATCGCTTCCGAAGTCAGGTACATGTCGTTACGGGTGTTGCCGACGACTTCGGCCGGCACCTTGTTCAGCGAGCCGTATTTCGCGACCTGGTCGCCGACGTCCTTCACCAGCACGGCCAGCGAGGGGTAGGTGCCTTCGCTGATCTTGTGTTCGGCGACATACAGCGTCACCGCCGGACGGGGATTGCCGATGATGCTGTGGCCGGCGCCCTTGGCGGCGACCACCTTGGAGGCGGCTTCCGAGGTCTGCTGGAACTGCGCCACCTGGGATTCCGGCAGCGCGCGGTTCAGCGCGTAGGCGGTCGGCACGGTGCCGATCAGGATCAGCATGATCAGGCCCATGCCCTTCTGGCCGTCGTTCGAGCCATGCGCGAAGCTGACGCCGGTGCAGGTGGCGATCAGCAGGCCGCGGATCCACAGCGGCGGCGCCTTGTTGCCTTCGGGCGCCGCATACAGCGCCGGGTTACGGACGATCATCTTCAAGAGCAGCAGCAGGCCGGCGGCGCAGATGAAGCCGACCAAAGGCGACAGCAGCAGCGCGTAGCCGATCTCGGTGGCCTTGCCCCAGTCGACGCCGGAGGTGCCGTCACGGCCGCGCATCAGCGCGTTCGCGACGCCGACGCCGATGATCGAGCCGATCAGGGTGTGGGAGGAGGACGCCGGCAGGCCGAAATACCAGGTGCCGAGGTTCCAGATGATCGCGGCGATCAGCAGCGCGAACACCATCGCAAAGCCGGCGCTGCTTCCGACCTGAAGGATCAGTTCGACTGGCAGCAGCGAGACGATGCCGAAGGCGACCGCGCCCGAGGACAGCAGCACGCCGAGGAAGTTGAAGAAGCCCGACCACATCACGGCGACTTCGGCCGGCAGCGAGTGGGTGTAGATCACGGTCGCGACCGCGTTGGCGGTGTCGTGGAAACCGTTGACGAATTCGAAGCCGAGCGCGATCAGCAGGGCCACGAACAGCAGGACATAGGGCAGGTAGGACATGACCCTGGTGCCGGTCGCGTCGACGTCGGCATAAATGCTGTAGGAAACGAACAGCAACCCGGCAGCAAGAATGCCGAAGAAGATGATCATCGTCAGCGGGTTAAAACCCTTGTCGAGGTTCGGCCGGGAGGCCGGTTGAACGGGCGCTGGATCGCCCATGGAAGAATTAATGGCAATATCGGTCATTCTGACGCCCCCTTATACGTTGAGAGCGTTGTTCTGACTGATGGACTTGAAGGTTAGATGACAGCTGCCGCTCTGCAGCGCGCCGTCCACTTGCATCCATCGCTGTGTACAACTTTTCGCATCACTTCGCCGATCGGCGCGCGACAGTGCCGATGCGGATCATGCCGCGCAAGAAGTGGCGGAAGAGGGTAGGTCGCGCGCTGCACAGCGCCGGGGCTAGGTGAGCCGCGCAGCGCGCCGACCTCATGGGAACGTCATGGCGTGAACAGGACGTCCCAATTCCTGCCGAGAATGCGACAAGATCGCTTGTCAATTAAAGGTTGTACATATGTTTGTCAAATTTCCCCACCGTTATGTTTTTTGAAAATAGCGGAACCAATTCGACACTTCAGGCGGCGTGCGCCAATTTTCTGAGCAGGTCAGCCGCTATTTTGAGGTCTTCGACGAAGCGCTGGTATTCCAGGGCCTTGGCTTCGGCGTCGGGCAATCGCAACAGATAGGACGGATGCACCGTTACCAGCGCCCTGGTGCCGTCGTCGAGATCGATGAGGCGGCCGCGGTTCTTGTTGATGGGCGTGCTCCTGCCGAACACGCATTGCGCCGCGGAGGCGCCCATCGCCACCACGAGATCGGGTTGGATCGCGGCGCGTTCGCGCGCATACCACGGCCGGCAGGCGTTGATCTCCGATGTATTCGGCTTCTGGTGCAGGCGGATTTTTCCGCGTGGCACGAACTTGAAATGTTTTACGGCGTTGGTGACGTAGACCTTGCGGCGGTCGATGCCGGCTTCTTCCAGCGCGCGATCAAGCATTTGTCCGGCCGGTCCGACAAACGGCTGGCCTGCGAGGTCTTCCTTGTCGCCGGGCTGCTCGCCGACCAGCATCACCCTTGCTGTTCTGGGTCCCTCGCCGAACACGGTTTGGGTGGCGTCCTTCCAGAGCGGGCAGGCGCGGCATTGCGCGGCTTCTTTGCGCAAGGTTTCGAGTTCGTCGTCAGTATGTTTGCGGGCCATCTTCGGCTCCAGCCGTTTCTGTGCCTTGTGCGGTTCGGTCGCTGCGTTCGCGATCATGACGCTTGCGCTGCGTGCGGCGCCGGCGATCAGGGGTTTAATCAACGAAGCCTCCGGCAGGTTCCGCCAGTATTTCTTCGGCATCTCATTCTGCATCGCCTTCACCTTCAGCCGCGCCGGATTGAAGATGCTGGCGTAATAGCGTCGCCAGGTTTCCTCCAGCCGATCCTGCGTCGGCGCTTCGGCCTTGGCGACGCCTGGCGTGATCGAGACGGCATGGCCGTCCCAATGTGCGCAGAGGTCCGGCGTCAGGATCGACCAGGGCATGTCGGCGAAGCGGCGCGCGAAAAAGGGCGCGGCCAGTTCAACGATGTGATGTTCCGGTTCGAACCAGGCGACGTAATGCGCTTTATGTTCGCGGCCGACTTCGCGGAAACGGACAAACGCGTGCATCTTGTGCTCGTCGCGGCGCACCGCCTTGGCCATGCCAGTGACCTCGGCGACATCGGGGTCAGTCGCGACATCGAGCAGATCGTGACGGCCGCGCAGCCGCCACAGCAGACGATAGAGCAGGGCGAACCGCTCGGGGTTGCGATGCAGGATCACGATCTCAGCCAGTTCGATGAATTTTGCCGATACGTTGAAGGTGCCGTGCGGCGGCTCTGATGGCGGCGCCGTCGGTTCGAACAATTCGGGCGCGTCGCCGCGGACGCGCCATGCCACGTCGGCCGGCTTCACATCATTCAACGCCAGCGTTCGCGCAGCTTTGCGCCAGCCGTCGAAATCGGTTTCGCCGTCGAGGGTGATGAAGTGCATTGGTTACTCTCTCCACATACTGAACGTCATCCTGAGGAGCGCGAAGCGCGTCTCGAAGGATGGGCCGCGGGCAGTCATCCTTCGAGGCTCGCAAGGGCTCGCACCTCAGGATGACGACTGCCCGGTTTCCTAAAATCCAAATCCCATCTGCACCGCTTTCGGCTTGAACCGCGCCGCCAGCGCTTCGCCGTCGAGCAGATGCCTTGCCGGCCGGTGATCCCCGAGCACGATGAACGGCAGTGCCTTTTTTCCGGGGATATGCAGCCGCGCCAGATCCTCGACGCGAATATTCGTCAGTCGTCGCGTCGCGATGATGCGGTCGACCGCCTTGGTGCCGAAGCCGGGCACGCGCAACAGTTCCTCCCGGCTGGCGGTGGCGACATCGAGCGGAAAGCGGTCGCGATGCCGCAGCGCCCAGGCGAGTTTCGGATCGATGTCGAGCGACAGCATGCCGGCGCGCTCCTCGACGATCTCGCCGGCATCGAAACCGTAAAACCGCATCAGCCAGTCGGCTTGATAGAGCCGGTGCTCACGGATCAGCGGCGGTGCTGAAAGCGGCAACGCGCGGCTGGAATCGGGGATCGGGCTGAAGGCCGAATAATACACCCGCTTGAGCCGGTAGGAGCCGTAGAGATTGGCGCTGGTGTCCAGAATGGTTTTGTCGTTGGCCGCATCCGCGCCGATGATCATCTGCGTGCTTTGGCCGGCCGGCGCAAAGCGCGGCGGTTTGGCTTTGGTCGCGGTCTTGATGTTGTCTTTGGCTTCGTCGAGTTTCAGCCGTAGCCGGCCCATGGTGCGGCGGATCGCGCGCACGTCTTTCTCCGGCGCCAGTCTGGCCAGGCTGTCTTCCTCGGGCACTTCGATGTTGATGGAAAGACGGTCAGCATATTTGCCGGCTTCCGTGATCAGCGCGTCGTCGGCCTCCGGAATGGTTTTCAGATGGATGTAGCCGCGGAAGTGATGCTCCTCGCGCAGCTTGCGCGCGACGCTGACCACCTGCTCCATGGTGTAGTCGGCGCTGCGGATGATGCCGGAGGAGAGAAACAATCCCTCGATGTAATTGCGGCGGTAGAAGTCGATCGTCAGCTTCACCACCTCGTCGACGGTGAAGCGGGCACGCGGCACGTTGCTGGAGGCGCGGTTGACGCAATATAAGCAATCGTAATTGCAGGCATTGGTGAGCAGCACCTTCAACAGCGAGATGCAGCGGCCGTCCGGCGCATAGGAATGGCAGATGCCCATGCCGGGCGCGGTCGAGCCGAGACCCTTGCCGTCGCTGGAATCCCGCTGCTCGGTGCCGCTGGAAGCGCAGGACGCGTCGTATTTGGCGGCATCCGCCAGGATTTCCAGCTTACGTTGCACGTCCATCATTGAATCCCTTTGATTCCGCTCATGAATCACTGCGATGTCGATCCCGATTGACTCCGCAGGCTCTGTTAGCTTTATATTAGAACATATCATGAACAAATGAGCCAGCCGCGGGTTCATTCGGAAGAACCCTGAAGGCAAAATTTTCATAAGGAGCGGGGCATGAGCACCGCACGCACCCACACGCTTGCGCATCTGCGCGGCAGCATCGAACGCATCGAAACATCGGGTGAGGCGCATGCGCTGCACAAGGCAGCGCTCGGCCATGCCGGCGCTGATGCTGTCGCTGCAAGGCGGCCTCGCGCGGGCTGCCGTGCATGAGGTGTTTTCCGAAGGCCACCAGAGTGCGGCGGCCACCGGCTTCATCGCCGGCCTCGCCGGGCGGCTGACGCCGCGGCGGCCGCTGGTCTGGGTGCGGCAGGATTTTTCCGAAATCGAATCCGGCGCGCTGTCGATGAACGGGTTGTGCGAACTCGGCCTCGATCCGCGCCTCGTGGTGACCGTGCGCGCCGCTGACGCTGACAGCACGCTGCGCACCGCCGCCGACGCACTGGCCTGCGATGCGGTCGGCGCCGTCGTGCTGGAAGTCTGGGGCGAGGCGCGGCAACTCGATCTCGTCGCCAGCCGCAAACTCACGCTGGCCGCCCAAGCCTCCGGTGTCACCGCGCTTCTGCTGCGGGTGGCGGCGACGCCACAGCCCTCGACCGCAGAAACAAGATGGATCGTGCGCGCGGCGCATTCGCCGCCCGGCACTCCCTTGCATGCGTGGGGCGCGCCGGTGTTCGACGCGCAACTGGTTCGGAATCGTCATGGCCCGGTCGGCCGGTGGATCATGGAATGGAAATGTGATGAGTGCCTTTTCAGCGAACCGGCAAGAGAACCGTCGAGAGAACCGGCGACGTATCCTCAGCCTGTGGCTGCCGCGCCTGCCCATCGACCGCATCAAGCGGAGGTTTACGATTTCCAGCGCCGCGCTGGTTGAAAGTTCAAAAGCAGTTTCGAGCGCGATCTCTCACAACACGGACGGTGCGCTCCCTCTCCCGCTTGCGGGGGAGGGTTGGGGTGGGGGTGTCTCCGCGAGTCAGACTGTTCGTGTGGAGAGAGCCCCCACCCGGATCGCATCTGGCGATGCGATCCGACCTCCCCCGCAAGCGGGAGAGGTGAAGAACGCCCCCCACGTCGTCATCGCCAAGCAAAACAACGCACTGATAATCTACGCGCTCGACGAAATGGCGGTACGCGTCGGGCCTTTCCACTGGCCTGCCGCTCGCCAATGCCCGCGCGATCTGCCCGGAGTTGACCGTGTTCGACGCCGACGAGGCCGCCGACCGCAAAACGCTCGACGACATCGCCGACTGGTGCGACCGTTTTACGCCGCTGGTGGCGCTCGATCCGCCTCACGGGCTGTATCTCGACATCACCGGCTGCGCCCATCTGTTCGGCGGCGAGGCCGCGCTGCTGCAGATGGTGAGTGGCGCGCTGACGCGGCGGGGTTTTGCCGTCAGCGCGGCGATCGCATCGACCTCGGTTTGCGCCCGCACCCTGACACGGCAGGTGTCGGGAAAGATCGTAGCCTGTGGCGAGGAGACCGTTGCCGTCGCGTCGTTGCCGGTGTCCGCGCTCGGCGCCGGCGAAGCCATTGCCGGCGGACTGCGTCGCGCCGGACTGAAAACCATCGGCGACGTCGCCTCGCGCGCGCGCCACGAGATCGCAGCGCGGTTCGGCGCCGCCTTCACCGCCCACCTCGCGCACGCGTTGGGCGAGGGCGACGCGCCGATCAGCCCGCGAAAACCGCTGCCGGATTACATCGTGGAAAAGCGCTTTCCCGAACCGGTCACGACCGAAAACGTGATCGCGGCAAATTTGTCCGCGCTCGCTGCCATGCTGGTCACGGCGATGGACAAGCAGGGCAAGGGCGCGCGGCGGCTGGAAGCGAGTTTCTTCCGCACCGACGGCGCGGTGCGCACCATTGCGGTTGAGACCGGACGCCCTGTAACCAGGCCTGAGGTGATCGATCGCCTGTTTCGCGAACGGCTCGAGGCGTTGAATGATCCGCTCGACCCCGGCTTCGGTTTCGATCTCATTCGCCTGTCCGCCAGCCGCACCGAAATCGTGGTGCAGCAGCAGCGCGATCTCGACGCGTCAGTCCATGACAATGACGCGCTCGCCGCCTTGATCGACCGCATCGCCGCGCGCATCGGCGGAAAACGCGTCGTCGTGCACCTGCCGCAGGACACCCATATTCCGGAACGCGCGGCTTTGGCGGTGCCGGCGCAGCACCATCTGGCCGCCGTCGTTCAGGCCACCTGGCCCGAGCGCGTCGAGAGCGAGCCGCCGTTGCGGCCGCTGCGGCTGTTCGAAAAACCCGAGCCGATCAAGGTGCCGTTTGCGACCGTGCCCGACGGACCGCCACATCAATTCACCTGGCGCCGCGTGACGCACACGGTGGCACGGGTGGAGGGGCCCGAACGCATCGCCATGGAATGGTGGAAGCAGGGTGGAGAGAAATTGACGCGGGATTATTTCCGTATCGAGGATGAAGCCGGACTTCGCTTCTGGATCTTTCGCGACGGGCTCTATGAAAGCGAACTCGCGGCCAAGGAAGGCGAACCCGTTCCGGTCAAATGGTTCGTGCACGGGCTGTTTGCATGAACGGACTGTTTACATGAACGGACCTTTGGCAATCCCGTACGCCGAGATCGGCATCACCACCAATTTCTCGTTCCTGCGCGGTGGCTCGGATCCGCGCGCCTATGTGCATGAGGCGAGCCGGCTCGGGATTCCCGTGATCGGCATTGCCGATCACAACACGCTGTCCGGCGTGGTGCGGGCTTACAAGGAACTCGACAACCCCGAGGTCGAGAACAAGCCAAAGCTCCTGATCGGCGCGCGCCTTGTCTTCATCGACGGCACGCCGGATATTTTTGTTTATCCGCGCGACCGCGCCGCCTACGGCCTGCTGTGCCAGTTGCTGACCCGCGGCAAACGCGGCGATGACATCACAAAAATCGAAAAGGGTGAATGCCATCTGACATCAGGCGACCTCCTGGAATTTTCCAAGGGCCAGCTCCTGGTGCTGACACTTCCGCATCGCTTCGAGACGGAGAAAGCCCTTGATGTCCTCGATCGATTGAAGCGAAGCAAAGCCGATGGCGTCTGGCTCGCCGCAAGCCTGCTCTATCGCGGCGACGACAAGCGCCGGCTGGCGCGGCTGCATCATCTCGCGGCACGCGCAAAGGTGCGGCTGCTCGCCACCAACGAGGTGCTGTACCACCATCCCGCGCGCCGGCCGCTGCAGGATGTGCTGACTTGTATCCGCGAGAAGACCACCATCGACGCCGTCGGCAAACGTCTGGAGGCCAATGCTGAACGTTACCTCAAGCCGGCCCATGAAATGGCGCGGCTGTTTCGCGAGCTCCCCGAGGCGATCGCGGAAACCATGCGCTTTGCCGGCCGCATTTCGTTTTCGCTTGATCAGCTCAAATACCAATATCCGGACGAGCCGGTGCCGAAGGGCAAGACCGCGCAGCAACATCTGGAAGACCTGACCTGGGCCGGCGTCGACAAATATTTCGGCGGCAACATCGATGCCACGCTGCGCGCCACCTTGCGCAAAGAACTCGCGCTGATCGCCGAACTCAACTACGCGCATTATTTTCTCACCGTGCACGACATCGTCCATTACGCGCGCAGCCAGAAAATTCTGTGCCAGGGCCGCGGTTCGGCAGCGAATTCGGCCGTCTGCTACGTGCTCGGCATCACCTCGGTCGATCCGACCAAGGTCGATCTGCTTGTTCGAGCGCTTCATCTCCAAGGAGCGGCTGGAGCCGCCGGACATCGACGTCGATTTCGAACATTCGCGGCGCGAGGAGGTGATGCAATATGTCTATCGCCGCTATGGCCGTCATCGCGCCGCCATCATCGCCACCGTCATCCACTATCGCCCCCGCAGCGCCATCCGCGACGTCGGCAAGGCGCTGGGTCTGACCGAGGATGTCACTGCCGCGCTTGCCGACACCGTATGGGGAAGCTGGGGCAAGGGCCTCAACGAGATGCAGATCCGGCAGGCCGGGCTCGATCCGGCGAACGCGATGGTCGAGCTCGCGGTCGAGCTCGCCACCGAGCTGATCGAGTTTCCCCGACATCTGTCGCAGCATGTCGGCGGCTATGTGCTGACGCAAGACAGGCTCGACAGCTATGTGCCGATCGGCAACGCCGCGATGGACGATCGCACTTTTATCGAATGGGACAAGGACGACGTCGACGCGCTGAAGATGATGAAGGTCGACGTGCTGGCGCTGGGCATGCTGACCTGCATCCGCAAATGCTTTGACCTGATCGACGACCACAAGGGTGAGCGCTGGGAACTCGCCACCGTCCCGCAGGACGACAAGCCGGTCTACGACATGCTGTGCCGCGGTGAATCGCTCGGCGTGTTCCAGGTCGAAAGCCGGGCGCAGATGAACATGCTGCCGCGCCTGAAACCGCGCACGTTTTACGATCTCGTCATTGAAGTGGCGATCGTGCGGCCCGGTCCGATACAGGGCGACATGGTGCATCCGTATCTGCGGCGGCGAAACGGCATCGAGCATGAAAACTATCCGTCGCCGTCACCCGAACACGGTCCCCCCGATGAATTGCGCAATGTCCTGCACAAGACGCTCGGCGTGCCGCTGTTTCAGGAACAGGCGATGCGGATCGCGATCGAGGCGGCAAAATTCACGCCGGAAGAAGCCAACGGGCTGCGCCGCTCGATGGCGACCTTTCGCAATCTCGGCACCATCGGCAAGTTCGAAGACAAGATGATCGGAAACATGGTGGCGCGCGGCTACGATGTCGAATTCGCCAACAACTGTTTCAACCAGATCAAGGGGTTCGGCTCCTACGGTTTCCCCGAAAGCCACGCCGCGAGCTTTGCGCAACTGGTCTATATCTCGTCATGGCTGAAGCATTACCACCCCGATGCCTTCTGCTGCGGTCTGCTCAATTCGCAGCCGATGGGGTTTTACGCCCCGGCCCAGATCGTCGGCGACGCCCGTACCAACGGCGTCGAGGTGCGCGAGATCGACGTGTCCCACAGCTTTGCGCAGAACACGCTGGAACCGGGGAGTGGAAAGTATTGCGCTGTGCGGCTGGGGTTTCGACAGATCGACGGGTTCAGGTGGAATGATCCGGATGAGGAGCGGTTGAAGCGAGTTCAACTGTCATTCCGGAATGCCAACCACGAAGGGACTGCGCTCCCTCTCCCGCTTGCGGGGGAGGGCTGGGGTGGGGGTGCCTCAGCGAGTCAGACTGTTCGTGTTGAGAGAGCCCCCACCCGGATCGCATCTTGCGATGCGATCCGACCTAAGAGCGAGCTTCGCTCGTCTCGACCCCCGCAAGCGGGAGAGGTAAGGGAAGACGACTGGGCCGACCGCATCATCGCCGCGCGCACGCGCCGTCCCTTCACCTCGCTGGAAGATTTCGCCCGCGACACCGCGTTGCCAAAACGCGCGCTGATATTATTGGCTGATGCCGATGCGTTCCGTTCCATCGGGCTCGATCGCCGCGCCGCGTTGTGGGCGGTGCGGCGGCTGCCGGATGACGTGCCGCTGCCGCTGTTCGAAGTCGCCATCGCCCGCGAGCAGCCTGACGAGAACACAAAGCCTTTGCCGGAAATGCCGCTGCCGGAGCAGGTGGTCGCCGATTACCAGACGGTGCGGCTGTCGCTGAAGGGCCACCCGATGGAATTTTTGCGCGCGATGTTTGCGAAAGAGCGCGTCGTCGCCTGCAACGAGATCAACCATCGTAACGACCGTCGCCGCGTCCGCTGCGCCGGCGTGGTGCTGGTGCGGCAGCGGCCGGGGAGCGCCAAGGGCGTCGTCTTCATGACGCTGGAGGACGAGACCGGCATCGCCAATATCGTGGTGTGGCCCAAGGTGATGGAGCAATACCGCAAGGAGGTGATGGGCGCGCGCCTCATTCTGGTGGAGGGCTATATCCAGAGCAGCCCCGAGCACGTGACGCATCTGGTGGCGCAGCGGATGTTCGATCGCTCAGGCGATCTGATCGGTCTCGCCGACGACACGTTCATCCGCAAGCATGCGGTGCCGGCCGGGCCCGCGCTGATCGAGCCTCTCAACGAGATCACCCGCCACGACGGCATCCTCGACGACACCAGCCTCAACGACGATCGGCGCGATCATCCCGACGCGCCCGCGCAGAAAATCCGCCACCCGCGCAACGTTCGCATCCTGCCGCCATCCCGGGATTTTCACTGAATTGATACCTGTTCAAGGCCGCGACATGCCGCGGGAACCAACGCTAAAGACTGATGATGAAGGCGCTCATCGCCAGAAAAAACACCAGGCTGCCGGCCATGATGGCGAAGAATAATTTGTCCAAGCGATCAACTCCGGAAGCACACACTTCAGGAGCGGATTAAAAGATTTTGGTTGTGTCGATAATGGGGCACACGTCGGGCCAAGTTCCGGCAAGTCGCCGGACTTAAAGGCAGCAAAAAGACTTTTCTCAAATGTTAGCGAAGCTGCGAACGTATCTTTGTCTCAGTTCAGGAATTTCACGCCATAGGTCCGGCCGCGGCGCCAGACCACTTCGCAGGAATGGCGCTTCGGGCGTTCCGGCATCAGCGCCAGCACAAAGCTGTCCCTGACGTCGATCGCGGCATCGGTCATGATCTTGGCACCGCCAGGCGAGACGTCGAGCACGACGCATTCAACCCGCGTCACGCCTTCGTCGACCGTGAACCAGGCCGGCCATTTGTTCATTTGGCGGCGCGGTTCGCGCTGAACCTTTGTTCGCAGTTCATCAACAGCCATGATGACCATCCGTCGTTGGACCCAATCGCTACGGCGTCTTCGAGCGAAAGGGTGCCGGTTCGCGTCAAACAAAACGCGTCGAAACAGGACATCAGATTGACCGCGATTTCGTAAAGTCGCCTTAGCGCATTGCTTTCAAATTTAGCGGTTTGTGCCGTAAATACGATATTTACCTAAACCCCGTGCCGTTTCCGGTTTTGCGGCGATGCTTCATGAACGGATGGCGGCGCAAACGCGCCATCCGTTCGAAGCGGATTGAAGAGGAGGCGCGGCGCAACGCGCGCCGGTGCCCATGTCGAGGATATCTAGAAATTCACGCGGTTCGAGATCGCGCCATCGACAATGAGATTCGATCCCGTGGTGAACGAGGAGGCCGGGCTCGCCAGGAACACGGCGGCATTGGCGACATCCTGCGGCGTCGCCATGCGGCCCAGCGGATTGCGGTCGAGCGCGCCCTGATAGATTTTCGGCGCCTCCAGTTCGCGCTTGTGCCAGACGCCACCCTTGAAATAGACCGTGCCGGGCGACACCACGTTGACGCGGATTTTCTTCCCCGCATATTGCCGCGCGAATCCCTTGGCCATGTGGATCAGCGCGGCCTTGATCGGTCCGTAGGAGCTGGTGTTGTCGGCAATCGCTGCCGAAACCGAGGAGATGATGACGACGCTGGCGTCACCGTTCTTGGCGCCGCTGGCTTCGAGGAACGGCCGTGCGGCTTCGAAGGCGTTGACGGCTCCGAGCACGTCGAGCCGGAAATTCTGCTCGTACCCTGCGGCGTCGCTGCCTTGCGACATTGCTCCGGCGTTGGAGAACAGCATGTCGATGCCGCCGAGCTCGGTCGCAGCGGCGGATATCCACGATTTCAGCGCCGCGCCGTCGGTGATGTCGACGGCGGCGCCGGTGGCCTTGATGCCTTTGGCCTTCAGTTCGGCAACCGTGCTCGCAACCGCGCCTGCATCGCGTGCGCAGACAGCGACGCCGGCGCCTTCGCCGGCCAGCGTGTCCGCAATCGCCCGCCCGATGCCGCGCGTGCCGCCGAGGATGACCGCGTTTCGTCCCTTTAACCCGAGATCCATCTTGTTTTTCCTTTGTTGAGGTGCGGGCAGTGTAGCGGCGAAAGCCGCGCGGCTCAAACCACGTATATTCCGTCGTGCGAATTTGAGTTCGTCATTGCGAGGAGCGAAGCGACGAAGCAATCCAGTCTTTCTTGGCGTGGCACTGGATTGCTTCGCTGCGCTCGCAATGACGTGGAGAAGCCACGGTTTGCGGCTACTCCGGTGCCGCCCCAACCGGCGGGCCGCCGGGCGGGCGGTGCAGGTAGGTGATCGAGGCATAGGCGCCGAGCCACGAACCGACGGCGGCGAAGGCGACATAGACCCAGTTTTCAGTGTAGCTGATCACCGCATAGGAGGAGAGCAGATACCAGACGCTGCTCCAGGTCGCCGCCGGCACGCGCTTGCGCGCCACCACCGCCGAGGTGAACATGACATAGACCGCGTCGGTCGCTGCCGTTGCAAGCAGGACGGCTCCGGCGGTCAGGGGATCGATGGCAGCCATTGCAGTTCCTTTCGAGGTGGGGCAGAGGATTTAAAACTAGGGAAGAGGGACGGTCATGCAAAGCCCCACAGAAATTCTCGCCGACATCTGGACCTCGGCCGGCGGCGCGGCGTCCGCGCTCGGCGCGGTCAAGCTGACCGGAGACGAACCGCAATTGCCGTCCTCGTTCCGAGTCGCGGCCGCGGCGCAGACCAGCGTTGCCGCGACCGGCCTGGCGGCTGCCGAGATCTGGAAATTGCGCAGCGGGCAAACGCCAGAACGTCGCGGTCGACATGCGCCATGCCGTTGTCGAGTGCCGCTCCGAGCGTTATCTGCGCGTCGACGACAAGCCGCCGCCGCCGGCCTGGGACGCGATCGCCGGCGTCTACAAGGTCAAGGACGGCTTTGTCCGATTGCACACCAACTTTCCGCATCACCGCGACGCCGTCTGCAAGGTGTTGAACTGCAAGCCGGTGCGCGATGATGTTCAGGCCGCGCTGATGCAGTGGGACGGCGCGGCGTTCGAGACCGCGGCCTATGCCGCCGGCGGCGTCGTTGCGTTCATGCGCAGTTACGATGAATGGTCGGCGACGCCCCATGCCAAGGCGCTGGCGCAATTGCCGCTGATCTCGATCAGCAAAATCGGCGACGCCGCGCCAAAGCCGTGGCCCAAAGGCGATCGTCCGTTGGCCGGCATTCGCGTGCTGGATTTGTCGAGGGTGATCGCGGGCCCGGTCGCGGGCCGCACGCTCGCTGCCCATGGCGCCGATGTGCTGTTGATCTCCGGGCCGGATCTGCCCGCGATCCCGTGGCTCACCATCGATACCGGGCGCGGCAAGCTGACGAGTTTTGTCGAACTCAGGAGCGAGCAGGGCCGCGGCGTGTTGCGCGATCTGCTGGCCAATGCGGACATCTTCTCGCAAGGCTACCGCCCGCGCGCGATCGCCGGCCTCGGCTTTTCGCCGGAGCAAGCGGCCGCCATCAATCCCGGCATCGTCTATGTGACGCTGTCGGCCTACGGCCATTCAGGCCCCTGGGCCGAGCGCCGCGGTTTCGATTCGCTGGTGCAGACCACGACCGGCTTCAACCATGCCGAAGGCAAGGCGGCCGGCGTCGACGGGCCGAAGGAATTGCCGGCGCAGATGCTCGACCATGCCACCGGCTATTTCATGGCGTTCGGCGCCATGATGGCCAAGGCGCGCCAGGCGCGTGAAGGCGGCAGCTGGCACGTCCAGGTGTCGCTGGCCGGGACCGGGCGATGGCTGTGGAATCTCGGCCGGGTCAACGAGGGGTTTGCAACACCCGATCTGAAGGCGGAGGCGGTGACGCCCTTTTTGGAAGAGGTGCCTTCCGGCTTCGGGCCGCTGCGGTCGGTCAGGCACTCGGCGCAGATGTCGAAGACCCCGGCGTTCTGGGCCCGGCCGGCGATGCCGCTCGGCAGCCATCCACCGCAATGGCCGGCGCATGAATAAGCGTTCAGCCGCCGTTCAGGCGATCATCTCCAAACTTTAACGTCAAACGCCGGGCCCATCGGCGTTTTTTAGGTTGTTTGAAACATCAATTGGGCACTATTAGCGCACCGGTGAGGCAGTCTCCGCCGGAATCATCGCTGACTTCATTCGGGCCGTATGCTTAACGATTTTACCAAGCGATTGCAGATGCTTAGCCGGCGACAGCGGATCGTTGCCGTGGCCTTGCTGATGCTGGCCGGCACCGCCGTCTATGGCTACGGGCAAATCGGCGGCGCAAAAACCGGGCATTCGGAGGTCTCGAGCCAGTCCCGCAAGGGATTGCAGCGCTATACGCCGAGCCCCGCCGAATGGGCCAGCCTGACCATTCAGCCGGTCACCGAGCGGGGCTTTCGGGCCGAACACGTCACCGAAGGCAAGATCGCGATCGATGAAGACCGCTCGACGCCGGTGTTCTCGCCCTATGCGGGCCGGGTCACCAAGCTGCTGGCGCGGCCGGGCGACAGCGTCGTCAAGGGCCAGCCGCTGTTCGTGATCGAGGCCGCCGACAACGTTCAGGCGCAAAACGATTTCATCGCGGCGATGACCGCCATGAACAAGGCGCGGTCCGCGCTCGATCTGGCGAAGCTGCAGGACACGCGCGCCAAGGATCTGTTCGAAGGCAAGGCCGTTCCGCTGAAGGACTATCAGCAGAGCCAGGCGACGCTGATCCAGGCCCAGAACGACATGCGCTCCTCGCAAACGGCGATGGAAGCGGCGCGCAACAAATTGCGGATCTTCGGCCTCACCGACGAGGACATCGCGACCTTTCAGGAAAAGGGCCGCATCAATCCGGAAACCACCATCTTCGCGCCGCTCGCCGGCACCGTGGTCCAGCGCAAGATCGGCCCCGGCCAGTATGTCAATTCCGGCGCCAGCGACCCGGTCTATGTGATCGGCGATCTCTCCACCGTCTGGATGACGGCGTTCGTCCGCGAGACCGATGCCGCCAACGTCTCGGTCGGGGAGGAGGTGACGTTCAGCGTGCTGGCGATGCCGGGCCGCCCGCTGTCGGCGCGCATCAATTACGTCGCGACCGCGATCGATCCGGCGACGCGCCGGCTCCTGGTCCGCGCCACCATCGACAACAAGGACGGCAAGTTGAAGCCGGAAATGTTCGCCAACGTGACGATCTACTCGGCCAGCGATCATCCGGCGGTCGGCGTGCCCCGGCAGGCGCTGATCTACGAAGGCGACCAGGTCCGGATCTGGGTCGCGCATGAGGACAAGTCGATTGAGCTGCGTCAGATCAAGCCCGGCCTCACCAACGGCGATCTCGTCGAGGTGATCGGCAATTTGAAGCCCGGCGAACAGATCGTCACAAAGGGCAGTCTGTTCATCGACCGGGCTGCATCCGGCAGCTGACCCTCTCGCTCACTGAAAGCTCCGATCTGAATGGATCGCCTTGTCGCCCTAGCAGTCAGCCGCCGCTATCTGATGGTCGGCATGTTCGTCGCGGTGTTTGTCGGCGGCCTGATCGCGTTCAAGCAACTCAACATCGAGGCCTATCCCGATCCGACCCCGCCGATGGTCGACATCGTGACGCAAAGCCCGGGACTGTCGTCGGAGGAGATCGAGCGCTACATCACGATCCCGATCGAGACCCAGGTCGCCGGCATCAAGAACCTGCGCACCATCCGCACCATCTCGCTGTACGGCCTGTCCGACGTCAAACTGCAGTTCTCCTTCGACTACACCTATGACGAGGCGCTGCAGCAGGTGCTGAACCGGCTGTCGCAGCTGGCGCCGCTGCCGGGCAATGTGCTGCCGGGCATTTCGCCGCTGAGCCCGATCGGCGAAATCTATCGCTACCGGCTCAAGGGCCCGCCGAACTACAGCGTGCTCGATCTCAAGACGCTGCAGGACTGGGTGCTGCAACGGCGCTTCCGCGCCGTGCCCGGGGTGATCGACGTCACCGGCTGGGGCGGCAAGACCAAGACCTATGAATTGCAGGTCGATTTCAACAAGCTGGTCGCCAACGGGCTGACGCTGCCGCAGGTGCTGCAGGCCGTCAGCAACGCCAACATCAATGTCGGCGGCAACACCGTCGATATCGGCGCGCAATCCGCCGTGGTCCGCGGCGTCGGCCTGATCCGCTCGATCGACGACCTCAACAACACCATGGTGTCGCAATCCGGCGGCAATCCGGTGCTGGTCAAGGATATCGCCGCGGTCACCGTCGGCGAGAAGCCGCGGCTCGGCATCGCCGGCCTCGACCAGGACGATGACATCGTCCAGGGCATCGTGCTGATGCGGCGCGGCGAGCAGAGTTCGCCGACCATTACCCGCGTCGAGCAGCTTGTCGCCAACATCAACAATTCCTCGATCCTGCCGCCCGGCGTCAAGATCGAGCGCATCTACGACCGCAAGGACCTGATCGACATCACCACCCATACGGTGCTGCACAACATGGTGGTCGGCATCCTCCTGATCGTGCTGCTGCAGTGGATCTTCCTCGGCGACCTCCGCAGCGCGCTGATCGTCGGCGCCACGATCCCGTTCGCGCTGTTCTTCGCCGTGATCATCCTGGTGCTGCGCGGCGAATCCGCCAACCTGCTGTCGGTCGGCGCCATCGACTTCGGATTGATCGTCGACGCCACCGTGATCATGGTGGAAGCGATCTTCCGGCGGCTGTCGCAGACCACAGCGCTTTCCGAAGCCGAGCGCAGCCACATCTCCTACGACACCACCATGGGGATGAAGAGCCACGCTATCCTGTCGGCTGCCGCCGACGTGTCGCGCTCGATCTTCTTTGCGGCCGCCATCATCATCGCCGCCTTCCTGCCGCTGTTCACGCTGAGCGGCGTCGAGGGCAACATCTTCGGGCCGATGGCGCGAACCTATGCCTACGCGCTGGCCGGCGGCCTGCTGGCGACCTTTACGGTCACGCCCGCGCTGAGCGCGATCATCCTGCCCTCGCATCTGGACGAGACCGAAACCTGGATCGTGAAGAAGCTCGACGCGCTTTACGTGCCGGTGCTGAACTGGGCGATCGCCAACCGCAAGATCGTGATGGCCGGCGCCGCGGTTCTCGTTCTCATGACGATCGTGTTCGCGCGGCTGCTGGGACTGGAATTCCTGCCCAAGCTGGAAGAGGGCAACCTGTGGATCCGCGCCACGCTGCCGCCGACCATCTCGCTGCAGGAGGGCAACACCTACGTCAACGAGATGCGGAAGATGATCCGGGAGCGGCCCGAGGTGGAATCGGTGGTGTCGCAGCACGGCCGGCCGGACGACGGCACCGACGCTGCCGGTCTGTTCAACGCCGAGTTCTTCGCGCCGTTGAAGCCGGCCGGCGAATGGCCTGATACCCATGACAAGGAAGTGTTGACCGCGCAGTTGCTGAAGCAGTTGCAGGACAAGTTCCCCGGCGTCGAATTCAACTTCTCGCAATATCTGCAGGACAACGTCTCGGAGGCGGTCTCCGGCGTCAAGGGCGAGAACTCGATCAAGCTGTACGGCAACGATTTGCAGGCACTGACCGACACCGCCAACAAGATCAAGGCCCAGCTCGCCACCGTGCAGGGGATCACCGACCTTGCGGTGTTCACCTCGCTCGGCCAGCCCACCATCCAGATCGATATCGATCGGGCGCGGGCGGCGCGCTACGGCCTCGCGCCCGGCGACATCAACGCCACGATCAAGGTCGCGGTCGGTGGCGATACCGCCGGCGATCTCTACGAGCCCGGCAGCGACCGGCATTTCCCGATCATCGTTCGGCTGGCGCCGGAATACCGCAAGAGCGCGGAAGCGATCCAGAACCTGCGTATCGGCGTCGCCGGCGC
Source organism: uncultured Alphaproteobacteria bacterium (assembly GCA_963786355.1). Taxonomy (GTDB): domain Bacteria; phylum Pseudomonadota; class Alphaproteobacteria; order Rhizobiales; family Xanthobacteraceae; genus Bradyrhizobium. Next base: position 570,466 of record CAWAYU010000003.1, on the reverse strand, counting down.
CAACGGCGCCATCACGCAGATCCCGCTCAGTGAGGTCGCCTCGATCAAGCTGATCTCGGGCGCCGCCTATATCTATCGCGAGCAGCAGGAACGCTACCTGCCGATCAAGTTCTCGGTCCGCGAGCGCGACCTCGGCAGCGCGATCCGGGAAGCCCAGGACAAGGTCGAAAGCAACGTCCAGCTTCCGCCGGGATCGCGGGTCGAGTGGGTCGGCGAATTCGGCAATTTGCAGGACGCCATCAAGCGGCTGTCGATCGTGGTGCCGATCAGCCTGGTGCTGATCGCGGTGCTGCTGTTCTTCAATTTCGGCTCGATGGTCGACACGCTGCTGGCGATGAGCGTGATCCCGATGGCGATCTTCGGCGGCGTGCTCGGGCTGTTGATCTCGGGCATTCCGTTCAGCGTATCGGCGGCGATCGGCTTCATCGCGCTGTTCGGCATCGCCGTGATGGACGGCATCATCATCCTGTCGCAGTACAACCAGCTGATCGACGAAGGCTATGAGCGGATACGGGCCGTGATCCGCACCGGCGAGCTGCAACTCCGGCCGGTGCTGATGACCTGCGTCGTCGCCGGCGTCGGCCTGTTGCCGGCCGCGATCTCGGAAGGCATCGGCTCGCAGGTGCAAAAGCCGCTGGCGATCGTGGTCGTTACCGGCATGATGCTGGCGCCGCTGGTGATCCTGGTGACGTTGCCGGTGCTGATCTCGGTGTTCTCGCGCCGCACGCACGCGTAGCTCTGTGGGCACGCGCCCATAAATCCTGCCCACTCGGTTTGTGGTTGACGTCGTCCCATGGCCGTCCCTTGATACGATCCAGGGATAACCGCGGGAGAAATCAACCATGCGGATCGAGGAAAACCAGGGGCAACGAAACGGGCAGGCGGGGCAACCGTCCGCCACGGCCGAGCAGGTGCTCGGCGAAATCCGCGACTATTGCCGCGAGACGCGCACGGCTGAATCCACCTTCGGGCGGCTGGTCGTCAACGACGGCAAGCTGGTATCGCGGCTGCGCGACGGTGCCCGGATCACCACCGGTACGCTCGACAAGGTCCGCGCCTATCTCAGCGAACATCGCCCCGCGTCCTCCGTGCAAGGCAAGCCGTTGCAGCCGATCAAGCCGATGAACGGCACGGCCGCCACTGACGCCATTGCGCCGCCTGGCTTCCGCTTCTTCGACAACCGTCAAAAGTACCTGCTGTTCGTCTCGACCTGTAGCGAGAAGACCGAGATCGGGCACCGGATTTCGCTCGAACTCGGCAACCTGCAGCCGGCGCCGCCGGCGCTGCGGATCTTCGATGCCGGGGTCGGCGACGGCACCGTGCTGTCGCGGGTGATGCGGGCGGTGCATGCGCGATTTCCAACCATGCCGCTCTACGTCGTGGCCAAGGAAATCAGTTACGAAGACGTCCGGCTGATGCTGGAGAAGATGGCGGACCGGCTGTTCGAGCATCCCGCCACGGTGCTCGTCGTCACCAATCTCTATTACGCCGAGGCGCCGTGGCTGACGCCGCGCTCGGCGACCGCGGCGCAAGGGCTGATCTGGAAGGACGTCACGCTGTCGGGCAACACCGCGCACGGCTTCGCCGAGCAGATCGGCGAACTCGAAGGCTTTCTCGCCGAGAACTGGCGCGCCGGGATCAGCCCGAAATCGGGCAATCCGGTGTACCAGCGTCCGATCATCCTGACGCTGAGGCGCGAGGACCATTCGTTCCTGCTGGACCCGATCATGCCGCGGCCGGGGCGGGTGACGGCTGATTACGACCTGGTCATTGCCTCGCAGCCTTATCGTGCGCGGGCCAGTGTCGAGTTCAAGGCTTCAAAAGTGGTGACGCCGCTGGTCAAGGCCTTGCGGCCGGGCGGGAGGCTGATCGGGATCCATTCGCACGGCAAGGATCCCGGCATCGAGATCATCGAACAGGTCTGGCCCGGCGACGATCCGTTCAAGACCGATCGCTATGCGATCCTGCGCCAGGTCAAGCACGAGCTTGGCGCCGCTGCCCGGCACTACAATTTCAACGCCTCCTCCGACGCGCGTTCGATCTTCCGCTACAACATGCACACGCTGCCGGACGAGGTGAGCGGACCGATCGGCACCTCGACGCTGTTCGCGGCCTGGAATGCCGCCATTTATGTTGCGCAGATCGAGGATGTCCGGCTGTCGGAAGTGGTCCGCGACGGCCGCTATCTGGAGGCGACCGACCGCGTTCTCAAGAAACATGGCGGCCTCTGGTTCAACGACGAAACCTATGTGATCTCGCGCCGTCGCGCGCCGGCCTGATCGGGGAGGCGTCGATGAACGCATCGGGTCAGAAATCGTCCGGCGATCTTGCGGCGCTGCTGTCGTCGGCCTCGGTCGAAATCTCCTCGCGCGGGCATCAACTGCCCGAACTGCGCGACAATTTTGCCCCTGGCATCGACGTCACCATCACGTTCCTGCCCGGCGACAATTATCGCCACAACGTCGAAACATCAGTCGCGCTGCGCCGCGCCGGCTTCAATCCGGTGCCCCACATCGCCGCGCGCGAAATGCCGTCGCGCGAGGTGCTGGATGATTTTCTGGCGCGGCTGCGCCATGAGGCCGACGTCACACGCATTCTGCTGATCGCAGGCGATGTCGCTGGCACCAGGGGCCCGTTCAAATCGACCCGCGATGTCTGCGCCAGCGGTCTCATCGAGGCTCGTGGGATCTCGACCGTCAGCGTGGCCGGCCATCCCGAAGGCCATCCATTTCTCGTGCTGCCGGATGCACTGAAGGTGCTGGGCCACTGGCGCGACTGGGGGCGGCGGACCGGGGCGCGTGTTGATGTCGTCAGCCAGTTCTGTTTCGAGAGCGGCCCGATCCTGCAATGGATCGGCGAACTCGAGAAAGCCGGTATCGATCTGCCCGTCATCGTTGGTCTTGCCGGCCCGGCCACGCCGGCCACATTGACGAAATTCGCGCTTCGCTGCGGCATCGGAAATTCGATGCGCGCGCTGCGCGGCCAGATCGGCCGCTTCGGCCGGCTGTTGACGGACAACGGACCGGATGACGTTGTCAGGGGATTGCGGTCGGCATCTCCGGCGGCGACAGCCTCGATCGCAGGCTTTCACATCTTTCCGTTCGGCGGCCTGCGCAAGGCAGGCTTATGGCTGCGCAACTACGACCGCGACCCGCTCCGGCCGGCGGAGCGGGCGGCGATTTCAAGAACCGGATCTCAGAATCCGTAAAGCCGTGTCGGGTTGTCGACCAGAATCGTCTTGCGCACCGCGGCGTCCGGCGCCCACACCGGCAACTGGTTCAGCAGCCGGCCGTCGTCGATCTGGAACAGCGGCGTGACATCGGTGATCTTCTTGTCCGGCGGCGTCACCGAATCCGGATGCGGCCAGTCGGTGCCCCAGACGATGCGGTCGGCATTGGCCGCGATCAGCGCCTGGGCGAGCGGGGTGGCGTCGGCGAAATCAGGCCCAAGCTTCGAGGCTCGATAGGCGCCGGAAATCTTCACATAGGCCTTGCCGGATTTCACCAGCTCCACCAGATCGGCAAAGCCGGGTTGGCTGACGCCAAGCGCTGCCTGCGCGCCGCCGAAATGATCGAACACGACGGGCACCGGCGAGGCCGCGACCAGGTCCTTGATCGCGGAAATCATCGAAAGACTGGTGAACAGCTGCACGTGCCAGCCGCGTGCTTTCACGCGCTCGACGGCGGCGGAGAAGCGCGGCCGGCCGACCGTCGGGTCGTTGACGCCGCCGGTTGCGAGATTGAGGCGGATGCCGCGAAAACCCTGCTTCTGCATGGTGTCGAGATCGCTCTCCGGCGTCTTGTCGTCGATGACGGCGACGCCGCGCGCGGAAGCGCCACGCGCCATCATGCCGTACAGGGTCGATGAATTATCCGGGCCATAGACGCTTGGCGTGACGATCACCACGCGCTCGATCTTCAGCGCCTTGTGCAGTTCGGACATTTCCTCGGGCGAGGCCAGTTCCGGCGTGTAGACGCGACCGGCGAAGAACGGAAACTTTGTGGGATCGCCGTGGATGTGGGTGTGGCAGTCGCAGGCGCCCGCGGGGACCTCGAAATTCACCGGCGTCGATGGCTGTGCCGCCTTGGCGGATGCGGTCTTGCTGTTCATGGTCACTCCGGCCGCGATGGAGGCAAGCATCATACTGCGTCGCGTCAGCATTGGCGTTCTCCCGGCATCTGTTGCGTTGTTAATTGTTGTGTCTCGACGGGGCGCGTTGCGCGTCCAGTCCTGCGTTCTCCCAAAGCCGGGCGTTGTATCGCCACGGTCTGGCGCGGGAGACTATAGCGGGAAGCGCCATGCGGGAAGGGCTGCCGTTATGCGGGGGCGGCCTGGTCGCCGATCGCGCGGCTGACATCCGCAACCAGTTCGGGCAGTGGGCGCGATCCGTCCAGGCGCAGGACCGGACATGGCAGCCTGGCAAGCCAGGCCTGATGCCGGGCCAGACTCCGGAGATCGGGGCCGGCGCTCTCATATCGTGCCGCCCATTCGATGAATTTCTCGAATTCGCGGTGACGCCAGCCGCCGGGGACGATGGCGTCGGCGCCGAAATGTCGGGCCTCGCGCGCGCCGAGGCGTTGCAAACGAAGCTCGTGCGGCGTGACAACGAAGACCACACGATCGAACAGGGGAATGATTGGATCGCCCCAATTGTCGATCGATCCGCTCAACACCCAGTCCGCGCGCGGCAGAAACATGTCGTGCATCAGCCGCAGGCGCTCGGAAACAGGGCGCATGTCCCGATAGGGCGGCACCGTAGGCAGCCAGAAATAATCGTCGGCGTCATGATGCGGGATCGCGAGTGCATCAGCGAGCGCGCGGCCGAGGGTGCTGACGCCTGCGCCCGAGGCGCCCATGATGTGAATGCGGCGGCTTTTCATTTCCAGACCAGGACCTTCGCTTCAGGGGCTTATCGGTTCGGTAACGCCAGCCGGTCTATCGAACCGGAAGCGTGTTCGATTTGACTAATATCCGGCCCGCCCGGAATATCCGATATCATTGGAATCAATTCATGCAAAAACTGTCGCAAAAGTTCAAAACCGGCGTGTCCGTTGTAGCCGTGATTGTGGTGCTGTCCAGCATCTACGGCTTTCGCAAGCTTCAGGCTTTGGCCGCCGATCCCTCCGGCGAAAAGGATTGCGGTCCCCCGGTTGGCGGCGATCAAGCGAAAATCGATCTGGAGCGGATCAAGGCGATTGCGCCACTCAAGGACGTAAAGTGGTCGCAGCTCGGCGGCAGCATCAACGATGCAAGCTGTCTCAACAAGACCGAAATCTACGGCGTGGTCGAGGTGCACAGCGTCGACGATATCGCCAGGACGCTGGCCTTTGCGCGCGACAACAAGCTTTCGGTCACGACGGCCGGCGTGCGTCACAGCATGGGCGGGCAGGCGTTCCGCAAGGGCGGCGTCGTGCTCGACATGCGCGGCTTCAACAAGATCGTGCTGAACGAAAGCTCGCGCTCGATTACCGTGCAGCCGGGCGCGACCTGGCACGATATCCAGAACATGCTGCATCCGCGCTTTGCGGTTCGCGCCATGCAGTCGACCGACATCTTCAGCGTCGGCGGTTCGATCTCGGTCAACGCCCACGGCATGGACCATCAGGCCGGCGCGTTGCGCAAGTCGATCAAGTCAATGAAGGTGATGCTGGCGGACGGTTCACTGCAAACGGTATCGGCGACCGAGAACAAGGACTTGTTCAATCTCGTGGTTGGCGGCTATGGCCTGTTCGGCGTCATTGTCGAGGCAGAACTCGATATTGCCGACAATCTGGTCTACCAGACCGGTCGGCGCGTGCTGGACTACAAGGAATTTCCGGGGCTGTTCGCTGGCGAGATCGAAAAGGACAGCAATATCGGCCTGATGTATGGCCACCTCTCGACCGCGCCGAGTTCGTTCCTGAAGGAAATGCTGCTCTATACCTATACCAAGGTCGATGGCACCGATTTCAAACGCGAGCCGCTTGGCGAAGTCAGCGGCATCAAGCTGCGGCGGCTGACCGTCAACCTGTCGAAGCAGGGCCCGCTGTTTCAGGAAATGAAATGGTTCTCTGAGAAGAACATCGAGCACCGGATGGAAACCTGCACGGTGACGCGGGCGCAGGCGATCGGATCGGCGGAGGCCTGCCTCGTCAGCCGCAACGATCCGATGCACGATTCCGTGCCGTATTTGCGCAACGCGCTGCCCAACGACACCGACATCCTGCACGAATATTTCATTCCGCGCAGCCAGTTCGTCTCCTTTGTCGACGGGATGCGCAAGCTGCTGACCGACAACAAGACCAATCTCTTGAACGCCTCGGTGCGCATCGTGCATCAGGAAGACAATTTCCTGACCTATTCGCCGGAGCCGGCGTTCTCACTGGTGCTCTACATCAACCAGACCACGGACGATGAGGGCAACCAGCGAATGAAGAAGGCGACGGAAGAGCTGATCGACCTCACCATCGCGCACAAGGGGCGGTTCTTCCTGCCGTACCAGCTCTATTATTCGCGCGATCAGTTGCAGCGATCGTATCCGCAGATCAACGACTTCTTCGCGGCGAAGAAGAAATACGATCCGGCGGAGCTGTTTACCAACACGTTCTATCAGAAGTACGCGTCGTAGCCGCTCAGAGCTGCGCCGTGTACCTCTTCGGCGGCAGGCCGCTGCAGCCGCCGGCCTGTTCGGCGTCCAGCACCAGGAGCGCGCCGGCGGCGTAGAGGCGGGCGACGAAATCGGCTTCGTCGGAGCGGGCGATGGTGACGTAATCGTTCGCGGCGAGGATGCGGCCGTTGGCCTTTGCGATCACCGCCAGCGCCTGTGACGGCGGACCGATGATCGCCATCGACTTTCCGGGCGCCGATCCGAAGGTGAGGGCGACGACGACGACAAGCCAGCCGCTGGCGACAAGCGCAATCGCGCCGGCGATCCGGTGTAACGGCGGCAGCCGTCCCTGAACGGGTTCGTCAGTAGTCATAGAAGTGCTCAATCGCAGCGCCTTTGGCCTTGAGGTCGCGGTTGATCTCAACCAGACGGTCGATCCTAGCCTTCAGGCCGGCGCGGCGAAAGCCCGGCCTGGCATCAAGCTCCAGTGAAAACAGTTCCGTCGTGTCCTTGATGTCGAGTTTGGCGGCATCCGGCGCGATCACGGTGATCAGGATCTCGTGATTGCCGGCGATCTCGGCAAGGCCATAACCCTGATCCAGCAGGCCCTGCAGGATTTCGGTCAGGTCCTTGTAGCGCGGCGCCTGCACCAGTTGCCATTGCGGCGTCAGCGCGCGGATCGGCTTGATGCGCGGATCCTTCGCCAGCACGTCCGGCGGCAGCGTCGCTACCACGAACATGATGTCGCGCGGTTCGTCGTCATTGCTGGCGTCGAGCGCTTTCTGGATCAGCGAGGCGTAGCCGACCTTGAGGTAATACTCTGTGCCGAGCGCGAAGTCGCGCTCCCATGTGCGCAACGGGCTTGGCGTCGGCTTTGTAATCGCCATCAAGCCGTCGAGCTTTTCGCGGAACGGATATTTGTACCAGGGGATGGTGTAGAGGAAGCCCGCATAGTCCTGCAGCACGGCGCGGGCGAATTCGTCCTGCGGCGTGCGCGTCTCGCCACGGATCCATTCGAACACGCGGCCGATGGTGTTCTCGTAAAATCCCTTGATGGCGTATTCGGTCGAGTAGCTGATGCCGATCACGTAGATCATGGTTTTCACGTCGGCGAGTGAATCTCCCGCCGGCGGTACCGCGCGGTTGATGGTGCAGAAGCTGCGCCAGAAACCAAAGATATGGCCGAGATAGTCGAAGTGGCTCTCGCTGGAGCGGTCGAGAAAGCGGCCGAAATCCTCAAAGGAGTAGACGATGTACCATTCGGGAAAGGTGAAGAACGTATTGTTCTCCTTGCGCCGATAGCCCGCTTCGTCGATCGCCGGCAAGGTCACGGCCGGTACGGCGGACGCCGCGGCGGTAGCAGCCGGGCGGCAGGTCCCCTCGATATAGGCCAGCGGCGCAAGCACCGACAACGCGATCAGAATCGCGATCGCGGCCAGGATCCGCAGCAAGCACTTAAGCATGGACCGTGGCTCGCGTCCGTGGCGCCAGCAGGTAGCCGATCAGGATCGCGACGCCGCCGAGGCCGAGATGCGGCGCGTTGGTGAACACCCGCGTCATCAGCGGCAGGTCGCGGATGCCGTTGATCAGAATGCCGAAGTCGAGATAGCCGCTGCCGGTGACGAGGCCGAGCACGCCATCGGCAAAATAGAACGCGCCGAACAACTGGAAGAACAATTCCGAGGCGCGGCGCGACGTCAGCGCAGCCGTCGCCGCCCACAGCGCCGAGACCAGATGCAGACCGTCGGCATACCAGGTGCGGCGGAACAGGCCGAAGATCATGTCGTTGGCGTCGATGAAGGCCGGGATGTATCCGGTCAGGATCACAAAGCCGAGCAGGGCGGCGTAACCCCAGGCGCAAAATCGGATGATATCCATGATGTCTCCGGTCCTTGTCTCAAAGCTCTTGTCGAATCTGTCTTGAGTTTAGAGCTTTCCGAGCGCCTTGAGCAGGGCGTCGTTGAACATGTCGGGATCCTCGATCTGCGGGATGTGACCGAGTCCTGGCAGCAAATTCAGGCTGGTCTGCGGCGGCAGCAATGTTCGGAGATCGAGCGCCTGCTCGACCGGTGTGACACTATCCTTGTCACCCCAGAGGATCGCGACCGGCATGGTCATCCGGGCATAGGCGCTGCGATCGGCGCTTACGGCGTCGCGGTCGGAGCCGAGGAAATAATACAGCCAGTCGGCGATGGCAGAGGTGCTGCCGCGCTGCGCGATCGGCCTTTGCAGGATGGCGACAAATTCCGGCAACGCGCGCTCTTTCTTCGCAATCAGCATTTCGAGCAGCGTTTTCGTCGCTACCGGGTTGGTAATGCTCAGCGAGACCAGAATTTCGCGGATCCATTTTGGCTGGATCAACCATGGTGCGTCCGACGGCGCTGCGGTCAGCCCGAGCGCGGCGTCGACCAGCACCAACGCGCGTGCGCGATCCGGATATCGCATCGCCAGTTCGGTTGCGGCGCCGGCGCCAAAGGAATGACCGACGATGATGGCGGGGGCGACCTTGAGTTTGCCCAGCACATCGTTGATGCGCGCGGCCTGGTCGGCCCGCGTGTAGTTGCCCGGGTGATCGGAAAATCCAAACGGCGGCAGATCGAGCGCGATGACGTGAAAGCCGGAAGCGGCCAATGCCTCGCTGGTGTGCCGCCACAGTTCGCTCCATGCGGCTGTGCCGTGAAACAGCACAACGGGAATGCCGTCGGCCGGGCCTTTTTCCTGCACGAACACGCCGCCGGAACGCGTCGGCACCAGATGGCCGGCGGGCGGCGCCAGCTCGGCGCGCGTGCCGGTTTCGCGGACCGCCGCGGCGAGCCGGAATGCAACCATGACCAGAACGATCAGGAGCAGGAGGGCGAGCAGGCCCTTGGCCGACCAGCGCAGAATGTTTGAAACCACGAGGCCTCGCAAAATCGATCAATCACAACGGGATTGGCGCAACCGGGAAAAATTTTACGCGAACACGGATCGTACGCGACGAAAAATACCGGACATGATCAGCGCGCGGTTAATGCCCGCCCGTAGTGCGCGAACTACTGTCCCGATGGCGTGCGCAGGCCGTGCCAGGCGTCGCGCACCTGATGGTAGTGCACCTCCGGCAAATAGTCCGGCGTATTGAGGCTGAGCGTCTTGACGTCGAGCCGGCCGATGGCGCTGAGCAGCGTATAGGAGGCGATGATGCGGTCGCGCTGCGCGCCGATCAGGCGTGCCCTGGCGAGGATCAGATCCTGCTGCGAGTTCAGCACATCGACGGTGGTGCGCTGGCCGCCGGCGGCTTCCTTCTGCACGCCGGCCAGCGCGACTGTGGCAGCGCGCACTTCGGATTCCGACGCTGTCACCGCGACCTTGGCGCCTTCATTGGCGACCCAGGCGCCGATCGCCGCGGTCTTGGCCTGATTGCGGACCTGATCCAGCACCAGCCGGCTTTGGGCGGCGACTTCCTTGGCCTGCCTTGTCTGCGAGGCCGCCATGCCGCCGTCATAGATCGGCTGCGTCAGCAGACCGGTTATCGAAGCCTGGTCGGTGCCGAAGGTGCCGAGCGTGGGATCCGACTGCTTGCTGCGGCTGGCGCTGCCCTGCAACGTGATCGTCGGCATCAGGCTGCTCTCGGCGACATGAATGGAGGTCGAGGCGACATCGACGTCGAAGCCCGCCGCCATCACCGCCGGATGTTCCTTGAAGGCCAGGCCCGTGGCGTCATCGCGGCTGCGCGGATTGAAACGATCCACGGTTTCGGCCGGACGGAGTTGAGCCGGCGCGTTGCCAATCACCTGGGTATAGGTCGCCTGGCTGATGGCGAGGTTGACCTCGGCGGCATTGAGATCCGACAATCCGCGGCTGAGGCGCGCCTCGGCCTGCGCGGTATCGGTCGGCGTGACGTCGCCGGCATTGAGGCGCTTCTGGGTGATCCCCAGCGTCTCGCGCAGGAACGCGACATTGGCGCGTTGCGCTTCGACCAGCGATTGGTTGGCCAGCACATTGGTGTAGGCGGTGACGGCGTCGAGCAGCACGCCCTGGCCGACATTGCGCAGTGCCTCTCGCCCGGAACTGACCTGCAGTTCCGCGACCCGCACGCTGTTGGCGGTCTTGAAACCGTTGAACAGCGTTTGCGTCACGGTGACGCCAATGGTCCACGGCTTCAGGCTCGCGGACTGCAGCGTGTTGTCGGGCAAAAGGTTGCGAACCGCCTGCAGGCCGGCGGAAAGACTGGCGATGATCTGCGGCCGGTAACCCGCCAGCGCTTGCGGCACGCTCTCGTCGGTGGCGCGCTGGCGCGCCCGTTCGGCATTGAGTTGCGGGTTGGTCTGATAGGCCTTGGCCAGCGCTTCCGGCAGGCTTTCGGCCCACGCGACAGGTGATGAAAACGCGACGCACGTCATCACCCCAAGGCAAATGCCCGCTCGAAGCACGCGCCTTCCCACGTGGCCAATCCTAGCGGCACGCCCAGCCATTTGATCCCGAATCAACCTCGAGCCGTCCGCCCCCGCCGACGACCCCAACACACCCCTTGTTTAGGCGGCGTCGCCGCCACAGGCAAACCGTCCGGTGCATAACCCGGCCGCTTGGGTGTCTTTCATGACGGGGTGTTGCGCGCAGGACCTATCGGTCCGGTCTTTAGGTATTCCGGGTCGGCCATTCGGCGGCGAATCGTCGCCCTCGCGCGGCACAAAGCCGCGCGACCATGGATGAAATGTAACATGAACAGGCTGAGCGGCGTGGTGCTGTCTGGCTCAGGCCAGCTCGTCGGCGATGGCCTTTCGAACCTGCGGCCGTTCCGACATCCGGCGCCGGTGATCGCTGACTCCGGGAAACCGGGAGGGGTCGACGCCGTCGGCCTCCATCCACTGCGCCATCGTGAACAGATAAGGATCGCAGATCGTGTAGGTCTCGCCCATCACCCAGGGCCCTGCCAGCATCCTGTCCTCGATCAGCCGGAAACAGGCAGAAACACTCTCCGGCACCTTGCGCTGCATGTCCGCGATTGAGGTGGGATCGTCGGCCCAGCGAGATCCGCGCATGCGGTGGGAATGCGCCACATGCAGGGTCGCGCACAGATAGCTGTTGAAGGCCTGCGCCTGCGCAAACGTGAACGGGTCATCCAGTGGCGCCAGCCGGGCTGTCGGAAAACGCTGCGCAATGAAGGCCAGCATCGCCGGCGTTTCCGTCAAGATCCCCTTGTCGGTGACCAATGCGGGAACGCGGCCCTTCGGATTGACAGCCAGATATTCCGGCTTGCGCTGCTCTTCGTCGGCAAAACTGATCCGCACGGTCGAATATTCGGCGCCGGCATCGTTGAGCGCGATGTGCGAAGCCAGCGAGCAGGTGTGCGCGGCGTAATACAGCTTGATCATGGCGGTGTTTCTTCAGGCGCCGTCGATGATGATGAAGTCGGCGTCGGCATATTTCTGGCGGATGGCCTTTGCGTGCTGGTATTCCGCGCTCCGGTAGCAGGCATTGGCCGTGGCGCGATCGGTGAATTCGACCACGACATTGCGATCCCGCGCATTTCCCTCCATCGCCTCGAACGCGCCGCCGCGCACGATGAATTTTGCGCCGTATTTCTGGAACGCCGGCGCTGCCGCGGCGAGGTATTCCGGATAACGCGCCTCATCGCGCACCGAGACGCGCACGATCCAATAGGCTTTTGGCACGGCAATTCTCCTTCGTTGGCAATCGGTCGCGATGCATGGTGCACCGCTGGTACAGGCAGTCTTTACGCGGGAAGTTCGTTCCCATAAAATGAATAATTATGATGTTTTTGATCTCGCCGAGAGATGAATAGGGGGAGATGAATGGATTTATCCGATCTGCTGATCTTCAGCACGGTGGTGCACGAAGGCAGCGTGACGCGCGCCGCCGAGCGGCTGCGCCGCGTCCAGTCCAACGTCACCACCCGCATCCGCCAGCTCGAAGAGGATCTGCGCGTGACGCTGTTCATCCGCGAGGGCAAACGGCTGCATCTCGCGCCGGCCGGCCAGGTCTTGCTGGGCTATGCCGAGCGCCTGCTCGCGCTCGCCGATGAAGCGCGCGGTGCCGTGCATGACGAGCAGCCGCGCGGTACGTTCCGGCTCGGTGCGATGGAGAGCACGGCGGCCGTGAGATTGCCGGGGCTGCTCAGCGAATATCACCGGCGGCATCCCGCCGTGGTGCTGGAGCTGCGCACCGGCAATCCCGTCGTGCTCGGCAGCGCGATCCTCGCCGGTGAACTCGACGCCGCGCTGGTCGCAGAGCCGATCGCCGACCTGCCGTTCGAGAAGAGTTTTGCCTTTGACGAAGAACTGGTGATTGTCGCGCCCGCCAATCATCCGCCGATCGGCCGCAAGGGCCGGCTGCCGCGCAGTGTGCTGGTGTTCGAGCACGGCTGCCCGCATCGAAAGCGGCTGGAGCAGTGGTACGCCAGCCGTCACGAGATGCCGGAACGCACCATCGAACTGGCGTCCTATCACGCCATCCTCGGCTGCGTGGTCGCGGGCATGGGCATATCGCTGATCCCCAAGAGCGTACTGACCACTTTTCCGGAGCGGAAACGCCTGAGCGTTCATTCCCTGCCGAAAAAGGAGAATTGCGCGCAGACCGTTTTGATCTGGCGCAAAGGCGCGGGGTCGGCCAATGTCAGGGCGCTGGCGAAGATTTTACAACGCTAGTGTCATCACGATTCCACCTCATATCGCTTGAGGATGTAATAGCTTCAGACCGGATACGTGATTCCTCGATCCCATCAGCCATTCGGCGCGTTGCGCCAGACGGAAGTTCGATGCCGAAAATGTTTTCCGACCCCGTGGCAATCGCGGAGGACATCATCCGCGATGTCGGAACCAACCTCGTGGTCGGGCTCCCGCTCGGGCTCGGCAAGGCCAACCACGTCATCAACGCGCTCTACGCCCGCGCGGTGGCCGACCGTTCGATCAATCTCACCTTCTTTTCCGCGCTGACGCTGGAAAAGCCAAAACCGGCCAGCCTGCTCGAAAAACGCTTCATCGGTCCCGTGATCGACCGGCTGTTCGGCGGCTACCCGGACCTCGCCTATGCCGGCGCACTGCATGCCGGCCAACTGCCGCCCAACATCCAGGTGATCGAATTCTTCTTCCTGGCCGGAAAATGGCTGCGCGTGCCGTATGCGCAGCAGCACTATATCTCCGCGAACTACACCCATGCGTCGTCCTATCTGCTGGCGCGCGGGCTCAACGTCGTGACGCAACTGGTGGCAAAGCGCGTGGTCGACGGCACCACGCGCTACAGCCTGAGCTGCAATACCGACACCACGCTTGATATCTTGCGCGCGCGAGCCGAAGGCCGGGCGTCGTTCAAGCTGATCGGCCAGGTCAATTCAGAATTGCCATTCATGCCCGGCCTCGGCGATCTGCCGGCGGATGAATTTTCCGCGGTGCTCGAAAGTCCCGAGACAGATTTTCCGTTGTTCGCGCCGCCGGCCGAGCCGATCAGCGATACCAAATATGCGATCGGGCTGCATGCCGCGGGGCTGGTGCCTGACGGCGGTACGCTGCAGATCGGCATCGGCCAGGTCGGCGATGCGCTGGCGCAGGGCCTGGTCGTGCGCCATCGCGATAACGCGCAGTTCCACGCCATCATGAAGCGGCTCGCGCCCGGGACCGAACAGCTCGCGGACTTGCAGACCGGGCCGTTCGAGAAGGGGTTGTATGGCGTCAGCGAAATGGTGTTCGAGGCGTTTCTCGGCCTGATCGAGGCCGGCATTCTCAAGCGCAGCGTCGATGGCGTCATCCTGCATGGCGCGTTCTTCATCGGGCCGAAATCGTTCTATCGTGCGCTGCGCGAGATGCCGCCCGAACAGATCGCGCAGATCCAGATGATGCCGGTGTCGTTCACCAACGAGCTTTATGGCGACGAGGCCGGAAAACGCGGCGCGCGTGTCGGTGCGCGCTTCGTCAACAACGCGATGATGGCAACGCTGATGGGGGCAGCGGTGTCCGACGGTCTCGAAGACGGTCAGGTCGTCAGCGGCGTCGGTGGTCAGTATAATTTCGTGGCGCAGGCTTTTGCGCTGGAGGGCGCGCGGTCGGTCCTCGCTTTGGAGGCGACACGCCAGGGCGGCGCGGAGTCCAACATCCGCTGGAATTACGGCCACGAAACCATTCCGCGGCATCTGCGCGACGTCTTCGTCACCGAATATGGCGTTGCCGATGTCAGAGGCAAATCCGACGCCGAAACCATTGCCGCGATGCTGCAGGTTGCGGATTCGCGTTTCCAGGGTGAGCTGGCGAAGATCGCCAAGGATGCCGGCAAGCTGCCGAGGAATTTTGAAATACCATCAGCGCATCGCGAGAATTTTCCGGACAGGATTGCGGATGCCCTAAAACCCGCGCGCGAAGCCGGGCTGCTGCCGTCGTTCCCGTTCGGCAGCGATTTTACCGAAGTCGAGCAGCGGCTGATTCCGGCGCTGCAGGTGCTGCAGGAGGCGCAGCGCACGCCGCTGAAATTGCCTGTTTTGCTGTGGCAGGGAATGTCGCACCCGCCTGACGCCGCCGACCGCGAATGCCTGGCGCGGCTCGGGCTTGATCGCCCGACGACGTTGGCCGAGCGCGCCTATCGCGCGCTGGTGAGTGCGGCGCTGGTGCGGAGCAGGGCGGGGTAATTTCTCGTCGTCCCCGCGAACGCGGGGATCCATAACCACAGGGCATGGTTATTGGGAGAAGGTGTCGACCTTCAGCGCTTCAATACGACCGCCGCAGCGTATGGGTCCCTGCGTTCGCAGGGACGACGGAGCCTACCTGTTCTTGTTCACCGGCTTGCGCTTCTCGATGAATGCCGCCATGCCCTCGGAGCGGTCTTCCAGCGCGAAGGTCGAGTGGAACAGGTTGCGCTCGACGTTCATGCCTTCCGACAGCGGCGTCTCGAAGGCGCGGTTGATGGCTTCCTTGGCCATCGCGGCCGCGGGCTGCGACATCGCGGCGATCTTCTCCGCCGCCGCCAGCGCCTCTTCCATCAACTTGTCCGCGGGCACGACGCGGCTGACGAGGCCCGAGCGTTCGGCTTCCGCCGCATCCATCATGCGGCCGGTGAGACAGAGATCCATCGCCTTCGATTTGCCGATCGCGCGCGTCAGGCGCTGGGTGCCGCCGATGCCCGGGATGGTGCCGAGCGTGATTTCCGGCTGGCCGAATTTCGCGGTGTCGGAGGCGATGATGATGTCGCACATCATCGCCAGTTCGCAGCCGCCGCCGAGCGCATAGCCGCTGACGGCCGCGATCGTCGGCTTCCGGCAGGTGGCGACACGGTCGCCGCCGATCGAGGCGAAATCGCTGGAAAACATGTCGATGAAGGTTTTCGGCTGCATTTCCTTGATGTCGGCGCCGGCCGCGAAAGCCTTTTCGCTGCCGGTGAGCAGGATGCATCCGATCTTGTCGTCGGCCTCGAGATCGTCCACCGCCGCCGCGATCTCGCGAAACACGCCGAACGACAGCGCGTTGAGCATTTTTGGCCGGTTCAGCGTGATGATGCCGACCGCGCCCTTGCTCTCGACAATGATGTATTCGAACGTCGCCATGATCTACCCCGCCTGACCGATTTCGCGGGCAATGTGCCCGCTGGCGGGATGGGCATCAAGTGGGGGCAACGCCGCGTCCAGTGTGCCGGAGCGTCCGGCGCGCGGGCTTGCTAAGCCATGAACATGCGCGCGGCGGACGCCATCGTCAGCAACGCGCCGAAGCCGATGAAGATCTTGCCGATCAGCGACGTTTTATCCAAGCTGGCGCTGTCGTCGGCCGGGGCGAGAGCCGCGGCGGCTGCGACCGGTCTGGCGGCCGAGGCCATGGCGACGGTTTGCGTTGCAGGGGCAGGGGTCGCCTGCAGGGCCCGATCGACGTCGTTGAGCTGGTCCGAGGCGACCGCCGGCGCATCGGCCGTTGCTTGCGCGTCCGCCGGTTTGTCCGCCGCCGCCAGCAGCACGGTGTTGGCCTTGGCCGTCATCGCGCTGGCGCTGTCGGCGAGTGCGTCGGCGGAAGCCATTTGCGCATTGGCGTTGGCAACCCAGGTGGGGAGCGCCGACGGGGTGTTGCTGTCGGCGTCGGCTGTATCCTTTTCGGGGGCTTTCCGGCTTTCCGCGGATTTCGAGGCGCGCGGTGAGATTTGCGATGCGCGTAGCGCTTCCAGTGCCGCGAACCATGCCTGATCGACTTGCCTGATGTCGCAGTTTCGGATGCGGAGGCCGCGCTATCGGTGGTGGCTGCCGGCGCAGGCAAGGGGGCTGCGACACTTACGAGAAGTCCGGTTGCTAGTATCAACGCCGCGGGCCCGCTGGCTTTGATCGTCATGTGGCAATCTCCCAACTACCCGCCCCCGCAGCCGCAAAGAGACCTCGTCGCGTGTCCTCAGCGCGGCAGAAAAAGGGAATCTTCGGGCAACACCGGGCGAAAGCAGGGCACTGCAGCATCTCCGGACCTGGCCTTCCGGCATTGCGCGCAGGCGCGCGGATTTCTCCAACACGCAGGCAGCGGGTGCGAGCCGGGGCAATCGATGTTATGAGCCTGCCGGTCCGGGGCGGGGCCGTCCCGATTCCCGGGCGGGTCGCTTGGACAAGGTGTTGCCGAGAATCTACGATCACGACTTCGTGATCTGCGAATTCCGATGTAACAAATTGAAAGATCGACCGAATTGCACGGTAGGAGCGCGCGTGCGCGAACGGGATGACGAATGGACCGGCCTGATGCGGTCGGCCATAGCAGGCGACAGTGCGGCGTATCATCGCCTGCTCAAGGCCGTCACGCCGGTGCTCCGGGCGGCGGCGCGCCGCGGCTTGGCGCGGGCAGGGCAACCGGTCGATCAATCCGAGGACATCGTGCAGGACATTTTGCTGGCAGTTCATTTGAAGCGGCACACCTGGGACGTCAGCGCCCCGTTTGCCCCATGGCTGTTTGCGATCGCCCGCAACAAGCTGATCGACGCATTGCGTCGCCGCGGCCGGCGCATCTTCGTCGACATCGACGATTTCGCCGAGGTGCTGCCGGGCGAAACACCGGTCGAGACGGCTTCGGCGAGCGAGGTCGCCGCACAACTGCAGTCGCTGCCGGCCCGCCAGCGCGACGTGCTGCAGTCGATCGCGGTCGACAGCGCCTCGATCAAGGATACGGCCGCCAAATTTTCGATGACCGAGGGCGCAGTTCGGGTGGCGCTGCACCGGGGGCTCACCAGCCTGACGGCGAAGTTACGGGAACAATGAGCGGGAACAATTAGAATGGATACCGATCAGCTCATTCGAACCCTTGCAGCCGACAACGCGCACCGCGCGCGGCCGGTTGGCTTTGGTCTGATGCTGGCGCTGCTGGCCGCGGCGCCGGTCTCGCTCTTGATGTTCTTCACCGAACTCGGCATCAGGCCCGACGTGATGACCGCGATGCGCAATCCCTTCTTCGACCTGAAATTCGCGGTGACGCTGGCGCTGGCGGCGGCGGCAATCGCCGTCAGCCTGCATCTGTCGCGCCCGGAGGCCTCATTGCGGGGTTTCGGCTGGCTGCTGCTGATCCCGGCCGGGCTTCTGACCGCCGGCATCGGCGGCGAGATGATGATGCCGCAGCGGATGCCCATGATGACGCGGCTGGTCGGCAGCAATTCGCGGGTTTGCATGACGGCGATCCCGCTGCTGTCGCTGCCGATCCTGGCGGGCGCGCTGGTCGGCCTGCGCCATGGGGCGCCGGCGCGGCCTGCCATCGCCGGTGCGATCGCGGGGCTCGCCTCGGCAGGTCTGGCGGCGACGCTCTACGCGGCGCACTGCACCGATGATTCACCGCTGTTCGTGGCGACCTGGTACACGGTCGCGACCGCGCTGGTGACGGCGATCGGCGCGCTGGCCGGATCGAAGTTGTTGAAGTTTTGATTTAGCCGGGACGACGACAACGCTCACGCCACCGGCACGTTCTGCTGCATGCGATGGAAGCGCAGCACCTGCTGCGCAGTCGAGGGCCGCAGCCGCTCGTAGGTGTCCTTGCACGCCGCGATGTCGGTCGGATCGCCGCCGGACAGTTCGTCGCGCATGTTGATGATCGTCCGCACGGTCGTCCAGGAAAGTCCTGCGACCCTCGCCAGGATCATCACGCCTTCGGCCCGGGTCTCGATCATCATGTTTTCGGCGACGGTTACCGGCACGTTGGCCAGCGCTGCGATCGACGCATTGGCCTCGTCGAACTTGCCGGCATCGGCGAATGATGCCACCTGGGATTCGTCGAGCCGGCCGTCTTCATAGAGCGATTTGACGAGCGCGTGCGCGATTGCAGTGTTCCTGGTGATCGCTGATGGCGCCGAACGCGCGCGCCGGGTCGCCTCCTTGACGGCGGTCGGTATCTCGGCCGCCTGCTGCGGATTGGCGGCTTCCAGCCTTTGCCGCACGGTGTCGGAGGCTTTTGCGAGCAGCTTCAGATACAGATGCCGCGGGATGGTCGGACGCAGGCCGATGCAGGTCGCCAGATTGTCGTCGCCTTCGGCGCGATTCACCAGGCGGGTAAAGCCGCGCTCGGTGAATTCGGCGCCGGGATTGTTGACGGTGCTCTGGACCACCTCGTCATTGCCGCGCTGGACCAGCACGTCGGTGACCGCGCCGCTCAATACCTTGCGGGTCGATATCGCCATCAGATGCGCCTGGCTCTTGCTGCGCGCATTCTCGATCAGGGTCTTGTCGTCGAGCCGGTTCGACTGCGACAGCACCGGACCCGCGACCTCGATGATGTCGTCGAACGCGAGCGCGCGGATCGTGAGCGGCGGCGCGGTGTCGATCGGGGCGAGCCGGTTGGCCAGCAGCGTCTTGGCGGAAGTTTCGATATGATCGATCAGGCACTGGAACACATCGTCGAAAAGGCCGACCTGTTCGTCTGAATAGTCCACCGCGCCGCTGATGAAGAGATCGGTCACCCGGCGCAAGGTCTCGACCCGGCGGGCGACGGTTCCGTGCGCGAGCGTGGTCTGCAGCTCGTCGAGCAGATTGGTCGGGGAAATAGCGGACTTCGAACTCATGGACTCTATCCTGGAGTAAAGGCCGGCGCTGGATTCTCCATCGCCGGAACTGAAATGTGTCGGTTCAGGCGTGGGTGACGCGGTTGCGTCCCCGTGCCTTGGCTGCATAAAGCGCGCGGTCGGCGCGCGCGAGGAATGTATCTGGAGTCTCGTTGGGCTTCAGCGTCGCGACGCCTGCGGAAATCGTCACCTTCATGCTGGGCGAGAATGCGCTCCAGTCGAGATCGGAAATAATCGAGCGCAGCCGGTCGAGGGCCCGCACCGCGCCTGGAGTGTCCATGTCGGGCAGCACCAGCAGGAATTCCTCGCCGCCGTAGCGGCCGAAGCGGTCGCTGCCGCGCAGGTTGGCGAACATGGTAATGGCGAACGTCCGGAGCACCTCATCGCCGGTCGGATGGCCAAAGGCGTCATTGATGCGCTTGAACCAGTCGAGGTCGATCAATGCGATCGAGCAGGGCGATCCGTTGCGGGCGGCGCGCGCGATCTCCTCATCCAGCATCCGCATGATGCAGCGGCGATTGTAGGAGCCGGTCAGCTCGTCGAGTTCGGCGAGCTCCTCGATCCGCTTGTAGGCTTCCCTCAGCTTCAATCCGCTCTGATAGAGCGACTGCTTCATCGAGCTGGAGAAGATGCCGAGGAACATGCAGCGCCCGATCGACGAGCACCAGCGTCAGCATGGTGGCGATACGTTCGAGGTAGTTGCCATGCGGCAACGAGATCGGCTTGTCGGTCAGGAGGAACAGGGCGGCCAGACCGATCGTCATCGCCGTCCAGATCATCACGGTCTGCGGCGGCGTCGAACGCAGCGAAGAGAAGCTGAACACGATGAACAGCGTGCACAGGAACATCGCGCCGACTTCCGGCGCGATCCAGGTGAACGCCAGCGCGATCAGCATGCACAGCGGTCGACTGTCGGCGCGATCAGGTAGTGATCCTTGAAGCGGTCGTTGAAGCCGAGTTCCGAAAGCATCAAGCAAAACGCGACCAGGGTCAGGCCGGAGGCGGCATAGGCCGGGCCGATCGTCGACCGGGATCGTGCCGGCCTGCGCGTAAAGCAGCAGGACCGCGGCATCGATGACGTAGCTGCCGCCGATCATGGCCAGGATCTGGCGGCGCTGCCTGGCGCGGCGCGAGAGCGCTTGCGCCGTCGGCTGGGAACCGACGCCATCCAGTTCGGCCGGATTCACGAATGAGGACGCAGCGGTGCCCATGGTCTCGCCGTTGGTGGAACCAGCGAAAAATCTAAGTGGGAAAGCCTTTAGGTTTGGTATCTTTCGGGACCGATTCTGGTCCGTTAAAACCCGGCCATTGCCCTGTTTCGCAACGGAAATCCGCCGGATTCGGACCCGCCAACCCCTTGCGTGGCGGCCTTGGCTGTACGCAGATGCTGCCTTGCCGACCAAGCCTTGGTAAGGTCGTTTCGGGTGGCGCCGTCTTTAGGAAAGTATTTCCGTATTATGGTACCAATTTGGGGGCTTTCTCCGTTCTCGCCGGCACCAATGCCCGGCAAAATTCCTTCTGTGGGGTAGATCACACATGCAATCCGGACATTGCCGTAATGTGAAGAATCTTGCCTCCCCCATCGAACCCTCAGCCATTCCCACCCGACCAACCTTGCGAGACGGCCATTGAGTGCGACACAGGCGGCTTCAGACGACGTTCTGATCGCTCGGATCGCTCAAGGCGACCGGCTCGCCATGCAGGTGCTGTACGGAAGGCACCATGTCAGGGTGTTCCGTTTCGGGCTTCGGCTCGTTCGGGACGAACAGGTTGCGGAAGACCTCATCAGCGAGGTTTTTCTCGATGTATGGCGTCAGGCTGGCAAGTTCGAAGGCCGATCCGCCGTTACCACCTGGCTGCTGGCGATTACCCGGTTCAAGGCCCTGTCGGCACTTCGGCGCCGCAAGGACGTTGGACTGGACGACGAGACCGCGAACGCGATCGAGGATACGTCCGACGATCCGGAAGTGGTGGCGCAGAAGAAGGATACGAGTGAAGCGTTGCGCAAGTGCATGACCGCGCTTTCGCCAGAGCACCGGGAGATCGTCGATCTCGTCTACTACCACGAGAAGTCCGTGGAAGAAGTCGCCGAGATCGTCGGAATTCCGGAAAACACCGTCAAGACGCGCCTGTTTTATGCGCGCAAGAAATTGGCCGAGCTGCTCAAGGCAGCCGGCATAGAGCGAGGTTGGCCATGATGGCAGCGAGCAAAAAACTGCTGGATCAAGAACCCAGCGAAATCGAGATGCTGTTGCCCTTCCATGCGGCCGGCACCTTGAACGCACGCGATGCGCGCCGTGTCGACGAAGCGCTCGCCGGCGATGAAGCGCTGGCCCGGCAGTATGCCGTGATCCGCGAGGAATACGCCGAGACCATCCGCCTCAACG
Source organism: uncultured Alphaproteobacteria bacterium (assembly GCA_963786355.1). Classification (GTDB taxonomy): domain Bacteria; phylum Pseudomonadota; class Alphaproteobacteria; order Rhizobiales; family Xanthobacteraceae; genus Bradyrhizobium. The sequence goes on along the minus strand of CAWAYU010000003.1, from coordinate 548,515 downwards.
AGAGCCTGGGTGCGCCGTCCGCGCGCGCCATGGCAAAACTGTTCGCGGCGATCGACGGAGAGCCCGTGCGCAAGCCATCGCTGTCGGTGAATATCTCCGCGCGGATTTCGGAATTTTTCGCAAAGCTGTCGCCGCGGACGCTGGCCTGGTCGACCGCTCTCGGCGCCGTGGCGCTGCTGTTGCAGGCCGGCGTGATCGGCGCGGTGCTGATGAAGAACCAGACCGCTTCGTTCCAGACCGCTTCGCTCAGCATGAAGGAGCAGTCCGGTCCCATTACCCGCGATCTCGGCGCTCCCGCCGCGCCGCCGCGCGCGCTGGTGCGGTTTGCGCCGGAAGCGCGCATCGCCGACATCACCGCGCTGCTCGACACTTATCAGGCCTCGATCGTCGATGGCGCCACAGGCGGCATGTTCCGGCTGCAGTTCGGCAACAAGGCGCTGGGCAAGGACGAAGTCGCAAGCCTGATGAGCAGGCTGGCGAATGAGAAGATCGTCAATCTCGCGGTGGCGACACCGTAAGGCTGGCAGTTCCGCAAGCCAGATGGCGCGTGCCCGAGTTAGCCGAGGTCCCATGGTCCACGATGGCCTGAATTGGCGCACAATGACGCGGCGCGCGGCGTTGATCCTGTCGGCGGCGCTGTTGCCGTTCGCTGTTGCCCCGGTGGCGCATGCGCAAAGCATCATGCGCACGCCGAGCCTCCACATCAACCCGCGGATACCCACCATCAATCCCACGGTGGCGCCGCGGATCAATCCCACCATCGCGGGCCGCAACAGCGTCGGGGTCAATTCCGTCACCGTTGCGCGCACGCCGCCACCCCACGTCACCACGACCTCGATCATGATGCGAACCGGCGGTGGTCCGGTTGGCGTCGGCTCGAGCACGCCGTATTTGCGCTATTCGTCCAATCTCTATCCGGTTTGCGAGTACGCCAATCGCGGCCCCGACGGCGAATGTTTCGATCGTCCGCTGAAGCTGGTCGGTGGCGGCGGCAACGGTGTCGCGGCCCAAAAGGGCGGTGGCGGAGCCGGCAGCAATCCGGCGCAAGCCGCCATCAACCTGCGCGCCGTACAGAACGAATTCGTGGCGGAAATCGACGGCGCGATGTCGCAATGCGGACGCCGACGCGCTGGCGCGGAGCCATGGCCTGGAGCGGATTGCGTCGCAGAATTTCCCGCTGGTCGGCAGCACCGTCGGTCTGTTTCGTATCATCGATCGCCGGCCGGCGGACACCGTGCGCCGGGAGTTTGCCGCCGACGCCAAGGTGAAGTCGGTGCAGTCCAATTTCCGATATGTGCTGCAAGAAAAGCTGCAAGATCAGAAGACGACGCTGACCGAGGGCGATCCGGCGCAATACGCCATCGCCCAGCTTCGGTTGCCGCAGGCGCACAAGCTCGCCCGCGGCATGAACGTCACCATCGCGGTGATCAATTCCGGCATCGACGTCAGACATCCGGAACTCGCCAATTCGGTCGCGGATACGTTTGACGCGCTCGGCAGCAAGGAAGGTGCGCATGTCCACGGCACCGGCATCGCCGGCGCGATCGTGGCGCATGCGAGATTGATGGGCAGCGCGCCGGAGGCGCGGCTGCTGGCGATCCGCGCGTTCAGCGGCGCCTCTGGCGGTGCGGAGAGCACGTCCTATGTGATCCTGAAGGCGCTGGACTACGCGGCCGAGCACGGCGCGCAGATCATCAACATGAGCTTTGCCGGCCCGAAGGATCCGATGATTGAGCGCGGCATTGCCGCGACCGCGTCGAGGGGCATCCTGCTGGTCGCCGCGGCCGGCAATGGCGGGCCCAAGTCGCCGCCGCTCTATCCCGCCGCCAACCCGAACGTGATCGCGGTGAGCGGCACCGACGCCCAGGAGCGGCTGTTCACCGCCTCGAACCGCGGCAACTACATCGCGATCGCGGCGCCCGGCGCCGATATTTTCCTGCCCGCGCCGGATGAAAAATACCAGATCACGTCGGGGACCTCGTTTTCCGCCGCCTATGTCAGCGGCGTCGCGGCGCTGATCATGGAGCGCAATCCTGCGTTGAAGCCGAACGATGTTCGCGCAATCCTGACAAAGACCGCTCGCGATCTCGGCACCCCCGGCCGCGACGATCTGTTCGGAGCCGGCGAGGCCGATGCTTTCGCCGCGGTCACGGCCGCGGTCGATGCGCCCGCGGTTCCGATGGCTTCGGCCAAGCCGGCCGAAGAAAAAGCGCCGGCAGCGGCGACGACCGATAACGCTTCCGTGAGCAGGGCGCTGAACGATTCCGCGCCGTCGCTGTCATCGGATAAATCGGCCGCAAACGACGCCAATCGCGCCGCTGCGCGCTGATTTTCGCCCGTCCGACCCCCTTCCAGAAAGTTAAAAAAATCGCCCGGCGTTTTGAACGTTCGCCGAAGGTGTCGCGACTAATAGATGTGGGAGCGGTTATCCCTCCCCATTGGCTATAATGTGCGCGAGCGCCCATCCACCCCAAGCGCCCTTATGGCTTGACCCGCCCGGTTGTCCCCCCGGGCGGGTCTTTTACTTTCGGCATCCGTTTTCCCGAAACCAGCCCGCGCTCGATGCGGCGCGGCGCGCGCGTTAAGATTTCCTTAACCTTGTCCGGTGACATTGCCGCAGCGGTCTGGGCAACGTGGCCATGCTGCTGTGCGGCTTGACGGTGGTGAACTCGAAGATCCCCCGTAGGAATGCGGGTTTTGTTTGGTTGAAGGGCGTTCGCGATGCTCGCACGCTGGACAAGTAAGAAGTTTTCCACAGAATAAGACTGTCACATTCGATTGATTCGTCTCGGTTGCGTCTGCGTCCGTCTTTCTTCCAACGGGCTGGTTCATGACACATCTACGAGACGTATCGCCTGGCCGCGATACTATGGCGCGCTGGTGCACTCTTGCCGAGAAGCGGCTGGACTATCTCACCGAGCTGTTCGAGACCGGGCGCTGGCGCCGCTTTCACAGCGAGCGGGCATTCCTCGAGAACATCCAGGAAGCCAAGGTCGCCGTCGAAACCTGGCGCGACCTGATGGCGCGCGAAGCCTCGCCTGAGCATTTCGCGATCGACATCACCGGCCGCAACCTCAAGCCCGCGACGTTGCCGCGCCACGACGAGATCCTCGTACCCGTGCAACAGCTTGAGCCGGAGGCCGATGCCGCCGAGCCGGCGCGCGACATTGCCGACGATTTCCTGATCGCGCTGGAAAGCCAGCTTCTCGGATCCCACGAGGCGCTATCGGTAACTGATGCCCCCGATCTCGACGACGTGACGCTGCCGCGGCTCGATCTCGACGCCATGCAGCAGCGCTATCCGCTGCTGCGCAACGCGCTTTAGCATCGCGTTTTCGCGCGAAGCATGCCCTCGGACTTGATCCGATGGTGGATCCCGGTTCGCGTTAAGAAAACGCGTCAAATAAAGAAGCAGATCGAGCTTAGCGCCTCACCGCATTGGTGCCGATCACGACCTGCGCATAGCGCTGGGCGCCTTCGGCCGACAGGTCGGTGGTCACGGCGCGTGCGTGGTCGAGCCCGACCACGGCGCCGCGCGGCGTCTCCGAAATCATGTTGTTGTTGACCAGCGCCGTTCCCGCGCCCGGCACCACGGACACGCCGATCCCGACAAAGGCGTTGCGGATCACATTGCCCGTGATGGCGATGTCGCGGAGATATTTGCCCCAGCCGGCGACGATCCCGAACGACGGCGCGTTCTCGATCACATTGCCGGTCACGGAAGAGTCCGCCTCGATATAGATGCCGACGCCGGCATCGTCGTCCGGCGCGGTGCCGATCGGGCGCTTCGGCAGCAGGTTGCGGATGATGTTGCCCTGCACGACGGCGATGCGGCCGCCCTCGTTGAAATTGCAGACGGAGACGCCGACCGCGGCGCCATCGACGGTGTTGTTGGCGATCACGGCGCCTTCGAACGAGAATTCCGAATAGAGCGCGACCTCGCGGACGTCGCTGACGCTGTTGCCCGTGATCTGGATGTTGGACGCCGAATTGCCGCGGACCGCGGAATAGTCGCAGTTCTTGATGCGGTTGCCGCGCACGATCACATTGCCGGCGCGAAACGCGTTGATGGCGTTGCCATACTGGCCGGAACCGCCGGGGCCGGCCTTGATGTCCTCGATGCGGTTGTCGAGCACTTGCGTGCCGTCATCTCCAATCGCGGTACGCAGGATTTCGATGCCGTTGTCGTTGGTGCCTGAAATCGTGTTGCGCGAGACGATCAGGCCCTTGGCATCGAACGACAACACTGCGGTGGTCGCGATCTTTGCAAAAATGTTGCCGGAGATATCGCCGGAGACCTGCTCGAGCCAGATGCCGTTGCCGCCGCTGCCGGTAATTTCGCACTCGGTGATGCGGAGGTCGCGTCCGCCGAGGCAATGCACCAGGCCGCGCCGCGCCGGCAGCGCAATGGCGCCGCCGTCGAGCGTGATCCCATTAAGGCCGATACTGTCGGCGCCGTCGCTTTGCAGCATCGACGCGCCGCCGGTGAACAGGAATTTGGTCGCGCCACGCACGCCGACCAGTTGCGATCCGCTCTGCAGGCGCAACATGCCGGTGCGATAGACGCCCGGCGGCAGCGCCAGCGGCACCTGCGCGCGCGCGGCCTCGTCGATCGCGCGTTGCAGGTTCCTGGTCTGGTCGTCGGGACTGCCGGGACGCACGCCATATTGCGTCGCGTCGCGCCCGAGCGCCGATGTCAGCGGCGCCGCGCGCGCAGCATCCGGCGACATCGCCAGCGCGCCGGCAACGCCGGCGGCGGATGCTCCAATCAGATGTCGGCGGTCGACGTCCATGACGGATGGCCCTGTGTTCGTCGATCGATAGGTATCGCGAAAATGCGGCGAAGCATGGTGAACGCCGGCGGGGGAATGGGCATTTTGTCGCGGTAGGGTTAATCTACCCATTGCAGGTTGCGTTGCTGTGGCGATACATTATGCGCAATCAGCCGGTTTTAGCCGTAAGGGGGAAAATGCAATGCTCGTCATCGAGCGTCGAAATTCCATTCCGCGTTGGTATTATGTTTTCTTTTGTATTGCGATGTTGGCCACTGGATCATTCGGCGCACTGCTCACGATGCATATCCGCTGGCAGCCGAAGGCAAAGAAAGCTTCGAAGTAACTCCGATCAAGCCGCCGCCCGCCGTGCCAGCCGCACCATCTCCAGCAGCATCGCTTCGCCGGCATCGACCAGCTCGTCCAGCGTGATGCGCGGAAATCCCTTGCGGCGCGGGGCACCGTCGCGCGCGAGCGGCGGGATGTGAACGAAGGCGGCGAGGCGGGGGCCGTTGCCGGCGTCCACGGCCTCGATCGCGCGCCAGCTCAGATAGTTGCAGAGGTAGCTGCCGGCGTCACGCGAAGCGCGGGCATCGATGCCGGTGCCGTCAGCCGCACGCAGCAATTTTTGGGTATGCGGGCCGAACATTTGCGCGTCGGCGCCGCCTTCGATCGATCCCTTGCGCGAGCGGGCTTGCGAGGCATCCGGCCACAGCATGGTGACGGCGTTGCGGGCGCGGGTTTCGACCCGGACGTAAGCCGTGCGCGAGGCGAGGCCGAACATCAGCAGCGCGTGCGGTCTGTGTTGTGCCAGCGCCAGCGGCAATTCGCGATCGACCGCCTTGTAGGTCACGGGAAAAATGTGGCTGGACAGTTCGACCTCGGCAAACGCCGGGCGCCGCAGTTTTGTCAGCCGCGCCACCAGCGCCTGCGTCGGGTTATGCGGCGCGCCGGGGAACGGGCCGAAGCCGGTGACGAGAATGCGGAGCTTGTCGCTCACCGCAGCATCTCCGCGATCTGTTCGGCGGCGAGCGCCGGCGTGATGCGTCCGTCCGCCACTTCAGCCTCGGTCTTTTTCACCTTGGCGCGAATGGTGGCATCCGAGCGCAGGCGGGCCATCATCCGCTGCTCCAGCATCGACCACATCCATTTCACCTGCTGCTCGCGCCGGCGGGCGGCGAACTCACCCGAGGCGTTCATGGCGGTGCGGTGATCGAGGATCTTCTGCCACAGCTCGCCCATGCCGGTGCCGGTCAGCGCCGAATAGGTCAGCACCGGCGGATGCCAGTGTTCGGAGCGGGGGCTGAGGATATGCAGCGCGCCGCGATATTCGGCCGCTGCCAGGTTGGCGCGCTTGATGTTGTCGCCATCGGCCTTGTTGATCGCGATCATGTCGGCGAGTTCGACCAGGCCCTTCTTGATGCCCTGCAACTCGTCGCCGGCGCCGGGCAGCATCAGCGCCAGGAAAAAGTCGGTCATGTCGCAGACCGCGGTCTCGGATTGGCCGATGCCGACGGTCTCCACCAGCACCACGTCGAAACCGGCCGCCTCGCACAGCAACATCGCCTCACGGGTTTTTGCGGCGACGCCGCCAAGCGTGCCGGACGAGGGCGAGGGGCGGATGAAGGCATTCTCGGAATTCGCCAGCTGTGCCATCCGCGTCTTGTCGCCGAGGATCGAGCCGCCGGTGCGGGCCGAGGAGGGGTCCACCGCCAGCACCGCGACCTTGTGGCCGCGCGCGATCAGGAAGGTGCCGAGCGCGTCGATGGTGGTTGACTTGCCGACTCCGGGCGAGCCGGTGATGCCGACGCGGATCGCCGTGCCGGTGTCCGACAATAGCGCCTGCACCAGGTCGCGCGCCGCGGCCTGGTGGTCGCTCCGCCGGCTTTCGATCAGCGTAATCGCCCGCGCCAGCGCCGCGCGGGAGCCGGCGCGGAGGTCGGCGGCCAATTTGTCGATGTCGGGGATCTTCGGCGGGGTCATGCCCTGCTTTACAACGGCTGATGGTCGCAGGCGAGGGGCCCCCGACGCCGCTATCCCCATCGAATTGAGGCTATTGCTGCCCGTCGTCGTCGCCCTTGGGCCGCGCGCCGCCGAATATCTTGATGCCTTCGGGCGTCAGATACGGCTTCAGCGTTTCCCACGGCACGAAGGCGACATACTCGCCTTCGGCGTAGGGGCCGACTGCAGTGGGCGGATAGTGGAACGTGAGGCCGGAGCTCTTGCCCGCGACAGTCGATGGCGCCAGCGCCACCGCGCCGATCTTGAGCAGTTTGGGCTCGACGATCTCGAACCATGCGTCGGTCGCGGTCTCGCCGGCATCGCGCTTTTTCTTCTCAGCCGTCAGCGACACCAGCACGGCCTTGACCATCGCCTTCATGGTCGTCCCGCCATCGGCGGTCTCGGTGAAAAAGGGCCGGATGCTGATGCGCTTGTTGGCGGTGGAATCCCACAGGATGGTGTTGACGCCGGGATTTGGATGCGCGCCGCCGGTGTCCATGTAGTCCGACCTGACAATGCTTACATAGTGGCCGTCGACCACCGAGCGCGTCTCGTATTTGCGATCGACCGACCAGGCGCCGTTGCGGAACATCTGCGGGTTATGCTTGCGCTCTATGTCGGCCTCGGTGCTGTATCCCGCCACCCACGCCTTGCCTTCGGTCAGGCAGTCGGCGGCGAGCGCCGCATTGGCCTTGATCTTGGCATCGAGCGAGACGCTGGCCTCGATCGACTTGGTCTTGAGGTTGAAGTCGGGCTTGGGTTCGGCGGCGAGGGCGGCAAACGAAAAGCTTGCGAGAGATATCGCCAGGCAGATTCGGAGTATTGGGTTCATGGACCAACAATCGGAATGAGGTGACTAGATGCGCTTTCGATCATTTGTCGCATGAGTTGCGCGCAAAGTTCGACGACCTCCATCAAATCGTCGCGATTACTCCGCCGCCTCGCTATGCCCTAACCGGGCGTTGAGCTTGCGGATCAACTCTTCGGCCGCGTCCGAGATCACGGTGCCGGGCGGGAAGATCGCTTCGGCGCCGGCCGCGTAGAGCGCGTCGTAGTCCTGCGGCGGCACCACGCCGCCGATAATGATCATGATGTCCTCGCGGCCGTGCTTCTTCAGCGCGGCCTTGAGTTCCGGCACGGCGGTCAGATGCGCGGCGGCCAGCGACGAGACGCCGAGAATGTGGACGTCGTTCTCGACCGCCTGCCTTGCCGCCTCATCGGCGGTGGCAAACAGCGGCCCGATATCGACGTCGAAGCCGACGTCGGCGAAAGCCGACGCGATCACCTTCTGGCCGCGGTCGTGGCCGTCCTGGCCGATCTTGGCGACGAGGATGCGGGGGCGGCGGCCCTCGGCGGTTTCGAACGCGTCGATCAGCTCCTGCACTTTTTCAACCCGGTTGGACATGGCGGACGCCTCTCGCTTGTAGACGCCGGTGATGGATTTGATCTCGGCGCGGTGACGCCCGAATACCTTTTCCATCGCGTCCGAAATTTCGCCGACGGTGGCTTTTGCGCGCGCAGCATCGATCGCCAGCGCCAGCAGGTTGCCGTTGCCTTCGCCCGCGCTGAGCGCGTCAACGCCGCGAGCGCCGCGTCGACGTCCTTCTGGCTGCGCTCGCTGCGCAGCCGCTTCAGCTTGTCGATCTGCAGCCGCCGCACGGTGGAGTTTTCCACCTTGAGCACGTCGATAGCGGCCTCGTTGACCGGCTTGTACTTGTTGACGCCGATCACCGCCTGCCGTCCGGCATCGATCCGCGCCTGGGTTTTTGCAGAAGCTTCCTCGATCCGGAGTTTCGGCACGCCGGCCTCGATCGCCTTCGCCATGCCGCCGAGCGCCTCGACCTCCTGGATATGGCCCCAGGCTTTGGCCGCGAGATCGCGGGTCAGCCGCTCGACATAATAGGAGCCGCCCCAGGGGTCGATGATGCGGTTGGTGCCGCTCTCCTGCTGCAGGAACAGTTGCGTGTTGCGGGCGATGCGGGCCGAGAAATCCGTCGGCAGCGCCAGCGCCTCGTCGAGCGCATTGGTGTGCAGCGACTGGGTGTGGCCCTGGGTCGCCGCCATCGCTTCGACGGTGGTGCGCGTCACGTTGTTGAAGACGTCCTGCGCGGTCAGCGACCAACCGGAGGTCTGGCAATGCGTGCGCAGCGACAGCGAACGCGGGTCTTTCGGATTGAACGGCTTCAACAGCTTCGCCCACAACAGCCGCGCGGCGCGCATCTTGGCGACTTCCATGAAGAAGTTCATGCCGATCGCCCAGAAGAACGACAGCCGCGGCGCGAAGCGATCGACATCGAGGCCGGCGGCGAGTCCGGCGCGCAGATATTCGACGCCGTCGGCCAGCGTATAAGCGAGTTCGAGGTCCTGCGTCGCGCCGGCTTCCTGCATATGATAGCCGGAGATCGAAATCGAATTGTACTTCGGCATCTTCTGCGAGGTGTACGCAAAAATGTCGGAGATGATCCGCATCGAGGGCGTCGGCGGATAGATGTAGGTGTTGCGCACCATGAACTCTTTCAGAATGTCGTTCTGAATGGTGCCCGACAGTTTCTCCGACGGAACGCCCTGTTCTTCGGCGGCGGCGACGAACAGAGCCAATATCGGCAGCACCGCGCCATTCATGGTCATCGACACGCTCATCTGGTCGAGCGGAATGCCCGAGAACAGCGTGCGCATGTCATAGATGGAGTTGATCGCTACGCCGGCCATGCCGACGTCGCCGGTGACGCGCGGATGATCGCTGTCGTAGCCGCGATGGGTGGCGAGATCGAACGCGACCGAAAGGCCCTTCTGGCCAGCCGCGAGGTTGCGGCGGTAGAACGCGTTGGAGTCTTCAGCCGTCGAGAACCCGGCATATTGCCGGATGGTCCAGGGCTGGTTGACATACATCGTGGGGTAGGGACCGCGCAGATAGGGCGCGGTGCCCGGCCAGGTCTCGAGGAAGTCGATGCCTTCGAGATCGGCCTCGCTGTAGCCGGGCTTCACCAAAATTCCCTCCGGCGTCAGCCACGGCTCGGCGTGGCCGGCGGGCGCCGCGGGGGAGATCGGTTCGAATGCGATATCGGCGAAGTCAGGTATGCGGCTCATGGTACCCATTCTAGCATATTTGGCGGTCGCAAGCTCTAATCATGATCCGGATGCTGGTGGCTGACGATGCCGCCGAGCTTGTCCGCGCCGTAATTCTGCATGGTCGTCTGGCTCGGCAGGTTGGAGATGCCGACCACCCAGCCCAGCCGGGCCTCGGTGCCGTATTGCCGGGTCGGAACCAGCCGGTCGGGGCGGTCGAAGGTTCCGGTCATGATCTCGATCCGGGGCCCGCCGATGCGGCGGAAGCTCAGCGGCGTGCCGCAATCCTTGCAGAAGTCGCGTTCCGCGATCGAGGAAGATTTGAATGCCGCCGGCTGGCCGCGGGTCCAGGCGAAATCGCCGTGTTCGATATCGGCAAAGGACGCGAACGGCGCGCCCGATGCCTTCTGGCACATTCGGCAATGACAGATGCTGATCTTGGCCGGCGCGGCTGCCACCGAAAAGCGGATCGCGCCGCACTGGCATCCGCCGGTCAGAACGGTTTTGCTCGCCGCCGTCATGCTCACTCCATCTCCCGCCAGGCGTCCTGCAACATCGCCAGCGCGTCGCCGCCGGCAAAAATGAAATCACCGACGCCGGCGCCGCGAAGGGCTGCCTCCTGTTCGCCTGGCCGGCCTGCCAGATAGATATGTCTGGCGCCGGCGGCTTGAAGGGCCTTTGCGGCGGCCACCGCGTGCGTGGCATAGACCTTGTCTTGGGAACAGAGGCACGCCACGGCTGCGCCGGAGGCCTTGAAGGCGATGGCAAGCGCGGCCGGATCGGCAAAGCCTTCGGTATCTACAGCCTCGATGCCGCCGGTCTCGAAAAAGCTCTTGGCAAAGGCGGCGCGCGCGGTGAAGTCGGCGGCGGTGCCGAGATTGGCGAGAAAGATTTTTGGCCGCGCGCCCGCGCTCTTCAGCTTGCTGTCCGATTTGTCACGCAAGGCTTCGAATGGCGCGGCAAGCCGCATCGGCGGCATCCCGTCGAATTTGATTTTGGCTTCGCCATAGGGCGGCAGCACCACCGGCTTGACGTCGAGTACGGCGACATCGGCCTCGTGCAGGTTCGGAAACTCGCTGGCGCCCGTCAGCACGTCGCGTCGCCTGGCGATGTTGGCCTGGCGCACGGCTCGCGTTGCCGCGACCTTTTGCTGGATCAGGTTCTGCTCGAGCGAAGCGAACAGGCCACCGGCCTTTTCGATCTGCTGGAACAGCGCCCAAGCTGCTTCGCAGAGCTGCTTTGTCAGCGTCTCGATGCCGCCGGAGCCGGCCGCGGGATCGGAAACCCTGGCGAGGTTTGATTCTTCCAGCAGCACCAGCTGGGTGTTGCGCGCGGCGCGGCGGGCGAACGGATCCGGTAATCCAAGAGCCAGCGTATGCGGCAGCACCGTGATGGCGTTGGCGCCGCCGAGGCCTGCGGAGAAGGTCGCCATCGTCGCGCGCAGCATGTTCACGTAAGCGTCGCGCTGCGTCAGCATCCGCCAGGCGGTGTCGGCTGCGATGAACAGCGGCTTGGGCGTGAGACCGCTGGCTTGTTCGATCCGCGCCCACAGCAGCCGCAGCGCGCGGAATTTCGCCAGCGTCAGGAATTCATCGGCGTCGGCGGACAGCCGCGCGTAGACCATGCCCTGCGCATTTTCCAGCGGCACGCCGGACGCTTCGATCGCGCGCAGATAGGCGACGCCGGCGGCCAATACGAACGCGAGCTCCTGCGCTTCCGATCCGCCGGCATCGTGGATCACCCGTCCATCGGCCGCCGCGAGCGGCCCTTTAAAGCCCATCGCGGCCAGGCCTTTGATGGCGCCGGTGACGGCGGGCACGATCTCGGCCCAGCTATAGGGGCTCGAGCCCCACACCGCGCATGCGCCAAGCGGGTCGAGACCGAAGCGGATGTTGCAGGCCGAGGGGCTGAGGCCCTTGCGCTTGACATATTCGGCGACGTGGATAGCCGCCATCCGCGACTGCGGACCGACCTGAAGTTCAATGCCGATGCCGGCATCGAAAAAGATGCCGTCGAGGACCTGTTCGACGGCTTCCGCGGTCGGCTCGAGTCCAAAACCATGAGCGCCGGGAGCGCCGGCGAAGACCAGCGCAAGCCCGGTAGCGCCGTTCTCCAGCTCGTGCAGCGCCTGTGCATTGGCTTGTCTGGCGTCGGGATGATCGACCCGTTGGATGATCTGCCAGGGTGCTGCGGCGGCGCGGCCGGCGACCGGGACGGCGCCTTTGGCACGGCGATAGATCGGATCGATCTTCAGTCCGTCGGATGTCTTGCTGACCAATTTCTCGAATGGCGCGCCCTTCAGCACCCCGTCGACCAGCTTGCGCCAGTCGTCGTAGGTCGTCGGGGCAAACTCCGCGGCCAATTTCAGCTCATCTTGTGTAGTCATCCTGCGAGTCGATCCCTAAGCGCTTCCTGATATTTGGCCGGAAATTGCCACGCCGCGGCCGCCAAGCCAAACGGTTGTTTTGGGTCAATCGAGGTCGGGTAAGCGCAAAATACCTTCGGTCGATAGCTCTGCCAGGGCCGCCGTCACGCGGCGTCCCGCAATGACACGGTCCGGTACAATTTCGGCGAGCGGCACCAGCACGAAGGCGCGCTCAAAAAGCCGGGGGTGCGGCAGCGTCAGTTCCGGCTTGTCGATCTTGACGTCATCATAGGCGATCAGATCGAGGTCGAGCGTGCGCGGACCCCAGTGCCGCTCCTGCGCACGGTCGCGGCCGAATTTCTTCTCGATCTTGTGCAGCGTGAACAGCAGCGCATGCGGATCGAGGTCGGTGTCGATTTCGATGCAGGCATTGATAAAGGGATCCTGCGCCTCGTCGCCCCAGGGCGGCGTGGTGTAATCCGACGACCGCGCCAAAAGAGCTGCCTGTGTCATGCCGCAGATGTTGGAAACCGCCTTCTGGAAAGTCGCGCGGACGTCGCCGACATTGCCGCCGAGCGCGATCAGCACGTCCGCCATGTCAGGGCGCTTGCCGGGTGCGGGTCAGCACCACGCCGACATCCTCGAAGATCGCGGCGATCGGCGCATGCGGCTTGTGCACGGTGATCTTGACCGCGCTGACGCGCGGAAACGCGGTCAGCACCGCTTCGGCGACGGCGCCGGCCGCGCGTTCCAGCAGCTTGTAGTTGGTGTTCTTGAAGGCTGCGGTGGCGGTCGCGACCACGTTGGAATAGGACACGGTGTCGGCGAGGCGGTCGGTGCGCGAGGATTCCGACAGATCGACGGAGAGATCGAGGTCGATCACAAAACGTTGCCCGACTTCGGTCTCGTGTTCCATCACGCCATGGCGGGCATGGATGACGACGCCGGTGATGAAGATCGTATCGGTCATTCCTGGTCCCTGATTGCTGCCGCGACACGCAGCGCCTGTACGGTTTCCGCGACATCATGGGCGCGGATGATCCGCGCGCCCTTTTGAGCGGCGAGGAGATGGGCCGCAATCGAGCCGCCGAGCCGCTGATGCGGTTCGGACGGGGCGACCTCGGCGATGAAGCGCTTGCGTGACGCCCCGACCAGCAGCGGCAGGCCAAATGAAGAGAGTTCATTGAGCCGTGCCAGCACTGACATGCTCTGCTCCGGCGTCTTGCCAAAGCCGATGCCGGGGTCGAGCACGATGTGATCGGACGAAATACCGGCCTTCGCCGCTGTCTCGAGCGAGCGCGCGAAGAAGTCGGTGATGTCAGCCATGATGTCGATGGCGGGATCGGCGCGATCGCGATTGTGCATGACGATGACAGGCACCCCGCGCGCCGCGACGAGAGCGGCCATTTTGGGGTCGCGCTGCAGGCCCCAGACGTCGTTGGCGATCGCAGCGCCCTGATCGAGCGCCCAGGCCACGACGGATGCCTTCATGCTGTCGATCGACACGGGAATGCGGAGCGAAACCACTTCGGGCAGCACCTCGCGCAGGCGCTTCAGTTCTTCGTCAACGGTGATTGGCTCCGAGCCATAGGGCCGGGTGGATTCCGCGCCGATGTCGATGATGTCGGCGCCCTCGGCGATCATTTTTCGGGCCTGCGCCAGCGCGTGCTCGGGGGCCGAAAACTGTCCGCCGTCCGAGAAGGAATCTGGCGTCACATTCAACACGCCCATGACGGCCGGATACGACCTCGACAGCAGCGCCGGCAGCGCGGAATGACCGGCCGGGCCGGCCATCGCGGGGCCCTTGTCGGCCTCGTCAGCGGGTCTGGAAATGGTTGCGATCATGCGGTCGCTTTGCGCGGTCCGCGCTAGCGAGTCAAGGCGGGAAAGGCCGCGCCGCGGGCCGCTCGGGGCGGCCTTCGCTGTGGTCAGTAGGTGATTTTGGGCGCCAGCTTGCGCGCCTGCTCGATCAGTTGCTCGACCGATCTTTCCGAGGGCAGAACCTGCACCAGTTTACGCCGGGTGTTCACGTCTTTCATGTTCTGGGCCAGCCGCGCCGGGTTGCGCAGCGCCAGTTCACGCACGGTAGTGACGCCGGCGGCGCGCACCAGTCCGACCTTGGCCTTGCCCATCCCGGGAATGCGCATGTAGTCGGAGAAATTGGCCCATTCGAGCAGCTGCTGTTCGCTGATCCCGGTCTTCGCCGCGAGCGCCTTGCGTCCCTTGACCGTGCGGGCAGCTTCGAGCAGCGCTTCGGTGGTGCGAATGCCCTGCGATTTGAGTTTCGAGGCGGAGTAGGCGGTCAGGCCTTCGATCGCTGTAAGGGGATATGTCATGATACTCGATGCAATAGAATGTGCTGAGGCTGAAGGTGCTTCAGAAAGGGTGCTTCAGGCGAACTGGCTAAGGCCCGGCGTCCCCGAGATGATCTCGCCCATTTTGTCCGCTCCGATTTTGTCGCGGCCGAACCGGAAAAGTTCACGCGCGACGTTCTGAATCTCGCTCATGCCGAGGCCGAGCGCCATCAACTTGGTGCCGAGTGCCATCAGCCCGCCGCCCATCAGCCTCGAGAGGCCGCTATTGCTGTTCGATGCCGCGATCGCAGCTTCGGCACCCGGAATTTGGTCAATCAGAGCCTGAACCTTGTCGGAAGGACCCTCGTTACGGAGGAAACCCAGAACGATGCCGATGGTTTTTTCAGCGACAGCGCTATCAATGCCGGCCTTTGTGGCCAGCCTGCCAATCAATTCGTCCATAATTGCCCCGCCCTCAGCCGGTTTCACCGGGTCGTTTGCTTGTAAAATGATCTTGAGCGCCTGTTATATGAAATACAAGCGACCAGCGCACACGGAAGCGATTTTCGTTTGAGATCGCGTCGCAAGTGTTGCAGCAATGCAAGAGTGAACGCCCGATTCACGCTAGTTTGTCGCACCGCGCCATCCGTTTTTGTGCCCGAGTTGGAAAAAAGTATGAGATGCGTCGGCCAAAAGGCGACTGGCTACGTCGACATCCCGCCGACGGTTTCAATCGACGGGGTCGATGCGATATGATTGTGTCTGACGGCAACTGTAGCTCCCTGATACGCGCGAAGAGGCCGATCTGATGGCGACCTCCGATAACAAGACGGCCGATACCGGCGAGAAGATTTTTATCGGCAAGGGTGAGGAGACAGCCTGGCTGACGCTTGCGCTCGCCAACCGGCACGGCCTTGTTACTGGCGCGACCGGAACCGGCAAGACCGTATCGCTGCAGGTGATGGCGGAAGGTTTTGCACGCGCCGGTGTTCCCGTGTTCGCGGCCGACATCAAGGGCGATCTCTCCGGCATCTCCGAAGTCGGCGAGGCCAAGGACTTCATCGTCAAGCGGGCCGGCGAAATGGGACTGACCTTCCAGCCCGACCAGTTCTCGACCGTGTTCTGGGACGTGTTCGGCGAGCAGGGCCATCCGGTCCGCGCCACCGTCACCGAAATGGGACCGCTGCTGCTGTCGCGGATGCTCGATCTCAACGACGTGCAGGAAGGCGTGCTCAACGTCGCATTCCGTGTCGCGGATGAAAACGGCCTGACGCTGATCGACATGAAGGATCTGCGGGCGCTGCTCGACGCCATCGTTCCGGCCACCGGCAAGAAAGGCCCGGATGACGAGGAAGATCCGCTGGCGTCGATCCGAAAGGCCGCGCAAAGCTTTGGCAACGTCACCAAGGCCACCGTCGGCACCATTCAGCGCTCGCTTCTGGTGCTGGAGAACCAGGGGGCTTCAAAATTCTTCGGCGAGCCGGCGCTGACGCTGAAGGATTTCATGAAGACCGACAGCGATGGCCGCGGCATGGTCAATATCCTGGTCGCCGACAAGCTGATGCAGAGCCCGCGGCTCTATGCTACCTTCCTGTTGTGGATGCTGTCGGAGCTGTTCGAGGAATTGCCTGAAGTCGGCGACCTGCCGAAGCCGAAACTGGTGTTCTTCTTCGACGAGGCGCATCTGCTGTTCACCGACGCGCCGAAGGCGCTGATGGACAAGATCGAGCAGGTGGTGCGGCTGATCCGTTCCAAAGGCGTCGGCGTCTATTTCGTCACGCAAAACCCGATCGACGTGCCCGACAGGGTGCTCGCCCAGTTGGGCAACCGCGTCCAGCACGCGCTGCGCGCCTTTACCCCGCGCGACCAGAAGGCGGTCGCGGCCGCGGCGGAGACGTTCCGGCCCAACCCGAAGCTTGATACCGCCCGTGTCATCATGGAACTGGCCAAGGGCGAGGCGCTGGTGTCGTTCCTCGAGGGCGGCGGCACGCCGGCGATGGTCGAGCGCATCATGGTGCGGCCGCCGACAGGACGGATCGGGCCGATCACGCCGGACGAGCGCAAGGCGATCATGAACAACAGCCCGGTGAAGGGCAAATACGACACGTCGATCGACGCCGAGTCCGCCTACGAGATGATCCAGAAGCGCATCGCAGGTACCGCGGCGCATCCGGATGACGGATCGGCTGGCGGTGGGGGCGGTGGTGGTGGAATCCTGGGCCAGATCGGTTCGATCGTCGGCACCATCTTCGGCACCAATGTTTCACGTGGCAGGATGTCGACCGGCCAGGTCATCGCCCGAAGCGTCACGCGTTCGGTGACCAACAAGGTGGTCGGCGGCGTCGTCGCCGATCTCGGCAAATCGGTCGGCGGGGCGCTCGGCGGCTCGGTCGGGCGGGCGCTGGTGCGCGGCGCGCTCGGCGGGTTGCTGCGGCGCTGATATCTGGGCTAATGCAGGCACCGCTACCTTCCTCTGACTTCGGAAACGGGCGCGTGTTGAGATATCCGTCGCTGCGAGCGCCGATCGACCTGCTGTTCCTGCTCTGCTGTGTCGCGCTGACGGCCGACGTGCTGGTCCCGGAAATCTGGGGCCATGGCAAGACCAAGGACTATCCGCTGTGGTTCTGGGCCGGGCAGCAGGTGTTGCAGGGCAACAACCTCTATCCCGACAATCCCGCCGACTATTTCGAATTCATCTATCCGCCGCTGTCGGCGGTGCTGCTGGCGATCCCGAGCTGGTTCGGAAAAATCCCGCTTTATCTCTGCCTGTCGTTTCTCAACATCGTCGCGTGGTGGATGACCGCGCAGTTCTCCAATGCGATGACCGGATCGGGGCGGACACCGGGCCCATGGCTGTTCGCGCTGCCGGGCTTCGTCACCGTGACCTTCGTGTTCGACATGTTCGACCTCGGGCAGCCGAATTTGGTGCTGCTGGCGCTGATGCTGTACGGCTTCTGGCTATTGCGGGACAACCGCGGCTGGATGGCGGGAAGCATGTTCGCGCTGGCGACCGCCATCAAGGTATTCCCGGTCGCGGTGCTGCCCTATCTGGTCTGGCGCCGGCAGTGGGCGGCCGCCGCCAGCATGCTGGTGTTCGACGGCGTGTTTCTGTTCGTGCTGCCGGCGCCGTTCCGCGGCTTCGAGCGCAACGCCCATGAATTGAAGACCTGGTACCAGGGCATGGTGGGGTCGAGTTCCGAAAAAGGGTTCGGCCAGCGCGACGAGCAGAACTGGTCGTGGGTCAACCAGTCGATTATCGCGATGACGCACCGGTTGACGCGGCCGCTCAACTACAATCAGGAAGATCCCGCGAAGCCCGTCCGCACCATGAATGTCGTCAACCTCGATTTCAAAACCGCGAACCTCTTGGTGCTGGCGATCTCGCTGGCGCTCGGGCTCGGCTACGTCGCGGTGATGCCGTCAGCGTCGCGCCGGACCGAGCGTTCGGATGCCGAGGAGATCGGCATATTGTTTTGCCTGATGACGGCGGCGACGCCGCTGGCGCGTCAGTATTATTTCATGTGGCTGTTCTTTCCGATGACGGTGCTGATCCATCGCGCCGCCTACGATCCGCGGCCCCGCGTCAGAACCGGCACGTGGCTGTTGCTCGCCGCGGCGGGCCTGCTGTTGTTGCTGTCGCTGCCGCTGTTCCCCAACGAGCTGCAGGCCTACGGCAACAATCTCGCCGCCACCGTCCTGCTGGGGGCGGGCCTGGTCTGGCATATGCGCCACCCGCCGGACGATGCCCATGCTTTGCCTCCGGCCGCCGGGCAAGCTAAAACCTGACGCCAGAAAAACCGCCAAGGAACGAGCCAAGGAACGACACATGTCCAGCGCAAAACTTCAGCCGGTCCTCGATCGCATCGACGCCGATTTCGACAACAGCCTCGAACGGTTGTTCGCGCTGCTGCGGATCAAGTCGATCTCGGCCGATCCGGCCTTTGCCGGCGATTGCAAGACGGCGGCCGATCATCTGGCAAAGGACATCGCAACGCTTGGCTTCAAGGCCGAGGTGAAACCGACGGCGGGGCATCCCGCGGTCATCGCCACAGCCAACGGTTCGACTGACGGCCGCCCGCACGTGCTGTTCTACGGACACTATGATGTGCAGCCGGTCGATCCGCTGAACCTGTGGACGCGCCCGCCATTCGAGCCCGTCGTCACCGATCACGCCGACGGCAGAAAAATCATCGTCGCGCGCGGCGCCGAGGATGATAAAGGGCAGTTGATGACCTTCGTCGAAGCCTGCCGCGCCTGGAAATCGGTGACCGGCTCGCTGCCGGTCGACGTCACCTTCGTCATCGAAGGCGAGGAAGAGGTCGGATCGAAGAACTTTGTGCCGTTCCTCGAAGCCAACAAGGCCGACTTGAAAGCGGATTTCGCGCTGGTGTGCGACACCGGCATGTGGGACCAGAACACGCCTGCGATCACGACCTCGCTGCGCGGCCTCGTCTATGACGAGGTCAAGATCAAGGCCGCCAATCGCGATCTGCATTCGGGCCTGTTCGGCGGCGCCGCCCGCAATCCGATCCGGGTGCTGACGAACATTCTCGGCGCGCTGCACGACGACAACGGCCATGTCACCATTCCCGGCTTTTACGACGGCGTGAACGACCTGCCGCCGGACATCCTGGCGCAGTGGAAGAAGCTCGACATGACGCCGGAGTCGTTCCTCAAGCCGATCGGGCTTTCGATCCCGGCCGGCGAGAAGGGTCGTCTGTTGATCGAACAGGTTTCCTCGCGCCCGACCTGCGACATCAACGGCATCATCGGCGGCTATACCGGCGAGGGCTCCAAGACCGTGATCCCGGCGGAGGCCTCCGCAAAGGTTTCCTTCCGGCTGGTCGAGGGCCAGAACCCCGACAAGATCCGCAAGGCTTTTCGTGACTATGTCACGTCGCGGCTGCCCGGCGACTGCACGGCCGAGTTCCTCGACCATTCCAACGCGCCGGCGATTGCGCTCGACTGGAACATGAGGCCGCTGGCCGCCGCCAAGCGCGCGCTGACGGACGAGTGGGGCAAGGAAGCGCTGTTGATCGGGTCAGGCGGCTCGATTCCGATCGTGGCGGATTTCAAGCGCACGCTCGGCCTCGACACCGTGCTGGTCGGCTTCGGCCTCGACGACGACAACATCCATTCGCCGAACGAAAAATACGACCTCAAGAGTTTTCACAAGGGCATCCGCTCCTGGGCGCGAATTCTCGGCGCGTTCGCGGAGGCGGGGAAGTAGTCACACATCATGAGCCGCTTCTGGAGTCCGATCGTCCACAGCCTGTCGCCCTATGTGCCCGGCGAGCAGCCGAAGCTGGATGACCTGGTCAAGCTGAATACCAACGAGAATCCGTACGCACCTTCGCCCCGCGTGCTGACGGCGATTGCGTCTGCCACCGAGCGTCTGCGGCTCTATCCTGATCCCGGCGCTTCCCGCCTGCGCGAGGCGATTGCGGCGCGCTACGATGTTACGC
Source organism: uncultured Alphaproteobacteria bacterium (assembly GCA_963786355.1). GTDB lineage: Bacteria > Pseudomonadota > Alphaproteobacteria > Rhizobiales > Xanthobacteraceae > Bradyrhizobium. Next base: position 528,552 of record CAWAYU010000003.1, on the reverse strand, counting down.
CCGACGAGGTGTTCGTCGGCAACGGCTCGGACGAGGTTCTGGCCCACATTTTTCAGGGGTTGCTGAAGCACGATGCGCCGCTGCTATTCCCCGACATCACCTACAGCTTCTATCCGGTCTACAGCGCCCTGTACGGAATCCGTTACGAGGAAGTGCCGCTCGACGCCGCGATGCGGGTGCAGCTTGCCGACTTCCGCCGGCCATGCAGCGCCATCCTTTTGGCCAATCCGAACGCGCCCACCGGCATCGGGCTTCCGCGCCAGGCGATCGAGGCGCTACTGGCCGAACACAGGGATCAGTTGGTCGTCATCGACGAGGCCTATGTCGACTTCGGCGGCGAGAGCGCGGTATCGCTGGTCGCACGCCATGACAATCTGCTCGTCGTCCAGACCCTTTCCAAGTCGCGGGCGCTGGCTGGACTGAGAGTGGGCTTTGCCATCGGTCAACGACCTCTGATCGAGGCGCTGGAGCGGGTCAAGGACAGTTTCAACTCCTATCCCCTCGATTGCCTCGCGATTGCCGGGGCGGTTGCGGCGATCGAGGACGATGCATGGTTTCAGGAGACGCGCGCGCGCATCATGGCGAGCCGCGAATGGCTGGTGCGCTCGCTCACCGAACTCGGCTTCGAGGTTCTGCCATCGATGGCGAACTTCGTCTTCGCGCGTCATCGCAACCACCGCGGCGCAGATCTCGCGGCCAGGCTTCGGGAGCACGGCGTTCTGGTCCGGCATTTCCGGAAACCCCGGATCGAAGACTTTCTGCGTATTACGGTCGGAACCGAAGAGCAATGCAGCCGGCTGACGGCTGTGCTGCGTGGGTTGATTTGATCTGATCCCAATTGCGGTGACCGCGCACTCGGTCGATCCCTCTCGTGATTGAGTGCACTGCAACGTCCGCTCCGCAGCGGACATTGGCCCTAGCCTGTCGGTAGGGCGCTGTGCTCTGATGAGACGCCAAGAGCACGTCCGCAACAATGCGGCATAAAATCAAAAGCAAGCCTTCGGGAGGGCAGTGTCGTGATCAATCGGCTTCTGAGGAGCGCGCTCACAGGTTTTGGCGTCTTGCTTGTCGCGTTCGCGACCCACGTCCACGCGCAATCGCCTACCAAAACCGTGACGCTGGTGGTGCCCTACGCCGCCGGTGGCGGCACCGATACCGTTGCGCGCCTGATCGGCGAACGGATGTCGCGCACGCTCGGCCAAGCCATCATCGTCGAGAACCAGGTCGGCGGCGGCAGCACGATCGCCAACGATCGTGTGGCCCGGTCGGCACCTGACGGTTCAACGATCCTGATCAATCATGTCGCGTTGCTCGCGGCGCCCAGCCTGTTCACCAACCTGCGCTACGATACCAGTACGGCGTTTGAGCCGGTCGGCCTCGTCAACAACGCGCCCATGGTCTTGATCGGACGCAAGTCGATTCCAGGGACAAGCCCTGCGGATTTTGTCGCCTGGATCAAGGCCGAGCGCGACAAGGCAAATTTTGCGCATGGCGGCATCGGGACCAACAGTCACCTCTGCGCCGTGATGATGGGCAATGTGCTCGGCTTCAAACCGACCATCGTCGCCTATCGCGGATCTGGGCCAGCCATCGGCGACATGCTGGCCGGGCAGATCGATCTGCTGTGGGATCAGGTGACCAATGCGCTGCCGCAGATTCAGGCGGGAACACTGCACGGCATCGCTATTACTTCGCCGGAGCGGCTTGAACAGTTGAAGGATGTGCCGACCACCGCCGAGCTCGGTATGCCCGAAGTCAGCTACTCGATGTGGCATGGGCTCTACGTGGTGAAGGGAACCCCGAAGGAAACAATCGGCGCGATCAACGCGGCGCTCCGCGTGGCACTGTCGGACCCGGCCCTGCGGGAGAAGCTGAAGGAGCTCGGAACCTTGCCATTCCCCGACAACGAACAGACGCCCGAGGCGCACGCGCGTCTGTTTGCCGCCGACCTGCCACGGGTGGCAAAGCTCGTTGAAAGCTCGGGCATCAAGGCAAGCGAAGCAAAGTAAGCGAGCGAAGTCAGAATTGATTTCTCGCGCTCGAGCGTTGCGTCTCCATACTTGCGCCAGCTTCCAGCCCAGATTCGATCGCGTTGGATGCGGGAACTGTTACGTCGCCGGTAACGGGTAGCCTTCGTGCCGACCATGCTACCGTCTTGCAGATGTTGGCAAATTGCGCACGCTGTCGTGCATTTGGCTTCCAAAGCCAGTACAACTACTGGTGTCGACACAGTAACGACGCACTCAAACCCAAATCTTTCCTAAATGGCCGGCGGCGCGGTCCCTTTTTGGGCCGATTCGAATCGCTGACTTGATTTCTGTAACAGGGCAGTTGCGATAGAAAAATAACAGCCGGTTCCGCGAACGCCCTGAGTTGCGTAGTAGCGGGAGTATCGTCATGGCGGAACAAATACACCAACATGGGGCAGGGCCTTACGACCTCGATTCAATCGACGGCAACGCGGCAGACCGGGGCATAGATTCCCGCGAATGGCGGCCATCCTCGCAGCAAGGCATCGTTGCCAGCGACGACTACGCGCCTCGCGTTTCAGACGATCAAGACGAGCTCGAGCCGAGCGAATTTATCGTTCCCTTGCAGAAGCGAAGAGTATCGACCTCCTTACGGGCTCTTGCGGCTGTCTGCGTCGCCGCGACCGTGGCAGTTCTGTTCTCGCTGTTTTCATCGGACGACATGCGCGACTTGATAAACGTCAAGGCATCGATGGCCAGCATCGTGCCGGTCCCAGCCACGACGGCGCAGGCCGATCCGGCGCCACTCATGCCGCCGGCGGGGGCGGTGGAAAGAACAGCCCGAAGCCCGAACGTCGCCGTAGCTGGCCTCGCTCCGACGCAAGAAGACATGAAGAATGCCGATCAGGGGGCACTGCAGCCTCGCGCGCCGGCGCCTGCTGCCATCGAGCAGCCTGCGCTTCCCGTTGAAACGCTCCATCGCCTCGATCCCGCTGAAATCGCAGCTTCGCTGAAACGGGCGGAGGCTCTGATTGCCAGTGGCGATATCGCCGCCGGGCGGCTGGTGCTGCGGCGCCCGGCCAACGATGGCGACGCGCAAGCCGCGATCGCGATGGCCGGGACCTATGATCCGGCGGTTCTGGAAAAGCTCGGCGTACACGGCGTTGTCGCTGATATCGCGATAGCGCGCGCCTGGTACGAGAAGGCGAGACGGTTCGGAGCGACGGATGCCACTCATCGGCTCGATGTGCTCGCGAGTAAACCCCGTTGATCGCGCATTGTACGGGCTTTTGCAGCCCGTCACTGCAAAGAAATCCAGCCGGTGCCGGTAACATTCTGCGATCGGCACTCGCTTCATCGCACACCGTCAACGCGCCACGCATTCCAGTAAAGGGGTAAAATCATGGGCGTCACCAAAGCGGCTGCAAGAAAACTGACACGAAAGCTGACAAGAAGACTGATTTGCCTCTTATTCCTCGCTGTTGTTGCGTCGGCGGCAATCGGCATCCATCCCGGTATGGCTCAAAACCAGAAGCCGGTGATCAGCTACGACGAAAAGAAACGTCAGGCCAACGACATCGCGGTCAACGTCGTGGTATCCGGCATCTCGTGCACCTGCGCCCGGTTCACCGAAGACATCCGGAACGTCGTCAACGATCTGAGCCCGGATGGGATACGCGTGCTGCCGGTGCTTGGCGTCGGCGGACTGCAAAACCTGAACGACGTGCTGTTCCTCAAGGGCATCGACATGGCTGTTGTCGACGAGGACAATCTTCGTTTGCTCAAGAAGAAGGATCCGGTGCTGTACGCTAACATCGAGCAGCGCGTTCAATACATCACAAAGCTGTACAATTCCGAGTTTCAGGTTCTGGCGCGGAGTGACATCACGTCCTACGACGACTTGCGGGGCAAGAAGGTCAACTTCAACCTCAAGGACAGCCAGACCGAAGTGACCGCCGACACCGTCTTCAACGCGCTGAATATCCCGGTGCAGCGATCCTACTACGACAATGACGAAGCGCTCAAGCGGCTGATGTCAGGCGAACTGTCGGCCATGATCATCCTCACCGGAGCGCCGCAAGTCACCTTCGCGAAAGTGAAAAAGGAAGACGGCCTGCATTTCGTGCCGCTTGATCAGGAAAGCCTGCCAAAGCACGACCTCCGCGGTCTGTTCGCGGAGTATCTGCCGGCAGAGCTCACGCACAATCTTTATCCGAACGTGATCGCCGAAGGCACGACGGTGCCGACCATCGCCAACCGGGCGCTGCTCGTCGCCTACACCTGGCCGGAGAATTCGCCGCGCTACAAGAAGATCGCGAAATTCATCGATACGTTCTTCAGCAAGATCGATCAGTTCAACAATCCGTCCCGGCACCCGAAGTGGCGCGAAGTCAACCTTTCGGCCGAGATGCCCGGTTGGGTGCGGTACAAGCCTGCCGCCGAGTGGCTCGCTGCGCATCGCAACCAGGCTGTGACCACCGCTCCGGACCGGTCTTCGCCCGAGGTGAAGGTCGCCTTTGAAAACTTCATGCAGAAATATGGATCTTCGTCCGGCAGGCAACCGCTCTCGAGCCAGGAACGGGAAGTGCTGTTCACGAAATTCATGCAATTCCTGGCCGAATCAAAAGTGGAGCAGGCGGCTGCGGCACGCTAGCCGCGACAAGAACGACGATGTTGCGCGCCGACGCCGTCGGCGATCCCTGAACTGTTGTTGGCGGGCAAGACATCAAGCCCGCAGGAGAAGATGACATGAGAGCCTTCAGAACTTTCGCCACCTGGCTGGTCGTACTCTTTATCGCGTCGACAACGGCGCACGCATTCGATGCGGCTTCCGTGCCGGCACAGAAGCGAACCAAACTTGGACAGTACCTGTCGTCGCAGGAGGCGGCGAAGTTTGTCGAGCAGAATGCTTCGCGGGCCCTGTTCCTCGACATCAGGACAACGGCCGAGGTGACATATCTCGGCATGCCGATGCAGGCGGATGCGAACATTCCCTACATGAAGACACCGGAGTTCCCGGTCTGGGATGCCGCCAAGGGATCGTTCAAGCTCGAACCTAATCCCAATTTCCTTCCCGAGGTCCGGCGCAGGTTAAGCGCGAAGGGGCTCGGGCCCGGCGATCCCGTCGTCCTGATCTGCCGGTCCGGCGACCGCAGCGCCGCTGCGGCCAACCTGCTGGCCGAGGCGGGGTTCAAGACCGTCTATTCGGTGGTCGACGGATTTGAAGGCGATCTTGCAACGGAGGGACCGAAGTCCGGTCAGCGTGCCGTCAACGGATGGAAGAACGCCGGATTGCCCTGGTCGTACAAACTCGACAGGGCCAAGATGTACGGGATGGAAGACTAGGGAAGGAAAGTTGGGGTCGCCACCAAAATGGCTGCCAGGGCGCTGGCGGCCATTTTCGCTGACGGGCAGGAGGAGCCGTATTCAGAGCTGCGAGCGTCTTGCAGCGTTCAGCCGATCCAGATTCTCCGGGCAAACAGGGCGGCGTTCATCAACAACGACGCGCCAAAGAGTCCGATCACTCCCATGAGAAGCCACCTCGCGCGCAATCCCAAATTGGCCAGCACGACGAACAGCGGAAACGAGACGAGATTGAACCGGCTCATGGAGACGAAGCCTGCCGGCCCGCCGCTGAGCGTCAGATAGGGCAACAGCAGCACACCGATGGCGAACAACGTCCAGGTCGAGGGCAGGCCAGACCAGCCCACACCAATCAGGACAATGAACAACAATGTGAACCAGCTGGCTTGTCCCCATGGATTCCAGTCGTTGAGTATCATGCGGGTAAAGGGCTCGAGTTTGAGTGCCGCAATCAGCCGCGAAGCCTGGGTCGTTCCTTCATGGAACGCCGCCTGCCCATCCGAAAGGGCAAACGGAGTTCCGAAAGCGCTCCAGAGATAAATCATGAATAGCCAGATGCCCGCCGTCGCGAGCAGGACGCATGGCAACAGCAAGGGAAGGAATGGCCGCCGCTCGCGGTTGAACCACATCGCCCAGAGCAGGACGGGCGTCAGGACTATGCCGGTTGACCGGTCGGAAACGGCGAGGCCCGCGAGCAATGCGGCCGACAGAAAATAGTTTCGTTTCAAGGCGAGAAAAAACAGAACGATCAGCAGCAGGACCAGCGGCTCGGTATATCCGGCCGACAGCAAAACCGAAGCCGGAAAAAAGCTGAGCAGCGCGGTGGTGGCGAGCGCGACCTGATCGTCAAATTCCTCGCGCACCAGCTTGAAGAGACCGACGATCGCGAGCAGTCCCGCGACGTTGGCTATCAGCAGCAATGCATCCGCGGGCGTTAGGCCGCTGATCGCCGCCAGGCCGCGCGCGAGCATCGGATATAGCGGATAGAATACGATATTCTGCTGAATGGTCGGGTCGCCGTTATAGCGATAGCCGTCGGTGACAATTTTAAAATACCATTCCGAATCCCATTGCAGCAATTGGTGGTACCACATCGGTCCCGCGGACCAGACGTCGGCGCCGTCGTGCGGCAGATATTTTCGGGAGAATACCAGTCCGAGCACGGCCACCGCCCGCGAACAGAAAAATATGCAAATCGCCCAACAATAGGGAAGCCAGGATCGATCTTTCCAACTCGGGTACGGCATCTCCGTACTTTCTCCAAGTATCAGCCGAAGATCAATCGCCCTGGGGGCGCGAGTCTCCCACTTTCGGCTTGGCATTGGCCACCGCACGGCTGGCCGCATGAAGGCTATGCGCTGGTTGCCCGACGGGCAAATCGCTCACTCACTGATTTGGTCTGCTGTCTTTCCCTGCGTGCGCCGCGGCGGTCATTGTCTTGGCGGGACGGGTGACGACTTTCTTCGAACCACAGGTGATGGTGGTTATGAGTTCCGGCCTTCGCCGGGACGACGTAACCAAATAAAAACGCCGCCCGGAATTGGGCGGCGTTTGAATTCGGTAGTGCAGAGGTCGTTGGACGCGATCCTACACCAAAATCCCAAAAACTCAATTGCGGAAACCGGGATCGATGCGATCGAGCTTTCGCAGCAGCGGCGGCCATACCAGGCTGGTGGAGCGCAATTCCATCCGCTCGGGATCGTGGAACACCTGCTCGTTCTTGTCGATCACGGCCTGTTCGACCGGATAGGCGGTTGGGCCAAGCATGCGGGTGCGTACCTGCATCGTGCAGGCGCGCTCCAGATGGTACATGCGCTCGAAGGCGGAGGCGACCGAACGGCCGACTGTCAGCGTGCCGTGATTTCGCAACAGCATGTGGTTCTTGTCGCCGAGGTCCTTCTGCAGCCGCGGGCGCTCGTCGTGGTCCAGCGCTACGCCTTCGTAGTCGTGATAGGCGAGGTCGTGGGTGACGAAATGCGCGGTCTGGTTCATTGGCAGCAGGCCTTCCATGCAACTCGCCACGGCCGTGCCGTCGGGCGTATGCAGATGGAGCACGCAGCCGGCATCCTCGCGGACTTCGTGGATCGCCGAATGGATGGTGAAGCCGGCGGGGTTGATGCTGTACTCGCTCTCGGTGAGCTGGTTGCCGTCGAGGTCGACCTTGACCAGGCTGGAGGCGGTGATCTCGTCGAACATCAGGCCGTAGGGGTTGATCAGGAAGTGATGCTCGGGGCCGGGCACGCGCGCCGAGATGTGGGTGTCGACCAGATCGTCCCAGCCATACAGCGCGACCAGGCGATAGCAGGCGGCGAGGTTGATGCGCTGGTTCCACTCTGCGTCCGTCATGCCGGACGGATTGGCCTTCAGGCGTGCTTCGGCTGGTGACATGGCGAATTTCTCCCGCAGATGGTTGATTTTCGAGCGAAAGCCTAGCCCCGCGCCGGTAGGGCGGCAAGGCAGGGGATTCGATTGGCAGTTATGTTTGGGGCCGCGGAAGAGGTTACGGCGCCGGGATCGACAGCAGCGTCGAGATGGCGCGGCCGCGGATATCGTAGACCCGCGCGAACACGACATCGTCACGCTTGATTTCCACCAGCACCGGCGCGGTGAGGCCCTTGCAGTAGAACTCGCCCAGCGTCATCGCGAAGTCGGCGGCGTTGCTGTCCCAGCCGATCGTGAAATCGGGGCCCAGGGCGACCTGCGCCGGACGCTGCGGGCCACAGACCGCGACCTTCCATCTACGTCCCTGCGGCGGGGCTTCCTGACGCTCGATGAGTTCCTCGCGCAGGCCGTCGGAAGCCTGCTTCAGCGCAAGGCCCCAATAGTCCAGCATAAACAGGTTGTCGGCGGTGCGAACCGTGCCGGCGATATGATTGAAGTGGGTATATTCGTAAGGATGCAGCCGCACCATTTCGCTGAGCGGCAACAACAGTCCGAACGTGAACAGCGCCAGCGCCGCGGGTTGCCAGCGGCGGTGATGTTCCTTCAGCCAGTCCATGGCCCAGGCAAACGCGACACCGGCCAGCACGGTCATCGGCGGGATCACGAACACGAAATGGCGGATGCCGTTATAGAGCGCCGGCCGCTTCACCATCGCGATCACCAGCGGCAAGGTCGCGGCCAGCGTCAGCATCAGCAGGATGGTCTTGCGGCGGGCCGGCACCTCGGTGCGCGACAGCATCACGAAGGTTGCGACGACGCCGGCGATCAGCAGCGTCAACAGCACCTCGGGAAGCTGCAGCGCGAACAGCGTCGGCAGATAGGACCACGGCATGTCGGGCACCGACACCAGCGCGCCGTCGAACATTTCCTTCCAGGGCTTTTCGAAGAAATGCGAGAAATAAGTCAGCGCCTCGAAGGGATGACCGGGCTCCATGATCGACCATGGCCAGATCAGGCCCATCACGAGATAACCGAACACGAGGCCCGGGCAGCAGCACGTAGACGACATGGGCGAAGCGATGCGCGGCTTCGCGGATGCCTTGCGTGCGCGCTTCCGCGATCAGCAGCGGCACGAAGCCGATCACCGCATAGACCAGCGCCAGCCCGCCGAGAATCCGGCAGCCGATCGACAGGCCGGCGCCGAAGCCGACGATCAGGATGGTGCGCGGCGAAGGCGCGGGATATTCTTCCGCCAGACGCACGAGGCCGAGCAGCAGGATCACCATGGAGACTGCGAACGGCGCGTCCTTCGGGTTCATGAACATGTGCCCGTAGAAGGTCGGGCACAGCACCAGCAGCAGCAGCGTCGCGAGGCCGGCCAGCGACCCACCGACGCGGCGCGACAACCGCCAGGTCACGGCAAGCCCGATCACGCCGACGACGGCGCCGAGCAGCCTGCGGGTTTCGAACAGTTCGAGCGGAATGATCTTGTGCAGCAGGGCTGCCGCCATGTCGAAGCCGCCGCCATACATATAGAGATTGGCGAAGGACAGTGCGCCGGTGTCCTTGAAGCCGGAGCCGTACATCTTCAGCAGAAGATCGGCATATTCAGCGTGGGTGTAGTCGTCCCAGCCCAGTCCGTAGTCGCGGAAAGTGAGGCTTGCGATCAAAGCGACCACCGCCAGCATCAACATGGCGAGATCGTCGCAGGTCCGCTCCACCGAGCGCCGCGCAGGCGTATCGAGGGCAGAAGTCGTGATGGATGACATGGCGATTGGTAACCCGGTGTCCCCTATGGCCCAGCTTTATCGCTTTAGAGCCGCATTCCCCGGGATTCATATAGCGCAGTTCCCTTAGCAAGTAATTGGGAATTGTGGCCTAATTTCCCTGATGCAATGCAGCAAGAAGGCAGCAATTGGTAGAAGGTAGAAATACGGTCGCCGGCCTGAACGCTAGCTGAATGGTCGTTTCGGCCGCGACGTTGTTGCCGGGAATTTCTGGCCCTGAAACAGGGCCTTTGGGGAACCCTGTGCATAATTGCTGGTTGGCGATGCACACATTATGACGGTATCGTGGCATGGCGGTTTGCGAGCATTTCGGGCGCAGCCGCGGGGGTAGGTTCAATGATGGTTGGTCTGTTGGCCGCCGGTATAGGCCTTATTTTGGCGGGCCTGCTGGCGATCGGCTTCGGAATTCCGGTCAAGGAATTCAGTTTCGGCAATACGGTGATCCTCGCCGGCGTCGTCGGGTTTTGCACCGGCGCGATCCTGTTCGCCTTGTCGATGGTCATCCGCGAACTGAAAAACATCGCGCGGCGGCTCGGCTCCGGCCTGCCCGAGGCGCGCGGGGAAATTTCGGTGCGGCCGGTGCTGCCGCCGGGCGTCGCCCGTCCTCCCGCGCCGCCTGCCGATGCGATGTTCGACCGCGAACCGCCGGCCGCAGACGCAATGCCGCCGCCGTGGCAGGACGACGGCGCCTCGCGCGATCACCCGCAAGGCGGTGTGCCTCAGGCCGCGCCGCAGCCGCCCAAACCAAAGCGCAACCTGCTGTTTTCCTCGTCCTCGCGGAAAGAGCGCGAACGCGCGCAGGCGCGAACCAGCGAACCGTTGCCGCCGGACATGCTGTCGGCGGACCTTCGCCCCAACCCATCAACCGCGCCGCCGCCGCTGGCCGACCCGGCCGAGCCGCCACCCGCATCGTTCGAAGACGCCTGGCCGACGCCGGATCGCGCGCGGCCCGGCGACATTCCGCCACAACGCCGCAGCGGGCGGACGCCCTCGGCGTCCGAGGCCAACGGCGCCCCGGCGAGAACCGAGAGCCAGCCGGCGGTGACGGTGCTGAAGTCCGGGGTGGTTGATGGCATGGCCTATTCGCTCTATTCCGACGGTTCGATCGAGGCCCAGATGCCCGAAGGCATGATGCGCTTCGCGTCGATCGACGAACTGCGTGCGCATCTCGATCAGCGGTCTTGAGCGGATCATGCTTGCGGGTGCTTTCGCGATTCCAAAGAAACCTCCGACCGAAGGTTGAGCCATGACCGATGCACCGGGCAAGACGCCCGTCGAACTGACCGCCAGTATCGTGTCCGCCTATCTCAGCAACAATCCGACACAGGCCTCGGAAATTCCGAACCTGATCAGCCAGGTTCATGCCGCCCTGATGCGGGTCTCGAGCGGCCGCGTCGATACGCCGATGGAGCCCGCCAAGCCCGCGGTGTCGGTCAAGAAGTCGATCACATCGGAATATCTGGTCTGTCTCGAGGACGGCAAACGCTTCAAGTCGCTGAAGCGCCATTTGCGCACGCAGTACAGCATGACACCGGAGCAATACCGCGACAAATGGGGCCTGCCGCCGGATTACCCGATGGTCGCGCCGAACTACGCGGTAGCGCGTTCGCAGCTTGCCAAGAAGATGGGCCTCGGCCAGCAGGCGCGGAAGCGGAAGTAGAGAGAGTGTTTTCGAGCGAAGTGGTTACCGGTTCGCGTAAAGAAAACGCGTCAAATAAAAAGCTACTAAGAGGCCGCGGCCAGCGCCTCGCGCGCGTCCGAGCGAATACGCTCGACCATCGAGCGCAGGCCGTTGGAACGCTGCGGCGTCAGATGTTCACGAAACCCGAGTTCGTCGAACACCGCGGGCGCGTCGATTGCGAGAATCTGCTGCGGCGTGCGGCCGGAAAAAAGCGTGAGCAGGATTGCGATCAGGCCGCGCACGATATGCGCGTCGCTGTCGCCGAGGTAATTCAAATGAGGCTCGCTGTTGCCGCTGCGGTCGATCTGCTTGGAGAGCCAGACCTGGCTGGCGCAGCCATTGACCTTGTTGGCGGCGGAATGCTCGGCTTCCGGCATCGGATCGAGCGTGCGGCCGAGTTCGATGACGTACCGGTAGCGGTCGTCCCACTCATCCAGCAGCGCAAAATTGTCCCTGATTTCGTCGATCGTCGTCATCGTGGCCCGCATCTTGTTCCAAGGCACTATATAGGGTGCGAGAACATCGAAAGCGACGAAAATGGAACCGGATTCGTGGCCTTATTTGCGCCTCACGGCGTCGGCGGCACCCGCCATTCGACCGTCATGTCGTCCGGCGTCAGCGTATCCCGGGGAGCCGCGTCAGCGGTCGCGGCGCTCGCGTCGTCGATGATGCCGATCGAACCGGTGTGATCGGGCGCTTTCTTGTCGGGTTCGGGCGCCTTCTTGTCGGTGATGATCTTGTACAGCTTCTGCGCGCCGTCCTTTGCGCGCTGGCCGATCACGGTCGCGGCCTGGCCGCCGACTTCGCAGGCCGCCGGCTGGCGCTTGCAGAACTGGCCGACGTCGGAGACGGCAGCGGTCGCGGCCGATACGGCCTCGGAAGCGCCGATCTGCGGCAGCTTGTCCGATTCAGGTGTCTTTTCCCTGGGCAGCAGCACGAGCACAAGCCCGAGCCAGAATGCCATGCGAAGCAGAAAAAACATCTCGCGACCCCGGTCCTCTCTTGGTTCTATTGCGGTTAACGGCCGCGGGTTTTTTCTTGATTAACAGTTGTCGATAAACCGCAAGTATTTGCATTGAGATAAAGCCGCGGAAAATTTGCCGATCATTCGAATGATTCGATTCGGCGTAAATTTTCGATTGACGACGAAAAGCACGGAAAAGTGAGCGCGGCCGGGGTGTCCACCATTTCGAAACCATAGATTGATCGGGCCGGAAACCTGTCGTTCACCATCCGCGTTAAATGAGGGTCGCGGCGGCCGTCAAAGCCCCGCGAATGCATGGTGTTTTCCGCCTCGTCCCCTGGCCTTAGCGTTCGCTTAAGTTCGCTCTGACACGGTGGACGAAAGATAAAGGGGGCGTTCCGGCGCGTCTGTCTGACGATCAAGCCGAAGCGCGAATGAAGTGACTGTTTTGAGTATCATCCGCGATTGTCTCGATGCGTTGCTGCATCCCTCGGCACGATATGATGCGCTGACGCGCGCGCGTCATCGCGCGTTCATGGCGCCGCGGCTGCTCGGCAGCCTGGTCGCGCTCGCGGCATTTCCGATCTATCTGGCGCTGCGCGGCGCGCCCTCGGCGATCGAAGTCGCGGCATTCGCCTGGCTGATCGCGCCAATTCTGCTGTCCTGGTTCCTGTCGCGCACCGGCCGTTACGAAGGCGCGCATATCCTGTCGTCGCTGGCGCTGGCCGGTCTCGTGATGATGGTTGCCATCACCACCGGAGGCATCGAATCCTTTGCCGCGGTCTGGCTGGTCGTCGTTCCCCTCGAAGCCGCGCTCTCGGCCTCGCGCCGCGTGGTCACCTTTGCCTCGACGCTCGCGCTGTCCTGCGCCGTGCTGCTGATCGGGCTCGGACATTTCGATCTGTTGCCGGCCGCCGAGCCGAACGCGGTCCTGCGCGGCGTATTGATGGCGGCGGGCGTGGCCTCGGCGACGCTCTATGCCGCCGGACTTGCTTTTGGCGCGGAGTCGCTGGCGCGCACCAGCGTGTCGCTGCTCTATGTCGAGGAAGACCGTTATCGCCTCCTGGCGCGCAACATGAGCGATGTGATTTCACGTCATTGCCGCAACGGCGCGGTGCAGTTCATCTCGCCCGCGGCCGAAGCCATGCTGGGCACCTCCGTGGCGCGGCTCACCGGGCACGGCCTGTTCGATCGCGTCCATGTGGCCGATCGTCCGGCCTATCTGACGGCGTTGTCGGATGCCGCCCGCGGCGGCGAAGCACGTAGCGTCGAGTTCCGCGTCCGTCGCGACTCGGTTCGAGGCCAAAACATTTCCGCTGATTTCATCTGGGTCGAGATGCGTTGCCGGCCGCTCGAGCAGGCTTCGCCCGAGGCCGAGGTCGTCGCCGTGATGCGCGACGTCACCGACCGCAAGATTCAGGAACAGGCGCTCGAGCTGGCGCGCACCGCCGCCGAGCAGGCGGATGCCTCCAAGACGAGATTCCTGGCCACCATGAGTCATGAACTGCGCACGCCGCTGAACGCCATCATCGGCTTCTCCGAGATGATCGTGCAGGAAGACGTGCTGATGGTCGATGCGGCGCGCCGCAAGGAGTATGCGCAGCTGATCAACGATTCCGGTCAGCATCTGCTGTCGGTGGTCAACGGCATCCTCGACATGTCCAAGATGGAATCCGGTAATTTCGAGATTTCGCCGGAGCCGTTCGCGCCGCGCGCGGCGCTGGTCCATTGCTGCAACCTGCTGGCTTTGAAGGCGCGGGAAGGCGGCGTCGATCTCGTTACCCGCGCGCCGGAAGATCTGCCCGTCATGACCGGCGATCCGCGCGCGTTCAAGCAGATCGTGTTGAATCTCGTCGTCAACGCCATCAAGTTCACCGAGCGCGGCGGCTGCGTGACGGTCTCGGCCGCGGTCGAGGCATCGCGGCTGGTGCTGCGCGTTACCGACACCGGGGTTGGCATCGCCGCCGACGATCTCAAGCGGATCGGTGATCCCTTCTTTCAGGCCGGCAAGACCTATCAGCGCAAGCACGAAGGCACCGGCCTTGGGCTATCGATCGTGAAGGGCCTGGTCGGTTTGCATCATGGCGAGATCAACGTGCAGAGCAAGGTCGGTGAAGGCACCACGGTCGCCGTGGCCTTGCCGCTGACCTTCACGGCGGAAACGCCTTCAACTAATATCGCGACGCTGAAACCGGCGCTGCGATCCGGACAGCAAGACCAAGCTCATCAGGTGAAGAAAAGTGCCTAGACGTATTGATGATGATGACGAGATGCCGCGCCGCCGCCGTGGCGCCAAGGCGGTTGCAATCGAGCCGGAGGAGGAGCGCGGCTTTGCCATGCGCTTGCTCCTGCGCAGTCCAAAAGACATGGTCGCGGGCCTGCTTGCCGCGGCCGCCGTGTGCGCCATCGTTACCAATGCGCTGTTCCTGCAGGCCGGCCGCCATCCGTCGCCGATGTTCGGCAGCACGGTGGTGACGCTGCCGGCGCCGCAAGCCGCCGTCACGAGTCCGTTGCCGCGTCCGCGTCCGGTCGAACTGACCGCAAAGCCGGTCGAAGTCGAGTTACCGGAACCGAAGCTGGTCGAGGTGAAGATCACCGATACCAGGAGCACCGATCTGCGGAATTCCGACCGGGCTCCCGATCCAATGGCCAATCTTGTGGTCAAGTCGACTGTCGCGCCCCAGGCTGCGCCTGCGAATGTCATGCGGCCGCCGGCGTCGATCCCGGTGCCGCAAACCGCGGGTGCCCGCCGCGTGGCGGGCGTGCAGCGTGCGCTGACGCAATATGGCTACGGCCAGTTGAAGCCGACCGGCGCCGTCGGCGCCGATACACAGACAGCGATCTCGAAGTTCGAGCATGCGCGCAAGATGCCGGTGACCGGCCAGATGTCCGACCGCCTGGTGCGTGAACTGACCGCTGTCATCGGCCACCCGATCGACTAGCTTCTGCCGTAACGGCGGCCTATCGTCGCTTCTCATGCGATTGAAATCAGCCATATGGGTGGCGGCGTATCTGCGCCGTTGCCAGACCGAGGGAATCTTCGGCGCCGTGCGCAAGCGTGGCGCGGAGGAGGCGGGCGCGGTCTTCGTCAAGGTTGCCCTGCTCGACGGCAACGCCATGCTGTATGCGCCCGCGCCGCAGACGGTCTATGACGAGAGTCGGCCGGCCGAACGTATCTTTACCTCGGCTTCCCCGCAGCCGGTGCCGGAGCAGGCCGTCGAAGAACGTCTCGCCAAGGAAATCCGTTTTGACCCCGATGTGTGGATCGTCGAGACCGAAGACCGGGCAGGGCGGCACTTTCTCGATCTGGCGAAAGCCTGAAGCTTCAAGCAGCTAGCGCTTCGTCCCGTCGGTGCCGGTACGTATCGCCGGCGCGCCGCCGGGTTGCACGGCGGGGCGCGTCTGGGGCGTAGCTGCGCGGGCGCGATTGCGCTCGTCGTCGTAAAGAGTGGGACGATATTTGGCGCGCGTAACGGCCATGGTCGAGCCGCGCCACGCCGCCAGCATCACCAGAGCGGATCGTTCGCTCAGACGATCGTAGAGCCGTGACAGCCGATAGACGTTCTGCACGGACGAGCCGAATTCGGGATTGAGGAACATCACGATCCGCTGGAATGCCGCGCTTGGCATGTCGAGCGCGCGGGCAGCGCAAGCCAGGGGCTCGCCGCCGGGATCGTTGACCACTTGCGCCGCGATCCGCGCCGGCAGGATCAGTGCCTCGCCGATTTCGAGCGTGAAACTTTCGACATCCTCGGCAAACGCCGCCATCTCCAGAATATGAAGAGCGCGCGCGGCGCGGGCGGCGGGGATCCGCGCCGACGCCTTCAGCGGCGTGTCGGAAAGATTGTGCAGGATCAGCGCACGCTCGCTGGCGCTGGCGGCAAAGAACATGTCGCTGATTTCGGCCGCATCGTTGGGCCGCATCGACAGGCTGGAGGCCATCCGCAATTGGGCTTCCGTCAGTGCCTTCGCTGCCGGTGCTTCCGGCGCGGCCGTTGCCGTCGCCATTGCGGCTGTAGGCGTCGCCAGCGCGGCCGCGGCAATCGCAGGTGCCGCCGGCATGGTTCGTTCGGGGCGTGCGTGCCGCAGGCCGAGCTTGTCCATGATTTCGGCCGGCGTCGCCGGATAGACCGCGAGCCGCGCCCGCACCGCGGCGCGCGTCGCGTCGTCGACCTGATCGATCAGGCGCGAGGTCAGTTCCACGAACTGCCGCTCCTCGTCGGCCGAATGGGCGCTGGCCTGTACATAGAGGTCGGTCAGCACGCGCAGCAAAGTCGGGCGGATATCAACGCCCTCGCGACGGGAAAGCGTCATCAGCCCGTCGAAACCTGGAAATAATGGAGCTGCGGTCATGTCAGGTGTACGCGACTTTGGTCATCCTTCCGGTCAGCCTAAGCGGGGCGCTTTAAGAGCTGGTTAAGGAAAACAACCCGTGAAGACACGGAGCGGGTTTTGCGGGTGGGTGTCGAAAGGGCCACAGCGGCCGACCCGTAGCTTGCCCCGGGCAGGAGATTAAGATGCCGTTAACCACGTCCTGTTCTTAATGATGGCATGTCGCCGGCCAAATCATGTCCGCGCGGCAACCAGAGAGAACGAACATGGGCACCATCATTGAATTCCCGGCGGATGCGGCTTCGCGGCGGCTGGGCTCAAGCATGGATGGCGCTCCACGCGATGGCCTGGGAACCGTACTGATCCTTCCCGTTGTCCGGATCGAACGCGACGGCGACGAGACCGGCGACGGGCGCGGACCGGAAGAAGGTACAGCCCCCGGTCGCCGTCGCCGTCGGCGCCCCTGACAACGGACGTTTGAAATGCCGGAGATGTGCCTTCCGATCCGGACCACCGGGGTTCGGTTCACTACCGGCTCTCCTGCGTGAGCGCGGTGCTTTGCAGTGTCCTTGGCGGCTGCAGTGGCGGCGACTTCGGCCGCACCCGCGGTGATTTCCGCAACGACGACATGCATCGCTGGCTCGGCGCCGAGGCGACCGGAAGCGTCGGTCTGACGGCTTCGCAGTTCCAGCTCACCGAAAACGAACGCCAGCTTCGCGATCTCGCCTATCCCCTGATCGAGCCGCCGCACTCGCGCCCCGCCTGGAAGAGCGTGTTCGGCGATTACCAGCCGCTGCCGTCGCCATGGCGGCAGAAGGTCGTGTTCGACCGCACCACCTACGGCCGCGCGCTGATCGACGAGCCGCACCGCTCGCATACCTCGCGCTATCAGCAACTGATCGAGGACGTGCGCAACGACATCACCCGGTTCGAGCCGTTCTTTGCCTCCGCAGCGCGCGTGATCGAACTCGACCGCAAGCGCAACGCCAGCCTCAAGATGGTGTCGGAACTGTCGCCGCGCGAACAGGCCGACGCGGTCGCCCGCATGGAAGAGAACACGCTGATCGTGCAATGGGTCCAGCAATGCCTGGAGCGGCGCATCTCGTCGTACCGCTGGGCGCTGGAGCGGCTGGTGATCCAGACCCCGGACAACATCGCCGCCGACGCCGACCGGCTGATCGGCGAACTCGCCGCGCAAACCGCCAATCCGCCGGTCGCGGCACAGCCGGTGATCGGGCGCGCCGTGGTCGTGAAGGGCTGATCGTCCCGGATATATCGAGTGTTCGCGCTAGCGCTTGCCGGACGGCGTTTTTGCAGGCGGCGGCGGAGGATCGGGCTGCTTGACCGGCGGCGGCGGTGCATCGATCTGCACGCTGCAGCTCGAGGCGGCGAGCGTGGCCTGCGCCTGCGGCATCAGGCCGGGCTCCGGCGCCAGCGCCTTCAGCACGATCAGGCCGGTCGCGGTCGGGGAGTCGATGATCAGCCGGTCGGCGGCGGTGACTTCCTCGTCCTCCGGCAGTTCGTCGTGCTGCGCTTCCGTCATCAGGTCGAGCTCGATCACCTTGCGGCCGGCCGAGCGGTCGTTGATGGCGTAATAGGCGACCTCGTTGCGGGTATAGAACGACACCGACGTATAGGCCTGGCTGACCGGCACCGTGAGCTTGATCGGTCCGCCCGACAGATCGTAGCGGCAGATCGCGATCGCAAAGGCCGGATCCATGAACGGCATCGGCGCATTGTTCGGGATCGGCGAGCGGCAGCTGCGTCACGGCGTTGAGCTTGGTCATCGGCGTCAGCCGCGAATAGGCGTCCTGGGTCGCGATGCGCGGCAGCGCCAGCACGCTGACGAGATGCACCACGCCGCCCAGCAGCACGCCCGCGATGATGGTGAACAGCAGGCGGATCATGGGCAGCCCACCGTCGAGATCGACGGCATCGGCGCGTCGCGCTGCGTGCGCGTCGCGACGCCAACCGGCGTATCGTAGAGCCGCAGCATCAGCGCGTAGCGCTCGATGCCGCCGGTCGGCAGCCAGTTGCCGGCGCGCGAGCGCGAGGCGACGCGGATCTCGAACGCGCCGTCGGAGCCGCGGATGATTTCCTGGCTGGTGAAGCCGTAGCGCTGCAGCGAATTGGCGACCAGATGGCCCTTGCGGTCGAACAGCGTCAGCGTCCAGAACCGCGCCGCCGGCGTCACGCCGCTGACGACGACGTCGCAGCGGCCGTCGAGCGGCTTCTTCTTGTCGTCGGTGGTCGCCGAGAAGGCGATGCCGTCGCCGGTGCCGATCGGCAGTTCGCCGCTGCGGGCGATCGAGGCGCGCGAATAGGGATCGACGTCGGCGGTGCCGCTCTTCGGCCGCGCGGTCCAGGCGCCGATCGTCAGCGTGCCGAGATCGGTGCCGCGCGTCGCCGTCATATAGGTCGAGCCGAGGCCGACGACGGTGGCGAGGATCAGCGCCAGCAAGGTGATGAAGATCAGCCGCACAGGCCAGTGCTCCGGAAAATCAAGGTGCTAGTTCTTCCGCGGGGCCGGCGGAGCCTGGTCGCCGGCTGCGGCAACATAATTCTCCGGGAAGGCCAGCGCGCTCGACGACGACCGGCTTGGCCGGTTCGGTTGGCTGGACGAGTCTTGCCCGCGGTCTTGCCGGCGTCGTCGAGCAGCTTCTCGACGCGCACCAGAATATCGGCGCCGCGCTTGGTCAGCACCGGCGGCGGTCCCGGCTTGGTCTCCAGCATCTTCGGCGCGCCGCACCATTGGCCGCGACGGTGCGGGACGGGGGCCGGCGGCAGTTTCGTGCCCATGCCGATGCCGGCGATTTCCTTGACCTCGACGCCCTGATGCGCGACGACCATGATGTCGTGCCAGGTCTGCGCCGGCAGCGAGCCGCCGGTCATGCGGTTGGTCGGCGAATAGTCGTCGTTGCCGTACCAGACCGCGCAGGTGAAGTTGCCGGTGTAGCCGACGAACCAGGCGTCGCGATAGGCGTTGGTGGTGCCGGTCTTGCCGGCGGTCGGAATGCCGTCGAGCGCGGCGCGCCGCGCGGTGCCTTCGCTGACGACGTGGCTCATCATGCCCGCCATGTCGGCGGCGACCGACGCCGGAATGGCCTGCAGCGGCTTCTTGCCGTCGCGGTCGAAGCGCCAGACCAGATCGCCGGCGCCGGTGCGCACTTCCAGCACCGCATGCGGCGTGACCGACTTGCCCTTGTTCGGGAAGGTCGCATAGGCGACCGCGTGTTCGAGCACGGTGACTTCGTCGGAGCCGATCGGCATCGACGGCGTATCCGGCAGCGGCGCCGTGAGGCCGAAGCGGCGCGCCACCTCGACGATCTTGACGCGGCCGCGCCTTGGCCGGGTTCGGCGACTTGCCGCCGAGCGCGATCGACAGCTTCACCGGCACGACGTTGATCGAACGGGTGATCGCCTGCGTCAGCGTCACCGAGCCGGAATAGGAGTGGCCATAGTTCTGCGGGCACCAGTTGCCGATGCAGACCGGGCCGTCGACCACGATCGAGGTCGGCTTGAAGCCGTTCAGCAGCGCGGTGGTGTAGACATAGGGCTTGAACGACGAACCGGGCTGCCGGTAGGCGTCGACCGCGCGGTTGAACTGGCTGGCGCCATAGTCGCGTCCGCCGACCATGGCGCGGACGCCGCCGTCGAGATCGGCGACCACGGTGGCGGCCTGCGTCGCGTGATAGTCGCGGCCGAACTGGCGCAGCTGGTTTTCGATCGCCTCTTCGGCGGCGTGCTGCACGTTCATGTCGATCGCGGTGCGGACCACGAAGACGCGCTCGGTGTAGGATTTCGGAAAGGTGTCGACCAGCTTGCGCATCTCGTCGAAGGCGTAGTCGAGATAGTAGTTCGGCGAATTCTCGTCGCGGCGGTCGACGGCGACGGCGGGATTGCGCCGCGCGCCGAACACCTGGCCTTCGGTCATGAAGCCGGCATCGACGAGGTTGTCGAGCACCACGTTGGCGCGGGCGCGCGCGGCGGGCAGGTTGATGTGCGGGGCGTATTTGGTCGGCGCCTTGAACAGGCCGGCCAGCATCGCCGCTTCCGCGAGATTGACGTCGCGCGCCGACTTGTTGAAGTAGAAATGCGCGGCGCCGTCGACGCCGAACGTGCCGCCGCCCATATAGGCGCGGTCGAGATAGAGCTTTAGAATTTCGTTCTTGGTCAGGCGCGTTTCCAGCCAGACCGCGAGGAAGGCTTCCTTGACCTTGCGCTCGATGGTGCGCTCGTTGTTGAGGAACAGGTTCTTCGCCAGCTGCTGGGTGATCGACGAACCGCCCTGGCGCACGCCGCCGGCCTGCGCGTTGGTGACCAGCGCGCGCGCGGTGCCGGCGATGTCGATGCCGAAATGGTCGTAGAAGCGGCGGTCTTCGGTGGCGAGCGTCGCCTTGATCAGATTGTCCGGAAAATCTTCCAGCGGGATCGAGTCGTTGTGCTTGATGCCGCGGCTGCCGATCGGGTTGCCGTAGCGGTCGAGGAACGTCACCGCGAGATCGGACTTCTTCAGCCAGTCGTCATCGGCGGTTTCGCGAAACGCCGGGATCGCCAGCGCCAGCATCAGGATCAGGCCGCCGAGGCCGATGGTGGCGGCTTCCGACAACGGCTCGATGAAGACCCAGCGCTTCCAGCGGCCGACATAGAAGCGGTCCATGAAGGTCGAGTAGCGCTCGTAGAGCTCGCGCAGGCCCTTGCCCGACGAGAACAGCGTCGAGTCGATGCGCGCGTCCAGATCCAGAAAGAAATTCCGGATCTTCTGCTTCCATTTCGGAGGTACGATCTGGCGCACCGGGACCCTTGGTCGATTGAAGCGCTCGCGCGCCCGGCCGGGCACTGTCGAGACGTCTTGCTTCGATGTTGCGGCAAACCCAAGGCGCTTTTACGGCTCGCGATGCGCTTTGGGGACTCGCGGTTGTTCTATCCGAGCGGGGGCCATAAACCAATGGCTCTGGCTCACCATTTTGCATGGTCAGGGCTAACGCTGCCCCCGGCTATTATTGGGTTCGCGATCAGCCCGGCTTGCACCCGGGCGGCCGGCAGCTCCTAGAAGGCTGCAACCGAACCGATCCGGAACAGCCCTGATTTCATGACCGCACCGCCCAAGCCGACCTCCAGCCAGGAGGGATTCTTCTGGAAAACCAAGACGTTGGAAGAGATGTCCAACGCCGAATGGGAGAGCCTGTGCGACGGCTGCGCGCGCTGCTGCCTGGAAAAGCTCGAGGACGAGGATACCGGCAAGATCTATTTCACCCACGTTTCCTGCAAACTGCTCGATTCCGGGCTCGTGCGCCTGCAAGGACTACAAGAACCGTTCCGACAAGGTTCCCGATTGCGTCCGGCTGACGCCGGAAAACGTCCGTACCCTGAACTGGCTGCCGCCGAGCTGCGGCTACAAGCTGGTCGCCGAGGGGCGCGACCTCTACTGGTGGCACCCGCTGATCTCGGGCGATCCCAATACCGTGCACGAGGCCGGCGTCTCCGTGCGCGGCCGGGTGCAGGGCACCGAGAACGAGATCGCCGACGACGATCTCGAAGATCACATCGTGCAATGGCCGGCGCTGCTGCCGAAGCGGGCGACAGCTGAAGAAGCGGCCGAAGGCCTGAACTCGCGCTATCCTAGAAATGCCTGCGGCGGGTACCGGCAGCGCCGTCCTTTGATCGCGCGTCCCGACTTGTCGGGAGCGGCGTTGCTGTCGACCGCCCACGCCAGGAAGGCCGTCTCGCCGTCGGGGCCGGACGTCGCGGCGGCGCTCAGGCTGAATCGTTGTCCGCCCGTCATGGTATTGACCTGGATGGCCTGACCGATCGGTCCCGCGGCTGAGAAAATTCGCGCCATCGACGTTGGTTCCAGCGGCGGGGTTGTCGACATTGAGCTGCGTCCACGCCAGCAGGAAGCGCGCTCGCCGGCTAACGGCACCAGCGTCGGCCAGGAGGATTGGATCCGGCCGGCACTGGTGGCTGGAAAGCGGATGTTGGCGAACGCGCCGTTCGCCTCGAATACGCTCGCTTGCGCGACGGTCGTGTCGAAGCCGGTCTCGCCATCGAGCGCACTCCTGACATGCGCGATGACGAAGCGGCCGGAATCGAGCGCGGTCATGGCGACCTCCGTCACATCCAGCGTCGTCGTCTGCTCGGTGCCAACCGGGCCGCTCGCATCGAAAATCTGGAAGTGAACGAGGAGAGGGCCGGGAAGCCGCGCCCGCCATGCGATGACGATATTTCCGTTCGTCAGGCTCGCGACCATCGGGACCCGGTGCAGGCCGGGGACCGTATTGGCGCGAAACTCGGGACCGTTTTTCGATCCCGTCGATCGTCGTAACGCTGCGCGCGGATGCGCTCGTCCGCGCGCTTGTCGGCCCAGACGACGATGAAGCCGCCGTCCGGCAGACGTGCCAGCGCCGGCCGTATCAGCGGTTCGACCTCCGCGGTGCTGACCTGGCTTTCAGGTCCCGAAAGCGTATCCGCGTCGAATGTGCGAAGCTTGACCTGCGGCGCAGCCCCCGGCAGTTGCTCGATCCATGCGGCAACAAGGCCCGCAGCCGTTTCAATAATTGCCGGGAGTTGGCGCTTGGTCCCCGGTGTTCCCGGAAAGTTGACGTTGAACTCGTTGTCGCTCGGAGCCGCGTTCACGCCGAGCATCTGGCCTTTGATATTGCCCGTGCCGCGGTCCGCCCAGACGACGGCGAATTGGAGTGCCGCGCAATCCGGCGACGGCGGGCTGCTCCTGGTCGCCCGTCGTCGTGGTGTTGATCAATATCTCGTCCATCGCGCCGCCCCCTGCCGCCATGTCTTTCGGGATTTGCCGAGCGAGTAACCCGTACGCGATGCTACCTGAACCAGCCATCCAGATAGCGGCCATCCCGCGTGAAAAAATGTCGCACGGAGCGCTGTGCCGCGAGCTTCAGGCGCAGGGCGGCGCTTCACGTTTTTGCGATGCGGCATTGACGGGATGCTCCCATGCGCCCGGGGTGCTGCCAGACGGACAATTTCTCCCGTAAATGAAGCTTGAAACAGTGATTCCATCCCGGCCACTTTGGGCCGCGCAGAAGAATATTACGTCCGATATGAACAAGTTCGAACGGCAGAGCTCTGCCGACCAGGCGACATTGCCCGACGATCTGGCCAGCGAGCTCTCGCACATCACGACCGAGGTCATCGAGGTCAGCGATGCGCCGTCGCTGGCGCCGCGCGCGCCGCTGACGCGCGGACGAGGTCCGCACCATCCTGATGAGCCTGATGCTGACGATGTTCCTGGCCGCACTCGACCAGACCATCGTCGCGACCGCGCTGCCGACCATCGGCCGCCAGTTCAACGACGTCAGCAATCTGTCCTGGGTGATCACGGCCTATCTGCTGGCATCGACCGCGGTGGCGCCGGTGTTCGGCACGCTGAGCGACATCTACGGCCGCCGCGTCATGATCATCGGTTTCGCTCAGCCTGTTCATCGCGGGCTCGATCCTGTGCGCGGTGGCGCCGAACATGCCGGTGCTGATCCTCGCGCGCGGCCTGCAGGGGCTCGGCGGCGGCGGCATCATGCCGGTCGTGCAGACCGTGATCTCCGACGTGGTCATCACCGCGCGAGCGCGGCCAGTACCAGGCCTATTTCAGCGGCGTGTGGATGGCGGCCGGATTGCTCGGGCCGGTGCTCGGCGGCGTGTTCGCCGAACATCTGCACTGGTCGATGATCTTCTGGATCAACGTGCCGCTCGGCGCTCGGCGCGCTGGCGCTGCTGCTGCCGAAGATGGCCAAGATCCCGGTGTTCCACCGCAAGCGCAAGGTCGACTGGCTCGGCGGCGTGCTGCTGATGGGCTCCGCCGTCGTGGTCATGCTGGTGCTGACCTGGGGCGGCAACCGCTATCTCTGGCTCTCGCCGCTGATCCTATCGATGCTCGGCGCGTCGATCGCGCTGGCGTTCGCCTTTGTCTGGCATGCGAACAATGCCGACGAGCCGTTTCTGCCGCTGTCGTTGTTGCGCGGCCCGATCGCGCCTTACGCGATCACCGCCGGCGGCTGCGGGCTCGGCGCCATTACCGGGCTTACCGTTCACCTGCCGCTCTATTACGAGGTGGTCTATCACCTCAGTGCCAGCGAAGCCGGCCTCGCGCTGATTCCGATTGCCGCGATCTCGACCTGCGGTGCGGCGATCGCCGGCAAGACCATGTCGCGGGCCAGGCATTACAAGCGCGTCGCCATGTTCGGAACCTCGATGGCGGCGTTTTTCGGGGCGGTGCTGACGCTGACGACGCTGCCGCTGTGGGGATTGCTGGTCGTGCTGGCGCTATTCGCGCTCGGCCTCGGCACCACCTTTCCGGTCAGCGTGGTCTCGCTGCAGAATTCGGTGGCGCGCGCGCAGATCGGCACCGTGACCGGCGCGATGAACTTCTTCCGCTCGCTGATGTCGTCGTTCGCGGTAGCCGCTTTCAGCGCGATCCTGCTGATGGCGCTGGGGGCGGATATTTCGCTCGGCGGCGAACACCACGGCTACGTCAGTTCGATTCCCGTCGCCGACATGATCACCGCGTTCCGCTACGTCTTCGGCGCGGCCACCGTGCTGCTCGCCACGCGCTGCGCTCTGCATGATCGCGATGGAAGAACGGCCGCTGGCCGGCCCGGGTCATCCGCCGGCGGAGATGGCGGAATAGATCGTCCTTCAGGACTGCTACGAGAGCAGCCGCAGCCTGAGCTCCCGCCTTAGCAGCCACAGGCTGACCAACGCCTGCAGTGTGGTCGTCGCGATCGACAGATACCAGATGTGTTCGACACGAAAGCCCGTCTGTGTCGACAGCCACAGCATCGGTATGACATAGGTCGTCAGACGCACCGTCGAACTGACGAGTTGCGGCCGGGTATTCCCCAATCCCTGAAATGTGCTCGAGCACACGAAAATCAGGCCCTGCGCCACGAGGTTCAGCGAAACCATTTTCAGGAACAGCACGCCTTCTTCGATCGTGGCCTTGTCCTGCGTGAATCCCGCCAGCAGGAATTCAGGCTGCCAATGCGCGACGAATGTGGCCGCTATCATCACCATGGTGGCGACAATTAAAACGTTACAGATGGTCTGTCTGACGCGTGCGCCATTTCCGGCGCCGAAATTCTGTCCAATGATGGGTGCTGCCGTGAAGGCAACGGCCATCGCGGGTACTTGAATGAGTTCAAGCACACGCGACCCAATGCTGAAGCCGGCTTGCGCCGCCGGACCAAAATTCCCGAGCGCGTAATAGATCGCGGCCATGTAGGCAAACATGATGGCGAACTCGCCGGCGGCCGGAAGACCCACGACCAGTATGCGCCGCCATAGTTTGAATTGCGGGCGCCATTGTCCGGGATCAAGCGCGAGATAGTTTTCGGACCATCGGAGATACAGCCAGAGCGCGCCGACGCCGATAGCGACCGCTACGGAGCTGGCCAGGCCGGCTCCCTTCACACCCAGGGCGTGGTCTGTCAGCCATCCCGTGACGAGCACAGGGGCAAGGATAATATTGATTGTCACCGTGAGCACTTGAACATACATCGTCGGCTTCACGACACCGATGCCACGCAACGCCGACGACATCGCCAGCATGACGAACTGCAGCGCGAGCGCCGGCATGAACCAGACGAGGTAGGTGGTTCCTGCCTCAGCAGTGGCGGCATCGGCGGCGACGGCGCGCATGTAAGGCGCGGCGACGGCCAGACCAACGGCCAGGGTGCACATCCCGCACAGGACCGAGAGCCCAAGCGACTGATTGAAGATGAAGCTCGCATCGGCGCGGTCGTCACGGCCAACGGCCTGTGAAACCGCCGCCAGGGTGCCGACGCCGACAATTTGCGTCAGCGCATTGACGACGAATCCGGCGTTGCCGGCAGCACCGACTCCGGCGATGGCGGCTTCACCCAAGCCCGCCACGAAGTAGAGGTCGATCAATCCGCAGAGCAGTACCAGGACGAGGCCTGCGAAAATCGGAACGGCCATAGACAAAACATGGCTCGAAACCGGGCCGCGCGTGAGATCTTTCATGATGAGGGAAGTCCGATGAAAAGCTGAAGGGGAAGGGGCGGCGCAGATTGATGGCCGCGAACTGCTGCAGTTCACGAGAGTTCGCGTAGCCAGGCACTGCGCTTCTCAGCTTCCTTGGTCCACCGGTGCCTTCCTTCGATCGTTAGATTGCTCGAAACACGTCCGCGGCAAGAGTAGCCCATGTCCTCAAGCGCCGCCAAGGGCAGTCGCCCCGCCGATTTGTGTCGTGGCTATCGGGTATGACCCCTTGCCCACATCCGGCAATCCAGTGAAGCTGTGTGACAAGCGCGGCGCGTTTCGCAGCTGCGAAAAGAAATCGGGAGGAGTGGCCATGAAGCCGCGCGCACTCGGAAATCGACCGCCGCAGTCTTGTCCTCGGCGCGTTGGCGGCGCCGCTCGTCATCGGCAGGGCGAATGCCGCCGAGAGCCTGAAGGCCTATTCGATCTGGCCGGAAAATTATGCGCGGCCGATGCTCGAGGCATTCGAGAAGGCGAGCGGTATCCATGTCAATTTCATCCGTTTTTCCTCCGGCGAGGCGCTGGCGCGATTGCTGGCCGAAAAAGGCAATCCGCAAGTCGACGTGCTGTTCGGCGGCCCCGTCGAAACTTTCACGGCCGGCGAGGAGCAGGGCATCTTCGAGGCCTACACGCCGCCGAGCGCGGCCGACCTGCCGAAACGTTTCAAGAGCGCGCAGGGCATGTGGACCGCGATCGCCGACGATCCGCTGGTGTTCATGACCAACACCAAATTTTTGCAGGAGCATAATCTGCAGCCGCCGGCCTCTTGGGACGATCTGCTCAATCCCGCCTACAAGAGCATGCTGCAGATGGCCGATGCGCGCACTTCCGGCACCGCAGTCACCCGCATCTTCTCGATCCTGCAGGTCAACAACCGTAACGAGGATGCCGGCTTTGCCTACATGAAGAAGCTGCGCCAGAACATTCAGGCCTACACCAAGAGCGGCGGCGGCGGCACGGTGCCGGTAGGCCTCGGGCAGGCGGCCGGCGGCATCTTCTTCATCGTCGATGCGCTGTTCACCAAACAAAAGGGCTACGACGTGCAGATCTCGTTCCCGAAGGAGGGGATCGGTTCGGCGGCGGAATGCATCGGCCTCGTCAAGGGCAACAAGAACGGCGCGGCGGCCAAGAAGCTGATCGATTGGGCGACGAGTCCCGACATGCAGTCGCTGCTGGCGCCGTCGAAGATCAATTTCCTGCCCGCCCATCCCAAGGTGGCGCCGGATCCCGATCTTGCCGCGGTACTGAAACAAGCGAAGATCATCGAGATCGATGACCGCTGGGCCGGCGACAACCGCAAGCGCATCATCGACCGCTGGGTGGCCGAAGTCCTGAACGCCGGCTGATGGACGGTTCCGCACACACCATGGGGCCGCGCAGCGCGATCCGGCCGGCAGGCATGGTTTCGGGGCGGCGGATTACTCGGCATCTGGCTGCTGCTGCTGATCTTCATCGTCTATCCGCTCTTGATGTTGTTCTCGCGGGCATTCGTTGATGACGGCCATCTCAGCCTGCAGGCGCTGGGTTCGGCGGTGATGGCGCCGAAGAACCTGAAGGCGCTCGGCAACAGCCTGTTGCTGGCGATGCTCGTGGGCGTCGCCGGGACGCTATTGGGGTTGATGTTCGCCTTCACCGTCGAACGCGTCGGCGCCGCGCGGCGGGTCGCGCGCCTGATCGACTTCTTCACCTTCCTGCCGCTGATTTCGCCGCCCTTTACCACCTCCATCGCCTTCGTGTTTTCGTTCGGCCCGCGCGGCCTGATCACCTACGAACTGCTCGGCATGAAGAACGTCCAGGTCTACGGCCTCACCAGCACGTTCGCCGCCGAAACCCTGACCTATTTTCCGATCGCCTATCTGGCGCTGCGGCCGATGCTGGCCTCGATCTCCACCAGCCTGGAGGAGGCCGCGTTCAGCCTTGGCGGCTCGCGCTGGCATGCGTTCCGGACGGTGACGCTGCCGCTGGTGATTCCGGCGCTGGCCAATGCGTTCCTGCTGCTGTTCGGATGTTCGCTGGCGGACTTCGCCACTCCATTGATTTTGGCCGGCAGCGACTTTTCGGTGTTGCCGACAGAAGCCTATTTGCAGATCACCGGAATGTTCGACCTCAAGAGCGGCGCGATCCTCTCGTTGCTGCTGCTGGTGCCGGCGGGGCTGGTGTTTTACGCCCAGGAGCGCCTGGTGGCCGGACGCTCCTATGTCACCGTCACCGGCAAGGCGGCGGTTTCCGCGCAGCATGACTCGGTATCGTCGGCGGCCGGGCTGGTGCTGCTGGCGTTGTGCATGCTGGTCTCGGCGCTGATCATCTATTTTTACCTGCTGCTGTTCTATGCCTCGATCGTGCTGGCGTTCGGCGCCAATCACACACTGACGCTGGATCACTACCGGGTGATCTTCAGCGAAGGCCTGCCGGCGATCAGGGACACGCTGATCATCGCGCTGATCGGCATGCCGCTCGGCGGCATCTACGGTATTGCCGTCGGTTATCTTGTCGGACGGACGACCTTCGTCAGCCGCAAGGCGATGGAAGTGGTCAGCATGCTGAACTACGCGCTGCCCGGCACCATCGTCGGCATTGCCTATCTGCTCGCCTTCAACGACGAGCCGATTGCGCTGACGGGCACGGCGGCGATCCTGATCGCCTGCTACGTGTTCCGCTACAGCCCGATCGGCATCCGCACCACGGTCGCGTTGCTGCAACAGATCGACAGGAGCATGGAAGAGGCTTCCGCCAGCCTCGGCGCCGGCAATTTGACGACGTTCCGCCGCATCATGCTGCCGCTGATCCTGCCGGCGTTCTTTGCAGGGCTAGGCGTCGTCTTCATCCGCTCGATGACAGCGATCAGTGCGACGATCTTTCTGGTCTCGATCAACTGGACGCTGATTACCGTCAAGATCCTGGAAAACATGACCGAGGTGGCGCTGGGGCCGGCCGCGGCGTTTTCGGTGTTCGTCATCGTCGTCGTGGTGTTCGTGACCAGTATGCTCAACGTGCTGCTGCAACGCCTGACCGCGCCGAGCCTGCGCGTCAGCCGGATCGGAGCCTGACATGGCGATGCCCTCGATCGAAATCCGGCTTCAAGGCATCTCGGCCACCTTCCACCACGAGCGGCGCGGCGACATCACCGCGGTGAACAATCTTGACCTCGACGTCAGCCCCGGCGAATTCCTCACCCTGCTCGGATCGTCCGGTTGCGGCAAGACCACGACCTTGCGCATGATTGCCGGATTCCAGAAGCCGTCGTCGGGGCGGATCCTGTTCGGCGGCGAGGACGTCACCGGGCTTGCGGCCAACGAGCGCGATATCGGCTTCGTGTTCCAGAACTACGCGCTGTTTCCGCATTTGTCGGTGTTCGAAAACGTCGCCTATGGCCTGCGGGTCAAGCGCCAGAGCGCGGCGCAGATCGAAAGTGGCGTGCAGGCCGGCCTGCAACAGGTCGGTCTGCAGGGCATGGGCGACCGCATGATCAATGAACTGTCGGGCGGGCAGCAGCAGCGCGTCGCGCTGGCACGAGCGATCGCGATCCGGCCGCGGGTGTTGCTGTTCGACGAGCCGCTCTCGAACCTCGACGCGCAATTGCGGGTGCAGATGCGCAGCGAAATCGTCCGGCTGCAGAAGGAACTGGCGATTACGACGATCTATGTCACCCACGACCAGGAGGAGGCGATGGCGATCTCCGACCGCATCGCCATCATGGACGCCGGCCAGATCGCGCAGATCGGCACCGCGCAGGAACTGTATCAGCGGCCGTCATCGCGGTTCGTGGCAGGCTTTCTCGGCAGCGCCAATCTGCTGCGTGGAACGGTGGTAGCCGTTGAAGCGACGCGGACCACCATCGAGCTGCTCGGCCATCGCTGGGAGCTGAATTCGAAATGCCCGGTCGGTTCAGGCGAAGCGATCGACGCCGTCGTCCGCCCCGAGGCCCTGACATTGGCGAAGCAGGGGAGCGGTCCGAAGGGACTGGTGGAGCACCGGACCTATTTCGGCGACAAGGCCGAATATATGGTTCGCGTTGGCAGCGAAGTGCTTCAGGCCGTGCAATGGAATCCGTCGGCCGCAGACGAATTCGGCGAAGGCCAATCCGTCTGCGTGCAGCTTCCCGTGTCCAATGTGCAGCTTCTCCCCGTCAGGTGAGACGAAAGGGTGAGCTCGTTCGTGCCGGTTCAGGTCCCCGGCCTTGAAACCTCGGTTTCCTTGCTGGTGATGAATTCCAGCAGCACCGGGATGCCTTCCTTGGTCTTCTCGATGCCGCGCTTGATTGCCGGGATGATGTCTTCAGGTTTTGTCACCCGTTCGCCATAACCGCCGAAGGCGCGCGCCATCGCGGCGTAGTCGCCGGAGATGTCGGTCGAGCGATACTTTTC
The DNA here is from genome assembly GCA_963786355.1 of uncultured Alphaproteobacteria bacterium. Taxonomy (GTDB): domain Bacteria; phylum Pseudomonadota; class Alphaproteobacteria; order Rhizobiales; family Xanthobacteraceae; genus Bradyrhizobium. The sequence continues at coordinate 497,686 of CAWAYU010000003.1, read as the reverse complement.
GGTCGAGATCGGCATCACCTTCAGTTCGATCGCCATCGAGAAATTGTTCAGCAGGATCGACATGATCGGAATCCGCTCGCGCACCGCGGTCTCGAAATCCATGCCGGTGAAGCCAATGGCGGCATCGCCCCAGACGTTGATGCAGAGCTTGTCGGGTTTTGCCAGCTTGGCACCCATCGCAAGGCCGAGGCCGTAGCCGAGCTGCGTGGTCTTGCCCCAGCCGATATAGGACAGCGGCTCGACCGATTTCCAGAACGGTGAAAGCTGGTCGCGCGGGCTGCCGGCATCGTGGGTGATGATGGTGTTCTTGATGTCGACAGTGTGCTGCAGGTCCCACAGCACGCGATAGGGATTGAGCGGCGCATCGTTATGCGTGAGCTTTGGCATCCACTTCGCCAGCCACTCCTTGTGCGAGGCCGCGATCTCGGCGGCGACGGACGTCGCGTCGCGATCGCTCTTCACGGTCTTGCCGATTTCCTCCAGCAGCGCATCGAGCACCAGGCCGGCATCGCCGACCAGACCGATTTTCGCCTCGACATCCTTGTTGAGATGGTTGGGATCGAGCGTCGAATGGATGATGGTCTTGCCCTTCGGCATTGCGATGCCGAACGAGGTTTCGGTGAACGAGCAGCCGATGCCGAAGATCACGTCGGCCTCGGCCAGGAATTTCGGCACCGCGCGCGGCACCGCGAGGCCGCCGGAGCCCAGCGACAGCGGATGCGTCTCCGGAAATGACGACTTGCCGCCGAGGCTGGTGGTGACGGGAATGGCGAGACGTTCGGCCAGACGCTTGAGCTGCGGCCACGCCTTGGCGTAGTGCACGCCCTGGCCGGCATAGATCACCGGACGCTTGGCATTGACCAGCAATGCTGCCGCCTCTTTCACATGCACGGGATCGGCGCCGTAGCGGGTGCGCAGCACTGGCGTGTAGTTCAGCGGCTCCGGCACTTCCTCGTTCCACATGTCGGCCGGAATTTCGACGATGACCGGTCCGCCGCGGCCGTTCTTCAGTTTGGTGAAGGCGCGGCGAAAGATGTTGCAGACTTCGGCGGCGATGTTGATCGGCTCGGACGATTTCGAAAACGCCTTCATCGCCTGGCTGGAATTGAAGTTGGGGTCGATATTGGCGAGCCGGCGCGCATAGCCCATCGGCAGCACCAGCACGGGGACGGATTCGCCATAACATTGCGCGACGCCGCCCATGGCGTTTTCGGCGCCGGGCCCGTGCTGCATGCAGAACGCGCCGATCGACTGGCCCGAGGTGACGCGCGAGATCGCGTCCGCCATGTGGATGCCGATGCGCTCCTGGCGCACCATCACCGGGCGGATGTCGGCATTGGCGGCGTATTCGATCAGGTGGTTGACCGGGTAACCGCAGAGGATCTCGATCCCCTCGCGCTTCATGATTTCCGCAATGGCGGTGCCGAGTTTCATGGCGATGCTCTCCCCTGTGAATGCGGCCGGTTTGGTCCGGCCCCGTTTCCGACAGTTGGAACAGGATTTTTCGGCTCCGGTAAAGCGCAGGCGGCGCGTGCCGTCGGAAGTGCTGATATGCGTTTGGCTGACCGAAGGGCGGGACCCTGTGAATGCCCGGCCGGCAATCGCCTTCGGCAGAAGGCCGGGCGAGGCGAGAAATTACCTGCGCTTCGCCGCGGCGTCTGAAGCAGCTCGGCCATCAGGGCCAGAACATAATTCCTGATCGGGTGATCGGCGGCCGGCAAGACGGCAGCGTACGGCGCCTCGAACTCGTCGTTCGAGAGGCCGATATAGTTCTTTCCTGCCTCACGCTTCTGCGTGGCCATGTACGCTCACTCCGGGCATGCCGATCGGGCGACCATGGAGGGCGAGGGCACTACTCCAAAGTAAATTTTGCCGCCCGTATGAATACCGGGCGCCCGGCGTTTCCGGCTTAATCAATCGTTCATCCTGTTCGTCAAGGCCTCATCAACCGTCTCGCCCTAGAGTTCCGCCCGGCATGGCGCGGGAGAATCCCGTGGAAAGCGTCGACAGGAGTTTGGGATGCGTCAATTGATCAAGAAATTTTTCAACGATGAATCCGGTCGCGACCGCGATCGAATATTGCATCATTGCGGCTGGCCTCAGCATCGTGATCGTGACGGTCGTCAACAGCCTCGGCAGCGCGGTCAGCACCAAGTTCGCCGACGTCTGCCACGTCGCTCAAATAACGCGGATTGGCAGCAGCGTCATGCAAGAGCTGCTGTTTGGCCCTCTGCTGCTGACCTGGGGTCCGCGAATTCCCGACTACGTCAGGCACAATCCGTGGCGTGTGTTCGCCGCGATATTGGTCTGTCGTCCTGCTGATGGACTTGATGTTCAGGAAACAGTCGCGCGGGCAGCGGCGGCGACGCCGGCGATTTCGGCGGATTTGATTGCGGCGGGGACGGCGACTGCGGTGGCGACGGCCGCCTGGTCGATAAGTCCGGCGTCGTCGGGCGATCATCCGGCCTTCTTCGCGCGCGCGGCGCTGCGCACCGGCTTCTCGGCCTTCTTCGGAGCTTCCTTGGCCGTTTCCTTGGCGGCGCGCTTGCCGCCGCCGCTGATCGGCAACAGCATTTCGCGCTGGCCCTCGACGCGCTTTTTCGGCTTCTTGCCCTTGGCTTGCAGTTTTCTCCTGGCTCTTGGCGGCGGCCGGTGAGGCCTGCTTTTCGCCGGCGAGGCTGCGCTTGAGCGCGTCCATCAGGTTGATGACGTTGCCACCGGATCTTCGGCGCGGCCTTGGCCGTAGTGCCGAGGCCGTTGCGCTTCTGGTTGATCAGGTCGATCAGGGCCTGCTCGTAGCGGTCCTCGAACTGCTCCGGCTCGAACGATCCGGATTTCTGCTCGACGATATGTTTGGCGAGATCCAGCATGTCCTTGGTGATCTTCACGTCCTGGATGTCGTCGAAATATTCCTTCTCGTTGCGGACCTCGTAGGGGTAGCGCAGCAACGTTCCCATCAGGCCGTTGTCGAGCGGCTCCAGCGCGATGATGTGCTCGCGGTTGGTCAGCACCACGCGGCCGATCGCGACCTTGTTCATGGTGCGGATGGTTTCGCGGATCACCGCGAAGGCGTCATGGCCGACCTTGCCGTCCGGCACGAGGTAGTAGGGGCGGATCACATAGCGGCTGTCGATATCGGTTCGCGGAACGAATTCGTCGATCTCGATGGTGCGGGTCGATTCCAGCGCGATGTCGTCAAGTTCGTCCTTCGACACCTCGATGTAGGTGTCGGTGTCGATCTTGTAGCCCTTCATGATGTCTTCGTTGGCGACTTCCTCGCCGGTATCGGCATCGACCTTGGCATATTTGATGCGATGGCCGGTCTTGCGGTTGATCTGGTTGAACGAGACCTTTTCGGTATCCGAGGTCGCCGGATACAGAGCGACCGGGCAGGTCACGAGCGAAAGGCGCAGAAAACCCTTCCAGTTGGCGCGGGGGGCCATGGCATACTCCGAAAACGCTACAAAAGACCGGCAAGAATACCATCGGACGCCTTTGTCTCAAACATGAGGGGGACGGGAATCTGCCAACGGCGTTAACCGTCATCCGGAATGGCCGACCCGGTCCCGACGCATCGCCCTCGAAACTGCGACCTTTTGGCCTCCGGCCGGCACAAGCAGGTCCCGAATATCGGAACATCATCTCCGATCAGGCGTTGCTTCCGACAGGTGATGTCGTGGCAATTGTTGGCATTACAGGCACTTACTCGAAGAGGTTCCCATGGCAACGCAGCGACATGGTCAAATAGTCGAAACCGCGACCGAGGCCCGTCAGGCCGAACCCGGTCCCTCGGTGCTGGCGCTTTTGACGGCTTCCACCGGGCTCGCGGTCCTGATCCTCGGTGTGATCTGGTTTGTGTTTTTCCGCCCGGTTTGGTTCTTCGAGCGCAGGCTCACACCACGGCGGCAGCGGCCTGGCGTGAGTTGCTGACGGCGATCGATTGGAATACGACCTTCGCATTGTCAGTCGCAGCCGGAAGCGCGTCAGCCGCATGAGCTTTACCTACGTCATTCCGGACATTCACGGCCGTGACGATCTGCTGGCCGTGCGCTTACCGGGATATTCAGCCCATTCGGGCGGCGAAGCGGCGTCATCGTCGCCGATCGGCGACTACGTCGACAAGGGTCCGCACAGCAAAGAGGTCGTCGAGCGATTGCTGTCGGGCATTTCGGGGTGGAATTTCGTGGCCCTGAAGGGCAACCACGATGCGATGTTGGTGGAGGCGGCTGCGCGACCCCGGCAAGATGGCGTCTTGGATGGAAAAGAGGCGGCGACACGGCGCTCAAATCCTATGGCGGCGAAGTGTCCGCCGTGCCGGAAAGCCACATCGCATGGCTCGATGCGTTGCCCCTGATGCATGTCGATACCCATCGCATCTACGTTCATGCCGGCGTCGATCCCGAGTTTCCCCTGGACCAGCAGAGCGAAGCGACGCTGTTGTGGAAGCGCTACCCCAAGGGATTTACCGACGGGTTCGATGGTCGTCACGTCGTCCACGGCCACGACAATGATCCCGACGGTCCCTTGCTCTATGAAGGCCGCACCAATCTGGACACGGCGGCGTGGCGAACGGGGCGGCTGATGGTTGGAATTTTTGACGACGAGCGGCCGGGCGGTCCCGTCGATTTGATCGAGGTCAGGGGGCCGCCGGCCGGCCCATAGCCTCCGTTGGCCCCGTCGTTACGTGCTTGGGGCATCCGATTCCGCATGTTAGGTGTTGAATCCTCGATTCAGGATGTCCCCGGACCCCCTTGAACCGGATGGAGAAAAAGTAACATTGCACCGTGTGCCCTGTTCATAGCCCGTTCACGCCGGTGAGCCTCATCATGAGACCTGATATCGTGAAGCTCATTGTTGGAGGCCAGCTTGCGCCTGCTTGTTGTTGAGGATGATCCGGATCTGAACCGTCAGTTGACGACGGCGCTGACCGATGCCGGCTACGTGGTCGATCGCGCCTTCGACGGCGAGGAGGGGCATTTCCTCGGCGACAGCGAGCCCTATGACGCCGTCGTACTCGACATCGGCCTGCCCAAGATGGACGGCATCTCGGTGCTGGAGGCGTGGCGACGCAATGGGCGCGCGATGCCGGTCCTGATCCTGACCGCGCGCGACCGCTGGAGCGACAAGGTGCAGGGCTTTGACGCCGGCGCCGACGACTATGTCGCCAAACCGTTCCACCTCGAAGAGATACTGGCGCGAATCCGCGCGCTGCTGCGCCGCTCGACCGGCCATGCCCAGTCCGAACTGACCTGCGGTCCGGTGTCGCTGGATACGCGCACCGACCGCGTCAGCGTCTCCGGCAACCCGATCAAGATGACCTCGCACGAATACCGGCTGCTGGCCTATCTGATGCACCACACCGGGCGCGTGGTGTCGCGCACCGAACTGGTCGAGCATCTCTACGACCAGGATTTCGATCGCGACTCCAACACCATTGAGGTGTTTGTCGGGCGCATCCGCAAGAAGCTCGACGTCGATATCATCCAGACCGTGCGCGGGCTCGGCTATCTCCTGACGCCGCCGGCGGCCGGCACCTGATTTGCTCTTTTATGCGAGCATGATCTTATCCGAAAACCGGTATCCACCTTGCGCTAACGCGGCCCTCCGGATCGGGATCATGTTCTAATGCGCGGCAGCTCGCTCGCCACACGCCTGTTCCTGTCGGCGACCGCGTGGGTGGTCGTGATCCTGATCATTACCGGCATCGTGCTGTCGTCGGTCTATCGCAACGCGACCGAGCGCTCCTTCGATCGTCGTCTCAACCTCTATCTCCGGACCCTGATCGCCGAGGTTGCCACCCCGGACGAGCCGCCCGACCGTCAGTTCCAGTCGCTCGGCGAGCCCTTGTTCGAACTGCCGCTGTCCGGCTGGTACTGGCAGATCGTCCGTACCGACACCGAGAAAAGCGAGACGCGGGCGTCGCGTTCGCTGTGGGACAAGAAGCTGCCGAAGCTCGAAGAGCACGATGCGGAACTGACCGCCGCCGGCGTCCGGCTCGGCTATGTCGACGGTCCCGAGGGCCAGAGTCTGCGAATGGTCGAGCGGCCGGTCGATCTCGGCGCTGACGGCAAATTCCTGGTCAGCGTCGCCGGCGACGCCACCGAGATTTTCGACGAGACCCGCAGCTTCGACTACTACCTCGGCGGCACCTTCGCGGCGCTGGGCATCGTGCTGCTGCTGACCACGATCTTTCAGGTCCGCTTCGGCCTCGCGCCGCTCAAGCGCATCTCGGAATCGATCGCCGACATCCGCTCCGGCCGCGCCGAACGGCTGGAGGGCGAGTTTCCCGTCGAAATCGCGCCGCTGGCGCGCGAGACCAATGCGCTGATCGACGCCAATCGCGAGATCGTCGAGCGCGCGCGAACCCATGTCGGCAATCTCGCCCATGCCATCAAGACGCCGCTGTCGGTGATCGTCAACGAGGCCGCCGCGCACCCGGTAGATCCCTTTGCGAACAAGGTGTTGGAACAGGCCGATGTGATGCGGGATCAAGTAGCGCATCACCTGGAGCGGGCGCGTATCGCCGCGCGCGTCACCATCATCGGCACCGTCACCGAGGTCGCCCCCGCGATCGAGGCGTTGCGCCGGACCATGGAGAAGATCCACCGCGACCGCGGCATCGCCATCGAGGTCAAGGCCGATCCGCGTGCCCGGTTTCGCGGCGAACGCCAGGACCTCGAGGAGATGGCCGGCAACCTGGTCGACAACGCCTGCAAATGGGCGGCGTCGCAGGTCTTCATCGAGGTCCTGGTCGAGCCGCCAGCGGCGCCCGGCGTCGGGCCGCGGCTGCGAATCATCGTCGACGACGACGGCCGGGGCCTGTCGGCCGCCGAACGCGCGCAGGTCTCCCGGCGGGGCCAGCGGCTGGACGAATCCAAGCCGGGTTCCGGGCTCGGGCTGTCGATCGTGGTCGATCTCGCCGGCCTTTACGGCGGCAGTCTTTCCCTGGGAGATGCGCCGACCGGCGGCTTGCGCGCGGAACTGGTGCTGCCGGGCATTTGAAGCTTCCGGCGTCCAGGAAAGGCCGGGGCTACAACCGGGCTAATACGGTTGATGAAGCGGGAACCAGCCATGCTGTCACCGATTTCATCATTCCTAAACGGCTTCTTAACGCGCGCACTTTTAAGATCGGGACCGGACGCGCTTTGCCGTCCGTACGACACACGCAACTCCACACCGGGACATGAGCCAGACATCGACCGAGCGGCTGAGGGACTATCTCGCCCAGCTCCCGCCTCAGGCGCAGGCGCTGCTGATGCGGGAGTTCGAGCGCGCCATCGAGCGCGGCGAGGACGTCACGGTCGCCAATCTCGTGCTGGAGCAACTGCGCAAGATCGTGCGCGGGGCCGAGGAGGACGACGAAGCGCGGCCGCGCAGCGACGATCCGGCGCGGTTGTTGTTTCAGCCGCTCGAGCCGTTCCTTGTCGAAAGCAATTTTCCGATCCGGCCAGGCCAGATCCGCCGCACGTCATTGCAGGCGATCTGGCAATGGCTCGGCCGCGACGGCGCGCCCGAGGCTGCGCGCGCGTTCGAGACGGAGGTTGCCGACGTCAGGCATAGCGGCTCGACCAGCGGGCTCGATGCCGCCGCTCGCAAGTTCCAGGCCGCCACCGCCGAAGCGATCGTGAAGGTCTCAAACCCGGTGCCGGGTCAGGACGCCCAGCGCGCGATGTCCCGCATCGGCGCGCCCAATGTGGTCGAGGACCTGTTGTCGATCGGGGCCGTGTTGCAGGCCCGCGAGGCGCTCGATGCGCTGGGCGGCCCGGCTTCCCAGCCAGCTCAGGGCTTTCGGCGATGCCCAGATCGCGTCGATAACCACGGCGCTCAACGTTCCCTCGTTGCAGACGCCGCAAATGCTGCCGTTTGCGCTGTCGGCGATCATGCAGCGGCTGGTGGCGCCGTGGCAGATCATCCGCCTTGCGATCAAGATGGCGGCTTCCGACGATGAAATTCGCGTCGCCGCCACGCCGTTCGCCATCGCCGTATCGATCGCGCTGCACGATCTTTCCTTCCTCGCGGCCTGCCTGCGGACCGACATAAGGCGTGGCCAGCTCGACAATGTCGGCGAGCAGTTGAAATCGCTTCATGACAGCGTGCGCGGCCTGCGAACCGAACTCGATCTGCGCCAGGATTCGGCGTGGGGCCGCCAGCTCGCCTCGATCCGCGCCGATATCTCCAACTCGCTGCAATCGGAAATCGACAGCGTGCCAGGCCGGGTCCGCCGTATCCTGCGCCAGCGCGCCGACAAGGACATTGGCTCCGCCCCCAAGATCGACGCAACCGAGGTCGAGGAAACCGCCGCCTTGATCGATTTCGTCGCGGTGTGCCGCACCTATGCCTCAGAACTCGCGATCAACGAGGTGACGCTGCGGACCTATTCCGACCTGCAGCACTACGTCGAACGATCCACCGAAAGCCTGGTGCAGTCGCTGCGCGGCGGCGACACCAAGTCGCGCACCTACCGGCAGATGCAGGTCAAGGCGGCGATCCGCTTCTGCGAAGTGCTGTTCGGCCACGACTACGCCTCGCTGATGAGCCGGGCGGCGGAAAACGCCGTGGTCGTCGAGCAGCGCAAGCCGAACCGGGCGAGCTAGGCCCGTACGCTTAAAGCCGGCTGAGAGACCCGTCGGCCGCGCAATTTCCATCGTCATTGAGCGCTTCTGCGTTTTCACGCAGCCACGACCCGAAGCGGGCTCGCGCCTGCTTGTGTGACCTTGCCCACTCACCGTCCAATTGCGGAGTGGTAGCAAGACGTACCGGCGCGAGAGCGTGGCCGGCAGAGGTGGGCGAACCTTCGTCAACTGCGAGACAATGAAAGGGTTCTACGCCATGGCTAACGTCGAATATAAATCAGGAGTCTACAAGATCGGTCCGTCCACGAGCCAGGAGTATACCTTCTGGTGGGGCTCGGACGGACCCGAATATTTCAACGTATCGATCGCACCCGATCCCGATCCGCGTCATCCAACGCAACTTCCTCTCGTTGAATTGAAGCGCGCCGTTGTTTGGGATGGGAGTCAAAAGGGCAACCCGCGCGTGATCCTGCTTCTGACCTTGCGCAACGATAATGCCTTTGCGATCAATTTCATCGCAAACCATGTTCGGATTTACTGAGCAAATCGCGCGCCTCGCGCCGGCGACATACGATTTTGGATGATTGTGTGCTGCTCGCGGGTCTGGCGTGCCTCAGCCTCTTGAGTTCGACATCGCGGTCCCCGAACTAGCTCCGCACCGTCCCCGACCGCTTGGTTCAGGGGAATGCGGAGCCGAAACCAGCCCGCTGCTATCTCGGCAATTTCCCGCCGTTTTGCTCCTGTAATTGTCAATTGCGGGGCTTGCCGCCAGTGGTGTAAAGCGGCGCATCGGCGCCTCACTGGAAGGTGCCGTTCCGCCCGGGAACCGCTTGATGACACTGTGGTTTGTGTTCGCGCTGATGACGGTCGCGGCGATTTTTGCCGTGCTTTGGCCGTTGAGCCGCGGCGCTCAGCCTGCGGCCGGCGGCACGGAGGCTGCGGTCTATGCCGACCAGCTCGCCGAGATCGATCGCGACGTCGCTTCCGGCCTGATCGGCACGCCCGAGGCCGAGGCCGCGCGGGTTGAGATCGGCCGCCGCCTGCTGGCCGCCGCGGACGTCGAGCGCGCGGCTCCGGCGCAGTCGAACCTGCGGTTACGCCGCGCCTCGGCCATCCTGGCGCTGGTGGCGCTGCCGATCGCGGCCGTGACCTTTTACCTCTCGCTGGGATCGCCGCAGCTCGGCGATTTTCCGCTGGCTTCGCGTAGTCGCACAGCCGACGCCAACCAGCCGCTCGACAATCTGGTGGCCCAGGTCGAAGCGCATCTGGAGAAGAATCCGACCGACGGCCGCGGCTGGAACGTGCTGGCGCCGGTGCTGGCAAGGCTCGGCCGCTACGACGAGGCGATCCGGGCCTATCGCAATTCGATCACCTACAACGGCGACAGCGCCGAGCGGCGGTCCGATCTCGGCGAAGCCCTGATGGGCTCGGCCGGCGGCGTCGTGACGACCGAGGCCAAGGCCGAATTCGAGCGCGCGGTCGCGCAAAAAGCCGATGATCCCAAGGCCAACTATTTCCTGGGATTGGCCGCCGAGCAGGACGGCCGTCAGGCCGATGCCGCCACGATCTGGCGAACGATGCTCGAAAAGGCCCCGGCGGAGGCGCCGTGGCGGCCGTTGGTGCAGGCGGCGCTGGTGCGGGTCGGCGGGCCCAATATGCCGGCGCTATCGAACGACACCATGGCCGCGGCCAAGGACATGACCGAGACCGACCGCGGCGCGATGATCCGCGGCATGGTCGATCGCCTTGCGACGCGGCTGAAGCAGGACGGCAACGACGTCGAGGGATGGCTGCGGCTGGTCCGGGCCTATATGGTGATGGGCGAGCGCGACAAGGCGGTGAGCGCGGTCATCGACGCCCGCCAGGCCGTCGCCAACGATGCCGAACGCTTGCGGCAGCTCAATGAAGGCCTGAAGAATATGGGGCTTGATGGCTGATATCGTGCCCGAAAATAGAGGAATTCGATGACGCGCAAGCAGCGGCGTTTGACCATGATCGGCGGTTCGCTCGCGGTGCTCGCGGTGGCGGCGGCGCTGGTGCTGAACGCCATGCGCGATTCCATCGTGTTCTTCTCGACGCCGTCGATGGCGGCCGAAAAGCATATTCCGGCGGGGAAACGCTTTCGCCTCGGCGGACTGGTGCAGCCGGGTTCGCTGGTGCGCGGCGACAATCTCGCGATCTCGTTTGCCGTCGCCGACGGCAGCGCTACGCTGCCGGTCGCCTACAAGGGCATTTTGCCGGACCTGTTTCGGGAAGGGCAGGGCGTCGTCGCCGAGGGCGCGCTCGATGCGTCCGGCGTCTTCAAGGCCGATACGGTATTGGCCAAACATGACGAGACCTACATGCCCAAGGACGTCGCCGACGCCCTGAAGAAGCAGGGGCACTGGAAGGACGACTACGGCGCGAAGCCGAGTGCGTCCGCGGCGCCTCAGCCTGCGCAGGGAGCGATGCGGTGATCGCCGAAGCCGGACATTACGCACTGGTGCTGGCGCTCGCGCTGGCGCTGATCCAGTCGACGGTGCCGATCGCCGGCGCCCGCTGGGGTGATACCGCACTGATGAACGTCGCGCGTTCGACGGCGCTGGCGCAATTGCTGTTCGCGGCGGCCTCGTTCGCGGCGCTGGTGTGGCTGCACGTCAGCTCGGATTTCTCCGTCGCTAACGTGTTCGAGAATTCGCATTCGATGAAGCCGCTGATCTACAAGATCACCGGCGTGTGGGGCAATCACGAAGGCTCGATGCTGCTGTGGGTGTCGATCCTGGCACTGTTCGGCGGCCTCGTCGCCGCCTTCGGCAACAACCTGCCGCTGTCGCTGCGCGCCTATGTGCTGGCGGTGCAGGCCTGGGTCGCCAGCGCGTTCTATCTGTTCATTCTGGTGACCTCGAATCCATTCCTGCGCATTGCCTCTCCGCCGATCGAGGGCCGCGACCTCAATCCGGTGCTGCAGGACATTGGCCTCGCCGTGCATCCGCCGATGCTCTATCTCGGCTATGTCGGGTTCTCGATTTCGTTTTCGTTCGCGATTGCAGCGCTGCTCGAGGGCCGGATCGACGCGGCCTGGGCGCGCTGGGTGCGGCCGTGGACCCTGGTGGCGTGGATATTTCTCACGCTCGGAATCGCGATGGGCTCGTACTGGGCCTACTACGAACTCGGCTGGGGCGGCTGGTGGTTCTGGGACCCGGTAGAGAACGCCTCGCTGATGCCGTGGCTAGCCGGCACCGCGCTGCTGCATTCCGCTGTGGTGATGGAAAAGCGCAACGCGCTCAAAGTCTGGACCATCCTGCTGTCGATCCTGACGTTCTCGCTGTCGCTGCTAGGCACCTTTCTGGTGCGCTCGGGCGTGCTCACGTCAGTGCATGCGTTTGCGACCGATCCGACGCGCGGCGTGTTCATCCTCTTGATCCTCTGTATCTTCATCGGCGGCAGTCTATCCCTCTACGCCTGGCGTGCCTCGGCGCTGAAGCAGGGCGGGCTGTTCGCGCCGATCTCGCGCGAGGGCGCGCTGGTGCTCAACAACCTGTTCCTGACCACGGCCTGCGCCACCGTCTTCATCGGCACGCTGTACCCGTTGGGGCTGGAGGTTTTGACCGGCGACAAGATTTCGGTCGGCGCGCCCTTCTTCAACCTGACCTTCGCGCCGCTGTTCATGCCGCTGATGATCGCGGTGCCGTTCGGACCGCTGCTGGCCTGGAAGCGCGGCGATTTGCTCGGCGCGGCACAGCGCCTGACCGCCGCCGGCATTGCCGCGCTGATCGCGATCGCGGTGATGTTGGCATGGACCCATGGCGGCAGCACCTTTGCGCCGCTGGCGATCGGGCTGGCGGTGTGGGTCATTGCCGGCGCGCTCTGCGATCTCGCCGAGCGCACGGGATTGTTCCGCGTCGCTCTGGGAACGGCGATGCGTCGCGCGCGCGGCCTGCCGCGGGCGACCTGGGGCACCGCGTTTGCGCATGCCGGCGTCGGCATCGCCCTGATCGGGATCGTCTGCGAAACCACCTGGAACAGCGAATATATCGCGACCATGAAGCCGGACGACGTCGCCAAAGTCGCCGGCTATGAATTGAAGCTCGATGGTCTCACCAGCGGGCGGGACCGAATTTCCGCGAGATGATCGCGCAGTTCACCGTCAATCTCGACGGCCAGAAGCTTGCGTGATGACACCGTCGAAGCGCAATTTCACCACGCGGGGATCCTCGACCACGGAAGCGGCGCTGCTGACGCGCGGCGCCAGCCAGTTGTATATCTCGCTCGGCGATACCACCGCCGACGGCGCAATCGCGGTGCGCATCTATCACAAGCCGATGGTGCTCCTGATCTGGTGGGGCCCGGTGCTCATGGCATTCGGCGGCATGCTGTCGCTGTCGGACCGACGGCTCCGCGTCGGCGCCCCGAAGCCCGCAAAGGCCTCGCGCGCGCTGCAGCCGGCGGAGTGAAGCCATGAAGCAGCTCCTTGCATGGGTGATCGCCGCCGTCGTGATGATGGGAAGCCCGCCCGCTTTCGCCGTGCAGCCCGACGAGATCATGGCCGATCCGGCCAAGGAAGCGCGGGCGAGGGATCTGTCGCGCGAATTGCGCTGCATGGTGTGTCAGAACCAGTCGATCGACGATTCCGAAGCGCCGCTGGCGCGCGACCTGCGGCTGCTGGTGCGCGAGCGGATCGCGACCGGCGACAGCGACGCCCAGGTGATCGAATTTCTGGTCGCGCGTTACGGCGAGTTCGTGCTGCTGAAGCCGCGCGTCAATCAGCACACGCTGGTGCTGTGGCTGCTGCCGCCGCTGGCGCTGGTCGGTGGCGGGCTGGCGCTCTGGCTTTACAACCGGCGCCGCAAATTCGCTGGCGATCCACCGTTGCTGCATTTGACGGCGGAGGAAGAGGCCCGGATCGAGCGTCTGATCGCGGCTGAATCCGCGACGGGAAAAGCAGGCCTGACTACAAGCGAGCCGGTTTTCGCTAAGACGACCATCGAAAACAAACTGCACCCCAGGGGGAAATTCACTGGCCTTGTCACTCTACGACGCCACCGTGGCGAACTACCTGCAGATCCTCGGCGGCCTCAGCGGCGTTCTCGAGCGCGGCCTCGCTCATTTTCAGGAAAATAACATCGATCCGGAATCGATCGTCGAGACGCGGCTGGCGCCCGACATGCTGCCGTTCCGGTTTCAGATCATCTCCGTCGCGCAACACTCCCGCGGCGCCATCGAGGGCGTGCAGCAGGGCGTGTTCAAGCCGCCGGCGTTCAAGACGCCCTACGATTATGCAGGACTGCAGGGGCTGGTCGCCGACACCCAAAAGAACCTGTCGGCGCTGACGCCGGAGACCGTCAATGCGCTCGGCGGCAAGGACGTCGTGTTCCATCTCGGCGAGCGCCAGTTGCCCTTCATCGCCGAGGGCTTTCTGATGTCGTTCTCGCTGCCCAATTTCTATTTTCACGCCACCACCGCCTACGACATCCTGCGCACCAACGGCGTTCCCCTGGGCAAGCGCGATTTCATGGGCCGGCTGAATATCAAGAAGGCCTGAGCGGGTTGCTCCGCTCGACTGCGGACTCGAAAGCGGCGCGGCGCGCGCTCATCCGGCTGCGGCCCGGGACGGGGCCGCATACAAAATCGCGAAAGACAACCCCATGCGAACGTAGCAAAGCTACGGCGGTTGGCCGCCGAGGGAGGCGCGCCTTCTGCCTTCAGAAAGCCGTTTTTCAGCCGCCGCTAAGCCATTGATTGCCTGCGCTAAACTGCCGCATCCGTAACCCCCTGCATTACAAAAGTTTAATTCGTTCGCCAGCGCGCGGTAAGGCGGCAAACCCCATCTTCAGTCCTGTCAGGTGCCCAGCCCCCGCACCGTCGATTTCTGGATCTGGAGATTTCCAACAATGACCGAACGTCCCGTCGATCTTTCCTCGCTTCCGTCCTATCAGACGCCCCGGCGCACGCTGTTCTCGGCGCGCAAATTCGCGCTGATGGCGTCCGTCGTCGCCGGCCTCGGTGTCGCCGTTTATGGCTTCTCGCCGTCGCAGGGCCCGGTGGATGTGTTCAGCACGGCCGCCCATGCGCAGGTCAACAACGAAGTCCGCAAGGTCGCGCAGCCGGTCGGCTTTGCCGACATCGTCGAGCGCGTGAAGCCGTCGGTGATTTCGGTCAAGGTCAACATCAACGAGAAGGTCGCGAGCAAGGACGACGGCGCCAACAAGGACGAGGATTCGCCGTTCCAGCCGGGCTCGCCGATGGAGCGCTTCTTCCGCCGCTTCGGCGGTCCGGACGGGTTGCCGCCCGGGCATGCGCGGTGGACCGCGCGGCGGCGGCCGCGGCGCCGTGACCGGTCAGGGTTCCGGCTTCTTCATCTCGGCTGACGGCTATGCCGTGACCAACAACCACGTGGTCGACGGCGCCGACAAGGTCGAAGTCACGACCGACGAAGGCAAGACCTATACGTGCCAAGGTGATCGGCACCGATCCCCGCACCGACGTCGCCCTGATCAAGGTCGAAGGTCGCAGCGATTTCCCGTTCGCAAAGCTTTCCGACAGCAAGCCGCGGATCGGCGACTGGGTGCTGGCGGTCGGCAACCCGTTCGGCCTCGGCGGCACGGTGACGGCCGGCATCGTCTCGGCCTCCGGCCGCGACATCGGCAACGGTCCGTATGACGACTTCATCCAGATCGACGCGCCCGTGAACAAGGGCAACTCGGGTGGCCCGGCGTTCGACGTGTCGGGCGAGGTGATGGGCGTCAACACCGCGATCTATTCGCCGTCCGGCGGCAGCGTCGGCATCGCGTTCTCGATCCCGGCCTCGACGGTGAAGAGCGTGATCGCCCAGCTCAAGGACAAGGGCACGGTCAGCCGCGGCTGGATCGGCGTCCAGATCCAGCCGGTGACCGCTGATATCGCCGACAGCCTCGGCCTGAAGAAGGCGGAAGGCGCGCTGGTGGCGGAACCGCAGGCCAACGGTCCGGCGGCCAAGGCCGGCATCGAATCCGGCGACGTCATCATCGCCGTCAACGGTGAGTCGGTGAAGGATGCTCGTGAACTCGCCCGCACCATCGGTGGTCTGGCGCCCGGCAATGCGGTCAAGCTCAACGTGGTGCACAAGGGCCAGGACAAGGTCATCAACCTCACGCTCGGCCAGTTGCCGAACACGATCGAGGCCAAGGCGGACACCGGCAAGGACGACGGTGGCAGCGTGACCAAGGGTGCCGACGTGCCGAAGCTTGGCATGACGGTCGCCCCCGCCAACAGTGTCGCCGGCGCCGGCAAGGAAGGCGTCGTGGTGACCGAGGTCGACCCGAAGAGTGCGGCCGCCGAGCGCGGCTTCAAGGAAGGCGACGTCATTCTCGAAGTCGCCGGCAAGAGCGTCACCAATGCCGGTGACGTCCGCGAGGCCATCAACGCCGCGCGCTCCGACAACAAGAACAGCGTTCTCATGCGCGTGAAGAGCGGCGGTTCGTCGCGGTTCGTGGCAGTGCCGCTGGCCAAGGGTTAAATACGAGATGGGAGGTTTCGCCGGCATTGTCGCCCCCGCCGACGGCTCCTTCCGGGGAGCGGGTCAAAAGCTCGCTCCCACTGGGTACCTTTCGATGGAATACGCCCCCCTCCGTCGGAAGGTTCTAAGGGCGGCGGAGTCCCCCAGCTCCGCCGCCCGCTTTTTCGCCCGCCTTTTTCCCGCATTTTTTTCACTTAATCGCGAGACCGGCCGGTCGCCTTGCATGTGCAGGGCGGCCGCGCCATGGTGAGAGAAAGTCCATTCCCGTGATTGCAACCGCTTCCGAAATGCGCCTCTTGATCATCGAAGACGACCGCGAGTCCGCCGACTATCTGGTCAAGGCGTTCCGCGAAGTCGGTCATGTCGCCGATCTCGCCAGCGATGGCGAGGAGGGCCTGTCGATGGCCGACGGCGGCGACTACGACGTGCTGGTGGTCGACCGCATGCTGCCGAAGCGCGACGGCCTGTCGGTCATCGGCAGCCTGCGCGACAAGGGCAACCGCACGCCGGTGTTGATTCTCTCCGCGCTCGGCCAGGTCGACGATCGCATCAAGGGCCTGCGCGCCGGCGGCGACGACTATCTGCCAAAACCCTATTCATTCGCCGAGCTGCTGGCGCGAGTCGAAGTGCTGTCGCGCCGCCACGGCGGTCCGGCGGAAGAGACCACCTACAAGGTTGGCGATCTCGAACTCGACCGGCTCTCCCATCGTGTGGCCCGCGGCAAGGACGAACTGACGCTGCAGCCGCGCGAGTTTCGTCTGCTCGAATATCTGATGAAGCATGCGGGGCAGGTGGTGACGCGCACCATGCTGCTGGAAAACGTCTGGGACTATCATTTCGATCCGCAGACCAACGTCATCGACGTCCATATTTCACGGTTGCGCTCCAAGATCGACAAGGGCTTTGAACGACCCTTGCTGCACACGATCCGCGGCGCGGGATACATGATCCGTGACGGCATTCGGTAAACTGATCCGCACCACGGCGTTCCGGCTGACGCTGGTCTATCTGTTTCTGTTTGCGCTGTTTGCCGCCTCATTGCTCGGTTATTTCGCCTGGAATACCCGCCGGCTGATCACCGAGCAGATCACCACAACGGTAAATGCCGAAATCAGCGAGATCGACGTCATCTATACCCGCCGTGGCTTGAGCGGCCTCGACCGTACGATCAGTTACCGCTCGCGGCGGCCCGGCGCCAATCTCTATCTCCTCACCGCGCCGAACGGGACCGCGCTCGGCGGCAATGTCGCCTCATTGGCCCCGGGCGTGCTGGGCTCATCGGGCTGGTCGGAGACCGCCTATCGCAGGCTCGACGACCAGGACACTGGCGACCACCGCGCGCTGGTCTATGTCACCCAGTTGAGCAACGGTTTTCGTCTGCTGATCGGGCGCGACCTGGAAGAGCGCCGGCGGCTGTTCGGGATCGTCGCCCATGCCGCGCAATGGTCGCTTCTGGTCGTCATCGTGCTCGGCATCGGCGGCGGCATCTTCGTGGCGCGGCGGGTGCTGCGGCGGATCGACGCCATGACCGGCACCACCCAGCGCATCATGGCCGGCGACCTCAGTGGCCGTTTGCCGGTCGGCCGCAGCGGCGACGAACTCGATCGTTTGGCGGAAAACCTCAACGCCATGCTGGAGCGGATCGAGGCCCTGATGGTAGGCCTGAAGGAAGTCTCCGACAACATCGCCCACGACTTGAAGACGCCGCTGACGCGGTTGCGTAACCGTGCCGAGGAGGCGTTGGCGAAATCCGGCAGCGAGACCGACTACCGCGCGGCGCTGGAACGCACCATCGAGGAATCCGACGGCCTGATCCGCACCTTCAATGCGCTGTTGATGATCGCGCGCGCCGAGTCCGGACAGGCGCGCGGCAACATGGATGATTTCGACGCAGCCGATGTCGCCAACGGCATTCATGAACTCTACGAGCCGCTGGCTGAAGACGACGGCATGAGTTTGCGCGTCAAGACCGCGCCGGTGCGGCTGCACGGCAACCGCGAATTGATCAGTCAGGCGCTGGCCAATCTGGTCGAGAACGCGATCAAATACGGCAAGCCATCGCAAGTGGTACAGCCACTGGATGCTGTCGCTGCGGCACGCACCCGGGAAATCCTGATCGAGGCGCGGCGCGAGGGCGATTCCGTGCTGCTCAGCGTCAGCGACCATGGACCGGGCATTCCCGAAGGCGATCGCAAGCACGCCGTGGAACGATTCGTGCGGCTGGAAGCCAGCCGGACGTTGCCGGGCTCCGGGCTTGGGCTCAGTCTGGCGTCGGCGGTCGCGACGCTGCATGGCGGTGAACTCCGGCTTGGTGATTCGCATCCCGGCCTGATTGCGACGCTCGTGATCCCGGCGTTGTCAGCCAAGATAGCGTTTTCGAGCGAAGTGGACGCCGGTTCGCGTGAAGAAAACGCGTCAAAACAAAAGGCCAGGGCCTGATCTAATCAGGCCTTGCGACAGGCTTGCGGCTCAAACGCAGGATGTGCCACAGAAGGTGGCATGAACTCATCCGCGCCGGGCAACGCGGAAGGACATCGGTTGGCCGCGCGGTTCGTGTGCGGGCCGCATGTCACTGCCGCCAGCAACGCCGAACAAGCCTTGAGAGGCTGGCTCGCCGAACTCGAGCCGGCGCAGTCGGCTGCGCTCGATGTTCTGCTGGATCGTCCGCACGCCAGGAGCATCCTGCTCGGGATCGCGGAGTTCTCGCCCTATCTGTTCGACCTGATCCGTGCCGACGCCGCGCGCCTGATCCGCGTGCTGGCATGCGACCCGGAGTCGCACCTGACATCGCTGATCGAGAAGACCTCGCGCGAGGTGTTCACGGCTGCCGGCGAGACCGACGTCATGCATCTGCTGCGACGGATGAAGGCGGAAGCGGCCTTGATGATCGCGCTGTGCGACATCGGCGGGGTCTGGCCGGTGATGCAGGTAACAGCCGCGCTGACCGATCTCGCGGTGACCTCGGTACAGTGCGCTTTACGTTTCCTGCTGCGCCAGGAGGTCACGCGCGGCCGGATGACCGCGCTCAATCACGACCGGCCCGAGGAAGGCTCCGGCCTGATCGTGCTCGCGATGGGCAAGATGGGCGCGGGCGAACTGAACTATTCCAGCGACATCGACCTGATCGTGTTTTTCGATCCCGCAGCCACGTCGCTGTTACCGGACATCGAACCGGCGCCGTTCTTCGTGCGCGTGACCCAGGCGCTGGCACGGCTGCTGCAGCAACGCTCCGGTGACGGCTATGTGTTCCGCGTCGATCTGCGCCTGCGGCCCGATCCGGCCTCGACCCAGGTCGCGATGTCGACTGAGGCTGCGCTGCATTATTACGAGCGGGAAGGGCGGACTTGGGAACGCGCGGCGATGATCAAGGCGCGGCCCTGCGCGGGCGACCCCAGAGCCGGCGAGGCTGTCGTCGCTGAACTCGCCCCGTTCGTCTGGCGCAAGCATCTGGATTTCGCAGCACTTGCCGACGTCCACGACATGAAGCGGCAGATGCAGACCTATCGCGGCCAGAGCGAGATCGCGGTCGAAGGCCACAACGTCAAGGTCGGCCGCGGCGGTATCCGCGAGATCGAGTTTTTCGCGCAGACCCAGCAACTGATTGCCGGCGGCCGGCATCCGCAATTGCGGGTGCGACCGACGCTGCAAGCGTTGAACGTGCTGGCGACCAGCAACTGGATCACCTTCCAGGCCTGCGAGGAACTGACAGTCGCCTACGAATTCCTGCGCCGGGTCGAGCACCGGCTGCAGATGGTCGCCGACGAGCAGACCCACGCATTGCCCGACGAGCCAGAGGCCGTGGAGCGGTTTGCCAATTTCTTCGGCTATGACAGCCGCGCTTCCTTCGCGAAGGATTTGCTCGGTCACCTCAACATCGTGCAGGGACATTACAGCAAACTGTTCGAGGGCGATCCGACCGGCACGGCGAAACTGCCCGGCGTCAGCTACGGCGGCGGCCCTGACGATCCGCGGTTGCTGGCGCATCTCGCCACGCTCGGTTTCAAGAAGCCGATCGCGGTGGCGAAAACCGTGCAGCAATGGCTGCAAGGCGACTATCGCGTGCTTCGTAACGAGGCCACCAAGAGCGCGTTCGTCGAGTTCGTTCCCAGCCTGATCGACGGGCTCGCGCATGCCGAAGATCCTGATGACGCGGTGACTGCGTTCGATCGCTTCCTCGGGGCGCTGCAGCGGGGCGGGCGGCTGATCTCGCTGCTGAGCCAGAACCGCGACCTGGTGGCGCTGGTGGCGCTGATTCTCGGCGCGGCGCCGCGGCTCGGCGACATGCTGGCGCGCCAGCCACAGATCATGGACGGGCTGATCGATCCGCGCTTCTTCGGCGCGATGCCGGACCAGAAGGAATTGTCGGCGCGGCTGGCGACGACGCTGAAGGACGCGGATTCCTACGAAGACTTCCTCGATCGCCTGCGGCTGTTCGGGCAGGAGAGCTTGTTCCTGATCGGCACGCGCATTCTCTCCGGCACGGTGTCGGCCCAGCAGGCCAGCGTCGCCTTTGCCGACGTCGCCGAGGGCATCGTCCACACCGTGCATGGCCTGGTTACCGACCGCTTCGCGTCCCAGCACGGCAGGATCAAGGGGCAGGAGACCGCGATCCTCGCAATGGGCCGGCTCGGCAGCCGCGAGATGACGGCGTCCTCCGATCTCGATTTGATCCTGCTCTATGATTTTGACGAGGATGCTCCGGATTCCGACGGCGAACGTTCGCTGCACGGCGCGCAGTATTTCGCCCGCTTCACCCAGCGGCTGATCTCGGCGTTTACGACGCGAACCAATTACGGCGTGCTGTATGACGTCGATATGCGGCTGCGCCCGTCGGGCCGTGCCGGGCCCGTGGCCTCACGGATCGATTCCTTTGCCGACTACCAGGAGCGCGAAGCCTGGACCTGGGAGCACATGGCCCTGACGCGGGCGCGCGTGATCTCGTCGTCGCCGGCCTTTCGCAAAAGGATCGAGGACGTCATTCGCAGCGTGCTGACGCGGCCGCGCGATCCCGCCAGCACCGCCGGCGATGTCGCCGACATGCGCCGGGCGATTGCGCTGGAGAAGGGCGAGGACGACGTCTGGGATTTAAAACTCGCCGCCGGCGGCTTGGTCGATATCGACTTCATCGCGCAGTATCTGCAGCTCGTTCACGCCGCAGAAAGGCCCGAAATCCTCAGCGTCTCGACGCTGCAGGTGCTCGACAACGCCGCGCGCCTCGGCTTGCTTGCACAATCGGAAGCCGAGATTTTGCGTTCGGCGACGCGGCTCTATCACGATCTCACACAGATCATCCGGCTGTGCGTTACCGGAAAATTCAATCCGGATACCTCAGGCGAAAACCTGTTGCGCGTGATGGCGCGCGCTGGCGACACCCCGGATTTCTCGACGCTGGAAGCGCGGCTGCGGGAAACCCAGGCCGAGGTGCGGCGGGTGTTTTTGGAAATTGTCGGGTGATTGTCATTCCGGGCTCGCGCCAAAAGGGGCGCCCCGGAATGACGAAGCAGCGCGTCCTACGCCTTCGCGGCTGCCCGCGCTTTCAGCGTCTCCAGCGCTTCGTGCACGTTGGGATCAAGTCCGGCGCCGCCTGCCTCCAGGTGTGCGAAGATCTGCTTGAGCATCCGCGGATCCCAAAATTTCTTGATGTGGTCGGCTACACCCGCCACCGCCTGGTCATGACCCTGGCTGCGGAAGAACCAGCCGATCTGGTTGGCCATGTAGATCAATCGGTCAGGCGACGACATGAGCTGCTCCGGTAGCTTCTTGTTTGGATGCGTTGTCTTCACGCGAACCGGTGTCCACTTCGCTTGAAAACGCCGTTGTGCCGGCGGTGATCCGCTCCGCGTGCGTGAAAATTTCAAAGCCATCCGCCCGCGCAATCGCGGCCAGCGTGATGCCTGCGGCGTCCGCCATCCGCACTGCCAGCGCGGTCGGCGCCGAGACCGCAACCATCAATGGCGCGCCGATTGCAGCGGTCTTCTGAACCATCTCGACCGAGACCCGGCTGGTCAGCAGCACCATGCCCTCGCTGGCCAGAACCTTGTCCTGCGCCAGCGCACCGGCGAGCTTGTCCAGGGCATTGTGGCGGCCGACATCCTCGCGCAGCGCCGCGATGCCGCGCGCAGGCGTCCAGAACGCGGCGGCGTGCACGGCGCGGGTCACGATGTTGATCGCCTGCAGCGGCGCGATGCTGGCCATCGCGGCCATGATCTCGCGCGGTGCGAACGTCCGGCCCTTTGCCACCACAGCCGCAGGCCTGATGGCCTCGGCGATCGAGTCGATGCCGCAGATACCGCAGCCGGTGGGGCCCGCGATATGACGACGGCGTTCGCTCAGGTGTTCCGCCTTCGACGACGCCAGCCACATCCGCAACTCGATGCCATCTTCGAGTTCGACGATGTCGAGAGATTCGATCTCGTCAGCCGAGCGCACGATGCCTTCGCTGAGGCTGAACCCGATCGCAAAGTCGCGCAGGTTTTGCGGCGTGCCCATCATGACGGCGTAAGTGCCGCCATTGTAGGTCAGCGCCAGCGCGGTCTCCTCCGGGATCAGGCGCGTGCCTTCGTTCAGGCGACCGTCACGCCAGATCTTCCGATCAGCGGTATAGACCGGGCCGGGCATCCGTTACTCCGCGGCTTCCGCCGGTGCGATCCGGCGTGAATGACGGGCCTGCTCGTCATAGGCCTTCTGCCATTCGGACGGGCCGTTGGAGGGCGAAATCTCCACCGCCGTGACCTTGTATTCCGGACAGTTGGTCGCCCAGTCCGAATAGTCCGTGGTGATGACATTGGCCTGCGTGTCCGGATGATGGAACGTGGTGTAGACCACACCCGGCGCGACGCGGTCGGTAATCTCGGCGCGCAGCGTGGTCTCGCCGGCACGGCTCTTGAGCCGCACCCAGTCGCCGTCGCGCACGCCGCGCTGCTCGGCGTCGTGCGGATGGATTTCGAGCAGGTCTTCGCTGTGCCAGACCACGTTCTCGGTACGGCGGGTTTGTGCACCGACATTGTACTGGCTGAGGATACGCCCCGTGGTCAGCAGCAGGGGATATCTTGGCCCGGTGCGCTCGTCGGTCGGGATGTATTCGGTGATGACGAACTTGCCCTTGCCGCGGACGAACCCGCCGATGTGCATGACCGGCGTGCCTTCCGGCGCCTTCTCGTTGCAGGGCCACTGCACCGAGCCGAGTTCGTCCAGCTTGGCGTAGGAGACGCCGGCGAAGGTCGGCGTCAGTGCCGCGATCTCGTCCATGATCTCTGAGGGATGGTCGTAGTGCATTTCGTAGCCCATCGCCTTGGCAAGGGCGATGGTGACTTCCCAGTCGGCCATGCCGTTGAGCGGGCGTCATCACCTTGCGGACGCGCTGGATGCGGCGTTCGGCGTTGGTGAAGGTGCCGTCCTTCTCCAGGAAGGTCGATCCCGGCAGGAAGACGTGGGCGTAGTTCGCGGTCTCGTTGAGGAAGAGGTCGTGGACGATGACGCATTCCATCGACGACAGCGCCGCCACCACATGCTTGGTGTTGGGATCGGACTGCAGGATGTCCTCGCCCTGCACGTAGATGCCCATGAAGGTGCCTTCGATCGCGGCGTCGAACATGTTGGGAATGCGCAGGCCCGGTTCCGGGTTGAGCTTGACGTTCCACATCGCCTCGAACTGCTCGCGCACCGCGTCGCCCGCGATGTGGCGATAGCCCGGCAGTTCGTGCGGAAACGAGCCCATGTCGCAGGAACCCTGAACGTTGTTCTGGCCGCGCAGCGGGTTCACGCCGACGCCGGGACGGCCGATATTGCCGGTCGCCATCGCGAGGTTGGCGATCGCGATCACGGTGGTCGAGCCCTGGCTGTGCTCGGTGACGCCGAGCCCGTAATAGATCGCGCCATTGCCGCCGGTGGCGAACTGCCGTGCGGCTTCGCGCAGATCGTTCGGGTCGACGCCGGTCATGATCGCGGTGGCTTCGGGGCTGTTGTTCTTCTGGGAGACGAAGGCCGCCCAATCCTGGAACTCGCTCCAGTCGCAGCGCTCGCGCACGAAGGCTTCGTCAACCAGGCCTTCGGTGACGATGACGTGGGCGAGGGCGGTGAGCACGGCGACGTTGGTCCCGGGCATCAGCGGCAGATGCAGCGCCTTGACGTGCGGCGATTCCACCATCTCGGTGCGGCGCGGATCGAGCACGATCAGCTTGGCGCCCTGGCGCAGCCGCTTCTTCAGCCGCGAGGCGAACACCGGATGTGCAGAGGCGGGGTTGGCGCCGATGATCATGACGACGTCGGTATGCTCGACCGAGTCGAAATCCTGGGTGCCGGCCGAGGTGCCGAACGTCGTCGACAGGCCGTAGCCGGTCGGCGAATGGCAGACGCGGGCGCAGGTATCGACGTTGTTGTTGCCGAAGCCGCCGCGGATCAGCTTCTGCACCAGATAGGTTTCTTCATTGGTGCAGCGGGACGAGGTGATGCCGCCGACGGCGTCGCGGCCGTACTTGGCCTGAATACCCTTGAACTTGGCGGCGGCGAAGCCGAAGGCTTCGTCCCACGACACTTCGCGCCAGGGATCGGCGATGTTCTCGCGGATCATCGGCTTGAGAATGCGTTCCTTGTGGGTGGTGTAACCCCAGGCAAAGCGGCCCTTGACGCAGGAGTGACCGCGATTGGCCTTGCCGTCCTTGTAGGGCACCATGCGTACGACTTCCTCGCCGCGCATTTCCGCCTTGAAGGTGCAGCCGACGCCGCAATAGGCGCAGGTCGTGACCGCCGAATGTTCGGGTTGGCCGATCTCGATGACGGATTTTTCGGTCAGCGTCGCGGTCGGGCAGGCCTGCACGCAGGCGCCGCAGGAGACGCATTCGGAGCCGAGGAAACTCTCGCTCATGCCGGGCGAGACGCGGCTGTCGAAGCCGCGACCCGAAATCGTCAGTGCGAAGGTGCCTTGCACTTCCTCGCAGGCGCGGACGCAGCGCGAGCAGACGATGCATTTCGAGGGATCGTAGGTGAAGTAGGGATTAGATTCGTCCTTCGGCATCCAGTTGTCGTTGGTGCAGCCATCGGACTTGTTATCGAAGGTCTTGGCGAAAACATGGTTTTCGCCCTCATAGCCGTAGCGCACGTCGCGCAGGCCGACGGCGCCGGCCATGTCCTGCAATTCGCAGTCGCCATTGGCGGCGCAGGTCAAACAATCCAGCGGATGGTCGGAGATGTACAACTCCATCACGCCCTTGCGAATTTTCTTCAGCCGATCGGTCTGGGTGTGGACCACGAGGCCGTTCATGGCCGGCGTGGTGCAGGAGGCCGGCGTGCCGGCGCGGCCCTCGATCTCGATCAGGCACAACCGGCAGGAGCCGAAGGCGTCGACCATGTCGGTGGCGCAGAGTTTTGGAATTTGCGTGCCGGCTTCCATCGCCGCGCGCATGATCGAGGTGCCCTCGGGCACCGTGACGCTCTGGCCGTCGATGGTGAGCGTCACCATCGTCTCGGACTTCGAGCGCGGTGTTCCGAAATCGGTTTCCTGGATCAGCGACATGGCGATCTCCTATTCCGCAGCCTGAAGTTTGGTGGGGGCCGGGCCAAAATCTTCCCGGAAATGTTTCAACGCACTCATAACGGGGTAGGGCGTGAAGCCGCCGAGCGCGCAGAGCGAGCCGAATTTCATGGTGTTGCAGAGATCTTCGACCACCGCGACGTTCTCGGCCACGCGCTCGCCGCGACGGATCTTGTCAATGGTCTCGACGCCACGGGTCGAGCCGATCCGGCACGGCGTGCATTTGCCGCAGGATTCGACGGCGCAGAATTCCATCGCAAAGCGGGCCTGTTTGGACATGTCGACGCTGTCGTCGAACACGACGATGCCGCCGTGGCCGATCAGCCCGTCACGCGCCGCAAAGGCCTCGTAATCGAACGGGGTGTCGAACAGCGCGCGCGGGAAGTAGGCGCCGAGGGGGCCGCCGACCTGCACCGCGCGGACCGGGCGTCCGGTCAAGGTGCCGCCGCCGATATCGTCGATCAGCTCACCGAGCGTGACGCCGAACGCGGTCTCGAACAGGCCGCCATATTTGATGTTGCCGGCAAGCTGGATCGGCATCGTGCCGCGCGAACGGCCCATGCCGAAATCCGCATAGGCCTTGGCGCCGCCGGCGAGGATGAAGGGGATCGCCGCGAACGACAGCACGTTGTTGATCACAGTCGGCCGGCCGAACAGGCCCTTGTGGGCCGGAAGCGGCGGCTTGGCGCGGACGATGCCGCGGCGGCCTTCGAGGCTCTCCAGCAGCGAGGTCTCTTCGCCGCAGACATAGGCGCCGGCGCCGACCCGGACTTCGAGATCGAAGCTGTGGCCGGAGCCGCCGATCTTGGCGCCGAGATAACCGGCGCGCTTGGCTGCCGCGATCGCGGCGTTCATCGCGGTCAACCGCATGCGGATATTCCGAGCGGATATAGATGTAGCCCTTGGTGGCGCCGACGGTGATGCCGGCGATGGTCATGCCTTCGATCACGACGAAGGGGTCGCCTTCCATGATCATGCGATCCGCGAACGTGCCGCTGTCGCCTTCGTCGGCGTTGCAGACGATGTATTTGCGGTCGGCACTGGTCTGCGCCACCGTTTTCCACTTGATGCCGGTCGGGAAGCCTGCGCCGCCCCGGCCGCGCAGCCCCGAAGTAGTGACGTCGGCGAGGATCTCGTCCGAGGTCAGCTTCAGCGCCCGTTCGAGACCCTTGTAGCCGTCATGGGCGCGGTAGTCCTCGACCGAGCGGGGATCGATCACGCCGCAGCGGGCGAAGGTCAGGCGGGTCTGACGCTTGAGCCAGGGAATCTCGTCCGCGACACCAAGCCGCAGCGGGTGGGGGCCGCTGGTCGCCATCGCATCGAGCACGGAGGGCACATCGGCCTCGGTCACGGGACCGAACGCGACCCGGCCCTTGAGCGTGGCGACCTCGATCATCGGCTCCAGCCAGTAGAGCCCGCGCGATCCGGTCCGCACGATTTCGATCGGGATAGCGCGCTTTGCCGCGGCCTGTTCAAGTGCGAGCGCAACTTCATCGGCGCCGACCGCAACCGCACCAGCGTCGCGGGAAACGTAAATGCGCATCTTCATCGCTGCGCCTCCGCGACCAGCGCATCGAGGCGCTTTTCATCCAGCCGTCCGACGATGCGGCCGTCCAGCATCGCCGATGGCGCGGTGGCGCAGAGGCCGAGGCAATAGATCGGCTCCAGCGTTACGCGGTCGTCGGCCGTGGTATTTCCGAGGGAAATGCCGAGTTTTGCCTCCGCGCGCGCGGCCAGCGCATCGCCGCCCGCGGCCTGGCAGGCCTCGGCGCGGCACAGTTTCAGCACGTGGCGGCCGGCCGGCTCATGACGAAAATCATGATAGAACGTGAACACGCCATGGATCTCGGCGCGCGACAGATTGAGCGCCTGGGCGATCATCGGAATGGCGGGCTCCGGCACGTAGCCGAACGCTTCCTGCAGTGCGTGAAGGATTACCAGCGTGGGGCCTTCGGCCTTGTCATGTTCAGCGATGATCTCGGCGCCGCGCGCCTCGTTCCAGGGTTCGTAGGCCGATGTCATCCGCATTCTCTGTCAGGGGGTTATCGCGGTCTGATTGAGACTTGGAATTGCTCCAAATATCAATAAAGCTGTCTCATGCTGCGATACGGAAACGCGATCGATAAGCCTTTAAAATGAGACGATATGAAATCTCAATGAAGGCTAAAACCGTGCGCATCGGACGCGGCTTCGGACGTAGGGCTGCAGCGGTGCCCGTGCTATTCGTGACAGCTGCGGTTGAAATTTTGGGGCGTGCTGCGTGATCGACAAACTGGAACTTCTGCTGGCGCTCGCCAAGGAGCGGCATTTCGGGCGGGCCGCGGAGGCGTGCGGCGTTACCCAGCCGACGATGTCGACCAGCCTCAAGCAGCTCGAGGAAATTCTGGGCGTCATGCTGGTGCAGCGCGGGTCCCGCTTTCAGGGTTTTACGCCCGAGGGCGAGCGCACGCTGGACTGGGCGCGGCGGATCGTCGGCGATGCCCGCGCGATGCGGCAGGAGATCAACAGCCTCAAGGACAAGCTGTCGGGCGAAATCAGGATCGCCGCGATCCCGACCGTGCTCGGCATGGTTGCATCGCTGACGACGCCGTTTCGCGCGCGGCATCCCGACGTGCGTTTTCAAATCCAGTCCTGCACCTCGGCCGATGTGCTGGGGCTCCTGGAAAATCTCGAAGTCGATGCCGGGCTGACCTATATCGAGAACGAACCGATCGGCAAGGTTCGCACCATTCCGCTCTATAATGAGAGCTACCGCCTGCTGACGGCGCCCGATGCGATGTTCGGCGACCGCAAGCAGGTGACGTGGCAGGAGGTCGGCCAGGTGCCGTTGTGCCTGCTGACGCCGGACATGCAGAACCGGCGCATCATCGACCGCGCGCTGCGCTCGGTCGGCGCCGAGGCGACGCCGACGCTGACGTCGAACTCGCTGCTGGTGTTGTATACCCATGTGAAGACCGGGCGCTGGGCCAGCGTAATGCCGGCGAAGCTCGCGGAGACGCTCGGGCTCGCGGACAGGGTCCGCAGCATTCCGATCGTCGATCCCGAGGTCAATTACAGCATTGGCCTCGTGATCCCGCAGCGCGACCCGATGACGCCGCTGATCGCAGCCCTGGTGCAGGTCGCCCGCGAAGTCGCGCCAACGCTGGAATAGACTTGCGCTGGAATAGCCTCTTTTTGTTTGACGCGTTTTCTACCGCAGATAAGTCTACGCAATCTGCGTAAACTTGATTGCTATGCGAACCGGTATCCACTTGGCTTGAAAACGCTTTAGGCGGCCTTCGCCTGTTGCGGATCGCGCGGCAGGGTGATGCGCACGACGGTGCCGGCGCCGAGCTTTGAGCGCAGCCGCATCTTGCCGCCGTGCAGATTGGTCAGCGATCGCGCGATCGCCAGTCCGAGGCCCGAGCCCTGATAGGTTTTTGTCAGTTGGCTCTCGACCTGCTCGAACGGCTTGCCCAGCCGCCGCAGTGATTCCGGGGCGATGCCGATGCCGGTGTCGGCGATCACGAGCACGATGGAATCGCTCAGCACCTGGCTGCGCACGGTGACCTTGCCGTCGTCGGGAGTGAATTTTACGGCATTCGACAGCAGATTGACGATGATCTGCTTGACCGCGCGGCGATCAGCCACGACGGAGATCGTGCTTTCGATATCGGCGTCCAGCGTCAGGTGCTTGTCCTCGGCGCGGCCGGAGACCACGCGCAGCGATTCCGCCAGAATCTTCGACAGATCGAGCGGCTCCATGTCCAGCTTCATGCGGCCGGCCTCGATCTTCGACATGTCGAGGATGTCGTTGATGACCTCGAGCAGATATTTGCCTGACGTCAGGATGTCGTGGCAGTACTCCTGATACTTGTCGGAGCCGAGCACGCCGAACATGCCGGAGCCCATGATCTCGGAGAAGCCGATGATGGCGTTAAGGGGCGTGCGCAGTTCGTGGCTCATATTGGCGAGGAATTTTGATTTCGCCTGGTTGGCTTCCTCGGCGCGGTTCTTCTCCTGCGAATATTTTTCGGCGAGGTCGGCAAGCTCCGCCTGCGAGCGCTTCAGGTCGATCACGTTGGCGCGCAGGCGGCCGTCGTTTTCGATCAGCTTCTGCTCGTGCTCCTTGATACGGGTGATGTCGGTACCGACCGAGACGTAGCCGCCGTCCTTGGTGCGGCGTTCCGAGATATGCAGCCAGCTGCCGTCATCGAGCTGGGCTTCGAAGGTTCGCGCGCCCGGGCGCGTGGGCGCCGGCGTCCTGCAGCCGTGTGCGGACTTCCGGCATGCTGCCGACCTCGATCACGGTCTCATAGGAGGTGCCGGGCGCCACCGCCGTATCCGGCAGCTTGTGCAGGCGCTGGAAGTGCGAGTTGCAGAGCACGAGGCGGTCTTCCGCGTCCCACAGCACGAAGGCTTCCGGGATGGTCTCGATGGCATCGCGCAGCCGCAGATCAGCCTCCACGGTCTTCTCGGCGAGGCTCTTCTGCTCGGTGATGTCGACGGCGATGCCGATCAGGTGCAGGCCGTTGTCGGCCGCGGCAACGCTGAGCTCGCAGCGAACGCGCAGCCAGATCCAGTGGCCGTCGGTGTGCTGCATGCGAAAGGTCTGGTCGATGTGGTCGAGCTTGCCGGAGATCAATTGATCGGCGATCGCGAACAGGTCGATGTCGTCGGATTTCACCAGCGCGTTGACTTCGCCGAAGGTGAGCAGGTCGTGGCGGGTGTCGAGGCCGAGCATGGTGAACATCGACTGCGACCAGAAGATCCTGCCGCGCGACAGGTCCCAGTCCCACAATCCGCAGCGACCACGATTCAGCGCGGTATCGATCCGGCCGCGCACCGCGTCGTTGATGAGATCGCCCTCGCGGGCGCGGGTCGATTGCCAGTGGAAAGCGAAGCCGAGGATCAGCACGACGAACCCCGTGGTTGCGGATAGCGTCACCGACAGCGCGGCATCGGAGCCCCAGAGCGGATCGAGCTTTTCCTGGATGACGACGACCTGGCCGGGCAGTTGCTTGACCAGTTTCGAAATCGCCATGGCGCCGTTGCCGTTCGGCAGCGTCATGTCGTTGACGACGCCCTGCTGGCCCGGTGCGGCCATCAACTGCGCCATGCTGATGACGTCGAGGATGCGGTCGCTGGCGCCGAGGCCGCCCTCGACGGGGAGGCGGGCCAGCACGCGGTGATCGGCGCCGGTAATGATGACGTGGCGGCCGTTGGCATTGGCCCAGGCCGGGATCAGGTCGGGCAACAGGCCTTGCAGGGCTTCGATATTGGCGGCGCGGTCCTGGCGGACCGAGGCGATGCGATCGAGGCGTTCGGCGAGCAGGTCGGTCAGCGCCGCGATGTCGCGCTTCGACGCGGCGCGTTTCTGCCGGGTCTGATCGATCACCTGCACGAAGGCGCCGAGGCAGATGGTGATCAGGAAGGCGATGATCAGGGTGGGCACGGCGCGGCGCAACGCCGGCTCGGCGGTGAGCAGCCTGTGGTAGGCCGGTTTTGCGATCGACTGCGCCAATCCCTTGATCGAATCGGATTGGACGCACGCGTTCGCCGCATGCGCGCGCGCCATGCTGTAGACCCCCACCGGAATGCTCTTCCGCACCTGTCCGGAAGAACCCCACGTCGCTTCCGAATCACAGCGATTTGAATCCAGTTTTCCGGGGCTGTCGAGAGTCAACAAAACGTTAATGCGAAAAATATCTTGTCCAACGCAAATTTCGATTCCGAAAGTGAGTCCGAAACGGGAACGGACCCGCGTGATTACGGTGAGCTACTTCACACTAGGCGCGCGCCGGCTCGGCGTGGCTGATGACGCGCTTGATCGATGGAAAGGCGCGGCGCAGCGCGCGCTCGATCTCGTCGACGTTCTCATGCACCTTGATCACGCTCATCGAGGGCGCGGCGCGGCAATGGAAGTTGACGATTTCGCCCGCATCCGTGTCGCGCACCCGCACATTGTGGATGTCATGGATGGCCCCATTGGCGGCAAAGCGCGTCAGCGCGGCCTTGATTTCCTCGACCCGGGCGGGGGCGGCGTCGGTGCCGTGGGGCAATTCCGGCTCCAGCGGCTCGATATGGGTGTCGACCTCGACGTCCTCGCCAAAATCCTCGCGGATGCTGCGCTCGAGGTCGTGGGCGATGTCGTGGGCGGCGTTGAGCGCCATCTCGCCGTCGACTTCGAGGTCGATCGAGACGGTCAGCCGGCCGCCGAGATCGTGCACGGTGACGTGATGGATGGCGAGGCCGGAATTGCGCGCGATCACCATGATGCGCTCGCGCACGCTCTCATTGTCGCGCGCGACCGGCACCGCGGTGAAGGTGAGGTCGGCATCGCCAAGCGCCGCCGCGACCGCTTCCTGAGCGCTGCGCTTGATCGCCTCGACGCGGTCGATCGGGGTGGTGCGCGGCACGTTGACGATAGCGTCGATGAAATGGGTCGGGCCGACCATGCGCACCCGCAGGCGCTCGACGCCGACCACGCCGGGCACCGAGCGGATCGCGGCGGTCGCTTGCTCCGCGGCGCCGTCAGGCGCCCGGTCGAGCAGGGTTTCGACGGTGGAGCGCGCCAGCCGCAGGCCGAGTAGCGAGATCACCAGCGCGACGCCGATGGCGGCGGCCGAATCGCCCCACCAGTAACCGAGGCCGGAGAGCGCAAGCCCGATGATGACGGCGAACGAGCCGAACACGTCGGAGGCAAAATGCAGCGCGTCGGCGGCGAGCGCCTGGCTCTGGGTGGCGCGCGCCGCGCGATGCAGCGCCCAGGCGCGCCAGAAGTTCACGACGATGTCGATCACGAGCACGACGAAGGGGATCACTGAGAGCGCCGGCGGCGGGGTTCCCTCATGCAGCCGGCCGTACGCGGCCACCAGGATGCCGCCCGCCAGCACGTACAGCATCGCGATGACGCCGAGCGCCGACAGGCTCTCGAGCTTGCCATGGCCGTAATGATGCTCGTCGTCGGCGGGCTTGTCGGACACCCGCACCACCATCCAGGTGATGACGGTGGCGACGACGTCGACGGACGAGTGCAGCGCCTCCGAGATCAGCGCCAGCGAGCCGATCGCGATGCCGACCACGAATTTTGCGGCGGCCATGCCGGCGCTGGCGAAGACCGAGATCGCGGCGACGGAGGTTTTGGTGGAATGGGATGCTGCTCATGCGCGGCGGTGTAGCAGGGGAGTATGAAAGATCAAGGCGCGGTTCGACACCGCAATCGCTACTCATTCGCATGAGCAGTGTATTGCGAATTGTTCCGAATTTAATGTTCATCTACGTCGTCCCTGCGAACGCAGGGACCCATAGCCACCGGCCGTCGTTGTGCGAAAGTTCTCAACTATCGTGCCTCATCGATACATCACGCGGTATGGGTCCCTGCGTTCGCAGGGACGTCAGGAGACACACGTCCTCATTCTCGCGGCATGTTCCGCCCGAGCCGTTGAAATTCATTCGCCCAACGAAGAGGGCGCAGGGAATGCCGGGGCGTACGCTGCCCCCGCGGTCTCGTACGCAAGGAAGTGGAAAGTGGCGCGCACGAGCATACAGGTTCAGCGGAAACACTCCGGCATTCCCTGCGCGATGGTTTGACGGCTTATGCCGAGCTCGCCCCGGTGACGAATTCTGTTCTTGTCACCGTCGCCGGCGGATTGAGGCTGATCGTGCCGGTCGGCCCGACTTCGCCTCCGCCGGCTTGACATCAGCAACGGATGCCAGGCCCACACGGCTTTGCCGTACGCAGCTTCCTGTCTCGGCCCAATGAATGGCTTTGCCAGGAAATTCGTCGGTCGTCTGCACGCTGTGTCCGCTCACGAAGCAAAAGCCCGCCCTGCGACCACCACACGCGCCCGACGCTGCCGCGTCCACCGCAACCTGCCCCTCGTCGTGACGACGGCCGACGCCCCTCTGAGCGGGACAGGATGGCGGGAGTTGTAAGGGTGATTTGGGGTAGGGGAGAAGCGAAATGTTTTTTCCGGAGGGACTGGACGGATGGAATTGCGTTGATTGGGTTGCGGAAATTGGATTGGGAGCGCAGGCGATCCTGCGGCGCAAATTGCGCCCGATCTCACCTCGTTCAGGCCTGGGAAACCGCGCCGTAGTCTGCAACCTCTAGCCGAATGCATATTTGTCGTGCTTTGATCGTATCGGGGATGCGAGTAGGGGGAACATTGGCGCCCGCGCAAGATACCGACCTGGTGCTGCTAATTCACGGCACGGGCGCGGCCAACCCGGCCGAGGCCGGTGCAGCATGGTGGCAGGCGGGAAGCGCCGTTTCGCTCGCGCTCAAGGACCGCTTCGGCGCCAACGCCGAACTCAGCGCGAAGATGTTCCATTGGTCGGGCAAGAACAGCGAGTACGACCGGCGTCAGGCGGCGCTGTCGTTGCTCGATCTGCTGTATCAGCTGGAATCCACAAAACGACCCTATCACTTGATCGGACATAGCCACGGCGGATCCGTTATCTGGCTTGCGCTGCAGGAGGCCACAGCGAGCGGAAAGCGGCTGGATCACTTGCGGAGCTGGGCGACGCTCGGCACTCCTTTCCTTGATTTCAGGCCACGGCCGGTCGAATGGTGGCGCTTCCTGCCGGTGCTGGTCGTATTCGGTCTGCTGATAGAATTCTTCGCATTCCGTCATGCATCGCACATTCTGTCGCCTTGGAGCGTCGGAAGTATCGCTCCGCTCGTGCCCGGCCTGTGGCGATCCGGGGAGTACGCCGTCCTGGCGCTGTTCCCGCTGCTTTGGCTGGTGCTACTGGCGGTGCTGCTGCGTTGCGTCGCCTATTCGTTCGTCCTCATCCGTTCGCGCCGTATCAGTCGGGCGAATGCAGCTTTGAAGCTGAGAGCCTTCGAGGCGCATTCGAAATCCTATCTCGGAGTTCTGGTCGCCGAACGATGAAGCCATCAATGGCCTGGCCGCGACCCTGCTGTTGCAGGGGGAGGTGGCGCCGAAATGGCAGCCGGATGGGCGACGGGGGCTGCTTCGCCGCTTGCTCGATCTGGTGACATGGCCCGCTCGCAGCATTTACAATGCAATCTTCGCCCGGGCCGCGGACGAACTGATCTGGAGCCAGGTGGCGACGCACCTCCAGGGCAACGATACATCTGGATTCGAACTCGCCTTCGTTTCACGTTACCCGAATTCCCTCAGCAACGGCTGGCCGCCGATCCCTGACGAACTCGATCGTCTTTTGGTTGCCAAGGCGAACGAAGGCGCGGCGACGATTTTGGCGTCCCTGCGTACCGCCCTCGGAATGTCCGTGACGGCCGGGCCGGGCTCGCCGAACATCATCACTGGCATTGCCACGCAGATTAATTTTCGTGATCTGGTCCATACCTCGTATTATGCCTCGGAGCCGATCCAGGATCTGCTGGCGTGTCACGTGATCGCGAACGCGTCGGCCCGCGCCGGTCCCGCGCCGGCGGCACCCGCCGTCTCCGAGCTCAAGGACTGGTATTTCGAAAATCTGGCGCGGGTCACCGGCCCGCCGGTCGAAGCTTCAATGCCTTCGCCGGCGGATTGGCGCAGAATTCGAACGCTGACACGCATTGAAGGAATTGGCCTCGCCGCCCTGGTCTTCGTGATCTGGGCCGCTCTGCTCGGAATATCGCGTGCGTCGCTGGACGTGCTGACCGACCGTTATCAGGTCGATGTCGTCATGACGCGAAGCCGGGATATCGTGCCGTCCGTTTTCTACTCGAGAGCCTTTTACTGGTTGCAGGCGCTGGTCGCAGCCGGCGAGTTCGACCGCGCCAAACGCGATGCTGCCGGATTGCACGGGATCGATGACGGCGAGAAGGTCGAGAGCCTCGCTGTCGTCGCTGCCACGCTACGCGCGATCGGCGATACGAACAGGGCTGCGTCCCTCGAAGACGAAGCGGTCGCGCGGGCACGCAAGATAGCCGACAGCCAGGCAAGGACCCGAGGCATCGCCGCGCTCGCCAGCGAACTCGCCTCCAACGGCATCCTGCGCGACGACTTGTTGAGCCCGGACCTTATCAGTTTCGCGACCTCGAGCGTCCTGACGACGCTCGCCAAACGCTTCGCCGCTGCGGGTTATCCGGATCAAGCCCTCAAGATCCTCCCCAAGGATCTAAATGCCCGCGATTACGCGGAGACGATTGCGCCGATTCTGACTGCGCTGCTTGGCAAGGGTGGAAAGGCGCAGGCCATGGAGCTGGCTCGAAAGGTGGCGATGGATAGTTCTTTCTTCACTGCCCCGGTCGTGATGGACGTATATTTCGCTAACGGTGACTTCACCGGGGCGGAGAAACTGGCCGGCGCGATCAAGAACCCGGACACGCGTACCCGCGCGTTTGCCAGGCTGGCGCTGCTCTGGATCAAGGCCGGCGATCCTGCAAAATCTCTCGCCGCCATCGCGCGGGTCGATAGTTGGAGCTACGTATTCCGAGATGCTGCGCAAACCGCGGCGGCCCTTGCCAAGGCCGGCCGGACCGCCGACGCGAGGACGCTCGCACTGAAGGCGCTTCAGGACGTCCAAAGTTACGACAATCCGTGGTGGAACGTGCAGGAGATTATCGAGAACCAGCGTGACCTCGCCGACGCCGGCATCGCCGACGAAGTCGGAGCAGCGAAATCGAAGCTGCTCGCTATCGGCGTCAAGAAATATGCCGGCGACGAGGTAGGGGGGCGTGCCGTCTACACCCTGATCGCCGTGGGAGACGTAAAGGGTGCCTATGCCTATGTGCACTCCTTTCCGAGCGGCAAGCAGCGGGCAGCGTATCTTCCGATTGTCGGCACTGCATTCGCTGACGCGCAGGACGATGCGATGGCACGGCAGGCCTTGAGCGAGGCCGAGGAGGAAATCGCCGGCATTGAAGCTGAAGCCGACCGGTCGGCTGGGCTTGCGGCCCTGGCGCAGGCCATGGCGCACGCACATCGCTATCGCGACGCGCGGCTGCGCTCCGACAGCGTGCTGGAGCAGGAAGCCTTGCTCGCGGTTTATGCCGAGATCTTGCGGGGCTACGCCGTCGACCGTCGCCCGCAGTACAAGGCCCTGTTGAAGGATCCATCGGCCCTGATAGTCACTGATCCGTTTTGAGCGTCTTGCAGATCGGCCATGTTGCGGCCAACGCTCTGATCATATGCCGGGCAGCATGCGCGCCAGCAGCGGGAATCTGGCGGACCACCGGGCGCGCGCTGCCTGTCACGATAGCGACACAGATATTTGCCGCCATTGACTGCAACTTTGGGTAGCGTAGGATAATCACGCTCCAGTGACGAACTGTCTTCCGGGGGTAATTGAGCAGGAGATTGTGTCTGTGCGGACACAAGGTTTTTCGGGCAACATCGATATTTTGCGCTGTGCGATTTGACTGCTGTCCCGATCGCGTCCTCTGGACCGCAAGGGGCCGCTATGGATCAAAAAGAAGTCGACCGATTCAAGCATCATAATCATAGTGAATAATGGTCTGATTGCAGAACTGCGCGAAAGCTGAATGAAAAATTGCAGGGCGATCGTCGAAGGGATCGTCCGACCGCGACATCAATCGTCATCGAGCCGATCACGGAGAAAAGCATGGAATTGGGCTCTCACCCATCGACCCCGGGCGAAAACGGTCTCGAACTGCCTGTGTCAACCACGTCGGTGGATGACGGGGTGACGCCAGCGCCGGAGCCGGCACCCTCTGCAGAAGATGGCGGTTTCGCAGCCCAAATCCCGGACGCAGAAATAGCCGCGCAAAAGCCGGTCGCTGCCGGTGGTGCGGTTGCAACCCTGCCGGCTCGCGTCGGCGTCCTTCTTGTTCACGGAATCGGTGAGCAGCGCCGGTTCGAGCATCTTGAACAGCAGACAAAACTGATTGCGAAAGCGCTCCTGGAGCGCGAGGCGCGCACCAATCAAAAAACCGAGGTTACGCTCGAGATCATACCGGCTGCCGGGGGCGCTCCATACCAGAGCCAGCAGGACAGCTGGATGGGCGGAAGGTTTGCCGCCGTGCGTGCGGTGGTGAAATATGGTGCCAGTCTCGAACATGAGACGCATCTTCATTTCCATGAAGTGTGGTGGGCCGACAGCAACGAACGCTACGACCTCGCAAAACAGTTGCGATTTTGGGGATGGGGTTTGGCGATGTGGACGATCCCCAGCAGAATGAATTCCCAGGTCGCCGGCTTCCAGAGCGCGATGAAGTTGCCGTTCTTTCCGTCGCGGCGTCTTACCGCCGAGCAGCGAGTCCGATTGAGCAATTACAACCGGTGGCAGCTGTTCATGACGGCCTGGATATTTCTCGTCTCAAGCCTTTCGGTGACGCTCGCTGTCTTCGTCCTGAAGCGTCTGAATTTCGGCGTCTTGAGTCCGATCGATACGTTCGTGAACTACATATCCGCAGTTAAACTCTATACCCAAAGCCGCCGAACCGGCGGGGGGCCGCTCGATGGGATCAAGGAGCCGCCGCGGTTCACAATTCGAAGGCGCATGGTGCGTGCCCTCGTCGACGTTGCTACTGCCGATTATGACCGTTGGTATGTTCTGGCCCACAGTCTGGGTCCGGTGGTAGCGTTCAACGGCTTGATGACGCACGCGCATTCGATTCCAAACTATCTCGATGAACGACGCTGGCGAAGATTGTCTGCTCGCCCGACCTGGGTCGGACCGCCTCGACCAGGAAGGTACGAGAATATTACGATCACGCCTGATCGACCGGATATTCCGCCGCGGCCGATCTGGATCGCCGACAAACAGCAGGTGGTCTATCGGGAAAAGCTGTTCGGAAAATTTCGCGGTTTGCTGACGTATGGATCACCTCTGGACAAGTTTGCAGGCATGTGGCCGGCCTTCGTCCCCATTAACCTCGACGCGCAAGCATTTCCCCGGTCACCAAAATGGATCAACATCTTCGACCGGACAGATCCGGTCGCGGCTTCGTTGAAAGCATATAGTAAGTGCGCGTTGGTGCCGGAAAACTTCGGATACAAGGCTTCGCCCTGGCTCTTGCTCGGGCATCTCAAATATCTCACCCTGCACAAGGATCCCGACCGTAAGGGAAGGGAACCGGCCGACCGCATCGTGGACTGGCTGCTGACGGATCATTTTGAAGCCCCGCAAATCCCCGGCTGCCAATCGGACAAAGCTGCGGGCTGGTATCAAGTCGGCGGGTGGACATCGTTCATGAGGGTCGCGTCGGCGTACCTGCAATGGTTCATCATCGGGGCGATCCTGTCCTATGTCGGCGTCTGGGCGCTTCGCTTCATGCTGAACCTGTCCGGATATACGTTCAAGATCACCGGCGTTGCTCTGGACTTTCTGGATGTAAAGAGCGCTTGCGCAAGCGACTGCGTCGGCATGTTGAACAAGCTGAAAGCCTTGCTCCCGACGGTCGCCGACGCCGGAGAATTCGCGCTCTGGGCCGGGGTGATTACGTTTGTGATCGGTGGTATTGGCTGTTTGATCCGCGACGACAAGTACGACCCTACGCAATGGTGAGGCATTGTTGCTGCCGGGCCGTACCGGTGAGCTATTTCCGCCACCGGTCTCCACGCCAACCCCCGCCCGTGGGCGAGAGTTGGAGTTGAGGATCCAAGCCGTTACTTCGCGTATTTCCCCGTCAACTGCGGCGTAAGGTCCGGATAAAGCCCCGCCGTCTTCTCCTTGGCCTCTTCGTGCATCTGGAGGCGGGTCTTGCGCGCCCAGGTGCGCTTGAGATCGTCCTTGATGCCGAACTTCAGGCGGCCGAGACCTTCGGTCTCCAGCTCGATCGTATCGCCGTCCATGAAGGGATTGAGGCCCCGGTGATTGGTGCCGGTCGCGACGATGTCGCCGGGCAATAGCGTGTGGATGCTTGACAGCCACGCGATGCACTTGCCGATCTTGTGGCCCATGTCGTCGGTGTTGAAGTTCTGCATCAGCACGCCGTTGTTCCACAGTTTGATCTGTAACTTCAGCGGATCCTTGATCTCGTCTGATGTGACCAGCCAGGGGCCGATCGGCGCGAAACGTCTCGCGGCTCTTCATCTGGAAGAACACGTTGGCCGGGGGCCCCAGGCCGCGCGCCGAACCGTCGATGAAGTTCATGTAGCCGAAGACGTAGTCCATGGCCTCGGCTTCGCTGACATTGGTGCACTTCTTGCCGATGACGACCGCGACCTCGGCCTCGCCCTCGAAGCACGTGGCCGGCACGTCCGGCAACACCATGATGTCGCCGTGTCCGATGATGGCGCCCGGCGATTTGTGGAAGGCGTTGAGCGGCGCCGGCGCGCTGCGCGTGCCGTCTTCCATGTAGTTGACCGCCATGCAGTCGATGGTGCGCGGACCGGAACTGGCGGGCGAATGCGTACGCTTGATACCGGCACGCCGGCGCCGGACGCCGCTGCTGCTTCGAGCCGCGCTTTGTAGGTGCCCCAATGTTCGATCAGGGCGTTCATCAAATCGCCCGGGCCGGAATGCGGGACGTCCCTGACCGCGGCGCTGACGTCGACGACGGCATCGCCCTTCAATACGCCAAGCTTGAAATCATCGAAGTAAACCAGCTTCATAGGGTATTCCTCACCTTTTGTGTCGAACTTGCGCCCAGGCCGCTCGATTGCCACGGTTGGTCGTCGTGCCAACCTCATCCGGCGATGTGCTTATAGCGCTTCCGCGAGGGAGAAGAACAGCGCGCAGGCGGATCAGCCGACCTGTCCGCCGAGGCTCCGCGAGCGAAGGCGGAAGGCGTCACTTGTCCAGAAGGGAGAGGGCTCGCGAACGCCCACGACTTCTCCGTCGAGGTCTGCTTGCAGCGCGAACCTGATATGCCGACTTGATCAGGCAGGTCGCTGTTGCGCTGCAAGAGTTCGTCGCCGGAATTGTGAATTCGTGAATACATTCGATGACGTCGCCAGGTTTGAGCGAGAGGCTCTGCTTCGTTGCTGCAGTTGCTAACCTCCCCTTGTCTGTCCTTGGCCTGTCCTTGCCCGAGCGAGGCTTTCCTTGCTGCCATTTGTAATTGCCTGTTAGCGTTCGATCGCTTCATCGCTCCATTCTGAGCGCTGTCAGGCCAAGCCTGTTCACGACCTTGCCGATCGGCAATGCCGCAAAGAGCGGGCAACAAAGGGGAGGTCGAACATGGTTCCCACCGCATGCGGTGCGCCATACGCGCACGCGCCTAATCCTGGAAAACGCAGAACTCTCTGGTTTCGGAACCGCCGCTTTTTTGGCGACCACCGTGCTCGTTGCGGCAACCGCCGCACAAGCGCGTACGACGCAGCTCCAGATATTGAACAGAGGGATTGCGTTCGGCGGCTATTCGTTTGCCAACGTCGGTCAGTATGAGTTCATCACGGGTATTGCGACCGGCGAAGTCAGTCCGACGAATCCGCAGAACGCTCTCATTACCGATATCGAGCTCGCGCCGAGAAACAGCCGCGGCAACGTCGTTTACCAGCACAATTTTTACATTTTGCAACCATTGGACTCCAGCAAGGGCAACCGCAAGATGATGTACGAGCCGCCGAACCGCGGCGGCAAGACCTATCAAACCCTGAACAACACGCCGACCGGCACCAACGACCCGGCGGCGCTGACGGATCCCGCGATCCTGGCTGATTCCTTTCTCTGGAGCCGCGGCTACACCACGGTCTGGACCGGCTGGGAAAACAATCTCGGCCCGTTGACGGGTCTGGTCGCGACGGCCGCCCTGCCGGTCGCGCATGCCGCCGGGAATGCAACGATCAAGGGGCCGGCCTATGAGTACATCGTCACGGGTGCGGCTTCGTTCACGCTGGCTTACCCCGCGGCCTCGGGCAATCAGGGCGCACCGGATGCGGTGCTGACCCATCGTGTCCACCTCGACGATCCCGCCGTGCCGGTGCCGAGCGGAGGCTGGGCCTATACCGACGCGACCAACACCGCGATCAAACTGACGACGGGCAATTTCGTCGCCAACGATATCTATGAATTCTCCTACACCGTCAAGGATCCGACCGTAAACGGTCTGGGGCTCGCGGCCATTCGTGACTTCAATTCGTTTCTGAGATTCGCATCCCACGACGAAGCCGGCGTGCCCAATCCGCTGCGCGGGCATGTCGATCGCATCTACACAGAGACCTCCTCGCAGCCGGGCCGCACCCTGAACGATTTCGTGCATCTCGGCTTCAATGAGGACGAGAACCACAAGAAGGTGTTCGACGGAATGATGCAATGGATTGCGGCCGGTGACGGCCTCAACATGAACTACCGGTGGTCGCAGACCAAGCGCACCAACCGCAATCGCCAGGAACTGCTCTACCTCGAGGGTCTTTACCCCTTTGCCAATGTGCCGACATTCGATCCGATTTCCGGGACCAGCGACTGGCGCTACAAGAAGTGCGAAAGGA
The DNA here is from genome assembly GCA_963786355.1 of uncultured Alphaproteobacteria bacterium. GTDB lineage: Bacteria > Pseudomonadota > Alphaproteobacteria > Rhizobiales > Xanthobacteraceae > Bradyrhizobium. Next base: position 455,818 of record CAWAYU010000003.1, on the reverse strand, counting down.
CGGACACCTGTCCGCTCGCCATGGAGTTCTATTCGGCCAACGAGTACTGGGTGAAGGCGGGGTCGCTGATGAGCACCGATCCGACCGGGAAGTTCGATCTTCCCGATCATCCGCTGACGCGATTGTACCTGCTCTCGAGCAAGCAGCATGGCGGCGCCGGCGATCCGACATCGAAGGGCGTCTGTCAGCAGTTCCTCAATCCGCTCGATTCCGCTCCGGTGCAGCGCGCGCTATGGACCGATCTGGATGAGTGGTCGACGCGGGGCGCGGAACCGCCGAACTCGCGGGTGCCGAAACTGCGGGACGGCACGCTCGTGCCGCCATTGCCTCAGGATCGCGTGGGCTTTCCGCACATTCCCGGCGTCACCTATACGGGCCTGAAGACCACCCGGTACCGGTTCAATCTCGGGCCGAATTTCTATCAAACCTTCATACCGACGATAAATCCGCCGGTCTTTACGCCACCCTACGAAGACAATCCGGCCAACGGCAAAATCTATCCAAGTCACGTGCCGAAGACGGATAGCGACGGCAACGATATTGCCGGAATCCGGCTGCCTGAATTGACCGTTCCGCTCGCGACCTACACCGGGTGGGGGCTGCGGGCCGGGGTGTGGGCCAACGACGGTTGCGAGGCGTCAGGCCAATACATCCCGTTCGCGCCGACACAGGCTGCCCGCACGGCGACAGGCGATCCGCGACGGTCGGTCGGGGAGCGTTATCCGTCCTTCGCTTACTACAAGACCCAGGTCGTGCTCGAGGTGGATAAACTCGTCAGGGATCGCTTCCTGATTTGCGATGACACCCAGGACATCGTGAACCGGCTGCTGCAAGCTGGGATCACTGCCGGGGTCCCCGCACCCGGCGCGAACCAGAGCGCGTCGGCTCCCGATCCGGTGCCTGCGTGCCATGGGCGGATGAGGCCGCGGTATCACTATCACTATCACTATCACGTCGAAGACCACCGGGATCGCGACGACGACGATCACGGCCACCGCTAGACATAGGATAGTTGCTTCATCAGACAGAGGCGGGCGACACGCAAGTGTTCGCCCGCTGTCGGCTTTACATCACGCTACTCGATTTCCAGTTTGTTCTTGCGCCCGATCTCGCTGACATCCCGGATATATTTGTTCATCGCGTTCGCGAACACGTCCGGCTTGCCGCCGACGATTTCGAATCCGTTGGCCGTCAGCGCCTTGATCACGTCGGGATCGGCGAGGGCGGCGTTCGCCGAGGTGTTGATGCGGTCGACGACGGCTTGCGGCGTGCCTGATGGAGCCACGAAGCCGGACCAGGCGTAATATTCCACCGCGTAGCCCAGCTCCTTCAGTGTCGGCGCGTCGGGGAAGGCGAACCAGCGCTTGTCGCCGCTGGTGGCGAGCACGCGCAGGGTGCCGGCCTCGACATGGGTGCGGATGATGTTCGAGGCTGCGAAATCCACCTGGCCGGAAAGCAGATCCTGAATCATCGGCGCTTCGCCGCGATAATGCACGGCCTGCATCGGCGTGTGGCTTTCCTGCGCCAGCATCAAGCCGATCAGATGCGAGGTGTTGCCGGGGCCGGGGGAGCCGTAGTTGAGGGCCTTGCCGCCGCTCGCGGCCTTCACGAGATCCGCCAGCGTCTGGTAGGGGGATTCGCTGCGGACCACGATCGCCAGCGGCGCTCGCACCGCCATCACGATAGGGAGGAAATCCTTTTGCGCGTCGTAGGAAATCGACTTCTTCAACGCCGGCAGCAGGCCATGGGTGGCGGCGTTGACGTACAGCAGCGTGTAGCCGTCCGGCGGCGCGCGCTTGACGGATTCGGCCGCCAGAATGCCGCCGGCGCCGCCCTGGTTCTCGACCACGAACGTCTGGCCGATATTGTCACGCATCCGGTTGGTGACGATGCGCGCTGGATTGTCGGTGACGCCGCCGGCCGCGGCGGGAACGACGACCTTGATCGGACGATCCGGGTAGGTGCCGGGGGTTTGGGCGCTTGCCGCGCCGATCAGCGCGCCAAAAATACAAGCGGTCGCCGTTGCCGCCATGGTGACGCGTCGCATGTCAATTCCCCCTTGGATTTTCTTGTTGGCGCAATCGCACCACATCCAGGGAGGGGCGGCAAGTCCGGAGCGCAGTTGTGCAACGTCGCAGCGGGAGAGAGACGGATTACGACGCACTCTTCAGAACACGCAGCGCTTCATCGGCCCGCTGTTCGGGCACAAACAGATGATCGTGGTAGAACGCCGAGACCGCATTCACGCTGATGCCGGCTCTCGCGAGGCGCGCCGTGATCGCGGCGAGAAAACCGACCGCGTCGAGCGAGGAATGAACGGTCAGGGTGATCAGGCGCGAGGGGAATCGATGGGATAGCCCGAGCCGTTCGGCTTCCGCGCGGCGGAGCACGAGGGTAGTGCCTTCCGCTTCGCGGAAGGTGAGCAGGGGTATGATCGCGGCCGGAATTTCGGCGCTGTGTGCGATGGTGCAGAACACGAAGACGCCGTCGTGCATTTCGGGCTTCATGTCGCGCAGGAGCGTCGCGAGATTGAGTTCACCGGGCATAGACGGATGCCTCCCCGCGTACGGTTCGTCATTGCGAGGAGCGAAGCGGCGAAGCAATCCATTCTTTCTTTTCGCCGCGCGGTGGATTGCTTCGCTTCGCTCGCAATGACGCCGTCAGGCGCGGCGCCGGCGCCTGCCGCTAATGCCGCACCACGATCTTGCCGAGGTGCTTGTTGGCTTCCATGTGCTCGAACGCCTTGCCGATCTCGGCGAAGGGATAGACCTTGTCGATCGGCAGTTGCAGTTTTCGGCTTTCCACCGCCGACCAGATGTCTTTCCGGACTTCGTTGAAGATGTCGCGGATTTCCTCGACGGTGCGGGTGCGGAAGGTGACGCCGATATAGTTGATGCGGCGCGCGGCGTGGAGGTCGAAGTTGAAATCGCCATGGGTGCCGCCGAGCCGGCCGACATTGACGATGCGGCCCTTGATCCTGGTCGCCTTGAGATTCTGGTTGGCGACCGGGCCCGAGACCTGATCGACGATCAGGTCGACGCCTTCTCCGTCAGTTGCCTTCAGCACCTGATCGACCCAGGCCGGGTCTTTGGAATTCACGGCGAGGTCGGCGCCAAAGTCCTTCAGGCGGCCGCGGCGCATTTCGTCGGTCGAGGACCCGATCACGAGTTTGGCGCCCTTGAACTTTGCGATCTGCATCGCCATCAGGCCGACGCCGGAACTGGCGCCCTGGATCAGCACGGTCTGGCCCGGCCTGCAGCGCGCCGTTGGTGACGACGGCGTTGTGCATGGTCGCGAGCGCGACGGGCAGGGTGGCGGCTTCCTCAAAGCTCATGTTGCCCTGCGCCGGCAGATGAAACAGCCGTCCGTGATCGGTCAGCGCGTATTCGGCGAACGCCGCACCGCCCGATCCCATCACGCGGTCGCCAACCTTGACGCCCTTGGCATCGGGTCCGAGTTCGGCGACTTCGCCGGACCATTCCATGCCGAGCACCGTGCCGACGCCGCCGGCGGCACCATGGGCGTGGCCCTTGGTCATGCCGAGGTCGGCGCGGTTCAGTCCGTTGGCGCGGACATGCACCAGCACCTGCGTGCCCTTCGGCGAGGGTTTTGCGACGTCGGTGATCTCGGCGCCGTTGGCGCCGTAAACATAGGCCTTCATGGGATGGCTCTTTCTGCTGGAGCTTTGTTGATTGGATCGGTCGGGCCGCGGGTTCGGGTTCACCGCTGCCGCTTGCGGAGGAGGTCGACGCGCGCAGCGCGGCGGGTGGCGGAATTCTGCCGCTTCGATACGGCATCGTGCGGAGGCACCGCCACCTCAGCGGTCCCCCGCAAGCGACGATAGCGATCCCGCCGCTTATTCCGCGGCCTGACGGCTGGCGCCGGACATCATGCCTTCGAGCCGGCTGCGGATGATGGCTTCGGCGTCGCGCATGATGCGCGAGACCAGTTCGGCGCAGGTCGGGATGTCGTGGATCAGGCCCTGGACCTGGCCGGCCGACCAGATGCCTTCATCGGCATCGCCGGATGCGTAGACCATCTTGCCGCGGGCGCCGGCGACGAGTTCGCGCACGTCCTCGAACTTGGCGCCTTCCTTCTCCATCGCGACCACCTTGGTCGAGATCGCATTCCTGGCGACGCGCGAGGTGTTGCGCATGGTGCGGAAGATCAGTTCGGTCTCGCGCTCGTCATTGGCGACGATCTTTTCCTTCACCAGCTGATGGATCGGGCTTTCCTTGGTGCACATGAAGCGCGTGCCCATGTTGATGCCCTCGGCGCCGAGCGCCAGTGCGGCGACCAGCCCGCGGCCATCGCCGAAACCGCCGGAGGCGATCATCGGAATTTTCACCTTGTCGGCGGCGGCCGGGATCAGGATCAGGCCGGGGGTGTCGTCCTCGCCGGGATGGCCGGCGCATTCAAAGCCGTCGATCGAGATCGCGTCGGCGCCCATGCGCTCCGCCGACAGCGCGTGGCGAACGCTGGTGCACTTGTGGACGATCTTGATGCCGTGCTTCTTGAATTCGGTGACGTGTTCCTGCGGCTTGTTGCCGGCGGTCTCGACCACCTTGATGCCGGCCTCGATGATGGCCTGGCGATATTCGGCGTAGGGCGGCGGCTTGATGGTCGGCAGGATGGTCAGGTTGACGCCGAAGGGCTTGTCGGTCAGGTCGCGGCAGCGCGCGATTTCCTTTGTCAGGTCTTCCGGCGTCGGCTGGGTCAGCGCGGTGATCAGGCCGAGCGCGCCGGCATTGGCGACGGCGGCGACCAACTCGGCGCGGCCGACCCACTGCATGCCGCCCTGGACGATCGGATGCTCGACGCCGACGAGTTCGGTAAAGCGCGTCTTGATCATGTGGCCCTCTGTTTCCCGCAGCTGTTTCTGTGGCGCGGAATATCTTGCGCGCCTTGTTCGGAATTCGGGAAACAGGATGCCGCCCGGCCCGGCAAAAGTCTACCGGGCAGGGGCGTTGGGCCCATGCGGAAATGAGGGGAGATGGCCCGGAATTGAGCGGTTTCGGGCCGGCCCGTTACTGCGAGCCGGATCCGCCGACAACGATCTTCTCGTTCAGCTTCTGATCCACGATCTCGACCGTGCGGTCGATCTCGGCGCTGGGCATGCCAAGCTGATGCGAGATCAGTTTTACCAGCAGGTCGACGCGCTCGATGAACGGCGCGCCGCTGGCGACCGCGCGGGCCGCGGACGACGGCTTGAGCAGGCTTTCCGCCGCCTTGGCGTATTTTCCGAACGGCACCTGGTCCGCCGGATCAGCGCCGAGGCGACGGGCGATGGTGTCGACATGGTCATAGATCGACTGCGACAGTTTGAGATCGCCGTGCACGGCGTCGCGGATCGGCTGCGGCTCGTGCAGCGTGATGCAGCGGTAGTTGCCGGTCAGCAGCATCGACCACTTCGCCAGCGGCACGAACAGCGAGTTGAACACTTTCAGCTTCACCGGCACGTCCTTGCCGTCGAGCGTCACCGCGTCGATATCGGCTTCCAGCTCGCGCAGCACCTTGTTGTGCGCGTCGTCGGCGAACGCCGCGGCCTTGAAGTTGGTCGGCAGGCCGACATGCAGCACGTTCGCCGCCTCTTCCGGCGGACGGAACGCCTGCGGATCGGGCGAGCAGAGCGAGACCAGCCCCGGCTTGAAGCGCTCCCACACCTGCGCGTTGGTGTAGGCCTCTTCGAGGTCCATGTTCGCCAGCGCCGGAATCCGCTTGAGATAGGGCAGCGGCGGCATGTTCATGATCGACAGACAAGGCAGCTTTGCCTCGGCGATCTTGATCATCAGCACCCGGATGGTGTGGTTGGTGTATTGCGGCTCCTGCATCGCAAGGCCGACCAGGTCGTAACGGGAAAGGTCGACGTTCTGCGGCGTGGACGGCGTCGAGCTTGCCGGGCAGGTCGCGCGAGAAGATCGCGCGATGCACCGCCTCGTCGCGCAGCTTGATGCGAACTTCGGTGCCGTCGCGATTGATCAGCTCGGCGGTCTTGCTGCGGCAAACCAGGGTCACGTTGTGACCGGCCATCAAAAGTTTCGTCGCCAGCAGGGAGCCGTAGGAGGCTCCCAGGATCAGGATGTTACGCGCCATACTCGTTCCTCCAGGGATCTGCTTGGGTCGAAGGAACGGGGCAGGCCAGACCTTACATCTTGCGGCAGAAGTTACGTCGAAGTGGCTGGGCGATACCGGTTCTCCGCGGGGAGTACAACCCCAAAAGAACCGCTCCCGCCAAGGCCCTGGCTGATGGCTCAGGCCGCGCTGGCCGCGGGCTTGGCGCCGGTCGCCTCGTCGTCGAACGCGGTCGAAATGTCGCGCATGCTGATGACGCCGATCAGGCTGTAATTGTCGATCACGGGGAGGTGGCGGATGTGCTCGCGGTTCATGACGTGACGCACCTGCTCGAGCGTATCGGTCGATTGGCACGACACCAGTTGCTGCACCGAGATCAGTTGCGAGACCTTCAGGTTGGCGCCGTCGGCGCCGTGTTCGGCAATCGCGCGAACCACGTCGCGCTCGGTGAACATGCCGACCGCGGTGTTGCCTTCGGTGCGGACGACATCCTTGACCACCAGCGCGCTGATATTGCTGGAGCGCATCAGTTGGGCGGCAATCGCAACTGTCTCGTTCATGCGGACCGTGGCGACGCGGGCGGCTTTCTTGCGCAGGATATCTCCGACTTGCATGGCAACCTCCTCAGGGTGGGTCAGGCGCAGGATTCTGGTATACAAAATGCCAATTGTCAATACGCACTTGCGTTAGAGTTGTGGGACGAATGCACAAATAAACAGGCAGCAATGCTGACGTTTCGCTATTTTTGGCGATCCCTGGCTCCGAGCATCCGATGCGAAAAGTTGTGCCTTGTATTTGGTATCCCTGAGATCGAGGCAAAAAAAGAGGCGCACCGGAGTGCGCCTCTTTGGCTTGGCTGTGGTTGGTCGCAGGCGGTCTCTGACCTCAGGCCGTCCCTGACCTCAAGCGGTTTTGGCGTTCTGCGCCGCTGCCTCGTCGGCCGCGGTTTCGTTGCCCATGATGAAGGCGCGCCGCATCGGCTTGATCACGAACAGCGCCATCAACGCCGCGGTGGCATTGAGCGCGACCGCGATCACGAACACCGCCTGCCAGCCATACTTGCCGGCGACGATGCTGGCGAGCGGCACCAGCAGCGAGGCGGTGCCCTTCGCCGTGTACAGCATGCCGTTGTTGGTGGTGGCGTACTTCGACGCCGAAGGTATCGCCGCTGGTGGCGGGGAACAGGCTGTAGATCTCGCCGAACACGCCGAAGTAAACCGCGGTCGCCAGCACGAACACGAGAGGGACGTGACCATAGGCCGACAGCAACAGCAGCATCGCTGCCGCCGTGCCGAACGCGATGAACATGGTGTGCTCGCGGCCGATCTGGTCGGACACCCATCCGAAGAACGGGCGGCCAAAACCGTCGAAGATACGATCGAGCGAGATCGCAAAGGTCAGCGCCGCCATCTGGAAGCCGGCGAGGCTGACCGGCGTGTTGGCGATCTTGAAGTCGTGCGCGATCGGCGCGATCTGCGCCGCCGTCATCAGTCCGCCGGCCGCGACCATCACGAACACCGCGTACATCACCCAGAAGATCGGGCTGCGCAGCACCTGCGGCGGCGTGAAGTCGATCTTGGTCTGCGGCAGGTTGAGCTGCTTCTTCTTCGCCGGCATCGCCACCGTCGGCCGGCGAATGAAGAAGGCGAGCATGAAAACGATCAGGCCCTGTCCGATGCCGAAATCGAAGAACGCGCTCTGATAGCCGCTCGCAGCGATCATGTGCGCGATCGGCACCACCGTGATGGCAGCGCCCGCGCCGAAGCCGGCCGCGGTTGCGCCGGCGGCGAGGCCGCGGCGATCCGGAAACCATTTCAGCGCATTGCCGACGCAGGTGCCGTACACCGAACCGGCGCCGATGCCACCGATGACGGCCGCGATGTAAAGCAGCGTCAGCGAGTCCGCGTAGGAGTTCAGCACCCAGGCCAGCGTGATCATCACGCCGCCGAACATGACGACGATGCTCGGACCGTATTTGTCGACGAACCAGGCTTCGACCGGCACCAGCCAGGTCTCGGTCACGACAAAGATCGTGAAGGCGAGCTGGATCGCGGCGCGGCCCCAGTGGTTTTTGGCGTCGATCGGATCGACGAACAGCGTCCAGCCGTACTGGAGGTTCGCGATCATCGCCATGCAGACGATGCCCATCGCGAGCTGAAGCCAGCGGGAGCCGCTGGAAGAAGGCGCTGCCGGTGCGGCGGCGGGGGTTGCGTCGATTGCCATTTGTCCTCCCAAGCGCGTTGTCATTTGTGACGTAGTGTCGCAATGGTTGTGACTTATCGTCACACGCGTCGGTCGGATGCTGGTATATTATATTCCAAGTTGCAAGCTAATCATTGGTTGCGTTGCAGCATAATCCTTGGAAAATTCACAGGCGAAATTACTCGGGGCCATCGTGAAAACGGCGCGCCAACCGGAGGCCAGGCGCAACAAAAAAGCGCCCGACCGAGGGTCGAGCGCTTCGCTTGAAACAAGCTTTGATATTTAGGTGGCGACGGCCTTCGCCACCACGGTCTTGCGCCATGGCTTGAGCACCAGGATCGCCAGCAGCGAGGCCAGGATATTGGCGCCGGCCGCGATGATGAAGACGCTGTCCCAGGTTCCCGACGACTGCTGCATGTAGTTCGCGATCGGAACCAGCAGCGACGCGGTGCCTTTGGCGGTGTAGAGCAGGCCGGCGTTGGTGGTTGCGAACTTCGCGCCGAAGGTGTCGGTGCAGGTCGAGGGGAATAGCGAGTAGATCTCGCCCCAGGCAAAGAACACGAAGCCTGACAGGATCACGAACCAGACCGGATCGTGACCGAGCATGTAGAGCGCCCAGATGCCGACGCCCTCCATGCCGAACGCGATGAACATCGTGTTCTCGCGCCCGATCATGTCGGAGATCCAGCCGAAGAAGGGGCGGGTGAGGCCGTTGAGGACGCGATCGATGGTGGCCGCGAACGTCACCGCGGTCATCGTCACCGCCATCAGCGTGACCGGCACGCTGTCGACCTTCCAGTCGACCGCGATCGGCTTGAGGTTGGCGGTGACCATCAATCCACCGGCGCCCACCATGACGAACATCAGATACATCAGCCAGAAGATCGGCTCACGGATCACCTCGGTCGGCTGATAGTTGCGCCGCGTCTGGATCACGTTGGCATTCTGCGTCACCGCGGGCACCTGTCCCGGCTTTGGCGCGAACAGGAAGAACGCAAAGAGGACAACGAACAGGCCTTGTCCGACACCGAAATAGAGGAACGTCGTCTGGAAGCCGTCGGTCTTGATCATTGCCTGGATCGGCGCCACCGTGAGTGCCGAACCTGCGCCGAAGCCCGCCGCGGTGATTCCGGCAGCAAGGCCGCGTTTGTCTGGAAACCATTTCAGCGCATTGCCGACGCAGGTGCCGTAGACGCCGCCGGCGCCGATGCCGGCGATGATCATGCCGAAATAGTAGCCGTTGAGCGTCGTCGCATGCGAATTGATCGCCCAGCCGATCGCGCACAGGATGCCGCCGACGAGAACAACGAGGCGCGGGCCGTATTTGTCGACGAACCAGCCTTCGACCGGCACCAGCCAGGTTTCGAACAGCACGAACAGCGTGAACGCCCACTGGATCGACGCGCGATCCCAGCCGAATTTCTTCTGGATGTCGGGGACGAAGAACGTCCAGCCGTACTGGTAATTGGCGATCATCACCATTGCGCCGACACCGATCGCAAGCTGTGTCCAGCGATAGGTATCGCTCACCCGCGCGGCTGTGGGGACCGTTGCCTCAACCATATCCGTCATTGCTCCTCCCGAAGCGCGCTTCTATTGGATAGCCCGAGCGCTGCGCCGCCATTTTGGTATTCGATATGCCAAGGTTCAAGCGAATAGGCATGATTGCACGGGGGACGTGCTTATATGTCGCAGGACGCCTTGCGCGGCGATATCGACTGCACGACGCGACCATAAAAAATGGCCCCGATGATCGGGGCCATTGGTCAATAGTTGAAATTCACAGAAAGCGTCGATCATGACGCCAGGGAATCCGGGATTTACGGGCTGATTCCTAGGGTCTCAGAGACCGAAGTAGGGCAGGTCGCCGTTGCGGTTGGAGATGCGCGCGCTCGCCATCAACAGGCGGTCGATGGTGGCCATCAGGCGGCTGAACAGCGAGGTCGAGGGTACGAGGCCGATGGAAGCAGTCTTGGACATCTGAGTCCCCTTTTCTTGAAGTGCGGAGCGGCTCCGCTTCGTGATCTGGGGTCAATTTATGTATACCAGATGCCAGAGACAACAGACTTGTTTGCATAGCAGCAATCGACAGGTTGCAATGCAGCATAAATCGGGTGATTGGCATTCCGGATAATGAAAAAGGCCGCCGGGAACCGGCGGCCTTGGTCATTTCCAGCTAGAAAACGGGGCTTATTCGGCCGCCTGCTTGCGCGGCGGGTCGAGCGCGCCGGAATCGTGGATTTCGGCGACCTGGTGATCGGAGAAGCCGAGCACCTGGCGCAGGATTTCGTCGGTGTGCTCGCCGAGCAGCGGCGAACGGGTGACGTCGCTCGGTGAGTCCGACAGCTTGATCGGGTTGCCGACCGAGATGTACTTGCCGCGGGTGGGGTGATCGACCTCGACCACGGTGCCGGTGGCGCGCAGCGACTGGTCCTCGGCGATCTCCTTCATCGACAGGATCGGACCGCAGGGGATGTCGTCCTTGTTGAGGATGTCCATCGCCTCGAACTTGGTCTTGGTCATGGTCCACTGTTCGATGCGCGCGAAGATCTCGTTGAGGCGCGACAGCCGGGCCGGCGGCTTGGCGTAATTCGGATCGGTCTTCCAGGTCGGGCTCGCCGATCACGTCGCAGATCTTCTCCCACACCGGGGCCTGGGTGATGAAATAGATGTAGGCGTTGGGATCCTGCTCCCAGCCCTTGCACTTCAGGATGCGGCCGGGCTGGCCGCCGCCGGAATCGTTGCCGGCGCGCGGCACCGCGTCACCGAACGGAATGCCTTCGCCGAACTGGCTGTATTCCTTCAGCGGACCATGGGCGAGGCGCTGCTGGTCGCGCAGCTTGACGCGCGCGAGATTGAGCACGCCGTCCTGCATCGCGGCCGTGACCTTCTGGCCCTTGCCGGTGACGGTGCGCTGATAGAGCGCGGTGACGATGCCGAGCGCCAGATGCAACCCGGTGCCGCTGTCGCCGATCTGCGCGCCGGTGACGAGCGGCAGGCCGTCGCGGAAGCCGGTGGTCGACGCCGCGCCGCCGGTGCACTGGGCGACGTTCTCGTAGACCTTGCAGTCTTCATACGGTCCGGGACCAAAGCCCTTGATCGAGGCGACGATCATCTTCGGGTTGATGCTCTGGATCTTCTCCCAGGGGAAGCCCATGCGGTCGAGCACGCCGGGACCGAAGTTCTCCACCAGCACGTCGCAGCTCTTGATCAGCGCGGTGAGGACTTCCTTGCCCTTCGGGTTCTTGGTGTCGAGCGTGATCGAGCGCTTGTTGTGGTTGAGCATGGTGAAATACAGGCTGTCGACATTGGGAATGTCCTGCAGCTGGCCACGCGTGATGTCGCCGACGCCGGGACGCTCGACCTTGATCACGTCGGCGCCGAACCAGGCCAGCAACTGCGTGCAGGTCGGTCCCGACTGGACGTGGGTGAAATCGAGAATGCGAACGCCCGTGAGCGCCTTTGTCATCGTGTTGCTCCTTCTACTCTCTCTGTTTGCCGTCATGCCCGCGAAGGCGGGCATCCAGTACTCACCGTCGATTCAGTCGGGCAGAGCCCTCGTCACGATGGTCCGGCGCTTACTGGATTCCCCGCCTGCGCGGGGAATGACGCCGATGGGTTGATCAGTTCACTTCTTCTTTTGCAAAACGCTTTGCGGATTGAGGTTGCCGATGCGGCCGCTCTCGCTGCCCGCAGCCGGATCGATCACCGCGTTGATCAGCGTCGGCTTGCCGGAATCCATCGCTTCGTTGACCGCGCGCTTCAGCTCGTCCGGCGAGGTGGCGTTGACGCCGGTGCCGCCGAAAGCTTCCATCATCTTGTCGTAGCGCGAGCCCTTGACGAACACCGTGGTCGCCGGATCGGCATTGGCCGAGTTGACGTCGGTGCCGCGATAGATGCCGTCATTGTTGAAGATGACGATGCAGATCGGCAGCTTGTAGCGGCAGATGGTCTCGACTTCCATGCCGGAAAAACCAAACGCGCTGTCGCCTTCGACGCAGAGCACCGGCTTGCCGGTCTCGATCGCGGCGGCAATGGCGTAACCCATGCCGATGCCCATCACGCCCCAGGTGCCGACGTCGAGCCGTTTGCGCGGCTTGTACATGTCGATGACGCCACGCGCGAGGTCGAGCGTGTTGGCGCCTTCGTTGACGAGGATGGCGTCGGGACGTTCCTTGACGATGGTGCGCAGCGCACCGAGCGCGCCGTGGTAATCCATCGGCGAGGCGTTGCTCATCAGCTTCGGCGCCATCTTGGCAACGTTGTCGTCGCGCTTCTTGCCGACGGTGCTCATCCAGTCGGCCGGCGCGGCCGTCCAGTTGCCGCCCATGCCTTCCAGCAGGGCGGAAACGCAGGAGCCGATATCGCCGACCACCGGGGCCACGATCTCGACGTTGGAATCCATTTCCTTCGGCTCGATATCGATCTGGATGAATTTCTTTGGTGCGTCGCCCCAGGTCTTGCCCTTGCCGTGCGACAGCAGCCAGTTGAGGCGGGCGCCGATCAGCATGACGACGTCGGCGTCCTTCAGCACGGTGGAGCGCGCGGCGCCTGCCGACTGCGCATGGGTATCCGGCAGCAGGCCCTTGGCCATGCTCATCTGCAGGAACGGCACGCCGCTCTTCTCGACGAACTTCTTGATGTCGTCATCGGCCTGCGCGTAGGCCGCGCCCTTGCCAAGAATGATGAGGGGTCGTTTTGCAGCCTTGAGCACGTCGAGCGCGCGCTTGACGGCGGAAGGGGCAGGGATCTGCGCCGGTGCGGCGTCGATCACCTTGACCAGCGACTTTGCGCCGGCGGCCGCGTCCATCACCTGGCCGAACAGTTTGGCCGGCAGGTCGAGATAGACGCCGCCCGGACGGCCCGACACCGCGGCGCGGATGGCGCGGGCGATGCCGATGCCGATGTCGGCGGCATGCAGCACGCGGAACGCCGCCTTGCACAGTGGCTTGGCGATCGCGAGCTGGTCCATTTCTTCATAGTCGCCCTGCTGCAGGTCGACGATTTCACGCTCCGACGAACCCGAGATCAGGATCATCGGAAAACAGTTGGTGGTGGCGTGCGCCAGCGCGGTCAGGCCGTTGAGGAAGCCGGGCGCCGAGACGGTGAGGCAGACGCCGGGCTTCTTGGTCAGGTAGCCGGCGATCGAAGCGGCATAGCCGGCGTTCTGCTCGTGGCGGAACGACAGCACGCGAATACCGGACGGCCTGCGTCATGCGGCCGAGATCGGTGATCGGAATGCCCGGCACGCCATAGATGGTGTTGATGCCGTTGAGCTTGAGCGCGTCGATGACGAGATGAAAGCCGTCCGTCAGCTCTTGCTCGGAGCCCGGTGCTTCGGTCTTGGCAGCAGTGTTCAGCATCGGTATCTCTCCCTGATCGCTTTGGTTCGGACGACTTTGGTCGTCTTCGAAGTTGCTTCGTTACGTGAACAGTTCTTGGCCGTGCGCCTCGACATAGGCGGCAAGGCCCAAGGTATGATCGCGTGCGCGCTTCTCGGCGAGTTCGGTATCGCGCGCTTCGAGCGCTTCGATGATGCCCATGATGCTCGGGCAGCGAAGTCGCGGTGCGATCCGTCCGTCCGATCGTCAATTGCCGGTAGCCGCGCACATGCAGCAGGATGTCGTTGGTCATGTCGACCAGCACAGGCGATTCCGAAAGCGAGATCAGCGCCTGGTGGAAGGCGATATTGGCCTTCGAATATTCCTCGACGTGATCCTGCGGCAGGCGGTCCTTGCCGAAATCCTTGAAGAAGTCGCGCAGCGCCGTGATGTCCTTCTTGCGCGCGGTGGTCGTGATCAGGCGCGCGGCCATGCTCTCGAGCGCGGCCCAGGCGCGGATCATGTCGACGATCTCGGTCTTGGTGCGGCGGACCACGACGATGCCGCGGCGCGGCACGGTTTTGACGAAGCCGTCCTGCTCCAGCATCGCGATGGCTTCGCGGATCGGCGTGCGGCTGACGCCGAGGCGTTCGGACAAAGCGCGCTCGTCGAGCATCACCTGCTCGGGCGTCGCATAGATATCCATCTTGAGAATAGCTTCCTTCAAGGCCTCATAGGCCTTGTTCTTGAAGCTCGTCTCAGGCGCAATCCGAACGATCGCGATATCTGCATCAGCCATAGCAGGCGGCGCCTTGGGTTGTTTGCGTGCGGGCACGATTCGTCTCCATCCAGTGGGAGACGTCTTGTAGCAGAAGATTACCGTCAGATTTTTGGCATACCAAATACCAGAATGTCAAGTTGGCCGTATTTTCAGCGTTTCCACAGGATCATGCGGCTTGACAATGTCTCCGCTGGCATACCAAATGCCATAAAATAGGAAGTCCCCAGGAGGAAGCCAATGTCGAATTCCAAGGATGCGGTCCGCAAAGTTCTCGATGCGGTCAAGGCGGATAAGCGCACCAGCCTGACGGCGCCGGAAGGCAAATTGGTCTGCGACGCCTACGGAATCCCGGTTCCCGGGGAAGGCGTGGCCAAATCCGCCGCGGAAGCCGCCAAGCTCGCTACCGGCATGGGCTTCCCGGTGGTCATGAAGATCGTCTCGCCTGATATCCTGCACAAGACCGAAGCCGGCGGCGTCATCGTCGGCGTCAAGACCGCGGATGATGCCGAGAAGAGCTACGAGACCATTCTGGCGAATGCCAGGAAGTACAAGGCCGACGCCAAGATCGAGGGCGTCCAGGTCCAGCAGATGCTGGCCGGCGGCACCGAAGTCATCGTCGGTTCCATTACCGACGGATCGTTCGGCAAGCTCGTCGCCTTCGGCCTCGGCGGCGTGCTGGTCGAGGTGCTGAAGGACATCACCTTCCGTCTGGCGCCCGCGACCAAGGCCGACGCGCTGTCGATGCTCGACGGCATCCAGGCCCATGACATGCTGAAGGGCGTGCGCGGCGGCGATCCGGTCAACCGTGACGCGCTGGCCGACGTCATCGTCAAGGTGTCGCAGCTGGTCAGCGACTTCCCCGAAATCGTCGAACTCGATCTCAACCCGGTGTTCGCCACCAAGAAGGACGCGATTGCCGCCGACGTGCGCATCGTCGTCGACTTCGACTACAAGCCGCGTCCGGCGCCGCGCCCGACCAACGAGATCGTCGCCGCGATGAAGCGCATCATGGAGCCTGTGGGTGTCGCCGTGATCGGCGCCTCCGCCGAGGACGGCAAGATCGGCAACTCCGTGATGAAGAACCTGATCAATGGCGGCTACAAAGGTGAGATCTATCCGATCCACCCGAAGGCGGCCGATATCCTGGGTTACAAGGCCTACAAGAGCGTCAAGGACGTGCCGGGTGTGATCGACACCGCGGTGTTCGCGATCCCCGCAAAGTTCGTCGCCGGCGCGCTGATCGAATGCGGCGAGAAGAAAATTCCCGGCGCCGTGCTGATTCCGTCGGGCTTTGCCGAAGCGGGCGCGCCCGAATTGCAGGCCGAGATCGTCGAGATCGGCAAGAAGTACAATGTCCGCCTGATGGGACCGAACATCTACGGCTTCTACTATACGCCGGCCAATCTCTGCGCCACGTTCTGCACGGCCTACGACGTCAAGGGTTCGGCGGCGCTGTCGTCGCAATCCGGCGGCATCGGCATGGCGATCATCGGTTTCTCGCGCTCGGCCAAGATGGGCGTCTCCGCCATCGTCGGCCTCGGCAACAAGTCCGATATCGACGAGGACGATCTGCTCGCCTTCTTCGAGCAGGACCCGAACACCAACCTGATCGCCCAGCATTGCGAAGACCTCAAGGACGGTCGCGCCTTCGCCGAAGCCGCCAAGCGCGTCTCCAAGAAGAAGCCGGTGATCGTGCTCAAGGCCGGCCGCACCTCGGCTGGTGCGAAAGCGGCGGCGTCGCACACCGGCGCGCTCGCCGGCAACGACAAGATCTACGAGGACGTGCTCAAGCAGTCCGGCGTGATCCGCGCCCGCAGCCTGCGGCAACTGCTCGAATTCGCGCGCGGCGTGCCGGTGCTGCCGACGCCGAAGGGCGAGAACATCCTGATCATCACGGGGGCGGGCGGTTCGGGCGTGCTGCTGTCGGACTCGGTGGTCGACAACGGCCTGTCGCTGATGGCGATGCCGCCGGACCTCGATGCGGCGTTCCGCAAATTCATCCCGCCGTTCGGCGCCGCCGGCAATCCCGTCGACATCACCGGTGGCGAGCCGCCGATCACCTATGTCAACACCGTCAAGCTCGGCCTGTCGGATGAGCGCATCCATGCGCTGATCCTCGGCTACTGGCACACCATCGTGACGCCGCCGATGGTGTTCGCGCGCAACATGGTCGAGGTGAAGAAGGAGATGGAGGCGAAGGGCTTCGTGAAGCCGATCGTCGCC
The DNA here is from genome assembly GCA_963786355.1 of uncultured Alphaproteobacteria bacterium. Classification (GTDB taxonomy): domain Bacteria; phylum Pseudomonadota; class Alphaproteobacteria; order Rhizobiales; family Xanthobacteraceae; genus Bradyrhizobium. The sequence goes on along the minus strand of CAWAYU010000003.1, from coordinate 439,219 downwards.
TCGCTCGCCGGCGACGTCGAGGTCGAGGAAGCCGCCGAATATCTCTACCAGAACGGCATCCCGTCCTATGCCTATTCGACCGAACTGCCGGTCGAGGTGCTCGGCGCCAAGTACAAGTGGGCGAGGGGCGCGGGCCTGCTGTAACCTTCGTTGCAAGAATAGTTATTCAAATGCCGCCGGATGTTCCCGGCGGCATTTTTGTTGGAACCGGAACCGCGCTGGAACCAGAATCTGACTACATGTGCGGCAAAAGGAACCGGAACATCTCGCTTCTCTCGTGGTTGTGACGCGTATCAATCACTGGAGGACACCATGAACAAACATCTCGCTGTTTCGCTTGTAGCCGCCTCGCTGCTGACCTCGGGCGCGGCCTTCGCGCAATCCACCACGCAGCAGGGAGCTGCCAATGGCGCCGCAGTCGGCGGCAACGTTGCGGGCCCGGTGGGCGAGGTCGTCGGCGGCACCGTAGGCGCCGCAGTCGGTCTGGGCCTTGAAATTCCGAATGCGGTGATCACCTCGGTCACGGCTGAGCACGCGCCGTCGGTTGTGGTTCGCGAGCGGGTCGTTGTCGGTGAGCCGCTGCCTGCGGCAGTGGAACTGCGGCCGGTGCCGAGCCATACCGAGTATCGTTATGCGGTCGTGAACGATCGCCGCGTGATCGTGGAGCCGCGCACGCGCAAGGTCATCAAGATTATCGATTGATGAGATCATACTGACGCGAGTGGACGTCAGTTGGAAAAGTCCTCGCGGACGTCTGTCCGCGGGGATTTTTGCGTCAGGATATGCTGGTGCTCGATCGCAGCGTGCGCTTGATGGTCCAGTCGAACACGGCCGCAACGGCAAGGCCGATACATACCGCCAGCGCGTCGACCACGAAATCCTCCAGCCGCGCGTGCCGTCCGGGCATCCAGAGTTGCAGCAGTTCGAGCACGCCGGTGAGCCCGACCGCGATAGCGGCCGTCAGCCAGCGGTTGCCGGTGTAGGCGAGGCCGAAGGCGAGCCCCAGCAGCACGAAGGCAAGCGCGTGCTCGCCGTCCTGTCCGAGGTTGGAATGCGGCCGGTACCCGGGTGGCCCCAGCGTCGCAAAGGCGACGGCGGCGGCAAGACACCAGGCGAATACTCTGAGAAGGATCGTGATCATTGCGATCGGATAGCACAGTTCACGTGGCGGAGTGTCCGCTCACGTGAACTTGCGATGTCGTGTGGTTAATTCGCCGGAACATCAGTCGGTCGTGGTTAAATCTACAGCGCTTCCCGCACGCCAAGCCCGAGCATGAAACGTTCCCGGATCTGTACGGGATCGCGGCGGGTGGTTCCGACACCCGGTTTATCGTCGATGCGGACGCCGATCAGCGTCGGGCCGTCTGATGCCATCGACTGATCGATCAGGCGCTCGAAATCCTCTTCATCCGCCGCCCAGGCGCTGTTGGTTAATCCGCTCGCGATCGCGATGGCGACGATGTCGGCCACCGCGGAACCCGGTGTCGGCTGCGCGCCGGTGATCTGGTAGATGCCGTTGTCCATGACCACCATGGTGAGGTTTTTCGGCTTGAGCGTCGCGATCGTCGACAGCGAACCCAACTGCATCAACAGCGAACCGTCGCCCTCGAGCGCGAAGACGCGACGGCTGGGCTGCGCCAGCGCGACGCCGAGCGCGATCGGAAACGCAAGCCCCATGCTGCCAAGCATGTAAAAGTTCTGCGGGCGGTGGCCGGCGGCCCAGAGGTCGAAATTGGTGTTGCCGATGCCGCCGACCACGGCTTCCTCGTTCTTCAGTTTTGCGACCAGCCGCGAGGTGAGGTCGAAGCGGTTCATGATCTTGGTGTTGCGGGCGGGGGTGCTCGTGTTCATGAGATCGCTCACTTGTCGAAGACTTTGCCGCCGGTCAAAAGCGGCGAGAGGATCAGCGCCACCGGCGCCTGCGTGGTGATGGCCTGCTTGATCGAGCGGTCGACGATGAACTCGAACTCGTCGAGCCGGGTGCAGGTGTGGTGCTCCATTGCCAGCGAATCCAGCACCGGGCGCATGGTGCGGCAGACCAGTGACTGGCCGTAATTGAATTCGCCGAGCGTGCCGCGTTCCGACACGAACATGATCAGCGGGATCTGGTAGGGGATCGCCAGCGAGGCCAGCACGTTCGCCAGCGTCGCAAAGCCCGAGGTCTGCATCAGCACCGCGGCGCGCGCACCGCCCATCCAGGCGCCGGAGACGATGCCGACGGCTTCCTCCTCGCGCGTGGTGGGGAAGGTGTTGAAAAACGGATCGGCGTGCAGGTTCTTGATCAGCGTCGTCAGGACGCGATCGGGCACATAGGGCACGATGTGGATGTCGTTGCGCTTGAGCGCCTCCAGCACGATCCCGTGCCAGGTTTGTTGTGCCTCGGCGACCGCCATCGAATTCTCCCTTGCCTTGCGACGATGTTTCGTTCGCGCCGTCGATGCGCCGCAACTTGACGCGATCGATGGGATTGTCAACATGTCCCGATCGTATGCGGGTCTGCGCCTCGCGGCACTGCCGTCGGTATGCGACGATGTGAGATAACAAGACAAAGATAACGGGAAAAGATCACGGGAGGAGGCCATGGCCGGACGGCTCTGGATGGCTGCATGGGCGGTTGTGCTGGCCACGACGGCAGGCGCGGCATTGGCCGAGCCGGGATTTCCGTCGAAGGCCGTTCATATTTTCGTGCCCTATGCCGCCGGCGGCGGCGTCGACGTGCTGACGCGCACGCTGGGTGACGTGGTTTCCAAGCAATGGGGCCAGTCGGTCGTGGTCGAAAATCGTCCGGGCGCCGGCGGCGTGATTGCCTCGCAGGCGGTCGCGACCTCGGCGCCTGACGGCTACACGCTGATCATGGTGGCGAGCGGCCATGCCACCAACCCGTTCCTGTATCCCAAAATACCCTACGATACGTTCAAGGATTTCACGCCGGTTTCGCTGCTGGCGTCGTCGCCGAACATCCTGCTGGTGCGCGCCGACTCTCCGTTCAAGACGGTCGGCGATGTCATCGCCGCGGCAAAAGCGAAACCGGGAACCCTGTCGTTTGCGCATGCCGGCAGCGGCACCTCGACACATATGGCTGGCGAACTCCTGAAGGCGCTCGCCAAAATCGACATCAACGGCATTCCTTACAAGGGCGGTGCGCCCGCCATCAACGATCTCCTCGGCGGTCAAATTCCGATGACGTTCAACAACGGCCCGGAATCGGTTGGCCAGTTGCAGGCCGGTACGGTTCGTGCGCTCGCGGTCACCACGGCCACACGCGCGCCGTTCCTGCCCGATGTGCCCAGCATGTCGGAAACCGTGCCGGGCTACGACACCGGAGTTTGGTGGGGGTTGCTCGGTCCCGCCGGCATGCCGGCGGACGTGCTGGCAAAGCTTTCGCATGATTTCGTCGCGGCCCTGAATACCGATGCGGTGAAAGAGCGCCTCGGCAAGCTCGGCGCCTTGCCGATCGGCAGCACGCCGCAGCAATTCGACGCGCGGATCCACGCCGACTACGACAAGTGGGGGCCGATCATCAAGGCCGCCGGAATGAAGGCCGAATGATGCGGTCGACGCCATCGCAACGGATTTTCCGTTGCCGGTCGCAACGCAATACGATTTTCCAGATGAAGTTGCCAGAAAGTAGCCAAGAAAAATGACCGTCAACAACAAGCGTGTGTTCTACGTCAAATATCTCGCCCATCCGATCTACGAGGAGATTCTCAAGGCCCGACCCGACGTGCGGCTGGATCGGCTGGAGAACGACAGCCCCGACTCTGTCTCGGCGCCGATCCTGGCAGATGCGCATGCCTACCAGATCGGCGCGGCGCGCGATGAGCTGGCGCCGCATTTCCATGCCCACGCGGACCTGCTGAAGCGGGCGCCGAACCTCTTGATCGTGTCCTCCAACGGCGCCGGCTTCGATCCCGTCGACGTCGACGCCTGCACGGCGGCGGGCGTGCTGGTCGTCAATCAATCCGGCGGCAACGCCAACTCGGTCGCCGAGCATGCGGTCGGCATGCTGCTGACGCTGTCCAAGCGGATCATCGAGGCCGACCGCGCGCTGCGCCGCGACGCCAATGTCAATCGCAACGCGCTGATGGGCAACGAGGCAAAGGGAAAAACCATCGGCATCGTCGGCATCGGCAATGTCGGCCGCCGCATCGCTGAGCTGTGCAAGGGCCTGCTTGCATATGAAGGTGATCGCCTATGATCCGTTTTTGAGCGCCGAGGAAATCGCGGCGCGCGGCGCGGAAAAGGTCGAACTCGACGACCTGATGCGCCGTTCCGATTTCGTGTCGATCTCGTGTCCGCTGAACAAGGACAATCGCGGCATGATCGGCGCGCGGCAGTTCGCGCTGATGCAGCCGCATGCGTTCTTCATCACCACGGCGCGTGGCTTCATTCACGACGAGCGGGCGCTGTATGACGCGCTGCGCGACAAGCGCATCGCCGGCGCCGGCCTCGACGTCTGGGACAAGGAGCCGCCGCCGCCGGAACATCCGCTGCTGCAGTTCGATAACGTGCTGGCCAGCCCGCATACCGCCGGCGTGACGCACGAGGCGCGCCAAAACATGGGCAAGATCGCCGCCGAGCAGATCCTCGACGCGCTCGACGGCAAGCGTCCGCCGCGCCTGATCAATCCCGAGGTCTGGCCGGCCTATGCCAAACGCTTCGAGCGGACGTTCGGTTTTGCGCCGAAGTAGGGCGTGATGGCCGAACCGGAAGACCGTTTCTACGAGTCCCAGGGGCTGCGGCTGCACTACGCCGATTGGGGCAACGCGGCCGCACCGCCGCTGGTCCTGATCCACGGCGGGCTCGATCATTGCCGCAACTGGGATGCCGTTGCGCGGGCGTTGCAGCCGCATTTCCACATCGTCGCGCCCGACCTGCGAGGACACGGCGATTCCGAATGGGCGAAGGGAAGCAGCTACGGGCTTTCCGACAACGTCGTCGACCTCGCTTGTCTGCTGCGTGTCGCCGAATTGAAAGACGCAGCACTCGTCGGCCATTCCATGGGCGGGATGGTGGCGCAGGCCTATGCCGGAACTTATCCCGAGCGGGTGTCGCGCCTGGCCGTGCTGGACGGCACTTTTCTGTCGACCTCACAGCCGGCGCCGATCGCCGAACAGATGTCGCGCTGGATCGACCAGATCGAGCGCATCGCCGAGTACGAACCCCACGCGTTCAAGAATATCGAAGAAGCCGCGCAGCGGCTGTCGGGCCGCAACAAACGATTGACGCCGGAACTGGCGCTGCATCTCGCCCGCCATGGCGTCCGGCAGCACGCCGACGGCCTCTATCGCTGGAAGTTCGATCACTATCAACGGGCGAGGGCGCCGTATCGATTGTCGGCGGAAGATTATATCGCCTTGTGGTCGCGCATCGATTGTCCGACCCTGATGATGTGGGGCAGCGAAAGCTTTTTGCCCGATCCGGAAGCTTCCGGCCTGCTCGCGCATTTCAAGCGCGCCGAGATGGTGAAGCTCGACGGCGCCGGACACTGGCTGCATCACGACCGGCTGGACGAGGTCTTGGCCACGCTGCGACGGTTTCTCGGCGTGGCGACATAGGGTGAAAACATGTCGGACAAAATCCGTTACGTTCGCGAGCTGAGCGCGGAATCCAGGGGTGAAGCACCGGGCCGCGGCAGGCTGCAGGGCCGCCGCATCCTGGTGGTCGGCGGCGGCCAGCGGACTTTTGATGCCGAGACCGATCCGGTCGGCAACGGCCGCGCGATGTCGCTGGTGTTTGCAAGGGAGGGGGCCCATGTCGCGGTGGCCGACATGAACCGCGCCAGCGCCGACGATACCGTCGGGCGCATTACGGCGTGAGGGCGGCCGCGCCTTTTCGATCGAGGCCAACATCGCCCGCGAGGCCGATGTGAACCGGATGATCGAGGAGGCGATGGATGGCCTTGGCGGCCTCGACGGCATGGTCCTCAATGTCGGCATCGGCGTCGGCGCGCTCGGCCTCGATGGCGTCGACCTCAAGGAGTGGAACGACACCTTTGCGGTCAACCTGACCGGACCGATGCTCTGCTGCCGCAGGGCACTGCGGCATCTCGATCCGGGCGCGTCGATCGTGTTCATCTCGTCGATCGCAGGCCTTCGCTCCGGTTCGCGGCTGATTGCCTATGACACCTCGAAGGCCGCGCTGGGCGGCCTGATGCGCAATGTCGCCAGGGAAGGCGCCAGGCGCGGCATCCGCGCCAACATCGTTTGTCCTGGTTTGGTCGACACGCCGTTGGGACGTCACACCAGCGCCGGACGGCCGTCGCGAAACGCGTCCGGTGCGCCGTTCGGGCGGATGGCGACAGGCTGGGAGATCGCCTACGCCGTGCTGTTTTTCATGTCCGACGACAGTGTTTACGTGAACGCCCAGACGCTGGCGGTCGATAGCGGCATCACCGGTTTATAGGGCCAAATCCGGGGAGAAGATTTCCCCCGCCGCCGGGTCCATTGCGGCAATAAATCCACTGCCAGTGGGCGTGCAGACGACGCACTTATCGCTATTTTCCTAGACATCTCGACTACTTAGCCGGACGAGACCATCTTGCCTGTAGCGCGATGGCTGGAACGCCTGTTCCGCCGGCGCGAGATGGAAGATTAAGAGATGCAACAGATTCGCTCATTGCTGCGTGGCGCGCCGGCCCGGATCGGCCGCAAGCTTTCGCAGATCGTCGCGATCGCCGCCGCCAGCCTGCCGGCCGCGGGCGCGTAAGCCGTTCATTCGATCGATCGGAAATCCCGTTACGCGTCCTGTGACAGCGTAGCAGCGATACAATCGGATAGTGATTGTCGCTATTCCGCCGCGCCGCCTTCGCGCTTCAGCACATAGACATCCATGATCCAGCCGGCCTTTTCGCGGGCTTCGGCACGGGCCGTCACGATGCGCGGCCCGGTTTCCGCGAGCGGGCCGGCGAGCGTGATCTCCTGGGGCATGCCGACATAGGCGCCCCACCAGATCGTCACATCAGTGGGATCGAGGTGCTGGAACGCGCAGTCGCCGTCGAGCATCACCACCAGCGTGTCGCCCCGGCGGGCCAGCCGGCCTCGCGCAGCCGTCGCCCGGTGGTGACGAGAAACGGTGCGCCGATTTCATTGAGGGGAATCGCATGCGACGCTGTCAGCGCCTGGATCGAGGTGATGCCAGGGATCACGCGGACGTCAGGCGCGGGCTTCAGCCGTGAGGCAATGCGCAGCGTGCTGTCGTAGAGCGCCGGATCGCCCCAGACCAGCAACGCCACCGATCCACCGTCTGAAAGTTCGGATTGAATTGTTTCGGACCAAACCTTCGCGATGGCGTCGTGCCAGTCGTCGACGCCGCGGCGATAATCGGCATTGTCCTGGTCGCGGCGCGGCAGGTCGAATTCCACGATCCGTGTGGCGGGATTTGTCACCACCTCGGTGCAGATCAAGCGGCGGAGCTCGGCGAGATCGGCCTTGTCAGCGCCCTTGCGCGGAATCAGGATCAGGTCGGCGGAATTGAGCGCCCGGATCGCCTGCAGCGTCAGATGCTCGGGATTGCCGGTGCCGATGCCCACCAGGAGAAGTTCGATCATTGGCCTATAGCGCCACAAATAAAAACGCGGCCGACGATGCGGCCGCGTTGATTTCCGGCATCAGCCGATCAGGCCGCGTGATAGAGCCGCTGCGTCACCAGCGGCGAGCCGCGCAGCGCGTGCAGCGACTTGGCGGCGGCGAGGACCGCGAGATCGGCCAGCGGTTCGATCAGCACGACGGCCATGTAGGCGACGCCAAAGGTTGCGATCGACGAGAGGTTCGCCGCGCCGAAGCCCGCGCCATAGATCGCCCAGAACGCCACCCAGGCCACGACGCCGCCCTGATAAGCGGTCGAGAGCGTCAGCGCCTGACTGTACTTCAGGTCGACATAGGCGGTACCGGGCGCGATCACCTTTCCTGCCAGCGCATACAGCGCGAACAGCGGCACCAGCAGCGTGGTGACGTTCATGCCGTATTGCGGCAGGTCGATCGGCGAGAAGAACAGCCCCTGGATCAAAAGGCCCATCGCAAGGCCAATCGCCGAAGGCGCCGCGCCGAGGATCAGGAATAATGTCGAGCCGAGGATGAAGTGCACCTCGGAGACGCCGACCGGAAAATGCGGCATGACCTCGAAGAAGATGAAGACGCAGACGGTGGCGATCGCGCTGCGCAGGAGCAGCGACACCGGTCCCTTTTCGCCAATCGAACGGACGACGGTGCGGAGCGCCACGGCGCCTGCTGCGGCGGCAGTGGCGTAGCTCAGTACGATCTTGCTGCTGTCGACCAGACCGGGTTCGATATGCATGGGATTCTCCGTGCCTTATGTCGGTTCGTGGGCTTTTTGCGTCGCCGAATACATCTTGGCTAGCGTTGTCACCGGCCCCAAGCCAAGTCAAGAGCGGCCCGGCGCCAATGCGCCGTACAGAATCAGGGCAGGGGTGGTGGTGTCCTCGTTCGCCATCAGTCCGGCCAATTCGGTGACCGTCGTATGTGACAATTGCTGGTCGGGATGGCCGACGGATTCGGCCAGCATGGCCGGCGTATTTGCAGGCAAACCGGCTGCGATCAGCCGCCGCGCCAGTTCCGGAAAGGTGCGCTTGCCCATGAACACGGCGGTGGTCGCCGACGGGTCGGCCAGCGCGGCAAAATTCAATTCTTCGGGAAGTCCGCCGGTGACGTCGTGGCCGGTCACGAATTGCACCCGCCGCGACAATAGCCGCCGGGTCAGCGGCATGCCGGCGGCGGCCGCCGCGGCACAGGCGGAGGTGACGCCGGGAATGATTTCATAGCCGATGCCGGCCGCCGTCAGCGCCTCGATTTCTTCTTCCAGGCGCCCGAAGATCCCGGCGTCGCCGGATTTCAATCGCACCACCTTCGCATGCGTCGTCGCGTAATCGACCAGCAGGCGGCTGACATGTTGCTGCCGCGGCGACACCCGGCCGGCGCGCTTGCCGACACTCACCAGGTCGGCGCCGGCGCGGACGTGCGCAAGGATCGGGCCGGACGAGAGATCGTCGAACAGCACGGCGTCGGCGGCCTGCAGCCGCGCCACCGCCTTCAGCGTCAGCAATTCAGGATCGCCGGGCCCGAGGAGACAAAGGAGACGAAGCCGGTCATGTCGCCTCCGCGATCAGATGAAAGAACGAACCGGTGGCGCGGCCGCCGCCGTCGAAGCTTTTGCTTGAGCCGGTTTCCGGAACCGCGGCGCCCGATGCGTCGACCACCTGTGCGAGTGGCGCATCGTTGTGTTCGAGAATACTGGCGTAGTGAAACTCATGCCCACGGAGCCGCGTCCCGGCGCGGTGACCGGGAATCGGAGAGGCTAACGTTGCGAGGCGATAACCGAGATGCATGCGCCGCTTCTCGAACGACGTGGCGAGTTTGAACATTCCTGCCATTTCATGCCGAACGCCGGAGGCGTCGATCAGGCCTTCGCCCATCGCCATGTAGCCACCGCATTCGCCATGCACCGGCCGGGTCGCGGCGAAGTTTTGGAGTCCCGAACGGAAGCGGGAAGCTGCCGCGAGCTTTCCGGCGTGCAACTCCGGATAGCCGCCCGGCAGCCAGCAGGCATCGGCGGAAGGGTCAGGCGCTTCGTCCGCTAGCGGTGAAAACGGCAGAATTTCCGCACCCGCCGCACGCCATCCCGCCAGCAAATGCGGATAGATGAAGGAGAACGCCGCATCGCGCGCGAGCGCCACCCGGTTGCCGGGCGGAGAAATTTTGCGCAGCCCGACAGCATTTGCCGCGTGCGTCTGCGCGGCGATCGCGCGCAGCGCCGCCAGATCGATATGCTCGGCGATGAAAGCCGCCATCTCGGCCAGAGTTTGTGCGAGACGGGGCTGTTCTTCGGCCTGCACGAGGCCTAGATGCCGCTCCGGCAGTGCCACGGATTGCTTCCGCGGCAACGACCCGAGGACGCGAATTCCGGCGGCTTCGATCCCCGCGCGCGCCAGCGCTTCGTGGCGCGGGCTCGCGACGCGATTGAGTACGACGCCCGCGAACGCGACATCCTTGCGCAGCGAAGCAAAACCGAGCGCCACCGCTGCCGCCGACTGCGCCTGGCCGGAGATATCGAGCACCAGCACTACCGGCCAGCCCGCCAGCGCTGCGATATCGGCGCTCGCACCGGTTCCCGTCTCACCCTTCGCGGCGACGCCGTCGAACAGCCCCATCGAGCCTTCGGCGAGCACCAGATCGGCGCCGTCGGCCGACTGCATCAAAGCGGCGAGATGCGGCGGCTGCATCGCCCAGCTATCGAGGTTGAACGACGCGCGCCCGGATGCTGCGGTATGAAACGCAGGGTCGATATAATCGGGCCCGCACTTGAACGGCTGCACCGCCAGCCCCTGCGCGCGAAACGCCGCCAGCAAGCCCAGCATCAGCGTGGTCTTGCCGGTGCCCGAGGCGGGCGCTGATATGACGAGGCCGGGCGGGATCACGCGTCCTCCGGAAAGCGGGGATCGATGCCGACGGGACGAAAGCGGCGGTCATAGTCCTCTGCGTAAAGACGGCTTTCATCAAAATCCTGGGCGCCGATCGCGCGGCCGACCAAAATCAGCGCCGTCCGCTCCATGGCGCCGGCAACGGCCGCATCGAGCGTTGCGAGCGTTGCCGTCACGATGCGCTGGTCGGGCCAGCTTGCGCGCCAGACCACGGCGACGGGACAATCCGCACCGTAATGCGGCGTGAGTTCCGCGATCACCTTGTCCAGCACGTGAATCGACAGATGAATTGCCAGCGTCGAACCAGTCGCGGCAAACGCCGCCAGTTTTTCGCCTTCCGGCATCGCCGAGGCGCGGCCCGAGGTGCGTGTCAGCACCACCGATTGCGCGATGCCGGGCAACGTGAGTTCTGCGCCCAGGGCTGCGGCTGCCGCGGCAAAGGACGGCACGCCGGGCGTGACGTCGTAGGGAATATTCAGCGCACGCAGCCGGCGCAATTGTTCGCCCATCGCGGACCAGACCGACAGGTCGCCCGAATGCAGCCGTGCCACATCGTGTCCGGCGGCATGGGCGGCTTCGATTTCGGCGATGATCATGTCGAGCGACATCGGCGCCGTGTCGACGATTTTGGCGCCGGGCGGACAGTGGCTCAGCAGCGCCTTCGGCACCAGCGAACCGGCAAACAGACAGACCGGCGACGACGCGATGAGATCGCGGCCGCGGATCGTGATGAGATCAGGCGCGCCCGGTCCGGCGCCGATGAAGTGCACGGTCATCGCACCACGCTCCATTGCACGAGCGGTCGCGAAGGAACCCAGCCGCGCATGCTGCCCAAGGGAGCCGCTTGCGCGAGTTCGATCCGCATCAACTCGCCGCCGTGCTTGCCGTGTTGCGCCAGAAGAAGCGCTTCGGTTTCGAGTGTCACGGCGTTGGCGACCAGCCGCGTTCCCGCTGATATCATCGACCACAGCGCGTCGAACAAGGCCTGTTCGTTGCCGCCACCGAAGAAGACGGCATCAGGAGAGGGCAGTTTTGCAAGCGCAGCAGGCGCCGTTCCTTCGACCACCGCGAGGCTGTTGGCGACACCAAACGCAGCGGCGTTGCTTCGGATGTTCGCGGCGCGGTCGGCGCGCGTCTCGATCGCAAACGCGCGACCGCCGGCGAGGCACCACTCCACCGAGATCGATCCCGATCCCGCGCCGATATCCCACAGGATCTCGCCGGTGCGCGGCGCCAATGCCGACAGCGTCAACGCGCGTACCGGACGCTTGGTGATCTGCCCGTCGTGGACGAAGGCGTCATCCGGCAAGCCCGAGGCGCGCGGCAGGCCTGCGCCGCCCGCCGCTGAGATCGCGACCGCGACGGGGGCGGCGACCTCAGCGAGGTCAAAGCTTGCGGCTTGCGTCGTGCGAATCCGCTCATTGGTTCCACCAAGCGACTCCATCACGGATAGCGACGATGGGCCAAAGCCCTTTTGAGCAAGCCACGCAGCCAAATCGCGAACGGCGTGGCCATCCCGCAAGAGACAGATTGCACGGCGCGCCGGCGCCAGGTGTGGCAGCAAGGTTTCAAACGGTGCGGCGTGCAGGCCGAGGCAAGTCACTTCTTCAAGTCGCCAACCTAGCCGCGCTGCGGCGAGGGAAAACGTTGAAGTAGCCGGAAAGGCGATCCATTCGCCGGGAGCAAGGTGAGGCGCGAGGCTGCCGCCGGCGCCGTGCCAGAACGGGTCGCCGGAAGCGAGCACCGCGACCTTCCGGCCGCGACAGGCGAGCACCGGCTCGACCGAAAACGGCGCCGGCCACGGCCGTCCGCGCGCGTCGATCCCGGCCAGCTTGAGATGACGCGGACCACCAAATACGATTTCGGCGTTCGCCAGCGCCTCTCGACTTGATGGCGACAAACCCGTAAGGCCATCCTCACCGATACCGATGATCGCGAGCCAGGGAGAGGAATCAGACATGACGCGCGTCCCCCATGTCCTTCTCCTGGGTGGCACGACGGAAGCCAATCAAATCAGCCGCACACTTGCTGCGGCCGAGGTGGCGGGAGTCTACTCCTATGCCGGCCGCACTGCGACGCCGGTGCAGCAACCCCTGCCGACGCGGGTCGGCGGTTTTGGCGGCGTCGATGGGCTCGTTGAATACATCAGGCAGGAACGCATCACGCATGTGATCGACGCGACGCATCCGTTTGCGAGCCAGATGAGCGGCCATGCCGTGAAAGCATGCGCGACGACGTCCACGCCGCTGATCGCCTATCTGCGCGAGCCGTGGGTCGAAACGCCCGGCGACAAATGGCGGCACGTCGACAGCTTTGAGAACGCCGCAAGTGCGTTGCCAGACCAGCCGGCGCGCATTTTCCTTGCCATCGGCAGACAGCACCTCGCGCCATTCGCGGCGCAGCCGCAGCACTTCTACCTGCTGCGGCTGGTCGACGTACTCGACACGGCGATGCCGCTGCCGAACGCCGAGATCGTGCTGGCGCGGGGACCGTTCACGATCGAGGGCGATCTTGCACTGTTGCGCGATCATAGGATCACACACGTTGTTACCCGAAACGCCGGCGGCGAGGGCGCCAAGGCCAAGCTCGACGCCGCGCGGGCACTCGGTCTGCCGGTCATCATGATTGACCGGCCGGGCCTTCCGGAGCGAAAGGTCGCGCAAAGCGTGGAGCAGATCATGCACTGGCTCACTCACCCGGCGTGCCTCGGCGTATAGACGTAACGCCCGACCCGGCGGGTCGCGGAATTGCCGACCAGCACAACGGTGCGCATGTCGGCCATTTCGGGCCGCGCTTCGGCCAGCGTCACCGTCTCAATGTATTCCTCCGCTGTCGACACGGCGCGCGCAAACGTAATCAGCCGATCCGGGCCACAGGCCTCGCGCAGGATTTCGAGTACGCGCGCGAATTGATGCGGGCGGGCGGCGGAGCGGGGATTGTAGAACGCCATCGCGAAGTCGGCTTCCGCAGCAAGTTGCAGCCGGCGTTCCACCAGCGCCCAGGGTTTCAGGTTGTCGCTGAGATTAATCGCGCAAAAATCGTGGCCGAGCGGCGCGCCGACACGCGCGGCGGCGGCCAGCATCGCGGTGATACCGGGCAGCACGCGAATATCGAGGCCGTGCAATGCCGGCTTTTTCTCCAGCGCTTCGAACACGGCTGACGCCATCGCGAACACGCCGGGATCACCCGACGATACGATCACGACGTGCCGCCCTTTGGCGGCCAGCTCAAGCGCCTCGTTCGCGCGCTGCAGCTCGACGCGATTGTCTGACGCGTGCAGCGTCAGGCCTTCTCGCGGCGTCACGCGCGCGACATAGGGGATGTAGCCGACGATGTCGGTTGCGTCAGTCAGCGCCGCCGTGACTTCAGGCGTCACCAGCGCGGAATCTCCGGGGCCGAGGCCTGCGACGACGAGCGAGCCGGTCATTCCTCCAGCTCCGGGCGGCGGCCCTGACCATGGACCAGAATGGTTGCGAAATAGGGGCACTCGCCGATCTCGGTCTCGGCAAGCCGCGTCACACGCTGGCCGGGCATGGTGCCGCGTTCGACCAGCCACGCGTCCTCAAGCCGGCCTGCGCGTTCCAGCGCGCGGCGGACTTTCGGCAGATTGCGCCCGGTCTTCATCACGACCAGCGCATCGGCGCTTTGCATGTGGCGCAGCAGGTCGTCTTCCGGCAACGTACCCATCAGCACGGCGAGGACATCGTCGCCCCAGGTGATCGGAATTCCGGTCGCGTTCCAGCATCCGGTCATGCCGTTAATACCAGGCACGATCTCGATTTCGGCGCGGCCTTGCAGCCGCGTTTGCAGATGCATGAAGGAACCGTAGAACAGCGGGTCGCCCTCGCAGAGCACGACGACATCGTTGGTCGCGGCCAGATTGGCCAGCCGCGTCGCCCAGTCATCGTAGAACGAAGCCAGCAACTGCTTGTATTCGGCACTGCCGAACGGCAGCTCGGTCGTGACCGGATACTCCATCGGGTATTCCGTCACGTTGGGCGACAGCATGCCTTCGACGATACGGCGCGCCTGGCCGGGACGACCGGCTTTGCGGAAATATGCGACATGGCGCGCGGCGCGGATCAGCCGGTCCGATCGGACACTGATCAGGTCGGGATCGCCGGGGCCGAGGCCGGTGCAGATGATCTTGCCCAAGATCTACTCCTTCCGGCTGGCGAGCGCGTTGACGACGGCCACCGTGATCGCGGAGCCGCCGAGCCGGCCCGCAACGATCAGTGATGGCACCGGCGGCGCTTCGATCAACGCCGCCTTCGATTCCGCGGCGCCGACGAAGCCTACCGGGCAGCCGATGATAGCGGCCGGGCGCGGGCAGGTGGAATCTTCGAGCATGTTGAGCAAGTGAAACAAGGCAGTCGGCGCATTGCCGATGGCGACGACTGCGCCTTTCAGATGCGGTCGCCACAGTTCGACCGCGGCGGCGGAGCGGGTGTTGCCGATCTTGAGCGCGAGTTCGGGCACGCCGGCATCATGGAGCGTGCAGATCACTTCATTGCGCGCCGGCAGCCGCGGCCGCGTGATACCCTCGCTCACCATCCGCGCGTCGCACAGGATGGGTGCACCGGCTTCAAGCGCGGCGCGCGCGGCCAGTGCCATGCCGGGGGAGAAACGAACGTGCTGTTCCAGCCCGACCATCCCGGCCGCATGGATCATGCGAACCACGACGACTTCTTCTTCGGCGGTGAAGCGGGCGAGATCGGCTTCGGCGCGGATCGTGGCAAAAGATTTGCGATAGATCGCGGCGCCGTCGGTTTCATAGGCGTGAGGCATCACAGCGCCTCTCTGAGGACGGCGGGATGCGCGGTGAGATAATCGGCCGTCAGTCCCCAGCGCACTGGTAGGTCGCGCGCATGACCGTCGCGGATCAGGTCGAATCCTGCGGCTTGCGCCGTCAGCGTCAGCGCGGTGGCGCCGGGATGGGCGCAGCCCTTGCTGCAGCCGGACACATGCAGCACGGCGCCATCAGGCAGATGCGGCGCCAGCGAGCGCGCCAGCGAGCGCGTCGGCTGCGCGGCTTGCAGACATCCCGGTGCTCCGGTGCAGGCGATCACCCGCAACATCGGATCGTTGGGCCGCGTGATCAGCCCGGGCAGGTCGGGCATGGCGCTGCACACCTTCGATCAGCAGCATTCGCCACGGCGTCACGCGCAAAGTGCCAAGTTCGTGATAGCGCCGTCGAGCAGTTCGGCCGGCACCTGGCCGAACTCGAAACCGACCAGCACGCCTTCCGCGACGACACCCGGCTCGGGCGAAAAGGACGGAGACGATTGAGCAGGGACCTCCGCAAAAATTTCCGGCAGCACCGCGCCGCGCGTTAGATGCGCCGCCATCCGGCCGCGCTCGCCGCTGATCCCGTCCGATTGCACGAACCAGTTCGCCAGCGCCAGCATGGTGTCGACGGCCGTTTCAGCGGAAACGCGCGCGGCTGTCGCGGCACCGCTGGCGCGGCAGATCAATTCACCGTCGGCGCTCCGCTCCAGCCGGATATCGGCCGACACCTGACTCAAAACCGGCCGCGGCCCACAATCGATGGCGAAGCCAAATTTTGCCGGCAGGCGTGGCGCATCCGGCGCGGTCAGGGATTTCGCCAGCGCTGCCGCCAATTCGACGCTACCGTCATCCGCCGACCAGAACGGCGACAGCACGATGTTGCGGCGTTCCTCGGCTTCGGGGTTTTGGTCGATCAGGCCGAGAGCATCGAGGCCCTCAATCAGGGGGCCGTACCTCTGCTCGGTGACGCCGCGCAGATGAATGTTGGCGCGCGAGGACAGATCGATCACGCCGTTGCCGTGCGCTCGCGCGAGTCGCGCGATCTCGCGGGTCTGCTGCGGCGTCAGCCGTCCGCCGGGCGGGCGCACGCGAATGACCCAGCCGTCGCCCGACGGCATCGGACGCAGCGCGCCCGGGCACCAGCCCTGAATGACAGGCTCAGCCATGGGCGACCCCCAATTGCATCGCAATCGAGTTGCGCCGGGTCGACCACAGGCCTGCTTCACGCAGTGCATCGAAGCGCGCTCGCAGTGCTGCGAGTGCCGCGGGATTTTCGCGCGCCATGAAATCCACCAGATCGGACCGGCCCAGGGTGGCGTCGTAATAGAGGTCGAACAGATGATGGGGCACGTCGCGCGTCAGGTTGGCGAAGGCGGCGAGGTTGTCGAGCGTCAACGTCACTTCGGCGGCGCCGCGAAATCCGTGGCGCATCATGCCGCTGGCCCAGGCCGGATTGGCGGCGCGGGCGCGAACCACGCGCGCGATTTCTTCCGGCAGCGTGCGGGATCGCGGCGCGTCGGGCTGCGTCGTATCGAGATGATAGAGCGACGGCGCCGCGCCACCCAGCCGCGCGACGGCGGCAGCAAAGCCGCCTTCATGGGTCGCATAGTCAGACGCTAGCAAAAGGTCGCTCTCGGCGAGATCCTGCACATGGGCAAAGCCGTCGGCGGCGAGGACGCGGGTTTCCAGCGCGGCGCGATCCTGCCGGCTGTTGCCCTTGGCGTCGATCGCCCATTCCGATCCGGTCAGCCAGGCTTCGCCCAGCGTGGCGCGGCCCTCGGCGCTGTAATCTTCCAGCGCTGCCCCCATTGCCAGACCATAGAGTCCCGGGCGCGGCCCGAACACGCGCGGCGCGGGCGTTGCATAGGGATTGGCGTCGTCGGGCTCGCCATCGCCCGCCAGTGCCGCGGCGCCGGCCTCGAACAGTTGCGGGAGATTTGGAAACACATCGCGGAACAGGCCCGAGACCCGCAACGTCACATCGATGCGCGGACGTCCCAACAAAGCAAGCGGAACGACCTCGATGCCGTTGACGCGTTCGGACTTGGCGTCCCAGCACGGTGCGAGACCGGCCAGATGCAGCGCCATCGCGAATTCCTCGCCGGCGGTCCGCATCGTCGCGGAGCCCCAGAGATCGATCACCAGCGACCGAGGCCAGTCGCCATGGTCCTGCAGGTGACGGCGCAGCAATTCCTCGGCAAGCTTCACGCCCTGCGCGTGGGCGGAGCGCGACGGCACCGCGCGCGGATCGACCGAAAACATGTTGCGCCCGGTCGGCAGCACGTCGGAGCGGCCGCGCGCCGGTGAACCCGACGGTCCGGCCGCGACCCGCCGCCCGGCCAGCGCGGTAAGCAAGCCCTCGCGCTCACCAGCGCCTTGCCCGTAGATATGCAGGCCATCGCCGAACTGGCTCGCCTTGATGTCGCAGACAAAGCGATCGATCCGCGTGATCGCTTCGGCGGCCGTTGAGGTAGCGGCGAGGCCAAGATCCTGCTCGACGCCCGCGGCCTGCGCCTCGGCGCGGATCGTAGCGACCAGACGGACACGGCGCGCCGGGTCCAGGCCGTCGGCGGTCGAATATTCATCGAGCAACTGCTCGAGCCGTAGCAATCCGGCCGGCATCGCGCTGGCGATCTGCGGTGGCGGCAGATGGCCCAGCGTCACAGCGCCGATCCGGCGTTTGGCTTGCGCCGACTCGCCGGGGTCGTTGACGATGAAGGGATAGATCACCGGCAGTCCCGCGGTCAGCGCGTCCGGCCAGCAGCTTTCGGACAACGCCACCGATTTTCCCGGCAACCATTCCAGCGTGCCATGCGCGCCGATATGCACCAGCGCGTGGATTTGTTGCGCGCGCAGCCAGAGATAAAACGCAACATAGCCATGACGGGGCGTGCGCGCGAGGTCGTGGTATTCGGCATCGCGCGAAGACACTTCGCCGCGTTCGGGCTGCAGCGCGATCAGCGCATGGCCGCGATCGAGTGCCGCGAAATGGAAAGCGCCGTTGCGCACCGCTGGGTCGGCTTTGGGCTCGCCCCAGGCGGCAGTGAGGGCGTCTTGCAACGGCTGCGGCAAAGCGGCGAGGGCGGCCTGATATTCCTGCACCGGCCAGACAAGCGTTCGTGACGATAGTTCCGATGCGAGCGGTGCGCCGTCCGTGGTCGCGTAACCGTCTTTCGCCAGATCGGACAGGATCGCTTCGGTCGATGCCAGCGCATCGAGCCCTACCGCGTGCGCCATCTGGTCTGGGCGGCCGGGATAGGTCGACAGCACCAGCGCAAGTTTGCGCGACGCCGCGGGCGTGGTCGCCAACCGATGCCAGCCCGCGACGCGATCGGCGACCGCGTCGATGCGCGCACTGTCGGCGCGATGGGCAAAGCGAGAATATTGCAAATCAGGATCGCGCTTGCCGGGCGATTTGAAACTGGTGACGCCGGCGAAAATCCGTCCGTCAAGTTCGGGCAGTACGACGTGCATGGCGAGATCGGCCGACGACAACCCGCGATCGGAGGTCGCCCAGTCGCGTTTGCGCGCGGTCGAAAGGGCGACTTGAAATACCGGACATCCTGATACATCGAGCGGCGAGGTGCCATCGTCGCCGCGCGCGGAGAAGGCGGTGGCATTGACGATGGCGACCGGCGCCATCGTGCGAAGCGCGTCGCGTGTCCACTCCATGGCGCCGGGCGCCTTGAGCGAGGGCACGAACAGTCCGGTCGCATCGAAGCCGCGCGAGCGAAACACGCCGATCAGCGCATCCACCGGTTCGGTGTCGGCTGCCGTGAGATACGAGCGATAGAAGGTGACAGCGATCAGCGGTCGGCCGGTAAGCGTCGGCTCGGCAACGACGCCGCGCACCGGATCATACCAGCCATAGTCAGGAACGATCTTTTCGCCCTGGACCGGACCGGCATAGAGTCCCGCGGCCAGCGCCAGTTGCGCCAGTGCCGCCTGCGCCGCCAGCGCGCCGCCGGCATCGCACAGCGCGGAGAGCCGGCGCAGGGTGGAGACAGGCAGCGTCGAGAACGCATCGAGCTGGGTATCCTCGCGTCCATCGCCCGGCACCACCGCGAGCGCAATGCCGCGCCGCTGCGCGAGCTCGCGCACCTGGCTCAAGGCCATAAGGCCAGTAGCTTTCGCCGCCGATCAGCCGGATCAGGATTCCCTTGGCATCGGAAAGCGTCGCGTCGATGTAGGTATCAACCGACATCGGATGGCGCAGCGCGACCAGGTTGGCCAGCCGCAGCGTCGGCAACGTGCCGTTGGCGCGATGCCAGCCGGCCGCGAACGCGCCGAGGTCGCTGTCGGAAAACGACAGCGCGACGAGATCGGCAGGCGTCTGCTCGAGATCGTAGGCGGTCGCCGTCTCGTCAAGCGCGTAGCTGTCGCGGTAGCCGCCATGCATGCCCGATCAGACCCCCAGCGTTGCCTCAATGGCGGCGCGGTCGATGTGGTGACGCTCGGCGATGACGACGAGCTGCGAGGTTCGCGGCGTGTCGCCCCACGGGCGATCGAACTGGCTGCGCACCCGCTCGCCGACAGCCTGCACCAGCAGCCGCATGGGCTTGCCCTTCACGGCGACGTATCCCTTCACGCGCAAAATATTCTGTTCGCGCGCGAGCTTGCGGATCGATTCAGCCAGAACTTCCGGATCCGTCGTCTCCGGCAGGTTGATCGAGACGCTGTCGAAATCGTCATGCTCGTGATCGTCTTCGCCGTCGTGATGCGAGGGGCGGGCGGCGATATCGTCTTCGGCGGCGCTGTTGAGGCCGAGGATGACGCGGGGATCGATGACGCCGTCGGTCATCGCCAGCATCGGCACCGCGCGTGGCGACTCCGCCGAGATGATCGAGCGCGCGGCGGCGAGGCCAGCATCGCCGGCGAGATCGGCCTTCGACAGCAGCACGATATCGGCGCAGGAAACCTGATCCTCGAACACTTCCGACAGCGGCGTCTCATGGTCGATGCTGTCATCCGCAGCGCGCTGGGCTGCGATCGCATCGAGGTCGGGCGCGAATCGTCCGGCGGCCACGGCCTCGGCATCGGCCAGCGTGATCACGCCGTCGACCGTGATGCGCGAACGGATCGCCGGCCAGTCGAACGCCTTCAACAGCGGTTTCGGCAACGCCAGGCCCGAAGTCTCGATCAGGATGTGATCGGGCCGCTGCGGCATTGCCATCAGCGCCTCGATCGTCGGAATGAAATCGTCGGCCACCGTGCAGCAGATGCAGCCATTGGCGAGTTCAACGATATTCTCCACCGGGCAATTTTCGTCGGCGCAGGATTTCAAAATCTCGCCGTCAACCCCGAGCGTGCCGAACTCGTTGACGAGGATCGCCAGCCGCTTGCCGCCGGGATTGCGCATCAGGTGACGGATCAGCGTCGTCTTTCCCGAACCGAGAAAGCCGGTGATCACGGTGACGGGCGTTTTGGCGAGATCGGTCATGCGAGCACCATGGGCGGAATGCGGGCAAGGCTCTGCTTGCGGAAAATGGTCGGGCGTTCGCGCCAGGGCACGATGCCGTCGGGCGCATCGGCGTAAGCCGCGGCGCCGGCGAGAATTTCGTTAGCGTCGTTTTCGGTCATGCGGCCGTAAACATAGGACCAGCGGCCCGGCGCGCTCAGCGCGACGGAGCATCCCTGCGAACACGCCGAAAGACATTCCACCGGCACAATCTGTACCGCCTCGGGCGCGCCCGCGGCGACAAGCGCGGCATGCAGCTTCGTGCCCGGACACGCCGTACCATCAGGCACGGTCTCTCCGGCTTTGCAGGTGATGCAGACATGCAGCGAAACGCTCATCATCTTGTCCCATACTTCCATACGAAGGGCAGGACAGGAGGCGGCGCGACCGAAAAGGTGGCGCATCCAACCGGCCGCGGAACACCCCGTCCGCCCGTTATCTCTCCGCGCTGGCAGGTCTCCCGGCTTGCGGATTTCAGGGTTTCCCCAACGCTCACTCCACCTTCCCAGCTCATCGCCAGTGGCCTGGAGTGACCTAATCCGGTCACGGTCGCGGGGGCGGCAGCGCTTCGGGGTTTCCCCCTATCGCATTCCCTCTTCGCCTGTCATAGACAGGAACCAACGCTGCTTCACATGCGGAACATTCTCCTTCCTTGTCAAGCAACAGAATGTGCAATGACCCCAGACCCTGACCAGACCGAAGAAGCCCGCCACACCGCCAAAATGGCCAAGATCAAGGTCGCGCGGGACAAGATCATGGCCACCAAGCAGGGCGAAAAGGGCCTGATTATCGTTCATACCGGCGCCGGCAAGGGCAAGTCGTCCTCCGGCTTTGGCATGGTCCTGCGCTGCATCGCCCATGGCATGCCCTGCGCCGTGGTGCAGTTCATCAAGGGCGCTTGGGATACCGGCGAACGCCGCCTGATCGAGGGCCATTTCGCCGGGCTTTGCCAGTTCTACGCCATGGGCGAGGGCTTTACCTGGGAGACCCAGGACCGCGCCCGCGACATTGCCGCTGCCCGGGCCGGCTGGGAGAAGGCCAAGGAACTGATCCGGAACCCGGACATCCGGCTGGTGCTGCTCGACGAAATCAATATCGCGCTGCGCTATGATTATCTCGATGTCGCTGAAGTCGTCGCTTTTTTGAAGGAAGAAAAGCCGCCGCTGACCCACGTGATTTTGACTGGCCGCAACGCCAAGGACGAGCTGATCGAGATCGCCGATCTGGTGACGGAAATGACGCTGGTCAAACATCCGTTCCGGTCCGGCATCAAGGCCCAGCCGGGCGTCGAGTTCTGATCCCATGCGCGCGCTGATGATCCAGGGCGCGGGCTCCAACGTGGGCAAGTCGCTGCTGGTGGCGGGGCTGTGCCGCGCCGCGAAAATACGTGGCCTCAAGGTCGCGCCCTTCAAGCCGCAGAACATGTCGAACAATGCCGCCGTGACCGCCGACGGCGGCGAGATCGGGCGCGCGCAGGCGTTGCAGGCGCTGGCCTGCGGGCTGGAGCCGCATACCGATATGAACCCGATCCTGCTCAAGCCGGAATCCGAAATGGGTTCGCAGGTGATCGTGCAGGGGCGGCGGCTGACAACGGTAAAGGCGCGCGAATATTCGGCGCTGAAGCCGAAATTGATGGCGCCGGTGCTGGAAAGTTTTGATCGTCTGAAACAAAGCGTCGATCTCGTGATCGTCGAAGGCGCGGGCAGTCCGGCCGAAGTGAACCTGCGTCCGCGCGACATTGCGAACATGGGTTTTGCGCGCGCGGCTGACGTGCCCGTGGTGCTCGCGGGCGATATCGACCGGGGCGGGGTGATCGCGCAGATCGTCGGGACGCAGGCGGTAATCGATCCCGACGATGCCGCGATGATCGCAGGCTTTGTGATCAACAAGTTTCGTGGCGATCCACGCTTGTTCGACGATGGCTATGCGTTCATCGCCGAGCGAACCAGATGGCGCGGCTTTGGCGTGCTGCCGTTCTTTCCCGACGCCGCAAAGTTGCCGGCCGAGGACGCGCTCGATCTGCCGCGCGGCGGTGGCGCCGGCGGTTTTCGCGTCGCCGCGCTGCAATTTTCCCGGATCGCCAATTTCGACGATCTCGACCCGCTATCGCAGGAACCGGGCGTCAGCCTCATCATGGTGCGGCAGGGCGAAGCGATCCCCGGCGATACCGATCTGGTGATCCTGCCCGGATCGAAGTCGACGCGCGGCGATCTTGATTTTTTGCGTACGCAAGGCTGGGATATCGATCTCGCCGCCCATATAAGGCGCGGCGGCTACGTGCTCGGCATCTGCGGCGGCTATCAGATGCTCGGCCGGACCATCAGCGATCCCGACGGGATCGAAGGGCCGGCCGGCGAGACTGTCGGCCTCGACCTGCTGAAGGTTGACACCGTCATGACCGCGGACAAGCGCCTGACGCGCACCGAAGCGACGCACGCCGCCTCCGGGGCGGCGATCAGGGGATACGAGATTTCACATCGGCCAGACCACCGGCGAGGCGCGAACACGACCATTCGCGCATGTGGCGGGTGAGGCAGAAGGTGCGGTCTCCGCCGACGGTCGCGTGATGGGAAGCTATCTCCACGGCATGTTTTCGGGTGACAGTTTTCGCCAGGCGTTTTTGCGGCAACTCGGCGCGGCGCCATCGGCGACATCATATGGCGCGGGCGTCGAAGACACGCTCGATCGGCTCGCCGCGCATCTCGAGGCGCATCTGGACGTCGATGGTTTGCTGGCGGTGGCGCGCTAACAAAAATCGCGAAAACAACCCCATGCAAAGTAGGATTTTTCGCAAAAAAACAGCGTCCCGACCGGACCTGATCTCGTCTTGCCCTACCGCACGTCCCACTTGGTCTGAAAATTCTCCTGCCAGCCGACGCGATGAAGCAGCGGCGTGTCATCTGTGAATTCGGCATAGCCGAGGCAGAGATAGGCCGACAGTTCCCAGCCCTCGGGCACATCGAGCAAACGCTCGATCGCGCGCGGATCGAGGATCGAGACCATACCGACCCCGATGTTTTCCGCGCGTGCCGCGAGCCACAGTGTATGGATCGCCATCGCCGTGGACTGCCGTAGGGTTTCCGGCAGCGTACGGCGGCCAAGGCCATGGCCTTCGACCGGATCGGTCAGCGTGAACACCGCGAGCTGCACCGGTGCGGCGTCGAGACCGGCGAGTTTCAATCGCAGGTATTCCTGATGCTGTTCGTCCTTGTAGTCGGCGGCGGCTTCCGCGTTGCAGAGATTGAAGTTTGCACGGACGCTGGTGCGCAAGATCGGATCGTTCACTCTGATCACGCGCCACGGCCGCGCGTTGCCGACCGACGGCGCGCTGTCCATAGCGTGACGCAGCCGGTCGAGTACGTCTTCAGCCACTGGTGTCGTTTTGAAATGTCGCACGTCGCGGCGCCAGCGGAAAATCCGCGCCAGCGTTTCAGCCTCGGCCTTTGTGAACTCCATCGGTTCAGTCCCGCAACGCCGCAGCAAGCCGATCCCACTCCCGGGGTTGCCCGGGCAGGCCCAGTCTGAGCCAACGGTCGGAATAGGGAAACATGCGTGTCCAGATATGGTGCCGCGCCAGCCGGTCTCGCGCGGCTGTTGCATCCGGCGTGTCGTATAGCCGGAACAATTCGGGCCCGCCCAACAATTTCCACCCGGCCGACTGCGCCAAAACATCGAGGCGTGCGGCCTCGGTGCGCAGCCGCGCGACGGTGGCCTCGGTCCACGCACGGTCAGACAGCGCGGCAGTGCCAACGGCGATGGCGGGTCCGGATACCGGCCACGGTCCAGCCATTTCGGTGAGTGCGGCGATGTCGGCATCCGAGCCGAGGACAAATCCCAGTCGCACGCCGGCGAGGCCGTAGAATTTTCCGAACGAGCGCAACACGATCAGCTGATCTTGCCCAGCCCTGGAGGCGAGCGAAAGATCGGGCCGTGCATCGGAAAAACTTTCGTCAACCACCAGTCTTCCGACCCGTGCCGCCAGTCGCAGCAGGTCTTCTGGCGCGTGGCTGCGACCATCGGGATTGTTCGGGTTGACCACGACAGCAAGGTCGGCGCCCTCGAGAGCGGCGAGCGTGGTCACCTCATCGACCTGCCAGCCGGTGCTGCGAAACGCGGCGGCGTGCTCATTATATGTCGGTGCCAGTATTCGCGCTTTTGCCGGTGCCGAAAGTTTTGGGATCAACTGGATCGCCGCCTGGGCGCCGGCGACGGCAAGCATCGGTGCATGCGACCGATAGGCTGCACCCGCCGCCGCGAGCAGGCGCGCCGTCGCCGCAGCGGTCGGCAACGCGGTCCACACATCCTGCGGCAGCGACGGCAGCGGATAGGGCGCGCGATTGATGCCGGTGGACAGGTCGATCCAGTCCGTGCCGCCAAAGCGCGCCTGCGCCATATCGATATCGCCGCCGTGGTCGCGAATGCTGTTCTCCTGTCGGATCGCTCGTCAGAGCAGGGCCAGAAGGCCGAGGCCCAAAGCCAGCACAAGCATGGCGCGGCGGTACAGCGCAAGGGCGCGGTTCAAATCGGCTGCGGAAGGGTCGGGGGCTCCGGCATTCAACCAGGGTTCCTCCGAGAGGTGACCTTCGTAAATACGCGGCCCGGAAAGGCGAATGCCGAGCGCACCGGCCATCGCGGCTTCCGGCCAGCCAGCATTGGGCGAACGGTGATAGCCCGCATCGCGCCACATCGTCGTCAGGGCGACGCGCGGCCGAGCGGAGACGGCCGCGAATAACAGTCCGGTCAACCGCGCCGGGATCAGGTTGGCGACATCGTCGATACGCGCCGCCGCCCAGCCGAACGTTTCGTATCTTGGAGTGCGATGGCCGATCATGGAGTCCAGCGTGTTGATGGCCTTGTAGGCGGCGATGCCGGGCAGGCCGAAAATCGCGCCCCAGAACAGCGGCGCCACGATTCCATCCGAGGTATTTTCGGCGAGGCTTTCGGTCGCGGCCCGCGCGATCCCGGCCGCATCGAGTTGCGACGGATCGCGTCCGACGATCATGGAGACTGCCCGCCGCGCCGCCGGTAGATCGCCTGATGTCAATGGCCGCGCCACCGCATCGACATGGTCATGCATCGAACGCGCGGCGACCAGCGGCCACGCCAGAATGGCCGCGAGGATCAGACCCGCCCATCCGTCGGGCAGCAGCGCGGTGAGTGCCCGGCCTATGCCCGCGACCAGCACAATGACGGCGATTGCAGCACCGACTCCAGCGATGCGTCGCGTCCACTCAGAGTTGGACTTCACGATTGAAATTTCGATCCAGCGCGCCAATCAGCGCGCCGATCCACGTCACGGGATGTCCGATCCGGGCGTGGATCGCCGACGGCCAGCCGAGGACCTGCGTCGATCACCAATGCGAGCAGCATGATGCTGGCTCCGCTCATTTCAACGCGTCTCCGTTGCGGCCTGACCAGCATATCGGCCAAGCGAAGCCCGCTGACAAGCCCGCGCAATCGAACACGTTGCCGAAGCGTTCTCGCATCGGGTGTGGCGCGCGTGAGATTGACTCGGCTGACAAACTGAACTTAATGTCTTCGTGACGGTTCTCCTTCGGGGGATCAAAAGGGAATGCGGTGAGGGGCAGTTCTTTGAACAATGTCCCGATTCCGCGGCTGCCCCCGCAACTGTAAGCGGCGAGTTTTTCGTCAAATTGCCACTGGGGTCACACCCGGGAAGGCGACGAAAGACAGTGACCCGCGAGCCAGGAGACCTGCCGCCAGTCGTGGTCACACGCGAGCACATTGGGCGGGGTGTCCTGGTGGTAGCCGAACCGAGGCCCAACATGCGGGCCGCGGGGAGACTTCGTTCGCGGTGACGTGCCACGTTAACCGCGAGCTAAATCATGAACTCCGTCTCCTTCCGTGCGTCTCGACGCACGTCCTTGCTGTATTCCGTTGCTCTCTCTTCCGTTCTCTGGCCGCTCGATGGGTGGTCGCAAGGTGCGCCAAAACCGAGCCAGACGCTCGATCCGGTCGTCGTGACCAACCCGACGCCAACTGCACTGCCAGCCCGCGCCCGTCGAGTGGTACGAGCGCCGCGCGCGCTACCCGCGGGAGCAAGAAGCGCGCGGCCGCGGTCGCGGCTGCGGTGCCATCGACCGCTGTTCCGGCGGCAGCGGCAGCTCCCACGCTGACGCTGAACCAGACCGCGGGCAGCGGCAGTCGTCTCAACATGACGCGGCTGGAAACACCGGCCAGCATCGAGATCATCAACGCCGAGACCATTGCAGAGCGCGGCCAGCACAGCGTCATCGACGCCGTGACCCAGAACGCCACCGGCTTCACCGCCAGTCCCGCGCCCGGCAACGGCAGCCTTTCCTTCAACACGCGCGGCTTTACCGGCAATTCGACGGTGATGACGCTATACGACGGCACAAGGCTGTATGTCGGTGCCGGCACGCTTGACGTTTCCGTTCGACACCTGGTCGGCGCAACGCATCGAGGTGCTGCGCGGTCCGGCGTCGGTAATGTACGGCGAGGGCGCGATTGGCGGCGCCATCAACGTGATCTCGAAAATGCCGCTCACCGTCCAGCGCAACGAGGCGGAAGTTTCGCTCGACAGCAACCTGACCAGGCGGCTCGCGGTCGACAGCGGCGGTCCGATCAACAAGGACGTCTCCTATCGCGTCACCGCGATCGGCAACATGTCGGACGGCTGGGTCGATCGCGACAAGACCTCGAACGTCGCGGTTTCGGCGGCGGTCCGCGTGCAGGCCTCCGAGACGCTGTCATGGACACTGTCCACCGATTACGGCGACCGCAGTCCGTCGCGTTATTTCGGAACGCCCGTCGTCAATGGCGGGCATCTCGACGCGCTGCGGTTCAAGAACTACAACGTCGGCGACAGCAACATCCGCTACCGCGACAGCTGGAATCAGTTGAAGGACCGAATGGCACGTCACCGACAGCATCACCATCCACAACGTACTGTATTATCTCGAACAGCCAGCGGCACTGGCGCGACGTCGAAAGCTACGCGTTCAACGCGAAAACCGGCGCGATCGACCGCTCCTCCTATCTCGAGATATTTCACAACCAGCAGCAGGTCGGCGACCGCATGGACGCGACCTTTCGCGGCCACGTGCTGGGGCTGAAGAACGAATTCGTCGCCGGTTTCGACGTCAACCGGATCGATTTCACTCACACCAACAACTCGCTTCCCCCTGGTTCGACGACTCCGCTCCCCACGTCGTCGGTCAATCCGTGGTCGGTCGATCCCGGCGTGTTTCTCAGCCCGATCGCGACACGCCCGTCGTTCAATACCGTAACCAACCAGTACGCGTTATTTGCCGAGGACCGGCTGTGGCTGACCGATCAATGGACCCTGATCGGTGGTGTCGGCAGGACGAGCCGACCCTCAACCGTACCGATTTCATCGTGCCCGCCAACGGTTTGTCAAATCGTTCTCGGCGACGAGCTGGCGGGTCGGAACCGTGTATAATCCGGTCAAGGATATCGCGCTGTACGGCCAATATTCGACGGCGGTTGATCCGGTCGGCAATCTGATCACGCTGGCGACCGCGCAGAAGGATTTCGCGTTGTCCACTGGCAAGCAGGCTGAAATCGGCATCAAGCAATCGTTCTGGAACGGTCGCGGCGAATGGACGCTGGCCGGCTACCAGATCGTCAAGAACAATCTCTTGGCGCGCGATCCGAACTTTCCGAACGATGCGACGAAGATCCAACAGATAGGACAGCAATCGTCGCGCGGCGTCGAAGCGTCGATCGGGCTGGTGCTGGATCATGGCTGGCGCATCGACGCCAACACCGCCTGGCTGCGCGCCAAATACGACGACTTCGTGCAGTCGCTGAACGGCGTTCGCCGTCAACTTCGCCGGCAACGTTCCGGTCAACGTGCCGCAGAACGTGTCGAACATCTGGCTGACCTGGGCGTTCGCGTCGAACTGGTCCGTCAATGGCGGCGTTCAGATCGTCGGCAAGACCTTTGCCGACAACGCCAATACGCTGGCGCACCCGGCCTACAACGTCGTCAATAGCGGGCTGCAATGGAAACCGGATGCCAACAAGACCCTGTCGCTGCGGGTCTATAACCTGTTCGACAAGGTCTACGCGACATCAGGCGGCACCACGCAGTGGCTGCTGGGCCAGCCGCGTACCGCCGAACTCGCACTCAACGTGAAGTTCTGACGATGTCGCGCCGGATCATACGCCGACTGCGGCGGTGGCTCTATATCGTCCATCGCTGGATCGGTATCGGCACATGCTTGCTGTTCGCGATGTGGTTCATCTCCGGCGTCGTCATGATGTATGTGGCGTTTCCGCAACTCACCGATGCTGAGCGATTGATGGCGTCGCCGCCGATCGCCTGGGACAAGGTGCAGATGATCCCGGACCGGGCGATGGAAGCTGGCGGCGCAAAGGCATACCCGCGCGACTTGCGGCTCACGATGATGGATGAGGAGCCGGTCTACCGGCTGCTCGGGTGGGACGGCGAACGCAAGACCATCTCGGCCGTCGATGGCCGCGCGGTCGATCACGTCACGCCGGAGCAGGCGCTTGCCATCGCACGGCATCATCCGGGCGCCGGGCGGCCCGAACTGATGGAAACGGTCGAGCGCGATCAATGGAGCGTCACCGCGCGGTTCGATCCGTTGCGGCCGCTGTATCTGGTTGCGCTCGGCGATCCCAATGGGACCGAGCTCTACGTGTCCTCGCGCACCGGCGAGATCGCGCTCGACACCACGCGGACCGAGCGGGTCTGGAACTGGCTCGGATCGATCCCGCACTGGATCTATCCGACCGTGCTGCGCAAGGACGGGCCGACCTGGCGGCTCGTGGTGCTGTGGATTTCCGGCATCTGCATGGTGACGGCCGTCACCGGATTCTGGATCGGCATTTTGCGGGTGAGGCTGCGCCGGCGTTACTCCAGCGGCGCGATCACGCCGTATCGCGGCTGGATGGCGTGGCACCACATTGCCGGGCTGATCGGCGGCATCCTTGTCTTCACCTGGATGTTCAGCGGCTGGCTGTCGCTCAATCCCGGCGACTTCTTCGCCGGACGGGGAACCGCACGTGAGGCGGCGGTTCGCTATGGTGGCAGCGAGGGGCCACATATGCCGGGCGAGTTTCTATCGAAACTCCCATCCGGCGACGGGCGCTTTGCGGCTGTCGAAGCCCGCTTCGTCTGGCTCGGCGGCAAGCCGCTGGTGGTGCTGACCGGCCGCGACGGTGGACGGCGGACGCTCGACCCGACAACAGGCAGCGCCGCACCGGTGACGGAAGAGCGAATTTTCGAAGCCGCGCGCCGGCTGTTGCCGAGCGCCGCGCTGACGATGCGGCAACGACTCGAACAACCCGATGCCTACTGGTATTCGCATCACCAGCAACGTGTGATGCCGGTGCTGCGGGCCGGTTTCGACGACGACGCCCACACCTGGTTTCATATCGATCCCACGACCGGCGATATCCTCGGCCGCACCGACGACAGCCGGCGGACTTACCGCTGGCTGTTCAACGCGCTGCACAGTTTCGATTTCGCGTTGCTGCTACGCTACCGCCCGGCCTGGGATGTCGTTGTGTGGCTGCTGTCGCTGATCGGGCTGATCGTCTCGGTGAGCGGCGTCGTGATCGGCTGGCGGCGTTTGCGGCAATAGAATAGAGAAGGACATGGGCAGGATCATTCTGGTGACGGGCGGCGCGCGTTCGGGCAAGAGCGCGATCGCGGAAGCGCGCGCGCTCGGCCTTGGACCGCGCGCCGTCTACATCGCCACGGCGGAAGCCCGCGATGTCGAGATGACGGCGCGGATCGCGGCCCATCAGGCCCGGCGCGGCGACAACTGGCGCACGCATGCCGAGCCGCTCGATCTGACCGGCGCGCTGGCCGCGACCGACGGGCAGGGCCCGCGGTTGGTCGATTGCCTGACGCTGTGGCTGACCAACCTGATGCTCGGTGGCCATGACTGGCAGGCGGCCGGACGCGCGCTGGTCGCTGCATTGCCCGAGCAGACCGATCCGGTGATCCTCGTCACCAACGAAGTCGGCGCTGGTATCGTGCCCGAGAATGCACTGGCGCGGGAATTTCGCGACGCCGCGGGAATGCTCAACCAGTGGGTTGCCGCCGTGGCTGACGAAGTGACGCTGGCGGTGGCGGGGCTTCCGCTCAAGGTGAAGTGATCGGCGCTGCCGGATCGAGCAGGGCCTGAACACGACGCCGGTTGGGAAAGCGGGTAGCTACAAATTATTGCGGTTCGATGCCGGCCTGCTTGATGATGCGATCCCATTTGACGATTTCGGCTTTGAGAAAGGCTTCCAACGCCGCCGGCGTCGCGCGCTCTTCCTCGACCGGCGTCATGCTGAGCTCGGCGAAGCGGTTGACCAGAGGCGCGTCCTTGAGCGCCTTTTGCAGGGCGCCGACCAACGCGTCGACGATCGGCTTCGGCGTATCGCGCGGCGCATACAATCCATACCAGGTGGTGACGTCGAAGGCCGCGACGCCGGCCTCAGTTGCGGTCGGCAGGTTCGGCAGCGTCGGTACCCGCTTCTTGCTGGTAATCGCATAGGCGGGAATCGTGCCGGACTGGACATAGGGTGTCGGCCCGGTCGCGGGATCGCAGTAGACATCGATGTGCCCGGCGATGATGTCGTTCAGCGCGGGACCGCCACCTTTGTAGTAGATCGGCGTCAGCTTGGCCTGGATCGTGTTCATGAACATCAGGCCGCAGAGATGCGACGCGGAGCCGAGGCCGACATTGCCATAGGTGATCTTGTCGCCCTGGGTGCGGACATAGGCGACCAGTTCCTTGAGGTCCTTGGCGGGAAAGTTCGGGCGCGCCACCAGGATCATCGGCACGTCGGTGACGAGGCCGATCGGCGCGAAGTCGCCGACCGGATCGAACGACAATTTGGCATAGAGCGCGGGCGCGGTGGCCTGGCCGACATGCATCAGCAGCAGCGTGTAACCATCAGGCGCGGCCTTGGCGACCCGGTTGGTGCCGAGCGTGCCGCCGGCGCCGACGACGTTTTCGATCACCAGTGGCTGCTTCAGCGTCGCGCTCATCGAGCTTCCGAGTAGCCGCGCGATCACGTCGCCGGGTCCGCCGGCCGAAAACGGCACCACCAGCGTGATTGGGCGGGTTGGATAGTCTTGCGCCATGGCCGGCAGCACCGGTGTCAGCAGCAACAGCAACCTCGTCGCCAGTCTCATGTAACGCTCCCATTACGTTTTGTCCCCCAGGTTCAGACCTGAGGTTTTTCTATCTCGGCAGTCGACTGTTCGATCATCGCGAGTGCGGCGACCGCAGCGGCCTTCACGTGGTCAACGCAGCAGCGTTCGGCGAGATCAGGGTCGCCGCTCTGGATCGCCCGCCAGATCGCGGTGACCTCACGCATGCTTTTGTTGATACGTTTGGGCTGCGACATCGACGTGATGCGCAGCAGGGTGATGCGGTCGTGCAGCGGCCGCAACATGCGCTCGATAAAGGTGTTGCGGCAACCGGTGATGATCGCGGCATAAAACTCGGTCTTGGCTTCCAGCGTGGCAACGAAATCGGAGGCGGCGGTTGCAGCCTTCAGCTTCACCAGCGCATCGCCGATCCGGCGAACGATATCGGGGTCGTGGACGCGGGCGCATTCGCGCCCCGCAAACCCTTCGAGCACGGCGCGCGCGGCGTAAAGCTGCTTGGCTTCCTCGAGGCTGATGGTGGAGACCACCGGGCCGCGATGCGGAATGGTGTGGACCAGGCCGTCGGCCTCGAGTAGGCGAAGCGCCTCGCGGATCGATGGCCGGCTGACGCCGGTCATCTCGCACAGTTCGCGTTCGACCAGGCGCTGCCCCGGCTTGAAGGTGCCGGACATGATGGCGTTGCGGAGTTTTTGCGCGACCATCGACCGGACTGTCGGAACGTCATCGATCCGAAGCGTCGATGGCTGTTCGGCTTGCCTGCTCATTGCCTGCTGCTTTCGCTCTGTCTGTTGCAATCAACGCCTGTTGATACCGTCGCCATTATCAGTGCAATTATCGCGCCTCTTCCCCGATTTTCCGGCTTCCCAGATCCTTCATTTCTCTCGATTTCCCTCGGGCTTAGTCACGGGCAGAATCATCATCTCGGCAATTTGTACATGGGGTGGTCGGTCAATTGCAAAGACGATGGAGCGCGCGACGTCTGCCGGATCAAAGAATGCGTTCATGAGGCGGACCAGCCTCCATCGATGGGGAGGGTTGTCCCGGTGATGTCCTGCGCGGCCGGACTGCACAGGAACACCACCGTGGCGCCAACGTTCTGCATCGAGACGAAGCGGCGGCTGGGCTGGCGCGTGGCGAGGTATTCGCCGGTCGCATCCGCGACGGATTGCCCCTTGTCGTGCGCGATCGCCGCAATGCGGCTCTCGATCGCCGGCGTTGGCAGCGTGCCGGGACCGAGCGCGTTGCAGGTGATGCCTGTCGTCGCGGTCTCCAGCGCGACCGCGCGGGTCATGCCTGATATCGCGGTCTTGGTGGTGACATAGTCAATCCGGTTCTCGACCGCACGGGTCGAATAGATCGAGGCCATATTGATGATACGACCCCAGTTACGCGCCTTCATGCCGGGCAATGCCAGGCGCGTCAGATGAAACGGGGCGGACAGATTGACGGCAAGGGCGTTGTCCCAATGCTCCCAGCGAAACGCTTCCGTCGGCGCGAAGTATCGGACCACGGCGTTATTGACGAGGATGTCGATCGCGCCGAGGGGATCGAGCAGGTCCCTCATCATGGCCTCGATCGCCGGTCGCTGGCTGAGGTCGGCGGCGATACTCATGGTCTCGACGCCGAAGCGTGATCGGATCTCGTCGGCCGCCTTGCGCGGCTCGGCCAGGTCATGCAGGACGATATTGGCGCCGGCGCCGGCCAGACTCTCGGCGACGGCCAGGCCAAGGCCTGCCGTCGCTCCGGTTACCAGAGCCCACTTGTCCTTCAGCATGGGGGAGCCGCCGGTCATTTCTTTTGATCGAGCTCCGCGAACACTTCGCGCGCATTGCGGAAGGCGTCGACGCCGGCCGGAACGCCGCAATAGATCGCGACCTGCATGAAGACCTCGCGGATCTCCTCGCGCGTGGCGCCGTTGGTCAGGGCGCCGCGCACATGGGTCTTGAGTTCATGCGGCCGGTTCAGCGCGCACAGCATGCCGAGGTTGAGAAGACTGCGGGTCTTGTGGGTGAGGCCGTCGCGGCCCCACACATAGCCCCAGCAATATTCGGTCGTCAGGTCCTGCATCGGCCGGTTGAAATCGTCGGCAGAAGCCAGCGCCTTGTCGACGAACTCGTTGCCGAGCACGCTTTTGCGGATTTTAAGTCCGCGGTCATATGTCGCCTGGTCCATGATGTTGTCCGTTGCCTGTCAGTTGATGAGGATGATTAGTTCTTGGGCCAGAACGGCTGCGAGAGCGCGAGTTGCGGCGGGAACACCGTGACCGGAATTCCGGCCTGCCACTGCACGATGGTCATGCCGGCCCCGATCCGGCGGCCCTTCTCGTCGAA
Organism: uncultured Alphaproteobacteria bacterium; assembly: GCA_963786355.1. GTDB lineage: Bacteria > Pseudomonadota > Alphaproteobacteria > Rhizobiales > Xanthobacteraceae > Bradyrhizobium. The sequence continues at coordinate 405,062 of CAWAYU010000003.1, read as the reverse complement.
CTTGAGTTCGCCGAGCGGGTAATATTTCGATGGCCCGGCATCCATTGCGCGCAGCGCATCGGCCACTGCGACGCGGTCGGCTTTCCCTGCCTTTTCGAGCGCGTCCTTGATCAGCCACATGTCGCCATAGGTGGAGATCGCGTTCTGCGTCATCCACGGTTCCTTGTAGCGGGTCTTGAGTTCAGCGATCAGCGCTTCATGACCCTTGGCGCCCCAACTCGCGACACAGGTCAGCACACCCTGCAGCAGTTCGGCGCTCACGGTTTGCAGCATGTCCGGTTCCGCGATCGCGATGCCGAATGAAATGGTCGGCACCTTGCCCTGGCCCATGCCGAACTCATTCATCTTCTCCAGCAGCAGTTTGGCGTCGGAGATCACGGTCGGCAGGAAGAACAGCAGGTCAGGCTTGGCGGAGCGGACTTTTTGCACCAGCGAGGTCGCATCCGCGAGCGGCGGCGTAAAAGTCTCGTCGACGATGAGCTTCAGCCCGTTGGCCTCCAGCAGGCCTTCGCGCATCGCCTTCGCCGACGCGATCGATGCGCCGGTATTGTCGGTGATAATGGCGACCGTCTTCGGCTTCTTACCCGACGCTGACTCCGCGAGGTTGATGATCTGCGGCAGCGCCTGCTTGGCCTGCGACGCGGCGGTGGCCGAGGTCTGGAACACGTATTTGAAGCCGCGGTCGGTGATCAGGTCGGAGTAGGAGAGGGTGAGCACCGGCAGGTTGGCTCGCTCGGTCACTTCGGTAACGGCCAGCGTGAACGAACTCAGATAGGCACCACTGGCTGCGACCAGATCGGTTTCCTGCGCGACCATGCGCTGCGCTGCGTTCTTTGCCTTTTCGGTGGTGTCGCCGGAATCGAGCACGACCAGCTTGAGCTTGGCGCCGCCCAACGACTTGATGCCGCCCTGGGCGTTGATGTGATCGATCGCCATCTCGGCGCCTTCGCGCATCACGGCGCCGGGCCGGGCATACATGCCCGAGATCGGCACCAGCAGTCCGACCTTGACCTCGGTGGCTGCCTGCGCCCAGGCCGGGGACGCGAGCAGGCTTGCCGAGGCGCCGGCGAGTAGGGTTCGTCGCGTGACGGCAGTCTTGATGATGTTGGTCATGACGTAGCCTCCCTGAATTTATGATTTTGATTATTATGATTTTGGTCAGGCCTTCTTCGGCCAGAACGGTGACGACTGCGCGAGGTCGGACGGGTACACGGTGACAGGCACGCCGTTCTGCCACTGCACGATCACGACACCGGCGCCGACACGGCGGCCCTTGTCGTCGAACTTCAACTGGCCGCCGGGATAGTATTTCGCGGGCCCACCATCCATGGTGCGGAAGGCGTCGGCCACCGCGAGGCGGTCGGCCTTGCCGGCCTTCTCAAGCGCGGCCTTCATCAGCCACATGTCGCCATAGGTCGAGATCACGTTCTGCGTCGCCCACGGCTCTTTGTACTTGGCCTTGAGCTCGGCGATGATGTCCTCGTGACCCTTGCAGCCCCAGTTGGCGACGATGGTCATGATGCCCTGGACCACTTCGGGCGTGACGCTTTGCAGCATGTCCGGCTCGGCAATGGTGATGCTGAAGGAGACGGTCGGAATCTTGCCCTGGCCGAGGCCGAACTCGTTGATTTTCTCCAGGCCGAGCTTGGCGTCGGAAACCGCGTTCGGCATGAACAGCAGCAGGTCCGGCTTGGCTGATCGCACCTTCTGGATCAGCGGCGTGGCATCGGACAGCGGCGGGGTCCAGACTTCCTCGACCACGAGCTGAAGGCCCTCCTGCGCGAAGAGTTTCTCCTTGAGCGCCTTGGCGGTCGCAACCGAAGTGGCGGTATTGTCCATCAGCATCGCCACCGTCTTCGGACGCTTGCCGGCGGCGTTTTCGGCGAGCTTCATCAGTTCGGGCAGGCCGAGCTGGGATTGCACGCTGGCGGGCGCCGCGGTCTGGAAGATGAACTTGAAGCCGCGATCGGTGAGCAGGTCCGAATAGGACAGCGTCAGCACGGGCAGCTGCGCGCGTTCCGTCACTTCGGTGACGGCGAGCGTAAACGAGCTGAGGTAGGAACCGGTGGCGGCGACGAGGTCGGTTTCCTGCGCGACCATGCGCTGCGCCGCGTTCTTGGCCTTTTCGGTGGTGTCGCCACAATCGATCACCACCAGCTTCATCTTCGCGCCGCCCATCGACTTGATGCCGCCCTGGGCATTGATGTGCTCGATGCCCATCTCCGCGCCCATCTTCATGACCTGGCCGGGGCGGGTGTAGATCCCCGACAGCGGGACGATCAATCCCACTTTCACTTCAGTGGGCTGCTGCGCGCGGACCACGGTCGACAATCCCATCGCGGCCGCGCTGGTCAAAACCGTCCGGCGCGTCATCGAAGTCTTGCTGTTCTTGCCCTTGCTCATGTCTGCTCTCCCGTTTGAGTTTTTAAATTGTTACATGCCGAGATAGGCCCTGCGGACGCGGTCGTCGGCGCGCAGGGTTTGATTGTTGCCTTCGAGCGCGACGCGGCCGGCTTCGAGGACGTAGCCGTGATCGGCGGATTCCAGCGCTTCCGCGACGCGCTGTTCGACCAGAAGAATTGTCAGGTTCGATTGCCGCCGGATCTCGATCAGCCGTTCGAAGATGAAATCCGCGATCGCCGGCGAGAGCCCCATCGAGGGTTCGTCGAGCATCAACAGTTTCGGCGACGACGCCAGCCCGCGGCCGATCGCCAGCATCTGCTGCTGGCCGCCGGACATGGTGCCGGCGAACTGTTCGCGGCGTTCGGCGAGCACCGGCAGCCAGGCGAAAATGCGCTCGATGTTCTGCTTCCAGTCGCGCCGGCCGGCTTCGGTGACCGCGCCCATTTCCAGGTTTTCCATGACGGTGAGCGAGGGAAACACCTGGCGTCCCTCCGGCACGTGCGCGATGCCGAGATGTGCGCGCTGCGACGGCCTGACGGACAGCAGATCCGTTCCCTCGAAGGTGATCGTGCCTGCGCTGGGCTTCACGATTCCCGAAATGGTCTTGAACAGCGTGGTCTTGCCGGCGCCGTTGGGGCCGACGATGGCGACGAACTGGCCGCCGTTGACCGTGATCGATACGTCATTGAGGACGGGAATGGCGGAGTAGCCGGCGCGCAGCCCCTTAATGCTGAGCATGGTCCACCCACTTTTTGCCGAGATAGGCCTCGATCACCCGCTTGTCCCGCGTGACCGTCTCCGGTTCGCCTTCAACCAGCACCGCGCCGTGGTCGAGCACCACAAAACTGTCGACCAGACGCACCATGGCCTGCATCGTGTGCTCGATGATGGCGATGGTGACGTCCTCCTTGGCGAGCTTCTGAATGACGGCGACGACTTCGTCAGCCTCGCCATGTCCGAGTCCGGCGAGGGTTTCGTCGAGCAGCAGGATGCGCGGCTGGCCGGCCAGCGCGCGGGCGAGCTCCATCAGACGCAATTCCTTGGTCGTCAGTTCGCCGGCCATGCGATCGGCAATGGCGGAGAGGCCGACCCGGGCGATGGCGTCGGCGGCGAGCCGTCGCGCCTCGGCGTCGGTCTTGGCCCGGACATAGGCGCCGACCACGACATTGTCCGAGACCGACATGCGCATGAACGGGCGCATGATCTGGAACGTGCGTCCGATGCCGGCCTCGCACAGTTCGTGCGGCTTGCGGCCGATCATGTTGCGGCCGTCGATCAGCACCTCGCCGGCGTCGGGCCGCAGAAAGCCGTTCAGCAGGTTGAACACCGTGGTCTTGCCGGCGCCGTTCGGCCCGATGATTCCAAGGATGGCGTTGCGGTGCAGCCTGAAGCTGACATCCTGCACCGCTTTCAGGCCGCCGAAGGCGCGCGACAGGCCGCGCACTTCGAGCACGATCTCCTGCGAGGGAGGCCGCTCTGACCGGCTTGGGTGCGGCGGGAGTAGAAACCGCGGCGGCAACAACGGGCGCTTCGCGCGGTGCCGCGGTTTCCGGCTGCGCCGCCGCGTTCCGCTTGCGCAGGAGATCGCGGACTTTCCAGAACAGTCCTTCCGGCGCCAGCAGGATCACGCAGACGATGGCGAGTCCAAAGATCACGCCCTGAATGCCGGGAAAGCGCGTGCCGGCCTCGGCGTTGAGGATTTCCGCCAGCGGGATCAGGATGACGGAGCCGATCACCGGTCCCCAGACCGTGCCGACGCCGCCGAACATCGCGACCGTCAGGGCTTGCGCGGACACCAGCATGCCGAACACCGATTGCGGGGTCACGACCAGCAGCACGATGGCGTAGAAGCCGCCGATCGCGCCGGCGATGGCGCCGCTGAGCGTAATGGCGCGCAGCTTCCATGCCAGCGTGTTGATACCGGCGGCCTCCGCCGCGGCCTCGTTCTGTTTGATCGCCAGCAGCGCCATCCCAAAGCGCGTCCGCTCGATCCATTGCGTCAGCAGCGACCGTCCCGACGAGGATGGCGAGCGCCAGCAGCGTGTAGACGCGGGTGTCGCTGAATTGCATATAGGCGATCGGATTGTCGCGCTTGATCGGCAGCGTCAGTTCCTGATAGCCGAGCCACTCGAAGACGTAGAGGATGGCGAGCGGGTAGGCGAGCATGGCAAGGGCAAAATAATGTCCCTGCAGCCGGAAGGTCGGAAACCCCACCAGCAACCCGGCGACGCCACCGAGCATCGCCGCGATCGGGATCAGCATCCACGGCGACAGGTCGAAATAGATCTGACCGAGCGCGGTCGTGTAGGCGCCGATGCCGAAGAATGCCGCGTGGCCGAACGAGATCAGACCGGTGTAGCCGCTGAGCAGATTCCAGGACAGCCCGAACACCGCCCAGACCAGCACCAGCGTCATCATCAGCTGGTAATAGGAGTTGGTAATCGTCAGCGAGATCGCCGCATAGATCACGGCGAAGGCGACGATGGGGACCAGCGAACGAAAACTCGGCATCATCAGGTCCTCTCGACCATGCGCCCGAAGAAGCCTTGCGGGCGGAAGAAGATGATCAGGAGAAACACGACGAAGATGGCGGCGTTCTGCAGTTGCGTGGGCAGGATGATCGTCGACATCTGCTGCACCAGGCCGATGGTCATGCCGCCCCAGAACGCGCCGGTGATGCTGCCCATGCCGCCGAGCACGACGCCGGCATACATGACGATGACGTAATCGACGCCGACATAGGGGTGGAACGGATAGTTGGTGGCGAGCAGGCCGCCCGCGATCGCGGTGATGCCGGTGCCGAGCGCGAACGCGACGCGATGCGCGCGATCGACGTCGATGCCCATATAGGTCGCGGCGGTCGGATTGTCGGCCGCGGCCCGCAGCGACTTGCCGATCCGCGAGCGGGTGATCAGCAGGGCCAGCAGCGTCATCGTGATCAATGAAATGATGGCATCGATACTGCGCGCCTTGTTGAGGAAGATGCTGATGTCGAAAAACGGGCCGAGTTCCCAGGCGGTGCTGGACAGCGGCGTGCGGATCGACGCCAGAACCGAACCGAACACGATCAGGCCGCCGTTTTGCAGGATCAGCGCGATGCCCAGCGTCAGGATCAACTGGGCGTAATGCCCGTCGCCTTCGAGCTGGGCCGTTCGCGTGCCGGATACGCGCGAGATCAATGTTCGGTGTATGGCGTAGCCGAAAGCCGCGAGGACCGGGCCTGCAAGCAAAATAGAGATGAAGGGACCGACGGTGTTGCCGAAGGTGGTCTGGATCCCGAGCGCGGTGAAGCAGTAGAACGCGGCGTACATGCCCAGCATCATGAAATCGCCATGGGCGAAATTGATCACGCGCATGACGCCGAAGATCAGCCCGAGTCCGACGCACATCAGGCCGTAGACGGCGCCGATCAGCAAACCGGCGAACAGGGCCTGTAAAAAACCTTCCAGAAACTGTGTCATTGCAGGCCTCGCGTCGCGGCGGTCGTGTCCGCGCGCATTTTCAATTCGGACACGTTCGATGGCCGGAGCCGGCAATGCGCCGCGATGCGGCTGGCGTCCGCAAGCGACGCGCAGTCATCGACCAGTTCTTCGAGTTCCTTGGCTTGCTGCGCGTCGATTACGGCGGTGGCGGCATCGCGAAACCGGGCGCGAATTTGCTCCGGCGTGGCGGCGATGACATCGTCGAGGCGGCGTTTTATCGATGCGCCACTACGCAGCCGGACCGTGATTTCGGCGCCTTGCGCGGCCGGGAACGCGGCGGTGAAACCTGCGTCGCCGTTGAGGTCGATCAATCCGACCAAGCGGAGAATGGCGGGATCGTCGAGGCGCGAAAAATTGTCTTCCTCAATAGTGCCGCGCGCCAGCGTGGCGGCCACGGTGAACGGGATGCTCATCTTGGCCTGCAGCGCGTGATCGTAGGGGCCGAGGGAGTCGCATCCGGGATAACGCACAGCGGCGTCGGGAACGCGCACCGCGATGGCGGCGATCTCGTCTGCGGCGGGTAGTTCTTGCGCGATCCGCAATGCGGCCTGAGCGGCGGTCTGGGCAAAATTGCAGGCCGGAACGGGTTTGTTGTAGACGGCCACGATCTCAGGCCGCTCGCCCGCAAACATCTGGATTTTCGCGGCAAGCGGTTGGCGACGGTAAGCCGCGAACAGGCCCGCCTCGCCCTCAAGGATGGTTTCGGAGGCGTAAGCGCCGGCTTCCGCGAGTTCGATCGCGGCGATCGCGTTTCGCGCGGCAAAGCCGGGATGGAAGTACATCTCCGAACCGCCGGTATGCGGCCATTCGTTGAGGCCCGACGACGTATTGGCGGCGATGGAGAGGGCGCTGATTGCGGCATTCTCGGAAAGACAAAGCGCGTGGCTTCCCGCCAGCGCCGCGCCAAGCGGCGCGACAATGCCGGTCGGCCGGTAGAGCCGCGCAAGGTCGGCGTTGAACAACGCGCGGCCGATCTGCGCGCCGGCTTCATAGCCGACGATCGCGGCGCAGAGCAGCGTTGCGCCGGAAAACGGCGTGCGTTCCGACAGCGCCAGCAGAGTCGGCCAGATCACCACGCCGTGGTGGCAGATGCTGCCGGCATGCATGTCTTCGCGCACCAGGCCGTGGCCTAGCGTCGCGTTTGCAAAGGCGGCGTCGCCCGGCGTTGCCTGTTTGCCGGTGCCGATAATGGTTGCGCCGGTCTCAAGCGGCCGTGCGATGCCGATCGCCTGCCGGCTCCAGGCATGGTCGCGCGCCTCGAAAGCGCAGGAGAGGAAATCCAGCAGGCAAAGTTTGGTCTTGGCAACGACCTCGGAATCGAAATCCTGCAAACTGGCGCGCAGCGATGCGCGCGCCAACTGGCGGCCTGCCGAGATTTCGTCCGATCCGATCGGCCCGCTGTTCATTTGCCGATGCCCCATACCCCGATTGCTGGCAGCTAGCCGCGCATTTGCACGCCGGCCCATTCTTCCAGAACCTTGGCGATCGACGTGAAGTCGGACGACGCCCCGTACTTCGCGTTGGTGATGGCGAGCATCTGCCGCACCACCGCGCCGCAGACCATCGGAACGCCCATCGCTTCGGCCTCGTCGACGCACAGCCGAACATCCTTGTAGGAAAGGCCGGTGGTGAAACCGAAGTCGTAGGTACCGGGCAGCACGGCGCGCGGGAACTTGTCTTCCGTGGCGCTGTTGCGGCCGCTGCTGGCGTTGAAGATGTCGATCAGGACCTTGGCGTTGACGCCGCCCTTGACGCCCATCGCGACGGCCTCGGAGGTGATGACGAGGGCGGCGGCGGCCATCAGGTTGTTGGCGAGCTTGGCGGTCTGCGCCAGGCCGGGCAGTTCGCCGGTGAAGAAGATCTTGCCAAAGTGCTTCAGGATCGGTTCGACTTCCGCAAAGGTGTCCTTCGGGCACGACACCATGACGGCCAGCGTTCCGTTCACGGCGCCCTTGATGCCGCCGCTGACCGGCGCATCCACCAGCGTGATGTTGTTCGGGGCAAGGCCCGCCGCGACCAGCTTGGCGGCGCCGGGACCCGAGGTTGAAAGGTCGATCAGAATCTTGGCGCGGTTGCCTTTGACGATGCCATCGGGGCCGAGCGCGACCGCCTTGACGATGTCGGGGGTCGGCAGGCTTGCCAATACGATGTCGGAAGAGGAGGCGACCTCCGCGGGAGATTTCGCCAGCCGTGCGCCGCGTTGCACCAGCGGCTTGGTCGCCTCGGCCAGGGTGTCAAAGACCGAAAGCGAATAGCCGGCATCGAGCAGGCGGCCGGCCATCGGGCCACCCATGCGGCCAAGACCCACGAAGCCAATGGTTTGTTTGGGCATATTTCACTCCCTGCAGCTCCGCGATGCTGCGGGCGCTCTTGTTTTTCTGTTCGGTTCGCCTCGTCACGCCATCGGGCGCGGTCGTGGTTCCGCGCGGAATGTCCAGATTGTCAGTCAATCTGTCAAGCATAAGATTTCAGGTCGACAAGCCGCGGCCATTCTGATTAGGGTTTGCAAAACAAAATCAGGGAAATGCGCGTGATGCCGCATGACGGAATTGGAAGTGTCAGCGCGGCGTTCGGAATGCTGGTGGCCAGCAGCGGCTGGGCGGATGTCGCCGCCCACGGTCATGAGGCCAAGCGATCGATTTTGAATTTTTTCGCAACCGCACTTGGGTCGGCGCACGATCCTGCTGTCGCGACGGCGCTGAATGTTCTGACGCCTTTCAGTTCAAGCCCGACATCCGCGATTATCGGCCGCGCGGAGCGCCTCGACGCGTTGGGCGCCGCGTTCGTCAACGCGATCTCGGCCAATCTGCTCGACTATGACGATACCCATCTGGATACGATCATTCACCCGACGGCTCCCGTCGCCGCGCCGCTATTGGCGATCGCGGAAGCGCGCGGAATGTCCGGGCGCGACGTCCTCACGGCCTTCGTGCTCGGCGTGGAAGTGGAATGCCGGATCGGAAATTCGGTCTCGCCTGGCCATTATGCCCGTGGTTGGCACATCACCTCGACTTGCGGAATATTTGGCGCCGCCGCGGCCACCGCAAAACTGCTCGGACTTTCGGAAGAGCAAATCACGCATGCGATCGGGATCGCGGCAAGCCAGTCCGCGGGAATTGTCGAGAACCTTCCAAGCGCGGCGAAGAATGTCAGCGTCGGTAATGCCGCGCGCAGCGGACTGTTTTCCGCGCTGCTGGCGCAGGGAGGATATGCCGCGGCCGCGCGCGCGATCGAGGGGCCGCTCGGCTGGGCGCGGGCGATGGGTGACCAGCCTGATCTCGCGAAGCTGACCGGCGGGCTCGGAAAGAGCTGGGAGATATCAAAGAACACCTACAAGCCTTATCCGGCCGGCATCGTCTTCCATGCCGTGATCGATGCGTGTTTGAAGCTGCGCGGGCAGTTGGCCGGCAGTGCTGACGACATCGAATCGGTGACCGTGCAGGGGTCGCAGCTATTGCTCGATCGCGGCGACCGTGCTGTTGCCAACGTGCGCGATGCGCGGGTCAGCATTCATCACAGCGCCGCCTGCGGTCTGCTGCTCGGTGCTGCCGGCGTGCGGGAATTTTCGGAAGCCGTGGTTTTCGAACCCGCGGTCGTGCACTTTCGCGAGAAGGTGAGGGCGCAACTGGATGCCGGTCTACCCGATGGCGCGGCGCAGGTCACGGTTCGAACGCGTTCCGGAAAAACACTTGGCGAGACCGTGATGTCGGCCCGCGGCAGTCTCGCCGATCCCTTGTCCGACGCGGATATCGAGAACAAGCTCCGTGAATGCATTCAGACAGACGGCAATTCATCCGATCCCAGCAAGATCATCGATGCAGTCTGGCGTCTGGAACAGCTTCCTGACGTCACCGGCTTGATGAACGCGTCGCGCGGCCATCGATCGTGATTCCGGGCAATCCAACGTCCATCCGAAGAAAACTGGCAGGAGAGACAAGTCATGGCGGAAGAAACTGAAAAAAGCCTGTTCGAAAAGGGTCTCAAGGTCCGCAAGGAGGTCTTGGGTGAGGACTATGTCAACAAGTCCATCGCCGGCGCGGATGAGTTCACGCGCACCATGGCCGAGTGGTCGACGGCTTATTGCTGGGGCGCGCTCTGGACCCGGCCCGGTGTCGACCGTCGCACCCGCAGCATCGTCAACCTGTCGATGATCGCCGCCCTCAACCGGCCGCACGAGCTCAAGCTGCACGTCAAGGCCGCGCTCAAGAACGGCCTGACCAAGGATGAGATCAAGGAGATCTTCCTGCAGGTCGCCGTCTATGCCGGCGTGCCGGCCGGCATCGACAGTTTCCGTATCGCCCGCGAAGCGTTCAGCGAAGTCGAAAAGTAACCCGTCGGCTACTCCTGCAACGACAACACGCTTGCGGCAATGTTGTCGGCCAGGGCGTTCACGAGCGGCACGTAACGCTGGACGATATCTGCGCGATCGAGCGCCGACGTGAAGTAGGTCATGCCGACGGTCGCGAGCACGCGCCTGTTGGCGACGATGGGGGCCGCGATCGTATTCGACGATCGCGGTTCGACCATCTGGTCGCGTTCTGCAAAACCTTGCTTGCGGATCGTGGCCAGCAACGCCAGCGCGCGTTTGCGCTCGGTGGCAAGCTTGTCTTCGGGCTCCTGCGACCGTTCCAGCATATCGAGCAGCATCGAACGTTCGCTCACCGGGCAAAAAGCCAGATAGGCGCGCCCCAGCGCCCGCCCGAGCAGGCTGAGATGCATGTTGAGGGTGCCGTGAAACGGCGAGACCGGACTGTCGGGAATGGTGCTGAAGCGAACCACGACCGAACTCCTGTCGAGCACGGCGATGGCGATCGGCCAGTGATATTGCTGGGTGAAGGCGATCGCCCACGGGCGGGCGGCCTCCACCACCAGCGGATCGCCGTGAAAGCCGTTGCTCAGTGATTTGACCCGCGAGGCGACCGCGTAGCCGCCCTGCCGCCGGTCGTTGGCGGCATAGCCCATCGCACACAGCGACTTCATCAGCCGCACCACGGTCGATTTCGGCAGGCCCGTCGCCTTGTGCAGGCGCTCGATCGAGGTGACGCGATGGCGATTGAGTTCCTCCAGCAGCAGCAGCGTGCGGGAGGCGGCCTCGACGGTGTCGGATTTGAGCGGCATGGTCCAAAATTCCACCTGGTGGAACGCAGCCGAATAGCAATGGCCGACTGGCGGCCTCCCTGCAATGGTTTTCACAAGCGCCACGCCGGACGCCGTCCCCTCAGGACGGCCCGCGCAGATGGCCGGGGAGGAAATCGTGTCCGGAGACGTCGTCAGACCGCATTTTTCGTCATTCCGCCGCCGGTTCTCGGCGCGGCAATCTGTCGTCGGCTCGTTCATCAAGACGCCGACCACGCACGCGACCGAGATTTTGGGCGGGCTGGGCTACGACTTCGTGGTCATCGACGAGGAGCACGCGCCGTTCGATCGCGCGATGACCGACATGGTGTTGCTGGCCGCGCGCGCCAGCAATGTTGCCGGCATCGTGCGGGTGTCGTCGGACGACCCCGCCAAGATCCTGTCCTGTCTCGACTGCGGCGCGACCGGCGTTCTGGTGCCCCATGTCGCAACCGTCGAGAAGGCGCGCGCGGTTGCGGCGGCCGCGCGCTATCGCGGCGGAAAGCGCGGCTATTCCGGCTCGGCCCGCGCCGGCGCCTATGGCGCCACGCCGGTGTGGACCCTCGTCGACGAACAGGATGCATCGGTCTGCGCCATTGCGATGATCGAGGATCCCGAAGCGCTGGATCACATCGACGCCATCGCCGCTGTCGACGGAATCCACGGGCTCTTCATCGGCCGCGGCGATCTCACCGTCGCCCTCGGCGCCAAATCATCGGCCGACGCGTCGGTGAAGGACGCAGTCGTCAAGGTGATCGCGGCGGCGAAGAAGGCCGAAAAGCCGGTCTGCGTGATGGTCGCAACCCCGGCGGAGGCCAAGGACTTCGCCGCTCTCGGCGCCAGCGCCTTCATCATCTCGTCGGACCAGGGCCTGATGCGCCGGGCCGCGGCGCAGACGTTGACCGATTTCAAGACTCTCGTCGGAACCACGGAGAATTCTCATGTATCACAGCACTGATCCCCGAGCAGCGCTCGCCGCCGCCCCCGTCGGCGCAAAGCCCGCGGCGACCCACTTCGCAGGCGCCGAGTACGCGAAGTTCTACGAAACGCCGCCGGTCGAAAATCAAAACGGCGCGCGCACCTGGTACGCCCGCGGCCAGAATTTTATCATTGCCTACAGCGACGCCGACAAAGGCGCGGTGCTGAGCCGGGCCAGCCAGCCCGACGAATATGTCGTGCTGCTGCCCGATCCCGGCGCGGGCGCCGAAATCGTGTGGGGCAACGAGCGCGTGACCGTCAGCGGTCACTCCATCAGTTTCGTGCCGGCGGGCGCAAGCTCGGTCACGCTGCATGGCGCCGCCAAGGTGGTGCGCATGATGACGACGCGATCCGAGGATCTCGCGCGTCTCTGCTCCAACGCCGCGTCCTACGCCAATCGGCGCATCCCAATCTGCCGCCATTCGAGCCGTGGCCGGAGGCGACCGGCGGCCGGAAGATCCGGACCTACAGTCTCGACGTCGCGGCAACGCCCGGGCCGGTTCGGCCGGATCTTCCGCTGCTCGACCTTCATGGTGAACTTCCTCGATCCGAAAAACGGCCCGCGCGACACCACCAAGATGTCGCCGCATCACCATGACGATTTCGAACAATGCTCGCTGGCGCTGGCCGGCACCTTTGTTCATCACCTGCGCTGGCCATGGACGACCGACATGGGCGAATGGCGCGCCGACGATCACGAACGTTGCGGATCGCCCTCCGTCACCGTGATCCCGCCGCCGTCCATTCACACCTCGCGGCCGTCGATCCCGGCATCAATATTCTCGTCGACATCTTCTGCCCGCCGCGCCTGGATTTCTCGGCCAAGCCCGGCTGGGTGCTGAACGCGGACGAATATCCGATGCCCGCACAAAACGCCGCCAGCAAATCCGCAGCCTGACACGCCTTCAACCGAAAGGGCCCCGGCCATGGCCGATAAACAAGCGACCTATCCGACCACCGTACCGCTGCCGCCGCTGTCGCGGGCGGCCGAAGTCGCCGAGCTTCTGGTCGGCGCGATCGATCTGCACTGCCATAGCGGTCCGGCGGCGATGCCGCGCATTCTCGATCATCACGAGGAACTGCTCGATGCGGCGGCCGCGAAATTCCGCGCCGTGCTCTACAAGGATCACTTCTATGCCGGCATGGCGCACGCGATCCTGCTGGAGAAGCTGTTCCCCGAAACCAATGTAAAGCTGTACTCGGGCATCGCGCTGAACAATGCGTCCGGCGGCATCAACCCGCACGCCGTCGACCACGCGATCAAGCTCGGCGGCAAGATCGTCTGGATGCCGACGCTGTCGGCGGCGAACCACATCAAGGCGATGGCGAGCGGAAACTCGACCTTTCCAAAGACCTCGCAGAAAATGCTCGACCCGATCCCGCTGTCCGCGCTGGACTGCCAACGGCAAGCTCACCGACGACACCAAGAAGGTCATCGATCTCATCGCCGAGGCCGACATCATCCTGGCCGGCGGTCACCTGCCGGCGAGCGAGCTGCACATCCTGTTCGACGAGGCGGCGCGGCGCGGCGTCAAGAAGATGATGGTCAATCATCCGACCTACATCGTCGGTTGCAGCGACACCGATATCCGTCAGCTGGTCGCACTCGGCGTCAAGATGGAGCATTCGATCTGCATGTTCATCGAGGGCAAGTCGCTGAAATACAGCCCCGACGATCTCGCGCATCTGATCGAGGTGGCCGGCGTGGACAACACGATCCTGTCGTCCGACCTCGGGCTGCAGAACTCGCAGCGGCCGGTCGATGGTTTCCGCAGCATCACGCAGATCCTGCTCGACCTGCAGATGCCACGCGCTGCGATCCGGAAACTGATCAGCGACAATGCTGCGCGATTTCTCAATCTTCCAGCGGGCCAGTCGGCCGCGCAGAACGCTGCCTAGCGCAAACGCGGGAAAACCCGCGAGCCAATCGGGAGGGGATGACCATGGATCCGACGGATCGCGATGGCGACGCGCTGATGCACCGCATCATGTGGCGGATCATGCCGCTGATGGTGGCCTTGATGATGTTGACGGTGATCGACCGTTCCAACGTCAGCTACGCCAAGCTGCAGATGGTCTCCGGCCTCGGCATGTCGGAGACCGCCTACGGCCTTGCCTCGTCGCTGTTCTTCATCGGCTCGCTGGTGTTCGAGGTGCCGAGCGCGCTCGCGGCGCATCGGTTCGGCGCCCGGCTGTGGTTCGCGCGGATCCTGCTGACATGGGGGCTGCTCACCGTTCTGCTCGGCTTCACCTTCAGCGGCTCGCTGTTCGCCGCCGTTCGCTTTCTGATCGGGGCTGCGGAAGCCGGCGCCTATCCCGGCATCATCTTTTACCTGACGCTCTGGTTTCCCAAGCGCTATCGCGTGCAGGCGATCGCGCTGATGACCATCGGCAGCCCGCTCGGCAACATGTTCGGCTCGCTGTTCGGCGGGCTGCTGCTCAATCTCGACGGCGTGCTCGGCCTTGCCGGATGGCAGTGGGTGTTCATCGCCACCGGTCTGCCGGCGGTGCTGCTGTTCGTGCTGATCATGAAATATCTGCCCAACGGACCGCAGGACGCGGATTTCGTCTCCGACCGGCGAGAGGTCGTGGCTCGCTACCGAACTGGCGCGCGGCGAAATATCGCAGACCTTGCACACCAGTCCGCTTCGGGTGCTGTTCGACTGGCGGGTCTGGGCGTTCTCGTCGGTGTATTCGCTGATCACGCTGGCGCTGTATTGCGTGATCTACTGGCTGCCCACGGTGGTGAAGGGGTTTGGCGCGACCAGCACGGAGAACGGCTTGCTGAACTCGTTGCCCTGGGCGATGGTGGCGCTGATGCTGCTGTGGATACCCCGGCATCTGCGCGAGCATCGCAGCGTTCTCGTCGGCATGGCGCTGATCGCGCTGTGCGGCGCGGCGGCCTTCCTGATGTCGACGATGCTGCCGGAAAACTGGATGCGCTATGCCGCGTTCGTGCTCGGTACGCCCTGCATATCCCTGATGTTCCCCTGCTTCTGGTACCTGCCGTCGCAGATCTTCAAGGGCGCCCACGCCGCGGCCGCGATGGCGGCGATCACCACGCTCGGCAGCCTCGGCGGCTTCCTGTCGCAGAACGTGATGCCCTGGGTCGCGCATTGGTCCGGCAGCGTGCTGGCCGCGATGATCGTTCCGGCCATCAGCCTGGCGCTGCTTTCCCTGAGTGCCATCGTCATGCTGGCGACATGGCGCTTCCCGCCAAATCTGAGCTTCGGCTTCGGGCCTTCGCCCTCGGTCGACGCGAAGCACCCGCAGCCCGCGTCGTGAGGCACGAACCCGAACTCTGGAGGAGGCGGATCATGAACTGTGTGGGAGATTATTCGAAAGGCTGGAAGCCGTTGCAGCCGTTGGCGGCAGCATTGTTGTTTGCCGGACTGAGCCATGCGGCCTTCGCCGAAGAGAAACCGGCGAAGCCTCCGATCATCCTGGATTCAACCGGCGGATTTGAAGTGGGCGGCAAGATCATCACCAAGCCCGATGATCCCAATCAGACGCTTTCCTGCGACCATGGCTACGTCGAATACTTTATCCCCGTGAAGCGGCGCAGCGTCGGCCTGATCATGTGGCACAGCTCCAGCACAAAGGTGTGGGAAAACCGCTGGGACGGCGGCGAGGGCTACAAGAGCATTTTTCTGCGCAAGGGATATCCGGTCTACCTGTGGGACGGTCCGCGCGTCGGCCGCGCCAACTGGAGTTGCGAGCCGATCACCTACACGCCGGAATTTTTCGACCAGCGCAACTTCGCCGCCTGGCGTTTCGGCCTGACCTATCCGAACTGGCACCCGGGCCTGCAGTTTCCGACAGACGATAAGGAAGCCTGGAACCAGGCGACGCGCGCCCGATACGACGAGTTCGACACCCTCGACAATGCCTTGTTGCAGGCCGATGCCGGCGGCCAGGCTATCGACAAGATCGGACCTGTCGTTGCGCTGACCAATTCCGCGGGCGGCTGGCGCGCGCTGTTGTCGGCACTCAAGGCCAAGAGCGACAACATGAAAGGCATCGTTGCCTATGAGACCCCGGGCTTCGTCTTCCCGGAGGGCGAGGGGCCGGAGCCCAAGCCGGACGGGCCGTTCGGTCCGAATTCCGTGCCGCTGGCCGAGTTCATGAAGCTGACGAAGTTTCCGATCCAGATGGTGTTCGGCGACTACACCGATACCCGTCCGATCTGGGCCAGTTCGGTCAAGGTGGCGCGGACGTTCTGCGATATCGTCAACAAGCACGGCGGCGATTGCGAGGTCCTGCTGCTTCCGGATGTCGGTCTGCGCGGCAACTCGCATATCGCCTTTGCCGATCTCAATAACGAAGCCGTTGCGGACGAACTATCCAAATGGTTGCATCGCAAGGGCCTCGACAGGTTTGCCGGAGAATAAGCGCGTGCGCCAACGCAGGTCCCGCATACCATTCGGAGGAAACATGCGCCGGCTTACTTTCGGTCTGTTCGGCCTCGCACTTGCGCTTGCGCCATGTCACGGCGCCGTCGCGCAGGAGTGGCCGAACCGGCCGGTCACCATGATCGTGCCGTTCCCGGCTGGCGCCGCGGTCGACACGCTGGCGCGCGCCGTCGCCCAGGTGTTGAGCGAAGAGCTTCGGCAAGCAGTTCATCGTCGACAACCGCGCCGGCGCGGGCGGCAATCTCGGCGGCACGGCGGTCGCCAAGGCGCATGCCGACGGCTACACGCTGCTGTTCGGAACGCCGGCGCCGATCGCGCTCAACAAGTTCATGTACAAGAGCCTTGCCTACGACTCCGAGCGGGATTTTACGCCGGTCGTGCTCGTCGCCAAGTCTCCGATGATCATCACGGCGAAGCTCGACTTTCCGGCGAAGACCCTCGGGGAGCTGATCGCCTATGCCAAACAGAACCCGGGCAAGGTCAATGTCGGCGATCCCGGCAACGGCACGCTCGGACACATCACCTCGGCGTTGATCCAGCAGTTTGCCGGCGTGGAGATGACGAACGTGCCTTACCGGGGCTCGGCGCCGCTGACTCACGGATCTGCTGTCGGGACAAATCGACGTCGCCATGGATTTCATGCCGACCTATCTGCCGATGGTGGACGGCGGCAAGATCCGCGCGCTGGCGGTGACGACAAGCCAGCGTGTCACGCAACTGCCCGATGTGCCGACGGTACAGGAAGCGGGATTCAAGGGTTTCGAGGCGACCGCCTGGTACGCGATCGTCGCACCGACCGGTACGCCGAATGACATCGTAATCAAGATGAACAATGCAGTGAACGCCTTCCTGAAAAGCGACAAGGGCAAGACCGTCCTCGAGCAGAACGCGCTGCAAGGCGTCGGCGGCTCTCCGGATGACCTCAAGGCGTTTGTCGACGGCGAGCGCGCCAAATGGCGTCCGGTGATCGAGGCTGCGAAGATCACGATGTAGCCGAGTGAGATCACCGTAAATGACTGGCATTGAAATTCCCGCGCTGCCGATCCCGAACGTGGCGCTGGTCACGGGCGGCAACAGCGGCATCGGCAAGGCGATTGCAGCGCGTCTTGCTGCGATGGGTTCCGCTGTCGTGGTTGGATACAACAGTCGTCGCCCGCAGGCGGACGAGGTGGTCGCCGGGCTGCACGGCAGCGGGCACCTCGCCATCCGCATCGCGATCGACGATCCGGCGTCGATCGCCGAGGCCGTAGCGGCGGTGGACAAGCAGTACGGGCGGCTCGATGTGCTGGTCAATTGCGGTGGCGCCACCACCCCGGTGCCCGCCAACGACCTCGGGGCGTTGACGGACGATATCTTCGACCGAACCGTGACGACCAATCTGCGCGGGCCGTTCGCCATGGTTCGCGCCTTTCGTCCCTTGCTGGAACGCGGCAGCGGCGCTGCCATCGTCAACATTTCGTCGATCGCGGCGCGCACGGGCTTGGGCAGCAGCCTGGCCTATCTGGCTGCAAAGGCGGGCGTCGATGCGCTGACGATCGCGCTCGCGAAAGTACTGGCGCCGAAAATCCGCGTGTTTTCGGTGTCGCCGGCCGGCGTGGATACCGATTTTGTCGCCGGCCGGACCCGTGAGCAGTTGCAGAAGATCGCCGAAAAACTGCCGCTGGCCCACGTCACCACGCCTGACGATGTCGCAAGGGCGGCGATCGCCTGCATCGTCAACCTGACCAGTTCGACGGGAATCGTGGTGCCGGTGGACGAGGGCAGGCACCTCTAGATCAGACGCAAGCACACCGCAGACGGTAGCGCGAGGTACGCTGCCGCGCCGGCGTCAGGGATGGGAAAAATGGAAAAGCTGAAATTCTACATCGACGGCGGCTGGGTGGATCCGGCCGCACCGTCGACCCTCGGCATCGTCAACCCTGCGACGGAGGAGACTTTTGCACGGATCAGCCTGGGCTCGGGTGCGGATGTGGATCGTGCCGCGAGGGCCGCGCGCCGCGCGTTCGCTGCCTATGCCGTAACCAGCGTCGAAGCGCGCCTGTCCTGGCTTCACAGGATCATCGACGGCTTTAGAGCGCGTCTGCCGGAGCTGGCTGGGATGATGACGCTTGAGATGGGCGCGCCGATCACCTTTGCGACCGAGCGTCAGGCGACCGTCGCGCTGTTTCATTTCGAGGAAGCCGCGCGCGTGCTGGCGCGATACCGGTTCGAGGAGCGAATGGGGAGCGGGATCATTCGCCGCGAGCCGATCGGCGTTTGCGGATTGATCACGCCGTGGAACTGGCCGCTGAATCAGGTCGCTTCCAAAGTAGCACCCGCGCTCGCCACCGGCTGCACCGTCGTTCTGAAGCCGAGCGAGATCGCGCCGCTGAGCGCGATGCTGTTTGCAGAAATCATCGACGCCGCCGGTGTCCCGGCCGGCGTCTTCAATCTCGTCAACGGCGACGGACCCGAGGTCGGCGAGGCGATCGCCGCTCACCCCGAGATCGACATGGTGTCCTTTACCGGATCGACAGCGGCCGGCATCAGGGTGGCCAAGCTTGCGGCTGATACGGTCAAACGCGTCGCGCAGGAACTCGGCGGCAAGTCCGCCAACATCATCCTCGGCGATGCCGACCTGAAGGCCGCTGTGACCCAGGGTGTTCACGCCTGCTACACCAACGCCGGCCAGAACTGCCAGTCTCCGACGCGGATGCTGATCCCGCGCGCGCAGCGGGACGCCGCCTTCGAAGCGGCGCGCGAGGCGGTCGAAGCCATTCGTCTCGGAGACCCGCTCGATCCGGCGTGCACCATGGGGCCGCTGGTGAGCCAGGCGCAGTTCGAAAAAGTCCAGCATCTGATCCAGTCGGGCCTGGATGAGGGGGCAACTCTGGTCGCCGGCGGAACCGGGCGGCCAGCCGAAATCAACCACGGATATTTCGTTCGCCCGACCGTGTTCGGTGACGTGACGCGGCAGATGAAGATCGCGCGTGAGGAGATCTTCGGCCCCGTGCTGTCGATCATCAGCTACGATACCGAGGATGAGGCAATCGAAATCGCCAACGACACGCCGTTCGGACTGGCGGGCTTCGTGCAGTCCAAAGATCCTGAGCGCGCTCGCGCTGTCGCTAATCGTATCCGCGCCGGCCGTGTCTACCTCAACGGTGCGCCGTTCGACCGCAGTCTGCCCTTTGGCGGCTACAAGCAGTCCGGCAACGGGCGCGAGTTCGGGGTCTTCGGATTTGAAGAATATCTCGAAGTGAAGGCCCTGATCGGCTTCGAAGAGTAGCGGCATTGCCGACGCATCATGCGTGCATCGACTGTCGGAACCAATTTCAGCGACGGCGGGCACCCGCGATGTCGGGCCAAGCGGCTAAAGCCGACGCCTGGCACGACATCGTCGGTCGAACAATTCTATTGGCAGTTGTACAGGATGCCATCGCCGCCGGTAATCGGGGTACCTGGCGTGCAGGCTATGCCGTTGCGCGCCGCGTAGTCGGACCAACCGGAATAGCTGTACCCGGGGCCGCTCCACGGGCCATCCCAGTAGTAGGCTCTCACGGCGTACCATGACAGATTATCCGAGTGGACATAGACGGCTCGTGAAGCGTAGCCCGACCTGATGTAGACTCGGGCCTGCGCGTCGGCCTTGCTGACCGACAGCGACAGGTTGCCCTGTTCGGACCAGCCAAGCGAAAACAACGCCGTGCACACGAAGGTCGCGGCTGCAATGGCTACAGTTTTCAAAGTCATTGTCATGGTTTCTCTCCATTACGGGTTCATCCACGCCTGAACGGTGAGGCTGCGCAATCGGGCGAGTATTGAGCTAGATCAATCGGCCATCGGACTGAATCAGCCGCATTTGCTTGACCCCCGCGATTTACCGCTACGATCGGAGATCGCCGCCCGCGAAGCGGCCGTCCCTGTGTTCCCGATTGCGACAATTCGATCAGCATGGCTGACCAATTGATTTGCGTCATTGCGCCTGAATCAGCATCGGATTGCTTGCTGGCAGCTTCCCCGAAAGGGTTGAAGTCCGTCGGAGGCCGCTATCGTGCCGATGTGTCAGTTACCCAGGATCGCCGATGTCTTGCTGCGAACTCAGAAAATTGCAGCAAACGACAATCGTGCGTTCTCGGAAACGGATAACGAGGTTGGATCTAAAGGTCTCTTCAGGGTGATCTGCCGGGCGCTTCTATTCCTCTGCTGCGCTATCGTGTTCCTGATGCTTTGAGCCATCGTCCGCGTTGCCATCTGCGGAGCATCCGCGCGCATTATCAAATCTCGCCGCCGCCGGCGCGCTGATGATGTGCTATCGAAACCGCGGGAATTAACGGGTCTTCGCCAGCGGAAGTTTCGTCTCGCTCGAAGCTACCGTTGGTCGGCTATGCCTCAAGGTCTAGAGCCGCCGGGGCGCCTGCCGTCGTGTGTCCCATCTCGATTGCAACGGTCATATTCCGACTCAAATCTCCCCGCGGAGGGCGGGCTAACAACCTGACCGCAGCCCGTCGACCGCCCACGGCCGGCCACGCCATGTTCTCCACGGCTGGTCGAATTCCATCTGAGTTCCCGTCATTCTTGACCGGTGCGGTCGCACCACATCGAAAATTCAGAAAAATATCAGAAACGCGGTGCTGTCCGATCGAGACTTCCCGGCGCGCTCATGAGAAACGAGTGCGGTGATAAAACCTCCGTCAGCCCGGTAATGACTTACCACGTCTTTGACCTGACCAAGTCTTTGACCTGACCACGTCTTGGCCTGGGCTGCGTTCGGGAAGCAATGTTGACCGCAAAACCATGGCGTTGACCGCCGACGAGATCCTGTTTCATCCGGCGTTTGAGCCGTGCGTCCGCGGCCAGGCGCAATCGCTGCTATCGATGCAGGAGGCGGCTCCCCGGATCGCATCGGTATTTGCGACCCAGCAGCGCTGGTTGATGGCACACGCTGCGCTTGCTCAATATTTTCGTAGCCAGGATACCGGCGCGGGCCTGCTTGCAGAGCGCTTCCTCGAAATTGTCGAACGCCACGAAATCGCAAGCCGCAACACCGCCGCAGCCTTTCTCAAGGAAATGCTGCAATACGACATCGTCCGCATGGTCGCAAACACCGAGGGCCGGCGTTACCGGCCGCTGGAGCCTGCGCCGGCGGTGCTCACGGCCCTGTTCGGTTGGCACGCGCTGCATCTTGCGACCCTCGATCGCGTCGACGGCGGCGCGAGAGTAGCTCACCTCAACGCTCACCCGGCATTGCTCGGCGCGATTCAGCCCCTCATCGCGGATGGTCTGATTGGCTCGAAAGAAGTTCGCGCGCCTGAAGGGACTTTCTCTCTCTTCACTTGGGTCAACGATGGGGGGATCGTGATGGATCGCCTCATGTTCGGATGCCGGCAGCCTTCCGATGGACTTTCGCGCATTCCGACCGACGTGACCTCGGTTTCCGCACTGGCGCGACATCTCAAGCTGTCGCGGACGCAGCTCGGCCGCAAATTGGCAGAGGCCGAGGCGATGGGAAGTCTGGGTTGGTCCGGCGCGCGCGGGAAATCCGCGTTGTGGGTCTCGGCGGATTTTCACCGGCAGTATCTTTCCGCGCAGGCCATGAAGCTTGCGATCATCGACGCCGCTTTCGAGGCCTGCGCGATGCGTGATCCGAGCTTCGCCGGCGAGGCGGAGCCTGCCTGACAGCCGCTTCCGCGATGAGCGTGCAGGCATGAGCTAGTTGAATTTGTCCTTGAGGACGCAATTGTCGTCCTTTCCGTTCACCAGATCTCCGACCAGGCGCAGGCGGTCTTTCAGGTCCACTTCCTTGGCCAGATCAAGAATGCGCAGGTACGCCGCCTCTTTGGAGTCCGGGTAGAGTTTGGCCCACGCCGGCGAGCTGGGGCCATCGAGCCAGGCGTCGAGCCGGTTGCGTGACTTTGTCGAGAGTGACCAGCCAAGGGGAGCATCGTCGTGAAGAGCGTTGAATTCAATCCAGCAGCCCTTCAGGCCGATGACCTCTTTCCTGAAGTCGCGTACGAGGTCGCGGCCGCTGGCGGTCTGCTGGTTTATGAAGGCCACGACGAGTTGGTTCAGTTGATCGCGCGGCGGCGGATCATGGCTGAGTGCCGGATCCGGGGGCGCGGGCTGGGTCGAGAGGCGAATGACGACAACGCGGTAGGATTCCGCGAATATCTGGGAGGACGTCTTCTTTTCGGTTGCCGGGGTTTGCGCGATGAGTTGGTTGAGTAGGTCGCGCATGGTGATGACGCCCTCGTTGTCGACATACCCGCCGTCGACGATTTCGTCCCAGGTTCGGCATGGGGCGCTCGGTTTCGTCGGGATCGTATTCGACGTTGAGTTATCTTTTGGCGGCGTCGGAGGCTTGGCGGGCGCAAGGCGCAGCAGGCCCGGCGGCGTCACATACGGGAATCTGGCGCTGGTCAGTACGGCTGCGGAGACGGAGAGTTCTCAAATGTTGCGCCGGGTTGAGCACTCCAGCTTCCCCGGGACAGTCTTTGCCTTCCACATCGCCGTTCGCAACCGATGGCGTGACGTCGAGATTGGAGGTAACCGTTCTTCGGCCGGTCACAATAGAGGTGCCGTTCAGCAGCAGGGCCGGTGTTGGATGGCCGATGAACAACTCATCAAAATCTCCGGAGAACGACGGCGCCAGAGCTCCTGAAATCTCAGACCACCGGAACGACCAGCCGAGCTGTAACATCTGGTCCCGTGTCGGGATCGGTAACCACCCGCGCGCGAACGTCTGGATGACTTCTCCGGTGATCGCGGAGACGATGTTCGGGCCCACGAAATCGCCTCCGAGAAAGGCTGCTGCGCATTGCCGGTTGTTGCCGCCGTTCTTGCATTTTGGCTCATCGCGAAGGGTCAAGGCCTTGTAGGTCGCCGCGCCCAGCGCGCCACCGGACACCGCGCTGATCGCGAACACATGGTCCTTGAAGGTCGGTTGATTGTCCTGCAATGCCGATAGCACCGCACCCGTCCAATAGGCCGCGCGGATGCCGCCGCCAGCCGCGGTCACCAGGACGATGGTTCGGCGAAGATTGATTACTGGAAGAGGCTTTGTGAATTCTGCGAACGTCTTTTCCGGTGATGCTGGCTGGGCGGGAGCTTTCGCCTCCCCGGATACCACGTCGTCAAGCCGCCCGTCGTCAACCGACATCCAGACCTGCAACACGGGTATCAGCCAGAAAGAGAGGGCCAACGCGCCGACGAAGAGGGTGAGTATCAGATGCCGCTTGAACAACTTGGGAATCGCAACGAAGAGCGCCGTTCTGAGCCGCGAGCGACGATGCGATGCAAACAGTCGAGCTCGCGTTGCGGCATAGCGAGAAAGGAAAAACCGGAACGTAAATCCGTGAAGCGTCAGTAACCAGCAAATGGTCACTGAGACCACAATGGCCGGCGTGCCGGTCTCGGACGTCGCCCAAACCGCCGCGAAGGCAAGTAAAGCCAGTCCCCCCAGCCCAAGGAACATCAGCGGCCGGGCCAGGCAAATCGTTCGAAGCGCAAATCGAACGGCCGCGAAGACAGACAGCAGCGTGATAGCTGCAAAGGGGACAAACCACGCCAGCCCAAGCAAGGTCTTCCACAACCATCCTGGCTGGTCAAAGACGGACGAAAACAATATCGCGATCGGCGCCGCGATCGAAATCATCGCCGGCAAGATGATCCAGGCACGCGCTTCACGGCGTTCCTCGATGTTCAGCGGCTCAAGGCCTGCCGGAATGCGAGGGCAGTAGAGTCCACCGGCCTCTCCCGCCATGGCGATACGAGGAAAGAACCACGCGGCGATCAGGTTGCTCGAGAATACCGTTGCAACGAAGTCCAGCACGACAAGGATGACAAAGAGATTCCAGCGGGAATAATAGCCAGCCTCATAATCCGCCAGAAGATCCTGCCCTTGCGCTGTTTCCGCGAGAGCGACGAGAAGGGCCACGATGGGAACCCAGACCACGAAGGTCGCGAGAATGGCGCGGTCGAATTCCAGAGTTCTGTCGTCATCATGCAGCGCTCGCAGGAAGTGGCGCAGATGCCTGAAGCCAACTGACTTGGCCCGCTCGTCCAGTTTTCTCCATAACTTCAAGTCGAGTTTGGAGAGTTCCGGCTTTGCTTTTTCTGTCATGTGATTCAACCTATGATATACTATATCATCATGTGCTCGCAAATGAAATGGTGCGATGTTCCTCAGGATGAATCAGACGTCTGTCGAAAAAATGGAAAGTGCTTTCGACGAACCCTTGCGGCGAGCGCCCTCAGACAGGAACGACAACCGGTCCGGCACTGCCACAGCGAACCGGACAAGCTCGGTCACGATGCCGGAAGATTGGCGATTTCAAACCTTTGAAAAGAAAGGGAAATGCCTTAGCTGTATCGAACGGATCGTTCGTCGGTCCAACGACGGCGATAGCCGGACAACGCTGGGAAATTCAGTTAAATCAATATGTTATACCACCGATTCAGTGTTGCCCCGATGATGGACTGGACCGACCGGCATTGCCGCGTTTTCCATCGTCTGATGACGCGGCGGGGGCTGCTGTATACGGAGATGCTGACGACCGGCGCCATTATTCATGGCGACCGCCAGCGGCTGCTGGGCTTTGATGCGAGCGAGCATCCGGTGGCGCTGCAGCTTGGCGGTTCAGATCCGGACGCGCTCGCCACCGCTGCGAAGATCGGCGAGGATTTCGGCTACGACGAAATCAATCTCAATGTCGGCTGTCCGTCCGACCGGGTGAAGGATGGCCGGTTCGGCGCCTGCCTGATGGCGGAGCCGCAACTCGTGGCGGAGGGCGTCGCCGCAATGAAGCGCGCGGTGAAAATTCCCGTCACCGTCAAATGCCGGATCGGCATCGACGACCAGGATCCGGAAGTCGCGCTCGACACGCTGGCGCGCGGTGTGATCGCGGCAGGCTCGGACGCGCTGATCGTGCACGCGCGAAAAGCCTGGCTCAACGGCTTGTCGCCGAAGGAAAACCGCGACATCCCGCCACTCGATTACAACAGGGTCTACCGGTTGAAGGCAGCGATGCCGAATGTGCCTGTTATCATCAATGGCGGCATCGGCAGTATCGCGGAAGCAAAGCAGCATCTCGATCACGTCGACGGCGTGATGCTGGGGCGGGCGGCCTATCAGGAACCGTGGCGGTTGCTCACTGTAGATTCCGAATTGTTCGGCGAGGCGGCGCCGCACGCGACCATGAAGGACGTCTTCACCGCGATGCTGCCCTACATCGAGGACCAGCTCGCGCGAGGTACGCGGCTGCATTCGATGACGCGGCATTTCGTCGGCGCGTTCCACGGTGTGCCCGGCGCGCGCGCGTTCCGCCGTCACCTGGCGGAAAACGGCGTCAGGGCAGGGGCCGGCGTCAACGTACTTGTCGATGCGATGGCGCTAGTTGACGGCAGGACGGCCGCGTCGATGGCGGCCTGAGGCGTTGTTGCCCGCACCAATGCTGCCGGTGACATCGGGATAGCCGTGCAGCTTCAGCCGGTCGGCCTGCACGCCCCAGCTCTCCAGCCGGTCGAGAAAACTCATGCCGAGCAGGTTGGTCTTCATCTGCCCGCGCGGCACCACCAGCGCCGGAATTGATTTCTCGACCAGATGACCGACGGCGAGTCGATCCAGCGTCAGCCGCGCCGCCTTGGTGTGACCGCCGGCGGTTTCGACGTCGACATTATATTCGAGCATCTCGAGCGGCAGCCCGATCGCCTTCGCGGTTTCCCAGGTCAGCACCACCGAGGTCGCGCCGGTGTCGATCACCATCGGCGCCTTGACGCCGTTGATCTTGACGTTGAGCGCGAACTCGCCGGCCTGGCCGCGTGCGATCTCGACCGCGGGTGCCGGCTGCACGCTGCGCCGGCGCAGCATCTGCGAAACCGTATCGCTGGCGCGCGCAATCCGGTCGGGGTCGCCATAGGCAACCACCGCGCCGGCGGTGGCGGCGAGCATCAGCAGCACGAGCAGGATACGGCTCACGGCACGCCTCCACCAATTCCCTGGCCGATGGCGCGATCGATCAATCGGGCTTGGGTGAGGGTGCCATCGCAGCGAGGCCTGCATCCGCCATGCGCGCCGCAAGCCCGTCCATCACGGCCAGCCGCTCCACGCGCTCCATCTTGTGCCAGCGCGCGATCTCCGGAAGCGTTCGCCCGCAGCCGAAGCAGAGCTTGGTTCTGGGGTCCATCATGCAGACTGCGATACACGGCGTTTCTTTGCTCATCGTGGAAGTGTGAAATGGTTCGATCTTTAGCGCAAGCGCTCCCGCTACAGTCCGGTGCCGGCACTCATGATCGGCTTGTGGCGCGCCCGGCGCTTGTCATCGGCGGACGCGGTGGTTGCGGGTTCTGGCTGCAGCGGCGGCGCCTCCTCGGCCATCGGCGCCAAGGCCGACATCACGCGCTCCGGCGGGAAGGTGACGATCACTTCGGTGCCGATGCGCAGCTTCGATTTCAGCGTGAACGTGCCGCCATGCATGTCGATCAGGCTCTTGGCGATCGGCAGGCCCAAGCCGGCGCCTTGCTCGGCCGACTTGATCGAGTTGGAGCCCTGGCCGAACGAGGCCAGCACGATCGGAATCTCGTCCTCGGCAATCCCGGAGCCGGTGTCCTTGACGCTGAGATACTGGCCGCCGGAGGCGGTCCAGCCCACCTTGAGCCAGATCTCGCCGCCTTGCGGGGTGAACTTGATCGAGTTCGACAACAGATTGAGCACGATCTGGCGCGTGGCGCGCTCGTCGCCCCAGATCCGCGGCATGCCCTGTTCGAACACTTCGTGAATGGTGATGCCGCGGCTGCTGGCGCGCAGTTTCAGCAGGTGATGGCAGTCGGCGACGACATGCACCAGCGACACCGCTTCCTCGTTGAGCTCGTAGCGGCCGGCTTCGATGCGCGACAGGTCGAGAATTTCGTTGATCAGGTTGAGCAGATGAACGCCGGAATTGTGGATGTCGGCGGAATATTCCTTGTAGACCGGCACCGTGTGCGGCCCGAAGATTTCGCTCTTCATCACCTCGGAGAATCCGAGGATCGCGTTCAGCGGCGTGCGCAGCTCGTGGCTCATCTGCGCCAGAAAGCGCGACTTGGCGACGTTGGCGGATTCGGCGCGGTGCCGCGCTTCGTCGGAGATCGCCTTGGCCTGTTCGAGTTCGCCGATCAGCGCGTCCTTTTCGGCGCGCGCTTCCAGCGTCGCCAGCGTCGTCGAATGCAGGCGATGGGCGAGGAGGGCGAAATAACCTTCGGCGGCGATGGCCAGCAGCGCCAGCGCGTAGTTGTCATAGGTGCCGCTCAGCACGAAATCGAGCGCGATCGCCGCCGTCACCGGCGCGGTCGCCACCAGCGCCGCGATCGGCAGGCTGGCCGCCAGCATGCTCGATACCGCGATCACCAGCAGCATCAAAAACATCATCAGCGTGTTGGAGACGACGTCGAGACCTGCGGGGTGAATCAGGATCGCGGTCCAGCACAGGCCGTAGAGCAGGTCGAGCAGCACAAAACGGGTGCGCCATTTGCGGGTGGCGGCGAGTGTGGGCTTTTCGCCGAGGAACTTTGCGCAGTTGCGGATGATGGCGGCATGGATGCAGAGCATGCCGATGGTCCAGGCCGCCGCCCACAGCGGCTGCATCCAGAGGCCGAACAGCACGCCGGTGGCGACCACCAGCAGCATCACGACATAGGACGCCGAGACGCGGGTCTGGGCATATTGCCGGAGCAGTTCGGTGTCGAAAGCCGGGCGGGTTCCCGAGGTCGACGTTAACCGATCCCGCGCCTCGCGCACCCGCTGCGCCGCGGCGCGCCGGCTGCTGGCCGGCGGTGCGTTCGGCGTTTCGGCCGGAAGCTGGACAACTTCAGGCTTTTCTGCGGGGTTACTCATCAAACAACACAAATCCTGCCCGCGAACGGCGCGGGCTTTTGCATTGTCTATCTGTGGCGCGAAATCATTAACCCTTACCTTAAAGGGCTAAAGAATCCCGTTAACGCGAAGTTAAATTAACTTTTGGGGCTGGGGCTGCATCGTCGCGAATGTGAGCGGACTTGCGACGGTCTACTCCCTCGCCCCGCTCTTGCGAGGAGGGTTGCGATGAAGGCTCTCTCCAGTACTGGGTCGATTGATGGACCACCCCCTCAGCCGGATTGCCTTCGCTCCGCCTCGCAACGCACGCGGCGGAGAGGTCGAGCGTGTCAGCGCTGCAACCGCGCCAAAAGGCTCGACGTATCCCAGCGCTTGCCGCCCATCTTCTCGACCTCCGAATAGAACTGGTCGACCAGGGCGGTCACCGGCAGGTTGGCGCCGTTGCGGCGGGATTCGGCGATGCAGATCGAGAGATCCTTGCGCATCCACTCGACCGCAAAACCGAAGTCGAACTTGCCGTCATTCATGGTCTTGTAGCGGTTTTCCATCTGCCAGGATTGCGCCGCGCCCTTCGAGATGGTCTCGATCACGGCGGCAACGTCGAGGCCGGATTTCTTGGCGAAATGAATGCCTTCCGAGAGGCCCTGTACCAGGCCGGCGATGCAGATCTGGTTGACCATTTTTGTCAGTTGGCCCGAGCCTGCCGGCCCGAGCAGCTTGCACATCCGCGCATAGGCCGCGATCACGGGCTCGGCGCCGGCATAGGCGTCGTCCTTGCCGCCGCACATCACCGTCAGCACGCCGTTCTCGGCGCCGGCCTGTCCGCCGGACACCGGCGCGTCGATGAACTTGAAGCCGGCCTTGGTGGCGGCGGCGTCGAGCTCGCGGGCGACTTCGGCAGAGGCGGTGGTGTGGTCGACGAAGGTGGCGCCTTTCTTCATGCCGGCGAAGCCGCCGTCGGCGCCGATGGTGACCGCGCGCAGATCATTGTCGTTGCCGACGCAGCACATCACGAAATCCTGGCCCTCGGCCGCGGCCTTCGGCGTTGCCGCGGTCTTGCCGCCGAACTTGTCCGCCCATTCCTTGGCCTTGGCCGCGGTGCGGTTGTACACGGTCACCTCGTGGCCGCCTTTTTTCACCAGATGGCCTGCCATCGGGAAACCCATGACGCCGAGACCGAGAAAAGCGACTTTAGCCATGTGTGCTACCTTGTCTTACCTTGGGGTTTTCTTGGGGTTTTGGCCGGACATTGAACGGGCCGGACGGTGTTCTCTGTGTTTTCAAGAGCCGGACAGCGGGCTCCGGCGGCGGGAGCCGCACCATAAACCCTGCGGCCTGAAGGGCAACGGCTTCGTTTGGCGGGAGGGCCGGGTTTTGTGCTAGGATCGGGGGTCTCCAAGAACCTCACAAAAAAGGGAGTGACATCATGGGCGTCGGCGTACTTGACCATTTCAATATCCGGACCCGGAATCTTGCCGATACGGTCCGCTTCTATGAGGACGTCATGGGCCTGGAAAAAGGCCCCCGACCCAACTTCGCCTTCCCGGGCGCCTGGATGTACAGCGAGGGCAAGGCGGTGGTGCATGTGGTCGATATTTCCAAGACCGACGAGCCGCAGAAGCCGGATTCCGGCGTGGTTCATCACGTCGCTTTTGCCAGTTCCGGGTTTGACGGCATGAAGAAGCGGCTGAAGTCCAAGAAGATGAGATATGACTCCCGGCAGGTTCCGGGCGGCGATCTCTGGCAGATCTTCGTCGACGACCCCAACGGCGTCATGATCGAATTGAACTACGAGGCCGCCAAGGAAGGCGGTGTCGCGGCGCCCGTCGAGACCCGGGAAGACATCGGGGCGAGGTAGCGTTTTGGGCCGTTAGGCTCTATCTGAAGCCATAGCGTTTTCAAGCGAAGGCCAGCCCCGGACGTGCTCCGGGGCCAGCCCCGTTCGCGTAAAGAATTCGCGTCGGGAAAACGAGTCAAAACAAGACATAGGGCCCGGTTCTGAATCGGAACATCAGGGGCTCAGGAGATGTGCGAGTGAGCGTCACGCAGCAGCAGGTTCTGGAATCCCTCGCCAAGGTGGCGTCGCCCCGCGGCGTTGCCCTGACCAGCGCCAACGTGCTGTCGGCGATCACCGTCGGCGACGGCAAGGTGTTCTTCTCGATCAATGTCGACGCCGCGGAAGCCCGCGCCTGGGAGAGCGTGCGCGCGCAGGCGGAAGCCGCCGTGCGTGCGATCCCGGGCGTCACCACCGCGATGATCGCGCTGACGGCCGAGCGCAGGGCAGGATCGCCGGCGCCAGCATCTCAGCCAGCGCCGCATTCCCATCCGCATTCTCATGCTGCTGCACCCAGGCCCGGCGTGCAGCCGGTCGCCGCGCACAAGCCGCCGCAAAGTCCGTCGTCGCCGATGTCCAAGCAGTCCGAAATCCCCGGCGTCGCCGCCGTGATCGCGGTCGCATCAGGCAAGGGCGGCGTCGGCAAATCCACCACCGCGCTCAATCTCGCGCTGGGCCTGCGCGATCTCGGTCTCCGCGTCGGTTTGCTCGATGCTGATATTTACGGCCCCTCGGTGCCGCGGCTGACCGGCATCCACGAAAAGCCCGCGCTCGACGACAACAGGAAGATGATCCCGATCCAGCGTTTCGGCCTTTCGATCATGTCGATCGGTTTTCTGGTCGAGGAAGATACCGCGATGATCTGGCGCGGGCCGATGGTGATGTCGGCGATCACCCAGATGCTGCGCGATGTCGCCTGGGGCACGCTCGATATTCTCGTCGTCGACATGCCGCCCGGCACCGGCGATGCGCAACTGACGCTGGCGCAGAACGTGCCGCTGAAGGGCGCGGTGATCATCTCGACCCCGCAGGATCTCTCGCTGATCGACGCGCGGCGCGGCCTTGCGATGTTCAGGAAGGTCAACGTGCCCGTGCTCGGCATTGTCGAGAACATGAGCTACTTCCAGTGCCCGGAGTGCGGCACGCGATCGGACATTTTCGGTCACGGCGGCGCGCGGCACGAAGCGGAGCGGCTCGGTGTGCCGTTCCTCGGCGAAATCCCGCTGCACATCTCGATTCGGACCAGCTCCGATGCCGGTAATCCGGTGGTCGCGAGCGAGCCCGACGGGCCGCACGCGGCGATTTATCGCGCCATCGGCGTCCAGGTCCGCGATCAGCTCAAGGGCGCCATCGCCGCGGCGTGAAGCGCTCGCGATAGCCGGAATCCCAACGGGGCGGCTGCATGCGACTTTCGTTTAATCAGTGCAGTCATGCCTTTGTCGCGTATTCGACAGGCCAATTTCCGTGTTAAAGCCCCCCAGCCAGAGCGCCCCGGATGACGTGGAATTCGCCCCGCCGGAGGAACGCTCGCTGCAATATGGGAAACGCCCCTAAGGAGATGCCTGAATGAAGCGTCGTGATTTTTTGAAGGTTTCAGCGGCCGGTGCTGCCGCGACAGCCGTTGCCTCGCCGGCGATCGCGCAATCCTCGCCTGAAGTTAAGTGGCGTATGACGTCGAGCTTCCCGAAGTCGCTCGACACCATCTATGGTGGCGCCGAGCAGGTGGCGAAATACGTCGCCGAAATGACCGACAACAAGTTCCAGATTCAGGTGTTCGCGGCCGGCGAACTCGCGCCGGGCCTGCAGGCGCTCGAACTCGACCTCCAACGGCACCGTCGAGATGTGCCACACCGTTTCCTATTACTATGTCGGCAAGGATCCGACGTTTGCGATCTACGCCTCGGTCCCGTTCGGCCTCAACGCGCGCCAGCAGAACTCCTGGTGGTACCAGGGCGGCGGCATGGAGCTCGGCAACGAGTTCTTCAAGAAGTTCGGCGTGATCGGTTTCCCCTGCGGCAACACCGGCACCCAGATGGGCGGCTGGTTCCGCAAGGAGATCAAGACCACCGCCGATCTCTCCGGCCTCAAGATGCGCATCGGCGGCATCGCCGGTCAGGTGCTGCAGAAGGTCGGCGTCGTGCCGCAGCAGCTCGCCGGCGGCGACATCTATCCGGCGCTGGAAAAAGGCACCATCGATGCGGCCGAGTGGGTCGGTCCGTATGACGACGAGAAGCTCGGCTTCGCCAAGGTCGCCAAGTACTACTACTACCCGGGCTTCTGGGAAGGTGGGCCGACCGTCCACGCCTTCGCCAACCTCGAGAAGTGGAACGCGCTGCCGAAGAACTATCAGGCGATTCTCACCAATGCGATGGCCAACGCCAACACCTGGATGGCCGCGCGCTACGACATGCAGAACCCGACCGCGTTGAAGCGTCTGGTTGCCGGTGGCACCCAGCTGCGTCCGTTCACCAACGAGGTGCTGGAAGCCTGCCTGAAGGCGACCAACGAGTTGTGGGGCGAAATCTCCGCCAAGAACGCCGACTTCAAGAAGTCGATCGACGCGATGCAGGCCTACCGCTCCGACCAGTATCTGTGGTGGCAGGTTGCCGAATACACCTTCGACACCTTCATGATCCGCTCGCGCACGCGCGGTTGATCCAGAGCGGCTGATCTAAATCTAAAGTCGCAAGAACCAGCCCGGTCTCGTTGAGAGACCGGGCTTTTTTGCGTTTTTCGGGCCTGTTCGGGATGGATATCGCCGATCGGATGCGCCATGCTGGCCGCAAGCCTCGACACGAAGGCTGACACGCACAACCAACAGGGATGGATACCATGAAGCGAAGGGACTTTCTCAAGGTCACCGGCATAAGTGCGGCGGGCGCAGCCACCATGGCCGCGCCGGCGATCGCGCAGTCGATGCCGGAGATCAAGTGGCGCATGCCGACGAGCTGGCCGAAATCGCTCGACACGCTCTATGGCGGCGCCGACATGATGACCAAGTTCGTCGCCGAAGCCACCGACAACAAGTTTCAGATCCAGCCGTTCGCGGCGGGCGAGATCGTCCCCGGCCTGCAGGTGCTGGATGCCGTGCAAAATGGCACCGTCGAAATCGGCCATTCCGCGTCGTATTACTATTTCGGCAAGGACCCGACCTTCACGTTCGGCTCGTCGGTGCCGTTCGGCCCCAACCAGCGCATCAACCAGGCCTGGTACATGCTCGGCGGCGGCAAGGAGGTCCTGAACGAGTTCTACAAGAAGTACAATTGTACGTCCTTGCTCGCCGGCAACACCGGCTGTCAGATGGGCGGCTGGTTCCGGAAGGAGATCAACACCGTCGACGATCTCAAGGGCCTCAAGTTTCGCATCGGCGGCTTCGCTGGCCGCGTCATGCAGAAGATGGGTTGCGTCCCGCAACAGCTCGCCGGCGGCGACATTTATCCGGCGCTTGAAAAAGGCACGATCGACGCGGCGGAGTGGGTCGGACCTTACGACGACGACAAACTCGGCTTCGTCAAGGTCGCCCCGCACTACTATTATCCCGGCTGGTGGGAAGGCGGCCCGATGCTGCTGGCGTTCGTCAATCTCGACAAGTGGAACGCGTTGCCGAAATATTATCAGGCCATCCTTGAGCAGGCCGGTCACCAAGCCAACAACTGGATGATGGCGAAGTACGATCAGGCCAATCCGCCAGCGTTGCGTCGGTTGCTGGCAGCCGGCGCCAAGCTGCATGCGTTCCCGGCGCCCGTCATGGAGGCTTCCTTCAAGGCGGCGAAGGAACTTCATGCCGAGGTGTCAGCCACCAATGCGGACTTCAAGAAGGTCTATGAGTCGCTGACCTCGTTCTCGAACGCCGGCTATTCCTGGTTCCAGGTTGCCGAAGTCGGCTACGACAGCTTCATGGCCCGTCACTCACAGAGCTGATCCGGGTCTCACCGCCAACGACAAAAGCCCCGGAGCATGCTCCGGGGCTTTTTTTATTTTGCAAGTGCGCGGCATCAGTTCTTTGGCTGGCCAAAGTCCAGCGGCGGCAACTCGACCTGGGGTATCTCGATCTTGATCGTGGTCGGGTCGATCGTCGAAGCCACGCCCTTGTAATGCATGACCATCGACGGGAACATGATCACCAGCAGCACCATGATGACCTGGATGAAGACGAACGGCACCGCGCCCCAATAGATCTGGCCGGTGGTGACCGGCTCCATTCGCTTGCCGGTGACGCGGTCGAGGTAGGATTCCTTCGGCGCGACCGACCGCAGATAGAACAGGGCAAACCCGAACGGCGGATGCATGAACGAGGTCTGCATGTTGACGCCGAGAATGACGCCGAACCAGATCAGGTCGATGCCGAGCTTTTCGGCCGCGGGTCCGAGCAGCGGAATGATGATGAAGGCGAGTTCGAAGAAGTCGAGGAAGAAGGCGAGCACGAACACGAAGGCGTTGACGAAGATCAGGAAGCCGATCTGGCCGCCGGGCAGCGAGGTCAGGAGATGCTCGACCCAGACGTGGCCGTTGACGCCGTAGAAGGTCAGCGAGAACACGCGCGCGCCGACCAGAATGAAGACGACGAAGGCCGACAGCTTGGCGGTCGATTCGGTCGCCTGCCGGATCAGGTCCCAGCTCAGCCGGCGCTTGGCCGCGCCGAGGATGATCGCGCCGGCCGCGCCCATCGCGCCGCCTTCGGTCGGGGTGGCGATGCCGATGAAGATCGTGCCCAGCACCAGGAAGATCAGGAACAGCGGCGGCACCATGACGAAGGTGGTTTGTTGCGCCATCGCCGACAGGAAGCGGAATCCCGTGAACTTGTGGATCAGCCAGTTTATGACGGCTACGAAAAACGCGAACAGGATGCCGTTGAACATGCTCAGCACGACATAATCCGCGCCGTGCACTTCGGAGTTACGCATCATGAACCAGCCGAACACGCAACTCGCCAGGAACAGCACGAGCAGGGACCACAGTCCGCGGCTGCCGTCGGGTTCGCGGAAGCCGATCGCGTCCGGAGGCAGGCCCGGCGCCGCCTTCGGGAAGATCAGGGTCACGAGGAAGGCATATCCGGCATAAAGGCCGGCGAGCACCAGGCCCGGGATGAACGCACCTTCGTACATGTCGCCGACCGACTTGCCGAGCTGGTCGGCCATGACGATCAGAACCAGCGAGGGCGGAATGATCTGCGCCAGCGTGCCTGAAGCCGCGATGATGCCGGTCGCCATCCGTCGGTCGTAGCCGTAGCGCAGCATGATCGGCAGCGAGATCAGGCCCATCGAGATCACGGAAGCCGCGACGACGCCGGTGGTCGCGGCGAGCAGGGCGCCGACGAACACGACGGCATAGGCGAGACCGCCGCGAATGGTGCCGAACAACTGACCGATGGTGTCGAGCAGGTCTTCGGCCATGCCGGACCGTTCCAGCACCAATCCCATGAAGGTAAAGAACGGGATCGCCAGCAGCGTGTCGTTGTTCATCACGCCGTAGACGCGCTCGGGCAGCGCCTGCAGGAAGTCCGGCCGGAACTCTCCGAGCTGGATTCCGACGAAAGCGTAGATCAGGCCGACCGCGCCGAGCGAGAATGCCGCCGGATAGCCCAGCAGCAGGATAATCACCAGCGACGCGAACATGATCGGCGCCATGTTGGCGATAAGAAAAGCAGTCATCTAGTCCCCCTGCAATCGCACCAGACGATCAGCGTTTTTCGATCGCCTCGACGAGGTGTTCGACCTCGGCCTCGAGCGCGTGCACCTGAAATTCGTGTGGATCCGGAATTAGGCCGCGCATAATGGCAATGCGCTTGATCAGTTCGGATACGCCCTGAATGAACAGCAGCGTGAACCCGATGATGATGAGCGACTTGGCGGGCCATTGCGGCAGTCCGCCGGCGTTGCCGGACTGCTCGTGGATTTCGTAGGAGCGCATGAAGAACGGGCCGCCGGTGATGATCATCACGACGCAGAGCGGCAACAGAAAAACGGCGTGGCCGACGAGATCGATGATATTGCGGACCGTCTTGGGCAGCGTGTTGTTAACGATGTCGATCCGGATGTGCTCGTTGTCGAGCAGCGTCCAGGGCGAGCACAGCAGGAAAACGATGCTGAACAGCACCCATTGCAGCTCCAGCCAGGAATTGGAGGAAACGTCGAAGCTTTTGCGGACGATGGCATTGGCGGCGGAAACGATGACCGCGACCAGAATCAGCCACGCGAGGCGCTTGCCCGTCCATCGTGTGAACGCGTCAATTCCATTGCTCAATTTCAAGAGCGCTTGCAACGGTATCCCTCCCCCAATTCGCATCTGCAGTCTTGACGGGCCCGTTGAGGGCGCCGCGGCTTGTATCGCCGGGCTGGCATGAAGCCAACGCACCAAACCAGCGGTCGAAGCCGCCGTCAATCGGAAGTTTGTTGATATTGAAAGGGAATTAGCTGCCGGGGCAGGGGTATCAATCCACCCCTGCCGACGCCGGAGCTATCGCTTTTGCTCGGAGCCGAAATCCAGCGGCGGCAGTTCGATCTGCGGCACCTCGATCCTGAACTTGCTGGCGTCCTCCGCGCTGATTGGCTTGTCCAGCAACGCGGTCACGGTCCAGGGGAAAGCGATCACCAGCACCACCATGATGGCCTGAAGGCCGACCCATGGCAGCGCGCCCCAATAGATGTCCGAGCTCTTGACCTCCTTGGGCGCGACGCCGCGCAGATAGAACAGCGCGAAGCCGAACGGCGGGTGCATGAACGAGGTCTGCATGTTGACGCAGAGCATGACGCCGAACCAGATCAGGGCGGCATCGGCGCCGACGACGGGCGTCAGGATCTTCTGCGCGATCGGCGCGATCATCGGCAGGATGATGAAGGCGATCTCGAAGAAATCGAGGAAGAAGGCCAGGAAAAAGATGAACAGGTTGACGAAGATCAGGAAGCCCCAGACCCCGCCGGGAAGCGAGGTCAGCATGTGCTCGAGCCAGACGCCGCCGGAGACGCCGAGGAACACCACCGAGAAGCAGGTCGAGCCGATCAGGATGAAGACCACCATGGTGGTGATGCGCATCGTCGTCGCGTAGCCCTGCTTGATCAGGTCGCGCAGGTCCGGAATGCGGACGGCTTCGAGACAGATCCAGATCACCGCGATGTAAGTGACGGCAAACGCGATCTTGAAAATCAGGCCTTCGGTAAGAAAGATTCCGACGATCGTTCCGATGCCGGCGGCGATGACGCCGACGATCAGGATCCGGTGGCCCGCCGTGCTGAATTCCTTGTGGTGGATCGCGGCGAGAACCACCGCGCCGACGGCGCCCATGGCGCCGGCCTCGGTCGGGGTCGCCAGGCCGAGCATCATGGTGCCCAGCACCACGAAGATCAGCACCGCGGAGGGAATGATGCCGAGCAGGCATTTTTTCCAGAGCGGCCAGCCGGTCAGGGTCAGCGCCGTCACCGGCACCGCCGGCACGTGGTCGGGCTTGAAGATGCCGAGCATGAAGGTGTAGCCCGCGAACAGCACGATCTGGAAAATCGACGGCCCCCAGGCGCCGAGATACATGTCGCCGACCGACTTGCCGAGCTGGTCGGCGAGCACGATCAGGACCAGCGAGGGCGGCACCAGCTGGGTGATGGTGCCCGATGCCGCCAGCACGCCGGTGATGTAGCGCATGTTGTAGCCGTAGCGGATCATGACCGGCATCGAGATCAGCGCCATGGCGATGACCTGCGCCGCCACCGTGCCGGTGATGGCGCCGAGGATGAAGCCGACGATGATGACGGAATAGCCGAGGCCGCCGCGGATCGGGCCGAACAGCTGGCCCATCGAATCCAGCATGTCTTCGGCCAGGCCGCATCGCTCGAGGATCGCGCCCATGAAGGTGAAGAACGGGATCGCCAGCAGCAACTCGTTGGCGAGCACGCTGCCGAAAATGCGGCCCGGAATTGCCTGCAGGAAGCTGAATTCGAAGAAGCCGAGATGGATCGCGAGGAATCCGAACGAGAAGCCGACCGCGGCCAGCGTGAACGCGACGGGATAGCCGATCAGCATCGCCAGAATCAGCCCGCCGAACATCAGGGGCGGCATCATCTCCAGCGTGATCATTGCGTCGGTCTTTCGTACTTGGCGTCGATCGTCACCAGGTTCTGCAGCGCAGCAACGCGCTTGATCACCTCGGACACGCCCTGCAACGCGAGCATCACGAAGCCGGCCGGAATGACGAACTTAATCGGCCAGCGCAGCAGGCCGCCGGCATTGCTGGAGTTCTCGCCGACGACATAGGCCTGATGGAAGAACGGCCAGGACAGATAGGACAGCAGCAGGCAGGCCGGGATCAGGAACAGCAGCGTGCCGATCAGGTCGAGCCAGATCTGGCCGCGCTCGGAGAGAACAAGGTAGAAGATCTCGACGCGGACGTGCTCGTTGCGCCTGAAGGTGTAGGAGGCGCCGAACATCACCAGGATGGCGAACATGTACCACTGCAGTTCGAGCCAGCCGTTGGAGCTGTAGCCGAAGGCGTAGCGGATCATCGCGTTGCCGGCGCTGACGATGCAGGCCGCGAGCACCAGCAGGTTGCAGATGTTGCCGATTTTTTCGTTGAGCAGGTCGATCGCGCCGCTGAGCGCTAGCAGCGGTCGCATGCACTACGTCCGTGCGATCGCCATGCAGGCGTCGCGGATATCTGGACCGCCGATATCTGCATCGATGGCAACGGTCGTCCTCCCCCATGTTCGCTTCCGCCGTCTTGAGCGGCGTGAAGCCGCCGCACCTTTTCAGCGCGCTTGAACAGCGTCAATCGGAAAGTGCGGGGATGGGGCGCGGCCGCTAGCCGCCGGTCACGCTCATGTGGCGGCTGACGCTCGGGCGGTTGTGGCGGCGGTCGATGATGAAGTCGTGGCCCTTCGGCTTCGTCCCGATGGCGCGATCGATCGCGGCCGACAGCAGGTCGTTGTCGGCGGAGGCGCGGAGTGGCTTGCGCAAATCGGAGGCATCTTCATGCCCCAGACAGGTGTGCAGCGTGCCGGTGCAGGTGATCCGCACCCGGTTGCAGGACTCGCAGAAATTATGGGTCATCGGCGTGATGAAGCCGAGCTTGCCGCCGGTCTCGGCGACCCGGACATAGCGGGCAGGGCCGCCGGTATCCTCGTCGAGGTCGGTCATCGTGAACTGCTTGGCAAGCCGCGCGCGCAACAGCGACAGCGGCACATACTGGTCGATACGGCCTTCGCCGATATCGCCCATCGGCATCACCTCGATCAGCGTCAGCGCCATGCCCTTGCCGTGCGCCCACTGCATCAGCGAGGGGATTTCCTCCTCGTTCATGTTCTTCAGCGCCACCGCGTTGATCTTCACCGCGAGCCCCGCGGCGCGCGCGGCTTCGATGCCGGCCAAAACCTTGTCGAGATCGCCCCAGCGGGTGATGGCGCGGAATTTCGCCGGGTCCAGCGTATCGAGCGAGACGTTGATCCGGCGCACGCCGCAGTCGCGCAGTTCATTGGCAAAGCGCGCCAGTTGCGAGCCGTTGGTGGTCAGCGTCAGTTCATCAAGCGCGCCAGACCCGAGGTGCCGCGACAGCGAACGCACCAGCGTCATCACGTTGCGGCGGACCAGCGGCTCACCGCCGGTGAGACGGATTTTTCGCACGCCCTTGGCGACAAAGGCCGAGCACAGCCGGTCGAGTTCTTCCAGCGTCAGCAGATCGGCCTTGGGCAGGAACGTCATGTCCTCGGACATGCAGTAGAAGCAGCGCAGGTCACAGCGGTCTGTCACGGAGACGCGCAGATACCGGATGGTCCGCCCGAACGGGTCGACCATCGGACGGAACAACTGATCCTGACTCTGATCTGTGGAACTCAACGCGTTCATCAATAAGCGCTTTGCTGGCGTGCCATATTCGGCGAGGGGGCCGCGACGTCGATGCTCCCGCTAGCACAATCTAGGCACGTTGCAAGGAAGCTACAACAAGGCGCCCACAATGCGCGCCTTTGGGTGCGGTGCAGTGTATCGGGTGATTTGGAAAACCGATCAGCGTGTCGGGGCAGGGTTCGGGAACGGCGACCCGGCGGGTGCCGCCGCGGCGGCCTTCGGCTTCGGCTTCTTCGGCCGCATCGTTTTTTTGACCTTGGGCGGCGGTCCGGCGGGCTTCAGTTCCGCGAACACCGGGCTGGGTTCGGTCACGGTCGTGGCGGGGTTGGCGAAATCGCCGGGATTGCGGATCACCTGCACCGGGACCGTCACCGGCTGGAATTTTGGCAGCGCAAAGGTCACGGCGAAGCCCGCATCGGGGGCGGGGACGCTGACCGTGCAGGGCGTCTTGCAGGCCGGCCCGAGTGAGGTGGTGGCGTCGGCCCCCGGCGGGGTCGATTCGAGCTGGACCTGGAGCGGCGGCGGCGTCGGCTTGAGGGAATTGAGGGAGAAAGAGGAGCAGCCGGCCAAGCTGACCCCACAAACGGCAATCGCGATAACACGACGCATGATCGGTCACTCTGACTGTGGCAAACCGCCACAATGCCCTTTTGGGGACCATAAGAGTGCCAGAAGAGCGCTGCAACCGCGCCGGGCAGTTTAGTTAAAGAATGGTTAACGCCGGAATACAGCGATTTGAGATCTTCCGTAAAGTCAGCAGCTTACGCCCGGGAGCTCGCCCCGATCAGGCTATGGACCGCCTCGGGCAGGTCGCGAAAATGGCCGATCAGCCGGTCCGGCTTCAACTCGGCGATCGGCACGTCGGTATAGCCGAATTCGACCCCGATCACGGGGATGCCGGCCCGCCGGGCCACGCCGACGTCAGGGCCGGCGTCGCCCACCATGATGGCTGACGACAAATGCCCGCCCGCTTGCGCCAGTGTCTGCTGCAGGATCACGGGGTCGGGCTTGGCGACCCCGAACGTATCGGCGCCGCAGATCGCCTTGAACCGCGCGCTCATGCCGAGCTGGTCGAGCAGGCGCTTGGACAGCCATTCCAGCTTGTTGGTGCACACCGCGAACTGAAAGCCCTGGGCTTCGAGCTCGTCGAGCGCTGTCTCCAGCCCCTCGAACGGGCGCGAGGCGTCGGCGATATGATCGGCGTAAAAGTCGATGAAATCCTTAGTGAGCTTGTTGAGTTCGTCGACCGTAACCGCGCGGCCGTCGACCTCGAGCCCGCGCTCGAGCAGCTTGCGGGCGCCGGCGCCGATCATGTTGCGCGCCTTGTTCAACGGGACTGGCGGCAGGCCCTCGCGGTCGAGCACATGGTTGAGCGCGGCGATCAGGTCAGGGGCGGTGTCGACGAGGGTGCCGTCGAGATCGAAGACAAGCGTGCGGGGAAGGGTCATGACGAATTCGCTATCGGTCCACGCGCCGCGATGCAAGCTGGAATGATCCCGGAAAAGGTCTCATAGCGGCTGTTCCCGGGGCCAAAACGACGCTAGAGAGGCGGCGGGTTCCCTGAAGAGGCATGATTTTCACGTGGATATGGACGCACTGAAACGGCAGGCCGCGGCCAAGGCGCTGGAGCACGTCCACGACGGCATGCAGCTCGGGCTCGGCACCGGCTCGACCGCCAAACACTTCGTCGACCTGCTCGGCGAAAAGGTCGCCGCCGGCATGAAAGTGGTGGGCGTGCCGACCTCGGAAGCGACCCGCATCCAAGCCGAAGCCTGCAAGATTCCGCTCACCACGCTGGACAGGATCGACCGGCTCGACCTTACCGTCGACGGCGCCGATGAAATGGATCCCGCGCTCAATCTGATCAAGGGCGGCGGCGGCGCGCTGCTGCGGGAGAAGATCGTGGCGGCGGCCTCGGATCGCATGATCGTGATCGCCGACGAGACCAAATGGGTCGATGTCCTCGGCCGTTTTCCCCTGCCTGTTGAAGTCATTCCGTTCGGCCTCGCGGCGACGCAGCGGGCGATTTTGAAGGCCTTTGCGGAAAGCGGCGTTTCCGGGCAAATGGTGCTGCGAAAGGGCAAGGACGGCCACGTTTTTGTCACCGATGGCGGCCACTGGATTATCGACGCCCATCTCGGGCGGATCGCAGATGCGCCGCGCCTGGCGGGGCTGTTGAACCCGATCCCGGGCGTCGTCGAACACGGCCTGTTCATTGGCCTGGCCACCACGGCCGTGCTCGCTGGCGCCCAGGGAATTCGTGTCGTGGAATTCGCGTAGTTGCAGGAAATTCGCGTAGCTGAAGGCGGTAACGCCGCACATCGAGGAGAATTGGAATGAAGAGCTTTTCACGGATCTTGTCGGCGGCCGGTCTCGCGCTGGGACTGGCGCTGACGGCAGCGCCCGCTGGCGCCCAGCAGAAACAGCCGCCGGCGGATTCGACGCCGCTGAAGCCGGCGTCGCCGGCAGCGCTTGCCGCCGCCAAGGAAATCCTGGTCATGAAGAACGCCGCGGCGATGTACGCCAACGCCGTTCCCAACCTCGTCGAGCAGACCAAGAACGGGCTGATCCAGACCAACCTCAACTACCAGAAGGACCTCGGCGAGGTCGCGTTCACCGTCGCCAAGAATTCTCGCCGGCCGCGAAAAGGAAATCGGCGAGGGCATGGCGCAGATCTACGCCAACGAGTTCACCGAGCAGGAGTTGAAGGACCTGGTGACGTTCTACAAGTCGCCGCTGGGCACGAAACTGCTCGCCACCGAGCCCCGCGCCATCCAGTTCAGCATGTCCTACATGAACCAGTGGGCGCAGCAATTCGCCGCCACCATCGACGCCGAATTCCGCATCGAGATGAAGAAGCGCGGCAAGCCGCTCTGAGCTGCTGCAAAGCCGATACGATCTACCTATATTGACAGGAGCCCGGTCCTCGAGGATCGGGCTCCAGTTTCTTGAGGGCAAGATTTTTTCTTGAAGGCAAGACTTTCCCGAGGGCAAGGACATGGCTGAATTCGACGTCGATCTGTTCGTCATCGGTGGCGGCTCGGGCGGCGTGCGCGCTGCGCGCATCGCGGCCGGCTACGGCGCCAGGGTGATGGTCGCCGAAGAATACCGGATGGGCGGCACCTGCGTGATCCGCGGCTGCGTGCCGAAAAAGCTGTTCGTGATCGGCTCGCATATCAAGCACGAGATGGAGGACGCCGCCGGCTTCGGCTGGACCGTTCCGCCCGTCTCCTTTGACTGGAAGACGCTGGTCGCCAACAAGGACAAGGAGATCGCCCGGCTCGAGGGCATCTACACCACCAATGTGGAGAAGAGCGGCGCGAAGGTCGTGAAGACCCGCGCGGTGCTGGAAGACGCCCACACGGTGCGGCTGATGACCGGCGAGAAGATCACCGCCAAATACATCCTGATTGCGACCGGCGGCCGGCCCAACCACGGCACGGAAATTCCCGGCATCGAACACGTGATCTCCTCCGACGAGGCGTTTCACCTCGAGGAATTGCCCAAGCGCGTCGTGATCCAGGGCGGCGGCTATATCGCGCTGGAGTTCGCCGGCATCTTCGCCGGCTACGGTTCGGAAGTGACCGTGATCTATCGTGGCGACAACATCCTGCGCGGTTTTGACGAGGACGTCCGCAAGCACCTGCGCACCGAGATGGAGAAGCAGGGCATCAACATCATCACCGGCTGCACCATCGACAGGATCGAGAAGCACGGCCAGGGAGTCACTCAGGAATTCACCACGCATCTCACCAGCGGATCGAGCATCGCATCGGATCAGGTGATGTTTGCGATCGGCCGGCATCCGAACGTCGCCAATCTCGGGCTGGAGACGGCGGGTGTCGCCATCAACCCCAGGAACGGCGGTATCGCGGTTGACGGCTGGTCGAAGACATCCGTCGACAACATCTACGCCATCGGCGACGTCACCCATCGCTTCAACCTGACGCCGGTCGCGATCCGCGAGGGCCATGCCTTCGCCGACACCGTGTTCGGCAAGCGCCCCGTGCAGGTCGATCACGCCACCATCCCGACAGCGGTGTTCTCGCAGCCTGAAATCGGCACCGTAGGGATGACCGAGCAGGAAGCCCGCGCCCAGTTCAGCCATGTCGATGTCTACAAGACCGATTTCCGCCCGATCAAGGCGACGATGTCCGGCCGCGACACCCGTATCCTGATGAAGCTGATCGTCGACGGCGCGACCGACCGCGTGCTCGGCTGCCACATCGTCGGCGACGCCGCCGCCGAAATCACCCAAGCCGTCGCGATCGCGGTGAAGCTGAAGGCGACCAAGGCCGATTTCGACTCCACCATCGCGCTGCACCCGACCGCGGCGGAAGAACTAGTGACGATGCGGACGCCGACGGCAAGGTATGTGCGGGAGGCGGCGGCGGAGTAGCGGCGGCCCTAGCGGCGAACCAGCAGCCGCGCCGCCGCGAGTCCGATCGCGAGCGCGCCA
The DNA here is from genome assembly GCA_963786355.1 of uncultured Alphaproteobacteria bacterium. Taxonomy (GTDB): domain Bacteria; phylum Pseudomonadota; class Alphaproteobacteria; order Rhizobiales; family Xanthobacteraceae; genus Bradyrhizobium. The sequence continues at coordinate 360,727 of CAWAYU010000003.1, read as the reverse complement.
ACGACAAAGCTGAACAGCGTGCCCGCCTGAAGGGCCTCCAGTGCGCGTCCCTGATTGAACAGCGCCACCGCCTGGAAGGCATACATACCCGGGATCATGATGACGATCGGCGCCACGATCGTTGCCAGCGGCGTGATATTGAGCTTTCGATTCAGGATCAGGGCCAAAACGCCAATCATCAAGGCGGCGAGGAACGCCGCCGGAGCCAGCATCATTCCCGCGTCGATCAGGGCAAGACGCATGTCGTTTGCTGCCAGCGCCAGGATGCCGGCCGCGAGCACAGCTTGCCTTGGGCTGTTGAACGAGATCGCGAACCCACACGCTGCAACGAAACTGGCGAAGCCCCGCAACGTCAACTTCACAAGATACGGAAGTTCGACGCCGGGTTGGTGGGACATATCGACCCCGGCCAAGCCAATGACGAGGCTCAGGCCAAACGCGACAGCAAGCAGGATCATCGCGCCATAGACAAACCGGCTGATCGCGGCGACGGTCTGATATTGCAGCAGATCGAAAATTGCGGCGATCAGCGGAAAGCCGGGAATGAGGAACCGTACCGAGGCAATGAATCCGGTCGAATAGCCGCCAATTTCAGACCCGGCCAACTTCGCCAGGGCGATCAGCGCGACATACACGCCGGACGCCGCGATCGAACTCAGAGCAGCTACGCCAAAATGATTGAACTGGCGGTGCGCCAGCGACATTCGCAACAACTGGCCAATCCCGCCGCCGGCTGCGGTTGCGATGATCTCGGGCGGGCCGACGCCATTGAGGAATGCAAAGCCTGCGCTGCAAGGGTGATCCCGGTTGCGATCTGCGCCCTCGCGTACAGCGGTGCCGCGGAATTGATCTCCTGCAGCCTGGCCGCGATCTCGTCGGGCGCCGTGTCCGGTGTCACGGATTGGGCGAGCTGTTCCAGTTGCCCGATGCGCCAGACGTTGACGCCAGGCGGCCCAAGCGAGCGGATGATCGCCGTCGACTGGCCGGAACGGCGCGCATCGGCCGCGATGCTATCGAGCGAGAGCGCGACCGATATCGTATCGAAACCGAGATTGAGCGCCATCCGCTCGATCAGTTCGCAGGTGCGGGTGGCCGTGTTGCCGGCGCGTAACATCGATGCGCCAACCCGTATCACGGCCTCAAGTGCATCGAGACCCTGTTCGCGTGGACTGCTCATCGTATCCATACCAGCTGCACCGCTGCGTTTCCAAAAGCTTGCCGAAAGCTAGGGTTGAGCTCGGGGCTGCTTTTGACCTAGATCAAACGGCGCTAGCGTCTGTTTGTTGCCGTCGGGGACGCCGACGGCGAGGGCTGCATCCGACGGGCTACCTCTTCCCGCCGCCCTCTGCTAACGCTATCCGCAAGCATCCAACTGGAGTTACCCAAGCCATGATTGAGCAAATCGGTATCGTCGGCGCGGGCACGATGGGCAACGGGATCGCGCAGGTCTGCGCGGCGGCGGGGTTGTCGGTGACCATGACCGATATCTCCGATGCCGCGCTGACGCGGGGTATGTCGGTCGTGACCGGCAGCCTGGAGCGGCTGGTCAACAAGAAGAAGATGACCGACGCCGACCGCCAGGCCGCGCTGAAGCGCATCGCAACCACCACGGACAGCGCCAAACTCGCCAATTGCGATCTGGTGATCGAGGCCGCGACCGAGAACGAGGATCTGAAGGTCAAGATCCTGAAGGATCTCTGCACCAAGCTGCGGCCGTCGGCGCTGCTTGCCACCAACACCTCCTCGATCTCGATCACCAAACTCGCCGCCGCCACCGACCGGCCGGATCGCTTCATCGGCATGCACTTCTTCAATCCGGTGCCGCTGATGGCGCTGCTGGAACTGATCCGGGGCTTGCAGACCTCCGACGACACCCACGCCAAGGCCGCCGAGTTCGCCAAGCGTATCGGCAAGGTCGCGGTCACGGCCAAGAACAGCCCGGGCTTTGCGGTCAACCGCATCCTTTGCCCGATGATCAACGAGGCGATCTTTGCGTTGCAGGAAGGCATCGCCACCGCCGAGGACCTCGACGCCGGCATGAGGCTCGGCTGCAACCACCCGATCGGGCCGCTGGCGCTGGCCGACATGATCGGGCTCGATACCATGCTGTCGGTGATGGAAGTGTTTTACGAAGGCTTCAACGATCCGAAATACCGTCCCGCGCCGCTGCTGAAGGAAATGGTCGCCGCCGGCCATCTCGGCCGCAAGACCGGGCAGGGGTTTTACAGTTACGGGAAATAAGACGGCGCTCTCTGTAGGATGGGTGGAGCGCAGCGATACCCATCATCTGCACGCATTGGTATCGATGGGTATCGCTGCGCTCGACCCATCCTACGAAGTTACAAAATCATAAAAACAAAAAGGGAAACGTCATGCGTATTGCGGTGATCGGCGCCGGGGGCGTCGGAGGCGGATTTGGTGCGGCGCTGGCGAAGGCGGGCGCCGACGTCACCTTTCTGGCGCGCGGCGCGCATCTCGCGGCGATGAAGAGTGCCGGGCTTAGGGTTCAGGGCGGCCGCGGCGAGACCCATGTGGTGCGGACGAAAGCGACCGACAATCCCGTCGAGATCGGCGTCGTCGATGTCGTGTTGTTCTGCGTCAAGCTGTGGGACGTCGAGAGCGCGGGCGAGGCAATCAAGCCGCTGGTCGGGCCCGACACCGCCGTGATTACGCTGCAAAACGGCATCGATGCGCCCGAGCGGTTGCTGCCGATCCTGGGGCCGAAAGCCGTCATGGGCGGCGTCGCCCAGATCAGTGCCTCGATCACCGCGCCCGGCGTCATCACGCAGGTCGGCACCTTCATGCGCATGATCTTTGGCGAGCTCGACGGCAAGATCACCAAACGCGGCGAGGAATTTCTCGCGCTGTGCCAGAAGGCCGGCTTCGACGCGACGCTCAGCGATCAGATCGTCACCGAGCTCTGGATGAAGTTCGTGCTGCTCGCCAGCAATTCCGTCATGACCGCGGCGACGCGCCAGCCGCTCGGCAAATTGCGCGACGATCCGGACATTCGCCCGATCATGATGGCGTCGTTCCAGGAGACGATCGACGTCGCCCGTGCCAAGGGCATCAAGCTGCCGGCGGATGCGCTCGACAAGGTGGTTGGTTTCGTCGGCCACGCGCCGCCGGCGATGAAGGCGTCGATGGCGCTCGATCTCGATCGCGGCAACCGGATGGAGCTGCCCTGGCTCAGCGGCAAGGTCGTGGCGCTTGGCCGCGAACTCGGCGTGCCGACGCCGACGCACGGCATGCTGTATGCGATGCTGAAGCCGTACATCATGGGCACGCCGGATTGATCCCGCGAGGCCGGCTGGAACCGGGATCAATCACTCAGTAAAAAGTCGGGTTGATTCCGCGCTTCGGTTGAGAAAAGAATATCTCCGGGCTTGGGGAAGAAAAAATGCGTGCGATTTGGGGAGTGGCGGCACTCTCTTTGATGTTGGCCGGGTGCGCCACAAAATACCAGGAAATGGGATTTACAGGCGGCGTCGCCGCGCAGCAAATCACTGCCGATACATTCCGGATCGAGGCGCGCGGAAATGGCGTTACCGGGTCGACGACGGTCCAGGACTACGCGTTGCTCAAGGCGGCGGAGACGACCAAGGCGCAGGGCGGAACTCATTTCCTGGTGATCAGCGCTGCGGATGCGAGTACAGCCTCGACCATCGTCACACCCGGGACCAGTACGACGACGTTCAGTGGCGGTACCGCCTACACAACCAGAACACCGGGCAGCGTTGATAACATCGTCAAGCCCGGGCAGGACGTCTACATTCGGGTTCTGAAGTTGGCGCCGGGCCAGCAGGTGCAGGGTGCCTACGCCGCTGACGAGATCATCCAGTTCATCGGCCCGCGCGTGCAGCGCGGTTCATAAACGCCCCGACGGGCAAGATGCACATTGCCTGCGAGACCGCGGGCGCAGCGCGCAGCCGGTCTTCCCTGCGCCCTCTGTATCTTCGAGGGCCAACGAAATGCAAAACTCCCGGCGATCAGCGCCGCGGGAATAATAGTGCATGTCTCTCAACGTCATTGCCTGCAACAAACGCAAAGCGTTTGTGCAAGGGAGCGAAGCGACGCGGCAATCCAGTTCGTTGCCGCGCAAAGAAAGAATGGATTGTTTCGCTTCGCTCGCAATGACGTGGAGAGGCCGCGGCGTATGGCTCCCGGCGTTCGCCGGGACGACAGTGAAGACCTACTCCCCCGCCTGAATCCATTCCGCCGCCCCCCGCCACAGCGTGTCGCGATGTTCGCTGCGGAAGAAACCCATATGCCCGATCTGCGTCGCGCCGGTGTCGGCGGGAGTAACCGTGATGATCTCGGGCTTGATCGAGGTAAATCCCGAACACAGCAACTCGACCGCCGGACGCGTCGCCCAGGGATCGTCGGACAGGCACAGCGCGCGCAACGCGCCTTTATACTTTGGAAAATTCTGCAAGGCGTCGAGTTTGGAGTTCGAACAAATAACGCGGGCTCATCACCCAGCCGACCCATTGCAGGAAGGCCTCCTTCGGCAGGTCCATGCCGAGACCGGCCTTGCCCGGCATGTAGCCGAGCGCGCGGGTGAGGGGGAGGCCTATGAAATTCAACATCGCGTAGACGCGATAGCGCTCCGGCGACGTCATCAGCTTCCAGTAGCCGGCCTGCGCTGCGATCAGGAGCGCGCGCGAAATCTCGGTGTTGTTGGAAAGCAGCCCGAGCGCCTGGCCGCCAAAGGAGTGTCCGATATAGGCGAACGGCATGTCGTGATAACGCTCGCGCATCCACGACACTGCGGCGGTGACGTCCTGCGCCGCCCAGTCCGACATCGAGGCCTTGAAGCCGACCAGCGACTTCGGCTGGTTGTAGCCGGTCAGCGCCTGCTGCCGGCTATCGCCGGTGCCGCGGTAGTCATAGGTGAGAACCGCGCAGCCGCGCCTGGCCAGATAGCCGGCAAAGCCGCGATAGAGTTTGCGATGAACGGCCGTCGCCGAATTGATCAGCACGGCGTGGCGCTTGGCTCCGCGCGGCAGGAACAACGTCGCCGAGAGCGGATAGCCATCCGTTGCAGGCAGCGTGATATCGTCGGCAAAAACGTCGTCCAGACCCGGCTCGGCCACCGCGTCTCCTCCTCAAGGCTTACGCAAGCGCCACAGCAAATGCGAATTCGGCTTTTGCCGCAAGGGCTTGACGAAACAGGTGGAAATCTGGCTGGCGGTCGGACACTACCCTGTGTATAACGCGGCCCTTCACGACTTTCCGGTAAGTAGCGGTTTTTGTTCAGGAGTTAACGTCATGTCCGAGCGGTGGACACCCGACAGCTGGCGCACCAAGCCGGTGCTGCAAGTGCCAGATTTCCCCGATGCGAAGGCATTGGCGGATGTCGAGGCGCAGTTGGCCACGTTCCCGCCGCTGGTGTTTGCCGGCGAAGCCCGGAATTTGAAGAAGTCGCTGGCGCGCGTCGCGGCCGGCGAGGCCTTTTTGCTGCAGGGCGGCGATTGCGCCGAGAGCTTTGCCGAGCACGGCGCCAACAACATCCGCGATTTTTTCCGGGTGCTGCTGCAGATGGCCGTGGTCCTGACCTATGCCGGCTCGGTGCCGGTGGTGAAGGTCGGCCGCATCGCCGGACAATTCGCAAAACCGCGCTCGTCGAACACCGAAAAGATCAACGGCGTCGAACTGCCGAGCTATCGCGGCGACATCATCAACGACATCGCCTTCACGCCCGAGGCGCGCATTCCCGATCCGCAGCGCCAGCTCAATGCCTACCGGCAGTCGGCGGCGACGCTCAACCTGCTGCGCGCGTTTGCGACCGGCGGTTTTGCCAATCTCGGCAGCGTGCATCAGTGGATGCTGAGCTTCCTCAAGGACTCGCCGCAGTCCCGCCGCTACCGGGAACTGGCCGATCGCATTTCGGACGCGCTGAACTTCATGCGCGCGTGCGGCCTTGATCTCGAAAGCCATCCCGAACTGCGATCCGCGGATTTTTACACCAGCCACGAAGCGCTGCTGCTCGGCTACGAGCAGGCCTTTACCCGGGTCGATTCCACCACCGGCGACTGGTACGCGACCTCCGGCCACATGATCTGGATCGGCGATCGCACCCGGCAACTCGATCATGGCCATGTCGAATATTTCCGCGGCATCAAGAACCCGATCGGCCTGAAATGCGGCCCGTCGCTGAAGCCGGACGAGCTCTTGAAGCTGATCGACATCCTCAATCCCGACAACGAGCCGGGACGGCTGACGCTGATCAACCGCTTCGGCTCCGACAAGGTCGGCGACCACCTGGCGCCCTTGATCCGCGCCGTGAAGCGGGAAGGGCGCGTCGTGGTCTGGTCATGCGATCCGATGCACGGCAACACCATCACCTCCACGTCGGGCTACAAGACCCGTCCGTTCGACCGCGTGCTGTCGGAAGTGAAGTCGTTCTTCGCGATCCATGTCGCCGAAGGCACCTACGCTGGCGGCGTGCATCTGGAGATGACCGGGCAGGACGTCACCGAGTGCATCGGCGGCGCGCGCGCCATCACCGACGAGGACCTCAACGACCGCTACCACACGGTCTGCGATCCCCGCCTCAATGCCGAACAATCCATCGACATGGCTTTCCTGATCGCCGAACTGCTGAAGCAGGAACGCGTGGCCAAGGAAAAGCCGATGCCAGCCGCAGCGGGACTTCTGATTTGCTGCGCATCTGGCGGGCCACGGTCAATACGCGTAACGGGCTCGCCTTTGCGATCCGGTCGGAGCAGGCTGTCCGCGAGGAAATTTTCGCGCTGGTGCTGTCGCTGCCGCTGGCCTGGCTGGTCGGCGCCACCGCGATGCGCCGCTTCGAACTGGTAGCTGCCGTGGCATTCGTGCTGGTGGTCGAACTGCTCAATACCGCGATCGAGAAGCTCTCCGACCGCCTGACCACCGATCACGATCCGCAAATCGGGCGGGTCAAGGACATGGGATCGGCCGCGGTTGGCGTGGCGCTGCTGATGGCCGGCGGATTCTGGCTGTTCGCCCTCGCCGAACGCATGGGCGCGATCTAAAGCGAGATCGATTTGCAGTTTGCTCTTGTGCAAGGCACCATCGGGCCCATGACCGAACCCACATTCACTATTACGCTGGCGCAGTTGAACCCGACGGTCGGCGATGTCGCCGGCAACGCCGCGAAGGCGCGTGTTGCGCGTGACAAGGCCAAGGCCGACGGCGCCGATCTGCTGGTGCTGCCGGAACTGTTCATCTGCGGATACCCGCCGGAAGATCTGGTGCTGAAGCCCGCCTTCCAGGCGGCCTGCCGTTCTGCGATCGAGGAACTGGCGCGCGAGACCGCAAGCGGGCCGGCTGTCCTGATCGGCACGCCCTGGGTCGAGGACGGCAAGCTTTATAATGCCTGCGCGCTGCTCGATCAGGGCCGCATCGCCGCACTTCGCTTCAAGGCCAACCTGCCGAACTACGGCGTGTTCGACGAAAAGCGCCTGTTCGCGCGCGGTCCGGCTGCGGGTCCGGTCACCGTCAGAGGCATCCGGGTCGGCGTTCCCATCTGCGAGGACATCTGGCTCGAAGAGTCCGAAGAATACGAAAATGTCGTCGAATGCCTGGCCGAGACCGGCGCGGAAATTCTGGTAGTGCCGAACGGCTCGCCTTACGCCCGCGACAAGAACGACCTGCGGCTGTCGATTGCAGTCGCCCGCGTCACCGAGAGCGGCTTGCCGCTGGTCTATCTCAATCAGATCGGCGGCCAGGATGAACTGGTGTTCGATGGCGCGTCGTTCGCGCTGAACGCCGATCTGTCGGTGGCGGCGCAGTTGCCGGCGTTCGAGGAGAACATCACCACGCTGCGCTGGACCAAGGGCACGGACGGCTGGCGCTGCAAGGGCCCGGTCGCGCCGCTCGTCGATGGCGACAAGGGCGACTACGCGGCCTGCGTGCTGGGCTTGCGCGACTACGTCCGCAAGAACGGATTTCCCGGCGTATTGTTGGGCGTCTCCGGCGGCATCGATTCCGCGCTGTGTGCCGCGATCGCTGTCGATGCGCTCGGCGCCGAGAAGGTGCGCGGCGTGATGCTGCCGTTCCGGTTCACCGCGCAGGTGTCGCTCGACGATGCCGCAAAACTCGCGAAAGCGCTCGGCTTCCCCTATGAGGTGTTGCCGATTGCGGACGCCGTCAACGGTTTCGAAAAGATCCTGTCCGTTCCCTTCGCCGGCCTGCCGCGCGACATCACGGAAGAGAATTTGCAGGCGCGCACCCGTGGCACGCTGCTGATGGCGATTTCGAACAAGACCGGCGCGATGGTTGTCACGACCGGCAACAAGTCGGAAATGTCGGTCGGCTACGCCACCATCTATGGCGACATGAACGGCGGCTTCAATCCGATCAAGGACATCTACAAGACCGAAGTGTTTCGCTTGTCGAGCCTGCGTAACGAATGGAAGCCTGATGGCGCGATGGGGCCGTCGGGCGAAGTCATTCCGGTCAACATCATCGTCCGGCCGCCGACGGCGGAGTTGCGCGAGAACCAGACCGACCAGGATTCGCTGCCGCCCTACGATATGCTGGATGGCATTCTGGAGCGGCTGGTGGAGCGCGAGGAGCCGCTGGCCGCGATCATCGCCGCCGGTTTCCCTGCCGATGTGGTGACGCGGATCGACCGCCTGCTCAATGTCGCCGAATACAAGCGCCGCCAGGCCGCGCCGGGCGTCAAGGTGACGGAGAAGAATTTCGGCCGCGACCGCCGCTATCCCATCACCAACCGCTTTCGCGATAACGGCAAGCCGTTGCCCGCGCCCGACGACAAACTGGTCGCCCGCGCCGGCCGCGCGTCGGCGGAAGCGTTCGAGGGGTAGGGCGGAGTTCCGGCTTCATCCTTCGGCCGTAGCTGGCGCTGGTGGTTCAGGTCAGGACTGCAGCGCTTCCTCGTCATTGCGAGCGAAGCGAAGCAATCCAGTTCTTTACCTCACGAAGAAAGAACTGGATTGCTTCGTCGCTGCGCTCCCTCGCAATGACGGAAGCCCTTATTGCTTCGGCTGGATGAATGTTGGACCGACGGTGCGGATCGATTTCTTCTCGTCGGTTGCGGCCGGAGCGTCCGCCGTCGTTGCAGGTGGCGGCGAGGTGGCCGTCGCAGCGGCGGGTGCAGCGCCCTTTTTGGTCGGCGTCGTTTTCGCTCCCGGCTGCGCGCGCTGCTGCATCTTCCTCGCGCTTTCCTCGGTGACGATGATGTCGCCCTGCTGTTCGGCGGCGGCTTTGTCTTCGACCGATTTCAGCGCGTCGGACCAGGTTTGCCCCGCGGCCTTGCAGGCGCAGGACGGATTGAACTCGGTGCGAAACTTGAATGCGTTCGGCAGCGCCGAGTAGGGCTGGCCGCTGATCGAGACCGCCTGGTTGATGTCTTCGCCGGGGTTGCGGTAGCTGAACAGCGTCGCTTCCGTCGCCGGGCACAGCGCCTTGCAGGATCTTCTCGTCGTCGGGGAAGCGCGCCTGCACGGTCGCGAACGAAACCGGGAAATAGGCGCCGTCGCAAGTGCGGACGCAGACGGTGCGGAAGGTGCCGGACTGCGGACCGAACTCGGCGCTGGGCGGCGGGATCTGCTGATTGTTGTTGCCGAACAGATTGTCGATGAAATTGCCGGGCCCGCGCGCCGCGGCCGCATATTGCGGGCCGCAATTGTTCTGCGCCAGCGCCGTCAGCACCGAGCGGCGCTGGTTTTCGCGATCGGCGCCGCCGATGCCGCCGCTGCGCAGCCGCTCGAGACTGGAGGTGATCTGGTCGAGATTGCCGCGCATCTGCTGGATCTGGGTGTTCACCGGACCGCACTTCTCCGACTGGCCGTTGAACAGCGAGAAGAAGCCCGGGCTGTCGCAGCCCGTGCGCTTGGCCTGCATGGTGACGCGGTCGAGTTCGGCCTGCTGCTTGGCGGCGGCGTCCTGATAGCGGCGGATCTGCTCGTCCTTGGCGGGGTCGCCGCTTCCGGCGCCGCGGTCGATGGTCGCCAACTGGCCTTCGAGCCGCACGCACATCGGATTGGACTGCGGCGCGGCTTGCTGCGGCGGAGGTGGCGAAGGGTTCGGATTCATCTGCGCGAAAGCGGGCGCGCCTGATGCGGCGAGGCCGAGCAGCATGGCGCAGGTCAATATCCAGCGGGTGGAGGCAGCGTTAGGAATTTCCAGCATATCCGGCCATTGAGAGCTGATCCGCGCGGCTTCAAAAGCCAGGTAGCACGGCCAAGGCGGCGTATTGCGACCAAGGCCGCATGCAATACCTGCTTCTCGGGGCAGCGTCACGTCGTTTCCGGGGCACGGGTGTGGCAAACCGCCCCTTGATTTGCCGCCGAAAACCCGGTTCAGCGCTGGCAGGTGATGGCGACGTATTCGTTACAGCCGTTGCCGCTGCATTTCTCGTTTCCACCCCTGGGAACCGAGCCGGTAATTTCGTCGGGATCGACACGGCGATAGGAGGTCGCCTGTGCAAATTCCCGTGACTGGCAATAGGAGCGGGCGGCATACGCGCCGCATTTCTCACTCTTGGCCAGGCACTGGTCGACGCCGTAGCCGTCGGCCTGGTTGGCAATGATGAAGACGCGGCTGTCGGCGTGCGCCGCCGAAACGGCGAGCAGCAGCGCGCAGATCAAGAACGCATCTACAATGAATGCCAACGAGAATCGCATGGGTAGCACCGGTGAGGGGATGTATAAGACCGCGCTCACAGATAGGCCCAAAAAGTTAATAATGATTAACCATGATCGGCCAGATGGATCTGGCGGCGGACCGGAAGGCGGGTCGGGGGCTGAATTGGCGCTCAAATCGGGCACAACCAAGGCTTGACGCCGTGCCCCGGGCTGGGACATGGTGCGGCCATGAACGGTCTCCTCGCCATCTGCAGCATTTGCCGCGAGATTATTAGCTAGCGATTCGCTGGCTGAGGCCGTCTTTTCTCAAAAATGAGATCACTGGACGCCCGGCCGCAAGGGATGGGTTTGCCATGGAACTTCGCCTCTACGATACCTTGACCAAGGAGAAGCGGCCGCTCGTGCCGCTCGATCCCGGCAACGTGCGCATGTATGTCTGCGGACCGACGGTCTATGACTTCGCCCATATCGGCAATGCGCGCCCGATCATCGTGTTCGACGTGCTGTTCCGGCTGCTGCGGCACCTCTACGGCGAAAACCACGTCACCTACGCCCGCAACATCACCGACGTCGACGACAAGATCAATGTGCGCGCCGCGCGGGATTTTCCTGACCTGCCGCTCAACGAGGCGATCCGAAAAGTCACCGAACTGACGGAAAAGCAGTTTCACGATGACGTCGACGCCATCGGTAGCTTGCGGCCGACGGTCGAGCCGCGTGCGACCGAGCATATCGCCGAGATGCGCGCGATCATCGAGAAACTGGTCGCCGACGGCTTTGCCTATGTCGCCGAAGACCACGTCCTGTTCTCGCCGCAGGCGATGAACGCCGCGAACTCTGTACTGCCGCGCTATGGCGCGCTCGCCAACCGTTCGCTCGACGAGATGATCGCGGGCGCCCGCGTCGATGTTGCGCCTTACAAGCGCGACAGCACCGACTTCGTGCTGTGGAAGCCGGCAAAGCCCGGCGAGCCCTCCTGGCCGTCGCCAGCGGGCATCGCGGTGCCGGGCCGTCCGGGCTGGCACATCGAATGCTCGGCGATGGCGTGGAAGCATCTCGGCGAACAGTTCGACATTCATGGCGGCGGCATCGATCTGGTGTTCCCGCACCATGAGAACGAACTCGCGCAGAGTTGCTGCGCATTCCATGCCGACCGCATGGCCAATGTCTGGATGCACAACGGCTTTCTGCAGGTCGAAAGCGAGAAGATGTCGAAGAGCCTCGGCAACTTCACTACGATCCGGGAGTCGCTGACGGAGTGGCCGGGCGAGGTGCTGCGCCTCAACATGCTGAAGACGCATTATCGCTCGCCGATCGACTGGACCGAAAAGTCGCTGGAAGAAAGCGCCAAGACGCTCGACGACTGGTATGCGGTCGCGGCCGACGCCAAGGGCGATCGGCCCGCCGATGCCGTCATCGAGGCGCTCTCTGACGATCTCAACACGGCGCAAACGATCACAGCGCTGCATGGCTTGCGGAATGCCGCGGCGTCCGGCGGCGAACGCGAACGCAGCGAGTTCGCGGCCTCGCTGCGGCTGCTAGGCTTCCTCTCGCAGAGTGCTGCGGCATGGAAGAGCCGCAAGCAGCAGGCGAGTGGTGTCGATGCGCAACAGGTGGACCGCCTGCTTGCGGACCGTGCCGCCGCGCGCGCGCGGAAGGATTTTAGGGAATCCGACCGCATTCGCGACGAGCTCGCCGCCATGGGCGTTGCCATCAAGGACGGCAAGGATGCCGATGGAAAACCCGTGACCACCTGGGAAGTCGCCTGATGGGACAGACGCTACCAAAACCCGCGCTGCGGCCGTTCCTTGCGGCAGACACCTCGATCCTGGCGGCGATCTTCGTTGCCGCGATCCAGGAGTTGACCGGCGACGACTACAACGAAGCGCAGCAGGAAGCCTGGGCGGCGGTCGCCGAGGATGAAGAAACGTTCGGCAAAAAGCTCGCCGGGCAATTGACGCTGATCGCGACGCTGCAGAACTCGCCGGTTGGTTTTGCTTCGCTCAGAGGCCCCGACCATATCGACATGCTCTACGTGCATCCGAGCGTCGCGGGGCAGGGCGTTGCCTCGATGCTAACAGATGCGCTGGAAAAGCTGGCCGGCGCCCGCGGCGCCAAGAGTCTCACGGTCGACGCCAGCGACACCGCCGAGCACTTCTTCCAGAAGCGCGGCTATGTCGGCAAGCAGCGCAACACCGTCACCGTCAATGGCGAATGGCTCGCCAACACCACGATGCAGAAGACGCTGGCCGCAAGCGCAGCGCCGGGAGCGCCATCATGAGCCGCGAACGCCTTTATCTGTTCGACACCACGCTGCGCGACGGCGCCCAGACCAACGGCGTCGATTTCACGCTGCATGACAAGCAGATCATCGCCGGCATGCTGGACGAACTCGGTATCGATTATGTCGAGGGCGGCTATCCCGGCGCCAACCCGACCGACACCGAATTTTTCGCCACCAAGCCGAAGCTCGACCACGCGAAGTTTACCGCGTTCGGGATGACGCGCCGTCCGGGCCGCTCGGCTTCCAACGATCCCGGCCTTGCCGCGCTGATCGAGGCCAAGGCCGACGCGATATGTTTCGTCGCTAAGTCCTCCGCCTATCAGGTGCGTGTCGCGCTCGAGACTACCAACGAAGAAAACGTCGCCTCGATCCGCGACAGCGTTGCTGCCGCCAAGGCCGCCGGCCGCGAGGTGATGGTCGATTGCGAGCATTTTTTCGACGGCTACAAGGAGAACCGCGAGTTCGCGCTGGCCTGCGCGAAGGCGGCTTATGAGTCTGGCGCGCGCTGGGTGGTGCTGTGCGACACCAATGGCGGCACCATGCCGCACGAGGTGGAGACCATTGTCGGTGATGTCACAAAACACATTCCCGGCGACCACGTCGGCATCCACGCCCATAACGACACCGAACAGGCGGTGGCGAATTCGCTGGCCGCGGTGCGCGCCGGCGCGCGGCAGATCCAGGGCACGCTGAACGGGCTCGGCGAACGCTGCGGCAACGCCAACCTCTGTTCGCTGATCCCGACGCTGCGGCTGAAGAACGAATTTTCCGACGCCTTCGACATCGGCGTCACGCCCGAGAAGATGTCGACCCTGATGAAGGTGTCGCGCACGCTCGACGACATGCTCAACCGCGCGCCGAACCGCCACGCGGCTTACGTCGGCGAAAGCGCGTTCGTGACCAAGACCGGCATTCACGCTTCCGCCGTGATGAAGGACCCGCACACCTACGAGCACGTGCTGCCCGAACTGGTTGGCAACCATCGCAAGGTGCTGGTGTCCGACCAGGCTGGCCGCTCCAATGTGATGGCCGAACTCGACCGCGCTGGCATCCCCTATGAAAAGAGCGATCCAAAGCTGGCGCGTCTGGTCGAGGAGTTGAAGGAACGCGAGGCGGCCGGTTTTGCCTATGAGTCCGCCAATGCCTCGTTCGACCTGCTGGCGCGCCGCACGCTCGGCCGGGTGCCGGAATATTTTCGGGTCGAGCAGTTCGACGTCAATGTCGAGCAGCGTTATAACGCCAACGGCCAGCGCGTCACGGTGGCGCTCGCGGTGGTCAAGGTCGATGTCGCCGGTGAGCATTTGATCTCGGCGGCGGAGGGCAACGGCCCCGTCAACGCGCTCGACGTCGCCTTGCGAAAAGATCTCGGCAAGTACCAGAAATACATCGAAGGCCTGAAGCTGATCGATTACCGCGTGCGTATCCTCAACGGCGGCACCGAAGCGGTGACGCGGGTGCTGATCGAGAGCGAGGACGAGCAGGGCGAGAGCTGGACCACGGTCGGCGTATCCCCGAACATCATCGACGCCTCGTTCCAGGCGCTGATGGACTCGGTGATCTACAAGCTGGTGAAATCGAACGCGCCGGCGTGAGGTGCGCACGTGGTGCTATAGACACCGTCATTGCGAGCGCAGCGAAGCAATCCAGCTTTGCGGCACAAGAAAGAATGGATTGCTTCGCTGCGCTCCTCGCAATGACGCGGAGAAGAGCAGGGGCCTTTGCATGATCGACCACATCTCCGTCGGCGTCGCTGACCTCGACCGCGCCGCGCGCTTCTATGAGGCAACGCTCGCGCCGCTCGGGCTCTCGCGCCTCGTGACGCGCCCCGCCACCATCGGCTTCGGCAAAAACTATCCGGAGTTCTGGATCAACCTGCGGGCCGGCATGGCGCCGGTGCCGCCCGAAAGCGGCACCCACATCTGCCTTCGCGCCAAATCAACCGGCGATGTCGACGCATTTCATGCGGCAGCGCTTGCCACTGGTGGCCGCTCCGACGGCGCGCCAGGACTTCGTCCGCACGATCGCGTGCGCTACTACGCGGCCTTCGTCATCGACCCCGATGGCAACCGCATCGAGGCCGTGACGTTTCCGAGTGAGTAGTGAGTAAAGGCGCAAGCGGCCTAAAGCCGTCGCGCCACTTCCGGCACCATCGCCTGGGTGCCGGCGGGGGCACGCGCGGCGGCGGCGCGCAGGCGCGGCAGGATGTCTTCGACCCGCTCGGCCTTGAGAACGTCGATGCTCAATCCCGGGCGGATGAATTCGCTGGCGCGCATATGCGTAAGCAGCGCGAGCAACGGTTCCCAGAAATCGTCGATGTTGGCGAGCAGCACCGGCTTGGTGTGGCGGCCGAGCTGTTGCCAGGTCATCTGCTCGACCAGCTCCTCCAGCGTGCCGATGCCGCCGGGCAGGGCGACGAACGCGTCCGAGCGTTCGAACATCAGCCGCTTGCGCTCGTGCATGTCGGGCGTGACGATCAATTCCTGAACCCGCGACAACATGTTTTCGCGCTTCATGAGAAATTCCGGAATGATCCCGGTGACCGAGCCGCCGTGATCGAGCACGGATCCGGCGACAGCGCCCATCAGGCCGACGGAGCCGCCGCCATAGACCAAGCGAATGTTGTTCTCGGCAAAGGTCTTGCCCAGCGCGACCGCGGATTCGACAAAGCGGGGATTGGATCCGGCACCGGAGCCGCAATAGACGCAGACGGTTTTGATTTGGTTCATACTATTCATGTGGCACTGCAGCGTAAAAAGCTCAAGTCCGGCGATGCCGGGGTATTTGCGGGGGAAACCGGCTGGAAACGCCGTTAAAAGCAGGAAAGTTTTATCTTTCAAGGCTGTACCCGGCATTCAAACGCTTTATATGACGGGCATATGCAAGCCCTGAGAAATCATCCGACGGCGAACCGGTACGCCCTCCCGCTGCGGGCCTCGAACTGATGGCTCATTCCGATTCGCACGCCCACGCCGGCGACAACCCGGCCCCCGTCAGCACCGCGGCCGACAAGGCGACCCTGATCGGGACGCTGGTGCATTTGTGGCCTTTCATCTGGCCGGGCGATCGCGCCGACCTCAAGATGCGCGTGGCCTGGTCGGTGGTGCTGCTCTTGATCGCGAAGGTCGCGACGCTGGCGGTGCCGTTCACCTTCAAATGGGCGATCGATGCGCTCAGCGGCATGGGCAGCGCGCCTGTCGCACCGTCGAACTGGACGCTGTGGCTGATTGCATCGCCGCTGTTGATGACGCTCGGCTATGGCGGCCTGCGCGTGCTGATGGCGATCCTGACGCAATGGCGCGACGGCATCTTCGCCCGCGTCGCCATGCATGCGGTGCGCAAGCTCGCCTATATCACCTTCGTTCACATGCACGAATTGTCGCTGCGCTTCCACCTCGAGCGCAAGACCGGCGGATTGACGCGCGTGCTGGAGCGCGGCCGCGCCGGCATTGAAGTCATCGTGCGGATGGTGATCCTCCAGTTGATCCCGACCATCGTCGAGGTAGCACTGCTGGCCGCCGTGCTGCTGTGGCAGTTCGACTGGCGCTATGTCGCCGCCGTTTTGGCCACGGTCGTCGTCTTCATGTACTTCACCTATCTCGCGACCGAGTGGCGGATCGAGATCCGCCGCAAGATGAACGATTCCGACACCGAGGCGAACACCAAGGCGATCGACTCGCTCCTGAATTACGAGACGGTGAAATATTTCGGTGCCGAGCAGCGTGAGGCCACGCGCTACGATCATTCGATGGAGCGCTTCGAAAAAGCCAGCGTGAAGACCTATACGTCGCTGGCGCTGCTCAATACCGGGCAGGCGGTGATCTTCACCGCGGGCCTCACCGGGACGATGCTGATGTGCGTTTCCGGCATTCGTAACGGCACCCATACGGTCGGCGATTTCGTCATGATCAACGCCATGATGATCCAGCTTTATCAACCGCTGAATTTCATGGGCATGGTCTATCGCGAGATCAAGCAGGCCATCATCGACATCGAAAAAATGTTCGAGGTGCTGTCGCGCAATCCGGAGGTCAAGGATCGCAAGGATGCCGCGCCGCTGGTCGTGAGTTCGGGCAATGTGCGGTTCGACGACGTGCGCTTTTCCTATGATGCCGAGCGGCCGATCCTGCAAGGCCTCAGCTTCGAGGTGCCCGCCGGCAAGACGGTCGCGATCGTCGGTCCCTCCGGCGCCGGCAAGTCGACGATATCGCGGCTATTGTTCCGGCTCTATGACGTCTCCGGCGGCAAGATCCTGATCGACGGTCAGGACATCCGCAACGTGACGCAGGATTCGCTGCGCGCCTCGATCGGCATGGTGCCGCAGGACACCGTGCTGTTCAACGACACCATCCGCTACAACATCCGCTACGGCCGCTGGGACGCCAGCGACGCCGAAGTGGAAGAAGCGGCGCAACTGGCGCAGATCGACAGTTTCATCAAGATGTCGCCGAAGGGCTATGAGACGCAGGTCGGCGAACGCGGATTGAAATTGTCGGGAGGCGAGAAGCAGCGCGTCGCGATCGCGCGCACCGTCCTGAAGGCGCCGCCGATCCTGGTGCTGGATGAAGCGACTTCGGCGCTCGACAGCCACACCGAGCACGAAATCCAGGAATCGCTGGAGCGGGTTTCGCGCGGCCGCACCTCGCTTGTGATCGCGCACCGGCTCTCGACCATTGTCGGCGCCGACGAAATCATCGTGCTCGATCAGGGCCGCATCGCCGAGCGCGGCAGCCACATCAGGCTTTTGGCGTCCGGCGGCCTTTATGCCAGTATGTGGAACAGGCAGCGTGAAGCCGAGGAGGCGCGGGAGAAACTCGCGCAGATCGACGACGAAAACGAGGCGCCGAACCGCGCCCCGCCGGCGGTCGATGACCAACTCGGGAGCCCTGCGAAAGACCCCGTAGCGACCGCCGCAGAATAATCGTAAAGAATACCGCAAGTCAGCGTCGCCTCCCGCTTGGGGGATTGTGACAGATAACAGTGAGCCATAATGTCGATTGCGAATTCCATCCGCGCGCAGATTCCGCCGATTCATCCCGAAGGCTATCCCTTCATCGGCGGCTTTGCGCTGGCCAGCCTGATCCTGTTCTGGATCTGGACGCCGCTGGGCTGGATCGGAACCGTGCTGACGATCTGGTGCGCGCTGTTCTTCCGCGATCCCGTTCGCGTGACGCCGGTGCGCGAAGGCATCGTGGTGGCGCCGGCCGACGGCCGGGTCTCGCTGATCTCGCAGGTGTTGCCGCCGGCCGAACTCGGTCTCGGCGACCGGCCGCTGCCGCGGATTTCGATCTTCATGAGCGTGTTCAACTGCCATGTGAACCGCAGCCCGGTCGCCGGGCGGATCGACCGCATCGCCTACCGGCCCGGCGCCTTCATCAACGCCGAACTCGACAAGGCCAGCGAAGACAATGAGCGCAACTCGCTGGTGATCTCCAACGCCAATGGCCGGATCGGCGTGGTCCAGATCGCGGGCCTGGTGGCGCGGCGGATTGTCTCATTCGTGCGGGAAGGCCAGTCGATCGGCGCCGGCGAGCGGTTCGGCCTGATCCGGTTCGGGTCGCGTCTGGACGTCTACCTGCCCGAAGGCATGAAAGCATTGGTTTCCGAGGGCCAGACCGCGGTCGCTGGCGAGACCATTTTGGCCGATTTCGGCTCCAGCGAGCAGGGCCGGACCTTTCGGGCCGATTAACCATCGATTTGGCTGAAGTTGCCAGTCCGCCGGCCGATAGCGCGGCGGGCGCGTGCTTGCTATATAATGGCTGATCATGACGCCATTTGATCCCAAATATTCGGAACTCCGCCGCCGCCGGTTTCGCCCGATTCCGGTGCGGTTGCTGGTGCCGAACTTCATCACGCTGCTGGCGATCTGCGCCGGGCTGACCGCGATCCGGCTCTCGACCGAGGGCCGGATGGATCTGGCGGTCTACGCCATCGTATTCGCGGCCGTGCTCGACGGGGTCGATGGCCGCGTCGCGCGCATGATCAAGGGCCAGTCAAAGTTCGGCGCCGAACTCGACAGCCTAGCCGACTTCGTCAACTTTGGCGTCGCTCCCGGCCTGATCCTGTATTTCTGGCAGTTGCATGAACTCAACAATGGCGGCTGGATCGCGGCGATGGTGTTTGCGATCTCCGGCGGCCTGCGGCTGGCGCGTTTCAACGCGACCATCGACGATCCCGACAAGCCTGCCTTTGCCGCGAATTATTTCACCGGCGTGCCGGCGCCGGCCGGTGCGATTCTGGCGCTGCTGCCGATCTTCCTGGTGTTTCTGGGCACCCCAAAGCCACCGGCGACACTGACCGCGATCTATACGCTCGGCGTCGCGTTCCTGATGGTGTCGCGCCTGCCGGTATTTTCCGGCAAAACGGTGAAGATGCGGGTGCCGCCGGAAATGGTGCTGCCGGTGTTTGTGTCGGTGGTGTTCATTATCGCGCTCCTGATCGGCTATCCCTGGCACATGCTGTCGCTCGGCTCGTTGCTCTATCTGCTGAGCTTGCCGCTGGGCTGGAAGTCCTATCGCGACCATGAGCGCACTGCGGCTGCCGCCCAGTCTGCTGCGGCGGCCGGTGCTGCCGCACCGACGGCTGCGGCATCGAGCTTTGCGCCCGTTCCCAGCGATACCGAGGACGAGCGTCCGACGCGGCTGAACTGAGGCCGCGCGCAACTTCCGATATCTGCCATGAGCCTCCGCCGAGTTGGGTTCGGTGCCGACTTGGGCTATAGGGCTATGGATGCACGGCGTTCCCAAAAACAGCCGGCCCAAAAATCAGGAGAAAACGCCGTGAACAAAGCCATGACCGCTCCCTTGCCCGCGTCCGTCCTCGAAGCGCTTGGCCGCTACGACACGCCGACGATCTGCAATGCGATGGAAATCGTCGCTCCCGAGCGCCGGCTGATCGGCTACACCACCAAGCCGCTGGTTTGCCCGTTTCCCGATCTGCCGCCGATGGTCGGCTACGCCCGCACCGTGACGATCCGCTCGGTGCTGAAGTCGGGCCTGCCGGCTGAAGAGGCGGCCAAGCGCCGCATCGAATATTACGAATATGTCGGCACCGGTTTCGGTCCCCGCATCACGGTGATCCAGGATATCGACGGCGCCGATGTCGGCTACGGCGCGTTCTGGGGCGAGGTACAGAGCAATGTGCACAAGGCGCTCGGCTGCCTCGGCGTCATCACCGACGGTTCGATCCGCGACATCCCGCAATGGGCGCCGGGATTCCAGGCGCTGGCGGGATCGATCGGTCCGTCGCACGCCTGGGTGCATGCGGAAAATTTCGGCGGCGAAGTCCGCGTTGCCGGGATGACGGTGCGCTCTGACGATCTCATTCACGCCGACAGCCACGGCGCGATCGTGATCCCGCACGATATCGCCGCGAAAGTTCCGGATGCCTGCGAACTCTGCGCCCGCCGCGAGACGCCGATCCTCGAGATCGCGCGCAGCAAGGAATTTACGCTCGAGAAACTGAAGGCCGCGCTGAAGAAATCGGCGGAGATTCACTGAAGAATATCCACTGACGAAAAGTCAGGGCGTTTCAACAGGCGAGGGGGAGACGTGATGCGAGGATTTTGCGCGGCTGTGTTGCTGGTCCTCGCAGGCGTAACGGGGGCGGCGGCGCAAACCTATCCGTCGCGGCCGATCACGCTGATCGTGCCGTTTCCGCCGGGCGGCTCGACCGATGCTGCGGCCCGCATCATGGCCGAGCGGATGCGCGATTCCGCTCGGGCAATCCGTTGTGATCGAGAATGTCGGCGGCGCCGGCGGCAGCATCGGCGTCGGGCGTGTCGCGCGCGCGGCGCCCGACGGTTACACCTTCGACATCGGCCAGTGGGACACCCATGTCGGCAGCATCATCTACAAGCTCGACTACGACCTCGAAAAGGACTTTGAGCCGATCGCGCTGATCTCCAACAATCCGCAGCTGATGGTCGCCAAGAACGACCTGCCGGCCAATACGCTGGGCGAACTCGTGAGCTGGATGAAGGCGAACCCCGACAAGATCAATTTCGTCAACCAGAACGCGGCGGCCAATGTTTCCGGTGTGCTGTTCGAAAACCTGACCAAACAGAAAGTGCAGTTCATTCCCTATCGCGGCGCCGGGCCGGCGATGACCGACCTGATGTCGGGTACGGTTGATCTTTTGGTGGTGCAGGGCGCGGTGGCGCTGCCGCAAATCCGCGCCGGCAAGATCAAGGCGCTCGCCAATCTCTCACCGCAGCGCTCGGCCTCGATGTCGGATATTCCGACTGCCGATGAGACCGGCGTGCCGGGCCTCTACATGTCGGGCTGGTTCGGCTTCTGGGCGCCGAAGGGAACGCCAAAGGACATCATCGCCAAACTGAATGCGGCGACCATCGAAGCGCTTGCTGATCCGGCGATCCAGAAGCGGTTCACCGAACTCGGCCTCGACGTTGCCCCGCGCGCGCAGCAAACGCCGGAGGGCCTCGCCGCATTCCAGAAGACCGAGATCGCAAAATGGTGGCCGATCATCAAGGACGCCGGCATCGGCGCACAGGCGCAGTAGCGCGGGCGCGCTCAGAGCGCGCGTTCGAGAAAGACCTGGTCGCGCAGCGGAGTTCCATCGATCAGCGCGCCTTCCGGATATCCGGATGATGGCCCGAACGCGTCCTGCACGATGCGGTACATGCGAAAGCCCTGCCGCTGGTAGAAGCCGAGATTGCCGATATCGGCTGTTGCGGTCGAAACAATCAGCCGATGGACGTTGTGGTTGCGGCAGTGAATGACCGCAGCTTCGACCAGCCGGCGCCCGATGCCGCGGCCCTGGTATGTCTCACGTACGGCCATGCTCTTGATTTCGAAGGTGCCTGCGGCGTCGGTATCGATGATTTGCAGGTACCCCACGATCATATCGCCGTCGCGTGCGACCAGCACGTTGCCGAGCGCCATGTAGGCACGAACCTGAACGAGGGAATCGTCGGCCAGTTCGAACAGCGGCAGCAGGGCGTTGCGGTCCGTGTGATAGCTTTCGATGCGCATGGCCACGTCACGCCATCTTCCACACGATTTGGGCACGCAGGCCCGTCGTGTCGCTTCGGTTGCGCAGCACCAGCCGGGCGCCGCTGGCGCGCAAAGCGAGGTCGGCGATCGACAATCCCAGACCGCTTCCGAGCGGGCTCTTGTTGCGGCCGCGGTAAAAGCGTTTTGTGACCAGCGGTATCTCGTCCTCCGGTATGCCCGGACCCTCGTCATCGACATAGACCGCGAGGCTGTCGGATTCCTTTTCCATCGACCACCGGATGGCGCCCGGCTGCGGCATGTGCCGCGCGGCGTTCTCGTGCAGATTACGCACCGCGAGCAGCAGGAATTCGCGGTTGGCGGTGACCATGGTGTCGGTCAATGCGGAATTGACCGTGACGGAGACGGCGCGATCCGGCGAAGGCAGGGCGTCGATGACTTCCTGGATCACGCCGCCGATGCTGACCTGGTTGGCCGGCATCGTCTCCGGCGCCGAATCGAGCTTGGCGATGGCGAGCAACTGGCGGACCAGGCGCGTGGTGCGATCGACGCCGACGAGAATCTGGCGCAGCGCCGTGCTGCGCGTGGCCTCGTCGCGCGCCGCGATTGCGACCTGAGCTTGCGTTCGCAATCCCGCCAGCGGCGTGCGGAGCTCGTGGGCGGCAAACGCGGTGATGGCTCGTTCGTGCCGCAGTGCGTCTTCAACCCGGGTGAAGAGGGCATTGAGCGAGCCAATCACGGGGCGGATTTCGTCGGGCATGGTCCCGGTCTCGACCGGGCTCATATCGTCGGCGTTCCGGCGCGAGAGCTCTTCGGCGAGCCCGCGCAGCGGACGCAAGCCCCTGTTGAGGCTTGCCCAGATCAGGAAGCCAAGCAGGGGAACCGTGAGCGCCAGCGGCGCCAGAACACCCTTCATGATTTCAGCGACGAAATGGTCGCGCAGACCGACCCGGTCTCCGACCAGCACCCGGACACCCTTGCCGGCATCCTCAGTGGTAAAGACGCGCCAGGTCTCGCCATTGATGCGCCGATCGGAGAAGCCGGCGCTGTTGTCGCTGAAGCGTTCATTCGGCGCGCCGCTGGAGCGCGCCACCAGCCGTCCGTCGAGCGACCATATCTGGCAGGACAGTTGCCGTTCGTAGTTCAGCATCTCCGGCGCTTGTCCGGCATCGCCGTCTTTCGCGATGGTGCCAACACCATTGGCTGACGCCAGCGAGAGCACCATGCGCGCCGCTTCCTGCAGCCGCGCATCCAGCACGCTTTCGACTTCCCGCGTGGTGCCGACATAGATCCAGCAGGTCGCGGCCAGCCAGATCAGGCCCGTGGCGGTCACAAGAATCAGAAACAGTCTTCCCTTGAGCGAGTTCATGATGCGACGGGCCTCATCCGGTATCCGATGCCGCGCAAGGTTTCGATCTTGGTCCGCCCGATCTTGATGCGCAGCTTGTGCACATGCACCTCGACGGTGTTGCTTTCGACCTCTTCCTGCCAGCCGTAGAGCTTTGCCTCGAGGTCGCCCTTCGACAGCACCGTACCCGGCCGGTTCATCAGCGCGGCGAGAACAGCGAACTCACGCCGCGAAAGACTGATGTCGGTTCCGTTGACGGTCACGGTGAGACGTGCGGGGTGCAGCGTCACGCCGTTGTAGGAGGCTTGCGGCGAGGCGCGGCCTTCCTGCCGCCGGCTGATGGCGCGGACGCGCGCGGCGAGTTCCTCGAGATCGAAGGGTTTGCCGAGGTAGTCGTCGGCCCCGGCATCCAGCCCCCTGATGCGGTCGGCGACTTCGTCGAGCGCGGTCAGCAACAGCACCGGCGTGCGGTCGCCGCGCGAGCGCAACGCCGCCAGCAGATCGAGGCCGGATCCGTCCGGCAGCATCAGGTCGAGCACCAGCGCGTCGAAATCATCGGCGGCCAGCGCCGCGTTTCCGTCGGCGCAACTGGAGACGATATCAAGCGTCGCGCCGTAAAGCCCGAGCCCGACCTTCAGGCCATCAGACAGCACCGGGTCGTCCTCGACCACCAGAATTCGCATGAAAGTCGCTCCCTGTTCCGACTTCCGCAGTCCGTCTCCAGGCTTAAGGCTGGCTTAAGGTCGCACCGCCACATGGGCCGCCGGATCGCTCACAGAAGGTACCCCATGCCCTACGTCCGGATTCTCGGTTTTGTTACGCTGCTGCTGCGGCTTGTGATGGCCGCCATTGGTCCCGTTGTGGCGGCGACGCCGATACCGGCCGATCACGCCTTCCAGCTCCGGGCGCAGCTCGATGAGGAAGAGGGGATCGAACTCAACTGGATCATCGCCCCCGGCTACTACCTCTATCGCGACCGGATCGTGGTCACGCTGGACGGACAGCGGGTCAGGACCGTGACCGAAAAGGGCGAACCGAAGGACGATCCGAATTTTGGTCTGGTCGAGGTCTATCACGGAAACGGCACCGCGACCGTTCCGGCGGAGCTGCTGCCGGAGAAGGGCCGCATCATCGTCACCTATCAGGGCTGCGGCGAGAACACGATCTGCTATCCGCCGGTCTCGAAAACGGTCGACCTCGTGACCTTGTTGATCGAGGAAGCGCCGGCGGGCGGCGGATCCGTGCCGGCGGCGGTAGCCAGCGATGGCAACCAGTCCGGCGTTGCGGCAGATGTCCCGACCTGGGGCCCATCGCAGGCCGGCGGCACAGCGACTGAAGCCGGCATGTTCAGCGGCGGTCTGGTTTCGACCGTGCTCGCCTTTCTCGGCTTCGGATTGTTGCTGTCGTTCACCCCCTGCGTATTCCCGATGATTCCGATTCTGTCGGGCATGCTGGCCCGGGCCGGCGACCGCCTGTCGCTGACGCGCAGTTTTGTTCTCTCCGCATCCTACGTGGTGGCGATGGCGGCCGCCTACGGCACACTCGGGATCTTCGTGGCCTGGTCGGGTGAAAATTTGCAGGCCGCGCTGCAGACGCCATGGGCGGTTCTCGCCATGAGCGCCGTGTTCATCGCGTTGGCGCTGTCGATGTTCGGACTCTACGAATTGCAACTGCCGCAATCCTGGACGGCGAAGCTGGCGGCGGCTGCGGGGAACAAAGGCTCGGTCGGTGGCGCGGCGCTGCTCGGTTTTGGATCGGCATTGATCGTTGGCCCCTGCGTGACGCCGCCGCTGGCGGCGGCGTTGGTGTTCGTCGCGCAAACCGGCGAGGTCGCGCGTGGTTCGCTGGCGCTGTTCGCGCTCGGGCTCGGCATGGGACTGCCGCTGATCGCCTTCGGCGTGCTCGGCGCAAAGGTGCTGCCGCGCTCCGGCGCCTGGCTGGCGCGGGTAAAACACATCTTCGGCTTCATCTTTGTCGCGCTCGCAATCTGGATGGCCTCGCGCGCGCTCCCGGTTGCGCTGACGGCAACCGCATGGGGCGCGATGTTCATCGCGATCGGACTTTACCTCGACGTGCCCTCGCTGCTCGAGACGCCCCGCTGGCGGTCGGCCAGTCTCGCGCGAGGGGCTGTCGGGGTACTGGCGCTGTTCTACGGCTGCGTTCTCGTCATCGGCGCTGCGCTCTCCGACTATGGACCGCTACAGCCGCTGGTCACCGCCGGGCTGGTTGCTTCAGCGGATGCCAAAGGTGCGGACGGCTTTCAGGTGGTTTCCAATGAGGCCGATCTCGACAAGGCGATCGAGCTCGGCCGCCAGCAGGGCAGGAGCATCATGGTCGATTTCTCCGCCGACTGGTGCACCGAGTGCCTGCTGATGGAGCGGAACATCTTCGCCCAGGACGCGGTGCGGCAGCAGCTTCGCGGCATGCTGCTGATCCGCGCCGACCTCACGCATTTCGACGCATCGAGCAAGAACCTGATGCAGCGCTTTGCGGTGGTCGGTCCGCCGACGGTGGTGTTCCTCAATCCCGATGGAAGCGAGATCACGGACGCCCGCGTTGTCGGTGATATCGGGGTCAGCGGCTTCCTCGGCCGGCTTGCCAAAGTTTCACGCGCTTAATCTCAGCCAAGGAGAAAACCAATGTTGAACCCGATATCTCGTGCCGATTTCCTGCGCCTGACGGCGATGTCGGCTTCATTGCTGGTCATCCCCAATCTGGCGCGGGCCGACGACAACGAAATCACCCGCGACATGATCCTCAGCGATCCCGATGCGCCGGTGGCCGGAAATCCCGATGGCGATCTCACCATCGTGGATTTCTTCGACTACAACTGTCCCTACTGCAAGATGGCGGCCAAGAGCCTGGAGAAAATCGTCAAGACCGACGGCAACATCCGTCTTGTCTACAAGGACTGGCCGATTCTGGCCGAAACCTCGATCGTCGGCGCAAGGCTGGCGCTCGGCGCAAAATATCAGGATCAGTATCTGCCGGTTCACCATGCGCTGATGGACATTCCCGGCTACGGCATCTCGCAGGAACAGATGCTCAATGCCGTTCGCAAAACCGGCGTCGACCAGCCGCGGCTCGATGCCGACATGGCCACGCATGCCGACGACATCCTGCGTCTGGTCAAACGCAACCTGAACATTGCGGAAGCCATCGGGCTTCAGGGCACGCCGGGTTTTCTGGTCGGTGCCTACAAGGTGAACCAGGCCCTCAACTATGACGGTTTTGTCAGGGTCGTGGCCGATGCACGCGCGCGTGCCAAAAGCAGCAAATAGATCGCCGCGGCGATTCCACTCTGGATTCCGAAAATCATGATCGACCTGTTTGCCCGACACGTACGGCGCCTCTGCGTTGGGTCGTTGCTCTCGCTTGCCCTTGCCGGCTGCTCCGTCACCGGCGAGGGGCTGCGCAGCGCGGACTTTTCGGACCTGCAGCCGCAGGCGATGACGCATTATGCCGCGCTCAGCGCCGAAAAATTTCCGGTGGAGGCCGTCGACACCTCGCACATCGATTCCCAATTCCTCAGGCAGGTCGTCGATTATCGTTCACCGCATCCGCCGGGCACGGTCGTGGTCGATCCGCACCGCCGCTTTCTGTATCTGGTCGAGAGGGGCGGCAAGGCGATCCGCTACGGCGTCGGCGTTGGCCGCGAAGGGTTGGCCTTTGCCGGCACCGGCATGGTGCAGGAGAAAAAGCAATGGCCGCACTGGACGCCCACCGCGGCGATGATCGCGCGCGATCCCAAGCGCTATGCCAAATGGGCCAGCGGCATGGAGGGCGGCGCGGGAAATCCGCTCGGCGCGCGAGCGCTCTATCTGTTCAAGAACGGACAGGACACCCGCTATCGCATCCACGGCACCACCGAGCCCGACAGTATCGGCAAGGCGGTTTCTTCCGGCTGCATCCGCATGATGAACCAAGACGTCATCGATCTCTATGGCCGCGTGCCGCTCGGTGCGAAGGTCGTGGTGCTCTAGCGCGAACGTGGTCACGTATTTGCGAGAGAGACACGTGCAACGATGCATTTAAGCCTGGCTTAAGGCAGCCGGCGATGTTGGGCGACGACACTTAACCAACAATGGGATCATCCGATGCCACCTTTCAGTTCGTCTTCCGAAAAAGTCTCGACCTCGTTTCTGCCGGCGTTGGCCGTCTGGGCGCCGCTGCCGATCCGGCTTGTCGTCGGCTACGGCTTTATGGCGCATGGCTACGCCAAATTCTCCCGCGGTCCGGAGACGTTTGCAGCCGTGCTGCACACGCTCGGCGTACCCGAGCCGCTGCTGGCGGCCTGGGCCGCGACGCTGACGGAGCTGATCGGCGGCGCCGCTGTCATGGCCGGAGTGCTGATCCCGTGGGTCAGCATCCCGATGGCGTTCGTTCTGCTGACCGCGCTGGTCACCGTCCATCTGCCATACGGGTTTTTCTCGGTGAAATTCGCGGAGGTCACCGAGGCCGGAATCAAGTTTGGCCCGGTCGGCTATGAAATTCTGCTGCTGTATCTCGCCGGGCTCGCGGCGCTGGTGCTCAGTGGGCCCGGCGCGCTGTCGCTGCAGGCATGGATCGAAGCGCGGCAGGCGCGCGAGCAGGAGAGGAAGGCGCTGCAGTCGCTCGCCGTCAAGTAATGAGTCTCTTGCAGAAAATTTTGCGGCACGCGTAACATCAGCCGGGTTTCTGCGAAGTAACAGGTGAGGCTCCGGGACAGGGCCTCACCGCACTGCGAAAGCCGCGCGCGGGCTGTGCAGGATATCCGGCGATGACAACGGAAGATCTGATTCGGGCGTTGACCGCCGACCGTTACGTCGGACGAAGCCCGCGCCTGATGCTTCGGTTGGCGCTGGTGCCCGCGATCGCCTTTGTCGCGATCCTGTTTTTTTCCAGGATCGGTTTTCGCGTCGATATCGACGACGCGTTGCATACGGTCCGGTTCCTGTTCAAATTCGTGATCATCGTGCCGCTCGCGGTGGTGACCGTAGGCGTGCTGTTTCGCAGCACGGATCCGATATCGACGCTCGGCTGGTGGGCAAAGCTGTTGCCAGTTCCGGCGCTATTGCTGGGGGCAGGCGTGGTGGCAGAATTGCTGGCGATCCCGCGACCGGACTGGATGGTCCGCCTGATCGGCAGCAATGCCGTCAACTGCATGACGCTGATTCCGCTGCTCGCCAGTGGGCCGCTCGCGATCTTCATGGCGGTGTTGAAAGGCGGCGCGCCCGCCGATCCCGGCTTGAGCGGTGCGATCGCAGGCCTTGCCGCAGGCGCCATCGCGGCGATTTTCTATGCGACGAATTGCTTCGACGACAGCCCGCTGTTCGTCGTCACCTGGTACCCGCTCGCGATCGGTTCGGTCGTACTGTCAGGTTATCTGGCCGGGCGGTTCCTGCTGCGCTGGTAATCCGACGAGCGGCGTTCGGCGGCAGCCGCCGGCCGATTATGGTTAGCAAAGGGTTGAGATCAGGACATGGTCGCGACAAATGAGGCCAGTTCTGGTGGCCGCATCCGGGCAACTCACCGGCTGCCACAATTGCCGCACTTAACCTTTACGCGTCTTTAATGGCGCGTCCGTAGGGTTGCTTCACGTGGCCCGATTTGGGCCGCGCACCGTCCAGGATGGGCGGGTGTTGCGTAGGCGTTGGAGAGCGTCCCATGGATATTATGACGAGCGTCGGACTGCTGTCCGGCATCGCTGTCATCGCGGTGATGGTGCTCATGGGCGGTGATCTGCACATGTTCGTGTCCGAACATGCCATGATCATCATTTTCGGCGGTTCGATCGCCGCCACCATGATCCGATTTCCGCTCGGCGTGATGATGCACGGCCTGCCGCTCGGCGCCAAATTCGCCTTCACCATGAGCCGGCTTTCCGCCCGCGACCTCGTCGACGAACTCGCCCGCATCGCCGAGATCGCCCGCAAGCAGGGCCCGGTCGGCCTTGAAAAGGTCGAGACCAACGAGCCGTTCCTCGCCAAGGGAATCCGTTATGTCGCCGACGGCTACGACCTCGAATTCATCCGCGACAATCTCGAGCGCGACCGCGACAACTTCCTGATGCATCTCGACGAGGGCAGCAAGATCTACCGCGCCATCGGCGACTGCGCCCCGGCGTTCGGCATGATCGGCACGCTGATCGGCATGGTGCAGATGTTCGCCAACATGACCGACCCGTCGAAACTCGGCCCGTTCATGGCGACCGCGCTGCTGGCGACGCTGTACGGCGCGCTGGTGGCGAACCTGTTCTGTCTTCCGATCGCCGACAAGCTGCACGGCAAGCTGCTGGACGAGGAAACCAACCGCACGCTGATCATCGACGGCATTCTGATGATCCGCGATTCCAAGAGCCCGGCGCTGGTCCGCGAAATGCTGCTGGCCTATCTGCCCGAAAAACATCGCCACGAAGAGGGCGAACCGGTTCCGGCCTGAGGCGGGTACGACGGTCCGGAGCTTAAGCCATGGCCAAGAAAAAACGCGGCGACGCACACGGCGGAGGTCACGGCTGGTTCGTGACCTTTGCCGATCTGATGGGCCTGATGATGAGCTTCTTCGTGATGCTCGTCGCCTTCTCCACCATGGACAACAACAAGCTGAAGGTCGTCGCGGGTTCGATGCGCGACGCGTTCGGCGTGCAAACCCAGGTGCGCTATTCCGGGATCGTCGAGTCCGACGGCCTGCCGACGCGGCCGAAGCTGAAGAACGCCGAACATATTTCGCCGGAGGAATCGT
Source organism: uncultured Alphaproteobacteria bacterium (assembly GCA_963786355.1). Lineage (GTDB taxonomy): Bacteria > Pseudomonadota > Alphaproteobacteria > Rhizobiales > Xanthobacteraceae > Bradyrhizobium. The sequence continues at coordinate 330,811 of CAWAYU010000003.1, read as the reverse complement.
CGGCCAACCCGAGCCCGGACGACAAGGACAAGTCGTCCGAAAGCGGCGCCAAGCTGGCGGTCGATCGCGAATTCTCGCTCGCCTCGGCCTCGCTCCGCCAGGCGCTGCAGGACATGCCCGAGATGACCGAAATCTCCAAGCACATCATGTTCGAGGAGACCAAAGAGGGTCTCAATCTCGAGATCGTCGATCAGGATGGCCGCTCGATGTTTGCCGACGGCTCCAAGGTACCGTACGACCGCACCCGGCGGCTGATCCAGAAACTCGCCGGTCCGCTCAAGGCGACGCCGCTGCGGGTCAACATCACCGGTCACACCGCCGCAGGCTTCGTGCCGGGGCGAAGCGATTACGGCGCGTTCGATCTCTCGGCCGATCGCGCCAACGTGGTGCGCCAGATCCTCGAGCGGGAAGGGCTGCCGCCGTCGCACATCTTCGCGGTCGCCGGCAAGGCCGACGGCCAGCCGCTGTTTCCCGACGATCCGACCCTGCCGGCCAACCGCCGCGTCACCATCACGTTGATGCGCGAAGCTCCGCCGCTGCCGCCCAACCTGAAGCCGTAAAAATCAACAGCTACTATAGTACCACTTGTTGCTGTGGCGGGAAATCCGCTTTGCATGCGCTTCGCATCGTCGGCGGTGCTATGCTCGATTGACAGGCAACGCGGAAGCGTCGATAGCCGCCCGGATCGAACTATCAGCAAGAGCGTTTTTCCCGCGTCATGACTGTCAGCGTCACATCCACCGAAGCCCATGAGGCGTCGCCGGCCCATTCCGGCTTTTGGGCCCTCACGCTCGGCGGCATCGGGGTCGTCTTTGGCGATATCGGCACTTCGCCCCTCTATGCGTTTCGCGAGGCCGTCTCGCATGCGGCGCATGGTGAGGCGGTCTCACGCGCCATCGTGCTCGGCGTGCTCTCCCTGATCCTGTGGGCGCTCTTCATCGTCGTGACCGCCAAATACGTGCTGCTGCTGCTGCGCGCCGACAATAACGGCGAGGGCGGTACGCTGTCGCTGATGGCGCTGGGGCAGCGGGCGCTGGGCCGCCGCAGCCTGCCGCTGCTGGCGCTCGGCGTCGTCGGCGCCTCGATGTTCATCGGCGACTCCATGATCACGCCGGCGATCTCGGTGCTGTCGGCGGTCGAAGGCCTCAAGCTCGTCACGCCGGGGCTGGAACATTACGTCGTGCCGCTGACGATCGTCATCCTCGTCCTGCTGTTCTCGGTGCAGAGCAGCGGCACCGCGCGCGTCGCCTCGGCGTTCGGGCCGGTCATGGTGGTCTGGTTCGCGGTGCTGGCGCGTGATGGGACTGTTTCACATCAAGGACGACCCGACCGTGCTGGCGGCGATCAATCCGCTGTATGCGATCGAGTTCGTGCTTTCCCATGGCACCATCGGCCTGGTGACGCTGGGCCTGGTGTTTCTGGCGGTGACCGGCGGCGAGGCGCTGTATGCCGACCTCGGTCATTTCGGCCGCAAGCCGATCCAGGCCGGCTGGCTCTATTTCGTGCTGCCGGCGCTGCTGATCAATTATTTCGGGCAGGGCGCGCTGGTGCTGTCCGATCCTTCGGCGATCGAAAATTCGTTCTACCGGATGGTTCCGGATATCCTGCTGCTGCCGCTGGTGGTGCTGGCGACGGCGGCGACCGTGATCGCGAGCCAGGCGGTGATCACAGGCGCGTTTTCGCTGATCCGGCAGGCCGTGCAACTCGGCCTGCTGCCGCGCTTCGAGGTTCGCTACACCTCGGAGACCCATGCCGGTCAGATCTACCTGCCGCGGGTCAACCGGATGCTGTTGCTCGGCGTCATCCTGCTGGTGCTGTTGTTCCGCACCTCCAGCGGTCTCGCTTCGGCCTATGGCATCGCCGTCTCCACCACCATGGTCGCCGACGGCATCATGGGCTTTGTCGTGATCTGGAAATTGTGGAACTGGCGCGCGGCGACGCGCAGCCGCCTTGATCCTGCCGTTCGTCGTCGTCGACATGGCCTTCTTCAGCGCCAACCTGTTGAAGCTGTTCGAAGGCGCCTGGGTGCCGCTGCTGTTCGGGGTCGCGGTGGCCGTGATGATCTGGACCTGGCGCCGCGGTGCTGCGATCCTGATCGCCAAGACCCGGCGCATCGAGGTGCCGCTGACCGATTTGATCAGCAGCCTCGAAAAGCGTCCGCCGCATATCGTCAAGGGCACCGCGGTGTTTCTGACCTCGGATCCGAGCTTCGTGCCGACCGCGCTGATGCACAACCTCAAGCACAACAAGGTGCTGCACGAGCACAACGTGATCCTGACCATCGAAACCGCGCAGACGCCGCGCGTCGATCCGGCCGAGCGGGTCAGGATGGAAAGCGTCAGCGACAAGTTCGCGATCGTGCGGTTGCGGTTCGGCTTCATGGAATCGCCCAACGTGCCGAAGGCGCTGGTGATCGCGCGCAAACTCGGCTGGCAGTTCGACATCATGGCGACGTCGTTCTTCGTGTCGCGGCGGTCGCTGAAACCCTCGGCGCAGTCGGGCATGCCGCAATGGCAGGATCACCTGTTCATCGCGATGAGCCGGTCGGCCAACGACGCCACCGACTATTTCCAGATCCCGACCGGGCGGGTGGTCGAAGTCGGTACGCAGGTAACTATTTGATCTCCCGGCGGGATTCGCTTCCGTAACTAGCGTTGATCCATGCGTTTGGTGCATATCTGGGGCCTGATTCCGGGCTAACCTATGCATTCCCGCCGGGAGTATACGGCTCCGCTGCCATTATTGTGCAGTGCGAAAAACGGCTGAGGCCCAACCCCAATGTCATCCGAGAGTGCAGTCACCGCGGCGGAAACGCCCGCGGCCAACGGACATGGGCAAGGACATGGGGAAGCGCATTCCACCGCAGGCTTCAAGGCTCTGATGCTCGGCAGCATCGGCGTCGTCTATGGCGACATCGGCACCAGCCCGCTCTACGCGCTGCGCGAAGCGGTTGTCGCGGCCAGCGGGCCGGACGGCGGCGTCGCGACCGTGCCGGCCGTGCTCGGCGTGCTCAGTCTGATCCTGTGGGCGTTGATCGTCGTCGTCACGCTGAAATACGTGCTGATCCTGCTGCGCGCCGACAACCACGGCGAAGGCGGGACGCTGGCGCTGATGGCGCTGGCGCAGCGCGCGGTCAGCAAGGGCGCCGGCGCGATCGTGCTGCTCGGCATCATCTCCGGCGCGCTGTTCTACGGCGACGCGGTGATTACGCCGGCGCTGTCGGTGCTGTCGGCGATCGAAGGCATCAAGCTCGTCACCGCGACCTTCGATCCCTACGTCGTGCCGCTCACCGTGATCATCCTGGTGGTGCTGTTCGCGGTGCAGTCGCGCGGCACCGCCAGCGTCGCCGCGTTCTTCGGCCCGGTGATGTGCGTCTGGTTCGCGGTCATCGCTGTCGCGGCGCGTGCCGCAGATCGTGCGGCATCCCGAAGTGCTGCTGGCGCTCAATCCGCTCTACGCGGTTTCCTTCATGATCCATCACGGCATGATCGGTTTCGTGACGCTGGGCGCGGTGTTCCTCGCCGTCACCGGCGCCGAAGCGCTCTATGCCGATCTCGGTCATTTCGGCAAACGGCCGATCCAGACCGCCTGGCTGTTCATCGTGCTGCCGTCGCTGGCGCTGAATTATCTCGGGCAGGGCGCGCTGCTGATTGCCGATCCCAAGGCGGTCGAGAATCCGTTCTTCCTGATGTTTCCGGATTGGGCGCTGATCCCGATGGTCGCGCTGGCGACGATGGCGACCGTGATCGCGAGCCAGGCCGTCATCACCGGCGCCTATTCGCTGACGCGGCAGGCGATCCAGCTCGGCCTGATGCCGCGATTCGAAATTCGCCATACCTCGGAGGCGCATTCCGGCCAGATCTATCATCCCGCGCATCAACATGCTGCTGTTGGTCGCGGTCATGCTGCTGGTGCTGCTGTTCCGCTCGTCGAGCGCGCTGGCCTCGGCCTACGGCATCTCGGTGACCGGCACCATGGTGGTCACGGCGATGATGGGCTTTGTCGTGATCTGGCAGGTCTGGAAGTGGTCGCCGATCGCGGCCGCCGCGCTGATCGCGCCGTTTCTGTTCCTCGATCTCACCTTCCTGGCGGCCAATCTGCTGAAGGTGTTCGAGGGCGGCTGGGTGCCGCTGGCGCTCGGCGGCATCGTGATGCTGCTGATGTACACGTGGCGGCGCGGCAGCCGGCTGTTGTTCGAAAAATCGCGCAAGCTGGAATTCCCGCTGGCCGACCTGGTGGCGATGCTGGAAAAACGGCCGCCGCAGCGCGTCTCCGGCACCGCCGTGTTCCTGACCTGGACCCCGAGAGCGCGCCGACCGCGCTGATGCACAGCCTGAAGCACTACAAGGTGCTGCACGAGAAGAACGTCATTCTCACCATCGAGACCGCGCCGACGCCGCGGATCGACCCGGCCGAGCGGGTGCGGATGGAGCAGCTCAGCGAGACCTTCTCCAAGGTGACGCTGCGCTTCGGCTTCATGGAATCGCCCAACGTGCCGAAAACGCTGGCGATCGCCCGCAAGCTCGGCTGGCAGTTCGACATCATGTCGACGTCGTTCTTCCTGTCCCGCCGCGCGCTGAAGCCGGCCGCGCATTCCGGCATGCCGCGCTGGCAGGACCTGCTGTTCATCCGGCTCAGCCGCTCCGCCAACGACGCCACCGACTATTTCCAGATCCCGACCGGGCGGGTGGTCGAAGTCGGAACGCAGGTCACGATCTATGCGCATGAGCACGCTGTAAGCCGTCCGAGCCGTCCACTGCGCTGACAGGTCGACATGAGCGCCGTTCACCGTCCTCGCCACGTCCGATGATGCAAGACGCCTGCTCGAAATCCGGCGAAGCTCGATCCTTGAGCTGACGGCCCCGGCGATGTCTGCCGTGGAAAGCCAATTCTGGGCGGCACAGCTGACCTTGGTTGGAATGAAGCGAAAGCTTCGCGAACTGGAAATCTGGGTCGCTGAACTCAATGGCGTGGCGGCCGGGTGGGGCGCCATTCGCGGCGATATGCTGGAGGGGCTGTATACGGCCCCCGAATTTGCCGGCCGGGGCGTCGGCGCGGCCTTGCTGGAGATGCTTGAGCGGCTGATGCACGAACGGGGCGTCCAGGCCGTGCGCGCGGAAGCCAGTTCAAATGCCCTCGATTTCTACCTCCGGCGCGGCTACCGGAGCGCGGGGCTTCAAACGCCCGATCGGGCCTGGCCGATCGCGCAAGCCGCTCTAGCCGGGAGGGCTTGCTCATGGACTTGCGCGCCGCTTCCGGATGATGCTTTAAGCCGTTTGCGGCGCTTGATTTTCGCGGCGCCAGAGGCGACTTTGCGCCCGAAATGGTGGGCCTGCTGGCCCCCTAAGGTTGTCGGGAGGATTTGAGCGTGGCGGATCATCAGGTGCACGATTTGACGCCGGAGGAAGTCTCGAAGGGCATGGCGGACGGACGCTATCTCCTGGTCGATGTCCGCGAGCCCAACGAGGTCGCGGTCGAGGCCTATCCCGGCGGCGTGGTCGTTCCGCTGTCGACCTTCGATCCAGCGGCCATTCCGGACCCTGAGGGCAAGCAGGTGGTGTTTGCCTGCCGATCCGGAAAGCGCTCGGTGACGGCCTCGCTGGCCGCGCAGGCGGCGGGACTGCCCTACGACAAGCATCTGGCCGGCGGCATCCTGGGCTGGAAGGCCGCGGGATTGCCGACCAAGACCGGCGGCTGAGTTCCAAGGACCTTCCCGAAAATGATCTCCATGAACAAGGTCTTCGCCGACCTTCCCGTCACCATCTTCGAGGCGATGTCGCAGGCCGCGCGCGACAACAACGCCATCAATCTCGGCCAGGGCTTTCCCGACGATCCCGGACCGGAGGACATCCGTCGCGCCGCCGCCGACGCCTCGCTGAACGGCTACAACCAGTATCCGTCGATGATGGGCATTCCGGAACTGCGGCAGGCGATCGCCGCCCATTACGGGCGCTGGCACGGTCTCACGCTCGATCCGATGACCGAGGTGATGGTGACCTCAGGCGGCACCGAGGCGCTGACATCGGCGATTCTCGCCGTGGTCGAGCCCGGCGACGAAGTCGTCGTGTTCCAGCCGGTCTATGACAGCTATCTGCCGATCATCCGCCAGGCCGGCGGCATCCCGCGCCTGCTGCGGCTCGAACCGCCGGACTGGCGGCTGAACGAGGAGATGCTGAGCAGCGTCTTCAACCACAAGACCAAGGCGGTGCTGTTCAACAATCCGCTCAATCCGGCCGCCGTGGTCTATCCGCGCGAGGACCTCGAATTGCTGGCGCGGTTCTGCCAGCAGTTCGACACCATCGCGATCTGCGACGAGGTCTGGGAGCACGTGGTCTTCGACGGCCGCGAGCATATTCCGTTGATCACGATCCCGGGCATGCGCGACCGCACCATCAAGGTCGGCAGCGCCGGCAAGATCTTTTCGCTGACGGGGTGGAAGATCGGCTTTGTCTGCGCCGCGCCGCCGCTGCTGCGGGTGGCCGCCAAGGTGCACCAGTTTCTCACCTTCACCACCGCGCCCAATTTGCAGGCCGCGGTGGCCTATGGTCTCGGCAAGCCGGCCGAATATTTCTACGACATGCGCAAGGATCTGGCGCGGAGCAGGGACCGCCTGACCAAGGGGCTGGAGAGCATCGGCTTTCCCGTGCTGAAATCGCAGGGCACGTATTTCCTCACCGTCGACCTGTCGCCGCTCGGCCTCAACGAAACCGATGAGGCCTTCTGCAAGCGCATCGTGACCGACTACAAGGTCGCGGCGATCCCGGTATCGGCGTTCTACGAACAGGATGCGGTGACGTCGGTCGTGCGGTTCTGTTTTTCCAAGAAGGACGCAACGCTGGACACCGCGCTGGAGCGTTTGTCGGACGCGGTGCATCGCCGGAAGAGGTAGGAAATGCGCGACCAGTCTCGAATTCGCTTCGCCGGCGCTGTGGCGCCGGCTGCTGTCGGCCGCGCCTGCGAGGGCCGAAGAGCGCACGGTCAATTTCTACAATTGGTCGAACTACATGGCGCCGGGGGTGCTGGAGGATTTCACCAGGGAGACCGGCATCAAGGTGGTCTACGACACGTTTGACGCCAACGAGACGCTGGAGACGCGGCTGCTCGCCGGCAAATCGGGCTATGACGTCGTGGTGCCCACCGGCTATTTCCTGCAGCGCCAGATCACCGCAAAAGTCTTCCTCAAACTCGACAAGTCGAAACTGCCGAACCTCGCCAACGCCTGGCCGGTGGTGACCAAGGAGCTTGCGACCTACGATCCCGGCAACAATTACGGCGCCAACTACATGTGGGGCACCACCGGCATCGGCTACAACGTCAAGATGGCGCAGAAAATCCTCGGGCCGGACGCCAGGATCGACAGCTGGGACATGGTGTTCAAGCCGGAGAACCTCGCAAAATTCAAGGATTGCGGCATCCACATGCTGGATTCCGCCGACGACATTCTCCCCGCGGCGCTGAGCTATCTCGGGATCGATCCGAACTCGACCAAGCAGGCCGATCTGGAAAAGGCCGCCGATCTCGTCATCAAGATCAGGCCCTATGTCCGAAAATTTCATTCCTCCGAATATCTGGGCGCGCTGGCGTCGGGCGAGATCTGTTTCGTGGTGGGATGGTCGGGCGACGTCATGCAGGCGCGCAGCCGCGCGGCGGAAGCGAAGAACGACATCGAGATCGGCTACACGATCCCGAAGGAGGGCGCGCAGATGTTCTTCGACAATCTCGCGATCCCGGCGGATGCGAAGAATGTCGCGGAAGCCTATGAGCTGATCAACTATCTCTACCGCCCGGAGGTCGCCGCGAAGAACTCGGACTTTTTGTCCTACGCCAACGGCAATCTGGCGAGCCAGAAGCTGGTCGACCCGAAGATTCTCAACGACAAGAATATCTATCCGGACGAGGCGACGCAGAAAAAGCTGTTCGTGATCAACGCCCGCGACCCCGCCACGCAGCGCGTCATCAACCGGCTGTGGACCAGGGTGAAGACGGGGAAGTGACGGTCGTCATCCTGAGGAGGCGTCATCGCGTCGCGCGACTGCGAGCCCGATGACAGCGTAGCGCGTCTCGAAGCGATGGCCACAGCGGGCTCCATGGTTCGATACGCGCGAAGCCGCGCTCCTCACCATAGGTCGCCGCAATGACGGAATTGAGAGCTCCGACATCTCACCGCCACCGGCGGTGCAGCCACAGCCACTGGTCCGGATATTCGCGCACCCAGCCTTCGATCACGTCGGTGACCGCCTGCATCGTGCCTTGAATGTCGATCTGTCCGGACGCGTCGCGCACCGGCTTGACCTCCTCGGAGAGTTCGGCGCGGAAACGGTTGTTGGGCAGGCGGATGATGCGCATGCCGTGGACCGGGCAATCGACCTGCCGCAGCAGTCGGGCGAGCGTCGGATTGGCCTTGGTCTTGCGGCCGAAGAATGTGACCTCGACGCCGTTGGCCAGGTACTGATCGACCAGCATCGCGACGTGCTGGCCGTTCTGCAGGGCCTCGCCGAGCTTGAGCGGCGCGTCGCGGCCGGCCGGCACCAGCGTGCCCATCTTGACCGCACGGATCCGTTCGATGGCGCGGTCGGCGGACTCGATGTTCGGCCGCCGGAACAGGATCGCGCAATCGAGCCCGTGCGCGACCGCGCCGAGCGCCGGCATTTCCCAATTGCCGAGATGGCTGGCGAAGATGATCGCCGGCTTGCCGTCATCGCGGAGCGGATCGAACAATTGCTTGGTCCGCGCGCTGAACTCGACCCGGCTCGGTTTGTCGGGATGATCGACGTCGTAGTCCCAGATGTGATCGAGATGGGCGAACTCGGCGCCGATGCGGCCGAGATTGTCCCAGACGCCGGTGAGGATTTTCTCGATCTCTTCCGGTGATTTTTCGGGGAAGGCGGCGTTGAGATTTTCGCGGCCAATGCGGTCCTCGCGCAGCCTGCGGCCGATGAAGCGGGTGACGCGGCCGAAAAAAATCGCGGTCTTGTCCGGATCGAAATAGCGCGTCGTGCGCAACAGGCCGATCGTCAGCGCGCCGACGGCGGCTTCCGCCACCGGTTTGGCGGCGTCGCGCAGGCGCGCCTTGGTGCGAAGGAGCAGGCGGTTCATATCGTGATAGCGTTTTCAAGCGAAGTGGATCCCGGTTCGCGTCAAGAAAACGCGTCAAACAAAAGCGCGCGTGCTAGACCGGTTCGCGCGTCAGGATCAGCGAGGCATTCTGCCCGCCGAAGCCGAACGAGTTCGACATCACGGCGGTGACGCGGGCGTCGCGCGCCTTGTTGCCGACCACGTCGAACAGGATCGCCGGATCCGGCACCTCGTAATTGATGGTTGGCGGGATCCGCTGATGCTCGAGCGTCAGCAGCGAGAACACGGCCTCGACCGCACCGGCCGCCGAGATGGTGTGACCGACCATCGACTTGTTCGACGACACCGGGATCTTTGCCAGGTGATCGCCGAACACGACCGCGGTCGTGTTGTATTCCATCTTGTCGTTTTCCGGCGTCGCGGTGCCGTGCGCGTTGATGTGATCGATCTGTTCCGGCTCGAGGCCGGCATCGGCCAGCGTCTTGCGCATGCAGCCGATGATCGGCTTGCCGTCCGGGCTGGAGCGGGTGCGGTGGAACGAGTTGGTCAGCTCGCCGCAGCCGGCGACGACGCCGAAAATGGTGGCGCCGCGCGCCATCGCGGAATCGTAGCTTTCCAGCACCATCGCGCCGGCGCCTTCGGCCATGACGAAACCGTCGCGGTTCTTCGAGAACGGCTTTGAGGCGGCCTGCGGCGGATCGTTCTGGGTCGACAGCGCCGACAGCAGCGAGAAGCGCACCAGCGCTTCCGGATTGACCGAGCCGTCGGTGCCGACGCACAGCGCCGCGTCGGCTTCGCCGCGCCGGATCGCCTCGACGCCGAGCTGGATCGCGGTGGCGCCGGAGGCGCAGGCCGTCGACAGCGAGATCGGTGATCCCTTGGTGCCGAAGGTTTCGGCGAGGTGGCTCGCGACCGAACCGAACATGAAGCGATGATGAAATTCGCCGAATTTTCCGCCGCCGCTGACGCGCAGCACATCGCCGTAATCGAATTCGGTCTTGCCGATCGCGCGTCCGAGCGTCAGCCGCTGCGGCCACTCGACCTCGACCGGCGCGACCGCGAGAAACAGCGGCCCGGGAAAATTCGCTCTTGCTGCCGATTGCGGCCTGTTCGAGCGCTTCGGTGGTCGCCATTTCGGCGAGGCGCTCGGTGAGGCCGGTCGAGGAGGCCGGATCGACGCTGACGAAATCGACGGTGCCGGCCATGGTGGTCTTCAGGCCGTCGACCGAAAAGCGCGTCACGGTCTTGATGCCGGATTCGCCGGCGGTCAGCCGGGTCCAGTTGTCCTGTCTTGCCGGCGCCGAGCGACGTCACGACGCCCATGCCGGTAACGACGACGATCGGCCTGCCGAATTTATCGCGTGGTGCTGACATGGTTCCCCCGTCGATGTTGCGTCGTATCAAAAGCGCTCGCGCGCCGTGTTTCCAGGAAGCGCGCTTGCGTTCGCCTATTTGATCGCTTCCACCAGCGCCATGCCTTCGCCCTGCCAGTGGCCGGTCCCCATCACGACAATCTGGGTCGGCGCTTCCTGTTTTTCAACCTCGAGGCCGGTAGGGTCGTTGGGCGGAAACAGTGCGCCGCGCGAGATCGAAAGCGCGGCCAGCGCCAGGCCGAGCGGAAACTGGGTCTCCAGCGTGTGACCGAACATCGTGCCGGTGGCGCGCACCGCATAGCCCGGATGCTGCTTCAGGAACGCCTTTTCCTCCGACGTCACCGGCTCGACGCCGGTCGCGCCCGTGATCAGGTTGCCGCCCTCGCCGGCGACGCCGAGCTTTGGCCACATCGCTTCCAGCGATCTGGTGACCGCGCCCGGCTGCTTGCGCTGGGCGAGATCGGCGACCACCTTCGTGAGTTTGGCGTAAGGCTTTGCGCCGCGCGCTTCGGCATGCTCGCGGGATTCCAGCACCAGGAAACAACCGGCGGAGCCGAGCGCGAAGCCGCTGTTGTTCTCGCGCTGCCACACCGGCGTGTACTTTCCGGTCAGATTGAAGTCGCCGAATTCGTAGAGCACCAGGAGATCGGAACGCTCGCCGTTATGGGCGGCGCCGACCAGCGCAATCTCGCTCTGGCCGGATTCGATCCTGGCGAGCGCGATCCGCGCCGCGTCGATGGAAGCTGCTTCCTCGCCCATAAAAGTCCGCGACGTTCCGCAGACGCCGTGGACGATGGCGATGTTGCCGGCGAGCAGGTTGGAGAGCTGGGCCAGAAACAGCGTCGGCCGCAGATCGTTCATCAGCCGTTCGTTGAGAAAGCCCGGGCGCGAATTGCCCGTGGCGTCGGTGTTCATGATCGCGAGATCGACTGCGAGGTCGCGTTCGCCGCCGCCGGCGGCGACGATCATGTCGGTACGGCCGAGGATTTCCGCATTGCCCTTGATGCCGGCGGAATCCAGCGCCAGCCCCGCGGCATAGGTACCGATGCGCTGCCAGGCTTCCATCTGGCGCTGATCGCCCTTTTTCGGAATCTGGGCGTCAAAGGAAACCGGCGCCAGCGGATGCACGATGTAGGGTGCGAAGCGCTGGTCTTCGGTGTTGATGCGCTTCTGGTTCAACGCGTCCCAATGTGCGTCGAGCCCTTCGCCGAGCGAGGAGACGATGCCGATGCCGGTGATCCAGACTTCCTTGGCAGGCGGAGATTTAGTCTCAGTCATGCGTCATTGCCTGCAGGGGAAAGCCGATCTTGGCGGCCATCGCGTCCATATGGACGCGCAAGTCAGGGTGCGGGAAGGGGACGACACCGAACGTGATCGTGGCCTCGGACCTCAACTTGCCGTCGACGCGTACTTTGGCTGACGTGATGGCATAGCCCGAGCCTTCGTGGACCAGGCTGGCCTCGATGCTCAGGAGATCGCCGGGGCTGACGAAGCCGCGCATCTTGGCTTCCTTGATTTCGGCCAGAAACGGCATGCGCTCGAACTTCGTCAGCGCAATCAGCAGCCAGCCGGACGTCTGCGCCATCGCCTCCGTCAGCAGCACGCCGGGCATGATTGGGTGGCCCGGGAAATGCCCCTCGAAGATGGTGTGCTTCTCCGGAACCTGCGCTTCGACCGTAATCGTCTTCGCGTCGAGGTTGAGGTCGACGATGCGATCGATCAGCCTGAATATAATCAAGGTCCATGGAAGGCGATTACGCGCCCGTTCCCGCGTTCTTGGCGGCGACCAGTTCGTCGATGCGATCGGCGAGATTTTGCAGCACGAAGTACTGCTCGGTCGTGGCCTTGCCGTCGTTGACTTCCTGGGTCCACTTTTCGAGCGGCATCTTGATCCCGAACGCCTTGTCGATCGCAAAGGCGATGTCGAGGAAGTCCAGGCTGTCGATGCCGAGATCGTCGATAGCGTGGCTCTCCGGCTTGATCGTGTCGCGGGGAATGTCGCAGGTCTCGGCGATAATGTTGGCGATCTGATCGTATGTAGAGGACATCATTAAGCCTTTGATATATTGGAGATAATCCAGATTGGCTGGAGGAGGCGGGCGCGCCCCCCGGAATGCCCTGTTTCCCCGGCCGGAGTTGAGTGCCCGTATATCGGAGCGGGGGGGCGAATTCAATGGAGGCGGGTGGTGCGGGTGGGGGCGGATTTGGGGGCAGAATGGCGGATTCAGGGACGGTCCGGGCCGTGATCTAACTGGCTGGCCGGATTGTCTGGATGAGCGCGGAACAGCGCACGGTATGGTTCGCGTCACGTCGACGGATAAGGTGTGATCCAGTGACCGTTTGTACGGCACTTCCGATTTGATCTCGATCGCATACCTGCATCAAGGCGCCCCTTCCGCCGGATGCCAAAGCCGGAAATCATCGGTCCGAACGTCAGCGGATGTCGGCGGTTCCGTTACGGCCTACCACCGCCGGATCGCGTCATGCACGCGTATCAAGCAAAGGGTCACCCGCCGGTCGCAGTACAACATGCACTTGTTCTGATTGGTCCCGCCACCGGGGTTGGCACATCTGCCGATGCAATTTGCGGCTCGATCCTCGCATCGCGACGCCTCTGGCGTTGCATTCGCCTGCGAATTGAAGAGCGCTCCGACGCCGATGACGGTGATCGCGACGAAAAGGTAGCGTGCCATGTTCGAACCTCCGGAAGAAAGGTGATCGGGCTACTCCAAATCCTACCCCCGCGACGAGGCTAAACCTAACTTTTTCCTGTCGGTCGCCGGATGGGCGGCTGAAAAACCGGGGAAGCTGCAATTCAAAGCAAAACCGACGCTGCCCACAGGAACCAATGTTGTGAGCGCTCGTTCTCCGGGAAGGCATCAACTTACGGAGGATCACATGGCGAAGGACAAGGAACTGAAGGACCTGTTTTTGGATACGCTGAAAGACATCTACTTCGCGGAACGAAAGATATTGTCGGCATTGCCGAAGATGGCAAAGGCGGCCCAGTCACTCAAGCTGAAGGCCGCCTTTGAGAAGCATCTTGGCGAGACCGAGGGGCAGGTGGAGCGGCTGGATCAGGTTTTCGCTTCGATCGATGAAACCCCAAAAGGCAAGACCTGCGATGCCATCATGGGAATTCTCGACGAAGGCAAAGAGATCATGGACGAATACAAGGGCATGCCGGCGCTCGACGCTGGCCTGTTGGCGGCGGCTCAGGCGGTCGAACATTACGAGATTTCCCGTTACGGCACACTCAAGACCTGGGCGGCCGAGCTCGGCTACCGGGACGCGGTTAAGCTTCTCGACGCGACACTGAAGGAAGAAAAGAACACCGACAGCACGTTGACCCAGCTGGCGGAAGCCGAAGTCAACAGACACGCGGAAACGGCGCAAGCCGCGTAAAGGCAGCAATAGCCAACTTACGGAGAGAAGGCCCTGCGGTCAGCCGCGGGGCCTTCGCTTGATCATCCTCATCTTGTTGCTACGCTAAATGAAATCCCCCGCCCGCGCGGGGGATTTTCGTTGAGCCCACAGTGCGCCACAACAAGAAAGTTGGATTGCGTCGCTGCGCTCGCAATGACGGCTGGCGAACCGAGTCTTGGCTGTTTGAAATGTGAATTCAAACCCGCATCGGTCAGTTGCCGGGCGGCATTTCGGAGATGCGGGCGCAGTCGCGGCGCCCCATCAGGACGCAGTCCTGGGTGCGGCGGAGTTCGGCGATGCTGACGGCGAGCCAGATTCCGATCGCGGTCAGTGCGATCGTGAACGCCAGCGCCGCGATATTGGCGAGCATGCGGTGGCGAAAATCGTCGGGCTCGTCGCGGGGCCGCTCGTAGCGCGAGAGGTCGTTGGCCTGCGGCCGGGCATGGGCCGGTTCTTCGTGCCGGCCGGGCGGATGGGCCGATGTACGCGGCCGGAATTTGAGCACAACGTGCTCGTCATCCCCTGGGATCTGCCGCTGGGTGATTTTCACTGTTGTGGGCCTGCGAAAATCGTGCTGTTTTTCTAGCACGGCCCGAATGTCTCCAACATCAAATCTTGGCGCGCACAAACGCAGTCCTAACCCTCGACCGTCTCATGGAACCGGCCGTAGTCGATCCGCAGCCGGCCGTCCTCGGTGGTGTCGAGGATATCGGCGTAGCGGTGGCCGATGCGGATGTCGGGATGGTCGTAGGATTTACGGGCATGGACGGTTTGCGCTGCAACAACGTCATATCCGGACACCACGACCACGAGTGTGATGTTCGCGGCTTCGAAGTCTTCCGCATTGAGGCCGTGAAGCGGGCTGGCCTCGTCGACGACGTGAAACAACGTCCAGCTCAGCGCCAGCGCCGGGCTTTCGTTGCGGGACAGCGGCAGCTCGTAGAAACGGCGGAGCGACTCGCCCTCCTTGCTGACCTGGTTCTTGAACAGCCACAGCCGGGCGTTGGCATTACTGATGATGTTGTGGCGTTCGTTGGCGAGCCGGATCATCAGCGTCGGCCGGCCCTCATGGTCTGAGATCACGGGGCTGTCGGCGAACAACAGCCGGGCGCTCGGCCGCGAGAACCGCGCAAACACCAGTCCGGTCATGACCGACATCGAGAAGATGCCCGTGAACAGCTCCACGGTGGCGATGAAATGGCCGTAGTGGGTTTGCGGGTGCATGTCGCCATAGCCCGCGGTCGAAAGCGTCTCGATGCTGAAATAGAGATAATCGATATAGGCGCCGTTGGGGACGTTGGAGATCGGCTGGTCGCCGATCCAGTAGAAGAACGCGAAGAAGGCGTTGAAGGCGACGAACACCGCGGCTGCGCCGCCGATGAAGGCCGGCCACGATGCCGTCATGCAGCGATGGCTGAGATCGGTCCAGAAATTAAGGTTGAGTCCTTCGGTAACGAATTCGCGACCGCCAAGGCGTACGACCCGGGCTTTCGAAGCTCGTTCATTTTGGCTTTTGGCCATTCTTCAACTCTCTCGCAGGCGGTGGACGGGCATTTAAACACCGGTCTCATCATGGCATAATGGAACCCGTTTCAGAGCGATTTTTGCCGGTCCAGCCCGGGGTCCAAATAGCGAGTTCCAGTCATGGCCAATCTGCGCGAACCCATTCTCAAGCCAGTGCCGATCCTGTCGCTGCGCCCGACCCAGATGACGGTCGGCATGCGGGAAGTGAAGGAGAAGCGCAAGCGCTGGCGCGAGCACAAGTCGGACAAGAAGCGCGCCAAACTGCTCGGCACGCACATGATCCCGGTCGTGCACGGGCCGGACGAACACTATTACGTGGTCGACCACCACCATCTGGCGCGCGCGCTGCACGACGAAGGCGTCAAGGATGTGCTGGTGACCGTGATCGGCGACCTCACCATGGTCCAGCAAGATGCGTTCTGGGGCGTGATGGACAACAAGAGATGGGTCTATCCCTACGACGCCAAGGGCGAGCGCCGGCATTTCAAGGACCTGCCGAAGTCGGTGGACGCGCTCAAGGACGATCCGTTCCGCAGCCTCGCCGGCGAACTGCGCCGCGCCGGCGGATTTGCCAAGGACACCACCCCGTTCAGCGAATTCCTGTGGGCGGATTTCCTGCGCCGCAAGATGTCGCGCAAGAACGTCGAGGAGAATTTTTCCAAGTCGATCGAAAGAGGCCTCGCCTTCGTCAGGAGCAAGGACGCGATCTATCTGCCCGGCTGGTGCGGGCCGGCGACGGACGATTAGCAAGGGGCGAATGGCGAGTAGCGAATAGAAAAGCTCAGCTTTTCCGTTGAGCTTTGTTGGCTACTCGCTATTCGCCACTCGCCATTCGCTATTTCGGCAACCGTCCCATCAGATAAAACTCGTCGTTCGGGCGCATCGAGGTGACGTTGGCCATCCGGTTCGACAGCGCAAAGAACGCCGCGATCGCCGCGATGTCCCAGATGTCGTCGTCGGTAAATCCGTGGCCGGCGATCTCGGCAAAGTCGGCTTCGGAAACCTTGTTGGCCTCCTGGCTGACCTTCATGGCGAAGTCGAGCATGGCGCGCTGCCGCGGCGTGATGTCGGCCTTGCGGTAGTTGACCGCGATCTGGTCGGCGATCTGTGGATTCTTGGCGCGGATGCGCAGGATCGCACCATGCGCGATCACGCAGTAATGGCACTGGTTGGCGCTCGAGGTCGCCACCACGATCATCTCGCGCTCGGCCTTGGTCAGCCCGCCGTCCTTCTCCATCAACGCATCATGATAGGCAAAGAAGGCGCGGAACTCGTCGGGACGGTAGGCCAGCGACAGGAACACGTTCGGCACGAAGCCGGATTTCTCCTGCACCGCGAGAATTCGCGTGCGGATATCGTCAGGCAATTTGTCGATGGCGGGCGTCGGAAATCGTTTTGCGACAGGCTGCGTCATGAAGTGGTTCCGGCTGGAGCCGCGGAAAGCGGCGATACCGGAACCATATAGCGATTTTGAACGGTGTGGATACCCGGCTCGCGTGAAGAAAACGCGTCCAAACAGCCGGCTTAGCGCAGCGGCTTCTTCAGCAACGAGAAGCGATCGGGATCGAGGCCCATCGACGGCTGCAGCATCGGCGCTTCCACCGGCGTCATGATGCGCGCCGCCGGCCGGTCGTTGATGCCGGGATCGTTCGGCACGTCGCGATGCGAGGTGGCGCCGCGCCAGCGCTCCAGCACGGCGCTGACAAAATGCTGGTCGTGCCCGGCGGCGACCGACGGCACGGTGGCAATGGTAGCCTCGCTGCGCGGCAGCTGATGCACCGGAACTTCCTTGAAGCGCAGCCGGGTCGGCAGCGCCACGCCTTCGCCGAACGCCAGCACTTCGCGGGTGCCGAGCGAGGGCACGAACGACAAGAGGTTGGCGGCGGCGTCCGAGACCGCCGAGCGCAACAGCGCCTGGTCGCGGTCGTTGGCCAGGCGCATCGCAAACAGCGTGTTGCACTGGGAGATGATGGTGGCGTCGAGTTCGGCTGGACGCTGGGTCACGAGACCGAGATAGACACCGTATTTGCGACCTTCCTTGGCGATACGCGAGACCGCCTTGCGGGTCGGGCCGAAGCCGATGTTGCGGTCGGCGGCAGCATAACGATGCGCCTCTTCGCAGACGAACAGCAGCGGCGACACGCCGTCGCTCCATAGCCCGAAATCGAACGCCATGCGGCACAAGACCGAGACCACGGAATCGACGACTTCGGCCGGAAAACCTGCAAGCTGCATGATGGTCATCGGCCGGCCATTGGCAGGCAGGCGGAACAGATGGCTGATGACCTCAGCCATGGTGTCGCCGCCAACATTGGCGTTGTCGAACATGAAGGTGTAGCGCGGATCGTTGCGCACGGTCTCGATGCGCGAGATCAGCTTGTGATAGATGATGCGCGACGAGCGGTTTTCCAGCTTGCCCATGCGCTCGTCGATCAGCGAAATCAGATCGACCAGACGATATGGCACCGGCGTATCGACGGTGAAGCCGACCTGCTTGGGGTCGATGCGCTTCAGCCCGAGCCGGTCGGAGTTCTGGTACTGGGTGTAGATGCCCTTGGCCATCGGAATGACCTCGGCGAGAATGTCGAGTTCTTCGGGCACGCCGGGACGGCCGGCGAACAGCACGTCGACGATTTCCTCGAAGTTGAACAGCCAGAACGGCAGTTTCAGGTTTCGCGGATTGAGGACGATCGCGCGATCGCCGAAGCAGCGGCCATACTCGTTATGGACGTCGAGCAGGAAAACGCGCAAGTTGGGCCGCGCCCTCAGGATCTCATTGAGCAACAGCGAAACGCTGGTGGATTTACCGACGCCGGTCGAGCCCAGGATCGCGAAATGCTTGGAGAGCATTTCCTCGACATCGACATAGGCGATGATGGACTTGTCCTGCTGCAGGTTGCCGATATTGATCTGGTCCGCCCCGCTTGGCGCATAAACCGTGCGAAGGTCCTGATTGGTGATCAGGTCGACGTTGTCGCCGATGGTCGGATAGTTGGTGACGCCGCGCTGGAATTTGGGACGGTCGTCGCCCAGGATTTCACCGAGCAGGTCGACCGAGGCGGTCGCGATATATTCGTCGGAGGCCGGTAGGGATTCGCAGCTTACCTCGGTGATCATGGCGATGATGGTCGAGGCGGTGGCGCAGCGAATGCTGATGAACCGGCCAACGGTGGCGCGCACCTCCGAGACCGGCAACTGGCGTGTCGCCAGAATTCCGACCCGGGCGAGGGAGCCGCGCACCGAAATCACACGTCCGAAGGATGTCACGTGGTTAAAACCTGGCTTGTCATGAATCTGGATCCGGCCCTCATTATGAACAGCCGGACTAGCGAAACGGTTAAACCGGCGAGGTTCCGGATTGGCTAAATCAGCGGCATCTTGGTCAGCAATCGTTCTGCAAGGCGTTACGTTCGCGGCATCGGCGATCAGTTAGGCAGCGAAATCAGCGCTTTTCGCGCTTCGACGCGCGGTTGATGCCGGTATCGGCTTAACCATTCATTTACCAACCCGAAGGAGAGCTCCGGCCTTGCCGCCGCGCGCCGGTAACCTCCCGTCACGTATCGTGGATCGAAGTTGGCAGAGTGCGGCGGTAACCGATTGCTAACCGCGAGTTGTAACCGGCCTTCCACCTGTGCTGCGTAAAAATGTCGCCGGGTACGATCAGCACCGGCGGGTTCCGGTTTGCGACGGGTCGCGCTCCAAAACTGCGAGTGATCCGATTTCAAAACGGCGTGCGCTGTGGCGGATCATGTGTCGGGAAGGGACACCGAGGTGAGCATCGACAGCGGCCATCAGTTGCCGAGTGGCTCTGCCAATTCCGCCGAAAAGGCCGGGATGGTCAGTGGGCTGGCTGCGTGCTGCGTGTTGCTCGCGGCGGTGGTATTGGCCGACCTTGTGATTTCGGAATGGAGCGTTCGCGAGCATATTCTGTTTGCACTCGTCGCTGTTCTCGCCGGGATCGTCAGTCTGCTGCTGCGGCGCTATCGACTGACCGGCCAGCGGCTGGCGGCGGAGCGGCGGCAGCTCGCGATCGCGGTGAACAATATTCCGCAAGGTCTTGTTCTCTATGACGCATCGGCGCGGATCATCATCTGCAACCAGCCCTATATGGAGATGTTCGGGCTGTCGCCGGAAGTGGTCAAACAGGGTTGCTCGATGCAGCGGCTGATCGAGCACCGCAAGGAGACCGGATCGTTTGACGGCGACGTCGACGCGTTCTGCAACGCGATCATTCACAAGGTTTCGCTCGGCAAGGCGACGCGTCAGCTCACCGAAGCCCCGGGTGGCCGCGCGATCGAGATCATCAACCGGCCGCTGAAGGCGGGCGGCTGGGTGGCGACGATCGAGGACATTACCGAGCGCACGCGCGCCGACGAGAAGATCGCGCATCTCGCGCATTACGACGCGCTGACCGACCTGCCAAACCGGGTGCTGTTCCGCGAGCGGCTCGAGCAGTTCCTGAAGGCGATGCGGCCGGACGAGCAACTCGCCGTGCTGTACATCGACATCGACGAGTTCAAGGGCATCAACGACGCCCTCGGTCATCCCGTCGGTGATGAGCTCCTGATCGGCATTGCCGAACGTCTGCGCGGTTGCCTCACGGAGAACGACGTGGCGGCGCGCCTCGGCGGCGACGAATTTGCCGTGATTCAGGGCGCGATCAGGAATCAATCGGAAACCACGGAGCTGGTCGCCAAGATCCATTCAGCGATCAGGCAGCCTATCGACTGCATAGGGCATCTGATCACGACCGACGCCAGTATCGGCATCGCGCTCGCTCCCGGTGACGGGATCGACCTCGACCAGTTGCTGAGGAACGCGGACCTCGCTCTCTACGGCGCCAAAGGCGACGGACGGCGGACCTACCGGTTCTTTGAGCCCGGCATGGATGCGCGCGCCAAGGCGCGGCGCAGCCTCGAACTGGAGTTGCGCCAGGCGATCAGCGATGGCGGTCTCGAGGTCTACTACCAGCCAGTGGTCAATCTCGACGACGGCAAGATCTCATCCTGCGAGGCGTTGCTGCGATGGCGACATCCCGAACGCGGCATGATCTCGCCCGCCGAATTCATTCCGGTCGCGGAAGACACCGGGCTGATCAATCAGATCGGTCACTTCGTGCTCAACACCGCCTGTGCCGAGGCGGTCAACTGGCCCGATGGTGTCCGCGTCGCGGTCAACGTCTCGCCGCTCCAGTTCAGGAGCCAGACGCTGGCGCTCAACGTCGCCTCGGCGCTGGCCGCGTCCGGCCTTGCCGCCAGCAGGCTCGAACTCGAGATCACGGAAGCCGTGCTCATTCGCGATGACGAAGCCGCCCTTGAGGTGCTGCACCAGTTGCGCAAGCCCGGCGTGCGGATCGCACTCGATGACTTCGGCACCGGCTATTCCTCGCTCAGCTATTTGCAGCGTTTTCCGTTCGACAAGATCAAGATCGACCGCTCCTTCATCCGCGATCTCGCCGGCGCCGGGGCCTCGTCGTCGATCGTCCAGGCGGTCGTGAACATCGCGGCCGCCAGCGACATGACGACCACCGCCGAAGGCGTCGAGACCGAGCAACAGAAGAACCTGCTTACCATCCTCGGCTGCACCGAGATGCAGGGCTTTCTGTTCAGCCCCGCGATCCCTGCCGTGGAGATCCGGCGGCTGTTGCTGTTCGCACCGCGCCAAGGCGATATCGACCGCTGAGCTCGTCTGGCGCGCTTAGCGCGCGAAGAGCGGACGCGGCCTTACTGCACCTTGATATTCGCTTCCTTGAGCACCGGCTCCCACTTCGCCGCTTCCGCGCGCATGAAGGCGTCGAATTCCGCCGGTGAGTTGCCGACCGGGGTGGCGCCCATTTTCTCAAGCGCGGTCAGCACCACCGGGTCCTTCAAGGCCGTCGCGAGGTCGGCGTTGATCCTGGCGACGAGGTCAGGCGCCATGTTTGCGGGACCGAGAAATCCCCACCAGACCGAGGCGTCGTAACCGGGCAGGCCGGATTCCGCGACCGTCGGAACGTCCGGCAGCGCCTTCGCACGCGAGGCCGTGGTAACGGCGAGCGCACGCACCGAGCCGCCGTCGAGCTGGCCGACGACTTCGGGCAGCGGATTGACGCTCATCGGAATTTCACCTGATATCACGGCGGTGAGGGCAGGCGCGCCGCCCTTGTAGGGGATCGCCAGGATTTTGACCTTGGCCATGTAGTTGAGCAGCTCGCCGGCCAGATGCGCCGAAGTGCCGTTGCCGGACATGCCGTAGGACAGCGATTCCGGTTTTTCGCGCGCGGTCGCCAGCAGCTCGCCGAGATTCTTCACCGGATTGCTCTTGGACACCACGATGGCGAGCGGGGAAGCCGCGACTTCGCTGATCGCCGTAAAATCCTTGAAGGTGTCGTAGGGCAGTTTTGGATAGAAGAACTGGTTCAATGGATGACCGCTCGCCACCAGGATCAGGGTGTAACCATCCGGTGGCGATTGCGTCAGCGCCTGCGAGGCAATGATGCCGCCGGCGCCCGGCCGGTTCTCGATCACGGGCTGCTGGCCCCAACTCTTCGACAGCGACTGCCCGATCGTGCGCGCCAGCACGTCGACGGCGCCGCCGGCCGCATAGGGCACCAGGATGCGCACCGGTTTTGTCGGAAACGTCTCCGCATGGGCGCTGCCGCCAGCCAGGGAAATGATTGCCGCCGCAAGCAGGCCGCGGATGATGTTGCCTTGATGGCGCATACGGAAAAGTCCTTCTCTGTCAGACATATGATTCAACACATTCATGCGATCGCATTGAGTTGGCTTCTGTTCGCTTGCGGCTACTCCGCAGCCGACGTGACGGCGCCGCGCAAGCCGGCGCGCGTGATCGCGGCGCTGACCAGTCCCTCCGATTTCACCTCGCTAGTGAACTGCCGCAGGAACGGCATGCCCTGATCCCGTCCCTTGGGAATGGCGACGGCAAAGTGCTCGACACCCCAGCGTCCTTCGAGCACTTTCGATCCCGCCATCTTCTCGGACATCTCGAACAGCGAAGCCTTGTTGGTCGCATAGGCGTCGAGCTTGCCGGCCGACATCATCTCGATCCCGGCATCGAAGTTGGCGACGCGAACCACTTCGGCATGCTTGAAGTCGCGCGAGAGCGTCGCGTCGGAAGAGCTTCCCGCCGTCACGCCGACGCGAAGGCCCTGCTGTATCGACATCGGCGACATCAGCCAGCGCAGAGCCCTTCGGGACGAGGTAGCCGAGCTCGACGTCCATAAAGGGCGGGCCGAAATCCATATCCTTCGCGCGCGACGCCGAGGAGCTATTGGTAAAGGCGACGTCGGCGGTGCCATTCTTGATCGCGGCGAGGACGTCGGCGTTCTTGTTGAACACCACCGGCTCGTAGGGGACACCAAGTCGCTTGGCGAGCTCCTTGCCGAGATCGTATCCGACGCCGCGCGGTCCGCCGGACTTCGGATCGGGCAGGATCGAGGTCGGCGTGCCCGTGTAAAGCGCGGCCCGCAGCACGCCCGCCGGCGCCAGAATCGCGCGCGGTTCCGGATCAGCCGCGACGGCTAGACCCGCGCCGCGCCAGGCCAGCGCTCCCGCGACGATCAGAAAACCAACGATTATGCGGCGCATCCGGCAGCTCTCCCTTGTTATTCCCGGTCGGTGGCGAAGTGATCGCGCC
Source organism: uncultured Alphaproteobacteria bacterium (assembly GCA_963786355.1). GTDB lineage: Bacteria > Pseudomonadota > Alphaproteobacteria > Rhizobiales > Xanthobacteraceae > Bradyrhizobium. Next base: position 307,778 of record CAWAYU010000003.1, on the reverse strand, counting down.
AATCCAGATATTTGTTGACCGGACCTTATGTTTTGTACAAACGTACAAAAGAGGGAGCGGAAAGCAAACCCAATGACGCGAAATCCCAACATGCGCGAAGCGATCTTGAGCGCGGCGGAACTGCTGTTCTCGACGCGCGGCTTCAATGCGGTGTCGATCCGCGACATTGCGCTGGAGGCGGGCGCCAATCCCGGCAGCATCACCTATCACTTCAAGAGCAAGGACGGCCTGCTGCTGGAAATCTACAAGCGGCATTGCGCGCCGATGAACAAGCGCCGCATCGAATTGCTGGTCGCCGCCACGCGGGTGCGTGACGTTCAGGACCGGCTGGAAGCGATCGTGCGCGCCTACGTGCAGCCGGCGTTTTCCTCCAGCAGCGATCTTGCCGGCGGCGGGGCGCGTTTCACCCGGCTTCGCGCGGTGATGTCGGCGGAAGGCAACGCCGTGGTCGGCCGCATCATCGCCGAGATCTTTGACGACACCACCAACGCGTTCATCGAAGCCATCGAACAAAGCCTGCCGCATCTGCCGCGTACGGCGATCGTCTGGCGCTCCCAGTTCCTGCTCGGCGCGCTGTATTACACGCTCGTCAACCCGGAGCGGGTCACGCGGTTGTCGCGCGGCGAGGCCGACGGTGCCGACATGGCGGAAGCGATCGAGCAACTGGTGGCGTCGACGGTGGCATCCTTGCAGGCGTCCGACGTCAACCATCTCCCGGCGAAAGCCGTCAGCGGCAAGAACGCCCGGACGCCTTCGAGCGCGAAATAAAGCGATCAGCAGACATCATGCAGAAGCCAACCATTCCAGGTCCCGATCGCAACACGCGAACACCGAAATTCAAGCTGCCGCCGCTAGCGTGTGACGCGCACACGCATATCTTCGGGCCCGGCGACAAATATCCGTATGCGCCGGGGCGGCCGTATACGCCGCCCGATGCGCCGCTTGAGGATTTTCAGGCCCTGCACAAGAAGGTCGGGATCGGCCGCGCCGTCATCGTCAATGCCAGTGTGCACGGCACCGATAACCGGGTGGCGCTGGACGCAATCGCGGTCAGCAACGGGACGTTTCGCGCCGTCGCCAACATCGACGATACCATCACCGAGCGCGGCCTGCGCGAATTGCATGAGGGCGGCTTTCGTGGCTGCCGCTTCAACTTCGTGCGCCACCTCGGCGGGGTGCCCGACATGGCGGTGTTTCATCGCATCGTCGCCATGGTCGCGCCGCTCAACTGGCATATCGATCTGCATTTCGATGCGATCGACCTGCCGGAGTACGCGCAGATGCTGGAAAAACTGCCGGTGCGCTACACCATCGATCACATGGGCCGCGTCAAGGCATCGGATGGGCTTGATCAGCTTCCGTTCCGGACGTTGATCGATCTGATGACGCGGGACGAGAAGTGCTGGGTCAAGGTGTGCGGCTGCGAGCGGGTGTCATCGAGCGGGCCGCCGTTCCATGACGCGGTGCCGTTCGCGCGCCGCATCATCGAGACCGCGCCGGACCGCGTGATCTGGGGAACCGACTGGCCGCATCCCAACGTCAAGGTGATGCCGAACGACGGCGATCTGGTCGACCTAGTTCCGCTGTTCGCGCCGGAAGCAGAGCTGCAGCAAAAGATACTGGTCGACAATCCCGCGCGGCTGTTTGAGTTCTGACGGAGGTGAGACCGATGGTTGGTAGATATAAAGGCTCAGGTTTGAGCAGGCACCGCGCCTCGATCGCGGCGGCGATTGCTATGACCGCGGCGCTGTTGATGCCGCAACTCGTCCACGCGCAGAATTATCCGACCCGGCCGGTGCGGCTGATCCTGCCGTTCGGCCCCGGCGGCGTCGCCGACGTTACCGCCCGCATTGTCACCGAAAAACTCGGCGAAAAGCTCGGCCAGCGTTTTATTATCGAGAACATGCCGGGGGCAGGCGGCATCAACGCCGCGCGCGCCGTGCTGTCTTCGCCCCCCGATGGCTACACGCTGGCGCTGCTGAGCAACGGCACCGCCATATCCGTGTCGCTGTTCAAGACCCTCAACTTCAATCCGGTGATCGATTTCGTGCCGGTGTCGAGCATGGGCTATTTCGACTTCATCTTCGTCACCAAGGCCGGTTCGCCCTATGGCACGCTGGCCGATTTCATCAAGGCAGCCAAGGCAAAGCCCGGCGAGCTCAATGTCGGCACCATCAATGTCGGCTCGACCCAGAACCTCGCGGCGCAACTGTTCAAGTCGACCGCCGGTGTCGATGTCACCATCGTGCCGTTCCGAAGTTCGCCTGATGTGCTGATCGCGCTGCTGCGCGGCGACATCCAGATGGCGATTGAGAATTACACCGCGGTGCAGTCGCATGTTGCCGACAAGGCGGTCGCCGCGGTGTCGTCCTCGGGTTTGGTTCGCACCACGTTCATGCCTGATGTGCCGACCGTCAAAGAAGCCGGCGGCGGCGATTTCGAGGCGCGGTCCTGGAACGCGATCTTCGCACCCAAGGGCACCCCGCCGGAAGTGATCAAGACGCTCAACGCCGCGCTGCGCGAGGTGCTCGACATGCCCGAGCTGAAAAAGCGCGCGCTCGAACTCGGCATCGAGGCCAAGGCCAGTACGCCTGAGGAAATCCAGAGGCGGCTGAAGGACGATATCGACAAATGGGCGGCGGTGATCGACCACGCCGGAATAGCCAAGCAGTAGGCCAGTGGCCGACAACGGGTAGTGAGCGGAGGAATGAACAGATGACCAGTGCGAACAAGACCGGCCTTGTGGTCACGGCGCATCCCGGCGATTTCGTCTGGCGCGCGGGCGGCGCGATCGCGCTGCACGTCAAGAAGGGCTATCGCATCAAGATCGCGTGCCTGTCGTTCGGCGAACGCGGCGAGAGCCAGTTCGCCTGGAAGGAGCCCGGCGCGACCTTGGAGAAGGTCAAGGCCGGCCGGCGCGACGAGGCGCAGCGCGCGGCCGAGATGCTGGGCGCGGAGATCGAATTCTTTGACGCCGGCGACTATCCGCTGCGGCTAACGGAAGCCCATTTCGACCGCATGGTCGATATCTACCGGGAGATCAACCCGTCCTTCGTGCTGACCCATGCGCTGGAGGATCCCTATAATTTCGATCATCCCAATGCCGCGCATTTCGCACAGGAGACAAGGGTAGTGGCGCAGGCGATGGGCCACAAGCCCGGCGCCAAATACACCTACGCCGCGCCGCCGGTGTTTTTGTTCGAACCGCACCAGCCCGAGCAATGCAATTTCAAGCCGCAGGTGATCCTCAACATCGACGAGGTCTGGGACCTCAAGCGCAAGACTTTTGAGATTCTCGCAGCCCAAAAGCATTTGTGGGCGTATTATGAGCGGGTGGCGCTGCAGCGGGGCATGCAGGGCGGCCGCAATTCGGGGAAGGCCATGACCTATGGCGAGGCCTATCAGCGGCTGTTCCCGATGGCGGTGGAGGAACTGGCATAATGCGCCTTCGCACGTTGCTCGGCGATCATCCATGCACCGCCGCGCTGAAGAGCGACGCGGTCAAATCGGACGCCGTTGCGTTCGACTTCGCGCAGTATTCGCCGACCAACAAGGGCTTCAAGCCGATGGTCCGCGACGCCGCGTTCGACGTCTCCGAGATGGCGATCGTCACGTATCTGATGGCGAAGAGTTTTGGCAAGCCGATGGTGCTGTTGCCCAATGTCGTGGTGGCGCGGTTTCAGCATGGCCATGCGCTTTACAATGCGAAGCAGGGCACGCTGAAACCCGCCGACCTCAACGGCAAGCGCGTCGGCATCCGTTCCTTCACCACCACGACCGGCGCCTGGCTGCGCGGCATTCTCGCCAATGACTATGGCGTCGATCTCGACTCGATCGACTGGGTCACGTTCGAGGAAGCGCATGTCGCGGAATTCAAGGATACGACGAAGCGGGCGCCGGCCGGCAAGCAGATCGTCCACATGCTGGTCGACGGCGAACTCGACGCGGTACTCGGTGAAAAATCGGATCATCCCGATTTGAAGCCGTTGTTCGCCGATGCCGCCGCCGAGGAGAAAGCCTGGTTCGGAAAGCGCAAGGTGATGCCGATCAACCATATGGTGGTCGTGAGCCGGTCATTGTCTTCAGACAATCCGGCAGCCGTGCGGGAAGTCCATCGGCTGCTTGCGGCGTCGGCCGCGGCTTCGCCGGCGTCGCCGAAGTTCAGCGCGGACGAGATGCGACGCTCGCTGGAACGGATCATCGACTATTCGGCGCAGCAAAAGCTCATTCCGCGCGCGTTCACCGTGGATGAGTTGTTCGACGACGTGACGCGCGCGCTTTTTTGATCCACGTTCACTGTCATCATCCGCGAAGGCGGATGATCCAGTATTCCGCGACGCTTCGATCATTCGCGACGGCACGGCGTACCGGATACCCGCCTTCGCGGGTATGACGGTCTTGGAAATGTTAGCGATCAGGAGAAGACGATGACCCCGGAGCCGATCTTCGATCTCGCCCATCTCGGCCACATGGAAATGCTGACGCCGAAGCCGGACGAGAGCCTGAAATTCTTTGTCGACGTCATGGGCATGACGATAAGCGGCCGGAAGGGCGAGTCGGTCTACCTGCGCGGCTGGGACGATTATGAGCGTTATTCGTTGAAACTCACCGCGTCGAAGACCTCAGGCATGGAGCACATGGCGTTGCGTGCGCGAAGCCAGCAGGCGCTGGAGCGCCGGGTCGCCGCATTGAAAGGCTCCGGCTTCGATATCGGCTGGATCGACGACGACATGGGGCAGGGGCCGACGTTTCGCTGCAAGGATCCCGACGGTCATATCGTCGAGCTCTATTACGAGACCGAATGGTATCAGGCGCCGCCGGAGCTCAAGCCTGCGCTGAAGAACCAGGCGCAGCGGTTTCCGGCGCGCGGCGTCAACGTCCGCCGGCTCGACCACCTCAATTGCCTCGCGGTCGACATCAAGGCCAACCGCCTCTTCTTCGAGGACTATCTGGGCTTGCGGACCACCGAGCAGATCGTGCTCAACGACGGCTCGGAAGCGGCGATGTGGATGACGATGTCGAACAAGAGCTACGACTTCGCCTATACCCGCGACCACTACGGCAAGATGGGTCGCTTTCATCACGTCACCTACGCGCTCGACAGCCGCGAGGAAATTTTGCGCGCCGCCGATATCTTTCTCGAGAACGGCGTCTACATCGAGACCGGTCCGCACAAGCACGCGATCCAGCAGACCTTCTTCCTCTATGTCTGGGAGCCCGGCGGCAACCGCGTCGAGGTCGCCAATGCCGGCGCGCGGCTGATATTGGCGCCGGACTGGAAGCCGATCGTCTGGACCGAGGAGGAACGCAAGAAGGGCCAGGCCTGGGGGCTGAAGACGATCGAGTCCTTCCACACCCACGGCACGCCGCCGGTTGCGGGGTGAATCCTTATCGCGCGGGCGTAGCAGCCTCACCCCTGTCATACGTCGTATGCGCGGGCATATTTCGCCAACTTCGGCCTTGCCGCCTCGGCTGCCAATCGTGAAACTGGCCGCATAACAAGGCGCCCGAAACTGCAATGGCGGCGTCGAGGGGGAGAGACCGATGCGCCCAGACTCCAAGCGCCCAGACCGCCGCGTTTTGAGAACGCTTGCCGCCCTATTCGCCGTGGCGCTGGGGGTCGGGAGCCAGTTGCCTTCACGGGCTGTCGCCGCGGAGAACTGGGATCTTTACGTCTACAATCCCGTCGCGACGGTGGCCGCCGTCAAGGGCCTCAACGTCATCATCGAGCAGATCGAAAAGGAGACGGCAGGCGAGCTGAAGATCCGCCTGCACCTCGGAGGCTCGCTGCCGATCAACACCACCAACATCACGCCGGCCGTCAGTGACGACGTCGTGCAGATGGGCGACGATGGCTATTTTCTCGGCAATGTTCCGATCGGCGGCGTGCTGCGCTTGCCGATGCTGATCCGCACCCGTGACGAATACGCCAAGGCGGCGGCGATCGTCGATCCGTATCTGGAGGCGGCGTTCGGCAAAAAAGGCCTCGTCGTGCTCGGTCAGTATCTCTATCCATTTCAGGTCGCCTATTCGCGCAACAAGCTGACCAGTCTCGCGGACTTCAAGGGGCAAAAAATCCGCGTCACCTCGCCGGAGCAGGGCGAGTTCATCAAGCGGTTGGGCGGTGTTCCCGTCACGCTGGGCGCGCCGGAGGTGCCTTCGGCGCTTGATCGCGGTGTGGTCGATGGCGTGCTCACCGCCAACACCGGTGGCGGCAATACCTGGAAGGACCTGCTCAAGTTCAATTACCGGCTCGGTATCAACTATTTCAATTCGGTTGTCATCGCCAACAAGGATCGCTTCGCCAAACTGCCCCCCGGCGTTCAGGAAAAGGTCCGGAAGATCGTCAAGGACAACATGCCGCTGATCACGGCGGCGATGGAAAACGAGGAGGACAATCTCAGCAAGAAATTCGCCGAGGGCGGCATGACGGTGACGCCGCCATCGGCGCAGGACCAGGATGAAGCCGCAAAAATCATCGGGCCGTTCTGGGACGAATGGGCCAAATCGCGAGGCCCTGACGCGGCCGCCGCGGTCAAGCAGGTTCGTGCGGCGCTCGGACGCTAGCGATGTCCGATATCGTGGATGTATCCCCTGATGGCGCCGTTCATCGGATCGAGGTGCCGGTGGCCGGCCCGAGCATCATCGACAGCGCCAGCGAAGCCGTTTGCAGCCTTTTTCTGCTGGCGATGATCGGGTTGATCGGCGCCGAAGCCATCGCCCGCAACGTCTTTGGCACCTCGCTGCAGATCACCGACGAGGTCGGCGGCTATTTGCTGGTCGCGATGACCTTTCTGAGCATGTCGGTGGCCGAAGCCCATGGCGCGTTTCACCGCGTCGAGCTGGTGCAGATGCGCCTGTCGCGAACGGGGCGGATGATCTCGCAGATTGCCTTTGACCTGATGTCGCTGGTCGCGTCAGCGCTGGTGAGCTGGCAACTGGTCCGGCTGGCACTGAATTCGTGGCGCGCTGAAGACGTGGCACCAACGCCGTTGCAAACGCCGCTGTGGCTGCCGCAGGCCTCGATGAGCCTTGGCATGATCCTGCTCTGCCTGGCGCTGGTGCGGACCATTGCCGCGAAAGTCCGGTTTCTGCGCGGAGGCGCCTCGACATGACAATCGGCGTCGAACTCGTCGTCATTCTCGGGATTTTTCTGGCCTTGCTGTGCGTCGGGATGACGATCCCATTCGCGATCCTGGTGCCGTCGGTACTCTATCTGCTTCTGCACGCGGGGCTGGCGGGCCTCAAGGGCCTAGGTCTCGTCAGCTGGGGCAGCATGAACAGCTTTACGCTCAGCGCCATTCCGCTGTTCATCCTGATGGCGGAGATATTGCAGGAGAGCAAACTCAGCCTGCGCGTTTACAAGGGCCTGTCGACGCTGGTGGCCTGGATGCCCGGCGGCCTGTTGCAGACCAATATCGCCGGCTGCGCCATCTTTGCCGCGATCAGCGGCTCCAGCGTGGTTACGGCTGCTTCGATCGGGCGGGTGGCGCTGCCGGAATTACAGCGGCGCAACTACAGTCCGCGACTGTCGGCGGGCTCGCTCGCGGCCGGCGGCACGCTCGGCATCCTGATTCCGCCAAGCATCGCCATGATCGTCTACGGCACGTTCACCGAGACTTCCGTCGCAAAACTGTTCATGGCGGGCGTGGTGCCGGGGCTGCTGCTGACGGCGATGTTCATGGCCTACATCGCCGTGCACGCGCTGGTGCAGCCCAGCGTCAGCCCGGTCGCTCAAACAAAACATTCGGTACGCGAAATCTCTGCGGCGTTTCTCGACGTGATCCCCTTTGTGGTGCTGATCGGCGGCACCATCGGCAGCATCTATTCCGGACTGGTGACGCCAACGGAGGCCGCCGCGGTCGGTTGTGTGCTGGCGATGATCATCGCCAAATTCTGGGGCGAGTTCGATTTCGGCGTGCTTAACCGCGCGCTGAAGACGACAGTGCGGGTGTGCGGCAACATCCTGTTCATCGTCTACGCGGCCTACGCCTTTTCCTACGCCATCAGCTATGCCGGGGTCGGCGAGCAGATCACGCAGTTTCTGGTCGACATGAAGCTGTCGCGGCTCGAATTCTTTTTCGCGTTGTTTGTGTTGTACACCGTACTCGGATGTCTGGTCGAAAGCCTCGGCATGATCGTCGTTACCGTGCCGCTGCTTTATCCCGTGCTGGTGCAGTATGGCGTCGATCCGATCTGGTTCGGTGTCATCCTGGTGCTGTTTATCGAGATGGGCCAGATTTCGCCGCCGATCGGCATCAACCTGTTCGTGATCCAGAGCATCTGGACCGGCAAGCTCAGCGACGTCGTCACCGGCACGATCCCGTTTCATTTGATCATGTTCGTGCTGCTGGGATTGCTGGTGCTATTCCCGGAACTTGCGATGTGGCTGCCAAGCAGGGCCGCGGCGGTGCCGTGAGAATCGCACGCCGCCGGTTGCGGGGGCAGGCAAACGGCGTCAAGATCGCGCCAGCGCTGATGGGGTGGGCACCGAGGCCCGGAGCGCGAGGAGCCGGTTTTGCCAGACATCTGGGCGCGAAAATCAACAGCCGATCTGTTGCAGGAGGCCGCGCGAGCGACTGGTGACGCCGAGAACCTTTCCCTGAAGCGCTCGTTGTCCGCGCTCCATCTCGTGGCGCTCGGCATCGGCGGCGTGATCGGGGCGGGCATCTTCATCCTGACCGGGCAGGCAGCGGCCACCAATGCGGGGCCGGCGATAACGTTGTCATTCCTGCTCGGCGCTGTGGCCTGCGCGTTCGCCGGTCTTTGTTATGCCGAGATGGCCTCGGCGGTTCCGATCAGCGGAAGCGCGTACACCTATGCTTCCGCCACGCTCGGCGAACTGATCGCGTGGATCATCGGCTGGGATCTCATCCTCGAATACGCGGTCGCAGGCGTCGCGGTGGCGGTCGGATGGTCCGCCTATGTCGTCAGCTTTGCCAGGGATTTCGGTATCGAACTGCCGCAGCGGCTGGTTTCCGCGCCGTTCGACTATGACAGCAATGCCGGTACCTGGTCGTCGACCGGGGCGGTCATCAACCTGCCGGCGATGTTCGTCATCGTGATGGTCTCGGCACTGCTGGTGGTCGGCATTCGGGAGACCGCGCGGTTCAATGGCTTCATCGTCGTGGTGAAATTGATGGTCATTTTCCTGTTCATCGGTTGCGCCGCCTCGGCGGTGACGACGGCGAACTGGGTGACGTCAGGCAATCCCGATGGCGCCTTCATTCCGCCGAACACAGGCACCGGCGTATTCGGCTGGTCCGGTGTGGTCCGTGGCGCGGCGATGGTGTTCTTTGCCTATGTCGGTTTCGATGCGGTGTCGACGGCGGCGCAGGAAGCCAAAAAGCCGGAACGCGATATGCCGATCGGCATTCTCGGCTCGCTCGCCGTCTGCGCCGTGCTCTACATCGCGGTTGCCTTCGTGCTCACCGGGATTGTGCCGTTCGACAAATTGAATGTTCCGGATCCGATCGCGGTCGGCATCGACAAAATCGGCGTCGGATGGCTTTCGCCGCTGATCAAGCTCGGGATCGTGTTCGGGCTGACCTCGGTCATTCTCGTCACGCTGCTCGGGCAGCCGCGGATTTTTCGCGCCATGGCCCATGACGGATTGCTGCCGCCGGCGTTTGCCAAAATTCATCCGCGCTTTCGAACGCCGCACGTTTCAACGATCGGCTGCGGGATCATCGTCGCGGTGCTCGCCGGGCTGCTGCCGATCGGCCTTGTCGGCGAACTCGTCAGCATCGGAACATTGTTCGCATTTGCGGTCGTTTCAATCGGCACGCTGGCGCTCCGCGTGATCGAGCCCGGGCTGCCGCGGCCGTTCCGGGCGCCCGCGATCTGGGTCGTTGCGCCCGCAGGTGCGGCAACATCGCTGTTTCTGATGCTGGGCCTGCCGCTGGATACATGGATCCGGCTCGGCGTCTGGCTCGTGGTCGGTCTTGCGATCTATCTTGCGTATGGCGCGAGGCACAGCAGGCTGCGGACCAGGGATAGCCCGTAGCGGCGAGACAGAGCGCCGCGGCCGGACTGCATCCACGCCCAAGCCGAAATTCGGAAGATATTTGATCAGCTTGGACCGGCATTGCGTCATCGCCGAACCGGTCGTCCCGGCAGCACCACCGATGAATTCTGCGTGAGCCGGCGATGTCGAACCCGGGATGGCAAGTGCTTGCCGGCCCGGTTTTGACCTCCGCCCGATGGCCGTGTCTGCGTTTTTGCGGGCGTTTTGAAACGGCGCCGGCTGCCCCTGACGATCGAGCGAAACGTCGAAGCCTGTTCGGCGCCCCGGCAATCGTCACGCCCAATTCAGGAAGCCGTCTCCCCTTCGGCATAGCAAGCGCGGCGGCGATTGTAGAATTGCGTGATCGCAGGTACGCCAAGCGTGGCTCAAGAAGAAGTGAAGATTCCTTGCCGCGATTGAGATCGGAGCTGCACGATGCGTCCGATCGCGTCCATTTTTTCAGCAGGTCAGGAGAATGTTCGACGAAACTGTGGCGTGGGTGAGATACGCACGTCGGGCCGACGAATTTTCCGTTGCGATACTTGACGCGACCTGTCTCGAACACTACTTGACCGCGAATATTTCGACGCGTCTATCGCAGGAAAATGCGTACCAAAATTTCAGAGATCATCATCTAATGTCTATGAACCCAGGTCAGATCATTGTCGTCGACGATGACTCGACAATGCGGCAAATGGTTACAAGCTTCTTCGCTGAGCACAATATCGCGGCCAAGGCGGTTTCTAACGGGCAGGAGCTGAAGCGTTACTTCGAAGGCGGCGGCCCGCGCCTGGTCATTCTCGATCTAAGGCTGGGGCAGGATGACGGCCTCGATTTATTGAGAAGCATTCGCTCGCATTCGGATGTTCCGGTCATCATCATGACCGGTCATCGCCTTGACGAGACCGATCGAATTGTCGGTCTCGAACTTGGCGCCGACGATTACATAGCCAAGCCGTTCAGCTTGCGGGAAATGCTGGCGCGCGTTCGCGCCGTGTTGAGACGGCAGGAAATGGGGCGGGCCGCGCGAACCGGCGACCCCGAGCGCGGCGGCTACCGGTTCGATGGCTGGCAACTGGAGCGCCGCAACCGCAGGCTGACCGATCCCGAGGGAACGCAGGTTCCGCTGAGCAGGGGTGAATACAAACTGCTGCTGGCGTTTCTCGAGGCGCCCCAGCGGATCTTGAGCCGTGAACATTTACTGCAGGCTACCCGCGTTCACGACGAGGTGTTCGATCGCAGCATCGATGTCCAGGTGTTGCGGCTGCGGCGCAAGCTGGAGGCCGATCCGAGCGCGCCGCGCGTCATCAAGACCGTGCGTGGCGTTGGATATGATTTCGCGCTGCCGGTCGAGTCGTTCTGATAACGAAACCGTACCGCCGATGCCCGCGCCTGTCTCGCGGGGCGCAGCTATAAGAAGTTCTTTCGACAGCCTGCCGGGTTACTGCGGTAACCATTTTGGTTTTCCCGGTGACAGGACAGAAACACCGGAACTCCTAAACCGACGACATCAGCGGTTTGGGAGAATCACAGTGTTGAGCAGACAGCCGATCGCATCGAGGGGAATACCCGGCCGAGGAGGTGACGAAGACGTTCCCGGCGAAGGCGCCACCGGGCCAAACGCCGTGCCCGAAGCCAAATCGTCGTTGTGGTCGTTGATTTTCGATGCCCTGATGGAAGGCTTTGCTCTCTACGGCGCCTCTATCCACCCCGCAGGGCGATTTCCTGGCGATCACGGCGGCGATTTCGAACGAGACGTTGCCCCGAGATGAAGGACTTGAGGGCGCGGTCCAGGCGCTTTCCGCTGGAGATATCGAGTCTCTGTTTCTTTGCGTTCATCAGCCCGCTGGCGAGTTCGCCGAACTTTACCGGCTCATGAGAGAGGCCAAGTCTCGATGATAATCCGCGTACTGATGCAACGATGGCGGGAGTGCGGCAGAGACAGTTACAGCTGTAACCATATCGGCTCGGCAAGGCACAGCGACGTAACAGATGGCTTCCAGACTAGCTCTGCTATCAGCAGTGGAGTGCGCCATGGAGAAACTTCGATCCGGATCGATTGATCGGGTTGCCGGACTGACCCCAAACGGCAGGAGCCTGTCCAGCGCGACCGACGAGAGCAGACAACGCGAAGACCGTTTCCGCGAGATCATCGAAGCAGAGCGCTTACCGAGGCCAGCCGTACGGTCAACGTTCGATTATCTCCTGGAGAGCCTGGCGTTGTGCGGCGTTGCCATGCATGGGGCGCAACTTTATTCCGGAGAGGCGCTCGAAACGATCACCCGCGCCTATGAAGGACACTTATTCGCATCCGAGCCGGCGAAGCCGCGCGGGGAGCGCCCTGAACGCGGCGGGTCCGGTTCCAAGGGAATCGCTCCGCCGGATCGCTGGAACTGGTTGAGGTTGTTGTGGCGGGCCACCGTGAGCCTCTGGACGGGCCGATGGCGAGAATGAACCAGCCGGCCGCATTTCCGTTCCGTTGAAATCCGCGGCCGATACAGGGGGCACTTCGGCTTCAGGTCGCATCCGTCATCAGCGGTCATGCCGGCTTGGGAGCCCCGTAAGGTCTTTCCGATGACTTCGGCCTACAAATTGCCTGCTCGGCACCCATATATCTGGTCCGGTGAACTTCGGCGGCCGCGGATGCGGCCGGCAGATCATCGGACCTTCAAACAAAAAAACCGAGCATGTCGCGCCTCTTTTTCTGGCTCCAGCCCTCATCGTCCAATTCCGGACAAATCGCACGTCGCCGCCAGCGCTGGCTCGCGGCGTTGTTCGTTGCCGTGCTGATGGCCGGCACATTGAGAATCTCGACGGCGCCATCGGACGCGCTTGCGCCGGCCGGCGAGTTAAGCAACCGCGCTGCCGACGAGCCGATCACGGCGATCCCGGAACTTGCTGTGGCCGACAGGCGCAAGGCAGCGCTTGGCGAACGGCTGTTCGGTGATGTTCGCATGTCTCGGGACAATTCGCATAGCTGTGCCTCGTGCCATGATCTTCGTACCAACGGCGCAACCCAAAACAGCTTCGATATCGGGCTCTCGGGCAAGCCGATTCGCATCAACACGCTGACCGTTTTCAACGCCGCCAACAACTTTCGCTACAACTGGACGGGGTCATTCCGGACCCTGGAGGCGCATGCCGCGGCGTCGATCGAGAGCGGTCAAACCCTGGGATTGGAGATGGGCGAGGTGGCCGACAAGCTAGGGACCGACGAAGGCCTGGCACGTGAATTCATCGACCTCTACGGCCACGGACCCGACGCCGGCAGCATTCTGGACGCCATCGCCAGCTTTGAACGAACGCTGGTCACGCCCGGCAGCAAATTTGATCGCTGGCTGAAGGGCGATGCCGGTGCGCTGACGCCCGAAGAACTGAACGGCTACCGGCTGTTCAAGTCACTCGGCTGCAGCTCCTGCCACCAGGGGGTCAACGCCGGCGGCAACCTGTTTCAACGCCACGGTATCTTCCATCCGCTGGCGTCGCCGAAGCCCGAAATCCTGCGTGTGCCAAGCCTGCGCAACGTCGCGACAACGGCGCCGTATTTCCACGACGGCAGCGCTCCGACCCTCGAAGACGCCGTTCGCAAGATGGCTTATGCACAGCTCAACTCGACGCTTACCGACCAGCAGGTCGACGCACTCGTTACCTACCTGAAGACCCTGACCGGAAACTATCGCGGTGTACCGGTGGCTGCGCCATGAAGGTGAAACTCGCCCCCGCCGCTGCCGGCATCCTGTCGCTGTTGCTGCTGCTGTCCTGGCTGCTGCTCAGCGGCCTCAACCTGAACTCGGCCCGCTATGACGTCGAGATGGAGGCGCTGCACGACTTCTACGGGCTGGAGCGCGCATTGAACCGGGAGGTTCTGACCTCCCGGACCGGCCTGTCGCGAAACTACGATGAACTGGTGCGGACCGGCAAGGCGCTCAACGCCGCGCTCGACCGGCTCCGCCAGGCAACCGACCCAGACGACGAGATGCGCGAGGCAACCGGCGAGCTGGGGGCCCGGGTGCGCGAGCAGGAGGTGCTGGTCGAGGAATTCAAGACCAAGAACGCGCTACTGCGAAACTCCTGCGCCTTCTTCGAGCTGTTCGCATCCCGGCTTGCGGCATCCGACCACAAGGAGGTGGCGGCCAGTGCGACGACACTCAGCGCCGCGATGCTGCACCTCACGCTCGACACTTCGCAGTCCGCCGCGAAGAAGGTGCAGGATCGGTTGGATGAGCTTGCGGGCCTGCAGGATATTTCCGGGGATGCCGATGCAATCCGCGCTGTGATCGCCCATGGCGAACTGCTGCGCCATCTGCTGCCGGAGACCGACGCCGTCCTGCGGGCGTTGATCGCTGCGGCAAGCACCCGGGAGCAGGAGGTGCTGCGTGCGCTGATCGTGAAACGTCAGCTCGCGGCGCGCGCCTCAGCGCGACAATATCGAATCCTGCTTTACACTATTTCGCTGACGCTGCTCGGGGTGCTGGTGTATCTCGGTCTGCAGTTGCGGGCGCGGGCCGCGTCGTTGCAGCGGCGCGCCGCCTTTGAGCATGTCGTCGCCGACATCTCGACTCGCTTCATCACTTCCTCGCACTATGAATTGGCAACTCATATTATAAGTGCGCTTGAAGCATTGGCGAGGCTTGGCGACGCCGATCGCGCCTATTTCGTGATGGCTTCCAGGCCGACGCAGATCTATCGGTGGTCGCGCTCCGGCGACTTCCCTGAGGGCTGGCCGGCCAACGCGCTCGATCTGGCTGCGCATTTTCCGCGGGGCGAGGAGGGCACGGTTCACGTTGTCGATACCGGCAAGGTACGTAACAATGATCCTTCGAGTGATGCGGTGGCCGCTCTCGCTGCCGCGGGCCTGCGGAGCTGGCTGTGCTTCCCGGGCTCAACCGGCCAGAGGACCAACGCGATCCTCGGCTTCGATGCGCTCGGTGCCAACAAGTTGTGGCGCTGGACCCGATGCGCCCAGGTACGCTCGGCGTTCGACGCCATCGCCAACACCATCGATCGCGTCAGCCTCGAGCAGGAGAAGCAGCGGCTCGAAGCCGGTCTGCAGCAGGCCCGGCGGATGGAAACGCTCGGCGCGTTTGCCAGCGGTATTGCCCACAACTTCAACAACATCATCGGGGCGATCCTTGGCTATACGGAGATGGCGCATTCCCATGTCAGCTCCGACGGACGGCCGGCAGCCAATCTCGTCGAGATCAGGCATGCCGGCGAGCGGGCGCGCGAACTGATCGGCCAGATACTCAAGTTCGGACGCCGTGACACCGGTCGGGTACCGACCTGCGTCAGGAAGCTGGTTGCGGAAACCGAATCGCTGCTGCGAGCGTCGCTGCCAGCCGATTTCGGTCTCGTCATTCGTTCGACTCTGGACAACACGATGGTGTCCGCGGAACGAGCGCAATTGCAGCAGGTCATCCTGAACCTCTGCAACAATGCCGCGCAGGCCATGGACCAGCCCGGCGACATCGAGATCGAGGTTTCTGCACGGGAGGTCGCTGGCGAGTTGCGCGTTGGGCATCGCAAGCTCGGGCCCGGCCGGTTTGCGATCATTTCGATTTCCGACCGTGGTCGCGGCATGGACAGTGCGACACTGGAACGCATCTTCGAGCCGTTCTTCACGACACGGCCCGACGGCAACGGTCTCGGGTTGGCGACGGTTCGGGAGATCGTTCTGGAATATGGCGGCGCCATCGAGGTGAAGAGTGTGGTCGGCGCCGGAACGCGATTCGATGTCTGGCTTCCGTCGGCTTCGTCCCGTGAACCGGCTGCCGCCGAGCCGCCGCCCCGAACGAGGTGTCGCGGCGTTGGCGAGACGATCCTGGTGCTGGAAACCGATCGCGAGCGATTGCTGCGGGTGGAGGAAATCCTTGCGGCGCTGGGTTATGAGCCGGTTGGCTTCTCCTATCTCGCCGAAGCGGTGGCGGCCTGTCGCTTCGCGCGCAATCGATTCGATGCCGCCCTGATTTGCCATCGTCCGGGGGCGGGAGCTCCGCTCGATTTTGCAACGGCGTTGCATGGCATCGTTCCGGCCTTGCCGATTGTCCTTGCGACGCCGTCCACACAGGACATCGAAGTGCGATCGCTGGCGACTTCCGGAATATCCGAACTCGTGCACTCTCCGCCGACCTCCTCGGAATTGGCCCACGCGTTGTCGCGGGCCCTGGCAGCCTCGGCCGCGCAGCTGTCGAAGGCATGAGTTGTCCGCAACGGCGCTGCCTCGGTCTCGGTGACGACACCGGGGCGATAAATCGGCTTTCTCGTTACATGCGTAATCCGTTCGAAATCGCGCCGTAGCGGCGCTCTGGCTTCCTCTGGCTTTCGAGCACGCGCTCCTGGCAGAGGAAATGATGGCATGACAATTCAGGCTACAAGGCGCCGCCTGTCGGATCTTCCAGCTCCCCGCGCGCTGCCCGGGCTCGGCAATCTTCCGCAGCTCGATTCGAAGCGCCTGCATGCCCAGCTCGAGGCGTGGAGTGCGGCGCTTGGCGGGACCTATACGTTCAAGCTCGGCCCGAAGCGCATCCTCGTTACCTCCAATGTCGAGATCGCGCTCGCCGTGCTCAAGAACCGTCCGCGCGGCTTTCGGCGCCTATCCACGATCCAACCGGTCGCTGAGGAGATCGGGATGAATGGCGTGTTCTCGATCGAGGGAGATTCATGGCGCCCGCAGCGCGACCTGGTCGCGCGCGCCTTGACGCCGCACCGCCTTGAGAACTTCTTCCCGACCTTGCAGCTCGTCACCGACCGGCTGCGGCGGCGCTGGCTGCGTAGCGCCGGCGAGAGGATCGATACCAACGTCATGGCGGATCTGAAGGGATTTACGGTCGACGCCACGGCGACACTGGTATTCGGCCGGGACATCAACACGCTGGAATCAGGCGAGCACACCATCCAGAAGCATCTGGCGGTCATTTTTCCGATGATCAGCTATCGGGTGAATGCGCTGCTGCCGTACTGGCGTTACATCAAGCTGCCGAGTGACTATCGGCTCCACCGCTCGCTGGCGGTGGTGCGAGCCTTTGCCGATCGAATGATCGAGAACGCACGCGAAGGCATGCGCCGGTCGCCTGCGGAAGGCCCCCGAAATCTGCTCGAGGCCATGCTTGCGCTTCGGGACGAGCCCCAATCCGGATTTGGCGATGAGGATGTCCACGCCAACATCCTGACGATGCTGCTCGCGGGCGTCGACACCACGGCGCACAGCCTGGCCTGGGCCATGCACATTCTGGCCGGCAAACCGGAATTGCAATCCGAGCTGCATGCCGCAGCGGTCGAGGTTCTCGGCGATGCCCGCGTGCCGTTGAATTTTTCCGATACGGGCAAGCTCGGCATTTTCGAAGGTGTCGCATTCGAGGCGATGCGGATGCGGCCAGTCGCGCCGCTGCTGTTTCTGGAGGCCAACGAGGACACCGAACTGGCCGGCATCGAGATCCCGAAGGGCACTCCGGTGTTCCTGCTGACCAGGCCGGCTACCCTCGACGACAACAATTATCGCGATGCAACGGTTTTCAATCCGGGACGCTGGGCCGGACGCGAGATTCGCGAAGGACACGATCCAAAGGCGTTCATGCAATTCGGCGCGGGTCCGCGCTTCTGCCCCGGCCGATACCTGGCCACGCTGGAAATGAAGATGGTGCTTGCGATGCTGGCGCGGAATTTTTCCATTTCCTACGCCGAAGCACCCGACATCACGCAGGAGGTGTTTGCTTTCGCGATGATGCCGAGCCGGCTGCGGTTGCGTCTGACAGCCCGGGCTTGATTACAGCCGTAACACAGCGCGTCCACGGCGAAATCATTGTGTAGCGGGGTGGCCCTAGAGGGGGCGCCAACAACTCCATACAGATTGGAAAAGAATATGCGAAAATACATTCGTTTAACGGTGGCTTTGGTGTCCATGCTTTTGAACGTCAGCCTGACCGCAAGTCAGGCCGGCGAGGATCAACTGGCGCGCGGCCGATACCTCGTCCGGTTCGGCGGATGCAATGATTGCCATACGCCCGGTTATTTTCTTGGAAAGCCCGATATGGCGCGCTTCCTCGGGGGAGGCGATGTCGGCTTCGAACTACCAGGGCTGGGCACGGTTGTCGCTCCTAATCTTACGCCCGACAGGGATACAGGGCTCGGCACCTGGACCAGGGAGCAGATCATTGCGGCGATACAAACCGGCGTGCGGCCGGACGGCCGTGTCCTTGCCCCGATCATGCCGTGGCGCGCATTCGCGGAGTTGAGCAAGCAGGATGTCGGCGCGATCGCGGTGTACCTGCAAAGCCTGCCGGCAGTCAGCCACAAGGTTGAAGGGCCGTTTGGCGCGGCCGAGAAGCCGACGCTGCCGCGAATGACCATCGTGTTTCCGGAGAATGCCAACCCGCACAATTGACCGCGTCGATGCGCGGCCGGTCGGCTGCTTGCCCCAACGCAGTGCCGTTCCAGCACTGCGGAATCCTGCGGAAAACGATCGCGATCGCGAACGGAGATAGCCTGTGGCGTACAATTTTCTGGTGGCCCTCTGGGGTGGCGATGGTGACGTCGGCCCTATGCTGGCCGCCGCCGAGCGGCTTCGCAACCGTGGCCACCACGTTCGGATGATCGGAAGCGCAAACCTCGGCGAGGTCGTGACGAAGGCGGAATTCCGGTTCACACCCTGGAGGGACTATCCGAATCCACCCACCAAGGGTGACGCGCCGGATCCCTCGGATCTCAGCAGCGTTTACGGAAAGGTGTTCTTCGGCCCGGCGGCCTTCTATGCAGCCAACACGCGCGATGAAATCGCGGCCGCGCCGACGGATGCGGTCCTCGCGCACGATGTCCTGGTTGGTTGTGCCTTGGCCGCGGAGGCGACCGCTACGCCGTGCGCGCTGCTTTCACCGCATATCAGCATACGGCCGCTGCAAGGCGTGCCGCCGGCCGGTAGCGGTTTGACGCCAGCGCAACGTGCCGAGATCGTCGCGGCAAGCGAGCGGTTTGGGGCTATCATGAATCGCTGGCTGCCGATGTTGAATACGACGCGAGCCGACCATGGACTTGTCGCGCTCGACCATGTGCTGGACCTTTATGATCGTCCGGAACGCCTGTTTCTGGCGATCAGTTCAGCGTTCGACTTCAAGGCGGATCGCCTGCCGGAAAACACCCGCTATGTCGGGCCGCTGTTTCACAAATCGGATTCGTCAAGGCCGTGGTCGCCGCCATGGGCGCGCTTTTCGAAGCGGCCGAAGGTGTTGATTTCAGCCAGCACTGTGATCCAGGATGACATCGAAACTTTGCAGCGCACGATCAACGCGTTTGCCGGAACGGAGATCGACGCCATCGCAACGATGGGGCCCGCCCTGGAAGAAGTCTCTCTCGACGCACCCGACAACGTCACGCTGGTCGCCAGCGCCCCGCATGATGCCGTGATGAAGGAAGTGTCGATGGTGGTGTGCCATGGCGGCCTTGGTACGGTGAGCCGCGCGCTGCTTCACGGTCTGCCGCTTCTCGTTATTCCGATGGGACGCGACCAGTTCGACAACGCGATGCGGGTCGAGTACCACGGCGCCGGCCTGTTTCTGCCGCCCGGAGCCTCGGAAACGCAAATCGCGACGGCGATGAACAAAATCCTGGACGAGCCGAAGTTCCGAAGTGCCGCGCGCAGGATGGGAAGGGCCATTGCGTCGGAAATAGGCGCATCGTCTCTGGGGCAGGAGATGGAAGACATTGCCGCTGCGGGACATGACAAGGGCCGGCGCCCGCCTTTGCGGGTGGCACTCTGACAATACCGCCAAAACCGAGTTCGTAAATCGTCCGATCGTGTGCTGGTCCAGGCCGCTTGATCGCAGTGGTTCGACCTCGGGCAAAAATGGGGCGGCGATATTTCAACTGCAACCACATCTCCGGCGACTGGAACGTTTCCGTAGCGTGCGCGGAGCAGGCTCACGGAGTTACAACATTCGGGAGAAGTCAATGCAGGCGAACGCTCCGGTATCTCGTGCCTTGTCTTCGGCGGCGTCAGCAGCCGAAGCGCCGCGGTCGCTGGCGACATCTCCCCGTTCGGACCGAACAGCCGACCCATTCGAGCGTCTTCTCCAGAACATCGAAGCGCTGGCGCCAGCCATCGCATCGCGTGCCGCGGAAATCGAATCCGGCCGTCGTATCCCGCCTGATTTGGTGGAGAAACTGCGATCGATCGGACTGTTCCGCATGTTCGTACCGCAAAGCCACGGCGGGATGGAACTCGATCTCCCCAGGGGGCTGCAAATCGTCGAGGCACTCGGCCGGATCGAAAGCTCGGTCGGTTGGGTCAGCATGATCGCGACTGGGTCCGTCACGTTTTTGCCGCTGCTGCCGCGCGCAATCTTCGACCACATCTATCGCGACGGCCCGGACGTCATCCTCGCCGGTTCGGCCCATCCTGCCGGCACCGCCGAAGCGGTGGACGGCGGTTGGCATGTCAGCGGCCGCTGGCCGTTTGCGAGCGGATGTCAGCACGCCGATTGGTTGCTCGGTCTGTGCGTGATGCGGAAAGATGGCGAGCCGCTTCCGGGTCCAGCCGAAGGCGTTCCTTTAGTCAGAGCCTTTGTGTGGCCGGCGCGCCACTGGAGTATTGAAGACACCTGGCATGTCGCGGGACTCAAGGGCACCGCCAGCCACCACATCGCGCTCGGGAACGCCGTGATCCCCGCCGAGTATTTCTTCTCGCTGGCCGACTCCGCGCCGTGCATCTCCGGTCCGCTTTATGCGAATCCGCCGGTCGTCATCCCGTTGGCACATGCCGCTTTGGGTCTGGGGATTGCGGCAGGCGCGCTTGGCGAACTCGTTGATGTCGCCAATTCTGGCAGGCAGCAGCGGCAGGCGACGGTTCCGATGAAGCAGTCGGAGATATTTCAATATGAGCTCGGCCGCGCCGAGGCGGAGTTGAAGGCGGCGCGAGCGTTGCTTGTGGCGCAGGCCGCGAGCCACTGGCGGCATGCGATCGCGGGATCGCTGAAAGGCAATGCGCTCATGACGGAAGGCACCCAGGCCGCGGTCTGGATCGTCAGCGCGTGCGTTCGTATCGCCGACATGTGCTTCACGCTCGGCGGCGGCACCGCGGTCTATGAAAGCTCGCCGCTGCAGCGGAGGATGCGCGACTTGCGGGTGGCGGCGCAGCATGCCGCGGTCCAGCAGCGTCACTATGCGGTTGCCGGCGCGCTGTTGCTCGGCAACGACGTGCGACCACCGGGGATCGGCCGCTAGGCGTTGCCACTTGTCACGAGTACCCCCGCCGAAATCCAGCAAGTCAAACCGAGTGCAGGAACATGTCAGTTGTTGATGAGCGGACCAATCTTGTTGCGATGGTGGCAGCGCAGGCCGAAGCGCACGGCGAGACGATCGTGTTCGAATTCGAGGGGCGCCAGACCAGCTTTGCCGAGTTTCAGGTTTACAGCAATCGGGTGGCCAACGGGCTCATTGCGCTTGGCGCCATGCCGGGCGAACGGATCGCATATCTCGGCAAGAACAGCGATGTCTACTTCGAACTGTTGTTCGGCGCGATGAAGGCGAAGGCCGTGATGACGCCGGTGAACTGGCGGCTTGCTGGAGCGGAAATTGCCTTCATCCTGGCGGACAGCCGAGCGTCGGTACTCTTTGTCGGACCTGAACTTGTCGAACTGGTCAGCAGCCTAAAGGCCAAGCTGCCGGGCGTGCGCGTTGTGATGGCCACGGAGGGAGGCGGTCCAGGCTTGCCCGACTTTACGGCCTGGCGCGATGCGCAAAGCAACGACGATCCCGGACTCACCATCGACGCACGAGATGTCGCTGTCCAAATTTATACGTCGGGGACCACGGGAACACCGAAAGGCGCGATGCTGTCTCACGCCAATTTCAGACTGACAACGTCGTCCGGGCCGGGGGAGTGGAATCGATGGACCGCCGACGATGTCACATTGCTGGCGGTGCCGACCTTTCATATCGGGGGGACGGCCGTAGGTGCCAAGGCTCTCTGTCACGGTGCCAAGTGCGTCGTTTTCCGTGAATTCGATCCCGTCGGAATTCTCGACGCCATCGAGCATCTCGGGATTACACGGTTGTTCCTGGTGCCAGCCGCCATGCAGTTCGTGGTCCGGCTGCCCCGCGCCCGCGAGGCCGACTTTTCCCGGTTGCGCTACGTCATCTACGGCGCATCGCCAATTCCGGCTGCCCTTTTGCGGGAATGCATGGAGATTTTCCGCTGCGAGTTCGTCCAGATTTTCGGCATGACGGAGACGGCGGGTATCATCGTCGTGCTGGAACCGGAGGATCACGTCGAGGGCCGGGATTGCCTCCGATCGGCCGGCAAGGCCATGCCGGGCGTCGAACTCGCCATCGTTGACCCCGAGGGAAAGCGGCTCCCGGCGGGAGCGATCGGTGAAATCGTCACACGCTCCGGCTCGAACATGGTCGGCTACTGGAATATGCCGGAGGCCACCGCCGAGACCCTCGACAAGGAGGGCTGGCTGCATACCGGCGACGCCGGTTATCTGGACGAGGAAGGCTATCTCTATATCCACGATCGCATCAAGAACATGATCATCTCGGGCGGCGAGAATGTCTATCCGGCCGAAGTCGAAAGCGCGATCTGCGATCACCCCGCAGTGGCGGAGGCGGCTGTCATCGGCGTGCCCGATGCGAGCTGGGGCGAGGCCGTCAAGGCCGTCGTGGTGATGAAGCCCGGCAACAAGGTGGAGCAAAGCGAGATCATCAATTTCGTGCGGGACCGCATTGCGGGCTACAAGACCCCGAGGTCGATCGACTTCGTCGATGTGTTGCCGCGCAATCCCTCCGGCAAGATCCTTCATCGGCAGTTGCGCGAACCATACTGGGCCGCGCAGCAGCGCCGGGTGAATTGAGCGGGCGCGATCACCGGCGTCCGCCGCGTTCGGCTCCCGGAGGGCGCGCATCGGACAGCAGGAATTCTTCATGACGCACCGGCGTGCGGCCGTGTACCGCTTGCTTCGATGTCGGCCAAATCGGAGGAAGCTCGATGACCACGAAGCCGTCGATCGTGCTCGTGCACGGATTTTGGGGCGGTGCGGCGCATTGGACCAAGGTGATTGTGGAGCTCCGCAAGCTCGGACACGAATTTGTCCGTGCCGTGGAAAATCCACTGACGTCGCTGGCCGACGACGCCGAGCGTACGCGCAAGATGATCGCGCAGCAGAAGGGTCCGGTGCTGCTGGTGGGGCATTCGTATGGCGGGGCGGTCATAACTGAAGCGGGCGACGCGCCGAACGTTGCCGGCCTCGTTTATATTGCGGCTTTCGCGCCGGACGTGGGAGAGAGCCTGGCGCAGATTGCATCGGGCGGCCCGGCGCCGGCGGGGGCTGTGAATGTGAGTGCCGACAGCGACGGTTATGTCTGGATCAATCCCGCGAAATTCCGCGAGAGTTTTTGCCAGGACGTGACCGAAGACGAGGCCTTTGTCATGGCTGCAACGCAAAAGGCGCCGGTTGGAACGACGTTCGGCAATTCCGTCACGCGGGCGAGCTGGAAGAGCAAACCCTCATGGTATCAGCTCTCGACGCAGGACCGTATGATCCATCCTGACAATCAACGCAGGATGTCGCAGCGGCTAGACGCCCGGAAAATCATCTCGCTCGAAGCAAGCCACGCCTCGCTGGTCTCCTATCCGCGCGAAGTCAGCGCGCTCATCGACGAAGCCGCAACGGCGCTGGGATGAGTCAGGCAACGTCGCCCGATTCGCGCAGCGACATGGTCGCACGACGAACGACATCGTGCAGCCAGTTCTGGGACGCGTCCCCTTCGTGCCGTTCATGCCAGAGCGCGGATACGGCGAAGCGCGCCGGCGAGTAGGGGAGGTCGTAAACGGCGATACCGAGCGATTTCGCAAAGGATTCGGCAAGCGGCCGTGGGACGATCGCAACGTGCGTTGCGTCCCTGAGGAAGGCCGGGAGCGCGAGGAAATGCGGCAGCGTAACCGCTATTCGAGGAACACCGGCCGAGCCGGAAAACGCCGCCTCGAACCCGGTCCGGTCGTACATCTCCGAACGACGGGCCAGTCCGCGTTCGGAAACATAGCCGTTGATGGCGCCGTCCCTGTCGCCTCCATAGGATACGATGAGGATGGGAAGCTGCGACAGGACGTCAAGGGTGAGGGTGCCCACCAGAAGCGCCGGGCTGGCGATGACCACATCGTCATACTCAAAGAGCGGACTCGACCTGAACCGGCCGGGCGGCGTCGAAAAACTGCCAATTGCGAGATCGATCTGTCCGAGGTCGAGCTGTTCCGCAAGGTCTATGCGCGTAACCGGCTTGATGGTCAGGTCGATCGACGGGGCCTCGGCGTTGAGGATGCGCAGTAGATCCTGCGCGATCACCATGGTGGTGAAGTCGTTGGCTGCGACCGTGAAGCGTTTCGACGAGTGCGCCGCCTCGAATCGCGGCGTATCGATCGCGCTCTCGAGCGATTTCAGGGCAGACCGGACCAGCGGCGCCATTGCCGTCGCACGGGCGGTGGGCTGCATACCGGTCGTGGTCCTGACGAAAAGTTCGTCGTCGAGAAGCTCGCGCATGCGCGCGAGATTGTGGCTTACGGCTGACTGGCTGAGAAAGACCTTCTGGCTCGCGCGCAACACGCTGCGTTCCTCCATCACCGCGTCAAACACGCGCAGCAGGTTCAGGTCAAAGCTGCTGAATGTTGTGGCCATATGCGAAGCCCGACGTACTGAGGTAGGCCGCTCAGTATGTCTGCAAACATCGTCAGGGGCAAACGCCCGACAGCTCGCTGGTGGTTGAACCCGGATCCAGATCGCTTTCAGCATTGCGGCACTTGATGTCGGAGAGGGTGACGCCATGAACGCGCCGGACCCACCTGGCGAGATGGCTCTGATCGGAAAATCCCGTCATCATGGCAATGTCCGCCAGACGGAATTGGTTCGCTTGCACGAGTTCGAGGGCTCGCTGCAGTCGGAGGTCGATGACGAACCGGTACGGGCTGCGTCCGACCGACTTGGTGAAGGTCCGCGAGAAGTGCGACGAGCTGAGACCGGCAAGCCGCGCGAGCGCAGCTACGTTCAGTGATTCATCGAGATGCTCAAGGACGTATTCCTCCAGCCGCCTGAGTAGATTCTTCTCGAGCAAGGTAGTGTCCTCCCGGCCGGCGCGCGCCGTCTGAAGCGCCATGGCGTGTTCGATCGATGGATTTGTCATGCGCGGACGCGATGTTGTGATCCGCTACGCATTCGTGCTGGCTTGCACGGTGCATGTTGGCTGCAATGCGGGGTCAAGATCCGTGAAGACGCAATGAGCCCTTGCCGCAGGAGAGCGGCGGATGCGCGATCGATCGCGATTAAGATACGCGCCGACCGACGTCATCAAGATCGACAAGGTTTGCAAGCCGACAACCAGAAGAAGAGCAGGCACAATAGCAGTCCTCTGACCAAAGATAAGATGAAGCGGATAGATAGTCAGAAGACCGTGCGCGTCAAATTTCAACGTCGATCGCATGCGCCGCCGATTGTGCAGGTCAAACAACCGGATAGTTGGAAAATGCGCGACGCTCATTTCGATCCTGCGAACGTTTCACTTCCGGGCCGCGGAGTGTCGAAATACGAAAAGGCGCGGGTGCGGCAAGCACGTTACGATTGTAATCGCAGGGCCACATATTGCGCGTTTCAGACAACAAGCCAGGGAATTGACGATGGGACAACGCGAGGAACTGATCAGGCGCAGCCTTCCCTTCCTGCTGGAAGTCAAGGACATGACGCCGGGTGCCGACATGGAAAAATGGCTGAACACCAAGTACGGCAAACGCAGCTCGCTGTACGAGGATCTGGCGCGGCTGGTGAAATGCGGCGTTGAGGAGGGATGGGCGGCCAATCAGGAGGTGGATGGACCGAACTATCGGCGTAGTCGCATCGCGGAGCCGTCGGCGGAAACGCATTACTTCAGCGTCACGGCCGTCTACATGAACAGCAACGATCCGCAGCGCTTCGCCGATCAGCATGACGATGATGTGCTGCGCGGCCAGTTTCACGGACATCCATATGGTGAGCTGAACTTGGTTGTTCCGCTCGATGAACGCGCCGAGCTCAGGGGATTGCAGGGCTGGCAGGGACCCGGCTGGACGGCGCCGGATCCGGGAAGCCGGCACTATCCGGAAGTCAGGGGCGGAGCTGTGATCGCCCTGTTCTACTTGCCCGCTGGCCGCATCTCATACGATTTCAAGTCGTCAGTCTGAGCGGTGCAGAGCCACGCTCCGTGTGATTAACGTCGCGTTCGTCGCGACGCTCCCGTTTTCGTGTTCACCGGCAGCAGATATCTTCACGACCGGACGGTTCGACCCAACCTATATCGCCCGCGCTAACACGAGCGATAAGGAGACCGACGTGTCCAATTCCAAATCTGTTGCGCGCGAGAACGAAGCGAACGACTGGCTGCAAACCCGCCCGGGCGAGCGATGCCTGATCCGCGTTACTGCACCCGAGACCGGCAAGATGTATTCGGTCGTCGAAATTACCTCGGAGCCCGGCGATGCCACGCCGCTGCACGTTCACGCTAATGAAGACGAATATTTCGTCGTGCTCGAGGGTGTCGCAAAAATTGCATGCGGGGATCGCATCTTTGATGCGAAAGCCGGTGAGGCCGTTTTCCTTCCCCGGAAGGTCCCGCATGCGTGGGGCAACCGTTCGACCACGCAGCTGCGCTTCGTCGCAATCGTTACTCCGGGCGGCGTGGAAGAGGTCATGCGGGTCATCGCGGCAGGCAACGTGACGGATCTGGCAGCGCTGGCCGAAACGGTCGGCGTCAGCGTCCTCGGCACGGCGCCGTTCTAGCACGGCCCGCGGATTTCCTCGGTCCAATTCCTGGGCCGGGAAATCGCACGCTTCACGTCGAACCAGTGACCTCGATCGGGCTCGCAGCGCGCGCCCGATCGCTTGCAGTTCAGGAATTCCGATGATCTCGAGAGATGAAAACGCATTGCAGCAGCTTCGTCACGATTTGCCGGGCCGCGTCTCGGCCCGCGGCGATACACGATACCGTGAGGCCACCTCATTTCGGCGGCACAGCCGCAATGCTGGCCGCAGGTCGAGGCCAAACGGTTACGATCCAGACCATCTTTTCAAGTCTGCAATTCCGATCCCGGCATTGCCGTAGGCGGCTTCCAGTGCCGGCGTGCGGGCGGCAAGCGTTATCGCGGCAACGCTTGCATATCATGTCATCGGAAGGAGGCCGCCGTTGATCGTGGGCCGCGTTACCGAAACCATGCGATGTAGAGAGCGAGAATCAACAAGTGAAAAAGTCGATCAGGCAAACGATGAAGGTGGCAGTCTTGCTATCGGCGGCGCTCGGCTGCGGGATTACTCGAGCCAGGGCCGAAGACGTGCTGCCGTCGCCCAATTACACCAGCGTCATCGAAGCCCTTCAGCGCACGAGGTTGGTCAGGCTGACGACGGATCTCGACGAATGCACCTATGAGGACACGGGAAAGCCCGGACCGTCGTTGCGAAGCGGCATCTACGTCAACGCCTACATCATCGTGCCCAACAAAGGACTGTATTTTTCGGATGTCCATCAGACCCTGGATGAGACGGATCAACCGGTGACCGAATATGTGCGCTACCGCTTGACGGTCGACGGTCAGCTGAAACTGGAGCGTATTCGTGCGGCCGGTTCCGTCGCCGTCAGGCAAGACACGATCGTCTGTGGGGTGCCACGCGGCGCTCGCTTCACCTGGTAGGCCGGTGCGGGTACCGTGCATCCGGCGGCCGAAAGTTTTGGCTTGAGCCGGCGTCGGGAGGGGCAATCTCCTGATGCCGGCTCTTTGGTGAGATAGGGGTCAGGAAACCTCGGACGAGGCGGCGGCAATGCGCTCGCGCATTTCCGGTGTTCTCAGCGCGTTGTAAGGCTTCAAGAGGTGAGTGATCTCGGTCAGAGTCTTCTGGACAACCGGATCATGCAGTGCCGCTCTGAAGAGGCCGCCTTCGGCTTTCTGGCTTTGGCTGAAGTCGTGCGGCCGTTCACCCTTGGTCTGGGGAAAGGCGAGGTCCGAATTCAACATCATGTTCCAGGGCGTGCTGACGATGGAATCAATTCCGGCCATGAAAGCCGCCTGAGCGGAAGGGATTCCATCCGGCAGGCCCATCGCATTTGACAGGACAGACTGCAGGAGACGCGCCTGCTGTGCAGCCACCGACATTCCCTGGCCGTGCGTGGGATTGAATTGGCAGATCGCGTCGCCGATGGGGATCAATCCTCGCGGAAGACGCGGCAGCGTTTCAAAATGCTTCCAGATGCTTTCCTTGAAGCGAAAGTGGCGAATGGCGTATGGCGGCCGTGCGCCGGCGAGGGCGTCATGCAGGGTCGGCATCTTTAGCCGGCCGAGGGTATCGAGAAATTGCTGCCAGTTCTCGATGCTGGGCTCGGTTCCCTGATGGCAGACGGACACGATCCAGTTCCGCTCTTCCACGGGGACCAGTATCGCATTGAGGACATCAACCGGAGGCTCCGGCAGCGACCGTGCAAGTTTCCAGTCGAGCGAAAGATGATCTGGCATCGGAACGGCGACGGTCGAGTAGGTGACATCGACGCCGATCCGACTCATCGGCGGTGGTTCAAGTTGCAGCGATTGGAGGAGGGCGAGGGTCAGCGTCCCCTTTGCACTGGCGTCCACGATCAGGTCCGCCTTGATCGTCGCCGTAGGCCCGGATTTCATCATACACCGAACGGTGTCCACCGTTCCGTTCGCCGACGCCCGAAGCTCGAACACGCGGCAACTCGGCCACAGCGCGATATTGCCGGCGGCCAGTGTGCGCCGTCGAATGACGAACTCGACGAGCGGCCGGGATGCGCAAAGGATCGAGAATCCGAAATCACGCGACGGAAGGACGCCAAATCCGGGCCGTTCGTATCGCACGTCTTGCGCCATCCTCACACGTACCGCGCCGGCGTCTTCGAGATCGTCTTCAAATCCAGGGAAAATCTCGCCGAGCGCCCTGAGACCTCCGGCCAATAATCCGTGGGCGTGACGGCTCTGCGGAGTGCCGGATCGGGATTCGGCCAGCACCGGTGTCTGGTCCCGCTCGAGCAGATCCACCTGCTCGAAGTATTTCGCCAGAACTCCCGCTGCAGATAATCCTGCGATTCCGGCTCCGATCACCACCGCTCGCCTTCCCAGCTTGCTGGTCATTCCTGCTCCGTTCCATGATTGAGTACGGGCAAGTGACGGCGGTCGTATTGCCGGCCTATTTCGAAACGAGGGAGCGGCGCTACAGCCGTAGTTTTTCCTATTGAGAGTTCCGTTGTTGAATTTTTATGCATCCCGATAGCAGGAATCTTCAGGACCTGAGTACCGCCGGGTTGCTAACGAGGGATGTCGAAGGCTGCGGACCGGTGTTTGGGGTGAAAGATTCACGCCCGGGCGCGAAAGCACATTTGTGTCGTCACCATCGAGATGACGACCGAAATCATTCATATTCAACCGGCCGGAATTGCATGCTGACAGCTTCAGGGCAGGTCGTGATCGTCGATGACGATCCTACAATACGGCAAATGGTATCGAAGTTTTTTGCGGACCAGAATTTGCCGACGACGACGGCCAGCAACGGAATCGAGTTGCGCCGGCATTTCGAGGGAACCGAGCCAAGTCTGGTCATCCTCGATCTGCGGCTCGGGCGGGAGGATGGCTTCGACTTGTTGCGCGAAATCCGATCGCGTTCGGATGTTCCGGTGATCATCATCACCGGCCATGGTCTCGACGAAGCCGACCGCATCGTCGGCCTGGAGCTTGGCGCAGACGACTATGTCGTGAAGCCGTTCAGCCTCAGGGAGTTGCTGGCGCGGGTCAAAGCCGTGCTCAGGCGGCAGGAAATAGGAAGAAGCTCCCGCCATCACCCGCCCGAGCGAGGTGGCTATCGCTTCGGAGCGTGGGTCCTCGAGCGGCGTAACCGGAAGCTCATCGCGCCAGACGGAACGACTGTACCGTTGAGCAACGGGGAATATTCGCTCCTGCTCGCTTTCCTCGAAGCACCGCAACGTGTTCTGACGCGCGAATATCTGCTGCAGGCGACGCGATTACACGAAGACATATTTGACCGAAGTATCGACGTTCAGGTGTTGCGCCTGAGGCGCAAGCTTGAGGTCGATTCCAGCATGCCGAAGATCATCCGCACCGTGAGAGGCCTGGGATACGACTTCAGCCTCGACGTCCAACCATTCTAGGGACGCCCCCCGCGCTTGCCGAACCGCCGCGTGCGGGCCAGGTTACCACGGTAGCAAACCAGTAGCCGCCGGTGACAATCGGGAAACATGCGCTTGGTAAAGGTCGCCCACCTTTCAAAAGAGGAGCGTGATCATGAAAAGCGACAAGGTGGTTCTGCGATCGCACACTATACCGGCAACAGGAACTCGAAGAAATTGAAAGTGCGAAAGCATGCGGTTCGGCGACTACGTCGTCGAATGCCAGCGGGTCGTTGTTGCGCTCACTGCTGACAGGCGCCCTGAAAGGCTTCACCCTCTACGGCGCGTCGATTTATCCCGCCGCAAGATACGATGTGCGGGAGGCGGAAGATGCCGGTCTCCAGCGCGATTCCAGCCATGAGCTTTCGCCCAGCGAAAACCGTTCCTTGCCCGGCGGTCCGAAGTATCCGGCCGAGGATCCGGATTTGCTGCAATGGAGTCACCTTTGCATTCTCTGGCCCTGGTAATCGCGCGCCGCCGCGTCGGCAGGTCCTCAAGCGTAGTCACCGGTCGCTCACTGGCCGTCGCTGAGCATTGATGTCTAGCTAACTGGTTGCGGCTGCGGGACTATTTCGGAGGCTGGCTGGGGAACTAGGATTCGAACCTAGACAAACAGAGTCAGAGTTTGTTGTGCTACCGTTACACCATTCCCCAACAGGTCCAGCGACAGTTACTAAGCGTATTCAAAGGCTTAGGTTGATCTCTGGGCTATTGCTTGCGACGGATCAGCAAATCGCGTCCAAGTGGGGTCCTTCTACCCGCTAGCTCCCGGCCTTGGCAAGCGGGGCGTCCGGCTACGTAGGGGTGTGGCCGGCCCCGAATGCCGGTCTTTTGCGGCGGCTTTGGCCTCCGCGGCGAGGAGCGGGGCGGATGAGCGTCTTTTTCGAAGAGCTGGATTATCGCCCGACGCCGATCGGCGCGCTCAGCCTGCGGCGGCGCAGGTCGCCCAGCTCCGGCCTTGATGTCTATGAAATCAAGCTCGGCGACGAATATCTGATGTCGAGCCAGTTCACCGCGGCCGAGATCGATCTGGCGCGGCTTGGGCTGGCGGCACTGGCGCGCAGGGATATCGATGTCGTGGTCGGCGGGCTCGGCCTCGGCTACACCGCGCAGGCCGTGCTCGAACATTCCACCGTGCGATCACTGGTCGTGGTCGATGCGCTGGCCGAGGTAATCGAATGGCATGAGCAGGAGTTGCTACCGCTTGGCAAGCAATTGACCGGCGATCCGCGCTGCCGCCTGGTCCACGGCGACTTCTTCGCGATGACGCTTTCCGCCGAAGGTTACGACAGGCAGACGTCGGGCCGCCGTTTCGATGCTGTGCTCGTCGACATCGACCACTCGCCGCGAAAGCTGCTGCATCCGCGCCACGCCGCTTTGTACGAGAAGGAGGGGCTTGAGCGGTTGGCCCAACACCTCACGCCCGGCGGCGTCTTTGCGCTGTGGTCGAACGATCCGCCGGACGACCAATTCGAACGTGTATTATCTGACGTCTTTGCAACCTCGGCGACGCATGTCGTGACGTTCGACAATGCGGCGGGGGAGCACACCGCGACCAACACCGTCTTTGTCGCCGTCAAGGCCTGACGGCCCGCCGGGAAGGCGCGCGCAGCGTCCGATCGATTGCCTTATGAGACGAAGGGCGATGGGCGCCGCAACTTGCCGATGCCTACCAAGCGTGCAATGCTGACCGGACTAAAGAACAAGGAAAGCAGCGGGTTGCCATGCCCGGGCTTATCCAGAGCTCTCAAGAGCCAGGCATCGGGCGGGACCTCCAGGAGATTTCAAAAATGAAGTTCAAGCATATCGTAGGGCTGCTTTCTGCCGCCACCATGTCGGTTGCGCTGGCGGGTGGCGCATCGGCCCAGCAGACCGTCAAGATCGGCGGCATTTATCCTCTGAGCGGCAACGCGGCCAGCGCCGGCGTGCACGGCAAGGCGGCGATCGAAACCGCGATCGACATCATCAACAACGCGCATCCGGAACTCGGCAATCTGCCGCTGGCGAAGAATGCCGGTCTCGCCGGTCTCGGCGGCGCCAAGGTCGAAATGGTGTTTGCCGACAACCAGGGCAGCCCTGCGGTCGGACAGAACCAGGCGCTGCGTCTGATCACCGAGGAGAAGGTGGTGGCGCTGAGCGGGGCTTATCAATCCGGCATTACGCTGACCACGAGCGCGATTTCCGAAAAATACGGCATTCCCTTTGTCAACGGCGAGTTGGTTGCGGCCAATCTCACCGAGCGCGGTTTCAAATGGTTTTTCCGGACTACGCCGGTGGCGTCCGACTTTGCGAAAATCTATCTCGACTTCCTCAAGGACATGAAGGCCGGCGGACAGAAGGTCGACAGCGTCGCGCTGGTGCATGAAAATACCGAGTACGGCACTTCGGTCGCGAGCGTCATCGCTTCCGTGTTCAAGGAGAACGGCCTGAACGTCGGCCTCGATATCCCCTATTCAGCCAACACGACTGATGTGCAGAGCCAGGTGCTGCAGCTCAAGGACAAGAAGCCCGACGTCGTGATCATGGTCAGCTACACGTCGGACGCGATCCTCTACGCCAAGACCATGCAGGCGCTCGACTACAAGCCGCCAATGATCATTGCCGACAATTCGGGTTTCTCCGATCCCTCGACCCTGAAGACCGTCGGAAAGCTGATCCAGGGACTCTTCAATCGCTCGTCCTTTGCCATCGGACCTGCGGGATCGCCGACCTTCCTGATCAACGAGATGTACAAGAAGAAGAGCGGCGGTGACGATCTCGACGATACCGCGGCGCGCCAGATGCAGGGCTTCTTCGTGCTCTGCGACGCGATCGATCGCGCCGGCTCCACGGATCCTGCCAAGATCCAGGCGGCGTTGAAGGCCACCGACCTCAAGCCCGATCAGCTGATCATGGGCTACAAGGGCGTGAAGTTCGACGACAAGGGCCAGAACATCCTCGCCGCCGGACTGGTGATCCAGTTGCAGGACGGTGAGAACTACGTGCCGGTGTGGCCGAAGCAACTCGCGAAGACGGCCCCGGTATTTCCCTACAAGGGTTGGTAGCAGTTTGAGAGGGCGGGGCGTCAGTCCCGCCCTTTCTTATTTCGCTCAGTTTCATTTCCCCCGGTCGCGATCGAGCTCAAGCTGCTGACATGTCCTCTATCCTCGTTCAGGTGATCGTCGGCGGCCTGTTGCTCGGCGCGGTCTATGCC
Source organism: uncultured Alphaproteobacteria bacterium (assembly GCA_963786355.1). Classification (GTDB taxonomy): domain Bacteria; phylum Pseudomonadota; class Alphaproteobacteria; order Rhizobiales; family Xanthobacteraceae; genus Bradyrhizobium. The sequence continues at coordinate 274,389 of CAWAYU010000003.1, read as the reverse complement.
TTGTTTTCGTCCGGCCTCACGCTGATCTGGGGCATGATGAACATCGTCAATTTCGCCCACGGCGATTTCGTCATGCTCGGCATGTACGCAGCCTTCGTGGTCTGGACGCTGCTCGGCGTTGGGTCCCTTCGTCGGCGCGCCTGTCGCGGCGCTGGTGCTGGCGACGGTTGGCGTCATCGTCTATTTCGGGCTGATCCGAAGCGTGATGAAAGGGCCGATGCTGGCCCAGATTCTCGGCACCTTCGGGCTCGCGCTGCTGCTGCGCTATTCCGTGTTCTGGGGGTTCGGCGCCAACTTCCAGACGCTGCCGGCGGATCTGGTGGGCGGCACCTATGACGTGCTCGGCATCAAATTGCAGGCCTCGCGGCTTTTGGCCGGCGTCGTCGCGTTGCTGGTGACGCTCGGACTGCATCTGTTGCTGACGCGGACGTCGCTGGGCTCGAAGATGCTGGCCGTCGCCGAGGATGCCACCGCGGCGCAGTTGATGGGTATCCGCCCCGACAGCATGCAGGCGATCGCCTGGGCGATCGCGGCCGGCGCCACCGGCCTTGCCGGCGCGCTGATCGCAACCTTCTTCTATATCGCGCCGACCGTCGGTGAGACGCTCGGCATCGTCGCCTTTGTCACGGTGTCGCTCGGCGGTTTCGGCAGCGTGCCCGGCGCACTGGTCGCGGGACTTCTGATCGGCGTCATCGAATCAGTCTCGGCCTACTGGATCGGCGCGGTTTACAAGGACATCGTGGTCTATTCGCTGTTCCTGTGCTTCCTCTGGTTCCGGCCGCAAGGCCTGATGGGCAAGATGTGATGCGGCGCTTTCTCTGGCCCACGGTCGCGCTTGCGCTGGTCATCCTTTATCCGCTGGTGTTCACGACGCCGTTTCAGCAGCGGCTGGGCGCGCTGATCCTGCTCTATGCGATCGCAGCTTCGGCCTGGAACATCATCGGCGGCTATGCCGGCCAGGTGTCGGTCGGGCATGTCGTGTTCTTTGGCTGTGGCGCCTATGCCTCGATGGCGGCCTATTCCCATTTCGCGCTGCCGCCGATGGTCGGCGTTCCCGCAGGCATCATATCCAGCGTCGCGATCGCGGCCGTGATCGGGGTGCCGACGCTGCGGCTGTCAGGACATTATTTCAGCATGGCGACGATCGCGGTCGCCGAACTCGCGCGGCTGATCGTGACCAACACCGATTATCTCGGTGCCGCCGTCGGCCTCAGCGGTCCGACCGTGCCGCGCACGGTGTTCGATCTCTCCTTCATCTCGGCATTGCCATATTACTACCTGTTCCTGAGCGTGCTCGTGATCACGCTGGGCATCACCTGGTGGATGACCAACAGCCGGATGGGATTTTACCTGCGCGCGATCAAGGATTCCGAGCGCGCGGCGCGTTCGCTCGGCGCGCCCGCGAGCCGGACCAAGCTTTATGCGTACATGCTGAGCGCGGGGCTCACCAGCGTCGCCGGCGCGCTCTATTCGATGATGTTCGGCTTCGTCGATCCCGAGTCCGGTCTCGGCATTCTGATTTCGGTGAAAATGCTGATCATGGCGGCGCTCGGCGGCGCCGGCCTGCTGTTCGGTCCATTGGTCGGTGCGGCGATCCTGGTGCCGCTGGAGGAAATCTCCAACAACCTCTTGGGCGGCAAGGGCGCGGGCCTCACCTTCGTCGTCTACGGCGCCATCATCGTGATCATCGCCCGGTTCCAACCCGGCGGCATTCTGGCGCTGATCAACCGGCTCTGGGCGAAGCGCAAGCCAGCCGAGGCGCCGATTACACAGGGAGCCACCAATGCTCCTTGAAGCCCGCGATATCACAAAGGCCTTCGGCAGCTTCAGGGCGGTGGATGCCGCCAGCGTGACGCTGGAGCAGGGCGACATTCTCGGCCTCATCGGCCCCAACGGCGCCGGCAAGTCGACCTTCTTCAATTGCCTGACCGGCGATCTGGTTTCGACGTCAGGCAAGTGTGCTGTTCGAAGGTCACGACATCACCACCATGACGCCGGAGGCGAGGGCGCAGCTTGGGCTCGCCCGCACTTTCCAGGTGCCGCAGACCTTTGAAGGCATGACTGTGCTGGAGAACGTCATGATCGGCGCGTTCCTGCGCACACCGCATCGCGCCGAGGCCGAGACGAAAGCCCGCGCCGTGCTGGAGCGCGTCGGCATGAGCCGGCTGGCGGATGCGCCGGCGCGCTCGCTCGGCACTCCCGGCCGCAAGCGGCTGGAGATCGCGCGCGCGCTCGCGACCGAACCAAAGGTGCTGTTGCTCGACGAAGCCATGGCTGGCCTGACCCAGAGCGAGGTGCGGCTCGCGATCGACCTGGTGCGCGACATTCATCGCTCCGGCATCACGCTCGTCATCGTCGAGCACATCATGGAAGTCATCATGTCGCTGGCAAGCCGCGTCGTGGTGTTCCACCAGGGCAAGGAGATCGCGCGCGGCAGTCCGCGCGAGGTCACCGCCAATCCGGCCGTGATCGCGGCCTATCTCGGCACCCGCGCCGCCAAGGCGGCCGCCGGCCATACGCCGGTCGAGTTGATGGGCGGACCCCTGACATGACCGGGCCGTTGCTGTCGATCGCGCATCTCGAAGTCCGCTACGGCGACCTGATCGGCGTTTCCGACGTGTCGTTCGACGTGCCCGAGGGCAGCGTGGTGGCGCTGCTCGGCTCCAACGGCGGCGGCAAGACCACGGTGCTCAACGCCATTGCCGGGCTGATCCCGGTGCATAGGGGGTCGATCCGCTTTGGCGGCGAGGAGATCGGCGGCCAGCAGGCGTTTTCGATCGTGCGCAAGGGGCTGGCGCTGTCGCCGGAGGGCTGGCGGCTGTTCGTGCAGCAGAGTGTCGAGAACAATCTGCTGCTCGGCGCCACGCCGCTGCGCGACAAGAGCCGGGCTCCCGCGCTGCTGGAACGGGTCTATGAAGTCTTTCCGAAACTGAAGGAGCGTCGCAACCAGCGCGCCGGCACCATGTCCGGCGGCGAACGCCAGATGCTGGCGGTGGGCCGCGCGCTGATGAGCGACCCAAAGCTCCTGATGCTCGACGAGCCGTCGCTCGGTCTCGCACCGACGGTCGTGGAATCGATGTACGACACGTTTCAGCGGCTGCACCGGGAAGGGCTGACGATCCTGCTCGCCGAACAGTCGATCGAACTGGCGCTGGAAGTCTCTGATTTCGCGACGGTGCTGCAAGTCGGCAAAAGCGTTCTGTCAGGCACCGCGGCGGCACTGGCCCAAGATCCGCAGGTGCAGAAGGCGTATTTGGGAGCGTGATCCTGGGTAGGATAGGTGGAGCGCAGCGATTCCCGTCAATTTCGCCGCAAGATGTGATGGGTATCGCTTCGCTCCACCCGTCCTGCAAACTTTCAAAGGTTGCGCGGTCATCCCCTCAGGGTTAACTTTTCTCACAACAATCAGGGAGGAAGCGATGCGCTATGGTCTTTTCGTGATCGGGTTGATGGCCCTTGTGGCACCGGCGCATGCCGAGTCCCGCGCCGCCTATGTGACCATGGTCTTGCAGGCGTTCGCCTCCAAGGTGGAGTGTCCCGGCACCGATGTCGTCTACCAGGATCTGGTGCAGAAGGCCAAGGAGATGCAGTTGCCGGACGAGACCACCGAGCAGGTGCGCAAGGCGATCGCCTACATGCACACCGGCGGGAAGATGGGTGAACTCCAGACGCCGGATCTGATGTCCGAGGTTGCCGTTGCGACAAAGGCGACGGAAGTCGAGCAGCAACGCCTCGGCATGACAACTTGGTGCGAGGTCCAGAAGGCAAAACTGTCCGGGTTTATCCGCGCCAAAAACTAACGCTCTTTCGCCTTCATCTCGGCTTCCAGCAGCAGCAACAGGCAATCGCCCAACCGCTCCTTCAACTCCTTGTCGTGCAGCGACAGCGGGCCGGGATCGTTGAGGATCGCATTCACCAGCGTTCCCAGCACGACCTGGAAACCGAAGGCGATGGCGCGGCTCTTGGCTGCGCGGCGGCCTTTGCCCATGGCCGGCAGCAGCAGAGGGATGGCGCGTTCGGTGTTGGCGCGGGCCAGCGTCTTGAACGGGCTCCAGCTGTCCGGCCGGTTGTCGTCATGCTGCAGGGCCGCGTGCAGCACCCCCTCATGGGCGCGCATCCAGCCGATGACGCCGCCCACCAGCCGGTGACAGCGGGCCGCAAGGTCGGCATCTCCCTGCGCATCCGCCATGGCTGCCACCCGCCGTTCGCCGTCGCGCGCGGCGAGCGCCATCAGCGCGTTGAAATAGGCGTCCTTGCTCTCGAACCGGCTGTAAAAGGCGCCGACGGTGGCGTCGACCTTTCGGCACAGCGCCTCGATCGATAATTCCGCAAGGCTGTGGGTCTTTAACAGCTCCGCACCGGCCTGCAGCAGGGCGGTCGTGGTTTCGCGGCTGCGCTTCTGCCGCGACGGGGTCACGCCGGGGAGGTCCAGCTCGGTCAATCGGGACGGCATCGGGATGTTGCATCTCCGTACAAATATTCATAATGATAATTCGGATTATCATTTGTGGCAATGCCTTCGGAAAATGTTCCGACCGGGCATGGCCATGGGCCTCAAGCGAAACCGGCGGATCAACCGCGGTCGCGGATGCAACGGGAGGAAAGCATGGCAGGCAGCGCAAAACCGTTCGGCGGCGTCATCGACAAGACGGTGGCCGGCTCAAAACCGTGGTGGCCGGATACGGCAACGCCGCCGCAGGGCGCGCCGAATATTCTGGTCGTGCTGTTCGACGATGTCGGCTTCTCCGATTTCGGCTGCTACGGTTCGACGATCAGGACGCCGACCATCGACAGGCTCGCTGCCGGAGGCTTGCGCTATTCCGGCTTCCACACCACCGCGATGTGCTCGACCACGCGCGCGGCGCTGTTGACCGGGCGCAACCATCATTCGGTCGGCGTCGGCTGCCTTGCCAATTTCGACTCTGGTTACCCCGGCTATCGCGGCAAGATCGCGCGCGAGGCGGGGACGCTGGCGGAGATGCTTCGGCCGCATGGCTATCGCAACTACATGGTCGGCAAATGGCATGTCACGCCGCTGACCGAGAGCGGCGCGACCGGGCCGTTCGACGGTTGGCCGCTCGGCCGCGGTTTTGACCGCTTCTACGGCTTTCTCGATGCCGAGACCGACCAGTTCGCGCCGGAGCTTGTCTCTGACAACACCCATATCGATCCGCCCGGAACGTTTGCAGATGGCTACCATCTGACATCGGATCTGGTCGATCAGGCGATCCGCTTCATCGCCGATCACACTGCCGACCGGCCGGATATTCCCTGGCTGACCTGGCTCGCCCCGGCGGCCTGTCATGCGCCGCATCAGGCGCCTGCCGACCTCATCAAGAGCTATGACGCGAAGTTCTCGCACGGCTGGGATGTCGAGCGCGAACAACGCATGGCGCGCCAGAAGGCGATGGGGATCGTGCCGCAAGAAACCAAAATGCCGGAGCGCAATGACGGCGTCAGGGCCTGGGACAGCTACAACAAGGACGAGAGGCGTCTGTTCACGCGGCTGCAGGCGGCGTTCGCCGGCATGCTCGATCATGCCGACCAGCATCTGGCCCGGCTGATCGCGTTTCTCGACAAGGCCGGCATTCGCGACAACACCCTGATCCTGGTGCTGTCGGACAATGGCGCCAGCCAGGAGGGCGGGCCGCTCGGCTTCGTCAACGCGATGGGGCCGTATAATTTCCGTCCCGAACCGATCGCCGAAAAAATCCGTCGGATCGACGATATCGGCGGGCCGGACTCGCACAGCAATTTTCCGCACGGCTGGGCGATGGCCTCGAATACGCCGCTGCGCCGCTATAAACAAAATACCCATGGCGGCGGCATCCGCGATCCCTTCATCATGAACTGGCCGAACAAGATTGCTGCCAAGGGCGAACTGCGGCACCAGTTCGTGCATGCCAGCGACCTGACGCCGACGCTGCTCGACCTGATCGGCGTCGAACCGCCGGCAGCGATCGCGGGCGTTGCCCAGATGCCGATGGAAGGCGAAAGCTTTGCGCGTTCCATTGCCGATCCGGCGGCGCCGTCAAAATCCTCCTCACAGTATTTCGAAATGTTCGGCCATCGCGGTATCTGGCAGAACGGCTGGAAGGCGGTCTCTTTCCACCCGTCAGGCACGCCGTTCGAGAACGACAAATGGGAGCTGTTTCATCTCGACAAGGATTTTTCCGAAACCAACGATCTCGCGGAGAAACACCCAGAGCGGCTGGCCGAGATGATCAAGCTGTGGTGGAGCGAGGCCGAGAAACACAACGTGCTGCCGCTCGACGATCGTTTCGCCGCGCGGTTCGCGGAGAATGCAGCCCGGTTCCAGGGCGCACGCAACAAGTTCACCTTCCACGCCGGGATGGGCCACGTGCCGACCGACGTCGCGCCCGACGTCCGCAGCCGCAGCTACACCATCGAAGCCCATGTCGAGATCGATCACGCCGGTGCCGAGGGCGTGCTGATCGCCCATGGCGACATGACGTCCGGCTACAGCCTCTACATCAAGGACGGCATGCTGGTGCACGACCTCAATATCGGCGGCGGCCACGAGATCGTGACCTCCGATCGTAAGGTGCCGCGAGGCGCGCATCGGCTCGGCGTGCATGTCGAGCGCCTCGTGCGCAAGGAGCCGCCGGCGAAGGGGGCACGGACCGGCGTGACCGCCTACACGCTATTGATCGACGGCGAGCCCGCAGGCGCGATCGAGACCCAGCTCGGCTTCAACAATTTCATCTCGTGGTCCGGCCTCGACATCGGCCGCGACCGCTCCAGCCCGGTCTCGCACTACACTGCGCCGTTCGAATTCACGGGGCAGCTGCTGAAGGTGACGGTCGACATGCACGAGGACCAGAAGCTCGACGGCGACGGCATCGGTGCTGCCGAGATGGCGCGGCAGTAGGTCTCTCCCCGTCATTGCGAGCGAAGCGAAGCAATCCATCCATCCGCGAAGAAAGTATGGATTGCTTCGTCGCTTCGTTCCTCGCAATGACGGGAGTAACGGCGGAGTTCGCTACTTAATCTTCTCATACGCCGCCGGAAAATCCGCGAGCGGCATCGGGATGGCGATAACTTCATTGGCCAGGTTCTGGAACGACACCTTCAACTGCTTGCCTGACTTCATCGCGGCCAGCAGTTCCGGCGAGATCGGCGCGTTGACATAGCAGCCACGCGCTTCGCAGGTCTGGATCTGCAGGTCTGTCGTCTTGCCGTCATCGACCTGGAGCTTGGCGCCGGCCGGCAGGTTGAGCCCGAGCGGCAATTGAATGACGGCGACGGGTGCATGGGTGTCGCTGGGAACGCGAATGTTGATCAGCACGATCAGTTGTCCGGTCTTGGTCAGAACCGCGGTTTGCTCGATCGCACATTCGAGCGGGGCGCTGCGGCTGAGGCTGGTGCATCGCGCGACCCAGCCGGGCGGGGGAGGTGCCGCCTCAGCCGGAGGCGCTGCCGGCGCCGGCGTGGCTTGGGCGACAGGGGCAGCAGGTGCGCTCTTGGCCTTGGGAGCCTGGGTGTAGCCGAGGCCGGGTATGGCAAAGGTCACGGCAACTGCGATGGCGAACTTGAACAAAATTTTCACTGAACCGGCTCCGAAATTTGCACCCTTCGGATGTGCCTTCAGCCGGTTAAAGTCAAGTCACTCGCCCAGCAGAACACTGCCGTCACCACATAGATATGGTGCGCAAGCCCCTTGCATCAAGGCCACGCTTGCGCCGTACAAGACGGCCTTTGTGATGCTGCGAGGTGGCAGATGCAGGCGCGAGAACATGAGGTTATCATCGTTGGAGGCGGTCCGACCGGTCTGATGCTGGCGGGGGAATTGGCGCTCGCGGGTGTGGATGCCGCTATCGTCGAGCGGCGACCGACCAGAGACCTTTCCGGTTCGCGCGCGGGCGGATTGCATGCGCGTTCGCTCGAAGTGCTGGATCAACGCGGGATCGTCGACCGGTTCCTCGCGGTGGGGCAGGCCCACCCCAAGGTCGGCTTTTACATTCCGCTGGACATCGGTGACTTTCCGACCCGGCACAACTACCTGCTCGCGCTACGCCAGGAACGCATCGAACGGATTCTCGCCGATTGGATCGAAGAGCTGAACGTGCCGGTCTATCGCGGCGTGGAAGTGCTTGATGTCGTTCACGACGAAAATGGCGTCGCGATCTCGACGGCCGACGGCCCGAACATGCGCGCCGGATGGCTGGTGGGCTGCGATGGTGGCCGCAGCACGGTCCGCAAATCGGCCGGTATCGATTTTCCGGGTTGGGAGGCTTCGACGAGTTGGTTGATCGCCGAGGTAAAAATGACAGAGAAGCCGGAGCTCGGTTTCCGTCAGAATTCATCCGGCCGTCATGCGATGGGTTTGCGAGAGGACGGCGAGACGGTGGGCGTGGTCATAGCCGGGCGGGATCCGGCTGCCACGGAGGCGCCGTCGTTGCACGAACTTGCCCATGCGCTGAAGGCGATCTACGGGACCGATTTCGGTGTGCATGCGCCAATCTCGATATCCCGCTTCAGCGACGCAGCGCGACAGGCGGCCAGCTATCGCAAGGGACGTGTCCTGCTGGCGGGAGACGCCGCGCACGTCCACTCGCCGATGGGAGGGCAGGGGCTCAATCTCGGTATCCAGGACGCGGTCAATCTCGGATGGAAGCTGGCGCAGGTCGTGAAGCGGATATCATCCCCATCGCTGCTCGACACCTATCAGTCCGAGCGTCATCCGATCGCAGCACGCGTTCTTCGCAACACGATTGCGCAAGGCGTCCTGCGGTATCCGGGCGAGCGCACGGCGATCCTGGGCGAATTCGTCGCCGAACTGCTTGCGATGGAGGAGCCGCGTAAGCGCTTCGCCGCGATGATGTCCGGCCTCGACATCCGCTATGAGGTTGGCGAGGGGCACCCGCTGCTCGGCCGCCGCATGCCCGATCTGGAAATTGTCACGGCCAGGAAATCGAGGCGTGTCTTCACACTTCTGCATGAGGCTCGGCCGGTTCTGCTCAACTTCGGGAAACCAGGCTCGCTCGCCATCGACGGATGGACTGATCGCGTCAAGTTGGTCGACGCGAAGTTTGAAGGCCTGTGCGAGCTTCCCATTGTTGGCGCAGTGGCGAACCCCGTCGCCGTACTGATCCGGCCGGATGGGCACGTGGCGTGGGTTGGAGACGGAGGCTCGAAAGGTCTCCTCGGTGCACTTGGAGCCTGGTTCGGCGACTAGCAAGCGGTGGCCTCAAAGCGGGATAGGCCGCTTACTCGGCCGCTTACTCGGCCGCCTGCTTGACCGGGCCTTGCGCGTCGTGATGCGCTTCGTCGCCCGGTGGGGTCGAGCGTCCCCAGCCCGCAAACGCGTTCGAAAGCCGGTCGAGATAGAGATACACCACCGGCGTCGTGAACAGCGTCAGCGCCTGGCTGACGATCAGGCCGCCGACCATGGCGTAACCCAGCGGCTGGCGGATTTCCGATCCGGTGCCGGTGCCGAGCATCAGCGGCACGCCGCCGAGCATCGCCGCCATCGTCGTCATCATGATCGGGCGGAAGCGCAATAGCGCCGCCTTGCGGATCGCCGCTTCGGGTTCGAGATGCTCGTCGCGCTCGGCCGAGATCGCGAAGTCGACCATCATGATGCCGTTCTTCTTGACGATGCCGATCAACAGAACGATGCCGATCAGCGCGATCAGGCTGAAGTCGAACCCGAACAGCATCAGGATCGCCAGCGCGCCGACGCCGGCCGACGGCAGCGTCGAGAGGATCGTGATCGGGTGGATGTAGCTTTCGTAGAGAATGCCGAGGATCAGATAGACGACGACAAGCGCCGCGAGGATCAGCAGCGGCACGGTGCCGAGCGATTGCTGGAACGCCTGCGCGGTGCCCTGGAAGCTCGAATTGAGCGTCGTCGGCGCGCCCAACTCGACCATCGCCTTCTGCACCGCTTGGGTCGCCTGGCCGAGAGCGACGCCCTGCGCGAGGTTGAAGCTGATGGTGATCGCCGGGAACTGGCCTTGGTGGCTGATCGACAGCGGACGCACCGGAACACTGGTCCATGTTGCGAACGTCGACAGCGGCACCTGGTCGCCGGTGGTCGGCGACTTCACATAGATCTTGCTCAGCGTGTTGAGATCACCCTGCAACTCCGGCAGCACCTCGAGGATGACGTGATAGCTGTTGAGCTGCGTGAAGTACTGCGTCACCTGACGTTGGCCGAACGCGTCGTACAGCGTATCGTCGATCAGTTGCGGCTGGATGCCGTAGCGTGAAGCGGTGTCGCGGTTGATCTTCAGCTCCAGCGTGGTGCCCTTGGTCTGCTGGTCGGTGGCGACGTCGCGAAGCTCCGGCAGCGTCTGCATCTTGGCCAGAATTTTCGGGGCCCATGTATTCAGTTCGCTGAGATCCGCATCCTGTAGGGTGAACTCGAACTGCGTGCGCGTCGCGCGCCCGCCGAGCCTCACGTCCTGCGCGGCCTGCATATAGAGGCGGGCGCCTTCGACCTTGTCCAGCTTGGGACGCAGCCGGGCGATGATTTGCTGCGCACTCGCGGTGCGCTCGCTGCGCGGCTTCAGCGTGATATACATGCTGCCGTTATTGCCGGCCCGTCCGCTACCACCGATATTCATCGCGACCGACCCCACGTCGGGATCGGCCCGCACGATGTCGCCGAGCGCCTCTTGATGCCTTTTCATGTCGGCAAAGGAGATGTCCTGGTTGGCTTCCGAGGTGGCGGTGATCAGACCGTTGTCCTGCTGCGGGAAGAAGCCCTTGGGAATGATGACGAACAGGTAGACCGACAGGCCAAGCGTGGCGAAGAAGATCATCAGCGTGGCGAACTTCCAGCGCAGCGCCAGGTCGAGGCCGCGTTCATAGCCGTGCAGCATCGCGTCGAACGCGTTTTCGCTCCACTGGTAGAACCGGCCGTGTTTGGTCTCGCCGTGCGCGCGCAGGAAACGCGAGGCCATCATCGGCGTCAGCGTCAGCGCCACGATCATCGATACGAAAATCGTCATTGCCAGCGTGACGGCGAATTCGCGGAACAATCGCCCGATGATGCCGCCCATCAGCAGCAGCGGAATCAGCACCGCGACCAGCGAAATGCTTATCGATACGATGGTGAAGCCGATTTCCTTGGCGCCCTTGAAGGCGGCGGCCATTGGCTTCTCGCCTTCCTCGATATAGCGGGTGATGTTCTCCAGCATCACGATGGCGTCGTCGACCACAAAACCCACCGCAATGGTCAGCGCCATCAGCGACAGATTGTCGAGCGTATAGCCGAACACCCACATCAGCGCGCAGGCGCCGAGCAGCGCCAGCGGCACCGTGACGGTCGGGATCACGGTGGCCCAGAAACTGCGCAGGAACACGAAGATCACCATCACCACCAGCGCAATGGTGAGGAGCAGGGTGAATTGCACGTCCTCGACCGCGGCGCGGATGGTCTGGGTGCGGTCGCTGATCACCTCGATCTTGATCGCCGGCGGGATCGCGGCCACCAGCCGCGGCAGCGTTGCCTTGATCTTGTCGACGGTCTCGATGACGTTGGCGCCGGGCTGCTTGAACACCACCAGGAACACGCCGCGCTTGCCGTTGGCCCAGGCCGCCTGCTTGGCGTCTTCAGGACCGGTCACGGCCTGGCCGATATCTTTGATGCGCAGCGGCCCGCCGTTGCGATAGGCGATGATGACGTCGTTCCAGTCCTTGGAATCCAACAACTGATCGTTGGCGTAGATCGTATAGGCGCGGGTGTCGCCGTCGATATTGCCCTTCGGACTGTCGACGGTCGTGATCGCAATCGCGGCGCGCACATCTTCCAGCGACAGGCCCTTGGCAACCAGCTTGGCGGGATCGATCTGGACGCGGATCGCGGGTTTCTGCTGGCCGCCGATGATGACCTGGGCGACGCCGGATATCTGGCTGATCTGCTGGGCGAGCTGGGCATCGACGGCGTCGCTGACGGTGGTCAGCGGCAGGGTGTCAGAGGTCGCCGACAGCAGCAGGATCGGCGAGTCGGCCGGGTTGACCTTGCGATAGGTCGGCGGCGAGGGCAGGTTTTTCGGCAATTGCCCGCCGGCAGCGTTGATCGCGGCCTGGACGTCGTTGGCGGCGGCGTCGATCGAGCGGTTGAGGTCGAACTGGATCGTGACCGCGGCGGTGCCGAGATAACTGGTCGAGGTCATCTGCGCGACGCCGGGGATCTGCGCGAGCTGGCGTTCCAGCGGCTGCGCCACCGACGAGGCCATGGTCTCGGGGCTGCCGCCGGGCAGAGAGGCCGCCACCTGGATGGTCGGGAAGTCGACCTGCGGCAGCGGCGCCACGGGCAGCAGCGGATAGGCGACGAGGCCGACGAACAGAATCCCCGCCATCATCAGCGAGGTGCCGATCGGATAGCGAATGAAAGGCGCGGAGATTCCCTCGCTCATTCCTGGCTGACCTTGGCTTGCGCCGGATCCGAACTTGCGACCGCCGTCGAAACCAGCGTGCCCGGCTGCACCTTGAACTGACCCGCCGTGATCACCTGCTCGCCGGGCGACAATCCCTGTTCGACCACCGTACGTCCGTCGATCGACTGGCCGATCTTCAACTTGCGAAGCTCGGCCTTGTTCTCCTGATTGACGGCGAAAGCATAGAGGCCGTCGGTGCCGTGCTGAACCGCATCGTCGGGAATCACGGTGGCATCCTTCAGCGTCCTGACCAGCAGCCTGGTCGAAACCGACTGGCCCGGCCACAACGCATGGTCCTTGTTGTCAAACACCGCCTTGAGCCGAATAGTCCCGCTCGTGGTGTCGACCTGGTTGTTGACCAGCGCCAGTGTTCCCGTCGACAGCACGCGCTTGCCGTCGGTGGAGAGCGCGATCGTCTTCGGCGGGGCGACGGCCAGCGCCGCCTTGATGTCGGGCAATTGGTCTTCCGGCGCGGTGAAGATCACCGCGATCGGCTCGATCTGGACCACGGTCACGATGCCGGTCTGGGTCGCTGCGTTGACGATATTGCCGACGTCGACCTGGCGCAGGCCGACGACACCTGAAATCGGCGCCTTGACGGTGGCGTAGTCGAGCTGGGTTTGCGCGTTCTCGATCGCCGCCGTATCGGCCTGAATCTGCGCCGTGAGCTGGGCTACGGTCGAGCGCTGGGTATCGGTCTGCTGCCGGGTCGCGAACTCACCCAGTTTGGTATAGCGCTGCAAATCGAGATTGGCGTTGGCGAGATTGGCTTCGTCCTGCGCCTTCTTGGCGGTGGCCTGATCGAGCGCTGCCTGGAACGGCCGCGGATCGATCTCGACCAGCGTATCGCCCTGCTTGACGAACTGGCCTTCCTGGAAGGCGATTTTGTTGATCTGGCCGTCAACGCGGGTGCGGACCACCACGGTGTTGAAGCCTTGCACGGTGCCGAGACCGGTCAGATAGACCGGGAAATCCGCCTTCTCGACCGGGGCGATCTTGACGGGGACGGCTGCGCGGGCAGGGGCGCGCTTTTGCGCATCGGCCTGCGCCGTTTGCTGTTCGCCGTGGAGCTTTTGCCAACCGAAATAGCCCAGCCCGGCGACCGCCGCGGCCAGTAAAACCCAGCTTATCGTTCGCGACTTGGACATGAAGGCTCATAAGTTCCGGAAATAACGAATGGGTGCTCAAAACAGTTCCCATAGGTCCCGGATATAATATGCGTGCACTTAATGTGTAAACACACTATAGCTTGAGGATTCCTAAACAATTGGAAAGGTTTGGGATCCAGTCCCGCGGACCCATCTTGACCTGATATGTCGCTCGATCTCAAACGCCAGCTGATTGCACAACTTGTCGAGAGTTCGCGCCTGCTGCGCAACTACATCGATAACCGCGCCAAATCGCGAGGCACGACGCGGGCGCAATGGATCGTGCTGTTTCGGCTTCGCCAGCAAGAAGGCTTGTCGCAGGTCGATCTTGCCGAAGTTCTCGAACTGCAGCCGATCTCGCTGGTGCGGCTGCTCGATCGTCTGGTCGAACACGGACTGCTGGAACGCCGGCCTGATCCGAAGGACCGCCGCGCCAACCGATTATTCCTGACGGCTGCCGGCCGCCTGCTGGTCGATGACCTTGACAGCCTGCGCGACGCGATTGCCTCGGATGTCTTGCGCGACATTCCCCGCGAGGCGATCCAGACCAGCCTCGATGCGTTGGTCGAGGTCAAGGAACGCATCAAGAGTCTCGGCGAAACCTCCGATCATATCGTCGCCAAGTAAGCGGCTGTCGCGAAGGATGGGCGCGCGCTCGCGCCCGTGCCCGCTCGAACCGGGTTGAAACGGCGATGGATGTCGTTCACATCGCGCGCATCACGTCGCGGGTTTTTGGGAGTGCATGATGGATGAGCTGAACGGACGCATGATGGCGTGCCAGATCCTGGTGACGATATTGATTGCGGCGTCGCCAACAACTCGCCCGATCCGTTGCGCTTCCTCACCGACTTCCGCGACGAGATCAAAGTTGTCGTGAAGGGCGGCAACATAGCAGGCATGGAGAACACCGAGCGCGTTCCACAGATCGCGCAATCGACGGTCGATGAATTGTTTTCGCTGATGAAGCCGCCGAGCGAAGACTGATCGGTGAATCGAAAACGCGGGAAGCAAATAATACCTTATTTTATAGTGTTTTTCGCATCTCTTTAGAACGCTTATAAAGCGTGACTACGTTTAGAACGCTTACAGATTAGAACGTTTTCAAACTGAAAATTAGAATTGCTTTCAACTGGTTCGATTGAAGCGCGGTGTTGCCGTAATCGCATTGACCCGAAATTTCCTCGCTCGATAGCAAACTTTGCTCGCGGACGGTTTCGTCGCGCGTCGAAATCTGGAATCGCGCAGTCACCCGCAGGAATAATAATTAGCCAGTGGCGCGCAATCGTCGACAACAATCTCACAACAAAATCGCATCAACCTGGTCGCCAGGGCGGCGTTGCTTTCCGTCAGTTGCACGGCGCTGGGCGTGCTCGGCGACATTGCTGCACGTTCGCGCGCAGTCCTCCGACAATCGAAAGCAGCTCCCGGCGATCGAAGTTCTGTCGCCAACGCAGGCCGAAGCGGCGCGCCACCGGCGCTCCCACGGCGCAGCGCGCCAGCCGCGGTGCGCAACGCCGATCGCAGGCTGCACGGCCCCCGAACCGCAGGCCGCGCCGAAGGCCTTTGGCGGTTTCGCAGGACGCGCGTACCGGCACCGTCGGCGTCTACGCCAACAGCACGTCGATCGCGACCAAGACCAACACGCCGCTGGTCAACATTCCGCAGTCGGTCAACGTCGTGACCAAGGAATTCATCCAGGACCAGAGCTTCCAGAGCCTCACCGACGTGACGCGCTACGTGCCGGGCGTCGCGATCCATCAGGGCGAAGGCAATCGCGACGAACTCGTCATCCGCGGCGTCGATTCCAGCGCCAATTTCTTCGTCAACGGCTTTCGCGACGACGTGCAGTATTTCCGCGACCTCTACAACACCCAGAGCCTGGAAATCCTGAAGGGGCCGAGCGCGCTGATATTCGGGCGCGGCGCCGGCGGCGGGCTGGTGAACCGCACGCTGAAGGAAGCCGACGGCACGCGGGTGTACGAAGCGACGATGCAGACCGGATCCTATGGCGACCGGCGCGTCTCGCTCGATGCCGGGCAGGCCGTCAACGAAAACGTCGCGGTGCGCCTCAACGCGTTCTACGAAGGCAGCGACACCTTCCGCGACTTCGGCCATCTCGAGCGCTACGGCATCAATCCGACGGTGACGCTGAAGCCGACCGACGACACCAAGGTCAAGCTGAGCTACGAATTCTATCACGACTTCCGCCTGGCAGATCGCGGCAATCCGTCGCAAGGGACTTCGTCGGGCGGCGCGACGCGCTTCAATCCGACGACGCCGTTCGCGCCGAACGGCGACCTCACGACGTTCTTCGGCAGCCCGATCTACAACTAGCGCCAAGGTCGAGGTGCAGACCGGCATGGCCATCATCGACCACGATTTCGGCAACGGCCTGACCGTGCGGAACGGCACGATCTACGCCGACTACAACAGAGGGTATCAGAACGTCTATCCGGGCGGCACCGGAGCGCCGGCCTCGCCGGTGGCGGCGCGGTAACCCGGATCAGACGCAGCTCATCGCTCGAACGCCTACCAGAACTACACGCCGCGTGAGAACGCCTTCAACCAGACCGACTTCACCTACAAGACCGTGACCGGTCCGGTCCGGCACACGATCGCCTTCGGCACCGAGTTCGGCCGGCAGACCGGCCTGTCGCTGCGCAATACCGGCTTCTTTCCGGATAACGGCAACAAGACCTACGACATCGTCAATCCGTTCAACCC
Organism: uncultured Alphaproteobacteria bacterium; assembly: GCA_963786355.1. Classification (GTDB taxonomy): domain Bacteria; phylum Pseudomonadota; class Alphaproteobacteria; order Rhizobiales; family Xanthobacteraceae; genus Bradyrhizobium. The sequence goes on along the minus strand of CAWAYU010000003.1, from coordinate 258,107 downwards.
GACCTATTTCGGCCCGGTCAACTTCATCCACATCAGTCGCGAGCCGACGCCAACAGCAAGTATCGGCTCAACGTCGCGTCGGGCTATGTGCAGGACCAGATCGAGGTGACGCGCTGGCTGCAATTCCTGATCGGCGCCCGATACGACAGCTTCGATTTGACCGCGCTCGACCAGAACACCAAGCATCGAACGCAACCGCGTCGACGAGAAGGTCTCGCCGCGCGCTGCCGTCATCGTGAAGCCGATCGACAACTTGTCGCTCTACACGGCCTGGAGCATTTCCTACCTGCCGGCATCGGGCGACCAGTTCAGCGCATTGAGCCCCGGAACCCTGATCCTGCAGCCGCAGAAGTTCGAGAACACCGAAGTCGGCGCGAAGTGGAACATCAATCCGAAGCTGCTGTTCACCGCCGCGGTCTACGAACTCATTCGCACCAACGTGCCGATTGCCAACCCGAACGGCGACGGCACTTTTCTTCCCGAGCGGCGCGCACAAGATCCGCGGATTCGAAACGGCCCTGACCGGCTACGTGACGCCGGAATGGCAGTCCTCGATCGGCTATGCCTATACCGACGCGCGCATCACCAGCGACACCTCGCCGACGATCGTCGCCGGCAACCGCGTGCAGCTCGTGCCCTACAACCAGTTCTCGCTGTGGAACAAGTACCAGATCAATCCGATCTGGGCCGGCGGCGCTCGGCGTGATCTATTTCTCGGATTCGTTCGCTTCGTCGGACGACACGGTGCGGCTGCCGGGCTTCGTCCGTGTCGATGCCGCGGTCTATGCCAAGATCAACGAGATGTGGAAGGTGCAGCTCAACATCGAGAACATCTTCAACAAGGGCTACTGGGCGACGGCCGACGGCAACAACAACCTCTCGCCCGGCCAGCCGCGTACGTTCCGCGTGACCGCAATCGCGAAGTTCTAGGAACGGAATAGGCCATCAGCCGGGCGCTTCAACTCCTTAGGAGCTGGTCGTCCGACTGCCTTTTTTCCGGTCCCGGGGCGTGCTACGGCAAACGTGGATTTCGGTGGTTTCATTGCGAAATAGGGCACCTGCCAAATCTGACCTTTGAAATAGCGGCGTGATGTTGGAACGCGGTGACCTTGAAATGGTCTAATTGACCAGCCTACCACCAGTCCTCGCGATCGAAGTCCTAGGGAAGCGGCGATGTTTAGAACCATTCTTAAATTGCTGTCCGTGCTGACGATGCTGTCGCTGGCGGCGCCGGTGTCGGCCCAGCAGAAAATGGCGCCCGCCGCGCCGGTAGTCCAGCCGGCCCCGTCGTGTCGCAGCCATCCGCCGCGCCGGCTCAAGCCGCGCAGCCGGTTCAGACCCCGGCAGCCATCGGCTGCCGCTGTGGCTCCGACTTCGGATACGCGCCGCCGCGCCGGCGCCCGAGCGTGAAAGCAGGCCGCTCCTGAAGGCGGCCGCCACCGAGCTTCGCGACTTTTCGCCGTGGTCGATGTTCATGTCGGCGGATGTGGTGGTCAAGGCGGTCATGATCGGCCTTGCCTTTGCCTCGCTGGTGACCTGGACGGTCTTTCATCGCCAAGATCATCGAACTGACCGTGGTTCAGCGCACGCTGCGCGCGGCGCTCAACAAGATCGTGCGATTCGAGATCGCTGGCCGAAGCGCAGTTCGCGCTCGGCGCCAAGGGCAGCGTGCTGTCGTCGCTGCTGGCGGCGGCGATGCGCGAGGCGCGGATGTCGGCGGGTATTTCCTCAGATGCCGGCATCAAGGAGCGTGCCGCTTCCAGCTTCTCCGAAATCGTGCGCGCCGAAGCGCGGCGGATTCGGCTTGGCATGGGACTGCTGGCGACCATCGGCGCGACGTCGCCGTTCGTCGGACTGTTCGGCACCGTCTGGGGCATCATGAACAGCTTCATCGGCATTTCGAAATCGCAGACCACGAACCTCGCCGTGGTGGCGCCCGGCATCGCCGAGGCGCTGCTGGCGACCGCGATGGGCCTGGTCGCGGCGATCCCCGCCGTCATCATCTACAATCACTTCGCGCGCGTCACCAAAGGCTACATGGAACTGGTCGGCCGCGCCTCGGGCGCGTCGGCACGGCTGCTGTCGCGCGATCTCGATCGTACCCATGTCGGTGGTTCCCGCGCGGCGGCGGAGTAGGCGATGGGCGCCGGAATCGCAGAGAGCGACTTTGACGACGACAGCGATTTTGCGGAATTGCACGAGATCAATGTCACGCCGTTCATCGACGTCATTCTGGTGCTGCTGATCATCTTCATGGTCGCGGCGCCGCTCTCGACCGTGGACCTGCCGATCGATCTGCCGACATCGACGGCGATCCCGCAGAAGAAGCCGGACAAGCCGACCTATGTCAGCATCAAGCCGGATCTCGCGGTGGCGATCGGGGAGAACATGGTCAAGCGGGTCGATCTGGTGCGTTCGCTCGATGCGATGGCCGACAGCAACAAGGATCGCTACATCTTCCTGCGCGCCGACCGCGCGGTGCCCTATGGCGAACTGATGAGCGTGCTCGAGATCCTGCGTTCGGGCGGCTATTCCAAGATCAAGCTGGTGGCGCTCGAAGGCGTTCCGGAAGCGGCGCTTGCGCCAGCGCCGGCCAATCCTTGAACGGGATGAAACCTTGAACGGGATCGACGAGCAAAAGGCACCGAAGCGGCTCTGGGTTTTGGCCGCGGTGACCGCGCTCGTGCTTCACGCCGGCGGCGCGGCGCTGGCGATCGCGCATCTGCAGAACGGCGACGAGGATGACGTTCCGGGCAACAGCATCGCGATCGAGGTCGGGCTGGACATGGCTACCGAGCGTGGCGAGTCGTCCGACCTGCCGGAGGGCCCGGACAGCAACGCTTCGCTAGCCTCGCCGCAACTCGCCGAACAGAAGGCCGAGGTCAAGGAAAGCGAACTGCCGCAGGACAAGCCGACCGAAGAGCAGGAGGCTGACCGGGTGGTGACGCCCAACGAGTTGAAAAAGCCGAAAGAGGACGATCCCAAGATCGCAGCGGTTCAGACCCAGGCTTCCGCCGAGTTGGTGGCGGCGGAAGAAACCGCCGTGCAGCGCGCCGATGCGCCGGCCCGGCTGGCGCGCGTGACCTGGCAGAAGGAACTGGTGGCGCATCTCGACAAGCACAAGCGCTACCCGTCGGAGCGCCAGCAGAAGGCCGCCGAAATTCAGGTCCGCTTCACGCTCGACCGGCTCGGCCACGTGCTGGAGACGTCGATCGAAAAGAGCTCCGGCGACACCGCCTTCGACCAGGCGGCGCTCGCCATGGTGCGCCGTTCCGATCCGGTGCCCGTGCCGCCGCCGCTGGTCGCCGACGAAGGCTTGAGCTTTACACTGCCGGTGATCTTTCGCGTCAAGGGGGCCAAGGGCTGAGTTACGATCTGGCCGGCGGGATTCTATCATCGCAATGACGCAATTAAAAATGCCGGCGATCGCTCGCCGGCACTTTTGTTTGATCGCAGCTTGTAACCGTCAGCTCTTCTTCAGCAGCGGGCAGGTGCTCTTGTCGAGCGGGATGAAAGCTTCATCCGCCGGGATGGTGGCGATCAGCTTGTAGTAATCCCACGGATACTTCGACTCTTCGGGCTTCTTGACCTCGAACAGATAGGCCGGGTGGATCTTGCGGCCGTCGGCGCGGATCGAGCCCTTGCCGAACAGCGGATCGTCGGTCGGCATTTCCTTCATCTTGGCGACCACGGCGCGGCCGTCATGCGGATTGCCGCCGAGCGCTTCCAGCGCCTTGAAGTAATGGATCAGCGAGGAATAGACGCCGGCCTGCACCATGGTCGGCGGCTGCTTCTTGAATTTTTCGTTGAAGCGCTTGGTGAAGGCGCGGGTCTGGTCGTTCATGTCCCAGTAGAAGGTTTCGGTGAAGTTCAGGCCCTGCGACACCTTCAGGCCGAGCGAGTGCACGTCGGTGATGAACAGCAGCATGCCCGCGAGCTTCTGCCCGCCGGCGACGATGCCGAACTCGGCCGCCTGCTTGATGGCGTTGGTGGTGTCGCCGCCGGCATTGGCGAGCCCGATGATCTTGGCCTTCGAGCTCTGCGCCTGCAGCAGGAACGAGGAGAAGTCGGCATTGTTGAGCGGATGCTTGACGCCGCCGACCACCTTGCCGCCGTTGGCGGTAACGACCGCGGCCGTATCGCGCTCGAGTGCCTGGCCGAAGGCGTAGTCGGCGGTCAGGAAGAACCAGCTATCGCCGCCGGATTTCACCAGCGCCTTGCCGGTGCCGTTGGCGAGCATCCAGGTGTCGTAGACCCAGTGCACGGTGTTGGGTGAGCACTGCGCGCCGGTGAGATCCGACGAGGCCGAGCCGGAGTTCAGGTTGACGACATTCTTTTCCTTCGCGAGGTTGGCGATAGCGAGGCCGACACCGGAACTGGCGAGATCGACGAACACGTCGACCTTCTCGACGTCGATCCACTGCTTGCCGATGTTGACGCCGACGTCCGGTTTGTTCTGGTGATCCGCCTGGATCAGATCGATCTTCCAGCCCTTGGCCAGCAGCCCGGAATCGTCGATCGCCATCTGGGCGGCGACCGTCGAGCCGGGGCCGCCGATGTCCTGGTAGAGACCGGACTGGTCGCCGAGACTTCCGACCTTGACGACCTTGTCCATGGTTTGCGCGACCGCGCCGCCGGCAAATACCAGGCTCGTGGTCATGACCAAGGCTGCGAGTGATCGCTTCATTTCCCCTCCAAGGATTATTTTGAGTATTTCGTTGAATTGAAGGGGCCATTATGCCCGGCATTGGCCCCGCCGCCTAGCCGTTGCGACCAATGGACCGAGGGCTGGATATTCCGCCGGGCGGGGTTTTGCCTTCGTCGCAGGCACGGCACTTCCCTCAAACAGAGGCTGCCGGCCGGAGAAACACAACCCGCAAGCCGACCGGTTATGTCCGACTGAAATAGCGCTCCCGGTTTGATGAGTTTAAGGCTTGGCTTTTTTCGATGCGACGATCATCATCCTCACAGGTGGCGATCGTCGCCTTTGGCGTCCAATCAACTCGACAAGAGGCGGCATGCTCGCGAACCCGGCACCGGGCCTTTTGGGCGGAGCTCTCAACGAGCCACTGCTGGAAGAACGTTTTTCCGCTCTGGAGGTCGCGAGATCCTGGAAGCCCCGCGTCCTGTCGCGCCTGGAATCGCTGATCCGAAACGGCACCGACCGCGAGCTGTATCGGATCAACGCGCACGCATTCGGTACGAAGTCGGGCATTCCCGAGACCGAGGCCATTGATCTCCTGGTGCATGCCGCTGCCGTCGGTCTGTTCGAGATGGACTGGCTGCTGCTGTGTCCGATGTGCGCCTGTGTAGTCGAAAGCTTTGGTAGTCTGGTGGGAGTGACCGACCGCTACCATTGCCCGATGTGTCGCTGCGATTACAATTCCACGCTGGACGAATTTATCGCGGTTACCTTCACGGTATCGTCAGCTGTTCGAAAAATCGCGTTCCACAAGATGTCGGATTTGACGGCTGAGGACTACTGCTTCGAGTGCCGGATGACGGCGGATGGGCTCAGGCCGGAGGGGCAGCCGCTCGCTGAGCTCTTGAAATCGCTCAGCCACGGCGTGCAATATCTATCGCCGCATTCGATCACGACGTTTCGCGCGGCGTCAGAGCAGGGGTTTTACTTCGGCTTCGACGTCGATTCCCGTGCCTACTTCGAGTTTCTCATTCAGGGCGCGCCTTCGACGGAGCCGCAGACGGTTCGGGTACGCTATAGCGAGAATGGCTGTGAGCCTTCCGCGCTCACCGTGGCGCCCGGCGACATCACGTTCGAAATCGAGAACACCGGCGACAAGGACGGGCTGCTCACCGTCTGTTCGGTCCCCCCGGGAGCGGAGCGTACCAAGCTCAACTTCGTGCCGTTTCTGACGGGCGCTCGCCTACTGGTGACGCAGAGCTTTCGCGAATTGTTTCGATCCGAGCTGATCAGGGCCGCCGAAGGCATTGGGGTGCGCGACGTCACCGTGCTCTTCACCGACCTCAAGGGATCGACCGCGCTCTATGAACGGATCGGCGATTTGAAGGCGTTCTCGCTGGTGCAGCAGCACTTCGATCGGATTCTCGAAGTCGTCGTCGCCAACAACGGCGCCGTGATCAAGACCATCGGCGACGCCGTGATGGCCGCCTTCGACAGTCCGGCCGACGCGGTGCGGTCGGGCATCGCGATGCGAGAGGAGATCGACAAATTCAACGCCCTGCGGCAGGGACAGGATATTATCCTGAAGATCGGTATCCATCGCGGTCCGTCGATCGCCGTGACGCTAAATGAGCGTCTCGATTATTTCGGGCAGACGGTCAACATTGCCGCGCGCGTGCAGAGCAAGGCGAACGGCGACGAAATTTGCATGAGTGAAAACGTTATCGACATGCCAGGAGTGGCGGACCTGTTGTCGCCCTACGCGATAACGCAGGAGAATGCCCTGCTGCGAGGTATTGAGCGGGCGATGATCGTCTTCCACGTCGGCGCCACACGCGAGACCCAAGATATGTCAGCGACGTCACGCCCGAACTGGTGAATTCGCGGCGCACAGATGATGCGGCGAGAATACGAAGGCGTCCCGACCCGTCAACGTCATTGCGAGCAAAGCAATCCATCTCGCGGCGTAAGGACAGAATGGATTGCTTCGCTTCGCCCGCAATGACGGGGGCCACGGGCTGTTTGAAAATTGAAACAGAAAACGGCGCGGTGCGTGTGCGTCCGCGCTATCGCCAGTAATACCGGATCCCGACATACACCACGACCAGGCACGCAAAGATCAGTGCCACCGGCAGCCGCGGTTTTGTGGCCGGTCCGGTGGCCGCCGGCTTCGGCGGTGGCCGGCGAAACGCCGTGACGTTGCCGGCATCGGCCGCCGGATCGGCGGCGCGGGGCGGGATCTCGGGCGGGGCGCCGGTTCCGCCCATCTCGGCGTAGTAGGTCTTGTACATGAGCTGGATCGCGGCTTCGGAGGCGTCCGCGTCCGTCATCTTTTCCAACAGTTGCTTGTAGCTGACCAGAAAGCCCTGCGCTTCGGCGGGCAACGCGGAGGCGCCATTGAGCTTGGCCAGCATCTTCCAGGTCGCAAAGTCCGCCCTCGCACGGGTGTCCGCGCGTCGCGCAATCAACATGTCGGCAGCTTTTGTCGCCATAGCCCCAAGCCGGTTCTTCCCGGTACGAATGTTGCTCTATCTCTGGTTTAAGCGTTGCCGGTCAGGAAGAGAAGCGCGTCGATCACATAGCCGGTCAGTGTTCGCAGTATCGCCGAAATAACATCAAGATTTAGGCCAAGTTGGCTGCCGGCGATCGGAAGCAGGATCAAGAGGCTGATCAGGATCAGCATGCCATAGGGTTCCAGCCGGGACAGCGGGTAAGCCAGCACCCGCGGCAACAACCCGACCGCGACCCGGCCGCCGTCCAGTGGCGGGATCGGCAGCATGTTGAACACCGCCAGCACGATGTTGATCAGGAACGCGTTTTTCAGGTTGTCGGCGGTCCATTTCGCGGCTTCCGCCGGCACAAAGGGCAAAGCGTGGAACGCGAAGGCGGCGACCAGCGCCAGCATGATGTTGGTGGCGGGGCCGGCCAGCGCCACCCAGACCATGTCGAGCCGGGGGTGGTTCAGGTTGCGAAAGTTCACCGGAACCGGCTTGGCGTAGCCGAACAGGAACGGCGAATGCGACAGCAGCAACACGCCCGGCAGAATCAGGGTGCCGAAGGGATCGATGTGTTTCAGCGGGTTGAAGCTGACCCGGCCAAGCTGCCAAGGCGGTGTTGTCGCCGAGCCGGTAGGCGACAAAGGCATGCGCCGCCTCGTGAAAGGTGATGGCGATGACCAGCGGAAGCACCCAGACCGATACGGTATAGAGGGAGATGTTCAATGAATCGGTCCCGGTTGCGAGGTCAGGTGTTCAACCTAGCACGTCGCCGTCACGGTGGAACCGGTTACGGCACCTTCGGCAGGCCGTATGGATGTTGCGGCAGGCCGTCGTCGATCCGGACCCACGCGATCTTCTCCGAGACCCAGATGTGTTCGGTCGGGGCAAAGGCGTTGCGGTCGTCGAAGCAGGCGAGGGCCACGCCGACCGCGGTGCCGTTGGTCCGCCGCGAAAACAGCCTCGTGCCGCAGCTCTTGCAGAACTCGCGATGGAGGCCCGGCGACGTCGGATAGTGCCCGATCTCGCCTTCGACATGGAGCGCTGCGGGTACGAACAGCGCGCGGGCATAGAACGGCGATCCCATCGCCTTCTGGCAATTGCGGCAATGGCAGATCCGGACGTTGACCGGCTCGCCCTCGGCCTTGAACCGCACCGCGCCGCACAGGCATCCGCCTTCCCGGGTGGTGCCCACGTCAGTAGGTCGCGCGGCCGCCGGAAATGTCGAACACCGCGCCGGTCGAGAACGCGCAATCTTCCGACGCCAGCCACGCCACCATCGCCGCGAGCTCTTCCACCAGCACGAAGCGCGCCTTTGGAATCTTCGAGAGCATGAAGTCGATATGGGTCTGCGTCAGCTGGTCGAAGATCGCGGTCTTCGCCGCCGCAGGGGTCACCGCGTTGACGAGGATGTCGTGCGCCGCCAGCTCCTTGCCGAGCGATTTGGTCAGCGCGATCACGCCGGCCTTGGAGGCCGAATAATGCGCGGCGTTGGGGTTGCCCTCTTTGCCGGCGATCGAGGCGATGTTGACGATGCGGCCGTATTTCTGTTTGAGCATCGCCGGCACCACCGCCTTGCAGCAGATGAAGGGGCCGTCGAGGTTGATGCTCATCACCTTGCGCCATTCCGCGAGGTCAGTCTCCCACACCGTCTTGTTGATGCCGGCGATGCCGGCATTGTTGACGAGGATGTCGATCTTGCCGAGCGCTTTCAGCGTCGCGTCGGTCGTTTGCTGAACCGCGGCGAGGTCGGAGACGTCGACCTTGAAGGCGGAGACGTTGGGTCCGATCTCTTTCGCGGTCTTCTCCGCGAAAGGAAGGTCATGATCCCAGATCGCGACCTTGGCGCCGGAGGCGACAAAGCGCTCGGTGATGGCGCGGCCAAAACCCTGGGCGCCGCCGGTGACGACGGCGCAGCGGCCGTTGAGATCGATCTTGTTCATGCTGATATTCCCTGACTTACAGCGTCCAGCCGCCGTCGATGATGTGGGCGACGCCGGTGGTGAACGCGCTCTCGTTGCTGGCGAGATAGACGGCGAGCATGGCGATTTCCTCGGCGGTGCCGAGCCGGCCCATCGGCTGGCGCGCGATGAACATCTCGCGGCCGTTGGGGCCGGCGGCGGCGGCGCGGTCCAGCATCGAGGGCGTCTCGATGGTGCCGGGGCAGATGCAGTTGCAGCGCACGCCCTTGGTGATGAAGTCGGCGGCGACCGCGCGCGTCAGCGCCGCGACCGCGGCCTTGGTGGCGCCGTAGACGTAACGGTTGGGCGCCGCCTTGAACACGCCGGCCGCGGAAGAGATGTTGACGATCGAGCCGCCGCCGTTCTCCAGCATGCCCGGCAGGAACGAGCGGATCGTGCGGTGCATCGACTTGACGTTGAGGTCGAACGAAAAGTCCCATTCCTCGTCGGAGCATTCGAGCACGGTGCCGTGGTGCACGAAGCCGGCGGCATTGAGCAGGATGTCGGTCTTGCCGGCGCGCTTGGCCATCGCGGCGACGGCCGCGCTGTCGCGGGCATCGAGTTTTGCGACCTCGGCGATGCCTTCGCTCTTCAGCGCGGCGAGCTTGCTTTCGTCGATGTCGGTGGCGAACACCGTCGCGCCCTCGCGCGCAAACGCCAGCGCGCAGGCGCGGCCAATTCCAACGGCGGCAGCGGTGACGAATGCACGCTTGCCCTTCAGGCGGTCTGACATGGTTGTTCTCTCCTTGTTATTGCTTCGTCATTGCCTGCAACAAACGCAAGGCGTTTGTGCAAGCGAGCGAAGCGATGAAGCAATCCAGTCCTTGCTGGGTTCTGGATTGCTTCGCTGCGCTCGCAAGGCGGTTACTTAATGATTATCCCGGGCAACGCCGACCTTGCCGGCGATGTCGTGATAGCGCGTGGCTAGCTCCATGCAGGCGCCGGTGGACTGCTGGCCGACAGTCGAGCGATAGAGCTCCTGCCACGGCGTCTGGTTGGCCGGATAGCCGAAGCCGCCCTTGGCCTTGAGATCAGCGTGGCGCTTCTTCACCTCCTCGTCGGAGATCAAAATGTTGGCCGAGCCCTTGTTGAGGTCGACGCGAACCATGTCGCCGGTCTTGAGGATCGCCAGCCCGCCATCGGCGGCGGCTTCCGGCGAGGCGTTGAGGATCGAGGGCGAACCCGAAGTGCCGGACTGGCGGCCGTCGCCGATGCAGGGCAGGGACAGGATGCCGCGTTTGATCAGCGCCGCCGGCGGCTGCATGTTCACGACCTCGGCGCCGCCGGGATAGCCGATCGGCCCGGTGCCGCGAATGAACAGTACGCAGTGCTCGTCGATGTTGAGCGAGGGATCGTCGAGCCGGTCGTGATAATCCTCTGGGCCTTCGAACACGATGGCGCGGCCTTCGAACGCGTTCGGATCCTTTGGATTGACGAGATAGCGGTCGCGGAACTCCTTGGAGATCACGCTGGTCTTCATGATCGCGGAATCAAAGAGATTGCCGCGCAAGACGAGGAAGCCGGCATCCTTCACCAGCGGCTTGTCGTAGGTCCAGATCACGTCGCTGTCGGGCTTGGCCGCCTCGCGGCAGTTCTCGCCCATGGTGCGGCCGTTGACGGTGAGGGCGTCTTCATGGATGCGCTTGTGCGCCATCAATTCGCGCACCACCGACGGCACACCGCCGGCGCGGTGATATTCCTCGCCGAGATAGAAACCGGCCGGCTGCATATTCACCAGCAGCGGAACATCGTGGCCGTGCTTCTGCCAGTCGTCGATCGACAGTTCCACGCCGATATGCCGCGCCAGTGCGTTGATATGAATCGGCGCGTTGGTCGAGCCACCGATCGCCGAATTGACCACGATGCAGTTCTCGAACGCCTTGCGAGTCAGGAAGTCCGAGGGTTTCAGATCCTCCCAGACCATTTCGACGATGCGCTTGCCAGTCTCATAGGCGATCTGGCCGCGTTCGCGATAGGGGGCGGGGATCGCCGCACAGCCCGGCAGCGAGAAGCCGAGCGCTTCGGCGAGCGAATTCATCGTCGACGCCGTGCCCATGGTGTTGCAATGGCCGACCGACGGCGCCGAGGAGGCCACGATGTCCATGAACTCTTCGTAGTCGATCTCGCCCGCGACCAGCCGTTCGCGCGACTTCCACACCACGGTACCCGAACCGGTGCGCTGGCCCTGATGCCAGCCGTTCAGCATCGGGCCGCCCGAAAGCACGATGGCGGGCAGATTGACGGTCGCCGCCGCCATCATGCAGGCCGGCGTCGTCTTGTCGCAGCCGGTGGTCAGCACCACGCCGTCGAGGGGATAGCCGAACAGGATCTCGACCAGGCCGAGATAGGCAAGGTTGCGGTCGAGTGCCGCGGTCGGGCGTTTTCCCGTCTCCTGGATCGGATGGGTCGGGAATTCCATCGCGATGCCGCCGGCTTCGCGGATGCCTTCGCGCACCCGGTGCGCCAGTTCGATGTGATGGCGGTTGCACGGCGACAGATCGTTGCCGGTCTGGGCGATGCCGATGATCGGCTTGCCGGACTGCAATTCGTCCCGGGTCAGGCCGTAATTGAGATAGCGCTCGAGATAGAGCGCGGTCATGCCCGGATTATGGGGATTGTTGAACCACTCCAGCGAGCGAAGCTTGCGGCCTTTACCGTTCGTGGCGTGGCCTTTTCCGTTCGTGGCAGTCTTGTTGTCGGTTTTTTTCATTGGTTCCTCCCGCACTGCAAACTGAAGGCGGCTCAATCACGGCAGCGGTCCGCACCTTGCTCAAAATTTCAACCGCTGCAAACGATGTGCGCTCGTCTCAACGCGCGCAATCTTAGTTCGACGAAAAAGATAGCGCTACCATTTTCTCCAGATCAATCTTGTGAACGGCAGAGGTCAAATGCCTTGCGTTGTCGAACTCTGGCGGACCATCAGTTGAAAGCCGAGATCGATAACCGGCACCTCGGGGCGGCGGCCCTCGATCGCATCGATGACCATGGTGACGGCGTGCCGTCCCATTTCATAGCGGTTGGTGCGGACGCTGGTCAGCGACGGGACGGCGGACGCCATGAATTCGAGGTCGTTGAAGCCGACAATGGCCATGTTGCGGGGAACCGAGATCTGGCGGCGCTGGCATTCGAACAGAACGCCGAGCGCGAGGTCATCATTGACGCAGAACACCGCATCGATATCCGGCGCACGCGCGATGAGGTCGGCAAACAGCGTTCCGCCAAGCGTGACCGTGGTCGGCACGGTCGTGGTCACCACGAGGTTGGGGTCGAACAGCGAGACCGCCTTCATGGCATCTCGATACCCTTCGAACCGCCGCTGCACGCGGGGATCCATCCGCGCGCCGAGAAATCCGATGCGCCGGCGGCCTTGCTCGAGAATGTGCGAAATCGCGGCAAAGCTGGCATCGTAATGCGAGAAGCCGACCATCATGTCGACCGGCGCATCGCCGATCTCCATGATCTGCGTCACCGGGCAATTCATCAACTCCAGGATCGCGCGCGATTCCGCGGTCTGGTTGATGCCGGTGACGATCAATCCCGCCGGCTTCTGTGCGCGAAACAGCCGCAGCAGCTTCTCTTCCTGCAGGATGCTGTAACGGGTATTGGCAAGCTGGACGCTGTAGCGGCTGCCTTCGGAGGAATCGTAGATGCCGCGCAGCACATCGGCGAAAACGTTGTTGGTGAGGGAGGGGATGACGACGCCGATCACTTCGGTGCGATGCGAGGCCAGCGCGCGCGCCGCCAGATTGGGCACGTAGCCGAGTTCCTTCACGGCGCTGTCAACGCGCTCGCGCTTGGCTACCGACAGCGCTTCCGGATTTCTGAAAAACCGCGAAGCCGTGATCGGACTGACGCCAGCCAGCTTGGCGACCTCGGTAAGGCGGATTTTGCCAGACTTTGTCCGTTTTCGTCCCATGTTGCTGCTCTTATCACAACGAATTAGACGATTGAACAATTATTGACAGCGCTACCATCGGATTGCTAAAAACTTCGAAACTGCTGATGATGGCGCCCGTTGAATTCGGCCGGGCGCTAAAGTCGAAAAGACAGCATGGCGTCACCTTCGGTGCATGCGCCAGAAAACATAAAATGAGGGGAGTGGATTCCGATGTCGTCGGTACAGATTCGCGACGTGCGAAAGTCGTTCGGCAATTTTGAAGTATTGCACGGCGTGTCGATTCCGATCGAGGACGGCGAGTTCGTCGTGCTGGTCGGCCCCTCCGGCTGCGGTAAGTCGACCCTGCTGCGGATGCTCGCGGGCCTCGAGAACATCACCTCGGGCACGATCTCGATCGGCGAGCGCGTCGTCAACAATGTCCAGCCCAAAGAGCGCGACATTGCGATGGTGTTCCAGAACTACGCGCTCTATCCGCACATGACGGTCGCCGACAATATGGGCTTCTCGCTCAAGCTGCGCGGCGCCAGCACCGACGAAATCTCCAAGGGCGTCAGCCGTGCCGCGGAAATCCTGGCGTTGACCCCGCTGCTCGAACGCTATCCCCGGCAGTTGTCGGGCGGCCAGCGCCAGCGCGTCGCCATGGGCCGCGCCATCGTGCGCGATCCCCAGGTGTTCCTGTTCGACGAGCCGCTGTCCAACCTCGACGCCAAGCTCCGCGTCGCGATGCGCACCGAGATCAAGGAACTGCACCAGCGCCTGCGCACCACGACGGTCTACGTCACCCACGACCAGATCGAAGCCATGACCATGGCCGACAAGATCGTGGTGATGCACGACGGCATCGTCGAGCAGATGGGCTCGCCGCTCGAACTCTACGACACGCCCGGCCAACCAGTTCGTCGCGGGCTTTATCGGTTCGCCGGCGATGAACTTCCTCAAAGGCAAGGTCAAGGTCAACGGCGAGGCCTTCTTCGAAGGCCCGAACGGCGTCAAGCTGCCGCTGAAGTCCGCGCCCGCCAATTCCGACGGCCAGCCCGCTGTTTACGGCGTGCGGCCTGAACATTTCACCATCGCCGATGACGGCGCCGAAGCCGAGATCGTCGTGGTCGAGCCGACCGGTTCGGAAACCCAGGTCTTCGCCAAGCTCGGCGGAGAGCAGGTGGTCGCCGTATTCCGCGAGCGGCATCAATTCAGTCCGGGCGACAAGGTGCGGCTCAAGCCGGATCCGTCGCTCGTGCATCTGTTCGACGAAACGACGGGCAAGCGACTGAATGGCTGAGCAATAACCAAAAAATAATTCAACGGGAGGATGGACCATGCATGACTTTACTCGCCGCTCTCTGCTTCAGGGTGGCACCGCGCTGGCGGCGGCCGGCGCGCTGACCGGGCCGGCACTGCTCGAATTCGCCAAGGCCTGGGCGCAGACTTCGCCGTGGAAGGCCGAAGCCGGCGCCAAGCTGACCGTGATGCGCTGGAAGCGGTTCGTGCCGGCGGAAGACGACGCGTTCAACGCGATGGTGGCGGCGTTCAAGACCGCGACCGGTACCGACATGAACGTATTCTCGAAGTCCTTCGAAGACGTGCAGCCGAAGGCATCCGTGGCCGCCAACACCGGCTCCGGCATCGACTTGGCCTGGGGCCTGCACACGCTGCCGCAATTGTTCCCGACCAAGGTCCTGAAGATGAACGACGTCGCCGATTACCTCGGCAAGAAATACGGCGGATGGACCTCTGCTGCGGAGAAGACCTGCAAGCTGGGCAACGACTGGCTCGGCATTCCCGTCGCCACCATCGGCGGCTACATGACCTACCGCAAGTCGGCGCTGGACAAGGCCGGCTTCAAGGAATTCCCCACCGACTTCCCGGGCTTCCTTGCGATGTGCAAGGCGCTGAAGGCCAACAACACCCCGGCGGGTTTCGCCCTCGGCCACGCCACCGGCGACGCCAACGGCTGGCTGCACTGGATCCTGTGGGGCCACGGCGCCTACACCGTCGACAAGGACGACAAGGTCGTCATCAACTCGCCGGAAACGGCGAAGGCGCTGGAATATTGCAAGCAACTCTCGGATGCCTTCATTCCCGGCGTGGCCTCCTGGAACGACGGCTCGAACAACAAGGCGTACCTTGCCGGCGAACTGTTCTGCACCTCCAACGGCATCTCGATCTATGTCGCGGCCAAGGACGATCCGAAGATGAAGGATCTCGCCGACGACACCTACCACGCGCTGTATCCGGTTGGGCCAATCGGCAAGCCGACCGAGTTGCAGCTTGCGGTTCCGATCCTGGCTTTCAACTTCACCAAGTATCCGAACGCGGCGAAGGCGTTCATCGCCTTCATGCTGGAGAAGGAAAATTACGAGAAGTGGCTGTCGGGCGCGCGGGGCTATCTGACCCACACGCTCAACGCTTACGACTCGGCTCCGGTGTGGACCGCCGATCCGAAGAACCAGGTGTTCAGCCAGGCCAGCAAGCGCGCACTGCCGGCTTCCGGCATCGGCACGCCCGGCGAAAAGGCGGCAACCGCGATTGCCGACTTCATCGTGGTCGACATGTTCGCCAACTACTGCACCGGCTCGAAGGATGCCAAGACGGCGATGTCGGAAGCCGAACGGCAGCTGAAGCGCATCTATCGCTGACGAAACTGGAGCGGGCGGCGGGCAACCGCCGTCCGCTCCTTCGCATTTTCAATCGGGACATCGCACATGGCCGACATCGCGCTCGAACCACGGATAGCCAAGCCGCAGATCCGCGAGGCCACCACGTGGGACCAGATCAAGACCAACCGTAACTGGCTCGGTTTCTGGTTCATGGTGCCGGCGATGGGCTTCCTGATCTTCTTTCTGGCCTATCCGCTGGGACTGGGTATCTGGATTTCGTTTACGGACGCCAAGATCGGGCGGCCCGGCCAGTTCATCGGTGTCGAGAACTACGAGTGGCTGTGGGATGACTTCGATCTTCTGGCTCTCGGTCTTCAACACGCTGCTCTATACGTTCATCGCGAGCGCGATCAAGTTTGCGATCGGTCTCTATCTGGCGCTGCTGTTGAACGAGAACATGCCGTTCAAGGCGATGCTGCGGGCGCTGGTGCTGATCCCCTTCATCGTGCCGACCGTGCTGTCGGCGCTGGCCTTCTGGTGGATCTTCGATTCCCAATTCTCGATCATCTCATGGTCGCTGAAGCACATGGGGCTGATCGACCACAACATCAATTTCCTCGGCGACCAGACTTTGGCCCGGGCCTGCGTGATCTTCGCCAACATCTGGCGCGGCGTGCCCTTTGTCGCGATCACGCTGCTGGCGGGCCTGCAGACCGTGCAGCCTTCGCTGTATGAAGCAGCAACCCTGGACGGCGCCAGCAGGTGGGAATTGTTCCGCTACATCACCTATCCCTTGCTCACCCCGATCATTGCGGTCGTGATGACGTTCTCGGTGCTGTTTACCTTCACCGATTTCCAGTTGATCTGGGCGATGACCCGGGGCGGTCCGGTCAATGCCACGCATCTGATGGCGACGCTGTCGTACCAGCGCGCGATCATCGCGGGGCAGTTGGGCGAGGGCGCCGCGATTTCGAGTGCGATGATCCCGTTCCTGCTCGCCGCGATCATGGTGTCGTGGTTCGGTTTGCAGCGCAGGAAGTGGCAGCAGGGTGAAAACAATGACTGATCTTCCTGCGACCCAGAAACCCGTCGATCTCAAGGCCATCCTGTCGACACCGGGGCGCATCGATAACTCTGAAGGCATGAGCTATCTGCAGTCGCTACCGCGCCGGCTGGTGACGCTCTATCTGCCGCTGTCGATCATCGTGTTCGTGCTGCTGTTTCCGTTCTACTGGATGGGACTGACGGCGATCAAACCGGACGACCAACTGATAGATCTCGAGACCTTCAGCCCGTTCTGGACCTGGAATCCGACCTTCAAGCACATCCACAAACTATTGTTCGAGAGCTACTATCCGCACTGGCTCTGGAACACGATGTATGTCGCCGTCTGCGCCACCATCCTGTCGATCTTCGCCAGCGTGCTGGCTGCCTATGCGATTGTACGGCTGCGCTACAAGGGCGCGCAGTGGGTTGGCGGTCTGATCTTCCTGTCCTATCTGGTGCCGCCCTCGATCCTGTTCATTCCGCTGGCAACCGTCGTGTTCCAGTACGGCCTGTTCGACTCGCCGATGGCGCTGATCCTGACCTATCCGACCATCCTGATCCCGTTCTCGACCTGGCTGTTGATGGGCTACTTCAAGACGATCCCGTTCGAGCTGGAGGAATGCGCGCTGATCGACGGCGCCAGCCGCTGGCAGATCCTGATCAAGATCGTGCTGCCGCTGGCGATCCCGGGCCTGATCTCGGCCTTCATCTTCTGCTTCACGCTGTGCTGGAACGAGTTCATCTACGCGCTCACCTTCCTGCAATCGACCTCCAACAAGACGGTGCCGGTCGCGATCGTCAACGAATTCGTCGACGGCGACGTCTATCGCTGGGGTTCGCTGATGGCCGGTGCGCTGGCGGGTTCGCTGCCGCTGGTTATCCTTTACGCCTTCTTCGTTGAGCATTATGTGTCGGCGATGACGGGAGCCGTGAAGGAGTGAGCGGGGCCCACCTCTAAAAAGAACGTTCAAAAAGGAGACGGGTCTTGCACATTCTGATTCTGGGCGCCGCCGGCATGGTCGGCCGCAAACTGACCGAACGGCTGCTGCGCGACGGCCGTCTCGGCAAGCACGACATCACCCGCATGACCCTGCAGGACGTGGTGGCGCCGACCAAGCCCGCCAATGCGTCGATCCCGATCACGGTGGTGGCCTCCGACTTTGCCGACGCCGGCGCCGCGGCGCCGCTGATCGCTCACCGTCCGGAAGTGATCTTCCATCTCGCCGCGATCGTCTCGGGTGAAGCCGAAGCCGAGTTCGACAAGGGCTATCGCATCAACCTCGACGGCACGCGCTACCTGATCGATGCCATCCGCGCCGTCGGCGGCGGCTACAAGCCGCGGCTGGTGTTCACGTCCTCGATCGCCGTGTTCGGCGCGCCGTTCCCGGAAAAGATCGGCGACGAATTCTTCCATACGCCGCTGACGAGCTACGGCACCCAGAAGTCGATCTGCGAACTGCTGATCAACGACTATACCCGCAAGGGCCTGCTCGACGGCATCAGCATCCGCCTGCCGACGATCTGCGTGCGGCCGGGCAAGCCGAACAAGGCGGCTTCCGGTTTCTTCTCCAACATCATGCGCGAACCGCTGGCCGGCGAGGAGGCGATCCTGCCGGTCTCCGACGACGTGCGGCACTGGCACGCCTCGCCGAAATCGGCGGTCGGCTTTCTGGTCCACGCCGGCACCATGGACCTCAATGCCATGGGCGCGCGCCGTAATCTCAGCATGCCCGGAATGTCGGTGACGGTCGGCGAGCAGATCGCAGCCCTCGATCGCGTTGCCGGCAAGAACGTCACCGCGCGTATCAAGCGGGTGCCGGATCCGACCATCATCGGCATCGTCGGCGGCTGGCCGCGCGATTTCGTCACCGACCGCGCGCTCAAGCTCGGCTTCACCACGGCCGAAAAGACCTTTGACGACATCATCCGGATTCACATCGAGGATGAGCTCGGCGGCAAGTTCGCGGCCTGACGTGAGTTCGCGCTTATTGGCGCCGGTGCAGTCATGACAAAAGTAGCCTGCATCGGCGAATGCATGATCGAGCTGAAGCAGGCTGCGGGCGGCCTGTTTTCGCGGGGCTATGGCGGCGACACGCTCAACACCGCCGTCTATCTCGCCCGGCTCGGCGCCGGCGCCGATTACATCACAGCCCTTGGCGACGACGGTCTCAGCGACGAGATGATCGCCGGCTGGGCGGCGGAAGGCGTCGGCACCAAGCGGGTACTGCGGCTGCGCGGCAAACTGCCGGGCCTCTACATGATCGAGACCGACGCCAACGGTGAGCGCCGGTTCTTTCACTGGCGGGACAGTGCGGCCGCGCGCAGCCTGATGGATTTGCCGGAAACGGACGACATCCTGAAGTCGCTGGCAAGCTATGATGTCGTCTATCTCTCGGCGATCACGCTATCGCTGTATGGCGAAAAGGGACGCGACCGCTTGTTCGCCGCGCTGAAACGCGCGCGTGAGAGCGGGGCGCGGTTTGCCTTCGACACCAATTTCCGTGCCCGCGGCTGGCCCGACCTCGACGTCGCGCGCGCCGTCTTTCAGGAAGCCTTCGAGGCCGCCGACATCGTGCTGGCCTCGACCGAGGACTTGCTGCCGCTCTATCCCAACGAAGGCCATGAGGCCCTGCTGGCGCGTATTCCGGGCGGGGAGGTCGTGCTGAAACTTTCCGAACCCGCGAGCATCCTGCGTCTCGATGGCGTTTTGTATCGGACCCAGGCCGAACCGGTAAAATCGCCCGTGGTCGATACCACGGCGGCTGGCGACAGTTTTGCGGCGGCCTACGTTGCCGCGCGTCTGGCTGGCGCTGATCCGCTAAACGCCGCTCGCGCAGGGCACCATCTCGCCGGTGTTGTGGTATGTCATTCCGGCGCGATCATTCCGCGTGCGGCGATGCCGCCCGTTTCCACCCACGCCATCTCTCGCAAGGCCTCTCCATGACCGCCACCTCAAGGCAGCAAAAGCTCGCCGATCTCTTCAAGTCTGCCACGGTGATCCCCGTACTCACCATCGAGCGGCGGGAAGACGCGGTGCCGCTGGCCAAGGCGCTGGTGGCCGGCGGCGTGCGCGTGCTGGAAGTCACGCTGCGCACGCCGGTGGCGATCGAGGCGGCCAAGGCGATGATCGCGGAGGTGCCGGACGCCATTGTCGGGATCGGCACGATCCTGAACGCCGACGACCTCGCGCGGGCCAAGGCGCTCGGCGCCGTCTTCGGCATCAGCCCGGGCGGTACGCCGGACCTGCTGAAGGCCGCCGCGGCTGACGACCTGCCGTTCGCGCCGGGGATCGCGACGGCGTCCGAGTTGATGCAGGCGCTGGCGCACGGTTTTGATATCGTCAAATTCTTCCCGGCAGAGCAGTCCGGCGGTATCAAGGCACTGCGGGCGCTGGCGGGGCCGTTTCCGAACATCCGGGTCTGCCCGACCGGCGGCATCGGCGAGGCCAATGCGGTGTCCTGGCTCGCCGAGCCCAACGTGCTGGCGGTCGGTGGTTCCTGGATCTGCCCGCCGGCGGATATCCGCGCGGGCAATTGGGCTGGCATAACGGCCATGTGCACCCGGACCATGAAATTGCTGAAACCGGCGTGAAGTCTGTTTGCCGATAGGCTACAAAGCCGTCCAAACCAGATCAGGGAGAGCAAGCATGACGGCCAGCATCGTGGGGTGGGCGCACACGCCGTTCGGCAAATTCGACGCGGAAACCGTCGAAAGCCTCGTGGTGAAGGTCGCGACCGAAGCGCTGGCGGATGCCGGCATTTCAGCTGAAGACGTCGACGAAATCGTGCTCGGGCATTTCAACGCCGGCTTCTCGCCACAGGATTTTACCGCCTCGCTGGTGCTGCAGGCCGACCCAAAGCTGCGCTTCAAGCCGACGACCCGCGTCGAGAATGCCTGCGCCACCGGCTCTGCCGCTGTGCATCAGGGCATCCGGGCGATCGCCGCCGGTGCTGCCAAGATCGTGCTGGTGGTCGGCGTCGAGCAGATGACGCGGACACCCGCCGCCGAGATCGGCCGCAACCTGCTGAAGGCGTCCTATCTGCCCGAAGACGGCGACACGGTCGGCGGGTTTGCCGGCGTGTTCGGCAAGATCGCGCAGAACTATTTCCAGAAATACGGCGACCAGTCCGATGCGCTGGCGATGATCGCGGCCAAGAATCACAAGAACGGCGTCGCCAATCCCTATGCCCAGATGCGCAAGGATTTTGGCTACGAGTTCTGCCGCACCGAAAGCGAGAAGAATCCGTTCGTCGCCGGTCCGCTGAAGCGCACCGACTGCTCGCTGGTGTCGGATGGCGCCGCAGCCTTGGTGCTGACCGACAGCGAAACCGCCAAGACGATGGGCAAGGCGGTGAACGTCCGCGCCACTGCCCATGCGCAGGATTTCCTGCCGATGTCCAAGCGCGACATTTTGCAGTTCGAAGGCTGCACGGTGGCCTGGCAGCGCGCGTTGGCGCAAGCGGGCGTGCAACTCTCCGATCTCTCGTTTGTCGAAACCCACGACTGCTTCACCGTCGCCGAACTGATCGAGTACGAAGCGATGGGCCTGACGCCGCGCGGGCAGGGCGCCCGCGCCATCAAGGAAGGCTGGACCCAGAAGGACGGCAAGCTGCCGGTCAATCCGTCCGGCGGCCTGAAGGCAAAAGGCCATCCGATCGGCGCCACCGGTGTCTCCATGCACGTGATGAGCGCGATGCAGCTCGTCGGCCAGGCGCCCGAGGGCATGCAGCTCAAGAACGCCAAACTCGCCGGCATCTTCAACATGGGTGGTGCGGCGGTGGCGAATTACGTCTCCATTCTGGAGCCTTCGAAGTAAGCTGGGGAACGATTGGGTGGGCAGGTGCGTTTGCACCATGCCCACCGTGACCTCACGATCGGGCGATCTCCTGGAGAACGCGTCATGGGTAACGAGAGTTCGCTGTCACTGCCGGAACTCAACGACCGGATCGCGATCCTTCAGGACAACATCAGGCAGCTTGTCGAGCAGGCTGCCGCGCGCTTCGGGCGAACGTAGCGAAGAGCGGATCGCCGACCGCCTCAGTCAGCAGAATGAAGAGCTGGAACGGCTGACCAAAGAGCGCGACAGCAGGTCGAAGTACGTAGTCCCTGCTCGCCCCTCCCCGCGAAGGGATCCCGCGTCGACGCATACGCCCATACGCCGGGCGCGCTTGATCTTCTCAATTCCCTGCCGTTACTAGACCGGAACGACAACATCCGGGAGCGAAATGGACCATGGGACCGCTTGGGGGCATCAAGGTCATCGACATGACGACCGTGCTGATGGGGCCCTATGCCACCCAGATGCTCGGCGATTACGGCGCTGATGTCATCAAGGTGGAATTGCTCGACGGCGACGTGACGCGGCAGATCGGGCCGACGCGGCATCCCGGCATGGGACCGGTCTTCCTCAACACCAACCGCAGCAAGCGCTCGATCTGCCTCGATCTGAAGAAGCCGGCCGGCCGCGACGCCGTGCTGCGGCTGATCAAGACCGCTGACGTGCTGGTCTACAATGTGCGCCCGCAGGCGATGGCGCGGCTGCAGCTCGGCTATGACGTGGTGTCGAAAATCAATCCGCGGCTGATCTATGCCGGCGTATTCGGCTTCGGCCAGGATGGGCCTTATGCCGCAAAGCCCGCTTACGACGATCTGATCCAGGGTGCCACCGCGCTGCCGGCATTGATGGCGCAGACGTCCGATGGTGTGCCGCGTTATGTGCCGAACGCGCTGGTCGATCGCATCGTCGGCCTCACAGCGGTCGGCGCAATCTGCGCCAGTCTGGTCGATCGTGACCGTACCGGGCGCGGCCAGCGCGTCGATATACCGATGTTCGAGACCATGGCCGGTTTCGTGATGGGTGATCACATGGGCGGCCTGACCTACGAGCCGCCGCTCGACAAGGGCGGTTACGCCCGCCACCTGTCGCCGGACCGTCGACCCTACAAGACCTCGGACGGCTACATCTGCGTCATCGTCTACAACGACAAGCAGTGGCAGAATTTCTTCGATGCGACCGGACGCGAGGATCTGCGCGTCAATCCGAAATTCGCGACCTTTGCCGGCCGCGCCGTCAACATCGACGTTGTCTATGCCGAGCTGGCGCGCATTCTCGAAACCAAAACGACGGCGGAGTGGAGCGATGATCCTGGAGAAGGCCGACGTGCCGGTTATGCCGATGCATGACCTCGAAACCCTGTTGCAGGACCCGCACATCGTCGCGACCGATTTCTTCCCCGTCATTGATCACCCGACCGAGGGTCGCATCCGCAACATGAAGGTCTCGGCACGTTTTTCGGAAACGCCGGTAGAGACAAAACGGCTGGCGCCGCGCCACAGCGAGCACAGCGCGGAAATTCTGCGCGAAGCGGGCTTCTCGTCGGACGAAATCACAGCACTGGTACGCGACGGCGTCACCACGGCGATACCAAGCACATAGGACAAGACAGATGGATTTCGCGCTCTCCGCCAACCAGGAATCGATCCGCGATGCGGTCGGCAAAATCTGTTCGCGCTTCGACGACGCCTATTGGCTGAAGAAAGACAAGGAGGGCGGCTATCCCGCCGAATTCCACCGTGCGCTGGCCGACGCCGGCTGGCTCGGCATCTGCATCCCCGAGGAGTATGGCGGCTCCGGCCTTGGCATCACCGACGCCGCGATCATGATGCACACCATCGCGCATTCCGGCGCCGGCATGTCGGGCGCGTCAGCCGTGCACATGAACGTATTCGGGCTCAATCCGGTGGTCGTGTTCGGTACCAAGGAGCAGTGCACGCGGATGCTGCCGCCGATCATCGACGGCCGCGACAAGTCCTGCTTCGCGGTCACCGAACCCAACACCGGGCTCAACACCACACAGTTGAAAACCCGCGCGGTGCGCAAGGGCGACAAATACATCGTCAACGGCCAGAAGGTGTGGATCTCTACCGCCCAGGTCGCCAACAAGATCTTGCTGCTGGCGCGCACCACGCCACTGGAAGAGGCGAAGAAACCGACGCAGGGACTGAGTCTGTTCTATACCGATTTCGACAAGAAGCGCGTTGCCGTGCACGAGATCGAAAAGATGGGCCGCAAGCCCGTCGACTCCAACGAATTGTTCTTCGAGAATTTCGAAATCCCGGTCGAGGATCGCCTCGGCGAAGAAGGCCGCGGCTTCGAATACATCCTGCACGGCATGAACCCGGAGCGCATTCTGATCGCGGCGGAAGCGGTCGGACTCGGCCAGATCGCGCTGTACAAGGCGTCCGCCTATGCCAAGAACCGCATCGTGTTCAACCGCCCGATCGGCATGAACCAGGGCATTCAGCACCCGCTGGCGAAGAACTGGATGGAGCTGGAGGCCGCCTGGCTGATGGTGCTCTCGGCCGGCTGGCAATACGACCAGGGCATGCCCTGCGGGCCGGCCGCCAATGCTGCAAAGTATCTCGCGGCCGAAGCCGGCTTCCACGCCTGCGAGCAGGCAGTGATGACCCATGGCGGCTTCGGCTACGCCAAGGAATATCATGTCGAGCGCTACCTCCGCGAATCCCTGATCCCGCGCATCGCCCCGATCAGCCCGCAGCTCATTCTCAGCTTCATTGCAGAGCGGGTGCTGGGCCTGCCGAAGTCGTATTGAGAAGGCCAACATGAGCTTCATCACCGGCGTTGGGCTGACGTCCTATGGCAAGCACGAAGGCTCGTCCTCGCTCGATCTGATGAGCAAGGCGGCCCAGCTTGCCATTGCCGATGCCGGACTGAAGCGATCCGAGATCGACGGCATTTTGTGCGGCTATTCGACGGTGTCACCGCACATCATGCTGGCGACCGTGTTCGCCGAGCATTTTGGTATCCAGCCGTCCTATGCGCATGCGGTGCAGGTCGGCGGCGCCACCGGGCTGGCGATGACCATGCTGGCGCATCATCTGGTCGAAGCCGGCGTTGTAAAGCATGTGCTGGTGGTCGGTGGCGAAAACCGCCTGACCGGGCAGAGCCGCGACGCTTCGATCCAGGCGCTGGCGCAGGTCGGCCATCCCGATTACGAGGTGACGCTGGGGCCGACGATCCCGGCTTACTACGGTCTCGTTGCATCGCGCTACATGCACGAATACGGCGTGACACAGGAAGACCTCGCCGAATTCGCGGTGCTGATGCGCGCGCATGCGCTGACCCATCCCGGTGCGCAATTCCATGAGGCGATCACGGTCGCCGACGTGATGGCCTCAAAACCGGTGGCGATGCCGCTCAAACTGCTGGATTGCTGTCCGGTGTCGGACGGCGGCGCGGCGTTCGTGATCAGCCGTGAGCGCACGGGCACGACCGGTATTCGCGTGCGCGGCTGCGCGCAGGCCCATACGCACCAGCATGTCACGGCGGCGCCGGCTCTGAGCGAACTTGGCGCGGAGATTGCGATCGCCAAGGCCAAGACAGCGTCTGGCCTTTCGATCTCGGACGTACGCTATGCGGCTGTCTACGACAGTTTTACCATTACGCTGGCGATGCTGCTGGAAGATCTCGGTCTGGCCAAACGCGGCGAGGCGGCAGCAAGGGTGCGATCAGGGCATTTCGGCCGCGACGGCGCGATGCCGCTCAATACCCATGGCGGGCTTTTGAGCTACGGCCATTGCGGCGTCGCTGGCGCGATGGCGCATCTGGTCGAAACCCATTTGCAGATGACTGGACGCGCCGGCAAGCGGCAGGTCCGTGACGCCTCGATCGCGCTGCTGCACGGCGACGGCGGCGTGCTGTCGTCGCATGTCAGCATGTTCCTGGAGCGGGTACGATGAGCGAGCGACTGGCTGACTGGACCAAGGGCGCGGAAGCGATCGTCTATCAATCCTGCGGCGCCTGCGGCAAGCCGCAATATTTCCATCGCAGTTTCTGTGCCGCCTGCGGCGCACCGGAGCCAGTCGCGAAACGTGCCAGCGGAGCAGGGACGGTTTACGCGACGTCGCTGGTCTGCCGCGCCGCGACACCGGAAACCCGCGCGCATGTGCCCTACAACATCGTGCTGGTCGATGCCGCCGAAGGTTTTCGCATGATGGCCCATGGCGACAACGATCTTGCCATCGGCGACAAGGTCACCGCGCGATATCAGCAATTTGCGGGGAGGCTGGTGCCGTACTTCGCGAAAGCGAAGTAGGACCTGCGAGGCAACGAAGCGATCCAGAGCTACGCGGAACTAAAGGTCTGGATTGCTTCGTTGCTTTACACTCGCATTGGCGGTCCTTATCGCCAGAAGACAACGCCGGCGATGACGAGCATTGCCGTCACCGCCAGCGTCTGCGCGAGCGCTTCCGAGGCTGCCCTTTTGGTGGCTTCCTTCATGTCCAACTCCCTAGACCTGGGCATGACTCATCGATGCGCGATACGCGCGCAAACGACGGCCAATGATTTTTACTCGGAACACCCCGCGACGAGTATTCGCTTTGATGAGTCCCCACTCAGCGAACATCGACAGTCTCAAAATCGACCAGCAATAAGGCGGCAATTTGGCCCGCGCGTAGCCGGTTTGTGCGCGCGGCATGGAGTTTTTGGGCGCAGTCGCTCGGGCCTATTGCCTGCCTTTAGAGCTTCCGTGCGCGCTTAAGTCCATCCAGCTGCGCCGGAATCGCGGCTGGATCCGTCACCGGATACGAGCAGAACGTCGAGGTGCAGGCAAAGGCCGCGGGGCCGTCCGGAAAATCCGGATAGTCGACGTCGATGTTGGCAAGCTTGCCCTCGCGTTTGTCCCACCATTCTGCGCGCTTGTTGACGAGCGGGTAGGCAAGTGCCGCCCGGTAAAGCGCAGCCGATCGCGGATCGTCTTTGGCGCCAACGATGGTGATGTGAACGGGTTCGTTGCGCAGTTCGTCTTCGGCCAGCAACACGTCGGGGAGGAAGGCGAAAGCATCGAGGATCGGCGGCGAGGTCAGATAGCCCATGCCAGCCTCGGCGATCTCCCGATATCTGGCTTCGCCGGTATAGGACGACAGCAGGCTGAAGGTTCGCACCGCCGTGACATTGTCCTCGCGCTGCTTGATCGGTTTGGTGATCTGCTTGGCGTCGGGCGACGCCGAGGCCACGAAGCCGCCGGTAGCGGAATCGATAAATGTTTTCGCGATGTAATCTGCGACGGCCTGTGCCCGAGTCAGCCATTCGCGCTCGCCCGTCGAGCGGTGCAGCGCCAGCAGCGCTTTTGCCATCTCGACGTTGTCGGCGAAGTACGGCCCGCCCTTGTCCTGCTCGGCGTGACGGAAGCCGCCGTCCTGCATTGCCCGGTTGGCCAGCACCCAGCGCGCGGCGCTGACAGCGAGATCGCGCGCTTCGGTAACACCGGTGGCGTCGTAATAAGCCAGCAGGCCCGCGATCGCCTGCGCGGTCTCCCGCGCATACTGGCGCCGATCCACGCCTGGCTCGCCCTCGCTCATGCCGAACGAGGCATAAAAGCCGCCGCCCGGCGCGGCCATAGTGCTTTTTAGGAAGCCATAGATGCGGTCGGCGGCCGCTCGATAGGCGGGATCGCCGAACATCGTCCACGCCCGCGCAAAAGCCGAAAGTCCGGCCTCCTGCGCGAACATCGGAAATTCGCGGGCAGGCACCGACCAGTCCGGCTTGAGGTTGACCTGGTTCATCGCGCCGGTGGCCTTGTCGACCATGGTCGAGGCCATCAAGGTCAACGCGCGTTTGATCCGTGCCTCGTTCTTCGCATCGCCCTGGCGGGCGCGCTGCAGCACCCAGACCAGCATCGGCCCGTCGACGAATTTGGATTTGCTCCAGCCGCCGTTTGGCTCGTCCCAGGCCTGGTCGATGAAGCCAAAAATCTCGTTGCGCTGCGTTTCCGTCAGTCCGGTCGCCAGCGTGCGTTCGCGCTCGGCCCCGCCGGCGTCGGGATAGACCACGGGCGAGGGGTCGTCGATCGTGGCTGTCAGGATCGGATTGAAGAATTGCGGCGAGTAGTAACCGCGCAGCTTGACGATCTCGGTGCCGTCAGGCGCGAAGATAATGGTGGCGGGCCAGCCCCAGCGCTCGTAGCGCTGCGAGATATCGGGCCGGCTGTCCTGATCGACATAAACCGGGATGAACTTGTCCTTGAGGACGCCGCGCGTCTCGGCGTTCGACCAGGTCTCCTGGTTCATCACATGGCACCAGCGGCACCACCAGGACTGCAGCGACATGATCACGAATTTCTTCTCGCGCGCGGCCCTGCGCAAAGGTCGCGTCGTTCCACTCGCTCCAGAAGCCGTCGGCATTGTCGATCGGCGCCGCGCGCGCAGCGGTCGTGAACGTCAGACGAGGATCAGCGCAAGGACGCGAATCATGGCTTCCCGGCAACGCTAGTGGATGCTTGTCGTAACACGGAATATGGCCAGACCGTGTTACACTCCAGAACACACAGGGTCGTGAGTTATTCCGGTGGCTGCCGGTTTCGCGCAATGGGTTGATCCGCCCTTTGCCGCGGGGCATGATCCGGCCGTCAAAATCAGAAGAAACCCCAGGAACGCCCAAGGTGACGAATGGCCCGTATCGACTACAGCGACCCCGCCAAAGCCAGCGACCGTACCCGCGAAATCCTCGGCAAGAACCGCAACGCCAACATCTTTCGGATGATGGCGCATTCGCCGAGCTATTTTGAGCAGTATTGCCGTCTCGGCGGGGCGATCCGCAACAAGGGCGAACTGGATCCGGTCGTGCGCGAGTTGGCCATTACCCGCACCGGCATCCTGTGCCAGGCGCCGTACGAGATCGTCGCCCACAAGCGCATCGGCAAGAACGTCGGCGTCACCGACGAACAGAACGAAGCGCTGGAGAACTGGCAGTCGGCCAAATGTTTCGACGAGGTGCAGCGCGCCGCGCTCGCCTTCACGGACGAAATCGTCAAGCAGCACAAGCCGACGGATGCGACCTTCAAGGCGATCGCGGCCAAACTGACCCCGGGCGCGCTGGTCGAACTGCAGCTCTCGGTCGGCTTCTACATCATGACCTCAAAGTTCCTGGAAACCTTTGCCATCGACATGCAGCCGGTGACCGAAGTGATTTCATGAACTTCAGATCGTCAGAGTGAGGGGATGAGCAGCGAGGATATCGAAGCATCCGTGCGTGCGGCCATTGCGCAGCTGCACACGGCGATGGTTGAGGTCGCCAACGGTGACGTCTCCGCCATCAAGGCGCTCTATTCGCATAGCGCCGAGGCGACCAGCTTTTACGGCTGGGGCGGTTACGAGAAGGGATGGGAAGCGGTCTCGCGGCGCTGGGACTGGGCCGGCGACCAGTTCAAAGGTGGAACGGTCCGCTACGAGAACGTCTCCACCGTCGTCACGCCCGAACTGTTTTATGTAACCGATATCGAGACCTTCGAAAACCAGCGGATCGCCGATGTCGAAGGCATCACCGGCTGGTCCAACCGGGTAACGCACATCTTTCGCCGCGAAGCCGGCGAATGGCGTCTGCTTCACCGCCACGGAAATCGGCTGGAATCGCAGTATCAGCCATCGGCCAAACTTGCGAAATAACTAGAGCCGCGCATGAGCAACGGATGGGAACAGTCGGCGAAGGCCTGGATCGACTCCATGGGCGAGCGCGGTGATTGGGCGCGGGAGCACGTGCTCGATCCGGTCATGCTCGGTCGTGTCAGGGCCGGGCGCTTTGAGAACGCGTTGGACGTTGGCTGTGGCGAAGGCCGCTTCTGCCGAATGCTGAAAACGGCCGGGGTCAGCACGACCGGAATTGATCCGACGCCGCAACTGATCGAGACCGCGAGACGGAACGATCCTTCCGGCGACTATCGGATCGGCCGCGCCGAACGGCTCGAATTCGATCCGGCCAGCTTCGATCTGGTGGTCACTACATCACGCTGGTCGACATCCCCGATTTCCGGACCGCGATCGGCGAAATGGCGAGGGTGCTGAAGCCAGGCGGCTCGCTGCTTACAGCCAATCTCACCGGCTTTACGTCTGCCTGCGCCGGGCAGGGCTGGGTGAAGGACGCGGATGGCGAACGGCTACATTATCCAGTCGACAATTATCTCGAGGAATTTCCGTTCTGGTTCGAATGGGCGGGAATACGCATCGAGAATTGGCACCGACCGCTCACGGCCTATATGGAAGCCTTCCTTGGGGCAGGTTTGCAACTGACGTTCTTCTCGGAATCCGATTCAGTGTCCGGTGACGAGCAGCATAGAGAGCGTTTTCGGCGTGTGCCATGGTTTGTCGTGATGGAGTGGCAACGACCTGCCTAATTCGAAACCTCAGCGTCCCGGCCCGTAGCGCCGCAGCGCCTCCAGGGTCAATCCCTTGCCGACCGCGCCAAAGATGTCGCCTTCGACGATGCGGGCCGACGGCACGGCTTTCGTGATCGCCTTGCGGACGTGGGCGAGCTTGACCGAGCCGCCGGTCAGGAACACGGCGTCGATGTCGCCGGCCTTGAGCCGCGCCTGGGTGAGGCAGTTCTTGATACGAGCGGCGATACGATCAGCCAGTTGTTTGGTGTGACCGACGAGATCGGGGCGGGTGATATCAGCGCCGAGGCCGGGCGCCACCCATTCCAGCGGAATGTCCGCCTGGCGTTTTTCGGACAGCGCGATCTTGGCGTCCTCGACTTCCATCGCCAGCGTATGGCCGCGCTGTTCGTGGACCACGCGGATCAGCCGATCGAGAAGTTCAGGTTCGGTCGCCTCGAGCCGGACCTGGCGAATATCGGCGATCACGCGCGGTTCGTACATCCGGTTGATGCTCGACCACGTCGCGAGGTCGTGAAAGTAGCTCGAGGGCACGTCGAGCCCGGCGCGCTTCATGGCGCTGCCGAAGCCGAACAGCGGCATCACCGCGCCGAGGCTGAGCTGACGGTCAAAATCAGTACCGCCGATGCGCACGCCGTCATTGGCGAGAATGTCGGCTGATCGGTCGGCCTTGCCGTGGCGTTCGGGCCCGAGACGCACGATCGAAAAATCCGAAGTGCCGCCGCCGATATCGGCGATCAGTGCGACTTCTTCAGAAGCGATCTGGCGCTCGTAATCGAGCGCGGCGGCGATCGGTTCGAACTGGAAGGTGACCTCATCGAAACCGATACCTCTGGCAATGCCGCGAAGGGTTTCCTCCGCCTTGCGATCGGCATCGGGTGCGTTGTCGACAAAGTGCACCGGACGGCCATGGACGACGTCGCGCAGTTCGCGGCCCGTCGTCTGTTCGGCGCGGCGTTTTACCGCGCCGAGGTAATAGGCGATCACGTCGCGAAAACTGACCCGTTCGCGGCCCAACCGGGTGGTTTCGTCGATCAGCGAGGTGCCGAGCACCGATTTGAGGCTCCGCATCAGCCGGCCGGGCGCGCCCTCGACATAGGCCGCCACGGCCCGGCGGCCGATCAGGACGGCGCCGTCCACCTCGTAGAAAATGGCGCTCGGAATCGCGGTCTCGCCGGCCTCCAGCGCCACCAGAACCGGCGCGCGGCCGTCGATGGTGCCGAGCGTCGTGTTCGACGTTCCGAAATCAAGGCCGCAGATGGACATGGAAGCTCCAGGAGGGAGCGTCCGTTTACACATTAGGACGCCATCGATCCACCTTTATCTTGCCGTGTTGTGGCAGCCCGCTGTTATTGCCCGCGAAATCGCTCGTTATGTCCGTCCACAGATCAATTTTTTGCCGTGACGCCTTGATGAAATAATCTGCGATGGTCCATAAGCGGCGTCCGGCGGCGGGCGATTCACCTGCAGCGATGGTTCAGGAAAGAGTTTGCGTGGCAAATATCAATCGGCAGATCGCAGCAGAGCTTGGCGTCCGTGAGCAGCAGATCGATGCGACCGTGGAGTTGCTCGACGGCGGCGCGACGGTTCCGTTCGTGGCGCGCTACCGCAAGGAAATCACCGGCGGTCTCGACGACGCGCAGTTGCGCACGCTGGAAGAGCGGCTGACCTATTTGCGCGAACTCGAAGAGCGCCGCGTCGCGATCCTCAATTCGGTCCGTGAACAAGGCAAGCTCGATGCCGCGCTGGAAGCGGCGATCATGGCTGCCGACAGCAAGG
The DNA here is from genome assembly GCA_963786355.1 of uncultured Alphaproteobacteria bacterium. Taxonomy (GTDB): domain Bacteria; phylum Pseudomonadota; class Alphaproteobacteria; order Rhizobiales; family Xanthobacteraceae; genus Bradyrhizobium. The sequence continues at coordinate 226,498 of CAWAYU010000003.1, read as the reverse complement.
GACGGCTGGAAGACATCTATCTGCCATTCAAGCCGAAGCGCCGCACCAAGGCCGAGATCGCCAGGGAGGCCGGCCTCGAACCGTTGTCCGAGATGTTGCTGATGCAGCCGCAGAACGATCCGCAAGTGGTGGCCGCCGGTTTCGTCGATGCCGAGAAGCAGGTCGCCGATGTCGCTGCGGCGCTCGAAGGCGCCCGCGCCATCCTGGTGGAACGCTTTGCCGAAGACGCTGACCTGATCGGGCGCCTGCGTGAGCAGATGTGGACGGCCGGCGTCATGACCTCAGCGGTGCGCAAGGGCAAGAAGCTGGAGGGCGAGAAGTTCAAGGACTATTTCGACTTCAACCAGTCGCTGAGCAAAATGCCGTCGCATCGCATTCTCGCGATGTTCCGCGGCGAGAAGGAAGAAGTTCTCGAACTTCAGATCCAGCCGGATGCGCAGCCTCCCGTGACCTCCGCCAGCCCGCCCAGTTCGTATGAACTGAAGATCATGCAGCGTTTTGCGATTACCGACCAGGGCCGTCCGGGCGACCGCTGGCTGGTCGATACCGCGCGCTGGGCCTGGCGCACCAAGATCCAGGTGCATCTCAACATCGACCTGCGCATGCGGCTGTGGACCACAGCCGAGACCGAAGGCGTGCGCGTGTTCGCCTCGAATTTGCGCGACCTGCTGCTGGCGGCGCCCGCCGGTGCACGCGTCACCATGGGGCTCGATCCCGGCTATCGCTCCGGCGTCAAGGTCGCCATCGTCGATGCGACGGGGAAGGTGGTGGCGACCACGGCGGTCTATCCCCACGAACCGCAAAGGAAGTGGGACGAGACGTTGGCCACGCTGGGCAAGCTCGCGGTCGCCCACCGCGTCGACCTGATCGCGATCGGCAACGGCACGGCGTCGCGCGAGACCGACAAGCTGGCGACGGAATTGGTCAAGCTGCTGCCGGACCTCAAAATGTCGAAGATCGTGGTGTCGGAAGCCGGCGCATCGGTCTATTCGGCCTCGGCCTTTGCGTCGGAGGAATTACCCGAACTCGACGTGACCCTGCGCGGCGCGGTCTCGATCGCGCGGCGCTTGCAGGATCCGCTGGCCGAGCTGGTCAAGATCGATCCGAAGGCGATCGGCGTCGGGCAATACCAGCACGACCTCGGCGAAACCAAGCTGGCGCGTTCGCTCGATGCCGTCGTGGAAGATTGCGTCAACGCGGTTGGAGTCGATGCCAACACGGCGTCCGCGCCGCTGCTGGCGCGGGTGTCGGGTATTGGTCTCGGCCTGGCGCAGAGCATCGTGCAGCACCGCGACGCCAACGGTCCGTTCAAGTCGCGCAAGGCGCTGAAGGAAGTGCCGCGATTGGGCCCGAAGGCGTTCGAGCAATGCGCGGGCTTCCTGCGCATCACCGATGGCGAGGATCCGCTCGATGCGTCCGGCGTGCACCCCGAGGCCTATCCGGTGGTGCGGCGAATCCTGACCGCCGCCAAGAGCGACATCAAGGCGTTGCTTGGCAACGCCGAGATCGTGCGTCAGTTGAAACCGCAGGCCTTCGTCGACGACACGTTTGGCCTGCCGACGGTGACCGACATCCTGCGCGAGCTGGAAAAGCCCGGCCGCGATCCGCGCCCCGCCTTCAAGGCAGCGGTGTTCAAGGAAGGTGTCGAGGAGATCAAGGACCTCAAGCGCGGCATGATTCTCGAAGGCACGGTCACCAACGTGGCGGCGTTCGGCGCCTTCGTCGATATCGGCGTCCATCAGGACGGACTGGTGCACGTCTCGGCAATGTCGAAAACCTTCATCAAGGACCCGCGCGAGGTGGTGAAGCCGGGCGACATCGTCAAGGTCAAGGTGCTGGAGATCGAGGTCGCCCGCAAGCGCATCGCGCTGACGCTGCGGCTGGATGACGAGATCGGCGACAAGGGCGCCAAACCGGCGGCGGCTGACAGGGCCCGCGATATCTCGCAGAGATCGATGACGTCCTCCGCGCCGCGCAAACCGCAGGAGCAGCAGGCCGGTGGCGCGCTCGCCGAAGCTATGCGCCGCGCAGCGGAGAAGAACGGGAAGGCGCGCTAGCGAGGGCTTTCATCCTTCGAGACGCCTCGCTTTGCGATGCTCCTCAAGTTGAGGTCTCAGGTCCTCATGGTGACGAGCACGGCAAGGCCGTGCTTCTCGAACCATGTAGCCCCGTGCCGCTCGCCACGCCTAGCTCGACGTCAGCAAATTCACCTTGGCGTTGGCGAGGATCAGCCGGTCGGCGAGCAGTTGCGCGAGGTTTCGCATGATGCGCTCGCCGGCGCGGGGGTGCTGCTTTCGAAACCGCTCGAAATCGCGCAGCGGCACTTCGAACGCGGTGGCGGCAGCATCGGCGGTCACGTCGGCGGAACGATGCGATTCCAGCAACGCCATTTCGCCGAACGCCATTCCGGCGGTCAGCGTCGCCAGCCGGATGCCGTCGGGCAGGGTGACATGGACGACGCCGCTTCGCAGGAAGAACAGCGACGTGGCGGGATCGCCGGTGGTAATGATCTTCTCGTCCTGCTGATAGGTTTTGACGGTACCGAGCGAAGCCAGGTCGGTCAGTTCTTCATCGCTCAGTCCGGCCAGCAGCGGCTGTTCCGACAACTCGGTCGTTTCCATGAAGTCGATGGTGCCGCCATGGCGGTAGACCACCTGGTCCTCGGCCCATTCGATCGCGGTATCGAGCAGGTAGTAGTAGCGGATGTTGGTGAGGCCTTTTGTCCATTCCGCCGCCGCCTGCCAGCCTTCATCTGTTCGCTTGATGCCGGACACGATCACGGTGACATGATAGGCCGCCAGTTCGCGGAATTCCTCGGCAAACAGGCGAGCACCGGCTGGCGTAATCGAGGCTACCCGGCGCAGGTCGAAGATCACGAATTGCGGGCGCGGCTTCGATGTGAGCAGACGCGAGACGTAGTCGACGCTGGAAAGCGAGAGCGCGCCGACCAGCTCGAACACCAGCACGTCCTGATGATGGGCGTTGAGGATGTTCTGTTCATGCGGACGGCGGCTGCGCCGCGACGGGCTCTTGCCCATGTTGTAGTCGGCGATGATGCTGTTGCGGGCATCGTCGCTGCGGTTGAGCATATGCAGATTGTAGTGCGCCGAAAGCGCCTCGCAGACCTTGATGCCGCGCACGCTGTTGCCGTGCTTGTCGAGCTTTGGCGAATAGCTGCCAAGCCCGAGCCGGGCGGGCAGGGCGGCCAGGATGCCACCGCCGACGCCGCTCTTGGCGGGAATGCCGATCCGGTAAATCCATTCGCCGGCATAGTCGTACATGCCGGAAGACGTCATCACCGACAACGTCCGCGAGATCGCATACGGCGTCACCACCTGTTCGCCGGTCACCGGATTGATGCCGCGATTGGCCAACGTCGCCGCCATCACGGCGATATCGCGCGCCGTCACCAGCACGGCGCATTGCCGGAAATAGGCCTCCAGCACCGAGGTGACGTTCTGCTTGACCACGGCATTGGTGCGCAGGAGATAGCCGATCGCGCGGTTGCGGTCGCCGGTGGCGTTCTCGGAAGCGTAAACGGCGTCATCGACGTCGAGATCGCGCCCGGCAAATCGCCCCAGCGCCTGCCTTATATATTCGAACGCGCCGTCGCCCTTGGCCTCGTGGATCAGGCCGGTGCAGGCGATCGCGCCGGCATTGACCATGGGGTTGAAGGGATGGTTCTCGGCGTTAAGACGGATCGAGTTGAAGGGGTCGCCCGATGGCTCGACGCCGATCACGCTTTCCACCCGTGCCGCCCCCAGCGTGTCCAGCGCCAGCGCGAACACGAACGGCTTTGACATCGACTGGATGGTGAAGGGAATCCGGGTATCGCCGACCTCGTAGACGTGGCCGTCGAGGGTGGCGAGGCTGATGCCGAAATGGGCAGGGTCGGCCTTGCTGAGTTCAGGGATGTAGTCGGCGACCGCGCCGCTGACTTCCTGCAGGAAATCCGCGTGACACGCGTTCAGGAACCGCAGCAAAGGCGGTTTCGAGCTGGTCCAGGCCGGGGCGCCGGTGGGCGATGCTTTCATCACCCCCGTTTTGCAACGCAATCAAGGCGCGCGCAACTGGTTCGCCACCAGACTTTGGCGACGGATCAGCAGCAGCGCGACTGCGACGGTGGGAATGAGAATCCCAAAGCCCAGCGACGTGACCTGGAGTTGCGACAGCGGGTTGATACCGCCGCCGGGCGTCGCCACCACGAAGCCGCCGATGACCAGCAACACTCGCAGCGGCCATTCCAGCGCGCCGGCGCCTCTGAGGTCGCCGACAAAGGCCTGGTAGCCCTGAATGCCACCGCAGATGAACAGCGTGCCGAAGGCGGCCAGCCCCATGAGGCCGAGGCCTTCGAGATAGGGGTTGTCGCCCTGCAGCACCAAGGCCGGATTCAGTACGAAGAAGAACGGAATGAAGTAGATGATGCTGCCGACCCACATCGATTCCCATCCCGTCTTCATCGCCGGTGAGCCGGCGATGCCGGCCGCCGCAAAGGAGGCGATGGCGACCGGTGGCGTGATCGAGGACAGCATGCCCCAGTAGAAGATGAACATGTGCACGGCCATCCGGTTGAGGCCGAGCTTCTCCAGCGCCGGCGCCACCAGGATGGCGAGGAAGATGTAGCAGGCCGTCGTGGTCAACCCGAGGCCCAGAATGAGGCTGGTGAAGGCGCACATGCCGAGCAGCAGGAAGGCGTTGTCGCCGGCGATCCGCAGCAGGTCGTTGGCAAGGCTGGAGACGACGCCGGTCATCGAGAACGCGCCGATCAGGAGCCCGCAGCCGGCGAGGATGCCGACCAGTTCGACGAAGGTGCGGCCGTTGACCTCCAGGAACTTGCTGATAGTCGAAATCGTCCAGCGCGTGTCCTTGGAGAACAACTGGTTCAGGACGAGGAGAAGGGCGGTCGCGTAAAACGGCGCGTGGCTCTCGCGCTTGAAGTAGAGCAACATCACCACCAGCAGTGCGATAACGAACACGTAGTACCAGCCGGCCTTGATGGTATCCCAGATCTTCGGCAGCTCGGCGCGCGGAATGCCCTTCAGCCCGTGGCGCGCGGCGTAGGAGTCCACCTGCATGAACAGGCCGACATAATACAGCGCGGCCGGAATGATCGCGGCGACGGCGACGTCGGCGTAGCTGACATTGAGGAATTGCGCGATCACGAACGCGGTCGCGCCCATCACCGGCGGCGCCAGCACCGCGCCGGTCGAGGCGCAGGCCTCGATCGCGCCGGCATAGGAGGCGCGAAAGCCGCTCTTCTTCATGACCGGGATGGTCATGGTGCCCGCGGTCAGCACGTTGGAGATGATCGAGCCCGACATCATGCCGAGCAGGCCAGAGGCAAAGATGCAGACCTTTGCCGCGCCACCACGGAAGGTGCCGCACATCGCAAAGGCGATGTTGATGAAGAATTTTCCGGCGCCCGTCATCATCAGCGCGGTCCCGAATACCAGAAAGCCGATCACGGTGTCGGCAAAGGCCTGGATCGGAATGCCGAGCAGGCTTTCGCCCGACAGCACGTGATAGGCCGTAGTCTGCTCAAGCGTGAGCTGCGAGCCGCGAAACGGCCCGAGCCAGCTTGCTTCGGCGAACAGCGGATAGACGGTGAAGGGAGCTACGCTTAACAGCAGGCTCCAGCCGCCGGTGCGACGCAACGCTTCCATCAGCACGAGCCACATCACGAGCCCGGCTGCGATGACGTTCTGCGGCGCGCCGTCGGATTCCCAGCCAAACTGGGCCGCCTTGCGCACGTTGAGCATCAGCCAGATCGAGGCGACGAAGGTCGCGACGAACAACAACAGATCGTACCAGGGGATCCGGTCGAGCGAAGCATTCTCGGTCCCCGGAAAGATCAGGAACGTGAACGGCAGCATCAGCGCGATCAGAAGGTAGAAATATTCGGTGTTGAGCTGGGTGTAGCCGATGAAGAACCGCAGCGAGAATTGCTGGTTGATACACAGCAAAATCGTCGACCGCGGTCGCGACCACCAGCGCCCAGCGCCAGCCGCCGCGCAAGTGTCCGCACCCGCGTGACCTCGGCTTCCTGCAGGTTGCCGATACCGGCGTGCGGATCCTCGAATTCGATTCGTTTTGGCGCTACCGCACTATCGGACGCAGACATCATTTACCCCCAGCAGAAGCGTGTTCGCCTTCGATTTTCCGCGTGAGCGAAAACGACGGTTATTGTTCAAAGCCGTTCGGCATATTGGCTTTGGCAAGCGCTGCGGCGCGCGCGGTCATCCAGCCATCGAGAAACGCCTTGTCATCCGATGGCGGGCTGGATTTGCCGTAGTCGGCCCAGGCCGCCGCCAGCACTTCCTGGCGCTTGAGCAGGCCGTTGTTGTGGGCTTCCTGCGCGTCGGTCCACTGGCCGGCTTCCTTCAGCGCCTTCACAGCGCCCGGATGCACCGGGACCACCCAGTTCTTGGTTTGCCGGTCCGCTGCGAGGCCGCCCGCGCCCGGTGCTGAATCCTTGTAGGCGTCATAGCCGGTGATCATCGCCTTGGTGACGGCGTAGATCTGGTCGGCTGGTTGCGTCGCGTAGGCGACGAAGATCGGGTAGGGGTAGTTCGCCAGCTCGACCGGTTTCTCCGGAGAAATTCCGGCGCCGCAAGTGCAGAGCTGCGGGAAGAAGTACAGGCCGACCTTCTTCATCCGCTCCCATCCGGCGGTGTCCTTGGCCGGCAGCGGCGGCCAGACGATTCCGCGCGGCGAGGTTTCGGCCTCCTTGGCGGGGCCGGTGATGGTGGTGCCGAAGGCGGCATCGGTGTCGTTGTTGATCAGGCCCTTCCACATCGCGCCGTAGCTGGCGAATTCGACGATCTTGACGTCGCTCTGCTTGAGATTGGCGAAAGCGAGCACGGCGAGCGAGTTCTGGTTGAGCGCGGGCGAGCCGACCACGAAGCCGATGCGCTTGCCCTTGAGATCCCCGAGTTGCTTGACGCCGGCGTCCGCTGCGACGCCAAGCGAGCCGGCATTGCAGTCAACCGACGACAGCAGCAGTTGCAGCGCCTGCGGGCCCCATTCTTTTGCGCCGAATTCGAACACGCCTTCCTGCGCGAAATAAGTGCCGGATCCCATCGCCGACATCAGCGCGCGCTTGGCCCGCAGCGGCGCCAGCCGCGCCACGTCGTTGCCGGCGGGCAGCACGCGGACGTCGGTGGAGTATTTGTCCTTCATCATCTTGCCGACGCCGACCGCGATGTTGAAGCCGGCGGTGCCGGTGTCATAGGCGGTGACGGCCATGGTCGGCGGCAGCTTGACGTCGTCGGCGAGCGCCGGGGCAGGTTCTAGGAAAGAGGAAGCCACGAGCGAGATGCCTGCCAGCGCGGCAGGCGCGAAATTCATCAGCCGACGGATCATGTTTCCTCCCAATTGTTTCGTCAGACGAAACTTTTCATTGAAACGGATCATGTCATCGCCGTCTGGCGATGGCAACGGCGGCGCGTCTGCGCGCGCGCCCGGATGCAGTTATGTCGGCGGACCAATTGTCGCGGACAAAATATCCGCCGCGCGACGTCAGGCTTCGACGATCGCGACCACCTGTCCCTCGGCGACGACGTCGTCCAGGTTGACCAGAATCGCCTTGATTTTCCCTGCTGTCGTCGACGTCACCGGGATTTCCATCTTCATCGCTTCGACGAAGGCGATCTCGTCGCCGTCACCGACATTGCCTCCGGCTTCAACTGGAAGCGCGCATACGCGGCCGGCGACTTCGGTGACGATCTTGATATCTGGCATTCCAATCTCCCGGACCGTCTGGCGGACTAATTTTTTTTCGCCTGCGGCTTTTTGTTTGTGGCGGCAGATTGCCTGAGGTAGCTTGATCTGCAAGTGGAATTTTATTCCGCGTGACGGAATGGGGCCATCGCATGGGAAGACGCTCGGAACGGCTCAGCAAGCAGGGAATGCTCGCCAGTGATCTGGCAGGCGAGGGTGATGTGATTCAGGTAGTGTCGCGGGCCTTTGATGTCCTGCGCTGCTTCGAGGGTCACGAGGCCCGGCTCGGCAATCTCGAAATTTCAAACCGCTGCGGACTGCCGCGATCCACGGTGTCGCGGCTGACGCACACGCTGACGCGGATGGGACAGCTGGTCTATCTGCCGCGCGATCAGAAGTATCGCATCGGCCCAAGCGCGGTGGCGATGAGCACCTCGATGATGAAGGGCTTGCAGCTTCGCAACCTGATCCGGCTGCGGCTGCAGGATGTCGCCGAGCAACTGCCGGGCACCGTCGGCTTCGTCATCCCCGATCGCTTTCATCTGGTCTATCTCGAATTCGCCCGCGCTGCGAACGCGCTCGGTCTGCATGAGACCACCGGTAGCCGTATCGCGATGGCGAGCACGGCGGCTGGCCACGCCTATACCGCGGCGCTCGATGTCGACGTCGGCGATGCCCTGATTGCCGAGATGGAGCGCGAGATTCCGGAAGGCGCCAGGATGTTGCAGCCGCGCATCGAGGGCAACCGCCGTCATCTGCGTGAACACGGTTATGTCGTCGCCTGCGGGTTGTGGAGCCCGCACATCAACGGGCTCGCGGTGCCGCTGTGGTCGCCGCAGTATCAGACCTATGTGGTGGCGACGATCGGACTGCTGTCGGCGATGTTCGACGAAAAACGCCTGCATCGGCAAGTGGCGCCCGTGATGCGTGAACTCGCGGCTGCGATCGGCGGCCTGCTCGAGGGCGCCGACGGCGACATCTTCTCAAGCCGGCTGGAAAGAAAAGCGCTTCCGGTGACGACCCACAAAATCAACAATAATAAAATGATCAAGACGGAGGATACGAATGAACTGGAAGCCGGAGCTCGACGACCTCGCCCGGCGCGAAGCGTTCGCGCGCGAGATGGGAGGCGTTGACAAGGTCAAGCGTCAGCATGACCAGGGCCGGCTCACCGTTCGCGAGCGTATCGACAAGATCGTTGATCCAAACAGTTTTCACGAGGTCGGCGCGATCGCCGGTATCGGTGAGTACGACGAGAAGAACGAACTCAAGCACCTGACGCCGGCGAACTGCGTGTTCGGCCGCGGCAAGATCGACGGCCGTACCGTGGTCGTGGTGGGCGACGACTTTACCGTGCGCGGCGGCTCCGCCGACGCCTCGATTTCCACAAAGCCGCTGATGGCCGAGGAGATGGCGCATGACTTCCGGCTGCCGATCATTCGCGTGATCGAAGGCTCCGGCGGCGGCGGCTCCGTCAAGACCATCGAAACCAGAGGGCGCGGCCAATCTGCCCGGCGGCGTCGGCGGCACGCGCTCCTACTCCTACACGGTTGCGAACATGGCACAGGTGCCGGTGGTCGGCCTTGGCCTCGGTTCGGTCGCGGGTCTCGGCGCGGCGCGGCTGGCGGCCACGCATTACTCGGTCATGACCCGGAATTCCGCGATGTTCGTCGCCGGTCCGCCGGTCGTGAAGCGCCTTGGTCAGGATTTGACAAAACAGGAACTCGGCGGCGCCGACATCCAGACCCGCGCCGGCGGTGTCGACGACGCCGTCGACACCGAGGAGGAGGCGTTCGAACGGGTCCGGCGTTTCCTGTCCTATCTGCCGTCGTCGGTCTACGAGTTGCCGCCGACCACGGCGTGCACCGACGATCCGGAACGCGCCGAGGAGTCGCTGATGAAGGCGATCCCGCGCAACCGCCGTCAGGTCTACAAGATGCGTCCGATCATCGAGGCCGTCGTCGACAAGGGTTCGTTCTTCGAGGTCAACACCAATTTCGGCCGGCCGATGATCACGGGGCTGGCGCGCCTCGAAGGCCGCGCCGTGCTGGTGCTCGCCAGCGACCCCTTCCACTACGGCGGGTCGTGGACGGCGGAAGCGTGCCAGAAAGTGGTGCGCTGGGTCGACTTCGCCGAAACCTTCCATCTGCCGGTCGTCTATCTCATGGATTGCCCGGGCTTCATGATCGGGCTCGAGGCCGAGAAGTCGGCCACCATCCGCCACGGTGTGCGCGCGATGGCTGCCGTCAACCAGAGCACCGTGCCCTGGTGCACCATCATCGTGCGCAATGCGTTTGGCGTCGCCGGTGTCGTGCATCAGCCGGCCGACCGTTACTCGATGCGTTATGCATGGCCGTCGGCCTATTGGGGCTCGCTGCCGCTGGAGGGCGGCATCGAAGCTGCCTATCGCGCCGACATTGATGCTGCGGAAGATCCGGCGGCGAAGCTGAAGGAGATCGAGGACCGCCTCAACAAGCTGCGTTCGCCGTTCCGCTCGGCCGAAAAGTTCTGGGTCGAGGAAGTGATCGATCCCCGCAAGACCCGCTCGCTGCTCTGCGAGTTCGCGCGACTGGCTGAACCGATCCGGACAGCGGGGCCGGCGAAGAGCATGCAGATCAGGCCGTAGCTCGCAGCGTTCGTCATTGCGAGGAGCAAAGCGACGAAGCAATCCATGTCTTGGCAGGTGGAGGCATGGATTGCTTCGCTTCGCTCGCAATGACGACGGTGAGAGCCCCTACGGCTCCCTCTCGCGGTGCACGTCGTGAATGATGATGCCCATGCCTTCGTCGGGCATCTTGATCCAGTCGCGCCGTTTCAGCGTTCGCTTGGTGTCTTCGTGGCCGCTCATCCAGTGTTCGCGCATCGAGGTGCCCGAGAACTCGTGATCCTTGGCGTCGCGCAGACCAGGCGGATCAAGGATGGCGTGATGGTGGGCGCTCGCAGCACGATTACGTATTAGCTCGGGCGAGGCGGTGAGCTGCGCAGGGCTGTCAGGCCCTCATTCTCAACAGGAAGCCGTCTTGAAGGGTCACGGAAAAGCCGAGACGTTCGTAGAGACGCCGCGCAGGATTGTTCACCAGCACCCGGAGCACAATTTTCTTGCCCGTTGACCTCCAGGGCACGAGCAGGTTGCCGAGCACCTCCGTGCCAATCCCCGATCCCTGATATTGCGGTGAAACGTAAAATTTCTGCAGTCGAATCTCGGCCGGCAATTCGGCGACCTGAAGCCAGCCGACGTCGTTTCCCTCAACTGAAATGATCGAGACTTCTTCAAGCTTCCATTGCGCCGCGAAAGTCTCACTTTGCGCAAGCTCGTCCCAGGGGATGAGTTCCTGCACGTAGGGCCGCATCGTCAGCAAAAAGAGGCTCAAGGCAAAATCATAATGTTCTGCGTCGGCCTGCCGAAGAATGATCTGCCTCGCCATCGGGACAGGATAGCACCAGCGCTTTCGGGCGGCGAGCCGATCGAGGCGCCAGTGTCGCGCCTCAGGCGGGCGCGACAGCCGGCTTCGGTGCGGGCTTGGAAACCGTCACCATCAGCAGCGCGGCGATGATGCAGAGCCCTCCGGCCACGAAGAACGCCGGCAGGTAGGTCGCATAGATCGTTCGCGACAGCCCGGCGCCGAAGGCAGCGGTTCCTGCGCCCAGTTGATGCCCGGCAAAGATCCAGCCGAACACCATATTGGCACGCTCGGCCCCGAACCGCTGCGCGGTGAGCCGTACCGTGGGAGGTACTGTGGCGATCCAGTCGAGCCCATAGAACATGGCAAACAGCGACAGTCCGTAGAACGAGAAATCGCTGAAGGGGAGGAACAGCAGCGACAGGCCGCGCAGGCCGTAGTACCAGAACAAGAGGTAGCGGTTATCGTAACGATCCGACAGGTAACCCGAGGCGATGGTGCCGACAAAATCGAAGATGCCCATCGCGGCCAGAAGGCTCGCCGCCTGCACCTGCGGAATACCGTAGTCGAGGCACATCGGGATCAGATGCACCTGGATCAGGCCGTTGGTGCTGGCGCCGCAGATGAAGAAGGTAGCAAACAGCACCCAGAACACGCTCGACTTCGATGCATCGCGCAGCGTACCCAGCGCCGCAGCCACGATCGGTGCGTTGTTCGGCGGTGGCGCCGAAATCGGTGCGGTGCTTTCATCGCCGAACGGACGCAGACCGAGATCGCTCGGGCGGTCGCGCATGATCATCAGCACGGCGAACGCAGCCACGCCCAGCGCGACGCAAACCAGTCCCAGCGCAATCCGCCAGCCGTAATGATCGGTCAGGGTGGCCAGCAAGGGAAGGAACGCAAGTTGGCCCGTGGCAACGCTGGCGGTGAGAATTCCGACCACGAGGCCGCGCCGCGCCACGAACCAGCGTGCGGCGACGGTAGCGCCAAGCACCAAAGCGGTCAGGCCGGTGCCGATACCGATCACGACACCCCACAGCAGCATCAGGTGCCACACCTGAGTCATCGCGAGCGAGGCGACCAGGCCGGACACAATCACCAGCAGCGCCGACAGCGCGACGTTGCGCAGGCCGTAGCGGTTCATCAATGCCGCGGCGAACGGGGCCATCAGCCCGAACAGGATGAACCGGATCGACAGTGCCGAGGAAATCTCCGCGGTGGTCCAGCCGAACTCCTTCTGCAACGGCACGATGAACACGCCGGGTGCGCCGACGGTGCCGGCGGTGATCAACGCGGTGAGGAAGGTCACCGCGACCATCGCCCAGCCGTAATGAATGTTGCGACGGGCGAGGGCGGCGGACAGCCAGTTCGAGATCATTGGGCCTCGGAAGGGTTGGTTGGAAGTTCTATGCGGAGTTTCTTGCCAGCTTTCTTGGAAGGTATCTTCGAGGTTTGCTTGAGGTTTTCTTGGAAATTCTTGCTGGTTAGCTTGAGCCGCGCATATCCTGACACAGGAATAGTCCGGCCGAAATGCCGGACTTCCCTCGTTTCAGGACATGCCGCTGCTAATGGACGATCCGCTCCACGGCGATCGCGGTAGCCTCACCGCCGCCGATACAGAGTGCGGCGACGCCGCGTTTCAGGTTCTGTGCTTCCAGCGCATGCAGCAGCGTCACGATCAGGCGTGCGCCGGTGGCGCCGATGGGATGACCGAGCGCGCAGGCGCCACCGTTGACGTTCAGCTTCTCCCTGGGGATTCCGAGGTCGCGCTGCGCCGCCATCGCCACGACGGCAAAGGCCTCGTTGATCTCGAACAGGTCGACATCGCCGACGCTCCAGCCGACCTTGTCCAGCAGCTTGCGAATGGCTGGGATCGGCGCGGTCGTGAACCACTGCGGTTCCTGGCTGTGGGTGGCGTGGCCCTTGATCTCGGCCAGAACAGGCAGGCCCTCGCGATCGACCAGCGATCGTTTGGCCAGGACCAGCGCGGCGGCGCCGTCGGCATTGGCCGAGGAGGCGGCCGGCGTGATGGTGCCGTTTGCGCGGAACGCCGCCTTCAGGCCGGGAATTTTGGCGGGATCGACCTTCAGCGGATGCTCGTCGTTAGCGACGATGCGCGGGCCGGCTTTTTCGGCGATCGTGATCGGCACGATCTCGGCCTTGAACGCGCCGCCTTCGACCGCCTTGCGGGCGCGGGTCAGCGTCTCCATCGCGTATTTGTCCTGATCGGCGCGGGTGAACTGATAGGCCTCGGCCGTGGCCTCGCCGAAATCGCCCATCGAACGGCCGGTTTCGTAGGCGTCTTCCAGACCGTCCATCATCATGTGGTCGATAATGCGGTCGTGGCCGGCGCGATAGCCGGAGCGGGCCTTTGCCAGCAGATAAGGCGCGTTCGACATGCTCTCCATGCCGCCGGACAGCACGATATTGGCGGAGCCCGCGTTGATGATGTCGTGGGCGAGCATGGTTGCCTTCATGCCGGAGCCGCAGACCTTGTTGATGGTCGTGGCGCCGGTGGCATCCGGGAGTTTCGCGCCGCGCGCGGCCTGTCGGGCCGGCGCCTGGCCCTGTCCGGCTGACAGCACGTTGCCCATGAAGACCTCGTCGATCCGCTCGGGTGCCAGCTTTGCCCGCTCAAGTGCTGCGCCGATGACGTGGGAGCCGAGCTTGTGGGCGGCAAGCGGCGAAAGATCGCCCATGAACCGCCCGAGGGGCGTGCGGGCGGCGGAAAGGATGACGACGGGATCGGTCATGGCTGATCTCCTGGACGTGCCGGATAATGAGATTACGGTTATCATATGATGCGCTGCAAAAAATGCAACGGATGATCGCATCAAAAAACGGGCATTACCCCATGAGATAATTTCGCGCTCGGATGAGCTAAATTGATCCGGCCGGTGAGGGCCCGATGGGCTAGCGCTTCCGGTCCAGAAATCCCTGCATCAGCCGCTGCGGCTCGCCGGTCAGGTAGGACTGCCCGAACACGCCGACGCTGAGATTGACGGATTCGGTCAGCGGCAGCTCTTCCCATTGCCGCAGCAGCGCCTTTTGCGAGCGTAGCGCCTGCGGGCCGCATTCGAGCAGCGCCTTCACCGTTTGCTCGACGGCGGTATCGAGGCCGCCTTGCTTGGCGACGACATCGATCAGCCCCCAGGCCAGCGCCGTCGGCGCGTCGATGTTTTCCGCCGTCATCACCAGCCAGCGGGCGCGGCCCCAGCCGATCAGCCGCGGCAGCAGCGCGGCATGGATCACCGAGGGGATGCCGACGCGCACCTCGGGCATGCCGAACATCGCGTCATCAGCCGCGATCCGGAAATCGCAGGCGGCGGCGACTTCCAGCCCGCCGCCGAGGCACCAGCCGGGCAGGCGCGCGATCACGGGCGCCGGAAATTGCCGCACGGCCTCGCAGAGGTCACGTAGGCGCGTGATGAAGGCCTCCGCCGACTTCTGGTCGAGCTTTGCCATTTCCTTGATGTCGGCGCCGCCGATCATGCTCTTTTCGCTCTGGCCGGCGAGGATCACCGCGCGGATGTCCCCGTCTGTGGCGAGTTTCTCAAAACCTTCGCGCACACCATTGGTGACGGCGGAAGAGAGAATGTTTAGCGAGCCGGCATTGCAGATCGTCAGGCGAACGACGCCGCGCGTATCGCGATCGATGCCGCAATGGGGATTGAGCATTTCCATCTGGTTTTTCCGGGTCTTGTTTGGACGGTTGGCGCCACTTCCTTGGGATTGCGCCGGCTTGTCAAGGGCAGGCGGAGCGGGGCGTTGCCGGGTGGCGGTTACGCATGTAACATGATGATCGTCATTTAAAAGGAGCCGTCATGACCGCGACCGAACCCGCCGACCTGTTCTCGCTCGAAATGCAGCGCGTGCGGGTGGTGGACTGGCAGGCGCCGGGACCGGCAGCGAAGGCGGCAAGCGGGATGTCGGGATTGGAGGCGATGTGTGCGATCCGCGATGGCATGCTGCCGGAGCCGCCGATGGCCCGCCTGATCGATTTTCGGCTACGCGTCGCCGAACGCGGGCGGATCGTGATGGAACTGGAGCCGCATGAGAGCCTCGAAAATACCATTGGCCTCCTGCACGGGGCGACCGCCGCGGCGCTGCTGGATACCGCTATGGGTTGCGCAATCTCGACCATGCTGCCGGCGGGCCAGGGCGCGGTTACCCTGGATCTGAAGCTGTCTTACCTGCGGCCGCTGTCGGTGCGATCGGGCACCATCTCGGCGGAGGGCAAAATCATAAAGCTCGGCCGCCAGACCAGCTACACCGAAGGTTTTGTGCGCGACGGTTCCGGGAATCTTGCAGTGCACGCAACCGCGACCTTTTCCATGATCGGCGAGGCCACAACAGCGAAATAGATGCAGCTTTTTCGCACAAGACTTGTTATTATATGACTGGAAACATTCAATAGGACGGCCGATGCGGTATTCGAAAGAGCACAAGCAGGAAACCCACGCCCGGATCGTGAAGAAGGCCTCGGTGCGGCTTCGCGAAAAGGGCGCGCATGGTATCGGCGTTGCCGACCTGATGAAGGAGGCGGGCCTCACCCATGGCGGCTTCTACGCCCATTTCGACTCCCGCGAGGCGCTTGTCATCGAGGCCTTTGCCTATGCGATGGATCGCGCCAACGAGCGCTGGCGCAAGGTCGCCGAACAGACGCCGCCGGAAAAGCGTTTCGCCACCATCGTCGAGAGCTATTTGACGCCGGTGCATCGCGACGATCCCGGCCATGGCTGCGCGGTGCCGACGCTCGGCGCCGAGATCGCGCGCGAAAGCCCGAAGACCCGCAAGGCGTTTGCCGCCAAGCTGGAACAGATGATCGACATGATGACCGACCAGATTGTCGAGGTCCCCCGCAAGGCCGCGCGCAAGCAGGCGATGGCGGCGCTGGCGACCATGATGGGTACGCTGGTGCTGTCGCGGATCGCCGGCACCGGCGAGTTCTCCGACGAGATTTTAACGTCGGGGCGAGAGACGGTGCTGGAGCGGGCGGCGGCAAAGAAGGCCAAAGCCAGGGCGAATTGAACGCGTTCACCGCCCGCTGAACAACGCTCGTTCGCCTTCCACCGTCTCATAGATGTAGTCGGCAACGGCGCGTATGCGTGCCAGATCCTTGCTGTCGGCGTGCATTAACAGCCAGAACGTCCGCGAGATCGTCACCTCATCCGGCAACACCGGCCGCAATTCCGGATGCGCGGTCGCCATGAAGTGCGGCAGCACCGCGATACCGAACCCTGCGATCGTCGCGTTGAGCTGCGCGATCAGATTGGCGCTGCGGAATTTGGCGGAAATCTTGGGAGATACCTGCGGCAGGTAGTCCAGTTCCGGCGTGAACAGCAGTTCCTCGATATAGCCGACGAAGCGATGCCCGGGCAGGTCGCTTCGGCTCTTGATCGTGGGCGCGCGATCGAGATAGGCGGTGGCAGCGTAAAGCCCAAGGCTGTAGTCGAGCAGCTTGCGACCGACGATGCGGCCTTCCTTGGGCATGGTCAGGCTGATCGCGATATCCGCCTCGCGCTTCGACAGGCTGAACAGCCGGGCGGTGGCGACGAGTTGCAGGTCGAGATCGGGATACCGTTCGGTGAACTGCAGCAGTCGCGAGGCCAAAAAGTGACTGCCGAAACCATCGGGGGCGCCGATCCGGACCGTGCCGGTGAGATGGGCGCGGGAGCCGCCGACCGCCTCCTGGTTGGCGACAATCGTGGATTCCATCACTTCGGCGCTGTCGGCGACGCGCTGGCCGGCTTCGGTGAGGAGATAGCCGGTCTTGCGGCGATCAAACAGTTTTGCGGAGAGATGCCGCTCCAGCCGGTCGACACGCCGGATCACTGTGGCATGATCGACCCCGAGCTGCTTGGCGGCAGCCGACACCGATCCGCCGCGCACGATGGCCAGCACGAAACGGAAGTCGTCCCAGTCGAGGGTATGGGTGCCTTTGCTATTAAGGCTTGGGGTCTTGCCGCCTTGATCCAGCATTTCCGCACATCTATGGTGCAATTAATCGGACTTGTATCCTACAAAATGCAGGTCAAAAAGGGCGTCAAAGCCATTTAGGGAGAATTCGCATGCGTTCGATCGGGCATTTCATCGGCGGCAAAGAGGTCAAGGGTACGTCGGGCCGCACGGCTGACGTTTTCGAGCCGATGACTGGCGACGTCCAGGCCAAGGTGGCGCTGGCGTCCAAGGCCGAGCTTCGCGCCGCGGTCGAGAACGCCAAGGCAGCGCAGGTCGAGTGGGCCAATACCAATCCGCAGCGCCGCGCCCGCGTGATGATGAAATTCCTCGAACTGGCGCAGCGCGATTACGACAAGCTCGCCGATTGTCTCGCACGCGAACACGGCAAGACCGTTCCCGATGCCAAGGGTGACATCCAGCGCGGCCTCGAGGTGGTCGAGTTCGCCTGCGGTATCCCGCATCTGATGAAGGGCGAATACACCGAAGGCGCCGGCCCCGGCATCGACATCTATTCGATGCGGCAACCGCTCGGCGTCGTCGCCGGCATCACCCCTTTCAATTTTCCGGCGATGATCCCGATGTGGAAATTCGCGCCGGCCATCGCCTGCGGCAACGCGTTTATCCTCAAGCCCTCGGAGCGCGATCCCGGCGTGCCGATGATGCTGGCGGCATTGATGATCGAAGCCGGTCTGCCGCCGGGCATTCTCAATGTCGTTAACGGCGACAAGGAAGCGGTCGACGCCATCCTCGACGATCCCGACATCAAGGCGGTCGGCTTCGTCGGCTCCTCGCCGATCGCGCAGTACATCTACGAGCGCGCGGCCGCGACCGGCAAGCGCTGCCAGTGCTTTGGTGGCGCCAAGAACCATGCCATCGTGATGCCCGATGCCGACATGGACCAGACCGTCGACGCGCTGATCGGCGCCGGCTACGGCTCGGCCGGCGAGCGCTGCATGGCGATCTCGGTTGCCGTGCCCGTCGGCAAGACCACCGCCGACCGGCTGATGGAAAAGCTGATCCCGCGCGTGGAGAGCCTGAAGATCGGCACGTCGATCGATCCGTCGGCCGATTATGGTCCGCTGGTGACGAAAGACGCGCTCAACCGCGTCAGGAACTACGTTGACATCGGCATCAAGGAAGGCGCGACGCTCGCCGTCGACGGCCGCGGCTTCAAGATGCAGGGCTATGAGAACGGCTTCTACATGGGCGGTTGCCTGTTCGACAACGTCACCAAGGACATGCGGATCTACAAAGAAGAGATCTTCGGCCCGGTGCTGTCGGTGGTACGCGCCAAGGATTATTCGGAAGCGCTGGCGCTGCCGTCGGACCACGACTACGGCAATGGCGTTGCGATCTTCACCCGCGACGGCGACGCCGCGCGCGATTTCGCAGCGAAGGTGAACGTCGGCATGGTCGGCATCAACGTGCCGATCCCGGTGCCGATCGCCTACTACACCTTTGGCGGCTGGAAGAAGTCCGGCTTCGGCGATCTCAACCAGCACGGCCCGGATTCGATCCGCTTCTACACCAAGACCAAGACCATCACCTCGCGCTGGCCGTCCGGCGTCAAGGAAGGCGCGGAGTTCTCGATCCCGACGATGAACTAGTGGTGTAGCCCCAACCGTCATTGCGAGCGCAGCGAAGCAATCCATCTTGCCGCGAAAAGGAAGAATGGATTGCTTCGTCGCTTCGCTCCTCGCAATGACGCTAAGAATGAGCAGCCCGTAATGCAGTTCGCTCTCAACGAGGACCAGGTTGCGGTTCGCGATATGGCGCGGGAGTTTGCCGCGGAAAAAATCGCGCCGCATGCGCTTCGATGGGACGAGGAGAAGCACTTTCCTGTCGACGTGATGCGGGAAGCCGCGAAGCTCGGCATGGGCGGCATCTACATCAAGGACGACGTCGGCGGCTCGGCGATGACGCGGTTCGACGCCGCGCTGATCTTCGAGGCGCTGGCGCAGGGCTGTCCGACGGTGTCGGCCTTCATCTCGATCCATAACATGGCGTCGTGGATGATCGACGCCTTTGGCAACGACACCCAGCGCCAGAAGTTTTTGCCAAAACTCTGCACCATGGAGTATCTGGCAAGCTATTGCCTGACCGAGCCGGGCTCCGGCTCGGATGCCGCAGCACTTCGCACCCGTGCGGTGCGCGACGGCGATCATTATGTGCTCAACGGCCAAAAGCAGTTCATCTCCGGCGCCGGTGGCGGAGATCTCTACGTCGTGATGGTGCGCACTGGCGCCGACGGGCCCGGCGGCATCTCGACCCTGGTGATCCCGGCCGATACGCCCGGCGTCTCGTTCGGCGCCAACGAGCGCAAGATGGGCTGGAACGCGCAGCCGACCCGCGCCGTGATCTTCGAGAATGCCCGCGTGCCCGTTGAAAATCGCCTCGGCGAAGAGGGCATCGGCTTCAAGATCGCTATGGCCGGTCTCGACGGCGGCCGCATCAACATCGCCGCGTGCTCGCTCGGCGGCGCGCAGAATGCGCTCGACAAGTCGCTGGCCTACATGAAGGAGCGAAAAGCCTTCGGCAAACGGCTCGACGAGTTCCAGGCGCTGCAGTTCCGGCTTGCCGACATGGCGACCGAACTGGAGGCAGCGCGGACCTTCGTCTGGCGCGCGGCCGCCGCGCTCGACCGCAAGGATGCGGACGCGACCATGCTGTGCGCGATGGCAAAACGCTTCGGCACCGATGTCGGCTTTGAAGTCGCCAACCAGGCGCTGCAGCTCCATGGCGGTTACGGGTATCTCAGCGAATACGGTATCGAGAAAATCGTGCGCGACCTGCGCGTACACCAGATCCTGGAAGGGACCAATGAAATCATGCGGCTGATCGTTTCGCGCAAGTTGATCGAGGGTATCAGATGACGGTGGCCGCTGTCGTGCCGATCGAAGGCGATTTGATCGCGCGGCGCGAGGGTTCTTGCGGCGTTATCCGGCTCAACCGGCCGAAGGCGATCAATGCCGTGACGCTGGAGATGTTTCGCGATATCGACAAGGCGCTGGACCAGTTCGAAGCTGATCCCGCCGTTGCCGTGATCCTGCTGGAAGGCGCGGGCGAGCGCGGCCTGTGCGCCGGCGGCGACATCCGCGCGCTCTGGGAAAGCTCGAAGGTCAAGGGCGATCTCGGCAAGGTGCTGTGGCGCGAGGAATACATCCTCAACGCCCGCATCAAGAAATTCCCAAAGCCCTATGTGTCGTTCATGGACGGCATCGTGATGGGCGGCGGCGTCGGGCTATCAGCGCATTCCAGCCATCGCGTCGTGACCGAGAAGACAAAACTCGCAATGCCCGAAGTCGGCCTCGGCTTCTTTCCCGATGTCGGCGGCACATGGCTGCTCGCACATTCGCCGGGAGAAATCGGCACCTATTTCGGACTAACCGGCACGACCATGAACGGTCCGGATGCGATCTATGCGCGCTTTGCCGACGCCGTGATGCCGTCAACCAAACTGGCTGAGCTGCGCGAGGCGCTGACCGAGGTGCGCCCCGGGATCACATCGGCGGAAGTCAAAGCCCTGATATCAGGCTTTGCGACCGGCGAGACCGCAGGCCCGGTCGCGGCGATGCAGGCGAAAATCGACGGCTGGTTTGCGCATGACCGGATGGAAGACATTGTCGCCGCGCTTCGCAGCGACGGCTCGGAACTGGCGCTCGCGACCCTGAAGACGCTGAGCGAAAAATCGCCGCGCGGCATGGTGGTGACGCTGAAGTTGCTACGGTTGGCGCGAAAATCCAAATCGCTGGAAGAATGCCTGGTGCGCGAATATCGCGCCGCTCTGGAAGTCTTTGCCAGTGACGATTTTCGCGAAGGCGTGCGCGCCGCCGTGATCGACAAGGACCGCAATCCAAAATGGTCGCCGCCGCGCATCGAAGACGTGACACCTGACATGGTCGCGCCTTACTTCGCTGAAATCGGCGCCGATGAGTTGAAATTTAGCTGATCAAAACAGAAACGTTCCAAGCGGAGGATTCGAGATGGCACATATCGCATTCATTGGCCTCGGCAACATGGGCGGACCGATGGCGGCCAATCTGGTCAAGGCCGGCCACAAGGTGACCGCGTTCGATCTGGTCGCCGCTTCGCGCGACCAGGCCAAGGCCGATGGCGCTGGGATCGCCGAAAGTTCGGTCGGCTCGGTCAAGGGCGCCGATGTCGTCATCACCATGCTGCCGGCCGGCAAGCACGTGATGTCGGTGTGGAACGAAGTGATCCCAGTCATGAGTAAAGGCACGCTGATCATCGATTGCTCCACCATCGATGTTGAAAGCGCCAAGCAGGCGCATGCGCTGGCGGCCAGGCATGGCATGCTCTCGGTCGACGCGCCGGTGTCGGGCGGAACCGGCGGCGCCAAGGGCGCCACGCTGACCTTCATGTGCGGCGGCGAGGACAAGGCGTTCGCCGCGGCCAAGCCGGTGCTGGAAAACATGGGCAAGAAGATCGTGCATTGCGGCGGCGTCGGCGCGGGCCAGGCCGCGAAAATCTGCAACAACATGATTTTGGCGGTTTCCATGATCGCGGTCGGCGAGGGCTTTGCGCTCGCCGAAAAGCTCGGGCTGTCGCATCAGGCGTTGTTCGACGTCGCCTCGACCTCGTCGGGCCAGTGCTGGGCGCTGACGACCTATTGCCCGGTGCCGGGCCCGGTGCCGACCTCGCCGGCCAATAACGGTTACAAACCGGGCTTTGCGGCGGCCCTGATGGTGAAGGACCTGACGCTGGCGCAGGACGCGGCCAAGGCTGCGGGCGCCGCGACGCCGCTGGGCAAGCACGCCCAGGAAATCTATAAGGCGTTCGACGCCGCCGGAAATGGCGGGGTGGATTTTTCCGGGATTATCCAGCACGTTCGGAGTCTCGGCCGGGAAATAAACATCGGCCGTCACCCTGAGGCGCGAGCGACAGCGAGCCTCGAAGGGTGACTTGGACGGTGCTTGTGGCCCATCCTTCGAGACGCCGCTTTGCGGCTCCTCAGGATGACGCTTGAGAGTCTGGCAGGGGGACGCTAAGGAGCCGGCATGACGACCTTCCAGGAAGCGCGCGCTTTTCTGCTCAAGCATCGCACCGATTACGATGCGGCCGTGAAGGGATTTCGCTGGCCCGATCCGGTTCCCTTCAACTGGGCGCTGGACTGGTTCGACGCCGAGTTGGCTGTTAATGCCGGCAGCAAGGACCGCCCGGCGTTGTGGATCGTCGATGCCGCCAGCGACAAGCAGACCAAATTGTCGTTTGCGACGCTGTCCAGCCGTTCCAACCAGGTGGCAAATTTCCTCCGTGCGCAGGGATTGAAGCGCGGCGATCATCTGTTGCTGCTGCTCGGCAACGTCGTGCCGCTGTGGGAGACCATGCTGGCGGCGATGAAACTCGGCGTCGTCGTGATCCCCGCAACCACGCTGCTGACCCCGGAGGAATTGCGCGACCGGCTCGATCGAGGCCGGGCCAAAGTGGTGGTGGCCTCGCAGGACCAGGTCGCAAAGTTCACGGGACTCGGCGTAGACAAGCTGGTGCGCATCGTCGTTGGCGCCACATCCAGGCACGACGGCTGGCTGCCTTTCGAGGACGCATCGAGCGCGTCGGAATCGTTTGTACCGGACGGTCCGACCAACGCCGACGACCCGATGCTGCTCTATTTCACCTCGGGTACCACGGCAAAGCCAAAGCTGGTGCGGCACAGCCAGCGCAGCTATCCGGTCGGCGGCTTGTCGACGATGTTCTGGCTCGGCTTGCAGCCGGGCGACGTCCATCTCAACATTTCCTCGCCGGGCTGGGCCAAGCACGCCTGGAGCTGCTTCTTCGCGCCGTGGAACGCGGGCGCCACCGTTTTTGTAGTCAACCAGCCGCGCTTCGACGCCAAGGCCTTGCTCGCGACCGTGGGTCGCTGCGGCGTCACCACGCTGTGCGCGCCGCCGACGGTGTGGCGGTTGTTCATCCAGGAGCGGCTGGCGGATTTCAAGGTGTCGTTGCGCGAAGTCTGCGGCGCTGGCGAGCCGCTCAATCCCGAAGTCATCGACCAGGTGCAGGCGGCATGGGGATTGACCATTCGCGACGGTTACGGCCAGACCGAAACCACCGCGCTTGCCGGCAATTCGCCGGGCCAGAAGGTCAAGGTCGGCTCGATGGGCCGTCCGCTGCCGGGCTATCGCGTGCAGATCACCGACAATGACGGCCACATCACCAAAGAGGGTGAGGTGTCGCTGGTGCTGGGCGCCGATCGCCCGGCCGGCCTGATGCAGGGCTATCAGAGCGACGACGGCAAAGTGAGCGGCGCCGACGGTGATCTCTACCGCAGTGGCGACGTCGTGTTTGCCGACGACGAGGGTTATCTCACCTTCGTCGGCCGCTCCGACGACGTATTCAAATCGTCCGACTACCGCATCAGCCCATTCGAACTCGAAAGCGTGCTGCTCGAACATGAAGCGGTGGCCGAAGCCGCCGTGGTGCCGAGCCCGGATCCGATACGCCTCGCGATCCCGAAGGCCTATGTGCTGCTGGTGTCGGGCGTGGCGCGCTCGCCGGCGACCGCGTTGTCGATCTTCCAGCACCTGCACACCCGGCTGGCGCCGTTCAAGCGCATTCGCAAAATCGAACTGGTGACGGAACTGCCGAAGACGATTTCCGGAAAAATCCGCCGGGTGCAGCTACGCCGCCTCGAACATGATAATAACCTCGACGATGCGTTGCGCGGGCAGGAGTTCCGCGAAGAAGAATTCCCGGAGCTGCAGAAGGTGCGGACGGCCGGGTCAGAGAGTTGAAGAGAGTCCATCAATGAATGAAGTCTGGAAGAAGCCGCCGGTCTCGCTCGAGGCCTATCAGGCCATGGTCGGCAAGGAGATTGGCGTGTCGTCGTGGCATCTGCTCGATCAGGCCCGGATCAACGTCTATGCCGACGTGATCGAGGACCACCAGTTCATCCATGTCGATCCGGAGCGGGCGAAAAAGGAAACTGCATTCGGCAACACCATCGCGCACGGCTTTCTGACGATGTCGCTGATGTCGATCATGTCCTATGAGGTGATGCCTGTCATCGAAGGCACCGCGATGGGCGTCAATTACGGTTTTGACAAACTGCGTTTCCTCTCGCCGGTGCGCGCGGGCTCCCGCGTGCGCGGACGATTCACGCTGGCGGAGGCAAAACTGCGCAAGCAGAAAGAGCTGCAGTCGCGCACCCATGTCACCGTCGAGATCGAGGGAGAGGACAAGCCGGCGCTGGTGGCAGACTGGATCGGATTGATCTATTTCGATTGATCCGAGCTGTCGTTGCCGGGCAAAAGCGCGAAGCGCGTCTTCAAAATAGTTGACCCGGCAACCCATCACTGCTCAAAAACCGTTTGATTTTGATGGATGGCCGGGTCAAGCCCGGCCATGACGACAGAACAAACTTCGGGAATTCCACACATGGCAATCAGGTTTGACGGACGCGTCGCAATCGTAACCGGCGCGGGCAACGGTCTGGGACGGGCGCATGCGCTAGGGCTGGCGAGCCGCGGCGCCAAGGTGGTCGTCAACGATTTCGGCGGCGCCCGCGACGGCACCGGCGGCTCGCTGTCGCCGGCCGAAACCGTGGTCGAGGAAATCCGCAAAGCCGGCGGCACCGCGATGGCCGACGGCGCCGACGTCTCGAATTTCGAGCAGGTCACCGCGATGGTCGAGCGCGCCACCAAGGAGTGGGGCAGCGTCGATCTCTTGTGCGCCAATGCCGGCATCCTGCGCGACAAGTCCTTCACCAAGATGGAAGTCGCCGATTGGGCAAAAGTGCTCGACGTGCATCTGACCGGCACCTTCTATTGCTGCAAGGCAGTGTGGGCCGGCATGCGCGAGCGCAACTACGGCCGCATCGTCGTCACCACCTCGTCGTCGGGCCTGTTCGGCAATTTCGGCCAGGCCAACTACGGCGCTGCCAAGGCCGGCATGGTCGGCCTGATGAACGTGCTGGCTGAGGAAGGCCGCAAGAACAACATCCGCGTCAACACCATCTCGCCGACGGCGGCCACCCGCATGACGGAAGAGCTGCTGCCGCCGCAGGCGCTGGCGCTGATGCGCCCCGAGGCGATCACGCCCGCGGTGGAATTCCTGCTCAGCGAGGACGCGCCGACCCGCACCATCATGGGCGCCGGCGCCGGTTCGTTCGCGGTGATCAAGGTCATCGAGACCGAAGGCGTCAATCTCGCCCGGTCCGACTGGACCCCGGATGCCATCGCGGCGCATTTCGCCGAGATCAGCGACACGTCGAAGGCCAAGGCGCTGCAGGGCGCATTCGAGCAGACGCAGAAGTATGTGGGGCAGGCGGCTGCGCGGGCGGGGATCAAGCTGTAAGTTAGCCCGTCATTCCGGGGCGATGCGAAGCATCGAACCCGGAATTTCGAGATTCCCCAGGGTGCGACTGCACCCCTGAGGTCTGGTCCTTACGGATCATCCCGGAATGACGTAGACCGGTGTCCATGTCATCGCCTCCCAAAAACGTCGCGATCATCGGTGCCGGTCCCGCCGGCCTGATGGCGGCCGAAGTGCTCGCGCAAGGCGGCGCTGCCGTCACCGTCTACGACGCAATGCCGTCCGCTGGCCGCAAGTTCCTGATGGCCGGACGCGGCGGGCTCAACCTGACCCATAGCGAGCCGCTGCCGCAATTCCTTGCGCGCTACCGCGAAGCCGAGCCGCATCTTCAGAGCCGCCATCGATGCGTTTCCGCCCAACGCATTGCGCGCGTGGAGCGAAGCGCTGGGGCAGGAGACTTTTGTCGGCTCCAGTGGCCGGGTGTTTCCAAAAGCGTTCAAGGCGTCACCGTTGTTGCGAGCGTGGCTACGGCGACTGGATTCGATCGGCGTGAAACTGGCGCTGCGTCACCGCTGGATCGGCTGGGACGAGCGAGGTGATCTCCAGTTTCAAACCCCGGATGGACCGCGTGTCGCGAACGCAGGCGCCACAGTGCTCGCACTCGGCGGCGCGAGCTGGCCGCGGCTTGGGTCCGACGGTGCATGGGCGGAAACGCTGGCCGCCAAAGGCGTTTCGATATCGAAGCTCAGACCAGCCAATTCCGGCTTCACCGTCGCCTGGTCGGACATCTTCCGCGATCGCTTCGAGGGGCAACCGCTCAAGGGCGTGACGCTGGTGTTCGGAAAGCACAGCGTGCGCGGCGAGGCTATCGTCACCCGCAGCGGCATCGAAGGCGGCGCGATCTATGCGCTCTCGGCCGAATTGCGCGCGGCTATCGATAGCGCTGGAGACGCAACCCTGCATATCGCGCTCCGGCCCGATCTCGAAGCGAAAGACCTGGCCCAACGGTTGTCCGCGCCAAAGGGCAAACAAACCCTGTCCAACTTCCTGCGCAAGGCCGCCGGTCTCTCGCCGGTTGCTATCGGTTTGCTGCAGGAGGCGGCCAAGGCCTCCGGCGTGTCGCTATCGTCGTTGTCAGCAGCCGATCTCGCCGACGTGATCAACGCTGTCCCAATTGAACTCACTGGCGTTGCGCCGATAGCGCGTGCGATCTCGACTGCCGGCGGGATATCCTTCGATGAACTGAATGCCGACTACATGCTCCGCCGCTTGCCCGGCGTGTTCGCGGCGGGCGAGCTGCTCGACTGGGAAGCGCCGACCGGCGGATATCTGCTGCAGGCGTCGTTCGCGACAGGGGCGGCGGCGGGCAGGGGTGTGTTGAAGTGGCTTGGCACCGAATGAACGCCGTCGCCCTTCGAGGCCTTCGCTACGCTACGGCACCTCAGGGTGACGGCTATTGGAGAGCGTCATCCTGAGGTGCGCGCGCTTGCGCGCCTCGAAGGATGCGCGGGCGCGCTGAAATTACCGCAACTTCCCCCGTGCTGCCACCGGCAGCGTGCCGATAATCTCCTCGCCGCGCACCATCACCACCTCGTCCATCATGTTGACGACGACGCAGACGTGGTTGGGCACGATCCGCACGACATCGCCGACCACAGGGCGGGTGTTGCTGCGGGCGAGATCGAGAAAGCCGTGTTCCTCGGCAAAGCGTGCGATCTTGGCTTCGGGATGCTCGAGGATCAGCCCGTGGCCATCAAGGCCGCCGCCGGTATCGGACGTCAGCGTCTTGGAGCCGGCGTCGAGAATGCCGCGATCGGGGCCGGCGCGGCTGACGACGGTCGAATAGATGTTGAGCGCGCAATCGTCCCACCCGGCGACGCCGGCGGCGACCTGCATGCGGTCGTTGTAGATGTAGGTGCCGGGCGCGGTGCTCGGTGGCGCCCTTCAGTTTGCCGACGTTCTTCAGGTTCGGCGTGCCGCCGGTCGAGACGATCGATGCATCGAGCCCGTGGGCGCGAACGCCCGCGAGCGCCTCATCGAAAAACTTCTGCGCGTCAGTCCAGCCGGTCTCGGTCGGATACAGCATGAAGCCTGCGAATACCAAGCCCTTCGATGCCGCGATCTCGCGCGCCAGCGCAATGGCCTCACCGGGTGTCTCGACGCCGGCGCGCTTGCGGCCGGTGTCGCATTCGACCACGACCGAGAGCGGACGGCCGGAGTGAGCGGCGGCCTGCGGCAGGCCGGCGATCACGGTGGAATTGTCGGCGGCGACCGTCATGTTGGCCTTGCCTTGCAGCGCGCCGAGCCGGGCCATCTTCTCATCGCCGATCAGGTTGTAGCTGATCAGGATGTCGTCGATCCCGGCGTCGGCCATGATCTCGGCCTCGCCGAGTTTCTGGCAGGTGATGCCCTTGGCGCCGGCCTTGATCTGCATTTGCGCCAGCAGCGGGCTCTTGTGGGTCTTGATGTGCGGGCGGTTGGCAACGCCGGCGGCATCGCAGGCCGCCTGAATGCGCGCGATGTTGCGCTCGACCCGGTCCATGTCGATCACGGCAGCCGGCGTGCCGTATTCGCGGGCGATCTTGGCGGCAAGGGAAGTGGTCATTCGGTTTGCTCCAGTCGGGTCGTCACCGTCTTCGAGGCGCGCCAGAGGCGCGCACCTCAGGGTGCCGGTATGAGAGCGTCATCCGCACAACGGATTGCCGTTGTTGCTGGAGGTGCGAGCTCTGCAAGACCTCGAAGAATCCGCATGCTCAGGCCTGCTCGATCTCTTCACGCAACACTTCAAGTTCCAGCCAGCGGTTTTCGGCTTCTTCCATATCCTTCTGGGCTTTTCCGATCGCAGCCGAGGTCGCGTCGAACTTCTTGCGATCCTTGGCGTAAAGATTGGGATCGTCAAGGAAGCGCTGCAGCTTGGCGATTTCGGCCTGCAGTTTGGCAATTGTCTTCGGCAACGTCTCCAGCGCGTGCTTCTCGTTGAAATTGAGACGGCGCCTGGAGGCGGCTGAGGCGGCTGTGCTTTTCGGTTTCCTGGAGTCGTCCGCTGACGGCGCGACCACGACGTCGCGCTTCAGGTCGGCGCGACGCTGCGCCAGCATGTCGGTGTAGCCGCCGGCATATTCGATCCAGCGTCCCTGGCCCTCGGGTACGATCACGGAGGTGACCACGCGGTCGAGGAAGTCGCGGTCATGGCTGATCAGCATCACCGTGCCCTCGTAATCGCCGAGCATTTCCTCGAGCACGTCGAGGGTTTCGAGATCGAGGTCGTTGGTCGGTTCGTCCAGCACCAAGAGGTTGGAAGGCTTGGCCAGCGATCGCGCCAGCATCACCCGGCCGCGTTCGCCGCCGGACAGCACTTCCAGCGGCGTGCGCATCTGCTCCTGCGCGAACAGAAAATCCTTCATGTAGCTGACGACGTGCTTGGGCTTGCCGCCGACCATGACATGGTCGCCGCGCCCGCCGGTCAGGGCTTCGGCCAGTGTCGATTTGGGATCGAGGCTTTCGCGATGCTGGTCGAGCGTCGCCATCTCGATGTTGGCGCCGAGCCGGATGGTGCCTGAATCAGGCTCGCTGCCGCCGGTCAGCATCTCGATCAGCGTGGTCTTGCCGGCGCCGTTCGGTCCGACGATGCCGATGCGGTCGCCGCGCTGAACGCGGATCGAGAAGTTGTCGACGATCTTGCGCTCGCCATAGGTCTTTGCTGATGCCCTTGGCCTCGATCACCAGCTTGCCGGACTTGTCGGCTTCGGCGGCGGCGAGGCTGGCTTGGCCGGTGGCGCCGCGATAGGTGCGGCGCTGGTCGCGCAGTTCATGCAGATTGCCGAGCCGCTTGACGTTGCGCTTGCGGCGGCCGGAGACGCCGTAACGCAGCCAGTGCTCCTCGTTGACGATCTTGCGGTCGAGCTTGTGCTGGTCGCGCTCTTCCTCGGCCAGCACCTCGTCGCGCCAGGATTCGAACGCCGAAAACCCGCGGTCGATCTGCTTGATCTGCCCGCGATCGAGCCAGGCGGTCTGGCGCGAGAGATTGGAGAGGAAGCGGCGGTCATGGCTGATGATGACCAGCGCGCAGCGGCGGCTTTCCAGTTCGCCTTCCAGCCATTCGATGGTCGGCAAGTCGAGATGGTTGGTCGGCTCGTCCAGCAGCAGAATGTCGGGCGAGGGCGCCAGCACCCGCGCCAGCGCCGCGCGGCGGGCCTCGCCGCCCGAGACATGCGCGGGGTCTTCGTTGCCGGTCAGCCCGAGCTGCTCGACCAGATAGCGCGCCTGATAGTGATCGTCGCCGGGGCCGAGGCCGGCCTCGACATAGGCCAGCGTGGTCTTGTGATCGCCGAAATCCGGCTCCTGCGGCAGGTAGCGGATGGTGGCGCCGGGCTGCACGAAGCGGCTGCCGCCGTCTGGCTCGACGATCCCGGCGGCGATCTTCGAGCAGCGTCGACTTGCCGGAGCCGTTGCGGCCGATCAGGCAGACGCGCTCGCCCGATGACACCGACAATTCGACGCCCGATAACAGCGGCGTGCCGCCAAAGGTCAGGCGGATATCTTTCAACTGGATCAGCGGCGGCGCCATGTTCTCACTTCAATTCTGGTTCGGCGCGGGCTGTTCGGCGCGCTGGCGCTGGATCCGGCGAATGGTCTGGTCGAGCGTCGACAGGAACGTCGAACGGTCGCGGGGCGAATAGGATTTCGGGCCGCCGGTGACTTCGCCGGACGAACGCAGGTCGGTCATCAGGTTGCGCACCGCCAGGGTCATGCCGATCGATTGTTCCGTGAACGGCTTGCCGTTCGGCGCAATCACGTCTGCGCCGGCCTTCACGCAGCGGCTGGCGAGCGGGATATCCGAGGTGATGACGATGTCGCCCTTGTGCGCGCGCTCCGCGATCCAGTCGTCGGCGGCATCCATGCCGGAACCGGCGGCGATGCGTTCGATCAGCGGATCCTGCGGCACGCGGATGAAATTGCCCGCAACCACGCTGACCGGCAGGCCGTGCCGGATCGCGACGCGATAAATCTCGTCCTTCACCGGGCAGGCGTCGGCATCGACATAGATGCGGGTCGTATTCGCGTCGGGCAGCATGAGGGGTGGATTCGGTCCATATTCCGTTTCGCGGGTGGTACTCCATCGCCTCCGAAATTGCGAGCGAAACGGGGCCGGGAACATGCTTGCCATGACGGTTTCTTTGCGTACGATAAGTCCAAGAAAACATAGGCAAATAACAATAAAATCAGAGGAAACCTGAGGACATGACCAGCTATCGCGTCACCGCCCACAACACCTCGAAACAATCCGAAAACAAGATCCATGACGACACCGTGGCGCGGCGGTTCGGCTTCTCGGGCGGCCTCGTCCCCGGCGTCGACGTTTTCGCCTACATGACCCATCTGCCGGTCGAAAAATGGGGCCGCGCCTTCCTCGAACGCGGGCTGATGGACGCCCGCTTCGTCAAGCCGGTCTATGACGGCGAGGTCGCCGAGCTGACCGCCAAGGAAGCAGGCGGCACGCTGTCGATCGAGGTTCACAGCAAGGGCGGGCTCTGCGCCACCGGCACCGCGTCGCTGCCGTCGGTCGCGCCGGCATTCTCGCTGGCCGACTATAGGGAAGTCGCTCCGGTCGCCGAGCGCCATCCGGTCAATGCGAGCTCTTATGAGGTCAACAAATGGCTCGGCACGCTGCCGCGCGACTGGGCGGGCGATGCGGCAAAAGAATATCTCGCCGATATCAGGGAAACCGATCCGATCTACGCGCGCGAAGGCCTCGGCCATCCCGGCCTGTTGCAGCGGGTGATGAACAAGGTGCTGGTCGACAACGCCATCCTCGGCCCTTGGATTCACGTCGGCAGCAAGATGCAGATGCTGTCGGCCGCGAAGACCGGCGACGTCATCGCGGCGCGCGCCAAGGTGACCGGCAACTACGACAAGAAGGGGCATCGCTTCGTCGAACTCGACGCGCTGGTCGTCGCCAACGGCAAGACGCCGCTGGCGCATTGCCACCACATCGCGATCTACCAGCCACGCGAAGCGGCGGCGGCGTAACACCATGGCCATCACGATCGACTATTACGCCAGCCTCAATTCGCCCTGGACTTATCTGGGCAGCGCACCGTTCGCCGAGATCGCGCGGCGTCATGGCGCGACCGTCAACATCAAGCCGGCCAAGTTCGGGCCGATCTTCGAACAGACCGGCGGGCTGCCGCTGCCAAAACGCTCGCCGCAGCGGCAGGCCTACCGCCTGATGGAGCTGAAGCGTTGGCGCGAGGTGAGGGAACGGCCGCTCCATCTCGAGCCCAAGCATTTTCCCTGCGACGACATCCCCGCGACGCGGCTCGTGATCGCTGCCAAGCTGCAGGGCAAGGACGCGCACCGGCTGTCGCTGGAATTCGGCCGCGCGCTGTGGGAGCGCGAGGAGAAGCTTGCTGATCCCGCCACCATCACAGCCGCAGCCGAGCGCGCCGGCCTCGACGCCGCAGCATTGCGCGCCGCCGGCCCATCCGATGCCGAACTCGACGCGCTGCTCGAGCAATATACGCAGGAGGCTGTGAAAGCCGGCGTGTTCGGCGCGCCGAGTTATGTCTTGCCGTCGGGCGAAATCTTCTGGGGCCAGGATCGGCTGGAGCTGCTGGATCGCGCCTTGAAGACGGCGGCGTGAGACAGTCTACCGGCCGCGCGGCGGCTGCCTGAGTAGTTGTCGTTGCCAGCTTGATCTAGCCGAGCTGTTGCAATTCGACCACCGCGGCCGTGTACTCGATGAACCATTTTGGGCAGGATTGCGCTGCTGCCTGCAGCGCCATCTTCGCCTCGGTGCGGTTGCCCCGGAACAGGTGCCATTGGCCGAGATAGAATTGCGCTTCGGCGCGCTCATCGGCCGTGGTGGCCGCTTCAAGCACTGAGCCGACCGGGCGTGTTCCGAGATAAAGTTCTGTGATCGCGGACGGCCACTGCCAATTTCGCAAACTCTTTGCCTCTTGTTCTAGCTGCGTAGCTTCACCCGCTTTCACCCGTGCGAGACACAGAAACAACAGGGCATAGACGTCGTGGCCGATATCGAAAGCCTGTTTCAGGTCGACGGCCGCGGCCTTGAAGTCGCCGCGACAGAATAATGCGAGCCCGCGAAGCTTGAAGTGGATCGGATTTCCTGGGAGCCAGACCGATTGCCGTCGTCAAACTGTGAATAGACCGTTCGAAATCGTGTTTGCAGTAATAGACGACGCCAAGTTCGCCATGTGCATCGGCAAGACCCGGCGAAAGGGCGATGGCGCGGGCGTGATCTGCTATGGCGCGATCGAAGTCTCCCAGAAATTTCCAGGAAACGCCTCGGCTGGAATAGCCCATCGCAAGGCGCGGATCGATTGCGAGCGCCCGATTGAAGTCATCGATCGCTCCGCGATGGTCACCCATCCCTTGCAGAGCAACTCCACGGTCATGATAAGCGGCGGCATTATCAGGGCTGGCCTGGATGACTTTATCCAGAATTCGATGCGGCTTGACTGAATCTTCCCTGTCGCGTGGCAGCGTCAGCCTGGAAGGCGTGGAAGAGCGTCTTCAATCGTCGCAACATACAACCAACGCCCACATGGATGAATCGTCAGAGCATCATCCGTGCAGGGCACGGAACGCTTAATTTTACGCCGCCTTCGTCTTCGCATCCTGGATCGCGCGCCAGACCCGTTCCGGCGTCAGCGGCATGTCGATATCTCTGATGCCGTAGTCCGACAGCGCGTCGATCACGGCGTTGACGATGCAGACCAGGCTGCCGGCGCACCCGGCTTCGCCGCAGCCCTTGGTGCCCAGTGGATTGGTCTTGGCGGGCGAGGGGTGGTCGCCGACTTCCATCGGCGGAATGTCGCCCGCGCGCGGCATCGCGTAGTCCATGAAGGAACCTGTGATCGGCTGACCGCTTTCGTCGTAGCTGACTTCTTCCATCAGCGCCTGGCCGATACCCTGCGCGACGCCGCCGTGCAACTGGCCGGCGACGATCATCGGGTTGACGACAACGCCGAAGTCGTTGACGGCGAAGTAGCGCACGATCTGCGTCACGCCGGTCTCGGGATCGATCTCGACTTCCGCAACGTGGCAGCCATTGGGGAACGTTGACGCCGTCTCTTTCGTCGCGTGGTCGACGTCGAGTGAGGACGGCGTGCCCTCCGGCATCTTGCCGTCGCGGACGCGCTGCGCCAGTTCCATGATGCCGATCGATCGGTCGGTGCCGGCGATAGTGAAGCGGCCATCGGCGAATTCGATATCGCCTTCGGAGGCTTCCAGCATATGCGCGGCGGCCTTCTTGCCCTTTTCGACGACCAGCGCCGAGGATTCGACGATCGCTTGCCCGGTCGCGGTGATCGAGCGCGAACCGCCGGTGCCGTTACCGAAACGCACGAGGTCGCTGTCGCCTTGCTCCAGCGTGATCTTCTCGAAGGGCACGCCGAGCTGCGCCGACAGCACCTGCGCGAACGGCGTGGCGTGGCCCTGGCCGTAATCCAGCGTGCCGGTGGTGAGTTTCACCGAACCGTCCGGCTCGAAGGTGATCTTGCCGAGTTCGCCACTCGGGGGTGCTGTGACTTCCAGATAGGAGCCGACGGCGATGCCGCGCAGTCTGCCGTTCTTTTTGCTTTCCTTTTTGCGCTTGGCAAAATTGGCGTGGTCGGAAATCTCCAGCGCCTTGTTGAACACGCCGGCAAAGTCGCCGCTGTCATAGGTGACGCCGGAGGCGGCCGCGAACGGCAGTTGCGCCGGCTTGATGAAGTTGCGCTTGCGCAACGTCAGCCGGTTGATGCCCATCTCGTCGGCGGCGCGGTCGATCAGCCGCTCCATGTAGTAGTTGGCCTCGGGCCGGCCGGCGCCGCGATAGGCGCCCATTAGCGTGGTGTTGGTCAGCACGGTCTTGATGTCGACGCCGAGCAGCGGCGTGCGGTAGACGCTGGCCAGGTTCTTGCCGGTGTTGAGCGACAACGGACCCGGCGCCACGCCGGTGATGTAGGCGCCGAGATTGCCATAGCCTTGCAGACGCACCGCCAGAAACTTGCCTTCGGCGTCGAGCGCCAGTTCGGCGTGGATGAGCTGCGCGCGGCCTTGGCTGTCGGACAGGAAACTGGTCGAGCGCTCGTCGGTCCACTTCACCGGGCGGTCCAAGGCGCGGGCAGCATGCGCGATGCAGGTATATTCCGGATAGTTCATGTTCTTCATGCCGAAGGAGCCACCGACATTGGCGGTAAGAATGCGAACCTTGTCGGTCGGCACGTTCAGGATTTTTGCAAAACCGGCCTTGTTGCCGGAAACGCCCTGGGTCGGCACTTGAATGGTGAAACGTTCGGCTGCCTTGTCGTAGGCCGCCAGCGCCACGCGCGGCTCCATTGAGACAACAGCAACGCGGGTGTTGACGATGTCTAGCTTCGTCACATGCGCGGCGCCGGCAAACGCCGCATCGATCTTGGCGGCGTCGCCATAGTGATAGTCGAGCGCGACGTTGTTGGGGATGTGCTCGTAGAGCTGCGGCGCGCCGGGTTTTGCAGCCTCCGCGGCATTGGTCACCGCGGGAAGCGGTTCGATGTCGAGTTCGACGGCCTCAGCGGCGTCGCGCGCCTGCGCCAGCGTTTCCGCGACCACGAAGGCGATGGGATCGCCGACGAAGCGCACCTTGTCGGTCGGAAGCGCCATGCGGTTGGTCTGCAGCAGCGGCGAGCCGTCCCGGCTCTTCAGCGGCAGGCCGCAGGTGAAGGGGTTGTAGCCGACGGCCGCGAGGTCCTTGCCGGTCCAGACGCCGAGCACCCCCGGCATCGTCTTGGCCGTCGCGGTGTCGATGCCCTTGATGATGCCGTGGGCGTGGCTGGAGCGCACCATCCAGCAATAGGCCTGGCCGGGAAGTGCGAAATCGTCGGTGTATTTGCCCTTGCCGCGGACCAGCGTGTCGTCTTCCTTGCGGCGCACCGGCTGCCCGACACCGTATTTTTGCAGTGCGATAGCGTTTTCCAGTGACGACGGCGACGTATGATCTTGCATCGAAAAATACCTGAAATGCTTGGATTCTCGCGGATTTCGCGGGCTCCTGCTCAAATACCGCACCGCGTCAGGCGCGACAACGCCTGTTTGGGCATAGTCCTATGTGATGGCTTGTTGCGTAGCCCCTTGGCGCTGCTAAAGTTTCTGCGAACGGTAATTTCTTCGGCGGCCGGATTGGGCTCGCGGAAAGACAATTTTGATGAGCGAGGATACGCGGCTCCGCGATGGCCATCCGGCCCGCGGTAGCCCGTCAGGATCGGCTACGGCGGGCGCCGAAAACGGCGTTTACGCCGCGCTCGATCTTGGCACCAACAATTGCCGGCTGCTGATCGCCAGTCCCGCGGGCGACGGGTTTCGCGTCGTCAACTCGTTCTCGCGCATCATCCGGCTCGGCGAGGGTATCTCGGCGACCGGTTCCATCAGCGAAGCCGCGATCGACCGCGCCATCGCGGCGCTCTCGATCTGCAGCGACAAGATCCGCTATCGCAAGGCCAAACGGCTGCGGCTGATCGCGACCGAAGCCTGCCGCGCGGCCGATAATGCCGAGAGCTTTCGCGACCGGGTCGCCAGCGAGACCGGCATCCGGCTCGAGGTGATCGATCGCGAGACCGAGGCGACGCTGGCGGTGATCGGCTGCTCGCCGCTGCTCGATCCCAAGGGGCGAGGCGCGATCCTGTTCGACATCGGCGGCGGCTCGACCGAACTGGTGCGGATCGAACGCGATCCGGAACAGGCCAACGCGGCACCGCGCATCAAGGGCTGGATGTCGATCCCGCTCGGCGTCGTCACTCTGGCCGAGCACTTTGGCGGCAGGGAGGTGACGGCGGAGACCTACGCGCGGATGGTGCGCGAAGTCGCGCAATATGTCGCCCCGTTCGCGGCCGAGCACGCGACGGATTTGCGCGACATGCATATGCTGGGCACCTCGGGCACGGTCACGACGCTGGCCGGCGTCCACCTCAACCTCTCGCGCTATGACAGGCGCCGGATCGACGGCATCTGGATGAACAATTCCGAAGTCACCGCCGTGATCACAAAATTGCTGGGCATGAGCTATCAGCAGCGCGCCGACAACAACTGCATCAGTATCGAGCGCGCCGATCTGGTGCTGGCCGGCTGCGCCATTCTCGACGCGATCCGCGACGCCTTCCCGCTGCCGCGGCTGCGCGTCGCCGACCGCGGCCTGCGCGAGGGCATGCTGGTCGAGATGATGCGCGAGGACGGCGCGCTCAGGCCGTGCTAAGGCGCGACCGAACGTGCTAGACATCGTCCAAATTCCAAGGCACCAGACCGATATGGCAAAAGACGACCACCGGACGGCTGCACGTCACGGTCAAGAGCGGTGGCAAGCGCAAGCTGTCGTCAAAGCTCTGGCTGGAACGCCAGCTCAACGATCCCTACGTGGCGCAGGCCAAGAAGGACGGCCTGCGCTCGCGCGCGGCCTACAAGCTGATCGAGATCGACGACAAGTATCGTTTTCTCAAGCAGGGTATTTCGGTGGTCGACCTCGGCGCCGCGCCCGGCGGCTGGAGCCAGGTCGCGGCCAAGCGTATCGGCAGGGCGAACGGCAAGGGCAAGATCGTCGCGATCGATCTCCTGGAAATGCCGGAAGTTCCCGGCGTCGAGTTCGCGCAGCTCGACTTTCTGGCCGATGACGCGCCGGAAAAACTGATCGCGATGATGGGCACCCGCGCCGACGTCGTGATGTCCGACAT
Source organism: uncultured Alphaproteobacteria bacterium (assembly GCA_963786355.1). GTDB lineage: Bacteria > Pseudomonadota > Alphaproteobacteria > Rhizobiales > Xanthobacteraceae > Bradyrhizobium. Next base: position 189,441 of record CAWAYU010000003.1, on the reverse strand, counting down.
GGCCGCCAACACCACCGGCCACCGCAAGACCGACCAGCTTCGCATCATCGGCCTCGTCGAGAGCGCCGCCGCCTTTGCCTGCGACGTGCTCAATCCCGGCGGAACGTTTCTGGCAAAGGTGTTCCAGAGCGGCGCCGAGGGCGAGCTGCTGGCGCAGTTGAAGCGCGATTTTGCTACCGTGCGTCACGTCAAGCCGGCCTCGAGCCGTCAGGACTCGTCGGAGCGCTACGTGCTGGCGACGGGGTTCCGGGGCGGGAAGAAGGCCTAGGTCTAGCAGCCGTCATTGCGAGGAGCATAGCGACGAAGCAATCCAGTCCTTCTTCGTGTGGAAAGACTGGATTGCTTCGCTTGCGCTCGCAATGACGGAGAAGGCGCGGTCACACTGGCAGCCAACGTCACCGCGGGCTTACTCTCTCCATGAAGGTAGAGAGCCGTCACGACAGCGTGACCGCTTCGAAATCTTTAACCCGTGTTGCGCGAAGTGTCAGCAGGATTTGACCGGCCGGCCGGGCCGTGACGTCAGCCATCCCAACTGATTTGTCTGCGCAAGCACAGCACTTGTGATCCCGGCAAGGATATGGAGGAGGCTAATTCGTCTATCCCAGCCGCTGATCGCGCGCGCTTTGGGTTTCTTCGCTCGCCGCTTTCGTTGCCGCCTTGGCGGCTTCCCTGCGGCTCGAAATCTCGACGGCCTGGCGTCCGGAGATTTCGTGGCCGGCATCGTCTGGCATCTGCCAGAAGTACCAGGCCGACACCGCCGAGATGAACGCGACCACCAGGAAGGCCGGTGCAAACACGTCGGCGGTCAGTTCGGTTGCATGATGCAGCGCCAGCGTTGATTCCACCGAGAAGGCGCCGACGGCGACGCCGGCCGAAACCGCCAGTTGCTGGTTGACGCTGACCAGCGTGGTGGCGCGGCTCATTTGCGCCGATTCGACCTCGGCATAGGCAACGGTGTTGATCGCGGTGAATTGCAGCGAGCGGAAGAAGCCGCCGACGACCAGGATGATGAAGATCAGCAGCAGCGGCGTTGTGATCGTGAACAGGGCGCAGGCCGCAAGAAACACCGAACTGACCACCGCGTTGATCGTCATCAGGTTGCGGAAACCGAAGGTGCGGATGATGCGCGCGGCGAGCGTCTTCATGCCCATGGCGCCGACGGCGGAGGAGAACGTCACCAGCCCGGAGTGGAACGGCGACAGGCCGAAGCCGACCTGCATCAATAGCGGCAGCAGGAACGGTAGCGCGCCGATGCCGAGCCGGAACAGGAATCCGCCGATGATGGCGGCCCGCATCGTCGACAGCCGCAGCAGCCCGAAATCCAGCACCGGCGATCCCGTCCGCCGCGCATGCATGACATAGAGCGTCATCGAGATCGAACCGACCGCGACCAGGCCCGCAACGATCGGCCAGGGCAGGAGGTTGAGGCCGGCAACGGAAAGACCGAAGGCTATACCCGCCAGCCCGATACCGGCGAGCACCAGTCCGTAGAGATCGAAGCGCTCCGGATCTTCGCTCCGGATCGGGTCGATGTACTTCATCGCCAGGAAGATGCCGAGCAGCCCGATCGGAATGTTGATCAGAAAAATCCAGTGCCAGGAGAAGTAGGTGGTGATGAAGCCGCCGAGTGGTGGGCCGATCACGGGTCCGATCAACGCCGGCACCGTCACCCAGGTCATGGCGTTGACCAGCGCGCTCTTGTCGATCGAGCGCAGCAGCACCAGCCGCCCGACCGGCGTCATCATCGCGCCGCCCATGCCTTGCAGGATGCGTGCGATCACGAAATGGGTGACGGACTGCGACAGCGCGCAGCCGATCGACCCTACCATGAACACCCCAATCGCGATCGCAAAAACCATGCGCGCGCCGAAACGGTCGGCGGTCCAGCCGCTGGCGGGAATGAACACGGCCAGCGACAGCAGATAGGAGGTGATCGCGAGCTTGAGCGTCAGCGGGCTGGTGCCGATGTCGGCTGCGATCGCCGGCAGCGAAGTCGCAATCACCGTCGAGTCCATGTTCTCCATGAACAGCGCGGTGGCGACGATAAGCGGGATCAGGCGTTGCTTGTCCATCGAGACTTGGTGATCCGAAAAGGGCTTGGCGATCCGAAAAAGGCGCGCGAGGGGCCTGTATCATCCCGCTGTCGCACAAGCCATTGCAGAACCGGGCAAACCACCTAAATCCAGCGTGACGCTGGTATGCACCACGCCAGCCGCTGGAGGTCGGTCATGATCTACGTGCTTGCTGCCCTGTTGCCGCCGCTTGGGTTGCTCCTGAACGGGCAGCCATTTTCGGCGATCTTCAACCTGGTTCTGATGGTGTTTTGCCTCGTTTTCGGCCTGATTTTCCACGTCCTGCTGCTGGTGCCCTCGGCGCATGCGCTGGTCGCCGTACACATGAAGCGGGAAGACCGCCGGCACCGGGAGGTGGTGGAGGCGATCCGGCAACATGGCCCGCCGCCGGGGTACCAGCGCTAAACCCCTTTAAACCGGGGCTTTTCTCTAAAAGCCTGTGCATAGCTGGCAAACGCTTTGATTCGGCGAAATGCCATGCTATCGACCACCGTCAACCCCACCGATGGGCTTCGATTCGACGGTGATGCCGGTAGCATCGCCGAAGGCGGCGTTCATCCCAAATAATATCGCGGCGGAAGGCCGCCGAAAGGAGTTGGCAATGGCGCAGGGACTTCAGGCTATCCGCGAAGCCTACACGTTCGACGATGTGCTTCTGAAGCCCGGTCTCTCGGATATCCTGCCCTCGGAGGCCGATATCCGCTCCCACGTGACCCGCACAATCCCGCTGAATATTCCGATCATCGCGTCCGCGATGGACACCGTTACCGAAGCGCGCATGGCGATCGCGATGGCGCAGGCCGGCGGCGTCGGCGTCATCCACCGCAATTTCGATGTCGACGGCCAGGCCGCCCAAGTGCGCCAGGTGAAAAAGTTCGAGTCCGGCATGGTGGTCAATCCGCTCACCATTGGCCCCGACGCCATGCTGTCGGACGCGCTGACGTTGATGAACGATCACGGTTTCTCTGGCATTCCCGTGGTGACCGGCGGCAACAATGGCGGTCCCGGCAAGCTGGTCGGCATTCTCACCAACCGTGATGTGCGGTTTGCAACCGATCCGCGGCAAAAAATTTCCGAACTGATGACGCATGAGAACCTCGTCACGGTGCGCCAGGGCGTCAGCCAGGACGAGGCCAAGCGGATGCTGCACCAGCATCGCATCGAAAAACTGCTCGTGGTCGACGACCAGTATCGCTGCGTCGGCCTGATCACCGTCAAGGACATGGAAAAGGCGGTCGCGCATCCGCTGGCCTGCAAGGATGCGCAAGGTCGGCTCCGCGTTGCCGCCGCCACCACGGTTGGCGAGGGCGGCTTCGAGCGCACCGAAAGACTGATCGATGCCGGCGTCGATCTCATCGTTGTGGACACCGCGCACGGCCATTCTTCGCGCGTGCTGGAAGCGGTCAACCGCATCAAGCGGCTCTCCAACGCCGTGCAGGTCATCGCCGGTAATATCGCGACCAAGGAAGGCGCGCAGGCGCTGATCGATGCCGGCGCGGATGCGATCAAGGTCGGCATCGGCCCGGGCTCGATCTGCACCACGCGCATCGTTGCCGGCGTTGGCGTGCCGCAGCTCACCGCGATCATGGATGCGGTGGAAGCCGCGAAGAAGGCCAACGTGTCCGTCATTGCGGACGGCGGCATCAAATACTCCGGTGATCTGGCCAAGGCGCTCGCCGCCGGCGCCGACATCGCCATGGTCGGCTCGCTGCTGGCCGGCACCGATGAGACGCCCGGCGAGGTGTTCCTGTGGCAGGGGCGCTCCTACAAGGCCTATCGCGGCATGGGCTCGGTCGGCGCGATGGCGCGCGGCTCGGCCGATCGCTACTTTCAACAGGACATCAAGGACACGCTGAAACTGGTGCCCGAAGGCATCGAGGGTCAGGTGCCTTATAAAGGCCCGGTCGGCAACGTCATGCACCAGCTCGCCGGCGGTCTTCGCGCCGCCATGGGCTATGTCGGTGCGCGCAACCTCGCCGAATTCCACGAGAAGGCGCAGTTCGTCCGCATTACCGGCGCCGGCCTGCGCGAAAGCCACGTCCACGACGTGACGATCACGCGCGAAAGCCCGAACTATCCGGGCGGGGTGTAACCTCGTTTCCGCTGCGCGGAATTCGACGCCGTCGTTCAACGCCGTCATTGCCTGCAACAAACGCGAAGCGTTTGTGCAAGGGAGCAAAGCGACGAAGCAATCCATCTCGCAGCTTGCGGAGGCGTGGATTGCTTCCGCCTTCGCTCGTTGAGCTTCGGCGGACAAGTCGCTACGCTCGCAATGACGAAAAACAAAAAACCGGAGGAAACCCCATGTCCCAAGGCAAACGCATCGTTCTGGCCGCACGCCCCAAGGGTGAGCCGAAACCGTCCGACTTCCGGCTCGAAGATTGCGCAGTGCCGACGCCGGGCGAAGGCCAGGTACTGCTGCGAACCATCTGGCTGTCGCTCGATCCCTACATGCGCGGACGCATGAGCGATGGGCCGTCCTATGCGGCGCCGGTGCCGGTCGACGGCGTGATGGAGGGCGGCACCGTCAGCGAAGTGATCGCGTCGAACAATCCGGGTTTTGCCAAGGGCGACGTCGTGCTGTCACGCGCCGGCTGGCAGACGCATGCGATTTCGGACGGCAACGGGTTGAGGAAGGTTGATCCCAAGATCGCGCCGGTCTCGACCGCGGTCGGCGTGCTCGGCATGCCCGGCATGACCGCCTACACTGGCCTGCTCGATATCGGCCAGCCGAAACCCGGCGAGACCGTCGTCGTCGCGGCCGCTTCCGGTGCAGTCGGTTCGGCCGTTGGCCAGATCGCAAAGATCAAGGGTGCGCGGGCGGTCGGCATCGCGGGCGGCAAGGAAAAATGCGATTACGTTAAAAACCAGTTCGGCTTCGATGACTGTCTCGATCATCGCGATCCGAATCTGGCCGCGAAACTGAAAGAGGCCTGCCCGAAAGGCATCGACGTCTATTTTGAAAATGTCGGCGGTGCGGTGTTCGAGGCGGTGTTTCCGCTGCTCAACGCGTTCGCGCGCGTTCCCGTCTGCGGCCTGATCTCGGAATACAACAATTTCGGTGAAACCAGCCCGAAGTGGGCCGGCGCGATGATGCGCGCGGTGCTGACCAAGCGGTTGACCATTCGCGGCTTTATCGTCAGCGATTTTGCCGCGCGTCACGGCGATTTCCTGCGCGACATGTCGGGTTGGGTCCGCGAGGGCAAGGTCAAGCACAAGGAGTTCGTCACCGAAGGCCTCGACAGCGCGCCGGCCGCGTTCATGGGTCTGTTGAAAGGCGCGAATTTCGGCAAGCAGCTGGTGCGGGTCGGACCGGACAAGGCGTAAGTCAGCGAAACATCGGACAGCGAAACATCTCGGAGAAGATGAAGCATGGCAGGGATTCTTGACGGCAAGGTAGCGCTCGTAACCGGCGGCGCGTCGGGAATAGGCCAGGCGACCGCGGTGGTGATGGCGCGGGAGGGCGCGCGCGTCGCGGTGGCGGACCGCGCGGAGGCCGACGCCGCGGCAACGGTCGCGCTGATCAATGAGGCCGGCGGGCAGGCGATTGCGATCGGCAGCGACGTCACGCGCGAGCAAGACGTCGCTGCGATGGTGGCGCGCACGGTCTCGGCCTTCGGGCGGGTCGATTGCGCCTTCAACAATGCCGGCATCGCGCCGCGCGCGGTGGGCCCGGTGGGCCAGCGCACCCATGAACTCAGTCAGGCCGCGTTCGACAGCATGCTGGCGGTTAACCTGACTGGCGTCTTCCTCTGCCTGAAATATGAAGTCGCGCAAATGCTGTCGCAGGGCGGTGGCGGCGCAATCGTCAACACCGCCTCGATTGCGGGCCTGATCGGGCTTGCCACGTCGGCGCACTACGTTGCTTCCAAGCACGGCGTGGTCGGGCTGACCAAGAGCGCCGCGATCGAATATGCCGAGGACGGCATTCGCGTGAACTGCGTCAATCCCGGCTACATCACGACGCCGATGACCAAGGAGACCATCGAAGAGCGCGGCGAGCAAATCCTCGCCAAGGTGCCGATGCGGCGCATGGGCATTCCGAGCGAGATCGCGGAAGCCGTCGCGTGGATGTGTTCGGACCGGGCGTCGTTCATGACCGGCGCTGCGCATGTCGTCGACGGCGGATACTACGCGGCGTAAAACGAGATGCGTCCGGTCCGGCGCGATGGCCGCCAATCTGGAGCAACACGTGACCGGTTTCGACCCTCCGGAGCACCTGGTGATCCTGCAAACCCGTGACTGGGTGCTCAATCATCGCGTCGACACAGCGCTATCAGGCTATCTGATGCTGGGCGCGCGCGAACCCGCCAATGATCTATCGCGAATGCGGCCGGAAGCGCTTGCCGAGCTCGGACCGCTTTTGGCGCGCGCGCAAAAAGCCTCACCGAAATCCTCGAGCCGAAGCATCTTTACATCGGCCGTTACGGCCACGTGGCGGGGTATTCCCTGCATTTCCATATCATCCGATTTGTCAGTGGGTGAGGGAGGGTTTCTTTGCCGATCCGCGCTATCGCGTTCTGCAGAATTTTTCGCACCATCCCGCCGCGAACGCGACGGATGGCGGCGAACTCACGCTCTATGTCTGGCGCGAGTTTTGCGAGAATCCGGTCCCGCCGGAGATTTCGGGGCCGTCGATTCCCGAAGTGGTCGATCGATTGCGAAATCGTTTGTCAGGCCGTGGGGCGTGAACCCGTTCGCTGGTTCACTTCGCGTTGCCGAACAGTTCATCCATCCCGACATCGATCTGACCGGGTGCGCGGACATGACGGACTTCAAAACTGTCGGGTGCGAAGCGGTACTCCACCAGTCCGACTTCCTTGACGCCGATGACTTCCTGAATCCGGTCGGGAATGATGAAGGCTGCGGACGGTGCCCAGACGTGTCTGACGTGGCCGGACGTAAAGTCGCGGCGCTGGTGGACGTGGCCGCTCGCGATCAGCCGCAGATCGACGCTGCCGAGCATCTCGATCAGTTGCGCGCGCCGCGGCTGCGGCACGTAGCGGATTGCCGATGACTCCAGTTCGGGATCGCCGGGCGTGTTGAGAAAGAGCGGTTTGTGGATGAACAACGCCACCGGCTTGCCGCCTGTGGTGGCAAGGTGTGCGGCGAGCCAGTCGTATTGTTCGGCCTCGCTGTCGATGCCGGTGTTCATGATCAGCGAGTTGAGGCCGATAAAGCACCAGCCGGCTTCATCGAAGCGCCAGCGGTCCTCGCCGATCACGGCGAGATAGTTTTGGCGCAGCGACTCGGTCGCCGGGTGTTTCGGCACCGGCCCGATCGCGGTCGGGTTGTCGCCGAGGTCGTGATTCCCCGGCAGATAGCGGCAGGGCACTGGCAGCGCCTCGTGCAGCGATTTGGCGAATGCGAGATTGTCGCGGCTGGTCGGACCGTCAAAGGCGAGATCGCCGCTGTTGATGACGAGATCCGGCCGTGTTGCGTCGATGTGCTCACTCACGCGATGAAAATTGTCAGTGAGTTTCTGGAGCCGGTGGGCGAGGTGGGTATCCGAAATTTGCGTCAGGCGGAATTCATGCATGCCATATTCCTTTTAGGTCTAATCATGACGGAATTTGGAATCGGAAAGATGACGAAATAGAAATTGGAAATGTTGCATCATACCCGGTCGTCATACCCCGCGAAGGCGGGGTATCCAGTACACTGCGGCTTCCCGGTCAAGCGCAAGCTTCCCTGGAATACTGGATCATCCGCCTTCGCGGATGATTACCACCGGTCGAACGGTGCGGGTATCACTCAACCCAGCGTCCGCTGCCAGAAAGTCAGCATGTCTGTTTTAAACAAGTCGCTCTCGCCGTCGCGGCTGCCGATTTTTGCGCCCTTGCGGCCGTAACCGGCCTTTAGCGCGTAGATCATCAGGTCGCGATCGGTCAGTCTGCGGTCGGCGGCATCGCCGAGCGGATGGATGAAGGCGCCGCTATCGTCGAGGTACACCGTCGGCGCGGCGGGCGAGACCGAAGCTTCGGCGACGTTCACGATTTCGGTGCCGCGATCAAAGCTGTGCTGCGCGCCGGCGATCAACCGCATCGCGACCGTGCCGCCGGAAAGGCGTATCGCCTGGCAGTGCCCTGCACCTGCATCGGCGAGCACCATTCGTCGGCATCGCCCATGACGACGCGAACCTTGGTATCGCCGACACGTGGATCGAGAAACTGATGGCCGCTCCAGGGATAGGCGGCGAGAACCGCCTTCAGTCCGGCAGCTTCGCCCACCACCGCATCGGCAAAGCGACGCGCGGCCGCGGTCATCACCGCGGACCCGCCGCGACTATGCCCCTGCGCGCCAATCCTGGCCGCATCGATCTGCGGATGATGTGAAAGAACCTTCCAAGCCGCCAGCACGTCGTAAGCGCTGGATGCGAATGAAAACTGGGTCTGGTTGGCAACCGTCGACGTCACATCGCGCGCGCCGAAGGAGTCGAGCACGAACGCGGCAAAACCGTCATCGACCAGGGTTTCCGCATGCGCCAGATGCGAGGGCGCGACACCGAGGCTGCCCGGCACCACCAAGACCAGCGGGAATTTCCCGCCGCGCTGGCGCTGGTTCGTGGAGGGCAGGAACAGTTTTCCGTCGATCGTCAGTCCGGGCAGGCCGGCGGCGTTGCTGACGACGTCGAAGTAGTTGAGGGGATTGGCCGAGGGAATGTCGAGATTCTGTCCCTTGCTGCCGTGCCTGAAAACAATCTCCTGGTCGCGAAACCGCACGGCGTCATCTCCCGTCATTGCGGCCGCTTGCACGCGGCTGTTCACATGTCGGGGCAATCTGCTACGGGGAATGTTCGGCGTCTAGTCGCGGGGCGTTTCAGAGCACGCGATAGCGGATCGCGAAGGCATCATGGGTCTCGGACGTTCCGGCGTCGCCTTTGGCTGAAACGACGCCGTCGGCGAGATGCCACGGGCTGAATTGCAGCGAATGCGTGGGGCTCGCGGGCAGCCGCAGCTTGAACTGGCACTGTCCCTGGCCGGGCAGATTGAGCAGCACGGTCCGCTCGGTGGTGCGGTAGTCCAGCGTCACGGTGCCCTTGAGAATATTGCGACCGTCGGCGGTCGAGGCCAGCGCGTCCTCGACCTTCGCAAGCTTCTGGTTTCGATCGGTCAGCAGTTCGACCTGGGTGTCGGCGACCGCCGAGAGTACGGCTTTCGGCAGCCGGATTTCAAACTCGACCGCGGGCTTTGCCGGGTTGATGCCGAGATAGGCCAGCGCGGCGTGCCGCATGTCAGAGATCACGAAGGCCAGCAGCACCAGCACGGCTGACGCCGCGAGACCATGTTTGAAGATATCGCGCCGGCTGCGGTAGCCGCTGCGGAAATAGACCGACAGCATGATCGCAACCGCCAGCGCCGCGGCGACGCCGGCCAGCGCCGACATGATCATGCCAAGCCCGCCATCCGGGCTGTCGTCGAACAGGCCGGTTCCGGTCCCGATCACGCGCAGAAATGAGCTGACGGAATCGCCGGGCAGTTCGGCGACATGGGCGGCACCGGTCAGGATCGGGGAGGTGATGTTCATCGCGCCATCTCGGGGTCGTCTCGGGGCCGGTTTGCGGACCAGAAACCTTTAAGGCTCTCGATAGTTGGTCACCCCAGCTCGGATTGTGGTTCAAGGCGACCCACAAGCGCATTTGTCAGCGGGCGGCGCGGCGGCTATGAGCTAGGCTTGGCGCGGTCTTAGGGGGAGGTTCTCATGTCGGTTCAATGGGTTTTGCTGCCGGTTTTCGTCCTTGTCGGGCTCACTTTCTTTTTGCTGCTGGGGATGGCAACCGCCCGCGGCCGGGCGGTGAAGGACCGGGAAACCAACTACAAGGATATCGCGCAGGGGCAGGCGAAATGGCCGACCCGCACGGCGCAAATCGGCGATTGCTTCTCGAACCAGTTCGAAATACCGGTGCTGTTCTACATCCTGATCGCGCTGGCGCTGCCGCTGCGCCATGCGGATCTGTTCATCGTGTTGATGTCCTGGGTGTTCGTGGTGCTGCGCTTCATCCATGCCGGGATTTTCGTCACTACCAACAACGTGCGGCAGCGCGGGCTGGTGTGGTTTTCCGGCGTGCTGGTGCTGTTTGCGATGTGGATCTACTTCGCGCTGCGGATCCTGCTGCTGATCTAGCGCGCGTTTCTTCTCGAACCGAAAGTTTTGAATGACTCCCGCCGCCCGGCTGTCCGCAGCCATTGAACTGATCGAGACCGTCGACGCGCAGCGCGTTCCCGCGGCCAAGGCGCTGAAGGAGTGGGGCACGGCGCACCGCTTTGCCGGATCCGGCGACCGCGCCGCGATCGCCGGTCTGCTGTGGGACGTGCTGCGGCGGCGCGCCTCCGCGGCGTGGATCATGGACGCGGACACGCCGCGCGCCCGTGCGCTCGGCATGCTGAAACTCGAGCGCGGCATGGACACGGACGCGATCTCCAATCTGTGCCATGGCGAACGCTTTGCGCCGGAGCCGCTGAGTTCGGCCGAGCGCGCGGCGCTGACCTCGCGCACGACAGATGACGCGCCGCCGCACATCGCCGGCGACTATCCGGAATGGCTCGACCCGCATCTGGCCAAGGTATTCGGCGACGATCGCGTGGCGGAGGCTGTCGCGATGGCAAGCCGGGCGCCGCTCGATCTGCGCGTCAACACGCTGAAATCGAACCGCGACAAGGTGCTGCCGCGTCTCTCGCATCTTGGTGCTGCGCCGACGCCGTGGTCGCCGCTTGGCCTGCGCATCGAACTCGGGGCGGACGCCCGCAACCCCGGCATTCACGCCGAGGAAGACTTTATCAAGGGCGCGATCGAGGTGCAGGATGAAGGCTCGCAGCTCGCAGCGCTGTTGTCCGGCGCAAAGCCGGGCGAGCAGGTGATCGACCTCTGCGCCGGCGCCGGCGGCAAGACATTGGCTTTGGCGGCGATGATGCAGGGTAAAGGCCGCCTCATCGCGACCGACCACGACAAGCGCCAGCTCGCGCCGATCTACGAGCGGCTTTCGCGCGCCGGCATTCATAACGCCGATGTTCGCGCACCAAAGGGCGACGCCGATCCGCTCGCCGACATCAAGGCTACAGCCGATCTGGTGCTGATCGACGCGCCCTGTACCGGCACCGGCACTTGGCGCCGCAATCCCGACGCCAAATGGCGGATGCGCCCCGGCGCGCTCGAAGTCCGGTTGAAGGACCAGGCCGAAGTGCTTGATCGCGCGAGCGCCCTGGTGAAGTCGGGCGGCCGCATCGCCTATGTCACCTGCTCGGTACTCCCGGCCGAAAACGGCGAGCAGATCCGCGGCTTTCTCGCGCGCCATCCGGAGTTTTCGGTGGTGCCGCCGGAGCAGACGGCTGGTGTGCTGTGGGACAAGGCGGAGGATTTTGCCAAGGCCGCGCTGGAGTCAGCCGAGGGCTGGCTGATGACGCCGCGCCGCACGGGGACCGATGGTTTCTTCGTCTCGGTGCTGAAGAAGGCGTAACGGTTCAATCCACGATAAAGAGCGTCGCGCCTGTCCTTGTCGACGACCGGTGCGCGGCGTCGCCGAAGTCCGACACCTGATAGCTCATGCCCGGGAGCAGTTTGAAGCTGCGGCCGTCGCGCAATTCGGTATCGAGTTCGCCTTGCAGCACATAGAGTACGTGGCCCTGGTCACACCAGTGGTCGGCGAGATAGCCCGGCGAATACTCCACCATCCGGACCCGCAGATCGCCAATATTCAGGGTGCGCCAAAGCGCTTCGCCGGTTTCGCCCGGATGCGTCGTCGCCGCGACCTGGCTCCAGTCCGTGACCGTGAACGGCAATGTCGGAATTTTCATGGGCGCATATCCTGCTGCCGTTCGTGAAAGCTAATGCGCCAGATGGTTCGCCGAGCCCTGCCTGATCTTCCCCTCAGCATCCACGCGCAGATATTCGCAGATCTTCGCACCGCGCTCGTTTTGGTAAAACACCACGATGCTGTCGGGGCTGACATAGGTATCGATCAGCTCAAACCGCAGGCTCGCAATCATCGAAAGCGCCTTGCTCCAGTAGGCGCGGACATTGGCCTTGCCGCGCAGCGTGCCGGAGGCGTCAAAACCGAGCGCGGGAATCTTGTCCGAGGTCATCTCAAAGTCGTCGGTATAGAGCGACAGCACCCGCTCCAGATCATGCGAATTCCAGGCGGCGATCCAGTCTCGCGCGAGCGAGGCGAGACGGGCGGTATCGTGATGCGACGGCGACATTGGTTCCTCCATTTCCTCTACGGGTCAAATTAGGTCAATAATACTGACCTTTATTGTCCTGTCCATATCCCGCAGAAGAATGTGGGCCGCCCATTTCCTGCGGTTGCGAGGGGGGCCCCCGTCGCGTATTTGCTTGCCATGACAGCAGCACAGCCCTCCGCCAAGTCGACGCCAACACTGGCCTCGGCGCATGACAAGATTCTGATCGTCGATTTCGGCAGTCAGGTGACGCAATTGATCGCGCGCCGGGTGCGCGAGGAGGGCGTCTATTCCGAGATCGTGCCGTTCCAGAAGGCCGAAGCCGCCTTCAAGGAAATGAAGCCGAAAGCCGTGATCCTCTCCGGCGGTCCGGAGTTGGTGCACGAGGCCGGCTCGCCGCGTGCGCCGCAGGCGATCTTCGATTCCGGCGTTCCCGTGCTCGGCATCTGCTATGGCCAGATGACCATGGCCGCCCAGCTCGGCGGCGAGGTCGAGGGCGGGCATCATCGCGAATTCGGCCGCGCCGATGTCGAGGTAAAGGCCGCCAGCAACCTGTTCGAACTCCACCTGGTCGCTGGGTGAGAAGCATCAGGTCTGGATGAGCCATGGCGACCGCATCACCAAGATGCCGCCGGGCTTTACGGTCGCTGGCGTCAGCGCGAATGCGCCTTTCGCGGTCATTCAGGACGAGAAGCGCAAATATTACGGCCTGATGTTCCACCCCGAAGTGGTGCACACGCCTGACGGTGCGAAACTGATCCGCAATTTCGTCCGCAAGGTCTCCGGCCTCACCGGCGACTGGACAATGCGCGCGTTTCGCGAAGAGGCGATCGAGAAGATCCGCGCCCAGGTCGGCAAGGGCAGGGTGATCTGCGGCCTTTCCGGCGGCGTCGATTCAGCCGTGGCCGCCGTGCTGATTCATGAAGCTGTTGGAGACCAGCTGACATGTGTTTTCGTCGACCACGGCATGCTGCGGCTCGATGAGGCCAAGACTGTCGTCGACATGTTCCGCGGCCACTACAACATCCCGCTGGTGCACGTGGACGCCTCGAAACAGTTCCTCGGCGAGCTCGAAGGGGTCACCGACCCTGAGATCAAGCGCAAGACCATCGGCCGCCTGTTCATCGACGTGTTCGATGCCGAGGCGAAAAAGATCGGCGGCGCGGATTTCCTGGCGCAGGGCACGCTCTACCCCGACGTGATCGAGAGCGTCTCCTTCACCGGTGGCCCGTCGGTGACTATCAAGTCGCACCACAATGTCGGCGGCCTTCCGGCGCGCATGAACATGAAGCTGGTCGAGCCGCTGCGCGAACTGTTCAAGGACGAGGTCCGCGTGCTCGGCCGCGAACTCGGCCTGCCGGAAATTTTCGTCGGCCGCCATCCGTTCCCTGGCCCCGGCCTCGCGATCCGCTGTCCCGGCGACATCACTAAAGAGAAGCTCGATATCCTCCGCAACGCCGACGCTGTCTATATCGACCAAATCCGCAAGGCCGGCCTCTACGACCAGATATGGCAGGCCTTTGCGGTGCTGCTCCCTGTCAAGACCGTCGGCGTCATGGGCGACGGCCGCACCTACGAATACGTCGTCGGCTTGCGCGCCGTCACCTCCACCGACGGCATGACCGCCGACTTCTACGCCTTCGACATGAAATTCCTCGGCGAAACCGCGACGCGGATCATCAACGAGGTCAAGGGCGTGAATAGGGTGGTGTATGACGTGACGTCGAAGCCGCCAGGGACGATCGAGTGGGAGTGAGGTTTGCCGGTCCCTACTCACTTCCGGCACAGTGCGATCGGCGCGCTGAGCAGGACCGTTGATGGTTATCCGATGTATCGCGCTTGACGTAGCACCCTTTCAAGTCAATCCCGATAGTATCCGCGCGTTCAAGGACGCGGAGAGTTTCTATAAGTGGCTCGGCAAGCATCACGACAAGGAAGCCGAAAGATCTGGATCAAGATCCACAAGGTCAATTCAGGGCTCAAATCGATCACGCCGAAGGAAGCCATTGAGGTCGTGCTTTGCTGGGGCTGGATCGACGGCCTCCGCAAAGGTTTCGACGACAGGAGTTTTCTGCAGCGCTACACGCCGCGCACGAGCAAGAGCATCTGGAGCCAGATCAACGGTGAAGCGATAACGTTCGCGAGGTTGATCAGGGAGGAGGCCGAATGACGGAACATGGTCTCGAGCAAGTCGATCGGGCCAAGTCCGAAACGGGCGATGGGCGCGCGCCTACAAGAGCGGCAAGGAGATGACGATCCCCGGTGATCTCCAGGCCGCGATCGATGCCGAGCCCAAGGCAAAGGAGATGCTGGCCAAACTCAGTGCGCAGAACCGTTTCGCGCTGGCGTCTTCGCACTCGAATAATATGAAAACCGAAGCCGGACGCACCAAGAAGACGTCTTAGGCGGCCTTTGCGCGATGCTCAAGCGAGCGAGACGATGCCACCCCGCAAGGCGCGGCCTCCGCCCATCGGACCAAATAATGTCCTCCCGCATCGACAAGACCTGGACCGTCTTCGACAGCGTCGAAAACGCTGAGCATCGATCGCTGCGTCGATCTGTTCATGCGACCGGATAGCACTTACGGATTTGAAGAGTTTCGCGCGCGATCCCGTCGAGGATGCCGGCGCGTGGACGCCGGTGCATTCGTTCTCCGGCCTGTCGTTCCCATCTTCGCAGGGGGCTCTGGCTGCCGCCGCGTGCTCGGTTGCGTGGCTTGCGGATGCCCTCGGCAATCGCCGTTCGTCGTAGGGCCACGACACACCCCTTCCCAACAGCTTCACGGCAAAGGCGCTGGCGAGAGACGGCTTCGCCATCAGGGTTTTGCAACGGCAAAATCCGCCATCTAGTCTCCCGGCCTCAAACCCTCACCAGCGCCTGCCCCGACGCAAAGGAAAATCTCATGGACGGCAACAATGATCTTCGACCGACGCATTCCATGGACCGGCGCGCCTTCGTCGGCCTGGCCGCCGCGGGGGCCGCGAGCACGCTTCTCCCGCGCGGCGCCATCGCGCAGTTCGCGCCGAAGGCGAAAAACGTCGTGCTTGTGCACGGGCTGTTTGCCGACGGCTCCTGCTGGTCCGAGGTGATCGCACGCTTGCAGGCAAAGGGGCTCAACGCCACTGCCGTGCAAAACCCGCTGACGACATTGCCTGAGGCGGTGGCCGCGGCCGAGCGGGTACTGGCGCGGCAGGATGGACCGACCGTGCTGGTTGGACATTCCTTTTCCGGGATGATCGTCACCGAGGTGGGCGTGCATCCGAATGTTTCGGCGCTGGTCTATGTGGCCGCGCGGGCGCCGGATGCCGGCGAGGATTACACCGCACTCGCCAAGACCTATCCGACGCCGCCGGCGTCGGCGGGGATCGTGTTCGATGGCGACGAAGGACGCCTGAGCGAGGCGGCATTCCTGCGCGATTTCGCCGGCGACTTGCCGGAAGCCCGGGCAAAAGTTCTTTATGCGGTCCAGCAGCCGTTTCAGAAAGCGCTGCTCACCGGCAAGACCACGCAGGCGGCCTGGCGATCGAAGCCGAGCTGGTATGCCGTCTCCACCGACGACCGGACCATCAATCCGGATCTCGAGCGGTTCATGGCCAAGCGCATGGGTGCGACCACGATCGAGGTGAAGGCCAGCCACCTTGCTCTGATATCGCAGCCCGACGCGATCGCGGATCTGATCCTCAAGGCGGCCGGGCAGGCGTAGCGCGGAAGCCTCACGCCCCGCCGCGCACCGCCGCCTCCAAACGTTCAGCCATTGCTCGCTTTAAGTCGCTCGCGGTGAGCGGCCTGCTTCGCTCGATTTCCGCAGATGGCCATGATGCACCACCGTCGCGTACGGCCGCGCGTGTGGTCGGCAAAGAGCAGGGTGCAGGCGGGTCCTTCGCAGGCCTTCACGTTTGAAAAATCCTCGGTGCAGACAAACTGCGCGAGTTCCTCTGCGATCGGGGAGAGCAGGGCTTCAGGCGTACGCCATTTGCGGGTTTTCTGAAGCTGGAGCGGCTGGCTTTCGTTTCTCGGGCCAGCCACAATCCGGCTGAAGGATTCATCGCGCTCCAGCAAACGATTTAGCGGCGCCAGTTTGGCGAGACTTCTTCGCCGTCAGCGGGCGTCCCTTGTGTTCCCGCACAAAACCTCTGAACCACTCGCGCAGGCGCCTTGCCTGATCCGCGACCTTGTCGAGCTCGCGCGGGAGCGCCTGTGAGCGAACGCTCCTGAGCGCGTCCGCGGGCACAAGCCGTGCCTGCTCGAGCCAGTTCAGCAGCCCTTCGCCGTCAGCAATCCAGTCGACGGGGATATCAATCGGTGTGGCGATCGAATTCAGGAAATCCAGTCCGAGTGCATCGCCGACAAACATCGCAGGAGGGCGTTGGTCCATCACAACTCCTGTTCCGGGCGCGGGCGGTCATCCGCCATCACCCATCCGTGAACATGTTCCGTATGTAACCTCTTTAATGACCATTGACAAGTTACGCGGCTCGATAGTAACCGTCTAAATGCAAGTAAGACAGTTACTAAGATTCAGGCTCTGGAAGGAGAACGGCTATGGCCTCAAACGATGTGAGCGTGGTCCTCGCCCATGGCGCATGGGCTGACGGATCGAGCTGGGCAAAGGTCATCCGTCCGTTGGTGGACGATGGCATCAGGGTGGTGGGGGCGCCGCTGCCGCTGACGTCGCTTGGCGACGACGTGGCGGCGCTGGACAAAACCCTTGCGCGTGTGGCGGGGTCGGTCGTCCTCGTCGGCCACGCTTATGCCGGGGCCGTGATAGGGGCAGTGCGGAACGAGAAGGTGAGGGCACTCGTCTACGTGGCGGCGCTGGCACCTGACGAGGGTGAAACGGTGGCGGATGTCTTCTACCGCGCCGAACCGCATCCGCAGGCGCCCAGGCTTGCACCCGACGATCACGGGCTGATCTACCTGCCCGAGGCCGCCTTCGCCGCGGCTTTCGCCCCGCAAGCTTCTGCTGACGAACTGACGGTACTGGCAGCGGTTCAGCGGCCGATCTCGCCGGCGTGCATCACGGTCGCAGTGAATCGGCCGCTGTGGAAGGACCGCCCCTCATGGTTCCTGGTGGCGGAGGAGGATCGCATGATCGCTCCCGAAACCCAGCGTTTCATGGCGACGCGGATGAAGGCTCGGCTGCGATCGCACCAGGTCGATCACACGCCGATCGTCACCGCGCCCGGTGTCGTCGTCGACATCATTCGCGAAGCCGTGGGTGACGCAGTCACGTCGGCTCGCTGAGTTCGCGACCGCCGAGGTGCAACCGGTCAGCGCCAGCCAGCCTCGTGCCGGAAGCACGGCAAGCTGGCCACAATCCATATCTCATAATCACTCCATAGCCATAAACCGTTGAATTGAAGGAGACCCGCAATGACTGCCATCAACTATCGCACCGTCGACGTCGACGGCTTCAAGATCTTCTATCGCGAGGCGGGCCCGAAGGACGCGCCGGCGCTGCTGCTGCTACATGGTTTCCCGAGCGCCGGCCACATGTTCCGCGATCTGATCCCGCGCCTCGCCGACCGCTTTCGCATCGTGGCGCCCGATCTGCCCGGCTTCGGACAGTCGGACATGCCGGCACGCGACACGTTCGCGTACACCTTCGATCACGTTGCGGACATCATCGATCGCTTCACCGAGGTCGTCGGCCTCAAGCGCTTTGCGGTCTATGTCTTCGACTACGGCGCGCCGACGGGATTCCGGATCGCGGCAAAACATCCGGAGCGCATCACGGCCATCATCTCGCAGAACGGCAACGCCTATACGGACGGGTTGAGCGACGGCTGGGGCCCGATCCGCGCCTATTGGGAGGATGCGTCGCCGAAAAACCGTGAGGCGCTACGCGCCTTCCTGAAGCCCGAAACGACGGTCTGGCAATACACGCACGGTGTCGGCGATGCGACGAGGATTTCGCCGGACGGTTATTCGCTCGACAATTTCTATCTGTCCAGGCCGGGCGCCGACGAGGTGCAGCTCGACCTGTTCGGCGACTACAAGAGTAATGTCGCGCTGTATCCGGCCTTCC
The DNA here is from genome assembly GCA_963786355.1 of uncultured Alphaproteobacteria bacterium. Taxonomy (GTDB): domain Bacteria; phylum Pseudomonadota; class Alphaproteobacteria; order Rhizobiales; family Xanthobacteraceae; genus Bradyrhizobium. The sequence goes on along the minus strand of CAWAYU010000003.1, from coordinate 171,166 downwards.
AGAATTATTTCCGCACCCACCAGCCGCCGTTCCTCGCGGTGTGGGGCAAGAACGATCCGTTCTTCCTGCCGGCGGGCGCGGAAGCATTCAAGCGCGACATTCCGAACGCAACGGTGCGTCTCTTCGACACCGGCCATTTCGCGCTGGAGACCCACGCCGACGAGATCGCCGTGGCCATCGGCGACTTCCTTCCGCGCTGACGCCGGCAAATCGCCGCGTGCCATCCACCTTACACTCAGGGAAAATCCAGATGTTGAAGCCAGTAGCTATCGTCACAGGGGCCAGCCAGGGCATCGGCAAGGCCACGGCCATCCGACTTGCGCGCGACTTTTCCGCGCTGGTGCTTGTGGCGCGAGACCGCGCCCATCTGGAAGAGACGGCCGCGGCGGTGAGGGCGGCCGGCGCAGATGCGCTGGTCGTGGATGCCGATCTGGGCCAGCCGGCGGCGGCGCAGGCGGTGGTTGACCGGACACTCGACGCGTTCGGTCACCTCGATGCGCTGCTCAATATCGCCGGCGCCGTGCCGCAGGTCGACCTGTTCGAGATGACCGATGAACAGTGGGAGGGCGGTTTTGCCTTGAAGCTGCACGGCGCGCGGCGGCTGACCATCGCGGCATGGCCGGCGCTGAAGGCGGCATCGGGGTCGGTGGTGCTGATGTCGGGCAATTCGGCGCTGTTCCCCAAGGCGCCCTATGCGGCGGTCGGCACCATCAATGCCGCCATCGTCGCGATGGCAAAGGCTTTCTCCGATCGCGGCATCGCTGATGGCGTGCAGGTCAACAGCGTCCTGCCCGGAGCTGTCATGACAGGCCGTCGCCGCTCCTATCTCCAGCACTGGGCTCCCCTGCACAACATGACGGTCGAGGAAGCGACCGCCAACTTCCCGAAGCAAGCCGGCATCGCCCGTTATGGCGAGCCGGAAGAAATCGCGGAGTTGATGGCATTCCTGGTATCGCCGGGCGCACGCTGGATGACCGGCTCGACGCTTCGTATGGACGGCGGCGAGGTCAAATCGATCTAACGGGTGTGACGGGCGGGGACTGAAACCTCATCCCCCGCCGCGTACCGCCGCCTCGATCTTCGCAACGTCGATCTTCCGCATCGGCATCATCGCCGCGAATGCGCGCTTCGCCACATCGCCGCCCTTGGCCATGGCGTCGGTGAGGACGCGCGGGGTGATCTGCCACGACAGACCCCATTTGTCTTTGCACCAGCCGCAGGCGCTCTCGGCGCCGCCATTGCCGACGATCGCGTTCCAGTAGCGGTCGGTTTCCTCCTGGCTGTCGGTCGCGATTTGAAACGAGAACGCTTCGCTGTGTTTGAACATGTCGCCGCCGTTGAGGCCGATACACGGCACGCCGCACACCGTGAACTCGACCGTCAGGACGCTGCCCGCCTTGCCGCCCGGAAAATCCGACGGCGCCCGGTGCACCGCGCCCACCGCGCTGTCGGGAAACGTCCTGGCGTAAAACTGCGCGGCTTCTTCGGCGTCGTGGTTGTACCAAAGGCAGATCGTGGTCTTGCTCAGCATCGTTGCTCTCCTTCATTTCTTCCGGCCCTAGGGCCACATTGGCGCCGTTGTTTTCCAGTTTGCCGCGACAAAATGCGCCAGCTGGTCGGCATCGACGTTCAAAGGACGAACGGGCCGTGGCGGATCCGACATGGTCAGCGTTTTTTCATCCCGCGTGTTCGCTTTTCATCAACACGGCTTCGGGTCTTGTTGGTGGCGCCCGAACGGCCCTTCACGTGATCGATGAAGGCTCGCAATTTCGGCATCGTTTGATGGCGGCTGGGATAGTAGAGAAACACACCCGGCGCCATCGATGCGAACGGTTCCAGCACGTGCACGAGTTTGCCGGATTTCACCAGCCCGGCAGCGATCGGCGCGGGTACTTGCGCTAGCCCCATACCCTCCGCGGCGGCGGCAAGAATGGTGGGAAAATCGTGAGCGATCAGCGGTCCCGAAACGATCGCCTCGATCGGCGTGTTGCCGTTGACAAAGGACCAGGGCGCGATCGACCCGTTCGAGCGGCGCATGCGCAAGCCGGCATGCTGACGCAGATCGTCGATACGCTCGGGCGTCCCTCGTCGGCGCAGATATTCGGGGCTGCTGACGACCACGAAGCGGAAGGGTGGCGAGAGCCGGACTGCAACCATGTCCGCGGCGATGAACTGGCCCAGCCGGACGCCGGCATCGAACCCACCAGCCGCAAGCTCGACCAGCTCCGCGCTTGCGGCGAGCTCCACCTCGATTTCGGGATAGGCCTGGCAGAAGGTTGCGATCAGCGGCTCCAGCAGGATCGGCACCACCGCTCGCGGCACCGTGAGGCGCAGCAGTCCGGCCGGCCGCTGACCAAGGTCACGCGCGATCTCGCTTGCGGCGACAAGCTCCTCGAAAGCGGGCTTTGCGCGTGAAAGAAACCGTTCGCCGGCTTCGCTCAGCCCGACACTGCGCGTCGTGCGGATGAAAAGGGCCGCGCCAACGCGCGCCTCAAGCGTGCGTACCGCTTGGCTGATCGCGGACGGCGTTACCCCGAGTTCGGCGGCGGCTTTGCGAAAACTGCGGTGCCGGGCAACGCTCAGGAACGCCTCTACGCCGTCGAGTGCGCCTTGCCTGACTGTGAAGTTCTGCTTCATAACCCGTCGACATTATCGCGAATAGTCGATCCCGGGAAGCGGGCGTATATCCAATGTACGGAAGACCAAATGGAGCCGCGCGCCCTGACCGCTGAGTTTGAGGCCGCGTGAACCAACCCACGATCGGAACTCACATGCCTGCGGAAATCCTGTTCCAGACCCATCTCGTGTTCGGATATGTCGCCTGGCTGCTTTGCTTCGGCGCCTACGTCTGGCCCCGGCTCAAGGTGGTGGAGCATTACGAGGCGCAACGTGCCATCGCCACGCTGCACAGCTTCCGCTTCTTCGGGCTCGTCTTCTTGCTGCCGGGCGTGGTCGGCCCCGATCTGCCGGCCAGCTTCGCCGTGTTCGCCGCCACCTGGGATTTTACAACCGGCGTGCTGGCGATGCTGGCGCTGCTCACGGTCAGGATCCGCCCGCTGTTCTGGCTGTTCGTCGTCGCATTCAATCTCGTGGGATTTGCCGACCTTATCCTCAACTATTACCACGCGGTCCAACTCGGCCTCCCGGCGAAGGCCGGGGAGTTTGGCGCCGCCTATGCGATCCCGATCCTCTTTGTGCCGGTGCTGATGATCACGCACGTTACCGCCTTCTATTTGTTGATGCGCTCTCGGACCCAGGTGGGGCGAGTCCTCACGGGGGAGGCGGCGGCGTCTTGAGATCGCATTGGACACGCAACCAACTCACCCCCGCGACAGCTTCTCGAACCGCTTGACCAGTCGTTCGCGTTTCAGGCGCGACAGCCGCCTGGTCCAGAACATGCCGTTGAGCTGATCGATTTCGTGCTGGTGACACACCGCGCGCAGGCCCTGCAATTCCTCGGTATGCGGGTTGCCATCCACGTCCTGATAGCTGATCCGGATCTTTGCATGGCGCTCGACGTCGTCATTGACGCCGGGCATCGAGACGCTGCCTTCCTGATGCAAGATCATCTCGGGCGAGGTCCAGACGATCTCCGGATTGACGTAGGTCCGTGCGCCGTCAACCGGATCGAGGTCGAGCACCACCACGCGCAAAGAAATCCCGATGTGCGGCGCGGTGATGCCGATGCCGGGCGCGGCGTGCATGGTCTCAAGCAGGTCGGCCGCCAGTTCGCGCAACGCGCCGTCGAACGCGGTCACGGGGGGCGCGGGAAGGGCGAGCCGAGGATCGGGATATCGGACGATGGGGCGGATGGTCATGCGTCCAGCAGCTTACGGGCAGACCGGGTTGCTGTGAAAGCCGCGACCTGAAAATATAAATTTTGAAGACGTGTCGGTTCCACCCGATCCCGTTCGTCTGCATTGAAAAGGATGCAACGGAGACCAGATATGGAAAATTCTCGTTATCGCTGGGTAATCGTCGCGGCCGGTGGCCTGCTCGGCTGTGTCGCAATCGGCGGCATGTTTTCGCTGCCGGTGTTCTTGCAGCCGATCGCGCGGGATACCGGCTGGTCCGTGACTGGCGTGTCCAGCGCCATGACCATCGGCTTTCTCGCGATGGCCTGCACCAGCATGATCTGGGGCACGTTGTCGGACCGGTTCGGGCCGCTGCCGGTGGTGTTGACGGGATCGGTGACGCTGGCGGTGAGTCTCGCCCTCGCGAGCCTCGCCACTTCGCTGGTCGCGTTTCAGTTCGTCTTCGGGCTGATGGTCGGCGCATCCTGTGCCGCGATCTTTGCGCCGATGATGGCGACCGTCACCGGCTGGTTCGATACCCATCGCAGCCTCGCGGTGTCGCTGGTCTCGGCCGGCATGGGCATCGCGCCGATGACGATGGCGCCGCTCGCAGCCTGGCTGGTCTCGCACCATGACTGGCGCACCTCGATGCAGCTCGTGGCGCTGGTCGTCGCTTGCCTCATGATCCCCGTCGCATTGCTGGTGCGCCGCGCGCCGGGGCTTGCGAACGCGGCGTCCGCGCCGTCGGACGACCTGGCACAAGCGGAGATGACGCTTGGACAGGCGCTGCGCTCGCCGCAATTTGTCATCCTGCTGCTGACGAATTTCTTCTGCTGCGCCACCCATTCGGGACCGATCATCCACACCGTCAGCTACGCCGTCAGTTGCGGCATTCCGCTGGTCGCCGCCGTCACCATCTACAGCCTGGAAGGCTTTGCGGGGCTTGGCGGCCGCATCGCCTTCGGCCTGCTCGGCGATCGCTTCGGCGCCAAGCGCGTGCTGGTGTTCGGCCTGCTGGCGCAGGCGTTCGGGGCGCTCGGTTACGTCTTCGTGCGCGAGCTCGCGGCGTTCTACGCCGTCGCCGCGCTGTTCGGCTTCATCTATGCCGGCACCATGCCGCTCTATGCCGCGCTCGCCCGCGAAAACTTTCCATTGCGGATGATGGGCACGGTGATCGGCGGCACCGCGATGGCCGGCAGCCTCGGCATGGCGACCGGTCCGCTCGCCGGCGGTCTGATCTACGATACGTTTGCGAGCTACACGTGGCTCTATGTCGGCTCCTGGATCATGGGCCTCGGCGCGTTCTTCATTGCCATGACGTTCCGTCCGGTGCCGAAGCTGCACGTGGCACCGGTGCCGGCGTAATGCAACGCCGTCATTGCGAGCGCAGCGAAGCAATCCATCTTGCCACACAAAGAAAGAATGGATTGCTTCGTCGCTTTGCTCCTCGCAATGACCCGATAGGCCGCTGCTCACTTCACCAAGGTCAGCGCCGGCTTGCCTTTCTCGAGGATGTAGGTCGCGAGCTCGCTCGCATTGACGCTGCCGACGTTCTTTGCCGCATGGATCGTTCCGGCCGGGATAAAGAGCACGTCGCCGGCCTTGAGTGTCACCGTCGGCTTGCCGGCGACTTCATACTGCAGCGAGCCTTCGAGGACATAGATGATCTCTTCGCCCGGATGGGTATGCTTGCCGAAGGCCGCTCCCGGGGCAAAGTCGACGCGGACCTGGAAAGCCTCGTGGCCGGGAACGCTGAGATCATGCCGCTGCAGGTCGGTTCGCGTGATTCCCGCCGGCTGCGCCCACGCCGCGTTCAGCGCCGAACGGCTTCCGAGTATCAGCGCTGCAATCATCACGATGCGCGCCGTTTTCAGTAAAATATCGTTCATGTCGACTCCGTTGGGTTCGCGCACTGCGCCGGATTGCGCGGATCGAGCCAAAGCCCGGCCGGTCCACGCGTTGGATGTCGCGTCGCGTCATCGCCACTCACTGCGGCAATGCCTCGCCGGCCTGTTCCTTCGCGATGTATTCGGCGTACCAGTCCGGCCAGTTCGCATCGTGCACACCGCCATTTCGCTTCTCGTGCTCGCCATGCGCGGCCGCCGCGCGCCGCAGCGCGCTGGCCAGGTCGGTCGACGAGCCGAAGGTCGTGTCGCCGTCGACGCGGCCAGGCAGACGGGTCGTGATTTCCTGGAACAGCCAGCCGTTGCCGTCGGGATCCTTGAACGCAGCGTAGGATCCGTAGCTGCCACGCTTGGGGTCGGGGCCGCTGACCCGGCGTCGTCCTGCAAGATAAGGCTCGTCGGTGCCGCCGTGGTCGTCGCCGGCGCCGTGAAAGACCTCGCCGACCTCAACGCCGCGCGCCATCAACTCGGCGCGGGCGGCCTCGATATCGGAGACGATCAGATACAGGCCCTGCGACGAGCCGGGTGTCGCGGCGGTGACGTTGTGGCCGAAGATCACCGAAGCCGGCGAGCCGGGCGGGGTGAACTGGATCACGCGCCAGTCGTTGCCGGAAGCGAAGTCGGCATCGAGCCGCCAGCCGAGTTTTGTGTAGAACGCTTTGGCCCGATCGACGTCCGAAACCGGGATGACGATGACTTCGAGCTTCATATCGACCGCAGGCGAGTTCCTGGTCGCGGCGGCGGCTGCTGTCATGGTCCGTTCCTTGATATCTGGCATGGCTGTCTCCTGAATGTTTGTTGCGGATGGCTTGGATCAGGTAGCGCACAGTTAGATTGCTTCGAGCGGCGGGCGAATACCCGTCGTTCGTCAGAAACTTCGGTGGCACTGGTCGCGTTAGGAACCCACGAGTTGCGTGGCATTGCATCTCCCTGTGCCGTCTACACCCCGCCGGACGGGGTAGGTCGGGGAAATTGGGACCCACGAAGTCGTGATATTAATTAGTGTTGACTAATTGATTAGCGGAGGCTAATTTATCTTGATGATGCAAACAGCTGCCGTCGATAACGTCATGCGCGCGCTCGCCGATCCGACCCGGCGCGCGGTGTTCGAGCGGATCGCCCAGTCCGAGGAGATCAGTGTTGTCGAGCTGACGCGAGGGAGCGGAGTGACGCAGGGCGCGATCTCCCAGCACCTCAAATCGTTGAAGCAGGCCGGGCTGATCGCCAATCGCGCGCAGGGCCGCAACGTCTTCTATTTCGCCGAGCCGAAAGGCCTCGACCCGCTGTTCGACTGGATGAGCCACTACGGCGTGTTCTGGCGCGAGCGGTTCGCCAACCTGAGAAATGTCCTGAAGGAGATCGATCCATGACCGACGCCGCGTTGAAATCCCACGCCCAGGAAACCCAGGACATCGTGGTCGACGAAGTCTTCCCGCATGCGCCGGAGACGCTCTGGAAAGCGCTGACGTCGGGCGCTCTCGTCGGCCGCTGGCTCGGGATGACGCCGACCGGGTTCGAGCCTGCGAAGGGCAAGCGCTTCACCTTTCAAACCACGCCGGCCGGCGTGTGGGACGGTGTGATTCACTGCGAGGTGCTGGAGGCGATCCCAAACCAGCGTTTTGCCTTTAGCTGGAAGGGCGGACACGAAAGCAATGCTGGATACGGATCGCGCCTCGATACGGTCGTGACGTTCACGATGACCAAGGCCAGTGGCGGCACGCGTCTGCGCCTCGTCCATTCCGGTTTCGTGCTGCCGAACAATGACAGCGCCTACAAGAACATGAGCGGCGGCTGGAAGAAGGTCGTACCGCGCATCGGCGAGATTGCCGGCGAGCAAACGAGCAAGCAAGGCTGACGCCGACAGACTTTAAAAGGCCAGGGGCTAACACACCAGATGCCGGACGGCGCATACGCCCGGCGTCGTCGATGAAACATGTCATTACAACAACGAAGAGGTAAGTCATGCAGACGGAAATCGTATCGCCGCAAAAATGGGAAGAAGCCCGGCAGCAACTGCTGGTGAAGGAAAAAGCCCTGACCCGCGCCCGTGACGCCATGGCGGCAGAGCGCCGGCGGATGCCGTGGATGGCGGTGGAGCAGGCCTACGCGTTCGATGGCCCCAACGGCAAAGCAAGCCTGCAAGATCTGTTCGAAGGCCGCCGTCAGTTGATTATCTACCGCGCCTTCTTCGAGCCCGGTGTGCACGGCTGGCCGAAACAGGCCTGCCGCGGCTGCTCGATGGTGGCCGACCAGGTCGCGCATCTGGCACATCTGAATGCCCGCGACACCACGCTCGCCTTTGTCTCGCGCGCGCCGCAGGCGGATATCGCGCAGCTCAAGGCACGGATGGGCTGGGAGATGCCGTGGTACACGGTCACGGACAGCTTTGACGCCGACTTCGGCGTCGACGAGTGGCACGGCACCAATGCGTTCATCCGCGACGGCGAGCGCGTGTTCCGCACTTACTTCATCAAGAGCCGCGGCGACGAGGCGCTGGGTAGCACCTGGAGTTACCTCGACATGACCGCGCTTGGCCGACAGGAAGTGTGGGAAGACTCGCCAAAGGGCTATCCGCAGACGCCGCCCTACAAATGGTGGAACTGGCACGATAGTTACGTCCCCGATGCCGCGCCCGACCAGAAGTGGGTCGAGGTGTCGGACGCCGGCGAGATCGCGCTTCGGAAACAAGGCTGATCCTGTGGGCGCTTTGCCGAAGGCAAGCACCAAGGCAGGCGCGGACCGCATGCTGTCGCTCGCGGCCGCGCCGACCTTCGCCATCATGGCGCTGCTGTCAGCCATTCCCGGCGGGGCGCCGCCGGATGTTCTCTGCTCGGCGACGCACGCGTCGCCGCTCAGTGGAATGATCCCGATGTATCTGCTGATGTGCGCCTTTCATTCGGCGCCCTGGCTGAGATTGATCTCTAAAACTTCGCGCACTTCAATTGCAAAGGACAACACATGAGTGAAGCCTATACCGGCGGCTGCGCCTGCGGCGCGATCCGCTATGCGGTCTCTTGCGAACCCGTCAGCATGGTCCACTGCCAGTGCCGCGATTGCCAGCGCAAGAGCGGCACCGGGCACGGATCCTATCTGACTTTCGCGCAGCGCAAGGACGTGAGCGTGACGGGCGAAGCCCAGCATTGGGACGTTACCGCCGACAATGGCAACGTCAAGACGCGCGCGTTCTGCCGGACCTGCGGCTCGCCGGTGTATCTGACCTTCTCCAAAATGCCCGATTTCTTCAGCGTGCACGCCGCGAGCCTGGACGATCCCTCCAGGTTCCAGCCGCGCGCCGTGATGTACGCCGTGCGCGGCCACGCCTGGGACGACATCGATCCGGCCTTGACGAAGTTCGAGAAGATGCCACCGCGGCCATAGAGCCACGCCGGGCAAAATGAATCAGAGGACAAACATGGTCAGCTGATAGAGGGCGTAGACAACTTCGATACCCACGAGGGTGAGCGCTGCGATCATCACATAAAAGCTGAAATGCATGAGAGGTTGGAAACCAGATGCTTCTCGCGACCGCGCCGATCGCGCGCCAGGACTAAGCCAAGCAGGGACGTGAACTAAATTCTTTGCGTGTCGGAAAGGGGTCCGTGTCCGGCGACAGGCGTCGCCGGCAAATAAAACAGAAGGCCTCCGCCGCCGCGGAAGTGTTCTGTGTCGCGAGCCTCTTCTTGAACGGAGGTTCTCTGTTCGACGCCTGCTTTACGCTCTACGCTTACTCACGTGCCGTAGAAGATCTTGATCCCCCACAACACGACGACGATGGCCGATACCAGCGTGGCCGCCGTCAACACACTTTCTAAGGAAGCGACTCTCATACTAAGCCTCCGCTTCCCAGCCCCATCAGCGGTCTAATTGATTCGTTAATTCCACCGCAATTGCGCCATCGCTCTGCCTCAAATACTGTCGGCGGTTGTGGTTTGCGGGTCACACATTTCGCAAGTTCCCGTGGCGGTGCGCGGGCTGGAACTTATTCAGCGGCCTCGCGCACGGCAACGCCTTGCTCGATGTCGAATTGCAGAATGTCGTTAAAGCGGTTGAAGGCGCCGCACAGTGCGATGCGCCAAGTCAGTTCGACGATCTGGGCTTCAGAGAAATGCTCGCGCAGCCGGGCGAAGACTTCGTCGCGCGTCTTGTTCCAGTTGTTGGTGACGGCAATGGCGTATTCGACCACCAGCCGGTCGACGGCGTCGAGTTCGGGATGATCCTGGTAGTCGAGCAGGCGCTCGGCGCCTTGTTCGGAGACGCCCTGGATCGCCAGCTTCGGCGCATGGTGCGACACGCAATAGGTGCACTTGTTGAGCAGCGAGACCGTGACCAGCGCCAGTTCGAGATGGCGTTTCGATACCGCCGCCTCGTCGGCGAGGTCGACCAGCAGCGACCAGATGTGCTTGAAGATCGGCGGCCGGTGCGCCATCACGCCAGCCTGGTTCTCGAACGCACCATAGGTCGTCATCTTGTCCCAGAGCGGCCTGAGTTCGGCGGGCAAATCATCCCTGGTCTTGATCGACACGCGTGACATCGGATTCTCCATGGCGCGAAATTTGCGGCTAGGCGCAGCGTTATCGGATAAGCATAACAGCCCTGTTGACGGTGGCGTCAAGAAGGTTGATGGCCGCGAAGCCGGGCAGGAGTGGGTGCAGTGAGAACCGGTGCTGCCGCGATCGTCGTTGTCTGGCTGGCCGGCTGGATAGCCGGCGGCGCACGAGCCGAACCGCTCGCCTTTGCCGGCTTCGACCGCACGATGGATATCGCGGTCTGGATCGATCGCTATCCGCGCTCTTCGCGGGAATTCACCCCCGGCGCCGATGTGCGCGGGGATCATCCCGGGGAATGGTCGGCCGAATTCCTTCGCACCCGCAAGCCCGGCCGGTATGCGCTGCGATTATCCGACGATGAGGCGCGCGACCATATCTATTATGTCCAGGCGGATATGCGTGACGGCGTCATCGACCGCCTGTGGCTGTTGCTCGAAAAGCCGCTGGTCAAGGCCGACCGCCGGCATCCGACCCGAAGCAACGAAGCGCGTTACCCCGCCTGCAGCGACGTCCTGAAGCCGTTGACGGCAAAATACGGCAAGCCGGACACGGCAGCGCCGCGCTGGGAGGAAGCGCTGCAGTCGTTCGACTATGTCTGGACCCGGCCACCCGAGACGATGAAGCTCGAATGCGGCCGCTATGACGGCCGCAAGACGATTTTCGCCATCGGGATAACATTCGAACAAGTGTCGTCACGCTAGGCACGCCTCCGCTGAATTGTATGATATGCACGGTGCAAGACTGATCTCGACACTGATCTCAAAAACAACAAGAGGAAATTCCATGGCACGGGTGCGCTGTATTACTGAAATGGGCATGGGCGTTGACGTTCACGGGCTCGATGCCACCAAGGCCGCCCGGCGCGCGGTCTCCGATGCCATCCGCCACTCCAGCCTCGGCTTCTTCCGGATGCTGGGCAAAACCGCCAAGGACATGTTCGTTGATGTCACCATTGCGGTGCCGGACCCGGGCAGTGTCGACACGGCTGCCGTCGCCAAGGAACTGCCTTACGGCACCGTGACCGTGACGGCGGTCAAGGGCGGGCTGGAAATTCCGGCCGAGAGCGGCAGCGACTCCATCATCATCGCCAATGCCGCGGTTATCGTCAGCCTCGACGACGGCAAGTGAATCCAATCATCTTTAAAAAGATCGTGAGCCCATCATGACGATACAAGACGACAGTGCTTACTGGAAGCGATCGCGGGTCGAACTGCGCGCTGCCGGATTCGATCCGGACCGCGCCGTGCAGACCAGCGCGGTGGTGACGATCGCCAGCGCCTGGACCAACGCCCATCGCTGCAACAATCGCGTGCGCACCATCGCCGATTTCCTGATCGAGGTTCTGGCTGAACGCGGCGGGCAAGGACTGGTCGTCGGCGCGCCGGCGGTGTCTGACGCTCTGACCCAGGGTACGCCGACGGCGGGCTACAGCCTCGCCTCCCGCGACGTCGTCGCCGACTGTTTCGAGATCGGTCACTACGCCCACCATGGCGACGCCATGATCGTGATTTCCGGCTGCGACAAGACCGGGGCAGCCGCGCTGATGCCGCTGGCGCGGACCAACGCGTTCGGGCTCGTGCTCTATCCCGGCACCAGCACGCCCGGCAGCGTCTCGTTCGGGGCCTGGGCCGCCAAGGGCAATAACCTCACCATCCTCGATTACGCGGAGGCGAGGGCCGCCAACGAGTCCGGCCGTCTCTCCGGCGAGGAGCTGCTGGAAGTCGAGCGCAATGTGATGCCGGGCAGCGGCACCTGCGGCGCGATGTTCACCGCCAACACCATGAGCACGATTGCCGAAGCGATCGGCATGATGCTGCCGCGTGGTGCTTCGCATCCCGCCGATTACAACGCCGGCAGCGATATCCATGCCGACGTCCGCGCCCAGGCGCGTGCTTCGGTCGATGCGCTGTACCGATTGATGGAAGCCGGCATCCGGCCGCGCGATATCATGACCGAGCGCGCCTTCGAGAACGCGATCACCACCGTCTATGCGATGGGCGGCTCGACCAACATGTACCTGCATCTGCTCGCGGTCGCGCGCGAGGCGCAGGTGCCGATCGGAATCGAACGCATCCAGCAAATCGGCGAGCGCGTGCCGTTGCTGGCGAACCTGCAGCCGCATGGTCCGTACGCGATGGGCAGCCTGCATGCGATCGGCGGGGTGCCGGTCGTGATGAAGGAATTGCTGCGCGCCGGCCTGCTGCATGGCGACGTCATGACGGTGACCGGCAAGACGCTGGCCGAAAATCTCGCCGGTGTGCCGTCGCTCGAGCAGATGGCGCCGCAGCAGATCGTTCTTCCCGCTGCGAAGCCGATCGCGCCGGCGAACAACCACATCAGCGTGCTGAAGGGCAATATCGCGCCGGAGAGCTGTTTGCTCAAATTGTCGGGCAAGACGCTCGAGAAAGGCCAGTTCCGCGGTACCGCGCGCGTGTTCGAGTCCGAGGCCGAGACGATGGCCGCGATCCGCGCAGGCGACATCAAGCCGGGCAATGTGATCGTGGTCCGCAACGTCGGCCCGGTCGGTGGGCCCGGCATGCCCGAAATGGTGATGCTGACGATCCAGTTGCAGGGGCGGGGCCTCGGCGAGGACGTCGCCCTGATCACCGACGGCCGATTTTCCGGCGTATCGCACGGCATCCTGATCGGCCATGTCTCGCCGGAAGCAGCCCGTGGCGGCCCGATCGCGGCGGTCCGCGACGGCGACGTTATCGTGATCGATCCCGGCGCGCGCTCGGTGAACCTGGAGGTGCCGGCGGATGAGATCGCGCGCCGCATGGCCGACTGGCGCGAACCTGAAACCGTCAAGCAGGTGCGCAGGGGATCGGTGCACGACAAATACATCCGGCTGGTGTCGTCGGCGCATTACGGTTGCGTGCTGTGAAGTAAGCCATGACGCACCCGCTCGATCATCCGATCTGGACCGCGTTGACGACGACGCAGCAGGCATTGGCGGAAGGCGGCGCCCGCGCGCGGCGCTATCCCACGGCGATCACGCCGTTCGCTGACATGCCCGAACTCTCGCCGCAAGGGTTTGCCGCGCTTGGCGCGATGATGCTGGGACCCGAAATCGCGGTGCTGTTCACGCCGGACCCCGTGACCGCGCCCGACGAATTCAAGGTGCTGCTCGCCGAGACCGGCGAGCAGATGATCGGTGCGCCGGCAGAAGTCCCGGCGGGCGCCGTGGAAATCCTCACGCTCGGCGTTGAAGATGTCCCCGACATGATCGCATTGACGACACTGACAAAACCTGGCCCGTTCAGCCTGCGCACGCACGAACTCGGAACCTTTCTCGGCATTCGCGTCGGCGGAGAACTGGTCGCGATGGCCGGCGAGCGCATGAAGCCCGCAGACTACACCGAGATCACGGCGGTCTGCGTGCATCCCTCGCACCGCGGCCATGGCTACGGACAAATCCTGCTGGGGGCCATCTCCCGCCAGATCGTGGCGCGCGGCGAAATCCCGTTCCTGCACCTCTTCACCAGCAACGCGTCCGCGCTCGCGCTCTACCGCCGGCAGGGAATGGAAATCCGGCGCCGCTTCCATGTGACGGTGTTGCAGAAAAAAGCGTAATCGGGCGCGGTGAGAATTCCGGTCCAGCAATGTTAAATGTTTAGCGAGAAGAGACGATCGACGCTGCGATGTCGGCGATCGATCTGGACAAAATCAGGGGATCATCCCTTGAAGGAATGAACCCGCGGCGCTTCCAGAACTCTGCGGCCTCGACGTCGACTGCGTTGACGATCACCGCACGGCCGCCGATCAGCGCAGACGCTGTCACACAACGCTGCAGCGCGTGCTTCAGAAGCCCGGTACCAACTCCCTTGCCAATCCAATTCTGATCCGTTGCGAGTTGGCCCAGGAGCAAGCACGGGACGGGATCGGGTGGCTGGCCGGTACGGATCGACCGTGGCAGCGTGGAAGGCAAGATAGCGGTGGGCGCAAGACCATAGTAGCCGACAACCCGATACGACTCGTGAACGACAAGGACCGCCGTGAAGCCCTTCTCCTGATTTGAGAGCGCGCGCGTTTTCAGCCAACGATCAAGGGACGGCTTGCCACAAGAGAATTCTGAGACATCATGAGCGGCCGTAAGCTGTTCCGGCTCGGAGATTGCCACCGCTTACTTCTCGGCCTTTGCATCCTTCGATTCCCACGGAGCGGCACGGCGAAACAGTTCGACCATTTCGGGAACCTGACGTGCCGGCGCCGAGAGAGTGTCCATGAAAGCCTTGAAGCCTGCCGGACTCATCCGAATGGGCGCCGTTTCCATCAACACATCTTCTGCCGCACGTACGGCCGCCTCGCGTACGAAGTCGGTGCGCGAGCGGCCGCGCAAAGAGGCGGCACGATCGATAATGGCTATGTCAGTTTCCGGCAGCCGCATCGACAGCGGGTGCTCTTTCCGTTTGATGACTCGCGGCATTGGCGATCTCCGACGATAATCGATCCAGATGTGATGTAGTGCAGTCTGCAATACAAGTCATTTATACATTTTACGGTTGACTGCGCAATGATGTTCCCGTTATGTTCTAATTCGCCATGAGTGTAATTGCAAGTCCTGATGTCGCCCGGTTGTTTCTCGCAGCGGTTCCCGACGCCAACGCGGCGGCGCGAATTCACCAGTTGGCCGGCATCCTCAAGCGTGCGCACAAATTCAGCGGCAGGCTGATCGAGCCCGGGCGCCTGCATGTTTCGCTGTTCTTTCTCGGCGGCCTGTCTGAGCAGGGCGTCCAGGCGGCCTGCGCGGCTACGGCGGAGGTGCGAACTGAGCCGTTCGAGGTCTTGTTCGATCGCACCGCGAGTTTTCGCGGCAAGCCTGGCAGTCGCCCGTTTGTGCTGGTCGGAGAGGAGGGACTACGCCGGCTGGAGTCGTTTCGCCGAATGCTTGCTGGTGCGATGATGCGAAGAGGGCTGCGGCGGGTGGCGAACTCGAATTTTACGCCGCATGTCACGCTGCTCTATGACGCGCGCGGTGTGGAGGAGTATCCGATCGAGCCGATCTCCTGGAACGTGAAGGAGTTCGTGCTCATCCGTAGCCTGAAGGGCCATGACTGCCTGGCGCGATGGCCGTTGAGGCCGTGAGCCTTTGCGTCATCTCATCAATCGAGTTGAAGAAATGGGTCGGCCCCGCGGCTTGCAGCGCCACGGGGAAGGCGTAGCCCCAGGCGACCGCGCCCGAAGCCATGCCGGCGGTGTGTGCAGCTTCGATGTCGCGGATCTCGTCGCCGATGCAGATGGTGTCGGCGGGCTTGGTTCCGAAATGCCGCGCCACGCGACGAAACTTTCGGTGCTTGCCGAAAATCGCCGCGCCGCAGTCGAAGCGGGAGATCAGCTTCGCCGTGGGGCCGAGTACGCGACGCACGGATTCCTCGCTGTCCGAACTGACGATCGCGGTTTGGATGCCGAGGCGTTGCAGCTCGGACAGCAGCCCCTCGACGCCATCGAACAGCGAAATTTGGTCCGCCGCTGCGAGCTTGCGCTTTCGCATGTCGCTGACGATGGCCGGCAACCGCCACATCGGCACGTTGAGCCGCGCCATGATCTGACGGCCGGTCATCATCCGCAGCCCTTCGATCTCATCGGCGCCGACGGGCGCCAGATCGAACCGCGCGATCATGTCCTGGAACGATGCGCGGAACCAGGGCAGCGAGTCGGCCAGCGTGCCGTCAAAATCGAAAATGGCGAGGCGATAACGGGTCATTTGAAATCGGCGGCTCTACTCGCCCTCGCCGCCGAAATAGGCGGGCTTGCCGGTGGTCCAGGTCTCGCCCCAGAGCTGCCCGCCGCCATCGACCGTCAGCGTTTCGCCGGTGACGAATTTGCCCGCGGGACCCGCGAAATAGACGCAGGCTTCGGCGACATCGAATGGCGTGCCGGTGCGCATCATCGGATTGGCGCGCGGATAGGCGGCGCGGGCTTCCGGCGAATAGACGTTCCAGCCCTCGGTCTCGATGACGCCGGGCGCGACGCAGTTCACCCTGATGTTCAGCGGTGCCCATTCGACGGCGACCGCGCGCGACAAGCCGATCACGCCGCTGCGCGCCGCGATCGTATGCGCGATGCCGTAGAGGCCGTGCGTGGTGACGACGACGATGTTGACGATGCTGCCGGGGTATTTGTGCTCGCGCCAGTGCTGCGCGGCAGTTTGCATCATGTACCAGGTGCCGTTCAGGTTGGTGTTGATGACGGCGTTCCAGCCCTTTATCGAAAAATCGATCGCTGGTTGCGGAAATTGTCCGCCGGCGCTGTTGATCAGGCTGTCGAGGCGGCCATGCTCGTCCCAGACTGCGTCGAAAAGGGCGTTGACCGCGTAAGGCTCCCGGATGTCGGTCACGTAAGCGGTGGCCTTGAGATCGCGGCCAGCCAGTTCGGCGACGAGTGCGTCCAACTTGTCCTGGTTGCGCCCGACCACGGCGACATGCGCGCCCAGCCGGGCGAACAGCCAGACGATCGCGCGCCCGATACCGCCGGCGCCGCCGGATACGACGACGACGCGATCCTTCAGCGCGTCGCCCGCAAAGACGGTCGGATGAACCGCGAGCTCAGCATCGCTGAGACCGAGTTTTGGCGCTGCCGATTGATCAGTCATGGATGGGCGGCCCTTGTTATATGCGGCATCGGCCGTACATTAGCCGCCTGACAGAAACCACGCAAAGACGAGTTTGAATGTCCGATCTTTCCGCTTTCCCGATTACAAAACGCTGGCCCGCCAAACATCCCGACCGCCTTCAGCTTTATTCGCTACCGACACCGAACGGCGTCAAGGTCTCGATCATGCTGGAGGAAATCGGATTGCCCTATGAGGTGCATCTGGTCGACTTCAACAAGGACGACCAGAAGACGCCGGAATATCTCGCGCTGAACCCGAACGGCAAGATCCCCGCGATCCTCGATCCCAATGGACCCGGCGGCAAGCCGCTCGGTCTGTTCGAGTCCGGCGCCATCCTGCAATATCTCGCGGAGAAAACCGGCAAGCTGCTGCCCGCCGATCCGGCGCGGCGGTACGAGACCATTCAGTGGCTGCACTTCCAGATGGGCGGGATCGGGCCGATGTTCGGCCAGGTCGGCTTCTTCCACAAATTCGCCGGCAAGGATTTTGAAGACAAGCGGCCCCTGGAGCGCTATGTCGCGGAGTCAAAGCGCCTGCTTGGCGTGATGGAGACCCGGCTGGCCGGCCGGCAGTGGATTATGGACGATGAATATACCATCGCCGATATTTCCATGCTGGGCTGGGTGCGCAATCTGGTCGGCTTCTACGGCGCCCGCGAACTCGTCGCGTTCGATACGTTCAAGCAAGTCCCGCAATGGCTGGAACGCGGCTTGGCCCGGCCGGCGGTGCAACGCGGGCTTGAGATTCCCAAGCGTCCCTAGGCCGCGTGCTTGAGCAGTTCATAAACCATGGGGTTATCGGCGCAGGCGCCAAATCCACACTCCAGCAGCGTCGTCACCACGTTGGCCGCTGTCAGCACGATCACCAGCCAGACCGCGATTTGTGCGAAGGCGCCGCCATCGGCCGGCAGCGCGGCGCGGTCATCGGCAAACTGGCGGTCGAACAGCAGGATGGCGGCGAGCAGGACGATGGCGGCGATGAAGCCGATCAGCGCCCAGCTATAATAGTGATAGCCGAGCAGCGCCGAACCGTAGCCAGCATCGCCGGGCAGGATGTGCAGCAGCACCTGCCGGGTGGAGGCGACCGCGCCGGCGACGGCAGCCAGGAGCGACATGGCATAATGGCTCGGGCGCGGACCGAAGCGGATATTCAGGATCGGCCCGACCGCCAGGGTCGCGAACAGGATGCGCTGCAACAGACACAGCGGGCAGGGCAGTTCGTGCAGCATGAATTGCGCCGCGAACGCCGCCGCCAGCACCAGCGCGACGGCGTACAGGCTGAGCGCATTCAGGATGATGGCGCGGGTCTGGGTCATGTGCCGCTCAGAACGACAGTTTCAGCGTATCGGTGGCGTGATGCAGATAGGTCGCGACGCATGCGATCATAACCGCGGCGAACAGGCCGAGCGCCAGCGGCCGCGGACCGCGCCAAGCCGTCAGCATCACGACGGCGATGGCGAGAAACAACAGGGTGAATTCCATGCGCGGTCCCGGCAGCCAACAATGTGCCAGTCTATAACGGATTCGCCGGTCTGCCCCAGACAAACGTTGGCTCGCGACGGCGATGTCGATGAGCAAGGTGGCGAACCGCCACACAAAGTTGATTGTCATGCCACGGCTCCCTGTCCCATGATGACCGGGTTCCTCGCCGGGAGTTTGCCATGGCCACAGAAGCCATTCGTCCCCCTGTACGTCGTCAGCGGTGGTATAGGATCCTTTACGTTCAGGTGCTGATCGCGATCGCACTCGGCGTCCTGATCGGCCGTTTTTATCCGGATTTGGGCAAGGAGCTGAGGCCGCTCGGTGACGGCTTCATCGCGCTGATCAAGATGATGATCGCGCCGGTGATCTTCTGCACGGTGGTGCACGGCATTTCGTCGATGGGCGATCTCAAGCGGGTCGGCCGCGTCGGGCTGAAAGCACTGATCTATTTCGAGGCGGTCTCGACCGTGGCGCTGGCCGTCGGCCTTCTGGTCGGCGAGGTCCTGCAGCCCGGCAACGGCTTCAACATCGATCCGTCGACGATCGATCCCAAATCCGTCGCCACCTATGTCACCAGGGCCAAGGAAGACGGCATCGTCGCCCATTTGCTTGGGATCATTCCCGACAGCTATTTCGGCGCGCTGGCGCGAGGCGACCTGCTGCAGGTGCTGCTGGTGTCGATCCTGTCCGGCTTTGCCATCGCATTCCTCGGCAAGGCCGGCGAGCCGATTTCCCGCGCCGTCGACCAGGCCGCGAAGATGTTCTTTGGCATTATCCGCATGATCGTGCGCCTCGCGCCGATTGGTGCATTCGGCGCGATGGCGTTTACCGTCGGTGCCTATGGCCTTGCTTCGCTGTGGAACCTGATCGCGCTGATTGCGACCTTCTATCTCACCAGCATTTTGTTCGTGCTGGTTGTCCTCGGTTCAATCGCGAGGCTCTCGGGCTTCTCGATTCTTCGCTTCATCGCCTACATCAAGGACGAACTGCTGATCGTACTCGGGACCTCGTCGTCGGAAACCGTGCTGCCGCAGATGATTCAGAAGATGGAGCATCTCGGCGCTTCGCGGCCGGTGGTCGGCCTCGTCATTCCCACGGGCTACAGCTTCAATCTCGACGGCACCAATATCTACATGACGCTGGCGACGCTGTTCCTGGCGCAGGCGACCAACACGCACCTAACGATCTGGCAGGAGCTCGGCATTCTCGGCGTCGCCATTATCACCTCGAAAGGCGCGTCCGGTGTCACCGGCGCAGGCTTCATCACGCTGGCGGCGACGCTTTCGATCGTGCCTGATATACCGATCCAGTCGATCGCCATCCTGGTCGGCATCGACAAGTTCATGAGCGAATGCCGGGCGCTGACCAACCTGATCGGCAACGGTGTGGCCTGCATCGTCATCAGCCGCTCGGAGGGCGAACTGGACAAGGACAAGCTGCACGAAGCGATGGCGCATCCGATCGAACTTGGCGAAGCGCTGGAGCCGGGCGGGGCGTAGACGAAACTTACCGATCAATTTTGGGCGGGGCGGAATGACAAAACCTATCACGATCTACGGTATCAAGAACTGTGACACGATGAGGAAGGCGCGCGCCTGGCTCGACGGCCATGGCGTCGCCTACGACTTCCACGACTACAAGACCGCTGGCGTCGCCAAGGACAAGCTCAAGCAATGGTCCGACGAACTCGGCTGGGAAACGCTGCTCAACCGCGCCGGCACCACGTTCAAGAAGCTGCCTGACAGCGACAAGGAAGGCCTCAACGAGCGCAAGGCGTTGGCGCTGATGCTGGCGCAGCCGTCGATGATCAAGCGTCCGGTGCTGGACCTCGGCGGCAAACTGCTGGCCGGGTTCAAGCCGGAGATTTATGAGAAGGAAGTGCCGTCGAAATCGCGCGGGCGAAGGACATGATCCGGAAAAGTGGCGACCGGTTTTCCGAAAAGATCATGCCCAAATAGAAAGAGACTGGACGGCGATTCGAAGAAGCGTCGTCCGGCACTAATCCAGTTCCACGACTTCATCCGAAGCGCGCGGCGCCGCGAGGACCGATACCACGTCGCGGTCGATGATGGCCCTGACCAGGATCACAGGCACGGCTTTGGGCTTCAGGCCCATCAGGTTGCTGATCTTGAAGCCGCCGTCGATGCTGATGCTCTTGTAGGAGCCCACGATCTGCTCGACGGTGTCGCCGCTGCCGAACGGCAGCAGCAGCCGCTCGTAGGACACGTCCTTGCCGTCGTCGTCCTGCACCATTGAGATCGAATAGGCCGGGCGTTTGGAGGCCAGACAGGTGCGGTATGAGGTAATCACGTTGGCGTATCGTACCGGTCCAATCGCGTCGTCGAGAAAGCGGTTGGTCCGCTTCGATGGATCGACGTAGTCGTTGCCGTAGGTGGCGGTGAGCCTGGCGCCTTCCTGGGTGATCAGGAAACGCGCATCGTCGCCATGGCCGACAACATCAAACCCCATCATGTCGGCGAGTTCGTCGGCGAGGCATTCCGGATGAAAATCAGCGGGCAACGGAAGCGGCCGGTGCTTGCTGGCGGCACGCAGCCATGTGTTCAGCAAATCGCGTTGCCGGATCGACCTGACCACCGAGGGATCGGAACTGGCGAATTCCATCGCAGCCTAACCGAATTCGAGCACGTCGCCCGACGGAATGCGGCCAGGTGCGCGATGGAAAAGATCGCGGTCGATGATGGTGCGTAGCTTTGGCACCGGCAGTGTATCGCTTCCGCGCATCAGATTCCTGATCTCGAAACCGCCATCCTCGCTGATGGTCTTCAGCGATGCGATGATGTGGGTGACGCCGCCGTCGTCCGCGAACGGCAGCAGCAGCCGCTCATAGGCAACAATACGCCCGTAGATGTCATCGATATTGGCGATAGTATAGGCGGGCAGGCCGCGCGCGATGCATTCGTAGTAGACCGGCATCACGATCGGAGCGAGCCTGGCGCCGAGATACTCGTCGAGATAGCGGCCCTTGCCGGTATTGCCATACGCGCTCGACATCCGCGTGCCGTCGCTCAGGATCGTCAGCCGCGGCGGAGCTTCGTGTGGTTCGACGGTGTAGAAGACCAGATCGGGAAGTTCTTCCTCGATCCGCTCCGGTTGATATTCCTCAAAACGCGGCAGCGACTGGTTGCGGGCATAAAGCCGCAGCCAGTTGTTGAGCAAGTCGCGTTGCTTGATCGACTTGACGACCGACGGTTGGGCGCTTTCAAATTCCAAGGGCCGCAATCCCTGCCACTGTAAATCGCGTGATGATGCGCCCCAGGCGGAAATATTCTATGAAAGCGACCGATTGCAGCAAAACACCGTTAACGATGACTTGCCGGCGCACCCCGGCTGGCTGAAATCGGCCGGCCGTTCGACGAAACGCGCCGGGGGCGCAATTCGACTTATGGCGGGCCGGAACCAGGGCGCGAAGCCGGTCCATGCCCAGCTTTCCACCTTGCCTAATCCCCGCCGTTGACGGCATATTCCGGCCCGGAGGCGGCAGGCCCGGGACGGTTTCCAGGACGTTCGGGAGAGCCTGCCCGACAGGGAAAAAATTGGCCACGCGCGAGGGGACTTCGCGGCTGGGCTGATGGGGGAAATTTGTTTGGCTGATGAGTTCATTCTCGAAACCCATGGATTATCCAAGGAATTCGCGGGTTTCTTCGCCGTTCGCGACGTTGCTCTCAAGGTGCGCCGCGGCAGCATTCATGCGTTGATCGGGCCGAACGGCGCCGGCAAGACGACCTGCTTCAATCTCCTGACCAAGTTCCTGAAGCCCTCGGCAGGCCAGATCCTGTACAAGGGGCGGGACATCACAGCGATGGCGCCGGCCGACGTGGCGCGCCTCGGCCTGGTTCGTTCGTTCCAGATTTCGGCGGTGTTTCCGCATCTGACGGCACTGGAGAATGTGCGGGTCGCGCTGCAGCGCCAGCACGGCTCTTCGTTCGATTTCTGGCGCTCCAAGACCGTGCTCGATCGCTTCAACGGCCGCGCGCTTGAGCTTCTCAACGACGTCGGCCTCAGCGAGTTCGCCAGCACGCCCGCGGTCGAGATGCCCTATGGGCGCAAGCGCGCGCTGGAGATTGCGACGACGCTGGCGCTCGACCCGGAGATGATGCTGCTGGACGAGCCGATGGCCGGCATGGGTCATGAAGACATCGACAAAGTCGCGGCGCTGATCAAGCGCATTTCGGCGAAGTACACCATCCTGATGGTCGAGCACAATCTGAACGTTGTGGCCAACCTGTCGGATACCATCACCGTGCTGACGCGCGGTCAGGTGCTGGCCGAAGGTAATTACGCCCAGTTGTCCAAGGACGAACGCGTCAAGGAAGCCTATCTGGGGGCAGGCCATGAGTGATCTGAAAATGGCCGAGGCCGCAACCAAACCGGCGGGCACGCAGGTTCTCACCGTAGCTGATCTACAGGCCTGGTACGGCGAATCCCACATCCTTCACGGCGTCAACTTCAATGTGAATGCCGGCGAGGTGGTCACGCTGCTCGGCCGCAACGGCGCCGGCAAGACCACGACGCTGAAGTCGATCATGGGCATCATTGCCAAGCGCACTGGCTCGATCCGCTTCGACAATCAGGACATCATCCGCACCTCGTCCGACAAGATCGCGCGGATGGGCGTCGCCTTCTGCCCGGAAGAGCGCGGCATTTTCGCCAGCCTCGACGTGCGCGAAAACCTGCTGTTGCCGCCGATCGTGCGGCCCGGCGGCCTGTCGCTCGATCAGATTTTTGATCTGTTTCCGAACCTCAAGGAACGCCTGAACAGCCAGGGCACAAAGCTTTCCGGCGGCGAGCAGCAGATGCTGGCGATCGCCAGAATCCTGCGCACCGGCGCCCGGTTCCTGATGCTGGACGAGCCGACCGAAGGGTTGGCGCCCGTCATCATCCAGCAGATCGGCCACACCATTTCGCGGCTGAAGTCGGAAGGATTCACGATCCTTCTGGTCGAGCAGAATTTCCGCTTCGCCTCCACGGTCGCGGATCGCTACTACATCGTCGAGCACGGCAAGGTGATCGACGGATTTGCCAATTCCGAGCTGTCGTCCAACATGGACAAGCTCCACACCTATCTCGGCGTTTGATCGGCCAGCGACGGCAAGCAGGTTTCACGGAGAAAAATATGACACATCGTATTTCGGCTCTCTTCCTCGGCACTGCGCTGGCATTTGCGGCGGGGGGCGCCCTGGCGCAGGACAAGACCGTCAAGGTCGGGGTCCTCACCGATAATTCCGGACTCTATTCTGACCTCGGCGGCGCCGGCTCGACGCTGGCGGCGCAGATGGCGATCGAGGATTCCGGGATGGCGGCCAAGGGCTGGAAGGTCGACCTGATCTCCGCCGACCACCAGAACAAGCCCGACATCGCCACCACCATCGCGCGGCAGTGGATCGACGTCGAAAAGGTCGACGTGTTGATGGACGTGCTGAATTCCGGCGTGGCGCTGGCGGTCAACAACGTCGTCAAGGAAAAGAACAGCGTCATGATCAACTCGGGCGCAGCGAGCTCGGATCTGACCAACGCCCAATGTACGCCCAATACCGTACACTGGACCTACGACACCTACATGCTGGCGCACAGCACCGGCAAGGCGCTGGTGAAGGCCGGCGGCGACACCTGGTATTTCATCACGGCAGACTATGCGTTCGGCGCCGCGCTGGAGCGTGACACCACGGCGGTCGTGCTGGCGTCCGGCGGCAAGGTGCTCGGTACCGTCAAGCACCCCTTGAATTCGTCGGACTTCTCCTCGTTCCTGCTGCAGGCGCAGGCGTCGAAGGCCAAGATCATCGGCATGGCCAACGCCGGCGGCGATACCACCAACACCATCAAGCAGGCCGCCGAATTCGGCATCGTCAAGGGCGGCCAGAAGCTCGCGGGACTGCTGCTGTTTATATCCGACGTGCACTCGCTCGGCCTCAATGTCGCGCAAGGCCTCAACCTCAGTTCGACGTTCTACTGGGACACGAACGACGAGACCCGGGCGTTCTCCAAGCGGTTTTCCGATCGCATGAAGACCAAAGCGATGCCGACCATGGTGCAGGCGGGCGTCTATTCCGGCCTGCTGCATTACTTCAAGGCGCTCGAGGCGCTCGGCGGCAATCCGCACGACGGCGCCAAGGTGGTCGGCAAGATGAAGGATATTCCGACCGAGGATGCGCTGTTCGGCAAGGGCAGCATTCAGCCGAACGGCCGGGCGCTTCATCCGGCCTACCTGTTCGAGGTCAAGACGCCAGCCGAATCCAAGGGGCCGTGGGATTATTACAAGCTGATCGGCACCACCCCGGCGGACCAGGCGTTCCGGCCGCTTTCGGAAAGCGCGTGTCCGCTTCTGAAGAAGTAATGCTGTTGTCCGGC
The DNA here is from genome assembly GCA_963786355.1 of uncultured Alphaproteobacteria bacterium. Lineage (GTDB taxonomy): Bacteria > Pseudomonadota > Alphaproteobacteria > Rhizobiales > Xanthobacteraceae > Bradyrhizobium. Next base: position 146,461 of record CAWAYU010000003.1, on the reverse strand, counting down.
GGCAGGGCGCCGCCGGACGATGCCGATCAAGCGAATGGACGATGTGAGATAAATTCATGCAGGCACTCTACGCACAGCTCCTGGTGGGACTGATCAACGGATCGTTCTATGCGCTGCTCAGTCTCGGGCTTGCCGTGATCTTCGGCATGCTCAACATCATCAATTTCGCCCATGGCGCGGTCTACATGATGGGCGCCTTCGTCGCCTATTTTCTGCTGAACCTGACCGGCCTCGGTTACTGGCCGGCGCTGATCATCGCGCCCATCGTGGTCGGCATTTTCGGGATGATCCTGGAACGGACCATGCTGCAGTGGCTGGCGGGCCTCGACCATCTCTATGGCTTGCTGCTGACCTTCGGCATGGCGCTGATCATCCAGGGCGTGTTCCAGAACTATTTCGGCTCTTCGGGGCTGCCTTACGCGATCCCCGATGAACTGAAGGGCGGCATGAATCTCGGCTTCATGTTCCTGCCGATCTATCGCGGCTGGGTCGTGATCTTCTCGCTCATCGTCTGCATCGCCACCTGGTACCTGATCGAACGGACCAGGCTTGGCGCCTATCTGCGCGCGGCGACGGAAAACCCCACCTTGGTCCGCGCCTTCGGCGTCAACGTGCCGCGGATGATCACGCTGACCTACGGGCTCGGCGTCGGCCTCGCGGCATTGGCCGGCGTGCTGTCGGCCCCGATCAACCAGGTCCGGCCGCTGATGGGCGCCGACCTGATCATCGTCGTGTTCGCGGTGGTGGTGATCGGCGGCATGGGCTCGATCATGGGATCGATCATCACCGGGTTTGCGCTCGGCGTGATCGAGGGACTGACGAAATACTTTTATCCCGAGGCTTCCAACACCGTGGTATTCGTCCTGATGGTGCTGGTGTTGCTGGTGAAGCCAACGGGACTGACCGGACGGGCGGCCTGACATGAGCGCATTGACTGACGACACATTGCCGGTAACGCCACGCGCCCTGCGCGACGAAATGATCGTGTTCGCCGTGATGGCGGCGCTGCTGGCATCGGTGCCCTTTACCGGCATCTATCCGTTCTTCGTGATGCAGGCGTTGTGCTTCGCGCTGCTCGCCTGCGCCTTCAACCTGCTGATCGGCTATGGCGGCCTGCTGTCGTTCGGCCACGCGATGTTTCTGGGCACCGCGGGCTACATCTCCGCGCACGCGCTGAAGGTCTGGGGACTGCCGCCCGAACTCGGGATACTGGCCGGCACCGTGGGGGCGGCGGCGCTTGGCGTTGTCACCGGGCTGATCGCGATCCGCCGCCAGGGCATCTACTTCTCGATGATTACGCTGGCGTTGTCGCAGCTTCTGTATTTCATCTATCTGCAGACCCCGTTCACCCACGGCGAAGACGGCATTCAGGGCATTCCGCAAGGCCATCTGTTCGGGATCTTCGATCTCTCCAAGCCGACGGTGCTTTATTACGTCGTGCTGGCCGGATTCCTCGGCGGCTTCCTCATCATCTACCGCACCATCAACTCGCCGTTCGGCGAGGTCCTTAAGGCGATCCGCGAAAACGAGCCGCGCGCGGTTTCGCTCGGCTACAAGACCGACCAGTACAAGCTGATGGCCTATATCCTGTCCGGGACCATCGCGGGTTTTGCCGGTTCGCTGAAAGTGTTCGTGGCGCAGAATGCCTCGCTCACCGACGTGCACTGGTCGATGTCCGGTGAAATCGTGCTGATGACGCTGGTCGGCGGTCTCGGAACGGTGTTCGGTCCAGTGGTCGGCGCCTTCGTCATCATCGCCATGCAGCAGTATCTGGCTGGTTTTGGCCAGTGGGTGACGGTGATCCAGGGCGTGATCTTTGTGACCTGTGTGCTGACCTTCCGTCGCGGTGTGGTCGGCGAGATCGCGCATTATTTTCGACGATCGCTGTAATTCAGGCGGTTTTGGGTACGTTTTCAGCCCCACAAAGCGGTGGATGACCCGGTTCCCCGGGCCCACCGTCGCGCGCTTTCCGTCTGAATGGTCTATGACAGTTTTGTGACGGGCCGCCGGGTCCTGCCAGAACGATGGATTCCTGCCAATGTTGATGAGTTGGTTTCGTGCCTTTTTGCCCAAAGAGGAGCGGTTTTTCGACCTGTTCGACCGGCACGCCAAGACCGTCGTGCAGGGCGCAACGGCGTTGCAGGACATGCTGCGCGGCGGCGACGAGACGCCGGTGTTCTGCCAGCGCGTCAACCAGTTCGAGAACGAGGCCGACGGCATCACCCGCGAAGTGCTGACCGCGGTTCGCCGCACCTTCATCACGCCGTTCGACCGCGTCGACATCAAGAACCTGATCACGTCGATGGATGACGCCATCGACCAGATGCAGCAGACCGCGAAGGCGGTGGTGCTGTTCGAGGTCCGCACCTTCGAGCCGCCGATGCGCGAGATCGGAACGCTGCTGGTCGAGTGCGCCAACCTGGTCGGCCGCGCGCTGCCGCTGATGCAGGCGATCGGCGACAATGTCGCCATGCTGACCGCGATTACCGAAGAGCTCGGAAAGCTCGAAGGCCGCGTCGACGACCTCCACGATATCGGGCTGAAGGAGTTGTTCCTCAAGCATCGCAACGCCAACGCGATGGATTTCGTGGTCGGCGCAGAGATCTACAAGCATCTGGAAAAAGTGGCTGATCGTTTCGACGACGTCGCGAACGAGATCAACTCGATCGTGATCGAACAGGTATAGGGTAGGGCCATCACGTGGATGCCGCGCTTGGTCTTCCGATTCTGGCGATTCTGATCGGCGTCGCACTGCTGTTCGACTTCCTCAACGGATTGCACGACGCCGCCAACTCGATCGCGACCATCGTGTCGACCCGGGTGCTGCGTCCGCAATATGCGGTGGTCTGGGCTGCGTTCTTCAACTTCGTCGCGTTTGCGGTGTTCGGGCTCCACGTCGCCAACACCATCGGCACCGGGATCATCGAGCCCAGCGTCGTCGATGCGCAGGTGATCTTCGGCGCGTTGGTCGGCGCCATCGTCTGGAACCTGATCACCTGGGCGCTCGGCATTCCCTCCAGCAGCTCGCACGCCTTGATCGGCGGCCTGGTCGGCGCCGGCATGGCGAAGGCAGGGCTCTCGGCCGCGGTCTGGAGTGGTCTCAGCAAGACACTGCTGGCGATCGTGCTGTCGCCGCTGGTCGGCTTCCTGCTGGCGCTGGTGCTGGTCGCTGTTGTCTCCTGGCTGTCGGTGCGCTCGACGCCGTTTGCGGTCGACCGCGCCTTCCGTATCCTGCAATTCGTCTCGGCCTCGCTCTATTCGCTCGGCCATGGCGGCAACGACGCGCAAAAGACCATGGGCATCATCGCGGTGCTGTTGTATTCGCAGGGCCACCTCGGCGAGCACTTCGAGATCCCGTTCTGGGTGGTGATGGCGTGCCAGACCGCGATGGCGCTGGGCACTCTGATGGGCGGCTGGCGGATCGTGCGCACCATGGGCTTGCGGATCACCAAGCTGACGCCGATGCAGGGTTTTTGCGCCGAAACCGGCGGCGCTGCGACGCTGTTCATGGCGACCTATCTCGGGGTTCCCGTATCCACCACCCACACCATTACCGGCGCGATCGTCGGCGTCGGCGCGGCGCGGCGGGTTTCCGCGGTGCGCTGGAATGTGGCGAGCTCGATCGTCTATGCCTGGGTCATCACCATTCCGGCCTCCGCCATCGTGGCGGCGCTGGCCTATTGGGCGGTGAATCTGCTGCGGTAAGTCATGTACTGGCTGGCATCCGGTCGTTAAGTCCCTATATCCAGTGTGCTTTTTTGCGGCTTGATCCGCCGCGTTTTCCCTGCCACACGCTCAGCCCCATGTCCGACATCGCCGTTCCCACCGAGTTGCCGTCCCGGTCGCCGCTTTCAGATGAAGTGGCGCGGCGGCGGACCTTTGCCATCATTTCCCACCCGGACGCCGGCAAGACCACGCTGACCGAAAAGCTGCTGCTGTTCGGCGGCGCCATCAATCTCGCAGGACAGGTCAAGGCCAAGGGCGAGCGGCGCAACACGCGTTCGGACTGGATGAAGATCGAGCGCGAGCGAGGCATCTCGGTCGTCACCTCGGTGATGACCTTCGAGTTCAACGACCTCGTCTTCAACCTGCTGGATACGCCAGGCCATGAGGACTTTTCGGAGGACACCTATCGCACGCTAACCGCGGTGGATTCCGCCGTCATGGTGATCGACGCCGCCAAGGGCATTGAGGCGCGGACGCTGAAGCTGATCGAGGTCTGCCGTCTGCGCGACATCCCGATCATCACCTTCATCAACAAGATGGACCGCGACAGCCGCGATACCTTCGATCTCTTGGACGAGATCGAAAAGACGCTGGCGCTCGACACCACGCCGATGACCTGGCCGGTCGGCCGCGGCCGCGATTTTCTCGGTACCTACGATATTTCCACCGGCGGCATCCGGCTGCTTGAAGGTGGCGGAGCCAAGACGGGTGCGGCGGAGAACATCGATGTCGCCGAACTCGCCGGCCGCAACGCCAATCTCGACGTCGGCGAAATCACCGAGGAATTGGCGCTGGTGAAGGAAGCCAGCAAGCCGTTCGATCTCAATTCCTTCCGGGAAGGCCACATGACGCCGGTGTATTTCGGCAGCGCGCTGCGCAATTTCGGCGTCGGCGACCTCTTGGAAGGCCTCGGCAAGTTCGCGCCGCCGCCGCGCGCGCAGGACAGCAATCTGCGCAAGGTCCAAGCGTCGGAGCCGCGCATGAGCGCCTTCGTGTTCAAGATCCAGGCCAATATGGATCCGAACCACCGCGACCGCATCGCGTTCGCGCGGCTGTGTTCCGGCAAGCTCGTTCGCGGCATGAAGGCCAAGCTGGTGCGTACCGGCAAGAACATGTCGCTGACGTCGCCGCAATTCTTTTTCGCCCAAGACCGCTCGGTGGCGGATGAGGCGTTTGCCGGCGACGTCGTCGGCATTCCCAACCACGGCACCTTGCGGATCGGCGATACGCTGACCGAGGGCGAGGAATTCACCTTTGTCGGCGTTCCCTCCTTTGCGCCGGAAATCGTCCGCCGCGTCCGGCTGACGGATGCGATGAAGGCCAAGAAGCTGAAAGAGGCCCTGCAGCAGATGTCGGAAGAGGGCGTGGTGCAGGTATTCCGGCCGCGCGACGGCGCGCCAGCGCTGGTTGGCGTCGTCGGTCCGTTGCAGCTCGACGTGCTCAAGGCCCGCCTCGATGCGGAATATTCGTTGCCGGTCGAGTTCGAAGTCTCGGAATTCCAGCTCGCCCGCTGGATTTCCTCCGACGACCGCAAGAAACTCGACGCCTTCGTCGCCGCCAACAATTCCGGCATCGCCGACGACGTCGACGGCGACCCGGTGTTCATGGCCAAGAACGAGTTCTATCTCGGCTATACCAAAGAGCGCGCCGAGGGCATCAACTTCTCCAACGTCAAGGACGTGAAGAAGAAGGCGTAGGGCGCGGGAGCGTGAACGCGGGGACGTGAACGCCGGCGGCCTTGATACCGACCACAGCACGGATCAAGTTCAGCACCGGTAAGGCTCTGGACCCGCCACTGAGGGACCATCGCATGTTCCGGCCCGTCATCGTCTGCCTGATCGCTCTGTTCGTCGGCATGAGCGCCGCCGATGCCCGGCAGCGCCATATCGATGCGACGCCGTTTTCACACGCGCCCTGCAGCGTGCTCGATAACAGGCCGTGCACACCGTCCTTTTGCAGCGTGTTCAATCACGGGCCGTGCATTCCCGAGATCGATTATCCCTATGGCGAAAACCTGCAGCTCACGATCGAGACTGTGCCGCCGCAGGACCAGGCCGCGAAGTATCAAAAGCCGGACCACGACCTCGACACCATCGGCGACCTCTTTGCGGCGTTGCGGACCTGCTGGTCGCCGCCGCCGGCCGACAGCGCACGGGAAGGCATGCAGATGTCGGTGCGCTTCAGCTTCAAGCGTACGGGCGAAATCATCGCCGCGCCGCGCCTGACCTTTTCCACCGCCGGGGTCTCGGCGGATACCCGCGCCACCTACCTCAAGGCGATCAACGCCTCGCTGGACGGCTGCATGCCGCTGAAATTCACCGGTGGCCTCGGTGGCGCGCTGGCAGGCCGCCCGATCGCGATCCGCTATGTCGACAATCGCGAGTCTGGGCAAGCAGTCCGGCAACCCCTGACCGCGCCGAAATCCGTCGCAATTTCACGCGCGTTACGTAAGCCCTCCGGAAAGGACGGCAATAGGGTGCCGTGCATTTTCGCGCATTGCGGGCCGAAGCCCCTAAAGTGATACCCGGTTAGCCGGGAAAACGCCGCGCACGGGGAGGACGTCATGGGACTGCTGGTGATGATCCTGGGCCTGATCCTGTTTTTCGGCGTCCATACCCTTACGACGCAGCGCGACATGCGCGCGCGGTTCATCGCCTCGATGGGCGAGGGCGGCTACAAGATCTTCTATTCGCTGGCCTCGGTCGCCGGCCTTGCGCTGATCGCCTGGGGTTTTGCCGAGTATCGCGCGACCGGCTGGATCGATGTCTGGAACCCGCCGAAGGCGTTCAAGCACATCACCGTCGCGCTGATGCTGCCGGCGGTCATTCTGGTGGTCGCTTCCTATATCCGCGGCCGCATCTACACGACGCTGAAACATCCGATGCTGGCCGGCATCAAGCTGTGGGCGGCCGCGCATCTGCTCGCCAATGGCGACCTTGGCTCGATCATTCTGTTCGGCTCGTTTCTCGCTTGGGCGGTGTTTGACCGCATCTCACTGAAACGTCGTCCCGACGCCGGCGGCCCGCCGATTCCCGTCGGTGGTCCCGGCAATGACCTGATCGCGATCGCGGTCGGGATCGTCGCCTATCTGGCGCTCGCCTTCGCGTTCCACCCGGTCGTGATCGGCGTTCCCGTGGTTGGAGTCTAGCATGTCGGTTCAGTCGACCATCAAGCGCAAAACTGCGCCGGATATTCGCGCGCGCAAGAATGGCGAGCCCATCGTGATGCTGACGTCTTATCACGCGCACACCGCGGCGCTGGTGGATCGCTATTGCGACGTCATCCTGGTCGGGGATTCCCTCGGCAATGTCATGCACGGTTTTGAGACCACGGTGCCGGTCACGCTCGACATGATGATCCTGCAGGGGCATGCGGTGATGCGCGGCTCGCAGCACGCATTGGTCGTGGTCGATATGCCCTTTGGCTCGTATGAGGCCTCGAAGGAGCAGGCCTTTCATTCCGCGGTGCGAATATTGAAAGAGACCCATTGCGGCGCGGTGAAGCTGGAAGGCGGGGCGCGGATGGCGGAGACCATCGCATTCCTGTCCGAGCGCGGTGTGCCCGTGATGGGCCACATCGGCTTGACGCCGCAATCGATCAACACGCTCGGCTCGTTCCGCGCCCAGGGCCGCGACGAAGCGAGCTGGGAGCCGATCCTGAACGACGCACGCGCGATTTCGGAAGCCGGCGCCTTTTCGGTCGTGATCGAGGCGGTCGCCGAACCGCTGGCGCGGAAGATCACGGAAGCCATTGCGATCCCCACCATCGGCATTGGCGCCAGTGCGGCGTGCGACGGCCAGGTGCTGGTGCTGGAAGACATGCTGGGATTGTCGCCGCGGACGCCGAAATTCGTGCGTCGCTACGGCAATCTCGGGCCTGCGATCGAAGCCGCCATCGAGGGCTACGCCACCGACGTACGCTCGCGGGCGTTTCCGGGCCCCGAACATGTCTATGAGATGAAGACAAAGGGCTGACGAGGGTTGAACAACAAGGCCCGAAAACGGGCTGAAGAGGGAGCGCCATGGACTGGTCGCAACATTCCATTCCGCGGATGCGGCTCGAAGCACGCTTCGGCGATCGCGTGGTGCCGGCATTTGGCGAGCGGCCCAAAAGTCTTTGGGCGATGGTCGCCGATGCGGTGGCGCAAAACCCCGAAGGCGAGGCGCTGGTCTGCGGCAACAGACGGATGGACTGGCGCGAGGTCGCGCAACGATCCGCGGCGATCGCGGCCGGATTTGGAAAGATGGGATTGCAGCGCGGCGACCGCGTCGCGGTGCTGCTCGGCAATCGCATCGAATTCGTACTGACGATGTTCGCCGCCGCTCATGCCGGCCTGGTGACGGTGCTGCTGTCGACCCGCCAGCAAAAGCCGGAGATCGCCTATGTGCTGACGGATTGCGGTGCAAGGTTGCTGATCCACGAGGCTGCGCTCGCCGAGCGCGTGCCCGACGCGCGTGATATTCCCGAGGTGGCGTTTCGTATCGCCGTCGACGATGATCCAAAACTCTCGCGTTTTTCCGAACTCGCCGACAACGCGCCGCTGCAAGCGGCGGCCGAAGTTGGCGAAGAAGAAACCGCGATGATCCTCTATACGTCAGGCACCACCGGAAAACCCAAGGGAGCGATGCTCGCCCATTGCACCATCATTCACTCGTCGATGGTGTTCGTCTCATGCCTGAAATTGACCGCCGCCGATCGCTCGATCGCCGCGGTGCCGCTCGGACATGTCACCGGCGTGGTTGCCAATATCACGACCATGCTGCGCTGTGCCGGCGCGCTGATCATCATGCCGGAGTTCAAGGCCGCGGAGTATCTGAAGGTCGCCGCACGCGAACGCGTCACCTACACCGTGATGGTGCCGGCGATGTACAATCTCTGCCTGCTGCAGCCCGATTTCGACAGTTTTGATCTGGCGAGCTGGCGGATCGGCGGCTTCGGCGGCGCGCCGATGCCGATCGCGACGATTGAAAGGCTGGCTACCAAGATCCCCGGTCTCAAGCTTGCGAACTGCTACGGCGCCACCGAGACCACGTCGCCCTCGACCATGATGCCGGGCGAGTTGACGGCCAGTCATATCGACAGCGTCGGTTTGCCCTGTCCGGGTGCGGAGATCATCGTCATGGGGGCCGACGGGCATGAAGTGCCCCGCGGCGAGATCGGCGAACTCTGGATTCGCAGTGGTTCGGTTATCAAAGGCTACTGGAACAATCCGAAAGCGACGGCGGAGAATTTTACCGCAGGCTTCTGGCATTCCGGCGATCTCGGTTCGGTTGATGCCGGGAATTTCGTGCGCGTGTTCGATCGCCAGAAGGACATGATCAACCGCGGCGGCCTGAAGATCTATTCCGCCGAGGTGGAGTCGGTGCTTTCAGGCCATCCTGACGTCGTCGAGAGCGCGATCATCGCAAAGCCGTGCCCGGTGCTGGGCGAGCGCGTGCATGCCGTGGTGGTGATCCGCCACGCGGTTGGCAGCGAGGTGCTGCGCGCGTGGTGCGCCGAGCGCCTGTCGGACTACAAGGTGCCGGAAACCATCGATCTCACGTCGGATCCGCTGCCGCGCAACGCCAACGGCAAGGTGATGAAACGGCAATTGCGCGAAGCCTGGGCGGCAGCGCAGAGTTAGGCCATCTGCCTCAGTCGCCCGATATTGCTGCCTACAAAATCTTCCAGATAGTCGGGCACGCGGCACCGTTCGATATCGCAACGGCACTGAATTTCGCGCGCGACGACTTTCGACATGTCTTCGGTCCAGTGTTCGAGCGTATTGAACGCGAAGACACTGATCGGTTCGTGGAATCGGCCCGACAGGAGTTCGGCAATGATCGTTTCCAGATCCGTCCAGTCGGTCGTCCGGGTGATGCCGTCAGGCCCTGACGCTTCCAGCACCTGATAAACTGTCAGGTCAGCGCCGTAGGGCACGATCGATGGGAATTCCCGCATGGCCTGAACTCCTGCGAACTCCGGTTCAAGCGCGCGTCGAGACAAAGGTTCCGCATGCTCGCGGAGATTTCTTGTCCACTTTGGTCGTAGAGCCCGCATCCGGGCGCCGATGGCTGCGTTGAGGAAACGCTAAAGCTTCGGCGCGCTGCCCTTCGGCATCGCCTTGCGCTCGTTCTGGTCCGCCGCGATGGCCTCGTTGTCGATCGCGGACGCGCTGATGACGAGCTTGACGTCCAGCAGCGTGAATTGCGCGATCCCGACCCGGTCCGATGGCGTGCCCGGAACAAGCTGCACGCTCAAGACGCCGTCGCAGTTGGCGCCCTTGGCCTCGTCCAGCATCGCGCTCAAGCGTCTTCGTCTTGGTTTGCGCGCGCTTGATGACGGCGACGCAACTGCCGCGAACGGTCTCGCCATTGAGCTTGACCGCGGCCCGCGGGTCGAGCGGCTTGTCGATCGCGTCCAGCGCGGTCGCTTCCTTGTACTTGGTGCCGGAGGAAACGATCGAGCCGGAGCGGTAGATGTAATAGAGGTGCTGATCGCCGACGATGGTGGGAACGCCGTATTTGTCCATGACCTCCTTGATCATGTCGGCCTTTGAAGGCTGCTGATCGGCCGCGAAGGTCAGGTTGCGGGCGATGAAATAGGCGCGGTTGGCGCTGGCGGGCGACGTGAAGCTGCCCGACAGCAATTCACCGGTCTGCTTGGGAGCGGTCGGAAGGGTAAAATTCAGCGCCGCGACGTAACCGATGCCGGTGTCGCCGAGTTTCTGCTGCTGGATGTCGGTCTGCGTGTCGGTGTGTCCCTTGAAGCGCGCGTCAAAGATGGCGCGCGCGGCATCGGCAGTCGATTCCGGGGAGAGGCCGAGGATGTCCGGGTGCAGCTTTCCGCTGAAGCCGGTCAGCGGCGTCTTCGGCTTGATGTCGTAGGCCTGGGACACAGCGGGCAGGGCGGCGGGCCCAACGGCAAATATCAGAAACAGGGCACGGCGAAGCATAAACCACCCCAGAAAACAGAACGAAACCAAGGGATAATACGGGGAGATTACGTCAAGTTTTGAACGTCGATGTCAACATTCCCAAAGCGTTCTCCGGGGGACAGCGTTCCGGCGGACCTTTCGTCCCAGCGTTAACGCTTTGATCCGGCTCGCTTTGCCTTGCCACCGCCATATCGTTAGGGTACGCCGCCGCCATGCGGGGATTGGGCGCGCGGCGCCGCCATCTTGATCGCGTTTCCCCCGGGGATGGGATAGCCTTAAGTGTCTGAATTATTTGATGAAGTAGACGAGGACGTTCGCCGCGACCAGCTCAAGAAGCTGTGGGAGCAATACTCGATCTATATCATTGCCCTCGCGCTCCTGATCATCGCATCGGTGGGCGGCTGGCGCGGCTATCAGTATCTGGAAGCCAAGAAGGCCGCCGAGGCCGGCGCGGCCTTCGACAAGGCTGTGGAGCTCTCGGAAGCCAACAAGCACACGGAAGCCGAAGCTGCCTTTGCCGATCTGGCCGCCAAGGCGCCGTCGGGATACCGCGTGCTGGCGCGGCTGCGCATGGCGGCGGAAGTCGCCAGCCGCGATCCGGCGGCAGCGGCAAAGCTGTTCGACGAGATTGCCACCGACCGCAGCGTCGGCACTGCCGAGCAGGATCTGGCGCGGGTTCGCGCCGCGCAGTTGCTCCTGGAAACGACGACCTATCCCAACATGAAGGAGCGCCTCGAAGCCTCCGCCGCCGCTGGCGCGACCTTTCGTCATACCGCGCGCGAATTGCTGGCGCTGTCGGCCTGGCGCGCCAATGATGCCGCGGCGACGCGGCAGTGGCTGGATCTGATTGCCAATGACGGCGAGACGCCGCCGAGCCTGCGCTCGCGCGCCGAAGCGCTGCAGGCCCTGCTTCCGCCGGTCGCCAAGAGCTGACACGAGCTGATCAAGAGCTGAGCGAGAAATTGACCATGCGCCGCCCGCAACGTTTGATCGCAGCCACCGTCCTCGTCGCGCTCTGCAGCGTGCTGGCGGGCTGCGGCAGCATGGGCAATTTCGATCCGAGCGATCTGCTCGACTTCCTCGACACCAAGAAAAAACTGCCCGGCGAGCGCAAGCCGGTTTTCCCGGACGGCGTACCCGGCCTCGAGCAGGGCGTGCCAAAGGACCTCTACAAGGGTTCCCGCCAGATCGACGAAACGAATCCGCAGGTAGCCGTCGCGCCCGCGGCTCCGCCGCCGGAAGACCCGAAATCCAAGCGTGGCGCCAAGTCGAAGGGCAAGCCCGCGCCGGCAGCCGCCGCGCCCGCGGCTGAGCCTGCCGCTGCCGCCGACCCCGACGCCGCGCCCGAGGAAGAGGGCAGCACCGCCGCCGCGCCGCCGGCGCCCAAGCCCAAGAAGATCGTGCGCAAGCGCACCACCGCGCCGCCGGCCGACCAATCGGCAGCGCCCGCGCCCTCCACGCAACAATCCGCCGCACCGTTCCCGGCCCCGGTGCCGAGCGGCACTTTCACGCGTTGAGCCTTCCGGTTCTGATTGAATCAGAACCGGGCTCTAACATTTTGTTCTGACGCGTTTTCTTTACGCGAACCGGTGTCCACTTCGCTCGAAAACGCTATGGGTTTTCATTTTCCGTTTCGATTGACACGCCCTTCGAAAAAGGGCGTTAGGATCATTTATGTCTTTCACGATTGCCATCATCGGCCGGCCCAATGTCGGAAAGTCGACGCTGTTCAACCGGCTGGTCGGGCAGAAGCTCGCGCTGGTCGATGACGAGCCCGGCGTCACCCGCGACCGCCGCGAGGGCGAGGGACGTCTCGGCGATCTCGAATTCACCATCATCGATACCGCGGGACTCGACGAGGGCGCCAAGGGCTCGCTCACCGCGCGGATGCAGGAGCAGACCGAAACCGCGATTGGCCTTGCCGACGCGCTGATGTTCGTGTTCGACGCGCGCGCCGGTCTGACGCCGAACGATCGCGCCTTCGCCGATTTCGCCCGCCGCGCCAACAAGCCGGTGGTGCTGGTCGCCAACAAGAGCGAGGGCAAACATGGCGAACTCGGCGCCATGGAATCCTACGCGCTGGGCCTCGGCGATCCCATCCAGATTTCAGCCGAGCATGGCGAGGGCCTCAGCGATCTCTACGACGCGCTGCGGGTGCTGATGCCGGAGCCGGTCGAAGAGGGTGAAGAGTTCGACGATGACGACATCATCGAAACCGACGAGGAAATCGCGCAACGCCCGATCCGCGTCGCCATCGTCGGCCGTCCCAATGCCGGAAAGTCGACGCTGATCAATCATCTGCTCGGCGAGGAGCGTCTGCTGACCAGCCCCGAGGCCGGCACCACGCGCGATTCCATTTCCGTGGAGATCACCTGGCAGGGCCGCGAATTTCGCGTGTTCGATACCGCAGGCCTGCGGCGTCGTTCGCGGATCGAGGAGAAGCTGGAAAAGCTCTCGGTGGCGGACGCGCTGCGCGCGGTGCGCTTTGCCGAAGTCGTCGTGCTGATGATGGACTCGCAGAACCGGTTCGAGGAACAGGATCTGCGCATCGCCGACCTGATCGAGCGCGAGGGCCGCGCGCTCGTGCTCGCCGTCAACAAATGGGATTTGATGGAGAAGAAAGGCAGCCTGATTTCGGCGCTGCGCATCGATACCGATCATTTGTTGCCGCAGGTCAAGGGCGCGCCGGTCGTTGCGGTATCGGGTCTGATGGGTGAGGGCATTGATCGCCTGATGACGGCGATCCAGGAGGCCTATGCGGTTTGGAACAAGCGCGTGCCGACGGCCACCCTCAATCGCTGGTTCGAACAGGCGGTCGACGCCAATCCGCCGCCGGCGGTGTCGGGCCGGCGGCTGAAGCTGAACTACATCACGCAGGCCAAGGCGCGGCCGCCGAGTTTCATCCTGTTCTGCTCGCGCGCCGATGCTGTGCCGACATCCTACTTGCGCTATCTCACCAACAGCATGCGTGAGGCCTTCGATCTGCCGGGTACGCCGGTGCGCATCTCGCTGCGTGAAAAGGCCAACCCGTTCGCGCACAAGCGCAAGCGGCCGTCATGAGCGAGGGGGCGTCTGCGCCTACCGCCGCCATGCCGCCGGTGCGCAATGCTGCGGCCGCCTTCATCTTCGTCACGATCCTGCTCGACATGCTGGCGCTGGGCCTGATCATTCCGGTGCTGCCGAAGCTGGTGGAGAGCTTTGTCGACAACGATACCGCGAGCGCGGCGCGGATTTTCGGGCTGTTCGGCACCGCCTGGGCGCTGATGCAGTTTTTGTTCTCGCCGATCCTCGGCGCGCTATCGGATCGCTTCGGCCGCCGGCCGGTGGTGCTGCTGTCGAATTTCGGATTGGCGCTCGACTACGTGCTGATGGCGCTGGCGCCGTCGCTGATCTGGCTGTTCGTCGGCCGGGTGATCTCGGGCATCACCTCGGCCAGCATCTCGACCGCCTTCGCCTATATCGCCGATGTGACGCCGCCGGAACGGCGCGCCGCGGTGTTCGGAAAGATCGGGGCTGCGTTCGGCGCCGGCTTCATTCTCGGCCCCGCGCTGGGCGGCCTGCTTGGCGGCATGGATCCGCGGCTGCCGTTCTGGGTCGCCGCCGGCTTGAGCTTTGCCAATACGCTTTACGGCTGGCTGATCCTGCCGGAGTCGCTGCCACCAGAACGGCGCTCGCCGTTCCGCTGGAGAAACGCCAATCCGCTCGGCGCGCTGCATTTGCTGCGTTCCAACCGGATTCTCGCCGGGCTGTCGCTGGCGAATTTCTTCGGGCAGGTCGCGCATGTGGTGCTGCCCTCGACCTTCGTGCTCTACGCCACCTATCGCTATGGCTGGACCACGGCAACCGTGGGCCTGACGCTGGCGCTGGTCGGCGTCTGCTCGATGGTGTTGCAGGGCGCGGGTGTCGGTCCGATCGTCAAGCGTCTCGGCGAGCGACGCACGCTGCTGCTGGGATTCGCGGCCGGTGCGCTCGGGTTTTTCATCTATGGCGCGGCGCCGACCGGGGAGTTGTTCTGGCTCGGCATTCCCGTGATGTCGCTGTGGGGCGTCTCGGGCGCGGCGATCCAGGCGCTGACGACGCAGTTGGTTGCGCCGGATCAGCAGGGACAGTTGCAGGGCGCTACCAACAGCGTCAACAGCATCGCCCAGATGGTCGGGCCGTTTCTGTTCACGCTGACGTTTGCTTATTTCATCAGCAACAGCGCACCGCTGAAATTGCCGGGCGCGCCGTTCCTGCTGGCGGCGACGTTGCTGCTGCTGGCGTTGGCGATCGCGTGGCGCACGATGGCGATGAAGCAAAATCGCCAGCCGGACTAGACCAAGCCGTCATTGCGAGGCGCAAAGCGACGAAGCAATCCAGCTTCCATTTCTGGATTGCTTCGCTGCGCTCTCATGCACAAACGCTTCGCGTTTGTTGCAGGCAATGACGAACTGAGAGAATATCCGTCGGTTCTTACTTCTTCACCAGCGGACACTCGCTGGCTTCGAGCGGCTTGGCGGCGTCCTCGGCGGAAATCGTGGCGATCAGCTTGTAGTAGTCCCACGGACCCTTCGATTCTTCCGGCTTCTTCACTTCGAACAGATAGGCCGGAATGATGCGGCGGCCGTCGGCGCGCAGCGGGCCCTTGCCGAACAGCGGATCGTCGGTCGGCAGTTCCTTCATCTTGGCGACGACCTTGGCGCCGTCATGCGGATTGCCGCCCAGCGCTTCCAGCGCTTTGAGGTAATGCAAGACGGCTGCGTAGTTGCCGGCTTGAGTCATCGACGGCTTGGCATGATTGGCTGCCTTTTCCTGAAAACGCGCCGACCACGCACGGGTCTGGTCGTTCAGGTCCCAGTAGAAGGATTCGGTGAAGGTCAGGCCCTGCGCGGTTTTCAGGCCGAGCGAGTGGACGTCGTTGATGAACAGCAGCAGCGCGGCGAGCTTCTGGCCGCCGGCGACGATGCCGAATTCGGAGGCCTGCTTGATCGCGTTGGTGGTGTCGCCGCCGGCATTGGCGAGGCCGATGATCTTGGCTTTCGACGATTGCGCCTGCAGCAGGAAGGACGAGAAGTCCGAGGTGTTGAGCGGATGCTTGACGCCGCCCAGCACCTTGCCGCCATTGGCGGTAACGACCGCGGTGGTGTCGCGCTCCAGCGCCGCGCCGAAGGCGTAATCGGCGGTCAGGAAGAACCAGCTATCGCCGCCGGCCTTGGTCAGCGCCTTGCCGGTGCCGGTGGCCAGCATGTAGGTGTCGTAGGTGTAGGAGATGGTGTTCGGCGTGCAGGCCTTGCCGGTCAGGTCGGCGCTGGCCGCGCCCGAGTTGAGCAGGATTGCGTTCTTTTCCTTGACGAGATTGCTGACAGCGAGCGCCACGCCGGAGTTCGGCGTATCGGAGACGACATCCAACTTCTCGGTATCGATCCATTGCCGCGCGATGTTGACGCCGACGTCAGGCTTGTTCTGGTGATCGCCGCTCAAGATGTCGATCTTCCAGCCCTTGGCGCGCAGGCCGGAATCCTCGACGGCCAGGTTGATCGCAGTCACGGCACCGGGACCGTTGATGTCGGCGTAGAGGCTCGACATGTCGGTGAGCACGCCGATCTTGGCGGTCTTGTCCTGGGCGTAAGCGGGGGCGGCGAAGGCAATGCCGGCGACGGAAAGCAGCGCGGCGAGGCGCCGCGCGTTAATTGTATTCATCTATTTCCTCCATTTAAGGTCGCCGGGCGGCTCTCTTGTCGAAGCCGACCCGGCATTGAACTGGAGGCTGTCTAGTGAATCCCGATGCCTCGGGCAATCCACCTATCGTAGCGCGTCCGACGTCAGCTTGAACTTCTGTATGCGCTTACCGGTATCGACCTCGCCGGTATAGAGGTTTCCCTTGGCATCCACCGCCATGGTGTGGACCCAGTGGAACTGGCCGGCGCTGCGGCCATTGCTGCCGAAATGGCCGACCACGGTGCCGTCGTCCCGTTTCAACACACGGATTTCGTTGTTGGCGCCGTCGGCGCTCAGCAGGTAAGTCTGCTTCGGATCGGGCCAGATCAAGACGTCCCAGACGGCGCCGTTGGCGAGCGTATTCTTCTCGTAGAACCACTCCTTGACGAAGGTGCCGTCCTTCTTGAAGACCTGGATACGGTTGTTGGTGCGGTCGCAGACATAGACCAGTCCGTCATTGGCGATCTTCACGCAATGCACGGGATTGCCGAATTGCTGCGGCCACCGGCGCCTTGGGATCGTAAGGCGGCTGCTTGTCGTCGTTCGGCGGCTTGCCGTAGGCGCCCCAGTGCCGCTTGTAGGCGCCCGTGGTGGCGTCGAACACGATGACGCGCCGGTTGCCGTAACCGTCGGCGATGTAGACTTCGTTGGCGTCCTTGTCGACGGTAACCTCGGCGGGCCTGCCGAGCTGCGTGGTGTCGTTGCTGCCCTTGGCCGGCGCGATCTTGCCGATCTGCAGGACGAACTTGCCGTCGGGCGTGAACTTCAGGATCTGGCTGTCGTCGTTGGCGTTGCCGGTCAGCCAGACAAATCCGCCGCTGACTTCGATACCGTGTTCGTTGCCGAACCACTGATAGCCTTCACCGGGACCGCCCCACGAGCGCAGCAGATTGCCGTCGGTATCGAACTCCAGCACCGGCGGCGCCGGGACGCAGCATTTGGTGCGCGGCGGGGTGAGGGCTGCGGCCTTCTCGTCGTCGGTCAGCGAGCGCGGACGCTGAAACACCCAGATGTGTCCCTGTTCATCGGCGGTGATGCCGCCGACCTGTCCCATGATCCAGTTGTTCGGCAGCGGTTTTGGCCAGGATGCGTCGACCGCAAACGTCGGAACGTCGCCGGCCTGCGCGGGGCGCAACGACAGCGGCGTGCCGATCAGCACGGCGGCGGCGAGGCAGGCGGCAATGGTTTTGGCGAAATGTTTGACGGCAGGTATCGAGCGCGCGCGATGGTGCATCGGCATCATGGCTTCCTCCCTTTTTTATTGACGGGTTTTCCCGCTTGGCGGGCAGTCAATCGCGGGGAGGGAGAGGAGTTAACGGGTTGGCCGGTCATGGTCTGCACCTTGAACGAAGCGGTTCGCCATGATTTTTTTGCGGATTGTCGTCCCCCGCGCAGGCGGGGGATCCAGTACGCCGCGGCTTATCGATGAATAATGATCGTCTCTGGAATGCTGGGTCGCCCGGTCAAGCCGGGCGATGACAACAGTGGGGAAGCGCGACCTATCCACGTCATTGCGAGCGAAGCGACTTGCCCGTCTTCACTCAATGATGAGTGGGAGTTACGCCGGCGCGCGAAAACTCCATCAACGTCCGCGTCTTGAAATCGTAGAACTTGCCGGTCGCGTCCCACGCCGGTTCGCACATCGGCACGATGAACTCCGCTGCCTGTTCCGGCGTGTCGAGTGTCATCGGGTCTTCGCCGGGGAATACCGTGGCGCGCATGCGGGTGCGGATCGGGCCGGGGTTGAACAGATTGATGCGGATGTTCGTGCTCGCGGTCTCCGCCGCCCAGACCCGCACCAGCGCCTCGAGCGCGGCCTTTGAGGCGGCGTAGGGACCGAGATAGGCGGGCGCCTTGTTGGCGGCGCCCGAGGTGACGAACACGGCACGGCCGGCGTCGGACTGTTTCAGCAACGGCTCCATGCAGCGGACCAGTTGGAAATTGGCGGTGACGTTGACCGCCATCACGTCGGTCCAGGGTTTTACCTCGATGTGGCCGAGCGGCGACGAAGGTCCGGCGACGCCGGCATTGCCGACGAGGATGTCGATCTTGCCATGGCGTTCATGCAGTGCTGCGCCGAGTCGGGCGATGCCGTCGAAATCGGTGAGGTTGAGCGGCACCAGCGTGGCGCTGCCGCCGTCTTTGCGGATCTCGTCGTCGAGTTCTTCCAGGCCGCCTTGCGTGCGCGCCACGGCGACGACATGCGCGCCGGCTTTGGCGAGCGCGCGCGCTGCGGCATAGCCGATGCCGCGCGAGGCGCCGGTGACGACGGCGATACGGGAAGCGAGGGGTTTGGTCATGGCAGAAAGGCTCTAGCAACGCGTCGTCCCGGCGAAGAGCCGGGACCCATACGCCGTGGCGGTCTATGATAGCAGCAGGTGATGTGTGTCTAATCGCGTCGCGACCACGACTGGGCCGGTGGCTATGGGTCCCTGCGTTCGCAGGGACGACAGCGGTGCGTGACTTAACTCGCCTCCGCCAGCAGCGACAATTGCCGGGGCTGCGGCTCGACCTGGGTCTGGTCGGTGAGGTGGGTCGGATAGGCGCCCGTGAAACAGTGATCCGAATATTTCGGGTTGGCCGGATCGCGGCCGGGTTCGCCCATGGCGCGGTACATGCCGTCGATCGACAGGAAGGCCAGCGAGTCGGCGCCGATGATCTCGCGCATTTCTTCCAGCGAATGGGTCGCGGCGAGAAGTCCGCCGCGGTCGGGCAGGTCGATGCCGTAATAGTCGGGGTACAGGATCGGCGGCGAGGCGAGGCGGAAATGCACTTCCTTGGCGCCGGCGTCGCGCATCATGCGCACGATCTTCTTCGACGTGGTGCCGCGCACCAGGCTGTCGTCGATCAGGATGATGCGCTTGCCCTCGATGGCGGCGCGGTTGGCCGAATGCTTCATGCGCACGCCGAGTTCGCGCACGCTCTGGGTCGGCTGGATGAAGGTGCGGCCGACGTAATGGTTTCTGATGATGCCGAGTTCGAACGGTACGCCGGAATGCTGGCTGTAACCGAGCGCGGCGGGTACGCCGGAATCCGGCACCGGCACCACGACGTCGACCTCGACATGGCTTTCACGCGCGAGCTGCGCGCCAAAGGCCTTGCGGACCTCGTAGACCGAGCGGCCGCCGACGATCGAATCCGGCCGCGAGAAATAGATGTATTCGAAGATGCAGGGCCGCGGCGGTTTCGGCGGAAACGGCTTGTGGCTGCTGGCGCCGTGTTCGTCGAACACGACGATCTCGCCGGGCTCGACGTCGCGAACGTATTTGGCGCCGATCATGTCGAGCGCGCAGGTCTCGCGACGTCAGGATCGGATGGCCGTCGAGGTCGCCGAGCACCAGCGGACGGATGCCGAGCGGATCGCGCGCGCCGATCAATTTCTTGTTGGTCAGCGAGACCAGCGAATAGGCGCCCTCGATGGCGCGCAGCGACTCGATGAAGCGGTCGATGAAGCGGCTGCGCTTGGACTGCGCCACCAGATGCAGGATCACTTCGGTGTCGGTGGTCGACTGCATCATGGCGCCGTTCTTCACCAGCTCGCGGCGCAGCGTCAGTCCGTTGGTGAGATTGCCGTTATGGCCGACCGCAAAGCCGCCGGCATTGAGCTCGGCGAACAGCGGCTGCACGTTGCGCAGGATGGTGGCGCCCGTGGTGGAGTAGCGGACATGGCCGACGGCGGCGTTGCCGGGCAGGCGTTCGATCACTTCGCGGCGGGAGAAGGTGTCGCCGACAAGGCCGAGGCGGCGTTCACTGTGGAAACGGCTACCGTCAAAGGAGACGATGCCGGCGGCTTCCTGGCCGCGGTGCTGGAGGGCGTGCAATCCGAGCGCGGTGATGGCGGCGGCCTCGGGGTGGCCGAAGACCCCAAACACGCCGCATTCCTCGCGGAGCGTGTCGCCTTCCAGATCGTCCTGCAGTTCGATGCCGAGATTTAGATCGGTTCGAGTCAAACTGGTCGGCGGGATTGGAAGGGTTTTGCATCTCGTCCATCGCCTCTCGTTTGGCCAATACAATAACGCCTATTTGCTCGCGGGTTTCTCGATCAGCTTTTTAAGGCTGTCGCGGGCAGGTTTACTGTAGCCATCACCAGACGCAGGGGCTGCCTGCTCGGTGTCAGTTTGATCGTCATCAGGTTTATTCTTCTTGAATCTCTTTAAGATGGTGTTCTCGGGGTCATCCGGCAAGAGCGACATTAACCAATCCCCGGTTCCCTGCAGGACCACCCGGGACTTCGCGCCGGTAATCCAGTCGGGCCGCTGCTTGTCCGGGACCAGCCAGCTGAAGAACAGGAAGGCGACCACGACGATCAAGAGGCCACGGCCGAGGCCGAACAGGAACCCGAGCGTGCGGTCCAGCGCGCCGATCCGGGAATCCAGGATCATGTCCGAAATCCGCACCGTAATGATCGAAACCACGATCAGGGTGCCGATGAAGGTGCCGACCACCACCACCACGGAAGCGATCGTATCGTTGTTGAAATAGGTCTTGGCGGTCGGCAGCAGCTTGGCGAAGGCATACAGGGTGACCAGGGCCGCCGCGCCCCAGGCCGCGATCGACAGGATTTCGCGCATGAAGCCGCGCACCATGGCGAGCAGCCCCGAAATCAGCATCACTCCAAGCAGGACGAGATCGAGAATCGTTATCGGCATCGGCTGGTCAGGTCCGCTCGTAAGGTCTCAAGCAGCGAATCGGCATGCCAGAGACATCCTAGGTGACGGTCATATGGCGCATCCCGCAAGGCCGGATATCGCGCCATCCCGCTGCCTTTCGCGCGGTTGTATAGCGGCGAGGGCGTGGCGCGTCACGCCGCTTTAGCCGTTCTCGCGTCGGAATCGCGCCGGTGTGGCATTTTTCTCAGCGCGCGTGGCCTCCCGGTTGGCGTCCCTATTAGCCCTTGGCGTGCCGCGCGCGGCGATATCAGCGACCAGGCTGGTCAGGCCGCCGACCATGTTCAGCACCAGACCGGCATCGCCGCCGACCTCACCGCGCGCCGATTCGGGCAGCACGGCGCGACCGAAGCCGAGTTTGGCGGCCTCTTTCAGCCGGGCCGACGTCTGCGCCACCGGACGGACCGCGCCGGAGAGCGAAATCTCGCCGAAATAGACCGCATCCGTCGGCAGCGGCGCGTTGACCAGCGAGGACACCAGCGCGGCGGCCGCCGCGAGATCGGCCGCCGGCTCCTGGATCCGCAGGCCGCCGGCAACGTTCAGATAGACGTCGTAGCCGGAGAGTTTGACCCCGCAATGGGCCTCCAGCACCGCCAGCACCATCGCCAGCCGGCTGGTGTCCCAGCCCACCACCGCGCGGCGGGGGGTGCCGAGCGTGGTCGGCGCCACCAGGGCCTGCAACTCCACCAGCACCGGGCGGGTGCCTTCGATGCCGGCAAACACCGCCGTGCCGGGGCTGCCGAGATCGCGTTCGGACAGGAACAATTCAGACGGGTTCGAGACCTCGCGCAGGCCGAGCCCCGTCATCTCGAACACGCCGATCTCGTCGGTCGGGCCGAAACGGTTCTTCATCGCGCGCAAAATGCGAAAATGCTGTGAGCCTTCGCCCTCGAAGGACAGCACCGCGTCGACCATGTGCTCGACCACGCGGGGGCCGGCGATCTGGCCGTCCTTGGTGACGTGGCCGACCAGGATGATCGCGGCACCTGATTTCTTGGCGAAACGAATGAGTGCCTGCGCCGAGGCGCGAACCTGCGTCACCGTGCCCGGTGCGGATTCCACGGTGTCGGTCCACATGGTCTGGATCGAGTCGATCACGATCAGGCGCGGGACGGGGCCTTCCGACAAGGTCGAGACGATGTCCTCGACCGAGGTTTCGGCGGCCAGTTGCACCGGCGCGTCCGCCAGTCCCAGCCGCTCGGCGCGCAGCCGCACCTGCGCCACGGCCTCTTCGCCGGAGATGTAAACCACGCGATGGCCGGCGCGGGCCATCAGGCTGGTGGCCTGCGTCAGGAGCGTCGACTTGCCGATGCCGGGATCGCCGCCGACCAGCAGCACCGAGCCGCGGACAAAGCCGCCGCCGGTGACGCGATCGAGTTCGCCCATGCCGGACGACAGCCGCGGGGCGTCCTGGCTCTTGCCGGTCAGCGATCTCCAGCGCAAACGTCCGCCCCTTGCGCTTGCTGCGGATCGAGACCGGCATCGAGGTCGCGCCGGTGGTGTCCTCTTCGGCGAGCGTGTTCCACTCGCCGCAGGACTTGCACTTGCCCTGCCAGCGGTTATACGCCGCGCCGCAGTTCTGGCAGACAAAGGAGAGGGTGTTCTTGGCCATGGAGGGTGAATCGCTGTTGAGGTGCGCAGCGTTGATAGCACGGAAAATCGAAAAATGTTCTTAATTTGTTCTCTGGGGCTAATCTGGGGGCAGCAGAAATAGGTGCTGTCATGTGGGACGACCCTGTGGCGTTGGCAGTCGGTGCCGTCTTTATTCCCATTATCGTTGTGCTTGGCCTATTCCGGCTTGCGGCATTGAAGCGGGCCAAAGACTTGCCCCCGCCGCAGGATGATTGGGCGTCGTCGCACGATCTACGAACACCGCAATAGATGGTGCGGCCTCTAAGCGTTTAGGCATGGACGTCGCTTCGCGTCAGGTCAGGAAAACCGGATTGCCTGTGAAAAACCCCTGCGCGAAATGCTTTACCTCGGCCCAGGACTCCGCCAGATGCACCGCGCCGGCCTCGCGCAGCTTGAGGCCGTGGCCGTCGCTGATGTGGCTGGCGGATCATCATGGTGATCCAGTAGACTTCGCGATGCGTATGACGATTACAATTTCGGTTTTACGGAGGCGTTCGCGCATCCAGGCATGCAGCTTTTGTAGGTTGAATAACATTGATCCATCGCTTCGGCCTGATGGCGAAAATCCTCCTCTGTGCAGATTTGGTGAGAGCAGACATCTGCTGCCTTGGTACAGCGCGCAAACTCAGCGGAACAAAGACCGCTGCAGTTCAGTATTTTTTTCCGGACTTGCACGACATTGCTGCTCTGCCCGTCAGGCAATGAGCCATTCAGCGGCATTGCCGTCGCTTGGCCTCCGATGATGAAAAGCGATAACAGAAAGCTTAGGGCAAGCAATTTCATGTCACCTCCAAAAATTGAAATTGATAGTCACGGCACCTCCTGCGCGTCTCGTCAGTTTACGTGCTTTCGACAATTGTACAATTATAAATTGGGCAAGCAGACCCACAACCGGACCCGCTGCCATCGCTGGAACCGCCGCAACGGGGATCGCAAGCGGGGCCGGCGACCGCGCCGCCCAGCGTCATTCCACGCAGGCGCTCGACTTAATCTCCGAAAAATCCAAGCGCAAAATGTTCGACCTCGGCCCATGACTCCGCCAGATGCACCGCGCCGGCCTCGCGCAGCTTGAGGCCGTGGCCGTCGCGAATGTGGCTGGCGGCGCAGAGGCCGATGGCGGTCATTCCGGCCGCGACCGCGCCCCGGATGCCGCCGGCGCTATCCTCGATCACGAGACAGTCGCTCGGATCGACGCCGAGTTTTCCGGCCGCGAACAGAAAGATGTCTGGATGCGGCTTGCCGCGCGCGACCATGTCGCCGCTGTAGACGTGATGGTCGAACTCCGATTGCAGCGCCAGCAGCGAAAGACCGAGTTCGAGGCGGTCGATCGAGCTGGAGGAGGCAATGCATCGCGGCAGATGGGAAAAGCGCCGGATGAAATCCTTCGCGCCGCTCACTTCCTTCAGGTCGGTTCGAAACCGCTCGAACGTGGCCTGCTTGAGATCGTCGGAAAAACTTGCGGGCAGGCGCTTGCCGGTGACCGATTCAATTTCCGCCATCGCGTCGACCCAGCGGCGGCCGGCATAGCGTGTCAGCGACTGGTCCATCGTGGTGGGGTAGCCGAGATCGCTGACGGTTTCGGCCAGCACGGCGTTCGCGATCGCTTCGCTGTCGGCGATCACGCCGTCGAAATCAAAAATCAATGCGCCCACTGCTTCCGCCCCTGAAGAAGTCGGCGGACTGTATCCGGACCGTCCGCGAAGGGAACTCATTCGCCGGACACTTTGTGTTGCGGTGTGTATCAAACGAGCATTGGCGATGAAGCGGTGGGCTTCATCGCCAATGAAGAGAGTGCGCGGCTTTACTTCACCGAGACGAACGGCACCGACGAGCCCGGCACCATCGTGGTCGGCAGCACGCCGTTCCAGCGTTCGGCCTGCACCAGCGTCACGAGGTTCGGGTTGTTGCCGAGCGCCTTGCCGCGCGCCTCGATGGCGGCGGCTTCGGCTTCGCCTGTTATCTTGATGTTGGAGGCCTTGGCTTCGCCGTTCAGCCTGGTCGCTTCGGCGTTGGCCTGGGCCTCGGCGCGGACCGCGTTGGCTTTCGCCGTGGCCTGCGTCACGGTGATCTGCGCCTGGACTTTTTCGCGTTCGGCGTTCTGTTGCAGTTTCTGCACTTCGACTTCGGCCAGCATGCGCTGCTCGATCGAATGCAGATAGGTCTGGCTGAACTCGATGTTCTCGAGCTGGACGCTCTCGATGATGATCATCGGATCGTCCTTCAGGGTCGCGGTGATGGCGTCCTTGATCGCGCTGTTGAGCTGACCGCGCTCCTGGATCGCCTTGACCGCCGTGTAGCGGCCGAACACCACCTTGACCTGCTGGTTCACGACCGGGCTGACGACCTGGTTGACCGCGGTCTGCACCGATCCAAATTTCGCATAGAGGTCCGCGACCTTTTCCGGCGCCGCACGCAGGGTGACGCTGATCTTCAGATCGGCCGGCTGCTGGTCGTAGGAATAGGAGTTCATCTTGTCCCACGTGAAGGTCGTGGTCTTGACGCTGACCTTCTCGACGGTGTCCATCAGCGGGACCTTGAAGCCGAGGCCCGGGCTGGGCGGTGCCGACCACGGCGCCGTAGCGCAGCAGCACGCCGCGCTCGGTCTGATCGACGGTGTACCAGCTTCCGGCGGCGATAATCGCAATCACAAAGACGGCGACGATGGCGCCAATAATTCCCCTGTTCATCTCAATCTCTCCAGGCCTGACAGTCGAAATACTGCAAGGCCATTAGCTATGGTCACTTACCGAAATGATGTGACTCGCGTCACTTCGTCGGGCTTTCGCCACGATTGGTTCAGGCAATAACGGCGGTTCGGCCGAATTTTATGAAAAGGCCGCCGACCAGAGCAGAGAGAGCCCGGCCGCCAGCATGATGCCGTCCATCAGCAGGCGGAACACGTTGGGGTCGAGATGCAGCACGAAGCGCTTGGCGATGAATGCCCCGAACATCAGCGACGAGCCTGCGATCAGGCCTTTCACCGCCACATCCGGCGTCAGGGCGCCGAAGCGTTGGAAGGTGACGGACTTGCTGAAATAGAGCCCGAGCGAGCTCGCGGCTTCCGTCGCCAGGAACGCGCCCTTGGTCAATCCGTAAAACAGAAATAGCGGCACGCTGAGCGGGCCGGTCGAAACCACGATGCCGGTGAGGTAGCCGATCACGGCGCCGCCCACCGCCAGATGCCAGAGCTGCGCCTTGAGTTGGTGGCGGGCCAGCCAGTGCCGCACCGGCACCATCGCAATGAGAAACAGGCCGATCGCGATGTCGACGGTATGCGACGGCAACGCCAGCAGCGTCCGGGCGCCGAGCGCCGCGGCCGGAATCCCCGTGACCGAATAGGCCAGGCAGGCGCGCCAGTCGACCTCGCGCCACCAGGCCAAAATCCGCGAAAAGTTCGCCATCACGGCCGCGATCGCCATGATCGGAACCGCTTCCTTGGGCCCGTATTGATAGATCAACACCGGCATCAGCATGATCGACGAGCCGGTGCCGACGATGCCTGAGATGGTGCCCGCAATCAGCCCGACGATGAGGACGAAGAGGAAGCCCAAGAAACCTGATCTCCGCGCTGCTGCTGACACCATGCTGTCAGCAGGCACCGTTTATGAACCCAGCGATATCAGGTCACCGGGAAGGAACCAACCATGCCGATCAAGGGAAGCTGCCATTGCGGCCAGACGCAGTTCGAGGTGAGCGAGCAGCCTGCCGACGTGACCCGCTGCACCTGCTCGCTGTGCGCCAAGCGCGGCGCGCTGTGGGCCTATTACAAGCCGGCGCAATTCCGCCTGACATCGCCGCCTGAAAACGTCGCGACCTATCGCTGGGGCAGCCGCACCGTCAAACATCATTTCTGCGCCCATTGCGGCTGCGGGACCTATTCGGAATCGCCGGACTGGTCGACCGGCAAGCCGGACTTCGACAATCCGAAGA
Source organism: uncultured Alphaproteobacteria bacterium (assembly GCA_963786355.1). Classification (GTDB taxonomy): domain Bacteria; phylum Pseudomonadota; class Alphaproteobacteria; order Rhizobiales; family Xanthobacteraceae; genus Bradyrhizobium. The sequence goes on along the minus strand of CAWAYU010000003.1, from coordinate 119,893 downwards.
TCGGCATCAATGCGCGGCTGTTCGATGATTTCGATCTCGATGCCGTGCCGGTGACCGTCATCGACGGCAAGAATTTGTGGTGAGCGGCGGTAATTCTGCTAGGCTCCCGGAAAACAACATCGGGAGAATTGCCATGGACGCCGTGACGCCGAAGAGCGCGACCGCCGACACCCATTCCCATCTCGTTCGCCCCGCCAGCATGGAATGGCAGAAGACCCGCTTTCCCGGCTGCGAAGCCAAGACGCTGCTGTTCGACAAGAAGACCGGCCTGATGACCGCGCTGATGAAGTTCGCGCCGGGCGCGGTGCTGCCCGACCACGAGCACGTCAACATCGAGCAGACCTACGTGCTCGAAGGCTCGCTGGTCGACAAGGAAGGCCCGGCGCAAGGCATCGAGTGCAAGGCCGGCGAATTCATCTGGCGCGAAGAAGGCAGCCGCCACGTCGCCTGGTGTCCGCAAGGCGGGCTGATGCTCGCGATCTTCCAGGTTCCGAACAAGTTCTTCGAGGCCGACGGCCGCGTCATCGACGCCGCCGGCGAGGATTGGGACGCCGCCTGGGGCCATACCCGCAAAGGCTGATTTGCGGCTTTTTCCCGCGAACAAGCGCGACATTTACGATCTGGAATCCCCGCCGTTCCCGGCGGCCGGTTAAGCCTTGCTTAGGGGCGGCTGGCTACCGTGCGTCCCAATCGCCGGCGCCGGGGATGTCGATGTCGCTTTTCAATGCTTCGGACCGGATATCATCTGTGCCTGGTCGCGAGGCGACGGCTCGCCTGACGCCGTGGCTCTATGCCGCGACGCTGTTCGTCTCGGCGCTGCTGCTGTTCTCGATCCAGCCGATGTTCGCCAAAATGGTGCTGCCGAAACTCGGCGGCGCGCCGGCGGTGTGGTCGGTCGCGATGGTGTTCTTCCAGACCGTGCTGCTGGCCGGCTACGCCTACGCCCATCTGGTCAACCGGCTGCTGTCGCCGCTGCGGGCGGCGATGCTGCATCTGGCGCTGGTCGCCGTCACGGCGATGGCGCTGCCGATTGCGATCGCGCCGGGATGGGGAATTCCGCCGTCCGATGGCACCGCGCTGTGGCTGTTCGGTCTGTTCGCGGCGTCGATCGGGCTGCCGTTCTTCACGCTGTCGGCCAGCGCGCCGTTGCTGCAAAGCTGGTTTGCATCGAGCGGCCACCGGCAGGCCGATAATCCCTACGTACTCTATGCCGCGTCCAATCTCGGCTCGTTTGCCGCGTTGTTCGCCTATCCCGTCATCGTCGAACCGTTCCTGACGCTGAAGACGCAGACGGTGGCGTGGTCGATCGGGTTTGCGTTGCTTGCCATCCTGCTTGCCGTTGCCGGATTGTTGACGGCCCGCGCGGTGCCTGCCGCGGCACAGGCCGCGCCCGTCGACAATGTCCACGCGACTGCCGGCGAGCGGATGCGATGGATCGCCGTTGCCGCGGTGCCGTCCGGCCTCGTGATCGCGGTCACCGCCTATCTGACGACCGACATCGCCGCGGCGCCGTTCCTGTGGGTGGTGCCGCTTGCGATCTATCTGCTCACTTTCGTTGCCGTGTTCCGCGAGCGGCCATGGATCGCGCATGCCAATGTGGTGCGGTTTGTGCCGTTCGTTGTGGCGCCGCTGGCGGTAAGCCTGATCGGCGGCGACAAGGTGTTTTGGGCGACGATGATCGCCCTCAATCTCGTGGCCTTCGCGCTGCTGACGCTGATGTGCCACGGCGAACTCTACGCGCACCGTCCGAGCCCGCGGCGGCTGACGGAGTTTTATCTCTGCACGTCGCTCGGCGGGGTGATCGGCGGCGCATTCGCGGGGCTGCTGGCGCCGCAGATCTTCAACGGCAATTACGAATATCCGATCCTGATCGTGCTGGCGCTGTTGTGCACGCCGGGCATTTTTGCCGGTGGCTTGCGCAAGGCGCTGGCCGACGCATCGCCGTGGCTGGTGCTGAGCGCAGTACTGGCTCTGGTATGGTGCGTGACCCGCTGGCAGGCGCCGGCGACGCTGGAGCTGCCGTTTCAGGTTCTGCTCGCGCTGCTCGCGGCGGTGATGCTGTTTGGGCGGAAACGGCCGATGCGCTTCTTCGGATTGGTCGTCCTGACCTTTGTGGTCACGGCGCTGTGGCGGCCCGGGATCGCGCCGATCGAGACCGCGCGCAGCTTCTTCGGCGTTCACAGGGTGGCCGACGTCGCCGAAGGCAAGGCGCGCTTTCTCTATCACGGCACCACGATCCACGGCGCCCAGCGCCTGCGCAACGACGACGGCACGGCGGTCAGCGGCCCGCCGGCGCCGCTGACCTATTACTATCGGGGCGGTCCGATGGGTGAGGCGATTGCTGCCGCGCGCACGGCCCGTGGCGGGCTCGACCATGTTGCGGTCGTCGGCCTCGGCACGGGTTCGCTGGCCTGTCATCGCAAGATGGGCGAGCACTGGACGTTTTTCGAGATCGATCCCGAAGTGATCCGCATCGCGCAGGACCCGCTTCTGTTCGCGTTCATGTCGAACTGCGCGCCGGATGCGCCCGTCGTGGCCGGGGATGCGCGGCTGACGCTGGAAGCGTCACCGCAGCGCTATGACCTGATCGTGCTGGATGCCTTCTCGTCCGATACCATTCCGGTGCATCTGCTGACGCGCGAGGCGCTGGCGGGCTATCTCTCAAAGCTTTCGCCGCATGGCGTCATCGTCATGCATATCTCCAACCGGCACCTCGACCTCGCGCCTGTCGTCGCCAACGTCGCGCAGTCGCAAGGTCTCGCCGCCTTTCTCCGCGAAGACGACAGCGCCGGCGACCTGATGACGACGTTCAAGGCCAATGCCCGCATCGTCGTGCTGGCGCGCGACGCGGCCGACACCGGCAGCGTTGCGAAAGACTGGACGGCGTTATCGCCGGACCGCGCGAGCGCGCTGTGGACCGACGATTATTCCAACATCCTCGGCGTCATGCTGCGCCGGAAATTCGGCGGGTAGGGCGCGGGCCGTCGCCATCTCGATTGCTTTGTGACGTTGGTTCGCCGGGCGAAACAAATCGGCTGCCGGTGCGGCATTTTGCGCGTGCAGGATTTTTCCGCCCGTGCTTCATTTTGCGCAAGAGCGATTGCAGTCGCCGACAACGCCCAAGGGGAGATCGACCATGCCAGAGGCCAGGTTCGACCGTCGTCAGGCTCTCGCGATGCTCGGCGCGACGTCTCTGTTTCCCGGCCTCGCGTTCGCGGAAAACGGCTGGCCGACGCGCTCGGTTCGCTACGTGCTCGGCTTCGCCGCGGGAGGCGCGACCGACAGCCTTTCGCGCGTGTTCTGCCAGAAGATGAGCGCGGTGACCGGGCAGCAATTCGTCGTCGAGAATCGCGTCGGCGCTGGCGGCGTGATCGCCAACGATGCCGTCGCCAAGTCGGCGCCCGATGGTTACACGGTCGGCATGGGCGGGATCGCCAATAACGTGATCGCCATCGGCACCTACGCGAAACTGCCGTACAGGCCGGCCGATGATTTTACGTTCATCAGCGGGCTGTGGCAGCTGCCGAACATCCTGGTGGCGGCCAAGGATTTTCCCGCGTCGAACGCCAAAGACCTGCTCGCGCTGCTGAAGCAAAATCCGGGGAAGTTCAATTACGCCTCGGCCGGCATCGGAACCACGCTGCATCTGTCCGGCGAGATGATGAAGAGCATGGCCGGCGTCGACGTGCAGCATATTCCCTACAAGGGCGGCAATCCCGCGCTGATGGATTTGCTGGCCGGAAGGGTCAACATGCTGTTCGACAATCTGCCGGGCTCGTTGTCCGCCGTACGCGAAGGTTCGGTCAAGCCGATCGCGGTGACGGGGCGAACCCGCAGCCCCGCACTGCCGGATACGCCTGCCATGGCCGAGCTGATCCCGGGCTACGAGATGACGTCATGGGCCTGCTTGTGCGGTCCGGCCGGCATGCCCCAGGACATGGTGGCGCAGATCGGCGAACAGACGCTGAGGGCACTGGGCGATCCGGACCTGAAGCGACGCTTCGACGAACTCGGCGCGACCGCTTGGCCGACGTCGCCGGCGGAACTCGTCGCATTCCGCGCCAGTGAAGAGGCCCGCTTGCTGCCGCTGATCAAGGCGGCCGGCATCGTGCCGCAATAGCCCCTCACTTCAGCACGATCCATGCCGGCGCGTGATCGCTGGCGCCTTCCTCGCCGCGCACCTCGCGGTCGACGCCGGCCTTGATCAGGCGCGGCGCCAGCAACGGACTCAGCAGCAGATGGTCGAGCCGCAAGCCGGCGTCGCGCGGCCAGCGCTGACGCTTGTAGTCCCAGAACGTGAACATCGGTTTTGTCGGGTGCAGGGTGCGGATCGCATCGGTCCAGCCTTGTCCCACAAGTGACGTGAACGCAGCACGGCTCTTCGGCTGGATCAGCGCGTCCTTGTCCCACGACTTGGTCGGATAGATATCCATCTCCGTTGGCGCGACATTGTAGTCGCCGGCCAGCACCACCGGGATGTCCTGCTTCAGCAGTTTGCCGGCATGCGAGCGCAGCCGTTTGAACCAGTCGAGCTTGTAGTCGAATTTCGGTCCCGGCTGCGGATTGCCGTTCGGCAGATAGAGGCTGGTGACGATGATGCCGTTGACGGCGGCCTCGATATAGCGGGCCTCGTGGTCGTCACGGTCGCCGGGCAATCCGATCCGGGTCAGCACCGGTTCGGCATTGCGCGCCAGAATGGCGACGCCGTTCCAGGTCTTCTGTCCCTGCCACACCGCGCCATAGCCGGCTTTTTCAAATGCCGCGACCGGAAAATCGGCGTCGGTCGATTTCAGTTCCTGCAAGCTGACCGCGTCGGGTTTTGCCGTCCGCAGCCACGCCAGCAGGTTCGGCAGGCGCCGATTGACGTTATTGATGTTGAAGGTCGCGATCTTCATGCGCGCATGTGACCGCAAACCTCGTTATTCCGCTAGGCCGTGAACCGATAAATCTGGCGGGCTGAAGGCCCGCTCAGGTCCGCAATGCTCCGATAGCGGAGCAGGTTCGGCATCGCAGCTAAATGACGCGTGCCAGAGGCAGACATTCGTGCTCTATGCGATGCGCGTCTCTAAAAAGAAATCTGCGTCGGGTTTGACCATTGAGTTCATCGCTACATGCAGCGAGGTTACTTGCTCGCCATGTTGCTTGACGTATTCGTACGCGGCATGCTCCCGCTCCAAGTCTGGATAGACAAGTTCACCGCGATACGTGAAGGCCGGTAGCGTTTTGCCAAAATCGTCTAGCGTCGCTGAAAAACCTTGAAATGGAGAGTTTTGGTACTCTCGCCGGTCGTTGTTGGGCGACGCAGTGGAGTTGGATGTAACTTTCTCGTCTGGTGTTGGTGCACCCTGACGCGGGTGGCTAAGCAGCAAGCAGTTTGGGAATGCGGATCAGGTTATAGGCGATCAGATTGAGCAGGAAGTCGGCGGCGACGCGAGCGATGCCGCGATGTTTGGTCTTGCGCATGGTGCCATGCTGCTTGCCCCATCCGAAAATGCACTCGACCATCGCCCGGCGCGATTGAGACATGCCTACCATTGCCTCGCGGCGCATGACGCGATAGCTCGTGGCAAACCCCATATCTATGAAATGCTGGAGGAAGGCGTGCAATCTCGGCAAAAACTCTTTTTCACTGACGCCGTCCCGCAAGGCAAATACGCCGCTGAAACTAACTAGCGAAATTTCCTGCATCTGTTGTGCCGTGCGTTTCTTTGCCAATAACGATCTTACTACCACATGCAATTATGTCGATCTTGGAGTTATCAACGATGTCCGAGTTGGGTCATTCGCGACTGAGTCAAATCGGCAGCAAGTGCGGCCATGTCCGTCATTGCGCCGAGAGCGGACGTAAATTCATGGCATTCGTGATCCTGTGGCGAGATCAATTCTCTATCGCGTGCGCAAGCCGATCGAACGGTTCTTTGACAAGATCCATGCCGGCGTGGCGCGATAGGATAAACCCGCGACAAACTATCTGGCGTTCATCCTAGCTCGATGCAGCAGCGGGATCGGCAGGCGCCGGAGCAGGCGCGCTCGGCTGCGCATCACCGCCCTTGTAGACCCGCGCAAAGCGCTTGCCGAGGCTGGTCAGCACCTCATAGCCGATGGTGCCGAAGTGATGGGCGAGTTCGTCGACCGTGATGCCTTCGCCGATCAGCGTCACCATGTGGCCGCGCCGGACCGCGTTCTTGTCGATATCGGTGACGTCGACCGCGATCAGGTCCATCGAAACGCGGCCCGCGATCGGGCAGCGCTTGCCGGCGACCACGACCTCGGCGCCGCGGGTGCCGTCATTGGCGCTGGCGGCGCGGAAATAGCCGTCGGCGTAGCCCGCGGAAACGATCGCGATCCTGGTCGGCCGCCGCGCGGTCCAGGTGCCGCCATAGCCGACGGTCTCGCCGCGCTCGACATTGCGGATCTGCACGATGCGGGCCTTCAGTTCGACCACCGGCTGCATCGGATTGTCGGCTTCGGGCGTCGGATTGATGCCGTAGAGCGCGGCGCCCGGCCGCACCAGGTCGAACTGGAACTGCGGCGCCGAGGAAGATGCCGGACGAATTCGCCAGCGACGCCGGCACGCCCGAGAACAGGCTGGCGATTTCGCGGAACGTCGTCAGCTGCCTGGCATTGAGCGGATTGTTGAGCAGTTCGGCGGAGGCGAGGTGGCTCATGACGAGCGTAATGCCGTGATCGCCGGCATTGATGCGCGGGATGATGCCCTGCGCTTCGGCAACGGTGAGGCCGAGCCGGTTCATGCCGGTGTCGATGTGAATGGCGGCGCCGCCGGACCAGCCGGAGCGGCGGCAGAACACGTCCCATTCGGCGAGTTCGTTGAGGTCGCCGATCACGGGCTTGCAGTCGATCGTGGCGTAGGCCTCGCCGGTGTTCTGGAAGAAGCCGTCGAGCGCATAGATCGTGGCCGCAGGCACCGCGGCGCGGACCACGCGCGCCTCATCGAGGGTGGCGACGAAGAACGTCTTGCAGCCGGCGTCGGCCAGCGCGCGCGCGACCTGTTCGGCGCCGCAGCCATAGGCGTTGGCCTTGACCACGCCGGCGCATTCGGCCGGCACGGCCGTCTTCTCGAGCTTGCGCCAGTTGGCGACGATGGCGTCGAGATCGACGGTCAGCACGCCGGTCGCGCTGGCAAGCGCTGCGGCCTGGTTCGCCTCGGGCGAGAGCAGGGTGCTGGACGGGATCGATTTCGGGTCGGAGGCGATGTTCATGCCGCATTTTACGCGGGGCCCCGCGGCGGTTCAACCGCGTAAGCCGCCTCAATAGAGGTTGCGGTCCGGCAAATTGCCGTCATGCGCGAGGTCGCTGAACCGCGTGAACTGGCCCTCGAACTGCACTTCCACCGTGCCGGTCGGGCCGTGGCGCTGCTTGCCGATGATGATTTCGGCCTTGCCGTGCACCAGCGACATGTCGAGCTGCCATTTTTCGTATTCGGGCGTCCCGATCCGGGGCTCCTTGTTGGCGAGGTAATATTCCTCGCGGTACACGAACATGCACGACGTCGGCGTCCTGCTCGATCGAGCCGGATTCACGCAGGTCCGACAGTTGCGGGCGCTTGTCGTCGCGGTTTTCGACCTGACGCGACAGCTGCGACAGCGCGATGATCGGGACGTTGAGCTCCTTGGCCAGCGCCTTCAGGTTGGTGGTGATCTCGGTGACTTCCTGCACGCGGTTGTCGTTGCCGCGCTTGCCCGAGCCCGGCAGCAGCTGGATGTAGTCGATCACGATGAGGTCGAGGCCCTTCTGCCGCTTCAGCCGGCGCGCGCGCGCGGTGAGCTGCGAGATCGACAGGCCGCCGGTTTCGTCGACATAGAACGGCAGCGACTGCAGCTCGATCGAATAGTCGCGGATCTTCTCGAAATCGGTCTCGGTGATGCCGCCGCGGCGGATCGAGCTCGAGGCGATGCCGGTGTGCTCGGCGAGAATACGCGTGGCGAGCTGTTCGGCCGACATTTCGCAGGAGAAGAAGCCGACGATGCCGCCATTGACGGATCTTCATGGTGCCGTCGGCCTGCACCTCGGCGCGATGCGCCTTGGCGATGTTGTAGGCGATGTTGGTGGCGAGCGAGGTCTTGCCCATGCCGGGGCGGCCGGCGACGATGATCAAGTCGGAGGGCTGCAGGCCGCCCATCTTGGTGTCGAGGTCGCGCAGGCCGGTGGCGATGCCCGACAGTTTTCCGTCGCGCTGGAAGGCCTTTGCCGCCATGTCGACGGCGACCGTGAGCGCCTGCGAGAAGCGCTGGAAGCCGCCGTCATAGCGGCCGGACTCCGCGAGTTCATAGAGCTGGCGCTCGGCATCCTCGATCTGCGCGCGCGGCGCGAAATCCACCGGCGCGTCGAAGGCGACATTGACCATGTCCTCGCCGATCCGGATCAGGTCGCGGCGCAGCGCCAGGTCGTAGATGGTGCGGCCGTAATCCTGCGCGTTGATGATGGTGGTCGCTTCGGCGGCGAGGCGGGCGAGGTATTGGCCGACCGTCATGCCGCCGATGTCGGTCTCGGCCGGCAGGAAGGTCTTCAGCGTGACGGGGGTGGCGACCTTGCCCATCCGGATCAGGCTGCCGGCGGTCTCGTAGATGGTCTGGTGGATCGGCTCGAAGAAGTGCTTCGGCTCCAGAAAGTCCGACACCCGGTAGAACGCGTCATTGTTGACCAGGATCGCGCCCAACAGGCTCTGTTCCGCCTCGATATTGTGCGGTGCGCTCCGATAGGCCGGAGTTCCCGCGTCGGGAGCGAGCTTGAGGACGTTCGAATCAGTCAGGGCCATGGCGTGTGATGTTCTTCGGATTTCTGGCTTTTGTCAGGATTCCCGGAGGGGGCGGCGATAAAGCGCCTCCTCTGCGGCAATGCGAAAGCGCCTACGCCTTATGCCCGATTCACACAATGCGATGTGTGAATCCTGATCCGCGCCGAGCGCATTCGCTTGACGGCTTTTGGCCGGAATCAGGCGGCCAGGCGCGAGCCGGGAGCGCTTGCGGAAAATGCAGCGCAAAATTTCAGGGAAAATCTTAGGACACCCTGAACCTTACCGCGCACTTGGACATACCCATCCAATGGTGAGGGTCGTCTTTGATTCGCGATCTTAGCGTTGATCAGATCAGAAGCAGGTAGATCAAGGCGATCAGGGCTGCGCCACGCCGGTGGCGATCAGGACGTAGTCGGTCCTGAGGTCGCGCTTCGGATCGAACGATGATGGGTATGTTTTCTGGGCCATGGCGGAGGTCTACGTCAGGCCGACAGGGCGTTCTGTGAAGCTAGATCACATCGCGCCGTATTTCTTCGGGCAGGTTGATCGGGGTTGGCAGACCGGGAACGGCCAGGCGGCTTCCGGGTTGGTAACGGCCAGAACACGGCAAGCAGGGAACAAGGTCAGGAACATGATGGGTCAGCGACTTCAAGCATGGCGGCGGCGGGAAGCGAACGCGGCTGTGGCTGTCGCTGCTGATCGACGCCATGGAAGAGGTTTCGCGCCCGGAAGTGCGCGCGCGTGCCCTGCGAAGCCGCGTGCTTGCACGCCCTGCGCGCGCAACTGGCGCGTCCGGTGTCGCGCTATGGCTGTCGCACCTTCGGCCTTCAGCCTGCGCAACTGATTCACTCGTCCTAGGGCTTCATTCGCCCGCGATTTGCAGCCGCGGCTGCCTGCCGTTCTCGATGCCGCGCAGCCTGGCTTCTTCAGCGCGATATAGTCGCGCGTCATCGGCACGACGCCCTGGCGCTTGGTGAGCTGGATCTGGAAATTCATCAGGTTCTGCTTGCGGAACGACATTTCCGAACCCGCCAGATAAAATTCCCACATCCGCGCAAAGCGCTCGTCATAGAGCCGCACGGCCTCCTCGCGCCGCGCCATGAAGCGCTCGCGCCAGGCCTTCAGCGTCTCGGCATAATGCAGCCGCAGAATTTCGATGTCGCAGACCAGCAGGCCGGCGCGCTCGATCGCCGGCATCACTTCCGACAGCGCCGGGATATAGCCGCCGGGGAAGATGTATTTGGTGATCCAGGGGCTCGTGACGTCGGGGCCGGTCGAGCGGCCGATCGAATGCAGCACCATCACGCCGTCGTCGCTGAGAAGCTCGGCGCAGCGGCGGAAAAAGGTCTCGTAGAAATCGACGCCGACATGTTCGAACATGCCGACCGACACGATGCGGTCGAACGGGCCTGCGACGTCGCGATAATCCTGCAGCAGGAATCGCGCCGAACCGCGTCAGGTTCTTCTCCGCCGCGCGGGCGTTCGACACCTGCAACTGCTCGGTCGACAGCGTGATACCGGTGACGTCGGCGCCGGTCATTTCGGCGAGATAAAGGCCAAGCCCGCCCCAGCCCGAGCCGATGTCGAGCACGCGGTCGCCGCGCCCGATCAGCAGCTTGGCGGCGAGGTGGCGCTTCTTGGCGAGCTGGGCATCGTCGAGGGTCGTGTCCGGTGTCTCGAAATAGGCGCAGCTATATTGCCGGTCGGCGTCGAGGAAGAGAGAATAGAGCCGGCCGTCGAGGTCGTAATGATGCGCGACATTGTTGCGCGAGCGGCCGCGCAGATTGAACTGCCGGATGTGCCTGCCGAGATAGCGCAGCCACCATTGCGGCCTGGCCCAGCGCGGCACCATTTCGGGTTGGTCCAGCAGGATCGCCAGCGCATCCGCGATCGAGCCGTGCTCGACGACGAAGCTGCCGTCCATATAGGCTTCGCCGAGCGCGAGTTCGGGATTGAGCAGGATCCGGCGCTCGGTCCGTTCGCGTCAGGAACCGCACCGAGACCGGCCGGCCGGTGCCGTCGCCGCAGGTGAACGTCGCCCCGCTCGCGGTCGTGAAGGTCATCGAACCGCGGCGAATGAATTGCCCCAGGAAGTAACGCAACAAGCGATCCATCGAAGCACCAATGGAGCAACCGGCCCGCTGCATCCGACGCATCGTGGAACAGAATGGTTCCAATGCGCCTCAACAAGATCATAATTGCGATGATCGGGAGCCGGCTAGTGCATTGTAGACAAAGCGGATATTCCAAAATGCGCATTCACGCAGTTGCGTCATAAGTGCGCTTCCATTCGCGCGATAATCGGCTAAAAGGTGACCGCCGCCAGCCGCGTCGTGCGATGCGCTGGAGCGCGATTTCCGTATCTGGAGAAGCAGGGAATGTTGAGCCGAGCGCTCAGTCTAGCGACGGTGACGCTTCTGATCGGCTGTTTCGCGGCGGGAGCGGCGCAGGCGCAGGAGACCAACCTCGAGGCCGGCAAAAGCCCTTCCCAGATTTTCGCGGGCACCTGCAACGCCTGCCACAAGAGCCCGCGCGGCCTGTTGAAGACGGTGCCGGCGTCGTCGCTGCCGGGCTTCCTGCGCCAGCACTACACCACCAGCCCGCGACATGGCTTCGCGTGCTCGCCTCCTTCCTCGTCTCCAATGGCGCGACCGACACCCGCTATCAGGCGGCGAGGGCCGAAGCAGGAAGCCAAGGAGGGCGCCAAGCAGGAGGCAAAGCAGGACGGCAAGCCGAGCAAGAGGCGCCAAGCCGAGCAGCTCGATCGCTTCGGCCGCAGCTGCATCCGGCCTGCGCCGCAGAGGCCAACGCCCGAGCTGACGGCATCGAGCCCAGGCGAGGCCGAACGGCCGACGGCCGCGAACGCCAAGCGAATGGCGCGCGAGCGACGCCGGACGGCGCAAGATCGGCGCCAAGCAAGAGCTCAGCAAGCGGCGGCAAGCCGGGCGAGCGAATTGCAGACCGCAGGCCGAAGCCGAGACGAAAGCCGACGAAGAGCGAAGCCGCGAAGGAGACGCCGGCCAAGACCGAGGCCGCCAAGAGCGACGCCGCCAGGGACGAGTGAAGGCTCGAAGCCGACAAGCCCGAGGCCGCCAAGCCGGCCGGCGAGCGCCAAGTCCGAGACCGCCAAGGTCGATCACCGCAGCCGAGACGGCCAAGGCGACGCGGCCGCAGAGTCCGGCAGCGACACCGCCGCGCTGCGGCCCGATCCGGTTCCGCCGGTGACGCCGGCGCCGGCGGCCGCCACGACGCTGCCGCCACGCGGAACTGGCCGACCCGCTGCCGCCAGCCTCGGCGCCATCGCTGCGCCACCCGCCGCCGCCGGCGTGACGGCGTCAGCGCCGCCACTGCCGCCGGTGCCGCCGGCCGGACCGCCGGCGCCGCCGATCTCCCAATAGGCTTCTGCAACGGCGATGGCTGTCCGCGTGGCCCGCGCTTGACCGTTACTAGAGCAATACTCTAGAGTGTAAATCCAGATCGATTCGAGGAGGCGATGGCGACCAGGCGCGCGAGGATTTGCTGGCGGCGGGATTGGCGGTGTTCGACCGCGACGGTTTTGAGGGCGCGACGGTTGCCGCGATTCGCGCGCGGGCGCGCGCCTCGAACGGCAGCTTCTTCCACTTCTTCGGATCGAAGAAGGAACTGGCCGGCACGCTGTTTCTGGAAATGCTGCAGCGCTATCACGCCGCCGATCCTGGCGGCGCTCGATCCATGGCCTGCGGCGCGCGGCGAGGGCATCGACCGGCTGATCCGCGCGCATCTCGACTGGGTGGTGAACAACAGGCGCGAGGCGCGCTACCTCTTCGAGATTTCCCGCAGCGAATGGACCGAGGAGTCTGCGCGACGCACAGCGCGCGCAGAATGCGCGTCTCGCCGACGGCATCGAGCGCTGGCGCGCGCCGCTGGTCGCGCGTGGCGAATTGCTGCCGATGACGCCGGCCGTTGTTCTTCAGCCAGATCATCGGACCCGCGCAGATCTTCTGTCGCGCCTATCTGTCGGGTCGCGATCGCAGCGATCCGAGGCTGCAGGCCGATCAACCTGGTCGCCTGCGCGATCCGCGCGCTGGTTGCATCGGATGCAGGCGACAAGACGGAGAGACATCGACATGATCGCAGATACCGATCCGGATTTCGCGCCGATCGAACATCGCATTCGCGAGAATGTCGGCCGCCAGGGATTTATGAGCCATGTCGGTGCCGAGCTTTCCGAACTTGCGCGCGGATCATGCACGCATCGCGGTCGATCGCCGGCCGGAACTGTTGCAGCAGCACGGCTTGTTCCATGGCGGCGTCACCGCGTTCCTGGTCGACAACGCGACCACGATTGCGGCGGCGACCTCGCGCGGCCAGCCGGCGCTGACGGCGGAATACAAACTGAATCTGCTGTCGCCGGCGGCCGGCGAGCGCCTGATCTGCCGTGCGCGCGTCATCAAGCCCGGACGTCAGGTCGCGGTCGTCGCGGCCGATGTGTTTTGCGTGACCGACGGCGTCGAGAAGCACACCGCGACCGCGCTGGCCTCGATCGCGATGCTCGACGAGGAGGCGTATCGCCGTGAAAATGACAAGCCCGGCCTGAAGGACGGCCGGGCTTGCAGCGAGCGTTCGTCGAAGCGAGGAGCGCGCTTACTTCTCGGTCGGGCTTCGCCGGCAGCCGGCTGCTCGTCGTCGTGCTGGGCTTCCGGATCGAAGAACTCGCCGGCGGCGGCGATCGCTTCGGCGGCGGCGTCCTGGTCTTCCTGACGGGTCGAGATGTCCTCGCCGCGCTTGATGCGCTCGGCCTCGTCGGCGCTGCGGGCAACCGTCACGCTGACGCTGACTTCGACCTCCGGATGCACGGCGATCGTCGACCTTCTGCTGGCCGATCGTCTTGATCGGCGCGTCGAGCCAGACCTGCGCTGCGGCTGATGGTGACGCCGTCGGCGTCGAACGCGGCGACGATGTCGCGCACCGAGACCGAGCCGAACAGCTGGCCGGTTTCGGAGGCCTGACGGATGACGACGACGTTGCGGCCGTCGATCTTCTCGGCGACCTTGGTGGCTTCGCCCTTGGCCTTGAGGTTGTTGGCCTCGAGCTCGGCCTTCATGCCGTCGAACTTGGCGCGGTTGTCCGCGGTGGCGCGCAGCGCCTTGCCGCGCTTCAGCAGAAAATTGCGGGCAAATCCGTCCCTGACGCGGACGACTTCGCCCATCTGGCCGAGCTTGGCGACGCGTTCCAGCAAAATGACTTCCATGTTCGTTCTCCTTTGAAGTGATCAGTGGTTGGGTTGAAGGGTTGATTTCAGGGTGCGGGCAGGGCGGCGGCCGCGCCGCGCAGATAGCGCTCGGCGAAAGCCGAACACGGCGTCGGCGAGGCCGAGCACGACCATGGCCAGCACCGGCCAGCCGAACACCACCACGATCGGCGTAGGTCGCAGCCGAGCCAGAAGCGCGCGGTTCTTCGAGCGCCAGCGTCAGCGTGTGCAGCACGGCAAAACCGGTGAAGGCATAGGCCATCATCAGCGCCGCGGTGACGATCTGCGCGAGGATCGCGAGCAAGTCCGCCGGTAAAGCAGAACGCGATCGCGACGCAGAGCGCCACCAGCGTCATCGGCGGCAGCGCGGCGCTCTTCAGGTCGGGCCAGGGGCGGTGCAGCCGTCCCGAGGTCGCCGTGATCTTGGCCGGCAAGCCAGAGATTGAGCGTCAGCGTCAGCATCGCGACGATCGCGGCGCGCCGGCGGCGCGATGCGTCACCAGCGCATCGATCCATTGCTCGATATCGCCGGCGGCGCGCAGGCCTCGTCGGCGGCCGAGGATGCGCAGCAAGCCGCGCCGCAGCGCGCCGGTGATCGCGGCGGCATCGGTGCCGAGCGTGAGCAGCGCGGCCATCGTGGTCAGGGCGGCAAAGCCCGCGATCCAGAGCAGGATGCGGCCGACCGGATACCATTCGAGCGTCGGGCGCAGAGCCGGCGTGGCGCCAGTTGCCGGGCGCGGCATTGGCACGCGGGCGGCCGAGCAGCGCGAGATGGCCGAGCCACCAGGCGGGCAGCGCGACGGTGAGCGCAAAGGCGATGCAGTAGGGAAGGCCGAAGATCGCGCCGAGGCCGGTGGCCGCGGCGATGCCGCCGATCGCGGCCGCAAGCGGTCCCCATCCGAGCGCCGCCACCATCAACGGCAGCGGCGCCAGATAGAACAGCAAGAGCGAGATCAGCGCGCCCGAAATGATCGAGGCGAACATCAGCGCCGACGCGCAGCCGGCGGCAAGCGCAATGAGAATAATCGCGATCATCAGCTGTCCCGCTCCTTTCGAGCGGTTAGAGGTCTTTTGGACCCCAACCATCGGCGACCGGACGACCCGGAAGCCTTATGAAGAATGCGGTCCGCGGCGCGGACGCCGCGGACCGGAAGTCGCTTAGCGAATGACGTAGGGCAGCAGACCGAGGAAACGCGAGCGCTTGATGGCGCGCGCGAGTTCACGCTGCTTCTTGGCGGAGACGGCGGTGATGCGGCTCGGCACGATCTTGCCGCGCTCGGAGACGTAACGCATCAACAGCTTGGAATCCTTGTAGTCGATCTTCGGCGCATTCGGACCCGTGAACGGGCAGGTCTTGCGGCGGCGGAAAAACGGACGGCGTGCACCAGCTTCAGCCATGATTCTTACTCCTCAACCGCTGCGGTTGCGTCGTCGTCACGCGGACGGCGCGGGCCACGGTCGCCACGGAAGCCGCCGCCTTCGCCGCCACGGAAACCACCGCCTTCACGATCGCCACGGAAGCCGCCTTCGCGGTCGCCGCGGAAGCCGCCGCCACGATCGTCGCGCTCGCGGTCGCGATCGGCCTTGCGCATCATCGCCGACGGGCCTTCCTCGTGCTCTTCGACGCGGACGGTGAGATAGCGGATCACGTCTTCGCTGATCCGCTCCTGCCGCTCGATCTCGGCGATCGCCGCCGAGGGCGCATCGATGTTGAGCAGCACGAAATGCGCCTTGCGATTCTTGTTCATGCGGTAGGTGAGCGAGCGCACGCCCCAGTTCTCGGTCTTGGTGACCTTGCCGCCGAGCCTTCGACGATGCCGGTCATCTGGGTGGTCAGTTCTTCGACCTGCTGGGTGCTCGCATCCTGACGCGCGAGAAAAACATGCTCATAAAGAGGCATGGGTGTCCTTTCCTGTGTTGGCGCGGTTCCCGGCGGCAAGCCCTTCGAGACCTTCGGAAAGGACTCGATAATGCTCAGAAGGCGGAAGCACGGGACGACGGACCGACTGGCCCTGCCACATCAACATCGCCAAAAAGGTGAGATTGCTGAGACCGTCCGTTCAGCTCCCGGCCGGGATCCACGGATGCGCGGTTTATAAGGATTTTGGGCGCGCTGGCAAGGGTTCTCAGCGGCTTTTCGGCCGGTTTCCGAGAGATTTTGATGCCGGGATGCTGCCTGTAAACGGAGGCCCGAAGCTTTGGTTGACATATTTGTTTGTATATCATACAAATATGAGGCGAGAGGGCAACATGGCTCCCAAGTCGGTCCAAACCGCTTCTGAAACGCCGGCAGGCGACCCCAAGCACGCCGCCCGCGCCACGCGTTCCGCCGGGCGCGAGATGCGTTCGCGGCTGCTCGACGGCGCCAGCCGGCTGTTCCGGGAGCGCGGCCTCGCCGGCACCTCGATCTCGGATATCGCCGCCGCCGCCGACGCGTTCCCGAGCCAGATCACCTATTACTTCCGCACCAAGGAAGCGCTGTTCGTCGAGGCCGCCTGCCGCGACATGCTGTACGTGGCGCGCGCGGCCGAGCAGGCGGCGCTGCCGGCGCATACGCCGCGGGACTACACGCGCGCGCTGGTCGAGAGCGTGACGGCGACCGATTCGGTCGCCTTCTTTGCCGAAGCGCTGACGCTTGACGCGACGCCGCCAGGATCTCGCGCCGCTGGTCGAGCGCACCATCGAGCGGCTGCACGGCGAGGGGCTGCGCGCCTATGCCGGCCAGATCGAGCGGCACGGCTGGAGTACGCTGCGCGATCCCGACGCGACCTCGCGGCGGTTCTGGGCGGTCGCGATCGGCGTGATGGTCGAGGGCTATGCGATGGGCCGTTCGCCGGACGAATTGTGCAGCGAGATGCTGCGCGTGCTGGGCGAGCAGGCGACGACGAAGCCCGCCGGCGACAGTGCACGCCTTCGCCTTGTTGGTGACCGCAACGGTTCCACTTCATCCGACCGGGAGACTTCATCATGACCGCGCTTCGCATGCGTGCCCGCGATTTCCTGACCGAGGATCAACTGATCGCGGTGCGGACGCGTTCGACCTGGAAGGGCGTCGCCCTGATCGTGCATGCGTGGGCGCTGATATTGGGCTCGATCGCGCTGGTCGCGTGGTGGCCCAATCCGCTGACGTTTCTGCTGGCGGTCGGCATCATCGGCTCGCGCCAGCTCGGGCTTGCGATCCTGATGCACGACGGCGCGCATGGCTGTCTGTCGGCCGACGAGAAGACCAATCTGACCTTGAGCCAGTGGTTCTGCGCCTATCCGGTTTTCGCCGAGACCCGCGCCTATCGCCGCTATCATCTGCAGCATCATGCGCGCACCCAGCAGGACGACGATCCCGATCTGGTGCTGTCGGCGCCGTTCCCGATCACGAAGATGAGCTACCGCCGCAAGTTCCTGCGCGATATCACCGGGCAGACCGGCTATCAGCAGCGCAAGGCGCAATTGCTCAATGCGCTCGGACCGACGGAATGGCCGCTGTCGCAACGCGCCGCGCATTTCTGGGAGAAGCTCGGTCCGCAATGTATCGTCAACGCCGTCCTGTTCGCAGGCCTTGCCGCAGCCGGCGTGTGGTGGGCCTATCCGCTGCTGTGGCTGGTGCCGCTCGTCACCTGGCATGATGGTGATCACCCGCATCCGCAACATCGCCGAGCACGCCGTCGTGCCCGACAGCACCGATCCCTTGCGCAACACCCGCACCACGCACGCCAACTTCCTCGAGCGGCTGTTCATCGCGCCGTATTACGTGAACTACCACCTCGAGCATCATCTGCTGTTCTACGTGCCCTGCTACAACCTGCCGCGTGTGCACCGCATTCTCAGCGAAAGCCGGCACGCGGCGCGGATGGAAGTGCAGCCGAACTACGCGGCCGTGCTGCGGCTTGCGACCGCGAAGCCGAACCTTGAGGATCGTCCGGGCAATTGGTGAGCAGCGTGCGCCGCGCGCGGGCCGGCGCCGAGGTTGGCGGCGACCAGGCGGCCGGCGGCTTCTAGAGGCCCAATCGATAGTCCCTGCCGGGCCTCGTTCTCCCGCAGCGCGGCTTGACATCCCGGCCTCCGTCAGTGTCTTACGGCCTTCATTCAATGAGGGAGCGCCGATGACGGCAGCATTTACTTTTCCGGGGCAGGGTTCCCAGGCGGTCGGCATGGGCAAGGCCCTGGCGGAGGCCTTTCCGGCCGCGCGGGCGGTGTTCGACGAGGTCGATGCGGCGCTCGGCGAGAAGCTGACGGCCATCATCTGGGATGGCCCGGCCGAAACCCTGCAGCTCACCGAAAACGCCCAGCCGGCGCTGATGGCGGTCTCGCTCGCGACGTTGCGCGTGCTGGAGACCGAGGCCGGCTTCTCGGTCGGGCGGGACGCCGCTTTCGTCGCCGGCCATTCGCTCGGCGAATATTCCGCGCTGGCCGCGGCCGGCAGCCTCAGCATCAGCGACACCGCGCGGCTGCTGCGCACCCGTGGCCTTGCCATGCAGAAGGCGGTGCCGGTCGGCGTCGGCGCCATGGCCGCGCTGCTCGGGCTCGATTATGAGGCGGCGGTGGCGGTCGCCAACGAAGCCGCCCAGGGACAGGTCTGCCAGGCCGCCAACGACAATGGCGGCGGGCAGGTGGTGGTCTCCGGCGACAAGGCCGCGGTCGAACGCGCGCTCGAGATCGCCAAGACCAAGGGCGCCAAGCGCGCCATGCTGCTGCCGGTGTCCGCGCCGTTCCATTGCAGGCTGATGCAGCCGGCCGCCGACGCGATGGCGAAGGCGCTGGCCGACGTCACCATCAAGGCGCCGGCGGCGCCGCTGGTGTCGAACGTGCTGGCCTCGGCGATCACCGATCCCGACGAGATCCGCCGCCGCCTGGTCGAGCAGGTCACGGGAACCGTGCGCTGGCGCGAGTTGGTGGCCTATATGGCGGGCCACGGCGTCACGCGGTTCTTCGAAATCGGCGCCGGCAAGGTGCTGAGCGGGCTGGTCAAGCGCATCGCCGACGGCGCGGTCGGCGTGTCGGTCGGCGGACCCAACGACATTGCCGCGGCCAAGGACGCGTTGGCTGCTGCGAAGTAGACTGGCGTAAGGAGATGTGATGTTCGATTTGACTGGCAGGACGGCGCTCGTCACCGGCGCGACCGGCGGCATCGGCGGCGCGATCGCGCAGGCGCTGCACACGCAGGGCGCGACGGTGGCGATTTCCGGGACGCGCCGCGAGGTGCTGGATACGTTCGCCGCCAAACTGGGCGAGCGCGTTCATGTGCTGCCGTGC
Organism: uncultured Alphaproteobacteria bacterium; assembly: GCA_963786355.1. Classification (GTDB taxonomy): domain Bacteria; phylum Pseudomonadota; class Alphaproteobacteria; order Rhizobiales; family Xanthobacteraceae; genus Bradyrhizobium. The sequence continues at coordinate 100,661 of CAWAYU010000003.1, read as the reverse complement.
AACCTGTCCGACAGCGCCGAGGTCGAGGCGCTGGTGCCGGCGGCCGAAGCGGCGATGGGGCAGGTCGACATCCTGGTCGCCAATGCCGGCATCACGCGCGACAATCTGTTCGTGCAGTTGCGCGACGAGGACTGGGACGACGTCATCAAGGTCAATCTGACCGCGACCTTCCGGCTGGCGCGCGCCGCGACCAAGCTGATGATGCGCAAGCGCTTCGGCCGCATCATCGCGATCACCTCGATCGTCGGCGTCACCGGCAATCCCGGCCAGGCCAACTACACCGCGTCGAAGGCCGGCATGATCGGCCTGATCAAGACGCTGGGCGCCGAATACGCCAAGCGCAACGTCACCGCCAATTGCATCGCGCCCGGCTTCATCAAGACGCCGATGACCGACGCGCTCAACGACAAGCAGCGCGAAACCATCCTGTCCAAGGTTCCTGCCGCACGGCTGGGGACGCCGGAGGATATCGCCGCGGCGGCGGTCTATCTCAGCTCGAACGAGGCCGCCTACGTCACCGGCCAGACGATTCACGTCAACGGCGGAATGGCCATGTTTTGAGCCCGTTACTGCCCCGGACGACGCGGCCAATGGCGGTTTGGCCCGGGCAGGCGAGGCTTGTAGTCAAGGCTTTGGAAGTATGATAACCGAACCCCCAACGGATGGGCAAAGAACGCCATTGCAGGATTTTGAAACCCTGTATATTGGCGGGGCGGAGCCTGCCGTTCGCCGGGGCTTGCGGTCACGACCGGGCCGAATCAAGACTATGCGCGATTGCGAAGGAAGTTTAACGACCACGATGGCTCGTATCGTCTCAGTAGCGTCTTGGGGTCGGGTCCAATGGAACAAGCACGAGGTTGAACGATGAGTGAGATTGGCGAGCGGGTTAAGAAGATCGTGGTCGAACACCTTGGTGTTGAACCCGAAAAAGTGGTCGACAACGCGAGCTTCATTGACGACCTCGGCGCCGACAGTCTCGACACCGTCGAGCTCGTGATGGCGTTTGAAGAAGAATTCGGTTGCGAAATTCCCGACGACGCCGCCGAGACGATTTTGACCGTCGGCGACGCGACGAAGTTTCTCGAAAAGAACGCGAAAAGCTGACGCCCCGGGCGGCAAGTGACAGAGCCGGACGGGCCGTGGTCGAACGGTCCCCCGGTTTCTTGTTATGGGCCGCCAGTTTCGGGCTGGAGTTTTGACATGAGACGGGTTGTCGTCACGGGGCTCGGCATGGTGACGCCACTCGGCTGTGGCGTCGAACCGACCTGGACGCGCATCCTGAACGGCGAGAGCGGCGCCAGGAAGATCGAGACGTTCGACGTCTCCGATCTGACCAGCCAGATCGCCTGCGTCATTCCGCGCGGCGACGGCACCGACGGCACCTTCAATCCCGACCAGTGGATGGAGCCGAAGGACCAGCGCAAGGTCGACGACTTCATCATCTTTGCGATGTGCGCGGCGCGCCAGGCGCTCGACGATGCCAACTGGCATCCGCGATCCGAAGAAGACCAGTGCGCCACCGGCACCATGATCGGCTCCGGGATCGGCGGCCTGTCCGGCATTGCCGACACCGCGATGCTGCTGAAGGAACGCGGTCCGCGCAAGGTGTCGCCGTTCTTCATTCCCGGCCGCCTGATCAATCTCGCCTCCGGCTATGTCTCGATCGAGCACGGCCTCAAGGGACCCAATCATTCCGTCGTGACGGCCTGTTCGACCGGCGCGCATGCGATCGGCGACGCCAGCCGGCTGATCGCGCTCGGCGATGCCGACGTGATGGTCGCGGGCGGAACCGAATCGCCGATCTGCCGGCTGGCGATGGCCGGCTTCTGCGCGGCGCGCGCGCTGTCGACCGGCTTTCAACGAAACGCCGGAAAAGGCCTCGCGCCCCTACGACAAGGATCGCGACGGCTTCGTGATGGGCGAGGGCGCCGGCATCGTGGTGCTCGAGGAATATGAGCACGCCAAGAAGCGCGGCGCGAAGATCTATGCCGAGGTGATCGGCTACGGCCTGTCCGGCGATGCCTATCACATCACCTCGCCGGCGCCGGATGGCGATGGCGCCTTCCGCAGCATGAGTGCCGCGATGAAGCGCGCCGGGATCACGGCCTCCGATCATCGACTACATCAACGCGCACGGCACCTCGACGCAGATCGGCGACGAGATCGAACTCGGCGCGGTGGAGCGGCTGCTCGGCAACGCCGCCTCCAAGGTGTCGATGTCGTCGACCAAATCGTCGACCGGGCATCTGCTGGGCGCGGCCGGCGCGATCGAGGCGATCTTCAGCATCCTTGCGATTCGCGATAACGTCGCGCCGCCGACCATCAATCTCGACAATCCGTCGGTGGAAACGGCGATCGATCTCGTGCCGCAGACGGCGCGCAAGCGCGAGATCAACATCGCGCTGTCGAATTCGTTCGGTTTCGGGGGCACCAATGCTTCCGTGATCGTGCAGCGCGTGGTTGATTAGCAAGTGTTTGCGAGTTCGACGACTCCACCGTTTTGCCGTATTCGGCGATGACTGCTAGATGTGGGCGTATGCTATTGGCTTTGGCAGATTTTTCCTGGCAGATTTGTCCGGCAGATTTGTCAGGCCACGATTGAACCGGCAGGATTTAGGTTGCATCGATGAGTGAGAGGCCGCCCATTTCGCCACGCAGCCCGCGCGCCGCGCTGGAGCCCGAGCAGGTGCCGCCGCCGCCGAAGCGGTCCGAGCGCGCCCGCAATCCGTTCGTCGTGGTCGGCAACGCCATCATCACCATCCTGATCATCCTGATGATCGGCGCCGGGCTGCGTATTACTACGGCAGGCAGAAGCTGGAAGCGCCGGGTCCGCTGCAGGAGGACAAGATCGTCAACATTCCCGCGCGTGCCGGCAAGCGCGACATCGCCGACGCCCTGCAGCGCGAGGGCGTGATCGACGTCAATCCGTGGGCGTTCATCGGCAGCGTGTTTGCGCTGAAGGCGAGTTCGGACCTGAAGCCCGGCGAATATGCGTTCCAGAAGACCGCCAGCCTGCGCGACGTCATTGCCACCATCGTCGAGGGCAAGGTGGTGCAGCACGCCGTCACCATTCCCGAAGGCCTGACCTCCGAGCAGATCGTGGCGCGGCTGTCCGACAACGACATCTTCGCCGGCAGCGTGCGCGAAATTCCGCGCGAGGGCACGCTGTTGCCGGAGACCTACAAATTTCCGCGCGGCACCACGCGCGACCAGGTGATCCAGCGCATGCAGCAGACCCAGAAGCGCGTGCTGGCCGAGATCTGGGAGCGCCGCAATCCCGACATTCCGATCAAGTCGCCGGAAGCAGCTGGTCGACGCTGGCCTCGATCGTCGAGAAGGAAACCGGCACGGGCCGACGAGCGCAGCCGCGTCGCCGCCGTCTTCGTCAATCGCCTGCGCCAGAAGATCAAGCTGCAGTCCGATCCGACCATCATCTACGGCCTGGTCGGCGGCAAGGGGACGCTGGGCCGGCCGATCAAGCGCTCCGAGATCACCCAGCCTTCGCCCTACAACACCTATGTGATCGAAGGACTGCCGCCGGGCCCGATCGCCAATCCCGGCCGCGCCTCGCTGGAAGCGGCCGCCAATCCGGCGCGCACGCGCGACCTGTTCTTCGTCGCCGACGGCACCGGCGGGCACAGCTTCACCGAAACCTACGACGAGCATCAGAAGAACGTCGCCAAGCTTGCGCGCGATGGAAAAGCAGATCCAGAACGACACGGTCGAGCCGGCCGACGACGCCGGCGCCGCCTGCCGCGGCCGCCGGTGCGCCGCCCGCCGATGCCAACCCGACCGCAACCACCGAAAGCCCGCGGCGCCGAAGAGGCCCGGCGCGCCCCGGCTGCACCCGCCCAGGCTCCGGCCCGGCAGGGCGCTGCGCAATCGACGACACCGCCGCCGGTGGTTCAGCGCTGACCGGTCGGAGCCGCAATTTCCAGTTTGCGCGGAAATCGTCCTATGGTCGCGCGGGTTCGCGCGCGAGTTCTTCCCCTGCGTCGTTTCGGAGAGTATGTCGCAAGATGGCGCTGTCGAGCATGACCGGCTTTGCCCGCAGCCACGGCGCCAGCGGCCCCTATACGTTCGAGTGGGAGTTGAAATCGGTCAACGCCAAGGGCTTTGACCTGCGGCTGCGGCTGCCGCCCGGCTGGGACGAACTCGAGGCGCTGGCCAAGAAGCGCGCCGGCGAATTGCTGTCGCGCGGCACCGTCTATGCCAATCTCAACGTCAAGCGCGCCAATGCGGTCTCGACCGTCCGCATCAACGAGGACGTGCTGGCCTCGATCGTCAAGGTCGCCGGCGTCGCTCGGCGGCAAGATCGACGCGGTGGCGCCGAGCATCGATGGTCTGCTCAGCATCAAGGGCGTCATCGAGGTCGTCGAGCCCGAAAGCAACGAGGACGAGGACAAGGCGGCGAAGGAGCCGCCGCGGCCATGGCCTTCGAGCAGGCGCTCAACGAGCTGGTCGAGATGCGCCGCCGCGAAGGCGTGACGCTCGGGCAAATTCTGGTCCAGCGCATGGACGAGATCGAGCAGCTGGCGAAGAAGGCCGAAGGCGCGCCCGGCCGCAAGCCCGAGGCGATCAAGGCGCGGCTCGCCGAGCAGATCGCGGCGCTGCTGGAGACATCCGATCGCTTCGATCAGGACCGCCTGAACCAGGAAGCGATGATGATCGCGACCAAGGCCGACATCCGCGAGGAGCTCGACCGCATCGCCTCGCATATCGCGCAGGCGCGCGAAATGATCGGCAAGGGCGGCCCGGTCGGACGGCGGCTCGATTTCCTGGCGCAGGAATTCAACCGCGAGGTCAACACCTGCTGCTCCAAGTCGAACGACATCGAACTGACCAAGACCGGGCTCGAGATGAAGAACGTGGTCGAGCAATTCCGTGAACAGGTCCAGAATCTGGAGTGATCGATGACGGCTGGTGGTTTCGACGGGGTCGAGCGGCGCGGGCTGATGTTCGTGCTGTCGTCGCCGTCGGGCGCGGGCAAGACCACGCTGTCGCGCATGCTGATCGAGCGCATGCCCGGTCTGCAAATGTCGGTGTCGGCGACCACGCGCGCCAATGCGGCCGGGCGAGGTCGACGGCCGCGATTATCTCTTCGTCGACAAGCCGAGATTCGAGGCGATGGCGAAAAGGGCGAACTGCTCGAATGGGCCACCGTGTTCGACAATCGCTACGGCACGCCGCGTGCGCCGGTCGAGGCCGCGCTCTCGGCGGGTCGGGACGTGCTGTTCGACATCGACTGGCAGGGCACGCAGCAATTGCGGGAAAAGGCCCGGGCCGACGTGGTCAGCGTGTTCATCCTGCCGCCGTCGGCCGCCGATCTCGAAAAGCGGCTTGCACACCCGCGCGCAGGATTCCGACGAGGTCATTCGCGGCCGCATGAACCGCGCCAGCCACGAACTCAGCCACTGGGCGGAATACGACTACATCGTCGTCAACCAGAACGTCGACGAAGCCTTCGCGGAAGTGCAGTCGATCCTCAAGGCCGAGCGGCTGAAGCGCGAGCGCCGTACCGGCCTGACCGAGTTCGTGCGCGGCCTGCAGCGTCAGCTCGAGAAATAGCCCTCTCAGGCTTCGTCAGGCTGCGCGCTGCGCGCCAGCCGCGACAGCATTTCGGTCACCCGGCGCTCCGGATCGTCAGACGTACGCGGTTCCCGAGGCACGTCGCGGCGCCACAGCGGAACTTCCTCAGCGGGCTCCACCGCTGGCGATGGACGTTCGGCGCGGGGCGAACGTTTGGCTTGGGGAGGACGTCCCGCAGGGGCCGAGCGTTCGGCATGGATGGAATCCCATATCGCGCGGCGGTCGCGGCGAACCGCGAGCCGGCGGGCCCGGGCGCGACGGCCAAACCGGTACAGCAGGCTTGCCGTGATGCCGGCGATCGCCAGCGCGCCGGCCATCACCAGAAACAGCATCTGCATCGACGCCGCCTGCCTTGCCATCGATGGATCCACGGGAGCAGGCGCGACCACCGGGGGTGGTGCGGGCTGCGATGCAGCCTGGTCGGTTTCCGGCGGGGCGACCGGCGGTTCGGCGGCGGCGACGCGGAGGCCGCCGGACGAATTCAGGCCGGAAGAATCAAGCCAGCGTGTAGCGGCTGCCGCCGGCGGTGCCGCGATGTCAGGCGGGGTTGCGGCCGGGTTTTTCGGAATTCTCGCAATCGTCGCCAGGCCCGTCGTCTGCGGCTCAAAGGTGGCGCTCGAATCCTGTTCGGGGCGCGGTCGTGATGGCGCCAGTTCGGCATGGGCATTCGCGATCGATTTGCGCACGGCGGGGCGTGGTTGCGGCGGTACGGGATCGGCGGCCGCTGCAGCAGGCGCCGCGGCGGACGATGCGGCCTCCGCAGACAGATCCTGCGCCTCCTGCGGCGCGGCGCGCGCGGTCTTGCCGTTCTCGTCCTTGAGATACCAGCATTGGCGTCCGGTGCCGCGCTCAATCCGATAGAACCAGTGGCTGCCCGCGGGCGTCTTGTCTTTCGGAGCAGCCAGGCAATTGTCCTGGGCCGGGGCGGTCTGTGAACGAACATCCGTTGCGGTGGCGAGATTGGCTCCGGCCAGGACAGTGGCGAAGAGACCTGCGACGAAATTCGCTGAACGGTTTGACATGTCCATCCCCGGTATTGAACGCAAGCAACGCGTGACGCCCCAAATCTGGTTAAAGACTTGGGTCGTAATGAGCCGCAAATCCGGAGCGGGCAGGGCTTAATTGGGGCTCGTCAGCCGCGCCTCTGAGGCGGGCCGCGGACGAAAAAAAGGCAAGCGAAATCCATCGTTTGGTTGAAATCCGGAGTTCCCGCACAACCATCGGATGGTTGGTTCGACATCCGGCGTTGCGCACACCGGTTCCCGCCCCCGGATCAGACCCCGGGAGCACGGCTTGCCGCGAAAAATGCGACGGGCGCGGCTAGTTGCTCTCGATCACGTCGCTGAACAGCACGTAGCGCTCGCCGTTGAAGCGCACCAGCCGCATCTGCTTGATCGGCCGCAGGTCGGTCGGCGTGGTCTTCAGCCGAATGCCCGGCAGCAGCAACGGCAATTCCATGTCGAGATGGGAGGCCTGCTTCATGATGTTCTCGCGCGTCAGATCGTCGCCGCACTGCTTGAGCAGGGCGACCACCGCAAAGCCGATATTGTAGCCATAGGGCGCGTAGTAGTCGCTCTTGTTGATGCGCGGATTGTACTTGTCCATCCAGACGTTCCAGGCCTTCATCGCCGGATCGTCGTCCCATTGCGGATCGGCCGGGTCTTTCTGATAGGCCGCCGAGATGATGCCCTTGGCCGCCTCGAAGCCGGCCGGCTTGATCGCGCCGGCAATCGACGAGCCGACGCTGGACACGAATTCCTGCGGATGCCAGTCGATGTCATAGGCCTTGCGGATCGCCTGCGCCGAGAATTTCGGCACCGAGACGATGAAGAAGACGTCCGCGCCGGAAGACTTCAGCGTAACCACCTGGGAATCGACGGTCGGATCGCTGGTATTGTAGGTCTGCGACGACACGATCATCGTCGACGGCCTTGTCGCCGAGCCCGCGCTTGAATCCCAGCAGGTAGTCGCGGCCGAGATCGTCGTTCTGCGCCAGGATGCCGATCTTCGCATCGGGTTTGGTCGACAGAATGTAGCGGGCGTAGATCTCGCCTTCGGACGCGTAATGCGGCGTCCAGCTCATCGTCCACGGAAAATGCTCGGGATCGTTGAAGACGGTGGCGCCGGTGCCGATGAAGAGATGCGGCACGCCCTTCTGGTTGATGTATTTGTACACCGCCATGTTGGTCGCGGTGCCGACCGGATTGACCAGGAACGAGACTTCGTCGCTTTCGATCAGGCGCCGGATCTGCTCCACCGTCTTGGGCGGGCTGTAGGCGTCGTCGAGGCTGATGTAATTGATCTTGCGGCCGTTGACGCCGCCTTGTTCGTTGATCATGTCGAAATAGGCGGTGGCGGAGATCGCGCCTGCCGCATAGGCGGAGGCCGGGCCGCTATAGGGCGTCGTGGTGCCGATCTTGATTTCGGTGTCGGTGACGCCGGGGCCGTAGCGCTTCTGCGCCAGCGCGGGCGCGGTCAGGATCGCGAGCATCAGCGCCGCGCAGGCGGCGAGCTTCGCAGAGGCCGCGCAAGCGGCAAGCTTCGAAACAGTTCCGGAAGCCATTGGCGTCTCCCTCTGTCAATCGCGAAGCGTTGAGCTTTCCCGGCTTCGATCGTGCCGGAGCCGGGGCTCTATTTTTTTTGAAGCTTTTCCTTTCTCGAAAGTTTTCGAGAACGTGAAACGTTCGGGAATGTCGTGTTCAGAGGGCTCCGCCTCAGTTCTTCAGCACGATACGTCCGACCACTTTGCCGGCCCGCAGTTCCTCGATCCATTTCTGGACGTCGGCCATCGGCTCTTCCTGCATCGGCGTCGGCTTGATCTTGCCGGCGCGCGCCAGCGCCATCAACTCCTTGGCTTCCTCCAGCGTGCCGACCATGAAGCCTTCGATGGTCATGCGCTTGTAGACCCACTGCACCATCGGCAGGCTGAAATTGCCGCCCATCAGGCCGGAGACCACGATCTTGCCGCCGCGCGCCACCACCGACACTGCAAAGGCCATCGATTTCTCGTTGCCGGCGAAATCGACGATCTCGTCAAAGCCGCCTTCGGTCTCCTTGATCATGCGCTTGACGACGTCGGGCTCGCTCGGATCGTAGGCCACCGCGGCGCCGTTCTTCAGCGCGCTCTCGCGCGCGGCGGGGCTGAGATCCGCCACCGAAATCTTCTGCTTGAACATCGCCTGCGCGAACGAAAGCCCCATCATGCCGACGCCGCCGAGCCCGATCAGCAGCAGATTGCGCTGCCGCGGGCGGTCGACCAGCCGCTTCAGCGCGCCATAGGCGGTGACGCCGGAGCACATCAGCGTCGCGGCCTGGTTGACCGGCAGCGGATCGTAATCCAGCAGATATTTGGCGTCGGGCACCAGCACGTGGCTGGCGAAACCGCCGTCGATGGAGACGCCGAGGAAGCGCTGCTTGACGCAGAGATTCTCGTCGCCGTTGGCGCAGTCGCGGCACTGGCCGCAGCCGATCCAGGGGAACACCGCCTGCTTCTTTCCGATCAGGTCCTTCGGGGCATCGGGACCGACTTCCTCGACGACACCGGCGATCTCGTGGCCGAGCGTGAACGGCAGCGTCATGCCGCGCGTGGTGTCGAGTTTCTTGCCGCCGCCGAGATCGGCATAGCCGTCCTGGATGTGCAGGTCGGAATGGCACAGCCCGCAACGCTCGATGCGGACCAGCACTTCCCGGCCCTGCGGCTTCGGCGTGTCGACAATGGTTTCGCACAGCGGCGCATCGAACTTGACCAGAGACTGGCGACGCATCAGCGCCATGGCATTTTCTCCTCAGCGGAATTTCAGGGCAGGTTCGTTTTTGTGTTTCGTATATCGGTCAATTCACGGGCCATGGCAACAAAGCCGGAGACCGGAATGGTCTCGGCGCGCCGGGTGGCATCGACCCCTGCGGCGGCGGCCAGCCGCGCCGGATCGACCGCGAGCGATTTGAGGCTCTGCCGCAGCATTTTGCGGCGCTGGCCGAAGGCCGCGGCCGCGACCTGCTCCAGCGCGCGGCGGTCGCACGGCGCAGGTTGTGCGCGCGGCACCAGCCGCACCACCGACGAGGTGACCTTTGGCTGCGGCACGAAGGCCGCCGGCGAAATGTCGAACAGGATCTTGGTCTCGGCGCGCCAGTTGGCGAGCACCGCGAGCCGGCCATAGGCTTCGTCGTCCTCCTGCGCGACGATCCGCTCGGCGACCTCGCGCTGGAACATCAGCACCATCATGTCGTACCAGGGCGGCCAGGGCTCGATCGAGAGCCAGTCCACCAGCAGCGGCGGTCGCGATATTGTAGGGCAGGTTGGCGACGATCTTTGCGCGCTCGCCGCCGAGCAGCGGGCGCGGATCGAAGTGCTGCGCGTCGGCATGCACGATCTCGAGCCGGCCGGGATAGCGCCTGCGATTGTCGAGCGGCGCCAGCGCGCGCTCGTCGCGCTCGACCGCGATCACGCGCCTCGCGCCGAGCGCCAGCAGCGCCCGGGTCAGGCCGCCGGGGCCGGGGCCGACCTCGATCACGGTGGCGTCTTCGAGCGGGCCCGCGGCGCGCGCAATCCGTGCCGTGAGGTTGAGGTCGAGCAGGAAATTCTGGCCGAGCGATTTGCGCGCCGACAGGGAGTGCTCGCGAATGACATCGCGCAGCGGCGGCAGATCGTCGATCGCGCTCATGCCGGCTGTGGCCGCCGCCATGCGCGCGGCGAGCTGCAACGCCGCGATCAGGCTCGACGGATTGGCCTTGCCGGTGCCGGCGATGTCGAAGGCGGTGCCGTGGTCCGGCGAGGTGCGGATGAACGGCAGTCCCAGCGTGACGTTGACGGCGTCGTCGAACGCGATGGTCTTGATCGGGATCAGCGCCTGGTCGTGATACATGCAGATCGCGCAGTCATAGGTCTTGCGCGCCGCCGCGTGGAACATGGTGTCGGCCGGCAGCGGTCCGCGGGCCTCGATGCCGTCGCTGCGCAGGATGCTGCGATCGCCGGCGTCACGATCTCGATGTCCTCGGTGCCGAGCGTGCCGTCTTCGCCGGCATGCGGATTGAGGCCGGAGATGGCGAGCCGCGGATTGGCGATGCCGAAGCGCGCCTTGAGGTCGGCGACCGCGATGCGCGCGGTCGTGACGATCAGCTCGCTCGAGAGCTGCGCGATCGCCTCGCGCAGCGGCAGGTGGATCGTCACCGGCACGACGGCAAGCGTCGGCGACCACAGCATCATCACCGGCTGCGGGGCGCGCCGCCATCCGGCGGCGAGCTCGGCGAGAAACTCGGTGTGGCCGGGATGCAGGAAGCCGGCGCGATACAGCACGCTCTTGGCGATCGGGTTGGTGACGACGGCGCTGGCGTGCCCGGCCGTGACGTCGGCGACCGCCTGGCGGATCGAGGCGAGCGCGGCATCCGCGCTGGTGGCGTCCGGCGCGGCCGGGCCGCGCCGTTGCGGCGTTCGCCGGTCGCGACCACCGGCAGGGCGTTCGCAAACGTCGCGCCGGCATCTTCGAGGTCCGACGTCGGCGAGATCGACCTTCAGTCCGAGATGTTTGGCGCGATCGGCGAAGAAGGTGCGGTCGCCGAGCAGATAAAATGGCGGAAGATTCAGCTCGTTGCGCCGCAGCCACGCCGCGATGGCGATATCGGGTCCGATACCTGCCGGCTCGCCGGATGTCAGCGCAAGAGGCTTTTGCCATCAACGATCTACGGTATTCGATCATCGCGGCCTTGCGGATGTCCGCCAGATAGGCCTTCGATTTCGCCTCGTATTTCTGCAGCGAACATCTTGTCGCGGATTTCCCGCTTCTTCGGCGTGTCGATCTTGGTCGGCTTGCGTGTCGCACAACGCCACCATCTCCACGCCCTGCTTGGTGATCTCGGGCGGCGTCAGATGGCCGATCGGCGTCTTGTCGAGCAAGTCGCGCAGCGGGCCGGGGATGTCGGCCGAGGTCTTGGTGACGATGTCGCGGATCGCGGCGTTCTGCATCGTACTTGAAATAGGTGTTGGCCTCGTCGCAGGTCTGGACGCGCTCGCGCACGGCTCGGCTTCCTTCTTGCGCAGTTCGATTGCGGAGGGCGCCGATCCCCGCGGCACGATCAGCACGATCGGCTGCAGCTTGTATTCGAAGGCGTCGATCTGGGTTGTCCTCGCCGCCTTCCTGGGCCGCGGCGTTGACGTCTTTTTCGCCGACCTGCAGGCTTTCCTTGAAGCGGCCGCGCACCAGGCTGCCCCAGACCATTTCGGCCTTGAGGCGCGACTTCAGCGTATCGGGCCGAACGCCCTGGCTCTCCAGCGACTTGGTCAGTTGATCGGGCGAGATCCGCATCCGCTGGGCCATGCCCGCATAGGACTGGTCGATATCGCTGGAGGTCGGGTCGACGCCGAACCTCTTGGCTTCCTTGATCTTCACCTTTTCATTGATCAGTTCGTCGATCACTTCCTGTTTGGCCATCTGCTTGTGCGTGGTCAGGAAGTTCAGCTTGGTGCGCTGCTCGATGTCGTAGTTGGTGATGGGCTCGCCGTTGACCAGAACCGCCACCGATTGCGCATGCAGGGGCGAAACGCCGGAAGTCAGCAGGCTGAACGCCACGGCACAGAAGGCGATCAGCGCCCGGAGGCGATGACGGGAATGCCGATGATGGGGAAGCTTTGGGGACGTCATGGTCATGTCAGCCGTATCAACCAATTCGATTTCAGCAATGCGACGGTACTCTCCGGCAAGGTCCGGCACGCGTTACTGAAGACCGCCGCCGCTGGCCGTTGAGGCCGTAGTCGCAATGGTCCGCAGGCCGATCTGCAGCATGAACGCGTGAGCGAGCACCGGCGCTGTGACACCGGTGGAGTAGCTGTAGGACGTCACATAGTTGGCGGCCAGCACGAAGCAGTCGTCCACATAGCCGGCGCCGACGATGTATTGGTTGATCTTGTTGGCTTCGAGATCCCAGCGCGCCGAGCCCGACACCACCCAGTTCGACGCCACCTTGAGCGAGGCGCTGCCGAGGATGCCTTCGCGGCGGGTCAGGTAGCCGAGTTGCGGCTGCGCGGCGTAGTTGCCGTACATCAGGCTGACCGACCAGCGGTCGAAGGCGGCGCGGCCCTCGGCCTCGAAGCGATTGACGTTGAGCGTGCCTTCATCCATGCGCGAACGCACGCTGAACGTATAGGTCCGGTTCGGCGAGTAATTGACGCGGGCGACGTAGTCGGAGCGGGCGTTCTGCAGGCCGGAATCGAGGCCGGTATTGGTCGCGTCCGCGACCGCGAACGAATTCATGCCGAACAGCTGGTAGGACTGCCCGAACAGCACATTGACGCTGCCGCCGCGGTCGAACTGCGTGGTCGCCTGCACGCCGACATTGGCGCGTCCGCCGCCTTCGACGCGGTCATAGCCGGAGAACTTGTCGACCGAGAACAGGTTGCTGGCGTCGAACACCATGCTCTGCGCGTCTTCGTTGGGAAGCTTGCCGGCGTAGGTTTCATTCGGGCGAATGATGATCTGCGCGATCGGTTCGATCGTGGTGGAGCCCCACGGCTGAACGTTGATGAAGGGATAGCGATATTCGAGGCCGACCGTCGGCATCAGGCGCAGCGCGTTGGTATCGCCGACCGGCAGGAAGTTCGAGACGCCGGGCTGGTTCGAGATCGAGGCATTGATGGCGTCGGCGCGCAGGATCGCAAACGGCGTCCAGATCTGGCCGTACGGGATCGGTGAACGACTTCCGCCACTGCGCTTCAGCCGTGAACCGCGTGTAGGTGCCGGGCATGCCGCGCAGCAGGCACTGCGACGGAATCCGCGCCATCGGATCGGCCGATGCCGTCAGGCACAGGCCGTTGGTGTTGGCCAGCGTCGTGATCGGATCGAAAGCCGCGGTCGTGCGCGTCAGGCTGGTGAAGTTGGTCTTGTAGCTGAACTCGCCGCCGAAGATCGGGCTGTTGAGCACGTTGTTGTAGTCGATGACCGGGTGAACGACCGGGACATAGGCCTGGTTTCCGGAGTAGCTCAGATAGTAGATCGTGCGCGCGTCGAAGAAGCTGCGGTTGCCGACGCCGGTCAGATAAAGCTGCGAGATCGCTTCGGTCGGCAGGGTCAGGAACGATTGCAGCGGATCGCGATATTGCGCCAGCCGGTAGTCGGTCATGAAGGCGTAGTCGGAAAGCAGCACGCCTTCCCAGCCCCACGTCCATTTGTCGTTCAGCGCGAACTGACCCTTGGTATCGACGCCGCCGCGGAACTGGCGGTCGCCGGGCTGGCCGGCATAGGCCGACGGGTTGAGCTGGTCGATGCCGTAGGCGCGGATCTGGTAGGCGCCGTCGATCAGGCGCTGGCGGAACTCGCCCTGCAGCAGCACGCCTTGCCGGGTGGTGATGCGTGGACTGAAGGTCGCGTCGTAGTCCGGCGCGATCGCCCAGTAGAACGGGATTTCGATACCGAAGCCGTTAGTCGTCGTTGTGCTGTAGGCCGGCATCAGGAAGCCGGTCTTGCGCTTCACCGTGGGATCGGGCGTCGAGAAATACGGCAGATAGGCCATCGGCACGCCGAAGAACTCGAGCTGCGCGTTCTCGAAATACAGCATCTTGTCGGTCTGGTCGTGGATGATGCGCGCACCCTTGACCTGCCACAGCGGCGGCTTCTTCGGATCGTCCTTACACGGCGCGCAGGCGGTATAAACGCCGTTTTCGAACACGGTGTAATTGCCGCTGGAGCGGTCGGCGCGCGTCGCCGCCATGCGCGTCGCATCAGCCGTGTCGACGCGCAGCGAATCGACGAAACCGTCACGGTAGTCGTCGCTCAGGTCCATGACGTTGGCGTAGGTGACCTTGCCCTCGGCATCGGTCAGGCGAATGTTGCCCTCGGCGTGCAGCCGCTTGGTCTTCTGGTCGTAGATGACCTTGTCGGCCTCGATGCTGGTGCCGTTGTAGAACATCTGCACGTTGCCGACCGCCGACACGCGCTGATTGTTGTAGTCGTAATCGACCTCGGTCGCCTGCACGAGCATCTGCCCGTCATTGTTGACGGGCCGTGGCGGCGGCTTGGGCGGTCGCGGATTGTAGGTGAAGCTCTGCGCCGAGGCCGGCGCCGTCAGGGCAAGATCGAGCGCTCCGGCGAAAACCAGGCCGGCAAGCAGGGCGCTGACGGCGGCCATGCGGGTTCGATTGCGGCGCACCATGGTGCGCCGCCCGGACGCAGGCGACAGCAATTGGAGGGCGGCGACTACGGCCACTACCCGTCCTCCTGGTACAGCAAGGCCAAAAAGCCGGTGAGGCCACCCACACAGACGGGCAACCACGCCGCAGCGATCGGATGCATCAACTCAGCCTTGCTCAAATCCTCAGTAACTTTCGACAAAACATAGAGCAGAAAGCCTGCACCCACGCCACTCAAAACCATCTTTTGCACGCCGCCCATCCGGAAGAAGCGAAGGCTGACGGAAGCCGCCAACATCACCATTGCAGCCAGCAAAAACGGCTGTGCGATGAGCTTATGGTACTGCAGGCGGTAGCCTGCGGTCGCGAAGCCGGAGCTCTCCGAGGATCGGATATAGCCGGGTAGTTGCCAAAACGACACAGTCTCCGGCGTGGAGAAGCTGTTGCGGACCTGGGCCGGGGTCAGGGTGGTCGTCAGATAGTAGCTGTCCTGATCGATCGGCGGCTTGTCGAGGGAGTATCTACGTACCGATTTGAACGCCCAGCGGCCGTCTTCGAGCGCGGCCTCGCGGGCTTCGATTCGCTCCTTGAACTGGAGGTCGGTATCGAAGCGGAACACGGTCAGGCCGGTCAGCCGGACGCCCTGCTGTTCGCTGCGGGCGGCATTGATGATCGACTGGCCGTCGCTGTTGATCTGGTTGAGCCAGAACCCGGAGGCGTCCTGGATGCCGCCGCCCGGCGCCGAGCCGAACAGCTCGGCCTCCATCCGCTTGGAGAGTTCGCGCAGGTTCGCCGACATCGGATTGTAGGCGGTGGTCGCGATGATGCCGAGGACGATCGAGCTGCCGAGCGCCGGTGCGATAAACTGCCAGGCGGAGACGCCGGCGGCGCGCGCGACCACCAGTTCAAGCCGCCGCGACAGCGCGAGATAGCAGGTCATCGCGCCGATCAGGACGCAGAACGGCATCAGCTTTTCGAGCAGTTGCGGCACGCGAAACAGCGAGGTCTCCGCGACCGTGATCGCCGATGCCGATACCAGGCCTGAGGTCTTGCGCACCATTTCGATGTAATCGACCAGCACCAGCAGCACGAAGATGCTCGCGAACACGCCCACCGCCGCGACCAGGAAGCGGCCGGCGAAGTAACGTCCGAGCGTGTTGGTCATCATGCTCATGCGGCGACCGGCCGTCCGAACAACCGCGCGATGCGCGCGTTTGATCTGTTGATGGCGTCGATCAAGGCTGCCGGCGGTTCGACCACGATGCCGCCGACGATCATCCACAATCCGACGGCAATGGCGGCGATCAGCATCGAATACTGGAAGAGGGCGGCGGCGGGCGTCTTCACCGTCATGACGGAGCAGGCGAATCCCGCCATGCGCAGCCCGAACACAGCGAAAATCGATCCGCCGATCGAGAAATTGCGGCTCTGGCGCGTGGTGCGTGGTGTGCCGAGGAACGCAAACGTCAGCACCGCGAATGCAAATGGATAGACCGGCGACAGCAACCGGTCATGCAGTTCGGCGTTGAATTGCCCGCTCAATTGCTTGAAGACGGGATCGTCCTCCGCAGGGGACACCAGCTCCCAGAGATAGCGTTCGCGAATGCCGAGCGTGACGTCGCGGCCGTGATTGGAGAATTTCGACATGTCGAACGCGTAGCGTCCGAACGCCACCAGCGCCGGATCGCGTTTTCCCGCCTCGAAGCGTTCGAGATTGCCGTCCTCGAGCACCAGATAGGAACCGCTCTCGTTCTTCAGCACCGTGCCGTGATCGGCGATGATGGTGACGCGCTCCTTGGGATCGCGGCGGTCGTCGACGAAGATGCCCGCGAGCACGCCGCCGGGCAGGCGCTCGCGGATGCGAATCGTCAGGTTCTGGTCGAGCTGGGCGAAGCGGCCGGGCTGCAGGATGTTGGTCAGGATGTCGGCGGTGATTTCGGCGTCCCACTGCTTGATTCGGCGCATGCCGTCGGGGGCGAGATAGGCGCCGATGAAGGCGACGCCGAGCGCCACCACGCAGGTGGCGTAGAAGAACGGGCGGAACAGCCGGAACGGCGAGAAGCCGGCGGCATTCATCACGATGATTTCAGAATCGGTCGCGAGCTTGTTCAGCGTGTGCGAGATCGCGATCATCAGCGCGATCGGCGCGATGATCAGTACCAGCGCGGGAATCACCAGACTGGTGATGCCGAGAAAGGTGATGATGGTCTGACCCTGGCTCGTCATCAGGTCGATGCCACGCAACGCCTGCGTAATCCAGATCACGCCGGTGAGGCTGACCAGGACAAGCGCAAACGACGCCAGCGTCGTGCGAAAAATGTACTTGTCGATCGACCCCATCGCTACCGTACGATCCCGCCCTTGCGCGCCCAAAAAGCGGCCTTCGACCAATCCCCGTAAGGGGTTCCCCTTTGGTCGTGCCGCTTGTCGTCCACCGTCTACTCTCTCATTACCATCCCTTTGATCCGTCAACAAAATGGCCGGGCCGTGGCACCCTCACGATATGCTTAATAATTCACTTGATGTGGCCTTCTGGCCACGCCGCGCTTGGCAGTGTGGCGCCCGGCAGGCCATAGTGCTGAAAACCTGCGGCCTGGAGCGATTTTGGGCCGTTGTCGATGTGAACAACCAACATATCCCGGGCCGCCGCGCACGGGCCTGTCATTACAGCCCTGAATTCTGGAGGATTGCCTATGTCCGACGCCGTCAAGGTCGGCTTTGTCCCGTTTTCCGCAAGCCCGCGCGGTGTTCTCGTGGTGTTTTGCGATGACGCGCTGAAATTCGGGGCGGCAACGCGCAAGGTGCTGGGGACGGCGGCCAACACCATCAAGCGGGCGGCGGCGACCAACCAGTTCAAGGGCAAGAGCGGATCGACGCTCGATATTCCGGCGCCGGAGGGAATCAAGGCGGAGCGGCTGATCGTCGTCGGTGCCGGCAAGCCAGCCGATATCAAGGAGAAGGATTACCTCAAATTCGGCGGCGTCACCGCGGGCAAGCTCAACGCCGCCAGCGAAGCCGTTACCGTCATTGCGGAATTGCCCGATGGCGCGATGCAGCCCGATGCCGCGGCCGGAATCGCTTCCGGCATCCGGCTGCGCGCCTATAAATTCGACCGCTACAAGACCAAGAAGAAGGACGGCGAGAACGGCGCGCTGCGCGCCGACATTTCGATTGCCGTCGGCGATGTCTCCGAGGCACGCAAGGCGTTTGCGCCCGCGTCTCATGTCGTTGACGGCGTCATCATCGCGCGCGAGCTCGTCAACGAGCCGCCGAACGTACTTTACCCGGTGGAATTCGCGCGCCGCGCCAGCCAACTCAAGAAACTAGGCGTCGATATCGAGATCCTCGACGTCAAGGCGATGACGAAGCTCGGCATGGGCGCGTTGCTCGGCGTGGCGCAAGGCTCGACACAGCCCGGCCGCACCGTGATCATGCGCTGGAACGGCGGCAAGAAGGGCGAGCAACCCGTTGCCTTTGTTGGCAAGGGCGTTTGCTTCGATACCGGCGGCATTTCCATCAAGGGCGCCGCCAGCATGGAGGACATGAAGGGTGACATGGGCGGCGCGGCCTGCGTGGTCGGGCTGATGCACGCGCTGGCCGCGCGCAAGGCCAAGGTCAACGTGGTCGGCGCCATCGGTCTGGTAGAGAACATGCCCGACGGCAACGCCCAGCGGCCGGGCGACATCGTCACCTCGATGTCCGGCCAGACCATCGAAATCATCAACACCGACGCCGAGGGCCGCCTGGTGCTGGCCGACGTGCTCTGGTACGTCGCGAAGAAGTTCAAACCCAAATTCATGGTCGATCTCGCCACGCTCACCGGCGCGATCATGGTCGCGCTCGGCACCCAGCATGCTGGTCTGTTTTCCAACAACGACGAACTGGCGGAGCGGCTGACCAAGATCGGCCTCGACACCGACGAGCGCGTCTGGCGCATGCCGCTTGGTCCCGACTACGACAAGATGATCGACTCGCAGTTCGCCGACGTGAAGAACGCCGGCGTGCGCAACGGCGGTTCGATCACCGCAGCCCAGTTCCTGCAGCGTTTCGTCGATGGCACGCCATGGGCGCATCTCGATATCGCCGGCACCGCGATGGGCGCACCGAAAACCGAAATCAATCACAGCTGGGGTTCGGGTTACGGCGTTCGGCTGCTGGAGCGGCTGGTTTCGGAATATTACGAAGCCAAGAAATAGCTTCACCGAACTGCAAGAGACACAGCCGGAGATCGAATGACGGAAGTCCTGTTCTACCATCTGCAGAACATGTCGCTCGAAAGCGTGCTGCCGCCCTTGCTGGAGAAATCGCTGGAGCGCGGCTGGCGCGTGGTCGTGCAATCGACCTCGCCGGAGCGTACCGAGGCGCTCGACGCGCACCTATGGACCTACAGCGACAATTCCTTCCTGCCCCACGCCACCTGGCGCGCCGGCGATGCGCCGGATCAGCCCGTCATCCTCTCGGTCGAGGAGGGCAATCCGAACCGCGCCAATGTCAGGTTCCTGATCGACAACGCGCCGCTGCCGGCCGACGCCGACAGCTACGAGCGACTGGTGCTGGTGTTCAACGGCGACGACGAGGAAGCGTTAGGCACGGCCCGCGGCGCATGGACCGATTGCAAGGCGCGCGGATTTGAGGTGACGTACTGGCAGACCGACGACCGCGGCCGCTGGCAGCGGCGGCAATAGCGGTCTATCGTAATTAATGATAATTTGAGGTTTCTGTCTCCGACCTTGCGGGCAGCCACGGTCGTGCCGCAAAGTGGTGTTGGGACAAGGCGTTACATTGCAGAGTTAGGGTAGGACGGGAACCAGGGTCTAGCGTGCGAAACGGAACGATCGGTCGAAAACCATTGCTGACGCTGCTGCTGCTCGGGCCTGTGCTTACGGGCTGCGGCAGCGCGTCCGATCTTCTTTCCAAGGATGCCGACTGGTTTTCGCGTTCCGGCCGGGTGTTCACCCGCAACTCCTCCATTAAATCGCCACCGCTGACCCCGACCAAGGCGGTCACATCAGATGATCTCGTCAGTGCCGATGGCGGATGTCCGGGCATGGCGCCGGCAGGTGGTGATGCCAACGCGCTCGCTGACGGCGCCGCCGGCGCGCCCCCCGCGACGACGGGAACGGTGGCCCTCGGCCATACCGAATGCGACGTGGTGCGCGGCATCGGCGCGCCCGACAGCGTCAATCTTTCCAATAATCCGCGCGGCGATCGGGTGGCCGTCGTCAACTTCTCGCGCGGCGCACGCGCCGGCATCTACACCTTCACCGGCGGACGCCTGTCGTCGATCGAACGCGGAGCCGAGCCGGTGGCGCAGCCCAAGGCCGCCAAGCCGAAGCCGAAGAAGAAGCCCGCCGCCACCTGAGATCCTGTAGATGCGATTGTCGTTGCGACGCATGGCCGGCTGAATGGCCGTCGCGCGCGAACGATCGTGGCCAAAAAATCTGGAGCCATTCGTGCAGGTCACGCCCTATCTGTACTTCAAAGGCAGTTGCGAGAGCGCGCTGCGATTCTACGAGGCCTGTGGTCTCGGCAAGATCAGGGAGCTCCGACGGATCGCAGGCAGTCCGCTCGAGACCCGCGATGGCGCGGCGTGGCGGGACAAGGTGCTGCATTCCGTCTTCGAGGGACCTGGCTTGCGGCTTTGCGCTTCGGATGGACCGGACTCGGAACCGATGAAGGGCTGTGCCATCTTCATTGAGCTCGAAAATTCAGCCAGGGCGGCGACGCTGTTCGACGCCCTGTCCGCCGGTGGGCGTGTGACCGTTCCCTACAAGCTGCAGTTTTGGGGCGATCACTACGGCAATTTCACCGACAAATTCGGTGTTCAGTGGGCTATCTCCGCGCATCCAGACGGGAATGGCGCGACCTAGCCCGTCGCCTCATCGTATTGCGAGCTTGCCGCCAGCCAGGCTTCCTCGGCTCGCTGCAACGCGTTTGCGGCGGCGGCGCGGGCCTTGCTGAGCTGAGCCGCCTGCTTGGGATCGCGCGTGAACAGATCCGGCAACGCCAGCGCGGTATCGATCTTGGCGATGATGCCGTTGATGCGCTCGATCTCGGCCTCGGCCTCGGCGATTTTCTGCTTCAGCGGCGTCCGCTTTTCGCTTTTTCCACGCTCTGGTTTTGCGGTTTCCCGGACGTTGTCCCGCTCGTTGCCGCGGTCGCGCGAATTGGTGCGCATGCCGCGCGCCGACAGCACCATGCGCCGGTAATCGTCGAGGTCGCCGTCATAGGTCGCGACCTTCTGGTCGGCGACGACCCACAATTGATCGGCGCAGGCTTCGATCAGATAGCGGTCGTGCGAGACCATGATGACGGCGCCCGGATAATCGTTGATCGCTTCGGCCAGCGCCGCGCGGCTGTCGATATCGAGATGGTTGGTCGGCTCGTCGAGGATGATCATGTTGGGCGCGGCGAAGGTCGCAAGCCCGAGCAGCAGCCGCGCCTTCTCGCCGCCCGACAGGCTCTTGACCAGGGTATCGCCGGCCTTGCCGGAGAAGCCGATGGCGCCGACGCGGGCGCGCACCTTGCTCTCGGGCGTGTCGGGCATCAGCTTGCGGACGTGATCGTAGGGCGAGCCGTCGAGGTTGAGCTCGTCGACCTGGTGCTGCGCGAAATAGCCGACCGACAGTTTTTCCGCGCGCGTGACCCGGCCGGAGAACGGCGGCAGCTTGTTGGCAATCAGCTTGACCAGCGTCGACTTGCCGTTGCCGTTGGAGCCGAGCAGGGCGATGCGGTCATCGGTGTCGATGCGCAGGGTGACGCGGTTGAGCACCGGCTTCTTCGGATCGTATCCGACCGAGACTTCGTCGACCGCGATGATCGGCGGCGACAGCATTTTCTCCGGC
This sequence comes from uncultured Alphaproteobacteria bacterium, assembly GCA_963786355.1. GTDB lineage: Bacteria > Pseudomonadota > Alphaproteobacteria > Rhizobiales > Xanthobacteraceae > Bradyrhizobium. The sequence goes on along the minus strand of CAWAYU010000003.1, from coordinate 79,112 downwards.
GTCGGGAACGTGATTTCGCGCACGTCCTGCGTCACCAGCGCGGTGACCGGCTTCATCCGTTCCAGCATCTTCACGCGCGACTGGGCCTGACGGGCTTTTGATGCCTTGGCCTTGAAGCGATCGACGAAGGCCTGCAGCCGCTTGCGTTCTTCGGCCTGGCGCTTGGCGTGCTTGGCGTCGAGCATTTCGCGGGTGGCGCGCTGTTCCTCGAACGAGGAGTAGGTGCCCTTGTAGAGCGTCAGCTTGCCGCGATCGAGATGCAGGATCTGGTCGACGGAAGTATCCAGCAAGTCGCGGTCATGGCTGATCACGATCACGGTACGCGGATAGTTCGCCAGATGGTCTTCCAGCCACAGCGTGCCTTCGAGGTCGAGGTAGTTGGTTGGTTCGTCCAGCAGCAGCAGATCCGGCGCCGAGAACAGCGTCGCCGCCAGCGCCACGCGCATGCGCCAGCCGCCGGAGAATTCGGAGCAGGGGCGGGCCTGATCGGCGGTCGAAAATCCGAGGCCGCTGAGAATCGCGGCCGCGCGCGCTGGTGCGGAGTGGGCGTCGATGTCGACGAGCCGGGTCTGGATTTCGGCAATCCGGTTTGGATCGTGGGCGGTTTCGGCCTCATGCAGCAGCGCGTCGCGCTCCAGATCGGCCTTCAGCACCACGTTGACGAGGCTTTCCGGCCCGTCGGGGGCTTCCTGCGCGAGGCTGCCGATGCGCCAGCGCGGCGGCAGGCTGATGCTGCCGGATTCGACCGGAAGATCGCCGCGGATCGCATGAAACAGCGTCGACTTGCCAACGCCGTTGCGGCCGACGAAACCGACGCGCGCGCCGGGTACGATCTGCGCCGAGCTGTCGTCGATCAAAAGCCGTCCGGCAATCCGGATCGAAATGTTGGTGATTGAGAGCATGCGGCCTTGTCACCGCTGCGGCCCGCAAAGGCAACCCATTTATCTGACAAATCGGCCTTCCAAGCTTCCTTGCGAGCTTCCCTGATGCAGGCCCTTAATGCAGCTCTTCGTCGCGCCGGCGCAGTTGTTCGATCAGCTGCAGCAGTGGCTGCGGCAACCCTCTTTCCGGACGCATGGCCTGCTGCAGCCGTTCGCCGACAGCATCGCAGATCGAGCGCGATGTCTTGTGATCAATTGATTCGTAATCGCTATTATTTTGGGCATTCATGATTGGTCTCTTGTGGTTCCACCCGCCTTTTTCGCTGGGATCAATGATGTGTTGCTGGACCAAGTCACAGCAGCCGATTTTGTTTCCGCGTTGCATGACCTTATGCATTCGCCCGCAACGTGCCGGTCCAGCCGCTTGTGTTTGGTTCCGCCCGCAATGAAAAAAGCCCCGGCGCGAGGGCCGGGGCGTCCAGTCAAGGGAGCTCAGAATCAGATCAATAGCAGCGGTTCACCAGCCTCCAGCGCGGGCCCCACGGGGTCCCGACCAGGCGCCGCACATAGCAGCCGCCATAGCCGCCGCCGTAATAGGCCGGGCCGCCGACGAAGAAGCGGGGGCCGCCCCAGCCGCGGTGCCAGCCGCCGTGCCAGCCACCACCGTGCCAGCCGCCGCCGCCATGCCATCCACCCCAGGCCGAGGCGGAAGTCGGCGCCAAAGCGGCCACACCCAGCGAAGCCGCGGCCACTGCAACGAGCGAGAGTTTGCGTAACATGATCGTCTCCTCAAGGTTTCGGCGCCAAGGCGCCAGCGGTGAAGTCGCCTCCCGTGGCGCCTGCCGTCCGATGGGGCCGGCGAAGCGTCCGATCAATTACGATCCTAGGCCTGCGAAGCTGAATGCCGGCAAGACGACGGTTTCAGACAGGGTTCACCTTCGTGAAATTGCTGTAATTTGCAGGCTCCCGCCGCGCCGGTCCCGTGGCGCCCGTCATGAAAACCATGCAAAACCGAAGGGTTAACGCGTCATCGGGTCGCTTGCCGTCGCGGGACTGCGCCGATATAAGCCCGGCAACTCTCACGCAGTATTTGCAAGGACCAAAACATGGCGAACGAACGCACTTTCTCGATCATCAAGCCCGACGCGACCGAGCGTAACCTGACCGGCGCGGTCAACGCCGATCATCGAGAAGGCCGGACTGCGGATCGTGGCCCAGAAGCGCATTCGCATGACCCGCGAACAGGCCGAAACCTTCTACGCCGTGCACAAGGCGCGTCCGTTCTTCGGCGAACTGGTCGACTTCATGACCTCGGGTCCGGTCGTGGTTCAGGTGCTGCAGGGCGAGGGCGCCGTGCTCAAGTACCGCGACGTGATGGGCGCCACCGATCCGTCGAAGGCGGCTGACGGCACCATCCGCAAGGTTCACGCCAAGTCGATCGGCGAAAACTCGGTGCACGGTTCGGACGCGACCGAGACCGCCGCGCTCGAAATCGCGCAGTTCTTCTCCGGCAACGAAATCGTCGGCTAAACAACGCGGGCGGCGAGCGATCGCCGCCCGACCGGCCGCAAGGCCCAAATCAAAGCGGCCGCAAAGCCGATAACAGGCTGGCGTGCGAAGCCGAAAGGAAGCGCTGTGAACTGGTTGTGGCAGGTCATCGATCCCGCGAACATCGCAGCGTTCGTCACCCAGTTTCAGACCGAGATGACCCAGCCGGCGTTCTGGGTCGCGGTCGGCAAGATCATCTGGATCAACATTCTGCTCTCCGGCGACAACGCGCTGGTGATCGCGCTGGCGTGCCGCGGACTGTCGCCGAAACATCGGCTCTGGGGCATGATCCTCGGCGCCGGCGCCGCCGTGTTCCTGCGCATCATCTTCACCGGCATCGTCGCGACCTTGATGGAGCTGCCGTACCTCAAGCTGGTCGGCGGGCTGGCGCTGATCGTGATCGCCGCCAAACTGCTGGTGCCTGAGCAGGAGGATGAGGACGGCGTCGAGTCGGCCTCGCATCTGTGGGCGGCGGTGCGAATCGTCGTCGTCGCCGACATCGTGATGAGCCTCGACAATGTGATCGCGGTGGCCGCCGCCGCCAATGGCAGCGTGCCGCTGCTGGTGCTCGGCCTTGCCATCAGCGTTCCCCTGATCGTCGCGGGCGCGGCCCTGATCATGGCGCTGCTGACGCGGCTGCCGATCCTGGTCTGGGCCGGCGCGGCATTGCTGGGCTGGATCGCCGGCGACGTCATCGCGACCGATCCGGCGATCCATCCGAAGCTCGACGCGCTGTTGTCGGGACCGTTCGGCATCAAGCTGGATGCGATGCTGGCTCCGCTCGGTGTCGGCCCGCACTTTGCCAATCACGGCACCGGCGGCGAACTCGTTTGCGCCACGCTTGGCGTCATCGTGGTGCTGGTGGTCGGTGCGATCTGGCGCAAGCGCACGCTGCAAAAGCACGCGGAGCATTCCGCCAACGCGGCGTGAGGCGATCTAACGGCAAAAGCCGCCCCTGACGATTGCCAGAGACGGCTTTCAAAATGCCTGTCAGGCTTAGTGGCCGGTTCCAGGCTTGGTCGTCTTCGGCGCCTTGCCGTCTTCGACGCGGCCCTCATTGCGCAGGTCACGACCTTCCTGGGCCTTCTTTTGGCTCTCGGGGGATTTGCCGTGCTCGTTCAGTTCTTCCTTGATGAAGCCAGCGCCTTCCTTGATCTTTCCTTCAACGCTCATGTTCTCGTCCTTTCGTCCGTGGATACCCGCCCCGGGTTCTTGTCATGTAGGAGCCATGGTCTTAATCCGCTCGATGGCGACCTCCAGCAGATTAGAGCAATGCTGAAAATCGATCAGCGCGTCTTGCCTTCCTGCACCTTGCCGGGTTCCGTTGAAGTGCCCTTGGCATTGACGGAGGCGGCAGTACCGGCCCCTTGCTGGCTGGCGTCAGGCTTCATCGCCGAACCGGTCGTGCCCTTGTGAGAGTCGCCTTTTTCCATCTTGCCATTGCTCATGGACGGCTTGTTCATGTTGTCGTTTTGAGCTGCTGGGCCGGTGCTGTTCTGGGCCAGCGCAACGCCGCCATAGACGAGTGTCAGAGCCGTCGTAGCGATAATGAACTTCTTCATTGTTTCCTCCGTTCAATTTACACGATGACAACGTGAGTTAGCGGCACTCGTTCCTAAGGGCTGAAGAACAAGTAATATATCTAGGGCTGACCGGAACCGCCGGCCGAGCCGTAAACCTGTCCGGTCGCGTAGCTCGCGTCAGCAGCAGCAAGCTGCACGTAGATCGAGCCGAGTTCGGCCGGCTGGCCGGCGCGTCCCATCGGCGTGTGGCTGCCGAATTGCTCCAGCTTCTCCATCGTCGCGCCGCCGGAGACCTGCAATGGAGTCCAGATCGGTCCCGGCGCCACGGCATTGACGCGGATGCCTTTTGGCGCGAGCTGCTTGGCCAGTGATTTGACGTAGTTCATCGTGGCGGCCTTAGTCTGGGCGTAGTCGTAAAGTTCGGGCGAGGGGTCGTAGGCCTGCTCGGAGGCCGTTCCGATGATGACGGAGCCAGGTTGAAGATGCGGCAGCGCCGCCTTGATGATCCAGAACGGCGCGTAGATGTTGGTCTTCATCGTCGCGTCGAAGTCCTCCGAGGAGACATCGAGCACGGACGCCCGCGTCTGCTGGCGGGCGGCGTTGTTGACGACAATGTCGAGTCCGCCGAGTCCTCTTACTGCGCGCTCGACCAGTTCTTGGCAGAATTTCTCCTCGCGAAGATCGCCGGGGATAGCGACGCCGATGCGACCCTCGGCCTTGATCAGCGCAATGACCTGCTGCGCGTCCGGCTCTTCGCTCGGAAAATAATTGATGGCAACGTCGGCGCCTTCTCGTGCGTAAGCGATAGCGGCGGCGCGTCCCATGCCGGAATCGCCACCGGTGATGAGCGCCTTCCGTCCGACCAGCCGGCCGGAGCCGCGATAGCTTTTTTCGCCGTGATCGGGCGGCGGATCCATTTTGCTCGCAAGCCCGGGCCATGGCTGGGACTGCTTCTTGTAAGGCGGCCTTGGATATTTTTCGTTTGGATTTCGGAGTTCTGGACCGTTCATGTGTTTCCTTTGGCGCCCGGCCGGGCGCCTCGCCCCGACAATCCAGCGAGATTGCTGTGCGCGATTGTTCAGCTCGATCGTCGGCGCGCTTTGCGGATGTTCGCCGACCCTGCGTTTAAACCGTCAACAGGAACGATAGTTCCTCCGCAGCGTTGGTCGAAGCGAAGGAGAAATATCGCATGAGCCAGGAAAAGCAGCAGGGCGATCACGGTTCGCATAGTCAGACCGACAAGCCTTGGAAAGGCAATCCGGAGAAGGAGCAACGATCCGGCACCAAGAAATCCGATCCAGACAAGTGGCAGGAAACCAACACACACTGAGTGTTGTTGTATCCCGTTTGGGAACCTTTCGCGCCAAGTGACATTGAGGCGGCATGACTAATTCAGAGGACAGAGAGAAGCCTCTCATCTCCAAACAGGAGCGTGAGGCGAAGAAGGAAAAGCAGCGTTGGGATGCCGAAAAGGTGCTCCGGGACCACAAGGCGAATGATGATGCTTTTCGCTCCAATTTCGAGCGGTTGAAAGCGGAACGTATTGCTCGGGAAAAACTCAGGGTTTTGACGTCCGTCAACTGAGTGGCGTCATGAGGGCGGATGTACCCCTCGCGGCGGTCAAGGCCTCCAACTTCGGTTTGGAGGCCTTTTTGCGTTTGCAGGAACCTCGTCGTGCAGGATGCGTTTCTCCTGCATGAGCGACGAAAGCATTATCGAAGAAGCGTTTGAAATTGCCTGGAATGTTCTGGATCGTGCGGGCGAGCTGGGCGATCGCGAATGCGCGGCAGCCTTCCTGTCGAGCAAGATTATCGAGTGGTTAGGCGAGGTGAGAAGAGGAGACTGCTTCTTACCAACCAGGCAATCGATGCGTATCGACAGCAGAAGCCGAGGCTTCTGCTTGTTTCGTGATCGTCCGATTACCGGCTGTGTGTACCTCTAGCGCCGCACGATCGATCCCGTGCGCCCGAGCAGCCGCGCCAGTTGCTTGAAGCGGCTGCCGACGCGGTCGGCGACCAGGTCGACCATGCGATGCTCGAACACCAGCATCAGCTTGCGGCCGCGGCTGCGGAAGTGCGTCGCCGGCAGCACTCCGGTGCGCGCCGCCGAGATCAGATGGGCGACACGGAACGCAGCGCCGAGCACGCGCGCTCGCTCGTCCATCGCCGGCGGCACCAGTTCGCGCACCAGCGCCGGTGGTTCGTTTTCTTCGCTCAAGCCAGCGTAGCGATAGAACACCGAGAGCGCGACGAAGGCGCGGCCCTGGTGGCTGATCGAGCCGAAATTGCCGTTGGTAATCAGGCTCAGCGTTTCCTCGCCGCGATGATCGGGATGCACCCGCCAGCCGATATCGGACAAGAGACAGGCGGCGTGGCGCAGGCGGCGGTCTTCCGCGGTCTCGCGCAGTTTTACCACCCGAACCAGGCGATCGGTCCAGGAGACAAGTTCCTCGGCATGGCGCGCCGATCGCGATAACAGTCCATTGAGGGTTTGCGCCGCGCAGATGAACCCGTCCCTGGCGCGCTCTTTCTGCGGCAGCTTTTCGTAGAGCAGGCCTTCGCGGACGCCGAAGGTCGAGAACACGATCGTCTTCGGCCGGCCGACGCGGATGATATATTCGAGCACCAGCGCCGCATAGGTCAGCAACGGCCGCCGTGCATCGGCGACGACTTCGATATTGGCCAGCATATTGGCCGCCGCCAGCCGTCGCAGCCGGCGCGCGAAATCCAGCGCTTCCGCCGCGGGGATCGAATAGCCGTGCATCACCCCCAGCGGATAGCCGCTCTGGATGATGTGGATGCGCGCCAGCGCGCGCCAGGTGCCGCCGACCGCATAGAAGGTGCGGCCGTGGCCGGCCTTGAGCTGGGCGACGTCGATCAGCTCGGCTCGAACGATGCGCTCGGCCTTCTTCAGCGACTTGTCGGCGAGGTCCTGCAGCGCCAGGCTGCCGAGCGGCAGGGTCACGCCGCTGCGGACACGGTTGCCATGCACGTCGATCAGTTCGAGCGAGCCGCCGCCGAGGTCGCCGACGATGCCGTCGGGATTGTGAACGCCGGAGATGACGCCGAGCGCGGAGAGCTTTGCTTCGCGCGGGCCGGAAAGAATTTCGATCTTCGCGCCGCAGATGCGCTCGGCTTTGGCGATGAAGTCGGGACCGTTCTCGGCGTCGCGGCAGGCGGCGGTGGCGATCGCATAGACCCGGCCGACCTGCTGGATTCGGCACAGCGCGCGAAACCGCCGCAGCGCCGTCAGGGCCTTGGCGACGGCGTCGGGCGCGAGCAGGCCGGTGCTCTGGACCTCGCGGCCGAGCCCGCACAACGCCTTCTCGTTGAAGATGGTGACGAGGCTGCGCGCCATCGCTTCATAGACGACGAGACGAACCGAGTTCGAACCGATGTCGATGACGGCGACGCTGGAATTGCGCTTGCGCGGCCGCTTCACAGCCGCAACCCGTTATGACGGTTGCTGACGCTCGTTCCGGCGGGTGAGGCGGCGCGGCGAAGATTCCTTGAGAGACTTTCCACGGCCTGACAGACTCGGATTGGTCATGAAGTAGTTGTGCAGATTGAACGGCTCTTCGCCTTTCGCGGCCTTCATACGCGTTGAAGACCCGTCGGGCAACAATTGCCAGCTCTGCTCGGTATCCTTCAGGTTCGCGACCATGATCTGTTCGAGAACCTGCTGATGCACCGTGGGATTTTGCAGCGGGCAGAGCACTTCGACGCGGCGGTCCAGGTTCCGCGGCATCATGTCGGCGGAGGAGATATACACAGCCGCTTTGGCGCCGGGCAGGCCCTGACCCATACCAAAGCAGTAGATTCGGCCGTGTTCGAGGAAGCGGCCGATGATCGATTTGACCCGGATGTTGTCGGAGAGGCCGGGGACGCCCGGCCGCAGGCAGCAGATGCCGCGAACCACCAGTTCGATTGTGACGCCGGCCTGCGACGCCTCATAGAGCGCGTCGATCACGTCGGGGTCGACCAGCGAGTTCATCTTCATCCAGATCGCGGCGGGCCGGCCGTGCTTGGCGTGGTTGGTCTCGCCCTTGATGTGCTCGACGATGCGCTTGCGCAAGGTTAGCGGCGAGACCGCCATCTTTTCGATCTCGCTCGGTTCGGCATAACCGGTGATGTAGTTGAACACCCGTGCCGCATCGCGGCCGATGGCCGGGTCCGAGGTGAAGTAGGACAAATCGGTATAGATGCGCGCCGTCACTGGATGATAGTTGCCGGTGCCGGTGTGGACATAGGTGGTGAGATTGCCGCCCTCGCGGCGTACCACCATCGACAGTTTGGCGTGCGTCTTCAGTTCGATGAAGCCGTAGACGACCTGTACGCCGGCGCGTTCGAGGTCGCGCGCCCAGCGGATGTTGGCTTCCTCGTCGAAGCGGGCTTTCAGCTCGATCAGCGCGGTCACGGATTTGCCGGCCTCGGCGGCCTCCGCCAGTGCACGCACGATCGGCGAGTTGTTCGACGTGCGATACAGCGTCTGCTTGATGGCGACGACATCAGGATCGCGCGCGGCCTGCTGCAGGAACTGGACGACGACGTCGAAGGATTCGTAGGGGTGATGGACGATCAGGTCCTTCTGCCTTATCGCCGCAAAAATATCGCCGCCGTGATCGCGCACGCGCTCGGGATGGCGCGGCACATAGGGCACGAATTCCAGGTCGGGGCGGTCGATCCGCGTCAGTTGCGACAATTCGTTCATCGCCAGCACGCCGTCGACCAGGAAGATCTCATCGTCGGCGGTGGACAGCGCGCGCTGCACGAAGGCGCGCAATTCTTCCGGCATCTTGGCTTGAATCTCGAGTCGGATCACCGATCCGCGGCGGCGACGTTTGAGCGCGGTCTCGAACAGGCGGACCAGATCCTCGGCCTCTTCCTCGATTTCCAGTTCGGAATCGCGGATCAGGCGGAACGCGCCCTGGCCCTTGACGGTGTAGCCGGGGAACAGGCGGCCGATGAACAGGCCGGTGGCCTGTTCCAGTGTGATCAGCCTTACCACGCCGTCCTTGCCCGCCGGCATGCGGATGAAGCGGTCGATCTTGCCGGGCATACGGATCAGCGCGTTCATCGGCTTGCCGTCGGAGACCCGCGCCAGATGCAGCGCGATGGTGAAGCCGAGGCTCGGGATGAACGGGAACGGGTGTGCCGGATCGATTGCCAGCGGCGTCAGCAGCGGAAAAATGTTGTGGAGGAAGTGATCCTCGATCCAGGTCCGTTCCGCCTTGGTGACGTCGCTGCCGTCGACGAGAACAATGCCGATCTCGGACAGGACGGCGCGCAGGTTGCTCCAGATCGCCTGCTGGTCGCTGGCGAGTTCGGACACCGTCTTGTTGATCATCACGAGTTGCTCGGACGGCGTCAGGCCGTCCGGGCTGCGTTCGGCGATGCCTTCGCGGACCTGCGCCTTGATGCCGGCGACGCGGACCATGAAGAACTCATCAAGGTTATTGGCGGAAATCGACAGGAACCGCACCCGCTCCAGCACGGGATGGCCGGGATTGACGGCCTCCTCGAGCACCCGGCGGTTGAAATGGAGCCAGGATAGTTCACGGTTGATGAATTGCTCAGGGCTGGCGGCGATCGCGGGCGGAGCCTCGGCGTTCGCTTCTTTTTCTTTTATTTCAATGACTTGTGCCGAATCCATGAAGTTTCGATCCATCTCAGCCCGGGCGCAAAGGCCTTTTAGGCGGGTGCCGCGCGAACCATGTGATACGCCGATGACGTTTCAATGACATTGATGTTCCGCTGGCTTCCGCCGTCAAGGCGGCCGGCTGCCGCTGGATCAGGCGCCGCGCAATAATTCGGCAGCCAGCGCCCGGGTGACCGGCCGGCCGAGCCGCAGCGCCTCGGTGTCCAGGAGATCGATGGCCTGGCGGGCAGCGGTATAGGACCGCTCGATCCGTGTGGTCAGATAGCTCACGACGGTCTCGTCGATGCTCAACTGGCGGTCGGCGCAGAATTTGACGATCAGGCCCCGAAACAGCAAATCGTCAGGCGGCAGCAGCGTCACCACCGGAATGGCGCGCAGGCGCGACCTGAGATCGCGCAGTTCGACCTCGAAGGCCGACGGCGCCACGCGCGCGGTGATCAGCACGAAGGCCTCGTCCTCGCGCGCCAGATTGAGCAGATGGAACATGGCGCGCTCGTCGAAATCCTGTGGCCGCAAATCCTCGACCACCAGCGCACCGGTGGCCAATGCGCCGGGGACGGCGGTCGCGTTGAGCGCATGCGCCGAGGTCGAACGCGCGCCGGCTTCCTCGGCCCAGATCGCGGCGAGATGGCTTTTGCCGGAACCCTCCGGTCCGACCAGCAGCATGATCCGGTTCGGCCAGTCCGGCCAGCGCTCGATCAGCGCCAACCCGGCCTCATTGGCCGGGCCTTCCAGAAAATTGTCGCGGGTCAGGCTTTCCGCGTGCGGCAGCGCAAAGGCCAACTGACGGGGTTGAACGCGAACGGCCACGCAAGTCTCCAGGCCGGGAACATCCGGCGCTTCACAATCTATCGCATTTTGCGCGAAGTGGGTAACCGGCTTTGCGTGCAGGAAAACGAAGCGACTACAGCTTGTTTTTGACGCGTTTTCCTGACGTGAACCGGTGCCCATTTTGCAGGAAAACGCTTTACCGCGCTTCGATCGTGCTCATGTGCTTGACCCACCCGACGAGATAGAGCGAGACCGAAACCAAAGTAAAGACCGTGACAAAACCCATCAAGATGATGTCATAGGGCGCCGGCTTGAAGTTGAAGCCGAGCGAGGCCAGCACCAGGGCGGCGAACGCCACCTGCGCCACCGTGTTGAGTTTCGACACCATCGAAGGTTTCATCTCCACCGGCTTGTCGAACAGCCACGACACGATTACGGCGGTGACGATCATGATGTCGCGCGACACCACCAGGATGACGATCCAGCGCGGCACCGCGCCCCAAATTCCGAGTGCGACATAGATCGAAACCAGCAGCGCCTTGTCGGCCAGGGGGTCGAGCAGTGCGCCGAGTTCGCTCGCCATGTTGAACCGCTTGGCGAGAAAGCCGTCGACGGCGTCGCTGACCCCTGCGATGACGAAGATCGCGAACGCGATTTCCATCTGGCTGGAGACGATCGCCCAGACGATGATGGGCACCAGAATGATGCGTCCCAGCGTGATGATGTTCGGAATACTCAACTCGGTCGCTTCCCGGCTCCCGGCCTGACAGATCCGGCCCTTTGGTAGGCCGGCCGGCTGTTATCTACATAGTATACGCCGGAACACCTTGCGAGCCATTGCAGGAACGTGGAATTCCTCGTAACCAGCCGTCATCATACGGGATTTGGGCATGAACGACCGCAAAAACGGCCTCACTTACGCGGATTCGGGCGTCGATATCGACGCGGGCAACCGCCTGGTCGATATGATCAAGCCGATGGTTCGCGCCACCGCGCGCGCCGGCGCGGACGCCGAAATCGGCGGTTTCGGCGGGCTGTTCGACCTCAAGGCCGCGGGCTTCAAGGACCCGATCCTGGTGGCCGCCACCGACGGCGTCGGCACCAAGCTCAAGATCGCGATCGAGACCGGCCTGCACGGTGGCATCGGCATCGACCTGGTGGCGATGTCGGTCAACGACCTCGTGGTGCAGGGCGCCGAGCCGCTGTTCTTTCTCGACTATTTTGCCTGCGGCAAGCTCGACCCGGAAGCGACCGCCTCGATCGTCGCCGGGATCGCCGAAGGCTGCCGCGAATCCGGCTGCGCCCTGATCGGCGGCGAGACCGCCGAGATGCCTGGCCTCTATAAGGACGGCGACTACGATCTCGGCGGCTTTGCCGTCGGCGCCGCCGAACGCGGCACGCTGCTGCCGACGCCGGATATCGCCGCGGGCGATGCGGTGATCGGCCTCGCCTCGTCCGGCGTTCATTCCAACGGCTATTCGCTGGTGCGCAAGATCGTCGAAAACTCCGGCCTCGGTTTTGAGGCGCCGGCGCCGTTCTCGCCGGTCATGACGCTCGGCGGCGCGCTGCTGACGCCGACGCGGCTCTATGTGAAATCGTGCCTGCGCGCGATCCGCGAGACCGGCGCGATCAAGGGCCTCGCCCACATCACCGGCGGCGGTTTTACCGACAACATTCCGCGCGTGCTGCCGAAGCATCTCGGCGTCGGCATCGATCTGGCGCGGCTGCCGGTGCTGCCGGTGTTCAAATGGCTGGCCGAGCAGGGCGGCATCGCCGAACTCGAATTGCTGCGCACCTTCAACTGCGGCATCGGCATGATCGCGATCGTCAAGCCGGACGCCGTCGAAGCGGTCACCGAGGTTTTCAGGGAAGGCGGCGAGACCGTGGCCCTGCTTGGCGAAGTGATCCCGGCAGAAGGTGAGCACCGCGTAGTCTATAACGGTCACCTCGACCTTTCACAGTGACATCATGAAGCGCCGCGTCGCCATCCTGATTTCCGGCCGCGGCTCCAACATGGCCGCGCTGATCGACGCGTCCAGGGCTTCCGATTTTCCGGCCGAGATCGTCGCCGTGATTTCCAACCGGGCCGATGCCGGCGGACTGGAAAAGGCCAGAGCCAGCGGCATCGCGACCTTCGTGATCGAGAGCAAGCCGTTCGGCAAGGACCGCGCCGGCTTTGAAGCCGTGCTGCAGCGGACGCTGGACGAGAACAAGGTCGAGTTGATTTGCCTCGGCGGATTCATGCGGCTGTTCACCGCCGGATTCGTGCAGCGCTGGTACGGCAGGATGCTCAACATCCACCCGTCGTTGTTGCCGTCGTTCCCGGGTCTCGATCCCCACGGCCAGGCGCTCACCGCCGGCGTCAAGATCTCCGGCGCGACCGTGCATTTCGTGATCCCGGAAACCGATGCCGGCCCGATCGTGATGCAGGGTGCGGTCGTGGTCGCCGACGACGACACGGCGGAGACGCTGTCACAGCGCATTCTCGGCATCGAGCATCGCATCTATCCGGAGGCGCTGCGGCTGCTCGCCGAGGGCAAGGTTCGCCTCGAAGGCGATCTCTGCCGGATATCGGGTCACGCCGCGTCGGGTACGTTGATCTCGCCGGCCGCCAAATAGGGTATCCCCGGCTGTGGCCGCCGAACCACAATGCCGCGTATTCAGTCCTTGGCACCAACCCCAACCAATTGACGCTTCGGGGCAAACGGGCGCAAATCGGAACCTGCCGATCGGTTTTTTGCGCATTTTTCGAGCGGGCGCCTTTTTCGGGAATTGAACTGGATGCGCTGCTCTTCGCAGCCTTCGCGAATACGAAAGATCGGGGTCGGCCGCGCGTTCGCGTGGCTGGTCGCGACGGCTTTCGTTCTCGCCGTTGGCATCGCGTCATCGGCGCATGCGCAGGCACCGCCGATCGTCAGAGCGAGACCGGTGCCGCCACCCACGGCGACGCCAACACCGACTGACATCAATGCGATGGTGTCGTCGGGGGCAACCGTCGCAAACCTCGGCAGCAGTTTCCTGGAGCGGCTCGGCAACCAGTCGAGCAACGGCTTCAACCGCATGCTGCGGACCAATCCCGGCGGTGGCGGCGCATCGGAGACCACGGACGCGCCCGTCTACCGGACCTGGTTTGAGACCTACGGCATTGCGGCGACCAACGGTCCGATAGCGGATTACGTCGGCGACAAGCGCAAGACGTGGGGTGGGGTGGCCGGGATCGGCGCGCGGATCGCACCCGGCGTCAATGTCGGCTTCGCCGTCGACCAGAGCCGCACCGCCGTCGACGTGCCGCTGGCGTTGCAGTCGGCGAACATCGACCTGACCCAGTTGGCGTTCACTGCCTCCGTCGACCGCGGACCGTGGACCTGGGCAACCGCCATGGTGCACGGCTTCGGCAACATCAATTCGCGCCGGGACACCGGGTTCGGTTTCGCGACCGCCGGCTACAATGCGCAGCTCGACGGCGTCCTGAGCGAGGTTAGCTATTACTGGTCCAGCGACCAGAGCCGCATCGTGCCCAAGGGGGCGTTCGAATATGTCCACGCCCGAACCGGCTCGTTGCAGGAAATGGGCGGGCTTGATCCGGTAACGGCGACCGGGGCGACGGTGCAGCGCGTGCGCTTGCTGGCCGGCGCGGAGATCGGTCACTACTGGATCGTCGACCAGAAGATTTTCGACCTCCTGGCCTACGGCAAGGCCGTCGACAATCTCGTGCAGAACTTTTCCGACATCACCGTCAACCTCGGGGCCCAGAGCCTCACGTTGCAGGGCATCGGTGAAAGCCGCTACGGCGTCGATGCCGGCGCCTCGGCATCGCTCAGCCTGAGCAATACCGTTCGCGTCTACGTCAACTACGACGCCAAATTCCGCGCCGCGATGCAGTCGCATCAGGGCACGCTCGGGGTCGAGTTGAAGTGGTAGTGGGGACGTCATCCTGAGGTGCGAGCGTTTGCGAGCCTCGAAGGATGAGTGGTCGGGGGCTGTCGCCCTTCGAGGGCCGTGCTCTGCATGGCCACCTTCAGCGACAACGGCGGAGCCGTTGCGCGGGGGTGACGGATCAGACGGTAGCGATCAAACCCGGTCGACCCGGATGACGCGGCCTTTTTCCATCGCCAGCGCCAGCTTGCCGTGTTTCAGCGCGATCGCGGCTTCGCCGAACAGTTCGCGGCGCCAGCCGTGCAAGGCAGGAACGTCGGCGTTGTCGTCGGCGGCGATCTGGTCGAGGTCGTCGACGGTGGCGATCACCTTGCTGGCGACGGCGTGACGTTCCGATGTCATCCGCAGCAGCACCTTCAGCAGTTCCACGGTCGCCGCACCGTTGGAATTGCCGCGCGGCTTTTCGATCTTCGGCAGCGTGTGCGGATCGCGGGCGAGGCCACGCTGCACGGCCGCGACGATATCGCTGCCCCATTTGGAGCGGTCAAAACCCTTCGGCAGCGAGCGCAGGCTGGCGAGACGCTCCAGCGAGGTCGGCGCGTGAGTGGCGATGTCGCCGACCGCGTCGTCCTTCATGACGCGGCTGCGCGGCACGTCGCGGCTCTGCGCTTCCTGCTCGCGCCAGGCGGCCACTTCCATCAGCACCGCGAGTTCCTTCGGCTTGCGCACCCGCGCCTTCAGCCGTTCCCAAGCGCGCTCGGGATGGAAATCGTAGGTCTTGGGTGAGGTCAGGACTTCCATTTCCTCGCTGACCCAATCGCTGCGGCCGCGCTTCTTGAGGTCGGCGTCCAGCGCTGCGAACACGTCGCGCAGATGGGTGACGTCGGAGACTGCGTAATGCATCTGGTCGTCGGTCAGCGGCCGGCGTGACCAGTCTGTGAAGCGGTGGGTCTTGTCCGGGCGGTGGCCGGTGATGCGCTCGACCAGCTGGTCGTAGGCGATGCTGTCGCCATAACCCAGCACCATGGCGGCGACTTGCGTATCGAAGATCGGGTGCGGGATGGTTCCGGACTGGTGCCAGACGATCTCGATGTCCTGGCGGGCGGCGTGGAACACCTTCAGCACCGCCTCGTTCGCCATCAGCTCGAAGAACGGCTTGAGGTCAATACCCTCGGCCAGCGTGTCGACCACGACGGCTTCGTCCGCGCTCGCCATTTGCACGACGCAGAGCAGGGGGTAGTAGGTCGTCTCCCGCAGGAACTCGGTGTCGACGGTGATGACCTTGTGCTGGGCCAGCCGGGTACAGGCGGCCGTAAGGTCGGCAGTGCTGGTAATCAGATCCATGAACAATCCATAGCGCGAGCGTAAGGCGTTCTGCCGAAAGCGCTGATATGTCAAGGGTCTTGCGGGGAATTTGAGCCTTGCATTTGAGGCTTGGCGCGGCTTTCTGCCAGCCGCCGGCGTCCGGGCGTAGCCTTGCCCGTGCGCTATTCGGTCAGCCTGACGGAACTATTCGTAGCGGATCTTTCGCGACGGGCGCCGTCCGGAGGGAAGGGCGAGCACGACCAGGCAAAGCCCGATCATCACCAGTCCCATAAATTCAAAAGCAAACGCGTCCACGGCAATTCTCCCCAGAAATACATCGTTACAATTGTGGGGGGCGCGTTGACGGTTTCTTAATTTGCGGAAGCGGGCGCGGACTCCGTCAGCCGATGGTGGACGGGCGCTTAAGGATCGCGGTTAACGGACGTGGGACCGCTCACGTCCCGCAGAACGTCTGCAGCACGCGCTGTTCCGGTTGCGGCGGATTGGCGTATTCGGCGAAATCAGGCTGATCCTCGTACGGCTTCGCCAGCACCGCGATCAGTTCTTCGAACGGCGCGTAATCGTCGTTGTTCATCGCGGCCTGGATCACGGCCTCGACGCGGTGGTTGCGCGGAATGAAGGCCGGGTTGACCGAGCGCATCAACGCCTGCCGTTCGGCGGCTGTCTGCGGCTCGTCGGCGATGCGCTGCCGCCAGCGTGCGGCCCATTCGTCGTAGGCTGCGGGATCCGTGAACTGGTCTCTCACGCTTGTCACTGGCGGGATCGAGGGCTGCGTCGGAGAGGCGGCGGAACGTCAGGGTAAAATCGGCATCGTTCTTCGCCATGGCGTCGAGCAGGTCCTGCACCAGCGCGTCGTCACCGTCGCGCGCCGTGAACAGGCCGATCTTCTGGCGGAGACCTGCCTGATAGGCCGTGGTGAACTTCTCCGGGAATTCGCCGAGGATGAGTTGCGCCTGTTCGATCGCCTGGTCCTTGTCGTCGGTGAACAGCGGCAGCAGGCATTCGGCGAGCCTCGTCAAATTCCAGAGCGCGATGCGTGGCTGGTTGGCATAGGCGTAGCGCCCCTGCTCGTCGATCGAGGAGAACACGGTGGCGGGATTGTAGTCGTCCATGAATGCGCACGGGCCATAGTCGATGGTCTCGCCCGAGATCGAGGAGTTATCGGTATTCATGACGCCATGGATGAAGCCGACCAGAAGCCAGCGCGCGACCAGCTCGGCCTGCCGCGCGACCACGCCAGCCAGCAGCGCGTGATAGGGGCGCTCGGACTTGACGTTCTCTTGGGCGATTTCAGGATAGTGCCTGGCGATGACGTGGTCGGCGAGCTGCCGGATGCCGTCGGTATCGCCGCGCGCGGCAAAGAACTGGAATGTGCCGACGCGGATATGGCTCGCCGCCACCCGTGTCAGAACCGCGCCGGGCAGCATGGTCTCGCGCTGAACCCGCTCGCCCGTGATGACGGCGGCGAGCGAACGCGTAGTCGGGATACCCAAGGCGAACATCGCCTCGCTGACGATGTATTCGCGCAGCACCGGTCCAAGCGCGGCGCGGCCGTCGCCCCGGCGCGAGAACGGCGTCGGGCCGCTTCCCTTGAGCTGGATGTCGCGGCGGATGCCGTCGGCGTCGATGACCTCGCCGAGCAGGATCGCGCGGCCGTCGCCGAGCTGGGGCACGAAATGGCCGAACTGATGGCCGGCATAGGCCATCGCAATCGGGTCGGCCCCATCGGGGAGGCGCTTGCCGGCCAGGATTTCGGCGCCTTCCGGGCTCTCCAGCAGGTCCGGATCGAGGCCGAGGTGCACGGCGAGCGGCCGGTTCAGCTTGATCAGCCGGGGGGCGGCGACAGGCGTCGGCGCCACGCGGGCGAAGAAGTTCGCAGGCAGCGCCGAATAGGTGTTCTGGAACGGGAAATGGACGGTCATGACCCAAAGATAGGCGCGGCCGGGAAATAGGCAAACGGTTCGGGCCGGATATGTCAGAAATGACCGCTTTGGAGGGCAAAACAGGCCCCGGCCTTGGTTGCCGCCCCGCGCCGGCTCGGGTAAACCCTGCCGCACTTCGCGCGGGCTTTGGCCCCCGATTCCTGTCCTCCGACATCCGATTTTTGGGAATTCCATGCATCGCTACCGGTCACATACATGCGGCGCGCTCCGCGACAGCGACATTGGCCAGACCGTCCGTCTTTCCGGCTGGTGCCATCGTATCCGCGACCATGGCGGCGTGCTGTTCATCGATTTGCGCGACCATTACGGGCTGACCCAATGCGTCGCCGACCCGGATTCGCCGGCGTTCAAGGAAGTCGAGAAGTTCCGCTCGGAGTGGGTGGTGCGGATCGACGGCAAGGTGCGCAAGCGTCCCGACGGCACGGATAATGCGGAACTGCCGACCGGTGCGATCGAGCTTTATATCAGCGAGATCGAGGTGCTGGGGCCTGCGGCCGAATTGCCGCTGCCGGTGTTCGGCGAGCAGGAATATCCTGAAGACATCAGGCTCAAGTTCCGTTTCCTCGACCTCCGTCGCGAGAAGCTGCACCAGAACATCATGACTCGCGGTGCGGTCGTCGACTCCATGCGCAAGCGGATGAAGGAGCAGGGCTTCTTTGAGTTCCAGACCCCGATCCTGACCGCCTCCTCGCCGGAAGGCGCGCGCGACTTCCTGGTGCCGTCGCGCATTCATCCCGGCAAGTTCTATGCGCTGCCGCAGGCACCGCAGCAGTACAAGCAGCTGTTGATGATGTCGGGCTTCGACCGCTACTTCCAGATCGCGCCGTGTTTCCGCGACGAGGACCCGCGCGCCGACCGTCTGCCCGGTGAGTTCTACCAGCTCGATCTCGAAATGAGCTTCGTCGAGCAGAACGACGTCTTCGCCGCCGTCGAGCCGGTGATAACAGGTGTGTTCGAAGAGTTCGCCAAGGGCAAACCCGTGACCAAAGTCTGGCCGCGGATTCCCTTTGCCGAAGCGCTGAAGAAATACGGCTCCGACAAGCCCGATCTGCGCAATCCGCTGATCATGCAGGACGTGTCCGAGCATTTCCGCGGCTCCGGCTTCAAGGTGTTCGCGCGGATGCTCGAAGACCCCAAGAACCAGGTCTGGGCTATTCCCGGACCGACCGGCGGGTCGCGCGCGTTCTGCGACCGCATGAACTCGTGGGCGCAGGGCGAAGGTCAGCCCGGCCTCGGCTACATCATGTGGCGTGAGGGCGGCGAGGGCGCCGGACCGCTCGCCAACAACATCGGTGCCGAACGGACCGCAGCGATCCGCGCGCAGCTCGGCCTCAAGGAAGGCGACGCGGCGTTCTTCGTCGCGGGCGATCCCGACAAGTTCTGGAAGTTCTCCGGCCTTGCCCGCACCCGGCTCGGCGAAGAATTGAACCTGATCGACAAGGACCGGTTTGAGCTCGCCTGGATCGTCGACTTCCCGATGTACGAGTACAACGAGGAAGACAAGAAGGTCGACTTCTCGCACAACCCGTTCTCGATGCCGCAAGGTGGCCTCGATGCGCTCAACGGGCAGGACCCGCTGACCATCAAGGCGTTCCAGTACGACATCACCTGCAACGGCTACGAGATCGCCTCCGGCGGCATCCGCAACCACCGGCCCGAGGCGATGGTGAAGGCGTTCGAGATCGCGGGCTATGGCGAAAAGGATGTCGTCGAGCGTTTCGGCGGCATGTATCGCGCGTTCCAGTACGGCGCCCCGCCGCATGGCGGCATGGCGGCCGGTGTCGACCGCATCGTGATGCTGCTCTGCGGCACCAACAACCTGCGCGAGATCTCGCTGTTCCCGATGAACCAGCAGGCCGTGGACTTGCTGATGGGCGCGCCGTCGGAAGTCGCAGTGAAGCAACTGCGTGAGCTTCATATCCGGCTCAATCTGCCGGACAAGGCATAGAAGCTCACAGCGCCGTCGAGGCCTCGATCCGGAACTGCGACAGCGCGATCAGCGGGTCGGTCTTGAGCATCTGGAGTAGCTGCATCGCGGGTACCTTGCCTGATGGCGTGAGCTTGAGGTTCAGCGCCGTCCGCGGGGTCTCGACGAAACGCACCAGCGCTTCAGTGACCGCCGCCGTGTCGGGATTGTTTGCTCCCGTTGTCGCGCCGGTGGACCGGATGTTGTCGATGATGGCGTTTCGTGCGGCGTCGCGGCTGACATTCTGGGCGCGGGCGAATTGAGCGATCCGCAAGATCGACGGCACCGAGATCGCGCACCATGATCTCGACGGTTCCGGCCTCGATCTGCGCCGCGACGGCTGCTCCCTGTGCCAGATTGAACGAGAATACCTGCCGCGGCACGTTGGCGAGCGAGACGCGCACCGACGCATTCAGCAGTCCGCCAATTTCGAGTTTTGGCGCATCCAGAACGAACGTACGCGCCGCTTCCGTCCATGCCGCGCCGATATCGCCGTCAACCGCCAGCGTGGTGAGGCCCGATGCGATGAACGGCAGCATGGCGGGATCGTTCGTCGTCGACAGGCGTGGTCATCTTCGTGGTCAGGCGCGCCTTGCTCGGAACGGGGCCGACGAATTGGCCCCAGCTCAGGTCGAAGCTGTCGAGGTTGACCATTTTGCCAGTGTTCCTGAACGGCGCCTCGACGCCCTTGATCTCGACGCCCTGGAGCAGCGGGAACATCGCGAGAAACTGGTCTGGCGAGGGCGGTTGCGCCGGATTCGAAAACTGTGCCGACAGTCGCAGGAAGTTGGCGATATCGAGGGACCTGAGCGCGAAGCGTCCGATCTTGACCGGTCCTTGCGGGGAGCGCGTATCGAGCCCTTCAAGCGCGAACTCGCCGATCTTGCCGTTTTCCAGATTGAACCGCATCGCCGATAGTTTTAGCGGGCCTTGCGGCGTCTCGGCGGAGAGGCCGCGCATCTCCGCGGTTCCAATGCGCATGCACTCGTAGAGCGTGGCGACCTTGTCCATCATCTCGCGCACTTGCGCAGGCGTCGGCGGGGTGGCTCCCGCGCCCTGCAGCGTCGCGAGCAACGCCGGCAGTTGCAGCCGCGACGGCCGGATGCCGACTTCATCAATGGCTGATGCTGTCGATGCGCATGCGTAGGCCCAGCGCGGATGTAACCGTGTAGGGGCCAACCGTGGTCTTGCCATAGAAGCGGTAATAGCGGTCGTCGTTTGCCTTCTGCGGATCGAGGATGGCGGCCAGCGCGGAGGCGTCGAAGTCACGCGAGGCGAGGTTTGCTCATCTCGCCGGTCATCTTGTCGGCCTTGCCGGCCTGTTGCGTGTTGACCGTAAAGTTGGCCCGTTCGACTTGCATGGCGGCAATCTTGCCGCCCTTGATGTCGCGCAGGACTGTATCGGAATAGACGAATTCCCCCGACAACGCCGGGCCGAAATTGACCGTCCCTGTAATCTTCGGAGCCGATACTGACGTCGCCGAAATCGTGGCGAATTGCTCGAGTGACGACCGGTACGCGTCGATGATGGAGGCCGAAGCCGCCGGCCGCCGCAGGCTGGCTGGGCCGGAATAATCTTTCACGACGATCCGCGGCATCTTGTAGGTCAGGCCGCCCTGCGCCGGACCGCCGATGCTGGCGCCGACCTCCATGTCAGCCGCCTCGATGCTGTCGGCCGAAAATCTTGTTGTGTCCGGCTGACCGACGCCTGAGGCGACGAGGCTGGCAATGTTCATGCGCACCGGCGGCTGGGTGGCTGATTCCGTCGCGATGTCGGCGATTGTGACGGTTCGGCTCTTCAGGTCGAACGACACCTTGCCATGGCTAGCCTTGCCGCCACCGGCGCGAATCTGCTCGAACGCGGTCTCGATTTCGCTGGCAATCCGATGCTGCGTGTAGAGCTGGAAGCCGAAGAAGCCACCCACCGCGATCACGACCACGGCGACCAGGCCAGTCAGTATTCTTATCATTGGTGGTGCTCCGGTCGCCGACGCAGCGGGAGGCAAAATGCCATATCGTCGGCCAGGGGAATGGGGTAGGGAGGCCAATGGTAACGGGTTCTGCGTTTCCCGTCGATCTTGGGCCTGTTGATGGGCGCATCGCCGGATGTTGCGTTCAAGTGGTTGCACGTGCTTCACATCCGGCTCAATCTGCCGGAAGTTTGAGCTTCTTCGGAATGAACCAAAGAAATAAAAGTTCGGGCCGGAAACGCGGGAGTATCCATGTCGTCCTATTCTGATGATCTCCGCGACGCGGCGCTGGCGTATCACCGGCTGCCGCGGCCGGGTAAGCTTGAGATCCAGGCGACCAAGCCGCTCGCCAACCAGCGCGATCTGGCGCTGGCCTATTCGCCCGGCGTGGCGGCGGCCTGCACCGAAATCGCCAACAACCCGGCGGAAGCCGCATCCCTGACTGCCCGCGCCAATCTGGTCGCCGTGGTCTCCAATGGCACCGCCGTGCTCGGGCTCGGCAATATCGGCCCGCTGGCCTCGAAGCCCGTGATGGAAGGCAAGGCGGTGCTGTTCAAGAAGTTCGCCGGCATCGACGTGTTCGATATCGAAATCGCCGCCGACACCATCGAGCGCGTGGTCGAGGTGGTGGCGGCGCTGGAGCCGACCTTCGGCGGCATCAATCTGGAAGACATCAAGGGACCGGAGTGCTTCGAGATCGAGGCGCAGCTCAAGGAGCGCATGAAGATCCCGGTGTTCCACGACGACCAGCATGGCACCGCCATCATCGTCGGCGCCGCGATCACCAATGCGCTGCTGCTGAACGGCAAGAAACTGCCTGATGTCAAGATCGTCTGCTCCGGCGCTGGAGCCGCCGCGATCGCCTGCCTCAATCTGCTGGTCTCGCTGGGCGCGCAGCGCAAGAACATCTGGGTCTGCGATATCGACGGCGTCGTGCATGAGGGCCGCAACACGCTGATGGACCGCTGGAAGGCGGTCTATGCGCAGAAGACCAACGCGCGCGTGCTCGGCGACGTCATCGGCGGCGCCGATATCTTCCTCGGCGTGTCCGCGCCCAACGTGCTGAAGCCCGAAATGGTCAAGGCGATGGCCGAGCATCCGCTGGTGCTGGCGCTGGCCAATCCGACCCCGGAAATCATGCCGGACGAGGCGCGCAAGGCGCGCCCCGACGCCATGATCTGCACCGGGCGGTCCGACTTCCCCAATCAGGTGAACAACGTCCTCTGCTTCCCGTTCATCTTCCGCGGCGCGCTCGATGTCGGCGCCACCGCGATCAACGAGGAAATGAAGCACGCCGCGGTCGACGCCATCGCGCAGCTCGCGCGCGATCCGCCGTCGGACGCGGTGGCGCAGGGCTTTGACAGCGGCGAGACGCAAGGGTTCGGGCCGGGCTCGCTGATCCCCAGTCCGTTCGATCCGCGGCTGATCCTGCGCATCGCGCCGGCGGTGGCGAAGGCTGCGATGGACTCCGGCGTGGCGACGCGGCCGATCAAGAACTTTGACGAATACACCGCGCTGCTGGAGCGCTTCGCGTTCCGTTCCGGTCTGGTCATGAAGCCGGTGTTCGCCAAGGCGAAAACCCAGCCGGTGCGGGTGATCTACGCCGAGGGCGAGGACGAGCGGGTGCTGCGCGCGACCCAGGTGGTGCTTGAGGAAGGACTGGCGCGGCCGATCCTGGTCGGGCGTCCGTCGGTGGTCGAGGCCCGGATCAAGCGGTTTGGTCTGGCGATCAAGGCCGGGCAGGATTTCGACCTCGTCAATCCCGAGGACGATCCGCGCTACCGCTCCTATGTGCAGACCTATATCGATGTCGCCGGCCGCCGTGGCGTCACGCCCGATGCGGCTCGCACCGTGGTGCGCACCACCAACACCGTGATCGCGGCACTCGCCGTGGTCCGCGGCGAGGCCGATGCCATGATCTGCGGCGTCGAAGGCCGCTACATGAGCCATCTGCGCCATGTCCGGGAAATCGTCGGCTTCCTGCCCGGCGTCAGCGATTTCGCAGCACTGGCGATGATGATCACCAGCAAGGGCTCCTATTTCATCGCCGATACGCAGGTACGGCCGAATCCGAGCGCCGAGGAGCTCGCGGAAGTGGCGTCGCTGGCCGCGATCCACGTCCAGCGCTTCAACATGAAGCCCCGC
Organism: uncultured Alphaproteobacteria bacterium; assembly: GCA_963786355.1. Lineage (GTDB taxonomy): Bacteria > Pseudomonadota > Alphaproteobacteria > Rhizobiales > Xanthobacteraceae > Bradyrhizobium. The sequence continues at coordinate 55,505 of CAWAYU010000003.1, read as the reverse complement.
GTCGCCTTCGTGTCACATTCCGACTTCGGCAGTTACGACACCGAGTCCTCGCGCAAGATGCGCCAGGCCACCGCGCTCCTGAAGGAAAAGCACCCCGAGATCGAGGCCGACGGCGAGATGCAGGGCGATACGGCCCTGTCGAAGACCGCGCGAAAACTGGTGCTGCCGCATTCCAAGCTGGAAGGCGAAGCCAACATCCTGATCATGCCGAACCTCGATACCGCCAACGTCGCCTACCAGATGATCAAGACGCTGGCGGATGCGCTTCCGGTCGGGCCGATCCTGATCGGGCCGGCGCGTCCGGCGCACATTCTCACCCCGTCGGTCACGGCGCGCGGCATTCTGAACATGACGGCGGTGGCCGCCGTCGAAGCCCAGGAGCGCGCCACCCGCGCGCAGCCGACCTTGTTTGGATAGTTTCTATCCGGGCTGGGCACCGGTTCGCGTAAAGAAACCGCGTCGAAGACAAAGTTAGACCCCGGTTCTGATGCAATCAGGACCGGGTCCTGGTCCGCGCGGGTTCCTGCGCGGGCGGTTTCGATTTTGTTCGTTTGAAAAGCGGAGGCGAAACGCCCATAATCGTTTCACCCGCCTGCCGTTTTTACATTGCCATTCAGTGAGGCCGACCCATGCCAGCGCTCTTCACCTTCGGGCGAGTTTTGTTCGCTGTCCTCTTCATCTACTCGGGAGCGACCAAGCTTTTTGACATCCAGCAGGCGGCGGATTTCATCAACGCCAAAGTGACCATTCCAGCCCTGCTCGCGCCCTATACATCGCAGCTCGAAACCATGGCGAGCATGCCGATGCCGCGAATATTGGCCTACGCGGTCGGAGGCTTCGAGATTCTCGCCGGCCTGATGATTGCGGTGAACATCCTGGCGCGTTTTTTCGCGATCCTGATGATCTTCTTCGTGTTGGCTGCGACCTTCTACTTTCACGATTTCTGGAACCAGGCAGCAACCGACGGCAAGATGGTAATCGACGCCCTGAAAAACCTGTCGATCATCGGCGCCCTGTTCATGATCGCCGGCTACGGCCGCGGGCCGCGGGACTCGGAGCCCGCCTACGGGGACGTCTAGGCCCGAACCACCTCTGGAGCCTGATCGGTTCTGATTGAATCTAGGCGCCGCGCCGCCACGGCGTCACGCTGACGTCGTCGGCGGCATCCAGCACCCGCGGCTCGCCGGCGCGCAGCCCGTGGTGGCTGAGGATCTGCTGCGGTGAGCGCTCCGGAACGCCCGGGAAGCAGGGCTCTCCATCCGGCAGGCGCACGTGCGGCGCCAGCGAGAGCCAGAACGTATCGTAGCGGTCCATGAACATGCCGAACACGTAGGGCCCGCCGATGATCGCGACCGTGCCCGAGCGCACGCCGGCCCGTTCGCAGGCGGCCTCGAACGAGGCGCCGGCGGGATTCCACAACGTCGATTTCGGATTGGATGGATCGGGCGCGATCGCAGCGACGCCGCGGGTCAACACCACGCGCTTGCGCTTCGGCGAGTTCGGCTGGTCCTCGAACGAATTGCGCCCGTGCACGATCAGATCGGCATGGTCGAGGGCGTCGGTGAAGAATTTCTTGTCGCCTTCGAACTTCAGACCATCAGGCATCACGCGATCGGCGTTCGCCAGCATGCCGTCGCCGGACACGATGACATAGCCTTCGATGCGCAGTGCCGGCACGGCCGGGGTCGCCGCCGATTATTCCGAAATCGTCTGCACGACGCTGGAAACCGGCCGCGAGCTCACGGTCGGCAGCTTCAGGTCCTTGATGACGTCTTCGTCGTACTTGGCCAGGGTCTGGATCGGGGCCTTGGCCTTCATCGCCACGACCTTGTAGCCGCCGGCCTTCAGCTTCTTGAGCAGGTCGGGCAGGGCTTCGGCGGTGTGCTTGTGGAAGTCGTGCATCAGGATGATGCCCTTGCCGAGCTTGTCGAGCTTCTTCATCGTCACGTCGATGACGGCTTGGGCGTTGCGCGCCTTGAAGTCGAACGAGTCGAGGTCGCAGGAGAACATCGCGATGTTGCGTTCGCCGAGATAGGTGACCATTTCCGGCGGATGCTGCAGCGCCGGGAAGCGGAAGAATGGCGACGGCGAGACACCGCCGAGCGCCCATTTCACGGCGCTAAAACCCTTCTCGATTTCTTCCTTGCGCTGGTCTTCGGTCAGCTTCTTGTTGGTCAGCGTCGCATGCGACCAGGTGTGGGTGCCCACGGTGTGGCCGGCTGCGTAAACCTGCTTGATGATTTCAGGGTAGTAGGTGGCGTGCTTGCCGATCGAGAAGAAGATGCCGGTGGTGCATTCGTCGGCCAGCGCCTTCAGCACGGCGGGCGTATTCAGCGGCCACGGGCCGTCGTCGAAGGTCAGCACGACTTCCTTGTCGCGGAGGAAATCGAGCTGCTTGAAATGCTCGAAGCCGAATCCGGGCCCGCCTGACGTGTCGATCTCGACGGTACGCCCAACGCCGAGCGCGCCCGGCGTGTTGCAGGCGGCGCGAGCGGGCTGCGGCGGCTGTGCCGCGGCTGGCGCTGCTGCCGCGGCAGGAGCGGGGGCTGCGGCTTGCGGAGCCGCCGCCGGAGGCGAGGCGGCGCCTTTGGCTGCAGGTGTTTGTGCCCATGCCGAGCCCAACGCCAGCAGCGAAACCGTGCCTGCAAAGATCAACCCTGCCGCGATACGCATCTTGTTTTCCCTAAAATTCGGATCCCGCTCCGGTACCGGCATTTTGCCGTGGACCGGGCCGCTTCCAGCCCCAACGTATCGTACCCTAGTTGGGGCGGCCCCGCCAAGGCAACGGCTGTCATCACGACAAGTCGATTTCTCGCTTATCCGGTTAATTCAGGGGATTAAAGCGTTTTCGAGCGAAGTGGGTACCGGTTCGCGTGAAGAAAACGCGTCAAACAAAAAGCCAGAGCCGGGTTCTGACTTAATCAGAACCGGGCTCTGGCCCGTTGTTTTGACGCGGTTCCTCAAGCTAGCCGCTGCGCTCGGTGACGCCTTGGCTCAGTGCCCGCGCGATCGCGGTTTTCACGCGGGTATCGCCGGGTTCGACGGATTCCGGGAACACCTCGGCGACATAGCCGTCACGGCCGATCAGATACTTGTGGAAGTTCCAGCGCGGCACCTCCTTCGGCCGCGCCTCCGCCGCCCATTTGTAGAACGGATGCGCGTTCGGGCCTTTCACGACGGCCTTGGCTGCGATCGGAAAGGTGACGCCATATTGGTGCTGCGCGGTCTCGGCGATTTCGGCAGCGCCGCCCGGTTCCTGGCCGCCGAAATCGTTGGAGGGCACCCCAACCATCATCAGGCCGCGATCGTGGAACTCGGTCCACAATTGCTGCAAGCCGGCATATTGCGGCGTGAAGCCACACAGCGAGGCGGTGTTGACGATCAGCATCGGCTTGCCGGCGTAGTCGGCGAGCCGGATGTCGCCGCCGGCCAGTCCGGGAAATGAAAACGCGTAGGCGGTGATACGGCTCATGCCGGCCTGAGCCCGCGCCCGTTCGCCCGAGGCCGCGCCAGCGAATGCGGCAAGCGCCGCCGTCATCATCGTTCTGCGATTGATCATGGAAAGCCCCGGCTGCGGTTCGACAGCCGGAACATAGTGCAAAGCGCTAGCTCGCGCCGCTCAACAACCCGTTATGGGGCTCTTTGTGTGGTGCATGATCTGGTCGGAAAACCGGAATCCACTTTTCCGGATCATGCGCTAACGCAGCGACACAATGAAGTCGGTGCCTTCGCCTGTCTCGCCCTGATTAATGCCCTGGTCGGACACGATGATCGAGCTACCGGTGGTCAGCGCCTCGGCGATGCGCGCCATCGCATCCTGCGGGACGGTGATGCGGTCCAGCGCCTCGGCCGGGCTGTCCGGCGTCGGCAGCGCCTTGACCTCGGCGGGGGCTGCGCCCTTGCGGCGGCGTGCCGCACGATCGTCATCGCCGTTGCGGGCCGCGTTGCGCGCGGTCACCGGCATCGTGACCACCGACCAGCGCAACAGGTTGGGATCGGTCTTGTCGGCTTCCGCGGTGAATACATGGGTGCCGAGCGGCCGGTCGCTCGGTGCGATCGTCACGGGGACATCAAACAGCGGCGCAAAGTTCTGCCGCACGTAAAGCTTGGAATCCTTGCGGCTCACGAACACCGCGATCTGGCCGGTGCGCTTGGGCTCGGCTTTCGCGGCGACGCCGGGCAGGCGCGCGGTGTCTTTCTTCACGTCGACCGCGGCCGGAGCATCGGCGACCGCCTTGGCGGGCTCGGCCGGCTTTTCGACAGCCTTGACTTCAGGAGCTTTGGTCTCGTCGGCCTTGGTCACCTCGGCCTTGGGCGCTTCGGCCTTGACCGGCTCAACCTTGGCGGCCTCGGTCTTCACCTCGTCGGTCCTGGCTTCAGGCGTCACTTCAGTTTTGGCCTCGACCTTGGCTTCAGCGGGCTTATCTTCGACCTTCGTGCTCGCCGTCACATCGCTCATGGCCGCGTCGCCGGCGGCTGGCGCGGGAGCCTGCGCCTCATCGACCTTCTTCTCGACGGCGGTGGTCTCAGCGGATTTGACGTCAGCCGCGGCGGCTTCCGCCGGCTTGGTCTCGGACGAAGCGGTATCGGCTTTCTCGGCCGGAGTTACTTCAGCTTCCGGTTTTGAAATTTCGGATTTCGCCGCTTCCGGTTTCGCTTCCACGCTCACAGTTTCGCTCGAAGGCGGCAGGCTGCTCGCGGATGGCGTCGCGTCGGACATCGTGACGGTGTTTGTCGCCGGCATCGCGCCGCTGGCGTCGGCCGTGCGGGTTTGCTCGCGAGGCGGCAAGGCGTGGCCGACCGTCGATCGGAGTTCGAGGCTCGCCGCCAAAATCCCGGACCTGGAATTTTCGGACTTGATCGCAGAGCCTGCGTCCGCGCCCTTGTCGCCCTTAACTGCCGGCGCATCGGCTTTCGGTTCGTCGGCGATCACGGGCTGCGGCACGATCTTCTGCGCCACCAGCAGGGGATGCGAGAAATTCGCAGGCGTCATCTCGCCTGGTGTCACCACCACGCGCGCGCCCATCCGGGTCCAGTTCCACATCTTCATCGCAAACGCCATCGGCATGCGGATGCAGCCGTGTGACGCCGGATAGCCGGGCAATACGCCGGCATGCATTGCGACACCCGACCAGGTGATGCGCTGCATATAGGGCATCGGCGCGCCGCTATAGATGTTGGAGTGGTGGAATTTGTGCTTCTGGATGATGCTGAACACGCCCATCGGGGTCGAGTGACCCTTCATGCCCGTGGACACCGGACTTTCCGCGAACAGCCCGTTGGAGTCGTAGACGCGCACCTTCTGCCTGTCGATCGAGATCGCGATGATCAGCGGTCCCTGCGGCTTGGCGCCGGTTTCCTTTTCCTTGGCTTCCTTCTTGCCGGCCGAATGCTTTCGCCCATTGCGCTGACGTTTCGGTTGCGCCGACGGCGAGGGACGGTAATAGCCGGAATCGGAATCCTGATAGTACAACAGCGCAGCATCTGCCTGCGAAGCGGCGCCAATCGTGGCTGCCGCCGTCAGCATTGCAATTTGCCAAAATCCGACGCGTTTGGACTGCTGGTCCGAAACATCAACGCCGACGCCACCCGTACGCAAAATCCGATACTCGCTCACGCGCATTATCCTCGAATTCCAGAACTACGAATCCAGTGGTCCAATATTCATTTGTTGTCGCAGACGCGAAAAGCGTTCACCAGCGTAAGCCTTCTAATCATGGTGCTTTTGCCCCAAGCGTAGCAAAAAAGCCTCACATTTCGTTAAACGAGCCCGTGATGCCAAAAGTTCCGGCGGTCTTCCCGTGCGGCCATCCGGCACTACATAGCAGCGAGTTGTTCAGCGGAGTTTTCAATGACATCCAAGGCCATCGTAAAGTGTGACAGGAAGTGGGCAATTTTGGCCTTGGCGGTGCTAGCTCTGACGTTTTGGCAGGCAGGTCCCGTTTCAGCCGCCGATGAGCCGGATCTGATCTTTCGCCGCTCGACCGTGTTCAAGCTTATGAGCCCCAACGACAAGCTGGCGACCTATGGCGTCGACGACCCCGAGGTTGAGGGCGTCGCCTGTCATTTCACGGTACCGGAGAAGGGTGGCTTCAAGGGCTGGCTCGGCCTCGCCGAGGAGGTCTCGGATGTTTCGCTGGCCTGCCGCCAGATCGGGCCGATCCGCTTCAAGGACAAGATGTCCCAGGGCGACGACATGTTCCGCCAGCGCCGCTCGCTGTTCTTCAAGAAGATGCAGATCGTTCGCGGCTGCGATGCCAAGCGCAACGTGCTGGTTTACATGGTCTATTCGGATAAGCTGATCGACGGTTCACCCAAAAACTCAACCTCCTCGGTACCGATCATGCCGTGGGGGGCAGCCGATGCCGCGGTCCAGAAATGTGGCGAGTTCGTCCAGTAGAGGTTCGGGTTCCTGGAGAAGCGCCGGGGCTTTCCGCTTGGTAAGCCCCGGGGCTTACCGCTTGGCCCGATTGGGATATGGGACGCTCTCGGAGCCCTTGCTGACCTTGGGCTCGTGGCAGCCGACCAGATGCACGAATTTCTGCGGCGACGAAATATTGCCGCGGAATTCGTCGCCTTGTTGCGACATGGCGCCACAAGGGCGGTCGGTCTTCGGCGAATTTTGCTCCTGGGAACTGTCGATCCGCAATTCGAGAGAGCCGTTACGCCCTGACAAATTTTCAACCTTCGGCTGGCCGGATTTACGGGTCGGGGTTTCATTGCCAACATTGATGTTGCCATTGCCCACGACGGCGATCCTTTGTTGAGACGAGATTACAACGCGCATTGACGCGGAAAGTTGCACATTGCTCGACTGTCGACGACACTGTTCGACTGAGGTGGTCCGGGCCGACGTTTCGGTTCACATCGCCGGCCTCGGTTGGCGAGCGGTTTCTTTGCAGAGAAACCTTAAGAACTCGCCCCGTCACCTCGAACCCGCCGGGCCCGGCGGGCGTCTCATCTCCAGATGGTGTGTGGAGATACCGGATGCGAGCCCTCAGCTACGTGATTGCCCTGGTTTTCGTCCTGACCGGACCCTTCGCTGGCCGGCAGTGCCGATCGCGACCTGCCGGGTGTCGGGACGTTCACCTATTGCGGATCGCCCGTGGTGACGCCGGCGCCTGATTTGATGGCGGCGATCAGCCAGTAAACAACCGGACGCGTCCGACGGCCCCCAGGTTTTCCGGTGGGTTTCTCCTGTCGGTTTTGTGCGTCATTTCACTGAAATCATTGATTTATTTGTCTTCATGTTTCGTCCGGCCGGGCCGACGAAACAAATCTCCGTTGCCACGAAACCATTTTCGGCTTTTGGCGCAGATATCCGGAAACAGCCCACCGTCTATCAGATGGCCAACGAAACGGCGGGGACGCCGGCACCGAAACCGGAGACAGACAGATGCGGACCATCAGCTTCATCCTTGCCTGCGCCTTCATCCTGGCTGGTCCCTCGATGGCGGGCTCTTCGGACAACGGCTTGCCGGGCATCGGGACCTTCTCCTACAACGGTTCACCGGTAACGACCTCGGCGCCGCAGTTGATCGTGGTCGCCGCCAAGTAAGCGTAGCGAACAGCTCCCAAGAAAACTTGCCGATAAAGGCTCTGCATGTTTGTACGCATCTGTTCCGCCGCGATCCTGGCCTCTCTCGTTCTGGCCGGTTCGGCGCAAGCGCAAGTCAAAGGTCAGGTTCAGGCCCAGCTTCAGCCGCTTCCCCTCCGCTCGCTGTTCCGGGTTCCTGATCCGCGCGGCGAGTTCGTGCGGCTGTGCGCGCCCCATATGGTCGGGCGCTGGGCGCACCCCGAAGCGGTTTGCGGCTGTCTGCACGACTACGCCGCCGCCACCGTCGAAGATGCCGACCTGCGCGAAGCCCTGCTGCGCGGCATCAGCGAGACCGGCGTGCCGACCATCGAGACCGATTGGGTGCCGCCGTCGAAGCAATCCGAGATCGGCCCGACCTTCACCAAGATCGCCAAGCCGACGCTGCAGTGCATGTTCGAGCCCGAGCCCTCGAAGCCGTAATTCGCGCGAGCAATCCTCATCGCCAAAGAGTTGATGCGTATCGAAGCCGCCGCCGGCTCGACACGGCTGCAGGCACCATTGTAAGGCAATGGCAGGTCGACGATTCCTTTGCGCGAGCCATCCCATGCAGTCGCGGCGAATCCTGCTCTTGAGCGCGGCGCTTGTCGCGCTGGCGTTTCCCGTCCTTGCCGCGCCTGACGAGCAATTGCTGGGAAAGGCGGCCGGCTATCCGGTCGGCAGGCCGGCCAACTGGTTTTACGACGAGGGCGTGCGGGTCGGATCATTCAGCCACCTCGACAGTTTTCTGCCGCACAACACCCTGAAGAAGTCGGACGCGCCGCTGCCGCTTCCCGCGGCTTCAAACCCGCCGAAGATCGAGTATCGATTCGAGAAGCAGACTTGGTCGCTCGACGATTTTCTGGCGCATCAGCGCGTGACCGGCTTCCTGCTGATCAAGGACGGCGAAGTGCTCGCCGAGCGCTATCAATATGACCGCACCGCGGAAAACCGCTTCGTGTCGCAATCGATGGCGAAGTCCATCGTCAGCCTCGCGATCGGCATGGCGCTGACCGAGAAGAAGATCGGCTCGCTCGACGATAGCGTCGCCAAATATGTTCCTGATCTTGCCGGCAATCCCTATGGCGAGACCTCGATCCGCAACATGCTGCGCATGTCCTCCGGCGTGCCGTTCAAGGAGGTCTATGACGGCAATGACGATAACGCCAGGTTCAACAAAATCCGTGTGACACGGGATTCCATTACGGCTCTGCGGGCATTCAACAAGCGCGAGGTAGAGCAGGGCAGGCTGTTTCACTACGCGTCCAACCAGACCGTGGCCCTGACGCTGGTACTGCGCGCGGTGACCGGCACCACGCTGAGCGACTACCTGACGCCGCGACTGTGGCAGCCGATCGGCGCCGAAGCCGACGCGACCTGGGTCACGACCCGGGACGGTACCGAGACCGGATCGGGAAGTTTCAATGCCATCCTGCGTGATTTTGGCCGGCTCGGAATCCTGCTGGCCAACGATGGCGCCGCCCGCGGCAAGCAGCTCGTGCCGAAGGATTATCTGCTCGACGCGACCGACTGGCACCGCCAGCCCGACGCGTTCGCGCCGCGTGAGGCGACGCCGTATTTCGGCTACGGCTATCAGTTCTGGCTGTTTCCCGGCGAGAAGCGCAGGTTCGCGCTGCTCGGCGTCTACGGCCAATCGATCTTCGTCGACCCCGAACTCAAGCTCGTCATGGTGATCACGGCCGCTGCAAAGAACGCCAGCGTCGGCAAGGAATCCTTTGCCGGTGAGCGCGACGCGCTGTGGCGGGGGATCGTCGGCCGATACGGAAGCTGGTAGCGTGCCGCCGGTCCCGTCATCCGGAGGAGCTGTCATGCGATCCATCATAATCGGCCTCGCCGGCCTGTTCGCGCTCGGCGGATCTCCGGCATTTGCCGCGGATGCCGCGACGCAGGAGGCCAACAAGAAGACCGTGCTGGAATTCTACGAGGCCGGCCTCAACCGGAAGGATTTCGATGCCGCGGCGAAATTCTTCGGGCCGCGCTATGTCCAGCACAATCCGACGGCGCCGGACGGGATCGAAGGCTTCAAGGCGTTCCTCGGCTTCCTGCGCGAAAAATTTCCGGACTCCCACAGCGAGATCAAGCGCGCGTTCGCCGATGGCGATTTCGTGATCCTTCACGTCCACAGCGTGCGCGAGAAAGGCACCCGCGGTCGCGCCATCGTCGACATTTTCAAGCTTGAGAACGACAAGATCGTCGAGCACTGGGACGTCGTGCAGGAGATTCCCGAGAAGCCGGCCAACGCCAACGGCATGTTCTAGGCGTTCGCTGCCGGCGCCGGTTTACCTTTTCTTGGGCCCCAGCCGTGGAATGCATTTGCTGGTGCGCGTGACGCCGGTTGCCGTCATCCGCGCGCCCGAGACTTCCTTGATCTGCCCGGCCGGGCATGACCCGTCGTCGACGAGGATGCGCTGGCCCAGCCGCAAGTCGACGATTTCCTGCTCGCGCGAGACCTGTTGCTGTTGCGCTACCGCCACGGATGCCATCAGCAGCAGCAGGCTCGCGGGCATGACGCCGATCGTCGCAACCTTCCTCATCGTCAAACCAGCCTCCCTCACTTGCTCTCAATTTTCAGCCCGTTGGGGCCGACATTGATCTGCAGGCCCTCGGGCTGCTTCTTGGTCTGGTAGAGATTATAGCCGAGTACCCCGACCGCGACGATCAGCGCGCCGATGATGAGATACAGGACGTTGCGATTGCCGGGCATCCGGTGTCTCCGTCAAGGTGGGACTGGTCGGCCGCGACTCTATGGCCGGCGTGCCGATTCTGAAAGCGATCCAAAGCGCTGGAGTTCCCGCTGGATTGTGCTTTGATCGGATCAAAGGCATGACCGAGCAGGGAACACGAACGCAATGAACGCCAACGAAAAACAAAAAATTCTCGACGCTATCGACGCCGGCTTCGACGCGCAGCTTGCGACGACAAGGGACTTTGTCGCGATCCCCTCGACCCGCGGCGCCGAGGGGCCGTGCCAGGACATGATCGGCGATCTCTTGCGCCAACGCGGCTACGAGGTCGATGACTGGCATATCGACGTCGAGGATTTAAAGGACCTGCGCGGCTTCGGCCCGATCGAGCATGATTTTTCAAGAGCCCGCACCGTGGTTGGCACCTACCGCCCGCCCAACAATGCCGGCAAATCGCTGATCCTGCAGGGACACTGCGACGTGGTTCCGGTCGGCCCGCTCGACATGTGGGAGACGCCGCCGTTCTCGCCTGTGATCAAGGACGGCAAGATGTACGGGCGCGGCGCCTGCGACATGAAATCCGGAACCATCGGCGCGCTCTACGCGCTGGATGCGATCAAGGCCGCTGGCCTGCGCCCGACGGCGCGGATTCATTTTCAATCCGTGATCGAGGAGGAGAGCACCGGCGTCGGCGCGCTCTCGACCCTGCAGCGCGGCTACCGCGCCGATGCCTGTTTCATTCCCGAGCCGACCTTCGGCAAGATGATCCGCTCGCAGGTCGGCGTGATCTGGTTTCGCCTGAAGGTGCGCGGTTTTCCCGTCCATGTGTATGAGGCCGGCTCTGGCGCCAATGCGATCATGGCCGCCTATCATCTGATCCATTCGCTGCAGAAGCTGGAAGCCGAATGGAACGAGCGCGCTAAAAAGGATCATCATTTTGGCGTGGTCGACCATCCCATCAATTTCAATCCCGGAATCATCAAGGGCGGCGACTGGGCCTCCAGCGTGCCGGCCTGGTGCGACGTCGATTGCCGCATTGCGATTCTGCCGGGCTGGTCGGTCACTGAGGCACAGAACGAAATCATGGCGTGCGTATCATCCGCGGCGCGCGACCATCGCTTCCTCTCCAACAATCCGCCGCAGGTGGAATGGTCCGGCTTCCTGTCGGAGGGCTACGAGCTGAAGGATTCGGCTGCACCCGAAGCCGCCTTCGCCAAGGCGTTCGCGGCGGTCTATGGCGGCGGCGCGGTGCCGGAGCAGGCCTTCACTGCGCTGACCGACACGCGGTTTTACGGGCTGAACTACAACATCCCGAGCCTTTGTTTTGGCGCCAGCGGCGAGGCGATGCACGGCTTCAACGAATATGTCGATCTGGAGTCGCTGCGCAAATCGACCAAGGCCACCGCGCTGTTCATCGCGGAATGGTGCGGGGTCGAAGCGATCCTGGGGAACTCATAAATTCGGCAGTATGCGTCCGGACCGCATGTCGGCTCTACCCCCGAAAGCAGATAACAATCGGCGTTCGGAATCTCCGCCAAGTGGCACAAGCCGACATCGTGTATTATTCGATCGCTTCGTCGGCCACCATCAGCAGTCGAACCGGCGTCGCGTCCTGGCCGCCATGGGGTTATTGCTTTCCCTGCGTTGACGCCACAACTCCGGAACGGCTAAGCTTTGCTCTCCCGAATTCCGCGTTTCGGCAATCTCCAATTTAGGGTTTCGTTTTACCATGCTCATTGCAATTCCTAACCTTCTTACGTCGCAGCAGGTTACGTACGCGCGGCAAAAGCTCGACGCGGCGAACTGGAGCGACGGTGCGGCTACGGCTGGGTATCTCGCGAAGAAAGTGAAGCGGAACCGGCAGATCGACCAGAGCCACCGTGTTGGACAGGAAATCGGGCAGATGATTCTGAAGGCGCTGCAAAGCAACGCGACCTTCATGAATGCCGCGCAGCCGCTGAAGATACTTCCGCCGAAGTTCAACCGGTACGAAGGCGGGGAGCACTACGGGGCGCATATTGATAACGCCATGATGGACATCCCCGGCTCCGGCGGGGTACGCCTCCGCGCGGACCTCTCGATGACTGTGTTCTTCTCTGAACCCGAGGAATACGACGGGGGCGAGTTGCGTGTGCTGGACACGTTTGGCCACCAGGCCATTAAACTCCCGGCGGGACATGCCATCCTCTACACCGCAACGAGCCTGCACGAGGTGACGCCGGTCACGCGGGGGATCCGTACGTCCTCTTTCTTCTGGATACAGAGCATGATCCGCGATGACGCGCAGCGGTCGATGCTCTACGAGCTGGGCAAAATTATCAATTCACTGGTGGCAACAAATCCCGACCACCCGTCCGTCGCGGGGTTTCTGGGCCACTATCACAAGTTGGCGCAGCTTTGGTTGGAACTGTGAACGTGCAGGGGGCGGGCTTGCGCGTGCAGGGATAGCGAGGGACTCCCCGCCTCAGCCGGTTTCACCGCTACACGCCGGCATCAGTTGGATGTCACGTTCCGTCCGCGCGCGGTGGCCGCCGTTCCGAAAAGCTCCGACGTTACCGACCTGAACCAGCGGTGCGCGGCGTCGCGATGATAGCGCTCGTGCCAGTATTGCGTGATTTCGATGCGGGGCAGGGTGATCGGCGTTTCGAACGCGACCAGCCCAAGCGGGTCGGCGAGCCGCTTCGCCAGATTGGCCGGCAAGGTGGCGAGACCATCGGTTTCGGCAGCAACAATGGCGCCGGCAATGAAACTCGGAACCCGTAGCATGATATTCGACGGCGATATCTGCGCGGTGAGCACGCGCTGCGCCGTGCCGTGCGCGGCGTGACCGGTCTCCGACGCGGTCACCAGGATGTGGCGCTGCGCGAGAAAGCCGGCGCGCGAGCGTGCCGCCGAGATCCTGGGATGTCCCTTCCGAACCACCGTGACAAAGCCGTCGTAGTATAATCGCTGGCGACGCAAATGGCGCGGAGCTTTTGGAAACGCGCCGAGCGCCAGATCGGCTTCGCCGGCTTCCAGCTTGAGCTCGAACTGACGCGAATCCAGTGGCATCGCCCGGATGTTGATCCGCGGTGCGATCGCGGCGACATGGGCGATCAGCGGAGGCAGGAAGCGGATCATTCCGACGTCGGTCAACAGCAGGCTGAACGTGCGGTCGGACTGGGCGGGGTCGAAGGCCGTTACGGATGCGCGCAGGCTGTCGGCCGCGCCGAGCAGGGTGCGCAACTGATCTGATATCTCCAGCGCCTTGGCGGTCGGCTGCATCGCGTGGCCGTTACGGACGAACAGCGGATCGGCAAATTGCGCGCGAAGATGCCGCAGCACCTTGCTGATGGCGGGTTGCGTCGTCGTCAGCAGCTCGGCCGTGCGCGTGATGCTGCGCTCGTGCAGCAGGGCGTTGAGAATCCGAAGCTCCTTCAGGTTCAGTTCCGATGATGCAATATCGGCCATATCATCTATTCCCGCACGGACATGGCGGGAATGACGCTCTTCAGCTAGCCTGCTGTCAATCAGAAACTTCAAATGATGCGCTTCAGGGAGATCAGCCATGGGCAAATTCATCATCGAGTCGCACTTTCGCCTGCAGGAATGGGTCGCCGAAGAGAAAGGCTATTTCCGTGCCGAAGGCCTCGATTATGAATTTCGCGAGCTGATCCGCTCGACGGCGGGGCAGCATCACAACAAGGCCAATCAGGGCGCCTTCCAGAGTATCGAGAAGGGCCGCGAGGCCAATGTCAGTTGCGCCTGCCACTGGACCGTGAACGTGGCGGCCTCCAACGGCCATGCCAAGCTGTATGCCGATGTCTATTCGGTCGCGCCCTCAGGGATTTTCGTGGCGGCGGATTCCCCGATACGCACCCCGCGCGACCTCGCCGGCGTTCCGATCTCGGTCGGCTTCCAGTCCGGCAGCCACTACTCGACGATCCAGGCGCTCGAACAGTTCATGCCGGCGAGCGATATCAACCTGACGTTCGAAGACGGCATGCTGTTCCATCGAATGTCGCAGTTGATCGAGGGCAAGAGCCCGGCGGCGGCGCTGTTCAACGGGCCGTATTACCTCGCCGAGCAATTGGGCTTCCGCAAGGTGATCGACACCACCTTCATGATCGCGGCGATGATCAAGGGCGAGGTCGAGCCCGAGGACGTCCGGCGTTACTTCCGCGCCCTGCGGCGGGCGCAGCGCGATATCGACCTGCGGCCCGAGCTCTACACGCATTACTACAAGAACGAATTTCCCGAGCAGTTCCACGCCGTCATGGACACGCGCAGCTGGGGACCGGGTGAGCGGATCGTGTTCGAAACCTATTCGAAGGAGGTGTTCGAGCAGTCGTTCGACTGGATCGCCGAGCACGAGATTTTTGCCGAAGGGCGAATGGGCGCGGGCGAATACGACCGGTCCATCATTTCATTTGCCGCCGAGTAACACCCCGTCAATTCTGCCGGAGGACGCGCCATGCGAAAACAAATCCTGGTTTGGCTGCTCGCCGCGGTCGGGTTTGCATCGGCGCATTCCGCGGCGATCGGGCAGGAGACCGTCAAGATCGGGCTGATCGTGCCGTTGACAGGCGGGCAGGCCTCGACCGGCAAGCAGCTGGATAACGCGGTCAAGCTCTACATGCAGCAGCACGGCGACACCGTTGCCGGCAAGAAGATCGAGGTGATCGTCAAGGACGATGGCGCCATCCCCGACAATACCAAGCGCATCGCCCAGGAGCTGATCGTCAACGAAAAAGTCCAGATCATTGCGGGTTTCGGCATTACGCCGACTGCGCTCGCGGCTGCGCCGTTGGCGACGCAGGCCAAAATTCCGGAAATCGTGATGCTGGCCGGCGCGTCCGTCGTGACCGAGCGGTCGCCCTATATCGTCCGCACCAGTTTCACGCTGGCGCAGTCCGCCGTCATTATCGGCGACTGGGCGCCGAAGAACGGCATCCGGAAGGTTGCCACGCTGACGTCCGACTACGCTCCGGGCAACGACGCGCTGCAGTTCTTCAAGGCGCGCTTCACGGCGGCCGGCGGCGAGATCGTCGAGGAGGTCAAGGTCCCCCTGGCCAATCCCGATTTCGCGCCGTTCCTGCAGCGCATGAAGGATGCGAAGCCGGACGCGATGTTTGTGTTCGTGCCGGGCGGTCAGGGCGGCAATTTCATGAAGCAGTTTTCCGAGCGCGGCCTCGACAAGAGCGGCATCCGGATCATCGGTCCCGGCGACGTGATGGATGACGAGCTGCTCAACGACATGGGCGATGCCGCGCTCGGCGCGGTCACCGCGCACATGTACTCGGCCGCGCATCCGTCGCCGGCCAACAAGCAGTTCGTGACCGCCTATCAAAAGCGCTTCAACTCGCGTCCGGGCTTTGTCGCGGTGGGCGGCTATGACGGCATCCATCTCGTCTACGAGGCGCTCAGGAAGACCGGCGGCAAGGCGGACGGCGATTCACTGATCGCTGTCATGAAGGGGATGGCCTGGGAAAGTCCGCGCGGACCGATTTCGATCGACCCGGAAACCCGCGACATCGTGCAGAACATCTACATCCGCAAGGTCGAGAAGGTGAACGGCGAGCTCTACAATGTCGAGTTCGAAACCTTCAAGGACGTCAAGGACGCGGGTAAGTCGCAGAAATAAGGCCGGAGAAACGCGCGGGCGTCACTCCGGCCACAACGCCGCGACGATCGCATCCAGTCCATCGGTCAGCGCCGCGGGTCCGGGCTGCAGGATCAGCGGCGACTTGATCTCGACGATGCGGTTGTTGCGCACCGCCGGGATGCTGCCCCAGTCCGGACGTTGCTTGATGCGATCAGGTACGACCTTCTTGCCGCACCAGGAGGCGAGGATCACGTCGGGTGCGGCGTCGCGCACCACGTCGGGTGAAATGATCCGGTCTTTCGCAGCCTGCTGAAACCGCAGTTTCGGCAGCACGTCTTCGCCGCCGGCGATCTCGATCAATTCGGACACCCAGCCGATGCCGCTGATCAGGGGATCATCCCATTCCTCGAAATAGACTTTTGGTTTCGGCTGCAGGCGCGGCGTCGATGCGATGCGCGCGAGGCGCGCTTCAAAACCGGTCGCGAGTTGATCGGCACGTTCGGTTGCACCGACCAGTGCACCCAGCGTGCGGATCATCGCGAGAATGCCTGCGACGTCGCGCTGGTTGAAGACATGGATCGCGACGCCAGCGCGGACGAGGTCGGCTGCGATATCGGCCTGCAGGTCGGAAAAGGCGAGCACGAGATCCGGCTGCAGTGCGAGAATTTTGGGGATGTCTGCGGAGATGAAGGCCGACACCCGCGGCTTCTCGCGCCGGACTCGTGGCGGCCGCACCGCGTAGCCGGAGACGCCGACGATGCGGTCCTGTTCGCCGAGCAGGTACAGCGTCTCCACGGTTTCTTCCGTGAGGCAGACGATCCGGCGGGGCGGGAATGAGCGCATGCTTGCCATTACCACAGACGTCATTGCCATGGACGTTATTACCACGCACGTCATTGCCGGGCTTGACCCGGCAATCCATCATCTTGGAGCATCTCTTTGAAAGATGGATATGCGGGTCAAGCCCGCGTATGACCAGTTAAATAAAAACCGGAGGGCTCATGACGCCGCTTGAGAAAATCCAGTCGATGAAGATGCCGTTTGCGGAATTGAAGGGGGTCACCTTCGTCGCGGCCGACAAGGATCGCGTGGTGGCGCAGATGGTGGTTCGGCCGGAGCTCTGCACGCTGCGGAATACGATTCACGGCGGCGCGGTGATGGCGTTCGCGGATTCGGTCGGGGCTGCCGCGACCATCATCAACCTGCCCGAGGACGCCAAGGGCACCACGACACTCGAAAGCAAAACCAATTTCATCGGTGGCGCCAAGGAGGGCTCGACGGTGACCGCGACTGCCACGCCGGTGCATCGGGGCCGGCGCACCCAGGTCTGGCAGACGCGGCTGGAAACCGGGGACGGCAAGCTGGTCGCGGTGGTGACGCAGACCCAATTGGTGCTCTGATACGGGTGGCGGCCACCTAACAATTGGTTAACAAAAATCTGACTTTAGATGAGGCATTCCAAGGGCTTGAAATTTATGCTGCGATGCACAATATAGACGGTCTAGGGATTCGACGCCTCCTCGAGGGCTTCTCAGAGGAGATAGACCATGTACTTGACCGTTATCGCCGCCGCGCTTGCCAACAGCAGCGTGCGGACGCTGAGCCGGCAGGAAGAATTGCCGCTGTTGCGCGACCACCTGCTGCGGCTCGACCGCAACAGCCGGCATGATCGCTTCCATGGCTTCATGGACGACAGCTTTATCGAGCGTTACGCCGAAAAGTGCGCCAATGACGGCACGATCGTGATCGCCTTCTTTGAAGACGGCGTGGTTCGTGGCGCTGCCGAACTGCATCCGCCGGATCAGTCGCCGGATTCGTTGCCCGAAATCGCGTTCAGCGTCGAATCGTCGGTACGCCGGCGTGGCGTCGGCAGCATCCTGTTCCGCAAGCTGATCGCGGAAGCCCGTGCGAAGGGTTACCAGAGCCTGCGCATCACCACCGGCGCGCAGAACGACGCGATGCGGGCGCTCGCCAACAAGTTTGGCGCGCATCTGGTCTTCCGGCACGGTGAATTCACCGGCACGATCGACCTCACCCAGCAGGATGAGACGCAATTCGCGCCATCCACCGTCACGACCGCGGTCGATGCCGTCGTGAACTTCAATCGCGCCTATTGGAAGATGTTGGTGAATATGACCGGTTGGGGCCGGGCGGCCTGAGAGCCGCTTTATTCGGCGATTCGCGGATCACATCCGCCGCGAATTGCCTGAGCTCTTTTCAGGTGCCGGTACGCTTGTCGTTGCCGAATCGGCGGACAATCTTGCGCTCGACCACGATGGAGCGCTGCGCGCCTTGTTCGCCGGCGATGACGCGAGTGGCCGTTCGCGCCAGGGCGCGGCCGGTTTTCTTCACTTCAGCCAGCACTTCGTCGTAGGGCATTCCCATCAGGGAGGCGGCGATTTCCGCCTGCTGCTGCTGATCGTCGGTAATGCCGACCGCGGCGAAGATAGCCTCCTCCAGTGTCGGCGGGTCGCGCCGCACGCGCCTTGTGCCGTATTTTGTGTTCCAGTCTTCGCTCATGGGGGCCTCGCACCTGTTGCGGAGATACCTAGGTGCCCTCATGTTGCATTGCAATATGAATTTCACATGGCAATACAGCCATGCGTCTACAACTTCTCCAGTCTGGTAGCGTCATACAGTTCGATGGTCGTGGCGGCCGCCGCCAGCGACTGCAGCGATTTGACGAAATCCCTGGAGGCAGGGACCGCGAAATGCGCCAGCAGCGCCGCGCGATCGGCCCATTGCTCGAAAAACACCAGCCGCAGCGGGTTTTCGCAATCGACCTGCACCGCGTGAGAGATGCAGCCAGGCTCGGCGCGCGAACGATGAACGTGCTCGAGGCTTAATCTGCGGACTTCGTCAAAACCGTCCGCCCGCGCGGTGACGCTGCCGGTAACCACGATCATGAGATCCCCCGTTAAGGCGCGGCGGCGCCAGTCTCCAGCGGCTGCTGCGGCCAGCGTTTCAGCGCGGCATGCCCGGCATCGGTCAGCACGTAAATGCCGCGCTCGGCGCGATCGAACCAGCCATAGACGTTGTGCAGCAGAATCTTGCCGGCGTCCGGAATTTCAGGCCGCAAATCCTTCACCCGCCGCGGCCCGGCCGACATCGCCGCCGCGCAGGCCAGCGCCTGCTGGCGATAGGCGGTCATGATGGGCGCGCGCGTCGAGCCGCCCATCGCCGGATCGCCCTTGCGCCGCCGATGCTCCGCGACCAGCCGCGAGCGCTTTTTCGGATTGCGGCGAGGGGCGGTGTCGGGCGGCTTGACGATCACCTCGACGTCGCCGGTATTGGTGACCGCCAGCATGCCGAAGCCGAGCCGGCGGCACAGGTTGCGGTAGCGCGCGTCGCTCTCGCGGCCTTTCCCGCGCACGGACAATTTCGCTGCCAGCCAGACCTCGTCGGCGGCGGCGGCGCGATCGACGGCTTGCAGAATGAGTTCAAGATTGAAGGTCAGCTTCAATTCGCCGATCACGACAATCGGCGGATCGTCGCCGCTTAGCGCCACCAGATCGCAGCCGCCGACCTCGCCCTTGACGGTGAAGCCGAGCTTTTCGAGGAAGCGTTTGACGGGCAGATAAAGCGCGGTTTCCAAAACAAGCTCCGGCGGCGCCGACGCCGCGACTCAGTCACATCAGTTTAGCCCGGATTTAGCCTAAACCCTGCCGCTCACCGGGATCAGCGCGCCGGTCACGGCCGAGGCGGCATCGCCAGCGAGAAACAGGATCACGTCGGCCAATTCCTTGCCGGTCACCCATTTCGTGAAATCGGCCTTCGGCATGCTGGCGCGGTTGGCTTCGGTGTCGATGATCGACGGCAGCACCGCGTTGACGGTGATCTTGCCTTTCTGTTCGGCGGCCAGCGCTTCGGTCAGACGATGCACGCCGGCCTTGGAGGCGGCGTAGGCGCCCATGCCGGCGCCGGCCTGCAACGCGCCCATCGCGCCGACATTGATGATCCGCCCGGCGGTCGATGCGGTGAGATGCGGGATCGCTGCGCGCGAGGCGTTCAGCGCGGTGGTGACGTTGAGCGCGTACATGCGCTGCCAGGTTTTGGGATCGCCGTCGGCGACGGCCTCGAACGCAAAACCGCCGGCGATGTTGATCAATGCGTCGAGCTTGCCGAAATGCCTGGCGACGGCATCGATCGCCTTTTTGGCCTGCGCTGCATCGGTGAGATCGACGCCGCCGAGTTCAAGCCGGTCGGGCGTCGCCGGGACCTGGGTCGGGGCATGATCGACACCGGCAATCCGGGCGCCACGTGCGAGCGCCTCGTCGGCGACGACCCGGCCGAGCGCCCCGAGGGCGCCGGTGATCACAACGACTTTTCCGTCCACGGCTAGTCCTCCAGGCAGGCGGTCAATTTTCGGGTGAAAATCAGTTGCATTGCTCGGTGAAATTGCGTCCAAATATGTCTGACCGATGATCGCTCCGACAACAGGGCAGGCATATGGCAGAAACTTCCCAGCCTGGCGATCCTACGCAGGATTTCGTGGGCTTCACACGCCCGCTTCCGAATCTGGCGCGAAGCCTGAAGCAGCGAAACACCAAGATCGTCGCCTTTGGCTCCTCGTCGACATCGGGCAGGTTCGCGGTCGTGCCCTATCCGGCCCGGCTCGAACTGATGTTGAGGAACGAGTACGGCGTTCAGGGCGACTTCCCGTTTGGCAAACGGATGATCAACGTCATCAACCGCGGGGTCGGCGGCGAGGAAGCCTCGACCGAGAAGTCGGCGCGATTCAATCCGACGTCATTCGACGAGGCGCCGGCGCTGGTGATCTGGCAGGTCGGCACCAACGCCGTCTTTCACAACGATGACCCAGCTTTCGCTTTCGAGAAGGTTTTCGAACGCCATTGCGGAGGCGCTGGATCGCCTGGCCAAGATCCCGACCGATGTCGTGCTGATGGATTCGCAATACACCACCGCTCGTGGTAACGCCCGAAAAGAAGCCGCTCTCGGATTTGATGACGAAGCGCATATCCGAACTGTCCGACGCCGCCGGGGTCGATGTATTCCGTCGCTACGCGCTGATGCAGCCCTGAGCACGTCGCGATGCGCGAATTGGTCGATCCGGCCGATGACCAGCAGCAACTGCATTTGAGCGACTGGGCAACGCAAATACGTGACACAGGCGCTGTTCGATCAGATCAAGCTGATGGTAACGGCTGCGGACAAAGCTTACGTAAGACTACGGGATCAGGCGGAATCGATAAAATTTGCGCGACTTGCGTAAGCCGATCGCAGAACCCTTTCGATACAAGTGGCCCTCTAATCAGGCAGGGGGATTTGCGATGGGAATTCTACCGGATCACGGTTTACCACTTGTTCAGCTTAAGGAGCAGCGCCGGGACTTGATCGTCGCGCTGCAAAACCGCAGCGGTCCGGTCGGCAACTGGGAACTGATGCAGATCGCAGCGATCCAGACCGCGATTTTGGCCTTCGAGGAGGTCATCGCCGATCTCGATGCGGAACTGGAAATGGAAGCGGCCGCGTAACGACGCGCCGGTCCAGCCTGAGATCGGCCTTGCAGGTAAATTAACCTTGCAGGTAACGCGCCTCGAGGCTGGCGCGTTCAGGCCGGCCGAGACCGAGGCCGTCGCGGAGATAGGTTTCGAGGTCGCCATAGTCGGCCTCGATCGCCTCGAACGCCGCGTCCAGAAACGAGGCCTGCACCGTACCCAGCACGTTCTTGACGTCGTCAGGCAGTTCGCTGCCGTTGGCGGGATCGCGGCGGTAGTAGCGGTTGGTCAAGAGGTAATCTTCCGAGATTACGTCATCGGGTACGCCGAGCGTATGCAGGATCAGCGCGCAGGCAAAGCCGGTGCGGTCCTTGCCGGCGGTGCAGTGGATCACCAGCGGCGCGCTGTCTTCCACGAGATGCGAAAACAGCGCGCGAAAGCGCGGCGTGTTGTCCTGCACATAGCCGCGGTAGGAACCGCGCATGACCTCCGTGGCGTGATCCGCCGAAAGCGCCGTGCCGTCGGCTGCGATCGCGCGCAGCGCGGCAACCACCGTCGGCTCGACTGGCAGCGAATGCACGGACACGTCATTCATGCTGCACAGCGCGGCCTGACGTTCCTCGGCCCCGCGGAAATCGAACGCGCTTTTGACGCCGAGCCCACGGACCACGGCGACATCGTCATCGGTGAGATGGCCGAGATGGTTGGAGCGAAAAATCTGCCGCCAGCGCACGATGCGGCCGTCGCGGGCGAGATAGCCGCCGAGATCGCGAAAATTGCTGGCGCCGGCGAGACTGAGATGGCGGGCAGGGGATTCTGACATCGGGCTTTGCGATCCTGCACGGTGGAGAAATGGCCGGGAGGGGCATGTCGTCCGCCCCGGCCTCGTCTATACTGAAGTTCTCAGGGGGCGAAACATGAATTGTCGGAAGATCACGGTTTTTGGTGGCGCATTGGTGGCGGCCTGGTGTGCAGCCGTGCCATCGCAGGCGCTCGCGCAGACGAGTTTTCAGAACTATCGCTGCGCCGACGGGACGCAATTCATCGTCGGATTTTTCCAGTACGATTCACGCGCCCACCTGCAACTCGACGGCAGGGCGGTGACGCTGGCCAAGCGGCTGGCGCTGTCGGGATCGCGCTATTCAGGGAGCGGTGTCACCCTCAAGATGACGAAAGCAGGTCTAACCACGCTCAAGAACGTCAGGCGGCCAGTCACGGCGTGCCAGCTGTCGTGACGACGTTCTGACACGAAAAAGGGCCGAAACGATTTCGTTCCGACCCTTTTCTACTTTGATGACGACGCCCGAACTCTTGAGGCCGTCCTTACCCAACATCTAGCTGGCATTAGTGGTCGCGCCCGGACTTGGTTTCCTCGATGGCGGCTGCGTGGTACCAGCTGCCGCTGCAGTCAGCGAGATTGACCGGCGGGGCGGCAAACTCGGGAACGGCAGTCTTGGTCTCGCCATAGCGACGTCCCCCGAGAGCCGCGCGGCCCCCGGCAGGGAATTGGTAGATCTTGGCAGACCCCTCATTCACACTCGTATTGAGCATCTCAGTCTCTCCTTGAGATCGGACGAACCATGATGGTGCGCCCAACTCGTTCTCTTGTGGTTACCGAAACCGCGATATCGTTCTTGCCCTCCACGAATGCAAGTTGACCAATAAAAGTCAGGGAATGTGCATTTCGTAGGCATTTCCGGTTTTGCTTCGTGTGAGGCAATGGGCAGATGGCTAACGCTTGAGCCGACACGAAGGTTGCCGTCCGTCATCGAACTTCGTGGATCATGTTCTGGAGAGCTGCCGCAGGTTTAATCGGCAGAGGGGGCGGCTTTGGGAACTGCCGGAAAATCGGGCTCTAAGCGGCCCCGAAGTTGCAATTTGGCCGCCTGGAGCGCATGTCAGCCGCGCTCCTATGTCGCATCAAAAAATGCGAGAGACAGGCTGGACATTTCTGGGGATGACGGGTGCTGCGCTGCAGCGATTGGCACCTTAATTGCTTGGTAAGAAACGGCCTGACGTGGCCGGGTACGTCTGCGGGTAGCTCAAAGGCTTCAGTTACCTGCATTTAACAGCACTAAACTCATGAGAGGCTCAATGACCAAGTACAAGCTCGAGTATATCTGGCTCGACGGGTATACGCCGACACCGAATCTGCGCGGCAAGACACAGATCAAGGAATTCGCTTCTTTTCCGACGCTCGAGCAGCTTCCGCTGTGGGGTTTTGACGGTTCGTCGACCAACCAGGCTGAAGGCCGGAGTTCGGACTGCGTGTTGAAGCCGGTTGCGGTCTATCCCGACGGCGCGCGCACCAACGGCGTTCTGGTGATGTGCGAAGTCATGATGCCTGACGGCGTCACCCCGCACGTGACCAACCGGCGCGCCACCATTCTTGACGACGAAGGCGCCTGGTTCGGCTTCGAGCAGGAATACTTCATGTACAAGGACGGCCGTCCGCTCGGCTTCCCGACCTCGGGTTATCCGGCGCCGCAGGGCCCGTATTACACCGGCGTCGGCTACAGCAATGTCGGTCCGGTTGCACGTGAGATCGTCGAAAAGCATCTCGAGCTGTGCTTGCACGCCGGCATCAATCACGAAGGCATCAACGCCGAAGTGGCGAAGGGCCAGTGGGAATTCCAGATCTTCGGCAAGGGCTCCAAAAAGGCCGCCGACGAAATGTGGATGGCCCGCTACCTGTTGCAGCGGCTGACCGAAACCTACGGCATCGACATCGAGTATCACTGCAAGCCGCTCGGCGACACCGACTGGAACGGCTCGGGCATGCACGCCAACTTCTCGACCACGTTCCTGCGCGAGACCGGCGGCAAGGCCTACTTCGAGGCGCTGATGGCGGCCTTTGAGAAAAACCTCATGGACCACATCGCCGTCTACGGCCCGGATAACGACAAGCGTCTGACCGGCAAGCACGAGACCGCTCCGTGGAACAAGTTCAGCTATGGCGTGGCCGACCGCGGTGCCTCGGTCCGCGTGCCGCACTCGTTCATCAAGAACGACTACAAGGGCTATCTCGAAGATCGCCGCCCGAACTCGCAGGGCGACCCCTACGCCATCGCTTCGCAGATCCTGAAGACGATCGCCGAAGTTCCGGCGGCCAAGAAGTCGGCCGCGGCCTAAGCGAAACAGCATACCCGGGTGAGGGCGCCCGGGCTGCCACTCTGATCCGCCAAAGCGAAACCGCTTTGGCGGATCATTGCGTTTTGATGACACCGTTTTCTGGGAGCGGTGTTTTTGATGACATTAATTCAAATACGCCGGGGGAATTCCGCGCCGCCGGCTCAAAGCCGTTCCCCTGCGTTATGAACCGCGCTAGATAACGGGCCTCGAGATTCAAGGCTCGCGCTTGCCGGGGACGCGGCTATTGTTTGAAGGCTTTTACAAGGTCAGGTTTCAGCTTGGCGAGGCGGTCGGCCGCAGCGTGATGTACGTGCGCGACGGCAGGATGCTGGGCGGCAATTCGGCGTTCGCCCATATCGGCTCCTATCAGGAGGCCAGCGACGGCATTGCCATCGAGGTCCAGACCGTCCGCCACAACCCGGACCCGAATTATCGTGCGATGGCCGGAACCGACGATGCCACCTTGCTGGCGCGGGGTGGGCCGGACGGCGCGCTCTACCGCTTCGAGGGCGGGCTGAAGGAACTGCCAGGCGTCAAGTTTCAGTCGGTCATGACGCCGATCGAGGACGAGGCAAGCCCGATCGCCGGCGGTGTCGGGGAAGAAGGGATCATCAACGGTCTCTATTCCATTCACCTGCGCATGCTCGACGGTGTCGAGGGCGGTCTGACCGGCGTGATGCTGCTCAATGAAGGCCGCATCCTCGGCGGCGACGCCTCGTTCTACTACATCGGCAGCTATACTTCGGAGAACGGCCGCTGGAAGGGCCAGATCCTCAATCAGGAACACACGCCGGCCAAGGGCGAGAACCCCGTGTTCGGCGGCCACGAGGTTGGCATCGGCTTTTCCGGTACCTGCGACGAACAGGGGGCGCTGCTGGATGCGACTGCGCTCGCCGGCAAGCGCAGTCTTCGGCTGACGGCGGTCCTGAAACTGATGCGCCGGGTATAGCCAGCCATGGCCGATATCGTGCGCGTGCTGTCGACGCTGGCCTTGAAAGGCGCGGTTCAGAGTCTGTCCGGACAATACGTGGCCGCCGGCGGTGCAGATATCCATGCCGATTTCGCCCCGACATTGGCGCTGCTGGATCGGCTGCGCGCGGGCGAGGCCGCCGACGTCGTCATCTTGACCCGCGAAGGTCTCGACGAAGTCGTGCGCGAGGGACGTGTGGTGGCGGCGAGTTGCGTGGATCTGGCGCGATCCTATGTCGGCCTCGCCGTGAAGGCGGGCGCGCTTCATCCTGATATCGCAACCGAGCCTGCGCTCCGCGCCGCGCTGCTGGCGGCGCGTTCGGTAGCGTATTCGCGGCTCGGCGCCAGCGGCATTCTGTTTGCGAAACTGATCGAGGGTCTCGGCATTGCATCCGAGATCAATGCCCGTGCCGTCATCATCCCACAGGGGTTTACCGCCGAACGGCTGGTGACCGGGGAGGCCGATCTTGCTGTCCAGCAGATCAGTGAATTGAAACAGATCGGCGGCATCGAGGTCGTCGGACCAATTCCGCACGCGCTGCAAACACCCGCGGTGTTTTCCGCCGGACGCATGGCGGCGTCGCAAAAGGCCGCCCGGTCGGATCGGCTGTTGCGGTATCTGGCGTCCGCCGAGGTCGCGCCAGTGCTGCGCGAAAGCGGGCTCGAGCCCTGAATTTGCAGCCTTGAAATTGTCCTGTCGTGGACGCAACCTGCTGATCATGAGGAGCCGGTCTTTCAGCTTTGCAGTCATTGCAGTCGTCGCCATGGCGACGCCGGGCCTGGCCCGTGCGCAGTCGGCCGATCTCGTGTTGTGCGACCGCGTCGCCGCCGATCCTGCCGACCCGGATAAACCTGCCGACGTCAAGGGCGTGCCTGACATCGCTGCGTCCGACATCGCCACCGCCATCAAGTTTTGTAAAAATGCCGCCATCGGTTCGCGTCGGGCGATGTACCAGCTCGGACGCGCCTATGCGGCCAACCGGCAAACACCGGAGGCGATGGCGGTCTGGCGCAAGGCCGCCGACAAGGGGTCCACGTCGGCGATGGTCGAACTCGGTGTGCTCTATGGGACGGGGGCCGGTGTCGCACGCGACGAGGCGCAGGCGCGAAAACTGTTCGAACGCGCCGCCGAGGCCGGCAATGCGCGTGGCGTCAGCAATCTGGCCGCACTCGGCGGAGGCGCCGGCGCATCGTCCGATCCGGCGAGGGCGCGCGCGCTGCTGTCGAAGGCGGCCGAGACCAATGCCGAGGCGCAGTACCAGCTCGGCATGATGCTGGCGGAAGGCACCGGCGGCGAGAAGGATGATGTCGCCGCCCGTGCGCTGTTTGAAAAGGCGGCGGCGCAAAATCATCCCGGCGCACTGGAGCGGATGGGCGCGTTCGCACAAGAAGGCCGCGGCGGACCAAAGGATTCCGACGCCGCCAAAGCCTATTACCAGCGTGCCGCGGCGCTCGGCGACGAAGACGCCAAGAAGGCGCTGGAGCGGGCGCGCTGTCCCTATGCGATCAAGGACAAGCGCGGCAACCTGGTGACCAATCTGTGTTTCTGACAGTGAGGCTCGACCGCGCCTATTTCATGTAATAGGCAACGTCGTTGCGTGCGAGTTGATAGGTGCTTTCGAGAAAGTCCGGACTTTCCTTTGCCGCCAGCGCAACCGCGCGCACGCAGCGCTTCCAGTAATCCGTGCTGTCCTGGACGAAATATTTGAAGCAGGCGTCTTCGAACCGCACGGCTGCGATGATAGCTCGTTTGATTTCATCGTCGCTTGCGCGCGGGTGAGCTGACTTCAAATGGGTGAAGGCCGGACCTTCGTGCGCGTAATCGCGATCGTGACGCATGTTGGCGGCCTGTTCCGGCGGGGACATCGCTCGAAAGGCCCGCACCTGTTCATCCGTCGGTCGTCCCTCTAGCGAATCCAGCCGGTACCGGCGCCGCCATATGGCATACGCCGCGTCCGGGAGCGGCAGCAACGCGGCTTCGGCAACGATTTCTTTGATCTCGGCGGTTGTGTCTTCGACTGTCATGCAGCTTGGTCGGCGTGATGCGGCGCGAGGTTCGAGGTGCGCTTTCTTGCGCTGGAACAATGGGCCGATCCCACGGTTGGAGGAAAATGGGGTATCGAAGAGGCCTGCCCATGATCCGAAAACTGCAGTCTGGCGAATACCGGCTCTATTCCCGCAAGTTGAACCCGAAGACCGGCAAGCGCCGGAATCTCGGCACCTTCAAATCCCGTGCAGCCGCTGAAAAGCACGAGCGCGAGGTGCAATATTTCAAGCGGCACTAGCTTGGGGTCACGGCAAGTTAATGCGCCCGGTATTAGCCCAAACAGGCTTCCACCCGCGCGCCACATGGACTAAGAGCGGCGCAACGATTTCCCGCTTTTTCAGGCCCCCATGATCCGTCTCGATAACGTCAGCAAGCAAGTTGGCCACCAGATTCTCTTCATCGAAGCCTCCGCAGCGCTCCAGAAGGGCGAGAAAATCGGCTTGGTCGGCCCGAACGGAGCCGGCAAGACGACGCTGTTCCGGATGATTTCGGGCCAGGAACCGCCGGACGAGGGCCAGGTCTCGCTCGATCGCGGCATTACCATCGGCTATTTCAGCCAGGACGTTGGCGAAATGTCGGGCCGCAGCGCCGTGGCCGAGGTCATGGATGGTGCCGGCCCGGTCAGCATCGTAGCAGCCGAGCTGAAAGAGCTCGAAACCGCCATGGCCGATCCCGCCCGTGCCGACGACATGGAAGAGATTATCGCCCGCTATGGCGAGGTGCAGCATCGCTTCGAGGAACTCGACGGCTATGCGCTCGACGGCCGGGCGCGCGAGGCGCTGTCGGGCCTCGGCTTCAGCCAGGAAATGATGGAGGGCGATGTCGGCGCGCTCTCTGGCGGCTGGAAGATGCGCGTGGCGCTGGCGCGCATTCTCCTGATGCGCCCCGACGTCATGCTGCTGGACGAACCGAGCAACCATCTCGATCTGGAAAGCCTGATCTGGCTCGAGCAGTTTCTGAAGGGATACGAGGGCGCGCTGCTGATGACCTCGCATGACCGCGAGTTCATCAATCGCATCATCAACAAGGTGGTCGAGATCGACGGCGGCACGCTGACGACCTTTTCCGGCAACTACGAATTCTACGAGCAGCAGCGCGCGCTGAACGAAAAGCAGCAGCAGGCCCAGTTCGAGCGCCAGCAGGCGATGCTGGCCAAGGAGATCAAGTTCATCGAGCGCTTCAAGGCGCGCGCTTCACACGCGGCGCAAGTGCAGAGCCGGGTCAAAAAACTCGACAAGATCGAGCGCGTCGAACCGCCGAAGCGCCGGCAGACCGTGGCGTTCGAGTTTTTGCCGGCGCCGCGTTCGGGCGAGGACGTCGTCAGCCTGAAGAACGTCCACAAGGGCTACGGCAGCCGCCGCATCTATGACGGGCTCGACTTCATGATCCGCCGCCGGGAGCGATGGTGCGTGATGGGGATCAACGGCGCCGGCAAGTCGACGCTGTTGAAACTGGTCGCGGGCTCGACCGAACCCGATGACGGCACGGTGGCGATCGGCGGCAGCGTCAAGATGGGTTACTTCGCCCAGCACGCCATGGATCTGCTCGACGGCGAACGCACGGTGTTCCAGTGGCTGGAGGATTCGTTTCCGCAGGCAGGGCAGGGTAGCTTGCGCGCGCTGGCCGGCTGCTTCGGCTTTTCCGGCGACGATGTCGAAAAGAAATGCCGGGTGCTCTCGGGCGGCGAGAAGGCGCGGCTGGTGATGGCGCACATGCTGTTCGACCCGCCGAACTTTCTGGTGCTGGACGAGCCCACCAACCATCTCGATCTCGCGACCAAGGAAATGCTGATCAACGCGCTCTCGGAATTCGAGGGCACCATGCTGTTCGTCTCGCATGACCGGCATTTTCTCGCGGCGCTCTCCAACCGCGTGCTGGAGCTGACGCCCGAAGGCATCCACCAGTTCGGCGGCGGCTATTCGGAATATGTCGCGCGCACCGGGCAGGAAGCGCCGGGCCTGCGGAGCTGATCGACCGTCTCGCATTGCTGTCCTGTGCTTGAACGAACGGATCGCGCCCGATACGCTGCCGCAAAAGAAACGGGAGCGAACAACCATGAAGCAAGTCAGGATCGGCGACATCACCATCGATGCGGTGATCGAGCGCGAGGGACCGTGGCGGCGGCCGCAGGATTTCTTCCCGGCCTATGACGACGCCGTGTTCAAGCATCATCTCGCCGGCATGGAGCCCGAGATGTTCGACGTCGCCTCCGGCAAGATATTCATCACCTATCAGACGTTTGTGGTCCGCACGCCGCGCTATACCATTTTGGTCGATACCTGCACCGGCGAGGACAAGGGTCACCCGGCGCCATTCGACTTCCCCGGCAAGGAGCGCTGGCGCAACGAGTTATTTGCACTTGGCGTCAGCTTCGAGCAGGTGGACTATGTATTCTGCACCCACCTGCACATCGACCACACCGGCTGGAACACGACGCTGCGTGACGGACGCTGGGTGCCGACATTTCCCAACGCGAAATACATATTCCACAAGCGGGAATATGCAGTGTGGGAAGCCGAGCATGCCAAGGGCGCCAATCCGCCCGGCACGGTGTTTCGCGATAATTGCCTGCCGATCGTGGAAGCGGGGCAGGCGGTGCTGGTCGACGATGATTACGCGCTCGACGACACCGTGACGCTGACGCCGACGCCGGGGCATTCGCCCTGCCATTGCTGCGTCAACATCTTCTCGAAGGGAAAACGTGCGGTGGTGACGGGCGATCTCGTGCATCACGCCATCCAGTGCCGCGAGCCGGATTGGTCGGCGAAGCCCGACTGGGATCCGAAGCAATCTGCGGCCTCGCGGCGAAAATTCTTTGCCTCCGTCGCCGGCACCGATACGCTGATCCTGCCGGTTCATTTCCCGGCGCCCACCGTCGGCCTGATCACGGCGGATGGCGACCGCTTCGACTACCGCTTCAAGCGCGACTAGCACACCTGCGCCCGCTGCCCTTGCCATGACGCCCGCGCGCTGGTTTCCTGCGGTCGTCAAATCCCGCCAGAAGAGGATACCTGCGCCATGACCGACAACGCTGCCTACGACTACATCGTGGTCGGCGCGGGTTCGGCAGGCGCCGTGGTCGCAAGCCGTTTGAGCGAGAGCGGCGCCTATCGCGTGCTGCTGCTGGAAGCCGGCACCAAGGGATCGAACCATTTCTGGGCGCGGGTGCCGGTCGGCACTTCCAAGATGATCGACGATCCCGTTGTGAACTGGTGCTACAAGTCCGAGCCTGACGAAGGCTCGGGCGGGCGGCGCATCGACGTGCCCCGCGGCAAGATGATGGGCGGCTCGAGCTCGATCAACGGTATGGTCTATATGCGCGGGCAGGCGCAGGACTACGACCATTGGGCCCAGCTTGGCAACCGCGGCTGGAGCTATCAGGACGTCTTGCCGATCTTCCGCAGGATGGAGCGTTACGAGGGCGGCTCGGACAAATATCGCGGCCGCAACGGGCTGCTGCGGGTAACCGATACGCCGCGAAATAAAGTGCCACTGCTGGAGAAGATCATCGAGGCTGCCGGCCGCATCGGCCTGCCGTTCAATCCGGATCTCAACGGTGAGACCCAGGAAGGCGTCGGCATGTCACAGGTCACGATCGCCAAGGGCAAGCGCCAGAGCACGGCGGTCTGCTACCTCGATCCGGTGCGCGGACGGACGAACCTGATCATCGAACAGGGCGCGATGGCGGAATCGCTGATCCTCGAAGGCAAGCGTTGCGTCGGCGTGCGCTATTCCGTCGGCGGCGACCGCCGCGAGGCGCGGGCGGCGCGCGAGGTGATCGTCTGCGGCGGCTCGATCAATTCGCCAAAGCTGCTGGAGCTGTCCGGCATCGGGCAGGGTGAGTTGCTGCGCTCGCGTGGGATCACGCCGGTGCACGAGCTGCCCGGCGTCGGCGAGAACTTGCGCGATCACTATTCGCCGCGCATCAAGTTTGCCATCAAGGAGCGCAATCTCACCTTCAACGACAACGCGCGGGGCTGGCGTCTGGCGCGCGAGGCGCTGAAATACGCGCTGTTCGGCACCGGCTTTCTGGCCTCGACCGCGGTTCCGGTGCGGATCTATTTCCGCACCCGCGAGGGACTGGAGACGCCGGACGCCACGATTTCGATCCTGCCGTTTCTGTACGAGATGGTCGGCCGCCAGCGCCGCGTCGCCAGGCGGCAGGGCATCACCATGAATGCCAACGTGCTGCGTTCCGAAAGCACCGGTTCGATCCATGTCAAATCGGCTGATCCGGCCGAACCGCCGGCGATCCGCTTCAATTTTCTCTCCACCGAGCATGACCGCACCGGCATCCTTGCGGTGATCCGCAAGGGCCGCGAACTGATGGCGACGTCGCCGTTGAAGGAAGTCACCGGCGAGGAAATCGCGCCCGGCATAAAACTGCAGAGCGACGAAGAGTTGCTCGACTGGGTGCGCAACAACGCCGAGACCACCTATCATCCCGTCGGCACCTGCAAGATGGGTTCGGACCCGATGGCCGTGGTCGATCGGGAGTTGCGGGTCCACGGCATCGAGGGTCTTCGCGTCGCGGATGCTTCGATCATGCCGACACTGACAAGTGGCAATACCAACGCGCCGGCGATCATGATCGGTGAGAAATGCGCCGAGATGGCGCTGGCGGCGGCTACGGCCCGCAAGGCCGCCGCCTGACACAACAAGAGTGGGAGAGAGACTTTGGGAGTTCAGGATTCGGCGACGCAACGGATGGATTTCGAGACGCTGGTACAGACCCGCAAGAGCGTGCGCGGCTTCAAGAAGCAGCCCGTGGCCCGCGCCGTGATCGAGGACCTCATCGAGGTCGCCAAGCGCGCACCGTCGTCGATGAACACGCAGCCCTGGCATATCCACGTCCTCACCGGCGATCCGCTTGAAGAAGTCCGCCGCCGCAATATGGAAGAGATGATGGCCGGCGCCAAGCCGAAGCGCGACATCATCAGCCACGGCGAATATCAGGGGGTTCACCGCGGCCGGCAGGTCGATATCGCCAAGCAACTGTTTGCCGTGATGGGGATCGCCCGCGACGACAAGCCGATGCGGCAGGACTGGGTGCTGCGCGGTTTTCGGCAGTTCGACGCGCCGGTCTCGCTGGTGTTGACCTATGACCGGATTCTCGATCCTGGCGCGGTGTGCCATTTCGATCTCGGCGCACTCTGTTACGGCCTCGTGCTAGCCGCTTGGGACCGCGGGCTCGGCAGCGTCATCAACGGGCAGGGCATCACCCGATCGGACATTGTGCGCGAGGTCGCTGATATCCCCGAGAATGAAGTCATCATGACGTGCGTCGCGATGGGCTATCCCGACGAGAGCTTTCCCGCCAATTCCGTCCGCTCCGATCGTTCGCCGAATGGCGACTTCGTGCGCTATGTCGGCTTCGAGGACTAAGAGGTTAATCTGATGACGACGACTGAAGAGACCGCGATGATCCGCGACACCGTCGCGCGTTTCGTCGACCGCGAATTGATTCCGCTCGAACCGCATTACCTGAAGTCCAGATTTCCGGGCGGTGGCCACGACGGCCTGACGGACGAACATTGGCAGCGGCTGCGCACCGTCTCGAAGGATTTGGGGCTGTGGGGCCTCGATGCGCCGGAAGACCTCGGTGGCCATGACCTGCCGACGCGCACCATGGCAGCGGTGCATGAGGAACTGGGACGGAGCTGCGTGCCGTTCGTCCTGCCGCCGGACTCACCGAACCTGCGCATGCTGCAGGCGGTCGGCACCGAAGCGCAGAAGAAGAGCTACATGCAGCCCTATATCGAGGGGCGGATGGTGTCGGCGATCGCGATCTCCGAACCCGGCGCTGGCGGCGATCCGGCGTCGATGAAGACGCGCGCGGTGAAGGACGGCGATCAGTGGGTGCTGAACGGCCGCAAGATCTGGATCAGCAATGCCCGCAAGGCCGATTTCATCATCGTCATGGCCCGGGTCGGCAATGACACGCGGCAGGGCGGCATCACTTCCTTCATCGTCGAGAAGGGCACGCCCGGCTTCATCATCGAACGCGAAATCCCGATGATTGGCGGCCACACCACCTTCGAGATCGTGTTCGAGGACTGCCGCATTCCCGAGGGCTCCGTGCTGGGCGAGATCGGCAAAGGCTACGCACCGATGCAGTTGCGGCTGCGCACGCGCCGGCTGGAGATGGGCTCGACATGCATCGGCATCGCCCGCCGTGCCCGCGACATGCTGTGCGAACACGCCAAGCAGCGCGAGACCTTTGGCGTCAAACTCGCCGAACGCCAGGCCGTTCAATGGTGGGTCTCGGATATCTCCACCCGCATCCATGCCTGCCGGCTGATGGTGCAGGATGCCGCCGACAAGACCGACCGCGGCGAGGACGTCAAGCAGGAAGCGTCGATGATCAAGGTGTTCGCCACCGAGATGGCCTATCAAGCCTGCGATCACGCCATGCAGACGCTCGGCGCGCTCGGCATGACCCTGGAAATTCCGCTTCAGGCGTTATGGCAGAAGGCGCGGGTGATGCGGATGTATGAGGGGCCGAGCGAGGTCCATCATCAGGCGATCGCTCGGCGCGTGCTGGGGCTGCGCGGATAGCGCGGTCCGAGATTGGTTCCGCGCGGCCTCAGGCGGCGCGGACCTCCGACAGGAAGCGGTTGACCTGTCCGGCGAGTTCCTTGGACTGCGACGACAATTGTTCGGCCGCCCCCAGCACCTGCTGGGCGGCGGAGCCGGTGTCGTCGGCCGCTTTCTGTACGCCCGTGATGTTGGAGTTGACTTCGCTGGTGCCGCGCGCGGCCTCCTGGACGCTGCGGGAGATTTCCTTGGTCGCCGAGCCCTGTTCCTCGATCGCGGCGGCAATCGCGGTGCCGATCTGGTCGATCTCGCCGATGACGTTGGCGACGTTTTGAATCGCGGTCACCGTCTCGTCGCTCGCCGACTGAATGGCGGCGATCTGTTCGGAAATTTCCGTGGTTGCCTTCGCGGTCTGGCCGGCCAGTGATTTGACTTCGGAGGCCACCACCGCAAAGCCGCGTCCGGCGTCGCCGGCGCGTGCGGCCTCGATGGTCGCGTTCAGCGCCAGCAGGTTGGTCTGCGCTGCGATGCTCTGGATCAGCGTCACGACGTCGCCGATCTTCTGCGCGCCTTCGGCGAGCGAGCGCGCGGTGTCGCCGGTGCGGCGGGCATTCTCGACCGCGCGGGCCGCGATCTCGGTGGATTGCGCGACCTGACGGCCGATTTCCGAGATCGAGGAGGTCAGTTCCTCGGTGGCGCTCGCCACCGTCTGCACGTTGGTCGAGGTCTGGGTGGAGGCTGCGGCAACGACGGCGGCCTGCCGGTTGGTGGCGGTCGCGGTCGACGACATCGACTGCGCGGTGTCTTCCATCACGGAAGAGGCCGACGACAGCCCGCCGACGAGTTCGGTGACCTTGGCTTCGAAGGCGCGGGTCAGTTCGTCGAGCACCTGGGCGCGGCGCATCTTGCCGTCGCTCTCGGCGGTCTTTTCCGCGGCAAGACGCTCGGCCTCGATCATGCTGTCCTTGAAGACGCGGACGGCGGTCGCCATGGCGCCGATCTCGTCGCCGCGCTCGGCGCCGGCGATTTCATCCGACATGTTGCCGTTGGCCAACCGCGACATCGTGGCGGTGAGGTCGACGATCGGTTTGCAGACGCGGCGGCGAACCATCAGGATCATGCCGGCGCTGGCGGCAACGACGGCCACGAGGCCTGCCAAGGCGATCACAAAGGAGAGACGCGCCGACGAAAGGGCGCTGCCCAGAATTTCTTCGGCATTGCCATAGAAGGCGTCGCGCAGGGTGATGATCGATGCCAGACCGCGCTGCGACTCGGCAAAGTACGTCGCCATGTCGTGCTCAAACTTGCCCGAGATTCCGCCGTCCTTGATCATCTTCAGCTCCTTGCCGAAGCGGACGACGAAATCCTCATTCATCTTGTCGAGCGCCGCCGCCACGTTGGCTGGCGTTGCCGGGCTGTTGCGCAGTTCCTGCAGCGACATCAGGATCTGGTCGGCACGGCCCTGCGAGCGGCTGATCTCGAGTTTTTCCGCTTCGGTCGCGACGCGATTGGCGCCGAGCATGTTCTTGTGCAGGCTCGAATTGTAGCCGCCGACGTCGCGAAAGGTCCACGCGATGTTGGCGTAGCTTGCCTGCCGATAGGCGTCGCCGTCGAGCTGCGCGATCTTGCGGACCTGTTCGTCGAGCAGCGCGGTTACGGCGGTGTTGAAAACGGCATTGTCGGCGACGATTTTCTTGGCCGCATCCTTGCGCGGCTCGGCCGGACCGTCGATGGCCTTGTCGATGGCGTCGCGCAGCGCTGCAAATTTTGCGTTCAGCGCATCGATCCCGCTGCCGACCGTCGCGCCGTCGTCAAGCGCGCCCGGCAGCGCCTTGCGGGCCGCATTCATCTTCGCCAGCGCGCCGTCGGTATCCTTGCGGTATTTGTCGTTGAGTTCGGCGCGCATTTTCGGGTCGACCGTCGCGGGCCCGTACAGGATGTTGGTCGAAAAACCACGCTCGGGATTCATGTAGCGCGGGATGTCGCCGACCGCCCGCACCACCTCGAGCCGGCTCTGGGCGACCGCGACTTTTTCCATCGTCTGGTATTTGTTAAACGCCACATAGACGGCGAGCCCGCCGCCGACGGCGGACAGCGAGACGATGGCGGCGGTGAGCAGGGTGCCGATTTTCATGGGATTTGGACCATTTGCGATGGTAAGGGAGTGCGGGAACTCATCTTAGGTGGTGGGAATTAATCTCCGGTTTACGCTGGGCGGTGTCACACCGGCCCGTCTCCATCTCGTCTTGGTCAGGTGCGGCGCCTTCCGCCGCGGCTTTACAGAGGAATGGGAACATGAAGATCGTCGTGATTGGCGGCACCGGCCGCATTGGTACGAAGCTCTCCGCTTTGCTCGTGCAGCGCGGCCATGAGGTATTGCGGGCGGCCCCCAGCATGGGGGTCAATGCCGTGACCGGTGAGGGTCTGGCCCAGGCGCTTGCGGGGGCTGAAATCGTGGTCGACGTCTCGAACTCGCCGTCGTTCGAGGACAAGCCCGTGCTCGCCTTCTTCGAGAACGGAACCCGCAATCTGGTCGCGGCGGCCAAGGCCGCCGGTATCCGGCATTACGTCGCGCTGTCCGTGGTCGGCACTGAGCAGTTGCAGGGGAGCGGCTATTTTCGCGCCAAACTGGTGCAGGAGGACCTGATCACGAAATCGGGTCTCGGCTACACCATTGTCCGCGCAACCCAGTTTTTCGAATTTATCGGCGCGATTGCGGAATTCGGACGAAAAGACGGCGTCGTCCACGCCTCCAGCCAGTTGATGCAGCCGATGGTTTCCGACGATGTCGCCGCCGCCCTTGCCGACGTGACGCTTGGCGCGCCGGCCAATGGCATTCGTGACGTCGCAGGTCCGGAAACCGCGCCGATCGCGGACTTCGTCGGCCGGTGGTTGCGGAAGCAGGGGGACCCTAGCCGGATCGTAGCCGGCCCGGAGGTGCCGTATTACGGCGTGCCGATCGAACTGCGTTCCCTGGTGCCGGACGAAGGCGCACGGGTGATGCCGACCCGTTTCGACGAATGGCTTGGCAGGGCGGCGAATGCTGCGTGAGCATTCGCATCTGCAGTAGCCCGGATCAGAGAAGCGATATCCGGGCTACATATCCGTCAATGCGTCTCTTCATCCGCACCATGCGGCGCGGGCTTGTGCTGTGTCTGTCCGGCGGGTCCCGTCTCCTGACAGGGGACCTGTGTCCAGGATCCATCGGCAGCCTGCTGGTAGGCGTGGCAGGAGGATGACGCCGGCTGATCGCCGGTCTTCTGCGCATCGGAATTCCGCGCCAGCGAAGGCGTTGATAACGTGAGGAGGGCGGCCGTCGAGACCAGCACGATCGCGTGTCTGAACCGCATGCGAAATTCTCCTTTTTGAAAAGAGCGCGCCCTCCTTTTCCTGGAAGGATTGTGGAAATTTTTTGAAGCGGCACCGGCACACGAACGTTTGATTGAGGTTCGGCAAAAAACGCGCCCGGGGTTCGGCGGCCTCAGTTCCGCCCGCGCGCAATTGCGCCGGCGATGATCTGCATCGTCACCCCGACGCACCATCCGGCCATGATCATCCAGGTCCAGGCGATGTGCGGATCATGGCGCAGCACGATCACGCCGACAGAGGCAAACGCCGAGAACGCCGCGAGGAAAGTGCCGACCGCGCTGAGCAGTTCCGGCGTGTCGATCTTGCCGACCCAGCCATCGGAAGGTGCACCGCTCGAGATCTTGAAAGGCAGCGGCGGCGTATCGATCCCGAGATAAAAACCGATCGCGCCGCCGAGCATCATCAGCAGCAGAAAGGCCTGATTGGTCAGTGCCGCGATGCTCGTTCCCACCAGAGCCGACACGAACAGCCCGCTCGCAGCACCGGCCATGGCAAGGCCGAGACGTTCCAGAATGTGGGCAAATTTTCGAACGCGGGTTCGCATGGTGGTGGTCCCGCCGGTTGCATGGCGAGAATAGGCCGATTTCCGGCCGGGTGAAAGCAACCTGACGATGTCAGTGCTGTGCCGAATTGATCCATCCGGGCTACTTGCTACAATTCCATACAAATGATCCTGGGAGACACCGCCGATATGAGTCTTTTCGAAAATACATTCGACCCCGCGCGCGAGGCGGCGCTGGTCACCGGCGCCGGCAACGGCATCGGCCGCGCCATCGCGCAAGCGCTGATCGGCGAGGGCGTGAAAACAGTGTTCGCCGATGTGAACGGCGATACCGTTACAGCAGCGATCAAATCCTCGCCTCGGCCGGAGCTGGCGTTTCCCTGGGTCGGCGATCTCGCTCATTCCGCCGCGCGCGATACGCTGCTGGCGGAAGCTGAGGCCGCGGTCGGACAGGTAACGCACTTCGTGCATTCGGCCTCGCCGCCGCGGCGCGAGGCCGATCATGCGATGGCGGTCAGCGCCGAGACCTGGGCGCAGATGCATGCGGTCAATCTCGAGGCCGGCTTCCACCTCGCCCGCGCGCTCTCGCGAAAGTTGATCGCGGCCAGGGCGCCCGGCTCGTTCCTGCTGCTGACGTCGCTGCACTCAGGCACGCCGCGCAACCTGCCGCATTACTCGACCGCGAAGGCCGGCCTTGCGATGCTGGTGAAGGAGTTGGCCAAGACACTCGGCCGCTACGATATCCGCGTCAACGCGCTGGTGCCCGGTGCAGTCGCGGCCGGCGGTTTCGTCGCCGATCCCAAGCTGGCAAAACACATTCCGCTCGGCCGGCTTGGTCAGGCCGAGGACCTCGCGCCGATGGCGCTCGCGGTGTTGTCGAACCGGATATCGGCTTACGTCACCGGTGCGGCGATCGTCGTCGATGGCGGCCTGTCGCTGACGAACTGGTTCGATCCGCCGGAGATCGAGGATTTGTAGGATGGGTGGAGCGAAGCGATACCCATCACTTCAGCCGGTGCAAGGTTGATGGGTATCGCTTCGCTCCACCCATCCTACGAAACGACGCTCACTGCCCGATCGGCTCGAACGGGATGCCGTTGCGGCGGGCGCAAGCGCGCAGCCAGGGGACCACGCTGGTCTGTACCGGAAATTCAAAATTGTCGCTTGCCTTCGAGGTGAAGGTGGCGCGGGCGCCTCCTTCAAGCGCTGCCGCCAGCCTGGCGCCGTGCTGCGGGAAGATCGCGATCTCGTCCTTGCCCTGAACCTCGGCACGGAAGTCCGTGAACGGAATTTCGCCGATCTTCAGCGTCGCCTCGACGGCCCGGCCTTCGGGCTGGTCGGTGTTGGTGTCCTTCAGCATCATGGTGAAGCCGCGCTTCTGGCTCACCATCAGGAACGTCGCCATCCGGCGCGCGGTGGGCTCTGATCCCGTGACATAATGACGGCGGATGAAGCAGACGATGATGTTGCCGTCGCTGTTGCGCAGCTCGGAAGCATCCCAGCCTTCGATCTTCTGCTTGTCCGACATGCCAGGCTGTCCCGGCGGCAAGGTTCTGACGTCGACGGTTTTCGGCGAACGCGGCTGCGGCGCCGGCATTTCGGGCGCATTGGGATCGGTCGGCCTGTCGATCGGGATGTCAAAGATCCGGCTGCAGTCGTTGAGCCAGTTCAGCGCTTCCGCTGGCAGGTTGATCGCGATCGTGCCGGAGTCGACGGCGGCGCCATCCGAACGCAGCCTGATGCGGGTACCCTTGGCGAGCGCCGCCAGCGCGCCGGCGGCATCGCCGGGATGGAAAACGAACGCCGTGCCAACCGGGAAGCCGACGGCGGGAAAGGCATGGTCGTCGATCACGAATTCGGCCTGGTCGTCCAGCACCTCTTCGGTCGGCAGGCTGTCATCCTGGATCACGGCGGCAAGACCGCTGCCGCGGCTGATGTTGAGCGAGAAACGGGTGTTGATCGGACCGCCTCTGCCGATGCGCTGTCGCGGCGCGACCAGCACGCATTGCCGCACCTTGCCGTCGGGGCCGAGTTGCGGCAGCGCGCTCCAGACTCCGTTCGGAAAGTGAACCTGCCTGCCGGCCATGGGCTTTTCGGCCGGGGCGGCGCGGACCAGCGCAGGCGCTGTGGCCGCGATCAGCGCGGCGAGGCCGGCCCGGGAAAAGGTGCGAACGAACATGGGGGTGCTCGAGGAATGAATTTGGACTGAAATTGTCGACATTGCGAGCTGGTCTGGGAATTGGACGCGGAGGCCCGGGCGAAGGTTCATCGCTCCGGCGGAACGCGCCCCATTTTGTGAACGCAGGTGAGGGGAACGCGGGCCCGGGTTTCGCCGTTGACCGGCAAACCGCCCCGTGACGCGGACAGCGTTCGCCGCGGCTCCAACCAGCGGAACATCAGGGAGAGCCACATGATGTCACAAACGCAGATCCATTCGGTCGCGCGCCAGATGCTCGAGCAGCACGGCCTGAGCGCGATCGCACAAGCCGCGCATAACGCACAGGCCAGCGAACGCCGGGGCGATACCGACGGGGCCGTGGAGTGGCGTCATATCCAGGACGCCCTGAAGATCATGCGCGGCCCGCATCAGAGCTAGGGCCTCGCTGCAGCGCCAAATGAACCGGCCGCTCATCTGCCGCGACCCATGGGTGAGGTGGCAGATGAGCGAAATTATTCATTGGATCATAGTGTCGGGCTGCTTCGGGCTTGTTGCCTTCGGCTTGGTCGGCTTCTTTCGCGGGCTATCATTGCCTGCCAACGAGCATCGCGTGTCCGGCAGGGGCAAGGACCTGTACAGGGACTGGCAACGCTGAGTCCCGTCGCAAATCCTAGTGCAGCGGCATCGGCGGCCGCACGACCGGGCCGCCATCCTCGGCGGTTTGCGCCTGCGGCGCTGCCTGCGCGGGAGCCACGGCCGTTTGCGGCAGCGCGGCTGCGGCAGCCTGCGGCGGCAGCGGTGCGGGCGCGATCGGCGCGTAGGGGAAGACCTGCTTCGGCTTGCGTATGGGGGCGACCGCCGCCGCCGTCGTACGCGCTGGCGGCATCACGATTTTGGGCCGCTGGAGCTGGATAGGCTCGACGGTTTTTACGTCCGCGGTCTTGGCGGGTTCGCGTGCCGCTTGCGGCTGGCTCGCCTTGATCTGCTCGATGCTGGCCTTGAGCTCGTTGATCTGCTGGCCCATGGCGGCGAGATCGCGCGCCATCGACTGTATCAGCTGCGACTGGTCCGGCGCGACGGCGGCTGCGGCCGGCGCGGTGTTCTCGGCGGGCTGAGCCAATGACGCCGGTTGTGTGGCGGCCTGGTCGGCCACGGAGGCCTGAATGGCGGGCGCGGCGGCGGCAGGCTTGTCCGCGGGAGGCGTTGAAGTCAGCGTGAACGGCGGGATGAAGCTCGCGAGAGCCGCCGTGGCATCATCGCCATAGTGCTGCCACGCCGCGGCAGCGAAGGCGCTGCCCACCGCGAACAGGCCCATGACGATGCGTTTTGCAAACCGGCTTGTTGTGGGCTGATGCGCGCTGATCTCGGTTTCGCCGAGCTGGATACCGTCGTCAGCGCTCGCGCGAGCGGTCGCATCGACCGATGGCGCGGCCGCGGAGAAATCGGGCGCGATACGGACCTCTGCATCCGACGCCCGCGGGTCCGACGAACGGCTCAGCACATCATACAGTTGATCGAGTGGCGCCTTGTTGTCGGCGCGTGCGGCCAGCACGACATCAGGCTCAATCACGAACACGTCGTGAGGATCGGTCTCTCGCAGATTTGGCGTGGATTGCATTGGTGTCCCTCTTCATTCCAATGTCACCCGCGATGGGGAACGCGCGGATTTCGGCGTCAAATGCCGTTTTCCATGCACCAGACGGCCAGCCGGGTTTGACCAAAGCAAGGCGCTGGGGTGGAGAGGTTGCGGCCGGCATGGGGCGCAGGGTGGCGGGAACCCGACGATGTGGTAGCGTCAAGCCAGGCTGATCCAAAAGCTTCGCCAGATCCTTCATCCGGCGGCCGGGCGAACGGATATCATGGCGATGTCGATCGATACGATAGCGTCGCGCGCCGGACGGATGGTGGTTGCCGTCGCCGTGGCCGCGATCTGGACCGGGACAATCGAGGCTGGCCGGGCGGCCGAGGTTGCCGCCCCGTCGGCGGCCGGGCTCGAGCGCATCACCGAATTTTTCGACAACGAGATTGCGACCGGAAAACTGCCGGGCGCGGTGGTCCTGATCCAGCAACATGGCAAGCCGGTTTACCTGAAGTGTTTTGGCGTCCGCGACGTCGCCAGCAAACTTCCGATGACGCCGGATACGATCTTTGCCATTCACTCGATGACCAAGCCGATTACCAGTCTCGCGGCGATGATGCTGATCGACGCGGGAAAACTTTCGCTGACGGATCCGGCGTCCAAATTCATTCCGGGATTTGCCCATGTGAAAGTCGGCGTCAGTCCGGACGAGCCCGACGCCAGGCAGGTTCTGAAACTCGTGCCGCTGGACCGGCCGATCACGGTGACGGACCTGCTGCGCCATACGTCCGGGATCACCTACGATTATATCGGCGGCAAGCTGATCATGAAGGCCTATTCGGAATTTGGCCTGTTCGACGGCTATTTCGACAACAGGT
Organism: uncultured Alphaproteobacteria bacterium; assembly: GCA_963786355.1. GTDB lineage: Bacteria > Pseudomonadota > Alphaproteobacteria > Rhizobiales > Xanthobacteraceae > Bradyrhizobium. Next base: position 13,013 of record CAWAYU010000003.1, on the reverse strand, counting down.
ATTTGCCAACCGCATCGCCAGATTGCCGCTGGCGCGGCAGCCCGGGACGCTCTGGCGTTACGGGCATTCGACCGATGTCGTCGGCCGCATCATCGAGATCGTCTCCGGGCAGACGCTGTATCAATTCGAAAAGCAGCACATCTTCGATCCGCTCGGCATGACCAGCACCAAGTTCGTGCTCAAGGGCGCGGACGAATTGGCGCGGATGGCGGAGCCGCTGCCGAGCGATACCGTGATGAAACGCGCGGAGGCTGATCGGCGCGCGCATCCGGAATGGGAATCCGGCGGCGGCGGTCTGGTTTCGTCGGTGACCGACTATGCGCGTTTTGCTCAGATGCTTCTCAACGGCGGCCAGCTCGACGGCAAACGATACCTCAGCCCGGCGGCGTTCAAGTCGATGACCACGGACCATGTCGGGCCGGATTCCGGCGTGGCGCGGGACTATTACTATTTTCCCGGCGACGGCTTTGGCTACGGCTATGGCCTTGCGGTGCGCACCGATCCCGGCAACGCCAAACCGCCGCCACCGGGCTCGATCGGCGAACTGAAATGGGATAGCGGCAGCGGCACCTATGTCGGTATCGATCCCAGCCTCGACATGATCTACATCCTGCTGGAGCAGACCCAGAACGAACGCGGACGCATCGTGCCCGCGTTCAAGAAACTGGTTTACGACGCTTTTGCGAAAGCCGGCTGATCGTCTGTGTCGCTGGCGGGCGGCGCGCCAATCTTTCGCATGCCTCGTTGGGCCGTGCCGTGCTAGCGTTCCATCATGAGCAACCGCATTCTCGTTCTCTACGGATCCTATCGTTCCGACCGCATGGGCATCCGGCTCGCGCAATTCGTCGTCGAGGGTTTTCGCGCCCGCGGCGATGACGTCGAACTGATCGACGCCAAGGCGATCGGTCTGCCGATGCTGGACCGGATGTACAAGGAACATCCGAAGGGGCAAGCGCCTGCGGCGCTGGAAAAGCTGGCGGGCCAGATCCGCGATGCCGACGGCTTTGTCTTCGTCACCGGCGAATACAATTGGGGCATGCAGCCGGGGCTGAAGAACCTCACCGATCATTTCCTGGAGGAATGGTTCTGGCGTCCCGCCGCGATCGCGAGCTATTCCGCCGGCCGCTTTTCCGGCGCCCGCGCTGCGCTTGCCTGGCATGGCACACTCTCCGAGATGGGCATGGTGGTGATTTCGAGCAGCCTCGCCGTTGGTCCGATCTCGCAGACACTCACCGAGGACGGCAAGCCGACAAGCGAGGGCGGTGGCAAGGCGCTGGCGCAGGCGTTTCCGCGGTTTGCCGATGATCTGGAATGGTGGATGGAAGCGGCCAAGGTCCAGCGGGCGAGGAAGAAGCCGCCGTTTTAGACCTCGCGGATCGGTGCGACGCAGCTTCCCGGACGGCGTGCCGTCACACGCATCGCGAAACGGCAGCAATGGCTGTGGCCTGATCACCACAGCGGCGTGAAAATGCGCTGATCCAGCCGCCTTTGATCGCATGCCGCCTCGCTTCTGCCCTGATTGGATCGGGATCCTAGAACCTGTTGGATTTTTCGGCTTGGGCTGGGGCGCAAGTTGGGGATGCAACATGTCTTCCATCGACGCTCCACGTCGATCGTTCGTCGACGTCGCAGGCCGCGCCCAGCGTGATGCGCGGCTGGTCTCACCCGTCAGCGCCGCGAAAATCGTCAGGCTGATGGCCGTCATTCTTGCGGCAGCTTCGCTTGCGGCCTGCGCCCGGTCTACGGTCGTCAGCCAAAGATCCGACCTTCACCCAACCCGCCACGCGTCGCTGGAGCGCGATTGGATGCCGTCACCGATGAGAACGCGCGTCGCGACCACGCGAAAACATACGCCGTTCGCTTCATCCAAGAGTGCCGGCGAGACCAAAGTGGCATCGCAGGGGGTTGCGAGTTTCTACAGCGAGGGCGGCAAGACCGCGAGCGGAGAAAAATTCGACGCGGGCGAATTGACCGCGGCGCATCCGAGCCTGCCGTTCGGCACCAGATTGCGCGTGACCGACGTCAATTCCGGCCGCTCGGTGACGGTGCGCGTCAACGATCGCGGACCGTATGTGCCCGGGCGCATTGTCGACGTCTCGCATTCGGCGGCGGCTGAACTCGGAATGATCGGAAAGGGTGTTGCAAACGTAAGGCTCGATGTGGTGCGGTAAAGCAGTTCGCTCGTCTGCTCCCCTGCACCGGAAAGAAGTGATGTTGTCAAAGAAAACGGGCTGCGGCCTTCTCGTCGTTGCGGTCATGGCAGCGCTGTGCGGTTCGGTGGCTGACGCGCAGAATATCGATCAGGGCAAACCGGCGCCGAAAATGTTTGCCGAGAGCTGCGCGGCCTGCCATCGCAGTGCGCGCGGGCTCGCCAAGGGCCGGTTCAGCCTCACGCTCTATCTGTTCCTGCAGAAGCATTACGCCAGCAATTCTTCATCGGCCTGGGCGCTCACCAGCTACCTGGAATCCGTCGACAGCGCCAAGCGCGGCGGGCCGCGCGTCGCGGCGAAACCGCCGGCGGCAACCACAGGCACGGCACGGTCATCGCTGCGTCCGCCGATGCCGGTGCCGGCGCGGTAGGGCGCACAAGACACGCTCGCCGTCACGTCTTGCTCACCGCAACGCTGCGAAATCTCCTTGGCCCGGCCATCTTTTCGACGCCTGACGGCATACGATCACTGGTTGTGTGCGTTGCGTGGAGTAGGGGTGATGGAGACAGAACTTCAGACCAAGGTGGAAAAATACGAGGCGAGGGCTTCGCGGTGCGAAGAACATGCGCGAGGGGCAAAGGACAAGGCCGAGCAGGGCTTCTACGAGGTGCTGGCGGCCTATTATTCCGGCCTCGCAACCGACTTTCGCAAGATCCTCGAGAAGCGAAAAGTCGTCGCGTAAGCGGCGCGATGCCGATCAGGACTGGACGGCGTCTAGGGCGCGATGCCGGGCGTGCCACTTCGGGCCCGGGCCGCGCATGTAGTGCCGCTCGGGCCGATATGGATCGCAGATCCGTTCGGCCAGCCGGTGACAGCGCGTCATGATCGCATCGAGGCGGGGGAGTAGCATGCGACCCCCTAGTGCGGCTTGCCGAGGACGAAGGCGAACGGCAGCACGAAAATCTCGTCGTCGGAATCGTTGACGTGTATCGACCAGTCGCGCCAGTCTTCCTGGTCGCGCTGCATGATCAGTGATCGCACGATGCCGACCGCGCGGTCGCGCGCCTCGGCGAGATCGCTCACCGCCACGCCGGATCGATCGATCCGGACTTCGCGGGAGTTCGAGCAGTGAAAATAGACTTGGGTGGAATTGACTTGGGTGGAATTGGCTCGGGTAGAATTGGCTTGGGTCATGTTCGCATCTCCTGATGCTGGCGGCGTTCTGCCTTGTTGGTGACAGTTTGGGCGCAACAGGTTCTGAGCATGCGTGATCTAGCTCACACGGAACGGGAAAAGTTCAACCTCACGCTGTGCGGCTTCTTCCATTCGTATTTGAATTTCAAATAGCTCACCGCTGTCATCGCCCGGCTTGCCCAAGCGATCCAGCACGCCGCGGCTTCTCGATTCAATCTTTGCAAACTCCGGAATACTGGGTCACCCGCGCCGGTGCGCAATTGCGCACAAGGCTGACGATGACGACCGAATATGCATCAGCATTCTCGCGGCGCGATGCGTGCCAACACAAAGCAAACGCGTTGTTAAGAACTGGCCAGCGCTGATTTGTACGATTCCGATTCGTTCTTTGCGAACAAAGTGGAGTCGGATCGAGAACAAGGTGGCAGTGCGCGCGCATTGCGAAAATCCAGCGAACCTTTGCGGCTGCTCGCGCGACCAACGCGCGGTTCGGCGTCACGCCATCACATAATTGTGCAATGCATCATTGAACTATTGCGACGCAACAAATGACTGTTAACTAGGTATTTCCAACCCATTGAGGAGAATTGACGTGAAGAAGATTTCCCTGTCCATCGCCGCCACTGTGCTCGCGATGACGGCTGCTACCGCCGGTATCGCTGGTGAGCTGCCGGCCTATGAAAAAGCGGGCTTCCCGGTCTCGGCTGTGCAGGTTCAGGCGCTGGGCGGTGAAAACGTTCAGGAAGCATCGCCGATCGCAACCTCGGTTACGCCGGTTCAGCTGAGCGTCCTGACGCCGCGTCACAAAATCAAGACCGCACAGGGCCAGACCGAGACCGTCGGTCGCGCCGTTCACTGAGATACCTGGGTCCCGGCCTGCAAAAGCCCGCGATGCCGTCGCGGGCTTTTGTCGTGATGAGGGGGTGCCCACGTGGCGTTAAAAGACCGGCTCGCCGATCGCAATCTCGCTGCGCGGGCCGAGAACGATCACGTTGCCTTGCGCATCCCTGGCGCCGAGGATCAGCAGCTCGGATGTAAAGCCCGCAATGTTCTTCGGACCGAGGTTGCAGACGCACACCACCAGCGAGCCGAGCAGCGCGGCCGGCTCATGGTTCGTGATTTGCGCGCTCGACCACATGATCCTGTCAGCGCCGACGTCGACGCCAACCTTGTATGACGGATTGCGCGCGCGGGGAAATGGCTGGACCTCCACGACCTTGCCTATCCGGATGTCGAGGCGGGCGAAATCGTCGTAATTGGCCTGGGGTTTCAGAGAGGGCATGCTGGCTCACGCTTCTTGTGTTGTTCACGCTTGCGGTTGCAAAGAGACGGCGTCGAACCGGCGTTTCGGGTGGACGAGTTGTTCGGCGCTCTCGACGATGCGCATTTCCTCGGTGCCGCTGATGGCGGTGCGCTCCAGCACGGCGAAGATCGCCGACGCCGCATGGCCGAGCGCGGCCTGCGTGTCCTTGCCTTGAACGCGCGCGGAAGCGAACAGTGCGGCAAAGAGGTCCCCGGTCCCGGACGGGCTGATCGGCAGTTTTGGCGTACGCACGCGCCAGTTTTGCGAGCGCTCGATGGCAAGGGTCTCGATCTCGCCTTCAGGTGTATCTGCCAGTTCGGCTGAAGTGATGACGACCGTCGACGGACCGCGCCCTAGCAGCGTTTGCGCGCGCGCGATCACCCCGCTTGATGTCGCGGCACTGACGCCGCACAAAAATTCGAATTCGAAATGATTGGGTGTGATGATATCGGCCAGCGGGCAGAGCCGGTCGCGCACCAGTGGCGGGATGTCGGCCTGGACGAACAGGCCGCGGTCGCGATCGCCGAGCACGGGATCGCAGCAATAGAGCAGGGCAGGGTTGTGGACTTTGGCGCGTGCGACGAAGTCCGCGACCACGGTTGCGATATCTGATGAACCGAGATAGCCCGACAGGATCATGCTGCAGGCATCAACCGCGCCGCGCTCCTCGATCCCGAGCAGCAAATCCGCGACCAGCTGCGCTTTCAGCGCCCGGCCGCGGATGGTCGGATAACCCGGGCGGTTGCTCAGCAGAGTGGTCGGCACGGCTATGACGTCGATGCCGTGCATCTGCATCGGAAACACCGCGGCGCTGTTGCCGACATGGCCGTAGGCAACCTGCGACTGGATCGAAATCACGTTCATGCGGTCAAGTCTGGAAAATAAAAATGTTTCGGGCGAGCCCCCTCGCGAGGTTAACACATTGGTTAGTTGTTTGCGGTCAATTTCGCGACCTCAATCAACAGGGGAGGCACCATGTCTGACGTCACCATTCCCGGCGGCCGGATTCGTTCTTTCGTCGAGCGGATCGAGAACATCGATACCGAGTTGCAGGAACTGAACGAGCAGAAGAAGGAAGTCTTTGCGGAAGCCAAGGGCGAGGGGTTCGACGTGAAGATCCTCAAGGAGATCATCAAGCTGCGAAAGCAGGACAAGGACGAGCGCGACGAGCGCGAAGGCCTGCTCGATCTCTACATGCGGGCGATGGAAAGTGCGCCGGCGGAGAAGGAAAAGGTAGCGAAAGCGGCCTGAACGAAACGGCGAAGCGAGCGCGCGATATCCGGGGTTGACGTTGGAGTCGTCCCGGATGTCGCGGCTGGCGGAATGTGCCGGAACTGGCGCAGGGGATGGGTGGCGCGAAGCGATACCCACTTTTGCTGTACGAAGAGGATGGGTTTCGCAACGATCTACCCATCCTGTGCCCCGATTCTCCCGACGAGCAAAAATCAATAGGGTCTACTACAGCGAGTATCATATAGTGGCTCCCCTGCTTGGCTTTTGGGAGAGCTTTGTCATGCAATTGGATTACGACCTGGAAGACGCGAAGTTGATCCAAACGGGGTTTATGAAGGTTTGGGAGATCTTCATGCACTTTTTCACCTGGTTCTTCGGCGCAAGTCTTTTGACGATGAGCTGGGTGGTGACGGGTACCCACGTACACGGCGGCCCGCTCGTAGCGTTGGGCCTTACATGGCTTGCCGGCGCAGTGCTTGGTATGCTCGCCTGTTACCTGGTCGGTAAATACACTCGCCTGACTCAGGCCAGGTTGAGAGAATTATTCGAGAGCCACAACCGACTTCGTGACAGCAGTGTGTCTCTTGTCACCGGATTCATCGTAACGAACTATGCCTGGAAGGCCACTGGTATCGCGTTAGCGATGACTGTTCCGGCGTGGATCTTCCTGATGTGCTTCTTTTTCAAGGGGTGAATGCCGCGCATATGTCGGGGGCTCGCAACCGCTCCGCGGGCCGTATCGCCTCGTTCCAGGCATGACAGAATGTGCTAGAACCACTGCTGCTGGCGAACGGAAGATGAGCCGCACTTAGGGGAGCGAGAGCCCATGAACAAGCCCGAAAAATCCTCGACGCAAACTTCAGCACCCGTCAACCCGCCAAACCTTCGCTCGAACCTCGTCGCCGCCTCGAAACTGCCCTGGCAGCCGACGCAGTTCGCTGGCATCGAAATGAAGATCCTCTACAGCGATGACGAGGGCCGCTCCACCATCCTGTTCAAGATGGCGCCCGGCGCTGTCGTGCCGCTGCACGAGCACACCGCGCTCGAACAGACCTTTATGCTCGAAGGGGCGCTGGAAGACGCGGAGGGAAGCTGCGGGGTGGGCGACTTCGTATGGCGGCCGGGCGGCAACATCCATGTCGCGCATGCGCCGAACGGCGCGACGTTCTTGTCGGTGTTCCTCCGTCCGAACCGCTTTTTTGATGGGACAAAGTTTTTCACGGCGTAAGCAACCGGATCACTCGGTGGGCGCGGTGTGGCTGCGCCGAACGCAACCAAAAAATACCCCGCCGCGATAATTGCTCGTTTTGGGCGTCGGCGGATCGTGCTACCGTCTATGTACCCGACAGGTTTGAGACCGAACGATTTTCCTATGGGGAGCGCATTTGCCAGCTCGACAAGCCATTTGTCGAAATATTGAGGCAAGCTGCGGGGAAATTCGACATCGCTGAATGGCGCAACGTCTATGAACCTATTCTGGATTTCGAAAAGAAGGGTCTGTGTGCGGCCCGCCGTTAGCTACGCGCTATTCCTCGTCCGCCTCCGCGGTCCGCCGCAGCATGAAATGGCCGAACGCCGACGCGATCGGCTTTGAGCGATCGTCCTGCCACGCCTGGGCCTCGAAGGCGACGACGCGGCGTCCCTGCTTGACGATCGAGACGCTGGCGAAACTGTCCAGCGCCCGGCCGGAGCGGAGGTAATTGATCGTCAGGCCGATCGGTTTGGGAAGAGCCGCGACGCCGAGCTCGCGGGTTACGCCGACGATCGCGGTGGTTTCGAGGAAGGCGCCGGTCATGCCGCCGTGAATCGCGGGCAGGATCGGGTTGCCGATGATGTTGGGCGAGAACGGCATCACCAGCGTGCCCTCTTCGCCGAGGCGGATGCCGAGAAACCGCGCGAACGGGCTGTTGGCAAACAGGCCGGTCGGGTCTTCCGGAGCTTCCAGAACCTGCGGCGTGCCAAGTTCATGCTCGGTCGGCCGGGCCAGCATGTTGGTGCGGTTCGCGCCAACCATGAAGCAGGCGGTCGCGGTGGCCACGGGTTCGTCCTCGGTGTCCTGATAGGCGGTGGCGCGCACGAACGCGATCGAGCGGGTAACGCGGTAGCAGATCGCATGCGCTCTGATATCGAGGCCCGGCGTCGCCGGCTTCTGGTAGTCGATGCGCAGGTCGAGGGTGGCGATCGCGCGCGTGCCGTCGAGTGCGAGCTGGACCGCCATGCCGCAGGTCTCATCGAGCATCGCCGTGACCACGCCGCCGTGCAGCACGCCGGTCTCGGTGTCGCCGACGAACACCGGCCGGTACGGCAGGCTCGCCCAGGCTTCGCCGAGCGCTGAGCGGTCGAGCTGTAGCCCGCTGACATAGCCATAGGACGAGCGGCGGCCGCTGACGGCCTGGGACAATTCTTCGAACGGTAACGGCGGATGGGGCGTGGGTGTTGAGGGCATGCGGCGTTCTATCATGTTCGCGGAGGGGGCAAAGCCGGGTATGGTCGGAGCGGAAGGAGCCGCCTTATGGAAAAAAGGCAGGGCATCGGCGGCGTCAGGCCATGCTCGGGTCGAAGGCGCGTTCAACCAGGTCGTCTACTGGTCAAAACGACGCTGCTCTGGAAGGCGTGAGCAGGGCGAGATCGCACCGGCCCATGCCGGCCATGACCGTGCCGAGGAATTCCACAAAGCCGCCTGCGCGCTCTATGGGATGACGCGCCCTCTTGGCGTGACATGTGGGTAAGGAGCGCATGTCATAAACCGACGGCCAAAATGCGTCGATGAAATGAAGTAGATCACTATCCGCTCGCTATCTGCATAAAAAAATCCTCTTCCACCTTTCGAAGTGTCGGCTATCATAGGTTGATATACCGTCAGGCGACCCGGCCAGTTTTTGAGGAGCGCGGCGCAGGATTTGCGCGGACACCGTCGTGGTCGAAGCGCGATCAGAAGCTCATCTATTATCGTGAGGTGAGATGGTGATGGACAAAATTGATTATTCAGTTGCAAATCTTGGGAGCAAGGCGACGCAGAGTGCGCGCTCACGCCCCCGCGTCTTTGTCCTGAGCGACATTCGGCTGTTGCGTGAAGGCATTGTCTCTGCACTCTCGTTGTTCCAGACTTTGTTCCTGTGATCCGGTTGCGCGTAGTAGCGCTTCTCCTTCAGCACGCTAATAGGCTGGCTGGGAAAAGATCTGGACGTCCACTTGTCGTGTAACCAAATGGTCCCGTTTTCATCCGAGAAATTCTCGAGATAAGTCGTCGGAATATAGTGATGTTGTTTCGGATCGGACACGATCGAGAGCTCACGCTTCAACAAAAAGGGGCGACCCGAAGGCCGCCCCAACTGTCGCAGAGCTAAAATAATAGGTGAGTTCTCTGGCGGGCCTCACGAACACCCCGTCGTCGAGCCACACGTATCGCACTTCATACACGTCCCGTTCCGCACCAGCGAGAAGTGGCCGCACTCGCCGCACATCTCGCCTTCGTAGCCTTTGGCCTTGGCTTCGGCGCGACGCTCGGCCTTGCTCGGCTGGGCGGCTTGCGTGCTGCCTGCCTTGCTCCACTGCAATGCTTCGAGCTTCTCCGTGGGGGAGAGATCGTGCTGGGCTTCCTGCTTCAGCGCGACCGCGCCTTCCAGCGTGTCGGAGACGCGGGCGCTCGGGCCATGGCCGGCGATCGCGGTGACGTTGCCGGATGAGCGGGCGTCGGTGTCGCTGGGGGCTGCGCGCATGACGACGAGGTTGTCGGTGCGCGAGCGGGTCAGGCCCTTCGAGACGTAGCGGGTCGAATGCGACGGATCCGGCTCCTTGCCTTCCTCGACGCCCTTGCCGAGCGCGTCGAAATTCGACTCGCTGGGATCGACATGGGCGAGATCGAAGCGCGACATGTAGCTGACCGCGAGTTCGCGGAACACATAGTCGAGGATCGAGGTCGCGTACTTGATGCTGTCGTTGCCCTGCACGGGGCCCGCCGGCTCGAAGCGGGTGAAGGTGAAGGCGTCGACATATTCCTCCAGCGGCACGCCGTACTGGAGACCCAGCGACACCGCGATGGCGAAGTTGTTGATGAAGGAGCGAAGTGCGGCGCCTTCCTTGTGCATGTCGATGAAGATCTCGCCGATCCGGCCGTCGTCATATTCGCCGGTGCGCAGATACACCTTGTGGCCGCCGACCACCGCCTTCTGGGTGTAACCCTTGCGGCGATCCGGCATCTTCTCGCGCTCGCGCATCACGATGATGCGCTCGACCAGCTTCTCGACGATCTTTTCCGAGACCTGGGCGGTACGCGCCGCCATCGGCTTGTCGTACAGGGACTCGATATCGTCTTCCTCGTCGTCATCGCTGATGAGCTGCGAGTTCAGCGGCTGCGACAGCTTCGAGCCGTCGCGGTAGAGCGCGTTGGCCTTCAGCGCCAGTTTCCAGGAGAGAAGATACGCGGACTTGCAATCCTCCACGGTGGCGTCGTTCGGCATGTTGATGGTCTTGGAGATCGCGCCCGAGATGAACGGCTGCGAGGCCGCCATCATCCGGATGTGGCTCTCGACCGAGAGGTAGCGTTTGCCGATCTTGCCGCAGGGGTTGGCGCAGTCGAACACCGGATAGTGCTCGGCCTTCAAATGCGGCGCGCCTTCGACGGTCATCGCACCGCAGATGTGCACGTTGGCAGCCTCGATCTCGCGCTTGGTGAAGCCGACGGCGGCGAGCAGGTCGAAGCCGGGGGCCGCGATCGCTTCCGGCGCAATCTTCAGGGTATCGCGCAGGAAGTCCTCGCCAAAGGTCCACTTGTTGAAGGCGAACTTGATGTCGAACGCGGTCGGCAGCGCCTTCTCAACCTTGGCCAGTGCTTCGTCGGTGAAGCCCTTGGCCTTCAGGGTGGAGACGTTGATCCCCGGCGAATTGGAGAGCGAGCCGTGGCCGACGGCGTAGGCTTCGATTTCCGCGATATCCGCTTCGGAATAGCCGAGCGTGCGCAGCGCCACCGGGACGGCCTGGTTGATGATCTTCCAGTAGCCGCCGCCGGCGAGCTTCTTGAACTTCACCAGCGCGAAATCAGGCTCGATGCCTGTGGTGTCGCAATCCATCACGAGGCCGATGGTGCCGGTCGGCGCCACCACCGTGGTCTGGGCGTTGCGGTAGCCATGCTTCTCGCCGAGCGCCAGTGCATCGTCCCAGGCCGCAATGGCGTGGGTGACGATGTCGGCCTGCGGGCAGGAGGCCCCATCGAGCGGCACCGGATTCACAGCCAGTGCCTCGTAGCCGCGGGATTCGCCGTGGGCGGCGCGGCGGTGGTTGCGGATCACGCGCAGCATGTGCGCGGCGTTCTTCTTGTAGCCCGGGAAGGTGCCGAGCTCGCCGGCCATTTCCGCCGACGTCTTGTAGGAGATGCCGGTCATAACAGCGGTCAAGGCGCCGCAGAGCGCGCGGCCTTCCTTCGAGTCGATAGGACAGGCCCATGGTCATCAGGAGACCGCCGATGTTGGCAAAGCCGAGGCCGAGCGTGCGGAACTCGTAGGAGAGTTCGGCGATCGCGCGCGACGGGAACTGCGCCATCATCACCGAGATTTCCAGGACGACAGTCCAGAGCCGGCACAGATGCTCGTAGGATTCGACGTCAAACCGCTTGGTCGTGGTCGAATAGAACGTGATCAGGTTGGCCGAGGCGAGGTTGCAGGCGGTGTCGTCCAGGAACATGTATTCCGAGCACGGGTTCGACGCGCGGATATCGCCGGACGCCTTGCAGGTGTGCCAGTCGTTCATGGTGGTATTGAAGTGCAGGCCAGGATCGGCCGAGGCCCAGGCGGCGTGGCCAATTTTCTCCCAGAGGTCGCGGGCCTTCAGGGTCTTCGTCACCTTCTTGTTGGTGCGGCCGATCAGGTTCCAGTCGCCGTCGGTTTCCACCGCGCGCAGGAAGTCGTCCTTCAGCGAGACCGAGTTGTTGGAGTTCTGGCCGGAGACCGTGAGGTAGGCTTCGGAATCCCAGTCGGTGTCGTAGGTCGGGAAATCGATGTCCTTGTAGCCCTGCTTGGCGAACTGGATCACCCGCTTGATGACGTTGTCGGACACGAGGCTGCGGCGCGCGAGCTTGATCTCGCGGCGGAGCGCCGGGTTCTTCTCGGGGTCGAAGCAGTCGTCGCCACTGCCTTCGCAGTTGACGCAGGCCTTCAGCACGGCCTTCAGGTGCTTCTGGTTGATCTTGGAGCCGGTGACGAGGGCGGCAACCTTCTGCTCCTCCTTCACCTTCCAGTCGATATAGGTCTCGATATCCGGGTGATCCGCGTCGACCACGACCATCTTGGCCGCGCGGCGCGTGGTGCCGCCGCTCTTGATGGCGCCCGCCGCGCGGTCGCCGATCTTGAGGAAGCTCATCAGGCCGCTTGAGCGGCCGCCGCCGGAAAGTTTCTCGCCTTCGCCGCGCAGGCGCGAGAAGTTGGAGCCGGTGCCGGAGCCGTATTTGAACAGGCGGGCTTCGCGGACCCAGAGGTCCATGATGCCACCTTCGTTGACGAGGTCGTCACCGACGCCCTGGATGAAGCAGGCGTGCGGCTGCGGATGCTCGTAGGCCGACTTGGACTTGGTCAGCTTGCCGGTGAAGGGATCGACATAATAGTGGCCCTGGCCGGGACCATCGACGCCGTAGGCCCAATGCAGTCCGGTGTTGAACCACTGCGGCGAGTTCGGCGCGACCATCTGCTTGGCCAGCATGAAGCGTAGCTCGTCGAAGAACGCGGAGGCGTCTTCTTCGGACGAGAAGTAGTTGCCCTTCCAGCCCCAATAGGTCCAGCAGCCGGCGAGGCGGTCGAACACCTGCTTGGCCGAGAGTTCGCTGACGAAGCGCTCGTTCTCGGGCAGGGCGGCCAGCGCCTCGGTGTCGGGCACCGAGCGCCACAGCCACGACGGCACGGTCTCTTCCTCGATCTTCTTCAGGCGCGCGGCGACGCCGGCCTTGCGGAAGTACTTCTGGGCGAGGACGTCGGAGGCGACCTGCGACCAGAACTGGGGGACCTCGACATTTTCCAGGCGGAACACGATCGAACCATCGGGATTACGGATCTCCGATGTCGTCAATCTGAAATCAATGCCAGCGTAAGGTGACTGGCCGGAAGTGGTGTTTCGCCGTTCGATTTGCATAGGTCGTGCCCCGTCTC
>CAWAYU010000002.1:487500-1515307 GCA_963786355.1 uncultured Alphaproteobacteria bacterium | reverse complement strand
GCCGGCGACGGGGAGACCGTAATTCCGGCCGCTTCCATCGCCGCGGTCTTGGAACCGGCGTCGCCCTTGCCGCCGGAGATGATCGCGCCGGCATGGCCCATGCGGCGGCCGGGAGGGGCGGTGACCCCGGCGATGAAGCCGACCATCGGCTTCTTGCGACCCCGCTTGGCCTCGTCCTTGATGAACTGGGCGGCGTCTTCCTCGGCGGAACCGCCGATTTCGCCGATCATGATGATCGAGGCGGTCTTGGGGTCGGCGAGGAACATTTCCAGTACGTCGATGAATTCGGTGCCTTTGACCGGGTCGCCGCCGATGCCGACCGCGGTGGTCTGGCCGAGGCCTTCCTGGGTGGTCTGGAACACGGCTTCATAGGTCAGCGTGCCCGAGCGCGAGACGATGCCGACATTGCCTGGCTTGAAGATGTTGGCCGGCATGATGCCGATCTTGCATTCACCGGCGGTCATCACGCCCGGGCAGTTCGGCCCGATCAGGCGCGACTTCGAACCGCTCAACGATCTCTTGACCCGAACCATGTCGAGCACCGGAATGCCTTCGGTGATGCAGACGATCAGCGGAATTTCCGCATCGATCGCCTCGCAGATCGCATCCGCAGCGCCCGGCGGCGGCACATAGATCACGGAGGCATCGGCGCCGGTCTTCTCACGCGCTTCGGCGACGGTGTCGAACACCGGCAATCCGAGATGCGTTGAGCCGCCTTTGCCCGGCGAAGTGCCGCCGACCATCTTGGTGCCGTACGCGACCGCGGCCTCGGAATGGAACGTGCCGTTCTTGCCAGTAAAGCCCTGGCACATGACTTTGGTATTCTTGTCGATCAGAACGGACATGATGGATGTTACTTTCGTGGATGACCGGAAAGGAGGTTAGTGCACCCGCCTGTAGACGCCGGTGAGCACGTCGGCCCACCCTTCGGCGTCGGGCGAGAATTGAATTTTCATGGTGTAGTTGTTGTCGTCGACGACTTCGTAGACATGGCGCGCATTGCCGCGCATCGAGCCGCGCACCAGGATCAGCGTCTTGCCGGTCCAGCCGCCGGACGCCGGCGACGGCGGGTAGTAGCCGAGCGAATCGTGCCAGAACAATTTGTAGAGCCGGTCTTCGCGATCGTAGGTGAACACGCCATGGGTGGCGAAGGTTTCCTTGCCGTCGCGGCTCTGGCGGGTGTCCTGGATCAGATAGAAACCGTTGAGGTCGATGCGCGCGACCACCTGCGAGGTCGCCGGTCCGCCGGCGGTCCAGCGCGACGGATACACCATCTCCTCGCCGACCCATTCGCCCGCAAACGCCGCGAGCTTGCGGTGTTCATCCAGCAGCGTCGGTGCGTCGAGATGGTCAGCCATCGCTAGCCTCCTTTGACGGCTTTCACGATTTTCTGCGCGGCGTCGTCGAGGTTGTCGGCGGACACGACGTTGAGGCCGGATGCGGAAATGATCTTCTTGCCGGCCTCGACATTGGTGCCTTCGAGACGCACTACCAGCGGCACCTTGAGACCGACTTCCTTGACCGCAGCCACCACGCCCTCGGCGATGATGTCGCATTTCATGATGCCGCCGAAGATGTTGACCAGGATGCCCTTCACATTGGGATCGGCGGTGATGATCTTGAAGGCCGCCGCCACCTTTTCCTTGTTGGCGCCGCCGCCGACGTCGAGAAAATTCGCAGGCTCCATGCCGTAGAGCTTGATGATGTCCATCGTGGCCATCGCGAGGCCTGCGCCATTGACCATGCAGCCGATGGTGCCGTCGAGCGTCACGTAGTTGAGATCGTATTTCGACGCCTCGATTTCCTTGGCGTCCTCTTCGGTCTCGTCGCGCAGCGCCGCCACTTCCGGATGGCGATACATCGCGTTATCGTCGAACGACACCTTGGCGTCGAGCACGCGCAACAGGCCCTGCTTGGTGACGACCAGCGGATTGATTTCCAGCATCGCCATGTCCTTGGCGGTGAAGGCGTTGTAGAGCTGCGTCACCAGCTTCTCGGCCTGCTTCGCAAGATCGCCGCTCAGATTCAGCGCCTTGGCTACCGTGCGGCCGTGATGGCCCATGATGCCGGTCGCGGGGTCCACCGAGAAGGTGATAATCTTCTCCGGGCTGTTGTGCGCGACGTCCTCGATGTTGACGCCGCCTTCGGTCGAGACCACGAACGACACTTCGCTGGTTTCGCGGTTGACCAGGATCGAGAGATAGAACTCCTTGTCGATGTCGGAGCCTTCCTCGATGTAGAGGCGGTTGACCTGCTTGCCGTGCGGTCCGGTCTGAATCGTGACCAGGGTGGCGCCCAGCATCTGCTTGGCGAACTCGTTGACCTCGGCGACCGACTTGGCGATGCGCACTCCGCCCTTGTCGCCGGCGGAAGCTTCCTTGAACTTGCCCTTGCCGCGGCCGCCGGCATGGATCTGGCTCTTCACCACCCAGATCGGGCCGGGAAGCGCCTTGGCGGCAGCATCCGAATCCGAGGCCTTCAAGACAGGCTCGCCGCGCGAAATCGGCACGCCGAATTCATGCAGCAACGCCTTGGCCTGGTATTCATGGATATTCATCTGGACGCTCCCCAAACCCTCATGCGGTGCAGTTGATGTTTGCACCGGTTTTCGTGTGGTATACCATATACCACACGAACTGCAAATCCGACCCGGATCCGGCTAATAGCCGAATGGGATCAACGGCCTAGCAGATCCGGCGCGATTTTCTTGCAGGCGTCGACCAGGCCCTGAACCGCGCCGACCGACTTGTCGAAAGCTTCGCGATCCTTGCCGGCCAGTTCGATCTCGACGATGCGCTCGACACCCTTGGAGCCGATCACGACGGGCACGCCGACATACATGTCCTTCACGCCGTATTCGCCGTTGAGGTAGGCGGCGCAGGGCAGCACGCGCTTCTTGTCCCTCAGGTAGCTCTCGGCCATCGCGATCGCGGAAGCGGCCGGCGCGTAGAACGCCGAACCGGTCTTCAGCAGATTGACGATTTCGGCGCCGCCGTTGCGGGTGCGGTCGACGATCTCGTCGATGCGGGCCTGCGAGGTCCAGCCCATCTTGACCAGATCGGGCAGCGGAATGCCGGCGACGGTGGAATATTTCACCAGCGGCACCATGGTGTCGCCGTGGCCGCCGAGCACGAAGGCAGTGACGTCTTCGACCGAGACGTTGAATTCGTCGGCCAGGAAATAGCGGAAACGCGAGGAATCCAGCACGCCGGCCATGCCGACCACCTTCTTGTGCGGCATGCCGGAGGCCTTCTGCAGCGCCCATACCATCGCATCGAGCGGGTTGGTGATGCAGATGACGAAGGCGTCGGGGGCGTATTTCTTGATGCCGGCGCCGACCTGCTCCATGACCTTGAGATTGATGCTCAGGAGATCGTCGCGGCTCATGCCGGGCTTGCGCGGCACGCCGGCGGTGACGATGCAGACCTTGGCATTGTCGAGCGCCTCATAGGAATTGGCGCCGGTCATGTGGGCGTCGAAGCCGTCGACCGGGGAGGACTGCGCGATATCGAGCGCCTTGCCCTGCGGCACGCCCTCGGCGATGTCGAACATCACGACGTCGCCGAGCTCCTTCAGGCCAACGAGGTGAGCCAGCGTTCCGCCGATCTGACCGGAGCCAATCAAAGCAATCTTGTCGCGCGCCATGGGAAATTTGTCCTTCTGAGACGAAGAGGAAGAGGGAAAGTTAGGCTGGAGGGCTGGTTATCCCTTTCGATTGATACGTTCAAGTCGCGGCGTGCCCAATTGTCCGTCCTGCCTTGATTTCGGTCAGCGTTGCCGTCAGGTCTCCACCAGCCCGGTGCTCGACCCGCTCGCCGCGGAATCCTTCCGCCCGTGCGGGAGCGCCAGATAGGATTCCGAGCTCATTTCGATCAGCCGCGACGAGGTCCGCTTGAACTCGTTGGCCTCGACGCCTTCGGTCGCCAGATACAGCGACACCGGATCGGCCGCGGCCGAGGCCATCAGCTTCACGCCGTTGTCATAGAGCGTGTCGATCAGCGAGATGAAACGCTTGGCGGCGTTGCGCTCGCCATAATCCATCACCGGGATGCGATCGACCAGGATGGTGTGATAGTCGTGCGCCAGCCGCAGATAATCCGATGCCGCCAGCGGCTTTTCGCAGATGTCGGCAAAGGAAAATCGCGCGACGCCATGCGACGAACAGGGCACGCGCAGCACGCGGCCCTTGATCGCGATGTCGCGTCCCTTGCACGGCGCGTTGCCGGTCATCTTGCCCCAGGCCTTGTCGAGCGCGGCCTTGGCCTCGTCATCGGCGGGCACCAGCCACATGTTGACGCCGGCGAGTTTTTCCAGCCGGAAATCCGTGCGCGCATCGAGCCGCAGCACGTCCATGTGGTCGGAGATCTGCGCAATGAACGGCAGGAACAGCGCGCGGTTCAGTCCGCCCTTGTAGAGATCGTCGGGCGCGACGTTCGAGGTCGCCACCACGACGGTGCCGAGTTCGAACAGCTTTGAGAACAGCCGTCCCAGGATCATCGCATCCGCAATGTCGGTGACGTGGAATTCGTCGAAGCACAGCAGCCACGCCTGGTCGAAGATCGCATGCGCGGTCAGCGCGATCACGTCGCCGTCGGCGATCTCGCCGCGCGCGATGTTCTGGCGATAGCCGTAGATCCGCTCATGCACCTCGGCCATGAATTCATGGAAATGGGCGCGGCGCTTGTGCTCGACCGGGCTGTGGCCGAAGAACATGTCCATCAGCATGGTCTTGCCGCGGCCGACCTCGCCATGAATGTAAAGCCCGCGCGGCGGCGCCTCGTCCTTGTCGCGAACAGCCGACCGAACAGGCTTTGCTTGCGCAGCGGCTTGTAGCTCGCCAGCCGCTCGTCGAGCGCGGCAAGCGCCTCGACGGCGTCGGCCTGCGCGGGATCGGCCTCGATCGCGCCGGAGGAGACCAGCGCCTGGTAGTGGGACACGGAACGAGTTGGGCGAGGTGGACAACATGGGCCCATCTTACGGCCCCAACCGACGAAAATTGCAAGCCGTGAATTGGTGTAAGCGGGTATGCAGTCAGCCCGTCATAGCCCAAGCTGTCATACCCGCGAAGGCGGGTATCCAGTACGCTGCGGCCTATCGGTTCTACCTCAAGCGTCTCTGGTATACTGGATCATCCGCCTTCGCGGATGATGACAACGGTGCGTGTCCCGCCAGAAGACCCTCACGCACTCAGCGCGTAGGAATCCTCAACCACATAGGGCCCGCCGCCGGTCGAGGCGCGCGAAGAGAACAGCACGAAGCGCGAGGCCATGAACGTCCGGCTCGGGAAATAGCCGCGCACCGAAAGATAATCGGCGACGTCCTGGCTCGAGGCGTCATGCAACCGTGCCAGCGTCACGTGGGGAACGAACTTGCGTCCCTCGGGATCGAGCCCGAGGCGCTGCATCAGCCGCTCGAGCTCGGCCTGCAATTCGATCAGCGGCCGGCTCGGCTCGACGGCGGCGACCACCGCGCGCGGTTTCTTGCCGCCAAAGCTTTGCAAGCCCTGCACCTTGACCTCGAACGGCTTGCGATTGATCCGAAACAGCAGCGAGGCGATTTCGTTCGCCGACATGCCGTCGATATCGCCGATGAAGCGCAAGGTGACGTGATAATTTTCGGGATCGATCCAGCGTGCGCCAGGAAGGCCGCCACGCAAATTGGAAAGCTGCTGGCCGATCTCGGCCGGGATTTCCAGTCCAGCAAACAAACGCGGCATCGCAAGATCCTCGATGCAAAGGCGCAAACCCTGGACCTGAAGCCCGTGAGCTCACGCCTGACAACAATCCCGGTGACGAATCACCGATACCTAATTCCTATCCGACTTATGTGACTCTGCGAAGCATGCGACAGCAGCGCCCGGAAAGCTACGGAAAAAAACGTTGGGTAAGGTTATCAGTTGCCCTTTTTTCAACTGCGTTGCCCGGAGATCGTGCCGACAACTGCCTCCACCATAGGCAGGATATTTTTCACGATGACATCGACGCCCTCAGCCGTCGGATGCAAGCCGTCGGCCTGATTGAGTTTGGCGTCGGCGGCGACGCCCTCGAGGAAAAACGGATAGAGCGGCACGTCGAAGGATTTCGAAAGGTCCGGATAGATCGTGTTGAATTTGGCCGCATACTCGCTGCCATAATTCGGCGGCGCGACCATGCCGCACAACAGCACCGCGATCTTGCGCGCCTTCAGCCGTGTCAGGATATCGGACAACGCGGCGCGGGTGACGGCGGGATCGGTGCCGCGCAAGGCGTCGTTGGCGCCGAGCTCAAGCGACCACCGCGTCGGTTCCCTCCGGGATCGACCAGTCGAGCCGGTCGCGGCCGCCGGACGAGGTATCGCCGGACACCCCGGCATTGATCATGTCGACCTTTATCCCCTTGGTTTCCAAAGCTTTTTGCAAGCGCGCCGGGAATGCCGCCGAGGCCGACAGGCCAAGGCCGGCGCTCAGGGAATCGCCCAGCACGACCATTTTGACCGGTTTGGCGGGCGACTTGATGGGTTCCTGGGCCGGGGTTTGCGCCCAAACCGGGCCGGCCATGATCCGCTGCCGTCATCAAAGCCATAATCAACACGCGTATGTGCGCAAACATTCGCTTCAAGCCCTCGACCCGAGCGGCGGAAGTGCCATATGACCGAGCCATGGACAGTCTCATCGAACCCTCTTCACTGGCCGGCCTCGAGCCGGACACCATTTCCATTTCCAACGTCAATCTCTCGCTCGGCTCCGGCGCCGCACGCGTACATATCCTGAAAGATATCAGCCTTCGTGTGGCATCGGGCGAGGCGATCGGCCTGATCGGACCTTCGGGTTCGGGCAAATCGACCTTGCTGATGGTGATGGCGGGGCTGGAACGTCCTGACAGCGGAGAGGTGGTGGTGAACGGCACGCCGTTCAATGCCCTCGACGAGGACGCGCTGGCGCGCTTCCGCGGCCGTCAGGTCGGCATCGTGTTCCAGTCGTTCCATCTGATCCCGACCATGACCGCGCTGGAAAACGTCGCGGTGCCGCTGGAGCTCGCCGGCAACCCCGATGCGGCGCGCGCGCGGCGCAGGAATTGACCTCGGTCGGCCTCGGCGATCGCCTGCATCATTATCCGACGCAATTGTCCGGCGGCGAGCAGCAGCGCGTCGCGCTCGCCCGCGCGCTGGCGCCCGATCCCGCCATTCTGGTGGCGGACGAGCCGACCGGCAATCTCGATGAGGCCACCGGCAAGCAGATCGTCGACCTGCTCTTCACCAAACATGCCGAGCGCGGCATGACGCTGGTGCTGGTGACGCACGACACCTCGCTGGCGCAGCGCTGCGACCGCGTGGTGCGGCTGCGCTCGGGCAAGATCGACACCGCATTCATGACTGTCGTTGCTGAACCGCGTTCTAGCCGCCACGCAGCCGCGGATCGTCGCTGGCGCTGCGCTACGCGCTGCGCGAATTGCGCAGCGGCCTGCGCGGCTTTTACGTCTTCATCGCCTGCATCGCGCTCGGCGTGATGGCGATTGCCGGCGTCGGCTCGGTCGCGGCCAGCCTCAGCGAAGGTCTGACGCGCGAGGGCCGTACGCTGCTCGGCGGCGACGTCGCGTTCTCGCTGATCCAGCGCGAAGCCAAGCCGGAAGAAGTCGCCTTCCTGCGCGCGCGCGGCGAGGTCTCGGTCGCGGCAGCCTTGCGCGTGATGGCGCGCAGCAGCGACGGCAAGCTGGCGCTGGTCGAACTCAAGGCGGTCGACAGCAACTACCCGATGCTCGGCGAGTTGACGCTCGAGCCGAAGATGCCGGTGGCGGATTTGCTGGCCGAGCGCGACGGCGCGTTCGGCGCGGCGGTCGATTCCACTCTGCTGGCACGGCTCGACCTCAAGCTCGGCGACCGCGTCACCATCGGCAACGCCACCTATCAGATCCGCAGCGTGGTCGAAGCCGAGCCGGACAAGCTCGCCGGCAATGTCGGCCTCGGCCCGCGCTTTCTGGTCAGCGAAGCCAGCCTGCGCGCCACCGGCCTGCTGCAGCCCGGCAGCCTGGTGCGCTGGATCTACCGGGTGAAACTGCCGGACAATGCGGCCGACGATCGCGCCGCGACCACGCTGGTCAACGATGCGCGCGCCGCGCTGCCGCAAGCCGGCTGGGAAATTCGCAGCCGCGGCAACGCCTCGCCGCAGCTCGAGCGCACCATCAGCCGCTTCACGCAATTCCTGACCCTGGTCGGCCTTGCCGCGCTGCTGGTCGGCGGCGTCGGCGTCGCCAATGCCGTCAAGAGCCACATCGATCGCCGCCGCGACGTCATCGCCTCGTTCAAGGCGCTGGGCGCCACCGGCCGCGACGTCTTCACGATCTATCTGACGCAGGTGATCGTGCTCGCCGGCATCGGCTCGGTGATCGGGCTCGCGGCCGGCGCGGCATTGCCGTTCGTCATCGTCGGCGTGTTCGGCAAGCTGCTGCCGCTGCCGGTGATCCCGGCGCTGCATCCGGACGAACTGGCGCTGTCGTTCATCTATGGCCTGCTCACCGCGCTGGCCTTCGGGCTGTGGCCGCTCGGCCGGGTCCATGACGTGCCGGTCGCGGCGCTGTTTCGCGAAGAGGTCGCCCGCGAATGGCATCGCCCGCGCTGGAGCTATCTGGCGCTGATGGCGGTGGTGATCGCGCTGTTGATCGCGGTCGCCATCGGGCTCGCCTACGACAAGCGGGTCGCGGCGGTGTTCGTCGCCTCCTCGATCGTCGTGTTCGCGGTGCTGCGCGGCGTCGCCGCCGGCCTGATGGCGCTGGCGCGCCGGCTGCCGCGATCGCGCATCACCATGCTGCGGCTGGCGATCGCCAATATCTACCGGCCCGGCGCGCTGACGCCGTCGGTCGTGATGTCGCTCGGCCTTGGCCTCGCGGTGCTGGTCACGATCACCCAGATCGACGGCAACCTGCGGCGGCAGTTTTTGGCGGCGTTGCCGGATCGCGCGCCGTCGTTCTACTTCATCGACATTCCGACAGCCGACGCCGACCGCTTCGGCGCTTTCCTGAAGCAGACGGCGCCCGACGCAACCGTGGATGACGTGCCGATGCTGCGCGGGCGCATCGTCGGTGCCCGCCGGGTCAAGGCCGAGGATCTCGGGGCCTCCCAGGATTCCGAATGGGTGCTGCAGAGCGACCGCGGCCTGACCTATACCGGCGAAATCCCGAAGGGCTCCAAGATCGTCGAGGGCGAATGGTGGGGCAAGGACTACAACGGTCCGCCGCTGGTCTCGATGGAGAAGAAGATCGCCGACGGGTTGAAGCTCACGATCGGCGACGAGATCGTGGTCAACGTGCTCGGCCGCGACATCCCGGCGAAAATCGCCAACCTGCGCAACATCGACTGGCAGGGGCTCGGCATCAATTTCGTGCTGGTGTTCTCGCCGAACGCCTTCAAGGGTGCACCGCACAGTCACGTCGCGACCCTGACCGAGACCCACCCGGACCCGGCCGGCGACGCCCGGATCATCAAGCAGGTCGCCGACGCCTTCCCGATGGTGACCAGCGTGCGGGTCCGCGAGGCGCTGGAGACCATCGGCACCGTCGTCACCAACCTGGTGCTGGCGATCCGCGGCGCCAGCGCGGTGACGCTGATCTCGGCCATCCTGGTGCTCGGCGGCGCGCTCGCCGCCGGCCATCGCCACCGGGTCTATGACGCCGTGATCCTGAAGACGCTGGGCGCCACCCGGGCGCGCCTGCTCGGCGCCTATGCGCTGGAATACCTGATGATCGGCTTTGCCACCGCGGTGTTCGGCGTGATCGCGGGCTCGGTCGCGGCCTGGCTGATCGTGACCCGGCTGATGACGCTGAGCTTCATCTGGCAGGCCGGCAGCGCCGCCGGCGTGGTCGCGGCCGCCCTGATCGTCACCGTCGGGCTCGGACTCGCCGGAACGTTGCTGGCCCTGAACCAGAAGCCGGCCAGCGTGTTACGGAATTTGTGACAAATTGTAGCGGCCGCAAGGCAGGGTTAACCCTGCTTTTGCTCGGGAATCGCTGATCAGAGCGACATTCAGCCGCGCGTGGAAGCTTGCAGCAAATGTGTTAGTTTCCCACATATCGGATGGGAACAGACCCCGGTTTGATGACGCAAAATTAATGTCAGCAAATCGCGGTTATCTGAGATAGATTTCTAACCGGCGCCGCAAACCCCTTGCGCTCCGCCGGGCAACCAACGGGAATTCGACCATGTCGGACCTAGACCGTAACTACGCTTCTCCTTTCGGCCGGGCCGCCGGGCGCGCTGATGCCGCGACCGTCGATGCCGGTCTGCGCGCCTACATGCTGCGCATCTACAATTACATGAGCATCGGCCTGGCCATCACCGGCCTCGCCGCGCTCGGCGTCTATATGGCCGCGGTGACCGTCTGATCCGTCGGCCGGCGCCGCCAAGATCGGCAGCTCGTTCCTGACGCCGTTCGGCTACGCGATGTTCGTCAGCCCGCTGAAGTGGCTGTTCATCCTCGCGCCGCTGGTGATGGTGTTCGTGATCTCGGCCGGCATCAACCGGCTGCAGCCCGCGGCCGCCCAGATGCTGTTCTGGGTGTTCTCGGCGCTGATGGGCATTTCGCTGTCGTCGATCTTCCTGGTGTATACCCACACCTCGATCGTGCGGGTGTTCTTCATCACCGCGGCGACCTTCGGCGCGCTGAGCCTCTACGGCTACACCACCAAGCGTGACATGAGCGGCATGGGGTCGTTCCTGTTCATGGGCCTGATCGGCATCATCATCGCGAGCCTGGTCAATCTGTTCCTGGCAAGCTCGATGCTGCAGTTCATCGTCTCGGTGGTCGGCGTTCTCGTGTTCGCGGGCCTCACCGCCTGGGATACCCAGCGGCTGAAGAACGACTACATCTACGGCTATGCCTCGCAGGGCGGTGTGGTGGCGGAGCGGGCGGCGATCACCGGCGCGCTGTCGCTCTACCTGAACTTCATCAACCTGTTCACGCTGCTGCTGCAGCTGCTCGGCCAGCGCGACTAACGCATCTAACCAAGGTTTCGATTTCAAGCCCCGGCCTCACGGCCGGGGCTTTTGTTTTGGGGCGGTCCCTCTTCCCTTCTCCCCTTGTGGGAGAAGGTGGCGCGAAGCGCCGGATGAGGGGTTTCTATCCGCGGAGACAGACCCCTCACCCGTCTCAATCGCGCTAGTCGCGCGATTGAGCTACCCTCTCCCACAGGGGGAGGGGAAAGGAGCGTCGGGGCTTTTCTTTTGCCCGCAGCGAAAATAATCTGGCGCCATGTCCTCAGCAGAAATCAGGCCCGCCACCGAGGCCGACCTCCCCTTTGTCACCGAAATCTACGAACACGCGGTGCGCTACGGCACCGCGACGTTCGAACTGATCCCGCCCGACCTTGCCGAGATGACGCGGCGGTTCCGGGCGCTGAGGGACGGCGGCTTTCCCTATTTCGTCGCCGCCGTCGAAGGCGAGGTGATCGGCTACGCCTATGCCGGGCCGTACCGGCCGCGGCCGGCCTATCGCTTTACGGTGGAGAACTCGGTCTATCTGAAGCCTTCGATCCACCGGCGCGGCATCGGCCTGCAATTGATGGTGCGCCTGATCAGCGAGTGCGAGGCGCGCGGCTACCGGCAGATGATCGCCGTCATCGGCGACTCCGCCAACGCCGGCTCGATCGGCGTCCACACCAAAACCGGATTCCAGATGATCGGGACCCATCCCAATGTCGGCCTCAAATTCGGCCGCTGGCTCGACACCGTGATGATGCAGCGCGCGCTCGGCGAAGGCGCAAGCACGGTGCCGGCGGATGGGAAGTAGTTCGCGTCCCTCATGGTGAGGAGCCGCGAAGCGGCGTCTCGAAGCCATGAGAGCTCCGATGCCGCCAACCTTCGAGACGCCTGCTGCGCAGGCTCCTCCAGCGACAACGGCAGAGCCGTTGCGCGGGGATGAGGACCGTTAGCTAAACCACCGCCAGCTTGCGGTCGATCACCAGCAGCACGCGCTCGAGCTCGTGGCCGCGGCGCAGGATCAATCCCGTCGCGGAGATCACGCTGTACATGCCCTGCTTGCGCGCCAGCCGCGGATCTTTCTCGATGCGATAGATCGGCACTTCTGAGGCGCGGCGAAACACCGAAAACACGGCACGGTCTTTCAGAAAATCGAGAGCGTAGTCGCGCCACTCGCCGTCGGCGACCATGCGGCCGTACAGGTTCAGGATACGGTTGAGTTCGAGGCGATTGAAGGTGACGTTATTTGGCGCGGGACTGGTTTGCCCGGCACTCGCAGCGGCGGCGCGTACCACTGCGCGATTCTCGCTTGGATCGGTGTCCTCCATCGAGCTCATGGGAGCGCCTCCTGTCATCTCTTCGACATGATTGCGCTAACCGCGGAGCCTCGCAAGGCCCTTTGTAAATATTGCGGAAACCGCGACGGATTGTCCCGATACGGCCAACGGCAGGAAATATCGAGTCACGCGATCGTTAGCGGAATCTTATTGCTGCCCTACTTTGGCCCACCGCCCGCCCCGCTGGATTGCGAGAACATAATCCTGCGTTGGCCCGGTCCTTTCGGTTCCGGATTCCTCAGCCCCCAGCCCCCCGGGGCCGTCGGGATCGGGCCTGTTCGCAGGGGAGTAAATCCCGATACTTGGGCCAACGAAAGTTGGTCCTTTTTCGTTTCTGGGGCTTCAGTAACTCGTCATTCCGAGACGCGACGAAGTCGCGATCCCGAAATCCATACCCACGATCGAGCGTACGGATTCTCTGATGTGCAATTGCACATCAAAGCTCGCGCTACGCGCACCGGCGAACGACGAAGACAGATTATCCGAAGACAGATTTATCTAGTGCAGCGGCGTCATCGCCGCGCCGAGCATCGGGCCCGGCTTCTCGCGATTGCCATCCTGGACATAGACGACCGCGGCATCGACACCATCACGCGAGATGTTTTCGATCGGCACGCTCCAGCTTCCCGAACTGCCGTTCCAGTCGCCGACCTTCAGGATGCTGCGCACCACATTGTAGTAGGTGAGCTCACGGCCACGATTCTCGCCGCGACCGATCGAAATCGGAACCGCCTTCGACACCGAGCAGATCCAGATTTCACCGTGCGCCGCGATGGGCGCCTTGCTGGCGGCGACCGAAACATTGATCTGTTTGCCGGACAGCGTCATCGTCACCGGCACCGACATCACACCATCGGCCTTGATGGTATCCCTGATCGCGTATTCGATGCTGCCACGATCGCTGCCGATCGCTTGCGCCGAACCATTGACGACCACCTGCGGCGTGTAGACGTCGCGATCGCCGCGCATATGCGAATAGGCTTTCTGGCGGGCGCTGAAGCGGGAGTCGGCCAGCGTGTCCTTCCAGCCGAGGTAATCCCAATAGTCGATCGGCATGCTCAGCGCGATCACCGACGGGTCCTTGGAGAGCTCACCGAGAATCTTGTCGGCGGGCGGACAGGACGAACAACCCTGAGAGGTGAACAGTTCAACCACGGCGCGAGGGTCGGCATGGGCGGGGCGGATGATCGCGACGATCGCGCATACGCTGAGCGCACCGGACCACCGCGAAATACGATTATAGGCCATCATCGCTGTCATAGTGCGAACCGGTCGTGACGATATCCATCCGTATTTATACGGGGCAGATAGTTAAGGGGCATTCTCTGATCCCTGTGAGCGTCCCCCAAAACGCGCGAAAGCGGCCTTTTCATAGGCCGCCTTCTTCCTGGTCGCTACTCACTTCGCAGTGAGGCATTGATCACAAATTCGCGTCAGGCAGCGAGATTGCGCAGCACATACTGCAGAATGCCGCCGTTGCGGTAGTATTCGAGCTCGTCGAGGGTATCGATGCGGCACAGCAGCGGGACGCGCTGCAGCGAACCGTCACCGGACACGATTTCCGCCGTGAGCGTCTGACGCGGCTTCAGGTCGCCCTGCAAGCCCCGGATCGTCACCTTCTCATCGCCCTTCAGTCCCAGCGAAGACCATGAGGTCCCGTCCTCGAAGGTCAGCGGCAGCACGCCCATGCCGACCAGGTTCGAGCGATGGATGCGCTCGAAGCTCTGGGTGATCACGGCGCGGACGCCGAGCAGGCGGGTGCCCTTGGCGGCCCAGTCGCGCGACGAACCGTTGCCGTATTCGGCGCCGGCGAACACCACCAGCGGCACTTGCTCTTCCTTGTATTTCATCGCGGCATCGTAGATCGACATCTGCTCGCCGTCGGGCCAGTGCTTGGTGAGGCCGCCTTCGGGAATGTTGCCGTCGGCGCCCTTCAGCATGAAATTCTTGATACGGATGTTGGCGAAGGTGCCGCGCATCATGATCTGGTGATTGCCGCGACGCGTGCCGTACTGGTTGAAGTCGGCGGGGCGCACCTGGTGCTCCGACAGATACGTTCCAGCCGGAGACGTCAGCTTGATCGAACCCGCCGGCGAGATGTGGTCGGTGGTGATCTTGTCGCCGAACATGGCGAGGATGCGCGCATCGACGACGTCGACGATCGGCTCCGGCTCCTTCTTCATGCCTTCGAAGTAGGGCGGGTTCTGCACATAGGTCGAGCTCATGTTCCAGCGATAGGTCTCGCTCTCGACCGTCTTGATCTTGCGCCAGTTGACGTCGCCCTTGAACACGTCGGCGTAGCGCTTCTTGAAGATCGTCGCGGTGACGTACTTCTTCATGTAGGCGTTGATTTCCTTGGTCGTCGGCCAGATGTCCTTCAGGTACACCGGCTTGCCGTCCTTGCCGTTGCCGATCGGCTCGACCGAGAGATCCTTGGTCACCGTTCCCGCCAGCGCGTAGGCGACCACCAGCGGCGGCGAGGCCAGGTAGTTGGCCTGCACGTCGGGGCTGACGCGGCCTTCGAAGTTGCGGTTACCCGACAGCACGGCAGCACCGATGATGCCGTTGTCGTTGATCGACTTCGAAATCTCTTCCGGCAGCGGGCCCGAATTGCCGATGCAGGTGGTGCAGCCGAAGCCGACCAGATTGAAGCCGACCTTGTCGAGTTCGAGCTGCAGGCCGGAATTGGAGAGATACTCCGCGACCACCTGGCTGCCCGGCGCCAGCGAGGTCTTGACCCAGGGCGCTGCCTTCAGGCCCTTGGCGGCGGCGTTGCGGGCCAGCAGGCCGGCGCCGATCAGCACGCTCGGGTTGGAGGTGTTGGTGCAGGAGGTGATCGCCGCGATCACGACGTCGCCATGGCCGAGATCGAAATTGCGAGCCTCGACCGCATAGCGCTTCGAGATATCCGCGGCCTTCTTGTATTCGGTGGTCATCGCCGCGGCGAAACCGCGTGGCAACCGCCGGCAGTGCGACGCGGCCTTCGGGACGCTTCGGTCCGGCCATCGACGGCACCACGTCGCCGAGATCGAGCATCAGCTTTTCCGTGAACACCGGATCGAGCGACTTGGCGGTGCGGAACAGGCCCTGCGCCTTGGCATAGGCCGTCACCAGCTTGACGCGCTCCGGCTTGCGGCCGGAAGTCTTGAGGTAATCGATCGTCGCGGCATCGACCGGGAAGAAGCCGCAGGTCGCGCCATATTCCGGCGCCATGTTGCCGATGGTGGCCTTGTCGGCGACCGAGAGATGATCGAGGCCGGGGCCGTAGAACTCGACGAACTTGCCGACCACGCCCTGCTTGCGCAGCATCTGCGTCACCGTCAGCACCAGGTCGGTCGCGGTCACGCCTTCCTTCAGCGAGCCCTTGAGCTTGAAGCCGATCACTTCCGGCAACAGCATCGACTGCGGCTGGCCGAGCATCGCGGCTTCCGCCTCGATGCCGCCGACGCCCCAGCCGAGCACGGCGAGGCCGTTGACCATCGTGGTGTGCGAGTCGGTACCGACCAGCGTGTCGGGATAGGCGACTTCAAACGTGCCGGTCTTCTTGCCGACAGTCAGCTTCTCCTTGCGGGTCCACACCGTCTGCGCGAGATATTCGAGATTGACCTGGTGGCAGATGCCGGTGCCGGGCGGCACGACGGAGAAATTAGAGAACGCCTTCTGGCCCCACTTCAGGAACTCGTAGCGCTCCTGGTTCTGCTTGTATTCCTCGACGACGTTCTTGCCGAACGCCTTGTTGTCACCGAAGAAGTTCACGATCACCGAGTGGTCGATGACGAGATCGACCGGCACCAGCGGGTTGATCTTCTCGGCGTCGCCGCCAAGCGCCTGCATCGCGTTGCGCATCGCAGCCAGATCGACCACCGCGGGCACGCCGGTGAAATCCTGCATCAGCACGCGCGCGGGGCGGAACGCGATTTCATGCTGCAGCTTGCGCGTCTTCATCCACTTCGACACCGCGATGATGTCGGCCTTCTTGACCGTGCGATCGTCCTCGAACCGCAGCAGGTTCTCCAGCAGCACCTTCATCGAATAGGGGAGTTTGGAAATTCCCTTCAGACCATTCTTCTCGGCGGTGGGCAGGCTGTAATAGACGTAGGTCTTGCCACCGACCTTGAGGGTTTTGCGGCATTTGAAGCTGTCGAGAGAGGTCATGTGAGGAAATCCCAATTGTCAGTTATACCCGGCGAGGGTATTTAAACACCGTCAGCAAGGTCGCCCGGTGGCTTGCGGCCATCGATTGTGTGCTGCATCAAGTTCCGGACTTATAGAATCTTTCTAGATGGGCCGCCACACCGACAAACGTGCTGCAGCATTGCGCGACCCAAAAATTTGGATGCGGTACCCACAAGTTTTCAGAGGGCTGTAAAGGACAAGAATGCGGCTCTCGGGACGCCAAGTCAGTTGTATCAGGGGCGGCCGCGAGGTGTTTTCCGGCCTCGATTTCGAGACCTCCGCGGGCCAGGCGCTGGCCGTCACCGGCCCCAATGGATCGGGCAAGACTTCGCTGTTGCGCCTGATCGCAGGGCTCCTGGTGCCCGCGGGCGGTTCGGTTGCGCTGGACGGCGGCGACACCGAACTGACCCTGCCCGAACAGTCGCATTATCTCGGCCACCGCGACGCACTGAAACCGGCGCTCAGCGTCCACGAAAACCTGTCGTTCTGGCGCGACTTTTTGGGCGACGACGCCGACGATCTGGGCCGGTGCCTTGCGTCGGTCGGGCTCGGCCACGCCACCCATCTGCCGGCGGCCTATCTCTCGGCCGGCCAGCGGCGGCGGTTGTCGATCGCACGGCTTTTGGTGGTGCGGCGGCCGGTCTGGCTGCTGGACGAGCCGACCTCGGCGCTCGATAGCGCCGGACAAGATCTGTTCGTGAACCTGACGCGCGACCATCTCGCCCGTGGGGGCATCGTCATCGCCGCCACCCATGCCCCGCTCGGCATCGAGACGCGGGAATTGCGGATGGGGGGAGCGAAATGAGTTCGTCGCAACATCGACTCGGCAGGCTTCCTTGCCTCCCCGCTTGTGGGGGAGGTCGACGAGGCTCCACGACGTGGCCGATCGAGGCTCTCTCACACGCGAAAGTCCCCAATCTTGCTGGGCTACCCCCTCCCCCGCTCTCCCCCACAAGCGGGAGAGGGAGCGCATCGCGCGTGCTCCTCGGAACATAGCGCGCCGCATGACTGCCCTCGCCGCGCTGATCCGACGGGACATCAGATCGCGCTGCGTGTCGGCGGCGGCGCGCTGATCGGCGTGCTGTTTTTCCTCACGGTGACGGTGCTGATGCCGTTCGCGATCGGACCGGATCTGGCGCTGCTGACGCGGCTTGGGCCTGCGATCCTCTGGCTCGGCGCGTTGCTGGCAAGCCTGCTGACGCTCGATCGGCTGTTCACGGCCGATCACGACGACGGTTCCCTCGACCTGATCGTGATGGGCCGGACGCCATTGGAACTGGCCTGCGCGGCGAAGGCGCTGGCGCACTGGCTCGCCGCCGGGCTGCCGTTGGTGATCGCAACCCCGGTTCTCGGGCTGCTCCTGAATCTCGATGGCGCAGCAACCGCGGCGGTGGCGCTGACCCTGCTGGTCGGAACGCCGGCGCTGACCTTTACCGGCATGATCGGCGCGGCGCTGGCCGTGACATTGCACCGCGGTGGGCTGCTGCTGGCGGTGCTGGTGCTGCCGCTGTCGATCCCGGTGCTGATTTTTGGCGTCGCCGCGTCGCAAGCGGCCATATCAGGGCCGCTGTCGTTCGGCACACCGTTTTCAATCCTGTGCGCGCTGTCGCTGGTCAGTTTCGTCATCGGCCCGTTCGCCGCGGCGGCCAGCCTGCGACATGGGCTGGACTGACCCGCCTTGGACTAATTTGATGCTTATCAACTCTCGCGGAGCCCCGATGAAACAAACCGGACCGCATTGCCTGCCCCGCCGCTGACGACTATCAGGATTGCCATGACGCTGATCGACCTCGCCAACCCCACGAAATTCCTGTCGCTGACGGCGCGCGTGCTGCCGTGGCTGGCGGGCGCGACCGCGATCCTGCTCTTGATCGGCTTTTATCAATCGGCCATGGCGCCCGATGACTATCAGCAGGGCGCCACCGTCAAGATCATGTTCATCCATGTGCCGAACGCCTGGCTGTCGATGTTCGTCTGGGGCGTCATGAGCCTTTCGGCATTGGGCACGCTGGTGTGGCGACATCCGCTCGCCGATGTCGCGGCGAAAGCGGCGGCACCGATCGGCGCCGCCTTTACCTTTCTGGCGCTGGTCACCGGCTCGCTGTGGGGCCGGCCGATGTGGGGCACCTATTGGGAATGGGATGCGCGGCTGACCTCGGTGCTGATTTTGTTTCTGATGTATCTCGGCCTGATAGCGCTGTGGCGCGCGGTCGACGATCCCTCGCGCGCGGCGCGTGCCGCGGCGATCCTCACCCTGGTCGGCGCACTCAACCTGCCGATCATCAAGTTCTCGGTCGACTGGTGGAACACGCTGCACCAGCCTGCCTCTGTCATGCGGATGGGCGGGTCCTCGCTCGACCGCGCTTTCCTGATTCCGTTGCTGGTCATGGCGGTCGGATTTTCGCTGTTGTTCATCACGCTGCATCTGGCCGCGATGCGCAACGAGATTCTGCGGCGTCGGGTGCGCAGCTTGCAGATGATGCAAGCCAGCCAGCAGGCGGCATGACACGATGGCACTCGGTCCCTACGCCTCCTTCATCGTGACATCCTATGCGCTGGTGACAGCCGTGGTGCTGATCCTGATCGTCTGGATCGCGATCGACTTTCGCCGCCAGAAGGAGCGCCTGCGCGAACTCGAGGCCAGCGGTGTCGTCAGACGCTCCGGCCGCAACGCGACGGACCTGTGATGAGCGAGCCCGTGACATCGGATGCCGGGCCGGGTGGCCGCCGCTGGCTGGTGACGCTGCCACTCATCGGCTTCATCGCACTCGCCGGACTGTTTCTGGTGCGGCTGCACGGCGGCGATCCCTCGAAAATTCCCTCTGCGTTGATCGGCCGCCCGGCGCCGCAAACGGCACTGCCGGCGCTGGAAGGCCTCGCGATCAACGGCACGGCGATCCCCGGGCTCGATCCGGCGGCTTTCAAGGGCAAGGTCAGCGTCGTCAATGTCTGGGCGTCCTGGTGCGTGCCGTGCCACGACGAGGCACCGCTGCTGACCGCCTTGGCCAAGGACAAGCGGCTGCAAGTGGTCGGCATCAACTACAAGGATTCCTCCGACAACGCCCGCCGGTTCCTCGGCCGG
Source organism: uncultured Alphaproteobacteria bacterium (assembly GCA_963786355.1). Lineage (GTDB taxonomy): Bacteria > Pseudomonadota > Alphaproteobacteria > Rhizobiales > Xanthobacteraceae > Bradyrhizobium. The sequence continues at coordinate 1,495,768 of CAWAYU010000002.1, read as the reverse complement.
TACGGTAATCCGTTCGGCATCGTCGGCGTCGACGCCAATGGCCGCGGCTCGATCGAATGGGGCGTCTATGGCGTGCCCGAGACCTTTGTGGTCGGCCGCGAGGGCACCATCCTCTACAAGATGGTCGGGCCGGTGACGCCTGAGAATATCGACAGCGTGCTGCGGGTCGAGATCGAGAAGGCGCTGAAGGCGGGGACCTAGGCGCAATTAATTCCGCGCTTTTATCTGCCGTTCATTCTGGGGCCATGGCGCCGCCACGAATCCGAAGCTAGTTTGATGGCGTTACTTAAACCGTCCTTGGAGGGACACTTCTATGCGTCATTTCACGCTCGCTTCCGTTCTCGCTACCGCGCTCACCGTGGGCATGCTGACGGCCACCCCGTCGATGGCCCAGACCGCGCAGCCCGCCGCCAAATCCGACAGCAAGATGATGGCGCCCGCACCAAAGGCGCCCGCCGCCGAGTCGAAGATGGCTCCGGCGCCGAAGGCCGAGCTGCTCGACATCAATTCGGCGACCGCCGACCAGCTCGACGCGCTGCCCGGCATCGGCAAGACCTATTCGGCCAAGATCATCGCGGGCCGCCCTTACAAGGGCAAGGACGAACTGGTTCAGAAGAACATCGTCCCGCAGGCGACCTACGACAAGATCAAGGACAAGGTCATCGCCAAGCAGAAGAGCTGATTTCGTCCAGCTTCGTTCCGAGAGAACGCATCGGCGCGCCCCGCGCCGGTGCGTTTTTCTTTGCTCAGCTCTTACTCACCTCTCCCGCTTGCGGGGGAGGTCGACCCGCGCATAGCGCGGGACGGGTGGGGGAAATCTATCCACGAGCACGGTGTGCGGAAACACCCCCACCCCTACCCTCCCCCGCAAGCGGGAGAGGGGGCGCAGCGGCGCAAGCTTCAGCGCTTGCTGATATCACCGCCATCAGCCTCGCTTGCCTCGAGCGTGGCCGGTTCCAGATGATAGCGCTTGGTCAGCGGCATCTGGGCGATTGCAAAGATCATCGTCAGTGGCGTGACGCCGAACACCTTGAAGTTCACCCAGAAGTCGGTCGACTGGGTGCGCCAGATGATCTCGTTCAAAACAGCCATGCCCGCGAAGAACAGCGCCCACCGCATCGTGAGGATGCGCCAGCCCTGCGGCGTCAGGTTGAACATCTGGTCGAACATGATGGCGATGAAGGAACGGCCGAACAACAACCCGCCGCCGAGGATCGCGGCGAACAGGCCATAGATAATGGTCGGCTTCACCTTGATGAAGGTCTCGTCGTGCAGCACCAGCGTCAGCGTGCCGAACACGATGACGATGACGCCGGTGACGACAGCCATGATCGGAATGTGCCGCGTCACCACATAGGACGCGATCATCGCCACGATGATCGCCACCATGAAGGCGCCGGTGGCGATGAACAGGTTGCCCTTGGCGTTGGCAACAAAGAACACCAGCAGCGGCCCGAGTTCGGTCGCGAGCTTGAACAGCGGATGCGGTTGGGTCTTGTCCATTTCATACCCTGTGTTTTCGTCATCACCCGCGAAGGCGGGTGATCCAGTATTCCGAGGCGTCTCGATTCCGATCAGCGGCGCGGCGTACTGGATGCCCCGCCTTCGCGGGGCATGACAAGTGAAACCTAACTCTCAATCCCTGCGATCGCCTGCGCAAAATCCCGCGCGGTGAACGGCGCGAGATCGTCGACGCCTTCGCCGACGCCGATGAAATGCACCGGCAGTTTGAATTTCTCCGACAGCGCCACGAGAATGCCGCCGCGCGCGGTACCGTCGAGTTTCGTCATCACCAAACCTGTGACGCCAGCGGTACGACGAAATGCCTCGACCTGCGACAGCGCATTTTGTCCCACCGTGGCATCCAGCACCAGCAGCACCGCATGCGGCGCCGAGACGTCGACCTTCTTGATAACGCGAACGACCTTTTCGAGTTCGTTCATCAGCTCGGCCTTGTTCTGCAGCCGGCCGGCGGTATCGACCAGCAGCACGTCGATCTCTTGTTCCTTGGCCGCGGTCAGCGCGTTGAACGCCAGGCTAGCCGAATCCGATCCTTGCGTGCCTGCAATGACGGGCGATTTGGTGCGTTCGCCCCAAACTTTTAACTGTTCGATCGCCGCCGCGCGAAACGTGTCGCCGGCCGCCAGCATCACCTTGCGACCCTCGGCGCTGAGTTTCGCCGAGAGCTTGCCGATGGTGGTCGTCTTGCCGGAACCGTTGACGCCGACCACGAGAATGACGAACGGCTTTTGCGACGAATCGATCTCCAGCGGCTTTGCGACCGGCGCCAGCACCTTTTCGACTTCGGTGGCGACTACCGTTTTCACGTCATCGGCCGAGATCGCCTTGTCGTAGCGGCCGGTGCCGACGGCATTGGCGATGCGGCCGGCGACCTCGGTGCCGAGATCGGCGCGCAGCAGCACATCCTCGATGTCGTCGAGCATGGCGCGGTCGAGCTTGCGCTTGGTGACGAGGTCGGCCACGGCGGTGCCGAGCGAACTCGAGGTCCGCTTCAGGCCGCTGGAAAGCCGCCGCCACCAGCTCAATTTCGGGGTTTCGGGAGTGGTATCGTTCATGTCGGGGCTGTGTTAGCGGTTTCGCGCCATGAACGAAAGTCACAACAAAACGTTTGATATCCCCGGCCTTTCGGCCGAGGAAATCCAGGCCCGCGTGCTCCACCGCGACGGCCTGATGCTGGTCATCAACAAGCCCGCCGGCCTGCCGGTGCATCGCGGCCCCAAGGGCGGCGCCAATCTGGAGGCGTCGTTCGACGGCCTGCGATTCGGCCTGCCGCGGCCGCCGGTGCTGGCCCACCGGCTCGACAAGGACACCTCCGGCTGTCTCGTGCTGGGACGCCACCGCAAGGCCACTGCCTCGCTCGGACTATTGTTCAAGCACAGCAAGATTTCAAAGACCTATTGGGCGGTGGTCGAGGGCGGCCCCGCCGAGGGCGAAGGCACCATCGACATGCCGCTCGGCCGCCTCAACGAGGAACGCGGCTGGTGGCAGAAGCCGGATCCGGACGGTCAAAAAGCCGTCACAAACTGGAAGGTCTGCGGCCGCGGCGACGGCCTCTGCTGGCTGGCGCTGGAGCCGGTCACCGGCCGCACCCATCAATTGCGCGTGCATACGTCTGCGACCGGGTGGCCGATCGTCGGTGACAATATCTATGGCAACGGCCCAAGATTCGGCGAGCCCATCCTGCATCTGCATTCCCGCGAGATCGGGATTCCGATTTCAAGGAACAAGGAGCCGGTGCGCGTGGTGGCGCCGGCGCCGGAGCATATGCATGAGCGGTTGCGCAAGTGCGGGTGGAACGGGGAATAGCGCTTTCTCCCCACCCCCCGTTGTCATCATCCGCGGAAGCGGATGATCCAGTATTCCAGAGACGGGTGCGATTGAATCGAGAGGCCGCGGCGTACGGGGTCGCCCGGTCAAGCCGGGCGACGACGGCGGAATTAGCGATTCACACCGTCAGCCGCGCACCATCATTCCCATCAATCGCCAGCGCCAGCACCGCGCCCGGCGTTTTCCCCCGGATCGCCACCGGCAGAAAATGCTCGGTCCGCCCCTGCCTGTCGCTCTCGATCAGCACCTGACGCGTTGCACCTGCTTCGGCCACCAGTCGCTTGCGCAACGCCGCCTCACCGGTCGCGCGCAATCGCTTCGCACGGCTCCTAATCACTTCACCCTGCACCTGCGGCATCCGCGCCGCCGGTGTGCCCGGACGTTTCGAATAGGGAAACACATGCAGGAAGGTGAGGCCGCATTCGTCGACCAGATCCTGCGAACGGGAAAACATCTCCTCAGACTCGGTCGGGAAGCCCGCAATGATGTCGGCTCCGAGCGCGATGTCCGGGCGCAGCCGCCGCACCTGCGCGCAGAATTCGATCGCATCTTTCCGCAAATGCCGCCGCTTCATCCGCTTCAGGATCATGTCGTCGCCGGACTGCAGCGACAGGTGCAGATGCGGCATCAAACGTTCATCATCGGCGATAACGTCGAGCAGATCGCGATCGGCCTCGATCGAATCGATCGAGGAGATTCGAAGCCGCTTCAGCTCCGGCACATGCCGCAGAATCTGCTTTGTGAGTTGTCCCAGCTTTGGCGCGCCCGGCAGATCGGCGCCGTAACTTGTCATGTCGACGCCGGTCAGCACGATTTCGGCATGGCCGCGTTCTGTCAACGCACGGACCTGATCGACCACGGCGCCCATCGGCACCGAGCGCGAATTGCCGCGGCCGTAGGGAATGATACAAAACGTGCAGCGGTGATCGCAGCCGTTCTGTACCTGCACGAAGACGCGCGGCAGCCCGGTCTTGAAGCCGTCGAGCAGATGCGGCGCCATCTCCTTGACCGTCATGATATCGGCAACCGCGATCTTCTCGCTGGTCTCGATACCAAAGCCGCCGTCGAACGCCGCGCGCGTCTGGCGCCAGGCCTCACCGCGCATCTTCTCGTCATTGCCGACGACGCGATCGACCTCGCTCATTTCGGCGAACATTTCCGGCTGCGTCTGCGCCGCACAGCCGGTGACGACGATGCGCGCTTGCGGGCGCTCTCGCTTCAGCCGCCGGATCGATTGCCGCGCCTGCGCCACCGCCTCGTTGGTAACCGCGCAACTGTTGATGACGATGGTATCGGACAGTCCGGCGCGCTCCGCCTCTTGCGCAATCACCTCGGATTCGAAAGCGTTGAGGCGGCAGCCGAAGGTGAGGACGTCGACGCTCATCGTGTCAAGCGACCAATTCAAGCAACAGAGGCGAACAGCGCCGGATCGAAACGGCCCTCATATTCGAAATCGGCGGTGCCGGTCATCAAGACATGATCATCGCGCTCGCGCCATTCGATCGAGAGCTTGCCGCCCGGCAGCGTCATCTCGACGATGCGGTTGGTGCGCTTCAGCCGCGCCGCTGCGACCGCGGTGGCGCAGGCCGCCGAACCGCAGGCCCGGGTCAGTCCGGCGCCGCGCTCCCAGGTGCGCATCGTGACGTGATCGCGGTCGACGATATGGGCCAGCGTGATGTTGGCGCGATCGGGAAAGATCGGATGATTTTCCAGCAGCGGCCCGAAACGTTCGAGGTCGTAGGCGTTGACGTCGTCGACCCAGAAGATCGCGTGCGGATTGCCCATGTTGACCACCGAAGGCGAATGCAGGATCGGCGCATCGATCGGACCGACCTGCAGTTCGATGTAGCGGGTGTCGCGAAACTCTTCGGCCAGCGGAATGTCCTGCCAGCCGAACTTCGGCATGCCCATGTCGACCGTATAGAGATCGGCCGCCGGTCCCTGCCAGGCGTTCAACAGCCCGGCGCGGGTCTCGAAGGTGACGGCGGTCTGGCCGGTCTTCTCGAACAGGCGGCGCACCACGCAGCGCATGCCGTTGCCGCAAGCGCCGGCTTCCGAGCCGTCATTGTTGTAGATCTTGATGTAGGCCTCGGTGCCCTGCAGCCGCGGCGGCTGCAGCACCATCAACTGGTCGTAGGGCACGCCCGCCGGGGAAGCTACCGCGCGCGCTTCCTCGGCCGACACGGCGGCCTTCGTATCGCGCAGATCCACCACGACGATTTCGTTGCCGATACCGTTCATCTTGGCAAATGCGTGATTGGCGAGCGCGCTCATGGAATTTCCCAAATTCTGCCTGTCTTATATGGGCAAACAAGACCCAATGACCAGTCCGCAGGGGTGCATGACGCATCTGTCATGGGACGAAAGCACGCCGTGCGTGTTAGGAATGGATAGCGCCTTTTGCAGGCATCGGCCGGGACACGCCGCAAGCGCTTGGTGGGATGGAGAATACCTCAATGAACCGTATCAGCACTTTCCGCTCGGCCATGGTCGCGCTGATCCCTGTCGTGGCGATCGCGTTTGCCGGAGCCGCCCTGGCCCAAACCCCGGCGCCAGTGGCAACGCCAACCCCGAGCCCGTCAGCCACCCCGGCGCCGGCCGTTTCCGCGACCCCCGTCCCGTCAACTACACCGGCACCCGCCGCATCGGCGACCCCAGCCCCAGCGGCTACACCAGCCCCGGTTGCAAGCCCTTCGGCCGCGCCGGCACCGCCGCCGGCTGCCGCGCAGGCGCCGGCTGCGACGCCGCCCGCCCCGGCCGTTCAGACCGCCGACCCCTTCGGCGAGCCGTTTTCGCTGGAGCCCAAAAAAGTGGTGGTCATGAAGGGCACCGCCAACTGGGACGCGGCGTTCGACACCCTGATCAATTCGTTCAAGGCGCTGACCGCGCTGCTCGACAAGCAGGGCATCAAGGCATCGGGCAATTCGATGATCGTCTACACCTCGACCGACGATACCGGCTTCACCTTCCTCGCCGAAATTCCGGTCGAACAGGATCCGAAGAACCTCGGCAAAGGCATGAGCATGGGCACATCGCCCGACGGCAAGGCGCTCAAATTCGTCCATCGCGGCTCCTACGACAACATGGACAACACCTATGAGGCGATCACCAATCACCTCGACGACAAGAAGCTGGAAGCCAAAGACACTTTCATCGAGGAATACATCACCGATCCCTTGAAGACGGCGGAGGACAAGCTGGTCATCAACGTCTATGTGCCGTTGAAGTGAGACGCATGAAGCACGTGCTGGCGCTTGCCGTCACGCTCACGCTGCTGGTCGCGCCCGCGCTGGCGCAAACGCCGCCGCCGGCGATTTCCGTGACCGGCGAAGCCACCGTGTCCGTACCACCCGATCAGGCGCAGATCGACGCCGGCGTGACCTCCGACGCCAAGACCGCGCGCGAGGCTTCCGACGTCAACAACGCGGCGATGGGCAAGGTGCTGCTGGCGCTGAAAGGCGCCGGGATCGACGAGAAGGACTACCAGACCTCGCGGCTGTCGCTGCAGCCGCAATACGCGCCGAACCGTTCCGGCCCGTCGCCCGTCGTCGGCTATCGCGCCAGCAACCGCGTCACGGTAAAACTGCGCGACGTCGCCAAGGTCGCCAGCATCATCGACGTGCTGGTGGGCGCTGGCGCCAACGAACTCGGCGGCATCAATTTCATGGTGTCGCAGGCGTCAAAACTGCTCGACGAGGCCCGCGAAAAGGCGGTCGCCGATGCCCGCCGCAAAGCCGAGATCTATGCCAAGGCCGCCGGCGTCACGCTCGGCGAACCGCTCAGCATTTCCGAGGAAGGCTCGGCCGCGCCGGTGTTCCGCGGCAAAATGGTCGGCGGCATGGCCGCGTCCGCCGCACCGGTGGCGCAGGGCGAAGAGACGCTGTCGGTGACAGTCGGCGTGTCCTGGGCGATCAAGCCGAAGGAATAACCGTCGTCATCCCGGCTGCGCATTGCGCCGTCATTGCGAGCGCAGCGAAGCAATCCAGTCTTCCTTCGCCACATAAAAGAAGACTGGATTGCTTCGTCGCTTCGCTCCTCGCAATGACGCTGAAAGGTCCGTGCACGTTTACCGCTCGTGCAAGACATCCTGCTGATAACGCAGCAGCGGCGACAGCAGATAGCTCAGGATCGTGCGCGATCCGGTCTTGATTTCCACCGTCACTGCCATGCCCGGCGACAGATCGACCATGCGATCGTCGATCTGCATCCGCGTGCGGTCGAGCGAGACGCGCGCGCTGTAGTTCAGCTCCTGCCCCTTCGGCTCGCTGGAATCGTTCTGGCTGCCCGGCCTGCGATCGCCGGAGCGGTCCTGCGGCTGGTCGCGAATGATGGCGTCCTGCGACACGCCGAGCACCTCGCCGCGCAGCAATCCATAACGGGTGAAATTGAAGGTATCGATCTTGATCTCGGCGTCCTGTCCGGGATGGACAAAGCCGATGTCGCGGTTCGATACCATCGCCTCGATTTCCAGCCGGCTGTCGCTGGGCACGATCACCAGCAGCGCCTGCGCGGGCGTAACGACGCCGCCGACAGTGTGGATCGCGAGCTGCTGCACCACGCCGTCGACCGGCGAGGCAAGTTGCTGCAGCCGCGTCTTCCGCTCTGCCTTGATCAAATCCTGCGCCAGCCCGCCGGCCTTCTGCTCCGCCTTGGCGAGTTCGTCCGACAGCGTATGCCGGTATTCGGCGATCGCCTGCCCGCGGGTCTCGTGTATAGCGGCCGCGGCGGCCACCGCTTCCTGCAGATGGCTGTTCTGGACGCTGAGCTCCTCCTGCTGTTCGACCAGCAACTGCAGGATCTCGAAATAGGTGATCTTTGAGCTCAGCTCTTTTTCCATCAGCGTCTTGCGGATATCGACGCGCTGCTGGACTACCGGAATCATCGCCTCGAGCTTGTGGATGGTGGCCGCGATCGTGGCCTGTTCGGCCTCCTTCTGCGCCTGTTGCCGGGCGAGCGCCGCGATCTTGGCGCGGTGCTCGGTCACTTGATTGAGCAGCAACTGACGCTGCGCACTGACCAGAACCGGATCCGCACCCGCGGGCGGCGTGAAGTCGACCTCGCGATCGTCCACAGCCGCCAGCGCGGCGCGCAGCCGCGCGATGTTGAGCCGCTCGGCGAGGAGGTCGTTCTGGGAATGATCGCGTTCGGCCGCATTGACGGTCGGATCGAGCTCGATCAGCACGTCGCCGGCCTTCACCGCCTGCCCGTCCTGCACCCGGATCGAGCGCACCACGCCGGTTTCGAACGGCTGAATCACTTTTGTGCGGCCGCTCGGCACGATCTTGCCGGTCGCCGACGCCACGATGTCGATGGTCCCGAACCACGACCAGATCAACGCCACGCAGAACAGCCCGATGATGTTAGCCACCAGCAGCCGGCCGATCGGCGACGGCGGCGTCTCCATGATCTCCAGCGCGGCCGGCAGGAAGGCGAGTTCGTCCTCGCGCCTCTCTTCCTTGCGCTTGAACGGAATGACGACGGGCGTCTGTGTGACGGGCAGAGCGCGACTAGCCGACTTCATAGATTCCTCCCTGCATCCGATGCAGCGTGGCGTAACGGCCACCGGTCTTGATCAGGGCATCATGCGTGCCGTCCTCGACCAGCCGGCCGCGTTCCAGCGTGACGATGCGATCCGCCGTCCGCACCGTGGAGAGCCGGTGCGCGATAATCAAAACCGTGCGCCCCTTGGCGATCTCCTTCATGTTCTGCTGAATGATGCGCTCGCTCTCATAGTCGAGCGCACTGGTCGCCTCGTCGAAGATCAGGATTTTGGGATCAGCGATCAGCGCGCGGGCAATGGCGATGCGCTGGCGCTGGCCGCCTGACAGCGTCGAGCCGCGCTCGCCGACCACCGTGTCGTAGCCCTCGGGCAATTCGAGGATGAATTCGTGCGCGCCCGCCAGCGTCGCCGCCGCGACGATGCGCTCCATCGGCATGGCCGGATCGCTGAGCGCGATATTCTCGCGCACCGAGCGGTTGAACAGCACGTTCTCCTGCAGCACGACGCCGATCTGTCGGCGCAGCCCGGCCGGATCGGCCATCGCGATGTCGGTGCCGTCAATCAGCACCCGCCCGCTTTCCGGCACGTAGAGCCGCTGCACCAGCTTTGCGAACGTGCTCTTGCCTGATCCGGAGGGCCCGACGATGCCGACCATCTGTCCGGCCGGCACGTCGAAGGAGATGTCGTGCAGGATTTCCTGACCATCCAGCCTGTAACGAAACGTCACGTGGTCGAACGTGATGTTGCCGCGCAGCGCCGGCAACTGGGTGCGGCCCACTGAATAAGTCGGCTCCGCGGTCGTGTTCAGGATGTCGCCCAGCCGTTGCACCGAAAGCCGCGCCTGGTGAAAGTCCTGCCAGATTTGCGCGAGACGCAACACGGGTGCACTGACCCGGCTGGCAAGGATGTTAAAGGCCACGAGTTCGCCGACCGAGAGACCGCCGTCGATCACCAGCCGCGCGCCGAAATACAGAATGGCTGCTGTCACGACCTTGCTGACGAACTGCACCATCTGACTGGCGGTATTGCCGAGGCTGAGAACCCGAAAGCTCGCCGAGACGTAACCGGCGAGCTGTTCTTCCCAGCGCCGCTGCATCTGCGGCTCGACCGCCATTGCCTTGAGCGTCTCGATGCCGGTGACGCTCTCGACCAGAAAGGCCTGGTTCTCGGCGCCGCGGCGGAATTTCTCGTCGAGCCGCCGCCGGAACAGCGGCGTCACGCCGGCCGAGATCGCGATGTAGAACGGGAACGAGCCGAGCACGATCCAGGTCAGCAGCGCCGAATAGGCGAACATGACCGCGAGAAACACAAACGTAAAAAGCAGGTCGATCGCCAGCGTCAGCGCCGAACTTGTGAGAAAATTGCGGATGTTTTCGAGTTCGCGCACCCGCGCCACGGAATCGCCGACCCGCCGCGCCTGGAAATAGGCCATCGGCAACGCCAGCAGATGACGGAACAGGCGCGCGCCGAGTTCGACGTCGATGCGGTTGGTGGTGTGCGCGAACAGGTAGGTTCGCAAAATGCCGAGCACAGTCTCGAACATCGAGATGGCGACGAGGCCGATCACCAGCACGTCGAGCGTGCTCAGCGAGCGATGCACCAGCACCTTGTCGATGACCACCTGAAAGAACAGCGGCGAGACCAGCGCGAAAATTTGCAGGAAGAACGATGCGACCAGCACCTCACCGAGCAGCCGCCGGTATTTGTGGATCGCGCCGAGAAACCAGGTGATGTCGAAGCGGCGGGTCATATCCGCCAACCCGGCGCGCCGCGTCATCAGGATCAAACCGCCGTCCCAGATCGCGAGCAAATCCGCCTGGGTCATGAAAGCAGGGCGAACCTCCCCGGGCACCTGAACCAGCACCTGGTCTTCGCTGACCTTGCCGATCACCATGAAACCGCCGTCCCGCAACGTCGCAATCGCGGGCAGCGGCGTCCTGGCGAGCCGCGACCATTTGGTGCGGCACGACCGTGCCTTTAATCCGAGATCCTTGGCGCACCGGAGAATCTCCGATGCGCCGATCTTGTCCGTTCCCAGCCGATGCCTGATTTGTTGGCGATCGGCCGCGACGCCCTGGAAATGCAGCAGCGTGACGAGAGCTTCGAGTCCCGAGTCGACCCGACTCACGCTGCCAGTTTCAGTGCTCATTACCATTCTCCAGGGCTACGGCGTTCAGGCGTGCTGCGGCGCCGCCAGCATCGCCTGCTGGCCGGCCTGCGGATCGACCATCGGCGTTGCGCCAAGGCCCGGGCCTGCCGGGACAAAGCTCGACGCCATGAACTGACCGAGCAGCGCGGCACTCGCTCCCGACGCCGGGGCCGCGAAGCCCTGGATCACCACGTTGTCGCCGGGCCCGCCGTCGAGCACGTCCTGCCCGCCATTGCCGAGCAGAACGTCGTCGCCATTGCCGCCGGTCAGGGTGTCGTTGCCGAGGCCGCCGATGAGGATGTCATCGCCATCGCCACCATTGCCGGTGATCTGGAACCCCGCCGGTAGTCCCGACGCGTTGATGACATCGTCGCCACCAAGACCGTTGATCACGAGGCGATCGTTGCTGCCTTCGAACCCCCTGATCGTGATGTCCTCGCCGAGGCCCGACACGGTAATCACGCCATTGCTTTCGCTGATGTTGATGACGTCGTCGCCGTTGGTCGCATTGATGACAATCGTATCGGCTGCGCCGTCACCGACACCGCTGCCTGGCGTGGCCGAAAGGTCGATCGCAACCTGGCTGACATCGGTCCCGGTCAGATCGTTGACCGTGATGGTGTCAGCGCCTCCCAGTGCCGCGACATTGATGTTCTCGACGTCGTTGAGATCCATCGTGATGTTGGCGACGTCGCGGAACAGCCGCACCCGGCCGCCATTGGCCGAGATATCGATGTTCTCGTTGATGTTGGCGCCGTTGAACTGCAGCGTGTCGATGCCGGATTGGCCTTCGACCGTGTCGCTGCCGTCGCCTGGGTTCCAGACGGCGGTGTCATTGCCGGCACCGAGCAGCATCGTGTCATTGCCACGACCGCCGATAACGAGGTCATCGCCAGCGCTGCCGATGATGTTGTCGTTACCGTCGCCACCATTGAGCGTGAGCTGGACTTGCCCGGCCTTGATGGTCGACGCATTGATCGTGTCATCGCCGCCAAGACCGTTGACGACTATCCGGTCGCCGGCCTCAGCGTTCGCGATCGATACCTGCGCCGACAAGCCCTTGACCAATATCGATCCGCCGCTGTTGACGACGCTGATCTGATCGTTGCCGGCCGTGCCGTTGGCGGTCACGGTGTCGCTCTGGCCATCGCCGCCGGGATTGCCCGGCGTGGCGCCGAGATCAATCGCGACCTGGGTGACGCCGGTCCCGGTCAAATCGTTGACCGTGATGTTGTCGGCGCCGCCCAGCGCGTTGAACTGGATGTGCTCGACGCTGTTGAGGTCCATCACGATGGCCGCGACGTCGCGGCTGAATCGCACCCGGCCGCCATTGGCCGAGATGTCGACATTCTCCGCCACGTTGGCGCCGTTGAACAGCATCGTATCGGTGCCGTCCTGGCCCTCGACGACATCGCTGCCATCGCCGGGATTCCAGACGAAGGTGTCGTTGCCCGCGCCGAGCAGCGCGGTGTCGTTGCCGCGTCCGCCGGTGACCATGTCGTTGCCATCGCCGCCGAGCAAGGTGTCGTTGCCGGCACTACCGACAATGGTGTCGTTGCCGGCACCGCCATCGAGCACGAGGTTCATGATGGCAGACGTCATCCCGGCCGCGTTGATCGTATCGTTGCCATTACCGCCGTGGACCGTCAGCGTATCTCCGGTCTCCGGGCCGATGAGCGTGACCTGCGCCGCGAGCCCGCTGACCGTAACCGACTTGAGGGAACCGACGATCTGGATCTGGTCGTTGCCGCCGGTGCCGTTGACCGTGACATTGTCGGCCTGGGCGTCGCCGACGCCGCTACCGGGCGTCGCGCTCAGGTCGATATTCACCTGCGTGATGCTGGTCTTGGTCAGATCGCCGATCGTGATGGTGTCAGCACCGCCCAGCGCTGCGATATTGACCTGCTCCATGCCGTTGAGGTCCATGGTGATGGCGCCGACGTCGCGGGTCAGTCGCGCACGGGTTCCGTTGGCGGAGAGATCCATCTTCTCGCCGACGTTCGAACCGTTGAACTGCAGCGTATCGGTGCCATCCTGTCCCTCGACGACATCGCTGCCGTCGCCGGGATTCCAGACGAAGGTGTCGTTGCCGGCGCCGAGCAGCGCCGTGTCGCTGCCGCGGCCGCCGGTGATGACGTCGTTACCATCGCCGCCAAGCAGCATGTCGTCGCCGTCGCCGCCGGTGATGGTGTCGTTGCCCGCGCCGCCGTCGATGGTGAGCTTGATCAGGTTGGCAAGACCATTCCCGGCCGTGATGACGTCGTCGCCGCCATTGGCGTTGACCACGAGATTCTCGGTGGTGCCGATGTCGAGCGAGAACGGCGCCGGGGTGACGCGGTCGAAGCGCACGCGCGTGCCGTTGGCGGTGATCGTGAACACTTCGGCGCCGTTGCCGCCATTGACTTCGGCGGTATCGGTGCCGTCGCCGCCTTCCATCAGATCGGTGCCGTCGCCGGGATTCCAGATCATGCGGTCGTTGCCGGCCTGGCCGAACATCTGGTCGTCGCCGGCGCCACCGGTAAGGGTATCGTTACCCGCGCCGCCGAACAGCAGGTCGTTGCCGCCCTTGCCGAGCAGGATGTCGTTGCCGGCTTCACCGAACAACATGTCGTTGCCCGAACCGCCAGTGAGAGTGTCATTGCCGGTGCCGCCGAACATCAGGGCCGCCGGCATCGCGCCGTTGGCTTCGTCGATCGTGAGGGTATCGTCGCCAGCCTGGCCGAACATCTGAATCTTGACGGTGTTGGCGACCGTCGCCTTGCCGCCCAAAATCGGGACAGCGCCACCATTGATCAAAATGCTTCCGGCCGCATCGCGGCTGGCGACGATGCTGTTCTTGGCCGCATCACCTAATATCGTCAGAATGCCAGTATTGGGAGAAAAGCTTGCCGTGATAGCCATGCTGAAATCATCCTTTTGAAGAGATTGCCCCTCAGCCTTCGACTTAGCCGCGGCTCGCACGACAGTCCTCAAGCCGCGCTTCAGGTGGGCTTGAATTGTCCTGTAGATTTTCTGACTGGCTTCACGGATGTGTTATGCTTCACAGACCGGTGATGATCCGTCGTCTAGGACAGCCACGTGCGATTTCTGTTTGCCGATTACATCCTCGATACCGACCGCCGCGAGCTGCGTTGCGGCTCGGAGTCGATTGCGGTCGAGCCGCAGGTGCTCGATCTCCTGATTTACCTGATCGAGAACAACGATCGGGTCGTCAGCAAGGATGACCTCATCGCCTCGATCTGGGGCGGACGGATCGTATCGGACACGACGCTGACCAGCCGCATCTACGCGGCGCGAAGAGCAGTCGGCGACAGCGGGAAAAACCAGAAACTGATCCGCACTGCGGCGCGCAAAGGACTGCGCTTCATCGGCGAAGTCATCAGGCAAGCCGATGGCGAGCCGGTGGATGCGATCGACCCTGCACCTGACGACGCCGACAAGGTGACACAGCCGACGCCTTCGCTCCCCGACCGTCCATCGATTGCGGTGCTCCCGTTCAACAACATGAGCGGCGATCCCGCGCAGGAATATTTTTCCGACGGGATCAGCGAAGACATCATCATGGCGCTGTCCAAGCAGCGCTGGTTCTTCGTGATCGCGCGCAACTCTTCGTTTGTCTACAAGGGCAAGGCCGTTCACATGAAGCAGGTCGGCCGGGATCTCGGCGTCGGCTATGTCGTCGAAGGCAGCGTGCGCAGGAGCGGCAAGCGCGTGCGCATCACCGCGCAGCTCAACGACGTCATCAACGGCAGCCATATATGGGCGGAACGATACGATCGCGACTTCGCCGACCTGTTCGCGGTGCAGGACGAGATCACCGAGGCCATCGTCGCCGCGATCGAGCCGCAACTTTACGCGGCGGAGAATTTTCGCGCCCGGCGCAAGCCGCCCGGCAACCTCGATGCCTGGGATCTGGTCATGCGCGCGCTGTCGCATTACTGGCGCGTGACGCGGCAGGACCACGTCACCGCGCAAGCCTTGCTGGAGCAGGCGATCGCGATCGATCGAAACTACGGACAGGCGCTGGCCGTGCTCAGCGCCAGCTATACGTTCGCCGCCCATATGGGCTGGGTCGAGCTGGAAGCGATCGCACCGACAGCCGAGCGCGCCGCGCTCGCGGCGATACGCGCCGACAGCGAGGACCCCTGGGCGCATCACGCGCTGGGCGCGGTCTACCTGATCACGCGGCGCTTTGAAGATTCGCTGGCGGAATTCGAACTGGCGCTGCGGCTCAATCCGAACTTCTCGCAGGCGCAGAACTATTACGGCACCGCGCTGGGCTTTTGCGGCCGCTGGCAGGAAGGCGCCGACGCCGCGATGCGCGCGATCCGATTGAGCCCGCGCGATCCATCGATCGCACTCTGTTACGGTACCGCCTGCCTCGCCCACTATATCGGACGCAATTACGCGGAGGCGATCCGGCTGGCGCGCATCGCCATTCGCCTGCGCAGCGATTATGCCGGGGCGCATCGCGTGATGACGGCCGCCACCGGAATGACCGGACCGTCCGAGGTCGCGGCGGCAGCATTGCAGGAGCTGCGCCGCGCCCAACCGAATATTTCGCTGGCGTGGGTCGCCGATCACGTTCCGATCCAGCACGAAACCGACCGCGAACATTACCTCGAAGGTTTTCGGCGCGCGGGGCTGGGCTAGATGCGGGGATCCCTGGGGGAGAAGATCGGCGAAGGCGCCTTTGCGGACGTCCACGCCTGGGCGCCCGGTCAGGTCATAAAGCTGTTCAAGGCAGGCGTTCGGCGGCGGGTCCCCAGGCACGAGGCGCGCATGACCCGCGCCGCCTTTGCCGCCGGCCTCCCGGCGCCGGAGGTGTTCGGCGAGGTAACCCTGCAGGAGCGCTTCGGCATCGTGCTGTCGCGCCTCGATGGGCCGACCCTGCTGCAACACTACCGAAGCGGCGCCATCACGTTCGAGCAGGCGGGCGCGATCCTCGCGACCCTCGCGATATCCGTTCACAAGACGCCCCCGCCGCCGGACGTGCTCTCGCTGCACGAGTATCTGGACGAAAGCTTCCGGCTCTCCGGCGGCATGCTTCCAAAGCACTTCGCCACTGGGATCCTCGGTCTGATCGAGCGCCTGCCGCCGGGGGGCGGGTGGTGCCATGGCGACCTGCACCCCGGCAACGTGATCATGACGGCGGAGGGGCCGAGAACTCGTCGACTGGACCGGCGCCGTCGACGCGCCCGCCGCCTTCGACCTTGGGTTCTCTCACGTCGGCCTTTGCGAGCACGCCGCGGACGTCGTCGACGACCCGAGGCGGCCGCGTGCGGTCAATGCTGCCTTGCAGTCCGAATACGCGCGGCAGGCCGGCATATCGACCGCGGCGCTGACGGCGGCGATGGAGCCCTGCCTGCCAATCGTCTACGTCCTGTTCCTCCTCGGTGGCGTGTGGCCTGCCGGGCGGGAGCGGCTGATGCAGCGCATCGAAGCGGCCCTGCGTTAACGTCGACGCCCTAAATCTCGACCACCTGTCCCGGCTTCAGCGCCGCAAATCGCTCGCGCGGCACTTTTGCTTGATCCAGCGCCTCGCCGAGCGCGGTTGCCGGCGCGTCGATCGCTTCATCGGTCAGCTGGAACGTGCCGTGATGATGCGCCAGCGCCTGTTGCGCGCCGCAATCGGCCAGCGCCTTCACGGCGTCCGCCGGGTTCATGTGCTGATCCTTCATGAACCAGCGCGGTTCATAGGCGCCGATGGGGAGGATCGCCAGCCGCAGCGGGCCGTGCTTCTCGGCGACGCGCCGGAAATGCTTGCCCTCGCCGTAGCCGGAATCGCAGACGATGTAGAGTTTGCCGGCCGGCGTCTCCAATACAAAACTCGCCCACAGCGCCTTGTTGCGGTCGAACAGGCCGCGCGCCGACCAGTGCCGCGTCGGCACCAGCGTGACGGCAAGTCCGTTGCCGAGTTCGACGCGATCCTGCCAGTCGAACGCCTCGGCTTTGATCGCACTGTCCGCGTCGCGCATGGTGACGTCATTGCCGAGCGGGGTAATCACCCGCGGCGAAAATTTTGCTGATAACTTCGACAGCGTCGCGAGATCGAGATGGTCGTAATGGCCGTGCGACACCAGCACGATGTCGATCCTGGGCAATGCGTCGAACGCGATGCCGGGATCGTTGTGACGTTTCGGTCCGGCGAACGAGAACGGCGAGGCGCGCATCGACCACACGGGATCGACGAGGATGTTGAGGCCTGCGGTCTGGATCAGCCAGCTCGCATGGCCGACGAACGACAGCCGCACCTTGCTGCCATCGACCCGCGCCGGCGGCGTATCGGCATACGGGCTCGGCACCCATTCCGGCCAATTTTCGCGGGTGCGGCCGGATCCGAATTGCCAGCGCAGCACTTCACCCAGCGACTTCGGCGGCACGCCATCGGGATCGAAGAATGTCAGCCCATCGAAATGATCGGAGACCGGGCCGTCATAGGTTTTCATGCGAGACATCCAGATTGACGGCACACCGACGGCGGTGGCGGCGCCGGCAAGCACTCCAAATACACGGCGGCGGGTGATGGGCACGGGGCGGGGTCAGGAATGGAGGGAGAGAGGAGGCATGCCCCGATATATGGCGAGCGCCGACCCAACCGGAACCCTGCGGCAAGGATGCTCTGGAGGGCCAAACACAAAATCGCGAAAACAACCCCATGCAAAGTAGAAGGGCACATACCTCTGAGATATCGCGTTAGCGCCGCCGAGATTTTCACTCGTTCCAGAAATACTAATTATTACAATGCGTTGATCGAGGTATAATAGTAGTCAATGGCAACTTTCCTTGACTTTGCCGCTTTCCGGGGGTTTAACCCGCCGACTTCTCGAAAAGACGTTCTTTTCGACCCGCCGCCCGGTCCTTGAGACCGGAGGCCAACGCCCGACAGCGCGATGCGCCCTCGGGCGCAGACGTGTTTGGATTATCGTTTTGGCGTGTTTCGCCGAGACATAGAACTGACCGTCATACCCCGCGAAGGCGGGGTATCCAGTACGCCGCAGCTTCTCGGTTCAACCGAGTTGCTCTGGGATACTGGATCACCCGCCTTCGCGGGTGATGACAGTTGTGACTAGGCAGCGCCTGCAAGATGCAGGACAGAGGGCAACGGCATTGTTCGACAATCTGTCGGAAAAGCTTGGTGGGATTCTCGATCGGCTGACGGGCCGCGGTTCGCTGTCGGAAGCCGACGTCGACGCCGCGATGCGCGAGGTGCGCCGCGCGCTGCTCGAGGCCGACGTCTCGCTCGATGTTGTCAGAAGCTTTATCGATCGCGTCCGCGAGCAGGCGGTCGGCGCCACCGTCGTCAAGTCGGTCACCCCCGGCCAGATGGTGGTCAAGATCGTCCATGACGAGCTGGTCAACACGCTCGGCTCCGACGCTCAGAGCATCGACCTCAACGCCGTCCCGCCGGTCGCGATCATGATGGTCGGCCTGCAAGGCTCCGGCAAAACCACCACCACCGCAAAACTCGCGCGCCGCATGACCGAGCGCGACAAGCGCAAGGTCCTGATGGCCTCGCTCGACATCTACCGCCCGGCGGCGATGGAGCAGCTCGCCGTGCTCGGCCGCGATCTCGACATTCCGACACTACCGATCGTGGCCGGCCAGAAGCCGGCGCAGATCGCGCGTCGCGCGCTCGAAGCCGGCAAGCTCGGCGGTTACGACGTGGTGCTGCTCGACACCGCCGGCCGCACCACGCTCGACGAAGAAATGATGAGCGAGGCCGCGGAAATCAAAATCGACCGCCAACCCGCATGAAGTGCTGCTGGTCGCGGACTCCCTCACCGGCCAGGACGCAGTCAACCTCGCGCGCGCCTTCGATCAACGCGTCGGCCTCACCGGCATCGTGCTGACGCGCGTCGACGGCGACGGCCGCGGCGGTGCTGCGCTGTCGATGCGCGCGGTCACCGGCAAGCCGATCAAGCTGATCGGCACCGGTGAAAAGACCGACGCACTGGAAGACTTTCATCCCGAGCGGATCGCCGGCCGCATTCTCGGCATGGGCGACGTGGTGTCGCTGGTCGAAAAGGCCGCCGCCAATATCGACGCCGAGAAAGCCGCGCGCACCGCCGAGCGGATGCGCAAGGGTCAGTTCGACCTCACCGACATGCGCGAGCAGTTGTTGCAGATGGCGAACATGGGCGGCATCAGCGGGCTGATGGGCATGATGCCCGGCATTGCCAAGATGAAGAACCAGATCGCCGCTGCCGGGATCGACGACAAGATCATCAAGCGCCAGGTCGCGGTGATCGATTCGATGACGCGGCAGGAGCGCAAGAACCCCGACATCCTCAAGGCCAGCCGCAAAAAGCGCATCGCCGCCGGCGCTGGCTCCAAGGTCGAGGAAGTCAACAAGCTGCTCAAGATGCACCGGAACATGGCCGACATGATGAAGGCCATGGGTTCGGGCAAGCGCGGCCCGATGGCAGGGATCGCGCAGGCGATGGGTTTTGGCGGCGGCATGCCGTCGCCCGAACAGATGAAAGCGCTGGCGGAGAAAATGCCGGGCGGCGCCGCACCGGGCGGCATGCCCGCACTGCCAAAGGATCTTCCGGCCGGCCTGCGTTCAGGGCTTGCCGAATCTGCCGGGTTTAACCGGGCTCAGCGGCAAGCCGGCTTGCCGGGCCTCGGCTTTCCGCGGGAAGAAAAAGTAAGAAGACTGGATTGCTTCGCGCTTCCACCTTCGCTCTCGAGCTACGCGGACAAGTCGCTCCTCGCAATGACGAAATAACGACAACACTCATCCAACACACACGCAGGAGAACTAAATGTCAGTCGTTATCCGCCTCGCTCGCGCAGGCACCAAGAAGCGCCCGGTTTATCACGTCGTCGTCGCCGACTCGCGCTTTCCCCGCGACGGCCGCTTCATCGAGCGTCTCGGCCATTTCAATCCGCTGCTGCCGAAGGACAATGAGTCCCGGCTCAAGCTCGACATGGACAAGGTCAAGGCCTGGCTCGCCAAGGGCGCGCAGCCGTCGGACCGCGTGACCCGCTTCCTCGATGCCGCCGGCGTCGTCAAGCGCACCGCGCGCAACAACCCGGAAAAGGCCGTGCCGCGCAAGGAGCGCAAGGCCGCCGCTGAAGCCGCTTCGAAGTAAGACGTAGCGGCGCACGACGGTGGCAGCACCGATTTGCGTCGCACGTATCGGCGCCGCGCATGGCGTGCGCGGCGCGGTGAAACTGTGGCCGTTTACCGAAGATCCGCTGGCCGTGATGGATTACGGCCCGCTGGCGACCAAGGACGGCACGCGCCAATTCGAGGTGACGAACGCGCGTCCTGCCAAGGACCATCTGGTAGCGACGTTCAAGGGCGTCGCGACCCGCGAGGATGCCGAGCGCCTCAACGGCATCGAACTCTATGTCGCGCGCGAAAAACTACCCGCGACCGACGAGGACGAATATTACCACGCCGACCTGATCGGGCTTGCCGCCGTCAATGCCGCCAACGAGCCGATCGGCCGCGTGCTGGCGATCCATAATTTCGGCGCCGGCGACATCATCGAGATCGCGCCGCCGAGCGGTCCGACTCTGCTGCTGCCGTTCACCAATGCGGTCGTGCCCACCGTCGATCTCGCCGGTGGACGCGTCGTGATCGAACTGCCGCAGGAAATTGAAGGCGACGACGTCCCAACGCTCACGTGATGGGTTTCCAGATGACGTGTTTCCAATGATTTGGCGCGCCACCGTTCTCACGCTCTTCCCGGACATGTTTCCGGGACCGCTCGGCGTCAGCCTCGCGGGCAAGGCGCTGAGCTTCCGGCCTGTGGGCGCTGGAAGCGCGCGACATCCGCGACTCCGCGACCGACCGGCACCGCAGCGTCGATGACACCCCGGCCGGCGGCGGACCGGGCATGGTGTTGCGGGCGGACGTGCTGGCGGCGGCGATCGATGCGGCTGACGACGGCCAAACCCGTCCCCGCCTCGTCATGAGCCCCCGGGGTCGGCCATTGACCCAGTCGCGGGTGGTGGAACTAGCCGACGGACCGGGGCCCCTGATCGTCTGTGGCCGGTTCGAGGGCATCGACCAGCGGGTCATCGAGGCTCGGGGCCTCGAGGAGGTCTCAATCGGGGATTATGTGCTGTCCGGCGGCGAAATCGCAGCGTTCGCGCTGATCGACGCTTGCGTCCGGCTTTTGCCGGGGGTGATGGGCAAAGAGGCCTCCGGCACGGACGAAAGCTTCTCCGAAGGACTACTGGAATACCCCCAATATACCCGCCCGCAGGCGTTTGAGGGCCGAACCATCCCGGAAATCCTGACGTCCGGCGATCACGCCAAGGTCGAGGCCTGGCGGCGGGCCGAATCCGAGGCCCTGACCCGGGCGCGGCGGCCGGACCTCTGGGCGATAAAGTCCCGCCAGACCGCGACAAAAAGCAAGACAGACGGGTGACAAGCGCGTCCCTTTGCCTTATACGGACGCCAAATCCGCGCACATTGCAGGATAGATGGACGTCGCGCAGCCCGCTGCTGGGCGCGCCGCCGATGGAGATTTCAATGAACCTCATTCAAGAGCTCGAAAAAGAGCAGTTCGACAAGCTCGCCGCCACCAAGGTGATTCCGGAATTCGGACCCGGCGACACCGTGATCGTCAACGTCAAGGTGGTCGAAGGCGAGCGCACCCGCGTGCAGGCCTATGAAGGCGTCTGCATCGGCCGTTCCGGCGGCGGGCTCAACGAGAGCTTCACCGTTCGCAAGATCTCCTACGGCGAAGGCGTCGAGCGCGTATTCCCTGTGATGTCGCCGATGATCGACTCGATCAACGTTGTGCGCCGCGGCAAGGTGCGTCGTGCCAAGCTGTATTACCTGCGCAACTTGCGCGGCAAGTCGGCCCGCATCGTCGAAAAGAAGACCGAGCGCGCTGCCGCCGTCGGCGAGTAATTCTGTCGCACTGGAATTTCGGAAAAGCGCGGGCTCACCCCGCGCTTTTTTGTTGCCTCGCCCTCCGCCGTCATTGCGAGGAGCGAAGCGACGAAGCAATCCATGTCTCGGCACTGCAAAAAACTGGATTGCTTCGCTTCGCTCGCAATGACGGGTGGGGCGGTAGGGTGGCGGCAAACGCATATCGCGCTTAGATATGGCGTGTGATATGAGGCTAGAATGGTTCCAGATCAGACCAGCACTGCCGGCCGGAACGTCGCACCCATCGTGATCGACGATCGCTCCCGGCTGCCTGGCCGGTTCTTCGGACGCTTTGCGACCTCGGCGACCTCAGAGCTTACAAGCGCAGCTTAATCTGCGCTGAATTTCCCGTTCGCTCGCGCGTTGCCGCGCTTTATCGCTCACACAGAATTTCTTTTGGAGCCTACGCTCATGTCCCAACCGACAACCCTGTACGACAAGATCTGGAACGACCATCTGGTGCACGAAGCCGACGACGGCACCTGCCTCCTGTATATCGACCGTCACCTGGTGCACGAAGTGACCTCGCCGCAGGCGTTCGAAGGCCTGCGCGCCACCAAGCGCAAGGTGCACGCGCCGGAGAAGACGCTGGCCGTGGTCGATCACAACATCCCGACCACCGATCGCTCGAAACCCAATCCTGATCCGGAAAGCATCGAGCAGATGCGGGTGATGGAAGCGAACGCCAAGGAATTCGGCATCGAGTATTTCAACGAATTCGACAAGCGTCAGGGCATCGTCCACGTCATCGGCCCGGAGCAGGGTTTTACCTTGCCCGGCACCACCATCGTCTGCGGTGACAGCCACACCTCGACGCATGGCGCGTTCGGCGCGCTGGCGCACGGCATCGGCACGTCAGAAGTCGAGCACGTGCTGGCGACGCAGACGCTGATCCAGAAGAAGGCCAAGAACATGCGCGTGTCCGTCGACGGCAAATTGCCCGACGGCGTCACCGGCAAGGACATCATCCTGGCCATCATCGGCGAGATCGGCACTGCCGGCGGCACCGGCTACGTGCTGGAATATGCCGGCGATGCGATCCGCGCGCTCTCGATGGAAGGCCGCATGACCGTCTGCAACATGTCGATCGAAGGCGGCGCCCGCGCCGGCCTGATCGCGCCGGACGAGAAGGCGTTCGAGTTCCTCAAGGGTCGCCCGAAATCGCCGAAGGGCGCCGACTGGGACGCCGCGATGCGCTACTGGGACACGCTGCGCTCCGACCAGGGCGCGCATTTCGACCATGAACTGAAACTGGATGCAGCCAAGCTGCCGCCGATCGTGACCTGGGGCACGAGCCCTGAGGACGTGGTGTCGATCGCGGGCCTGGTGCCGGATCCCGACAAGATTGCCGACGAAGCCAAGCGGCTGTCGAAGCATCGCGCGCTGAAATATATGGGCCTGACGGCGGGGACGAAGATCACCGACATCAAGCTCGATCGCGTCTTCATCGGCTCCTGCACCAATGGCCGCATCGAGGATCTGCGCGCGGCGGCGAAGGTCGCCGAGGGCAAGACCGTCAGCGCCCATGTCAACGCCATGATCGTGCCGGGCTCCGGCATCGTGAAGGAGCAGGCGGAAGCCGAAGGCCTCGCACAAGATCTTCCTCGCGGCCGGCTTCGAATGGCGCGAGCCGGGCTGCTCGATGTGCCTGGCCATGAACCCCGACAAGCTGGCGCCGGAAGAGCGCTGCGCCTCGACCTCGAACCGCAATTTCGAGGGCCGTCAGGGTTTTAAGGGCCGCACCCACCTGGTGTCGCCGGCGATGGCGGCGGCGGCGGCGATCGCCGGACATTTCGTCGACATCCGGGAATGGCGCTAAGACCAATCCGGGATTGGCGATAACGCCAACCGTTTTCCATAGATAACGAGGCGTTACGGAAACGCCTCGTTAACAGGCTGGGCGCAGAGTGATCCCTTGCGAAAGCTCTTTCGCGAGGGAACCAGCGATGGCGGATAAGCCTGAATTCGTCGATATGATCGGTGAAGCGACCAAGCAGTCGCGCCGCCACAATCAATCACGCATGGTCGACCTCCCGCCGTCGATACCGACCAAGGAAACCTCCCGTCTCGCGCATCGGTCGGATCGCCTTGAACAGTGGCGGCTGGAAAACCTCACGCCGTGGAAGATCAGGTCCTGGAAATTCAAGGACTGGGGTTGGGGCAGCTAAGCCCGCGACGCTTTCTGCGAAGAAAAACAGGCGCCCAACGGGCGCCTGTTTCTTTTCGGCAGAACCTTACCGAACCAGTTCTCACCAGTAACGGTAGTGGTGCCGGTAGTGATGACGGTAGTGGTGGCGATACCACGGGCGATGGCAGATCCGGCGCGGCCCGTAATAGGTCCAGATCACCCGGCAGCGGTGCGGGTAGCCGTAATAATACGACGATCCGTAGAAGCGCCGATGGAAATGAGCCCGGTGATAGACGTGCGGCCTGTAGTAGGCGTGGCGATAGCCGCCGTAGTGAAACGCACGATAGCCGCCGCCGTGGAACGCACGGCCACCATGGAACCCACCACCATGAAAACCGCCGCCATGAAAGCCTCCACCGTGGAAGCCACCGCCACCGCCGTGGAACCCGCCACCGCCATGGCCGCCACCACCACCGCCGTGACCGCCGCGGACCGGAATCATCGATCCGTCCGTTGCGACTTTCGCTGATGGCGCGGTGCCGGGGCTAACAAGCGAGAGCGCCTCGGCACGCTGTTGTGCACTGGCTGCGAGAACAAAGATCGCCGCAGCCGCAAGACCCAGACAGCGGACAAAGCCGCGTCCGGGATTGGAAATCGTCATCGATGAATCCTCCCTAACCGGCGGCGATGCTTCTCGCCGCGTCCGTTTGCGGTCGCTCCCAACATGACGCTAAAGAAATGCATGTGAACGCGCCATGAATGCGCCGACCGCATGATGAATGCGCGGAAAAAATTTGACGCTAGTGCCTCACCACCAGAACGGACCAAATCCAAGGCCTAACGGGAACGGCGCCGGCGCGTAATAGGGATACGGGCGATAGTAAGTGGGCCGCGCGTAATAATAGGGGCGATAGTAGGGACGATACGGACGATAGCCGTAATGATAGTGGTGGTGGTAGTAGCGCCGCGCGCTGAAGTCGGTCGCTTCCGATGCGGCAGAGGTCTTCACCTTCGCTTGCGGCGCCGCGGCTGCGGCCTGACTGATCGCGGACGGGCCTGATAACGCGAGCGCGCCTGCAACAAGGGCCGCGCCAATCCATTGCTTCATGACGAACTCCTGCTTCCCCGATATTGCCAGATAACGCGAAGCAATCGGGCCGGTTTCACGGCCGCGACATCATGCACCAGCGGCGATCGAAATGAAAATAGGCCCGCTTTTAACGGGCCTATTGATCGCAATCAGAGCTGAATCACCAGCGGCGCCAGTGATGATGGTGGTGGTGACGATGACCCCAACCGCGATGCCAGCCATGATGTCCATGATGTCCCCACCTCACTTCGGTGGTCGCAGGCTTAACATCCTGCTGCACCGCCGCGGCGGCGCCGGGATTGCTGAGCGACATCGCTTGCGCCCGTTCGGCCGGCGCGGCGAGAACGAGCAATGCGCCGACGGCCGCAAGTCCCAAAACTTTCGTCACCTGCATGTAGGATCTCCCTGAGTTCATGTGAGCCGCATCGACGCGACGCAGTTCACATGTTGAGGCCGACCACGTGAATGCGATGTGAATGACTGAGTCATGAACATGAATGCGAATCACGCGTCGTTTGTTCCGTTGAAATTCATACGTGAGGTCAAAACCGGCGTAGACTATCGACGTATCTTCTGCAGTTGACATAGCGTTTTCAAGCGAAGTGGACGCCGGTTCGCGTGAAGAAAACGCGTCAGACAAAGAATCTCGGGAGATCGTCATGACAACATCATGCATGCGCATTCCGACGTCGCGCGTCGCGCTCGCGGCGACAGCCATCGTCACGGAAGTGTTTTGCGACGGCGCTGGCACTGGCGTCGCAGGGCCCGGGCGGCGGCATGGGAACCGCAAGCCATCTCACGCAGGTGGCGATGGCCGTTCTGGTCTACGGCGGATCGGCGCTTGTCGTCGGCGCCGGACTGATCGGCGCCGTGCGCGGGCACGTCAGGTGATCGAAGAGAAGATGGCCTAGCCGGGCCGCCAGTAGCAGTTCATGCGCGGGGTGATCACCGTGCCGCTCGGCCGGTGTTCCTGCACGTAGGTCGCGGTGCAATCGCGCACCGCGTTGGGGCCGGGGTTGTAGCGCGGATAGACGTCGGGCTCCCAGTCCGGCCGATAGATCGGCACGCGTCGCAGCGGCTTGCGGCGCAGGTAGGACGTATCGGCCTCGGCCGGGGGCGACGCCTGCGCGGTCCGCAGTCCCGACGACGTTGTCTGCGCCTGCGCGACCGTGCCCGCGAGCAAAAGCCCGGCAAAAGCAGCCCCTATCGCAACCGTCACAATCCGCTTCATGTCATCCACCCAAGCCTGAACCCGGGGCGTACGGTCTCCGATTGGCGCGCCAAGGTCAACTCCGCAAAGCAGTGCGCGCCAGCGGAACTTGATCTAAAGAAAAGCCCATGTGGACCGAAGCAAAAGCCCCCTCGCTCGCCGAAATGGAAGCCATGGCGCATGCGGTGTTCGAGCGCCTGCCGGCGGATTTTCGAACCCTGTGCGAGGGCGTGATCATCCGCGTCGACGATTTTCCGACCGACGAGGTGCTGGACGAGATGCAGGCACAGTCCGAGTTCGACCTGCTCGGGCTGTTTCAGGGCACCGGCCTGCCGCACCAGAGCCATGGCGACATCGCCCGCCTGCCCAACATGATCTGGCTCTACCGCCGGCCGATCCTCGACTACTGGGCCGAGCATGAGGAAACGCTGGGCCATATCGTCCGCCACGTCCTGATTCACGAGATCGGCCACCATTTCGGGCTCTCGGACGCCGATATGGAGGCGATCGAGGCCGATGCCGGCTAAGCTCCGGGACCGTTTCTCATGAAAAAGACACGCGAAGACAAAGGCCCCATGCGGAAATTAGCCTTTTGCCAAGGGCCCATCCGGTATAAATCAACCGCTCTACCCCCATTTTGGACCGGGAAGCGATCGATGGAAAA
This sequence comes from uncultured Alphaproteobacteria bacterium, assembly GCA_963786355.1. Classification (GTDB taxonomy): domain Bacteria; phylum Pseudomonadota; class Alphaproteobacteria; order Rhizobiales; family Xanthobacteraceae; genus Bradyrhizobium. The sequence goes on along the minus strand of CAWAYU010000002.1, from coordinate 1,468,782 downwards.
GTTCACCACACTGGAAGGCGTCGCAGCGCCCCTGAAGATCATCAATGTCGACACCGACATGATCATTCCGAAGCAGTACCTGAAAACCATCAAGCGCACCGGCCTTGGCAAGGGGCTTTTCTCTGAACAGCGCTACAAGGATGACGGCAGCGAGAATCCGGACTTCATCCTCAACAAGCCGGCCTACCGGAATTCCAAGGTGCTGGTCGCCGGCGACAATTTCGGCTGCGGCTCGAGCCGTGAGCACGCGCCGTGGGCGCTGCTGGATTTCGGTATCCGCTGCGTGATCTCGACCTCGTTCGGCGACATCTTCTACAACAACTGCTTCAAGAACGGCATCCTGCCGATCCGCGTCAGCCAGGACGATCTCGACAAGCTGTTCGACGACGCCGAGCGCGGCGCCAATGCGACGCTGTCGATCGATCTCGCCAGCCAGGAGATCCGCGGCCCCGACGGCGGCACGGTGAAGTTCGAGATCGACCCGTTCCGCAAGCATTGCCTGCTCAACGGCCTCGACGACATCGGACTGACGATGGAGAAGAAGACCTCGATCGACAGTTACGAAGCCAAGGCGAAAAAAGAGCGCGCCTGGGCCTGATCCATTATCCGGAAGAGCCCCGATCAAAAGTCGGGGCTCTTTTTTATGAGGCGACGCGAATGCGGCCTGACGTCGTCAGCTTCTGGCATGGCCCGCTCGACGCGCTCCGGCAGACCTGCCTGCGATCGCAGGTCGCCGCTGGCCACAAGGTCACCGTCTACAGTTTTGATCCGCTTCCCGGCCTGCCCGACGGCGTCGGCAATGCCGAGGCCGAAGCGATCCTGCCGCATTCCTTTTCCGAGCGGCTGCGCCCACCAGAACCCGACGGCAGCTGGCGCGACTGGACCATTTTGCAGTTCAGCGATTTCTTTCGCATGCGCCTGATGGCGGAAAGCGCCGGGCTGTGGCTCGACGCCGACGTGCTGCTGTTGAAATCAGTCGAGATCGATCCGGCAAAACCCTATTTCGCCTGGGAGCGGCCGCGCCAGCTCGGCAATTCGGTGTTGTATCTGCCACCGGACGACGGAATCGTGCGCGCGTTCGAGAACCTGATGGAGCAGGACGAACTGACGCCGGACTGGCTGGCGCTGCGCCACCGCCTGACATTTGCATTGAGACAGTTGCGCGGCCGCTCCAACCGCCTCTCCGACATCCGGGTTGCGATCTACGGCCCCGCCGCGCTGACCGCGCTGGCGCGCCGTGGCGATGAATTGCAGCACGCACTGTCGAAGCAATCGTTCTATGCAGTGCATGCCGAGCCGAAACTGTTCTTTGAGCCGACGGATTTCTCAGCGCTGCTGTCTGATCCCGCAATCATCGGACTGCACATCTCGCCGAAAGGCCGCGGCGGTGAAAAACCGATTCCCGGCAGTCTCTATGCATGGGCCGCGGAGAAGTTTCGGTAAGCTCTTCCCTTCTCCCCTTGTGGGAGAAGGTGGCGCGAAGCGCCGGATGAGGGGTCTGTCTCCGCGGATAGAAACCCCTCATCCGCCTTCGCTGCGCGAAGGCACCTTCTCCCACAAGGGGAGAAGGAAAAAGAAGCGGCAGCTCTCAGTTCCCCATCGCCGCGATCGCGTCCGCGATTGCGATGGTGCGCCTGGCCATGTCGGCGTGCAGCCGCTCCACCATGCGCCCGTCGAGCTGGATCGCGCCGCGTGAGGCGTTTTCCGGCTTCGTAAACGCCGCGATGATCTTGCGCGCTTCGGCAACCTCTTCGGCCGGCGGCGTGAAGATGGCGTTGCAGGCTTCGATATGGCTCGGATGGATCAGCGTCTTGCCGTCGAAGCCGAGGTCGCGGCCCTGCGCGCATTCGGTGGCAAAGCCGTCGATGTTGCTGATGTCGCTATAGGGCCCGTCGAGAATTTCGAGCCCGTGCGCGCGCGCCGCCAGGATGCAGTGCGTGATCATCGGAATCATCGCCGCCCGGCCGGGCTGCATCCGGATCCGGGTCTCCCGCGAAATATCGTTGGGGCCGAACACGAAACCGGCGAGCCGGGTTTCCGAATCCTTCGACGCCGCGGCGAGCTCGTCCGCGTCCAGCACCGCGCGCGCGGTTTCGATCATGGCCCAGACCCGGATCGTCATGGGAGCGTTGATGTCGCTGAGGCGATCGGCGATCGCCTTCAAGTCGGCGACGCTGGAAATCTTGGGAACCAGAATGCCGTCGGGCCGTGCCTTGCCCGCCATGGTGACGTCCTCGATCCACCAGGGCGTGTCGAGGCTATTGACGCGGATCAGCACCTCGCGCTTGCCGAACCCGCCAGCCGCGATCGCTTTGGCGATCTGGTCGCGGGCCATGGCCTTGGCATCCGGCGCCACCGAATCCTCGAGGTCGAGAATGATGCCATCGGCCGGCAGAACGCGCGCCTTTTCCAGCGCCCGTGCGTTCGACCCCGGCATGAACAACAGGCTGCGGCGCGGACGGATCATGAGCTGGTTTCCTCAGTCGTTTCCTGGAAACCCACGCGATATCATCTCGCACGGGCGGCCGAAAGCCTTGTCCCTGTCATCGGTCTATGGTTAGGCAGGGGGCACTCAAGGCGGAGCCCCCATGACAGCATTCCCGCAACATTTGATCGACGGCTACCGGACTTTTACCTCACAGCGGCTGCCGACCGAGCAGACCCGCTACCGGGAACTCTCCGAACGCGGCCAGTCGCCCGCCGTCATGTTGATCGGCTGCAGCGATTCCCGGGTGTCGCCGGAAGTGATTTTCGACGCCGGCCCGGGCGAACTGTTCGTGGTGCGCAACGTCGCCAACCTGGTGCCGACGTTCCAGCCCGACGAAAACGCGCACGGCGTTTCGGCAGCGCTGGAATATGCGGTACAGGTATTGAAAATCAAACACATCGTGGTGATGGGCCATGCCCAATGCGGCGGCATAAAAGCCTTCATCGACGACAGTGCGCCGTTGTCGCCCGGCGACTTCATCGGCAAATGGATGGCGATGTTCATCAAGCCCGGCGAGAAGGTCAGCCAGCGCGAGCATGAAAGCCGGCAGGAATTCACGACCCGGATCGAGAAGGCCGCAGTGTTTCGTTCGCTCGAAAACCTGATGACATTTCCGTTCGTGCGCAGCGCCGTCGAACGCGGTGAGATGACGCTGCATGGCGCCTATTTCGGCGTTGCCGAAGGCTCGCTGTTCGTGCTCGACCAGGAGAGCAAGGAATTTCGCAGCGTCCGCGAGCTAGTAGGCGAATAGTGAATGGCGAGTAGCGAATAGATTTCCCTACTCGCCTCCATGGTCGCCGCCGCCCCAGCGGTCGGACATCGCCAGCATGAAGGCCGAGAACACGAACACCAGGTGCACGCCGACCAGCCAGGCCATCTTGCTGGCGTCGAACACGCTGTCGATGTTCATGAAGGCCTTCAGCACCTGGATCGCCGAGATCGCGACGATCGAAGCCAGCAGCTTCTGTTTCAGGCCGCCAAAATTGACCTTGGTCATCCAGTCCGGCCAGTCGGGATGGCCGCCGGGATCGATCTTGGAGACGAAATTCTCGTAGCCGGAAAACACCACGATCAGGATCAGGTTGCCGGTCAGCGAAATGTCGATCAGGCCGAGCACACCGAGGATGATGTCGCTTTCCTTGGAGCCCGGCGCGTGCAGGATGAACTCCCACAGCACCATGCAGAACTTGAGCAGCAGCACCGCGAGGCTGACGACGAGGCCGAAATAAAACGGCGCCATCAGCCAGCGGCTGTTGAAGATCAAGCTTTCGAAAGCGTTCTCGACGCGCTTCAGCTTCGGATTGGGCTTGTAGGAATCCGGCTGTTCCGTCATGCCAGTTCCGGGCTCAGGACGCTATTGCTCACGCTGGTTTACGCCGCCCTCTCAAGCCGCTTTCTTCTTCGCGCTGATCAGCTTGCGGTTGATCAGGCATTCGGCGATCTGCACGGCGTTCAGCGCGGCACCCTTGCGCAGGTTGTCGGAGACGCACCACAGCACGAGACCGTTCTCCACCGTCGCGTCCTCGCGGATGCGGCTGATATAGGTCGCGTCCTCGCCGGCCGCCTCGTAGGGCGTGACGTAGCCGCCGGGCTCATGCTTGTCGATCACGAGGCAACCCGGCGCGTTGCGCAGGATGTTGCGGGCTTCATCGGCCGAGATCGGATTTTCGAACTCGATGTTGACGGCCTCGGAATGGCCGACGAAGACAGGCACGCGGACGCAGGTCGCAGTTAGCTTGATTTTGGGATCGAGAATCTTCTTGGTCTCCATCATCATCTTCCACTCTTCCTTGGTGTAGCCGTCCTCCATGAACACGTCGATCTCGGGGATGACGTTGAAGGCGATACGCTTCGGGAATTTCTTGTTGATCAGTTCGCTGTTGGTGTAGACGGCCTTGGTCTGCGAAAACAGTTCGTCCATCGCATCCTTGCCGGCGCCCGACACCGACTGATAGGTCGCGACCACGACGCGCTTGATGGTCGCCTTGTCATGCAGCGGCTTCAGCGCCACCACCAATTGCGCAGTGGAGCAGTTCGGGTTGGCGATGATGTTCTTCCTGGTGAAGCCCACGACCGCATCGGCGTTCACTTCCGGCACGATCAGCGGCACGTCCGGATCCATCCGGAACGCCGACGAATTGTCGATCACCACGCAGCCCGCGGCGCCGATCCTGGGCGACCATTCCTTCGACACCGAGCCACCGGCCGACATCAGGCAGATATCGACGTCGGAGAAATCGTAATGCTCGAGCGCTTTGACCTTCAGGGTGCGGTCGCCATAGGACACTTCGACGCCGACGCTACGGCGCGAGGCGAGAACCACGACCTCGTCGGCGGGGAATTTGCGCTCGTCGAGAATGTTGAGCATTTCGCGCCCGACATTGCCGGTCGCACCGACCACCGCGACTTTGTAACCCATCGTTCACTCTCCGAAGAAATTTGCCTGCCCACCGCCCGCAGCGGAAAGGGAAGAGGCAGCGCTTCTATGCGAGAAACACCCACAAGACAACGTTTTACCGTGCGTTTGGGCGTTTGATGCATTCGTTTCCAGCCGATCCCCCCAGGTCCCGTTATACGCCAACAATCCATCCCATGCTGACCAGCTTTGCGGACGAGGTCTGCGGCACGCTGGCACGGCTGTGCGCTTATGTAATGATGCTGGCGCTGATGGCCATCGGCGGTATCGCGCTGTGGGACCGGTTGCCGGATGCGGTCGCCATGGAGCCCCCGGCCCGGCCCGGCTGGATGCAGGCCACGCGCTCAGCGCCGGCTTTTGCCGTCAGCCAGTTTGTTTTCCAAAACAAAACAGAGACTTACGGCATCTATCGGCATCCCGAGGGCGGCCGCAAGGACGTCTTCCACTGGAGCGGCGCCGACAACAGACCGGTCGCCGAACTCGAACTCTATCGCCCCGGCGACGAACATCAGGCCGGCCCTGCGGTCGCCGAAATCGCGACCCGGATGGACCCCGACGGCGCGCGCGAACTGGAAGCCGAGGGCATGGTCGACAGCAAGTTCGGCCCGGTGACGCTGCTGGGTCTGGTCGGCGGCGCCAACGATGCTCGTTCTTGTTTGGGCTTCATCAAACGCGTCGAGGACCCCAATTTCCGGATCTCCGGCTGGTCGTGCCAGGGCGACAACCTGCCGGCCCGCCGCGCCGCGATCGGCTGCACGCTGAACCGGCTGATGCTGCTGACCGCCGGAAACGACGCCAAACTGGCGGAATTGTTCGCCCATGCCGAATTGCGGCGCAGCGATTGCGCGGCCACGTCCGTGCCGGCGCTGTCTGCCGATTGGGTGACCGGCGCCGATAACCCGCGGCTGCGCGGCGCGTTCTGAACCCGGTTTTGAGGCGCGGCCTTTCGGCGCGCCCCGCAATTGTGGCGACATCCCGCCAAGACACTGGTTTTCATGAAACTTTTTCGCTTTGCGCGGCATTATTGTGAGCCGGTGTGGCGCAATTGACCTAGCGATACCAAGTCAGGGGCGGCTAGAATGGCCGTAACCAAATGTGACGATTGGCCAGCCCGCGAGGGCTGACAAAGACGAGGACACGATGACCCCGAAATTCCCCGCTGCGAGCAAGCTCGCGATGCTGCTCGCTGCCGCGACCCTCGTCGCCGTCAGCGCGACCCTTGTCGTCGCGGGCGCGACCTCTGCCAGCGCCCAGACCCCACCCAAGCAGAAATATGACCGCGACGGCCGTCCCGTTTACGGCCCGCAGGGCCCGAACCGCTCCTACCAGCAGGGTCCGCACACCCGCGTTTACGTCACCACGCGTTCCTGGCTCGATGCCGGCACCGAAGTGCTGCCCGGCGACCGCAAGTTCCAGGACTACGCCTTCCCGCCGGCGATCGGTTATCCGTCGTTCGCGCGCGAGAACAACAACCGTCCGATCGACCGCGGTCCGCTGAACCCGCCGTCGGATATGGGCGGCTATCCGCAGCGGATTCCGCTGTATCCGGATTGATCGCGCGCTGTCGTCCCTGCCTAGTGCGCAATTGCGCACGGGCGCAGGGACCTATACGCCACGGCCTCTCAATTTAAGAATACTGTTCGACGACTTCGGATAACCACACCGCCTGTGGTTATGGGTCCCGGCTCAAGGCCGGGACGACATCGTGTTTGTTGCGCTTACGCGTGCAACTTCTGCAGTTCCTTCAAGATCGCCTCGCCCATCTGCGTCGTGCTGGCAGCCGTCGTGCCCTCGGACTTGATGTCCGCGGTACGCAAGCCGCTGGCGAGCACGGCCGCGATCGCCGCCTCGATCTTGTCGGCCAGCGCGCCCATATCGAACGAATAGCGCAGCGCCATCGCGAACGAGGAAATCATCGCGATCGGATTGGCGAGGCCTTGACCGGCGATGTCAGGCGCCGAGCCATGCACCGGCTCGAACAACGAGCGGCGCTTCTTGGTCTTGGCGTCGATTTCACCAAGGGAGGCCGACGGCAGCATGCCGAGCGATCCCGTCAGCATCGCCGCGATATCTGACAGCATGTCCCCGAACAGGTTGTCGGTGACGATGACGTCGAATTGCTTCGGCGCCTTCACCAGCATCATGCCGCCGGAATCGGCGAGTTGATGCTCCAGCGTGACGTCCTTGTATTCGCGCCCATGCACCTGCGTCACCACCTCGTTCCAGAGCACGCCCGACTTCATCACGTTGCGCTTTTCCATCGACGTGACCTTGTTGCGGCGCTTGCGCGCCAGATCAAACGCGACGCGCGCGATGCGCTCGATCTCGTAAGTGTCGTAGACCTGGGTATCGACGGCGCGCTTCTGGCCGTTGCCGAGATCGGTGATGGTCTTCGGCTCGCCGAAATAGACGCCGCCGGTCAGTTCGCGCACGATCATGATGTCGAGGCCTTCGACCGCCTCACGCTTCAGGCTGGAAGCATCCGCCAGCGCCGGATAGCACACCGCCGGCCGCAGGTTGGCGAACAGGCCGAGATCCTTGCGCAGCCGCAGCAGGCCAGCCTCGGGCCGCACCTCGTAAGGCACGGCGTCCCACTTCGGGCCACCGACCGCGCCGAAGATGATGGCGTCGGCGGCGGTGGCCTTGGCCATGTCGCCCTCGCTGATGGAAACCTTGTGCGCGTCATAGGCGGAGCCACCGACCAGCCCCTGATCGGTCTCGAACTTCGCAATGCCTGCCGCGTTGATCCAGTCGATCAGGCGCTTCACCTCGCCCATCACTTCGGGGCCGATGCCGTCGCCGGGGAGAAGCAGCAGTTTATGGGTCGCCATGGATGTTTCCTCATTCAACTCGTCATGCCCGGCCTTGTGCCGGGCATCCACGTCTTTGGCGCGGGAAGCAGGAAAGACGTGGATGGCCGGGTCAAGCCCGGCCATGACGACCTCCGTCGTAGCGCGCGGGAGTGCTAAAACGCCCGGGCCCGATTGGCAACCCGCTTTGGACAGACGACAATGCCTCACCAAGCCCGCCCCAAGACGGACGCCAAGAACCCCCATGACCGCAGCGGTACTTTTCGCCTTCGCATCCGCCGCCTTTCTCGGTGCCGGCGTCGTCACCGCGCAGTTACGGGTTACACTCGGTCGAACCGCTGTCGGGTGCTGCGATCAGCGTTCCCTCCTTCACGGTGTTATTCCTGCTGCTGTCGCCGCTGATCCTGCGGAGCGAACCGGTGGTCTGGCAGGGACTGCCGATCTTCATCGCGATCGGGCTGTTTTTCCCGGCCTCGCTGACCTTGCTGACCTTTGCCTCCAACCGCGCGCTGGGCCCGGTCGTCACCTCGACGCTCGGCAACCTCGCGCCATTGTTTGCGGTCTCGCTCGCCGTCGCTGCTGCTCCATGAACCGTTGCAGCCGCCACAACTGTCGGCGCCATGATCGCGGTCGCTGGCGCCGTCATCATCACCGTGACCCGTCCGCGCGATCTCGGCTCGTGGCGGAGCTGGGCGCTGCTGCTGCCGCTCACCAGCGCGTTGGTGCGCGGCGTGATACCGCCGATTGTCAAGCTCGGGCTGGAAATCTGGCCGAGCCCGTTATGGGCCTCCCTGATCGGCTACATCACGTCGTCGCTGGTGGTGCTGACGATGCAACGCCTGCGCACGGGCAGTTTTGCCGTGGTAGGCAAGCCGCGAGGGCCGGCTCTGGTTTGCCGTCACCGGCATCTTCAACGGGCTCAGCGCCTTTGTCGCTGTTTGCCGCTGTCCGTCATGGACCGATCACGCTGGTGGCGCCATTGGCCGCGATCTATCCGCTGGTCACTGTGGCCTTGAGTGCGATCATGCTCAGGCACATCGCGATCACGCCGCGGATCGTGGCAGGAACGCTGCTCACGGTCGCCGGCGTCGCGCTGGTGCTGATCGGCTGACGACGTCGGCTTTCGGGGGTATAACGGAAGTCCCCTTTCAGGGCCGTTAGGTCCGAGTTTTGACCCAAAGCAGAACTATCGCTTCGTGGCCGAGCTAGGAACAACACCCGCCGCCGCCACCCGCACGCTCGTCTTGGATCGGCGGACAGGGCACCGAGCCGTAAGAGCAAAATACGCAGCAATCGCCCGACTTGGGCTTTAGCTTCGTGCCGCAGCCCGTGCATTCATAAAAGAACTGACAAGCATCGGTCAGCATTGTCTCCGTCTTCACAACAGCGCAATGCGGACAGGTGATAGTTGATTGAAGAAGCATCGGGTCAACTCTTACCTTTTACGACGGATGAAGTGGAATGACTGTCAGCTAGGCAATGCCACGATGCTTCGACAAGTCATCGAAAATGACGCAATCCGGCGCGGGCCCGCCCAAGCATTGGGCGTTACAGTTCACCACCATCGACGCAAAGGTTGCTTCCAACGCTTTTAGGTCGGCAAGTTTTCGCCGTACCTTATCAAGCTGAAGTTCGGCCAATTCGCGCGTCGCGGTGCAGCTTGAAGCACCATCATTCATTAGTGACAAAAGCAAACGCACTTCTTCGATCGAGAAATCGAAGTCTCGGCAGCGCCTAATAAAACTGAGACGCCGTGCATCCTCATTGTCGTAAGTGCGCTGGCCGCCGCTTTGTCTGGCAGCCGGGCGAAGCAATCCTATAGTCTCGTAATAACGGATAGTCGGAACCGTAGTGCCGGTTCGCTCTGCGAGTAATCCAATCCGCATATCACAAGTCCAATTTTTTGCTTGAACCTCAAGTGGCTTTAGGGGGTATGCGTCACCGCATCGGATCACAACCCTTTCGAGGTTCACATGAGCGTTATAGAAAAAGCCTCCGCTTGCACCGTCTGCACCCTTCCATCCTCTGACGATCCTGGCTGTGGCTGCAAAAGCAGTGCGGGCGCTTCTATTGCTGCCGGGAGCAAGGTCGCAGGCGCGGCGGCCATGTCAGGACTGGCTGCGGTGGCCTGTGCGTCCTGCTGTATTTTGCCGTTCACGCTACCGTCAGTGCTGTTGGCAAGTTTCGGCGGTGCTATTTCATTGTTGGATCACGCGCACATTTGGGTAACGCTCGCCGCTATTGGAGCCGTTGCCTGTGCTTGGGGATGGCTGTTTTACCAGATCGTTCGGACTGGCAAGAAGCCAACTGGCTCGACTAAGGTGGCGATGGCCATTGCGACTATGCTCACGCTGACCGCAGCGTCCTTGCCCTTGATCGAGCCGCTAGCATTCCACGCTCTGGGTATCGTAAAGAAGCACACGCCCCCAAGGAACGAATGAGATGGATGGACTTACCCTCTTCGGCTTGGTCGCAGCGTCATTGATGCTGATCTGTTACGCCTTAGAAGCTCGCAGCCATTGGTTCGTACTGGCATTTGCCGGATCTTGCGCGCTCGGTTCGGTGTATGGGTTTCTACAGGGGGCGTGGCCATTCGGATTGGTCGAGGGTATTTGGGCGCTCGTTGCCGTGGCAAGATGGCGCAAAACCTGACCGATCAATTTCGGATGTCGGTTGTTGGCAGATTTTGTTGCGAAACTCGCTTGTTGGGCTTAGCGACGATTGCGATTGAGGGTTTTGACGGGGGCGATTGATGCCGCTCATTCCTGAGCGGCTGCTAGGCACCCTGTGGTTACGCAACTCTGACGCTACGCGATGCACTGAACAGCATATGGCGGCGGCCGGGCGACCAATTTGGCGAGCCGTCGCAGGTTCTGGGCAATGGCGGCCAGAACAAACTCATCCTGGGCACCCCGCGGGCCACGCAGCCGCAGCCGGTCGAGCCGCAGGATGCGCTTGAGGTGTGCAAACCGCATCTCGATCTTCTTTCGCTCACGCCGTGACTGTTCGTAACCCGCCGTGCCAACGAAGGACCGAGCAACATCTCGGGCACGCTCATGGATATCGCGCGGGATCTTGCGTGATGGTTCCTTAGGGCAGCACTGGGGTTTGAGCGGGCATTTGCCGCAGTCGCGCCTGCTTGCGCGATACAGCAGCGTGGTTCCGTCATTCACCAGTGTTCCGGTTGTCGTCAGCGTCTTACCCGCAGAGCAGTGATAGACATCGCTTCCCGGATCATAGCGAAAGTCGCTGCGTGAGAAGGTACCATCGTCTCGCTGCGACTTGTCGATCACCGGGATATGTGGCGCGATCCCCTTCTCCTCGACCAGCCAGTTCAGCATCGGAGCTGTCCCGTATGCGGTATCGGCCGCAAGCCGCTCCGGCTTGATACCGAAGCGCTCCTCGGTTCGTTCAATCATGGTCTTTGCTGCGCCGACCTCGGCCTGGCGAATGGCGCGGGAGGCCTCGACATCAACGATGACACCGAACTTCACGTCGATAAGATAGTTGTCGGAGTAGGCGAAGAATGCTGGTCCCTTGTGAGCGCCGGTCCATTGCGCCGCCGGATCGGAAGGCGAGACAAACTTCGGGATAACATCGCTGGCGGCGCCCCACGCCGTATCGTCGAGGGTCGCCAGATACTCCTTCACCGCGCGGCTTGACCTAGCCGGATTGCGATCCCTGCGCCAGTCCCGACCTGCGATCGAGCGCTGCTTGTTGGCGTCGGCTTCAATCAGGCTGGCATCGACCGCAAATCCTTCGCCACCAACCAGACCGGCGGCAATGCATGTCTCGACGACCCGTTCGAACACACGACGGAAGAGGTCTCCCTCGCGGAAGCGCTCGTTGCGGACTCGCGAGAACGCCGAATGATCCGGGATGGCATCCTCGATGCCCAGCCGACAGAACCACCGATAAGCAAGGTTCACCTGCACTTCACGACAGAGCAATCTCTCAGAACGGATCGCAAAGACATATCCAACAACCAGCATCCGGATCATCAGTTCAGGATCGATCGACGGGCGACCCATCAACGAATAATGAGATGCAAGCTCACTGCGAAGCCAGGTCAGATCGAGAGCCGCATCGATCCGCCGCACCAGGTGATCGTAAGGCACCGCATCTTCGAGGTTGAACTGGTAGAAGAGTTGACCTTGCTCGCTCTTCAGACGGCCCATCATGGATCGACCTCACCGAGATTCGTGTCAACACAACGGAATCACGGTTCGCGATCAGTCTCAATCGACTTTTACAACAAAATCGGCACTTTTCGGTCCTCGCGCGATGTCCGGCTTGAGTCCGGAATGCGCACCAAAGCGGACGTCCCTCGGCCACCCTGAATTAGTGGGTCATGCCCCAGGTCACCTTTGACGGAAGGCCCGCCGGAAAAGGCTTCGTGGCGGGAACGGCGCTCACCGTCGCGAGCGTCGTGCTGGTCGGCTGATCTTATTCGGCAGCTTTGAATGCGACCGTAATCCGCCCGCCCGCAGACAACGCGTCGAACAGTTTTCGGCCGCGCCGGCGTCGTCAGCCTCGATGTAGATGGCGCATCCCTTCATCGGCTCTGAATCGGCACCGTCGGATGCGAAGAAGCGAATACCGGGTCCTTCGAAACGAGAGAACAGTACCTTCTGATTCCAAGATGGCCCATCGCGCTCGGCCATCAGCGTTCCTTCGATCCGGCAGAGTTCCACGATCTCGCCGAGGCCGCAGGCCTGCAGAGCTGCGCGCGCTTTCGCAATAAGAAAAGGTGGCGCGCAGCGGCTCCAGGGATTGGGCGGGTTTCGGGACGATGAAGGTGCAAGCGATACGATCGTTGCACGATTGACAAGACACCCTTGCGAACCGGGCGGCTGTGCAACGCAGGTGTTGCCTGTCACAATGAGGCCCGCTGCCGGAGCATTCTGTGAATTCCCCCGATCGTTCCTCATCCACCATACACCCCGCATGGCTGATTCTCATCGTGTCGCTCGCGCCCACGATCGGTCTCGGCATCGGCCGTTTTGCCTATTCGCTGGTGCTGCCCGATATGCGCGACTCGCTGCAGTGGTCGTATTCGGCCGCCGGCTTCATGAACACGATCAACGCCGTCGGTTATCTCGCAGGCGCCCTGCTGGCGTCGCGGATGATCCGGCGCTTCGGGCTGCCGCGGACCGTTCGCTGGGGAACGCTGGCAGCGGTGGCCTCGCTGGCGCTGTGCGCCCTGTCGGGCAATTTTATCGTGCTGAGCATTGCGCGATTGCTGGCTGGAATCGGCGCGGCGGGCGGCTTTGTCGGCGGCGCCGCGCTCGCAGCCACGATTGCGCAATCGCGCCCGGAGCGCGCGAATTTTCTGTTGAGCCTGTTTTACGCCGGCCCCGGGCTAGGCATCCTGTCGTCGGGACTGGTGGCGCCGTTCGTGCTGCAGGCGTTCGGGCCAGGTTCGTGGTGGATCGTGTGGTGGGCGATGACGCTGCTTTCGCTCGTCATGATTCTTCCGCTGCTGCTGGTGCCTCTGGGTGCGGGAACTGCGGCCAGCAACGTCACGGCGGTCGATTTCGCCGTCCGGCCGGTGCTGATCTATCTCATCGCCTATTTTCTGTTTGGCGCCGGCTACATCGCCTACATGACCTTCATGATCGCCTATGTCCGCGACGGCGGCGGCGGGGCCTCGGCGCAAAGCCTGTTCTGGAGCCTGATCGGCATCAGCGCCTTCGTGACGCCGTGGGTATGGCGCCGGGTGCTGGCGCTCGACCGCGGCGGTCTCACCACCACGATCATTCTCGGCGCCAACGCAATCGGCGCGGCGCTGCCGATCTTCGGACATTCGCCGGTGCTGCTGGCGATCTCGGCGCTGATATTCGGCGTGGCGTTCTTCGCGGTGGTCGGATCGACCACCGCCTTCGTGCGATTCAACTACCCGCCGGCCGGCTGGCCGATCGGGATCGCCGCGATGACGATTTCATTCGGCATCGGCCAGACACTCGGCCCGATCGTGGTCGGCGCGATCACGGACGCGATGGGGAGCCTGTCATTTGCGCTGAACGTTTCGGCCGCGATGCTGGCGCTGGGAGCGCTGCTGTCGGCGTTCCAGAAGAAGCTGGTGCAGAAGTCGTAAAAGTGAATCGATATCTAACCGCGTGTCGTCCCTGCGAAAGCAGGGACCCATAACCACAGGCGTTCGTGGTTAGACCGGGCCGTTGCTCTAGCTCTCCGCAAATTGAATACGGTGGCTATGGGTCCCGGCTCGCGCTTCGCTTGGCCGGGACGACAGCCTAACTCCCGCTGAACGAATTATACCCCTGGTCTTCCCAGAAGCCGCCCTTGTAGTCGTTGGTGACTTCCATCGACAGCACGTATTTCGGATTCTTGAAGCCGAGTTTGGTCGGCACTCGGATCTTCATCGGAAAGCCGTAGGCGCGCGGCAAGATCTCGTCGCCGAATTTGAACGTCATCTGGGTCTGCGCATGCAGCGCGGTGGCCATGTCGAGCGGCGAGTTGTAGCCGTCCTTGTCGGCGCACTGGAACCAGACATATTTGGCGCGCGTGTCGGCGCCGACGATTTTCAGGAAGTCGCGCAGCGGCGTGCCGGTCCACCTTCCGATCGCGCTCCAGCCCTCGACACAGATGTGGCGGGTGATCTGCTTGACCTGCGGCAGCTTGTACAGCTCCTCCAGCGTCCACGGCTTCTTGTTGTCGACCAGGCCGCGGACCTCGAGCTTCCATTCCTTGCCGTTGACCTCGGGCGCTTCGTCGATGTCGTAATAGGCGTTGAACGGAAACGGTTTTGTAATGTCGCTTTCCGAAAACGTCGGCGCCATCGCGTTGGGATTGAATATCCACGCCTGCACGCCGTCATTGAACTTCGAGACCCGCTTCAGCATCTGCTCGGCCGAAAAACTGTCCGAGACGTCACAGCCGGTCAAAAGCGTCAGCGCGCCGAGGCTGGCTCCCGCCGTAATGAAGCGCCGCCGGGTCAGATCCGGCATCGTCTTCACGGCATCCCTGACCAACAACTTCTTGTCGACGCCGGGGATCAGAAGATTGCGCATGCGGCCCATGATAGTTCTCCTTATCAGCGTCCAATGATCATGGCGCGCAGGCTCTTCGGCACCATCAGCGCAAGCGCGACGTGAACCACCAGGAAGCCGACGATCGCCGCCATGCAGACGAAGTGAACGTAGCGGGCAAAGTCGTAGCCGCCGAACAGCGCGGTCAGCCATTGCAACTGCACCGGCTTCCAGATCGACAATCCCGACAGCACGATCAGGATGCCGACGACGATGATCCCTGCGTAAAGCAGCTTCTGCACATAATTGTATTTGGTGAGATCGTCGTGCGAGAGCTTGCCGGTGAGCGCCGCCTTGGTATCGGAAATCACGCCCGCCGGGGTGATCGGCAGCAGCTTCTTGCGGAAGCGGCCGGTGGCAAAACCCAGCGCCAGATAGATCAGGCCGTTGACCATCAACAGCCACATCGCGGCAAAATGCCAGAGCAGCGCGCCGCCGAGCCAGCCGCCCAGCGTGATCGAGGCCGGGAACGAAAAACCGAACAGCGGTGAGGCGTTGTAGATCTGCCATCCCGACATGATCATCAGGACCATGGCGAATGCATTGGTCCAGTGCAGGGTCCGCACCCAGGCCGGCTGGATGACTTTCGCGGGAGTGGCGCTGACTTGCTCGCCGTCGACTGTAAGGCTGGGCGCTATAAGGCTGGACATGGGTTAATCCATCGCTGCAATTCGTATTGGCTTATACGCCGGGAACCTGGGTTCCGTTACTGCCATGATGCTATCAGATCGATGCCTGGCGGGCATTATGGTCACAAAAAAGCGAGCCGGGTGCGCCCCGGCTCGCCGTCTTACGCGTCCTGTTGGGACAATGCAGGGACGCGCGGGAGTTAGGACGCTGGCATCAGCACGGTGTCGACCACGTGGATCACGCCGTTCGACTGGTTGACGTTCGAGATCGTCACCATCGAGGTGCCGCCCTTGGCGTCGACGATCCAGACCTTGCCGTCCTGGTGCTTCACTGACAGTTCCTCGCCTTCGGCGGTCTTGAGCTTCATGCCGTCCTTGAGGTCGGACGCCTCGAGTTTGCCGGGGACCACATGGTAGGTGAGTATCTTGGTCAAGGTCGCCTTGTTCTCGGGCTTCACCAGCGTGTCGACGGTGCCGGCCGGCAGCTTGCCGAAGGCGGCGTTGGTCGGCGCGAACACCGTGAACGGGCCCTTGCTTTCCAGCGTGCCGACCAGGCCGGCGGCCTTCACCGCGGCGACCAGCGTGGTGTGATCCTTGGAGTTGACGGCGTTCTGGACGATGTTCTTGGACGGGAACATCGCGGCGCCGCCGACCATCACGGTCTTTTCCTCGGCGCTGGCGGGTGCGGTGATCGTGGCCGAAAGAGCCAGCAGGCTGAAGGCCGCGGCTGACAGCAGTGCAATACGTTTGGACATGAATCTTCTCCCGATGATTGAGCTGACCGGCGGACATCCACCGGCGATGAAAACAACGACGTGGTCGAATGACCCTGAGTTCGTCGTCGTTGGGCCGAGCTACGGGAGGGGTTTTGGGGTGGTTTCGGCGAATAATTTATCGTGATGCTTGAAACTATTCTGGCGCCGCGTCGTGCAGGTGACGCAGTCGCCAAACCCACGTCGTCCCCGCGAACGCGGGGACCCATACGCCGGGGTCTATCGATAAAGACGCTGGAGCCAATGCCTTCGCAAAACGAAACCGGTGGCTATGGGTCCCTGCGTTCGCAGGGATGACGCGCCATTTCATTCCAACACGTATTTCCACTTCGCGGAAATGCCGCGTGCAGCGCCGCGAGCAATCTTCTTGCTGCAATCTCCGAGTTAGTTCAGCCTGAGCCATCCGGCTCAGCGTCAAAAAGAAGCCGGTCACAACAAGCGCCGTCAACGGTGCGGCGCGATGCGGGAGGATGACCATGAGCAGCATCACTGCGGATGGGCTGGCCGCGCCGGCGGCTGGTCCAGCGGGCGGAGAAGTTGGACCGCTCGAACAGAAGCATCTCCAGAACGCCAATTACCGCGCTGTCGCCAGCGGCGACGAGGTCACAAAAACCCATTGGCACATCGCCTCCGCCAACGCGCTCGGCTGGGGTTTTGACGGCATGGACGGCGTGATCTTCGCGCTGATCTCGCCCCTGGTGATCAAGGAATTCGCGCTCACCATTCCCGAATATCGCTCCGGGGTGCAGATCGCCTTGTTCTTCGGCATCGCCGGGCTTTATTTCTGGCCGTGGCTGTCGGACCGGCTCGGCCGCCGCACGCTGCTCGCCGTCAACATCGCGCTGTTCTCGCTGCTGATGCCGGTCGCGGCAATGTCGCCGACCTTCGCCACCTTCGTCGTCGCCCGTTCGATGATCGGCTTCGCGCTCAACGGCGAGTGGTCACTGGGGTCGATGCTGGTAGCGGAAACCTGGCCGGCGCGGCTGCGCGGCCGGGTGATCAGCGCCACACGCTCGACCTGGTGCCTCGGCGCCTCGCTGGCAGGCGGTATCACCGGCCTCGTCGCCGCCAACTACGGCTGGCGGTTCGCGCTGATGGTGCCCGGCGTGATCGCATTGCTCGGGATCTATGTTCGCGCCACCTGCCCGGAATCGCCCTATTGGGTGCGCGCGCAGGATCGCAAGCAGCGCATCTCCGAAACCTTGTCACGCGGCGGCAATGTCAGCGACGAGGATCGCGCCTGGTTCGGCAAGGCGAAATCGGTCGGCATTCGCCAGGTGTTTTTGCCTGATGTGCTGCCCAATACGCTGGTGGCGCTTTTCGTGGCCTGTTGCAGCACTTGCATCTTCGGCACCGTCGGCGGCTGGATGCCGCTCTATCTCTCCACCGAAAAGCACTGGTCGACCGCCGAATACAGCCTGTTCTATGTGTTCTGGGGCATTGCGGGATTTTTGGGCCTTTGCGTCGCCGGCTGGCTCGCCGACAAGATCGGCCGGCGCCTGGCTTTCGTCGTGATGCTGATCGAGGGCGCGATCTTCATGACGTTATGGATCTACAGCGAGAGCCATGTGCTGCTGTGGGTCTTTGGTCTGGCCTGGAGTTTCGGTTTCCTCGGCTTCTGGGGACCGAGCACGACACTGACCGCCGAAGTATTCCCGACGCGGATCAGGGGCGCCGCCAACGGCGTGGTCTGGGCGATCGCCTATTTCACAGGCTTCGTGCTGTTCCCGTTCGTCACCGTGGGGCTTCAGCAGTATACGGGATCGTTCATGCTGTCGTTCCTCTGCGCTCCCCTGTTCATGACCGCGATGGCTGTTGGCGTGACCATGCTGGTGCCCGAACATTCCGGCAAGGAGCTGAACGAGATTATCGTGTGAGGCTCGCCGCTGTCGTCCCTGCGAACGCAGGGACCCATAACCACAGGTGTTTGTTGTTGCGAAGGTCGTGGCAACAACTCGACACAACAACTGAGTTCAGTGGCTATGGGTCCCCGCGTGCGCGGGGACGACGGAAAGATCAATCCCGATTATGCGGCGTCTGGATGAAGCCGCGATTATGGGTCGGGCTGATCAGGATCTCGTTCATGCACACGCGCGGCGGCATGCTGGCGACGAAGGCGATGGTGCGGCCGCAATCCTCGGGCTGCAGCATCTTGGCCTGCTCGGCTTCCGACGGGACGACCGGGCGCAGTTTCAAAATCGGGGTCGCGACTTCGCCGGGCGAGAAGCAGCAGGCGCGCAGGCCGTTGACGCATTCGTCCATGTTGAAGGAGTGGGTCAGCGCCTGCACCGCGTGCTTCGTGGTGGTGTAGGCCGGGCCCGGCATCTTCGAGACGTGGCGGCCGGCCCATGAGGCGACGTTGATGATGCAGCCGTCCTTCTGCTTGCGCATGGTCGGCAGCACCGCGCGCATGCAATAGAGCACGCCGTTGAGGTTGATCTCGACCAGTCTGTCCCAGCCTTCCAGTTCCATGTCGGCCCAGCTTCGCTTCGGCACGTTGATGCCGGCGCTGTTCACGAGGAGATCGATCCGGCCGTGTTTTGATACGATCTGATCGGCGGCCTTGTTGACGCTGTCCTTGCTGCTGACGTCGAGCGGAATGGCCTCGGCCTTGCCGCCCTTCTTGCCGATGCTGGCGACCACGCCATCCAGCGCATCCTTGCGGCGCCCTGAAACCACCACGATCCAGCCATCCGCCGCCAGCGCAACGGCTGCGGCCTCGCCGATCCCGCTGCCGCCGCCCGTCACCCAGGCCACGCGTTTCCCGTTATTTGTCATGCAAACTGTCTCCGTTGCTTTGTCAGGGGCGTTTTTGCTATTGAGTTCTGGGGTTGCCGCGTCCAACTGGACCGCACCCGCCCCCGCAATGATGCATGAATGCGATCCGGAAAACCATCATGAACGCCAACCTGTTTTCTCGCTTGTTCGACAGCCTCGACAATCCGAACCGGCTCGCGATTGAAACCGCCGATGGCGGGCGCATCAGCTACGGCGACCTGATTGCGCGCGCCGGGCAGATGGCCAATGTGCTGGTGTCTCGCGGCGTCAAGACCGGCGACCGCGTTGCAGCACAGACTGAAAAGTCCGTGCCGGCGCTGGTGCTCTATCTCGCGACCGTGCGCGCGGGCGCGGTGTACCTGCCGCTCAACACCGCCTATACGCTGAACGAACTCGAATATTTCATCGGCGATGCCGAGCCGTCGCTGGTGGTCTGCGATCCCTCGAAGGCCGAAGGCATCGGAGCGATCGCAGCCAAGGTCGGCGCCAAGGTTGAGACGCTCGGCGCCGACGGCAAGGGCTCGCTGACGGATGCCGCGGCAAAGGCCGACACAGCGTTTGCCACCGTCGCGCGCGCCGACGACGATCTCGCCGCGATCCTCTACACATCAGGTACTACCGGCCGCTCCAAGGGCGCGATGCTGACGCATGACAATCTGGCATCGAACTCGTTCAGCCTGGTCGACTACTGGCGCTTCACCGACAAGGACGTCTTGATCCACGCGCTGCCGATCTATCACACCCACGGTCTGTTCGTGGCGAGCAACGTGACGCTGTTCGCCCGCGCCTCGATGATCTTCCTGCCGAAGCTCGATCCCGAACTGATCATCAAGCTGATGGCGCGCGCCACCGTGCTGATGGGCGTGCCGACCTTCTACACGCGGCTGCTGCAAAGCCCGAACTTGACCAAGGAATCGACCAAGCACATGCGGCTGTTCATTTCGGGCTCGGCGCCGCTGCTCGCCGACACCCATCGCGAATGGTCGGCGCGCACGGGGTTTGCCATCCTCGAACGCTACGGCATGACCGAAACCAACATGAACACGTCGAACCCCTATGACGGCGATCGCGTTCCCGGCGCGGTCGGCCTGCCCCTGCCCGGCGTCTCCGTGCGCGTCACCGACCCCGAAACGGCCAAGGAAATCGCGCGCGACACCATCGGGATGATCGAGGTCAAGGGCCCGAACGTGTTCAAGGGCTATTGGCGGATGCCAGAGAAAACCAAAGCCGAATTCCGCGACGACGGCTTCTTCATCACCGGCGATCTCGGCAAGATCGACGACAAGGGCTATGTGCACATCCTCGGCCGCGGCAAGGACCTGGTGATCTCCGGCGGCTTCAACGTCTATCCGAAGGAAATCGAGAGCGAGATCGACGCCATGCCGGGCGTGATCGAATCCGCCGTGATCGGTGTGCCGCACGCTGACTTTGGCGAGGGCGTCACCGCGGTGGTCGTCTGCAACAAAGGCGCCGACGTCACCGAAGCCGGCGTGCTGAAGGCGCTCGACGGCAGGCTGGCGAAATTCAAGATGCCGAAGCGCGTCTTCGTCGTCGACGAATTGCCGCGCAACGCCATGGGCAAGGTGCAGAAGAATATCTTGCGGGACACCTACGGGAAGACTTACGCGAAGTAGTTTCGACCGTCATTGCGAGGAGCGTAGCGACGAAGCAATCCAGATCTTGCTTCGCCGCTCGATGGATTGCTTCGCTTCGCTCGCAATAACGACGGGGAGAAACTACCGCCCCGACACCAGACTGATCACGAACCGGCTGCCGACGATAAACAGGTAGCTGCCGAACGCCACCTCCAGCGTCCGCTTCGACATCGCATGCGCGACGCGGACGCCGAGCGGCGCCACCAAGAGACTGGTCGGCATCACCAAGAGCGCACCGATCAGCGAAACATAGCCGAGCGCGAACGGGAATTGCAGCGCTGCGACGTCAGGATAATGCGCCGCCGCTGGCCAGCCGGCATAGACGTAGCCGATCGCGCCGGGGATCGAGATCAACACCGCCAGCGCCGACGAGGTCGCGACCGCCTGATGGATCGGCCTGCCGTAGAACGTCATCAGCAGGTTGAGGAACAGCCCGCCACCGACGCCCATCAAGGTCGAGAGCAGGCCTACGATGAAACCATAGGCCTTCATCAGCGGGCCCGTCGGGAATTCGTCGCCGAGCTTCCAGCCCGCGCGGCCAAAGATCAGACGGGTTGCTGCCGTCCAGGCCACGCAGACGAACACGATCTTGAAGAGCCGTTCCGGCGCGTAGCGCGCGGTGACGCCGCCGGCGATGACGCCGACCACGATCGGGATCAGCCAGGACTTCAGGATCTCCATATCCACTGCGCCGCGGGCATGATGGGCGCGGAAAGAACTCAGCGAGGTCGGGATGATGATGGCGAGCGAGGTGCCGATGCAGAGCGGCATCCGCACTTCCAGCGGCACGCCGGCGAGCCGGAAGCATTCGTAGAACACCGGCACCAGGATCGCACCGCCGCCGATCCCGAACACACCGGCGAAAAACCCCGATATCGCGCCGACGCCGACCAGCATCAGCGCCAGCTCGACAAGCTCGGTGACATTAAGCCCGGCGATTGCCATTTGCGGTTTCCCGTGTCGTTCCCTTGAGCAATTCCTTGTCCGCGCGGCGAGCCGCCCGCGTTCATGAATCGTGCTTCAGGTATACCAGCCGAAACCACAGCCATGGACCACCGAAGGGGTTTGTCAACGCCTGCAATTGCAGGGCTCCTCCATAGGTATGAACCGCCATTCGGAATTGCTGATTTTGGTCGTTGCACTCGCTGTTTCGACTTCGTAAATAGAATTACTTTAACCGCGATCCGCGATGGGCCGTCCCGCGGCCCCGCCAACTCTCAAAGCCGCCGATGACCGCCAGGATCGAACGACCGCTTTCGCCGCATCTGCAGACCTACCGCTGGACCTTGACGCTGGCGCTGTCGATTATCCACCGCGCGACCGGCATCGCGCTGTATTTCGGCACATTGCTGCTGGCCTGGTGGCTGATCGCCGCCGCCTCCGGCCCTGGCGCCTACGGCCTCGTACAGGCCTTCACGGGCAGCATCATCGGCAAGCTGATCGTGTTCGGCTACACGTGGGCGCTGCTGCACCACCTGCTCTCGGGGCTTCGCCACTTCGTCTGGGACCTCGGCTACGGCTTCAAGCCCAGCGAGCGCGAGGGCATGACCTGGGGTGCCGCGATCGGCGGCATTACGCTGACGGTGCTGGTCTGGATCGTCGCCTACACGATCGGAGGCGGCCGATGACCGCGCCCAAATCTCCTTCGATGCGCACGCCGCTGGCGCGCGTCCGCAGCCTCGGCTCCTCGCATTCGGGCACCAGTGATTTCTGGCGCCAGCGCCTTACCGCCGTCGCGATGACCGTGCTGATCGTGCCCGTCATCGTGGTGGTCTTGATGCTGATCGGCAGCAACCAGGCATTCGTCAAGCAAACCTTCAGCTCGCTGCCCATCGCGATCATCATGCTGCTCTTCATTGTCGCCAGTGCCTGGCACATGAAGATCGGCATGCAGGTCGTGATCGAAGACTACGTGCACAATGAGAAGATCAAACTCGCCAGCGTGATGGCCAATAACTTCTTTTGTTTCGCGGTGGCGCTGGCCTCGATCTACGCGATCCTCAAAATGTCATCGGGAGTTTGACCCATGGCTGCTAAAGATTCGGCTTCTGAAGGTAACGGCAAGGGCGCCAACGGCGCCGGCCCCGCCACCAACGGCAAGGCCTATCCGATCGAAGACCATACCTACGACGTCGTGGTCGTCGGCGCCGGCGGCGCCGGCCTGCGCGCCGTGGTCGGCTGCAGCGAGGCCGGCCTTCGCACCGCCTGTATCACCAAGGTTTTTCCGACGCGATCTCACACCGTCGCCGCCCAAGGCGGCATCTCGGCCGCGCTCGGCAACATGCACCAGGACGACTGGCGCTGGCACATGTACGACACCGTCAAGGGGTCGGACTGGCTCGGCGACCAGGACGCCATCGAATACATGGTGCGCAACGCGCCCGCAGCGGTCTACGAACTCGAACATTGGGGCGTTCCGTTCTCGCGCACCGAGGACGGCAAGATCTATCAACGCCCGTTCGGCGGTATGACGCTGGACTACGGCAAGGGCCAGGCGCAGCGCACCTGTGCCGCCGCCGACCGCACCGGTCACGCCATGCTGCACACGATGTACGGCCAGGCGCTGCGCCACGCCGCCGAATTCTACATCGAGTTCTTCGCCATCGACCTGATCATGGACGACCAGGGCGTCTGCCGCGGCGTCATCGCGCTCAAGCTCGACGACGGCACGCTGCATCGCTTCCGCGCCCAGACCACGATTCTCGCCACCGGCGGCTACGGCCGCGCCTATGCTTCCTGCACCTCGGCGCACACCTGCACCGGTGACGGCGGCGCGATGGCGCTGCGCGCCGGCCTGCCGCTGCAGGACATGGAGTTTATCCAGTTCCACCCGACCGGCATCTACGGCTCTGGCTGCCTCGTCACCGAAGGCGCGCGCGGCGAAGGCGGCTATCTCGTCAATGCCGAAGGCGAGCGTTTCATGGAGCGCTATGCGCCGTCAGCCAAGGACCTTGCCTCGCGCGACGTGGTTTCGCGGGCGATGACGATCGAAATCCGCGAAGGCCGCGGCGTCGGCAAGAAGAAAGACCACATCTTCCTGCACCTCGACCATCTCGATCCCAAGGTGCTGCACGAGCGGCTGCCCGGCATTTCCGAAATCGGCGAAGATCTTCGCCAATGTCGACGTCACCCGCGAGCCGATCCCGATCGTGCCGACCGTGCACTACAACATGGGCGGTATCCCGACCAATTATCACGGCGAAGTGCTGACCAAGAGGAACGGCGACGACAACGCCACCGTGCCGGGCCTGATGGCGCTCGGCGAGGCCGCCTGCGTCTCGGTGCACGGCGCCAATCGCCTCGGCTCCAACTCGCTGATCGACCTCGTGGTGTTCGGCCGCGCCGCCGCGTTGCGGCTGGCCGAAAAGCTGACGCCGAACGGCGCGCAGCCCGAATTGCCGGCCGGCTCCGCCGACACGGCGCTCGGCCGGCTCGACCATTACCGCTACGCCTCCGGCGGCACGCCGACCGCAAAGCTGCGCGACGGCATGCAGCACGTGATGCAGACCAATTGCGCGGTGTTCCGCACCGGCGAAATTCTCAACGAAGGCCAGAACCTGATCCACAAGGTCCATGGCGGCATCGGCGACGTCGGCACGTCAGACCGCTCGCTGGTGTGGAATTCCGACCTGATCGAAACGCTGGAGTTCGACAATCTGATCGTGCAGGCGGTGGTGACGATGGACTCGGCGGCGAACCGCACCGAGAGCCGCGGCGCCCATGCCCGCGAGGATTTCTCCGCGCGCGACGACAAGAACTGGATGAAGCACACGCTGGCGTGGATCGACAAGGGTGGCAAGACCACGATCGATTACCGCCCGGTGCACGATTACACGATGACGAACGACGTGCAGTACATCCCGCCCCAGGCGCGGGTGTATTGATCCCGACAGCGAAGGCTAGCAAGCATGGTTGAATTCGCGCTTCCGAAAAATTCAAAGATCACCGGCGGCAAGGCCTGGCCGAAGCCCGCAGGCGCGACCGAGACGCGCGAATTCAAGGTGTATCGCTGGAATCCGGACGACGGCAAGAATCCCGGTGTCGACACCTATCATATCGACATCCACGACTGTGGGCCGATGGTGCTGGACGGCCTGATCTGGATCAAGAACAACATCGATCCGACGCTGACCTTCCGCCGCTCCTGCCGCGAAGGCGTCTGCGGCTCCTGTGCGATGAACATCGATGGCCAGAACACGCTGGCCTGCACCAAGTCGATGCACGACGTCGCCTCCGGCGGCGCGGTGAAGGTCAATCCGCTGCCGCACCAGCCGGTCGTGAAGGACCTCGTGCCCGACCTGACCAACTTCTACGCGCAATACGCTTCGATCGAGCCGTGGCTGAAGACGACCACGCCGACGCCGCAGAAGGAATGGAAGCAGAGCCACGAAGACCGCGAAAAGCTCGACGGCCTCTACGAATGCATTCTCTGCGCCTGCTGCTCGACCTCGTGCCCGAGTTATTGGTGGAACAGCGACCGCTTCCTCGGTCCCGCCGCGCTGTTGCAGGCGACGCGTTGGGTCAAGGATTCCCGCGATGAAGCCACCGGCGAGCGGCTCGACAATCTCGAGGACCCGTTCCGGCTCTATCGCTGCCACACCATCATGAACTGCGCCAAGGCATGCCCGAAGGGCCTCAACCCGTCGGAAGCCATTGCCGAGCTCAAGCTGAAGCTGGTCGAGCGGCAGATTTAGCCCTGCGTCAACGGCCGTTCCTATGGGCCGCATCCGCGGCCTGTAGGGCGATTTCGTCCTTTCACAGATTGCCGGGTAACAGCTATTGTCCCTCGAACTTGCTCTGGTGAGCATTGGGGGTCGTCATGATACGGCACACGATAATTGCCACCGTTACCTCGCTGCTTTTCACGACGGTTGCACTTTGCGACGATGAACACGCCGGGCACGGAGGCCATGGCCACCAGGTCGGCAAGGTGAACTTTTCGAATTCGTGCTCACCCGACGTACAGGCTGACCTCGCCAGCGGCGTCGCCATGGTCCACTCGTTCTGGTTCAGCGCCGGCGAGCAGGCTTTCCGCAACGTCCTAGCCAAGGACCCTGGCTGCGCCATTGCCTATTGGGGCATGGCTTCGCTTCTGATGTTCAATCCGCTCAACGGCGTTGGCCCGTCCCCCAGGGACGCCGAGAAGGCGCAGGCAATGCTCGAGACCGCGCGCAAGATGCCGGTCACGTCGCGCGAGCACGCCTATATCGAAGCCGTCGGGGCCTACTACCAGGATTGGGCCAAACATCCCGAGCGTGAACGTCAGGAAGCCCGCTCGAAAGCGTATGAAGCGCTGGCGGCCAGCTATCCTGACGACGACGAAGCCCAGATATTCAGTGCGCTCTACATTGCGGGCACGCAATCGCAAGCCGATCAGACCTACGCGGCTTACGCGAAGGCTGTCGCGATTCTGGAGAAGCAATTTGCCAAGCATCCCGATCACCCCGGGGTCGCGCATTACCTCATCCATTCCTTCGATGCGCCGCCTCTTGCTGCCCGCGGCCTCGCGGCCGCGCGCATTTACGCGGATATAGCGCCTGACGCACCGCATGCGCTGCATATGCCGTCGCATATCTTCACGCGGGTCGGCGCATGGGAGAACTCGGTATCGACCAATCGGCGCTCCTTCGAAGCGGCGATCAAGGGCGGCGAACTTCCCGAAGCCTATCATGCCAGCGATTATGCTGTTTATGCGGACCTGCAACTGGCCCGGGATGCGGCTGCGCTCAGCGCCGAAAACGATGCACTGAAGGTCAAACCACCTTCAATGTCACAGCCTACCGTGGCTTACGCGTCGGCGGCGATGCCAGCCCGCTACGCGGTTGAGCGCGGCGACTGGCCTGCGGCGAAGCAGCTCTCGCTGGCCGAGGGCGGTCTGCCCCATACGGAAGCGCTCACATTGTTCGCGCGCGCGATCGGTGCGGCTCGCTCCGGCGATCCGGCCGCCGCCGAGAAGGATGCTTCCGATCTTGCCGCAAGACATCAGAAGCTTGAGGATGCCAAAAATACCTATTGGGCGCGGGAAGTCGAAATTCAGCAGCGCGCCGTCGCAGCGTGGATCGCGCTGGCCCGCAAGAACACTGACGACGCATTGCAGCTGATGCGTGAGGCCGCGGACCTTGAAGATCAGAACGAAAAGCACATTGTCACGCCGGGCCGGATCCTGCCCGCTCGTGAATTGCTCGGTGACATGCTGGTCGAGGCGGGCCAGCCCGCTCTCGCGCTCAAGGAGTACGTAGCGTCGCAACAGCGCGAACCGAACCGCTTCCGCGGCTATTACGGCGCAGCCGTGGCAGCTGAAGCCGCTGGCGATCGCGAGAAGGCAGCCATGTACTATGGCAAGCTGCTGACGCTGGCGAAGACCGCCGATACCCAAAGACCAGAACTCGTGCGTGCGAAAGCTTACATCGCCCGCTGACAGCTGCTCGCAATCCAGCCTCACGCGACGCGCGCGCCCGGAGCCATCGTATGACAACGCCCCTCATCATCCTGCATCATTTCGACGAGTCGCCATTCTCCGAAAAAATCCGCATCGTGTTCGGGCTCAAGGACATCGGCTGGACCTCGGTCCTCATCAGCCGGATCATGCCGCGGCCCGACCTGATGCCGATGACCGGCGGCTACCGGCGCACGCCTGTCATGCAAATCGGCGCCGACATCTATTGCGACTCGCAATGCATCCTGCGCGAACTCGAGCGGCGCTTTCCCGAGCCGAGCCTGCTGCCGGACGGCGACGCGGGGCTCGGCCTGGGCGTCGGCGATGTGGACCGACCGTTCGTTCTTCCAGAACACCGTCAACCTCGTGTTCGGCACACTCGCCGACAAGGTCCCGCAGGACTTCATCGCCGACCGCGAAAAACTACGCGGCGCCAAATTCGACGTCGCGGCGATGACAGCCGTCGATCCCGCAAATGCGCGACCAGCTTCGCAGCCATCTGCAATGGATCGAACTGCAGCTTGCCGACGGCCGCACATGGCTCGGCGGCGACAAGGCCTCGTCTGTTCGACGTCAACGCCTACATGAACGTCTGGTATGTCAGGCAGAACATGCCGAACGGTGACGCGCTGCTGGCGGAATTCGGCCACGTCAGGGCCTGGGAAACGCGCATGCGCGCGATCGGCCATGGCCGCCGCAGCGAAATGTCGACCGCAGACGCCCTCGGCCATCGCCAAAGCCGCCGTCCCGCAGACCGCCGAACAAGCCGACCCCCGCGATCCTAACGGCCGCAAGCCCGGCGACCGGGTCGAGGTGATGCCCGACGACTACGGCAAGGTCAAAGTCGGCGGGCGACATCGTCGCCCTCTCGCCGCAGCATATCGCGATCCGGCGGCACGACCCGCGGCCGGTGAGGTGGTGGTGCACTTTCCGCGCGCCGGATTTCTCGTCCTGCCGATTTGAATCTCAGTTTATCGACCGGGTTCCATCGCCCGTACGCACGCGCTTTGTTCCCGGCCGCGGATTGCAGTAAGCTCGGTGCGGAGTCGGAGCGCCCGTGCAGACTGCACAACGCAATTCGCTGAAACTGCTGCAGTGGATGATGGTCGCCTCATTGGCCCTTCCGCTGACGTTGTTCGTCTTTGCCTCCGCCGTCTCCTGGGTTTCGATCCAGCAGACCGCCGACCGCGAGATCGAGCGCGCGCTGGATGTCGCGCACGAGCACGCGCTGAAAGTGTTCGAGACCATCGACCGCAGCCTGTCGGAAATCGCCGAGATCATCCGCGGCATTCCCGATGAGGGCATCGTCTCCCGCGAGGAAACCCTGCATCTGCGGCTGAAGCAGGTCGCGGATTCGCTGCCGCAGGTGAAGTCGGCCTGGATTTTCGACGCCAAAGGCCATGCGCTCGCCAACAGCCTGGTGGTGCCTGCGCCCGACATCGATTTCTCGGACCGGGATTATTTCAAGGTGCATGTGTCAGGCGATATCGGGACCTATATCGGCGAGGCGCTGAAGCCGCGACCGCCCTATCAGGGCGCGGCGTTCTTCGGCTTCAGCCGAAGGCGCTCGAACGAGGACGGCAGCTTCGCCGGTGTGATCCAGGCGTCGGTCCTCCCGGAATATTTCGAGAACTTCTACGCCCGGATCGGTCGCGAACCCGGCAGCTTCTTCGCCCTCGGCCTGACCGACGGCGCGGTGCTCGCCCGTTTCCCGGCGAGCGACCGTGACATCCGCCTCGATCGCAACGGGCCGCTCGGACAAAAGGCTCGCGGACAGCCCCCAATGCCGGACTCATCACCGTGACATCGCCGACCGACGGCATCGAGCGCCGCCTCGGATATCAGCGGCTCGCGGAATATCCGATTTTTGTCAGCGCCGGCCTCGAAACATCGGCGATCCGCTCGCGCTGGCTCTCCACCATGAGTCAGCATCTGATTTTCGGCGCGCCGGCCACCGCGCTGCTGTTTTTCCTGCTCGCTTCGGCCTTGCGGCGAACGCGTCACCTTTATTTCGAAGCCGCCAAGCGGCTGGAGGCCGAAGAAGCGCTCAAGCACGGCCAGCGGCTCGAAGCCCTCGGGCAACTGACCGGTGGCGTCGCGCATGACTTCAACAACCTGCTGACCGTGATCCGCGCCTCCGTCGATATGCTGCGGCGGCCGGATCTGCCGGAGCCGCGGCGGCAGCGCTACATCGAGGCGATCTCGGACACGGTGACCCGCGCCGCCAAGCTGACCGGGCAGTTGCTGGCGTTCGCGCGGCGGCAGACGCTGAAGCCCGAATTGTTCGATGTCGGCCAGAACGTGCAGTTGCTCGGCGAGATGATCGGCACCCTGATCGGCTCGCGCATCGAGATCGCGATCCATGCGCCGGACGAGCCGTGCTTCATCAATGCCGACGCCGGCCAGTTCGAGACCGCGGTCATCAACATGGCTGTCAACGCGCGGGACGCCATGGACGGCCAGGGCCGGCTCACCATTTCCGTACGTATGGCGCCGCATTGCCAGGCGCCACCGCGCCCGAGCAGAATTCGAACGCGCCAAATCCACGCGGTTATGTCGCCGTATCCGTCACTGACACCGGCATCGGCATCCCGCAGGATCAGTTCGGGCGCATCTTCGAGCCGTTCTTCACCACCAAGCAGGTCGGCCACGGCACCGGGCTCGGCCTGTCGCAGGTGTTCGGCTTCGCCAAACAGTCCGGCGGCGAGGTCGTTGTCGCCAGCGAAGTCGGCAAGGGCAGCACCTTCACGGTGTATCTGCCGCGCGTCGCCGGCGAGAGGCGGCCGCAACAGATGCCGGCGGAAGAGGCACCGCCGCCCGACGGCCATGGCATGACCGTGCTGGTGGTCGACGACAATCCCGAGGTCGGACAATTTGCCGCCGACGCGCTGACCGGGCTCGGCTACAGCGCCAAACTGGTCGGCAACGCCACCCACGCGCTCGAAGAACTGGCGGCCGACGCCGATCGTTTCGACGTGGTGTTCACCGACGTGGTGATGCCGGGAATGACCGGCATCGAACTGGCGCAGGAAATCCAGCGCCACTATCCCGACCTGCCGGTCGTGCTGACCAGCGGCTACAGCCACGTATTGTCGGAAAACGGCAGCTACGGTTTTGAACTGCTGCAAAAGCCCTACGCGATCGAGCAGCTCGCACGCGTGCTGAACCGGGTCGGACGCCGGCGCAGGGAGAGGCGGGCGACCGCGGCGCCGGCGGCGGAGTAGGATTCCGCGGCCGTCATTGCGAGCGAAGCGACTTGTCCGCCGTAGCTCGAAGAGCGAAGGCGGGGAAAATCACCGGGAACCGCCAGGGAACCTTCTGATTTCCCTCGCGTTACCGCCCCATGGGCAAGTCAGCAGTAAAATCAAAACCGTCCGCGAAGAAATCCCTGGCGAAGGATTCCTCTGCGAAGAACACCTCTGATGAGACATCGGAGATCGTCGATATCATCGCCGAGGACGGCGAGCCGGTCGATCCGCCGCCGCCCGAAGTGGTCGAACCCGATCCGGAATGGACCGAGGAAGAGGCCGAGCAGGCGCGCAAGGATTATCTGCTGACGCGGTTCTGGATCAGCGCGCGCGGCTATTGGGGCAAGAACGGCGACCGGCTGGCGTGGATGTTCACGATCGGGCTTCTGATACTGATCGTCGCCAATGTCGGCTTTCAATACGGCATCAACGTCTGGAACCGGGCGATCTTCGACGCCATCGAGAAGAAGGATTCCGGCGCGGTCTTCTATCTCTCTGCGGTGTTCTTCCCGCTCGCAATCGGCAGCGTGCTGCTCGGCGTCGCGCAGGTGTTCGCGCGGATGGGTATCCAGCGCCGCTGGCGCGCCTGGCTGACCAATTCCGTGGTGACGCGCTGGCTGACCAGCGGCCGCTACTACCAGCTAAACCTCGTCGGCGGCGACCACAAGAATCCGGAATACCGGATCGCCGAGGATTTGCGGATCGCCACCGACTCGCCGGTCGATTTCATCGCCGGCGTCACCTCGGCGTTTTTGTCGGCCGCGACCTTCATCGCGGTGCTCTGGACCATCGGCGGCGCGCTGACGGTCACCTTGGGCGGATCGACCGTTACCATTCCCGGCTTTCTCGTCATCGCCGCGGTGGTGTATGCCGCGATCGCCTCCGGCTCGATCATGACCATCGGACGGCGTTTCGTGCAGATCTCCGAAGACAAGAACCAGGCCGAGGCCGAATACCGCTACACGCTGACGCGCGTCCGCGAAAACGGCGAGAGCATCGCGCTGCTCGGCGGCGAGGAAGAAGAGCGTGCCGGCATCGACAAGACCTTTACCAACGTGCTGCGGCAATGGGCGCGGCTGGCCGGCCAGCACATGCGAACCACGCTGGTGTCGCAGGGATCGAGCCTGATCGCGCCCGTGGTGCCGCTGCTATTGTGTGCGCCAAAGTTTCTCGACGGCAGCATGACGCTCGGACAGGTGATGCAGGCGGCTTCCGCCTTCACCATCGTGCAGACCGCCTTCGGCTGGCTGGTGGACAATTATCCGCGGCTGGCCGACTGGAACGCCTGCGCGCGGCGCATCGCCTCGCTGATGATGTCGCTTGACGGGCTGGAGCGTGCCGAGCGCGGCGACGGCTTTGGCCGCATCTCGCGCGGCGAGACCGAGGGGAGTGCCATGCTCAGCCTCAACGATCTCTCGGTCTCGCTCGACGACGGCACCGCCGTGGTCGGCGAAACCGAAGTCGTGATCGAGCCCGGCGAACGGCTGCTGGTGGCCGGCGAATCCGGCACCGGCAAGAGCACGCTGGTGCGCGCGATCGCTGGCCTGTGGCCATGGGGCGGCGGCAGCGTCAATTTCCATCCTGATCGGCGGCTCTTCATGCTGCCGCAAAAACCCTACATCCCCTCCGGCACATTGCGCCGCGCCATCGCCTATCCCGGCGCCGCCGAGGACTGGACCGTCGAACAGATGGGCGAGGCCCTGCACAAGGTCGGGCTTGATCACCTCAAGGAGAAGATCGAGGAGGACGCGCCGTGGGACCAGACG
This sequence comes from uncultured Alphaproteobacteria bacterium, assembly GCA_963786355.1. Lineage (GTDB taxonomy): Bacteria > Pseudomonadota > Alphaproteobacteria > Rhizobiales > Xanthobacteraceae > Bradyrhizobium. Next base: position 1,436,734 of record CAWAYU010000002.1, on the reverse strand, counting down.
CTATCAGGCGGCGAAAAGCAGCGGCTGGCGTTCGCGCGGCTGTTGCTGCACAACCCTGATATCGTGGTGCTGGACGAAGCGACCTCGGCGCTCGACGAAAAGAGCCAGGACAAGATGATGCAGATCGTCATCAAGGAATTGCCGAAAGCGACCATCGTCAGCGTCGCCCACCGCGTCGAGCTGGAAGCGTTTCACAGCCGCAAGATCGTGCTGGAACGACGCAAGGGCGGCGCCAAGCTCGTCAGCGACATCGATTTGATCCCGCGCAAGGGCAAACGCCGCCTGCTCGGCCGCTTCCTGCGTCAGCGCAACGGGACGAGGAAGGCGGCGTGAGTCGCCTGACGCCATCCTTGCCCAGGACATCGACCGTCGAGGAAGCGCTTCACGGCTAGCGCAGGATGCACGCCATCGATTGCCGGCTCCATCGGTAATATTGGCCGCAAGGAGGTGTCGGGCGGGACGTGGCCGGGCATTAGTTTCGCACCGGCAATCCTTCTTGCCATCCGTCGCGGACGCATGAGCCTGAGCCAATAGCGTGGCAACCGACGCCGCAGCCATCGAACCCGCGCAAGGCGACGGTTAATCGCAGTAGGTCCACCTGCCATAGCCGTCGTCGCATCGCGCTCGCGCGCGATAGGGCACGGGCAGCGGCGGCCTCGGCGCATATTCCACCGCATAGTCGCGTTCCGGCGCGTAGTAACGCTCTTGAGCGTAGTGACGCTCTGGAGCGTAATAACGCTCGGGATAGGCGGGCGCACGTTCGACATACGCCGGTTGCGCGGTGTAGGCCGGTCCGTACTCGTTGCCATAGGCCGACGCCGGTGCACGGTAAGAATAGCCCGGCGTCCTGTAATAAGAGGGTTGCCGATATCCGTAACCGGGCTCCACGTAAGCCGGTTGCCGATCGGTCGGGCCCGGACGCACATAGACATCCGCGGAGGGCGCGTAGATTCCGCCAGGCGCCACGTAGACGGATGGCAGGTCGCTGGCCGTGGCGCCCGCGGAACACAGGACAACAAAAGCCAGCGTGAGCGAAGATCGGTACATGTGTGAAGCCTCCAACAACTCTAGCCGCGCCAGCCAGCTTGATTAATTTTCGCTAAACAATTCGCCGCACGCAATGGATATTCTTTGCGAAGAAGTGTGCCATTTCTGGACGAGCCATCAGCGCACATCGATCGCGCCGTCGAGGACGCAGAAGCAACGCAAAGAAGCCGCACCTGCGGTGTTGAGGCTCGCAATATATTTGCCGGGAACGAGTTGGCGATTAGCCAGTTGAATCCGTCATCGTTTCGACGTGCGGATGTATCATTGGAAACAATCGGCCCCCGCAGGGGGCCTTTTGCGTGTACGATGGCCGCCGTCGCAGCCGTCACAATGGAATTCTGGATTGAGCGTCGCCTTCACCAAGGAAGAGAGTGCCGAAACGGCGTCGGAGACCCTGCTCCCCGACCGTCCGATCTCGCCTCATCCGAACCTGGTGACGGAAGCGGGATTGAAGGCGCTCGAACTTCAACTGCAGCAGGCCCGCGAAGCCTGCGAAGCGGCGAACGCGATCGAAGACGTCAATGAACGGCGGCGGCAGGCGGCAAACCCGTTGCGGGATGCACGCTACTTCGCGGCCAGGGTTCGGACCGCCGAGGTTATCTCTGCACCTGTGTCATGTGATGTTGTTGCCTTTGGCAGCACCGTGACCTTCAAGCGCGACGATGGGCGCGTGCAGAAATACCGTATCGTCGGAGAGGATGAGGCAGACCCCAAGGCCGGGTCGATCTCGTTCGTAGCCCCGGTCGCAAGGCTTCTGATGGGCAAGGCCGTCGGCGATGTCGTGAGCTCCGGCGATCAGGACATCGCGGTTATCGCTATCTCCTGAAGCGATCATCGCGGCGCCTCATCGCCAGCCGAGAGCCGGCGCGATGCGGGTCAGAATGGCTTCGATCACGTGAGCGTTGTAGTCAACGCCGAGCTGATTGGGAACGGTCAGCAGCAACGTGTCGGCCTCGGCGATGGCTTCATCCACCTTGAGCTGCTCGATCAGCACATCCGGCTCGGCGGCGTAACTGCGGCCGAAGATCGCGCGCGTCCTCTCGTCGATGAATCCGACCTGGTCTTCCCCCTCGCGCTCGTGTCCGAAATAAGCGCGGTCGCGATCGTCGACCAGGGCAAAAATGCTGCGGCTGACCGAGACTCTGGGCTCGCGCGTGTGGCCGGCTTCCTTCCAGGCCGCACGGTAGGCCCGGATCTGCGCGGCCTGCTGAACGTGGAAAGCTTCGCCGGTCTCGTCGTTCTTGAGCGTCGAACTCTGCAAATTCAGACCGAGCTTTGCCGCCCAGATCGCCGTGGCGTTCGAACCGGCGCCCCACCAGATCCGCTCGCGCAGGCCTGCGGAGTGGGGTTCGACGCGCAGCAGCCCGGGCGGATTCGGAAACATCGGCCGTGGATTCGGTTTTGCAAACCCCTCGCCGCGCAGCAGGTCGAGCAAGACTTCGGCATGATGCCGTCCCATGTCGGCGTCGCTCTGGCCTTCGACCGGTTGATAACCGAAGTACCGCCAGCCATCGATCACCTGCTCCGGTGATCCTCGGCTGATGCCGAGCTGCAGACGCCCGCCGGCGATGAGGTCCGCGGCGCCGGCGTCTTCGACCATGTAGAGCGGGTTCTCATAGCGCATGTCGATCACGGCGGTGCCGATCTCGATGCGACTGGTCTTCGCGCCGACCGCTGCCAACAGCGGAAACGGCGAGGCGAGTTGCCGCGCGAAGTGATGCACCCGGAAATAGGCGCCGTCCGCGCCCAACTCCTCGGCGGCGACGGCGAGGTCGATGGATTGCAGCAGCGTGTCCGCGGCCGAGCGGGTCTGCGATTGCGACGAGGGCGTCCAGTGCCCGAACGAAAGGAAACCGATCTTTTTCATGCAGGCAATCTAGTGATGCCCGGAGCGATTTGCGATCCTGGCCATGCGCCCATGGCGGCGGCGGCCACAGCTCTCAACTCCGCTGGGGCAGCCCCGTCCTTCGCCTGAACGGCCATCCCCTGGTAGACGCCCAAATAGAACCGGCTCAGGCCATCGACGTCCGTCGATGCCGGCAACTCGCCTGTGGCTATCGCATCTTCCAGCCGCGCGCGTAGCCTGCTCAGCATTTCGAGCCGGGCCTTCTTGACGACGCGGGCGATCGAGGCCGGCCATTCATCGCCGACGGCCGCCAGGACGGCCATACAGCCTGCCGGCAAGGTCCGGGATTTCGGAAGCTGTTCGGTAGCCGCGATCAGGAACTTCTCTATTCCGGCGCGAGCCGTCGCTCCCTCCGTCAGCCGGTCCCAGATTGGGGGTCCCTGGGTCCGGACGTAATGCTCGATCGCTTCGAGGTAGAGCGCCTCCTTACTGCCGAAAGCCGCGTAGAGGCTGGGCGAGCGGACGCCCATGGCGTCGCACAGATCGTTCATCGAAGCCGCCTCGAAGCCCTTGCGCCAAAACAGGAACATGGCGGCATCGAGTGCCGCGTCGCGATCAAATCCCCTGGGCCGTCCGAGTGCCGCCATCGCCGTTCTTTCTGTAACGAATAACAAATAAGTCACTTGACGCGGCCGATCAAGATCCTAAGTACTTCTGTGTCGATTAATACAGAAATGGAGATTACGATGACACTGACGGGAAAAAGGGCTCTGGTGACCGGAGCCAGCAGAGGCCTTGGTGCAGCGATCGCGAAAGCACTTGCCGCCGAAGGCGCGGATGTTGCGATCACCTATGAGAAATCCGCGGAGAGCGCCGCGGCGGTCGTGAGCGCGATCAAGGCGATGGGCCGCAGGGCCGTGGCAATCCAGGCCGACAGCGCGGATGCCGCCGCCGTGCAGGCATCGGTCGAGAAGACGGTCGACGAGCTCGGCGGGCTCGACATCCTCGTCAACAATGCCGGCATTCTTCGATTGGGCGAATTGAAGGACATTTCGCTCGCCGACATCGATGCGCTGCTGAACGTCAACGTTCGCGCGCCGATCGTCGCCAGCAAGGCCGCGCTGCCCCACCTCGGCAAGGGCGGTCGCATCATCACCATCGGCAGCTATTTCGCTGACCGCGTCCCTGCGCCGTTGCTCGGCATCTACGCGGCAAGCAAGTCGGCGCTAACAGGATTCACGAAAGCGCTGGCGCGAGAGCTCGGACCAAAGGAGATCACGGCCAACCTGTTGCAGCCGGGCTCGATCGACACCGACATGAACCCGCATAACGGCCCGTTCGCGGACACACTCAAACAGTTCATGGCCGTCGGCCATTATGGCAAGCCGGATGACATCGCCAACGCGGTCGCGTTCCTGGCGGGCCCGAAGGCGCAGTACATCACCGGTTCGACATTGACCGTCGATGGCGGCGCGAACGCCTAGAATCCTAGACGGGCGCTCCACCGAGCTTGCCGATCCTGGAGAGCAGCAGCTTCAGGATCGGCGAATTGTTCGCCTTGTGATAGGCGATGATCAGGTCAAGGGTCGGCACTTCTCCCTTCACCGGACGGGTGGTCATCGACCCCGGCAGATACCGCTCGGTGTAGGCCGGCAGCATCATGACCCCGCGCGTCGATGTGATCATCGATATGGCATGGACGACATTGTGCACTTCATGTTCCGGCTTGAGATCGATGCCGGCGCGGTTGAAGTACTCCACGACGGCGCGGCGCACCGCGGGAGCGGATTTCGAGGGAAAATAGAAGATCTCGTTCGTAATCTGCTCCGGCGCAATGGCGGCTTGCGATGCCAGGCGGTGGTCGCTCGGCAACACAAAAATCAGCGGGTCCGTGCGCACGCGCCTGCAGACCAAATCTCCCATGTGCTCTTCGGGCCGCATGAAAGCCGCATCGATTTTTCGCCGCATCACGGCCTTGGCGAGTACCGGCGAGTAATCGCTCGACAGACGAATTTCGATACCGGGAAACTCGTCACGAAGGACACGGTCGACCTCGGGCAACAATCCGATTTCAGCGCCTGACAGAAAGCCAAGGGAGAATGTCGGTCTCGCCGGCTGAGTGGCGCGCAGCGCAGCTTCTTTTGCCGCCTCCGCCTGCAGCAGAGCCATGCGGGCATGCTCCAGAAAGGCTTTGCCGGCCGGCGTCAGTTCGACACCGTGCGCGCTGCGATTCATCAGCGGGACGCCGACTTCCTGTTCAAGATCGCGGATTTGTCGGCTGAGCGACGGCTGGGAGGTGTGGAGCTTTTGCTCCGCCGCAACCGTCAAACTGCCTGCATCGGCCACGGCGACGAAATAGCGGAGATGCCGGAGCTCCATCTCACTCTGTCCCATGTCTTGCAGGCATGGGCCCAGCTTACAAGGTCTTATTCAAGCCGGCCAGTACGCTCTATAGCATAACGCGCGGGGCCTGCCTTGCAGGCAGAGCGTATTCCGCCCCGATGTGTTCGCACGGCCGTTGGCACCGCTCAAAGGCGCGCGGCCAGCGCGTTACTCCGACTGGAGCGTCCGCATGCGCAAAGGCACGATGACGTCGCTGTTGTTGCTTCTGGTGATGACCGGATTTGGCGGAGCCTCGGCGCAGTCCCCAAGCAATCTACTGAAGGCAAACGCCATGGAAGCAGATGTAACGAAAATCAAACAGGCGATGCTCGGAAACTGGGAGAGCATCGCGCCGGAGATACGCCCGAGCAAGAATCCGGACGGCTCGCTCAAGCCGTTCTATCTCAAGCGGGCTTTCAAATATCTGCCGTCCGATCGATTCGAACTCGATGTCGTCAACTTCGCCGACCCCAACGGTGCCGTACCGCTGGCCCGGATCAAGATCGGCGGCCACATGCAGTGGCAGGGCGCCCACCCGATCGCTCCCGGCGCTGCAGAAAGTCGACTTCGTCGCGGACGAAAGCTACGAGGTCACTCCCCTCGTGCAGGGATTTGCCGACGTCCTCAACAAGGTCGCCTCAGTTGGATACGCCCCATGGGTCGTCAATTCGCCGCAGAGCATCTTCGGAAAGGCATTCGCTCCCTTCGCGCTCAAGGAAGGGACGAATTTCATGGAGTACGATCTTGTCTACCTCAGGGGCGACCTGTTGTTCTGGGGCGCCCGTAACATTGACGGCCGCGGTTTTGATACGGAGCAGAACCGCCCCACCAATCTGCAGATCCCGCTGGTCCGGAAGTAGGACTTCAAAGCGCCGATCGCCCGCCTTATCCGGGCGCGCGTTCCACCTTGTGACGCAGCCAGATCATTCCGCCCTCGAGCGTCTCGCAGCTCATCAACCGCAACGACTGCCCGGCGCCGGGACGGTCGCCGTCCGGGCCGGCGTAGTCGACGATGCTTTGTGAGCCGGCTACCCCGTCGACGGCCGGGTGGATCAGCGTGCTGAATTCGTCGATCAGCCGGTGCTTGAGAAAGGCACCATTGATCCTGCCGCCGCCTTCGAGCAGCAGCTTGCTCGCGCCGAAAACAGAGGCTAGTTGCTCCATCGCGCCTGACAGCTCATCACCCTTCGCGCCGGCGAAGATATATGAAACGCCATCTTCGCGAAGTTCGGCGAGGTAGCCATCGGAAACCTGCTCGCCGAGCACGGCAACGACGTGGTCGCCGCCGACATTGTCCTTGCCGTAATGGGCCCGGCCCGATGGGTCGATCGCGACCGCAAGCTTGCGGCCATCACGTTTGGCGACATGCGCTTCACGCAGCAGCTTCGGCGCGTCGGCCATGCTCCGTTCGGTTCCCTTGGCCATCTCACTCATGGTCTTGCGGCCGACGATCCATCCGTCAGCCTCGAAGTTGTCATGCACTTTTTCGTAATGGCTGCGCAGAACGTCCTGCGAAATGCCCGCGGCTGCCCGGGTGAAGCGACTGGGATGCAGGCGTCCATCGATGGACGTGCCCATGTGGCAGATGATGTAGGGTCGCATGATTCACTCTCACCGGGTTGAGGGCTGGCTGCCGTCCTTGTATTGCGTGTCTACGAACTTTTCCATCGCTGTGCGCCAGGCGTCATTGCGAGGAGCGAAGCTCCGACTTGTCCGCCGAAGCTCAACGAGCGAAGGCGGAAGCAATCCACCCTTCGTTGTCGCTTCGCTCGCAATGACGCGGACAGGCCGCGGCGTATCGGGCCCCTGTGTTCAAGGGGGCGACGATGTCGTTGGAGTCGTGCCCAAAACGGGCTATGCAAACCCGGCTTTCACCGAGGACAACAGCTTGAAACCCGACAACGACCCTTCGCCGCCGCCGTTTGGCGCCTTTGCACCGAATGCCGCGCAGGCGGCGATCATTCGGCTGGCGCATGGATCGCGGCTGAAGCGCGGCGCGTTTCGGCCCTGGCTGTCGCGGCTGGTCAATCTGCTGCGCGCGGGCCCCGTCGATGTCCCCTATCAAGGCGCGTCGTTCCGCTTCTATCATCAGGCCAGCGCCACCGAGCGCGGCGCGTTGTTCAATCCCGATTACAACATCGAGGAGCTCGATTTCCTGCGCGCGCATACGCCCGCAGGCGGCGTGTTCGTCGACGTCGGCGCCAATGTCGGCACCTACGCCATGGTGCTGGCGCGGCATGTCGGCGCGGATGGCAACGTGATCGCGATCGAGCCGCATCCGATCACCCATGCACGGCTCGCCTTCAACAACGCCGCCTCCGGCTACACCCAGGTGAAATTGGTCGCAGCCGCCGCCGGCGCCGCCGATGGCGAGCTGATGATCGAAACCGATGGCGACAATCTCGGCGCCAGCCACATCGTCACCGGTAACGTCTCGAGCAAGGCCATCAAGGTGCCGTCGCTGCGGCTGCAACGCATCCTCGAAGAATCAGGCGCATCGCATGTCGACGCGCTCAAGATCGACATCGAGGGTTTTGAGGACCGCGCACTGATGCCATTCTTCAGGGAGGCGCCGCAGACGCTTTGGCCGCGCGCGGTGGTGATCGAACATCTGTCCAGGAACGAGTGGCTGGATGACTGCATCGCCGACATGCGCGCACGTGGCTATGCCGAGACCGGCAAGACCCGCAGCAACACGCTGCTGGTTCGCGGTTCCAGCTAATTCAGCTCAGATAATTCAGCCCAAATAATTCAGCCACTATGTCGCACGGAACATCGCGGCATCGCCGCCGTTGTCGCTGCTGGAACCAAATCCGGGAGCATGACATGAGCAACGACAATACGCGCGACCAGGATCGCGCCTGGGAATTGATGAACAAGATCGGCTTTGCGATGCTGGTGACGCATGACGGCGACAAGCTTCGCGCGCGGCCGATGAGTGCTTTTCTCGAGCGCGAGAGCAACACGATCTATTTCCTGACCGACGCGCGACGCCACAAGGACGAGGAAATCGCCCGCAATCCCGGGATCAACCTGTCGTTCGCCGACGCCGGCAGCCAGAAATACGTCTCGATCACCGGCACCGCCGCCGTGTCGAACGACCGCGCCAAAATCAAGCAACTGTTTTCGACGCCGGCGAAGGCCTGGTGGGACAGCGCCGAGGATCCGAATATCCGCGTCCTGAAGGTCACGCCCGACGATGCCGAATTCTGGGATTCGCCCGGCTCCGTCATCAGCTATGTGAAGATGGCGGCCGCCGCGGTGACCGGCACGCGGCCGGAGATCGGCGACAACCGCAAGGTCTCGATGTGATGCCGATCGAACCTCCGGAAATTCCGCCGGCGACGCCCGGACACCCGACCGAACCTCCGCCGGAGGAGCCGCCGGGCAGTCCGCGTCCGGAGATACCGACCCCGGTGCGCGAACCGGGCGCGCCGCCGCAGCCGCAGGAATTGCCGGGCAACATGCCGGAGGAGATCCCGGTGCGCGGACCGGGTGGACCTGGCGCACCGAATCCGGCTACCGATCTCGGGAACAATATGGGCCGGATGTGAAGGCACGGCCTGAATGCACAATGAACAATGATGCACGCATACTGTCGCACGCATGAAATATATCGCGTCGAGGCTTTATAACCCGCCACAATCCGGCCTAACGATTAGCCGTTGATCGACCTGCCAAAACCATTCGGTGACGCTACTCCATCACGACCAAGAACCTTTCTCGAGGGACCAAGGACATCATGACAAACCTTCGCATCGTGCTGCTTGCCACCACGGCCCTGACGGTGACGCAGCTCGCGACTTCCGCATCGCATGCGCAAACCGCGCCGCTCGTCATGGCGCAGGCTCAAGAACTTGGCCCCGACGGCAGACCAAAGGCGCCGCCAAAGGGCGCACCGCCGCCAGCCGCAGCACCCGCGCGACCCGCCCCGCCGCCGCCAGCCGCAGCTCCACCGCCACGTCCCGCGCCACCTCCACCACCGCCGCCGGCTGCCGCACCGCCTCCGCGCCCGGCACCGCCCCCGCCGCCGCCACCAGTTCAGCGCCAGGCTCCGCCCCCGCCGCCTCCGGCGGCCGCACCCGCGCGTCCGGCTCCGCCGCCTCCGCCGCCTCCGGTTCATACCCCGCCGCCGACGCCTCCGGCCGCGGCGCCGCCTGCGCATACGCCACCACCCGCACCTCCGGCGGCAACGACCGCGCCTGTCGCGCCGAAGCAGCCGGTGACGCCTCCCCCGCCACCTCCGCCACCGCCCTCGGGCGCCAGGCAGGCACCGACGGCCGTACCGCAGACCCAAACCGCGCCCGCGCCGACCGCACCTCCGACCGCTACACCTCCCGCCGCCGGAAGCCCGACGACGGCGCCGCCGCCGCGTACCCCGGGCGGACCGCCTCCCGGCGCCGGCCCCGCGCCGACCGGTCCGCAGGGACGTCCCGGCGGACCGCCTCCGGGCGCTGCTGGCACGGCACCTCCGGCTGCCGGCGCTCCCGCAGCTCCCACCGCCGTGCCGGGAACGCCGGGCGCAACACCGCCTCCCGGCCGCGCGCAGAACGCGCCGCCGACAGCGGCTCCCGCGTTCCAGCGTGCACCTCAGATCACCGCACCGCTGCCGGCTGCACCGCCGCCGGCCGTAGCACTTCGGCCGATCGCGCCGGGTGCAGCCATACAGGGGCCGCGCAACGTCAGCGACTTCCGCGGCCAGCGCCGCGAAGTCCAGGAGGGCGGCCGTACCGTGTTCACCGAGCCTGGCCGGATCATCATCCGCGATCCCGGCGGACAGCAATATGTCCGTCACAACGAGATGGATCGCTTCCAGTACGGTGCGCGTGACATCCAGACCCAGGTCGTCGGCGGCGAAACCCGCACCGTCGTGATCCGTCCGGACGGCACCCAGATCATCACGGTGATCGGCCGCGACGGTCAGTTGCTGCGCCGGATCCGCCGCGACGAACGCGGCCGCGAGATCATCATCATCGACAACAGCTATCGCGATCCGCGCGCCGTCGGCGGCTTCTATGTCGACCTGCCGCCGCCGATCGTGCGGATGCCCTACAACCGCTACATCGTCGATTCCGAGGAAGCCTCACCTGACGTCATCTACGAAACCATGATGGCGCCGCCGGTGGACCGGATCCAGCGTCGCTATTCGCTCGACGAAATCCGCTACAGCCCGAACGTGCGGCAGTTGATGCCGAGCATCGACGTCAACACCATCAACTTCGCAACCGGATCGTGGGACATCCCGCCCGATCAGGCCTCGAAGCTGCAGGCGATCGCGGACGGACTCAACCGGGCGATCCAGGCCAATCCGCGCGAGGTGTTCCTGATCGAGGGCCACACCGACGCGGTCGGCAACGACGTCGACAACCTGTCGCTGTCGGACCGTCGCGCCGAGTCCGCGGCCACGCTGCTGACGCAGCAGTTCGGTGTGCCTGCGGAAAACCTGACGTCGCAGGGCTATGGCGAGCAGTATCTGAAGGAGCAGACCGACGGGCCGAGCGCGATCAACCGGCGCGTCACCATCCGCAACATCACGCCGCTGCTCAACGGCGGTACGGCCTCACTGCCGCCGCCCCCGCCCGGCACCGCGCCGCCGCGTCAGTAAAGCGGGTCGTCACCAAAATGAAAATGGCCGGGAGCAATCCCGGCCATTGTCGTTTCGATGAGGCGATACGACTTGAAGCGGGGACACTCACACTTGCGATTTCGATTCCGCTCCGCGGCCGCGCCAGCGCTGCCACAGGCGATAACCGGGCCCGCCCAGACGCGCCAGCGCAGCCTCGACCTGCGCATCGGTCAGGCGTGTTGACGGCCAGCGGAAAATCCAGGCGTAGGCCAGCCAGATCACCAGAAAGCTCACGAGACCCGCGGCTGCGACATCGGTGAAGAAATGCCCGCCGAACGCCATGCGCAGCACGCTGGTGGTAATTCCGAACAGGGTTGCCGCCGCATAGGCCAGCGGGCGCCATGCCGGCGGCGTCAGCGCAGCGGGCGCAAAGGTCCAGAACGCGGTGGCGCCCTCGCCGGAGAAGAACGAGCAGTTGCGCCCGCATTCGCCACGCGGATCCCACCACGGCACAAATTCCCAGGGACCGTTGAACTCCGTCACCATCACCGGCCGCGGCCGGCCCCAATAGCTCTTGAAGGTGAGGTTGGTGAGAATGCCCGCGGAAAGCAGCAGCGTCACCAGCAGGAACACCGCGGCGCGGCCGGGGATCAGCATCGGCCGGTCCGGCCGCAGCAGTTTTGCGATGATGGCAACCAGCGCCGGCAGCGCCAGCGCCCACGCCACCCACATCGCGGCATCGCGCGCGAAGGCGGCAAGCGCGTCGAGCTTCAGCGGAAACGATTTGGTCGCGGGATCGTAGAACAACGCCGCCAGCTTCAGATCGAATTCGGGAAAAATCCCGAACAGCAATCCGATGACGAGCGCCAGTCCGAGCGCGATGCAGAGTCCGGTACGATTCATGGCGCGGGGTTTAGCCGAGGCGACGGGTGTTGGAAAGCATCACGACTACGGCTGCGACGGCAATGGCGGCGGAGGCCGCAACGGGCGCCGCGGTTCGCGCCAGGCGCCGGCGCTGCGGCCGGCAATCATCCAGTAGATGAGCCCTGCGATGATACCCGCGCCGGTCATGACTTCGAGGTGACGGCGTACGATGCCGTCGAATTGCAGCGTCGCCGGGTCGAACGGAATCAGGCCGAGATAGCAGGCCGCACCGACGAGCGCGCCGCCGAGCGCGTAAGTGAGCACGCCCCTGATATAGAACGCCTCGGTGATCAGGACCACAATCAGCGCCGGCAACAGAGCAAAGCCCGAGAGAAACATGAAGCCGAAGCCGAGCACGACATTGATCGCGCTCTGATCGATGGCGCCGTAGCCGAGATCGCTGAATTCCGGATACAGCACCGCGACGACCACGATCATCCCCGCCGCGAAGCAGGCGGCGAGAAATGCAAAGAAGACGACGAAGAGGCGGCCGATCAGCGCCATTGCGACTGACCCATGTTGCCGTCGTCATTGCGAGCGAAGCGAAGCAATCCAGAGGCTCCGAGCAAGACTCTGGATTGCTTCGTCGCTGCGCTCCCTTGCACAAACGCTTTGCGTTTGTTGCAGGCAATGACGGCTGGATCGATGCGACATCAGCTCAGTCCGTCATCGCCATGGCGCGAAGCGCATCGCGCTCGCGCACGGACAATTTCTCGGTCTCCGATTTCAACTGGCCGCAGGCGGCGAGGATGTCGCGGCCGCGCGGGGTGCGCACCGGCGAGGAGTAACCGGCGTCGAAGATGTATTCGGAGAATTTCTCGATCTGCTCCCAGTCCGAGCATTCGTAGCGCGTGCCCGGCCATGGATTGAACGGGATCAGGTTGATCTTGGCGTGAATGCCCTTGAGCAGCTTCACCAGGAGCTTGGCGTCATCGAGGGAATCGTTGACGCCCTTCAGCATCACATATTCGAAGGTGATGCGGCGCGCGTTCGACGAGCCCGGATAGTCGCGGCAGGCCTGCAGCAATTCGGCGATCGGATATTTGCGGTTCAGCGGCACCAGCTCGTTGCGCAGTTCGTCGCGCACCGCATGCAGCGAGATCGCCAGCATGACGCCGATCTCGTCACCGGCACGCACGATGTTCGGCACCACGCCGGAGGTCGACAGCGTAATGCGGCGGCGGGAAATGCCGATGCCTTCGTTGTCCGAAACCATCAGCAGCGCATCGCGCACCGCGTCGAAATTATACAGCGGTTCGCCCATGCCCATCATCACCACATTGGTGACGCGACGGCTGCCGGTCGAGGTCTCGCGATCGGCCCAGTCGTCGAGGCGGTCGCGCGCCACCATGATCTGGCCCACGATCTCGCCGGCGGTAAGATTGCGCACCAGCCGCTGCGTGCCGGTGTGGCAGAACGAACAATTCAGCGTGCAGCCGACCTGCGAGGAGACGCACAGCGTGCCGCGATCGGTTTCGGGAATGTAGACGCACTCGACTTCATGCGCCTTCTGCAGATCGTCGCCGCTCGGCAGCCGCAGCAGCCACTTGCGGGTGCCGTCGTTCGAAATCTGCTCGGCCACCACTTCGGGACGCGCGACGGTAAAGTGCTCGACGAGCTGCGCGCGCATTTCCTTGGAGATGCTGGTCATCTCGTCGAACTCGCGAGCGCCGCGGACATACATCCAGTGCCAGAGCTGCTGCGTGCGCATCTTGCGCTGCGCGGGCGCAACCCCGATCTCGCCCAGCCGATCGGCGATCTCGGCGCGCGACAGGCCGATCAGCGACGGCTTTGCCGGCGGCACATAGGTTTCGAGCGGGAGCTTCTCCAAAGGCATGCTTGCCCCGGAACTGGCTTCGGTCTTGCTGGTCAGGATGTCGGTCATGGCCCATCAAATAGGCTTTCCGGCGCCCGCTGGAAAGCCATCAAATGCGTCAGTTTTGGCCCAAAAGCCGGGTTAAGCGCCTGCAATCCTGCGCCAGCCGGTCGAGCGCCTGCGACAACCCCTTCAGCGAGAAGATGTCGGTGGTCTCGGTACCCTTGGCCGAGGTGCCCTTGACGGTGACGTCGGCGGATTTTCGCATGGCGTCGACCATCCGCTCTTCCTCGGCGGCGTTCTTGATCCAGAGTCCGTCGCCCTGGGTGTACATCGCGTACGACGCACCGCCGACCTCGAGCGCGGATTCCGATCCCGGCTTCAGCGCGTAGCCGATCATGATCGAAACTTCGTTGACGACTTTCTCCGCCGGACGCGTCGAGACGAAGGCATAGGCCGGATCGCGCGGACGGTTCGGCGGATTGGTCTTGGAGGAGGCCGGCTTTGCCAACGCGAAGCACACCTTCTTGCCGTTCGGCATCGCGGTGTAAGCGCCCCAGGTGCCGAACTGGCCGATCAGCGTCGGTTCCGCCCCGCCGGCGGCAGCGGCAACGGCCGGATCCGGTTTGGCCGCAGGCTTTGCCGCGGTCGCGGGCTTGGCCGCATCCTTTGCGCCCTTCGGCGCAGCCGCTTGCGCGTGCGCGTGGGCCGTCACCCCGCACAACAACGCCATCGCTACCAGTGATGTCTGTGTTCCCCGCACGGACGACTGATTCCCTTATCATTGTGACTGGAAGATGGCCCGGCGCTGCTTCGCGGCGCCGGAGATGGATAGCCGGGAAATGCTTTTTTGGGAAGGCAGTTACGCCCTTGCCCACCGCTGACGGCGCATTCTGACGCAAGTCTTGTTAGCAGAATCTTTACGCGATCGCACGAACCTCACCCCTTGGCGCGACCTTCGCGCTGCTTCGCCCACTGCGCGTCGGTCCATTGCAGCAGGTCCTCTGCGCCGGAACTGCGCAGATGCGAGCCACCGTCCTGCACCACCATCTCGCCATTGATGTAGCCGGCCTGATCGGAAATCAGGAAACTCGCCAGATTGGCAAGCTCGCTGTGTTCGCCGGCGCGGCCGAGCGGATTACGATGCGCCCAGCTCTCGTCGCGGCCCTCGGGCCGCAACTGACCGGAAGCGCCCGGGGTCGGAAATGCGCCGGGCGCGATCGCGACCAGGCGGACGCCCTTCGGTCCCCACTCCACCGCGAGACTTTTGGTCATCGCCAGCACCGCCGTCTTCGCCATCGCCGAGGGCACCGTGAAGGCGCGGCCGGTGATGGTCGACGTCGAGAGAATGCTCAGCACCACGCCCCCTGTGCTTGCCTTCGATCCAGCGCTTGCCGGCGGCGAGCGTGCAGTACATCGTGCCATGAAGTGTCGGCGCCAGGATCGCGTCCGCGGCGCGGAACGACATCTGTTCGGTCTGCGCGATGAAGGTCGCGGCAGCATTGTTGACGAGAACATCGATCGGCGCCTCGGCCCAGACCGCATCCATCATGGCATCGACCGCGGCGCCGTCGCGGATATCGCATCGCGCGACCGAGACCTTGGCCGCCGAGTTCGCTGCGCATCTGTGCCGCCGTCGCCTCCAGCAATTCGAGCCGGCGGCCGCAAATGATCAGCTCGGCGCCGAGTTCGACGAAGCGGCGTCCCATCGCAGCCCCGAGGCCGGAGCCGCCGCCGGTGACCAATATCCGCTTTCCCGCCAGCAGGCCTTTTTCAAACATCGTTTCAATCCCTGTTCCCCGTCATTGCGAGGAGCGTAAGCGACGAAGCAATCCAGTTCTTTGTTAGCAAGACATTTTGTTAGCAAGACATGGATTGCTTCGCTTCGCTCGCAATGACGGATGGTAGCCCTGCGTGCGACCCAAAAGCATCCGAATCGGATTGTAGCCCGGCGTCAAATCCGGCATGAAGCATCCAGCCTTCCTTGTGCGTCCGAAAATCAGGTGTGTCCATGAAAGCCATTCTCTGCTCGCAATATTGCCAACCCGACGATCTCGTGCTGGCCGACGTGCCCGATCCCGTCGCCGAAGCCGGACAGGTCGTGATCGCGATCAAGTCCGCGGCGCTGAATTTCTTCGACATCCTGATGATCCAGGGCAAGTACCAGATCAAGCCGCCGTTCCCGTTCTCGCCGGCCGCCGAAGTCGCGGGCGTGATCGAAAGCGTCGGCGCCGGCGTCACCGACGTGAAGGTCGGCGACCGCGTGGTGGCGTCCTGCGGCCATAACGGCGCGCGCGAAAAGATCGCGCTGCCGGCGAACACGGTCGTGAAGATCCCCGACAATCTGGATTTCGATCGCGCCGCCGGAATCATCATCATCTACGGCACCGCGCTGCATGCGCTGGAAGATCGCGCCAGCCCGAAGCCCGGCGAGACGCTGGCCGTGCTGGGCGCGGCCGGCGGCACCGGCCTTGCGGCCTGCGAACTCGGCAAGCTGATGGGCCTGAAGGTGATCGCCTGCGCCTCGTCGGACGAAAAGCTCGAATTCGCCAAAGCCCATGGCGCCGAGCTGACGCTGAACTACGCCAAGGAAGATCTGAAGGAAGGCCTGAAGCGGCTGACCGGCGGCAAGGGCGTCGACATTATTTTCGATCCGGTCGGCGGCACCTATGCCGAAGCCGCGTTGCGCGCCATCGCCTGGGAAGGACGCTTCCTGGTGATCGGCTTTGCCGCCGGCGACATTCCGAAAATGCCGCTCAACCTCGCGCTGCTCAAGGGCTGCGATATCCGCGGCGTGTTCTGGGGCGCATGGACCAGGCTCAACGCGGAGAAGAACCGCGCCAATCTCGAGAAGCTCGTGAAGTGGACCGCGGAAGGCAAGATCTCCTCGCATGTCGACCGCACCTTCCCGCTGGCGCAAACCGCCGAGGCGCTCAAAGTGCTCGCCGGCCGCAAGGCGATGGGCAAGGTGATCCTGCATCCGTGAGGTGCGGGGCCGCATTAACTCGGCGTTAAGGTTAACGCTGTCTTAATGGTCGGGCGAGCGCGCTCGACGAAGCCTAACGCTTCGTTAATGCTCAGGATTTGCGATAAGTTTTTACTAACTGATCCGCATCTTAATTCTATGAATTGGGCAGTATCTGCCTCAATCAAACCAAAATATCTCCTAATTCGCGCCGTCGACCGTCGTTTTTTCAACCCATTCGGCATGCGAGGCTAGGCCCAGTAATCGGGTCCCCGCGCGCCAACAAGAACGACAATTTGCGCCCGGGGTGCCCATTGTTGCGTTTAGTAGTGGGGAACATCACCATGGTGGAGAGCTCTAGGCAGACTCATTCCAGGGATCCGTACGACAGGTTCGACGAAGCGATCAACGACTTGACGCCCAGTTGTACGAGACGCGCCAACCAGGGCGCGCAGATCTCGCTGCAGCAGTATGAAGATCCGGAACAACTGCAGGACGATCCGCTGGCATACGAGCCGGTTCCGCTATTCCTCTCCAACTATGAGGACGACGACGAACCCAGGCAGCATCGGTTTGGCAGCGGCGGCGAGCGAAACCTCAGCCGGGCGCGGCTCTGGTCGCGCATCCTCAAGGCGGGATAGCGGCAGCAGCCGCCGCCGGCATTGCGCTCGCAATCATGTCGATGGAGAATCCGCTTTCGGTGTTTGCCAACGCCAAGGCCTCGCTCGGTGGCACGACGCCTGGTCAGCTCAGTGCGACGGAGCCGGCGCTACCGCCGCAAGCCGCCCTCGCCCAGCCGGCGAATCGACGGCCCGCGGCGCCGGACGATTGCAGACGCCCCGCCGTATCCAGCCTGCCGGCCTGACCGTCCGTCTCGCCGTCGCGCGACGAAATCGCAGCCGCCTATCAGGGCGCCGTCAAGACCAAGGTCGTGCGACACGCAGCCGACGCCGGCCGCAGGCCGCGCCGGTGCCGGCGGCACCGCCGGCCGCCCGCAGCACGGCGCATCGATCCGGACGAACTCGCGGCGCTGCTGAAGCGGGCGAAAGGCCTGCTTGCGGTCGGCGACATCACCTCCGCCCGTTTGCTGCTCGAGCGTGCGGCGGATGCGCAGGAAGCGGAAGCGGCGCTGATGCTGGCGGGGACCTATGACCCGCAGGTGATCGGCACCCAGGACATGCGCAGCATCTACGCCCGATCCGGCTGCGGCGCGGCTTTGGTACCAGAAGGCCGCCCAGCTCGGCTCGGTCGACGCCAGACGGCGTCTCCAAACTCAGAACTAATAACAAGCATCACTCAAGACAGGCATTACGCAGGGGGACTACATGCGACGTTTGTTTGGAATGGCACTGATTGCCATCGCCATGGTTTGCGGCCAGACGGCCCGGGCCGAAGATGCCGAACTCGATCCGGCCAAGGTCAGCGAAAGCCTCAAGGCGATCTTCCAGTTCGGTTCGGCCGCCACCAAGCAGGCGCTGAACGCGAACACGGTCACGCTGATCTCGGGCACGATCGGCGGCACCTATGTGCAGTTCGGCGCCGACCTCGCTTCCGTGCTCGACGACGGCAACAAGTTGCGCGTACTGCCGATCGTCGGCCGCGGCTCGGTGCAGAGCGTCGCCGACATCCTGTTCCTGCAGGGCGTCGATCTCGGCATCGTGCGCGCCGACACGCTCGACTATCTCGAGAACAAGGGCTTTGCGAAGGACATCAAGAAGCAGTTCACCTATGTGACCAAGCTCTACAATGAAGAGATGTACGTCATCGCGTCGAAATCGATCCGCAGCCTCGCCGATCTCAACGGCAAGAGGGTCAGCGTCGACCTTCCCAATGGCGGCACCTTCGTCACCGCCTCGATCGTGTTCGAGCGGCTCGGCATCAAGCCGAACGTCGTCTATATCGAGCAGCGCATCGCGATGGAGAAGCTGAAGAAGGGCGAACTCGACGCCGTGATCGTCGTCGGCGGCAAGCCGTACAAGTCGGTCAGCGACTTCAAGGACGACGGACCGCTTCCACCTCGTTCCGGTCGACTATGCCAAGCCGCTGCAGAGCGACTATCTGCCGGCGATCCTGACCGCGAAGGACTATCCGAACCTGATCGCGGAAGGAGAGCGCGTCGACACCATCGCGGTGCCCGCGGTGCTGGCGGCCTACAACTGGGCGCCGAACACCGAACGCTATCGCAAGCTGGCGCTGTTCGTGGACGCCTTCTTCACCAAGTTCCCGACGTTCCAGAACCCGCCCTTCCATCCGAAGTGGAAGGAAGTCTCGTTGTCGGCGCCGCTGCAGGACTGGCAGCGCCTGCCGATCGCGGAGCAATGGCTCGAAGACCCACAACATCGAAGCCGTGACGCGCGCCAAGTTCGACGCGTTCCTGAAACAGAGCCCGACCACCGCGGCGACCGTGAAGAACGATACCGACCGCGAAGCACTGTTCAAGCAGTTCCAGGCCTGGGAAGCCGACAAGAACGCGCGGGCGCAGGTGGTTCGCCCGTCAGCTGCAGCGAAACAATAACGTTTCGCGCTGCGCAACGACCGAAAACGCGTCAAACAAAATGAGCCCGGCTCTGATCCGATCAGAGCCGGGCTTTATTCTGTCACGTCACCGGTTTCAATTCCGCGCTTCAGCGCGGCGCGGGCGGCATCGCGATGTTCCGGCGTGATGTGGCCCGCGACCATGCGGATGGCGGTGGCCAGGATCGCGGCGTCGTCGGTAAAGCCGAGCACCGGCAGCATGTCCGGCACGAAATCGAACGGCAGGATGAAATAGGCGATGGCGCCGAGCAGCGCCGCCTGCACATGGCGCGGCGTCTGCTTGTCGAACGCGCAATAATAGGCCGCGAGCAGATCCTCGGCGAAGGGAAGCTTCGCCACCACCTGCTTGAACTTGATCCAGAACCGCCGGCGCACGCTGTCGCGGTCCTGCGCCAGCCGGTCGGCCGGCTCGAAACCCACGGTGTGTTCGGACGAGGCCATCGCGGCGCTCCCTGAAATCCGAGCGCGGCGGATCGCCGCAGCAGTTCATCTGAATGAAGGACTGTGGCGCTGGTCGCCGCCGCAAGACCGAAGGCGGCACGGGCTCAAGCTGACGCCCAGTTGCCTCGCGATCCCGTTCATGGCCCTGGCAAGCTCGATATCGAGCCGGGTGACGCCGCCGGCGTCATGGGTCGCCAGCACCACCTCCACCGTCTTGTAGACGTTGCGCCATTCCGGGTGATGGTCCTTCTTTTCGGCCACCAGCGCCGCCCGGGTCATGAAGCCGAAGGCCTCGTTGAAATCCTTGAAGGTGAAGGTCCGCGCGATCGCCTCGCGGCCCGGCGTCTCGGACCAGCCGGACAGTTCCGCCAAGCGCCGCCTTGCGTGCCTCCGCCGACAGCCGTTCCGCCATGATCGCCTCCTTGTTTCACGCCCGCGACACCCTAACACCGATTGAGCGGCACCCGGATCCCCGGCCCAAAACCAGGCCGCACGGCGCGTCCAATGGCCACGCGGCGGTGACGGTAACCATGACGGAGATGTAACCTCAGTTCGGCCGGAAATTTGCTAGAATGGCGATGTAAGCGCGTTGGCGTCATGAAATTGCAGCTCAAACGATCGTTTGGAGATTGATGACCGACGGCCCTGCCCCCGTCGAAAAGCCACTCTCACCCTCGCCCCGCCCGGCGAAACGGCGGCTGACCTTCGTCATGCTGGCGGGCGTGCTGGCGATCGTCGGCGCGCTGGCCGCCGGCTACTATTTCGCGATGCGCCCGGTGACCCTGCGGATCGCGGTCGGTCCGGCCAACAGCGACGACCTGAAGGTGGTCCAGGCGCTGACGCAGGCCTTCAACAACCAGCAACACAGTCAGGTCCGGCTGCGCCCGATCCAGACCGACGGCGCCACCGCGAGCGCCAATCTGCTCGGCGAAGGCAAGGCCGACCTCGCCATCATCCGCGGCGACCTCGACGTGCCGAAGAACGCGCAGGCCGTGGCGACGCTGCGCAAGAACGTCGTGGTGCTGTGGGTGCCACCCGCCGGCAAGGTCAAGGGCAAGAAGGCTCGCGCCAAGATCACCAAAATCGCGCAGCTCGCCGGACGTCGGATCGGCGTCGTCGGCCGCACCCCGGCCAATGTCAATTTGCTGAAGGTGATCCTGCAGCAATACGGCGTCGATCCCGGCAAGGTCGAGATCATCCAGTTCCCGGCCAACGAGGCCGCCGACGCCATCCGTAACCAGAAGGCGGACGCCTATCTCGCGGCCGGTCCGGTCAACAGCAAGATCACGTCGGACGCGATCGCGGCCTCGACGCGGGACGGCGGCACGCCGACATTCCTGGCGATCGATCTGGCGGACGCGATCGCGCAGAACCATCCGGCCTATGAGGCTTCCGAAATTCCGGCCGGCACCTTTGGCGGCGCGCCGGACAAGCCGGAAGAGGAAGTCAAGACCATCAGCTTCTCGCACCACATCGTGGCGCGCAAAGGCGTTTCGGAAATCGACCGTCGCCGCCTTCACCCGGCAACTGTTCGCGATCCGGCAGAACCTGAAGACCGAATTTCCGCTGGCCGCGAAGATCGAGACGCCGGACACCGACAAGGACGCCACCATCCCGGTGCATCCCGGCGCCGCGGCCTTTGTCGACGGCGAGGAAAAAACCTTCCTCGATCGCTACAGCGATTTCATCTGGTGGGGACTGATGGGCTTGTCGGCGATGGGCTCCGCCGGCGCGTGGTTCGCGGGCTATCTCAAGAAGGACGAGCGCAACGTCAACAGCTCGCAGCGCGACCGGCTGCTGGACATGCTCACCGCGGCGCGCACCTGCGATTCGACCGACGAACTCGACCAGATGCAGTCGGAAGCCGACGCCATCCTGCGCGACACGCTGCAGTGCTTTCGAGCACGGCGCGATCGAGGAAGGCACCTTGACCGCCTTCAACATCGCGATCGAGCAATTCCACAACGCGGTGGCCGACCGCAAGACGCTGTTGATGAGCATGCCGCAAAACCTGCAGCGGGCGAGCGTGCAATTCCGGGCGGCCGGCACCGCCTGAACGATCCCTTTGTAATCGAACCGTCATCAAACCTTCCTAGGTCTGTCAGCGCGCGCGGCGCATCGCCGCTGCGGACCTGAAGGAGGGCTTGCATGACGATTCGCATTTCCCGCCGCCGCTTCCTTTCCACCACGGCTTCCGGCGCCATCGGCGCCCTTGCGATGCCTTATCTCAGCCGCGCCGCCGACCGGCCGCTGATCACCCATGGCGTGCAGTCCGGCGACGTCGGCGCCGATGGCGGCGTGGTGTGGGCCCGCGCCGACCGGCCCTCGCAGATGATGGTCGAGGTCGCCACCACCGAATCCTTCGCCAAGGCGCGGGCGCTGCCGCCGATCGCGGCGCTGCCCGAGAGCGACTTCACCGCCAAGATGCTGCTGGAAAACCTGCCTGCGGGGCAGGACATTTTCTACCGCGTCCGCTTTCGCGATCTCTCCCATATCGACATCCAGAGCGAGCCGGTGGTCGGCCGTTTCCGCACCGCGCCGGCCGATCGCCGCGACGTCAGCTTCGTCTGGGGCGGCGACGTCGCCGGACAGGGCTGGGGCATCAATCCCGATGACGGCGGCATGTTCACCTTCGCCACCATGCGCAAGCATCGTCCGGATTTCCTGCTGCATTCCGGCGACACCATCTATGCCGACGGCGTGATCCCGTCCGAGGTCAAGCTTGCCCGACGGCAAGCTCTGGAAGAACGTCACGATCCCGGAGAAGGCCAAAGTCGCCGAGACGCTCGACGAGTACCGCGCCGCCCACAAATACAATTTCATGGACGACAATGTCCGCGCCTTCAACGCCGAGGTGCCGATCTTCGTGCAGTGGGACGACCACGAAGTCACCAACAACTGGTCGCTGTCGAAGCAACTGCCCGCGGCCTACAAGGAGCGCGACATCACGCTGCTCGCCGCGCGCGCGGCTCGCGCGTTCCACGAAATGTATCCGATGCGCGAAAGCATCGTCGAGCCGGGCCGGGTCTATCGCACGCTCAATTACGGCCCGCATCTCGACGTCTTCATGCTGGACGAGCGCAGCTATCGCGGCCCCAACGGGCCGAACCTGCAGACCAGTTACGGGCCCGACAGCTATTTCCTCGGACCGGATCAGCTCGCCTGGCTGAAGCGCGCGCTGCTGAACTCGCGCGCCACCTGGAAGGTGATCGCCTCCGACATGCCGCTCAGCATCATCGTCTATGACGATGCGACCAACAAAAAGGGCTCGGAAGCGTTCGCGCAAGGCGACGGCCCGCCGCGCGGCCGCGAACTCGAGATCGCCGACATCCTGCGCTTCATCAAGACGTCGGGTATCGTCAACACGGTGTGGCTGACCGCGGACGTGCACTACGCCGCCGCGCATTACTACAATCCGGACAAGGCCCAGTTCCAGGAGTTCGATCCGTTCTGGGAATTCGTCTCCGGTCCGCTGCACGCCGGCACGTTCGGCCCGAACGAACTCGACAACACCTTTGGGCCCGAAGTGCGGTTCATCAAGGCGCCGGGGCTCGACAAGCAGAACCTGCCGCCATCGGCCGGCATGCAGTTCTTCGGTCACGTCAAGATCGACGGCGCCAGCGGACAGATGACGGTGACCCTGCGCGACCGCGCCGACGTCGCGCTGTGGTCGACGACGCTCGATCCGAAGGCATAGCGTTTTCGAGCGAAGTGGAAACCGGTTCGCGTCAAGAAAACGCGTCAAAATAAAGCTCAATCTAAACGCACGCTGCGCGAACGCGTTCAGCGCTGCTCAGCAAGGCCCTGCAGCGCATCGGTCGAATAGGGCTTGGGCAGTCGCGGCCTTTCGGCGAAGGCCAAAGGCAGTCTGGCATCGGCGCCATAGCCGGTGACGAAGACAAACGGAATCTTCAGCGCCTCCAGCCGCTCGGCGACCGCAAAGCTCTTTTCGCGGATCAGGCCGACATCGAGCAGCGCGAAATCGGGCGCGCGTTCGTCGATCACAGCAAGCGCCCTGGCCACGCTTGGCGCGGTGCGCACGGTCTTCACGCCAAAGCCGAGAAGCGTGTCCTCGAAATCGAGGGCGATGATCGGGTCGTCCTCGACGATCAACACGTCGGCGGGCATGCCGTCAGAAACGCGGGTTCCATACTCGTGCCAGATGACAGGTACAACATTGACGCCTCGGCGGTTGGCCCGAAGGGGTACCCGATGCCGGCGCCTCAGGGGGAGCGTGCCGCAGGTTCCGGAACTGAAACCACCACATGTCCGTTCGACAGTCTGTTCACTTGTGAACATACGGACGGCAGCATGCCGATTATTGTCCCCCCGGACTGAACGGGAACTTTCATGCTCACACGACCAGCCGAAGCGACCACTCAGCGGCCGTTCAACAATCTGCTGCGCCGGTTGAACAGCGCTGACTTTGCGCTGATCGAGCCGCATCTGGTCGCGACCGACGCCGACCCCAACGACCTGCTCTACAGTCCCGGCGACGACGTCGAGATCGTGCATTTTCCCTGCGGGCCCAGCCTGGTGTCCTACATGGTTCCGAACGAGGACGGCCGCGACGTCGAGACCATCCTGATCGGCCGCGAGGGCGCGGTCGGCGGCATCGTCAGCCAGGGCTTTCTGCCGGCCTATACCCGCATCATGGTCAAATTCGCCGGCCCGTTCGTGCGGCTGCCGATCGGAAAGCTGGATGCGGCCAAGGCGACATCGCGCACGCTGAGCAACGTCTTCGCGCGCTATGCCGACTGCATGCTGGCCCAGATCTTCCAGTCCACCGCCTGCAACGCCATCCATTCGATCGAGCAGCGCACGGCAAAATGGATCATGTCGGCGATGGAGCGCACCGACGGCGACGACGTGGTGCCGCTGACCCACGAGCAGCTGGCGACCCTGCTCGGGGTCGGCCGCTGCTATACCAGCCGGGTGATCCAGACCTTCAAGGCCGAAGGCGTTCTGGAAACCCGCCGCGGCTCGATCCTGGTCCGCAACCCCGAGGCGCTGCGAATCCGGTCCTGCCTCTGCAACGAGGCCGTGAAGATCCACTTCGAGGAAGTTTTGCGCGGGGTCTATCCCGACCCCGAAAAAGGCAATTAGGGGCCCCCCAAGGGACCCCGCTATGCCAAAATCGGCTAACCAAATGTCCAATAAACCCTTGTTTTTTGACGTTTTCTGACTATATTGCGCCGCAACGCGTAAGGTGTGCCCGGTCCTTTTGGCCGGGCTTCCTTTTTGGGGCCCAGTTTGAGGCTATTTGCCCCCCGAATTTCAGGTTTTGAGCACGATCCGGAAAAGTGGGTCCCGGTTTTCCGGCGAGATCGCGCTCCAGCCATTGTCCGACCAGAAGAAGAGCCATGAACCTTCGTAACGTCGCCATCATCGCCCACGTCGACCACGGCAAAACCACGCTGGTCGACAAGCTGCTGCAGCAATCCGGTACCTATCGCGAAAACCAGCGCGTGGTCGAACGCGCGATGGATTCCAACGATCTGGAGCGCGAGCGCGGCATCACCATTCTGGCCAAGGCGGCCTCGGTGCAGTGGAAAGACACCCGCATCAACATCGTCGACACCCCCGGCCACGCCGATTTCGGCGGTGAGGTCGAGCGCATCCTGAACATGGTGGACGGCGCGCTGGTGCTGGTCGACGCCGCCGAAGGCCCGCTGCCGCAGACCAAATTCGTGGTCTCCAAGGCGCTCAAGGTCGGCCTGAAGCCGATCGTCGTCATCAACAAGGTCGACCGCCCCGACGCGCGCCCGACCGAAGTCATCAACGAAGTGTTCGACCTGTTCGCGGCGCTCGACGCCAGCGAAGAGCAGCTCGATTTCCCGATCCTCTACGGGTCGGCCAAGCAGGGCTGGATGGCCGACAGCCCGGAGGGTCCGAAGGACGCCGGCATGCAGCCGCTGTTCGACCTGATCCTGCGCCACGTCGCGCCGCCGACGGTCGAGGAAGGTCCGTTCCGGATGATCGGCACCATCCTCGAAGCCAACCCCTATCTCGGCCGCATCATCACCGGCCGCATCACCTCGGGCTCGATCAAGCCGAACCAGGCCGTCAAGGTGCTGGGCGGCGACGGCAAGCTGATCGAGAGCGGGCGCATCACCAAGATCCTGGCCTTCCGCGGCATCGAGCGCACGCCGCTGGAGGAAGCCGAAGCCGGCGACATCGTCGCCATTGCCGGCCTGACCAAGGGCACCGTCGCCGACACCTTCTGCGATCCCACCGTCGAAACGCCGCTGACGGCGCAGCCGATCGATCCGCCGACCGTGTCGATGTCGTTCATCGTCAACAACTCCCCGCTCGCCGGCACCGAAGGCGACAAGGTGACCAGCCGCATGATCCGCGACCGCCTGCTGCGCGAAGCCGAAGGCAATGTCGCGCTGCGCGTGGTGGAAGCCTCCGACAAGGATGCGATGGAAGTGTCGGGCCGCGGCGAATTGCAGCTCGCGATCCTGATCGAGACCATGCGCCGCGAAGGCTTTGAGCTCTCGGTGTCGCGTCCGCGCGTCGTGCTGCAGAAGGACGAGGCCACCGGCGAGTGGCAGGAGCCGATCGAGGAAGTCGTGATCGACGTCGACGAGGAGCATTCCGGCGTCGTCGTGCAGAAGATGAGCGAGCGCAAGGCCGAGATGATCGAGATGCGCCCGTCCGGCGGCAACCGCCTGCGTCTGGTGTTCTACGCGCCGACCCGCGGCCTGATCGGCTACCAGGGCGAACTGCTCACCGACACCCGCGGCACCGCGATCATGAACCGCCTGTTCCACGGCTACGCCACTTACAAGGGCGACATCCAGGGCCGCCGCAACGGCGTGCTGATCTCCAACGACCAGGGCGAGGCGGTGGCCTACGCCATGTTCAAGCTGGAAGACCGCGGCCCGATGATGATCGAGCCGGGCTGGAAGGTCTACAAGGGCATGATCGTCGGCGAGCACACCCGCGACAACGACCTCGAGATCAACATCCTCAAGGGCAAGCAGCTCACCAACATCCGCACCACCTCGAAGGACGAAGCGGTGCGCCTGACCCCGCCGATCCGCATGACGCTGGAAAAGGCGCTGGCCTATATCGAGGACGACGAACTGGTCGAAGTGACCCCGAAGTCGATCCGCCTGCGCAAGAAGTTCCTCGACGCCAACGACCGCAAGCGCGCGGAAAAGTCCAAGGAAGAGGTGGCGTAAGCCATATCTGTCATGCCCCGCGAAAGCGGGGCATCCAGTATTCGCAGCCATCCGGTATAGGGCGAGAAGCCCCGGCGTGCTGGATCATCCGCCTTCGCGGATGATGACAGCCATGCCTGGGGCGACTTTTGGCCCGGCGCCGAACATGCTAGATGCGGAGGCATGACGTCCCTCCCCTCCTCAGTCGACGTCGCCATCATCGGCGCCGGCGCCGCCGGCCTCGGCGCCGCGCATGCGCTGAAACATTCCGGCCTCTCCACCATCGTGCTGGAAGCGCGCGACCGCGTCGGCGGCCGCGCCCACACCATCATGGCCGCGCCTGACGTCACCTTCGACCTCGGCTGCGGCTGGCTGCATTCGGCGGATGAGAACTCGTTCGTCGCGATCGCCGAGCAGCTGAATTTCGAGATCAACAAGGCCCTGCCGCCCTGGCGCGAGCGCGCCTATGGCAAGGCGTTTCCGCAAGCCGAGCGCGACGATTTCATTCGCGCGCTCGACGCGTTCTATGACCGCGCCGAGCAAGCCGCGGAGAAGGCCGAACAAATCGGCCGCGACAGCGCCGCCAATCTCTGTCTCGAGCCCGGCAATCGCTGGAACCCGATGATCGATGCGATCTCGACCTACATCAACGGCTGCGAACTCGACCAGGTCTCCGATCCTCGACATGGACGCCTATGAGGACACCGACATCAACTGGCGCGTCCGCCGCGGCTATGGCGCGCTGATCGCGGCCTATGGCGCGTCATGTCCGCTGGCGCTCAATTGCGCGGTCACGCTGATCGATCATTCGGGCAAGCGCGTCCGCATCGAGACCTCGCAGGGCACGCTGACCGCCGGACAAGGTGATCGTCACCGTGCCGACCAATCTGATCGCCGACGAAGCGATCCGCTTTCATCCCGCCGCTGCCGGCAAAAGTCGACGCCGCGCGCGGCCTGCCGCTCGGCCTCGCCGACAAGGTGATGCTGGCGCTGGACGAGCCCGAAGCGCTGCCGAAAGAGGGCAATCTGCGCGGCGCCACCATGCGCACCGAGATGGGCACCTATCACATCCGCCCGTTCGGCCAGCCCTGCATCGAAGGCTTTTTCGGCGGCCGTTTTGCGCAAGCGCTGGAAGACGCCGGCGAGGGCGCGATCGCCGCGCACAGCATCGACGAGATCGCAGGCTTCCTCGGCAACGATTTCCGCCGCAAGCTGAAGCCGCTGGCAGAATCGCGCTGGGCCCACGACCCCTTCGCGCGCGGCTCCTACTCGCACGCGCTGCCCGGCCACGCCGGCAAGCGCGCGGTGCTGGCCGCGCCGGTGGATGGACGGCTGTTCTTTGCGGGAGAGGCGACCTCGCCGGGGTTTTTCTCGACGGCGCATGGGGCGCGGGATAGCGGGTGAGCGAGCGGCGGAAGAAGTGTTGGCACCGGCGCGATAATCGCCACAGCCGTCATTGCGAGCGTAGCGAAGCAATCCAGTCTACCGCCAGCGCAAGGCTGGATTGCTTCGCTGCGCTCGCAATGACGGGTCCTACTCCATCACCCGCGCCCGCATATCCGCATCCGGCACGAAGCATTCCTCATACTTCCCGAAAATCCGGTAGCGGTTGCGCGCGACGAGGCTGTAGACCGCATCGCGCAGCGGCTTCGGCACCGCGAACAACGCGCGCGTCCAGCCCCATCCCGGCAGCGCGCTCAGCACCGTCAGCGCGGCGTCGGACTTGAAATACGCCACGCCGCCATGGATCACGGCGTTGGTGTCGGGATCATCGGGGTCGATGCCGAAGGCCTGCGCGAGCCGCGTGCCGTAGGGCGACTGGATCGCGGTGAAGCGAAAGCGGCGCGCGATGTCGCGCGTGGCGACGAAGCGGACCCAGCGCGAGCAGAAGATGCAGACGCCGTCGTAGAGGATCACGTCGTCGTCGGGCCAATCGTCATCAGAGCCTTTATTTGACGCGTTTTCTTGACGCGAACCGGTACCACTTCGCTTGAAAACGCTATCGATTATCCAACGTCAGCAGTGCCACCAGCATCAGCACGATCGCCGGCCCGGTCTTGACCAGCGCGCCGAGCGGCTCGATCCAGAGATCCGGCGTCAGGATCGCCGCGCCCACCATATAGCCGAGCGACGCGACGATGCCGGCGATCAGTCCGACGGCGCGGTGCGGCGGAAGGCGATCAGCACGCCGATGCTCATGTCCATCAGGCTGGTGACGATGGTCATCGGTGCGACCAGCGACGGCGGAAAACCGTGCGATGCGCAAAATGCTCGGCGGCGGCGGATAGGAGACGAACAGCGAGATGAAGCCGGACACGATCCAGAACAGCGCGAGGCTCGCGATCACCAGCGCCTTGACCAGGAACAGCCGCGCGAACCATTTGTCCTGAATGGTGGCGGCGTGGCCGCCGACCTCTGCGCCAGCGTCTTCGGCACGATGCCGGTCGCGGCCATCCAGCCTGCGGGATCGCCGGTGACGCCGCGGCGCAGTTCGGCAATCGCGGTGGAGCGCATCGGCGGCATCCAGCCGAGACGGTTGGCGAGATCGCCGGCCTCGGCGCCGAGATCGAGCAGGAAGGCCGGCAGCGTGATGCGCGGCAGCGCGCGGTGCCGAACGACCAGCGGAATTGCTCGATCACGTCGCCGAGCGTGATCGGCTGCGGCTGCATCAGGTCCCAGGTCACGGCGCGCGTCGCGGCATCATCGATGTCGCGCGCGGCGAGCCAGGCGATGGTCGCGGCGATATCCTCGACCGCCACCGGCTGGAACGGCGTCGCCGATTCGTCCGCCGGCAATCGAAGCGGAAACGCCGCCAGCGCGCGCAGCATCGCGCTGCCGCCATAGGCCGCTGGCGCCACCACAAAGCCCGGCCGCAGGATCGCGTGAGGAATGCCGGAGGCCGCGATCAGCCGCTCGGCCTCGCGCTTGGTCGTGCTGAAGGCGGTGCGGTCCTCGTTGGCGGCGCCGGGAATCGAGATGTGGACGAGCCGCACCGCGCGGCCGCTGTC
Organism: uncultured Alphaproteobacteria bacterium; assembly: GCA_963786355.1. Classification (GTDB taxonomy): domain Bacteria; phylum Pseudomonadota; class Alphaproteobacteria; order Rhizobiales; family Xanthobacteraceae; genus Bradyrhizobium. The sequence goes on along the minus strand of CAWAYU010000002.1, from coordinate 1,407,035 downwards.
GCGGATCGCCGGCCAGCAGGCGCGCGACGAAATCGCGATGCACGGCGCTGGTGTCGCTGCCGGGGCCGTCCTGCAGCACGCCGAGGCAATTGACGACGACATCGATCTCGCGCTCGCGGATCAGCCGCGCCAGCGCGGCTGCGTCCATCGACATGATCGGCAATTCGAGATCGAAGGCGCTGGTCTTCTGCGACGGCGCGAAATGCCGCGCGACGCCGATCGCGTGAAAGCCCCGCACGCGCAGATCGTCGGTGACGAACCGCCCGATCAGGCCGGAGGCGCCGAGCACGAGGATCTTTCGCGTCAGCGTTCATGCAGTCATGCGCCACCTAAAACGGCTTTGCGATCATCAGCCACAGGATCACCATGACCGAGCCGAAGCCGGGAATACCGAACAGGAACCAGCGGCGGAACAGCGCGAAATAGCGCGGCGGCAGCGGCGCGCTCTCGGCCGCGGCCGTGCGCGCGAGATCGCGCATCTCGATCTGCATGAAGATCACGGGCACCCAGAACAGTCCGGCCACCGCATAAAGCGCGAGCGAGGTCGACAGCCAGCGTTCGGTGAAAGCCGGTCGACGACAGCATCATCAGCACGCCGCCGGTGACCGGCTGCAGCAGCACCGCCGTCAGCGTGAACAGCATGTCGGCGATCACGACCGTCGATGCCGTGCGCGCGATGAAGGCGGCGTCGCCGCTGCGATGCGCCATCAGCATGAAGAACGCGATGCCGGTGCCGGTGCCGAGAATGACGATGGCGCCGAGCACATGCAGATATTTGACGAGGAAATACAGCGTCATCGCTTTTTGGCCGCGCACGGCGGATCGCGGCTTCAGGGCGCGATCGAGTTCGCTCGGCGCAGTTTTTACACCACCTTCGGTCTCCGGCAGCCAGTGCCCCTCGCTGCCGTAAGCCGGCAGCACGCGGAAATCGACCTTGCCGCCGCCGCTGCGGAACGCATCGGCCAGTTGCCGCGACAGCGCCGGCGAAAAATAGCTGTCATTGGCCGCGACCAGCCAGGTCACCGGCACGCGCGCGCCCTTGCCGAATTCGCCGGCCGCCGCGATCAGCGAGTGCGGCGCGCAGACCTGGTTCGGAAAGTCATTGGCATGGCCGCCGCGCCCCGGCGCAAAGGCGATGATGGCGGCGATGTCCTTCGGGTCTTCGCCGGCCAGCGCCAGCGCGCCCCAGCCGCCGGCGGAGTGCCCGATCACGACCATGCCCTCCGGCCGGATGAAGGATTGCTTGCGCACAAAGCCCATGCGCGGCCGCGATCTCGTCGGCGGTGGCGCGGCCGGCCTTGGCGTAATCGGCCTCGTCGCAGCCGCCCTGGTCCTCGAGATATTTTCCGCCGGTCGCGCCATGGCCCAGACGCTCCGGCACCAGCACGGCAAAGCCGCGCGCCACCAGCAAACGCCGCCAGCGCGCGGTATTCCGGCTGCGGCATTTGCGCGCGACGCAAGCACGTTCTGGGTGGTGGCATGCGCGATCACCGCGAGCGGAAACGGGCCGTCGCCGGGTGGACGAAACAGCACGGCATGCGCCGGATGGTCCCGGATCGGGCGACGGCACCAGCCATTGCTGCAGGCGGTTCGGCTCGCCCTCCGCGCCTTGCGCGCCGAGGATCTGTTGCGCCGCGGCGGTCCTCGACGCCGAGCGCGGCAAGGACGGCGGCTGCGAAGAAACGCTTTAACCGGGTGCATGAATTGGCCTGACGCAGCCGAAGGAAGGAGACGCGATGCGCCAACAGAATACCGGCGGCGAATCAAATCCAGCGCATTTTTCCGTGATCCGGATTTCGTCGCGGCGTTCCTGAGGCGATTCCAGCAGGGTTTGCCCCGCCCGCGCAGTCGGCGAAATGCCGTACTAAAGGCAGCTCTCTGTCCTCTTTCGGTACAGACGGGCGAAAACTGATGCAGAAAATCCACAGGTTAACCGATAATTAACGATGGACCTTGAAGCCGGGCCGCTGACTTGCTTTGATTGGGTTCATGAGCACAACCCTGATCGAGGTTCGACCGGCCAAAGCTGCGGATGCAACCGCGGTGGCGTCCACCCATGACGAAGCCTGGCGCTCCGCCTATCAGGGCATCATTCCCGGCGCCGAACTCGAAAAGCTGATCAACCGTCGCGGCCCGCAATGGTGGGACAGCGCGATCCGCAAGGGCAGCCGCGTCAGCGTGCTGGTGTTCGGCGACAAGGTCGCGGGCTACGCCAATTACGGCCGCAACCGCGCCCGCAGCCTGCACTTCGAAGGCGAGATCTACGAGCTCTATCTGCGTCCGGAATTCCAGGGCCTCGGCTTCGGCCGCCGCCTGTTCACCGCCGCCCGCCGCGATCTGGTGCAGAGCGGGCTGAAGAGCATGGTGATCTGGGCGCTCTCCGACAACGATCCGGCGACGGAATTCTATCGCGCGCTCGGCGGCCGCATGGTCGCGCGCTCCTCGGAGAAGTTCGGGCCGAAGTCGCTCGACAAGGTCGCTTTCGCCTGGACCAACTGAGTTCCAGCCGTCATTGCCGGGCGAAAGCGCGAAGCGCGTCTTGAATATGGGTTGACCCGGCAATCCATCATTTTCTAAAGCGACTTTGAAAGTGCGATGGATACGCGGGTCAAGCCCGCGTATGACGATCGCGCACCTAGACATGCAGAACCGCGGAGCCTTCCATGCGCATTGACGCCATTTCGATCGGAAAAAATCCGCCGCACGACGTCAACGTCATCATCGAAGTGCCGGTCGGCGGCGAGCCGATCAAATACGAGATGGACAAGGACGCCGGCACGCTGGTGGTCGACCGCTTCCTCTATACGGCGATGCGCTATCCCGGCAATTACGGCTTCATCCCGCACACGCTGTCGGGCGACGGCGACCCCTGCGACGTGCTGGTCGCCAACACCCGCGCCATCGTGCCGGGCGCCGTCATGAGCGTGCGGCCGGTCGGCGTGCTGCTGATGGAAGACGAGGCCGGCGGCGACGAGAAGATCATCGCGGTGCCGTCGTCGAAGCTGACCCAGCGCTACGACAAGGTGAAGAACTACAGCGATCTGCCCGACATCACGCTGCAGCAGATCCAGCACTTCTTCGAGCACTACAAGGATCTCGAACCCGGCAAATGGGTCAAGGTGCTGCGCTGGGGCGACGCCGACGACGCGCACAAGCTGATCCTCGAAGGCATCGAGCGGGCGAAGGGGAAGTAGCGAAGTCGTCATCCCGGGCGCGAAGCGAACCCGGACTCGAGGTCCGGATTCGCGCTTCGCGCGCCGGAATGACAGGAAGCTAACGATGCGCCGGCTGATCAGAATCATCCGCAACATCCTGCTGCTCGCTGATCGCCGCGATCGTGATCCTTGCCGGCGTGCTGGCGTTCAACGTCTTCACCCACGGCTCGCGCCAGCTTCAGGTGGCGGCGGTGCCGCGCGCGCCGGTCGACGCGCAGGCCGCGCCGGCGCGGCTCAGCGAAGCGATCCGCTTCCGCACCATTTCGAGCTTCGAAAAACCCGACCAGCACGCCGACGCGCTGCGCGGCATGCAGGCGCATATCGAGAAAAGCTTTCCGGCGTTTCACGCCGCGGCCAAACGCGAGATCGTCGCCGAATACAGCCTGCTCTACACCTGGGAGGGCTCCGACCCGAAGGCCGCGCCGATCGCGCTGCTCGCGCATCAGGACGTGGTGCCGGTCGCGCCCGGCACCGAAAAGGACTGGCAGCAGCCGCCCTTTGATGGCGTCATTGCCGACGGCTTCATCTGGGGCCGCGGCTCCTGGGACGACAAGGGCAATCTCTATTCGATGCTGGAAGCCGCCGAGGCGATGGCCAAAGGCCGGCTTCCGCCCGAAACGGACCATCTATTTCGCCTTCGGCCATGACGAGGAGACCGCCGGCACCGGCGGCGCCAAGTCGATCGCGGCGCTGCTGGCCTCGCGCGGCGTCCGCCTCGATTTCGTGGTCGACGAAGGGCCTGCTGATCACCGAAGGCCATGATCAAGGGCCTCGACAAGCCGGTCGGCGCTGATCGGCGTCGCCGAGAAGGGCTACGCCACGCTGGTGCTGAACGCGCATGCGACGCCCGGCCATTCGTCGATGCCGCCGCGCGATACCGCGATCGGCATGATGAGCGCGGCGCTGGCGCGGCTGGAAGACCATCGCCTGCCGATGCAGATCCGCGGCACGGTCGCCGAAATGTTCGACACGCTGGCGCCGGAGATGAGCGGCTTCAACCGCGTGGTGCTGTCGAACCTGTGGCTGTTCAAGCCGCTGTTGTTGCGCGAGTTCGAAAAGAACGGCCCCAGCGAAGCCACGGTGCGCACCACCACGGCGCTGACGATCTTCAATGCCGGCGACAAGGACAACGTGCTGCCCGGCAATGCCGAGGCCAGCGTCAACTTCCGCCTGATCCCCGGCGATACGCAAGCCAGCGTGATCGAGCATGTGCGCAGCACGATCGCCAACGATCGCATTTCGATCACGCCGTTTCCCGGCAATACCGACCCGCCGCCGGTGACGGGCAACCGCGAGCCCGTCGTACCAGATGCTGAACCGCACCATCCGCGAGATCTTTCCGGACGTTGATCGTCGCGCCCGGGCCTGATGGTCGCCGCCACCGATTCGCGGCACTATGTCGGCATCACCGACAAGATCTTCCGCTTCTCGCCGGTGCGCGCCAATGCCGACGACCTGAAGCGTTTCCACGGCACCAACGAGCGCCTCAGCGTCGAGGGCTATGCCGACATGATCCGGTTCTACCGGCGGCTGATCGAGAATTGCGGCGGGGTGATCGGCAGCTCGATCATCGTCGTCACAGGAGCTTCGTTCCCCTTGTCATCATGCGAGACCGAGATGCGACGAGGAGCATCGATTCATGCAAGAAATTGCTGCAGCTCAGTCGCGATGATCCTGGCGTCTGCCGCATTCGTCGCCGTCGGCATTGATGCCTGCCGCGGCTTACGCGCAAGGTTCAAAAAGCGGGGCGCCGCAAGCACCGACCACGAAAGACGGCAGATGCGCCAAGGCCAATGGTGGCGTGTGGAACGCCGACGCAATGGCTGGTACACGAGAGACCTGCTCAACTACAAGAAATGCATGAGCGGTCAGTAGGCGACAGTTCGCCAAACCCTGCCTGGATCACACCGCCGGCTTCGGCAGCCCGTGAATCGCGCAGGCCGCGCGCAGCGTGTTCACCAAGAGGCACGCCACCGTCATCTGCCCGACGCCGCCGGGCACCGGCGTGATCGCGCCGGCGACATCGAGCGCTTCCTTGAACGCGACGTCGCCGACCAGCCGTGTCTTGCCGTCGGCGGCCGGCAGGCGGTTGATGCCGACATCGATCACGGTGGCGCCGGGCTTGATCCAGTCGCCGCGCACCATTTCGGGCTTGCCGACCGCGGCATAGACCAGATCGGCGCGGGCGCAGAGTTGCGCCAGATCGCGCGAGCGCGAATGCGCGATCGTCACCGTGGCGTTCTCGTTGAGCAGCAATTGCACCAGCGGACGGCCGACCAGGTTGGAGCGGCCGATCACGATGGCGTTCATGCCCTCGAGCGAGGCATGCACGCTCTTGGTCAGGATGATGCAGCCGAGCGGCGTGCACGGCGACAGCGCGGCAAAACCGCCGGCGAGCCGTCCGGCATTGTTCGGGTGCAGCCCGTCGACATCCTTGGCGGGATCGATGGCGTTGATGATGGTTTCGGTATGCAGCGATTTCGGCAGCGGCAATTGCACGAGAATGCCGTGCACCGCGGGATCGCGGTTGAGTTTGCGATATCAGCGCCAGCAGATCGGCCTGCGCGACGTCATCGGGCAGCTCGTGCTCGAACGACGCCATGCCGGCTTCCTGGGTCTGCTTGTGCTTGCTGCGGACATAGACCTCGCTGGCGGGATCGCTGCCGACCAGCACCACCGCCAGTCCCGGCGTCAGCTGATGCGTCGCGCTTGATCCGCGCGACCTCGTCCGGCGACGCGGGCGCGAAGCTCTGCTGCAATGACTTTTCCATCGATGATGCGGGCGGTCATCTCAATCCTTCGTCTTTTCAAGTCTGATGGCGGTCAGCTTCCGCAAGGTCTCGCCGAGCATCTTGGGATCGCCGTCGACGGCGACCTGCTTCAGGCGCGAGGTCACGCCCGACAAGATCTTTACCCTCGCCTTGGGCACGCCGAGCGCCTTTGCCAGCAGTTCCGTGACCGCGCGGTTGGCCTCGCCGCCCTCGGCGATGGCGCGGACGCGCACCTTGACCACGGAGCGCCCGTTGGCGAGCGTCTCAATCCCGTCGATGTCGTCGCGGCCGCCGCGCGGCGTCACCCGCAGCGCGACGCTGATGCCCTCGGTGGAGTAGCGCCAAGGATCCATCGGCGCCGGGGATCAGATGACGTTGGGATAGATGTAGTAGGCGATCACCCGCTGGATGAACATGATGATCAGGATCAGGATGATCGGCGAGATATCGAGCCCGCCCAGATTGGGCAGAATCCGGCGGATCGGCGCCAGCACCGGCTCGGTGATCCGGTACAGGAACTCGGCCACCGCCGCGACGAACTGGTTGCGCGTATTCACGACATTGAAGGCGATCAGCCAGGACAGGATGGCCGAGGCGATCAGAAGCCAGACATAGAGGTCGAGGACGATGATAACGATGTCGAGGACGGCGCGCATGTGATGGGGCTCGCAGGTGGGATACCCTGCTAGATATCGGTTCGTCCCCCCGCAAACAAGGGAAGTTCCCGGCAAAATGGCGCCGAAATCGGGCACTTTCAGCGTTCTTGACTTGACCTTGGGGCGGACTGTAAATGGCGCCGATTGTCACCGTTTCCGGGTCATTCCGAAGCGGTCGCGACGGGGCCATAGCTCAGCTGGGAGAGCGCGTCGTTCGCAATGACGAGGTCGGCGGTTCGATCCCGCCTGGCTCCACCACGCTTCGCCCTTCGGGCTTCGCGTGGCGCAGCCACGCCAGAGCCCGAAGAGCGAAGCGTGGTGCCCGGCATAGCCCGAAGGGCGACGACGGGCTTTTGAACGACCCACCCCCTCACTTCCCCGTAAACCTCGGCGCCCGCTTCTCCATAAAGCTCGCCACGCCCTCCCTGAAATCGCTGCCCTTCAGCGCGACCTGCATCTCCCGGTTGGCGTCGATGGTCGCTTCCGCCAGCGTCTGGAACGGCACGTCGTAGAGCTGGCGCTTGATCACCGAAATCGCGCTGGGCGAGACGAAATCGGCGAGATCGCGCGCATAGGCATAGGTCTGCTCGCGCAACTGGTCCGGCGGATAGAGCCGGTTGACCAGTCCGATGCGCAGCGCTTCGTCGCTATAGACCCGCCGCGACGACATCAACAGATCGAGCGCGTTGGCGTGGCCGACGATCAGCGGCAGCATCCAGCTGATGCCGTGCTCGGCGATCAGCCCGCGGCGCGAGAACGCGGTGGTGAACACGGTATTGTCGGCCGCAAAGCGCAGGTCGCAATAGAGCGCATGGACCAGGCCGATGCCGGCGGTGGCGCCGTTCAGCATGCCGATCACGGGCTTCGGGATCGCCGGATAATAGGCGTAGCGCGTCTGCCAGTCGGCGCGGCGGTTCATGTCGAACGGCGTGTTCTCGCCGCGCCGGATCTCGTTGGGATCGATCGCCTTCAACCCCTCCATGTCGGCGCCGGCGCAGAACGCGCGACCCGCGCCGGTCAGCACGATGACGCGGACATTGTCGTCGGCGGCCGCCGTCTCCATCGCATGGCGCACGTCGCGCTCCATGATCGCGGTCCACGCGTTCATGCGGTCGGGCCGGTTGAGCGTGATGGTCGCGATCTTGTCGCTCACCTCGTAGAGAATATGCTGATAGGTCACCGCGATCTCCCTGTCGTTTTTTCTCGTTGATGTTGCGCGCAAGCGATGAGGGTGGCGCGGCCATCCGCCTGCTTGTGCGCGCAAGCTTCTGCGGAGACACTATCACATTCAGGAATTTTGAAAGACGTTGCGACGCGGCGCAAATTCCGCGTGGCGGCTATTCCGCGGCTTCCGACACGATCGAACGCGGCATGCGCGCGAGCCAGCCATCGATGAAATGCTTCAGCCATGCGCGCTCGGCCACGTCATGCATCGCGCGATCGGCAAAGTGCAGATGACGCGGCTGCGCGCCGGGCGAATCCATCCGTGCGCAGCCGCGCGTGGTCCAGCGATGCATCATCGCGTAGGTGACGTCGGGGTGAAACTGGAAGCCGAACGCGTGGCCGGCACTGAAACGCCTGCACCGGAAAGTCGTCGCCTTCAGCGAGCAACTCGGCGCCGGCCGGCAATTGAAATCCCTCGCCATGCCAGTGGTAGACGCGCTCCGGCCAGTTCGGGCAGAGCGCGTGGCCGGCTGCGGTCGGACGGATCGGATAGTAGCCGACTTCCACACGGCCTTCGGGATGCGGCGCGACCTGCGCGCCCAATTGTTTGGCAAGCATCTGCGCGCCGAGGCAAATGCCGAGAAACGGCCGCTGCTCGCGCAGCGGAATTTCGATCCAGTCGATTTCGCGGCGGACGTAGTCGTCGGGATCGTTGGCGCTCATCGGGCCGCCGAAGATGACCGCACCGGCGTGCCGATCCAGCGTTTCCGGCAGGGGATCGCCGAACCGCGGGCGGCGGATGTCGAGGGGGTGACCGAGCGCACGCAGCGCATTGCCGACCCGGCCCGGCGTCGAGGTCTCCTGGTGCAGGACGATCAGGACCGGCAGCAGCGGCGCGGGGGCCGGCGTAAGCACCAACGTCCTTCGCCCCGGAAAGGGCAGGATATTGTCGCCATTTTTGTTCGACCGGAATGACATCGACGTTGCCTGGGGCACCTCAAACCGAAACCATACCTAAGTGAGTATTAATTTCGGGTGAGTTCATATGGACTTGCAGAATTAATAAGCAAATCGCGGGCCATCTGTGTCCCACGTCACGCGCCGGGTCAAAATGCAGGGTTTTCAGCGCTGGCGGAGCTGGAGGCGGCCGACGGCGCCCAGGATAAATCAGCGCGGGAACAGCCGGAGCAGGAACGGCACGATCTTGATGCCGATCCCGGGCAACACTGCCCGCTGGTTGGCCATCAGCCCGCGATAGGCCTGCTGCGCGACATCGGCCGGCAAGACGTTGAGGACCGCGGAATCAAATCCTGGCGTGAAGCCGGCGCGGGCCTGGAATTCCGACGGCACCGGGCCCGGACAGACCACGGTCACGCGCACGCCGTGCGGCGCCAGTTCAGCGCGCAACGCCTCGGTGAACGACAGCACATAGGCCTTGGAAGCGTAGTAAACCGCCATCCCCGGGCCGGGCAGAAAGCCGGCGATCGAACCGATATTGAGGATGCCGCCCCGGTTGCGGATCAGTTGATCGGAAAACCGCAACGACAGATCGGTCAGCGCGCGGATGTTGACCGCGATCATATCGAGCTGGTCGGCGCGATCGCGCTGGACCGCGCGTCCGAACACGCCGAAGCCGGCATTGTTGACGACGTATTCGACCTCGACGCCCGCGGCAGCCAGCGCCTCGGCAATCCGGTCGCCGGCATCGGGCTGCGTGAGGTCGCAGGGGATGACGATCGGCGCGGCACCACCTGCGGCTGTAATTTCACCCGCCAGCGCGGTCAGGCGATCCGCCCGCCGCGCCACCAGCGCCACGCGATGACCCTTGGCAGCGAACACGCGCGCCAGCTCGGTGCCTATGCCCGCCGATGCACCGGTAATCAGCGTCACACGCTCAGTCACGATCAAAGCTCTTAATTCAATTTCAGGTTACGCCGCGAATGAAACGACGAGAGCATAGGCTTGTGGTGGGACGCAAGCCACAGGACGGCATGTCGGCATGCAAACGCGCGCGCTTGCCGGGAAAACGCAATATTTTCGGGCTTATCGCGCGCCGGCCGCGCACATTAAAGTTTCGTTATGTTCGATGATCGACGCACCGCACCGCGGCGTCTCACATCGCCGCGTCCGCGGACTTCGAAGCGCCCGCGGGCGGACGGACTGCCGCTCGGCGACGCGGTGCTTGAGATCGATCCGGTCGCGCGAGGAAACGCCGAGCAGATCCGCGGCGCGCCAGACGACGTTGTCCTCGAACTCGCTGACCTGGCCATCGGCATAGACCAGTTCCCACATCATCTCGACGATGCGTCAGCCGGCCCTCCTCGTTCACCGAACGCATGATGACGCTGGTGAAATGATAGAGATCGACCGCCTCGCCCTCGACCTTCGTCGCCGACGCGATCAAGCGGTCCGCGGTGCCGGGATCGAGCTTGAAGCTGCTCTCGATCAGGCTGTGCAACTTGCGCTTCTCGACCTCGGTCGGCTCGCCATCGAGCGAGACGACGTGAACCAGCAGCGCGGTCGCGGCCAGACGATAGCCGGTATCGTCGAACGCCCGTTCCTCGTCCGCGCCGGGGGAGACAATGTCGGCAATGAATTGGCGAAGTCCGTCGAGCATTGACATCTCTCGGTCATGAAGTTCGATACCGAGTATATGGCGCGGAAAGCCGCCCCGTGCAATTGCGGCGGGTTGTGTGACAAGCATTACGTTTAGGCAATCTTGGACCTTGGCGGGCCGGACGCTGGCCCCTTCAACGTCATTGCGAGCGAAGCGAAGCGACGAAGCAATCCATCTGGCCGCAAGGAAGTCTGGATTGCTTCGCTTCGCTCGCAATGACGGCTGAGAGCGCATCGTGACCCTACGGTATTTCGTACACCACGATCTTGTCGGCGATGCCGCGCAGCGCGGCCTGCTTCTGGATCGGCTTGATCGCCTCTCGCTCCAGGATCGTGGCGACCGCGGGCGAATCGATCACCGGCCCGGTGATATGGATCTCCTGCGAGGTCGACAGGCTCTGCACGCGCGCGGCGATATTGACGGTCTGGCCGAAATAATCCTGCCGCTCGTTGAGCATCACCGCGAGGCACGGGCCCTCGTGAATTCCGATCTTGACGATCAGATCCTCGGTGCCGCGCTGGCGGTTGAGCGCCGTCATCGCGGCGCGCATGCGAAGCGCCGCCGCCAGCGCATGTTCCGGCCTGATGAAGGTCGCCATCACGGCGTCGCCGATGGTTTTGACCACCGCGCCCTTTTCCGACGAGATGATTTCCAGCAGGGCATGGAAGTGCGCACGCACCAGATCGAACGCGGCGAGATCGCCGACCCGCTCGTAGAGCGCGGTCGATCCCTTGAGGTCGGTAAACAGGAAGGTCAGCGACGTGATCTTCAGCCGCTGGTCGACGTGGAGATTGTCGGCCTTGTAGACGTCGCGAAAAGTCTGGTTGGTCAGCATCCGCTTGGCGGTCAGGAACGGCTTGCGCTTGCCGATCAGATGATGGAGCGCGTCGGCGGCGATGAAGACCGACGGCAGCACCCGCACGTCGGTCTGGTTGTCGAGCGACAGCCGCAACGGACCGGGACGCATGGTCGTGGTTCCGGTCGGGGCATGGACGTTGTTGTAGATCAGCGAAAGCTGCTGACGCTCCCTGGTCGGCTCGCCCTGAACGTCGATGAACTGCGCAGCATGCGTCACCGGCTCGAACACGATGATGAACTGCGCCGGCAATTGCAGCGACAACACAGCCTTTTCGCCCGCCGGCAGTTCCAGCGCATCCAGCGTCACCTCGTCGGTCAACGCCGTAAACGACTCCTTGTTGAAGTCGACGCCGGAGCTCCAGAAAACCTGTTTGAAATATTCCCAGATCGGCAGCGTATTGGGATCGTGCGCGGCGATGCGCCGGACCCGCGGGCTGACGGTGAAGGCAACCTCGACCTGCTCGTCGACCGAGGCTTCGTAACCCGCCGCGCACAGCGCGCAATTGTAATCATCATGACGCAGCGATTTCAGCGTCGAATGCGCATCGAGCACGCCGCCGCAGCCCGGGCACAGCACATTCCAGGTGAGTTCGAACAGCCCGAGCCGTGAGGCATGAAGGAAGCCGGAAATCACCTGCTCTTCGTCGAGCCCGGTTCGCTTTGCGAAATCCAGCACATTGACGCGGTTGAGCTCGTGGTCCTCGCCCTTCTCGATCAGGCGCGCGATGGCGTCCGCCACCGCCGGATCGGCGGTCTGCTTCAGCACCGAAAACTGGGCCTGATATCGCTCATGTCAGGCAACTTAAGTGGTATCGCAGGTCCATTCCAGCAATGGTTCAGCGTGGCGAAATGGCAAACATCGGCGAGCGGTCGGGCTGTGTCGTAACCACGCCCACCGGCATCACCGGCTCCTTGTCGAGCAGACTCACCCGGAACGTCCCGATCATCCTGGCCAGCGCCAGCGTTGCTTCCACCAGCGCGAAATGCGCGCCGATGCAGACGCGCGCGCCGACGCCGAACGGCAGATAGGCGAAACGATCGGGCGGCGTGCCGGTCATGAAGCGGGACGGAAGGAACGCGTTCGGGTCGCGCCACAGCTTTTCGTGCCGGTGCAACAGCCACGGCGCCACCAGGATGACGTCGCGCTTTTTGACCGGCATGCCCGCGATCGTATCCGGCCCTGCCGCGGCACGCGCGATCAGGAAGGCCGGCGGATAGAGCCGCATGGTCTCGTCGACCACCGCGCGGGTGAATTTGAGCCGGTCGAGATCGAGCACGCCGTTGACGGTCGCACCCTGCACCTCGGCCGCGACTTCATCCTGGGTGGCGGGATCGAGCGCCAGCAGATACAGCGACCAGAACAGCGCCGTGGCTGTGGTCTCGTGGCCGGCCAAAATCATGGTCGCGACCTGGTCGCCGAGTTGCTCGTCGGTAAAGGCTTCGCCGGTCTCCGGATCGCGCGCAGCGCCCATCAGGTCGAACAGATCGTTGGGCGGCGCGCCTTCGTTCTTGCCGGCGGCGCGGCGCTCGGCCATCAGCATGCCGACGAAGGCGGTCCAGCGCTTGCGGAAACGGGCGCGCGCGAAATCCTGCGGGCTCGGCCAGTTCAGCGGCAGCAGCAAATCCAGAAAATGCGGCCGTGCCAGCCGGTCGCCATACTCCATCACGAAATCGCGCAAGCGCGCGCCATGGCGGTCCATGCCGAACGAAAACATGGTGCGGCCGGCGATCTCGAGCGTCATCCGTTGCATCGCTTCGCGCAGATCCACCGGCGCATTGCTGGCGGCCTTGAGTTTCGCGATCGTGTCGTCGGTCGCCGCCAGCATGTGGGGAACGAGCGTGGTCACCGCGCGCGGCGTGAAGGCCGGGGCCAGTGTCCGCCGCTGATGCTTCCAGGCGCGCCCCTCCGCTATCAGCAGACCTTCGCCGAGGATCGGCCGCAACACGCGCAGACCGGCCGGCGTGCGCGAATAGTTTTCGTAATTGTCGACCAGCACATGCCGGATCGCATCCGGCGCGTTGAGAATGAAGCTGCTGCGGCCGACGAAGCGGCCACGAATGATGTCCTCTTCATAGGCGCGCTGGCCCCAGGTGGCGATCACGCTTTCGCGCATCACCTTCATCCGTCCGAGCGCCGTCATGCTGTCGGACGCCCGTGGCGGGCTCGGCGGCACCAGCGGCTTTCGCGCGACCGGCGTATCGTAGGCTTCGGCTATGCTCATACGTCCCTCGCTCGAATCCAGAGCAAACCCTGCGATCCCGGCGCCATGAAGGCACCGGAGACCGGGACAGCTCACACCAGAGCTAATAGGTCAGTTCGGCAACCGCAATTCGGTTTTCCGACGCAGGCCAGGCCCGCGCCACGATCCGCTCCTGGTTGAAGATCGCCACTACGGGGCGGCCGGCCTCCGTGGCGGGAATCAGCACTGTGGTGACCGAGTCCGTCGGCACGCCCGGCTTCACATCGGTCGGCTCCTTGCCGTCGATCAGCACGACGTCGCGCGGCAGGCCCAAATAGCCGCGCGGCCGCGACATCAAAACCACGGCACCGGCGCCGGCGTCGGCCGGTCCAAGCGCCCGCGCGGCGCGCAGATGCACGATGTCGGACGAGCGCGGAAACGGCGAGCGGTAGAAATGCGTCGTGGTCGAGCCGGGAGAGGTCAGAACGATTTCCAGATACCAGGTCGGCTCGACCTTGGCCGGGCCCCAGCGGCCGTCCGCTCCGGTCTGCGACGAATGAATCGGACCGCCGATCCGCTCACCGGTGTCGGGAGAGACGCGATAGACGTCGACCGAGGCGCCCGACACCGGACGATTGGTTTGAACGCCGCCCGGCGTGCCCGTGACAAGCCCGCTCAGTTTGACGTCGGCTTCCGGCACAATATCGATTCGCTGGGGTTCGCGGCCGGCAATGAATTTGTAGATCTCGCGGAACGCGCGCGGATGAAACGCGGTCTCGCGGTGATCGACGGCGCCGAGCACGAGATTGGTCGCGCCCTTCAATGCCGGACCTTCCGCCGTCACGCCCGTCGGCGTGCCCGGCTTGCCGACGAAGCGTCCGTCGGCCTGCGCGTACTTGTCGATGCCATCGCTGCGCAGGGTGAGGAACGCCGTGCCCGGCGTCACTTCGCTTTCGCCCTCATTCAGACCGCGCAGGAACGGACCGCGGCCATTGAACTCGCCGCCAAGACCCTCATCCCAGTCGTAGACGCCGTGGTCGGGGACACCGCAGAGAACCGCATGACTGACATCGGCGCCGCCACCGTTCTTGACATAGTTGCGGATCGGATTGCCGCCGCGCGAATTGCCGACCAGCGCCACGCGCGCCGCGCCGGTGCGGCGCTTCAATTCCTTGATGGCGTCGGCGAGTTCGCGGCGCTGGTCCTCGGTCGAGGAACGGCTGGGCTGTTCGACCTTGTCGTCGGTGCGCGCCAGCGGATCGGTGAAATTGATCGCGAACATTTTTTCGCGCGGCACGCCGTTCAATTCCATCCGCCAGATCGTGGTGACCCAAAGGGCGGCATGGTCGCCATTGCCGTGCACGAACAGGATCGGCGGTATTTCTACGGGGCTGGCCGTGGCCGGCGCCGTCTGCGCCGACGCCCCGGCATTGAAGACCCCGAGGCCGAATGAGCCTGCCAGCAGGGGCAGTGCCCCTACACCCCCGAGAACGGACCGACGCGATAGGCTCATTTATAACCTCCCGTTATTTTTCAGCACTTTAGCTGTGCTGTAGCACGCCCGACAGGGCCGTAACGACTGGACAATGCGGGGTTTTCGCAGGCATCTCTTGAGGCTTGCGGGAATCATGGACCAGCCATAGCAGCCCAAATGGAACCGGATATGACTGAACCACCGAAGCCTGCCCGTCCTGCCGACGGCATCACGGCGCCGCTGCGCCATTCGGTATTCCGGCGCATCTGGCTCGCCAGTCTCGTCTCCAACCTCGGCATCCTGATCCAGGGCGTCGGCGCCGCCTGGGCGATGACGCAGATGACGTCCTCCGCCGACAAGGTCGCCCTGGTGCAGACCGCGCTGATGCTGCCGATCATGCTGATCTCGATGCCGGCCGGCGCCATCGCCGACATGCACGACCGTCGCATCGTGGCGCTGGTCTCGCTCACGATCGCGCTGACCGGCGCGACGGCACTGACGGTGCTGGCGTGGCTCAACCTCGTCACCCCGAATATTCTGCTGACGCTGTGTTTCGTGGTCGGCAGCGGCATGGCGCTGTTCGGGCCGGCCTGGCAGGCCTCGGTCAGCGAGCAGGTGCCGGCGGAAACGCTGCCGTCGGCGGTCGCGCTCAACGGCATCAGCTACAACATCGCGCGAAGCTTTCGGCCCGGCGGTCGGCGGCATCGTGGTCGCGAGTGCGGGCGCCGTGGCCGCGTTTGCACTGAATACGGTGCTGTATCTGCCGCTGATGATCGTGCTGTTCCTGTGGAACCGCACCAGCGAACCGTCGCGCCTGCCGCGCGAACAGCTGACCCGTGCCATGGTCTCGGGCGCGCGCTACATCACCAATTCGCCGTCGATCCGTATCGTGCTGATCCGAACACTCGTCACCGGCCTGATCGGCGGTTCGGTGTCGGCGCTGATGCCGCTGGTCACCCGCGACCTGCTGCATGGCGGCGCGCAAACCTACGGCATCATGCTCGGCGCCTTCGGCATGGGCGCGGTGATCGGCGCGTTGAACATCGCCGAAGTGCGCCGGCGCATGAGCGGCGAGGCCGCAGTGCGCGCCTGCGCGATATCGATGGCGGGCGCGATCGCCGCCGTTGCGATCAGCAACGAACCGGTGCTGACCGCGGCCGCGCTGGTGATTGCCGGCGGGGTGTGGATGCTGGCGGTCGCCCTGTTCAATATCGGCGTGCAGCTCTCGGCGCCGCGCTGGGTTGCGGGCCGCTCGCTGGCGGCGTTCCAGGCCTCGATCGCCGGTGGCATCGCACTGGGAAGCTGGGGCTGGGGCCACCTTACCGACGCCTATGGCGTCGAAACCGCGTTGCTGGTTTCCGCCGGCCTGATGCTGCTGTCGCCACTGCTCGGCATCTGGCTGCGGATGCCGCCGGTCGGCGCGCGCAACGAGGCCGCGACCGAAGTGCTGGCCGATCCCGAGGTGCGGCTGTCGCTGACCGGACGCAGCGGGCCGCTGGTGGTCGAGATCGAATATCGCGTCGCGCAGGACAACGCCCGCCTGTTCCACAACGTGATGCAGGAGGTGCAACTCAGCCGCCAGCGCAACGGCGCCTATGGCTGGTCGATCGCGCGCGACATCGCCGATCCCGAATTGTGGACCGAGCGCTATCATTGCCCGACTTGGCTGGATTACCTGCGCCAGCGCAACCGCGCGACACAGTCCGAACGCGCGCTGCATCAGCGCGCGATTGATTTTCATATCGGGCCGGACCCGATACGGGTCCGCCGCATGCTGGAGCGGCCGTTCGGATCGGTGCGCTGGAAGGAAGACACGCCCGATCGCGCCGCGAACGAAGTGTTGCCGGTGGTAGCGACCGCGGCGGGCAGCAGTACGTAGGGGCCAAACTCAAAATCGCGAAAACAACCCCATGCAAAGTAGAATGGGGCGGGAAAGAGGCTCGGTGACAGTGCTGAGATACCTCCGCTCTCATTCCCGGGGGGCCCAGCGCTCCCTCTCCCGCTTGCGGGGGAGGGTCAGGGGTGGGGGTGCTTCCACATCGGGACTGCTCGTGTTGAGAGAGCCCCCACCCGCCACGCTCTTCGAGCGCGTCGGCCTCCCCCGCAAACGGGAGAGGCGAAGTAAGACGAGGATGTTTACTGTCCGTGGCTCGCGAGCATCGCCTGACAGGCCTTGCTGATGCGCGCGCGGTTCGTCTTCAGGCACGCCAGCACGATCTGGTCGCCTTCCTGCATCTGCGCCCGGCAAAACCGCGAGACGTCGCGGGCGCAGGCGTCGTGGCCCTGCTGCGCGGAAGCCGCGGAAGCGATCAGTACCAACGGAATGACGAACAGGATTTTGGTCATTGAATATGCCTTCACACCGAATGGACGCGATGGAGGCGTTCTATAGCGTTTTCGGGCGAAGTGGAAACCCGGTTCCCGTAAGAGGCGCGAGAAGGTGAAGGCTTGAAGCTGAAGGCTCGGGAACCCGAAAAAGCGCCTGCGTCTCATCGCCGCAAGCGCTTTTCGGAAATCGGGAGCAACCACTTATTGCGCGGCCACCTTGCCGGAACGCTGGGCGGCGAGATCGCGGTCCAGCACGGTGCGGCAACCGGTGGAGAGGCTGGCGCGCTTGCTGATCATGCAGGAGGTGATCGCCGGGATATTCGGGATTTCCGAACTGCACAGGCGGAACGCGTCGCCCGAGCACATCGACTGCGCTTCAGCGCTGAAAGCAAAGCTCGAAGTCGACGTAATCGCTGACATCGAGGCGGCGAAAACCAGCGCTAAACCGGCATTGCGGATGGTGCTGGTGAAGGTGGCGGTCATTTGCGGCTCCTGTTGGCATCGCGCGAAGCGAGCCCGTTGTTGATGCCCCGACCATGCGCCGGATCGGGCGGCTCGACTGTGACGGACATCACTTAGGGCCAAGGGCCAGCTTTTATTGGCCAAACGGGATCGTGTTGGGGAGGCGTTAAGACCTTGTTCGCATTAATGGCGCGTCGCGTGTGTGCCCCTGTATGTGGAAAGAGTAGCGATGCGTAATGCGTTCGGCCTGATGCTGGCCAGTGTTGTTGCGGCGGTTGCGATCGCCGGAGTCTGGTTCTGGACCTCCTCGCCGCGTGCTGACGCGGCCCCCCAGACCATCGCCGCCCGCAAGGCCGAACCGCTGCCCGCGGCCAAGGCTTCCAGGGACGACGTCGACGTCACGGCTTCGCTGTCGAAGCCGGCCCCGGCACCAGTGCCCGCACCTGTTTCGCAGCCGGCCAAATCCACCTGCGCCAATCCCGATGCACTCGGCGTCAGCCGCACCGTCGTGATCGACACCACGGGCGGACCGGGCTTCGGCTTCCTGCAATACAAGCAGTTCGATTTCCTCACCGACAAGGAAGTGGTGCTGACCTTCGACGACGGTCCGTGGCCGACGACGCCGACGGTGCTGAAGGCGCTGGCGGATGAATGCACCAAGGCGGTGTTCTTCCCGATCGGCCTGCACACCACCTACCACCCCGAGATCCTCAAGCAGGTCGCTGCCGCCGGACACACCATCGGCTCGCACACCTGGTCGCACGCCGATCTCCACAGCAAGAAGATGACCGAGCAGGCCGGCAAGGACGAGATCGAGAAAGGTTTCAGCGCCGTGAAGATGGCGATCGGCGCCAATCCGTCGCCGTTCTTCCGCTTCCCCGGTCTGGCCCATACCCAGCCGACGCTGGAATATCTCGGCGCCCGCAACATCTCGATGTTCTCGGTCGATATCGACTCGCTCGACTTCAAGTCCACGTCTTCCGACCAGGTGATCAACACCGTGATGACCAAGCTCGACAAGCAGGGCAAGGGCATCATCCTGATGCACGATCTGCAGAAGCACACCGCGCAGGCCCTGCCGACGATCCTGCGCCGCCTGAAGACCGGCGGCTACAAGGTGGTGGAGATGAAGGCCAAGGCGAAGCTGGAAACCCTGCCGGAATACGACGCGCTGCTGGTCAAGGACCTGAAGGTGCCTGCCGTCAGCGCGCGTCCGCTCAGCAGCGTGGTGCAGACGGTTTCGCAGTAAAGGACGCGTGGCGCGGCATCGCGCTCGCTTGCTTCGCCTCTCCCGCTTGCCGGGAGGCCGACGCGCGTAGCGCGGCGGGTGGGGCTCTCTCAACGCAGGCAGTCCCGATGTGGAAGCACTCCCACCCCAGCCTCGAGAGCGAGCTTCGCTCGCCTCGGACCCCGTCAAGCCGGCGAGGGAGCGCAGTGCTCGATGCGCGTTTTGCTTTTGAAGCTTACCAATAAATTCCGTGACGATGCAGCTCGCCGATGATGCGCGCTTCGTTCCAGTAACGCTTGTGCCGCGGCTTCTCGGCCTTCGCCGTCTTCGCGGGCTTTGCCGGTTCAGTCGTGGTCTGCTCGACCTTCGGCTCGACCTTCAGCGTTCTGCCTTCGGCGTTTCCACCTTGGGTTCGACCGCAGTCGGACGCTCGACATATTTCGGTGCGTCGGACTTTGTTTCGGTGGCTTGCGGAGCTTCCGCGGTTTTCGACGCATCGACTGGCTTGGCGACAGGAGCCGGTGCTGCCAACACATCGCTCCCGGAGAGTGACAAACTCCGCTCGCCCGCCTGCGCGGCGGCGGATGCCAGAACGAACCCTGCGATCAGAATGAATTTACGCATGTGAGTATCTCCCCTTGAGTTCGAGGGGGAAATTACGCAGGGGCAATGGAGATTTATGTGAGGTGGCTCACGCAGACGTCGGAGATGCGCGCGGTCGTATCTAATCGATTTGATCGGATGACGTTAAGCTAAGCCCGCGCGCAACAGCGATGCCGGCTTCTTGCTGTTCTTTGGACAGAATGACGCGATCAGGGTTTGCGCCTATCCACGTCCTCACGACATCGATCTCACCGTCGTCGACGCCCCAGACGAATTCGCGCGCGTTCGCAATCACATCCCGATTGACGGTTTGTGCCAGCTTGGTGGAATCGTGCCGCAGTCGGCTCAAGCGGTCATCGAACGCCGCGACGAAAAGATCATAAGGGCCGATCGGCAGAGCAATAAAGCTTCGGATCGGACAAGTTGACCATCGAACCGGTCGGTCGGAAGTCACCAGCGGACCTTTGATTCGTTCAAATTGATTTTGCCCCAATTCATCCGAACGATGTCGGGCACTGGCGATGGTTTCCGATGATGTCAGCCAGCATGTCTGGCCCCATGCGTATCCGCGAGACCGGGCTGACGAATTGCAGTAGCTTCAGCAAACGTCCGAGCGTCATCCACCTTGCGCTCAGCTGCCCACCTGACTTCCAGTGACGCTGTAATTTCGTCGACCAGCGTCGCCATATGGGTCTTGATAAACTGGACAGCATCAGGATTGCGATAGATCAGCGAAAGCACGAATCGTGTCCACGCCACTCGTTCTTGGAGGTTAGGCGAGTCGCCGGCAAGAAGTCCTTGCAAGGCCGCAGCAGCCACCGTGTCGAGCGGCGTCATAAACTTGATTTCTAGGTCCTGCGATTCAACCTCAGGCACGCCGTCAGTGCGATAGAGGTCTCTGACGTAACCTGTGAGGTGCGGATGTCGCCGCCTCGGCTTCACGTCACCGCGGATCAAGCGCATCTCGCAAAGTTGCTTATCCTCCCCCATCCATTGGCTGAGATAGAAGGCGGGGTTGTAATGATGCTTACGCGGTAGGTCCATCGCGCAGGGAATCGCCTTAGTTTGTTACTCCGACCATGACACGAAGCGATATGTCATTGAAATCGCCGGTGCCGCAAACAGGACTCGAACCTGTGACCCCGTCATTACGAATGACGTGCTCTACCAACTGAGCTATTGCGGCGGACCGAACGCAGCGCCGGGCAACCGCCCTGGACGCCCGCACCTGATATCGGGCACGGCCCCGATTGGCAAGAAAAACGCGGCCTGATGCGAAACCCCTAATCGCCGCCGAAGCGCGACAGGAAACCCTTCCAGCCGCCGGCCTGGGCTTTGGGCGGGCCAATTTGTTCCGCGAACTCATCGGGCGTGCCGTCCTCGTCGATTCCGGGGTCGTCGGGGGCCCGGATGATGGGAATCACGGCTGGAATCGGCGCGGGCGCAGCCTTTGGAATGTCCTGGCGGGCCCGGAACAAGGGCGCTGGGCCCGCTGGAGCCGATTCGGCTGATGGTGTCGGCGACGGGGCAGGCACCACGGCGGGGGCCACGACCGGAGCCGCCTCAACTGGGGCCGACTCGGTGGTGGCACGTGGCGCGTTGTCCTGCGCGGCGGTGGCCGGCGCGGGGTTCTCGACAGGGACCGTGACAGGCTCGCCGTCGACGGCCGCCGGCGGCTCCAGCACGATCGCCCGTGTCGGTGTCGCCAGCATGGCTTCCTCGAACGGCGATGCTTCGATCGTCGCTTCCTTGTCGGACGGCAGGCTTGCGACCGGCGTCTGCCACTGGAAGGCGTCGAGCCGTCCGGTGACCGGCGACACCGGACGCCAGCGATCGCTGACATAGCCATCCGCGGTCCAGGCCGGATCGTGCAGCGCGCGCACCGCGCGCAAGGTCCACGCCCGCGCCCGGCCGCTGTCGCCATGCTCGGTGCGCTCGATCTCCGCCATCAGCATCGCGACGCGCTGCGTCGGCGCCGCGATGAACGGCTCCAGCGCCGCGCGCGCCTTGCCAAATTCGGCCGCGTCGATCGCGGCGCGTGCAATCGCGAGCGCGCCCTCGATGTGACCCGGCGCTTTCGCCGCCAGCGTCTCGACCCGCACCAGCCGTTGCCGCGCGGAATCGCCGAGTTTGACATGCGCATAGGCATCCGCGAGATCCGGATGCGGCTGCGCCAGCCACGCGGTCTCGACCAGCCGCATCGAGCGGCGCACCTGATGCGCCTCGCTTTCATATTTGCTTGATAGCACCGCCGCCGGCACCAGGGTCGGCGCCAGCTTGACCGCCTCCATCACGCTCTCGCGCGACATGTCGCGATCGAGATTTTGCAGTTCCAGCGCACGCGCCGTCAGCAGCACGCCGCGCTGGCGGCGATAGGTCGCCTTGTCGATCAGTCCGGCGGACTGGTTATTGTCGAGAATGGTCAGCGCGCCGGTCCAGTCGCCCTTGGCGCAGCAGAAGCCGAGCACGGCGTGCGAGGCCCATGACGACGACGGCGACAGTTTCAGCGCTTCCTCGGCGACCATGACGGCGGCGACGGGATCGTCGGCGCGCTGCGCCTCGATGAACAGGCCGCGCAGGCCCAGCAGCCGCGTATCCTCGCGTTCGGCCATGGCGCGGAAGGCGCGCTGCGCGCCTTCGCGGTCGCCGGCGAGCTGCGCCGATTGCGCATGCAGCAGCAGCGCCAGCGGATCGTGCGCGGCCAGTTTGCGCGCGACGTCAGCGTGCGCGCGTGCCGACGACGAATCGCCGTGCCCGATCGCCAGCAGGCCCTGGGTGATGGCGTGACGGCCGCGGGCGTGACGCCGTTCGCGGCGGCCGCGCCTGACATGGCCGGGCATGCGCCACAGGCCGCGCAGGACCGTCCACAGCATAATTCCCGCGACGACGACGATGCCCAGCATCAGCACGAAAACCGGGAACGTGGACTTCACGCTCAGGGTGCCCCACGTCAGCACGAAGTCGCCGGTCTGCTCGGCGACCCATGCCGCGCCGGCGGCACCGAGCGCGATCAACAGCAGAAACAGAATGATCCGGATCATCGGAATCCCTATGGCGCCGGCTTGGCGAGCACCGCCATGGCATCGGCGGCGAATTGGCGGGACGCGGCCAGCGCGGCGTCGCGCGCATCGGCCCTCTCCAGCCAGCCCTCCGCGGCTGCACGGTCGGCAGGCGCCAGCGTCTTCAACTCGCGCCGCGCGTCGTTGGAATCGTTGCGCAGCGCCGCCGCGGTGACCCGCGCCACCACCGCGCCGCGATCGTTGCCGACCGTGGTGGTACGCTCGATCGTAACCAGCTTTGCGGCGCCGGCCTGCAACCGCTCGATGACGCCAGAACCGGTCGTGGCTGTGTCCTGCGGCAACAATTTCGGCAGCAGCGTCAGCAGCTCCGAACACAGCCTTGCCGGGTTCGGCAGGCCCTTGGCGGCAAACGTATCGAGCGGCTTCAACGCATCGGCGTTGGGCGCCAGCGCTTTCGCCGTCGCCAGCGCGGCCGAGAAAGGGATCGCCAATACGAACCAGCACGTCGAGCAGCGCGGATGCCACGACGCGGCGCAGCGCCAGATCGTCGACAGGCTTGCCGTCGGTTGCCTTGGCGTCGGCGATCTTGCTGCCCTGCTGCGCGATCTCCGCGCCCTGCGTTCGCACCAGGCTCTCGATCCTGGCGATGCGTTCGTCGACCGCGGAAAGATCGGATGACGCGGCGCCGTCAGGGCGCGGTGCAGCCTTTGCGTCGTTGACCGCAGAGGCGAGCTTGTCGTTTTGCGCGCGGGTCGCAGCGAGTTCACCGCGCAAGGTCGCGAGCGATTTCTCCAGCCCTTCGACGCGTGCGGCGGCGGCAGGATCGGCCACGGGCTTGCCGGCCTTTGACTCGAGGCCCGCGATGCGCGTGGTGAGATCGTCGATCGCCGCGGCATTGAGCGCGGGTGGCGTGGCGGCCGGCTGAACCGCGGGCCATCCCAGCATCCAGCCGACGCCGATCACCAGCGCGGCCGCGACCGCGCCGGAGACCGGCGCAACGATCCAGGGAGAAATCGGCGCTGCGGCCGGCGGGGTCATCGGCGCCTCTGAAACTGTCTCAGCGCCGGATTCGGCGGTGAATTCAGTCTTGGCGGCGCTGTCGGCATGCGACGGCGCGGTCGACACGTCGGTCGCCTCGAGATCGATGGTCGGCGGCGCTCGCTTGGGCCGCTCCGAATCGGGCAGCGATCCAGTCTCTTCGGGCCTGTCATCGGACATCACGCGGTTCCCTTAGCGGTTAGGTGCCGGAACTTAGCAGAATCGGTGACTCTTATGCCAATCGCGGTCGCAACGCACGGCCCAAGACACGGTCCAAGGCCTCGAACAAGGCATTTTCGTCCGCCTGGGCCGCCGCCGTGACCTGGGGTGCGCCGGCATCCCGCAGGATGGCGGCGACGGCCGAGGAAATGCAGCATTGCGGCAGCGCCAATGCCGATATTTCGACGCCTCCGGAGCGCGCCGCCTCCAGAAACGCGCGCGCGCTGCGGCGTGAGTAGTGCAGCACCGCCTCGATCCGATGCGCCACGAAAGCGTCACAAATTTCCGGCGGCAGGCTGGACGCCGGAACCATCCGATAGGTGGTGTGCGTCACCACGGTAAAACCCTTTTCGCCCAGTTCGCCGGCGAGATCCCGCGCGAGGTCGGCGCCGGCCAGATACAAGAGCGTGCTGGCCTTCTTCAGTTGCTTCGATTTCACGCTTGCCAGCACCAGATCGCGCAAGGCGCTCGCATCGCCCTTTGCCGCGATCACCTGCGCAAATCCGGCGTCGCGGGCGACCGCCGCCGTATGCTCTCCGACCGCAAACAGCGGCAGTTTCAAGAGCCGGCTGCCGGCCAATTTCGGCTCAATGGCGCGCAGCGCGTTGGCCGACGTGACAATAACGGCGCCATATTCCGCATCCTCGTCATCCCCGAACGGGACCGCCTCGAACCGCAGCATCGGCGCGCGCAAGACCTCAAAACCCCGCTCGCGCAGTGCCGCAGCCGTCCTCTCATCGTCCGGATGCGGGCGGGTCACGAGAACGGCCATGGTTCGGATCTCCGCTGACACGATTCGGCGCAACCGGACGATTGCACCTTGAGACCTCGTAATGCTACCCGGTTACGGAAGCGTTGTGACGGCCGTAGCACAAGGGCTCAAATTGGATAACGACACGCCGATGCTGGTGTTGGGCATTGAAACGACCTGCGATGAAACCGCGGCCGCCGTGGTCGTGCGCGGCGGCGACGGCAGCGGCCAGATCCTGTCCAATATCGTGCACTCGCAAACCGACGAGCACGCCCGGTTCGGCGGCGTGGTTCCGGAGATCGCCGCCCGCGCCCATGTCGATCTGCTCGACGGCATCGTCGCCAGCGCCATGCAGGAAGCCGGTGTCGAGTTTGAGCAGTTATCGGCCGTGGCGGCCGCCGCGGGCCCCGGCCTGATCGGCGGCGTGATCGTCGGTCTCACCACCGCGAAGGCGATCGCGATGGTGCATGACACCCCGCTGATCGCGGTCAATCATCTCGAGGCCCACGCGCTGACGCCGCGGCTGACCGACGCGCTCGATTTTCCCTATTGCCTGTTCCTCGCCTCCGGCGGTCACACCCAGATCGTGGCCGTGGTCGGCGTCGGCGAATATGTCCGGCTCGGCACCACCGTCGACGACGCCATGGGCGAAGCCTTCGACAAGGTCGCAAAGATGCTGTCGCTGCCCTATCCCGGCGGCCCCGAAGTCGAGCGCGCGGCGGCAAGCGGCGATCCGAAACGCTTCGCCTTTCCGCGGCCGATGCTCGGACGGCCGGATGCGAATTTCTCGCTGTCGGGATTGAAGACCGCCGTTCGCAGCGAGGCCATCCGGCTGATGCCGCTGGAGCCGCTGGACCTCAACGATCTCTGCGCCGGCTTTCAGGCTGCGGTACTGGAATTGACCGCCGACCGGTTGAGCGTCGGCTTGCGGCTGTTTCACGAACGGTTCGGCCCGCCCCGCGCGCTGGTCGCGGCCGGCGGCGTCGCCGCCAACCAGGCGATCCGAGGCGCGTTGCAGGACGTCGCCGACAAGGCCGGGACCACGCTGATCATTCCGCCGCCGGCGCTGTGCACCGACAATGGCGCGATGATCGCCTGGGCCGGTGCGGAACGGATGGCGCTCGGCCTGATCGACACGATGGATGCGCCGCCACGGGCACGCTGGCTGCTCGACGCCAATGCCACGGCGCCGGCCGGCTACGCCAAAACCCGCGCGGGATTTTGACATGACGCCTCGCAATTTGGCGCTCGGCAATGCGGTCGGGGTGATCGGCGCCGGCGCTTACGGGACCGCGCTGGCCTGCGCGGCCGCGCGCGCCGGTCGCGACGTCGTGCTTTATGCGCGCAGCGCCGAGAGCGCCGCACAGATGAAGGCGACGCGAACAAATCCAAAGCTGCCCGGCGCGAACGTCGATGCGAGAATCGAAATTACCGCCGATATCGCTGTCGCGGCACGTGCGGGAATCATCCTGATCGCAACGCCCGCGCAAAGTTTGCGCGACGCCGCGACAGCGCTGGCGCCGCACCTCAAAGCCGCGACGCCGGTTATTGCCTGCGCCAAGGGCATCGAGCGCGGCACGCATAAATTCATGACCGAGGTGATTGCCGAAGCGATACCGGACGCGATGCCGGCGATCCTGTCCGGGCCGAACTTCGCCGACGATGTGGCGCGCGGCCTGCCGACCGCCGTGACGCTCGCGGCAAAGGACGAAGCGCTGGCGAGCGAACTGGTGCAGATGCTCGGCTCCTCGACCTTCCGGCCCTATCACACCTCGGATGTCCGCGGCGTCGAGATCGGCGGCGCGGCCAAGAACGTGCTGGCGATCGCGGCCGGAATCGTCGTCGGGCGAAAACTCGGCGCGTCGGCGCAGGCGGCGCTGACCACGCGCGGCTTCAGCGAACTCGCCCGGCTCGGCCGCGCCTGTGGCGCTCGTCCCGAAACGCTCGCGGGGCTTTCCGGCCTCGGTGACCTGATCCTGAGCTGTTCAAGTCTTCAATCGCGCAACTTTGCGTTCGGCATCGCGCTGGGCCGCGGCGAAAAGCCGGCGCCCGGAAAACTCGCCGAAGGCGAGTTCACCGCGCCGGTCCTGATCGAACTGGCGGCTTCGCAAGACGTCGATATGCCGGTATCAAATGCCGTCGCGGCGATTTTGAGCGGCAGGGTGACGATCGACGCCGCGATCGAAGGCCTGCTGACGCGGCCGTTCAAGGCGGAGGAATAATCACGCGCCGACGAAGGCGACGAGGTCCTGCAAGCCTGCGCCGGTCCCATCCGGCGCAACGCCGAGCTCTTCCAGCGGCGCATTGCCGCGATTGACCCAGAATGTCGGATAACCAAACCGTTTGGCGCCGGCTGCATCCCAGCCGGCAAAGGCCGCGAACAGGATTTCCTCCTTAGGCACGCCGAACGCGTCGACGCCCATCTGATAGGCGCGCGGATCCGGCTTGAACGCCTTGACGAGGTCGGTAGAGAGATGTGGCTCGAAGATTCCTTCAAGCCCGGAATTCCTCATCGCGGCGTCGAGCATATCGGCGGTGAAATTCGACAGGAACGCCATCTTGATGCCGGCGCCCTTCAGCATGGTAAGGGCAACAGCCACGTCGGGCCAGGCTTTCAGATCGAGATAGGTCGCCATCAATTGCTTTTGCTGCGCAGACGACATTTCGAGCTGGAGGGCTTTGGCCGCAAACACCAGCGCCTGCTCGGTGACCTGCCAGAAATCCGCATAGTTGCCGCTCAATGTCCGCAACCAGCTGTATTCGAACTGCCGTGTCCGCCAGGCATTGCTCAACTCCGCGCCTCTGCCGGGAAATATCTCTTCGGCCTTGGCGAAGACAGGGCGCGGATCGATGATCGGAAAGCCGTCGAAGGCGATCGCCTTGATCTTCATCGACCCGTGCGAATGCGCCTTGACCGATAGTGCGGCGATGGTCGCGGCGGCGACGCTGCCTCCAACCAGATTGAAAAGATCGCGGCGATGCATAGACATGAATCAGTTTCCAGATGTCGGCCAATGGATGTCATCGGCGCCGCACGCGTTCAATTCAATTGACGCTCAAAACATCTTGTCGCCCGTGCCGGGAATAAATTGCCACTGCTCTTGCAGCCGTTGCGAGCGGACGAACGTAACGATATCGTCAGCGCGAACACGTTGTCGGGAGTTGCCGACGCGGGACAAAGGAAAATACGATGGCGTACTGGCTGGTGAAATCCGAACCCTCGGTCTGGTCGTGGGACATGCAGGTCGCGAAGGGCGCCAAGGGCGAAGCCTGGACCGGCGTGCGCAATTTCACCGCGCGGCAGAATCTCGTCGCGATGAAGAAAGGCGACCGCGCCTTCTTCTATCATTCCAACGAGGGCAAGGAGATCGTCGGGATCGCCGAAATCATCAAGGAGGCCTATCCCGATCCGACCGACAAGACCGGCAAATTCGTCTGCGTCGATATCAAGGCGGACAAGCCGCTGAAGACGCCGGTGACGATGGCCGCGATCAAGGCCGACAAGAAACTCGCCGCCATGGCGCTGGTGAAATATTCGCGGCTGTCGGTTCAGCCGGTGACGGCGGATGAATGGAAGATGGTCTGCAAGATGGGCGGGCTATAGATCCTTCATCGCCGATCGGTATTATAGAACCTCCTCCGCGTGCTGCGGCCGTGGACCCACCGGCCTCCACAGCAGGAGAAACTTAGCATTTCAGGTGCTTAATCTGGACCCTGCGGCGACAAGAACCGCCGGGGGAGGAACAGGTCTTGAAATCGGGTGCCAGCAAGCTGAGCCCGGCTGCGCTCGACGATAGCGCAAGCGTGTCCATGACTTCAGCTCTCGAAGCCGAGGCGGAGCGGCTGCTGTCGCAACGCACCCGCGACATCCGGTTTTCTCCCGAGATGGTTCAGGCCTATCGCAAGAAGGACTGGCCCCAACGAAGCAAGATTGCGCGCGCATGGATGGTCTGGGTCGCGCTGATCAGCATGGCCTTCGTGCCTATCAGCTACCTTCTCGCTCCCGAATTCCTTTCATTCACCACCGCCATTAGCGGGCTGCTGGTTCCGGCGCTGCACGGCTGCGCCTACCTGGTCTGGAGAAAGCCCCGCAGCGCTGCCGTCGAAGGCCTGTCGCTGCTGCTGCTGATGACCAGCGTCATGTTTTCTTACGGCTACCTCGCCGTCACCGCCGGCGGCGCCGACTATGAGCGCTTCCTCACTTGCATCCTGTATGTCGACACCATCGCGATCGTGGTGTTCAACGTAGACTATGTCTGGACGCTGGCCCTGATGGTCTGTTCCACGGCGATCTTCTTCGGCTTTGAGGTCTTCAATCCCGCGATCAACCTCGAGGAAGCGATCGGGACCTCGGTGTTTTATGCGATGGGAATCTACGCGGCGACGATCGCGCGGAAAACCCAGTCGATCCTCGGTCAAAAAGCCTTCCTGATGTCCTTGCGCAACGAGTATCGCAGCGACGCGCTGAAACGCGCCAATCATCAGCTCGAAATACTGGCGACACGCGACCCTCTTAGCGGGCTCGGCAACCGTCGTTCGGCCAACGATCTGATCGAGAAGCTGTGGTGCGACGCGACGATCCCGAAGTCCTGCATCGCGTTCATCATGGCCGACATCGATTGGTTCAAGCTGCTCAACGATACCGCCGGCCATGCCACCGGCGACGAATGCATCAGGCGGGTCGCGACGGCGATCGGGGAATCGGTACGAACAGGCGAAGACGCCGCCTTTCGCTATGGCGGCGAGGAATTCCTCGTCGTTCTCGCGCACGCCTCGCCGGATCTGGCCTGGACGATCGCGGAACGCATCCGCAGCTCGGTGGAGGCGCTCGCCATCGTCAATCCGGGGATCGATCCGGTGGACGGCGCCGCCAATGTGGTGACGATCAGCCTGGGCGTTGCATTCGCGCAGGAAGGTGCCGCACCGGAGATCGTTGCAAAATGGGCCGACGACGCCCTTTACGACGCCAAGCGTGGCGGCAGGAACCTCGTGTTCCTGTCGAACGCGCACGCCGCCAATGACGCGTGTCATTTGCAGCCGCTGTCGCCGGGCCCAGGAAGTTCGGCGGCGAATTCCGTCAGGGTTGTGGGTTAAGTACGCCGGCGGCCAGACTAAGCCGCAGCCGCCGTCACGACCTGCGCCAGCAGCGCCTCGCGCTTGGCTTGCGTGCGATAGCCCTTCATCGTCGCGGCGAAGCGCTCGAGGATACCGTCCTCGAAGGCAGTGACGATGGTGTCGTGGACATAGCTCTTGCGGCAGATCGCGGGCGTATTCGACAGTTCGTCCGCGGCGGCGCGCACGGCGTCGAGCACCTGCTTGCGACGGCCACGCTCGCTGGCGGCCGGCGAAATCCGCGACAGCGATTCCAGCACCACGGCCGAGGCCATCAGGGTGCGAAAGTCCTTCAGCGAAATCTTGATGCCGGCGATCTCGCGCAGGAACGCATTCACCGCCGTGGTGGAGACGGCGCGCACGGTGCCTGACTTGTCGCGGTACTGGAACATGCGCTTGCCCGGCACATTGCGCAGGATGCCGATGGCGCGAACGAGTTTCGCCGCATCGCATTCCTTGCGCGTGGCTTTGCCGCCCTTGGCCTTGAAGGTCAGGACCAGTGAGTCGTCTTCCAGCGTCACGTTGGACTTCAGCAGCGTGGTGGCGCCGCGGGTGCCGTTGAGGCGGGCATAGGATTCGTTGCCGGGCCGGATCGCGGTGCGCGCGATCAGCTCGATCACGGCCGAGAGCGCGAATTCGCGCGTCGGCTCGTCGCCGGACAGGTGCGCCGAAACATTCCGACGGATCTTCGGGAGTGCCGCCACCAGCCGCGCCAGGCGATGCGCCTTGCGGTGCTCGCGGACCTTTTCCCAGTCGGCGTGATAGCGGTACTGCAACCGGCCCGCGGCATCGACGCCAACGGCCTGCAGATGCGAGGCCGGATCGGCCGAATAGCGAACGTCGCGATAGGCCGGCGGCACCGCCATCGAGTTCAAGCGCTTGATGGTGCCGACCTGACGGATCGCCGTGCCGTTGGCGCGAATAAATGAATAGCCCTTTCCGCGCTTGACGCGGCGGATGGTCAGCCCGGTCTGGTCGCCGAGCTTGAGGCCGTGGCCCTGCGCCAGCGATTCAACGGTCGCGGGGGTATCGAACTTGGCCTTGGGGGTCCGGGATGGAGCTTTCGGCGGCGCACTGGGCAATTGCCCGAGCGCTTCGGCCAACGCCACGGCGGGATCGGCGGAAACGGGCCGCGGAGCCTCGAAATTCTGCTGATCCATCATGACCGTCGTTGTCCTGCTCCGCCTGTTCTTTCCGGTAATGCCTCTTGAGGGGCTTGGTTCCGGCGGGCCTTCTGGCCCCGGGGAAACCACTTAGGGGGTAAGGGACGGCTTTGCGAGTCCCGATTCCGTTATTGGTGGTTATTAGATACCGGTCATGGGAGCCATTCGCGCGATAACGTTGATTTTGGCCTCAGCGAAATCGCGCAAATGACGGCCGCCATGGCCCTCCGCAAGGCCGGAAGCCGGCGAACCGACCAAGGTCGCAGACGTTTCCGCCTTGTCCGGGTATCACCCCGCGACGCATAATCGTGTCAATCAAAACGGGCTTACGGCTGCCAATCTGTATGGCGCCGCGGTGAGTGGAGGGAACGATGTCCGAAAAAATTTATGACGTGTCCGCGGATTGGGCCAAGCGCGCGCTGATCGACGACGCCAAGTACCGCGAGATGTATGCCCGCTCGGTCTCGGACCCCAACGGCTTCTGGGGCGAACAGGCCAAGCGCGTCGGCTGGATCAAGCCGTTCACCAAGGTTGAAGACGTCTCCTACGCCCCCGGCAACATTTCGATCAAATGGTTCGAGGACGGCGTGCTCAACGTCGCCTGGAACTGCATCGACCGCCATCTCGAGAAGCGCGGCGACCAGACCGCCATTATCTGGGAGGGCGACGATCCCTCGAAATCCGAACACATCACCTACCGGAAGCTGCACGACGAAGTCTGCAAGATGGCGAACATCCTGCGCACAAGGAACGTCAAGAAAGGCGACCGTGTCACGATCTACCTGCCGATGATTCCGGAAGCGGCCTACGCGATGCTGGCCTGCGCGCGGATCGGCGCGGTTCATTCGGTGGTGTTCGCCGGCTTCTCGCCGGACAGCCTCGCCCAGCGCATCACCGACTGCCAGTCCAAGATCGTCATCACCGCCGACGAGGGATTGCGCGGCGGCAAGAAGGTGCCGCTGAAGGCCAATGTCGATGCCGCGGTCGCCAAGGCCAGCGGCGTCGACTGGGTCGTCGTGGTCAAGCACACCGGCGGCGCCGTCGACATGAATCCGACGCGCGATCTCTGGTATCACGACGCGGCAAAGATGGTGACGACGGAGTGCCCGTGCGAGCCGATGAACGCGGAGGATCCGCTGTTCATTCTCTACACATCAGGTTCGACCGGCCAGCCCAAGGGCGTGCTGCACACTTCTGGCGGCTATCTCGTCTTCGCGGCGATGACGCATCAATACGTGTTCGATTATCACGACGGCGACATCTACTGGTGCACCGCCGACGTCGGCTGGGTTACCGGCCACAGCTACATCCTCTATGGGCCGCTGGCGAACGGCGCCACCACGCTGATGTTCGAAGGCGTGCCGAATTACCCTGATAATTCGCGATTCTGGAACGTCATCGACAAGCACAAGGTCAACATCTTCTACACCGCGCCGACCGCGATCCGCGCGCTGATGCAAAGCGGCGACGAGCCGGTGAAGAAGACTTCGCGCGCGAGTTTGCGTCTGCTCGGTTCGGTCGGCGAGCCGATCAATCCGGAAGCCTGGGAATGGTATCACCGCGTGGTCGGCGACGACCGCTGCCCGATCGTCGATACCTGGTGGCAGACCGAGACCGGCGGCATCCTGATCACGCCGCTGCCCGGCGCGACCAAACTCAAGCCGGGTTCGGCGACGCGACCGTTCTTCGGCGTGGTGCCCGAGATCGTCGACGCCGACGGCAAGGTGCTGGACGGCGAAACCTCGGGCAATCTCTGCATCGCCAAATCCTGGCCGGGGCAGATGCGCACGGTCTATGGCGACCATGCGCGCTTCGAGCAGACCTACTTCTCGACGTACAAGGGAAAATACTTCACCGGCGACGGCTGTCGCCGCGACGCCGACGGCTATTACTGGATCACCGGCCGGGTCGACGACGTCATCAACGTGTCCGGCCACCGCATGGGCACCGCCGAAGTCGAAAGCTCGCTGGTCGCCAATCCCGCGGTGTCGGAAGCCGCCGTGGTCGGCTATCCCCACGACATCAAGGGCCAGGGCATCTACGCCTATGTGACGCTGATGGCGGGCATTGAGCCGACCGAGGCGCTGCGCAAGGAACTCGTCGCCTGGGTGCGCAAGGACATCGGTCCGATCGCATCCCCCGACCAGATCCAGTTCGCGCCGGGGCTGCCGAAGACGCGCTCCGGCAAGATCATGCGCCGCATCCTGCGCAAGATCGCTGAGGATGAGCCTTCGAGCCTTGGCGATACCTCGACGCTCGCTGATCCCGCCGTGGTCGAAGATCTCGTCGAGAACCGGCAGAACAAGAAGGGCGCGCCGGCTTAAAGCGCGGCCGCCAATCCCGTCTCGCCTCGCGCCCGAGATACGGGTACGGGGCGCGGTGCGCCGGCGGTAGCCACCCACCCGTTTCGGTCCAACGCGATCGCGTGCCCCAACCCGGTCACGCGTTTGTCAGCCGTGTGTCGGTCCTGTGGCGCATTTCGTCGCCGAGTGTTGTTTTCAAGTCATTTACTTTAATTCGAACATTTCCTTAGTTCCCTTCATCGAAACAAGTCTCGGCCCAGGCGTGGAAACCGTCCGGTTAAGCCACGCGGTTAAAAATGCGTGGGCGAGACGGCAAACCGGCAATGCTTGGGCTTGCAAGGCATTTTGGGGTTTGCAGACATTTTGAGGGCCCCGGAAGGGCGCTGAGGAAGTGGAGCTGGGAATGTCGATCAAAATTGCGATGGCGCTTGCCGCCACGATTGGAACTGGCGTTTTGATGTCGTCGGCAGCGCAAGCGCGGCCGGAGATGGTGGGCCTTCGCGGCGATTACACGCCGGGCACGATCGTGGTGAAGACCAACGAGCGCCGCCTCTATCTCATTCTCGATTCCGGCCACGCCATGCGTTACCCGGTCGGCGTCGGCAAATCAGGCAAGCAGTGGGCCGGCACCACCCGGATCGACGGCAAGTATCGCAACCCGGCCTGGGCTCCGCCGAAGGAAGTCAAGCGCGACAAGCCGAACATTCCGGACCTGATTGAAGGCGGCTCGCCGCGTAACCCGATGGGCGTCGCGGCCATGACCTTGGCCGGCGGCGAATACGCCATCCACGGCACCAACATGCCGGGCTCGGTCGGCGGCTTCGTCTCCTACGGCTGCATCCGCATGCTGAACGCCGATATTACCGACCTCTATCAACGCGTGTCGGTCGGCACCAGCGTGACGGTCACGCGCTGATCCGCTGCAACTGGATCTGAAGACGAAAAGCCGCGCACCCGCGCGGCTTTTTCATTTTGGAAGCGATTGATCTGACTTCGCGCACCAGCCGCTGCGGTGGCCGCCGTTGTAGCTGCGCGCATGACCGGCCGCGAGCATCGCGCGCGATAGGTTCGGAGTCTTTCGCGTCGCCACGTCGGCATCGACCCGGCCGTTATATTTATCCGGGCCGATATTTGAGATCGTGACATCGCCTTCGGCGAGCAGCGCGCGCAACGCATCTGTCGCGGCCTCGGCCATTTGCAATTCCTCGGAGCACTGCGCCTTCAACTCCGGCGCATCGATGCCGCGCAGGCGAACCCGCGTGGTCGGGTCGACGCCGAGCGTCCAAATGCACCCGCGCCAGAAACGTGTCGCCATCGATGGTCCTGATGACGTCCACGGGATGGCGCAGGTCCGGATGGCCGGCCTGTCGCCAGATGGTCTCGGCGTCGCGTGCCGCCTGGCTATCCGCTGGGTGCTGCCATAGGTCGCGCACCCAGTGCCGCACCGGCAGCATCGTCGCAGCCGTCACACCGAGCACGAACAGCCAAGGCAAGGCTGCCGAAAACCGGCGGCGCCAGGGACTTTGGGAGGCCGGGGCGACGGTCGAACGTTCTGGCTCGCTCGAATGGGGACATATTCCCAAACTGGCCCTGAGTCGGCGTCAGCTGGCAAGACCCGAAGTTCAGAAATCCGAGGCGATGCCCTTGCGCTCCCAGTCGCCGTAGCGGGTCGGTTCCGGGCCTTGCGGGCCCTGAAATTCCTTCGGCTGCGGCGTGGCGCTGGCCTCCGCGGCCTTCCGGCGCGCCTCGGCTTCGGCGAGCGCGCGCTGGGCGGCCGGCGAAAGCACTTTGCGTTCCGCAGCCGGGCGAGAGGGGTTTGAAGGATCGTCGCTCATCGCAAGCTCTTCCGACGGGGCGCTTCGTATCTCAATTAAGGATGCCGGGACGACATCACAATCGTGAAATCGTCGTGGCGATTCTTACATTTGGCATATTCGCGTGCCAAAGGAGTTTTTCATTTCAATGGCATAAGCCGAAACCTTTCCGCCGCCCGAGACATTCCTGCTTCATGCCCGCTTCAAGATTTGCAGCACCTTCCGAAGTCCCCGGTCTCGCAGCACGGCGAATTGCGGCTGATATTCTCGACGGCGTCCTGCACAAGCACCGCACCCTTGACGACCAGCTCGACGGCGCCGGCGCCCATCCGGGCCTGAAGGCGCTGGCCGATCGCGACCGCGCTCTGATGCGGCGTCTGGTGGCGACGATCCTGCGCCGCCTCGGCACGCTCGGTCATGTGCTGTCGCGCCTGCTCGATCGCGGTATTCCGACCGATGCGCCGCGCGCGCAGAGCGCGCTTTTGATTGGCGCGGCGCAGATCCTCTGGATGGATGTGCCCGATCATGCGGCCGTCGATCTCTCAGTGCGGCTGGTGCAGTCGGACCGGCGCGCCGCCAAATATGCCGGGCTCGTCAACGCGGTGCTGCGCCGCTGCGCGCGCGAAGGCCAGCCGCTGATCGACGAAGTCAAAGCCCAGACGCTGGATATTCCGCCGTGGCTGCTGGCGCGCTGGATCGCGGCGTATGGCGAGACCACCGCGCGCGCGATGGCGCTTGCGATCGGCCATGAGCCGTCGCTCGACATCACCGTGAAGGCAGACGGGCCGCAATGGGCGACACGCCTGCACGGCGAAACACTGCCGACGGGAACCGTGCGCACGTTGCTGCAAGGTTCGGTGACGATGCTGCCCGGCTTCACCGAGGGCCAGTGGTGGGTACAGGACGCCGCGGCCGCGTTGCCCGCGCGCTTGTTCGGCGACGTCAGCGGCAAACGCATCGTCGACCTCTGTGCCGCACCCGGCGGCAAGACCGCGCAGCTTGCGCTCGCCGGTGCTGATGTCACCGCGGTCGATCGCTCGCCGGCGCGGATGTCGCGGCTGCGCGACAATCTGGCGCGGCTGGATCTGAAAGCCGACGACGTGGTGACGGACGCCGCCGAATGGCCGGGCAACGGCGAAGGATTCGACGGCGTGCTGGTCGACGCGCCCTGCACCTCGACCGGAACCATCCGCCGCCACCCGGACGTCGCCTGGCTGCGGCAGGAAGTGGACATCGCGGCGCTGGCGGCCCTGCAAAAACGATTGCTGCAGAAGGCGCTCGCCCTGCTCAAGCCGGGCGGGACGCTGGTCTATTGCACCTGTTCGCTGGAACCGGAGGAAGGCGAGCAGGCGGTCGCGGCGCTTTTGGCCGCCGAATCCGGCGTGCGTCGCGCGCCGGTTGCGGCCGGCGAGGTCGCGGGCCTCGGCGAAATCGTCACCGCCGATGGCGATTTGCGCACCCTGCCCTGCCATTTGCCCCATGACGACCCCCGGCTCGGCGGGCTGGACGGATTTTACGCGGCACGATTGGTTAAATCCTGATTTTAAACCGGAATTTCGCGCCGTTCAGGTGATTCGCCCGTTTTCAAGATGGTGTCATGCCGGCGTTTCCGGATTAAAAGGATTCGCCACAATTCCCTCCCTCCCTCCCAAGGCACGGCGTGTCGGTCGCTCAACGCAGACGCATCTCGACGCTTATCATGGGCCGCTTTGCGCGGAACGTGGTCGCGCGCGCGAGCGGCGGGACGGTGGCGCTGTCGCGGCTGTGGCCGGGCCGGGCCGACCGCCTGATCATCGCGCCGCATGATTTGCGCACCGCGGACGCCACCCGCGCCGCCGAAATCTATGCCGGCCGCTTCGTGTTCGCCGGCAAGATCGTCACCTGCCACGGCCGCTCGATCTTCGACCTCGAGCCGCCGTCGGAAGACTGGGAAGTGGCGCTGCTCGGTTTCGGCTGGCTGCGGCACCTGCGCGCGGCCGATACCGCGCTGACCCGCGCCAACGCCCGCGCGCTGGTCGACGACTGGATCTCGAATCCGACGCGCAAGCGCCCGCTCGAACGCCGCGCCGACGTCATGGCCCGCCGCGTCATCTCGCTATTGTCGCAGGCGCCCTTGGTGCTCGGCGATACCGACGGAAAATTCTATCGCAAATATCTGCGCGGGCTGACCCGCGAGATTCGCTATCTGCGCTATGCGATGATCGACATCGCCGACGGGGTGCCGCGGCTGCAGATGCTGGTCGCGCTGTGCTACGCCTCGCTGTGCCTGGCCAACCAGGCCAAGCACATCCGCTCCGCGACGCGACGGCTGTCCGACGAATTGCAGCGGCAGATCCTGCCCGACGGCGGGCACATTTCGCGCAATCCCGGCGCGCTGGTCGAATTGCTCAGCGACATGCTGCCGCTGCGCCAGACCTTTGCCGCCCGCAACATCGCCCCGCCACAGGCGCTGCTCAATGCGATCGATCGCATGATGCCGATGCTGCGTTTCTTCCGCCACGGCGACGGCAGTTTTGCGTTGTTCAACGGCATGAGCACCGCGCCTTCAGATCTGGTCGCGACCCTGCTCGCCTATGACGACACCCACGGCGTGCCGATGTCGAACATGCCGCATACCGGGTTTCAGCGCCTCGATGCGGGAACGACCACCGTCATCATGGACACCGGCCCGCCACCGCCGCCGAATGTCAGCCAGGACGCGCACGCCGGCTGTCTGTCGTTCGAACTGTCCTCCGGGCCGAGCCGCATCGTCGTCAATTGCGGCATGCCCTCCACCGGCCGCGACAACTGGCGCGCCTTTGCACGCTCGACCGCGGCGCATTCGACCATCACCTTTCACGAAACTTCTTCGTGCCAGTTCGTCGAGCTTACAGCGATGAAGCGCCTGTTGCAGGGCGCGCCTGTTATCAGCGGGCCTTCGAATGTCGAGAGCTACCGCGAGGCGGTGGCGAGCGGCGATCTCCTGCACACATCGCATGACGGCTATCTCGCCCGGTTCGGCGTCGTGCACCGCCGCGTGCTGATGATCGCGCAGGACGGCGCCAGACTGGACGGCGAGGACACCCTGTCGCCGGCGCCGGGGACGCGAATCAAGGGCAACGAGACCGACTTTGCGCTGCGCTTTCACCTGCATCCCGCGGTCAAGGCGAGCCGCCTCAGCGATGCCCGCGGCGTCATGCTGGTATTGCCGAACCGCGACGTCTGGACCTTCGAGGCGCTCGACGACAAGGTCGACCTCGAGGACAGCGTGTTTCTGGCCGGCAATGACGGCCCCCGGCGCACCGCCCAGATCGTGATCCGGCAGGATTCGCGCTCAGCCCCCTCGATCCGCTGGAGTTTCGTGCGCTCGGCGACGTCAGCCTCGGGTACGACGACCCGGCGTAACGCCCGGCGAGAGCCGGAATTGCCATTGTAAGTTTCGACACACACTTCCGGACGCCCGCATCTCCTGGACGAATAGGTCGTCCTTGCCGTTGAGAAGCCAGCCAAAAGCTGCTATCTCCCGGGCTCTTGCGCGACTGGCGACTTTGGATGGAGCACCATCGGGAAGCGCAAGAGCATCCGCCGCGCGCCTGGGCATAAGAATCCCCTAACAAAGGACCTTGCCCATGACCGACCATCCGCGACGCGTCACCCGCGCTCTGTTGTCCGTTTCCGACAAGACCGGCCTGATTGAATTCGCCAAGGCGCTGGCCGGCCACGGCATCGACCTCGTCTCCACCGGCGGCACCGCGAAGGCGATTGCCGCAGCAGGGCTGAAGGTCTCGGACGTTTCCGACCTCACGGGATTCCCGGAAATGATGGACGGAAGGGTCAAGACCCTGCACCCGAAGGTGCATGGCGGGCTGCTCGCGATCCGCGACAACAAGGAACATACTGAGGCGATGAAGGCGCACGGCATTGCGCCGATCGATCTCCTGGTGGTCAATCTCTATCCGTTCGAAGCCACCGTCGACAAAGGCGCCGGCTACGAGGATTGCATCGAGAACATCGACATCGGCGGCCCGGCGATGATCCGCGCCGCCGCGAAGAACCACGACGACGTCGCCGTCGTGGTGGAAGCTTCCGACTACCAGGCGGTGCTCGACGAACTCGCTGCCAACAAGGGCGCGACCACCTTGGGATTGCGCCGCCGCCTCGCCGCAAAAGCCTATGCGCGTACCGCCGCCTATGACGCCGCAATCTCGAACTGGTTCGCGGTTCAGCTCAAGAACGACGCGCCTGATTATCGCGCCTTCGGCGGCCGGCTTGATCCAGTCGCTGCGCTATGGCGAGAACCCGCATCAGACCGCGGCCTTCTACGCGACGCCGAACAAGCGCCCCGGCGTCGCCACCGCGCGGCAGTTGCAGGGCAAGGAACTGTCCTACAACAACATCAACGACACCGACGCCGCCTATGAGTGCATCGCCGAATTCGATCCGGCGCGCACCGCGGCCTGCGTCATCGTCAAGCACGCCAACCCCTGCGGCGTCGCCGAGGGCAAGGATCTCGTCGAGGCCTATCAAAAAGCGCTGGCCTGCGATTCGACCTCGGCCTATGGCGGCATCATCGCGTTGAACCGCACGCTCGATGCCGACACCGCGCGCGCCATCATCGGCATCTTCACGGAAGTGATCATCGCGCCCGAAGCCACTGAAGAAGCGATCGCAATCATCGGCGGCCGGCGGAATCTGCGCCTGCTGCTGGCGGGCAGCCTGCCCGATCCGCGCACGGTCGGCCTCACTGCCAAGACGGTGGCCGGTGGTCTGCTGGTGCAGAGCCGCGACAATGCCGTGGTCGAGGACATGACCTTGAAGGTAGCGACCAGGCGTGCGCCGACCGATGCCGAAATGCGCGATCTCAAATTCGCGTTCCGCGTCGCCAAGCACGTCAAGTCGAACACGATCATCTATGCCAAGGATCTCGCCACCGTCGGCATCGGCGCCGGCCAGATGAGCCGGGTCGATTCCGCCCGCATCGCCGCGCGCAAGGCGCTGGATGCCGCGGCGGAACTGAAGCTCGCGGAGCCGTTGACCAAGGGCTCGGTGGTCGCGTCCGACGCGTTCTTCCCGTTCGCCGACGGCATGCTGGCCTGCATCGAGGCCGGCGCGACCGCGGTGATCCAGCCCGGCGGCTCGATGCGTGACGACGAAGTGATCAAGGCCGCCGACGAGCACGGGATCGCCATGGTGTTCACCGGCGTGCGGCACTTCAGGCATTAGCAGCTTGTCGTCCCTGCGAACGCAGGGACCCATAGCCACCGGCCGTTGTTGGTGACAGGACAACTGGTAGCCGCGTGACCAAGATAGATCACGCGGTATGGGTCCCCGCGTTCGCGGGGACGACGGGTGCGCGCACCCGCACCAGCAGCGCCAAGCCGACCACAAAAAACACCACCAGCGTCGCCATGCCTGCCTTCTGGCTGGCGGTGAACGCCGTGATCGCACCGATCAGCAGCGGCCCGATGAATGAGGTGACTTTTCCGGTCAACGCGAACAGTCCGAAATATTGCGCGATGCGATCTTTCGGCGCCAGCCGGATCAACAACGTGCGCGACGCCGCCTGCAACGGACCCCCGGCCGCGCCGATCAAACAGCCGAGCACGAGATAGGCGCGCTCGGCCGCTCCGGAAAACATGGGTGCGCCCGGCGCCGGCGCCGCGACCTTCACGAAGAAGATCGAATCCTTGTCGACCAGCAGGATCGCGACGATCGCGAACAACAGGACCAGCATGCTGCCCGTGATCACGCGCTTCGGTCCCAGACGATCGTCGAGCCTGCCACCGAGCCACGCCCCAAAGGTGCCGGCGATGGCGAGGATGATGCCGAAGGTACCGATCTGGATGGTGTGCCAGCCGAACGTGCCGGCGGCGTAGATGCCGCCGAACGCGAACAGCGATACCAGGCCGTCGGTATAGATCATGTTGGCGAGCAGGAAGGTCGCCATCGCTTTCTGCTTCGGCAGTTCGCCGAGCGTTCGCTTGCAGCCCGTCAATCCTTCGCGCAGCGCCGCGCGCAACGGTTCGCGCGCCGGATAGTCCGGCGTCAGCAAGAACATCGGCAGCACGAAGATGACGAACCAGATGCCGGTCAAGGGACCGGTGATGCGGTCACCCTGATGCGTCACCGGGTCGAGGCCGAACAGCGGCGCGAAGCCGAACAGCGTGCGCCCGGTGTCGGGATTGGCGGCGAGAAAGCCGAGCACCAGGATGAGGCTGAGAATGCCGCCGATATAGCCGGTGGCCCAGCCGGTGCCGGAGAGCCGCCCGATCTTGTCCGGCGGCACCAGCGTCGGCATCATCGCATTGTTGAAGACGGTGGCGAATTCGACGCCGACGCTGGCGATGGCGTAAGCCAGCAGCAGCGGCGGAATGATGCCGGGATCGCCGGGCTTGCCGATCCACATCAGGCTGGAGCCGATCACCAGCAGCGCGCCAAAGCCCGCGATCCACGGCTTGCGGCGGCCGCTGGCGTCGGCGATCGCACCCAGCACCGGCGACATCAGCGCGATCATCAAACCGGCGGCCGCGGTGGCAAAGCCCCACAGCGCCTGTCCGCTCGCCGGATCCGGCGCCACGAAGCTGGCGAAATACGGCGCGAACACGAAGGTCGTGATCAGCGTGAAATAAGGCTGCGCGGCCCAATCGAAGAAAATCCAGCTGATGACCGCGGCGCGGCGCGGATAATGTTGCGGAATTTCGCCGCCAATGGCCTCGGAAGCGATCACGGCCATCTTGCAAAATTCCTTGAACAGAGCGTTTTCAAGCGAAGTGGACCCGGTTCGCGTGAAGAAAACGCGTCAAAATAAAGAATCGGTCACGCCAAGGCGTTTTGCCCTGACAATGCGAACCCATATAGCATGCGTCAGCGGCGCCAGCGCTGTTACCAGGCGTCACACGGGCTCCAACTGCGGCGGATTTTTGATGGCGGTCTTTTCAACCGGCTGGCGCAAGGTAGTTTCCACGGTCTCTCTGGCGTTTGTTTTCTGCGGACCTGTCGTCGCACAGGAGCGCCGCGCCTATTCGCCGCCGGACCTTGCTTCCGTTCATGCCATTCCCGCCGAACACGGCATGGTGGTCGCGCAGGAAAAAATCGCGGCGCAAATCGGCGCCGACATCCTGAGACAGGGCGGCAACGCGGTCGATGCGGCGGTCGCGACCGGCTTTGCGATGGCCGTGACCTATCCGCGCGCCGGAAATATCGGCGGCGGCGGTTTTATGGTGATCCACTCCGCCGAACGCAACGAAGACGTTGCCATCGATTATCGCGAGACCGCGCCGGAAGCGACGACGCGCGACATCTTTCTGGGTCCGGACGGCAAGCCCGACGCCGATAAATCGCGCAACTCCGCGTTCGGTATCGGCGTGCCCGGCACGGTTGCGGGACTTGCACTGGCGCTGGAAAAATACGGCTCCGGCCATTTCACGCTGGCGCAAATCCTCAAACCTTCCATCGAGCTCGCCCGTGACGGTTTTGTCGTCACCGATGACATCGCCGACACCTTGCCGGACATGTATCGCCGGATGGCGCGCTGGCCGAATTCCGCCAAGACCTTCTCCCGTATCGATGGCACGCCGCTGCATGATGGCGACCGGCTGATCCAGACCGACCTTGCGGTGACGCTGTCGACGATCGCCGAACACGGCGCGCGCGCGTTCTATGAAGGGGCGGTTGCGGAAAGACTGGCGAAGGCCGTCAGCAATGCCGGCGGCATCATGACGCCGGACGACCTGAAATCCTATCAGGCCGTGATCCGCAGTCCCGTGCGCGGCACCTACCGTGGCTACGACATCGTGTCGATGCCGCTGCCCTCCTCCGGCGGTACCGTGTTGCTGGAGACGCTGAACATCCTCGAAGGGTTTCAGCTCGCGGACCTCAAGCAGGGCTCCGCGGACTTCGCTGCATCTGCTGGTCGAAGCGATGAAGCGCGCCTACGCCGACCGCGCCCGCTTTCTCGGCGACCCCGCTTTCGTCAACGCGCCGACGAACATACTGCTCTCGAAGGAGTATGCTGCCAAACAGCGCGCCGGCATCGACCTCGCGCGCGCAACGCCGGCCGACGCGGTGCTGGCGACATCGCCGCGCGAAGGCAGCAACACCACGCATTATTCGGTCGTCGACAGCCACGGCAACGCCGTCAGCAACACCTACACGCTGAATTTTCCCTATGGCGTCGGCCTGGTCGCCGAGGGCACCGGCGTGCTGCTCAACAACGAGCTCGACGATTTCACCGCCGCGCCCGGCGCGTCGAACGCGTTTGGCCTCGTCGGCTATGAGGCCAATCTGCCCGGCCCCGGCAAGCGGCCGCTATCCTCGATGTCGCCGACCATCGTGCTGAAGGACGG
Source organism: uncultured Alphaproteobacteria bacterium (assembly GCA_963786355.1). Lineage (GTDB taxonomy): Bacteria > Pseudomonadota > Alphaproteobacteria > Rhizobiales > Xanthobacteraceae > Bradyrhizobium. The sequence continues at coordinate 1,363,735 of CAWAYU010000002.1, read as the reverse complement.
CAAGCCGGTGCTGGTCACGGGAACGCCGGGCGGCAGCCGCATCATCTCGGCCGTGCTGCAGATCGTCGTCGACGTCATCGACTACAGGATGGATGTCGCAGCCGCCGTCGCGGCGCCACGCGTGCACCATCAATGGATGCCGGACCGGGTTCTGGTCGAACGCGGCTTCCCCGCAGCGGTCCTGGACGAGCTGAAGGCGAAAGGCCATGAGGTGATCGAGCCGCTCGGCCAGACTTCGGCCAATTCGATCGCGGTGACGCCGAACGGCCTGCTCGGCGCGCCCGATCCGCGCACCCGCGGAACGGAAGCGGCGGGACAATAAGCGTTTTCCGGCGAAAGCCTGTCCTGGACTTGATCCGGGATGGGCACCGGTTCGCGTCAGGAAAACGTCAAAACAAGAATCCGAAGCAGGATTTGCCCGGCGGCATCATCGGCGTAAGGTGCCGCGCCTCACGTCCGCTGGCCGGCGTGGGAGGTGACGCTAAAGGCCAGTGCAAGAATTTCCGGGGGGATCCGCATGAGCACGACCGAACCAGCGGGCGCGATCGAAGTCGCTGACATCGAGGACACCAGCCTTCTCGCCTTTTATCGCGACATGAATCAGCCGGAGCGGCGCACGTTCTGGGCCTGCGCGGCCGGCTGGGCGCTCGACGGCATGGACTTCATGATCTATCCGCTGGTGATCGGCACCATCATCGCGATGTGGAAGGTCGATCCCGGCAGCGCCGGACTGGCGGGCACGGTGACACTGCTGGCCTCCGCGGTCGGCGGCTGGCTCGGCGGCTATCTCGCCGATCGCATCGGCCGTGTCAAAACGCTGCAACTCACCATCCTGTGGTTCTCGTTCTTCTCGCTGGTCTGCGCCTTCGTGCAGAATTTCGATCAGCTGATCATCGCCCGCGCGCTGCTCGGCCTCGGTTTCGGCGGCGAATGGGCCGCGGGCGCGGTGCTGATGGGCGAGGCGATCCGCCCGCAATATCGCGGCCGCGCGGTCGGCTCGGTGCAATCGGGCTGGGCCGTCGGCTGGGGCCTTGCGGTGCTGTCGCAGGCGATCCTGTTTTCGTATCTGCCGCCGGAACTGGCCTGGCGCTGGATGTTCGCGATCGGCGCGCTGCCGGCGCTGCTGGTGTTCTATCTGCGGCGCTACGTCACCGAGCCGGAAATCGCCGCGGCGACGCGCGTGCAACAGGCCGCTTCGGGTGACCGGCCGGCATTGTGGGAGATTTTCTCCGGCGCCACGCTCAGGACCACCATCCTGGCATCGTTGATGGTCACGGGATGTCAGGGCGGCTACTACGCCATCACCTTCTGGGTGCCGCGTTTTCTCACCGTCGAGCGCAAGCTCTCCGTGGTCAGTTCGACCGGCTACCTCTCGGCGCTGATCATCGGTTCGTTCGCCGGCTATCTCGTCGGCGCCTGGCTCGCCGACCGCATCGGACGGCGCAACCTGTTCCTGACCTTCTCGCTCGGCGCCATCGCCATCGTCATCCTCTACACGCAGCTGCAATTGACCAACGAAGTGTTGTGGCTGCTGGGCTTCCCGCTCGGCTTCTTCGCCTCGGGCTACTTCTCCGGCGTCGGCGCGTTCCTCACCGAACTGTTTCCGACGCGGCTGCGCGGTTCCGGCCAGGGCTTTTGCTACAATTTCGGCCGCGGCATCGGCGCGCTGTTTCCGTTCCTGGTCGGATGGCTCTCGACCTCGACGTCGCTGGCCAATGCGATCGCGATCTTCGCGGTCGCGGCTTACGGCGTGTTCTTCATTGCCGCCTTCACGCTTGCCGGAAACCCGCGGCCGGGTGCTGCATGCCGATGCGTGAATGATCGTCTGATGAAGACTGCGCGCAAACCTTGCTCCATCGTTCCCTCCCCCATCGCGGGGCAGGGCTAGGGAGAGGCGCGTGGGTTGGCGGAAATGGATCGCCGTCGGATTGGCACTGAGCGCGCTGGCCGCGACCATTGTCATCTATCGCCCCGATCGCGCCATCCGCGTCGCCACCGGCGTGGTCGCGCACAACGTCTGCTCCAAGACCTTCGTCTCCGGGCTCGATCCGCAAACCGTGTTTTCAGAAACCACCGCGCGCGACGGACTGCGCCGCTTGCGCCTGGTGCTTCGTATGCAGGTCGATCGTTGCCGCCAAAACGGTCGATGCATCGGCGGCGGGACTGCTCGGCAGCCGCGCCGTCTTTCATGACGGCTTCGGTTGCGTGCTGCTGCACGGCACCGAGACCCCTATATTCCCAAGAGCGATATCGAAGCGCTGAGAGTGCCGAAAGCGCCGCCGCTGCTCGGCGAGATCGCCGGCCCGAGATGTCGTGCAGCCATCCGATCCCGCACTAAAGGCCGCGCTCGATCATGCCTTCGAGGAACCGGCCGAGCCGCCGTTCCGGCGGACCAAGGCGGTGGTCGTGGTGCATGACGGCAAGGTGATTGCCGAGCGCTATGCCGCCGGCATCGGCGTCGATACGCCGCTGCTCGGCTTTTCCATGACCAAGTCGGTGATCAACGCGCTGATCGGGATCCTGACCCAACAGGGCCTGGTCACGCCGTCGATGCCGGCGCCGATCCCGGAATGGCGCGGCGATCTCAGGCGCGAGATCGAGGTCGAGCATCTCCTGCGCATGACCACCGGCCTGGCGCTCGACGAAACCAACAGCGGTTTCGATCCCGCCAGCCAGATGATCTATCTGCACAACGACATGGCCGGCTTCGCGGTCAACGCCGCGGTCGTCGCGCCGCCGGGCACGCGCTGGGCCTACTCCAGCCCGACGACGCAACTGTTGGCGCGGATCGTGCGCGATGCCGCCGGCGGGCCGGAGCAGACGCTGGCATTGGCGTGGCGCGAATTGTTCAATCCGCTCGGCATGCGCGACGTCACGCTCGAGTTCGACGCTTCAGGCACGCTGCAGGGATCGACCTACATGCTGGCGAGCGCGCGGGACTGGGCGCGATTTGGACTGCTCTACCTCGATGACGGCGTCATCGGCGGCAAGCGCATCCTGCACGAGGACTGGGTGGATTTTTCCGCCGCGGCGACGCTCGACACCGACTACGGCGCCGGTTTCTGGACCAATCGCAGCGAACACCCGAATGCCAAGGGACGCGTGCGGCTCGGCATTCCCCGCGATGCGTTCTTTGCATCCGGCGATCTCGGCCAGCGCATCGTGATCATCCCGTCGCAACATCTCGTCGTTGTGCGTCTCGGCGACAGCGTCGACCCGACCGGCGATATCGGGGGGCTCGGACGGCTGGTGAAGGAAGTGATCGCGGCGGTGCAGCCTTAGACGCCGTCGTTGCGACGCTTGCCGGGATGCGAGCGAAGCGAAGCAGATCCAGCAAATTCGCTAGAAGTGATACGCGGGATTCGCCGCGCTCGCTACCGCTCCTCGCAATGACGAGATGAGACTCACCGCCCGATCACGTACGGCCCGCCCTTTTCCAGCGCGCGGGCATAGGCCGGCCGGGCGTGAATGCGTTCGAGGAACGCCATCGCCTTGGGATGGCCCTGCTCCAGCCCGCCACGCGCGGCGGCCGCTTCCAGCGGAAAACTCATCTGGATGTCGGCGCCGGTAAAATCGTTGCCGGCGAACCATTCGCTCTTCGCGAGCTCGCCTTCCCAGTAATCCATGTGCTGCTTGAGCTGCGGATTGACCAGCGTCGTCAGCGCCTGGTTGGAAACCTTGCGCACCAGCGGTCGCAGCAAGGCCGGCGCGCGCTTCGGCATCAGCGTGAACAACAGTTTCAACAGCAGCGGCGACATCGCGGAGCCTTCCGCGTAGTGCAGCCAATAGGTGTAGCGCAGCCGCTCCGGCGTATTCGCCGGCGGGATCAAGTTGCCGTTGCCATAGGTGCCGATGAGGTACTCGCAGATCGCGCCGGACTCCGCGATGGTGTTGCCGTTGTCGGTGATGACGGGCGACTTGCCGAGCGGATGAATGGCGCGCAATTCCTTCGGCGCGCGCATGTCCGGCTGGCGCTGATAGCGGACGATCTCGTAGGGCACGCCGAGCTCTTCGAGCAGCCACAGCACGCGCTGCGAGCGGGAATTGTTGAGATGATGCACCGTCAGCATGGTCGTCCCCCGGTTTGATGGCGCGTTCGTGCCAGCGGCACGCGCGAAAGTCGAGACACGCCTTCGCGTGTATTACCCGGGTCTTTTGACAAACTCAATTTACCCGGGTAATATCATCTTCCGAAACTGAGGTTTGCCCATGAATCCCGCCGAAACCGCCTACATCGCCTTCGAAGGAGACCGCCGCATCGGGTCGGGCAGTCGCCGCGAGGTCGCCCGCGCCGCGCGGGAGGCGCTCGACCGGCGCCAGGACGCAACGATCCTGATTTTCGACGTCAAAACCAGCGCACCGGTCGAGATCGATTTTCGCGGCTCGGTCGACGATGTTCTGGCGCGACTGCCGCCGGCCGAGATTCCGCCAGCGGACGAAGAGGCCGCCGTCATTGCCCCGCGCGGTCCCGGGCCGGCCGAAACTCGGCGTAGTGGCGCGCGAAATCACGCTGCTGCCGCGGCATTGGGACTGGCTGGCGCAGCAAAAAGGCGGCGCCTCGGTTGCGCTCCGCAAGCTGGTCGACGAGGCCCGGCGCCTGAATGAGGATGGAGACCGTATCCGCCTCGCGCAGGAAGCGGCCTATCGTTTCATGTCCGTCGATGTCCGGCAACCGGCCGCATTACGAGGAGGCGATCCGCGCGTTGTTCGCCGGCTGATTCGCAGCCGTTTCGAAAAATTGATCGCCGAATGGCCCGCGGATATCCGCGACCACACCGCAAAATTGGCAGAGTGGGCATTCCAGCCGCAAATCTGAAGCGAGCTCTGGTTGATCCGACCGAAGCCAGCCGCTAGGCTGCTTGGAATGATAGAGATCATATAAGAACTGTTCGGGAGACCGCCGTGAGCTCAAATCCGCAATTCCTGTTCGACTTCGGCAGCCCTAACGCCTTCCTCAGCCACGAGGCGATCCCGGCGATCGAAAAGCGCGCGAACGTGAAATTCGAATATGTTCCGGTGCTGCTCGGCGGCATCTTCAAGGCCACCAACAACAAATCGCCGGCCGAAACGCTGGCCGGCATCAAGAACAAGCGTGAGTTTCACGCGCTGGAGACCGAACGCTTCGTCAAGCGCTTCGGCGTCAAGCCCTACACCTGAATCCATTCTTTCCGGTCAACACGCTGAACCTGATGCGAGCCGCGGTCGCCGCGCAGCTCGAGGGCGTGTTCGAGAAGTATGTCGAGGCCGCGTTCCATCACATGTGGGTCGAACCGAAGAAGATGGACGATCCGGAAATCGCAGCAAAAGCGCTCACCTCCTCCGGCCTCGACGCGGCAAAGCTGCTCGCCCGCTCGCAGGAACCCGAGGTAAAGGCCAAGCTGATCGAGAACACGCAGGCCGCGGTCGAGCGCGGCGCGTTCGGCTCGCCGACGTTCTTTGTCGGCAAGGAGATGTTCTTCGGCAAGGAGCAGTTGCGCGAAGTCGAGGAAATGGTTTCGGGGAAGTAAGTCTATAACCCTCATGGTGAGGAGCCGCGCATTTCGCGCGGCGTCTCGAACCATGCAGGCCGTCTTTTTGGCTTCATCCTTCGAGACGCGGCGAGGACGCCGCTCCTCAGGATGAGGATTGGAGAGCAAAATGGAAAAACGAAACGCAACCGTCGCCGTCATCGGCGCCGGCGATTACATCGGCGGCGAGATCGCCAAGAAATTCGCGGCCGAAGGCTTTACCGTATTCGCCGGCCGGCGCGACGGCGCCAAGCTGGAACCGCTGGTCAAGGAGATCGAGGCGGCGGGCGGCTCGATCGTGGCGCGCACGCTCGATGCGCGGAAGGAGGACGAGGTCGCAGCCTTCCTCAACGACGCCGACAAGCATGCGCCGCTTGAAGTCTGCATCTTCAATGTCGGCGCCAACGTCAACTTCCCGATTCTGGAAACCACCGACCGCGTATTCCGAAAGGTCTGGGAGATGGCCTGCTGGGCCGGCTTCCTGGCGGGGCGTGAATCGGCGCGGCTGATGGTCCCGCGCGGCAAGGGCAATATCTTCTTCACCGGCGCGACCGCGTCCTTGCGCGGCGGCAGCGGCTTTGCCGCCTTTGCCAGCGCCAAATTCGGACTTCGCGCGGTCGCGCAATCGATGGCGCGCGAACTCGGGCCGAAGAACATCCACGTCGCGCATCTGATCATCGATTCCGGCGTCGACACCGCCTGGGTACGCGAGCGCCGCGAAAAACTCTGGGGCAAGGAGGCGCTCGACAATCCGGATCTGCTGATGCCGCCGGCCTCGGTCGCCGCATCCTACTGGCAGCTCTACCAGCAACCGCGCAGCGCCTGGACCTTTGAGCTGGAGATTCGCCCGTTCGGCGAGAAGTGGTAGAAGGGCGAATGGTGAGTGGCGAATAGCAAGTGGACTTTCCCCCATTCGCTACTCGCTATTCGCTATTCGCCCCCTAAGAACAACAACAAATAGGAACCTAGTCCATGCGCGTTCTCGTGGTCGGCGCCGGCGCTATCGGCGGATACTTTGGCGGCAGGCTGCTTCAGGCAGGCAACGACGTCACATTTCTGGTCCGGCCGAAACGCGCCTCCGAGCTCTCCAGCGCCGGCCTCGTCATCAAGAGCCCGAACGGCGACGTCACGCTGAAAAATCCGCCGACCGTGCAAGCGGATAAGCTCAGCGAAAAATTCGACGTCATCCTGCTGAGCTGCAAGGCCTTCGACCTCGACGACGCGATCAAGTCGTTCGCGCCGGCGGTCGGGCCGCAGACGTCGATCATTCCGATGCTCAACGGCATGCTGCATCTCGACATTCTCGACGCGAAATTCGGCCGCGAGCGGGTACTCGGCGGGCTCTGTGCGATCGCCGCGACCCTCAACGAGCAGCGCGAAGTGGTGCAGCTGCAGCCGATGCAGTCGCTCAATTTCGGTGAACGCGACGGCAAGATGTCGGATCGCGTTCGCGCCATCGCGAAAATCATGACCAATGGCATCACCGGCGCCGTCGCCAGCGAGAACATCGTGCAGGAGATGTGGGAGAAATGGGTTTTTCTCTCCACGCTGGCAGCGGCGACCTGCCTGATGCGGACGTCAGTGGGCAATATCCTGGCCGCACCAGGCGGCAGGGATTTCATGCTCGGCATGCTGGATGAGACCAGCGCGATCGCGAAAGCTGCCGGCCACGCCCCGGCCGGACCGTTCTTCGAACGCACCCGAGGTTTGCTGACCGCCGAAGGCTCCCAAATGACCGCGTCGATGTTCCGCGACATCAAGGCGGGCGCGGCGGTCGAAGCCGACCACGTGATCGGCGATCTCGTCGCACGTGGCGATGCCGCAAAGGTGCCGCTGGCGAAGCTGCGCACGGCCTACACGCATCTCAAGGCGTATGAGAAGCAGCGAGGGTAGGATTCCCTCTCTGTCGTCCCGGACAAGCGAAGCGCGATCCGGGACCCATACCGCGTGATCTATCGATGATCGGCGGTGGCTGAGACCATCAGTACAACAACTGCCGCGGCGTATGGGTCCCTGCGTTCGCAGGGACGACAATCACAAATACGCCAGATAATGCGCGAGCGCCTCGATCTCTTCTTCGCTGAGGGGATAGGCGACATCGGCCATCGCGGCCTGGCCGCCGCCGGCGCGCACGCCCGACTTGTAGTCGTGCAGCGCCTTGACGAGATATTCCTCGCGCTGGCCGGCGATGCGGGCGACCGCCTTGGTGCCGGCGAACGTATCGGTGTGGCATGAGGCGCAACGCCGGCCGGCGGCCGCCTGCGCGCCCTTCTTCGACAGATCAGGATTGTCGTCGGGCTTCGACGCCTTCGGCGGCGTGAGCTGCGCGAAATAAGCGCCGAGGTTGCGGATATCGTCATTGTTGAGCTGCTCGACGACCGGCTGCATCTGCTCGTTCTTGCGGGTGCCGGCGCGGAAGAACACCAGCTGCCACTGGATGAACTGGTCGAGCTGGCCCGCCAGCGAGGGAATGTTCTCGGTCTGCGAAATGCCGTTGTCACCGTGACAGCCGACGCACAGTTCGGCCTTCTCCTTGCCGGCCGCGATATCGGCGGCATGGGCAAGCGAGATGAAGGCCATCAATGCCGTGCCGATCAATGCAATTCGCATTTCCGTTCCTCTTTGCGCTACGCCAAATAACAGGGGCTGCGGTCACTCGTTCCCGAGCATCCGCAGCCCCTCATTATTTAAGTCTTACTTCTTGCTGTAGCTGATGCGGTAGATCGCACCGGCCCAGTCGTCGGCGACGAGGATCGAACCGTCCTTGTCCTGGATGATGTCGGCGGGACGGCCGAGATAGCCCTGGTCGCCTTCGAGGAAGCCGGATGCAAAGACTTCCTTCTTGGCGTTCTTGCCATCCGGACCGACGGTGACGCGCGTGATGTTCGCGCCCTGGTACTTATGCCGATTCCACGAGCCGTGTTCGGCGATCAGGATCGAGTTCTTGTACTCGGCCGGGAATTGACTGCCGGTATAGAACTTCATGCCGAGCGGGGCCACATGGGCACCGAGATTGAGCACCGGCGGTGTGAATTCCGAACACTTGTGACCCATCGCGAATTTCGGATCCGGCAAATCGCCCTGGTGGCAATAGGGATAGCCGAAATGCTCACCGATCTTGTTGATCATGTTCAGCTTGTCGCTGGGCAGATCGTCGCTGATCCAGTCGCGGGCGTTTTCGGTGAACCAGTATTTGCCGGTGCGCGGATCGACGTCGCCGCCGACGCTGTTGCGGACGCCGAGCGCGTAGATCTCGGCATTGCCGGTCTTGGGATCGACGCGGCGGATCTGCGAGACGCTGGTCGGCGGAATGCCGACGTTGAAGGGAGGTCCGAACGGAATGTAGAACCAGCCATCCTTGTCGACCGCGATGTATTTCCAGCCATGCGCGGCGTAGGACGGCATGTCGTCATACACCACCTTGCCGTCGCCGAGATTGTCGAGGTTGGCCTCGGCATTCTCGTACTTGATCAGCTTGTCGACTGCGATGACGTAGAGCGCGCCGTCGCGGAAGGCGAGACCGGTGGGCATGTTCAGGCCCTTGAGGATGGTCTTGACCTCCTTCTTGCCGCCATTGTCCTTGATCGCGTAGACGTTGCCGAGGCCGAAGGAACCGACGAACAGCGTGCCCTTGTCGCCCCAGGCCATCTGCCGCGCCGCCAGCACGTTCGAGGCATAGACTTCGATCTTGAAGCCGGCGGGCAGCTTGATCTTCTTCATCAAGGTCGCCAGTTCGGCGTCGGATGAGCCGGTCGGCGGGCCGGACGGCGGCGCGAGCCCCTTCTGGGCCTCGGTCTCGTCGCCGAGGAACCAGTCGTCCGGCGGATGGGTCCAGAACTCCTTGGTGCCGGACTCGTACTTCTTCAGCGGCTTCTGCTGCGCGTTGGCCTGGCTGGCCCCCGCGACAACGAGAATCGCCGTGAGCGCAAGAATAGATCGATTGAAAGCCGATTTCATCGCGTCACTCCCCTATGCAGCCTGCTGGCTGCGTCTGTTATTTTTTGAACGTTCGAGAGACGAACTTGGTCTGGTGAGATGGAACAGACGATAAAATGGTAGCACATCCATTGCGGGAGAGAAGCGCACGTTGCGCGGTTCTGTCAGACCAAAACAAATTGAGAGAAAATTTCCTTGCCGCCGGTTTTGTTTGAGACATTTTTGCGGCGACGCGCGTGCAGCGCAATATTCGCCTGAAGCGAACGCTTGCCATCTGCAAAGCGCGTTGCGGGGGTGGGCGGGCTTCCACAGAGAGAGCTGACGATGCGGATATTCGTACTCGGTGGGACAGGCAGCATCGGCGGCGGCTCGATTGTTGCCCCCCGCTCGCGGCACGGATGGAAAACCGCGCTTCACCCGCGTTCCGGTGGCCGCGTCACTTCGTTCGTTTGATCGTCAACTCGGCAGTGCCTTCGTTGTCTTTGTAAAGCACGCCATACAGACCGGGAATGCCGATCACCGCGTCGTTGACGAAGATGTAGAGCTGGCCGTCGCGCGTCGGCTTGATGTTGTCCTGGATCAAGGGATCCGTCGGATCGGGTTCGAGGGTGATTTCCTCGCCGCCGGTGCGGCCGTACCGCAGCACGATCCGGAACCAGTCCTCGAACAGTTCGCGCCGCAGCGGCAGGAACAGCGTCAGGTAAATCCGCTTGTACCAGCTCGCCGCGTCTTTTCCTTGGTGGAAAAGCCGCCGACCGGAATCGGAAATTTCGCGTTACCCCACGGCGTGGTTCGTCGACCTTGATGTAATAGCGCGCGCCATCGGTCTCGAGCTCGATGCCGGTCGCGGTGCAGAGGTGGGACATGTCGAACGGGATGACCCTGGTCTTCGTTGACCTTCAGCTTGGTCGCCTGCGGGACGGTGGGGTCCTTGGCGTGGTCGATGCAGGTCTGTCCCGCGACATCCAGACATGTCGAAGGAAATATGGCTGCCGACCGAAAGCCCGAGATAGACGAACAGGACGGCAAAAAACAGCGGCGCAAACCTGTGCTTCAGGCCCTTCATGGAAGCCGATATAGATCCTGTTGCTGCGCAGCCGATAGATGAAATTGTCGGGAAGGCCCGCGGGGCGCAGCCGGTGTCCGCCGCCAGATCGAACTCATGAGATTTCGAGTGCGCGAGGCGACCCGTCGAAGACCAGGCCATCAGGCCCGTCAGCAGCAGCACCATCACGACGAACCAGAACGGCGCGCGCGCGTAGCCGTCGATCCAGGTCGAGGCGAATTTCGGCAGGAAGCCGCCGATGAACCGAACGAGATCGGACACCCAGCGCAGCCTGGAATAATACTCGTCGGCGCGTTGCGCGCTGCTGACCAGCGGAAAGATCACCAGCCAGAGCGTCGCGCCGACGGTTGCGAAATAGAGGATGCGGCGCTTCCAGACCTCGTTCCAGACATGCTCCTGCGCCTCGGCGCGCTGCGGCGGCGCGTTTCGGCGTGGTCTCGAAGCCATACTGGTCGTCCGGCGTGATGATCGCGCCGTCGCGCTCCTGACGACATCGTAATAGGGCGGAAGGCCGACCGGCGCGTAGGCATGCGCGTGGTTCTCGATGCGCTGAACACGCTCTCGTGGATCTTGGCGCGCTCGACGTCGACCTCGTCCTCTTCGAGCTTTTTGGACTCCCGATAGAAGTGCGGCACCAGCTTGCGCGGCCCGTAGCGATAATAGCCGCCAAAACCCTTGCGCGGATCGTAGAGCCGTCCGTCCTTGTCGCGCCTCGAAATCGCGTTCTTGAACGTGTCGGGATCGGCGATCAGCACGTCCGGATCGGGCGGATCGTTGGCATAGTCCGACTTGAACTTGAGCCCGCAGCGTTTTGCCTCGGTGATCATCCAGACGAACGGGATGTAGGCCAGCGCATCGTCGGGATAACCGCCGCCGACATTGGTATGCACGCCGGCAGAACCAGACCTGGCTGAGCCGTTCGTCCTTGATGAAGCGCGCCCCGCCGGATCGGCGCGGGTCTGCCATGGCATTGCCGTCGACGGCTTGCCGGTGGTCTCGTTCCAGAGCTGCGGATGGAACGTGGTGCGTTCCTCGTCGAGCGCCAGCGCCTGGCAGGCGCGCTCGATGCTTTGGCCGACAGATGGTTGTCCGGCAGTTCGATCGGCCAGAGATACTGATGAATGCCCGTGGTCATTTCGTAGACCGGCATGCCGTAGGCGGCGACCGTATCCCAGACCCCGACGAACCTGATCTTGATGTTCTTGCGCACCTCCTTCGGCGGATAATGCGGGCCGAACTTGTTGCGCATCCACTGGTACGGCGCTTCGAACTTCAGATTATGGTAGCGATCCCGCCGATAGGCGCGATAGGCCGCGCTGGCGAGGCTGTGCAGTTCGGCCTCGTTGTCGGCCTTGACGAGCCCCTGGCTGTCGATCAGCCCCATCACGATCCGGATCGTGAAGGCGCCGCGGCTGAAAAGCCGAAGCCGAACAGTTCGTCGTCGGCGTCGCGATAATTGCGGCAGGCGAATTTGTAGAGCGCGATGACGTTGCGCCGCAAGCCCGAAACCGAACGCGCCGCCGAGGATCGCCATCGGCTTGAACGAGGAGGTGCCGACGCCGTCGTCGTAGAACGCGACCTGGTCGTTGCCGGAAAGATCCAGCGCCTCGAACGTGCGCCAGACATTGGTGCGCCAGACTTTTGCCGCGGAATTGCCGGTGCCGTCGGAGAGAAGGATGATCTTTCGGCCCATGACGTCGCCCCGACGAGCTCTGTATAAAAATACAACCTTTGGTATCAGAGCATTGCACGCGACCAGGAATTAAAAAGCGAGATGGATCACACCGGTGGATCAAAAACCGACAGGGACATCAAAAACAACAAGGCCGCCAAATGGCGGCCTGTCGTTGATCTGGTAATTTGCCAATGAAGAAAATCTGGAGCGGGCGAAGGGGCTCGAACCCTCGACCCCGACCTTGGCAAGGTCGTGCTCTACCACTGAGCTACACCCGCATCCGAGATGTCGGCGATCGCTCGCCGGCAACGGCAGAGCTATGCCAAATGCGGACCGCGAATGCAACAGTGCGAACGCGGTCCGGAGCGATCGGAGTAATCCGATTTCCTTAATAAATTGGCGAAAATCGGTCCGAAACGACGCCTAAACGTCGGTTTATCGGTCTGGCGGCGGGAACCCGGGCCCGTCTTGCGCGTATCGCGGGACGAATCGCGGTCGGGAGCCCCGGCGCCGGCCGGTCCAATGGCCGCCGCGTCCGGGGGCCTCGCGGAGCCCCGCTGCGGATTGAATTTTGCGGCCAAACCGCCATTTAGCGGATGAGAACTTGGGCCCCGGCCGTGCTAGAACGCGGCGCGATCTCAAGGCACACTTTCAGACATCTTCCCGAGACATCAGGCGAGGATACCCGTGACGATCATTGAGCAGGGCGGCGGCCCGGCGCCGCAGGCAGTACCCGATCTGATCAAGGAGACGACCACCCAGACCTTCGTGAAGGACGTCATCGAGGAATCGAAGCGCCAGCCGGTGCTGATCGATTTCTGGGCGCCCTGGTGCGGTCCCTGCCGTCAGCTGACGCCGATCATCGAAAAGGCGGTCCGCGCGGCCAAGGGCAAGGTCAAGCTGGTCAAGATGAACATCGACGAGCATCCGCAGATCCCCGGCCAGATGGGCATCCAGTCGATCCCGGCCGTGATCGCCTTCGTCAACGGCCAGCCCGCCGACGGTTTCATGGGCGCGGTGCCGGAGAGCCAGGTCACCGCCTTCATCGACAAGCTGACCAAGGGCATGGCCGCGCCGGGCGAGCCGAACATCGCCGAAATCCTCGGGGAGGCCGAGGCCGTGCTGGCGGAAGGCGATGCCGCCGCCGCGGCGCAGATCTATGCCGAGGTGCTGTCGATCGATGCCACCAATATCGCGGCGCTGGCGGGCCTGGCGAAATGCTACGTGACGACGGGCGCGATCGAGCAGGCCAAGCAGACCATCGCCATGGTGCCGGAATCCAAGCGCAACGATGCCGCCGTCAAGGCGGTGCAGGTCTCGATCGATCTCGCCGAACAGGCGCAGGCGGTTGGTCCCGGTGACCGAGCTGGAACAGAAAGTCGCCGCAAACCCGCTCGATCATCAGGCGCGATTCGATCTGGCGACCGCGCTGAACGCGCAGGGCAATCGCGCCGAAGCGACCAACCAGTTGCTCGAAATCGTCAGGCGCGACCGCAAGTGGAACGAGGACGGCGCGCGCAAGCAGCTGGTGCAGTTCTTCGAGGCGTGGGGCGGCGCCGACGAAGCGACCGTGGATGGACGCAAGCGGCTGTCGACGATCCTGTTTTCGTAGCGATCCGTAACGACCACATGCACATAGCACCGGGACCGCAGATGCCGATCAATGCCGAATACCGCGGACCCGGCGAGCTTCCCGAAATCATTCCGGTGTTTCCGCTGCCCGGCGCGCTGCTGCTGCCGCGCGGCCAGATGCCGCTCAATATTTTCGAGCCGCGCTATCTGGCGATGGTCGACGACTGCTTGCGCGACGGCCACCGGCTGATCGGGATGATCCAGCCGGATATTTCGCACAGCAAGGACGAGGCACAGCCGGTGCTGTTCAAGGTCGGCTGCGTCGGCCGCATCACCCAGCTCGCCGAATCCGGCGACGGCCGCTACATCCTCGAACTCACCGGCGTTTCGCGCTTCAAGGTGGTCGAGGAAATGACCGTCCTGACCGCCTACCGGCAATGCAAGGTGGATTTCTTCTCCTATCGTCGACGATTTCACCGCGCGCAAGGGCGAAGAGGCCGTCGACCGCGACGCGCTGCTCGAGGTGCTGACCGATTTTCTCAAGGCCAACAATCTGAAGGTGGACTGGGAAGGCATCGAGAGCGCGCCGAACGAGGCGCTGGTCAACGCGCTGGCGATGATGTCGCCCTATGGCCCGGCGGAAAAGCAGGCGATGCTGGAAGCGCCCGACCTGAAAACCCGCGCCGAGATCCTGATCGCGGTGACCGAGATGGATCTCGCCAAGAAGCGCACCAGCGGCGATACCGGGCTGCAGTGATTGCGCCAGGCTGATCACGATTGCGTCGGATCAAGTCTTCACGCCGGAACGACACAGCATCGGATTGATTTCTCGTTTAGGCTGCCTTCGCAGAAGTCGGCGACAGACGAGGAATCATGCAATCGATGCATCGGTGGATTTGTGCGAGCACGGCACTCCTCGTCGTGTCAGGCCACGCCGCGGCGCAAACCGGGCCGCTGACCGGCGATGCCGCGTTCGGCGACTGGCGCTCCGACCGACCCGGCGTCGTCAGGCTGATCCGCCCCGCCGATTTGCCGAAACCCGGTGCGACGGCTTCGGCAGCCAATGTTTCGCGCGTGGTGGCGCGGCCGTCGGCAGCGACGCCGCAGGTCCCGCCGGGCTTCAAGACCGAACTGTTCGCGGAAGGGCTGAGCGGACCGCGGCAGATGCGGGTCGCCCCGAACGGCGACATCTTCGTCGCGGAGACCCGGCGCAGGACGCATTCGCGTGTCTGCGAGCGACCGCTGGCGGCTCAAAGCCCGCCGTCAACGAGATCTTCGCCGACGGGCTGAGCCAGCCGTTCGGTATTGCTTTTTTCCCGAGCGGCGACAATCCGAAATGGGTTTACGTCGCCAACACCGACAGCGTCGTTCGCTTTCCCTATACGCCGGGTGACACCAAGGCCGCGGGCGAGCCCGAAACCGTGGTCGCGAGCCTTCCGCGTCGGAGGACATTCGACCCGGGACATCGTCTTCAGCAAGGACGACAAGCGGATGCTGGTCTCGGTCGGCTCCGACAGCAATGTCGGCGAAGCGCATGGGAACCTATGCCGGCGCCGGTGGAATGCCGTCGATGGATCGCAGAAAATGCCGCTCGGTGCGAGCTGGGGCGATGAGACCGCCCGCGCCGACGTGCTGGCGTTCGATCCCGACGGGAAGAACCGCGCCCTCTTTGCCACCGGCATCCGCAATTGCGTCGGCCTCGCCGTTCATCCCTCGACCGGCGATCTCTATTGCTCGACCAACGAGCGTGACGGTCTCGGCGACAATCTGGTGCCGGACTACGTGACGCGGGTGCAGGAAGGCGCGTTCTACGGCTGGCCGTGGTTTTACATCGGCGACAACCAGGACCCGCGGCATGCCGGCGCGCGCGCCGACCTCAAGGGCAAGATCACCGTCCCCGATGTACTGATCCAGCCGCATTCCGCCTCGCTCGGGCTGACCTTCTACAACGGCGATGCCTTCCCCGCCGAATATCGCGGCGACGGCTTTGCCGCCGAGCATGGCTCGTGGAACCGGTCGAAGCGCACCGGCTACAAGGTCATCCGCATTCGCCTCAAGGACGGCGTGCCGACCGGCGAATACGAGGATTTCGTCACCGGTTTTGTCGTCAACGATTCCGAGGTCTGGGGACGGCCGGTCGGTGTCGCCGTCAGCCCGCGACGGCGCGCTGCTGGTGTCCGAGGACGGCAACGGCACGATCTGGCGGATTACGCACCCGCCAGATCGATAACGCTCTAATAGCCGGCCACCGCGAGCACGACGACCGCGCTGAGCGCTTTCCAGCCGAAGCCACGGCCGCGCGACCACCAGGCATTGGCGATGGCCGCAAAACCGTAGACCGCAACGATGGTCGCGACGATCCAGTGCCGCGCGCTTTCCGAGCCCAGCGAGGGCGCGACGATCAGCAGCACCCCGCCCCCGATCCACGCCACCGTGCCGGCCTGCCAGACCAGCCGGATCAGGGTCCGCAAGCTTTCCGGCTGGATCGTCGCTCGCGCAAACACTTTGGTCTCCCCGAGCGCGCCGTGAATCAAGGCGACAACTATTCCGGCAACTCCAGCGCATTGCAAGATGAGATCGCGCATCGAACGGCCTCCATACAGTACTGTATGGTTATGCACCTCGTGCGTGACACCTGTCAATACACTGGTGTATGGTTCGTTGTCGCAGGAGCGGAACATGAGCGATCAACTCTCGGCAAAGGACTGGCTCGACCAGGGCCTGAAGACCCTCGCCGACAGCGGTTTCACGGCGCTGAAGGCGGAACCGCTGGCGAAGGCCATTGGGGTGTCGCGCGGCAGCTTCTACTGGCATTTCGCCGATATTGCCGCGTTCCACGCCGCGATCCTCAACCATTGGCGCGAGATCGCCGCCGAGCAGATCATCGCCAATGTCGAGGCAGCCTCGAAGGACGATGACCCGCTGGCGCTGCTGCTGCGCCGGGTGTTCGGCGAGACGCTGACGCTGGAAAACGCCGTTCGCACCTGGGCCAGCGTCGATGCCACGGCTCGCGGCGCGGTGCAGGCGATCGACCGCCGCCGGCTGGGCTATGTCGAAAGCCTGCTGACCCAATCCGGCCTGACCGCGGACGTCGCCCGCGCCCGTGCCCAAATTCTCTATTGGGCATTTCTGGGTTTTGCGCTGTCGGATCAACCGTTGCCGAAGGCGCGGCAACAGACCGTATTGGACGAACTGCTGCGAATTGCCGCGTCATGACATGACGCCTTCAGGTATGCTAATGGACGGCGGCACATAGCGTTTTCAAGCGAAGTGGATGCCGGTTCGCGTGAAGAAGACGCGTCAAATTGCAAGAGCCGGAGACCTCCATGAATGCCTCGCCCGAACGCCTCGACAGCACCGTCGATCCAAAACTGCTGGAAATCCTGGTCTGCCCGGTGACCAAGGGTCCGCTGGAATTCGATTCCGGGCGGCAGGAGCTGATCTCGCGCTCCGCCAAACTCGCCTATCCGATCCGCGACGGCATCCCGATCATGCTGCCGGAAGAGGCGAGGAAGATCGATTAGGAGCGAGCGCTGGTCTCTCCTCGTCATTGCGAGCGAAGCGAAGCAATCCAGTCTTTCTTCGCGAGGCAGGATGGATTGCTTCGCTTCGCTCGCAATGACGGCTAACGCCATACACCCTCTACAGCGCCTCGCCCTTCAACAGCCGCGGCACTTCGCCCGACAATCCCGCGGCCTGGCGGATGAACAGGCTTTTCAGCGGCGGCGCGCGATCGACGAGGCCGAGCCCGATATCGCGCACCGTGCGCAGCAACGTCGATTCGTTCGAGAACAGGAAATTCAGCGAGTTGGTGGCAAGCCCCATCGCCATGGTGTCGAAGCGCCGCCAGCGCTGGTAGCGCTCGAGCACGTCGGCCGCGCCCAGATCCATGCCGAGCCGCGCCGCGTCGACCACGACTTCCGCCAATGCCGCGACGTCCTTCAGGCCCATGTTGAGCCCCTGCCCCGCGATCGGGTGAATCACATGCGCGGCGTCGCCGACCAGCGCCAGCCGCTCGGCGATGAACGACCGCGCGACGAAATAGCCGAGCGGAAACGCGCGCGGCTTGTCGAGCGCCTTGATCTCGCCGAGATGCAGCCCGAACCGCTTTTCGAGTTCGGCGTGAAATTCGTCGTCGCTCGAGCGCAGTGATCCGCGCGGCCTCGGCGCGGTTCTCGGTCCACACCAGCGACGAGCGTTTTCCGGTCAGCGGCAGGATCGCAAACGGGCCTGCGGGCAGAAAATGTTCCTCGGCGCGGCCACAGTGATCGCGCTCATGGCCGACGGTGACGACGATGCCCGATTGATCGTAATCCCAGCCATGGGTGGCGATCCCCGCGCGCTCACGCAATTTCGAGCGCGCGCCATCGGCGGCCACCAGCAGGCTGGCTTCGACGACGTGTGCCGTCCGCGAGCGTCACGTCGATGCCATCGGGCCGTGAATCGTAGGTCGACACTGCCGTCGCGCGCAGGTCGATGCCCTCGGCCTCGGCGCGCACCACCAGCGCATCGATCAGGTGGCGGTTTTCGACCATATGCGCAAAGGGCTCACCGGGCTCGACGTTACCGGCAAAGGTCAGGAACACCGGACGGGTGGCGTCCTCCAGTTTTGAATCGGTCACGACCATGTCGAGGATGGGTTGCGAGTCGGTCGCGACCTGGTCCCAGACGCCGAGCGCCTCGAACAGCCGCCGGCAGGCAGCGACAATGGCGGTCGCGCGCGGATCGCGGCTCGGCCGCATCGCCAGCGCCGGATCGGCCACAATCACCGGAATATCGGGCCCGAGGCCCTGGCGCAGCGCCAAGCGCCAGCGCCAGCCCGGCAAATGCGCCGCCGCAGATGACAATGCTTCGCTGTGCCGCCATGAAATCCGTACCCGGTTACGCCGCCAGAGCAGACTTGCTACCTGATATTAGCTGGGCGAAACAGGGCCGAGAAACAAGGTACTTAACGTCCGGGATCGCTAACATTTGCGGCCGGGACCGACGAAAGCTCTCCAATGTCCAAAGGCGTGATTGACCTGATCTCCCTCCTCGATATCGAGCCGATCGAGGTGAACCTGTTCCGCGGCAACAGCCCGAAGACGCGCTGGCAGCGGGTGTTCGGCGGACAGGTGATTGGACAGGCGATGATGGCGGCATGCCGCACCGTCGAAGGGCGACTGCCGCATTCGCTGCATTGCTATTTCATCCTGCCGGGCGATCCGCAGATCCCGATCATCTACGAAGTCGAGCGGCTGCGCGACGGCAAGAGCTACTCGACCCGAAGGATCACCGCGATCCAGCACGGCAACGCCATCTTCTCGATGATCGTGTCGTTTCATGCCGACGAGGAAACCGAGTTCGACCACCACGACAAGATGCCCGACGTGCCGCCGCCGGAGAAACTCACCGCCGAGGAAGTCTCCAAGCAGCCGATGTTCAAGGAGATGCCGGATTTCATCCGCCGCTATTATGAATCGGACCGGCCGATCGAACTGCGTCCGGTCGAGCTTGGCCGCTACTTCGGCCAGAAGATCGACGACGGACGCATTCACGTCTGGATTCGCACGGCGGCAAAACTGCCCGACGACCCGGCGCTGCACATGTGCGCGCTGGCCTATGCGTCGGATTTTTCGCTGCTCGATGCGATCATGGCGCGCTATGGCCGCACCCTGTTCGACAAGCGCATGATGCCGGCGAGCCTCGATCACGCGATGTGGTTTCACCGCCCGTTCCGCGCCGACGAATGGCTGCTTTACGCGCAGGATTCGCCGAGCGCGCAGGGCGGCCGCGGCTTGACCCGCGGCCAGATCTTCAAGCCCGACGGCACGCTGGTGGCGTCGGTGGCGCAGGAAGGCTCGGTGCGCCAGCGCAAGTAGCTCTCAGCCGTTGGCCGCCGTGCCGCGCGGGGCCAAGATGGTCTGCGACGCCATCCACTGCCCGAACCAGCGATACATCCACGGAATCGGGATGATGAAGAGGCAGGCGATCCCAGCCACGACCGCGCGCCAGAGAAATTCGAACCCGGTGCCGGTGAAGATGATTTCCCGCCGCGTGCCCTGGATGTTCCGGCAAACCCAGCGCAGCTGCGCCACATAAACCCACGCCCAGCCGATGATGGTGATGAAGGCCAGGATCGTGAGCAGGGTCCATCCGAGATAGGGCCAGAAGCCGCCCGTGAAACTGAGACCGATCGGCTGACCGTTCGAGGAGAGGTTCGCGATGAACCACTTCAGGAACAGCCAGTACAGGGCGATCTGAACCAGGTACATCAGATTGCCGAGCAGCGGCATGCCCAGGAAAGCGACGATGATCTCGAGAACGACGAGCCCGAAAAACCAGGGCACGATGGTCATCGCATTGCCTTCGAAACCGAGATTCGGCCGGTTCGGTACCGATACCTGCGGCATCAGCCACTTCATGTACCAGACCAGGACCCAGGGCGCCGGAATAACGAAGACCATGCCGACCACCAGCACGAGGGTGCGCCAGACAAATTCCAAAATCTCGAAATCAAAGGACAACGGTCGCGCCGATTGGCCGCCGCTATAGCCGCCAGCGGCCCCCATCGGTGGCGCGCCTGCAGGCGACATGGCCGGAGGTCTTGAACCGCCGGACATCAGACCGGGAATTTCCCCCGCCTTCTGCCAGCCTGACATTCCCTCTGACCAGACCAGCGTGTCCGCCCTGACCGCCCCCCGGGCGATAAGGTCGCGCAACTGTGCCTCGGGATAGGGCCCCTGCTGCTGGCCGTTTGATGCATAAAACCACGATCGGTCCGACATTTTATTTCCTTGAGCCGTGGAGACGCACAAAGCCGGCAGGCCGCCGGCGGCGGAACCGCATTCTGTCCGACGACCCTTACCCCTGTACAGTGACTGACATCACCAGCCCAAAATGTTTTCCCCTTAAACCTGCAAGTTTTTTGTGCCATTTGCCCAGAAAGATGCCAAATTTGGATCAGGCGGCTAATCGCCGGGCGACCGCCCTGCCCGGCACGCAAGACCAAATAGCCAAGAGACATAAAGGCCTGACCATGAAACTCGTCGTCGCGATCATCAAACCGTTCAAGCTGGACGAGGTGCGCCAGGCCCTGACCGCCATCGGCGTTCACGGCATGACCGTGACCGAGGTCAAGGGTTACGGCCGCCAGAAGGGCCACACCGAAATCTATCGCGGCGCCGAATATGTCGTGAACTTCCTGCCCAAGCTGCGGATCGAAATCGCCGTCGATTCCGACATCGCCGACAAGGCGGTCGCCGTCATCACCTCGAACGCCCGCACCGGCCAGATCGGCGACGGCAAGATTTTTGTGACGCCGATCGATCACGCGCTGCGAATCCGCACCGGCGAGACCGACAGCGACGCGCTCTGATACTTCCGCAAATTCAAGGGCGCGTCGGCAACGAAGCCTGGCACGCAAAAAAGACAACAGGCCGGGGAAATTCCATGGGGGCACTATCGTATCGTGCAGCGAAGCTGGCTGCGCTCATCACAGTTGCGGCAGGCACGCTGGCAACGCCGGCCTTTGCCGAAGCATCGACCATCAGCTCCGCCGATACCGCGTGGATGATTGTCGCCACCGCGCTGGTGCTGATGATGACGATACCGGGTCTGGCGCTGTTCTATTCCGGCATGGTGCGCAAGAAGAACGTGCTCGCGACCATGGCGCAAAGCCTCGCGTCGGTTGCGATCATCTCGATCCTCTGGGTGATGTTCGGCTATTCGCTGGCCTTCGTCGGTGACGGCCCCTGGCTCGGCACGCTGGATCGCGGACTGCTGATCGGGATGACCATGGATGGCGTCAACCCCGCTGCGAAGACCATTCCTGAAGCGCTTTTCATGCTGTACCAGATGACGTTTGCGATCATCACGGTGGCGCTGGTAGCGGGCTCGGTGGCTGACCGGATGCGGTTTTCGGCCTATCTGCTGTTCGCAATCGGCTGGTTCATGTTCGTCTACGTGCCGCTCGCGCACTGGGTGTGGGGCGGCGGTTTCCTCTCCACGTTGGGCGTGCTGGACTTCGCCGGCGGCCTCGTCGTGCATCTCTCTGCCGGCATCGGCGGATTGGTCGCCGCAAAAGTAATGGGGCGGCGTCACGGCTATGGCAGCGAGAATCTTTCGCCGTTCGATCTGTCACTCGCAGTGGTCGGCACCGGTCTGCTTTGGGTCGGCTGGTTCGGCTTCAACGGCGGATCGGCGCTGGCGGCGAATTCGCGCGCGGTGATGGCGATCATCGCGACGCATCTGGCGGCCTGCGCCGGCGCGCTGACCTGGGGCGCGATCGAATGGGCGACACGGCGCAAACCGTCGGTGCTCGGCATGATCTCCGGTGCGGTCGCCGGTCTCGGCACGATTACGCCGGCGTCCGGCTTCGTCGCACCGTGGCACGGCGTCATCATCGGCATCGTCGCGGGCGCGGTGTGTTTCTGGGCCTGCACCTGGCTCAAGCACCGCTTCAACTATGACGACTCGCTCGACGTGTTCGGCGTGCACGGCATCGGCGGCATGACCGGCACCCTGCTCGCCGGCGTCTTTGCGGTCAGCGCCATCGGCGGCACCGCCGGCCTGATCGAGAACCACCCCCAGCAGGTGCTGATCCAGCTCTATGGGATAGCCGTCACCCTGGTCTGGTCCGGCGGTGTCACCTACGTGCTGCTCAAGTTGGTGAGCGCGTTCGTGCCGCTGCGGGTGTCGCTGCAGCAGGAGCTCGAAGGCCTGGATATTTCGCAGCACGGCGAAGCACTGCAATAAAATCCCCATCCGAATACCGTCCTGATGCCCTAGGGCTGAGCAGGATTATGTCGGCAACCTGACGTGTCCATATTTTGGGCACGCCTGATTACGCTTTGAGCGCGACCGAATGGCGCAGGTGGGGCCTTTTCCCGCCAAGCGCGAAAAGGGCCGGATTCATAGTCCGTTAGGGAATTCCGCCGATCTGGCACGGCATTTGATTCTAAGGGTCCTGGCTGTGCCCGCGTAGTGAACTTCTCCGCGTGGTGAACCTCAGTCGAGAACGCCCGGTTTGTCTAAGCCGGGCCCAAGCGGGGATAGGACCCATGAAAATTGTTATGGCGATCATCAAGCCATTCAAGCTCGAAGAAGTCCGTGACGCCCTGACCGCCATTGGCGTTCACGGTCTCACGGTGACGGAAGTCAAGGGATATGGCCGGCAGAAGGGCCATACGGAAATCTATCGCGGCGCTGAATATGCGGTGAGCTTCCTGCCCAAGATCAAGATCGAGGTCGCTGTTGCCTCGGACCAGGTCGACAAGACCATCGACGCCATCACCACGGCTGCAAAGACCGGACAGATCGGCGACGGAAAAATCTTCGTCATCAACCTCGACCATGCGGTTCGCATCCGCACCGGCGAGGCAGATGCCGCCGCCCTTTGATTTCGCGCTCAACCTTACCACTCAGGAGTAAAACAAATGACGTTTAAACGTCCCTATAGCGCGGGATTGGCGGCCCTCGCAGTCGGCCTCTTCGCAGCGACCGCTGCCTACGCCGAGCCAACCATCAACAAGGGCGACAATGCCTGGATGCTGACATCGACAGTGCTGGTGCTGTTGATGACGATCCCGGGCCTTGCGCTGTTCTACGGCGGCCTGGTCCGCTCCAAGAACATGCTCTCGGTCCTGATGCAGGTTTTCTACACCGTCTGCATCGTGACCCTGATCTGGGCGCTCTACGGCTACAGCCTCGCCTTCACCGGCGGTTCCGACTTCATCGGCGGCTTCTCCAAGGCCTTCCTGATGGGCGTGACCCCGGATTCGAAAGCGGCGACGTTCAGCGTCGACGCCAACATCTCGGAACTGGTCTATTTCTGCTTCCAGATGACGTTCGCGGCGATCACCCCCGCCCTCATCGTCGGCGCCTTTGCCGAACGGATGAAGTTCGCGGCGATCGCTCTGTTCATCCCGCTCTGGGTGACGCTGATCTACTTCCCGATCGCACACATGGTCTGGTACTGGGCCGGACCGGACGCGATCTCGGATGCGGTGAAGGCGCTTGCCGCGGCGGCTGACGGTGCGGCGAAGACCGCGGCGCAGGCCAAGCTCGATGAAGTCAACGCCGACGCCGGCTGGATCTTCAAGAAGGGCGCGATCGACTTCGCTGGCGGCACCGTGGTGCACATCAACGCCGGTATTGCCGGTCTCGTCGGTGCGCTCCTGATCGGCAAGCGGGTCGGCTACGGCAAGGAGCTGATGGCTCCGCACTCGCTGACCATGACCATGATCGGCGCTTCGCTGCTCTGGGTCGGCTGGTTCGGCTTCAACGCCGGATCGAACCTCGAAGCCTCCGGCGGCGCAGCCCTCGCCATGACCAACTCCTTCGTTGCAACCGCAGCGGCGGCGATGGCCTGGATGTTCGCGGAATGGATCATCAAGGGTCATCCCTCGGTGCTCGGCGCGTTGTCGGGCGCGGTGGCGGGCCTCGTCGCGGTTACGCCGGCGGCCGGTTATTCCGGTCCGATGGGCGCGATCGTGCTCGGTCTCGTGGTTGGCGTCGTCTGCCTGTTCTTCTGCACCGTGGTGAAGAATGCGCTCGGCTATGACAACTCGCTCGATGTGTTCGGCGTCCACTGCGTCGGCGGCATCGTCGGCGCGCTCGGCACCGGCATCCTGGTGAATCCGGCCCTCGGCGGCACGGGCATCATGGACTACACCACCGGCAAGATCGCGGACTACGACTTCGTGGCCCAGATGATCTCGCAGAGCTGGGGCGTTGCCACCACGCTGGTGTGGTCGGGCATCGGTTCGGCGATCCTCTACAAGGTCGTCGATGTGATCGTCGGCCTGCGCGTCAACGTCGAGACCGAGCGTGAGGGTCTCGATGTCACCGAGCACACGGAGCGCGCTTACAACATGTAGGTTCTCCCGGGGTGCGGATCCTCAAGGTCCGCACCCACAACTCCGGTTTGGGCACATACCCGGCAATGCCCTGACCGTAGAGGGGCTCCAGCGCAAGTTGGAGCCCCTTTCTTTTTGGCTCGGATGCCGAAAGTTTGGATTGCAAAATTCGGCCGATGCCGTCGAAATGGCGGCAACCAAAAAGGGAGGACGTCATGAAACTCGAAGGCGGATGCTATTGCGGCGCGGTGCGCTATGTGGCCGAAGGCGAGCCGATGTTGCAGGCGCAATGTCATTGCCGCGAATGCCAGTTCATCACCGGCGGGTCGCCCAACATGTTCGTGGTGATGCCGCGCGACGGCTTCAAATACACCAAGGGCGCGCCGAAACAGTTTGCGCGCAAGGACCTGGAGAAACCGGTGACGCGCGAATTCTGCCCCGAATGCGGCACGCATGTGGTGACGCGGCCGCAGCGGCCGGTCGTGGTGGTGAAGGTCGGGACGCTCGACAACCCGGCCCAGATCACGCCGCAGATCGCGATCTTCACGATCGACAAGCAGCCCTTCCACCACATCCCCGAGGGCATGCCGAGTTTCGAGCGGATGCCGGCGCGGTAATTCAGGCGCGTCGTAACCGCGAGAACGGAAAACTCCACCCGTCGTCCCGGCGAAGGCCGGGACCCATAAGCAGCGGCGGAGCTTGCGTTGCCGATACCGTCGACAACCACCGTCATGGGTCCCGGCCTTCGCCCGGGACGACGACGCAGTGGGCCAGGACAGGCTGCCCAAACCAATCAAAATCCACGCTGGCGTCGATGGTTAATCGCGTCTTAACCTCGCCGTATCTATGGTGATTTGATCGGTTTCCGGGGGCGCCTAGATCCCTCGACCGCTTTTGAAAGTGCTGGCGTTTCAGACATGGCAATGACCGCCTCTTCCGGCGTGGCGCAGGGCGCCGGCAGCGTTGCTCCTGCCGGTCAGGCCGAGCGTTCGCCATTTGCGCGGACAGCCGAGCTTCTGGCTCCCTATCAGCCAGCTAAGCCGTTGATTACACTGTCATTAGGTGAACCGCAGCACCCGGTGCCGGCCTTTGTTGGCCCGGTCCTGGCCAAGCACATCGCCGACTTCGGCCGCTATCCGATTGCCAAGGGCGTCGAGCCGTTCCGGCGCGCCGCCGCGAACTGGCTTTCGACCCGCTTCCAGCTGCCCCGACCCATGGACCCCGACAGCGAAGTGTTGGTGCTGAACGGCAGCCGCGAAGGACTGTTTTTCGGCGCGATCACCGCCGCCCGCTATGTCGGCCCGCGCCGCGGGAAACCTGCGATCCTGGTGCCCAACCCGTTCTATCCGGCCTACGGCGCCGGCGCCCGCGCGGCCGGATGCGAAACGATCTACCTGCCGACCACGCTCGCCAACGGATTTCTGCCGGACCTCGACGCGCTCGATGACGCGACGCTGGCGCGGACGGTCGCGATCTTCATTGCCTCGCCCGCCAATCCGCAAGGCTCGGTCGCCTCGCGCGACTACTTCATCCGATTGAAGAAGCTCGCCGATCGCTATGGCTTCATGATCCTGAGCGACGAGTGCTATTCGGAAATCTACACCAAGCAGGCGCCGGGCAGCGCCCTCGAATGCGCCGGACCCGACTTCACCAATGTCGTTGCGTTCCAGTCGCTGTCGAAGCGCTCGAATCTGCCAGGCATGCGCGTCGGCTTTGCCGCCGGCGACAAGAAATTTCTTGGCGCCTTTCACGAGCTGCGCAACGTCGCAGCGCCCCAGGTGCCGGTGCCGCTGCAGCATGTCGCGGTCGCCGCCTATAGCGACGAGGCGCATGTCGAGGAAAACCGAAGGCTCTATCGCATCAAGTTCGATCTCGCCGACCAGATTCTCGGTAACCGCTACGGCTATGTCCGGCCGGCCGGCGGCTTCTGCGTCTGGCTCGACGTATCCGATCGCGGCGGCGACGAAGCCGCGGCCGTAAAACTTTATCGTGACGCCGGGGTGCGCGTGATTCCCGGCAGCTATCTGTCGCGTCCGCAGGACGACGGCTTCAATCCCGGCGCGGGTTACATCCGCCTCGCGCTGGTCTCCGACAGTGAATCAACGGCCGAGGCGTTGCACCGGCTGGTCGAAATTCTGGATTAGTCGCAGGGCCCCATGAGCATGCCAGCGATCGAACGTGTCATTCCCCTGGTTGGCCATCTGCCGGCCTCGATCCGCGACGCCTTGATGCGACGGTTGCGCGAACTCACAGGGCTCGGCCTGATCGCGCTTTCAGGCGTGGCCGCGGCCGCGCTGATGACATGGTCGGTGCAGGACCCGAGTCTGAGCCACGCGACATCGCGCGCGATCCGCAACATTGTCGGTTATCCCGGCGCAATCGGCGCCGATCTCTTGATGCAGATTCTCGGCCTCGGCGCGATCATGCTGATCCTCCCCGTCGCGGTGTGGGGCTGGCGCATGCTGACCCATCGCACTTTCGACCGCGAGGCGCTGCGGCTTGGATGCTGGATTCTCTGCACCGTGATCGCGGCGGGCTTTGCCAGCTGCTGGCCGCATGGCGGCGCATGGCCGCTGCCCACCGGGCTTGGCGGCGTCGTCGGCGATGCGCTGGTGCGCGCGCCGGCCGTGGTGTTCGGCCCTGCCGGTTTCGTCTATCGGCTGGTGCTGGGGATCATTTTGTTCGTGGCGATGTTTGCGGCCTTCCTGTTCGCGAGCGGCTGGGGTTCGCGACCGCGGGAAGAAGAGCTGACCCCGATCGAGGACGATGACACCCCGTTCGTCGAAGAAGACGATCGCAGCTCGGCGTCGCTCGGATGGGTGTTGCATGCCTTGATGAGCGCCAAGGCGCGGCTCGCCTGGCTGTTCGCCACCGCCTATCGCTCGCTGGTCGCCAGCGCGCCGCAGCCCCGCACTTTATCCTTTGAGCGCCAGGAGCCAAGCCTGAGCGGCCGCGCCGCGCCGTCATTGGCGCCAAGGGAAGAAGAATACGAGGACGAAGAAGAGGAAGAGGACGAGGAAGAGGAAGCCCCGGCCGCGCGCTCCCCGCGCAAGAAAGCCGCAACGCGCACGTCAGCGCGCAAGTCCGACAAGTTCGAATTGCCGTCGGTCTCGGTCCTGACGGCCCCCAAGGCATCCGATCGTCAACCGCTCAGCAAGGCCGAGCTCGAAGCCAATTCGCGTTCGCTGGAAGGCGTGCTGCAAGACTTCGGCGTCCGCGGCGAAATCGTCAAGGCCAATCCCGGTCCGGTGGTGACGCTGTACGAACTCGAGCCCGCACCCGGCATCAAGTCCTCGCGCGTGATCGGCCTCGCCGACGACATCGCCCGCTCGATGAGCGCGTTGTCGGCGCGCGTCGCCGTGGTCGCCGGCCGCAACGCCATCGGCATCGAACTGCCGAACGCGCATCGCGAAAAGGTTTACCTGCGCGAACTGCTGACCGCAAAGGACGAGTCCTCCGCCAAGCTGCCGCTCTGCCTTGGCAAGAACATCGGCGGTGAATCCATCATCATCGATCTCGCCCGCACGCCGCATATGCTGATCGCCGGTACCACCGGCTCGGGCAAATCGGTCGCCATCAACACCATGATCCTCAGCCTGGTCTACCGCCTGCGGCCGGACCAGTGCCGCCTGATCATGGTCGATCCGAAAATGCTCGAACTCTCCGTCTATGACGGCATCCCGCATCTGCTGACGCCCGTCGTGACCGATCCGAAGAAGGCGGTGGTCGCGCTGAAATGGGCCGTGCGCGAGATGGAAGAGCGCTACAAGAAAATGGCCAAGCTCGGCGTCCGCAACATCGACGGCTACAATCAGCGGCTCGTCGAAGCCAGGGGCAAGGGCGAGGAACTGACGCGCACGGTGCATACCGGCTTCGACAAGGAAACCGGCAAGGCGATCTACGAGGAAGAGAAGCTCGACCTCGATCCGCTGCCCTACATCGTCATCATCGTCGACGAAATGGCCGACCTGATGATGGTGGCCGGCAAGGACATCGAAGGCGCGGTGCAACGCCTCGCGCAGATGGCGCGCGCCGCGGGTCTTCATGTCGATTCTCGCGACCCAGCGTCCGTCGGTCGACGTCATCACCGGCACCATCAAGGCGAACTTTCCGACCCGCATCTCGTTCCAGGTCACCTCGAAGATCGACAGCCGCACCATTCTCGGCGAGATGGGCGCCGAGCAACTGCTCGGACAGGGCGACATGCTCTATATGGCGGGTGGCGGACGCATCAGCCGCGTGCACGGACCCTTTGTCTCGGACGAGGAAGTCGAGAAGGTGGTGCGTCACCTCAAGACGCAGGGGCAACCGGAATATCTCGAAGCGGTCACGGCCGAAGAGCCGACCGACGAAGACGGCGCGGTGTTCGATGCCACCGGCATGGGCAGCGGCGATGGCGCCGGCGACCTGTTCTCGCAGGCCGTTGCGATCGTCAAACGCGACCGCAAGGCCTCGACCTCCTACATCCAGCGCCGGCTGCAAATCGGCTACAACCGCGCCGCGTCACTGATGGAGCGGATGGAACTCGAAGGCATCGTTGGCCAGGCCAACCATGCCGGCAAGCGCGAAATTCTGGTTGAGGAAGAAGATAGCGGCTTCTAGAGGCGACCGTCGAACCACGTCAGGCGTACCGATTTTCACGGAAAAACGATACCTCCTTTGGTCGAAAGCGCGATAAAATGACCCGAAGCAGCAAGACTGGCGAGATCGAACTTCGTAACAAATCTCGTTAAATCGTGCCGTGTGGAATAGAGATCCGAAATATCGAATGACACAACAATCCACCTATCGCGGCTTCCGTTGCGGACTGGCGTTGCTGATCGCGACATCCGTCGCTGGAGTAGCGACCCCTGTTCTTTCGCAGACCGTTCCGGTGCCAAAGCCCGCGCCCAAGGCGCGCGTCGGCGGCGCGCAGATGAGCGCGCAGGACAAGGCGCCGATCACCACCGGGGCGACCCAGGTGCCGCCGAATCCGGTCATCCCGGATCCGCGCCGCAATACGCCCGCCAATGTCTTCGCGTCCTTCGATGCCAACCAGAAGGCCCAGGCCGCCAAGGTGAGCAACTACCTGTCATCGCTGCAGTCGCTGGCCGGGAATTTCGTCCAGGTTGCGGCGGATGGCAGCAAGACCAAGGGCGATTTCTACATCCAGAAGCCGGGCAAGATGCGTTTCGAATATGACGCGCCGAGCCCGATCGCCATCATCGCCGACGGGTCGTCGCTGGCGGTCCGCGACAACAAGCTTGCAACCCAGGACATCTATCCGCTGTCGCAGACGCCGCTGCGCTTCCTGCTGTCGGACCGCATCGATCTGCTGAAGGACACCAATGTCGTGAGCGTCACCGCCGATGATGTCTTCATCAGCGTCACGATCGAGGAGAAACAGGCCTTGATCGGCACCAGCCGCCTGATGCTGATGGTCGGCGCCAAGGACGGCCAGCTCAAGCAATGGACGGTGACCGACCCGCAGGGCTATGACACCACGGTCGCGGTCTACAACCTGGACGCCTCCAAGAAGGTCGACCCCAGCCTGTTCAAGATCGATTTCACCAACTACATCACCCCCGCCAATTAGAGCGTTTTCGAGCGAAGCGGGCACCGGCTCGCGTGAAGAAAACGCGTCAAAACAGGAAGCTGAAGCGGCAGCGCTTCCACATTCTGCTTTCCTGCATTCTTCCCTGTGGAGAGCGGAAAACGGCGTCGCGAACCGTGGTAATACCCGGTTCTCATGCGCTTCTCCCTGACAACCTGGAATATCAACTCGGTGCGCCTGCGCATCGATCTCGTCGCCAAATTCCTCAAATCGGCGCGGCCGGATGTGCTGTGCCTGCAGGAAACCAAGTGTATCGACGACGCCTTCCCGCTGAAGCGCTTCAAGCGCCTCGGCTATGAGCACGTCGCGCTGAACGGACAGAAGGGCTATCACGGCGTCGCCATCGTCTCGAAGCTGCCCTTCGAAAACACCGACATTCGCACCTTCTGCGACAAGGTCGATTCGCGTCACATCTCGGTTTCCTTCGGCGAAAAGGCACAGCTTTCAAAACCGCTGGTGCTGCATAATTTCTATGTCCCGGCCGGCGGTGACATTCCCGATCCCGTGCTCAATCCGAAATTCGATCACAAGCTCAGATTTCTCGACGAGATGAAAGCCTGCGAACCGCTGCATCCGCGCGGCGACGACCGGCATATCCTGGTCGGCGATCTCAACGTCGCGCCGCACGAGAACGACGTGTGGTCGCACAAACAGCTTTTGAAGATCGTGTCGCACACCCCGATCGAAACCGAAAAACTGCTGGCGGCGCAGGCCCACGGCGAATGGGTCGACGTGGCGCGGTTGCGGATTCCGATGTCGGAAAAAGTCTATACGTGGTGGAGCTACCGCGCCGCTGACTGGACCGTGGGCGACCGCGGCCGAAGGCTCGACCACATCTGGGTCTCGCGCGCCCTCCAGGATGGCGTCACCGATTTCCGCATCACCCGCGACGCCCGTGGCTGGGAACGGCCGTCTGACCACGTGCCGGTCACGGTGACGCTGGAAGTGTGATTTTGTCGTCCCTGCGAACGCAGGGACCCATAACCACCGGCGCTAATTGATTCGAAAAACGCCTGCTACGATTCTCCATCGATAGGCCGCGGCGTATGGGTCCCCCGATGTGCCATTGCACATCTGAGATCGCGCTTCGCTTGTCCGGGACGACGGGATAGAAAACTCAGGTGCTCAGCTTGGCGCCCGCCATCAGGATATCGCTGGCGAGCTGGCTGGTGCGGGTGGCGAGTTCGTCGCGCAGCCGGCGCGCGGCGGCCGGGTCGCTTTCGAGCACGCGCTGGAACAGGCTGCGCGCGACCCGGATCACCGAGGAATTTTCGATCGCCACCGCGCTGGACGGCCGCTGCATCGCGACGATCAGCGCCAGTTCGCCGATCAGGGCGCCCGGCCCCGCAATGACTTCGGCGCCGCCATCCTCGACCCGGAACGCGCCGCGTTGAACAATATAGCCCGCGTCCGCGTTGTCGCCGGCATTGAACAGGAAATCGCCGCTCGAGAAATCGCGTTGCTCCGAGCCGATCGCGAGCATGCGCAGAGCCGTCGTTCCCAACAGTCGCAATGTCGGGACCCGCTCGAGCAGGGCTACATCATCTTCGATCGACATCGGGACCGCGGACCGGGATGCGCGAAAAATTACGAATCGTGGCTGCGAATCGTATCACGGCACCAGCTTGTAGCCACCGGCTTCCGTCACCAGGATTTCCGGATTGGCTGCATCTTTTTCGATCTTCTGGCGCAGGCGGTAGATATGGGTTTCCAGGGTGTGCGTGGTGACGCCCGAATTGTAGCCCCAGACTTCCTGCAGCAGGGTCTCGCGCGATACCGGCATTTGCCCGGCGCGGTACAGGAAACGGAGGATCGCGGTTTCCTTCTCGGTCAGCCGCACTTTTCGGGCATTTGCGCCGGTCAGCATCTTGGAGCCGGGGCGGAAGCTGTAGGGACCGACGGAAAATACCGCGTCCTCGCTGGCCTCGTGCTGGCGGAGCTGGGCCCGGATCCGGGCCAGCAGCACCGCGAACCGGAACGGCTTTGCGACGTAATCGTTGGCGCCGGACTCGAGGCCGAGGATGGTATCCGAATCGGTATCGTGGCCGGTCAGCATGATGATCGGGGCCTTGAAGCCGCCCTTGCGAAGGCTGCGCACGACCTCGCGGCCGTCGGTGTCGGGCAGCCCAACATCCATCAGCACCAGATCGGGGGCATTGGCCTTGGCCGCGCTGGCACCCTTGGCGCCGGTATCGACCGCGGAGGCTTCGAACTCCTCATGCAGCGATAATTGCTCGACCAGCGTATCGCGCAGATCGGTATCGTCATCCACGATCAGGATCTTGCGGGCATTGGCCATAGGTCGAATCCTCTTGAGGCAGGCGGCGGACACTTGGGAAGCGTCTCAAGCCGGGTCTTGGGCGTCGATGAGGCCGGTTCGCAAGCGAGCCGGGATCCTCATGTACTGATTCGCATTCAAGTAAGAGATTGTTACAGTTTCACAAGGCGAACCGCAGTCTACCCCTAATTCGGGGGGCATTTGGATGAATGTCCTGTAATGCCGCCAGATAGAGCAATTGCGGCCGGGCAGGCAACCCCAGGATTTAGGCATTGGGATGGGAAGTAACACCTTTTCAATCACTTATGAGACAGATCGGCGTGATCGGCCGGCCTCGATGATCCGGGTCCACCGGGCCGCCGGCGATCCCCGCCGGGGCTGGCTGACCACGGACGGCTGGACGGTGCCGGTGGCACTTGGTCGCGGCGGCATCCTGGCCAACAAACGCGAGGGCGATGGCGGCACCCCGAGGGGCACCTTCCACCCCCTGCAACTGTGGTGGCGCGCCGACCGCCATCCGCAGCCGCAAACCTATCTGCCGGCCCGGCCGATCCAGCCCGAAGACGCCTGGTGCGAGGACCCGCACGACCGCCGTTACAACCAGCCGATCCGGCTGGTTCGTGACCAGGCTGGCGACCGGCTCACCCGTGAGGATCACCTCTACGATTTCATCGTCGAGATCGATCAGAATTTCTGCCCGCGCATCGCCGGCCGCGGCAGTGCGGTGTTCCTGCATCTGGCCCGCCCCAATTTTTCACCGACCGCGGGATGCGTCTCGATGACGAAGTCCGCCATGCTGCGGCTGTTGCGGCGAATGGGCCCACAAACCAGGATCATCATCGGCTGACCGGGAAATAACCTCATGCTCGACAGAGACGAGATCGCCGCAGCGTCGAAAATCCTGCACGACCATTGGCGCGCGGGGACCAAGTTTGGCGGCCTCGACGCCGCGCTTCGGCCGCGCGACCGCGCCGAGGGCTATCTGATCCAGGCGGCGATTGAAAAATATTCTCCCGCACGCTTGTTCGGCTGGAAGATCGCGGCCACCAGCGCGGCCGGACAACAGCACATCAATGTCGACGGTCCGATGGCCGGACGTATCCTGGCCGAGACCGTGATCCCGGATGGCGGCACGGCTGATATGGCGGGCAATGAGATGCGCGTCGCCGAGCCGGAATTCGCCTTTCGCATGGCCAAGGATTTGCCGGCGGGCTCGAGCCCCTACACGCTGCAGCAGGTTCTCGATGCGGTCGACACCCTGCATCCCGCGATCGAGATTCCGGATTCGCGATTTGCCGATTTTGTCAGCGCCGGCGCCGCGCAGATCATCGCCGACAACGCCTGCGCACATTTGTTCGTGCTTGGCCCGCCGGCGACCTCGGACTGGCGCGCGCTCGATCTCGTCGAGGAAAGACCTGTCATCACGATGCGCGGCCGGGAATTCGTCGGCCATGGCAAGAACGTGCTCGGCGATCCCCGGATAGCGCTGACCTGGCTTGCCAATGAATTGCGGCAACTCGGCATACACGCTGACAGCCGGCCGCGTCGTCACCACCGGCACCTGCCACCCGCCGCTGCCGATTCAGGCCGGCGACCGGGTCGAATGCGATTTCGGTTCGCTTGGGAAAGTGTCGGTGGGGTTCAAGTGAAGACTGTTCGTCATCCTGAGGTGCGAGCCTCTTGGCGAGCCTCGAAGGATGAGAGGGACTTCGCCCGCAGCCAATCCTTCGAGGCTCGCTAACGCTCGCGCCTCAGGATGACGGCGGTGTTGGTGTTAGAGGCTTCACCGATGCCCGAAGATCGCCGAGCCCACGCGCACATGCGTGGCGCCGAACTGGATCGCGGTTGCGAAATCGGCACTCATGCCCATCGACAGATTCGTCAGCCCGTTGCGCGCGGCGATCTTGGCGGTGAGCGCGAAATGCGGCGCCGGCGCCTCGTTGACCGGCGGGATGCACATCAGCCCTGAGATCACCAGGCCATATTTCTCACGGCATGCCGCAATGAACGCGTCCGCTTCGCCGGGCGCGATGCCGGCCTTCTGCGGTTCCTCGCCGGTGTTGAGCTGGACGAACAATTCCGGCTGCTTTTTTTGAGAATTGATTTCCTTGGCTAACGCTTCGCAAATGCTCGGACGATCGACCGAATGGATGGCATGGAACAGCGCCACCGCCTCCCTGGCCTTGTTGGATTGCAGCGGCCCGATCAGATGCAGCACGATATCGGGGTAATCGGACATTAACCCTGGCCACTTCGCCTTGGCCTCCTGCACGCGATTTTCGCCGAATTCGCGCTGTCCTGCGTCGATAATTGGCGAAATCGCCGCAGCGTCGAACGTCTTCGACACCGCGATCAGCGTCACTGATGCGCGCTCGCGGCGCGCTTCCTTGCAGGCGCGCGCGACCTCCTGCTCCACGGTGGCGAGGCCGTTTGGTAAAGGCTTGGTTAGCGGTGCTGTCATCTCTCGCGTCATGCTGTCGGCGGCTCGTACATTTACGGGATTTGCTCGAATTTTACCAAGTTCGGGAAAGGCTTCTTGAACCCTTCACTCTACCCTGCGCCGCGGGGTAGGGGACTGAGATGTCTGGCGTTAGTTTCAACCGCAACCGGGTCAAACTCAAGAAGCTTCTGGGAATCCGCGCCCGGCTGGCGCTGCTGGCCGTGATCCTGGTGGCGCCCTTGATGCTGGAACGCGCCCGTTCGCTCGAAGATACCCGCGCCAGACAGATCGCGCAGGCTTCCCAGGAATTCGCCAGCCTCGCCCAGCACACCGCCGATGCCCAGCGCGAAGTCATCTCCTCGGTCGAGACCATCCTGAAATCCGCGGCCTATATCCGCGCATCCGCCGGAGGTATCGCCCGCAGTTGCGACATGATGCGCGCCAGTCTGCCGGCAAACCTGCCGTGGATCCGCTCGCTGTTGATCGTCGGCGGCGACGGCCGCGTGCAGTGTGCGACCAACAACGCCTATGTCGGTCTCGAACTCGGCGACCGGGACTATATCCAGGTCGCGCGCGCCACCCGCGACTTCGTCCTGAGCGATTTGCTGTTTGGCAGGCCCACCAATACCGCGTTGGTGATGGCCGCCTATCCCGTGTCCGCCATCAACAGCGATGCGGATTCCATCATTCTCGCCGCCGTCAGCCTCGAATGGATGGCGAAGATCATGAACAATCTCGGCGGCCGGCCCGGCGTTTCAGCGGTCCTGATCGACAGCAAGGGCACCGTGATGGCGGCGCCCACGGACCAGGCCAGCATGATCAGCCGTCCGCTCGACACCATCCCGCTGTTGTCGGCGATCGCGGAGAAGGCGCTCAATTCCGACGCTGAAAACGGATCGCTTTCGTTCGTCGCGGTGGACGGTTCGAAGCGGGCGCTCAGCTTTGCGCGGATTTCCGGCACGAATTCCCGTCTGATCATCAGCATCGACGAGGCCAAGGTGACGGTCGCGATCAATCGCGAGATCCGCACCGCCTATCTCCAGCTTTGCTTCGTCTGCCTGTTCGTTCTGCTCGGCGCGCTGATCGCCGCCGAAAAGCTCATCATCAATCCGATCGAGGTCATGACCGGCATGGCGAAGCGCTTCGGCGAAGGTGACTGGTCGGCCCGCGTTGCGCGCAGCCGCCTGCCGTCGGAATTCACGCCGTTGGCCCGCGCCTTCAACGCGATGGCGGCCCAGCTCAGCCAGCGCGAGCGGGAACTGGTCGCGACCAACGACCGGCTCACCGTGATGGCGTCGATCGACATGCTGTCGGGTCTCGCCAACCGCCGCGGCTTCCAGAGCCGGCTCGATTTCGAATGGATGAAGGCGCAGCAATACAACACCGAGCTGTCGCTCTTGATGATCGATGTCGATCACTTCAAGCTCTACAACGACACCTATGGCCACCCCGAAGGCGACGCCTGCCTGACCAGGCTCGGCGAAGCGCTGGCCGGCATCGCGGCCGACACCATGGGCTTTGCCGGCCGCTATGGCGGCGAGGAATTCTGTCTATTGCTGCCGAACACCGGCCCGGTGCGGGCGCTCGAGATCGGCGAGACCGTGCGCGCCGCGATCCAGGGCCTCAGCATGCCGCACGCGACCTCCAGCCATCAGATCGTCACTGTCAGCGTCGGCGTCGCCGTCACGCTGCCGAATGAAGGTCAGCGCCCCGGCGACCTGATCGAAGCGGCTGACGCTGCCCTCTACGCCGCCAAGCACCGCGGCCGCAACACCGTGGTCGAGCATGGCTTTGCCAAGCTGGTGGATGAGGCCGGTATGGCGATGGCGGGCTAGCCCGCGGCCATTTCGCGATTGAGTTCGAGCTCGGTGACAACACAATTGCGGCCGGTACGCTTGGCCTGATAAAGCGCGCGGTCGCACCGATCGATCAAATCGGTCATCGACTCGCCCAGCTGAAACTGCGCCACACCAACTGAAATAGTGATGCCAGGAATAGCCTCACCGGTCGAACGGCGCGTAATCTTGCATTCCGCGATCGCGCGGCGGATCCGCTCGGCAACCGCACGACAGGCACCGAGTTCGGCACCGGGAAGCACGGCGATCAGCTCCTCCCCGCCATATCGAGCCGGAAGATCGACGTCGCGCACGCGTTCGCGCAGCACTTTTGCCACCAGGCGAATCACCTGATCGCCGACGACGTGACCGAAATTGTCGTTGAAATTCTTGAAGTGGTCGATGTCGATCAGGAGCACGCTGAGCGGCTGGTCCTTCTCCATCGCCGTGATCTGGGCGGTGCGGAAGAAATCCTCCAGGGCCCTGCGATTGGGCAATTCCGTGAGCGTGTCGGTCCTGGCGCGCTCTTCCGATTTGCTGAGCGAATCGCGGATCGTATCCAGCTCGCGGCTCTTCTCTACGAAATTTGCCTCCAGCTGGGTTGCCCGCGCGGCCGCCTTCGCGAGCTCCTGCACCAGGCTTTCGACCAGCAGTTTCGGATCGCCGGCCTCGGTCTGGTCGGCAACATCGCTGATCGCCTGCATTTGCGAGCGATTGTCGGCAATGGCCGTCGTGAGGAATTGCTTGGCCGACTCCATCACCGAGTGGAGTTGTTGTGAGACGTTATTGACGCTTACGCCGTCGGCGCCCTGCGTGCCTACATAGGTCGCAAACAGACCCTGGTTTGTCTGGGCATCGAATTTCCGCTTGTTGCCGATCAGGATGTCGATCGCGCGTTTAAGTATCGGGGACGTACCGAGCGAATACTTGAACCAGACGTGAAAATTATTCGGCGTCGGTGGCACGCGCTGTTGTGCCATCAATCCAAAGGCTTTTTCCGCGACAGACGTCGCGTACTCGAAATCGACCTCGTCGAGCGCCGCATCGGTCACGATTGAAGTGATCTCCGGTCCCTGGGGTTGAATCTGCTACTGCTTTTTTTTGAGAGTAACCTCGCACGTAAGTGTTAAAGGTTAAGCCGTTATCAACGGTAACTAGGTAAGGAAAGCGTCTTGCGCGATGGAATCCGGCTTCCTGGAACTTTGCCTTCCGGGAAGCGCCGGGATCGGCGTTGAGACGGCCCCAACCCGTTGACCCCACTGCCGCTTTTGTGGCCTAGTCCGCCGTCCTCCGAGCGGACCCGAAATCCACAAAAAGCCCAGCGATTCCATGACCTCCGAACGCTATAACGCCCGTGATTCCGAGCCGCGCTGGCAACGCCAGTGGGACCAGAAGGCGATCTTCGCCTCCAAAAACGACGATCCGCGACCGAAATACTACGTGCTCGAGATGTTCCCCTACCCGTCCGGGCGCATCCACATCGGGCATGTCCGCAACTATACGCTGGGCGACGTGCTGGCGCGGTTCATGCGCGCCAAGGGTTTTAACGTGCTGCACCCGATGGGCTGGGACGCGTTCGGCCTGCCCGCCGAAAACGCCGCGATCGAGCGCAAGGTGGCGCCGAAGGCCTGGACCTACGACAACATCGCCGCGATGAAGAAGCAGCTGCAGTCGATCGGGCTGTCGCTGGACTGGTCACGCGAATTCGCGACCTGCGACCCCTCCTACTACAAGCATCAGCAGAAGATGTTCCTGGACTTCATGCGCGCCGGCCTGGCCGAACGCGAGAAGCGCAAGATCAACTGGGATCCGGTCGACATGACCGTGCTCGCCAACGAGCAGGTGATCGACGGCCGCGGCTGGCGCTCCGGCGCCGTCGTCGAGCAGCGCGAGATGAACCAGTGGGTCTTCAAGATCACGAAGTACTCGCAGGAACTGCTGGACGCACTCGATGGCCTCGATCGCTGGCCCGACAAGGTGCGGCTGATGCAGCGCAACTGGATCGGCCGCTCCGAAGGCCTGCTGGTGCGCTTTGCGCTCGATCCGGCCACCACGCCGGCCGGCGAATCCGAACTGAAGATCTTTACGACGCGGCCCGACACGCTGTTCGGCGCCAAGTTCATGGCGATCGCGGCCGATCATCCGCTGGCGCAAGCGGCGGCGGCGAAGAATCCGAAGCTCGCGGAATTCATCGCCGAGGTGAAGAAGATCGGCACCGCGCAGGAAATCATCGACACCGCGGAGAAGCAGGGTTTCGATACCGGCATCCGCGCCGTGCACCCGTTCGACCCGAGCTGGAAGATTCCGGTGTACGTCGCCAACTTCGTGCTGATGGAATACGGCACAGGCGCGATCTTCGGCTGCCCGGCGCACGACCAGCGCGACCTCGATTTCGTCAATAAATATGACCTCGGCAATACGCCGGTGGTCTGCCCCGAGGGCCAGGACCCGAAGAGCTTCGTCATCACCGACACCGCCTATGACGGCGAAGGCCGCATGATCAATTCCCGCTTCCTCGACGGCATGACCATCGAGCAGGCCAAGGAAGAGGTCGCAAAACGGCTGGAAGCGGAACTGCGCGGCAACATGCCGGTCGCCGAGCGCCAGGTGAATTTCCGGCTGCGCGACTGGGGTATTTCGCGGCAGCGCTATTGGGGCTGCCCGATCCCGGTGATCCATTGCCCGAAATGCGATGTGGTGCCGGTGCCCGACAAGGATTTGCCGGTGGTGCTGCCCGAGGACGTCTCCTTCGACAAGCCCGGCAACGCGCTCGACCACCATCCGACATGGAAGCACGTCACCTGCCCGACATGCGGCGGCAAAGCCCAGCGCGAAACCGACACCATGGACACCTTCGTGGATTCGTCCTGGTACTTTGCGCGCTTCACCGATCCCTGGAACGAGAAGGCGCCGACCACGCTTCCCGTCGCCAACCGGATGCTGCCGATCGACCAGTATATCGGCGGCGTCGAGCACGCGATCCTGCATCTCCTGTACAGCCGCTTCTTCACCCGGGCGATGAAGGCCACCGGCCATATCGGCATGGACGAGCCGTTCGCCGGCATGTTCACCCAGGGCATGGTCGTGCACGAGACCTATCAGAAGGCCGACGGCTCCTACGTCACCCCTGCGGAAGTGAAGATCGAGACCGGCGGCAACGGCAAACGCGCCATTCTGCTGACGACCGGCGAAGAGGTCTCGATCGGCGCCATCGAGAAAATGTCGAAGTCGAAGAAGAACACCGTCGACCCCGACGACATCATCGCGACCTACGGCGCCGACGTCGCGCGATGGTTCATGCTGTCGGACTCGCCGCCGGACCGCGACGTGATCTGGAGCGACGAACGCGTCCAGGGCGCTTCGCGCTTCGTGCAGCGGCTGTGGCGGCTGGTGAACGAATCCGCCGACCTTTCCAAGTCCGCCCCGGCGGCCCGGCCGGCCTCCTTTGGTACGGACGCGCTGGCGCTGCGCAAGGCGGCCCATGGTGCCCTGGACAAGGTGTCGTCAGGGATCGAGCGGCTGCATTTCAACGTCTGCCTCGCCCATATCCGCGAATTCGCCAATGCGCTGGCGGAAATCCTGGCGAAGGAAGGCACGCCTTCACCCGACACCGTCTGGGCGGTTCGGGAGGCCTCTGTCATCCTCGTTCAACTTTTCGCGCCCATGATGCCGCATCTGGCCGAGGAGTGCTGGACGGTGCTGGGGCAATCCGGGCTGATTTCGGAGGCCAACTGGCCCCAAATCGAACGCGATTTGCTGGTTGAAGACACGGTGACCTTGGTGGTTCAGGTCAACGGTAAAAAACGGGGTGATGTAACCGTGCCACGGGGCGCCCAAAATCCGGAAATTGAGGCTGCCGTTCTGGCCCTTGATGCGGTAAAACTCGCTCTCGGCGGCAAGCCCGTGCGTAAGGTAATCGTGGTTCCCATGAGGATTGTGAATGTCGTTGGCTAAGATCCGGATCGCCGCGCGGTTGCTCGCCGTCGCCGCTCTGGCGGCGCTGACGGCTGGCTGCTTCCAGCCGATGTATGCCGAGCATACCGACGGCACCCCCGGCCTGCGCGAAAAGCTGATGGGCGTCGAAGTCCCGCCGGTCGACAAGAACAACGCGTCGCGCGAAGCCCGAATCCAGGTCGAGATCCGCAACTCGCTGGCGTTCAAGCTGTACGGCAACGCCACCGGCATGCCGCCGACGCATCGGCTGGTGCTTCGCTTCAACAGCAACCGCTCCTCGCTGATGATCGATCAGGCCACCGGACTGCCGACCAGCGAGAACTACGGCATCGACGCACAGTACAATCTGATCGATCTCGCCACCAACAAGTCGGTCATGACCGGCACGACCTTCTCTCGCGTGTCCTATGACATCCCGGGTACTCTGCAGCGCTTCGCCCGCTCGCGCGCCTTCCGCGACGCTGAAGATCGCGCCGCCCATGAGATCGCGGAAAACATCCAGACCCGGCTGGCGGCGTTCTTCGTCGCCGGCACCTAGTCGCCTTGGTCGCGCTGAAGGGAAGAGACGTCGACGCTTTCCTTGCCCGGCCCGACGCCGGCCGGCCGATCATCCTGCTCTACGGCCCCGATGCCGGCCTGGTGCGTGAACGCGCCGATGCGCTGATGGCCTCCGCCGTCGACGACCCCAATGATCCGTTTTCGCTGGTGCGGCTCGACGGCGACGAACTGTCGGCCGAGCCCTCGCGGCTGGTCGACGAAGCCATGACGGTGCCGCTGTTCGGCGGCCGCCGCGCCATCCGGGTTCGCGCCGGCTCCCGCAGTTTCGCTGGCGGCATCGACACGCTGGCGGATATGCCGCTGAAGGATTGCCGCATCGTGATCGAGGCCGGCGAGCTGCGGCCGGAATCGCCGCTGCGAAAAGCCTGCGAGCGCGCCAAGACCGCGGTTGCGATCGCCTGCTATCCCGACACCGAACGGGACCTCGCCAAATTGATCGACGACGAACTGCGTGCATCCGACCTGCGGATCGCGCCCGACGCGCGCGCGGTGTTGATTGCGCTGCTCGGCGGCGACCGCCAGGCCTCGCGCAACGAACTTCGCAAGCTCGCGCTTTATTCGCACGGCAAAGGCGAGGTGACACTCGACGATGTCATGACCGTGGTGTCCGATGCCTCGGAGCTGAAACTCGACCCGATCGTCGACTGCGCGTTTGCCGGCAAGCCGGATGTGGTCGAGAGCGAATTTGCCAAGGCGATGGTCGCCGGCACCTATCCCGGCGTGATCATCATGGCCGCGCAGCGCCAGGCCGCATGGCTGCACAAATCATCGCTGGCGGTAGCCGAGGGCACGCCGACCTCGGTCTTGCTGGAAAGCGGATATCCGCGTGTACATTTCTCGCGCAAGGCCAATGTCGAAATCGCGTTGCGCAATTTCAGCCCGGCGAAGCTCGTCACCATCATCGACCAGCTCGCCACAGCGGCCTTCGACATGCGCAAGCAAGCGGCGCTGGCAGCAGCCATCGCGCAACGCACGCTGCTCGCGATTGCCGCCAACGCGCGGCGGAGGGGGTAGCTGCTTCTGCTCCCTCGCCCCGCTCTTGCGGGGCCGAGACGAGCGAAGCTCAGTCTTGGAGGGTTGGGGTGAGGGGCCACTTCAGCAAAATCGCGAAAACAACCCCATGCAAAGTAGCATCGGGCCGGCTCAGCTTCCCCTTGCCAACCGCCGCATCACTTCGTCGAGCTGGTCGAGGCTGCGGTAGCTGATCTGGACGGAACCGCCGGGATCGCGGTGGTTGACCGTCACGGCCAGGCCGAGCGCGTCGCTAACGCGTTTCTCCAGCGCGATCGTATCGGAATCCTTGACCTTGCCGCCGCCGGCGCTGCGCGCCTTCTGCGGTTTGCGTTCCGGCACGCCTTCTTCATGCGCCAGGGCTTCGGTCTGGCGGACGTTGAGGCCTTCGGCGACGATGCGCTTCGCAGCCGCCAGTGGATCAGGCACGCCGATCAGCGCGCGGGCATGGCCGGCGGATAGTTCGCCCTTGGCGATATAGGCCTGCACTTCCGCCGGCAGCCTGGTCAGGCGCATCATGTTGGCGACATGGCTGCGGCTCTTGCCGACGATTTTTGCGATGTCTTCCTGGCTGCGTTTGAACTCGTCGGCGAGCGCGTGATAGCCCTGTGCCTCTTCCATCGCGTTGAGGTCTTCGCGCTGGACGTTCTCGATGATCGCGATCTCGAGCGCTTCGGCTTCGGTGACGTCGAGGGCAACGATTGGAACTTCGTGCAGGCTGGCTAGCTGGGCGGCGCGCCAGCGGCGTTCGCCAGCGATGATCTCGAAACGATCGGTCGCGCCTTTGACCGGACGCACCACGATCGGCTGAATCACGCCATGCTGCTTGACCGAGGCGGTGAGCTCGTTGAGCTCCGCATCGGAAAAGGTCCGGCGCGGGTTGCGCGGATTGGGTTTCAGGAATTCGATCGGCACCTTGCGCTGGTTGCGCGGCCGGTCGACATGCGCGGCCTCGCCGCCGACATCTCCGATCAGACTTGCAAGACCCCGACCCAATCGCGAACGCGCCTCGTCGGCCATCGCCAACTCCCTTGGATTCACTCGCATCACTCCGGAACTAGAATTCGTAGGGTGGTGAAGAGGGTGGGCACGGCGAAGACACCCTACCCTACGGACCTCAATGCCTCAGCTCACGCTCGCGCTGGATCACTTCGGTCGCGAGCTTCAGATACGCATCGCTGCCGACGCATTTGAGATCGTAGACCAGCACTGGCTTGCCGTAGGACGGCGCCTCTGAAATGCGGACGTTGCGCGGGATCATGGTGTTGTAG
The DNA here is from genome assembly GCA_963786355.1 of uncultured Alphaproteobacteria bacterium. Classification (GTDB taxonomy): domain Bacteria; phylum Pseudomonadota; class Alphaproteobacteria; order Rhizobiales; family Xanthobacteraceae; genus Bradyrhizobium. Next base: position 1,320,201 of record CAWAYU010000002.1, on the reverse strand, counting down.
ACTTTCGAGCCCATGAACTGCCGGACGTCGGCGACGACCTGGTTCGACAAATTGTTGCGCGAGTCGAACATGGTCAGCACGATGCCGTGGATCGACAGGTTCGGATTGAGCGTCGAGCGCACCTGCTCCACCGTCTGCAGCAACTGCGACAGACCTTCGAGCGCGAAGAACTCGCACTGCAGCGGCACCAGGATCGCATCCGACGCCGCCATCGCGTTGACGGTCAGAAGGTTAAGCGACGGCGGGCAATCGATCAGCACATAGGTGTATTCGGTATCCGGCTCGGCGTTCTTGTTCAGCGCCGCGATCGCGTCGCGCAAACGGAAGGCCCGGCCTTGCGTCGTTCCCAGTTCGAGTTCGAGGCCCGACAGATCCATCGTCGAGGACGCGATGTGCAAACGCGGCACCGCGGTCGGAACCACCGCTTCGCGCAGCGGGGCTTCGCCGATCAGAACATCGTACGTCGAACAGTTGCGGTTGCGGCGATCGATGCCGAGGCCGGTCGAGGCGTTGCCTTGCGGATCGAGATCGACGATCAGGACACGCTCGCCAATCGCCGCGAGCGCGGTGCCCAGGTTGATCGCTGTGGTGGTCTTGCCGACCCCGCCCTTTTGATTGGCGAGCGACAGGATGCGCGGATGCGGCGGCGGCGTCGCCTCCCTATCCACTTGATATAATTCATCAAATTCGGTCATGCCCGATCGCCATCTGTCTTTGCGGAGGGGTTGCGCCGCTCGATTCGATCGAGTTCGACGATCCAGCCGTGCCCGCCCGTGCGGCTGGAATGGAGTTGCGGTTCAATAGTCCAATATTTAGTGGCCTCGGTCAATTCGGCCTCTACATCTTGGCCCTTGAGAAACAGTGCCTTGGCACCCTTTCCCACCAGTGGTTCCGCGAAACCGATAAGCTGATGTAACGGAGCCAGAGCGCGTGCAGTGACGCAATCGATGGGTCCAGCGATTCTATCCACACTATCCCCGATGTCAGCCAGATGCACGGTCGCAGTCGCCGAGGTGACGCGAATTGCTTCGCGGAGGAAGGCGGCCTTCTTGGCGTTGCGCTCGACCAAATGGACGTTCACGCCCGGCATCTCTGCCAAGGCGCAGGCCAGCACGACGCCCGGGAAGCCCCCGCCGCTTCCGAGGTCGACCCAGGTCTTCGCCGACGGAGCCAGACTAAGAAGCTGGAGCGAGTCCGAGATATGCCGGGTCCAGAGATTCGGAAGCGTCGACGGCGCCACGAGATTGGTCTTGGCCTGCCACTCCACCAGGAGGTCGACATAGCGATCGAGGCGAGACTCCGTTTCACGTGAAACGGGGGTCAGGGCCAGAGCGGCGGCTTTGTCGGAGGCGAGGACGGGAGAGGTTGCGGCTTTGGGCATTTGATTAGTCTCGCGGAGCATCATCCTGAGGTGCGGGCGTAGCGAGCCTCGAAGGATGATGCGGGCAATGAACTTGTGGCCCATCCTTCGGGGCGCGCCAAGGCGCGCACCTCAGGATGACGTCAGCGAATGTGGTGAACAGACTGTTTCACGTGAAACAGCCTTACGCGCTGACCTTCGAAGTCTTCCGCCGCGCTTCCCGGCGCAGGTAGGCCGCGAGAATTCCGAGAGCAGCCGGTGTCAAACCATCGAGGCGACCCGCCTGCCCCAAGGTCCGCGGCCGCGCCGCTTCAAGCTTTGAGCGCGCTTCGTTGGAAAGCCCGGGTACATCGGCATAGTCGATATCGGCTAGGACCAGCCCCTCGTCACGCCGGAAGGCGTCGACGTCGGCGGTCTGGCGCTTCAGATAGACATCGTATTTGGCATCGATCTCGAGATGGACTGCTATCGATGGGTCAATGGCTGATAGCTCCGGCCAGATCCCCTGCACCGTGCTCCACTCGATCTCCGGATAAGCCAAGAGCTCGAACGCCGAGCGTCGATGGCCATCCCTGTTGAGAGACAGGCCGTGCTTGGCCGCCTCGTTCGGCGTGATCGCCAACGACTTGGCGAGAGACTTCGCGGCATTGAGCGCCGTCATCTTCCCGGCGTGCCGCTGCGACCGGGCCTGGCCGACGCAGCCCAAAGCAATGCCCTTATCGGTCAGGCGCTGGTCGGCATTGTCGGCCCGAAGCGTCAGGCGATACTCGGCCCGCGAAGTGAACATCCGATAGGGTTCAGTGATCCCCCGGGTCACGAGGTCGTCGATCATCACTCCGAGATAGCCGTCCGCGCGATCGAAGACGAAGGGATCACCGCCGCCGGCCGCAAGAGCCGCGTTCAAGCCCGCCACGATCCCCTGCGCTGCGGCTTCTTCATAGCCGGTGGTGCCGTTGATCTGCCCGGCCAGGAACAGGCCCGGCAGACGCTTGGCCTGCAGGGTCGGCTCCAGTTCACGGGGATCAACGTGGTCGTATTCGATGGCATAGCCCGGCCGGACCATCCGAACCTGCTCAAGCCCGGGGATGGTCGCCAGGATCGCGAGCTGGACCTCTTCCGGTAGCGAGGTCGAGATGCCGTTGGGATAGACCGTGGAGTTGTCGAGGCCTTCCGGCTCCAGAAAGATCTGGTGGCCGTCGCGATCGCCGAAGCGAACGATCTTGTCCTCGATCGAGGGGCAATAGCGCGGACCGCTGCTCTTGATCTGCCCGGAATACATCGGCGAGCGATGGACGTTGGCCCGGATCACCTCGTGGGTCTCGGGCGTAGTCCGGGTGATCCCGCACTGGATCTGTGGCGTCGTGATCCTGTCGGTCATGACCGAGAACGGCTCCGGCGGATCGTCTCCGGGCTGCATCTCCACCGCGGACCAGTCGATGGTCGTGCCGTCGAGCCGCGGCGGCGTACCGGTCTTCAAGCGGCCGAGCGTAAAGCCGGCGCGTTCGAAAGAAGCCGACAGTCCCATCGCCGGGGCTTCGCCGACTCGGCCGGCGGGCCAGTTCTTCTCGCCGAGATGGATCAGGCCACGGAGAAAGGTCCCGGTGGTGATGACGACGGCGCCGCAAGAAAGCTCGCGGCCGTCAGCCAAACGGATGCCGGTGACACGGCCGTCCGAAACAATCAGCTCGTCCGCCTCGCCTTCGATGACGCTGAGATTGGCTGTTGTGTTGATGGCGGCCTGCATCGCCGCCGCGTAGAGCTTGCGGTCGGCCTGGGCGCGGGGTCCCCGGACCGCCGGACCCTTGCGGCGATTGAGCATCCGAAACTGGATGCCGCCGGCGTCGGCCACCCGGCCCATCAATCCGTCCAGGGCATCGACCTCGCGAACCAGATGACCCTTGCCGAGACCGCCGATGGCGGGATTGCAGGACATGGCGCCGATGGTCGCGAAACGATGGGTGACCAGCGCCGTCTTCGCACCCATCCGAGCGGCGGCGCTCGCGGCTTCGCAGCCGGCATGGCCGCCGCCGATGACGATGACGTCGAATTTGTCCGGCGTTGAAATCGACCTGGAAATCATGGCGCGACTTCTATCCCGGAGTCATAAAACCCGAAAGCAGGAAGTGTGGTGGAACGACCGTTTGTTTCACGTGGAACATCAGGTTCCAACTCGCTCGCCCGAGGCTGTTTCACGTGAAACAACGTTAACCATACGCGACGAAATATTATTTCCCGACGCAGAACTCCCGGAAAATCTTGTCGAGGATGTCTTCTACATCCACCCGCCCCAATAGCCGCCCCAAAGAATGAATTGCGGTCCGCAACTCCTCCGCGGCCAGCTCCTCGCCCTGCCCGACGACGTCGATGCTGCGCCGGAGCGCCGCCGCGGTCTCCTCCAATAATTTCCGCTGCCGCGTCCGCCCGATCAGGCCGCCCTCACTGCCGCCGAAATATTTCTGGACGAAATCGACCAGGGCCGAGATCAACTCCGGCACGCCATCGCCGCGGCTCGCCGAGATTTGGAAAGCAGCACCCGCCTCCGCCGCCTGGGCCGTTGGCCGAGCCCTCGCCTCCAGAGCTTCCGCCTCCAGGTCGATCTTGTTGCGCACCAGCCAAAGCGGCGCCGCGCCTTGGTGTCCAACTTCCGGGCCCGCGGAATCCGAAAGCCACAACACGAGGTCCGCATCATCGGCCCGGGCACGGGCACGGCGCACGCCTTCCTGCTCGACGGGATCGTCGGTCTCGCGAATGCCGGCCGTGTCGATCACGGTCACCGGATATCCGTCGAGATCGAGCTGCACTTCGATGACGTCACGCGTGGTGCCGGCATGCGGCGACACGATCGCGACCTCGCGGCGCGCCAGTTGATTTATCAGAGTCGATTTGCCGACATTGGGCGGACCCGCAATCGCCACCACCAGGCCGTCGCGCAGGCGTTCACTTTGGCCCTGTGCCGCAAGGGTCTCCTGGATCTCCGCCAGCAGCGCTTTGATTTTCACCAACGCCGGCGCGATCAATTCGGCGGGCACATCGCCCTCGTCCGAAAAATCGATCCCCGCCTCGATCAACGCCGACGCTTCGATGATCCTCCCCCGCCAATCACGCGCGCGGTCGCCGAGCAATCCCTTGAGCTGGCGCAGCGCCTGGCGCCGCTGACGATCGGTGTCGGCGTGGATGAGGTCGTCGAGGCCTTCGGCTTCAGTGAGATCGAGCTTGCCGTTCTCGAAGGCGCGGCGGGTAAACTCGCCGGGCTCGGCCGGCCGCACATTTTCGAACGAAGCCAGCGCCGCGAACAAGGCAGCCAGCACCGCGCGTCCACCATGGACGTGAAACTCGGCAACGTCCTCGCCGGTCGCGCTGGCGGGACCGGGAAACCAGAGCATGACAGCATCATCGATCGGCCGCTGGCCGACATCCCTGAGCAATGCGCGGGTGGCGACGCGGGCCGCGGAATTTTGCCGCCGAGGGTTTTCAGCAGCGGCCCGGCCTGCGGACCGGATACCCGCACCATGGCAATGGCGCTTGGCGGCCGGCCCGACGACAGCGCAAAAATAGTCTGATCCCGTGGATGCATCGCCTATTTGTGCGGGAGGCTTTGAAAAGGCAACGCGATTTCGGTTCGTCCGCTCAGCCCGGCATTTGGAATGAGCGAAGCAATTATATTGCGAAAAGAGAGGAAGCCGCCCTCGCCGTCCCCGCGGTTTCTATTAAATACCATTATTATCAATGGCTTATATAAGAACTCGCCAGATCAATGCCGCTTCCGCCTGCTGCACTTTTTGCTGCAACGACTGCGCAACATGAAAAAGGCGCCCCGCTTTCACGAGGCGCCCTGTTCAAACCAAGCCTGACGGCTCAGGTATTCATGGAATCGAAGAATTCCGAGTTGTTCTTGGTGTTGCGGAGCTTGTCGAGCAGGAAGTCGATCGCATCCATGGTGCCCATCGGATTGAGGATCCTGCGCAGCACGTACATCTTCTTCAGGAGTTGCGGATCGGTGATCAGCTCTTCCTTGCGCGTGCCGGAGCGCGAGATGTCGATCGCCGGGAAGGTCCGCTTGTCCGAGACCTTGCGGTCCAGGATCAGTTCGGAGTTACCGGTGCCCTTGAACTCTTCGAAGATGACTTCGTCCATTCGGCTGCCGGTATCGACCAGCGCGGTGGCGATGATGGTGAGTGAACCGCCCTCCTCGATGTTTCGCGCGGCACCGAAGAATCGCTTCGGCCGTTGCAGCGCGTTGGCGTCGACACCGCCCGTCAGCACCTTGCCTGATGACGGCACCACGGTGTTGTAGGCGCGGCCCAGACGCGTGATCGAGTCGAGCAGGATCACCACGTCGCGGCCGTGCTCGACCAGCCGCTTGGCCTTCTCGATCACCATCTCGGCGACCTGGACGTGACGCACCGCCGGTTCGTCGAAGGTGGATGACACCACCTCGCCCTTCACCGAGCGCTGCATGTCCGTGACTTCTTCCGGACGTTCGTCGATCAGCAGCACGATCAGGTAGCATTCCGGATGATTGGCGGTGATCGAGTGCGCGATGTTCTGCATCAGCACCGTCTTGCCGGTGCGCGGCGGCGCCACGATCAGGGCGCGCTGGCCCTTGCCGATCGGGGCGACGATGTCGATAACCCTTGCAGAAAGGTCTTTTCGCGTCGGGTCTTCGAGTTCGAGCCGGAAACGCTGGTCCGGGAACAGCGGCGTCAAATTGTCGAAATTGACCTTGTGCTTCGACTTTTCCGGATCTTCGAAATTGAGCGTGTTGACCTTCAGCAGCGCGAAATAGCGTTCGCCTTCCTTGGGGCTGCGGATGTGGCCTTCGATGGTGTCGCCGGTGCGAAGACCGAAGCGGCGGATCTGCGAGGGCGAGACGTAGATGTCGTCCGGGCCCGGCAGATAGTTCGCGTCGGGCGATCGCAAGAATCCGAAGCCGTCGGAGAGAACCTCGACGACGCCTTCGCCGATAATGTCGGTTTCTTGAATCGCGAGTTGCTTGAGAATGGCGAACATCAGCTCCTGCTTGCGCATGGTGCTGGCATTTTCGACCCCGTTCTCTTCCGCGAACGAGACGAGCTCGGCCGGCGTTTTAGCTTTGAGGTCTTGGAGTTTCATTTCCCGCATTGGGGGTCGTCCTGTGGAGTAACTTGGGGGAGGGGATGCGAGGTGGCTTTAGGAAAAAGCGGACACGAGAAAAGGAAGGTCCGCAGGTCTAAGCAAGGAAAGCGCCGGTGAGGCTTCAAACCTGATGTGGTGGCCGGTCCAACGAAGAAACCGGAACACAACCACATCCGCCTGCGTGGGGTGGGATTTGACCAATATAGAAAATCGTCAGGCACTTCGCAAGCAGGTGAGGGGGCCGGTCGGCGCGTGAATGTGTCGGCTAGAACGGTTTCACCACTACCAGGATGACGATCAGGATCAGCAGCAGCGTCGGCACCTCATTGATAATACGGTAGAATTTCTGACTTCTGGTATTCCGGTCCGCAGCAAAATCCTTCACGCAGCGGGAAAAAAAGCCGTGGACGCCCGACATCAGCAGCACCAGCGTGAATTTGGCGTGGAACCAGCCGGACGTGTACCAATGCGCGCTCCAGGCGAGGTACAAACCCGGCCAGCCAGGTCACGATCATCGCCGGGTTGATGATCGCTTTCAGCAACCGCCGTTCCATGACCTTGAACGTCTCGGACTGCTTCGAGCCGATTTCGGCGTCGCAGTGGTAGACGAACAGCCGCGGCAGATACAGCATGCCGGCCATCCACGCGATGACGGCAATCACATGCAGCGCCTTGATCCACTCGTACATCGCGATCGCCTTGTCCAAAAAACCTACGACGAAACCTTCCGGCCATTCCAGCGTTGCAAAGAAGCGCTGCCAGCTTGGGAGCGAAGACATATCCTCAAAGCACCGCTTCCCTAAACTAATAATTTTAGAATCTTAGGTTTGAGTCTAAGTAGCGGTGAATTGGACTCACACTAATCTGTCCTGCAACTCTTGCCGGACTTGTTCACACCCATCACCGTTCTGCCCTCGAAGTATGATCTTCCGAATAACGCTACCTGCTTCAAGCGCTTGCGCCGTTCTGTGGTCAGCTTATGAAGAGACAAATCCACATCTTCCCACTACCGTTGCGGATCAGCGATTTGAGTTGTCCTCGCATGAGGCCCTGTGAAGAAAAGTCCGGGTTATCCCTGACGTGGCCGATCCTAGGGCCAATTATCTCGGTTAAACTCCACAGGCTTTCACAGGTTACACAGGGGTTTTGGTGCCCACGACCGGCAACTATTTTCATCTTCACCTGGTCTCCGATTCGACCGGCGAGACGCTGATCACGGTGGCGCGCGCGGTCGCCGCGCAATACGCCAACGTGTCCGCGGTCGAACATGTCTATCCGCTGGTGCGCAGCCAGAAGCAGCTTGATCGCGTGCTCGATGAAATCGAGGAGGCGCCGGGGATCGTGCTTTTCACGCTGCTGGAAAAGGACCTGGTGAGCCGGCTTGAAGGCAAATGCAGGGATATCAATGTTCCGAGCCTGTCGATCATCGGGCCGGTCATGCAATTGTTCGAAGCCTATCTCGGCGCTGCCACCACCGGGCGCGTCGGTGCCCAGCACGTTCTGAACGCGGAGTATTTCAAGCGCATCGACGCCTTGAACTACACCATGATCCATGATGACGGGCAGCACGTCGAAGGCCTCGAGGATGCCGACGTGGTTCTGGTCGGCGTGTCCCGCACCTCGAAAACGCCGACCTCGATCTATCTCGCCAACCGCGGCATCCGTACCGCAAACGTGCCGCTGGTGCCGGGCATTCCGCCGCCGCATCAGCTGGAGACGTTGAAGAAGCCGCTGGTCGTCAGTCTGCATGCGACGCCGGAACGGCTGATCCAGGTAAGGCAGAACCGGCTGCTGAGCATGGGCGCCGAAAGCGGCAACGACGACTACATCGATCGCCAGTCGGTCACCGATGAAGTGGCCTATGCACGGAAACTGAGTGCGAAATTCAGCTGGGCACAGCTCGACGTGACGCGACGTTCGATCGAGGAAACCGCCGCGGCGATCATGAAGCTGTTCACCGACCGCCAGCGGCAGCGGCTTCCGGAATGATGAGTTCGCGATGACGATCTGGCGTGGCAACAGTCCTGCTGATCCTGGCCTCGCAAAGCCGCGCGCGGCAGATGTTGCTCGGCAATGCCGGGATTCCCTTCGAGGCCGTTCCCGCCGACATCGATGAACGCGCGGTGCAGAAGAATTCCGGCCTGACGTCGCCAGGCGAGATCGCAGGCCTGCTGGCGCGCGAGAAGGCGCTGTTCGTGTCGTCAAAAAATCCCGGCCGCCATGTGATCGGCGCGGACCAGACGCTGGCGCTCGGCGAGAGGTTGTTCAGCAAGCCGGCGGGCAGGGCGCAGGCTGCCGAACAACTGCGTCTGCTTGCCGGCAACAGCCACGAACTGCACTCCGCCGTTGCCGTCGCCTGTGACGGCAAGATAGTGTTCGCTGATGTCAGCGTCGCAAAAATGTCCATGCGGGCTCTGAGCGACGGCGAGATATCAGCCTATCTCGATGCAGCCGGGGAGGCGGTAACGACCAGTGTCGGCGCCTATCAACTGGAAGGCCTGGGGGTGCATCTGTTCGAACGCATCGAGGGCGACCATTTCACCATCCTCGGCCTGCCGCTGCTGCCTTTGCTGAAATTCCTGCGCAGCGAGCGGCTGCTCGGTATCTGAAATCACCCTGACAACGGCGATCTTGAATGTTGATCCTTGGACTGACCGGCTCGATCGGAATGGGTAAATCCACCACCGCCAAACTGTTCATGGAAGCGGGCGTGCCGGTTTACGACGCCGATGCCGCGGTTCACAAAATCTACGAAGGCGAGGCGGCACCCGCGGTCGAAGCCGCGTTTCCCGGCACCACCGTCGACGGCAAGGTCGATCGCGCCAAGCTTTCCGCCAGGGTCGTGCACGATCAGGCCGCCATCAAGCAACTCGAGCAGATCGTGCATCCGATGCTCGGCGCCTCCCGCCAGAAATTCCTGGCAGAGGCCGAGCAATCCGGCGTTCCCGTCGTGGTGATGGACATTCCGCTGTTGTATGAGACTGGCGGCGAGAAACGGGTCGACGCCGTGGTTGTGGTCACGACCACACCAGAAAATCAGCGCGCGCGGATTCTGGCGCGCGGCACCATGACGCCGGAGGCGCTCGACGGCATTTTGGCGCGGCAGTTGCCGGATGCCGAAAAGCGCAAGCGCGCGGATTTCGTGGTGGATACGTCTGACGGACTGGACCCGGTACGATCAGCGATCCGCGACATTCTGGCCAAGGTCGTTAAGATGCCGCAGCGGCGAAGCTGATTCGCTCGCCTACTCCGGCTCCCGAAGAATTCATGCGCGAAATCGTTCTCGATACCGAAACCACAGGCCTCGATCCCCTGCGCGGCGACCGGCTGGTCGAAATCGGCTGCGTCGAGATCTACAACCGCATGCCGACGGGGCAGACCTACCACCGCTATATCAATCCGGAGCGCGACATGCCGGCGGAAGCGTTTGCCGTGCATGGCCTGTCCGCCGAGTTTCTGTCGACCAAGCCGCTGTTCACCGAGGTGGTCGACGAGTTCCTGGAATTTATCGGCGACGCGCCGCTGGTGATTCACAACGCTTCATTCGACATCTCCTTCATCAATGCCGAACTCGCCCGCATCAAGCGGCAGCCGATTTCACGCGACCGGCTGGTCGACACGCTGCTGCTGGCGCGCCGCAAGCATCCGGGTGTGTCGAACCGGCTGGATGACCTCTGTTCGCGCTATGCGATCGACAATTCGCGCCGCACCAAGCATGGCGCGCTGCTCGACTCGGAACTGCTGGCCGAAGTCTATATCGACCTGATCGGGGCGCGGCAGTCGCAGCTGATCCTGGCCTCGGAAACCCGCAGCGCCCAAACCAATGGCATTGGCGAAACGCCGCGCCGGCAGCGCGAGGTGCCGCTGACGCCGCGAATCAGCGATGCCGATCGCGAAGCCCATCGTGCCTTCATCGCTACTTTGGGCGACAAGCCGATCTGGAACGAATTTCTCGGGGCGACCGGCTAGCAGCGGGTCACGCCGCCGCATCTTTGTTTTGACGCGTTTTCTTGACGCGAACCGGCGTCCACTTCGCTTGAAAACGCTATGTTAACTCGGCTTCGCGCCGGTAGCGGCCTGCGCCGCAGCCTGCCGCTCGATGTTCTGGCGGTAGAGGCCGACGAAATCGACGGGATCCAGCATCAGCGGGGGGAACCCGCCGTCGCGCACCGCGGTCGCGATGATTTCGCGCGCGAACGGGAACAGCAGCCGCGGACATTCGATCATGACCAGAGGATGCAGGTTCTCCTTGGGCACGTTGACGATCCGGAACACGCCGGCATAGGCGAGCTCGAAGCTGAACATCACCTTGCCGCCGTTCTCGGCCTTGCCCTCGATCGAGAGCACCACTTCGAACTCGTTTTCAGAGATGTTATTGGCGCTGACATTGATCTGGATGTTGATCGCCGGCTGCTGCTGCTGCGGCGCCAGGGAGGCGGGGGCATTCGGATTTTCGAACGACAGGTCCTTGGTATACTGCGCCAGCACGTTCAGCTGGGGAGGGGCCTGCTCGGGAGGCGCGCCGTTGCCGTTGGTCATGAAACTCTCTCCTGAAGCGCTGGCGAGCGGAGACCGGATTTTCGTCTGAATTCGCTCGGAGGGCGGAAATGCCTTTGCCGGCGAGTGGCTATCATAGCCCCGGCTCATTCCACAAGGACGACGGATCGGGGCCGGCCGGGGCCCGCGGCGATTTGTGACGGATATGGCTAATTGGGGCGGGCCGGCTGCCCGGCGCGCATCCTAAATAGTTGAATATGCGTGATTTCCGGGCAGGATCGGGTTTCCCCTCAGCGCCAAAACGCGCTACAATTGACCCGCGCCAAATCGCGCCATTGGCTGGGCAAAGTTTCATGCCTACATGCTGCAGACTCAATTGAAGATGTAAACTCTGCCGTTCCCCGAGGGAAACCCTTAAAGAAGACGTGTAAGAGGGCTCTCCAGAGCGTTTTCGAGTGAAGTGGGCACCGGTTCACCTCAGGAAAACGCGTCAAAACTAAAGGCTACGGAACACTCGACCGCCGGGCCCGTTGCCGGCGTAAGAACCAGAAAGCGAATACGACGTGGATATTTACACCATCATCTTCCTGGCGCTGGCGGTCTTTATTTTCCTGCGCCTGCGCAGCGTGCTCGGACAGCGCACCGGGAGCGAGCGGCCGCCTTATGATCGCGCCGCGCCCAACGTCGTGCAGCGTACCCAGGACAATAACGTCGTTCCGATGCCGGGCGCCGTGATCGACCAGGCGCCGCTGGCGCCGACCGCCGACGTCGTGCCGCCGTCCGATCGCTGGAAAGGCATTGCCGAGCCGGGCACGCCGCTTGCTGCGGGCCTCGACGCCATCGTCGCCCAGGACTCCTCGTTCGACCCCAAGCACTTCATTTCAGGCGCGCGCGGCGCCTATGAAATGATCGTGCTGGCCTTTGCCAACGGCGATCGCCGCGCGCTGAAGGATCTGCTGTCGTCGGAAGTCTATGATAGCTTCGACACCGTGATCAAGGATCGCGAGAAGCACGAGCAGAAAACCGAAACGCGATTCGTTTCGATCGACAAGGCCGAACTCGTGAGCGCGGAAGCCCGCGACCGGGCGGCGCAGCTGACGGTTCGCTTCGTGTCGCAGATGATCTCGGTCACCCGCGACAAGACCGGCACCATTGTCGATGGCAACCCGGATAAGGTCGCCGATATCACCGATGTCTGGACATTCGCCCGCGACACCACGTCTCGCGATCCGAACTGGAAGCTGGTTGGCACCGGAAGCGCGAGCTAAAACGCAGGGCCTTCTCGGGTTCGCGTTTGGCGGCATCGCTATCGTGTTGTCGATTGCTGCCTCGGATGCGTTTGCCGCGCGCCGTTCGCACTCCCATCACCAGCCGCCGGCGCCAGCCGCGCGTTCCCTGCCATATCCCGAGCTCGAATTGCCGCTGCAGATCAACGGCGGCCAATATGCGCCGGTGGCCTGGTCCGATATCGCTGGCTGGAACGACGACGATCATCTTGCCGCCTACGGGGCCTTTCGCACCAGCTGCAAGCCGATCGCGGCGCAAACCGGTTCGCCCTCCGATTCGAAAGCGCTGGGTATTTCGCTGCGCGATCCCTGCCGCATCGCCAAGGGTCTCGATCTCGCAGACGGCACTGCTGCAAAAACCTTCTTCGAGCAAAATTTCCTTCCCTTGCGGATTTCGCGGCTCGGTGAGGGCGAGGGCTTTGTCACCGGTTACTACGAGCCGGTGATCGACGGCTCGCGGACCCAGAACGAAGTCTACAACGTGCCGGTCTATCGCCGTCCCTCCAACCTGTTCGTCCGCGGCACCAACCAGAATTCGGCCGGATTGCCCAACAAGGGGCAGGTTTTCCGCAAGATCGGCCGCCGCAAGCTGGTGCCCTATTACGATCGCGGCGAGATCGAGGATGGCGCGATCGAGGGACGCGGTCTCGAAATCTGCTGGCTGAAAAACCAGACCGATCTGCTGTTCACGCAGATCCAGGGCTCGGCCCGGGTAAACCTCGATGACGGTACGACGCTCCGCATCAATTACGACGCACATAATGGTTATCCCTATACGCCGGTCGGCCGCATCCTGATTGACCGCGGCATCATCCCCAGGGATCAGATGTCGATGCAGAGGATTCGCGAGTGGATGGAGCAGAACCCCGACGGTGCGAATGACTTGCGGCGGCAGAACAGGTCCTACGTCTTCTTCCGCGAGGTGCAACTGTCAGACAAGGATGAGGCGGTCGGCGCCCAGGGCGTGCCGCTGACGCCGGGCCGCTCGATCGCGGTCGACAAATCGCTTCATGTCTACGGCACGCCGTTCTTCATCGAAGGCCAGCTGCCGATCGAAACTGAAACATCGAAGACGCCGTTTCACCGCCTGATGATCGCGCAGGATACCGGTTCCGCCATCGTCGGCCCCGCACGCGCCGATCTCTATTTCGGCGCCGGCGTCGACGCCGGCAAAGTCGCCGGCCGTCTCAAGAGCAACATGCGGTTTGTCATCCTGGTGCCGAAGAGCCTCGATCCCTCGGCGCGGGGCCGCAGGCTGCCGGTGCCGGACGCGCGGCCGTCGGAAAAAATCGCAAAACTGTTTCCGCAGACAGATCCGCCAAAGGACCAGAACAGCGCAACCCCGCCGGTGACGCCCGCTGCGACAGGCACGATACAAAAGCCGGCTACTACGACCGCGCAAGCCACGGCCGGAAAACCGGTGCCGTTGCCGGAAGCGCGGCCCATCACCGCGCCGGCTCCTGAAAAGCCCCGGCGTTATCTCCGCCGATATCGCCATAGCCGTCAATGAAACGCCGGACGTCGAGATCGATTCCCGAACTGCCGTTGCCGCCGCGCCGCAAGCGCGGCCTGAGCGAGGAGGAGCATGCGCTGTGGGAAAGCGTGGCCAAGCAGGTCAAGCCGCTGCGCAAACGCCATCGCGTTCCGAAGCCGGCGGCCGTTTTGCCGGAAGCAGAAAGCAAGGCCGCGCCGAAACCGGTTGCTTCACCCGCGCCGCAAGTGGCACCGCGAATCGTTGCGCCGTCCAGACCGGAACCGCCGCCGCTGGCGCCGATCGGCCGCCGCGAGCGTTCGCATCTGTCGCGCGGTCGCAAGGAGATCGAGGCGCGGCTCGACCTCCATGGCATGACGCAGACGCGCGCGCATCGCGTTCTGTTGGGCTTTCTGCAACGCGCGCATCATGACGGACTGACCTTCGTGCTCATCATCACCGGCAAGGGCAAGATGGGCGCCGGCTCCGAGCGCGGCGTGCTGCGCCGTCAGGTGCCGGAGTGGCTGAGCCTGCCGGAGTTTCGCTCGCTGGTCGTGGGCTTCGAGGAAGCCCATATCGGCCATGGCGGCGAGGGCGCGCTGTATGTGCGGGTGCGGAAATCGCGGGTTTAGGCCATAGCGTTTTCAAGTGAAGTGGGTACCAGTTCGCATAGCAATCAAGCTTGCGCAGATTGCGTAGACTTATCTGCGGTAGAAAACGCGTCAAAATTAAAAAGGCCGCACGATCCCGACGCGCGGGATCAGCGTTACGATCCAGCCGAATACGGTCGTGTTTCGATCGTCTGTTGCAATCAGCGGCACGTCCTGTGAGGCCGGTAACATCTTCACCGCATGCAGGATCAGGAACAGGCAGACCGCCCAGTTCGAAATCCACCTTGAATAGTCGAACACCATCGCAAACATCACGAGATAGGCGAGGCTGATCACAATGATCGACGCCGTCACGATACGGCGATGCGCGTCAATGGCGAGGGCGGCGATCAGATCGCGAAAATAGCGCCACAGCGGCGTATGCAGCCAGATCAGCAGCGCAAACACGGGAATGCCGAGCGCGTTGTGCGGCAGCTTTTGCCAGGTGTCTGAAGCTTCCTTCGACAGTGGCTGATACCAGATATAGGCAAAGCTCAGCAGGTCGGTTCGCGACGGATCGGCCATCCGCGTCCTCAGATAGGCCGTGAACTCCGCCTCCGGCACCGCCATCGTGCCGTAGAACTGCGCGGCAATGAACAGCAGGCCGATCGCCGCGAGTACCGCAATTCCGACAACTGCGTTTTGCCGGCTTACGTCCTGCACCAGATAATAACGCAGCACCACGATGGCGGCGATGGTCGGCACATACATCAACAGATGGATGTGGTGGATCAAGACGAGGACGGCGGAGAACAACGTCGCCAGCAGCACATAGAGCAGCGAGCGCGCTGGAATCAGCAGCAGCACAATCGCGAACAGGCAGCCATAGATGTCGAAATGGCCGAGCGTGTGCATGAAGTTTTTCAGGAAGAACGGCGAGCCGGCCATGAAGACGAACAGCGGCCAGATGCTTTCCGTCGAGTCCGAACGTTCGCCGGAACAACTGGACGAACAGTCCTGCGGTGAGCAGCCAGACCGCATCGCCGAGCGCGAACACCAGCCACACCGGCACCTTTGAGGCTGAACAGGCCGACGATCGCGCCGATCAGCGCGCGCTTGGTGAAGCCGAAGTGATAATCGACCAGCAGGTGGATGTAGGGGACGAACGGCGGCAGCGCGACCTTGTGCCAGAAAACCCCGATCAGCACGGCGGTATTGACGGCAAGCATCAAGCGCCAGGGATTTTCCCACAAACGGAAGTTCATTCGGCACCCGAAAACGAAGTTATCGGGCAACTATCACATGGCGAAGGTGTGAGGCGCAATTATTACAGGTGTCGTCCCGGCCTTGAGCCGGGACCCATAACCACCGCTGCTGATTGTTGAGAAGGCTGGAGCGCCAGCTCAGTATAACCACAAACCCCCGTGGTTATGGGTCCCTGCGTTCGCAGGGACGACGACCGACGGTTATCGTAGCCCAACCCTTCGCTACAAAATAAACCGGCTCAGATCCGCATTCTTGGCGAGGTCGCCGACATGCTTCTGCACGTAGTCGGCGTCGACCTTGATGGTCTCGCCGTTGCGGTCGGGCGCGGCAAAGGAAATCTCGTCAAGCACCCGCTCCATCACCGTCTGCAACCGCCGCGCCCCGATATTCTCCACCGTCGAATTGACGGCCACAGCGACGTCCGCGAGCGCGTCGATGGCGCTGTCGGTGATGTCGAGCGTCACGCCTTCGGTCTGCATCAGCGCGACATATTGCTTGATCAGGGAAGCTTCAGGCTCGGTCAGGATGCGGCGCATGTCGTCGCGGGTCAGCGCCGACAACTCGACGCGGATCGGCAACCGTCCCTGAAGCTCGGGCAACAGGTCCGAGGGCTTTGCGATATGAAACGCGCCCGAGGCGATGAACAGGATGTGGTCGGTCTTGACCGCGCCGTGCTTGGTCGAGACGGTGGTGCCCTCGATCAGCGGCAGCAGGTCGCGCTGCACGCCTTCGCGGGAAACGTCGCCGCCACTGCGTCCGTCGCGGACGCAAATCTTGTCTATTTCGTCCAAAAACACGATGCCGTTGTTCTCGACGGCGTTGATAGCCTCCTGCACCAGTTGGTCGCTGTCGAGCAGCTTGTCGGATTCCTCGTTGACGAGAATCTCGTGCGAGCTTTCGACCGTCAGCCGACGGGTCTTGCTGCGCCCACCCATTTTCCCAAAGATATCGCCGATCGAAATCGCGCCCAATTGCGCGCCCGGCATGCCCGGGATTTCGAACATCGGCATGCCGCTGCCGGAAGATTGCGTCTCGATCTCGATTTCCTTGTCGTTGAGCTCGCCGGCGCGCAGCTTCTTGCGGAACGAATCGCGCGTTGCCGGACTGGATCCGGGTCCGACCAGCGCATCGAGCACGCGCTCCTCGGCCGCCTGTTGTGCGCGGGCCTGGACATCCTTGCGCTTGCGTTCGCGCACCTGCGCGATCGCAACCTCGACGAGATCGCGAATGATCTGCTCGACGTCGCGGCCGACATAGCCGACCTCGGTAAACTTCGTGGCCTCGACCTTGATGAAGGGCGCGCCGGCGAGCTTTGCCAGCCTTCGCGCGATCTCGGTCTTGCCGACGCCGGTCGGCCCGATCATCAGGATGTTTTTCGGCAGCACCTCTTCGCGAAGCGAGCCGGTGAGCTGCAATCGCCGCCAGCGGTTGCGCAGCGCGATCGAGACCGCGCGCTTGGCGTCGGACTGGCCGACAATGTAGCGGTCGAGTTCGGAGACGATTTCGCGGGGAGAAAATTCGGTCATGCGTACTTCTTATGCGGACAGGGTTGGTTGCGGGAGGCGGCGCGTGAGCGCCGGCGGCATCAGTCCCAGGACGCCGGCGCGGAGCGGCCGCCAGCCGGCGCTGAGCAGCAAGACGAAGGCACCGAGCACCAGGAGTGTGAGTGGGGTCGTCATACCGGAGATCCCCACCTGGCTGGCCAGAGTCCAGAATGCGAGCCCGGCATAAGCGAGGCCGGATACCAGCAGCGCGCGGCGGTCGATCAGGACGGCGACAAAACTCAGCGCCAGAAATACGGCCATGATGGCGACTGCCGTTGCGGGGGAGAGTTTGGCGGCGTCAGTCACCATTCCCTTGATCAGGGAGTGAACGATCAGGGGCGAGGCCAGCAAATGGAGCCAGAAGGCGATATCGGTTCGTCGCGTCACGCGCTCCGGATCGGCGATGTCGAAGCGCATCGCCAATGCGAAGACGGCGAGACCGCAGGCAAAGGCGACGACGTTATATGCAACGGGCGGCAACTGCGGCGTCAGCCCGGAAACCAGCCCGAGGATCGTGCAAGTGAGCGCGCAGCAGCCCGCTGCGACAGTGATGGGTACACGAAAGCGCCAGTAGTGCAGCGCCGTCGCCAACACGGTCACAAAGCCGGCCACCGAGACCGTCGTCGGTGCGAATCCGCTGAGGCCAAACCAGCCCCCAGCGTTCCGCAGATGGACGTCGGCGCTTGCATCCCCATGAGTTTCGCTGACTAACGCGGCCACCGAAAACACGGCGACCGAGAACACGATCAGGAGAACGATGCTCGGCAACGCCATGCGCCGAATCCGGGTGAAGAACTCCGCCAGCAGCCATGCCGCGATAGCGATCCAGGCCCCAATCCCCCACGGTCCGCCGGCCAGTGTCCCGTAAAATCCGATCGCGGCGAGAAACATCGCCAGCCCGATCGTGACGAAGATATCGCTGAAGCCGCCGATGAAGCGAAGCTGTTCGTCGTCGGCCGTGGCGGGCGACTCGGGCGGCACGCCGGCGTGCTCTAGCGCGCGCAGGCGCTCGGCCTGGTCGGCGGTGATGATGCCGCGCTCGACGCCCTTGGCCAAAGTTTCATTTGCGATCATCGATACCAACCTCTGGAGTCAAGTAAGCCGGATCGGCGCTCCCGCAAGCAACGCCATGCGGGCATCCCTAAATGATCGGCGGCCCGGCCTGCCACTGCTTGATTGCCTCAAACGGATGAATCAGCATGATGACGTTCAGCGTCAGATTATCGCGAATATGCAGCGCCAGCACGAGTTCGAACAGCAGCGCCAGCGCGATGGTCACCGCGACAGGAAACTTCCTTGCGAACAGGAAGCCGCCGACCATGGCCAGATTATCGGAGACCGAGTTGACGATGGAGTCGCCGAAATAATCCAGCGAGATGGTGCCGGCGCGATAGCGTTCGATGATCCAGTTGGAGTTCTCGACCAGTTCCCAACCGCCCTCGACCAGCATCGCAAGAATCAGGCGGCCCTGCCAGGCGAGGCGTGGGAAGGCGAGGAAGGCCGCGCCGTAAAACAGAAAGCCATGGAGGATGTGGGACAGCGTGTACCAGTCGGCGATATGCTGCGAGTTCTCCGAACTCTGCACGGTGCCGTGCCAGAGTTTGACGTAGCCGCAGGCGCAGATCGGCAACCGGCCCATGGCGTAGAGGATCGCGGCCTGAGCGATGAGAATGCTCGCGGCGATGGCGAGCCAGTGCCATGTCGAAACGCGGCTAGCGAGCATGGGATCTTCGATGCTGCCGGTCGTCATGCGTCACGCACCATCAGCAGCGCCCGACCGTCGGGCGTGTCCACCATGTGAGCCTTCACGAATCCCGCCTTCTCATATGCGCGCACCGCGCGGGGGTTTGTCGGGTCGGGATCGGTGACCATGCGCGGCACGCCGGAAGCCAGCCGATCGTCAACGAAGGCGCGAATGAATGCCGATCCATGGCCACGTTCGATCATGCCGGGCTCACCAATAAATTGATCGATGCCACGCGTGCCCTCCGGCTGGGTTCCAAAGCCTGAATTCCAGGCAGTCAGATCGTAGCACTGGATGTAGCCGAATTCGGTGCCGTCTGTCGAAACGACATATTGATCCATGGCTGGTTCATCGAGATCGCCGCTGACCAGGGCATATTGCTCCGCCGGGTCGCCCCACCATTCCCTGCACATGCGGCTCGGCAAGCCATCGCCGGATCAGCGGCAGGTCGGCCGGTGTCATCGGACGGAAGACGTAAGGCGCCATGACCGGCCGCTCCGCTCACAGCGTCTCGATGGTCACGTTCCGGTTGGTATAGACGCAGATGTCGGCAGCGATATCGAGCGCGCGGCGGACGATGGTCTCGGCGTCCTTGTCGGTATCGACCAAGGCGCGCGCAGCGGCCAGTGCGTAATTGCCGCCGGAGCCGATCGCCATCACGCCGGCCTCGGGCTCCAGCACGTCGCCGGTGCCGGTCAGGACCAGCGAGACGTCCTTGTCGGCGACGATCATCATCGCTTCCAGCCGCCGTAGGTAGCGATCGGTCCGCCAGTCCTTGGCGAGTTCGACCGCGGCGCGGGTCAACTGGCCGGGATACTGCTCGAGCTTGCTTTCCAGCCGCTCGAACAGGGTGAAGGCGTCGGCGGTGGCGCCGGCAAAGCCGCCGATGACGTCGCCCTTGCCGAGTTTGCGGACCTTTTTGGCGTTGGACTTGATCACAGTTTGGCCGATCGAGACCTGGCCGTCGCCGCCGATCACGACCTTGCCGCCCTTGCGGACCGTCAAAATCGTGGTGCCGTGCCAGACCGCCGGCTCATTTGGGGATGCGTACATGATTACCCTCGTTTCGGGGCCAGATTTAGGGATTTGCGCCGGGGGTTACAATCGCGGCTTTCCAACCGGGCAATCCGGTCACCATAGGCGGAAGTCGGTCATTTAGGCGTCATCCCGCAGTAGCGAAGGCAGCATCGGCCTGTTAAAAGGGCCGCGTTTTCGGCCGATACGGGCTCAAGGGAAGCACTTTTCATGCGCACAGCGTCCATCAAGCGCAAGACCAAGGAAACCGACATCGAGGTGGCGGTGAACCTCGACGGTACGGGCGTGTCCAAGGTTTCGACCGGTATCGGCTTCTTCGACCATATGCTCGACCTGCTGGCCCGGCATTCCCGCATCGATATTACCGTGAAGGCGGATGGCGACCTCCATGTCGACCACCACCACACCACCGAGGACGTCGGCATCGCGCTCGGTCAGGCCGTGAAGCAGGCGCTCGGCACCATGGCCGGCATTACCCGTTATGCATCGATCCACATGCCGATGGACGAGACGCTCTCGCGCGTCGTGATCGACATATCGGGCCGCCCGGTGCTGGTGTTCAAGGTCGAATTTCCGCGAGACAAGGTCGGCGAGTTCGACACCGAACTGGTGCGCGAGTGGTTCAATGCCTTCGCCATCAACGCGGGCGTGACTTTGCACGTCGAGACCCTATATGGCGAGAACAGCCATCATATCGCCGAATCCTGCTTCAAGGGTCTGGCCAGGGCGCTGCGTACGGCGGTTGCGATCGATCCGCGCAACGCGGGCGAAGTGCCTTCCACCAAGGGTCAGCTCGGCGGCTGACCTCGTTCTTCGCGGCGGAGAGTCTCGATGCCGGTCTACACAGTGCATGCCCCCGTGGCCAACGGCGCCGATCTCGCGGCGACCGACAGGTTCGTGTTCGTTCGCGACGGCTTTCATTTCTGGGCCGCGGTCGCGAGCGTGATCTGGCTGCTATGGAACAGGCTGTGGCTGGCGCTGATCGCCTGGGTCGTGCTGACGGTTGCGATCGACTTCGGCATGGCTGCGCTCGGTGCCGGCCGCGGCGCGATCCTGTTCGTCGATATCCTGCTTGCGCTGCTGATGGGTTTTGAAGCAGCCAGCCTGCAGCGCTGGACGCTGTCGCGGCGCAAATGGCGTCAGCTCGATATCGTGGTCGCGGACGACGCGGAATCGGCCGAGCGGCGCTTCTTCGATCGCTGGACCTCCAGGCAGCGCGGCCTCAGCAACGATCAATGGGCGGTCGATCGCGGCGGCCCGCCGCCGACCCGCCATGTCCCGGGCCAGCCGTTCTCAAAGCCGCCGCCACCGCTGCCGCAGGGCGGCATTATCGGATTGTTTCCAGAGCCCGGAGAATCGCGATGAGCGTCGCCATCATCGATTACGGCTCCGGCAACCTGCACTCGGCCGCGAAGGCGTTCGAGCGGGCGTCGCGGACCATGCAGGACCCGCAGAAGATCATGGTGACGCGCGATCCCGAGGTGGTGTTTCGCGCCGATCGCATCGTGCTGCCCGGCGTCGGCGCCTTTGCCGATTGCCGCCGCGGCCTCGATTCGCTCGACGGCATGCTGGAAGCGATGACCGAAGCCGTGCGCGTCAAGGCGCGGCCGTTCTTCGGCATCTGCGTCGGCATGCAGCTGATGGCGACGCGCGGCAAGGAGCATGTCACCACCGACGGTTTTGATTGGGTCGCGGGCGACGTCGAAAAAATTTCGCCGCGCGAGGAAAATCTGCAAGATCCCGCACATGGGCTGGAACACGCTCGACATGGTCGGCGAGCACCCGGTGCTGGAGCGGCTGCCGCTCGGGCCGAAGGGCCGTCACGCCTATTTCGTGCACTCCTATCACCTCAACGCGTCCAACGAGGCCGACGTGCTGTTGCGCGCCGACTACGGTGGACCTGTCACGGCGATGGTCGGCAAGGACACGGCGATCGGCACCCAATTCCATCCCGAGAAGAGCCAGCGTTTTGGCCTGGCGTCTGATCTCGAACTTTTTGCAGTGGAAGCCGTGATACTTTTTCCCGCCGTCGACCTTAAAAACGGCCAGTGCGTGCGCCTCGAGCAGGGCGACATGGCGCGCGCGACCGTGTTCAACCTCGATCCCGCCGCGCAGGCGCGTTCCTTCGCCGAGCAGGGGTTCGAATATCTGCACGTCGTCGATCTCGACGGCGCCTTTGCCGGCAAGCCGATGAATGCGCTCGCCGTCGAAGCGATGCTCAACGCGGTCACCATGCCGGTGCAGCTCGGCGGCGGCATTCGCGATCTCAAGACCGTGGAAGCCTGGCTCGACAAGGGCATCGCGCGCGTCATCATCGGCACCGCGGCGGTGCGCGATCCCGAGCTGGTGAAAAGTGCGGCGAAAAAATTTCCCGGCCGCGTCGCGGTCGGGCTCGATGCCCGCGACGGCAAGGTCGCGGTCGAAGGCTGGGCCGAGACCTCGCAGGTCACGGCCCTGGAAATCGCGCAGCGTTTCGAGGATGCCGGCGTCGCCGCGATCATCTTTACCGACATCGCGCGCGACGGGCTGCCTGAAGGGCCTCAACCTCGATGCGACCATCGCGCTGGCCGAAACGATTTCGATTCCGGTGATCGCCTCCGGCGGCTTTGCCTCGATCGAGGACGTCAAGGCGCTGCTCGAGCCGCGCGCCAGGAAGCTCGCCGGTGCCATCGCCGGTCGCGCGCTCTATGACGGCAGGCTCGATCCGGCTGCCGCGCTGACCTTGATCCGCAACGCGCGCGCTGCGGCCTAGGAGAGCGTGATGTTCAAGGTTCGCGTGATCCCCTGTCTCGACGTCAAGGACGGGCGCGTGGTCAAGGGCGTCAACTTCGTCGACCTGCGCGACGCCGGCGATCCCGTCGAAGCCGCGATTGCGTATGACGCGGCCGGCGCCGACGAGCTTTGCTTTCTCGACATCACCGCCACCCACGAAAACCGCGGCACCATGCTGGACGTCGTGCGCCGCACGGCCGAGGCCTGCTTCATGCCGCTGACCGTCGGCGGCGGGGTGCGCACGGTCGACGATATCAAGGTCCTGCTGCGCTCCGGCGCCGACAAGGTCTCGATCAATTCGGCCGCGGTCTCCAACCGCGAATTCGTCAAGCAGGGCGCCGAAAAATTCGGCGAGCAATGCATCGTGGTCGCGATCGACGCCAAGCGGGTCAAGCGCGCCGGCGGCGGCGAGCGCTGGGAGATCTTCACCCATGGCGGGCGCAATTCCACCGGGATCGACGCCATCGAATACGCCCAGGAAGTGGTCTCGCTCGGCGCCGGCGAAATCCTGCTGACCTCGATGGACCGCGACGGCACGCGGCAGGGTTTCGACCTGCCGCTGACGCAGGCCATTGCCGACAGTGTTCCCGTACCGGTAATCGCGTCCGGCGGCGTCGGCAATCTCGACCACCTCGTCGACGGCATCCGCCAGGGCCACGCCACCGCGGTGCTGGCGGCGTCGATATTCCATTTCGGCGAATTTACCATACGCGAAGCCAAGGAGCACATGGTGCGGGCCGGGCTGCCGATGCGGCTCGATCCCTGACAACTCCCTGTCACAAAAGTGCTAAGTCCCTCCTGGGATGGCGCCATTGGCCTGTTGCCGGGCGCAAGGTTTTTGTTCAGTCGTTGAGTTCAGTTGATGTCGCGTTTCACGGTCCATGATCTGGCCGCCACCATCGATGCACGGGCCGCATCGGGCGGAGAGGCGTCCTACACCCGCAAATTGCTCGACAAGGGCGCGGAGCACTGCGCCAAGAAGCTGGGCGAGGAAGCGGTCGAGACCGTGATCGCGGCCGTCGAGAACGATCGCGATCACTTGATCGCCGAAAGCGCCGATTTGCTGTTTCATCTGCTGGTGCTGCTGAAGGCGCGCGGCGTGACGCTCGAAGAGGTCGAGGCCGCGTTGGCGCAGCGCCAGAATATGTCCGGACTTGAAGAGAAGGCGTCGCGCAAGCGCGACTAGTTCAGGCGCGATCAGTTCAAGAGACGCATCATGGATATTCGAGCTGCGGAACAGCAGTATAATCCCTACCGGGTGTTTTCGCGCGAGCAGTGGGCGCATTTGCGCGACGACACACCGATGACGCTGGAGCCCGGCGAGTTCGAGCGGCTGCGCTCGATGCACGACCGGCTCGACCTGCGCGAAGTCGAGGACATCTACCTGCCGCTGTCCCGGCTGCTCTCGATCTATGTCGATTCGACGCTGCGGCTCTACCAGGCGCAGCGCCAGTTCCTCGGCATACGCGACCGCAAGGTGCCCTACATCATCGGCGTCGCCGGTTCGGTTGCGGTCGGCAAATCGACCACCGCGCGCGTGCTGCAGGCGCTGCTGGCGCGTTGGTCGCCGCGGCCCAAGGTCGAACTGGTCACGACCGACGGTTTTCTGTTTCCCAACGCCGTGCTCGAGCGGCAAGGCCTGATGCAGAAGAAGGGCTTTCCCGAGAGCTACGACCTGCCGACGCTGCTGTCGTTTCTCTCCGACATCAAGGCAGGGCGGCGGAAGGTGCGGGCGCCGGTCTATTCGCATCTGAGCTACGACATCATTCCGAACGAGTGGATCGAGGTCGACCGTCCCGACATCCTGATCGTCGAGGGCGTCAACGTGCTGCAGACCGGCCGGCTGCCGCGTGACGGCCAGGCGGTGCCCGTGGTGTCCGACTTCTTCGACTTCTCGGTCTATATCGACGCCGAGGAACCGGTGCTGCGCAACTGGTATATCCGCCGCTTCCTCGCGCTGCGCGATACCGCGTTCCACGATCCGCGCTCATACTTCCATCGTTATGCGCCGCTCTCGGACGAGGAAGCCACCGCCACCGCGATCGCGATCTGGGAACGGACCAACCTGGCCAATCTCGAAGACAATATTTTGCCGACCCGGCCGCGCGCGACGCTGATCCTGAAAAAGAGCGCCGATCACTTGATCGAAACCGTCGCGCTGCGACGGCTGTAACTTGTCGTCCCTGCCTAGTGCGCAATTGCGCACGGAGCGCAGGGACCCATACGCCGTGACTTCTCGAATTTAAGCAGTAGCAGTTGAGACTTCCTGCAATAACAAGGTCCTGTGGTTATGGTTCCCTGCGTTCGCTCGAAATCGATATGGCTTTACGCCGCGATGTGCCGTGACGCTGCCAGTCCCGCCAGCGCCTCTGCGAGCTTGTCGCGATCGAGCGGCTTGATCAAAAATCCGTCCATGCCGGCCTCGAAGCAGGCGTAGCGATCTTCCACCAGCGTGTTGGCGGTGAGCGCCAAAATCGCGGTGCGGCGTCCGGGCTGGCCGGCTTCCAGCTGACGGATTCGCGTGGTGGCGTCGATGCCGTTGAGCTGCGGCATCTGGATATCCATCAGCACGAGATCGTAGGGGGTCCCGGCGGATTTGGCCGACAGCCAGGATTCCAGTGCCTCTTCGCCGTTGGTGGTGATGACGGCGTGATGGCCGAGACGGCCGAGCAGCGAACGCATCAATAGCGCGTTGATCTCGTTGTCCTCGGCGACCAGGATCGACAGGCCCTTGCTTGCACGGCACCGCCGGTGCCTCGATCGCGTCGGATGGATCGACGGTGAATTCGTCGGCGATACCGGGTGCGGCCACTTCCGGTGCCGCGGTCAGGCGCGCGGCGAGCGAAGCGGCGCGCAGCGGCTTGACCAGATAGCCGGTGAAGGCGGAAGTCGCGGAAGGCTGCAGCTCGTGGCGCGTCGCCGGCGTGAACATCACGATGCGTTGCATGGCGTGAAGCCGTGCGGCTTCGCCCAGCGTTTCGATGTCGGCGGAATCGAGTGCGTGATCGATCAGGATCGCGTGCCACGCGCGCTCCGGCAGCAGCGCCAGTGCGACGCCGGCGTCCGACACCATGCAGGTCTGGGCGCCCCAGCGCTGCAGCCGCCGCGAGGTCAGGGATGCCTCGATACCCTGCTGCGAAACCAGCATGATCGACTGGCCGGACAGATCCGGCGCCGCAAACGTCTTCCGGCCGCCGTCGGCCGCCGCGAGCGGGATCGAGACCTCGAAGGTCGAACCGGCGTCGAGCTTGCTTTCCAGCGTGATGCGGCCGCCCATCCGCTTGACGATGCGGTCGCTGATGCTGAGGCCGAGACCCGTGCCGCCATAGCTGCGGGCGATGCGGTCGTCGGCCTGCTCGAACTCGCGAAAAATTCTGGCCTGCGCCTCGGGCGCGATGCCGATGCCGGTGTCGCGTACCAGGAAGCTGATTTCGTTGGGCCAGATGCCGGGCTCGACGATCAGCGCGACGCCGCCGGTCGAGGTGAACTTGATGGCATTGCCGGCGAGATTGAGCAGCACCTGCCGCAGCCGCGCCGCGTCGCCGATCACCTGCGTCGGCAGCCGCTCGTCGACGTAGGCCGCGATCTCGATCTTGCGCGCCTGCGCGCGCGGCGCCAGCAATTCGGTGATGTCCTCGATCATGGCAGACAGCGCGAAGGGACGATGTTCGAGATCGATCTTGCCGGCCTCGATCTTGGAATAGTCGAGCAGTTCCTCGATCAGCGACAGCAGCGCGTCGCCGGAGGTCTTCACCGCCTTGACATAGGTCGTCTGTTCCGGCGTCAGCGGCGTATCCATCAACAGCCCGCTCATGCCGATGATGCCATTCAAGGGCGTGCGGATCTCGTGGCTCGCCATCGCGAGGAAGCGCGACTTGGCGCGGCTCGCAGCATCCGCCTGGTCGCGGGCCTCGGTCAGCGCACGTTCGCTTTCGGTGCGATCGGTGACGTCGCGGCCGACACTCTGCAATTCGGCAGGCTCGCCGGCGTCGTTGCGGACCAATCCTTCGCGCCAGGCGATCCAGCGCGGGCCGAGCGGGCCTGAAATCTTCTGGTCGTGGATGCGGGTGCCACTGGATTCGAGCGCGGTGTCGCCCTGTTCGAGAATGGTCAGCCGGACGGAGTTGCCGACCAAGGCGTCGCGGTGCATCTGCGCCAGTTCGCAATAGGCGTCGTTGGCGAAGGTGATGCGTCCGTCGGCGTCGTGCAGCACGATCAGATCGCCCTGCGATTCGAACAAGCGGCGGGTGCGCTGCTCGGCCTCCTGCAATTCCCAGTTCCGATCGGCCATCGCCTCATTGTGCATGGCGATCATGCGCAATTTCTTCCGCATCATCCGGAGCCGGAAGCTCAGCGTCGCGATCGCGAGGCACGCGAGCGCGAACAGGAAGCTGATGCCGACCGCGAACGAATTGGGGTCGTAACCGGAAATTTCCGAACGGCTTCCGGCGATAAATCCGTAAGCGCCGCCAAACGTGGCGGAGAAGATCATGAAGGAGCGGACGGTGAAGGTGAGCCAGGGATGACGACGGCTAAAGCGACGAAGGTGCAGTTTGATCCGGAACGTTCGACCCATCGACATTGACCCTGAGATTGCCTGTCCGAATTGAAGCGATTCGGTCGCCCCGCGCTGATGCCGACGATGCGTTGCCGACACTTGCAAAGTGTTTGAGACCGCCACGCAGGTTGCGTGCCGCGCTTGGAACATGGTGAATGGAATGTTAAAGCGACGCCGCTTCGAGCCGATGGTGGGTGCCATGGGCGCCGACGATCAAGGCGGCGGCGTCGCGTCGCCGAAAAGCTCTTCGACTGCACGAAGATCCGGTAATCGGCTGGGCCATTGACCGATAGATAGATCACCGGATCCTGTGCGGATGGCCGGGTCGAGATCGCCACCAGCTCCGCCGCCGTGCCGGCCGCGCAGGACCCGGCCTCGGCATTGTCGATGTCGTCGATCACGGTGAAGTCGGCCGCTTCCGCGCTGTCTGATATCTGCACCCGCACGGTGGCGCGGGCCGGGATCGCTGGTGAAGCTGACATGACGCTGTGCCTGCCAGGAAAGCGTGGCGATCTGGACCGCCGTACCCGCCACCTCGATGCAGGGGCGGGAACTCGAGAACTCGCCGCGCGCAAACACGGCGGCAACGGCCATCGGTACAACCGAGGCCAGAAGATTGAAACGCAACATGACACGCTACTCGCCAGACATAAGCCCGCGACGGTCGGCTTATGGTTGGCAGAGCGTAAACAAAACTCGTTACTGCCGGGTTTATGGCTCACCCGGGATACGAAGCTCCACAGCGCGAGCATGCCCTCACATTCTCGCGGCGCGGCCCGCCCGAAGCTTGCTGGAACCTTTCCCTATCTGCTCGCGAGCGTATTGCTGATGCGGGTGACCACGCTATCCCACTGACGTTTTTCGGCTGCGGGATAGTTGATCAACACGCAATTCACGAAACGGGCTGCAAAATTGCAGCGGTTGTACCAGATTTTGTTTTCCCGATAGCTGGACACGACAAAGAAGCGGGACGTGACTCTCTTATACCTAATATCGGAAGGCGGCTGTTTCTTTGCCAGGAACACAGCGGGGGTGTCGTTTGCATCGTTCGGAATGGATTGCACCGTCAGGTCGGCGCGCCGGTTTGAGGTGAAGAAGCGACGTCCATATCCCGCGTCAGGCTTTCCGCCGTCTTCCGAGAAAATATCCGCTGGAATCTGAGCCACTGCGCCGCTTTCTGGCACGACGTAGTCGTGCCAGCCGGTGGGTTGAGCTACCGAAGCGAAGGGCGTGAACGACATCGCCAGAACAAGAAGAACCTCAGCTTTCATTCTCGATACCCCGAAAAAATGCCGCCACGGATTTGCCGGCCAATGTGCGCTGCGCTGAACTCACGAAGCAGGTGGGATATCAACGGCGCAATATGTGCGTCGTTCCGAGTCTGACCGGACGTTGCAGAAAAAGCCGGGACGACGGCCGGACAGTTCGAGAAAGTATCGTCTGGTTTGTTCGGTGTTTCGGGAACCAACGTTCTTCTTGCCGCATTGTTGAACAGTTCATTGATGTTTCGAGGCACACCCATGCGATTTTTGGCAGTCATGCTCGTTGGAGCGTCGCTTTCGCTTGCCGCTTGCGGGAAAGACCCCGGGCCCAAGGGTGATCCAGGACCGCAGGGTCCGGCAGGGCCTCAAGGGGCGCAAGGCATTCAAGGCGTCGCGGGGACGCAGGGCCAGACTGGCGCCCAAGGTCCGCAGGGGCCGCAAGGTGCTCCCGGCGAGAAAGGCGAGAAGGGAGAAGAAGGGCGATAAAGGCGATAAAGGCGATCCCGGCAAAGGCGACAAGGGCGACCGGGGCGAGAAGGGTGACCCCGGTACCCCGGTTCGTGTTGTCCAGGTTGACGGGCAGGTGAGTTGCGAGGCGACCGAGATGTTGGTCTCGGTGTTCTGTCCGAGCGGTGGTGCGCCCGATGGAGCGAAATGCGCAACCCCACCGACCGTCGCCCTCTGTCTGAAGAAGCAATAATCCCGTGCCCGGGCTCAAGCCAAAGGTCCGCGGAATACGCCGCTTGGTGACGGCTTCGGGCCTATGGATTTTGCTGATCTTGCCCGCCTGGGGCAGAAGCCCTCGATGCATCAGCGATCAACAATGCTCAGTATAGTTCCAAGCGGATAAGCAAGCACAAGGACAAGTTGGACCCGGCATTGTCAAAGCCGAAATCCTGCTCGACCGAGCGCAGTTCTCGCCGGGCGAAATTGACGGCAAGCTTGGCGAGAATGCCCAAAAGGCATTGAAGGAGTTTGCCGTGGCCAACGGTTTGCCGTCGGGTGACGCCTTGACGCCCGATCTTGTGGACCAAACTCGTGGCAACGAGCCAGGACCCGGTTATTACCGACTACAAGATTACCGAAAGCGACGTGAAGGGTCCCTTCTTAAAGAAGCTGCCGGCGAAGCTGGAAGACATGAAAGATCTCAAGTCTCTCGGCTACTCCGAGCCCACGTGAGGGCATCGCAGAGCGATTTCACATGAGCGAGAATCTTCTGACGTTGCTGAATCCCGGTAAGCAGTTCGACAAAGTCGGCGATACGATTTCCGTGGCCAACGTCGTCAGACAAGCCTGCAGCAGCGGTCGGCCGAATAGAGGTCTACAAGACGCTTCAGGCGCTGTCAAAGTCTTCGATCCCTCAGGCGCACTGGTTGCATTCTTTCCGGCGTCGATTGGCAGCGAGGAGAAGCCTACCCCTACCGGTACGGTCAAAGTCATCTCGTCCGATGCCAATCCAAATTACCGCTATAACCCGGATTACAAATTCAAAGGCGTGAAGACCAAAAAGCCTTTCACGATCGAGCCAGGACCAAATAATCCTGTCGGGTCATATTGGATTGGTTTGTCTGCAGAAGGCTATGGCATTCACGGCACGCCCAATCCAGGCAAGGTGGGCAAATCGCAGTCACACGGCTGCGTCCGATTGACCAACTGGGACGTGGCCTGGCTGGGTAAAAACGTAAAGAAAGGAACGCCGGTCGCGTTCATCGACGAGCCGCAAGATGGTCGAAAGACCAACTAACCGAGACCTTGTCGAGCCTTCAAGCTGTTGCGAGTGCGGAGAATAGCCGGCCCGTCCTGCCTGTGCCGCTTGCCCGATCCGCCATCGACGCCGTTTAATGCTTCAGCTCCCGCCGCACCGGCATCAAGCCGCCCGGCGCAAATCCTCGGCCAGCGCGCGGTACGACAGCGCCTCCGCCAGATGCAGCCGGCCGATCTTTTCCGCGCCGTCGAGATCGGCGAGCGTGCGCGCGACGCGCAGCACGCGGTGATAGCCGCGCGCGGTAAGGTGCATGGTCTCGGCGGCGTCGCGCAGCAGTTTCTGTCCCTGCGCATCCGGCTGCGCGATCGTTTCCAGCAGCGAGGCTGGCGCTTCCGCGTTGGTGCGGACATGCGGCATGCCGGCCGCGGCATAACGCGCGAGCTGGATGTCGCGCGCCGCCGCGACGCGCGCGGCGACTTCGGCCGAGCCTTCGGAAGGCGGCGGCAGGATCAGGTCGGCGGCGGTCACCGCCGGGACTTCGATGCGCAGGTCGATGCGATCCATCAGCGGGCCGGAGATGCGCATCTGATAATCCGCGGTGCAGCGGTCGATCCGCCCGCGCTTGCAGGAATAACCGGGCTCATAGGCATGGCCGCAGCGGCACGGGTTCATCGCCGCGACCAGCATGAAGCGCGCCGGATAGGTGACGCGATGATTGGCCCGGCTCACCGCGACCTCGCCGTTTTCCAGCGGCTGGCGCAGCGAGTCCAGCACGCGCGGATCGAACTCCGGCAGTTCGTCGAGGAACAGCACGCCCTGATGCGCCAGCGAAATCTCACCGGGCTTGGCGCGCATGCCGCCGCCCGTGAGTGCTGCCATGCTGGCGGAATGATGCGGGCTGCGAAACGGCCGCCGCGCCGTCAGCGCGCCGTCGCGGATTTCGCCGGCGACGGAAGCGATCATCGAAACTTCCAAAAGCTCCGACGGCGACAGCGGCGGCAGGATCGAGGGCAGCCGCGCGGCCAGCATCGACTTGCCTGCGCCGGGCGAGCCGATCATCAGCAAATGATGCCCGCCGGCCGCCGCGATCTCGAGCGCGCGCTTGGCGCTCTCCTGGCCCTTGATGTCGCGCAGGTCGAGCATGCGTGTTTCGCGCTCGTGGACCTTCGGCTGCGGGCGCGACAGCACCTGCGTGCCTTTGAAGTGGTTGGCGATCTGGATCAGCGATTTCGCCGCGATGATCTGGATATCCGGGCTCGCCCAGGCCGCTTCCGAGCCGCACGCCGCCGGGCAGATCAGCCCCTCGTCGCGCGCATTGGCCCCGATCGCCGCCGGCAGCACGCCCGCGACCGGCGCGATCGATCCGTCGAGGCCGAGTTCGCCGAGCACGGTGTAGCCCGAGAGCGCATCCGGCGGGATCGCGCCGATGGCGGCCATCAGGCCGAGCGCGATCGGCAGATCATAATGGCTGCCTTCCTTCGGCAGGTCGGCCGGCGCGAGATTGACGGTGATCCGGCGCGCCGGCAGCGCCAGCCCCGAGGCAATCAGCGCCGAGCGCACCCGCTCGCGGGCCTCGGAAACCGCCTTGTCCGGCAGGCCGACGATCGCAAACGCCGGCAAACCCGGCGCGACCTGCACCTGCACGTCGACCGCGCGGGCCTCGATCCCCTCAAAGGCTACGGTAGAAACCCGCTGAACCATGCCGCCCTCGTTCCGCAATCGAAGGTAGCGGAACCCGGCGGCAAGTCAAGAACATTACGGGAACATGGATGGAGCCGCAAATAATTAACTTCCAGGGCGACTAGCCCAGTGATGGCACGCGATCCCCCGGCTTGTTGGCGTGCTCAATTCATCTTGGACACTGCGATCGCCGACGTCTTGGCTTCCGGCTGCTCCAGCATCTTCAGCGCCGCATCGAGGCCGTTGCGCAGATTGGCGGCGGCGTTGGCGGTACAGCGCAGGCGGCCGGACGTGATGAATTTCACCTCGGTGGTGCCATCCGATTTGGGGACGAGAATCCGCGTCGCCAGCTCGAGCTCGATCGAGCCGTTCATGGTGCCGTAGGCGCCGATGATATCGAAATAGACCAGAGGGGCGGCCGCGCCGGTGTCCTCATAGATCAGAGACGGTGGGGGCGGCTGCTGCTTGGTGGTCGGTTTGTTAGCCAAAAGGACTCTCCCGGTCGCGCTGCGGTGATTCGCTGATCACGGCTTACGCTATTCGGGGTCCGGGCCAAAGCGCGGTTGGACCTTGCGAGGTCCCGGGGGCCGGCCAGTGCCCGCCCCCGGAATATCGTCATCCGCTCAGAGCAGCATGTTCATCGGCTCCGGATAATACCGGAATCCCTCGCCGTTCTTGGCGACGTGGCCATAGCCCGGCCAGGCGAAGTGATAGGACATCACCGGGATCTTGTTGGCCGCCAGCATGGTCAGCATCTTGACCCGGGACTGCGCCGACTGTTTTGGATCGGTGTCATAGGAAAATTCCATCAGCGGCCGCTCCAGCAACAGCACGGCGTGGTGGGTGAGGTCGCCGAGGAAGGCAAAGGATTTTCCCTTCGACGTCACCATGAACATGTGGTGGCCGACGGTGTGGCCAGGGGCTGCCATGGCCTGAACGCCGGGCAGGAATTCCTGGCCGTCCTTGAAGAACACGAGGCGATCGCGCACCGGCAGCAAGTTCTTGCGGGCGTGAACCACAAAGTCCTTCAGCGGACTGCCGAGCTTGCCTTCGTCGGTCCAGTAATCGAAATCCAGCTGCGAGATGTAGTATTGCGCGTTCGGGAATAGCGGCTTGTCGTCGGCGCCGACGATGCCGCCGATATGGTCGATATGGGCGTGTGACAACACCACCGCGTCGATGTCGCCGGCCTTGATGCCGGCCTCTTCCAGGCTCTTCTGCTGGCGGCCGGTGGTCGGGCCGAACGCCTTCGAGGTGCCCATGCCGGTATCGAACAGAATCAGCTTGTCGCCGGTGTTCACGACCGGAGAGTTCTGCTCCAGCACGACATTGTCGGGGTTGAGGAAATTATCGGTGAGCATCTTCTTCACTTCTTCCTTCGGCACGCCGGTAAAGGTGCCGGAGGGATCGCCGAGCGGCAGCGGGCCGTCGGAAACCACGGTGACTTCGGCGTC
This sequence comes from uncultured Alphaproteobacteria bacterium, assembly GCA_963786355.1. Lineage (GTDB taxonomy): Bacteria > Pseudomonadota > Alphaproteobacteria > Rhizobiales > Xanthobacteraceae > Bradyrhizobium. The sequence goes on along the minus strand of CAWAYU010000002.1, from coordinate 1,286,862 downwards.
GCCGAGTTCGAAGCGGTGCCAGTAGGGCGTCTGTGTGCCGAGTTTGGGCGCGCGCGCCAGCGCGCTGCCGCCGAGCATCGTCGAAGCGCCCATTCCAGCGCCGAGCGCAAGCAGTGACCGTCGCGAAAGATTCGTCGTCATGCGTCTTCCTCCACTGTTTTTGATTTGTCGCCCATCGCGCGGACAAAACAGTCCGCAGCTACAGGCTGCTCCCGCTTCCGGAAATTGGCAAGTGGGATTAGCCGACACAGTAGAAATAGGCTGACGGTGCAACCGGGCGCGGAAAATTATTTTCCGCCGCGTTTCGCCTCGATGGTATCCCAGATCTTTGCGGCGACATCCGGGCCATTGAGCCGCGCGATCGCGCGGATGCCTGTCGGCGAGGTCACGTTGATCTCGGTCAAGTTGCCGTCGATCACGTCGATGCCGACGAACAGCAGGCCAAGCTCACGCAGCTTTGGGCCGACGGTGGCGCAGATCTCGCGCTCGCGCTCGGAGAGGTCGGTGGCGTGGGCCGCGCCACCGCGCACCATGTTGGAACGCAGGTCGTCCGGGGCCGGGACGCGGTTGACCGCGCCGGCGAATTCGCCATCGACCAGGATGATGCGCTTGTCGCCGTGCTTCACTTCGGGGAGGAAGCGCTGGATCACCCAGGGCTCGCGGAAGGTGACCGAGAACATGTCGAACAGCGAACCGAAATTCATGTCCTGCGGCATGACGCGAAACACCGCGGCGCCGCCATGGCCGTGCAACGGTTTCATGACGACGGCGCCATGCTCGTCGCGGAACGAATTGATTTCGTCGAGGTCGCGCGAGATCAACGTCGGCGGCATCAGATGCGGAAAGTTCATCACCATGATCTTTTCCGGCGCGTTGCGCACCGAGGCCGGATTGTTCACGACCAGCGTCTTCGGGTGGATGCGCTCGAGGAAATGCGTCGAGGTGATGTAGGCCAAATCAAACGGCGGATCCTGGCGCAGCAGCACGACGTCGAAGGCGGCGAGCGACTCACGCTTGGGTTCGCCGAGGGTAAAGTGATTGCCGGCCTCGTCGCGTACGGTCAGCACCTGCACCGGCGCTACCAGCTCCTCGCCGCGCAGCGACAGCTTGTCCGGGGTGTAATAGGAAAGGCCGTGGCCGCGCTTTTGCGCTTCCAGCAGTAACGCAAAGGTCGAATCGCCGCGGATGTTGATACGCGCGATGGGGTCCATCTGGACGGCGACATTCAGTTTCATAGGGGGTCCGGGTCTCTGGAGGGGGTATCAGGCTGAAGCGTCGAATGCCGCTAACAGATGGCGCGGCAAATGCCGGGGCGCAATCAGGATGACGTCGAATCTGAGGTCAAATTCCGCATGCTCGGGATGCGCCATCAGCCAGCCCTGGGCGGCGTCGATGATGCGCCCCTGCTGGCGGGGTGTGACTGCATAGGCGGCGTCATCGAGGCTGGCGCGGGCTTTGACCTCGACGAAGGCAAGCAGATTTCGCTTTTTCGCCACCAGGTCGATCTCGCCATGGGGCGTTTTGAAACGCTTTGCCAGGATCCGATAGCCCTTGGCCATCAGCAGCGCGGCGGCGCGGCTCTCGGCGGATAGCCCGGTGCGAAAGGCCGCGACCCGGGCCGGCGAGGCGGGTTTGGCTGACGCGTCTGAAGGCGTGACGTCGTCAGTCTTCGCCATCGTCCCCCCTGATGTCTTTGGCGAGCTCCAGCGCGCGGGCATAGACCTCGCGGCGCGGGCGGCCGGACAGTTCGACCGCATGCGCGACGCTGTCCTTGACGCTGTCGCGAGCCAGCGACGATCGCAGGAGATCGTCGAGGTCGTGCTCCGTCATGACAAGCGAATCCGGCCGCGGGGGTGCGACCACCAGCACGAATTCGCCGCGCGTCTCCAGCGTGTCGGCTTTCCTGGCGAGCTCAGCGATCGGCGCGCGCGTGATCTCCTCGTGCATTTTTGTGAGCTCGCGGCAGATCGCGGCATCGCGGTCGCCCATGATGGCGGCGAGATCGGCCAGCGTGTCCTGCACGCGGTTGCCGGAATCGAACATGACCAGTGTGGCGTCGATCTTTGCAAGCTCAGCCAGCCGGGTTCGGCGCGCACCCTGCTTGGGCGGCAGAAAGCCTTCGAAATAGAATCGGTCGGTCGGCAATGCCGCGACCGAGAGCGCTGTCAGCACCGAAGACGCACCGGGCACTGCGATCACGGCATGGCCGGCGGCGCAGGCCTCGCGCACCAGTTTGAAACCGGGATCGGAAATCAACGGTGTGCCGGCGTCCGAGACCAAAGCGATCGAGGCGCCCTGTGAAAGTTTTTCCAGGATCTTTGGGCGCGCCAGCGCGGCATTGTGCTCGTGATAGGGTTTTAATTGCGCCGAGATCGCATAGCGCTCGGTCAGGCGGCGGGTGATCCGTGTGTCCTCGCAGGCGATGATGTCGACACCGGCCAGCGTTTCCAGCGCGCGCAGCGTGATGTCGCCGAGATGGCCGATGGGCGTTGCCACCAGATAGAGCCCGGGAACCGGCCTTGGCGCGTTCAGGACATGACCGCTGACCGAATAGGTTCTGGACGGTGAACCCGGTTCGCCTTCAGTCTCGTAGTTAGAACTGGTTTTTGCGCGCATAATACCAATCTAGAGGGGGAGAAGCTTCGGCGCCACAGCGCGGTGGAGCCAGGAGGCGGATGCCGCGGCGGCGGAAAGAGGGAGGCAGGCAGGTTCCTGCAACCAGCAGTGCCGCCGTGGGATCATAATCCTTTTATTTTGGTTAACCATTCGCCGACAATATGGCCGAATCCACCCCTGACTTCAGTGGTTGGAGTCCTGGCCGATCCTGGTCGGCCAAGAGAAGAGACACGATGATAGGGCCGCACAATCGCAAGCCTGTATCACCGTCCGGCGCGACCCGGCGGACGGCGGTCGGCCTGATTCTCGGCGCCCCGCTGCTCGGCGCTTGCGCCGGCGTGCAGCAATCGCTCGGCCAGTTCTCCAATCCGTTCAGTTCGACCGCCTCGCCGCAGCCCGATGCAGGTCCCGCCGGGCCGCAGCAGCAGCCGCTTGCGGTCGGCAACGGCCAGGTCAAGGTCGGGCTGATCCTGCCGCTGTCGGCAGCCGGCAATGCCGGCGTCGCCGCGCAGTCGATGAAGAACGCGGCCGAGATGGCGCTGGCCGAGTTTCAAAATCCCAACGTCCAGCTCCTGATCAAGGATGACGGCGGCAGCCCGCAGGGCGCCCAGCAGGTCACGCAACAGGCGCTCGGCGAGGGCGCGGAAATGATTCTGGGTCCGTTGTTCGCGGCTTCCGTTCCGGCGACCGCGCAACTGACGCGGACGCGCGGCACCTCCGTGATCGCGTTCTCGACCGATTCCAGCGTCGCCGGGCGCGGCGTCTATCTGCTGAGTTTCCTGCCCGAAGTCCGACGTCAACCGGATCATCGACTACGCGGCGGGCACGGGAAAACGATCCTTCGCCGGCGCTGGTGCCCGACAATGCCTACGGCAACGTGGTCGAGGCGGCCTTCAAGCAGGCCGTCGGCCGCAAGGGCGGCCGCGTCGTCGCGTTCGAAAAATACGCCGCCGACCGTTCGACCGCGGCGCGGACGGTGGCGGCGGCGCTCGGCTCGGCCGATGCGCTGATGATCGCCGACGACGGCGAATCCGTCGTCGCGACGGCGGATGCGCTGACCGCGGCGGGCGCCAACCTGCGCAATATTCAATTGCTCGGCACAGGTCTCTGGGACAATCCGCGCGTGTTCGCGAGCCCTGCGCTGCAGGGCGGGCTTTATGCCGCGCCGGATCCGTCGGGTTTTCGCAGTTTCGCCGGCCGCTACCGCACCAAATACGGCGGCGAGCCGGTGCGCACGGCAACGCTGGCCTACGACGCGGTGGCGCTGATCGCCGCATTGTCGCGCACGCAAGGTGCGCAACGCTTTGCGGCGGAAACGCTGACCAACCCGTCAGGCTTTGCCGGCATCGATGGCCTGTTTAGATTCCGCTCCGACGGCACCAATGAGCGCGGCCTCGCGGTGATGAAGGTAGCCACCGGCGGCGGCGTCGCGGTCGCGGGTTCGCCGAAGAGTTTTGGCGCGTAATCGCTGTCGCCCCTGCGAACGCAGGGGCCCATAGCCACAGCCGCTGATTTTGAAGGAAGGTCTCTATCCGCGTGCCCTTTACGTGGGCCGCGGCGTATGGGTCCCGGATCGCGCTTCGCTTGTCCGGGACGACGGATGAGTTACGCGGCGAGATCCGCGACCACCGCATCCAGCACCGGAAATCCCGACTGCGTCACGCGCAGCCTTCCGTCGGCGTCGACGGTGATGGCGCCTTCGTCGCGCAGGATGGCGATGCGTGCCGGATCGAGCGCGCGGCCGGACAGCACCGCATAGCGCTTGGGATCGATGCCTTCGGCGAGCCGCAGGCCCATCAGCAGAAATTCGTCGGCGCGTTCTTCGCTGTTGAGGTCATCGTCTGTGGTGACGCCGTGACCATTGGCCTCGACGCGCATCAGCCACGCTTCGGGGCGTTTCTCGGTCGCGATCGCATGCCTGGTGCCGTTGATGTCGAGACGGCCATGGGCGCCGGGGCCGACGCCGGCATATTCTTCGCCGCGCCAGTAGACGAGATTATGTTTGCACTCCGCACCCGGCCGCGCGTGATTTGAAATCTCGTACGACGGCAGGCCGTGCGCGGCGCAGACGTCCTGAGTCACATCGTAGAGTGCGCGGGCAACCGCTTCGTCCGGCGTCTTCAGTTTACCTGCGGCGTGCAGGCCGAAGAACGGCGTGCCTTCCTCGATGGTGAGCTGGTACAGCGACAGATGTTCGGCGGCTTCCGAAATCGCCAGCTTCAATTCGTTGGCCCACATGTCAGGCGTCTGGTCCGGGCGGGCGTAGATCAAGTCGAACGAGTAGCGGTCGAACGCGGTGCGCGCGATCGCGACCGCATCCAACGCCTCGCGCGCGGTGTGCAAGCGTCCCAGCGCTTTCAGTGAGGCATCGTCCAGCGCCTGAACGCCGAGCGAAACGCGGTTGACGCCGGCGGCGCGATAGCCACGGAAGCGCGTCGCTTCGACGCTGGTCGGATTGGCCTCCAGCGTCACCTCGACGTCATCGGCGACCTGCCAGTGTTTGCCGATCGCATCGAGCACGTGGCCTACCGTCTGCGGCTGCATCAGCGACGGCGTGCCGCCGCCGAGAAAGATCGAAGAAACTTGTCTGCCCGGGATGCGCGCGGCGGTGGTTTCGATCTCGCGCGCGAAAGCTGAGGCAAAGCGGGCTTCGTCGATCGGCGCGTGGCGGACGTGGCTATTGAAATCGCAATACGGGCATTTCGACAGGCAGAACGGCCAGTGCACGTAGACGCCAAACGCCTGCTTGTTGCCATCAGTCAAGGCAGATCTCCGCCAGTTTGACAAAGGCGCGGGCGCGATGAGAGAGGCCGAGACCCAGCGGTGGCAGACCGTGCTTCTCTATGGAAGTCATTTCGCCAAACGTTCGCGTGTGCCCGTCGGGCAGGAACGCCGGATCGTAGCCGAAACCGGCGGTGCCGCGCGGCGGCCACACCAAAGTGCCGTCGGCGCGGGCCTCGACCTCTTCGAGATGATCGTCGGGCCACGCCACGCACAACGCCGAGACGAAGTGTGCCTTGCGCTTGTCCGGCGTGGCGGCGCCGCGCTCCTGCAGCAGCCGTTCGATCCGCGTCATGGCTGCCGGGAAATCCTTGCCTTCGCCGGCCCAGCGCGCCGAATAAATCCCGGGCGCGCCGTCGAGCGCTTCGACCACGAGGCCGGAATCATCGGCAAACGACGGCAGTCCCGACGCCTTCGCTGCAGCGATCGCCTTGATCGCCGCGTTGGCGCGAAAGGTGTCGCCGGTCTCCTCGGGTTCGCCGAGGCCGAGTTCGCCCGCCGAAATCGCCTCGACGCCGTGCGGCGCCAGCAGCTCGCGCATCTCGGCGAGCTTGCCGGGATTGTGGGTCGCGATCACGAGCTTGCCGGTGATTCGACGGTGCATGATCGATCAGACTACGCGACGGCCAGTTTCTGCAAGTCCACCAGGCGCGCGACACCTTTGCGCGCCAGCCCCATCAGGGCCAGGAACTCGTCCTGCGAGAACGGCGTCTTTTCGGCGGTGCCCTGCACCTCGATGATGCGGCCGTCGCCGGTCATGACGAAATTAGCGTCGGTATCGGCTTCGGAGTCCTCGGCATAATCGAGGTCGAGCACCGGAGTGCCCTGATAGATGCCGCAGGAGATCGCCGCGACATTGTCGCGCAGCACGTTGTTGGCCTTGATCATGTTGCGGTTTTTCATCCAGGCGAGGCAGTCGGCCAGCGCCACCCAGGCGCCGGTGATCGAGGCGGTTCTGGTTCCGCCATCGGCCTGGATCACGTCGCAGTCGACCGTGATCTGGCGTTCGCCGAGCGCTTCGAGGTCGACCGCTGCACGTAAGGATCGCCCGATCAGGCGCTGGATTTCGACGGTGCGGCCGCCCTGTTTGCCGGCCGCGGCCTCGCGGCGGGTCCGTTCCAGGGTGGCGCGCGGCAGCATGCCATATTCGGCCGTGACCCAGCCGCGGCCCTGACCCTTGAGCCAGGGCGGCAGCCGCTCTTCCAGGGTGGCCGTGACCAGCACATGGGTGTCGCCGAACTTCACCATGCAGGAACCTTCGGCATATTTGACGACGCCGCGTTCCAGCGACACGGGACGCAGCTCATCGGGCGCACGGCGGCTTGGCCGCATGGGGGGAATCCTTTCGAAAAATCAGGCAAATCTCGGTTGCGGTGCTTGTAGGAGGGGTATTGCGCAGCGGCAAGGGTTTTTGCCCTGTTTGACGCCCAAACGATGCTTGTCATTGGCCCCCGGGATGGACAGATTAGGGGGCCGGGAGAAGCAAATAGTGGCCCACCACGATCCGATTGGCCTGATCGCGCCGAATGCGGGGCTCGCCCAGCTCAACGAGCGCTCGCGCGACATTTTTCGTCAAATCGTCGAGAGTTACCTCGCGACCGGCGAACCCGTCGGCTCGCGCAACATCTCGCGCCTGATCGCGATGCCGCTGTCGCCGGCCTCGGTGCGCAACGTGATGTCCGACCTTGAGGCGCTCGGCCTGATCTACGCGCCGCATACCTCCGCGGGGCGCCTGCCCACCGAACTCGGTTTGCGGTTCTTCGTCGACGCGCTGATGCAGGTCGGCGATCTCACCGAAGCCGAGCGCTCGTCGATCCAGACCCAGCTTGCCGCCGTCGGCCGCGCGCAGTCGGTCGAGGCTGCGCTCGGCGAAGCGCTGACCCGGCTTTCCGGCCTCACGCGTGCTGCCGCCGTGGTGCTGACCGCAAAGTCCAACTCGCGGCTGAAACACATCGAATTCGTGCGGCTGGAGCCGGAGCGGGCGCTGGTGGTGCTGGTCAGCGAGGATGGCCAGGTCGAAAACCGCGTCCTGATGCTGCCGCCCGGCGTGCCCTCGTCGGCGCTGACGGAGGCCAGCAATTTCCTCAATTCGCGAATTCGCGGCCGGACGCTCGCTGAAGCGCGGCTGGAGCTCGAAACCGCACTGTCGGCCAGCCGTGTTGAACTGGATCAGCTGACGCAGAAGGTGATCGCGGCCGGGATCGCGAGCTGGTCCGGCGGCGAAACCGAGGACCGGCAATTGATCGTGCGCGGTCACGCCAACCTTTTGGAAGATCTGCACGCGTTGGAAGATCTCGAGCGGGTCAAATCGCTGTTCGACGACCTCGAAACCAAGCGCGGCGTCATCGACCTTCTGGGCCGGGCCGAGCGCGCCGAAGGGGTCAGAATCTTCATCGGATCGGAGAACAAGCTGTTCTCGCTGTCGGGTTCCTCGACCATCATCGCGCCCTATAGCGACGCCTCGGGCCGCATCGTCGGCGTTTTGGGAGTGATCGGACCGACAAGGCTGAACTATGCAAGGGTGATCCCGACGGTGGACTATGCCGCGCGGATCGTCAGCCGGATGCTGGGCGGCTGATCCAGCCCCAAAACCGAGTATGAACGCTTGATTTTCGGCCCCTAAAGCACGATATCCCCGGCAGCAAATCCCCATTCGACCAGATGCGTTTTTTGAGAAGGCAGCCTTATGACCGATCCGAACCGGCCGAATGACGACGCGGCGAAAACGGCCCCGACCGGCGAGCCCGTGGTCTCAAAGCCCTACATCATGCCCGACGATCCCGAGCCGGGATCGGTCGAACTGCTGACCAAGGAACTGGCGGAGGCGCGCGACAAGACGCTGCGCACGCTGGCGGAAATGGAAAACCTGCGCCAGCGTACCCGGCGCGAGGTGTCGGATTCCAAGACCTATGGCATCACCGGATTCGCCCGCGATATCCTTGATATCGCCGACAATCTGCAGCGCGCGCTCGACGCGCTCCCGGCTGAAGCCAGGGAAAGCGCCGATGCCGGCATCAAGGCCTTCATGGAAGGTGTCGAGCTGACCGAACGTTCGCTGCTCAACACGCTGGAAAAGAACGGCGTCAAGAAGTTCGATCCGTCCGGCCAGAAGTTCGACCCGAATTTCCAGCAGGCGATGTATGAAGTGCCGGATCCGTCGGTTCCGTCAGGCACGGTGGTTCAGGTCGTGCAAGCCGGCTTCATGATCGGCGAGCGCGTGCTGCGCCCGGCGCTGGTCGGCGTCTCCAAGGGCGGCGCGAAAGCCGCGCCGGCAACGAGCGAACAGAGCTAAAAATTACATCTACGGGCGACGCTGCGCCCCCTCTCCCGCTTGCGGGGGAGGGCTGGGGTGGGGGTGTCGCCGCGAGTCAGACTGTTCGTGTTGAGAGAGCCCCCACCCGCCGCGCTCTGCGAGCGCGTCGACCTCCCCCGCAAGCGGGAGAGGTAAGCAAGTTAAGCCCCGATATCCGTCGACTGAATCCGCTTGACGCCGGCCTTGGCCATGTCGGCCCAGGCTTTCGCCATCGATCCCTGCGTGTCGATGCCGCGGCAGGCGTCTTCGACCACGTAGGTCTCAAAGCCTGCCTTGCGCGCGTCGAGTGCGGTCCATGCCACGCAGAAATCGGTGGCCAATCCTGCGACGAACAAGCGCTTCACCTTGCGCGCCTTGAGATAGGCGGCGAGCCCCGTCGTGGTCTTGCCGTCGGCCTCGGTGAACGCCGAGTAGCTGTCGACATCCCTGTGAAAACCCTTGCGGATGACGAGCCCGGCCTGCGGGATCGAAAGATCTTTCGACAGCGATGCGCCGTCGGTGCCCTGCACGCAGTGATCGGGCCACAGCACCTGCTTGCCATAGGCGAGGTCGACGGTCTCGAACGGCTTCTTGCCCGAATGGGACGAGGCGAACGAGACGTGGCCCGGCGTGTGCCAGTCCTGCGTCATCACCACATTGGCAAAGCTCTTGGCGATGCGGTTGATGACGGGCACGACCTGCTCGCCGTCCTTCACCGCAAGGCTGCCGCCGGGCAGAAAGCAGTTTTGCACGTCGATCACCAATAGCGCCGATGCGTCATCAGGTTTCATTGCAGCCGCCTCCGCCACGTACGGAAAAAGGGTCGCCATAACAGCCGTGCCGGCAACGGCGCCGAGGCCGGCGAGAACTTGTCTCCGATCCAACATGGTGCATCTCCCAGTCAAGGACTGGGACCAGCAAATCAGGTTGGGCCAATAGCGTAAAGCAGCTTCATCGCGTTTTCGAGCGAAGTGGATGGCCGGTTCGCGTCAAGAAAACGCGTCAGAACAAAAAACAGGCGGCGTGCGATTGAAATTTTTGCACCACGCGCGTTCAGCCTCGTGGCTGAATTCCGTCACGTACGGCGCGGAAGCGGGGAAACGCCTTGGTCCAGTCGTCGCGCGGCGAACTGCCGATGATGCGCAGCGAGGTCTGGGCGCCGAACCGCAGCCACTGCACGACAGTGACAGGTGTGTTGTCCTTGCCGCTGGTGGCGTCAATCCGGGTCTCGTAGCCGGGCTGGCCGTCGATGCGCACGGGCTCGGACATCGTGATCTTGGCGTCGCGCACGCCGGGGATCGTGGTCGCAATCTGTTGGGCAAAACGGCCGCGATCGTCCGGCTGCGCGGGCGCCGATCCGATGATGCCGACAATCATGAACGGCGCGACTTCAAAACCGCTCTTTTCGTCGCCGTCGGCGAGGATGACGGCAGCGCCCGGCGCCAGCGTGCGGATATTCTTGAAGTTGCTGAGCTCGCCGATGTTGAATGGCATCAGCCCGAGCTGCTCCTCGACCGGAACCTGGTCGCGGATCACGGCGGTTGCAAACATCTGGCGTACCGCTTCGTCGGTATAAATCTTCGAGGCGTTTTCCGGCACCTGCACGGCGACGTAACCCGAGAAGGTCGGGCCCGGCAGGATCATCGAATAGCGCCGCACATTGGTGGCGCCTTCCTTCGCGTTTTCCGCCGTGTAGTAGGCAAGTCCCGCCGAAGTCTCGATGCTCTCCGGCTTGACGCCGCCGGTGCCGCCCGGATTGGCCTTGAAGGCATTGGCGACCTCGCCATAGGCCTCGGCGGGCAGGTCCGCCATCAGCACCTTGACCCCATGATCGTCGGTCTCGAAGCCGACGAAGGTTCTGGCTTTGACGAGGCCGACCAGCGGCACCAGGCCGACCCTGGCGCCCGGCGCGAACACCGCGTCCGCGGCACGCGCGGAACAGGTCATCGCAACAACGAGGGCGACCGCAGCGAAATATCGAAGTGGCTTCATAAAGGATCTACCGGGTTTGCATTGAGGCCGTTCAATGGTCGGCCGGTGCAGCGGGTGGGTTGCTCCGAGGCTTCGACAAGGCTTTGGAGGCCCCGGCTCAGTCGGCCCGCTTTTAGCGGTTTTGATGTCCGTGCAACAGGGCCGGGCGGGCGTTCGTTCCTTTGAACGGGGCCCGGATATCCCGCCATTCGCGGGATATCGCCTCTCCCTGACATTTTTTTGGGCGTTTTCTGCGGGTGCGGGCCGCTCATCCCGGCCCATGGTGCGGCCAAATTCCGCAGCGGCTGAGGGGTTTTTCAAGGCCGCGGCCGCGCTCGCGACGGCGAAGATTGCCGAATTCTTAACACCGTAAAACCCCTGAACCTGCCCCGTCTTGATCTGACGCAATCTCTCAAACATCAGTCTTTTCAGGCCCCAAGGTTGCGTTCAGTCCTTGCAGGCACGACCCCCCCTCCTATATGAGGCTCACCGTCGCAATATCGCGAGTATTTGATAGTTGGGGGTTCGGTCTGGGGCGCCGCTCAGGGCCCGGCCAACCTGCCGCAAAAAGAAGGATATGAGGACCATGGGAAAGGTCATTGGGATCGATCTCGGCACCACCAATTCGTGCGTCGCCGTAATGGATGGCAAGACTGCGAAAGTCATCGAGAACGCCGAGGGCATGCGCACGACGCCGTCGATCGTCGCGTTCAGCGATGATGGCGAGCGCCTCGTCGGCCAGCCGGCCAAGCGCCAGGCGGTGACCAATCCCGAGCGCACGTTCTTCGCAGTGAAGCGCCTCGTCGGCCGCCGCTACGACGACCCGATGGTCGAGAAGGACAAGAAGCTCGTCCCCTACAAGATCGTCAAGGCATCGAACGGCGACGCCTGGGTCGAAGCCGACAGCAAAACCTATTCGCCTTCGCAGGTCTCCGCTTTCATTCTCCAGAAGATGAAAGAGACCGCGGAAGCTCATCTCGGCTCCAAGGTCGAGCAGGCCGTCATCACGGTCCCCGCCTACTTCAACGACGCCCAGCGTCAGGCCACCAAGGACGCCGGCAAGATCGCCGGCCTCGAAGTGCTGCGCATCATCAACGAGCCGACCGCGGCTGCGCTGGCTTACGGCCTCGACAAGTCGAAGACCGGCACCATCGCGGTGTACGATCTCGGCGGCGGCACCTTCGACGTTTCGGTGCTGGAAATCGGCGACGGCGTGTTCGAGGTGAAGTCCACCAACGGTGACACGTTCCTCGGCGGTGAAGACTTCGACATGCGTCTCGTCAGCTATCTGGCCGATGAGTTCCAGAAGGAGCAGGGCATCAACCTGCGCAACGACAAGCTCGCTCTGCAGCGCCTGAAAGAGGCCGCCGAAAAGGCCAAGATCGAACTGTCGTCGACCACGCAGACCGAAATCAACCTGCCGTTCATCACGGCCGACCAGACCGGTCCGAAGCATCTGACGATGAAGCTGACACGCTCGAAGTTCGAGGCGCTGGTCGACGATCTCGTGCAGAAGACGATCGAACCGTGCCGCAAGGCGCTGAAGGATGCCGGCCTCACCGCCGCTGAAATCGGCGAAGTGGTGCTGGTCGGCGGCATGACCCGTATGCCGAAGGTGCAGGAAGTGGTGAAGCAGTTGTTCGGCAAGGAGCCGCACAAGGGCGTCAACCCGGACGAAGTCGTGGCCATCGGTGCGGCGATCCAGGCCGGCGTGCTGCAAGGCGACGTCAAGGACGTGCTGCTGCTCGACGTGACGCCGTTGTCGCTCGGCATCGAAACGCTGGGCGGCGTGTTCACCCGCATCATCGATCGCAACACCACGATCCCGACCAAGAAGAGCCAGGTGTTCTCGACCGCCGAGGACAACCAGAACGCCGTCACCATCCGCGTCTTCCAGGGCGAGCGTGAAATGGCGGCTGACAACAAGGTGCTCGGCCAGTTCGACCTGATGGGTATTCCGCCGTCACCGCGCGGCATGCCGCAGATCGAGGTCACGTTCGACATCGACGCCAACGGCATCGTCAACGTCTCGGCCAAGGACAAGGCGACCGGCAAGGAACAGCAGATCCGGATTCAGGCATCGGGTGGTCTGTCCGACGCCGACATCCAGAAGATGGTCAAGGACGCCGAGGCCAATGCGGCCGAGGACAAGAAGCGCCGCGAGGCGGTCGACGCCAAGAACCATGCCGACAGCCTGGTGCATTCCACCGAGAAGGCGCTGGCCGAGCACGGCTCGAAGGTCGAAGAGTCCGAGCGCCGCTCGATCGAGGACGCCGTCAGCGACCTGAAGGAAGCGCTGAAGGGCGACGATGCCGAGGCTATCAAAGCCAAGACCAACACGCTGGCGCAGGCTTCGATGAAGCTCGGCGAGGCCATGTACAAGCAGCAGGCCGAGGCGGATGCCGCCAAGGACGCTGCGAAGGATGACGTGGTCGACGCGGAGTTCACCGAGGTCGACGACGACAAGGACGACAAGCACAACAAGAAGTCGGCGTAAGCGGGCTGTCGATCATGACCCTCATTCCAAAGAGCGCGCACGGTGCGTTCGATGGGTGGGGGTCATTTTTCTTTAAGCCGAAAGCGGCATCCTTCCAGCAGGCGTTTGCCTCGGCGTGAAGACGAATTTCGGGCGGGTTTGACTGATGTCCACCACCAAGCGCTGCTACTACGAAACCCTGGAAGTCGAGCGCACCGCGGACGATTCCAAGCTCAAAGCGGCGTTCCGCAAGCTCGCGATGAAATGGCATCCCGACAAGAATCCGGGCGATGCCTCGAGCGAAGTTAAATTCAAGGAAATCAACGAAGCCTACGAGGTCCTCAAGGACGGCGACAAGCGCGCCGCCTATGACCGCTACGGCCATGCCGCGTTCGAGCAGGGCATGGGCGGCGGTGGTCCCGGCTTCGGCGCCGGCTTCGCCTCGTCATTTTCGGATATTTTCGAAGACCTGTTCGGCATGGCCGGCCAGCGCGGTGGCCGTGGCGGCGGCCGCGAGCGTGGCGCCGACCTGCGCTACAACATGGAAATCACGCTGGAAGAAGCCTTTCAGGGCAAGACCGCGCAGATCGAGATTCCGGTCTCGGTCACCTGCGAGCCCTGTTCGGGCACCGGCGCCAAGGCCGGCACCAAGCCGAAGACATGTTCGACCTGCGGCGGCGCCGGCCGCGTCCGGCAGGCCCAGGGCTTCTTCACGCTGGAGCGGACCTGCCCCGGCTGTCAGGGCCGTGGCCAGATGATCGAGGATGCCTGCCCGGGTTGCTCGGGCACCGGGCGGGTGACGCGCGATCGCACGCTGTCGGTCAACATTCCCCAGGGCGTCGAGGACGGCACCCGCATTCGGCTGGCCGGCGAAGGCGAGGCCGGCGTTCGCGGCGGACCGCCCGGCGACCTCTATATTTTCCTTTCGCTGGCGACCCACGAGTTCTTCCAGCGCGACGGCGCCGATCTTCACTGCCGGGTTCCGATCTCGATGGTGGCGGCAGCGCTCGGCGGCGAATTCGACGTCCCGACCATCGAGAAGGGCAAGACCAAGGTGAAAGTGCCGCCCGGGACGCAGTCCGGCCGCCGCTTCCGCATTGCATCAAAGGGCATGCCGGTGCTGCGCTCGCGCCAGACCGGCGACATGTACGTCCAGGTCATGGTCGAAACGCCGCAGAATCTGACCAAGAAGCAGCAGGAATTGCTGTCCGAGTTCGAAAAGCTGTCGTCGGGCGCGACCCAGCCGGAAGCGGCGGGCTTCTTCACCAAGGTCAAGGACTTCTTCGGCAACCGCGCCGGCTGATAAGCCGCAGGGCTGGCCTGCGCACTGTTGCGGTTTTGTCCGAATAATTTAGCTGATACAGGGCTTTATGACGAAAGCGCCGGGACCTTTGCGCGGCCTCGGCGTTACCGTTTGGCTTGACCGTTTCTTATCTGACCTATACGTCTTTATGACCGTTTTCTGACATCCCCCGCTTTCTCCCCGCGGGTCCCGCCTGGTAGCGACATGCCTTTGCAATCGTCCGTGCGTGCGTTGAAGTTGAAGAAGCCTCTCCGTCTCGACGACGAGGTTCGCTTCCTTCGTTCATGGATCGAGAAGCCGCTTCACATGGGCGCGGTGATGCCGTCGAGCAAGCTGCTGGCCCGGACCATGGCGCAGTATGTTGACGTCGAATCCAAGGGACCTGTCGTCGAACTCGGACCGGGCACCGGCGCGATCACCAATGCGCTGATCGAGCATGGCGTCGATCAAAAACGTCTGGTGCTGGTCGAATACAATCCGTCTTTTTGCGCGCTGCTGCGCGATCGCTATCCGCACGCCAAGGTGGTACAAGGCGACGCCTATGCGCTGCGCGAGTCCCTGGGCGACGCGCTGGATGCGCCTGCCTCCGCCGTGGTCTCCGGCCTGCCGCTCGTGACCAAACCGATGCTGATGCGCCTGAAACTGATCCGCGACGCCTTTGTGGCGCTGGCGCCGGGCGCGCCCTTCGTTCAGTTCACCTATTCGGTCGCGCCGCCGATCCCGAAATCGCTGCCCGGCGTGTCCACAGAAGCTTCCGAGCGGATCTGGATGAACCTTCCGCCCGCCCGGGTCTGGGTGTATCGCAAGGGCTGATGCCTCCACGTATTCGCGTGGCGGTTATGCCCCGAATACGAATTCAAAATGTCCGCACTGAAAATCCTCGTGATCCCGGGATCGCTACGCTCAGGCTCGCTCAATGCGAGGCTGGCGGCCGTGGCCGCGCATGAACTGGCGACAATGGGCGCCGAGGTCACCCGGATCTCGCTGTCGGATTTTCCGCTGCCGATCTATGACGGCGATCTCCAGGTGAAATCCGGCGTGCCGAAAAACGCGGTCAATCTCAAGCGCATGATGGCGGGCCATCACGGCGTCCTGATCGTGACCCCCGAATATAATTCATCGGTGCCGGCGCTGGTCAAAAACACCATCGACTGGGTGAGCCGGGTACAGGACGCGCATGAGAGCCGCGGCGAGGTGTTCAAAGGCCGCGCCTTTGCGATCGCAGCCGCCTCGGGCAACCGGCTCGGCGGCACCCGCGCGCTGTCGGCGCTGCGGCTGATCCTGACGGCCTGCCATGCGACCGTGATTCCAAACCAGCTCGCGCTGTCCTTCGCCGACCAGGCCTATGACGAGATGGACCATCTGAAGAACGCTGCCGACAGCGAGGCGCTGAAGGCGCTGGCGGGGCAGTTGATCGACGTTTCCCAACGCATGATGTGAGGTGACATGCAGCCAGGCAATATTGCTCCGAAAGACCGCTTGATGGTGGCGCTCGACCTGCCCGGTGTGGCCGAGGCGGAAGCGATGATTGCGCGGCTCGGCGACAGCGTGAGTTTTTACAAGATCGGCTATCAGCTCGCCTATGCCGGCGGACTGCCGCTGGCACTGCAACTGTCGAAATCCGGCAAGAAGGTTTTTATCGATCTCAAGCTGCACGATATCGGCAACACGGTTGCGCGCGGCGTCGAGAGCGTGGCCAAACTCGGCGCGACCTTTCTCACCGTCCATGCCTATCCGCAGACCATGAAGGCCGCGGTCGAGGCGCGCGCCGGCTCGGGCCTGAAAATTCTCGCGGTCACCGTGCTGACCTCTTATGACGACGGCGATCTCCATGCTGCCGGCTATCGCCTCAACGTGTCGGATTTGGTCGAGGCGCGCGCCCAGCAGGCGCAGGTGCTCGGCGTCGATGGACTGGTAAGCTCGCCCGAAGAGGCGGCGGCGTTGCGCAAGATCGTCGGCCACCAGATGAATTTGGTGACGCCGGGCATCCGCCCCGCGGGTGCCGATGTCGGCGACCAGAAACGCATCATGACGCCTTCGCGCGCGATCGCCGCCGGCGCCGATTATCTGGTGGTCGGCCGCCCGATCACGGGAGCCGCCGATCCCAAGGCCGCGGCCGATGCGGTTCAGGCGGAAATCAAACAGGCATTGGGCTGAAGAACAAGAGGGAGAAACATCAGATGGCAAAAGGCTACTGGGTTGCGCGTATCGATGTTCACAACATGGACGGCTACAAGGAATACATCGCGCAGAACGGCGCGGTGTTCCACAAATACGGCGCCAAATTCCTGGTGCGCGGCGGCCCGCATGAAGTCAGGGAAGGCACCGCGCGGTCGCGCAATGTAGTGCTCGAATTCAAGGACTACGAGACCGCGCTGGCCTGCTACAATTCGCCGGAATACACCCATTTGGTGAAAGTCCGCGCGCCCCATTCCGAAGGCGATCTCGTCATTATCGAGGGCTACGACGGCCCGCAGCCGTGAGTGCCCGCGCCGTCATTGCGAGCGAAGCGAAGCAATCCATGGCGCCGCGAAGAAGGTATGGATTGCTTCGTCGCTACGCTCCTCGCAAAGACGGAAAGTTGCCGGAACAGTCTGCCCCGGCTATACCGCTGGGAGAGGTAAAACCATGGCCGATATGCGTTTGATCGTTGCCGGAGCCGGTGGCCGGATGGGCCGCGCGCTTACCCGCGTGATTTCTGAAACCCCGGGCGCCGTCGTCGCCGGCGCGCTGGAAGCGCCGGGATCGGAACTGCTGGGCAAGGATGCCGGCGTGCTCGCCGGCCTGCCCGCCAATGGCGTCGAGCTGTCGGCGGATCTTTGGAAACTGTCGGCCAACGCCGACGCCATCCTCGATTTCACGGTACCGGCCGCCACCATCGCCAATGTCGCGATCGCGGCAGAGCGTGGCCTGGTGCACATCGTCGGCACCACCGGGCTGTCCCAGTCCGACATGGCCGTGATCAAGAGCGTGACGTCGCGCGCCGTCGTCGTGCAGTCCGGCAATATGAGCCTCGGCGTCAACCTGCTCGCCGCTCTGGTCAAGCGGGTGGCGGCGTCGCTCGACGAAAGCTTTGATATCGAAATCCTCGAGATGCACCACAAGGCCAAGATCGACGCGCCGTCCGGAACCGCGTTCCTGCTCGGCGAAGCCGCCGCTGCCGGCCGCGGCATCGACCTGCACACGCATTCGGCGCGCGGCCGCGATGGCCACACCGGGGCGCGGCGAGCAGGCGATATCGGCTTCGCGTCGCTGCGCGGCGGCACTGCCACCGGCGATCACAGCGTGATTTTTGCTGGCCCGATGGAACGCATCACGCTTGCGCACCACGCCGAGGACCGCACCATGTTCGCGCAAGGCGCGGTCAAGGCCGCGTTGTGGGCGCACGGCAAGAAGCCCGGCTTCTACACCATGACCGACGTGCTCGGGCTTACTGATTTTTGACCACTCGAAACGAAAACGGAATTGTTCTAAATGAGCGAACGCCTTCTTGTGCTGGTGCGTCACGGCCAGAGCGAATGGAATCTGAAGAACCTGTTCACCGGCTGGAAAGACCCTGATCTCACCGAGCTGGGCGTCACGGAAGCCAAGAACGCCGGCCGCAAGCTGAAGGCGCAGGGGCTGTCGTTCGACGTCGCCTATACCTCGGTGTTGACGCGCGCGCAGCACACGCTGGATCTGATCCTGGCGGGCATCGATCAGACCGGACTTCCGACCACCAGGAATCTCGCGCTCAATGAACGCGACTACGGCGATCTCTCCGGCCTCAACAAGGACGACGCCCGCAAGAAGTGGGGCGAGGACCAGGTCCTGATCTGGCGTCGCTCCTACGACGTGCCGCCGCCCGGCGGCGAAAGCCTGAAGGATACGCTGGCGCGCGCGCTGCCCTACTACGTTCAGGAGATTTTGCCGGGCGTGCTGAACGGCAAGCGCACTTTGGTTGCCGCTCACGGCAATTCGCTGCGCGCGCTGATCATGGTGCTGGAAAAACTGTCGCCGGAGCAGATCCTGAAGCGTGAACTTGCGACAGGCGTTCCGATCATCTACCGGCTGAACGCGGATTCGACCGTGGCGTCGAAGCTGGATCTGGCGGGATAGCTGTCGACCTCATCCTGAGGAGCCGCGTAGCGGCGTCTCGAAGGATGAATGGCACGAGCGGGGCCACATGGTCGAGACGGCGCTACGCGCCTCCTCACCATGAGGGTCCCACTATCGCCGCTAATGGACGCCGACCTGTCCGGCTTCCCAGCCCAGCATCGCCTGTTTGCGCGTGACGCCCCAGTGATAGCCGGTCAGGGCGCCGCCCTTGCCGAGCGCGCGATGGCAGGGCACCACGAACGACACCGGATTGCGCCCGACCGCCGCACCGACGGCGCGTGACGCCTTCGGGTTTTTGATCTTGTTGGCGATGTCGGAATAGCAGACCGCGCGGCCCATCGGGATTTTCAGCAGCGTCTCCCAGACCCGCACTTCGAAATCAGTACCGATCAGCACCACGCGCAGCGGCTGGTCTGCGCGCCAAAGGTTGGTGTCGAAGATGCGCTGCGCGAGACCGACGGTCCCGTCGCGATCTTCCACATAGGTCGCATTAGGCCAACGCCGCTTCATGTCGGCGAACGAAGCCTGCTCCTCGCCAGGATCGGCGAACGCGAGACCCGCCAGCCCGCGGCCGCTCGCGATCACGATCGCGGTTCCGAACGGCGAGGGATGGAAACCGTAGCGCAGCGTCATGCCGGCGCCGCCGTTCTTCCATTCGCCCGGCGACATCGCCTCATGGGTGACGAACAGATCATGCAGCCGGCCCGGACCCGACAGCCCGGAGTTCGAGCGCGGCATCGAGTACGCTGGCGGAATCCCGCAGCAGGCCCTTGGCGTGATCGAGCGTCAGCGCCTGCATGAACGCCTTTGGCGTCAGCCCGGCCCAGCGGCGGAACAGATGGTGCAGTTCATCCGGTGTCACGGAAGCGGCTTCCGCCATCGCTTCGATGGTCGGCTGCGCGCGCCAGTGTTCCGAGATGAAGGCGATGGCCCGGCGCACCGAGTCGTAGTCGCGCAACGCGGCGTTCTGGGGTCCCGGTTTGGTGAGGCGGTGCTCATTCATGGCGAGGTTCATCATGCTTATCGATGTAGGGCGGACGGGGCGTCCGAACCACCCGATTTCCGATAACGATTTCAGGCAATCGGGTTATAGGTGATGCCCCGTTTGGCGGTCTGCAACGCAACCATTAAGGCTTTGGCAAAACTAGCCTTTTCGTCCGCTCCCAGAAAACCGCCGATCGAGACGCGGCGGCCCCTGGAGACCAGGTAAAGCCGCTCGATGCCGAATTCGGCGTGAACCTTCTGGTCGAGTTGCACCCAGAGCGGATTGAGCACCCATTCGGCGACATGGCCGCGATGGCTGACCCGGCGCACCCGCAATTCCAGCGGTGTGACGGTGATTTCCTCGGTCGCGTTGGCGCGGCGGAAATTGACCCGGAATGCCCAGTAGATCACCAGCACGTCGAGGCCCAGAAAACCGAACACCGGCCAGGCGCCCATCAGCAGAAATGCAATGCCGGTGGCAAAGCTGACCGCGCTGAGAAACCCCATCAGCACCAGGAATCCAGTGCGGTTCAGCGAGCGATGCGGCGTCAGCAGCGCCGAAAAAAGCGTGGGCTGGTCGTGTGCCGGATCAAAGTCGTTGCTTGCGGTCATCGCGGGTCAGTATACCCGGATCATGGCCAAAATCATCCGCTCTCCGCACAGCAAACCGTCCCCGGCTCCAGCCAGGACGGCAGCCAAGAAGCCAAGCAAAGCCAGGAAGGCCGTCGCCAAAGCAGTACCGAAGGTAAAAAAATCAACCAAGCCAAAGCCATGGACCGCGGCCGAGGTGTACGAGGCGTTCAGCCGTTTCCGCAATGCCAATCCGGAGCCGAAGGGCGAACTCGAACATCTCAACCCCTACACGCTGCTGGTGGCCGTGGTGCTGTCGGCGCAGGCGACCGACGCCGGCGTCAACAAGGCGACGCGTCCGTTGTTCGCGATCGCCGACACGCCGCAAAAAATGCTGGCGCTCGGCGAAGACACGGTGCGCGATTACATCAAGACCATCGGGCTCTATCGCAACAAGGCCAAGAACGTCATCGCGCTGTCGGAAAAGCTGATCGCCGAATTCGGCGGCGAGGTGCCGCGCACCCGCGCCGAGATCGAGAGCCTACCCGGCGCCGGGCGGAAGACCGCCAATGTCGTGCTCAACATGGCCTTTGGCGAACACACCATGGCGGTCGATACCCATGTATTTCGCCTCGGCAACCGCACCGGCATGGCGCCGGGCAATACACCGCTCGAGGTCGAACTGGGCCTCGAAAAGATAATCCCGTCCGAATTCATGCTGCATGCTCATCACTGGCTGATCCTGCATGGCCGCTACATCTGCCTGGCGCGAAAGCCCCGCTGCGACGTATGCCTGATCAACGATCTTTGCCGCTGGCCGGAAAAGACGGTCTGAGGCATGCTCATCGCCGTGTCGTAAGGCATCGTCATTCTCACATGCGATGCGGGAAGACTGATACGAGGGGAACATCTTGAGCCAGCAGGATCAGACCAGCCCGGCGCCACCCACAAGCCAGCCCGCCACCGGACAATCGCAGACCGCCGCGGCGGTCGCCGCCGCCCGCGCGGCAGCGCTTCAGCGCGGCGCGTGGAGCCGTCTTGTGATTCCGCTGTTCGCGGTGCTGGTGGCCTTCGTTTTCATCGCTGTCGCAACGCTGCGCTGGGATGCCTGGGTCGGCAACGCCGTGACCCAGACCACCAATGACGCCTATGTCCGCGCCGACCTGACGCGGTTGAGCAGCCGCGTCGCCGGCGAAGTTTTGACTGTCGCCGTCAATGATTTCCAGCGCGTCAAGGCCGGCGATTTGCTGGTGCAGATTGATCCCGCCGACTACCAGGCGCAGGTCGCTCAGGCCGATGCCGCTGTCGTTGCGGCGCAAGCCGCGCTCGACAACCTGAGCAATCAGGTCGAGCTGCAATACGCTACCATTGCGCAGGCCGAGGCGGCGCAGGTCTCTGCGACTGCCGAGGAGGTTCTGGCGCGACAGGAACAGGATCGCCAGCAATCGCTGTCGCAGACCGAAGCCGGCACCCGGCAGAAATTCGAGCAGGCGACCGCGGGTTATGCGAAAGCACAGGCGGATGTGCGCGCCAGCCGCGCCGTGATCGCGGCGCAAAAGCACCAGATGGAGGTGCTGGCCGGAACCAAGAAGCAGCGCGCCGCTGACGTGCTCGGCGCGCAGGCGTCGCTCGCGGCAGCGCGGCTGCGGCTCGGCTATACCAAAATCGTAGCCCCCTTTGATGGTGTGGTCGGCGAGCGGCAGGTTCAGCCGGGCGACTACGTCAATATAGGCAGCAACCTCATCAACGTCGTGCCGCTGCCGAACGTCTACGTGATCGCCAACTACAAGGAGACCCAGCTGACGCGGGTCAAGCCCGGCCAGCCGGTCGACATCACCATCGACTCCTTCCCCGACGAAAAACTGCACGGCCGCGTCGAACGGGTCTCGCCCGCATCGGGCTCGCAATTCGCGTTGCTGCCGCCTGACAACGCCACCGGCAATTTCACCAAAGTAGTTCAGCGGATTCCGGTCCGGATCCTGCTCGACAAGAGCCAGCCGGTGCTCGAGCGCTTGCTGCCGGGCATGTCTGTGGTGACCAATATCCATACCGGGGATGCGGGGACGGATGGCGGAAAATGACGGTGCCGATCGCGGGCCGGTATCGCGTGGCGGCATTGCGCCGCAACCGCTGTTCGCGGTCGGCGCGGTGCTGCTCGGCTCGTTTCTGGCCAATTTCGACAGCCGCCTGACTTCGGTTGGCCTCGCGGATCTGCGCGGCGCGTTTTCTCTCGGATTCGACGAGGGCGCGTGGCTCTCGACCGCGGGCATCGGCTCGCAGATCTTCATCGCCCCCGCGGTGGCGTGGCTCGCGACCGTGTTCGGCCTGCGCCGGGTGCTTGGCATTCCCAGCCTCGTCTACGCGCTGGTTTCGCTGGTGATCCCGTTTGTCCATGATTACACGACGCTGATCGCGCTCAGCATCGTGCATGGCATACTGCTCGGCACCTTCGTGCCGGCAACCCTGATGATCGTGTTCCGCAATTTGCCGATCCGCTGGTGGCTGCCGGCGATTGCGATCTATTCTATCCGCGTCGGTTTTGCGCTGGACACTTCGACCTCGCTGGTCGGCTTTTATGTCGATCATTGGGGCTGGCAATGGCTGTACTGGCAGGGCGTGGTGATCGCGCCGCTGATGGGCCTGATGGTCTATCTCGGCACGCCCAATGAGCCCGTCAACAAGGCGCTGTTGAGGGATGCCGACTGGGGCGGGATGCTGCTGCTCGGCGCGGGAGTGTCGATGATCTATGCCGGGCTCGATCAGGGCAACCGGCTGGACTGGCTGGAATCCGGCACGGTCATGGCGCTGCTGCTTGGCGGTGGCGCGCTATTCATTCTGTTCCTGATCAACGAAGCGCTGGTTCCGCAGCCTTGGGCACATGTCAACGTCCTGTTCTCGCGCAATATCGGGCTCTCGCTGGTCATCATCCTGCTCTACACCCTGACCAGCCTATGCAATTCGTCGCTGGTGCCGAATTTCCTCTCGGTCGTCGGCCAGCTCAGGCCCGAGCAAACCGGCGTGTTGCTGTTCACCCATGGCGCGCTGCCGATGTTCGTGCTGGTGCCGATCTCGATCTACCTGCTGCGGCATTTCGATCCCCGCACGGTGGTGGTGCTGGGCTTTTCGGCGTTCGCCACCGCCAATCTGTGGGGCATGCAGCTCAGCCACGACTGGGCGCGGGAGGATTTTGCGGGGATCGTGCTGTTGACGTCGATAGGCCAGGCGTTTTCGCTGCTGCCGATCATCATCCTGGCGCTGTCGAATTCCGATCCGGCCCGCGCCACCTCGTTCGCCGCCTACATCCAGATCATGCGGCTCGGCGGCGCCGAGATCGGCGTCGCCCTGATGGGGACGTGGTTGCGCGTGCGCGAGCAGATCCACTCGAATTATCTGGGACAACACATCGAAAACGGCCGGTTCGATGTGGCCCATATGCTCCAGAAGCTGTCGGGTTTCTTTGCCAGTCACGGCGCGGCCACCGCCCCGGCGCGGGCGATGGGAACGCTGTCGGCGCAAGTGGCGCGCGAGGCCAATACGCTCGCTTACATCGACGGCTTTTGGCTGTGTTTCTGGCTGGCGATGGTGGCGCTCGGCTTCACGGCGCTGATCACCCGCGCGCCGCCGGGTCCGTTCACCCCGGCGCCGTTCGGCTTTGCCAAGGGCCTGCTGCGGAAGTGCGGCGTCCCGGTGTCGTAACGGCGGACGAACCGCCATCAACGCGCCGCCATTGCCTGCAGAATGACGTGCGGCCGGCGTTCAACTTATCTTGAATACCGCATACGCTCGATTATCGCGGTCGTCGAAATATTCGCCTCGCCGGGTGGTTCATATAGCGGGTTGCCGGAGGCAGGGGCAGGGACACTTATATGGGCGACACGGCCGCGTTGATTTCCCTGGCGACCTCGGTTCCGCCACATCAATTTCACCAGAAGCAGATCCTTGAGGCCGCGCGTGACGTGCTGGCCGCGCGTTACCCGGAATTCGAAACGCTTTCGAGCCTGTTTGCCAACACCGGCATCCGCCACCGCTACGGCGTCATGCCGATCGAATGGTATCTCGAGCGGCGCGGCTGGCCGGAGCGGACCGCCGCCTTCCTGGAAGGCGCGGAAAAGCTGTTCATCGATGTCGCTGAAAAAGCAATCGCCCGTGCCGGCCTCTCGGCTCGCGACATCGATACGGTGGTTACGGTGAGTTCGACGGGGATCGCGACGCCGACGCTGGAGGCTCGCGTCGCCGGCAAGCTCGGCTTCCGGTCGGATGTTTCGCGCGTTCCGGTGTTCGGCCTGGGCTGCGCGGGCGGCGTGTCGGGGCTGTCGATCGCCTCAAAACTTGCACAGGCG
Source organism: uncultured Alphaproteobacteria bacterium (assembly GCA_963786355.1). GTDB lineage: Bacteria > Pseudomonadota > Alphaproteobacteria > Rhizobiales > Xanthobacteraceae > Bradyrhizobium. The sequence goes on along the minus strand of CAWAYU010000002.1, from coordinate 1,262,431 downwards.
CGGCCCGGCACCAACGTGCTGCTGGTCGCGTTTGAACTCTGCACGTTGGCCGTTCGCCACGACGAGTTGACCAAGGCCAATATCGTCGCCGCCAGCCTGTTCGGGGATGGCGCGGCGGCGGTGGTGCTGCGCGCCGGCGATGGCGGCGCAACCCGGATCGAGGCAACAGGCGAAAAGCTGTGGCCGGACACGCTCGACATCATGGGCTGGAGTGTCGACCCCGAAGGGTTTGGCGTGATTTTCCAGCGGACGATTCCGGGTTTCGTCGCCGAACATATGCGGCCCGCGGTGACCGAGATACTGGCGCGGATGGAGCTTTCGATCGACGATATCGATCGCTTTATCTGCCATCCCGGCGGAACCAAGGTGATCCATGCGCTGGAGCACGCGCTCTCGCTTCATCAGGGTACGCTCGATCACGAGCGCGAAGTCATCGCCGACTACGGCAACATGTCGGCGCCGACCGTGCTGTTCGTGCTCGAACGCGCCCGGGCGCAGGGCTTGCCGCCGCGGTCGCTGCTGACGACGCTCGGACCCGGATTTACCGCAAGCTGCGTCGCGCTGCGGCACGCGTCGTGAGTTTTGCTTTCATCATTCTCGCGTTGGTTACGCTGCAGCGATTGGGCGAACTCGTTCTTGCTCGTCGCAATACTGCGAATTTGCTGGCGCGGGGCGGAATTGAGGTCGGCGCCAGGCATTATCCGCTGCTGGTATCGGTTCATGCGGCGTGGCTGATTGCATTGTGGATTTGGGGCCGCGACCAGGACGTCAATCTCGCCGTGCTTGCGGGCTTCGTCGCGTTGCAGGGTTTGCGGCTCTGGATCCTTGCGACGCTGGGGACCAGATGGACCACGCGCATCATCGTGCTGCCGGGCGAGCCGCTGGTTGAATCCGGTCCCTACAAATATCTTTCGCATCCCAATTATGCCGTTGTCGCCGGCGAGATCGCGCTGCTTCCGCTCGCGCTGCATCTGCCTGCGCTGGCGCTGATCTTCACGATCTTGAATGCCGCGGTGCTCGCGATCCGGATCCGTGCGGAGGCGCGCGCGCTTTCTGCCGTTCGCGGAAACCTCGCGCGCGCATGAGCGAGCCACAGCAACCCGCTTCCGGCACCGTGGACGTCGCGCCTGATATTCGTACCTGGTCAGGCTTCCTGCTGATGTGCCTTGGCATGTTCATGGCCATCCTCGACGTCCAGGTCGTGGCCACGTCGTTGCCGACGATCCAGTACGAGCTCGTTATCTCCCCGGATGCGATGAGCTGGATCCAGACCGCCTATTTGATTGCGGAAGTCGTTGCCATCCCGCTGACCGGCCTGTTCACGCGGGTGCTCACTTTGCGCTGGCTGTTTTCACTGGCGGTTTCGCTCTTTGTGCTGGCCTCCATCGGCTGCGCTTTCAGCGGGTCGCTTGCCGCGTTGCTGCTGTTTCGGGTGGCGCAGGGTTTTTCCGGCGGCGTGCTGATCCCTGCGGTGTTCTCTGCGGTATTCATGTTGTTCCCGTCCCGGCTTCACGCGGTCGCCACCACCATCGGCGGCGTCGTTGCGGTGATGGCGCCGACAATTGGCCCTGTGGTCGGTGGCTGGATCACGGACAATTGGTCCTGGCCGTGGCTGTTCCTGATCAACGTCATTCCGGGGTTGATCGCGGCTGCTGTGACACCGCTGCTGTTGCCGCGCCAAAAGACGGATTTCGGCGAGCTTGCCAAACTGGACGGCCTCGCGCTCGTGCTGCTCGCTGTGGCTCTTGCCGGTCTTCTGATCGGGTTGAAGGAAGCGCCGCACCGCGGCTGGCTGTCGCCCACCTGCCTCTCGCTGCTGATCGGGAGTGCTGCCCTCATCGCCTTGTTTGTCCGCCGCTCGCTGGGTTCAGCGCATCCGGTGGTGCAGCTTTCGACACTGCGGCGGCGTTCTTTTGCGATCGGCTGCGCCTTGAGCTTTTGCCTCGGCGTCGGGCTGTTCGGCTCCGTCTATCTGATGCCGGTGTTTCTAGCCTTTGTGCGCCGCCATGACGCTTTCGAAATCGGCACCATCATGCTGGTGACCGGGGTAGCGCAGCTCATCGCCGCGCCGGTCGCCGCTCTCCTGGAAAACCGGCTCGGCGCACGGTGGCTGACCGGCGCCGGCTTCGCGCTGTTTGCGGTCGGGCTTGGCTGGAGTGCCTTTCAGCCGCGCACGGCGGATTTCGATGAAATGCTCTGGCCGCAAATCCTGCGTGGCGTCGCCATCATGTTTTGCCTGCTGCCGCCGACCCGCATCGCACTCGGCGCGCTGCCGCCATCCGAAGTCGCTGACGCCAGCGGGTTGTTCAACCTGATGCGCAACCTCGGCGGCGCCATCGGTATCGCGCTGATCGATACCATCCTGTATGGCCGAAGCGGCCTCCTCCATGCCGAGGATTTCCGCATTCGCCTGCTGGCGCGTGACCTCACCGCGGCGACGGCCGATCGGGCTCGATCCGGCGCTGCTCGCCAACCGGCCGCCGGGACCGCCCGACGAGGCCGCGATCGCGTTGGTCCGGCCACTGGTTGAGAAAGCCTCATTGGCGCTCTGCGTCAACGAAGCCTGGGCGATGCTCGCTTGCGTAGTCGATCGTCGGCGTGCTGCTGGTGCCGTTCGTGCGCGATAGGCCGGATGCGCAAGATTAGCGCCGTCGAGTGTCGCCCTGTTCAGCTCTACCTAGGGATTGCCAACTATCGAACGCTTCGTGGCGTCTGCGGATGGCTTGTTTGCGTAGAGCACTATCGCCTGCCGCGGGACGAGTGCGGGCTCATGGCCAAATGCGTCGCGATAATTCCGTACTATGGTATCGACAATTCTGTCCGCATCGATTCCGCCGCGTTGCTCAACCTGATCGATGATCGGGCTACCGTAAACCAACCCTCGCGCGAGCATGGCGAAGTCAGCGACCTCCTTTTCCGACTTCAGGACCGTGGCGTTGATGCCAGCGAAGCCCGCCTCGATGAGCGAATCCTTGATAGGCTCGAAGCGGTAGGCGAATGGTACGCTCTGGAATTGCGGCGGATCGACCGGAAAAAAGCTACCGATCACCTCGTGTGCTATTCTCCCGATCGGGTTGTGACGATGCGAGTCCCAGACGCTGAAGACGTAGTGGCCACCGGGTGCCAGCACGCGAAAGGCTTCGCGATAGGACTTGTCCTTGTCCGGAAAGAACATCACCCCGAACTGGCAGACGATCGCGTCGAAGCTTGCGTCGGCGAAGGGCAACGCCATCGCATCGGCCGTGCGGAATTCGACTGCCTCGCCGGGGCGGAATTTTGTAGCCGCAATGTCGAGCATCGGCGCGTTGAGGTCGGTTGCCGTTAGGCTCGCGCCGGGAGACAGCGCATCGCGCAACGCGCGCGTGACGATTCCCGTGCCGGCCGCCGTCTCCAGTACCCGCCGCGGGTTCAGCGTGGCGACGCGACGGGCGATATCCGCGGCATAATCGGTGAACAGCAGCGGCCCGAGATTTCGGTCGTAGTGCTGCGGAATGCTGCCGATGTATCCGGATGCTTCTCCGGCCATGACCATTCTCCCTCGCTGACGACGGAAAGCTCCATTCTCATGCTAATGGGGCGAGCTAGGCAAGTAGCGAGGTTGACGAGATTGTCTCAGAGCTGAAGCGACAGCCGTTGATTACGGCCCTATACCGTCGGCACGCCGCTCCGCCGTCCCGGCTCGATCAGCTCCGGCCGCGGGCCGCTCAATCGCTTGTGCATGTGAACCATCAACGCCATGCCGAACAACGGCGTCGCCAGGTTGACGATCGGGATCGACACGAAGGCCGCGATGATCAGCCCGGCCGTGAACACCGTCGCGGCATTGTCCTTGCGCATCGCCTTGGCTTCCGCCGGCGAACGGAACCGCATCGCGGCGAGTTCGAAATATTCACGGCCCAACAGCCACGCGGTGGCGATGAAGAAGATCAGGAAGCCGGCGCCGGCGAACAACACGAAGGGCAGCGCGACCAGATAGACCAGGATCGTCAGCAGCGCGGTCTTGACGCCCTCGGGGATTGCGACGCCGAGCGGCAGCGCGGAGCCGGGGCGTTCCGCCGGATAATGCTCGCGCTCGACATGGTCGGCGACATCATCGACGAACACGCTGGCGACCAGCGAGGTGATCGCGGGCATCAGGAAAATACCGCCGAGCACGACGCCGAGGCCGGCTGCGATCGAGACGATCCAGGCCAGCACGTTGAGCGGGGTGTGAAAGCCCGGGCCGAGCAGGCCTTCCGCCCAGCCCTCGCCATATTGGGCAAACCAGCTCAGCAGCCGTTGCAATCCGAAGGCCAGCACCGTGATCAGTACCAGCGCCAGCCCGATCGAGCGCCACAGGATGGAACGCATCGGCGGCGACAGGATTTGCGTAAGCGCCTTGACGGCGGCGTCCAGCATGATGGGTCAACCTCTCGTGAAAACCTTCGCGAGAGTTAGACATGCCGAAGCGCCACGGCAAGGGGTTCAGGCGTCGAGCGGCTTGCCGCGTACGTGGGGACCGAATGTCGCGATCACAATGATGACCAATATCATCGCCGAGGTGATCAGGCCGAACACGCCGCCGACGCCGCCGACCTTGAGCATCCAGGCGACGATGAAGCCCGAAAACATCGCGCTGAGGCGGCTCATCGAATAGACCAGGCCCGAGGCGCGCGCCCGGATCGCGGTCGGAAACACCTCGGTCTGGTAGGCGTGATAGGCGTAGGACATCGTCATGTTCGCAGCCGTCAGCAGCACGCCGCTGAGGATCAGAAGCGCCGGCGCCGTCAGTTGCGAGAACGCCGCGCCGAACAGGATGATCGCGACACAGGCGCCGCAGATGATCCATTTGCGTTCGAGGCGGTCGGCGAAGGTCGACGCCAGCAGCGGCGCGATCGGGTAGGCGAACGCGACGATGAACGAATATTCCAGGCTCTTGGTGACGGTGATGCCCTTTTCGACCAGCAGCGTCGGCACCCAGTTGGCAAAGCCGTAGAAGCCGAACGCCTGGCAGAAATTGAACACCATGAACATCACGACCAGCGGTAAATAGGGCGCCTTGAACAGGTCGCTGAAGCCGGCCTTTGCCGGCGTGCGCGTGGGCGTCGCGCTCGCTGCCATGTTCGGACGCGCCGAGGATGCGCCGGCGGAGGCTTCCAGCGTTGCCAGAATTTTGAGGGCTTCTTCGGTGCGGCCGTGGCGCGCCAGCCAGAGCGGGCTTTCCGGCACCATCAGCCGCAGCACCCAGATCACCATGCTGCCGGCGGCGCCGATCAGCACCACCCAGCGCCAGCCGTCGAGGCCGTAAGGCGCGAGCGGCACCAGCCACCACGAGAGAAAAGCCACGATCGGCACCGCGATGAACATCACGGACTGGTTGACCGCAAACGCACGGCCGCGCATCCAGCTCGGCACCAGTTCGGTGATGTAGGCGTCGATGGTGATGATCTCGACGCCGATGCCGATGCCGGCGATGAAGCGCCACAGCAGCAGTCCGTCCGGCGTCGTCTGGAAGGCCATGATGACTGACGCCGCGGAATAACCCAGCAGCGCAAAGGTGAAGATCGCGCGCCGCCCAAAACGGTCGGCGAGGAAGCCCAGGAAGAACGTGCCGACGAACAATCCGGCAAAGGTCGCGGCGACAAAGGCGCCGATGCCGGAGAAGCCGAAAAAGGCCTCGGTCGTGGTGGTCAGCAGCTTGCTGCGGATCAGGCCCGGCGCGATATAGCCGGTGAAGAACAGGTCGTAGATTTCAAAACAGCCGCCGAGCGACAGCAGGATCACCAGTTGCCACACATAGGACGAGGCGGGCAGGGCTTCGAGCCGCCGCGATATCGCGTCTGCGCCGCCGCGGATGGCCGCAACATCGGTTCCGGCGTCGATTTCGATTGCGCTCATGTGTCCTCCCCCGAAATCCGGTGACCCGCTTGCTGCGAGGTCCGTTTTCCGGCTGCTTTTGGCCAAGCCTAGCAGCGTTCGCCGCAGGCCTCCACGCATTTGCGTTATGCAACAGTGAATGCACCGTTCGGCAGATTATGTTTTCCCGGAAGCCTCCGAAAGCCTAGTCTGGGAGGGCTAACACCAGACGCGCACGGGAGAAAACGATGACCGGGATGGGACTGCCGCTTGAGGGCGTAAGGGTCGTCGAGATGACCCATATGGTGATGGGCCCGACCTGCGGCATGGTTCTCGCGCAGCTCGGCGCCGAGATCATCAAGGTCGAGCCGCCGGCCGGCGACAAGACCCGCTCGCTCGGTGGCATGGGAACCTCGTTCTTTCCGCTGTTCAACCGCGGCAAACGCAGCGTGGTGCTCGATTTCGCGAAAGCCGAAGATCGCGAGACCATGCACCGGCTGCTCGCCAGCGCCGACGTGTTCCTGGAAAACTTTCGCGACGGCCAGCTCGACAAGCAGGGGCTTGGGCCGGAAGAGCTGCGCCGCAAATATCCGCATCTGATCGTGGCCGGTCACAAGGGCTTTCTCTCCGGCCCTTACGAGCATCGCCCGGCGCTCGATGAGGTCGTGCAGATGATGTCGGGCCTCGCCGCCATGACCGGAACCCGCGACAAGCCGCAACGGGTCGGCTCCTCCGCCAACGATATCATGGGCGGCATGTTCGGCGCGATTTCGATCCTCGCCGCGCTCTACCAGAAGCGCGGCGGCAAGAAGGAAGGCGCCGACATCCGCATCGGGCTGTTCGAGAACTGCCTGTTTCTCGTGGCCCAGCACATGGTCGAATATGAAATGACCGGCAACCGGCCGCGATCGATGCCGGAGCGCGAGCATGCCTGGCCGATCTACGACATTTTCGACACCGCCGAAGACGACAGAATCTTTATTGGCGTCGTCACCGAGGGCCACTGGAAGAGTTTCTGCAAGGAGTTCGGGTTGAAGGAGTTTGCCGACGACCCGACTTTGTCGAACACCACGGAACGGATTCTGGCGCGCGCCCGCATCATTCCGCGGGTTGCCCAAGTGGTGAAGCAATGGAAAATCGCCGATCTCTCGGCAAAGCTCGATGAACTCAATATCTGCTTCTCGCCGATCAACCGCCCTGAGGACCTGCTAACGGATCCGCACGTGTTGCGGCCGGGCGGGCTGGTGCAGAATTTCAACGCCAACGGGGCGCCGTTCCGCGTTCCCGCATTGCCGATCGAATGGAATGGCGGCAATATCGGCGAAGGGCTGAAGGTGCCGGTGCTGGGTGCCGATACCGAAGCTGTTCGCGCCGAACTCGACCAACAAGATCGTTCCTCAACCGACAACGCTGCGTGAGGCTGCCATGACCCGCATTCAGGACGTTTATCCCGACAGCAAGATCATCCTGCGCGAAGTGGGCCTGCGCGACGGCCTGCAACTGGTGAAGAAATTTCCGTCGACCGCGGCCAAGCAGCGCTGGGTCCGCGAGGAATACGCCGCCGGCGTACGCCACTTCGAGGTCGGCTCGTTCCTGCCGGCAAAGACCTTTCCGCAATTCGTCGATGTCCGCGACATCATCGCGACCGTAGGCTCGCTGCCGGGCGCCTACGGCATTTCGCTGGCGCTGAACGAACGCGGCGTCAACGAGGCGCTGGCGTCCGGTGTCGCCGAAGTCGCGACCGTGGTCTCGGCCACCGAAGAGCACAGCCAGGCCAACGCCAACCGCTCGCGCGAATCCGCGATCGCCAACGTCAAGCGGCTCTGCGAACTGCGCGATGCCAGCGAACACAGACCGGTGGTCAATGCCGCGATCTCGATGGCGCTGGGCTGCTCGATCGTGGGCGAAGTTGACCCCAAGGAAGTGCTGCGGATCACCGAAAAGCTGTTCGAGGCCGGCGTCGACATGGTCGCGATCGCCGACACCGTCGGTTATGCCGGGCCGAAGCACGTCGGCGAGTTGACCGCAGGCGCGGTGAAGATCGCAGGCAACCGGCCGATCTGCATCCACCTGCATGACACCCGCGGCATGGGCATCGCCAACGCATCTGCCGCGCTCGATGCCGGTGCCCGCGTGCTCGACGGTTCGCTCGGCGGCCTCGGCGGCTGCCCGTTCGCGCCGGGCGCGACCGGCAACGTCGTGTTCGAGGATCTCGTGTTCCTGTGCGAGAGCAAGGGTTTCAAGACCGGCATCGATATCGAAAAACTGGTCGCGGTGCGTGAGATCCTGAAATCGGAAATGCCGGGCGAGGCGCTCTACGGCGGCATGGCGCGGGCAGGATTACCGTGCGGCACGGCGGCCAGGGCGGCTTAGAGCGGCGTCACCCGCAACCGCAGTGCGTTGCCGACCACGCTGACCGACGACAGCGCCATCGCCGCCGCGGCGATGATCGGCGACAGCAGCAGGCCGAACGCGGGATAGAGAATGCCGGCGGCGATCGGAATACCCGCGGCGTTGTAGATGAACGCGAAGAACAGGTTCTGGCGGATATTTCGCATCGTCGCCTGCGACAGTTTTCGCGCGCGGACGATGCCGCCGAGGTCGCCGCTGAGCAGCGTGATGCCCGCGCTCTCCATTGCCACGTCGGTACCGGTCCCCATCGCGATGCCGACTTCGGCAGCCGCCAGCGCCGGCGCGTCGTTGACGCCGTCGCCCGCCATCGCGACGATCTTGCCGCTCTTCTGCAGCCTCGCCACCACAGCGCTCTTCTGGTCGGGTAGCACGTCGGCCTCGATGTCGGTGATTCCAAGCACCCGCGCGACCGCCTCCGCGGTGGTCTTGTTGTCGCCGGTCAGCATGATGACCTTGATGCCTTCGGCCGCCAGCGCCTTCAGCGCTTCCGGCGTTGACGGCTTGATCGGGTCCGCGATCGCGAACAGCGCGGCCAGTTCTCCGTCGACGGCGGCGTTGATGACAGTGGCGCCGTCGCGGCGCATCAGTCCGCTTTGGGCCTGCAGCGAACTGCTGTCGATGCCGAGCGAGGCGAGGTAATTCGCGTTGCCGAGCACGATGGTTTTTCCGTCGACCTTGCCGGTCGCGCCCTTGCCGGTCGGCGAAGCGAATTCCTCGACCTTGCCCAGTTCGAGATTTCGATCCTTCGCCGCCTGCACGATCGCATCGGCCAGCGGATGTTCGCTGGCGCGCTCCACGCTCGCGGCGAGCCGGATGATATCGGCCGCCTTGAAATCATCTGTGGTGACCACGCCGACGACTTTTGGTTTTCCCTCGGTCAACGTCCCGGTTTTGTCGACAACCAACGTGTCGATCTTTTCCATCCGCTCCAGCGCTTCGGCATTCTTGATCAGCACGCCGGCATGTGCACCGCGGCCGACGCCGACCATGATCGACATCGGTGTCGCCAGCCCGAGCGCGCAGGGGCAGGCGATGATCAGCACGCTGACGGCCGCGACCAGGCCGTAAGCCATCCGCGGCTCCGGCCCGAACCATGCCCAGGCGGCAAACGCGAGCAGCGCCACCGCAATCACGGTCGGCACGAACCAGCCGGCAACTTGATCGGCCAGCCGCTGAATCGGCGCCCGTGATCGCTGCGCATCCGCGACCATCTGGACGATCTGCGACAGCAGCGTGTCGCGGCCGACCTTGTCGGCGCGCATCACGAACCCGCCGGATTGATTGAGTGTGCCGGCAATGACGTTGTCGCCGGCACCCTTGGTGACCGGCATCGATTCGCCTGTCACCAACGATTCGTCGAGCGACGAGCGGCCTTCGAGGACGACGCCGTCGACAGGCACTTTTTCGCCCGGCCGGACGCGCAAGCGGTCGCCGGTCGCGAGGCTGTCGATCTCGACCTCATGGTCGGTGCCGTCATCGCCAACACGGCGAGCGGTCTTCGGGGCGAGCTGCAACAGGGCCTTGATCGCGCCCGACGTCGCCTCGCGGGCGCGCAGTTCGAGCACCTGGCCGAGCAGCACCAGCACGGTGATGACAGCGGCCGATTCGAAATAGATCGCGACCGCGCCGCCATGGACGCGAAACGTTTTCGGAAAAATTCCCGGCGCGACGGTTCCGATCACGCTGTAGACGTAGGCCACGCCGGTGCCAATCGCGATCAGCGTGAACATGTTGAGGTTGCGCGTCACCAGCGATTGCCAGCCGCGCACGAAGAACGGCCAGCCGGCCCACAGCACCACGGGCGTCGCAAAGGCGAACTGAATCCAGTTAGACCATGTCGGATCGATCAGGCCGTGGCCGCCGACGAGATGGCCGCCCATTTCCAGCACCACCGGTGGCAGCGCCAGTACGAGGCCGATCCAGAACCGGCGCGTCATATCCGCGAGTTCCGCGTTCGGTCCGTCGTCGAGGCTCGCGACCTCCGGCTCAAGCGCCATGCCGCAGATCGGGCAGCTGCCGGGACCTACCTGGCAGATCTCCGGATGCATCGGGCAGGTATAGATCGCGCCCGCGGGCGCGGCGGCTTTCGGCTGGCTGTCCTTTTCGAGATATTTTTTCGGATCGGCCGCGAACTTGGTGCGGCAGCCGGCCGAGCAGAAATGAAAGGTCTCGCCGCTGACGTCGAAGTGGTGCTTGCTGGTCGCTGGGATCACTTTCATTCCGCAGACGGGGTCGAGCACGCGTACATCGCTGTCGGCGTGTTGATCGTGATGGCTGTGGCCGGAGTGATCATGGCCGCCGCAGCAGGCGGATTTTCCCGCGCCGCCACCGTGGTCGGCGTGTTCGGCTTCTGTCATCAACGTCTCCGGCCTTGAAACCTATACCCTATGGGGGTATATAGGCCGCATGCGAAAAGACATCAAGGCATCCTGTCAGAAACGTCTCAGCCGGATCGAGGGCCAGGTCCGCGGGCTGTCGAAAATGGTCGATGAGGACCGCTACTGCATCGATATCGTCACCCAGATCTCGGCGGTCCGGGCCGCGCTACGGCGCGTCGAGGAAGAAGTGCTGCGGGATCACGTGTCGCATTGTGTCGAACACGCCATTACCAGCGGCAACAAGGCGGATCAGCGGGAAAAGATATCGGAGCTGATGGCCGTGATTGGCCGTTCCGATAGATAGCAAATCAGTCGTGCGGATGGCCGTGCTTGCGCGCCCGCGGCTCGCTTTGTTGCGTCGTCATACCGCGCTTGCTAGCGTGGCTCGCCGGGTTTAGTCGAACTGTGCGGTCGCTTGCCGATTGTAGCAATTATCATGCGGGGGCATGCGCGTTGCGTGTTGTCGTTTGGCGAATACTTTTCGCCACCGCATCGCTGATCGCCTTTGCGTCTCCGGTACAGGGCGCAGACCGTCGCCGCGGTGACACCCGGTCGGCTTCCGCCGGTGATGGTAACGTCGCCGGAAACGACGCCGCCCAAGCGGATCAAGCCGACAGCGCGCCCTGCACAGCGCACGCGAAATGCGATGGCGGTCCAGCCTCCACGGACGCCCGCAAGCGGCGTGACCAGCGCCGCCGCGAGCATAGACTCCGGCAATCAATCCGCCGCCGCCAGCGAACAAGTCATCAGCGGTGCGACGCTGAATTCACGCCCGGCCTCGCGCGTCGGCGAAGCGTTGGAGGCTGTGCCGGGCCTGATCGTGACCCAGCATTCCGGCGAAGGCAAAGCCAACCAGTATTTTTTGCGCGGCTTTAACCTCGACCACGGCACCGACCTCGCCATCTCGGTCGACGGTATGCCGGTCAATATGCCTACGCATGGCCACGGTCAGGGTTATGCCGATATCAATTTCCTGATTCCGGAACTGGTGCAGTCGGTCAACGTCCGCAAGGGACCGTATTTCGCCGACCAAGGCGATTTTGCTTCCGCCGGCGCGGTCGGCATCGACTATGTCAACAAGCTGCCGAAGAACATCGCCGAGGTGACGTTTGGCAGTTTTGGCTACGGGCGTGCGCTGGCGGCGGGATCGACGGTAGTGGGCGCCGGAACGCTGCTCGCCGCCTTCGAGGCCAACAAGTATAACGGGCCGTGGGACGTGCCGGATAACGTGCGCAAGCTGAACGGCGTGCTGCGCTACAGCCAGGGCACCGCGACCGATGGTTTCTCGCTGTCGGCGATGGCCTATTCCAACGGCTGGAATTCGACCGATCAGGTGGCGCAGCGCGCGATCGATCAGGGCTTGATCGGTCGGCTCGGCTCGCTCGATCCGACCGATGGCGGCACCTCGAGCCGCTTCTCGCTGTCGAGCAATTGGGCGCAATCGAGCGAGTACGGCCAGACCAAGGTCAATGCCTATGTGATCCGCTCGTCGCTGCAGTTGTTCAATAACTTCACCTATTTTCTCGACGATCCCGTCAATGGCGATCAGTTCAGCCAGACCGACCGGCGCACGGTCTATGGGCTCGACGCTAGCCACGCTTTCGATGTCCGCTTTTCCGGCATCGAAACCCAAACCCGCATCGGCCTGCAGACGCGCGGCGACGACATCAATGTCGGGCTGTTCAAGACGATCGCGCGCCAGACGCTGTCGACCGTGCGCGAAGACAATGTGAGAGAAGGCAATGTCGGCCTCTGGGCGGACACGACAGCGCGATGGACAAACTGGCTGCGCACCACGGTCGGTATTCGCGAAGACATTTTCGCCGGCCGCGTCATCAGCGATACGCCTGAGAATTCCGGCAATGCGCAGGCGTCGATGACGAGCCCCAAAGCAGGAATCGTGCTGGGCCCGTGGTATCGCACCGAGTTCTACGGCAATGCCGGTTACGGCCTGCACTCCAACGACATCCGCGGCGCGACCATTACAGTCGATCCCAACGACAAGGTGACGCCGCTGGATCGCGTGCCGCTGCTGGTGCGCTCCAAGGGCGCCGAGATTGGTATTCGTACCAAGCCTATCGAAGGCCTCACCAGTTCGCTCGCGCTGTTCGTGCTGGACTTCGATTCGGAGCTGCTGTTCGTCGGTGACGCCGGCACCACCGAGCCGAGCCGGCCCAGCCGCCGGGTCGGCGTCGAATGGACCAACCAGTACAAGGTGCTGCCGTGGATGAGTTTCGATTTCAATCTCGCCTATACTCGCGCCCGCTTCACCAATGTCGATCCGGTCGGTGATTTCATCCCGGGCGCGCCGGCGTGGGTGGCCAGCGGCGGTGTCACGGTCGGCGGCGACAGCGGCTGGTTTGGCGCGCTACTTGCGCGCTATTTCGGTCCGCGTCCCCTGATCGAGGACGACAGCGTCCGTTCGCAGTCATCGCTGATCTTCAATGCGCGCGCCGGCTACAAATTCGACAACGGATTGCGGTTGCAGCTCGACGTGCTGAATCTCTTCAACGCGCAGACCAACCAGATCGAATATTACTATCTGTCGCGATTGCCGGGCGAGCCGATCGCTGGCGTCGCCGATCGCCATGTGCGTCCCGCCGAGCCGCTCGCGGTGCGGCTGACCCTGGCGGCGAAGTTCTAGCTGCGTCATCCTGAGGTGCTCGCGTAGCGAGCCTCGAAGGATGCGAGGTCACGGGCTGTCGCCCTTCGAGACGCGCTTCGCGCTCCTCAGGGTGACGGATCGAACCGGTGGAAGCTAAGCCGCCGTCGGCACTTTCTTGCGCGGGCGGGCGCGGCGCTCCGGCGGATGGACCGTGACGTATTCGACGGCGAGAAAGTGTTCCGACACGGTCACGCGTTCGACCATCTCCGGCTCGGCGGCGGCCGGGGTCACTTCCGCAGCCGGAAGCGACGCCTCTTCGTCAATCTCTTCAGGAACAAGCGGCGGCGACTCACTTGATGGAAACACCCCGAATTCGCCTGCTACCTCCTGGAGCGGCTTCTGCTTGTCGGCCCAATGCAAGGCGAGGTAGTCGAAGCCGTGCACGATGGTTGGCTTGACGACTTCGAAATAGGGCGAGATATCGAAATCGCGCGGCATGTAGAGCGAGGAATCGCGGATATGCAGGATCTCGCGCCGGGCCTTGCGGGAGGCGGCGCGGGTGATCTTGGGCAAAATTGGATAACGCACGGCGTCGAACGCCTGCGCGATCAGTGCCGAGCAAATGATCTTGGTCGGGTCGCCGGAACCAAACGCGATCATGCGCCGACGCCAGCGCTGCGGCACCGGCAGCGGGATCAGAAAGCGCATCAGGTCGACGATATTCTTGGTGTCGTAGCCGAAACCGATCCGGTTGATGGCATAGCGGCACACCGTGGTGCGGTCCTCGTAGGACAGGCCGACCGGGCGGCAGAGGCGGGTGTGATAGGGATAATATTTCGACAGCGGCGCCGACGTGACGCCTTCGCCGATATTGGCCTCGATCAGGACATGCTGCTCGCCATCGGGTTCGACCGCGCCGTCGACGGGGCCGACATAGAGGGCGGCATGCGACCAGGTCGATTGCGTCAGATATTTGATGATGCCGGAAATCCGGTTGTTGCCTTCGACCAGCAACACGTCGCCAGGCTCGATCACCCCGCGCAGATGCTCGGGGTCGCTGGGCGTGAACGGCTCATAGCCCGGAACTTCCTTCTGCAGGTAGCTCGCGATCAGCTGGCCGATAGTATCGAGCATTACGCCCATCAAACTTCCCCGCGCGGCTTTTCTGTCCGCTTTTTATGTTCCCTTAGCATGGTCTCAAGCCGTTTCAATTTAGTTCATGCGTGAAGCGGATCAATCATGATTGATTTACCATGAGTGTTGCTGCGCACCGTGAGATGCGGCACAGTTCGCTAGCTGTTCTCTTTTCCCTAGATTTACTGCAAGTCCCCGGAAACCATGACATGACAATGACTCGCCGCAATTTCCTGTCGGCGTCCGCGGCTCTCGCGGTGACCCCGGTTTTTACGGGGCGGGCGGCGGCCGCGCCGTTGCCGCGCGAGGCTGATATTGTCGTGATCGGCGCCGGCGCCGCTGGTATTGCTGCGGCGCGGCGGATCATGGCGGCGAATCGCAAGGTGATCGTGGTCGAGGCGGCCAGCCAGATCGGCGGCCGCTGCCAGACCGATGTGTCGAGCTTTGACGTACCGTTCGACCGCGGCGCGCGCTGGATGCACAATCCCGACACCAACCCGATGATCAAGCTGGCGCGTGCCGCCGGCCTCGAGATCACGACCGCGCCGTCAGGCCAGAAAATCCGCATCGGCCGCCGCTACGCTCGCCCCGGCGAGACCGAGGAGTTTCTTGCGGCACTGGTGCGCGCCAACCGCGCCATCGACGAAGCTTCGCGCAAGGGTGACGTCTCCTGCGCCTCGGTATTGCCGAAGGACCTCGGCGACTGGGCCAGCACGGCGGAGTTTGTGCTCGGCGCCAACTTTTCCGGCAAAGACCTCAAGGACGTCTCCGTCGGCGACAAGGCCCGTGCGCAGGATCGCAACACCGCGATCGCCTGCCGTCAGGGGTTGGGCACACTGGTCGCCAAGCTCGGCGAGCAGGTGCCGCTGTCGCTGTCGACGCCGGCCAGCCGCATCGCCTGGGGCAGCCGCGATGTCACGGTGGAAACGCCGTCCGGCAAGATCGCCGCGCGCGCCGCTGTTGTCACGGTGTCGAGCAACGTTCTGGCATCAGGCAATATCAAGTTCACACCCGATGTCCCGAAGCGCACGCTCGATGCGGCGGCAAAACTGACTCTCGGCAGCTATGACCGGATCGCGCTGCAGATAGCGGGAAATCCGATGGGCCTGACGCGTGACGACATCATCATCGAGCAGAGCAATTCGACCCGGACGGCGCTGATGTTCGCCAATATCGGCGGCTCGTCGCTTTGCACGATCGATGTCGCGGGCTCGTTCGGCCGCGATCTCTCCGCGCAAGGTGAAGCGGCGATGGTCGCGTTCGCGAAGGAATGGCTGGGCAAACTGTTCGGCAGCGAGGCTGCGGCCGCGGTGAAAAAAGCCAGCGCGACGCGATGGAATGAGGCTCCGTTTGCGCTTGGCGCCATGTCGGTGGCGGGGGCGGGCGGGCAGGCATCGCGCAAAGTCCTGACCGAACCGATCGGCTGCATGTACCTCGCCGGCGAAGCCACCCACGAAACGCTGTGGGGCACCATCGACGGCGCCTGGGAAAGCGGCGAGCGCGCCGCCGAAGCCGCGTTGCGCCGGATCGGCGCATTGAAGGACGCCGAACCGGAAACACCGGCGCGTGGGCCGAAGCAACAACGCCGTGCGCCGTCGGGCCGGCAGGCGGCGCCGTTCTCGCCGATCAATTGAGGTCTAGCGACATCCGCGCTGCGCGCTCCCTCTCCCGCAAGCGGGAGAGGCGAAGTCAGAGCTACCGCAGCACGCCGTCGAGCGCGGGCAGTCCAATAAGCACGGCGGCGGCGATCAAGGCGTAGCAGATGGCGCGAAAGAGGTTTTCGCTGGCGCGGCCGAACAGCGAGGCGCCGAACCAGACGCCAATGCGCGTAGACCGGACCGACCACGATCGAGAAGCGGATGGAATCCGTCGTGATCAATCCGCTCATCGCATAGCTGACCAGCGAAAAGAAATCCGACGCCGCGAAGAACAGCACGATATTGGCGCGCTGGATCACGGAAGCGATCGGGCGGCCGAGCCAGTAGCCGACGATCGGCGGCCCGCCGGTCTGGGCGAGGCCACTGCAAAAGCCTGAGAGACCGCCGATTCCGATCGAAATCGCGGGGTGGTCCTTGCCGCGATAGCGCCATCCGGACAGCAGTAGCAGCAGCAGCGCGAACACAAAGGTGGAAATGATCCAGCGCGTCGTCACCGGCTCGAGCCGGGTGAGCAACCACGTGCCGATGGGCACACCGACCAGCGCGCCGAGCGCCATGATCGCGGTCGCCTTGCGATCGGCCTGCTTCCATGCGTTCGGAATCAGTGGCGCCGAGCCGATGAAGTCGATGATCAACAGCAGCGCTGCGACCAGCCGCGGTGCTGCGATCGAGCTTGCGAGCGGCATGAAGATCAGCGCGGAGCCGAAACCGGAAAATCCGCGCGCTGTGCCCGAGACGAACGCGATCGCGCAGATCGCGATCGCGATGTTGGCGCTGATTCCGGCCGGTAAGAAGCCGTCGAGGCTCATGCTTTATTTCTTGAGCATGATGTTGTCCGAAAAGCGCTCATACTTTTCGGCATCATGCGCGTAGCGTGCCGCCGGTCTTCTTGGTCACCTCGGCCACGATCTTCGCCGCCACCGCGTCGATCTCCTGGTCGGTCAGGGTTTTTTCGCGCGGCTGGATCGTTACGGCGATCGCGATCGACTTCTTGCTGTCGTCGATGCCCTTGCCTTCATAGACGTCGAACACGGTGACATCCGTGATCAGCTTCTTGTCGACGCCCTGGGCGGCGCGAACGATATCGCCGGCCTTGACGCTGCGATCGACGATGAATGCAAAGTCGCGCGACACCGGCTGGAACGCGGAGAGGTCGAGCACCGGCTTGGCACGCGTCGGCCGCTGCTTGGCGTCGGGAATCCGGTTGAGGATCACTTCGAAGGCGATCATCGGGCCGTCGGCGCCCAGCGCTTCCAGCGTGCGCGGGTGCAAGTTCGCCGAAATGACCGAGCACGTTTTGCGGCCCGATCTGGATGGTGCCGGAACGGCCCGGATGCAGCCAGCTTGCGCCACCCGACACGATCTGGCAGCGCCTGCATCGGCGCACCGGCCGCCGCCAGCACCGCGAATGCATCGGCCTTGGCATCGAGTGCGTCAGCGGTCGCCGAGCCGGACCAATGACGTCCCATGCCCTTCGAGGATGCAAAGCCATGGCGCACGCCTGATGCCGCGACCAGCTGGTTTTCGGGCTTGTCGCCCTTGAAGACCTGTCCGACTTCGAACAGCGCGACATCGGCGAAGCCGCGATTGGCGTTGGCCTGTGCGGCCGCGACGAGGCCCGGCAGCAGGCTCGGGCGCATGTCGGAGAGATCGGCGGCGATCGGATTGGCGACCGCGAGTTCGGCCTGCCCGCCGCCGAACAGTTCAGCGGCCGGCTTTGTGATGAACGACCACGTCACGGCTTCCACCATGCCGCGCGCCGCGAGCGCACGCTTGGCGCGGCGGGTGCGGAGCTGGATCTGGGTCAGCACCGGCTTGCGCGGCGCGTCGCCGCGCTCGAACGGCGTCATCGGCACCTTGTCGACGCCGACGATGCGCACGATTTCCTCGACGATGTCGGCCTTCCCGTGCACGTCGGTGCGCCAGGACGGCACCGCGACCTTCACGACGGGGCCGCTGCCGGCCACCATGAAGCCGAGACGGCCCAGGATCAGTTTCACTTCCGGGAACGGCACGTCGATGCCGGCGAGCCGCTTGACCTCGGCCAGCGGGAATTCAATGACGCGGTCTTCGCCAAAAGCCTTGCCGACGACGACGTTCTCCGACGGCGTGCCGCCGCAGAGTTCCATCACCAGTCTGGTCGCGAGCTCCAGCCCCGGCACCATGAAGGCCGGATCGACGCCGCGCTCGAAGCGATAGCGCGCGTCCGAATTGATGCCGAGCTTGCGGCCGCTCTGGGCGATGTTGATCTCGTTCCATAGCGCGGACTCGATTAGCACGTCCGTGGTGTTCTCGTCGCAGCCCGAAGCCTCGCCGCCCATGATGCCGGCGAGCGACTCGACGCCGTGGTCGTCGGCGATGACGCAGACGCCATTGTCGAGCGTGTAGGTGCGGCCGTCGAGCGCTAGCAGCGTCTCGCCATCCTTGGCGCGGCGCACGGTGAGATTGCCGGCGACTTTCCTGGCGTCGAACACATGCAGCGGCCGGGCGCGGTCGTAGGTCATGAAGTTGGTGATATCGACCAGCGCGTTGATCGGACGCAGCCCGATCGAGGTCAGGCGCTTTTGCAGCCATTCGGGAGAAGGGCCGTTCTTGACGCCGCGCACCAGTCGCAGCGCGAAGCCCGGACACAGCGTGGCGTCTTCCACGGTCACCTTCACCGGGCAGGGGAATTCACCCTTGATCTGCTTGATGCCGGTGTCCTTGAACTTGCCCATATCGGCGGCGGAGAGATCGCGCGCGATGCCGTGCACGCCGGTACAATCCTGGCGGTTCGGCGTCAGGTTGATTTCGAGCATGGGATCGCCGAGGCCCGCCCACTGGGCGTAGCCAGCGCCGATAGGCGCATCGGCCGGCAGTTCCATGATGCCGTCATGGTCTTCGGAAATCTGCAACTCGGCGGCCGAGCACAGCATGCCGCGGCTCTCGACGCCTCGGATCGTGCCGACGCCGAGCGTGATGTTCTTGCCGGGAATGAACGTGCCGGGCGGCGAGAATACGCTGACGAGACCGGCGCGCGCATTCGGCGCGCCGCAGACGACCTGCACCGGCGCGCCGCCATCACCGGTATCGACCATGCAGACGCGCAGACGGTCTGCGTTCGGATGCTGCTCGGCCGAGATGACCCGCGCGATCGAAAACGGCGAAAGCGCCTTCGCCTTGTCCTCGATATGCTCGACCTCAAGCCCGATCATGGTGAGCTTCTCGGCCAGCTTTTCCAGCGGCTGATCAGTGTCGAGATGTTCCTTGAGCCAGGAGAGCGTGAATTTCATGACTGGCCTCGGATATTGCTGGAGTTCTCGGTGATACTTGTTGCACCGCTCTCACCGTTCCCTCCCCCCTTGTGGGGGAGGGTCAGGGAGGGGGGTGAGCCGCTTGCTCGGGCGGATGCGGCTTGGCGAATAGTCTCCACAACGCCTTCCAAATTCGACATAACCTGTTCATTGGTGAAGCGAAGGACTTGGAAGCTCTTGCTGATTCGAAGAAGGCGTCACGTTTCTGATCCGCCTTCGCTCGTTCCTCGAAATCGTGAGACTCCCCGTCGAGTTCGACGACGAGTTTCGCTGACATGCAGATGAAGTCGGCAATGTAATTTCGGATCGGTGTCTGTCGGCGAAAGCCGAGACCATCGAGGCGATTGGCTTTCAGATAGCGCCACAGCAATGTCTCGGCACGCGTCATCGACTGGCGAAGTTGTTTCGCCCTGCTGCGCTGGCGTTCGCTGACAACTGCGTGCGGCATTCGCGGCTACCCCCCTCCCTGACCCTCCCCCACAAGGGGGGAGGGAACCGAGAGAGCGACCTTGTGGTCAGCAAACACCTCAACCAGCCGAAACCGTTCGCACATCAGCATCATGTCTTCGCTGAAGCGGCCCATTCGCCCGAAATAGGTGCGATGCGCCTCGCGCCAGTGGCGGAGGCTGCGGTCGCCTTCGCCTTCTTCATAGGCAAAGGCGGCATCGACTTCGTTGTAACTGATGTAGCTCACCTCGAGTGTTTCGATCACGCAGGCGGGCTTGCCACGGCCGTCGAGCACGATCCAGCATTCGCCTGGCGTCGACGTGTTCGGTTCGTCCTCGGTAGAGCAGGTCGCGGTTTTCACCTCGCGAATGACGAGGTCGAGCAGTTCGTCGGCGAGCGCAGGCCCGTCGCCGAACGCGAACGAACGCAGTCCCTGATATTTCGCAGGGACGGCGTTCACGTGCTCAGGCCTCCCGCCAGCGTCGGGACGTCGAGCGGCTTGAAGCCGTAATGGGAGAGCCAGCGCACGTCGCTCTCGAACAGCTGGCGCAGATCCGACATGCCATATTTGAGCATCGCGATGCGATCGATGCCCATGCCCCAGGCGAAGCCCTGATAGACATCGGGATCGATGCCGCAGGCGCGCAGCACGTTCGGATGCACCATGCCGCAGCCGAGAATCTCCAGCCAGTCCTCGCCTTCACCAAAGCGAATCTCGCCATTGCCGCGGCGGCACTGGATGTCGACCTCGAGCGAGGGCTCGGTGAACGGGAAGAACGACGGCCGGAACCGCATGTTGATGTGGTCGACCTCGAAGAACGCCTTGCAGAACTCGTGCAAAATCCATTTGAGATGGCCGAGATGCGAACCCTTGTCGATGACGAGGCCTTCGACCTGGTGGAATTGCGGCGTATGGGTCGCGTCGGAATCGATGCGATAGGTGCGGCCCGGGCAGATCACCCGGATCGGCGGCTTCTGGCTCAGCATGGTGCGCACCTGCACCGGCGAGGTGTGGGTGCGCAGCAGCATGCGCGAGCCGTCTTCCTTCGGATTGAAGAAGAAGGTGTCGTGCATCTCCCGCGCCGGATGGCCTTCCGGGAAATTCAGTTTTGTAAAATTGTAGTCGTCGGTCTCGATGTCAGGACCTTCGGCGATGGCAAAACCCATGTCGGCGAAGATGATGTTGACCTCTTCGAAGACCTGGCTCAGCGGATGGATGCGGCCGGCTTCGGCCGGAGCGTCGCGCAGCGGCAGCGTGACGTCGATGGTCTCGGAGGCGAGCCGCGCATCGAGCGCTGCCGATTTCAGGATGTCGCGGCGGGCGGTGAGTGCCTGCGTGACCTTGTCCTTGGCGAGGTTGATCGCGGCACCTTGGGTCTTGCGCTCGTCCGGCGACATTTTGCCGAGCGTGGCGAGCAGCGCGGAGATCGAGCCCTTCTTGCCGAGGGCCCCTACGCGCACCGCTTCAAGGGCGGCTTCGTCGCCGGCTGAGGCGATATCAGCGAGGATGGTCTGTTCGAGTGTTGCGAGGTCGGACACGGTCAAACTCTCTTTCGCAAAAGGCCGCTGGGTTGTGGCCGCGCCGGGGCCAAAACGTCAAGCAAAAAGCCCGTAACGGGAGCCCGGGATCGGGCGCTGTTGAACCCTCTTTGGCGCGTGCCCTACCAAGGTAAATCCGGAAAGGAGCACGCGATGCGTTTTGGACCCGGTCCGGCCGTTCTGGCTGTCATTCTGTCGCTTGGCGGCAGTCCCGCGCTTGCCGTGGTCTGTCAGAACACGTCGATGTCGCTTGACGAGGTTGTCGGCGTGATCAGCGCGGCGCCCGGATGCGAGCGTGCGATGAAAATCTTCGGGGATTGCTCGCTTGGCACCAGCGGCGACATTCGAATGGGGGCCGCCGTCGAAAGCAAATGCGAGGGCGACTTTCTCGGCAAGCTGAAGGCGGCGCAGAAGCAGGCCTATCAAAGCAAGATGCGGGTCTGCGACCACAAGTACGACAATGAATCCGGAACGATGTATCGCTCGTTTACGGCGTTCTGTCGGGCCGAGGTCGCCCAGCGCTACTCGCGTCAGGCGTTGAAGGCAGCGGGCCCGTCAAAGGCCCGCTGATGCTTCTGCTTCGGGGCCCTAGCCCAGGCGGCCAGTCTTAGGCCGCGAGCGCGGCCTTGGCCTTCTCGGCGATCGCCTGGAACGCCGCCGGCTCGGTGATGGCGAGATCCGACAGCACCTTGCGGTCGACCAGGATGCCCGACTTGGCAAGGCCGTTGATAAACACGCTGTAGGTCATGCCGAACGGACGCACGGCCGCATTGATGCGCTGGATCCAGAGCGCGCGGAAGGTGCGCTTCTTGCGCTTGCGGTCGCGGAAGGCGTATTGGCCGGCCTTTTCGACCGCGGCCTTGGCGGCGCGAATGGTGTTCTTGCGGCGGCCGCGGAAACCCTTGGCGGCCTTGTAGACTTTCTTGTGCCTGGCGTGAGAGGTCACACCGCGTTTGACGCGAGACATGACAGATATCCTTGAATTTAAAACGGTGACGGAATGCCGCGCGGACGCGGCCGGCTAAAGCAGACGGGCGAGCGCGATCAGGCGTTCGGCAAGAAATACTTCTTGATGTTGTCGCCGTCGGTCTTGAACAGCACGCGGGTGCCGCGGAGCTGACGGATCTGCTTCTTGGTCCGCTTGATCATGCCGTGGCGCTTGCCGGCCTGGGCGGCCATTACTTTGCCAGTGGCGGTCACCTTGAAGCGCTTTTTAGCGCCTGACTTGGTCTTCAGCTTGGGCATTTGGCTCTCCTGTTGCCACAGAAAAACGCGCCCCGAGGGGCGCTTTTGCGGCTTAAAATGCTCGTTAGAGCGTTGAAAGTGCTCAGGTTCTTCCGAAAACGGAGAAAACCCGCACGGGTCATCGACACGGCAGCCCTTAATCAGCCGGGCGATGAAGGGTCGGCTTATGGCAGAGGAAGTGGGAAATGGCAACGATGAACCGTCAAACGGGGTTCGCTGACCAAGGGCAATATGTCGTCAGCTCACCATGGAACGAGACGAAAATGACCCATTCAGCTCGATCGATTGTTCGATCCACCCGCTGGTTCCACCTCCCGCTGCGCTGGTTGCCGGCTCTCGCCGTTCTCGCCGCCGTGGCGGCCCCCGGTACCGCCGATGCGGCCGGAAGGGCCGGAGTCTATAACGGCACCTGGACCACCGTGTTCGCCACCACGCGGGGCAATTGCAGCTCCGGCTACAGCGTTCCCTTCACTGTCAGCGGCGCCCGTGTTTCGTCGGCCGGTGGCGGCCGGGTCTCCGGCTCGGTCAATGGTGCCGGGCGCGTTGCGGTCCATGTATCGGTTGGTGCATCCCAGGCGAACGGTGGCGGCCGGCTCGTCGGTAACAGCGGTGCCGGCTCGTGGAACGGTATCATCACCGGCGACCGCTGCAGCGGCACCTGGCAGGCGACGCGGAGCTAGAGCAGCGGGGCCGCGGCTGGAGCAGTTCTACTTTGCATGGGGTTGTTTTCGCAATTTGTATCGACCCCGCGCTCCGCTCCATCCGGGCGACTAACCCGCAAAACGAAAACGGCCCGCCAGATCACCTGACGGGCCGCTTCCAAATTCAACGAATTCGAATCAGCGCGGCGCCAGCACCATCACGACCTGGCGGCCTTCAAAACGCGCGTCCTGCTCGACCTTGGCGTATTCGGCGACGTCGGCCTTGACCTTGTCCAGAAGCTTGGTGCCGATCTCCTGATGCGCCATTTCGCGGCCACGGTAGCGCAGGGTGATCTTGACCTTGTCGCCTTCTTCGAAGAACCGCTGCATCGCGCGCATCTTCACGTCGTAGTCGTGATCGTCGATCATCGGCCGCAGCTTGATCTCCTTGATCTCGACGACCTTCTGCTTCTTGCGAGCTTCGGCGGCTTTCTTCTGCGCGGAATACTTGAACTTCCCGTAGTCCATGATCTTGCAAACGGGAGGATTATTGTTCGGCGAAATCTCGACGAGATCCATGCCCGCTTCGAGCGCCATCTTGACGGCGAGTACGGTCTCGACCGTTCCGTGGTTGAGACCGGTCTGATCGATCAGCTGGATCTGTGCGTTGCGGATTTCATCATTGGTGCGCGGCCCATCCTTGGATGCGGTGGGCGGGGCTCTGTTGGGACGGCGAATGGGTAACTCTCCAAAGTTGTTGAAGGAAGGCTATATTTTGAAGCAATACGCGGCGGTGAGCAAGCGAACTCGCTGTCTGCGCCTGAAAACCGTCAAATGCGAGGCATTTCGGTCACGCCTGGCAAATATAGCGCGGCTTTACGATCCGCAAGGACAGTCCGGCATGGCCGCCCGTTGACCGCTGATGCGTGCTCACGGACAAAGCAGCGGGCAAGAGTAGCGAAACCATGACTAATTCAGCGCTATCCGATCAGGAACCGGCCTTTATCGAGGTCGGAGAAGGCAGCGGCGGACGCCGGATCGCGGTTCGCGCCCGCGCAGGCAGCTCACCCGGCGGCACAAGTGGTGCGCCCGGCAGCACAAGTGGCGCGCCCGGCAGCACAAGTAGTGCGCCTGGGCTGATATGGCTGGGCGGCTTCAAATCCGACATGAGGGGCACCAAGGCGCTGGCGCTGGATGAATGGGCTGCAGCCCATGGCCGCGCCTGCGTGCGGTTCGACTATTCCGGCCATGGTGAATCCGGCGGGACCTTCATCGACGGCACCATCGGGCGCTGGCTGGAAGAGAGCGTCGCCGTGTTCGAGCAGTTCTGCCGGGGGCCGCAGGTGGTGATCGGTTCCTCGATGGGCGGCTGGATGGCGCTGCTGCTGGCGCGCGCGATCGCCAAACGCGAAGCGCCGGGCGCGGTATCGCAAGCGAACCGGGCCTCGCTCGCCGGGCTGGTGCTGATCGCGCCGGCGCCCGACTTTACCGAGCAACTGATGTGGAACGGTTTTTCGGACGCGATCCGCGAGGAGATCACGACCAAGGGCGTGTGGATGCGCCCTTCCGAGTATGGCGACGGCACGCCCTATCCGATCACGCGCGCGCTGATCGAGGAGGGTCGCAACCACCTCCTGCTCGGCAGCGCCATTGATGTCGGATGCCCGGTTCGGATCCTGCAGGGCGCGCAGGACCCCGACGTGCCGTGGCAGCACGCCTTTGCACTGGCGCACCGGCTGCCGGCCGAGGATGTGGTGATGACCATGATCCAGGACGGCGACCACCGCCTGTCGCGCCCGCAGGACATCGCGCGGATTCTCGCGGCGGTGGCGGAGATGGGATGAGGTTCTCCGTCTGTCATCGTCCGCGAAGGCGGACGATCCAGTACGCCGCGCCTATCGATTTATCGTCGGGCCTCTGGAATACTGGATGCCCCGCCTTCGCGGGGCATGACGAGACTGGGAGACACCGCCATGAACACCGCCACCATGCTCCGCGCTTTCTGCGATGCCGTCGAACAGCGCAACGGCAAGGCGTTCGCGGAATTGTTCACCGAGGACGGCGTCTATCACGACGTGTTCTACGGCGCGTTCACCGGCCACGCCAAGATCGCCGAGATGATCGACGACTGGTTCTATCGCACCGCGACCGATTTTCGCTGGGACATGCACGCGCCGGTCAGCGACGGCCATACTCTGTATGCGCGCTACACCTTCAGCTACCGCTCGACGCTGCCGGAAGCCGAAGGCGCGCGGGCGATGTTCGAGGGCGTCGCGATCATGCGACTGCGCGACGACAAGATCGCCGAGTATCACGAGGTCGCCAACACCGCGCCCGCCTTCGTCGACATCAAGTTCGCGCCCGAGCGGATTGCGAAGATCATCGCCAGGCAGGGCGCCGCGCTGAAGGCGCGGCCGGAGATGAAGCGGCATCTGGTGGAGTGAGGATACAGTAGTTGTCATCGTCCGCGAAGGCGGACGATCCAGTACGCCGTGACGGTCGTGATCTGTTTCTAATGCCTCGGAATACTGGGTGCCCCGCCTTCGCGGGGCATGACAGGTCACGGCGGGGGCACGTTCGTCATCGGCTTCTTCTGCGCCAGCGCCGCCACCGTCGAAGTCCCGATCGGGCCCTTCTCGTCATAGAGCCAACACTCACCGATCGCGACGCCCTCGCTGGCGTGGTGGTTCACCACGTCGAAGCCGATCCATCGCGTCACCGGCAGGCGGTGCAGATACAGCGTCACGTCGCTGTTGATGTAGCCGAGGCCCTGATCGCCGGCATTGGCGAAGGGACTTCGCAAAATCTGCGCCGGTCGCGACATGGACAAACGGCGACATCGGCACGCCATCGACCATCTCGCGGACTTCGCTCATCCACAG
Organism: uncultured Alphaproteobacteria bacterium; assembly: GCA_963786355.1. Taxonomy (GTDB): domain Bacteria; phylum Pseudomonadota; class Alphaproteobacteria; order Rhizobiales; family Xanthobacteraceae; genus Bradyrhizobium. Next base: position 1,236,362 of record CAWAYU010000002.1, on the reverse strand, counting down.
CCGACGGGGGCCAAGCGAGCCCATGTGGCCTGTGATCGGCCGCGTCGTCCATTTGCCGTTCATGCCGAGCTTGGGGTCGGTCGGCGCCGGTATGGCGTCGGGCAACGGCGCGTCCCAGTTCGACGGCGACCAGACGTTGCCGGGCGCATTTTCCGTCCGGCGCAACAACTGGCATGAGGCGCGCGCCATGCTGGTGCCGCCGGAGAAAAATTCCGCTTCCACCACCTTGATCCGCTTGCCGTCGCGGACGAGCCCGGTGGTGACCTCCACCGGCGTCTGGATGTTCGGCAGCCGAAACATGTCGACCGTCAGGCGCGCGGGCACGAATTCGTCGGAGCCGTGCTGCTCCTCGATCGCGTGGGCCAAGAGGCCGATGACGACGCGACCATGCATCGAGTTCGGGTCCCACGGACCGTTCGAGACCGGATTGGGAATGAAGGTGTTGTCGCGCTTGGCGAAGAAGGGCTGGTTTGTCATGGCCGGGGAACATGACGGATTTCATTCCCGCTGTCATCGTCCGCGAATGCGGACGATCCAGTATTCCAGAGACATTGACTATGGAAACGACGGGCTGCGGCGCACTGGATGCCCCGCCTTCGCGGGGCATGACAGTTTGGGCTTAGCGCACGCGCAACCACTCCGCACGCACGCTTTCATCCGCTTCCGCGCTAATCGCTCGCGATGCAATCACCTCAAATCTCTCCCGCGCCATCAACTGCGACAGCGCCCAGACCGCCGCACCACGCACCAGCGGGCTTGCGTCGTCGAGCAAACGCTCGGCCTCCGGCACCAGCAATGCATCATCGGCGTTGCCGATCGCGATCAGCACATTGCGAATAAAACGGTCGCGGCCAATGCGCTTGACCGGCGATTTCGCAAACAGCGCGCGGAACGCAGCATCGTCCAGCCGCACCAGTTCTGAAAGCGGCGGTGCGCGCAATTCGGCCCGCGCGGCCAATTTTGCTTCGCGGCCTTCCTGCGCAAACTTGTTCCAGGGGCACACTGCGAGGCAGTCGTCGCAGCCATAGATGCGGTTGCCGATGGCTTTGCGGAATTCGTGCGGGATCGGGCCTTTGTTTTCGATCGTCAGATACGAAATACAGCGCCGCGCATCGAGCTTGTAGGGCGCCGGAAACGCCGCGGTCGGGCAGATCTCCTGGCAGGCGTTGCACGAGCCGCAATGATCGCCGTCCGGCTCATCGCGCGGCAGCTCGGCTGCGCTGTAGATCGCGCCAAGAAACAGCCATGAGCCGAATTCGCGCGAGACCAGGTTGGTATGCTTGCCCTGCCAGCCCAAGCCCGCCGCCTGCGCCAGCGGCTTTTCCATCACGGCGGCGGTGTCGACGAATACTTTCAGTTCCTCGCCGGAGGCGGCCGCGAACCATCGCGCCAGCGCCTTCAGGCGTTTCTTGATGACGTCGTGATAGTCGTCGCCCTGGGCGTAGACCGAGATCGCACCAAAGCTGCGCTTCTCGAGCAGCGCCAGCGGGTTTTCATCGGGACCGTAATTGACGCCGAGCAAGATGATCGAACGCACCCCGGACCACAGCGCGCGTGGATCCATTCGCCGTTCCGGATTGGCCGCGAGCCAGTCCATGTCGCCATGCGCGCCGGCTGCGAGGAATTCGCGGAAATGGTTGGCGGCCTGCGTGAGCGCAGCGGGATCGGTAATACCGATGCAGTCGAAGCCGAGCGCCTTTGCCTCGCGCGCCAGCGCGGCTTTCAATTCGGCGCCGGAAGGTTTTTCGTTCAGAAGTCGAGATCCACGTAGGTCCGCGACGCCGGCACTCCTGCCAGCCATTCGCTCAGCAGCGGGCGGAACGACGGGCGGGATTTCACCCGCGCGTACCACGCCTTTGCCGCGTCGTCCTCGCTCCATGGCACATCGCCCAGATAATCGATCGCCGAAAGATGCGCCGCGGCGGCGAGGTCCGCGTAGGTCAGTTTATCACCGGCGAGGAAATTCCGCGTCTGCGCCAGCCAGCCGATATAGGCCAGATGATAGCGCACATTGACCTTGGCCGCGCGTATCACGTCGGTCGCGGGCGCGCCGCCGCCATTGTCCTCGCTCATGAAGCGCTTGTAGATCCGCTCGGTCACCAGCGGATTGGAGGCTTCCTCGAAGAATTTTTCGTTGAACCACGCCATCAGCCGGCGCACCTCGATGCGCTCGCTGATCGATGACGGCAGCAGCCGCCGTTCGTCCGCGTCCGCGCCGTGAACCTCGTCGAGATATTCGGCGATGATGCCGGCGCCGGGAATTGGCGGCCGGCCTTCGGCCATCATGACCGGCGTGTGACCGGCGGGATTGAGCGCCAGAAACGCCTCGCGCCGTTCCCAGGCCCGTTCTTCCACCAGCCGCAAATCGAGGCCGTGTTCGCCGAGGATCAGGCGAATGAAGCGCGAGTGCGGACAGAACGGATGGTGAAACAGCGTGTACATGAAGTCCTTAGGTGCCACGCGGCGTTTAAAAAACCCTCAACCGGTCGGGGCCGCGCGATGCGAATCTGGACGCTATAGCCCAGCATGCGCGCGAGGCAACCTGTGTTTTGGCGTTTTTTTTGCGATTGCGGAAGCAGGGCGAATAAGCGAGAAGAACCCGGCTTTTGCAGCAAAAATGGACCACATCATGATGTCTGATGCAGTGCGGGCGGTGATTCTCGGCATCGTCGAGGGCATCACGGAATTTCTGCCGGTTTCCTCGACCGGCCATATGCTGCTGGTGCAGCGTTTCTTCGGCCTCGGCGAGGGCAATTTCTGGAACAGTTTTGTCGTGCTGATTCAGCTTGGGGCGATTCTGGCGATCGTCGTGCTCTATTTCGCCAAATTGTGGCGGGTCGCGCTCGGCATGTTCTCCAACCCGGACGACCGCCGATTCGTGATCGGCGTGCTGGTGGCGTTTCTGCCCGCTGTCGTGATCGGCCTGATTGCCGGCAAATACATCAAGGAATTTCTCTTCAATCCGTGGGTGGTGTGCTTCACGCTGATCGTCGGCGGCGCGATCCTGATGTGGGTCGATCAGCTCGACCTCAATCCGCACGAGGACGACGCCACCAAGTTTCCGCTGCTGATGTATCTGTGGATCGGCATCGCGCAGTGTCTCGCGATGATTCCCGGCGTGTCGCGCTCCGGCGCCAGCATCGTGGCGGCGATGTTGCTGGGCGCGGAAAAGCGCGCGGCGGCGGAGTTTTCGTTCTTTCTGGCGATCCCGACCATGGTCGGCGCGTTCGCCTATGATTTCTACAAGAACCGCGGCGAGATGACGACCGATCATCTCGGGATCATCGCGATCGGGTTCGTAGTCTCGTTCATCACGGCGATGATCGTGGTGAAGTCGTTCCTGAACTACGTCACCCGCCACGGCTTCACGTTCTTCGCGTGGTGGCGCGTCATCGTCGGCACGCTCGGCCTGATCGCGCTGGCGCTGGGGAAGTAATCTCCGGTGTCGTCCCGGCCTTGAGCCGGGCCGACAGTGTTACGCGCTTTTGCGCTGGAACTGCCCGGCGGCGCGGAAGCGCCAGAGATATTGCGGGGCGACTGCTTCCATCGAATCGGGCGTGACGCCCAGCCCTTCCAGCGTGAGGCCTGCTGCCTTCGCGGCATCCGACACGACATTGTCCGACCGCAGCAACTCGACCTGATCCGGCGTCAGCTTCAGCGCGCCCGGCGCAAACTGCAGGAACAATGCCTGCAGTTTCGCAATGCCGAACGGCAGCGTGACCAGCATGCGGTTACGCTCCGTGATGCCAAGGATGATTTCCATGATCTCGCGCATGGTCAGCACTTCCGGCCCGCCGAGCTCATAGGTCGCGCCGGCCTTGGCCTTGCCGTCGACGGCTTCCGCTACCGCGGTCGCGACATCGCCGACATAGACCGGCTGCATCTTGGTCAGCCCGCCGCCGATCAACGGCAGCATCGGCGATATGCGCGCCAAACCGGCGAATCGATTGGTGAACTGATCCTCGGGGCCGAACACCACCGACGGCCGCAGGATGGTGGCCGAGGGGACCGCCGCCAGCACGGCCTTTTCGCCTGATGACTTGGAGCGGGCGTAGGCCGACAGCGCGTTCTCGTCTGCACCGATGGCGGAAACATGCACCACCCGCGCGCCCACGGTTGCCGCCGCCTTGGCGACGGTTTCGGCGCCCTTGGCCTGGACGGCATCAAAGGATTGCTCGCCGCTGGCGGCCAGGATGCCGACCAGGTTGATGGCGACGTCGGAATCGCGCATCGCCGCCTCTACCGAGGCCGGATAGCGCAGATTGGCCTGGACGGCGTGGATCTGGCCGACCCGGCCGAGCGGCTGCAGGTGGCCGGCCAGTTCGGGCCGCCGCACCGCTACCCGGATACGGAAATCGCGCTTGGCCAGCGCCCGGACCACGTTTCGCCCCAGAAAGCCCGATCCGCCAAAAACCGTGACGAGCGTTTCCTGGTTCGATGCCATGAGGTCCATTCCTGCGGGTCAAATTCGAGAGTTCGGCGGGGTAGTTAGCGGATTCGCGGTCCGCCGGCACACGTCAGCTTTACAGTCTAATTGGACCGCATAGAAGCAATTTGACAACCGTGCGACCGAACTTTACTAACCCGGCCGGGCCCAGGTGGTGGAATTGGTAGACGCGCTGGCTTCAGGTGCCAGTGGCTTAACGGCCGTGAAGGTTCGAGTCCTTTCCTGGGCACCACTTTGCCCATGCCCAAAAAATCGTTTGCGATGCGGCCTGGCGTGACCCGCCGGGCTGCGCGCGTGCGATTCGCAGCAGCGCTAGCCCGCGGCTTCCGGGTCGGAACCATTGCCGCCCGGCGTGTGCCCGTCCGGACCGCGATTGAACACGCCATAACTGCTGGATTTCATTCCGCCGCCATCGGTCGCCAGGGCGGCAAGCCCCATTTTCAGGAGTTCGCGCACGGCCGCCGCCCGCGTCGGCATCCGGTGCTGGAAGCGGAAATCGTCGATCGTCGTCAACTCTTCCGGCGAGAGCATCACCTGCAGGCGCTCGCCACGCATGTCGGACATCGGATTCACCCATGCTGAGATCATTGAGTAGTTTACTCAACGTTTGACCCCGAAGCCTGTTCCGCCAAACGAGACTTGGTCTCTAACTTAGCTAAATATATCAATAAAAACAATCAGTTAGATATTGCTATCGCGGTTAACGCGAGCGCATAGTCGGAGCCAGGAGGTCAGCCATGACCGAGATCATCAAGCGGCCACGCAAGCTTTCCGAAGAGCGCAAGCCAGAGCCAGCGCTGCGGCCGAGCCACGCCAACGTCCTCGCAAATCTTGAGCGATGGGCCAACAGCGCCGGCCTGCAGCCGCCGAAGTTGCCGGATCCGAAAACGGCGTGAGGCGGGCACGCGCCTGAAAGAAACGTTCCGGCTCAGGCCAACTGCTTGCCTGTCCGCTCGGCGACGGACTTCTGCACAAAATACATTCCCACCAGCGAGACGGTCGCCGTCGCGACGACACAGTATCCGAGCCAGTCGAAATGCCGGAGTGAACCGTCGGCATTCTGCGTGATGATCATCGCCGCCAGTACCGATCCGAGTCCGCCGGAGAGTTGCTGCAGCGAAGCGCCGACGGCGCTGAAAGAGCCGCGCTGACCGGGATCGGGGATCGCCGAAATCAGCGCCTGCGACGGGATCATGCGCGAAAAGATACCGACGAACATCAGCACGTTGACGACGATCACCGTGGTCAGCGAGACCCGCCCGAGATGGGTGTAGATCAGCACCATGGCGATCGACATGACGCTGCCGAACCCGAACATCGGAAATTTTCCGAACGCGTCGCTGGCGCGCCCGACGAGAGGGCCCGTGACAATGCTGAACAGGCCCGAGACCAGATAGATCGTCGGAAGATGCGTTATGTCGATGCCGAGATTGTTCACGGTGTAGGCGCTGCCGAACGGCATCAGCATGTAGCCGCCGGTCGCCAGCAACGTCGTCACCAGGAATGCCGTCGTATAGCGGGGTTGTGCGACCGTCGCGATCAAATGCCGGAACGCGGTCTTGTCCTGTTTGAGCAGTAGATGAGCGTTCACCGGCTGCATCAGCAGCGCAACCGCAGCCATGGCTGCAATCGACAGGATGATGATCGCGCCGAACGAAACGTGCCAGCTCCAGTGGTTGGAAAGAAACAGCCCGGCCGGGATACCCAGCACCTGGCTGGCGGCGAACGCGGTTTGCACAAAACCCATCACGCGTCCGCGCTGCTGCAGCGAAAACAGGTCGGTGGTGATGGCGAGGACGACGGAGCCGATCACGCCGCCGAACAGCCCGGTCACGATTCGGCCGAGCAGCAGCACATGGTAGTTCGGCGCGAGCGCGCACAGCGCCGTGCCGAGCGTGAAGCCGGCGTAAAAGAACAACAGCAGGCGCTTGCGATCGAAACGATCGGCAAATCCCGCGCTGAGGATACCCGAGATTCCCGCGCTGAACGCGTAGGCCGAGACCGCCGCGCCAAACTGCGCAGGCGAGATGTCGAGCGCCGGCATGATGATGGCGCCGAGCGGCGACATGATCGTGAAGTCGAGGATCACGGTGAACTGAACGAACGCCAGCAACGCGACCAGCAGCCACTGGTAGCGCGTGAAGCCGCGATCCGGCTGCGATTGATCGGCAATCTGTTCGGTCATGACGTCCATTCACAGAGAGGGAAGAAAGCGGAATCTCCGGGCTGCGCGTTCAAGCAGCGAAGCGGCATCCGATCAAGCGATGGTTCGACGGACCGACACGCCCGAGGATCACATAAAAGTGGTTCTGGCTATTTCGATGACTTGAGCAGTTGTAGCACCGCCTGCTCGGCGCGGTGGATCGGCGCCTGGCTGCGGTAGGTGCGCGCCAGCAGCAACGCGCCTTCAAGCTGGCTGAGGACGTTGGTTGCCAGAGGATCGGCGTCCTCTGGCGTTATGCCGAAGCGTTCTAGCCCGCGTTTGATTTCGGCTTCCCATTTTTGGAAGGCGGTGCGTGTGGCGGCGCCGAGCACCTCGGATTGCGCCGACGTCTCCAGCGCGGTGGTCGCGATCGGGCAGCCCTCCTTGTAGCCGGACGTTTCGAGATCGGCCGCCATGCCGCGCGTGATACGCGTCAGGAACAGCTCAGCGCTTTCCGAATGTTCCGCGGCTAGCGCTATTCGCTGGCGTGTCGTTTCGCCCGCAAGAGTCAGCGCCGCCTCGCCGATTTCCTCCTTGCCGCCAGGGAAATGGAAATAGAGCGAGCCGCGGGGCGATCCACCGGCCGTCAAAATGTCATGGAGGGCGGTGCCGTGAAACCCCTGCTGGCGAAACAATTTCACTGCAGCAGCGAGAGTTTTCGCTTTGGAATCAGGAGCTTTTGCCATGCGCCAAAATATCAATTGCAAATCAGTATGTCGACCTTCATAATATGTAGGACGACATACATATCCCGTGGCCGCCTACGCGAGCGGCCGACGGTTTCCAAAACCAAGGGCGGAGGGTGGATATGAAGAGGTCGTTGGATATCGCGGCAATCGTTCTGACCGTGCTGCTGCTATTGGGATTCGCGACTCTGTCGGTGCGCGGCCTCATCGTACCCGAACAGGCCTCTGCGCGGTTCGGCAGCCCGGTCACGGATGCTGCCGGCGCGTTGTTCTACCGCGTCTACCTCTCGCGCAATCTCGTGATCGCCGGCACCGGCGCGATCCTGCTGCTGGCACGGCATTGGACGCCGCTCGCTATTCTTCTGACCGTCACAGCATTCTTGCCGGTGTTCGATATGACGGTGCTGTCGCTGAATGGCGTGACACCACCATTCTTTCATCCCGTCGCACTCGCGCTGCTCGTGATCACGGCAGCGCTGATGTGGTGGCGCGTGGCCGCAAGCCGGGCCTAGTTCACGCGCCATCGCCAGCGCATCAGCCTAACGAAAGCAAGGAAATTGCCATGACCAGTCTTGCCGAACAGCAGGCCCGTGCCGTGATTGCGCCCTGGTACAGCCTGTTCAATGTCGCGAGCCGAGGCGACGTCAAGGCCATTCAGGAACAGGTACTGACAGAAGACTATGAATCATGCGCCGGCTATCTGCCGGGCGAATGCTGGGGCCGCGACACCTCGATCAAGGTGGTGTCGAATTTCGCCACCACGATTCCCGATATGAAATTCGATATCAAGGAAGTGATGGTCGCAGGCGACCGCGTCATCGTGCGCGGCGAGGTGAGCGGAACGCCATCGGGCGATCTGTTCGGCGTGCCGCATTCCGGCAAGAGTTTTCGGATCATGGCGGTAGATATCCAGACCATCAGGGACGGCAAGATCTGCAAGACCTTCCACATGGAGAACTGGCTCAGCGCGATCGGCCAACTCCGCGCCAAATAGCGCTAGCGCGATCTATCGCGCCTTGGTCTTCGAGGACCCAACGGCGGGCTTCGCCCGCATCCGGATGCTGTTGCCGGCAAGCTTTTCGATTTCGAATGCATCCGTTTTGCGTACGAGATCACTGAGCTTGCTTGCTCCGTAGGTGCGCGCGTCGAAATCCGAGAACAAATTCGATACTTGCGTGCCGACCATGCCGAGCAGAACCCAACCATCCTCGCTTTCGATTTGCGAAATGGCTTTTTTCAGGATCGGGATCGCGGCGCTTGGCGGTTGTAACGACCCCGGCTTGGCAGCCGCATTTTGACTGCCGCTTGCCACCTGCGGCACCAGGTTTTCGGTGTAGATGAACCGGCGGCAGGCCTGCCGAAAGCTCTCCGGCGTCTTCTGCGCGCCAAAGCCGTAGACGTCGGCGCCCTGTTCGCGCAGGCGGGAAGCGAGTCGGGTAAAATCGCTGTCGGATGATACCAGGCAGAAGCCGTCGAAGCGCTCGCTGTGCAACAGGTCCATCGCGTCGATCACCAACGCGATATCTGACGCATTCTTGCCCTTGGTGTAGGCGAACTGCTGGTACGGATCGATGGCGTATTTCTGCAGGATGTCGGACCACGACCTGAGCTGAGGGGTCGAGAAGTCGCCATAGATGCGGCGCACACTGGCCTCGCCGAATTTTGCGATCTCCTCGAACAGCCCGCCGGCGATCTGCGGTGAGGTATTATCGGCGTCGATAAGCACCGCAAAACGCTTCGGTCTCTGCTGTTCGGCTTTCATAGGGCACCCCAGGGTGTGGCGACGGCCGGTCTATACTGCCGTAATTCCATCGATTCTGCAGAAAATACCCGAACTGCCGCGCTGCGCCCCTCGTTTATTCGCATTTTCGACGTTAGTTTAGGCCTGCATCAATTCGACGAGGTTTTGGACGTAATGACTATCCGCCTGCATCGCGGCGACTTGCCCGATTTGTCCCGCTACCAGGATTCGGTGGCGATCGATACCGAGACCATGGGACTCAACCCGCATCGCGACCGGCTCTGCGTGGTTCAGATGTCGAACGGCGACGGCAGCGCCGACGTGATCCAGATTCCGCAAGGCCACACCGACGCGCCAAACCTGAAGGCGCTGCTGGCCAATCCGAAAATCACAAAGATCTTTCACTTCGCCCGCTTCGATCTCGCAGCACTCTACAACGCCTTCGGCGTGATGCCGCAGCCGGCCTACTGCACCAAGATCGCCTCGCGGCTGACCCGCACCTATACCGACCGCCACGGCCTGAAGGATCTGGTGCGCGAAGTGCTCAACATCGATCTGTCGAAGCAGCAGCAATCGAGCGACTGGGGTTCGGCCAGCCTGAGCGAGGCGCAGCTCGCCTATGCCGCCTCCGACGTGCTGCATCTGCACGCCTTGCGCGAACGGCTCGACGCCATGCTGGCGCGCGAGGGCCGCACCGAACTGGCGCAGGCCTGTTTCAACTTTCTGCCGTTCCGGGCCAGGCTCGATCTCGGCGGCTGGGAGGCCGAGGACATTTTCGCGCATTCCTGAGCCAGAACCGGCTGGTTAATGCGTCCACGGCCTGCGCTCCGCCCCGTTTCGGTCACACTGGTGCGACCACGTCCGGGCTGCATAATCCCGCGGTTGCGGGTAGACTGACGCTTTCTCGCTTCGCCTGGAGCAACGGTGAACACGGTACAGAACCCAGCAGCCTTTGGCGCCGGCATGGAGGCGCGATTCGCCGCGGCCGCGCGCCACAGCCGGTTGGTGCGGCTGCTGCGGATCGCGGTGCCGGCGGCGGTGATGGTTGCGATGGCGGTCATCGTATTCGTGGCGACCTTCAATCCCTTCCGGGCATTGGTGCCGCAGCTTCCGGTCGACATGAAGAACCTGGTGGTATCGGGCACCAAGATCACGATGGAATCGCCGCACCTCGCCGGCTTTTCGACCGACCAGCGGCCCTATGAGATGTGGGCCAAGGCCGCCACCCAGGACCTCACCGATCCCGATCACGTCGAACTCAGTGCGTTGCGCGCCAAGGTGATGATGGAAGACAAGAGCACCGTGACGATGGATGCCCGCACCGGTTATTTCGACAGCAAGGCGCAAATGCTCGACCTGCGAAAGGATATCTTTCTGCAATCCTCCACCGGCTATGAGGCCAAACTCTCGCAGGCCTATGTCGACATGAACAAGGGTTCGGTGACGTCGGACGAACATGTCGACGTCAAACTATTGAACGGAACACTGACCGCCGACCGGCTTCGAATCATCAACAGTGGCGAGGTGGTGCGATTCGAAGGCAATGTCGTGATGAATCTGGTCATGGAGGCGCCGACCGTTCCCGAGCCTGAGTCTCCGCCGGCTCGATCCACCCCCGCCAGGTCCACCAACGCGAAATGATTTTCATGATGCAGTTTTTCCCGCGCAGTTTAGCGGCAGCAGGATTCGCGTTCGCGCTGATCGCCTCCGGCGGCGCCCATGCGCAAGGCGCGGTGTCGGGCGTGCCCAATGCGATGCAGGGCTTTTCGCAAAACCGCGATCAGCCGATCCAGATCGAGGCCGCGTCGCTCGAGATGCGCGACAAGAAAAAGGAAGCGACCTTCTCCGGCAATGTGAAGGTGGTGCAGGGCGACACCACCATGACGGCGAAATCGCTGGTGGTGTTTTACGATTCCGGCCCTGCCGCGACGCCGACGTCCGCCCCTCCGGCGAAGGGTACGAAGTCGGCGCCGATGCAGGCCGCGTCGCCGGGACCCGGCGGCAGCTCGTCGATCCGCAAGCTGGAAGCAAAGGGCAACGTCGTGGTCGTCCAAAAGGATCAGACCGTCACCGGCGAGACCGCGATCTTCGATACCAGGGCCAACCTCATCACCATGGCAGGCGGGGTGGTGTTGACCCAGTGCAAGAACGTGCTGCGCGGCGAGCGCCTGCTGGTGGACATGACAACCGGGGTGTCACGGGTCGAAGGCGGCAAGGTGCAGGGCCTGTTCGATCAGGCCGGCGGCAAGGACTGCGGCGGCTCCGCCGGAGGCGGTGCCAAGCCCGGCCTGCCGTCGCTGATTCCCGGTAAAAAATGATACATATCAATGGCTTAAATATTATTTAAGCCTTCTGTGGTTGAAGCAGAGGGTGCGAGCCTGTATCTACGGGGCTGGCACGGCGGGGTGTTTGGGGACATCCATCCGTTCATGGTTCGCTGGTAAAGCGATTCGCCGGCGGACGGATCGCGGATCACCGCGAAAGGCTTAAGCGAAGCGGGATGGTGGATTTACTCGGCATGTTCCGGCGACGCCCTGCGAAACGCGGTCCGGCAGGATTTGCGCGTTCGCGGGATGACATTACGGCGCTCGGTGATTCCTTCGGTAACATGCTGACGAGCCCGGTGCGCGACGCGCCGCCGATGGCGCGCACGGCGCCGGTGTCCGCGCTGGAACTGCCGCAGCCGGCCGCGGAGGCGCCACGCGCCCGTGCCCAAACCCGCACACGCAGGCCTCCCATCCCCAGGCTCCCAGAACGCAGGCGCCAAGGACTCAAGCCGCGAAGGCCCAGGCGCCCAAAACCAATGGCGCCGCCGCCCCGCGGCTGATCAAGCGGCCGGGCTATCTGGCTGTGCATAGCGTGGAAAAGAGTTTCGGCACCCGCCAGGTCGTGCGCGGCGTCAGCATCTATGTCCGGCGCGGCGAGGCGGTCGGTCTGCTGGGTCCGAACGGCGCCGGCAAGACCACGGTGTTCTACATGATCACCGGGCTGATCAAGGCGGATCGCGGCGCGATCGAGCTCGACGGCCACGACGTGACCAAGCTGCCGATGTATCAGCGCGCGCGGCTCGGCATCGGCTATCTGCCGCAGGAAGCCTCGATCTTTCGCGGCCTCACCGTCGAGCAGAATATTCGCGCCGTGCTCGAAGTCGTCGAGCCCAACAAGAAGAAGCGCGAGAAGGAACTCAATTCGCTGCTCGAGGAGTTCAACATCACGCGCCTGCGTAAATCGCCGTCGATCGCGCTGTCCGGCGGTGAGCGCCGCCGCGTCGAAATCGCGCGCGCGCTGGCGACGCGTCCGAACTACATGCTGCTCGACGAACCCTTCGCCGGCATCGATCCGATCGCGGTCGGCGACATTCAGGACCTGGTCCGCCACCTCACCAATCGCGGCATCGGCGTTCTGATCACCGACCACAATGTCCGCGAAACGCTCGGCCTGACCGATCGCGCCTATATCGTCTATGCCGGGGAAATCCTGACCGAGGGCAGTCCGGAGGAGATCGTCAACGATCCGGATGTACGCCGTCTTTACCTTGGCGAGGAATTCCGCCTCTAGTCGATTTTTAGTCGGCGTCAAGCCGTGTACAAGGGCTGTGGACTAAGATAAGCAAGAATCGGACCAAGTTTAACGGGATCGGTTCTCGCCTCCATGGCTCTGACGCAGAGACTAGAATTCCGCCAGTCGCAGTCGCTGGTTATGACGCCGCAGCTGATGCAGGCGATCAAGCTGCTGCAGCTGTCGAATCTCGACCTTTCGGCCTTCGTCGAGGAGGAACTGGAGCGGAATCCGCTGCTGGAGCGCGCCAATGACGGCCCCGAAGCCCCGGTCGCGGGCGAGCCGGTTCCGGAACGCGCCGAATTCTCCGATTCCGCCGATTCGTCCAGCTATGGCGACGATTCCGGCGGCGAGCCGTTTGACGGCGCCGGCGGTTCCGCGGGCGATGCCTTCGAACCCGGCCAGGAAGAATGGCTGAACCGCGATCTCGGCACCCGGACCGAAATCGAGCAGACGCTGGATACCCCGCTCGACAACGTCTTCACCGAAGAGCCCGCGGAAGCGGCGGCTCGCGTGGCGCAGGACGCGGCGCCGACCGCCTACACCGAATGGGGCGGCGGCGCCTCCAATGACGAAGACTATAATCTGGAAGCCTTTGTCGCCGCCGAAGTGACGCTCGGCAGTCATCTCGCCGAGCAACTGGCGGTGGCGTTCACCTCGCCCGTGCAGCGCATGATCGGACAGTACCTGATCGATCTCGTCGACGACGCCGGCTACGTGCCGGCGGACCTCGGACAAGCCGCCGAACGGCTCGGCGCCTCGCAAGGCGATGTCGAAGCGGTGCTCACGGTGCTGCAGAAATTCGATCCGCCCGGCGTTTGCGCGCGGAATTTGAGTGAGTGCCTCGCGATCCAGCTTCGCGAACTCAATCGCTACGACCCGGCCATGCAGGCGCTGGTCGAACATCTCGATCTGCTTGCCAAGCGCGACATTGCGTCGCTGCGCAAATTGTGCGGCGTCGACGACGACGACATCACCGACATGATCGGCGAGATCCGCCGCCTCGATCCGAAGCCGGGTTTGAAGTTCGGCTCGGCGCGGACGCAGACCATGGTGCCCGACGTCTATGTGCGGCCGGGCCCGGACGGCGGCTGGCATGTCGAACTCAACAGCGACACGTTGCCGCGCGTGCTGGTCAATCAGATCTATTACACCGAGCTGTCGAAGACGATCCGCAAGGACGGTGACAAGTCCTATTTCACCGACTGCCTGCAGAATGCGACCTGGCTGGTCCGCGCGCTGGATCAGCGCGCCCGCACCATTCTGAAAGTGGCGACCGAAATCGTGCGTCAGCAGGACGGCTTCTTCACCCATGGTGTCGCGCATCTGCGCCCGCTGAATCTCAAGGCGGTGGCAGACGCGATCCAGATGCACGAGTCGACGGTGTCGCGGGTCACCGCCAACAAATACATGGCGACCAATCGCGGCAGCTTTGAATTAAAGTATTTCTTCACGGCTTCGATTGCGTCGGCCGACGGCGGCGAGGCCCATTCGGCGGAAGCCGTCCGCCACCACATCAAGCTCCTGATCGACGCCGAAGCCCCGGCCGCGATCCTGTCCGATGATACCATCGTGGAACGATTGCGCGAGACCGGCATTGATATTGCCCGCCGCACGGTCGCGAAGTACCGCGAAGCGATGCGTATTCCCTCCTCGGTGCAGCGCCGCCGTGACAAACAGAGTATGCTCGGTAATGCACTTTCCGCCCCCGCCGCCTCCTCCGACCGTTCCCGCGACACAGCCCCGGCCTGATTGCGTTCGCGTCAAATCGCGATAGTGTCGATTAGCCTTCGAGCGTGATCCGGAGAACTACGTACTGGTTTTCCCAAGGGATCATGCTCCACTAACAAAACCAGAGTGGTGGGCATCAAGCGAGGCATCAAATGACCCTTCGAATCTCCGGGAAAAGCATCAGTGTCGGCGAAGCGCTTCGTTCGCGCGTCAGCGAGCGCACCGATGAAGTCCTGCGAAAATATTTCGACGGCAACTATTCCGGCCACATCACGCTGAGCAAGGATGGCTTCGGCTTCCGCACCGACTGCGCGCTGCATCTCGATTCCGGCATCACGCTGGAAGCCGATTCGAATGCCACCGATGCCTATGCCAGCGCCGATCAGGCGCTGCTGATGATCGAGAAGCGGCTGCGCCGTTACAAGAGCCGGCTGAAGGACCGCTCGGCCCGCAAGACCTACGCGGCCTCCGCGGCGCTCGCCGAGATCAACGCGCCGACGCTCGACGCGCCGAGCTACGTGATCGAGGCGCCGGCGGAAGGCGACGAGGAGATCACCGCCTATAGCCCGGTCATCATCGCCGAGGCGACCACGGCGCTGAAGCGGCTTTCGGTCAGCGAGGCGGTCATGGAGCTCGATCTGACGGGAGCTGCCTGCATCGTGTTCCAGCACGGTTCCAGCGGCCGGGTGAACATCATTTACCGGCGTACCGACGGCAATGTCGGGTGGGTCGACCCCCCGGCGGTTACCCCCTGACATATATGGCAAGTGGCATTGACGCCCCCGGCAGCCCTACCTATGGTCCGCCGCCCTTGAGCATAGGGCGCAAGAACGGGCCTTCGAGGAGTTGGCACCGGCCATGCGTTGGAGTAGAAGCCCCCAAATCGGGACCCGGGCCTAAGCCCGCCTCCCGTCTCATCTTCTTGACGCCACAGTTCTAAAACCTATCTCGCAACCTGACGGTTCAATTCACCTCGGAACGCCCCATGACGATTACCGATCTGGTCGCACCCGAGGCGATTCTCCCCGCGTTGAAGGTCATCAGCAAGAAGCAGGCGCTGCAGGAACTCGCCGCGCGGGCGGCCGCCCTGACCGGGCAGAACGAGCGCTCGGTATTCGAGGTTTTGCTGCAACGCGAGAAGCTCGGCACCACCGCCGTCGGCTACGGCGTCGCCATCCCGCACGGCAAGCTGCCCAAGCTCGAAAAGCTGTTCGGGTTCTTTGCCCGGCTCGAGCGCCCGATCGATTTCGAGGCAATGGACGGCCAGCCGGTCGACCTGATCTTCCTGCTGCTGGCGCCGGAAGGCGCGGGCGCCGATCACCTGAAGGCGCTGGCGCGAATCGCGAGGCTGCTGCGCGACCAGGACGTCGCCAAGAAACTGCGCGCCTCCCGCGACGCCCAGGCGATCTATTCGGTGCTGGCGCTGCCGCCGGCGAGCGCGGCGTAAGGTTGTGCGCTGCCCTCGATCCGGCTTGGCTGCGAGGCTGGTCAGAAAATTACCGCAGAGCACAAAGGCGTTCAGCGCTTTTAGGTTGAAAAATATCGCTGGGTAGTCAATCTCGGCAGAACCGATCTTTGATGCATCACGGGGATCATGAAGCCGATTTCCATTGCGCTTGCGCTGCTGCTGATACCCTGCCTCGCTCTGGCCCAGAGCGATCAGGATCGAGAATCCTGCGACAGTGAGGATGCCGACCGGGCGATTCCAGCCTGCATTCGCCTCATCGAGGCGGGCAAGACCGATGCCGAAAATCGCGCGGCGCTTTATGACAGCCTTGGCGTCGGCTATTGGCGAAAGGGCGACTACGACCGAGCTATCGCGAACTACGACAAGGCGATCACGCTCGATCCAAAGTTCGCCCGTGCCTATATGAGACGGGGCGCCGCCTACTCAAGCAAGGGGGCTTATGATCGCGGCCTTGACGACGCCAGCAAGGCGATTGAGCTCGATCCCAAAAACTTCAAAGCCTATTTCAACCGTAGCCTCGCTCATAGTCACCGAGGCGAGTACGACGCCGCCCTCGCCGATATCACCAAGGTTATCGAGCTCGATCCGAAATCGTCGCGCGCCTACGCAGCTCGGGCCAATATTTACAAATTCAAGAAGGATCTGGAGCGAAGCGTTGCCGATCTTTCCAGCGCAATAGAACTCGATCCGAACAATGCGATGGCGTACTTGGGCCGCAGCTCGATCTTTACGAACAATGGCGACTACGAACGGGCCATTGCCGACGCCACCAAGGCGATCGAGCTCAATCCGAAATTCGTCGAAGCCTATCTCGATCGTGCAAGCCTCTATCTGCGCAAGGAAGCGTTTGATCTGTCGATCGCTGACCCTACCAAGGCGATTGAACTCAATTCGAAAAATGCAAGCGCCTACGACAATCGGAGGCATGCCTATGCGCGCAAGGGCGACTACGAACGGGCCATTGCCGACGCCACCAAGGCGATCGAGCTCAATCCGAAATTCGTCGAAGCCTATCTCGGTCGTGCAAGCCTCTATCTGCGCAAGGAAGCGTTTGATCTGTCGATCACTGACCTTACCAAAGCGATTGAACTCAATTCGAAAAATGCAAGCGCCTACGACAATCGGGGGTATGCCTACGGGCGCAAGGGCGACTACGATCGAGCCATTGCCGACGCCACCACGGCGGTTGAGCTCAATCCGGAAATTGCAAGCGCCTACGACAATCGGGGGTATGCCTACGGGCGCAAGGGTGACTACGATCGAGCCATTGCCGACGCCACCACGGCGATTGAGCTCAATCCGAAAAATGCAAATGCCTATTACAATCGGGGGTATGCCTATGCGCGCAAGGGCGACTATGAACGAGCGATCACGGACGACGCCAAGGCGATCGAGCTCAATCCGAAACTGGCTCACGTCTATCGGAACCGGGCCGACGCGCATGTGAACAAAGGCGAGTTCGATCTGGCTATTGCGGATTACGCAAAGTTCGTCGAAGCGGATCCAAAGGATGCTGAGGTTCTAAGCAGGCTGGGCTTGTTGCGATTTGCGAGGGGCGACTTCGAGAAGGCTTCCGCCGATTTTTCGCGTGTCCTCGAATTAAGGGCGGATGTTTACACAATACTGTTCCGCTATCTCGCGAGAGCGCATCTCGGGGAAGCCGAGGCAGCTAAGGTCGAACTCGCCGCGAACGCGGAGCGTACCAAGTTCAGGTTGTGGCCTTACGCTTTTATCGAACTATATCTCGGTAAACGGTCGGCCCAGGATTTGCTCAACGCAGCAATCAAACGAAGCGATCGCTGCCTCGCACAATTTTACGTGGGGGAGTGGTTTACCTTGAATGGAAGTTCCGTTGAGGCCGTCGAGTTGCTGAATAGCGCGACCGAGACTTGCTTGAAGGACTCAATAGAATACGGAGCGGCAGTCGGAGAATTGGCGCGCCTCAAATCCTAGAATAGTGCGGCCCTAGAGCGACCTCAACAGATAACGGACTGTTCGGCTGCCGTCATAAATGTTCGCGGTACCGACCTCGACAAATCCCGACGCAGCGTGAAAAGCATCCGACGCCGGGTTCGGCGGATTTTGGTTGACCTCACAGACGACGCGATCGTGGCCCATGCGAACCGCGTGTTCGAACAGATCCTCGTAGAGCCTTCGCGCGCAGCCGCGTCCGCGTGCGGACGCAGCGACCACGATGCGGTCGACATAGGCGAAACGCGGATAGCGCGCGCGGAACCAGAGGAAGTTGGGACTGTCGTAGCGAGCGCTCTGATCGAACGCGAGCAAGAAGGCATCGACTGCTCCAATGCGCCGCGCCAGCAAGGCCTCGCCGACAAGATACTCAAGCCGCTCCGGCTCCAGCCAGGACAATTCGCGCGCATGTGCGTTGTTGAGCGCGAGCAGCGTCCTTCCTAGCAGTCGCGCCTGGGACACGTCCGCGGCAGCAACCGAATGTATTTCTTGATCGTCCATGCAAACTCTTTGACGCCCAATCTATCGCGCGCGCGTGATCATGGGCCACACCTCGCGTCTCCGAGAAAGCAAAAAAATACGCGGGCGCTTCCCCGTCAGGGGAGCATGCCCGCGTATTGCGAATTCCTGTTGCGGCGCTAAGCGCCGCTACCTGCCAGCGTCAGTGACACCGACCAGTGTCGTCTCAGTGACACCGGCAAATGCCGGGTCAGTGCACGCTGACGGCCTGAAGCTCGTTGCTCCATGCATTGGCGACGGCCGCCTCGCGGCTGTCGGTCAGCATGATCGGGGTGCCGTCGGCGGCATGCAGCGCGAAAAGTTTCAGGCCGGGCGCGATCTTCGGCGCCTGCGGAAACAGTCCCGGCACGTCCTCGGAACGGACCTGTTTCACATAGGCGATATGGCCTTCACCCAGATGGGCCAGCGCCTCGGTGGAAACCTTTTCGGGTTCGAACGTCACACTCACTTCACTCATGGTCTCGACTCCTTTGTCAGAATAAGCGGTCGAGTCCGCTACTCGTTCCTATTATTCGTGCTCATTGATAGCGATTGTCTTAACGACCCGCTCAGGCTCGGGCCTGGCCAGATCGATCGACAACAGCCCGTTTTTCAGGTCCGCGCCCAGCACGTGCATCCCCTCCGCCAGCACGAAAGTGCGCTGGAAGTGGCGCGCGGCGATGCCGCGATGGATGTATTGCCGGGCCTTGTCGTCCTGCTGGCGGCCCCGGATCACGAGCTGGTTTTCCTCAATGGTTACATCGAGTTGGTCGCGGGTAAACCCCGCCACCGCCAGCGTGATTCGCAGGCGTTCGGGCTGGCCGTTGGAACGGTCACACCGCTCGATGTTGTAGGGAGGATAACCGTCGGCGCCTTTGACGACGCGATCGAGCGCACGCTCGATTTCGTCGAACCCAAGCAGGAACGGACTGGATAACGAAGGAACACGAGACATTACAAAGTCCTCTCGAAGCGACTTTGAGGGGCCCTTGCGGCACCCCATGCAACCGGCCGGCGGGTTTGCCGCCCGGTCAAGGAACAATATGGGGGTGATTTGGGGAGGGTTCAAGTGCCTCTGGAAACTGCGTAAATCGGCCGCGGAGGGGAGCTTTGGCGGCTGGAACCCGGTCTCAGGAGCCCACCCGCTTGCGGCCATCGGCGGTAAACAGATGCAGCTTGTCGGGCGCGGCGACCGCCCTGATTCGCTCGCCGATGGCAGGCCCGATCGCACCCGGAATTCGCACGATCACCTCGCCCGGCGGCAGTTCCCCGGGGGTGGCGGCTACGCTTGGCGCATCCTTCTGCCGGCTTCCGTAAATGAACGTTTCGGCGCCGACGCGTTCGATCGCCTCCACGGTGAGGCCGAGTGCGACGCCGCCGGCAACATTCTCGTTTGAAACCACAAAATCCTCGGGCCGGATCCCGAGGATGCCGGCTTCGCCGAGGCGGGTGTCGCCGGTCAGTTGCGATTTGAGCTCATCGGAACGCAGCGGCATCAGGTTCATCGGCGGCGCGCCGATGAAGGAAGCGACGAAGGTGGTCGCGGGCTTCTGGTAGATGTCGAGCGGATTGCCGATCTGTTCGACCTGGCCGCCATTCATGACCACGAGAATATCGGCCAGCGTCATCGCCTCGAGCTGGTCGTGGGTAACGTAGATCGAGGTCGTGCTGAGGCGGCGCTGCAGCTTGCGGATTTCGACGCGCATGGCGATCCGCAGCTTGGCGTCGAGGTTCGACAGCGGCTCGTCGAACAAAAACACTTTTGGCTGCCGCACGATGGCGCGGCCCATCGCCACGCGCTGGCGCTGGCCGCCGGACAGCTGCCGCGGTTTGCGGTCGAGCATGGCGCCGAGTTCGAGAATGCGCGCGGCTTCCTGCACGCGGGTGTCGATCTCGGGCTCCTTCATGCCGCGATTGCGCAAGCCGTAGGCCATGTTGTTGTAGACGGTCATGTGCGGATAGAGCGCGTAGTTCTGGAACACCATCGCGATGTCGCGCTCGGCCGGCTCGATCTGGTTGACGATCCGCCCGCCGATATCGATCTCGCCGCTGGAGATGGTCTCCAGTCCCGCCACCATGCGCAGCAGCGTGGACTTGCCGCAGCCGGAAGGGCCGACCAGCACGCAGAACTGGCCGTCGCCGACGTCGAAGTTGATACCCTTGATGGCCTCAAAGCCACCGGCATAGGTCTTGCGGACGTTGCGCAGCGTTACATTAGCCATGGACGTTTACCTGGATCACCGCGACTCGCTTCCTCATTTTTCCGTCTCGACCAGTCCGCGCACGAACAGGCGCTGCATGAACACGACGACCGCGACCGGCGGCAGCATCGCGAGAACGGCGGTTGCCATCGCGAGCTGCCATTCGGCCAGTTCGTCCGTCGTGTACAGCATCCGCTTGATGCCGGTGACGATGGTCTGCATCGAATCCTGCGTCGTGATCAAAAGCGGCCACAGATATTGATTCCAGCCGTAGATGAACTGGATCACGAACAGGGCCGCGACCGTCGTCACCGACAGCGGCAGCAGCGTGTCCCAGAAGAAGCGGAACGGACCGGCGCCGTCGATGCGCGACGCCTCCAGCAGCTCTTCCGGGATCGTCATGAAGAACTGCCGAAACAAGAGCGTGCCGGTGGCGGACGCAATCAGCGGCAGGATCAGCCCGGCATAGGTGTCGAGCATGTGCAGGTCGGCGACCACCTTGTAGGTCGGATAGATGCGGACCTCGACCGGCAGCATCAGCGTGACGAAGATGATCCAGAACGCGGTCTTGCGGAACGGAAAGCGGAAATACACCACGGCGTAGGCCGATAGCATCGAGATGAAGATCTTGCCGAGCGCAATGCCGATCGCCGAGATGAACGAATTCATCAGCATGCGTCCAACCGGTTCCTGGCTGGCGCGCGACCCGCCGACGAACACCGCACGATAATAGTTTTCCAGCATGTGACCGCCCGGCGTCAGCGGCATGCTGCCGCTGATCACGGTGGCGGCGTCGTGGGTCGAGGCGATCAGCGCGATATAGACCGGAAAGGCGACGATAAAGACGCCGAAGGTGAGAATCGCATAGGCGATGATGTCGTTCAGCGGGCGGTGCTCGACCATCAGTACTGCACCTTGCGTTCGACATACCTGAACTGGATCGCGGTCAGCGCGATCACGATCACCATCAGCACCACCGACTGCGCGGCCGAGCCGCCGAGATCGCCGCCGAGCCGCCCGTCGGCAAACACCTTGTAGACCATCGTCGTGGTCGCGCCGGCCGGGCCACCGCCGGTCACCGCGTCGATGATGCCGAAGGTGTCGAAGAAGACATAGACGACATTGACGACCAGCAGGAAGAAGGTGGTTGGCGACAGCAGCGGGAAGACGATGGTCCAGAACCGCCGCATCGGACCGGCACCGTCGATCGCGCCGGCCTCCAGCACGCTTTTCGGGATCGATTGCAGTCCGGCGAGGAAGAACAGGAAGTTATAGGAAATCTGCTTCCACACCGCCGCCATCACCACCAGCACCATGGCGTGGTTGCCGTTGAGCAGCGGATTCCAGTCGAAGTTCATCCAGCGCAGCGGCCGCGCCAACGTGCCGAGCGCGGGGTGGAACATGAAGATCCACAGCACGCCGGCGACCGCGGGCGCCACCGCATAGGGCCAGATCATCAATGTCTTGTAGGCGCCGGCGGCCTTCAGGTTCTTGTCGGCTTGCGTTGCGAACAGCAGCGCGATCGAAAGCGACAACGCCGCGACCAGCGAGGAGAACACCAGCGTGGTCAGCATCGACTTGTAATATTCGGGCTGCGAAAACAGTGCCTGGTAATTCTCCATGCCGACGAATTCGGTATTGAGGCCGAACGCATCCTCGCGCTGGAACGATTGCCAGACCGCCTGGCTCGCCGGCCAGTAGAAAAATACGAATGTGATGATGAGCTGCGGCACCAGCAGCAGATATGGCAGCAGCTTGTTGTTGAAGACGACAGACTTTTCCATTCAACACGCTGTGTGATGCGAAAGAAACGCTCCCTCTCCGGGCGGAGAGGGAGCTTTGATCGTTATTACTTTGCCGTCTTTTCGAACGTACGCAACATCGCATTGCCGCGTGCGACCGCCGCATCCAGCGCTTCCTGGGCGGTTTTCTTGCCGGCCAGCGCCGCCTCGATTTCCTCGCACCAGACGTCGCGCATCTGCACCAGGTTGCCGAAGCGCAGCCCGCGCGAATTCTCGGTCGGCTCCTTGTTGGTCAGTTCCTTCAGCGGCGTCTGCAGCGTCGGGTTCTTGTCGTAGAAGCCGTCCTTCACGGTCTTTTCATAGGCCGCCTTGGTGATCGGCAGATAGCCGGATTCCTGATGCAGTTTGGCCTGGCGGTCGGTATCGGACAGGAAGGTGAAGAATTTGGCGATGCCCTTGTATTCTTCGGGCTTCTTGCCGCCGAAGACCCATAGCGAGGCGCCACCGATGATCGAGTTCTGCGGCGCGCCCTTGGCTTCGGGATAATACGGCATCGGCGCCGAGGTGAAGTCGAACTTGGCGGTGCTCTTGGCGGTGGCGTAGTAGCCCGACGAGGTCAGGAAGATTGCGCACTCGCCGGACGCGAAGCGGTTTTCGCTTTTGTTTTCGCGGCCGGAATAGTCGTAGGTCTTGTCCTTCTGCAGGTCGATCAGGTTCTGCAGATGCTTCACGTGCAGCGGCGAGTTGAACTCCAGAACGGTGTCGAAGCCGTCGAGGCCGTTGGCCTTGCTGCCGATCGGCACGTTGTGCCAGGCGGAGAACTGCTCGATATGGGCCCAGGTCGCCCAGGCATTGGAGAAGCCGCAGGTGGCGTGACCCGCTGCCTTCAGCTTCTTGGCGGCGTCGAACACTTCCGGCCAGGTTTTTGGAATCTCGGCGACGCCGGCCTTCTTCAGTTCGTCCTTGTTGATCCACATCACCATCGACGAGGAATTGAAGGGGAACGACAGCATGTCGCCCTTCGAGGTCGAGTAGTAACCGGTGATTGCGGGCAGATAGGCCTTGGGATCGAACGGCTCGCCGGCGTCCTTCATCAGCTGGTAGACCGGCTTGATGGCGCCGGTCGCGCTCATCATCGTCGCGGTGCCGACTTCGAACACCTGAATGATGTGCGGCGCGGTGCCGGCGCGGAACGCGGCAATACCGGCATTCATGGTGTCGGGATAGCTGCCCTTGAAGGTCGGGACGATCTTGTAGTCGGGCTGGCTGGCGTTGAAATCCGCGGCAAGCTTGTTGACGATGTCGTTGTTGCCGCCGGTCATGGCGTGCCACCACTGGATCTCGGTCACAGCGTAGGCGGGCGTCGCGAGCGCCAGCGCCACAGTGACTGCGGCAGCTGCGCCGAATTGTCGAAGAGCCATCAAATTCCTCCGGGTTGGGGCCGTCACCTTCGTTTCGCGCGATAACAGCGCCGGATGACGTGCAAATGACCGTATAAGCGAAAGCATAGTATTGGGGAAGCGGGCGGCGAGGGAAGCCGTCAAATAGGCCAAGGCTTGAACGACGCCGGCGATCGTCCCGGCCTTCGCCGGGACGATCAACCGGGACGATAATTCGTCAGCGCTTGCGCTCGGCGCCG
Organism: uncultured Alphaproteobacteria bacterium; assembly: GCA_963786355.1. Taxonomy (GTDB): domain Bacteria; phylum Pseudomonadota; class Alphaproteobacteria; order Rhizobiales; family Xanthobacteraceae; genus Bradyrhizobium. Next base: position 1,212,477 of record CAWAYU010000002.1, on the reverse strand, counting down.
CAGACCGCGCCCTTGGCGACCAGGGCCTCGATCTCGCTTTTGGAATAGCCGAATTCGCCCAGCACCTCTGACGTGTGCTGGCTGAATTTCGGCGGTGTGCGGCGCAGGCTCGGCTTGGTCCGGTCGAGCCGGATCGGGGAGGCGACGCCCTTGTACCAGTCTTTCTCGATGACATCGCCGCGGTGGATGGTGTGCGGGTTGGTCAGCGCCTGGTCGATCTTCTGCACCGGACCTGCCGGCAGTCCCGCCGCGAGCAGGCGATTGCACAGCGGTTCGGCCTCGTGCTGGCTGAACACGGCGGCCAGTTCCTCACGCAGCGCGTCGCGGTTGGCGATGCGGTCCTTGTTGCGGGCAAAACGCGGATCGGTGCCGAGTTCAGGCTTGCCGACTTCCTTGGCCAGTTTTCGGAAGGTGCCGTCATTGCCGACGCCGATGAAGATGTTGTCGGTCTTGGTCGGAAAGATCGCGTACGGCACCAGATTGGGATGCTCGTTACCCGTAAGGCCCGGCGGCTTGCCATGCATGAAATAATTCGCGGCGTGCGGATGCATGATCGCCAAACCAGTCTCGTACAGCGTGGTTTCGAGAAACTGGCCCAACCCCGAACGCTGGCGCTCCGACAGCGCCATCAAAATGCCGATCGCCGCGTAAAGTCCGGTGGTGATATCGACCAGGGGAACGCCGATCCGCATCGGGCCGCTTTGCGGCGAGCCGGTCGCGGCGATCATGCCGGTCATGGCCTGGATGATGGCGTCATAGCCGGGATTGCCGCCGCGCGGGCCGTCGGCGCCGAAGCCGGAAATCCGGCAATGCACGAGTTTTGGAAATTTCGCGCGGAGTGCGTCGTTGCCGATGCCCCATTTGTCGAGCGTGCCCGGCTTGAAATTCTCGATCAGGACGTCGGCGGTCTCCAGCATCTTCATCAGCACGGCGCGTCCGCCCTCGGAAGCGAGGTCGAGGCCGATCGAGCGCTTGTTGCGGTTGATGCCGACGAAATAGGCCGCGTCTTCGTCGTGGAAGGGAGGGCCCCAGTCGCGCACCTCGTCGCCGGCCGGCGGTTCGACCTTGATCACGTCGGCGCCGTGGTCGGCCAGGATTTGCGTGCAATAGGGGCCGCCGAGCACGCGCGTGAGATCGACCACGCGCAGGCCGGTCATCGCGCCGGGAGCCGCTTCAGAACTCATGGAAACAACCTTCGCTCAGGATGAAAATGGAATTCCTGAGCTAGCGGTCTTCGCGCACGGCGGCAATGCCTTCCCGCGCACGGGCGTATGACGGAAGCGATCCGCCAGATGGAAATAGCCCGCCGTCGAATACGGCGGGCTATCCGAGAGGTCGTTACACAACCGTCAGGCGCACATCCACATTGCCGCGGGTGGCGTTGGAATACGGGCACACCTGGTGGGCCTTCTCGACGAGGGCTTCCGCTTCCGCGCGGGCAAGGCCGGGCAGCGAGACGGCGAGGTCGATGTCGAGGCCAAAGCCGCCGGCCGCGCGCGGCCCGATGCCGACGGTCGAGGTCACCGAAGCATCGGCGGGAACCTTGGGGCCGCCCTGGGAAGCGACGAATTTCATCGCGCCGATGAAGCAGGCGGCATAGCCGGCTGCGAACAGCTGCTCGGGATTGTTGCCGGCGCCACCGCCGCCACCGAGTTCCTTCGGCGTAGTCAGTTTGACGTCGAGCGCGCCGTCGAGGGTCGCGGCGTGGCCATCGCGGCCACCGGTGGCCTTGGCGCTGGTCTTGTAGAGCACGTTGACGGACATGGTGGTTCTCCCTGGGTTGAATTTCGATGAAGTTATATCGCAGACAATTGAATTGTGTACAATATAAAATCCATGGCCTCACATTTAATTGTTCGCAATTGAATGCCGGGGCGCGAGGCCCCAGAATGGTGACAGCATCTATTCGTGGGGTCGAGGTCATCAATGGCACGGAAACCGGCGGCGGACTGGCCGCTGCAACTGGACAATCAAATCTGCTTTGCGATCTATTCCACCGCGCATGCCTTCAACCGCGTCTACAAGCCGCTGCTCGACCGCCTCGGGCTGACCTATCCGCAATATCTGGTCATGCTGGTGTTATGGGAGCGTGACGGCGTGCCGCTGAAGGATATCGGCGAGCGGTTGTTTCTGGATTCCGGCACGCTGACGCCGCTGCTGAAGCGGCTGGAAGCAGCCGAACTGCTCAAGCGCACCCGCAGCAAGGAGGACGAGCGCCAGGTGCTGATCGCGCTGACGCCGAAGGGTCAGGCGCTGAAAGAAAAGGCGAGGGCGGTGCCCGAAGGGATTCTCGCGCGCTCGGCCTGTTCGCTCGGGGAATTGTCGGCGATCAAGAATGATGTGGTGGCGCTGCGGGACAGGTTGAACGCGGCGTTGGGGGAGTAGGGGGGCGGGGGCTAGAGGCGTTTTTTGGCGAAGGCGCGGCCGGAATGCGATTTGAGATATTTCTCGAACGCGAGCGCTTTGTATTTGTTCGGGAAGGCGCAGTACCAAACCAATTCCCAAGGCTTGAATTTCGCGGTGTGCGCGGATCTGCCAGCATTGTGCTCGGGGAGTCGCCGCTTCAAATCGGCGGTGGCGCCGATGTATTCTTGCTCAGGGAATTCGATGCTTCGGATAATGTAGACGTACCACATGGGTGCGCACTGTATCCGAAGGTGAAGCAAAGGTAGTTGCGTCTACCAGCCCGTCTTCGCCCTTCGGGCTACGCCGGGCACCACGCTTCGTCCTACGGGCTCCTCGTGGCTGCGCCACGCGAAGCCCGAAGGGCGAAGCGTGGTGGAGCCAGGCGGGATCGAACCGCCGACCTCTTGCATGCCATGCAAGCGCTCTCCCAGCTGAGCTATGGCCCCGTAGAATTCGCAAGCCTCAAATCAGGCCTGCGGGCATGACCCTGAACCACAGTTCAGGGCCGATCTCAAGTCTCTTCGTCGTTGCCGACGTCACCAATGATGTCGGTGACGTCTTCGTCGCCTTCTTCCTCGTCGGGAATGAAGGTGGAATCGTCGTCGTCATCGTCCTCGATGGTCTCGTCGACCTCGATATCGTCTTCCGATTCGGGAACCACGGCCTTGACCTTGCCGGTGTTCTCCTCGGCATCGGCCTCTTCCAGCGAGACCAACTCTTCGGCCTCGGCGGCCTCCGGCTGATCGGCTGCGGCAGCGGCGGAAGCAGCAGCAGCGGCGCGCGCGGCATCGCCACGGGCAGCCCGCGGCGGCGCGATCGGTGCAATCGGCACGACCTCGCCGGTGTAGGGCGAAATCACCGGGGTCTTGTTCAAGTCATAGAATTTCTTACCCGTCGTCGGGCAAATACGTTTGGTTCCGAGATCGGATTTGGCCACGTGTGGAATCCTGGGAATTTCTGAAAAACGGTGCTTCACTTGGCTAGTTGAGAGGCTGGTGTCAATAGCGCTTTGACGCATTTGACGGCCGCGTGACGCCGTGTGGCCCATGTGATACTGCCCCCGGCCTGCCCCGGCGCAGAGGACACAATCTTGACCCATTCAACGGTCGCCCTCCCGACCCCGCTGGAATCCCGCGCCTAGCGGCTCCCTGACCGGTAAAGTCCGCGTTCCCGGCGACAAGTCGATTTCGCACCGGGCCCTCATTCTGGGGGCGCTTTCGGTCGGCGAAACCCGGATTTCCGGCCTGCTGGAGGGCGAAGACGTCCTCAACACCGCCAAATCGATGCAGGCGCTGGGCGCCAAGGTCGAACGGACCGGGCCGTTTGCCTGGTCGGTCCGGGGCGTCGGCGTCGCCGGCTTCGCCGAGCCGGCCGCAGCCGCTCGATTTCGGCAATTCCGGCACCGGCTGCCGGCTGGTGATGGGGGCGGTCGCCGGCTGCCCGATTTCGGCGGTATTCGACGGCGACGCCTCGCTTCGCTCCCGCCCGATGCGGCGGATCCTCGATCCGCTGGAATTGATGGGCGCCAAGGCCGGCGAGGCCAAGGAGGGCGGCCGCCTGCCGCTGACCCTGCACGGCGCCCGCGATCCGCTGCCGATCCTGTACCGGACGCCGGTGGCCTCGGCCCAGATCAAATCGGCGGTGCTGCTGGCCGGCCTCGCCGCGCCCGGCGTCACCACCGTGATCGAGCAGGAAGCCAGCCGCGACCACACCGAGCTGATGCTGAAGCATTTTGGCGCCGAGATCGTCTCGACCCGGGAAGGCAGCCACGGCCGCCGGATCGCACTGACCGGCCAGCCCGAGCTGCACGGCGCCGACGTCGTGGTGCCCGCCGATCCCTCGTCGGCGGCGTTCCCGATCGTGGCGGCGCTGATCGTCGAAGGCTCCGACATCGTCTTCACCGACGTCATGACCAATCCGCTGCGCACCGGCCTGTTCACGACACTGCGCGAGATGGGCGCTTCGATCGAGGAGAGCGAAGTGCGCGGCGACGCCGGCGAGCCGATGGCGCAATTGCGCGTGCGCGCGTCCAAACTGCGCGGCGTCGAGGTGCCGCCGGAACGCGCGCCGTCGATGATCGACGAATATCTGGTGCTGGCGGTCGCGGCCTCGTTTGCCGAAGGCACGACCATCATGCGCGGCCTGCAGGAATTGCGCGTCAAGGAATCCGACCGGCTGGAGGCGACCGCCGACATGCTGCGCGTCAACGGCGTCAAGGTCGAGGTTTCCGGCGACGATCTGATCGTCGAGGGCCGAGGACACGTGCCCGGCGGCGGCATCGTCGCCACCCACATGGATCATCGCATCGCGATGTCGGCGCTGGTGATGGGGCTTGCAGCCGACAAGCCGGTCAAGGTCGACGACACCGCCTTCATTGCCACCAGCTTTCCCGATTTCATCCCGATGATGCGATCGCTGGGGGCCGAGTTTTCATGATCATCGCCATCGACGGACCCGCCGCTTCCGGCAAGGGCACGCTCGGCAAGCGGCTCGCCCGTCATTACGGCTATCGCCATCTCGACACCGGCGTGATTTACCGCGCGGTCGCCAAGACGCTGCTGGATCGGGGTTTTGAACTGACCGACGAGGCGCGCGCGGTGGCCGTTGCGATGGCGCTCGATCCCGAAAAATTCGGCGATCCCGAGTTGAAGTCGCAGCGGATCGGCGAAGCCGCTTCCGTGGTGTCGGCGATCCCCACCGTGCGCGAGGTGCTGGTCAGCTTTCAGCGCCAGTTCGCAGGCGCGCCGCCCGGCGCCGTGCTCGACGGGCGCGACATCGGGACCGTGATCTGCCCGAATGCCGATGTGAAGATTTTTGTCGTCGCCGACCCGCAGGTGCGCGCCCACCGCCGCACGCTCGAAGCGCGCGCACGCGGCGAAGCGGCCGACGAGGCGCTGATTCTGGCCGACATCATCAAGCGCGACGAACGGGACCGGAATCGCGCGGCGGCCCCCCTGAAGGCGGCCGCCGACGCGCATATTCTCGATAATTCAAAGCTCGACATCGAAGGCGGCGTTGCCGCCGCCATCGCGATCGTCGAGGCTGTCCGCGCTAGGCGCAGACAGCTCCGGCCGGGAATCAGTTCTTCGACCAGTAACGATCGAACGGCAGTTCCTGCTCGGCCATGCTCACGACGGGCTGGTCGGCAGAGTAGGTGCGCATGGAGCCGGCGGCGCCGGGCATCGCGGCAATGGCATTTCCGACGGTCAGAACGGCGACGGCCGTCAGCACGATAAAGCTCTTCATAGTGGTATTCCCCCTGTTTTTGTAATGGTGTCATTGTGTGGGGAGGGTGCTTAAGGCCGGGTTCCACAAAACCGGAGTGGCGGGGCTATTCCCGGAACGGGGTCAACAAGCCGTTGAAACGGCCGGTTAATGCGGCCGCCGTTCAGTCGCCGTCAGCCTTAAGGGCCCGTGAATCCGGCATTTCCGGCTTGCCGAAAATGGCCCTTGGGGCTATATCCAGCGCCATCCGGGCCGCCATCGATGAGATCAGGGCTGTCCGAGCGGGCCGGCAGGTGGATTTAGCCCCTGCCGTCATTGGAGGAACGCCCGCTCCAGGTTCTTGAAGTCGGTACTTCAGGCTCCGGATAAATCAACGTATCGAACGTGCAGTCATGCTGCCGGCCCGCTTTTGCGCCTTCCGCAAAGGCGGTCGTCAGGGTTTGCGGAACCCTGACACTTCACGCGCGATACGCCCTTAACCCGAATGGCCGGCAATCCCGCATCTGGAGAACAAATGGCTTCGACTGCTGCTTCTTATAATCCTACCCGCGACGATTTCGCTGCGATGCTGGACGAGTCCTTCGCCGGCGGCAATCTGCAGGAAAGCTCCGTCATCAAGGGCAAGGTAGTTGCAATTGAAAAGGACATGGCCGTCATCGACGTCGGCCTGAAGACCGAAGGCCGCGTGGCGCTGCGCGAGTTCGCAGGACCCGGCCGCGAAAGCGATCTCAAGGTTGGCGACGAAGTCGAGGTGTTCCTCGACCGGATCGAGAATGCGCTCGGCGAAGCCGTGCTGTCGCGCGACAAGGCGCGCCGCGAGGAAAGCTGGGGCAAGCTCGAGAAGGCCTTCAACAACAACGAGAAGGTTCACGGCGTCATCTTCAACCAGGTCAAGGGCGGCTTCACGGTCGACCTCGACGGCGCGGTTGCCTTCCTGCCGCGTTCGCAGGTCGACATCCGTCCGATCCGCGACGTTGCGCCGCTGATGAACAACTCGCAGCCGTTCCAGATTCTCAAGATGGATCGCCGCCGCGGCAACATCGTGGTGTCGCGCCGCACGGTTCTCGAAGAGACCCGCGCCGAGCAGCGCCAGGAGCTGGTGCAGAACCTCGAAGAGGGTCAGGTGATCGACGGCGTGGTCAAGAACATCACCGATTACGGTGCGTTCGTTGATCTCGGCGGCATCGACGGCCTGCTCCACGTCACCGATATCGCCTGGCGCCGGGTCAATCACCCGACCGAAGTGCTCACCATCGGCCAGACCGTGAAGGTCAAGATCATCAAGATCAACCACGAGACCCACCGCATTTCGCTCGGCATGAAGCAGTTGCTGGACGATCCGTGGCAGGGCATCGAGGCCAAGTACCCGCTGAACGCGCGCTTCACCGGCCGCGTCACCAACATCACCGACTACGGCGCGTTCGTCGAACTGGAGCCGGGCATCGAAGGCCTGATCCACGTCTCCGAAATGTCGTGGACCAAGAAGAACATGCACCCCGGCAAGATCGTTTCGACCTCGCAGGAAGTCGAAGTGCAGGTTCTCGAAGTCGATTCGGTCAAGCGCCGCATCTCGCTCGGCCTCAAGCAGACCATGCGCAACCCCTGGGAAGTCTTCGTCGAGAAGTTCCCGGTCGGTGCGACCGTCGAAGGCGAAGTCAAGAACAAGACCGAGTTCGGTCTGTTCCTGGGCCTCGAAGGCGACGTCGACGGCATGGTTCATCTGTCCGACCTCGACTGGAAGCTTCCGGGCGAACAGGTCATCGACAACTTCAAGAAGGGCGACATGGTCAAGGCCGTGGTGCTCGACGTCGATGTCGAAAAGGAGCGCATCTCGCTCGGCGTCAAGCAGCTCGAAGGCGATCCCTTCGCCGAGCCGGGCGACGTCAAGAAGGGCGCGGTCGTGACCTGCGAAGTGCTCGAAGTGAAGGAAGCCGGCATCGAGGTGAAGATCTCGGGCACCGACTTCACCACCTTCATCAAGCGCTCCGAGCTTGCCCGCGATCGCAACGATCAGCGCGCCGAACGTTTCGCCGTCGGCGAGAAGGTCGACGCCCGCGTGATCCAGTTCGACAAGAAGGCCCGCAAGGTGCAGGTCTCGATCAAGGCGCTGGAAGTTGCCGAAGAGAAGGAAGCCATCGCGCAGTACGGTTCCTCCGATTCGGGAGCGACGCTCGGCGACATCCTCGGCACCGCGCTGAAGAACCGCGACAAGTAAGCTTCGGGCTTGCTTATTGTCACAAACGATCAGGCCCCGGTTTCGACCGGGGCCTTTTTGTTTCTCCGTCGTCCTTCCCTTCTCCCCTTGTGGGAGAAGGTGGCGCGCAGCGCCGGATGAGGGGTCTCTATCCGCGGAGACAGACCCCTCACCCGTCTCGAATGAGCTGACGCTCATTCGATCCACCCTCTCCCACAAGGGGAGAGGGGAAGAGGAGAGGGCAAGACGGGCCTTGTTTTCTTCATATTGCATCGCAATTGATGTATCCAGATAACGCTTCGCTAGCGCTGCGGATGCAAAACGCGCGGGATACTTTGGGAGAATTTCGATGTCGCTCGATTCGGATGTGATCGTCGATCGCCGCAGGATCCGCCGCAAGCTGACCTTCTGGCGCGTCGCCGCCGCCGTGGTCGCGATCGCGGCGGTCATCGCCGTCGGCGTGATCGCAACGCCGGGCGGCCGCGCGTCGCTGACCTCGTCGGGATCGATCGCACGCGTCAATATCGAGGGGCTGATCCGCAGCGACCAGGAGCGCGTCGAGGCGCTGGAGCGGCTGGAAAAATCGCAGGCCGCCGCTGTCATCGTCCATATCAATTCGCCCGGCGGCACCACGGCGGGCTCCGAACAGCTCTATGACGCGCTGGTGCGCCTGAAGGCCAAGAAGCCGCTGGTTGTCGTGGTCGAGGGGCTGGCGGCATCCGGCGGTTACATCGCCGCCATCGCGTCCGATCGCATCATCGCCCAGCAGAGTTCGCTGGTCGGCTCGATCGGCGTGCTGTTTCAATTTCCGAATTTCACCGAGCTGTTGAAGACCGTCGGCGTCAAGGTCGAAGAAGTGAAATCCTCGCCGTTAAAGGCTGCGCCGAATGGTTTTGAGCCGACCAGCCCGGAGGCGCGTGCCGCGCTCGACGCGCTGGTGAAGGACTCTTACGCCTGGTTCCGCGACCTCGTGAAGACGCGGCGCGGCATGGACGATGCGTTGCTCGAAAAAGTCGCTGATGGCCGCGTGTTCACCGGCCGCCAGGCGGTGGAGCTGAAGCTGATCGATCAGCTCGGCGATGAAAAAGCCGCGGTCGCGTGGCTGGTCTCTGAAAAGAAGATCAAGAGCGACCTGCCGGTACGTGACTACAAGCTCAGCCCGCGGTTTGGCGACCTGACTTTCCTGCGCACGGCTGCCTCCATTACGCTAGATGCCCTCGGCCTGGGCACGATCGCGCGGCAAGTCGAGCAGGCCGGCGTGGCCCAGGCGGTCGACCAGCTCAGGCTGGACGGGATGCTGGCTTTGTGGCGGCCGGCGGGGTCGAATTGAGCCGGTCGGGAGCAGCCCGGCATGGCCCTCCCGCATTGCGAGCATCGCCACAAACCCCTTCCGAGGCATTTGTCACGTCATTTCGCGTCACTCAAAATTGATTTAGCGTCTTGACAGTTCAAGGCATTTTCACGGAAATGCATATCCGCACGACCGTGGATCCCAGTATCGATGATCAAATCCGAGCTTGTTCAGCGCATCGCAGAGCACAACCCGCACCTCTATCAGCGGGATGTGGAGAATATTGTGAACGCGATCCTCGATGAGATCGTGGCCGCCCTGGCGCGTGGCGACCGGGTCGAACTCCGCGGTTTCGGCGCTTTTTCGGTCAAGCATCGTCCGGCCCGCGCGGGACGCAATCCGCGCACCGGCGCCCATGTGCCGGTCGATCAGAAGAGCGTCCCGTTCTTCAAGACCGGCAAGGAAATGCGCGAACGGCTGAACCGCGAAGAGGGTTCCCCCGAGGCCAGCGCCTAAGGCTTTGAGCGATTCTCACGTCTGTAGCCGCGTTGCGGGACTTGGACGATCAGGGCATGGACGACAAGACCTTGCCCGCCGGTCTCCATCGGTATGAGAGATGGTCATGCGAAAGTTCTTCACGGCGCTGGTCGTCATTCCCCTAGGCATTCTCTTTGTCGTCTTCGCGGTCGCCAATCGCCATTGGGTTACGGTGTCGTTCGATCCGTTCAATTCCGCCGATCCGTCGGTCGCGGTCAAGATGCCGCTGTTCGTCGTGATCATTCTGGTCGCCATTCTCGGCGTGGCGGCGGGCGGCATGGCGACCTGGTTCCGGCAGCGCCACTGGCGCCGCGCCGCGCGCCAGCACGAGGCCGATGCGCGCCGGGCCCGGGCCGAGGCCGCCGATTTGAGGGCTGCCGCAGCGGCTTCCCGGGGCGACCAGCAGCGGCTTGCCGCGCCCGGCCAGCGCGGCATTTACGGGTCCGCCGGGCGAGACAAGCAGGGCGCGACGTTGTAGAACCCGCCCCTCAAGCCCTGTTCCAAACCGCATCCGGCGGCCTGTCAGCCGCACCCGAGAGACCATGTCCCTGCTTGTCAAAATTTGCGGCCTGTCCACGCGCGAGACGCTCGACGTCGCGCTTGCGGCTGGCGCCGACATGGTGGGTTTTGTGTTCTTCCCGCCGTCACCCCGGCATCTCAGCCTCGAGACCGCGCGCGAGTTGGGCAAGCAGGCCAAAGGCCGCGCCGCCAAGGTGGCGCTGACGGTCGATGCCGACGATGCGACGCTCGGCAACATCGTCGAAACCCTGCGGCCGGACCTGCTGCAACTGCACGGCAAGGAAACCACCGCGCGGGTCCGCGATATCAAGGCCAAATTCGGCGTGCCGGTCATGAAGGTGATCGCGGTCGAGACCGCGGCCGATCTCGCCGCGCTGCCCGGCTTTGCCGGGGTCGCCGATCGCATCCTGTTCGATGCCCGTGCCCCGAAGGGCGCGACCCGCCCGGGCGGGCTCGGCGCCGTGTTCGACTGGCACGTGCTGGAAAACCTCGATCTCAAACTGCCCTTCATGGTCTCGGGTGGGCTCACCGCCGACAACGTCGCGGAGGCCATTCGCGTCACCGGCGCCGGCGGCGTCGACGTCTCCTCCGGCGTCGAAAGTGCGCCAGGTCACAAGGATCCCGAGATGATCCGCGCCTTTATCCGCGCCGCGCGCGCCAGCGAAGAACTGATGGTCCGATGAATCGAAACCTGCCCAACTCCTTCCGCAGCGGCCCCGACGAGCGCGGCCATTTCGGCATTTTCGGCGGACGCTTCGTCGCGGAAACGCTGATGCCGCTGATCCTCGACCTCGAAAAGGCCTATGCCGACGCCAAGGCCGATCCGTCGTTTCAGGCGGAGATGAACGGCTATCTCAAGGACTATGTCGGCCGGCCGTCGCCGCTCTATTTCGCTGAGCGCCTCACGGAGCATCTCGGCGGCGCAAAAATCTATTTCAAGCGTGAGGAGCTCAATCACACCGGCTCGCACAAGGTCAACAACGTGCTCGGCCAGATCATGGTCGCGCGCCGCATGGGCAAGAAGCGCATCATCGCCGAGACCGGCGCCGGCCAGCATGGCGTCGCGACCGCAACGCTGTGCGCGCGGTTCGGGCTCGAATGCATCGTCTACATGGGCGCGGTCGACGTCGAACGGCAGCAGCCGAACGTGATCCGCATGGAAATGCTGGGCGCCAAGGTGGTCCCGGTTCAGTCGGGCTCGCGCACGCTCAAGGACGCGATGAACGACGCGCTGCGCGACTGGGTCACCAACGTGCACAACACCTTCTACTGTATCGGTACCGTCGCGGGCCCGCATCCCTATCCGATGATGGTGCGCGACTTTCAGTCGATCATCGGCATCGAGACCCGCAAGCAGATGCAGGAGACCGAGGGCCGTTTGCCGGATTCGCTGGTCGCCTGTATCGGCGGCGGCTCCAACGCGATGGGGCTGTTTCATCCCTTCCTCGACGATCCCTCTGTCGAAATCTTTGGTGTCGAAGCGGCGGGCCACGGCCTGACGCAGTTGCACGCGGCCTCGATCGCCGGCGGCCGTCCGGGCGTGCTGCACGGCAATCGCACTTATCTGCTGATGGACGACGACGGCCAGATCCAGGACGCGCATTCGATTTCGGCGGGGCTGGATTATCCCGGCATCGGCCCGGAGCATTCCTGGCTGCACGAGACCGGCCGCGTCACTTATTTGTCGGCAACCGACGACGAGGCGCTGGCGGCGTTCCAACTGCTGTCGCGGCTCGAAGGCATCATCCCCGCGCTGGAGCCGGCGCACGCCATCGCGAAAGTCATGGACCTCGCGCCGAAGCGGCCAAAAGATCATCTGATGGTGGTCAACCTCTCCGGCCGCGGCGACAAGGACGTGCCGCAGGTCGGCGATATCCTGAAGGGCAAGAAGAAGTGATGATCGCTTCTGGCATCGAGTTCGGAGCGGGCACCCCCACCCCAACCCTCCCCCGCAAGCGGGAGAGGGAATCATCGGCGTTATTGCACGAGGCTCGGTCACATCGTGGCCGAATGTTTTGCGCGCTCCATCGACACGGCAAGCTCTGCCCCCTCTCCCGCTTGCGGGGGAGGGTTGGGGTGGGGGTCTCTCCGCGCATGCAGGCCTTGGAGAGACAGAAAGTATTTCAGGTATCGCACCATGACCACCCGTATCGACGCACGCTTTGCCGAACTCGCGAAACAAGGCCGCGCCGCCTTCGTCACCTTCGTGACGGCTGGCGATCCCGATCCGAAAACCTCGCTCGATGTCATCAAGGCGCTGCCGAAGGCCGGCGCCGACATCATCGAGCTCGGCATGCCCTTTACCGATCCGATGGCCGACGGCCCGTCGATCCAGGCCGCGGGTTTGCGCGCGCTGAAGGCCGGCATGACGCTGAAGAAGACGCTGGATCTGGTGCGCGCGTTCCGCAAGGACGACAACACCACGCCGCTGGTGCTGATGGGCTACTACAATCCGATCTACATCTACGGCGTCGATAAATTCCTGGCCGATGCGAAGGCCGCCGGCGTCGACGGGTTGATCATCGTCGACCTGCCGCCGGAGGAAGATACCGAGCTGTGTATCCCGGCGATGAAGGCGGGCCTCAACTTCATCCGTCTGGCGACGCCGACCACCGACGACAAGCGCTTGCCCGCGGTGCTCGCGAACACCTCCGGTTTCGTCTACTACGTCGCGGTCACCGGCATCACCGGCAGCGCCAGCGCCGACTCGAACGTGGTCGGTGAAGCCGTCGCCCGGATCAAGCGTCATACCAAATTGCCGGTTTGTGTCGGCTTCGGCATTCGCACCCCGGAAGCGGCGCGGGCGATTGCCGAACGGGCCAATGGCTCCGTGGTCGGTACCGCGCTGGTCGATGCCTTGGCCGGCAGTCTCGATGCCGAGGGCCGGGCGACCGCCAAAACCGTGACCGCCGTGGCCGATCTGGTTGCAGCCCTCGCACAAGGCGTGCGGGGAGCGAAACAGGCCGCGGAATAAGCATAATTTCGTGGAACTAGGCGTTAATCAGCGGCTTGTCCGGCTCGGTCCCGGCCGCCATATAGTTTAACTAATGCGTTCAACCGCATTTCGGAGCGAAACATGAATTGGCTCACCAATGTCGTCCGGCCGAAGATCCGCAGCATCCTGAAGCGCGAGACACCGGAGAATTTGTGGATCAAGTGCCCGGATTCCGGGCAACTCGTCTTCTACAAGGATGTCGAGGCCAACCAGTTCGTGATTCCGGGCTCGAACTACCACATGCGCATGAGCGCGGCGGCTCGGCTGAAATCGATCTTCGACAACCAGACCTGGTACGATATCGCGCTGCCCGAAGTCACGGCGGACCCGCTGAAGTTCCGCGACGAGCGCAAATACGCCGACCGCATCAAGGACGCGCGTGCCAAGACCGGGATGAACGACGCGGTCAAGGTCGGCTTCGGCAAGCTCGAAGGCGCCGGCGTCGTGGTCGCGGTGCAGGATTTCGATTTCATGGGCGGCTCGCTCGGCATGGCCGCGGGTGAGGCGATCGTGCGCGGCATGGAGCTCGCGGTCGAAAAGAAATCACCGTTCATCATGTTCGCCGCCTCCGGCGGTGCTCGGATGCAGGAAGGCATCTTGTCGCTAATGCAGATGCCGCGCAGCACCGTCGGCGTGCAGATGCTGCGCGAGGCGAAACTGCCCTACATCGTGGTGCTGACCAATCCGACCACCGGCGGCGTCACCGCGTCATATGCGATGCTGGGCGACGTGCAGATCGCCGAGCCGGGCGCGCTGATCGGTTTCGCCGGCGCCCGCGTGATCGAACAGACGATTCGCGAGAAATTGCCGGAAGGTTTCCAGCGCGCCGAATATCTGCGCGACCACGGCATGGTCGACATGGTCGTGCATCGCCACGAGATGCGCCCGACCCTGGCGCGGCTGTGCCGGCTTCTCACGAAATCGCCGGCGATCGAGGTCGCTTCCAAACCTGCGCCTGTCGTCACCGATCCGGCCCAGATTGTTTCGGCGCCGGAAGCGGTGCCGGCCGCACCTCACGCGTGAACGCACCTGCCGCCAAACCACGGCCGCTCAGTGAGTTGATCGCGCGGCTGTCCGACCTGCATCCCCGGCAAATCGATCTCAGCCTCGATCGCATGCACCGGCTGCTGACGGCGCTCGATCACCCCGAACGCCGGCTGCCGCCGGTGATCCATGTTGCCGGGACCAATGGCAAGGGCTCGACGATCGCTTACCTGCGCGCGATTCTTGAAGCTGCGGGCCTGCGCGTCCACGTTTTTACCTCGCCTTTTCTGGTACGCATCAACGAGTGTTATCGCCTCGGCCGCAGCAACGGCGGCGTGCTGGTGGACGATGATGAACTACGCGGCACGCTCGAACATTGCGAACGGGCCAACAAGGGTCAGCCGATCACGATCTTCGAGATCCAGACCGCGGCGGCCTTTTGTCTGTTCGCGCGGCATCCGGCCGATGTCGTGTTGCTGGAAGTCGGCCTCGGCGGCAGGCTCGATTCCACCAATGTGATCGACGCGCCGCTCGCCACCGTCATCGCGCCGGTCAGCATGGATCATACCGAGTTTCTCGGCGACACGCTGACTGCGATCGCCGGCGAGAAGGCGGCGATCATCAAGAGCAACGTGGCGGTGGTTTGCGCCGAGCAGGCGCCGGAAGCGATGGCGGTGATCGAAGTTCAAGCGAACCGCCTGCGCGCGCCGATGCATGCGGCCGGACAGCAATGGCATGTCAGCGTCGAGCGCGGCCGGCTGGTCTATCAGGACGAGCGCGGCCTTATGGATCTGGCGGCGCCAAAGCTGTTCGGACGGCATCAGTTCGACAATGCGGGGCTGGCGATCGCGACCCTGCGCGCCATCGATACGTTGAAAGTCGGCATGCCCGCTTTCGAGGCCGGCATCGTCAACGCCGAATGGCCGGCGCGGATGCAGCGTCTGGTGTCGGGCGCGCTGGTCGAGCAGGGACCGCAGGGCTGCGAAATCTGGCTCGACGGCGGACACAACGCCGAGGGCGGTCGCGTCGTGGCGGCGGCGCTCGGCGATCTCGAGGAGCGGGTGTCGCGGCCATTGGTCGTGATCGCGGGCATGATGGCGAACAAGGATGCCGGCGCGTTTCTTGCCAATTTCGCCGGGCTGACCCGCCACATCATGGCGGTGCCGATTCCCGGCAGCGACAAAGCGATGCCGCCGGACCGGCTGGCGGATGCGGCCCGCGCGCTCGGCATGCGCGTGGAAAACGCGGCCAGTGTCGAAGCTGCGCTGCAGGCGCTGTCGCGCCTCGCCTACGAAGTGCCGCCGCGCATCCTGATCACAGGATCGCTCTATCTCGCTGGCCATGTGCTCGCTGTTAACGGCACGCCTCCTGCATAGGCTTTCGCGTTGAAATGGCGATGGGAATGACCATGCGTTTTGCAGCGATTGCCGACGTGCACGGAAACTATCTCGCGCTGGAAGCCGTGCTGGCCGATATCCGTGCGCAAGGCATCACCGACATCGTCAATCTCGGCGACATGGCGAGCGGGCCGCTCGATGCGCGGCGCACGATGGACGCGCTGATGGCGCTCGATGCCGTGCACGTGCTCGGCAATCATGACCGCTATCTGATCGACCGGCCGCCGGAGAAGATGGGCTCGTGGGATCGGCCGGCGCATGCACAGCTCGATACCAGGCATCTCGACTGGCTGCGCGCGGTACCGAAGACATCGGTGTTTTGCGAAAACGTTTTCCTCTGCCACGCCACGCCCGGGCATGACGAAGTCTATTGGCTGGAAACGGTCTTGCCCGACGGCACCGTGCGGATGTCGCCGCTCGACGCGATCGAGGAGCAGGCAAAAGGAATCACGCAGTCACTGATTCTTTGCGCACATACTCATCTGGCGCGCGCGGTAAGGCTTCGTGACGGCCGCCTGATCGTCAATCCCGGCAGTGTCGGCTCGCCCGGTTATCGCGACACCCATCCGTTTCCGCACGTCATCGAAGCCGGGACGCCGGATGCGCGCTACGCGATCCTGGAGTTGGTTGACGGACATTGGCTGGTCACGTTCCGGCATGTACCCTACGATTACGCACCGATGGCCGCGTTGGCGCGGCAGAACGGACAGGCCGAACTCGCCTCTGCTATCGAGACAGGGTGGATCAGATAGTCATCTCGTCATCCTAAGGCGCAAGCGAAGCGAGCCTCGAAGGATGAGCGGTAGGCCCCGGGCTGTCGCCCTTCGAGGGCCGCGCTACGCACGGCCACCTCAGGGTGACGGATCATCTGGCTCGATATGGCTTTCGAAACAAAACGGCCGGCGATGAGCCGGCCGCTTTCATATCAACGATCGTATGAGCCGATCACACCGCAGCGGTGATCCACTGCTGCAGCTTCTGCTTCGGCGCGGCGCCGACCTGGCGCGAGGCCATCTCGCCGCCCTTGAAGATCATCAAGGTCGGGATCGACATCACGCCGTACTTCGAAGCCGTCTTCGGGCTCTCGTCGACGTTCAGCTTCACGATCTTGACCTTGTCGCCCATCGCGCCGGAAATTTCGTCGAGCGCGGGTGCGATCATGCGGCAGGGGCCGCACCATTCGGCCCAGAAATCGACCACGACCGGGCCGGTCGCCTTGAGCACTTCGGCTTCGAAATCGGCGTCGGAAACCTTGCCAACGGCCATGGGAATACCTCGTTCGGTTGAATTAGGGGGCGCGGCCTCTAGAGAATCGCGCCTCGGATGATGAGGCAAACCTATGAACGCGATCTTGCCGGGTCAAGCGCGGTCATCCCTTTGGATTATGGCGGCCAGCTCCGCGTCCAGCGCAGGGGCTGAAATCTCCATGAATTCAGCCGATTCGGTCCAAAGCAGCGCGGCGCGGATCGGCCGCTGGGGATAAAGTTTGCCAAGCAGGGCCCGATACAGCGCCAACTGGCGGATATATCCCTTGGGCGCCTCGGCTTCCTGCTTCGGCGGCGCGTGGTTGGTCTTGAAATCGACGATCAAAACTTCGCTATCTGTCACCACCAGACGGTCGATCTGGCCGGAAACCAGCGCCGGTGGCCGGTGCGGCCGCTCCAGCCGACCTACGATCGAGACTTCGGGCCGGCTGCCGGGCGCAAACACCGGTGCAAAGCGTGGATCAGCAATCAAGGCCAGCGTGCCATCTGCCAGCGCATGTTGTTCGCCCGCGGTCCAGCCGCCGGCGTTGCGGGCGAGATAAGCGAGCGCGGCGTCGCGGCGATTTGAAGCCGCGATATCGGGCAACGACTGCAGCAGCCGGTGCACCAGCGTGCCGCGCTGAAGCGCGCGCGCTCGTTGCATCATGGATTCAGCCGTTCGCACCCGATGACTGTCATCATCGGATGGATCGGACGGCCGCAACAGACTTGCGGCCGATGCCTCCGCGCGCGCCGGCGTTTGCAGCCACTCCGGCAGCACGAGCGGCGCTGTCGTGGCCCGCTCGTCGATGGAGCCGGAAACGTCTGTCGCCTCTTCGGGTCGAACAAAACGCTTCACGACGCCATTCGGAGTCTCGATCTCCTGAAGCGCCAATCCGGAATTCCTGAGCCCCTTCTCGATCAGGTCGTACCAGGCATGCTCGCGAATGTTGCTCCGGTTGCCGGGCCTGCAGCCGGCGATGATCAGCTGGTCGGCCGCCCGCGTCATCGCAACATAGAGCAGGCGGCGATATTCGTGCTCGGTCTCCTCCAGCATGGCGCTACGCGCCGCAACCACGGCCGGCGGATCGTCGGCCTTGCGTCCGGCCCAGACCACGACGTTGCCGCCATTTCCCTGCGGCAATTGAATGAGGCGAAGGCGCTGAGTGTCCGTTGGCGACGTCGTGGTGTCGGCCATGATGACAACAGGAGCCTCCAGCCCCTTGGCGCCATGCACGGTCATCACGCGTACTTCGTCGCGCGAAATTTCCATGTCACGCTTCACCTCGGTGTCCGCCGCGCGCAGCCAGGTCACAAAACCTTGTAGCGAGGCCGGCGCCTTGCGCTCGTAGTTCAGTGCCAGTTCGAGGAATTCATCGAGCGCATCGTTGGCTTCGTGACCCAGCCGGCGCAGGATACGCGCACGACCCTGATCCCCGCCAAGCAGCCAGGCATAAAAGGCAAACGGCGTCTCGGTGCGGACGCGGCGCTCGCACTCAACGAGGCGGTCGAGCGTATCCTTGAATTTGCTGCTTTCAGCGGCGTGCCGGGTCAGCGCGTCACGCAGCGATCCCTTGCGATCCCGCGCCAGCGTGAACAGTTCGTCCTCGGCGATGTTGAACAGCGGGCTCTTCAGCGCCACCGCGAGCGCGAGATCGTCCTGCGGCAATAGCAGCGCATCGGCGAGATTCATCAGATCGATGATCGCAATGTGCTCGGTCAGTTTCAGCCGATCGGCGCCGGCCACGGGAACGCCCGCATGCTTCAACGCCTGGATCACGGCGTCGAACAGATTGCCGCGGCGGCGCACCAGCACCAGCACGTCGCCATAGGTGAGACGGCGGCGATTGCCTTGTCTTCCGGTCATGGTGCCGCCGGTGACGAGGCGCCTGATCTCGCTCTGGATGTGCTTCGAGAGCTTGACCTCGGCGCTTGTCAGCGGCACGCCATCGAACGGTGCACGCCAGCCTTCGATGTCCTGTTTCTCATCGGCGACCGAAAGGTCCCAGAGGTCGATCCGGCTCGGGCCCGCATCGGGCAACGCCTCATGCAGCGGATAGGCCTTTTCCGCGTGGATGCTGCGATAGATCGCTTCGTCGCGAAAAACATGATCGACGGATTGCAGGATCGCACCCCCGGACCGGAAGGAATAGGTGAACGGAATCGATTCGAATTTCAGCTCGGCGTCTTCAAACTTCTGCTTCAACTCCCAACGGCGGGCGGCAAATTCCCGGGGCGCGGCGCCCTGGAAGGAGAAGATCGACTGTTTCTCGTCACCGACCGCGAACACGGTGCGCGTCACGCCGCCGCGCGCGCCTGAGCCGGCGGTGAATTCCGAAATAATATGCGCGATGATGTCCCATTGCCGGGGGCTGGTGTCCTGCGCCTCGTCGATCAGCACGTGATCGACGCCGCGGTCGAGCTTGTAGTGCACCCAGCCGGACGCGCCGCTGGCGAGCAGGGCCAGCGTCTTGTCGATCAAATCGTCATAATCGAGCAGGCCGCGCCCGGCCTTTTCGCGCCGGTAATTGGCCGCGACCGCGGTCGCAATATGCAGCAAGGCTTCGGTGCGGTCGCGCGTCACGACGGCGCGGCGCTTTTCGATCAGGGATGGCAGGCGTTCGATTTCGGCCTCGAAGCGGTCGCCGAGGTCGGCGTTCTTGTTCCGGAAGCCATTGGTCGCGACCGAAGCGCGCGGCGTCTTGGCGTCAGTCAGGAACACGCCCAGATACTCGTCGACCTGCGCGGTATCAGTCGCGCGCATCGCCTCAAGCAGGCGCGCTGCTTGCGCCTGGTCCGCCTTGCTGCTCGCGGCGAGCGCGGTGGCAGCCCGCGGCCAAAGCGAACGGGGCAGGTTCGGGCCATCGACGATTTCGCGATCAATGTCGTCAAGACGATCGCCGTCGCCGACCCCGAGCGCGGCCGTCACCTGCTGCGCCGCGACGGCGGCGCTGCCCGCCGCATCCGTCCAGGCCATGAAATGATCGCGGCTGAGGCAGGCTTCCCGCACGACTTCCTTGAAAGTCACGTCGGCCGCGTTCGCCATCGCGGCAAGCAAGGCGCGTCCGATCGCGCTGTCGGGGGCGCGTGCGGCATCGAGCATCACACTGAGGCTGGCGCGCTCCATCATCTCGGTCTGGTCGCGATCGTCGAGCACGGCAAAGCGCGCCGGCACGTTGGCCTCGAAGGGAAACTGCTGCAACAGGCGGGTGCAGAGCGCGTGAATGGTCTGGACCTTGAGGCCGCCGGGTGTTTCCAGCGCCGAGGCAAACAATTCGCGCGCCGATTTGCGCAGCTTTGTGTTGGGGTGTGTGATGCCGGTGTCGCGAATTGCGGCATCCAGCGCGTCGTCGTCCAGCGTGATCCAGTGGCCGAGTGTCGTGAACACGCGCTCGGCCATGTTGGCGGCGGCGGCTTTGGTGAAGGTCAGGCACAGGATCTTTTCCGGCGGCACGCCTGATAGCAGCAGGCGGATCACGCGTTGCACCAGCACATGGGTCTTGCCGGAGCCGGCATTGGCCGACACGAAGGCGGAGGTCGCGGGATCGGATGCGCGGACCTGCGCGTCGCGGACGGGGGCTGGAATGATGCGCGGAGCCATCAATACTCCTCCAGCGCAATGCCGCCGGCGGCCGACCATTCCTTGACGCGGGCGAGGTTGTCGTAGTCGCCATAGCGGGCGGTCCACATCGACAGCACCAGCGACCGGTACGGCTCATCCGGATTCTCGAACCGCCGCACCAACTCCTCGAGCTGTGCCCGCGCGTAATCGGCCGCCGCATCGGGCGATTGCGCCGTGTCGCCTGGCTTGATCTTCAATTCCAGCGTCTTGTGCTCGCCCGGCGGGTTGTTGCCGCTCAATCTGACATAGGCGAGTTCGCCGACGGAGGTGCCCGCATCGATATCGGCAAAACCGCCTTCGCGCAGGATCGCGGCCTCCAGCGTGAGCTGCGGGGACAGCCCCATGCGTACCTGCTTTCCGGTCGGCGGCTGCCCGGTCTTGTAGTCGAGGATGGCATAGCCGCCGTCGGCGCGGCGTTCGATCCGGTCGGCCCGCGCGTTGAGCGTGAACGTTCTGGCGTTGTCGAGCGGGATCTTGATCTCGCCGCCGATCTCGGCGGTGATCGCGGCGATGCCGCCGCGGCGCGCGGCCTCCCAGTCGGCGAACCAGCGCGCGATCCGCTGGAAGCGCGGCCACCACAATGCGCGCGCCTCCGGCTTTTCCATCAGCGGCGCGAAATGTCTTTCGCCGATCCGGCGCAGCACGCCGGCGACGTCGTCAGGCAGTGCGCCGGCGTATTCCCTGGTGAACTCACCGAGCGATTCATGGATCGCCGAGCCGCGATCCGCGGCCGAGAGCGGCATGTCGACGGGATCGAGCGGGGCCAGCCTGAGAATGTGGCGGGCATAGATGGTGTAGGGATCGCGCAGCCAGTCCTCGATCGCGGTGACCGAGAGTTTCGTCGGCCGCGTCTCGCGCGGCGGTTTGGGCTGCGGCTGTTCGATCGGCTTGACCTCCGCGGGCTGGTCGATCGCGCCGGCATAGCCGACATACTTGTCGCCGGCTTGCTTCGCCTTGTTCCAGCGCTCCTCGCCGGCGACGGCTTCCAGCCGGTGCAGGAAGCGCGAGGCGACCGCCGGCGCACCGCCGACCTTGGTCGAATGCGTAAGGATCACCTCCTCATGGCCGAGCAACTGGGCGAAGTCGTGCGCGGAAAGGCCGATACGGCGCTCCGGAAGGTCGAGACCCAGTTCATGCCGCATCGGCCGGCTCAGCCAGGGATCGACGCGCGGCGCCGGCGGCCACACGGTTTCGACCAGCCCGCCCAGGATCACGCGGTCGGATTCGGTCAGCCGCGCTTCCAACTGGCCGAAGATGTGGAGCTGCGCTCCCGGCAGTTCCCGCCGCCGCACCAGCCGGTCGGCAAAGGCCGCCTGGAACACTTCGGCATAGTCCGATGTCTCGACCATCAGGCCGATCGTCTCCTGCCGGCCGAGCAGATCGTCGAAGGCGGATGCGAGCACGCGCCCGTCGGATCCCTCGAATGCCGCAGCGTTACCGTGTTCGTCGGCGGAGAGACTGACCAGCGTCTCGCGATGGCGCTGCGCGAGTTCGGCGAAATCATGCGATCTGGCTGCAAATGCTTCCAGTGGCGTCAGCGCCTGGCGGAGCGCCGAGATCAACGATTGCACCTGGTCGAGTTCCCCGTCGTTCAGACGCGCACGCGCTTCGGCGCGATGCACCGATGAGGTTTCGCCATTGTTCAACTTGCGCAGTTCGTCGCGGAAGCGCGCGAAGTCGGCGGCGAGACCAGCGCTACCGGCTTGCGGCCGGGTGCCGCGCAGCAGCGCGAGCTCGAGCGTTTCGATGCCCGGCCTCAATGCGTCATGCCTGCCGCCGAGCCGGAACAGCGGATGCTTGAGCAGTGCCAGCAGGGTTGGCGGCTCCAATCCTTTGGTGGCGGCTTCCGCCACCAGCCGCGCAAAGATGCCGGCCGGCGTTTCCGTCAGCGCGTCGCCGCCTGAATCGTTGTATTCGAGATTCCAGCGGCCGAGTGCGGCCGTCACCCGCCGCGCCAGCGCGCGGTCCGGCGTCACCAGCGCCACCGACTTGTCCAGATGCCGCGCCTCGCGCATGGCGACCGCAATGGCGAGTGCCTCCATCTCGGGATTCGGGGCTTCGACCACCGCGAGCTTATCCATGCCACCAGCGATCTGCGCCGCGATATCCAGGCGTTTCAGCCGATCGTGCCATTCCGAGGTGGCATTGGACGGCCGCATCGCCTCGGATGCCAGCACCTCGCGGCCGCCTTGCGCCGGCCTGCCGAAGCGTTTCGACATCGCTGCGCTTGATACCGAAGCGCGACAGCAGCGCGTGCATCGCATATTGCGGATGGTTGGAGGCAGGCGGCGTCGTGAAGACGCCCTTGGCATCCCTGACGCCGCCGATCGATCGCCATGCGTCCTCATCGAGGTCGGTATCAAGGCCCGGCAGCACCACCGCGCCGTGCGGGAGTTTCGCCACCGCTTGCAGGAATTTTGCCGTCGACGGCATCGATCCGGTGGAGCCCGCGGCGATCACGGGGCCGTCGGAGTGCCGTGTGAGGCGCTCGGCTTCGGCATCGATCAGAAGATCGCGGCGCGCGGCGGGTTCGATCCGGTTGGTTTCGGCAAGAAAGGCCGGCCAGAACTCACGGGCGATCTTCAGGAAATCCAGCGTGTGCTGCCAGTATTTGTCGAACTGGTCGGGCACCAGACCGTCGAGCGCGCGCCAGTCGACACGGCGCGTCACCATGTCGTCCATCAGCCGCGCCAGGTCGCCGGCCAGTGTCAGTGTGGAGGCGGCGCCGCCGACCACCAGCGGCGACAGCACCGGCCGCTTGGCCCAGGCAGCGACAAGTCTCGCCAGCACCAGCCGGCGTTCGAGTTCGCCGAGTTTGGGCGGAACATCCAGCGGGGCGATACCGCCGGGCTCGGAATCTTCCGAGAACGCAAGCTCATCCTCATCGATGTCGCCGAGCGCAACGATCCGCGGCAGGATCGCCGCCTCCTTGCCGAGCACGTCCAGGAAGATGCCATGCGCAAGCCGCCCTGCGCGACGGGTCGGCAGATAGAGAGTCGCGGACGCCAGGTTCAGCGGATTGGTGCGCGCCTCGAATCCCTCGACCAGCCGGCCATCGACCAAAGCGGCGACGACGGTGCGCAACAACGGTACGGAGACGGGGACGCTGAAAACGCGCATGGGCATCCTGATTTGAGGTCAGGCGCCAATATAGGGAGGGACTCAAGGTTGGTCATGGGGCGGTTGCTGTCATCACCCGCGAATGCGGGTGATCCAGTATTCCAGAGGCGCTGGGGATTAAAATCGAGAGGCCGCGGCGTACTGGGTGCCCCGCCCCTTCGCGGGGCATGACGAACTGATCTCGCCGCTACTTACGCCACGCTCTCCAGAAACGCCTCTTCCGCGGCTTGCACCGCGTCGGGGGTTCCGACGTGCATCCAGACGCCGTCGAGCCGCAGGCCGAACAGCCGCTCCTGCTCATTGGCGCGGTCGAACATTTTGGTCAGCGAGAATTCGCCCGCGGGCGCGTCGGCAAACAGCGACGGCGACATGATCGCGGCGCCGGCATAGACGAACGGCACCACCTGATGTTCCTGGCGCTTGCGCAGCGCGCCATCCGGCAACATGCGCGTAGTCGCCGCGGCCGGTATAGCCGATGCTGCTCGTGGTCGGCGCCATCAGGAGCAGGATATCCATGCGACCGGGATCGAAGGTTTCGGCGAGCCGCGTCAGGTTGGCTCGCACGCCGTCGATCCACATCGTGTCGGCATTGAGATGGAAGAACGGCTCGTTGCCGAGCAGGGCAGCGCCTTGACGACGGCGCCGCCGGTGCCGAGCACCTGGTCGCGCTCATCGGAAATGGTGACCCGCGGATGCGCACGGCTCGCGGTATGCGCGATGATCTGGTCGGGCAGATAGTGCACATTGACCACGGCTTCGCTGACGCCGGCGCCCGCCAGCTTGTCGAGCACATGATCGAGCAGCGGCTGGCCGGCGACGCTCACCAGCGGTTTCGGCATGTGGTCGGTCAGCGGGCGCATGCGCAGGCCGAGACCGGCGGCGAGAACCATGGCTTTGGTAGGCGTAACGGACATGTCGGGAATTTCTCGAACCATCAAGGGATGCGCCAAGGATCATATCATGGATCATATCACGGCGATTTGCTGGATACAGCGATTGAGAGGCCGATAGTCGTCGGACATGACGGCGGTACGACGGCGCGGTGCAGCAACTTCAGACTTCGGCGTTCTCCGCGCCGCGCTTGGCCGCCTTCTTCTTCTTGTTCCTGCTTCAGGAAATTGATGCCGATCTGATCGCCGTTGACCCAGGCCAGTTCGCAGCGGCGGTAGGCCAGGCCCGTGGACGACAACAACAGGAAGAATTCCTTCAGATGGAGACCTTCGACAGAACCTTCGACGGTGAGCTTGGCGCCGGTCTGGAAACGTCTTCCATCACGTCAGTCGCGCCGCCAGGTGCCGTCGATGCCCATCATGTGCGCGGCAAATGCCGCGCTCAAATGTGACGCGATCGCCCTTGCGCGTTCGTCGATGCCATGGCCGAATTTTCCGCTTCCAGGACGGCTGCCCAAATGCCGAACACAGCCTTTGCCAGCTCAGAGGCAGGTGGCTAACAACAGGTAAATCAGGGACCCGGCGGCGGCACGTTCGCCGCATACCATTCGCGAAAAGCCGCCAGCGCCGGGCTGGGCCAGCGAGCGGTTCAGATAGGTCCAGATCCGGGGCTGGTGGCGCAGATATTGCGGCTTTCCGTCGCGCCGGTTGAGCCGGGCGAAGGTGCCGAGCAGGCGGGTGTTCCGCTGCGCCGACATGATGGCGTAGAGTTCGGCGAAGGCGCGGATCGAAATCGGGGTCGGCCACGCGCCGCGCCTTGATGTAGCGGGTCAACAGCGTCAGTTCGAGTTGCTCGGGAACGTCGATCCGCGCGTCCTGCAGCAGCGATACCATGTCGTAGGCGGCAGGCCCCAGCACGGCATCCTGAAAATCGATGATTCCGACGCGCAGGATCCCGTTGCGCTCGACCGAGCCAGATGACGTTGGGCGAATGAAATCGCGCATCACCCAGGTCCGCGGCGCGGCCGCAGGCTTCGCCAGCAGTTCGCGCCACATCGCGATGAATTGTTCACGTTGCTCGCGGCTCAGCTCGGCGCCGCGATCCGGCAGATACCATTCGGTCATCAGCCCGATCTCGACCAGCCACGCGTCGACGTCGAAGACGGGAATGGCGTAAGTGAGCTGTGGTGCGAGCGGCAAGGTCTCGGGCAGGTCTTCCCGGTGCAGCGCCGCCAGCATGTCGGTCGCGGCCTCGTAACATTCGGGAATGGGCGCGGCGGATCGCCTTCGATCATACCCGCGCCGCCAAAATCCTCGGTGATCAGGAAGCCGGAGTCGAGATCGGCGTGCCGGATCGCGGGCGCCGAGAAGCCGTGCTCGCGCAGGCCGTTGGCGATGGCGACGAACGGCTTGACGCCTTCGGCGCAGATGCACGGCCGCGCTGTAGGGCTTTCCGTCATAGATCGCGGGTCCATCCGGACGCCGCGGCGAGTTCATCAGGATGGAGCGTGCCGTCGTCCCGGACAGTCGGGCATAGGAGCGCGTCGAGGCGTCGCCGGGCATGCGCTCGCGCACCGAATCGTGAAGCCGGCGCCATCGAGAAACGTGCGCAGCATGGCCCAGCCGTTCCACCTGCGCCGGCCGCCTTGCCATGGCCGGTAATTTCGGCGGCACGCGCGGCGGACCCGAACGAGGACGATGGGTGAAGGCGATGTCGATGCGGATCCTCGGGAAGCGCATCCGGCGCGCGTTCCGGCCATTCGATCAGCGCCAGCGTGCGCTTCAGGCAGCGGCGACAGTCCGATTTCTTCCAGTTCGCTCGCATCATCGATGCGGTAGAGATCGGCGTGAAGAATCGGAAACGGCAGATCGTAGCTCTGCGCCAGCGTGAAGGTCGGGCTCGGCACCTCCAGCGCGGCGTCGCCGGCGAGATAGCGGATCATCGCCCGCGCCGCCGCGGTCTTGCCGGCGCCGAGATCGCCCGACAGCGTGATGACGTCGCCGGGACCGACCAGCAGCGCGAGATCGGCCATCAGATGCGCCGTCGCCGTCTCGTTCGCCAGCGCCACCTGGATTGTCGCGGTCGCGGTCATTCGGCGGCGTTGCGATGCGCGTTCTGGTCGATCGGGAAGTCGCAGGTGACCGTCGTGCCCTGGCCGACCGCCGAATCGACCCGCACCTTGCCGCCATGCAGTTCGACAAAGGAGCGCACCAGCGACAGGCCGAGGCCGGCGCCGCGGTGCCGCGAGCCGTTGGAATGGCTCTCGAACCAGTCGAACACCTTGTCCTTCACATCGGCCGGAATGCCGGGGCCGGAATCGGTGACGGTGAAGATCACGCGATGTTCGGTCCGCCGGGCGCTGATCGTGACCGCCGCGTCGTGCGGCGAGAATCCGACGGCATTGGCGAGCAGGTTATAGAGCACCTGCACCACGCGGCGTTCGTCGCCGATGAAGTCGCCGATATTGGGATCGATGTCGACCTTGAGTTCGATGCGATCGGTCGCCGAGCCGGTCCTGGATACGCCCTTCGGCGGCGGCCTCGATCGCCTTGGCGATATTGACCGGGCCGAGCTCGAGCTTCATCGCGCCGGCATCGATGGTGGCGAGATCGAGAATGTTGTTGGTGAGCGCCAGCAGCGCGTTGGTCGATTTGGTGACGTAGTCGAGATACTCGGCCTGCTTTGGCGTCAGCGGACCGGTCGAGGGGTCGCTCAGGAAATGTGCGAAGCCGATGATGGTGGTGAGCGGCGCGCGCAATTCGTAGGACACGTGGTGGACGAAATCGACCTTCATCTGGTCGGCGGTCTCCAGCGCCTCGTTGCGTTCGCGCAGCGCGCGCTCGACGTTCTCGGTGTCGGTGATGTCCTGGAAGGTCAGCATGGTCGCGCCGTCGGGCAGCGGCATGGTCATGCAGTCCAGCACGCTGCCGTCCTTGCGCTCGAGCTTCAGCGATACCTGCGCGCGGTTCTCGATCGCGGTGATCGCCTCGCGCAGCGTCCGCCAGGTCGGCGCGTCGTCGAACAGCGGCTTGCACCAGGCTTCCACGGTCTCGATGTGCGGCTGTTCCTTCAGCGATTCCGCCGGACAGCTTCCACATTTTCGCGAAGGCGGGATTGAACAACTCCACGCCGGCCGTTGCTGCCGAACACCGCGACCGCTTCGGCGAGATTGTCGAGCGTCTCGTGCTGGACCCGGGTCAGCCGGTCGAACCGCCGCGCCAGGTCGAGGCTTTCGGTGACGTTGTCGAACAGATAGGTGACGCCGCCTTCGAGGTTCGGCGTGGTGACGACGCTGACCGCGCGGCCGATCGGGCAGGAACCAGGTGTAGGTCTCCGGTTCGACGGCGCGATAGGCCTCGTGCAGCTTGGCCTTCCAGGCCCGGAAATCCGGCTGTTCCGGCAGCTTGCGCGCGGCGCGCAGCCGGTCGAGCACGCTGGAATCGTCGGGGTTGGAGTCGAGAAAGGCCTGATCGAGGCCCCACAGCCGCCGATAGGATTCGTTGTAGAAGGCGAGCCGCCGCTGGCCGTCGAAGACGGCCACGCCCGATGACAACTGGTCGAGGGTGCGGCGATGCGCTTCCGCCATCCGCTCCAGGCGGCGCGCAACGCGGTCGCCTCGCTGGCGTCGATCGCGATGCCGGCGCTGCCGGCGTCGAGCTTCAGCGCCTGCACGTCATAGATGCGCCGCTCGCCGCCGACCACGATCGGCAGCCGCGCGCTGAAGGCTGGAATTGCTCGATGCAGCGTCCGGCTCATCTCGGCGCGCTGATCGTTTTCCAGCAGTTCGAGGTTGCGGTGGATGGCATCGGCGACGCTGGTCGCCCTCGGTGGCCCGTACATAGGCCGCATTGGCGTAGCGCAGATTGCCTTCCGGCGCTCTTGGCCCAGATCGGCCAGGGCGCAGCAGCAGCGAAATCGCGCAGCAGTTCGGTCTCTTCCTGCAGCGTCTTGTAGCGCAGATTGGATTCGGCGAGTTCCCGGCGCAGTCCGCCGCAGTTCGCGAATCCTCACAATGGCCTGGCCGCCGATGGCGCGGCCCATGGCCTCGATGGCGCGGCCGGTCGAGGTGGAGAGATTGAGCAGAAAGCCCTCGCCGGCCTCGCGCAGGGCATCGACGGCATGGTCCATCTGCAGCGCCGGTTCCGGCGGCAGCCAGGTTCCGAAGGCGAGGATGCGTTGCGGCGAATTCTGCAGCGCGTCCTGCGAGATCAGCAGCGAGGTGTCGCCGCTGATCTGGGGCCGGTTGTCGCCTGCGGCCCAGGCGATCAGGATCTGCGGCTCGGCGAACAGCAGCGCGCGCAACCGGTCGGCCTGGACCTGCAGGTCGGCGATGTCGGTGCGCAGGCGGACGCTCGGTTCGGGTCGCCCGGATCCGGGTACGCATCAGCAGGATCGCGGCCACGACGGTAAAGCCGAGCAGCGAGAGCGCCGTCGTCAGCACCGCGAATTCCTGGTGATTGAGGTCGAGCCAGGCCGAAATCGCCTGCGTGACGGTCAATTCGCCGGCAACAGCGGGTTCCGGCAACGCGGTCAGGGCGGTGGCGAGCGCGATCAGGCCGTGGCGCGCCAGTGAGGTGCACGACAGCAGGTTTCGACGCATCGCCGCGACTACGCCCGACATGATTTGCCCCAAACGCACGACTGCAGGCCCGGCGTCTTACCCCCGCCGTGCACGAATTCGGGTCGAGAGTATCCCCTTCGGGAGTTGGCGGGTAAGAGTCCAGACCGTGAACGCGAATCCGGCTGTGCAAAAATGAGCTGGGTTCCCAGCCGCTCAGGAACGCGCGGCGAGCTGCAATTTCATCACCGAGATGACGTCGTTCAGCTGCGAAGGATCGTCGGTGGTGCGTTTCACCAGCAGCGCGCCCTGCAGCGCCGCGAAAACGAGGCGCGCCACCTTGTGCGCCGGCGCCGGCAGCTTGAATTCGCCCCGCGCAACCCCGCGCTTGAGGATCTTGGTCAGCCACGTCTGGTGGGTCCGGAAGAAATGATCGACGCGTTCGCGGAGTTCCGGCGGCAGCGCCAGCATTTCCCCGGCCAGCGCGCCGCTCAGGCAGACCCGGTCCGGCGTGCTGGCGAATTGCAAATAGGGCTGGACATAGAAATCCAGCATGGCCATCGAGGATTGCGACTGATCGTCGGCAATGGCCGTCAGCGCGGCGCCGAAACGCGCGATGTAGCGATCGACCACCGCGATCCCGAGATCGGTCTTGGAAGGAAAGTGATAATGGATGCTGGCCTTTCGGATCCCGAGGCTGTCGGCGATGTCCTGATAGCTGAAGGCGCTGTAGCCGCGCGTCTGGATCAGCGTCTCGGCGAGATCGAGGATCTGTTCGGCGGTCTCTGATCGCTGCTTCGGCGCCGTCGTCGTAGCCATTGTTGTCCTGTCATGACATCGGGCGCAGATGTCCTCGCTTCGCCCAATATGTCGCCCCGTCTTCCGAACCAGATCCGCTGCGGAAGCCCGCCGGGTTTCTGATCCATGTTCCCGCGCCGTACGATCCGTACCGGTCCGACAGTTCGCCGGAAAGCACGAATATCTCTTCGCCGCCCGGCTGGTCCGTCTCGATCAGATGGGCCCCCGGCGAGCATCCGCTCAAGGGTTACGCTCTCTCCGGTGTCGGGCGCAAGATAGAGCGGCAGCCGGATCGGGCCTGTCTGGGTCCGGCCGGTTTCCACGTGGCCTTTGGTGCGTGTCGATCACGACCCGCTTGGTTTCCGTCGGCTTCATCTGCCGCAATTTGACCAGAATGGTGCATCCCGGACGCGTGCGCGGCGTATGGCGGCTGCGCGGCGGGTTGCGGACATAGGTGCCCTCGCCATAGTCGCCGTGCTCGTCCGAGAACACGCCGGAAAGGACGAAAAACTCCTCGCCGAGCGCGTGCTCATGCGCGGGAAAGGCACTGGCGGGCGCATACCGGACGAGCGACGTCGCCCGCGCGACTTCACCGCCGATGCGGTCGAGCAGGCGGCGTTCGACGCCGGCCTGCGGAGATGGAATCCAGGGCAGCGTATCGGTTGCGATCACCACACGCTGTGGGAAATCGGCGTTGACGAGTTCCTGGGACATCGGTTGCCCTTTCTAACTTGCCTTTCTAGAGCCTTATCGGTTCTGATTGAATTAGACCGGGCTCTAGTCTTTTGTTTTGACGCGTTTTTGCGCGAACCGGTACCCACTTCGCTCGGATCAGCGCTCTAGAAGCGCTCGGAAAACGGGCGCAGGTCCATCTCATGGGTCCATGCCGACGGATGCTGCGCCGAGAGATCGAGATAGGCTTGCGCGATCGCGCTCGGATCTTCATCCGCCCGGAGGATGGAAATCCGAAACGCTGGTCGGTCTGCGGTTCGTCGATCAGTCCGTCGAGCACGACATGCGCGACGTGAACGCCTTTCGGGCCGTATTCGCGCGCCAGCGATTGCGCAAATCCCGCGCAGCGCGAATTTGGCCGAAGCGAACGCCGAAAAATTCGCGGCGCCGCGAAGTCCGGCGGTGGCGCCGGTCAGAATGATGGCGCCCTGCCGGCGCGCCGCCATGTGCGGAATGACGGCCTGCACCGCGCCCACCGCGCCGAGACATGCGACGCGCCAGGCCTGTTCGAACTCGCTTGCCGTCGTCTGTTCGAACGGCTTGATATCAAGCACATGCGCGTTGTGGATCAGCACGTCGATCACGATCGGCGTAAGGCCTGATCGCGGCGGCGACATCCGTCGTTTGCGTGATATCGCAGGCGAGATGGGTGTATTTGCCGCCGGCCTGTTCGACGCGGCGCGTCAGATGTTCCGTCGGCCTTGTCGGTGCGGGAGAGGCCGACGACATCGTGGCCCGCCCGGGCGAAGGTCTCGGCGATATCGGCGCCGAGACCTTCCGCCGCGCCGGTACAGCAGCAGCGTGCGCCTGGTCGAGCGGGCCATCGTCATCAGATCCAGCGCAGGATGCTGGCGATGATCGCGATCTGCGCCAGCCAGCCGGCGGTAAAGGTCAGCGTGCGCGCCGCGGGAATGCCGGCCGAATAGACCACGAAGTGCAGCAGGCGGGCGAAGAAGTACACCACGACCGCGGCCTTGGTGGCGGCGTTCGAGATGCCGAGCACATGCGCGGTGAGGACGATGGGCGCGAAGATCGCAAGATTCTCCACCGCATTGGTGTGAGCCCTGATCGGCGCGCTGCGCCCAGATCGAAAGCGCTGCTGCTGTCGGGCGCACCGCCCGCGAGCGTGCCGGACAAGCCCGTTCATGACCATGCGGTTGAGAACGTAAGGCACCCAGAACAGCGCCGTCATGAGTGCGGTTAACGTCAGCCAATAAAGTTCTGTGGTCACGGCCTGAACCCCTGTTTGAGAACGAGGATCTGACTATCTACCTATTAGTAGGTAGAGTCAAGAGGGATGGCTGACTCTCGAGGCGGCGCCGACCGCGCCGGCCTCGAATCGACTGGAATTGAAGGGGATTAGCGCCCGGTCGAGCCGAAGCCGCCGCTGCCGCGGTCGGTCGCCGACAGCGATGTGACGGGAACGAGTTCCGCCTGGACCACCGGTGCGATCACCATTTGCGCGATGCGCTCGCCGCGCCGGATCGGAAACGGCGCGTCGCCATGGTTGATCAGCAGCACGTTGATCTCGCCGCGATAATCCGCATCCACCGTGCCCGGCGAATTCAGCACGGTGACGCCATGCTTGGCGGCAAGCCCGGAGCGCGGCCGCACCTGCGCCTCAAAGCCGGGCGGCAGCGCGATCGTCAGTCCGGTCGGCACCATCGCGTACTTGCCGGGTGGCAGGATCAAGGGCGCGTCCGCCGGCACCGCCGCCAGCAGATCGAGCCCTGCGGCATCCGCGCTCTGATAGGCCGGCAGCGCCAGACCCTCGCCGTGCGGCAGTTGACGGATGTCGACCTTGACTGTCGCGCTCACGAATTCTTCTCCAGCGTCTTGGCGATGCGCGCCACCAATTCGGTCGCGACCTCTTCCTTGGTCATCACGGGCCAGGACTCCACGTTGATACCTCCGCCATTTGTCCGGCCTTCGCGCGTCAGCAGATGAACGGTGTTGCGGTCGCCGCCCATCACGCCTGTCGCCGGCGAGACGTCGTTGGCGACGATCCAGTCGCAGCCCTTGCGCGCGATCTTGGCCTTGGCGTTGTCGATCAGATGCTCGGTCTCGGCGGCAAAGCCGATCACCAGCGGCGGACGCTTGTCCTTCAGTTTCGAAATCGTCGCGAGAATGTCGGGGTTTTCCACCAGCTGCAGCGGCGGCATGCCGGCGGCGGTCTTCTTCAGTTTCTGCTCGCCTTCACTGGCGACGCGCCAGTCGGCGACGGCAGCGGCGAAAATCGCGATATCGGCCGGCAGTGCGGCTTCGCACCCGATGCAGCATGTCGCGCGCCGATTTCGACCCGGATCACCGTCACGCCGGCGGGATCGCGCAATTCGACCGGACCGGAGACCAGCGTGACATCGGCGCCCGCGGCTTGCGCCGCGGCGGCGATGGCAAAACCCTGCTTGCCGGACGAGCGGTTGGCGATGTAGCGCACGGGATCGATCGGCTCATGCGTTGGTCCTGCCGTGATCAGCACGCGTTTGCCGGCGAGCGGGCGCGGTTGCGGCGGACGCAGGATGTCGACCGCGGCGGCGGCGATTTCGATCGGCTCCGACATTCGCCCGACGCCGGCTTCACCGGCTTCGGCCATTTCGCCGGCATTGGGGCCGATCATGGTGACGCCGTCGCGGCGCAGCTGCAGCACGTTGCGGCGGGTCGCGGCGTTGTTCCACATCAGCGGGTTCATGGCCGGCGCCAGCAGGATCGGCCGGTTGGCCGCGAGCAGGATCGCGCTGGCGAGATCGTCGGCATGGCCCTGCGCCATCTTCGCCATCAGGTCCGCGGTCGCCGGCGCCACCACGATCAGATCGCATTCGCGCGCGAGACGGATGTGGCCGGCGTCGAATTCGCTCTCGGCGTCGAACAGATCCGTATAGACGCGCTCGTGCGACAGCGCGCTTGCCGAGAGCGGCGTGACGAATTGCTGCGCGGCCCTGGTCAGCACGCAACGAACGTCGATGTGCCGCTCCTTCAACCGCCGGATCAGGTCCAGCGCCTTGTAGGCGGCGATGCCGCCGCCGATGATCAGGGTGACGCGCGGCTCGCCGGTGGCGCCGATCGCTCGCGGAGATGCCGCAGGGGCCGCAGCAGGCTGGGGAGCGCCGGCAGGTTCCGGGCGGCCCTGGATCAGCTCGCCAAGGATCACCCGGACTTCCTCTTCGACCGAGCGGCCGTTACTGGCCGAGCGCAGCCGCAGATAGGCTTTGACGGCGTCGTCGAGTTTTCGGATGGTCAGGCTGGCCATGGGCGAGCTCCGGCAAATTGTGACATCATTGATATCACAAACATGATATCAATGCAATCAAAGTTGCCGGACGGCGACCAAAATTCCAATAAAGGTGGCCGCGATAATCCACAGCGCCACGGTGCGCCAGCGGTTCTTGGCGCGCTCGGTCCGGCCCATCGCCGCGATCGTCTCCGGCGACAGCGTGACGCCTTCGCGGGTCATCTTCTCGAGATTTTCCAGCACGGCGACCGCCCGCGAGGCGATTGCGGGCAGGCTTGCGACCACCCGCCCGAGTTCGCCGGCGCCGGACATCGCGCCCTGGATGCGCCCGATCGGTCCGAGGTTGCGCTCGATCCATTCGCGCACCACGGGATCGGCGACCTTCCAGATATCGAGCTTGGGATCGAAACCGCGCGCCACGCCTTCGACCACCACCATGGTCTTCTGCAGCAGGATCAGTTCGGGGCGGGTCTGCATGTCGAACAGGCCGGTGACCTCGAGCAGCAGCGTCAGCAGCTTCGCCATCGAGATATCTTCGGCGGTGCGGTTGTGGATCGGCTCGCCGATGGCGCGGATCGCCTGCGCGAAATTATCGACCGAGTGATGCCCCGGCACATAGCCGGCCTCGAAGTGCACTTCGGCAACGCGGCGATAATCACGGGTGATGAAGCCGAGCAGAATTTCGGCGAGGAAGCGCCGTTCCTTCAGCCCGAGCCGGCCCATGATGCCGAAATCGACCGCCACCAGCCGCCCGGCATCGTCGAGGAACAGATTGCCGGGATGCATGTCGGCATGAAAGAAGCCGTCGCGCAGCGCGTGGCGCAGAAAGCTCTGGATCACCTTGCGTCCGAGGTCGGGCAAGTCGACCTGCGACTCCTCGAGCCGCACATGGTCGTTCAGCGCGATGCCGTCGATCCACTCCATCGTCAAAACATTGTGCGTGGTGCGATCCCAATCCACCGTGGGCACGCGGAAATCCGGATCGGCGCTTGTGTTCTCCGCCATCTCGGACATCGCGGCGGCTTCCAGCCGCAAATCCATTTCCATCGCGACCGAGCGCGACATCGTATTGATGACTTCGATCAGCCGTAGCCGGCGCGCTTCGGCCGAATGCGCTTCGGCGTTGTGCGCGACAAAGAAGAAATCGGCGAGGTCGCGGCGGAAACGTGAGGCGACATTGGGCCGCAGCACTTTCACCGCGACGTTCTTGTGCTCGCCGTTGCGCTCGACCACGCCGCGATGCACCTGAGCGATGGAGGCCGCCGCCACCGCCGGTCCGAGGCTGACAAATGCCTGCGCCACAGGCCTTTCCAGCGACGTCGCGATGACGGCTTCGGCCTCGGCCTCCGAGAACGGCGGCAGCCGGTCCTGCAGGGCTTCCAGATCGCGCGCCATCGCGACCCCGACCACGTCGGGCCGGGTCGCCAAAAACTGTCCGAGCTTGAGATAGGCCGGCCCAAGCCGGGTCAGCGCCCGCGACAACCTTGGACCGGATTTGGCGCCGGGCCGTTCGATCAGCCGCGCCAGGCGCAGCGCGAGTTGGCCGGGCGGCGGCACCAGGGAGGGATCGACGACGCCGAACACGCCTTCGCGCGCGAACACGTAAGCGGCACGGACCAGCCGCGCGATGTGGGTCGTCGCAGAAATCACAAACGCCAGCCCGAATGCAACGCCACGATACCGCCGGAAGACTCTGCCACTTCACCCGCGAAAAGCCGGCGGCGCGGATCATCTCGGCAAATTCATTGGGCCGCGGAAATTTCCGGATCGAATTCGACGAGGTATTGGTAGGACTCGGCATCCCCGGTCACAGCGCGGCCGAGCGGCGGGATTACCTTGAACGAGAACAGGTCGTAGATCCGGTCGAGCCCGGGCACGTCGACGGTGGAGAATTCCAGACAGAGAAACCGGCTGCCGGGTTTCAGCACGCGATAGGCTTCGCTCAGGGCAAGATCGATCCGCGGCACGTTGCGGATGCCGAACGCGATGGTGTAGGCGTCGTAGCTGCGATCAGCAAATGCCAGCGCTTCGGCGTTGCCCTCGACGAACGAGACCTGTTCGTCGAGATGGCGGGCCGCAGCGCGGGTGCGGCCGACCTCGAGCATATCGGTGTTGATGTCGCAGACGGTGGCGCGGAAGCCGGAGCCGGCCGCCTTGGCCGCGCGGAATGAAATATCGCCGGTGCCGCCGGCGACGTCGAGCAGCGCAAACGGCGCGTCGCTCTTCGGCGGGTTCAGCGCCGTAATCATGATGTCCTTCCAGATCCGGTGCAGGCCCACCGACATCAGGTCGTTCATCAGATCGTAACGTCGCGCCACGCTGTGAAACACCTCGTTCACCAGCGTCTGCTTATCCCCGAGGGGGACGTCCCTGAAGCCAAAATGGGTGGTTTGGTCCGGCCGATCCATCAACTCTACTCCACTGCCGGGACCATAGCGCGCCCGCCGCAATGGCGCTATCACGTCACCTTCATAAGGTGAATGCCTGCATGCCTGAATTGCCTGAAGTCGAGACGGTCCGCCGCGGCCTGCAACCCGCCATGGAGGGGGCAAAAATCCTCAAAGCGGAAGCCCGGCGCAAGGATTTGCGCTTTCCCTTTCAAAAAGACTTTATCGCGCGGCTGGAAGGCCAGACCGTGACCGGCCTCGGCCGCCGCGCCAAATACCTGATGGCCGATCTTGGCTCCGGCGACGTCCTGCTGATGCATCTGGGCATGTCCGGCTCATTCCGGGTGCTCCAGGGTGAGGCCGGCGACACACCCGGCAAATTCCACCACCCGCGCGGCGACGACCGGGCGCATGACCATGTCGTGTTTCACATGTCGTCGGGTGCCGCGGTGGTCTTCAACGATCCGCGCCGCTTCGGCTACATGAAGATCATCGCCCGCAACGCGCTGGAGGACGAGCCGCTGCTGAAGGGCCTCGGCCCCGAACCGCTCGGCAATGAATTTGATGCAGCGATGCTGGCGCAGGCCTGCGCCAACAAGAAGACCAGTCTGAAGGCGGCGCTGCTCGACCAGCGCGTGGTCGCAGGCCTCGGCAACATCTATGTTTGCGAGGTGCTGTTCCGCGCGCATCTGTCGCCGCGCAGGCTGGCGGCGACGCTGGCCGCCAAAAAAACCGCCGAGCCGACCGATCATGCCAAGCGCGTGGTGACGTCAATCCATGCCGTGCTGAACCAGGCGATCAAGGCCGGCGGTTCCTCGATCAGCGATCACCGTCTGACCTCGGGCGAGCTCGGCTACTTCCAGCATTCGTTCAAGGTTTATGATCGAGAGGGCGAGACCTGCCAGACCGCCGGCTGCGGCGGCATCGTGCGGCGCTTCGTCCAGAATGGCCGCTCGACTTTCTGGTGCCCGAAATGCCAGAAGTGACGACGGCATTCACGTCGGCATCATTGCGAGCCACCGGGTCGCGCGAATGCGCGCCACGAAGCAATCCGGCGGGGCTGGCTGTCCGGATTGCTTCGTCGCTTCCGCCTTTGCTCACGGAACTCCGGCGGGCAACGCACTCCTCGCACTGAGAAGGAGGAAACGCGCTCCCTGTTCTGGGGAACGCGCTGCCGCTGATGTCGTCAACCCGATCGGGAGATCAGGAGACGAACGCCGCCGTTACCGCTGAAGTTTCGATAAACAGGGGTGCGAGCGGGGCTTCCGGGAGGTTGCTGACGATCACCTCGTTCCGGACCGCGACGCTGCCATTGAGCTTGGCTTCGATCCACTGCCACAGGCCCTGGATTTCCTCGGCCGATTTGCTTCCCGGCGCATATTCATTGACCGCAAGGCCGGCGCTCAGCGCGTCCTGGTGATCGTTGCGCATCACGATGAAGGGCTTTGCGACGACGCCGGCGACATCGAGCGCGGCGTCATCGCTGAGCGCGGTCGCGGCGTTGTTCAGGCGCTGGCCGCGGATCGGCGTCTGGTTCAGGATATAGGCGAACGGCTTGTTCCAGGCGCGCACGAGGCTCAGTGTCGATGCGGTGGCCTCGATATCGGCGACGCTCGGGCGCGCCGGGATCAGACACAAATCAGCGTAGCGAATCGCCGACGTCGTCGCGGCGCTGACGCCGGTGGCGGTATCGACGATCGCAAGCTGACGCCGTCGCGATCCAACGTCTGCAGCCGTTGCTCGACGTCATCGGCGGTGTAAACCGGTTCGACGATCGGCTCGGCATAGGGACGCCGGGTCTGCCAGTTCGAGAGGGTGCCTTGCGAGTTGGTCTCGATCAGGCGGACGGTGTGTCCGGCTTGAATCGCCGCCAGCGCGAGGCCGATGGCGAGCGTGGTTTTGCCGGAACCACCCTTTTGGGTGGCCAGTACGATCGTCTGCATTGAAGTAATCCTTTGGGTAGCTTTTCAGGGGGCCGGTGGGTACGCCACACCAAGTCGCATCGCATTCTGCGATACCGAGCACTGTGCTCGCTCAGACTTGCCCAGCCCGATCCAATGGTCTTGAGGGGATCGCGGTTGTCCGAATCAGTAACCGCGATGATGCCTGAATATAAAATTGTGGCTATTCCGTATGAATACTGGCGGATTTGCGCTGTAATGCCGTCATCGGCACCGGAACAACAACAGGAAAACAAGCATGACCGGTAACTGGCGGGATCGCGCGGCCACCACTTTCAGTGTCAGAAGCAGCCTGCGTCCGGCAGCCGCGGCATGGTGGTCAGCAATCATCCGCTGGCGTCAGCCGCAGGCGCGGAGATGCTCGCCGCCGGCGGCAACGCCATCGATGCGGCGATCGCGACGCTGTTCACGCTGACCGTGGTCGAGCCGATGATGGTCGGCATCATCGGCGGCGGCATGGCGCATATCCGGCTCGCCGACGGCAGCCACCGCTTCATCGACGGCCAGAGCACGGTTCCGTCGGCGGTGAGGCCCGACACCTACCGATCAAAGCCGGGTTCGGCGCATGACGTGTTCGACACCGTCGGCGACGAAAATCTGACCGGCCCGAAAGCGGTCGCGGTGCCGGGCTCGCTGAAGGCCTGGTGCGAAACGCTGCAGCGGTTCGGCACCATGAGTCTCGCCGACGTCATGCAGCCGGCGATCAAGCATGCCGCGCGCGGCTTTGCGGCGACGCCCTATTTGCATGAATGCATCGCCGACAGCGCGACGGAGATGCTGCAAGGACAAGGCGATCTCGGCGATCTATCTGCCTGACGGTAAGCCGCTGAAGACCGGCGAGCGCGTGGTGCAGTCGGAATATGCGGAGACGCTGAAGCATATTTCGCAGCCATGGCGAAGCCGCGCTGTATCAGGGACCGCTCGGCGACATCCTGGTCGACTACATGAAGGCGCATGGCGGCTTCATCACCCGCGAGGATCTCACGTCCTACAAGACGGTCGAGCGCGCGCCGGTTCGCGCCGACTATCGCGGCTGGGAAATTCTCGGGCCGCCGCCGCCCGCGGCCTCCGGCGTGCACATCGCGCAGATGCTGAACATTCTCGAAGGTTATGATATCGCGAAGCGATGGGCTTCGGCACGGCGGAAACCATCCATCTACCTGGCCGAGGTGCTGAAGATCGCCTTTGCCGATCGCGCCGCCGCGAGCGGCGATCCCGATTTCGTCAACGTGCCGGTGGAGCGGCTGACCTCGAAGGACTATGCCGCACGAGCGCCGCCGCGCGATCGATCCGGCCCGCGCGCAAGCATGGGGCGCAGGCGTGCACGCAGCTCGAAGGCGCGCACACCACGCACATGACGGCCGCGGATGCATTCGGCAACGTGGTCGCGACCACGCAGACCATCAACAACCTGTTCGGCGCGAAGATCCTGATCCCGGGCCTCGGCACCGTGCCGAACAACTACATGAACCTGTACGATCCCCGGCCCGGCCACGCGCTGTCGCTGGCGCCGGGCAAGCGCGTCACCACCTCGATGTCGCCCATGATGGCGCTGCGCGACGGCAGGCTGGTCTACGCGCTGGGCCTGCCCGGCGGAAAGCGGATCTTTCCGAGCGCGATGCAGGCGCTGCTCAATCTGATCGACCACGGCATGAGCCTGCAGGAAGCGGTCGAGGCGCCGCGGGTCTGGACCGAGGGCAATGCGCTCGAGGTCGAGCTGGCGGTTCCGGAGGCCGTGCGCGCAAGCTGCACGTCGATGGGTCATGATGTGCGTGCCGTGCCGACGGTCGCCGGCGGCATGAACGCGATCCAGTTCCACGAGGACGGCAGCTGTCGGGCGCCGCGTGCTGGCGCGCGGACGGCACGCCGATCGGGCATGGCGGCGGGCTGGCGCGTGCCGGCGTGCGGTTCGGGTTGGCGTGAGGAAGCCGCGGGCATATTCCACGCGCGGAAATGCGCTGCACACGCCGCGGTCCGAATCCCGCAGTTGTCGCACGGAACCCGGTACTAGTACGGGTCGCATGTTGGTCAATTCTTTATGGTTACGCCCAGCCGTGTCTGCCAATTGCAATTCGCCTGCATTGAGGGGAATTTCCATGGCATTTCTGCATTTGAACATCCGAGGGCGACTGATTCTCGGCTTCAGCGTGCTTTGCATTCTGCTGGCCGCGCGTTGTCGGCATCACCATCGTCAAGGTTCGGACGGTCAACGAATCGACCGATCGCACCGTCAACCTTCGGGTTCCGACCGCGATGACCGCAAGCGACATGGTGGCGGGGGTCTACGCCTCGCTGGCATCGCTGCGCGGCTGGCTGATCACCGGCAACGACGCGTTCAAGGCCGAGCGCGCGGGGCTCTGGAAAGAAATCCAGACGCGCGGCTCCGAGATGGATCGCCTCTCGAGCCAATGGACCGTCGAGCAAAACAAGCAGGACTGGAAGCAGGCCAAGCCGCTGCTCGACGAATTGCGCAGCGCGCAGGACAAGGCCGAGGCGATCGCCCATACCATCGATGAGCAGCCGGCGGCCAAGATGCTTGCGACCGAGGCCGCGCCTCTCGCCAAGACTCATGCTGCAGAAGGCGACCTCCATCATCGACGAGGAAGGCAACATTGCCTCGACCGATCAGCGCAAGAGCCTGTTGATCGGCTTTGCCGACATGCGCGGCAGCATGGCGATGGCGATCGGCGCCATCCGCGCCTATCTGCTGACTGCGGACGCGGCTTTCAAGACGGAGTTCGAGGAGCTCTGGGCGCTCAATCAGAAGAAGTTCGACGCGCTTGTCGAAACGCGCGGTCGGAGATGACGAGCGATCAGCAGAAGGCCTTCGATTCGCTCGTTGACGCCCGTGCCAAATTCTCGCCGCTGCCGCAGAAGATGTTCGAGATCCGGGCCTCGGACCGCTGGAACATGGCGCAATGGTTCCTGACCAACGAAGCCGCGCCCCGCGCCAACAAGCTGCTCGATATCTTCGCGGGAACGAAAGAATACCGCCGGCTCGCGTTCGGGCGGAATGGTGTCGCGGCAGCAGGACAATCTGAAACGAGGACGGTGCGGCGGTTCTCGCGGAAACCAATTTCCTCACGACGCTGCTTTGGGTGCTGTTGGGCGTCGGCATCGGCGTCGCCGTGACCGTCGTCTATCTGACCAACCGTTCGATCGTGCCGCCGATCCTCAAGATGGTCGGCGCCATGGGGCAGCTTGCCGGCGGCGATCACTCCGTCGAGATTCCCGCCACCGACAAGAAGGACGAAATCGGCCTGATGGCGCGGGCGGTCGCTGATCTTCAAGGAGAACATGATCAAGGCCAAGGAGCTTGCCGCCAAGGAAGCCGAGGCCATCAGCGCACGCGTCGCCCGTGCGGCGCGGGTGAACGATCTGACCCAGGCTTCGATGCGGACATCTCGACGGTGCTGAGGTCGGTGGCGTCAGCCTCGACCGAACTGCAGGCGACGGCATCGTCGATGACGGCGACCGCCGAAGAAACCAGCAACCAGGCGACCGCGGTTGCGGCGGCGACCGAAGAGGCCTCGACCAACGTGCAAACCGTTGCGGCGGCGTCGGAGGAACTGGCCAGTTCGGTCACCGAGATCAGCCGTCAGGTGGCGCAATC
Source organism: uncultured Alphaproteobacteria bacterium (assembly GCA_963786355.1). Classification (GTDB taxonomy): domain Bacteria; phylum Pseudomonadota; class Alphaproteobacteria; order Rhizobiales; family Xanthobacteraceae; genus Bradyrhizobium. Next base: position 1,170,774 of record CAWAYU010000002.1, on the reverse strand, counting down.
GGCCGCGATCGCGCAGAAAGCCGTGGCGGAGGCCGATCGCACCAACACGACGGTCCAGGGCCTGTACGATGACGCCGCCAGCATCGGCGACGTCGTCAAGCTGATCAGCGAAATCGCCAGCCAGACCAACCTTCTCGCGCTCAATGCCACGATCGAGGCGGCGCGCGCCGGCGAGGCCGGCCGGGGATTTGCCGTGGTGGCAGCCGAGGTCAAGAGTCTCGCCGAGCAAACCGCGAAGGCGACCGATCAGATCGGCGCCCAGGTCTCGTCGATCCAGGCCTCGTCCAGCGAGGCCGTCGACGGCGATCAAGGGGATCACGCGCGACGATCAACCAGATGAACGAGATCGCATCCGCGATCGCCAGCGCCGTCGAAGAGCAGGGCTCGGCGACGCAGGAGATCGCGCGCAACGTGCAGCAGGCCGCGCTCGGCACCGATGAAATCTCGTCGAACGTCTCCGGCGTTCGGCAGGCCGCCGGCGATACCGGCGCTGCCGCCCATCAGGTGCTGCAGGCGTCCAGCGAATTGTCGAGGCAGTCCGAGACGATGCGAGGTCAGGTCGAAACCTTCCTCAGCAACATCAAGGCCGCGTGATCCCGAGATAAGCCTCTCCGCGCCTGTGCACGGAGAGGCCTGTATCGCGCTATTTTCGCACGCAGATCACGCGCACCGACGGCAGCCTTTGCATCCGACGATCCGCCGGCCGCGGTGACGCCATTGGTCTTGAGAAAGTCGCGCACGGTATCCGGCGGCACCAGCACCGCCTGCGCCGCCGGGCGTGGCATTCGCGCGGTCCGGCGACCACCACCGGCTTCAACAGCGCGATGCCGGCGAACTTGCCGTCGCCGTCGAGCGCCGCCGCGCCGGAAAATCCGAGCGCCGGCGGCGGCGACAGCGCGAGATCGCTACCGCCGCCGACCTGCGCGACCGAGCGCCTTGACGCTGCTCGCGGCCGCGCCGCCGCCCTGGTTCTGCGGATCGAGGATGCCGGTCAGCTCGACGGCGGATTTCGCTGCCGCGCGGCCGAGATCGAGCGGCTTCAGTCCGCGCGCGCCATAGATGCGCAGCAGAGCGAGATCATGCTCCTTGTCCTCGGCGACGCGATCGGCATTGCCGAAGCCGCCGATCGTGATCGCAAGGCAGCCGTCGGTGACCTCGCGGTCGGCGACGATGGCGCCGTCGTCGCTGACGACCACGCCGGTGCCGTATTCGACGGTCTTGCGCGGCGGCGGGCCGCGGCCTGCGCGCCGACGGAAACGGGTTGAACGCGCTCGACATCGCGATCACCACCGGCTCCACGGTGTTTTCGGTGGCCTGGTCGTAGAGGATGGTGAGGATGCGGACCTCGTCGCCCTTGAACGTGCCGCGCACGTAGAATTTCTTCAGGCCCTGCAGGCCCGACAGCACGAAGAAATCCGGCTTGACCACGGTGTAATCGACCTTGCGGCCGGCGGCTCCTTCTTTTCCTGCTCGGCGAGTTTTGCCGTGGTCGGGCCGGCTTCCTTGCGCCGCGACAGCAGGATCTGGATCGGTGCCGGTCGATGAACTCCATTTGGCGCCGTTGGCGTCGCTGGTTTGCTGCGGCACCAGCTTGGTCGGGATGCCGAGCCGCGCGCCGGTGCCGGCATCGGTGACGATCTTCCAGCCGACATTGTCCTGTCGCCGCCGCGCGGTCTCGGCGAGCACGCTGCGCTCCTGCGGATTGAGCACGCCGGTCTGCTTGCCGCCGCGGGCCTTCTGGTATTCCTTGATCGCGGTGACCATGCGCTCGCTGACGTCGCCGGTGATGGCGCCGTTATACTGGCCGACCCAGGCGAGGTCCGACTGCAGCGCCAGCCGCTCGGCCTGCGCCATCGCGTTGGCGGTATCGGCCGGGCGTCTGCAGCGCCGGGCGGATCGGAACGGTGGTCACCGGCTTCGGCTTGGCGCCGGCGGTCGATGGCGGCGTCATCTGCGCCTGCGCGGATACGGTCGAGACCGTCGCAGCGGCCACGATCATCAATGTTGCCGTCAGCATCGATCTCATGACAAGTCCCGGGGACTCGAGCTTGGAGCGATCATTGACCTCCGGCCAATTAAGCACATCTGCTTGGTCGGCAACAGCGGGTGCCGGTTCAGGGAACCGTGCCAGGGAACAGACGGACCATGCTGAGTGCCGACGAACTCGAACGCTACGCCCGCCATATCGTGCTGCGCGAGGTCGGCGGTCCCGGCCAGGCGGCGCTGAAGGAGGCCTCCGTGCTGGTGATCGGCGCCGGCGGTCTCGGCGCGCCGGCGCTGATGTATCTGGCCGCCGCCGGCGTCGGCACGCTCGGCGTGGTCGATGACGACGTCGTGTCGCTGTCCAACCTGCAGCGCCAGATCATCCACACCACGCCCGATATCGGCCGGCGCAAGGTCGACAGCGCCGGCGGAGCGCATCTATGCGCTCAATCCGCATGTCACGTTCGCGGCGCACGCGACGCGGCTCGATGCCGGCAATGCGATGGCGCTGATCGGCGGCTACGACCTCGTGCTCGACGGCTCGGACAATTTCGAGACCCGCTATCTGGTCTCCGACGCCTGCTTTCTCGCCGGCAAGCCGCTGATCACGGCAGCGCTCGGCATGTTCGACGGATCGCTGACCACGATCCGCGCGCACGAGCAGAAGTGCCGACGGCGAATTCAATCCGACCTACCGCTGCCTGTTTCCCGAAGCGCCGCCGCCGGGCACCGTGCCGGCCTGCGCCGAGGCCGGCGTGATGGGCGCGCTCGCCGGCGTGCTGGGATCGATGATGGCGCTGGAGGCGATCCGCGAAATCGTCGGCTTCGGCGAGGGCCTGGTCGGACGGCTGCTGATGGTGGATGCGCGCGCGATGCGGTTCGAAACGCTGCGCTATCGGCGCGATCCCGCCAACCCGCTCAACGGCGATGCGCCTGACATCACCGATCTCGAGCGCCATCGGTAGAGCTCCGGTGGCTTCCTCCCGAACCTTGAGAGCGATCTTCGCTCGCTCTCGAGGGCGGGGCGGAGGTCTTTCCGCGAACTCGATCGTTCGTGAAAGAACTACGCCGTCAGCTTCCGCTCGCTGTCCAGATGCGCGAGCTGCGCGTCGGGATAGCGCGCGCCGGCGGCGACGCCGGGCGGGAACGCCTTGGCGAGCGCGGCCAGATGCGCCGGCGTCAACTTGACCTCGAGCGCGCCGAGCGCTTCGGTGAGGCGGTCGCGGCGACGTGCGCCGACCAGCGGCACGATGTCGTTGCCCTGCGCCGCGACCCAGGCGATCGCGACCTGCGCCGGCGAGGCGCCGATATCGTCGGCGATCGCGCGCAACGTTTCCACCAGCGCGAGATTGGTGTCGAGATTGCTCGCCCTGGAAGCGCGGGCTCATGGCTGCGAAAATCCTGCGCCTGCGGCGATCCTTCGACCAGTGGCCGCTGATCAGCCCGCGCGACAGCACGCCATAGGCGGTGATGCCGATGCCGAGCTCGCGGCAGGTCGGCAGGATGTCGCTCCTCGATGCCGCGCGAGATCAGCGAATATTCGATCTGCAGATCGCGATCGGATGCACCGCATGCGGCGCGGCGGATGGTCTCGGAGCCGACTTCGGAAAGCCCGATATGCCGGACGTAGCCGGCCTTCACCATGTCGGCGATGGCGCCGATGGTGTCCTCGATCGGCACCGCTGGGATCGAGCCGCGCCGGCCGGTAGATGTCGATGTGATCGACGCCGAGCCGCTGCAGCGAGTAGGCGAGGAAATTCTTCACCGCCGCCGGGCGGCTGTCATAGCCCGACCAGCCGCCGCCGGATCGCGCAGCGCGCCGAACTTGACGCTGATCTGCAGCATTGTCGCGGCTGCGGCCGGCGAGCGCTTCGCGGATCAGCATCTCGTTGTGGCCCATGCCGTAGAAATCGCCGGTGTCGAGCAGCGTGATGCCGGCGTCCAGCGCGGCATGGATGGTGGCGATGCTCTCGCTGCGGTCGGCCGGGCCGTAAAAGTCCGACATGCCCATGCAGCCGAGGCCGAGGGCGGAGACGATCGGGGCCTGTCGTGCCGAGTTTGCGTTTGTCCATGGCGTGTTCTCCTCGAAATGGCGGCGGACGTTGCCGCGCCGTGATGATGCGGCCGATATGGCGCATTTCGCATTGCAGCGATAAGCTGGACAATGCTGAATAGCTTGTTCACTATATCGAACAATGAAATGGACTGTGGACCTCCGCGATCTCGATGCCTTTCGTCGGCCGTGGCCCGCACCCGGAATTTCCGCCGCGCCGCGCGGAGCAGCGCGTCTCGGTCTCCAGCCTGAGCCAGCGGCTGCGCGACCTGGAGGAGCGGCTCGGGGTCCGCCTGATGAACCGCACCACCCGCAGCGTCGGCGCTGACCGAGGCCGGCGAATTGCTGCTGGCCGCGCGTCGGGCCGGCGATGTCGCGATGTCGGCGCCGCGCTCGATCAGGTCCGCGGCCTGCGCGACGTGCCGTCCGGCCGCCTGCGCATCAACGCGCCGCCGCCGGCGATCGATCTGGTGCTGGCGCCGATGGTCGCGCCGTTCCTCGGGCCTATCCGCAGATCGATCTGGAGATCGTGCCAGCGACAGCTCGTTCGTCGACATCGTCGCCGCCGGCTTCGACGCCGGCGTGCGCTATGGCGAGCACCTGGCGCAGGACATGATCGCGGTCTCGCTCGGTCCGCCGCAGCGCTATGCGGTGGTGGCGTCGCCGGAATATGTTGCGCAGCATGGGCGGCCGAAACATCCGAAGGATCTGCTCGCTCACGTCCGGCATCCGCATCCGGTTCGGCCGCGGCATGATCCTGCGATTGGGAGTTCGAGAAGGCCGGCCGCGTCGTCAAGGTGGCGCCGTCGGCAAGGCTGATCGCGAACTATCCGGGAGTGGCGAGGCGGGCGGCGCTCGACGGCGTCGGCTTCTGGCTGACCTTCGAGGGCTATGTGCGCGACGACGTCAAATCCGGCGCGCTGGTCAGCGTGCTCGACGACTGGTGCGCGCCGTTTCCGGGACCGTTTCTGTATTACCCCAGCCGCCGCCAGCCGCCGCCGGCACTCGCCGCGTTCGTGGCCTTTGTCGCGGAATGGCGGAAGCAGGAGCGACGGAAAGGAAAGCGGTCGTTAACGCGCGATCCTCGTCGTCCCGGCGAACGCCGGGACCCATACCGCGTGATTTCGATAAGGTGCGATATGCGACGCCGTCTTCGATCAACCAGGCCGGTGGTTATTCCCGCTTTCGCGGGGACGACACGCTGATACGCTACAGCATGCTCGGCAGCACGCGGTCCGGCGGCTTGTGGTTGTCGAGGAAGGTGCGGATGTTGATGATCACCTTCTCGCCCATCTCGACGCGGCCTTCGATGGTGGCCGAGCCCATATGCGGCAGCAGCGTCACCTTGCCGGCCTTGGCCAGCCGCACCAGTTTCGGATTGACCGCGGGCTCGTGTTCGAACACGTCGAGACCGGCGCCGCCGATGTCGCCGGCTTCGATCAGCTTGATCAGCGTGTCCTCGTCGATCACCTCGCCGCGCGCGGTGTTGACGATATAGGCGTCCTTGCGGATCAGTTTCAGCCGCCGCGCCGACAGCAGATGGAAGGTCGCCGGCGTGTGCGGACAGTTCACCGAGATGATGTCCATCCGCGCCAGCATCTGGTCGAGGCTTTCCCAATAGGTCGCGCCCAGTTCTTCGGCGATCGCGGCGCGACGGGGCGGCGGTTGTGATAGTGGATCTGCAGGCCGAAGGCGCGCGCGCGGCGCGCCACGGCCTGGCCGATGCGGCCCATGCCGATGATGCCGAGCCGCTTGCCGCCGATGCGATGGCCGAGCATCCAGGTCGGCGACCAGCCCGGCCAGTCCTTGCCGTCGGTCAGGATCGAGGCGCCCTCGATCAGCCGCCGCGGCACCGCGAGGATCAGCGCCATGGTCATGTCGGCGGTGTCTTCGGTCAGAACCTTCGGCGTGTTGGTCACGGTGATGCCGCGCGCATGCGCCGCCGTCGACGTCGATATTGTCGACGCCATTGCCGAAATTGGCGATCAGCTGCAGCTTGCAGTCGGGCTGCTTGAGCATCTCCTCGGTGATCTCGTCGGTGACGGTCGGCACCAGCACGTCGGCGGTGCGCACCGCGTCGGCGATCTGCTCCGGCGTCATCGGCGTATCGTCGAGATTGAGGCGCGCGTCGAACAGCTCGCGCATCCGGGTCTCGATCGAGTCCGGCAGCTTGCGCGTGACGACGACGAGAGGCTTTTTCTTAACCGACATATCCTGCTCTCATGAGGCATGCGCGCTAACGCTTGCCGTTCAGACCTCATTAACCCGGTTGTTCGACACTGCGGTTGCCGCGCGGTCCCGGCGTTTCCTTGGGTTCCATGGTTCCCTGATTCCCTTGGGTTTCCGAGGGAGAATTCGGGCGTTCTGGTTCTCGTTCCGTCCTCTCTAGCAGAAGGCCGGGCCAAGACAAGAACCCCCGAAGACCTCTGGAAAGCACAATCCGAGGAGCGACCAGCGCGGCACGGGGGTTTGGGGTTTTCGGGCGTTGGCAGGGCGTTTCAACTCAAAGAATTTGAGTTGGGATATCTCGGCAGGAGACGGGTTGATGGCGTTGGGGCGTTTCTGTTCGGTGGCGGTGCTGGCGGGGTGCTGGCTGGGCGCGTCGGTCAGCACAGGATTTGCGGCCAAGGATTCGGCCGCGACCAGCCAGCGGTCTGCCGGTGCCGCGCTATGTCAGCCTCAAATCCGATCATGTGAATGTCAGGGCCGGTCCGACCAAGGACAACGACGTCGCCTGGGTCTACACCCGCTCGGGCCTGCCGGTCGAAATCACCGCCGAATTCGAGAACTGGCGCCGCGTGCGCGATTCCGAAGGCGCCGAGGGCTGGGTCTATCACTCCCTGCTGTCGGGCCGCCGCACCGCCGTCGTCACCATGAAGACCAAGGACGATCTCGCGACGCTCTACGATCGCGCCGATCCCGCCAGCGCGGTCGCCGCGCGCCTGCAGGCCGGCGTCGTCGCCCAGGTCAAGAAATGCGCCGCCGGCTGGTGCCGCGTCGCCGGCAACGGCTTCGACGGCTGGATCGAACAGCAGCGGCTGTGGGGCGTCTACGCCGACGAGAAGGTGGAATAGCGGTCGTCGTCCCCGCGAACGCGGGGACCCATACGCCGCGGCCTCGCGTTCGGCACAACTGGCCGACGCCTTCCTAAATCACCGACATTTGTGGTTATGGGTCCCCGCGTTCGCGGGGACGACAAACAGCGTTCAGCGCTTCTTGCGCAGCCGCACGACCATGTCGACGCGGGCGATCTCGTAGCCTTCGGGGACATCCGGCATCTTCGTGCAGCACCAGATGCGGATCGGGAATGTCGACCAGCTCGTGATTGTTCTCGAGATAGAAGTGGTGATGCGCCGTCACATTGGTGTCGAAATAGGTCTTGGTGCCGTCGACGCTGACCTGACGCAGCAGGCCGGCATCGGTGAGCTGGTTCAGCGTGTTGTAGACGGTGGCGAGCGATACCGGGACCTTGGCCAGGGTCGCTTCCTCGTAGAGCATTTCCGCGGTCAGATGGCGCGCGCCCTTGCCGAACAGCAGCCAGCCCAGCGCCATGCGCTGGCGGGTCGGCCGCAGGCCGGCCGCCTGCAGCATTTCGTTGACGTCGTGCCAGGGACAGCCGGTCAGCGCCGGTTGATGACCGGCGGCACGGGCGGCCGGATCAATGGCGTCGTCGTTCGAGGTCGAAACCTGGTCGTTCATGTCCACTTCGGGCACCGCACGCGTTAACTCGGGTAATATTCTTGCCCAATATAAGGGGAAACGCAGTAGATGCAAGTTTTTCGCAACTGGAGCGGACCCAAGGTTAAGGCGGAACCGCCTTCAAAAGGCCCGGGAACGCGGCGATTTAGCCCTTTCCGGCGCTTTGCCGGTCGCCAAGGCCTATGTTACAGAGCGCGCGGACCACATATGCGATTTCGGCACAGGCGATCGCCGATAGCACCCTAAGTAGCGCCAAGTTGCGGGAAATAAGCTTTTTCCCGTGGCGGAAACAGATCCGGTTCGCTCCAAAGCGCTCGATCGGGATATCTAACCAGAGGCTGAACAGACATGCTGGAGCGGCGCAGCGGTTACGAATACGAGGATTTGCTGGCATGCGGCCGGGGAGAGATGTTCGGCCCGGGCAATGCACAATTGCCGTTGCCGCCGATGCTGATGTTCGACCGCATCACGGACATTTCGGAAACCAACGGTGAGTACGGCAAGGGCCTGATCCGCGCCGAACTCGACGTGAAGCCGGACCTCTGGTTTTTCGGCTGCCATTTCAAGAACGATCCGGTGATGCCTGGCTGTCTCGGCCTCGACGCGATGTGGCAGATGGTCGGGTTCTATCTGGGGTGGGTTGGCGGCGAGGGACGCGGCCGGGCGCTCGGGCTCGGTGAACTGAAGTTCTCCGGCCAGGTGCTGCCGCACGCCCGCAAGGTTGTGTACAACATCGACATGAAACGGGTGATGCGCTCAAAGCTGGTGCTCGGCGTTGCCGACGGCTGGCTTTCCATGGATGGCGAGATTATCTATCGGGCCAAGGACCTGAAGGTCGGGCTGTTCAAGCAGGGCACCGCTCCCGATTGAGCAGCGCGGTCAACAGATCATCATAGAAGAACATAACGGTAGGGCGAGGCGATCATGAGACGGGTTGTCATCACGGGGATGGGCATTGTCTCATCGATCGGAAACAACACCCAGGAAGTGCTGGCGAGCCTGCACGAGGCGAAGTCCGGAATTACCCGTGCCGAAAAATATGCGGAGCTCGGTTTCCGCTCCCAGGTGCAGGGCGCGCCGACGCTCAATCCCGCCGACATCATCGACCGCCGCGCGATGCGTTTCCTCGCCGAAGGCACGGCCTGGAATCACGTCGCGATGGAACAGGCGATCCAGGATTCCGGCCTTGAGCCAGCAGATATTTCCAACGTGCGGACCGGCATCATCATGGGCTCCGGCGGCCCGTCGACCCGCACCATTATCGAGGCGGCCGATACCGCCCGCACCAAGGGACCGAAGCGGGTCGGACCGTTCGCCGTGCCGAAGGCGATGTCGTCGATGGCGTCGGCGACGCTCGCCACCTGGTTCAAGATCAAGGGCGTGAATTATTCGATCTCGTCGGCCTGCGCCACCTCGAACCATTGCATCGGCAATGCCTACGAGACCATTCAGATCGGCAAGCAGGACATCATCTTCGCCGGCGGCTGCGAGGATCTCGACTGGTCGATGTCGGTGCTGTTCGACGCCATGGGCGCGATGTCCTCGAAGTACAACGCAACACCGGCGACCGCCTCGCGCCCCTACGACATCAGCCGCGACGGTTTTGTCATTGCCGGCGGCGCCGGGGTGCTGGTGCTGGAGGAACTCGAACACGCCAAGGCGCGCGGCGCGAAGATCTATGGCGAAATCGTCGGCTACGGCGCGACGTCGGACGGTTACGACATGGTGGCCCCCTCAGGCGAAGGCGCCGAGCGCTGCATGCGCATGGCGATGGCAACCGTGAACACGCCGATCGACTACATCAACCCGCACGCCACCTCGACGCCGGCCGGCGATCCGCCGGAAATCGAGGCGATCCGAAAGGTGTTCGGGACCGGCGACAAGTGCCCACCGATCTCGGCGACCAAGGCGCTGACCGGGCATTCGCTCGGCGCCACCGGCGTGCAGGAAGCGATCTATTCGCTGATGATGATGAACAACGGCTTCGTTTGCGAAAGCGCCAACATCACCGAACTCGATCCGGTGTTCGCCGACATGCCGATCGTGCGCAAGCGCATCGACAACGCCAAGCTCGGCACCGTGCTGTCGAACTCCTTCGGCTTCGGCGGCACCAACGCCACGCTGGTGTTCAAGCGGATGGACGCGTGAGGGTTACGCCTTAGCCCGCCGCGATCTTTTCCGCGCGCTGGAACGCCGGGCGCTCCATGCAGCGGGCGATATAGGCGTCGAATGACGGCCGCGACGGGATCATCTTGAACAGCCGCACGGCAAAATTCAGGCCCGAGCCGATCACGATATCGGCCGCCGAAAATTTCTCGCCGAGAATCCACGGACCCTTTTCCAGCGCATTGTCGAGCACGTCGATGACGCGCTGCGCATCGCCCCAGCCGGCGGCGACCGGGTTCATCTCGATCTTGGTCGCGATCTGCACCATCGCCGGCTCGATGCAGCCGGGCCCGAAGAACAGCCAGTAGAGATATCTGGCGCGCAGGGGATCGCCGAGCGGAGGCGCCAGCTTCGCCTCGGGGTAACGCTCGGCGACATAGGCGCAGATCGCGGCGGCTTCCGCCAACGCCGTCTCGCCGTCCTTCAGCGCCGGAACCTTGCCCATCGGATTGATCGCGAGATATTCGACGCGCTTCTGCGCGCCGGTCGAAATATCGGTCAATACGCGCTCATAGGGCTGTCCGGTCTCTTCCATCAGCCACAGCGCGGAAAACGAGCGGGAGCGGGGCGACCAGTAGAGCTGCATCATCGACGGTTCTCTCGTTGGGGTTTGAGAAGCTTTCGGGAGTGTCTTGTCAGGGCTTGTTGTCAGTTAGGCGCGGACTCCATCGCGCAATTCTGGATTAGTTCTGGAGATAGGTCGGCATCACCCGGTCCAGTTTCTCCGTCAGCAGCGCGCGCACGCCGTCGCGCAATACCGGATTGCTGACTGCTTCATCCGGGGAGTTCGGAAGTTCGAAATTGTCGAGATGGCGAACATTGTCATCCTTTGAAAGGGACGCCGACAGCCTTGCCCCGATCGTTGCAAAAGGATCCGTGTGAATGGCAAAGGTCTGTCCATCAAAGACGGTCACCTGGACAAAGGCGAACACGGCGCCTCGCTTGTTGCCCGTGGACCAATTCGTCGAGAATCCGACGCCGTCGAGCGCTTGATTGGTCCCGGACAATTGTCCCTTGAACGTCGTGACGACGATGTAACGGTCGCAGCCGACATTCGCTGCGACTGGCCGCACGACCGCAGTCAGGTTTTCGCCGGGGTTGTTAAAAAGCCCTTTGCCACGACCATGGTACCAGGGGTCGAAGGCGCCTCGGGCATATGCGATTTTCCGTACCGTCGTGCCTGGGGCTGCTGCGCGTATCCGCGCGACCACGAGATCATCCAGGCCCCAGGCGCCGATCGGCACCTCGGTTTCTTCATTGCCGAATACCGTGAGGCCGAGTTTGTGTATCACGAACCGATCGCCGATCGCTGAAATGACGCCGATCCGGCAAGGCCCGCTCTCCGCGGGTCCGGGGTGGCTTTGAAGCATTCTTTGCTTTCGGTATTGGTTTTTTGGCAGGTGGCGTTGCTGTCTGCTGTCGCGGGCGCTCCCGGCCCGGGAGTTTGCGCCCAGAGCGACGTAGTAAAACACGACAGAATGGCAGCGACGAAAAACGCTTGACGCATGAGGGCCTCGGAGCTGCGCAGGATATGTCGGGTAAATTAAAAACTAGAACGTGTCGGGGTCGCGCGCAAGGCGAAGGTGCCTGGCGGACGCCCGATCACTCGCCCTTGCTCCAGCGATAATACTTCATCACAAATCCGGTCATCGGCTCGACCTGCTCCTGCTCGAACACGAACCCCTCGCGCTCGTACCAGCGCCAGGCCTTTTCATTCTCGCGCACGCAGCGCAGGAAGATTTCGTCCGGCAGATGCTGTCGCGTGAACGCCAGCAACTGGCGTCCGACGCTACGGCCCTGATATTCCGGGGCGACGAACAACTGGTCGAGATAGCGCTTGGGCAGATGGATCGCGAGCATCGCCGCCAGCTTTCCGTCGTCGTCGGCGACGTAGAGGCTCCAGCCCTGCTCGACCTCCATCGGCACCCGCGCGCGCAATTTGGCCAGCAGGAAGTTGCTGGCGTCCTCGAGCCCGGTCGATACCCAGCTGTCCATCCAGACCCGGGCGACCTCGTCATATTCGTCCGGTCATGGCGGGACGGATGATGGGCGGTGGCATCGATGGATCCTCAACGGCGGAAAACCCTCGCGATACTATCGCGAGGGCTCCTCCAACTTCAATCGGACGCCGGCTCGCGGTCGCACGGCCCAAACAAAAAGGGCGGCCTTTCGGCCGCCCTTCGCTGTTCTTGATTGTGCGAGAGCTTACTCGCCGGCGGCTTCGCGCGGGGCGAGGCCGTCTTCGGCCTTCTGCTTGGCCTCGAGGTCCTCGCCGGTGGCCTGATCGACCACCTTCATCGACAGACGCGTCTTGCCGCGATCGTCGAAGCCGAGCAGCTTGACCTTGACCTTGTCGCCTTCCTTGACGACGTCGGAGGTCTTCTGCACGCGCGCCGAAGCGAGCTGGCTGATGTGGACGAGGCCGTCCTTGGCGCCGAAGAAGTTCACGAACGCGCCGAACTCCATCACCTTGACCACGGTGCCCTCGTAGATCTGGCCGATCTCCGGATCGGAGGCGATCGACTTGATCCACTTGATCGCGGCCTTCATCGCCTCGCCGTCGTTGGAGGCGACCTTGACCGTGCCGTCGTCCTCGATGTTGACCTTGGCGCCGGTCTTCTCGACGATCTCGCGGATCACCTTGCCGCCGGTGCCGATCACTTCACGGATCTTGTCGGTCGGGATCTTGAAGGTCTCGATCCGCGGCGCGTATTCGCCGAGTTCGGCGCGCGCGTTGGTCAGCGCCTTCGACATCTCGCCGAGGATGTGGATACGGCCATCCTTGGCCTGGCCGAGGGCGACCTTCATGATCTCCTCGGTGATGCCCTCGATCTTGATGTCCATCTGCAGCGAGGTGATGCCCTGGTCGGTGCCGGCCACCTTGAAGTCCATGTCGCCGAGATGATCCTCGTCGCCGAGGATGTCGGACAGAACCGCAAAGCGCGAACCTTCCAGGATCAGGCCCATCGCGATACCCGCGGTCGGCCGCTTCAGGGGAACGCCCGCATCCATCAGCGCCAGCGAGGCGCCGCAGACCGACGCCATCGACGACGATCCGTTGGATTCGGTGATCTCCGACACCACGCGCACCGTGTAGGGGAATTCGTGGTGCGGCGGCAGGACCGGATGGATCGCGCGCCAGGCCAGCTTGCCGTGGCCGATCTCGCGGCGCTTGGTGCCGCCGAGGCGTCCGGTCTCACCGACCGAGTAGGGAGGGAAGTTGTAGTGCAGCAGGAACGTCTCTTTGTAGGTTCCCGACAGCGCGTCGATGTACTGCTCGTCCTCGCCGGTGCCGAGCGTGGTCACGACCATCGCCTGGGTTTCACCGCGGGTGAACAGCGCCGAGCCGTGGGCGCGAGGCAGCACGCCGACTTCGGCAACGATGTTGCGCACGGTCTTGGCGTCGCGGCCGTCGATGCGCTTGCCGGTGTCGAGGATGTTCCAGCGAACGATCTTGGATTCGAGTTCCTTGAACACGGCACCGATGCGCAGCTTGTTGTGCGGCGACTCCTGCCCTTCCGGGAAGTAGTGCGCCATCACCTTTTCCTTGCACTTGCCGACGGCGGCGTAGCGGTCCTGCTTGACCGGAATGGCGTAGGCCGAGCGCAGCTCCTGCTCGATCAGGCCGAGCATTTCCTTTTCGATCGCGCTGTCGTCGATGACCTTGACTTCGCGCGGCTCCTTGGCGGCCTTCTCGGCCAGTTCGATGATCGCCTTGATCACCGGCTGGAAGTGACGGTGGCCGAACATCACGGCGCCGAGCATGATGTCTTCGTTCAGCTCCTTGGCTTCCGATTCCACCATCAGCACGGCGTCGGCGGTACCGGCGACGACCAGGTCGAGCTGGGTGTCGACCATTTCGTCGAGCGTCGGGTTGAGCACGTATTCGTCATTGGCGAAGCCGACGCGGGCGGCGCCGATCGGGCCCTTGAACGGGGCGCCGGAAATCGTCAGCGCCGCGGACGCAGCCACCAGTGCGACGATATCGGGATCGTTCTCCATGTCGTGTGACAGCACGGTGACGATCACCTGGGTTTCGTTACGCCAGCCGTCGACGAACAGCGGACGGATCGGGCGGTCGATCAGGCGGGAGACCAGCGTCTCCTTTTCTGTCGGACGGCCCTCGCGCTTGAAATAGCCGCCGGGAATGCGGCCCGCGGCGTAGGTCTTTTCCTGGTAGTCGACGGTCAGCGGCAGGAAGTCGACGCCTTCGCGCGGCTGCTTGGCGGCAACGACGGTGGCGAGCACGATGGTCTCGCCATAGGTCGCGAGCACAGCGCCGTCGGCCTGACGGGCGATCTTTCCGGTTTCAAGTTTGAGGGGACGTCCACCCCAGTCGATCTCGACTGAATGAGCATTAAACATAGTGGTCTTCTTTCATGGGTTCACGAGCGAACGGTGCCCTCAAAACACAAAGACCATGCGCAAGATTGCGGGACGCTGATCGCAATTGCGACAACAGCGTCCGGCGATCCTGCCATGGTCTTTATATTTCGGATGGCGTCCATCCTCTCGGTAGTCACGGGCATCTTGCCCCGCCCAGCTGCCGGATTGCTGCTGGACGTCTAGCGCATGATCGTCTCCGAACAATTCGGAGTCCGGTTTCCGGAAGATCATGCGAAAACGCGCGCAAAACCTTGCGCGCGTGAACCGATCAACGACGAATATTGTGCTTTTCCAGCAGCGCCTTGTACCGCGCCTCGTCCTTCTTCTTGATGTAATCGAGAAGGGAACGGCGCGTCGACACGAGCTTCAGGAGGCCGCGGCGTGAATGATTGTCCTTCACGTGGGTCTTGAAGTGGCCCGTGAGGTTATTGATGCGTTCCGACAGGATCGCAACCTGAACCTCCGGCGAGCCGGTGTCGCCAGCCTTGTTGGCATTCGTCTTGATGACTTCCGCTTTGCGTTCGGCGGTAATCGACATCGTCAAACTCTCTCGTTGTTGCGACCGGGACTGGCAGTCAGTCCGGTCAGGTTGAACACGCGCTTGGGGATGAGTTCGCCATTGCCAATTTCGGCGAGGGCCAGAAGCCGGCCTGCCACCGTGACATAGACTGTGCCGCTACTATTGGGCGCATCCCGTCCGCGCAACAAAACGGCCTGGCCCCTGTGGAGCCTTGCCGCATCAGCCCGTGTGACGGCCAGTGCCGGGATGTCGTCCAGCGCGGTCTCAACGGGCAAAAGCGCGTCGGCGAGGCTTCCCTCGCCCGACGCGGCTCTATTGCATAAAGCCTCCAACTGTTCCAGCGGAATCATGTCCGCCTCGCGGAACGGGCCGACCAGGGTCCGCCGCAGCGCGCAGATATGGCCGAAACAGCCCAGAATCCGGCCCATATCGCGGGCCAAAGCCCTTACATAGGTACCTTTTCCGCATTCGGCCTCGAACACGGACTGGCCGTTATCGCCGTGTTCCACAAGGGTTAATTCATGAATCTCGACCGGCCGGGGCTTCAATTCCACGGTCTCGCCGTCCCGCGCCAGGTCATAGGCGCGTTCGCCCTGCACCTTGATGGCGGAATATTGCGGCGGGATCTGCTCGATCAGGCCGGTGAAGCGCGGAAGAAGTGCCCGGATCGCGTCCGCGGAGGGCCTGAGATCGCTGGTCTGGGTCGGCCGGCCTTCGGTGTCGTCGGTGTCGCGTTCCTCGCCCCAGCACACCGTGAAGCGGTAGCGCTTGCGGCCGTCCATCACGAACGGAACCGTCTTGGTGGCTTCTCCCAGCGCAATCGGCAGGCCGCCGGAGGCCAGCGGATCGAGGGTGCCGGCGTGGCCGGCGCGCTTGGCCTGGAACAGGCGCTTGAGCACCGCGACCGCATGCGTCGAGGTCATGCCGATCGGCTTGTCGAGGATCACCCAGCCATGGACGTCGCGCTTGTCGCGCCGCGGCTGGTTGTTCTGGCGTTGCTGCTTGCCTTGACGCGGATCGTTGTTGCCGCGGCGATCATCGCCGCGCGTCTCGCTCGAAAAAATATTTTTCTGGGCGTCGATCGCTTCGGTGTTTTCCGAAGCGATCGCGCTGTTCGCGATCGTCATTGTCATTATTCGTCGTCCGAATCGGGTGCGAGGTCTCTTTGCACCGCAGGTGTTCGCAGTAATTTCTCGATCCGTTCCGCCTCGTCGAATTGTTCGTCGGTGCGGAAACGAAGATCAGGCGAAAATTTCAGGTTAACGCGGTGTGCAATCTCGCCGCGCAGGAATTTCTTGTTGCGCTCGAGCGCCTTGAGCACGACGTCGGTATCGCGGCCGCCGAGCGGCATGACGTAAACGGTGGCGAGCTTCAGGTCGGGCGACATGCGTACCTCGGGAACCGTAATAATGTGGCCTTCGAGATCGGGGTCGTGCACGTTACCCTGAGACAGAATATCGGCGACGGCATGGCGTACGGTCTCGCCGACGCGCAATTGACGTTGCGAACCGCCGGGAGCGGAACTTTTGGTGTGATGACGGGGCATGGTCGTCTCTCAAAATCAAAGCGCCGCGCCTGTCGCGCGGTTCGCCGTATTCCTTGTTCAAATCAGGTAAAGCGAGGATGGCCGGAACATTGGTGCGAAGACGCGCTTCGCGCTTTTGTCCGGCCATGACGCCGCATTTTCAGTCAATAAGACCCAAGCGCCTGTAAGATTTGGACTTACAGGGAGCGCTGGATCGTCTCCACGCGATAACACTCGATAACGTCGCCGGCACGCATGTCGCCATAATTCTCGAACGCCATGCCGCATTCCTGTCCGGACTGCACTTCCTTCACTTCGTCCTTGAAGCGCTTCAGTGTCGACAGCTTGCCTTCGTGAACCACGACGTTGTCGCGAATGAGGCGCACATTGGCGCCGCGTTCCACGGTGCCGTCGGTGACGCGGCAGCCGGCCACCTTGCCGACCTTGGAAATGTTGAACACTTCCAGGATCAGGGCGTTGCCGAGCATGGTTTCGCGCAGCGTCGGCGCCAGCAGGCCGGACATCGCCTTTTTGATGTCGTCGACCAGGTCGTAGATGATGTTGTAGTAGCGGATCTCGATGCCGTTGCGCTTGGCAGCGGCCGCGGCTTCCTTGTTGGCTCGAACCGAGAAGCCGATGATCGCGGCGTTGAAACCTTCCGCCAGCGTGACGTCGGATTCCGAGATGCCGCCGACGCCTGCATGCAGGATGCGGGCTGCGACCTCGTCGGTGCCGAGCTTTTCCAGCGAACCCAAAATGGCTTCGAGCGAACCCTGCACGTCGGCTTTCACGATCAGCGGGAATTCCTTGCGGCCCGCGGTCTTGAGCTGCGACATCATCTGTTCGAGCGAACCGCGCATGCCGGAAATCGAGGCGGCGGCGTTCTCGCGCTTCTGGTGGGCGCGATAGCTGGTGACCTGGCGGGCACGGGCTTCGTTCTCGACCACGGCGAGACGATCGCCGGCTTCCGGCGGGCCGTTGAAGCCGAGCACTTCGACCGGCACCGAAGGTCCGGCCTCGGTGAGCGTTACGCCCTGGTCGGAAATCAACGCGCGGACGCGACCCATCTCGGCGCCGGCGACGATGATGTCGCCGATACGCAGCGTGCCGCGCTGGACCAGCACGGTCGCGACCGGACCGCGGCCGCGATCGAGCTTGGCTTCGATCACGGTGCCTTCGGCCGGACGATCCGGATTGGTCTTGAGGTCGAGCAGTTCGGCCTGCAGCGCGATCATTTCGAGCAGCTTGTCGAGATTGGTCTTGTTCTTGGCTGATACCTCGACGTCGACGACGTCGCCGCCGAAGGATTCGACCTGGACTTCGTGCTGCAGCAGTTCGGTGCGCACGCGCTCCGGCTTGGCGTCGGGCTTGTCGATCTTGTTGATCGCGACGATCATCGGAACCTTCGCCGCCTTGGCGTGGTTGATCGCTTCGATGGTCTGCGGCATGACGCCGTCGTCGGCCGCGACCACCAGGATCACGATGTCGGTGACCTTGGCGCCGCGCGCGCGCATCGCGGTAAACGCGGCGTGGCCGGGCGTGTCGATGAAGGTGATCTTCTTGCCGCTTTCCGGCGAGGTCACCTGATAGGCGCCGATATGCTGGGTGATGCCGCCGGCTTCGCCCGAGACCACGTTGGCGTGGCGGAGCGCGTCGAGCAGCGAGGTCTTGCCGTGGTCGACATGGCCCATCACGGTAACGACCGGCGAACGCGGTTCGGTATCGGTGGAATCCTCGACGACGTCGAACAGGCCCTCTTCAACGTCGGACGCGGCGACGCGCTTGACGCTGTGGCCCATTTCCTCGGCGATCAGCTGCGCGGTATCGGCATCGATCACGTCGGTGATCTTGTGCATCGCGCCCTGCTTCATCAGCAGGCGGATGACGTCGACCGCGCGTTCGGTCATGCGGTTGGCGAGTTCCTGGATCGTGATCGCTTCCGGGATCGTCACTTCGCGGATCAGCTTTTCCTTCGGCTCGTTCGCCGCGTGTCCCTTCAGGCGCTGGGTGCGGCGGCGGAACGAGGCGATCGAACGCTCGCGCACGTCATCGGCATTGAGCGCGGTGACCAGCGTCAGGCGGCCGCGATCTTTTTGCGGGCCGGGCTTGTGGGTGGTTTTCGGGGGCACCACGGGGCGCATGGCGCCGCCGGGGCCGCGACGGATCTGGCGCGGACCTTCATCTTCATCGGAAGCGTCGGCCGCGACGCCGGGCGCACGTGCCGGCGGGACTGCCGCCGTGGTCGCGGGACGGGCGCCGGCCGGACGGGCTGCGCCGGGGCGAGCCGTCGTCGCCGGGGAGGCGGCCGCGGTCTTGGCTTCGGCCTCGCCAAAACGCTTCTTGGCCTCGACTTCGGCCTTGCGCTTGGCTTCTTCTTCGAGCCGGTGCCGTTCTTCCTCGGCCTTGCGGCGGGCTTCGGCGGCTTCGCGTTCGGCCTGCTCGATGCCTTCCTTGCTGCTGCGGCGCTTGGCCTCTTCCTCGGCGATGCGGCGCTCTTCGACTTCACGCACCTTGGCGTCGGCCAGCGCGCTGGCGCGGGCGGAACGTTCGTCCTCGGTCAGGGTGCGCAGCACGACGCCGGAACCGCTGCGCGGGGCTGCCGGAGCGGCAGGGCGGGAGAGCGGAGCCTTTGCTGCGGGAGCCGCTGCCGGCTTCGGCGCGGCTGCGACCGGCTCGGGCGCATGGGTTTCGGTCGCCGGCGCGTCGCCGCCAACGCGGCGCTTGCCACGCTTTTCGACCACGACCTGCTTGGTCCGGCCATGGCTGAAGCTCTGGCGGACGGTGCCCGTCTCGACGCGAGGCTTGAGCGTCAAGGTTTTGCTGACACTCAGAAGTCTTGTCGCCAGGCGTTTTGGTATCAACCATTCAGCAGTCCTAATCTCGTTGCGTTGTGCGTCTCCGCACCGTCATTGAATCAAGTCTTCGGAACCAAATCTTGTTAGTCCAGGCTCTTGTTAGGGAGCGTTAGTCAGAATTTCTGGCCGCGTCGGCGGTCTTGTCGTCATCGGCCATCCGGTATCGGACCAGGATCTGGCAGCGCGACAGGAACGTCTTGCTCGCCGGGCCCGCGAGCAGGGCAGCATGTATCACATTTGACCGCCCCAGTGCCAAATCCAATTGTTCGGAAGTTAAAACAGTAACGATCGGGAAATCCCCCGATTCACCCTTATTTCCGGCTCTCTGCCCGACGATCGCGTCCAATTTGCGGATTCCGTCGGCCGCACCGTCCGAAGCATGGATCAGGGCGGCAGCCTGGCCCTTTTCGAGGACGCCCTCGACCTTGCTGAAGCCGGAAACGACCTGGCCGGCCTTGGCGGTCATGGCCAGCGCCTCGGTACAGCTCCGAACCAGCAAAACCTCGGTATCGGCGGGAAGGGTCGCCGCAGCCCGCACTTGCCGCTTGAACCCTTTGCTAAATTGGTTACGCCGCACCGCTTCCGCAACGGTCCGGCGGGACGCCGACACCCAAAGGCCGCGGCCGGGCAGCTTGCGCTTCAAATCGGGGATTACTTCGCCCGTGGGGGCGATGACGAACCGGATCAGTTCGTCGATCGGCCGGACCTCGCGGCTGACCGCGCACATCCGCATGGTCGCGGACCTGTCGGTCCGCGGTCCATTGTCGAGATCGGGGTCAGCCAAAGCGAGCATGCTTGTCCGGTCATTCCAGTCATCTGCGCACGGGATGCGCGCAGCAACGATATGTGGCGTGGCGGAACACCCGCCTTACGCCGTTTCGTCTTCAACGGCCTCGGTCGCCTCGGCCTGCTTGGCGAGGTCGGCCTCGGTGATCCAGCCGGCAATGACGCGCGCCTGCATGATCATGCGTTCGGCATCGTCGCGCGAGATCTCGTTGGCATCGAGGATGCCCGGGAACTTGGTCGGCTCGCCGCCTTCCTTGCGCTCGGTCCAGCCGACCAGGTCGTCGGTGGCGCAGCCCGCGAGGTCCTCGACCGACTTGATGTCGTTCTCGCCGAACTTGACCAGCATCTTCGAGGTCACGCCGGGCACCGTCTTCAAAGCGTCATCCACGCCGAGTTCCTTCCGCTTGTTTTCCAGCTCTGTCTCGAGCTGTTCGAGATATTCTCTTGCACGGCTTTGCAGCTCGTTGGCGGTTTCTTCGTCAAAACCCTCGATGCCGGCCAGTTCCTTGACGTCGACAAGCGCGAGTTCTTCCACCGAGGTAAAGCCTTCCGAGGCCAGCAACTGGCCGACCACTTCGTCGACGTTCAGCGCTTCCATGAACACCCGCGTCGAGTTCTCGAAATCGGCCTGACGGCGTTCGGATTCTTCCTGCTCGGTGAGAATGTCGATGTCCCAGCCGGTGAGCTGCGAGGCCAGTCGCACGTTCTGGCCGCGACGGCCGATCGCCAGCGAGAGCTGGTTGTTGGTGTCGGGCACCACGACCTCGATGCGCTCACGCTCTTCGTCGATCACGACCTTGGCGACTTCGGCAGGCGCCAGTGCGTTGACGACAAAGGTCGCGATGTCGGGCGACCACGGAATGATGTCGATCTTCTCGCCCTGCAATTCGTTGACCACCGCCTGCACGCGCGAACCGCGCATGCCGACGCAGGCGCCGACCGGATCGACCGAGGAATCCCGGGAAATCACGCCGATTTTCGCGCGCGAGCCGGGATCGCGGGCCACCGCCTTGATCTCGACGATGCCGTCATAAATTTCCGGCACTTCCTGCGCGAACAGTTTTGCCATGAACTGCGGATGGGTGCGGGACAGGAAAATCTGCGGCCCGCGGGTCTCGCGGCGGACGTCGAAGATATAGGCGCGTACGCGGTCACCGTTGCGGAACACTTCGCGCGGCAGCATCTCGTCACGGCGCACGATGGCTTCACCGCGGCCGAGATCGACGATCACGCTGCCATATTCGACGCGCTTGACGACGCCGTTGACGATGTCGCCGATGCGGTCCTTGAATTCCTGATACTGCCGGTCACGCTCGGCCTCGCGCACCTTCTGCACGATCACCTGCTTGGCGGATTGCGCGGCGATGCGGCCATATTCCAGCGGCGGCAGGGTGTCGGCGATGGTGTCGCCGACCTGGGCGCCCGGATTGGCGCGCTGCGCGTCGGCCAGCGAGATCTGGTTCGAGGAGTTCTCGACCAGTTCGACCACCAGCATGTGGCGCGACAGTCGCAGTTCGCCCTTCTTGGCGTCGATCTCGGCGTGAACGTCGGTCTCGCTGCCGTAACGGGCGCGCGCCGCCTTGGCGATGGCATCTTCCATCGCCGCGATCACGATGCCGCGGTCGATCGACTTTTCGCGGGCAACCGCGTCCGCGATCTGCAGCAGTTCGAGTTTGTTGGCACTGACTGCCATGGCCTAGTCTCCTTCAGTAGGATCGAATTCGCCCCCGGGCAGACCTTGCGCGGCGAGACGGTGTTTCTTGGTATTCTTCGGTAGCGGCTTCTTCAGCGGTTTCGGTTTCGGCTTGTTGCTCTTGGTCGGATCGCTTCGCTTGGCATGCGGCGGAGGACGGCGGCGCGATTCCAAGACTTTGCTTGAGGTCGCGCTCGGCCTGCTTGCCGCGCCGCATCGATTCGGCGATCAACTCGTCGGTCAGCACCAGCCGTGCATCGGAGATGTCTTCCATCACCAACAGCACGTCGTCATCCTCGCTCGTGCGGACGCCATCGGGATGCAGCCGCACGGCGTCGCCCTCGACGCCGGCGAGATAGCCACGGAAGCGCTTGCGGCCCTGATGGGCGACCGCCATCTCGACCTTGACGAGATGACCGGCGTAGCGCTCGAAATCGGAACGGCGCACCAGCG
The DNA here is from genome assembly GCA_963786355.1 of uncultured Alphaproteobacteria bacterium. Taxonomy (GTDB): domain Bacteria; phylum Pseudomonadota; class Alphaproteobacteria; order Rhizobiales; family Xanthobacteraceae; genus Bradyrhizobium. The sequence goes on along the minus strand of CAWAYU010000002.1, from coordinate 1,148,655 downwards.
GGCGGTCGATGCCCGGCGATGAAATCTCGAGCCGGTAGGCCTTCTCGATCGGATCGGCGATATCGAGCACCGGCGACAGCGCCCGCGAGATCGCCTCGCAATCCTCGAGCTGCATCGTGCCGTCGGGCCGCTCGGCCATGATCTGGACCGTGCAGCCGGCCTCGGCTGAAATCTTGATCCGGACCAGCCGGTAGCCCAGCCCCGTCAGGACAGGGCCGGCGACAGCCGACACCCGCGCCGCCACGCCCGGCTCAACGACGAGACGGGGCTCGGCAAGCAGGTCGGCATCCACGGAGCCAGCGGTCGGATCGGTCATATCAAGGGTCAAAAGTGTCTTTACTTACATGAGTTTAGGTCGGACCTAGCCGTGTCCGGCCGGTTCCCTGAACGGGAAGCCTGCCGCCCATTCTGGGCTGGCGCTCGTTCAGGTAATAAAAAAGAGCGGGTCCGGTGGGGCCCACTCTCAAACGCGATCGTATGAGAACCATAAGTTGCGGCGGATATAGCCGTTTTCCTGCAATCCGGCAAGGCCTGCGCGCTGGTCGAGCGGCGATTTTCCGGCGTTTCACGGGCCTCAAAACCTAACCCTTCTTTCATCTCGGCCGCCTAGATTGCCTGAAAACCAGCCAATGCGGCCGGTTTGGGTAGATTTATGACAAGCGCGGCATCGCTGATCCCGGAACTTGACGACATCGTCCGGCGCGGCGACCCGAAGCGCCGCGCTGACGCCGCACGGCGGATCAGCGAATTATTCCTGCAGGGTGCTGCGAATTTCCGCTCGGATCACGTCGATCTGTTCGACGGTGTGCTGACCAGCCTCGTCCCCGATACCGAGCTTGCGACGCGCGCCGATCTGGCCGAGCGGCTGTCGCTGCTGGCCAATGCGCCGCGCGGACTGGTCGGCCAACTCGCGCATGAAGATGAAATTGCGATTGCCGGGCCGCTGCTGCGGCGATCTCCCGTCATATCGGAACAGATGCTGGTCGAAATCGCCTCGGCAAAAGGTCAGGGCCACCTGCTGGCGATGACGGAACGGCCGACGCTGTCGTCTGATCTCACCGACGTCATCATCAACCGCGGCGACCGCGACGTCGTCAGGGGCGCGGCCGGCAATGCGGGCGCGGCGTTCTCGCACGAACGGCTATTCGACGTTGATCAAGCGCGCCGCGCAGGACGGTGTGCTGACGATCAAGATCGGCCAGCGCGACGATCTCTCGACCGAGCAGCTGAAGGATCTGCTGTCCGGCTCGATCGACGTGGTCCGCCGCCGTCTGTTCGAGGTGGTCAAGCCGGTCCGGCAGATGGCGATCAAGCGGGCGATGAATGAAATCTCCGGCGCCGTCGAGCGGGTCGAGGGTGTCCGCAATTTCGAACCGGCGCAGCGCACGGTGCTTGCCTTGCATCGCGACGGCGCACTCGGCGAAAGCGCGCTGCTCAACTTTGCCAAGGCAAATAAGTACGAGGAATCGATCGCCGCGCTGGCGGCGATGACCGGCGTGAAGATCACCACCCTCGATCGCCTGATTGCGGGCGACCGCTACGATCCGATCCTGATCGCCGGCAAGGCGCTCGGCCTCGAATGGGCGACGGTACGTGCCCTGATCCTGCTTCGGCTGGGGCCGAACCGCGTGGCGTCGCCGGCCGACATCGAAAGCGCGCGCGTCAATTTCACGCGCCTGATGCCATCCACGGCCGAGCGCGTCGTCGGCTTCTGGAAATCCCGCCCGGCGGCCTGACGGAATTAGCACTTCCCCAACTTCTGACGACCACGCTATCTTGCCTCCGGAAGACGCGGCACAGCGTCGAGAATAAATCGGGGAGCGAAACATGCTGACGGACGTCCAGGTTCAGGCCCATGCCGACAAAATCCGCGACGACGGCTTCACCGTCATCGAGAATGCGGCGAGCCGTGAACTGGTCGAGGGCCTGAAGCAGGCGCTGCTTCGCATCGAGCGCGAGCATCATCTCGGTCCCGCCAAAACCTCGTTCGAAGGCTTCAAGACCGTCCGCATCAATAATCTTCTCACCTACGACGATCTGTTCTGGGAAGTGCCGCTGCACGAGAACGTGCTGCCGGTCGTGGAGCGCGTGCTCGACAGGGAATGCCTGCTGTCGTCGTTCTGTTCGCTGGTGCTTGGGCCCGGCCAGGAGGCACAGCCGATCCACGAAGACACTCAGTTGATCCCGCTGCCGCGTCCGCACATTCCGATCACCATCAATGCGATCTGGGCGCTGTCGGATTTCCGGGACGACAATGGCGCGACGCGGATCCTGCCGGGCAGCCACAAACTGGATCGCTCGCCGGAATACGGCAGGGAATATGACGCGGTCACCGCGACCATGCCTGAAGGCAGCGTGATGTTGTTCGACAGCGCGCTCTGGCACGGCGGCGGCGCCAACACCAGTGACGAGCGGCGCTTTGCATTTTCCTGTGCCTATTGCTGGGGCTGGATGCGACAGCAGGAAAACCTGCAGCTTGGCATTCCCCACGACACCGCCACGCGGTTTCCGCGGCGCCTGCAGGAACTATGCGGCTACAGCGTCTACAAGGGGCAGTTCGGTCACATCGACAATCGCGATCCAATCGAACTGCTGGGCCGCGAGCGCGGCAAGCGCATGGTGTGGGAAGCCACCGATGCGCGGAAGGCACGGAACAGCGAGACGGTGAAGTAATGACGTCGTCATTCCGGCTCGATGCTTTCGCATCGCCCCGGAATGACAATTGAGAGAGGCCTGGGGCTCACACTCCGGTCTGCGAGATGAACTTGGTGTTGAAGTAAGCTTCCATGGCTTCAGTGCCGCCTTCCGAACCGTAACCGGAATCCTTGACGCCGCCGAATGGCACCTCGGGCAGCGCGAGCCCGAAATGGTTGATCGTCATCATTCCGGCTTCGACCTGCGAGCCGATCGCTGCCGCGGTCTTGGCCGAGCCGGTGAAGGCGTAGGACGCGAGACCGAAGGGCAAACGGTTCGCTTCCTCGACCACTTCGTCGAGGCTGGAGAAACGCGAGATCAGCGCGAGCGGTCCGAACGGCTCCTCATTCATGGCGCGCGCGTTCTTCGGGACATCGCTGATCACGGTCGGCTCGAAGAAATAACCCTTGTTGCCGACACGATGTCCACCGGTCTCGAGTTTGGCGCCCTTGGCAACGGCATCCTGCACCATACCCTCGATCGCGGTGACACGGCGCGGATTGGCCAGCGAACCCATGGTAGAGCTTGCATCCATGCCGTTGCCGACTTTGACGGCCTTGGTGCCCTCGACAAACCTGTCGACGAACTCCTTGAACACGTCGTCCTGCACCAGCATGCGGGTCGGCGAGATACAGACCTGGCCGGCGTTGCGATACTTCGCGGCCACCAAAATCTTCGCAGCGCTTGCCACGTCGGCGTCCTTGAACACCATGGCCGGCGCGTGCCCGCCAAGCTCCATGGTGGCGCGTTTCATATGCAGCCCGGCGAGCGCGTTGAGCTGCTTGCCGATGGAGGTCGAACCGGTGAAGGAGATCTTGCGGATCACCGGATGCGGGATCAGATATTCGGAGATTTCCGCGGGCACACCGTAGACAAGGTTGATCACGCCGTCGGGCACGCCGGCATCGGCGAAGGCGCGGATGAGCTGCGCCGGCGACGCCGGCGTCTCTTCCGGTGCCTTGACGATAATCGAGCATCCGGCCGCGAGCGCGGCCGACATCTTGCGCACCACCTGATTGATCGGGAAATTCCAGGGCGTGAAGGCCGCAACCGGGCCGACTGGCTCCTTGATCGCGAGTTGGTAGATGCCGGGTCCGCGCGCCGGGATGATGCGGCCATAGGAGCGCTTGGCTTCCTCGGCGAACCATTCGATCACGTCGGCGGCGGCCATGGCTTCCATCTTGGCTTCGGCCAGCGTCTTGCCCTGCTCCAGCGTCAACAGGGGTCCGATCTCGTCGTTGCGTTCGCGCATGATCGCCGCCGCCTTGCGCATGATCTTGCAGCGGTCGAACGGCGCCACCGCGCGCCAGACCTTGAAGCCGGCCGCGGCCGCCTCCAGCGCCTCGTCGAGGTCGGCCTGGCTTGCATGCGCGACGGTACCGATCACCTCTTCCGTGGCGGGATTGACGACCTCGAGCACCTTGCCCGACCGGGCCGGGCGCCACTTGCCGTTGATGAATAGCTGCGTGTTGGAATATGCCACAAGACTTCTCCCTGTTATTCGTTGTCACCGCGGCGCGAGCCGACCGGCAAGAGACCCGGTGTGTTTTGCCCGAGCCGGTGAAATTGCAAAGACGCTTCAACTATTCCCGGCTGCGCGGACCGCGCAAAGCGCTTCCGCCGCCCGCGTCATGTCCGGACCGAGATAGCTGCGGAAGCGCGCCTGCCCGGTCAGCGCCGCAAAGCTCGGCTGCCGCGTGACGCCGCCATCCGCGACCAGCAGATACTGTTCGGCGATCTCGGCCAGGATTTCCAGATGCCATGTGGCGGTCGGGTGCAGACACAACACCACAAGGCGTCCCTCGGCCCGCAGCCTGCGGAAGAAATCCAGCATGAAGCCGATGTAGCCGTCCTGCAGGTTGAACTGCGGTTCGTCGAACAGATGCACCATCGGTGCTGTGGTCGGCGACTTCTCGAGCAACGCAGAGGGCACAAGTTTCCGGAATCGCCTCACCTGGTAGGACTGGTGATAATGGATCGCCAGCCGGTCGCGCTCGCGATACTTGACGCGGTGAATGTCGGTGCCAGCGACGTAGACGTGACCGGACGAGGGCGCGTTGGAGCCGGTCATCATCTCGAACAGCGTGGTCTTGCCGGCGCCGTTCGGGCCGACCACGCCGATGATCGAAGGCTGATCGATCACGAGATCGGCTTCGAGCGTGAAAGTCGGACGGCGCACGACGTGGCCGCGCGTGTAAACCTTGCGGACGCGATCGAGCGCGAGCAACGGCACGGCCATCAGTGAACTCCCAGCAAGCGTTGGCGCAGTGCACTGTCGTCACGAAGCGCCGCAGCCTCGCCAGTCCAGGCGATGCGGCCGCGGTCGATGACGGCGGCATGGTCTGCGACCGACAAGGCGATTTCCGCGTTCTGTTCGACCACGAGCGAAGCGACGCCTTCTTCCCGCAGTCTGCGGATCGTGGCCAGCACGTCGCCGACGATCTTCGGCGCCAGTCCCTGGCTCGGCTCGTCGAACAGGATCAGTCCGGGCGATCCGATCAGGGCGCGGGCGATCGCCACCATCTGCATCTCGCCGCCGGAGAGGTTCTCACAGTCGCGGGTCATCAGATATTCCAGCGGCGAGAAGATCTCGCAAGTCTCCTTGACGGACCAGCTTCGGAATTTCGTCCGCTTCCGCGCGATGTCGAGGTTGCGTGCGACGGAGAGCGTCGGACATAGTCGCCGGTCATCCGGGACCCAGCCGATTCCGGCGCGCGCGATGTCGTGGGTCGCGCTATGCGTGACGTCACGGCCGTCGAAGCGGATCGCGCCGCGCTTTGGTCGGGTCAGGCCCAGGATCGAGCGCAGCATCGTGGTCTTGCCGGCGCCGTTCGGGCCAAGCAGCGCAAACACCTTGCCGCGTTCCACCGCCAGCGATGCGCCGAACAGCGCCTGGGTTTCGCCGTAGAACGTGTCAACCCCTTCGACTTCCAGGATCATGCGAACCGCCCGAGGTTGGAACGTTTGACCCACTCGTTCTGCTGCAACTCATGCGGCGTGCCGCGCGCGACCACCTGGCCCCAGTGGATCACCGAAATGCGGTCGGCCAACGCGAACAGGAATTCCATGTCGTGCTCGATGGCGACGATGGTGAGCTTGCCCTTCAGTCGCGCCACCAGCGCCGCCAGCCGCTGTACGCCGTCAGTACCTAGTCCCGAGGTCGGTTCATCCAGGCAAAGCACGCGCGGGCTCTGTCCGAGCGCGACCGCGATTTCGAGCGCGCGGCGGTCACCGTAGGACAGATCCCTGGCGCGAACGTCACCCTTGTCGGCCAAGCCGACGGTGACGAGAATTTCGGATGCCTTCTCGGCAAAGCCGCGATCGGCGGCGGCCGCATGACGCATGTCGAAACCGCGGGCGCGAAAACCGGGCAAGCCGACCATGACGTTTTCGCGGGCGCTGAAATCGTCGAACAGCGTCATGATCTGGAACGAGCGGGCAATGCCCTTGGCGGCGATACGGTGTGAACTGAGGCCGGTGACGTCCTCGCCGCCGAGCCGGATCGAACCGCGGCTCGGCTTGACGCGGCCGGTGAGCACGTTGAAGAACGTGGTCTTGCCGGCGCCGTTCGGCCCCATCAGGCCATGGAATTCGCCCTCGGGCACCGCGAGGTCGATGCTCTCAAGCACGACGCGGTCGCCGAAACGGACGTGAACGCCGGTGACGTCGATCAGCGCCATCGTCCGCCTCCGAACAACAGCCGCATCGCCGAACTTCCCTGTCGCCGGAGCGAGCGGTTTTGGAATGCCGCCGTGATGGCGCCGGCGATGCCCTCGGGCCGGAACAGCACGATGGCAATGAACAGCAGGCCGAAATACAGCATCCAGGCATTGGTCAGCGCGCCGATCACGTCGCGCGCGATCAGGAACAGGAACACACCGATCACCGGTCCCCAGAAATTGACGAGGCCGCCGCCAACCAGCGTCATCATCACGACGTAGCCGGATTGATGCAGGCTCATCACATCGGGGAACGCGGCGAGTTGCGCCATCGCGAACAGGCCGCCGGCCAGTCCCGACACCGCCGCCGAAAGCGTGAAGATCGATGCCTTGTAGAGCCAGACATTATAGCCGAGATGCGCCGCGCGGGTTTCGCTCTGCTTGATGGCGGCGATTACCCTGCCATACGGCGAGTGCACCAGCCGCCACAGCCCGATGACGGCGAGCCCGAACATGACAAGAACGAAGTAATAGAACGCGACGTTGTCGGCGAGATTGAACGAAGCGACGCCGAAATCGGCCGGCAGGCGTGCAATCTTCAACAGCCCGTCCTCGCCGCCGGTGATCTTGTGCGACTTGATGGCCAGCGTCCAGAAGATCTGGCCAAAGGCGATGGTCATGAAGGCGTAGTAGATTCCGCGCCGATGCGAGATGAACAGCGCGACGAGGGCGCCGGCGAGACCGGCCACGACGAAGGCTGCCGTCAGGCAGACCCAGAGATTGGCAACGACGTTGAACTGGCAGAGGCCGAAGGCGTAGGCGCCGATGCCGAAATAGGCGCCATGGCCGAACGAGGGCAGGCCGGCGGTTCCGAGCACGAGATTGAATGCCAGCGCGTACAACGACCAGATCAGGATCTCGATGCCGAGATAGGGATAGAGCCCGGCGCGTGCGATCCACAGCGGCACGGTGGCGAGCACAAGCCACAGCACCAGCATGGTAGGAGTTACCAATCGCGTTGCGTCGGACTGATTTGATGGAGTTGAATTCATTTCACGCCTCGAGCACGCTTTTCTTGCCCCACAGGCCGCGTGCGCGGACGGTCACGACCGCCACCAGCAGCACATACATCGACAGCAGCGACCATTCGGATGCGTAGGCGCCGGTGAGGCCGACGGCGAGACCGACCAGCAGGCCGGCAACGACCGCGCCCCAAAAGCTGCCGACACCTCCGAGCACGATCACCAGGAACGCAGGGATCACGGCATCGACGCCCATATGCGGACGAATACCCCAGATCGGCGCGACGATGATGCCGGCGATCGCCGCCAGCATGGTGCCGAATACGAAAACCAGCAGTCGCAGCCGCGTCAGGTTGATCCCGAGCGCGCGCACGATTTCGCTGTCATGGGCGCCGGCCTTGACGACAGCGCCGAACCGCGTCTTCTCGATCAGGAGCCAGACCAGGGCGATGATCGCGACCGCGATGCCGGCTGCATAAAAACGATAGGTCGACCAGATCAGGTCGGCCATGATGAACCCGCCATTGATCGGCTGCGGCACCTGCAACACGTAGTCGCGTGTGCCCCAGGTCAGGCGGATCGTCTCCTCGATCACCATCGCGGCGCCGAAAGTGAGCAGAAGGCCGTACAGCGGATCCTTGCCGTAGGTGCGCCGCATGCAGAATTCGATCGCGATCCCGACGATGCCGACGGCCGCGGGTGCCAACAGCAGTGTCGCGGCATAGCGCCAGCCGAGCGGCAGCGCGAGCCAGGCTTTTGCAATGTCGGGCGGAAACGGCGGGCGCGGTCCCATCATCTGCATGGCGAAGTAAGCGCCGAGCGCAAACAGCGAACCATGCGCCAGATTGATCTGCTCCATCAGACCCACGATCAGCATGAAGCCGAGCGCGATCAGCGCGAACAGCAGGCCGAGCGTGAGACCGTTGAGGAGGTGGGGAAGAAGATCGAACAAGGTTGTCGTCTCGTCTTGGTATTACAAAACAGCGGGCGCACCGCGCGCCCGCTGCAAGTTCACTCAACCGGCCGTCTTCAGGAATTGACGGTCGGCACCTGCTCGTAGGGAACGAGCTTGCATTTCGCGTTCGCATCCGAATCCGCGGCGGCCTTCGGCTCGGTCCAGCTGATCAGCTCGTAGAGATCGGTGGTGTCGGCCGGCTTGGCGTTCTTGCGCGCCAGATAGATGGTCTGCTGCAGTTGGTGGGTGACCGGATCCATGTACGCGTCGAAATGCTGCATGCGGTCGGTCGCCGAAATCTTCAGGTTCTCGAGTTCCTTGATGATCTTGACGTTGTTGGTCGAGCCCGCGCGCTCGATCGCCTTCAGCAATTCGCGGGTCGACATGTAGCCGTTGTAGGAGACGTTGCCGGGGACCGGAATCGAGCCTTCCTTGTTGGTGGCCTGCCACTTCTTGACGAACTCGGGGACGCCAGGCAGCGCCAGCTTGTGATACCAGGTGGTGCCGAACACCCCGAACAGGCTGTCGGGCGCGCCCCAGACATCGGGCCAATCCTGCTGATTGTTGATCCAGGCCGGCTTGCCGTCGAGCTTGAGCTGGGCGACCTGCTCGCGCAGCGCCTTGATGTCGTCGCCGCCGATCGCGGTTGCCACCACATCCGGCTTTGCCTGCTGGATCTTCAAGAGATAAGCCGTGAAGTCGCGGGTGTTCTGCGGCACCAGCAGATTGTCGATGATCTTGCCGCCGGCGCCTTCGACCTGCGCCTTGGTCGCGGCCGACGTGGTGTGACCCCACACATAGTCGTTGGTCAGCAGCATCCAGTTCTTGCCGATCGAGTCGACGGCATTCTTCACCGAAGCCTTGGAGAAGTTGGTGCCGTTGCCGTCCCACACGAATTTGACGCGCGCGCAGTTTTCGCCGGCTTCGCTTGGCGCGGAAGAGTTGGTGTTGAGGTAGATCACGCCGTTTTTGGCAGCGACCTGGGTAATGGCGTTGGCCACGCCGGAATGCAGCGCGCCGATCAGGATGGTGCAGTCTTCGCGGGTGATGAAGCGCTCGGCGACGCGACTGCCGGTCGCCGGCGTGGTCTCGGTGTCAGCGGTGATCCAGGTGATCTTGCGGCCGAGCACGCCACCCCTGGCATTGACCTCGTCGATCGCCATCAGGATTCCGCGCAGGTCGTCCTGGCCGCTATTGCCGTATTGGCCGCTGGCGTCGCAGGTCAGCCCGAGCTTGATCGGCTTGGCGGCGCCCTGCGCCCAGACATGGTTCTCTTTCCAGGGTCCGAAGAAACTGGCCGTGCCGGCAAGGGCACTGGCCATCAGGCTGCCCTTTAGAACGCCGCGCCGTGAAATCTCACGCTTCTTCATCGCTCCCTCCAGACCGTTTGTTTTCTTGTTGCGGTCCGTAGAATGAACGTTCTATTGTTAATGTAAAGTGGAATATTTGAACCAATCGGCGAAACGTGCCGCGATCGGGTAGACTGAGACCATGAACAAGACCGTCGGCACGGCGATGAATTATGACGAGTTGCGCGGCGCGATCGCCCAGCGGCACCGGGCCCTGTCCGGGCGCCTGCAACAGATCGCCGAATTCGTGCTGGATCACCCGACGGACGTTGCGCTGGGCACGGTGGCCGAAATAGCCGAACGATCCGGCGTACCGCCGTCGGCCATCGTCCGCTTTGCGCATGCGCTCGGCTTCGGCGGCTTCACCGAGATGCAGCAGGTGTTTCGTACGCGCCTCGTGGCCGGCGTCGCCCCGAGCTACAAGGCGCGGCTGGCGCGGATGAAGAGCGAGGAGAAATCGATCCTCGGCCGCAAACCCGCGGCGGTGCTGGGGCGTTTCGTCGCGGAGGCGCAGTCGGCGCTGGTGACGCTGAGCCAATCGGCCCATGAGCGGCAGCTCGACGCCGCCATCAAGATCCTGGCGAACGCGCGCGACATCTACCTGCTGGGACTCGGCGGCTCATTTCCGGTCGTGACGCATCTGGCTTATGTCCTGCGCAAGTTCGGTCGGCGCGTGGTGCTGCTCGATGGCATCGGCGGCAGCATCCGCGAGCAGTCCCATCCGGCGAGTTCGGCGGACGCGCTGGTCGCGATCAGCTTCCGCAACTATTACCCCGATACGGCGCGGCTGTTTCCCGAACTGGTGGCGCGCAACGTACCTGCGATCTCGATCACCGACAGCCTGCTGAGCCCGATCGCCGAGGGCGCCTCGGTCGTGTTCGAAATTCAGGACATGCCGGAGCCGGCACTGCGCACGCTGGTTGCGCCGATGTGCCTCGTACAGGCACTCGCGATTGGACTTGATCTCGCCGCAGACTGACATTCAAAAAATTCGAGAGGAAACATCATGGCATCACACGATGACGCACGGGCGCTGAAGGGCAAGGTCGCACTGGTCACCGGTGCGGGCCGCGGCCTGGGCCGGGCTTTCGCCGAAAGGCTCGCGAGCCTCGGCGCCGACGTCGCGATCCATGGCATGCGCGAGAACGGTCCGGCGGAATACGGCGAGGGATCGACGCTGACGGCGGTCGCGGAAGCGGTAGCGGCGGCGCATGGCGTGCGCACCATCCGCGTCCTCGGCGATCTCACGCGTGGCGACGATATCGCGCGCGTCGTCGCGACCGCGACGAAAGAGTTGGGGCCGATCGACATTCTCGTCCACAATGCCGGTGGTGATATTGCGGCCAAAGGCGGCAAGCCGGATCCGAACGACGCCGTCGGCATTCGCGAAGAAGACGTGCGCGCCGTGCTGGATCGCAACCTGCTCTCGACGATCCTGACCTGCCAGGCCGTAGCCAAGGGGATGATGGCGCGACGTCAGGGCCGCATTGTCACGATCGGCTCGGTTGCCGCGTTCAAGGGTCGCACCAATGCCTCGATCTATGCCGTCGCCAAGGCAGGCATGACGCATTACACCCGCTGTCTCGCCGATCAGCTGCGATCCTATGACATCACCGTCAACTGCATCGCGCCGGGGGACACCCGTACCGGACGCTTCATGGGAACGCGCGCCGTCGATGAGAAGCGGATGGTCGAGACCGGGACGCTGGACCGCATCGCCACCGTCGACGAGGTTGCCCGAGTCGTGGAAGTGTTCGCAGGGCCCCTGGGGGCCTTCGTGTCAGGCCAGGTTCTGCGCGTCGACGGTGGCGGGCAGGGCTGGGCGGCCTAAGGCACGATGAGGGGTTAGGTCGGGAGGCCGGGCCGTTTTCGCGTACCATTTCTCCTTTGCATGGGGTTGTTTTCGCGATTTTGCGTTTTGGCCCCTCCAGGGCATCCGGATCTACCGCGCGGCGGTGTCTCGCCGAAACCGCAAGTACGCGGCAACGCGCCCCTCACGCTCGGCCTTTCGGCCATAGCGGGTCATGGTGTAGCCGTCCCAAGGCCGGCGCCAGTCGTCGGCGCGCTCGGCGGTCCAGAGAAAATCCGGCGAGCGCAGCAGATGCGCGAGCGTCCATGCGCAATAAGTATCGATGTCGCTGACGAAGCGAAACTCGCCGCCCGGCTCGATGAGGCGCGCCATCGCCGCCACCGTGTCGTCCTGCACGAAGCGTCGTTTCCAGTGCCGCTTCTTCGGCCACGGATCGGGATGGATCAGGTCGATCCGCGCGAGGGATCGTGCCGGCGCCCAGGCCAGCAGTTCCGCGGCGTCGCCGGCGTAAAGCCTGATGTTGCGGATGTTGCCCGCCTCGATCTGCGTCAGGATTTTTGCCATACCGTTGACATAGGGCTCGCAGCCGATGAAGCCGATCTGCGGAAACGCCTGCGCTTCTGCGATCAGGTGTTCGCCGCCGCCGAAGCCGATTTCGAGCCTGACATCCTCGATCTCGCCCTCGAACAGTTCGGCAAGGTCTGCCGGCGCGGGGCTGCCGATATCGAGCGCCAGATGCGGCAGCAGATTGTCGATCAGGTCGGCCTGGTGGATGCGGAGCTTGTGGCCCTTGCGGCGGCCGAAGAACGAGCCGTGCGCATGTGCAGACGCGCCGTCATGCGGCGGCGCGTCGCCATCTCCAGGTTCGGTTGGATCAGTGATCATCGCAGCGTCTGGTACAGCCGGTGCAACAGCCGCGCCCGCGGCTCGATCGACGAAATGTACATCTGCTCGTAATGGGTATGCGCGCCCTTGCCGTCAACGCCGAGCCCGTCGAGCGTTGCCGTATGCGGCGCGGTGAAATTGCCGTCGGAGCCGCCGCCGGTGAATGTATCGATCAGGTCGAAGCCGATCTCGGCGGCAAGCGTCCTGGCGTGCTCGTAGAGCGCGGCACCGGCATTGCCCTTTTCGTAGGGCGGACGATTGAGCTCGCCGACGACCTTGACGCTGACGCCTTCGGTGCGTGATTTCAGGTTCAGGATTTTTGGCACCAGTTCATCGGAATCGGCAATCGTTGGCACGCGCATGTCGACCTCGGCATAAGCTTCCTCGGCGATCACGTTCGGCTTGGTGCCGCCTCGCACGACGCCGACATTGACAGTGACGCCGCGCTTGAGGTCGTTCATCGCCTCCAGCGTTTGAATGACGTTGCCGAGTTCGCGGATCGCGCTGCGGCCATCCTCGGGCCTTGTGCCGGCATGCGACGGCACGCCCTTGATATAGACCTCGAAGCGCGCGACGCCCTTGCGGCCGGTGACAATCTTGCCGCCGTCGCGCGCGGGTTCGGTGACCAGCACGTACTTCGCCTTGCGGCCCTCCTGCTCGATCAGCGCCCGCGACGTCGGGCTGCCGATCTCTTCGTCGGAGACGAATAGCTGGGTCACGCCGAGCGGCGAGCGTGCGCCCTGCGCACAAATCTGGCGAAAGGCATGATAGGCGAGATAGGCGCCGCCCTTCATGTCGTAGATACCGGGGCCGAAGGCGCTGTCGCCCTCGATCCTGAACGGCAGCCGCTCGATGAATCCCATCGGGTGCACTGTGTCGAGATGGCTCAGCACCAGAATTCCCGGCGCATCCTGTCCCCAGGACGAACGCGCGACGAGATGGTCGCCGCAGCCGGAATGCCCGGCGATCCGCTCGACGGTCGCGGGCAGGTCGCGATAGCAGGCGGCGACGAGGTCGGCGAGCTTGTTGACCTGTGCGGGCGCTTCGGTCGGGGTCTCGATCTCGACCCAGCGGCGGATGCCGTCGAGAATCGCTTTGGAATCGAAGGGATTGTCGGTTGAGGTCATTGGTGCATCTTGGCGTCAGGGATTTCGCCAATGTCATGCGCTCGCGCCCGACGGGTGCGTCAATTGGTCCGTCCGCAGATAATGAAGAATATCAGCGCTTGTCGGGGCCTTCGCGGGCCGCGACCTGCTCGACCAGGTCGACGATCGAGCGGCGCATCTTGGCGTCGGTGATGCGCGTGAACGCGCGCGTCAGCGCCAGGCCTTCGGACGTCGCGAGAAAATCCGAGACATAGGCCGGCGAGGAGCCTTCGCTAAAACCGTCGGTATTCGCCGCGCCGCTCGGTCCGCCATCGAACAAAAACGAAACCGGGACCTGAAGAATTTCTGAAATTTGCTGAAGGCGACTGGCACCGACGCGGTTGGTGCCCTTTTCGTATTTCTGAACCTGCTGAAAGGTGAGTCCCAATGCCTCGCCCAGTTTTTCCTGGCTCATGCCGAGCATGATGCGGCGCATGCGAACACGGCTGCCGACATACTTGTCAACAGGATTGGGCGCTTTGGTCGACATCTCCAACACTCCTCGGGATTGCGCGCCGGGGATGAGGCAGGATGGAAGGGAAGTATGCCTCAGGCGCCGGTACCGTCAAATCCTGCTCGGAGGATCGGGTTGAACTGCGGACGATTTGAGCATTGAGCTGACTGGTTCTTGTTCTTGGTTTACGGAACCCAGAATGCGAAGTGCACGGCCCGTCTGTCAACTGGTGGAATCGCGCATACCTGTTTGTTGCGGCAAACCGGCAACAGTAAACAATATGCAAAATGCAAAATTCAGGTGGTTCGCCTAACAACGCGGCGGCGGATGACCAACAGCAGTGCAAGTGCTGCGATAATCGCGATTGGAATATCTCTAAGCTGCACATAGACCGTTGGCGGCAAAGCGGTTGGCAGACTGGCATCCAGTACACCTTCGATGCCGAGATCGAGCCGTGCGACAATACGTCCCGAAGAATCGATGACGGCGGAGATGCCGGTGTTGGCGGCGCGCACCACCGGCAAGCCTTCCTCGATGGCGCGCAGGCGGGCCTGCTGCAGATGCTGATAGGGGCCGGTCGAAATTCCAAACCAGCCGTCATTGGTCAGGTTGACGATCCAGCCGGGACGATCGTCGCGGGCGGCGACGCTGCCGGGAAAAATCGCTTCATAGCAGATCAAGGGCAGCGCGCGCGGCGCGTCCGGTATTTCCATCGTCCGGCGGCGCGTGCCCGGAATGAATCCGCCCTGCACCTTGGTGAGCTGGACGAAGCCGAGCTTTTCCATCCAGTCCTGGAACGGCAGATATTCGCCGAACGGCACCAGATGCAGCTTGTCGTAGACCGACAGCACGCTGCCGTCATGGTCGATGATATATATCGAGTTGTAGGCCCGGGTGATGCGGGCGCCGGGCGGTCCGTCGGGGGCGCGCACCGAGCCCGTGATCAGTACCGTGCCCTTGGGCAGCAGATCGGCGATCTGCGCCATCGCATCCGCTTCGCGCGTCAGGAAAAACGGGAAGGCGGATTCAGGCCAGATCAGGATTTTCGCATCGCTGACGCCGGTAGACTGCGGCCCGGACGCGCGGTCGGACAGCGTCAGGTATTTCTGCATCACCTCCGCCTTGGCGGCGTAGTTGAATTTGGCGTCCTGCTGCAGATTGGGCTGCATGATGCGCAGCTTGACCTTGGTGAAGACCGTCGGCTGCAGCGACAGCCGGACCGTGCCGTAGACGCCCATGGCGACGAGCAGCGCCAGCGCCGCCACCGGCGCGATCCACGGCTTGCGTCCGCGCGAACTGCCGTCGATCAGCACCGCCGGGCTGGCGAAGATCGCCACGCCAAGAAATGTCATGCCCCACAGCCCGATCAGCGACGCGGTCTGCGCCAGCGCCAGCGGCTCCGACAGCGCGTAGCCGAAGGCATTCCACGGAAACCCCGTCAGCAGATGGCCGCGTAGCCATTCCGTGATCGTCAGGCTGACTGCCAGGGCCAGCACGCGCGAAGCATCGCGGGTCCACAACAGCCGCGCCAGCGCAAAACCCGCCGCGGTGAACAGCGCGAGATAGGCCGGCAGGCCCAGCACCGCGAACGGCATCATCCAGGCGAAGGTCGACGCGTCGACCAGGAAGGCGTTGCCGATCCAGTAGAGTCCGGGCACGAAATAGCCGAGGCCGAACCAGAAGCCCGACATCGCCGCCGCAGGGACGCCGCGCCATTTTCCGGCGGCCGCCCCGTCGATCAGCCAGACCGCGATCGGAAAGGTTACGAACAGCACCGGCCACGCATTGAACGGCGCCATCGCCAGCGCCGACAGCGCGCCCGCGAACAGCGCCAGGCCTGCGCGCTTCCATCCCCAGGCCAGGATGATCGAAAGAACGGCGACGCGGAGTTTGCTGCTCGATATCACTGCGAACCGGCTCCATCACCCGATGTCGGCGGCGCATTGTCGTTTGCCTGCGGCGCGTTTTCCTGTGCCTGCGGCGCGTTGGCGTCGGGCGTTACCTCGCGGCGGCGGCTTTCGCGCGCGGTGCGCGCCGCGGGACGCTCCTTGCGGATGGCGATGCGCAGCCGCTTGACCCGGCGCGGATCGGCATCGAGCACCTCGATCTCGAAATTGCCCGGACCGGAAATCACCTCGCCGCGCACCGGCAGGCGGCCGACTTGCGAGACCAGATAGCCGCCGAGCGTTGCGACTTCCTCGCCGGCTTCACCGGTGACGAAATCCTCGCCAATCACCTTGCGGGCGTCGTCGAGGCTGGCGCGGGCATCGGCGAGGAATGAACCTTCCGCCTGCTTCACGATCGCCGGCGGCTCGTCGCTGTCATGCTCGTCGTCGATCTCGCCGACGATCTGCTCGACGATGTCCTCGATCGACACCAGCCCGTCGGTGCCGCCATATTCGTCCACCACCAGCGCCAGATGGATGCGCGAGGCCTGCATCTGCGCCAACAGGTCGATCGCCCGCATCGACGGCGGCACGTAGAGCAGCTTGCGGATGATGTTGGCTTGCGCGAGCGGCAGCGCGAGGTCGACCGCGCGCAGGTCGAGACCGGCGGGATAGGGCTTCTTGCGCTTGGCCTTGCCGGGTTCGCCGATCCGCGCCCGCGCGGTCATGAATGCCAGAAGGTCGCGGATGTGAACGATGCCTTCGGGATCGTCGAGGGTTTCGTTGTAGACCACGAGGCGCGAATGCGCCGCGCTCTCGAACAGGCTCATCAATTCGCCGAGCGGGATATCGCGCTTGACCGCGACGATGTCGGCGCGATGCACCATGACGTCGGCGATGCGCCGCTCGTGCAGGCCGAGAATATTGCGCAGCATGGTGCGCTCGATGGCGGAGAAGCCGACATCGTCAGGGGTCGAGGTGTCGAGCACGACCTGCAGATCGTCGCGGACCGATCCCGGCTTCCAGCCGAACAGGGTGCGGATGGCCCGCACCAGCCAGCTATCGGCAGTCGGGCGCAGCACTTCGCCTTCCTGCACCACGGCCGGCAAATTGCGTGTGTTGCGCGGGTTGTCCTGGGTCGGGTCGGAATCCGGCATGTCAGTCCACCCGCTCCCGGTCGGCATACGGATCGGGAATGCCGAGTTGCGCGAGAATCTCGGTCTCGAGACTCTCCATCGCTTCGGCGTCGTCGTCATTCTCGTGATCGTAGCCGATCAGGTGCAGGAAGCCGTGAACCGCGAGATGGCTGAGGTGATGATCGAACGGCTTTTGTTCGTCATCGGCTTCCTTGCGTGTGGTCTGATAGGCGATGGCGATGTCGCCGAGCATGCGCGGCGCGTCCGATGGCGCGCCTGCGGGCGCCTGCAGCGCCGGAAACGACAGCACGTTGGTCGGCTTGTCGATGCCGCGCCAGTTGCTGTTCAGCGTCCGAATCCCGGAATCGTCGGTCAGCATGACCGCGAGTTCGGCCTCGCCGACATCGGCATCGGCGAATTCGGCGGCAGCCTCGATGGCGCGATGGATCACCGCCTCGGCATCGGGCTCGGTCTGCCAGCAATCGGCGACCACGAGAACTTCGGTGAGCGGAAGGGCGGAAGACACGAGCGTTCCAGATATGTGCGTATTTGGGTTTTGCATTCCAGCGTTCGGGTTGCAGTACGGACCCGCCTGCGGCAGGCCGGGCAAAGATTTTATGATCAAGATCGGCCGGTTGCCGGCTTCTGCGGCAATCCCTCATAGGCCGCGACGATTCGCGCCACCAGTTCATGGCGGATGACGTCCTCGGCGGTGAATTTCACCTGCGAGATGCCTTCGACGCCGTCGAGCAGCTTGACGGCCTCGGCCAATCCGGAGGTCTGGCCGTTCGGCAGGTCGACCTGCGTCGGATCGCCGGTGATGATCATGCGGCTGTTTTCGCCGAGCCGGGTCAAAAACATCTTCATCTGCATCGACGTGGTGTTCTGCGCCTCGTCGAGGATGATGACGGCATTGGTCAGCGTGCGGCCGCGCATGAATGCCAGCGGCGCGATTTCGATCTCACCGCCCTGCAGCGCGCGCTCGACGACGCGCGCATCCATCAGGTCGTACAGCGCGTCGTAGATCGGGCGGAGATAG
This sequence comes from uncultured Alphaproteobacteria bacterium, assembly GCA_963786355.1. Taxonomy (GTDB): domain Bacteria; phylum Pseudomonadota; class Alphaproteobacteria; order Rhizobiales; family Xanthobacteraceae; genus Bradyrhizobium. The sequence goes on along the minus strand of CAWAYU010000002.1, from coordinate 1,130,621 downwards.
GGATCGACCTTTTCCCTGAGATCGCCGGGCAGGAAGCCGAGCCGCTCGCCGGCCTCGACGGCGGGACGCGACAGGATGATCTTGTCGACTTCCTTGCGCTCGAACAATTGGGCGGCATGCGCCACCGCCAGCCAGGTCTTGCCGGTGCCGGCGGGGCCGATGCCGAACACCAGTTCGCTGCGCTTCAGCGCGCGGATATAGGAGTCCTGGGCCGCGGTGCGCGCCCGCACCGGGCGCTTGCGCAGATTGATGGTCTCGAAAGCGTTCTTGGCAGCCTTGGGATCGAACTCGAACAGTGAGCCCTGCGCGATCACGGCGCGGATCGCGCCTTCGACATCGCCCTGCGCCAGGTCGTGTCCCTGCGTCGCCTGTCCGTACAGCGTCTCCAGCACGCGTCGCGCGGCATCGCAGCCGTCGCGCGATCCGGCGATGGTGATGTGGTTACCCCGGGAATCGACGACGACGCCGAGCCGGCGTTCGACCAGCGCGAGATTCTGGCCGTAGGGACCGACCAGCGCGGAAGCGGCGCGGTTATCGTCGAAGTCGATGACGACCTGGGTTTCGGGCGGAATTTGCATGTCGCGGTCAAATTTGCGGCTGGGAGCGAGCGAAGGTGAATCCGATGCGCTTTTGGGCAAGGGTTCAGGCTCCAGTTGTCATGTGAGGAAGAGGTGAAACAGGCCGCGCAACAGCCGTCGCGAGCTCGCCGAGCAGGCTGTAGCGTTCGAGGCTGTCGATGGTGACCGGCAGCACCTGTCCGATGATGTCAGGCGATGCGAACACATGCGCGGGTTGCAGGTAAGCGGTGCGGCCGACGATCTGGCCGGGATTGCGGGCGGCGCGCTCGAACAGCACATCGACGGTGCTGCCAATCATGGCCTTGTTGAAGGCCGATTGCTGACTGTCGATCAATTCCTGGAGCCGCACCAATCGCTCGTCCATCTCTGTCGCTGACACCGTCTCCTGCATGTCCGCCGCCGGCGTGCCCGGCCGTGGCGAATATTTGAACGAATAAGCGCCAGCGTATCCGATTTGCATGACAAGCGCGAGGGTAGCTGCAAATTCTTCTTCGCTTTCGCCGGGGAAGCCCACGATAAAATCCGATGAAAACGCAATATCTTGGCGGGCGTCACGAAAACGGTCGATAACCCGGCGGTAATCATCGGCGGTATGCTTGCGGTTCATGGCCGCGAGAATCCGATCGGAACCGGATTGTACCGGCAGATGCACGAACGGCATCAGCGCGGCGAGGTCGCGATGCGCCGTAATCAGCTCTTCATCGACGTCGCGGGGATGGCTGGTGGAATAGCGCAGCCGCACGATGCCGGGGATTTCGGCGAGCCGGTGCAGCAGCCTGCCGAGCGGCCAGGTTTTCCCGTCCGGGCCCTCGCCATGATAGGCGTTGACGTTCTGTCCGATCAGCGTGATCTCGCGCACGCCGTTGTCGGCAAGCCGCATCACGTCGTCGATGATCTTTGCGACCGGTCGAGAGACTTCCGCGCCGCGGGTATAGGGCACTACGCAGAACGTGCAAAACTTGTCGCAGCCTTCCTGCACCGTCACGAATGACGAGATGCCGCGCGCGCGGATTGCCGCAGGCTTTGGCGCCGGGAGAAAACCGAACTTGTCCTCGACCGGAAATTCCGTCTCCAGCGCGCGGCCTTGTTCCCTGGCGCGCGCCAGCAGCTGCGGCAGATGATGATAGCTTTGAGGTCCGACCACGACGTCGACCGCCGGCGCGCGGCGGATGATCTCCGCGCCTTCCGCCTGCGCCACGCAGCCCGCGACCGCGATCCGCATCTCGCGCCCGTTGCGCGCGGCCTCGTCCTTGGCGACCCGCAGCCGGCCGAGTTCGGAGTAGACTTTTTCGGAAGCTTTTTCGCGGATGTGGCAGGTGTTGAGAATCACCAGATCCGCTTCGTCAGCGTTGGCGGTCTCGACAAAGCCTTCGGGCGCCAGCGTGTCCACCATGCGTTGCGCATCGTAGACGTTCATCTGGCAGCCATAGGACTTGATATGCAGCTTGCGCGGCGGCTTCATGGAACCTGGGTAAGGGGCTGGAACGGCGCCAATGCGGCGCGGACCTCTATGGACGGGTCAAATATAGGCTAAACCGCTGAAAATCCAGCGATCAGGTCAGGCTTTTGGTCGATTTGCGCGATCAAACCGGCTAATTCCCGCATATCGTCGAAGGTCACGGTGGCGCCCGCGGCGCGGAGCAGGTCGGCGTGACCAACCGTGCAGTGGCTGCCGCCGCAAAATCCCAGCACGGTCATCCCGGCAGCGCAGCCGCCGGTGACGCCGGGAACGCTGTCCTCGATCACGAGGCATCGCGCCGGCGCGGCCTTCATCTGTTCGGCCGCGAACAGAAACAAATCGGGCGCCGGCTTGCCGCGCGCGACTTGCACCGCCGAGAAAATATGCGGCACGAGCTGATCGTACAGCCCGGCGCAGGTCAGGCCGTGTCGGATTTTCTCGGGCGTACCGCTCGATGCCACACATTTGGGCAAAGCGATCGCCGCGATCGTTTCGCCGATATGCGGAATAGCCGCGAGTTCGCTGTCGTAGCGCCGCAGCGCGGCCTGCTTCATCTGCGCTTCGAAATCATCCGGAAGCTTGCGGCCCATCTCATTCTCGATGGTTCGACGCGCTTCGCGATCCGACACGCCGAGAAAGCGAGCCAGCACCTGATCGGATGTAATCGGATAGCCGTGACGCGTCAGAACGTCCGCATGCGCGCGGCACGAAATGACCTCGCTGTCGACCAATACGCCGTCACAATCGAAGATGATGAGATCGATATTCGTGTTCATTTTATTTTGACGCGTTTTCTTCACGCGAACCGGTTCCCACTTCGCTTGAAAACGCTATCAGGCTACGCGCTCAGGTCTTGTCGTCGTCGAGCGGAACGCAATAGAGCTCGAGCCGATGATCGACCAGCTTGTAGCCGAGCTTGCGTGCGATCTCGGCCTGCAACTTCTCGATTTCCTCGGAAGTGAATTCGATCACCTTGCCGTCGCGCAGATTGATCAGATGATCATGGTGGCTGTCGGGCATCTGCTCGTAGCGCGCCCGGCCCTCGCGGAAATCGTGGCGCTCGATGATTCCGGCGTCCTCGAACAGCTTGACGGTGCGGTACACGGTCGAGATCGAGATCTTGTCGTCGACCGCGACACAGCGGCGGTAGAGCTCCTCGACGTCGGGATGATCGACCGAGTCCGCCAGCACGCGCGCGATGACGCGGCGCTGCTCGGTCATGCGCATGCCGGTGGCGGCGCAGCGCGACTCAATGCCGGTATTCTTGTGCGCAGGCGGGGATTTCAGTGCGGGCATGATCTCAGGGCCTTGGGACGGCAGGTCGGGGGTGTTTTGCCACCGGGAGCATATTACGACAAGTCGCGCCGCATCAGAAGCGCATTCAATTGCTCCCCGCCGGGCTGCTGATAATAGCGCTCCCGGCGTCCAACGACGCCGAATCCCGCCCATTCGTACAATCGACGCGCCGGCGCGTTATTTTCCTCGACTTCGAGAAATACCGTACGGACCCCGCGGCCGGCGAGGTGGCCCAAATGTGTCATCAGCAGATTGCGTGACAGGCCGCGGCCGCGCTGGCTCACATCGATCGCAACCGACAATATTTCGGCTTCATCGGCCGCCATGCGCGACACCGCGAATCCGATGACCTGACGCCCCTGTCGCAGCCGATTCACCAGCGTGTTGCGCTCGGCCAGCATGACCTCGAATTCGCCTTCGCCCCAGCCGCGATGAAACGAGGCGCCATGCAGTTGCGCCAGGCGCGCGGCGTCACGCGGGCGGGCCGGTTCGACGACGGCGATGCCGCCGCTGCGCCATCCCAAGAACCAGGATCCGAAAAGACCTGCCATCACGGTACCGGCGGTGCGGAGCCGAGCAGCGGATCCTTTGGCGGCTTGGCGTCGGGCGCGCGCAGATAATAAGGCCGCGCCGGCGAGTTCTCGGGGCTTACGGCGGCACCCAGCCATGCCACCCAGCCGATGTCGGGCGCCGGCAGCGGTTCGACCTTGAACGGCGGGGCTGCGTCTTTCGGCCAGCGGTCGGCGAGAATTTTCGCGGCGTTGCCGACCAGATGCGGCGTGTCGAACCTGGATGCTTCGAGCGCCTCCGCGATCGGCGCTATCTTCGGCTTGATCAGCGAACTGCCATCGCCGCTCACCACCTGGAAATAGACATGGTCATGCCGCGCATCGATCGCGGCGATGATCGGATGCTCGCCATTCTCGCTGACGACAGGCGCGGCATAAGCCGTCAGCGTCGTCAGTCCGACCACCGGCTTTTTTGCGGCGAGCGCAATGCCGCGCGCGGCGGAGAGGCCGACACGCAATCCGGTAAAGCTGCCGGGGCCGGCCGTCGCAGCGACGCGGTCGAGCGACGTGAAGGCGATGCCGGAATTTTTCATCACGCGCGCAATCAGCGGCATCAACGCTTCGGCATGGCCGCGCTTCATCGCCCGCGACTCGTGCGCGAGAATTTTGTTCGCGGAGGTGTCGAGCACGGCGGCGGCGCAGGCATCGAGCGCGGTATCGATAGCAAGGATCAACATCGCGCTCACCTATAGCGCATTCGCACGGCGGGGGTAGCCGCGGTGCGGTGCGGCTTTGGACCAATTGGCTCGCCCTATCAGCGGTAGCGGAGGCCTTGAGGGCGCAGCGGTGCGTGCGGATCGCGGGCCTCAACCACAGCGAAATCCCCGCAAAAATACTCGCGCCCCTTTTTTGAATGGTCACCGGTACCCTGCAACTTCTAGGACACTAAGTATTTGATATTACTAGCAATTAAGGAAAAATTAGCTACCCGGTGAGAGGCTGTCCCCGGGAAAACACGGGGCCAATGGTGACCCCGGACGACATATTTTTCCGGTCGAGCAAGGCCACGCTCGTTCCCACCGGACAAAGGGGTTTTTTATGACTTTCTGGCGAAATGATTTGGCTGCGCGCAATGCGCTGGCCCAGGCTGTTGCAATCAGCAAGTCGCAGGCCGTGATCGAGTTCAACATGGACGGCACGATCATCACCGCCAACCAGAATTTTCTCGATGCGCTCGATTACCGGCTCGATGAAATCCAGGGCAAGCATCATCAGATGTTCGTGACATCGCAGGAGCGTGGCAGCGCCGAATACGGCGCGTTCTGGGCCCGGCTCAACCGCGGCGAATATCAGGCCGCCGAATACAAGCGTGTCGCCAAGGGCGGCCGCGAGGTCTGGATCGAAGCTTCCTACAATCCGATCCTGGACAGCGCCAACAAGCCGCAGAAAGTGATCAAGTTCGCCACCGACATCACGGCGAAGAAAATCCGCAGCATGGAAGAGTCCGGAAAGATCGCCGCGATTGCCCGCGCGCAGGCGGTGATCGAATTCAATCTCGACGGCACCATCATCACGGCCAACGACAACTTCCTCGCTGCGGTGGGCTACAAGCTCGAGGAAATCCAGGGCAAGCATCATTCGATGTTTATCGCGCCCGGCGAAAAGGAAAGCGCCGACTACCGTGAATTCTGGGCCAAGCTCAATCGCGGCGAATTCCAGTCCGCCGAATACAAGCGGTTCGGCAAGGGCGGCAAGGAAATCTGGATCCTGGCGTCCTACAATCCGATCCTCGATGACGCCGGCAAGCCGTTCAAGGTGGTGAAGTTCGCCAGCGATGTCAGCGAACAGAAGCTCAAGACCGCGAATTTCGCCGGCCAGATCGAGGCGATCGGCAAGTCGCAGGCGGTGATCGAATTCGACATGAACGGCAAGATTCTGGTCGCGAACGCGAATTTTCTCGGCGCACTCGATTACTCGCTGTCTGAAATCCAGGGCAAGCATCATTCGATGTTCGTTACGTCCAATGAGCGCGAAAGCGCCGCCTATCGTGAGTTCTGGGCCAATCTCAACCGCGGCGAATTCCAGTCCGGCGAATATCAGCGCGTCGCCAAGGGTGGTCGAGATATCTGGATTCAGGCCTCCTACAATCCGATCCGCGACCTCAATGGCAAACCATACAAGGTGGTTAAGTATGCCACCGACACCACGGCCCAGGTGCAGGCGCGGATGCGCAGCGAGAAGGTGCGGGGCATGATGGAGTTCGGTCGCGGCGGGCGCCGAGGAATTGAACGCCTCGGTCCGTGAAATCTCCGAAGCCATGTCCAAATCGCGGGAAACGGCGCAGACCGCGGTGGGCCGGGTCGAGGCCGCGGATCAGCAGGCGCATCGTCTCGCCGAAGCGGCGGAATCGATGAGCAGCATCGTGCAGCTGATCGGCGATATCACCGGCCAGATCAATCTGCTGGCGCTCAACGCCACCATCGAATTGGCGCGTGCCGGCGAGGCCGGTCGCGGTTTTGCGGTGGTGGCTGCCGAGGTGAAGAACCTCGCCAACCAGGCCAAGCAGGCCACCGACAAGATCGAGCAGGAAATCGGTAATCTGAACGGCATTTCCGGGGATGTCGTCGAAGCCCTGAACTCGATCAAGAAGGCTATCCAGGACGTCAGCGAGTATGTGACGTCGACAGCCGCAGCGGTCGAAGAGCAGAGTACCGTCACCAGCGAAATGTCGAGCGGCATGCAGCGCGCGGCGGCGGAAGCGGCCAGCATCGGCCAGGCGGCGTAGTCCTGTCGTCCCGGCCTTGGGCCGGGACCGATAACCACCAATGCTGATGGTGCAATACGCCGGGGCTACATCCCATAACCGCTGACATCAGCGGTTATGGGTACCGGCGTGCGCCGGGACGACGATGGCGTGGAGAGCGGCCGAACTACATCGGCCGGACTTCAACCACGTCCGGCACGAAATGCTTCAAGAGGTTCTGGATGCCGTGCTGCAACGTCGCCGTCGATGACGGGCAGCCGGCGCAGGAGCCCTTCATGTTGAGATAGACGATCCCGTCCTTGAAGCCGCGGAAGGTGATGTCGCCGCCGTCATTGGCGACCGCGGGGCGCACCCGGGTCTCGATCAGGTCCTTGATGGTCTCGACCGTCTCGGCGTCGGCCTCGTCGAAGAATTCGTCTTCCTCGTCGAGCGCCTCGTCATTGCCGGCACTCCCGTCCGCGAGCAGCGGCGCGCCGGACATGTAGTGCTCCATGATGGCGCCGAGGATCGCGGGCTTCAGGTGCTGCCAGTCGCTGTCGTCCTTGGTCACGGTCACGAAATCGGAACCGTAAAACACGCCGGTAACGCCCGACACGGCGAACAGCCGTTCGGCGAGCGGCGAACGGGAGGCTGCTTCACGGTTGGCGAATTCCATCGTGCCGGTGTCGAGCACGGTGCGGCCCGGAATGAATTTCAGGGTGGCGGGATTGGGCGTGGCTTCGGTCTGAATGAACATTGGCTTTCTCCGGCGTCGCCGGTTCAAGGCCGGCGCGTGGGTTACGCTCTAGCAGATGGCGACGACCGGTGCACGATCAAGGGGCGAATAGCCCCTATGCTGTCGTCCCCGCGGACGCGGGGACCCATAATCCCGGTAGAATCTGGCTGTTTTCGGTGGCTTGCTAGCCCTGTCGTTAACCAGAGACGGCACGGCGTATGGATCCCGGCGTTCGCCGGGATCGACTAGGACAGCGCGTCGATATCGGCGTCGCTCAGACCGCCGGAGACGATGGTGACGGGGATCGGGAACGAACCGGCGGCCTCGGCCATCTGGGCGACCAGCGGGCCGGGGCCTTCGGCGCCCGGGTTGGCCGCCAGCACCAGCATCACGATATCGACGTCCTTGTCGATCACGTCGAGGATCTGCTCGGTCGGATCGCCTTCGCGAATCACCCGCTCCGGCGTGATCGCGGCGATGCCGTTGGCGCGGCCGGAAGCGCGGTCGAGCGCTTCATTGGCGGCTTCCTCGGCCTCGGCGCGCATGATGTCGGCGACCCCCAGCCACTGCTGGTTCTGGTCCTCGATCTCGATGACGCGCAGCATCACCACTCCGCCGCCGACCCGGATGGCCCACCGGCTGGCGTAATAGACCGCGCGGTCCCATTCCGCGGTGTCGTCAACAATAACAAGGCATTTTGGCTTGTGACCCGTCTCGTAGCTTCGTCGCTGGGTGGTCATGCATATCCCGGTGCTGCGCCAAACCGACGCATGCTGCCACGACGAAGCCGCTTTCGACAAGCCAGCGTCGCAATTTTGCGATCGCGGCGCCGTTCACGTGCCGCGACGGCAAGGCTCAGCGCTTGCGGACGAAACCGACGATGTCCTTGGTCGCGTTCATGGTTTCCGCGGCGATCGCCTCGGCGCGCGCGGCGCCGTCGATCAGGATGGAATCGACATGGCCGGGATCGGCGACCAGCCGTTTCATTTCCGAAGCTATAGGCGCGAGTTTTTCGACGCAAAGTTCCACCAGCGCGTTCTTGAAGCCGGAGAACTGTCCGCCGCCATACTCACGCAGCACATCGGCCTTGCTGCGTCCGGACAGCGCCGCATAGATGCCGACGAGGTTGTCGGCCTCGGGGCGGGGTTCCAGGCCTTTTTCTTCTGACGGCAACGGTTCCGGATCGGTCTTCGCCTTGCGGATTTTTTGCGCAATGGTGTCGGCGTCGTCGGTGAGGTTGATGCGCGAATTGTCCGACGCATCCGACTTCGACATCTTCTTGGTGCCGTCGCGCAAACTCATCACCCGCGTCGCGGGCCCGGTGATCACGGGCTCCGGCAGCGGAAAGAACACGCCGTCATTGTGGCCGTTGTTGCGGATCGAGTTCGCCGAAATCGTTGTTGAATTTTTGCGCGATGTCGCGGGACAGTTCGAGGTGCTGCTTCTGGTCCTCGCCAACCGGAACATGGGTGGCGCGATAGACCAGAATGTCGGCGGCCATCAGCACCGGATAGTCGTACAGTCCGACCGACGCTGCCTCACGATCCTTGCCGGCCTTGTCCTTGAACTGGGTCATGCGGTTGAGCCAGCCCATCCGCGCGACGCAGTTGAAGATCCACGCCAGCTCGGCATGGCCGGAGACCTGGCTCTGGTTGAAGACGATGTGCTTCTTCGGATCGATGCCGGAGGCAATGAAAGCCGCAGTCACTTCGCGGGTGTTGCGTGCGAGTTCGGCCGGGCCGCCCCAGACGTCGAGACCTTGCGTGATCGCGTGCATGTCGACGACGCAGTAGATGCAATTATGCGTCTGCTGCAGTTTGACGAAATTGACGATCGCGCCGAGGTAATTGCCGAGATGCAGATTGCCCGTCGGCTGGACGCCCGAAAAAACCCGTTCAACCATGGCCATGGTAGCTTCCCAAGGAAATGCCGTTGTGGCGCGTCGTTTGCCACTTAAGGCCTATTCGCGCAAGCCGGAGGGCCTGTTTTGCCGGATGGCGTTAACGCCTTCGCGCCAGCCGGTGACGCCGAAAAGTCGCAGAAACAGGCCGTAGATTGCTATCCCTGCGACAATCAGGATCGGCAGGACCATGAAGAGCCCATGCGAGCTCTGCATGAGCGCCGGATCGAGCGCCCGCACGGCAAGCCATAGCAGCACGCCCATGGCCAGCGCTGCCGCCACCATGCGCGGCAACCTCCGGCGCGCCGCCGCGTCGATTGAAAACCCGAATGTTTCGGCGCCCCTGCGAATCAGAGTGAGCGCGGTGCTCCATGCGCCCAGCGCGATGGCGGCCGCGATGCCGCTTGCACCCCAGATGTGGCCGAACACGACCGCCAGCACCAGCGCGAACGCCACGCCCTTTAACGTCGCCAATAGCGGCGTCAGCGTGTCCTCGCGCGCAAAGAACGCCGGCGACAGCGCCTTGACCAGCACATGCGCCGGCAAAGCGAGCGCGAGCCACGTCAGTGCCTGCGCGGTTGCGATGCTGTCTGCCGCGGTGAAAGCGCCGTGCTCGAACAACAGCCGCACGATCGGCTCGCCCAGCACGATCAAGCCGAGTGTCGCCGGCAGCGCCAATCCGGCGGCGAGTTCGAGGCCGCGCGATTCCGCGTAGGAGATCGCGGCATGGTCTTCATTGCGCAAAGCGCGCGTCATTTCCGGAATCAGCACCGTCCCCATGGCGACGCCGACAATGCCGAGCGGCAGTTCGATCAGGCGATTGGCGAAATAGAGCCAGGACACAGCCGACGGCGAGGCCGATGCGATGATGACGCCGGCAACCATCAATAGCTGCGGCGTGCTGGAGGCGATCATCCCCGGAACGGCCTTGGCGAGAAAGCCGCGGATTTCCGGATCGAACGAGACGCGTAGCGGCGTGGCGATGGTGTCGCCGCGGCGTAGCACCAGCATGGAAAGTTGCAGCAGCCCGGCGATGCCGACGGTCACGGCAATGATTTGCGCGGTCTGGACCGCATCCCGTGCGATCAGCGGCATCACCGCCATCACCGATATCAGCGCGATGTTGAACAACAGTGGTGAGAACGCCGTCAACGCAAAACGGCCTTGCGCGTTCAACAGCGCCATCAGCACGGTCACCGGAGCTGCGAAGGCAAGATACGGTAACATCAGCCGGGCATTGTCGACAGCCAGTTGCAGCGTGTCGTGGCCGGAGAACCCCGGCGCCAGCACGGTCATGACCAGCGGCATCAGAAGCGCGAGCAACGCGGTCGCGACGATCAAGCCGGCCGTGATGGTGCCGAGCACGCGGCCAGCGAACGCCGCGGCCGCCTCCGTGCCGCCGGTGTCGCGGACCCTCAGCCAGGCCGGCACCAAAGCTGCGTTCAGCCCGCCCTCGGTCAGCAGCCGTCTCGCGACATTGACCAGTTGAAACGCGGCCAGGAACGCATCCGCGACCGGACCTGCGCCCAGCAGCGAAGCGATGGCGGCATCGCGGATGAATCCGAGCAGCCGCGAGGCCATCGTTCCCGTCGATACCGTGAGGAAGGAGCGGATCATCAGCTTTCTATAGCAGCCGCTTCCCTTGCTGGCGCGGGGCTGATCGTGATAGTCCGCGCCTTTCGGAAATTGCCGTAAACAGGACGGATGATGACTGACGCAAAATATGACGTTCTCGGGATCGGCAATGCGATTTTCGACGTGCTGGTGCAGACCGACGAGGGCTTTCTCGGCCGCCACGGCATGACCAAGGGCGGCATGGCGCTGATCGACGAGGCGCGCGCCGCCGCCATCTACAAGGATATGGGTCCGGCCACGGAAATGTCCGGCGGGTCGGCCGCCAACACCATTGTCGGCGTCGCCAGCCTCGGCGCCCGTGCGGCCTATGTCGGCAAGGTCAAGGCCGACCAGATCGGCGGTCTTTACACCCACGACATCCGCGCCGCCGGTGTCGTATTCGAGACCAAGGCCGCGTCCGGCGGTCCCGCCACCGGCTGCTCCTACATCCTGGTCACCGGGGACGGCGAGCGCACCATGAACACCTATCTCGGCGCGGCGCAGGAACTGACGCCTGACGATATCGACGCCGCGCAGGTCGCGGCGTCGCAGATCGTCTATCTCGAAGGCTATCTCTGGGATCCCAAGAGCGCCAAGGATGCCTTCGTCAAGGCGGCGGGAATCGCCCACGGCGCCGGACGCCAGGTGGCGCTGACCCTGTCGGATTCGTTCTGCGTCGATCGCTACCGCGACGAATTTCTCGATTTGATGCGCAAGGGCACGGTCGATCTGGTGTTCGCCAACGAAGCCGAACTGCACTCGCTGTACCAGACCTCGGATTTCGACACCGCGCTGAAGCAGTTGCGCGCCGACACCAAACTCGGCGTCGTCACCCGCAGCGAAAAGGGCTGTGTCGTGGCCTCGAAGGACGGCGTGGTCGCGGTGCCGGCGACGTCGATCGACAAGCTCGTCGACACCACCGGCGCCGGCGACCTGTTCGCCGCCGGATTCCTGTTCGGCCTCGTGCGCAACGCCGGTTATGAAAACGCCGGACGGCTCGGCGCACTCGCTGCCGCCGAAGTGATCCAGCACATCGGCGCACGGCCGCAGGTCTCGCTGAAGGAACTGGCGAAGCAGGCGGGCCTGCCGGTTTAGGGCGATCGGCCCGCGTTTGCTGCGCGCTGGCTCCCGTCGTCGTTGATTGGAGCGTTTTCGAGCGAAGTGGACGCCGGTTCGCGTAAAGAAAACGCCTCAAAACCAAGAGCATTCGCTGTTCCAGTGTTGTCGGATTGATGGCAATCGGTCTGCAACATGTCTCGGGTGACGCGCATGTGAAGGCAACTCTGGATTGCCATTTGGTTGCTGCCCGGATATTTTTTGCAGAGGCTTTCGCGCTGTTTTGAAATAGGGGTTGGCTCTGTCTTCACCCGGAAAAATGAAGATCGCCGGCAGCGCATGGCGCCTGACGGCGGTTGTGGCGCCTCTGTTGTGGCTGTCGCTTTCCCCGGCGCGCGCCGATGGTCTGGCGGATTGCAGCGCGCCTGTGCCGGTTGAGGCCGCATGCGCGGCCATTATCAACGATGCGGCACGGCCGGCGGACGTCAGGCTAAAAGCCTATCTCGGCCGATCCCGTTCCTATCTGAACACCGGAAAACTGGATCCCGCATTGGCCGACGCCGACGCTGCGTTGCAGTTGGATCAAAAGTCCGTCCCGGCGCTGCTGGCGCGGGGCTATGTTTACCAGCGAACCAACAAGCTCGATCTTGCGCAGGCCGATTTCGATCATGCGCTGGAAATTGAGCCCAAAAATCCCGGCGCCTTGGTGTCGCGCGGCAGTCTTCGCGTGCAGCTGCGGAAATACCCGGAGGCGATCAGCGACCTCAGCGAAGCCATTGCCGTTCGCCAGGATTTCGCGCCGGCGCTCGTGACGCGCGGCCGCGCCTATTCGGAGACGGGCGAGCTCGACAAGGCGTTTACGGACCTGAACGCGGCGATCGCGATCAACGCCAATGTTCCCAATGCATTTTTCTGGCGCGGTCAGACCTATCGCCGCAAGGGCGACCTCGATCACGCCATCGAGGATATGTCGCGCGCCATTGTCCAGGCGCAGCGCGGCGACATCGGTCCCTTTTTCGCGCGTGCCCAGCTTTACACGTCCAAGGGCGATTACGCCCGCGCCATCGGCGACTACGACAAGGTCCTCGCGATCGCGCCGGGCAATCAGGCGGCGCAGCAGGCCCGGCAGTCGGCGCTGGCGATGCAAACGGAATTGGCGAAGGCGAGCGACAAGCCTGCTGACAAGCCGCCAGCGCCGGCCGCGGCAACCGCGGCGGCGCCGGTTGCCCAGCCGATCGCGCCGGCAGCGTCCGCCGCCAAACCGCTGATCGAGCAAGCCCGGCAATTATTCGCCCAGGCCAAGTTCGTCGATGCGATCGCGGTGTTGAATCAGGCTCTCGTCGCCAATCCCGCCGACGAAGCCGCGTTGCGGCTTCGCCTCGCGGCGAATTCCAAGCTGCTCAAATTTGCCGAAGCTCGTGCCGACATCGACGCATTGATCAAACTTCGTCCGGCCGACGCCGAATTGCTGGCCTTGCGCGGGCTGAACGTCGCCGCCGCGGGTCAGACCGAACAGGGCTTTGCCGATATCGGGCGTGCGCTGGCGATCAATCCGAACAGCCCCACCGCCTATTTCAGCCGTGGCGTGATCAATCGGCTGCTGAAAAAATACCCGGAATCGATCTCTGATCTTAATCGCGCCATCGCGCTCACGCCGACCAGTGGCGGTGCATTCGTCGAACGCGGGGCAACCTACCTGGCGATGAGCCAGACCGACAAGGCGTTGGCCGATTTCGACCAGGCGCTGACGCTGAACCGGCAGGACGACCGGGCGAGGGCCGCGCGAGGCCTCGTTCTGCTGATGAAGGGAAACACGGCGGAAGGATTGCCGGATCTCAACAGCGTGCTGGAGCGGGATCCAAACAACCAGGCGGCCCTGATCGGGCGCGGCCTGGCCATGATGATGTCGGGCCAGTTCGATCGGGCGCTGGTCGCGCTCAATCAGACGATCGGAAAGACCGGCGACGATTCGATGGCTCGGCTGCTCCGCGCGCGCACCTATCTGGCGAAGGGCGATGCCAATGGCGCCATGCCGGATTTGAATTTCATCCTCGCCGCACACCCCGATGATTCCCCGGCGCTGACCTTGCGCGGCAGCGTCTGGTCGGCCCTGCACGAATATTCCAAGGCGCTGAAGGACCTCAACGAGGCCATCGACAAGCTGGAGACGATCGAAAATCATCTCGCGCGGGCCAAGGTCTATGAGACGCAAAACGAGATCCAGAGAGCAACGGCGGATTATCGCCGCGCCACCGAGCTGCCGCCAAAGAACGTCTTCGACAGCCTCGCCCAGGCGAACGCCAAGCAAAAAGTTCAGCAGCTTTCCAAGAAGGTGCCGTGCGGAAGCGCAGGGGCCGGTACCTGTCTGTAATGCGCTCTTGTTACGCCGCCACCCGCGCGGTTGCGCAGGCCATCTCGGCGGCACTTATCGCATTGATTGGCGGCCCTTTTCTCAGGGCGCGCGCGAGGCGGCTTGACCGTGGCCAATTTTATGATATCATAAATATATCGAGAATTGTGAACGGAGGCCGTTATGTCATCCACCACGATCATCTCAACGCCGCCAGATCGCAGCGCGTTCGCCGACAAGCAACTCCACGTCGTCAACGGCTATGTGATGCTTGCGATCGGCGTGGCCGCGACCGCGTTTCTTTGCTGTCTTACTTACATCCTGTTCGACCCACACGAAGTGTCTCTCATTCCGGTCTGGCGGGCGCTGTCGCCGGCCATCATTGGGGCTCCCCTCGTTATCGCCGGCGTCCTCACGGGTTTCGTCGTGCTTCAGCCCAACGAGAGTTCTTGTCTGCCTGCTGTTCGGAAGCTACGTCGGCACCGAGCATCGGCCGGGCTTCTGGTGGGTCAATCCGTTCAATTCCAAGAACAAGGTCTCGCGCCGTCTCGAGACGCTGGAGAGTGGCCCGCTCAAGGTCAACGATGCCGTCGGCAATCCGATTGATATCGGCGCGGTCATCGTCTGGCGCGTGGAAGATGCCGCAAAGGCGCTTCTGGAGGTCGCCTCCTACGCCAGCTATGTGAAGTCGCAAAGTGAAACTGCGCTGCGGCGGATGGTGAGCGTGCATCCGTACGATTTGGTCGAGACCGATGAAGCCGAGCGGCTGGGCGAACGCCCGGCGGGTGATCATGCGCCGGTATCGGCGGTCAGTTTGCGTGACGGTGGCGATGCGGTCATCGAAGCCCTGCTGCAGCAACTACGCGCGCGCATGGAGCCGATCGGCGTCACGGTGCTTGAAGCACGAATCTCCCACCTCGCTTACGCCTCGGAAATCGCCAGCGCGATGCTGCGGAAGCAGGCGGCCAGTGCGGTGGTCGCCGCCCGGCGCATGATCGTCAGGGGCGCGGTGAGCATCGTGGAAGACGCGCTCAACGAGCTCGACCGAAAGAAACTCGCCGACGCCCTCGATCCGGAACGCAAGGCCGCCATGATCTCCAATCTGCTCGTTGTCCTGGTCGGTGACAGGGAGGTCAGCCCCGTGATCAATACCGGCACCTTGTACTCGTGACCGACCATGGCGCAACGAGGTCGGCCGCCCGGTCCGGAACGCATTCCCTTTCCGCTCCGGGCTGAGAAAGCAATTCTCGAGGCGGTCAAGCGCTGCGCCGTGGCAGACCTGCGCAGCGTCAACGCCGAAATCGAGATCCTGCTGCGCGAGGCGCTGGCGCGACGCGGCATTCGCATCAAACCGGCAAGCGATGAAGGCGAGAACGACTAGCAATCGACGCGCCGCATCTCACGAAACTGCCGGAGCATATCCACCATGCGTCGCCGCATCGTCTGGATCGTCGTCGGAGTACCGCTGGCACTGGCCACAGTGGCCGCGGGCACGGCCGCGGCATTGCCGCTGGTGCGCCACATGGCTTGGGGTCTGTGGAACGTGCCGGATCGCCTGCCGTCACTCGCCG
Organism: uncultured Alphaproteobacteria bacterium; assembly: GCA_963786355.1. Taxonomy (GTDB): domain Bacteria; phylum Pseudomonadota; class Alphaproteobacteria; order Rhizobiales; family Xanthobacteraceae; genus Bradyrhizobium. The sequence goes on along the minus strand of CAWAYU010000002.1, from coordinate 1,114,809 downwards.
AGAACAGCCGGGTTCATTTTGAGCCGGGCGCCGAAGACTATGCGCGTGACATCGCCGCACTGCTACCGGCCGCCCTCGCGCGGGTCGAGGCTGTGCAGGGGCGACCTTTCGCCCATCCAGTGACCGTGGGCGCGTATGTGACGCCAGAAGCCTTTGCTGCGGCCAATGGACTGGGGTCCACCGTTCCCGTAGGCGTCACGTTCTTTGGCCGGGTCAACCTTTCGCCCAAGCTGCTGCTCTCGTACCAACGGCGCCGGCTCCCCGCGATTCTGACGCACGAACTCTCGCATGCCCATCTTCAGGGCTGGATCGGCATGAACGGCGTTCTTCACGTGCCGAGCTGGTTTAACGAAGGCCTGGCGGTGATGGTGTCGGGCGGCGGCGGCGCCGAACTGGTCAGCGAACGGGAAGCAAGGGCGGCCATTCAGCGCGGCGAGCAGATAACGATCGACGACGCTGGCGGCTTGAAAAACTTTGGTGGCATCCAGTTTGACAAAGCACCGGCAAAGACAGAACCCTTCTGGTATCCGGCCGTGATGGCCTACCGGCAGGCCGGAATGTTTGTGAGCTATCTCCGGGAGACGGATGGGACGGCCTTTGCTCGCTTGCTGGACGCGATCCTGGACCGACGGTCTTTTGCCGAAGCCGTGGATGCCGGTTACCATCAGGACGTGCGCACGCTCTGGCAAAAATTCGCGCAGAGCGACGCGGGGATAAAGTGACCGTCTTTCAACGCGTCATGGCCGGGCTTGACCCGGCCACCCATATCGTTCTTCCTGATGCGCAACTTAAACATCATGCCCAGCACTAGGCCGGGCATGACGGCTTCTGGATTTGCGTCTCACGCCGTCTTCGCCGCCTTCAGCCCAAGCCGCGCCTCGACCGCGTCGCGCATCACGAATTTCTGGATCTTGCCGGTAACCGTCATCGGAAATTCGTCGACGAATTCGACGTAGCGGGGAATCTTGTTGTGCGCGATCTGTCCGTGACAGAAGGCGCGGACTTCGTCTGACGTCAGCGTTTCGCCCGATCGCGTGCGGATCCAGGCGCAGAGCTCTTCGCCGTAGCGATCGTCGGCGACGCCAAAGATCTGCACGTCCTGGATTTTGGGATGGCGATAGAGGAATTCCTCGATCTCGCGCGGATAGAGGTTCTCGCCGCCGCGAATCACGAGGTCCTTGATGCGGCCGACGATGTTGCAATAGCCTTCCGCGTCGATGACGGCGATGTCGCCGGTGTGCATCCAGCCCTTGGCATCGAGTACGTCGGCGGTCTTCTCGGTCTCGTCCCAGTAGCCGAGCATGACGCTGTAGCCGCGGGTGCAGAGTTCGCCGCGCTCGCCGCGCGGCACCACGCGGCCCTCGAGGTCGACGACCTTGACCTCGACATGCGGCAGGATGCGCCCGACCGTGGAGACGCGGCGTTCCAGCGGATCGTCGGTGGCGCTCTGGAAACTGACCGGCGAAGTTTCGGTCATGCCATAGGCGATCGTCACTTCACCCATGTTCATCTCGGTGTTGACGCGTTTCATCACCTCGACCGGGCAGGGCGCGCCGGCCATGATGCCGGTGCGCAGCGATTTCAGGTTAAAGCGCGCGAATTGGGGATGATCGAGTTCGGCGATGAACATGGTCGGCACGCCGTAAACCGTCGTGCATTTTTCGGCCTCGATGGTCTGCAGCGTCGCCAGTGGATCAAAACCCTCGCCGGGATAGACCATGGTCGAGCCGAGGGTGACGGAGGCGAGGTTGCCCATCACCATGCCGAAGCAGTGATACAGCGGCACCGGAATGCAGATGCGATCCTGCTCGGTCAGGCGCATCGCGCGGCCGACAAAATAGCCGTTGTTGAGGATGTTGTGATGCGTCAGCGTCACGCCCTTCGGCGATCCCGTGGTGCCACTGGTGAACTGGATGTTCACCGCATCGTCGAACTGCAGCGTCTTCGCCAGCACGGCGAGCTGCTCGCGATGTCTTGCGCCGCCCATCCGGGTCACGTCTTCGAACGCGATGGTGCCCGGAGATTTCGGCCCGCCGATCTGGATCACCGCGCGTAAATGCGGCAGCCGCGCCGACTGCAATTCGCCGGGCGTTGATTTCGCCAGCTCCGGCAGCAGCGTGTTCAGCATCGCGATATAGTCGGAGGTCTTGAATGCAGTCGCGGTCACGAGCGCGACGCAGCCGACCTTGGCGAGTGCGAATTCGAGTTCGGTCAGGCGATAGGCCGGGTTGATGGTGACAAGAATGAGCCCGGCTTTGGCCGCAGCAAATTGCGTCAGCGTCCATTCCGGCCGGTTCAGCGACCAGACCCCGATCCGTGCGCCCTGTTCGAGGCCAAGCGCGAGAAAGCCTTCCGCCAGCGCATCGACGCGCTCGGCGAATTCTCTCCACGTCCAGCGCACGCCATGGCTCGGCGAAACCAGCGCCTCGCGGTCGCGCCATTTGATGGCGGCCTGATCGAGCGCACGCCCGATGGTTTCGCCCAGCAGCGGCGCATCGGCGACGCCGCAGACATAGCTGTCGAGGATGTTGGTCACGTCGGGAACTCCACGTTGGGGAAGGAAGATGAGATTCGCGCCGCAATCTCCGCCGCGCTCCCTCCCGCCTTGCGGGGGAGGGCTGGGGAGAGGGGTAAGCCGCAGATACCGGTCTCGCGGCCACCGCCGCCCTGATCCTCCCCCACAATGGGGGAGGAAACTATGAGACCGATCACGGTCGAACAGGAAAAAAACTGCTTACGCCGCTTTTTGCGCCGCATCGAGCCCGGCATAGACGCCGCGCTCAAAGCCCGCAAAGGCCTCCAGGCATTTGTGGTCGGCGAACGGCAACAGCTGCATCAGGATCACGCCACTGACGTTGCGCGCCGGGTCGATCCAGAAATAGGTGTTGGCGAGGCCGGCCCAGGCGAGGCTACCGGCGCTGCGGCCTTCCAGCGTCTTGGCCGTGTTGATCAGGAAGCTGAGCCCCCATTTCTTGACGATATCAGGATAGAGATCGACGTCGTTGGTAGCCCAGCCGATCGACGTCGTCATCTTGCCCATGCTGAGATCGCCGATGTGGTTCTGGCCCATCGCCGCCACGGTCTCGGGCTTCAGCAACTGGTTGCCGTTGCCGCGGCCCTTGTTGAGGATCATCTGGGTGAACTTGATGTAGTCCGCGGCAGTACCGTAGAGGCCGCCGCCACCCATGTGAAACTCGGGCGCCTGTTCGAGTTCGAACGGGATCGCCGCCAGTTGTCCATCCTCGCCGCGCGCATGCATGCCGACCAGTCGCTTGCGCATGGAGTCGCTGATCTTGAATCCGGTGTCGTTCATGCCGAGCGGTGCGAACATATGGTCGCGCAAGTACGCATCGAGCCGCTTGCCGCTCACGGCTTCCACCGCCTTGCCGACGAAATCGATGTTGGTGCCGTATTCCCAGCGTGTGCCGGGGTCGGTCATCAGCGGCGTCTTCAACGCTGCGTTCTGGCAGGTGGTGATCCCGGGGGTGCCGGTTTTCTCCAGATACTGCACCATGTCGCCGTTCCACATGTCGTAGGCGAAGCCGGCGGTGTGGGTCATCAGGTGCCGCAGCGTGATCGGCTTTTTGGCGGCGCGCAGTTTCGGCTGGCCGTTGGCGTCAAAACCTTCGAGCACCTGCGGCGAAGCGAGATCCGGCAGCACCTTGCCGATCGGTTCATCGAGCGAGAGTTTTCCCTGCTCGACGAGCTGCATGCCCGCCGCTGTCGTGACGGCCTTGGTCATCGAGGCGATCCAGAACACGCTGTCGGCGGTCATTGCATTTTCTTTGGCATCATCCTTCGACAGGTCGCGTTTGCCGAACGCGCCCTGGTAGATCACTTCATTGCCGGTCGCCGCGATCGCGACCACGCCGGGAATTTCCTTGGCCTCGCACTTTTGACGCAGAATCTGATCGATCTGGGCTTTGCTTTGCATGGGTCACCTCCCGATTTATTTTTGTAGAGCGGCGCGATCTTCCTCCCGGCGGGCCGATCCCGCAACAACAGACAAAACCGCGTCTACGATGTCGCGATCTCGTGATGAGCGCGGGGCGTGGATCTGGGGCACAACAGGGACACAAAACTGCAACAGTTCGCCACAATGTCCGGTGGATGGACCGCATTCCCGGGTGACCGTCCGGGGCATCCACGGTAACGTTGTTTTCGGAATTATTTCCGTGATCGATTTTTTGCAGTAAGACACTCAGATTCCAGCGAAAATAGTCGGCTGGCCTGAATGTTTTGATGAAAATGATTGTATTTTTCGCAGTTGCGAGGTGCCGCGATGATTTCGACCTGGAGTGAATGGAAGCGATATCCCCGCCCCGGACGTGGCGAAAACATCGAGGCGCCGATCACGCCCGGCCTGTTCGAAGTCCGTATTGCCGCCACCGGCGCGCTGCATTCCTTTGAGGCGGTCGACAACGTCGCCCAGGCGCTGGCGCAGTTGCCGGTCGGTTCCAAATCCTGGTTCAGCCGCCGCGAGCCTTCCAAAATGCCCGATCTCGAATACCGGACCTGCGCGACCTCGTCGAAGGCCGATGCCAAGGCCGCCGCGGAACGCATGATTGGCCGCCGCGAAACCTATATGAGCGGCGCGGCCTGAACATAGCGTTTTCGAGCGAAGTGGCTGCCGGTCCGCGTGAAGAAAACGCGTCAAAATAAAGCGTTTTATTGTTAGCCCCCGATATTGCTTGATGCAGCCGCGCTTTTGCGGCCGATGCATTGCGTCCGGTTTCGGCCTATACTCGGGACAACACCCCCAAGAAATCCGACAAGAAAATCCGAGGAGTACGCCATGAACCCGCCCGTCGCCGCACGCGCTTCGAACATCTCCGCCCCCTCGCTGCACGATCGCCTGAAGGATCCGTCGCTGCTGCGCGAGCAGTGCTATATCGACGGCGCCTGGGTCGGCACGTCGGCGAAAGCCGTGACCAACCCGGTCAACGGCGTGGAACTGGCGAAAATCCCGGTCATGAGCACCGCCGAGGCCACGCAGGCGGTGGAAGCCGCCGAGCGCGCGTTTCCGGCCTGGGCAAAGCTTACCGCCAAGCAGCGCTCCAACATTTTGCGCAAGTGGTTCGATCTGATCATCGCCAATCGCGAGGATCTGGCGCTGATCCTGACCTCCGAGCAGGGCAAGCCGCTGGCGGAAGCGCTCGGCGAGGTCGATATCGGCGGCGCCTATGTCGAGTTTTTCGCGGAAGAGGCGCGGCGCGTTTACGGCGAAACCATTCCGACCCAGCGCGCCGATGCGCGGCTGCTTGCGATCAAGCAGCCGATCGGCGTCTGCGGCGCGATCACGCCGTGGAATTTTCCGTGCTCGATGATCACCCGAAAAGTTTCGCCGGCGCTTGCGGCAGGCTGCACCGTGGTGCTCAAGCCGGCCAATGAAACCCCGCTGACCGCGCTGGCGCTGGTCGTGCTCGCCGAAAAGGCCGGCGTGCCCAAGGGCGTGTTCAATATCCTCACCGGCAATTCGTCGGCGATCGGCAAGGTCTTGTGCGAACATCCCGCTGTGCGCTTCGTCGGCTTCACCGGCTCGACCGAAGTCGGCAAGATCCTGTATCAGCAGGCGGCCGTCGGCGTGAAAAAACTCGGCCTCGAACTCGGCGGCAACGCGCCATTCGTGGTGTTCGATGACGCAGACGTCGATGCTGCCGTCGAAGGCGCCATGGTCTCGAAATACCGCAACATGGGCCAGACCTGCGTCTGCGCCAACCGCCTCTACGCCCAGGACAAGATCTACGATCAGTTCGTCGAAAAACTCGCGGCGAAAGTCGCTGCGATGAAAATCGGCGACGGCACCGAAGCCGGCGTGACCCAGGGCCCGCTGATCAACATGGAAGCGATCGACAAGGTCGAGAAGCACATCGCCGACGCCGTCAAGGGCGGCGCCAAGATCGTCACCGGCGGCAAGCGTCATGCGCTCGGCGGCAGCTTCTTCGAGCCGACGGTGCTTTCCAACGTCAGCCCGAATGCGCTGGTCGCGCATGAGGAAACTTTCGGCCCGCTGGCGCCGGTGTTCCGCTTCAAGGACGAGGCCGAGGTGATTGCGCTGTGCAACAACTCGCCGTTCGGCCTGGCGTCGTATTTCTACTCCCGCGATCTCGGCCGCGTCTGGCGCGTCGCCGAAGCGCTGGAGTCAGGCATGGTCGGCGTCAACACCGGCCTGATCACCACCGAAGTCGCGCCCTTCGGCGGCGTCAAGGAGTTCAGGCCTCGGCCGCGAAGGCTCGCATCACGGCATGGAAGAATATGTCGAGATCAAATACGTGATGATGGCAGGGGTGTAGGCTACTTCTCCCTCGCCCCGCTCTTCGCGGGGAGAGGGTTGGGGTGAGGGGCTGCTTCCGCGAATTCTGCGGCTGATTGATAGTGCGGTACCCCCTCACCCGGATCGCACCGGACGATGCTTCGCATCGCCGAGGCGATCCGACCTCTCCCCGCAAGCGGGGCGAGGTTGGTTACGCCAAATTATCCATGAACCGGCGCAACCTCGGTGCCCACTTTTGCGCGTCGAGACCCGACGCAGAGTGACCGAACTCGCTGTCGAGCAGGAAATAGTCCGCATCGACACCGGCCGCCTTCAACCCCTGCATCACGGCTGGCGCGATCTCGGGCGGGAACAGTTTATCCGTTCGTGACAGCACGAACAGCACCCTGGCCTTGATCTTGCCGACCTGCTGCGTCACGTCGAAGCCACGCAGCGCTTTCGCCAGGATGATCAGCGAATTGGCGTCGAACCCTTTGGCCCAGCGCGTCGCCTCGTCGCGGATCGCGGCTTCGATCGCGACGGGATCGGACAGCGTTTTCTTCAGCCGGTCCTCGATGCCATAGGTCTTCAGCGTCGCTATGCGTATCTCGGCCATGGTGTCGACTACGCCGCCGCGGTCGTAATAGTCGCCGCCGTTCCAGTTCGGATCCTTCGACAAGGTCGCGATCAGCCGCGCCACGTTGCCCTCGGAACGCTCCCGCAGCACCAGCGGAGACGTTACGACAGGCGCGATGCCGCGCATCATGTCCGGGTAATTCACCGCCCATTGGAACGCCTGGAAGCCGCCATAGGACGGGCCGACGATCGCGAACAGTTTGGTGATCCCGAGTTGGTCTATCAACAAGCGCTGGGTGCCGACGATGTCGCTGACGGTGATATCGGGAAAACGCGGCCCATAGGGCGTGTTCGTGGCGGGATCGATGCTGGCGCCGTTGGTCGAGCCGTACGACGACCCAAGCATGTTCGGACAGATCGCGAAGAAGCGGTTGGTGTCGACGGCCTTGCCGGGACCGACGATTTCGTTCCAGCTCCCTTCGCCGGTCGAACCGCCGGGATCGATCATTTGCGGGCCCGAGGTGTTGCCATGCGTGATCAGCACGGCATTGCTACGGTCGGGCGCCAGCGTGCCCAGCGTCCGGTAGGAAATCGTCACCTCCGGCAGCACCGTGCCGCTCTGCAGGCGAAAATCGCGGGTCGAAAACGTTTTCAGCTCGTTTGCAGCCATAGTGGTCACCATCTCATTGAGGCAACCATCAGAGCACGCCGGTTATCGCGACGGCAAGTCTCCGCCACCGCCGAACGCGCCATGCCTGCCGATCCCCGAGGCAAAGCGGGTTGCACCGGATAATGTCTCGCCCGAAGCGATTACCTCGAGGCCGCCGCGCATTTCGTTGGCGATGGCGTCTTCTTCGGCGAGGTCCCATTGCCGCAGCGCCGACAGCCGGTCGGCGCGCATGCAGGTCTGCGGGAAGCGCGCGATGTCGTTGGCGAGCGCAATTGCCTGAGCGCGCGTCTCGTCCTTCGGCACCAGCCGATTGGCAAGCCCCATCCGCAACGCTTCGGGTCCGCCGACCGGGCGCCCGGTCAAGATCAGATCCATCGCCTGCGAGTGTCCGATCAGCCGCGGCAGACGAATGGTGCCGAGATCGATCAGCGGCACGCCGAAGCGGCGGCAGAACACGCCGAAGGTCGCGTCCGCGGCGACGACGCGCATGTCGGCCCACAGCGCCAGCTCCATGCCGCCGGCCACCGCAAAACCTTCGATCGCCGCGATCACCGGCTTCGACAGCCGCAACCGGCTCGGTCCCATCGGCGCGATCGAGTTGTGGCCGCCGATCTCGCGCTTCTTGTTGGGATCGCCAGCAGCGACTGCCTTCAGATCGGCGCCGGCGCAGAAATAGCCGCCGGTGCCGGTGAACACCGCGACCGACGCTGTTTCATCGGCATCGAAGGCGAGGAACGTATCGTACAGTTTCCGTGCGGTGGCGCCGTCGACGGCGTTGCGGCAATGCGGACGGTTGATGGAAACGATGGTCACGGGGCCGTCGCGTTCGACCAGCACGGCGTCGGGTTCGGTCATGTCAGGCGTCCTCCGTTTGCTTTTCCGGCCGGAGCCTAGCGTTAGATTTCAGTCGATGCCATCGCGAACGAAGGCAACCCGGATGGTAGGATCGCCGATCGCTTCATGGGCGTCCTCGAAGGGAATTTTCCGGGTGATGACATGCTCGGGATGGAAATGTCCGGATAAGACATGGCCGACACAGGCGGGCATTTCGGCGCGCACGTTGACGCGGCTTACCCTCAGCGTGACGCCGACGCCGTACATGTGCCGCAGCGGCACCGGCGTGATCTCCTTGAAGTCGCCGTACATGCGTTGGCAGGCGCCATTGGCGTCGGTCGAACGGATCGCCAGCACGATGCTGGCGTCGGTGGCGGCCGCGTCGACCACGATCGGAAACAGCCCGATCGGGTCCATAACGAGACCCTTTGGCGCTTCATGCACCTCGGCGCCGAGCGACTTTGCTTTTGCCAGGCGTTTGGCGTCATCGTCGACATAGACCACGCGGCGTGCACCGCAGCCCAGCGCGGCTTGCACTGAAAACATGCTGAGCGACTGCCCGAAGCCGCCGATGACAAGAACTTCAGCGCCAGGCCGCAGTCGCAGCCAGTGCGCGACGGCGCTGAACGCATCGGTCGCACCGTCGGCGAGAGCAGCGGTCTGCGACAGCGCGTGGCCCGCCGGCTGCCGAACCAGCATGTGATCGGCGAACGGCACGCGCAGCAGGTCGGATAACGCGCCGCCATATTCGACGCCGCATACCGGCTTCAGGCCGTAGGACGAACGGAACGGCACGGCGGTGCAGGCATTGGTATGCCCGCGCCTGCAACGCTCGCATTCACCGCAACTGATCTGGAACGGCACGATCACGAGATCGCCGGGCGCGAAATTCTTCACGGCATCGCCGACGTCCATGACGCGGCCTGCGGTCTCGTGGCCGAGCGCGAAAGGCCCGGGCAATCCGGATTTGCCGCCGACGATGGTGAGATCGAGATCGCAGCGCGTCACCGCGAGCGGCTGCACCAGCGCGTCACGGTCGTTCTGCAGTTTCGGCGCCGGCACGTCCCACCATTCGATGGTGCTGCCGCCGACATAGGTCAATTGTCGCATCGCCGCCTCCGTATTGACGGAGACTGCAGAAGCGACGGCGCAGCGACAAAAGGTTTGTGTTCAGGTGAGGTGAGAGGGATTCACCGTCCCACTACTCCGTCATTGCGAGCCTAGCGAAGCAATCCATCTTGCCGCAGGAAGAAAGACTGGATTGCTTCGTCGCTTCGCTCCTCGCAATGACGGATTAGATCTTCAGCTCATGCCCGGTCACACGCCGATACGCTTCGAGATAACGCTTGCTCGTCGCATCGACCACGCTGGCCGGCAAAGGCGGCGGGGGGGCGTCGCCGTTCCAGCGGCCGGCGTTGCGCTCGGCGTCGAGATAGTCGCGCAGCGGCTGCTTGTCGAAGCTCGGCTGGCCCTTACCCGGCTTGTAGACATCGACCGCCCAGAACCGCGAAGAATCCGGCGTCATGACCTCGTCGATCAAGATGATGTTGCCATCCTTGTCGCGGCCGAATTCGAACTTGGTGTCGGCGATGATGATGCCCTGGCTTCGCGCGGTCTTCTCGCCAAAGGTGTAGACCGTGCGCGCCATGCTCTCCAGCGTCGCCGCGACGTCGCTGCCCAGCACCTCGCGCACCCGCGCGATCGTGATGTTCTCGTCATGGCCGGTCTCGGCCTTGGTCGCCGGGCTGAAGATCGAAGGTTCCAGCTTCTCGCTTTCGACCAGACCCGCCTTCAGCTTCTCGCCGGCCAGCGTGCCGGACGCCGCATATTCCTTCCAGGCCGAGCCGGAGATATAGCCGCGGATCACGCACTCGACCGGGAATACGGTAGTGCGCCGGCACAACATCGCGCGGCCGAGAATGTCGGCGCGATGATCCCTGAGCGCGGGCACATGGCGAATGATCTCGTCGGCATCCGCGCTGATCATGTGATGCGGCACCACGCCTTCGAGCTGGCGGAACCACCATGCGCTGATTTGTGTGAGCACCGCGCCCTTCATCGGAATGGTCTCGCCCATCACGACGTCGAACGCACTGATGCGGTCGGTGGTCAGCAGCAGCACGCTGTTATCGCCGACGGCATAGATATCGCGGACCTTGCCGCGGCCGATCCGTGGCAGGGGCAAATCGCTGGCGAGCATCGCGTTCATTCGGTCAGGCTTTCAGCAATGCGCTCGCGCGCAAGCGCGGGCGGCGGGAAATCGAGAGCGAGCCTTAGCTCACTCCGGCAGCGGAATGAACTCGTGTTCCTCGGGAACATGAGCAAAACGACCGGTTTTCCAGTCCTGTTTGGCCTGTTCGATCCGCTCCTTGCTGGAAGAGACGAAATTCCACCAGATATGGCGCGGGCCTTCCAGGGCGTCGCCGCCCAGAAACATCATCCGCGTCGGCGTGATCGCCTTGACCGTGATGCGATCGCCGGGCCGGAAGATCAGCAGGCGCGGGCCCTCGTAACGCTCGTTGGCAATTTCGACTTCGCCCTCGACGACATAGATTGCGCGCTCTTCGTGATCGGGGTCGAGCGGCACGCTGGTGCCCGCCTGTGCGCTCACCTCGGTGTAGAACCACGGCGACACCATGCTGACCGGCGATTTCACGCCGAACGACGACCCCGCGATGATGCGGGCGGTAAAGCCGTTATCCCTGACCGTCGGCAGGCTTTCGGCCGCGTAGTGCTGGAACGAGGGCGCGATTTCCTCGGAGCCCGCGGGCAGCGCGATCCAGCTTTGCAGGCCCAGCATCTTCTGGCCGTCGCGGCGCTGCACGTCGGGGGTGCGTTCGGAATGCGCGATGCCGCGCCCGGCGGTCATCAGGTTCATGGCGCCGGGCTGGATTTCCTGAATGTTGCCCTCGCTGTCGCGGTGCATGATGCTGCCGTCGAACAGATAGGTAACGGTGGCGAGCCCGATATGCGGATGCGGGCGCACGTCCATGCCCTTGCCGGCCATGAACTGCATCGGGCCGAAATGATCGAAGAAGATGAACGGCCCGACCATCTGCCGCTTGCCATGCGGCAGCGCGCGCCGCACCACAAATCCGTCGCCGAGGTCGCGGGTCCGCGGCACGATGATGAGTTCGAGCGCATCGCAGGTTTTGGGATCGCCGAGCACGGGGTCTTCGGACGGTTGCCAACTCATGGGGGACTCCTTTGTCTGCGCGGGATTATAGCTCTCCCTCAACGTCATTGCGAGCGCAGCGAAGCAATCCAGAAGGCCAGAAAGAAAGTCTGGATTGCTTCGTCGCTTGCGCTCCTCGCAATGACGGCGGTAAGCACGTAGGAACAAAACAATCCATAAAGTAAAGGCAGGAAACGCATGATCGCTCCGCTCAGGCCCGGCGTCACGCTGCCGCAAGGCGGTACCATCCTCGAGACCGAACGCCTGCGGCTGCGGCAATGGCAGGGCAGCGACATGGCGCCGTATACCGCGATGCTGTCCGATCCGCCCACCGCGCGCTTCATCACAGTCGACGGCAAACCTGTCGTCGACGAGATGACCGGCTGGCGTCATACCGTGGTCATGGCCGGACACTGGATCATCCACGGCGCCGGCATGTTCGTGGTCGAGGAAAAATCGTCCGGTAAATTTGCTGGACGGGTCGGGCCGTGGCGGCCGCCGGGTTGGCCCGGTTTCGAGGTCGGCTGGGGCATCGCCAAAGAATTTCGCGGCAAGGGCTATGCGGTGGAAGCCGCGAGGGCATCGATCGACTGGTCGTTCGCGACCTACGACATCGACCGCATCGTCCACTGCATCGATCGCGAAAATGTGGGCTCGCAAGGTGTGGCGCGCAAGCTCGGGGCCAAGACCGACGGCGAGATCGAATTGTTCGGCCATACCGCCGACCTCTGGGTCACGCACCGCGCGACGTGGAAGGCCTAGCTGGGGTCGGACGAAATTGAACCGGGTAGCGTTCTGCACTAAGTTGATGACGCGCGGATTGCCGCGATGGATTCCCTGATGCTGCTTTCGACCCTCGATATCGCCTTGCGCGGCGCCACCGTGGCACTGCTGCTGGTGCTCGCGGTATCGCTGTTTCGCGGGTTCGGCACCGTGCTCGCGGGGCGGCTGGCGGCGGCGTTTGCATTGGGCTCGGTAGCGCATGCGGTGAGCTACTCGATCGGATCGACGTCGCCGGTCACGATCGCGCACGCGCCGCTCATCGCGCTGTCGACCGGCAATGTCGTGGTATTCTGGCTGTTCACGCGGGCGCTGTTCGACGAGACGTTCAGGCTGCGCCCGTGGCATGGGCTGGTGTGGGCGGCGGTTGCCGCGTTCAGCTTCGTTAATTGCATGTGGATCGCCCCGGCTACCGGCGGCAGTGTACGGCTGTCGATCATCGCGATCAATCTGATCGCGCTCGGCTTCATCATCCTCGCGGTCGCGCAGACCATTGCCTCATGGTCGTCAGATCTGGTTGAACGCCGCCGCGGCGTCCGCGTCTTCATCGTCGGCGCCGCAGCACTCTATGGCGGCCTCAATGCAATCCTGCAGATTGCGTGGTCCGGCGGCGGCACCGAAATCGCCAACACCGTGAATTCGGCCGCGCTCGCTACCGTGGTGGCTGCGATCTCCTACGCGATGATGCGCGTCGACGGCGCCGATCTGTTTTCGGCGGCGCCTGCGGTCCAGACCGAACCGGTCGTCGCGGATGCCGGTGCGGACCAAAAGCTGGTCGATGCGCTGATGCGGCTGATGGCGGACGAGCGGATCTACCGCCACGACAACATCTCGATCGGCACGCTGGCGACGAAACTGAAAATTCCCGAATACCGGTTGCGGCGGCTGATCAACCAGCGGCTCGGCTATCGCAATTTCAATGTGTTCCTCAACGAGCACCGGATCGCCGAAGCCAAGGCCGCGCTCGCCGATCCCAGCCAGGCCGAGGTACCCGTCATTACCATTGCAATGGACGCCGGCTTCCAGTCGCTCGGGCCGTTCAACCGCGCCTTCAAGGCCACCACGGGCGTCACTCCGACCGAATACCGCCGTCTCAACGCCACCGCGGCTTAACTTATATCCTGTTGTTATTACTTGTATATTCGGAAATCGGCGAGACCCTTCCAGAACTCGGCTAAGACGATTTCCAAATCCGGCGAGCGGTAGTCAGGCCCATTCGTCATCGATCTCAGGCACGCGCTGACGCGTCATGCCGGAGACCCCTATGACCAGACGAAAACTCATCCTCATCCTCGCCACGTCAACCGCGCTCAGCGCCCTGGCGCTATCCGCCGCGCGGGCGCGCGACGTGCCGAAAGTCGCGACCGGCTTCGTCGCCAACATCCTCTGCTCCGAGACCTTCATGTCGGGCCAGCCGCCGGAAAAGATCTTCGCGGAAACCACGGCGGCGATGCCTGGCGTCAACCTCATCACCTGGGCGATGGGCTACCACGTCGATCGCGCGCGCCGGGACGTCACGGTGACGTTGTTCGGCCTCGGCAAGAGCCACGCGGTCTATCGCGACGGTCTCGGCTGCTATCTCGATCACGGCGATGCGGTCGCGGATGCCTCGGTGCCCGCGGCCGAGATCAAACCATCGCAGGTGCCGTTGCCCGATATCGCCGGGCCCAACGTGGTCGCACCAGTGACGCCGCAGCTCGCCGCGGCGCTCGATCGCGCCTTCGCCGAACCGGAACAGCCGCCGCGTCGTCACACCCGGGCGGTGCTGGTGCTGAAGGACGGTCACGTCGTCGCCGAGCGCTATGCCGAGGGCTTCGGCATCGATACGCCGATCCTCGGATTCTCCTCGACCAAGTCGGTGATCTCGGCGCTGACGGGCATTCTGGTGCGCAAGGGCGCGCTGACGCTCGATCAGCCCGCGCCGGTCGCGGCGTGGCAACGCCCTGATGATGTCAGACACGCGATCACGGTCGATCATCTGCTGCGCCATACCGCGGGGCTTGCGATCGGCAGTTCGCTCGAGGCCTCGCTCGGTTCGGCGTTCGAGCCGGTCAACCGCATGAAGTTCATGGAATCGGACATGGCCCGCTATGCCGAGAGCGTCGAGCTTGCGACGCCGCCCGGCAGCGCCTGGAATTACAATGACGGCAATTACATCGTGTTGTCGCATCTGATCCGCAATGCGGCCGGCGGAAAGGCCGCGGATGTGGTTCGCTTCGCGAGGCAGGAACTGTTCGCTCCAACAGGTATGCGCAACGTCACCATCGAGTTCGATGCGTCAGGCACTCCGGAAGGGTCGAGCCAGATGCTCGCCAGCGCGCGCGACTGGGCGCGCTTCGGCATGCTCTATCTCAACGACGGCGTGGTCGGCGGAAGGCGCATCCTGCCCGAGGGCTGGGTGAAATATTCGGCTTCACCGACGAAAAATGCCTGGGCCGGCTATGGCGCCGGCTTCTGGACCAACCTCGGCGACAGCTTTGGCGCGTCCTATCGCATCGAGCACGGCTGGCCGCGCGATGCCTACTTCGCCAGGGGCACGATCGGCCAATACGTGATCATCATCCCGTCGGAACGGCTGGTGATCGTCCGGTTCGGTCGCTCGCCGAACTGGCCGCCGGAAGCCGACGGCGTGTTCGACCTCGTGCGCGACGTCGTTGCCGCAACCGGCAACACGGCCAGGCTCGCGGGCAACAATTGATGGGGCGCGAGAGAATGTGAATTGAATCACAGGAAATGACCGGCGAACGATGATATCGCACGGCCGTCGATCGACGACGGTGCGATGTCAGCACCTACCAATGTGTTCAGCCGGAGAAAATCATGCCGAAAGCCTATTGGATCGTGCACGTCTCGGTTCACGATCCAGAGCGCTATCCCGAATATCTGAGCGCGGCGTTACCCGTGTTCGAAAAGTTCGGCGCCAACTTCATCGTGCGCGGCGGCGCCTATCAGGTGATGGAGGGGAACGAGCGGGAGCGCAATTTCGTCATCGAATTCAGCGATCGCGCGACCGCGATGGCCTGCTACCAGAGCCCGGAATATCAGGCGGCCGTCGGAATCCGGCAGAAATATTCCGATGCCGACCTCATCATCATCGACGGCCCCGCTTGAGCCGCAGGGCCGTTCGGTGACGGCCTATTGCCGTCCGAGCTGCGTCGCCTTCGCGACGCGATCGAATTGTTCCAGCGACAGGATCGCATCCGCAAGCTGGTCGGCGCGGCCGTTCAGCACCGGGCGGGCGAGCGTGAGGAATTTCTGCTGCATCGCCTGCGCGTCCGGAAACGAGTTCGGCTCGCCCGAGGGATCGGCATAAAGCCGCTCATGCACGCCGTCCTCGGTGGTGATCGATACCCGTGCGCCGAACGGATGGGTGCGGCCGATCTCGAGGCGATCGTCCTGCACCACGTCGAACTTGTCGGCCAGCGCATTGACCGCAGCATCGCCGAGCCGCTCGTAATCGTCCCAGCCGAAGCGGCCCTGGTCCAGCGCCAGCGCACCGGTGAAGAACATCGAGAACTGTCCGCCGACGATCGAGGTTGGATGGCGCTTGGTGGCGGCATCGCCCGTCAGCGTGATGCCGTTGCGGTGCAAGCCGATCTCGACGCGCTTGACCTGGTCCGGCGTGATGTTGTGTTCGCGGCGCATCGCGATCAGCGCATCGAGCGCCGCATGGGTGTAGCGGCAGCTCGGATACGGCTTCACGCCAATCTTGAGGGTCTCGTAGATCTTGCCAAGGCCGGCGGTCGCCTTGTCTGGATGCGCGTCGTCGCTGTAGCCGACCAGCAGGCCGTGCTTGCCTTCCACGGATTCGGTCGCACCAACGAAATCGTTGCGCGCCAGCGTGGCGGCGATGACGCCGTTCATCGCGGCCGCGCCGACCTGGTAGCGCTTGTTCCAGGCGCCATTCACCAGAAATTGGAGTGAACCCGCGGCCTGGCTTCCCGACACGCCAAACGCGGAAATGATCTGGTCCTTCGAGAGGCCGAACAGTTTGGCGGCGGCCGCCGCCGCGCCATAGGTTCCCGCGGTGGCAGTCGGGTGAAAGCCTTTCGCATAATGCGAGGTGGGGTCGAGGGCGTTGCCGAGCCGGCAGCACACTTCGTAACCCGCGACGATCGCCGTCAGCACGTCGCGGCCGGAGGCGCCGACCATTTCGCCGACCGCGAACGCCGCCGGCACCACGGGTGCGCTCGGATGCAGCGAGGAATCGGCATGGGTGTCGTCGAAATCAAGCGAATGGCCGAGCGCGCCGTTGAGGAGCGCGGCGACCGCGGGCGTCCAGGTCTTGCTGTCGCCGAACACGGTGGACTCGCCCTTGCCGTCCAGCGCCAGTGCTTCGAGCATCTTCAGGAGCGACGCCGTCGATTCCGCATCGCGCCGCGCCCGGATCGCGCTGCCGAGGAAATCCAGCGTCAGCACCTTGGCGCGCTCCAGTACCTCCGCCGGGATATCGGTGAATTTCAGGTCGGCGACATAGGCGGCAAGCGTTGCGGTTTCGTTGGCCATCGTGTTTCCTCGATTTACCGAACAGGGTAGGCGGGCTGAATTCACCTTTCAAGCCGCCATGGCCAGGATTGGCTATGCTAGGCGTCGTCTAGCACGGATAGGCTCGGCAGGTTCCGGAACGCAGCGCATGATGGTCTTCGCAAAACGCATGCACGGGAGACTTCAGGCCCGCAAAGTCCAGTTGGCGCTCGCGATCCGGATCGCGGTGGCGGCGGTCGCGGCCTATGCCATCGCGATCGCGCTGCACCTGATGTTGCCGCTGTGGGCCGTACTGACCTCGCTGATCGTCAGCCAGATGAGCGTCGGGCGTTCCCTCAAGGCCACCCGTGATTACATGCTCGGCACCATCGGCGGCGCGATCTATGGCGGCGCGATCGCAGTGCTGATCCCGCATTCCGGAGAAGGCGAGTTATTGATGCTGCTGGTGCTGGCCGTGACGCCGCTGGCCTTCGTCGCCGCCATCAATCCTAGCCTGAACTCGGCAACGGTGACCGCCGTCATCGTGCTGCTGGTTCCGACCATGCACCAGGGCGCTAATCCGCTCGACTCGGCCTTCGATCGGGTGCTCGAGGTCACCGTCGGGGCGCTCACCGGTCTTCTGGTGTCGTTCGTGGTCTTGCCGTCGCGGGCGGTCAGCCAGATCCGCGTCAATGCCGCAGCGTTGCTGGAACTGCTCGCCGCGGCGTTTGCCGAATTGCTGGCGGGATTGACGCGGGGCCTCGACAACGACGCCCTGCACCGGATTCAGGACGGCATTGGTACGGCGGTGACCGACCTGCAAGCGACCGGCGCCGAGGCCGAGCGCGAACGTTCCGCGCATCTTTCGAGCGGCCCGGATACCGGTCCGTTGTTGCGAACGATCCTGCGGCTGCGCCACGATGTGGTGATGATCGGCCGTGCCAGCGGCGGGCCACTGCCGGCCAATGTGCAGACGCGTCTGGCGCGGCCGTTGGCCGACGTGAGCAAGGCCATCGTCGATTTCATGCAAGCCGTTGCCGCCTCGTTGCGGAACAGCGGCGGCGATGTCGATATCCAGCGGGTCGATGACGCGCTACAGGCCTATTCGGCGGAGGTGGCCGCCGTGCGAAGCGAGGGCCTGATCCGGGGTCAGCCGGCAGACGTCGCAGAGAGATTCTTCGCGCTCGGATTTTCGCTGGAACAGATGCGCCAAAATCTCAACGATCTGAATCGTTGTCATGATGAATGGTGCACGGGCGCCGAGGTAAATCCTGCCGACGTGAAGCGCTAGTTCATGCCGATCGACGCTTCAGCCCCTTGCTTTCCATTCGCCAGATCAGAAGATCGATGCGGTCCTGGCCGAAGAACGGCTCGTTGTCGAAGACGAACGTCGGCACGCCCCAATGGCCCGACGCGGCGTGATCCTGCTCATTGTCAGCGATGACGCGCTCGTAACGTTCAGGGTCGGCGGTGATGGCCGCATCCATCGCGGCGAGATCGAAGCCTCCGGCGGCCGCCGCCTTGGCAAGATGATCGCCCTGGTCCCAGCCCGCGACGCTGCCGTCCATATCACCTTGGTGATCGCAAAGGTGAAGGCGAGCGAGCGGCCCTCGAGCTGGGCGGCGGCGCAGAGCCGGGTCAGGCGCCGGATGTTGGGTTGATGTTCGGCGACCTCGAGCGTTTTCAAGTCCTGCACGATCGGATCGGGCCGCGGAAAGCCGTACGGGATGTTCGCGTGCTGCGCGACGCGGGTCGAATCCAGCGCGACGTAGCGCAGGAACTGCGGATTGGTGCGCTTGAAGAAGCCGGGCACGCGCACCGCGAGCGGATAGACCGGCCGCAAATTGATCGTGAGGTCGTAGTCAGCGACCATCTTCATCGTCCTCGGCAGCGCGAGATAGCTGTAGGGACTGCGATACGAATAGAACAGGTCGACGGATAATGTCATGTGAAATTCAGGGCCCGCTGAGTGAGGCTTCGAGATTGTCATTGCGAGCGCAGCGAAGCAATCCATGTCACCACAAGCAGGTATGGATTGCTTCCACCTTCGCTCGGTGAGCTACGGTGGACAAGTCGTCGCGGGGTTCGAAGCTTCAGCCGGTGACCTGGCGCAGCAAGGCCGGCGCGATAAGCCGGTGAAACGGCATGATGATGGCCAGATAGGTTCGGCCGAGCCAGTTGTGCGTCAGCACCAGCGTGGTCAGGGTGACGTTGCGGGCCGTGCCCGACGTTGCGATGTCCACGACGACGCGAAAATCCAGATGGTGGTCGTTGAAACCTGCGATCAGGCGGTCCGGCGTTTCGCTCAGGATCGGAAAGATTCCAATCATTTCGCGCGGTGCGGTGGGATTTGCACCCGACGTCTTGAGCCCGAACGGCGTCACCAGGATGTTACGCAGCTTCACCAGCGCCTCCGCCCACCACGGTTGGCGCGCCATCATGCGTTCCGCCGCGTGCCGCGCGTCCAGGGCAGGGTCTACGACCTCAACGCGGAAGGCGTCGGCGAACTGCGCTCCAGCGAGCAGCGCGTTGGTGTCAACGGACGGTGTGATTTCATGGACGGTCATTGGAATGCCAGCCTGCGCGCCAGCAGGCGAAATCGCAAGAGCAGAAGTGTGGCATAAACCGCCGTTCCGACCGAGAGCCCGATCCAGACGCCGATAGCTCCTAACGGCGTCCAGAAGGCGAGCCACCAGGCGCAGGGGAAGCCGATCAGCCAGTAGCTGATCACGGCAAACAGCAGTGGAATCCTCGTATCGTTCAGTCCCCGGAGCGATCCGGCGGCGATGGTCTGGACACCGTCGGCGATAAAAAACGTCGCGCCGACCAACAGCAGTGTCGCGGCGAGTTGGGCGGTAGCGTCCACGTTCTCGCCGAGAAAAATTTGCGTGATCATAAACCGGCTTGCGATCACGGCGAGCGTTAATGCGGCAACCAGGGCGACGCCGAGCAGCGTCGCAACCAGGCCCGCGCGCCGGACCCCGCTCGCGTCGCCGCGGCCAACGGCGTGTCCAACCCGCACCGTTGCCGCCATGCTGATACCAAACGGCACCATGAACAGGATGGCGGTGACCTGCAGTGCGATCTGATGCGCCGCCAGCGCGGTGGTGCTGATCAAGCCCATCAGCAGCCCGGCGGCGCCGAACAGGCCGTATTCGAGCAGAAACGAGACCGAGATCGGCGCGCCGATCACGACGAGTTGCCACATCAGTCGCCAGTCGATGCGCCAGATGCGGCCAAGCACGTGATATTTCCGGAACGGCCGGCGGCGGCCGGCAAACCACAGGCCCGCCAGCAAGGTACCGAAATTGACAATGGAGGTCGCAAGCCCGACGCCGAACAGTCCCTGCTCCGGCAGGCCAAACGCGCCGTACAGCAACAGATAGACCAGCAGCGCATTGGCCGGGATCGCGGCCAGCGTGATCCACAAAATCGGCTCCGGCCGGTTGACCGCGCTCATGAAGCCGCGGATCGCCAGAAACCACAGCGCTGGCAGGATTCCCCACGCCAGGCCGAACAGGTACTGTTGCGCGAGGTGGGCGGTCACGGGCGATTGACCCAGCAGCACCAGGATTTGTTCACCGCGCAGCGGAAGCGCCACGATCGGTAGCCCGATCAACAGCGCAGCCCAGAAGCCGACCCGAAGCGAGCGCCGCACGAGACGTGGATCCCTTGCGCCGAACGCCTGCGCGGCCAGCGGCGCCACCGCGGACACCAGCCCCATCCCGAATGTGAAGCTGACGAAAAACACGGTGCTGGCCAGTGCCGCCGCCGCCACCGCGTCACCGCCAAGGCGTCCGACAAAGGCGAGATCGGTCGTCATCATCGCGATCTGCCCGAGCTGCGTCAGCGCGATCGGCACGGCAAGCTTCAGCGTCTCGCCGAGTTCGGCGGCGAGATGATGGCTACCCGTCATCGCTGGCGTGATCGATGCGGTTTCGATTTTGTCGAGCGAAGTCATGGGATCACATTAGAGCGTTTTCAAGCGAAGTGGATGCCGGTTCGCGTAAAGAAAACGCGTCAAAAACAAAAAAGCTAGATTATCGCGCAGCCGAAACCGGCCGCGGCCCTTGAATGCGATCCATGCAGAAAGATGAAGGCAAGAGCAAGATCAGCGGCCTCAGCCGCCCGCGCCGAGGGCCAAAGCGAGATGGTAGGCGAGGAACGACCCGACATAGGCCAGCGCCAGCATGTAGCCGAAGGTCACCGCCATCCATTTCCAGCTACCGGTCTCGCGGCGGATCACCGCCAAGGTCGAGGCGCATTGCGGCGCGAAGATGTACCAGACCAGCAGCGATATCGCGGTGGCGAGGCTCCAGTTGTGGGCCAGCACCTCGCCGATCTTGTCGGCCGCTTCCTTGCCGCCTTCGATCGCGTAGACCGTGCCGAGTGCCGCGACGGCGACTTCTCGCGCGGCCATGCCGGGAATGAGCGCGACCGCGATCTGCCAGTTGAAGCCGAGCGGCGCCAGCGCCGGCTGGATCGCATGGCCGATGATCGCAGCCAGGCTGTAGTTGATCGCAGGGCCTTCCGCGCCCGCCGGCGGCTGCGGAAACGAGGCCAGGAACCAGATCAGCACCATCATCGAAAAGATCGTCGTTCCCGCGCGGTACAGGAACGCCTTGGCGCGCATGTAGATGCCGAGCGCGATGCTCTTGGCGCGGGGCAGTTTGTAGTCCGGCAGTTCCATCATGAACGGCGAGGGCTCGTAATCGCGTCCCATCACGAATTTGGCGAAGAACGAAACCCCGAGCGCACTGGCGATGCCGGCAGCGTAGAGCCCGAACATCACGAGGCCCTGGAGGTTAATCCAGCCCAACACCTCGCGCTGCGGAACGAAGGCGGAGATGATCAGCGTGTAAACGGGGATGCGGGCCGAGCAGGTCATCAGCGGCGCGATCAGGATCGTGGTCAGGCGGTCGCGGCGGTTATCGATGACGCGCGCGGCCATGATGCCGGGAATCGCGCAGGCAAAGCTCGACAGCAACGGAATGAAGGCGCGGCCGTGCAGTCCGGCGCCGCCCATGATGCGATCCATCAGGAACGCAGCGCGCGCCATGTAGCCGAAATCTTCCAGCATCAGGATGAAGAAGAACAGGATGATGATCTGCGGCAGGAACACGATGACGCTGCCGACGCCGGATATGACGCCATTCTGCACAAAGCTCTGCAGCAGCCCGTCCGGCAGGATCGAATGCGCCATCTGGCCCAACGACGCAAAGCCGTCCGACAGCAATTCCATCAGCGGCTGCGCCCAGCTGAACACCGCCTGGAACATCACGAACAGGATCGCCAGCAGGATCACGAGGCCGGCGACCGGCTGCAGCACCACGGAATCGATCCGGTTGGTCAGGTTGTCGGGCTTGGCAGGCGCGGTGACGCTGCCTGCGATAATCCGGTCGGCGTCCCGTTGCAGCGCGCGAAGTTCGGAGGTCGACAGCGGCTGCCAGGTATTGGAGGTGACGCCGACGGGGAGCGCCGGGGAGAACGTGTCGAGACGCTGCAACAGCTCGGCGGTGCCGCCCTTGCGGACCGAAACCGCTGTTGTCACGGGGATACCCAGTTCCGATGCGAGGCGATCGGTATCGATGGTGATGCCGCGGTGGCGCGCCAGGTCGAACATGTTGAGTACCAGCAGCATCGGCCGCCCGACGCGCTTCAGCTCCAGCACCAGGCGAATGCTGAGGCGGAGGTTGGTGGCATCAGCCACGCAGACGATGCAGTCGGGCGCAGCTTCGTCGCGCACGCCGAGAACCACGTCGCGCGTGATCTCCTCGTCCGGGCTGCGGCCGCGCAGCGAATAGGTGCCGGGCAGATCGACGATCGCGACGCTACGTCCGGCCGGCGTCACGAACGCCCCCGATTTGCGTTCGACGGTGACGCCCGGATAGTTGGCGGAGCGCTGCTTGCTGCCGGTGAGGGCGTTGAACAACGCGGTCTTGCCGCTGTTCGGGGTTCCGACCAGCGAGAGATTCAGCGATGTCGTGAGTTGCGCGTCCATCGGATCAATCGACGAGGATTGCCATCGCCTCGCGCCGGCGGATCGCGACGGTGGCGTTATTGACGCGGACCGCGATCGGGTCTCGGCCGAACATGCCCTCGTGCAGCACCTCGACCCGCGCGTCTTCCACAAAACCCATCTCGATCAGACGGCTCTCCAGTTCCACCGGCGTCAGCACGGAAGCGCTGGCGGCCGCGTCGATGGCGCGGATTCGGCCGATGAAGCCGCGCTGGGCCTGTCCGAGCGACAAGGTCTTGGTCATGAAGTGGGCTCGATCACGATGGAGGATCTGAAGCGTAGATAAGCCAATTCCTGGTGCGACGTACGACCGCACCGGGTTCGTAATTTAGAATCCCTATAAGTTAAGACGGGAATATTCCGATGAATCGGCATTTGGCGCGCAATTGCCGGAATTCGTGATCGCGCCCTACCTGCTGTCCCGTGCGGGCACGCGGGTAATCCTGGCGCCGAGCGCATTGAGCCGTTCGTCGATGCGCTCATAGCCGCGCTCGATCTGGTCGGCGTTGTTGATGGTCGAGGTGCCCTCGGCGGCCACCGCGGCGAGCAGCATCGCCATGCCGGCGCGGATGTCGGGCGACGTCATCAGCGCGCCGCGCAGCCGGCTCGGGCCCGCCACGATGGCGCGGTGCGGGTCGCACAGCACGATGCGCGCGCCCATCGAGATCAGCTTGTCGACAAAGAACATCCGCGATTCGAACATCTTTTCGAACATCAGGATGACGCCGTCGCACTGGGTCGCGGTGACGATGGCGATCGACATCAGGTCGGCCGGGAACGCCGGCCACGGCTGATCCTCGAGTTTCGGCACATGGCCGCCGAAATCGTCGTGGATCTTCATGGTCTGGCCGGATGGCACCACGAGGTCGTCGCCCTCGACGCCGCAGACGATGCCGAGCCGCTCAAAGCCCATCCGGATCGAGCGCAGATGCTCGACGCCGGCGCGCGCGATTCTAAGCGGAGAACGCGTCACCGCGGCGAGCCCGATCAGCGAGCCGACCTCGATGTGGTCGGGCTGGATCGAATAGCTGGCGCCGCCGAGCGTCGCCGGGCCGTGGACGATGATGGTGTTGGTGCCGATACCCTCGATCCTGGCGCCGAGTGCGACCAGAAAATTGGCGAGATCCTGCACATGCGGCTCGGAAGCGGCATTGCGCAAGTAAGTGGTACCGTGGGCGCCGACGGCGGCGACCAGCGCGTTCTCCGTGGCGGTGACGCTGGGCTCGTCGAGGAAGACGTCAGCGCCCTTCAGTCGCGTGGCGCGGAATTCCAGCCGGTGGGTCGCGGTGACGGTGGCGCCCAACTGTTCGAAGGCCAAAAAATGCGTGTCGAGGCGGCGGCGGCCGATGACGTCGCCGCCGGGCGGCGGCAGCGCCACCTCGCCGCAGCGGGCCAACAGCGGCCCTGCCAGCAGGATCGAGGCGCGGATCCGCGCGCAGAGTTCAGGATCGAGATCAGCGGCGCGGACTTCCTTGGCGTGGATCGTCAGCGTGTTGCGTTCCAGCCATTCCGCGGAGGCGCCGACCGAGCGGATCAGTTCGACCAGCGTCTCGGTGTCGCGGATGCGCGGAACGTTGTGAAGCGTGACCTTGTGCTCGGTGAGCAAGGCGGCAGCGATGATCGGCAGCGCGGCGTTCTTGTTGCCGGATGGCTCGATCGTTCCGCCAAGCCGGTGGCCGCCTTCAACGATGTACTGGATGGGCGCCACTTCGGTTCTCGCTGTCTGTTTCGGTTAAGGCGGGCGGCTTCGGGGGCGGAAACTACAGAGAATTGGACGCAATATCAATTTTGCGCCGGCGCCTGAAAAGGGCTTCGCGGCCGTGGATCACGGACAAATCGAACCCGAGGCAGGCCGATCGGTCAAAACAGGCTGAGGTGGTCCATAGCCACATAGATGATTGCGATCAGGATCAAAGCGCCCATCGCAACGATCGCCAATTGGAACGCAATGGCGCCCACGCCCAGTGCGGTAGATACGCCGGCAAGAAGTCGTTCCTCGCGGAAAATGAGCGAGCAGACAGCAAAGACAATGGCGAGCAGGCCGAGCGAGACCGCGCTGATTGCCAGTCCGTCGTTCCAGCGGTCAGCCTCGGTTTTTTCGCGCATCGGGGCCTGGTACTCGATGCCCTTGGCGCGCGCGATGAGCCGCTCTTTGAGCCTGTGTCCGGTGTCAACGATGACCTGATCAATTGGGCGCGGTGGAAAAACCATCGGAATGACCCAATGGGGCAGCACGGCCGCTATCAGCGCCAACAGGCCAACGATGCTTCCGATCGTCCCGAACCGGCGAGATGGCAGAGCAGAACTCGTCATCGAACGAAGTTTCCTGACCGTAACGGGTCAAACGATTTAGCCGGTTCGTCGCGGCAGCGGCCGGCCGGGTTCGGCGGCAAGCTGCAGCTGCTCCTACACGTCGACGTTGGCGCTAAGCGAATTATCCTGGATGAATTCGCGGCGCGGCTCGACCACGTCACCCATCAGCTTGGTGAAGATGTCGTCGGCCTCGTCGACCTCCTTGATCTTGACCTGCAGCAGCGAGCGCTCGTTGGTGTCGAGCGTGGTGGTCCAGAGCTGTTCCGGGTTCATCTCGCCGAGGCCTTTATAGCGCTGCAGCGAGACGCCCTTGCGGCCGCCGTCGGTCACGGCGTCGAACAGGCTGACTGGCCCGTGGATGGCTATCTCGGCATCCTTGCGGCGCAGCACGCCGGTTTTCGGATAGGCTTCCTGCAGCTTCCCGGCATAATCGTCGAGCTTGCGTGCGTCGGCCGAGCCGAGCAGGGCGTCGTCGATGATGGCAACATCCTTGACGCCGCGGACAGTGCGCTCGAAGAAAAACCCTTCGCCCTCGGTGAAGCGTCCGACCCAGCCGCGCTCGACTTCGTCCGCCAGCGTGTCGAGGCGCCTGGCGATGTAATCGGCGGCGGCGTTGGCGGTGGTGATGTCGCTGGTAATTTTCGGACTCAGCACGCCGGCAATCGCGGCCTGTTCGACCACCTTGCGGTTATAGCGGCCGTGCAGATTGTGCAGGATGCCGCGAATGACGCGTGCGTCTTCCACCAGCGACCGCAGATCCTGACCGGCGCGTTCCGAACCCGTCGCCGGCCTGAAGACGCAGTCGTCGAGGCCGGTTGAGATCAGATAGTCCTCCAGCGCGCGCTCGTCCTTCAGGTACTGCTCGGACTTGCCGCGTGAGACCTTGTAGAGCGGCGGCTGCGCGATATAGAGGTGGCCGCGATCGATCAGTTCGCGCATCTGCCGGTAGAAGAAGGTCAGCAGCAGCGTGCGGATGTGGGCGCCGTCGACGTCGGCGTCCGTCATCACGATGATCTTGTGATAGCGCAATTTGTCGGCGGAGAAGTCATCGCTGATGCCGGTGCCGAGCGCGGTGATCAGCGTGCCGATCTGCTCGCTGGACAGCATCTTGTCGGTGCGGACGCGCTCGACATTGAGGATTTTTCCGCGCAACGGCAGTACGGCCTGGAATTCGCGGTTGCGGCCCTGCTTGGCGCTGCCGCCTGCCGAGTCGCCCTCGACGATGAACAATTCGGACTTGGCGGGATCCTTTTCCTGGCAGTCGGCGAGCTTGCCGGGCAGCGAGGAAATGCTGAGCGGACTCTTGCGCGTCAGTTCACGCGCCTTGCGGGCGGCTTCGCGCGCAGCCGCGGCCTGGATCACCTTGCCGACGATGACCTTGGCTTCGGAAGGATGTTCCTCGAACCACGCCGCCAGCGCCTCGTTGAGAACGTTCTCGACCACGGGACGTACTTCCGAGGACACCAGCTTGTCCTTGGTCTGCGAGGAGAACTTCGGGTCCGGCACTTTCACCGACAACACGGCAGTGAGGCCTTCGCGGCAATCGTCGCCGGTCAGCGCGATCTTTTCCTTCTTGGCGTTGGCTTCGGCATAGCCGTTGACCTGGCGGGTCAGCGCGCCGCGGAAACCGGCGAGATGGGTGCCGCCGTCACGCTGCGGGATGTTGTTGGTGAAGCACAGCACGTTCTCGTGGTAGCTGTCGTTCCACCACAATGCAGCCTCGACGCCGATGTCGTTGATCTCCGCGCGGACCATGATCGGGGCGGGTACGACCGGCTTCTTGTTGCGGTCGAGATATTTGACGAATTCCTCGACGCCGCCGTCGTAATGCATCGCCTCGCGCTTCTCGACCGCGTGGCGCATGTCCGAGAGCACGATGTTGACGCCGGAATTCAGGAACGCGAGTTCGCGCAGGCGATGCTCCAGCGTCGCGAAATCATATTCGACATTGGTGAAGGTCTCGGTCGAAGCCAGGAAGCTGACTTCGGTGCCACGCTTGCCGTGGGCGTCGCCGACCTCCACGAGCGGCGCGACCGCGTCGCCATGGGCGAACTGGATGTAGTGCTCCTTGCCGTCGCGCCAGACCCGCAGTTCGAGCTTGCTCGACAGCGCGTTGACGACGGAGACGCCGACGCCGTGCAGGCCGCCGGAAACCTTGTAGGAATTCTGGTCGAACTTTCCGCCGGCATGCAGCTGGGTCATGATGACCTCGGCCGCGGAAATGCCTTCGCCCTTGTGGATGTCGACGGGAATGCCGCGGCCGTCGTCGCGCACCGTCACCGAACCGTCGGCGTTGAGAATGACTTCGACGGCGCTGGCGTGGCCCGCGAGCGCTTCGTCGATGGCGTTGTCGACGACTTCGTAGACCATGTGATGCAGGCCGGAACCGTCATCGGTGTCGCCGATATACATGCCCGGCCGCTTGCGCACGGCGTCGAGGCCCTTCAATACCCGGATCGAACTCCGCGCCATATTCAACGGGAATCGGTTGCTCAGTGTCGGCAGGGGTCTGCCGGGCAGGTTCTGTCATGTGAGGCCTTCGAGGACGTGCCGAATCAGCTGCGCAGCACGAGGCGCTGAATGTCTATTTGTGCCATGAAAGAGGCCATGCGCCTAGCGCAAAGTCTCTGTCCACAAGTCTTTGAATAACTAGGGATTTTTTACTCTTTTTCAAGGTGTCGGAAGGTCGATTCCGAGGGGTTTGAAAAGCCCGATTCGGGGGCTGATTCTGAGGGTCCAGGACCTCGATTTTCAGGCCCCGTAACCACACGTGGAACGGCTTCGCTCAGGGCCCGACGCGTTCGAGTACCACCATCATCCGGAAGGCGATCCGGCGCCGGACCATTGCCGGGATGGCGCCCTCGAACGCCAGCATGGGGCGAACCAGCGCCGCCGGCATCAGCGACCACGGCTGAAATCCGCCGCTCAGCGGGTAGGCGAACAGGCTGAGCCATTCGACACGTCTGACACGCAGCGCCGGAATGGTCGCTTCCAGCCGGCTGCGCGCCTTCTGCGTCGCGAACAGCAGCGACGGGATGGCCTGATTGGCGTCAAAGGGATCGCGATTGGGGTTGGTCACGACGGGCGCAAAGGGATCGGCGGTCATATCGACCGGCTCTTCATGGAAATTTTCATAAAACCGGCGCGCCAGCGTCGTCATCGCCGGCTCGATCATCGCCAGACGTCCGCCGGGCCTGAGCACACGCGAGGCCTCGTTGAGGAACTCGATCGGGCGCTCCAGGTGATGCAGCACGTCGAGCATTACCACGCCGGAAAAATACCCGCTTGGGAAAGGCAGCCGGTGGGCATCCGCCACGACGTCGATGCCCGGAAATTGCAGGATGTCGGTGGAGACGATGTCAGGTCTGGAATCCTTGACGTGGGCGGTGCCGCCGCCGATGTCGAGCACGGCGCCTTCCGGACAGCATTCCAGCAGCCGCCGGTGATAATCCCGGTACAGCAGCCGGATCGTCTCCTTGCTTTCCCACACCTTGCGATGGGTAATCTGGCGCTGGTCCAAGCTGGTCTCGATCTATGTTTTGACGCGTTTTCTAACGCAGATAAGTCTACGCAATCTGCGCAAACTCGATTGCTATGCGAACCGGCGGCCACTTCGCTCGAAAATGCTATCGATGCGCGGGCCGTCAGCCCGGTAATAGAAGAAACACGGTTCGCAACTCAATGATTTTGTCGCCGTCCTTGTAGGTCACCGGCTCCGGGCCGTCAGGGATGATATTCGTCGCGGTCCTGATGCTGTCCGCGGTCGGGAAATAGGCCTTGTCGATCACATAGGTGCCGGGCTTGCGCTTGATCAGGCCCGCGGTCGCGCTGCTGAACATCTGCTGCCGACTCCTGACATAGGCCTCGGTCATGCGTGGGACGCTGCCGTAATAGATTACAAAGCCCTCGCCGGACCACGCGAATGGCGACCGGTAGCCGAATTCAATCGGCTCTTTGCTATCAGCCAGCCGCGCATTGATCTCCGTTAGATCCTGCTGTGCCAGCCTGCTCTTGTCGGCCCTCGCTACCAGTTGTTGAATCAACGCGTCACTTGATCGATTGGCCATCCACAGCACGGCGATCGCCGCGAGCGCAGATGAGGTGGTTCGAAACCAGAAGCGCCGGCCCCAGGAGGTCGCCAGCAAATAGCAGGCGGCGGTGCTGGCCGGCAATGTCGCGGAAACGCCGGCCGTATAATGAAAGCCATAGTGCTTCATGACGAACAGCGCCGAAAACAGCGACGCCACGCCGGTGCCGATTGAGATCAGTGCAACTGGAATATGCTCGGGGCCTCGCCGTCCGGAAAAGTATCCGCCGATGATGAGGCCGGGCCCCACGACCAGCGCAATGGGTAGCGCGTAGGCGGAGTCGGCCGGAATGGCCGCGATTGCGTTCCAGATTTCGTGCCCGCTGACCACGGTCTGGCTCCCGGTGCCGTACTGTCCGGAGCCAAGAAAAACGCTCTTGTGAAAATTGATCAGAATTCGGAACGCGCTCCAGCCGATGACGAGAACGCCGACGGCGACCACGATCAGAATAAAACTGCCGGCCGAGATCAAGGTGAGCCGCTTGCGCCTGGTCGGATCGACCTGGCGAAAGGAAAGGTTGGCGATCCCGACCACGACAAGCGCCAGCGGGACGTAGAGATATGAGAGCTTGCTTAAGTAGGCGAAGGCGCCGACGCAGGCGGCGAGCACCGCGCCTGAGGTGAGAAGATCCCGGTCATGGGCAATCCGGACCAGAACCGCAAAGAACAGCGCGTTGATCAGTATCGCAAACGAGTCGATCGACGGCGACGTGAAGGTAAACAGCGTCGCTGGCGTTGAGGTCAGCCAGATCAACAGGCCGATGACGGCAACGCCGACGGGGACCAGGCTTCGCGTCGCGCGTACGAACACGCAGACGCCCGCGGCGCCGACCAGCGCGACGAGCCATGCCGTGATCCGGTAAAATTCCTCGATGTGCGCAATCACCCGGTCGAGAAAGCCGGGATCGGCGGATGCGACTGGAAATCCGGTCAGCGCCAGCGCCAGCCAGTTCATGAAGTAGAAGGGAACGCCGGGATGATTGATCATGCCGCGCGCAAAGTACATCTGCCGGTCGGCGAGCCGGTACGCCATGTTGAGCGCGTCGGAGAGCCCGAGCGTCTGGTAATCGGTGGCGGCCCAGAACGAGCTTGGGTAGCCGTAGAACAGCCATAGCGGGATCGGGAAAAACAAGACCGCAAGGACGCACGGCCAAAGCCACACCCGGCGTGCGTCGACACCCATCCATCGTCACCAATTCAAGCGGCGGCAAGATCCGTTGCGCAGTCATACCGGCGCGGGTCATGACTGGCAACAAATACCCGGCATTGCCGGCGCTCAGGGATGCCGAAGCATGGGTCAGTAGACGTGCGACCGCTCCACCTTGCCGCCTGACGTTACCATCAGCTCCCAGGTATCGTCGGCGGCGATTTCGACCTGGCCGTCACGTGCCGGCTCGCCCGCCACTTCCAGCGTGTAGTCGTACTTGCCTGGCGCCAGATCGAGCATCAGCGGTCTTGGCGCTTTGCCGGCGATCTTGATGCTCTCGTGGTTGATCGACACCGTGGCGTCGCCGGGCCCATAGCTCGCAAGCATCAGCCCGGCTCGACCCGGCTTCGGCGCCACGCCGGTCGCGACGGCGGCATCGGGAAATTTCAGCACGAGATTGATCGAGGTCTTGCCGTTACCGCGATCGAGTTTCAGTACGGCGGGCCCGTCGGACGAAGTGAATCCCAGTTGCACCCGGTCTGGCGTAACGACAGCTCCCTCGGCCATTTCCTTCCAGCCCAGTTTGCCGAGTTCGGTGCGGTAGAAACGGAGCACCCTGTCGAGCCTGGCCGGAACGCTGGCCTCGAGCTCGCGGCGAATCGGCTTGTCGTGGCCGAATATTTTTCCGGTGACGATCGTCGTCGTCGTGTACGGCTTCGGAACGGGCAAGGCGGAATCGATCTCGGCTTCGAGAACCTGTCGCGGGCCAAAGATGGCGAGCAACGCGCCCACCATCAGCACGGCGAGGACAGCCAGCAGAAAATTTCTTACCGGGACGAAGGTCCCGTGCGTGGCTCCAGGCATTCGTGATCTCCGGGGACTGATCGACGCCCGATCGGGTCGCGCGAAGCGCGCGGCGAGACGGAGCGATGTCAATACATATGCAGCGGCAGCACGTCGCCGTTCGGGGCTACCATCAATCCCCAAGTATCGTCGGCGGCGATCTCGATCTGGTTGTTGCGTGCGGGTCCGCCCGCGACCTTCAGTGTGTACGGATACTTGCCGGGCGGCAGATCGAGCATCGGCGGTTTCGGTGATTGCGGTCCGCCGGCGCCACTGGCGATCTTGATCGTCTGCTTGTTGATCGAGACCGTCGCTTCGCCGCCGCCGAGATTGCCGAAGACCAGTTTGGCCTGACCCGGCTTCGGCACGAAATCGGCCTTGGCGGCCACGGCTGGGTACTTCTGCGCGAGATTGACCGAGGTCTCGCCATTGCTGCGACCGAGCTTCAGCGTGGCCGGCCCGTCAGGAGAGGTGAACGCCAGTTGCACCTGCTCCGGCTTCACGACGGCGCCTTCGGTGGCTTCCTTCCAGCCGAGCTTGCCAAGTTCGGCACGATAGAAACCAAGCACGTTGTTGAGTTCGGCCGGAATGCTGGCTTCCAACTCCTTGCGGATCGGCGTGTTGCTGCCGGGGACCTTCCCGGTGCCGATCGCGCTCATCGTATGCTGCTTCGGCACCGGCAATGCGGAATCGGGCTCGGCCTCGAGAACCTGATCGGCCGCCTTCACCGTCGTCTCGCCGGAGGCCTGAGCAGCTGCCGCGGCGGGCTTGCCCGCCGTTTTGGCGTTCGCCATGATGAGGCCCGATCCGTCGGCGCTGACATTCACCTTGGGGCCCATCTGCATGGCGGTGAATGACAATGCCTTGCCGGCTCTGGAAAAATCCATCACCACCATATTGGGCTTGTTGATGCCCATGGGCTGCTCCTTCCAACCCTGCGATTTCAGCGCGCCACGATAGAAGGCGGCGATGGCTTTCACGCTGGAGCCGGAATCGAATTCAAGTTGTCCGTTGCCGCCGTCGAACTTGATGTTCTCCGCGTTCTCCGGCAACGGCACCGGCCGGGTGTTGTCGGCGAGCGCCTGCAGCGGCGCGTCCGACAGATTGGCGGCCTGCGCGATGCGTCGCACCTCGTCGGCGGCGATGATCTGCTTTGCGGCGGCTTCGGCGTTCTTGAAGAAATTGTCGTCGGCTTCCTTCTTGGCCTTGGCGCGCGCGGCCATGGCGGATTCCTTCAACTGCGTTACGAGGCTGACGAAGGTGAGGTCGTATTTGTGGACCAGCCTGAGTTGCGCGTTTTGATCCGGGGAAGAAAAGTTGAGCGTGACATCGTTAGCGGTGACGTTGCCGCCGCTTGTCTCCTCTTTCCAGTTCTGTGCCGGAAGTTCGCGGCGGAAGAAGGCCAGCACCACGGGAAGGCCGGCGTTCACCCGGCCTTCAACCTTGCGCCGGATAGAGTCCGAACTGCCGGTACTGCCGAAGCCATCCGTGTGATCCGGCACGGGCAGACCGATCACGTCCTTGGCACGCTCGAGATTTTGCGGCTGCATGAACGGCGCGACCTTGACCTCGACGCTGGTCTTGCTGTCGTCGTGGCGCAGCAGCGACAGCATGATCGGCGGTTGTTTCGGTCCCCCGTCGCGAACATCGCGGCTGAAATAGGCGACGGCGCCGTTCGCGATGGTCTCGTCGGGTTTGGCATTCGGCCAGCGCGCGGCGATGTCGGCCGCGGTCAGCGCCGTCCAGCCGGCAGCAACCAATCCCTGTCGGAAGAGATCGAGGCTCGCCTCGATCGTCGCCGCGGTCATGCAACTCAGATAGGGCCGCCTGTCGTCGAATACGATGTCGGTCGCATCCTGCGGAAACGGAACGTTGTTGTAGAGCCGGTCGGCGCTGTAATACACGACGGATTGATCCGGCCTGCCCAGACCCTGCGAGAACGACAGCGTCAAACCCTGCTTTCCCTTCTTGAACGACATGGGGTGGCCAGATGGATCCGGGTAGACAAATTCCTGCCAGCCATCGGCGGCAAGCAGCTTGCGCGTCGCGGCGGTCGTGATCGCGACCACGGTTGGAACGCGATAGGAGAGACTTGTTTCGGGGTAGCGTTCGCGATCCGGTTGGTTCGGCGTCGCGCCTTCGAGCTGAGGCAGCGTGCGAACGTCGACCAGGCCGTCGTCGGCGCGGGCGGCGATCGACGTGCTTGCCATCAGCACCATGACGAAAGCCAGCAGAAGTTTTCGTGCCGGAACGTGCGTCCCGTTCGTGGTCGCAAACATTGGTATTCTCCGGAATTGGCCGACGCCCGATCCAGGCCGCGCGGCAACGATGGCGGCGACAGGTGGCGTACGTGCTTAACTCAGTCGCGCCGGCACGGGATCGGGTTCAAACCGGGCCATCTGTCCGGTTCAGGCGCGGCGGCTGACCTGGCCGGATTCGACATTGAAAATCTCGCCCGTGGCGCCGATATCGACGAATCCAGCGGGATCGGCGCCGGTCATCCAGACCTGCGCACCGAGTTTGGCCAGCTCCTCGAACAACGCCTTGCGCCTGACCGGGTCGAGATGCGCCACTACTTCGTCGAGCAGCAGCAACGGCACGATGCCGGTCATCTCGGCGACCAGCGTGGCATGGGCCAGCACCAGCCCGATCAGCAGCGCCTTCTGCTCGCCGGTCGAGGCGTCGCGGGCCGGCATGTTCTTTGGGGCGTAGACCACTTCGAGGTCGGTGAGATGCGGGCCGTCCAGCGTGCGGCCGGCGGCGGCGTCGCGGGCGCGGCCGGCGCGCAAGATCTCGCGGTAACGATCCTCCACGGCGGTCGCAGGCTCGTTGACCAGCGCATTCTCCATCCAGCCGTCGAGCATGATCTGCGCCGACGGAAACGCCGAGTCCTTGGCCCGTTCGCGCAGCATCGCCGCGAGCTTCGTCACGGTCTGGCCACGGGTGGCGGCGACCGCGACCGCAAGCTCGGCGGTTTCGCGCTCGATGGCGTCGCACCAATGGTCGTCGTAATTGCGCACCTCGAGCAGCCGGTTGCGCGAGCGCAGCGAACGCTCCAGCGCCGATACCCGGCTGGAATGCTCGCTGTCGATCGCCAGTACCAGCCGGTCGAAGAAGCGCCGCCGCTCGGAAGCAGCACCCAGAAACAGCCCGTCCATCGTCGGCGTCAGCCACACCATGCGCAAATGATCGCCGAACGCTGTCGCCGAACTCACCGGCTCACGGTCGATGCGGCAGCGCCGGCTGGTCGAGGCCGCTTCCGCTGCGGGCGCATCGATGCCGGTGCCGAGCGTTGCAAGCCCGAGCGCGCCCTCGACTTCGGCGGACACCGCCCAGGAGCCGTCGCCCTGGTTGTCGGCGACATCCTCCAGCGTCGCGCGCCGCAGGCCGCGGCCCGGTGACAGAAACGAGATCGCCTCCAGGCAATTGGTCTTGCCGGCGCCGTTCGGCCCGACCAGCACCACCAGATCGCCCTGCGCCTGCATGCTCGCCATCCGATAATTGCGGAAATGCGTCAGCGTCAGTTTTTGAATGCGGGACGGGGTCATTTGATGCGGCGGTCGATCTTACTTCCCTCTCCCCTTGTGGGAGAGGGTGGCGCCTCACGAAGTGAGGCGACGGGTGAGGGGTTGTTACGGCTCGGCAAGCTTTGCGAGAATGTCCTCTAGCACGGCAGAGGGTTGTTGCAGTACGTCATTGTTCCAATAACGCACGACACGAAAACCCTCGGCCTTCAGGGCCGCATCCCGCGCCGTATCGCGCTGAGAGTCTGCATGTTGGCTGCCATCGATCTCGACGATGAAGCGCCGTTCAAAGCAGATAAAATCGATGATGTAGTTCTGGAAGGGGACTTGCCGGCGAAACTTGAAGCGAGCGAATCGACGGTCGCGGAGCAATCGCCACATTGCCGCTTCTGCGTCCGTTGGCTCATGACGCATGCGCTTTGCGAAGCCGCGAATGCGCTTGGCGGTCGGCCGATGATGTGGTGCTTGCGGCGCGAACCCCTCACCCGTCGCCGAACTTTGTTCGGCGCCACCCTCTCCCGCAAGGGGAGAGGGAAGATCGGCGTCCCGTTCGTCGGGCTCGATCACACCCGCATCGGCATCAGCACGTAGAGCGCGCCCTTGTTTTCCTTGTCCTGCACCAGCGTCGGCGAGCCGGGGTCGGCGAGGCGGAGCACCGCGACTTCGCCTTCGATCTGGGCGGCGATGTCGAGCAGGTAGCGGGAGTTGAAGCCGATATCGAGCGCGTCGGAGGCGTATTCGACCTCGAGCTCTTCGGTGGCGCTGCCGGAATCCGGGTTGGTCACCGACAGCACCAGCTTGCCCGGCGAGAGCGCCAGCTTCACCGCGCGGCCGCGTTCGCTGGAAATCGTCGAGACGCGGTCGACCGCGGCCTCAAAGTCCTTCTTGTCGACGATCAGTTCCTTGTCGTTGTTCTGCGGAATGACGCGGCCGTAATCCGGGAAAGTGCCGTCGATCAGTTTCGAGGTCAGCACCACATTGCCGATGGTGAAGCGGATTTTTCCTTGCGACAGTTCGATGGTGACTTCGGCTTCATTGTCCTCGATCAGCCGCTGAACTTCGCCGACGGTCTTGCGCGGCACGATCACGCCGGGCATGCCGGTCGCGCCCTTGGGCAGGGGCAGATCGATCTGCGCCAGGCGATGTCCGTCGGTGGCGACGCCGCGCAGGGTCGCGGCCTTGGCGCTGCCGGCCGCGTGCAGATAGATGCCGTTGAGGTAATAGCGGGTCTCTTCGGTCGAGATCGCGAATTGCGTGCGGTCGATCAGGCGCTTGACGTCAGACGCGGCCAGCGAAAACGAATGCGTCATGTCGCCGGCGGCGAGATCCGGAAAGTCGCTCTCGGGCAGGGTCTGCAGCGTAAAGCGCGAGCGGCCGGCGCGGATCGCCAGCACCGAGCGATCGCCATCGGCTTCCAGCACGATCTGGGCCCCATCGGGCAGTTTGCGGACGATGTCGTAGAACATGTGCGCCGGGACGGTGGTCGAGCCGCCGGTTCCGGTTTCGGCCGCCAGCGTCTCCGTCACCTCGAGGTCGAGGTCGGTCGCCTTCAGCGCCAGCTTTGCATTCTCGGCGCGGATCAGCACGTTACCGAGGATCGGGATGGTGTTGCGGCGCTCGACCACGCGGTGGACATGGCCCAGCGACTTCAGGAGTTGCGCACGTTCGACGGTGACCTTCATTGCAATACCCGCCAGATACCTAAGATGGAAAAGCCGGGCGGCCCTCAAGGCGCGCCGCGGCGTTGGAAACCCGAAAAGCCGGATCAGTAACGGATTTGACCAAGCCCCCGGGGGACCGCAAGGTGGCGCGGATGGCCCGCCGGTGCAAGGGAGACGGGGGCCCGTTCCCCACTTTTGCGGCAGAAAAACATTCTCCCGCCCGCCCAACGCGGGTTTACCCGCCTCGGGCATCATAATTACCATTACCGAAGCCGGATAAATCCGGCTTCGGCGGGATCAGGGGCGGGGAGAAGAATTCATTCCTGCAATTGGCGCTTCAGCGACTCGACCTCTTCGGACAGCGAGACATCCTTGGAAACCAGTGCCTCGATCTTGCGCACGGCATGCAGCACCGTGGTGTGGTCGCGCCCGCCGAACCGGCGGCCGATTTCAGGCAGCGAGCGCAGCGTCAGGGTTTTCGCCAGATACATCGCGACCTGGCGCGGCCGGACGACATTGGCGGTCCGCCGCGAGGATAGCAGGTCCGAGCGGCTCACATTATATTGCCGGGCCACCACGCGCTGGATGTCCTCGATCTTGATCCGCTTCGGTTCCTGCGGACGGACGAGGTCGCGGACTTCGCGCTCGGCCATTTCCAGCGTCACCGGCTGGGCATTGAGCTTGGAGTGCGCGAGCAGGCGGTTGATGGCGCCTTCGAGGTCGCGGCCGTTATGGGTGATGGTCCGCGCGAGATAGTCCAGCACCGGTTCCGGCACGTCGAAGCTCGCATGATGCGCGCGCGCTGCCGCGACGCGCGATTTCAGGATGCCGAGCCGCAACTCTTCGCCGAGCGAGCCCATCTCCACAACGAGGCCGCCGGCCAGCCGCGAGCGGACGCGGTCATCGAGGCTTTCGAGGTCGGACGGCGGCCGGTCGGCGGCAATCACCACCTGGCGGCCGGCATCGATCAGCGCATTCAGCGTGTGGCAGAATTCGGCCTGGGTCGACTTGCCCTGCAGGAACTGCAAGTCGTCGATCACGAGCACGTCGATGCCGCGCAGCGCCTCCTTGAACGCCAGCGCTGTCTGCGTTTTGAGCGCGGCGACGAAGCCGTACATGAACTTCTCGGCAGTAAGATACAGCACT
Organism: uncultured Alphaproteobacteria bacterium; assembly: GCA_963786355.1. GTDB lineage: Bacteria > Pseudomonadota > Alphaproteobacteria > Rhizobiales > Xanthobacteraceae > Bradyrhizobium. The sequence continues at coordinate 1,077,317 of CAWAYU010000002.1, read as the reverse complement.
TTGCGTTCGCTGCCGGAGTTGCCGGCCCAGGTCACCGCCTGCAGCAGATGGGTTTTGCCGAGGCCGACGCCGGCGTGAATGTAGAGCGGGTTGAACATCACGGCATCGCCGCGACGTCCTTCGGCGACCTGACGCGCGGCAGCATGCGCCAGCGTGTTGGAGCGGCCGATCACGAAACTTGCAAAGGTCAGGCGCGGGTCGAGCGGCGAACCGCCGAGCGCATCATGGTTGGCGGACACCGGCGCGGTCGCGGTCGAGCGCAATTCGGGCGCGGGACGGCCGTCAACGCGCTCGGTGCGGCGCTGATCGGAAGGTGCGGGCGCCTCTTTCACGGGGGGTGCACAGCGCATCGCCGTCCGTACGGTGAGATCGATCCGGTGCACTTCCGGCATCTCGGCCTGCCAGCAAGTAAGCACGCGGTCGGCGTAATGGGCCTGGATCCAGCTCTTCAGGAAGCGGGTCGGAACCGACAGATGGACGCTTTCATCCTGCACGGCTTCCAGATCCATGCGCGCGAACCAGCTGGTATAGACGTCCTCGCCCACGCTCGTCCGTAGTCGACCCTTCACGCGTGTCCAGCGATCCTGTTCCGTATTTGTCATTGCTTGAGAACTTTTCTGAAAGAGTAAAAGGTATTTCGCCAAATCGCCTGACAGGTTTCCTTGCAGGGTTCCTGCCAGACGTGACCGCGAGCGGGCTTTCTCCGGGCATAGATCGACCGCTCGGCGGAATCGCCGCTCGCGCAGATCTAAAGCTGGAGAAGGAGTGTCCGCTGGGTCAGCGCGTACTCGACGGTCTTTCCGGAGTTCGCGCCGGGGGCTGATTGAAAGCGATCAAGGTGTCGGAAATGGTCTTGTTCGAAATGCACGCGTCGAATGCCGCGATGGTTCCGTAAAGCATACTACCTCCCCCTCTCGCCGCGAGAACGCGACGAGTTATCAGATCGCAAGTGTTTTCAATGTCAGTCTGCCGCCACCGGACATTCTCGTCCGGCGCTGCGCCGCCGCGTAACTTCAGTCTGCCGTCTTCAACACGTTCACGAGCTACGCGTTCCCATCGTTCCAGTTGCCGGCAGGCCACCTATCGAGTGTCTTAAATTCTCGAGTGCCTTATTTCTCCTATCCGGTACGCACGAACCGCGTGCGCAACGCCTGAGAAATTTAGACACGGAACTGCCGTCCTCATATTGCTATGAGTTACCAATCTAGCACCGCTTGGAAAGCGTCGCTAACGCGCACACCGCCGCCGATCTGCACGTCCGCCCTAGGGTCTCAAACCGCGCTGGTCAGGAAAACCTTGGGCGTCGCGAACGAGTAAGGAATACACCAAGCATAATTTCTGACAATCCGTGATTCGACGCTGGCGCTCGACTCTTCGCATGTGTTGCAACGCTGCAATCGCGAGCTTCCACACCAAGGTTTTGAATCAGCGCATAGAATCGCGCAGCGTCAGTCATCGTGACAATTTTCGCTGCACTCGCAAAAAATTTTAAGAAACCGTTACAATCGTGGTTACCCGGCCCGGTTTTCAAAACGCTTGCCCCTGCTATGTGGATAAGTGACTAGCGAGACGAAGTTTTTCGGGATTGTTTTTCAGGGTAACTCCCGCACGCTGTGTTCAATCGCGTGCAGAGGCGCCGCGGGATTTTTGCAAAGCAGCGTTTGAAATTTGTGCACGTGCGCACAGCACGACCGGTGCAATAAATGCACCTCGTAAAAATACGGGAGCGCGAAGAAATATGACACGCGCCCAGCACGGCGGCAACGAAACAATCGAACTGGAAAAAAGAAAAGCCCGGCGAAGCCGGGCTTTGACGAATGTCTATTTCTATCAGTTCACTTTGCGAGCCAGGACATCACGTCGCCAACGTGGCGATGCGGCCACTGGCCCGGCGGATCACTTCGCCAGCTTGGCGATGGCGTGGGTCAGGCGCGATACCTTCCGGCTCGCATTGTTCTTGTGAATGATGTTGCGCTGCGCGGCCTGCATCAGCTCCGGTTCCGCGTTCTTCATCGCCTTCAGCGCTGCATCGCGGTCGCCGCTCTTGATGGCTTCCTCGACGGTGCGCACCGCGCCACGCATCTGGGTGCGGCGCGACTTGTTGATGATGGTGCGGCGGGCAATCTTGCGGGTCGCCTTTTTGGCGGAAGTGGTATTGGCCATGTTCTCAACTATCCTTCGGCTGTCATCGCTCGGGTGGTCGGGCTCGAGCGCGCCGGCCGTTCAAATTGCGTGATCGACGTTGTGTTTATTCGGGGCGTATTTGTTCGAGTGTTCTTGAGGATGCCATGCTCCAGAGCCAATATGCTCCCCACCTTTCGATGGGTAAATCTGGCGCTGCTCAAAGAACAGCGGCGGCAGGATTGCGCCCGCCGCCATTGGGGGTCTTATAGAGGGCGCGTTTCCTACCGTCAACGTTTTCCGCCCTCCCCAAAAGGGCGGGATTCCGGCTGGAAATGGCGCATAAGCTGCTGATGAGGTTGAATTTCCTGAAGGCCCCCGGTATTGGCTGACGGCCTCCCGGGCGCGACAGATATAAGGTGATGCATGATCCGCGGTTTTTTCCGGCTTATCGGCCTGCTGCTCCTGGCCGGCGGATTCATCTTCATGGTCTATGACGGGGCCCGCTTCGTGGCCGACCAGACCCTGCGTTTCACCCGGTTCGGCCAGTTCTGGAACGATATTCACCAATCCAGCCAACAGGCGTTCCGGACCTGGGTGGAGGGCACTGCGCCCTGGCTCTGGAACAGCGTCGTCAAGGTCCTGCTGGACCAGCCGGTTTTCGCCGTGCTGGGCGTGGTCGGCATCCTGCTCATGATCCTGTTCCGGCCCCGCAAACCGTTGATCGGCTATTCGCGGGACTAACCCCCGCGTCACGCGGCGGTAACGGGGCTGCTGCAACAGGCGTAAAGACATATATAGAAGTCCAGCCGGCCGAACGCCGTTTCGCGGTGTTGGCCGATGTCCCGCCTGGAGGTTCCATGTTGTTCATGCGCAAGACCACCGCGTTGCCGAGCGCAGCCGAAGCGCTGCCGGGCCGTGCCTCACCGATTCCGACCGCCACCACCCACTTCGTCAACGGCCGCCAGTTGCTGCCGCCCTATCCCGCAGGTCTCGAGCAGGCGGTGTTCGGGCTTGGCTGTTTCTGGGGTGCGGAGCGCAAGTTCTGGGAACTCGGCGACGGCATCTACACGACCGCCGTCGGTTATGCCGGTGGCCACACCGCCAATCCGACCTATGAAGAGACGTGCTCGGGCCGCACCGGTCATACCGAGGCGGTGCTGGTCGTGTTCGATCCGAAGAAGATCTCTTACGAGCAGTTGCTGAAGACGTTCTGGGAAAATCACAACCCGACGCAGGGCATGCGCCAGGGCAACGATGTCGGCACCCAGTATCGTTCCGCGATCAACACCTTTGGCGATGCGCAAGCCAAAGCCGCCGATGCGTCGAAGGCCAGCTACCAGAAGGCGCTGGCGGCCAAGGGTCTTGGCGCCATCACCACCGAGATCGCGCCTGCGGGCGAGTTCTATTTCGCCGAGGACTATCATCAGCAATATCTCGCCAAGAATCCGGCCGGCTATTGCGGACTGGGCGGCACCGGCGTGTCGTGCCCGATCGGCGCCGGCGTCACCGCCTGATTGCTCGCTTTATTGCCTCTCCCCACGTGCGGGAGAGGTTGAGTCCCCAGGTGCCCGCACACCCCGAAAAAACCCTTTATTAACCATAACCGGTGCAAGACTAGTGCTGTCTCGCTTCAAGGGATGGCTCCGGTGCGGGTTGCGCGCGCGTTTCGATTACCGATCACTGCGATCATGACCGCGCTGGCTCTGTCGGGGTGCATGCGCACGACCGGACCGGTCGCGGTCGTATCGCCGAGCGATCTGGATTCGATGGCCTATGGTCAGCCGTATAGTCCGCCGCCGCGGACGGTCGCGATGGATTCCGGCGGCGGCGCCATCGGCGCGCTGCGTTCCGCCTTCGCCGCCGCTCCGCGCGCTGCCGCAGTGCCTCCGCCCGAACAAGCCGTCTACGTCGAGCCGATGCCGGTGGCAGCACCAGCGCGATATGACGCGGTCTATCATCTGGATGCCGGCGACAAGCTGCGCGTCGTGGTCTATGGCCAGGAAGGCCTCACCAATACCTATGCGATCGACGCCGGCGGCTCGATCACGATGCCGCTGATCGGCTCGGTCGCCGGCGCGCGGCCGCACCACGGCGGGACTGGCGTCAGAAATCGCCGTCAAGCTGCGCGACGGCTATCATCCGCGATCCCTCGGTCGCCGTCGAAATCGAATCCTACCGGCCGTTCTTCATCCTCGGCGAAGTCGCAGCCCCCGGGCAATATCCCTACGTGCCGAACATGACGGTCGAGAGCGCGGTGGCGATCGCCGGCGGCTTCTCGCCGCGCGCCCGCCGCGACCGCGTCACGGTGACCCACACCGATGCGTCCGGCACCGGACGCTTCGTGGTCCCGCCGGGCACCTCGATCAGCCCCGGCGATACCGTGCTCGTCGGCGAGCGCTGGTTCTAGAACTCGCCGTCATTCCGGGGCGTCTGCGCAGCCGGAAATTCCCGATCTAATTCCGGGCTCGCCTGCGCGCGCCCGGAATGACGGAGAGTCGCGTCATCTTCAAATGCTTCGCAAAGAACTCCAGGCTGCGCGGCCAGGCGATGTCGGCGCTGGCCTTGTCGTAGCTCGCCCGTTCGTCGCAGTGAAAGCCGTGCTGCGCGCCGGGATAGACGAAGACCTCGACATCGGGCCGCTTGGTCTTGATGGTCTCGACATCGGTCAGGGGAATGCCGGCATCCTTCTCGCCGAAATGCAGTTGCGTCGGCACCTTCGGCTTGTCGTCGGCAAAGCGCACGACGGCGCCGCCGTAATAGCCGACCGCGGCCGACAGGCCTGACAGTTTGGTCGCCGCCGCATAGGCGATGCTGCCGCCGAGGCAGAAGCCGACAATGCCGACCGGACCGACGCTCTTGACCGCGTCGATCGCGGCCTGGGTGTCGAGCAGCATCGCGGCCCAGTCGGGATTGGCGACGAATTTGCGCGCGTTGGCAACTTCGTCCGGCGAATAGCCGCTGGTGAAATTCGGCTCGATGCGATCGAAGATCGACGGCGCGATCGCGACATAGCCGTCGGCGGCGAGGCGATCGCAGACCGAGCGGATGTGATGATTGACGCCAAAAATCTCCTGGATCACCACGATGGCCGCCTTGGGCGTGCCCGCGGGATCGGCGCGATAGGCGCCCTGTTTGAAATCCGTCCGAAGCCGTCAGCTTGATATCTTGTCCCACGGGTCATCCATTTGCGTTTGAGGGTTGCACGAAGTCGGTTGGGTGAAGGTTCTGAGGATGGCTTGCTACTGCCACATCCAGTTGTGGCCCCAGTCGCCCTTCCAGCCGGCCAGCCGGCCCTTGCGGAACTGCAGATAGAGCCGGTCCTTTTTGTAGAACAATCCGCTGCCGCCGATATTGCGGAACGTCAGGTAGATTTCCTCGCCCGGGCGGCCGCTGACGTAATTGAGCGGGGTGCCGAGCGCGCGGGCGGCGCTCTCCTCGTCCATGCCGAACGCCAGCGGCGTGTTGTTCGACAGCGTCGCGGTGAAGGGCGGCGGGTAGGGGCCGCCGGTCGGCGGCAAATGCTGCGCGACGGCGGGCAGCGAACCGGCTGCGAGCAGCGACAAAGCGGCGACAAGCGTTCTCATGACGCGGCCTTCTGCGGTGCGTCTCTGGCATCGAGGCCGTCGAGGAACGGCAGCACCGCGTCGATGAAGGCCTGCGGCTGGTCGATGTTGACGGCATGGCCGGCGGCCGGGACCACCACTTTCCGCGCGCCGGGAATTTTGGCCGCCATGTAGTCGGAAGCGGCCAGGAACGGCGTGTCGTCGGCGCCGACCACGACCAGCGACGGCACCTTGATATCGGGCAGCGATCTCGATCACGCGGGCATCGCGCTGGGTCAGCATGCCCCGCGCGGCGTGCGCAAGACCCGACGCGTCGCGATGGGTGACGCTGGAGCGTTCGCGGCTGCCGGATTTCAGAACTTCGAGGCCTTCGCGGTCAAAACGGTCGCCGGTGTCACGGGCCCGCTTGTTCCAGACCTCGCGGGCGTCGTCCTTCTTGAAGCCCGGGCCGGTGTCGATGATCAACAGCGCGCGCACCCGATCGGGATGGGCGCGGTAGAACGCCAGCGACATGTAGCCGCCAAGCGAAAGCCCGCCGACAATTGCCTTGTCGGCGTCGACCGCATCGAGCAGCGCCGCCATGTCGGCAACCGTCAACGCTTCGCTGTAGGCTGCGGGATCGCCGGGATAATCGGACTGGCCGTGGCCGCGCATATCCCACAACACGAGCTTGTGATGTTTCGACAGCGCCGCGATCTGGCCCTGCCACATGCCTGATGTCGACGAGTAGCCGTGGGTCAGCAGCAGCGGCGGGCCGGAACCGTGAACCTCGTAGTAGATGTTGACCCCGTCGCGATTGATTTTCGGCATTGCGATTTCCTGAGGTTCTTCTTGCGCGGCTCTATTCTAGCCCGATCCCTTCGCCTGTGGAAACTGCCCAACTCGTTTGTGTCGATGGGCATCCCGGCCCGGCGTGGGCGTGACATCGACAACGCTGTGACAAAACCTTGCCGCAGCGCACAACCAAAAATTTCAAAATTATATTCTCTTCGAGCAATTCCAAATTGCATTGCCTCTAGAAAGGATCGGTATCATTCTGCGCCCCAACTGGCACCGACCCGGTGGGTGCCAGCCAATACCCAAAAGTGAGTTGCCGCCGTAAGCGGCTTCCAACACCGGAAGGGGAAGCGCAAATGCCTAATCTGAATATCAACGGACGGAATATGTCCGTCGAAGCGGCCAATGATACGCCGCTGCTCTGGGTCATCCGCGAACAACTGCAGATGACCGGCACGAAATTCGGTTGCGGCGCAGGTCTCTGTGGCGCCTGCACGGTTCACGTCAACGGCGAAGCCGTCCGCTCCTGCCAGACCTCGGTCAGCGACGCCGTCGGCAAGAAGATCACCACCATCGAAGGCCTCAGCGCCAAGGGCGATCATCCCTTGCAGAAGGCGTGGATTGCCGAGCAGGTTCCGCAATGCGGCTACTGCCAGTCCGGCCAGATCATGCAGGCGGCTTCGCTGCTGTCGAAGAATTCCAATCCGACCAAGGATGAAGTGGTTGCCCATATGGACGGCAATCTGTGCCGCTGCATGACCTATTCGCGGATCCAGAAGGCGATCATGCGCGCCGCTTCCGAAATGCGCACCGCCTCTGCCGCCGGCAACGATCGGAGGGCAACATGAATTCGCACGTGAAAATCACATCCAGCGTATCAGCCGATCTCAGCCGCCGCTCGTTCCTGGTCGGCTCAGCCGCCGCCGGCCTTGCGCTCGGCTATTCCGCGGTTCCGGGCTTGTTGGGCGCCGATCAGGCGCTTGCGGCCGCAGCCAATTTCGACCCCAGCGTCTGGTACTCGGTCGGTCCCGACGGCATCGTCACGGTGACGTGCGGCAAGGCCGACATGGGCCAGCATATCGCCTCCACCATGGCGCAGATCGTGTCCGAGGAACTCGGCTCGAACTGGAAGGACATGCGGGTTCAGCTCGCCTCCAACGATCCGAAGTTCAACGATCCGGTCTTGGGCGCGCAGATCACCGGCGGCAGCTGGTCGACGATGATGAACTTTGAGGCGATGAGCCGCGCGGGTGCCGCGGGGCGGATCGCCTTGACGGAAGCCGCAGCCGCCTCGATGGGCGTGCCGGCAAGCGAACTCGTGGTGCGCGACTCCGTGGTCTCGCATTCGAAGTCGAAGAAACAGATGAGCTTTGCCGACATCGTCAAGAGCGGCAAGATCACCAAGACCTTTACGCCGGACGAGCTCAAGGCGATCAAGCTGAAGACCCCAGATCAGTACACCATGATCGGCGTCTCGGTGCCGCAGCTCGACATTCCCGCCAAGACCAACGGCACGGCCAAGTACGGCATCGACGTCATGCTGCCGGGCATGGTCTACGGCAAGGTGGTCACGCCGCCGGTGCGCTACGGCGCCACGGTGAAGGCGGTCGATGACAGTGCGGCAAAGAAGGTGCCAGGCTTCATCAAGGCCGTCACGCTCGACGACAAGACCGGCAGCACCACCGGTTGGGTGGTGGCGGTGGCCAACACCTATGCCAACGCCCGCAAGGCGGCGGACGCGCTGAAGATCACCTATGACGGTGGTCCGAACGCCAAGCTGTCGAGCAAGTCGCTGCTTACGGAGGCCAAACGGCTTCAGGGGCTCGACGATTCCGGGCAGTTCTTCGTCAAGGACGGCGATACGGCGGCGGCCTTCGGGACGGCGGCGAAAGTGCTGGAGGCGGAATACACCACCAGCATCAACATCCATGCGCCGCTCGAGCCGATGAACGCGACCGCGCAGTTGCAAGGCGATATCTGGCACATCTATTCCGGCAACCAGTTCGCGACGCGCTCCGGCGCCATCGCGGCCGGTGCGGCCGGGGTCGATCCCAAATTCGTCGTGATGCATCAGATGTGGCTGGGTGGCGGCTTCGGCCGGCGTCTCGATGCCGACATGATGGTGCCCGCGGTGCAGGCGGCCAAGGCCGTCGGCAAGCCGGTCAAGGTCATCTACTCCCGCGAAAACGACATGACCATGGACTATTCGCGTCCGCTGACGTTCCAGAAGGTCAAGGCGGGCCTGGATGCCGATGGCAAACTGATCGCGCTCAACCACGACGTGGTCAGTGCATGGCCGACCCAGCGCTGGGGAATCCCCGATTTCCTGTCGCCTTCGGTCGACAAGAAAGGTCCTCTCGATGCGTTCACCGTGAATGGCGCGGACTTCTTCTATTCCGTGCCCAATCACAATGTCCGCGCGATCAAGAACGAGATGGCGCACAACGCCACCCCGTCGGGTCAGTTGCGATCCGTGGCGCCGGGATGGACCTTCTGGGCCATCGAAAGCATGATCGACGAACTGGCCAATGCGGCCGGCAAGGATCCGGCGCAGTACCGCATCGCGCTGCTGGACGGCAAAGGCAAGAACGACGGTGGTGCGCAGCGTCTGCGCAACACCCTGCTGGCGGCGATGGGCATGGCCGGCTACGGCACCAAGCAACTCCCGAAGGGAGAAGGCATGGGCGTGGCCTGCGTCTCGTCGCAGGAGCGTGCGACCGCAAGCTGGACCGCATGCGTGGCCCACGTCGCGGTGTCGCCGTCCGGCGAGGTCAAGGTCAAGAAATTGACTGTGGCCACCGACGTCGGCACCCAGGTGCATCCCGACAATATCCGCGCCCAGGTCGAGGGTGCGGCGCTGTGGGGATTGTCGCTTGCGATGTATGAGAAAGCGACGCTGAAGGACGGCGGTATCGAACAGACCAACTTCGATACCTACACGCCGTTGCGGATGAGCCAGATGCCGGAAGTGGCCGTCAACGTCATCGCCAATGGCGAAAAGGCCACCGGCGTCGGCGAACCGGCTGTCACCGTGATCGCGCCGGCGCTCGGCAACGCGATCTTCAACGCCTGCGGTGCGCGCGTTCGCTCGCTGCCGATCACGGCAGAAGCGGTGAAGGCGAACATGAAGGCGTAGGACGAACGCAATATTGGTTTAAGGAAGATCCGCCGGGGGCCCTGCTCCCGGCGGATTTTTTTGTCGGAATCGCTTGTCCCGGGCCGATCCCTAAAATTGTAACGATCACGCTATCCCGGCGTTCACAATGCCTCTTAAGCAGGAAGGAACGCCTTGTCCTATAGCCTCTGCCTTGGTCATCACCGCAAGGTTCTGGGGATTCCATGTCAGCTCTAACCAACAAGATTCCGACCAAGCGCCGGTTGCTGCTGGCGTCGGATCGGAGCGATCAAAGCAGCGAACTCGCCCACATCCTGCGGGCCGTCGGACAGGTCGACACCATCGCGACCTCGGCGATCCCCGATTCCCCCGAGCGCGATCTCTCGGGCATCGTGGTCGACATCAACCTGCGTTCCCCCGAAAGCGTGCAACTGGTGCGCAACAAGCTGCGGTCCGATGCCTATCGCGAGATGCCGCGGCTGTTCGTGCTGGCGGACGCGCTTCATCACGGGTCGATGCAGGCCTGGGCGCTCGGCGCCACCGATACGATTGCGCGGCCGTTCGACGCGCAGGGCATCCTGCAACGGATTCGCGCCGCATTTCCCGACAGCGAAGGCTACGACGAAACCGATCGCGGCAAGGCGCTGAACCGCGGCGTCGAGGCGGCGCACGGCGTGCTGGTCAAGATCTTCAACAGGCTGCCGGCCGGCGAACCGCTGAAATTCGCTGATATCGTCGAGGCCGAGAACAAGATCATCAAGGCCATCAAGCACTCCTCGCTGCGGGAATGGCTGACGACCGTCGGCTGCCATCACACCGACAGCTATCGCCACTGTCTGTTTGTCACGGGCTTCGCGGTGGCGTTCGCGCAGCATCTCGGCATGCGCGACGACGACCAGCGCCGGCTCGCCCGTGCCGCTTTGCTGCACGATGTCGGCAAGGCGTTCGTTCCGGTCGAAATCCTCGACAAGCCGGATCCGCTGACGCTGGAAGAAATGGAAGTGATGCGCCAGCATCCGCGCCGCGGCTTCGAGGCGCTGACGACCCAGGGCGGGTTCCCGCCGGAAATGCTGGACGTAGTGCTGCATCACCACGAATTCCTTGACGGTACCGGCTATCCCGACGGCCTCAGCGGCAAGGAGATCAGCGACATCGTGCGCCTGACCACGATCGTGGATATCTATGCCGCACTGGTCGAGAAGCGCGCCTATCGGCTGCAGTTCACCCACGCAAGGGCGTTTGCGGTGATGGAAGAGATGGGCGACAAGCTCGACCAGCACCTGCTGCACGCGTTCCGCCCGGTAGCGTTCGGACATTATTGAGCTCTCTCCACGTCATTGCCTGCAACAAACGCTGCGCGTTTGTGCAAGGGAGCGTAAGCGACGAAGCAATCCAGTCTTTCCAAGGTAAGACTGGATTGCTTCGCTTCGCTCGCAATGACGACCGATAGGTCTGCACCCGGTTCCCCGCAGCGCCCATCAGCCGCTCAACGCAAGTATTCCGGCTTTTCAGTCGTCTAGCTATCTGTGATCATGCGGCGCGCATTGCACCGTGACTGACGATGGCAGACGGGGAAGACCATGGATACGACGGCGACCTTGGGCGGCAATGTCGATATCCCCGCCGACATCGCGGCCACGCTGGTTAACCCGGCCGCCTATGCCGACCACCGGCTTCATGACAGTTACCGCTGGCTCCGCGCCAACAACCCGCTCGGCGTGGCGCGGCCCGAGGGGTTCGATCCGTTCTGGGTCGTCACCAAGCACGCGCACATCCAGGCCATCAGCCGCCAGAACGAGCTGTTCCACAATGCCGATCGCCCGACCACACTGACGAACCGGGCGGTCGAGGAGCGCGTCCGCAAGATCACCGGCGGGCCGAACCTGGTGCGCTCGCTGGTGCAGATGGACGCGCCCGATCATCCAAAATACCGCGCGCTCACCCAGAGCTGGTTCATGCCGGTCAATCTCGGAAAATTCGAGGCACGCGTGCGCGAGATCGCGCGCGCCACGGTGCAGCGCATGCTCGACAAGGGCGGCCAGTGCGATTTCGTCGCCGACGTGGCGCTCGGCTATCCCCTGCATGTCATCATGGAAATTCTCGGCGTGCCCGAAAAAGACGAGCCGCGCATGCTCAGGCTGACGCAGGAGCTGTTCGGCCCGCAGGACCCCGATACGGCGCGGATTCGGGAATCCCTGACGGCTGAACAGTTTTCGGGGATGATGCAGTCGGTCGTGAACGATTTCGGCGCCTACTTCAGGGGGATCACCGAAGATCGCCGCCGCCACCCGCGCGAGGATCTGGCGACCGTCATCGCCAATGCCAAAATCGGCGGCCACTATATGCCGGACCACGACGCGACAAGCTATTACATGATCGTCGCGACTGCGGGCCACGATACCACGTCTTCTTCGACGGCCGGCGCGCTGTGGGCGCTGGCGGAGGACCCCGCGCAATTCGAACGGGTCAAGGCTAATCCAGAGTTGATCCCGGGGCTGGTCGACGAGGCGATCCGCTGGACGACCCCGGTCAAGCATTTCATGCGCTCGGCCACGGCAGATGCCGAACTCGGCGGCCGCAAAATTGCAAAAGGCGACTGGCTGATGCTGTGCTATGCGTCCGGCAATCGCGACGAGGAAGTGTTCGAGCAGCCGGATCAGTTCCGCTGCGACCGCAAGCCGAACCGCCACGTCGCCTTCGGCTACGGTGCACATCTCTGCCTCGGGCAATATCTGGCGAAGCTGGAAATGAAGATCCTGTTCGAGGAATTGCTGCCGCGGCTGAAATCGCTCGCGCTCGACGGCGAGGTCAAGATGACCCAGGCTTATTTCGTCAACGGACCGAAGAAGCTGCCGATCAGGTTCGAGACTGCGTAGGGTGCGGCAGAGGCGCGCTTGCGCTGTGCACACCATCTCTCGCATCGCCAACGTGGATGGTGGGCACGCTACGCTTTGACGCACCTACGTATAGCCGCCGACTCACTTCCCGAACGGTGCCGCCGAATACACCACCTTGCCGCCGACCATGGTCAGCACCGACCTGATCTTTCCGATCTCCTTCACCGGCGCAGTCAGGTAGTCCGCCGACAGCACCGCGAGGTCAGCGAATTTGCCCGGCTCCAGCGTACCGCGCTTGTCGTCGTCATTGGCCATGAAGGCGGAGTTGCGGGTGTACATTTCAAGCGCCTGCCGCCGGCTCGGCGCTTCCTCCGGCCCGCGGGTTTGCGTGCCGCCGATGGTGGTGCCATCGAGATACCATTGCAGCGAGACGAAGGGATTGTAGGACGACACCCGGTGCGCATCGGTGCCGCCGGCAACGGTCAGTCCCAGTTTCATGGCGGTGGCGATCCGCGGCATCAACTTAGCCTGCTCGACGCCGACTTCCTTCTGCAGCCGTTCGCCGCCGAAATACAGCCCGTCCTGTACGCCCCAGACCAGCCCCAGCGATTTCATCCGCTTCAAACTGTCTTCGGAGACATTGTAGAGATGCAGCACGGCCCAGCGCAGGTCGCGCACCGGAAAATCCTTGTTGATGTCCTCGATCACATCCAGCAGGTCGTGGACGGTGCGGTCGGGATTCCAGTGCAGCTGGATCGTGTATCCCTTCGACGCCGCCCAGCGCAGCAACTCCGCGAGCTTGGCCTTGCCGTCGGGCGTGATGTCGCCGTCGGTCCAGTCGGCCCAAACAAGGATTTCGCCGGGACCGTTGAAGTGCAGCATCGGATCGCCAAAACCCGGCGGCAGCAGTTGCGTCAGGTTCTGCAGGTCGGCGAGCTCGCTGCCGGGTTTCGGCGAGCAGAGGTGATAGGCAACGCGAACCGTCAGCTCCTTGTCGTGCCATAGCTTGAATACGGCTTGATAGGTCGAAGGATACACGCTGACGCCGCCGCCATCGACGATGCCGGTGATGCCGAGCCCGTTCATCTCGCGGAAGAACTTTTTGGAGCCGTCGAGCTGCTGCGTCATGGTCGGCTTCGGCAGCTTGTCGAAGACCTTGCCGAGTGCGTTGCCATTGGCTTCGATCACGCCGGTCGGCTTGTCGCCGTCGCGTGCAAGCTTGCCGCCGGGCGCGACATCGGCATCGTCGCGAATATTGAGCGCTTCCATCGCCTTTGGAGACAGCAGCAGCCAGTCGTAGAGGTGCTGGATGTAGACGGGATTATCGGGCGCAAGGGCTGCGATATCGGCCGGTGTTGGCCGGCGCTTCTCGGCGAATTGTTCTTCGGTCCAGCCGCCGGCGACGACGATCCAGGAGCCCGGCTTTTGGGTCTTCGCCGCGTCGCGGATTTTCTCCAGCGCTTCCTTCAGGGTCGGCACCCCGATCCAGTTCACTTCGGTGCCAAAGGTGAGCGCTGCGCGGATACCGTGGATGTGGCCGTCGGTCAGTCCGGGGATCACGGTGCGGCCGCCGAGATCGATCAGCTTCGCCTTGTCGCCGGCCAGCTTCTTCATTGCGGCCGAGCTGCCGGTGGCGAGGATCTGGCCATGTCCGATCGCCAGCGCCTGCTGAACTGAAAAATCCTTGTCGACAGTCAGGATTTTTCCGTTGAACAGCACGGTGTCGGCGGATTGGGCGAGGGCGGCGGTTGCGGGCCACGCGAGCGAGAGGGCGATGGCGAGACTTCGAGCCAGTTGGGTGGATGATCGCAGTTCCCGCATATCGCTACTCCCCGATTGTTTTGTTTATTTATCTCCACCCGTCATTGCGAGGAGCGTTAGCGACGAAGCAATCCAGACTTTCTTGTTGCTCTCTGGATTGCGTCGCTTCGCTCGCAATGACGAAATGTCACTCCAGCATTTTCCGCAGTTCCGCTTTCGCCACCTTCTCCAGCGTCGAGCGCGGCATCGCATCGACAAAGCGAATTTCGCGCGGCACCTTGAAATCGGCAAGCGAATTGCGACAGGCGCTCATCACGATGTCATGCAGATCGGCCGGCGCTTCCGCGACACCCGCGAGCGGAATGATGAAGACGACGGGTACCTCGTCAAGCATCGGATGCTTTTTCGCCACCACCGCGGCCTCGCGGACGCCGGGCAGCACCGCGATCACCTGTTCGATTTCGGAGGCCGCGACGTTCTCGCCGCCGACCTTGAGCATGTCCTTGGCGCGGTCGCCGAATTTGATGAAGCCGCTGTCGAGCAACGTGACGCGATCGCCGGTGATGAAATAGCCGTGCTCGTCGAAACTCTCGGTCGTGGCCTTTTCGTTGTGCAGATATTCTGAAAACAGCGACAGCCCGGGAATGCCCTTGATCAGCAGATTGCCGGTATCGCCAACCTCCGTCGGCTTGCCGTCGTCGTCGGTGACGCGGATCGAATATTCCGGCGCGGCGCGGCCGATCGACATCGGCGTGTTGGGCTGGTCGACCTCGCCGATGATGCCGTGGGTGATGGTTTCGGTCATGCCCCACCAGCCGATGGTCTTGATGCCGAAGCCGGCAAACGGTGGCGGATCGTTCACCGCCGTGCCCCAGAGCCGGAATTTGTGGTTGTCAGGAATCTCGTGCTCGAGCAGCGCCTTCATGCAGAACGGGATCGTCGAGGTCCAGGTGCAGTTGTGTTCGAGTGCGACGTTCCAGAACCGGCTGGCGGAAAACCGCGGCTGGATCACGCAGGAAGCGCCGACCCACAGCGTCGCCAGCATCGAATAGGCCAGCGCGTTGGTGTGGAACAGCGGCAGATAAGTCTGATGCACGTCGCCGGCGTGCAGGTCCTCATGGGCGGCATTGATCTTGCCGCCCCATAGCGCGTTGGCATGCGTCCACAGCACCGCCTTCGGACGCGACGTGGTGCCGGAGGTATATTGCACGCTGCACGGCGCCATCGGATCGGTAGCGCGGCGCGGCCGGTCGGCGCTGTCGGCGAACAAGGATTCAAAACTGTCGCCGTGCGATGCACTTTGCGCCGGCGCGCTGCCGGCGTCGTGCGAGATGACAGCGATCCAGCGGAGATCGCGGCAATTCGCCGAGAGCAATTCGGCATAAGCGGGTTGCGTGATCGCGGCGATCGCGCCGCAATGGCCGGCAAAGTATTCCATTTCCGCCGCCGCCGAACGGGTGTTGGTGGTGACGGCGATGGCGCCGAGTTCGACGCAGGCAAACCACGCCAGCATCGCCTCGATGCAATTGTCGAGATGAACAAGGACATATTCGTCGGGCTTGATGCCGCGTTTGACCAGACCCGCGGCCAGCGCACCGACACGCTCGTGAAATTCGCCGTAGGACCAGCTCCGCGCCGGCGCCTCGAACGGCGCCCAGATCAGGAACGGATGATGGCGGCGCGTCTCGGCGCGCATCCGCAGCAGCCACGGCACATCGACCCCCGCGAAAGGGCCGACGATACCCGGCGCTGCCTGTGAAATGGCCATGGTTCCTCCCGTGCAGCTTTTGACCGGCTGCCTTGGTTTTGCTTGGGAGTAGTTCTGCCATTGGATGGCGCGGGGAGCAAATGGCCAGGGGCGGTGCTCCCTCAACGTCATTGCGAGCGGAGCGAAGCAATCCAGACTGCTTTTCCCGCGGCAGAAGACTGGATGGCTTCGTCGCTTCGCTCCCTTGCACAAACGCGCAGCGTTTGTTGCAGGCAATGACCGGGGTGGGTGTGACGGGCTGCGCGCCTCAAACCCCACCCTCATACGACGAAATCTCGATCAAGCTGCCGTCGGGGTCCCGGCAATAGACCGATCGCAGCGTACCGCGGGCGCCTTGCTTGGCGACCGGGCCTTCCTCGATCGCGACGCCATTGGCTTTCAGATGCGCGACCACCTGGTCCGGCGTGCTGGCAGTCAGAAAACACAGATCATCACTCCCGGGGGTTTCATGGTCGGCGGTGAACCACTCGACCTTGTCGGCGCCGCGCGGCCGCACGTTGATCTTCTGGTTCCCGAACACCAGCGAGGTACGCGGCGTTTTGCCGGGGCCGGGATCGAATACCCTGACCTCCATCCCGAGGATTTTGCGATACCACTCGGCGGATCGCGCCACGTCAGACACATTGATCACGAGGTGGTCGAGCGCGTTTACCTTGACGGACATGCCTTATCCTTTCGTCGCGGTCGCAAGCGCATGTGTCGCACTGGCCGCGTTTGGGTTTGTTTGTTACAACGCAGCCCGCGATCAACTCAATAGAACGGACCGGGCTTTAAACCCGGCTTTTTGGGAGAAAATTCATGATTTCACGCCGCGCCGCGATCTGCCTGACGGTTATGGGCCTTTCGGCAGTCGCCCCCATCGGTAGCGTCTCCGCTGCGGATTATCCGACACGGCCGGTGAAATGGGTCGTCGGATATCCGCCCGGCGGCGCCACCGACATCATCGCACGGCTGATCGGCCAGCGGCTGTCCGAGAAGCTCGGCCAGCAATTCGTGATCGAGAACAAGCCCGGCGCCGGCAACAACATTGCCACCGAATCCGTGGTCAATGCCGAGCCCGATGGCTACACCGTGCTGCTGGTCAATCCGGCGAACTTCATCAACACCTCGCTCTATGCCAACCTCAAGTTCAACTTCCCCCGCGATATCGCCCCGGTCGCTTCCTTCAATCGCGTGCCGAACGTGATGACCGTCAACAAGGACGTGACGGCCAAGAACGTCGCCGAGTTCATCGCCTATGCCAAGGCAAATCCGGGCAAGGTCAACATGGCCTCATCCGGCAACGGCACCTCGGTGCACCTGTCCGGCGAACTGTTCATGGCAATGACCGGCGTCAAGATGCAGCACGTGCCGTATCGTGGCGCAGCACCTGCGATTACCGACATGATCGGCGGGCAGGTGCAGGTGATCTTCGACAACATGCCTTCCATCATCCAGCACATCAAATCCGGTACGCTGCGCGCTCTCGCGGTGACGACGGCGACGAAGTCCTCTCAATTGCCGGATACGCCGACCTTGGCTGAGACCGTCCCGGGCTATGAGGCGAGCGCGCTGTTCGGCATGGGGGCGCCGAAGAACACGCCAAAGGAAATCATCGCCAAGCTCAACAGCGAGATCAACGCGATCCTGGCCGAGCCGGACATGAAGAAGCGCCTGATCGAACTCGGCGGCGAGCCGCTGATCCAGACGCCGGAGAAATTCGGCGCCGACATCGTCGCCGAAACCGAGAAGTGGAAGAAGGTGGTCGAAGGCGCCAACATCCCGAAGGTGGAGTAGCTTCGTCCGGCGGAACATTGCAGCCGCCGCGGGGTTTCTAAAGGGAAGGGCGATGCGCCCTTCTCGTGTTAGGCAAAGGAGATCGATCATGCGCAACGTGATGTTAGCGGTGCTGGCCATGTCGGCGGTTTCTGCAACCATGGTCGCCGGCCCTTCTCCGGCGGCGGCGCATGATTATCGCTATTGTCTGCAGGGCCGGGGTATCGGCATTCCCGGCGAATGCTCCTACAGCACCTATGGCCAATGCATGGCTTCGGCATCGGGACGCGGGCTCTACTGCAACATCAATCCGCGCTTCGCATACGGGCAGCAGCCGCGGCGCGGCCGGATTTACCGGGAATACTGAACAGCCACTCCCTACTCCTGCTTCGCGCGCGGCCTCGACATGATGAACGCCGCCTACCACTATCTTGATCTGACGCCGCTCGGCCGTCACGAGGAAGGCCTGCCCTATCCGATGGACTGGGTGCGGCTACGTGACCAATACCAACCATCGCAGGTTCAGGCATCTTGTTGCCACGGTTGAGCGTAAGCCTGAGCCGTCGTTGCGAGCGCTAGCGATGCCATCCAGATCCCCCGTCTGGACGGCTTCGTCGCTAGCGCTTCTCGCAATGGCGGAACGCCCGGAAGGAAGTCCCATGCCCTATGTCGATGGCTTCATTGTTGCGGTTCCGAAGAAAAAACTCGCCGCCTACGTTCGCATGGCGAAGAAGGTCGGCAAGATCTGGCGCGAGCACGGCGCGCTGGATTACCGCGAATGGGTTGCCGATGACGTCAAGGTCGGCAAGCTGACCTCGTTCCCGCGTGCGGTCAAACTCAAGCCAGGCGAGATCGTCGTGTTCGCCTGGATCACCTACAAGTCTCGCGCGCAACGCGACCGGATCAATGCCAAGGTGATGGCTGATCCCAGGTCCAAGCCGTTGCAAGATCCGAAGGCGATGCCGTTCGATGGCAAGCGCTTGATCTACGGCGGCTTCGAGAGCCTGCTGGACGTGTAGGTGCGTCGAACCGTTGCAGGTGCGATCGCCTTTTCGGGCGATAGCACATCGCGCGAGGAAGATCCTCAAAGCAAAAATAGAAGGTAGATGTGCGCGAAAGCCGGATGGCGCGGGCCACGTTCGCCTGATTTCATGCTGCCGACCACCATGTCGAAGCCCCCGCATCTCTCTTCTTCCCGAGGTAAACGAAACGCCAGCGACGTGGCGCTCGAGCGCGCGGCATTGGCATTGCAGATGGGAAGGCCAGATGAAGCGGAGCGGCTTTCCGGGGGCGTCCTGAAGGCGAACCGAAGCAATGGCGCCGCGGCGGTCATGCTCGGCCAGGCTCTGTTGATGCAGAACCGTCCTGCGGAGGCCATCGCACCCCTCGATCGGGCGGCACGGCGCGGCGACGATCCGAAAATCGAGACGCTGCTGGCGGCAGCGCTCGGCACCGCCGGACGCCGCGACGAGGCGCTGGATCAGTTGCGCCGGACCATCGCCAGGCGGCCGCCGTTTCCGCCGGCCTTTCTCGAATATGCCGATCAACTGGCCAAGGCCGGCCGCCTCGACGAGGCGATTGCGGTTGTCGAGAGCGGCCTTCAGCTCACGCCTGACGTCGTCGAACTGTGGATCGTCCTCGGCCGGCTTTATCTCGGCCGCAACGACCGGGTACGGGCTCGCGACATGTTGTTGCGGGCTCTCGCCGCGGCGCCGGAACGGCGCGACGTTCAGGCCGTGCTGGCGCGGGTGATGGTTTTTGACGGCGAGTATGCCGCGGCCGCGGACATCTATCGGCATGCCCTGGCGCTGCAGCCGGACGATGCCATGACGCGGGTCGATCTCGGCATCTGCCAACTGGAATTGGCTGAGCGCAGCGCGGGAGAGGCCAGCTTGCGCACGGCCACGCGAGGCAGGCCGGAGATGCTGGGCAGGGCGATGCATTCGCTTGCTTCAGCCTCGCGTGGGCGCTTCTTCTTTCGGCCAAGTGCCGCGGTAAAATTCCTCGGGGGTTAGAAAACGTCCTATGCCCGGAACTTTCGCCGATAAAGGCCGGGCTCGCGATTGATCGTCGTCGTGAGGTCGTGGACGCGCTGGGCTTGTTCTGTCGTGAAGACCGCAGTCTGCGCCACACTGGCTTCGCGTTTGATCGGCAGACATTGCGCGATCGGCGTGCCCTTGGGCAATACGCCGCTGAAGTTGATATCGTGCCAATGCGCCGGGAAGTGGACCCAGTTGTCGTGGTAGCGGTCGCAATCGACGATACCGGTGAGGGTGGTAAAGGGCAGATCGAAGCGATTGAACGGATGCGTGAACAGCACCGCATAGCCGTCCGGCGCTTCAACGGTCCAGAGGTTGTTGAACTTGATCAGGGAACGGTCTGCCGCAAACAGCGGTGTGCCTTCCAACTGGCTGGCATCGTGGAATCCGATCGGTGAGCGCGCAAAATTCACCGCGCCGCCCGGGGGAAGATCATTGTCCCAGCTAACCTCGCCATTCTCGAATCGGAGATCGCAGATCAGCGGGATCAAAAACCCTGACGTCATCGCGTCGACGAATGGCGGACAGCGTTTGACGGTGTTCTCTTCGCGACCGTGAAGGGCGTTGAACGCCTGGGCCGGCATTGTCTTGAGCCAGCCAGGAACACCCGACGCCGCCGGTATCGGCGGTGGGATCGAACCTTCCAGTTCCGCCGGGCAGCGAAACGTCAGGGTGACGGTATTTCCTGGCTCAGTTGAATCTGGCACGCGCAAATTCTTTTTGGGAGCTCCATTGCTCCGCCTAATTCGGCAACGTTATCACGCAGGCTGCGTCAAATTGTAGCCGCGGGCGATCTGGAGCTGTCATGCGATTCTGCGCGCAGCATGAACGCTTGGTAATGTGGCGCGCCCGCGGGGAAGCTGCTTCGCAATGCAGCGCGCGGACCGCCCATGAGTCTTCGCGCGCGATCCGGTTGAGCATCGGATCAATTGCAGCTTCTCAGAGAAATTCCGCGCGGCGCAATCTGGGTAGATTTACGCGGCGCGAGACGGTGACGATTTACCCGCGATTAATCCGCCGACGATAGGGTTAACGCGCGACCCGCCTCGGGATTCACAGCGCAACCCTCGGTCGGCTTCTGCCTATGCCGGCCCCTGATGGGCGATGAAGGAAATCGAATGTCCTCCCGCACCAAGATGCCATCGACGGCCGCAGCCCTGCTTGGCCTCGTTGCCCTCCTTGCCACACCCGCCAGCGCCGCGGAATTCGTGTTGCGCTTCGGGTCGATCAACACCGAAAACACCGCGCCCTACGATCAGGTCCTGGTGCCGTTCGCGAAGGCGGTCGAAGAGGAATCCGGCGGACGGATCGAAGTGGCGCTGAAGCCGATGGGCGGCTACGGCAAGCCGGCCGAACTGTTCCCGATGGTCGAGAAGGGCACGATCGAAATGGCGGCCAGCGTGCAGGGCTATCATCCCGGCCGCTTCCCGCAATCGTCGGTGATGGAACTGCCCTTCATGTTCGAGAATTCGATCGCGGGCACCGAAGCGATGATGTCGCTCTACAAGGAAGGCCTGCTCGACAAGGACTATGCGTCGGTCAAGGTGCTGGGCCTTTACGTGCTGCCGCCCTATCCGATCTTCACCACCGGCAAGAAGATCCAGTCGGTGAGGGATTTCCGCGGCCTGCGCATGCGCTCACCCAGCATCACGGTCGGCGTCGCGCTGTCGAAGCTCGGCGCGGTGCCGCTCGGCATTCCCCTCAACATGATCGGCGACACCATCGCCAGCGGCTATGTCGACGCCATTGCCTATGGCTGGGACTCGACGACGACGACCAAGGGCGCCGGCGACAAGAAACTCGTCGATCAGCTCAAGGTCGTGGTCGACGCACGGCTTGCCGCGCCGGCGCTGATGGTCGTCATGAACAAGAACACGTGGAACGCGCTGCCGGACGATCTCAAGAAGATCGTCGAAAAGCACGGCTCCAGCCTCGCGCTCGAAAGCGCACGCATCCGCGAGGCGCAGGAAGTCATCAGCAAGAAGAAGATTCAGAACGATCCCCGCCTGACTTCGCTGGCTTTCAACGACGAGCAGCGCGCCGAGCTGTTGCGGGTCACCGCGCCCGCCGTCGAGGAGTGGAAAGCAAACATGGCGAAGCTCGGCATCGATGGTGAGCGGCTGTACAAGCGCGCCCGCGAGTTGATCCAGCAATACAAGGTTGCCGCCAAGTAAGAGACGGTCCGAAGAGACCGTGCTCAAACCATAAAGCCAGCCGCGCTCAAGAATTGAGGAACTACACCGTGAAAACACTCGGAATCAGAGCAAAACTCTTCTTCGCTTTTGCCGCGGTGTCGGGCACGACAGTCATCGCCGGCGCCGCCGCCTGGTTGATGTTCTCGCAGGTGCGCGACCTCTTCCACGGCGTTGCCGGCCGCAACATTCCGGAAATCGTCGAGACATTGGGTTTGCAGACCGACACCCAGGCACTGGCCGGCTCCGCGCCGACCTTGCTGGCGGTGAAATCGCAGGCGCAGCGGCAGCAGGAAATGACCGCGTTGAAGGCGCGTCAGGAAGGAATTTCGAAGCGGCTCGACGATATCGCCAGTACCCAATCCGATCGGGTTGCGATCGACCGGCTGAAGACGCTGATCGCGGCGATGAATACCAAGCTGGCCGCGCTCGATGGCGCGGTCGACGATCGTCTCAAGCTCAGCGCCCACGGCGAAGAGATCGTCAAGGCGGCGCAGGCCACCCAGACCAGGCTCAACGGCGTGCTGCTTCCCGCCGGCGAGAAGGCCCAGGCCGATATCACCATGGTCTCGATGACCATCGGTGGTGACGCCAACCAGTCGATGATGACGCTGCTGAAGCTGGTCTCGACCCAGGTACCGGTATCGCAGGGGTTTGCCGACCTCGTCGGCTTCGTCAATCTGGCTTCCAGCCTGCTGGACCGCGCGGCGGTGGCTCCCGACGCCGACAGCGTCGCGGCGCTGGAAAAGAATTTCAAGGCGATGGCGGCCCGGGTCGAGGAAAAGGTCGATATCGTCGACACGCTGCAGCCGACCGACGGCCTGCGCAAGGCGGCCGAGGCGTGGCTGAAGCTCGGTTCAGGCGACACGATTTTCGACGCGCGTCGCAAGGAAATCGCCGCGACTCAGTTGGGGCAGAAGCTGCAGGGTGAGACCCGCAGCCTCACCGAGGAACTCGCCAAGGAAGTTGCCGGTCAGGTCAAGGCCGTCACCAACAAGACCAAGGAAGCGACCGATCGTTCCGACGAGGCCATCGGCTTCGGAACGTTTGTGATGCTGATGATCGCGGCCGTCAGCGTGTTCGGTGCTGCTTTGTTCGTCTGGTTCTATATCGGCCGCAATCTGGTGGCGCGCCTCGTTGGGCTGGAGAAGACCATGACGCGGTTGGCCGCGGGCGATCTCTCCGCGGAAGTCGCGGCCAAGCGTGGCAGCGACGAAATCGGACAGATGGCGGATGCGCTGTCGGTGTTCCGTCAGGGTATCGTCGAGGCCAATGCGGCCGCGTCGCAGAAGGCCGCCGAGCAGGAGGCCAAGCAGCGTCAATCCGCGATGCTCGACCAGCTGACGCGTGAATTCGGCGAAGGCGCGACAGTGCGCTGGCCGCGGTGTCGACCGCAGCCTCGCGCATGAAGGGCTCGGCGCAGAAGATGTCGCAGGTTGCGGCGCTCGCCAAGGAGCAGACCGGAACCGTCGCATCGGCGTCGGCGCAGGCCGCCGAAAACGTTCAGACCGTTGCGGCGGCGACCGAGGAACTCGCAAGTTCGATCAGCGAGATTTCCCGGCAGGTCGGTGAATCCAGCCGGATCGCGGCGCAAGCCGTCGAGCAGGTGGCGAAGAGCGAGGTCACCGTCACCGAACTCGCCAGTGCCGCCAACCGCATCGGCGAAGTCGTCGGCCTGATCAACACCATCGCGGCGCAGACCAATCTGCTGGCGCTGAACGCCACCATCGAAGCCGCCCGCGCCGGCGAGGCCGGCAAGGGCTTCGCGGTGGTCGCCTCCGAGGTCAAGAACCTCGCGACGCAAACCGCCCGCGCCACCGACGGGATCACCGCGCAGGTCACCGAAATCCAGGGCTCGACCCAGGAAGCGGTCGAGACCATCAAGGGCATCGGCGCCATCATCGGCAAGATGTCGGAGATCGCAACCACGGTCGCAGCCGCGGTCGAGGAGCAGGGGGCGGCGACGGCGGAAATCGCGCGCAACATCCAGCAGGCCGCAACAGGCACTCAGAACGTCTCCAACAACATCGTCGGCGTTTCCAGCGCGGCCAATCAGACCGGCGAGACCGCATCCGACGTGCTGCAATCGTCAGATGGATTGGCCAAGGAATCCGAAGCGCTCAGCAGCGAAGTCGGTCGCTTCCTGGCGCGGATCAAGGCGGCTTAGCCGGATTACGTCAACAGAAGGGCCATCCCCGGATCGCCCTTCTCCATCGCCCGGCGATAGGCCGGGCGTTGGCCGATGCGCGCGAGATAGCGCACGATATTGGGGCAGCGGGCGAGATCGTAGGGCAGGAAGTAGCGCATGGTGGTGAGCGAAAAGCCCATCATGATGTCGGCCGAGGTGAATTCGCTCCCGGCAAGATAATCCGCCTCGCGCGTGCGCGCCTCGACCAGATCGAACGCGCGGTCGAGCCGCGCTTTCATGGCGACCTGCACCGGATTGTCGTCGGCGAGTTTCAGCCGGTTCAGGGTCATGCAGCGTCCCATGCTCGGCTGCAGTGTGCCGTTGGCGAAGTGAAGCCAGTACAAAAACGCCGCAAAACCCGGATGCTCGGGTTTCACCGCCAGGCGGCCATTGCCGTATTTCGCAATGATATATTCGACCACGGCGCCGGATTCCGCCAGCACGAGGTCGCCGTCGGTGATGACAGGCGCAGAGCCGATCGGATGCAGCGTCTTGTAGTCGGCCGGCGCCAGCATCGTCACGGAATCGCGGGTGTAGCGCTTCAGATCGTAGGGAATCCCCAGCTCCTCGCAGAGCCAGACGATGCGCTCGGATTGCGATCTGCCGAGATGATGGACGGTAAGCATTCGAAATCCCCTTTGGCTGCCGGACGTCAGCCGGCGCGTAGCCTGAGGCTAATTCGGCCGCGCCTGCGCCTCAAGATGCCGGCTGTAGCGTGACATGGCAAAGCAAAACAGGAAATAGATCAGCGCCACGAAGACATAGACCTCGACGCTGAACGGCTGCCAGGCCGGATCGATGATCGAGGTCTTGGCGGTCGTCAGCAGGTCGAAGATGCCGATGATCAGCACCAGGCTGGTGTCCTTGAAGAAGGCGATGAACGTGTTCACCAGCGGCGGGATGACGTGGCGTATCGCCTGCGGCAGGATGATCAGTCCGTTTTTCTTCCAGTAGGAGAGCCCGAGCGCATCGGCCGCGTCGTGTTGCCCAATCGGAACAGCCTGCAATCCGCCACGGATCACTTCCGCGAGATAGGCGCCGGCAAACAGTATGAACGCGATCTGGGCCCGGAGCAGTTTGTCGATGTTGACGCCGTCGGGCATGAACAGAGGAAACATCACGCTCGCCATGAACAGCAGGCTGATCAGCGGCACGCCGCGGATCAGTTCGACATAGAGCACGCAGAGTGACCGGATCGCCGGCAATTTGGAACGGCGGCCCAGCGCCACGATAATCCCGAGCGGAAAGCCGAAGGCGAGCCCGAAGGTCGCAAGGATCAGCGTCACCGGCAGGCCGCCCCAGCGGTCCTGCGAGACGTAGGGCAATCCGGGAATGCCGCCCCACATCAGCAGGCCGATCAGGATCAGGGCTGCCGCCCACACCAGCACCAGTTCCTTGCGCCACCAGAAGCGCCGGGTCGACAGATAGAACAGCGTGATAAACGTCAGCACCGCCAGTGCCGGCCGCCATTGCTGGTCGAACGGATAGGTGCCGAACAGAATGAAGCGATATTTTTCGGGGATCACCGCCCAGCAGGCGCCCAGTCCACGGATCGCCCGGCACGCAGCGGTCTGATCGCCGGGAACCGTCCATATCGCGTTCCAGTAACCCCACTGCACGAGGCTCACGAAGCCCTTTGCCAGCACCGCGATCAGCAGCAGGGAAACGATGCTCGAGGTGATCGACGCGAACAAATTCGTGCGCAACCATCCGATGGCGCGGCCGAGCCGGGTCGTTCGGTATCGCGAACGGCTGAAAGGCAGCGGATTTTCCGGGGCGTCGGTGATCGATGTCATGGGATCAGCGCTCCACCAGCGCGATGCGCGCATTGTACCAGTTCATGAACAGGCTGATGCCGAGGCTGATGGTGAGGAACACCATCATGATGAGCGCGATGGCCTCGATCGCCTGCCCGGTCTGGTTCAGCGTCGTATTCGCGATCGACACCACGTCCTGGTAGCCGACCGCGACCGCCAGCGAGGAATTCTTGGTCAGGTTGAGATACTGGCTGGTCATCGGTGGAATGATGACGCGGAGCGCCTGCGGCAGCACGATACGCTGAAGCACGAAACTCCGTCGCAGGCCGAGCGCGTTGGCCGCATCCCATTGTCCGCGGGGAACGGCCTGAATGCCGCTGCGCACGATCTCGGCGATGAACGCCGAGGTATAGGTGACCAGCGCGATCAGCAGCGCGAAGTATTCCGGCGCCAGCGTCAGCCCGCCGACGAAATTGAAGCCGCGCAGCTCGGGCAGGGTGATGGTCCAGGATGCGCCCAGCGCAAACGATATTAGCGCCGGCAGCGCGACAACCAGAACCAGCGCATAAGGCCAGACGTGACGCACCCTGCCGTCATCCATCTGCCGCATCATCAATTGCCGTCGCACCACGTAGAGCGCAAGCAGCCCGGCCACAACCGCGCCGATCACCCAGAGATTGGCCTCCTCGATCGGAACAGATGGAAGGATCAGGCCTCTGTTGGAAAGAAACACGCCCTCGATCGGCTTCCATGCCGCGCGCGCGGCGGGAAGTCCCTGCATCATCACGTACCAGAACAGCAGTTGCAGCAGCAGCGGAATGTCGCGGAGCAGTTCGACGTAAACCGCCGCAAGCCGTGACAGCAACCAGTTCGACGACAGCCGCGCGATGCCGATCAACGTGCCCAGCACGGTCGCCAGCACGATGCCGATGACGGCGACCCGAAGCGTATTGACGATGCCGACAAGGAACGCGCGCAAGTAGTTGTTTTTCGGGCTGTAGGCGAGCCAGCTATCCGCGATCGGCATTCCCGCTTCGCGGCCGAGAAATGCGAACCCGGTCGAGATCCGGCGTACCGACAGATTGTGAAGCGCGTTCGACCAGAGCCAGGCGACGATGGCGACCGCGATCCCGACCACCAGGACCTGCCAGAACAGTCCGATGAGCTGCTGGCGAGTGAGCGACAGCCGCCAGCGTTTGCGGCGAGGGAGTTCGGGCGTGGATATCGTCACAGCACAAGGATCCTTCCGCTAGCAGCGATCTTCGGCCATGCGCCCGCGCGGCGCGTTTCATATGTTGCACCAAAACTAGTTTTATGCAACATATGTTTCATGGTCCAGCCCCAGCCGAAATCTTCGCCCCTGAGCGAACTCTGCAGCGCCCTTCCTTCGCTGCCGATGCGGCTGCAGCAGGTCGGACGGTTTGTTGCCGCCAACGACTATGACGCCACGACGCGTTCGATGCGCGATCTCGCCGCCGAGGCGGGCGCCGATCCGGCCGCTTTCACCCGGCTGGCGAAAGCGCTGGGCTATTCCGGCTGGGACGAGTTGCGCGCCGCGCTGACCGAAGCGCGCCGGCCGGCGCAACCCTCGCCGTTCTCCGGCCGCGCCAAGGGCGGACGCCGTGGACCCAACGCCGAAATTTCACTGGTCGCCGACAAGCTGGAGGCCGAG
This sequence comes from uncultured Alphaproteobacteria bacterium, assembly GCA_963786355.1. Taxonomy (GTDB): domain Bacteria; phylum Pseudomonadota; class Alphaproteobacteria; order Rhizobiales; family Xanthobacteraceae; genus Bradyrhizobium. The sequence goes on along the minus strand of CAWAYU010000002.1, from coordinate 1,049,769 downwards.
GCCGCAGGTCTGGTCCGGATCGCGCCTGGCTCCGTGGCCGCTGCCGCAAAGGCCCTGCATGCGGCGCGCCGGATCTGGATCGCCGGCTTTCGCAGCTGCCGCAGCGTGGCGGAATTGCTCAACTATCAGCTTCGGCTGTTTCGCGCCGACGAGGTGCAACTGGTCGGTGGTTCCGGTCCGGAAGATCTCGATCTCGGCGCCTTTCGCGCCGGCGATGCCGTCGTGGTCATCGGGTTCGCGCCCTATTCGACCGCAAGCGTGTTGTCGGCGCGCGCCGCGCATGATGGCGGCGCCACGCTGATTGCAATCGCCGACACGGTTTCCGCGCCGATGGCCGAGGGTGCCGATCATCTGCTGCTCTATGAAGCGGCGTCGTCGCCGGGATTCTTCCCGAGCCTGACCGGTGCGATCGCGATCGCGCAGTCGCTGGCGGCTGTCACCTTCGTACTCGGGGGCGCCAGTGCAAAGCGGCGGCTCGAGGAGACCGAAGGCCGCCTGGCCGCGATGTCGCAATATGTTGCCGAGAAAGGTTGATCGATATGGGCGCTGCCAAAAGCCGCGTGCTGCACCGAAGTCTGCGTGAAACGCCGCCGCGGGCCGTCGGCGGCGAGGGCGTCTGGCTCATCGCCGAAGATGGCCGGCGAATTCTGGATGCTTCCGGCGGCGCTGCCGTCTCCTGTCTCGGCCATCAGCATCCGCGGGTGATCGAGGCGCTGTCCCGGCAGGCCTCGAAGCTCGCCTATGCCCACACCGGCTTCTTCTCGTCGGAACCGGCCGAGGCGCTGGCGGATCGTCTGGTCGGCCACGAGCCCGGCGGTCTGGCCTACGCTTACTTCGTCAGCGGCGGCTCGGAAGCGATCGAGGCCAGCATCAAGCTGGCGCGGCAATATTTTATCGAGAGCGGCCAGCCGCAACGCCAGCATTTCATCGCACGCCGCCAGAGCTACCATGGCAATACGCTGGGAGCCTTGGCCGCCGGCGGTAACGCCTGGCGCCGTGAACCCTATGCGCCATTGCTGTCAAAGGCCTTCAGCCACGTGACGCCGGCTTTCGCCTATCATGAACAGCGCGACAGCGAGTCCGAGACGGATTTCGTGAGCCGCCTTGCGGCCGAACTGGAGGCGGAATTCCAGCGCCTTGGCCCCGACACGGTAGCCGCGTTTCTCGCCGAGCCGGTGGTGGGCGCTACCGCCGGATGTGTGCCGCCGCCGGAAGGATATTTTCGCGCCGTCCGCGAGATCTGCAATCGGCACGGCGCGCTGCTGATTCTCGATGAGGTGATGTGCGGCATGGGCCGCACCGGCACGCTTCATGCGTGGGAGCAGGAAGGCATCGCGCCCGATATTCAAGCCATCGCCAAGGGGCTGGGCGGCGGCTATCAGCCGATCGGCGCGATGCTGGCGAGCGAACGCATCATCGATACGATCCGGCAAAGCTCCGGCGCGTTCCAGCACGGCCATACTTATCTGGCCCATCCGCTGGCCTGCGCGGTGGCGCTCGAGGTGCAGCGCGTGATCGGCGACGAGAAATTGCTCGACCGGGTCAAGGATCTTGGCGGCCAGCTTGAGCGGCGCCTGACCGAGCGTTTTGGCAATCACCGTCATGTCGGCGATATCAGAGGGCGCGGACTGTTTTGGGCGGTCGAACTGGTCGCCGATCGCGCCACCCGCACGCCGTTCGATCCTGCGCTGAAACTCAACCAGCGGATCAAGGCCGCGGCATTCGAACGCGGCCTCGGCTGCTACCCCGGCGGCGGAGCCATGGACGGCCGCCGTGGCGACCATGTGCTGCTGGCGCCGCCATACATTTCGACTTCCGAGGACATCGACATGATCGTCGACCGGCTGGGCCAAGCCGTCGACTTTGCGTTGAAGAGTGTTGGCCACTAGTCTTTTACTGTACCCACGTCGTTTTTGGAGGAGGAGCAGGATGAAGAAAGCAGTCATCGCTACAGGTTTGCTCGCCACATGGTGCCTCGGCGCGCAGGCGGCAACACTGGATACGGTCAAGCAGCGCGGCACGCTGGTCTGCGGCGTCAGCGCCGGCTTTGCCGGTTTCTCCACTCCGGACTCGCAGGGCAATTACAAAGGCCTCGACGTCGATTACTGCCGCGCGCTGGCGGCGGGTGTGCTCGGTGACGCGAGCAAGGTACGCTATGTCTCGCTGACGGCGCAGAATCGCTTCACGGCGCTGCAATCGGGCGAGATCGACGTGCTCTATCGCAACTCCACGCAGACCTATCTGCGCGGCGTTACGCTCGGCCTGCGGCAGGGGCCGGTCAATTTCTATGACGGCCAGGGTTTTGTCGTGAGGGCCGACAGTGGCGTCAAGGATATCAAGGGCCTGAACGGCGCCACGGTGTGCGTCGCGCAGGGCACCACCCACGAGGTGACGCTCGGCGACTACGGCCGCGCCAACGGGATCGAGTGGAAGCCGCTGGTGTTCGACCGCACCGATACGATGCTGCAGACCTTCTTCGGCGGGCGCTGCGATGCCATGACCCAGGACGCTTCGGCGCTCGCCGGCTCTGTCACCACCCAGGCGTCGAATCCGGCCGACTACACCGTTATGCCGCAGACCATCAGCAAGGAGCCGCTCGGACCGTTCACCCGCAACGGCGACGACGTCTGGACCGACATCATCGCCTGGCTGCATTACGGCCTGATCGAGGCGGAAGAACTCGGCGTCACCGCCGGCAATGCGGACGAAATGACAAAGTCCACGACACCCGCGATCCAGCGCCTGCTCGGTTCCGCCGGGGATCTCGGGTCGCGGCTCGGCCTCGACAACAAGTGGATGCTGCAGGCGATCAAGGCCGGCGGCAATTACGGCGAGATTTTCGAGCGCAATGTCGGCAAGGCGAGTCCGCTGAAGCTCGAACGTGGCCTCAACGCCACCTGGTCTAAGGGCGGACTGATGTACGCCTTGCCTTTTAAATGAGGGCATAGCGTTTTTGAGCGAAGTGGATTCCGGCTCGCGTAAAGAAAACGCGTCAAACAAAAAAGGGCGGCGCGATGGGTTGACACCCGCCGCGCCGCAGCCATGCTGCCAGCATGCGCATCACTCTCGTTCACGCCCTGAAACATTCGATCGTGCCGATCGAGGCCTCGTTCGCAAAACTTTGGCCGGAAGCCCGGCTGATGAATCTGATGGACGACAGCCTGTCGGCCGATCTGGCGCGCGACGGCGGGCTTTCCGACGCCATGACCGAGCGTTTTCTTGGCCTCGGACGCTACGCGGCCGGCACCGGTTCGGACGCGATCCTGTTTACGTGCTCCGCGTTCGGTCCCTGCATCGAGGCGGTCGCCCGCGCGCATGCGCCGATGCCGGTGCTCAAGCCCAATGAGGCGATGATCGAGCAGGCCGCTACAAAGGGCCGCAAAATCGGTTTGCTGTCGTCGTTCCCGCCGACGCTGGCGTCGATGCCGCGGGAATTTCCTGCGGGAATCGAAATCGTGCCGAAGCTGGCCGAAGGCGCCATGGCCGCGCTCGACCGCGGCGACCGCGCGACGCATGACCGGCTGGTCGTGGAGGCGTCCAAGGACTTGCGCGATTGCGACCTGATCGCGCTCGCCCAATACAGCATGGCGCCCGCGGCGGAACTGGTCGCCCAGGCAACCGGCCGCCCGGTGCTGACCACGCCTGACAGTGCGGTGATGAAATTGAAGGAAATGCTCGGCGTTATCGGCAGCTAGATTGCGCCGTTGAAGGGAGCGCGATGACGACACGCTTCAGCCGGCGCGATGCGTTGTTGCGAACGGCCGCCGTCGCTGCTGCGAGCGCGATTCCCGGCATTGCCGTTCCCGGCCTTGCCGCGCCACCCCGCGCATCGTCCAGTCACAATGGATTAGACGCTGCCTTGCAGGCACGCGTCGACGCGGGCGACGTGCCGGGCGTCGTCGCCATGGCCGCGACGAAAGATTCCGTGATCTACCAGGGTGCATTCGGTGTGCGCGCCAAAGGCGACGTCCGCCAAGGATGTCGGCCGATACCGTCTTCGCCATCGCGTCGATGACCAAACTGCTGACGTCGATTGCCGCCCTGCAACTGGTCGAGCGCGGCAAGATCAAACTGGACGAACCGGCGGCGCGGATCGATCCGACGCTTGATGCGCCGCAGGTGCTCGACGGCTTTGACGCCAAAGGCGCGCCGCAACTGCGCGCTTCGAAACAGCCGATTACGCTGCGGCATCTGCTGACGCACACCTCCGGGTTCAGCTATCAATTGTGGGATGCGAATGTCCTTCGCTACGGCAAGGCCGCCCACGCCAATCCGGCGCTGCCCGCGCACGCCGCTGATGTTTGATCCGGGCACCCGATGGGCCTATGGCGGCAGTCTCGACCGCGTCGGCCGCCTCGTGGAAATCATCAGCGGGCAGACGCTGGATCGCTATTTTGCCGACAACATTCAGGGTCCGCTCGGGATGCACGACACCGGCTACGCGCTCTCCGAGGGGCAGCGCGCACGCCAAGCCAGCCTGCATGTGCGCAAACCGGACGGGACGCTCGTCGCGCGGCCCTTGGTAAAACAGGCCGAGCCGAAGGAATTTTCCGGCGGCGGAGGCATCAAGTCGACCGCGCCGGATTACCTGACATTGTTGCAGGCGATCCTGAACGGCGGCGGGCTTCCCGGAAAAAGGATTCTCCGGCCGCAGTCGGTAGACCTGATGTCCACCAATCAGATCGGCGACATCGACGCCGGAATCCTCAAGACCACCAGCCCGGGACTATCCAGCGACGTCGATTTCTTTCCGGGCATCCGCCTGCGCTGGGGGGTAGCCGGCATGATCAACATCGATCCGGTGCCGCAAGGCCGCAGCGCCGGCAGCCAGACATGGGCCGGTCTCTACAATACCTATTACTGGATCGATCCGGCGTCGCGCATCGCGGGCGTGATCATGATGCAGATCCTGCCGTTTGCCGACCGCCGCGCGCTTGAGGTCTATCGCCAGTTCGAGCGCGGCATTTATCGCGCCCACAAGCAGGCCTGACCGCGCCGCTCTGAAAGTGATGGACGCTCAGGCGTCCTTCTTCTTGGACGCTTTCTTTGCCGGCTTCTTTGCGGCCGCAGCCTTCTTCGCGGCCTCGGCCGCTTCTTCCTCGGCGTTCTTGATCGCCCGGGCGTAGCTGTCGGCGGTGTTTTCCGCAGAGATTTGCAGCCGTTTGGCGGCAGCAGCGCCGAGCTCCATCGTGCTCTTGGCAACGGCGCGCAGTTGATCCCGCGCTTCCCTGGTCTTGGCCTTGGCGGCGCGGGCCATGATCTGGTCATGCCGCTTCTTGGCGGCGGCCATCAGGCTCTTGTTCTGCGCTTTTGCGATTTGCCGGATGACGACGTCGAGATCGGCTTCAGCCATTGATAGGTCACTCCTTGCCGCACTTTGCCAAGCATGCGTGGGGAATGCCGTGCCACGTCCGGCGGAAATGGGCAATATCGCCATATCGGCTCACCGCGCTGGAAGCGTCGGTTCTGGCGCCCGCCGGCTACTGTGCATGGGGTTGTTTTCGATATTTTGGCAGTCGCCGCGGCGACCCTGCGTGACAGCAGGCCTGAAGGTGCCATTTCGGCGAGGATTTCGCTGTACTGAAGTGGCGCACCCGACACGATTCGAACGTGTGACCTTTGCCTTCGGAGGGCAACGCTCTATCCAGCTGAGCTACGGGTGCAACAGGGCCTCATTTAGCCGATTGGCCCGGCAGGGGCAACGGCCCTTCGGGACGGGATGGCGACTAAGGTGGCATTGCACACGCCGTGTTCCCCGCCAAAAATCTGATCCGTTCCGGTTATTTGGTGCTAGTCTTCAGCCCTGATCTTCTCGCCATCGATGGGGACGTCCGATGTATAAGAAGGTTCTTCTCGCCTATGACGGGTCTGTCGAGGGACGGCGTGCGCTGCGGGAGGGTGCGAAGCTCGCACAACTCTGCCGTGCCGAGGTCTTTCTGCTGGCTGTCGTCGAGGTTTCCTCGATCATGACGCCCGAGGCCGGGCTTACCATTCCGATCGAGCTGCAAACCGAGGACTACAAGACCATCCTGAACGAAGGCTCGGAGCGCCTGAGAGCGCTGGGCTTCTCGCCGACCGCGCGGCTGGAGGTCGGCGACGCCGGCCAGAAAATCGCCGAGGTCGCCGAGGAAATCGGGGCGCATCTCGTCGTCGTCGGTCACCGCCCGCAGGGGCCGCTGGCGCGATGGTTCGGCTCGATCGGCAGCTATCTCGTCAAGCGGCTGCGCTGCAGCGTGCTGGTCGGGCAAACCGAGATCAGCGACGATGAATTCGAACGGCTGAAGCCGCCCGAAAAGGCGGCCTAGGGCTCTCGATCGAGATCATGCCGGAACGATGACCTTGCCGATCGGCCACAGCGCGATGCCGGCGAGTTTCAGGTGCACCCAGGCAAAGGGAATTCCGATAATGGTCACGGCCAGCACGACCGCCGTGACGACATGCGCCAGCGCCAGCCACCATCCCGCCAGCACCAGCCAGATGATGTTGCCGATGACGCCGAGCGGTCCGGTGCCGACGTCCTCCTGCCCCGTATAGGCCGCACGCGACACGGCGCGGGAGCCGAACGGGAACAGGGTGTAAGCCGCGATATTGAATGCGGCCCGCGCCCAGGGGATGCCGATGATAGTGATCGCCATCACCACGGCCGCGATGAGCCAGCCGAAGGCCATCCACGCGCCGCCGAGGACGATCCAGAGAACGTTCAGGAGCAATGAGACTGGTGACATGGCTCTAATCTCTCTTCTGCCGCGGGTGCGATTGAAGTCAGAATACGCCGCTGCTGACATGGATTCAAATCAGTATCGCGAACCGGATTGCCGCGGGCGTCACAGCCGGTAAACTGTTCCCACAACGGTGATCAAGACGATTAAATAACAGGCGTCCGGAGAAGTATGCATGCGTCCGCTCGAATTCGGCTGGTATCTGCCCACGCACGGCGACACCACGGCCTATGGCCTGATGGACGCGCAGATTCCCGGTTCCCCCGAACTATGCGACCGCGTGGTGCATGCGGCGGAAAAGGCCGGTTTCGAATATCTGCTGATCCCGGTGGGCTCGACCTGCTGGGAGGCGTGGATATCGGGCGCCTTCATGGCGGCGCGTTCGTCCACCATCAAGCCGCTGATCGCGGCCCGGCCCGGCTACATCAATCCGGTGTTGCTGGCCAAGATGATCTCGACCTTCGACCAGATGTCGGGCGGGCGGATCTGCATCAACCTGATTGCCGGCCAGAACGAGAGCGAGGTCGAGGGCGAGGGCGTGCGCTACCCGAAGGAAGAGCGCTACGCGCTGATGGAAGAGGAAGTTTCGATTCTCAAGGCGCTGTGGACGACGCGGGGGCCGGTGACGTTCGAAGGCAAGTTTCACAAATTGTCGGGCGCCCATATTCGTCCGCGCCCGCACCAGCAGCCGTTTCCAAAATTCTATCTCGGCGGCGGTTCGCGCCAGGCCTGGGAATTGTCGGCCAAACATTCCGACGTGCATTTGTTCTGGGGCGACCTGCCGGAAAAGATCGCGTCCAATATCGCCGAAATCACGCAGATGGCGCGGGCGCATGGCCGCGAGAACGACATCGGTTTCGGCATGCGGCTGCAGGTGATCTGCCGCGAAAACGAAGCGGACGCCTGGGAGGCTGCGGATCAACTGGTGCGTCACGCCACCGAGCGCCAGAAGCAGGAAATGAAGACGCTCTACAACAAGTCGGAAGCGAACCAGCGTGTACAGCAGCTCGCCCGCGAACATGGCGATCTGCTGCTGCCGCATCTGTGGACCGGTATCACCAAGGTGCGCCCCGGCGCCGGCATCGCCGTCGTCGGCAATCCCGCGCAGTGCGCCGCCACGCTGCAGCAATTCATCGATGCCGGCTGTCATTCGTTCTGCCTGTCCGGCTATCTGCATGACGAGGAGGCTGAGCGCTTTGGGCGGCTGATCCGGCCGATCCTCGCCGAGACCAACCGCGGCCGCTGGGCGGCGTAGGCGATAGCGTTTCGAGCGAAGTGGGTACCGGTTCGCGTTAGGAAAACGCGTCAAAAAAAGAGGCAGCGCCTCAGGCCGAGACGCGTGCCTCGTCATCACAAAGGCCAAGCATCGGGCGCACCTCGGCCGCGGGCTTCGGCCGGCTGAACAGATAGCCCTGCATCTGGGTGCAGCCCAGGCTGCGCAAGACGTCGCGCTGCCCTTCGGTCTCGACGCCTTCGGCCGTCGTGGTCATGTTGCGGGCGGCCGCGATGTTCACCACCGCCTGCACGATCGCGGCCGAGCCGTCGACTTCGATATCGCTGACGAAACAGCGATCGATCTTGATCTTGTCGAACGGGAATCGCTTCAGATAACTCAGGGACGAGAAGCCGGTGCCGAAATCGTCAAGCGCGATGCGCACGCCGATGGCGCGGAGCTGATGCAGGATGGTCAGCGCCGTTTCGTCGTCATGGATCAGCACCGCCTCGGTGATCTCGATCTCGAGCCGGTCCGGCGGCAGACCGGAGGCGGCGAGCGCGCCGGTGATCCGCAGCGCCAGCGTCGGCGATTTCAATTGTATCGGCGAGACGTTGACGGCGAGCCGGACCTGGGACGGCCACCTGGCGGCCTCGGCGCAGGCGGTCTGCATCACCCAGTCGCCGAGTTCATTGATCAGGCCGGTGTCTTCGGCGAGCGGGATGAATTCGGCCGGTGACACCATGCCGCGTTCGGGATGGCGCCAGCGCAGCAGCGCCTCGCAACCCGTGACTTCGTTGCTGCCGAGATCGACCAGCGGCTGGTAGTGGATTTCGAAACCGCCATCGACCATCGCCTGACGCAGGTCCTGCTCCATGGTCAGCCGGGCCTTGGCGCGGGCGTCCATCTCAGGCTCGAAGAAACGATGGGTGCGGCGCCCTTCGGCCTTGGCGCCGTACATCGCCAGATCGGCGTTCTTGATCAACTGGTCCAGCTCGGTGCCGTCCTGCGGCGCGAGCGCGATGCCGATGCTGGCGTCTGTCGACAAATGGTGACCGAGGCACTGATAGGGTTGGCGGATGGCGTCGTGGATCCGCGTCACGAATTCCACGACGTCGTCGCGGCCGCCGACCGCGGTCTGGATCACGGCAAATTCGTCGCCGCCGAGCCGGGCGATCAGATCGGCCGGCTTGATGCAGGCCTTGATGCGGGCGGCTACGGCCTTCAACAGCTCGTCGCCGACATGATGCCCGAGCGAATCGTTGATGCCCTTGAACTCGTCGATGTCGATATAAAGCAGGGCGAATTGCTTGCCACGGGCGGCATTTTCGAGTTCGCGCTCGATCTGTTCGCGGAACAGCACCCGGTTGGGCAGGTCAGTGAGCGCATCGTAATGCGCCAGATGCGCGATCTTCTCGTTGGCTTGCCGGCGCTCGGTGACGTCGTCAACGACGTTGACGAGATAGCTTGGCTCGCCTGCGGAATTCCGGATCACGAGCCGCTTGGAGGTGATATAGCGCTTGCCTCCTGCCTGGCTTTCCCAGAGATGCTCGTCCTTGAACAGGCCGCCGGGGGACTGCAGCGTGCTCTCTTCGTCAGCCAGGATGATGTCGGCGCCGGCTTTCGGAAACACGTCGAAGGCCGTCTTGCCGACGAGGAGGTCGCGCGAGATTCCGAACTGGGCTTCGGCCACGCGGTTGACCAGCAGGTAGCGGCGGTCACGCACGTCCTTCACCGTGATCTGCGAAGGGATATGATCGATGATTTCGCGCAGGAATTTGTGATTCCGATCGCGTTCCTCTTCGAGATTGCGGCGCTCGGTAATGTCTTCCATCGTGGCGACCCAGCCGCCATGTGCCAGCGGCTTGCTGATCGCCAGGAAAGAGCGCCCGTCAGCGCACTGCATGGAGCTGTGATCGACCTTGCCGTTCGCGATGTTCTGCATGATTCTGGAGCAGAATTCGTCCACGTCGCCGGAGAAGGATCCGGTCTCCTTGCGATGCTGCATCAGGTCGCGCAAATGGGCGCCCGGCTTCACGATCGCGGTCGACAAACCGTACATGTCGATGTAGCGCCGGTTGAACGTGATGACGTGTCCCGAGGCGTCGTACAGCACCAGGCCCTGGATCATGTTGTTGAGCGCGGTGTCGAGCTGGCGCCGTTCCGCCTCCAGCCGCTGCTGCGCCTCGCGGCTCTGCCGGGTGATCTGCCGGATGATCAGGAACAGAATGAACGCCACCACCGACGCCGACAGTGCGGCGGCGATGACAAGGAATCTGGTCTGCTCGCGCCAGTCGGCAAGTGCTGCAGAGAACGTGTTGGTCGCGACCACGATGGCGGGGAAGTGCGTCAGCGGTGACGCGGATCCGAGCCGGTCGGTATTGTCGATCGGGCTGTTCAGGCGCAGCGTCTGCGAACCGCCGTGGCTCATGACACGTTGCAACAGCGGAGCGTTGGGGAATTTCTGCCCGACCATCTTTGCGATACGCGGATAGCGGGCGAGCATTGTGCCGTCGTTGTGAAGCATGGCAATGCTGGCGCCGGTGCCGATGGCGAGCGAGCCAAAAAACTTTTCGAAGTTGGCGGGATTGATGCGCCGCGTCATTACTCCGAGAAAGGTGCCGTCCTCGCCCCTCAGGCGATGGGCAACGACGGTGTTCAGGTTGCCGCTGATCATGCTCGGGATCGCCTCGATCTGAATCGTGGCGGACAGCGGATCGTCCTTCATCCTCTTGAAGTACGCCCGGGCGGAGATATTGAGGGCCGCCGCCGGCAGCGGTCGCGACCAGTTCAGCATATCTCCATCGGAATCGTAGACGGAAATGTCGCCGAGATAGGACAGCACGCCGGCTTTGGAGCGCAGCACTTCATGCGCTTCGGCCGTCGCCATTCGCTGCCGAAAGGCTTCCTGTGAGGCGATGCCGGAAATCTGCAGCCGCGCGATCACGTCGGCGGCGATGGTGTCGGAATCCTCGAATTGCTGGTCGAAGTGGCGGGTGAGCAGCAGGACGGTATTTTCCAGCTCGCGCTCGCTGTTGAGCAGCGCGCGTTCGCGGAATTCGCCGGCCATCATGATGGTGCCGACGAAGATCGCCGCGACCAGCAGTCCACCGCAAAGGGTCAGCCACAGCACGGGGCCGCGGATCGTCACGGCCAAATGCCGTCCGACCGCCTCGGCCCGGGACCTGATGCTCCCTACATGTTGAAAGAGATTGCGCATTTCCCCTTCTCCCGAGGATATGCATACAACGTCACGATGCCATAAGCGGTTAGCAAAACCGGTTACCCAAGGCTTAACCGGGCGCCTCCGATATGAGCGGCGGCAGCCCGGCCACGGCAATGCGGGCGTGCCATGCGAAATGGTATCCTGTTGCGTCGGCGGTCCTGACGGCTAAGCTTGGCCTGCCCGGAAAAAGCAACGCGGCGACAAGTCCGCCATTCAAAGGGAGATAAAACCAATGAAGAATCTGTTTACCGCCTGCGTATTGGCGGCCTTGATCGCGGTCCCCTCGGCAGGCCGCGCCGAAGACGTCACCCGGTTTGCGCCGCTGAAGGCGGAAGAACTGACGCCGCCGCAAAAGGCCTGGGCCGATATGATCGCCGCGCCGCCGCGCAACGCCAGGTTCACCGCGCCGCCCTATCGCGCCTATATCCGCAACCCCGATCTGGCGCCGAGACTGTCGGCGCTGTCGGAATATCTGCGCTGGAATACCTCGCTGCCGCCGCGGCTGAGCGAACTGGCGATCCTGATCACGGCGCGGGAATGGACCGCGCAATATGAGTGGTTCGCGCATTATCCGCTCGCGCTCAAGGGCGGGCTCGATCCGAAGGTGGCGGAAGCGATCGCGGCCGGCAAACGGCCTGACAGCATGAAGGACGATGAGGCCGCGCTGTACGATCTGGCCACCGCGCTTTACCGCGACCGCAAGGTCTCGGACTCCGTCTACAAGGCCGCGCTGGAAAAGTTCGGCGAACGCGGCATCATGGATATCATCGGCATCATCGGCTACTACGATCTGGTCTCGATGACACTGATCACGATGCAGGCCGGACCGCCGAACGACAGCGTCAAGCCGCTGCCGGTGCTGACGAAGTGACGCGGATACGCGTCATGGCCGGGAGCGCGGACAAGTTCAAGTAGTCTGCGCAAGGCAGACTACTTTGCCCGGCCATGACGGTAGCCTATGTCTGCACTTGAAATTAGCGGCGATAGCCGCCACGCGAATAGGTGGGACGGGATTCCTGCGCCGGGCGGCTGGAGTGGCCGGCGCGCGACTCGCTGGCGAGCGGGGTGGCCGGCTTGAGTTCTTCCAGAAAAATCGGTTGGGCGAAGTAATAGCCCTGCGCATAGCGTATCTTGGTCGCCGCCTGCAAATAGGCCAGTTCCTCAAAAGTCTCGATGCCTTCGGCAACCACGGTCATGCCAAGCGCTTCGCTCAAGGATTCGATCGCGCGCAAAATGCCCTGGCTGCGCGGGCGCTTGTGGATGTCGGTGATGAAGGAGCGGTCGATCTTGATCTCGTCGGCGGTAATGTCGGCCAGCGCCGACAGCGATGAATAGCCGATGCCGAAATCGTCGATCGAGATTCCGACGCCGAGCTTGCGGAAGATCGGCAGGATCTCGTCCTGGAAATGCGTCTTGGTGACGAAGGCGTCTTCCGTCACCTCGACCATGAAGCGCTTCGGAAATCCTGTGGCCTCGATCGCCTGGGCGAACGGCAGCATGAATTCGGGATTGCCGGCCTGTTTGGCTGCGACATTGATGCTGATCGTGGTATCGGGCCCAAACGTCTCGTTGATCGAGTCGATCGACTTGACGATCTCCGCCAGCACCAGATGGGTCAGTTCGTCGATCAGGCCGAGCTCGACGGCGAGGTTGATGAAGGTGCCCGGCGCCTGAATGACGCCCTCGTCGTCCCTCAGCCGCACCAGCGCCTCGATACCCTTGATTTCCTTGGTCCTGATATCGACCTTGGGCTGGAATGCGCAGCAGAAACGCTTTTCCAGGATAGCCAGCCGCAGCGACTGCTCGACCTTCATCCGCGCCAGCGCCTCGCGTTCCATGCTGGAATCGAAGAATGCCGCGGCGCCCCTGCCGCCGTTCTTGACGCGGTACATCGCGATATCAGCGTTCTGGCGCAGCACGTCATAGCTGCGCCCATGTTCGGGATAGAGGCTGACGCCGATCGAGGTGGAGGCGAAGATCTCCGATTGATCGATGAAGAACGGCGCCTTCATCCGCTGCAGGATGAAGTGGATGTACTCCGCGACCTCGCTCTCGTTGTGGATCGGGTTGAGCAGCAGCATGAACTCGTCGCCGCTGATCCGCGACAGGATGTCGGATTCGCGAAGATCAAGCCCCAACCGCTTGGCCATCTCTACCAGCAGCGCGTCGCCGATCGCGTGACCGTAATAGTCGTTGATATGCTTGAAATTGTCGACGTCGAGAAAAGCCAGCGCGAAATGGCCCTCTGCGCGATCGCGCTGCAGCAGGGTATTGACGCGATGTTCGATCACGCGGCGGGTCGGCAAGCCCGTCAATTCGTCATAATAGGCCGAGCGAAACAAATGGTCCTCGAACGCCTTCTGCTCGGTGATGTCGGCGGAGCTCGACAGCAAAAGATTGCGCTCGGCGATCCGAACCGGCCGGTGCGAGGTGAGAAACACCTGCCTGGCCTGACCGCTGGTGACGGTTTCCTCCAGGACGGCCGTGCGGCCGGCGCGAAGCAATTCAAGACAGGCCTCGTGGCGGTCGCTTAGTTGCGAAGGCGCCGGCTGCGCGCCATTTGCAGCAAGGCGGTGGCGGCATCATTGGCCAACAGGAGTTCGCCGCTCTCATCCTGGATCGTTACCCCGGTCGGAAGCAGCCTGAAGACATCCCGAAGAATGCTCAATTCGGAATCGAAGGCGCTTTCATTACGGCCGTGGGTCGCGGCCGCCTGAAAGTCGTGTTTATAGGGGCTGTTCATGACCGCGGAGTTTGCCAAAGTCCCTTATAGGTTTGGTTAAGTGGAAGTGTGAAAGGACGCGGCAGACCTGCAAGTCGGCGCATTCTGGCGGGTGTCGCCTGATCGTCATTAACAGAGTGTCAACGCGATCCCGGCACGCTTGCGGTGACGGTTGCGGTTCGCGTGTTTGGTGCAGCGTTTCGCGCGAAGTGCGTGGTCACGTTCAATTCGCGGGGATCCGGCACTGCATCGTGCAGTGGACGCCAGTCTTCAGGAAACGGATATCGGTCTTGCCGTCGAACGCGCGCAGTGCCGATTGCAGCAGCTTGGTGCCGAAACCCGCCGCCCCGATATCTTCGACCGTCGGCCCTTCGGTCTCGTCCCAGGTCACGTTGAGGCGATCGTCCGTCACCGACCATGACACCTGCAGCAGCCCGCGCGGGGAGGAAAACGCGCCGTATTTGCCGGCATTGGTGGCCAGTTCGTGAAAGATCAGCGCCAGACTGACCGCCAGTTTGGCCGGAAGAAACAGCGGATCGCCGTTCAGATTGAACCGGACATGGCCGTAAGGCCCGAGCTCGGAGCGCAGCAAGTCCGTGATATCGCAGCCGCTGCCATCGACCCGCGCAATCAGATCGTCGGTCGCCGACAGTGCGCGGATACGGTGATCGATCCTGTCCCAGATCTGCGGCTGGTCCTGCAGCACCTGGTGCAGCACGGCGTGGATCGTCGATGTCTTGTTTTTCAGCCGGTGTTGCAACTCATCGACGAGGAGCTTGCGGTATTCCTCTTCCTCGATCAGGCGCTTCGAGATTTCCCGTTGCTGGGCAACGATGGTCCGGTAGTGCTCGACCCCCCAGACGGTGAGGCCGCAGACCGCCCAGAAAATCAGCAGCAGCGCGAACCTGGCTGGATCGGCCACCGCGCTGCTGAAATTGAGGATGACGCCGAGCACGCCACCGGCAACCGCGGTCCCGATGCCGATTCGCGAACCGCCGACCGCGGTTGCAAAGAACACGGCCGGGAAATACGGCGTGAAGAATACGTCGGGGCGGATCTGGGCCAGCCCCCACCGCACCACGGTCGCCAGAACGAGGCAGAAAAGTGCAAAGCCGGCCGTGAAAAGCGGCGAGGGCTGGGAAATTCCCTGCCAGCCATGCCTGAATTCGTCGATCAATTTCGTCATCGTTGTTGTCACTTCACGTGATCAGCGAATCCAAAATAAGGCCGACCGTAGCGGAATAACGGGATTTCTCCGTGAGCGGAGGCGGCAAGCCGGCCCGGAGGCGGCTGCCGGTCCCCGACAAGCTCGCTTGCCTTGTTCCCGGCGGACGGGAATATTGCATGCAAGCGAGATCAACAGGGGGAAACGACATGGGACGGCTGGACGGCAAGGTCGCGGTGATCACCGGCGCGACGAGCGGAATTGGACTGCATACCGCGGAAATATTCGTCGCCGAGGGCGCAAAGATCGTGATCGCCGGGCGTCGCGCGCCGGAGGGCGAGGCGCTGGCCAAAAAACTCGGCGCTACTTGCATCTTTCGCCAGACCGACGTCACGGTGGAAGCACAGATGAAGGCGCTGATCGCGCTGTCGGTCGAAAAATTCGGCCGCATCGATTGCCTGTTCAACAATGCCGGCGGTCCAGCGCAGACCGGCGGCATTGAAGGCCTCGAGGTCGAGCGCTTCGATGCCGCGATGGCCACCCTGGTTCGCAGCGTGATGCTCGGCATGAAGCACGCCGCACCCCAGATGCGCAAACAGGGTTCCGGCAGCATCATCAACAACGGCAGCATTGCCGGCCGGCTGGCCGGCTTTTCGTCGTCGATGGTCTATGGCGCGGCGAAGGCCGCCGTCATCCATCTCACCAAATGCACGGCGATGGAACTCGGCGAGTCCAATATTCGCGTCAACTCGATTTCGCCCGGCGCGATTGCGACCGGCATTTTTGGCAAGGCGCTGGGCCTGTCGGTGGAGGCCGCCGAAAAGACCCCGGCCGTGATGCGCGAGGTCTACAAATCGGCGCAGCCAATTCCGCGCGCCGGTTTGCCCGAGGACATCGCGCACGCCGCGGTGTTTCTCGCCAGCGACGAATCCTCCTTCATCAACGGCCACGATCTGGTGGTCGACGGCGCGATCACCGGCGGCCGCAACTGGAGTCAGCAACAACAGGGTTATGTCGCGCTGCGCAAGGCGTTCGATCAGGGGACGGGGTAGATTCTCACAACGTCATTGCGAGCGCAGCGAAGCAATCCATCTCGCCACGCAAAGAAAGAATGGATTGCTTCGTCGCTTCGCTGCTCGCAATGACGGTCAGCGTACGAGCCAGGCAAGGGAGAGAAAAAATGTTCGCCACCTCTCGGTTATCATCGAAATCCGACTTCCACCCATTCTATCTCGCCGTAGTGGCCGGTCTCGCCTGCGCCTTCGTGATCGGCAAGGCGTTGCCGTCAACGATGGACGCGATTTCAGCGATTATCGAGCCGCTTTGTGCAAGCGCCGACCCCGCCGGCTCGACGCTCGATACGGTCGAGCCGATCTCCTCGCACGCGCTGCCCAACGTGCCCGGCAAGCGCGTGACGATCGTGCGCGTGTTCTATGGTCCGGGTGGATTTACCCGTGCGCACCGCCATGCCGGTTCGGTCACCGCCTATATCACCAAGGGCGAAATCCGCTCGCAACTGGCCGGCGGCGTCGTCGAGACGTTCAAGGTCGGCCAGTCGTTCTTCGAGCCGCCCGGACGCAGTGCACCTGGTCTCGGCCAATGCCAGCAACACCGAGCCTGCGGAGTTGATCGCGGTGTTCGTGGCCGACGAGGGCGCGCAGCTCACGACGTTCGTGGAATAGCGAGGCACAGCCTCCCTGCGTCATGGAGTCAGCCGGCGTCGTCAGATAGGGTCATATCGGCGGCAATGGGAGCGAGGGTATGGACGCACGGCTGGAGAGGAAACTGCGAACCTTTGCCGTGGTCGTGGCCAGCGGCGCCATCGCAGGGCTCGCCTTCAATGTCCCGCAAGGCCGTCTGGCCAGCGTCGGTTTGACCTATGGAATATTGATGAGCGGAGTGCTCGGGGGCACTCAAGTGTTCCTGCTGGATGGGCCGTTACAGGCCTGGCTCAATCGCCAGTCCTTCACCGCCAGCCTGCTGATCAGAAGCACGATCTACGTCGTCCTCATTGCCTTTCTGCAGTGGCTTCAAGTCGGCGAGATCCTCGCCGGGCTACCCCCGGAGACGTCCAGCGCGTCGTTTCTGAACGGCTTCATCTACTCGGTCATTATTTCCGTTCTCTTTAACCTCGCTTACAGCATCGCCAACCTGATCGGCACCCGGGCGCTAATGAACTTCTTCACAGGACGCTATCACACGCCCGTCGCGGAAAACCGCTTCGTGCTGTTTGTCGACATCGCGGGATCGACGGGGTTGGCCGAGCGGCTGGGCGGGGTCGGTATCCATCGTTTCCTCGACCGCACCTTTCGCCTGCTGACCGCACCGGTGGTGGACTATCGCGGCGAGGTGCTGAATTATATCGGCGACGAAGTCATCGTGACCTGGCCGGAACGCATCGGCGCGATCGATTGCCGCCCGCTACGGTGTTTCCTGGCGATGCGGGATGAGCTGTCGCGTGCGGCCGATCAGTTCGATCGCGAGTTTGGCGCCGTGCCCAGGATTCGCGGCAGCCTGCATTTCGGTCCGGTGATCGTCGGCGAGATTGGCGACGTCAAACGCGCGATCGTCTTCAATGGCGACGTGATGAATACCGCGGCGCGGCTTGAGGAGCTCAGCCGAAACGTGGAAGGCGGCTTTCTTGCATCCCGCGCCGCGATGGACCAATTCGGCTCCGCACCGCCGTTTCCCGTTCGCGAACTCGGGCAACTTCCCATTCGCGGGCGAGCCGACGGAATCGATGTGGTCGGTATCGATGCGGCGACGCTGGGCGGCGAGCGGCTTACACCGGCTTGATCACCACCCGCAGTCCATCGCGCGGCTTCGGGATCGGCCATATCTGCCAGTCCGGTCTATAACCGGGCTCCAGCGAGACGCTGAGATTCTGCAGGAAATGCCGCGCGAAGCATTTTGCCTGCATATAGGCGAAGTGCAGGCCGAGGCACATATGCGCGCCGCCGCCATACGGCACCCACGCGAAGCGATGGCGGTTGCGCTGCGCTTCGTCGGTGAAGCGAAGCGGATTGAAGCTTTCCGGATCGGGCCAGATCTCCGGCATGTGGTGGGTGAACAGCGGGTTGATGCCGACCATCGTGCCGGCCGGGATCGCGTAACCCTTGAAACTGAAGTCGCGAATGGCGCGGCGCGGCATCGAGGGCACCGGCGGCTTCAGCCGCAAGGCTTCCTTGAACGCCATCTCGGTCAGCTTCATGGCTTCTAGATTGTCGAAGGTCGTAGGCGCGTCCGCGGCGATGCCGAGGGCCGAGACCTCGTCACGCAATTGTTGCTGCCACTCGGGGTGGGCGGCCAGTTCGCCGACGAACGACGTCAGCGACGAGGTCAGCGTGTCGTGCGCGGCCATCATCAGGAAACTCATGTGATCGACGATATCCTGCGTCGTGAGCAGGGCGCCGTCTTCATGGGTCGCGTGGCATAGCTGTGAGAACAGGTCGTCGCCGCCGCCCTTGGCGCGGCGGATCGGGATCTGTTCGGAGAAATAGGCGACGATGCGCTTGCGGCCCCTGACGCCGCGCGCCATCGGCGTGCCCGGCAGCGGCTTGCGGATCACCGCGACCGAGGCGGCCACCATGTCGACAAAGGCGTTGGTGATCTCATCCACTTCAGGGCCGATGCCGGCGCCGAGGAACGAGGTCGCCGCGAGGTCGAGCGTGAGTTGCTTCATTGCGGGGTAAAACAGCATCGGCCCGGGCTGTGCTTTCCACTGCGCCACCCGCGCGGCGATCCCGGTGTCCAGTTCGCCCAGATAGGATTTCATCGGCCCGGACTTGAACGCCACCGACAGCGCGCGCCGGTGCAAACGATGCTCCTCGAAGTCGAGCAGCATCAACCCGCGCGGAAACAGCAGGCCCAGGATACGCCCCCAACCGAGCGTCGAGGAAAATTGCTTGGCCTGATCGAACAGCACCAGTTCGTTGGCGTCGGGTCCGAGCATCACGAGACTGGTCTCGCCGAACAGATGGCTGCGATAGACCAGACCATATTTGGCGGATTGCCGCTCGACCTGTCCCTTGGGGTCGGCGAGGACTTCCAGGGTCTTGCCGATCAGCGGCCAGCCTTCGTCACCGGGAATATGCGTCAGTGAATTGCGCCGCGGCGGGGTGAAGGTGTAGGCGGGGGAAGCCACACTTTGCATCGACATGGCAATTGCTCCGGTTAGGCCTCGGATTTGAAATATTGTCCACCGGGACCGCGGCCTTGTCGCGACGGAATATTGCCGCGCCCTGATCCGGGGATAGTCCTGACAGGTAAATAACTCTTTGTCGCGTCGGCCGCAAACCGCAGCGTTCGGGAACGAAAGCATCCCGGTTCAGCCAAATCGTGTCACAAAGCCGCGAGGCCGTGGTAAGATACCCAAAAATAGTCGGTCAGGGAGAATCGAAATGGCAGGAATTTTGCGGATGCTGGCGGTCGCCGTTGCGGCGATATCGGCGATATCGGCGGGCTCGGCGGCGCTGGCGCAAACCAGGCCGATCGTCACGAGCGCGGGACCCGACTTCCCCAAGGTGGAGATGTTCATCGGCAACAGCTTTTTCTATTACAACAACGGCCTTCCCGGCCATGTGTCGCTGATGGAAAAGGCCGCGGACCCCGAACACAAGCAGGACTACCGCGCCATCATGGTTACGATCGGCGGTTCCGGCTTCGACTGGCATGACGTCGAACATTATTTCCGACCCAACGCCATCGGTTCTTATGCCTTCGACGATCAGAACAACGTCGTCTTCGGTAGCCGTGACAAACTCGTGGACGCCGTGGTCACGATGGACTGCAGTCAGTGCCCGATTCATCCCAAACTGAAATCGGTCTTCACCGAATACGCCAAGAAGAACAGCGACATCGTTCGCGCCCACGGCGCCAAGCCGATCTTCTTCATGTCGTGGGCCTATGCCGACAAGCCCGAGATGACGGCGCAACTGGCCGAAGCCTATACGGTCGCCGGCAATGACAACAAGGCGCTGGTGATTCCGGCGGGGCTTGCGTTTGCCCGCGCTATCGCCAAACAACCCGAGCTCAATCTCTATGTCGCCGACAAGCGTCATCCGAGTTTGGCCGGAACCTATCTAGCGTCCTGCGTGACGTTCGCGGCACTGACCGGCCGCTCGCCGGTCGGGAACAGCTATCTCGCCGGCATCGATCCGCCGACGGCCGAATTTCTGCAGAACGTAGCCTGGGAAACGGTGCAGGAGTATTACGGCAAGTAGACCGCAGGCTCTGGCTTTTTATTTTGACGCGTTTCTTCACGCGAACCGGACCCACCCCCTGCTTCGCTTGAAGACGCTGCAAATGAAAACACTGCAAATGAAAACGGCGCGGATGCACTCCGCGCCGTCCTTGTTTGCCTGAACGCCTTCGGTCAAGCCTTCCGCTTGGCCGCTTCCTTCTGCAGGTCCGGCGCATTGATCGTCGGGATCGCGACCCGGCCGGGGCCGGTCAGCGGCAGCGCTGCGGCGGCCTTTTCGTTTTCCATGATCTTGGCCATCACGGCCTGGCCGGCGCGCTCGAACACCGCGCGGTTCTCGATCAGGAAGGTCTGCGACTCCCGCAGCTTCCGGACATAGCCGTTGATCTCCGGCACCACGTAGCGCGCCACCATGTCCCAGCTGCGGCGGGTGTTTTCCGGATTGGCCCAGTCATGCACGAAGCCGATGATGGTGCCGACGCCGCCGGACACATCGATCAGGTTCTTGATGGTCTTGACCAGATCATCCGGCGTGCCGATGGTGGAGGCGGCGTTGGGGCCGCCGGCGGTCTTCTCGACCGCGTCTTCCGGCGAAGAGAACGGCTCGACGCCCGGCCGCTGCAGCGTGCGGACGGTATATTCGTTGTGCCAGCGCATCAGGCCGGGGCCGGCCTCGCGCTCGGCCTGTTCGCGGGTTTCGGCGATGTGCCAGCTCAGCAGCACGCGCCAGTCGGCACGGCTCACGGTGGTGCCGGCCTTCTTCGCGGCATCCTCGGCAAAGCCCCATTGCGTCGGCAGCGCCATCAGGCCCTGCGTCGACATCGAGCCGAGCGAAATGATGCCGATGCCGTATTTGCCGGCCAGCGTCATGCCCGACGGCGAGATCTGCGATGCCACCACGCAGGGCATATCTTCCTGCAGCGGCAGCAGCTGCAGCGCCGCGTCGTTCATGACGAACCAGTCGCTCTTGGCGGTGACGCGCTCGCCCCTGAACAGCCGCCGGATGATGCCGAGCGCTTCGTCCTGGCGATCGCGCTGCGTCATTGGATCGATGTTGAGCGTGTGCGCGTCGGAAGCGAGCGCGCCGGGGCCTGATCCGAAGATCGCGCGGCCGCCGGTCATGTAATCGAGCTGCACCATGCGCTGGGCGACGTTGAAGGGGTGGTGATAGGGCAGCGAGATCACGCCGGTACCGAGCTTGATGCGCTTGGTGCGTTCGCCGGCAGCGGCCAGGAACATTTCCGGCGAGGCGATCATTTCCCAGCCCGAGGAATGGTGCTCGCCGCACCAGAATTCGTCGAAGCCGAGTGCGTCGATCTGCTCGACGAAATCGAGGTCGCGGCGGAATTGCAGCATCGGATGCTCGCCGATCGGATGGTGCGGGGCGAGGAAAGCTCCGAACTTGAGACGCGCCATGGGGGTTTCTCTCCGGACTTATTGTTCTTTGAAAGGGCTCGGCGCCAAACTACGGGGTGGGGAAGGGCAAGGCAATCCTCGCGAGCCCGCGGCCCGCGCATGGTTGTCGCGCGAAGTTGGGTGACATACCGTCGTCCGGAATTGTCGACGCATCGGGGCAAAACAGGCACATGAAACTGGCAAAACCGCGCATCGATATCGGCTTTGCCACCAATCACGCTCCGGCGGCGCTGGTGTTCTGGCAGAACGAGATCGGCCTGCCGTTCGACCACACCCAGCCGATCCGCCGCGGCTACAAGCAGCATCGCCATGATCTCTGCGGCTCGATCCTGAAAATCAACCAGGTCTACGAGACGCTGCCGGATAACCCGCCATCCGGTTACCTCGAGCTGTTGATCGCGCGCGACGGCATCACTGCGCCGCAGCCGATGACCGATCCGGAAGGCAACCGCGTCTCGCTGGTGCCAAGGGGATGGTTCGGGATTGAGCGTATTGGAATTCGCATCGGCGTTCGCGATGTCGAGGCGCACCGCCGCTTTTACACGGAAGCGCTTGGATTGCAGCAGGGTGAAGCCGCAGGCAACGCGATGACGTTCCTGGCGGGCGATACGGTGCTGATCGTTGAACCCAAGGCGGACGCGCCCGACGATGCGGCCTTCGAAGGCAAGGGCTGGCGCTATATCACGTTCCAGGTCTTCGAGGTCGATCGCGAGCACGCTCACGTGCTGGCCCATGGCGGCCGCGAGGCGCGCGCACCGGTGACGCTGGGGACGACGGCGCGGATCTCGATGGTGCGCGATCCCGACGGCAACTGGATCGAGCTGTCGCAACGGGCGTCGCTCACGGGATCGCTGGAGCCGGCCGCTTCGTAGTACTACGGAGCGCGATGCATGGAAATTTAAGAAAGCCCGACTAGCTCTTGCATCAGCATTCCAGAACAGAACGCAAAGAGCCCGGTGCCTGATGTGGCGGTCGAGCCGGGATCTTCTTTCCATTGAAGGCATTTCAGAGAGGCGCCGTTCTCAGACGGTGCCTCTCGTTTTCATAGCGACACAGCAGGCCCACATCACGACTGCACGTTCAGCGTCCGCACGACGCGAAAGCCCCCGCCGGCAATGACATTCATCTCGTTGCGATAGCCTGTGCGCTGGGTCAGGGCAGCGCCGCTCCAGCCGCCGCCGCGCATCATGCGCTTGTTGCAATCACCCTCGAGCCACGGCGAGCCGTCGGTCGGCGTATCCTCGTTATAGCGTTTATTATAGCAGTCCTCGGTCCATTCCTCGGCGTTGCCATTGACCTGGTAGAGACCGAACGGGTTGGGCAGGAAGGAGTCGACCGGCATCGGTGCCTTGCTGGAGACGCCGTAGGGACCGCCTGGATAATTGTTCGAGGCATCGTAGTTCGCATTCTGCGCCGAGATTGTCTTGCCGAACCAGAACGGCGTCGTGGTGCCGGCGCGGGCAAAATATTCGCGCTCGGATTCGCTGGGCAGCCGATAGGTGCGGCCGACCTTGCGCGACAGCCAGGCGAGGTAGGATTTCGCGCCCTCGAAATTGATTCCGTGGGCAGGCAGGCGGCCGCGTCCGAAACCGCGATCGTTGTCTCTGTAGCCGCTGCAACCGCCGTCGGCGATGCAGGCGTCCCACTCATCGAAAGAGATGGTGAAGCGGCCGACCGCGAACGGCCGCGCAAGCGTGACGTGGTGTTGCGGGTCCTCGCCCTTGAGACGATAGGGTTCGTCGGCCGGCGTACCCATGGTGAATGAGCCGGCGGGCACCACCACCATTTCGGGGCAGCTCTGGCATTCCTTGAAGCTGTCCCTGGGCTTAAGGGTCTGTTCGAGTTCAGGCGTCAGCGGCTGTACGCCCTTCTCGGGAAAGAATTGACGGGGAAGCGGCGCGGGCGGGGTTTGTCCCTGTTCAGTCTCGGAGGCTGTCTGCGCCCGCTGTCTGGGCTTGGCCAACGCGCCATCGGCTATTGAAACGACGAGAGCGCCGGCGAGAAATGCGAACAGCAGCTTCGATACAGGAGACATCAATTATCCTTGGCGCGCGACCGCAATGCTGCTTGGTCGCGGCCTGGGGAGATCGCGTTCAATCAAGGAACGCTCCGAGCCTCGTCCGGTGAGGCTGTCTTCAGAAACAGGACATCGACATATCCGGTGCGGGCCGCCGCGACATGGATCTCCGGCGCGGTTGTCTTGCAATGCGGGCCGGATCGCTCGAGCCAATAGGGCTCGTAACAATACGCTGAAAGATGATCCAGTACCGCCGAGATCGAGGTGCCGAACCTGTTCAATCCTGCCTCGTCCAGCTCGACGAAAAGTGCGGGCCCCGCCAGCGCCAGAATTCCGGCGGCGCCCTGAAGGACCATCATCTCGGCGCCCTGGACATCGATCTTCACCAGCGCCGGACGCGGCCTGGTCTTGTCCGGCACCAGTTGGTCGAGCGTCACGGCCTGGACGGGAAGCCCGGTGCCGTCGCGGGAGATCTTGTGGTCCGCAGGGTGCAGCGTGTTGATCTCGAGAAAGATCTGCCCGGGCTCCGCGGCGGCTACCGCTTTCAATGTCTCGATGCGGCTCGAAAAACCTTCGCGCCCGATCGCCTCGACCAGATGCGCGTAGTTCTGGTCCTCCGGCTCGATCGCGATGACCTTGCCGGTATCGCCGACCCAGTTCGCAAAACGCAGCGCGAAAAAGCCGACATTGGCGCCGACGTCGATCACCAGCGCACCTTCAGGCACGAATTCCCGGAGCCGGTCGACCGGTCCGGCCTCGAAGTGCTTCTTGTAGATTGCATAGAGCGCGAGGAAGCCCCGATTGAACAGCGGAATGCGCCGTAGACCGAGCCTTGCGGTCAGGGCGAACAGTTTTACGGCAGAATTTCTGATGAAGATCGCGAGCATCCAAAATCTGTCCGGTGGCGCCGTTTTCTGGCGACGGGTCTGGGAGCGTGATTGCCCGCGTCCGGCCCCGCGCCTTGGTTGACACCTCTTGACTCAAAACCACAATAGTTCTTCTAAACCGGTGTTCTGCGGCTGCGGGGCAGGCCTTGTCAAATCTCATTTGATCGGCGACGGGCTGGCCGAACTCGCCGATCGCGGCCCACCATGGATACTGTTCCGTCAAGGGAAAACGGCGCGATGCAAAACCTCAGCCAGCGAAAGCGGGCCCTGCTTGACCATGCCGAAGCCAGCGGTGGTGAGCAGTATCGCGGCGGCAAGTTCAACGACGCCTATCGCGAAGACGATCTGCGGTTCATGCGATTCCTGATCCCGCCGGGCAAGCGGGTGCTGGAGCTGGGCTGTGGGCGCGGCGACCTGCTGGCCTCGCTGCAACCCGCCTACGGCGTCGGTGTTGATTTCAGCCCCAAAACCGTTGCCATGGCCAGAGAGCTTCATCCCGGCCTGCAGTTCGCACTGGGTGATGCGGAAGATCCGGCAACGCTGGCTGAAATCGAGGGGCCGTTCGACTATGTCGTGATTTCCGACACCATCGGCATGTTCGAGGATATCGACGGCACGTTGCGGACTGTCCGCAATCTGTGCTCGCCATCGACGCGCATCGTCATCTCCTATTACTCGCATCTGTGGGAGCCGATCCTCAAACTCGCCGAGTTGATGGGTTTGAAGAGCCGGCAGTCGCAGATCAATTACGTTGCCACAGTGGATTTCCTAAATTTGATGGATCTCGCGGATTTCGAGGTCGTGCGCCATGAGCAGCGGCAACTGATCCCGATGCGGCTGTTCGGGCTTGCCGCCTTCATCAACAAGTTCATCGCCCCATTGCCGGGTATCCGAAAACTGTGCCTGCGCACCTATCTGGTCGGGCGGCCGGTGCAGTCGTTCCCGGAGCGAAAATTTTCCGCCAGCATTCTCATCCCCTGCCGCAACGAGCGCGGCAACATCGAGAACGCGATTTTGCGGATGCCGAAATTCGGCTCGGCCCAGGAAATCCTGTTCGTCGAAGGCAATTCCAGCGACGGCACGTTCGAGGAATGCGAGCGTGTGCGCGATGCCTACAGGGATAGCTGGGACATCAAGGTTTTGAAGCAGGACGGCAAGGGCAAGGGCGACGCGGTGCGCAAGGGCTTTGCCGCGGCCAGGAACGACGTGCTGATGATTCTCGATGCGGACCTGACGATGCCGCCGGAAGCGCTGCCGAAGTATCACGCTGTGATCGAGACCGGCAAAGCCGAATTCGTCAACGGCACGCGGCTGGTTTATCCGATGGAAAACGAAGCGATGCGGCCGCTCAACCTGATCGCCAACCGCTGCTTCGCCTATCTGTTCAGCTATCTCGTCAACACCCGCCTCACCGACACGCTGTGCGGCACCAAGGTGTTATTGCGCCGGGATTACGAAGTGCTGGCGCGCGAGCGCGACTATTTTGGCAATTTCGATCCGTTCGGCGACTTCGACCTGATCTTCGGCGCCGCCAAGCAGAACCTGAAAATCATCGAGACGCCGATCCACTACAAGGCGCGGACCTTCGGCGAGACCCAGATCTCGCGCTTCCGCGACGGCTGGCTGCTGCTGAAGATGGTCTGGTTCGCGTACCGGAAACTGAAGGCGATCTAGCCGACGCGCTATCGCCGTCAGCGCCGCAATCGGGCCAATCCCCGGGAATGATTACCTCCGGGGTAATCGCCGGGATGACCGAAATCTGTAACGGGTGGACGCAACAGATTTCGGACAAGGCCCGTTCTCCATGCATCAGATCGTCTCCGCGCCCGTCGATTCTTCGCGCCGCTGGTGGGTGCTCGCGACCGTGGTCGCGGCGCAATTCATGTTCGGGGTCGATGCCTTCATCGTCAACGTGGCGATCCCGACCATTGCGGCCGAGCTGCACGCCAGCGCAGCGCAGATCGAAGCTGTCATTGCGATCTACCTGATCGCCTATGCCACGCTGGTGGTCACCGGCGGACGGCTCGGCGACATCTACGGCACGCGCAATGTATTCGTTACAGGTGTCGCGGGTTTCACCGTCACCTCGCTGTGGTGCGGGCTGGCGCAATCCGGCCCCGAGTTGATCGCCGCCCGGCTGGCGCAAGGCGCGACCGCGGCGCTGATGGTGCCGCAGGTGCTGGCCACCATTCACCTGCTGTTTGCTGATGCCTCGCGCGCCCGCGCGTTCGGGATCTACGGCACCGTGCTGGGATTGGCGGGGGCGGCCGGATTCCTGCTCGGCGGCATTCTGGTGACGCTCGATCTCGGCGGCTTCGGCTGGCGCGCGGTGTTCTTCGTGAACGTGCCGTGCGGCGTGATCATCATCGCAGCCGCCTTGCGGATCATGCCTGTCGTGCCGCGCCGGACCGGCACGCGGCTGGATATTCCCGGCGCCATCGTGCTGTTTCTGGGATTGCTGTGCCTGATCGGGCCGTTGCTGTTCGGCCATGACGTGCACTGGTCGCCCTGGGTCTGGCTCGCAATGGCCTTGGGCGTTGCGATCATGGCGGCTTTCGTAAAACTCGAACGCGCGGTAGCGCGTCGTGGCGGTATGCCGCTGATCGATCTTTCATTGCTGTCGGATGCCGCGTTCATGCGCGGCCTCGCGGCGGTGTTCTTTTTCTTTTTCGCCAACCTGTCGTTCTATCTCGTGATGACGATGTTCATGCAGCGGGGGCTTCACATCGCGCCGCTGCAGGCAGGCCTCGTCTTCGTGCCGCTGGCGCTGACCTTTGTGATTGCTTCCCGGCATAGCGGCGCACGCGCGACGCATCGCGGCACGCTGGTGCTGATCGAAGGCTGTGCGCTGCAGATCATGGGGCTCGCGGTCCTGGTAGCGACGGTCGAATTGACCGATGCGCCGTCGGCGACGTTGTTGGCGCTGGTGCTGACAATCTTCGGTTACGGCCAGGGGCTGGTGATGGCGCCGCTGTCGAGCGCGGTGCTTTCGAGCGTAAGACCTTCGAGCGCCGGTGCCGGCTCCGGCATGTACGGCACGACGGCGCAGATCGCCAATGCCGCGGGCGTTGCTGCGATCGGCGCGGTCTTCTTTGCGTTTGAAGCGATGCGGTCGGCACGGTTGGCGCTGGTTGCAGCCACGGCGCTGTTCGCGATTTCAATCGTCGCCTGCGCCGCATTTCTGACCTGGATGCGGCGTGCGACCGTGACAAATTAACGTCATTGGCGAAAATATGATTCTGGGGAATGACAGCACACGGTCTTTTTATTTTGCAGTGCAGCAACTATCTGTTGTTGGTGACGTTGCCAAAGCGGTCACCCCTTCAGGAGCTGCAATTTGTCCCTCGCCCAGAACGTCGAATTCATGCGGCAATTTTCGAAGCTGAGCGGCTTCAATGGCTTGGGCGCCTATGGCCGGAGCCAGGCTGTTCCCGGTCCGCTCCGGGAAACCTTCGAATTCGGTACCAATCCCGGCGCGCTCAAGATGTTCGCGTTCGTACCGGAACACCTTCAACGCCCGCCCGCTCTGGTCGTCGTGCTGCATGGCTGCGGCCAGAACGCGGCCGGTTACGATCTCGGCACCGGGTGGTCGACGCTCGCCAAGCGCTATGGCTTTGCGTTGCTGATGCCGGAACAGCAGCCATCGAACAACGCCAACGGCTGCTTCAACTGGTTCACGCCGGGCGACGTCGCGCGTGGCCGTGGCGAGGCCGCTTCGATCCGGCAGATGATTGCGCGGATGGTCGCCGATCACAAAATCGATTCGCGCCGCATCTATGTGACCGGGCTTTCGGCCGGCGGCGCCATGACGACGGTGATGCTCGCCACCTATCCCGAAGTGTTCGCGGGTGGCGCCGTCATCGCCGGTCTGCCTTTCGGCATCGCCAGCAACGTGCGGGAAGCGCTTGGTGGCATGATGCAGCCGTCACCGCGGCCGGCGCGCGAACTCGGCGATCTCGTGCGCAAGGCCACGAAGCACAAGGGCCCGTGGCCGAAATTGTCGGTGTGGCACGGCAGCGCCGATCGCACGGTCAATCCGGGCAACGCCGACGAGATCGTCAAGCAGTGGCTCGACGTGCACGACCTGCCGCCGGAGCCGATGTCGACCGGCGAGGTCGACGGCTATCCTCGCGACGTCTGGTGGAATACGGACGGCGAAACCGTGGTCGAATCCTACACCATCACCGACATGGCCCACGGCACGCCGCTCGGGCTCGCCGGCACCGACGAAAGTTATGGCGCGGAAGGCGCGTTCCTGATCGAGGCGGGGATTTCGTCGTCCTATCACATCGCGAGTTTCTTCGGGCTGACCGACCGCGTCAGTCAGCCCAATGAAGTCGTCAGGCAGGCGGTTAAGGCGCCGGTCGTCCCGTCGGCTGCGACGGCATCGCTGCAGTCGCCGGATCTCGTCGCCAGCCTCTGGTCGCGGGCCGCAACGGTGCGCCAGGCCAAGCCACGAGAGAACAAGCCGCCAGAGGCCAAGCCGGCGCACGAGCCGAAGCGCAGTATCGACGTCAGCGCCGTCATCAGCCGAGCGCTGACGGCCGCAGGGTTGATGAAGTAGACAGTCGCGTCCTGTCGCGGGGCAGGTTCGGCCGCGATGCGGTCGCGAAGGAGAAGCGACCCTACATCTCGCCGGTGAGGAACGGATTGGTCATCCGTTCCTGGCCAATGCTGGAGCCGGCGCCGTGGCCGCAGATGAAGCCGACATCGTCGCCGAGCGGCAGCAGCTTTTCCTTGATCGAGTTGATCAGCGTGGCGTGGTCGCCGCCGGGCAAATCCGTGCGCCCGACCGAGCCGCTGAACAGGACGTCGCCGACATGGGCAAAACGCAGTTCCTTGTTGAAGAACACGATGCTGCCCGGCGAATGGCCGGGGCAATGCAGGATGTCGAAGGTCAGTTCGCCGATCGAGACCTGTTCGCCTTCGTCCAGCCAGCGGTCGGGCCCGAAATTGCGTACGCCGGTCATGCCGAAACGCTCGCCGCTGCTCACCACGTTATCGAGCAAATATTTGTCGGCGATATGCGGGCCTTCAATCTTGACCTGCAGCGCGTCGCGCAAGTCCGCGGCGCCGCCGACATGGTCGATATGGCCATGGGTCAGCCAGATCTTCTCGACGGTGACGCCGGTCTGCTTGATCGCTTCCAGAATCTTGGGAACGTCGCCGCCAGGGTCGATCACCACGGCCTTCTTGGAAGGCTCGTGCCAGATAATGGTGCAGTTCTGCTCGAACAGCGTCACCGGCACGATCATCGCGCCGGCCTTCGGCTGGGTCTCGGTGGGGGTATCGGTTTGCTGGGTCATGGCCGCAGAATGCCGATTTTTGGCGTTCCGCCAAGTAAAGAATCTCTCATTTGAAGCGGAACTGGGCTGCGAACCGTCATACCGGCATCCCGAAGGTTGAACCCGCAGCCTGCTTCGGCGTTGCCTCGCGCAACCGTTTTGAGGGCAATTTCGTGGATCAGAGCGACAACGACTGGTGGCGGCACGGCATATTTTATCAAATCTATCCGCGTTCGTTTCAGGATTCTGACGGCGACGGGGTCGGCGATATCAACGGTGTGATCGCGCGCCTGCCGTACTTGAAATCGCTCGGTATCGACGCGGTCTGGCTGTCGCCGATCTTTTCGTCGCCGATGGCGGATTTCGGTTACGACATCTCCGATTACACCGGGATCGATCCGCTGTTCGGCACCATGGCAGATTTCGATGCGCTGGCGGTGGCCGTGCATAACAGCGGCCTCAAGATCATCCTCGACCTGGTGCCGAACCACACTTCCGATCAGCATCCCTGGTTTGTCGAAGCGCGGAGCTCGCGCGATAACCCGAAGCGGGACTGGTACATCTGGCGCGATCCGAAGCCAGACGGCGGGCCGCCCAACAACTGGCTCTCGGAATTCGGCGGCAGCGCCTGGCAGTATGACGAGGCGACCGGGCAGTACTACTACCACGCCTTCCTTGCCGCGCAGCCGGACCTGAACTGGCGCAATCCGGCGGTGCGTGAGGCGATCTACGATGTCATGAGGTTCTGGCTTCGCAGGGGCGTCGATGGCTTTCGCGTCGACGTGATCTGGCACCTGATCAAGGATTCCCTGTTTCGCGACAACCCGCTCAATCCGCATTTTGTCGAGGGGCGACCGCCGCACGAGAAGATTCTGACGCAGTACTCGACCGACCAGCCCGAGGTGCACGAAGTCGTCGCGGAAATGCGGCGCGTAATCGATGAATTCGACGACCGCGTCCTGATCGGCGAAATCTATCTGCCGCTGCAGCGCCTCGTCGCCTATTACGGCAACAACCTCGCCGGCGCGCAGATGCCGTTCAATTTCGCGCTGCTGTCGACGCTGTGGAGCGCGCGCTCGATCGAACGCATCATCGCCGACTACGAACGTGCCTTGCCGCCGGGAGCCTGGCCGAACTGGGTGCTCGGCAATCACGATCGTCCGCGGATCGCAAGCCGGGTCGGGCGCGATCAGGCGCGGGTCGCCGCCATGCTGCTGCTGACCTTGCGCGGCACGCCGACGCTCTATTACGGCGACGAGATCGGCATGCGTCAGGTCGCGATTGCGCCCGACCAGGTCCGCGATCCCTTTGAAAAGAACGTGCCCGGCATCGGCGTCGGTCGCGACGGTTGCCGGACGCCGATGCAATGGGACGCGACGCCTACATGCAGGATTTTCGACGTCAAACACGTGGCTGCCGCTGCCGGACGATTATGCACACGAGAACGTCGTCAACCTGAAAGCCGACGCGGGCTCGATCTTCAACCTTTACAAGGCGCTGATTGCGCTGAGGAAGCAGTTACCGCAACTGGTGACAGGCAGCTATGAGCCGGTCGCGGCGCAGGGCGACATCCTGCTGTATCGCCGCGCAGGCGAGGGCGGCGCGATCGTCGTCGCGCTCAATCTCGGCGCGGAGCCGGTTTCGATTTCGTCGAGCTCAATCGGTTTCGACCGTGAAATCCTGGTGTCGACGCTGCTGGATCGGCAGGGTGAGCGGATCGAAGGAGCGCTCGATCTGCGCGCCAATGAAGGCGTCATCCTCGGAGCGCCGGCTCACGCCGGGTGACCGGCTTTCCCGGTGGCATCGACATCGATATCGCTGCGCTTGAGCAGGTAGTCGAGGCCGCCGACGCGATACCAGCGATAGCCATAGCCTTCCAGCATCAGGGTGTGCCGGCCGCGCTCGTCGGCTTGGCTGTGGTCTTCCGACAGCAGATTGATCAGCAGCTTGCCGGTCTCGCCGGGAAGTCCGACTGCAAACGAGACCTCGCGCGGCTGTTCATCGATGTTGTGCACGAACAGCACCGAGTTGTTGCGCCAGTCATAGCGGATGACGAGCACTGCGGGATCGCGCGCTGCAATCACCTTGAAATCGCCCCAACCGACCTCGGGCACTTCCTTGCGCATCCGGACGATGCGCTCGGTCCAGTTCAGCATCGAGTTGGGGTCGCGGCGCTGCTTGGCGACGTTGACGTGCTCGTAGCCGTAAGGTCCCTTGTCGATCACAGGTGAGCCACGCATTGTCGCTTCGGTAAAGCCGGCATGCGGCTCGGTCGACCACTGCATCGGCGTGCGGGCGCAATTGCGCTCCGGCAGATCGAGATTGTCGCCCATCGCGATCTCGTCGCCGTAGCGAATCACCGGCGTTCCCGGCAGCGTGCACATCAGGCTGTAGGCGAGTTCGAGCCGCCGGCGGTCGCCGCCGAGCATCGGCGCCAGCCGGCGGCGAATGCCGCGGTCGTAAAGCTGCATGTTCTTGTCGGGCCCGAACGCCTTGAACACGGCTTCGCGCTGCGGCTTGGTCAGGCGGCCGAGATCGAGTTCGTCGTGGTTGCGCAGGAACAGTCCCCATTGCGCCGTCGCGGGCCGCGGCTTGGTCGCGGTCAGCGCCTTGGCCAGCGGCCGGGTATCGGCGGCGGCCAGCGCGTAGAACAGATGCTGGTTGACGTGGAAATTGAACATCATGTGCATGCGGTCGCCGTCGCGGCCGAAATATTCCATGTCGGTTTCCGGCAGCACATTGGCTTCGGCGAGAATGATGGCGTCGCCCTGCCGCCATTGCAGGAATTCGCGAAACGAGCGCAGCATGTCGTATTGCTCGACCGGCTTGCGAACCTTCGCGCCCTTGGTCGCGATCACGAACGGCACCGCGTCCATGCGAAAGCCGGAGACGCCGAGCTGGATCCAGAATCCCATGATCTTCAGGATTTCGGCCTGCACATGCGGGTTCGAGGTGTTGAGATCGGGCTGGAAATCATAGAAGCGATGGAAGAACCAGGCGCCGGCTTCCTTATCGCGCGTCCAGGTCGATTTCTGCACGCCGGGAAACACCATGCCGGTGTTGGCGTTGGCCGGCCGCTTGTCGGACCAGACGTACCAGTCGCGATACGGCGAATCCTTCGACTTGCGTGCATCCTTGAACCAGGCATGCTGGTCGGAGGTGTGATTGACGACGAGATCGATGATGACGCGGATGCCGCGCTGCTTGCAGCCATGGGTGAATTCGACGAAGTCGCCGAGCGTGCCGTAGCGCGGATCGACGCCGTAATAGTCGGAGATGTCGTAACCGTCGTCCTTGCCGGGCGAGGGCTGGAACGGCATCAGCCAGATCGCGGTGATGCCGAGCCCGTGCAGATAATCCAGCCGCCGCAACAGGCCCTTGAAATCGCCGACGCCGTCGCCGTTGGCGTCCATATAGGTGCCGACGGAAAGGCAATAGATCACGCCGTTCTTGTACCAGAGATCATCGATCATGCGGAGGCAGCCCTCATCGGTCCGCCTCGCATTCTCGCAGCGGCCAGATGATAAGCGGCGAGGGGTGCTCGGGTTCCCGCGTTCCCGGTGTTTCAGGTCCCTGAGCCGGACATGAAACACCGGGGCGTGGATCGCGGCCTACCGCTTGATCTGCGCCTTCAGCGTGTCCTCGACGACGCGGTCGAACGACGACGCCTTGGGTGGCGCCTTGGCGCGCTGATCGGCGAGGTAGCTGTCGCGCTTCGCCACCAGGGCGGCGAGTTTTTCGTTGAGCAGCTTGCGCTGGCTCATCTGCTTGTTGACCTCATCGATGCGCGCTTCCGGCTTCATCACCCGCAGATTGTCGGGCAGTTCCTCCTCCTTGATCGCGGAGAAGCTGTTGCGGCCGGTGCTGACGTCGGCGACGAGGTCGCCGCCGGTGACGGCCTCCGAGGTCGACTTCGCACGCTTGTTGATATAGCTCGCCATCTCGGACGCCTGAGAGGGCGCAGCGGCCGCCATCCTCGATAATTGCTGCGTCTGGTCCTCGGTGCGCTTCTGCATCGCGCGCGGCCCATAGGGGATCACGGTGCCGTTGATCTCCCGCTGCAGGATGATGATGTCCTCATCATACGGCGTCTCGATGATCACGACCTGCCCGCCGTCCTGCGGAATCGGAATGAAGCGGCCGTTGCCGTTCTGGGCGATGTCGCGCCACACCCGCTCGGTATCGATGGCGTTGCCGGCCAGCACCGCGTTGACGATGATGTCCTTCTGCTTCGCCACCGACAGCGTGATGGGATATTTGGTGTCCTGCGCATAGTCCATGTGCGGCGGCGCGTCGCCGACCAGGAACACGATCCGCCGGGCATCGCCGCCCTTGGTCCATTGCAGCTTGTTGACGGCGACGTCGAGCGCCTCGTTGACGCTCTCCGGCCAGTCGCCGCCGCCGCGCGCCTTTAACTCCAGCAGGTTGGCGTAGAGGTCCTGGATGTCCGAGGTGAGCTCGATCCGCTTGGTGACGTAGTCGTCGCCGATGTCGCGATAGGCGACGAGGCCCATGCGGATGTCGGCGTCGGGATTGCTATCGACGATCGCGGTCGCGATCGACCAGATCTTGCGCTTGGCGCCCTCGATCAGGCCGCCCATCGAGCCCGTGGTGTCGAGGACGAAAGCGACTTCGACCGTTGGTTTGGCAAGGGCCTGCGACAGACCGGCGGAAACGGGCAGGACAACGAGAGCGAAAGCGAGTGAGCGAAGCGTGGTGGATGACTTCATGGTTCTCCTCCAGTGTTTCGTCCCTGGGAACCGAAGTTCCCCCGGCTTCAGGGTGGTGTGTGGTCCAAATCGAGGCGGGGCGGGGTCGAATTTGCGGCTGGCCGCATGTCGGTGAGCCTGTTGGACGCTCCGAAATCGGTTATGGTTCGAGCCGCATGGAATTGCCCGCCCGCCAGGTTTCACTTGTGCCCGCGCCCGACGGCCGTCAGTCGGAGACGGCGCTGGCGATCGCGCGCGGCACCGCGAGGCTGCTGCGATCGCTGGGCTTTTCCTGCATCAGCGAATTGCCGCTGCCCTCGGGACGGCGCGCCGACCTGGTGGCGCTGAACGAACGCGGCGAAATCTGGATCGTCGAGATCAAGTCATCGGTGGAGGATTTGCGCGCCGACCAGAAATGGCAGGATTACCGGATGCATTGCGACCGGCTGTTCTTTGCCTTCACGCAGGATTTGCCGTGCGAGATTTTCCCCGCCGACACCGGTCTGATCATCGCCGACGCCTATGGCGCCCATCTGCAGTGCGAAGCGCCGGAGCATCGTCTCCCGGCGGCAACGCGCAAATCGATGACGGTGCGCTTTGCGATGGCCGCCGCGCTACGGATCAACCGTCTGGTCGATCCGCAGGGGCACGGGGAGTTTTAGGTATGGTATCGAACGCTCGCGCAACGCCGTCATCCTGAGGTGCGAGCGTAGCGAGCCTCGAAGGATGAGCCGCGTCGTCGGTGGCTGTTCATCCTTCGAGACGCGCGCAAGAGCGCGCTCCTCAGGATGACGGGTCGGGCTTGAGTACCGAAACGTGCTACCGCGGCGCGCGTTTCGCCAGAATGCGCTGCAGGGTGCGGCGGTGCATGTTCAGCCGCCGCGCAGTTTCCGAGACATTGCGGCTGCACATCTCGTAGATGCGCTGGATGTGTTCCCAGCGCACGCGGTCCGCTGACATCGGATTCGACGGCAGTTCGGATTTTTCGGTCCCGCTGGCGAGCAATGCCGCGACGACATCATCGGCGTCGGCCGGCTTCGAAAGATAATCCACCGCGCCCATCTTCACGGCCGTCACCGCGGTGGCGATGTTGCCGTAACCTGTCAGCACGATGGCGCGCGCCTCGGGGCGCTTGCGCTTCAGCGCCGACACCACGTCGAGGCCATTGCCGTCGCCGAGCCGCAGATCCACCACGGCAAAGGCCGGTGCGGCGCGGCCGATCTCGGCGAGCCCGTCGGACACGGTGTCGCATGATGTCACCGCGAAACCCCGGGTCTCCATCGCGCGCGACAGGCGCTCCAGAAACGGCTTGTCATCCTCGACGATCAGCAGCGAGCGGTCGGTGTGATCGTTCAGTTCGGCGATGGCGTTCAAGGTCTGATGTCTCTCGGTTGCGGACACTTAAGATATGGCGTGGCAAGGCGGCGCTGCCAAGGCCGCCTAAAGTAGACCGGCCTGCATTCGCAGGCTCCTGGAACCGCTCTAATCCGCTGACCCGGCGTCGGTTTCGTCCGCCTCGAAGCGGTCGCGCGGCCAGGCGATCTGCACCACGGCGCCGTGATCGGGAAAGGTCCGGTTGCTGAACGAAACCTTGGCGCCGGTGCGCTCGAGCAGCGTGCGGGCGATGAATATGCCGAGACCGAGCCCGGAATGCTCACTTTGAGCCTCATCTGCGCTGCGCCGCCGCGATAAATAGGGCTCGCCGATCCGTTTCAGCATGTCGGGCGCGATTCCCGGGCCGTCGTCGGAGATCACGATCTCGACGGAATCGGCGTTCCACCACGCGTTAACCTCGACCGTGGTCCGCGCGAAGTCGACGGCATTTTCCAGAATGTTGCCGACGCCATAGAGGACCGCCGGGTTCCTCGCGCCGACCGGCTCGCGCGTGGCTGCGACAGCAAGCCGCACCTTGATCGCGACGCCGAAGTCGCGATGCGGCGCCACCGTCTCCTCGATCAGCGTCGCCAGCGGCATGCGGTCGAACGGCGCGCCGGAGGAGGAGAGCTGGGTGATCTTGGCCAGAATGTCACGGCAACGCTGCGCCTGCTCGCGCAGGGTTTTGAGATCGGCGGCGAGATGGTCGTTTTCCCCCACGTTTCCGTTGATGGTCTTTTCCAGCTCGCGCGAAATCAGAAAGATCGTCGACAGCGGCGTGCCGAGTTCATGCGCGGCGGCGGCGGCAAGGCCGTCGATCTGGGTCAGATGCTGTTCGCGTGTGAGCACCAGTTCGGTCGCTGCCAGCGCATCGGAAAGCTTGCGGGCTTCCTCGGTGACCTGGAACGCGTAGAGGCTGGTGACGCCGATCGCGACCAGGATCGAGAGCCAGACGCCGAGCAGGTAGATCGGCGGCAGCACCAGCGGGTCGTCGCTGTCCCACGGCAACGGCAGATGAAAAAACACCAGCGCCGAGGCGCAGGCGACCGCGAGCACGCCGATCATGATCGTCAGCCGGATCGGCAGCGCCGTCGCCGAGATCAAGACCGGGGCGAGGAACAGGAACGAGAACGGATTTTGCAAACCTCCGGTGAAGAACAGCAGCGCGGCGAGTTCGACGATGTTGAGCGCCAGCAGCGTTGCCGCATAGACCGGTTCCAGCCGCTGCATCGGGTTGAAGGCAACCTGGAGGGCGAGATTGAGCAGCGCCGAAAGCCCGATAATGACGACGCAGGGCATGACGGGAACGTCGAATTCCAGCCCCTGCGCCACGATGAAGATCGCGGCGAGCTGGCCGAGCACGGCAAGCCAGCGCAGCCGCAATATCGTATCCAGACGGACATAGCGGCGCGGTTGGCGGAAATCGGAGGCGGCAACGTCGGTCATTCCAGGAGTTTAGCCGTGCGGAAGCCCGATCACAAATTCGCGGGATAGGGCAGTGTGTCACGCCCGGCTATTGCGCGAGTCTTGCGCTTGCCGCCACGATGCCGCAATGAACGGCCGAAATGGTCAATAGCGACGCCATATCTGCGCCATCGCCCACGGCCGCTCCGACAGGGACGGCCGCGATCGACGTCGCGCATCTGACGAAGCTCTACAAGACCACACGGGCGGTGGACGACGTCACGTTTGGGATCAAGCGCGGCAGCATCACCGGCCTGCTCGGCGGCAACGGCGCCGGCAAGACCACGACGATTGCCATGATCATGGGGCTGGTGCTGCCGACATCGGGCCGCATCCAGGTGCTCGGCCATCCGATGCCGGACCAAAGCGCCGAGGTGCTCGGCCGGATGAATTTCGAAAGCCCCTATGTCGACATGCCGATGCGGCTGACGGTGCGGCAGAACCTCACCATCTTCGGCCGGCTCTATGCGGTGGCTGACCTGCGCGAGCGCATCGCACAGCTTGCCGCCGATCTCGATCTCAACGACTTCCTCGATCGCGCCAACGGCAAGCTCTCGGCGGGGCAGAAGACCCGCGTCGCATTGGCCAAAGCGCTGATCAACCAGCCGGAGCTGTTGCTGCTCGACGAGCCGACCGCCTCGCTCGACCCCGATACCGCCGACTGGGTGCGGCAACATCTGCAGGACTACCGCAAGGCGCATGACGCCACCATCCTGCTGGCGTCGCACAACATGCTGGAGGTGGAGCGGCTGTGCGACCGCGTCATCATCATGAAGCGCGGCCGCATCGAGGACGACGACACTCCCGACCAGATCATGGCGCGCTACAACCGCACTACGCTGGAGGAAGTGTTCCTCGACGTCGCGCGCGGGCGGGTGGCGGAGGGGACGCCATGAGCGAGATCACCACGCATCGCGGGATTTCGCCGCATCGCATCCATGCGATGGTGCTGCGCTATTGGTACTTGCTGATGTCGTCCTGGCCGCGACTGCTGGAACTGATCTACTGGCCGGTGCTGCAGGTCATCACCTGGGGTTTTCTGCAGAGCTACATCTCGCAGACGTCAGGCTTTTTCGCCCGCGCCGGCGGCTCGCTGATCGGCGCCGTGATCCTGTGGGACATCCTGTTCCGCGGCCAGCTCGGCTTTTCGATCTCGTTTCTCGAGGAAATGTGGGCGCGCAACATCGGCAACCTGATGATGAGCCCGCTGAAGCCGATCGAGTTTCTGATCTCGCTGATGGTCATGAGCCTGATCCGGCTCGCCATCGGCGTGATCCCGATGACCCTGCTGGCGCTGTTCTTCTTCAAGTTCAACTTCTTCGCCATCGGGCTGCCGCTGATCGCCTTCTTCTGCAATCTGATCTTCACCAGCTGGTCGGTCGGGATTTTCGTGTCGGGCCTGGTGCTGCGCAACGGCCTCGGCGCCGAGAGCATCGTCTGGACGCTGATGTTCGGGATGATGCCGCTGGCCTGCATCTATTACCCGGTCGCGGTGCTGCCGGCCTGGCTGCAATATGTCGCCTGGGCGCTGCCGCCGACCTACGTGTTCGAGGGGATGCGCGCGCTCCTGATCGACCACGTGTTTCGGGCCGATCTGATGATCGAGTTCGCTCGCCATCAACGCCGTCCTGTTCGCTGCCTCGTTTGCGATCTTTCTTGCCCTTTTGCGCAGCGCCAAACGCCACGGATCGCTGCTCGGGGGTGGCGAATAAGTCACGTTTCCCGTGTAAATCCGGGGGTTTGACGCTTTATCCGCGTAGATCTACCGATCCGTGCATTGACGCTTAATTACGCATTCGGCAGTATGCTGCGGCGCAAAACAGGGGTCTGAAATCAATGCCGATTGGTGAGTTTGGCGGAGCACCGCCACTGGTGGCCGAAGGCAGTCCGGCGCTTACGACGCCGATGTACTGGATGTACGAAATGGGTCACGCGTCGCTCAATCCGGCACGCGCCGTGACTGACGCCACGAAGATCCTGTTTCAGAACCCGCTCAATCCGTGGTCGCACACCGAGTTCGGCAAATCGATCGCCGCGGCCTGCGAATTGTTCGAACGAACCACGCGCCGCTACGGCAAGCCCGAATGGGGCCTCGACACCACCGAAGTCAACGGCGTCCGTACGCCGGTCGAGGTTCGCTCGATCTGGGAAAAGCCGTTCTGCCGCCTGCTGCACTTCGATCGCAAGCACACACGGCCGCT
Organism: uncultured Alphaproteobacteria bacterium; assembly: GCA_963786355.1. Taxonomy (GTDB): domain Bacteria; phylum Pseudomonadota; class Alphaproteobacteria; order Rhizobiales; family Xanthobacteraceae; genus Bradyrhizobium. The sequence continues at coordinate 1,010,171 of CAWAYU010000002.1, read as the reverse complement.
GCGCTCACCGCAGCCGCGCGTGCTGATCGTGGCGCCGATGTCCGGCCATTACGCGACGCTGCTGCGCGGCACGGTCGAAGCCTTCCTGCCGACGCATGAAGTCTACATCACCGACTGGGCCGATGCGCGCATGGTGCCGGTCACCGCGGGCCGCTTCGACCTCGAAGACTATGTCGATTACGTCATCGAGATGCTGCACGTGCTCGGCGGCAACATGCATGTCATCGCGGTGTGCCAGCCGTCGGTACCCGTCGTGGCCGCGGTCTCGGTCATGGAAGCCAACAACGATCCGTTCGTGCCGCTGTCGATGACGCTGATGGGCGGCCCGATCGATACCCGTTGCAATCCGACCGCGGTGAACAACCTCGCCGCCGAGCGCGGCATCGAATGGTTCCGCAACAACGTCATCACCAAGGTGCCGTTCCCGCATCCCGGCGTGATGCGCGACGTCTATCCGGGCTTTCTGCAGCTCTCCGGCTTCATCACCATGAACCTCGATCGCCACACCGACGCCCACAAGGCGCTGTTCAGCAACCTGGTGAAGGGTGACGGCGATCTGGTCGACAAGCACCGCGAATTCTACGACGAATATCTCGCGGTCATGGACCTGACCGCGGAGTATTACCTGCAGACCGTCGACGTCGTGTTCGTCAAGCACGCGTTGCCGAAGGGCGAGATGACCCATCGCGGCAAGCCGGTCGATCCGTCAAAGATCCGCCGCGTGGCGCTGATGACGGTCGAAGGCGAGAACGACGACATCTCCGGTCTCGGTCAAACCGAAGCGACGCACGCGCTGTGCACGTCGATCCCTGATCATCGCCGCGTGCATTACGTGCAGAAGGGCGTCGGACACTACGGCGTGTTCAACGGTTCGCGGTTCCGTTCGGAAATCGTGCCGCGCATCTCCGATTTCATGCTGTCGGCCGCCGATACCAGGCCGAAACTGGTCGCTGTTGCCGCTGCCGCCGCTGAATAGCGGCAGTTTCGTTGCATTTTTTCGCGAAATCGATGTGGTTCGCGTCGAGAATGCGCGTTCGAATGAAAACGGTAGCGTTTTCGAGCGAAGTGGACGGCCGGTTCGCGTGAAGAAACGCGTCCAAACAAAAAAGAAAGCGCTTTCGAGCGAGGTGATGCCGGTTCGCGTGAAGAAAAACGCGTTCAATCAAAAAACAGCGCGCGATTCTGATTCAAGATCAGAACATTGGATTTCAGCTGTCGAATCCGATGGACATCCAAGTTACTGAATTAATTAAAAGAATCCAGATTCGCAGCCGAATCAAGGGATGAGTATGACTTCAGTCCTTGAGGGTATCCGGCGGTGCCGGTTCCACCCAAATATTTTGGTTCCAGCCCCTGCCGGTAGGGGCGGTTTACCCCTTAGCCCCTGTATATTGGGCAAATGATTTGTTTTTGCGCCGAGCGATTTCACTGGCGGCGGATATGGCAGAATCCGGGCGATCTCCTACCCCCCGGACTGTCAGACATGGCTACTCGCGCGCTCCTCTATCGGCGGCCCGCCGAACCCGCGAAACTTTTGGTCAAGCACGGCTCGCAATTCTTTGCGATCCGGCTGAGACGGCATCGCCGCGCGCGCCGCTACACGCTGCGCATTCATCCGACCGACCGCGAAGCGATCCTGACCATGCCGCCGCGCGGTACGCTCGCGGAAGCCAAGGATTTTGCGCAGCTTCACGGCGGCTGGATCGCCGCCCGTCTCGGCCGTTTGCCGAAGGCTGCACCGTTTCAGGCCGGGACACTGGTCCCGTTGCGCGGTGTCTCGCACCGGCTGGTGCATCGCGCCGGCGAGCGCGGCACGGTGTGGACGGAAACCCGCGACAGCGGCGAGAAGATCATCTGCGTCGCCGGCGGCGTCGAGCATATGGACCGCCGCGTCCATGATTTTCTCAAGCGCGAAGCGCGCAAGGACCTGAACAAGGCCTCGCTCGCCTATGCCGCCGAACTCGGCGTCAGGGTCAAGCGGGTGTCGCTGCGCGATCAATCGAGCCGCTGGGGTTCGTGCACCTCGGCCGGATCGCTGTCGTTTTCCTGGCGGCTGATCCTCGCGCCGCCCTATGTGCTGGACTATCTCGCCGCCCATGAGGTCGCGCATCTCGTCGAGATGAACCACTCGCCGCGGTTCTGGAAAGTCGTCGCCAAGGTCTGCAGCCAGGTCGAGCGCGCCAAGAGCTGGCTCGATACCCACGGCAACGACCTGCATCGCTACGGCATCCAGGACTAGGCCAGCCTCGCCACGCCTGCGGGCGTCACCGCCCGCGAAAGCGGGCGGCTTCTCCATCGTCGCTCAACGAGCGAAGGCAAATTCAGTATTCCGGCACTCCTCTACCGCTCCACTCCGTAAAGCTACGGGACGTTCCGGGTTAACCGGCCGCATAGCAATAAAAGCTAGGTTGGCCGGCAGGTGCCAGCGCTCCATGGCGTTCAGCTTTGCACCGCGCCCGCCAGGGCTTAAACCGGAGCGCGTTGTGCCGTGAGTATCCGCTTCCGCCTACTCTTGCTGGTGCTGGGTACGGTGTTTCTGCCGGCGCTGCTGGTCGGCGGCCGGTATTTTCAGGATCGCAGCAAGGAGGTCGATGCTGCCATCGCCGGCCTCGCCGCGACGGCGCGCACCATCGCTTCGACCTTCGACGCCAAGATCCAGGGCACGATCCAGCTTCATTTCGGCCTGTCGCGCGCCAGCGATCTCGCCGCCGGCAACAAGGCGGCGTGCTCGAACTTCCTGTCCGAGGTTCGCGAGAAGCATCCGCAATATACCGGCATTCTCACCATCGCGCCCGACGGCAGCCTGTTCTGCAATTCCCTGCGTACCGGCCGCATCGCTCGATCTGCGCGATCGCAACTACTTCCAGCAAGCCCTGAAGACCGATCGGCACGGCCGTGATCGAACCGGTGTTCGGCCGGTTGACCGGTCAGGCCGTGCTGCAAATCGCTTATCCGGCGCGCGACGAGGCTTTCCAGCGTCTGAAATTCGTGCTGCTGGCCTCGCTCGACCTCAACCGGCTGATCGCTGGAGCAGATTCCGCAACCTGCCGCCCGGCGCCGAAGTCGTGCTGGCCGATCGCAACGGGATGGTGCTCGAATGGTCATCGGCGCAGAGCCCGGTCGGACCGGCGCGGCACCTCGATCGCCGACTTCCGAACTCTTCAGCCTCGCCACGGAGAAATCCAGGCGGGACGCGCGAATTGCCGGGCGTCGATGGTGACAGCCCAGGTATGGGCTGTCGCTGACACGCTTCCCGATCGGTGGGATCAATCTGCACATCATGGTCGGCCGCCCGAAAGCGCAACTGGTCGCAGCGCCGAACCGGCGCCTCGATCCAGGACGCCACCGTGCTCGGCATCGTTTCGATCCTGATGCTCGCCTGCGTCGGCCTGTTCGCGGAATTCGGCATTCGTTCCCAGATCGCGCGCATCGCCAAAATGGCGGCGCGCCTCGGCGCTGGCGACCTCGCCGCGCGCGTGCCGCCGCCCTATCCGCGGGGCGAACTCGGCAGCCTGATGCTGGTCCTGAACCATGCCGCTTCGTCGCTCGAAATTCAGCGCCACGACATCGAAGACCTCAATGCGCGGCTTCAGCTTTCGCAGGAACTGGAGACGGTCGACAAGCAACGGCTCGATACCGCGGTCAACAACATGACCCAGGGCCTGATCCTCTACGATTCATCCGAACGCGTCGTGGTCTGCAATCAGCAATTCTTCGACATGCTGGGCCTGTCGCCGGACGTGATCAGGCCTGGCTGCACGCTTTCGCGACGTGATCGCGCATCGCAGGGATACCGGATCGCTGGCCATCGGGCGATATCGAGGAATATCGCGCCAAACTTCCTGCGCGGCATCGCTGCCGGAGATCTTGTCACCGATCTGCGACCGCCACTGCCGACTGGGCGTACGATCCAGATCGTGGGCACGGGCGGTCGAGAGCCGGCGGCTTCGTCGCGACCGTGGAAGACGTCACCGAGCGCACGCGCTTCGACACGGCGCATCGCCCACATGGCGCATTACGATGCGCTGACCGATCTGCCGAACCGCGTGCTGTTCCGCGAGCGCCTCGACCACGGCCTGCGGATCATGTCGCCCGGCCAGCAACTGGCGGTGCTCTACATCGACATCGACGAATTCAAGCGGATCAACGATTCGCTCGGGCACCCCGTTGGCGATGAACTGCTCAAGGCGCGTCGCGGGCCGTCTTCGCGCCTGCGTCGGAGCGGACGACGTCGTTGCCCGGCTCGGCGGCGACGAATTCGCGATCATCCAGACCGACGTCGCCGGGACCGACCGACGACCATGGAACTGATCACGCGGATCTACCATGCGATCCGCGAGCCTTACGAATGCTTCGGCCATCTCCTGACCACCGACGCCAGCATCGGCATCGCGCTTGCGCCGCAGCATGGCACCGATCTCGATCAACTGCTCAAGAACGCCGATCTGGCGATGTACGAAGCCAAGGCCGACGGGCGCCGGACCTACCGCTTCTTCGAGCCCGGCATGGGCGCGCGCGTCCATGCGCTGCGCACGCTGGAGCTCGATCTGCGCCAGGCCATCGCGGATGGCGGCTTCGAGATCTGTCTATCAGCCGCTGGTCAGCCTTGCCGACGGCAAGGTAACCGGCTGCGAGGCGCTGCTGCGCTGGAATCATCCGGTGCGCGGCATGATCTCGCCGGCCGAGTTCATCCCGGTCGCCGAGGAGACCGGGATGATCAACGCGCTCGGCGCGTGGGTGTTGAACAAGGCTTGCGAGGAAGCGACGTCCTGGCCGGACGGCATCAAGGTCGCGATCAACGTGTCGCCGGTCCAATTCCGCAGCCCGGCGTTTTCGCCTCAAGGTCGCGATGGCGCTGTCGACGTCAGGGCTGCCGGCCAAGCGGCTGGAGCTCGAGATCACCGAGGCGGTTCTGATCCGTGACGACGATGCGGCGCTGGCGATGCTGTATCATCTGCGCGGGCTCGGCGTGCGCATCGCGCTGGACGATTTCGGCACCGGCTATTCCTCGCTGAGCTATCTGCAACGTTTCCCGTTCGACAAGATCAAGATCGATCGCGCCTTCATCAAGGACGTCGCTGAGCCCGATGGCTCCGCCTCGATCGTGCAGGCGGTCGTCAACATCGCCGCCGCGCGCCAGATCACGACGACCGCCGAGGGCGTCGAGACCGAGGCGCAGATGGAGGCGCTGCGCCAGCTCGAATGCACGGAAATGCGCTATCTGTTCAGTCGGGCTTCGGTTGCGGACATCAGCAGCTTTGAGCTGATCCGAACGTCGCGGATATGCTGCGCGACACTCGTGCCTCATGTCCGAGACGCGCGAAGCGCGCTCTCCCTGAGCGTCCAGACTCATCCTGGAGCATTGCAAAGCAATGCGTCTGAAGATAAGCCTCGAATATCGCTGGCTTAGCGGTTTCCGCCGAACACCCGATCCATCAGCCAGCCATCCAGTCCGGCCGCGGCTTCCGGCCGCGCGATGGATTGGGCGGCGCGGAGGCGCGCGTCGGCGGCGGACGATAGCCGCCGCCGACGGGAATGGACCGGCGGGATCGGCGCCTGCGACTGCGACGCTGCGATGCTGGCGGCGGCGCGCTGACTTGCGAGGCGGTCTGGAACAGGTTCGACAGAACGGCCGCCGGGCTGCGCGTTCGGCAGGCTGCCACCGGCACGCCCTGATGGGCCGTGCGCATGAAGCGGGTCCAGACTTCCACCGGCAGGCCGCCGCCGGTCGCCTTCTTGGTCGGCGAGTTGTCGTCATTGCCGAGCCAGACGCCGGTGACGAGGTTGGCGGTGTAGCCGATGAACCAGGCGTCGCGGAAATCCTGGCTGGTGCCGGTCTTGCCGGCGGCGGTCCAGCCGGGAATCTCGGCCTTGCGCGCGGTGCCGGACGAGCAGCGTCTCCTGCATCATCGTGTTCATCATCGCGACATGGCGCGGCTCGATCACCTGGCTGAGTCTGATCGGGCTGGCGCGCATACAGCACCTTGCCTTCGATGGTGCGGATCCTGGTCACGACATGCGGCGAGACGCCGAGCCCGCCATTGGCGAACGGCGCATAGGCGCCGACCAGTTCGATCACCGAGACTTCCGAGGTGCCGAGCGCGATCGAGGCGTTGGCCTCGAGCTTCGAGGAAATGCCGAGCCGGTGCGCGGTGCGCACCACGTTCTTCGGGCCGACCTCGAGGCCGAGCCGCACCGCGACCGTGTTGAGCGACATCGCCAGCGCCTGCGTCAGCGTCACCGAGCCGAAATATTCATGGGTGTAGTTCTCGGGCTTCCAGCCCTTGACGTCGAGCGGCGCGTCCTGCCGGATCGTCTCCGGCGTCAGCCCCGCCTCGATCGCGGTGAGATAGACGAACGGCTTGAACGCCGAGCCGGGCTGGCGCTTGGCGGTGACCGCGCGGTTATACTGGCTCTCGGCATAGTTCCGGCCGCCGACCATGGCGCGCACCGCGCCGTCGGGCGTCATCGCCACCAGCGCGCCCTGGCGTGACATTGAACTTCACGCTCTTGGCGGCGAGTTCGTCGATGATGGCGGCTTCCGCCACGCTCTGCAGTTTCGGATCGATCGTGGTCTCGACCACGATGCTCTGGTCGATCTGGCCGACGAGATCGTCGAGCACCTCGCCGATCCAGTCGGCGACGTAGTTGACGGTGCCGGCGCCGGCCGGCTTCACATTGTAGGAGGGATGGCCGATCGAGGCCTGCGCCTGCGCGTCGGTGATGAATTTGGCGTCCGCCATCGCCGCGAGCACGATCTGCGCGCGCGCTTCGGCGCCTTCCGGATTGCGGTTCGGCGCCAGCCGCGACGGCGACTTGACGAGGCCGGCCAGCATCGCGGCTTCCGCGATCGTGACGTTCTTGGCCGACTTGCCGAAATAACGCTGCGCCGCGGCCTCGACGCCATAGGCGCCGGAGCCGAAATAGACGCGGTTGAGATAGAGCTCGAGAATCTCCGTTCTTGGAATGCTTGCGCTCCAGCCAGAGCGCGAGTTCCACCTCCTGCAGCTTGCGCGCCATGGTGCGCTCCTGGGTCAGGAACAGGTTTTTCGCGAGCTGCTGCGTCAGCGTCGAGCCGCCCTGCGAGACGCCGCGATGCAGCACGTTGGTGACCGCGGCGCGCGCGATGCCGATCGGGTCGACGCCGTAATGCGAATAGAAGCGGCGGTCCTCGATGGCGATGAAGGCCTTCGGCAGATAGGGCGGCAGATCCTTCAGCGACGACATTGGCGCCGGCCATTTCGCCGCGCTGCGCCAGCACGCTGCCGTCGAGGCCGACGATCTGGATGGTCGGCGGCCGTTTCGGGATTTCCAGCGACTGGATCGCCGGCAGATGCGCGCCGACCCAGATCACGACGCCGACCACGGCGATCGCGCCCCACAGGCCGAGCACCGCGCCCCAATAGAACAGCCGGCCGAGGCCGAAGCGCCCGCGCGACTTTCGAGCGGCGCTTGGCGCCGCTGCTTGCTCGCGCGCGGCTTGCGCTCGCGCGGCGGCTCGTCGTCGTCGTCTCGTCGTCGGTCTTGCGTTTGGCGGATTTCTTCGGCCTGGTCGTCGGCTGGCGGGGACGCGGTCCTTGCGGCGACGAGGCGCAGATCGGCGAGCGCGGCGGCGAGCCCGAACTGCGGCTCCTTGCGCCCGCCGCTCTTTTTCCGTCCCCACGCCATACGCAAACGCCGCTCACACCGGTCCCCGCCGCACGCTAGCGGCGCGGATTTAAGGGCCGGTTACGCGAGAGGTTAACGCGGGATTAGGAGGTGCGGCGGCGCGTGCTAAAACAGGTCGTCATGCAACGAAGGAGAACCGACATGGGCCACATCGATCCGACCAAGGAAGTCTTCGCGCAATTTCGGGACAATGACCGGCCGGGCCCGATCCACATGCTCAATCTGGTGCGGCTGCGCGCGCAGGCCGCCTATCCCGACGGCCGCAAGGCGACCGGCGCGGAAGCCTATGCGGCCTATGGCCGCGAGAGCGGGCCGGTGTTCGAGCGGCTCGGCGGCCGGATCGTCTGGCAGGGCCGGTTCGAGCTGATGCTGATCGGCCCGGCAGAGGAGCGCTGGGATCATTGCTTCATCGCCGAATATCCGACGCGTCGCCGCCTTCGTCGAGATGATCCGCGATCCCGTCTATCGCGAAGCGGTGAAGCATCGCCAGGCGGCGGTGGAGGATTCGCGGCTGATCCGGCACGCGGTGCTGCCGGTCGGCAAGACTTTTGGCGAGATACCGAAGTAGCCCCCCAAAACAAATCGGCGGCCCGAAGGCCGCCGATCGTGTATTGCTATTGCTGTTAGACTAGCCCGCCGGGCCGGCGTCCTCGAGGATCGGGCCGAACAGCTCCCAGCGCTCGCCGTTGAACTTCATCATCTGCAACTGCTTGTTGACGCGATAGTCGTCGGGCGCGGTGTTGATCTTGATGCCGGGCAGCGCGAGGTCGAGCACGACGTCCTTCAGGGTGGCGGCCTGCTTCATGACGTTCTCGCGGGTCAGGTCGTCGCCGCACTGCTTGAGCACCTGCACCAGGAGCTGCGCGGTCGAATAGCCGTAGGTATTGACCGTGTTCGAATCCTTGTCGCCTTCGGGAAAGTACTTCGCCATGAAGTCGAGATACTTCTTCAGGCCCGGCATCGTCCTTCCAGGTCGGATCGGCCGGATCCTTGCCGTAGTTGACGCTGATCACGCCCTTGGAGGCTTCGAGGCCGGCCGGCTTCAGCATGGCGCCGACCGGGCTCGCGTTGATGTCGAGGATGTGCACCGGCTTCCAGTCGAGCTCGTGCGATCTTCCTGATCGCCTGCGCCGCCTGCTTCGGCGTCGAGGCGCGAGTAGAACAGGTCCGCGCCGGCGTCCTTGATCTTGAGCACCTGCGAATTGATGGTCGGGTCGGAGACTTCGTAGGAAGCTTCCGCCACGATCATCTTGGCCGCCTTGTCGCCGAGGCCGGCCTTGATGCCCGTTCAGATAGTCCTTACCCAGATCGTCGTTCTGATAGAGGATGCCGATCTTGGCGTTCGGATGCTCCTTCAGAATGTACTGGCCGTAGATGCGGCCCTCGACGAAGTAGTTCGGGTTGTAGCCCATGGTCCAGGGGAAGTTCTTCGGATCGGTGAACTTCGAGGCGCCGGTGGCGGCGAACAGCTGCGGCACCTTCTTGCCGTTGAGATATTTCTGCACGGCGGCGTTCGCCGGCGGTGCCGATGATCTGGAAGGTGAGAGCACTTCGTCGCCTTCGACCAGCTTGCGCACCTGCTCGACCGTCTTCGGCGGCGAATAGGCGTCGTCATACTGGATCAGGTTGATCTTGCGGCCGTTGATGCCGCCCTGATCGTTGATCATCTTCATGTAGGCGGCCTGGGTCTTGCCGATATTGGCATAGACGGAATAGGCGCCGGAGAACGGCACGGTCTGGCCGATCTTGATCTCGGTGTCGGTCGCGCCGGTGTCGTATTTCTTCTGCGCGTAGGCCGACGACGCCGACAGCGCGATCGCGAGCGCCGTGCCGTGACCAGATGGAAAATCCCGTTCCTCATAGTGCTGCGTTTCCTCATGTGTTGTGATTGAGCCGATGGTCTTGTCCGCGGGCCTATCAGGCGGTCGCCATCGCTGGCCGCGGAGATGTGGACGGAAGCGCATGGTGCAATGCAAGACGAGCGGGCGGGGCAGCCGGATTAAAGTGAACGCAGCTTCACGCCAGCCAGAGCAGGATCAACGCGAGCGCCGCGGGCGCGGCCTGCACAAACAAGATCCTGCGGCTGACGCTGTACGCGCGCCATAGACGCCGGCCACGATCACGCAGAGCAGGAAGAACACCTTGATCTGGAACGCGAAGGCCGGGTGCCGTGGAACAGGCCCCAGATCAGGCCGGCGGCGAGGAAGCCGTTATAGAGCCCCTGATTGGCGGCCAGCACCGCCGAGATCGTTGGCCTTCTCGCTGGGTGTTGCGAAATGTCTTCAGGCCGAGCGGCTTGGTCCAGAGAAACATCTCCAGGATCAGGAAATAGACGTGCAGCGCGGCGACCAGCGCCACCAGGCATATTGGCGATCAAGATCATGTTGCTCCCCCGACCGCGTCGGATTTCGGGTGGACGCTAGCATGGCCGGCGTGAAAAGTGCGACGGCTGTCCGATCAAGTGCGCAAGAGAACGATCGATGACGCCGAGCCAGCCTGAAACATTTCGCCTCGATCGGCTGGAGACGCCGATCGGCATCGCGCTGCTCGTCACCGATGCCGACGGCGTGTTGCGCGCGCTCGACTGGGAGGATTACGAGCCGCGCATGCGCGAGCTGCTGCGGCTGCAATATGGCGCGGTGAATCTGAAGGATGCGCGCGCGCCGGCGGCGATGCAGATCGGCGCTGTCGGCTATTTCAAGGGCGATCTCGATCGCCTGCGGCAGATCGATGGCGCGTCGCCGGCACGCCGTTCCAGCGCAAGGTCTGGACCGCGCTGCCGAAGATTCCGGCCGGCACGACGATGAGCTATGGCGCGCTGGCGGCAAAGACTCGGCGCGCCCAACGCGATGCGCGCGGTCGGCCACGCCAACGGCTCCAATCCGATCAGCGTGGTCGTGCCCTGTCACCGCCTGATCGGCGCCGATGGCTCGCTGGTGAAATATGGCGGCGGGCTGGAGCGCAAGCGCTGGCTGCTGCGGCATGAGGGCGTGGAGGTTTAACGCTCATCGGGACGCGCGACGCGCCCGGCATCGACACGGCGCTGTGCTCCCCACCGATCATATCCGAGCTCGCCGCTGCGCGGCGCTCCGGAATGACAGAAATCACGCCGCCGGCTGCACCGCCTTGTCGCCGGCCAGCAGATGGATCAGCGCGCTCTTGATCGCGGCCTGCCGGGTCGGCGCGTTGATCTGCGCGCCGAGCAGGTCGGTGACGTAGAACACGTCGCGGGCGCGCTCGCCGAAGGTCGCGACATGGGCCGAGGCGATGTTGAGGTTGAGCTTCGAGATCGCGGTGGTCAGCTCGATAGAGCAGGCCGGGGCGGTCGAGGCCGGACACCTCGATCACGGTGTAGCGGTCGGACCACTGGTTGTTGATGGTGACTTCCGGCTCGACCACGAAGGGCGCGCGACCTTGCCGCGGCCGGCGGCGCGGCGCGCCACCACTTCGGGCAGGCGCAGCTTGCCTTCCAGCACCTCCTCGATCATCTCGCCGATGCGCGTGGCGCGGCGGCCCTCGTCCTCGTCGCGGTCGTATTCCCGCGAGATCGCGATGGTGTCGAGCGCGCGGCCGTCGGTCGTGGTGTAGATCTGCGCGTCGACGATGTTGGCGCCGGCCGACGCGCAGGCGCCGGCGATGATCGACAGCAGCCAGGGATGGTCGGTGGCGAGGATCGTCAGCTCGGTGACGCCGCGCGCCTCGTCGAAGCCGACATTGATCGCGAGCTTGTGGCCGGCCTGTTCGCTGGCGCGGATGAAGCGCGCGTGGCGGATCTTGCGCGGCAGCTCGACCTTGAGCCAGTAGGCCGGATAGTGCCGGCCGATATAGGCGTTGAGCTCGGCTTCCGGCCATTCGGTGAAGGCGGCGCGGAATTCCGCCTGCGCCACCGCGATGCGCTGGGCGCGGTTCACTTCCGAGAAGCCGCCGGTCAGCACCGGCTCGGTCTCGTAATAGAGCGTGCGCAGCAGCTGCGCCTTCCAGCCGTTCCACACGCCGGGGCCGACGCCGCGGATGTCGGCGGTGGTGAGGATCGTCAGCAGCTTCATCTGCTCGACCGACTGCACCACGGCGGCGAAATTCTCGATGGTCTTGCGGTCGGAGAGGTCGCGCGACTGCGCGACCGTCGACATCGTCAGATGCTCCTCGATCAGCCAGGCCACCAGTCTCGGTGTCGGCGGCGCTGAAGCCGAGCCGCGGGCAGAGCCGCCGCGCCACCTTGGCGCCGGCGATCGAATGATCCTCGGGCCGGCCCTTGGCGATGTCGTGCAGCAGCGTCGTGATGTAGATCACCGCGCGGTGCTCGGGCCGGATCTTGCGGAACAGGTCGCTGGCGACCGTGAACTCGTCGTTGCCGCCGCGCTCGATGTCCTGCAGGAAGCCGACGCAGCGGATCAGATGCTCGTCGACCGTGTAGTGATGATACATGTTGAACTGCATCATCGACACGATCTTGCCGAAGGCGCGGATGAAATGGCCGAGCACGCCGGTCTCGTTCATCCGCCGCAGCACGATCTCGGCGTTGTCGGAGGTCAGGATCTCCATGAACAGCCGGTTGGCTTCCGGATTCTCGCGCAGCTGCGTGTTGATCAGCTTCAGCGAGCGCGTCACCGTGCGCATCGCGTCGGGATGGAAGGCGAGGTTGTTCTTCTGCGCCAGGCGGAAGATCCGGATCAGATTGACCGGATCGTGCTTGAAGACGTCGGGCGCGGCGAGGTTGATGCGGTTGTTGTCGATGATGAAGTCGTCGCTGTCGGGCACGCGCCGCCGCGTCGTGCTGCCGGCCGCAGCCGCGCCATCATCCGGCTCAGCACCGGCGCCGGCTTGGCCTGCTCGTCCTCGAGCTTGGCGCACAGGATCGCGGTGAGGTCGCCGACGTCCTTGGCGACCAGGAAGTAGTGCTTCATGAAGCGCTCGACGTCCTGCATGCCGGGATGCGAGGTGTAGCCGAGCCGGACCGCGATCTCGCGCTGCAGGTCGAAGGACAGCCGCTCCTCGGCGCGGCCGGCGAAGAAATGCAGATTGCAGCGCACCGACCAGAGGAAATCGGCGCAGCGGCGGAAGGTGCGGTATTCCTGCGCGTCGAACACGCCGCGCTCGACCAGCTCGTCGGTCTCGCGCACGCGGTAGACGTATTTCGCGATCCAGAACAGCGTGTGCAGGTCGCGCAGGCCGCCCTTGCCGTCCTTGACGTTGGGCTCGACCAGATAGCGCGACTGGCCGCCGCGGCGATGCCGTTCCTCGCGCTCGGCGAGTTTTGCGGTGACGAATTCGGACGCGGTGCCCTGCACCACTTCCTTGTCGAAGCGCGCGACCAGCTCGTCATAGAGCGGCTGGTCGCCGGTCAGGAACCGCGTCTCCAGGATCGCGGTGCGGATGGTCATGTCGCCGCGCGCCTGCCGGATCGATTCATCGACCGAGCGCGTGGCGTGGCCGACCTTCAACCCCATGTCCCACAGGCAATAGAGAATGGCTTCGGCGACCTGCTCGCCCCAGGCGGTCTGCTTGTAGGGCAGGATGAACAGCAGATCGATGTCGGATTCCGGCGCCATCAGGCCGCGGCCATAGCCGCCGGTCGCGACCACCGCCATGCGCTCGGCGCCGGAGGGGATCGGCGAGCGATAGAGATGACGCGTCGCGGCGGCATAGAGGATGCGGATGATCTCGTCCTGCACGAAGCAGAGCCGCTCGGCGCAACGGCGGCCGTGGCGGTCCTTCAGCAGGACGGCCTGCGCCGCGGCGCGCGCCGCGATCAGCTCGGCCTTGAGCAGTTGCGCCATCGCCGAGCGGAACGCGTCCTCGCGGCCCGGATGCTTTTCGGCAAGCGCATCGACCGCGGCGGTGATCCGCGCGGTATCGAAGCGATCATCCACCTGGGGCGGGTCTCTGTCACGACGCTGTCCATGATCTAACCGGATATAGGACGGCGCAGGCGCTGTCACGGGCCATTGTCTGGCAACAGTCATTCCATGCTGGATTAGGCCGCCTTGGGCAAAGCTGTTCTCATGGCGGCGCTTTCGGCGGTAGGATTTTCTCGTTGACCTCTGGATATAACTCATTGAAAAACAATGATGTTTTTAGAGTAAGGGGAGGCGCGACATGACCAGAATTTCACGACGGCACTGGCCGCGTGGTCGCGGTCTCGCCTTGCTGCCTGGGCGGCCTTCGCGGCCGATGCGCTCAAGGAAATCCGCATCGACTGGGCGACCTATAATCCGGTGTCGATGGTGCTGAAGCAGAAGGGGCTCCTGGAAAAGGAATTCGCCAAGGACGGCATCAGCATCGTCTGGGTGCAGTCGGCCGGCTCCAACAAGGCGCTCGAATTCCTCAACGCCGGCTCGATCGATTTCGGCTCGACCGCGGGTTCGGCGGCGCTGGTCGCGAAGATCAACGGCAACCCGATCAAGTCGATCTATGTCTATTCGCGTCCCGAATGGACCGCGCTGGTCACGGCGCAAGGATTCCAAGATCGCGACCGTCGCCGATCTCAAGGGCAAGCGCGTCGCGGTGACGCGCGGCACCGATCCGCACATCTTCCTGGTGCGCGCGCTGCTCGGCGCCGGCCTCACCGAAAAGGACATCACCCCGGTGCTGCTGCAGCACGCCGACGGCAAGACCGCGCTGATCCGCGGCGACGTCGACGCCTGGGCCGGTCTCGATCCGATGATGGCGCAGGCCGAGGTCGAGGACGGCGCAAAGCTGTTCTACCGCAAGGCGGACGCCAACACCTGGGGCATCCTCAATGTGCGCGAGCAGTTCCTGAAGGACTATCCGGACGTCGTCCGCCGCGTGCTCGCGGTCTACGAGGAGGCGCGCAAATATTCGCTGGCGAATTACGACGACCTGAAGAAGACCTTCATCGCCGTGACCAAGCTGCCGGAGACCGTCGTCGACAAGCAGCTCAAGGAGCGCACCGAGCTGACCCACAGCCGCATCGGCGCGCCGCAGCGCGAGTTGATCCTCGCCGCCGGCCTCGCGCTGCAGCAGGCCGGCGTCATCGACGCCAAGGTCGATGTGAAGGCGACGCTGGATGCGCTGATCGACGACCAGGTCCCGCTGCCGACGAATTGAGGCGCTCGTGAACACCGCCTCGTCAGGTGGCCTCGCGAACGCGCCGGGACGACACTAGCATGAGTCTCGCGGCGGACCGTGCTGCACCATCTCCGCGGGGAGAAGCGCTTCGGTGCTATCGGCCATGACCGTTGCAATCCCTGCGCGAAGCGCTTGCTATGGCCATGACCGTCGACACTGGCCGATGAGCGAGACGCCGCGCGCGCCTTCCGCGCGGCTGCCGCGTTATGCGCGGCCGGCGCTGGGACTGCTGCTGCCGGTGGGGCTGGCGCTCGGCTGGGAACTCATGGTCTGGCTCGGCTATTCCAACGGTCGGCTGGTGCCGCCGCCGACCCGCGTCTTCGCCACCATCATCGAACTCGCCGCTAGCGGCGAGCTGTCGCGCCATATCGTCGCGACGCTGACGCGCGTCGGCGCTCGGCTTCGGCCTTGGCGTCGTCGCCGGCACCCTGCTCGGCGCCATCTCCGGCTATTGGGCGCTGGCGCGGCGGCTGCTCGATCCGACCGTGCAGGCGCTGCGCGCGATTCCGTCGCTGGCCTGGGTGCCGCTGTTCATCCTCTGGCTCGGCATTTTCGAGACCTCGAAGATCGCGCTGATCGCGGTCGGCGTGTTCTTCCCGGTCTATCTCGGCGTGATGGGCGCGATCCTCTCGGTCGATCGCAAGATCGTCGAGGTCGGCCGCACCTTCCGTCTCTCGGGTCCGGCGATGATCCGCCGCATCCTGCTGCCCGCGGTGCTGCCGGCCTATGTGGTCTCGCTGCGCGTCGGCCTTGGCCTGGGCTGGATGTTCGTGGTCGCGGCCGAGCTGATGGGCGCCTCCGAAGGCCTCGGCTATCTCCTGCTCGACGGCCAGCAGCTCGGCAAGCCCGCGCAGATCCTCGCCGCGATCGTGATCTTCGCCATCCTCGGCAAGACCACCGACTGGCTGATCGAGATCGCGGCCGCGCCGTTCCTGCGCTGGCAGGACGCGTTCGGCAGGCAAGGCGGAGGCAACTGATGCTCGCGCTCGACCGGGTCGGCAAGACCTATCCCAACGGCGTGCACGCGCTGGAGCGTTTTTCCGCCGAGATCAGGCCGGGCGAGATCGTCGCCATCATCGGCGGCTCCGGCTGCGGCAAGTCGACGTTGCTGCGCGCCATCGCCGGCCTCGACCGCGCCAGCTCGCGGGCACGGTGACGCTCGACGGCGACAGCGATCACCGCGCCGCATGCCAAGATCGGCATCATCTTCCAGGAGCCGCGGCTGCTGCCGTGGCTCAGCGTCGCCGACAATATCGGCTTTGGCCTGTCCGACCTGCCGGCGGCGCAGGGCGCGAGAAGGTCGCGCGCGCGCTCGCGCGCGTCGGCCTTGCCGACAAGGCCAAGGCCTGGCCGCGCGAGCTTTCCGGCGGGCAGGCGCAGCGCGTCGCGATTGCCCGCGCGCTGGTGCCGCAGCCGGAAGTGCTGCTGCTCGACGAGCCGTTCTCCGCGCTCGATGCCTTCACCCGGCGCGACCTGCAGGATCATCTGCTCGACCTCTGGGCCGACACGCGGCCGACGCTGATCCTGGTGACGCACGACGTCGACGAGGCCGTGGTGCTGGCCGATCGCGTGCTGGTGATGCGGCCGCGGCCGGGCCGGCTGTTCGAGGAGATCAAGATCAATCTGGCGCGGCCGCGCGACCGCAATTCGCCGCTGTTCGAGCGATTTCAAGCGCCGTGTCCTGACCGCGCTCGACCGCTCGCTCGACCGCAACGTGCCCGACCGCGACGCCAAATCGAGCGTCGGTCGAGGCGATGTGGTGGTGACACGGTCGCGATTTCGCATTAAATCCGGACATCGAGACAATTAATCCGGGAGAAGCAAGATGGACGCCGCCGAACTCCGCGCGATGCAGGCCCCGATCAAGGAACGCTACAAGACCGATCCCTCGGCCGCGGTCATCACCCTGAAGGCCAAGGGCTCGACCGACAGCGAAGGCATCGCCTGCAAGGTCGAGACCGGCCGCGCGCTGGCGATGGCCGGCCTGCATCCGGCCACCGGCGGCTCCGGGCTCGAGCTCTGCTCCGGCGACATGCTGCTGGAAGCGCTGGTCGCCTGCGCCGGCGTCACGCTGAAATCGGTCGCGACCGCGGTCGACATTCCGCTGAAGAGCGGCAACGTCTATCGCCGAAGGCGATCTCGATTTCCGCGGCACGCTCGGCGTCGACAAGGAAGCGCCGGTCGGCTTCGCCGAAATCCGCCTCCGCTTCGAGGTCGAGACCGACGCGCCGCAGGACAAGCTCGATCTGCTGCTGAAACTCACCGAGCGCTATTGCGTGGTCTACCAGACCATCAAGAACGGCCCGAAGGTTTCGGTGTCGATGAAGCGGATTTAGTTGCTGTCGTCCCGGCCTTGAGCCGGGACCCATAACCACCGGCGTCAATTGTTGCAGAAGCTCGCCAACTGTCACTTCCCGAAATCGATAGGCCGCGGCGTATGGGTCCCTGCGTTCGCCGGGACGACAGATAGAAATGTCCCCCGAACTCACCTTCCTCTTCGCTCGGCTTCGCATGGCGGTCGCGGCTGCCTTCGTGGTGTCGGCGTCCGTCATCACCGAGCATTCCGGCCCGGTCGATCGGCGCGCTGGTGGCGACGCTGCCGATCTCGGCGGGGCCGTCCTACGTGTTCCTCGCGACTCGACCATGATGCTGCGTTCATCGCGCAGGGCGCGCTGTCGAGCCTGCCGATCAACGCGGCGACGATCTTCCTCGGGCTGACCTACGTCGTGCTGGCGCAGCGGCACAGCGCGCTGCTCAGTGTCGGTGCGGCCGTCGCGGTGTGGATCGCGCTCGCCGCGATCATCCGCTCGGTGTCGTGGTCGCTGTGCCGGCGGGCTGCTCGTCAATGCGGTCGCCTTCGCCATCTGCATGCCGCTGCTGCGCGCTACCGCCACGCCAAGATGCCGCCGGTCA
Source organism: uncultured Alphaproteobacteria bacterium (assembly GCA_963786355.1). Lineage (GTDB taxonomy): Bacteria > Pseudomonadota > Alphaproteobacteria > Rhizobiales > Xanthobacteraceae > Bradyrhizobium. The sequence continues at coordinate 992,501 of CAWAYU010000002.1, read as the reverse complement.
CGCGCCGCTGGTACGACATCCCGCTGCGCGCATCGCTGGTGGCGACGCTGGTCGCGACCGTCGTCACGCTGTCGGGCTGGGTCGGCCCGAGGATCAGCGGCATGATCGCGCTGTTTCCGGTCGTGTTCACCTCCATGATGCTGATCCTGCATCCGCGCATCGGCGGCCCGCCGACCGCGGCGGTGCTCGCCAACAGCGCCTGGGGCCTGATCGGATTCGGCATCGCGATCGCGGTGCTGCACGTCGCCGCGCTGCAGTTCGGCTCCGCGATCGGCCTGAGCCTCGCGCTGGCGACCTGCGTCGGGCTGGAATCTGACGCTGTGGTGGGAGGAGGCGGGCGGCGGGAACGCGCCGGATCGCGCACACGGGGCACGTGCATTGCACCCTCTTCGGCACGACTACTTCGGCAGTTTCGCCTCAGCGCATACAGCGCCTCCAGCGCCTCGCGCGGCGACATCTCGTCGGGATGCAGCGCCTTCACCGCTTCCAGCAATAGCTCCGCCTCGGTCGGCGGCGCGGGTTCGGCGGCGGCGCGCGACGGGACGGCGAACAGCGGCAGATCGTCGGCGAGCGCACGTGCGGTCTGGCCGCGATCCTGCGCCTCGAGTTTCGCCAGCACCGATTTCGCGCGCGCGATCACGGCCGGCGGCAGGCCTGCGAGTTTGGCGACCTGGATGCCATAGGAGCGATCGGCGGAACCCGGCAGCACCTCGTGCAGGAACACGACGTCGCCCTGCCATTCCTTGACCCGCACGGTGGCGTTGAACATCCGCGGCAGTTTGGCCGAGAGCGCGGTCAGCTCGTGATAATGCGTCGCGAACAGCGTGCGGCAGCGGTTGGCTTCATGCAGATGCTCGATCGCGGCCCAGGCGATCGAGAGACCGTCGAAGGTCGCGGTGCCGCGTCCGATCTCGTCCAGAATCACCAGCGAGCGTTCGCTGGCCTGGTTGAGGATCACGGCGGTCTCGACCATCTCCACCATGAAGGTCGAGCGGCCGCGCGCGAGATCGTCGGCGGCGCCGACGCGCGAGAACAGCCGGTCGATGATGCCGATCCGCGCGCGCGACGCCGGCACGAAGGAGCCGATCTGCGCCAGCAGCGCGATCAGCGCGTTCTGGCGCAGGAAGGTCGATTTACCGGCCATGTTCGGACCGGTGATCAGCCAGATCTGGCCGGACTTTTGCGCGGGTCCCGGCGAAAGGTCGCAGGCATTGGCGATGAACGGCTGGCCGTCGCGCTTCAAGGCCTGCTCGACCACGGGATGGCGGCCGCCTTCGATGGCAAAGCCGAGCGAGCCGTCGACCTCGGGCCGCACATAATTGTCGTCGACCGCGAGTTTTGCCAGCGCGGTCGCGACGTCGAGCAGCGCAGAACGCGTGCGCGGCGGCGCGCAGATCGTCGCTGGCTGCGAGCGCCATGGCGCAGAGCCGCTCGAAGATTTCGAGCTCGAGCCCGAGCGCGCGGTCGCCGGCGTTGGCGATCTTGGCCTCGATCTCGCCGAGTTCGGACGTGGTGAAGCGAACCTGGCCAGCCAGTGTCTGGCGATGGATGAAGGTCGCGTTCAGCGGCGGCGACATCAGCTTGTCGCCGTGCTGCGCGGTGACCTCGACGAAATAGCCGAGCACATTGTTGTGCCGGATCTTGAGCGCCTTGATGCCGGTGTCGTCGGCGTAGCGCGCCTGCATCGCCGCAACCACGAGGCGCGAGGCGTCGCGCAGGCTGCGGGTCTCGTCCAGCGCGGGCTCATAGCCTTCGCGAACAAAACCGCCGTCGCGCTTGATCAGCGGCAATTGCTCGGCGAGCGCGCGTTCGAATTCGCGAGCAAGATCGCGCGACGGACGGCGCAGCGCTTCCATCACGGCTGAGATTTCCGCCGGCGGTGTTTCCAGTTGCGCCAGGCGCGTCAGCGCCTGATCGGCGGCGAGGATGCCGTCGCGCAGCCCTGCGAGGTCGCGCGGGCCGCCGCGCCCGACCGACAGCCGCGCCAGCGCGCGCGACATGTCGGGCGCTGCCTTGAGCGTGGTGCGGACTATCGTCACGCGCCGCAGCTATCCGCGACGAACGCCGCGATCGCATCCAGCCGCCGCGCAATCGCAGCGCTGTCGGTGAGCGGCGCTGCGAGCCGCTGCGCCAGCAGCCGCGATCCCGCCGATGTAACCGTGCAGTCGATCGCATCGAGCAGCGATCCCCGCCGTTCGCCGGCCAGCGTGCGCGCGTCAATTCGAGATTGGCGCGGGTCGCCGGATCGATCGCCATGGTGGTACCGGCCGCCTCGCGCGAGGGCGGCGACAGCGGCGGCCGTTTTCCGACTTGCGTGCGGTCGATATAGGTGACGGCGGCGGCAGCGGCCGTTGCTTCCAGCCGCGACATCGCGGAAAGGCCATCCATGGTCGCGACCGCGAAATAATCGCAGAGCCGGCGCTCGGCGGTGGCGCCGTCGAAGACGTCGCGGGTCAGCGGCGTCACCGCCTGCAATTCGCGCAGCAGCGGCCCGAGATCGGGATCGCCATAGAGCGCGTCGGTGACGATGACCTCGTTCGGATTGATCCGCGCCAACGTCGCCGCGAGTTCCGCGGTCGAGCATTCCGTGACCATGAATTCGGAGGTCGAGATATCGATCCAGGCGAGCCCAACGCGGTCGCCGCCGGCGGAGGCGCGGGCGCGTGCGATCGCCAGCAGGTAATTATTGGTGCGGGCATCGAGCAGGGTATCTTCGGTCAGCGTGCCCGGCGTCACCAGCCGCACCACGCCGCGGCGGACCACGCTCTTGTTGCCGCGGGCGCGTGCGGCCGCCGGATTCTCGGTCTGCTCGCACACCGCGACGCGATGGCCGGCATTGATCAGCCGGTGCAGATAATCCTCGGAGCGCTCCACCGGCACGCCGCACATCGGGATATCCATGCCCTGATGCTTGCCGCGTTTGGTCAGCACGATGCCGAGCGTCTTGGAGGCGATTTCGGCGTCCTCGAAGAACAGCTCGTAGAAATCGCCCATCCGGTAGAACAGCAACAGCCCGGGATGGCCGGCCTTGATCTCAAGGTACTGTTCCATCATCGGCGTGACGCGCGAATTGGCGTCAGCGGCCGGGGATGGTCTCTGGTGGCTCGGGGGAGCGGGGATGGATTGCTGGATCGTCATTGCGGCGCAAACTACAAAATTTCAGCGCTCGGTCCTATCGCTTTGCCCGGTTTGTCCGGGTTTTCCACGTCCGGCAGCCTGCTAATTCATCATGCCTGCGGTGGCAGCATGACGGCCCCGGCGCGAAAGCGCCGCACCTCAATTGACCTGCCGCGGCGCGCTCCTAAAACTCGCCATCAATTCGAGGCGGGTCCATGGCCCGAAACGCGGCATTCAGGGAGAAATTCAATGCGTGATGTCTTTATTTGCGATGCCGTCCGGACCCCGATCGGCCGTTTTGGCGGCTCGCTCGCCAAGGTGCGCGCCGACGATCTGGCCGCTGCCCCGATCAAGGCGCTGATGGCGAAACATCCCGGGCTCGACTGGTCGCAGGTCGACGAGGTGTTTTTCGGCTGCGCCAACCAGGCCGGCGAAGACAACCGCAACGTCGCGCGCATGGCGCTGCTGCTGGCGGGCATGCCCGATTCGGTTCCCGGCCAGACGCTCAATCGTCTCTGTGCATCGGGCCTCGATGCGGTCGGCGCCGCGGGCCGCGCGATCCGCGCCGGCGAAATCGATTTCGCGATTGCCGGCGGCGTCGAATTGATGACGCGGGCGCCGTTCGTGATGGGCAAGGCGCCGGAAGCGTTCGCGCGCTCGGCCGAGATCTACGACACCACCATCGGCTGGCGCTTCATCAATCCCCTGATGAAGGCGCAATATGGCGTCGATGCGATGCCGGAGACCGGCGAGAACGTCGCCGAGGAATTCCAGGTGTCGCGCGCCGATCAGGACGCGTTCGCGATCCGCTCGCAGCAGCGCGCGCGGTGCGGCGATCGCATCGGGCTATTTCGCCGAAGAAATCACCCCGGTCTCGGTGCCCGGCGGCAAGGCCGGCCCGATCACGGTCGACAAGGACGAGCATCCGCGTCCCGAGACCACGCTGGAAGGCCTGACCAAGCTGAAGCCGATCGTGCGCAATCCCGGCACGGTGACGGCGGGCAACGCGTCCGGCGTCAATGACGGCGCGGCCGCGATGATCCTGGCCTCCGAAGCCGCCGTGAAGAAGCACGGGCTGACGCCGCGGGCGCGTATCCTCGGTCTCGCGTCGGCCGCGGTGCCGCCGCGCATCATGGGCATCGGCCCGGTGCCGGCGACGAGGAAGCTGATGGAGCGGCTCGGCCTGAAGATCAGCGATTTCGATTTGATCGAGCTCAATGAAGCCTTCGCCTCGCAGGGCATAGCCTGCCTGCGGCAATTGGGCGTCAAGGACGATGCCGATTTCGTCAATCCGCATGGCGGCGCGATCGCGCTCGGCCATCCGCTGGGCATGAGCGGCGCGCGGCTGGCGATGACGGCGGTGCACGGCATGGAGAAGCGCGGCGGCAAGCTCGCGCTCGCCACCATGTGCGTCGGCGTCGGTCAGGGCGTCGCGATGGCGATCGAGAAGCTGAATTAAAAACTGATCCGGAAGGACGTAAAAGACCGCTTTTCCGGATTAGTTATATCATATAATGATCTGCGCAGGGCTCACCGGCAACCGAAGGCCTGGGAGGAATTCGTCATGACACTCGTTTATCCCGTCAGCAGTCTCGCCGCGCATCCGCCGCGGCTGTCGCCGGCCTACAAGAGCACCGTGAAACGTTCGCCCACAAAGCCGCTGATCCCGATGCGGCACACGCTGTCGGAACTGACCGGGCCGGTCTACGGCCACGAGACGGTGCGCGAGAACGACACGATCTCACCCTGCAGCACAAGGGCGAGCCGCTCGGCGAACGCATCATCGTGCACGGCCATGTGCTCGACGAGGACGGCCGCGGCGTGCCCAACACGCTGGTCGAGCTGTGGCAGGCCAATGCCTGCGGCCGCTATATCCATGTCGTCGATCAGCATCCGGCGCCGCTCGATCCGAATTTCACCGGCGCCGGCCGCACGCAGTCGGATGCCGAGGGCTACTACCGCTTCGTCACCATCAAGCCCGGCGCCTATCCCTGGGGCAACCACCACAACGCCTGGCGTCCGGCCCACATCCACTTCTCGGTGTTCGGGCATTCCTTCGTCTCGCGGCTGGTGACGCAGATGTATTTCCCCGGCGATCCCCTGTTTCCGTTCGATCCGATCTTCAATTCGGTGACCGACGAGAAGGCGCGCAACCGGATGGTGTCGCGACTTCGACCTGGAGAACACCAAGCCGGATTGGGCGCTGTGCTATCGCTTCAACATTGTGCTGCGCGGGCGCAACGCCACGCCGATGGAGACCAAGTAAGTGCCAGCAAAGCCACAAGGGGTTACCCCGTCGCAGACCGTCGGTCCGTATTTCGCCTATGGCCTGACCTCGAACGGCAAATACGACTGGAACGACGCCTTCAGCAACAACCTCGTCACGGCGGATACGTCGGGCGAGCGCATTCGCGTCGAGGGCCGGGTGTTCGACGGCGACGGCACAGCCGATGCCGGATTGCATGCTGGAGATCTGGCAGGCCGACGCGCAGGGCCGCTTCGCCGATCCGCAGGACAAGCGCGCGCTGCCCAATTCCTCGTTCAAGGGATTTGGCCGCTGCGGCACCGACGCCAATGGCGGTTATGCCTTCGACACCATCAAGCCGGGCAGGTGCCCGATCCCGACGGCAAGCCGCAGGCGCCGCATCTCGTGCTCGCGGTGTTCGCGCGCGGCATGCTGCTGCAGAATCTATTCGCGGATCTATTTCGACGGCGAGGCCCGCAATGCCGCCGATCCGGTGCTGGCGCTGGTGCCGATCGATCGCCGCGCCACGCTGATCGCCCAGCGGCGAATTGCAATGGCAACGCGGTCTATCGTCTCGACATCCATCTGCAGGGCGACAACGAGACGGTGTTCTTCGACGTCTGAAGGGGACGCTGTTGCTGCATTCATCGGACTCGCCGACGTCGCGCCGCGACTCGTGATGGCGTCGTCATCGGCGCTGGCGCGGCGGCCCGCACTGTCGGCGGCGCTGTTCGCCGCCAATTCCGCGGTGCCAACGCTGCTGGTCGAGAAGACGGCGTTTCGTCGGCGGCTCCTCGGCGTTTTCGGCCGGGCTCGATCTGGATCCCGAACACGCGCCACGCGATCCGGCGACCTCCGACAGCCGTTGCATAACGTCGAGCGCTATCTGCGGCTGATCGTCGGCAACCGCGCCGGACGCTTCGCTGCGCGCAGCGTCCCTGATGGCCGGTCCCGAAGCGGTCGAAGCCCTCGAGCGTAAGTTCCGAGGTCAAGCTGCGGGCCTATGCGCGGCATCCGGACTATCGCTCGGAACTCGACGGCGCCGCCTTGGCCGGGCGCGCGCTGGAGCCGCTGCCATTCGACGGGACGGCTGCTCGGGTGATGCCTTCAGGCTCATTCGTCCGCCATTGGCGGAGTTTACGCTGCTCGGCGGCATGATGGTAGACCGCACCGATAGCGGCGATCTGCTGTCGTCCGCGCGATCAAGTCGGTCTGTCGATTCCGCGAAATTGCTGGCACGCCACGCGCGCGACAGGCAGAGCCATGGCCGGGGCACACGGCCGGTGATGGGCAACGCGCGGGTCGGCCGGCTGCTCGATCCGCTGATCCGCCGCGACGTTGATATGTCAGAACCGCGCGTCGCTTGCGAAGATCGCCGCGCGAGGCGGACGGACGCCGCAGCGGGCGCGGTTCTGCGACGTCGGACGGTGTCTCGCGTGAGAAATCCATCGTCCAGCGGACCGATCCTCGCCGGTCGATGGTTTCAATCGCCACGCCGTGGCGCCGTGCGGCGCTGGGAACCGACGAGACGTGGTCGTCCGTCGCGGGAAGGCTCGACTGGCGATGCGCAGGATAAACTGCGGTCGCAGATCGGCGCCCGCGTCAGCGACCGCGACCTCAGGCCGGGTCTGGGCGCCGGCATCGATGCCGGCGTCGCGCCGACGGATCTCGAGCGCGGTGTCTCCGCATCTCGTGCGCGATCGCGGCAAGCCGGGCGGCATTGGTGGTCGATCGCCATGGACGCCGCTTCGTCAACGAGGCGATCTCGCTATCACCAGTTTGCGCTGGAGATGCTGGCGCAACGCCACGTCGGCGATCCCGGCCTATCCTGATCGCGGATGCGGCAGCACTCCGGAAAGACGGCCTCGGCATGGTGCGCCCCGGCGGCTGGCACCGAGGCTGCGCTCGCGGACGGCTATCGAGCACCGCGGGGCAGCATCGACCAACTGGCGCAGCGCTTGAAGGTCGATCCCGCCAACCTGCGCGAAACGGTCGACAAGATGAACGGCTACGCGCGCGCCGGCACGCGATCCCGAAGTCGATCGGCGAGCACGAGCTATCGAAACCGCAATGGCGATGCGGCCGGCTGGCGTCGCTGAATCCGACCTCGGCGCGGTCGCGACCGCGCCGTTCATGCGCTGCGGCTCGAGCCGTCCCATGATTGCACCTCGGCCGGGCTTGTCCACCGACGATGCCGCCCGCGTCCGGCTGCCGGATCCAGCCGGCCGATCGCGGTGGTGACGCCTGCGGCAATGACATGCAGTCGATCATGCGCGGACCTATCCCGGACCCGGGATCATGCTCGGCCCGGCGCTCGCGTTTGCCTATCTCGCGGTGTCGGACGCGGTCGGGTAACCCCGATTATTTCAGCGTCCCGATCGACAGCGCATGCGCGACGCAGCCGTTGATGTGATCGGTCAGGATCGGCTTCGCGCCCTCGACATCGCGCTTCAGCGCGCATTCCAGCAGCGCCTTGTGCTGCTCGACCGTCGCGCTGCCGCGGTACTGCAGCGCGTAGCGGAAATATTTGTCGAACACGACGGAATGGGTGTGCATCAGCTCGCGCGAGCCGCAGCTCGATATCAGGGCCTGATGGAATTCGCTGTCGTAGCGCTTGCGCAGTTCGGGATCGTCGCCCTCGGTGAGGATGGCGCGTTCGGTGGCCGCCAGCTTGTGATGGGCCGACACCACGCGGCCTTCCCATTCCATGTCGCCGGCGCGGAACGACTCGGTCATCGCGTGATGCTCGAGCAGGATGCGGAGCTGCGCGAGTTCGCGCAAATTCTGGATCGAGACCGGCGCGACCTCGAAGCCGCGCTGGCCTTCGGCGACGACAAAGCCCTCCGAGGCCAGGCGGTTGAGGATCTCGCGCAGCGTGCTGACGCTGAGGCCGTAATCCTCCTTCATCGAGTCGAGCTTGAGGCGTCCCGACGGCGTCAGCACGCCGAAAATGATGTCGGAGCGAATGCGGTGATAGCCGCTGTCGCCGGCCGACATGGGTGGCTGGGGATGCTCCAGGATCGTCAATGTCTCATCCCGCTTTCGGCTGCGGCGGCTGAGGCGACTCGTGCCGGCCAACCATACCCGCGAATGGCGCCGTCACCGCACGCGGCCGTCATCATGATGATCCAGATATATCATATATTTCTGATAATTTCCTTTGACAATGGATTTCGTTTATGGTTTTCACCGAAAAGAGGTGCTGAGACAGAAAAGCGCGGCAACAAGCCGCGGCGTGGCGCCAGTTCGTTTCAGGGAGGAATCGATGAGGCTGTTTGCAGTTCTGTCCGCGGCGGTGCTCGGCGGGTCGCTTTTGGTCGGTGCCGCATCCGCGCAGGAGGTCCAGGAGCGGACGATCCGGTGGGGGCACCTCAACAACACCGACCATCCCGTCAGCTTCGGCGTGCAGAAATTCGCCGAAATCCTGCTCGCCAAGAGCGGCGGCAAGATCAAGATCCGCGAGTTCGCCGCGTCGCCAGCTCGGCAACGAGTTGCAGCAGCAGTCGGCGCTGCGCGGCGGCACGCAGGAGATGCTGTCGGCCTCCACCACGTCGCTCGCGACCGTCGTTCCGGAATTCGGCCTGCTCGATTTCCCGTTCATCGTCACCACCACCGATCAGGCCGATGCGCTGGTCCAGGGCGCATTCGGCAAGGCGATGATCGACGCGCTGCCGCAGCGCGGGCTGATCGGGCTCGGCTATTGGGGGCTCGGCTTCCGCAACGTCACCAACAGCAAGCATCCGATCACCAAGCTGGAAGATTTCGACGGCCTCAAGCTGCGCGTGATTCCGAACCCGGTCTATCTGGAATCCTTCAGCGCCTTCAAGGCCAATCCGATCCCGATGGCGTTCGGCGAACTCTATTCGGCGCTGGAGACCCGCACCGTCGACGGCCAGGAAAATCCCTACACGGTCATCCTCTCCAACAAGTTCTACGAAGTTCAGAAATACGTCTCCGCCACCAACCACACCTTCACCGAGAACATCATCCTGGTCAGCAAGATCTTCTGGGACAAGCTGTCGCCGGCCGAGCAGCGGATGATGCAGGAAGCCTATGCCGAAAGCCGCGGCTACCAGAAGGAGCAGACGCGGCTGCAGACCGAAAAGGCGCTCGCCGAACTGCAGGCCAAGGGCATGCAGTACAACGCGGTGGCGCCCGAAGAGCTGGAGCGGCATGCGCAAGGCCGTCCAGCCCGTGGTCGACAAGATCTCCGCCAGCCTTCGAGCCGGAAACGGTGAAGCTGTTCAACGACGAGCTCGATCGCATCCGCAAGGACGGTGAAGTAACGACGTCGCTGACGTCGACAAGCGGGGCCGAGCTCGGCTCGGCCGGCGCTCAACTCCAGCTCCAGACGGCGCCGATGGAACGAATACTCGATCTGTATTGCGCGCTTCCTCAAGTTCGTCATCGCGCTGTGCCTCGCGGTCATGGTGGTGCTGGTGTTCGGCAATGTCGTGCTGCGCTACGGCTTCAATTCCGGAATCACGATTTCGGAGGAGCTGTCGCGCTGGCTGCTGGTCTGGCTGACCTTCCTCGGCGCCATCGTCGCGGTGCGCGAGCATGCGCATCTCGGCGTCGATAGCCTGGTCCGGATGCTGCCGCCCGCGGGAAAGCGGATCTGCTTCATCATCAACTATTGCCTGATGCTGTTTGCCGACTGGCTGCTGCTCGCCGGAAGCTGGCGCCAGACCATCATCAACATCGACGACCGCGCGCCGGCGACCGGCCTGTCGATCGGCATCTTCTATTTCGTCGGCGTCATCTTCGGCGTCTCGGCCGGCGATCATGCTGCTCTACGATCTGTACCGCGTCGTCTCCGGGCAGGCCAGCGAAGCCGACATGGTCGCCGTCAAGGAATCGGAGGAGCACTGATGGCATCGCGGGGGACGCGCAGATGACCATCGCGGTCTTCACCTTCTCGCTGCTCGGCGCCATGGCGCTCGGCATGCCGATCGCCTTCGCGCTGATCATCTGCGGCGTCGCGCTGATGAGCACGATCGGGATGTTCGATTCCCAGATCGTGGCGCAGAACGTCATCAACGGCGCCGACAGCTTTCCGCTGATGGCGATCCCGTTCTTCATGCTGGCCGGCGAGCTGATGAACAAGGGCGGCCTGGCCAAGCGCATCGTCAATGTCGCCCTCGTCGCCGTCGGCCATCTGCGCGGCGGGCTCGGCTACGTCACCATCCTGGCGTCCTGCATCCTGGCGTCGCTGTCCGGCTCGGCCGCGGCCGATGCCGCCGCACTGGCGGCGCTGCTGGTGCCGATGATGGTGGCGGCCGGCCACAAGAAGACCTATGCGGCGGGCCTCGTCGCCGCCGGCGGCATCATCGCCCCGGTCATTCCGCCCAGCATCGGCTTCGTCATCTTCGGCGTCGCCGCCGGCGTCTCGATCTCCAAGCTGTTTCTGGCCGGAATCGTTCCCGGGCCTGCTGCTCGGCGCCGGGCCTGTGCGTCGCCTGGTGGTGGGTGGTCCGCAAGGAGAACCTGACGCCGCCGCCGCGAGCGTCATTCGCGGAAATCGTCAAGGCCGTCATCGACGGCTTCTGGGCGCTGATGCTGCCGGCGATCATCATCGTCGGCCTGCGCTTCGGCATCTTCACGCCGACCGAAGCCGGCGGTGGTCGTCGCGGTCTATTCGCTGTTCGTCGCGACCTGCATCTATCGCGAACTGAAATGGTCGCAATTGTACGACGTCTTCGTCTCCGCGGCCGTGACGACCAGCATCGTGATGTTCCTGGTGGCCGCGGCGCTGGTGTCGTCCTGGCTGATCACGGTGTCGGAAATCTCGGCCCAGGTCGTCGATCTCCTGAAGCCCTTCATGGGCAACAACACGCTCCTGATGTTCGCGATCATGGTCATCGTCGTCATCGTCGGCACGGCGCTCGACATGACGCCGACGATCCTGATCCTGACGCCGATCCTGATGCCGATCATCAAGACGGCCGGCATCGATCCCGTCTATTTCGGCGTCCTGTTCATCATCAACAACTCCATCGGCCTGATCACGCCGCCGGTCGGCGTCGTGCTGAACGTCGTCTGCGGCGTCTCCAAGATCAGCATGGAAGACATCATCAAGGGCGTCTGGCCGTTCATGATCGCCCAGCTGATCGTGCTGTTCCTGATGGTGCTGTTCCCGGAGCTGGTGACGATCCCGGCAAAATGGTTTGGCGGCTAGACGACGTCGCGTCGAAAGAACAGGGTGCCAGCAATGGCCACCAAGATCATGATCCTGAACGGGCCCAACCTGAATTTCCTGGGCATCCGGGAGCCGCACATCTATGGCCCGACGACGCTCAAGGAGATCGAGGCGAGCTGCGAGGCGGTGGCGAAATATCTCGGGGTCACGATCTCGTTTCACCAGTCCAATCTCGAAGGCGAACTGGTCAATCTGATCCAGTCGGCGCACGGCAAGTGCGACGCGATCATCATGAACCCGGCGGCCTATTCGTTCACGTCGATCGCGCTGATCGACGCGCTGAAGATATTCGAAGGCCCGAAGATCGAGGTCCATATCTCCAACATCCACGCGCGCGACGAACTGCACCGGCATTCGATCACGTCGAGCGCGTCCACCGCCGTGATCTGCGGCCTCGGTCCCTACGGCTATATCGCCGCCATCCTGGCTGCCGTGCAAAAGCTCGGGAAGCTGCCGCGATGCGGATCCCGGCGTCGCTGCACGGGCTTGCGGCTCGCGGCCCAAGGCCTAAGCGAGAGGAGAGCGCGATGCGCGGCGCAGGCTTTCTTGCGATCTGGAGCGACGTCGAGCCGCAACAACCTGACCGACTACCGGCACTGGCTGACGCGCGAGCACACCACCGAACGGGTGACGACCAAGGGATTTCTGGGCGTCCGCGTCTTCCGCGCGGCGCGCGCCGACATCAATCGCTTCTTCATCCTCTATGAGCTGGAATCGCCCGAGGTGCTCGACGGGCCGGCCTATCTGGCGCGGCTCAACGCGCCGACGCCATGGTCGCAGCGGATCATGCCGCAGCTCGGCAACTTCATTCGCGGCGGCGGCGTCATGGCGGCGCGGGCCGGGCGGGGCGAGGGCGTCCACCATCGTCGCGCTGCGGATCGAGACGTCTGCCGGACAATCCCGCAGCAGCTGGCGGACGCGATCGTCGCGCTGCGACGGGATCGCCGCGGTGCAGATCGGTGCGACCGATCTCGCGCGGACCTCGGTGCCGACGGTCGAGAAGGGCATGCGGAAGGATGAAGGGATCTTTGCCGGCCTCCTGATCATCGAGGCGCTTGACGAGGCCTCGCTTCGCGGCGCATTGCGTCAGGCGGCGAAGAGCGCGCCGGACCTGTTCGGCGGCCTCGGCGAGCCGGAGATCTATCAAGGCATGTTCGCGCTCGACGCCCGTATCGCGGATTTCGAATGATGCCGACGTTCTCGCTCGCCGCGCTGACCGTCCTCGAACTCGCGCCGCCCGCGCTGATCGACGTCGCCGCGGCCTGCGGCTACGACCATGTCGGACTCCGGCTGCTGCCTGCCATGGCGGGCGGTATCGCCTATCCGCTGATGGACGATGAAGCGGGCCTGCAAGGAAACGCTCGCCCGGCTGGATGCGACCGGCATCACCGTGGCGGACCTCGAAGTGGTCGCGTTCAGGCCGGAAACCGAGATCGCGTCATTCGCCGCCTTCTTCGAGACCGGCGCGCGGCTCGGCGCCAAAAACATCCTGATCGCGGCCTACGATCCCGATCTCGGCCGGTTCACGGATCGCTATGCCAGATTTTGCGAGGCTGCCGCCCCCTATGGGTTGACGGCCGATCTCGAATTCATGCCCTGGACCTATGTCCCCGACCTCGCGACGGCCAGCCGGATTGTCGCGCAAGCCGGGCAGCCCAATGCCGGCATCCTGGTCGATGCGCTGCACTTCGACCGGTCGAACAGTTCGATCGCCGAACTCGCCCGCGTTCCCGCGCACCGGCTGCACTATTGGCAATTATGCGACGGCCCGGCCGAACGGCCGGCGACGACGGAGGAAATGATCCATGCCGCCCGCTACGAGCGGATGTTTCCCGGCGAGGGCGGCATCGACCTCGTTTCGCTGACGCGCGCCATGCCGGCCGACATCGCGATCAGCATCGAGGTCCCGACCGCCGAGCTTGCGAAGACCGTGGATGCCAGACACGCGCCCAGCGCGCGCTCGCGGCGGCGAGGAATGTGATTGCGGCGCCAGGGCATGATCCGGAAAAGTGGCTGCCGGTTTTCCGAACGATCATGCTGAAAACGAAAGACCAGTCCGGATAAGGCGCAACGCCGGCCCTGAAAGGTCATTTGCGCCGGTCGAACTTGAGAGTATCTCTGACCAGGCTCAGCTTCGGAGTTTACCCGCAAATGATGACGTTGCGCCAGGTCGAGGTCATTCGCGCCGTGATGATCACCGGCACGATAGGCGGGGCGGCAAAACTGCTCAATGTGTCCGCGCCCGGCATCAGTCGTCTGGTGAAATACACCGAGCGGTCGCTCGGCATCCGCTTCTTTCAACGTCAGAACGGACGCTACTTCCCGACGCCCGAAGCCGAGAACATTTTTGAGCAGATCAACGGGGTCTACAAGAAGTCGACGATCTCACCGAAACATTTCAAAGATCGGGCGCGGCGCATTTTCGGAATTGCGCATCGGCTCGGTGCCCTCAATTTCCCAGATCATGGTGCCCCGCGCGATCGAGCGTATCCGGCGGCGGTACCCCGATCTGCGCATCGACATCAACATCCTCAAGATCGACGGAGGCGATCGGCAATTTGTGACCTCCCGGCGCGGTTCGGTAGCGTCTGAGCGCTGTCGGCGAGCTCGGCATTGCGATCGCTTTCGCGCTGGCCTATCTCGGCGTCGAACTCTTCATCGTTCGATCGACCGGCCAACCCGGCACTGTTGGCGGCGCAAGCTGCGTCGACCGCCGCCGATACGTGCGGCGGCGGTTCGCCGCGGACGTGGCGCGGGCGCGGTCGGCATCATCAATGGAACGCCGGTCGATGCTGCGAACCGCTGCTGGCCGGTGCCCGTGCGTTGCGGCATCGGCATAACCGGGTGGCCGAGCAGTTTATCGCCGCTGTCGACGCCGCTGCCGACGCCGCTAAGGCCGGCGGCGCGGACGTCAAGACCGGGCGGGGACTCGCGATCCATCAGGCGCCGATGCCTTCGAACTGTTCCCGGGCTAGGCGTCGAGCCGAAATCGCTGAGCGATTTCGATGCCGTTCGAGCGGCGGCGGCGTATGAAGATCGCCCAGGAATATCCTGAACTCTACGACGGCTATCTGATCGCGCAGCCGGCGCTGAGCATCGCGAAGTTCGGGACGTCCGCGCTTTATCCGCAAATCGTGATGAAGGCCGAACTGGGCTACACCGCGGTGGACAAGGCCGAAGCCAACGCTTTTGCCGCAAAAGTCGCGGCCGCCAACGCGCGCGCCGTCGCCGCCTGCGATACCGCCGGCCTCGGCTTTTTGCTCGATCCCTTTGCCTGCAACTCAACCCCGCGCCGACGCCGCGGCGCTGTGCACCGGCGCAGCCGGCGACGGCGTGACCGGCAGCAATGCGGACGCGGCGACCTGCCTGAGCGCAAAGGAGGCGATGGCGCTTAACAAGATCTGGTACGGCCTCACGCCGGACGGCAGTTTCGACGCGGCCCAAACGCCCGACGCCCGCAGCGGCAAGGCGCTCGGCGCCAAACAGGTGGGTGGACGTTCACGCGGGGCACCGCGATCGGCGGCCAGATCACGAGCGCCGGCACCGACAACGTCGCATTGGCGCTGCAGGACGTCAGCTATGCCGCCGACGCCAGCGCGACATCGGCTATTCCGATCACCAACGGTTCGACGAATGTCCGCAACAAATGGCTCGAACTCGATTATGCCGGATTGGCCGACGCGGTAGCCAAACGTCGCACTGCAGCCGACGCTGCTGAGCGATCTCATCACCGACAAGGCCGATCTTGGAAAGCTGCGCCGACCTCCGTCGCAAGGTGATCGTCTGGAGCGGCCTTGCCGACGACGCGATCCCGCCGGCCGGCAACGTCAACTACCATGAGCGCGTCGTCGCGGCGACGGGTGGGCACGCCGAGGTGGCGAAGTTCATGCGGATGTATCTGGTGCCCGGCGCGGCCCACAGTTCGCAGGGCCGCGCCTACACCGTCGGTGGCAAGAACGACACCGTGCCGCTGCCTAAGCTTCCGGGCAACGCCAACCAGACGCCGACGCGCGAGCAGGACCAGTTCTTCACCGCACTCGCCGATTGGGTCGAGAAGGGTGAGGCGCCCGGCGACATCGTGCTGACCTCGCGCGACAAGACCATCAGCGATCCCGTTGGCGTCTATCCGCTGCGCACGACATGGAATGGAAGCGGACCGGTGACGCAGGCGACGGCTTCGCCTGCCGCTAGATAGGGGATGAGATCAGGTTGGCTCGTGCCCTGACACGGCGCGAGTACTGCGACCCCGAGCAGTTTCTACTTTGCATGGGGTTGTTTTCGAGATTTTGTCCAGCCGCTACTCGATTACCGCGTGGTCCGGCGCGAGCTGACTGCGCGCGCAGCGTGGCCTTGGTCGAGCCGATCATGATCGTCAGCGGGATCGAGACCAGGATCGAACAGCATCACCAGCTGGTAGTCGTGCGAGAACGCGATGATCTGCGCCTGCGCCTTCACCATGGCGTCCGCCATGGCGCGGCCGGTGTCGGTGTTCATGTCGATCATGCCGCGCACATTGGGCATCTGCATGGCGTGATTGAACGGGTTGATGTGCTCGGAGAGGTTGGCGTAGACGCGTCGCGACCTTCCGTCAGTTGCGAGATGACGATGGAAATGCCGATCGAGCTCGCGACGTTGCGCATCAGCGTCAGCATCGAGGTGCCGTCGGTGCGCAGATGATTGGGCAGCGTCAGGAACGCCACGGTGCTTAACGGCACGAACACCAGTCCGAACCCGAAACCCTGCAGGACGCTGATCACGACGATTTCGGTGACGCCGGTCTGGTCGGTCCAGCCGGTCATGTAGAACAGCGAAACAGCCGGTAATGCTCAGCCCGGAGAAGATCAGGGTGCGCGCCTCGACATAGCGCATCGTCCGGCCGACCAGCATCATGGCGACGAAGGTGCCGCAGCCGCGGCTCGCCAGCAGCACGCCCGCGGTGATGATGGGATAGCCGATCACGTTCTGCAGGAACGGCGAAGACAGCGCCATGGTCGAAAACAGCACCAGGCCCATCACCGCCATGAACACGCAGCCGCCGACGAAATTCTTGTCCTTGAACAGCGCGAACTGGATGAAGGGCCGTGACGTCGTCAACGAATGGGCGAAGAAATAATAGAAGCCGACCGCCGAGATGATGAACTCGGCGATGATCTCGTTGGATTCCAGCCAGCCGAGCTGCTCGCCGCGGTCGAGCGCAAGCTGCAGCGAACCGATGGCGACCGCGAGCGCGGTGAAGCCGAACCAGTCGAAGCGCAGATCGAGGTTCTTCTTGGTCTCGTCCATGAAGACGACGAGGCCGAGCACGGTGAAGATGCCGAACGGCAGATTGACGAAGAACACCCAGTGCCAGGAATAGGTTTCGGTCAGCCACGCGCCCAATGACGGCCCCATGATCGGCCCCATCATCACGCCCATGCCCCAGATCGACATCGCCTTTCGCGCGCTCATGCAGCGCGTAGGTGTCCAGCATCACCGCCTGCGACAGCGGCACCAGCGCCGCGCCGAACACGCCCTGCAGCAGGCGGAACAGCACCATCTGGTTGATGTCCTGCGCCAGCCCGCACAGCACGGAGGCGATCGGTGAAGCCGCCCGAACAGAGGATGAAGATGCGCTTGCGCCCGAACCGGTTGGCGATCCAGCCCACCGGCGCCGTCATGATCGCGGCGGCGACGATGTAGGAGGTCAGCACCCAGTTGATCTGGTCCTGCGAGGCCGACAGCGTGCCCTGCATATAGGGCAGCGCGACATTGGCGATGGTGGTGTCCAGCGCCTGCATGATGGTCGCGGTCATGGCGCAGATCGTCACCATGTTCCGGCGCAGGCCGGGAACGGCAGCAGGGTGACGGCCCGCCGTCGGCATCGTCTTAGTCCTCCTCGTGGCTCGCGGCCGCCGGCGGCAGCCGAGCAGCCCGCCAGCGAGCGGCGGTGGTTGGTGTCGATCGTCGCGTAGACGCTCATGCCGGCCTTCAGCTTCCGGACCATCCTGTCGTCCTTGTCGAAATAGATCCGCACCGGAACGCGCTGCACGACCTTGACGAAATTGCCGGTCGCGTTCTGTGGCGGCAGGATCGAGAATTGCGCGCCGGTGCCGGGCGACAGCGAGCCGACCGTGCCCTTGAACACATGGTTCGGGAACGCATCGACCTCGAGCGTGACGGTCTGGCCGACCGCGACATAGGTGAAATCGGATTCCTTCGGATTGGCGTCGACCCAGGGGTTGGCGACGTCGATGATGGAGAATACCGGCGTGCCGGCGGCGACGAAGCGGCCGAGCTGGATCTGGTCGACTTGCGTGGCGACACCCGCCATCGGCGCCCGCATCACGGTGTGGTCGAGATTGCGCTGGGCCTCGTCGAGCTTGGCCTTGGCCTGGGCGTAGGGCGGGAACTGCTCGAGCGGCAATTCGGCATTGCCGAGCAATTGCGTCTTCGCGTTGGAGAGCTGCTGCTTGATGAACTCGGTCTGCGCGCTCGCGGTGACCAGCGCGGTTGCCCGCATTGTCGAGATCGAGCTGCGAGCCGACATTGTTCTTCACCAGCGCGATCTTGCGCTCGACGTCGCGCTGCTTCAGATCGACACCCTGCTGCGCCAGCTCGAGCATCTGGCCGTAGATCTTGATGTTGGCGATGAGATTGTCGTAGCTCGTCCTGCTCTGGTCGAGCGTGGCCTTGGCCTGGTCCACCGCGAGGCGGAACGGCACCGGATCGATCTCGAACAGTTCGTCGCCTTGCTTGACCTGCTGGCCTTCCTTCACCACGACCTTTTCGATCTTGCCGGAGATATCGGGCGTGATCAGCACCTTCTGCGCGCCGACATAGGCGTCGTCGGTGGTCACGTAGCGGCCGCCGTTGAGATAGAACATGACGCCCGCGACCACCGCGACCAGCGGCACCACCACCAGCAGCAGGAAGCGGCGATAGCGCCGCAGGCCGGCCAGCAGGCGGCGGCGCGGTTCGGCGGCAAGCTTCGGCCGCGACGGCGAAGCCGGGTGCCCTTCTGCTCGGGCGGGAACTTGAGAACGGGATCAGCCATAGCGCTGCTCCTTTCGGGGAGGTTCGCCGGCTGGGTTCTGGATGGCATTGCGAACGTTTTCCTTGATGAGTTCGAGTTGGGCGAGCAGGCGGTGGGCGTCGGCGGGATTGATGCCTTCCAGCGCGGTCGCGGTGAGTTCGGAGCGCAGCCCTGAGAGCTTGCCGAGCAGCGGGCGCGCGGCCTTCCGCAGATAGAGGCGGTTGACGCGGCGATCGGTCTCGTCGCCGCGGCGCTCGATCCAGCCATTGTCGCAGAGCTTGTCGATCAGCCGCGTCAGCGTGATCGGCTGCATCTCCATCTGTTCGGCGAGTTCCGTCTGCTTCAGGCCCTCGTTGCGCTCCACCTTGGCCAGAACCGCCCATTGCGCGCGGGTGATGCCGTAGCGCGCCGCCTGCTTGTCGGCATAGACGCGCACCAGCGCGCTGCAATTCGCCGAGCGTAAACAGGAAGTTCATATCCACGGAACCGCGCATTCGCGTCAGCCCTCCATAAGCTTCGCTATAATAAGCTAGCTTATGAATTCCGCACGGGGGTTAACAAGGACGTGACCCGCGCTGCAGAACATGGCTGGGAACGCGCGGGAGCGCGGGCTTTGGGATTGGCCGCGAAATGCTACAAAACGAACGCGATGACCTTGGCAAAGCCCATCTTTCCCGCTCCCGACCACGATCACGGCCGCTGCACCGCGGACGCGATCGCGCATGCCGAGCAGGTTTGCGCGCAGGCGGGCGCAGAAATTCACCCCGATCCGCCGCCAGGTGCTGCAAGCGCTGCTGTCCAGCCACCGTCCGCTCGGGGCCTATGAGGTGATCGACGAACTCGCCAAATCGATGCCGCGGCCGGCGCCGATCACGGTCTACCGCGCGCTCGATTTCCTGATGGAAAACGGCCTCGTCCACCGCATCGAAAGCCGCAACGCGTTCCTCGCCTGCGCGCATGACCATGATGACACCGCCATGGTGGCGTTCCTGATCTGCGACCATTGCGGCTCGGTCGGCGAAATTCCCGCCGCTCCCGTCGCGCAGAGCCTCAACGCCGCGGCGCGCGCGTCGGGCTTTGCGCCGAAGCTCTCCGTCGTCGAGATCGCCGGCACCTGCGCGCACTGTCAGAAACAGTAAACAGAACACGGCGCCAAGCCGGCCACGAGGATAAATGTCGTCCAATCCAGTGACTTCTTCCACCGGGCGTGCGCTCACGCCGGGCGCCGTCGCCTTGATGCTGATGCTGTGCCTGAGCTGGGGTTTCAACCAGATCGCGGTCAAGCTGGCGCTGCCGGATGTGCCGCCGATGCTGCAGGCGCTGATCCGCTCGGCCGGCGCGCTGCCGGTGATGCTGGTCATCGGCTGGCTGCGCGGCGTGAAATTCTTCGAGCGTGACGGCACGCTCTGGCCCGGCTTGCTGCGCACGGCGTCCTGTTCGGTATCGAGTTCGTGCTGATCTTCAGCGGACTGGTGTTCACCTCGGCGTCGCGCGCGGCGGTGTTTCTCTACACCGCGCCGTTCTTCGTCGCGCTCGGCTCCTATCAGTTCCTCGGCGAACGGCTTTCCGGCCTGCAATGGAGCGGGCTGGCCTTGAGCTTTGCCGGCGTGGCGCTCGCGATCGGCGTGCCGCAGCCGAATGTCGATGCCAAGGTGTTGCTGGGCGACCTCCTGGTGGTCGCCGGCGGCGCGCTATGGGCGGCGACGACGCTGATCGCCAAGGGCACGGGCTTGCGCAAGGCGGCGCCGGAAAAGGCGCTCGGCTACCAGGTCGCGGTGTCGATCCCGATTCTCGGCTCCGCGTCGTGGATGTCCGGCGAAACCATCACCCATGTGCCGAGCCTGCTGTCGATCTCGCTGCTGGCCTATCAGGCGATCTGGGTGGTCGGCTGCACGTTCGTGCTGTGGTTCGCGCTGGTGAAGACCTATTCGGCCAGCAAGCTGTCGGCCTTCACCTTCATCACGCCGCTGTTCGGCGTCGTCGCCGCCTACTTCATCATGCACGACACGCTGACGATTGCGTTCGGTGTCGCGGCGCTGCTGGTGATCGCGGCTCTATCTCGTCAACAAGCCGGACCCGAAGATGGTGCCGGATCCCAACGTGCCGGCGTGATCAATCGACGTGCGCCGCGCATGAAGGGCGAATTCGCCGGGCGACCGGCTCGGCACGATCGCATCCGACCAAAGCGCAACAGTGACGAAGTCGCCGGCGCACAGACCGTGTTCTGGTGGTTCGACGTCGATCGTTGTCCTTGCGTTCGGAGAATTGGTCCGTCTGCCCCGAAGCGACGGCATGCGATGGGGACACCAAGTATCGACCGCAACCGGTGCCTCACGGCGCACTCGCTTGCGCACTGCACCAATGCTCATTTTTCATGCGCTGCAACCGACACGCTGGCAACGTCGATCGTTAGACCAATTGTCCATTTGTCGGCAAAACCAAAGCGGCGCAATCTCGAACATGGGCGGTGTCACAGCGGCTGAAGCATCCCTTTGATGCAAGGACACGTGTTGTGCGTCTCTCCAACTCCAAAAAAGATGCCGCGCCGCGCCTGATCGTATTTTGCGAAATCAAGGGGTGCCGTGAATTGCTGCCATGGCAACCTCACCACTTCGCAACAACAACATGCGGACCAAGCAGCAGACTAGGGAGGCCTGAATGGAGCAACAGTTCGCGTCTCAATCTGGCCGTCGCACACTCATCAAATCTGCGCTAGCGCTTGGCGCCAGCCAGGTGATTGGCGCGCCATTTGTCGTCAAGTCGCTAGCCGACGAGCCTGTCCGGATCGGAATGGTCAACCCGCTGACCGGCGTGTTCTCGGCACTGGCGCAAAGCGAGTCGACGGCGCAAAATACGCCGAGGCCGAGATCAATAAAAAGGGAGGCATTCTGGGCCGTCAGGTCCAGCTCCTGGTCGAGGACTTGGCAACGACGTCGGCACGGGCGTGCAGAAGACACGCAAGCTGATCGACCGCGACAAGGTCGACGCCATCATCGGAGACGTCAACTCCGGTATCGCCTACGCCATGTCGCAGGTGACCAATGAGAAGAAGATCTTTCATATTGTGGCGGGCGGCCACACCGATCCGATCACCGGTTCGAATTGCAAATGGAATGTGTTCCGGGTCTGCAACACCACAACGATGGATGCCAACGCGGTAACGCCGGAGCTGGTGAAGAAGTTCGGCAAGAAGTGGTTTTTTATCACGCCGGATTATGCTTACGGCCATACGCTCCAGGACGCCTTCGTCAAGGCGCTGACAAAGGTCGGCGGCAGCTTCGAGGGCGACATGCCGCCCATCAACAATACCGACTTCTCCGCCACCCTCATCAAGGCGAAGGCCTACAAGCCGAACGTGTTGCTCAACAACATGGGCGGGCTGACGCAGATCAACTGCATGAAGCAATTCACGCAGTTCGGCATGCAGAAGGAAATGGCGCTCGGCGGCGCGCTGTTCGAATTGGAAAGCATCAAGGGATGTCCGCCGGACGCGCAGACCGGCTGGTGGGACATGGAGTGGTGGTGGAACCAGCCCAACGTGCCCGAGGTGGTGAAATTCGTCGCCGATTACCGCGCCGCGACCAAAAAGACGCCCTCCGCGCGTGACTGGTTTGGCCATGTGTCGATGCATTCGGTGCGATTGGCGGCCGAGAAAGCCAAGTCGCTGGAAGGCCCGAAACTGGCGAAGGCGCTGGAGGACCTCGAGCTGCCGCCCGACGTGGCGTTGCAGCCGGGCAAGGTGCGTTACCGGGCCGGCGATCATGAGCTGATGCCGAACATCTTTGTCGGCGAGGCCCATCCCGCCAAGTCCGGTCCCGACGATGTGTTCACCGTCTCTGCGCATTTCCGGGCGACCAGGCCGCCGGCTCGGTCTCGGATACCGGCTGCAAGATGGTGGAGCCGGCCGACCTGCCGATAACTGCGGCGAGGCTTACTGGCGCGTACAGGAGGACGGATGACGCAGGTCATACTGTTTAACGTCACGAATGGGCTCATCATCGGTGCTTTCTACGTGTTGATGGCGCTTGGCCTGTCTCTGATCCTCAACCTCAGCAACGTGATCAATTTCGCTCACGGCAATTTCCTGGCGCTCGGCGGCTATCTTGCTTTCACACTGTCGCCGGTGCTGGGTTATTGGGGAGCGCTGTTGGTCTCGCCGCTGCTTACCGGGCTGATCGGCCTCGACCATCGAGCGCCTGATGATACGCCGTGTCTATAACCGCGATCCGGTCTACAGCCTGTTGCTCACGTTCGGATTTGCGTTCGTGATGCAGGATGTCGCCCGCTATGTGTGGGGCCCCAATGGCCTGCCGCTGGGCCTGCCCGATTTTCTGTCGCAGCCGATCAGCGCCGAGCTGTTCTTCATCACCTGGTACCGCATCTTCATGGTGGCGGTCGTCATCCTCACGGTACTCGGGCTGTTCGGCTTCCTGCGCTACACGCGGGTCGGGGTACGGATCCGGGCCGGTACGCTCGACCTTGAAACCGTGGCCTCGCTGGGGGTCAATATCAGCTTCCTGCGGACCTTCAATTTCGCCCTAGGCTGCATGCTGGCCGGGTTGAGCGGGGTGCTCGCCGCCGGTCAGATCGGCCTCAATCCCAACATGGGTGACGATCTCCTGATGCCGAGTTTCATCGCCATCATCGTCGGCGGCGTCGGCAGCCGATTGGCACGCTGTTCGGCGGGCTCCTGATCGGGATGGCGGCGGCCCTGACCACCGTGTTTTTCCCGACCGCGAGCGAGGCGGTGATCTATGCCATCATGATGATCGTGCTTCTGCTTCGCCCCCGCGGCCTGATGGGCGAGGAAGGAATGATGTCATGAGCGCCGACGTCACGACCGCTGCGGCGCCGGCGTCAAGACAGCTGGCCGTTCCGAACTGGGCCAGGCTCGCCGTCATATGGGCGCTTCTGATCGCGGCCCCTTACTGGCTTCCGTTGTTCGGCGGCTATACGGCGCTCGCCGGGCGTGTCCTGGTTTTCGGTCTCGCGGCGATGGGGCTCAACCTGCTGCTCGGATTCACCGGCGTGCTGAGTTTCGGCCATGCGGCATATTTCGGACTCGGCGCCTATGGTGCCGGCCTCACGCTGCGATATCTGGTGCACAGCACGCCCATCGCCATGCTCGCCGGAACGCTGCTCGGCGGGTTGGCCGGCACTCTGTTCGGGTTGCTGATCGTACGCCGACGTGGCGTCTATTTTGCGATGTGCACGATCGCCTTCGGCCAGCTCTGGTACTATCTCGCCTATAGCTGGAACGACTTCACCGGCGGCTTCGACGGGCTGCGCGACTTTCACCGCGAGCCGATCGGATTTGGGTCGTTGACGTCTCGACATTACCGCGGGCGGGCCGCAATTCTATTATTTCCTGCTGGCAGTGTTCGCGATCGCCGTGACCCTGCTCGGCCTGCTGGTGCGTTCTCCGTTCGGTCATACCTTGCGGGCGATCCGGGAGAATGAACGCCGTGCGCGCTTTCTGGCGATTCCGGTGGAGCGCCAGATCTGGCTCTCGTTCTCGATCTCCTGTTTCTTCACCGCGCTTGCCGGTACGCTCGACGCGTTGCCGAACAATTTCGCCGACCCGATGGCGCTGCATTACTCCCTGTCCGGCTATTTCGTCGTCATGTGCGTGATGGTCGGTATGCGGACGTTCCGGGACCGTTACTGGGTGCGACCGTGTTCGTCGTGCTGCAGGACTATATATCCTCGATGACGGTGAACTGGATGTCCTTGTCGGCACGATCTTCGTCCTGGTCGTGCTGTTCTTTCCGCGCGGCTTGCTCGGCATGCGGCGCCAGCGCAGTTCGGAATGAGCATGCTCGAGGTTCGTAGCGTCACCAAGCGATTTGGCAACCTCGTTGCCGTGAACGACGTTTCGATGTCCGTCAAACCCGGCGAGCTGCGGGCTATCATCGGCCCGAACGGTGCGGGCAAGACGACCTTCTTCAACATGATCAGCGGCTATTTTGCTCCCACCAGGGGCTCGATCCTGTTCGCGGGAAACGATGTCACGCAGCTGCCCGCGCACCAGCGGGTCGGGCTCGGCATGGGCCGCACCTTCCAGATCACGGAAATCTTTCCCGAACTGACCGTCCACGAAAACGTGCTCACGGCAGCCGAGGTCGCGGCGGGGCAGACGTTACATATGGTGCGGAGCAAGGCCGCTGCGAAGCTCGCCAATGACGTCGCAGCCGAAATGCTGGCGCTGGTGGGGCTCACCGCCAAGGCCGACCGGCTTGTCGGCGAACTCGCGCATGGCACAGCGAACGACGGAGATCGCGATGGCGCTGGCGCAGCTACCGCGACTGCTGCTGCTCGATGAGCCGACGGCCGGCATGGGCGATCAGGAAACCTACGAGATCACCGCCCTCATTCGCCGCCTGCATCGCGAAAGCAATTACACGATCGTCCTGATCGAGCATGACATGCGGGTAGTCTTTCATCTGGCCGATCGTATCACGGTCCTCGACCAGGGCCGTCTGCTCGCCGAGGGAACGCCGAAGGAGATCGCGGCGTCGGAAGCGGTGCAGGCCGCTTGGACCCGGGGAAGCCGAATGACACCTGCTCGAGGCCACGGGGCTGCAAACGTTTTACGGCAAGAGCCACAGATCTCTGGACGACGTGGGCCTGACCGTGAACGAGGCGAGATCGTGGCGCTGGCCTCGGCCGCAACGGTGCCGGCAAGACGACGACACTGCGCAGTATCATGGCGCTCACGCCGCCTCGCGAAGGCAGCGTCAGGATATTCGGTACCGAAGCGAGCCACTTGTCGACTTATCAAGTCGCCTCGCTCGGCGTCGGCTATGTGCCGGAAGGCCGCAAGATCTTCGCGAACCTGACCGTCGAAGACAATCTGCGGGTGCCGATGCAGCGGCCCGGCCCGTGGACGATCAAGCGGGTCTTCGAGACCTTCCCGCGACTGGCCGAACGGAGGGACAATCGCGGCCGCCAGTTGTCCGGTGGCGAGCAGGAAATGCTCTCCATCGCCAGAGCGCTGTTGCTCAATCCCAAGCTGCTGCTGCTCGACGAGCCGAGCCAGGGACTCCGGCTCCTCTGCTGGTGAAGGAAGTCTTTCAGATCATCCAGGCGATGCGCAAGGAAGGCATCGCCGTTCTGCTGGTTGAACAGAATGTTCGCGGACCAGCCTGGCCATCGCTGACCGGGCCTATGTGCTGGACGACGGCGCTGTCGTCTACAGCGGAACAGCCGATGCACTCGCCGGCGACGAGGAGCGGGTCCGCTCCATGGCGGGGGCCAGCGAAAAGGAATGGAGCGCCGACGGCAAGCCAGGCGGCGCCCCAAAGGACGCGATCCTTGGGTCGTGAATGAGCCTGAGCCAGGGTCGGCGGCTTCGTGCATGAGGTGGGTGCACTGCGCCAAACCTCTTCTCGAAGAATTGCGCTTTCCGGCTTTGGCGGTCGTGCAGATCTCCAATATGCCCACTGACCGCTTTGCCGAAGCTGATAGAGCATCGAATTTGCAGCAATCGTCTCGCCAAACGCCACGTTCGTCGCTAACGATCGCCTTGCGTGATATCCACTCAAGCCGGAGCGTTGGGGACTGCCATGGCGATGAGAAGTCGTTGCATCGCGCCGGCGGCTGTGGCGCTCGGGCTTTATTTCGCGGCAGGAGTCGGCCAGTCCGGCCTGATCTCCTCCGCGCTGGGTCAGCCGGCGACGCTGACGAAAAGGCAATCGGATGCGCTCAAGGCGTATAACGATGCCGTCAAGAACTTCGAGGCGGTCCTCGCCCAGCGGCGCGCGCAGATCGATGCGAAGCAGCCGCTGCCGAACCTGCCGGGGCAGGCGCTCTATCTTGCGCGCAACGCCATGATCGGCGCGCGCCAAGGACCTTACCGACGCGGTTCCGTCCAGGATCGGCGGGCCGAACAAATTCGGCATTCCGCCGGCGTATTTCGACGCCGCCAACGAGCCGCTGCTCGACGAATATGTAAAACTGTTCGCATTCATGCAGGCGCCGCCCGCCGGCGCGCAGAAATCGGAGACGCCGTTCAAGGATGTCGTCGATCTCGGAACCGCGATCGCGCGGGCCAAGGGCCTCGATGCGGCGGCTGCCGAAGCGGCGGGCCGCATCAGCCTCGGGCTGTTCTTTGCCGAGACCAACGGCAACCAGAACATCGGCAATGCGCGCTCGAACAAATACAAGGGCAGTTTTCAAACCGGCCCGTCCGAAGACAGAATGGCCGCAGGAAATGGGCTGCGATCAAGGGCGCGGTCGCCGCCCTCGATCCCGCGCTTATGCCTCGCGACGACAAGGAAGAGGCGCGGGCCGGCTCGCTCGATCATCGCTACAACCACTGGACCGCGGTGCGTGACGCGCCTGATGAACGCGCATGCGGATATTTTTCCGCAGATCCCGGCGATCGTGAAAACGCTGCCCGATCCGATCGATCAGATGAAGCTGTTCGAACTGATCCAGATCATTCCGGCGCCGACCAGGTCCGCGCTCAGTTCCGGCAATCTGCTGGGTTACCGGATGTCCGACCCGACGATCATGCGCTATCTGCGCAACAACAGCATGTTCGCCTTTGGGCAGGCTGACCGGGCCAGGACATCTGCGACCTTCCGCGAAATTCTCGATGCGATGTGGCTGTTCAATGCCAAATTCGAACAGGCGCTTGCCCGAGATTCAACGAGGTCAAAGGCGCGGTCAGAATGAGTCGGCGGATGCTGTCTTATGCTGCCGAAAGACGCGAACGGGAATCACTCCGGGGGAAGTAGGCATTGCCGTCGTCAGGGAGAAAATTCGCACGCCGCTCACGCGTGGCTGCAGCCGGTCGATCGCAGCGATCGCCGTGTTGGCGCTGCTGCCGATCGAGGCGAGCCATGCCAGCTGGCTGTCGGATCTCTTCAAAGGCACGTCCAAGACCGAGAAACCGCAAAAGCCCGCGGCGGCGCCGAAGACGGCGGCGGGACAAAACCCGTCGTATCGCCAAAACGCCATCCGCCGATCAAGCTTGCCGCATTGTCGCCGGCGGGCTTGCCCCTTGCCGCGTTGAAGCTGGCCGCGACGAAATGCGAGCCCGCGAAATTCCGGATCGTTGTCGATGTCGGACATACGCCCGAATCCGAAGGCGCGATCAGCGCGCGCAACGTCGCCGAGTTCGTCTTCAACCTGCGGCTGGCGCGCGAGATCGAGCAGAAGCTGAAGGCCGAAGGCTTTGCCGAGACCAAATTGCTGGTGACCGAGGGCAAGGCGCGGGCGAGCCTCGTTCGGCGCGTCGCCGCGGCCAATAATATGCCCGCCAATCTATTTCTGTCGATCCATCATGATTCCGTGCCGAACAAACTGCTCGAGGACTGGGAATTCGAGGGCAAGAAAAGTCATTTCAGCGATCGCTTCTCGGGCTATTCCGTCTTCGTCTCGCGCAGCAATGCGGACTTTCCGACCAGCCTTGCGTTTGCCGAACTGCTGGCCAAGGAAATGAAGGAGCAGGGCCTGCGCTATGCCGATCAATACACGCTGCCCATCATGGGCCGCTACCGGCATCCGCTGCTGAACAAGGAAACCGGCGTCTATCGCTACGACGAGCTCATCGTGCTGCGAAAGACCAAAATGGCGGCCGTGCTGCTGGAAGCGGGCTCGATCATCAACCGCGACGAAGAGCTCAAGATGGACTCGGCCGAGCGGCGCAACATGATCGCCAGCGGCGTCGCGGCGGCGGTGAAGGAGTTTTGCGATCCCCGTTGGGCCATGCTCGGTCCGCTCTGATGGTTCCCACGCTGGTCCGTGCCGGATTCTCGTGCTGACGCATGCTGCTGTCTGCGCTGGCTCCTGGCAGGCTCGTTGCCCAAGGGTTTCGTCTATCTGCGCGATATCGATCCGACGATCGTGCAGGACATCCGCTATGCCGGTTCGCACAATTTCGTCGGCCGACCGATCAAGGGCTATCTCGCCGCCGAATGCATTCTCAGCGCGCCGGCCGCCAATGCGCTGGCGCTCGTGCAGAAGAAATCTGGCCGAGAAAAAGCTCTCGCTGATCGTCTGGGACTGCTATCGGCCGAAGCGGGCGGTCGCTGACTTCTTTGCAGTGGAGCCAGGAATCCGGCGCACTCCGAAATGAAAGCCGAATTCTATCCGCGCACCGACAAGGCAAGAGCTGTTCGCGCTCGGTTATATCGCCATACGATCGGCCCACTCGCGCGGCAGCACGGTGGATCTCGGTATCGTCCCGCAGGATGTGACATTCCGCGCCGACCGCGATCCCTCGCAACCGCTCAAGCCGTGCACGGCGCCGAAAGGTGAAGGTTCGAGGACGGCACGATCGATCTCGGCACCGGTCCCGATTGTCTGGACGTGCTCGGCCAGTACGTCAAATGCGCTCGTGCGGGCGAGGTCGCGCGCGCAACCGTCAAACGCTGAAATCCGCCATGCAAGAGGCGGGCTTTCGTCCCTATTTCAGGGAGTGGTGGCACTTCGAATTGATCAACGAGCCGTTCGATCGCGG
Organism: uncultured Alphaproteobacteria bacterium; assembly: GCA_963786355.1. GTDB lineage: Bacteria > Pseudomonadota > Alphaproteobacteria > Rhizobiales > Xanthobacteraceae > Bradyrhizobium. Next base: position 963,460 of record CAWAYU010000002.1, on the reverse strand, counting down.
GTTTGACTTTGAAGTCTCGGCTTCGCCCTCGCAAAACCAAAGTCCGGCACGCTGACGGCTTGCGGCGTTGCGAGGGCTGTTGCGGCAGCCCTTACTCCACCTTCTGAATGGCAGCGCCCTCGATCACCTTCTTCCATTTCTCGGTTTCGGACACGATCAGCGCGCCAAAGGCCTCTGGTGTGCCGATGACAGTCTCGCCGCCGAGTTCGACAAGCTGCTTCTGCATGGCGGGTTCAGCCAGCACCGCGTTGATCTCCTTGTTCAGCTTTTCGACGATATCTTTCGGCGTGTTCCTCGGCGCCGCCATGCCGAATAGCGCGCTGGCCTCATAGCCCGGCACGGTGTCAGCAATGGTTGGTGTATCCGGCAACTGCGTCGACCGCGTTGCCGTGGTCACAGCGAGTGCGCGCAGCGCGCCGGAGCGGATGTGCGGGATGATCGACGGCATGCTGTCGAAGATCACCTGCACCTGGCCGCCGAGCATGTCGGTGACGGCGGGCCCAGCGCCGCGATAGGGCACGTGCTGCATCTTGATGCCGGCCATCGCCATGAACATTTCGCCGGACAGATGCACCGAGGTCCCGGTACCTGCCGAGGCCATGTTGATCTTGCCCGGATTGGCTTTTGCGTAGGCAATGAACTCGGCGACCGTCCTGGCCTCGACGCCCTTGCCGACCGTCATCACGTTCGGGACCCGGATGAAAGATGCCACGGCGGCGAGATCGCGCGGGAAATAGAACTTCAGGTTGGCGTAGAGCGAAGTGTTGATGAAGTTGGACGGGTTGACCAGCAGCACGGTGTAGCCGTCGGGTTCGGCATTGATCACGGACTCCGCGCCGAGATTGCCGCCGGCGCCTGGCCTGTTCTCGATCACGAATGGCTGGCCCAGGTGCTCGGAGAGCCGTTGGCCGATCAGCCGCGCAATGATGTCGTTGGCGCCTCCCGGCGCAAAGCCGACCACCCAGCGCACCGGACGTGTCGGATAGTCCAGCGCCGCAGCGCCGCCGATGAAAGCCGTCACTGACATGCCGATGGCGATCAAGATAATCGCAGCGCGACGTAGAACCATGCGGTCTCTCCCCCCGGTGGACATTTTTATGCGGTCCATCCGCGCCGACCATACAGCGTTTCGCTCAAATCCCCCACGCGCGCAGCGCAGATGCCGCCTGCAAGCGCGTGATCTTGCGCTCGGCCATTGTCTGCGCTGTAAGCTGTACGTCAGCGTTTCGCGCCGGGCGCCACGAACGCTCGTTGCTTCAAGGATATTCCCGATCTCATGACCGAACCCACGTCTACTCCCGCCGGCGCCGCGCCGCCCGCCGCGCGATCCTTTGCGGCGATGCGCCACCGCGGTTTTCGCGCCCAGTTCATCACCTACGTGCTGTCGATGATGGCCGACAATATCGAGCATGTGATCAGCTACTGGGTGGTGTTCCAGAAATTCCATTCGCCGGCGCTCGGCGGCTTTGCCGTGCTCTCGCACTGGCTGCCGTTCCTGCTGTTCTCAGTGGCGTCGGGCGCGCTGGCGGAGCGGTTCGATCCGCGCCGCGTGATTCAGGTCGGCATGGGCCTGTTCATCACGGCCTCGCTGGCCTGGGGCTACTTCTTCATCACCGACACGTTGCAGATGTGGCAGGCGATGGTCATCCTGGTGATTCATGGCTGCGCCGGCGTGCTGTGGCAGACGCCGAACCAGATGCTGATCTACGACATCGTCGGCCCGGCGGATCTGGCCAGCGCGGTGCGGCTGAACGCGATGGCGCGCTATCTCGGCATCCTGATCGGCCCCGCGGTCGGCGGCGCGATCCTGCTCGCGCTCGGACCGGCGCACGGCATTATCCTGAACACGGTCTTCTATCTCCCGCTGGTGCTGTGGCTGGTGAAGGCGCCTTATGGTCCGCGCTTCCGCGCCGGCGCGCCGCCGCCGCGCCGCGCGGTGCGGGGATTGGCCGATATCGTGCAAACCATCCGCGACGTCCGGCCCCACGCCGTTATTGTATCCATGACCGTGCTGGCCGGCGCCGCCTCTTTCTTTGTCGGCAATGCCTATAGTTCGCAGATGCCGGGCTTTGCCGAAGATGTCGGCCATGGCGATCCCGGCGTGTCCTACAGCATGCTGCTGGCGGCCGATGCGGCCGGCGCCTTGCTGGCCGGTCTCGCACTGGAAGGGCGAGGGTTGCTGCCACCACGACCGCGCACGGCCATCGTGCTCGCGATATTCTGGTGCGTCGCGCTGATGTTGTTCGCGCTGTCGCGGAGCTACGCGCTCGCGCTGTGTTTTCTCTTCGCTGCCGGTTTCCTGGAGTTGTCGTTCAACGCGATGGCGCAAAGCCTGGTCCAGCTCAATGCACCCCTCGACATGCGCGGCCGCGTCATTGGTCTGTTCAATATGGCGAGCCTCGGCCTGCGCGCCTTCAGCGGAATCTCGGTCGGCCTCGTCGGCAGCCTGATCGGCATTCACTGGTCGCTGGCGCTGTCGGCACTGGCGACGATGGCCGTGGCGGGGGGATTGCTGGCCATCCGCTAAAATCGAAACTGATCCGCTAAGCCGACTTTAACAGGAACCCGTTTAGCTGGACTCCGTCGGTAAACGCGTTACCCGTCCGGAGGGGCTTGTCCAAAATGTCGATTCAGATTGATTGGGATTTCGTCGGCGACGACGCCAAGAAAGAGATCGGCGCAGCGGCGCGGTATTTGCTCAGGAATGTGACCGGCAGCGCGCGCGACGATATTATTCGTGAGATTATCGAAATCGTTAACGATGCCGCGAGCGGACGGCAGCCGTTTCAGTACGAAAAGCAGCGCATTACCTACAAGGACTATGTGATCGACACCTTCCAGCGCGATACCGACAGGTGGCGCGCGACGATCCGCAGGTCAAACGGCAAGAAAATCCGCGTTACCTTTCCGTTATCCGTATGCAACGAAACCACAACCTCGGCCGATGCGCTCACCGCCGAGAAGGCCGTCGAGCATGCCAGAAATGCGATCGATAACGGCGAACTGGTTTAATCCGGCGGAAACCTTGCTAACGGCTTTGCCATCCGCGCGGTGATTGCCGGCGGGTAAATCAGCCGCTCACTGATTTGGGCGTGCTGCTTACTCCTGCGTGCAGAAATATTTCGCTGCTCACGTCGGGCAAATCAACGGCAGAACTCCCGCCATCCTTCGTGCCGTGAGAACGTGAAGGTGCTTTCAGTTGTCGTCACCCGCGTAGGCGGGTGATCCAGTATTCCAGAGAAGCCAATGAGTGAATCGGTAAGCCGCGGCGTACTGGGTCGCCCGGTCAAGCCGGGCGACGACACCAGCAGGCCTAACCCGTCTCGATCGGGAGCGACGTATCCTTTGCCCATTCGCCCATCGAGCCGTCATAAAGCGCGAGATTCTGATAGCCGAGCCGATGCAGCAGAAACAGATCGATCGTCGCCGAGATGCCGCCGCCGCAATAGGCGACCACGCGCTTGTCTTTCGTGATGCCCTGCGCCTTGAATTTGGCTTCCGCGTCGGCCAGCGGCACGAACGCCCGGGTTTGTGGATCAATCAAGCTTGCCGCCGACAGATTGCAACTGCCGGGAACGCGCCCGGGCCGGCCGTAGCGGCTCGGCTCCAGACCCTTGTGGAATTGCGGTCCCAGCGCATTGACGACGACGGTGTTGCGCTCGGTGGTGGCCGCGAGCGTCTCGTGCTTGTCGACGAAAAACCCCGGCTTTGGTTTCGCCGTGAACGTGGCCTGCCGGTAGCCTTTCGCAGGTCCCGTCTCGAGCGGGCGGGCCTCAAGCTTCCATTTTTCAAGGCCGCCGTCGAGCACCGAGACGTTTTCGAAGCCGAGCGATTTGAGCATCCACCAGAACCGCGTCGCCCACATCGCAGTGCCGAGGCTGTACAGCACCACCTCGCTGTGATTGGAGATGCCGTGACGGCCGAACGCGTTCTCGAGCTGTGCTACGTCAGGCATCATGAAACGAAGCTCGGTATTCGGGTCGGAGAACTCGCCCTGCAGATCCAGGAAATCCGCGCCCGGAATATGCCCGGCCTCGAAAGTCTGCCGGCCGGGCACGGCAATATAGGGAACGTTGCTGCCCGCGGGCGCCGGTTCGAGGTAGCTCGTGCAATCGAACAGCCGCAAGCTGGGAAGGATCAGGATTTCCCCGAGTTCCGCCGTGGTGATGAGCCCCTTCCGTCCCGACATGCCTGCCTCCCGTTTGGTTGAACCGATGCTAGGACGCGCGATACCCATTGAAAAGGCGGCAACTTCCGCTAACCCCGCCCTTCCAATCCGCCTCGACCTGTCCAATATACCGGACAGGGATGACGCGGGCTTTGGGCCCGTGTTTTCGACCGGAATGGCCGGGATAAGCCATTGAATTAACAGTAATATGCTTCAACTATGGGTGAGGCCCCCGCGACCCCCATCGTCCCCTTGGTGAATGTCACCAAAACCTGATATTCGAGACCCCATGAACAAGCCCGAAAAACTGCCGCAAGACGATATCGCCGGCCCGCGCGCCCGGAATCAAACCACCCAGGTCATGGTCGGCAATGTCGCCGTTGGCGGCGGTGCGCCGATCGTCGTGCAGTCGATGACCAACACCGACACCGCCGATATCCAGGGCACCATTACCCAGGTCGCAGCGCTGTCGCGCGCCGGTTCGGAAATGGTCCGCATCACCGTCGACCGCGACGAGGCCGCTGCCGCCGTTCCGCACATTCGCGACGGCCTGCGCAAGCTCGGCATCACCACGCCCCTGATCGGCGACTTCCATTACATCGGCCACAAGCTGCTCGCCGAATATCCGGCCTGCGCCGAAGCGCTCGACAAGTACCGCATCAACCCCGGCAATGTCGGCTTCAAGAACAAGCGCGATACCCAGTTCGCCGACATTATCGAGATCGCCAACAAGAACAACAAGGCTGTCCGCATCGGCGCCAACTGGGGTTCGCTCGATCAGGAATTGCTGACCAAGCTGATGGACGAAAACGCGCTGCTCGCCCAGCCAAAGGATGTCCGCGCGGTGACGCGTGAGGCGATGGTGCAGTCCGCATTGCTGTCCGCCGCCCGCGCCCAAGAACTGGGCATGCCCAAGAACAAGATGATCCTGTCGGCAAAGGTCTCCGCCGTGCAGGACCTGATCGCGGTCTACCAGACGCTGGCCTCGCGTTCGGATTACGCTATCCATCTCGGCCTCACCGAGGCCGGCATGGGATCGAAGGGCATCGTCGCTTCGTCGGCAGCGCTCGGCATCCTGCTGCAGGACGGCATCGGCGATACCATCCGGATTTCGCTGACGCCGGAGCCCGGCGGCGATCGCACGCTGGAAGTTCAGGTCGCGCAGGAATTGCTGCAGACCATGGGCTTCCGCACCTTCGTGCCGCTGGTGGCGGCATGCCCCGGCTGCGGCCGCACCACCTCGACCACGTTCCAGGAGCTGGCGCGCTCGATCCAGGATTTCATCCGCACCGAAATGCCGGGCTGGAAGACGCAGTATCCCGGCGTCGAGGAGTTGAACGTCGCGGTCATGGGCTGCATCGTCAACGGCCCCGGCGAATCCAAGCACGCCAATATCGGCATCTCCTTGCCCGGCACCGGTGAAGCCCCGGCCGCGCCGGTGTTCGTCGACGGCAAGAAATTCCGCACCCTGCGCGGTCCCTCGATCGCCACCGACTTCAAGGCGCTTGTCATCGACTACATCGATCAGAAGTATGGCGCCGGTGCGAAGGCGCCAGAGACGACAGCGGCAGAGTAGACTCTCTCCGTCGTCCCCGCGAACGCGGGGACCCATACGCCGCGGCCCTCATTTTACGGAAGATATCCAACGCCAGCGCCTCACCGATAAGCCGCGGCGTATGGGTCCCGGCTCAAGGCCGGGACGACGAAAATAGAATTCGTGCCGGATTGCGCTTCGCCTCATCCGGGCTACGATGGCGCAAATAAACAAAGCCATCGGAGGTGATCCATGAGCTCGCTGTCCAGCAAGCAGGGACCTCGCTACCGGCACATTGCCGGCGAGTCCGAGCCTTACGAGACCATCGGCGTCGAGAAGTTGACGCCCATCATTGGCGCCGAGATATCCGGCGTCGATCTCGCCGGCTCGCTCTCCAACCGTACCATGGACGAGATCCATCGCGCGCTCGCCGAAAACCTCGTGATATTCTTCCGAGACCAGCACATCACTCCGCAGCAGCATCTCGCCTTCGGCCGCAAGTTCGGCGATCTGCACATTCATCCCGCAGCACCTCATGAAGGCGACGATCCGGCGCTGATGAAGATCTATGCCGACAAGGATTCCCCGCGCGCCAATGGCGAGGGTTGGCACACCGACGTGTCCTGCGACGAGGAGCCGCCGATGGGCTCGATCCTCTACATCAGGGAGTGCCCGCCGCGCGGTGGCGACACGCTGTTCGCCAACATGTACGCGGCCTATGAATCGCTGTCGGACCGGATGAAGGCCTATCTCGACGGACTCACCGCGCTGCATGACGGCGAGCAGACCTATCGCGGGCTCTACGCCAATTACGGTGTCGCCGACCGGCCGCAATATCCGCGCGCCGAGCATCCCGTCGTGCGCACGCATCCCGTGACCGGCAAAAAGGCGCTCTATGTCAATCGCGGCTTCACGCGCTTCCTGATTGGTGTGCCCCGCGACGAGAGCGACGCGATGCTGGCCTATCTGTACCAGCACGCGGAAAATCCGCTGTTCCAGTGCCGCTTCCGCTGGACGGAAAATGCTATTGCGTTCTGGGACAACCGCTGCGCCCAGCACCGAGCGATGTGGGATTACTGGCCGCATACGCGATCCGGCACGCGGGTGACGGTGAAGGGCGAGCGGCCGGTGTGAGATAGGATGCGTTGACGCCTCGGCTTCGCTGCGCCACTCTCGGCCAAAAGCAAAACAAATATCGGAGGAAGCCCCATGCTCCGCGCGGAAGACAACCAGTTCCTGACCGAGAGCGGTGCCGGAACGGGAATGGGCGAATTGCTGCGGCGGTTCTGGATGCCGGTGCTGCTGTCAAAGGAATTGCCTGACGCCGATGGCACGCCGAAGAAGATCGTCGTCATGGGCGAGGAACTGCTGGCCTTCCGCGACACGAGAGGCGTGGTCGGCGTCATCGATCAGTATTGCCCGCATCGTGGCGCCAACCTCTGGCTTGGGCGTAACGAGGAGTGTGGCATCCGTTGCGTCTATCACGGCTGGAAGTTCGACACCGACGGCCGCTGCGTCGACATGCCGACCTCCTATCCCGACCTCAACGCCAAAGACCTGATCCGCATCAAGTCCTATCCGGTGCGCGAGTGGGGCGAGATGATCTGGGCCTATATGGGCCCTGCGGGCGCCATGCCGGAATTGCCTGATCTGGAAATGGCGCTGGTGCCGGCTTCGCACCGTTACGTCACCAAGAAATGGCAGGACTGCAACTGGGTGCAGGCGGTGGAAGGCTCGATCGACACCGCGCATTTCACCTTTGCGCATCTGTCCTTTGAAAAAGAAGAAAACGAAATCCTCGACATCAAGAAGCACTTCGTCAATCCGTTGACGCGGGTGGCGACCGATCACATGCGATGGATCGCGGAAGACCCGCGCCCCGTGATCAAGATCAATCCGCACGCGGCCGGCCTGACGGTGGCGGGCGGGCGGCTTACTGGCAGCGACAACATCTACTGGCGTATCGCCCAGTTCCTGATGCCGGTGCACGCCTATGCGCCCAGCTCGATGCCGGGCGAGAATATTTTCGGCCAGAGCTTCGTCCCGGTCACCGACACCAGTTGCTGGATCTATACCTACGCCTGGAATCCCGATCGTCCGCTAACGCAGGCCGAGCGCGAGGGCTACGCCAACGGCAATGGCGTGATGTCCGTGGTCGACGAGAACTACATTCCGCTGCGCAACAAGGCCAACGACTATCTGATCGACCGCCAGCTGCAGAAGACCAAGAGCTACACCGGCATCAAGGGCGTGTCCGAACAGGACGCGGCCGTGCAGGACAGCCAGGGCCCGATCGCCGATCGTACCCGCGAACATCTCGGCCCGACGGATTTGGGCATCCTGCATTTCCGCAAGCTGGTGATGGACGCCGCCCGCGCGCTGCAGCAGGGCGAGCCGCCCTCGCACCTCAAGCACCAGGACCGCTATGCGGTACGCTCCGGCGCCTGCGTCACCAGCAAGGCCAAGGACCTGACCGCGGTCATGATCGAGCGCTTCGGCGATGCCGCCGGTTACGTCGGCCGGCCGGGACAAAACGCCGCGGCGGAATAGGCAATCGCGATACCGATCGGAAGCTAACGCGCCTTCATCCAAGGTCGGCGCGAAATCCGCTTTGACAGAAATGGTCCAGGCTGATCCAATTTCCTCCCGCTCCAGGCTTTCGCATGGCGCGGTGAAGTTCAGCAGTGCGACCATGGAGTCGAGCGATGAACGAGCAGGAACTTCGACATCTGATCGCAGAGGTCAAATCCGGACGTCTGTCGCGGCGCCAATTCGTAAAAGGCATGATCGCGATCGGCATCACCGCGCCGATGGCCGGCATGATGTTGAGCCAGTCGGGCGTCGCCATGGCGGCAACGGCGATATCCTACAAGCCGACCAAAGCCGGCGGTGGCGGCGCGCTCAAGCTGCTGTATTGGCAGGCGGTGACCTTGCTCAATCCGCATTTCGCCGTCGGCACCAAGGATCAGGAGGGCTCCCGGATCTTCTACGAGCCGCTGGCGGGATGGGATCCTGACGGCAATCTGGTTCCAATTCTGGCCGCCGAGATTCCGAGCAAGGAGAACGACGGTCTTGCCGAGGACGGCCGATCGGTTCTCTGGAAGTTGAAGCGGGGCGTCAAATGGCATGACGGCATGCCGTTCACGGCGGATGACGTCGTATTCAACTGGGAATATGCCCGCACGCCCGAGACCGCGGCGGTCTCGGTCGCCAGCTACAAGGATATCAAGGTCGAGAAGGTCGACGATTTCACGGTTCGCATCACCTTTGCAAAGCCGACCCCGTTCTGGGCCGATGCCTTTGTCGGCCCCTACGGCGCGATTATCCCAAAACACCTGTTTGCGGATTATATCGGCGGCAAGTCACGCGACGCGCCGACCAATCTCAAGCCGGTGGGCACCGGCCCGTATATGTTCGTCGATTTCAAACCGGGCGACGTCGTGCGCGCCAAACTCAACCCCAACTACCACGTCCCCAACCGGCCGCATTTCGATACGCTGGAAGTCAAGGGCGGCGGCGACGCGGTGTCGGCCGCGCGCGCGGTGCTGCAAACCGGCGAATATGATTATGCCTGGAACATGCAGGTGGAAGACGAAATCCTGCTGAAGCTGGAAGCCGTCGGCAAAGGTAAGATCCGCATCACGCCATCAGGCAATGTCGAGTTCATTACGCTCAACTCGACGGATCCAACGGTCGAGGTTGATGGCGAGCGCTCGAGTTTCAAGACCAGGCACCCGCTGTTCAGCGACCCGGCGGTGCGCCGCGCCCTCAACCTCCTGATCGATCGGGCCGCGGTCGAGAAATTCATCTATGGCCGCACCGCTGTCGCCTCGGCGAACTTTATCAACAACCCGGAACGCTTCCGGTCGAAGAATACCAAATTCGAATTCAACATCGAGAAGGCCAACCGGATTCTCGAAGATGCCGGCTGGAAGATCGGCCCGGACGGTGTTCGCGCCAAGGACGGCAAACGACTCCAGTTCCTGTTTCAGACCTCCATCAATGCGCCGCGGCAGAAGACCCAGGTCATCGTCAAGCAGGCGTGCCAGAAAGCGGGTGTCGAGGTCGAACTGAAATCGGTGGTGGGATCGGTGTTCTTCTCGTCCGACGTCGCCAATCCCGACACCTACCCGCACTTCTATTGCGACGCGCAGATGTACAACACCACCATGCCGCAGGCGGATCCGCAGTTCTTCATGAACCAGTACGTGTCGTGGCAGGTGGCGACCAGGGAAAACAAGTGGCAGGGCCGCAATGTCTCTCGCTGGACCAACAAGGAGTACGACGAGATCTACCAACAGGCCGAAAAGGAAATCGACGCCGTGAAACGGGTGGCGATGTTCATCAAGCTCAACGATCTGGTGGTCGGCGACAACTACATCCTGCCGGTGGTCGGCCGGTCAAGGGCCGCGGCCGTGAGCGGCAATTTGATCGCCCATTTCTCGGGTTGGGATAACGATCTGTGGCAGCTGGCAAGCTGGTATCGGGAGACTTGACGAATCCGCATCTCCGTCATCGTCCGCGAAGGCGGACGATCCAGTACGCCGTGCACTTTCAATTCGATCGTTAACCGCTGCGATTACTGGATGCCCGCCTTCGCGGGCATGACAGCTGTTACAACGGTATCCTTCGATACTCCCGGTTGCTGAGGCTCGCTTCCTCCAGATCGAGGTCGCGCTCGATCCGCCGCCGCGTCTCGTCGGTGATCTTGCCGTCGCGCAGCAGCGCGTGGATGAACTTGCGTTCCGCGCCGATCAGTTCGCGTGTCAGCGCGGTTCCGGCTGCCGAGACATCGTGCTTCTCGGGATCGAGCGTGTCCGGAAGCTGGTTGGTGCGGATCTCGTGCCGGGCGCGCAGCAACTTGACGACTTCGTCGGAGAGTTCGCGGTCGTCGGTGATGGCATCGAGTGATTTGAGCGCCGCGTCGAGCGCCTCGCGCCGCGCCGCGATCTCGGATTCGTGTTCGGCGACGTGCTCGTTGCGGCCGGCATCGGCGACGCCGAGCCATCGCACCAGCGGCGGCAGGCCTACCCCGGTTCCGACCAGCGTGATCAGGATGACGCTGAAGGTGACGAACAGGATCAGGTCCCGATAGGGGAAGGCATCGCCGCTCGCGAGTGTATAGGGCAGCGCCAGCGCGGCGGCCAGCGACACCGCGCCGCGCACGCCGGTGAACGCGATCACGAACACCGTGCGCCAGGACGGGGAGGGATCGCGCTCGCGCAGCCGCTTGCTGAGCAGGCGCGGCACATAGGTCGCGGGATAGACCCAGGCGAAGCGCGCGACGATGACGATTGCCACGACGAGGCCAACCGCGGACAGGATGTCGTGGAGCGGAAACGCCTTCGACTTCTCCAGCAGCGAGCGCATCTGGAAGCCGGTCAGCAGGAACAGCAGGCCCTCGATCAGGTAGATCATCAGGTCCCAGAAGAAGATGCCCTGCAGGCGCGTCGCGGCCGAGATCAGCAGCGGTCCGTTCCAGCTGATATAGAGGCCGCAGGCGACGGTCGCGATCACGCCGGAGCCGCCGAAATGTTCGGGGATCCAGTAGGCGATATAGGGTGCGATCAGCGACAGCGTGATCTCGACCTGCGGGTCGCGCGCGCGATGCCGGGCGCGCAGGGAGAGCCAGCCGATTGCGACGCCGAACAGGACTTCGCCGATCACGATCGCGGCAAAGGTGCCGGTCGCCTTCGGCAGCGAGAACAGCCCGGTCGAAATCGCGACCACGGCAAAGCGATAGAGGATCAACGCCGTGGCGTCGTTGGCGAGGCCTTCGCCCTCGAGCACGACGAGAATTCGGCGCGGCAGCCCGAGCTTGCGGGCGATCGCCAGCGGAGCCACCACGTCGGGCGGTGCGACGATGGCGCCGAGCAGGAAGCCGACGCCCCATGGCAGTCCGATCAGGTAATGCGTCGCGGCGGCGACCGCGAAGGCGGTGAAGATCACGCAGCCCACCGACAGCATGATGATGACGCGCAGATTGAACCTGAACTCGCGCCAGCTCATGGCGACGCTGGCCGAATAGATCAGCGGCGGCAGCACCACCAGCAGCACCAGTTCGGGCGGCAGCTCGACCGTCGGCATGCCAGGCACGAAGGCCAGCGCAATGCCGGCCAGCAGCAGGAGGATGGCCGGCGTGGCGTTGATGCGGCGGGCCACCAACGCGGTTACCGCCAGCACGGCGAGCAGGATCAAAAAGATCTGAAATTTGGCTTCCATGATGGCCCCAATTCGCAGGGAACCCTTGCAAGGTCAATGCCGCCCAAGGGCGGCAAGAATGGGTTCCGGGTCTGCAATCAGGCTATGTGCCGCCAAGGAGTATCAGTCGCGCAGATCGTAGCGGTAGGACTTTGAGACGATCTTCCAGCCGTCGCTCAGTTTCATCGCCACCAGATAGTCGGTGAAATAGCGCGGCGGCAGCTGGCAGCGCACCTTGACGAAGGCGGTCTGGTCGTCCGAGCGATCGATCGTGACGATGAAATCCTCGCGCGGCTTGCCTTCGGCTTTCGCCGACGGCCGCTTGCGCACGCGATCGAGCCAGTCCGGCACGGTCAATACCTGCAATGCGCCCTTCTCGACCCAGCGCAAGTCGGCGGTGGGATCGAAAATCGCACCGAGCTTGTCGGCGTCGCCTTCATACAGGCCGTCGAAATAATTCTTGACCACGGCTTCAACGGTCGATCGGTCATGGCTCACGGCATATCCTCCCCGAATTCTGGCGATTGGTTCGGGCTGAACTTAGCTATGAAGCGTTTGCTGCGCTATGGGTGAGTTCGTGATCGGAACGAGGAATCATTCGTGATGGGTTCAACAAAATCGAATACTGGTATTTTGGCGGGAGAATGCTTCTGCCGCGCGGTGCGCTATGCCGTCCCGGACGCATTCGAATATGCCCTCAACTGCCACTGCTCGAATTGCCGGCGCACCACCGGTTCGGCATTCAAGCCGTTCGCCGGCATTGCGCGCGAGCGGTTCAGCGTCACCAGGGGTGAAGACCAACTCATGATCCACGGTGACGCGACAAATCATGACGCGCATTGCCGGCGCTGCGGCTCGTTGCTCTATTCGCTGGTGCGCGGGGGCGCGTTCGTCCACGTGGCCATGGGCACACTGGTGGATAGTCCCTCGATCCGCCCCACGGCGCACATTTTCGTCGGCTCCAAGGCACCCTGGTTTTCGATCGCGGACGATTTGCCGCAGCATCAGGGGCACGTCGCCCGGCGCTGAACGGCTGCTCGTTTGGGAATACACGGCCGCCTTTGGGGGTCTATATTCGGCCCGGAAGGCGACGAAAATCCGAATCGCGGGCGAACCGGCGGCAGGCTTGCCGGACTAATGATAGAGCGGGGCCGATTCACACCAAAATGGATCGTGACCTAACTCACAATGGCCGGCGGTGCCTTCTGGTAGGCAGGGCCGGTGTGCTAGAAAGTGCTGGGTTCAGGACGTGTCATGATGAAATCCGGATCTCTAAAATTGTATCGATGGGCCTTTGCAGCCGCGGCCGTTCTGCTGGTGAGCGAGCCCGCTTTTGCCGAGAAGCGCGTCGCGCTGGTGCTGGGCAATTCCGCCTACCAGAATGTCGCGCCCGCTCACCAATCCCGTTAACGATAGTGCCAAGATGGCGGCGACGCTGAAGGACGCCGGCTTCGACGTCGTCGATTCCCGCCGCGATCTTCCGGCGGCCGAGACAAGGCGCGCGCTGCGCGACTTCGCCGACGCGGCACGCGATGCCGATATCGCGGTGGTCTACTACGCCGGTCATGGCATCGAGGTCGACGGCTCCAATTATCTCATTCCGGTGGATGCCAAGCTGGAACGCGACACCGACATCTATGACGAGGCCTTTTCACTGGAGCGCATCCTGATCGCGATCGAGCCGGCGAAGAAGTTGCGGCTCGTCATTCTCGATGCCTGCCGGGACAATCCGTTTTCCAAGAAGATGAAGCGCACGGTCGCCACGCGCGCGGTCGGCCAGGGTCTCGCCAAGGTCGAGCCCACCAGTCCGAATATGCTGATTGCCTATTCGGCCAAGGCCGGTTCCACCGCCGCCGACGGCGACGGCAGCAACAGCCCGTTTACGCTGGCGCTGGCCCATCACCTGACGACACCTGGGCTCGACGTCCGTCGTGCCTTCGGCTTTGTCCGCGACGAGGTGCTCAAGACCACCGGCAACCGGCAGGAGCCGTTCGTCTATGGCTCGCTCGGCGGCGAAGACGTGCCGCTGGTGCCGGCGCCGACCCGTCCTGCCCCTGCCGCAGCCGCTGCGCCCGCCCTCAGTGCGCAGGCCGAGGTGCGGCGCGACTACGAACTGGCGCTGCAGGTCGGCAACAAGAGCGCGCTGAATGCGTTCCTCGCGCAATACCCTGACGGCTTCTACGCCAGCCTCGCCAAACTTCAGCTCGAGAAGATCGCGGCCGAGGAGACCCGGGTCGCGGCGACCGAAAAAGCACGCCAGACCGAACAGGAGCGGGCGCGGCTCGCCGCCGAGGGCGCCCAGAAGACGCAGCAGGCGAAGGCCGATGCCGATGCCAAGGCCGCCGAGCAGGCGCGGCTCGCGGCTGAGAAAGCCAAACAGGTGGCGCAGGATCAGGCCGCCGCGGCCGAGGCGAAGCGCGCCGCGGCGGAAAAGGCTGCTGCGGACAAGGTTGCAGCGACAAGCCATCTGCCACGCCGGCCGCCGACAAGGACAAGGCCGTCAACCTCGCAGCGTTGAACGCGGGGCCGCCGCAGGCTGACGTCACCAAGTCGGTGCAGACCGAGCTGCGCCGCGTCGGCTGTCTGACCGGTAACGCCGATGGCGAATGGAATTCGGGCGCGCAGCGTTCGCTGACACTGTTCAACCGCTACGCCGGGACCAAGCTCGACACCAAACTGGCCAGTGTCGATACGCTCGACGCGATCAAGCAGAAGCCGTCACGGGTCTGCCCGCTGGCTTGCGAGCATGGCTTCAAGGCCGATGGCGACCGCTGCAGCAAGATCACCTGCGCCGAGGGCTCGTTTCTCAACGACGACAATGAATGCGAGAAGCGCCGGGGAAAGAAGCCGGTGGCAAAGCGCGATACCGACGATCGCCGGGAGCGCGAGCCCGCAGCTAGGGAGCGGCCGGAGCCGAGGCGCATCATCGTGAGGCGCTCTTCAGAGCCGGGTTACCCGGGCGCTTCCCCGTCCGCCGCAGGCGTAGGAGCTTCCGGCCAGCCGCTCACCGGCCAGGAACGTGCGGTGGGTTGCAATGGATACGGGAACATCATGTCGGGAAGGTGCCCGTAACTCCGCGCCCGCTTTAGCTAGATCGCGCTCGCGGCGATATTCACCATCAACGCCACCAGTGCGGTGTTGAATACGAACGAGATGATGCCGTGCACGGTCGCGGTGCGGCGGATGATGCGGTCGGTGATGCCGACGTCCGAGACTTGCGCGGTCATGCCGATCACGAACGAGAAGTAGACGAAGTCCCAATAGTCAGCCTCGTCCTCGCTGTCGCCGCTCGGAAACTGCAGCCCGCCGGGCTTGGATCCGCGATAATATTCATGGGCGTAATGCAGCGCGAAGCCGGTGTGGACCGCGGCCCATGACAGCGCGATGGTGATCGTCGCCAGCGCCAGCCCCGGTCCACTGCGGTTCGAGGCGCCGAGCTCGAACACGATGGCCGCGATGCTGGCGAACGCGCCGAGCGCGGTTACCAGCAGGATCAGGAAACGGCCGTCATCCTGCAGCACCGCGTTGCGGCGGATGTGTGCGATGCCGCTGCGCAAGACCATGATGTAGATCAGCGCCAGATAGAGCGAGACGAAGACGTCCCAGCCGACCAGCAGCCGGGTTACCAGCCGCAGCGATCCCGGCAACAGGAAAAATGCGACGATACCGATCGCAATCGAGATAAAGGTGCGCGGCCGCGCATAGACCAAGCGGAGCGGGACCGGCATTTTTCGGAACCGGGCGATAAACTCGTCGATGTCGTGCTTCGGCGTCGCCACGTCAGCTCTTGCGTTCGGCGACGAAGCGCGCCGCGGCTCGCAGCACGTCGCCCTTGGCGCCGAACACCGACAGCGCCGAATCGGCGCGCGCCAGCAGATCGCGCACGCGCTGCTTGGCGCCGTCGATGCCGAGCTGGGTGACGAAGGTGGTCTTGCCCAGCGCGGCATCGGCGCCGGCAGGCTTGCCGAGTGCTTCGGCATCGCCTTCGACGTCGAGCAGGTCGTCGGCGATCTGGAAGGCTTCGCCGAGCGCGCGGCCGTAGTCGTCGAGCGCTTCATACTCCTTCTGCGTTGACTGGCCGAGGATCGCGCCCGCAATGCAGCCATAGCGCAACAACGCGCCGGTCTTCATCTGCTGCAGCCGCGCCACGTCGACCGGTTCACGGTCGCCGAAGCGGCCTTCGCCGGCGAGGTCGAGCATCTGGCCGCCGACCATGCCGCCGAGGCCGGAGGCGCGCGCCAGCGCGCGCGTCAGCAGCAGGCGGACGGTGGGATCCTTGTGCAGTTCGTCGCGGGTGATGATGTCGAACGCCAGCGTCAGCAGCCCGTCGCCGGCGAGGATCGCGGTGGCGTCGTCGGTCTTCTTGTGCAGGGTGGGGCGGCCGCGGCGCAGGTCGCTGTTGTCCATCGCCGGCAGGTCGTCATGGATCAGCGAATAGCAGTGGATGCATTCCAGTGCGGCGCCGGCCAGCAGGGCGGCCTCGCGCGGCACGCCGAACACGGCCGAGCTTTCGACCACCAGAAAGGGGCGCAACCGCTTGCCGCCGCCGAGACTGGAATAGCGCATCGCATCCATCAGCCGCTTCGGCCGCGCGATCTCGTCAGGCAGCAGCGTGTCGGACAGCAGCTTCGCCAGTAGCGCTTCGGTATCCTCGGCAGTCTGGTCCAGGCGTTTGGAAAAGTCGAAAGTCACGGTCGTCATCAAGAATAGCTCCAGATCGATTTGGCCGGACAATCGTTGATGGCGGGCCCTTCGTCAATTCCGGCGGGACAGCGAAAACGGCTTAAAAGTGCTGGAAAACCTGCGAATTATCATGGAGATGTCACTTGCGTGAGGGTCTATTGATCGGCGCGGTTAATTCGTCGGCTGCCCGGCTGGGCTGAACCGGAAGCATCCAATTTGCGCACTGTCCGAATTCTGGGGCTGGTTTTGCTGGTGGTGCTGGTGCTGCCCTATGTGGTGACGCCGTTCTATCGCACCGGCCATCCGGTCTCGGCGCTGATGGCCTGGCGCCGGCTCACGGGTGCCCCCGTCTCGCGGCAATGGATCGATTTCAGCGCGATTTCGCCTTCCCTGCCGCGCTCGGTGGTGGGCTCCGAGGACGCCAAATTCTGCAGCCATCATGGCGTCGATTGGGACGCGCTACGCGACGTCATGGACGATGCCGAGGACGGCGAGGTGACGCGCGGCGGCTCGACCATCACCCAGCAGGTCGCCAAGAACCTGTTCCTGTGGCCGGGCCGCAGCGTGGTGCGCAAGGCGCTGGAGCTGCCGCTGGCAATGTGGATCGACCTGGTGCTGCCCAAACAGCGCGTGTTGGAGATCTACCTCAACATCGCCGAACTCGGCCCCTCCGGGCAGTTCGGGGCGGAAGCAGGCTCGGCTTACGCTTTCGGCCACTCGGCCGCGACGCTGTCGCCGCGGGAGGCGAGCCCTGCTGGCGGCGATCCTGCCCAATCCGGTCAGGCGCAGCGCCCGCAATCCGGGCCCCGGCGTGCGCCGTCTGGCCGGGACCTATATGGCACGGGCCAATGCGGCCGCCCTGCAGCGCTGCTGGAGCGAAAATCGTGCGTTTTGAGCCAATTTGGGGCCGATTTAACCGTAGCCCGGCCTAGCTTTACGCCAGCCCATCCTCTATAAGCGCGGCCTTATCGGCATCGCAGCCCGCGCGCGAAGTGCTGGGCCTTCTGGCTCCGGACGATGCCCTCCGACAACACCCCTAGAGGACCGTTATGGCCGTTCCCAGAAGAAAAACATCGCCCTCCCGGCGTGGCATGCGCCGCTCGGCGGACGCCCTGAAGAAGCCGACCTATGCTGAGGACAAGGACTCGGGCGAACTGCGCCGTCCGCACCACCTCGACCTCAAGACCGGCATGTACAAGGGCCGTCAGGTTCTGAAGGCCAAGAAAGAATCCTGATCAGGAATCCTGATCGGACACGGGATAAGTCGCCGCTGAGCGCGGCTTATGCCTGAATTCGGCCAACGAGTGGGGTAACGGTTCCCGGTCGCGAAGCACGATGCTTCGTCCGGGAAGTTCCGGTTTTCTTGAGCAAGGCCTCGCCATGGTCGGTTTTCCGCTGCTTCTGATCCCGCTCGCGATTTACAACATCATCGTCTTTCTGATGCCGACGGTTTCCTTCACGGATCCGCTGGTGAAGCTGACGTTGATGTCCGGCGCCGAATGGCCGGTGACGCTGAGTGACGTGCTGCTGGCGCTCGGCATCCTGCTGTTGATGTGCGAAGTCATCAAAGGCGCGCGCCCCGGTGCCAAATATCTCACCGACCATCTGCTCTCACTGATCGTGTTCGGCGCCGCCGCGGCCGAATTCGTGCTGTGGTCGAAGTTCGGCACCTCGACCTATTTCCTGCTGGTCGCGCTGTCGATGGTGGATTTCCTCTCCGGCCTTGCTTTGCGCACGCGGCGCGGAGCGGTTGCCGTAGCGGCGCCAGCGGTCTCCCGGAAGGGCGCTGCAAAGGCCGACGCCCCGCCGGCCGAACCCCAATTCGATCCTGCGCCTGCGCCGGTGCATGCGCCGTCGGAACCCCCGGCGACCTCCGTCGCCCCGGCGGCCTCCGTCGCTGAAATCAGCAGAACCCGTGGTGCAGGACCATCACCCTGAGCCGCACCCCGAGCCGCATCCGGCGGTCGAGCCTCATGTGGCCTCGCCGGAGGTGCCGTCGCCAGGAATACAGCCGGGCAGCGGCGCGCCGCCGCCGCCGGATACGCCGCAGCGCTGAAGCTGTCTTCAGAACGTCAGATAACTCGAGATCAGATGACTTGCCGGGTCCGGAAGCCAGTGCCCGGGCGACGGATCTGGCTGTTGCCGTAAGCCGTCTGCGCGTCGGCCGGCGAGGCGCGCCGCAGGGTGCAGGTCTGCGGCGCATGGGCTGCGGTTGCGATCAGATGGGTGACGAAGGTCGGATCGGGCCGCACGATGGCGAACTTCGCCGTGGGGTGCACGGGCTGGGCCAACGGCACCAGCTCGACGCAGCCGGGTTCGTCGGCGTCCAATAGCTCGCCTTCCAGCACTTGATCTGATCGATCGATATCGAGCATCGCACACCGTAACGGTTAACTGTCACGTTTTGGGACGTTACGCCCCACTGCGATCTGTGCCTCGCAAGGCCTATGCCGGTCGGTTGCTTGGGGTTCCCGGCTGGTCCGGGAAAGCTGTGAAACGTGGTTTCCGGATTATTTATGAACTTTGCCTAGCCTGTGATTCGAAACAGCCACTATCCTCCCGTGCGGGAATCACCCGGCGGTGTCCCGAATCGAGGCGATCTGATGCTTCCTGTCCCGCAAGCTTCCAGCATCCTCGCCTCGCTCGGGCAGGCGGCGTTCGTGTGGGATCTGGCGGCCGACACCATCGCCTGGAGCGACAACGCGGCCTCGGTCTTCACCGACATTCCGCCCGAGGCGCTCGCCAGCGGCACCGAGTTCGCCAAACTAATCGAGCCAGTGCGGTCGATCCGCTCCGATGCGCTTGGCCAGCCGGCCCCGGCGCGCAGCGGGGAGGGGGTCGCCTACCGGATCGAGTATGGCGTGCGGACCTCGATGTCGGCGCCCGTGATCTGGATCGAGGAAACCGGCTGCTGGTTCGCCGGCGCCGACGGCAGGCCTGCGCGCGTGCACGGCATCGTTCGCGTCGACAATGAGCGGCACGCCCGCGACGAACAGCTGATGCGGCTCTCGCGGCACGATCCGCTCACCGGCGAACTCAATCGCACCCATCTGATCGCCGCGCTGGCGGAAGCGATCGAGGAAGCCTCGCGGCTGCGTTCGTCCTGCGCCTTCATGGTGATCGGGATCGATCACCTGGCGCGCGTCAACGACGCCTTCGGCTTCGACGTCGCCGACGCCGTGATCGCCGAAGTGGGAAAACGGATTAGGGCGCGGCTGCGCGGCGGCGACGTGCTCGGACGATTTTCCGGCAACAAGTTCGGGCTGATCCTGCGCAACTGCACCGTCGACGATACCAATATCGCGGCCGATCGCTTTCTCGCCGGCATCCGCGACGAGGTGGTGCCGACCGTGTCCGGACCGGTGTCGGTCACGGCCTCGATCGGCGCGATCAGCATACCGCGTTACGCGCGAACCGCCGATGAGGCCGTCAACCGCGCCCAGGAAACGCTCGACGCAGCCAAGCGCCGCCGCGCCGGATCGTTCTCGCTGTGGCGTCCGAATGTCGAGCGCGACGCCCAGCGCCGTGTCAACATTCGCGTCACCGACGAGATCGTGACCGCGCTCAACGAGCGCCGCATCGTCACCGCGTTCGAGCCCGTCGTGGAAGCGCGCTCGCGGCAGCCGGCGTTCTACGAGTGCCTGGTGCGGATGGAGCAGGAGGACGGCCAGGCGCTGCTGGCGCCGGATATCGTGCCGGTGGCGGAGCGGCTGGGCCTGATCCGGCTGGTCGATCACCGTGTGCTTGAACTCGCGATCGCCGAACTCGCGGCCTCGCCCAACGTGCAACTCAGCCTCAACATCTCGCCGGACACCACGATGGATCCGGACTGGTCGTCCTCGATCGAGTCGCTGATGCGGGCCCATCCCGGCGTCGGCGAGCGGCTGATCGTCGAGATCACCGAGACCGTCGCGATCCAGGATATCGACGACATCAGGGGCTTCATCACGCGGCTGAAGAATCTCGGCAGCCGGATCGCGATCGATGACTTCGGCGCCGGCTACACTTCATTCCGCAACCTGCGCAAGCTCGGCGTCGACATCGTGAAAATCGACGGAGCCTTCGTGCAGAACATCGCGCGCTCGGCCGACGATCGCGCCTTCGTGCAGACGCTGATCGACCTCGCCCGCCGGCTGCAGATCAAGACGGTGGCGGAATGGGTGCAGGACGAGGAAGCCGCCGTAATGCTGCGCGAATGGGGCTGCGATTACATCCAGGGCCGCCTGATCGGGCTCGCCTCGCCGCAGCGGCCATGGAGCGTGGCGGACGACACGGTGTTGCCGGCGGCGGGATAGCAGACGCGCAGACAGTTAACGCGCCAAAAACTCCGCTGTCGTCCCCGCGAACGCGGGGACCCATAACCGCGAATGTTGGTTGTTTGCGAAGGCGTCTGCGACGTCGCCTCAGTCGATAGGCTGCGGCGTATGGGTCCCCGCGTTCGCGGGGACGACAAAAGGCGAGAAGAACTACTCTTCCTTCTTCGGCTCTTTCGACATGCGCTCCAGACGGTCCTGCATGTCCTTCATCTGGCGGCGAAGGTCGTCGATATTGGTTTCGTCGGCCGCGGGCTCCAGCACTTTCTCCGGTTCTGATACCGGAGATCCGGCGCGCGGCGGCACGAACGGCTTGAACATCGAGAAGGTCTGCTGGAACAATTCCATGTTGCGGCGGACATGTTCTTCGAGCGGCGCGAATGGCGTTCCGCTGAAAGTGTTGGTGAGCTGCTTGCGGAATTTTTCCTGCTCGCGCGTCAGCGTGTCGATCGACTGCTCCAGATATTTAGGCACCACCATCTGCATGCTGTCGCCGTAGAAGCGGATCAACTGGCGCAGGAAAGTCGTCGGCAAGAGATTTTGCCCGGCCTTGTTTTCCTGCTCGAAGATGATCTGCGCCAGCACCGAGCGCGTGATGTCGTCGCCGGTCTTGGCGTCATAGACGAGAAAATCCTCGCCATCCTTCACCATCGCTGCGAGATCCTCGAGCGTCACATAGGTGCTGGTGCCGGTATTATAGAGCCGCCGGTTGGCGTATTTTTTGATCGTTGTAGGTTGGTCTGACTTTGCCATGGGCTCACACATCAACACCGAGAGCGGGGAACCCGACGGCATCGCCGAAGGGCAGACGAGCAACGCAACGCAGCAAAGTAAGCATTTTCAATGCGGTTCGGCTACCGTTTTGTGCGGCACGGTTAATTCCAAGGCATGGACACTGCTCTGGAAACCGCCAGACGCGCTATTTTGAATGCGCCGCGGCGGGATTTTGGCCTCTGGCCGATTGACACATGATGCCTAGGTTAACAGGATAGAGCCAAGAGACAGGCCCGCCATCCGGCCGCCCGCCGTCGAAAAAACTCAAGCCCCAAGAAACAAGGAGATGTCCATGTCAGACGATGTCGTCATCGTCAGCGCCGCCCGCACCCCGGTCGGCAGCTTCAACGGCGCGTTCGCCACCACCCCGGCCCATGACCTCGGCGCCGTCGCCATCAAGGCCGCGCTGGAGCGGGCCGGCATCGAGCCGGGCCGCGTCTCCGAAGTCATCATGGGCCAGATCCTGACCGCGGCGCAGGGCCAGAATCCCGCCCGCCAGGCTTCGATCGCGGCCGGCATTCCCGTGGAAAGCCCGGCCTGGGGCGTCAACCAGCTTTGCGGTTCGGGCCTGCGCACGGTCGCGTTGGGCTATCAGGCGCTGCTCAACGGCGATTCCGAAATCGTCGTCGCCGGCGGCCAGGAATCCATGAGCATGGCCCCGCACGCGCAATATCTGCGTGGCGGCGTCAAGATGGGCGCCTTCGAGATGGTCGACACCATGATCAAGGACGGCCTGTGGGACGCCTTCAACGGCTACCACATGGGTAACACCGCCGAGAACGTCGCCCGCCAGTACCAGATCACGCGCGCCCAGCAGGACGAGTTCGCGGTCCACTCGCAGAACAAGGCCGAGGCGGCGCAGAAGGCCGGCAAGTTCAAGGACGAGATCGTCCCCGTCACCATCAAGTCCCGCAAGGGCGACATCATCGTTGCCGACGACGAATATCCGCGCCATGGCGCCACCGTCGAAGCGATGGCCAAGCTGAAGCCGGCCTTCGAAAAGGACGGCACCGTGACCGCCGGCAGCGCGTCGGGCATCAATGACGGCGCCGGCGTGGTGGTGCTGATGACCGCCAAGCAGGCCGCCAAGGAAGGCAAAAAGGTCCTCGGCCGCATCGCGTCGTGGGGCCAGGCCGGCGTCGATCCCAAGATCATGGGGACCGGGCCGATCCCGGCTTCTCGTGCGGCGCTGAAGAAGGCCGGCTGGAACATCGGCGATCTCGATCTGATCGAGGCCAACGAGGCGTTCGCCGCGCAGGCCTGTGCGGTCAACAAGGATCTCGGCTGGGATACCGCCAAGGTCAACGTCAACGGCGGCGCGATTGCGATCGGCCACCCCGTCGGCGCTTCCGGCGCCCGCGTGCTGATCACGCTGCTGCACGAGATGCAGAAGCGCGATGCCAAGAAGGGCCTCGCCACGCTGTGCATCGGCGGCGGCATGGGTATCGCGATGTGCATTGCACGCGACTGAACTAAAGGCAGTTTGACTGGTTGAATGATGAAAAGATCATCTGTCACCCACGGCCAATGCTGATAAATAAAATGCCCGGCCTCGCGCCGGGCATTTTACGTTTTGGAAGATGGAAGACCGAGTGCAGTCAAAAGACCGGGATAATTCCGGCTTATAAGGGACTACCAAGGAGGAGAACGACATGGCACGTGTTGCATTGGTTACCGGGGGTACGCGAGGCATTGGTGCAGCGATCAGCAAGGCGCTGAAAGCCGCGGGCTACAAGGTCGCGGCGAGCTACGCCGGCAATGACGCCGCCGCCGAGAAGTTCAAGGCCGAGACCGGTATTCCCGTTTACAAATGGGACGTCAGCTCGTTCGACGCCTGCGCTGAAGGCGTCAAGAAAGTCGAAGCCGACATCGGTCCGGTCGATGTGCTCATCAACAATGCAGGGATCACCAAGGACGGCGCCTTCCACAAGATGACGCTCGATCAGTGGAACGCGGTCATCAACACCAATCTCGGCTCGCTTTTCAACATGACGCGCCAGGTGATAGAAGGCATGCGCACCCGAAAGTTCGGCCGCGTCATCAACATCTCCTCGATCAACGGCCAGAAGGGCCAATTCGGTCAGGTGAATTATTCGGCCGCGAAGGCCGGCGACATCGGCTTCACCAAGGCGCTGGCGCTGGAGAATGCCAAGGGCGGCATCACCGTGAATGCGATCTGCCCCGGCTACATCAACACTGAAATGGTGCAGGCGGTGCCGAAGGAAGTGCTGGAGAAAAGCATTTTACCGCTGATCCCGGTCAATCGCCTCGGTGAACCCGAGGAGATCGCCCGCGCGGTGGTGTTCCTCTCCGCCGACGAGGCCGGTGGCATCACCGGCTCGACGATGACGATCAATGGCGGGCAATACATGACGTGATCGGCGTCGTCGCTGATTTAGCTAACGAGCGACAATAAAAGTCGTCATGCCCGGCCTTGTGCCGGGCATCCACGTCTTTACAAGCAGCAGTGAAGAAGACGTGGATGGCCGGGACAAGCCCGGCCATGACGAGAGAAGCCTTTTGTTACGGCCAATACTCATGACCCCCCGCACCGCCACGCTGATCGGACTGACCGCGATCCTGATGTGGTCGCTGCTGTCGGTCATGACGGTCGCGACCGGCAAGATTCCGGCGTTCCAGCTTGCTTCCATGACGTTCGCGATCGGCGCGGCCGTCGCGTTTATGAGCTTCGTCTTCCGGCCGTCGGCCTTCGCCGCGCTACGACAGCCTTTGACCGCATGGCTCGTCGGCGTCGGCGGACTGTTCGGCTATCACGCACTGTATTTCCTCGCGCTGCGCTTTGCGCCGCCGGCTGAAGCGGGCCTGCTCAATTACCTCTGGCCGCTGCTGATCGTGCTGTTCTCGTCGCTGCTGCCGGGCGAACGGCTGGCGCCGCATCACATCATCGGCGCGCTGCTCGGGCTGGCCGGCACGGTGCTGTTGTTCGCCGGCAATGGCGGCAGCGGTTTTGCGCCCGGGCAGATCCCGGGCTTTGCCGCGGCCTTCGTCGCCGCCTTTGTCTGGGCCGCCTATTCGGTGATGTCGCGCAAGCTCAAGGCGGTCCCGACGGACGCGGTCGCCGGTTTCTGTCTGGTAACCGCCTTGCTCGCCGCCGCCGTGCATGGCGCGGTCGAGACGACAGTGTGGCCGGAGACAACAGGACAATGGCTCGCGATTGCAGCGCTCGGCATTGGTCCGGTGGGTGCCGCGTTCTTTGCCTGGGACATCGGCATGAAACGTGGCGACATCCGTGTGCTCGGCGCCGCGTCTTACGCGACGCCGCTGCTGTCGACGGCGTTTCTGATCCTTGCCGGCTTTGCGAAGCCGAGTGGCACGATCGCCATCGCCGCGATCCTGATCGCCGGCGGCGGCCTCATCGCGGCGAGGGACATGGTCTGGAAGAAAAATTAGGCCGCCGGCTTCCAGCCCGGTGGCTTGTACATCGCTTCCGGAATCTGTCCGAGCTCGGAGCGTTGCAGTTTGTCCGGCGCCAGGCCGTAGAACTGCTGAAAGCTCATGATCAGCGGCCGCCATTTGTCCGGATCGATCCGGCTGGGCTCGCCCTCCATCATCAGGCCGCCATGCGCGTGCACGCGGGTGACGCGCACCTCGATAGCAGTGAGATTGCCGCGCCAGACCGCGTCCTCCTGCGCCATCTCGTGGATGTGAGCGACCTTGGCTTCGATCTGCACCGGACATTCCAGCGCGCGGGGTGCCGCAACCGTGTCGCCTGGCGTGGCCGTCAGACCGCAGAGGCCGAACTTGTCGCGCGCGTGACGGTAGCCGCGCATCGTCTTGCCCGGCGGGCACCGGATCTGAACCGGTGGTGCGTGCCAGCTGATCGACCGCGCCGACAAGCGCCGCCGACGGCAGATTGAGCACGCATTCGCCCGAGCGAATCATGTTCTCGGTGGTCTTGGAATTGCGCGCGAGCCCGAGCATGCAGCGCCAGCCGACCCACCATGCCGACGACATCGGCGCGAGGTTGAACGAGCCGTCCTCATTGTTCGAGCCGATCAGAACGACAGGCGTTCCGAAGTAAAGTATCGCCGGCTCGATCTGGTGCGATACGTTGAATGTTCCGTGCATCTTCCGCTCCTCATTTTCTGAGTGCGGAAATTATGCGCGGGTGGCTGCGAAACCCACCCGATTCCCGAATGCGTTTAGCTCGAAGGCATCCAGCCCTTCGGCGCCAATTCAAATTTCGCAAATTCGAATCCGGGCGCCACGGTGCATCCGACAAGCGTCCAGTCGCCGGTGCTCTCGGCGGCCTGCCAGGCATGCGCGGGCACGATTCCCTGCGGCACTTCGCCCGCCGCGAGATCAGCACCAAGCCTGATGCTGCGCAGTCCGCTGTCGTCAGCGATCTGCAGTGTCAGCGCGCCACCCGCGTGATAGTGCCAGACTTCCACGGCATCGACGCGATGCCAGTGCGAACGTTCGCCGCGCGCCAGCAGGAAATAGATCGCGGTGGAGCGCGAACGCCCATCGGCATCGACGCTCAGCATCGCGAAACGTCTCGCGATAATGGCCGCCTTCCGGATGCGGCTTCAGGTCGAGCTGCGCGATGATCTCGGCGGCGGTGGCCGGGATCGCCATCAGGATTTGTTCTTGCGCTCGCGGAGTTCGCCGAAAACGTCAGCCGCGGCGGCGCCCTTCATGTGCAGCTTCACCGCCACGGCCGGATCGTCGGCGCGCAGGAACACGTTGGCCTTTTTCTCTTCGCCGAGCAGCACCGGGATCGTCGGCTTGTTATCCGCACGCAGCCGCGTCACTTCCGCGGCGCGCGCCTGCAGCGCGGGATTGTCGGATTCGACTGTGAGAGCGAACTTGACGTTGGAGGCGGTATATTCGTGGCCGCAATAGAGTTTGAAATCGTCCGGTAGCGCGCGCAGCTTCAGCAGCGAATCCCACATCATCGGATAGGTGCCCTCGAACACCCGGCCGCAGCCGATCGAGAACAGCGTGTCGGCAGCAAACAGCGCCTTCTCGCTGTCGAACACATAGGAGATGTGATCGAGCGTATGACCCGGCGTTTCCAGCACCCGCGCCAGGAGGCCGCCGACCTTGATGACGTCGCCATGGGCGGCGCGCAGATCGACATCAGCGATCTTGGCGGCCTTGTCGTGCGGGGCGACGACGCGGCAGTTATATTTCTGTTTCAGTTCGGCGACGCCGCCGACATGGTCATGATGGTGATGCGTGACCAGGATATCGGTCAGCGTCCACCCGTCGCGCTCCAGCGCCTTGATGATGGGACCCGCTTCCGGCGCATCGATCGATGCGGTGGCCTTGGTTGCGGGATCGTGGATCAAATAGCCGAAATTGTCGTTGAGACAGTTAAAGGTACGAATTTCCGCGGCCATGATGACTCCGTGAGGTAGGGCGGTTAGCCCGCTTTAATAGAGCGTTTTCAAGCGAAGTGGGAACCGGTTCGCCCAGCAATCAAGTTTACGCTGATTGCGTAGACTTATCTGCGGTAGAAAACGCGTCAAACAAAAGTCCGGAGCCCCGATCGGGCTCCGGCTCAGAAATATGGCGTTAACGCTCACACAGCAATGCCATTTTCGCCGCGCGTCAACGAAACCTGCCGTGTTAGATTGCGCCCATGACCATCGACGTCATCGATCTCAGGGACTTCTATTCGCGGCGCCTCGGCATTGTGGCTCGGCAGCTGATCAACCGCGGCATCCGGGCGCGCTGGCCCAACGCTGAAGGCCTGCGGGTGCTCGGGCTCGGCTATCCGACGCCCTATCTCGGGCTGTTCCGCGAGGACTCCGAGCGCTGCATCGCCTTCATGCCGGCGGCGCAGGGCGTGCTGAAATGGCCGACCGGGCGGCCCGCGCTTGCGACCTTGATCGATGAATTTTCAATGCCGCTGCCGGATGCGTCGGTGGACCGCATCCTGATGGTTCACTCGCTGGAAATGTCCGACGATCCCGAGCGATTGCTGCGCGAGGTGTGGCGTGTGCTGGCGCCGTCCGGCCGCCTGATTGCCGTCATTCCGAACCGGCGCGGGGTGTGGACGCGGACCGACAACACACCGTTCGGTCACGGCCGGCCCTATTCGCGCGCGCAGATCACACAATTGCTGCGGCAGACCTGGTTCACGCCGACGGCGTGGGGCGAGGCGCTGTTCCTGCCGCCGGTCGGCAAGAACTGGTTCCTGCGTTCGGCGATGGCGTGGGAACGTGTCGGCGCAGCACTGTCGTTGCCGTTCGCAGGCGTGCATGTCGTGGAAGCGACCAAGCAGGTCTATCGCGCACTCCCCGTGCATCGCGAACGCACGCGGCTGATTCCGTCGCTGCAGCCGGTGCTGGTGCCGTCATCGACGGCGAGGTGATAAAGCACAATCTAGCAACGGGTCGTCCCCGCGAACGCGGGGACCCATAAACACCGTCGGAAGTTGTTTCAGGAAGTCTTCAATCCGCTCGCCTTAAATGAGGGCCGCGGCGTACGGGTCCCGGCGTTCGCCGGGACGACGAGATACTGAGTAAACGACTACTCGTTCCCCGGATTGAAATCTTCGCCGGGCGTCGCAGGCGCGGCCATGCCTTCGGGGCGCGGGCCGTGCGGACGGCGGCGCCGTCGCGGGAAGCGTTCGCCACCACCATTGCCTTCGAAACCGCCGGGACCGCCGTTCACCTGCGGCTGCGGGCCGGTGATGAACGAGGGCAGGCGATCGACGCCGCCGGTGTCGGCGATAACAGGCTGCGGCTGGGGCTGCGGTTGATATTGCGGCTGCGGCCGATGTTCACGCGGCTCGCGATGTTCGCGCGGCTGCTGGTCGCGCTGAAAGGGCTGACCCTCGCGCGGCTGGAAGTCGCGCTGGCTGTGGTCGCGCTGATTGTTTTCGCGCGGCACGAAAGGCTGCGGCTGCTGCGGAACGAAACCGGGCTCCGCGCCGAAGTTGGAGAAGCTCTCGCCCTCTTCCTCGCCCTCGTCGGTCGAAGGCATTTCGTTTTCGGTGCGCGGCTGCGGCTGGTTCTGCCGGAACTGCTCCTGGGCGGCTGCGATCAGGCGGAAATAGTGTTCGGCGTGCTGGTAGTAATTCTCGGCCGCGACCGGATCGCCCGAGGATCGCGCATCGCGCGCCAGCTGGACGTATTTTTCCGCAACGTGGGAGGCCGTACCGCGGATCTTGATGTCGGGCCCGTTCGATTCGAACACCCGGGTCATCGGGTTCTGTCCGCGCCGGTTATTGTTATTGTTGCTGTTGTTATTATTGTTGTTGTTCCGGTTACGCATCCGCTTGTTGTTTTGACCGTTTCTCATGTCTCGCCTTTGATTCCAGCCCTGAAGTTATGCAGTTGCCTTAGAAAGTTATGCAGAGGTCTTGGCCTCACCGGTTTCCGGGCGCACGCAGGCGCACCGAATCACGGTGTCGTTCAATTTCATGTCGTCGATTTCGCCAACCATCGCGTTCAACAAAGACGCGTTCCCCAACCGCCGGCCTTTACAGCCAGCCGGACCAAATCATTCAGCCTGCCAAAACCAGCCCAAGCATCGAGCATGACGGCTTCGCGTGACGATACGCTGCGTAAGTCTTCATGTTGCGTAAGTCTTCATGTTGCGTAAGTCTTCAAGCGCAATATCAGGCTTTCGTTCGCTTTGCGGTCGAGAGCAGCACAGCTTCAGCCATTGCGCTCAATTGGACCTGCGTTTTGGAACCTTTCACTCGGCGGGCTCTCGTTTCGAGAACTCTGGCCTCGCCCGTAACACCTTACGGGGCCAGTAACCCTGGACCGATGTTGTGAGCGGAACGTAGTCGCTCCCGGGCAATATTCCAAGCGGTTTTTTTGCGTTCCAATAGGACTTTATCGGGGCATTTTCCGACCCGCGACCGCCCTCGGAATGCCCGCCAAATCGGCTTTAGGGGCGCCTGTGGGCGTCAATCCCGTCATCGTCATCAAACCGTTAATGGGGCCGCTTTGGCCCTCGCCGGCCTCTACAATGAGGACAGCGCCCGGCGTCAGCAGACCGGCTGCCTGGGGAATCAGCGCCCGGTAGGCATCCAGGCCGTCGGCGCCGCCATCGAGCGCGGCGAGTGGGTCAAATTCCCGAACTTCGACCGCCAATCCGCCGATATCGGCCGCGCGAATATAGGGTGGATTCGAGACGATCAGGTCGAACAGGCCGGATAGTCCGGTCGCATAATCGCAGGCGATGAATGTCGCGCGAGCAGCTAACCCGGTGCTGACGGCGTTGGCGGCGGCGGTTTGCAGGGCTTGCTCCGAGATGTCGGTGCCGAACCCGCGCGCGTTCGGCAACTCCGACAACAGCGCCAGCAGAATTGCGCCCGAACCGGTGCCGAGATCGGCGATGCGCAGCGGGCGACTAGCAGGCCCATCGGCGCGCAGCAATTCGAGAGCCAGTTCGACCACCGTCTCGGTGTCGGGCCGCGGCACCAGCGTGGCGGATGAAAGTTGTAGCGGCAGCCCCCAAAATTCCTTCTCGCCGAGAATGCGCGCGACCGGTTCGCCTGCGAAGCGGCGGCGCACGAAATCGTCGAGGCGTGCGGATTCATCTGATGTGAACTGTCGCTGCGCGGATGTGATCAGACCGGTGAGGTCAAGGCCAAGGGTGTGGCCGACGAGCAGCCGTGCATCGAGTTCGGCGGAATTCGATTGAACTGGATTTGAACCGTGCCGTAAGCGTGCGCCGTGCGATCTCGACGGTTTGGCCGGCAAACGTTTCGCCGGTCCTCACGCCGCCGCGCCCTGGGCTGCGAGTTGCGCGGCCTGATGTTCGGTGGTCAGCGCATCCGTCAGTTCACCCAGCGCTTCGCCCGCGATCACCTGCGGCAATTTATAGAGCGTCAGGTTGATACGATGATCGGTGACGCGGCCCTGCGGGAAATTATAGGTGCGGATGCGCTCGGAGCGGTCGCCGGAGCCGACCTTCTCCTTGCGTTCCGCCGAACGCGCTGCATCGATCCGCTGTTGTTCGGCGTCATAGATTCGCGAGCGCAGGATGTTCATCGCCGACGCCCGGTTTTTGTGCTGCGAGCGGCTGTCCTGCATCATCACGACGATGCCGGTCGGGATGTGGGTGATGCGGATCGCCGATTTGGTCTTGTTGACGTGCTGGCCGCCGGCGCCTTGCGCGCGCATGGTCTCGATCCGCAGATCGTCGTTCTTGATGTCGACGTCGACATCCTCGACCTCGGGCAAGACCGCGACCGTGGCTGCGGAGGTATGAATGCGACCCTGCGTTTCGGTGTCGGGCACCCGCTGCACCCGGTGCACGCCGGATTCGAATTTCAGTTTGGCGAACGCGCCGCGGCCCTGGACCTCGGCGACGATTTCCTTGTAGCCGCCCATGGTGCCTTCGCTAGCCGAGATCACCTCGACCTTCCAGCCCTGTAACGCGGCGAACCGCTCATACATCCGGAACAGGTCGCCGGCGAACAGCGAGGCCTCGTCGCCGCCGGTGCCGGCGCGGATTTCCAGCACCACGTTGCGGTCGTCCATCGCATCCTTGGGCAACAGCGCGACGCGAATTTTTTGCGCGAGTTCGTCGACCTTCGCCTGCAGGGTTTCGAGTTCGGCTTCCGCCATGGCGCGCATGTCGGCATCGGTGCCGGAATCCGCCAGCAGGATCTTGGTATCCGCGATCTCGGCCAGCGCCGCGCGATAGGTCTTCACGGCGTCGATCAGCGGATTGAGCTCGGCGAGTTCGCGCGT
This sequence comes from uncultured Alphaproteobacteria bacterium, assembly GCA_963786355.1. Classification (GTDB taxonomy): domain Bacteria; phylum Pseudomonadota; class Alphaproteobacteria; order Rhizobiales; family Xanthobacteraceae; genus Bradyrhizobium. The sequence goes on along the minus strand of CAWAYU010000002.1, from coordinate 932,101 downwards.
GATCTGGACGTATTTCTCGGAACTCAACTGGCTCAGCAGTTCGGCCTCGAGCGAGGCGTGGTGGGCGAGCAGGATATCGAGTTTGGCTTCAGGTAGCATGTCGGCGTTCTCAAACGGCGGAAGGGAAGGTGGCGTTGTCGGGACAGAGCCTCGCTACAACGACAAGCCTTCGGCTTCCGCGAATGCAGTCAGCTTTTCGCGGATCGAGACGCTGCCCGACGGTGCGTCCAGCAGCGGCATCAGCATGGCCTCGGCTTTTTTGGCATCGAGATCGAGAATCAGCGCCTTGACCGGGCCGTGGCCGGTGGCGGACATCGACAGCGAGCGATAACCGAGCGCAATCAGCGCCAGTGCGCCGAGCGGTTTCGAAGCCATCTCGCCGCACAGCGACGCTGTCTTCTTCGCTGCATCGGCCTTGCGCACGATGTCGCGCAGCGCCCGCAGGATCGGCGCCGACATGGTGTCGAACCGTTCGGACACTTTTGCGTTGCCGCGGTCGACCGCGAACATGAACTGGAACAGATCGTTCGAGCCGACCGAGACGAAGTCGACCTTCTTCAGGAGTTCGTCGAGCTGGTAAAGCAGCGCCGGGACTTCGACCATGGTGCCGACGTCAATGCGTTCCGGCAGCGCGTGGCCGTGCTGGCGCAGATAGGTCAGTTCGCGCTCGACGATAGCTTTGGCCTGGTCGAACTCGGCGACTTCGGAAATCATCGGAAACATGATTTTCAGCGCACGGCCGCCGCCGGCCCGCAGCAGCGCGCGGATCTGGCCGCGCAACAGGCCGGGCCGGTCGAGCCCGAGCCGGATCGCGCGCCAGCCAAGCGCCGGATTTTCCTCGATCACGGTCTCCATATAGGGCAGCGCCTTGTCGCCTCCGATATCGAGCGTGCGGAACGTCACCGGCTTGGTGCCGGCGGCATCGAGCACGGTGCGATACAGCGCGAGCTGATCGGAGGTGCGCGGCAGGCTTTGGCCGACCATGAACTGCAGTTCGGTGCGGAACAGGCCGATGCCGGCGCTGCCGGTGTCGTCGATATGCGGCAGGTCGATCACGAGACCGGCGTTGATCATCAGTTCGACCGGCTGGCCATCCTTGGTGATGCAGGGCTTGTCGCGCAGCGCCGCATATTGCGCCTGACGTCGGGCGCGAAAACGCACGCGTTCGGCATAGGCGGATTCGATTTCGGCCGAGGGGCGCACATAGATCGAGCCTGAAGTACCATCGACGATGATGGCGTCGCCGGGGTCGGCAATCCCAGGCGCGTTCGGAATCTCGCCGACCGCGGGAATGCCGAGCGCGCGCGCCACGATCGAAACGTGGGAGTTGGCGGTGCCTTCCTCCAGCACCAGGCCGCGGAGTCTTTTCCGGTCATAGTCGAGCAGCGCCGCCGGGCCCATCGCACGCGCGATCAGGATGGCGTTTTCCGGCAACTGCTCGCGCGACGGCGCATGGTCCTGACCGACCAGTTGCCGCATCAGGCGGTGACCGAGATCCTCGAGGTCGTGCAGGCGATCGCGCAGATAAGGATCGGTCGAGCGCAGCATGCGGGCGCGGGTGTCGGACTGCACGCGTTCGACGGCGGCTTCGGCGGTAAGGCCGGTGGCGACCGCCTCATGCAGCTTGTGCGACCAGCCGTGGTCGTTGGCGAACATCCGGTAGGCTTCCAGCACTTCGCGGTGCTCGCCGCCCTCGGCAACATCGCCGCGCTCCAGCATGCGGTCGAGATCGGCGCGCAGTTTTGTCAATGCGGCGTCGAGCCGCTTGATTTCCTTCGGCAGATCCTCGGCGATGTAGTTGGTGATGACGACGCGCGGCTCGTGCAGCACGACGTGGCCGAGCGCGATGCCATCGGACAGGATCGCGCCGGTCTTGTGCAGCGAGTGCCGCGCGGCGGGTTCGGCGCCGGGTTGCGCCAGCGCCGCCAGTTCGCCGGAGGCGATCATCTCCGCCACCACCATGGCGGTGGTCTGCAGCGCCTCGACCTCTTCCTCGACGTAAGTCCGCTTGGCGCGGTTCTGCACGACCAGCACGCCGAGCGTGTTGCCGGCGCGCAGGATCGGCACGCCGAGGAACGAGTGGTAGATTTCTTCGCCGGTTTCCGGGCGGAACGAGAACGCCGGATGGCTTTGCGCGTCGTTCAGGTTGAGCGGCGTTGCCTCGCTGGCGACGAGGCCGACGAGGCCTTCATGCGCGCTCAAGACCGTTCTGTGTACGGCGTTGCGGTTCAGACCTTCGGTGGCGTAGAGCTCGAGGGTGTTATCGACGCGCAGCACATAGGTCGAGCAGACCTCGGCCACCATGTTGGCCGCGATCAGCACCACGATCTTGTCCAGGCGCTCCTGGGCGGAGACCTGTTCCGCCATGGTTTCGCGGAGCCGTCTCAACAAGACGCGGGGGCCTCCCGACGCGCTCCGCATGTGCCGACTTCCTCCCCCGCAAAGCCAGCCCGCCGGGTGGCCGGTAGCTGGCGTGAAACTCAAGAAAAACAACAATTTTATTCATTCGGCGCCGCCGCAGGCCCCTGATCCCGGCCGAATTGGGATCACCAAAACTGTGGCACAGTTTGCGGCAGCCCACCTATCAGGCCGTATAGCCAATCAAGGCTTGCTTTGCCAAGCAAAACGCCTGCCAGAACCAATAACGTCTGTGTCAGCGCGATGCTGCGGTAGCGAAGTCCGCATCCGGCAACGCACGGGCGACTTGACACAGATGAGCTGGCAATGCCGCCCCTGCGAAAATCGAGGGAAAATCGTTCTAGGTCTTGTCGAGCCCGTAGAGCGTATGCAGCGTGCGCACCGCCAGCTCGGTATAGGCGGCATCGATCAGCACCGAGAACTTGATCTCGGAGGTGGTGATGGCGCGGATATTGATATTGCGCTCGGACAGCGCCTTGAAGGCCTGTGCCGCGACGCCGGCATGGCTGCGCATGCCGCTGCCGATCACCGAGACCTTGGCTACATCGGTAGCGCTGTCGAGCCTGATATAGCCGATCTTGCCCTTTGAGGCGGTGATGGTGTCGCGGGCCCGGTTATAGTCGGAGGCCGGAACGGTAAAGGTGAGGTCGGTGGTCTTGCCGTCCTCGGAGACGTTCTGGACGATCATGTCGACATTGATGTTGGCATCCGCGAGCGGCCCGAAGATCGAGGCGGCCACACCCGGCTTGTCCTCGATCTGGCGCACGGAAATCTGGGCTTCGTCCTTGGAGAAGGCGATGCCGGTGACGACGTGGCTTTCCATGATTTCCTCCTCGCTGCAGATCAGCGTGCCCGGCGGCGTGCCGTGCGGGTCGATATCTTCGGGCTTGTCGAAGCTGGAACGGACGAATATCGGCATGTTGTGCACCATGCCGAGTTCCACCGAGCGGACCTGCAGCACCTTGGCGCCCTGCGAGGCCAGTTCCAGCATGTCCTCGAACGCGATCTTGTCGAGTTGCCGCGCCTTGGGAACCACGCGCGGGTCCGTCGTATAGACGCCATCGACGTCGGTGTAGATGTCGCAGCGGTCGGCATGGAGCGCGGCCGCGATCGCTACCGCCGAAGTGTCCGAGCCGCCGCGCCCGAGCGTGGTGATTTGGTTGGTCTGCGGATTGATGCCCTGGAAGCCGGCGATCACGGCGACTTCCTTGCGGTCCTTGAAGCGGTTGATGATCTCGCTGCCGTCGATCTCGAGAATCCGCGCCGAGGCGTGGGCATCCGAGGTCCGGATCGGGATCTGCCAGCCCTGCCAGGAGCGGGCCTGAATGCCGATCGCCTGCAACGCGATCGCCAATAGCCCCGACGTGACCTGCTCCCCGGACGCCACCACGGCGTCATATTCGCGTGCATCATGCATCGCCGAAGCGTCGCGGCACCATTCCACCAGTTCGTTGGTCTTGCCGGACATCGCCGACACGACAACGGCAACGTCGTGCCCGGCATCGACCTCACGTTTGACGTGACGCGCGACGTTGCGGATGCGATCGATATTGGCGACGGATGTACCGCCGAATTTCATCACGAGGCGGCCCATGACGACGCGTGCATTCCCTGTGAGGATAAGTATGGTGACCCGCACGGAAATTGGAGCGCCCGGGCCGAAAGCGGCGTATACATAGCGGCGCGGTCCGGAGCAAGCCGCGGTGCGGGTTTTCACCTCGAATTTGTCGTAAATTGCTGTGGTAGCGGGTTAATTCAGGACGGGCGTATGGGGCGTTATATCGACGAAATCCTGCAACCCGGCGAGAAGGTGCTGTATTCCACCAATGCGCACTGGATGTTCTACCTGCCGGCGATGGCGGCCTGGGCTGTGGTTGTGGTGTTCCTGGTTGCCTCACGCATGATTGTGGCCGACGTGCCGGTGCTGATCTGCCTGTCGCTGGCGGCGATCGCAGCTCTCATCGCGCTGTACTGGACCGTGATGGCCTGGTTCCGCCGCGCCACCACCGAGACCGACGTCACCAATTTCCGCATTGTCCACAAGACCGGGTTCATCAAGCGGCGGACCTTCGAGATGAGTTTCGACAAGGTCGAGAGCGTCGACGTCAACCAGAGCATCCTTGGCCGCGTCATGAATTACGGCGACGTCACCATCATGGGCGTTGGCGAGGGCAAGGAAACCATTCGGACCATTGCGTCGCCATTGGCGTTCCGCAATTCGATCACCGTACGACCGGCCGGCACATAACCATGGCGATGCAATCCTCAGGCACTACGGTCGACCCCGCCGAGGTCGCGAAATTCTCAAAACTGTCGGACGAGTGGTGGGACCCCAAGGGCAAGATGGCCCCGCTGCACAAGATCAATCCGCTGCGGCTGACTTATATCCGCGATGCCGCGTGCCGCAAGTTCGATCGCAACGTCAAAAGCCTGAATTGCCTCTCGGGCCTGCGCATCCTCGATATCGGCTGCGGCGCCGGCCTGCTGTGCGAACCGTTCACGCGATTGGGGGCGCAGGTGATCGGGATCGATCCGTCCGCCACCAACATCGCCGCCGCCAAACTGCATGCCGACAAGGGGCATCTGTCGATCGATTATCGCTGCACCACCGCCGAAGAGATGGACGTGCGCGAGCGCTTCGACATCGTGCTGGCGATGGAAGTCATCGAACACGTCACCGACGTCGGCGCGTTCCTGTCGCGCTGCGCTGCGATGCTCAAGCCGGGCGGCCTGATGGTGGTCTCGACCTTGAACCGCAACTGGAAGAGCTTTGCGCTGGCGATCGTCGGCGCCGAATACGTGCTGCGCTGGCTGCCACGCGGCACCCATCAATGGGACAAGTTTGTCACCCCCGACGAACTGGCGCAGCATCTCGCCCACAACAGGCTCGCGATCACCGAGCAGGCCGGCGTGGTCTACAGCCCGCTCGCCGACAGATGGAGCATCTCGTCCGACATGGACGTGAACTACATGGTGGTCGCGGAGGGGGCGTAGCAGTTGTCGTCCCTGCGAACGCAGGGACCCATAGCCACCGGCAGTTATTGTGCGAACGCTCTCAGCCACCGGCGACAACGCCACCGGCAGTTATTGTGCGAACGCTCTCAGCCACCGGCGACAACCGATAAATCACGCGGTATGGGTCCCTGCTTTCGCAGGGACGACGATGGATTTGGTGTCAGGCGCATCCCTGTCATGCACCGTTCAGGTTGACCGCGTTGGTTCCACCCGGCACGGTGCGGCACCTTCCAGCCGGTAATTGAATCCCCCATGTTCTCCATCGCCTCGCTCTGGATTCCCTTCACCATCGTCGCAGCACTCGGGCAGGTCGCGCGCAATGCGATGCAGCGCTCGCTGACCGGGCCGCTGGGTACCTGGGGCGCGACCAATATCCGCTTCCTGTTCGGCTTTCCGTTCTCGATTCTGTTCTTCGCAGTCGTGCTGGCTGTGTCCGGCGATTCCATTCCCTGGCCGACGGCGGTGTTCTGGCCGTGGCTGCTGCTCGGCGCGCTCGCCCAGATCGTCGGCACCGGCATGATGCTGCTGGCGATGAACGACCGCTCGTTCGTGGTGACGACGGCGTACCTCAAGACCGAGGCGATCCAGACCGCGATTTTCGGCTTCATCTTTCTCGGCGATCACCTGACCGTCTTGAAGGTCGTTGCGATCCTGATCGCAACCGCCGGTGTGGTGATCGCCGCGCTGCGACCCGCTTCCGGGAAGAGTTTTGCAGATCTGAAACCGACGATCCTCGGTCTCGCGGCGGCGGCGGCGTTCGCGCTGTCGGCCGTCGGTTTTCGTGGCGCCGTCATCGTGGTGCCCGGCGTCTCCTTTGTGACGGCAGCTTCCTTTACACTTGTGTTCGGCCTGTTCGTGCAGACGCTGATACTGTCGGTTTATTTATTGCTGCGCGCGCCCGACGTGCTGAAGAAGATTTTCTGGACTGTGGCGTCCCTCGATGCTCGCCGGCTTCATGGGCGCGTTCGCCTCGCAATTCTGGTTTCTGGCATTCGCGCTGACGGCGGCCGCCAACGTCCGCACGCTGGCGCTGGTCGAGGTGCTGTTCGCGCAAGCGGTGGCGTATTACTCGTTCAAGCAGCCGCTTGCCGCGCGTGAACTGGCCGGCATCGTGTTGATCGTGGTCGGCGTGGCGCTGCTGGTCTCGGTGTAATCAGCGTTTAACAACAATGATCACCGCGCCGGCAGCGATCAGCGCGATCCCGAGCCAGCCATTCAGCGACGGCCGCTCGCCGAGAAACACCACGCCGAACAACGCCACCAGCACGACGCTGAGTTTGTCGATGGGCGCCACCAGCGTTGCCGGGCCGAGTTTCAGCGCGCGAAAATAACACAGCCACGACGCGCCGGTGCCGAGACCGGACAACACGAGGAAGAGCCAGGTCTTGTTCGAGATCGGGCCGGTCTGGCTGAACTGGCCGGTCGCGAACAGGATCAGAGCGAGACTGACCAACACAATCACGGTCCGGATCAGGGTCGCGAGATCGGAATTGATGTCTTCGACGCCGATCTTGGCGAAGATCGCGGTGAGGGCTGCGAACACGGCCGAGAGCACGGCCCAGAGCAGCCAGGATGGGAAGGTGTCGAGGTTCATGATGGCGTGCCTCAGTTCGTCATTGCGAGGAGCGTAGCGACGAAGCAATCCAGTCTTTCTTCGTGCGGCAAGATGGATTGCTTCGCTTCGCTCTCATGCACAAACGCTTTGCGTTTGTTGCAGACAATGACGGTGAGAGCGCTTAATTCCTGTCGTCCGGCAGCACCGGCAACGGAGACACCTCGACGCCCTCGTCGATTAGTGAGCGTGCTTCCTCGGGCGAGGCCTCGCCGTAGATCGGGCGGTGTTCGATATCGCCGTAATGCATCTTGCGGGCTTCGTTAGGGAAGCGCTCGCCGACATTGTCGGCGTTCTTGACGATGTGATCGCGCAGTTCCTTGATCTTGGCGCGCAGCTCTAGCTCCTGCGCCATCAAAAGCGGCGTCGATCCCTGTGTCGTTGCTTCTGTAGTGGGCGCCTCTGCCGGCGCCGGCACGGCGGTCTCGCGACCCTTCTTGCTGACGATCTGCGGGGCCATGATGGCGCGTTCGACCTTGACCGAGCCGCAGGCGGGGCAGCTCACCAGTTTGCGCTTCTCCTGGCTTTCATACGCCGCCGAGCTCTGGAACCAGCTTTCGAAGCTATGTCCCTTCGCGCAGCGCAAATGGTACCGGATCATGCCGAGCCCCGGACCAGGTGCAGATGTTCCGGGCCGGCCGCCGCGTTAGGAGATTTGGGATCGGCAACGCCGAAGCGCCGTCCATGCTGCAGCGACGGCACGGTTTTGCGCGCGGTCTCGACCCTGGAGGGATCGATCTTGGCGAGGAATACGCCGGGTTCGACGCCGCCTTCGGCGAGAATCTCGCCCCAGGGTGCAATGATCAGCGAATGCCCAAAAGTCTCGCGCTTGTTTTCGTGCATGCCGGCTTGCGCCGCTGCGAACACGAAGCAGCCATTCTCGATGGCGCGGGCGCGCAGCAGGGTGTGCCAATGCGCTTCGCCGGTCTTTTTCGTAAACGCCGACGGCACCGCGAGGAACGACGCGCCGGTTTCGGCCAGCGCGCGGTAGAGCGCCGGAAAGCGCACGTCGTAGCAGATCGTCAGGCCGATGCGGCCCCACGGCAGGTCCGAGATCACGGCGGTCTCACCGGGCTGGTAGTTGGCGGACTCGCGGTAGCTCTCGCCGCCGGGCAGATCGATGTCGAACATGTGGATCTTGTCGTAGCTGGCGAGCACATTGCCATCAGGCCCGATCAGGAACGAGCGGTTGACGGCTTTCTCCTCCGAGAAGCGCAGCGCCAGCGAACCGACATGGAGACGGATTTTCAATTCCTTCGCGAGCGCGCGGTAGGCCTTCAGCGACGTGTCGTCTTCCTCGCTCGCGAGATGCTCGAACAGCGCCTTGCGGTTCAACTGCATCATGTTGCTGACCTCGGGGGTCTGCACGTAATCGGCGCCTTGCTTGGCCGCCTCGCGGATCAGTTTTGTACCCTGCTCGAGGCTCGAACTCGGGCAACAGCCCGGTGCGCATCTGCACCATGGCGGCGGTAAAGCTCTGGTCAGCGCTCATGATGAGGCCTTTTCTCCCGCCAGCATGGCATCGAGCTTGCCCGCGCGATCAAGCGCATAAAGTTCGTCGCAACCGCCGACATGGGTTGTGCCGATGAAGATCTGCGGAAAGGTCGTGCCTTCCCCGGCGCGAGTATACATCTGTTCGCGATAGGTCGGGTCGGTGGCGACATTTAATTCGGTGAAAGCGGCATTCTTGCGCGTCAGTAGTGATTTGGCGGCGGTGCAATAGCCGCAGCCCGGACGGGTATAGATTTCAACGGCAGCGGTCATGGTGCGCTCTGGTTTGCAGGGGCTTCGAATGACAAGACTTTGAATTACTTTGAATTATATGGGAGCCCGGTGGGTGTCCACAACCCGCGCGAATACCAGCACGTCAACCTGCACGGCCTTGGCCCGCAATAAGGCGCGGGCGCAGGCATCCGTGGTGGCGCCTGAGGTCAGGACGTCGTCGATCAGGACGACGTGCCGACCGGCGATGTCGGCGCTGCGCTCGGGTGCGACCTTGAAGGCACCCTGCACATTGCTGGCGCGCTGCGACCGCGACAGGCCGATCTGCTGCTCGGTCGCCCGGACGCGTTTGAGCGCCTCCGTGGCCAGTTTCACGCCGGTTTGGCGCGAAATCACCCGCGCCAGCGCGCCCGACTGGTTGTAGCGCCGGCTCCATCCGCGCCGCCAATGCAGGGGAACCGGCACCAGCACGTCGGCCTCGCCGAGCAATTCCTGGCCGGCGCGGGCCATCCAGCGCCCCATCGCGGGCGCCAGATCGGTGCGATCCTGGTACTTCAGGGCATGCACCAGCGTACGGGCGACGTCGTCGTACCGCACGGCGGCGCGGGCGCGCTGGTAGGCCGGCGGATTGGCGATCGCCTCCATCGACAGCAATTCCGGCCCGGGATCGTAGACAAAGGGAATGCCGAGTCGCGGACAGTAAGGCTGTGCGATGAACGACAGCTTTGACCAGCATTCGGCGCAAACGCCTTCGCCATCGACCGGCTCGCGGCAGGAGACGCACAAGGTCGGCAGCGCAATGTCGAGCGCGAGCCGCGGAATATGCGCGAACGCATCGCGGCAGGCGGTGAGCGCGCCGCGCAGATGACTGGTGATGGAGCGTGGTGGTGATGTCTCGGCGTCCATGCGAGAAGGCTAGCGCCGTCCTGCGCCAGGCTCAAGTCGACGAACGGTTCTCGCCCGGTTGTTTTGGAAACACCGGCCGGAAGAATGATCGCTCATAACGGATGAAGCAGCGCGTCTCCTTCGCAAACTCGATTGCTCTCTGAACGTCCGGGTCGCCAAAGCTGTCTTTTCGGTACTGTTCATAAGCCGCAAAGCTCGGGAAGCTGAACATCGCGAGCGCAACGTCGCTCGCTCCCTCGGACGGCAGGAAGTAGCCGTGATGGATGCCGCCGATCTCGCACCAGTTCCAGCCACATCCGGCCATAGGCTTCGAATTCGGCGAGTTTGTCGGGAGGGACTTCGTATCGGAGGTAACAAGTGATCATCGTCTGGTGCTCCATCGCGCCACGAAGCTGGCGCTCACTCTTAGCCCGGCGGCATCGGGCCGGTCATGCCCGTTTTCCGGATGCCGCGCAGTGCCGAATGGTCGGCAAGGCCGTAGAATTCCCGGGCAGGCGAGACAACCGATCATTAACCATATCAGCCCATCATCCATGTCGAATGTGGGTGGGAATCCCGCGAGAGCCGTCGCTGGATCGTCCATGCGACGGCTCTTTTTGTTTTGCCGGTCGGCCGCGAGGGGAAATCTTGCTACGGGACTGACACATAGGGAACGCACGTGGCGGAAACACCGGATAAAGCAAAGCAAGGAGACAAGCAGCCTGAGGCGCCGCAGCAGGCGTCTTCGAACCGGGCGCCAGCGATAGCGGTGTCGTTGGCCGCCTTGGCCATCATTGGTGCTGCCACCGCCAATGCCTTGCCGAATTTCCACTTCTCCCTGCCAAGTTTCAATCGCCCCTCTTTGCCGAGTTTCAGCGTCCTCAATTTCAGCTTCTCGTTGCCGAATTTCAGTCGCTTCACCGCGCCGTCACATGAGACGGCCTCGGTCCGGATACCGGATCCGATCGTCAGTGCGGCACTGAGGGATATTCAGTTGTCGCAGAAGGATATCCAGTCGTCGGAGCAGCAAAACGCTTCTGCGTTGGTGTCGCTCACGCAGAGCTCCGCAAACCAGCAGGCAGATCTGAAAAGAATATCCCGTCAACTCGCTTCGCTGGCGACGCAGGTGGACGCTCTGCAGGGTTCGATGGCGCCATTGACGACTTCCAGCATCCCGCATCCAAAACCTCGCGCTCGGGTCGTCCTGACGCAGCGAAAAATGACGCCGCCTCCGCAGCTGTCGTTGCCTAAACCTTTCGGCCCTGTTTCGGTCGACGGTGCTCCGCTCAGTCCGGCGCCGGCCCCGCGCTCGGGCGCGGGATAGCGTTCTCAAGCACCGGATTGCCAGAGACGGGTCGGCAAGCGTACCAACCGGCATGGCTCAGAACCCGACCTCAGCGCCTGTCCTGTTCGACCGCGCCTTGTTGCAGGCGCGGCAGCAACGCGCGCGTCGCAACGGGCCGGCGACGTTCCTGCTCGATCGCGTCGTCGAAGATATGGCGGATCGGCTGCAAGCCGTGACGCGGGGATTTTCCGATGTGGCGGAAATCTGGCCGCCGGAAGAGTTGCTGCGCAAACCATTGATTGATCGTTTCCAATCGATCACCCGCATCGATTTCGATGAATCGGAAACCCTGCCGCTCGAACCGGAGTCGCTCGATCTCGCGATCTCCGCGCTCGCGCTTCAGTTTGCGAATGATCTGCCCGGCGTACTGGCGCAGATCCGCCGCGCGCTGAAACCCGATGGATTGTTGCTGGCGGCGATGATCGGCGGCGATACGCTGACCGAGTTGCGGCAATCCTTTGCAGCCGCGGAAGCCGAGTGCGAAGGCGGGGTGTCGCCGCGCGTTGCACCATTCGCCGACCTGCGCGATATCGGCGCCCTGCTGCAGCGCGCAGGGCTGGCGCTGCCGGTGACCGATGTCGACCGCGTCGTGGTGCGCTATGACTCTGCGTTCGCGCTGATGGCCGATCTCAGGCGGATGGGCGCGACCAATATTCTGGTCGAGCGGCGGCGGATACCGACCCGCCGCGCCACCATGCTGCGGATGGCGCAGATTTATGCCGAACGTTTTGCCGATCCGGACGGGCGCATCCGCGCGACGTTCGACATCATCTGGCTGTCCGGATGGGCGCCGCATGAAAGCCAGCCAAAGCCGCTGCGCCCGGGATCGGCGAAGGCGAGCCTGGAGGCGGCGGTGAAGAAGGCAGGGAAGTAGAGCCATCCGTACGGTGGGCCGTCATCCTGAGGTGCGAGCGGAGCGAGCCTCGAAGGATGATTGCTGGCTCCGTGGCGCCGCCGCCCTTCGAGGCCTCCGCTGCGCTCCGGCACCTCAGGGTGACGGCGATCTCCCACCGCCATCGCCAGATCGATCAAGTGCTGGATCAGATTTGAGGCACGCCGCCGGGGAGCCTTTTCGCGTACTATTTCTACTTTGCATGGGGTTGTTTTCGCGTTTTTTGCTTTTGCCCCCCATGCGCCCCAGGATGAGGCCCCCAAAACGCCTTACATCAACAAATCGATCAAATGCGGGATCAGTGGAATGTCCGCCGGCGGCATCGGGTAGTCGCGCAGTTTGTTGGCGCGGACCCATGCCAGTTGCTGGCCTTCGCGTGCGGTTACGATGCCTTCCCAGCGCCGGCAGATGTAGAGCGGCATCAGCAGATGAAACGTTTCATAGGCATGGCTGGCAAAGGTCAGCGGTGCCAGGCATGGCTCGGCGACGTCGATGCCGATTTCTTCGCGCAGTTCGCGGATCAGGGCCTGTTCCGGCCGCTCGCCAGGATCAAGCTTGCCGCCAGGGAATTCCCACAGGCCCGCCAGCGCCTTGCCTTCCGGACGTTGCGCGATCAGCACCCGTTTGTCGGCATCGACCAGCGCGCAGGCGACCACGAGGATGAGTTTGATCTCAGCCATGCGCGGTCGCCTCTCGAAAACGCTCTGGCTTTGAAATATTCACGACCGGTAATCGCCGTTGATCGCGACATACTCCTTGGTGAGATCGCAGGTCAGCACGCGGTCGCGGCCTTTGCCGAGCCCGAGCGTGATCTTGATCTGGATCTTCGGGTTCTTCATGACCTCGGAGACGTCAGCCTCGTTATAGGATGGATCGCGCGCGCCGCTTTTGGCGACGCGGATGCCGTTGAACGAAATTGAAATCTTGTCGCGATTGGCGGGCTCGCCGGCCTTGCCGATCGCCATCACCACGCGGCCCCAATTGGCGTCCTCGCCGGCGATCGCGGTTTTCACCAGCGGCGAGTTTGCTACGGACATCGCGATTTTGCGCGCCGAGTTTTTCGTGGTGGCGCCGTCGACGACGATCTCGACCAGCTTGCGGGCGCCTTCGCCGTCGCGCGCCACCTGCTCGGACAGATCGGCGAGGATTTCGCGGAACGCTTTTGTAAATGCCTTGAGCCTGGGATCGCTGGCGCGCGTAATTTTTGGCGCGCCGTTTGCCGCGGCGGCACCGGTGGCGAAGGCGAGTAGCGTATCCGAAGTCGAGGTGTCGCTGTCGATCGTGACGGCGTTAAAAGTATCTTCGACGCCGCTCTTGAGCAGCGATTGCAGCACCGCTGCCGATAGCGGCGCGTCGGTGAACACGAACGACAGCATGGTGGCCATATCAGGCGCAATCATGCCGGCGCCCTTGGCCATGCCGTTGATGGTGACCTTGGCCTTGCCGAGCTTGACGGTTGCCGTCGCGACCTTCGGAAAAGTGTCGGTGGTCATGATCGCTTTCGCGGCGTTCATCCAGTCATCCGGCGCGGCGCTTTCAGCGAGCGTCGCCAGCACGCCGTCGAACTTGGTGGCGTCGAGTGGCTCACCGATCACTCCGGTGGAGGCGAGGAACACCTCGTTGACGCTGCAGCCGACCGCCTTCGAGGCGATCGAGGCCGTCAGCGTCGTCGCCTGCCGCCCGGTCTTGCCGGTGAAGGCGTTGGCATTGCCGGAATTCACCACCAGCGCGCGCGCAGATCCTCCCTTAGAAGAGCCGCCTTTTGAAAGCTTGGCGCGGCACCATTCCACCGGCGCGGACGGGCACTTTGACTTGGTGAAAACGCCCGCAACGGTCGTGCCCTTGTCCATGACGGCCAGCAGCACGTCGGTGCGGCCCTTGTAGCGGATGCCGGCGGCCGCGGTGGCGAGCCTGACGCCCGCGATCGCGGGCATATCGGGGACATCGGTCGGGGCGAGGGGAGAGACGGTGGTGGACATGCGAGCACCTTCTTCGACCGGCTCAATCGTCAGGTCCGGATTTTCGCCGGCCTTCCACGTTCTCAGGGCCGGTCGACGGTATCCCCAGACGTAGAACGGCCGGGCACTTTGGCCCGGCCATAACGATGGTAAATACTATTGGTCTCGAAGAAGTGACAGCGAATTTTTACTTCTTCGCCGGCGCCATCTTGGAATCCGCGGGCTTGACCGGGTCGGCCGGCTTGGCGGCGTCCGGCTTCGCGGCGGCCTCGGCCGGCTTGTCCATACGCTCGATCTTGGCGGCCTCGCGCAGCTTGCCGACGTATTCGGCCTGGGCCTTGCGGGTCACGTAGGTCTCGATCTGGGCCTTGACCTGCTCGAAGTCCGGCGCCTTGCGGGCGCGCTTTTCCTCGACCTTGATGATGTGCCAGCCGAACTGTGACTTGACCGGATCGGAGATCTTGCCGGGCTCGAGCGTGAAGGCGACCGCGGAGAATTCCGGCACCATCTGCTCCTTGGTGAAGAAGCCGAGGTCGCCGCCATCGGACGCGCCGGGATCCTTGGACTTCTTCTTCGCCAGCTCGGCGAAATCGCCGCCCTTGTCCAGCTCGGCCTTGATCGCCTTGGCCTCGTCCTCGGTCTCGACCAGGATGTGGCGGGCGTGGACTTCCTGCTCGCCGGTGATCTGCTTGGAGGCTTCCTCGTAGACCTTCTTCATGGCGTCGTCGGTGGTCGCTGCCTTGCCTTCGGTGGCCAGCAGGCTGTCCATCAGGAGGCGGCTGCGGGTGAACGCCATCCGCTTTTTGAAGTCGTCGGAATTCTCGACCTTCTTGTCCTCGGCGGCCTTGGCGACGATCCTCAGGTCGATCAGGAAAGACAGCACGTTGTCCTTCTTGGTGGCCGGGTCCATCTGCGCCAGGCTGGGGCCGAGCTCCTCTTCGGCAAGCGCCACGTCGCTCTGGCGGATTTCCTGGCCGTTGACCTTGGCGAGTACCGGATTGTCGTCGGCGCGGACCGGGCCGGCCGCCAAAATCGCAGCCAGGCAGCCGGTCACGGCCAAGGAGGCCAACGAGCAGGCCAAGCCGAAGCGCAGGCCGGTTTTCGTTTCCGGGAACGGGAAGGTCATGCAAAATCCTTGTCTTGAAGGTGGGGAACGCCAAAGGCGGCGGGACACTCGCCCAATCACAGGGGCTTGGCAACGCGAAAAGTCTGTCAAAATGATGAATTACTTGACATCTGGGCCACGTTGACAACCCCCCGGCCCGGCCATATCTGTGCCGGAACCTATCAACGGTATTAAGCTTATTTTGCTGTGGTTTTTGCCGTTGAACCTTGGGTTGCTTAATTCCCACTCACTAGGCGGATGACCCCCTCGACCGGGGAGTTCGTCGCGATGCGTCACGGTGAGTTGATAGGCAATCTGGTGGACCACGTCACGGCGCAACGCAAGTAACGGCAAAGGCAGGAATTGGCATGATCGGCGCGCTCGCCCGCAAGTTTTTCGGCTCCGCCAACGACCGGCGGGTGAAGGGATATCAGTCCCGCGTCAACGCCATCAACGCGCTTGAGCCCGAGGTCGCAGCACTCTCGGACGAGGCGCTGAAGGCCCGCACCGCCGAGTTCCGCGCCCAGCTCGCCGACGGCAAGACCACGCTCGACGACATCCTGGTGCCGGCCTTCGCCACGGTGCGCGAGGCTGCCAAGCGCACCCTCGGCCAGCGCCATTTCGACGTCCAGCTGATCGGCGGCATGGTGCTGCATGAAGGCGACATCGCCGAGATGAAGACCGGCGAAGGCAAGACGCTGGTAGCGACGCTGGCGGTCTATCTCAACGCGCTCGCCGGCAAGGGCGTCCACGTCGTCACCGTCAACGACTACCTCGCCAAGCGCGACTCCGAATGGATGGGGCAGATCTACGGCTTCCTCGGCATGACCACCGGCGTGATCGTCCACGGCCTCGACGATGCCGAGCGCAAGAATTCCTATGCCTGCGACATCACCTACGGCACCAACAACGAATACGGCTTCGACTATCTGCGCGACAACATGAAGTACCGGCTCGAGGACATGGTCCAGCGCGAGCACTTCTATGCCATCGTCGACGAAGTCGACTCGATCCTGATCGACGAGGCGCGCACGCCGCTGATCATTTCCGGCCCGCTCGACGACCGTTCGGAATTCTACAACACCATCGACACCTTCCTGCCCAAGCTCGACAAGACCGATTACGACGTCGACGAGAAGCAGCGCACGGTGACGCTGACCGAAGCCGGCATGGAGAAGATCGAAACGCTGCTGCGCGACGCCGGCCAGCTCAAGGGCGAGTCGCTCTACGACGTCGAGAACGTCTCGGTCGTGCATCACATCAACCAGGCGCTGCGCGCTCACTCGCTGTTCAATCGCGACAAGGACTACATCGTCCGCGACGACGAAGTCGTCATCATCGACGAGTTCACCGGCCGCATGATGCAGGGCCGCCGCTATTCCGAGGGCCTGCACCAGGCGCTGGAAGCCAAGGAGCACGTCCAGGTCCAGCCGGAAAACCAGACGCTGGCCTCGATCACCTTCCAGAACTATTTTCGGATGTACGCCAAGCTCGCCGGCATGACCGGCACGGCGCTGACCGAAGCCGACGAACTGTTCGACATCTACAAGCTCGAGGTCGTGGAGATCCCGACCAACGTGAACATCGCGCGCCTCGATGAGGACGACGAGGTCTACCGTACCCAGAACGAGAAATACGCCGCGATCCTGGCCGAGATCGAACGCGCCAATGCGCGGCTGCAGCCGGTGCTGGTCGGCACCGCTTCGATCGAGAAGTCGGAAGTGATCGCCGACTACCTCAAGCAGCACGGCTACAAGCAGATCGATTTCGGTAGCGAAAATTCGATGGACAAGCTTTACGCCGCCGCGCGCGCGGGCAAGCCGGCAAAGCTGTTCGCGGTGCTGAACGCGCGCTTCCACGAGCAGGAAGCCTATATCGTCGCCGAAGCCGGCGTCCCCGGCGCGATCACGATCGCGACCAACATGGCCGGCCGCGGTACCGATATCAAGCTCGGCGGTTCGCTCGAAATGCGGATCCTGCACGAGACCGCTGACATCACCGACGAGGCCGAGAAGGCCAAGAAGATCGAGGCTATCAAGGCCGACGTCGAGCGTTTTCGCGAGATCGTGCTGAAGGCCGAAGACGAAGTCGAAATCGAGCCCGCCAAGGGCGGCAAACCTGCGAAGACCATCACGAAGCCGGGCGGCCTCTACATCATCGGCTCGGAACGGCATGAATCCCGCCGCATCGACAACCAGCTGCGCGGCCGCTCCGGCCGTCAGGGCGATCCCGGCCGCTCAAAGTTCTTCCTGTCGCTGGAAGACGATCTGATGCGGATCTTCGGGTCCGACCGGCTCGACAGCATGCTGACCCGGCTTGGCCTGAAAGAGGGCGAGGCCATCATTCATCCCTGGATCAACAAGGCGCTGGAAAAGGCGCAGCAGAAGGTCGAGGCCCGCAACTTCGATATCCGCAAGAACCTGCTCAAGTTCGACAACGTCCAGAACGACCAGCGCAAGGTGATCTTCGACCAGCGCGTCGACCTGATGAAGGACGACAGCGTCGCCGAGACCATCGCCGACATGCGCCATGCCTTCGTCGATGACGTCGTCGCCAAGCACGTGCCCGAACATGCCTATGCCGAGCAGTGGGATGTCGCCGGGTTGAAGGACGAATTGAAGCGCGTGCTCGACGTCGATCTGCCGGTCGATGCGTGGGCCAAGGAAGAAGGCATCGCCGACGAGGAATTGCTGTCGCGCATCGACAAGCATGTCGACGAGCACATGGCGGC
This sequence comes from uncultured Alphaproteobacteria bacterium, assembly GCA_963786355.1. GTDB lineage: Bacteria > Pseudomonadota > Alphaproteobacteria > Rhizobiales > Xanthobacteraceae > Bradyrhizobium. Next base: position 914,418 of record CAWAYU010000002.1, on the reverse strand, counting down.
CAAGGTCGCGCAATGGGGCCCCGACGTGATGCGTTACGTCGAGAAGACCATTCTGCTGCAGACGCTCGACCATCTCTGGCGCGAGCATTTGATCATGCTCGACCATCTGCGCCAGGTGATCGGCCTGCGCGGCTACGGCCAGCGCGATCCATTGCAGGAATACAAGTCGGAAGCGTTCAGCCTGTTCGAGGCGATGATCGCGCATTTGCGCGAAGCGGTGACGGCGCAGTTGATGCGCGTCGAGATCGTGCCGCCGGAAGAGCAGCAGCCGGCCTTGCCGCCGATGGAAGTGCACAAGCTCGATCCCAACACCGGCGAAGACGAAATGGCGTTCGCCGGCGCCTCGCTGGTGCCGGCAACGGCAGCCGCCGACCGCGATCCGAAAAACCCCGCAAGCTGGGGCAAGGTCGGCCGCAACGAGGATTGCCCCTGCGAGTCCGGCAAGAAGTACAAGCATTGCCACGGCCGCTACGGCTGAGCAGACGCTTTCTCAAAGCGCAAGGCGGGCAAAGCGATTTGTCCGCCGTAGCCTGGGAGCGAAGCGGCAGGACTCGCCGGAGCTATAGGGCAGCAACCCTGTCAATTTGCCGTTGGCTTTTGCCGGCTTTGACATCCTTGGTCCTGCGCTCGTCGATCGCGTTGCAAGGATTGACGCCGGTTCAGCCTTCAACATAGGATTTTCGGATGCTGGACATCGATGCCTTGGGCAAGCTCTGTTCGAAAGTTGAAGGATTGGCGCCCGGGTCGGTCGCCGGTGTGACCATCAGCAACACCGGCTTCAGCCATATTGAGCGGGCTTTGTTTCCCACGCTCCCTTATTCGTTTTCGGCTGCGATAACCCATGTGCCGCTGGAGCCCGCCGACTTCGGCTCTTGCGTGAAGGCCATCTCCGTCGGGAAACCGATCACGTGCCCGGACATTGAGACTGACAGTCTGTTCGATCCGCGCTGGCGCCGGGTCTGTCTGGACCATGGGCTGAGAGCTATTCAGTCTCGACCGATCTATGTCGACGGCAGGCCACGCGGCACGTTTGTTCTGGCCTTCCGGGAGCCCAAATCGGAATCGGATTGGGACATCGCGCTCATGACCTTTGCGGCCGATGCGGCGAGCAAGGCTCTCTCAAATACCGAAGCGTAGCTGATACCGAGCGCTGGCTGATCAATTTGAAGCGTCATGCTGGATCGTTCTCACAAGCACAGTGAGCCGCTTACTTCACCGCCCCAAAACGGCTGTCGAACGAATTCGACGACACGATCGGCGCTGATCCAGCCACTTGGCTCGGCGCGGGTGCGGCGGCATGTGCTGGAGGAGCGTCAGAGACCGACGGCTTCAGCGCCGGTTTGGCGGCGACCGCTTTCGGAGCGGCGGGTTTCGGCATCGCTGCCTCGGGGCGCGGCGGCGCTTCGGTCCGCTTGGCCTCGATCACCTTTGGCTTCGCGGGCGGCGGCGCGCTTGTCGTGCTGGCGGTCGCGTCCGCGCTGCCGCCGATGCCGACCTTGCGGGCGAGGCTGGAGAAGAACCCGTCATTTTGCGCGGTTGGCGCCGCATTGGCGACGCGCGTCGGACCCGCTGTCGGCGCCGGTGCTGCCGCGATCTTCGGTTCTTCCGGCGCGCCACGCAGGAGGTTGTCGGACGGCGAAGCCGCCGGCACACGGGGCGGATTGACCGTTGACGGAATGGTGCCCGGTGCGCGCGACATCGCCAGCATCGACAGGCCTTCGCCATCGCCGCCTTCGGACAGGCCGGTATTGCCTTCAGGCACGCGGGCCGCGAACACCTTGTTCATGCCGCCGTCGATGCCGGTGTTGATTCGTGCAACCGGCGTTCCCTTGGCGATCAGCCTCGCGGTCTCGGCGAGATCGGTGGCCTGCTTCTCGCGCACGGCGTCGGCGACTTCCTCGGGGATCGCATAGGCCGGGCATTTGGCCGAAGCGTCGAACACCGGATCGCGCGTGGCGTTCGGCGCCTTGATGGCATCGAACACATATTTCTTCTCGCAGAAATCGACCCTCGGCTCCTGCTTCGTCACCTCGAAATGATCGTAGCCTTCCTTGATCATTTTCCAGAACGGCATGTTCGGGTTGTTGCGATGCTTCGCCATGTTGATCGGCGTCATCTTGAAAGGATACGCCTGCAACTGGAACGATTTCTGGCCGCCGAAGAACGACTCGCGACCGAGCGAATAGATTTCCGCGATCTGCTCGTCGGTCATCGCGTAACAGCCGCGCGAGGAGCAGTCGCCGTGCACCATCAGCTGCGAGCCGCTGCGGCCGAGCGCCTTGTCGAAAGCGTTCGGATAGCCGGTGTTGAAGGAGAGATAGTAGGCCGACTGCGGATTCATCTGCGCCGGCGAAATATTATAGAAGCCTTCCGGCGCCTGGCGGTCGCCTTCGCGGACCTTGGGGCCGAGATCGCCCGACCAGCGGCAGATCGGATAGGTCTTCAGCAGCGCGAAGCGGCCGGAGCGATCCTGCTTCCAGACCTCAAGCTCGGCTTCCTGTTTGAACAGCCGGACCAGAACCGGCGAATTCAGGTCCATGTCCTTCTCGACCATCGCCTGGATCAGTTTTGGCGGGACCGGCTGGTTGGCCTTGGCGTTGGTGGCGAGCGAAATCTGATCGCTGTCGCAGCCGGCCATCAGCACACCGGTACCCGCAAGGGTAACCGACGTGACAAGCGCGCGAACCAGCGAGCGGTATTTCAAAGGCTAAGCTCCACACCCATCGGGCAATTTCGCACCCCAACTACAGCGTCATGCCCTGAAGCCGATGTATAAAATCTTACCCTTTGACCCATTTTGTCGCAACCCGAACCAACCGTGTCAGGCGGTCCGGCGGCGGGCATGGTCAAACAGGAGTTAAAGACCGGGCTCGGGGCCTAATTGCGGCCAGAATCAACGATTTGATCAAAAATAGGCGATTTTTGGGGCGGGCAAAGCGTTTTCGAGCGAAGTGGACTCCGGTTCGCGTCAAGAAATCGCGTCAAAACAAACAAACAGAGCGTTTTCGAGCGAAGTGGGCCCGGTTCGCGTCAAGAAAACGCGTCGAACCAAAAGGTCCCTACCCGAGCTTCCGGCCGATATCGAGGAATTTCTGCCGCCGCTGCTGGCGGATGCCGGCCGCATCGAAGTTGCGAAGGTCGTCAAAGGCCTGGGCGATGGCGTCGCCGGTGGCCGCGATCATGGCGGCCGAATCACGATGGGCGCCGCCGGCGGGCTCCTTCAGGATCTGGTCGATGACACCGAATCGCAGCATGTCCTGGGCCGTGATCTTCATGCTGGTCGCGGCTTCCTGGGCCTTGGTGCCGTCGCGCCACAGGATCGAGGACGCCGCTTCCGGCGAGATCACGCTGTAGATCGCGTGTTCGAACATCAGCACCTTGTTCGCCGTGGTGATGGCGATGGCGCCGCCGGACATGCCTTCGCCGGTGACGATCGCGACATTGGGGACGCCGAGTGACAGGCAAGCGTCGGTGGAGCGCGCAATCGCTTCCGCCTGGCCGCGCTCCTCGGCGCCGATGCCGGGATAGGCGCCGGCCGAATCGACGATCGACAGCACGGGCAGGCCGAAACGATCCGCCATCTCCATCAATCGCACGGCCTTGCGATAGCCTTCGGGGCGGGCCATGCCGAAATTGTGCTTGATGCGGCTTTCGGTGGTGGCGCCCTTTTCCTGGCCGATGACGCAGATGCTTTCGCCGCGGAAACGGCCGAAGCCGCCCATCAGCGCTTCGTCCTCGCCGAACTTGCGGTCGCCCGCCATCGGCGTGAATTCAGTAATCAGCGTGTTGACGAAGTCGGTGAAATGTGGCCGCTGCGGATGCCGCGCGACCAGTGTCTTCTGCCACGGCGTCAGACTGGCATAGAGGTCGGTCAGCGCCTGCGACGCCTTTTCCTCGATTCGCGCGATCTCATCGCCGATGTCGCTGCCGGTCGCGGCGAGCGCCCGCAACTCGTCGACCTTGGCCTCGAGTTCGGCGACGGGTTTTTCGAAGTCGAGATAGCTGCGCATCTGATCCGGCATCAAAGCAATATAGGGAACAACGCGGTTGGACGCGAAGCGGTTTCGGATGGTCCCCGGAAAGCACGCATCTTCAATGATTTAGCGTGGATTTCGACGGCGGGAAACCAGATTGCGAAACGCACGCCGAGCACGGCCGCGGGCGGGAGACGGCTCTTTCGGGGGAGACGGCGCGGAAGTCAAGGCGGGCTGGGTCTTTCATCCGTCGTCCCCGCGCACGGGGATCCATAACCACAGGCCTTCAAGTTAGTAAGGCTGAAGTTCCAACCCGTCGCCAAATCAATATCGGTGACTATGGATCCCTGCGCTCTCAGGGACGACGGATAGATTTTACTTCTCCGCCAGCGGATGCAGGTCGCGGACCAGGCTCTTCAGCCGTTCCTCGACCACATGGGTATAGATCTGCGTGGTCGAAATATCGGTGTGGCCGAGTAGCGTCTGCACGATGCGCAGGTCGGCGCCATTGTGCAGCAGATGGCTGGCAAAGGCGTGGCGCAGCACATGCGGTGAGACCAGCCGCGGCGCCAGACCTGAGGCCGCCGCCAGTTCTTTCAGGTCGCGCGCAAAATGCTGCCGTGTCAGATGACCGCTCTCGCCGAACGAGGGAAACAGCCATTTCGAGGCTGGCGCGCTTTTCTTGTTATCGGGCTTCAGCACTTCCATCGCGGCGAGATAATCGGCCATCGCCTGCCGCGACGCTTCGTTCAGAGGCACCAGCCGTTCCTTGCTGCCCTTGCCGCGCACCACGATCATACGGGCGTCGCGGCGCGAGGCTGACAGCGGCAGCGACACCAGTTCCGAGACGCGCAAGCCGGTGGCGTAGAGCACTTCCAGCAGGCAATACAGCCGCAGCGCGCGCAGCCGCTGCTGCGGCGAGGTGTCCTGCTCCGTCAATTCCTTGGCCCGTGTCAGCATACGGTCGACATCCCCGATCGACAGCACTTTTGGCAGGCCACGGCCGCGTTTCGGTCCCGACAGGATCGCCGCCGGATCGTCGCTTCGGATTCGCTCGTTGAGCAGGAAGCGATACAGATGCCGCATCGCCGACAGCCGGCGCGCCACGCTGGAGGATTTAAAGCCCCGTGTGTCGAGATCGGCGAGGTAGTTGCGCAGTACGTCGGTCTCGGCGCCGGCAAAGTTCTGGCCGGCATGGCCCAAAAACTCGGAAAAATCGGTGAGGTCGCGGCGATAGGCGTCGAGCGTGTTGTTACCCGCACCCTGTTCCGCCGCGAGCATGTCGAGGAACAGGTTGATCAGTTTGGCATCGGAGGTCTTCGATGGGTTCCGCATCGTCAGACCCTAGCGCCTATCTCTTGAGGAACTTGTCTGCGGGGATGGTGACGGTCATTTCCCGCGGCTTTGGATTGACGAAATTGGCCAGCGCGAAGATCGCGCCATAGATCATCCCGGCGATCACGCCGACAACCGTCAGAAAGCGGAACAGACTAGGCATATTTAGGGCTCAGGCGACGAAATTAACCATCGAAATCATCCAACATGTTCCCCGGCTGCTTGCAAGAGTCTCTGGCAACGGCATCACCGGGGGTAGTATAGGTGGCGCCGGAACGCCCAAAATCCGCCCATGACAGAGTTTTGATGTCCGAGATCGCCGCACAAGTACCCGCCAGCACCTCCCAGGAGGCCGACATCTCGGCCGCCTTGGGAAGGCGTTCGGTCGTGCTGGTGGGCATGATGGGGGCCGGCAAATCGACCATCGGCCGCCGGATGGCGGCGCGCCTGCAACTGCCGTTTTTCGACGCCGATGTCGAAATCGAGGCCGCGGCCAGCATGTCGATTCCGGAGATCTTCGCGGCCCATGGCGAGCTGTATTTCAGGGACGGCGAGGCCAGAGTGATCGCGCGGCTGCTCGACAACGGACCGGCCGTGATTGCCACCGGCGGCGGCGCCTTTACCGAGCGCGAGGAGACCCGCAACCGCATTCGCGACAAGGCAGTCTCGATCTGGCTCAAGGCGGATGCCGAAATCATCATGAAACGCGTCAAGCGCCGCGCCGACCGGCCGTTGCTGCAGACCGAGGACCCGGCTGCGACCGTTCGCCGTCTGCTCGAAGCGCGCGAGCCGGTCTATCAGAGCGCCGACCTGACGATCTGGTCGCGCGATGTGCCGCACGATCGCATTGTCGACGAATGTATCGACGCCCTGCGTGCCCGGCTGTGCGGCGCGGCGTCAGTTCAGCTAACCCCGGACGGGATCAACGTTACGACTCTAAATGACTGCGCCACTGAAACATTCCGCCGATATCACGGTCGACGTCGCGCTCGGCGACCGCGCCTATGACATCGTCATTGGCCGCGACGTGCTGCAGTCGCTCGGTGCGCGCGTCGCCGCACTTCGGCCGGGCGTGCGGACCGCCATCGTCACCGATCGCACCGTTGCCAAATTCTGGCTGGAGCAAACCGAAAGCGCGCTGGCGGCTGCCGGCATTCCGACCTCGCGCGTGATCGTCGACGAAGGCGAGGGGTCGAAGAGTTATTCGGGCCTGGAAAAGGTCAGCGAGGCGCTGATCGCGGCAAAGATCGAGCGCAACGATCTCGTCATCGCGCTCGGCGGCGGCGTGGTCGGCGATCTCGCCGGTTTCGCAGCCGCGATCCTGCGCCGCGGCGTCGATTTCGTGCAGGTGCCGACCTCACTGCTGGCGCAGGTCGATTCCTCCGTCGGCGGCAAGACCGGCATCAACTCGCCGCAGGGCAAGAACCTGCTCGGCGCGTTTCATCAGCCTGTATTGGTGATCGCCGACACCTCCGTGCTCGATACGCTGTCGCCGCGCCAGTTCCGCGCCGGCTATGCCGAAGTCGCCAAATATGGCGTGCTCGGCGACGAGGCCTTCTTCGCCTGGCTCGAGGCCAACCACGCCGACATCTTTTCCGGCGGTGCGGCGCGCGAGCACGCGATCGCAACCTCCTGCCGCGCCAAGGCGGCGATCGTGTCGCGCGACGAGCGCGAGACCGGCGAGCGCGCGCTGCTCAATCTCGGCCACACTTTCGGCCATGCGCTGGAAGCGGCGACCGGCTTTTCCGATCGGCTGTTCCACGGCGAGGGCGTTTCCGTCGGCATGGTGCTGGCGGCGGAATTCTCCGCAAAACTCGGCATGATCTCCGAGGCGGATGCCGCCCGCGTCGAGCGCCATCTTGCTTCGGTCGGTCTGCCGACCCACTTGCAGGATATCGCCGGCTTCGCCCAGGAAGGGCTGGCGGATGCCGACGCGCTGATGGCGCTGATGGCGCAGGACAAGAAGGTCAAGCGCGGCAAGCTGACCTTCATCCTGCTTGAAGCCGTCGGCCGCGCGGTGATCGCAAACGACGTCGAGCCGTCATTGGTGCGTGATTTTCTGCAAGTCAAACTTGCCAAAGCTCAAGCTGGCTAACGCATGAGCGCTGTCGCTTAACTCTGTCCGGATGAAATAAATTGGACTGGTTTACCTTCTCCATCGTCGTTGCCTGTCTCGTGGTCTCCGCCTTTTTCTCGGCGAGCGAGACCGCGCTGACCGGCGCCTCGCGCGCCAGCATGTTGCGGCTGTCCAAGCAGGGCAACCGCGAAGCCGGCGTGGTGTCCGCCCTGTTTGCGATGCGCGAGCGCATGATCGGCGCGCTGCTGCTCGGCAACAACATCGCCAATATCGGCGCCTCGGCGCTCGCCACCGGCATCTTCACCGCGTGGTTCGGCGAGGTCGGCGTGCTCTATGCCACCGGCGTGATGACGGTGCTGGTCGTGATCTTCGCGGAAGTGCTGCCGAAGACGATCGCGATCAACGCGCCGGACCGGGTATCGCTTCTGGTCGCCCGCCCGATGACGGTCGTGGTCTATGTGCTGGGTCCGCTACTGACGGTGATCGAGGCGATCGTGGTCGCTGCTGATGAAAATGCTGGGCATCAAGATCGGCGCCAACCAGCCGATCCTGTCGCCGACCGAGCGTCTGCGCGGCGCGGTCGACCTGCTCCACCACGAGGGCAAGGTCGAAAAGCAGGACCGCGACATGCTCGGCGGCCTGCTGGACCTGCGCGAACTGCAAGTTTCCGACGTCATGGTTCACCGCACCGAAATGGTGATGATCAACGCCGACCTGCCGGCCGGAAGAACTGGTGCGCGAGGTGCTGGCGACCGAATACACACGCATTCCATTGTGGCGCGACAAGCCGGAAAACATCATCGGCGTGCTGCACGCCAAGGATCTGTTGCGCGCGATCCGTGCCTCCGACGGCGACACCGCCAGCATCGACGTCTCCACCATCGCGCTGCCGCCATGGTTCGTGCCGGAAATGCGTTCGGTCGCCGAGCAGCTCAAGGCGTTCCGCCGCCGCAAGACCCACTTCGCGCTGGTCGTCGACGAATATGGCGAAGTCGAAGGCATGGTGACGCTGGAAGACATCCTGGAAGAGATCGTCGGTGACATCTCCGACGAACACGACGTGGTGGTGGCCGGCGTCCGTGTCCAGCCCGACGGCTCCGTCGTGGTCGACGGCTCGGTACCGATCCGCGATCTCAACCGCGCGATGGACTGGCACCTGCCCGACGAAGAGGCGACGACGGTCGCCGGTCTCGTCATTCACGAGGCGCGCTCGATCCCCGAGCGCGGCCAAAGCTTTACCTTCCACGGTTTCCGCTTCCGCGTGCTGCGCCGCGAGCGCAACCGCATCACCGCGCTCAAGATCGTTCCGGTGGCGCGCGAAACCGAGGTCGAGGAGAAGAAGCCGAAGCGGGCGGGGACGGCGTTCTAGGCTTTGACGCGTTTTCTTGACGCGAACCGGCGGCCACTTCGCTCGAAAACGCTCTGATCATTCGATATCGATGGTGACGCCGCTGAGCTTCCACTGGCCGTCGGATGGAATGAACCCGAGCTGGTATTTCACCTTCTTGGGCGTGGTGTCGAAATGGCCCTTCAGGCGCAATACGCCCTGCTCGTCGATCTTGGCGTCCTCGTCGGAAACGATCGGGCTGGCCACGACGGCGTCGAACACCGCGTGCTTCTCGATCAGGTCCTTGAAGATGGCCCGGAGTTTTTCGGGCGGAAACTGGTCGCGAAACGGCTTTGAGATCTTGGCGTGGAAGACCGCGAAATTGTCCGCGGCGACGGCGTCGTTGAGCGTCACCAGAATGCTCTTGACCAGCACTTCCTGCACAAAGGGGCTCGGCATATCCAGCGCCGCTGCCCTGACGGAGGCGATCGCCACCAGCGCCATCACGGCTGCGGCCCATCTGAAGCGTACCCAATCATGCATCGGACGACCCACTGACCGGCGACGGCATCCAGGGTCAGCCCAACCCCCGCATTGTTACGGTAGGAACTGCAGCCATCGTCCAGGCCGCTTTCACTGATAGATGAAAACGGCTCTGGCGTCAGCGTGATCTTGAGCGAAAATCACAGTCGCGGAGCCGGCCCGGCGCGCCTGTGCTGCGGCTTTTAGCCCTGCTTCTCGTTGGGCGCCTGCGCCCTTGATCGCCAAAGCGTGGACGGAGCCCCTGAGTTCCGCCTCCAGCGTCGTATTCACCATGCGGTGGCGTTCGATCCGGCTCTTCCCTTCGAAGGCCGGAGACACGATATAGACCCTGAAATGCGTCTCGCCGCCCGGCCTGTGGCCGGCATGGCCCTCATGCAGATGTGATTCGTCCGCTAACGTCGAGGCTTTCGGGCACGAAAGCTTCACGCAACTTGTTTATGATAGCGTCCCTGGTGCTCATGATAGCGGCAGATACGTACCTGGCCGCTTTCCGTCAATGGGATATCGAGAGAGAGGTATTCGCAATGTCAAGACTTGAAGCCTTGGGCATTGCGTAGTCAAAGTCAGCCATGCCGATTGATTCATCCAAATTCTTCGACTCCATTCGCATCAAGCCCAACAAGGTGAGTGCGAAGCAGCAGGCGCAGGCGCGCGAGGAAGCCGCCATGTGCGAGTGGGCGGGCTGCCCGAACAAGGGCCCGCACCGCGCCCCCAAGGGCCGGGAGAACTCGCGCGAGTATTTCCACTTCTGTCTCAATCACGTCCGCGAATACAATCAGAACTACAATTTCTTCCAGGGCATGAATGCCGACGCCGTCGCGCGCTACCAGAAGGATGCGCTGACCGGCCATCGCCCGACCTGGAAGATGGGCGCCAACACCGCCGGCAAGAAGGGCAAGCTCGCCGCCGAGGAAATCGACAGCGCCTCCGATCCGTTCAGCATGTTCTCCGAGCTCAACGGCCGTGGCCGCTGGCGGCCCGGTCCGGGCGGCGAGGCCAAGGTCGAAACCCGCAAGATCATGAACGCCGAGCGCAAGGCGCTGCAGGTGATGGGTCTTTCCGTCGAAGCGACGCTGGAAGAGGTCAAGGCGAAGTACAAGGCGCTGGTCAAGCAGCACCATCCCGACGCCAATGGCGGCGACCGCTCCACCGAGGATCGCCTGATCGAGATCATCAAGGCGTATAATTATCTGAAGACGGTCGTGCGCGGCGCGTAGCGGCTAGCGAAAATCTATCGTCGTCCCCGCGAACGCGGGGACCCATACGCCGCGGCCTATCGATTTGAAACGGCTGGTCGACGACTTCCTTTCACCCGCGAACACCTGTGGTTATGGGTCCCTGCTTTCGCAGGGACGACAGCGGAGATGTTTTACCGCTGTCGCTTTAACCCCGTATGTTAACGCCTCTCACCCCGGCATCGGCCCGATATACGCCGAACTCGGCCGGATCAGCCGCCCGCCGCGCTGCTGCTCGCGGGCATGCGCGGTCCAGCCCGCGGCGCGGGCCACTGCAAAAATAGGCGTAAACGCCTGCCGCGGGATTTTCAGCGCGTCGAGCAGGATCGCGGTGAAGAACTCCACATTGGTGTCGAGCGGACGTTCCGGATTTTTCCGCCGCAGCGCGCCGCGGATATAGGCCTCGACCTCGCCCGCGAACGGCAAATCGGTGCCGCCGCCGGCGAGCCGCTCGATCGCGTCCTTCAGCACGTCGGCGCGCGGATCGCGCACGCGATAGACGCGGTGGCCGAATCCCATCAGGCGCTCGCCGCGCGCCAGCGCGCTGTCGACCCAGGGCTGGATCCGCTCGCGCGAGCCGATCGCGTCGAGCATCTCCAGCACCGGCTCCGGCGCGCCGCCATGCAGTGGTCCGGTCAGCGCGCAATAGCCGCCGGTGACCGCTGCAAACAGATCGGCCTGCGTCGAGGCCACGACGCGTGTCGTGAAGGTCGATGCGTTCATGCCGTGATCGCACACCGTCACGAAGTAGGCGTCGAGCGCCGCCACTTCGCGCGCGTCGGGCTTGCGGCCCAGCATCATCGACAGCGTGTCGGCGGCATGGCTGACGTCGGGATTGGGCGCGATCGGGTCGTTGCCTTTTGAGCGTTGCACCAGCGCGCCCGCGATCACCGGAAACGCGCCGACGATGGTGGCCTCGTGCGCCAGGCCTGCCTCCGCGCGCAGGCCGGCGATCGCCGCGCGAAAGCCATCGACAACAGACAGGCCCGCGCGTAATGCCGAGCAGATGCGGCAGCCGCGCGAAGGCGCGTTCGCGTCCCGCGCCCAATGCAGCGCGCACCGCGGCCTCGCCGATCGGCTTGTCCGGTGCCGCCGCTCCACAGTCGGGCGGTGACGCCCTCGAAACCGGTCTTGCGGGCGAGGTCGCCGACGCGCTCGCCGGCAATGATCAGTTCGCCGCGCTCGCCATCGACATGGCTGAGCACGGTTTCGGCGGCGGGGACGCCATCGAGGCCGATCGGGGTCTTTGAAAGCTGGATGTTCATTAGCTGGTCTCCGTTGGGGTTCCAAAGGCAAAGGTCATCTCCCTCGACAAATTGATCAATCTTGATTATGTAAATCAATATGAAAAAATCCGCCGGCCTTTACCTCTCGGCCCGTGAGGCCTCCGCCGAACTCGCGATTTCGCAGGCGACGCTCTACGCCTATGTCAGCCGCGGGCTGATCCGCTCCGAGCCGTCGCAGGATTCGCGTAGCCACCGCTACCGCGCCGAAGACGTCCGCACCCTGAAGGAGCGGCGCACGCCATCGCCGGAGCCGCGGGGGTTGCGCAGTTTCGATGCCGACCTGCCGGTGCTGGATTCATCGGTCGCGACCATCACCGAGGACGGCCCGATCTATCGCGGCGTCAACTGCGTCGACCTCGCCGAGCGCGACACGCTCGAACACACCGCGACGCTGCTGTGGGATGTCACCGGCGCCGATCCGTTCGAACAGGACAACTGCCCAGTCTTTTCCGACGAAATGCGCGCGGTAGCGGAAGCCACGCGCGGGGCCAATGCGATCGATCGCGCCATTGCGGTGCTGGCGCTTGCGGCGGCCGCCGATCCGCGCGCCTTTACTCGCGCGCCCGAAGGCCGCGCGCTGGTCGGCGGCCGCATCATGCGCCTCGTGGTTGCGACCATGCTGAACGCGAAATCATCGCCCAAACCGCTGCATATGCAGATCGCGCGTGTCTGGGCGCCGGATCACAAGCACGCCGCGGACCTGATCCGCCGCGCGCTTGTGCTGCTGGCTGATCATGAACTCAACGCATCGACCTTTACCGTGCGCTGCGCGGCATCGACCGGCCTGAACCTCTTCGACTCCGTCATTGCCGGCCTCGTGGCGCTGAAAGGCCCCAAGCATGGCGGCGCCGGCGTGCTGGCGGCGCAATTGCTGAAGACGCTGGCAGCGAGCGAGGTCGCGCCCGTGATCCGCGAGCGCGTTGCGCTCGGCGAGCGTTTTGCGGGCTTTGGCCACGGCGTCTACAAGCATGGCGATCCCCGAGCGCACGCGCTGCTGGAGGCGCTGGCGCGTGCAGGCGCGGACCGCAAGTTCACCCACGAGATCCCGGAGCGGATCGCGGAAGCGACCGGCGAATTCGTCAATATCGACTACGCGCTCGCGGTGCTGATCCATACGCTGGGCCTGCCGCCCGGCCATGAACTGGTGCTGTTTTCGATGGCGCGCACGGTCGGCTGGATCGCGCATGCCTGCGAGCAATTGCAGCACGGCAGGTTGATCAGGCCCCGCGCCCGCTATATCGGCCCTGCGCCGGGGCGGGGTGCCGCCTGATAATTTTCCAGATTACTTTTTGGCCGGTTCGATCACGCCGCCGCCGTTCCGGCGGCGCAGCGTCCAGATGCCGAACGCCACGACCAGCGCGCCGCCCGCCACGGCCCACATCCACAGATGTTTGCCGACATGCCCGTGATGCGGCAGCCCGCCATATTCGTGCAGCAGCGAGATCGCCAGCACACCCGGCAACACATGGGCCAGCGCCCAGACCAGGATCGCGGGAATGTTGACGCCGTAAAACCGCAGCGGCGGCATCCCGAGCGCGCCGGCCGTGATCGGCACGAAGGCGCGGATCGGCGGCACGAAACGGGCAAAGAACACCGCCAGCGCGCCCCAGCGATTGAAGAACGTCTCGCTCTGCGCCACCACGCGGGGATAATTGGACAGCGGCCAGGCGCTGAGGATTTCGCGTTGCGAACGGTGCCCGGCCATGAAGGCGGAGCCGTCGCCGATCAGCGCGCCTGTGATAGCCGACGCCAGCACGCCCCACAGGTTCAGTTCGCCGCCGGGCACCAGGGCGCTCAACGCCAGAATGATGGTCGAGCCCGGCACCAGCGCGCCGATGACGGGCACTGCTTCGAGCAGGGCCGCCAGGAACAGCGTCAGATAGGCCAGCCACGCATGCGCCGAAACGAACGCGATCAAGGGATCAAGGAATGAAGTCACAAAGTTCCTGTTTCGGTGGGGGCCCAGTTGAGTTCCAGAGCTAACAACTCCGGACCGGGGTTGAAAGTGCCTTGGGACGCCCAAGATTCAACCCGGCAGGGGCCGGAGTGGCGAAAGTGCGGCGTGATTCGCAGGGCTGCCCTCCAAAAACCTGACACATCACCTATCTCAATGATAAAACAACGGAACTTTGATTGCGCGGCGGGCTTCTGCCGGCCCTTGCTCTCTGCTAGGTTCACGCAAGAACCCCATCCGCAGCCATTCAGCAAATCTGGTTTCGGGAAAAGCCCGGGACCTCGGAGGATTGATGACGACCGCCGCCATGACCAAAGTTCAGGAGCCCGTCGGATTGCCCGATATGAAGGTGTCGGTCCGGCAGGTGTTCGGAATCGACTCGGATCTCGAAGTGCCGGCCTATACCGAAGTCGACCCCCACGTGCCGGAGGTCGATTCGGACTATCGCTTCGATCGCGCCACCACGCTCGCCATTCTCGCCGGCTTCGCGCACAACCGCCGCGTGATGGTCACCGGCTATCACGGTACCGGTAAGTCGACCCATATCGAACAGGTCGCGGCAAGGCTCAACTGGCCCTGCGTGCGCGTCAACCTCGACAGCCACATCAGCCGTATCGATCTGGTCGGCAAGGACTCCATTGTCGTGCGCGACGGCAAGCAGGTTACGGAATTTCGAGACGGCATCCTGCCCTGGGCGCTGCAGCACAACATCGCTTTGGTGTTCGACGAATACGACGCCGGCCGTCCCGACGTGATGTTCGTGATCCAGCGCGTGCTGGAAGTCTCCGGCCGCCTGACCCTGCTCGACCAGAACAAGGTGATCAAGCCGCATCCGGCGTTCCGCATGTTCTCGACCGCCAACACGGTCGGCCTCGGCGATACCTCGGGCCTCTATCACGGCACCCAGCAGATCAACCAGGGCCAGATGGACCGCTGGTCGATCGTCACCACGCTGAACTATCTGGCGCATGACGAGGAAGTCGAAATCGTGCTGGCGAAGGCCAAGCATTATCGCAACACCGAAGGCCGCGACATCGTCAACAAGATGGTGCGGCTCGCAGACCTGACCCGAAACGCATTCGCCAACGGCGACCTGTCGACCGTGATGAGCCCGCGTACCGTAATCACCTGGGCCGAAAACGCCGATATCTTCTCCGACATAGGCTTTGCGTTCCGCGTCACCTTCCTCAACAAGTGCGACGAACTCGAGCGGCCGCTGGTGGCTGAATTCTACCAGCGCTGTTTCAATCAGGAACTGGCGGAGTCCTCCGTCAACGTCGCACTCTCGTAATTGTATTGTCGTCCCCGCGAACGCGGGGACCCATACTCCGTGACGCCTCAGTTGGACAACGGTGTTAGGGTTCGGGAGACGATGACCGCCGGTGGTTATGGGTCCCTGCTTTCGCAGGGACGACGGGAATAGGGCCAGGATGACGACGTCGAACTCCAAATTCCGCACCGGATCCAAGGAAGCGCCGACCGAGCCGTTCAAGCGCGCGGTGACCTCGTGCCTGCGCGCGATCGCCAAGGCGCCGGAGCTGGAAGTGTCGTTCGCGGCCGAACGTCCGGGCCTCGCGCCCGGCAAGGCGCGGCTCCCCGAACCGGCGCGCAAGATGACCAAGCGCGATGCGGCGATCGTGCGCGGCCATGCCGACTCGATCGCGCTGAAACTGGCCTGTCACGATCCAAAGGTTCACCGCAAGCTGATGCCCGGCAATCCGCAGGCGCGCGGCGTGTTCGAAGCGGTCGAGCAGGCCCGTGTCGAAGCCATCGGCTCGCGGCGGATGGCGGGCGTCGCGAAAAATCTCACCGCGATGCTCGACGATCACTTTCATCGCGGCAAGTACGACGAGATCACCGATCGCGCTGACGCGCCGCTGTCGGATGCGCTGGCGATGCTGGTGCGCGAGCGGCTCACCGGGATGGCGCCGCCCGCGGCGGCCAAGAAGATGGTCGATCTCTGGCGGCCGGCGCTGGAAGACAAGATCGGCACGCGGCTCGACCAGTTGAGCCGTGTCACCGAGGACCAGGCCAAATTCGGCGATCTGGTGCATGATCTGTTGTCGGCACTCGATCTCGGCGACGATCGCAACGCCGACGCCGATGACGACGAGAACAACGACGAAAATCAGGACGGCGAGAACGATCAGTCCGGCGCCGACGGTTCGCCCGACTCCGACGCCGCGCAAGAAATGAGTGCCGATCAGGCGCAGGCTTCCACCGACGAGATGTCGGAAAGCGCGATGGAGAGCGCGCAGGCCTCCACCAGCGACACCTTCGACGACGGCGAACTCGGTGACGACGAAACGCCGGGCGAGGCGACGCGGCCGAATTCGCGCGGCGCCAACGAGCCGCGCGGGCCGGAATATCACGCTTTTGCGCCAAAATTCGACGAGGTGATCGCAGCCGAAGATCTCTGCGACCATGACGAACTGGAACGGCTGCGTTCCTATCTCGACAAGCAGCTCGCGCATCTGCAGGGAATCGTGGCGCGGCTGGCGAACCGGCTGCAGCGCCGCCTGATGGCGCAGCAGAACCGCGCCTGGGAATTCGATCTCGAGGAAGGCATTCTGGATCCGGCGCGGCTGTCGCGCGTGGTCACCGATCCCTATCATCCGCTGTCCTTCATGCATGAAAAGGAAGCGACCTTCCGCGACACGGTCGTTACGCTGCTGCTCGATAACTCCGGTTCGATGCGCGGCCGCCCGATCACGGTGGCGGCGACCTGTGCGGACATTCTGGCGCGCACGCTTGAGCGTTGCGGCGTCAAGGTCGAGATTTTGGGCTTCACGACGCGCGCCTGGAAGGGCGGGCAGTCGCGCGAGGCGTGGCTCGCCGCCGGCAAGCCGGCCAATCCCGGACGCCTGAACGATCTGCGCCACATCATCTACAAGTCCGCCGACGCGCCGTGGCGCCGCGCGCGGAAAAACTTGGGCTTGATGATGCGCGAGGGGCTGCTGAAGGAAAACATCGACGGCGAGGCGCTGGACTGGGCGCACAAGCGCCTGCTCGGTCGGTCCGAGCAGCGCAAGATCCTGATGATGATTTCGGACGGCGCGCCGGTCGACGATTCCACGCTGTCGGTCAACCCCGGCAACTACCTCGAGCGCCATCTGCGCCATATCATCGAGGAGATCGAGACCCGTTCGCCGGTCGAACTGATCGCGATCGGCATCGGTCACGACGTCACGCGCTACTATCGCCGCGCCGTCACCATCGTCGACGCCGAGGAACTCGGTGGCGCCATCACCGAAAAGCTCGCCGAATTGTTCAGCGAGACCAGTGGCGCCGCGCCGACCACGAACCGCCGGCCGCGCCGCCTGCACTCGTGAGCGTATGCGCTCTCTGACAAGCCGCCGCCGCTTCCTGAAATATTCGGCGGCGGGGCTTTCGGCGATCGCGGCGCCCGGCTTCGCGCTGGCGCAAACGGCAGTTCAAGCGCCGCCCAAGCAAGCCACAACAGACGAATTCTCGGTCACCGCGCCGGTCTCGATCGAAGTCAACGCAAGGCCGCTGCCGTCGTTCGACACCCGCGACCGCTCGCATGTGCGGTTCGGTTCGCTGGAATATCGCAGCGGGCTGATTCTGACATCGAAGTTTCGCGGTTTTGGCGGGTTGTCCGGCCTGCGGCTGGATGCAAAGGGCGAGCGCTTCATCGCCATCAGCGACAAGGCAAGCTGGTTCACCGGCCGCATCGTCTATAACGGTCGCGAGATGACCGGGCTCGACGATGTCGAGGCCTCGCCGATGCTTGGCCCCGACGGCAAGCCGATCACCTCGCGCGGCTGGTTCGACACCGAGTCGATCGCGCTCGATGGCTCGCTGGTCTATGTCGGGCTCGAGCGCGTCAATCAATTATTGCGGTTCGATTTTGCCAAGGGCTTTACCCGCTCGCTGGGCGAAGTGGTGCCATTGCCGCCGGCGGCGCGCAAACTGCCGTTCAACAAGGGCCTCGAAGCGTTGGTGATGGTGCCGAAGGGCTTTGCGCTGGCAGGTACGCTGCTTGCGATTTCCGAACGTGGCCTCGACGCGCAAGGCAACATCCTCGGCTTTCTCGTCGGCGGCAAGACACAAGGTCAGCTCACAGTTCGCCGCACGGAGAATTTCGACATCAGCGACGCGGTGCTGCTTCCATCCGGCGATCTACTGCTGCTGGAGCGAAAATTCTCGCTGCTCGGCGGCGTCGGCATCCGCATCCGGCGCATTCCGCTGGCGTCCGTCGCCCCCGGCGCCGTGATCGACGGCCCCTCGATCTTCAACGCCGACCTCGGCAACGAGATCGACAACATGGAAGGCATCGACGCCCACGTCACGCCGGAAGGCGAAACGGTGCTGACGCTGGTCTCCGACGACAATTTCCTGATGATCCAGCGCAACCTGCTGCTGCAGTTCACGCTGGTGGAGTAGCCCGTGAACCACTTCGCGCGCCACATCGACGAACCCACATGAAGTCGATCCGCATCACGTGGGCTTCGGTGGCCGCATTCCTCGCGTTTGCCGCGGCTCCTGCCTGCGCGACCGACGAGCACGATTACGCCAGGGACGAATACGCCATCATCCGCGACGGGCTCGCGCCCAACGAGCGGATGTCGCTGGCCTCGCATGCCGACCCTGAAATCGACGGGAACGGTGTGGGCCACAATTTCCACATCTGGCTGATGGCCGAGCCGGCGCACCGCAGGCTGGCGCCGCTCCCGGACATCGGGCCCGAAGCCCTTCTCGATTCCGGTCCCCAGGCCTATCGCGCGATGTGGGCACCGAACTCGCGCCACGTCGCCGTCAATTTTCGCAGCGACCGTCACGTGCTCGAACTGAATCTCTACGCAATTGAAAACCGCCGCGCACGCCTGATTTCCGGCCCCACTTTGTTCAAGGATGTGACCAGCCGCAATGTTGGCCCGGACGAGAATTTCGGGCACCGCGTTGCCTGGATCACCTGGACCGGCCCGCGGCATTTCCTGCTCCATGAGCATCATTTGTTCTTGGCCTCCAATCCCGGCGCTTTGCGCAAGCTCGGTGCCTATGGAAAGGCGACAGGCAAACTCGTTGACGGCAAGCCGATGGTCGAGTTTTCGGCGGAAGCCGATTGCGTGCTGGCATCGGGCCACCGCTACCGCATCGTTGATCTCCGGGTCGGGAAATTCGACGAATAGCGGAACGGTTCTTGCAACGCTCCGGCTGATGAAACCGGAGTTTTTAATGAACAAGTCCCTTCGCGTTGTTTGTGTCCTGGCCAGCCTTGTTGCGGCGACCGCCGCGTATGCCGACAACTGGCCCTCGCACCTGATCAAGGCCACCATTCCTTTCGGCGCCGGCAGCGCCACCGATGTGGTGCCGCGGCTGGTGTTCGACCGCCTCGCGGCGGAACTCGGTCAATCCATCGTGATCGAAAATCGCGTCGGCGCCGGCGGTACGCTCGGCACCGGCCAGGTCGCCAAGGCCGATCCCGATGGCTACAGCCTGCTCGCCCATTCCTCCGCGCTCACCATCGCGCCGGCGATCTTTTCGAATCTCACCTTCGATGCGACCAAAGATCTTTCATCCGTGCTGATGATCGGCTCCAGCGCCAATGTCATGATCGTGCCGAAGGAGCGGCCGTGGAAAACCATTCAGGAGTTCATTGCGGACGCCAAAGCCAAGCCGGGCTCGATTTCGTTCGGCTCGGTCGGCATCGGCAGCGCCGTGCACATCAGCGCGGAGAAATTCCGTCTCGCCGCGGGGATTGAGGCTACGCATGTGCCGTATCGCGGCGGCTCGGAAGTCATCGCCGACATTCTCGGCGGCCGCATCGACCTCTATTTCTGTCCGCTCGCGACCGCGCTGCCGCTGATCCGCGAAGGGCAGGTGCGCGCACTCGTGGTGTCGACGCCCAGGCGCGTGGCTGATCTGCCCGACGTGCCGACGCCGGTCGAGATCGGATTAAAGGACGCCGACAGCGCGATCTGGTTCGGCGTGTTCGTGCCGGCGAAAACCCCGCGCGACATCATCGAGAAGTTGCATGCGGCCGGCGAGAAGGTGCTGGCCGATCCGGCGACGCAAGCCAGCCTGAAAAAGCTTGGCGTCGAGCCGATGCCGATGGCGCCCGGCGAGATGGACGAACTGGTCAAGCGCGAGACGGCGGCCAATCTGGAGCTGATCAAGGCCGTCGGGATCAAGCAACCGTAGGGGAGGGTTGCAGCGGCGGTGGGTTGAGGAGGGCGGTGCGTCTCGTTACAGAGGAGGCGACCGTTTCCCTCCCGCCCGGATATCCCCCCGCATGACCACCCTGTTTTCCCCGATCAAGCTGCGCGGCCTGACGCTTTCCAATCGCATCATGGTAGCGCCGATGTGCCAGTATTCCTCCGTGGACGGGGAGGCCAATGACTGGCACTTCACCCATATCAATTCGCTGGCGCTGTCGGGCGCCGCGGTGTTTTGCATCGAGGCGACAGCGGTGGAAGCGATCGGCCGCATCACGCCGGGCTGTCTCGGCCTCTACAACGACGCCACCGAAGCCGCGCTGAAACCCATTCTCGCTTCGGTGCGCAAGCGCTCGAAGGCCGCGGTGATGATGCAACTTGCCCATGCCGGCCGCAAGGCATCGAGCCACACGCCATGGGACGGCGGGCAGTTGATTCCGGTTGCCGAAGGCGGCTGGCGGCCGGAAGGCCCTTCGGCGATTCCGCACAAGGAAGGCGAGGCGCAACCTCTGGCGTTTGATGCTGCGGGATTGGCGCGCGTGCGCGACGCCTTCGTGGCTGCGACAAAACGCGCCGAGCGGCTCGGTATCGACGCGATCGAGGTGCACTCGGCCCACGGCTATCTGCTGCACCAGTTCCTGTCGCCGATCGCAAATCAGCGCACGGATCAGTATGGCGGCTCGCTGCAGAACCGGATGCGCTTTCCGCTCGAAGTGTTCGACGCGGTGCGCGCGGCGTTTCCGCACCCCAAGCCGGTGGGTATCCGGGTCTCCTCGACCGACTGGGTCGAGGGCGGCTGGGATCTGGCGCAGACCATCGAGTACGCGCAGGAATTGAAGAAGCGCGGCGTCGACTGGATCGATGCGTCCTCGGGCGGTGTCTCGCCGTTGCAGAAAATCCCGCTCGGCCCCGGCTACCAGGTCCCGTTCGCGCAGGCGATCAAGGAGGCGACCGGCCTCACGACGATTGCGGTCGGCCTGATCACCGAGGCCAAGCAGGCCGAAGAGATTGTTTCGTCCGGCAAGGCCGACATGGTCGCGCTCGCCCGCGGCATGCTCTACGACCCACGTTGGGGCTGGCACGCCGCCGCCGAACTCGGCGGCACCGTTACCGCGCCGCCGCAATACTGGCGCTCGCAGCCTTCGACGCAGAAGGCGCTGTTCGGCGCGACCACGTTCGGGACGCGGTAGCGCGTCACCGCCCGTCTTCTTCCCTTCTCCCCTTGTGGGAGAAGGTGGATCGACGGAGCGTAGCGACGGCGAGCCGGATGAGGGGTCTGTCCCCGCGGATAGAGACCCCTCATCCGCCTCCGCTTCGCTCCGGCACCTTCTCCCACAAGGGGAGAAGGGAAGTGGACATCACTCCTTCCCCAAAACTCTGCCCGGCTGTTTTGTCATATCTCGGCCACACGCCGAGGGTGCTATGCTCTCGCTTGCGCGCGACAGACGCGTTTCAAATAAATAACAGCGAGAGGAAACCCCATGGAGATCGGATATTTCACGATGCCGTCCCATCCGCCGGAATGCGGATTGAAAGAGGGTCACGACTGGGACCTGCAGACGCTGCGATGGCTGGACGAACTCGGCTATCAGGAAGCCTGGATCGGCGAGCACCACACCGCACCCTGGGAACCGCATCCGTCGCCGGATCTCATTCTCGCGCAGGCGTTTTTGCAGACCAAGAATATCCGTCTCGGTCCCGGCGGCTTTCTGCTGCCCTATCATCACCCGGCGGAACTCGCCAACCGCGTCGCGATGCTCGATCACCTCTCCGGCGGCCGGCTGAACTTTGGCGTCGCCGCTTCAGGTCTTCCGAGCGACTGGGCGATGTTCAACGTCGATGGGATGTCCGGCCAGAACCGTGACATGACGCGCGAGGCGCTGGAGATCATCCTGAAGATGTGGACCGAGGATGGCCCGTGGAACTACACCGGCAAGTTCTGGACCGTGAACAAGCCGGACACGATGTTCGATTTCCTGAAACCGCACATCAAGCCGCTGCAGCCGCCGCATCCGCCGATCGGTGTCGCCGGTCTCTCCAAGGGCTCCGACACGTTGAAGCTTGCGGGTGAGCGCGGCTACATTCCGATGAGCCTCAACCTCAATCCCGCCTATGTCGGCAGCCACTGGGAGTCGGTCGAGATCGGCGCGGCCAAGACCGGACGCAAGCCGAAGCGCAGCGACTGGCGGCTGGTGCGCGAGGTGTTCATCGCCGATACCGACGAGGAGGCGTGGAAGCTTTCGGTCGGCGACATGATGGGCCGGATGATGAGCGAATATTTCCTGCCGCTGCTCGGCCATTTCGGCTTCAAGGACTATCTCAAGCACGCGCCCGACGTGCCGGACTCTGACGTCACCGTCGACTATTGCGCGCGCCGCAACTGGATCGTCGGATCGCCGGCGACGGTGACCGAGAAGATCGAAAAAATCTATCACGAGGTCGGCGGCTTCGGCACGCTCCTGGTGTTCGGCTTCGACTACAAGCACAAGCCGGAGGCGTGGCACAATTCGCTGCGGCTCTTGAAGCACGAAGTGATGCCGCGGCTGAAGCACCTCAACGCGGACATGACAAAAGCGGCGTGACTGTCGTCATTCGAGCGAAGCGAAGCAATCCAGAAGTGACAAGCAAAGTCTGGATTGCTTCCGCCTTCGCTCTTCGAGCTACGGCGGACAAGTCGTCGCATTGCTCCTCGCAATGACGAATTTCCAGTACTCGGCTAGTTCACCTTCGCCGGCGCGTCGGTCGGGCGGACCTGCCAGAATCGCAGCATGCGCTGCGCGTTTTCCAGCGTCAGCTTGGCGTATTGGTCCTTGGCCTTGGCGAGTTCGTGCGGTCCCATCGAGCCGGAAGCAAAGCGGCTGTTGAGAACGGCGGCGATGGTCTCCCAGCCGAGCCCGATCGACCCGGCAGGGGATCAGCACGCCGTCGTCGCGCAGGCTCTGCATCAAGGGCCTGATAACCTCGAGGTCCGATCGCGACATCGCGGCGAGCGCTGCGACGGTCTCCTCGTATTTGCGCTGCCTGGCAAAACTCAGCAACGCGCGCTTCGTTGAGATGGCCGCTTTTGCTGAGCGAGCGCCACATAGCGCTGCGCGGCGGCGAAATCGCGCGGCCTGGCCATTTCGCGGTTGGCGCTTTCGGACGCGGTCGTGATCGCGTTGCGGATTTCCTCGAACAGATGCGGCGGCGCGCGCGACAACAGCCGCGACCGCACCGCTTCGGTGGCGCTGCTGCAACAATTTCTGCCGCAGGTCGGCCGGCAGGTCGATCCGGATGCCGGTCTGCACCGCGAGTTCGGGATCGCTGTTCGGCCTGCTGCCAGCACGATGGCAAATCCGCTTGCGGAAACCCGCGCGCCGGGATTGCTGACCACCCGCCGGCTGACGGACGGATAGTGGCGGGCCAGCAGCGCGTCGGTGACGACTTCGGTCAGCCACCAGCGGCCGGAGATCGCGAGCAGATGCTTTTCGCCTTTGGTCTGCGCCAGCTCGACCAGATCCTCCGGCGTCAGCCGCGCGGATTCGGTCAGCACCGGGCCCGCGATGGTGATCTCGTCGTGCCGCGCCAGCCGGCGAACGACGGATGGCGGCGCCTGCTTGACGGAAGCGAGCTGCGTGCTCATTTCCGCGAGCGCGATGCGGGCGCTGACATCGGCGAGCGCGCGAATTTCGATGGTCTTGATCAGGCGTTCGAGCACGTCGCCGAACAGCTCGATCTGTTCGCCGCTATAGCCGTCGGCGGACAGCAGAAACAGGTCCGTCACGCGCTTGATGGTTTCGATATGTTTTTCCGACGAGCCGGCCTTGATGGCGGCCTCGACTTCATCGGCGATTGATCGTTCTAGCATCGCTCGTCCTGAGCGTTTCGGGAGCCAATTCTGGCTGACGGTCAACGGTATGGGCAAAGGCTGAATGTTTGGTAAAGCAGCGGTTACCCGCGCGCCCTGCGCATGCCGCCTTGCAGGGGGCGTGTCGGCTGTTGTGCCGGGGGAAAACCTGCTGTCAGATGGGCGATAACAACAATAAATCGGGGAAATGCGGCCATGCTGGACCGACCGGGCCCATCGGCGGAGCCAACCGTACGTGAAACTACGGAACGCTGGATCGAGGCCCTCAATGCGGCGCTGGCGGGCGGGCAGGCGGCCGCGCTGTCGGAGCTTTTCGTCCCCGACAGCCACTGGCGAAACCTGTTCGGCATCTCCTGGTATTTTGCGACCTTTAGCGGCAACGCGACGGTGGTCAGGGAGCTGCTCGCCCGTGCGCGCGACGTTCACGCCGGTGGTTTCCGGATCGATGCGGCGGCGCTGGCGCCACGCCAGGCCGTGGTGGCCGGCCGCGACGTGATCGAGGCGGTCTTTCGCTTCGAGACTGATAACGGCCCGGGCTATGGCGCGGTCAGGCTGCTGCGCCAGCCGAACGGCGAGGCCAGCAACTCGACTATCAAGGCCTGGACCCTCTCCACCTCGCTCGACTTCGATGCGATCTGCGACGCGCGCGCCCACGCGGCGAACCAGTCCCACGTCAGAGATTTCGCCGCGCCCGACTGGCTCGAACAACGCGAGGCCTCCGCGGCCTACGAGACCGGTGATCCCGACGTGCTGATCGTCGGCGGCGGCCATGCCGGCATTTCGGTTGCGGTCGAACTCAACCGCATCGGCCTCTCCGCGCTGGTGGTCGATCGCGAGGAGCGCATCGGCGACAACTGGCGGCTGCGCTATCGCGGGCTGAAGCTGCACAACAAGACGCCGGTCAATCACCTGCGCTATCTGCCGTTTCCTTCGACCTTTCCGGACTACATCCCGAAGGACAAGATCGCGAACTGGCTGGAGAGCTATGTCGACATCATGGAAGTCGACTTCTGGACCCGCACGCATTTCGAAGGCGCCGATTATGACGAAGCGTCGCAGCGCTGGACCGCGCGGCTCTCGCGTGAAGGTGTTCCACGCACGCTGCGGCCGAAACACATCGTGCTCGCGACCAGCGTCAGCGGCACGCCGAATATTCCCGTGATCGACGGTATCGAGAATTTCAGGGGCCCGGTGCTGCATTCCAGCCGCTTCGCCGCCGGCAAGCAATGGTCCGGCCGCCCTGTCGCCGTGTTCGGAACCGGCACCAGCGCGCATGACATCTGTCAGGAATTGCAGGCCGCGGGCGCCGATGTCACCATGGTGCAGCGAAGCCCGACCATGGTGGTCAATGTCGAGCCGGCGCAGCTTTATGACAGGACCTATCTCGGCGATGGTCCTGACATCGCGATCCGTGACATCCTCAATTCCGGCGTGCCGCTGCCGGTCATGAAGATTGCGCACAGACTGATCACCGATGAAGTAAAGCGGATCGACGCGCCGCTGTTGTCGCGGCTGGAGCAAGCTGGATTTCGGCTCGAGTTCGGCGAGGACGGCACCGGCTGGCCGCTGAAATTCCGCACTCGCGGCGGTGGCTATTATTTCAACGTCGGTGCCTCCGAATTGATCGCCGACAGAAAAATCAAGCTGGTGCAGGCTGCCGACATCGCGGGCTATGGGGCCGACGGCATCAGGTTCGCGAACGGCACGCACCTCAGGTGCGAACTGCTCGTGCTCGCCACCGGCTACAAGGGGCCCGATCATCTGTTGCAACAATTGTTCGGCGAGGCCGTCGCAAAGCGCGTCGGCCGGGTTTGGGGCTTTGACGAGGCAAGCTCGGAGCTGCGCAACATGTGGACGCGCACGCCGCAAGCCGGCCTGTGGTTTGTCGGCGGCGCGTTTTCGCAGGCCCGCATCTACAGCCGCTATATCGCCCTGCAGATAGCGGCGATCGAGGCCGGAAAGCTCAATAAGGCGATAGTGTAACATTGCCGAAACCATGCTTCGGGGTTAGGGTTGCGGCGGCTTGTTGCGGCAACTGAACCGGGGCAAAATCCGCCTCGCGCCGAGTGGCCGGTGGCCGATTTTTTGCTGTCGTTTTGTCACTGCGATTTCCAACCTGATCCGGGTTTGCCTTGACTGATCCAGCCGACACCGTTGCCGCGCGGCCTCCGCCGATCCCTGCCGAGCCGGACTGGTCGCAGCCTGTTGTAGCCGGGCAGGCGGTGGCGGATGCGCTCGGCGTCGACCGCGCGCCGCTTGGCACGCCGCTGGCGCTGCCGCCGCCTTTGCCGCCACCGCCGCGAAATTATTTCGTGCGGCACTGGCGCGGCGAGCTTTCGCTGCCGAAATCCTACTGGCTCAACGGCCTGTTGGGCGGCTTCATCGTCGGCGTCGCGATCACCGCCGTCAGCCTTGCCGTGCACAGCCGCAGCGAAGCGCAGCCGGTGGTGTGGCTGGTGACGCTGATCGCGACCTGGGTCGTGGTGGCGCTGTTCACGATGTGGCAGGCGATCGGCGTCTGGCGCTCGGCGACGAATTACCGGGCGAGCGAAAAATATTTCTGGGGCGGGCTCGCCAAGATCGTCACGGTGATCGGCGTGCTCAACCTCGCCTACAATTGCCTGTTCGTCGGCACCGCGCAGATGGCCGGCATCTATGAAATCATTGACGGCGATGCGCGCGTCGGTCCGCATCAGTTCAAGGTGCTGGCCAACGGCCAGGTGCTGGAATTTTCCGGCGGCATCACCTTTGGCGTCGCCAACGAACTCAACGGTTTTCTTGGCGCGATGGAGAACGTGCGCACCGTGCGGCTCAATTCGATGGGCGGCCGCATCCTCGAGGCGCAGCGGATGTCGGACCTGATCCGCGCCAAGGGGCTCATCACCTTCGTTGCGCAGGACTGCATGTCGGCTTGCACCATCGTGTTCCTCGGCGGCAAGGAGCGGATGATTTTTCCGGCCGCGCGCATCGGTTTTCATCAGCCGACGTTTCGCGGCATGACCGCGGCGTCGCGACTGGCCGCGATTTCGACCGAGCAGGCGCGGCTGCAGCGCTTTGGTCTCAGCAAGGAATTCGCCGCACGCGCCAATACCGCGACCCCGAGCGGCATGTGGTTTCCCGACAAGGACGAACTGGTCCGCGAAAAAGTTGTCACCCGCGTGGTGCAGCCGCCGCCGGCGGTGAAGCCTGCGCCGGGTTCGGTGACGCCGTCTGCAACATCGTCGCCATCCACGAACGCTGCGACGTCGAGCGCGGCTCCTTCCGCCACGCCGTTGGGCGCCGCCGCCCGGGAGGGCCGCGCCACCATCCCTGCCGATGTCATCAAGCGCCTGTCGAGCGACATGGCGCGGCTGGGAATGAAGAAGACGCAACCGGTGGAAGCGGCACCGGCGGGAGCTGACCCGGCTGCGGCTGCTCCGGCGTCCGAGCAGAAGTAGGTTCCCGTCATGCCCCGCGAAGGCGGGGCATCCAGTACGCCGCGACCTGTCGATTCAAACATTGGCGCCTCTGGAATACTGGATCACCCGCCTTCGCAGGTGATGACAGCAATGAGCGATCTCGCGACACGCCGTGCCCGGAGTTTTGCATTTCGTTTGCCCTCCAAAATACAGAGGGCGCAGGGAAGACCGGGTGCGCGCTGCACCCGCGGTCTCGCAGGCGTGTTGCAGAAAGATAGGTTGCCCACGAGCATACAGGTTCAGCGGAGAACACCCGGCCTTCCCTGCGCAATGGCTTTACGGCTTATACGAGATCGTCCTGGTGACCCTGCTTTTTGTGACACCATCCCCCCTCGGAAGCGTTAGCTTCTTCAGGAGTTGACGCCTGCATCGGGGCGTCGGACCCAAACGATTTCACCGTACGCTAGCTGCCCGTTCGTCTCGCGCGCAGCCGCGTCCACCGCTCCCTGTCCCTCGTTTGCGACGATGGCCAACGCCCCTCTGGTGGGACAGGATGGCGGGAGTCATAAAGATGATTTGCCTGACCGGGCCAGCGAAATGTTTTTGCGCGCGGGACTGGACGGATGGAATCGCGATGAAATCGCTGCGGAAATTAGTTTGTGGGCGCACCCGCCTTCGCCGAGGCTTCGGCGTGGCGAGCCCGCCTCAGCTGTCATCACCCGCGAAAGCGGGTGATCCAGTACGCCGTGGCCTCTCGATTTAGTCGCTGGCTTCTCGGGGATACTGGGTCGCCCGGTCAAGCCGGGGCGATGACATCTAAATAGGACGCGAGCGCAATCACACGTCGCCGTCATCCGCGCCATCCTCCGCGCTCGCATGCACCGGCGGCACCGGCATCGGCATCGTCTCGAACTTCGTCGGCAGATTCACCGGGCGATAGTCCATCTTCGGATCGTCCCGCCGGATCAGCACCGACTCATGAATGAACGCGCCTTCCGGGATCGGGCGCGGTTCGGCGTCGGGGATGTAGCGGCCGAAATAGACTTTTCGCGCCGGCCATTCCTTGTACTTCGCGTTCTTCGGAAAAAATTCGAGCAGCCACCACGCGCCGTGCAGCGAATCGTGCAGTTTGGCGTCCGGATTCGGCGCGACGTAGGAGAACGGGCTGTTCTTGCGCTGGATACCCCAGGCGAGCTGGTTGACGGTTGCCGGATTGACCTTGAGGCCGGCCTCGACCGCCTGCTCGATCATCCACAGCAGCGGATATTTCGACAGCCCGGACTCGATCTCCGGATAGCCGCCGCCGACATCGGAATGCACGCCGGCGAACCAGACCTGCTTGATGTCCTGCGGCTTGGCGCCGGAAGTATTGAAACGATTCAGCGTGAAGGTCTGCGGCTCGTCCCATTTTTTCAGGCGGAACATTGCGCGCCGCTCGTCGATCGAGATCGCCTGCCGGAAGGTCTCGACGCTCGGATTTTGCAGGGTGTAGGCGAGCTCCTCGAAGCTCGGGATGTAGAAAAGGCGATCCCGCCGCGGCACGATCACGCTGGCCACCGTGTCCCAGACCCCGACGAAACGAACGAGCGGCCACCGCGTCGAGGTGATGCGCGCGAACTGCGCCGCCTGGTCGTCCTTGTTGGCCGGGATCGGCCCCTCGGCGTCACCGCCGTCGGTGAAGGCTTTCAGGTCGCCCGACCCGTAATGCCCGGAGGAGGAGTATTGCTTGTAGGCGGTGAGGCCGGAGGCGGCCAGGTTGGCCTGTTCGGGCGTGATCAGCCCGACCTTGTGGATCAGCCCCGCCAGCACCCGCACGGTGTAGGCGCCGCGTGAAAAGCCGAACAGGTAGATGCGGTCGCCGGGCTCGTAATTGCGGACCAGGAACAGGTAGGACTGCAGCACCTTGTCGTCGAGGCCATAGCCGGTGGCCAGCCCGAGGATCGCGTTGAAATTCTGCTTGAACCGGTGCCACGGGTCCGGCAGCGCCAGCGTACCGACGCCGGGATCGTAAAACACCATCTGCCGTGGCGGGTCGCCCTTATCCGTCTTGCGCAGGCAGCGATAGAACTTGAGAACGTTGGAAATGTTCTCGGAGATCTCGTTGCCGGTGCCGTCGCAGAGGATGATGATGTTTTTCATGGCGGCCTCGCGTGGGGGAAGGGTGATGCTACCTTGGCGAGTATAGCAATATTCCGCAGGCTACGCGCCCAAATAATCCAATGACCGGTCATCGCAAGACGACCAAGCATTTCAAACATTTTGAGATTAACGTCGACAGATGTCCGGGCGTGAACTGCGCCTGATAAGGCGTCGCGACGGCCAACATGCGGAAGAATCTTACTCTCAATTAGCAGTGCGCCAATGCGTATGTGAAGATCGATAATGTGATGCGCCGCTCCAGCGACGGCGACCGCATGCCGTGTCTTTTTACCAATGAATGGTTTGACTATTTCCCAAGAATTGAGAAGCGATAGCTCGCTTGCGCGGTAAGGCGCGTCAAGATTGTCCGCGTCTCGAGCCCATACGAATAGCACCCAAAGGCAGATGTAAATTTGACGAGACGCTCTTACAGCGTCCTTTCCCGTCTTTATCCCTACTCGAATAGAATTTAGCAACTTAGCAAAATGTTGATAGGAAATCTCAGGTTGGTCGACCATGGCTACCGCTTTTTGAAAACTCGACCTTAGCGGTTTTGGCAATAATTCTTCTCTCAGTACACCGGTGAGTAGTAGCTCGGCGATCTTGTCGCCGTTCCATTCTTCAAAGGAAATCCTTCCCTTTGTATGCTTCTTCGTGAACTGAGTTACTAGAGATCGAGCGCTTTCGTGGACATCGCCCCCGAAACAAAGAACGATAACAATTCTGAGATTGCGGTAAGCCGCTGGAATTCTAGTGGGTATATATTCGTCGATAATCTCGTTTAGAGAGGACCGCACTTTCTGTGACGTTCCGTCCCACTCTTGTCGAGTCGAGATCCCCGGGTTTAACAGTGAAGAGATAATGCAGCGGCTGAGCAATGAATTTGGATCGGAGACGTCCAAGTCGTTGCGACCCATCTCGCTTATTAGCCCGCCGGATTGGCAGCCGGCAATAATTTCGGCGTCAGTGAGTACCTCCACGCGATTCTCCATGACTTTCGATCAAGCATATCTAAGTCGCGGCGCTACGAAGATAACTCGTACTCGGCTTCCTATTGCTCTCTGAAAACAAAAACGGCCGGGTCTTTCGACCCAGCCGCTTCAAAACTCTAATCCGCCAGTTGCGGCTCGGCTTGCGCCTTAGCTCGCCTTCTTAACTTCCTTCTTCACGAAGACCGGCTTGCCGACCTTCTTCTCGATCGCGCGCTTCAGGTCGAGCGCACGGGGCGAGAGGTTGGTGGCGCGGGCCTTCTGCAGGAAGGCATCGAGGCCGCCATTGTGGTCGACGCTCTTCAGCGCGTTGGTCGAAACCCGCAGGCGCACGTTGCGGCCGAGCGCGTCCGAGATGAAGGTGACGTTGACCAGGTTCGGCAGGAACCGGCGCTTGGTCTTGATGTTCGAGTGGCTCACCTTGTGGCCCGTCTGGGGGCCCTTGGCGGTCAGTTCGCACTTACGGGACATCGCAAAATCCTCTTCCATCCCCGGCATCAAGCAGCGCATCATGCGCCGCGCGGGGGTCCAAAATCGCGTCCATTTGCAGGAACCGCGGACGTATAGGGGGAGAGCGGCGAACCGTCAAGGTTTGGCGCCCGGGAAATGAGGGCTTGAGCCTCGTGCGAGGCTCAAAATCCTGTTGTTTGACGCGTTTTCTTCATGCGAACCGGAATACCACTTCGCTCGAAAACGCTATGGTCCTGCCGGTTCCGGCAGCGGTTTTCGCGGCATTTTCGCGCCGCCGCCGGCGATGACGGGAATGCGAAAATGCCAATGTTTTCCTACCATATAAACGGCGCATTCCCCGCCGCATCATGGCCGCCAATCCCCCGATGGCCCGGCCGGGGAGGGAAGCGTTTTTCGCTGATTTCGCGTTGTTTGCCGGATATTTCTGCTTAGATGACCCCGCAGCTCAGCCAACCCTGGAATTCCGCTTTCGTGACCGCACTCCGCCCTATCGCGCCCCGTCTGGGGCTGTTTTTCGGCCTTTGCGCCGGGGGCTGGCTGATGGCCGCGCCCGAAGCGGCGTCGGCGCAGGGGCGGCTGGATGCCAATTATGAGGCCTCGCTGGCCGGTATTCCCGTCGGCAAGGGCACCTGGACCATCGAAATCGGCGACGACGTGTTTTCGGCCTCCGCCCAAGGCGGCAGCGCCGGGCTGTTGAAGGCGTTTTCGGGCGGCTGCGGGTCCGGCGCCAGCCAGGGCCGCATCGTCAACGGCGCGCTGGTCGCCAATTCCTATGTCGCCACCACCACGACCTCGAAGAAATCCGAAACCATCCGGCTGACGATGGCCAATGGCGGGGTGAAGGATTTTTCGATCGATCCGGTGCCGCCTGTCGATGCCGATCGCATCGTCGTGACCGACGCGCATCGCAAAAACGTGCTCGATCCCATGACCGGCTCGATGATCCGCGTGCCCGGCGCCGGCGAACTGCTGACGCCCGATGCCTGCCGCACCGGCACCGGCGTGTTCGACGGCCGCCTGCGCTATGACCTCAAGCTCGACTACAAGCGCATGGAAAACGTGCAAGTCCGAGCACGGCTATCACGGCCCCGCCGTGGTCTGCGCGATCTATTTCACGCCGGTCGCGGGCTACATCCCCGATCGCCCTGTCATCAAGTGGCTCGCCAACCAGCGCAACATGGAAGTCGCCTTCGTTCCCGTCGCCGGCACCCGCATCCTGGTTCCGTTCCGCATGACCATCCCGACGCCATTCGGGCCTGCGATGCTGGAAGCGACGACGTTCGTGACCTCGGCCGCGCCGCCGCGGGTGGCGAAGACGCAGTAGGACTTTTAGTTGTCGTCCCGGCGCCGCTGTTCGACTCGTCCCCTGAGGGGCCGTCCCAGCGCGGCCCTCGAAGTGCGAGCAGCCCCAGGACCGAGCCGTGGATGCCTTCGAGGCTCGTTTCACTCGCACCTCAGGATGACGGACGACGGATGGGAATCCGCCTTGACTCTTCCTCGCTTCTGATTCGACTCCGCGCCCGTCTGTTTTTAAGGATTTCGACCGAAAAACCTGATCTTGTGGAGCCCTCGCAAACTTGATCTAGTGTTATCTCGATCGCGCCGACGCGAGATGTTGCGGAGAACGAAGCCGGTCTAGGTAAGAGTCAGCGATTCGGGCGCGTTTCGTTCCAGACTCGTTCCAGAGCTTAAGACGCGACCGCATCGCCGTCGCATTATGAGACACCACAAGAATTCAGCGACGCAAGAAACACCCGTAAAATATGGCTTTCTCTCATTCCACGTTCGCGCATGAGCGCGCACCCGGCGCCGGCGTCACCGCGGTGCTCGGGCCGACCAATACCGGCAAGACCCATCTCGCCATCGAGCGGATGCTGGCGCATTCGTCCGGCGTCATCGGCCTGCCGCTGCGGCTGTTGGCGCGCGAGGTCTACAACAAGATCGTCGATCGCGCGGGCGCTGAGAGCGTCGCGCTGATCACCGGCGAAGAGAAGATCAAGCCGAAGAATCCGCGCTACTGGGTCTCGACCGTCGAGGCGATGCCGCGCGATATCGACGTCAGTTTCCTCGCCGTCGACGAAATCCAGATCGCGGCGGATCTCGAGCGCGGGCATGTCTTCACCGACCGCATCCTGCATCGCCGCGGCCGCGACGAGACGCTGCTGCTGGGCGCTGCCACCATGCGCCCGATCATCGAGCGGCTGCTGCCCGGCGCCTCCATCGTCACCCGGCCGCGACTGTCGCAGCTCGAATTCGCCGGCGACCGCAAGATCACGCGCCAGCCGCGACGAACCGCCATCGTCGCGTTCTCGGCCGACGAAGTTTACGCCATCGCGGAACTGATCCGCCGCCAGCATGGCGGCGCGGCCGTGGTGCTGGGCTCGCTCTCACCCCGCACTCGAAATGCACAGGTCGCGATGTTCCAGAACGGCGACGTCGATTACCTCGTTGCGACTGATGCAGTTGGAATGGGCCTCAACCTCGACGTCGATCACGTCGCCTTTGCCAGTGACCGCAAGTACGACGGCTACCAGTTCCGCCGCCTCAACCCGTCCGAATTCGCGCAGATCGCCGGCCGCGCCGGGCGCGCCACCCGCAACGGCACCTTTGGCACCACCGGCCGCTGCGCGCCGTTCGAGCCGGAACTGGTCAACGCGCTGCAGAACCACACCTTCGACAGCGTCAAAATGCTGCAGTGGCGCAATTCGAAGCTGGATTTCGCCTCCCTCGGCTCCCTGCAGGTCTCGCTGGCGGTCTCCCCCAGCCACGAGGTTCTGACCCGCGCGCCGATTGCCGAGGATCTGCGCGTGCTCGACCACGCCGCCCGCGACGGCGATGTCCGCGACATGGCCCATGGCGCGGCGGCCGTGGAACGGCTGTGGGACGCCTGCCAGATCCCGGATTACCGGCGGCTGGCGCCGGCCGCCCATGCCGAACTCGTGACCACGCTGTACGGTTTTCTGATGAAAAAAGGCCGGATTCCAGACGCATGGTTCGGCGCCCAGGTCGACCAGGCCGATAACGCCAACGGCGATATCGACACGCTGTCGGGCCGGATCGCGCAAATCCGCACCTGGACCTTCGTCGCCAACCGGCCGGACTGGCTGTGTGACCCCGATCACTGGCAGGGGATCACGCGCGAGGTCGAAAATAAATTGTCCGATGCGCTGCATGAACGGCTAACGGAGCGTTTCGTTGACCGCCGTACCAGTGTATTGATGCGCCGCCTGCGGGAGAACAGTGTTTTGAATACGGAAATTGGCAAGACCGGCGAAGTGATCGTTGAAGGCCATGCGATCGGCCGCCTCGACGGATTCACCTTTGCGCCTGATGCAGCAGAAGCCGGCTCCGACGCCAAGGCGCTGCAGGCGGCGGCGCAACAGGTGCTGGCCGGCGAGATCGACGCGCGCGCCGAAAAGCTCGCCGCAGCCCCCGACGATCAGTTCGTGCTGACGTCGGACGGCACCATCCGCTGGACCGGCGACGCGGTGGCGAAGCTGGTCGCCGCCGACGATGCGCTGCATCCGCGGCTGCGCATCATTGCCGACGACCGCCTCAACGGCGCGCCGCGCGAAGCGGTGCAGACCCGGCTCGATCTGTGTCTGAAGACGCATATCGAAAAGCTGCTCGGTCCGCTGTTCGGCCTGTC
Source organism: uncultured Alphaproteobacteria bacterium (assembly GCA_963786355.1). Classification (GTDB taxonomy): domain Bacteria; phylum Pseudomonadota; class Alphaproteobacteria; order Rhizobiales; family Xanthobacteraceae; genus Bradyrhizobium. The sequence continues at coordinate 880,015 of CAWAYU010000002.1, read as the reverse complement.
AAAGGCCGAGGACATCACCGGCATCGGCCGCGGCATCGCGTTCCAGCTGGTCGAAGCGCTCGGCGTGCTCGAGCGCACGAAGATCTCGGCCGAGATGAAGGATCTCGACCAGGCCTCGCGCGCCACCTTGCGCAAGTACGGCGTCCGCTTCGGCGCCTATCACATCTATTTCCCGGCGCTGTTGAAGCCCGCCGCGCGCGCGCTGGCCTCGCTGCTGTGGGCCGAGAAGCAGGACAATGTCGACATGTCGGCGCTGTCGGGCGCGCAGCATCTGGCAAGCTCCGGCCGCACGTCGTTCGCCATCGACAAGGCGCTGCCGCGCGACGCCTATCGCCTGCTCGGCTATCGCCAGTGCGGCGAGCGCGCGGTGCGCGTCGATATCCTGGAACGTCTCGCCGATCTCATTCGTCCGGCGCTGGCCTGGCGCGAGAGTTCGCCCGGCGAAAAGCCCGCCGGTGCGTTCGATGGCCGCAGCTTTGTGGTGACGCAGGCGATGACCTCGCTGACCGGATCGGCCGGCGAAGACTTTGCCTCGGTCCTGCGCGCGCTCGGCTATCGCATGGAGCGCCGCGCGCCGCTGCCGCCGAAGCCGGCAAGTGGTGGAAGCTGCGCCCGCAGAGACCGTCGTGGATGACGCCGCATCGCCAGCCGAAATCACGATGGCTGATATCGTCGATCAGCCGGTTTCCGGCGATCCCTCGCCGTCGGCGGCGCTGTTGCCAGCGTGTCGCCCACGTCTGAAGCGATCGAGGAAGCTCCTGTTGCGGTCGAGGCCGCGCCGGAGCCCGTGGTCGAAGCTGCGCCCGAACCTGTTGCAGAAGCGCCTGCCGCCGAAGCGCCGGTCGAACAGGCCGCGCCTGAAACGGCTGCTGCAGAAGCGACCACAGAGGCCGTCAGCGAAGCTGCGCCTGCGGAAGAGGCCTCCGCCGAAGCCGCTTCTGCCGAAGCAAACCCCGAAGTTCCGGCAGAGCCGGTGCTGATCGAAGTCTGGCGGCCCGGCGGCCGTTCGGACGAGCGCCGTCCGCATCACGACCGCAACCGCCAGCGCCATCACGGCCGTCCGCAAGGCGACGCGCAGCCCGCTGCCGCCGCCGGCGAAGGGGCTGAGGGCGCCCCGCGCGAGCAGCGTCACCGGCGCGGCCGACGCCACAACGAATTCCGAAAGCCCCGCGAAGGCGCACCGGCCGATGGCGCCGTTGCCGCAGCACCGGCCGAAGGCGCGCCCGCGACCGAGGCGCGTCAGGAGCGTCCGCGCTTCGAAGGCAAGGGCAGGGATCGCGACCGCGAGAAGGGCGGTGATCGTCCCGACAGGAAGTTCGGCGGCGGCGATCGCAACAAGGGCGGTGACCGCAACAAGGGTGGCGGCGATCGCAAGGGCCGCGATTTCGGCGGGCGTGACAAGGGCGGTCGCGACAAGCGCGACAGCGGCCCGTCGCATCGTCAGTGGGCGACGACCGCAGCACCGCGCGATCGCGACCGTCCGGCTGATCCGAATTCGCCGTTCGCCAAGCTCGCCGCGCTGAAGGAACAACTCGCCGGCCGCAAGGAATAGGCCTTTTTCTGACGCGTTCTCTACCGCAGATAAGTCTACGCAATCTGCGTAAACTTATCTGCTACGCGAACCGGTACCCACTTCGCTTGAAAACGCTTTGCTCGCGAGATCATATTTGGAGCGACAGCGTCTCGATAAATGGCTGTGGCACGCGCGGGTGGTGAAAGCGCGCACCTCGGCGGCCGCCCTCGTCGAGGCCGGTCACGTCCGCATCAACGGCGTGCGCGAGAAAGCCCCGGGACATGGCGTGAAGCTCGGCGACGTCCTCACCATCGCGCTCGACAACAGCGTGCGCATCCTGAAAGTCGCAGGCTTCAGCGAGCGGCGTGGCGATGCCACCGCCGCACGCGTGCTGTTCGAGGATTTGCAGAACGCCAAGGAATAACTAGATGCAAAACATCCGTGGCGGGCTGGCGGGGACGCCGAAAACGCCCGGTTTTGGCGCTTTGCTTCCCTTGCGGCAGCGCACTTCATGCGCTACGCAAACCCCGGAAAACTGATCCGTTTCGGAGCCTGTTCGGAGTCTTGGATGACGTACGTCGTCACTGAAGCCTGCATCAAATGCAAATATACCGACTGCGTTGAAGTCTGCCCCGTCGACTGCTTCTACGAGGGCGAGAACATGCTGGTCATCCATCCCGACGAATGCATCGACTGCGGTGTCTGCGAACCCGAATGCCCCGCCGACGCCATCAAGCCGGACACCGAGCCGGGCCTGGAGAAGTGGCTCGAGGTCAACACCGAATACGCCAAGAGCTGGCCCAACATCACCCAGAAAAAGGACCAGCCCCCCGACGCGAAGGAATTCGAGGGCGTGGAAGGCAAGTTCGAGAAATATTTTTCCAAGGAACCCGGCGCCGGCGACTGATTCGCGGTACCCCTTGTACGACGAAATAAGCGAGTTAGGTCCGGTTCGGACCTGATTCTGACCCGATTTCGACCCTGTAGAGCCTGCTGATTTAACCCTGTTGACGGACTTATGACGGAAAGCCCCCGTAAAGGTCCGGAATGGGTCGTAAATCATTGATTTTTGCGGAAAATGTGCTATATTGAGCACATTCTAAGCCGAACCTGGCCATGCGTACCATGTGGCCCCGGTGGGTTCCCGTAAAACATCGAACAGGGGCGTGGCAGTTCCGCGCGCAGGCTGTGTCACAGAAAACGCGTAAAAAGAGTGCTTCAAAGACCACCAAAAAAGCCGCTGCGGCCAGCCGCAGCGCACCCAAAGCCCGTGCCAAGGTGCCTGTAAAGGTCGCCAAGAAGGCTGGGGCCACAAAGTCCTCGAAAAACAAAAGAAGCGCAATGCCAGATAAGACTGCAAAAACTGCCGCGAAAGCGACGGGTTCGAAGGCCACTGCTTCGAAGGTCGCCGCCAAGACCCCTGCTAAAGCCGCTGTCGCCCCGCCAAGGCTACTGCCTCGAAGACCCTTCCTCCCAAGGCTGCCGCAGTCGCGCCGAAGGCTGTCGTGAAGCCGGTCGCTGCCGCTCCCAAGATCGAAGAGCCGAAGAAGATCGTGACCCAGCGTCAGGGCTTCAAGGCCAATGAATTCGTGGTCTATCCCGCTCACGGCGTCGGCCAGATCCTGGCCATCGAGGAGCAGGAAATCGCGGGTGCCCGCCTTGAACTGTTCGTGATCAATTTCATGAAGGACAAGATGACGCTCCGCGTGCCGACCGCCAAGGTCGCCAATGTCGGCATGCGCAAGCTGTCCGAGCCGGCGCTGGTCAAGAAGGCGCTCGAGACGCTGAAGGGCCGTGCCCGCGTCAAGCGCACGATGTGGTCGCGCCGCGCGCAGGAATACGAAGCCAAGATCAATTCGGGCGACATCGTCGCGATCGCCGAAGTGGTCCGCGATCTCTACCGTTCGGAATCGCAGCCCGAGCAGTCCTACAGCGAACGCCAGCTCTATGAAGCGGCGCTCGATCGCCTGTCGCGCGAAATCGCCGTCGTTCAGCATTCGACCGAGACCGAAGCGGTCAAGGAAATCGAAAGCCAGCTCGCCAAGAGCCCGCGCCGCGGCGCCAAGACCGATGAGGCGAATGCGACCGGTGAAGCCGACGAGGCCGATGTCGAAGCCGACGGCGACGACGCTGCCGTGGCGGACGAAGCCGCCTGAAAGAATTCCAATACTTGAACTGACCAAGAACTGAAATGAAAAGCCCGGTCGAGAGACCGGGCTTTTTGTTTGTTCGAGGCCCGGACGAGGCGCACGCCTCTATCGCCGTTTCCCAACCAGGAATGGGTACCCGAAAAAATTTTCGAATCCGTCACGTGCGACGTCAGCAAGTATTGCAGACGACCCCGGCCACGACCTATGATTGCGCCATTGCATTTGAAGAGTTAATGGCGCGTCTTTGTTTTTAGCCGGGAGGTATTGCCGTGGCTGACCTGCCAACCGACAAGGATGCCGTTCCGATCGTGACGCTGCGTTCGCTGTTAGGCGGGGGTGGCCTGGAAGCGACGGGCCTGGAGGCCGGCAACGATCAGACCAGCCTGCGGCGGGCCGCGGCGACGCTCCGCTATAACAAGGTGGTCGAGAAGCTCAGCAACGAGACCGCGAAAACCAGCTCGAATGTGCTGATCACGCTGCAGGACCGCGACGCCTCGATGCTGCAGAGCCGTATGGCCGAGGCCAGTCAGGGAGGCACACCGCTCTCGACGGGTGGACTCGAGGCTACATTCGGCGATGGTCCGACCGGCGGGGACATCATCGGCTGGGCGCTCAGCCTGTTCGACCATGTCGACCAGACCCAGTGGCATCCGATCGTGCGGCCGGCCGACGATACGATTGGAGTTCTGGCGGATACTGGTCGCATCGCCGTGATCAGTGACTGGGGCACGAACCTCTACGGAGCGCCGGTCTCCGCCGCCTCGATGCAACGCGTGGGCGGCTACGAGATGCTGATGCATCTCGGCGATATCTATTACTCCGGCACCAAGACCGAGGTGAAAAATCGCTTCCTCAGTGTATGGCCATTCGCCGCCGGCAAGGTCAGCCGTGCGCTGAATGGCAATCACGAAATGTATTCAGGCGGCTTCGCCTATTTCGAAGACATCCTGCCGCGGTTCAACCAGCCGTCGAGCTACTTCGCTGTCCAGAACGCCAACTGGCTTTTGATCGGGCTGGACACGGCCAGCAGGGATCACGATCTCGACCACCTGCAGGTCGCCTGGCTGAAGCGGATCGTGCAGAAAGCGGGCACGCGCAAAGTCATCCTGTTTTCGCATCACCAGCCGTTCTCGCGGTTGGACAAGCCGCCGCATGACCTGCAGGCGGCGCTCGCCGACCTGTTTCAGAAGCAGGCAATTACGGCCTGGTATTGGGGCCACGAGCACGACTGCGTCATCTATGACAAGCATCCGCAGTCCGGCCTGCTCGGCCGGTGCATCGGCCACGGCGGCATTCCTTCGCCGCGTCGGGACGAAGTCAGGAGCGCGCCCGCCGAGCGGAGCCTGAGCGGCATATCCTGGAAGAGGCTGTCGGCCACCGCAGAGGCGCCGTCCTGTCTGGTACTCGACGGGCCCAATCCGCTGGTGCCGGGTGAGGAGCAGAAGTTCGGGCCGCACGGCTATCTCACGCTGGATTTTGACGGCCCAAATGTGATCGAGCGGATACATCTGCCGGACGGAACGGAGATATTTAAAGCATCCGTTTGATCGACACTTTTGCCCCGACGCTGTTGGCGGCACGGAGAGCTGGAATGAAGATTGACTGGCAGAGCAAGGCCAACCCCGGCAGCGTGAGTGAAGCCGCGTCGATTCTGCTGCCAAAGCCTCGCGGCGCCGTTCTCGAGGGCGGACTTGAGTCGATGCCGGCCGACGATGAGCCGCCTGTCGGCACCTCCGCGCCGCCCGAGCGAAAAGGAGCGGCTCGAGCGCCTGGACGACGCACTCGCGTCCGCAACTGCCGCCTTGCCCCAAGGCGAACGTGCCGCGATCAAGGACGAGGTGATGGCAGGCGCGCGTTCCGGCCTTGCGAAAATGAACCAGGGCGAGCCGATGCAGAATTTCACGCTCGGCGAACATGTCGGTCTCGAAGCCGTCATCCTCACCAATGGCGAGCGCCCCAGTCTTATCGTTCGTAACGGCTTCGTCGACATCAACGCACCTGACATCGGCGAGTGGGCGCTCGGCCTCAGCCGAAATCAGGACGCGATCCGTAAGGTCATCGCGTCGGTCGGGCGCGTCGATGTTCCCGTAAAGCCATGGTTTGCCGGGACATGCTTCGTCGTTGCCGAGGGCCTGGTCGTGACCAACAGGCACGTGCTCGAAGATATCGCCACGCAGGGTGCCGATAAAAGCTGGACGCTGAACTGGCCGGACGCCACGACGATCGATTTCATCGCCGAGGACGGTGCGACCGCCGCCGCCAAATTCAAGGTCACCGGTGTGGCCTTTGCCGGGCCCGATCCGATCAATGGCACCATCAATTTCGATCACCTCGACATGGCGATTTTGCGGGTCGATCTCGCCGGCAACGCGATGCCGTTTCCGAAACCGGTCACGTTTGAGACCGACACCGCGCAGCCGCAAGCGCGGCGCGACTTGTATCTGATCGGCTTTCCGGGAGAGCCGCGGCTGTGGACGTTCGACGGCACGCCGCCGCCTGGCCACGAGACGATGCAGGTGATCTCGACGCTGTTCAACGACAAGTTCGGGATCAAGCGGCTTGCGCCCGGCATCATCAAGAGCGGCAGCGGCGATGTCACGAACGACGGCAAGAAGTGGATCTGCACCCATGATGCGAGCACGCTGGGCGGCAATTCCGGCTCCTGCATCGTCGACGTGAGCACCGGCGCCCAGCGGGTGGTCGCCTTGCATTTCGCCGGCGCCAATCGGGCCCAGAACTGGGCGCATGCGGTGGCGCGCCTGCATGACCAGCTCTCGGCCAATTCGGCGACGTTCGTCTCGTGAGGACGTCGTGGCGAAAAAGGATCTGCTGCATCAAGCTGAATTGAAGCAAAAGGGAACGGGCGGCCATGCAATTGACAAATCCACAACAGGCCGAGCTGCGGCAGGCGTTGATAGAAGCGTTCCCGGGCATGGGCGGTTTCATGCAGCTTTCGATGGTTCTGATGACCGTCGACGTCGATATCGCTTACGCCGCCCCCCTTTTCGGAAATGCCGAGAACGCGATCTTCGAGGTGATCTTGAAGGAAAATGCGCGCGGCAAGATCGGGGACGTTATCGGCGCGGCGCGCCGCGCAAACCCGGGCAATGCCAAACTCGCCGGGCTGGAGGCGTCGTGGCTGAAGACCTCGGCGGCCGAAGACAAGTCGCGGCTGGAGGCGATGATCCTGGATACACTCGCTTATGCTCCGGCCGAGGATTGGAGCAAGCGGTTGAGTGCTTCCTATCGCTGGGTTTGCCGGGTCGAACGCGAAGCCGACGAACGCGCAATGGGTACCGGATTTTTGGTGGCTGACGATCTGGTGCTGACGAACTACCATGTGATGTTCGGGACGAAGACGCCGGGGAGCGCTCAGCCGACGCCGGCGCAACTGCGTTTCGACGCTGTCGGATCGGCTTCCGGCCGGGTTGCGAAAGTCGCCGCGGCGGACTGGCTCGTTGCCAAAAGCCAGCCCGGGACCACCGAATGGGGTGGCGGCGGGAATGCGGATCCGACAACGGTGCAGCTCGATTTCGCGCTGCTGCGGCTGGCGGAACCGGTCGGAAAAGACGTTGACGGTGCCGGCACGGCGCGGGGACATGTGCCGGTCGACAGCGCCGGCATTGACGGACAGGCGCTGCATCCCGTCGTCGTGCTGCAGCACCCGCTCGGCGCCGCCCTGCAAATATGCCTCGGCGCGTTCGACCAACCAAATGCCAATGGAACGCGGCTTCGTCATACCGCGACGACGCAGGCCGGATCTTCCGGCTCGCCTTGCCTGTCGATGGACCTTAAGGTCGTCGGCCTGCACAATGGCGGGCTGGGTGGACGCAATACCGCCATCCCGCTTCCGCTGATTGCTTCCGCCGTCAACCAGAATGGAGCGATCATCCCTGTGAACACCCCATGAGCAGTTACAGCATCGATCAAATAGCCAAGCTCACCACCGCGATGGTCGAGGGCTACCCGACTGCGACCGGCCAAGCAGATATAAAAATGCTGCTTGCGACCCTCAGCGTGGAATTCGACAGGTTCGCAACGCCGAACGCGACATTCGAGCTCACTCTCAATGCCGTGCTGCTCAATCTCAACCAGTCTACCGGCCTTTCTGCCCTGCTGGTCGAAATTGACGCAGGACGCGCGTCCGGCGGTCCTCGACGCCATCAACCAGATGTCCGTCGCCACACCTGCGCCGCACCTGGCCGGATTCGACGAACTTTCAAATGAGCTGCTGATGATCGAGGGTGATCCGTTCATCAATCATGAAAATCTCGCGAAGAAGCTGTTGCCGAGCCTGATCGACACCAACAGCCCGCTGCGTGCCGTCGTCATGACCGGGCCGATCGACAGCGGCAAGACATTCTCGCTCGGACTGATCAGGCGGCTTTGCCGGGATGCGGCGGGCGCGAGGCGATTCCGTCCGCTTGCCATCGACCTGAGAGATCTGGCTCTGACGCGGGATTGTCTGGAGCTTGCGAAGACGGTGGCGCTGCGGTTGAAGCTGGATCAGTTCGAGCTGCCGCGGGCGGACACCAGCGATCCCCGCGTCGGCCAGCGCCTCGTGACGGAGCTCGCGGCCGCGCGTGAGCTGTCCGACAACATCCTCCCCACGCTGCTGGTGTTCGATCATCTGGACAAGGACGTCGCGCCCGTCGTCGTCGATTTCGTCGAGCAACTGGCGCTCGCCGCCGCCAGTGGCGCCTTGCGCGACGTGCGGGTGGTGCTGATCGGGTTTCCGCGGGCGCCGGCCCCGGCGTTCCAGCCCGGCAAGCTGTCGGCCGATACGGTGGTGCAGCCAAATCCGGCGCTGCTGTTTCAGTATGTCGACCGGGTTCTCGGCGTCCTCAATCGCGATATCGACGACCAGTCGCTTAACAATCTGGTGAACGGCGTGTTTGCAGGGCAGCAGCAGCCTTACCCGCGGCCGTTCATGCTCGAATTGCCGGAAAAGGTGCGAGGTCTCCTCAACGACATCATGAGGGCTCCGACCCATGGAGGCTGAGATTCGCCTGCAGCGTCAGCATCGTTCGTCCGGTAAGCAAAGCGCGGTGATCGATTCGGCGTGGCTGCTCGACCCGGCAAACAAATCAGGCGCCGACCCGGCAACGCCTCAGAAGTCGCCGCACCGGGACCTGCTGGAGCGGCGCGCTGCACTGCTGGCCTGGCTCGATCCGGCCGCGATTCTCGATCCGAATGAGCCGAACAGCATCACGAACAAGGATCTGGCGGCGGTGCTGGCCGCCTGCGAAATGGTCGTGACTTCGGACGGGCCGCGCCGGCGCCTCGCACCGGACGTGCGCCGCGCTGCCCTGAAGCGGATGGCGACGCGTCCCGTCATGAACGAAGTGCTCGCCGGTCTGTCGTATTCAACCGAGGATCCGATCCAGCGAATGCTGGCCGAACTCGTGAAAGGCGAGAGCCCGGTCATCGAACAGCTTGACCGCGACGGGCTCGCCGCGCTTCTGGTCGTGACGGAATGGCTCGAGGGCATTCTCGATGGCTTGCCGGATCCCGCGAAGATTCGGGCCCGGCTGGCGCGGGAAGATCTGGTTGCGCCGCTGCGAAACCTGGCGAAGACGTTCGTCGGGCGGGAGCAGGAGCTCGACCAGCTCCGCAGCTATCTCGGCGATGTACCCCAAGGCGGCTCGATCGGTGCAATCGCGAAGGGTGCAAGGGCTATCATTAATCTCGCAACCAGCGTCGCGGCATCGCTCGGCGCCAGTGCGGCGGCTGGCCGGCCGCTGTTCATCCATGGGATCGGCGGCGTGGGCAAGTCGACGCTGGTGGCGCATTTCGGGCTGGAACTGGCCGATCATGAGATTCCGTTCGTATTCCTCGACCTCGACAGGCCGCACCTCGATCCACGCAAGCCGACGACGCTGCTTGCCGAAGCCGCAAGACAGCTCCGCGTGCAACTGCCGTCCGGTGCAGCCGCGGCGCAAAAGCTCGCCGAAGACCTCGATGCGATCAACCTCAACATCGGCGAAAGGGTGGAGTTCGAATCGATTTCCGGGACGGATCTGCACAATGTCATTGATGCCTTCTGCAAGTTCGTGCACGCTAACACTTCGCGAAATCTCCCCTTCATCATCGACACCTTCGAGGTGGCGCAGTCGCTTGGCGATTCGCCTGTCTTCCTGGTGCGGGGAATGCTCGCGCAGCTGCGGGAGGGCATTCCGAATATCCGCCCGATGATTTGCGGCCGCGTGCTGCCCGACGCCGACAGGTTTCCGGCCGAGCCGCTCGCACTGACGGAATTCGATCTGCCGTCGGCGGAATTCTTCCTCGCCAGGCAGTTCGAGCAGATGCAACCGCCGAGATCCGCACTGGCCCAGGATGCGGAGACGATCGCGGTCGCGGTGCGTTCGGTCGAACGCACGCCGCTGGCTCTCGGGCTTACCGCGCAACTGATCGCCGACCACGGCATCGATACGGTACGTTCGTCGAGTGTCTTCGGTATCGTTCTCCGTACCAAGGATGCCGCGTTTCTCTACAGCCGGGTTCTGAACGAAATTCCCGAAGGTCCGATGCGAAAGCTGGCGAAGCCCGGACTGGTGCTGCGTCGCCTGTCACCTGCTATCATCAAGGACGTGCTGTCCGGAATTTGTACGCTGGATATCCGGGACGACGTGCAGGCGCGCGCGCTGTTTGAGAATTTCGCGAGTCAGGTCTCGCTGGTCGAGCGCGAGCCGGGAAACATGCTGCGTCACCGGCCCGACGTGCGCCGGCTGATGCTGCCCGCGCTTGAGCGCGAAGTGGGCCACACCACGGTGAGCGCGATCGACAGGGCGGCGGTTGAATTTCACGCGAAATCCGACGATCCGGTGTCCCGCGCCGAGGAACTTTACCATCGCCTGCGATTGAGCGACATCGAGAATTTCGAGGCGCGCTGGCGGCCCGACGTTGCCGACCGGCTGCGCGAGGCGATGGAAGACTTCGAGCCGCAGCGCGGCTGGGCGGGCCTGCCCGAAGCGAGGGTGGCGCTGAGCTTCAAGCTCGGCCTGACGCCCGATGCCGAGGCCTTGAACGTCGCGGGCAACGCGCAATGGGAGCGCGCGACCGCGACCAGGGTGGCCGTGTTGCTGCAACAGGCCCAGTTCCAGGAGGCGCTCAAGGTGCTGCACGAGCGTCCGGACCGCTCGCCGGCAAGCCAGTTGTTCCGCCAGGAGGCGGAAGCGCTGATGGGCGTGTCCAGATTTCCGGACGCGTTGGCCATCGCAACCCGGGGCGTCGCCTCGGCGCAGGAGGCCGGCGACAACGAGATGCTGTTCGAGAATGCGCAACTCGCTGCCCGGGCCTGTGAGGCGTTGAACGACAGGGGGGGCGCGCTGAACTGGGTCAGTCAGGCTACCGACGCCGCGATCTGGCTCGGCCAGGAGGACAAGCTGCTTCGCGCGGCGTTGCTCAGGTCGCGCATGGGAGACTGGGCCGCGACGCCCGGGCAACTTTCTCCGACGCTGCAGGCGACGATACAGAACCTGCTGAAGTCGAACCTTTCCGATATTGCCAGCGCGCCGTTGCTGCGTGCGCTCGCCGCCGCCACCGGCGAAAGCACCATCAGCCGGACCGTGCTGCGCCGGCTCGGCGTCGAGCGGATGTCACCCGGGCTGAGCGCGGATCTGGCGACATTGATTGCTGGAATCACCAGCGGCGACACCATCTCGTCGCAGTCGGTCCGGGCGATCCTGGCCAGCGCCAATGGATCCGTTCCGCCCGTGAACACCAACGCCGCCGCCGACGCCAGTGCCGCGTGGAGCCAATGGGTGGCACACACGTCCGGGACCGCGCTCGGCAATGCGCTGGCGGAATTGTCGGGCGAGAAGAACGAGTATGGCGTAACCGCCAAGGTGATGGACTGGATAACGCGTTACTTCCGGGAAATTGCCGCCGCGCCGCAAGCCCAGTCGGCGGCTTCGGCGGGCTGACCGGCGGGCTCGATCCGGGCTACATTCAACTGCCGCTCGCGATGACGGCTGCCGACGACAGTAGAAATCAATCGACCACGATCTTGACGCGGTCGCGGGTCTTGACCTGGGCATGCTGGTCCAGCCCGTTGAGAATGCGAAACCGATCGGCGGGGCGGTCGACGCCGGACATGCGGTGGGCGAGCGATTCCACGGTGTCGCCGGGCTGCACGGTGATGACTTTTATGCGCAACGGCCGGGCGGCTTGAATCTCTTCAAGCGTCAGGCGGCGGAACGAGTTGACGGTTTCGCGCGCGTTGCGCTCGCTCTCGGTGCTCTTCTGCTTGGTGGCGAAGATGAAGCGGTAGACGTCGCTGCCGAAACGCAGCGCATAGACCTTGAACTGCCAGCTATCGCCATGCGCGGTCGCCGATGCCGCGGGGAAACCGTTGATGGTGATGTCCTCGGTCGAGGCCTTCTCGACGCCATCCATCCAGCCGGAATTGAGGTAATCGCCGAGCGATTGTTCGGCCGGCACCCGCACCACGTCGAAGCGCATTGCCTGCGTCCCGCCCTCGCGCACGCCGATCACGGCCTGCGCGGTGTTATCCAGCGTAAAGGTGTCGGGGGCCTGGAAGGTGAAGCCGAGTTTCGGATGCAGAAAACGTCGCCCGCGCACAAAACCTTCGCTCGGGTCCTCGCCGTAGACGATGTTGTCGATCGCGGCGAGATAGGTCTCGCGGTCGCGCTCGCTGGCTTCGGGTGAGGTGTATTGCCGGGCGCTGGCCTGCGCGTTCTGCACCCGCTCGGGTGTCGCCGGATGCGACGACAGGAAGTCCTGCGCGCGCGGATCGAGCGAGGTCTTGCCGGCCTTCATGGCGGCATTGCGCTCCATCGAGGCCAGGAAGCGCGAGGCGCCGTAGGGATCGAAATGCGCGCGTGCCGACAGGCCGACGCCGATGCCGTCGGCTTCGAATTCCTGCGCACGCGAGAAGCTCGCCATCGTCAGTTTTGTCTTGGCCAGCGCCAGCGCGGTCAGATCCGGGTCGTTGCTCATGTCGGTGACGACGCGCGTCACCACCGCCGCCTGCCGCGCCTGGTCCTCGCGGATCGAGGCGTGCTTTGCCAGCACATGCGCCATTTCGTGGCTGAGCACCGAGGACAATTCCGACGTGTCGCTGGCGAGCGCGACCAGGCCGCGCGTCACATAGAGCTGGCCGGTCGGCAGCGCGAAGGCATTCACTGCGCCAGAATTGAGGATCGTCACCTTGTAGGCCTGATCCGGGCGATCGGACGCCGCGACCAGCCGGTCGACGGTCTTGCTGATCAGGCCTTCCAGCTTCGGATCATCATAGGCGCCGCCATAGGAAGACAGGATGCGCTCATGCTCGCGCTCGCTGGCGGGGGTCTGCGCGACCGTGCGGTTGGGCTTGACCGGCGAGGCGGTCGTGGCCGGTGCCGCGGTGTCGAACCGGCCCATGTTGCCGCAGGCGGACAACGTGAATGCGGCGCACAACAAAGCCGGCGCGGCCAGCAGGCGACGCCCCGTTCCTCGCTCCGCGCATGTCCCGCACGCTCCATCACGTCAGCCAACTCGTGGTCCTACTTCCCGCCCAGCACTTCAATCTGCCCCACCCGGAGCACCTCGATCCGTGGTCCTCCCCGCGACGAGACGTAGCCGCGGACACGAATCCTTCGATTTTCGAGAGACTTAGGCGAAAGCCCGGCCGCCTCGAACGCCGGCATCATGCGCCTTGAAATAGTCGCAGCAAAGTCCTGAGTCCAGTTCCGTCCGAAATTCAGGTAGGTCGTTCCCCCCGCCTGCCTTACGGACAAAACCTTGCCCTCGACCACCGTAAAGCGCCCAATCCCGGCCAAAATATCGCCCGGACTTTCCGTGTTTTTTATGGCCGAGGGGCCGGACCAAATTCCTAATTTGGCCTGGCTGGCGGAGGCCTCGGCGGCGGCCAGGGTTCCGACGCAGTCCCGGTCGGCCACGTCGGCCGAAAACAGCGCCACGCCCTGCCGCAAAAGCTCGCTTTGCACCGGCGTTTCCACGCCGGTGATGAATACGAACGCGGCCTGGCGGCCGTAGCGGTCCGGCGTGTCGTCGGCGCCGTGCAGCGTCACGTCGCGACCGCCGATTATGGCCGCCAGCGCGGCTGCGCCCTTTGCCTTGTCCGCCTCCGCCGGTTCGATCCCGGCGAGGCGGATCTCGCGGCCGTCGTCGAGGCGAAAGGTCCGGACGTCGATCACGGCGGCGACATGGCCCTCGCCCTGGGCTGCCAACGCGCATCCGGCGGCGTGCGCGCGGCCGATGCCGAACAGCACGAGCGTCAAGATCACAAGACCTGTCGCGACGGACGCGCGCAACGCCATTCCGGTCATAACGCTACTCGCGATCCCATCCGTTCCTGTATGCCAGGCCAACGCATTGCTATCTGAAATTGCGACAGAGGGGGAGAGGATGGAGATCAACGGCATCGCGCATATTTTTCTGACCGCGTCGAATTACGAGCGGTCCCGCGAATTCTACCGCAAGCTACTGCCGTTTCTCGGGCTGAAGCCCGTCATCGATACCGAAACGACCTATTACTGCGTCGGTGGCCGCACCGCGATCGGCATCAGCGCGCCGTCGCCGGAACACGCCGGCGCCGCGTTCGAACAAAAGCGCGTCGGCCTGCACCATCTCTGCTTCCGCGCCCGCGAGCGCGCCGACATCGACGAACTGCACGCGTTCCTGAAGACGCTGAGCGTGAACATCATTCGCGCACCGCGCGAGGACCACTGGGCGCCCGGTTATTATTCGATATTGTTCGAGGATCCCGACGGCATCCGGCTGGAGCTCAATCATGTTCCGGGGAAGGGACTCTTGACGTAGTCGCCATTCCGTTAAGCGGAAATACCTAGGCCCTGACGTGAGCCGTCGCGCCTTGCCGCTATGAATGCCATGCGGCATGATCGCGCCGACGCAAAATTCAAAGCCGCAGCCAATGCGGCAGCCGATCAAGGGAGGCCTTCATGAAACGGGTTATTACCGGCGTTTTCGCTGCTGCTTTGGCGATGTCGGCGACGTCAGCGGCGCTGGCGCAAGCAAAACCGCCGCTGAAGCTCGGCGGCATTCTGGATATGTCGAGCCTCTACGCCGACATCACCGGGCCGGGTTCGGAGATGGCTGCGAAAATGGCCGCTGAGGATTTTGGTGGCGAGGTACTCGGGCGCAAGATCGAGATTATCGCGGCTGACCATCAGAACAAGGCGGATCTGGCCGCCAACATCGCCCGCGACATGCTCGACAACCAGGGCGTCGAAATGATTTTCGACGTCGCGGCCTCCGCAACGGCGCTCGCTGCCGGCGAGATCGCCAAGGCGCGCAACAAGATCATCATGTTCAACGGCCCCGGTTCGATCCGGCTGTCCAACGAAGCCTGCGGTCCCTACACCGTGCACTATGTGTTCGACACGTTTGGGCAGGCCAATGTGACCGGTCTTGCCGCCGTCAAGAGTGGCCTGGATAGCTGGTACTTCCTGACCGCCGACTATGCCTTCGGTCAGGATCTCGAGAAAGACACTGCGAATGTGGTGTTGAAGAGCGGCGGCAAGGTGCTCGGCAGCGTGCGGCATCCGCTCAACACCTCCGACTTCTCTTCGTTCCTGCTGCAGGCGCAGGCCTCCAAGGCCAAGGTAATCGGGCTCGCCAATGCCGGCGGTGACACCGTCAACGCCATCAAGCAGGCCGCCGAGTTCGGACTGATGAAGGGCGGCCAGAAGGTGGCGCCCTTGCTGGTCTTCGTCACCGATATCGACAGCATCGGTCTTGAGACCGCGCAGGGGCTGTTGCTGTCGGAAGCGTTTTACTGGGATCTCAACGATGACACCCGCGCGTTTTCGAAGCGCTTCATGGAACGCATCAAGCGCGTGCCGACCTCGGCGCAGGCCGGCGTCTATTCATCCGTCACGCATTACCTCAAGGCGGTGAAGGCCGCTGGCACCACCGACTCGGCCGCCGTCATGAAGATCATGAGAGATACCCCGATCAACGACATGTTCGCCAGGAACGGCCGGATTCGCGAAGACGGCCGCATGGTGCACGACATGTATCTGTTCGAGGTCAAGAAGCCGTCCGAGTCCAAGGCGCGTTGGGACGACTACAAGCTGCTCGCGACCATCCCCGGCAACGACGCGTTCCAGTCGCTGGAATTGTCGCGCTGCCCGCTGGTGAAGAAGTAAGATTACGCTCCTTTCGTCATTGCGAGCGAAGCGAAGCGATCCAGAGAGCGGCAAAGAAAGTCTGGATTGCTTGCTTCGCTCCTCGCAATGACGGCGGACGAATTTCAAACTCACTCGAACAACAACCAAGAAAGAACAACAGATGAGCGCAAACGAAATCGTTCTGCAGAATCTCGACAAGGGCCTGCTCACCATCACCATGAACCGTCCCGACCGGCGCAATGCGCTCAATCCGGACATGACGCTCGGGCTGGTAGCGGCGGCGCGGCGGGCAGCGGAGGACCATGAAGTGCGCGCGGTGCTGCTGAAGGGCGCCGGAGGCACCTTCTGCGTCGGCGGCGACGTCAAGTCGATGGCGGAGGGGCGGGCGCCGCTGCCGTTCGAGGCCAAGATGGTGAACCTGCGCCGCGGCATGGAAGTGTCGCGCATCCTGCACCAGATGGCGAAGCCGGTGGTGGCGCAGGTCGACGGCGCCGCGGCCGGTGCGGGCCTCTCGATCGCGCTGTCCTGCGACCTTCGCGTCGCCAGCGCTTCCTGCAAGATCACGACTGCGTTTGCCAAGGTCGGTCTGTCCGGTGACTACGGCGGCACGTATTTCCTCACCCATCTGCTCGGCAGTGCCAAGGCGCGCGAGCTTTATCTGATGTCGCCGGTGCTGACGGCGCAGGAAGCGCTGGCGCTCGGCATGGTAACCAAGGTCGTGCCAGACGCCGAAGTCGAAGCTGCCGCGCACGAACTCGCAATGTCGCTGGCGCAGGGACCGTCGGTGACGCTCGGCTACATCAAGCGCAACATCAACAATGCCGAGACGATGTCGCTGGAAGAATGCTTTGACGGAGAGGCGATCCATCACTCGCGCTCGGGCGAGACCGCCGATCACAAGGAAGCCGCGAAAGCGTTCGTCGAAAAGCGCAAGCCCGCCTTCCAGGGGCACTAACGATGGCCTCCTATCTGAGGCTGCGTCAGATCTGCCTGGTGGCGCCGCATCTGGAGCCCGTGATCTCGGAGATTGCCGGGATCATGGGGCTCAACATCTGCTATCGCGACGGCAACGTCGCCAAATACGGCCTGGAGAACGCGCTGCTGCCGGTCGACACCATCCTGCTGGAAGTGGTGGCGCCGACGCAGGGCGGCACCGCGGCGGGGCGTTTTCTCGACAAGACCGGCGGCCGCGGCGGCTACATGGCGATCTTTTGCTGCGACGATCCCGACGCACGCGGCAAACACGCCAACGACCTCGGCGTGCGCACCGCGAACGTGATCACGCACGCGCCCTATCACGGTGTGCAATTGCACCCGCGCGACTGCCGTGCCGCCTTCATCGAGTTCAACCACAGTGAAGGCAGCGACGATATTCTCGGCGTCTATCCGCCGGCTGGCCCCGACTGGCAAAAATCGATCCGCAAGGACGTGACGCAGGCGCTGACTGGCGTCGAGATGCAAAGCCCGGATCCGCAAGGGCTGGCCGAACACTGGGGCAAGATCACCGGTCTCGCAGTGAGCAAAGGTGCCGGCGGCGAGCCAGAGCTGAAACTGCCAAATGCCAGCTTCCGCTTCGTCAAGGGCGCCAGCGATTTGATGAGCGGGCTGACGTTCAGGGTGGCTGATATCGCAAAGGTGCGCGACGCGGCGAAGGCGAAGGGCTGCAAGGTATCGGGTGACGGGTTTGATCTTTGCGGGGTTACGTTTAGTCTCGTGGCGTAACTCCGCGTCATTGCGAGCGTAGCGAAGCAATCCAGAGAACCACAAAGAAAGAGTGGATTGCCTCGTCGCTGCGCTCTTTGCAATGACGACCCCATCAAGGACACCCCCGCATGCCGCATCCGCTCGACAGTTTCTTCGCGCCCGCCAGCATCGCCCTGATCGGCGCCTCGCGCGATCATGAAAAAATTCCGGGGCGGTTGCTGTCGATGCTGCGGAAGAATGATTTCCCGGGCAAGCTCTATCCGATCAATCCGAACTACGAGGAAATCGACGGGCTGAAATGTTACAAATCGGTCGCGGATATCGGCGCGCCGGTCGATCTCGCCATCATCGTCATTCCCGCGCGCGCCGTGCTGACGGCGCTTGAGCAATGCGCCGCGGTCGGTGTCAAGAACGCCGTGATCATCTCCTCCGGCTTTGCGGAAGAGGGTGGCGACAGCGCCGGCATGCAGGACGCCATCGTCGCGCTCGCCAGGAAAACCGGCATGCGGATTTCCGGTCCCAATGCCGAGGGGTTTCTCAGCGAGGTGCAGAAGGTCGCGGCCACTTTCAGCCCGACGGTCGACGTCAAGCCGGGCCATGTTCCGCTGGTCGCGACCAAGCGCCGGATCGCGATCGTCGCGCAATCCGGCGGAATCGGCTTTGCCATCAAGCATCGCGCCAAGGCGCTCGGCGTTGCAATCAGCTATTGCGTCAGCGCCGGCAATGAAAGTGATCTCGGCGCCGGCGAATTTCTGGATTACATGGTGCAGGACGCCTCCACCGACGTGATCCTGCTGTTCATTGAAGGCATCCGCGACGTCGGCAAGTTTCTGGCCGCGGCGAAGCGTGCCGCTGAAAGCAGCAAGCCGGTCATCGTGACAAAAGTCGGCCGCTCCGGCGCCGGCGAGCGCGCGGCGGCCTCGCACACCGCGAGCATGGCCGGTTGGTCGGCGGCCTATGACGCGGTGTTCGCCAAATACGGCTTTATCGTCTCCAACGATCTCGACGAGGCCGTCACCATCGCGGCCGTGCTCACCTCAAGTCCACTGCCGAAGGGCGATCGAGTCGCGGTGCTCACCGTATCCGGCGGCGCCGGCATCTGGGGCGCCGACACGGTGTCAATGCAGGGGTTGAAGGTACCTGAATTGTCGGATGGCCTGCAGACCGAAATCAAGAAGCTGATGCCGTCCTACGGCGCAGCGGGAAATCCGATCGATGTCACCGCGCAGGGCGCCGGCAGCGGCGGCCTGCAGAAGAGTATCGACCTGCTGGTTGCCTCCAGCGAAGTCGACGCGATCCTTGTCGTGGTGTCGATGTCGAGCGAGGTGCGGATGTCGTTCAAGGAGGTCGAACTCAAGCCCGTGATCGCGGCGCAGAAAAAGCCTATCGTGTTCTATTCCTACACGCTGCCGTCGATGTTCGCGCGAACGGAGCTCGCGAAATCCGGCGTCGTCGTGCTCTCGGGCCTGACCCATGTCGGCGTGGCGATGCGGCGGCTGGTGGACTACGCGAAATTCAAGCTGGCGCCGGCGGATGATGCCGCGACACTGCCGCCGCGCGATCTGTCGGCGCATCTGGCGTCTGCCAAATTATCCGAATGGGACAGCAAGTCGCTGCTGCGCGACGCCGGCATCGCGCTGCCGGACGAGACGCTGGTGACGGCGCGAGAAGGCCTCGACGATGCCATCGCTCGCGCGCAGTTTCCGCTGGTGATGAAAATCCAGTCGCGCGACATCCCGCACAAGAGCGAGGTCGGCGGCGTCCGGGTCAACATTGCGACCAAGGGCGAGGTGTTCACGGCCTACCGCGCGCTGCTGGAGAACACGGAGCGCCAGCGGCCTGATGCTGATATCCAGGGCGTGCTGGTCGGCCCGATGGCAAAAAAGGGCGTCGAGATCATCGTCGGCACGATGACGGATGCGACGTTCGGCCCGATGATCATGGTCGGTCTCGGCGGCATCACCACGGAACTGTTCCGCGACGTGATCTACCGGCCGGCGCCAGTGAGTGCGGCGGAAGCATCCGCCATGCTGGCGGAATTGAAGGCCGCTCCCTTGCTCCATGGATTTCGCGGCGCTGCGAAGGCGGATATTACCGCACTGTCTGACTTGATCGCGCAGGTGTCCGTGCTGGCGGCGCGGCATGCGAAAGAGATTTCGGAGATCGAGCTCAATCCGGTGCTGGTGCATCCGGTGGGGCAGGGCGTGACGATTGTCGACGCGCTGGTGGTGGGGCGGGAGTAATTTTATCCGTCGTCCCGGCGAAGGCCGGGACCCATAACCACAGGCGGTCGTGGTGAAAGCGAATCTCTAGCGGCGTGCCTCTTCGAGGGGCCGCGGCGTATGGGTCCCGGCTCAAGGCCGGGACGACATGTTGAGAGAGTTGCGCGAAGCTCCTACCGCCCCTTGAAGTTGGCGACGCGGCGTTCGGCGGTGGCCTTGACGCCTTCCTTGAAGTCTTCGGTGACGCGCAGCTTGTTCTGCTCGACCAGCTCATGGTTGGTCGCAGCCAGCACGCGGTCAGCGAGGCCGGCGCGCATGGTGGCGCGGGTCGAGATCAGGCCGAGCGGCGAGCACTCGGCGATTTCTGCCGCGAGCTTCATCGCCTCGGTGCGAACCTGGTCCTGCGGCACGCAGATATTGGCGAGGCCCATCCGTGTGGCTTCCTCGCCGGTGACACGGCGCGAGGTGTAGAAAATCAGTTCGGCGTTGTTCTTGCCGACCAGTTCGGGAAGCGTCGCGGTCAGGCCAAAACCGGGATGGAAGCCGAGTTTGGTAAAATTGGCGGCGAAGCGGGCTTCGGGACAGGTGACGCGGAAATCCGCCGAGACGGCAAGGCCGAGACCTCCGCCGATGGCGGCGCCATGCACGGCTGCAACGATCGGCTTCTTGTTGCGGAAAATGCGCACGGCCTGGACGTAGAGATGGTTGATCGGCAGGTTCGATGCCGGGTCGGTCTTGGCGCGCTCTTCCTGCTCTTTCCGAGCCGGATCGCCGAAATTGGCGCCGGCGCAGAACGCCTTGCCTTGCGCCGCCAGTACTGAGGCGCGGATTTCGATGTCCTTGTCGAACTCTTCCAGTGCGTCGGCGATCTGGTTGATCAGCGCGACGTCGAAGAAGTTCAGCGGCGGCTTGCGGATTTCGATCAGGCCGACGTGACCATGCTTCTCGACGCCGATATCAGTGTACTTGCTCATGAGGATTCCCTGTTGATTTGATTGAAGCCCGGTCCGCGGTTAGCGCAAACCAAGCCCGCGGGCGATGATGCCGCGCAATACTTCGGTGGTGCCGCCCTGGATCGTCAATTTGGGCGCCGTTTTCATCGCGAATGAAAGTTGATCTTCCAGCGTCTCGCGGTTGGTGGCGGTTTCCTCGACGAACGCGGCGAGGTCGCGCACGCGATGCGGCAAGGCCTGTTCCCACACCGTGCCGATGTCCTTGACGATGGAGGCTTCCACCACCGGCTCCTTGCCGGCCTGCAGCATGCCTGCCACCGACACCGACATCCGGCGCATGGTGTGCAACTGCGCGACCAGACGGCCGATGCCCTCGGCGCTGCGGGTGTCGGGATTTTTGCCGACCGCGCGTACCAGTTCGGTCAGCACGTAATAGGTCTCCAGAAAACGCTCCGGGCCCGAACGCTCATAGGCGAGTTCTGAGGTCGCCTGCTTCCAGGCGCCGTCGACTTCGCCGAGCACGTGATCTTCCGGCACGAAATGATCGGTGAAGACGACTTCGTTGAACTCGTACTGGCCGGTGATCTGGCCGATCGGGTTCACCTGGATGCCCGGCTGCTTCATCTTGACCAGGAACTGGGTGAGACCGTGGCGGCGATTTTCCTTGGTCGGTGGCGAGGTCCGGAAGATCGCGATCATGTAGTCGGCGATGTGGGCCGAGGAGGTCCAGATCTTGGTGCCGTTGATCAAATAGCCGCCGTCGGTCTTGGTGGCGCGGGTTTTCGCCGCAAACAAATCCGACCCGGAATTCGGCTCGCTCATGCCGATCGCAAAGCAGACTTCGCCGCGGCAGATGCGCGGCAGGATGTCCATCTTAATGTTTTCGGGCGCGTATTTCAGCAATACCGGACCGCTCTGGCGGTCGGCGACGAAGAAGCGCCGCGTTGGCGCGTTGGCGACGCGCATTTCCTCGGTCACGACATAACGCTCAAGGAACGAACGCTCGTGGCCGCCATACTTCTTCGGCCAGGTCATACCGAGCCAGCCCTTGGCGCCGACCTTGCGGGAGAATTCCGGAACGTCGGTGTCCTCGCGGTTCGGCTTGTGCGGATCGAAGGTGCCGGCGGCGATCTCCTCGGCGAGGAAGGCGCGCACTTCCTTGCGCAACTGTTCGCATTCGGGCGGCAAGCGGATCGGATCGAAACGGAGGGCTGCGGTCATTGAATGATCTCGACTTCCAGGCAGACAAATCGGTTGTTAAATCAGCGCGAGGCGACCAGCGGCCACAATTCATCGGCGCCGCGGTTCGCGACCAGCTTGCCGAGCTCGACCGCCCAGTAGCTCTCGGAACCGAAATCATCGCGCCACGCCAGCGCGCGCAGCGAATAGCGATGCAGGATGTGCTCGATGGTGAAGCCGATCGCGCCATGCACCTGATGGGCGATGCCGCCGCCCTTTTCGGCGGCTTCCGAGCAGCGGATTTTTGCGGCGGCTGCTTCGAGGAAAACTTCGTCGTTGAATGAAGTCGCGTTGGCGATGGCGTCTGCGGCCGAGGTTGCCGCCGCTAATGCCGCCGCCAACTCGCCAGCCAGCCGCGCCAGATTGTGCTGGACGGCCTGGAATTTCGAGATCTTCTTTTCAAATGCGACGCGCTCGTTGGAATAGCGCACGGAAATTTCAAGCATCGATTCCAGCGCGCCCGCGATCTGCAAGGATCGCGCGACGCCGCCCATCAGCATCAACTGCGTCTGATCAAAGCTCTTCGGCGCGGGTTTGATCGTGATCGGCTGCACCTTGTCGAGCGTCACGGTATCGGAGTGGTCGCCGCCGAGGCCGATGCCGGCCTCGATCCGGCATTTTGCGGCATCGACCAGCGCGACCTGAAGGCCTCCGGTGCCGCTGGCAAGTACCGCGATATGTTTTGCGGCTTTCGCAAATGGCACGCCGCGGGCCTTGCCCGTCAGGCTGCCGTCGGCATCGACGGTAATGCGATCCTTCGGGCTCGCGGGAGCGACCGTCATTTCGCCGTCGGGTGAAGAGACTTTTGCCTGCGCCAGCAGCCAGCCGGCCAGCATGGTTTCGGCCAGCGGCACGGCGACGGCGTGACGCCCGGCGGCGCTCAGCACGCCAAAGCCTTCGGCGAGGCTCGCGCCCGAGCCGCCGCACTCTTCCGGCACCCAGGCCAGCGGCAGGCCGGCTTCGGTCAGCGCCTTCCAGAGCGGGGCTTTCCACTCGCCCTTTTTGTCGCGATTGATGGTTTGGGCATCGGCCAGATCGGCGAAAATCTTTTCCGCAGTCTCGGCAACAATGTTCTCACTCTCCGCCACAGCGTTCCTCATTTTGATTGGCACAGGCCCGGCCCGGCTGTTCCGCCAGATCTCGGTTCTCGTCTCGGGTGCGGTCTTTTCTTGCGCTTTATGATGGGCAAAAGCCATAGCCCTGACAAGCGCTGTCCGCAGGGCTGCCTGCGACGGCGGCATGCAGTCCATCAGGCAAAGAAGGAATTCCGCACAGCGGAAGTTTCCAAGATTTTCAGGTACTTTGCCGCGCGATATGGTAGCCCAGTGCTCGCGAATGGGCCGTGCAAAACAGCCCAAAACAACAAGAGGAAATGCGATGTCGAAGGATGGTTTGTGCGCGATCGTAACCGGTTCAGCTTCCGGCCTGGGGGCGGCCACCGCGGCCATTCTGGCAAAGGGTGGCGCGCGTATCGTCGTCAATTATTCCAACAGCAAGGCTGAGGCCGAAGCGACCGCCGACCTCTGCCGCAAGGCGGGCGCCGAAGTCGTGGTCGTGCAGGGCGACGTCTCGCGCGACGAGGACTGCAAGAAGATCGCGGCCGCTGCAGCCGCGTGGGGCGGTCTCAATGTACTGATCAACAATGCCGGCACCACCAAGCACGTGCCGCATGACAACATGGACGGCCTGACGGCGGAAGATTTCCAGCGCATCTATGCGGTGAACACCATCGGTCCGTTCCAGATGATCCGCGCCGCACGCGCGCAACTCGAGGCCGGCGCGAAAGCGTCAGGCAAGCCGTCCGCCGTGGTCAACGTGTCGTCGGTCGCCGGCATTTCCGGCGGCGGCTCGTCGGTGGCCTATGCCGCGAGCAAGGGCGCGCTCAACACCATGACGCAATCGCTGGGCCGGGCGCTGGCACCGCTGATCCGCGTCAACACGGTGTGCCCCGGTTATATCGATACGCCCTGGTTCACCAAGGGCCGCGGCGAGGCCGGCGCCAAGGCGGTGCGCGATGCCGTGGTGGCGAAGGTGCCGCTGAAGGTCGCCTCAACGGCTGATGATATCGCGCAACTGGTGTGCTTCCTCGCCTCGCCGGCGTCGAGCAACATGACCGGCGAATTCGTCCGCATGGATGCGGGTATGCATCTGGTGCTCTAACTCGTCATTGCCTGCGACAAACGAAAAGCGTTTGCGCAAGGAAGCGAAGCGACGAAGCAATCCAGACTTGCTTTGCGGTTAGATGGATTGCTTCGCTACGCTCGCAATGACGCAGAAGGCAACGGCCTTCGGCCGTTACTTGTTGCCCGGATCGGAAATCACCCCGCGCGCCACCAGCCGGTTCCAGATGAACAGCACCAGCAGCGCGCCGACGGTGGCGGTGATGAAGCCGGCGCCCTGGTCGGGACCATAATGGCCGATCGCCTGGCCGATGAAGGTCGCCAGAAACGCGCCGGCGATGCCGAGCACGGTGGTCAGGATGAAGCCGTTCGGATTGTTCGGTCCCGGCGAAAGCATCCGGGCGATGATGCCCGCGATAAAGCCGACGATGATGATCCAGATAATGCCGCTCATGGCTGTTGTCCCTTTCCAGTGGCGCAATGGTGAAACGGCACGGCGCAACGTGCGCCGCGCGATCGCGGCGTCAGAGCCGGCCTGATAGTTCGTTCTCGTTCGGCACCCGCCCGTCTGGCGTCAGATGATTGATGACGTCAGGCAAATACTGGCTGAGGCCTTTCAGCAGTTCGTCGGACGACATGCCGCTCTGCGACGCCAGTGAGTTGATCTGATCGGCGCCGAGCGCGTTGGCGAGATCGCCGGGCGAGATTTGCTTGTTGGGAGCGTTGCTCACCCAGGAGTTCGCAGTGTCGCCATGACCCTTCTGCTGGAACTGGTTCAGGAGATCGCCAAGCCCGCCGCTCAACACACTGCCGGCCGCGCCGCCCGCGAGCAGGCCGCCCAATCCGCCCTTGAGGATATCGCTCATGCCGCCGCTGCCTACGCCGCCGGGAAGGCTCGCGGTCACGTTGCCGGGCAACTTGGGTGGCGCCTGCGTCGGTGCTGCGCCAGGTTGTCCGGTGAAATGCTTCATGGCTTTCCAGGCCAGCAGGCCCAGGATCGCCATGGTCATCGGCGACATGCCGCCTTTGCCGTCGGATGGTGCGCTCGGGGTGCTCGGGCCACGCGGGCCGTTCTGCATGCCGTTAAGTACGTCGAGTAAGCCCATGGTCTTCTCCTCACGCTTTTCGGCCCCCGTCGAAACATAACGGTGGGCCATGACGGTTACAAGGCGCGGCCGGGGAAGCGCCTGATCGATAGGCACTGCCCGGCCGGTCTGCTATCGAGTTGCCAAGGCTTTGGAGCAACGGGGATGAATGGCGAATGAATTCGGGCCGGACCATCGGTATCGCGGGAGCGGGCAGCATCGGCTGCTTTGTCGGCGGCATGCTGGCGGCAGGTCAGCGTCAAGTCGCGCTGCTGGCCCGGCCGCGCGTGATCGGTGAGATCCAGGCGCATGGCTTGCGGCTGACGAGTTTTGAAGGTTCCGATCAGACGATCGCCGCGAGCAGGTTTGTGTTGTCGGAAGATCCCTCGATTTTTAATGATGCGTCCATTGTGCTGGTCACGGTCAAGAGCGCGGATACGGCTGAGATGGCTGACGTCATCGCGAGACACGCGCCGTCAGACGTGATTGTCGTCAGCCTGCAGAACGGCGTCGGCAATGCCGCCGAATTGCGCAATCGCTTGCCGGGCCGCCGCGTGCTCGGCGGCATGGTGCCGTTTAATGTGGTTGCCGCCGGCGAGGGACGGTTTCATCGCGCGACCTCGGGCGACATCGTCATTGAACAGGACGGGGCGCACACCGCGGAAAGACTGTCGGTGCCCGGTTTGAAGATGCGCCCGACGGACAACATCGACGGCGTGCAGTGGGGCAAGCTGCTGGTCAATCTCAACAACGCGCTCAATGCGCTGGCCGACCTGCCGCTGCGCCGGCAACTGGCACAGCGGCCGTGGCGGCAATTGTTCGCCGACCAGATGGCGGAGGGATTGGCGGCGATCCGCGCCGAAGGGATCAAGCCGGTGTCGCCGACGCCGATACCGGCGGGATGGATGCCGCCGTTACTTCGCCTGCCGGATGCGATCTTCGCGGCGTTGCTGGGCCGGACGATGAAGATCGATCCGGAAGCGCGCTCGTCGATGTGGGAAGATCTGCAGCGCGGCCGCCGCACCGAGATCGATTATCTGCAGGGCGTCATCACCGAAATCGCCGGGCGGCGCGGGCTTGAAGTGCCGCTGTCGCGCCGGGTTGTGGAACTGATCCGGCGCGCCGAGACACAAGGCAAAGGCTCGCCCGGGCTGACGCCCGAGCAGATTCGGGCCGCGGGTTGAATGAGGCGTGCCTTGAAATGGCGCGGATCGAGCGCGAAGTTCGATTGCATGCGTTGAACGGGAGAAGCGGTATGAGACGAACAGGCGTAGTGCTCGTGGCGGCTGCCTTTACCGGGCTCTCGCTGATCCCGGCCCATGCCGCGCCGCCGACGGTGACGCCGTCGCCGGGTTATGACGCGCGGTTGCAGGAGCAGCGGGCAGCGTCACAAGCCGCGCAACAGCCGGTCGCGCCGATCGTCACGCCAGCCCCGCCGCGCCGTCACAAGAAGCCGCCAGCGCATTGATCGCATGCGATGGCATGTGAAGCCGCGATGGTGCTGACGGATTGAACACCGTCGTCATGGCCGCGCGGGCGGGCATCCAGTACTCGCCGGCGGGGCAATAGGGCGGCGCTGCGCGCAACATAGGTCAATGGGTACTGGATTCCCCGCCTTCGCGGGGAACGACACCAAGGGGGCTGTAGCAGAGCGTCAGGTCTTCTTCTGCTTGCCCGGCGGCGTCTGGCTGAACAGCTTCTTCAGGCCGTTGATGCCGTCCGAAAGCCGCGGCCAGTCGCAGGAGAACGAGCTCTTGGCGCAGTTGGCCGCCCGGATGCGCGCGGCCTGCTTGACCGGGCTCGCCACCGGCACCGGTACCCTTTCGATTTCAGCGCGCGCCGATCCGGGTTCTAATCGCAGCGAGACCTGCTGCACTTGCTGCGGGGGCTGCTGATGCTGCTTGGCCATCAGGGCTGCTGCGATGCTGTTGCGCCGCTCGCGCTCGAGATAGGCGGTGTACTGCTCGTCGATCTTCTTCTGCTCTTCCGGCGTCGGATTGGGACCGGCGATGTCGAAGGTGCGGTCCTGCATGAAATCGTAATAGGTGTAACCGCCGCCTGTTTTGCGACGGCCGGCGAATTTCGCATTGCACTGCGCGAGCGCCGCGGTCTTGTCTTCCTTGGTCTTCGACTTCTCGGCCGCGTCAGCGCATTCCTCGAAATCGGCCGGCCCACTGCGCCACCACTGCGCGTGGGCACGCACCGGCGTCAGCACGAAAAGTGTTCCAATGGCGGCAACAAACAGCGCCGATGGTCGTGACGCGATCACGGAAGGTATTCTCCAGTCGAATTCTCAAGGGGAACTTTGATTGAGTCGATTGTCATCATTTTGGCGGTGCTTGTCACCCCGGAACCGCGGCATTTTCCCCCATGCATGTTTCGCCGATATGACCGGTGCCGTCGTCGGCAAAAATTGCTGAGTAAATTCAACGATAAAAATGAGTGCCGCATTCTGCGCCACACGTGACCGCCGGATCGCGGGATGTGGACGCGCGGAGAACGCATGCCAGATTGTGGCAACAATCGGCCAATGTCCCGCCAACGCGGCGATGAGTTGCGCGCGCAAGCGTGCGATATTGGGACATGGCACGGGCCGATAAAATCACGCTGCGCGCCCGCTCTGGCGAGCGCCCCGCCGTCCTGCTAAAGCGCCGTCGCGCGCCGGGCACCACGTGTGGCGCGATTTCGATAGGATAATTTTTGCAGGGAATGTTTCCATGAGGCGGCTTCTACTGGCTATCGGCCTGACCTTGGCGATGGCGGGCATGGCGCAGGCCGAGGTTTTCAAGATTCCGGAAGAGAAGGCGGCGATCTCGATCGACGTGCCGGACGGCTGGAGTCCCAACCTGTCCGACGACACCATCGACCTGACGTCGCCCGATCGAACGATCTTTTTCTGGATCACCGTCGAAAAGGAGGCCGATGCCGCCGCGGTAAAGGCCGAGGCGATGAAGGCCATCGTCCGCAACGGCATGAAGATCGATCAGGCCAGCGTCAAGGAATCCGCTGGCCCCTTCGCCGGGCTGGAGTCGACGGAATCGGTGTATTCGGCGACCGACAACGGCCAGCCGCGCCTGGTCAAGATCCGGGCGACCAAGCTTGCCGACAATCGCTTCATCCAGCTCGCGCAATGGGGGCCGCCGGCAGCCTTCGACAAGCACGCCGCCACATTGACCAAAATTTTCGGTTCGGTGAAGGTGATCGGGAAATAGCGCGGGAACGGTGCGGGCGCGGAACGCGAGTGGCCGTCGATGGCGGCTTCAGAGCGTTCGTCCGGGGTAGCGATCAGCCCGCCGCTCTGGTATGGAATTCGCGATACCCGTGCTTCTCGCCGGGTTCGCGGTCCCGTAGCTCAGCCGGATAGAGCGACGGTTTCCTAAACCGTAGGTCGCATGTTCGAGTCATGCCGGGATCGCCAGTTTCCGATTGACGCCTGGTCCGATAGGACCGCGCATTTTTTCGCACTGCGAGCGGTTCGTTCGAGGGGGGGGCGCGATTCCGCGGCATCAATCCGACGGCTGCTGGCTCCGCCACTGCGCGGGTGACAGCCCGAATTCCCGCTTGAACGCCCGGCTGAATGCTTCTCCCGATCCGTAACCCACTTCCTGGGCGAGTTGTTCAATCGGCTTGCGCGTTTCGCGCAGGCTCCGCCGCGCGGTTTGAAGCCGCCAGATGGTCAGATACCGGATCGGCGGCATGCCGGTGAGCGTGGTGAAGCGGTCCACGAATGCGCTGCGCGACATCGAGACTTCCCGGGCAAGGGAATCGGCCGACCAGGGCGAGCTGAAGTTGTGATGAATGGCAGCCAGGGCGCGGCCGATCTGCGGATCCGCAACGCCCTTCAACCATCCGGGGTCCTGATCGGTGAACGTCACGGAATATTGGCGCATTGCTTCGACGAAGAGCAGCTCGGAGAGCCGTGACAACAGGCTTGATGAGGCAAAGCGGCCTGCTGTCAGCTCGCTGGCGGCATAGCGCACGGAGGCCTCGACCCAGTCGCGTGACACGCCCTCGCGGACGTCGAGCTTCAGCACCCTCGGCAGGGTCGCGATCAGCGGATTGTAAGGTTCTTCGCTGCCGAGAAAACCGCACACCAGATGCGCCGTCTCGCCGCCACCACCATATGAAATTTTCGCCAGTCCGCCGTCCGCGGATGGCTGGATCAGATGGCGCGCGCTCGTCGGCACCAGACCGGACGCGCTGGCCAGCGTGTGAACGTCATTCCTCGGCAGCAGCACGACCTCGCCGGCCCGCACCTCGACGGCGGATTCACCTTCGACGCCGAGAACGAATTTTCCCGCGATCACGAAGTGATAGGCCACCAGAAGCTGTGGCTTGACCGAGAACGCCCCGCAGTCTTCGGCGATGAGCCTGGTGTGCACGCACCACGGCGCGGTGAAGCGCGCGTCGAGGAAAATGCCTCCCGTCAGGCGAACCGACCGAAGCACTTCCGAAAGCGGGTCAATCATCGTGGCAACCTTCAGATTTGGACGAACAGTCAGTTGATCCGGTCGGGCGATCATTCGTCTCGGCACAGCTCGCTTTATACAGGGCACACGAATGAAGCACCAACCAACCGCCGTCTGAGGCGACAATTCCCAAGACAGGCATCCTGATCATGAGCACCGCAGCGGCGATCGAAGCCAACAATCAGTATATCGATTTCTGGAACGCCGTACTGGTTCCAAAGTTCAATACGTGGCGGCACATCCTCGCCGGAGGCCTCCATCTGCACAGCGCAAAGGTGTTTCCGGCACTGCCGCTCCACAGTGGCGATAGCGTGCTGGATGTCGGGTGCGGCTGGGGCGATACCGCGATTGAACTCGCGCGTCGCGTCGGACCCAAGGGTTCCGTGGTTGGTCTTGATTGCTGCGGTGCCTTTCTCGACGCGGGCCGCGCGGATGCGAAGGCTGCGGGATTGACCAATCTGATGTTCCTCGAAGCGGACGTTCAGACACATCCGTTCACGCCGGTGCACGATTTCTGCTTTTCCCGCTTCGGAACCCAGTTCTTTGAAAATCCGGTGGCTGGTTTGCGCAACATGCGGTTGGCGCTCAGGCCGGGCGGATTGATGACGATGATTGTATGGCGCGCGCGGGCGGATAATCCGTGGCTCACACAATCGAAGGAAGTCCTGCTGCGCTACCTGCCGCCGGTGCGGGAGGACGCCGCGACCTGCGGACCCGGGCCGTTCTCGATGACCGATACCAAGGCCGTGACCCAGCAGTTGCATATCGCCGGCTATTCCGACGTTCGGTTTCAGCGAATCGATGTCGAGGTTTTGGTCGGCCGGGACCTCGATGAAGCCGTCGCGTTCCAGCTCGCGATCGGACCCGCGGGTGAGGTGTATCGCGAGGCCGGCAACACGGCTGAACGCCTGCATAACACGCTGGTGGCGGCCCTGAAGGATGAGTTGCGAAAATTCGTTCGCCCTGAAGGCGTGATGATGAATTCAAGCTCCTGGATGGTGACGGCGAAAAACCCCGCCTGATCGCGCGCGGCGCGTTGACGTGATCCACGGCCAGGGCCGGCCGCATTCGCAGGGAGAGCGCCGGGGCACGCCTGCTTCGCGCGGCAGATATTTTGAAATAGACAGGAGAAGATTCATGGCAGGTCTTGTTGCGGTCCTATACGGCGTCGTCGCTTACGGCTTCACGCTGGTTGCGCTGCTCTATCTCATCGGCTTCGTCGGCAATCTCGTCGTTCCGAAGTCGATCGACTCGGGAACGGCAGGGCCGCTTGTCGAGAGCGTGGTCGTCGACGTGCTGCTGATCGTACTGTTCGCAATCCAGCATAGCGTGATGGCGCGTCCGGGCTTCAAGCGGTGGTGGACGCGGATCGTGCCGCCCTCGGTCGAGCGCAGCACCTATGTGCTGTTCACCAGTTTCGCGCTGTTGTTCCTGTACTGGCAGTGGCAGCCGATTCCCGCGGCGGTCTGGATCGTGCAGAATCCGATCGCCGCAGGGGTGATCGATGGCATCTTCTGGCTGGGCTGGGTCGTGCTGGTGGCCAGCACCTTTATGCTCAGTCATTTTGAGCTGTTCGGGCTCAGCCAGGTGTTTCTGCGCCTGTTTGGCAAAACGCAACCGGCCGCGAAATTCCGCTCTCCCTTGCTCTACCGGCATGTCCGTCACCCGATCCTGCTCGGTGTCCTGCTCGCCGTCTGGGCCACGCCCACGATGACCGCCGGTCATCTGCTGTTTGCGGTGATGATCACCGGCCACATCCTGATCGGCATCCAGCTGGAAGAGCACGATCTGATCCAGCAGTTCGGCGACCAGTATCGCCGCTACCGCCAGCACGCGGCGATGTTGATCCCGCTTCCGGGCCGCAAGTTCACCGATCCGAAGGACGCCGACGTCTAGCGCAAAGGGTGCATTGGGACCGGTCGATAAATCCGTGAGCGAATTCGGTTCAGATTGGACAACAAGATGCGAAATTCAGAAATACGTTTCGTCGCGGCGGCCGTCGCATTTGCCACAGGCATCGTTTCAGCATCGGCGGCCGATTTGCCGACGTACCCGGCCAATAAAGCCCCGGTCGTGGCATCAACAGAGGCTTACAGCTGGACCGGCTGCTATATCGGCGGCAATGCAGGCGGCGGCACAAGTCACAGCAACTTTACGACACTTGTCACCGCCGGTCCCCCGGGCGGCAATCATCTCGGCCCGGACAGCAGGGATAACGTCAACAGGGCTGCCCCCGGCTCTGCGGACGACGCTGGCTTCATCGGCGGCGGGCAGGTCGGTTGTAATTGGCAGACGGGAAGGATTGTTTTGGGAATTGAAGGTGATTTCGATTATTTCGGCAGCGAACCTTCCCTAACGAGGAGCGGAGTCCTTTCCGACGAAGTCTCACGCTTTACGATCACGAACTCGGTCAAGACGAACTGGTTGGCAACGGTTCGTCCGCGCGTGGGTTTGGCCTTCGACCGCTCCATCCTGTACTTGACCGGCGGCCTGGCTCTGGCAAATCTCCGCTATATCCAGTCCTTCTCGGATGATTTGCTTTCCCATGGCATCGGAGACTCATCGGCTTCCGGGACGCAATTTGGCTGGACCGTAGGCGGCGGGATGGAATACGCACTCACAAACAGTTGGTCCGTCAAGGGCGAGTACCTTTACGCTCAATTCTCCTCGATTGCCGCGGTTGGCAACATTACAACGGTCGCAATCGGGCCATTCACGAACGGTCTACAGGGCACTGCCGACCTGAAAACACATATCTTTCGTGTTGGCGCCAACTACCACTTCAACAACCCGGTCGGCGTTCGCTACTAATGTAAGGCGTGCCGAGCACGCTCCCAGTGGCGTAGATTGAGAATTGAGCGCTCACGCGCCTGCTAGGCGCCTTTGCCCAACATCACCTTGAAATCCGCGCGCGCGGCCTGTGCCTCGCGTTTGGCGGTCTCGGACGCTTCACCTAGCCCGAAATAGCCGTGAATGAGCCCGGCGCCGTGGTGATATTTGGTTGGAACGCCGGCCGCGGCGAGCGCGTCGGCGTAGGCTTTGCCCTCGTCGCGCAGCGGATCGAACCATGCCGTGGTGACGACAGCCGGCGCGAGGCCGGCGAGGCTTTTTGCGCGCAGGGGCGAGACGCGCCAGTCAGCGCCGTCAGAGGGATCGGCGAGGTAATGGCCGCAAAACCATTCCATGACCGCGCGCGACAGAAAATAGCCTTCGGCGTTTTCTGCCCGCGAGGGGAAGCGCGCGTTCTCTTTGGCATCGGCGAAATTCCCGACGACGTCGGTGACGGGATAGACCAGCAATTGCGCTGCCAGCTTGATCCCGGCGTCGCGGCAGGCGATCGCGGTGGTCGCTGCCAGATTGCCGCCGGCGCTGTCGCCGGAAACGCCGACGCGTGCAGCGTCGCCGCCGAACTCGGCGATGCGGGCGACGACGTCCTTTGTCGCCGCGCAGGCATCCTCGAACGCGCCGGGAAAGCGCACTTCGGGCGGGCGGCGGTAATCGACGGAGATCACGACGGCGCCGGTCTCGATCGCGAGCAGGCGCGCCTGCCGGTCATGGGTGGCGAGATCGCCGGCGACCCAGCCGCCGCCGTGGAAAAATACCACCGTCGGCGATGTGCCGGTCGAATTGCGGTAGAGGCGCGCGGCAAGCGGCCCGGCCGCGCCCTTCACCTCGATGTCTTCCGCGCTCATGACCGGTGGCGGCGGCACCGCCGCGCGGGCGGCCGTCAGCGCGCTCAGTGCATCGCGCGCGCTCTGTGGCGTCATGTTGTCGGGATCGCGCAGCGGCAGCAGCGGAATGATCTGGGCGATGACGGGATCGAGCGGCGTAATCATGCGGGCCTCGCGTGGAACAGCGATGCACCATAGGTCGCGCGCGTGGCTGCCGCAATTCTGTTTGCGGCATGCCTGGAGCGGCATTTCCTCTAATGCAAGGCGTCGAGGAACGGCGTTTCCGGGGTGCTGATGTAGAAGATCACGACACGGGTCTTTTCGGTGGCGCTCGGATTGTAACCGGTCATGGCTACATTGGGTGGCTCGACCATGGCCTCGCCGGCTCTCACGGTCAGAGGTTCGCGGCCCTGCAGTTCGAGCCTGAACGCGCCTTCCAGCACATAGACCGTCACCGGAAAGCGATGCGTATGATGCACGGTCTTGTCGCCGGGGTTGAAGGTCGCGGTGAGCACCCGCACCGACTGCCGTTCTTCCCTCGGCAATCCTTCAACGACCTGCTGCAGCACCAGATCGGGTCTGGCGAGACCTTTTTCCTGCGCTGAAGCAGGAAGGGCAAGAAATGTGACGAACGCGGCAGCTAAGCCCGGCTTGCAACGCATGTGCTGGTCTCCATCCGATGGAACCCTGCGAAGGCCCAATTGCCTCAGCGACCGGGAATCTAGGCTTCTGCCGCAATGCCGGGGAGCCGCAAAGTTGCGAAAGCGGTTTTCAAAAGTGCATAATGGAATGATGTTCGACTGGAATGATCTGCGGTATTTTCTGGCGGTCGCCCGGCACCAGAGTACAATTGCGGCCGGCAAGGCGCTCGGCCTCAGCCAGTCGACGGTTCATCGGCGCGTGGGTGAACTGGAACGGCGGCTGGGACGTCAATTGGTGACGCGCCAGCCCTCCGGCTATCGATTGACGGAGTTTGGCGAGGCGCTGTTGCCTTATGCCGAACGCGTCGAAGCGGCGGTCGCCGACCTGGAACGGCGGGTGACGGACACTGCGCGCGAATTGACGGGTGTCATTAGGGTCACGTGCCCGGAGCCGATCGTTTACCGGATGACGCAATCCGGATTGATCGATCGATTCGAGTCGCTCCATCCGGGATTGCGCGTCGAGTTTGTGATGAGCGATCGCTATCTCGATCTGTCAAAGGGCGAGGTCGACGTTGCGTTTCGTTCCGGCGATACCGACGATGAACTGGTGGGCCGAAAGATCGCGGACTCGGTATGGGCCGTCTACGCCACGCGTGGATATCTCGATCGCTACGGCACGCCGAAGCAGGTCGACGATCTCTCGCAGCATTTGCTGGTGGGTTTCGAGGAGAGCCTCGGCCGTCACCGCGCGGCGCAGTGGCTCAAGCAGGTTGCGCCGGAAGCCCGGATGGCCGCCCGCAACAACAGCGTTCTTGGTCTTGTCTCGGCCATCAAGTCCGGCGTCGGAATCGGACCGCTGCCGATCGCACTGGGCGATGCCGAGCCGGAACTGGTCCGCGTGCTCGGTCCGATTCCCGAATTGGCGCGAAGCTGGCGCCTGTTGACGCACCCGGACATCCGGCGCGTTCCCCGGATAGCGGCATTTTTCGACTTCATTCTCGAACAGCGCGAAGCGCTGAAATCAATTCTGACGGGATAGATTGCGACGGCCGGTACCTCGCACACCGTGCAAACGCAGCTCATTTCACTCAATTGGTAGAGATTCCGGCAAGCAGTTGCCATGTGCGCCCTGATAGATTCAGGCCACCGTTTACTCGCGGTTATGCCTGCGCCGCGGATGCGGGGAACGGCCCGCCGGGCCGTTCATAACTCCTGCCGAAGGAGTGGTGCGATGAACGCGGTTGTGAGCCTGGACCAGACGCTTGATGACGTGCTGGTGCGGCTTGGCGGAATCGTATTGAGGCTTTCCCATCCCGAGGTGACGCGGACCCCGGAGGAACGGCATGCGCTGGTGCTTTCGGTCAATCAATATGCGGTGTGTGCGGCGCGTTCGCGCGACCCGCGCGTCCACGCGCTCAAGAGCGAACTCGAAGCGACGCTGAAGCCGCGATTGCGGCTGGTGGCGCGCCGATAGCGATCGCCCTCGTTACACCACCGGCACGCGCCGCGCAGCGATGGCCGCGGGTGAGATCACGTCGATATCCAGCGGCACGCGCCAGCGTTCCGTCAGCCGCACACGCGGCGCTTCGTTGCTGGCGCTGGCGCCGCCGATGACAAAGCCCTCAAACCCGTTGCTCATGACTTCGTTGCACTTCTGCACATAGACCGGAAAGCCGCCGATATAGGGCATGAAGACGCGCGGGCGGCCGGGGATGTTGGCGCCGACATACCAGGAACTGCAGGTCGAGCGCAGCGACACTTTTGAAACTTCGTTGACATGCTCGACCCACTCGTCCTCGTGGGCCTGCACCGGTTCGATGGTCGCGGCGCCAATGTCGCGTAGATGCGCCATGCAGTCGGCCATCCAGTCGACATGCTGTTCGATCGCCTGGATCATGCTGGCCAGCACCGACGGGCTGCCCGGTCCGGTAATGGTGAAGAGGTTGGGGAAGCCGACCGTTGCGACGCCGAGATAGGCGCGCGGGCCGGCGCGCCATTTCTCCGCCAGCGTCTGCCCGTCGCGGCCGGTGATCTCAATCCTGTCGAAAGATCCCGTCATCGCCGCAAAGCCGGTGGCGCAGACGATGGCATCGAGCGGATATTCTGATCCGCCGACCTCGATGCCGTCGGCGGTGAAGCGCTCGATCGGCCTCGTGGACACGTCGACCAGTTTCACATGCGGCAGGTTGTAGGTTTCGAAATAGCCGGTATCGACGCAGAGCCGCTTGCAGCCGAATACATTGTCCGGGCAAAGCAATTCGGCGGTTGCGGGATCCCTGACGATGGCGCGGATCTTGTTGCGCGCGAATTCGGCGATGGTGTCGTTGGCTTCCTTCTCGAACAGCAGGTCGCCAAAGGCGCCGAGGAACGGCAGTCCGCCGCGCTCCCAGGCCTCCTCGTATTGCTGTTCGCGTTCTTCCGGTGTGGCTTCCAGCGCCGGCTTCATGTTGAAGGGGAAATAAAACCCGGTCGGCCGCGCTCGCGCCTTGGCGCGCAGCGCCGGATAATCGGCCTTGATCGCGTTCCGGTATTCCGGCGACAGTTTTGCGTTCCAGGCCGGCACCGAATAGGTCGCGGTGCGCTGGAACACGGTGAGGCTTGAGGCTTGCCGGGCGATGATCGGGATCGACTGGATCGCCGACGAACCGGTGCCGATGATGCCGACGCGAAGCCCGGTAAAATCCACGCCCTCGTGCGGCCATTCGCCGGTGTGATAGAGGGCTCCGCGAAAATCGTCGCGGCCCCTGAACGGCACATGGTTCGCCGCCGACAGGCAGCCGACCGCCATGATGCAGAATTTTGCGAAAACCTTGTCGCCGCGATCGGTCTCGATGTGCCAGCCTTTTTGGGTTTCGTCGAAATTCGCCGAAGTAACGCGTGTTTCAAAGACGATGTGCTGGCGGAGGTCAAAACGGTCGGCGACATGGTTGGCGTAGGACAGGATCTCCGGCTGCGGCGCATATTTCTCCGACCAGTTCCATTGCTGGTCGAGATCTTCCGAGAACGAGAAGGAGTATTGCATGCTCTCGACGTCGCAGCGCGCGCCGGGATAGCGATTCCAGTACCAGGTGCCGCCGACGCCGCCACCGGCCTCATAGACCCGCGCGGTAAAGCCGAGCCCGCGAAGGCGATGCAGCATGTACATGCCGGCGAAACCCGCGCCGACAATCACGGCGTCAAAGACCCCGTCAACTTCCGGCTGACGGTGCCGGCCATTCGTGGTGGCAGCCATGGTGCGTTTCCAGGTCGAAAAGTGTTCTTCTTGTTCTGATGCCGTGATCTGTTTGACCGCGATCGGCCGCTTCAGAACAGCGCAAAGCGTGCCAATGGTCAATCGCATCGGCTCGGTCCCGACCCCACCGTTCCGCTGATCTGGCATGCCGGCGCGCGGAGCTTGTGAAGCAGCTCACGATCCGTCCGCGGCGCCGCCGCTAGACTGCCGACAACGACATCCTCCGCATCTGGCCGTCCGGGCGATGCTTGTCGTGTTCCCAAATGCGTCGCGCAAGTGAGGGCATTATTTTGTCACTTTGGCAACTTTAAGTAGGAAGTTCCAAGTCGGCTCTGCTCCAAGTCGGCTCTGCGCAAAGCGCCTTCGAACAATGGATTAGGTCAACCATGTCCAACCTGCCGACACCCGATTTCACCTTCGATCCCGCTCTCGACGGCGCATGCATCGCCGGCGTGCGGCCCTATCGCAACGGTTCCTACCGGCTCGAGGCCGTAACCGACCTCGGCGGAAAGTTCGTCGTCCACAATTACGGCCATGGCGGCGCGGGCATCACCTTGAGCTGGGGCTGCGCCGCCAAGGTGCACGACATCGTCAAACGCCACTGGACAGCACACACGATACCAGGGTGGCGGTGCTTGGCGCCGGCGTAATGGGGCTGACGGCCGCGACACGGCTGCGCGAGCTTGGATTGACGGTGACGATCTATTCGGATCGCAAGCCGCTGGAAACGACCTCATCAAAGGCCGGCGGCCAATGGGCCGTGTCGGTCGTGGAATACCAGGGCAAGGAGCAGGAACTCACCGACATCATCAAGATCGCCTACACGACCTTCAAGGCGGTATCGGTCAGGGCTTTGGTGTCTCTGAACGGCCGAACTACACGGCATCGCCATCACACAATCTCGACGTCGTGATCCAGCTCGCGCCGGGCCTCATTCCGCCACGGGTTGCGTTGCCGCGGCTTCCCTTCGAGGGACATACCAATTCAGGTTTCGTGTACCAGACCCTTTTGATCGAACCGCCGGTCTTTCTGGCAAAGCTGGAGACGGATTTGCGGGCGCGGGGCGTCGTCTTCGTAACCAAAAAATTCGCCGGCAAGGCCGACATCCAGGCCTCGGTGCCGGAGAACGTCGTGGTCAATTGCACCGGGCTCGGGTCGATGAAACTGTTTGGCGACACCAAAATGCAGCCGATCAAGGGTCAGTTGGCGATGCTGCCCGCACAGCCGGCGCTGCAATATCTCTACGGCCAGAACGGCTACATGTTTCCGCGCGGTGATCATGTCGTGATCGGCGGCACATTCGAGGTCGGGGTCAACAACGAGACGCCCAACCGGGCCGTCTGCAAGGGACTTGTCGATCACATTGCGTCGGAGTTCGGCAAGGCGCGGGTCAAGCCGATGCCCGACATTCATATCCATCATCCGGATCATGCGCCGATCGTCAATCCGGATATTCCGATGGCCTGAGGGCCTGCCGCCAGCAGCTGATTGCGACCTCGTTCAGATCACGGGAGACTTCCATGGAACATCCGCTTCGTGTCGATGAATTCTCTCCCGCCGAGGCGGCGCGGCCCGCGATCGTCGAACCAGACGCCGGCGCTGCGCTGGAAGCGGTAGCGCATGCCGCGCCATTGCCGCCGCTGCCGAACCTTGCCGCCAGCGACGTGCTTTTCCTGCGGCCGGGAGATACGCATTACGCCGACTATCTGCCGGCGGCCAACCGGCGCAAGCAATTGAGCCCGGCGCTGCGCGCGGTCTGCAAGACCGAACATGCGGTGGCCGTCATGGTCGACTGGATCAGGACCAACCATCTGAGCTTTGCCGTCAGATGCGGCGGTCATTCCTACGAGGGCTTCTCGCAATCCGTCGACGTCGTCATCGACGTCCGCGGTCTCAACACCATCACGGTCGACAAATCAGCCGGGCTGGTGACGGTGGGCTCGGGCGTTTCGCTCTACCAGATCTATCGGGCACTCGCCGCCAAGGGCCTCGCGCTGCAGGCCGGAAGCTGTCCGACGGTCGGCATATCAGGTCATTTGACCGGGCGGCGGGCATGGCCTGCTGGCGCGTTCGCACGGCCTGACCTGCGACAGCCTGCAGCAGGTCGATGTTATCGACAGCCAGGGGCGGCTGCGGCAGGCCGCCGCCGCGACGGAGTCCGATCTGTTCTGGGCCTGCCGCGGCGGTGGCGGCGGCAGTTTTGGTATCGCCACGCAGTTCACGATCCAGGTCTTTCCATTGAGCAGCGCGCTGGTGTTCGGTGTCTCCTGGAAGCTGTCGCGAGCGCACGCCGCGCAATTGTTCGCAGCCTGGCAAAACTGGGCGCCGAACGCGCCGGCCACGATCACCTCGATCATGAAAGTCGGCCCGGCCGGCGGCGGCCTTGATCAGCATGCGCTGCATCGGCCAATCGGTCGGTTCGGAGTCGGCGCTGCGCGCCCAGTTGAAGCCGCTGACGACACTGCAGGCGCCGTCATCGCCGCTGTCGGTGCAGTCGCTGGGCTTCCTCGATGCCGTTAAACATTTCGCCGGGCCGCTCGACTATGAGTTCGTCTACATGAAGGCCAAGTCCGACTACGTGCTGACCCCGCTCAACGCGGCGGGCATCGACGCCATGATGGCGGCCGTGGCGCCGGTTGCCGCCGGCGGGATTGTGCTGTTGTGCGATTCCTATGGCGGCAAGATTTCCGATGTGCCTGCGGACGCCACCGCGTTTCCGCGCCGCGCCGGCACGCAATACTGCATCCAGTACTATTCGAGCTGGACGCGCGCAGCCGATACGCCGACCCATCTCGCACAGGTCGCAAAGGTCTACGCCGCGATGCGGCCCTATCTGCCGGGCGCATCCTACGTGAACTATTGCGATCTCGATCTGCCGGACTATGCCAAGGCCTATTGGGGCGACAATCTCGACCGGCTGGTCGCGGTGAAGCAGAACTACGATCCGGACAATCTGTTTCACCACGCGCAGAGCGTGCCCGTCAGTTTGCCGATGGTATGAATTCCTGCGTCATAGCAGGGCGTCCTAGTCTGCCTTGCGCAGACCAGGTAGGCTTGTCTGCGCTCCCGGCCATCCACGACTTTCTTGTTCGCGTCAGATAAAGACGCGGATGCCCGGGACATCCAGCGCGAAGACGCGCTTCGCGCTTTTACCCGGGCATGACGGAGTGTGTAGGGCACGCGGCCTTATCGACGGCAGCCAGACGCCACATCACAACGTCTTCAGATACTCGATCAGCGCCTTGCGTTCCTCGGGCTTCAATAACGGCCCGATAATGCCCTTCACCGGCTTGTCCTCGCTATATCCTTCCTCGAACCGATGTCCGCTATTCGAATTGCCGCGGATCCTGGTGTTGAACTCAAAACCATTCTTGATGGCGTGGGTCTCGTAACCGAGATTCTCCGGATCGTATTCGCGATTGCCGAGCCAGAATGTCGGCGGCCGCTCGGACAACGGAGAAAGCAGCTTGTAGATGGTCGGAACCGAGCCGTTATGGAGATAAGGCGGCGTCGCCCAGATGCCATTGAGCGGGCGTACCTTGTAGGCAAGATCGGCCCGCAGTTCGTCGGGCATGTAGCCGTTCAGGCGCTGCCGCTCCGCCGCCGTCAGCGGCGGTAGTGGCTTTCCGTCCTTGTCCGTCTGACGATCGTAGATGTAGTCGACCGTCTTTTCGACCACTGCGCCCAGCGCAAGCGCGAAGGAAGTTTTATCAATTCCGAGATTGGCCGGGAGTGCGACCGTCCGGTTGCGCATGTCCTCGGCCTGTGCCGGATCGGTGCCGATATGTTCGATCTGGATATTCTCAAGCAGCAGGATGTGCTCGCCGTTCTCGTTGGTCCGCCACCGCTTTTTGTTGCTGAAATCGAAGAACGCTTCGCTCGCCGGCGACGGCCCATGGCAACCCGCACAATGTTTGACGTAGAGGTCGCCACCCGCCTTGACCAGTTCCGGGACGGGGGTACCGAGAAGATCGGCGGGCCATTTCGGAGATTTCAGGCCGGGAAAACCGTCTTTGGGGTTTGGCTGAGGCGCGGGTTCGCCTTCCTTGGCGGGTTCGCCCTTGACCATCTGTTCCATCTCGAACAGCTTTTTGACGTCCACGCTCGATTTGAACAGACCCTTCGACG
Source organism: uncultured Alphaproteobacteria bacterium (assembly GCA_963786355.1). GTDB lineage: Bacteria > Pseudomonadota > Alphaproteobacteria > Rhizobiales > Xanthobacteraceae > Bradyrhizobium. Next base: position 838,769 of record CAWAYU010000002.1, on the reverse strand, counting down.
GCTCGGTCAGATTGAGCTCCGCGGAAACGCCGAGCGACTCGCCGGCGTTGCGCACCATCGGCCGCATGATCGAGCCGTTATACTGCACCCAGTTGAACCACGGCGTGTTCCAGATCCGCGGGTAATGTACCGGCGCCGAGGAGCCGGCGTAGTTCTCCGGCTTTTTCAAATCCAGCGAGAACACCTGATTGCCGATCCGGTTCAGCGCGTCGAGCCGGCCAAAGCCTTCCAGAATGCTCTGCGAGCCGACGGCCTCCTCCAGGTCCTTGACCTGCTTGTACTGGTTCAGGACCTGGCTGAGCTGGTTTTTCAGCGTCTCGCGATCATCGAGGGTGGAGTCGGACCCGAGAATCTGGTCGGCAAACCGACCGAAGCGGCCGGGCACCACGCGCGTCATCAACAGGGCGACGCCTATCCCCTGCTTCAACACGAAAAGGCTGGTGAGCGCAGGGCCGCCATCGATCACGACCGCGGTGTCCTTGTAGGTGAAGCGTCCGGTATGGCAGGCGGCACAGGTCAGGCCAATGCCGTTCATGTTGCTTCTGTCGCGCGGGTTACGCCACGGCTCGCCTGACGGGTCCAGCATCGGGCCACCCTCGGCCATGCCGATCGGCAACGCGCTCTTGTTGGGGATGATCGTGTCCGGAATGAAGCCGTAGCGATCGAGATAGCGCGGATCGCTGAACTTCCCCGGCAACACGAACGGAATCAGGGAGAGCTCGGGCTGTTCCAGCGCCGTGAACCATTTCAGGGGAATCCCGAACGTCCGCGTTCCCTGGTCGGCGTGATAGAACCAGCTCAGCTTCTCCTTGCTGACATTCTGGTCGAGCCAGACAGTTTTTTTGGGCTGCGAATATTCCGGGATTTGCGGGTGAAGGTCGGCCCACAGCTTGTCGGCGTCATCCTTGAACAGGGCGTAAGCGATGCCGCCGATGACGGCAACGCCGACGATGACGACCAACGCCGCGATAAAAATCTTTTTCAGGTAACGCATGGCCAGCCCCCGATTCGCGCTTGCATTCCGATATACTCCGATGCCCGAAAATAGCCAAAAGCCAATTCGCCTTTGGCGTGTATCTGCATCAAATATCGCGCCATCTTATAGTGGCGATCTTCCACTGTCTATCAACGCAAAATTTCTTTGCGGATGTGAGCCATTTCACTAAAGCGGAATCCGGACGGCCATTTTTTTTGGCTCCGCGTTTGCGCAGCCTGGGGCCGCGGGATAGAACCCGCAGAGCCAGACCTTGGAGCCAGTCTTGGCCTTGGGGGACCACCGGTTTGAACGCAGCCAATGCGCAAAAGCTCGAGATCGAAATCCCCGACGCCGCGCCGGTCTCTGCGCTGTTGATCCGGCCGCCGCAGGCGCGGGCGTGCTACGTGTTCGCGCACGGGGCGGGCGCCGGCATGACCCATGCATCGATGCAGTCGATCGCGGCCGATCTCGGTGAGCGCGGCATTGCGACGCTGCGCTATCAGTTTCCCTATATGGAAAAAGGCAGCAAGCGGCCGGATTCTCCGGCGGTGGCGCATGCCACGGTACGCGCCGCGGTGGCGGAGGCCGGACGTTGCTGTGACAGCTTGCCGCTGATCGCGGGCGGGAAATCGTTCGGCGGGCGGATGACGTCGCAGGCCCAGGCGCTTACACCGCTATCAGGCGTTCGCGGGCTGGCATTTCTCGGCTTTCCCTTGCATCCCGCCGGCAAGCCTTCCCAGGACCGTGCCAAACACCTCGCCGACATCAAGATCCCCATACTGTTCCTGCAGGGCACGCGCGACGCGCTCGCGGAACTGAGCCTGCTCGAACCCGTCGTCAAGGGCCTGGGCGCCCGCGCGACGTTGCATCTGGTGGAGGCGGCCGATCATTCCTTCCACGTGCTGAAGAGCTCGGGCCGCAACGACCGCGAGGTGATGGACGAGGTGCTGGACGCGTTCGCGGCCTGGGTGGCAAAGATCACGGGCTAACGTAGCGGGCCGAGCGGATTGCGCTTCACGCCATCGCGGTTACGATGCCTTCATGACAAAAATTCTGATCGTCAATCCGAACACGACGGCGTCCATGACTGAAACGATCGGCGCCGCCGCGTGCGCTGTGGCCGCACCGGGCAGCGAAATTGTGGCCGTGACGTCGTCGATGGGACCGGTCTCGATCGAGGGGTTTTATGACGAGGCCTTTGCCGTTCCAGGCCTGATCCAGGCGCTGATGAACACGCCCGATGCCGACGCGGCGATCATCGCCTGCTTCGACGATACCGGGCTCGACGCCGCGCGGTCGGTGGCACGCTATCCCGTCGTCGGCATTTGCGAGGCGGCGCTGGTGACCGCGGGACAAATTGCAAAGCGTATCGCAGTGGTCACCACGCTGCCCCGCTCAATCGTGCCGTTGCAGGAACTGGTGCGCCGCTACGGCTTTGCGGAACGGGTCTCGGTCACCGCATGCCATGTCGCGGTGCTCGATATTGAAAAGCCGGGCTCAGGGGCCGCAGAGAAACTCGACGCCGAGATTGCCCGTGCGCTTGAGGCCGGCGCGGAGGCGATCGTGCTGGGTTGCGCCGGCATGGCCGATCTGGCTGCGACGCTGTCGCAAAAATTCGGCGTTCCCGTCGTCGACGGCGTGGCGGCCGCGGTGAAGCAGGCCGAGGCGCTGGCGGGCTTGAAACTCACGACATCCCGGCGCGGCGCCTACGCGACGCCGGGCGCGAAGGATTACGTTGGATTGCTCAGGCCGTTCGCGCCCAAATCGTCAAGCTGATCAGGCTGCGCCATAAATCTTGTCGCGCAGCCGTCGCATGCCGGTCAGCCAGCGGTCGCGGCTGGAGGCTTTGCGCTGCATGTATTCGCCGACCTGCGGATGGGTCAGAATGAGAAAGCGTTCGGCTTCCATCGCATCGAGCACCATGCGGGCCACTTCCGGCGGCTGCAGCACGCCGTCGCCGCGCGCAGCGCTGGGGCCGGGCGTGGTCATGCCCGTCTGTACCGATTGCGGGCACAGCACGGAAACGCGGATGCCACGGTCGCCATATTGAATGGCGAGATGCTCGGCGAGAGCCACCGCGGCGTTTTTGGTGACGCCGTAAGGCATCGAGTTCAGCGAGGCCAGCAGGCCCGCCGCGGATGCGGTGTTGAGCAGATAGCCGGAGCCGCGCGCGAGCATGCCGGGCACCAGCAGGCGCGCCGCGAATACATGGCTCATGACATGGACCCGCCAGCTGACGTCCCAATCGGCGTCGGAGGCGCTCTCCTGTCCCTTGCGCGACAGACCCGCGTTGGAAAAGAACACATCGACCGGGCCGTATTTGTCCTCGGCGGCGGCGATCAGCGCCTTGATGTCTTCTTCGAGGCCTACATCGCCCGTTACGGCGAGGCCGTCGATGTCACCGGCGACTTTCGCCAGCTTGTCGCGCGAAGTCTTGAGGTCGGCGACCACGACGCCACGCGCACCGGCTTCCGCATACGCGCGCGCCACGGCTTCGCCGATGCCGCTCGCGGCCCCGGTTACGACACAAACCTTGCCTTTAACGTGCATGCTTCGTCCTCGCGCACCGGCATTCGCTGTCTTGCCTGCCGCAAGATTGATATCAGCGCGCGGCGCGCGGTCAATGCGCGTTTGCGACGGCGATCATTTTTTGGAGAGCTGCGCCCGCATGACTGGCTTCAAATTCCGCGGCGTGCAATGACCTCGACGCAATCAAGATCGCGGAGAATGTGGAATGCTCGGACGGCAGGATGAAGAGATTTCGGTGGCGGCCCCGGCGAGGCCGACGGCGTGGACAACTGAATCTGCGTGGGCGCTCTACCGGATGCCGTTCAATGACCTGCTGTTCGAGGCGCAATCCATTCATCGGCAGCATTTCGATCCCAACCGCGTGCAGTTGAGCAAGCTGCTCAACATCAAGACCGGCGGTTGTCCGGAGGATTGCGGCTATTGCAGTCAGTCCGTGCATAACGCGACGGGTTTGGCGGCCTCCAAATTGATGGAGGTCGAAAAGATCGTTGCCGAGGCGCGCAAGGCCAAGGAAGCGGGTGCGACCCGCTACTGTATGGGTGCAGCATGGCGCAATCCGAAACCGAGGGACATGGACGCCATCGTTGACGTCGTGGGCGCGGTCAAAGCACTCGGGCTGGAGACCTGCATGACGCTCGGCATGCTCGACCGCGAACAGTCGGACCGGCTCAGCGCGGCTGGGCTCGATTATTACAATCACAATATCGATACGTCGGAGCGCTACTACCCGCAGGTCACCTCCACCCGCACATTTTCCGATCGGCTCGACACGCTGGAAAATGTCCGCCAGTCCGGCATGAAGGTGTGTTGCGGCGGCATCCTCGGAATGGGCGAGGAAGAAGCCGATCGCGTCGATATGCTGGTGACATTGGCCAACCTGCCTGAGCCGCCCGAAAGCGTTCCGATCAACATGCTTATTCCGATTGCCGGCACGCCGCTGGCCAACGCCGCTCCGATAGGGCCGATCGAGTTCGTCAGGATCATTGCGCTGGCGCGGATCATGATGCCGAAATCGCATGTCCGGTTGTCGGCCGGCCGCTCGGCCATGACCGACGAGATGCAGGCGCTCTGTTTCTTTGCCGGCGCCAATTCGATCTTTGTCGGCGATACCCTGCTGACCGCGGGCAACCCGGGAAGCCAGGCCGATACAAGGCTGTTCGACCGGCTGGGATTGCAGCCGGCCTGACGTCGCGATCGCGTGCGCTATCCAGCCTGATACAGGCCTTTGGCCCGCGCCTGGCGGATCGCGAGTGCGGCCATCAAATCGAGCATCGGCGTCGCAAGGCCCGCGGCGCGCGCGAACGCGGCGGGCGCGCGGACCAGCACGTCGATCTCCATGGCGCGGCCGAGTTCGTAATCCTGCAGGATCGACGGCTTGTGATCCGGCGCCGGGCCGGTGCGGGTGACACGCTTGACCTCGGGAAAGCAGGTCTGCGCGATGCTGTTGGCCTCATCCAGCAGGCGCGGGATGACATCGGCCAGCGCCGGATCGTCACGAACGCCGCGTGCGGTTTGCCCGGTCAGCGAACACAGCACCGACATCGACATGTTGGTCAGGAGCTTTGACCAGATCGTCTCCCTGATTTGCGGAACGTCCGGCGATTCGAACGCGGCCGCGTTCAGCGCCGCGCGCAGGGCTGCGATCCGCTCGCTGGCGCGGTCGTCGCATTCGCCGATCAAGAGCCGGTTGCGCTCGGGCGAGAGGTTGGCGGCCACCCCCGGCGCCACGATTTCGTTGGACGAAAAGATCACGCCGCCGATGATGCGCTCTCTGAGGACCGCCGCGCGCAGCCGCCCGCCGGGATCGAGAAAGGCCAGGTCAGGCACCGGCGGGTGTTTCGGCGAAAGCCCGATATCGTACCACCAGGGAATACCGTTCTGCGCGAACACGACCGACGTCTCGTCGCGCAGCAGCGGTGGCAGCCCCGTTGCGAGGCTGCTCACGCCGGTCGCCTTCAGCGTGCTGATGACGACATCCTGCGCGCCCAGCGCCGCCGGATCGTCGGATGCCATGACCTTGGCCTTGAATTCGGAGCTTCCGACCCGCAGCGTCAGGCCGTTGGCCTTGACCGCGTCGAGATGCGGGCCCCGCATCACGCAGGAGACGTCATGTCCGGCCAACGCCAGCCGCACCGCGATATGGCTGCCGACGGCGCCCGCACCGAAAACGCAAATACGCATGGAGTTGAGGTCCTGGAGTTGAGGTCCGGCTGATTGTATCGACACGCGAAACGCCAGTTTCCACAAGCTTGCGCCGTTACGCAACCGCTGATGCGGCCAATGCCTCCCGCGCGGCGGAAAGTGATGGATCAAGGTCGGCGATATCAGGCATATTGCGGCCAAGAACCAACAACAAGGAATCGCCGATGACTGCCAATCCGGTTTTGTGGAATCTCAGCGAGAGCGGTGTCGCCACCGTGACGCTGAATTGCCCGGAAGTGAACAATGCCTACGATGCCGGCCTGATCAACGGCGTGCTCGCGGCGATGGACGATCTCGGCAAGAAGCCAAATCTCCGCGTTGTCGTACTGAAGGGCAACGGCAAGCATTTTCAGGCCGGCGCGGACCTGAAATGGATCAACGGCGTGCGGCCGAAATCGGTTGAGGAGAACGAGGCGGTGTCGCGGGCGACCTATGAGGCGGTGCAGCGGCTCAATACCTTGCCGATCCCGACGGTGGCGCTGGTGCAGGGTGGCTGCTTCGGCGGCGGCACCGGCGTGATTTCCGCCTGCGACGTCGTGGTCGCGGCTGACAACGCGCTGTTCTCGATCACCGAAGTGCGCTGGGGGCTGACGGCCGCGATCATCATCCCGCAGCTCTGCGACGCCATCGGTGTCCGGCAGGTGCGCCGCTACGCGCTGACCGGCGAGCGTTTTGGCGCCGAGGACGCGCGCCGCATCGGGCTCGTGCATGAAGTAGTGCCGCTGGCGGAACTCGAAGCTGCGGGCGCCAAGGTGGTCGAGCAGTTGCTGGCCAATGGCCCGGCGGCGATGGCCGAGACCAAGGCACTGGCACTGGAAAGCTCGTTCGGCGGCATGAGCGTCAATGACGCCGCCTATGCGCGGCTGGTGAAAATGCATTCGGCGCGACGGCAGACCGCGGAGGCGTCGGAGGGACTGGCGTCGTTCGCAGAGAAGCGGGCGGGGAACTGGAAGTAGTATTCCGCGACGCCATCATGATAGGAGCCGTAATTTGTCATCCAAACGCATTGCCATTGCAGGGCTCGGCGAGATCGGCAAGACCCTGGCGCGCAAGCTGGCGCAGGGTTTGCCGGGCCTTTCGCTGTCGGGTATCGCGACAAGGGATCGCGCCAAGGCGCAGGCCTGGCTCGATCGCGAAGGTATCGCCTGTCCGCTGATCGCGCTCGATGAACTGCCTGAACACGCCGACCTCGCGGTTGAATGCGCGCCGGCGGCGATTCTCGACCAGATCTGCCGCCCGATGCTGAACGCCGGCAAGCAGGTCATGGTGTTGAGCGCGAGCGCGCTGCTGCCGCGCCCCGATCTCGTCGACCTGGCGCGTGCGAAGGGCGGCAGGATCATTGTCCCGACTGGCGCCCTGATCGGCTTCGACGCGGTCTCGGCCGCGGCTGAAGGCACAATCAACTCCGTGCAGATGGTGACACGCAAGCCGCCGATCGGCCTTGCCGGCGCGCCTTATCTCGTCGCCAACGGAATATCTCTGGACGGATTGAAGTCCGCGCTCTGCGTCTTCAAAGGCTCCGCCCGCGATGCTGCCGCCGCGTTCCCGGCCAACGTCAACGTGGTCGCGGCGCTGTCACTGGCCGGCATCGGCCCCGATCGGACAACCATCGAAATCTGGGCCGACCCGGCGGTGACGCGCAACTGTCACCAGATCAAGGTCGATTCCGACTCGGCGAGCTTTACGATGTCGATCGAGAATATCCCGTCAGAGAATCCGAAAACCGGCCGCATCACCGCGCTCTCGGCAATCGCCGCGTTGCGCAAGCTGGGTTCGCCGCTGCAGGTCGGAACTTGAAATTCAAGGAAATTACAATTGCCTTCCAAAACCATCACCGAACCCGCTCGCCAGATTCCGCTTTATGGCGAATATGAAGTCGTTGTTCTCGGCGGCGGTCCCGCCGGCATTGCCGCGGCCGGCGCCGCCGCGCGGGCGGGCCGCCGCACGCTGCTGATCGAGCGCTACGGCTTTCTCGGTGGCATGGGCACGGCGGCCGGGGTCACGAATTTTTGCGGACTCCATGCCAATGTCTTCGGCGAGGCGCACCGGGTGGTGCAGGGCGTGGCGTCCGAGCTGCTCGCGCGGATCGATCGGCTCGGCGGGCTCAATGCGCCGCATCTGATCCTCGGCAAGATCTTCGCGCAGGCCTATGACACTGCGGCCTACAAGATCGCGGCCGACGATCTCTTGGCCGCGTACAAGGTCGATATTCTCTTCCATGCGCTCGGCGCCGGCGTCGTCATGCAGGACGACAGACGCATCAATGTGCTGATGCTGGAGACCAAGGCCGGACGGCAGGCGGTGCGTGCCGGCATTTTCATCGATTGCTCCGGCGACGGCGATCTTGCGGCCTGGGCCGGGGCGCCGTTTGAAGTCGGCGACAATGCCGGCAGCATGTTGTTTCCCTCGATGATGTTCCGTCTCAACGGCATTGATCCCGAAAAGGCAGGCGACGCCTGGCGAACGATTCCAGCGCTGATGGAAAAGGCGGAGGCCTCCGGTACGCACCGGTTTCCACGCAAGGGCGCGATCGTGCGGCCGCAAAAATCAGGCATCGAATGGCGCGTGAACTTTACGCAGCTCGCGCGCGAGGACGGCAGCGCGGTTAACGGGCTTGAGCCGGACCAGATGACGCGCGGCGAAATCGAGGGCCGCCGCCAGGCGATCCAGGCATTCGAGTTTTTGCGCACCGTGCCGGGTTTCGAAAAATCCTACATTGTCGATCTGCCGCCGCAGCTCGGCATACGCGAAACTCGCCGCGTGGTCGGCGGCTATATGCTCTCGGGCGAGGACGTGCTGGGCTGCGCCTCGTTCGAGGATTCCATTGGCGTCAATGGCTGGCCGATGGAGCAGCATGTCGCGGGCGACGTCGTCTTCAAGTTCCCTCCGATCCCGGCATCGCGCGGCTTCAACGAACTGCCGTACCGGATGCTGATTCCCCAAGGTGTCGACAACCTGCTGATGGCCGGCCGCTGTGCCTCGATGACCCATGAGGGCCAGTCGGCGGCCCGGGTCTCCGGCGCCTGTTTTGCGATGGGGGAGGCGGTGGGCGTTGCCGCCGATCTGGCGCTGTCCGGGAATACGATTCCGCGCGACATTACGGTTGAAAAATTGCAACAAACGTTGAAACAACAGGGTGCCTTTATCGGGCGAGACCAGCGCGTGCCCGATGGGCTGTAGAGGCGTTACGGAGGAATGGGATGAGAGGGTTTATACGGCTCGCTTTGGCGGGCCTGTTGGCGATCGCGGCAGGCGGGATCGTCCGCGCCGATGAGGCGTTGAAGGCCAGGATCGGAGTGCTCAGGCTGTCGTCGTCGGCGCCCGTGTTCATCGCGCAGGACAAGGGCTATTTTCGCGAGGCCGGGCTCGACATCGAGCTGAAGTTCTTCGACGCGGCGCAGCCGATCGCGGTGGCGACGACCTCCGGCGACGTCGATTTCGGCATCACGGCGTTCACGGCCGGTCTCTATAACCTTGCCGGCAAGGGCACGCTGAAGGTGATCGGCGGCATGAGCCGCGAAAAGGCCGGTTATCCCCTGATCGGCTATTTCGCCAGCAACAATGCCTATGCCGCTGGATTGAAGACACCGAAGGATCTAGCGGGCAAGCGTATCGCGGTGACGCAGGTGGGCTCCAGCTTCCATTATTCGCTGGGTCTGCTCGCCGACAAATACGGCTTCAAGCTTGCGGATGTAAAAGTGCTGCCGCTGCAATCGCTGTCGAATGCCGCGGCCGCGCTGAAGGGCGAGACCGTCGATGCCGCTTTGCTGCCGATCTCGACCGCGCGCGCGCTGGTGGATTCCGGCGGCGCAAAGTTTTTGGGATGGGTCGGTGACGAGACGCCGTGGCAACTGGGCGCGATATTCGCCTCGCCGAAGACGCTGACCAACGGCGCGCTGGTGACAAAACTGCTCGCCGCTTTGGTCAGCGCCGATCGGGAATATCACGACGTGATCCTGGCTTCGGTGAAGGACGGCAAGGCCGACATCAACGACAAGACAAAACCGCTGCTTGAAATTATCGCCAAATACACCAACCTGCCGGTCGAGCAGGTAGTCGGCAATTGCGCCTATATCGATCCCGACGGCAAGCTCGACGTCAAGAACGTCGGCAACCAGATCGAATGGCTGCAGGAGCAGGGTTTTGTCGACAAGGGGTTCTCGGTGGATGCGATCGTTGCGAAGGAATATGTGAAGACGGATTGATGCTCTGCCAGTCCCGTCATCCTGAGGAGGCCGCGAAGCGGCCGTCTCGAAGGGCGACGGCCACCGGCCGAGCCGCGCATCCTTCGAGACGCGCTTCGCGCTCCTCAGGATGACGGAGATAGAATGGACCTGATCGCCGACCAAATCAGCCACCGCTTCGGCGCGCTCGACGTGCTCGACAAGGTGTCGTTCCGGGTCGCCTCCGGCGAGGTGGTTGCGATCGTCGGTCCCTCCGGTTGCGGCAAGAGCACGCTGTTGTCGATCCTTGGCGGCCTCTTGCGGCCGAGCGCGGGGCAGGCTGAACTGCGCGGCGCGCCGCCGGCCAACAGTTTTAATCCGCTGACCTTCGTGTTCCAGGATTTTGCATTGCTGCCCTGGTGCACGGTGGCGGAGAACGTCGAATTTCCGCTGGCGCATACCTCGCTCAGCGACGGGGAGCGCCGTGCCGTCATCGATGATGCGTTGCGCCGCACCGGGCTATCGGATTTTCGCGGCGCCTATCCCAAGCAATTGTCCGGCGGGATGCGTCAGCGCGTCGGCATTGCGCGTGCGCTTGCGGTGCGCCCCGCGATCCTGCTGATGGACGAGCCGCTGTCGGCGCTGGATTCGCAGACCCGCGAATTGCTGATGGAGGACTTTATCCGCCTGCTCGCCGATGGCGCGATGGGCGCGGTCTATGTCACGCATAATCTCGAGGAAGCAGTGCGGCTCGCCGACCGCATCGTGGTGCTGTCGCGTCGCCCCGGCCGCGTCCGCGAGGTCGTGACAATCCCGATGACGCGCGACGAACGTGGCAACATCGACGCGCGGGGCAAATTGCTCGGCCTGCAGAACGACCTGTGGTCGCTGATCCGCGAGGAGGCGATCGACGCCGAGCGCGAGGTCCAGCATGCTTGACCGCGCGTCATCTCAGCAAGCGAAGCCGGACAAGGACGAAACGCGCCCGGTCGCCTTTCGCGGTGCCGGCTTTACGCCGCGCGCAGGGCGCGCCTCCGGCTGGATTGCGCTGGTGCTGGTCATCGCGTTCTGGCAACTCGCCGGCAGCGCCGGTTGGGTCAATCCGCTGTTTCTGCCGTCGCCCAGCGCGATTGTGGTTGCGATCTACAAGCTCGCGCTGTCGGGCGCGCTCTGGCATCACCTGTCGTGGTCGATCCTGCGCATCGGCAGCGGCTGGATCCTCGGCACGATTGCCGGCGTCATCGTCGGTTTTGCGATCGGGTTATCGACCATGGCACGAGGCGTCGGCATCACGTTTATTTCGGCGCTGTTTCCAATTCCGAAGATTGCGCTGCTGCCGCTGTTGATCCTGTGGCTCGGGATCGGCGAGGAGCCGAAGATCGCGACCATCGCGCTCGGCGTGTTCTTCTCCACCGCGATCTCGGTCTATAGCGGCGTCGACGCGGTACCGCGCAACCTGATCCGGATGGCGCAGAGCTTTAACGTCCCATTCCACGCCATCGTGATCAGAGTGATCTGGCCGGGCGCGCTGCCCTCGATCCTCGCGGGATTTCGCATCACCGCCTCCGTCGCGCTGCTGCTGGTGGTGAGCGCCGAAATGATCGGCGCCCAATACGGCATCGGCGCCTTCGTGCTGCAGGCCGGCAATCTGATGCAAACCGATCAGCTACTCGCAGGTGTCGTCATCCTGTCGCTGTTCGGGCTAGCAGTGGGCCGGCTGATCAACTGGCTGGAAACGCGGTTGCTGCACTGGCGGTGAGACCTGTCGTCCCGGCGAACGCCGGGATCCATACCGCGTGATCTATCGTTAAAGCAGAATGTCTGACGCCACCCGTGCCACGACGGCCGGTGGCTATGGGTCCCTGCGTGCGCAGGGACGACAACATCAAGCGTTGCCGCGATCCTCGCGGAACAGATCCAGCTTCTGCTGCACCGGGCGATCCGAGAAACTGAACAGCACCGAATCCGTATCGGCCTCGTGCGTCACCCACTGCCAGCTCGGCACCACGAACAGGTCGCGTGCGCCCCACTCAAAGGTCTGGTCGCCAATCCGGCTGCGGCCCTTGCCTTCGATCGCCGCAAACACGGTGGCGTCGGTCGAACGATAGCGCGCGGTCTTGAAACCTTTCGGCAGCATCTGGATGAAGGTGCCGATCGTCGGCATCGCAAAATCGCCGGTTTCGGGATTGGAGAATTTCAGCTTCAGGCCGTGGCAGGCGTCCCATTCGTTACGCGTCTTGGCCTGCTCCAGCGCCTCGCGGGTGTAGCTGTAGGGATAGTTGAAGATCGGCGAGGTTTTTGACTTACGCTTCTCGTCGACCGGCAGCAGGTTGTGGCCGTAGCGGGCAAAGCTGTCGCCGGCGGGACGCGTGATCTTCTGCTGGTCCTCGTTCGATCCTTCGGCGAACGACGCATCGAAGAACTGCACCATCGGAATATCGAGGCCGTCGAGCCAGAACATCGGCTCGGAAGTTTCGTTGGAATGGTCGTGCCAGGTCATCGACGGCGTGATCACGAAGTCGCCGGGCTCCATCAGCGTGCGCTCGCCATCGACCGCGGTCGCCGCACCCTTGCCCTCAAGCACAAACCTCAATGCCGACTGGCTATGCCGGTGCGCCGGCGCGACATCGCCGGGGACGACCATCTGCACGCCGGCAAACAGCGACGTCGTGATTTTCGATTGCCCGCGCAAGCCGGGATTTTCCAGCACCAGCACCCGGCGCTCGGCTTCCTTGGCGGTGATCAGCTTGCCTGCTTCCGTCATGTAGTCGCGGATCGCGTCGAATTTCCACAGATGCGGCCGGCAGGCAGAGCGCGGTTCCGGCGTGATCAGATCGCCCATCACGTTCCACAACGCGGAGAGATTTTCGCCGTCGATCTTCTTGTAGAACGCCTCGCGTTCCGGCGTCTTCTGCACGGCTTCCATGGTCAGCTCTCCCGTTATTCCTTGCCCGTCATTCTTGTCGGTTCGAATTATTGACAGCATACTGACAATATGGATAGCGTCAATCACAGCCATCAAGGCCAAACGACGAATTTACCTGGAGGTTCCGATGAAGCTGCACGGCTATTTCCGCAGCGCCGCGGCATACCGGGTCAGGATCGCGTTGAATTTGAAGGGGCTGCGGCCCGAGCACCTGGCCCATCACCTGCGCAAGGGTGAGCAATGCGCGCCGGCATACCTCGCCATCAACCCGCAGGGGCTCGTTCCGGCGCTGGAGAATGATACCGGCGCGGTCCTCACCCAGTCACTTGCCATCGTCGAATGGCTGGATGAGACCCATCCCGAACCGCCGCTGCTGCCAAAGGATCCGCTGCGTCGCGCCAAAGTGCGCGCGTTTGCGATGGCGCTCGCCTGCGACACCCATCCCGTGCAAAATCTGAAAGTCCTGAACCGGCTGCGCCAGCTCGGCGTCGCTGAAGAAAAGGTGACGGAATGGGCGGCCTGGGCCAACCGTGAAGGCTTGGGCGCTTGCGAAAATCTGATCGCAAGCGAGCAGGGGCCGTTTTGTTTCGGCGCCACGCCTGGGTTGGCCGACCTTTCGCTGGTGCCGCAGCTCGGCAATGCGCGCCGCTTCGGCGTCGACGTCTCGGTCTATCCGCGCCTGCTCAAGGCCGAGGCCGCGGCAAAAGAAATGAAGGCGTTCGCTGACGCCGCGCCGGACATGCAGCCCGATGCCGAGTAAGCCCCCGCCGATCACGATGGATGCCGTCTACAGCGCACCAGGCTATCTGTTCCGACGGATGCAGCAGATCGCGGTCGCGATTTTTGTCGAGGAGTGCAAGGCGTTCGACCTGACGCCGGTGCAATATGCCGCGCTGGTCGCGATTCACACCCACCCCGGCATTGACGCGACCCGGCTGTCGGCGGTGATCGCGTTCGATCGTTCCACGCTGGGCAATGTGATCGAGCGGCTGGAAAGCAAGACGCTGATCGAGCGCAAGCCGTCGCGCGAGGACAAGCGGGTCAAGTTGCTTTTTCTCACCAGATCAGGCGCGGCGCTGTTGCGCGAGATCACCGCGGCGGTCGAAAAGGCGCAGGCGCGGATGTTGCAGCCGTTGAAGCCGTCCGACCGCAAGCTCCTGCTGTCGCTGCTGACGCAACTGGTCGATCTCAACAACGAGGCGTCACGGGTGCCGCTGCGCGCCGAAGATGCGCTCGAACATCTGGGAAAGTCGGGCTGATGGACGCGCGACCGGTCCTGATAGCAGGCGGTGGCATCGGCGGGCTCGCCACGGCGCTTGGCCTCGCGCAAAAGGGCATCCGCTCGATCCTGCTTGAAAGGTCCGCCAGCCTCGGCGAAATCGGCGCCGGCATCCAGCTTGGGCCCAACGCCTTTCACGCCTTCGACTATCTCGGCGTCGGCGAAGCGGCGCGCGGCATGGCCGTCTATATCGATCAGCTCCGGCTGATGGACGCGATGACATCAGAGGAGATCACCCATGTCGATCTGCGCGAGGCGTTTCGCGCGCGGTTCGGTAATCCCTACGCGGTGGTGCACCGTGGCGATCTGCATGGCGTGTTCCTCCGGGCATGCGAGAGGCACGAGCTGATCGAGTTGCGCGTCAGCTCTGAAGTGATCGGCTACGATCAGGATGGCTCATCGGTGACGGCGCGGCTTGGCGATGGTGAGCGCGTCACAGGAAAACTTCTGATCGGGGCCGACGGGCTATGGTCGAATGTCCGCAAGCAGGTGGTATCGGACGGCCCGCCGCGCGTCTCCGGCCACACCACCTACCGCTCGGTGATCCCGACCGAGGAAATGCCGGAAGACCTGCGCTGGAACGCGGCGACGCTGTGGTGCGGACCGAAATGCCACATCGTGCATTACCCGTTGTCGGGCTGGAAGGTGTTCAACCTCGTCGTCACCTATCACAACGACGCGCCGGAGCCGGTGGCGGGCAAGCCGGTGTCCGACGAGGAAGTCATGCAGGGCTTTGGCCATGTGCATGAGCGCGCCAGGGAGATCATCCGCCACGGCAAGAACTGGCGGCTGTGGGTGCTGTGCGACCGCGATCCGGTCGAGCGCTGGATCGATGGCCGTGTCGCGCTGCTCGGCGACGCAGCGCACCCGATGCTGCAATATTTTGCGCAGGGCGCCTGTCAGGCGATGGAAGACGCGGTGTGCCTGTCGCACATGCTGTCGCAGCACGACGATTATGCCGTGGCGCTGGAAGCCTATCGCGCGCAGCGCTTTCCGCGCACCGCGCGGGTGCAGATGCTGTCCCGCGCCATCGGCGAGCACATCTATCATCCCGCCGGCGAACATGCCCGCATCCGCAATGCGATCATGCGCGCGAAGACGCAGGAAGATTACTTTGGCGATCTGACATGGCTCTATGGCGGGACGGGGTTGGCGGGGTGATCTTGCTTACCTCTCCCGCTTGCGGGGGAGGTCGGATCGCATCGCAGATGCGATCCGGTTGGGGGAAGCTCGCTCCACACGGGCAGTGAGACTCGCGGCGGCACCCCCACCCCAACCCTCCCCCGCAAGCGGGAGAGGGGGCACAGAGGCGCGAAGTCGCTACATCTTCATCACAGCCTGACGGTCGATTTTTCCCGTTCCGGTTTTCGGCAATTCTTCCGTAAAAGCGATCTCGCGCGGATATTTGTACGGCAACAGCTTTGCCTTCACGTAATCCTGCAGCCGCTTGGTCGCATCGCCTTGATCGAAGCCGCCATTGTTCATCACCACCACCGCCTTCAAGGTCATGCGCCGGTCCGGCAGTTCGGCGGCATAGACCGCGCATTCCCTGATGTCCGGGTGTTCGGCGAGGCACAGCTCGACTTCGAGCGGGTAGACCCACTGGCCGGAAATCTTGATCAGGTCGTCGGCGCGGCCGCGGAAGAAGTGAAAACCTTCGCTGTCGCGCACGAAGCGGTCACCGGTGTAGATCCATCCGCCGTCGCGGATAGTCTCGGCCGATTTGTCCGGCCGGTTCCAGTACAGCGGCGTGTTGGAATCGCCGCGCACCCACAAGATGCCTTCTTCGTTGTCGCCGACGTCGCGGCCTTCCTTGTCGCGCAGCGCGATTTCGTAGCCGGGCACGCGAAGGCCTGCGGCGCCGAGCTTTTTCCTTTCCGGACGATTGGAAAGATAGATATGCAACGCTTCGGTGGAGCCGAGACCCTCGACGATTTCGAGGCCCGTTAGCGTCTTCCAGCCGTTGAACACGTCCGCCGACAGTACCTCGGCGGCCGACAGCGCCATGCGCAGCGACGAGAAATCCGCGGCGGACGCGCCATCGGCCTTGGTCAGCGAGGTGTAGAGCGTCGGTAATCCGAAAAACAGGGAGGGGCGATATTTCCCGATCGCCTCGAAGATCGTCGCCGGCTTCGGCTGGCCCGGCAACAACAGCGTCGCGGCGCCGACCGAGAACGGGAAGGTGATGGCGTTGCCAAAACCGTAAGCGAAGAAAATTTTGGGCACCGAGAAACAGATGTCGTCAGCCGTCAGCTTCAGCACATTGCGTGCGAAAGCCCGCTCGCTATAGGCCATGTCGTGCTGCAAATGCACGATGCCCTTCGGCCGCCCGGTCGAGCCGGACGAATACATCCAGAACGCCATCTCGTCGCGGTGGGTGTCGGCTTCGGCCAGTTCGGTGGCAAATGCCTGCAGCCAATGTTGGGCGATATGCGTCGTCGGCACCGCGTGTTCGCCCGGGGCGCCGTTGACCACGATCAGCGCTCGCAGCGGCGTGTCCTTGCAGGCCTCCGCGTTGAAACGCGAGGTAAACTCGGCGTCAGCGATTGCCACCGCCGCGCCGGCGTCCGAGAGGTAGAACTGCAACAGTTCCGGCGGCGTCAGCGTGTTGATCAGCAGCGGGACGAAACCGGCGCGCACCGCGCCGAAGAACGCCGCCGGATAGGCCGGCGTGTCGTCGAGGAACATCAGGATGCGGTCGCCGCGCTTCAGGCCAAGCGACTGAAAGCCGTGACCCCACTGCGAGGCCTCGGCGCAGAGTTTTGCGTAGGTGGTGTTGCCCCCGGGGCCGATCAGTGCCAGCCGGTCACCACGGCCTTGAGCGAGGTTGTCGAACAGGATGCGGCTCGCATTGTAGGCTTGCGGAATCGCAAACCCGATTTCGCGCGCGCCGGGATTGTCGCGGGGAACAGCATCCGCAATCATCTGTGTCATGCCGGGCTCCCGTTCTTCGCCGCCTCGTAACGCGCCATGAATTGGGGTGACATCGCACGCAGCCTGACGTCGTCGATCCGGCCCGAGCGGGTAATGTAGCTATAGGCGAAATCCATAAAGTCGCGCTTCATATGTTCGGGGAAATGCTCGTACCAGTCGGCGCTGGTGCGCGCTGCCGTCACCAGCTTCTTCACGATCGGTTTGCGCTCGGCCTGGTAGCGGGCCAGTGCCGCGGGAATTGCCGGCTCCGCTTCGAGCGCCTTGGTCAGCGCGATCGCATCCTCGATCGCGAGCCGCGTTCCCGAGCCGATCGAGAAGTGCGCCGAATGCAGGGCGTCGCCAATCAAGACCATGTTGCCGTGCGACCAGTTCTCGTTCCAGATCCAGGGAAAATTGCGCCACACCGATTTGTTCGACACCAGCGCATGGCCATCGAGCGTCTCGGCGAAGACTTCCTCACAGACGGCCTGCGACTGTTCGATCGTTTTGTGCTCGAAGCCGTAGGCCTGCCAGGTCGCCGCGTCGCATTCGACCAGGAACGTGCTCATCGCAGGCGCGTAGCGGTAATGATGGGCGTTGAACGAGCCGAGACCGGTTTTCACGAAAGTCTGCGACAACGTGGCAAACCGTTTGCTGGTGCCGTACCAGGCGAACTTGTTGGTCGATTGCGAGACCGAAGCGCCGAAGTCTTTCTCGAAGCTGCGCCGCACCAGCGAATTCAAGCCGTCGGCGGCAACGATCAGGTCGTATCCCCCGAGTTCGTCGACCGATTGAATGACGGTGTCATATCGCGGCGTGACTCCAACAGCGCGGACGCGCTGCTGCAAAATGGTCAGCAGTTCGAGCCGGCCGATCGAGGAGAAGCCGACGCCGTCGATCTCGACGCTTTCGCCGCGCAGGTTGAGCGTGATGTTCTTCCAGCTCTCCATTTTCGGCGTAATCGCATCGACCGTCTCGGGGTCGTCGGCGCGCAGAAATTCCAGCGCCTGTTCGGAGAACACCACGCCGAAGCCCCAGGTCGCGCCTTCGGGGTTCTGCTCGAACAGGTCAATCTCGGCGTCGGGATGACGCCGCTTCCAGAGATAGGCGAAGTAGAGACCGCCGGGGCCTCCGCCGATCACGGCGATGCGCACGTCCTTCCTCCCAATCGACAGTATACTCACTAATTAGGCTACACTAATCCGCGCCGGAAAATTCCGCTAGAGGAAAATGGCGCCGCGGCTGAACCGGGCCCGGCCCGGAAAATACCGGAACCGGGCTGGGATACTGCGTAGGACTTAGCCGTTGCTGCTGCAGACCCAAACGGCCGGCGCGGATTCACCGCGATCCTATTTCTTCTCCGCCGCCTCCAGCACCTTCTTGCAGGCAGGCGTCAGCTTGTCGCTCTCCTTGGCGAGGCAGGCGATGATCCGTCCGCCGCCGGGAACGACGCTTTTGCAGTACTTTTCGTAGTCGCCCATGCAGGCGTCGCGTTGCGCCGCTGTCAGCTCCTGCGCGAAGGCGGTCTGGGAGATGCAGAGCAGGGCGGCAGCGGTGAGGACAGCGCGGTAGCATCGGTTTTCCTTTCATCGCTCGAACAAATGTCAGTCGGGATCGCCGGTCGGCGCGATTATCGCGCCCTGAACTGCGACAGCACATCCTGGCACGCCGGTGAAAGCGAGGCTGCGTTGGTTGCGAGGCACTGCACGATCCGTCCGCCACCCGGCGCCACGCCGCCGCAGATGGTGCGGACATCGCCGCCGCAGGCCGAGCGCAGCACGAACAGTTCTTCGCGCGGCCGCATCGGCCGCAGCACGATGACTGTGGGCGCGGCCGGTGCTGCCGCAGCGGCGGGGGCCGTTCCCGCCGCGGCCGGAGCCGCACCTGCGGCAGGCGCCGCGGCGCCGCCGGTCGCCGCGGCGACCGCCTTCTCGCAAGCGGCCGAGAGCTTTGCCTTGTTCTTTTCCAGGCATTGCAGCGCCGGGGCGCCGCCGGTCGGCACGCCCGCGCAAACCTTCGGGTAATCGGAGCGGCATGCGCTGCGGATTGCCGAAATCTGCGCGCTGGTCGGTTGTTTCGCCGCCGCTGGTGCAGCAGCCGCTGGCGCAGCAGTCTTGGGCTCGGCTGGTTTGGCAGTCTCCGCGGCTGGCTTGGCGGTCTCAGCCGGCGGCGCTGACTTCGGCCTTCGGTGCGGCCGGCGCTTCGACAGCCTTCACCGCGCTCTGACAACCCGGGGCAAGGCTCGACATGTTCTTCTGCAGGCACTGCAGCGACGCCTCACCGCCGGGCGGGATGCTGGAGCAATGCGCCATGTAATCGGAGCGGCACTGCGACTTGATGGCGTCGCGCTGCGCCTGGGTCGGCGCCTGCGACAATGCGGGTGCTGCGCTTGCGAAAATTGCAGTTATCATCACCGCGCCAAGCGTTGCCGCACGTGTCAACGTGTTGATCATTTGCATAAATCCTTATTGTCGTCGCTAAAGCCGCCGCTTCAATCGAATTGAAATCATGAACGAGCCGGCGAAATGACTTCCGCTCGCGATATCATTTTCGGTTTCGGGTTCCACTGCAAGCGGATTGTTGCTACTTTTATGGGATGGCGCAAAGCCGGATTCTGAATAGAAGGCCCCTTTGCAGAACAAACGTATCGGGACACGAAAAATGAATCCTACGCGTTCGCAACATGCCGCTACAGCGCCGCGAATTGCCTTTGTCATGATCGCTTCGGTTGGCCTAAGTGCCTGCGAACAAAATAGTTTTGTTCCGCCGCCGCCACCGAAGGTTGAAGTCGCTGTCCCGGTGCAACGGTCCATCACGCGCTATCTGGAGGCGACCGGCAATACCGCGCCGATCAAGAATGTCGATCTCGTCGCGCGCGTGCAGGGCGTTCTGCAGGCGATCAATTATCAGGACGGCACCCTCGTCAAGGAAGGCACCACGCTGTTCACGATCGAGCCCGAAACCTACAAGCTGAAGCTCGAACAGGCGCAGGCCGCGGAAGCCGGCGCGCAGGCGTCGGTGCGGCAGGCCGAATCCGATTTCAAGCGCCAGTCGGATCTGGTGCAAAAGCAGGCCGTCTCGCAGGCGACGCTGGATACTTCGACTTCCACGCGCGACAATGCGCAGGCGAACCTGCAGCAGGCCCAGGCCAACACCAAGATCGCGCAGGTCAACTACGGTTATACCAATGTCGTCGCGCCGTTCGACGGCGTCGTCAGCGCCCACCTCGTTTCGGTTGGCGAACTCGTCGGCGCGTCGTCGCCGACGCAGCTTGCCACCATCGTGGCGCTCGATCCGATCTATGTGAATTTCAACGTCAACGAACAGGACGTGCTGCGGATCCGCGAGGAAGCAAGGCGGCGCGGCATGACGACGAGCGACCTCCGGCAATTGCCGGTCGAGGTCGGATTGCAGACCGACAACGGATATCCGCACAAGGGCAAGCTCGATTACATCTCGCCGAGCCTCAATCAGTCGACCGGAACACTTGCGGTGCGCGGCGTACTGCCCAATCCCGATCGCTTGTTGTTGCCCGGATTCTTCGCCCGTGTCCGCGTTCCCTTCGACGAGCAGAAGGATGCCTTGCTTGTTCCAGACGTCTCGCTCGGCAGCGACCAGGCCGGCCGCTATGTGCTGGTCGTGAACGGCGAGAACGTCGTCGAGCAGCGCAAGGTCCGAACCGGGCCGGTGGAAGGCAATTTGCGCGTGATCGAAAGCGGCTTGAAAAGCGATGATCGTGTCGTCATCGCCGGACTGCTGCGCGCGATCCCCGGCCAGAAAGTCGATCCGCAACTGCAGAAGATCGAAGCCGCGCCGGCGTCGGCCAAATAGGAGCCGGCCATGATTTCGAAATTCTTCATCGAGCGGCCGGTCCTTTCCAACGTCATCGCGATCCTGATGGTCCTGATCGGCGGCGTCTGCCTGTTTCGTCTGGCGGTCGCGCAATATCCCGATGTCGTGCCGCCGACGGTGCAGGTGACGACCCGCTATCCCGGCGCCAGCGCCAAGACCGTGATCGATACCGTGGCGCTGCCGATCGAGCAGCAAGTCAACGGCGTCGAGGACATGCTCTATATGCAGTCCTACAGCGGCGCCGACGGCACCTATTCGCTGACGGTCACGTTCAAGATCGGCACCGACCTCAATTTTGCGCAGGTGCTGGTGCAGAACCGGGTGTCGAGCGCGCTGTCGCAGCTGCCGCAATCGGTCCAGAACCAGGGCGTCACGGTGCAGAAGAAGTCGACGGCGATCCTGCTGTTCGTGACGTTGACCTCGCCGAATTCGACCTATGACAGCCTGTTCCTGAGCAACTACGCCACCATCAGTATCAGGGACGAACTGTCGCGATTGTCCGGCGTCGGCAACGTCACGGTATTCGGCGCCGGCCAGTATTCGATGCGGGTCTGGCTCGATCCGAACAAGCTGCAGGTCCGTGGGCTGATGCCGCAGGACGTCATTTCCTCGATCCAGCAGCAGAGCCAGCAGGTCACTGCGGGCCAGGTCGGCGCGCCGCCGACGCCGGCGGGACAGGCGTTCCAGTACACGCTGAACGTCAACGGGCGGCTCGACGACAAGAGCCAGTTCGAGGACGTGATCGTCAAGACCGGCAACAATGGCGACGTCACCCGCGTCCGCGACGTCGGCTGGGTCGAGCTCGGCGCCCAGACCTACAGCCAGGTATTCTCGCTCAACAACAAGCCGTCCACCGGCATCGGCGTGTTTCAGTCCCCCGGCGCCAACGCGCTCGAGGTCGAGGCGGCGGTGCGGAAGAAGATGGAGGTGCTGGCCAAGGCATTTCCGCAGGACATCAAATACGACATTCCGTTCAACACCACCAAATTCGTCTCGGAATCGATCAACGAGGTCTACAAGACGCTGATCGAGGCCGGCCTGCTGGTCCTCGTCGTGATCCTGATCTTCCTGCAGGACTGGCGCGCGATGCTGGTGCCGGCGACCACCGTGCCGGTGACGATCATCGGCGCCTTCGCGGCGATGGCCGCGCTGGGCTTCACCGTCAATATCTCGACCCTGTTTGCGATCGTGCTCGCGATCGGCATCGTGGTCGATGACGCCATCGTCGTGGTGGAAGGTGCCGCCCATAATATCGAGAAGGGCATGTCCGGCCATGACGCGGCGATCGCGGCGATGGACGCGCTGTTCGCGCCGATCGTCGGCATCACGCTGGTGCTGATCTCGGTGTTCCTGCCGTCGGCGTTCCTGCCGGGATTGACGGGGCGGATGTACTCGCAATTCGCGCTGGTGATCGCCGCGACCGCGCTCTTGAGTGCCGTCAATGCCGCGACGCTGAAGCCGACGCAGTGCGCGCTGTGGCTGCGGCGGCCGGTGCCGCCGGAGCAGCGCAACTTTTTCTACCGCGGTTTTAACTCGGTCTATGATCGCGTCGAACGCGCCTATGGCCGCTTGATGGGCCACCTGGTCGGGCACAGCAATCTGTCGGTCATATTCGCGCTGATCCTGATCAGCATCGGCGGCTACGGCCTGTCGCGGGTGCCGACCGGCTTCATTCCGATCGAGGACCAGGGCTATCTGCTGGTGGCCGTGCAGCTCCCCGACGGCGCGGCGCTCGATCGCACCCAGACCGTGCTCAATCGCGTCAGCGAAATCGCCGGCAAGTCGCCGGGAGTCGATCAGGTCATCAGCATCGCCGGCATATCGGCGCTGGATGGTTCGTCCAGCCTCGCCAACGCCGGCGTCGCCTATCTGATCCTCAAGGAGTGGAGCGCGCGCGGCCCGGGCCAGGATCTGCGCTCGCTGTTCGTCGGCCTGAACGAGAAGATGTCGGTGATTGAGGAGGCGCGGATCCTGGTGATTCCGCCGCCGCCGATCCAGGGCATCGGCAACGCCGCCGGCTTTGCGATGCAGGTGCAGTTGCGCGACGGCAATGCCGACTACGGCAAGCTGCAGGCGATCGCGGGCGCCATCGTGGCCAACGGGCAGACCCAAAGCGCGTTGCAGCGTGTCAGTTCGTCGTTCCGTTCGATGGTGCCGCAGTTCGACGTCGAGGTCGATCGCATCAAGACCCAGACGCTGTACGTCACGACCGACCAGATATTCTCGACGCTGTCGTCCTATCTCGGCTCGACCTATATCAACCAGTTCAACAAGTTCGGCCGCACCTTCCAAGTCTATACGCAGGCCGACGCCCAGTATCGCCTGACGCCGCGCGATATCGAAAAGCTGATGGTGCGCAACAGCCAGGGCAACATGGTCCCGCTCGGCACGGTCGCGAAGATCACGCCCGCGGTCGGCCCCTCGCTGATCAGCCTCTATAATCTCTATCCGTCCGCGACCATCATCGGCCTGCCCGCCACCGGCTTCAGCTCCGGTCAGTCGATGACGCTGATGGAGGAGATCGCCGGAAAGACCTTGCCGCCGGGCACCGGCTTCGAGTGGACTGCGATGTCGTACCAGGAGAAGGTCGTCGGCGGCCAGATCTACTGGGCGTTCGGGCTGGCGCTGCTGCTGGTCTATCTCGTGCTGGCCGGACAATATGAGAGCTGGTACGCGCCGATCTCCGTCATTCTCGCGGTGCCGCTGTCCCTGCTGGGCCCGATGATCGTGCTCACCGGACTGAGAATCGAGAACAACCTCTACACCCAGATCGGCATCATTCTCTTGATCGCGCTGTCGGCCAAGAACGCCATTCTGATCGTCGAAGTGGCGCTCGAACTTCATGTGCGGGATCGCAAGCCCTTGCTCGAGTCCGCGATCGAGGCGGCTCGCGCCCGGTTTCGACCGATCCTGATGACGTCCTTTGCCTTCATCCTCGGTGTCGTCCCGCTGGTGCTGGCGACCGGCGCCGGCGCCAACGCCCGCAAGTCGATCGGCATCACCGTATTCTCGGGCATGCTGGCGTCGACCTGTCTCGCCGTGCTGTTCGTGCCGACGTTCTTCGTGGTGGTGCAGCGGTTCGAGAACTGGCTCGGGGAGCGCAAAGCGAAGAAGGCGGGCGCACAGGCGGTGCCGCAGGCGCCGAGTGCGCAATAAGAGCTGTGGTAAATGAAAAAGTCTTGATACGCTCAGAGTAATTTCGCGGCCGAGTGCGTCACCGGCCGTCAACTTTTATAGTTCCCGCAAGGTGATAAGCCGTCACAATTCTCCGATGCGCAATTTGGATTTTGATTGTACGCAGGATTGCAATCCGTGAAGAGCCAGAAAGTCGACGCCGAACGATTATCTGATGTCATCAGCGCGATATATGACTGTGCGTTGGATCCAGGCCAATGGCCGGCGGCGATACAGCAGGTGTGCGGCCTGGTCGAAGGCAAGAACGGCGTCATCATGGTGGTCGATACCACCGGAACGGGCAGCCGATTTGATGCAAGCTGGAACGTCGATCACGCTTTAACGAGAATCTACAGCGAAAAGTTTCACCCGATCAATCCGCTCCATGGGCCGTGGTCGGCTTTCGACGTCGATGAAGCCTACAACGTCGCGCTCGTCATGGAGCCTGATCGTTGGATGGAAACGCGAATCTACAAGGAGTTCGGCGAACCCAACGACTTTCTCGACAGCATCGGCGTTACCCTCCTCAAAAATGCGGCGAGGTTTGCCACGCTGTCGGTCGCTCGCCCGATTAAGGCGGGGTTTTCAGGCGAGCGCGAGCTCGGCATCATGCGTCTGCTCGCGCCGCATCTGCGCAAGGCGATAACGATCGCCGACTTCATCGAGATGAAGGAGCTGACATCGGCGGCTTTCGACGCGCTGCTGGCGCCGATCATTCTCGTCAATGACCAGGCCCACATCATCCATTGCAACGACGCGGCGAGAGCCCTCCTCGCATCGGCCGACCCGCTACGCTCCGTGGGGCAGTCGCTTACGGCGCGAGCTGCTGATTCCGCCAAGGCGCTGGCTTCGGGACTGGCCGCGGCGCTGAATGGCTCGGGCAAGGACCCCGAAGCCGCTCAGGTGGTTTTCATCCCGTTTGCCGACGGGCGCGCCGCGTTTGCCCATGTGCTTCCGCTCCGGTCCGGAACGGCGCGCAGCTATTTTGAGCCGCGGGCGGCCGCCGCTGTCTTTATTACGCCGGCCAACAAGCCATCGGGTCTGCCATTTCAGGCCTGGGCCACAGCCTTCGGGCTGACGGCGGCGGAAGTGCGTGTCCTCGAACTGATGTCCAGCGGCCTGAGCATCACCGAGGTGGCAGCCGAGCTGGACGTCGCACCAACCACGGCGCGCACCCACCTTGCCCGTCTGATGCACAAGACCGGTACGCGACGCCAGGCCGACATCCTGCAACTCGCGGCCCGGTTGACGTCCCCGCTCCGCGCGGCGCGCTAGGGCCGCTTCACTGTCCTTGGCTTTGGCGGAAAAGAAATCCGCGTGGCCGTCATATATTTGTATGACGCCAATCTGCCGCATCGGAACTAGCGTCCCGACGCGTCGCCGAACCAGGCGAGCGGAAGGGTGAAACCATGCGACATCCCGGATCAATATGGAGCCTTCTCTTCGTAGCCCTCGCCCTGTCGGTCTTGCCGGTGCCGGCTCATGCCCTGAACGACGTGAGTTGGGTGTCGGCGACAGGCAATGACGCAAATCCGTGCACGCGTGAGCTCCCCTGCAAGACCTTCTTCAACACCCAGCCAAGAACCCAGATCAATGGCCAGATCAAGTGTCTCGACGGAGGTAATTTCGGCACGATCGCCATCAACCAGTCGCTGACGATCGACTGTCATGAAGTCGCTGCTGTCGTTCATGCGAACGCCGTCTGCTTCCAGATCGTCGTAGGGACAAGCACAGCGACCGATCCAGCGCAAACCGTCAAGATTCGCGGCGTGACTTGCGACGGCCTGGGAACGTCAAACACGTCGGGGATCGTAATTGGAGGCCATGAGATAGCGGTTTACCTGCAGGATGTGGTGATCAGTGACGTGGCGAAGCAGGGCGTTATCGATCAGCGGAACCACGGCGGCGCACTCTTCATCAAGGACTCGATCATCAGAAACAGCGGTGGCGGGGGCATCGTGACCGCGACGACGGGCGGTTCGTATGGGGCTTCTCTCGATCATGTAAAGTCGATCAGAAACCTTTTTGGCCTGGCCGCTGCCAGCGGCAACAATGTCAGGATCAACAACTCCGAGTTTTCCGACAACGGGACCGGCATCCAGGTGGATTCCGGCGGCCAGGTGGGGGTCGACCGGTCCGTGTTCTCCTTCAACAATATCGGCCTGCAGACGACGGGTGGAACGATGTCGTTTTCCAATTCAGACATCACTTTCAACAACACGGCGATTTCGGGATCGACCTTCTCGTTCGGTAACAACCGGATTTTCGGCAATCCGGCGCCAGGTACGGCGCCGAGCCCTGTGGGCCTGAAGTAACGTCGGCCCCGGCGAGACCCCAGCACTGTCAGGGCAATCGTCTTGCAATATTTCTCAATCCGATCTGAAAACAGGTGCGACGATGCGTCATCCGAGATCAATATGGAGCTTTCTCCTCGTCGCTTTCGTGGTCTCGGCCTTGCCAGCGTCGGCTCAAGCCCTGAATGATGTAAGCTGGGTGTCGGCGACAGGGGACGACGCGAATCCGTGCACACGCGCTCTGCCCTGCAGAGACTTCATTAGCGCCCAACCAAAAACCCAGATCAATGGCGAGATCAAGTGTCTCGACGGTGGCAATTTTGCGCTAATCATCATCAAGCAGTCGCTGACAATCGACTGTCACGAAGTCGCAGCCGTTGTTGATGGGCGGGGCTGCTTCGTCATCGACCTGAACACAACGCCGGCGAGCGATCCCGCGCAGACCGTCAAAATCCGCGGCGTCACTTGCGGCCCGGCAGGGGTCGGCGTCGGGATTGTTACCGCGACCGCCGTCTACCTGGAGGATCTGGTGATTAGCGAGGTGGGGAGGGGCGTTGTCGATGACAGGAAGAACGGCGGCCTGCTTGTCATCAGGAATTCGATCATCAGAAACAGTAGGGAAACCGGTATCGTGATCGAGACGACGGGCGGCCCTTATGAAGCTTCCCTCGACCATGTAAGTTCGCTCGGAGGCCAACGTTTTGGTCTCACCGTCGCCAGCGGCAACAATGTGAGGATCAACAATTCGGAGTTCTCCAACAACGGGACCGGCATCCAGGTGGATAGCGGCGGCCAGGTGGGAATCGAGGACTCGGTGATTTCCATCAACGACACCGGTCTTCAGGCCGATGGAACGATGTCGTTCTCCAGTTCGGATATCACCTTCAACAACACCGCGATTTCGGGATCGACTTCCTCATTTGGCAACAACCGGATTTTCGGCAACACCTCGGCAGGTACGCCGCCGAGCCCCGTCAGCCTGCAGTAACCGTTGGCTGCGACGTGATGCCCGGTCATCTCGGGGAGGCTCAACCCCTCAGGACGACGGTTTGAGATAATCCATTACACCTTCACCATCCGTTTTCCCCGGTTCTCGCCGGCCAGCAATCCGATCAGCGCCTTTGGCGTATTTTCCAGCCCGTCGATCACGTCCTCCTGCACCTTCAATTTGCCGGAGGCGACCCAGGACTGCAGGTCGGCCAAAGCCTGATCGCGCTGGTCCATGTAGTCCATCACGATGAAGCCCTGCATGATCAGGCGCTTCACCACGATCAGGCCGGGCACGCCGCGCGGGCCATGGGCCGACGGCACGCCGTCATATTGCGAGATCGCGCCGCAGCAGGAAATGCGACCGCGGTTGTTCATCAACGAGAGGCAGGCTTCGAGAATGTCGCCACCGACATTGTCGAAGTAGACGTCGATGCCCTTGGGCGCCGCCGCCCGCAGCGCCTTGAAAGTCGCGCCGTCCTTGTAGTCGACCGCGGCGTCGAAGCCCAGCTCGGAGGTCAGCCAGTGGCATTTGTCCTTGCCGCCGGCGATGCCGACGACGTGGCATCCCTTGATCTTGGCAATCTGTCCGACGATCGATCCGACCGAGCCGGCCGCGGCCGAGACCACCACGGTTTCACTGCCCTTCGGCTTGCCGACATTCAACAAGCCGAAATAGGCGGTGAGGCCGGCGATGCCGTAGACGCTGAGCAGATGCGTCATCGGTTCCAGCTTCGGCATCTTCGAGAGGTGTTTGCCCGGAACGGCGGCGTAATCCTGCCAGCCGGTGTCGCCGAACACGATATCGCCCGGCGCAAGCCCCGGCGCTTTCGACGATACGACTTCCGCAAGGCCGCCGCCGGCCATCACCGTGTTTGCCTCGACCGCGGCGCGATAGGTGGCGCCGTGCATCCAGGCCCGGTTGGCGGCATCGAGCGAAATGTAGCGCGTCCGCACCAGCACCTCGCCGTCCTTCGGCTCGGGAATGGCGCCCTTGGTGACTTTGAAATGCTCGGGGCCGAGCTTGCCGGTCGGCTTTTCCACAAGCAGGACCTGACGGTTGACGGCGTCGTTCATGATGCTCTCTCCCTCGACGTGATCGTTGTTCTGGCATTCCAGATGCATTGGTTGCGCAATTGACTGCGCAGGAGGCGGTCATTGCACAAATTGTGCGCTGCATTGAACGCTAGTCGGGACACGCGCGTTTCACAACGGGAACATTATGGCAAGAGTGCTGATCGTCGCTGCGCTGTTGCGTCAGGTGTGAAATCTGCCAAACTCGCTTCAGCCGGAAACTTACGGGGGTGAGATAATGTCCAGCAGGTTTACTCAATACATTCTGATCGCGATGGCGCTCGGCATCGTGATGGGCACACTGGTGTTCAACTATCTGCCCGACAGCCGGGTCGAGATCGCGGCCGATGTAAACCTGATCGCCATGCTGTTCCTGCGCCTGATCAAGATGATCATCGCGCCGCTGGTGTTCGCCACCCTGGTCGGCGGCATCGCGCATATGGGCTCCGGCGCCAAGCTCGGACGCATCTTTGCCAAGACCATGGGCTGGTTCGTCAGCGCCTCCTTTGTCTCGCTGCTGCTCGGCCTCGTGATGGTCAACCTGCTGCAGCCCGGCGCCAACTTCCCCGGCACGCTGCCCGACAAGGCGCAGTCGACCGGCCTGCCGGTCTCAGCGTTCTCGATCGAGAAATTCCTGACCCATCTGATCCCGACCTCGATCGCGGACGCGATGGCGCAGAACGAAATCCTGCAGATCGTGGTGTTCGCCGTGTTCTTTGCCGTGGCGCTGGGCGCCATGCCGGAGCGGTCGAAACCGATCATGAGCCTGATCGACGATCTCGCCCATATTATGCTGAAAGTCACAGGCTATGTGATGCTGTTCGCCCCGGTCGCGGTGTGGGCCGCGATCATGGCCACGGTGTCGAAGAACGGCCTCGGCGTGCTGTGGAAGCTGATCGTGTTCATGGGCGGCTTCTATGTCTCGCTGATGCTGCTGTGGGGTATCCTGTTCACGGTGGGTTTCCTAGTTTTCGGATCTCGATACAGTCACCTGATGCGGCTGATCCGCGAACCGCTGATGATCGCGTTCTCGACGGCCTCGTCGGAGGCCGCCTATCCGAAGACGCTCGAAGGCCTCAACCGCTTCGGCGCCTCGTCGCGAATCTCGGCCTTCGTGCTGCCGCTGGGTTATTCATTCAACCTCGACGGCACGATGATGTACTGTACCTTCGCGAGCATCTTCATCGCGCAGACCTACCACATCGAAATGTCGCTCGGGACCCAGCTTGCGATGCTGGCAACCCTGATGATCACCTCGAAGGGCGTCGCCGGCGTGCCGCGGGCCTCCCTGGTCGTGATCGCCTCGACGCTGAGCCAGTTCGGTATTCCCGAGGCCGGCCTGCTGATGATCATGGGTATCGATACGTTCCTCGACATGGGACGCAGCGCCACCAACGTGATCGGCAACTCGCTGGCGACCGCCGTGGTCGCGAAGTGGGAGGGCGAGCTGAAGGCCGAGCATGAGCTTGGCGCGGATGATATCGTGCCGTCGGATGCCGTTGCCGGTGACGCCGTGCCGGCGCATTGAGGGGAGAGATGCATGCATCAGTCCCCAGGGAGATCGGCTAGCAGGCCGATAGGGCTAGGCGGCCTGTTGTTGGCAGCGTGTCTGCTGGCAACAGGGGCGTCTGCCCAGACCGGCGGCAACGAGGGGCTTAGCCCCACGCTCGCCAACATCAAGAAGACGCATGTGGTGAAGCTCGGCTTTCGCGAGAGCTCGCCGCCGTTTTCGTTCATCGATCAATCGAACCGGCCGATCGGCTACAGCCTCGAACTGTGCGAGGCCATCGTCGAGGAGATTGGAGTCGAAGTTGATGATGCCAATCTGAAGATCGAATACGTCAAGGTCACTTCGGACGACCGCATTCCGGCGGTGACGCAGAACAAGATCGACCTCGAATGCGGTTCGACCACGGCCAATGCCGAGCGTGCCAAGCTGGTCTCGTTCTCGCCGCTGATGTTCGTGGCCGGCACCAAGCTGATGGTGCCGAAAGCCTCGACGATCTCGGCGCCGGCGGACCTGAAGGGCAAGACCGTGGTGGTGACGAAAGGCACCACCAACGAGCAGGCGATGCACAACGTCGACACGAAGTTCTCGCTCGGCCTCAACATCGTGGCGTCGCCTGACCACGAGCAGTCCTACCAGATGCTGGTGGACGGCAAGGCCGACGCGTTCGCCACGGACGACATCCTGCTGTACGGCCTGATCGCGCGGCACAAGACCCAGGACAAGTTCAAGGTGACCGGCGAATACCTGTCCTACGATCCCTACGGCATCATGTTCCGCAAGGGCGAGCCGCAACTGGCGGCGGTGGTCGAGCGCACGTTCCGCAAGCTCGGCTCGAACCGCGATCTGATCCCGCTCTACAACAAATGGTTCGTCGCGCGGCTGCCGACCGGCGAAAAGCTCAACGTCGCGATCTCGCCACAGCTCGAAGAGGCCTTCAAGGTGCTTGACGACTCCGCGGGCGCGAACAACTAGGCCGGCATTTGTTTACTGGCTACCGCGGCCCGGGCGTTCCCGGGCCGTTTCGTTTTCAGGACTTCGTCTGCTCGAAGACCCGATCCAGCGCGGCGCCGTAGGCGGCGTCGACCAGTTCGGGATGCGTCCGGTTCAGCGACTCCATCATGACGCCGGAATTGATTTCCAGCACCTTCCATGCGCCGTCGACGTTGACGACGTCGATCGAGCCGAAGCGCATCTCGATCGACCGCGCGGCTTCCACGGCGATCGCAATGCAGGCGGCAACGCGCGCGTCACTCTGATCGAGAACGACGGCCTGCGCGCCGACCCCGAGATTGTGACGCCAGTTCAACGCGTGACGCCGGCCCGCAGGCGGGACCTCATCAAGCGCGGCCTTGCTGATATCGCCGGCCAACCCCGACAACACGGCTGACAACCGATTGGCCGGGATCGTGGCGATCGCCAGTTCCAGAACGGAGCGCGTGCCATCGCCCACGACCGACAGCCGGTCTTTGCTGAAGACGACGACTGGCCGGTAGTCGATCAGGATGACCCGGACTTCATCCTCGATTTCGACGTAAGGCGAAATCGCGAGACTCTTTTCGGAAGAAAAAATCTCGTGCGCGGCGACTTCGAGTTCGGGTTCGGTCCTGACTTTGAACACCGAAATTCCACCGGTGCCTTCGTTTGGTTTAACGACGAGGCCTTGCGGATTCTGCTTCAGCAGATCGAGCATCGCCGTCCACGCGCCTGATGGCACGATGTACTTGTACATCGCAGGAACTCAGAAACGTGGTGTGCGGAATGCAGGGGATGCCGCACGTCGCGAGCACATCTGATGTCGCTCCCTTGTCGTTCGCGATCCGATGCGCAACCGCGCTGTTCAGTCCGAGGTCATATCCGAAGGTAAAGCGCCGCTGCGATCCGCGTGTCATCGCAATCAACCAGCCATCGGCCTTGAGCTCGACGGCAATGCCGTGGCTGGCGCAATATTTCTTCACGGCTGCTACGAAAACGCGTTCGCCGTTGCTCATGGGAGGAATTTCTCAAACCTTGGATCGAGGTAATTTATTGCCAGATCGGCGTCGATTTCAGCAAGTTAATTACGCGGGTCGCACAGCGTTAACTAACGTCGATTTGAACCATTCCAGAAAATAAACCGACTTCCATTTCGCTCGCTCAATTGTGCGCAGCATCATATTGACTATCTCTCGGTTTGGCGCAAATGAAGCGTCAAATCGCCAATGATTTCGGGGGTTTTTCGCATTTTCGGGCCGAAAAACCGAAACGTTCTACACCAAGACGTCAGGAAAAACGAAAACACATGAGCGCGTTCTATAGAGAGAAAGTTCTTTCCGTCCGGCATTGGACCGATACGCTTTTCAGCTTCACCGCCACCCGCGATTCCGGCTTCCGCTTCCAGAACGGCCAGTTTGCGATGATCGGCCTCGAGGTCGAGGGCCGTCCGCTGCTGCGTGCCTACAGCATGGCGAGCGCCAATCACGAGGAAGAGCTCGAATTCTTCTCGATCAAGGTCGCGGACGGGCCGCTGACTTCGAAGCTGCAGAAGATCCGGGAAGGCGACGAAATCCTGGTGGGCCGCAAGGCCACCGGCACGCTGATCACCGACAACCTGATTCCAGGCAAGCGCCTGCTGCTGCTGTCGACCGGCACGGGTTTGGCGCCGTTCGCGAGCCTGATCAAGGATCCCGACGTTTACGAGCGCTACGAGGCCATCGTGCTGGTGCACGGCTGCCGTCAGGTTTCCGAGCTTGCCTATGGCGAAGAGCTGGTCGCAAAGCTGCGCGACGATGAACTGTTCGGGCCGCTGTTGTCGGAGAAGCTGTTGTACTACCCGACCGTGACGCGCGAGCCGTTCCGCAACCGCGGCCGTATCACCGACCTGATCACGTCGGAACAGCTGTTCAACGACATCCATCAGCCGCCGCTCTCACTCGAGACCGACCGCATCATGATGTGCGGCAGCCCGGGCATGCTGGAGGAGTTGCGCCTGATGTTCGAAGGCCGCGGCTTTCTCGAAGGCAGCCACAACACGCCTGGTCACTTCGTGATCGAGAAGGCGTTCGTCGAGCGGTAACAGTTATTGTCGTCCCGGCGAAGGCCGGGACCCATAACCCCCTCCGCGAATTGTTAAGAGAGCTGTTGCTCCAGCTCTACATGGCCATGCCTCCAATGGTTATGGGTCCCGGCTCAAGGCCGGGACGACAGCGCGGCCAGTAGCATCCTTCATTCCTCCACTGCTATAACCCCCCGAACGTCGCGCGGCATCCTATTGAAGCGGCGATATCGGGGAGCGCGTGCGCGGTGGCGGTGAAAGACGAGATCAAGCAGGCGCAGACCGCCTTTGTATTTGCGGGTGGCGGCAGTTTCGGCGCCATCCAGGTCGGCATGCTGCATTCGCTCGCCGCTCACGGCATCACTGCTGACATGGTCGTCGGCTCCAGCGTCGGAGCCTTGAACGGCGCCTTTTATGCGGGCGATCCCACGCTTGAGGGCGTTGAGAAGTTGGCCGCGATCTGGCGCGGGCTGACGCGGCAGGACGTCTTTCCGATGAGCTGGCGCACGGTGCTGAGTTTTCTGTGGCGCCGCGATTTCCTGATTCCCCATGACGGCATCCGCAAGCTGGTCGACGATCACATCCCCTATCGCCATCTGCAGGATGCCAAACTGCCGGTGCATATCGTCACCACCGATATCGTGACCGGCGACAGCGTCGTGTTGTCGGACGGGCCGATCGCCGAGGCAATCGTCGCCTCGACCGCCATTCCCGGCGCGTTCGCGCCGATCCACTACAGGAATTATTATCTCGCCGATGGCGCGATCTCCAGCAACACGCCGATCCAGGTGGCCGTGAACAAGGGCGCGAGGCGCCTGATCATTCTGCCGACCGGGCATGCCTGCGCGACGCAGGCGCCGCCGGTTGGCGCGGTCGCCAACGCGCTGCATGCGCTGACGCTGCTGATCGCGCGGCAGCTGGTCAGCGAACTGGAGAGCCTCGGACCCGAAATCGAGTACTTTGTGGTGCCGCCACTCTGTCCGCTGGTGGGATCGCCCTACGATTTCTCGCGCACGGCCGATCATATCGATCGCGCGATCATGGCCACCGACGCGTGGCTGGCCCAGCACGGCCTGCAGCAGGGCAGGATTCCCCACGAAATGCGGCTGCATAGTCACTGAGCGATGCACGGCGCGGCGATTACGCTGCACTGCAAAAGCGCGCCCGCCAGCGCGCTCCGATGGGCGTCCGGCGGAATTTTTTGCGTTCCACCGTCACATCCCTGATGGGCGGGGCGTATATCGTATGGTGCTTGTTCCGCGGGTTGGACTAAACTACCGGCCGACAAGCAATAATCCGGCTGAGGGATTCGATGGAAACGCTGCTGCTTCCGTTCTCGCCACGCTTCATCGTCCTGACGATTTGCGCCGTCGTGACGGCCTTGCTGATCGGTGTCGGGATTTTCGACCATAACCCGAAGATATGGGGAGTGGTGCTGGTCCCGATCGTGATCTTCGGCGCGCTGACGTTCCTCGGCATTCGCGACCTGATGCAGAAGAGCCACGCCGTTCTGCGCAACTATCCGATCTCGGCGCATATTCGTTTCCTGCTCGAAGAGATCCGGCCCGAGATGCGGCAGTATTTCTTCGAGAGCGAAAAGGACGGCATGCCGTTCAGCCGCGACACCCGCGCGCTCGTCTATCAGCGCGCCAAGATGGTGCTCGACAAGCGGCCGTTCGGCACCCAGGAAGACGTCTATCGCGACGGCTACGAATGGATGCACCATTCGGTGGCGCCGAAGGCGCATGCCCAGGAGAAATTCCGCATCACCATTGGCGGCCCCGATTGCACCAGGCCGTATTCGGCGTCGGTGTTCAACATATCGGCGATGAGTTTCGGGGCGCTCAGCCCCAACGCGGTGCGGGCGCTAAATGCCGGCGCCAAGAAGGGCGGCTTCGCGCACGACACCGGCGAGGGCGGCGTCAGCCCCTATCATCGCGAGAATGGCGGCGACATCATCTGGGAGGTCGGCTCCGGCTATTTCGGTTGCCGTAACCGCGACGGAACTTTCAACCCCGAGGAATTCGCGCGCGTGGCGAGCGACGACCAGATCAAGATGGTCGAGCTCAAGATCAGCCAGGGCGCCAAGCCGGGCCATGGCGGCGTGCTGCCGGCGGCCAAGGTCTCGGAGGAGATTTCCAAAATCCGCGGCGTGGCGATGGGCGAGGATTGCATCTCGCCGGCCTATCACCGGGCGTTTTCGACGCCGCTGCAGATGATGGCGTTTATCGGCGAGATGCGAAGGCTGTCCGGCGGCAAGCCCGCCGGCTTCAAGATGTGCATCGGCCACCCCTGGGAATTTCTGGCGATCTGCAAGGCGATGCTGCAGACCGGAATTTATCCCGACTTCATCGTGGTCGACGGCAATGAAGGCGGCACCGGTGCCGCGCCTCTGGAATTCATGGACCATCTAGGCATGCCGATGCGCGAGGGCGTCAATTTCGTCCACAATGCGCTGATCGGCATCAACGCCCGCGACCGCATCAAGATCGGCGCCTCCGGCAAGATCGCGACCGCCTTCGACATGGCGCGCGCGATGGCGATCGGCGCCGACTGGTGCAATTCGGCGCGCGGCTTCATGTTCGCGCTCGGCTGCATCCAGTCGCTGAGCTGCCATACCGATCGTTGTCCGACCGGGGTTACGACGCAGGACCCGTCGCGCAACCGCGCGCTGGTAGTGCCCCACAAGATCGAGCGGGTTTATAACTATCACCACGCGACCCTGCATGCGCTGACCGAGTTGCTCGCCGCCGCCGGCCTCGAGCATCCCCAGCAGATCCGGCCGATCCATTTCTCGCAGCGCAGTTCGACCACTGAAGTACAGTCGTTCGCAAAGTTGTATCCGTCGCTCCGGCCGGGCGAGTTGATCGACGGCACCGCCGATCCGCGTTTCCGCGAAGCCTGGGCAATGGCGCAGGTGGATTCGTTCCAGCCGGCAGGGTGATAAAGTTACACGCCCCCCATCAACGCGTCGTCCCGGGCTCGACCCGGGACCCATAACCACAGCTGCTGGTTATTGGAAAAAGGTCGTTGAACATCTCGCTCAACGAGTTCGGCCGCGGCGTATGGGTTCCGGCGTTCGCCGGAACGACGGTAGCTAGCGCGCCGAAGTACGAAACAAGTCGTCGAACCGGAAAGAATAGCCGAGGCCGACAATGTAGTTCGGCGAATTCCGGTTGAGGCCCACTGCGACGTGGAAGTCGATCGTCTGCGTCCTGGTCAGCAGATATCCGCCGCCGGTGTTGAAGAGCTGCACGCTGCTGCCGTGAACGGGATAGTCACCGACATATTCGACAAACAGCGAAGCGCGGTCGGTGACTTTCTTTTCGAGGACGAACGTCGTCTCCGTGGTCTGTTTGTTGACCGGATCGGACGGGAAGAAGAACGTCGTCACCATGCCGCTGGTGCCCCAGCCGCCGCCGATTTCATACGACCACGGAAATTGCAGGTAGGGCTGAAGCCCGGGGCCTGTGATTTTCGGCGAGCCGGTCGGCAGGCCGGCGCCGGCCGTCACCGACAAATTCCAGGGCTCGGGAAGCGAACCGAATTGCCATTTGATGGCGGGTGCGACGTTGCCGAAACCGGTATCGGGATCGCCCTTCACGCGGCCGACATAATTCGGCACGTCGACCAGAATTTCCAGGCAGTTGGCGATGCCGAGCCGCAGCCGGCTGTTGGTGCCGTCGAACGTCTTGTCGAGTCCGCGCCGTGTGGTGTTGATGCCGTTTTCCATCTGCATGCTGCCGGCGGGCACGACGAGACTGGAATTGGTGACATCCGGCCGGTCGGTCGCGATCTCCGACGCCGAGGTCGGGCATTCTCCGGCCCGCGCAAGCGCGGGTACACCGGCGACGAAAACAGGCATCAGGCAGATCTTCAGACAGATCCTGGCCAAGATCAGCCGGAACGGCACGTGCGTCATCCCCGGTTATGGATATCCGAGGACCTGTATCATTGTTGCCGGCGCTTTATTCCCGGCGAGGCGCTTTTTTTGCTCAGAGATCGAGGTGATTCCGCGCGTGATTTCGCCGGTGCCAGTGACCGCTAGAACTCGCCGTGGAAACGGCCGGAGAAGATGTGAACCGGGCCACGGTCGGCGTTGTAGGCGGGGTTGGCGATGAACTGATAATCCGCCGTGAAGGTGAACGCCTTGTTGAGCGCCAGCGCGTAGTAGCTCTCCAGCACCCGCTCGCGGCGGTAGTTGAGAGCACCGTCGCCGATCAGCGGCCCGAGGCCGCCGGCCGCGATGAAGTCGCGATGATCCCGCGACAGCCCGTTGATCGCGCCGCCGATGCCGATGACGTCATCGGGCCGGCCCCATTTCGTGCCCTTGATCGCAGTACCCATCGCGAGCGACGAGTTGATATCGGTGAACGCCATGATTTCGTTTCGGCCGTCGTTCCAGCTCCAGCGGCCGAACAACCCGATGTCGTCCGTCACGGACTGTTCGAGATTGATGACGTAGCCGTATTTGATGCGGCCCATGCGGGTCTGCGAAATATCGAGATTGAACGCAGGGTTGTTCAGCGTATCGCGATAGCTTCCGGAATTGGCGCTGTTGATCCAGGCGATGGTGCGCAATTTTCCGGGCTGCGAGAACAGCTGGTAGCGCGTCTCCAGCTCCACGATATATTCGCCGCGCTGAGGGACCCTGGTATCGAAACTGTTCGAGTTCGAGACCGCGTCCATCAGGAAATAGCCCGTGCGCAACGCCCATTGCTTCTGGTTGAGTTCGGCGGTCACGCCGTAGCCCAGTCCGAGCTTGTCGGCGGCATAGTCGAACGCGCCGGACGACCAGAGCGACCAGTTCATGAAATCCTTGCGCGGATCGCGCGCATAGGCGTTGCCGTCGAACACGTCGGTCACCGAAAACTTGCCGGCCTGCACTGTCAGTCGCGAGACGTCGACCTTGTTGGCAAGCTGCAACGACCCGCTGGCGAGTTCTTCCTGCTCGCCACCAAAGCCGAAGGTTTGGCGCAGGAACAGCCGCGACGTGTTGTAGTGCGGGTAGGGGAAGTTGGATTTCTGCGCTTCGCCATTGGGAAAGCCCGCGGCGCCGACCGTATCATTCAGTCCAAATCCCTGCAGCAGTTCGGGATTGTAATAGACCTCGCCGCCCTGCCAGAGCCGGGCGTTGAGATAGAGGCTGTTGCTCCAGGTCTGCTGCGCCTGCGGTGCCGGCGTCAGGCTGTTCGGGCCGCTATAGGGCGCGCGAAACGACGGATAGCCCTGTCCGACAAACGTGGTCTGGCCGTGGATTTCCCAGCGGTCGGATTCGGTATCGGTCAGCGCGGTCTTCGGCGACCAATTGGGCGAGCCCGGCCAGTCGACCTTGCGGTTGAGTCCGATCCTGATCTGCTGGAAGTCGAGCGTAGAACTGTACTGCGTGCCGGACGGGAAGCGCACGTTGGCCCGTTCGTACTGGCTGTAGAGATATTCAAGGCGGACGCTCCAATGCGGTGCGAAGGCGTATTCCACACCGGCGCCGGCGACCCAGCCGAGACGGACGTTGATGTGCTTTTCATCGTCGCCGACGGCGGGCGTGTTGATGAAACGCTCGCCCATCCATGCCAGACCGCCGGTGGCATAAGCGAGCCACGGCCCGCTGGTGTAGCCGATGCGGCCGCGCGCGGTGCCGGCATAATCCCATTGCTCTGAAATGCCGGAGCGCGCCGATGTGAGCGAGGAGGCGGTAAAGTTCGAGAGCAGATAGCTCGGGAATGTCATGTCGGCTTCGACGCCGAGCAACAGGCCCGACGGCAGCCGCACATTGTAGCCGGCCTGCACGCCG
Organism: uncultured Alphaproteobacteria bacterium; assembly: GCA_963786355.1. GTDB lineage: Bacteria > Pseudomonadota > Alphaproteobacteria > Rhizobiales > Xanthobacteraceae > Bradyrhizobium. The sequence goes on along the minus strand of CAWAYU010000002.1, from coordinate 800,068 downwards.
CCGATGATGCCGCTGAAGCGGTTGTCGGATGTGGTGATCGCGGGATCCGACAGCACCGCGTTCGACTTGCCGCCGCCGTAGCCGGTATGCACGCCGATATAAAATCCGGTCCAGTCGTAGACGGTTTTGTAGACGGGCGCCTTGAGCGCCATATCGGCCGCGGACGCGGGTCCGCCCAGCGTGAGCGCACCGAGCGCCACGCCAGCCAAAACATGCTTCTGATACCGGCGGTCGCGGCTCATCGGGCGGCCACTTCACAAAGGCTGCGGCGGTCTCGCGTCATCACGGCAGATTTGAAGGCCTGCCGCCACCCGAGAAATAAAGTCATCAATCCCGCCGCCCCCGGTCGGATTCTCATGATTCTCCCGATCCTCGCCAGATCAGGAAACCCACACCTCATGCGGAAGTCTTATTGCAAGTAATTCGCAATAGCAACAAGCATGAATGCCGCACCTGTTGGATGGCAGCGGGAGATGACAGTTTTGCAACGGCAGGGAAGGTTCGGGGACATCAGGTGCACCAAAAAAGTTGACCCGCCCGGGGGGACAACCGGGCGGGTCGGGTGCGGCACGAGGGTGGATGAGGCGCCCGTGCCGGACGCAGTATCCACTTACAAAGCGATTTCAACCGGTGCGGAAAAAGCGCTTTCTAGAAAACCAAATTCAGTCGATCAGTAACCGCAGGTGCGGACGCGGCCCATGTAATTGCCGTAAGCGTCGAACTGGCGAACCCAGCCGCAGCGGCGATAGCCGTCGTAGTAGCCGTCGTTGCTGGCGGCGATCGCGCTGCCGACGATGGCGGCGCCGACGAGGCCGGCTCCAACGCCCCAGCCCCAGCCGATCGGCTTGGCCTGTGCCTGCGTGGTGGTGGAAGCGATCGTGCCGGTAACGGCGAGCGCGGCGACAGCGAGAGCGGCAATCTTGGTCTTGATCGACATTGGAAACTCCATCCGGTGTTAAGCGGCCATTGTGGTCCGCATGCCAGTTGGACGGAGGCTCTTCGATTCCGGTTCGAATCCCGATTAAGGGGTTCGGATGAAGCGAATATTTCGTAATCAATACAGTTACTTGGGAGATTTATTCGGACCCGGCGCCAGCCTCTTCACGTCGAAGTTATCGACGTCGGCAAGCAGTTCGCAGAACGCGCGCGCGCCGTGATCGAGCAGCTTCTCGCCCTTCTCGGCGGAGCCCTTGGTAGCGTCGCCGACAGCGCCGCTTTCGTGCAGATCCTGGACCTGCCAGGCGAACGGCGCCGGCCGCTGTGTCGAGAGCCAGCGAAATTCTTTTTCGATTGCGATGCTGGCGGGACGGAAATCGGCGATGGCTTGTTTGCGCACGGTTTGTGGATATCGCGCCAGCATGATCGAGGTTTCGACCGCGCCGCCATGAATGCCGTGACGCAGTTCTTCCGCTGCGAACAATCCATCCGGCACGCCGAACCGGAACCAGCTCGTGGTCACCGCGAGCATCCCATGCCGGGCGCGCAAATCCTGCGCCACCAGCGTCATCGCAGCACTGTTGCCGCCATGGCTCGTCACCATCACCAGTTTTCGCACGCCCGCGCGCGCAACGCTCTCGCCCAGCGCCATCCATTCTCTCAACGCCACCTCGGTCGGCAGCGTTTGTGTGCCCGGATAATCGGTATGCTCGGTGGAAATGCCGACCGGCTGGATCGGCAGGAAAGTGGCGGGGATTTTCGCGGGCAAAAGCTCGCGCACCCGCGCCAGATAGGCCTCGCCGATCAGGACGTCGGTTTCCAGCGGCAAATGCGGGCCATGCTGCTCGGTCGCCGCCAGCGGCAGCACCGCGATCCAGCGCGCGGCTTCCGCCGGGGCTATCTCAGGCCAGTGAATGTCGGTCCAGTCGCGGGGTGGAGCGGGTGAGGCCATCAAGCGGAGCGTTTCTTTGGATGAAATTGCAGGGTAGTTTGTTAGACATCCCGGGGACGTGATCCACGTCCATTCATCCTTATCATGGGCCAGATTGATCGACGGAGTCCAACCATGAACCCGGCCTTTTTGCCGCGAGCGTTAACCGCAGGCCTGCTAGTGTCAGGTCTTTTGGCGCTGACGGCGCGCTGACGCGGCGCGTGCCCAGACCCTCGACAAGGTTTCGTTCGGAACCAACTGGGTCGCGGAGGCCGAGCATGGCGGCTTCTTTCAGGCGGTTGCCGACGGCACCTACCAGAAATACGGGCTCGAGGTCACCATCGTGCCGGGCGGTCCCAACACCAACAACCGCATGCTGTTGACCGCCGGCAAGCTCGACTTCTTCATGAGCGCGAACACGCTGCAAGCCTTCGACGCGGTCACCAACAAGGTGCCGCTGATCACGGTCGCCGCCATGTTCCAGAAGGACCCGCTGGTGCTGCTGACCCACCCGGAAGTCAAGATCAGCAAGCTGGAGGATCTGAAGCCGCTGACGCTGCTGGTGTCGAAGGAGGGGCTCACGACCTACTTCCAGTGGCTGAAGTCCGAATATGGTTTCAACGAGAGCAAGGTCAAACCCTACACCTTCAACCCGCAGCCCTTCATCGTGAACAAGCAGAGCGCGATGCAGGGTTATGTCACCTCCGAGCCGTATGCCGTGCAGAAGGCCGCGGGCTTCAAGCCGAACGTGACGCTGATGGCCGACTACGGCTGGAATGCCTATTCGACCCTGATCGAGACCCGCAACGAGATCGTCGACAAGAAGCCGGACCTGGTGCAGCGCTTTGTCGATGCCTCGATCATCGGCTGGTACAATTATCTCTACGGCGACAACAAGCCGGCCAACGAGATGATCAAGAAGATGAACCCGGAAATGACCGACGAATTGCTGGCCTATTCCCAGGCCAAGATGAAGGAATACGGCATCGTCGATTCCGGCGACACCTTGAAGGATGGCATTGGCGCCATGAGCGATGCGCGGATGGCGAGCTTTTTCGACAAGATGGTGCGGGCCGGCGTGGTCAAGCGCGATATCGACTACCGCCAGTCCTATACGCTTCGCTTTGCCAACAAGGGTGTCGGTCTCAATCTGCGGCCGAAGAACTAACGAGATGATTGAGCCCGCTCTGTCCGAGACGGATATCGGCGCGGCCGGTCTCGCCGTGCGCCTGCGCGGCGCCACCAAGGTCTATGACAATGGCGTCAGCGCGCTCGGACCGCTCGATCTCGATGTTGTCAGCGGCGAATTTGTTTCCCTGCTCGGGCCCTCCGGCTGCGGAAAATCCACCGCCCTGCGGCTGATCGCGGGGCTCGCCACGCCGAGTTCGGGTGAAGTGAGCGTTTCCCGTCGCAGTGGCGAGAGGCATGGGCGACATCCCATCGGCTTCGTGTTCCAGGAGCCGACGCTGATGCCGTGGGCAAGCGTTCGGGAAAATGTTCGCCTCCCGCTGAAACTTTCGCATGTGCCGGGGAGGGACGCGGATGCGCGCGTCGACGAGGCGCTGGCGCAGGTCGGGCTTGCCGAATTCACCGATGCCTACCCGCGCGAATTATCCGGCGGCATGAAGATGCGGGTTTCGCTGGCGCGGGCGCTGGTCACCGATCCGGATATCCTGTTGATGGATGAGCCGTTCGCGGCGCTCGACGAGATCACGCGCTTTCGGCTCAACAACGATCTGCTGGCGCTGTGGCGCAGCCTGCACAAGACCGTCATCTTCGTCACGCACTCGGTCTTCGAGTCGGTGTATCTGTCACAGCGCGTGGTCGTAATGACGTCGCGGCCCGGCCGCATCAGCGCCGAGTTTCACATCGACACGCCGGAGCCTCGCGTCGAGGACTTTCGGATGTCGGCCGGCTACGCCGCCTATTGCCGCGAAGTCTCAAAAGCGTTGTCGCCTTCCTATTCCGGGCTGTCGGGCGCATGAGTTCGCTGCAGAACATCGGCCGTATCCTGCTTCCCGTCATGGTTCTCGCGGCGGGGCTTCTGGCATGGGAAGCCGTGGTCCGCCTCAACGACATCCAGCCCTATGTGCTGCCGGGACCGCTATTGGTGTTCCAGACGCTGGTCGGCGACTGGCCGGTGCTGTCGGAATCGCTCGGCGTGACGCTACTGACCACGCTGGAAGGTTTTGTTGCGGCCGCCGTCGGCGGCGTCGCGCTGGCGCTGTTGTTCAATCAGTCGAAATGGCTGGAATATTCGCTGTTTCCCTATGCGGTGATTCTGCAGGTCACGCCTGTTATCGCCATCGCGCCGCTGTTGCTGATCTATCTCCAGCAGAACACGGCCGTCATCGTCTGCGCCTGGATCGTCGCCTTCTTTCCGGTGCTGTCGAACACCACGCTGGGGCTGAACTCGGTCGATCGTAATCTCGCCGGTCTGTTCAGGCTATATGGCGCGTCACGGCTGCAGACGCTGCGTTACCTGAAACTGCCGGCCGCGCTGCCCTTTATTCTGGGCGGCCTGCGGATCGCGGGCGGCCTGTCGCTGATCGGCGCCGTGGTGGCTGAAATCGCCGCGGGCACCGCCGGCGCCGGCTCGGGTCTCGCCTTCCGCATCGCGGAGTCCGGCTACCGTCTCAACATTCCCCGAATGTTCGCCGCGTTATTGTTACTGTCCGCCGCCGGGATTGTCATCTATGCCCTGCTGGCGCTAATAACCCACCTCGTACTACGGCGCTGGCACGAAAGCGCGCTTGGAAAGGAAAGCTGATGGCTGCGAATATTTCGTCCGAGAAGGTCGATCTCCTGGTCTATGGACCGATCAGGCCGATCCTTCAAAACGGCTTTTCCGATCAGTTCGTCCTGCACACCGCGGAAAGCCGCGCCGATCTCGAACGGCTGACGCCGGAGGTGCTGGCCAGGATTCGCGGCGTCGCCGTCACCTACCATACGGTGCACGCCGACGGAAAAGCGCTGGCGCATTTTCCAAAACTCGAAATGGTCGCGAGTTTTGGCGTCGGCTACGATCACGTCGATTGTGCCTATGCGCGCGAACACAATGTCGTCGTTACCAATACGCCTGATGTGCTGACCGAAGAGGTCGCCGACGTCGCGATGGGGCTGCTGATCGCGACCTTGCGCGAGTTCGTCAAGGCCGACCGTTACTTGCGCTCCGGCCTGTGGCAGACCCAGAACTATCCGCTGAGCGTCGGCTCGCTGCGCGACCGCAAGATCGGCATCGTCGGCATGGGCCGGATCGGCCAGGCGATCGGACGCCGCCTGGAAGCCTCGCGCGTGCCGGTTTCCTATCATTCGCGCAAGCCGTCCTCGGCGGTGTCCTACAAGCACTATCCGGACCTGATGGAGATGGCGAAGGCTGTCGATACGCTGGTTGTGATCGTGCCCGGTGGTGCTGCGACCGCGAAGATGATCAATGCCGACGTGCTCAAGGCGCTCGGGCCGCGCGGCGTGCTGATCAACGTGGCGCGCGGCTCGGTGGTCGACGAGGAGGCGCTGGTCGCGGCGCTGAAGTCCGGCACCATCCTGGCGGCCGGGCTCGACGTGTTCGCCAACGAGCCGAAAGTGCCCGACGAATTGAAGTCGATGCAAAATGTCGTGTTGCTGCCACATATCGGCTCAGCTTCGGTGGTAACGCGTAATGCCATGGATCAGCTCGTGGTCGATAATCTGAAGAACTGGTTTGCCGGCAAGGCGCCGCTGACGCCGGTTCCGGAAACGCCGGTAAAGGGGCGCTGATGTTCTCTGGCCGTTCGATCATCCTGGTCGCGGCGCTGGTTGCGCTGGCCTCGCCGCTATCGGCGCAGGACGCCTCGACCCTGAAGAAAGACATGGTCGGACAGTGGGAGCTCGCGACCACCGATCGCAGCAAGACCTGCGTCGTCACGCTGAAAGGCGATACGACGCCGCAAGGCCTGAAACTCGAACTCGAGCCGGGCTGTGCGGCGGCGCTGCCTTTTTCCAAGGCGATCACCGCCTGGAATATCAAGGGGCTGGATATCGTGCGGCTGCAGGATGCCACCGGCGAAGCCGTGATCGATTTTACCGAGGTCGAGAGCGGCATTTTCGAGGGGCTGCGAACCAATGAGGGCGTCTACATCCTGCAGAACCTCGCGGCCGCCCGCTCGCTCGCCAAATCGATGGATCAGATGATCGGCGACTGGTCGATGGTGCGCGGCAACGGCCAGGCGATCTGCGGCCTGACATTGACCAACACCGACGCGGGACAGGACAATTTCCAGGTCTTCCTGAAGCCGAAATGCGATTCCTCCGTCGCCGCGTTCGCGCCGACCCAGTGGCGGCTCGATCACGGCCAGATGCTGCTGATGTCGGCCAAGGGCGAATCCTGGCAGTTCGAGGCCGACGACAATGCGCAGTGGCGCAAGGTGCCCGACAGCGCCGACCCCCTGATCATGATCCGCGGGCAGTAGGGCGCAATCCAGGCCCACGCTGGATCATGCTCTAGCGGCCGATCGCTCCGGCGACCTGCGACGCAACATGTTCGGCGAGCATGTGGTAGCCTTCCGGGGTCAGGTGCTGGCCGTCGGGCTGGTGCGGCAATCCCCTGAATGTGCCGTTGGCGATCATGATCACCGGGATGCCCCGGGCACTCAGACGGTTCTGAATTTCCGAGGTTCGGTCCGGCGCGCCCTTGCGGCGGTCGTTGCCGCCGGGCTGCAGGATTACGGCGCTGGTTCCGTTTGGCACGGTGCGGTCAAGCCGCCGCAACATGCCTTCGGTGGTGTCGCCGTTGATGCCGGCATTGACGACGTGAACATTGGCGCCCTTGGCCCGCAGGATCGCTTCGAGCTGCGCCGGGTAAGCCTGATTGCGCGTCACCCCCTTGCCATAGGTGTTGCTGGCGCCCAGCGCCACGATGGTGGCGGCATCAGCCGCCGCAAGACCGGATACCACCGTCAAGGCCACCAGGACGCCAAGCCGGAAAGCGCGCAATTTCATATTTGCTCCCATGGGCATTGATCCGGCGAGCCTATAAGGCTGATATCGCGGGCGCAATTGGGCCCGGCGATCCCGGGAAGCCGCAGGCATTTTTTTTGGATTGGCTGTCGATTCCCGGCGATCCCGTTCGTCGATCCTAATAGCGAGACAGTTTTGCGGCGATCGTCGCCGCAACTCGCCTCAACGGGAGTTTTTCGATGCGCTTCATGTATGTCGTTACCTCATCGCAGCCGATGCGTGGCCCGACGCCGGCCCTGATGGAAGCCATGCACAAGCTGTCCGAGCGGGAGATCAAGGCTGGCCGCATGGTGGACAGCGGCGGGCTGTTGCCGGTCTCGATGGGCGCCCAGGTCAGGATATCAGACGGCAAACTCAACGTCATCGATGGCCCGTTCGTCGAAACCAAGGAGATGATCGGCGGCTACGCGATCTTCGAGCTGCGCAACAAGGAAGAGGCGCTGGCCGCGGCGCGGGAATTCATGCAGCTGCACCTCGACCATATGCCGGGCTGGGAGGGCACCTGCGAAGTCCGCATCATGGCCTCGCCGGAAGACGAAATGAACTGTCAGCCCGCTGCGCAGCCCGCTTTAGATGCCAAGCTCGCCTCCTGAGCGGGCGGCGCCACGACCGTCGGCGGCGATGACGGCCGCCGACGTCAACAGCACCATTCTTGCGGTCTGGCGCATCGAACAGCCACGGCTGATCACGGGCCTTGCCCGGATGCTGCGTGACGTGCCGCTGGCCGAGGACCTGACCCAGGAAGCGCTGGTCGCGGCGCTTGAACACTGGCCCAGGTCCGGCGTGCCGGAAAAACCCGGTGCGTGGCTGATGGCGATTGCCAAACGCCGGGCGCTGGATCACCTGCGCCGCCGCCAGATGCTCGCGCGCAAGCACGAGATGCTGGTGCGCGACCTGGAGCAGGAGCAGCAGACGATGCCCGATCCGGACGCGGCGCTGGACGACGAGTTCGGCGACGAGCTGTTGCGGCTGATCTTCACCGCCTGCCATCCAAAACTGTCGCGCGAGGCCCGCGCGGCGCTGGCGCTCAAGATGATCTGCGGCCTGACCACCGAGGAGATCGCGCGCGCCTTCCTGCTGCCGGAAGCGACCATCGCCCAGCGCATCGTGCGGGCGAAACGGACGCTGTCGGAATCCGGCCTCGCTTACGAGACCCCGCGCGGCGAGGAGCTCTCCGAACGGCTCGCTTCGGTGCTGGAGGTCGTCTACCTCATCTTCAATGAAGGCTACACGGCCGCGCGCGGCGACGAGTGGCTGCGGCCGCAGCTCTGCAACGACGCGCTGCGCATGGGCCGCGTGCTCACTTCGATCGCGCCTCAAGAGCCGGAAGCGCACGGCCTGCTGGCGCTGATGGAATTGAACGCCTCGCGCACATCAGCGCGTACCGACGCGGCCGGCGATCCCATCCTGCTGATGGACCAGAACCGCGCGCTGTGGGACCAGTTCCAGATCAGGCGCGGGATGCTGGCGCTGGCGCGCGCAGGCCAACTCGGCGGCGGAGGCGGATTCTACGCGCTGCAGGCGGCGATCGTCGCCTGTCACGCCAGAGCGGGCACATCAGGCGAAACCGATTGGCGGCGTATCGTCGAGCTCTACACGACGCTGGCGGGGCTGGTGCGCTCGCCGATCATCGAACTCAACCGGGCGGTAGCCGTCGGCATGGCGGAGGGCCCGGCCGCCGCGCTGACATTGGTGGAGACGCTGACTCAGGAGCCGGCGCTGAAAACCTATCATCTGCTCGGAAGCGTTCGTGGCGATCTGCTCTACAAGCTCGGCCGTTTCGAGGAAGCGCGCGCCGCGTTCGAGGCGGCGGCATGGCTCGCCGGCAACAAGCGCGAACGGGAATTGCTGATGCGGCGATCCGCCGAGGCCGCCGGTGCAGCCAGGATGTGACGATCACGCTCGATGATGGAGGCTCAGATGACGCGCTACACGGGTGGTTGTGCCTGCGGCAAAGTCCGCTACGAACTCGCCGCCGCGCCTATTCGAGGATTCCAGTGTCAATGCCGTGACTGCCAGCGCGATACCGGCGCCGGCCACTCATCCGTCATGGTATTTCTGCGCGCCGCTCTTGTCGTCACCGGCGACGTGACCGAGACGTTGCGAACCGCGGATTCCGGCGAGCAGAAGCTGAAGGGGTTCTGCGGGGCCTGCGGTTCGCCGCTTTACAACAAGCCGGTGTCCAAGCCGGATATGCTCGGGGTCTATGTCGGCACGTTGGACGATCCCTCCGATTTCAAGCCGGAACTGGTGATGTTCGCGTCCCGCGGTCACGCCTGGGATCACCTCGATCCGGCGTTGTCCAAACTGCCGGGCATGCGGCCATCAAAGTAGCCGACGCGCGGCCGAAGCGATCAGCCGCGCGCCGAAGACCGCCCGAATTCAGATGAACCGGAACTGCGACCGCTCACGCCTGGCAAGCTTTGGAATAGCCTTGCCAACGATGATGTTCTTGAAGTGGTCGGTCTGCTGGTGATCGGCGAACGCCGCTTCGCCTGCGAACACCTCGTAGAAGAAGAACTCCCGGGGCTTGGCGATGTTCTGGTGAATCTGGAACTCCTTCACACCCGGCTCGCGCTGCGCCTGCGGCAGGAAATCCTGCAGCAGCGCCGCGACCGCGCCTTCCTCACCCGAATTGACTTCCCAGAACGCGGTGACGACCAGGTTCTGGTCGTTGTTGGTGGCTGTCATGTCGTGCTCCCTGTGAAACGCGCCGGCCGATCTTGTCCGGCGACTGCGGATCACCTTGCGCGCTTTCCTGACATTGATGTTTCGTCATAGAGCGAAGTGTTATATGGCGCTCATCCGGAACCGCGGCCGCCGTTGGTGCGTTTCCCGCACGACCTCGACCTGCATGGACCGGACGGATGACGAAAAAGACCGTGCTCGCGATCGGCATCGATCCTTGTTTCGCGGATTTCAGCGCGTTCCCGGGACTGACGCCGGAACTGGTTGCGAATTTCATCGAAGCGCAGATCACGAACCTTCGTGCCCTCGGCTACGACGCGGAGAGCTGTTTGATCGACCTCGGGGAAACCGCCGGGGCGGTAGCGGAGGCCGCGCTGGCGTCACGGCCGCTCGATTGCGTCGTAATCGGCGCCGGATTGCGCGAGCCGGCCGAGCGCCTGCTGCTGTTCGAAAAGATTCTCAACCTCATTCACATCCACGCCCCGCGAGCGGCGATCTGCTTCAACACGAACCCCGCCGATACGGCGGAGGCCGTGCAGCGTTGGGTCGCGCCGTAAGGCCGTGTGCGAGCGCAGCGGGGTCACCCATCGAGTTGGTTGCCACGGAGGACAGTTTAGGTTCGAATATACCGCGCCTTGAGACCGGCACGAGCGCATGACATGCGAGAAGGTTGATGATTGATGTTTTATGGGTCCTTGCGGCCCTGGCGTTGGGCTATCTCCTGGGCAGCATCAGCACAGCCGTGATCGTCGGGAAAATATACGGCAAGGACATCACCAGCCATGGCAGCAAGAGTGCAGGGCTGACCAATACGCTGCGGGTGCTCGGGAAATCCGCTGCGCTGTTCGTTCTCGCGGGAGACGTCTTGAAGGGGATCGTTGCCTGTCTCGTCGGGTTGCGCCTCGGCGTCTACGTTCAGTCGGGCGCGGCCACGGACTGCGTCAGCCTGCTGGCGGCTGGTCTAGGCGCGGTTCTCGGCCATAACTGGCCGGTCTACTTTGGATTCAAAGGGGGCAAGGGAGCGCTGACGGCCGTGTCCGTGCTGTTCATGCTCGACTGGGTGATGGCCCTGATCTGCCTCGGTCTTTTTGTGACAATCGTCGCTTTAACCCGTTATGTCTCGCTGGGTACGATATCCGCCGCCGTGCTGTTTGTGACGATTTCATTCCTGCCGGTTTTTGGGCATGGCTTTTACTTTCATGTGTTCACGTGCCTGATGGCGTTTGTCGTTATTTTCAGGCACCGGGAAAATATCCAAAGGCTGCTTTCGGGTACGGAAAACAAGCTCGCTTTTTGATTTCAGCGCGGCTCACGAGTTCGCCGGCAAGCTTCGTGCCCGCCGGCGAGTGCTTCAACAGCCATGGGTTCATTGCCGAACCAGCCGAACCACATCCTGCCTCAGCAGATAAAACGACACCGCCAGCAGAACCACGTCCTTCATGAGGAAGGGGACGTTGCCGGTCATGGCGGGGAATCCTCCCGCGGCGACATCCCAGCCTTCCGGCATGAACGGAATGATCGTAACCGTTGCGATGAAAGTGCCGGTCGAACCGAGCGCGCCGAGGACGCTGAGCCGCTTGTCCCAGAAGCCTGCGAGCAACAGGGTGCCGAACGTCCACTCCGAGGCGCCGAGGAAATAACTGGCGCCGGCGTGGCCGAATACGGGATACAGCCACCAGATCAGCGGTCCGTTGCTGATGAACGGGACCAGTCTTTCGAACTCGTACGGGAACCACTTCTGGTAGCCGAAGAACAGAAACATGATCACCATCGTGGCCCGGACGACGTGATAGTCGAGATCTTCCGCAAGCAGACCGGACCTGTAGAGCGTGCGGACAAGCGGGTTTTGCGTGGTGTTGGTAATCGCGGTCATGGTCGTAATCCCTTCGCTTTGGATATGACGGGCGCGGTCGCTTCAGGCGACCGCGGGGAAGTCGATCTCGGTGTCGTTGATGCGATTGAAGACGTTGGTGAAGACCGTGGTCGCGAAGGCGAGGCTGATCTCCACCAGTTGAGCGTCGCTGTAGCCGGCAGTCTTGATCGCGGCGAAATCCTCGTCGCTGACGGTGCCGCTGGACTGCGCCAGCTTGCGGACGAAGGCGACAAGCGCATCGCGCCTGGCGTCACCGCTGGGCTGGCTATCGCGGATCTGCTTCAGTTCCTCCGGCTTCACGCCGGCGAGCCTGGCAAGATGATTGTGCGCGGCGACGCAGTAGTCGCAGCCCGCGACGCCACTGATGACGAGTTTGATGACCTCCTGGTCGCGCTTCGTCAGCGTGCCTGCGGCGAGCACGGCGTCGGCGGCGAGCACCGACTTGAGTGCGGTGGGACCGTGGGCGGCGATGGCCGCGAAGGTGTTCGGCACGCTGCCGATCGCCTTCTTGATCTGGCCGTAGACCTGGCCCGACGGGCCGGTGTCAGATTCGAGGTTCGGGATGGAAAGACGGGACATGATGCACTCCTTGGGTTGGGTGGTGAACGATTGCGGAGTGACTGTATGGGCGCGATGTGATACGTTGAATGTCAGTTTATCTTAGAAATATGCTCCATCGTCTCAAGTTTGGACGCTTCAGGAGGCCTGATGGATTGGCTAAGCGGGCTGTTCGAAATGATGCCGGTGCGCGGGCGGCTCGACCTGCGCTGCAGCTACGGCGCCCCATGGCGCATCGATCAGGGCCCCGGCGAGGCCAACGAAATCCCGTATCACGCCGTGCTTGCCGGCTCGGCGACGCTGGAAGATCCGGCGGGGAGGCGGCCACTGCAGTTGAAGGCCGGTGACATCCTGCTGCTCCCCGGCAACCCCCGTCATGTCATGCACGACGGCGGCGGGCACGCGCCGCTGCCCGCGCGCAACCGCCCGTCGCTCAACTTCACCATCAGCGAAAATCCCGGCGCGGGCGAACGACTAGATCTGTTGTGCGGGCATTTTGCGATCGCCCCCCCGCACGACCGCCTGCTGCGCAGCTATCTCCCGGCGCGACTCGTGGTACATGCCGGCGATCACGCGAGGCAGGGAGAGACTGCCACGCAGCTTGCAGGCATCGTCTCCCTGATGCGGAGCGAGTCCACGGACGATCATCTCGGTGGCCGCGCGATGCTGAACGCGCTCTCGACGGCGATGTTCGCACTCGTGCTGCGCCTCGCCAGCGAGACGGACGATGCGCCACGAGGCCTTCTTGCCCTCGCCGGTCATCCGCGCCTGGCGCCGGCGGTGGCCGCTCTGTTCAACGAGCCTGCCCGCGCGTGGTCGCTGCCGGAGCTTGCACGCCTGTGCAGCATGTCGCGCGCGACACTGGCGCGGCAATTTCAGGAGAAGCTCGGACGCTCGGCCAGCGATCTCCTGACCGACATCCGGATGACGCTTGCCGCGAACGAACTGAAAAAATCTTCGCTTTCCACCGGCGCTGTGGCGGAAACGGTCGGCTATCAGTCCGAAGCGGCATTCCAGCGCGCCTTCAAGAGCCACATGGGCATCACGCCGGCGCAGTGGCGCAAGACGCAGGGGCTGTCCGGCCGGGAGATTTTTGCAAGGCCCGCGGCATCCGCTGATGAAGTCTAGATCAGCTTCATCCCCTTCAAGCTCGCATGACCATGCTTGCCGACGTCGGACGCATCAGGTGCGTCGGCCCTTCGATCCAGGCGACATGTGCAGGCCGGCAAGTATCGAGGGTGCCTTGCGAGCCAGGTCGTTCGCAAATGCCTGAACCTCCGGGACATCGCCGCGCTGCCAGCTTACCTGATAGGAAATCATCGCTGGACGGCCCCGCGCATCCTCAATCGACAAGCTGTGCGCCACGCCCGGTCCGGTCCTGGACTGAGGCAGGATCGCAGCACCGATCCCGAGCGCGGCCCATTCCTGCAGAACGCCGTAGCTCATGGCCTCGCCTGAATATTCCTTGGGTTTGATCTTGTGTTGCTTGAATAATTGGCGCGTTACGTTCGCCAATCCGCAGGCGTCGGGCACCATCACGAAAGTCTCTGCTGCGATCGCCTTGATGGAAATCGTCTTGGATCTCGAGTCCGCTGTTGCAGCGCCGGCCCTGGGAACAAAGCATAACGGCTCACTGTAAAGCATCAGGTGATGTCGCTTGCCATTCTTCGGCGCTTGCCCGGTCACCGGGCCAACCACAAATTCGAGTTGGCCGTCGCGCAGTGATTGGTACATTTCGCCCAGGTTCATCTCGCGAAAAATGATCTCGATATCCGGATGGTCGCGCAGCAGCGGCTCTATCACCAACTTAATCAAGCGAATATTTACCAATGGCGATATGCCAAACCTGATCAAGCGGCGAGTTGGATGGGCAAACGCGCGGGCCATTGCGACGAGCGCCGCCTGGGCATTCAAGACATCGAGCAGGCCTGGCAGCACATGCCGACCGAAGTCCGTGAGGCTGACCAGGCGCGTCGTGCGATTGAACAGCTTCTGGCCGAGTTCGTCTTCGAGCTGCGCAACGCCGTTCGAAAGCGTGGGCTGTGTGACGCCGCACTGCTCGGCGGCCCGGACGAAGGATGTAGTCTCGGCCAGTGCCCGGACATAGCGAAGTTGCTGCAGGTTCATCGGCTCGCTTTCCAGCCTCTTTGATTAATAGGCTATACCGATCAATCTAATTTCAAAATAGAATTTATCTATGAGCGTCCGGCTTGGTAATGGCGGCCCGCCACCGATCGAATTGGTGAACGGCGATTATCACACCTGGAGGACCAACCGTGGCGCTTGCGGAAAAAAGCCCAGTTGTGAACGGCCAAAGCGGGGGCGCTGACGGCGCCGCGCGCATTGCCACTGTTTTTGCGTTTTCTGCCGGTGTCATCGTCACCAATCTGTTTGCCCCACAGACGCTTGTCGGATTGATCGGACCGTCGATCGGCTTGACGCTCGCTCAGTGCGGGTTGGTCGCCATGGCGACCATGATCGGGTATGCAGCCGGACTGTTTTTATTGGTGCCGTTAGCCGATCTCGTTGAAACCAGAAGGCTTGTGATCACCATGGTTTTGACGGCGGCGATGGCTGCAACGGTGGTGGCATTCGCGACGACGGCTTGGCTGCTGCTCGGGGCGCTGTTCGTTCTGGGGGCGGCCTGCTCCGCCATCCAGATCCTGGTGCCGGCGGCCGCGGCAATGGTGCCGCCGGACAGGCGCGGCAGCGTGATCGGCAATGTGATGGCGGGCGTGATGACGGGTATTCTGCTATCACGGCCGCTCGCAAGTATAGTTTCCGATAATTTCGGGTGGCGCGCATTTTATGGCACGGGCGCCACCGCGATGATCTGCATCACGGCCGTTCTTGCTTGCGCCGTTCCGCGAACCCTACCCGAGGCGCGCATGAGCTATCCTGCATTGATCGGATCGATGTGGGACCTCTTTCGCTCGGAGCCAATGTTGCGGCGACGTGCCGTGACTGCGGGTCTCGTCATGGCAGCTTTCAGCCTTTATTGGACCTCCGTCGCGCTGAGACTGGAACAGTTTCCATTCTACCTCGATCAAAAGGGTATCGCGATATTCGCGTTGATGGGCGTAGCTGGTGTGGCGGCAACACCTGTCGTTGGTTGGTTTGGCGACAAGGGTTGGACGCGGCCTGTGACGATCGCATCTCACGTTATCCTGACCAGCGCTTTCGCCATCGCCTCGGCAGCCGACTGGCTCCCTGCAGAAACCGCAACTTCCTTATTTGTCCCAATGGGGGCCAGTGCTGTCCTGCTTGATGTCGGGCTGACCGGAGATCAAATTCTGGGACGACGCACGGTTGCGCTGCTTAATCCCATGGCGCGAGGCCGGCTCAACGCGCTGTTCGTGGGACTGTTCTTTCTTTGGGGTGCTGCCGGCTCGGTACTTGCCGGGTTGGCATGGACGTCAGGAGGATGGCCGCTGGTTTGCGTCATTGGGGCAGCCTGTGGGATCTCAGCGTTGATAGTCGATCTCAGCGGACCTGCATCGGGGTAAAACCTCGACAAACCGTTCAGATCAGCTTCATTCCCTTCAAGCTCGCGTGCCCGTTCTTGCCGACGATGATGTGGTCGTGCACGGAGATGCCGAGCGGTGTGGCGATATCGACGATCGCTTTGGTCATCTGGATATCGGCTTGCGAAGGGGTCGGATCGCCACTTGGGTGATTGTGGACCAGGATCAGGGCAGTGGCGGATAATTCCAGTGCGCGCTTGATCACCTCGCGCGGATAGACCGGGGTGTGGTCGACGGTGCCGGTCTGCTGCACCTCGTCCGAGATCAGTTGATTGCGCTTGTTGAGGAACAGCAGGCGAAACTGCTCCTTGTCGGCGAACGCCATGCCATTGCGGCAATAGTCGATCACGTCGTTCCACGACGACAGCGCGATGCTGCGTTTGACCTCGCCTTTGGCGGTTCGGTTCGCGGCCGCCGCGAGCAGCTTGATCTGGTTGATCGAGGCCTCGCCGATCCCTTTCACCTCGCGCAACCGCGCCACCGGCGCATGAATGACTTCGGCGAACGAGCCGAATTTCTTCAGCAGCAATTTCGCCAGCGGCTTGGTGTCGCGCCGGGGCAGGGCTGGGAACAGCGCCATTTCCAGCAGTTCGTAATCGGTCAGCGCTTCCGGCCCGGCGCTGTAAAAGCGTTCGCGCAGCCGCTCGCGATGGCCGTGATAATGCGGCGTCTCGTCGGATGGATCGGGTGGGTCGTTGGTCATGGCGGGCATCGACAGGGAGCATGCCGTGCCGGCCAGCTTTTGCAATCACGAATTGCGGGGCGCGTGACCGGAAATCAGGCCGTCAGCGGCTTCTCGCCATGGCGCTGCGACAGCGTGAAGATTTCGACGCCATCAGCGGTGACGCCGACTGAATGTTCGAACTGAGCCGACAGCGAGCGGTCGCGCGTGACGGCGGTCCAGCCGTCGGACAGGATTTTGACGTGCGGCTTGCCGAGATTGATCATCGGCTCGATGGTGAAGAACATGCCTGGTTTCAGGGGCACGCCCTCGCCGGGCCGGCCGATATGGATGATGTTCGGTTCGTCGTGGAACATGCGGCCCAGGCCATGGCCACAGAAATCGCGCACCACGCTCATGCCCTGCGGCTCGACAAAACTCTGGATGGCGTGGCCGATGTCGCCGGTGGTGGCGCCGGGTTTGACCGCGGCGATGCCGCGCATCATCGCTTCATAGGTGACCTCGATCAGCCGCTCGGCCTTGCGGGCGATCGGGCCGATCACATACATGCGGCTGGAATCGCCATACCAGCCGTCGACGATGAAGGTGACGTCGACATTGACGACGTCGCCTTCCTTCAGCGCGCGGTCGCCGGGCATGCCGTGGCAGACCACGTGATTGATCGAGGTGCAGGTCGAATAGCGGTAGCCGCGATACATCAGCGTCGCCGGATAGGCGCCGTGGCTGAAGGCGAAGTTACGAACGAACTCGTCGATCTCGGAGGTCGGGATGCCCTCCTTGACCAGGTCGGTGAGTTCGTCGAGGCACTTGGCGACCAGCGCGCCCGCCTTGCGCATGCCGGCGAACGCGCTCGGTCCATGCAGCTTGATCTGGCCGGTCTTTCGCAGAGAGGTGTCGGTCGCTTCGATATAGCTCATGGGCGGGTCATGCTTCGGCAGGAGTTGGGGTAGGGTATTCGGCTGATTTGTAGCCCTAATTTAATGATCGGGGCGGTCAGTGCAAGCCAAGGTTGGGGCTTTGGAGGTCCTCAAAAGCCCTCAAATCCCTGCACTTAGCCGGAAGCTTCCACAACGGTCTCGACCGGCAAGGCGCCGCCGCGGATCCGGATTTCCCGAACCGGATAAGGTACCTTTATGCCCTCGCGCTTGAACGCGTCCCACAGCCCCAGCATCACCTCGCTCTTCACATTGTCCATGCCGTCGGGGTCGGCGATCCAGAAGGTCAGGGAGAACTTCATCCCGGTTTCGGCGAATTCGGTCAGGATGCAGTTCGGCGGCTTGTTCTTGATGGCGCGCGGCGCGGCGGCCGCCATCTCGATCGCCAGTTTGCAGACCAGCCTCGGTTCGGCGTCGTAGTTGGTGCTGAACAGGACCTTCACCAGCGTGTTTTTGTCGGTGTAGGTCCAGTTCACGACCTTCTGGGTCACCAGATCCTCGTTCGGGATCAGGAACTCGCGGCCGTCGCCGGCGGCGACTGAAATGTAGCGCGTCTTCATCGCGCTGATCCGCCCCGAGCTGTCGCCGATGGTGACGAGATCGCCGGGTTTCACGGATTTGTCCGCCAGCAAAATGATGCCCGAGATGAAGTTGGCGACGATCTTCTGCAGGCCGATACCGATACCGACGCCGACCGCGCCGGAGAATACCGCGAGCGCCGACAGGTTGATACCGACCGCGCTGATCGCGATGATGACAGCTACGGACATCAATCCCATACGGATCATCTTGACCAGCAGCACCTGGATCGACGGCGTCAGGTCGGTCGAACGGTTGATGCGGCTTTCGGCGAAATTGCTGGCGATGTTGGTCAGCCACAGCGCCACGATCAGGAGCGCACCGAGCTTGATCAGCACCAGCGGCGTCAGTCGCAACCCACCGAGCACGATCGCGACCTGGTCGGAGTCCAGGAGATCGAGCGCCGGCCCGAGCTGGCCGAGGATGCTCAGGGCCGCGATCAGCCACGCCGAAATCGACACTACGCGGACGATGAAGGCATTGCGGATGACAGAGGTGATGAGGCGGATCGCCAGCCACGCCAGCGCTAGCTTGGCGGAGACGATGAGCAGGTAACTGCGGCTCGGCCAGGTCGAATGGTACATGGTGACGCGCGCCGCGATCACCAGGATTGCGAACACCGCGGTCGACGCACTGCCGACCATCACGTGGGCGAACCGCCGCAACGGCAGCGGCCACTTCATCGCCAGCGATGACATGTCGACCCGCGCACGGATCGCCGCGTCGGCACCGTAGGCAATGCCGAACGCGGCCAGGATCAGGCCGAACTGCAGATAGAACCACGGCGAGGTGACCTCCGCGCCCAGCGATCGCGCGGTCGCCTGCAGAAACTCGATAATGTCCTTCGGGTCCATATCCATCCGCAAAATCTCATTATCGGCCCTCGCGGGCCAACGTGATTCGACTGCCGGCGAGAATCCCATATGCCCGGCAGCGACGCCATCGATACGACATTCGGGGAGCGTGAGTTACACCGGTAAATCGGGCACTTTGCCGCTCCTGAGAGAAATGGGTTGGCGTCGAAGTGTGGCAACGATAAGGATGCAAGTACAAGTATTTGCAATGATTTGTGAGAGCTGATGGCATCGCTGGACTCGGTCAGCATAGCGGTATTTCTCGGGGCTATTCTGGTGATGGCCGGAATCCTGTCGAGCCTGCTGGCACTGCGTTTTGGCGCGCCGTTGCTGCTGGTGTTCCTGCTGATCGGCATGCTGGCGGGCGATTCCGGTCCCGGCGGGCTGCAATTCGACGACGTTCGCACCACCTATCTGGTGGGATCGGTGGCGTTGGCGCTGATCCTGTTCGACGGCGGCTTGAAAACCCGGTTTCAGAGCATCCGTACCGTGCTGGCGCCGTCGATGGTGCTGGCGACGGTCGGCGTGCTCTTGACGGCGCTGATCACCGCGCCGGTCGCCAGATATGCGCTCGATCTGAACTGGGGCGAATCCCTGCTGGTCGGCGCAGTGGTGGCGTCGACCGACGCCGCGGCGGTGTTCTTGCTGGTGCACACCCAGGGCCTGCGGCTGCGTCCGCGCGTCGGTGCGACACTGGAAGCCGAATCCGGCACCAACGATCCCTTTGCGATCTTCCTGACCCTGATGCTGGTCCAATATATTTCCAGCGGCCAAAGCTCGCTCGCGCATATCGCGACGGAATTCGCCCGCGAAGCCTTGCTGGGGGTGGTGATGGGCGTGATCGGCGGACGTCTCGTCGTGGTGTCGCTCAATCGCGTGGCGCTGCCGCAGGGCCTGCATGCGCCTTTTGTCACCACCGCTGCCCTGGTGATCTTCGGCGCCGCGCAGATCGCGCACGCCTCGGGCTTTCTCGCGGTCTATCTTGCCGGCATCATCATCGGCAATCGGCCGACCCGGGCGCATAATTCGGTGGTGACGTTCCTCGATGCCGCGACCTGGCTGGCGCAGATCGTGATGTTCGTGCTGCTCGGACTGCTGGTGTCGCCGCAGCGCCTGCTGAGCAGCGCGGGCGCCGGCGTGGTCGTCGCGTTCGCGCTGATGCTGGTCGCGCGTCCGGTCGCGGTCTTTCTGTGCCTCGCGCCGTTCAAGTTCAACTGGCGAGAAAAGATTTTCATCGCCTGGACCGGCCTGCGCGGCGCGGTCGCGATCTTCCTGGCCTCGATCCCACTGCTGGTGGGATTGTCGAAGGCCTATCTCTATTTCGACGTCGCCTTTGTCGTCGTCATCATCTCGCTATTGCTGCAGGGTTGGACGCTGGCGCCGGCGGCGCGGCGACTGCATGTGGCGCTGCCGCGCGCCGAGCGCGGCCCGCGGCGTGTCGAACTCGATCTGCCCGGCCAGCTCGAGCAGCAACTGGTCGGTTATCCCGTGCGGGCCAAGAGCCTGTATTTCCGGCGCGGTCTCATTCCATCCTGGTCGAAGCCGACGCTGGTCATTCGCGACGAGCGGATCCTGACGCCCACCGAGGCCGATCCGGTCGCGGCCGGCGACTACATCTACCTGCTGGCGCCGCCGGAAAAGGCCGAAGCGCTGGATCGTTTCTTTGTCGACATGGCGCCGAGTTCGGCGCCCGATCCGCATCTGCTCGGCGATTTCGTGGTGCTCGGAGAACACACGCTCGGCGAACTGGCCGAGGCCTATGGCGTCGTTGTCGCAGATGAAGATGCCAAACTGACGCTGGCCGATTATTTCGACATCCATCTCGACCACGCGCCAAAGGAAGGCGCCGAACTCGTGCTCGATCCGATCGTGCTGGTGGCGCGCAGCATCGGCGGCGGCCGGGTCAATGTCATTGGCCTCCGCCTGCCCGAGGATGAGGAAGCGGCTGTACCGCTGACGCGTGCGCAGAAGTTCAAGCGCAAGCTGGCGGAGATCTGGTCGTCGGTGGCGGGGGTTTAAATTACGCCTCACCGCGAAGCGAAACCATAGGTCGGACAGGTCGTCTGTAGACGAATTAGTGTGGGGTGGATTTCGGGTCGAACCGGATCGCTTCATGGTAGTCGGCGACGGCTCGGTCGGCGTCGCCCTTGGCGCGATAAACGGCACCCCGATTGTAGAGGGCCCTCACGTATTTGGGGTCCAGCCGGATCGCCTCGCTATAGTCGGCGATGGCGCGGTCGAAGTCGCGCTTGTCGCTGTAGGCGTTGCCTCGATTGTTGAAGGCCATGGCGTCGCTGGAATCGAGCCGGATCGCTTCATTATAGTCGGCGATGGCATGGTCGAGGTCGCCCTTGCTGCGGTAAGCAGCGCCTCGATTGCTCAACGCGATGGTGCCGTTGGGATCGAGCCGGATCGCCACATTGTAATCGGCGATAGCGCGGTCGACGTCGCCCTTGTCGTTGTAGGCGAGACCTCGATTGTTGAAGGCCATGGCGTAGTTGGGATTGATCCGGACCGCCTCGCTGTAGTCGGCGATGGCATGGTCGATGTCGCCGTTGTCGCGATAAAGGACCCCGCGATTGTAAAAGGCGATGGCGGCTTTGGGATCGAGCCGGATCGCCTGATTGTAATCGGCGATAGCGCGGTCGACATAACCCTTGTCGCCGTAGGCGGCACCTCGATTGATGAAGGCCATGGCGAATTTCGGATTGATCCGGATCGCCTCATCATAGTCGGAAAGGGCGTGATCGAGGTTGCCCTTGGAGCGGTAAGCGACCCCTCGATTGTTGAAAGCCATGACGTGTGCGGGATCGATCTGGATCGCCTCATCGAAATCGGCGATGGCGTGGTCGAGGTCACCCTTTTCGCGATAACCATTACCTCGATTGGTGTAATTTATCGCCTGATTGCGACCGGTCCATTTCCCGGAA
Source organism: uncultured Alphaproteobacteria bacterium (assembly GCA_963786355.1). Taxonomy (GTDB): domain Bacteria; phylum Pseudomonadota; class Alphaproteobacteria; order Rhizobiales; family Xanthobacteraceae; genus Bradyrhizobium. The sequence goes on along the minus strand of CAWAYU010000002.1, from coordinate 778,583 downwards.
TTGATCACCTGTGTACAGGCAATGATTCGAGGCTCAGGGTCCCGCAGTGTGTCGCACGGGTCAGCGTCCGCTGAACAACTCGAGAGCGTGAGGGTAGCGAAAAGCGCGCTCCAAATTCTCCAATCTGTGCGGTTCATACGGTCTCCGTGAGCGAACTTTGGTATACCGGACGTATGTGTCTGGATTTCCTGTTCTGGTTCACGTTCGACCGAACGAGCGCGGGGTACGGATTGAGATACGATTTCTTCCTCGCCTGCCTGGTGGCACGAGAGCAAGACTACCCAACGGGCCAATCGCGCTGCGCGCTAGATGCTTCGTTGCGCTCGCAATGACGGAATCCCCGGTCGGACCATCCCCGGAATGACCTGCCATGCGACGGAGGGTTGCCATTTCCGCTGTTGAGCAAACGCCGGACTATCACTAGCTTATGCCGTGAAGGCCGCTCGGCGGCCCAACGGTGGAAACGCAAGGCAGAACGAACCAGGAGAGACAGCCAATGTCCGGCCCCAATGACGACCAGCTCGGCTTCGCACCGGATTACAATTCTCCGGTGCCCTACATGCAACGGACCCGCGATTATTATACCGCGATCGGCTACACCACGCCGTACCGCTGGGCGCATTACGTCGACGCGCCGTTCCAGCCGCTGAAGAAGCCCTTAGCGCAGTCGCGCGTCACCATCGTCACCACGGCCGCGCAATATGATCCGGCCAAGGGCGACCAGGGTCCGGGCGCGGCGTATAATGGCAGCGCAAAATTCTACCAGGTCTATGACGGCGACACCTCGAAGCAGCACGATTTGCGCATCTCGCATATCGGCTACGACCGCAAGCACACGTCGGCAACTGACAGCGGCACATGGTGGCCGCTGCCGCAGCTTTTGAAAGCCAAGGCCGCGGGTCGGATCGGCGAGGTCGCGCCGCGTTTCTTCGGCGCGCCGACCAACCGCAGCCACCGCGTCACCATCGACACCGACGCGCCTGAGATTCTTGCGCGCTGCCGCGAAGACAAGGTCGATGTCGCCGTGATCGTGCCGAACTGTCCGGTCTGTCACCAGACCTCGGCGCTGGTGGCGCGTCATCTCGAAGCCAACGGCATCTCTACTGTGGTGATGGGCTGCGCCAAGGACATCGTCGAACACGCCGCGGTGCCGCGCTTCCTGTTCAGCGACTTTCCACTCGGCAACTCGGCCGGCAAGCCGCAGGACGTCGCTTCGCAGGCGCAGACGCTCGAACTGGCACTGGGCCTGCTGGAGTCCGCGTCCGGCGCACGCACCACGATGCAGTCGCCGCTGCGCTGGAGCGCGGATGCGTCCTGGAAGCTCGACTACAACAACATCGCACAGATGAGCCCGGAAGAACTGGCGCGGCGCCGCGCCGAGTTCGACAAGCAGAAAGAGATCGCCCGCGGCAACCGCGCGGCGTGAGCTGGTAACAAGAACAACAAATAGGCCGACGCAGCAACGATCGGTCGCTACATTCCGTCATTGCGAGCGAAGCGAAGCAATCCAGTTCTTCGCGAAAAGAAGACTGGATTGCTTCGTCGCTTCGCTCCTCGCAATGACGGTGAGGGAGGACATTTCATTGACCCGACCGTTCGAAGGCGTGAAGATTCTCGACTTCACGCAGGTGCTGGCCGGCCCCTATGCGAGCTATCAGCTTGCACTGCTCGGCGCTGACGTGATCAAGGTGGAGCGGCGCGAGGGCGAGGACATGCGCCGCACGCCGCTGAACCGCGAATGGGCCGACCGTGGCCTTGCGCCGGGCTGGCAGGCGATCAACGGCAACAAGCGTAGCCTGACGCTCGACCTCTCGAAGCCGGAAGCGATCACCATCGTCAGGCAACTGGCCGAGCAGGCCGACGTGGTAATGGAGAATTTTCGGCCGGGCGTGATGGACAAGCTCGGCATCGGCTACAAGGCGCTCTCCGAAATCAATCCGCGGCTGATCTATTGCGCGATTTCCGGTTTCGGCCAGACCGGCCCGGAACGGTTGGGCGCCGGCTATGACGGCAAGATCCAGGCGCTGTCAGGCATCATGTCGATCACCGGCCATGAGGAGACCGGACCGACCCGTGCGGGCTTTGCGGTCTGCGACGTGCTGTCGGGCGCGACCGCCGCCTTCGGCGTGTCGAGCGCGCTGTTTCAGCGTACCCACACTGGAAAAGGCCAGTTGGTCGACGTTTCCATGCTGGAGGCGACGCTGGCGTTTCTGTCGGGACAGGTGGCGGATTACTCGGTCGCCGGCCATCGCCAGCAACTTTCGGGCAACCAGGCCGTCAGCCGCCGGCCGACCGCCAATCTCTTCAAGGCCGGTGACGGCTACCTGCTGCTCGCGGTCAACAGCGAGAAGCAGTATCAGGGCCTGATGACTGCGCTCGGCCGCGCCGATGCGCTGGAGGATCCACGCTTCGTCGACTGGTTCGCCCGCAAGGACAACGAACCGGCGCTGCGCGCGATCATCGAAGAGGCGTTGGCGAAGAAGACCCCGCGCGAGTGGGAGAAGATCCTCGAGGCCGCGGGCGCGCCCTGCGCCAGCATCTGGAAGGTCGAGGAGGTGATCGATCACCCGCAGATCGCGGCGCGCGGCGCCATCCAGGAGATCGATACGCCCTATGGCCGCCTGCGCTTCGCCGGCAGCGGATTTCAGCTCGCCCATGGCGGCGGCAAGCTCGACCGCATGGCGCCGGCACTCAGCGCCCATACCGAGGAAGTGCTGGCCTCGCTGGGCTACGACACCCAGGCGATCGCGGACCTGCGCGCACGCGAGGTGGTCTGACGGGGCCGGGTTCCGGTCGCCTGGCCTGCCGGGACCGGGCTTGGCGCATAGCGACTTTGCGCTAACAGGCTTTAATCGCTGGCGTTCGCGGTCTAAAAGACGCCGAAACGCCGGATCGTATGACCAGAGGAAACGCCATGCCCGCCTACCGCTCCCGAACCACGACCCACGGCCGCAACATGGCGGGCGCCCGCGGCCTCTGGCGCGCCACCGGCATGAAGAACGAGGATTTTGGCAAGCCGATCATCGCGGTGGTCAATTCGTTCACCCAGTTCGTGCCGGGCCATGTCCATCTCAAGGACCTCGGCCAGCTCGTCGCCCGCGAAATCGAAACCGCCGGCGGCGTCGCGAAAGAGTTCAACACCATCGCGGTGGATGACGGCATCGCCATGGGCCATGACGGCATGCTCTACAGCCTGCCGTCGCGCGAGATCATCGCTGACAGCGTCGAGTACATGGTCAACGCGCATTGCGCCGACGCCATGGTCTGCATCTCCAACTGCGACAAGATCACGCCCGGCATGCTGATGGCGGCGCTGCGGCTCAACATCCCGACCGTGTTCGTCTCGGGCGGGCCGATGGAATCCGGCAAGGTCAATATCAAGGGCAAGCTCCGCGCGGTCGACCTGATCGACGCCATGGTCGCCGCGGCCGACCCCACGGTCAGCGACGCCGACGTCGAGACCATCGAGCGCTCGGCCTGTCCGACCTGCGGCTCGTGCTCGGGCATGTTCACCGCCAATTCCATGAACTGTCTCACCGAGGCGCTGGGTCTGGCGCTGCCGGGCAACGGCTCGGTGCTGGCAACGCATGCCGACCGCCGCGGCCTGTTCGTCGAGGCCGGTCATCTGATCGTCGACTTGGCGCGCCGCTATTACGAGCAGGACGACGACACCGCGCTGCCGCGCAAGATTGCGAGCTTCAAGGCGTTCGAGAACGCCATGACGCTCGACATTGCGATGGGCGGCTCGACCAATACCGTGCTGCATCTCTTGGCAGCCGCCTATGAGGGCGAAGTGCCGTTCACGATGGCCGATATCGATCGCCTCTCGCGCCGGGTGCCGGTGCTGTGCAAGGTAGCGCCGTCGGTGGCCGACGTGCATCTGGAAGACGTGCATCGCGCCGGTGGCGTGATGGCGATCCTCGGCGAGCTCGACCGTGCCAATCTGCTCAATCGCGGTCTGCCGATGGTTCACAGCAAGACGCTGGAAGATGCGCTCGGCCGTTGGGACATCAAGCGCACCAAGAGCGAGAGCGTCCGCAAATTCTTCATGGCAGCGCCGGGCAATGTGCCGACGCAAGTGGCCTTCAGCCAGGAGCGTCGATTCGAGGAGCTCGATACTGATCGTGAGACCGGCTGCATCCGCGACCTCGAGCATGCCTATTCCAGGGATGGCGGCCTCGCGGTGCTGTCGGGCAATATCGCGCTCGAAGGCTGCATCGTGAAAACCGCTGGCGTCGATGAGAGCATTTTGAAGTTCGAGGGGCCGGCACGGGTGTTCGAAAGCCAGGACGCCGCGGTCGAAGGCATTCTGGGCAACAAGATCAAGCCCGGCGACGTCGTCGTGGTGCGCTACGAAGGCCCGCGCGGTGGCCCCGGCATGCAGGAGATGCTGTATCCGACCAGTTATCTCAAATCGAAGGGCCTCGGAAAAGTCTGTGCACTGGTCACCGATGGCCGCTTCTCCGGCGGTTCTTCCGGCCTGTCGATCGGGCATCTCTCGCCGGAAGCCGCCGAGGGCGGTTTGATCGGGCTGGTGGAAGAGGGCGATCTGATCAAGATCGATATCCCGGCGCGTTCGATCAGTCTCGCGGTCGACGACGCCACGCTGACGAAGCGCCGCGAAGCCATGCTGGCCCGTGGCGCGGATGCATGGAAGCCCGCCAAAAAGCGCGCCCGAAAGATAACGATGGCGCTGAAGGCCTATGCGGCGCTGACGACGAGCGCTGCGCGTGGTGCGGTGCGCGTCGTTCCGGAATAAGCCTCAGGGCATCGTGGCCGGCGTGGAAAACGGCTTCGTGGCGTCCACGACGAACATCACCAGCGCGTTCAGATCGCTGGTGCCGCTGCTGGAAACTTCCATCGCCATGCCCGGACCATGTCCGGGCATCGACTGGCCGGCGTCGATATGGCTCTCGCCGTGCGGGCTTTTCTGGCTGAGCTGCCCAGTCAGCACGTAGAAGGTCTCGGAGCCCGGATGGGTATGCACGGGTGTTTTGACGCCAGGCGGGCCACCTGTCTTGTTGATGCGCAGCAAATATTCCGGTGCCGTGATGGGCGGGACAGGTCCGATCTCGGCTACCGCGCTGCCGCCGGCAGACGGTGCGCCCTTGGCGCCGAGCGTGAACAGCCAGATCTTGCCCGCCGCTTCGGCCGCCAGTCCGGTTGGGCCCGCAGCCGCCTGCGCCTGCGAGAGCGTCGGAAAGTTTTCGATCCGCCAGAACAGTGGTCCCGCCGGCAACTGGCTTATTTTCTTTTCGGCGACCGAAGTAATTTCGAATTTCTGCGCAAGGGCAGCCGCGGGCAGCAGCCCCAGCGCTGCCACGGCCCAACAACAAAACCCAATCCATCTGACGCGGCGGTTCATGGTGACGTTCTCCCGGTCTAATGCGCCAATACGGCCTCGCCCGTTGCCTGCTCGCGCCGCACGTCGATGCGCAGGCTCATGACCGCGCCAGCGCCGACGACCGCGCATCCGGCGAGCAGCAGCAGGCCGACCGTGAAGTTGCCGGTCAGGTCCTTCAGGTAGCCCATCGCGAACGGGCCGGCGAATCCTGAGAGGTTGCCGAGCGAGTTGATCGCCGCGATCCCGGCGGCCGCCGAGGCGCCGGTCAGGAAGCTTGCCGGTAACGGCCAGAACATCGGCGGCACCGAGGAGACGCCGATCTGCGCGAAGCAGAGCAGGGCCATGACGACGACGGGATTGGACACCAGTCCGGACAATCCGATTCCGACCGCTGCCATCAACAGCGCCACGGCGACGTGGCCTTTTCGTTCCATCAAGCGGTCTGAATGCCGGCCGAGCAGCACCATGCCGATGGCGCCGAAAACGAAGGGCACAGCGGCCAGAAATCCGGTCTGGGTATCGCTGACCCCAAAGCCCTTGATGATGGTCGGCAGGAAGAACGCAACGCCGTAGCTTGCGGCGTTCAAGCAGAAGTAAACCAGCGCGCACATCAGGATACGGATATCGGTGAGCGACTGAAACAGCGAGAGATGTTCGACACTCTCCTTGTTTCGCTTCTCGGTGGCCTGCACGTTCTCCAGCCACGCAATCTCGTCTTTTTGCAGCCAGTTCGCCTGACGCGGAAAATCGGTGAGATAGACCAAGACGCCGAGCCCGACCAGAACCGACGGCAACGCTTCCAGAATGAACAGCCATTGCCAGCCTGAGAGGCCCCAGCCGCTCAGGTTCAGCAGCAGGCCGGAGATCGGCGCGCCGACTATCGATGAAATCGGGATCGCCAGCATGAAGAAGCTGATGACGCGCGCGCGATAGACCGCCGGGAACCACAGCGTCAGGTAAAAGATGATGCCGGGAAAGAATCCGGCCTCGCAGGCGCCGAGCAGCAGGCGAAGCGTGTAGAAAACCGTTTCGTTCGAGGCTCCGGTCGCGCTTGATATCGACGGGATGAAGGCGAACGCGGCCGAAACGATCCCCCAGGAGATCATGATGCGCGCGATCCAGACCCGCGCGCCGACCCGTTCCAGGAAGATGTTCGACGGCACTTCAAACAGAAAATAGGCGATGAAGAACAGCCCGGCGCCCAGGCCGAAGGCCGCTTCGCTGAAGCCGAGGGCCTGGTTCATGTGCAGCTTGGCGAAGCTGACATTGACGCGATCGAGATAGGCCACGAAATAACACAGGATCAGAAACGGGATCAGTCGCCGCATCACCTTGCCGATTGCACGCCTCTCGACGTCTTCCATGGCATTCCCCTGTCGTTTTTGCTTGGTCGTTGTCAGGAAATTTGCACGGGTTTACAGCGCAACTGTGGCGTGCCCCGGCGCTAGAGCCTGGGGGCTTGTCGCGATGCTGCTATCAGAGAACGCTATGATGCACTGCGGTTGGGCGCAGCCGCTACGTCAGCACCTTGACGCCGCCGAGCGCGGTCACCCGTCCGCGCTGCAGCATCACGATTTGCGTCGCGAGCTGGCGTAGTTCCGCTGCGTCATGGCTGACATAGACCATCGGAATACCTTCGTCTCGCAGCCGCACCAGATAGGGCAGGATTTCGACCTTGCGGCCCTCGTCCAGCGATCCCAGCGGCTCGTCCAGCAGCATCAGGCGCGGCTTCGACAGCAGCGCGCGGCCGAGCGCGACGCGCTGGCGTTCGCCGCCGGAGAGCTGGCCGGGGCGGCGGTCGAGCAAGCCGCCGATATCGAGCAGGTCGGTGATGCGTTTGTGCTGCGCGGGATCCTCGGTGAGGCGGTTCATGCGGCGGCCGTAGTCGAGGTTCTGCCTGATATCGAGATGCGGAAACAGCCGTGCGTCCTGAAACACATAACCGATACGGCGCCGGTGAGCGGGCATATGGATGCGCTTGGAGGTGTCGTCGAGCGTTTCGCCGTCGAGTGCGATGCTGCCGCGGTCGGGCTGCAATAATCCGGCGATGATGTTGATCAACGAGGTCTTGCCGGCGCCGGATGCGCCGAACAGGCCGGTGACGCGGCCCTGGCTTTCGAAGGATGCTTCAAGCGAGAATTCGCCGAGCTGTTTTGTGATGTCGACGCGCAGCATGGTCAGTTTCCGTGCAGGCGTTGCGTCGCGCGTCGCGCGAACCATTCCGATGCGATCAGGGCGCCCATCGCGATCACGATCGAGACGAGCACCAGCCGCGCCGCCGCACTGTCGCCGTCGGGGGTCTGGATCAGCGAATAGATCGCCGACGAAATGGTCTGGGTTTCGCCGGGAATGTTGGAGACGAAGGTAATGGTGGCGCCGAACTCGCCGATTGCCTTGGCAAAGCCGAGCACCATGCCGGCGAGCACGCCCGGCAACGCCAGCGGCAGGGTCACCGTCGCAAACACCCGCCAGGGCGCGGCGCCAAGCGTGCTGGCGGCCTGTTCCAGCCGGCGGTCGATCGCCTCGATCGACAATCGGATCGGCCGCACCAGCAGCGGAAACGACATCACGCCGCAGGCGAGCGCGGCGCCGGTCCAGCGGAACGCGAACACGATGCCGAGATGGTCGGCCAGCCACGCGCCGACGAGGCCACGGCGGCCGAAGGTCAGCAGCAGCAGATAACCCGTGACGACGGGCGGCAGCACCAGCGGCAGATGCATGGTCGCGTCGAGGATCGACTTGCCCCAGAAATCCCGCCGCGCCAGCAGCCACGCCAGCGCGATGCCGAACGGCGTCGCCACCAGCGTTGCAATGACGGCGACCCGCAGCGACAGCAGGATCGCCGTCCATTCGGCCGGCGTGATTTCGGACATCAGGTGGTCGGGCTGACCAGGAACTTGAAGCCGTATTTTTCAAGAATGGTCTTGGCCGCGGTCGAACGCAGGAAGGCGAGATAGTCCGTCGTCTCCGGCTTCGCGGTCGTGGTCGCCGCGACGGGATAGATGATCGCAGGATGGGAATCGGCGGGGAAGGTGCCGACGATCTTGACGCCGGGTTCGACCTTGGCGTCGGTGGAATAGACGATGCCGAGCACGGCTTCGCCGCGCGCCACCAGCGTCAGCGCCGCGCGCACGCTCTCGGCCATCGCGAATTTCGCTTCGGCCGCCTGCCATGAGCCGAGCTTCTCCAGCGCCGCCTTGGCGTATTTGCCGACCGGCACGGCTTTCACGTCGCCGGTGGCGATCTTGCCGTCGCCGGCAAGCTTGGCGAGATCGAAGCCGGCTGCGATGCTCACATTGTCGATCTTGGAATCTTTCGGCGCGATCAGCACGATGCTGTTGCCGAGCAGGTTCACGCGCGTGGGTTCGTTGATGTTCTTTTTGGCCGTAGCGTAATCCATCCAGTCGGTGTCGGCGGAGATGAACACGTCGGCCGGCGCGCCCTGTTCGATCTGCTTGGCGAGCGCGGAACTGGCGGCATAGCTCGCGGTGACCTTGACGCCGGTCTTGGCGGTGTAGGCGGCGTCGATGTCGTCGAGCGCGTTCTTCATCGAGGCCGCGGCAAACACCGTGATGGTTTTGTCGTCGGCCGAGGCGGGCGAGGACACCGCTCCGAGCAGCATGACAAAGGCGACAAAAATTCCGGCAAGACGAGACATGAGCGCGCTCCGTGCATGATCGCCGGTCGCGTCGTTGACGCGCCCGGGTCAGGCGTTGATTGGTCAGGAAAACGACGGGCGGAAGCGCTGTTCCGGCAAATCCGATGGCTTACGGCCGATCGGATTGTCGCCACGGCCAGACCATAGCAGGCTGGGAATACGGGTAAAGTGACCCTTCGTCTCAGATATTGCCGCCTATTCGGTCGGCAGGATCGCGATCGAGATCGAATTGTCCTTGGTCCCGCTGACCTGCAGCACCAACGGGCTCGCCGGACAGCTCGTATTTCATGGTCTTGCGGATGCCGTCGCAATCGGTGGCGCCGCTGAAGGCCTTCGGCTTCAGGAAATGGCCGTCCTGGACGACGTCGACCCAGCCGCCCGAGGACAGGCTGACCGTGTAGAGGCCGGCCTTGGGCGCGGTCTTGATGCTGGCGAAACCGGCAAAGGTGCCCTCCTTGGGGGCGCGCTCCGGCGGGGTCGGCAGCTTGGCGTCCGCCGGCGCGACCAGTGCAAGCGTCACTCCGGTCGAGGGCAGGGCGGCGAGTTCGCCGCCGGACGTCAGCTTGGCGCGATCGGGCGCGGTCAGCGCGGCGCGCTCACGCTCGATCGGCCATTTGAACTTGTCGCAGCCGCTCGGTTCTTCCGCCGCCCGCGCAGGGGCGGCGCTGATGAGTGTCAGTGCAAGGAGAACGGCTGCGCGCATGTCAGTCCACCGCGATCATGACGTCGGAAGCCTTGATCACCACCGTGGCCTTGCCGCCGGCCTTGATGCCGAGTTCGTCGACGGCTTCGTTGGTGATCGAGGAGGTGATGATCTGGCCGTTGCCGATGTCGACGCGGACATGCGACGTGGTCGCGCCCTTCTTCACTTCGACGACGGTACCCTTGATCTGGTTGCGTGCACTGATGCGCATGATCGAATCCTTCGAAAGTATGCATCCCGCGCATGCACGACGGCTCGCATCGACAAATCGGGATGGGTGAGGATCAGCAGCCCTGATCCGTGGCGTGATCGCGCTTACGGCGCGATGCCGGATATTAGCCCATCTCGGGCCCGAATGAAAACACCGTTCCCGGCCTTATTGCTTGGCATCCGGCGCGGCCAGCACCGCCTTGCAGGCGGCGGGCAGCGACGCCATCGTCATCGGCGGCTTGGGCTTTGGTTGTTCCTTCGGCGGTTTCGGGTGGAGCACCGAATCCTTGAACCAGTAGGCCAGATCGCCGGCGCTGCAGCCCTCGCTTTCGGCCGGATCGGGCTGGCTTTCGCACTCGCCGCTGCCGGGCGGGCATTTGATGCGGATGTGGAAATGATAGTCGTGGCCGTACATCGGCCGCACCTTGGAAAGCCAGTGACGGTCGCCCTTGGCCTCGCGGCACAGCGCCTTCTTGATCGCGGCATTGACGAAGATGCGCTGCACCGTCGGCTCCAGCGCCGCATCGCGGATGACAGCCAGATGACCCGGCGTGAACACCTTCGGATCGATGTCGAGCCGGTCGTCGCGCACCGCCATGACCGCCGACATTTCCTCGCGCTCGTTGCGCGACAATATCCGCTTCGGCATCGGCGTCAGCCAGATGTCGGCGTCCAGTCCCACCTGGTGGCTGGCGTGGCCGGTGAACATCGGCCCGCCGCGCGGCTGCGACATGTCGCCGACCAGGATTCCGGGCCAGCCGGCATCCTTGTGCGCCTTTTCCGAAAGCCGCTTCAGCAGCGCGACCATGTCGGGATGCGCAAAGTAGCGATTGCGCGACAGCCGCATCACCTGCCAGGTGTCGCCGTTGATCGGCAGCGCTTCCGCGCCGGCGATGCAGCCATGGGCGTAGAAGCCGAATACGCGCGTCGCGCCCGCCGCCGGCAGCACCTTGCGGCCGAACAATTCCTTGGCGCCGATGTGGGGATCATTGGGATTGGCCAGCGGCGGCAGCGGTTGCGGATTGAGCGTACCCTTGTCCTGCGCCGATGCGGCGGAGGCATTGGCGGCGGCTATTGCGATCAGGAGCGGAATCAGAATCAGGCGGGGTGTCATCGGATCACTCTATCTGCCCGAGCGTAGCATGGAATGGGTGAGGCTGGACAATCGCGACAATCGCAATTGCTTGATCTCCCGCGGCCCATTTCCATGAAAAGAACGAATTGATGACTTCGTCGCGTTGCCCCTTGCACAAACGCTTCGCGTTTGTTGCAGGCCATGACAGCAGCAACTATTTCGTCCGTCCCATCTTCCGCCTGTTTAAATGATATGTCAGCGCCAGCCCCACGCAGTGGCGCAATTCGGCCTCAGGAAGCTTGTCAGCCGCATCGAGCAGGATGGCGCGGTTGCCTTCGTAACGCAGTTCGGGATAGAGCTCTCGAAAGGTCCCGACCAGATTGGTCTGGCAATGGAAATACACCGCGTACTGGCCGGCTTCGGCTTTCACCTGATCGATCCGGACCGTGCTGCCGCTCTTGCTCTCTGACGTGAGATAGCTCGGCTGGCCCCATTTCAGCGCTTCTTCCAGCGGGCCGACGCCCTTGGTGGCCTTGGCGGTATCGAAGATCAGCCGGCGCAGCGCCAGCAATTTTGCCTTGATCGGCCGGGGATAGGCGTCGAACACCGCGTCGACCGCGGGATCGGAATTCGCCTGCGCGCTTCTTCGTAGCGGCGCTTCCGGTATTTTTCCTGGCAGGTGTTTTCATCGCAGTCTGTCCCGGCATCGTGGTTGCGTCGGACAGACTACGGCAGGCGCGGCCTCAGTCGGAAGCGGACGCTGCGCTCAGCCGGTCACGCTACGCCGCGTCGCGCAGGCCGGCCAGGAAGGTATCGACGCTTTCGTTCAGCGCGTCGGCCTGGCGGCCGAGCTGGCCGGTCGCGGCCAGCACGTTGTCGGCGAGCGCGCGCGACTGGTCGGCGGACTGGCTGGCGCCGGTCACGTTGGCCGTAACCTCGCTGGTGCCGGTTGCCGCCTGTTGCACGCTGCGCGCAATCTCGCGCGTTGCCGAATCCTGTTGCTCGACCGCCGCGGCGATGGTGGTGGCGATGCCGCTGATTTCGCGGATGGTGTCGCTGATGCCGCCGATCGCGGTGACGCAGCCGCCGGTCGCGGCCTGGATCGCGGCGACCTGTCCGGCGATCTCCTCGGTCGCCTTCGCGGTCTGGCTGGCGAGGTTCTTGACCTCGGAGGCGACGACGGCAAAGCCTCTTCCGGCATCGCCGGCGCGCGCGGCCTCGATGGTCGCATTGAGCGCCAGCAGGTTGGTCTGGCTCGCGATCGCGCCGATCAGCCGCAGCACGTCGTCGATCTTCTCGGCCGCGGAAGCAAGGCTGGCGACCATTTCGGTGGTTTGGCCGGCCTTGGTCACGGCGTTGTCGGCGACCTGGCTTGAATGGGTGACCTGACGGCCGATCTCGGCCACGGAGGAGGCCAGCTCCTCGGTGGCGGCGGCAACCGTATTGACGCTGGCGGAAGCCTCTTCGGAGGCCGCGGCCGCAGCGGCGGCGCGTTCCGAGGTGCCGCTGACGCTTGTCGTGATTTCGCCGGCCACGCGCTGCATGTCCGTCGTTGCTTTCGCGACCGCCGCGACCACGCTCTTGACGTCGGCCTCGAAGCGGTCGGCCATCTGTCGCTGCAGGGCCTTCTTCTCGAGTTCGGCCTGCTGCTTGGAGGCTTCCTGGGTCTCGCGCATGCTGCGGAACTCGATCATGCTGCGGCGGAACACGTCGACTGCGCCGGCCATGGTGCCGAGTTCGTCGCGGCGCTCGCTGCCGGGAATCGTGACGTCGATCTCGCCGCCGGACAGCCGGTTCATCACCGCGGTGATGGCGGTGAGCGGGCGCGACAGGCCGCGGCCGAGCAGGAACGCCAGCACGATGGCAACGGCCAGGATCGCGACGGTGCCGAGAATCAAATGGCGCTGCGACGTCGCTGCCGCGGCCTCGTACTCGGTGGTGTCCTTGATGACTTCGAGAATCCCGACCGGCTGGCCGGCGTAATTCTTGATCTGGCCGAGATAGAGCGCGGCGGGATGGCCGCCGAGCTCCGCATCGCGGCGCAGTGCCTGGCCATTCATGACGGACTTGAGTTCGTCCTGCGTTGCGACCACGCTGTCACCGAAGGTCGAGGAGAGCTTCTTGAATTCCTTGCCGTCAAACGAATGCACAGCGAGGTCGATGCCGAAGCGCTTCTTGGCGCGATCGACGAATTCCTTGCCGAAGGCGGCGCCGACGTCGGTGTTCGCCAGTGTCTTGCCGTCGCGCACGATCGGCGTCATGCCGAAGATGCTGAGCGCCTCCCGTCCGGGCTCGACGCCGACGATCTGCTTGCCGGTCTTGATCGCCTCCGCCACGGTGGTGCGGCGTCCCGAGATGTCGTCGCCGAAGACCTTTGGCGCGTGAACGCGGTAGATCACGACTCCCGGCGCCTTCTGGAACGTGATCAGCGGGATGCCTTGCGCGTTCAAAGCCTTCATGGCGTCGCCAAGCAGCGCCGCCAGTCCGCTTTGGTCTTCCTTGGCCAGGAGATCGACAATCGGCGGCAGCGCCGAGATCACGGAACTGACCGCGAGCGCGGCGCGTCCCTCGTAGTCGACGGCGGCGATCACGCTGTCATATTGCAGCTTGAGCTGCTGATCGAGCGCCAGCCGCGTCAATGCGCGCTGCTGCATGATCGAGAAGGTCCCGAGGATGCCGCAGGCGACGGCGACGGTCAGCGAAATGGCGAGGATCAGGCGCGCTGCGATCGATCGAATTTTGAACATGAAGAGACGGAAGCTCCACGAGGCAGGATTCCGTCCAGAGTTTTCATAAACTGTTTAACAAGTGGGGTTGATGGCAGGTACGTAGAACTACGGTTGGGTCGCGAAAAACGCAACAAGCGGAACCGGTTACCGTGTTGTCGGCGGCGTCGCGAGATTAGCCGAAAGTATCGCCTTGCCGGCATCCTCGTAGTGGGTATCGCGCGCCTGGATTTGCTGCGCGATCGCGTGCATGTCACGAAACCGCCGCTCGAACTTGTTGGCGGCGAATACGGCGGTGGCGCCCGCCATATGATAGGCGGTATCGACCACGGCAGCCGATTGATGAATGGTCCAGGTCGCGGCGATTTGCAGCGCGATACGATGCTGCTCGGTGAGCGCTTCGCCGCGCGCCAGGTCGCGCCAGACCTCGCCTGCGGTGGTGTAGAGATAGGCGCGCGCGGCGCGCAGCGTCGCCTCGGTGCGGCCGATCAGGCCCTGCACGGCGTTGTTTTCGCGCATCGCCTTCTGGCCCTGCGGCGTCTTGCCGCGCGCGAGATCCGTCGCGGCATCCAGCGTGGCGCGGGCGACGCCAAGCGCGGTCGCGCCAAAGCCCATGCTGAACACCATGTTGGTGGTGAGCTTGTAGAGCGGGCCTTTTTCACGCAGCGCCGTGGGGTCGTCGCGAAGGGCAGCGAATTTGTCCGGGACGAACAGATTGTCGACCGAATAGGAATTGGTGCCGGTGCCGCGCAGGCCGATGACGTCCCAGACGTCGTACATGGTGGCGCTCGCGACCGGGAACAGGATGGTGCGGATTTCGGCTGTGCCGTCTTTCTTCAGCCGCAGACGTGCCGTCCGGCTCGACAACCCTCACATGGGACCCAAGCCAACTCGCCTGCCGGGAGCCGGAGGCAAACTCCCAGCGCGCGCTGGCCAGGTAGCCACCCGGCACCGCCTGCACCTGATGATTGATCGCGCCCCAGGCGAGAATGCCGGGCGCGACATTGAAAATCTCGTTGGCGGGTTCGGAATCGAGATAGGCGGCCGTCATGGCGCAGACGCTGCACTGGCCGAGGCACCATGCGGTCGAGGCGTCGGCCTTGGCGATTTCCTCCTGCATCTGCATGAAGGTTTCGAGCGGCGCCTCGCTGCCGCCGAGGCTTTGCGGCAGCAGCGAGCGATAGAGCCCGTTTTCGATCAGCGCCGAAGTGACGGCCGGCGTGAGCCGTCGTGTCCGTTCGATCTCGTCGGCTTCGCTTGCGATTAGGGGCTGTAGCGAACGCGCGCGTTCGACCAGATCGATGCCGGGCTGTTTGTTCACGCGCTTCCTCACATTCTCTTATTTTTGGCGCGGGCGCGATGGTGGCCCATCCGTCCCGCGCGATCAAGCCGCACCGGCGGGGCTTACGTCGCGTGCGCCAGGTCGAACGACGGCTGCGGCGGCTGTTTTTTCGACGGAAAGCTCAGCGCCACCGCAACCGCTGCCATGCCGATGCCGAAGGAACCGACATGGAGCCACCAATAGCCGTGATAGGTGTCGAACACCCACCCACCGGCGATGGGTCCGAGCGCCATGCCGAGGCTGGCGAAGGCGGAGACGGCGCCGAACACGCTTCCCATGATGCGCGCGCCGAAATATTCGCGCACCAGCACCGCATAGAGCGGCATCACGCCGCCATAGGCGATTCCGAACACGACCGACAGCGCATAGAACTCGCCGAGCTGGCCGACCGCGAGATAGGTCGCAATCGACAGCGCCTGCACCAATAGGCCGGCGACCAGCACCGGCTTGGCGCCGAGCCTGTCAGCCAATGTGCCGAGCAGCAGACGACCGCCGAGGCCGGAGAATCCGGCGAGGCTGTAGACGGTGACCGCGGTCAACGGCGCGATGCCGCAGACCATAGCGTAAGAGACCATGTGGAAGATCGGCCCGGAATGCGCCGCGCAGCAGGCGAAATGGGCCAGCGCCAATGTGATGAATTGCGGCGTCCGCAACGCCTGCGCCACGGTCCATTGTGTTTCCGGCATAGTCGCGCCGCCCGTCGTCACCGGCACTGCGGCTGGCGGAGGCGGGCGCACCAGAAGGGCCGCCGGAATCAGCAGCGCCCATGAGGCGATGCCGATCACCAGCATCGCCGTGCGCCAGTCGTAGGTCGTGATCAGATAGCTGGCGGATGGCGCCACCGTCAGCGGCGCCACGCCCATGCCCGCGGACACCAGCGCGACCGCGAGGCTGCGGTGCCGCTCGATCCACGCGCTCGCCACCGCGACCATCGGTGCGTAAAAACTGCCGGCAGCGATCCCGATCAGCACGCCGAACGAAAGCTGGAACTGCCATAGCGTCTGGGCCTGGCTCGCCGCGACCAGCCCGGTTCCCAAAATCAGCGCGCCGGCGAGCACGACGATGCGGGTGCCGTACCTGTCCGACAATGCGCCCCAGAAAAATGCCGCGAGCCCCATGCAGAGGAAATCGATCGTCGCCGCCGCCGAGACGCCGCTGCGCGACCAGCCCATCGCCTCCGAAATCGGCTGCAGGAACACCGCGAGCGACAGCATCGCGCCAAAGCCGACGCAGGTCATGGCAGCGCCCGCGCCGACCACGACCCAGCCGTAATCAAAA
This sequence comes from uncultured Alphaproteobacteria bacterium, assembly GCA_963786355.1. Lineage (GTDB taxonomy): Bacteria > Pseudomonadota > Alphaproteobacteria > Rhizobiales > Xanthobacteraceae > Bradyrhizobium. The sequence continues at coordinate 762,247 of CAWAYU010000002.1, read as the reverse complement.
TTTCGGGATTTGCTCATGCGTCTCCCCGCTGTTTTTGCTTCTTGGTCTGAGCGGGGGGATGGTGGCCTAATCGCGGCCGCAGGGCAAGATAGACAGAACGGCGGACAGCCTCAGCTATCCACCTTCAGCGCGGCAATGAACGCTTCTTGCGGAATGTCGACCTTGCCGAACTGCCGCATCTTCTTCTTGCCTTCCTTCTGCTTCTCCAGAAGTTTGCGTTTGCGCGTGATGTCGCCGCCGTAGCATTTTGCGGTGACGTCCTTGCGCAGCGCGCGGACGGTTTCGCGGGCGATCACCTTGCCGCCGATCGCGGCCTGGATCGGGATCACGAACATGTGCGGCGGGATCAGTTCCTTCATGCGCTCGACCATGGCGCGGCCGCGGCCTTCGGCGCGGGTCCGGTGCACCAGCATCGAGAGCGCGTCGACCGGTTCGAGGTTGACCAGGATCTGCATCTTGACGAGGTCTGCCGGCTTGTAGTCGGTCAGGTGATAGTCGAACGAGGCATAGCCCTTCGAGACCGACTTCAGGCGGTCGTAGAAATCGAATACCACTTCGTTCAGCGGCAGGTCGTATTTCACCATCGCGCGGGAGCCGACGTACGTCAGCTCCTTCTGCGAACCGCGGCGGTCCTGGCACAGCTTAAGCACGCTGCCAAGATATTCGTCCGGCGTGAGGATCGTGGCTTCGATCCACGGCTCCTGGATTTCGGCAATCTTGACCACGTCGGGCATGTCGACGGGATTGTGGATCTCGATCTCCTGCCCGTCGGTCAGATGCATCTTGTAGATCACGCTCGGCGCGGTCGCGATCAGGTTGAGGTCGAATTCGCGGCTCAGCCGCTCCTGGATGATTTCCAGATGCAATAGGCCAAGGAAGCCGCAGCGGAAGCCGAAGCCGAGAGCAGCGGAGGTTTCCATCTCGAACGAGAAGCTGGCATCGTTGAGCCGCAACTTGCCCATCGCCGCGCGCAGCGTTTCAAAATCGTCAGCATCGACCGGGAACAGGCCACAGAACACGACGGGAATGGCCGGCTTGAAGCCCGGCAGCATCTCGGTGATCGGTTTGCGGTCGTCGGTGATGGTGTCGCCCACGCGGGTATCGGCGACTTCCTTGATTGCTGCGGTGATGAAGCCGATCTCGCCGGGGCCGAGTTCGTCGACCTGCGTCATCTTCGGCGTAAAGAAACCGACGCGCTCGACGTCGTAGGCGGCGCTGGTGCCCATCATGCGGATGCGGCTGTTCTTCTTCATCACGCCGTCGACGACGCGAACCAGCACGACGACGCCGAGATAGACGTCGTACCAGCTATCCACCAGCAGCGCCTTCAGCGTTGCGTCGCGATCGCCCTTCGGCGGCGGCAGGCGGGTGACGATGGCTTCCAGCACGTCGGGAACGCCGAGGCCGGTCTTGGCCGAGATCATCACGGCGTCGGAGGCGTCGATGCCGATCACGTCCTCGATCTGCTTCCTGACCTGTTCTGGCTCGGCCGCCGGCAGATCGACCTTGTTGAGGATCGGCACGATCTCGTGACCGGCGTCGAGCGCGTGATAGACGTTGGCGAGCGTCTGTGCTTCGACGCCCTGGCTGGCGTCGACCACCAGCAACGATCCCTCGCAGGCCGCCAGCGAGCGCGAGACTTCGTAGGCGAAGTCGACATGGCCCGGCGTGTCCATCAGGTTGAAGATGTAATCCTTGCCGTCCTTGGCGTGATAATTCAGCCGGACGGTCTGCGCCTTGATGGTGATGCCGCGCTCGCGCTCGATATCCATGGAATCGAGCACTTGTTCCTTGCCCGCCATTTCGCGATCGGTCAGCCCGCCCGTCATCTGGATCAGGCGGTCGGCCAGCGTCGATTTGCCATGGTCGATATGGGCGACGATGGAGAAATTGCGGATGTTGGAAATAGGGGCGGTTGTCATGGGGCGCGGGATAGCATTCACACCCCCGTGCGGCAACCATATTGCTGTATTTTAAGGGGGTTTCTTCCCGCTTAGTTGATTTCACTCGGCGCCAAAAACGCGCTACGCACAAAACCATGTCGACTGCATCATTTTTACCCGCGGCCGCGCGCGGCAGGCGCATTCCCTCGATTCGCCGTCTCGGGGCATGGCTGGCCTCGCGCGCCTCTGATCCCAAGGCCAGCCTGTGGCTGGTGATCGGATTTGCCACGATCCACGCGGTGCTGTGGACGCTGATTCTGGTCAATCTGAAGACCGGCCAGGACATCCATATGGATGTCGCGGAAGCCTATGCCTGGGGCCAGAAATTCCTGCTCGGCTACGGCAAGCATCCGCCGCTGTCGGGCTGGGTCGCCGGCGTCTGGTTCATGATCTTTCCGGTCACCGACTGGGCGACCTACGCGCTGGCGATGGCGACGCTCGCATGCGGCCTCGTGATCTGCTGGCTGCTGGCGCTGCGCGTGGTCGATCGCCGCCGCGCTTTTCTGGTCGTGGTGATGCTCGCGCTCTACCCGATCTTCAACTTCAAGGGCTTCAAGTACAATCCGGATATCCTGCAGCTCGTCACGCTGCCGCTGGTCATGCTGGCCTATCTCGATGCATTCGAAAAACGCAGCGTGAAATCCGGAATCTGGCTTGGGCTGGCCGGCGCGCTGGCGTTGATGACCAAATACTGGGTGCTGACCATGATCGGCGCCATCGGTCTCGCGGCGCTGATTCATCCGGCACGCCTGCAGTTCCTGCGTTCGCCGGCGCCGTGGGTTGCGATCGCAACACTCGTGGTGGCGATGATGCCGCACTTCCTGTGGCTGAAGCAGGTCAACTTCATTCCGCTCACCTATGCCGGCGATACCTATAATCTCACCGACCGCGCCCAGCTCGTCGATCTCGCGCTGGGGTATCTCGGTCACAATTTCGCGCTGCTGGCCGTGCCTGCGGTGTTGGGGGCCATTGCGCTGGCGTGGCCGCCGCGGCGTTGGAAGCTGTTTCCGTTCTGGTCGCGCGGCGAAAATCCCGGCGTGGATACCTCGCAGGCGCTCAACGTCTGGATCGTCCAGACGATCGTGGCGATGGGGCCTCCGCTCGGCGCGGTGATATTCCATACCCACATCAAGACCGACTGGGGCATTCCGCTGTTCTTCCTGGTGCCGCTGGCGCTGGTCGCGATCCCCGAACTGCGGGTTCGGCGGATCGCGCTGTTGAACCTGACCGCGACCTGGCTGGTGATCTCGCTGGTCGTGCTGTTGGCTTCACCGAAAATCGTCGCCTATGAGCTGGGTGAAAAGCGAACGGCAGGCGCGACCTACCGGGCGCGGTCCGAACTGGCGCGCGAACTGACCGAAGTGTGGCGCACGCGCTTTCACTCGCGCTGGCCCGTGGTCGCGGCCTATACCGATACCGGCGAGGCGATCACCTTCTACAGCGCGGATCATCCGGCGCCGCTGACGCCGGACGAGCCGTGGTCGTCGGGCCTGACCTCGCTCGAAGAAGCCACGCGATTGGGCTTCATCGGCGTCTGCGAAACCGGCGACTGGAAGCTGGAAAAATGCGAGGCCTGGATGAAGCTCCATGCCGCCAATGGCGAGCGCATGGTGGTCACCACGCGCCGGTTCACGCTCGGCATCGCCGGTGCGGCGACGGCGTGGAACATTGTCGTCGTGCCGCCGGCCAAATAGACGCAAGAAAAACCAGCAAAAAACCAACAAGAAAAAATCAATTCGAAGGGAGCATCGCATGGATCTCGACCTGACAGGCAAGACGGCGCTGGTAACCGGCTCGACGCGGGGCATCGGGCTGGCTTCCGCCATCGGCCTCGCGCAAATGGGCGCGGAGGTCATCGTCAACGGGCGCGAGAACGCGGCTGTTACGGAAGCGATGGCAAAGGTGAGGGCGGCCGCGCCTTCCGCAAAAGTGCATGCGGCGGCGTTCGACCTCGGCGGGGCCAAGGGGTGCGATGCGCTGATCGCGCAATTTCCTGAAGTGGACATCCTCGTCAACAATCTCGGCATCTACGAGCCGAAGGGGTTCTTCGACGTCGAGGATGCCGACTGGTCGCGGATGTTCGAGGTCAACGTCATGAGCGGGGTACGCCTGACGCGGCACTATTTGAAGCGGATGCTGGACCACAGGGACTGGGGCCGCGTGGTGTTCGTCTCCAGCGAGTCGGCCGTCTACATCCCGAAGGAGATGGTGCATTACGGTTTTTCGAAATCCGCCCAGCTCGTCATCGCGCGCGGCGCGGCCGAGATGACCAAAGGCACCAACGTCACGGTCAATTCGGTGATGCCGGGTCCGACCTGGGTCGAGATGGCGCCGGTGCGCATGGCCGCGCGCGCGAAAGCGGCGGGCACGACGATCGACGACCTCACCTCGCGGATGTTCACCGAGCGCCGGCCGGCCTCGCTGTTGCAGCGCTACGCCACGCCGGAAGAGGTCGCCAACCTGATCTGCTACGTCTGCTCAAAAGCCTCCAGCGCCACCAACGGCGCGGCGCTGCGCGTCGACGGCGGCATTGTCACCAATCCGTTTTGACTATTCGACTCCCTCGCCCCGCTCTTGCGGGGAGAGGGTTGGGGTTAAGGGGTCTATCCGCGAGGGCGGCGTAAGTGGCCGGACCTGTACCCCCTCACCCGGATCGCACCGGACAATGCTTCGCATCGCCGAGGCAATCCGACCTCTCCCCGCAGGCGGGGCGAAGTGAAGCAAGGCCTCACGTACCTTCTTCGTTGAATTTGTCGGCTATCAAGGCAGCCAGCGCATCGACCGCGGCCTGGGCGTCGGGGCCGACGGCTGCAACCGTCACCGTGGTGCCTGGGCCCGCTGCCAGCATCATCAATCCCATGATCGAGGTGCCGCCGACGGTTTCGTTGCCGCGCGTGACAAAAACCTCGGCGTTGAAGCGTTCGACCATCTGGACGAACTTCGCCGAGGCGCGCGCGTGCAGGCCGCGTTTGTTGATGATGAGAAGTTCCCGCGAAACGGCACCGTCCGGCACGCTCAGCCCGATTTCCTTTTCGGGCTCGGCCTCGTCGCTCATTTGCCGGCGAGGACGCGGCTGGCGATGGTGACGTATTTGCGGCCGGCTTCCTGGGCCATGGCGATGGCGTCGGGCAGCGAGCGCTCTTCGCGCACCTTGGCGAGCTTGACCAGCATGGGAAGATTGATGCCTGCGAGCACTTCCACCTTGGGGCGGCTCATGCAGGAAATGGCCAGGTTGGAGGGCGTGCCGCCGAACATGTCGGTGAGGATAGCGACGCCGTCACCACTGTCGACGCGATTCACCGCTTCGATGATGTCACTTCGACACAAATCGGAGTCGTCTTCGGCTCCAATCGTGATGGCTTCAATTTGTTTCTGCGGACCCATGACATGTTCGAGCGCCGCCCTGAACTCGTCGGCAAGGCGCCCATGGGTCACAAGCACTAGACCAATCATCGGAAACTCCTCGTGGGCGCTTTTTGGTGCACCGCACGAACGCGCCACTTTGACCATCCAGAGGCCCCGCGCAAGAGGGCATCTTGGCTATTCTCCCGGAAATTGGTGGCAGAGATGGGAGCCTGCGCCGGTCTTATTCGGTCGCGATAGTGGGGCTTATATGGTTACCAAAGTCCTTCACACAATCGGCCGATTGGTTACCGGAAGATGAACTCCCAGTTGTCGTCAGCGCAGCGACAACCAGTGGCAGGGGTAGGTAGCCAGTGGGGACGGGGATTCGCGGTACCAAAACACCATTAAGGCGTGCTGAGAGCGCTTCTGCTGGCGGCAGCCGCTCGGCGTCTGCGGCCGCCAGATCGACCACGAGACCCACCACGGCCTCTCCAGCGAAGTCGCAGCGGCGGATTCCGAGGCCTCGGATCTCGATCAGGCCGGCCAGTTCCGGCGCCGGGCGAACCCACAATTGTCCGGCGACTGTGTCGAGATGGACACGGTCATCGCCTACCAAAACGGCCGCCGGGAGCTGTCCGGAACGCCCGGCCAGGATCAGGTCGAAGGCCAGCCGCGACTTGCCGGCGCCCGAGGGGCCACGGATCAGCACGGCCTGATGGCCGACCAGCACGGCAGAGGCGTGGACGCTGGGTCCAAGGGTCATGAGAGGGTCGTCGATGGCGCCGGCAGCCGCACCACGAAACGGGCGCCCGCCGACGTCGGCTGACCGTCGGCATCGACCGGCCCCGGGCGGTTCTCGGCCCAGATGCGCCCGCCATGCGCGTCGATGATCTGTTTGGAGATCGACAGCCCAAGTCCGGAATTCTGGCCAAAGCCCTGATGCGGCCGGTCGGTGTAGAAGCGCTCGAAGATGCGTTCCAGCGCATCCTCGCCGATACCTGGCCCGTCGTCATCGACCACGATTTCGATTTCCGAACGCACGCGACGGCACGTGATGCGCACCCTGCCGCCGGCGTTGGAGAAGGATTGGGCGTTGGACAACAGGTTCGAGACCACCTGTCCGAGCCGTGAATCATGACCGGGCACCGAGAACGTGTCGCGTGGGCCGCGGCCCTCAAAGCGAACTTCGACCCCGATATCGTTACCGAGCCGGGTTTCGTTGGCGACCGATGTCAGCGTGTTCAACAGCCGGCGCAGATTGACCGGAGCCATGTCCTGCCGCTGCAATTCGGCGTCGAGGCGGCTGGCGTCGGAGATGTCAGAAATCAGCCGGTCGAGCCGTTTGACGTCGTGCTCGATCACCTCGAGCAGCCGCGCGCGGCTGGTTTCGTTGCGCGCCAGCGGCAGCGTCTCGACCGCCGAGCGCAGCGAGGTCAGCGGGTTCTTCAGTTCATGGGCGACGTCGGCGGCGAACATTTCGATCGCTTCGATCCGGCTATAGAGCGCGTTGGTCATGTCGCGCAGCGCGCCGGAGAGATGGCCGATCTCGTCGCGGCGGCGGGTGAAATCGGGAATCTCGACGCGGGTCTGGATGCGGCGACGGACGCGCTCGGCGCCGTCGGCAAGCCGCCGCACGGGACCCGCGATCGTGCTCGCCAGCAGCAGCGACAGCACGATCATGACCGCGGAGGCAACGCCGCCGACCTTCAGGATCGCGAGCCGCTCGGCGGTCACCATCTGGTCGATGTCGTCGCCCTGCGTCGACAGCATCAGCGCGCCATGCACGGCGCGGAACCGCTGCACCGGCACCGCGACCGAGACGATCACTTCGCCGCGGTCGTTGACGCGCACCATGCTGGTCTTGATGCCGTCGAGCGCCTGCACGACTTCGTTGTAGCCCTTGCCGTTCTCGGGGCCGAGTTCGCGGTAGAGCGGCAGGTCACCGCGATTGAGCCAGGTGCGGGTCGCGATCGTGGCGCGCTCGACGATACCGGGCTTTTCCTGCGCCGGCGGCGGCAATTCGAAACGCAGTACGTCGCCGCGGCCATAGAGATTGCGGCTGTCGAGAATCATGCCGCCGTCGCCGCCATAGATCCGGGCACGGGTCTTGGTCGGCGAAATCAGCCGCCGCAGCACCGGCGCGACACGTTCCGGATTGATCGGGAAATCCAGCCCGGACGACTCATCCGGTGCGCCGTAGCTTTCGCCGGGCTTGAGGTCGAGCAAACGGTCCGGATCGATGGTGATGGTATTGGTTTCGACGGTGGCGGATGCCGCGATGGCGCCCGCGATGATCTCGGCCTGCACCAGCAGGCTCTGCGCGCGGGCGTCGATCAGCCCGGCGCGGAATTGCGAGAGATAGAGAATGCTCGCCACCAAGGCCACGAGGCCCGCCAGATTCAGCGAGACGATGCGGCGTGTGAGGCTCGAGAACGACAGCGCGAAGAAGAACTGCCCGGCCCGCTGCAGCCAGCCCAGCGGCCGCCGCCAGCCCTTCACGGACGGGTTGCTATCGGCAATGCTATCCTGATCGAGGGGCGGAGAGGCATCCTCGTCGTTCAGGCCTGGATCAGGCTGCGTTCGATCTAGCAATGGCCAAAACTGCCCGTTGTCTCGACTAAATCCCGCGCGGCGCGCCGCTATCGGTCCCGTGCTACGCGCCGCCGTCGTATTCTACCGGGGCATCCTATCCGAGCCCCGCGGCGGCGTCAGTTAACAAATCCCCTGACAAATGCGTATCAGGCTTCCTTGAAGCGGTAGCCGACGCCATACAGCGTCTCGATCATCTCGAAATCGTCATCCACCACCTTGAACTTCTTGCGCAGCCGCTTGATGTGGCTGTCGATGGTGCGGTCGTCGACATAGACCTGATCGTCATAGGCCGCGTCCATCAGCGCGTTGCGGCTTTTCACCACACCGGGGCGCGTCGCCAGCGCCTGCAGGATCAGGAATTCCGTCACCGTCAGCGTCACCGGCTCGTTCTTCCAGGTGCAGGTGTGACGTTCCGGGTCCATCCGCAGCAGGCCACGATCCAGCGCCCGCGCATCGGGCTCCTTCGGCACGGCGGTTGGGTCCTTGGGCTGGCCGCGGCGAAGCACGGCCTTGACGCGCTCGACCAAGAGGCGCTGCGAGAACGGCTTGCGGATGAAATCGTCGGCGCCCATCTTGAGGCCGAACAATTCGTCGATCTCTTCATCCTTGGAGGTCAGGAAGATCACCGGCAGATCGGATTTCTGCCGCAGCCGCCGCAGCGTCTCCATGCCGTCCATGCGCGGCATCTTGATGTCGAGGATCGCCAGGTCCGGCGGGGAGGTACGAAAACCGTCGAGCGCCGATGCACCATCCGTGTAGGTCATGATGCGATAGCCTTCGGCTTCGAGCGCAATCGAGACGGAAGTGAGAATGTTGCGGTCGTCATCGACCAGGGCGATTGTGGGCATGAGCCTGCTTTCGAATGAGACAGTGGCTTAAGAGACGGTGGCTTAAACGGCGGGCAATCCAGCTATGCGCCGCATAAATGGGCTTCGTATACGGTCAACGAGCAATGCAAGCTGGGCTGAAGTGTGACCGAGTTCCGCAAAAACGCTTCCAAGCGCGATGCGTCGCCCTCCATATACCACCCTCGCTGGCCGGGAAAAGGCCCTTTTTGCAATAAGATGGCTGGTTCAAAATGATGCAACTGACCGCTGATTTCAATGCCTCCAGACTGACCCGCTCGCTGCTGCGGCGGAGCCGCCAGGGGGCGCTGGCGACCCTTATGGCTGGGAGCGGCGACCCCTACTGCTCCCTGGTTAATGTCGCCAGCCATGCCGACGCCTCGCCGATTCTGCTGATCTCGCGGCTGGCGCTGCATACGAAGAATATCCTCGCCGACACCAGGGTGTCGCTGATGCTGGACGAGCGCGCCGCGGGCGATCCGCTGGAAGGCGCGCGCATCATGCTGGCGGGCCGGGCCGAGGAGGCCTCGGGCGACCTCGCCGCGCTGCTGCGCCGGCGCTACCTCAACGCCCATCCGTCCGCGGAAGCCTTTGTCGATTTCAAGGATTTCTCGTTCTTCCGGATCACCCCAATCGGCGGCCATCTGGTCGCCGGTTTCGGCCGCATCATCGACCTCGCGCCTGAGCAGTTCCTGACCGATATCGGCGATGCCAGCGAGTTGCTGGAGGCCGAGCAAGGCGCGGTCGAGCACATGAACGAGGATCACCGCGAGGCGATGAACCTCTACGCGACAAAACTGCTCGGCGCCGAAGGCGCCGACTGGACCTGCACCGGCTGCGACCCTGACGGCATGGACATGCAGGCAGGTTCCGCCACGCTGCGGCTGGATTTCCCGGAACGGGTCACCAGCGGCACTGGTTTGCGCAAGATGCTGGTGCGGCTCGCAGGCGAGGCGCGGGCCAAGGGCTAGGGGCAAGTGCCAGCCGGCATTGAACGGGTGCGGCCTTTTGCGCGACTTAAAGCAAGCCCGCGCAAAATTGGTCAACGCAAGTCCGGATCATGACACGCCACCGTTTGGTATTTTCGTTGTGGCTCGCCTTTTGGACGAGCACCTGTTTTCCCACGCCGTCGGCGGCGGGCGAGACCGCGGCGCTCAGCGCCAGGATCAACGAACTCAGCCGCGCCGGAAAATACGCCGAAGCGATGCCGCTGGCGCGAGAACAGTTACAGGCGATGCAGAAAAAATACGGCCCCGTTCACCGTGACGTCGCGGGGGCGATGAATAATCTGGCGCAGCTTTATGCCGAGCAGGGCAACGACGCCGAGGCCGAGCCGCTGTTCAAGCAGGCGATCGCGATCCTCGAGCGGGCGATGGGGTTGGATTCCGCTGTGATCGCGGCGGAGTTGACCAATCTTGCGGCACTCTATCAGCGGCAGGAACGCTATGCCGATGCGGAGCCCCTGTTCAGGCGTGCACTGGCGGTCCGCGAAAAATCACTTGGACGCGATCACCCTGACGTCGGACAAGCCCTGAACAATCTGGCGACGTGGTACGAAAAGCAAGGCCGCCACGGCGATTCCGAGCCGTTGTTCAAGCGCGCACTGGCGATCTACGAAAAGGCGGCGGGCCCGGAACATCCGGCGGTCGCGACGCTGCTCAACAACCTCGGTCAGGTCGACAAGGCTCAGGGCCGCTATGCCGAGGCCGAGCCGCTGATCAAGCGGTCGCTGGCGATCCGCGAGAAAGTGCTCGGACGCGATCATCCCGACGTCGCGCGCTCGCTGAATAACATGGCGGATCTCTACGAACGGCAGGGCCGTTACGCCGGATGCCTTGCCGCTCTATCAGCGGGCGGCGGCGATCCGCGAAACGGCGCTGGGTGCTGGTCACCCCGATGCCGCGATATCGCTGAACAATCTCGCTTCGCTCTATCAAACGCAAGGCCGCACCACGGACGCTTTGCCGCTGATGGAAAAAACGCTGGCCGGTGGTCACGCGCAATTGCGTGTGGCGCTTCCGGTGCTGCTTGCCGCGCAACAGCAGCAACTGATGCCGGCCGGGCAGGCACTCGATGAAGCGCTCGATGCGGTTCAGCGCGGCACGCAGTCGTCGGCGGCATCGGCCGTCAACAAGCTTGCGCTGCGACTCGCCGCCGGGACTGACCGGCTTGCGCAACTGGTGCGCCGCGACCAGGACCTCGCCGCCGAAGCCGAAACGCTGGACAAGGCGATTGTCGCGGCGGTTTCGAAGGAGCGCGCCAAACGCGACGTCGTATCCGAGCAGAAGAGCCGCGACCGGCTCGCGGTCATCGCAGCCGAGCGCGCGGGTTTGCAGAAAACGTTCGCCGTCGAATTTCCCAACTACGCCGCGCTGTCGAATCCGCTGCCGCTGAAGGCAAGCGAAATGCAGGCGCTGCTGTCCGACCAGGAAGCGCTGGTGCTGTTCGCGGTCGCGGACAAGGAAAGCTACGTGTTCGCGATGACCCGCGATCGGGTCGACTGGCGGTCAATTCCATCAGGCGCGGACGCCCTGTCGCAGAAGGTCGCTGCGTTCCGCCGTGGGCTGGATGTCGGCAAAGCCAGCGATGCCTCCGGCAAGTCCGGGCTGTTCGATCTGGCGCTTGCCAATGAACTTTACGGGACATTGCTGGGTTCGGTCGAAATCTTGATCAAGGATAAGCCGTCGCTGCTGGTGGTGCCGTCGGGCGCGCTGACCGCGCTGCCGTTTCATCTGCTGGTGACCGAGAAACCGGCGGCCGCGATCCCCGACAAGTTCGACGGCTATCGCGAGGCGGCATGGCTGTTGAAACGTCAGGCGGTGTCAGTGCTGCCTTCGGCGGCAAGTCTGAAGACGCTGCGCGTCCTGGCGCGCAAGGATGAGAGCACCAAGCCGATGACGGGCTTTGGCGATCCCCTGTTCAATCCGGGTCTGAAGCCCGCGGATGGCCAGCGCTCCACCAAGACCGCCGCACGTAGTCTCGCGACCGGCGCCTATACGGACTTTTGGCAGGGCGCCGGCGTTGATCGCGCGCGGCTGGTCGACGCCTTGCCGCAGCTGCCTGATACCGCCGACGAGCTCAACGCGGTCGCCAAAGACCTTGGCGTGGCCGCATCCGATATTCATCTCGGCGAGGACGCCAGCGAAACCACGGTCAAGCGCGCGCCGCTTGCCGATTACGGCATCGTCTATTTCGCGACTCACGGTCTCGTCGCCGGCGACGTCAAGGGCGTTGCCGAACCGTCGCTGGTGCTGAGCATTCCGAAGGTGCCTACCGAACTCGACGACGGGCTGTTGACCGCGAGCGAAGTCGCGCAATTGAAACTCAATGCCGATTGGGTGGTGCTGTCAGCGTGCAACACCATTGCTGGCGACAAGCCCGGAGCCGAGGCGCTGTCGGGCCTCGCACGCTCGTTCTTCTATGCCGGCGCGCGGGCGCTACTGGTGTCGCATTGGGCGGTCAATTCGGAAGCCGCCACGCGGCTTTCGATCTCGACCTTCGACCGCCTCAAGGCCGATCCGAAGCTCGGCCGCGCCGAGGCGCTGCGTCAGGCGATGCTCGCCTATCTCAACGACACGTCCTCGCCGCGAAACGCCTATCCGGCGTTCTGGGCGCCGTTTGCTTTGATTGGCGAGGGTGCAGCTCGCTAATTTCCGATTGTGCGATGCAGCACGTTTTTCGGCTTTATGCGGGTCGCGGCCGATGGTCGCGCAATCATGATCGCAAACGAAACAAATCTGCAGCATCAGGCGTTTGATCCGCATCAAAGCTCGGAGTGGAATAAACCAAATCCTGCAAGATCGGCTTGGCAAGCGCGAAGTTGCCCAGTATTAGGTCGCGGGACCAAGGCCGGAAGGCTATGTTCAGAGGTCACCGCGACCGAGCGTGTTTGGCGGCATTCGCGCGATCGAGATACGCGGGTTCGAGGAGGAAGTCTTCGTGCAAGAGACGGGTCTACACAACGGTGCCTTCGGCGCCGACAAATTCGGCTTAAAAAATCTCAAGACGGTGCACTGGAATCTCGGTGCGCCGCAGCTTTATCAATTCTCGCTGTCGGCGGGTGAAGCTGTTCTGTCCGCGGATGGCGCGCTGTGCGCCGATACCGGTGACTTCACCGGCCGCAGCCCGAAGGACAAGTTCACGGTTCGCGACGCCACCACGGAAAAGATGTGGTGGGCCGGCAACCAGTCGATCACGGCGGATCAGTTCTCGGCGCTCTATGCCGACTTCCTGAAGCACGCCGAAGGCATGACGCTGTTCGCGCAGGACCTTTACGGCGGCGCCGATCCGACCTTCCAGATCAAGACGCGTGTTTTTACGGAGCTCGCCTGGCACTCGCTGTTCATCCGCACGCTGCTGATCCGGCCCGAGGCCGCGGCGCTGAAGGATTTCGTGCCTGAGCTGACCATCATCGATCTGCCGAGCTTCCGCGCCGATCCGAAACGTCACGGCTGCAAGTCCGAGAACGTCGTCGCGATCGATTTCGCCCGCAAGATCGTCCTGATCGGCGGGTCTTATTATGCCGGCGAGATGAAGAAGTCGGTGTTCACCACTCTGAACTATTATCTGCCCGCCAAGGGCGTGATGCCGATGCACTGCTCGGCCAATGTCGGGCCAAAGGGCGACACCGCGATCTTCTTCGGCCTGTCCGGCACCGGCAAGACCACGCTGTCGGCCGATCCCAACCGCACGCTGATCGGCGACGACGAGCACGGCTGGGGTTCTGACGGCGTCTTCAATTTTGAAGGCGGTTGCTATGCCAAGTGCATCAAGCTGTCGCCGGAAGCCGAGCCCGAGATTTTCGCGGCCAGCAACCGGTTCGGCGCCGTGCTCGAGAACGTCGTGCTCGACGAGCGGACCCGCGTGCCTGACTTCGACGATGGTTCAAAGACCGAAAACACCCGTTCGGCTTATCCGCTCGACTTCATCCCGAACGCTTCGCGCACCGGCCGCGCCGGCCAGCCGAAGAACGTCGTGATGCTGGCGGCCGACGCCTTCGGCGTTCTGCCGCCGATCGCCAAGCTTTCGCCGGCGCAGGCGATGTATCACTTCCTGTCCGGCTACACCGCGAAGGTCGCCGGCACCGAGCGCGGTCTCGGCAACGAGCCGCAGCCGGAATTCTCGACCTGCTTCGGCTCGCCGTTCCTGCCGCTCGATCCGTCGGTTTACGGCAACATGCTGCGCGAGCTGATCGCCAAGCACAATGTCGACTGCTGGCTGGTCAACACTGGCTGGACCGGCGGCAAGTACGGCACCGGCAGCCGCATGCCGATCAAGGTGACGCGCGCGCTGCTGACCGCGGCGCTCGACGGCAGCTTGCGCAACGTCGAATTCCGCACCGACAAGTATTTCGGCTTCGCGGTGCCGACGGCGCTGCCGGGTGTGCCGAGCGAGATCCTCGATCCCGTCAACACCTGGAAGGACAAGGTCGAGTTCGACAAGACCGCGCGTGCGCTGGTCGGCATGTTCCAGAAGAACTTTGCCAAGTTCGAAGCCCAGGTCGACGCCGAAGTCCGCGCCGCGGCGCCGGATTTGAAGCTCGCGGCCGAGTAGGCCGCACGACCCATCGATTGACGAAAGGGCGGCTCGGTGAGCCGCCCTTTTTTGTTTCAGATTGTTTCTTGCGCCGTCCCGGCAACATCGCGACAAGCCGCTCAAGCTCTCGTTAACCGTGGTCGCCCGTAACTGGCCCATCGCGAATTGCAGGTGAGGAAAACGTCGTGGGCGACATCATGAGCATTCTCCAGAGCAGCTACGCATCGGCGTCGCTGAATACGCCGTCGAGCACGCCCTATACCAATGTCGATCCCACGCTCTATCAGGGCAACTGGAGCGGCACCTATTCGAACAACCAGAAATTCGATTTGTCGATCACCGCGGTCAACGGATTTCGCGCGCAGGTCAAGTACCAGAGCGGTGCGACCATCCAGTACCAAAGCGTCCTGATCAAGGACAGTTCGTTCCGGATCGGCGACACCAAGTTCACGCTGACGGCGCAAGGCACGGCTGACGTCAAGAACGTGATCACCGATCCCGCCACCGGCAACACCAGCCTGGTTGAGGGCAACGCCACACTGGCCACCTGAGCTCCCTTTATTGACGCGTTTTCTTCACGCGAACCGGTTCCCGCTTCGCTCGAAAACGCTATCGTCAGGTGTTGTCCGGAAACACGGCGTTGCTCGGCGTCGGCCGGTCGGTGATCTCCTGGCCGAACAGGCTGCCGATTAATTCGACCGCGACGCGCGCGGTGCGGCCGCGCTCGTCGAGAAACGGATTGAGCTCGACGATGTCGACCGATCGCACCAGACCGAGAATCGTGCAGCAACTCCATGATCAGGTGCGCCTCGCGGTAGGTGGCGCCGCCGGGCACGGTCGTTCCGACGCCGGGTGCTACCGCCGGATCGAGAAAATCGACGTCGAAGCTGACATGCAGCACGCCGCTCGCGGCCCGCACCCGTTCGATCACCTTGCGGATCAGGACGCCGACGCCGAACTCGTCGATCGCGCGCATGTCGGCGATGGCGACGCGGCGCTCGGACACCAGTTTCTTTTCCAGCGGATCGATCGAGCGAACGCCGAACAACTCGATCCTGTTCGCACCTACCGAGGCGCGCGGCTCGTCGCCGAGCAAGCTGTCGAGGCCGGGCTCACCTGCCAGGAACGCCGCCGACATGCCGTGCATGTTGCCGGTGACGGTCGTCGCCGGCGTGTTGTAGTCGGCATGGGCGTCGACCCACAGCACGAACAGCGGCCGGCTTTGTTGCTGCCAGTGCCGCGCGACGCCGTTTACCGATCCCATCGACAGCGAGTGATCGCCGCCCATGAAGATCGGCACCGCGCCGGAGCGCGCCAGATCAAAGCTGCGCGCGCTGAGCGCGCGGAGCCAGGCTTTGATCTCGTCGTAATACTTTGCATTCGCCGGCGTCGGCCCTTCTTCCGGGGCCATGCCGGGGAAGGCCATGTCGCCATGGTCTTCGACGGCAAATCCGAGCTGGTCGAGAATGCGGCCGATCCCTGCGGTTCGCAGCGCCGCCGGCCCCATCAGTGTGCCCGGCTGCGAGGCGCCAATCTCAATGGGGATGCCGAGCAGGGCGATGCGCGGCTTGTTGGTGTCGGATTCGGACATGAGGCCTGCTTTCAAGAGCCGAACGAAGCCGGCGCGCTCATGTTCCCCTACGCCTTGAAATAAGCGATCTGCGTCGTGGTTGCGAGCAGGCGCCCGTCAGGTGACCACAATTCGCCGCTCTGGTCGCCATAGCTCCTGTGGAAAATTTTTGCGTCGGCGACGGCCAGCACCCGTGTAATGTCCTCGGCGCCAAGTTCTTCCGATGAGGTGTGGAAGTAGGTCGTGATCGAGACCGTACCGAACGGGATCAATTCCCGGCGCGCCAGAAACACCCGGCCGAAGAACGCGTCCGACATCGACATCAGCGACAGCATGTCGATTTTGCGCGGCGAGCGATCTCCAATCCATTGCTTGGAGTACGCCTTGAGGGGCGTTGCCGCGGGCGTGCCGTAGAAACTCGGTTCGCCGTCGACAAAGCGGAAATCATACTGATGCGTCCAGGTCATCGGCGTGTTCGGAAACGAACGCGCCTGCTCGAATGGCGCAGCACCCGGAAAGGCCTCCTGCTGGTGCGACCATGACGGCCGGCGCTCGGCGAAAACGGCGGTTGCAAGCGTCGCGACCTCGCCGCCGTTTTGCGTCATCTCGACGCACCAATGCTGCGACGAGCGATTGGCCTTGACCAGGCGAATGTCGAGATCGAATGCGCCTTCCGCGATCGGCGCGCAGAAATTCACGGTGAGCGACAGCGGATCGCCTGCGCGCTCCGGATGCTCGATCAGCGCCCGCAGGATGGTTGCGGCCGTACAGCCGCCAAACGGGCCGACAAAGGCCCAGTAGTCCGGGCTGGTCTTGCCCTGCCAGCAACTGTCACCGGCGGTGACCTGGGTGGCGTCGTCGAAGAGATGGGAAGTTCTGGTGAGCATGGGACTTTCTCTTCCGTCATTGTCTGCAACAAACGCGAAGCGTTTGTGCATGAGAGCGGAGCGAAGCAATCCAGAAGCGACAAAGCAAGGCTGGATTGCTTCGTCGCTGCGCTCCTCGCAATGACGACTTTGTTTGCCCGCGCAGTATCAGGATTGACGCACGTAATTCAATGACGCGCGAGGTAATCACTCCGCCTCAGCGCGTCGCCCCGCGGGCCCCGTGCTCTTCCAGCAAGCCCGACGAAGCCGCGCGCACCGGGACGTTCCAGATGTCCTCGGCATATTCGCGGATGGTGCGGTCGGAGGAGAACCAGGGCATCCGCGCCACGTTGAGGATCGAGGCGCGGGTCCAGGCCGGCATCACCTGCCAGCGCGCGTCGATGCCGCGCTGGGCCTCGTAGTAGGAATCGAAATCGGCGCAGACCATGTAGTGGTCGAGGTAGCGCAGCATGTGGCCGATCGCCGCAAACCGCGAGGGATCGTCGGGTGCGAATACGCCGCTCTCGATGGCGCGGATCGCGCGCTCCAGCCGCGGCGAGCGGCTGATCACGTCTGTCGCGTCGAGGCCCTGCTTGCGCCGGATCATGACGTCGCCGGCTTCGAGGCCGAAGATCGCAATGTTCTCCGCGCCGACATGGTCGCGGATTTCGATGTTGGCGCCGTCGAGCGTGCCGATGGTCAGCGCGCCATTGAGCGAGAGCTTCATGTTGCCGGTACCGGAGGCTTCCATGCCCGCGGTGGAAATCTGTTCGGACAGATCGGCGGCCGGAATGATCACCTCGGCGAGGCTGACATTGTAGTTGGCGAGGAAGATCACCTTCAGCCGTCCGGCCACGACGGGATCGTTGTTGACGACCTCGGCGACGTCGTTGATCAGCTTGATGATCAGTTTGGCGGTACGATAGCTCGCCGCTGCCTTGCCGGCAAAAATCTTGATGCGCGGCACCCAGTCATGTTGAGGGTCGTCCTTGATCGCCTGGTACAGCGCGATGGTCTCGACGATATTGAGCAGTTGCCGCTTGTATTCGTGGATGCGCTTGATCTGGACGTCGAACAACGCCGACGGATCGACCTTGATGCTGAGCCGTTCGCCGATCAGCCGCGCCAGCGCCAGCTTGTTGTGATGCTTGACGTCGCGGAAACGCTGCTGGAACGCGTTGTCGCTGGCGCGGGCCTCGAGCCGCTCGAACAGCGAGAAGTCGTCGAGCACGGCCTCGCCGCAGACCTCGCGCAGCAGGCCGGTCAGGCGCGGATTGGCCAGCATCAGCCAGCGGCGGAAGGTGATGCCGTTGGTCTTGTTGGTGATGCGGCCGGGATAGAGATGGTTGAGATCGTGGAACACGGTCTCCTTCATCAGGTCGGAATGCATCGCCGAAACGCCATTGATGCGATGCGAGCCGACGAAGGCCAGCTGTCCCATCCGCACCCGACGTCCGGATTTCTCGTCGATCAGCGAGACGGACGCGCGGAAGTCAACGTCGCCAGGGCAGCGCTGGTCGGCCAGCGCCAGGTGCTGGACGTTGATGCGGTAGATGATTTCGAGATGCCGCGGCAGCAGCCGTTCGAACAGTTCGACCGGCCAGGTTTCCAGCGCTTCCGGCAGCAGCGTGTGGTTGGTGTAGGACAGCGTGTCCACCGTGATCTTCCACGCCTCGTCCCAGCGGAAATTGTGCAGGTCGACCAGGATGCGCATCAGCTCGGTGACGGCAAGGCTCGGATGGGTATCGTTGAGCTGCACCGCCACTTTCGAGGCGAGGCTGCGCAGCTGCCCGTCCGAGGAGAGATGCCGCTTGATCAGGTCCTGCAGCGAGGCCGAGACAAAGAAATATTCCTGCCGCAGCCGCAGTTCGCGCCCCGCCGGGCTCTCGTCGTTCGGATAGAGGAATTTGCAGATCGATTCCGCGCGGGCTTCCTCGGCAACGGCGCCGAGATAATCGCCGGTGTTGAACACGTCCAGCCGCAGCGGGTCCGGCGCGCGCGCCGACCATAGCCGCAGCGCGTTGACGTGCTGGCCGCGCCAGCCCACGATCGGCGTGTCATAGGCGACGGCCTGCACGGTTTCCGACGGACGCCAGGTGGCGCGGTCGCGGCCGCGGTCGTCGACGTGATCGACATGGCCGCCGAAGTGAATGTGATAGACCACCTCGGCGCGCTGGAATTCCCAGGGATTGCCGAAGCCGAGCCATTCGTCCGGATATTCGTGCTGCACGCCCTGCGAAATGATCTGCCGGAACAAGCCGAAGTCGTAGCGGATGCCGTAGCCGATGGCGGGGATCGCGAGCGTCGCCATACTCTCCATGAAGCACGCGGCGAGCCGCCCGAGGCCGCCATTGCCGAGCGCCGCGTCCGGCTCGCATTTGCGCAGATCGTCGAGGCTGACGCCGAGATCGCCGAGGGCCGCCTCGAACACAGGCAAGAGGCCCATATTGTTCAGCGCATCGGTGAACAGGCGGCCGATCAGGAATTCGAGCGAGAGATAATAGACCCGCTTGCGGCCGGCGTCGTAGCTCGCCTTTTCCGCGGTCAGCCAGCGGTGCACGATGCGATCGCGCAGCGCCAGCGCGGCGGCCTTGTACCAGTCGCGCTTGGTCGCATTCTCGGCGTCCTTGCAGATCGCCAATCTGAGCTTGGTGAGGATCGCGCCCTTGATCTCGGCCAGCGCCAATTCGTCAATCGGCTGGCCGGCTGTCGGATAGCTCATTGGGAATTGTTCTTGCAACGCTTCAATCCCTGCAGTTGAGACTCACACAAAAGATACGCGCCTTGCACCGCAATCGAAACCGCTGGGGTGATTGTTGTGCACCGCGCTGGTATGTTTTTATGCAAGGACCGGGCCGATTTGAGAGGCATCCGTGGCCCAGCTTTGGTGCTATTGTGACCGCCGAAAGCTGAGGGATCGCGACAAGTTAGTGGCGATTTCAAGCGGAACAGACACTGGCTCGCGCGAGAAGAATGCATTGGGAGGGCCTGCCATGAGTGTCATGAGACTGACGATCGAGATCGCCGCCGCCGCATTATTGGTAATCTGCATCAGCGCCAGCAGCGCCGCCTTCGCGGCGGGCAAGGCCGGCAAAACTGCCGACGGCTTGAGCTGCTCCTTCAGCGTCCCGGCCGGCGCCTCACCGGCGTCGCGCTGCGCTTCGATCAAGCGGCAATGCGGCGGAAAATTCTACGCCAACTATTGCGGCGACAAGCTGCTGTCGGCGATGTGAGGTCGCTTATCTAGTTCGTATCCTCTGGCTTTAGCCGGATTTCGCTGTGACGCCAGTAGCGGAGGTCGCCCTCACTGTCGATGCGATCTTCATCGGCTAGTTCCTCGATGCGAGCGCCGACGATTTCTGGCGTGACCGGCCAAGACAGTCTTTTACACTCAACAACAACGTCGCCGACAATCCGCGCCGTCTTCATCAATCGCGGGCGCAGCATTGAAAAGATGATTTTGTCGAGGTCGGCTTCGGTCACGGATGCGGGAAGAGTGACATTGGCCCATCGAAGCGGACTGCTGATTTCAGGTTCTTCTTGCGGTGGGGGCCGTGGCCTTAAATCGGGATAACCGGCGTAAATTCTCTCGAGTATTTCGTCGCTGTCCCGATAGAATCCACGTAGGAGGGCGGCGAAGATTTTGCGGTCTTCCATCTCGAGGTTGAACGCCACCCCAGTCGCGCGGTCGACGGCGTCGTTGGCATCCCGCAAGTGCTTTGCGATCGCGGTTGCTTGTTCCCGGTCCATCGTTCGATCCTCTTGCCGAAATTGTACGATCATTGGAACAAATTAAGAACACTTTAGCAAGTACTTGATATATCATTGTGATTCGGCGCAGTGCCGACACAATATCTAGCGTCCAGCCGAGTTTGTGAGGACTACATGTCCACCATTGCCTTCGATCAATTCGCTCTCACCCGCATCGCCGACTTCGCGCGCTCGCTATCGCGGCTACACCAGGCCTCGCGTCGGCAGGCCGTCGACGACGACGCCATCGACCGCGAATTCAACGGCGTCTGCATGTCGGTGTGGGGCTACACCACGGACGATTTCAGCGACGACCTGTTTTCGGTCGCCGACCACGCCTGGCTCGACACGCTGGACGAAGCGCATGCGCGCATCTTCGCCGCCGAGCAGGGCTACGACCTCGTCGACGATCAGGGCATGCTGACGGACTGGTGGGGCTACTGCTGGATGATCCTGGCCGAAAAGCGCGGATTGCTGACGCCGGAAAACCGCGCGGCCTCGCGCGCGGCGATCGAGGAGAAGTATCTGTCGGCGCCGAACGTGATCGGCGTCATCGTCGGAAGGTAGTTTTCGCCGCCCACTCAGGGCGGCGAACCTACTTTGCATGGGGTTGTTTTCGAAATTTTGGTTCGGTCGTGCGGTGTCTAGTTCACTTCCGCCCGCTTCGCGGCTTTGGGCGTCACGGCTTTCGGCACGGTCACCGTCCCCGTAGATATTTCGCGGCTGGCCTCCGGCATCACGGTCTCACGGACCATTTCAGCGCTCACGGGGGCGACCTTCATTTCGCCGAGCCGGGCGCGGACATCGGCGGTGAGGCCGGGATAGGAGGCGACCGGCGTGAACTCGGCGGTCTGCTCGGCGCCGAGGCGAACGCCGGTATAGGCCACCAGACCGTCGGTCGTGGCGATCACGTCGCCGGAGCGGAGCGAGGTGTCGAGCGTGAGATCGACCGGCGCGAGGCCCGAGGGGTTTCTGCCGTTGCAGGTGCAATCGGCGCGCAGCGCTTTGCGATAGGCAAAGGCGTTTTCAGTGTCGGCATAGCGCTCGCCATTGCCGGATGTCGCGCCGTCGATGTGGCTGCCGTAAAACACCTTGGTGACGCTGGCGGGGCAGAAGGCCTGGCAGGTCTGTGCCGGCGAGGCGTTGCCGCGCATGGTCAGCGGAAAATACTTGCCGTCGCAGGAGCGCACGCAGAAGGCAGGCCCGGAGCCGGCCACGCGCTGCGTGGGAGCTGATTGGGTTTGCTGCTGATTGATACCGAACGGATCGGCGAAGAAATTGGCTTGCGGCTGGGCTGGCCGCGTCTGCGGTTTCTGGAGGCCGCCGAAGAACATGTCGAACAGCCCTTCAGCGGAAACGCTGCCGGGCACGAGCATCATCGACCCCGCAAGGGTCGCGGCTGCAACAAGCGTCGCGCGGCGCCGCACGCGCAAAAAAGCCAACTCTGTACGCAACGCCAACTCCACCCAACGCAACGCGCTGAAACCAGCAGGCTTCAGTGTGAGTAACCATAAATTGCGATGGTAAATGAGTGGTGCACGGGGCGCGAAAGCCGCAAAAGAAATGCATTCTTGCTTCTCCCTCTCCCGCTTGCGGGGGAGGGCCGGGGTGGGGGTGCTTCCGCGAGTTAGACTGCTAGTGTTGATCGCGAGTCAGACCTCTCGTGTGGAGAGAGTTCCCCCACCCGTGGCCCGCTTCGCGCGCGCCGACCTAAGAGCGAGCTTCGCTCGTCTCGACCCCCGCAAGCGGGAGAGGTAAGCAAGAAGCCATCAGTCCTTCAAAAACTCACCGGCCTTGTACAGCGAGCGAAATGGAATGCCCGCTTCGGCAAAGTTCTCCGTCGCGCCTTCGTCGCGGTCGACCATGGTGAAGACCAGTACGATCTCGCCGCCGGCGTCGCGCACGGCTTCGGCCGCCTTCAACGCCGAGCCGCCGGTCGTGGTGACGTCCTCGACGATCACGATGCGCTTGCCCTGCAGGCTCTCGCCCTTGGCGAGACCTTCCACCGCGAGGCGGGCGCCGTGCTCCTTCGGTTTCTTGCGGACGAAGAATGCAGCGATCGGGTGACCCTTGAGCCACGACAATTGCGCGATCGCGCCGGCCAGCGGCACCGCGCCCATTTCCAGTCCGCCGACGAAATCGAGTCCGTCGTCCTTCAGCGCCTCATAGGTCAGTTCCGCCAGCAGTGCCGCCCCCTCGGGGTCGAGCATGGTCGGCTTGAGGTTGAAGTAGAAGTCGCTCTTGCGTCCCGAAGCCAGCGTGATCTCGCCGCGGCCGAACGAACGCTTGCGGATGATCTCGGCGAGGCGGGCGCGGGAGGCTGATTTGGACAAGGTTTTTCTCGGGGTTTTTGCGGTGGCGCGCAATCTATCGGCGGTTTGGAGCACATTCCAGAGCCGATCTGGTGCCGTCAACAGGGTACCACCGACGCAGGCTCGGTCCGCGCAAAGCGCAGTTGTGGACCAGCGAGGTTCCGCGTACGGGAGGGCAAAGCCTTTGAAGAGCCTTCGAAGATCCTTGGGGGAAGCCTGAAATGACGATCGAACTGCACACCTGGAACACGCCGAACGGCCGCAAGATCTCGGTCGCGCTGGAGGAAATGGGCCTGCCCTACAAGGTGTTCCCGGTGAACATCTCCAAGGGCGAGCAGATGGCGCCCGCGTTCCTCAAGATCAGCCCGAACAACCGGATCCCGGCGATCGTCGATCCCGACGGCCCGGACGGCAAGCCGGTCAGCGTGTTCGAGTCCGGCGCGATCCTGCTCTATCTCGGCGAGAAGACCGGCAAATTCCTGCCAAAACCGCTGGCCGGCCGCATCCCGGTCTATGAATGGCTGATGTGGCAGATGGGTGGTTTTGGGCCGATGCCGGGCCAGGTGCATCATTTCATCGCGCTCGAGAACGAGACCGACCGCGCCTACGGCCTGAAGCGCTACATGGCCGAGACCCGCCGTCTCTACGGCGTGCTGGACCGGCGGCTCGCGGGCCGCGAATTCGTCGCCGACGCGCTGTCGGTGGCGGATTTCGCGATCCTCGGCTGGGCCTGGCGCCATCCGCGCCACAAGGTCGAACTGAAGGATTTTCCCAACGTCGAGCGCTGGTACAACGCGCTGATGGCCCGCCCGGCGACCAAGCGCGGCATGGAAGCGAAGCTGGATTAGTTGCGCTTCTTTCTTCTCCCTCTCCCGCTTGCGGGGGAGGGCCGGGGCTGGGGTCGTCTGCCGCGAACGTCACACTGTTCGTGTGGCGAGAGTTTCCCCCAACCCGGATCGCATACTTTCGATGCGATCCGACCTCCCCCGCAAGCGGGAGAGGTAAGAGCGAACCTCACGCCTTCCGCGCTTCGAACGCCATCCGTACCGCCAGGCCCGCGAGCACCGTCCCCATCAGCCAGCGTTGCACCAACAGCCAGGTCGGCCGCGTGCCGAGAAACAGCGCGATCGATCCGGCCGTGAGCGCGATCACGGCGTTGATGCCGACGCTGATGACGGTCTGGATCGTGCCGAGCACCAGCGACTGCGTCAGCACGCTGCCGACAGCGGGATCGATGAACTGCGGCAACAGCGCCAGATACAGCATCGCGATTTTCGGGTTCAGGAGATTGGTGACGAACCCCATCGCAAACAGTTTGCGCGGGCCGTCGACCTTCAGCCTCTTCACCTGAAACGGCGAACGTCCGCCTGGCTTGAGCGCCTGCCACGCCATCCACGCCAGATAGGCGGCACCGGCGAACCGCAGCGCGTCATAGGCGTAGGGCACCGCGAACAACAGCGCGGTGATGCCGAACGCCGCGCACAGCATGTAGAACAGGAATCCGAGCGCGACGCCGCCGAGCGACACGATCCCCGCCGCAGGCCCCTGCGTCAGCGAGCGCGAGATCAGATAGATCATGTTCGGTCCCGGCGTCAGCACGATGCCGAGCGAGACCAGGGCGAAGGCAAGCAGCGTTGTCATGTGAGGCATGGGGAGACTCGCGCGAGGATACGTGCGTTCTAGCGCGCGCGAGGCGCGCATGTCATTTCGTAAATTGCTCCGAGGACATTTCCGTAAGCGATCAGCCGGCCTGTCCGGGGATTCGATTTCGGCGGCAAAGCGAGCGATCGCGCCTCGGAGCGGTTCACTGAGGTTTGCGTCGGCAAGGATGCTGGCTTCGTCGTTCGGTATGCCGAGCAAGGGCAGTGTGAGACAAGCGTCCGTCACGAGCCGCGCCGACATGGTTTCGAGCGTCAGCGTAAGGGCCGCCAGCGCATGGGTAGCTCGCGGCGATGTATTGATCAGCGCCACCGGCTTGTCGGGGAATTCAAAACTTCCGACCAGCCAGTCCAGGGCGTTCTTCATCACGCCGGCGACGCCGCGGGCATATTCCGGAACTCGAGATCAGGATTCCATCGGCGTTACCGATAGCCGCACGCAAACCGCCAACCGGCGCTGGAACCTGATCGCCGTCGAGATCCGGATTGAAGAATGGCAGATCCGCAATTCCGTCGAACAGCACGATGCTGACGTTCGCAGGTGCAAGTCGCGCCGCAGCGCGCAGGACGGCGGTGTTGCTCGATCCCGCGCGCAGGCTGCCGGAGATGGCGAGGAGCTTCATCCAGCGCGCCTTTAATGCGCCTCATCCCAGTTGCTCGCGGCCCTTGCATCGACCTGCAGCGGCACCGAGAGCAGCACGGCCGGGAATGGCGCGTCCTGCATCACGTGCTGCACCACCGGCAGCGTCGCCGCTACTTCCTTGTCGGGCACTTCGAAGATCAGTTCGTCGTGCACCTGCAAGAGCATCTGCGCGGAGAGTTTTTTCGCGGCGAGCGCGTCTTCCATCCGCACCATGGCGCGGCGGATGATGTCGGCAGCAGACCCCTGCAATCGCGCGTTGATCGCGGCGCGCTCGTTGAAGGCGCGGACCGAGGCGTTGGACGCCTTGATATCCGGGTAATGACACTTCCGCCCGAAGATGGTCTCGACATAGCCGTTGGCGCGGCAGAAATCGCGCGTGGCATCCATGTAGGCGCGGATGCCGGGAAAACGCTCAAAGTATTTCTTGATGTAGGCGGAGGCTTCCTCACGGGCGATGCCGAGCTGGTTGGCGAGACCGAACGCCGAAATGCCGTAGATGATGCCGAAATTGATCGCTTTCGCCCGGCGCCGCACTTCGCTCGGCATGTCCTTGATCGGCACGCCGAACATTTCGGATGCCGTCATGGCGTGAATGTCGAGCCCGTCGCGAAACGCCTGCTTCAGCACGGGAATGTCGGCGATCTCGGCCAGCAGCCGCAACTCGATCTGCGAATAATCCGCCGACACCAGCTTGTGGCCTTGTGTTGCGACAAAGGCGCGGCGGATCTTGCGGCCGTCCTCGGTGCGCACCGGAATGTTCTGCAGATTCGGTTCGTTGGACGACAGACGCCCCGTGGTGGTCGCCGCCAGCGCGTAGGTGGTGTGCACGCGATGGGTCTGCGGATGGACATATTCCGGCAGCGCGTCGGTATAGGTCGATTTCAGTTTCGAGACCTGCCGCCATTCCAGAATCTTCTTCGGAAATTCGTGGCCCTGTTCGGCGAGCTCGTCCAGCACCTGCGCCGACGTGGACCACGCGCCGGTCTTGGTCTTGCTGCCGCCGGGCAATCCCATCTTGCCGAAGATGATGTCGCCAAGTTGTTTCGGGCTGCCGACATTGATCGGCTCACCGGCGATCTGCTGAATTTCCGCCTCGACCCGCGCCGCGGTCTGGGCGAAATCGCCTGACAGCCGCGACAATACCTGTCGATCGATCGAGATGCCGCGCCGCTCCATGCGCGCCAGCACGCTGACCAGCGGCCGCTCCAGCGTCTCGTAGACCACGTTCATGTGCTCGGCGACGAGGCGCGGCTTCAGCACGCGACACAGTCGCGCCGTCATGTCGGCATATTCGGCCGAGTATTCGGCCGCCTTGTCGATCGCGACCTGATCGAAGGTGAGCTTGCCCTTGCCGCTGCCGACCAGCGCTCCGTAGTCGATCACGGCATGGTCGAACCAGCGCGATGCCAGCGAATTCATCGCATGCGAGTTGCGCCCGGCGTCGAGAGCGTAGGACATCAACTCGACATCGTCATGGTTTCGCAGCGTGATGCCGTGCTGCGCCAGTATGACGGCAGTGAACTTGACGTTGAAGCCGAGCTTCAGGATGCCGGCGGATTCCAGCACCGATTTCAGCGCCGCCAGCGCATCCGCCGCCTTGATCTGGTCCGGCGCCAGGCCGGCGTCGAACAGTCCCGCGCCGCCGCCGGACTGCTTGTGGGCGAGCGGAACATAGGCAGCATCGTTCGGCGCGAGCGCCAGCGCGATGCCGGAAATCTCGCCCTGCATCGGATCGATGGAATCCGACATCGCATCGATCACGAATTGGCCGGCATCGTGGATGCGCGAGACGAAAGCCTTGAGCGCATCGAGGCTGCGGATGATCTGGTATTTCTTGCGATCGACCGGAATCTTCTTGATCGCGTCAGCACGGGCGTCGGCGAGCGATATCGGTGTGCCCTTCGGGCTCGAGGCCTTGTCCTGCTTGTCTGCACCGGGTTTGGCGACGGCGGGCGCGCCTGCGAACAGGTCGCCGCTCGCACCTTGCGTCTTGGCTGCGGCAGGCGAAGCTGCGGCCGCCTTGGCGCCGCTCTTGTTGGCCGCATCCGCTTCGACATCGGAAGGGTCGATCTCGGAATATTCGGCGACGCGGCGGGTGAGGGTGGAGAATTCCATCGCCTTCAGGAACGCGATCAGCTTGCGCGCGTCGGGCTCGTGCACGGCCAGCTCATCGAGCGGCACATCGAGCGCGACCTTGTCGTCGAGCAGCACCAGCTTACGCGAAATCCGCGCTTTCTCGGCGTTCTCGATCAGGGCCTCGCGCCGCTTCGGTTGTTTGATCTCGCCGGCACGCAGGAGCAGCGTTTCGAGGTCGCCATATTCGACGATCAATTGCGCGGCGGTCTTGATGCCGATGCCGGGGACACCCGGCACATTGTCGGTGGAATCGCCAGCCAGCGCCTGAACCTCGACGACCTTCTCCGGCGGCACGCCGAATTTCTCGATCACCTCGGGAATACCGATGCGGCGGTCCTTCAT
This sequence comes from uncultured Alphaproteobacteria bacterium, assembly GCA_963786355.1. Taxonomy (GTDB): domain Bacteria; phylum Pseudomonadota; class Alphaproteobacteria; order Rhizobiales; family Xanthobacteraceae; genus Bradyrhizobium. The sequence goes on along the minus strand of CAWAYU010000002.1, from coordinate 734,710 downwards.
GGTGTCGTACATGTAGACGCAGTCGGTAACGAGCTGCATCAAATCCTTGTCCGAAGAAACGATGGTCGCGGTAGCACCGCGTTCACAGGCCTGACGGACATAGGTCGCGATCAGATCGTCGGCCTCGAAACCGCCCTGTTCCAGACAGGGCAGATCGAAGGCGCGCACGGCGTCTCGGATCAGTGAAAATTGCGGGATCAGATCGTCGGGCGCCGGCGGCCGGTGCGCCTTGTAATCGGGATAGAGCTTGTTGCGGAACGTGATCTCGGACTTGTCGAAAATGATCGCCAGATGCGTCGGCCGGTTGTCCTCCGGCATATCGCGCAGCAGCTTCCACAGCATGTTGCAAAAGCCGAGCACGGCGTTGACCTGCAGTCCGTCGGACTTGCGGTTCAGCGGCGGCAGCGCGTGATAGGCGCGGAAAATGTAGGAGGAACCGTCGACCAGAAAGACATGGTCGCCCTTTTTCGAGGGCCTTGACGGAAACGGGTTTTGCGGCGGCTTTGGGGGCTGTTTTCGGCATGGCCGAAATTTAGGGATTTTTGGCGGGGAATGACAGCCTAGGGAAGCGATTTTTGCGCGCAATACACACCGTCATCGTCGGCGAAAGGGGCCGGCCTACTCCGCCGCCTGCAGCTTCGGTGCCGCCTTTTTCGGCGCGATCCAGAACGCGTCGGGGCGCTCGAACAGGAAGTTGGCATGCAGCGCCAGCGCCAGCCGCCAGATCGCCACGGCGCCTGCGACGCCCACGACGGTCACGATCAGCGAGACCGCGCCGATGTCGGCGATCAATCCGCTGCGCAGCAGCAGCGTCCGGGTGGCCGCCATCGGCAGGAAGAAGGCGAGGTAGATGACGATGGAATGCTCGCCGCAATAACGCAGGAAGTTGAGCCAGTGCGTTTGCGCCAGCAGCGTACCCATAACGATGATGGCGCAGGCGCCAGCAAATCCGAGCGCCAGCGAAACCAGCGGCCACTCGCTGAAGCCCATTGCGACCAGGCCGGCATTTACGAGGGCCCACAGCGCGAGCCCGGCGAGCGCCCTCATCGGGCGCGCACGGGCGCGGTCCGACAGCGTGAACACGTAGGAGGCAGCCCAATAGCCGGAATAGAAATAGACGAAGCGTGCGCAGAACTCGTCGATCACGGTCCAGCCGGTTGCGAGATGCGTCATCTCAAGCGCGACGGCGACGAGCCAGATCGCCAGCGGCGGGATTCGCCGTGACAGTTTTGTGACGACAAAGAAAATCGGCAGCAAATAAATGAACCACAACGTGCCGAACGGCTCGATGAAAGATTTCGAGGTACAGGTAACCGACGTGATGCCAGCTTGATCTCGGCGGCGAACGTCGGCGCCTTGAAGCCGAACTGGATCGTCACCCACAGCACATAGAAGTAGGCGAAGTGGACGACCTTGCGATCGAGGTAAGTGCGCCAGTCGCGATCGATCACGACAGAGAGAAAAAGCCCTGAAATCAGGAAGAAATCCGGCATCCGGAACGGTTTGGCGAACATCACGACGAGGTGCATGAAGCCGGTCTGGCCGGCGGCGGCTTCGACGCCCAGCACCGAATGCATCATGACAACCATGACGATGCAAATGCCCTTGGCATAGTCGACCCAATCGACGCGCCCGGACGCCGCCCCTGCGGAAATCGCGGGACGCTCTGATATGGCGGATGTGCCGTTTGGTGTCATCATTGTCCCGTTTCGGCCGGCTCCGGCGGCATTATCGGCCGGTTCTGTTGCTTTCTCCTTTATCCATACAAACGATATGCCGTTTTGTTATGCCTTTTCCGGTTTCCCCTTTGCCGACAAATGTTTTAAGAGGCGGACGCAAATCTAAACGGTCGTTAACCATCCAAGAGCGGGTTTGATTCATGCGAATTGCCATAATTGGCACGGGCTATGTGGGACTGGTGTCGGGTGCCTGCTTTGCGGATTTCGGCCACCAGGTCACCTGCGTCGACAAGGATGAAAGCAAGATCGCAGCGCTGCTCCGAGGCGAGATCCCGATCTATCGAACCGGGACTCGACGCGCTGGTGGCGTCCAACGTCAAGGCCGGGCGACTAAATTTCACCACCGACCTGACCGGCGCCGGTCGCCGAAGCCGACGCCGTCTTCATTGCGGTCGGCACGCCCTCGCGCCGTGGCGACGGTCATGCCGACCTGACATACGTCTACGCCGCAGCGCGCGAGATCGCGAAGGCGCTTGTCCGGCTTCACCGTCGTGGTGACCAAATCGACCGTGCCGGTCGGCACCGGCGACGAGGTCGAGCGCGTTATCCGCGAAACAAATCCTGGGGCCGATGTGGTAGTCGCCTCCAATCCCGAGTTTCTGCGCGAGGGAGCAGCGATTCGCGACTTCAAGTTCCCTGACCGCATCGTGGTCGGCACATCCGACGAGCGTGGCCGCAAGGTAATGGGCGACATCTATCGCCCGCTGTCGCTCAACCAGGCACCGCTGATGTTCACGGCGCGGCGTACCGCGGAGATTGATCAAATACGCCGCGAACGCCTTCCTCGCCACCAAGATCACCTTCATCAACGAGATCGCCGATCTTTCGGAAAAGGTTGGCGCCGACGTGCAGGAAGTTGCGAGCGGCATCGGTCTCGACAACCGCATCGGCACAAAGTTCCTGCATGCCGGACCGGGCTTCGGCGGCTCGTGCTTCCCGAAGGATACCCGCGCGCTGGTCAAGATCGCGCTCGATCATGATGTGCAGCTGCGCATCGTCGAGGCCGTGCTCGGCGTCAACGACAACCGCAAGCGCGCGATGGCGCGCAAGGTCAGCCAACGCGGTCGGCGGCAATCTGCGCGGCAAGACCATTGGCGGTGCTGGGCCTGACCTTCAAGCCGGACACCGACGACATGCGCGAGGCGCCGTCGATCCCGCTCGTCACCGGCCTGCTCGACATGGGCGCGAACGTGCGCGCCTACGATCCGGTCGGCATGGAACAGGCGCGCAAGGAACTGCCAGATATCGAATATTGCGAAGACGCCTATGAGTGCGTGCGCGGCGCCGACGCGCTCGTCATCGTCACCGAATGGGTGCAGTTTCGCGCGCTCGACCTCGACCGGCTAAAGGAGAGCGATGGCGCAGCCCGTCGTCGTCGACCTGCGCAACATCTATCGCGCCGACGACATGGCGGCCCAGGGTTTTGTCTACGAGAGCGTCGGGCGGGGCGTCGAGCCGGGGATTTAGCCACAGTTGTCATACCCCGCGGATGCGGGGTATCCAGTACGCCCGGTGTCCGTAACCGGTCACGCCTGCGCTTACTGGATCACCCGCCCCGGTGCGCAATTGCGCATAAGGCGGGTGATGACGGGTCGAGAACTTGCCTCGCACTTTCGATACGCCGCTTCCGATTGACGTCGTGCTCGACGAACTCGGCGCGCACGCTGACCGGCGCATAACGCCGCGGTGCTGGTCGCGCCGCCGGGCGCCGGCAAGACCACGCGGGTGCCGCTGGCGCTGCTCGATGCGCCCTGGCTCAAGGGCAAGAAGATCATCATGCTGGAGCCGCGCCGGATCGCGGCGCGCGCCAGTGCCGAGCGGATGGCGAAGACGCTCGGCGAACGCGCCGGCGAGACCGTCGGCTATCGTGTTCGCTTCGGCTCGAAGATTTCGCGCGCGACCCGGATCGAGGTCGTCACCGAGGGAATCTTTTCACGCCGAGATTCTCGACGATCCCGAGTTGAACGGCGTCGCCGCCGTGCTGTTCGACGAATTTCACGAACGCTCGCTCGATGCCGATATGGGCCTGGCGCTGGCGCGGGATGCGCAGACCGGCTTGCGCGAGGACCTGCGCATTCTGGTGATGTCGGCGACGCTCGACGGTGCGCGGGTCGCCAAACTGCTGGGCGATGCGCCGGTTGTCGCGAGTGAAGGCCGCGCCTTTCCGGTCGAGACGCGCTATCTCGGCCGCAAGGCTGACGCGCCGCTGGAGCGGCAGATGGCGGATGCGATTGCAACCGCGTTGCGCGCCGATCCCGGCTCGGTGCTGGCCTTTTTGCCGGGTGCCGCCGAAATCCGCCGCACGCAAAATTTCCTCTCTGAACGGGTTCATGATGCCAGCGTCGAGATCGTGCCGCTGTTCGGCGCGCTCGATGCCGCCGTGCAGGACCGCGCCATCGCGCCGGCGCCGAAAGGCCAACGCAAGGTGGTGCTGGCCACTTCCATTGCCGAGACCTCGCTGACCATCGAGGGCGTCCGCATCGTCGTCGATTCAGGCATGGCGCGGGTGCCGCGCTACGAGCCGGATATCGGCCTGACACGGCTGGAGACGGTGCGCGCCTCGCGTGCCGCGGTCGATCAGCGCCGCGGCCGTGCCGGCCGCACCGAGCCCGGCGTTTGTTACCGTCTGTGGGACGAACCGCAGACCGCGTCGCTGGCGGCCTACACCCAGCCCGAGATTCTTTCGGCCGACCTCTCATCGCTGGTGCTCGATCTCGCGCAATGGGGCGTCAGCGATCCCCACTCGCTGGCGTTTCTCGACCCGCCTCCTGCGCCGGCCTTGAAGGAAGCGAGCAGCCTGCTCAGCGAACTCGGTGCGCTCGATGCTGATGGTCGCATCACCGCAGAAGGCCAGAGCCTGCGCGCGCTGGCGCTGCCGCCGCGGCTGGCGCGCATGATCGTGGATTCGCACCGGCTCGGCGCCGGCGAGGAGGCCGCCGAGATCGCGGCCATCCTGACCGAGCGCGGTCTTGGCGGCGACAGTGTCGATCTTGACGTCAGGCTCGATCAGTTCCGCCGCGACCGCTCGCAGCGCGCCGGCAGCGCGCGCAGCCTGGCGCAACGCTGGGCCTCGCAGGTGGCTTCAACCGAGGGAGCGCCAACGGAAGACAGCGTGCCCTCCACCGGCATCATGCTGGCGTTTGCCTTTCCGGACCGGGTCGCGCGCAATCGCGGCAACGGCAGCTTTGTGCTTGCCAACGGTCGCGGCGCCGCCGTCGAACAGACCTCGTCACTGGCGCGCGCGCCCTATATCGCGGTCGGCGAACTGACCGGCACCGCGGCGCAGGGGCGCATCCTGCTGGCCGCAACGATCACGCAGGCCGACATCGAATTGCGCTTCGCCGGCCAGATCGAAAACACCGAGGAAATTTCGTTCGATCGCGGCGCGATGGCGTTGCGCGGGCGCCGCAAGCGGACGCTGCATGCGATCACGCTGTCGGAGTCCCCAATGGCGCTGTCGCCATCGGCCGAGACCGCACGCGTTTTCGCGGCGGGATTGATCGCTGCCGGGTTCGACAAACTGCCATGGTCGAAATCGCTGCAACAGTGGCGTGACCGCGTCATGTTCCTGCGCAAGGCGGAAGGCGACAGCTGGCCTGATCTATCCGACGCGGCGCTCGCGGCCTAATCCGAGAACTGGCTGGTGCCTGTTCTCTACGACAAGATTTCGCTGAAGGAGTTTTCACCGGGCGATCTCTCGGACGCCATGATGGGGCTGCTGCCATGGGAATTGCGCGCGCGGCTGGAGCGCGAAGCGCCGACGCATTTCGAGGCGCCGACCGGCACCATGCTGGCGATCGATTATGAAGCCGAGCAGGGCCCGACCATCGCGGTCCGGTTGCAGGAACTGTTCGGGCTCAACACCCATCCTTCCATTGCCAAGGGCGCGGTGCCGCTGGTGCTGGAATTGCTGTCGCCGGCGCAGCGGCCGGTGCAGGTGACGCGCGACCTGCCAGGCTTCTGGCGCGGCAGCTACGCCGCCGTTCGCTCCGACCTGCGCGGCCGCTATCCCCGGCATCCCTGGCCGGAAGATCCCGCCAGCGCGCTGCCGACCCGGCGGGTGAAGCCCCGCGGGACGTGAAGAGGATCGTGCGCGGTCGTCGACTCCCTCGCCCCGCTCTTGGGGAGAGGGGTGGGGTGAGGGGTCTCTCCGCGAATCCGGTGCAGGTCGATAGACCTGTACCCCCTCACCCGCCGCGCGAAGAACGCGGCGACCTCTCCCCGCAAGCGGGGCGAGGTTAGAAACCGCCGTTAACGTTTCGCTCATCCTTTTCGCCAAAATGGCGGCGCCGGCCGGCTCTGTTAGTCGCGGCTTGGCGGCTGCCGTGGTGATATCGCGGCCCCGGAAGCGAGTGTGTGTGGCGTCATGCGTAACCTGATGATCCTTGCCGCCATCCTGATCGGCCTCGGCACCTTCATGGCGCAGATGGCGGACAAGATGTCGCCGGCGGCGGCCTCCGCCACCACGGCTCCGCGACCGCAGGCTTCCACCGAGACGGTGGCGCAAGCGTCCGGCCGCAGCCTCAGCATTCCACGCGACGCCCGCGGCCATTTCCAGACCGACGGCCGGATCGATGGGCAGCGCGTCAATTTCATGGTCGACACCGGTGCGTCGGTGGTGGCTCTGAACGAGAAGACTGCGGCGCGGTTCGGCCTGCGTCCCTCGCGCGGCGACTACAACGCGACCGTCTCTACCGCCAACGGCAAGGTCAGGGCGGCGCGCACGCGGATCGCGGTGATCGAACTCGGCAGCCTCGTGGTGCGCGACGTCGATGCGCTGGTGCTGCCGGATGAAGCGCTGTCGGAAAACCTGCTCGGCCTGTCGTTCCTGTCGAAGCTGAAGCGCTTCGAATATGCCGACGGCAAGATGGTGCTGGAGCAGTAAGGTTTACCGGTTACCAATCCGCCGCAATTAACCGTGACAAGGCGCCGGTCCCGCCTATCGCCGCGCCTAGGCATCGGCTAAGGCTGCGGTGTTCTTATTCTCTTTTTACAACAAGGCTGTCTGATGTTTCCGAAGCCGAAATCCGTGCTGGTTCCGAATACCTATGCCTTCGAATCCGCCCCGATGGTGAAGGCGACCGGTTTTCGCGAATACGACGCGCGCTGGCTGTTCGAGCAGGAAATCAACCTGATGGGCATTCAGGCGCTGGGCATGGGGCTCGGCGCGCTGATCGCGGAACTCGGCGTCAAGCAGGAGATCGTCGTCGGCCACGATTTTCGCAGCTACTCGGCCTCGATCAAATACGCGCTGATGTCGGGCCTGATGGCGTCAGGCTGCAAGGTGCACGACATCGGCCTTGCGGTGACACCGATGGCCTATTTCGCGCAGTTCGATCTCGACGTGCCCTGCGTCGCGATGGTGACCGCCTCGCATAACGACAATGGCTGGACCGGCGTCAAGATGGGCGCCAACCGTCCGCTCACGTTTGGCCCCGACGAGATGACGCGGCTCAAGGAAATAGTGCTCAATGCCGAATTCACCAACAAGCCCGGCGGCGCCTATCAATTCCATGAAAATTTCCCGGCGCGCTACATTGCCGATCTCACCGGCCGTACAAAACTCAAGCGCAAGCTGAAAGTCGTGGTCGCCTGTGGCAACGGCACCGCCGGCGCGTTTGCGCCGCAGGTAATGGAAGCGATCGGCTGCGAGGTGATCCCGCTCGATACCGAGCTCGACTTCACCTTCCCGAAATACAATCCGAATCCAGAAGACATGGAGATGCTGCACGCGATCCGTGACGCGGTGCTGCAACACAAGGCCGATGTCGGCCTCGGCTTCGATGGCGACGGCGATCGCTGCGGCGTGGTCGACAATACCGGCGAGGAAATTTTTGCTGACAAGGTCGGCGTGATGCTGGCGCGCGACATGTCGGCGATCCACAAGAACGCGCAATTCGTGGTCGACGTGAAGTCGACCGGATTGTTCGTGACCGATCCGGTGCTGCAAAAGCAGGGCGCCAACACCACCTACTGGAAGACCGGCCATTCCTACATGAAGCGCCGCACCAACGAACTCGGCGCGCTGGCCGGCTTCGAAAAGTCAGGGCACTTCTTCTTCAACAAGCCATACGGCCGCGGTTATGACGACGGCCTGGTTTCGGCGATCGCGATCTGCGAGATGCTCGATCGCGCGCCCGGCAAGTCGATGGCGGACCTGAAAGATGCGCTGCCGAAAACCTGGTCGTCACCGACGATGTCGCCGCATTGCGCCGACGAGACCAAATACGGCGTCGTCGATGCCGTGGTGAAGCATTTTGAATCGCTGCAGAAGAATGGCGGAAAAGTCGCGGGACAAAACATCCGCGATCTCGTCACCGTCAACGGCGTGCGCGTCACCGTCGAGGACGGAAGCTGGGGTCTGGTGCGGGCCTCGTCGAACAAGCCGGAACTGGTTGTCGTGGTCGAAAGCCCGGTCAGCGAAGCGCGGATGCGCGATCTGTTCGAAGCGATGGATTCGGTGCTGCGCACGCATTCCGAAGTCGGCGAATATAATCAGAAGATTTGAGGTTTTTACCTCGCCCCGCCTGCGGTCGTCATACCCCGCGCATGCGGGGCATCCAGTACGCCGCGGCCTCTCGATTTGATTCGGCAGCTCTGGAATCCTGGATCGCCCGGTCAAGCCGGGCGACGACAGGTTGTGCGTGTTGTGACGCCTACGCCACGTGCAGCGAGCCCAGGAAGCTGTCGACCTCTGACTTCAGCCGGTCCGACTGCGACGTCAGGCCATTGGCGGCATCGAGTAGTTTTGATGTCGCCCGGCCGGCTTCTTCGGAAGCACGGCCGACGCTGAGGATGTTGTCGTTGACTTCCCGCGTGCCATCGGCAGCCTGCTGCACATTGCCGGCGATTTCCCGGGTCGCGGCGCCCTGCTGGTCGACGGCGGCGGCGATTTCGTTGGAGATCTCGTCGATCTCGGAAATGGTGCCCCCGATCGCCTGAATGGCGCTGACGGCCTCAGTCGTAGCGTTCTGGATATCCTGGATCTGAGTCGAGATTTCCTCGGTCGCTTTGGCGGTCTGGTTGGCCAGCGCCTTGACCTCGCTGGCAACGACGGCAAAGCCGCGGCCGTGCTCGCCGGCGCGCGCCGCCTCGATGGTGGCGTTCAGCGCCAGCAGGTTGGTCTGGCTGGCGATGTTCTGAATCAGCGTCACCACTTCGCCGATCTTCTGGGTGCCGGCGGCCAGCCCTTCGACGACGGTGTTGGTGCGGCGGGCTTCCGCGGCGGCCTTGTTGGCGATTTCGGCCGAGCGCGTCACCTGCTGGGCGATGCTGTTGATCGACGCGGTGAGTTCTTCGGTCGCCGACGCCACGGTTTCGACATTCGACGAGGCCCGGCTCGACGCGGCGGCGGCTGCTGCCGTCTGTCGCGTGGTTTCCGCGTTGCTGCTGCTCATCGAGGAGGACAGGCCCTGCATTTCGCTGGCGGCAACCGCGACCGCCTCGACGATGCCGCCGACCTTGCGCTCGAAGCCTGCCGCGAGTTCGCGGCGAGCCGCGTCGCGGTCCTGCTTGGACTGCCGGTCGGCCTCAGTGCGATCGACATTGGAGCGGGCGGCGGCGGCGCTGGCTGCCTCGGCCTCTGCGGTTTTCTCCGCGGCGGTCTCGAACAGTTGCGACAGCGTCAGCGAGAGCCAGATCAGGATGCCGGCCTCGATCAGGAGAATGACGGCGTGAAGCACGACGCGGCCGAAGTCGGCGCCGCCGGGATAGACCGCGGCCGGCACCAGGAAATTCAGCGCCAGATGATGCAGCGCGACCGCCACCGTGCCGGCGAGGATCGGGCGATAATCGCAATAGGCGACGAGACAGGCGAGTGCCGAAAAGAAGTACATGTGTATGTCGATCTGCCAGGCGTGCCCCGCGAACTGATAGACAAACACCGACACGCCGCCCATCAGGGCGACGGCAAAGATCAGGCGGGTCGAAAGTCCGTTGCCGGACGCACGCCACGATACCGTCGCGGCCAGCGCCATTGCCATCATGAAGGCGCCGGGCACGATCCAGTCGGTCCCGCGCATCATGCCGATGGTGACGGCGATCGGCACGTGCAGCCACAACACCGCGAGCAGCGTCTTGCTGGTGGTCTCCCGCAAGGTTGCCAGATCATCGCTTTCGACGGTCATTCCCGGTCCCCCAATTGAATTTCAAAGCTTAAAACGTTCTATTTCGCAAAACAGGCGGCGATCGCCTGTGGGTCCATCGTCAGCCATGCGCCGGCCCTGCGCAGTCTCGTCAATCCGTCATGGTCGTCAGGACGTACCACCAGCAACGCCGGCAGTGCCGTCATCCTGACGATGGCGGCGTTTGCAGATGCGGCAGCCAGCAAGACTTCCTGCGTGCTCCACCACGGCGGAAAAGCCACGGCAACGACCTCGGAACCGGGCCGGACCTGCAGCGACAGCGCCGCGATCGCGATAAAACTCGCGACCAGCAACGCCGCAGCGTTCAGCCAGGCGGGCCACCGCGATGATGAGATGGTTCTTTCCCGCTCCATTTCGCGACAATAGCGTGACGAAGCTAATTGCCCGTAAATGGAAGGGTTAATAAATTGCTTTTTGGGGAGATGGTCGCCTTACGCCGCCGGCACCGGCAGCGCGGTGACCGACTTGATCTTCTCCATCGCAAAACGCGAGGTGACGTTCTTCAGTGGCACAGCGCTGATCAGCTTTTTGTAGAACACGTCATAGCTCGCCATATCGGCGACCACGACGCGCAGCATGTAATCGACGTCGCCGGCCATTCGGTAGAATTCCATCACCTCGGGCATGGCGCTGACGGCGCCGGCGAAGGTCTTCAGCCAGGCTTCGGAATGATCGGAACTCTCGACCGAGACGAACACGGAAATACCGAGCCCGATCTTGTTCTGATCGACCAGGGCGACCCGGCGCAGGATGACGCCATCGGCCTCCAGCCGCTGGATGCGCTTCCAGCACGGCGTCGAGGACAGGCCGACCCGGTCGCCGATCTCGGCGACCGACAGCGAGGCGTCCTCCTGCAGCACGGTCAGGATTTTGCGGTCGATGGCATCGAGGCGGCGGTTGGCTTCGGGGAGCTGAATGGCTAGGTCGGTCATGAGAAAAATGTTCCATGGACGAGGTTTATCTACCTCATATATAGAAAATTCTTCTCATGCAAGCCCCGCTATAGGTCGGTCGAGGCCCGATCGGCGCCCTGACTCTGGCTCAAAAGTGCTTCAACTTCAGCACGTTGCGGGGCCGCGAAGGCTCCGCCGAACCGGGTGCATTTCAGGGCTGCTGCCGCAGAGGCGAATCGGAGCGCCTGCCGCAATTCCTGTTTCTCGGTAATCGCGAGCGCAAAGGCGCCATGGAACACGTCGCCGGCGCCCAGCGTATCCACGGTATGGACCGGGAAGGCTGGCGTCTCCTGGATCGACCCGTTCTCGTCGAGCCAGATGGTGCCCCGCGGGCCCCGCGTCCCCGCCAGAAACGACGGGGTCAGCTTGGCGATCTTGTGCAGCGCCTTGGCGTCGTCGGCGATATCGGCGGTCTCCTGCAGCGGCTCGCTTGAGAACACCAGATGTGAGGATGCGTTCAGCAGGCCCTCCCGCAGCGACATCGCGCGATCGACGTCGACGATGACCGGGATGCCGCGCCGGACGGCTTCGGCGCAGAGATCCGTGCAGAATTCCGCGCAGCGGCTTTCGGTGAGGATGGCGTCGCAATCGTCCAGCAGCGTCTCGGTAGGCGGCAGGCTCACCTTCCACAGTTCCGGATCGCGATACGTAACAATGGTGCGCTCGCCGGTCGGGTCGATCATGATGGCCGAGATCGGCGTCACCAGACCCGGCATGTGCACGATGTGCCTGGTGTCGATGCCCTCATGCGCCAGGTTGTCGAAAATATAGCGCGCGGAGGTTTCCTTGACGTCGCCCATCGGCCCGCAAATCGAGGCCCGGCCGCCGAGACGCACGATTCCGATCGCGGCGTTGAGGGCGTTGCCGCCGCAGATTTCCTCGAAATGGGTCGCATTCTCCTTGGAGCCGCGCGCGGGCACACCGCTGACGCGAAACGTCAGGTCGCGGACGGGTATTCCGATGCAGAGGATGCGTGGCGGTATTTTGGGCGCTTTGGCTTGGAAGTTCATCCGGGAATCCGTCATGCCGGCTCCGCACTGTGCCGGAGCCTAGGTCCGGAGTTAATCGACTGGGCCATCGGACGGTTCCCGCTATGCGCTGGCGACGGTTCCCTCATGCAGCCAGCGCCCGATCAAATGGTGGGCGATCGCGAACGGATGCGCGGCGAACAGGCCGTCCGGATGCTCACGCTTGTGCATCAGGGTCGCTTCGGCGCGGCTGAACCAGCGCGCGTCCTCGAGTTCCACGCGGTCGACAACGATGTCTTCCGTGGTGGCACGCGCGGTGCAACCGATCATCAGCGATGACGGGTAGGGCCAGGGCTGCGTCATGTAATAATTCACGTCGGTGCAGCGGATTCCGCTTTCCTCGAAGATCTCGCGGCGGACCGCGTCCTCGATGGTCTCGGCCGCCTCGACGAATCCGGCAAGGCAGGAATACATCCCCGGCAGGAACTGCTTCTGCCGCCCGAGCAGGCAGCGGTCGCCGTGCGTCACCAGCATGATCACGACCGGATCGGTGCGTGGAAAATGCTCGGCCTTGCAGCTCGGGCATACACGCTTCCAGCCGCCCTCCTTCATCGCGGTACGAACGCCGCAATTGGCGCAGAAGCCGTGGCGCTGATGCCAGCTCACCATCGACTTGGCCATTGCAATGGCGGAGAGTTGCTCGACCGGAGCGAGGCCCTGCATCGCCATGCCGCGCAATTCGGTGACGGCAACGTCGTCGCGGCCGGTCAGTTTTTCCGCCGCCTGGGGCGCGATGCCCATGCCGAACAGCGGCGCGCCGTCGCGAAGCCCCAGGAAAATCGTGCCCGGATTGGCGCCGAGTTTTATCGCCTCGTCGACGCCCAGCAGCATGCGCGGGCCGCCGGCCTCCTGCTTCACCACCAGCGAGTCGCGGTAGATCACATAGGCGCGGGCGTCGCGCTGGCTCTCCATTGCGAAAAGCTTTTCGTCGTTGGTGCGCAGGTGCGCGGCGCGATCGAGGACGTGGGTGACGAAGGCGGGCTTACCGAGCGGATACTTATCGAATGCTGACATTATTCAACCCAACCAGATCTTGCGGCGAAGCGCGCTGATGAAATTCTGAACTTCCTCGGCGTCATGCGCCAGCGGCGGCATTACGCCCCAGACTGGACGCGGCCAGGCGGCATCGCCGGTCCGCCGTGCAATGACGTGGACATGGAGTTGCGGCACCAGATTGCCCAACGCCGCGATATTGAGCTTGTCGCATCCGCTGACCTCTTTCAGGGCCCGCGCGACCCGGGAAATTTCGGTCATCAACTGCGCCTGCCCGACCTCGTCGAGGTCGATGATTTCGACCGCATTGTTCCGGCGCGGCACCAGCAGCAGCCAGGGATAATGCGCATCCTTGATCACCAGCACCCGGCACAACGGCAGGTCGCCGATATCGATGGTGTCCTTTTTGAGCTGGGAGTGCAGCGACCAGTCAGAGGCGTCAGAGGGCATAGGAGTTCCCGTACCCGATGCATGTCGGGCTTATTAAGTGCCTTCTTGGGGCACTCATACCGTTTCATATCAAGGCGTCATCATCCGCGAAAGCGGATGATCCAGTACCCCGCGGCCGCGCCAATTACTGACGGGCCGCCGGGTACTGGATACCCCGCTTTCGCGGGGTATGACAGGGAAAGCCCCGCTTGCTTTCCGGCCCTTTTGGCCCCAAATAAGGACCGGGAGATTGGCGGTGGACGAGCCTCTCGCCAACCGGGTCAGGTCCGGAAGGAAGCAGCCCTAACGAGGTCCGGATCGGGTCGCTCGTCAGTCTCCTACCTGTTTTTCGAGCGAATTGCGCCAAGATGCGGCCAGTCCGTACCTTGCGCTTGATCTCGCTCCTTTCCGCAAGCCGGCCTTGAGAGACAATCAATTGCGGATCGACCGATGAGTGATGCTGGCGCTCCCCCCGACAATTCCGATAGCGCCGATCAGGGCGGTTTCGCGCTCGGCGGCCAGCCGGACGCCGCAAAACCTTATCGGGTGCTGGCGCGCAAATATCGCCCCTCCAGTTTCGACGACCTGATCGGCCAGGAGGCCATGGTTCGCACCGTTTCGAATGCGTTCGAAACCGGGCGCATTCCGCAGGCCTGGATACTGACCGGGGTGCGCGGGGTCGGCAAAACCACCACGGCGCGGATTCTCGCCCGTGCGCTGAACTACGAAAAGCAGGACGGTTCGGTAAAGGGGCCGACCATCCACATGCCGGATCTCGGCGTGCACTGTAAGGCGATCATGGAGAGCCGGCACATGGACGTGCTGGAAATGGACGCCGCCTCCCATACCGGTGTCGACGACGTGCGCCAGATCAATGACAGCGTGCGCTATGCGCCAGCCAGCGCCCGCTACAAGGTCTACATCATCGACGAAGTCCACATGCTGTCGACGGCGGCCTTCAACGCCTTCCTGAAGACGCTGGAAGAACCGCCGGAGCACGCCAAGTTCGTGTTCGCCACCACCGAAATCCGCAAAGTTCCGGTCACGGTGCTGTCGCGCTGTCAGCGTTTTGACTTGCGCCGGGTCGAGGCCGACGTGCTGATGGGGCATCTTTCCAACATCGCCACCAAGGAAAGCGTCGAGGTCGAGCCCGAGGCGCTCGGCATTATCGCGCGTGCCGCCGAAGGTTCGGTGCGTGACTCGCTGTCGCTGTTCGACCAGGCAATCGCGCATGCCGCGGGCGTGGTGCGCGCCGATGCGGTGCGGCAGATGCTGGGCCTTGCCGACCGAACCCGCGTGATCGACCTCTTCGATTCCCTGGCGCGTGGCGACATCGCCGCCGCCTTCAACGAATTCCGCGCGCAGTATGACGTCGGCGCCGATCCGGTCGTGGTGCTGTCCGACCTCGCCGAGTTCGTCAACTTCGTCACACGGGTAAAAATCGTTCCGGCGACCGCCGACAATGTCGCATTCGGCGAGACCGAACGCGTTCGCGCCCGCGAATTTGCCGCGAAATTGTCGATGCGGGTGCTGTCGCGGATGTGGCAGATGCTGCTCAAGGGCATCACCGAGGTGCAGACGGCGACGCGGCCCGCGGCCGCCGCGGAAATGGTGCTGGTGCGTATCGCCTATGTCGCCGACCTGCCGACACCGGACGAAGCGATCAGGATGCTCGATCAGAACGGCGGCGGGGCACAGGCCGCTGCCAGTTCCGCGGCGTCGTCGCGCTCGGCGTCGGCCTCAAGCGTTTCGTCTTCTTCGTCCGCAGCTGCTTCGTCGATATCTTCCTCCCGATGCGCGCACCGACGTCGCCGAAGCGGCGCGGAAGCGTCCGCGCGGCCGCAGATGATGGCGCCTGCGCCGCAAGCGGACGCAACGCCCGCATTGCGGATCACCAGTTTTCCGCAACTCGTCGCGCTCGCCGGCGAGAAGCGCGACATCATGACCAAGTCGGCGCTGGAAACCGACATGCGGCTGGTCCGCATCGAGGACGGGCGGCTGGAAGTGGCGCTGGAGCGCAACGCCCCGCGGGGGCTGGTCAACGATCTCTCGCGCAAGCTGGAACAATGGACCGGACGGCGCTGGACCGTGATCGTGTCCAACGAGGCCGGCCAGCCGACGTTGCGCGCGCAGAACGAGGTCAAGAAGAACGAACACGCGCGCGCCGCGGAAGCCGATCCGCGCGTGCAGGAGGTGCTGGCGCGATTTCCCGGCGCCAAGGTCGTCGAGGTGCGCAAGCTTGCCGCCGAGCCGCCGGAATCCGATGCTACCGGGGAAGACCCGGCCGAGAGTTCCGACAGCGACGACGATTGATCGAGATTCCCAGAGGACGAAAGAATGGCTGATTTTCTCGGCATGATGAAACAGGCGGCGCAGCTGCAATCCAAGATGCAGGCGATGCAGGAAGAGCTCGGCAATGTCGAGGTCGAGGGCATTTCCGGCGGCGGGCTGGTTGCCGTGCGCATGACCGCGAAGATGGAAGTGAAGGGCGTCAAGATCGACCCGTCGCTGATGAAGGCCGAAGAACGCGAAGTTCTCGAGGACCTGCTGGTGACCGCGCACAACGATGCGCGACGCAAGGCGGAAGACGGCGATGCAGGAAAAGATGCAGGCGCTGACCGGCGGGCTCGGTCTGCCGCCGGGCCTTGGTCTGACCTTACCGAATGCCTGGTCTCACCTGAAATGGCCTCTGCGGTTGCCGGCCCCGAAATCGAACGTCTGATCCAGCTGTTGGCGCGGCTGCCCGGGCTTGGTCCGCGCTCGGCGCGGCGCGCGGCGCTGCATCTGATCAAGAAGCGCGAGGCGCTGATGACGCCGCTCGCCGGTGCGCTGCAGGTGGCGATCGACAAGATTCAGGTCTGCAAGACCTGCGGCAATATCGACACCCAAAATCCCTGCACGGTGTGCACCGATCCGCGGCGCGACGGCGCCATTATTGTCGTGGTCGCCGATGTCGCGGATTTGTGGGCGCTGGAACGGGCGAATGCGACCAATGGCCGCTATCACGTGCTCGGCGCGACGCTGTCGCCGCTCGACGGCGTCGGCCCGCAGGATCTGACGATCGACGCGCTGGTGGCGCGCGCGCATGATCCGCAGGTCAGCGAGATCATTCTGGCGCTGAATGCCACGGTGGACGGCCAGACCACCGCGCACTACATCACGGATTTGTTGCAGGAAGCCAATGTGCGTGTGACCCGGCTGGCCCACGGCGTGCCGGTCGGCGGCGAGCTTGATTATCTCGATGAAGGTACGCTATCCGCAGCCATGCGGCAGCGAACGCTGTTCTAACCATCACAGACGGAACTGATCGACATGACGAAACGACGATTCGGCAAGCGCCTTGGCTGTGCGGTCATCATGAGCACGGTGTTGGCCGCGCCCGGCGTTCGGGCCCAGCAGGCCGAACCCGCGGCGTCGAAGCCGGGCAAGCTGATCAACGCCGGCGACGTGCTGTCCGGGGAACTCAACGCCATGAAGGTCCGCGGCGGCAAACGAGGCGCCAAGGTCAATACCTTTCAACTCACCAGCGAGCCGCGCCGCCTGCCGCCGCCGAACGGGCTCTGCAATCTCGAAACCGGTCCGGAGACGTTCCAGCTCATCACCAACAGCGACGCCCAGGCGGCGCAATTGAAGGGCTTCGTCGGCAAGGAAATCTCGGTGAAGGTCGACGAAGTCGCCTGCGCGCAGGATGCCGGGCAGATGAGCGAAGCCGTCGTCACCAAGTGGAGCGTGGTGACCAAGCACTGATAGCGTTTTCGAGCGAAGTGGATATCGCTTCGCGCGAAGAAAACGCGTCAAAAAGATGACCTGGGATGCAATGCGGTTTGCTGGCCTGGTCGTCGTCGCAGGATTGGCCGCGCTCTCGATGGGGCGACGGCGCAGCCGCTTGAGCCGATCAAGGAAGGCGACACGCTGACCGGAACGTTGCGGCTGGTGACTACCCACCATCCCAACGGCACCAAACTCGTGGCCTATCAGATCGTCAGCGAGCCGCGCATGATGCCGGCGAATGACGACTTCTGCGACTACGACAAGGGCGCCACCACGTTTCATCTGTTCACGATGACCGACGCCGCGAAGAAGCAGTTGAAGCCGCTGCTCGGCAAGAAGATCTCGGTCAAGGCGGTGGCGCTGTTTTGTTCCGAGACCGCCTGGCATGTCGGCGACGTCGCAGTGCCGCAATGGACCGTGCTGAAACAATAAGACTGTCATCGCCCGGCTTGACCGGGCGACCCAGTACGCCGCGGCCTCTCGATTAAATCTCGACAGCAGTGGAATACTGGATCACCCGGTCAAGCCGAGTAACGACAAGCGGTGCTTACACCTTGACCGGTCCCAGCGCCGCAAAATGCCCGCGCCGCTGCAGCCAGGCCAGCAGGATCAGGCTCGGGACTGCGACCACCACGCAGATCGCAAAGAACAGCGGCCATCCCGTGGCCTTCGCCACATAGCCCGCGCCGGATGACAGATAAGTCCGCCCGACCGCGGCCAGCGCCGTCAGCAGCGCGTACTGGGTCGCGGTGTGCAGCGGGTTGCGGCACAGCGCCGACAGATAGGCGACGAAGATCACGGTGCCGATGGCGCTGGTGAAATTCTCCGCCGTGATCGCGAATGCCAGCGCCCACTGATTGACGCCGACCAGTGCCAGCCATGAGAACGACAGGTTGGCAACGGCCTGCAACACGCCGCCGATCCACAGGCTGGCGGCCAGCGAATAGCGTCGCGCCACGAAGCCGCCGGCGAAACCACCGATCAACGTCGCGGCCAGGCCCGACGCCCTTGACGATGGCGGCATAGTCGTTGCGGGTAAAGCCGAGATCGATCACGAACGGCGCGGTCATGGTGCCGGAAAACGCGTCGGTGAATTTGAACAGCACCACGAAGGCGAGCGCCGCCAGCGCGTCACGCCGGGTCAGGAACTCGGAGAACGCGCCGGTCGCCGCCTTCAGCACGCGCGCGAACGCGGTCTCGCTGTGGGTCGCGGCGTCCGCGCGCGCCGACTGTTCCGGTTCGGTCGCGGCCAGTGCGGTGACGGTGCCGATCAAGACCAGCGCCGCCATCACCACATAGCCCCACATCCAGGCCGAGCTGCGCGCGATGCCGGTGCCTTCGAAACCCGAGACGATGAACAGCGCGCCCGCGGTCGAGACCAGCATGCCGATGCGATAGGCCGCGACATAAGACGCCATGCCGGCGGCTTGTTCGCTCTCCGGCAGGCTTTCGACACGAAATGCGTCGACCACGATGTCCTGGGTCGAGGACATGGTCGCGACAAAAAGCGCGCCGAGCGCGACGTAGAGCGGCGAACGCGCAGGGTCGGTCAGCGCCAGCAGCAGGATCGCGATGATCAGGAGCAGTTGCGAAAACACCAGCCAGCCGCGGCGGCGGCCGAAGGCGCGCGTGAACAGCGGCACATGCAGCGCGTCTACCAGCGGCGCCCACAGGAATTTCAGCGTGTAGGGCGTGCCGACCAGCGCGAACAGTCCGATGGTGCCGAGATCGACCCCGGACTCTTGCATCCACACCAATAGCGTCGACCCCGACAGCGCCAGCGGCAGCCCGGAGGAAAAGCCGAGCAGCAGCACGATCAGCACGCGCGGCTGCAGGTAGACGGCGAGACTATCGCGCCAGGAGGTGGCGGGTTTGGCTGTGGCCGATGTCGGGGGAGCGGCTTCGGGAGTGGTCATGCAGGGGTGTTAGCAGATTCGGGCGAGAAATGACCCGCCATCAAATAAGCTGTCATCGTCCGCGAAGGCGGACGATCCAGTATTCCGCGAAGCCTGAGATCAATAATGGTCGCTTCGGAATACTGGATACCCCGCCTTCGCGGGGTATGACAAACTAGGGAGGACCCGCGATGCCGGGGTAAAGATCATCCCAATTGGGATTGAGTTCTTCGATCAGCCGGACTTTCCAGGCTCTATTCCACTTCTTCAGCCGCTTCTCGCGCTGATCGCATTTTCGATGTCATCGAATTGCTCGAAATAGACCAGCTTGTGGATTTCGTATTTCTGCGTGAATCCCTTGACCAATTCCAGGCGATGTTCGCCGACGCGACGAATGAGGTCATTGGTTACGCCGATGTAGAGCGTGCCGCCGATGCGGCTGGCGAGGATGTAGACGTAGTAGCTGCGTTTTCCCATCTGGCGTCTCTGGGATACTGGGTCGCCCGGTCAAGCCGGGCGACGACAGCTTAGTCCATGTATCCGCGCGAAACGCACTACTCCCCCGCCTGCAGCTTGCGCGGCAGCGGGAATAGCTCGGGCGTGCGTGGTTCGACCGCGCGCGGCGCATCGGCCGGCGCGTCGGTTTTGCTGAAATCGAGTTCTTCGATCCGGCCGGCGCGCTTTTCGATCTTGTCGGCGGAGATCAGAACCTGCCGCACGTCTTCATTGACGTCGTCAAAATGTTTTTTCAGTTTCAGCACGCGCTCGCGCAAACGGCCGAGGTCGTCGCCGAGATTAAGAACTTCGGTGCGGATCTGGTCGGCGGCGTCGCGCATCCGCGCGTCTTTCAGGATCTGCTGCATCACCTGGATCGCCAGCATCAGCAGCGAGGGCGACACCAGCACCACGCGGGCGCGGTAGGCCTTCTGGATCACGTCGTCGAAACCGTCGTGGATTTCGGCATAGACCGATTCCGACGGTACGAACATCAGCGCGGTATCCTGGGTCTCTCCGTTGATCAGGTATTTCTCGGCGATGTCGCTGACATGCTTCATGACGTCGTTGCGCAGGCGCTGCGTGGCGAATTTCTTTTCGTCGTCGGTGCGCGCATCATGCAGCGCGGTCATTGCCTCCAGCGGGAATTTTGCGTCGATGCAGAGCGGTCGCTGGTCGGGCAGGAACACCACGCAATCCGGCCGCTTGCCGGTCGAAAGCGTGTGCTGGAAGGCGTAGGAGCCCTGCGGCATGCCGTCCTGGACGATCGCTTCCATCCGCGCCTGACCGAAAGCGCCGCGCGATTGCTTGTTGGCGAGCACGTCGCGCAGCGTGGTGACTTGAGATGTCAGGTCGGTAAGATTTTTGTGTGCGTTGTCGATGATGCCGAGCCGCTCGTGCAGCACGCGTAGTGAGTCCATGGTGTTGCGCGTGGTCGCTTCCATCGACTGGCCGACGCGGTGGGTGACCGAATCCAGCCGCTCGTTAACCGAGCGCGCCATCTCGGCCTGGCGGCCGGCCAGCGCCTGCGCCATCGCATCGACCCGGCCGGTGGACTGGTTCTGCGCCTGCAACATTTCGCTCAGGCGTTCTTCCAGCTCGTCGGCGCGGATGGCCTGCGCCATCGCCAGTTCCGCGCCACGGCGGCCCGAGCGGGCGATGACAATGGCGATGGTCAGCAGCAGCACCAGCGCGAGCGCGCCGAAGCCGATCAGGGCATCACTGATGCGAATCGGCAGGTCGCCGACGGTGAAAAGAATCTCGTTCATGCCGCCTTGTAACCCGATTCGGTGGCCTGCGCGAACGAAGAGGGAACATTTATGGTTAATGGCAGGTAAAAATTCGTGGTTAACAACGCCTTAAAAATCATGGTTAAGGCCGCCTTAATGGGTTCCTCGGCGCATTGACCCCGGCAAACCGGCGGCTTAAATCGCGCGTTATGGCCTTAAGAGAAATCATCATCCTGCCGGACAAGCAGTTGCGGCTCGTCTCAAAGCCCGTCGAGAAGGTGACGACGGAAATCCGCAAGCTTGCCGACGACATGCTGGAGACGATGTACGACGCGCCCGGCATCGGGCTGGCGGCGATCCAGGTCGCGCAACCGCTGCGGCTGATCACCATGGACCTCGCCAAGCGCGAGGAGAATGGCGAGACCACGCCAAAACCGCGCGTCTTCATCAATCCGGAAATCATCTCCTCGTCGGAAGAGCTCTCGGTCTACGAGGAAGGTTGCCTCTCGATTCCCGAGTATTACGAAGAGGTCGAGCGGCCGGCGCAAGTCCGCATTCGCTTCACCGATCTCGACGGCAAGGTGCATGAGGAAGACGCCGACGGCCTGTTCGCGACCTGCATCCAGCACGAGATCGACCACCTCAACGGCGTGCTGTTCGTGGATTATCTGTCAAAGCTGAAACGCGATCGCGTGCTGAAGAAGTTTACCAAGGCGGCGAAGCGCGCGGGCGAGTAGGTCGGGCTCGGTGCCGCCGTCACCCTGAGGTGCGAAGGCGCCTCTTGGCGACGAGCCTCGAAGGGGCACGGCAGACCAGCGATATTCTTTCTTGTCCTACCAAATCCGTGGAGGCCCGCGGACTAGCCCGGGATGACGGTCGCTATCTTGATGTCCGCTCCAAGGACACTCAGACTCTATGCCTCTCCGTCTCATCTTCATGGGCACGCCCGATTTCGCGGTGCCGACGCTGCTGGAACTGGTTGCCCATGGCCATGACGTCGTGGCGGTCTACACCCGCGCGGCAAAACCGGCCGGACGCGGCATGAAGCTGCAGCCGACGCCGGTCGAACAGGAAGCGCGGCGGCTCGGCATTCCCGTGTTGACGCCGAACACGTTGAAGACGCCGGATGCGTTCGCGGAATTTAGCGCGCATGAGGCCGACGCGGCCGTGGTCGTTGCTTACGGCATGATCCTGCCGCAGTCCATTCTCGATGCGCCAAAACTCGGCTGCTTCAACCTGCACGGTTCGCTGCTGCCGCGCTGGCGCGGCGCGGCGCCGATCAATCGCGCCATCATGGAAGGCGACGCCGAGAGCGGCGTGATGGTGATGAAGATGGATGCCGGCCTCGACACCGGCGATGTCGCGATGGCGGAGCGGCTGGCGATATCGGACACCATGACCGCGTCCGATCTGCACGACGCGCTGGCGCCGCTCGGTGCCGACCTGATGGTGCGTGCGATGGGCGCGCTGGAGCGCGGCAAGCTGCAGCTCAGCAAGCAAAGCGAGGTCGGCGTGACCTACGCCGCCAAGATCGACAAGGCCGAGTCGCGCATCGACTGGAACAAGCCCGCGCGCGAGGTGCTGCGGCATATTCACGGACTGTCGCCGTTTCCGGGCGCGTGGTGCGAACTCGCGACCGACGGAGAACCGGTGCGCCTGAAAGTCCTGCGCTGTGAGCCGGCGAAGGGACAGGGCACGTCGGGCGACGTGCTCGATAACAACCTGACGATTGCCTGTGGTGATGGTGCGATCCGGATTCTCGAGTTGCAGCGCGCCGGCAAGGCGCCGATGAAGTCAGTAGATTTCTTGCGCGGCACGCCGCTAAAGCCGCCGGCGCGGCTCGCTTGATGCCCCGCTACAAACTCACCATCGAATATGACGGCACGCCGTTTTCCGGCTGGCAGATCCAGGACAATGCGCCGACGGTGCAGGGCGCGCTGGAGACGGCGGTGAAAGCGATCTGCGGCGAGCAGGTGCGCGTCCACGGCGCGGGTCGTACCGATGCCGGCGTGCATGCGCTGGGGCAGGTCGCCCATTGCGACATCCAGAAGCCGTTTCCGCCGGGCCGGCTGCGCGATGGGCTGAACGCGCATCTGCGCCCGCATCCGATCGGCGTGCTCTCGGCCGACATTGTGCCCGACGATTTCGAGGCGCGTTTCTCCGCGATCAAGCGGCACTACCGCTATCGCATCACCAACCACCGCGCCAACCTCGCGGTCGATATCGGGCGGAGCTGGCGGGTACCGCGCCAGCTCGATACCGATGCGATGCATGTCGCGGCGCAGCGGCTGCTCGGCAAGCACGATTTCACGACGTTTCGCGATACCGAATGCCAGGCCAAGTCGCCGGAGAAGACACTCGACCAGCTCGACGTCATGAGGGACGGCGATGCAAGTGAGCATCGTCACCTCGGCGCGCTCGTTCCTGCACAGCCAGGTGCGCTCGATGGTGGGCTCACTGGTCTGGGTCGGAGAAGGCCGCTGGAGCCCCGACGATCTCTCTGCAGCCCTGGCCGCGCGCAACCGCGCCGCCTGCGGCATCGTCGCTCCGCCGGAGGGATTGTATCTGGTGCGGGTGGATTACTAACGGTCGTCATACCCCGCGAAGGCGGGGTATCCAGTACTCCGCGGCTTCCGCAAATGACCGAGACGTCACGGCGTACTGGATCGTCCGCCTTCGCGGACGATGACAGATCAAGCGAAATACCTATCCAGCACGCCGCGATAAATCCGCGTGAGCTTTTCAAGATCCGACACCGGCGTGCGTTCATCGACCTGATGCATGGTCTGGCCGACCAGGCCGAATTCGATCACCGGGCAATAGCTCGAAATGAAACGCGCGTCCGAGGTGCCGCCGGAGGTTGACAGTTCCGGCTTGCGGCCGGTGACTTCCTCGATCGCGCTGACGGCGAGATCGGTGAACGCGCCGGGCTTTGTCACGAACACGTTGGAGTTGGAGTACTCCCACTTGATGTGCGCGCGGATGCGGTTGCCGCAGGCTTTTTCCAGCCGCTTCTCGACCAGCGCGCGCAAGCTGTCCTGTGTGTGGTTGTCGTTGAAGCGGATATTGAATTTCGCCCGCGCCTGCGCCGGAATCACGTTGCTGGCGGCGTTGCCGACATCGATCGAGGTGAATTCGAGATTGGAAGCCTGGAACTGGGCGCTGCCGTGATCAAGCGGCTCGTCGGAGATCGCAACGATCAATCGCGAAATATCCGGCACCGGATTGGCAGCGCGGTGCGGATAGGCGACGTGGCCCTGCACGCCGTCGACATAAAGCGTGCCGGACAGCGAACCGCGACGGCCGACCTTGATGCAGTCGCCGAGCACTTCAACGTTGGAGGGTTCGCCGAGTACGCAATGGTCGAATTTCTCACCGCGGTCGGCGACCCACTTCAACAGTTTGATGGTGCCGTTGACGGAAATTGCTTCCTCGTCGCCGGTGATCAAAAACGAGATCGACCCTTTGGGCTTGCCGCCATTTTCCGCGAGATATTGCAGCACCGCCGCGACGCTGCAGGCGATGCCGCCCTTCATGTCGACGGCGCCGCGGCCGTAGAGAAAACCGTCCTTCACCTCGCCTGAGAACGCGCCGTGGCTCCATGCCGTCTCGTCGCCGGCGGGCACCACGTCGGTATGGCCGGCAAAGGTGATGTGCGGCGCGCTATCGCCGATGCGCGCATAGAGGTTGTCGACGTCCTCGGTGCCGGGTTCGCTGAAGGTGACGCGGTGCAGCTCGAAGCCGGCGGTCTTCAGGAGGTTTTCGAGGACACCCAGCGCGCCGGCATCGGCGGGGGTAACGGATGGGCAGCGGACGAGGTCGCGCGTAATGGAAACAGCGTCATTCATAGCCCGGCTTAACACGCCAAACCGGCGGCGGGCCAGCCTTGTGCGGTACCATTTCGAGCTCGCTCATCTGCTCCCAGCGCGGCCGCGTATCCGGTGGCGCGAGCGGGTTGGCGCCGAACCGGTTGGTCTTGCGCGAGCCCTTCAGGAAATAAAGTTCGACGAAACCCCAGATGCAGAGAACGAAGGCCAGCGCGCTGATCATCAGGGTGAGATAGGAATCGTCGGGCAGCCAGCGGGCGATGTCATTGTAAAAGGCCGGGACCGTCACCAGCGGGATGGCCCACCAGGCGCTTTTGTCCCGGTCGTGGAGGCGCTTGGCCGCGGTCGCGAAATAAACCCACAGGACCAGCACGGAAACCGCCACTTCCAACAGCAGAATCAGCAGCTCGGCTAGAGACCGCGAGCGGTAGAAGGCGGGATCGAACACCCTGAAAACATAATCGATGCCGAAGCCGACATCCTTGGGGCCATTGCCGAGCAGGAAGGACAGACCCGCTATCAGCGCGCCCAGAAAGATCATCCAGCAAATCATGATCAGCGCGGCGAGCCACAATTTGGCGCGGTTGATGCGGCCTTCGAAGCTGAAGAGATACCAGACCCAGTCCATCGCTCGACCTCCGGACGGCAGTCATTTCCGCGGTCCGCTACATTGGTCGCGGCAGCAGCCGGCGGGTTCGAACCGGGGCAAATCCGGCCCTCTTCGAGGCCGGATTTGGCTAAAATCCTAGTCCCGCAGCAGCTCGTTAATGCTGGTCTTGGCGCGGGTGCGCTCGTCGACGCGCTTGACGATGACGGCGCAGGCGGTCGAAGGGCCGGGCTGGCCGTTCTTCAGCGGCCGCGCCGGCAACACGCCGGGAACCACAACCGCATATTCCGGCACTTCGCCGATGAAGGTTTCGCCGGTGTCGCGGTCGACGATCTTGGTCGAGGCGCCCAAAAACACGCCCATCGCCAGCACCGCGCCCCTGCGCACGATGACACCTTCGGCGACTTCGGAGCGTGCGCCGATGAAGCAATCGTCCTCGACAATCACCGGTTCGGCCTGCAGCGGCTCCAGCACGCCGCCGATGCCGACGCCGCCGGAAATATGCACGCGCTTGCCGATCTGCGCGCAGGAGCCGACGGTCGACCAGGTGTCGATCATGGTGCTCTCATCGACATAGGCGCCGAGATTGACGAAGGACGGCATCAGCACGACGTTTTTCGCAATGAAAGCCGAGCGGCGCACGATGGCGCCGGGCACCGCGCGGAAGCCGGCATCGCGAAAACGGTTCTCGCCCCAGCCTTCGAACTTCGAGGGCACCTTGTCCCACCACGACGCCTTGCCGGGGCCGCCCGGAATCGGGCTCATGTCGTTGAGGCGGAACGACAGCAGCACCGCCTTCTTCAGCCACTGATTGACTTTCCACTTGCCGCTGGCCTCGCGCTCGGCGACGCGTACCTCGCCCTTGTCGAGCAGTTCGAGCGAATGGTCCACGGCGTCGCGAACTTCACCCTTGGTCGCGGTCGAGACGCCGTCGCGGGCTTCGAACGCGGAGTTGACGGTGGATTCAAGCGCGGACAGGGACATCGGATTTCCTCGAGGACTAGGGGTATTTGGGCGAAGCCCGGGGGGCTTTTTCGGGATTTGGCGGGGGAGAGTCAAGGCTACACCGTCGCCCCTGCGAACGCAGGGGCCCATAACCACAGGCTTCAGTTGCAGCTCACGGTATCGCACATCATGGCTCCTTCAGCTTGCACGGCGTATGGGTCCCTGCGTTCGCAGGGACGACAGTGAATTACGCGAGCCGCTGCAAAAACCCCGTCAGATCATCCGTGACATGATCGACGTAAGCCTCACCTCGGCCTTCCAGCTCCCAGTCCTCGCGCACTACTTCTTTGGCGCCGTCGGGCACCACCAGCACCGTGGTCATGCCGAGCTCATGCGGCACCACGAGGTTGCGGGCGAGGTCCTCGAACATTGCAGACTTCGCAGGATCCACGCCGTGGACGCGCAGGAATTTCTGGTAGGTCGGCAGCGCCGGCTTCGGCTCGAGATCGGCCGCGATGATATCGAACACGGCTTCGAAATGGTGGCCGATGCCAAGACGATCCAGAACCGCGCCGGCATGGTCGGTCGAGCCGTTGGTCAGGATCAGCTTCCGGCCAGGAAGTTTTGCGATCGCTTTTCCCATCGCCGGGTTCGGTTCCAGCGGCGAATGATCGATCTTGTGCACATAAGCGAGATAATCGTCGGCGCGCACGCCATGCACGGTCATCATGCCGCGCATGCTGGTACCGTAACGCTTGTAGTAGTCCTTCTGGATCACGCGGGCTTCTTCCGGCGAAATCTTCAGGTAAGCGCTGATGAACTCGCCGATGCGGGCATCGACCTGCTGCCACAGATTGACGTGATGCGGGTAAAGCGTGTTGTCGAGATCGAACACCCAGGTGTCGACATGGCCGAAGGCGCGGGGGGACTTTCATCATTCCCTCAACCGTCATGCCCGCGAAGGCGGGCATCCAGTACGCCGTGTCGGCCTTCGAGCGCATAGCCATTGCTTTGACGTCAGTGAGTACTGGATCACCCGCGTTCGCGGGTGATGACGACGGGAGGTGCGAGGCGACGTCCATCACGGCGGCGCAAATCGTAATGTCTTGCCGCCGCCGGACATGTCGACGGGAGCAAAACCGATCGGGCTAAGGCCGCGGCTGCCGCAGTCGCCCTGTTCTGTGAATTCGAACTTGCTCTCGCGGGTGCAGAGTTCTTTTGGACCGCCCCAGTTCAGCGGCTTGTCCTTGATCTTGACGGTGCGGTTTTCGGCATCGACCGCTTCGGCAAAACTGAAGACCTGTTTGGGCGTGCCGGTGACATCGGGATGCAGGCACTTGCCGGGATCGATCCGATACCAGCCGCGGCTGGTCACGGCCTTGCCGTCGTCGGTCGCAACCGCAGCCATGATCTTGTGTGGGGTATCGTTGCACCAGGTCAGCCCGGTGGACGAGGGCGTTTGTACCGCCTCGACCATGGTAGTGAAGAAATTTTGCGAGGGCACGATGTCCGCCGACAATCCACGGCTCTTTAAAAAAGCCGCCAATGCCGCCTGCGTCTTCGGCCCGTCGACGCCGTCGATCGGAGCGGCGTCATAGCCCGCGATCACCAGCAGCCGCTGAATGCCGGCCAGCCGCGCCTGCTCATCGTCATACTCGGAATCCTCGGCGAGATAGGCGACCAGATGACCGTCGTCGGTCGGCGTCGGCGTGATCTGGGTAAACGGCGCGGGGGTCTGGCCGGGGCGGCACTGGCGCGCCGCGGCGATGACGAAATTTTCCGGCGCGATGCACAGCGTGTCGCCGCCGTTTTGCGGGATCGGCGAGGCGCCGTAGACGCCGAGTGCGCGGGCGTTCAACAGGATGCGGTCGGCAGTCAGCGCGCCCTGCAGCACCACGCGGCAGGCCGCAGGATCAATGCGAAACCAGCCGCGGGTCGCGGTCGCCGACTTGTCGTCGATGCCGATCGCGGCCTCGACCACATAGCTCATGCGGTTGCAGAGCTTCAGGTCGGCGAAGGCAGGCGCTGCCGAGACGAACAGCGAGATCGCCGCCGCCGGCAGCGCCAGGATCGTGCGCCTTCCATACCGCCGCACTCTGGCGCTGAAGCTGCGCGGTTGCATCGCAGGCATGGAGTTTGCGCGGGTCACTTGTGGATCAGCGTGCCGGTGCCCTGATTGGTGAACAATTCGAGCAAGACCGCGTGCTGCGTCTTGCCGTCGATGATGACGACGCCCTGCACACCCTGTTCGAGCGCATAGATGCAGGTCTCGACCTTGGGGATCATGCCGCCGGAAATGGTGCCGTCGGCGATCAGCTTGCGCGCGTCCTTGATCGACAGTTCCGGAATCAGCTTCTTCGACTTGTCGAGCACGCCGGGAACGTCCGTCAACAGCAACAGCCGCTTGGCCTTCAGCGCGCCGGCCACGGCGCCCGCGAAGGTGTCGGCGTTGACGTTGAGCGTCTGGCCCTCATGCGAGGTTGCCAGTGGCGCCAGCACCGGAATCAGCTCGTAGCCGATCAACTGGTTGAGCAGCGTCAGGTCGACCTTGTCGGGATCGCCGACGAAGCCGAGATCGATCGCCTTTTCGATATTGGAATCCGGATCGACCATGGTGCGCGTCGTCTTCGACGCCTTCACCATGTTGCCGTCCTTGCCGGAGAGGCCGACCGCCTTGCCGCCGGCTTCGTTGATGTAGCCGACCAGCTGCTTGTTGACGGAGCCCGCCAGCACCATCTCGACGATCTCGATGGTGGCGGCATCGGTGATGCGCAGGCCCGCCGCGAATTCCGACGTGATCCCCAGCCGCTTCAGCATGGTTGCGATCTGCGGACCGCCGCCATGCACGACCACCGGATTGATCGCGGTCTGCTCCAGCAGCACGATATCGCGGGCGAAGGCCTTTGCGGTTTCTTCCGCACCCATGGCGTGGCCGCCATATTTAATGACGATGGTTTCCTCGTCATATTGCTGCATGTGCGGCAGCGCTTCCGACAGGATGCGGGCCTGATCGAGGGGACTGATATTTGGCACGTCGGTCATGAAGCGGATCTCGCCATTCCAGATGTCGGGCCGGGTTCTAGCTGATTGCCGGGCAGGCGCAAAGTGGGGCTTTCTTCCTTCTCCCCTTGCGGGAGGAGGTGGCGGGGACGCAGTCCGCGCCGGATGAGGGGTTCTCGCCGCGGAAAGAGACCCCTCATCCGGCTCGCTGCCGCTTCGCGCCCGCGATCCACCTTCTCCCACAAGGGGAGAAGGGAAAAAGATTCAACCCCTCTTCGGCCAGGCTGCCGCGATGCCCAGCACCAGCCAGCTCACGATCAGCAGCGTGCCACCGGTCGGCGCGGCCATCGGAAACAGACTATGGCCGGCATACTGCCGCAAGGTCAGGTCGCCGGCGAACAACGACGCCGCAATGACGAAGCCTGCGGCCGACAACAGGCCGAGCCGCGCATGAATAATACCGCGCTCGGCCAGTACGACAGCGCCGAGCACGGCCGTGGCGTGGAACAGCAGCATCGAGGATGCCGATGCCAGCCGCGCGGCGTCGGCGCCGTGCGCGGAGGCGGCCGCCAGGATGACGCCGTCGGCGCCCATGATGGCGGCGAGGACGATCAGGATACGCGGGGCGCGGTTCATCAGCTTCGCTCGCTCAACAGGCGCACCATCGCGGCGCGCAGTTCGGGCATGCCGGCGCCGTTCTTCGACGACGTCACCAGCACTTCCGGAAACGCGGCGGGATGTTTGGCAAGCGCCGCCGTGGTTTCCTCGATGTGCTTTTCGAGCTCAGCCGGCTTCACCTGGTCGGCCTTGGTCATCACCACCTGATAGCTGACCGCTGATTTATCCAGCGTCTTCAGCACGTCCTGGTCGACGTCCTTGATGCCGTGGCGGGCGTCGATCAGCACATAGACCCGCGCCAAGGTGGCGCGTCCGAGCAGGAATTGATGGATCAGCTTGGTCCAGGACGCGACCTTGGTCTTCGGCGCGGAGGCGTAGCCGTAGCCGGGCATGTCGACCAGGCGAAGCCCGGCATTTTCGGGGCCCTCGAAGAAGATCAGTTCCTGGGTGCGGCCCGGCGTGTGCGAGGTACGCGCCAGCGCGCTGCGGCCGGTCAGCGCATTGATCAGGCTGGATTTGCCGACATTGGAGCGGCCGGCAAACGCCACTTCCATGCTGGCCATCGGCGGCAGGGTCTCGATCGACGGCGAGGCCCAGACGAACTGCCATTCGCCGGCGAACAACTTTCGCCCCTGTTCGATCAGCTTCGCATCGGTTTCGGTGGTCATGCGAAGGGGTTTCTTTCGTTGCGCTCGTCATGGCCGGGCTTGTCCCGGCCATCACGTCGTCTCGATGATGGGCACCGTAAAGCACGTGGATGCCCGGCACAAGACGGGCATGGACGTGCGTAGATCGGTATCGCGCCTCGCTAAGGACGAGGATCGCACGTCACGTCTTCTCGACCGCCTTCTTGGCGAAGGTCGACTTGATATTATCGAACAACTCCACCTTCACGCCGTTCTTGCGCATGATGAAGCTCTGCTGCATCACCGACAGCGTGTTGTTCCAGGCCCAGTAGATCACCAGACCTGCCGGGAAGCCCGCCAGCATGAAGGTGAAGATCAGCGGCATCCAGGCGAAGATCATCTGCTGGGTCGGATCCGGCGGCGTCGGGTTCAGCTTCATCTGGAACCACATCGTGATGCCCATGATGATCGGCCAGATGCCGAGCGCGAGGTAATGACCGAACAGCGGCAGTTGCGTCGGATCGTAGCTGAACAGGCCGAACAGCGTGAACAGGTTGGTCGGATCGGGCGCCGAGAGGTCCTTGATCCAGCCGTAGAACGGCGCGTGGCGCATTTCGATGGTGACGAACAGCACCTTGTAGAGCGAGAAGAACACCGGGATCTGCAAGGCGACGGGAAGGCAACCGGCGATCGGGTTGATCTTCTCCTTCTTGTAGATCTCCATCATCTCGGTCTGCTGCTTCTGCCGGTCGTCCGGATAACGCTCCTTCAGCGCGGCGAGCTGCGGCTGCACCGACTTCATCTTCGCCATCGAGGCATAGGACTTGTTGGCGAGCGGGAAGAACAGCAGTTTTACCAACACGGTCACCAGCAGAATGGCGACGCCGAAGTTTCCGATCAGGCGATAGAAGAAGTCGAGCGCCAGGAACATCGGCTTGGTGATGAAGTAGAACCAGCCCCAGTCGATCAGGAGATCGAAGTGGTTGAGCCCGAGCTCCTTGTTGTAGCCGCCGAGGCCGGCGAACGGGAAGTTGATGCCGACGACACCGGCTTCCTTGGCGCCGGCGAACAGCCGCGCATTGGCGCTGCCGGTGCCGCCGATCGCGATCGTCTGCGGGTCCTGCAGATAGTCGGTCTGGTAGTGCCTGACCGTACCTACGAGGTTGGACGAGTAGCGCGCCTGCAGCTTGGCGGCAGTGTCCGGCAACAGCGCCGACGCCCAATACTTGTCCGTCATGCCGAGCCAGCCGTCGGTGACGTTGAAGGCGACCGACTTGGCGTCGTCGATTTTCTTGTAGCCGTATTCCTGCAGGTGTTCGTCGCCGAGATAGCCGATCAGACCTTCATGCAGGATGTAGTAGCCGGAGACCTGCGGGGTGCCGTGGCGCGAGATCAGCGCGAACGGATACAGCGTGACCGGCGCGGAGCCGACATTGGTCACTTCATCCTTGAGGGTGAAGAGATAGCGGTCGTCGATCGCAATAGTGCGGCGGAACGTGAGGCCCTCGCCGTTGTCATATTTCAGCGTGACCGGATGGCCAACCGACAGGCTGCCCGTTCCGTCCTGTTCCCACATCGTGTTCTGGTCGGGAATGCGCGCGGTCGAGCCGGAGGCAGGAACCCAGCCGAACTCGGCGTAATAGGGGCTCGCGGTGTTCGAGGGCGAATACAGCACGATCGCGGGCGAGGTCGGATCGACGGTATCGCGGAATTTCACCAGCGACAGATCGTCGATGCGCGCGCCCTTCAGCGAGATGCTGCCGGTCAGGCTCGGCGTGTCGATCTTGACGCGCGGGGTAGCTGATATCGCGGCGTCGCGGCTGACGACGGCGGCGGCCGGCTGGGTGTTGCCCGGCGCACTGGCGGAGGGGGTTGAGCCCGCCTGCGGAGTGGTCGAGCCGGGGGTTGCCTGCGGCGACGGCTTGGCCAGTTCGGCCTGGGTCTGGGTTTGCGCCCGCTGCTTTTCCATCTGCGGCACGTTGTAGAAGTACTGCCAGGCGATCAGCACGATGCCGGACAGAATGACGGCCAGGATGGTGTTGCGATTGTCGGTCATCGTTTCAAGGTCTCGTCATTCAATTCGGTTTACGGCTGCCATCGCCGGTTCGCGAAGGTTGCCGGTCGAGCCGGTTCAGCGCCGAGCGAAGGTCGTCGAGCATGGTTTCGAAATCGCGGGTGAGTGCGGCTCTGCGGCCGACTAGCACATAATCATGGTGGGGTCGCATGGATATGACGTCCAGCCGCTTCACCAGTTCGCGAAGCCTGCGCCGGATGCGATTGCGCTCGGGCGCATTGCCGTTCTTCTTGGTGACCGTGAAACCGATCCGGGCCGGGCCGTCATCGTCGCGCGCGCGGCCTTGCAGCACGAAGGCAGCGCCGTTGGCCCGTGCGCCATTGGCAACGGCGAGGAAGTCCGCCCGCTGCCTTAGCCGATCCATAATAAAATCTCCGGAAGATCCGGCTCAGGCGCTCAGACGCTTGCGGCCACGTGCACGGCGCGCGGCGAGAACCTTGCGGCCGCCGGTCGTGGCGAGACGGGCGCGGAAGCCGTGACGGCGCTTGCGCACCAGTTTACTGGGTTGATAAGTCCGCTTCACGGGTAGTTCTCCGCTGACCGGGCAATTTGCCTGTTGAATTGAGATAGTCCGGTGATGCTGGCCGGCCCGAAACGAGGCCATTTACGGCCCCAAATGAGCCGCCCCCGGAGAACCGGGCCATCGCGGACAGTTGGCGCGGCTTATACGGGAGCGTCCCGTTGTCGTCAACGCTTCGCAACGCCACAATGGGGGTTCTTTGAATTGGCGTAATTGGGGCGAATATATCTGTTTTCGCGGGGTTTTTAGGGGCAGGAAGGCGGCGCCCGCCGGCTCCTGGAACCGACCAACATGAGCGATCGGTAATTTGACCGCTTGGGGTTGCAGAACGCATCCTCGGAATCAGCTAGTTCCGTGAAGGGGTGAGGCCGGCTTCGCCGCCGGCCGGGCCCCGAAACAGGGATATCAAGGGCAGACATTGGTGTCAGCAACCGACGACCAGCCGACAAAAGAAGCGCCACGGCCCCATCCGCCGCGTCGCCTCGGCCTGTCCGGCAAGCTGCTGCTGTTGACCATTCCCCTGGTCATGATCGCCGGCCTGATGATCTACGTCCCCGCGATCGCGAACTTCCGGATGAACCGGCTGAACGATCGCCTTGCGGCGGCCAATACCGCGGCGCTGGTGCTGGATGCGGCTCCCTTGGGCATGGTCCCGGATTCGCTGGCGCGGCAGATCCTGAACAGCGTCGGCGCACGCGCGGTCGCCATCAAGATGGGCCAGCAGCGCCGCCTGCTCGCCAGTTCCGATCTTCCTGAAGCGATCGACCATGACATCGACATGCGGACCATGACGGCATGGTCCGCGATCGTTGATACCTTCGAGACCATGCTGGAGCGCGGCAACCAGACCATCCGCGTCGTCGGCCCTGCGCCCGGCGGCGCGCAATTCATCGAGGTCGTGATCGACGAACTGCCGCTGCGGCAGGCGATGTATCGCTTCTCCCGCAATCTGCTGGTGGTCTCCCTGATCATCGCGATGCTGACCGCAGGCCTGGTCTATCTGGCCTTGCATTACCTGTTCGTGCGGCCGATGCGGCGGCTGACCGCGAACCTGGTCGGCTTCCACGAAAACCCGGAAAGCGCGGCGCGGATCATCGTGCCGACGCGGCGCGGCGACGAGATCGGCGTCGCCGAGCGCGAATTGTCCGACATGCAGCGCGACCTCGTTTCGATGCTGCATCAGAAGAGTCGGCTCGCCGCGCTGGGCCTGGCCGTCTCCAAGATCAACCACGACCTGCGCAATCTTCTCGCCTCGTCGCAACTGCTGTCGGATCAGCTGTCCAGCGTGCCCGATCCGCGGGTGCAGCGCTTTGCGCCAAAACTGATGCGCTCGCTGGAGCGCGCGATCGATTTCTGCCAGTCGACCCTCTCTTACGGTCGCGTGCAGGAAGCCGCGCCCGACCGCCGCATGATCCTGGTCGAGCCTGTGGTGCTGGAGGTGCGCGAATCCGCAGGGCTCGCGGCCGACGCTTCGATCGCCTGGATCAGCGCGATCGAGCGCGGGCTCTCGATCGACGCCGATCCGGACCAGTTGTTTCGCGTGCTGCTCAACCTGGTGCGCAACGCTTCGCAGGCGCTGGAAAGCCGCCCCAAGGGCGAGGCGGCGACCTTTCAGATTCGCATCACCGGCCGCCGCGAAGGCTCGGTCGCGATCATAGAGGTTTCCGACACCGGCCCCGGCGTGCCGGCCAGGGCGCGCGAGCATCTGTTCGAGGCGTTCCAGAGCTCCGGTCGCCCCGGCGGCAGCGGGCTCGGCCTGGCGATTGCCGCCGAACTGGTCCGCGCCCATGGCGGCGACATCCATCTGGTCGAGGGCACCATCGGCGCCACCTTCCGGATTTCGATCCCGGACCGCCCGGTGGAACTGCAGAGCGTTCGCAACGAGCGGGCAAGGGCGTAATTTGCGCTGAATTGGCCGCGTTTTGCGGCGATCTGTGCCGGTTTACCATCGCAAATGGCTGGACAGATCGTGCGTTCCAGCGCTTGCCAATTGGGGCCGGAGCGGGTAGCTAAGGCCCTCTTCGCGAGGTTTCCGAGCCTTATCGGATGCATCCGGGCTTTCAGCCCAAATGCCTGGCGAAAAACGCGCCCGTAGCTCAGCTGGATAGAGCACTAGACTACGAATCTAGGGGTCAGGAGTTCGAATCTCTTCGGGCGCGCCATTTCGATACATGCTGTCGAACTCGATACATGCTGTCGACGCCGGCTCCACATTCATGCTGACCGGATCGAGAATTCTTCTGCGGCCATGTGATCGGGCGGGAGGATGTTGCCGGCCAAAGGTTGTTGCAAGCCGGTTTGGAGCAAACCGGCTAAGAAATGTGATCCCCGCCGAGGCCGTGAACCTGATGCGCGATCGCTGCATTGCGCCGGTATACTTCCAGCAGGCCGCGTATCGTCAGGTCGGGATCGAAGTGGTCGATCGCCTTGGTGGCGCCGTGGAACAATGATGCGACACCGCCGGTGGCGACGACCGTCATGGCCTCGTTCCGCTCGGCCTTGATGCGGGCAATCATTCCCTCGATGAGCGCGACGTGACCCCAGAAAATGCCGGACTGCATGGCGCTGACGGTGTCGTCGCCGACCACCCGTCGCGGCATTTGCAGCGCAATCCTCGGAAGTTTCGCGGCGGCCGCATGCAGGGCCTCCATCGACAGATGGACGCCCGGCGCGATCACGCCTCCCTCGAAGCCGCCATCGCTCCCGATCACGTCCAGCGTGATGG
Source organism: uncultured Alphaproteobacteria bacterium (assembly GCA_963786355.1). Lineage (GTDB taxonomy): Bacteria > Pseudomonadota > Alphaproteobacteria > Rhizobiales > Xanthobacteraceae > Bradyrhizobium. Next base: position 699,092 of record CAWAYU010000002.1, on the reverse strand, counting down.
CGGTGCCGCTGTCGACAATGATCAAGGGCCCGGAATAGAGCTTGCGCGCGCCGAGCGCGTTGACGAGGCGGTCCGATCCGACCTCCGAGGGCTTGCTGGTCCGCACCTGGATGCCCAGCTCGGTATTCTCGCCGATGATCAGCGGCTCGACATGCAGATGGCGGCGCGACAGGTTTCGCAGGTTGAAGATCGACTGCGGCACGACACTCGAGATCACGCAGGCATTCAGCAGGCCGAGCTCGAGCTTGTGCATCGCCATCAGCTGCGACAGCCACACGACGTATTCATCGGCGGTGCGGCTGGGCTCGGTCGCCGATCGCCATTGGGCGATCCAGTGCTCGCCGTCGTGAATCGCAAACAGGCTGTTGGTGTTTCCCTGCTCAATGGCCAGAAGCATCGATCAAGTCCTGCGTTGCGGCTTTACGCTCCGGATCATTTCTTCGGCTTCTCGGATGGGTTCGACAGCAACGGCACGCCGCCGTCCGAGCCGCGGCCCAGCAGGCCTACCTTGGAGTAGATCCCCAGTTTCTCGTGGGTATCGGCAATGTCCATGTCGCGCATGGTGAGCTGGCCGATGCGGTCGGCCGGCGTGAACGAGCCGGCGCCGCTCTCCATCGTCAGGCGATCGGGATGGTAGGTCAGGTTCGGGCTCGTGGTGTCGAGCAGCGAATAGTCGTTGCCGCGCCGAAGCTCGATCGTCACTTCGCCGGTCACGGCGCGCGCGACCCAGCGATGCGCGGTCTCGCGCAGCATCAGGCACTGCGGATCGAACCAGCGGCCCTGATAGAGCAGCCGGCCGATCCGCCGTCCGTTGCCGCGGTACTGTTCGATGGTGTCCTCGTTGTGGATGCCGGTCACCAGACGCTCGTAGGCGATGTGCAGCAGCGCCATGCCCGGCGCTTCGTAGATGCCGCGGCTCTTGGCTTCGATGATCCGGTTCTCGATCTGGTCGCACATGCCGAGACCATGGCGGCCGCCGATCTTGTTGGCTTCGGTGAACAGCGCCAGCGCGTCGGAATACACCACGCCGTTCAGCGCCACAGGCTGGCCTTCCTCGAAGCGCACCGACACGGTCTCGGACGCGACCGCGACGTCGGCCTTCCAGAACGCCACGCCCATGATCGGGTTGACGGTGTGAACGCTGGCGTTGAGAAATTCGAGATCCTTGGCTTCGTGGGTCGCGCCGAGGATGTTGCTGTCGGTCGAATACGCCTTCTCGGCGCTGGCCTTGTACTCGAAGCCGGCCGCCGTCATGTACTCGCTCATCTCCTTGCGGCCGCCGAGTTCGTCGATGAACTGCTGATCGAGCCACGGCTTGTAGATCCGCAAGGACGGATTGGTGAGCAGGCCGTAACGATAGAAGCGCTCGATGTCGTTGCCCTTGTAGGTGCTGCCGTCGCCCCAGATGTTGACCCCGTCTTCGCGCATCGCCGCCACCAGCACCGTGCCGGTCACCGCGCGCCCGAGCGGCGTGGTGTTGAAGTAGGTGGCGCCCGCGGTCGAGATGTGGAACGCGCCGCACTGGATCGCGGCAATGCCTTCGGCCACGAGTTGGGTCCGGCAATCCAGCAGCCGCGCGGTCTCGGCGCCGTAGGCCTTGGCCTTGCGCGGAATATCCTCGTAGTCGGTTTCATCAGGCTGGCCGAGATTGGCCGTATAGGCGCAGGGAATAGCGCCCTTGGCGCGCATCCAGTGCACGGCAGCGCTGGTGTCCAGCCCCCCGGAAAAGGCAATACCGACGCGTTCGCCGACGGGGAGTTTTTGCAGAATTCTGGCAACCACGTGTGTTCTCCGGGGATTTGCGCTGGCGTGGCCGGTCGTTCCGGGCAGGCGTTTCGGGGGCAGGTATATCGGTCGCGCCCGGGCATGAAAACAGCATTTTCGGCGGCTTCCGGAGGTGGCGCGGAGCAGGTATCCCGTTGGCGGGGTGCGCTTTTGCGCGCGGTGTCGGCAAAATGACGTCGGACAGAAGAGAACACGGCGGGAAACGAGGGCAGGGATATCATGGCCGCACCGGAATACGAGCTATTTGCCATCCGCTATGCGACCCGCGAGGCGCGCCGCAGCGATCATTTCATCGGCGGCGACCCACATGACGGTCCGATGCCGATGGATTACTTCGTCTGGGTGGCGCGGGGAGGGGGACGCACCTTCGTCATCGACACCGGCTTCAATGCGGAGATCGCCGCGAAGCGCAAGCGCACGTTCCTGCGCTCGCCGATCGAGACGCTGGGCGCGCTCGGCATCGATGCCAACGACGTCGAGGATGTCATCCTCACCCATCTGCATTACGACCATGCCGGAAATTTCGACCGCTTCCCGAAAGCGCGGTTTCATCTGCAGGAGCGCGAACTGGCCTATGCCACCGGTCGCTACATGCAATATCCGCGGCTGTCGCATTCGTTCGAGGTCGAGGATGTCTGCGGCATCGTGCGGCTGAACTATGCCCGCCGCGTCGTGTTCTACAATGGCGACGCCGAGCTCGCGCCCGGTATCACGATCCACGCCGCCAGCGGCCATTCGGCCGGGCTGCAGTTCGTGCGCGTCAACACCCGCCGCGGGCCGGTGGTGCTGGCTTCCGACGTCAGTCATTTCTACGAGAACATGGCGAGCGAACGCCCGTTCACGACCGCCTTCCACATCGGCGAGATGCTGGAAGGCTTTGACAAACTGATCGCGATGGCGCCGGACGAAAGCCACATCGTTCCCGGCCACGATCCGCTGGTCATGAAGCTGTATCCGGCGGTGAGCCCGCAACTCGAAGGCGCCGTCGTGCGCCTCGACGTGCCGCCGTCGGGCAAAGCGCCGGTGCGCGCCGATTATCGCTCAAGTCATTAGGGAAGACGGATCGGGCCCGCCTCCGGCCGGTCAGCTCAAGGGCAGACCCGCTGCCACCATCGACTGCATGATCCGCTCGGCGGCTTCGATGTACACCGGGCTCGAATTCTTCTTCGGCGTCGGGACGTTCTGATAGGTCGAGCCGGGCCGCAATTCCCGGCCCTTGGCCATCGCCGCCTTGGCCTCGTCGAAGCGGCCGAGTTGCTGATAGGCCGCCGCCAGCAGCATATGCGAGCGCCCCGAAGCCGCGGTGATCGCAATCGATTTCAGGAGGCACGGCACGGCCTCTTCGGCGCGGCCCATCAGCATATTGGCCCAGCCGGCGCCGAGCAGCCAGGTCCAGCGCGACACCTGCGGGGTATTGAACCGCTCCGCCTGCTTGAAGGTCGCCAGCGCGTCCTCGAACCGTCCGGTCTGTATCTGGGCGAGGCCGACGTGGTACAGCGCGATCCCGTTCCACGGATCGAAGCTGAGTGCTCTGGCGCAGGCCACCAGACTTTCGCGGAACTGATTGGTGGCGTTGAGGAAGCGGCAATAGGCTTCGTGCGCCGGAATGTAATTGGGCCTGGTGCGCAGCGTCTGCAGCAGCAGATGCTGGGCCTTGGCCTCCGACGCCTCGCGCTCGGCCGGAGCGAGCCACACCATCTGGACGCCGCGCATCAGAAGCGCCGACAGCGCCATCTGAACGTCGACATTGTCAGGGTCGTCGACGAGCGCCTTTTCCAGCATGGCCTGCGCTGCCTGGAAACGTTCTTGCGTGGTGTGATTGATGTGAGCGGTGGCCTGTTCGATCACGACCTTGCCGTTGCCGGCCAGCGCGTCGGATCGCGGATCGGCATTAAGAAGCTCGTTGATGCGCAGCGCCAGCGCATGCCCGATGCCCGCGGCAAGGCGCGACTGCTGCAACTGGACGTCCGGGTTTTCCGCGGGATCGACCGAAAACGAAGCGGTCCATTTGACCTCGTCCGTCCGGGTCTCCGTCATGCGCGCGCGTAGCGTCCACACCTGCTCGATCTTCTGCAGTTCGGCGCTCACCACGAGATCGGCCGGCGTCTTCGAGGGCTCCTTGCCCGCTTCCGGAACCAGGACGCGGATGTTCTCGATCTTGGCGAGGCCATCAGCGAGACGGCCGCTTACATTCGATGCCATCTGCGCGGCGAGCGGATCGCCACTGCCCGCGTCGGTGATTGGCGTTACCGCGATCGTCGTCGGTCCGCGCGCAAAAATGAGACCGGGCTGCAGCGCCAGAGCGACGACGGCAATTCCCACGAGCGCGAGCGCCGTCGCGGCGGCGAGCACGGCGCGGCGTCGCAGATTGAATTCGAGCCGGCGCCGGGCGTGTTCGATGTCTGCTTCGGCTGGCACATTCGCGCCGGGTTCGGCGGGCGCGAGCGTGGGTGCGATTTGTTCTGGCGTATTCGGCGCGGCAGTATCGGTCACCTCGGCCTGGAATAGATAGCCGCGGCCCGACACCAGCTTGACCATCTGGCGCTTGTCGTCGCCAAGCGCTGCCCGGATTTCCCGGATGCATTGAAACAGGTTGTCCTCGCCGACGTGCACATTCGGCCAGACCGCTTCCATCAATTGCTGCTTGCTGAGCACGCGCCCCGGGCTGGCGGCAAACAACCGCAGCATCTCGAAGGTTTTGGGCCGGAGCTTCACCGACGCGCCATCCGGGCCGCGCAGTTCAGCGCGCCCCTGATCGAGCTCAAAACCGGAAAACCGCAGCACCATTTCCTCTACCGCAACTGTCATCACTTAGTCCCGGGACAGGTCTCGAAAATGTGCCTAAACGCGTAGCAGCGCCGAATACCATGGCATCGGCCGAAATGAAATGGCCGAACGGCTGGCTGGCTGCGACCATTTTTGAAGGCGAGTTCCCGAATGTCACCGGTCCCTCAGCCGGCAAGGGCGTCGTCCTCTTCCGCTACGCATGGTGAGGAATTGGCCTACTTCGCCGCGGCCGCTTTCAGGATCGGCATCAGCCGCGTGGTCTCGCTGCTGATGAGATCACCCAGCGCTTTCGGTCCCCTGCGGTTGGGCTCGACAATATCGGAGCCGAGTTCAGCCAGCCGCTTTTGCACGGCTTCCTCGTTGAGGCCCTTGTTGAGCGCCTCCGCCAGCTTCTCCACGATCGCCTTCGGCGTGCCTGATGGCGCGAACACGCCATAGAAAGGCGAGCAGTCGAACTCCGGCAGACCCTGCTCGTAGGACGTCGGCACATCAGGCAATAACGGGCTGCGTTTTTTGGCCGCGACGGCCAGCGCCTTGACCGTGCCGGCGCGGACGTGTTCGAGCGTGCCCAGCACCGGATCGCATTCATAATCGATCTCGCCGCCAAGCATCGCGTTCAACACCGGCGCCGTGCCGGTGAACGGCACCATCGCCGGCTTGATACCGATGGCGGTGTTGAGCAGCAGGCAGCCGATATAGGACACCGAGCCCAGGCCGGCATGTCCGACATTGAGCTTGCCTTCGTTGGCTTTGGCATAGGCGACGAATTCCTTCAAATTGTTGGCCGGAAATTCCTTTCGCACCACCAGCAGTTCCGGATATTCGGCGGAGAGTCCGATCGGCTCGAAGTCTTTCAACGGATCGTAGCCGAGGTTCGGATAGAACGCCGCGGCCAGCGCATTGGTGCCGACGTGACCGGACAGGATGGTGTAGCCGTCGGCGGGGGCACGCGCGGCACGCAGCGTGCCAATGGTGCCTCCGGCGCCGACGACATTTTCCACCACGAATTTCTGGCCGAGATGACGCGAGAAAATATCTGCGACGATCCGCGCCGTGATATCGGCCGGACCGCCGGCCGCGAAGGGCACGATCACGGTGACCGTTCGCACGGGATAATCCTGGGCCGCCGCGCCGTTGATGCCGGCCGAGATCAGCAGTGCCGCGGCCGCGGCCCATAGCCTGTTCATGTCAGCCTCCCTGATGTCGCTTTTTCTTGTCACCATAGGCACGTTTCGCGGCGGGGCAAGGCTTCAGGTCGTGGCCACCACGGGATGGCATGGTCGTCGATGTCAGACTATCGTGCGCGCATGAATCTCCTCGTGTTCGGCTTTGGCTTCTCCGCGCTGCATATCGCGCAGCGCTTGCAACTCTCAGTGCGCGTGTGACCGCGACCGTCCGTAGCCGCGCCAAGGCCGAAGGGTTGGCGCAGGTGGGGATCTCGGCGAGGGTGTTTTCGCCTGACCATGCCGATGAGGCGCTTGCCGAGGATATCGCGGCCAGCGAGGCCATTCTGGTTTCGATCCCTCCGGGCGAATCCGGTGATCCCGTGCTTGCTTCCTTTGCCGCGCGGATCGCAGCCGCGCCGAAACTGCGCTGGATGGGGTATCTGTCCACCGTCGGCGTCTATGGCGATCGTGCCGGCGGCTGGGTTGATGAAACAACGCCGCTCGATGCCGGGCAGATGCGTTCGCAGAACAGGGTGACTGCGGAGCAGGACTGGCTCGCCTCTCGGTGCGGCCAGCAATATCGCCGTGCATATTTTCAGGCTGTCCGGAATCTATGGACCCGGCCGCAACCAGCTCGCACAACTCGCAGCGGGAACGGCGCGCCGCATCGTCAAGCCCGGCCAGATCTTCAACCGCATCCATGTCGCTGACATCGCCGCCGTGATCGAGGCGTCGCTGGCGCGTCCGCGGCCCGGCGGTATCTATAACGTCACCGACAACGAGGCGGCGCCGCCGCAGGATGTCGTCGCGTTCGCGGCAAAACTTTGCGGCGTCGAGCCGCCGCCCGAAATCCCCTTCGAGTCCGCGCAGCTTTCACCGATGGCGCGCAGCTTCTACAGCGAATCCCGGCGGATTCGGAATGCGCTCATTCGCGAAGAACTCGGCGTCACCTTGCGCTATCCGACCTATCGCGAAGGACTCATTGCCTTGCGCGCGCTCGGCGAAGGGCCTGCGACAAGGGACCATTCGAAGTAGCGCGTTCAGTCCGCTGTTTGCCGCAACCCCCGTAACCTCGCTTGCATTTTGCAAAATCTCGGGTTGCCGCTTTGCGCTCGGTTGTAGAAACGCCGCCCTACGTATTTCTACCGCCACCGCCAACGAGAAAGGTCAATGCTTCCTTAAAACAACGCAGTGCCTAGTGCATATCAGTAGTTCGAAATTGCCGCGTAATTTTTTTGGCGGCCACGCACTGAGCTTCTGGGGGAGTGGCTATGCCGCTGGGAAATGTTGGTCGAACATCGTCGATCGCGCTGGCGGCAGCGGCGGTCGGTATTTCCTTTTTCGGTTTTGCGCGTCTCGGCTTTGGCGCGGCCTCCGTTGGAGAAACCCGGACGGTTGCGATCCAGACTCAGGCCGCGCCCGGCACCGATGCGCTGAAGAAACTCTATGCGCGGCCCGCGACGATTCCGTTCCCGAAGGAAAATCCCTACACGCCCGAGAAAGCCGCGCTCGGCAAGAAGCTCTATTTCGACACCAGGCTTTCGGTCTCCTCCGCGCAGTCCTGCGCAAGCTGCCACAGCCCCAGTCTCGGCTGGGGCGACGGGCTTGCGGTCGGCGTCGGGCACGGCATGAACAAGCTCGGCCGCCACTCGCCGACCGTCGTCAACGCGGCATGGGGCGCGATTTTCATGTGGGATGGCCGGTTGCCGAATCTCGAGGAGCAGGCGCTCGGCCCGATCCAGTCGCCGGGCGAAATGAACATGCCGCTCGAACAACTGATGGCCCGTCTCGAATCGATTCCGGAGTACAAGCCGCTGTTCACCAGCGTGTTTCCGCAAGAGGGCATGTCCCCGAAGACGCTGGGCAAGGCCGTCGCCACCTACGAGCGCACCATCGTATCCGAGCGCGCGCCGTTTGATGCCTGGGTCGAGGGCGACGAGAAGGCGATATCCGAAGAAGCCAAGCGCGGTTTTGCGGTTTTCAACGGCAAGGCGATGTGCTCGTCCTGTCACGAAGGCTGGAATTTCACCAACGAAGGTTTTCAGGACATCGGTCTTCCCAGCAAGGATGTCGGTCGCGGTGAATATCTGCCCGGCGTCATCAAGATGCAGCATGCCTTCAAGACGCCGGGACTGCGCGAGATCACGCGCCGGTCGCCGTTCATGCATGACGGCTCGCTGGCCACCCTCGAACAGGTCGTCGATCATTACGATAGCGGCGGCGTCGACCGCCCCAGCCGCTCCGACCTGATGCAGCCGCTGCATCTGTCGGCCCAGGAAAAGACCGACCTCGTCGTGTTTCTGAAAACCCTGACCAGCAATCTCACGCCAACCGCCGCGCCGGTTTTGCCGCGCTAAGCACGAGGATATCGATATGATACGTACATCAACCCTGCTTGCTCTCGTCGTTGTCGGCGGCCTGTCGACCGGCGCGCTCGCCGCGACACAAGTCGTCCATCAGCAGGGGCGCGTTTTTGGACCGGATGGCATCACCGTCAAGAAGGGCGAAGCGGTCACCTTCCTCAACGACGACACCGTTCCGCACAACATCCTTTCCACGGCCAAGGGCAACGAGTTCAATCTCGGATCCCAGGCGCCCGGCAGCTCGACCGATGTCACCTTCAAGGAAGTCGGCGACGTGACGGTCATCTGCGCGATCCATCCACGCATGAAGATGACCGTCAAAGTGGTCGATTGATCAGCCCTTCGGAGAAATCACCATGTCGATCCGTCTGAGGATTCTGGCCGTTCTGAGCGTCATGCTGGCGCTGGCCTGCGGATTGGCCGGTTACGGTATTCACGGCATCACCTCGTCGGGTGACCTGGTGGTTCGTCTGTATGACGGCCCGCTGATGGGTATCAACCATGCCCGCTCCGCGCATGCGTCGCTGAACGAAGCGCGCCTCATCCTGCAACAGGGCCAGACCGTTGGCGCGACCAAGGAGTCCGCCGCCAAGTTCGAAGCCGTGATGAAGGGATTGTTCGAGGATATCGGCATTGTCCGCGATCGTATTCAGGCCGCCAATGTCAATCCCATTCGCGAAAAAGCCGAAGCGAAAGTCCGTGACTGGTCTGGCGCCGCGCTGAAGATTCTAAAGCCCGCGCCAGACGGTCTCACCGAATTGCCGGCCACCTTTCAGGTGAGCAAGCTTGGCGATCAGGCCGTCGCCGCCATCGATGACCTCGTCGAAGTCGCGGCCGCCTATGGATTTGAATTTCGCAACGAGGCCGAAGCGCTCGTCGCATCGTCGCGGACAATGATGATCGCTGCGACCGGCGCCGGATTGTTGTTGGGCCTGCTGCTCGCCGTCGGATTCGCCTACTCGCTGAGCAAGCCGATCAACGCGCTGGCGAAGTCGATGCTGGAACTCGCTGACGGCAACTTCGAAGTCGTGCTGCCCGGCCTGCGTCGCAAGGATGAAGTCGGTCATGTCGCCCGCGCCGTCGAGACCTTCAAGGTGCTGGCCGAGCAAAAGGCGCGCCGCGAAGTCGAGGCGAAAACCGAGCAGGACGGTTTCCTCGCCGAGCAGCGCAAGGCCGACATGCGGCGGATCGCCGACTCGTTCGAAGCCGTGGTCGGCGAAATCGTCAAGGCCGTGTCGTCAACGTCAGGCGACGTCGAATCGTCGGCCGGCGCGCTGACCGGCACCGCCGAGCGCGGCCGGGAGCTGGCCACCGTCGTGGCCGGGGCCTCGGAAGTGGCGTCGACCAACGTGCAGTCGGTGGCTTCGGCCGCCGAAGAACTTTCTTCCTCGGTGAACGAGATCAGCCGCCAGGTGCAGGCGTCCGCCCGGATGGCCAACGAGGCGGTCGATCAGGCACGGACCACGACCGAGCGGGTGAGCGAACTGTCCAAGGCTGCGACCCGGATCGGCGACGTCGTCGAACTGATCAATGCGATCGCGGGCCAGACCAATCTGCTGGCGCTCAATGCCACCATCGAGGCCGCGCGCGCCGGAGAGGCCGGCCGCGGTTTCGCGGTCGTGGCCTCCGAGGTCAAGGCGCTGGCGGAGCAAACCGCCAAGGCGACCGGCGAGATCGGGCAGCAAATCGCGGGTATCCAGGCGGCGACGCAGGAATCGGTCGGTGCGATCACCCAGATCAGCGGCACCATCGAGCGGCTGTCGGAAGTGTCGTCGGCGATCGCCGCGGCGGTCGAGGAACAGGGTGCGGCGACCGTCGAAATATCCCGAAACGTGCAGCAGGCCGCGCACGGCACGCAGCAGGTCTCGTCGAACATTTCAGACGTTCAGCGTGGCGCCAGCGAGACCGGAGCGGCGTCGTCGCAGCTGTTATCCGCCGCCCAATCGCTGTCGAACGACAGCAAACGCCTCAAGCTCGAGGTCGACAGGTTCCTCGAGACCGTTCGCGCCGCGTAATTCTCGCCGCGGCGGCAAAATCAACCCGACGGCAAAATCACTCGCTCACTGATTTGGGTGTGCTGTCTGTCCCGGCGCCCTCTGTTTTCGAGAGGGCAAGGTTGATTGCAGAACTTCGGGGGATCAGCGCCGCGAGAATAATCTCCGCTGTCATCGCCCGCTTGACCGGGCGACCCGGTATTCCAGAGACGATCATGATTGAACCGATAGGCCGCGGCGTACTGGATCCCGGCTCCGGTGCGCAATTGCGCACCAGGCGGGGACGACAAGGAGGGCGGCTCAAACTCCACCCGTTCCCGTCCAATCCGGTATTTCCACTTCGCCCCAAAACGCTCTATGGTGCCCTGCGCTTCGCGATCGTCGAACGCAAATAACATATCAGTATCAAAGGCTTGGCGTACCGGCCGGCCTTTGGAGGGTGAATTGACGCGGTATATTTCGACCAGAGGCGAAGCCCCCACGCTGGGTTTCTGCGATGTGATGCTGACGGGGCTCGCCCGCGACGGCGGTCTCTATGTGCCGGAAGTCTGGCCGCAGCTCTCGCATGACACCATCGCCGGATTTTTCGGGCGGCCCTATTGGGAAGTCGCCGTCGAGGTCATCAGGCCGTTCGTCGCCGGCGAGATTTCCGACGCCGATCTCGGCCGCATGGCCAATGAAGCCTACGCCACATTCCGCCATCCCGCGGTAGTGCCGCTCGATCAAATCGGGCCCAATCAATTCGTGCTGGAGCTGTTCCACGGTCCGACTCTGGCGTTCAAGGACGTCGCGATGCAGTTGATCTCGCGGCTGATGGAACATGTGCTGGCCGCGCGCAAGCAGCGCACCACCATCGTGGTCGCAACATCAGGGGATACCGGAGGCGCCGCGGTCGATGCGTTTGCGGGTCTCGACAATGTCGATTTGATCGTGCTGTTCCCGCATGGGCGCATCTCCGACGTGCAGCGCCGGATGATGACGACGTCGGGCGCAGGCAACGTGCATGCGCTCGCGATCGAAGGCAATTTCGACGATTGCCAGGCGATCGTGAAGGCGCTGTTCAATCATCACGGCTTTCGCGACGCGGTCTCGCTGTCGGGCGTCAACTCGATCAACTGGGCGCGGATCGTGGCGCAGGTGGTGTATTACTTCACGTCTGCGGTAGCGCTCGGCGCGCCCGCGCGCGCCGTGGACTTCACCGTGCCGACGGGCAATTTCGGCGACATCTTTGCTGGCTACGTCGCCAAGAAGATGGGGCTGCCGATCCGCTGGTTGCGGATCGCCTCCAACGTCAACGATATCCTGCCGCGCACGCTCAAGACCGGCATCTATGAAGTCCGCGAAGTGCACGCGTCGGCTTCGCCGTCGATGGATATTCAGGTCTCCTCGAATTTCGAGCGGCTGTTGTTCGAGGCCGGCGGCCGCGATGCCGACAGCGTTCGCCGGCTGATGGCGTCGCTGAAACAATCCGGTCGCTTCGTACTGCCGGATGCGATGCTGGCCGCGATCCGCGAGGAATTCGACGCTGGACGCGCCGATGAGACCGAGACGGCGGCCGCGATCCGCGCCGCCTGGCGCGAGGCCGGCGACCTCGTCGATCCCCATACCGCGGTGGCGCTGGCGGTGGCCGATCGCGACACCTCGGATTCGAAGATCCCCAACATCGTGCTGTCGACCGCGCATCCGGCCAAATTCCCCGATGCGGTGGAAGCTGCCTGCGGCGTGCGCCCTCAATTGCCGGCCTGGCTCGACGGGCTGATGACCAAATCCGAACACATCACGGTGATGAAAAATGATTCCACCGAAGTGGAGCAATTCGTGCGCACAGTGAGCCGTGCCGCGAAGCAGGGAGTTGCCGGATGAGCGTTGAAGTCACCAAGCTGCCGTCTGGCCTTACCGTCATCACCGATACCATGTCGCATCTGGAGACCGCTGCCCTCGGCGTCTGGACCGGCGTCGGCGGCCGCGATGAAAAGCCGAACGAGCACGGCATCTCGCATCTGCTCGAACACATGGCGTTCAAGGGCACGACGAAACGCTCCTCGCGCGAGATCGTCGAGGAAATCGAAGCCGTCGGCGGCGATCTCAACGCCGGGCACCTCGACCGAGACCACCGCCTATTATGCACGGGTGCTGAAGGCCGACGTGCCGCTGGCGCTCGACGTTCTCTCCGACATTCTCGCCAACCCGTCATTCGTGCCTGACGAGCTCGAGCGCGAGAAGAGCGTGATCGTGCAGGAAATCGGCGCGGCGCAGGACACGCCCGACGACGTCGTGTTCGAACACCTCAACGAACTCTGCTATCCCGACCAGCCGATGGGGCGCTCGCTGCTCGGCACCGCCAAGACGCTGCAGAAATTCGACCGCGACATGCTCGGCAATTATCTGTCGACGCATTATCGCGGGCCCAACATGGTGGTGGCGGCCGCAGGCGCGGTCAATCACAAGCAGGTCGTCGACGAAGTGACGAACAAGTTCGCAAGCTTCGGTGGCGACGACGCGCCGAAGCCGCAGGTGGCGATGTTCGGCAAGGGCGGCTCGCGCGTCGTGCACCGCGACCTCGAACAGGCGCACCTGACGCTGGCGCTCGAAGGCGTGCCGCAGACCGACCTGTCGCTGTTCTCGATGCAGGTCTTTACCAACACGCTCGGCGGCGGGATGTCGTCGCGGCTGTTCCAGGAAGTGCGCGAGAAGCGCGGTCTTTGCTATTCGATCTACACCTTCCACGCGCCCTATGCCGACACCGGCTTTTTCGGCCTCTATACCGGCACCGATCCGGCCGACGCGCCGGAAATGATGGAAGTGATCGTCGACGTCATCAACGACGCCGTTGAAACCCTCACCGAGGCCGAGATCGCCCGCGCCAAGGCGCAGATGAAGGCCGGGCTGCTGATGGCGCTGGAAAGCTGTTCATCGCGGGCCGAGCAGCTGGCACGTCATATGCTTGCTTATGGCCGGCCGCTGACGGCGGAAGAGCTGGTGGCGCGGATCGACGCGGTCAGCGTCGAATCGACCCGCAACGCCGCGCGGGGCCTGTTGTCCCGCAGCCGACCGGCGGTCGTGGCGCTTGGCAGCGGCAGGGGTCTGGACACGGCGGTGGCTTTTGCGGAAGGATTGACCAGGTCAAAGGCGAAGACGCTGCTGCATTGAAGACGGTTCTTTGCGGGGGGGAGTGTAGGGCATGGCCCTGTTTCGTTTGCCATCCAGCGGACCGGCCGCGCTCGTGCCGCGCGGCCACGGGCTGTTGCTTCGCGCGCCGCAAATGTCGGACTTCCTGCAATGGGCGCAGCTGCGTGAATTGAGCCGGAGTTACCTGACGCCGTGGGAGCCGATCTGGCCGTCGGACGATCTCACCCGCGCCGGGTTCCGCCGCCGGCTGCGCCGCTATGCCGAGGATATCGCGGCCGACCGGTCGTATCCGTTCATCATCTTCCGCGAATCGGACGGCACCATGATCGGCGGCATCACGCTGGCGAATGTGCGCCGCGGCATCGTACAGGCCGGCACCATCGGTTATTGGGTCGGCGAACCTCATGCCCATCGCAGCTATATGACCACGGCGCTGCGGGTGCTGCTGCCGACCCTGTTCGGCGAACTTAATCTGCACCGCATCGAGGCCGCCTGCATTCCGACCAACGCGCCTTCGATCCGGGTGCTGGAGAAGTGCGGCTTTACCCGCGAGGGGCTGGCGCGGCGCTATCTCTGCATCAACGGCGTCTGGCAGGACCACCTGCTGTTCGGGCTGCTGCACGAGGATTTCCGCGGCTGAGCCCTGATTTTGCGGGCTCTCCGTAGCGTTTTCGAGCGAAGTGGATGCCGGTTCGCGTTGAGAAAACGCGTCAAAACAAACGCTGCAGCCCGGTTTTGACCGGGCTGCAGGTGCCTTGGGTTCGCCGCCATTGGACTGCTATAAGGCCGCCATGGACAATGACGACGAGATGACGTGGATGCCGGGGACGTCGCATGGGTGACAATCGGTTGGTCAAAGCCGCTGTTGTGGCCGCCTTGGCTGGCAGCATTCTCGCGGCGCCGGCGTCGGCGCAATCACTGTCCGATCGCTTCAAGAGCCTGTTCGGCGGCAAACCGGACGAGCCGGCGGCAGCACCGGTGGTGCCGGAATCCCAGGACGCTAACGAACTGACCTGCCCGCCGGTCACGGTCCGGTCCGGTGCATCGACCTATGCGGTAGGGGCGCCCGGCAAGCAGGCGGTCGGCAACGATCTGCGTTTTCAGGCGACCATCACCAAGATGGCCCGCGAATGCACGATCAATGGCGGCGTGATCACCGCGCGGATCGGCATTCAGGGCCGCGTCATTGCCGGCCCCGCCGGGGCGCCGTCCGCGGTCCAGGTCCCGATCCGCGTCGCCGTGGTGCAGGGTGGCGTCAACGAAAAGACCATCGCCACCAAGGCCTACCAGACCACCGTCAACCTGACCGAAACCGGCAGCGATCCCTTTACGCTGGTGGCGGAGGACCTGACCTATCCGGCACCATCAGGCGCCGTCGGCGACAGCTACATCTTCTATATCGGCTTCGACCCGCAATCGCTGAAGCCCGAGCGTGCCGCGCCGGCGCCGCATAAAAAGAAGTAGCCATGAAAAAAGCCGGCGCGATCATCTCGCGCCGGCTTTTTTGATACGTTTTGCGAAGTGGACGCCGAGCCTGATACGGCTCTAGTTCAGCTTGGCGCGAACTTCGGCGATGCCCTTGGCGAGCAGGTCGTCGGCAACCGAACCCTTGACCGACTGCGCCAGGATGGTCGAGGCGGCCGTGACGGCGGCGTTGGCCGCAGCGGCCCGAACGTCAGCCAAAGCCTGGGCTTCGGCCAGCGCGATCTTGCTCTCGGCGGTCTTGGTGCGACGGGCGACGAAGTCTTCCATCTTGGCCTTGGCTTCGGTCGCGATGCGTTCGGCTTCGGCCCTGGCGTTGGAGATGATCTCGTTGGCCTCGCGCTCGGCGGTGCCGCGCTTGGCCTTGTATTCGGCGAGCAGGGCTGCGGCTTCATCCTTCAGACGGCGGGCGTCGTCGAGTTCGGCCTTGATGCGCTCGGCGCGCTTGTCGAGCGCCCCCAGCACCGTGCGGTGGATGCCCAGATAGGCAAACAGCGCCATCAGGATGACGAAGGCTACCGCGACCCAGGTTTCCGGTTCGAAGAACATCAGTCTATCCCTTCAACGAAGCGTCGACCGCGCTGTTCACCGTGTTGCCGTCGGGCAGCACGCCGGTCAGACGCTGGACGATGGCGCTGGCCGCATCCGCGGCGATGCCACGGACGTTGCTCATCGCGGTCTCGCGGGTCGCCGCGATCTGCTTCTCGGCCGCGGCAAGCTTGGCGTTGAGCTGGTCTTCCAGCTTCTTGCGCTCGGCTTCCGAAGTCGCGTTCAGCTTCTCGCGGTTCTCGTTGCCGATGGCCTGGGCACGGGTCCGCGCCGAGGCGAGATCCGTTTCATAGGCCTTCAGCGCCGCATCCGATTCGTCCTTCAGCTTCTGCGCCGCGGACAGATCACCCTCGATCGCATTCGCGCGTGCATCGATCACGCCGCCGACGCGCGGCAGCGCAATGCGCGACACGATCAGATAGAGCGCGACGAACGCGATAACGAGCGATACCAGCTGCGAAGCGTAGGTCGACGAATCGAACGGAGGAAATCCTCCGCCGTGGCCGCCTTCGGCTGCGGTGTGGGCGCCGGTCTCGTGGCCCTTGGCCGGGGTACCATGACTTTTTTCAGCCACGGGGTCCTCCTGTTGCTGTCAGACGCGCCGCCCGGGACGGACGGCGCGATGAGGTGCCGCTCAGAGCGGAACGAACAGCAGCAGCAGCGCGATCAGCAGCGAGAAAATGCCGAGCGCTTCGGTCACGGCGAAGCCGAAGATCAGGTTGCCGAACTGGCCCTGGGCTGCGGACGGGTTGCGCACGGCTGCGGCAAGGTAGTTGCCGAAGATCACGCCCACGCCCACGCCTGCGCCGCCCATGCCGATGCATGCGATGCCCGCGCCGATAAGTTTTGCTGCTGCCGGTTCCATTTTCTTGAACTCCTTGAGAGGTAAGACAAAGTGAGGGTGGAAATTCCCCGGACCGTTTAGTGTCCCGGATGAATGGCGTCGTTGAGGTAGATGCAGGTCAGGATCGCGAACACGTAGGCCTGCAGGAAGGCGACCAGCAGCTCCAGCGCGGTCAGCGCGACCGTCAGCGCCAGCGGCAGCATGCCGCCGGCCCAGCCCAGCGCGCCAAGCGCGGCGCCGAGCATCGCGACGAACCCCGCGAACACCTTCAGCGCGATGTGGCCGGCCAGCATGTTGGCGAACAGACGAACGCTGTGCGAGACCGGCCGCAGCAGGAACGACAGGACTTCAATGAACATCACCAGCGGCAGGATGTAGCCGGGAACGCCGGATGGCTTGAAGATACTGAAGAACTTCAGGCCGTTCTTGTAGAGGCCGTAGATCAGGACGATGAAGAACACCATCAGCGCCAGCGCCACGGTGACGATGATGTGGCTCGAAATCGTGAACGTGTAGGGGATGATGCCGATCAGGTTCGAAACGCAGATCAGCATGAACAGCGAGAAGATCAGCGGGAAGAACTTCATGCCTTCCGAGCCGGCGGTAGAGCGGATCGTGCTGGCGACGAATTCGTAGGAAATTTCCGCGATCGACTGCATGCGACCGGGAACGAGCTGCCGTCCGGTGCCGATCATCAGGATCGAGATCACCGCGACCGCGATGAACATGTAGAGCGACGAGTTGGTGAAGGCGATCGTCTGGTTGCCGATATGGCCGATCGTGAACAGCGGCTCGATATTGAACTGATGGATCGGGTCGATTTTCATCCGCGCGGCTCTTTGTCCACCGGCCTGGCCGGCAATCGAATTTCAAATGTCGTGACTTCCCATCAACGATCAGCGTTTGCCCGAAGCCGCGCCCGCGGACCTCACCACGTTGAACACGCCGGCGACGAAGCCGAGCAGAACAAACGCGATGAAACCGAACGGCGATGTCGACAATAAACGGTCGAACCCCCAGCCAATCGCCGCCCCGACGACAACACCCGCGATCAACTCCGAGGAAAGGCGGAAACCGAGCGCCATCGCCGAGGCTCTGGCAGCCGGATCTCCGCTTTCGGTACCGGGTTGGTCAGTCCTGATTTTGCGGCTGTCACGAATAGCGGACAACCGGTGATCCAGACTTCCGAGCCTTGCGGAAAGCGCAGCTTCGTCGGACGACGATTGATCGCGTTTTCCACCTGCGTTGTCGTTGTTGTCTTCGGCCATGCCCAAGACCCTAAACGATGCCGCGTTTGATGGAAATTGCGCCCGTCACCCGTAAAGCCGCGCGGACCATACTTACCGCATCTAATCAAGTCAAGATTACGCCGTAACCAGTTAGTGCGTTGATTTGACTGGATATATTTTGATGGCTGCCAAGGCCCTGTGGACCCGCCATCGCAGTGCAGCAGCTAACGCCGCAAGTGGTTGTTCGGCAATCGATCTTGCACCGGTTTGGCCGACCTGTTGGGATGCATGACGCCGTCAGCCGATCCTCACTTCGGAGCCCGCATGCCGCGTCAGGTCGATTACTATTTCTCATTTCAATCGCCGTGGGCCTATGTCGGGCATCGATCCTTTCGGGACCTCGTAAGTACCTATGATCTCAAGGTAAATCACAAGCCCGTGGTGCTGGTCGACCTGTTCTCGGAGACCGGCGGCCTGCCGCTGATGAAGCGCCATCCGGTGCGGCAGCGTTACCGGATGGTCGAGCTGCAGCGTTGGCGCGACAAGCGCGGCCTGAAATTTCATCTGCAGCCGGCGAACTGGCCGTTCAATGCCCGTCTTGCGGACGGCGTCGTGATTGCCGCGATCGAGCTCGGTCTCGATCCCGACCGATATCTGCGGCGCGCTTTTGCCGCGGTCTGGGAAGACCAGCTTAATCTCGCCGATGCTGCCACGATCGCAAAACTGGCCGACGAATCCGGGCTGCCGGGCGCGCAACTGGTCGAGCGATCGGGATCGGAGGAGATCAGCGCCGCCTACGAGCAGAACAGGCAAGACGCGCTGTCCGCCGACGTGTTCGGCTCGCCGGTCTATGTGCTGGATGGCGAAGTGTTCTGGGGACAGGACCGGATCGAATTGCTCGGAGATGCGTTGAAGTCCGGCCGCGCGGCCTATAGCTCAAAGGTTTAAAGCGTTTTCGAGTGAAGTGGGTACCGGTTCACGTCAAGAAAACGCGTCAAAAAAAAAGGGCCCTTGGCCGCCTAGACGCCGCCAAACTCTCGGCGCTTTGGCGGGGCACTGACGGTTTAGGAAGCCTGTACGGTCCTGAGACGGGAGCAAGCTCATGAGCACAGCGAAATCGTCCTGGAGAAATCTGCCCATCATCGCGGCTGCCGCACTGGCGTTTTGTTTCGCGGGCGGTCACGCGCGCGCCGGCGCAATGCCGGACACCGAGAACGGCCGCTACGCGCTGTCGCCGCTGGCGGACGGCGTGCTGCGGCTCGACACGCGAACCGGCGCGGTCTCGACCTGCAACAATTCGGGCGCTGGCTGGGCCTGCTACGCCGTGCCGGACGAACGCGCGGCGATGGACGCCGAAATCGGCCGGCTGCAGGCCGACAACGAAAAGATGAAAACCCAGCTCGCCGAGCGCGAGCCGACGGTGGCCGGCAAGATCGAAGAACCATTGCCGAAATCGGATTCGCTGAAAAAGCCTGAGCCAAAGGTGGCCGAGGGCGAACGCAAGATCGAAATCCCGCTGCCGAGCGACCGCGACATGGATCGCATGATGTCGTTCCTGGAGCGTGCCTGGCGGCGGTTGATCGACATGGCCAACCGCGTGCAGAAGGACGTCAACGGCAGGATTTGAGCGGCGGGACGACGTGTTGAGAGATTGCAGCAAATGACCGCACCCAAATCCCTCTCCCGCACCGCGCCTTCCGCCGTCGCCGCCACCAGCATCGTGTCCTCGCTGCTGACCGTGCAAACGAAAGGCGCAGGCTTCACCGATCTCACCAGCGAAGTCGCAAAATTCATCCGCGATGCCCGCGCGCGCGAAGGCGCGGTGACGCTGTTCATCCGCCATACCTCGGCGTCGCTGACGATCCAGGAAAATGCCGATCCGACGGTGCTGACTGACTTGACGACGGCGCTGAACCGGCTGGCGCCGGAGAATGCCGGATGGCGCCACGACACCGAAGGCCCGGACGACATGCCGGCGCATATCAAGACCATGCTGACCGCGACCTCGCTGCAGATCCCGGTGCTGCAGGGCGCTGCCGGCGCTCGGCACGTGGCAGGCGATCTATCTGGTCGAGCACCGCGCGCGGCCGCACCGGCGCGAGGTCGTGCTGCAGTTCATGGGTCACGTCGACTGATATCCGGCGCGCGACCGGACGCCAGATGGTGTCGGCTTTTGCGGATCTCACTCCAAAAACAAAACGGCCGCGGATCGCTCCGCGGCCGTTGCGTTATGAGCGTCCGGCGGTTCGCGCCGGACGAATGACGTTACTTCGTGATGTCGACGTCCTTGGTCTCCGGCAGGAAGAAGAACCCGACGACGACCGTGATCGCCGCGAAGATGATCGGATACCAGAGGCCGGCGTAGATATCGCCGGTCGAGGCCACGATCGCGAAGGCGGTCGCGGGCAGCAATCCACCGAACCAGCCGTTGCCGATGTGGTAGGGCAGCGACATCGAGGTGTAGCGGATCTTGGTCGGGAACAGTTCGACCAGCATCGCGGCGATCGGCCCGTAGACCATGGTGACGAAGATCACCAGGATGAACAGCAATCCAATCACGGCCGCGACCTGCGGACGGAAGATATCGAACGGGTTCGACATCTTCACGATCTGAGCGTCGCCGGGTTTCGGATAGCCCGCGGCCTGTACCGCCGCCAGCACCTGCGGGTTCGCCGCCGCTGCCGTGTAGGGCACATCCTTGCCGTTGACGACGACCTTGACGCCGGAGCCTGCCGCGCCAGGAGCGGTCGAATACTTGACCGACTGCTGGGCGAGATAGGCGCGGGCGGTGTCGCAGGGCGCCGTGAACACGCGGGTGCCGACCGGGTTGAACAGATCGCCGCAGCCTGCGGGATCGGCCACCACCTCGACCTTGACGAATTCGATCGCCTTTTCCAGCGCCGGGTTGGCGTTGGTGGTGATCATCCGGAAGATCGGGAAGAAGGTCAGCGCAGCGATCAGGCAGCCCGCCAGGATGATCGGCTTGCGGCCGATCTTGTCGGACAGGGCGCCGAACACGACGAAGAAGCCTGTGCCGAGCAGCAACGACCAGGCGATCAACAGGTTGGCGGTGTAACCGTCGACCTTGAGGATCGATTGCATGAAGAACAGCGCGTAGAACTGGCCGGTGTACCAGACCACGCCCTGACCCATCACGCCGCCGAGCAGCGCAATCAGCACGATCTTGCCGTTGTTCCAGTTGGCGAAGGCTTCGGTCAGCGGGGCCTTGGAGGCCTTGCCCTCATCCTTCATTTTCTGGAACACGGGCAATTCGTTCAGCCGCAGCCGGATCCAGACGGAAATGCCGAGCAGGAAGACCGAGACCAGGAACGGAATGCGCCAACCGCCCCAATACTCGCCGGGAAGACCGGCGAACGCCGCTTCACCGGTCCAGGTGCGGGTGAACAGGATCACCAGCAGCGACAGGAACAGACCGAGCGTTGCGGTGGTCTGGATGAACGAGGTGTAGTAGCCGCGTTTGCCCATCGGCGCATGCTCGGCGACGTAGGTCGCCGCGCCGCCATATTCGCCGCCGAGCGCTAGGCCCTGCAACAGGCGCAACGAGATCAGGATGACCGGCGCCGCGATGCCGATTTGCGCCGCACCAGGCAGCAGGCCGACGATGAAGGTCGACATACCCATGATCAGGATGGTGACGAGGAAGGTGTACTTGCGGCCGACGATGTCGCCGACGCGGCCGAACACGATCGCTCCGAACGGACGAACGATAAAGCCCGCAGCGAAGGCCAGCAGCGCGAAGATGTCGCGCGTGGCCTGATTGAACATCGGCGCCTTGGTGACGGGATCAATGACGCCGAAAAACTGCGCGCCGATGATGCTCGCCAGCGAGCCGAACAGGTAGAAGTCATACCATTCGAAGACGGTGCCAAGCGAGGAGGCCAGAATGACGAAACGTTCGTCCTTCGTCATGCCTCCTGTCCGCGCCGATGTTGCAGTCATAGTGGACATTTCAATCGCTCCCCAAAAAATCGTTGATGCTAAGTCCGCCCCGCGCCGAACTTGGCCGGATTGAGCTGTGGGCTTGCAAATACGGTAACATCGCCGTGAAACTCGCCCCAATAAGACTTTCGGCCCTTTGCACGGCTAGATGGATCGGCCGGCCCCATGTTCCCGGCTCAGGCGCCGGCCACTCTTATTGCGGCGCACAAGCCGGCGGGTTAACTGCTTTCAAACGTGGTAGGATTGCGCGCTTGCACGCGGCGGCCCGGCAGGGGACAAAGCGGTGACAGGCTTGCGCCTCATAAGAGACATTAATGACGACCGCTGCCGCTACCCATCTTGTGATCGCCGATGACCATCCGCTGTTCCGCGA
Organism: uncultured Alphaproteobacteria bacterium; assembly: GCA_963786355.1. Classification (GTDB taxonomy): domain Bacteria; phylum Pseudomonadota; class Alphaproteobacteria; order Rhizobiales; family Xanthobacteraceae; genus Bradyrhizobium. The sequence continues at coordinate 677,431 of CAWAYU010000002.1, read as the reverse complement.
CGCTTTGCGGCAGGCGGTGGCGGGTGTGTTGGCCTCGGCCACCATCAGCGAGGCCGGTTCGTTCGACGATCTCACGGCGCTATTGGAGCGTGATTCCGAGGTCGACCTGATTCTGCTCGATCTCTCGATGCCGGGAATCTCGGGCTTCTCCGGACTGATCTATCTGCGCGCGCAATATCCGGCGATCCCGGTGGTGATCGTGTCCGCCAGCGACGATGCCGGCACCATCCGCCGCTCGCTCGATTTTGGCGCCTCCGGCTTCATTCCCAAGCGTTTTGGAGTCGAGACGTTGCGCGACGCCATCATGAAGGTGATGGACGGCGATGTCTGGGTTCCCCAGGACACCGATCTCACCGCCGCCAACGACCCTGACATGACGAAGCTGCGCGACCGGCTGGTGACGCTGACCCCGCAGCAGGTCCGGGTGCTGATGATGCTGTCGGAAGGTCTGCTCAACAAGCAGATCGCCTACGAGCTCGGCGTCTCCGAGGCGACCATCAAGGCGCATGTTTCGGCGATCCTGCAAAAGCTCGGCGTCGAGAGCCGGACGCAGGCCGTGATCGCGGCCGCCAAGATCGCCGGCGGCCAGTGGCGCCAGGGAACGCCGCCGGCGTAATCATGCGCATGCCGGGCACGGGGAAGGCGCTGCTGTTCGACATTGACGGCACGCTCGCCGATACCGATGCGCTGCATGTCGAAGCCTTCAATCAGATTTTTGCTCCGCGCGGACATGCGTTCGATCGCGCGCGCGCCGCGAAGGAATTGATGGGCTTTTCCAACGCGTCGATCGGCGAGCGCTTTCTGCCCGACGAACCGCCCCAGCGTCAGGCCGCGATCATGTCGGAAAAGGAAGAGGCTTTTCGCAGGCTCGCCGCGGGAAAAATTCAACCCCTGGCCGGCCTGATGGCGCTGCTCGACCGCGCCGACCACGCAGGCATTCCGATGGTGGCGGTCACGAATGCGCCGCGCGTGAACGCCGACATGATGCTTTCGGGATTGGCGATCATGCATCGGTTCAAGGCCGTCATCATCGGTGACGAACTCGCGCACGGCAAGCCGCACCCGATGGCCTATTTCGAAGGCCTGCGCGCCGTGAACGCCGCGCCGGAATTGTCGCTCGCATTCGAGGATTCCCGCTCCGGCGTTCAGTCCGCCTCGGCGGCAGGCATCGCCACCATCGGAATGCGGACGACGCTTGCCCATGCTGACCTGATCGCGGCAGGCGCGGTCATGACCGCCCCGGATTTTGCAGACGCCAAACTGCTCAGGCTGGTCCGGGCAACGATGAATTGGTGAACCCCGAGAGCACGCCTATTCCGCCGCGACCATTTGCTGGCTGCGCCACTGGCCGAGCAAGGCGCGGAGCGAGGCCGGTTTGACCGGCTTGTTGAGGATCGCGATGTTTTCCTCGCGGGCGGCCGCCCGGACATTCGGGCTGCGATCCGCCGTGATCAGGATCGCCGGAATTTTTTCACCGAAGCGGCGGCGAATTTCGCGGATCGCGGCGACGCCGTTGCCGCGATCGAGATGATAGTCGACCAGCAAACCGGTGACTTTGCCGCCCGAGGCCTCGATCGCCGCGATCGCAGCCTCGGGATCGGTGACCGCGATCACCTCGGCATTCCATGCCTTCAGCAGCGTCTTCATGCCGTCGAGAATCGCCGCGTCGTTCTCGATGCAAACGATCAGCGCGCCGCTCATCGGCGTCCGCGACAGCGGCGTCGCGCTGGTGACGGCGGCGGTATGGTTGATGGCGCTGGCGATCGGCACCGTCACCGAGAAGGCCGAGCCGCCGGAGGCATTGGCCGTGATCGCGATGCCGTGGTTGAGCACGCGCGCCAGCCGCTCGACGATCGACAGGCCGAGGCCGAGGCCGCGCGCGATCCGCGCGCCCTGTTCGAGGCGGTGGAATTCCTTGAAGATCTCGCCGCGCTTCTGCACGGGAATCCCGACGCCGGTGTCGTAGACGCCGATCTGCAAGCTTTGGGCGTGGCGACGGCAGCCGACCAGCACCCGCCCGCGTGGGGTATATTTGATGGCGTTGGAAATGAAATTCTGCAACAGCCGCCGCAGCAGCAGGCGGTCGGATTCCACCGGCAGCGAACAGGGTACAAAGGCCAGATCGAGCCCCTTGGCGCGGGCGATCGGCGCAAACTCGATTTCGAGCGAGCGCATCAGGTCGGCCATCTTGAAACTGGTGATCGCAGTCGTCATCGCCCCCGCATCGAGGCGCGAGATGTCGAGCAGCGCGCCGAGGATTTCCTCGATCGCCTCCAGCGAGTCGTCGATGTTCTCGACCAGCCGCGAATCTTCGCCGCCGCTCTGCCGTTCGACCAGGCTCGTGACATAGAGCCGCGCCGCATTGAGCGGCTGCAGGATGTCGTGGCTGGCGGCGGCCAGGAACCGGGTCTTCGAGATATTGGCGTCCTCGGCGGTGCTTTTCGCCAGCGCCAGCTCGGAATTCAAACGAGTGAGTTCCTCGGTGCGGTCGCGGACGCGCTTTTCCAGCGTCGCATTGGCGCGCTCCAGCGCCTCGGCGGCCTCGAAGCTCGGCGTGACGTCGGAGAAGGTGATGACGAGGCCGCCGCCCGGCATCCGGTTGGAGCGGACCTCGATCACCATGTGGCGGTCGGGCAGGCGTTCCAGATAGGGCGCGCCTTCGGTGGTGTAGGCATTGAGCCGCCGCCGCAGCTCGGTATCGGCGTCGCCGTAGCCGGAGGGACTGATGGCGCCCATGAATTCGAGGATTTCCGGCAGTGGAGTTCCGAGCTGGACCAGATGCGGCGGCAGCGCGAGGATTTCGCTGAACTGCCGGTTCGAGCAGATCAGTTGCAGGTCGGCATCGAGCACGGCGATGCCCTGGCGCACATGGTTGAGCGCGGTCTGCAGGATCTCGCGGTTGAAATGCAGTGCGGCGTGGGAATCGTCGAGCAGTTTCAGCGCGGCCCTGGCGGAGACGGTGCGCTTGCGCAGCAACAGCGACATCACGAGGCGCGAGGAGGCCGCGCCGATCGAGGAGGCGATCAGGCGTTCGGCATGTTGCAGCAGTTCGAAATCGGCAGGTATCGCCGGATCGAGATGGCCGGGATGGTTGGCGGCAAAGGCCTCGAAAGCATGCTGGGCGCGCTCGGGGCCGAGATACTGCGCCACCGTGCTCTGGATATCCTGCACCGTCACCGTGGTTCGCCAGCGACGGAAGGTCGGCGCGATCGGCGCCAGCGTGTTAGGCACGAACAGATCGGCCTGCAACCGCTCGATCGGCAATGGCTGACGCGCCAGCGACATCATGATGTAGGTCAGGACGTTGAGCGAGAGCGACCACAGCACGCCATGCAGCAAAGGCGGCAGGTCGGCGCCGAACAACGCCTGCGGCCGCAGCGCCTCGATGCCGAACGGCCCGTGCTGCAGCAGCAACAGGCCCGCGGTGCTGTTCTCCAGGAAACTCGGCAGGAACAGCGTGTAGACCCACACGGCGACGCCGACCAGCATGCCGCCCATGGCGCCGCGGGCGGTCGCCTCCCGCCAGAACAGACCGCCGAAGAAGGCCGGCGCCAGTTGCGCGATCGCCGCGAACGACAACAGGCCGATCGCCGCGAGCTGGGTGTTGCCCAGCGCGCGATAATAGAAATATGCCATCACCATGATGGCGAAGATCGCAAAGCGGCGCACCTTGAGCAGGAAGTCGCCAAAGTCCTTCTGGCCGGCCTGCGTTTCCGGATTTCGCTGCAGCACCAGCGGGACCACGATGTCGTTGGAGACCATGATCGACAGCGCGACGCATTCCACGATCACCATCGCGGTCGCGGCCGACAGGCCGCCGACGAACACGGCGACGCTGAGCAGCGGCGAATTGCCCTCGATCGGCAGCGCCAGCACGTACATGTCGCTGTCGACGGCGCCGAACGGGAAGGTGATGAGGCCGGCGATCGCGATCGGGATCACGAACAGGTTGATCAAGACCAGATAGAGCGGAAACAGCCAGCGGGCGCGGCTGACCTCGGCCATGCTGGAATTCTCGACCACGCTGACATGAAACTGCCGCGGCAGCAGCATGATCGCGCAGAACGACAGCAGCGTCATGGTCAGGAAATTGCCGATGCCCGGCACGTAGTCGATGACACGCACCGCCTCCGGGGTCTTCATCGCGCGTTCGATCAATTCGACCGGCGTGAACATCCAGAAGGTGACGAAGGCGCCGGCGGCGAGAAATGCCACCAGCTTGATGATGGATTCGGTGGCGATCGCCAGCATCAGGCCGTGCTGATGCTCGGTGGCGTCGGTCTGGCGGGTGCCGAACAGCACCGCGAACACCGCCATCGCCAGCGTGACCACGAGCGCGATGTCGCCGATGATCGGGATCGAGGAGAACGCCTTGTCCTCGCTCAAAATGGTTTCCAGCGAGGAGGCCATCGCCTTGAGCTGGAGCGCGATATAGGGAACCGATCCGACGATCGCGATCATGGCCACGGTGGCGGCGACCGCCTGGCTCTTGCCGTAGCGCGCGGCGATGAAATCGGCGATCGAGGTGATGTTCTGCGACTTGGCGAGCTGGATCACGCGGCGCAGCAGCGGCGTGCAAAGTCCGATCATCAGGACCGGGCCGACATAGATCGCGAGGAAATCGACGCTGGTGCGGGTGGCGAAGCCGACCGAGCCGAAGAAGGTCCAGGAGGTGCAATAGATCGCCAGCGACAGCGGATAGATCAGCATGCCGGCGCGGCCGCGCTGGCTCGGCGACAGGCGTTCGCCCTGGCTCGCGACAAAGAACAGCAGCCCGATATAGGCAAACGCGGCGGCGATTACGCCCCAGTCGTGCAGCATCGCGGCCTGTCTCCTTTCCCGGCCTCAGCGGCCGTCGCAGGGCGCGGAGTATAAACGCATTGGGCCGGCAGCGCATCGCACTGCCGGCCCAATTTGAGGGTTTCGGAGCGGTAGGGTTACTCGGCCGCCAGCGATTTCCGCTTCAGCGGCAGGCCGAGCCGCTCCCAGACCTGCAGCAGCGCGTCGGCGAGGCCGTCGATCAGGCCGTCGTCATGGTAGGGCGAGGGCGTGATCCGCAGCCGCTCGGTGCCCTTGGCAACCGTCGGATAGTTGATCGGCTGAATGTAGATGCCGTGCTCTTCGAGCAGGATATCGGACGCCTGCTTGCACTTCTCGGGGTCGCCGACGAACAGCGGCACGATATGGGTGTCGTTCGACATCACCGGCAGGCCGGCGGCGTTCAGGATCGCCTTGACGCGGGCGGCGCGGTCCTGGTGGCGTTCGCGCTCCCAGTTCGAGGTCTTGAGGTGGCGGATCGCAGCCGTCGCGGCCGAACAGATCGCCGGCGGCAGCGCTGTCGTGAAGATGAAGCCCGGCGCGTAGGAACGGACCGCATCGATGATGTCGGCATTGCCGGCGATATAGCCGCCGAGGCAGCCGAACGCCTTGGCGAGCGTGCCTTCGAGCACGTCGATGCGATGCATCACGCCGTCACGCTCGGCGATACCGCCGCCACGCGGGCCGTACATGCCGACCGCATGGACCTCGTCGACATAGGTCATGGCGCCGTACTTCTCGGCGAGATCGCAGATTTTTGCGAGCGGCGCGACGTCGCCGTCCATCGAATACAGGCTTTCGCAGGCGATCAGCTTGGGCCGGTCGGGGCCCGCGGCGATCAGCAGTGCTTCGAGATCCGCCATGTCGTTGTGGCGGAAAATCTGGCGCTCGCAGCCGGCCTGGCGGACGCCTTCGATCATCGAATTGTGGTTCAGCGCGTCGGACAGAATGAGGCAGTTCGGAATCAGCTTGGCGATGGTCGCGATGCCGGTCTGGTTCGAGACATAGCCCGAGGTGAACAGCAGCGAGGCCTGCTTGCCGTGCAGGTCGGCGAGTTCTTCTTCAAGCTGCACGAGGGGATGATGGGTGCCGGCGATGTTGCGGGTGCCGCCGGCGCCGGTGCCGACACGGGTCGCGGTCTCGACCATGGCGCCGACCACCTTCGGGTGCTGGCCCATGCCGAGATAGTCGTTGGAGCACCAGATCACGACGTTGCGCGGACCCATCGGCGAGTGCCAGATCGCGTGCGGGAACCGGCCGGCGATCCGCTCGAGGTCGGCGAAAACCCGGTAGCGCCGCTCGTCATGCAGGCGATTGAGGGCGGCACTGAAGAATTTGCTGTAATCCATCACGAGACCTGACAGGAGAGCGACAACGAACTGGCCGGATTGGCCAGCCTTCAAGAACTCCGTCTTTTTAGAGCTTTTCCAGGTTTAATGTCTACGCGAAATCCCACATTTCAGCGGGCCTCCGGCATGCACGGCGGGCGGGGTAAAAATTGATCCTGATCAACGCGCTAGCCGCGATTTACGTCCCGCTATTTTGGCCGCCATCAAAATTCCGGTAGCGGCGCCAAAGCGCTACCGCCCAGCCGGAAAAATAGCCGGCGCTGGCGCCGGAGACGGCGTGGCCGATGACCGCCACCGCCGCATGCGGTTCCAGTTTCATGGCGGTGGCGACCGCCACGCCATATTGCAGCGTGAACACCGTGATGTTGCGCAGCAGGGGGCCGATGCTGCCCGGGCGGGTCACCAGGCCCTTCTGCCGATCGACCGCCAGCAGAACGGGGGCATTGAACAGCCCAAGTGTACCGAACAGGATCACCGCCACGAGCCAGGCGAGCAGCGGCTCCAGCGCGTTGTCGCGCGCCAACACCAGCCGCGACAGGCCCATCAGGAAGAACACCAGCGGCACGATCAGCATGCGCCAGACCGCCTGCGTCCTCGGCCGCAGTGCCTGCAGTCCCTGCCAGATCAGATAGGCGAGCAGTACGAAAACCCATGCCGGGGTGTTGGCCAGGATGCGAAGTGCAATTTGCATGGGCGCCTTCGATCAACGCGGCTCAATCGTTGCTGATCCCCGGCGTATCACGGCCAGGGATGGCTCGATCGCCATCGGTTCCAAAAAAAGCCCCGGCGAATGCCGGGGCTTTTCCTGCCGAAAATAAACTGGATCAGTACCTCAGATCAGTATTTGGCGATGACCGGGCCGCCAAACTTGTAGTTCACGCCGACGCGGCCGATGTTCGAGCGCAGATCGACCGTGTGCGTGAACACGTTGGTCGGGAATGCGATCGCTGGCGTGAAGGCGGTCAGGTTGGTGCTGGTGGTGCTGGCCCGGCCGAGATCGACGTAGAGATATTCGGCCTTGATCGACCAGCCGTTCATCAGCGCGTATTCGCCGCCAACACCAGCGGTCCAGCCGAAACGCGTGTCGGAGATCGAAGCCGATTCGCGGGCGGTTGCGAAGGTGTCGGTGAACAGGTAGTTGGCGTTGACGTTGGCGACGGCGAGACCGCCGGTGCCGTAGAGCAGCAAGGCCGGGGTAACCAGCACGCCTGCGCGTCCACGAAAGGTGATCAGCCAGTCGGACGACACCGACGAGTTGACGGTGAAGTTGGTCGGTGCGCAGCACGGATAGAGCGCGGTGGCGCTCGTCGAACCCCTGACGCCGAAATAGTTGAAGTCCAATTCAATGCCGACAACCCAGTTGCTGGCCTGCCAGTTATAGCCGGCCGTCAGACCACCGGTGAAACCCGAGCGGTTGATGTTCTGGTTGCCGGCAAGCGCGATGGCGGGAACGCTCGACAGGGCAAAGTAACCGGTCGGAGAGAACACCGTCTCGGTGGTCGCATTGGAGTTGTTCCAGGCGCCGCCCGCGTTCAAGCCGATATAGAAGCCGGTCCAGCTGTAGACCGGCGCCATGATGGGAGCCTTGGTATAGGGGCGAGGAGCCAGATCGGCGGCAGACGCGCCGACGGCGCTGAAAGCGAAAATCGAAAGGGCGAGTGCAAGCTTTTCCTCCAAAAACTCAATGTATTTTCTGATTTCCGACACCGTATAAGGCTTCGGATCACGACGGCGCTATCAGGTCGTCCGGTAACGCAGCACGCCGTCGGTCAGTTCCGAGGTCAGGCGGCCTTCGTTGAGCATGTAATTGACATGCGCGATCAGTTCGCCGGCGGCAAAACCCATCTGGTGGACGTCGAGTTCGTATTTGTGGAACACGACCGGCACCAGTTGCCGCGAGGTTTGCGGCACCGTGCGGCAGGCTTCCGCGATCAGCCGGCAACGATCCTCGTGATGATCGGCGAGCTGCTTGATCCGCGTCTTCAGGCCGTAAAACGGTACGCCGTGGCCGGGCAGCACCATGACATCGTAGGGCAGCGTCGTGGTCAGGCTCGCCAGCGAGGCCAGATATTCGCCGAGCGAATTCTGGTCGGGCTCGACCGCCCAGACGCTGACATTGGGCGAAATCTTGCTCAGCACCTGGTCGGCGGAAAGGAACAGTTTGTCGGCGGCGCAATACAGCATCACCTGGTCGAGCGCGTGGCCGCCGCCGGTGATGACCTTGAAGCGTCGCGTACCGATCGAGATTTCGTCGCCATGCGAGATGCGGCGATAGGACGGCGGCAGCACCGAAACCCGCTTGAGATAATCCTGGCCGCGGCCGAGCAGCTTGTCGGTCAGGCCTTCGTCCATGCCGTGGCGGCGGAAGAACAACCGCTGCGCCATCTTGCGTTCTTCGGTGCCGCGGTTCTGGTGGTAGACCGATTGCAGATATTCGACCTGCGACATCTGCAGCGGACAGTTGAAACGCTCGACGATCCACCCGGCAAGGCCGACATGGTCGGGATGCGAATGGGTCACGATCAGCCGCGAGATCTTCACATGCTTGAGCGGGCCTTCGAACAAGGTGGTCCAGGCCGCGATGGTCTCTTCGTTGCCGAATCCGGAATCCACCATCGCCCAGCCATCGCCGTCGGCGAGCAGATAGATGTTCACGTGGTTGAGCCGGAACGGCAGTTTCAGCCGGACCCACAGCACGCCGGGCATCACCTCGACGACCTGATCGTGGCCGGGGTGATTTTCCCAGGGGTATCGCAGTGCCTCGGCCGAGGACATCGTCTCTGTTTTTGAATCCATGGCTACGGCTTACCCGCACCAAAGCCGGGGCGCTAGCCGAAAAAGCGGATGACCGTCATTCCGGGTTCGGTCCTGCGGAACGCCCCGGAATGACGCAGGCGTTCTAAGCCGCCCTTATACTCGACAGGAAAGCGTCGATTTCCGCGCGCAGCACGTCGGCCTCGCGGCGCAGCGCGCTGGAGGCGTTCAGCACCTCGTTGGCGGCCGCTCCGGCTTCGGTCGAGGCTGAGGAGACGCCGACGATGTTGCTGGAGACCTCGCTGGTGCCGCCGGCGGCGTGCTGGATGTTCCGCGCGATCTCGCGCGTCGCCGCACCCTGCTCCTCGACCGCGGCTGCGATCGCCGTCGTGACGTCGTTGATCTCGCTGATCGTGTTCGAGATGCTGCGGATCGCCGATACCGCCGATGTCGTCACCGTCTGCATGCTGCCGATCTGCTGGCGGATCTCGTCGGTCGCCTTGGCGGTCTGGTTGGCGAGGCTCTTTACTTCAGAAGCGACCACCGCGAATCCGCGGCCGGCTTCACCGGCGCGCGCGGCTTCGATGGTGGCGTTCAGCGCCAGCAGATTGGTCTGCGAGGCGATGGTCTGGATCAGGTCGACCACCACGCTGATGCGCCCGGCGTTATCCGCCAGGCCCTGCATGGTGGCGTCGGTTGCGCCGGCTTCCTCGACCGCCTTGCGGGCGATTTCCGCCGAGGTCACGACCTGACGGCCGATCTCTTCGATCGAGGACGACAATTGTTCGGTGCCCGACGACACCGTCTGCACGTTGACCGAGGTTTCCTCGGCGGCGGAGGCTACCGCGCTTACCAGCGCGCTGGACTGATCGGCGGTCGCCGACATGCTTTGCGCCGTCGTCTGCATCGAGCCGGCGGCCGACTGCAGGCTGTCGAGCGCCGTGCGGACCGTGGTCTCGAAGGAGACGATCTGCGTTTCCATGCGCGAAGCGCGTTCGCCCTTGGCGACGCGGTCCTTGTCCTGGTCGGCGGCGAGCGCGCGGCTCTGGATCATGCTTTCGCGGAACACGTGCAGCGAATCGGCCATCGCCGCGATCTCGTCGCGCTGATGGCTCTTGTAGATATCCGACTCGAGGTCGCCGCTCGACAATAGCTGCATCGAACGCTGCAGGTTGCGCAGCCGTCGCAGGATGCTGCGGCCGACATAGAGCCAGACGAACAGGATCGAGCCGACCAGCGTCAGCAGGCCGGCGCCCACCATCACCATGGTCGCCAGCGAAATCTCCTGCCGCGCCTGCCAGGTTGCGCCGTCGGTTTCCTTGCGCACGCCGTCGACCAGTTGCTGCACCGAGATGCCGAGGCCGACATTGAGCTTGCGGGTTTCTTCCAGAATGGTTTCGCCGTAGTCGGTGGAGTCGAGCTCCTGCTGGCGAATCTTGAAGACGCGGGTCTTGCCTTCGCCGAGCGACAGCAATTTCAGCGCGGCTTCCGAAAGCTGCTTGGTGCCGGCGTTCTTGGGCAGCGTCTCGAGGTTCGATTTGACGCGCGACTGCGTCTCCTTGAATTCCTTCTCGATGGCTTCCAGCATGTCGCTGTTGTTGGCCGACAGCGCCGCCGTCATGTCGGACGCCATCAAATTGGTGCTGGCGATCACGTTGCCGAGCAGTTCGACGTTGCGCGCCGCCTCGCTGGCGTCGTCGGCGGACAGATTGGCCGCGCCGAGGATCGCGTTGATTTGCGCCTGCGCATCCATCATCGCCGGCGCGGAGGCGGCGACGAAATCGGCCTGCGCCTTGCGCAGGGCCGCGTATTGCTTGTCGTGCAGGGCGCCGACATCCAGCCGCTCGCGCGCGGCCGAGCCGAGGCTCTTGATCATGTCGTCGATGTTTTTCACGGTCTCGGTCAGCGCCGCGACGACGGTCTTGTCGGCGCCCATCTCGATGATCTCGCCGAGCTTCTGCAGCGCCTGGGCCTGGGTTTCCTTCATCTTCTTGGAGCGTTCGGTGAGCGCTTCCTCGCTGCGCGCGGCCAAAAGCGCCGGTCCCTGGCTGGCAAGGCTGGCGCTCTGCGCGGATAGTTGCAGGCTGGCGGCGAGGCGGGGGATGTCCCGTCCTGAGAGATCGACCATGGTGACGCCGAGACGTCCGAGCTCGAGGCCCGCGCCCGCGCTGATGACGACCGCCATGCCGGCGATGACGGCGAAGGCGACGAAGAGACTGCCCCTGACGCCGAACCGCGGAAAGCTGAAACCCTTGAGATTGAATTTGCCGATCTTGAACCGAAACGCCATGTGTCCGCCGCCCCGTACGCTACCTTGGGATGTTTTCTCGCGCGGCAGTATCAAGGTGCCCGGTTAACAAGTCGGGAAAACTACGGGCCGTTTTGTGTTTTTTCAGCGTTAACGTCTGATTTGACGGGTTTTTCCGTGAGCCGGAAAACGGCGCGGGTAGCAACATGGGACAGCAACATGAGACAGCAAAAAGGCCGGCTTGTAAGCCGGCCTTTGACACAACCTCTCGCTGAGCGCGCGATCAGTATCGGGCGACCACCGGGCCGCCGAAGTTGAAGCGATAGTTGACGCCGACTTTCACCGTGTGCTCGTCGTTGCGCCAGCTGCCGAATGGCGCGAGCGCCACCGGCGTCACGAAACGGGTGCTGCCGAAGTCGTAGTACATGTATTCGGCCTTGGCCGACCAGTTCGGGGCGAACATGTATTCGAGGCCGGCACCGACGGTGTAGCCATTGCTGTGGTTCTTATCCAGCGTGAAGCCGACCGGCAGGCCCGCGAAGGTCAGCCTGTCGCGGTTGTCCGAATAGGCGTAACCGCCTTTGACATAGACGAGGCCCGGGCCCCAGGTCCAGCCGACGCGGCCGGTGATCGAGCCAAGTCCGCGCTGGTTGTTGTTGTAGATGGAGCCGTTGGGGAAGACGGCATTGATGTAGTTGCCGCCGAGCCAGCTGTACTGGCCTTCGGCGCCGAGCACCCAGTTCGGTGCGAACTGCCAGTCGGCACCGGCCTGCACGCCGCCAAGGAAGCGGGCGCTGTAGTCGCTCAGGACCAGGCCGTTGAAGCTGTTGCTGCCGGCGAAGGCGCCGCCGATGTGGCCGCCGATGTAGAAGCCGGTCCAGTTGTAGAGCGGCGCGGCGTAGACCGGCGCCTTGTTGTAATAGGGGCGGGCGCCGAGGTCGGCGCCGAGGGCGGGTGCGGTGGCGCCGAGCGCTGCGAGGGCGACGGTGGCGAGCAGGAACTTCTTCATGGTCTTTGTCTCCGTGAAAATCGTTGGGAGACGCCGCGTGCGGGCGCCGTCCATGGCCCGCTGATAGACCGCTTTTGAATAAAATGCTGTCACCTGGCAGCCACAGCGAATGGCAACCCAACCCATTGGCAGATAAACGTTTTTTGTACTTAACAGAGGCCTAATCAAAGCTTACCAGGGGCTTAATTTTCCAGGCCTTCAGGCAAGCTTTGCTTAACCAATGCGCCGCCTGACGTCGCCACGCATCTGTTCGCGAAACGCCTGCCGTCGGGAGGGGCGGTCTTTCACGGCGACGTCGTGGCGATCGAACACGTTGAACATTTCGAGGATCGGATACTGGTCGCTGGCCATCGCCAGGATCCGAAGCAGCTCGGACACCGGCCCGGCCGGACCCGAGACCTCCCACTTGCGCACGGTGCCGGCGCCGTCCTCGGGCGGCAGTCCGCAAAGCTTGGCCATATCGGCCAGGGTCAGCGGTCGGTCGATGGCTTCACTCAGATGTTCGCGAAGTTTCTTCAGTTCCGGGCCGGTCACGGGGTCTCCGTTTCAAAAGGTTTCTGTGAAGTGCATCACACACGCCGCGCCGAGGGCGGGCTATACGCAACGCATTCGCTCCTTGAGGAGGCAACCATGCGCTCGCTCATCCAAAGTCTGACGCCCGACGACGGCCGGATCTACTGGCGACTGGTCGGTGGCATGTTCGCGCTTTACGTGGTGCTGATGGTCACGGCAGCAGGCGTCTTCGTCAGTCACGAATCATCATCGCGGAAACTGGTGCAGGAATCCGCCACGACTGTGGCAAGCGATTTGAAAACGCGCTCCATCGCGCAGATGGCAGCCAACGACTGAGCTGCTGAAACGCTACTCAGGCGCCGATCGCATTGCGCGCCACGACCTCGCGATAAAAGTCGGCGCTGAGTTTGGCGGTGCGGACCTGTGTCTCAAAGTCGACATGGTAGAGCCCGAAGCGTTTTTCGAAGCCGAAGATCCATTCGAAATTGTCCATCAGGCTCCACAGGAAATAGCCGCGGACCGGCACGCCCTCGGCGGTGGCGCGCTGCAACTGCCGGAGATAATTGCGCAGGAAGCTGATGCGATCGAGATCGTAGACCTGGCCGTCGGGGCTGAGCTTGTCTTCCGACGAGGTGCCGTTCTCGCTGATGTAGATGGTGTCGATGTTCCACACCTTCGCCGCCAGCCGCGGCGCCCAGTAGATCACCTCCGGGCCTATTCTCAGCCACTCCGAATTCATGTGCGGAAACGAGGCGGGGAAGGGGAGCACTTTCCAGCCCGGCTTCTGGTCGGAGGCTGCGATGTAGAATTGCGGCGCGTAGATGTTGAGGCCGACGAAATCGTTCCTGGCGCCGATGATCTTCAATTCCTCAGGCGTGAATTTCGGGGCGTCCTTTCCTGAATATTCCAGGAAACCGTCGGTGTACTTGCCCTCCAGCATGACGCCGAGCAGACCCGCATTCAATTCGCGCGTCGCCATTTCGGCCGCGCGAACGTTGTCCGGCGTGTCGAACACTGGCACGCAGGCGGCGATATTCTCGGCCGGACCCACCTTGGTGCCGGCGCGGGCCTTGGCGCGGATCGCCTGTACCGCAAGCCCGTGCGCCAGCACGACATGATGCCGCGCCTGGTTTAACTCGGCTGTCGGCAGTTTCAGGCCGGGCGCATCGATGCCCCATCCGTAGCCGAAATTCAGGAAACGTCCGGCTTCATTGAGCGTAAAAATGTTCTTCACGCGGTCGCTCAGGTGCTCCGCCACATAGCCGGCGTAATCCGCGAACGCCTTTGAAGTGTCGCTGGACCGCCAGCCGCCGACCCTGTCCTCAAGCGCCTGCGGCAGATCCCAGTGGTACAGCGTGGCGTAAGGCTCGATGCCGTTGGCGAGCAACTCGTCGACGAGGCGGTTGTAGAAGTCGAGGCCTTTTTGATTGGGCGCGCCGGTGCCGTCAGGAAAAACCCGCGGCCATGCGATCGAGAATCGATAGGCCTTGACGCCCAGCGATTTGATCAGGCCGACGTCTTCCTTGTAGCGGTGGTAGTGATCGTTGGCGCGGTCGGCGGTGGTGTGATCCTCGATCTTGCCCGGCGTGTGCGCAAAAGTGTCCCAGATCGAGCGGCCGCGGCCGTCCTCGTTGACGGCGCCCTCGATCTGATAGGCCGAGGTGGCGGTGCCCCACAGAAAGTCTTTTGGGAAATTCGCCAGCGCGTGCCGGTCGGCCGCCTGCGCCGGCTGGCTCCTCGCCACGTTCGCCGGCGTCGCCGCGACGCCTAGCGCGGAAAAACCTGCAAGCTTCGCAAGCTGCCGGCGCGAAAATTTTCCGAACATCATGCCCCCGTCAGCGTGTGTCGATTTGATAGGCGGAAATCCTGTCGATCTGGAATTCCACCATAACAGGTGACTCGCTGTCGACAAATCCCACGCCCGGAAAATGATTTGAACCCATCGCGAGATTCACGATCATGTACATGGGATCGTCGAAACCGACCGGCACCTTGATCTCCGACGCCGGTTTGCGGTCGATGAAATAGGTGATGCGATCCGGCTGCCACAGCACACCGTAATTGTGGAAAGCGGTCTGCGTCTCCGCGACCGCGAAGTCGAAGCCGCAGGAAAACACCCGTTGCGTGTCCGGCACGCGCCAATGCGTCGTCATCACGAGGTTATCGCGCTTTGGCCCGCGGCCCTCGAGTATGTCGATCTCCGGTGGCCAGCCGCCGTCATCGGCGAGCATCCAGAACGCCGGCCATACGCCGATTCCAGCCGGTATCTTCGAGCGGATTTCGAAATAGCCGTACTTCTGCGAGAAACGGCTCTGCGTCGTCAGGATGCCCGATACGTACTCGTTGTTGAACAGCACGGGCTTGAGCGCCGCAGGCGTCCGGCTGGCCGTGATCGAGAGAATGCCGTCGCGCACCTTGAACGGGTCCAGCCCCAGCGGCGTCGTGTCGCGGCCGGCGTAGCGCGGATCGACATAAATCTGCTGTTCGCCGTTCCAGGTGTCCTTTCGCCTGAAGTCGGAACCCTCGCCGCCCCAATACCGCGATTCCGGCCACGCCGCGCCGCCGGCGTAATGCGACGCCCATCGGTCATCGGACAGGGGATGGGTGTCGAAATCGTCGTGAAAGGTCCGATGCAGCGAAACCGATGTCAGCGATGCCGGATCCGTCGTCTCGACGCGGCGGCAGGTGTCGCCGAGCGCCGCCGTCGTCACCTGCAGAGCGAGTGTCGGCGGCGCACCGGCGAGATCGCCCTGCGCCAGCGCCGGGGCCGACGCGAGGAGGCAGGCGAACAGGGCCACCAGGCGCGGCGTCAATTCGCCGCAAGGCACGTCCGCCAACTTCGCAAAATTCCGGTAGCAGAATTTTCTACGCATCCCTGTCTCCCGTTACCTTCATTTCTGCGGGCGGGCGCAGCCGGGTTCAACTGAAATTCCCGTGTCCTTTTGATGCAGCGGCTCCGCTCCCGATACCGGCGATGCCGCGGCCGCGCGCGGGCGACCGGAACTGGTCGGTTGGTAGTTATACGGAGCGGCAACTTAACGGCCGGGTAGTCTTGATGAGTAGAATTGAACCCTCTGTTCCGGAAATAATTGTGATGCCGAGGCAATTTGGCCCCGGTTTTGGGCCCGGGCGCGGGCCCGGTTACTGACCTCTCGGTGGGAGGAGACGTTTTTAGGGTTTTGGACTCAGGCGGCGCCACTTCGAACGGGCGTCGGAGTATTGATATGCTCGTCTATTTCATCACGGACGAACCGACAAAATTGCCGGCCGTCCGCGCCATGCTTGAGCCGCAGTATGACGTGGTCCCCCGTTTGCTGGGAGACGAAGGCGCTGAAACGAGTGCGCGCGGCGTCTTGATGGTCGACGTGGACTTGCGCCAGATGGATCGGGTCGAGCAGCTCAAGCTCGCATTGCACGAACTCAGCAGCAGTTCGGAAAAGCTGTTCGTTGTCCATAATCAGGTCCGCTCGATGGTGGCGCAAGCCTACGCGCTTGGGGCGACCTTCGTGATTTCACGTCCCAAGGAAGCCGTTTTCAAGCTCGCGCAGATCGAAGAGGTGGAAAAGGCGGCGCAGCGCGATGCTGTGGTCCTGCCCCCCGAGATGAGCGGCGCCTCGGCATCTTTCGCTTCGATGTTTTCAGCGGCGCGGAACGGCCGGCCGATAAATCTTCTCGATGCCGAACATGCCACCGCGAAAATCGTCGATAGCGTGAAGCGGGACGGGCTCGTGTCGTGGCTCGACGAGGTGCGCCGCTATCACGAAGGCACCTTCCAGCACTGCCTGCTGGTAACCGGAGTTGCCGCGGGCTTCGGGCTCGAGATCGGCTTCAACAGCGTGGACACCGCGCGGCTCGGGATTGCCGCAACCCTTCACGATATCGGCAAGGCCCGCATTCCGCTGTCGATCCTGGACAAGCCGGGACGTCTGGACCCGGCCGAAGACGAGATCATGCGGCGTCATCCCGAGATCGGATATGACCTGTTGAAGGATGTTTCCGGCATGACGCCGGAGATTCTCGATGGCGTCAGGCACCACCACGAATATCTCGATGGTTCCGGCTATCCGGACGGGCTGACGGCTTCGAAAATTTCCGATCTGGTTAGGTTGTTGACGATCTCGGACATCTTCGCTGCGCTGATCGAGGCGAGACCCTACCGGGCGCCGATGGCGCGGCACACGGCCTACCAGATCCTCTGCGACATGGGCGGCAAGCTGGAAGCCTCGCTGGTGAAGGCGTTCAGGAACGTGGCGCTCAAGGCTTGAAGGGCGGCCAGCGTGACGTGTACTAGCCGTTAAGCGCAAACAGCTCGACTGGCTCGCTGAAGCCACGCACCGAATGCTGGCCCATGTGTTCGAGATCGACGTCGCCTTCGACCAGGTCGGCGAACTCGCGGGAAAGCAACACCGTTCTCCCCAGTTGCTTGGTGAGAGTTTCGAGACGCGAAGCCATGTTGACCGCAGGACCGATGACGGTGAAGTCGAGCCGGGTGCGTGACCCGATGTTCCCGTACATCACGTCCCCGACGTGGACGCCGACGCCGTAATTCAGCGCACGGCTGGTTTCGCGGTTCTTTTCGTTCAGGGCCGCCATGGCGTGGCGTGCTTCGGATACGGCCTGCAGCAGATTTGCGCAGGCCGACGGCTCGCTGAGCGGAAAAATCGCGAGCAGGCCGTCGCCCATGAATTTCAGGATTTCCCCGCCATGTCGCGCGATCGGCTCCGACATCGCGTCGAAATAGCCGTTCAGGAGATCGATGACGTCGTCACGCGGCCAGTTGTCGGAGACCCGGGTGAAATCACGCAGGTCGCAGATCATGATGGCGGCGCGGACCGTCGTCCCGCTGCCGCGCCTGGTGGCGCCGGCCAGAACGAGTTCGGCGGCATGCGACCCGACATAGGTTTCGAGCAGCGTTCGCGCCAACCGGTTCTTGATCCGGATTTCGCTGACCAGCGCCAGAACCGGCAATAGTTTTTGCAAGCCGGCGATATGCGCCTCGTCGAAACCGCCGGGCCGGTCGGTTGCGAAGGTCACGATGTGCCGCTTGCCGAGCGTATGATACAGCGGCCACGCCACGTAGTCGGTCAGGCCTTTCGCGCGCATCTCGTCATACACGGCGTGCCTGCGGCCCAGCGCGGGATCGCGTTCGAGATTTTCGCGCAGCTCGATGGCGCCGTCCTGGATTTCGTTGGCGGGACTGCCGATATATTCGGATCGCTCCCTGACATCGTAGTCGACCCTCGCAATCTCGGCTTCGCGCATCCCGTCGGCCCACATGATCCGGGCGCCCAGCCATTGCGGATGATGGATCAGGACATGAAGCGTCGACCGCTTGAGGGGAATGCCGGCCTGCTGAAGCCGGACACACATCTCGGCGAAAATATTGTCGATGAAGCGCTCGTCGCGCGTGCCGTTGGTCAGCCAATGCACAACACCGTCAGACTGCGCGGTCGCGGGATCGATCTGGGGCGGCGCGTTCATGTCTTGCTCCTGGGCAGTGACCTCGGTCGACCGTACGGATAATCGGCAAGCCGACCCGATCGAACGTCGTTACGCGCACGCGTCGGATCAAGTGTCCAGGACGGCGCCGGAGATGAAATAGCGGGGTCTGAAATAAAAAAACTGGTGCTGCCAGACAGGATTGAACTGTCGACCTCTCCATTACCAATGGAGTGCTCTACCACTGAGCTACGGCAGCATGCCCGGTATCGAGGAAATCGGCCCAAAAGGCCCCCACAGGCGGGCGGTTCTTGCCACAAGGACCCCTCTGGCGCAAGCATGCGGCGGGGCCTGGAATGGCCCAAAATGGGCAAAAATCGGCGCGACCCGCCCGCAAGCCGCTTCAACCGGCCTGATCCGGTTCCGATTTTCGGAGATGTCGGCTCAATCGCCCGGAACGGACGAATCGGGACCCAAATTCGGGCCCTGAGCCGTCTCGAGGACGGCGATTGAACTGCGGGCGCGCGAAACACATTATGTTTGGCCAACGGCGACATCGGATCGCGTATTTAACGGGCCTGCAATGACGGATGATCAAGTCAAACGCGAGGGAAAGACCGCGGACCGCGTGAAGGATTCACGACGCGACCGCCTGAAACTGGCGCTGCGCGAAAATCTCAAGCGGCGAAAGTCGCAGGCGAGAGGCCGCGACGATCTCGCCGGCGCATCTTCCGAAGACGCCGCTGCTACCCTAGATGACGCAAGCGGAGAAAAAACGGACCAGTAACTGTCGGGAGATGCGGCGGCTCGCCGGGTCGTTCGGATGTGTTCTCCGTTCCAGTTTTCTTGCCAGTTCTCTTTCTGTTGGGCGATGAAATGAGTGCAGATACCACGACCGGTCCGGCGACCGGCGCAACTTCCTTTGTGTTTCCGCGTCACGAGCAGACGTTTCCTGCGCTGACGTCGTCCGAAATCGATCGCATGCGCCGGTTCGGCGAGCTGCGCAGCTTTGGGCATGGCGAAGCGCTGTTCGAGACCGGCAAACCCGGTCCCGGCATGTTCGTGCTGCTGTCCGGCCATGTCGCAATCACCCAGCGCGATGGCCTCGGCCACGTCACGCCCGTGATCGATCAGGGGCCGGGGCAATTTCTGGCCGAGATCGGCCAGCTCTCCGATCGCGTCGCGCTGGTCGATGGCCATGCCGACGGCGATGTCGAAACGCTGCTGATTTCCCCGGAGAGGCTGCGCGCGCTGCTGGTCGCGGAAGCCGATCTCGGCGAGCGCATCATGCGGGCGCTGATCCTGCGACGGGTCAGCCTGATCCAGGGCGGCGTCGGCGGCCCGGTGCTGATCGGCCCGGCCTCCTTAGGAGATATGGCGCGGTTGCAGAATTTTCTGGCCCGCAACGGCCAGCCGCATCATCTGCTCGATCCCGCAACCGACAAGGATGCCGCCGACCTCGTCGCGCGCTATTCGGCCTCGCGCACCGATTTGCCGCTGGTGGTGTGCCCTGACGGCACCGTGCTGTGCAATCCGAGCGAGACCGAGTTGGCGCATGCGATGGGCATGATCGGCAATCACGCCCGGAACAAGCTGTACGACGTCGCCGTGGTAGGCAGTGGCCCGGCGGGTCTTGCGACCGCGGTCTACGCAGCGTCCGAGGGATTGTCGGTCGCGGTATTCGACTCGCGGGCGTTCGGCGGCCAGGCCGGCGCAAGCGCGCGCATCGAGAATTATCTGGGCTTTCCGACCGGCATTTCCGGTCAGGCGCTGGCGGGGCGCGCCTTCAACCAGGCGCAGAAATTCGGCGCCGAGATGATGATCCCGGTCTCGGTTACCACGCTGGACTGTTCGCATCAGGGCGGCGCCTTTGCGCTGGCGACCGAATGCGGCCAGCAGTTGCGGGCACGGTCGATCGTGGTGGCGAGCGGGGCGCGCTATCGCCGCCCGGAAATTGAAAATCTCGAAACCTATGAGGGCCGCGGCATCTGGTATTGGGCCTCGCCGATCGAAGGTCGGCTGTGCGCGGACCAGGACGTCGTGCTGGTCGGCGGCGGCAATTCCGCAGGACAGGCCGCGGTGTTCCTGTCGGGTCACGCGCGAAAGGTGTATCTCGTGATCCGCGGCGGTGGGCTCGGAGCCAGCATGTCGCGCTACCTGATCGACCGCATCGAGGCCGCGCCTAATATCGAACTGATGTTCAACACCGAAGTGGTGGCGGTCGAGGGCGGAGACGGTTCGCTGGAACGTGTGTGTTGGCGCAGCCGCTTCGCACCTGACGACGTGCACACCCTCGATATCCGCAACATGTTCCTGTTCGTCGGCGCCGATCCGGCCACCGGCTGGCTCGCGGGCTGTGGCGTCACGCTCGACCGCGGCGGCTTCGTGGTGACCGGCGCGCAGTCCGAACGGAACCACGGCCGCCCGGTGCCGCCGCTGGAAACCTCGGTGCCCGGCGTGTTCGCGGTCGGCGACGTCCGTTCGGGTTCGGTCAAGCGCGTCGGCGGCGCGATCGGCGAGGGCGCCCAGGTGGTGGCCGCCCTGCACGGCTATCTGGCCGATGCCATGAAACCGGCGCTATAGTGCCAAATGCTCCAGTGCCAAATCTGAAGCTATAACAAAAGGGAGAAGCGCCTTGGCCGACGTCGTTGTGCTCTACAAGACCCCCACCGATCCCGCCGCTTTCGACAAATATTATGCCGAGACCCACATTCCGCTGGCCAAGAAACTTCCGGGCCTGCGGAAATACACCGTCACCAAGGGACCGGTCGCGACGCCGGGCGGGCCGTCTCCGTTGCATCTGATCGCGATACTTTCCTTCGACAGCATGGCGGCGATTGGTGCCGCCTTCGCCAGCCCCGAAGGCAAGGCCACCGCGGCCGACCTGCCGAAATTCGCGACCGGCGGCGCCGACCTGCACTTCAGCGAAACCACCGAGGTGTGACGCGATGGCGTCCAAGGGCTGCACGCATATCGCCGGCATCCAGGACGTCACGCCGAGCGCGCTCGGTTGCGAAGAGTGCCTGAAAATCGGAAGCCCGTGGCTGCATTTGCGGATCTGCCGCACCTGCGGCCACGTCGGCTGCTGCGACAATTCTCCCAACAAGCACGCGACCGCGCATTTTCACGCCACCGCCCATCCCATCATCGAAGGCTACGATCCGCCGGAGGGCTGGGGCTGGTGCTATGTCGATGAAGTGGTGTTCGACCTGTCGAAGCGAAAAACTCCACACAACGGTCCGATCCCGCGCTACACCTGATTCCTGTTCTCAATAAGAAAAACGAGGAATTTGGAATGCAGCGCGTGTCTGGCACCCTTCGTGCCGTCGTTTCCGTCCTGTCGATGGCCTTCCTGGTCGCGCTGATCTCTTCAAGTCCCTCGTTCGCGCAAGCGCCGCAAAGCAAATTTGCCGACGTCAACGGCGTCAAGCTGCATTACCTCGTTGCCGGCAAGGGCGATCCGGTGGTGCTGCTGCATGGCTTTGCCGAAACCAGTCACATGTGGCTGCCGCTGATCGCCAGGCTTTCCGACAAGCACACCGTGATCGCCCCCGACCTGCGCGGCTTCGGCCAGTCGGCGTCGCCGGAAGACGGCTACACCAAGAAGGCGATGGCGCAGGACATCCACGCGCTGGTGAAAAGCCTGAAATACGACCGCATCCGGCTGGTCGGCCACGACATCGGGTTGATGGTGGCCTACGCCTATGCCGCGCAATATCCGGCTGAGGTGGATCGGCTGGTGCTCATGGAGGCGTTCCTGCCCGGTGTCGGCGACTGGAATCATGTATTCCTGCTGCGCGATCTCTGGCACTTCCATTTCTTCGGCAAGACGCCGTTGGCGCTGGTGACCGGCCGCGAGCGGATCTATCTCGAACATTTCTGGAATGATTTCGCCGCCGATGCGACCAAATCAGTCCCCGAGGCCGATCGCAAATTCTACGCCACCGAATATGCCCGGCCCGGCCACACGAAGGCCGGCATGGAAGTCTTCCGCGCGTTCCCGAAGGACGCCGAGGAGTTCGCCGATCTCGCCAAGACCAAGCTGACGATGCCGCTGCTGGTGCTGTCGGGCGAAAAGGCCGGCGGCCCGTTCCTGATCGAGCAGGGCAAGATGGTCGCTGGCAATGTCGAGGGCGTGCTGGTGCCGGGCAAAGGGCACTGGCTGATGGAAGAGGCGCCGGATCAGGTAATCCCGAAACTGGTCGAATTTCTCAATCGCTAGAGCGCTTTCAAGCGAAGTGGGCAAGAAAACGCGTCAGCACAAAAAAGCCAACTGCCGAGATTTGTGACAGCCGTGCAAAAGATCAGGGCATCACTTGGTCGATGACATGCCTGCACTGCTTGCGAGTGAAGCGTGTGGAAATCTTCCGCGCGGCGTCGTAACCTTCGAGCAGTTCTAAAAATTGGGGGCGCGTCATGATACTTGGCATGAGTTTATCCACGTTCGTTCTGGTCCACACCGTCATCAGTATCGTTGCGATCGTTGCGGGCATCATCGTGATGTTCGGCATGCTGAAATCGACGCGGCCGGGGGGCCTGACCGCGATCTTCCTGTTGCTCACGATCCTGACCAGCGCGACCGGGTTTCTGATCCCGCCGCTGGTGTCGGATAAGCTGCTGCCGTCGCACATCATCGGCGGCCTCTCGCTGCTGCTGCTCCTGATCGCCTGTATCGCGCTGTACGCCATGAAGCTGTCGGGTGCGTGGCGCTGGATCTATGCGGTCACCGCGCTGCTGGCGCTGTATTTCAACTGCTTCGTGCTGGTCATCCAGAGCTTCTTGAAGATTCCGGCGCTGACCGCGCTGGCGCCGGGCAATCCGCCGGCCGGCCCGGTGTTCGCGGTGGCACAGGGCATCGTGCTGGTGTTCTTCGTGCTGATGATCATCGGCGCCATCAGGCGCTTCCGGCCGGCGTAGGACCTGCTTCGTCATTCCCCGGGTGCGCTCGCCAAGTGAGCGGACCCGGAAGTTCGAGCCTATCGAGCCCAACATCTTGTGCTGACTCAACTCGCTGAACCCTAGGCCTACTTTGCATGGGGTTGTTTTCAATATTTTGTCGGCGGCGCGCCAACCTCTGGACTCCCGGTGTGCCGTGCACATCTGAGATCCACGCTTTCGCGTGCGCCCAGGTGCGCAATTGCGCGCCGGAAATGACGCCGTAACTGAAGGAGCGCCCCGTGCCCACGATCACCACCCAGGACGGTGTCGAAATCTTCTACAAGGACTGGGGCAAGGGTCAGCCCATTGTGTTCAGCCATGGTTGGCCGTTGTCGGCCGACGACTGGGACGCGCAGATGCTGTTCTTCCTCAACAACGGCTTTCGCGTCATCGCCCATGACCGCCGCGGCCACGGCCGCTCGAGCCAGGTCGGCGACGGCCACGACATGGATCATTACGCCGACGACCTCGCGGCACTGACCGCGCATCTCGATTTGAAAAACGCCCTTCACGTCGGTCATTCCACCGGCGGCGGCGAGGTGGTGCATTACATCGCGCGTCATGGCGAGAGCCGGGTGGCGAAGGCGGCGATCCTGAGCGCCGTGCCGCCGCTGATGGTGCAGACGCCGGCCAATCCGCACGGCCAGCCGAAGTGGATATTCGACGGTTTTCAGACGGCGCTCGCCACCAACCGTTCGGAATTCTATCGCGGCATCGCGGCCGGTCCATTCTACGGCTACAACCGGCCGGACGCCAAGCCGTCGGAGGCGATCATCCAGAATTGGTGGCGCCAGGGCATGATGGGCGGCGCCAAGGCGCATTACGATGGCATCGTCGCCTTCTCGCAGACCGATTTCACCGAAGACCTGAAGAAGATCAACGTGCCGGTGCTGGTGATGCACGGCGACGACGACCAGGTCGTGCCCTACGCCGCCTCCGCGCCGCTGTCGGCGAAGTTGTTGAAGAACGGCACGCTGAAAACCTACAAGGGATTTCCGCACGGGATGCCGACCACCGAAGCCGTCACCATCAATGCCGACCTGCTCGCGTTCATCAAGTCATGAAAGTCATCATTTTCGGCGCCACCGGCATGGTCGGCCAGGGCGTGCTGCGCGAATGCCTCGTCGATGCCGGTGTTGAGCGCGTGCTCTCGATCGGGCGCAGCCCGACCGGGCAACAGCATCCCAAGCTGCATGAAGTCATGCACAAGGATTTTACGGACTTTTCTGCGATCGAATCCCAACTCACGGGATACGACGCCTGCTTCTTCTGTCTCGGCGTTTCCTCCGTCGGCATGGAGGCGGAACGCTATCGGCATTTGACCTACGACGTCACCATGGCGGCAGCGAATACGCTGGTGCGACTGAATCCAAACATGGTGTTCACCTACGTCACCGGCCGCAGCACCAACTCCACCGAGCAGGGCCCGCAGCGCTGGGCGCGGGTCAAAGGCAAGACCGAGAACGACCTGCTCAAGCTGCCGTTCAAGGCGGCCTACATGTTCCGCCCCGCCGGCATCCAGCCGCTGCACGGCGTGCGCTCGAAGACCGGTTGGGTCAACGCGATCTACGTCGTGTCGGCGCCGCTATTGTCCTATCTGGCGCGCACGCGGCCGGCTTTCATGACCACAAGCGAAAAGCTCGGCCGCGCCATGATCAGCGTCGCCCGCAATGGCTACCCGAAGCGGATTCTGGAGAGCGAGGATATCAATACGTTCTAGATTCGGCCCATCCCATCAAATAGCCTTAAATATCCCGGCTTTTGCGATGGCCTTTCGACCCCCAAGGTTTGTGCATAGCAAAAGGGTTTGAGTATGGACCGCATTCGTATTGTCGGCGGAAGCCCGCTCAACGGCACCATTGCGATATCGGGGGCGAAGAACGCCGCGCTGCCGCTGATGATCGCGGGGCTCCTGACCGAAGAAACGCTCATTCTCGACAACGTGCCGCGGCTCGCCGACGTCGCGCAGTTGCAGCGTATCCTGGGCAATCACGGCGTCGATATCATGTCGGCCGGCAAGCGGTCCGGTGACGGCGCCTATCAGGGCCAGACCCTGCATATTTCGGCAGCCAATATCATCGACACCACTGCGCCCTATGATCTGGTGTCGCGGATGCGCGCCAGCTTCTGGGTGATCGCGCCGCTCCTGGCGCGGATGCATGAAGCGAAAGTGTCGCTGCCCGGCGGCTGCGCCATCGGCACGCGGCCGGTCGACTTGCTGATCATGGCGCTGGAAAAGCTCGGTGCCGAGATCATCATCGACGCCGGCTATGTGGTCGCGAAGGCGCCCGGCGGCTTGCGCGGCGCCGCGATCGATTTTCCCAAGGTGACGGTCAGCGGCACCCATGTCGCGCTGATGGCGGCGACGCTCGCCAAGGGCACGACCGTCATCACCAACGCCGCCTGTGAACCCGAGATCGCTGACGTTGCCGACTGCCTGAACAAGATGGGCGCGCGCGTCGCCGGCGCCGGTACGCCGCGCATCGTCATCGAGGGCGTCGAGAAATTGCACCGCGCCCGGCACACGGTTCTGCCGGACCGAATTGAAACCGGCACTTATGCCATGGCGGTCGCGATGACCGGCGGCGACGTGCAACTCGCCGGCGCCCGGCCCGAGCTGTTGCAGTCGGCGCTCGATGTGCTGACCGCGGCCGGCGCCGTCATCGCCGTCAATCCGGAAGGCATTCGGGTGAGCCGCAACGGCGCTGGCATCCGGCCGGTGACGGTGTCGACCGCGCCGTTCCCGGGTTTTCCCACCGACCTGCAGGCGCAACTGATGGCGCTGATGGCCTGCGCCGGCGGCGCTTCGCAGATCACCGAGACCATTTTCGAAAACCGTTTCATGCACGTGCAGGAACTGGCGCGCTTCGGCGCGAAAATCTCGCTCGACGGCGAGACCGCGACCATCGACGGCACCGCAAAGCTGCGCGGCGCGCCCGTGATGGCGACCGACCTGCGCGCCTCGGTATCGCTGGTCATCGCCGGCCTTGCCGCCGAGGGTGAAACCATGGTCAACCGGATCTATCACCTCGACCGCGGCTTTGAGCGGCTGGAGGAAAAACTGTCGGCCTGCGGCGCCTCGATCCAGCGCATCAGCGATTAGGATTCGTACCGATTTGCGCGCGTATCCCGCAAAAGTGGGAACCGGTTTTTGCGATTAGGATGCGCGCAAAATTAGAGGTAAAGTCTTCTGATGCCGGCGCCGGAACAGCTCAGATTGATCGCGCTCGACGCCGACGATCTGTCGGTCATTTCTGCGCATGTGCAGGACGCCCGTGTGCAGGCCTCCGACATCGTCTGGCGGCAGGACGAAAAACGCCTGGTGGTGGGCTTGAACCGGCTCGACTGGGAGCAGACCCTGTCCGGTGGAACCGCGCCGCGCCGGCTGATCGCGGCGCTTCGCTTCGACCGGGTGCTGGCCTGCAAGTCGCGCAACATCGACCTGGACGCGCCGGAGGCGGTGCTGGAACTGGTCGGGATCGAATTCCACCCGGGGGATGCCCCCGGCGGCAGCGCGCTGCTGCTGTTCAGCCACGGCGGGGCGCTGCGGCTGGACGTCGAATGCCTGGAATGCGAGCTGACCGACCTCGGTGCCGACGACCTCGGCACCAGCGATCTGGGCACGGAATCGGCGGGCTGAGGGGGAATGACGGCCGGGAGGGTTGACGGCCATTGGCCGCCGCGCCATTGAGCATAGACCTTCGAATTCAGTCCAAGAAAGCCGCCATGCCCGTCCGCCTCGACCGAAACAGCGCCGATTTCGATGCGCGGTTTGCGACATTTCTCGCCGCCAAGCGCGAGGTTTCGGCCGATGTCGAGCGGGCGACCCGCGCCATCGTCGACGACGTGGCGGCCCGCGGTGACGCCGCCCTGATCGAGGCGACGCGCAAGTTTGACAGGCTCGAAATCGCGGCCAGCGGCTTGCGGGTGACGGCGGCGGAAGTCGACGCAGCGGTAAAAGCCTGCGACGGCAAGACCCTCGACGCGCTGAAATTCGCGCGCGACCGGATCGAACTATTCCACCGGCGCCAGTTGCCCAAGGACGAGCGCTTCACGGACGCGCTCGGCGTCGAACTCGGCTGGCGCTGGAGCGCGATCGATGCGGTCGGCCTCTACGTGCCCGGCGGCACCGCGGCCTATCCGTCCTCGGTGCTGATGAATGCGGTGCCGGCGCGCGTCGCGGGCGTGCCGCGGGTGGTGATGGTGGTGCCGTCGCCGGACGGCAAGCTCAACCCGTTGGTGCTGGCCGCCGCCCATCTCGGCGGCGTCGCCGAAATCTACCGCGTCGGCGGCGCACAGGCCGTGGCCGCGCTGGCCTATGGCACCGCGACCATCGCGCCGGTCGCAAAGATCGTCGGCCCCGGCAATGCCTATGTCGCCGCCGCCAAACGCCAGGTGTTCGGCAAGGTCGGCATCGACATGATCGCCGGCCCGTCCGAAGTGCTCGTGATTGCGGACGATACCGGCAATGCCGGCTGGATCGCCGCTGATTTGCTGGCACAGGCCGAGCACGACGCCAGCGCGCAATCGATCCTGATCACCGACAGTGCGGCGCTTGCGGCCGACGTCGAGCGCGCGGTCGAAACGCAGCTCGCCACGTTGCCGCGTGCGCAAATCGCCAGAACCTCGTGGAACGACTTCGGCGCCATCATTCTGGTGAAAAAGCTCGACGAAGCCGTCGAGCTCGCCAATGCCATCGCCGCCGAGCATCTGGAAATCATGACCGCGGATTCCGAAGGCCTGTCAGCCAAAGTCCGCAACGCCGGCGCGATTTTTATCGGCCCCCATACGCCGGAGGCGATCGGCGATTACGTCGGCGGCTCCAACCACGTTTTGCCGACGGCGCGCTCGGCGCGGTTCTCGTCCGGCCTCGGCGTGCTAGACTTCATGAAGCGCACCTCGATTCTCAAATGCGGGCCGGAGGCGTTGCGCGCGCTGGGGCCCGCCGCGATGACGCTCGGCAAGGCTGAGGGTCTCGATGCCCATTCACGTTCCGTCGGATTGCGTCTCAACCTGTCATGACCAAGCCGCCACCAGACGAGGACTCCAACAATCGCATCGTCGCGGTGACGCTCGACGAGGAATCGATCGGGCGTTCCGGCCCCGACATCGAGCATGAGCGCGCGATCGCGATCTATGACCTGATCGAGCAGAATTTGTTTGCGCCGGAAGGCGCGACCAACGGTCCGTTCACGCTGCATCTGGCGATCACCGGCAACCGGCTGGCGTTCGACATCCGCCAGGAGGACGGTACGCCGGTGGTGGCGCATTTGCTGTCGCTGACGCCGTTCCGGCGGATCGTGAAGGACTATTTCATGATCTGCGACAGCTACTACCAGGCGATCCGCACTGCCACGCCCGACAAGATCGAGGCCATCGACATGGGCCGCCGCGGCATCCATGACGAAGGCTCGCGCACGCTGCAGGAACGATTGGCCGGCAAGGTGCGCATCGATTTCGAAACTTCGCGGCGGTTGTTCACGCTGATCTGCGTTCTGCACTGGAAGGGGCAAGATGCATGACCCCGACGGGTGTAGAACGTTTCTGCAAATAGCATGGTGGCGCTTCCGAGCGCGCGCAATCCGCAAGCCGTGCTGTTCGCATGCGGCTTCAACAGCGTGCGTTCGCCGATGGCCGAAAGCCTGCTGAAGCAGATGTTTCCCCACGCGCTCTATGTCAAATCCGCCGGCGTTCGGAAGGGCGAGCTCGATCCGTTCGCGGTCGCCGTGATGGGCGAACTCGGCCAGGATATTTCCGGCCACAAGCCGATGACGTTTGCCGAGCTCGAGGATTGGGAAGGGCTCAATTTCGACCTCATCATCACGCTGTCGCCCGAAGCCCATCACAAGGCGCTGGAGCTGACACACACGGTGGCGGCCGATGTCGAGTACTGGCCGACACCGGACCCGACCACGATGGAAGGCAGCCGCGAGCAGAAGCTCGAAGCCTATCGCGAAGTCTGCGATGGCCTGTTGATGCGCATCCGCAAGCGGTTTTCCAAGGTCGGTGCTGCGAGCGAGTAGGCTGCTCTCGCTGTCGTCCCTGCGAAAGCAGGGACCCATAACCACAGGCCGTTGTCATCGAAACGAGATGTTGCGACAGCTATCTAACAATGTCTTCACGGCGTACGGGTCCCCGCGCCAAATGCGCAATTGCGCACCAGGCGGGGACGACGGAGATAATGTAGTTTCACCAAAGGCTTGTTCCCCGGTTGTGGAATGCAGCCCCTTCCGATAGGTTCCGCGCGCGTCCGCTCCGAATCCCCGTAAATCCCTCGACGAACCCCGCATGCTTGGCCGTCCCAAACTCGTTCTCGCTTCCGGTTCGCCGCGACGGCTCAGCCTGCTCAACCAGGCCGGCATTGAGCCCGACGCGCTGCGTCCCGCCGACGTCGACGAAACCCCGAAGCGGGGTGAACTGCCGCGCGCTTGCGCCAACCGCCTCGCGCGCGCGAAAGCGGACGCGGCGCTGAAATCGATTCAACTCGACGACGAATTGCGCGGCTCCTACATTCTCGCCGCCGACACCGTGGTCGCGGTCGGCCGCCGCATCCTGCCCAAGGCTAATCTGGTCGACGAAGCCGCGCAGTGCCTGCGGCTGCTGTCGGGGCGCAATCATCGCGTCTACACCGCGGTGTGCCTGGTGACGCCGAAGGAGGCGTTTCGCCAGCGCCTGATCGAAACCCGCGTCCGCTTCAAGCGCCTCAGCGAGGACGACATCCAGGCCTATATCGGCTCCGGCGAATGGCGCGGCAAAGCCGGCGGCTACGCGGTGCAGGGCATCGCCGGATCGTTCGTGGTCAAGATGGTCGGCTCCTACACCAACATCGTCGGCCTTCCGCTCTACGAATCGATCACGCTGCTCGGCGGCGAAGGTTTTCCGATCCGCTTCGGCTGGCTGAATGCCACCACCGTGGCGGGGTGAGATTGTAGTTTTTCGTTAGCCTCCTACCTCTCCCGCTCTTTCTTACCTCTCCCGCTTGCGGGGGAGGTCGGATCGCATCGCAGATGCGATCCGGGTGGGGGAACTCTCTCAACACGGGCAGTGTCACGTGCTGAAGCACCCCCACCCCAGCCCCCAGAGCGAGCTTCGCTCGTCGCGGCCCCCGCCAAGCGGGAGAGGGAGTTCAGCGGCCACCGCCCAGGCCCCACATCGTGTAAACTCCCACCATCATGCCAACCGAATCCCCCAAATCCGCCACCACCCCAAAACCCTGCCCCGAATGCGGCAAGCCCGGGAATCCCGCCACCCTCCCGTTCTGTTCCCCCCGCTGCCGCGACGTCGACCTGAACCGCTGGCTCTCCGGCCGCTACGTCATCCCCGGCAAGGAGACCGACCCGGAAGACGCGGAATAGCTGTGGTTTTGGAGGTATTTGGCGGGTTGGACGACGTCGGGCATGCCGCGCCGAAGCCGGGCCGCGCCCAGCGAAGCCGCAGGCGAAGCTGGGTGGACAGAGGGGGCTTGCCCCACTATAAACCGCCCGCTCGGCATGCCTTTCAGGCCCCGAGTATGCCCAGGTAGCTCAGTTGGTAGAGCATGCGACTGAAAATCGCAGTGTCGGTGGTTCGATCCCGCCCCTGGGCACCACGCTTCGCCTGCGGCTACGCATGGCGCAAGCCATGCTTCCGCAGGTGAAGCGTGCCCGGCATAGCCAGAAGGCCGACGACGGGCTGATCCCAGCACAATTGTTGCTCTACGCTTTAATCAGTTGAGGGGCACTGAAGTGAACGACACGGCATCGAGATTTCCGGTTGAGCGTGCGTTTCTCGACTTCACCCAAAAGCTCGCTGATACAAGTAGTGAACGTGCTGACCAGTTTTTTGCAGAAGCTGGCAGAAACTTGCCCAAAACTTTGGATGCCACGGGTACAGTTCTGTCGATCCTGTATCGGCTAGCTTGTTGTTATTACGGTTGTCCCGGCGGCGATCACCAAGTCGAATGGCTCGTTGGTAAGTTTGTAAATCAAGCAATAGGCGTTCACCGCCTCGTCCGGGCTGCGCAATATGACGAAGCGCTCATGCTCATTCGCGGGATGGGAGAGATCGTAAATTTGCTTTGGCTTTTCCAAGGAGACGGAGCGGAACTCGACGCCTGGAAGGCAGCAGACAAGAAGGCAAGGCTGAATAATTTTGGACCGGCATCAGTGCGCCGTCGGTTGGAGGCCTCGAACGAGCTGGGACCGCCCATTGATGCCGAGCGTTATGCTGCACTATGCGAAATCGGGACCCATCCGACTCCAGGCCTCGCCCCCGGCCACTACAGCGGCTCGGGTCGACCGGTGCTCGGTGTCATTCTCCAAGAGGTTGGCGTCTTTGTCTGCATGAACGAACTCGCGTACGCGATCGCAATGGCTTCCATGCCGGCCGTTATACTTGTTGATGCCGGCGATGACGTCAAAGCTGAGATAAAGGAGCAATGCGTCCGTCTGCTCGAAGGTATCGGCAGCTTTAATGTCTTGAACTACGAAGAGGGTTTGCGCGAGGCCAAGCGGAGAGTTGCTCCAACATAATTACGGTGACAGAGCACTAAATACCCTCACTCAATTAAATGCACTGTCACCGTAATTCTGTCACCGTAATTCCAATGGTGGTTCATCCCACAGCGCGCGCATCCACACTCGTTACGCCTTGACCCCAATGGTTATGGCAACAACATTCTTTGGCGCAACTGCATGATGAATATTCAGGTAGACAACGTATTCTTAAATCTGATGCTCACACGCGAGAAATCTTTTCATAATTGGTGTCAATGTTTTGGCTCCCACCTTCGCATAGTCTACATTCGACGGTCCAAAGTCGTAAATCAGTCGGTTTCTTATTTCTCGTCCGAGAGTTGGCTTAGTTGGGATAGACTGCGTTCCAAAGATTTTGGTCAAGTCACCTTCGGAAAATGAAATGCCCAGTTTCTTCACTGCCGTCTTTAACTGCTCCAAGTCGAGGGGAGTTTTGTGGTGAAATGCCTTCTCCGCTGGCCACAACCTTGCGATTCCTAAGATCGCTTTGGCAAGCTTCTCGCATCCGAAGTAGTAACCCAAGAAACGGGCTGGAGAATCGATGGGCAATTTGGCCGTCGAGAATTTCCCAGTCGCAAGCCGAATGTCACTTAATCTTCGGCTATAAGTGCCCTTCATCCGGGGATTGATAGAAAACGTCCAATCCAGTTCAATTCGTTTTTGCATATTTGGCCAGGTTGGTTTTCCTTGTCAGCGCCCGGCGAACAATTTTAGCTGATAATCAGCCAACGGGCGCTGGCACTACGGTGACAGTGAAATGCACCGCGCTCGGCGGTATGTGCGATTTGCGTCGCTTCAAGCCGTCTCGTAAACCGCAATCTTCTTGATCTGCGGCGCGAGCAGGTCTTCGGCGGTTTCGAGATCGAAGCGCGCCTGCATGTTCATCCAGAACGCAGCGCCGGTCTTGAAGAACTTGCCGAGCCGCAGCGCGGTATCGGCCGTCACGGGCTTTTCTTCGCGCGCAATGCGCTCGATCCGGGTGCGCGGCACGTTCAGCGCGGCCGCGACCGCGTAAGGTGTCAGCTTGAGCGGAACGAGAAATTCTTCCCGCAGGATTTCGCCGGGATGAACCGGCGGTAGTTTCTTTGCCATGGCGATCTCCTGATCGGCGGCCACAATCGGCCGGGTGTCGCTAGTGATAGTCGATGATTTCCACGTCTTCGGGACCCGCATCGGTCCATCTGAATACGACTCTCCATTGATCGTTGATGCGGATCGAGTACTTGCCCGCCAAGTCGCCCTTGAGAGCTTCAAGGCGGTTGCCCGGAGGCGAGTTCAGGGCTTCAAGAAAGGAGGCGGAGTCCACCATAATCAGCTTTCGTCGAGCTACCTTGGCAAGGTTTGCCGGGAAACCCTTCGGGACCATGCGGCCCTGAAGAATTGGCTCGGCAAATTTGCCCCTGAAGCTTCTGATCATGAGTGATAGTATCTCACTGAGATACGTATTGCAATAGTTTGGTATCTTGATGAGATACTATCAGCGTGGTCAAGTTGGCGGATATCGTGAGTGGGTGTCGCCGCCTCTGAAAGGGACCAAGCCGGCAGGCCCTCCCCTCACTGCCCCCCATCGATCTGCCGTCCCATCAACGCAATCGCCTTCTGATAAACCCCCGCCGCGTTCCAGGCTTCGATCGCCGCGAAGTTCGCCTCACCTGGCTGGTAGCCGGCGCCAGCGCGCCAGCCGTGGGCTCTCAAAAAGTTCGCGGTCGAGTTCAGCGCGTTGGCGGCGTTGTCGAGGTTGCCGGTGCCGTAGGCCAGAATGTTTTTCGGCATGAACTGGGTCTGGCCGACCTCGCCATGCATGGAGCCGCGGGTGGCTCCGGACAGCGTGCCGCGATCGATCAGTTTTAGCGCGGCGTAGAGCTGTTCGGTGAAGAATTCGGGGCGGCGGCAGTCGTAGGCCAGGGTTGCGATCGACGACAGCATGTTCTGGTTGCCGCGCTGGCTTCCAAAGCCGCTCTCCATGCCCCAGATCGCGATCAGCGGCCCCGGCGGCACGCCGTAGCGCGCCTGGATCGAGGCGAACAGCGCCGCCTGAGACTGTTTCAGCGAACGGCCGCGCGCGACGATGGTCGAGGCGCCGCGCTTGGCGAGGAACTGATCGAGCGACAGGCCAAAACTGCGCTGGCTACGATCGGCGTTGATCGTCGCGCTGGCATAGGTGGTCCCCATCAGGGCTGATGTCGCTGACGCGCCGACGCCCTTGCTGCCAGCTTCGCGGGCGAACTCGCTCTTCCAGGCCTCAAAACCACCCGGGCCGTTGCCGCATTGCGCGGCATGCGCGCCGTGGCTGAAAGGTGTCAGCATCGCCACGGAAAACGAAAGGGCGATAAACGTGATCGTCGCGAGCTTGTTACGCTTGTTCATTTCTGGACTCCGTTGACCGGTCAACATTTAAGCATAAAGTCGGCGGGCGCATAAATCCCATAATAACAATCGCGCGGCCTGATCCGCGTCGGGGAGGACCTTATGAAGACGCTGATTGCCGCGGCCGTGGTCGCAGGCCTTGTTTTTGAAGCAGGCCTCGCTTCTGACACCGCACATGCCGGGCCGCTGCCCGAAGCCAAGCCCGACGAGGTCGGATTCTCGCAAGCAGGCCTTGCCCGGATGGACGATTTCTTCGCCCGCGAGATTGCGGCCAAACGTGTTCCCGGCGCCGTGGTCGCGATCGCCCGCGACGGCAAGCTCGTGCATTACAAGGCCTACGGCCAGCTCGACGCGACCAAAGGTACGCCGATGCCGATCGACGCGATATTTGCGCTGGCCTCGATGACCAAGCCGATGGCGGCGGTCGGAGGCCTGACGCTGATGGAGCAGGGGCGGTTGCCGCTGCAGGCCAAACTCGCGACCTACTATCCGGCATTCGACAACATGATGGTCGGCAGCACGCAACCCGACGGTTCGCTGAAGACCGACCCGCAAGCGTCGCCGATCTACATTCACGATCTCTATCGCCACACCTCCGGCCTGATGTATGGCGGCCGGCCCGACAGTTCGAGCGCGGTAGCAAAGCTCTATCCGGAAGGCACCGCGCCGGCGCTGGAGGGTGACACCCAGGCCTTCATCGATCGCATCACCAAACTGCCGCTGGCGCACCAGCCGTCGACGGAATTCGAATACGGGTTTTCGATCGACGTGCTCGGCGCGGTCATTGAAAAGGTCAGCGAGCAGCGGCTCGGCGAATATCTGGCGGCGAATTTGTGGCAGCCCCTCGGCATGACCGACGCCACGTTGCATCCGACGGACGCGCAACGGGCCCGTCTCGCCCGTCCGTTCCCGGACGATCCGGTGACCGGCAAGCCGCAAGCCATCAAGCTGCT
This sequence comes from uncultured Alphaproteobacteria bacterium, assembly GCA_963786355.1. Classification (GTDB taxonomy): domain Bacteria; phylum Pseudomonadota; class Alphaproteobacteria; order Rhizobiales; family Xanthobacteraceae; genus Bradyrhizobium. Next base: position 642,530 of record CAWAYU010000002.1, on the reverse strand, counting down.
CGACACGCCGACCAAATTCGACTGCGGCGGCGCTTGCGCGTTTGCGACCGTCGGCGACTACATCCGCTTCGGGCAGATGCTGCTCAACGGCGGCGAGCTCGACGGCAAGCGCATCCTCAGCCCCAAGACCGTGCATCACATGACCTCCAACCACCTCGGCCCGGAGATCAAGAACAACGTCGCCAACATCGAGCCGCATCGCGGCGGCTTCGGTTTCGGCCTCGGCGTCGCGGTACGCACCGGCGAAGGGCTGTCCTCCGTCCCCGGCAATCCCGGCGAGTTCACCTGGAACGGCGCCTACGGCACGCAGTTCTTCTGCGATCCCAAGGAGCGCCTCGTCGTGGTGGTCGGGACGGCGGCGCCCGGTGAACTCAGGAAATATTACCGGGAGCAGGTACAGGACATCACCTACGGCGCGATGGTGAAGTAGGGCTGTCACCGTCATTCCGGGGCGATGCGAAGCATCGTCGTTCGCATCTGCGACGGCGCCCCGGATTCGTTCAACCCATCCCGACGAGCCTATGCGTGCGGATTGACGACCGTATAACCCCGCAGTGAACGCGCGTGAATTCTGGTCGCGTGCCCGCCTGAGTTGGCATCATACGCCATCCAGGTATCGCCTTCGACATGTTGCTCCAGAACGAAGACGTGCCCGCGTCGCGCCGCAACCATTCCCGGCGCTGGCGATGTTCGGGGAAAGCGTAGCCAGTTGGCGGCCAGATTCAATTCCGGCACCACGCGACCGAACACGCGGATCGCGGCGCCGCAACCGCAAAAGGAATGAGGGCAACCAGCGGGGCGGCCGCCAACGGTTTGACCGCGATCGACCTGTGCTTGCGCTACATCACGACGATCACCGTCCATGACAACGCGACGCTGCACGCGCTGTTGCCGTACGTCAGACGGCCGGGTTTGAGAAAATGAGAAGTCGCAAGGCATCGTGACATTGCACCCCGGGGCTTCACCAGCCATGCGGTGCTGACGTGCTTCGGAAGTGGTGGTTGCCATGACAATCAGGAAAAAAGCAAGGAAGGCTTGTTTACGCATACTCATACTCCGCAGAAATGCCCCGGCAGCGGAACCTCCAAACGAAACGATTGTTCCTAACGGAATTCAGGGAACCCATGCGTTTCCGCTGGTTCCACGCTCGCAGCGCGACCGCGCCATGCCTGATGCAACCGCGACAGGCAAAGCTCCGGGCGATTAGCGCCGCGAGAACGCGACGGGCATGCTCGGTCGTCATCACCCGCGAAGGCGGAGGATCCAGTATTCCAGAGACGCCTGTGATTGAATTCGAGCAGTCGCAGCCTGCTGGGTCGTCCGGTCAAGCCGGATGATGACGAGCAGAGCTGTTTGAAAACTGAAACGGTTACGGCCTAGAAGCTCGCCACGCCGAGATCGTAGGATCCGCGGCTGCCGCGAACGTAAGCCTTGGCGGCAGCAGCGCAGATCTTGTCGCGGTTGGCGTCGAATGCGCCGAGGAAGCCCGATTCATTGGGGCTGACGTTCGGCTGCAGGCGCATCAGCGCATCCTCGTTGACATAGAACGACGCCTCGATCGCGCTGTCATATCCCCAGAACCGCACCGCGTGCCGCGTCCCGTCATATGCGCGGCTGTGGTTTGGAAACTCGATCATGCCGGTCCTACCAATGACCGCGACGGCGACCCCAATATCCGCCACCACCGAACAACAGCACCACGACGAGGATAATCAGGATCAATTCCATGGGAATTCTCCGCTGACGCCGATGGCTCAACTGCCGCGCCAAGCGATCAACGGGCCGTTCAGCCTATTGTTCCCGATTGCCCGCAATCTATTCCGGAGGCCGGACAGCAATGACGGGGATGCGCGTTCACCCTGTCCGTGCCCGCCGCCCTTCGATCGGATAACCGGGATCGTTATAGCCCGGCGTCGAGGGGTGGCCGCTCGCCACCAGTCCGTCGATCAGCGCCTCATCCTCCGCCGTGAACTTGTAGTCCAGCGCCTTGATGTAATCGTCCCACTGTTCCTCGGTGCGGGGGCCGGCGATCACGCCGGTAACGAAGGCCGAGTTCAGCACCCACGATACCGCGAATTGCCCGGCGGTGATGCCTTTGCTCTCGGCATGCTGCTTGATGGTCTGCGCAAGTTGCAGCGATTCCGGGCGCCACTCGGTCTGCATCATGCGCTTGTCGGCGCGGCCGGCACGGGTGTCCGCCGGCGGCGCGGCATCGGGCGCGTATTTGCCGGTCAGCACGCCGCGCGCCAGCGGCGAATAGGGCACGATGCCGAGGCCGTAATTGCCACAGGCCGGGAAGTGCTCGACCTCGGGCATGCGGTTCATGGCGTTGTAATAGGGCTGGCTGACGATCGGGCGGTCGATGCCGTTATTGTCGCAGAGATTGCAGATTTCGGCGACGCGCCAGGCGCGGTAGTTCGAGACGCCGAAGTAGCGGATCTTGCCCTGCCGGATCAGGTCGCCGATCGCGCGCACCGTCTCCTCCAGCGGCGTCGCATGGTCTTCCTTGTGCAAATAGTAGATGTCGATGAAATCGGTGCCGAGCCGCTTCAGGCTGTCTTCCGCCGCTTGCAGCACCCAGCGCCGCGACAGACCGCCATGGTTGGGATCGCTGCCGATCTGGTTGGCGAGTTTGGTGGCGAGGATCCAGTTCTGCCTGACGTTGGAGATGGCGCGGCCGACCACCTTCTCGGAGTTGCCGCCATTATATGCGTCAGCGCTGTCAATAAAATTGATGCCGGCCTCGCGCGCTTTCGCCACGATCCGCGACGACGTCGCTTCATCCGTCGGCCCCCCGAACATCATGGTGCCGAGACAGATCGGCGAAATCTTCAGGCCGCTGCGGCCGAGGTTGCGATAGTGCATCGGGTGGTCCTCCTTGTTTGCTCCCTCGCCCCGCGCTTGCGGGGAGAGGGTTGGGGTGAGGGGCTGTCTCCGCGAGCTTTGTGCTAACGATGGACCTGTACCCCCTCACCCGGATTTTTCGCTTCGCGTAAAATCCGACCTCTCCCCGCAAGCGGGGCGAGGTGAGACCTCAACTCTCGTTCTTCAAGATCTTGAACACGCCGCTCGCCATCGCGATACAGCGTTTGTCGACCATCACCTCGGTGGTGATGAAAATCAGACTGCGGGTGGAACGCACCACATGCGGCCTCGACACCAGCAACTCACCGATCTTGCCGGCTTCGACAAAGTGCGTATCGAGTTGCACCGTCGCCAGGGTCGGCTTGCCGGAGACGTAGCGGGCGGTGATGCCGCAGGTACGGTCGGCGAAGGTCATCAGCACGCCGCCCTGCACCAGGCCGCGGCGGTTGTGGTGCTTGTCCTCGGTCAGCAAGGCATATTCGTGGACACCGTCGACCACCCGTTCCCAGAGCGGGCCGATCAGATGCAGGAAACCGGAGGTCTCAACGACTTTCCAGCCATCGGATTTGAGCTTGTCCGCGGCCTTGCTGGTCATGTCGTGCTTTCCGTTCTTCTTGCAGGCTGTCATGCTGTCGGGGGCATTTCATCGGTCGCGCTTGTGCTGTAGTCAAGCGGGATGGTCAGGTCATTTGACGATACCACCCGGCGGAATATCGCAGAGCTCTGCGCCGCGTTTGCGCGGACGCCGGCGGCCGAGGCGTCACCGGTGCTGAAGCGGGCCGCGGTCGCGATCGCCCTCACGCGGGCCGAGGCGGGCGGGGGCACGACGTTCCTGCTGACCCGCCGTGCCGCCGGGCTGCGTGCGCACTCGTCGCAATGGGCACTGCCGGGCGGCCGCTGCGACCCCGGCGAGACGCAGGCGCAGGCCGCGCTGCGCGAGCTTCACGAAGAGCTTGGTGTCGAACTTGGTGAGCGTGACGTGCTCGGCCTGCTCGACGATTATCCGACCCGGTCCGGCTATCTCATCACGCCGGTCGTGGTGTGGGTCAGCACCGATGCGCCGATCTCGCCCAACCCCGACGAGGTCGAGTCCGTTCATCACATTGCGCTTGATAACATCGAACAGGAGGACGCGTTCTCGTTCACGCGCATTCCTGAAAGCACGCGGCGCGTGATCCGCTTTCGTCTTGACGGTCAACATATCCACGCGCCGACCGCGGCGCTGATCTATCAATTCCGCGAAGTGCTGGCCGGCCGCGCGACCCGCGTCGCCGAGCTGGAACAGCCGGTGTTCGCCTGGAAGTAGGGCTCGTCATTGGAAATGAGGCCGTCATTGCGAGCGCAGCGAAGCGATCCATCTCTCCATACGAAGAAAGTATGGATTGCTTCGTCGCTTCGCTCCTCGCAATGACGGTGGTTAGCACAACAGCCTAGGGAGAGCTCGATGACGATCTGGAACAAATGGCTCTGCGCAGCGGTCGCCACCCTCGCCCTCGGCGCAAGCACGCCCAACGCGTCCGCGCAAAACTATCCCACCCGCGCGATCACGCTGGTGATTCCGTTCGCGCCCGGCGGCAGCACGTCGGTGGTCGGCCGCGGCGTCGCCGACAAGATGAGTGAATTGCTCGGCGAGAAGGTGGTGGTCGACAACCGCCCCGGCGCCGGTGGCACCGTCGGCACCAAGGCGGTCGCGAAAAGCGATCCCGATGGCTACACACTGTTGCTGGGTTACACCGGCACGCTGGCGATCGGTCCCTCGCTCTACAAGAACCCCGGCTACGATCCGCGCAAGGACTTTGCGCCGATCGGCCTGATCGGCAACGCGCCGAATTCTCTGGTGGTCAATCCGTCGTTCCCGGCAACGACGCTCGCCGAATTGATCGCCTACGCAAAGGCCAATCCCGGCAAGGTCAATTTCGGCTCGGCCGGCGCCGGCACCGCCAGCCATATCACCGGCGAATACTTCGCCCGCTCCGCCGGCATCACGCTGGTGCATATCCCCTACAAGGGCACGGGCCCGGCGATGACCGATCTGCTCGGCGGCCACATCCCGATGGCATTCGCGCCGATCCCGGCCTCGCATGCCAATGTCGCGGCCGGCAAGTTGCGTGCGCTTGCCGTGACCAGCACGACCCGCTCCGGCCTGATGCCCGAGGTGCCGACCATGATCGAGGCCGGCCTGCCCGGTTTCGACGCCTCGCTTTATTACGGCCTTGTCGCGCCGGCCGGCACGCCGCGGCCGATCATCGACAAGCTGAACAAGGCGCTGCGCGACGCGCTTGCCTCCGACGAGGTGAAGAAGCAGCTGTCGACCGACGGCACCGAGATCACGCCGGGCGCACCGGAAGCCTATGCCGATTTCATCGACAAGGATGAAAAGAAGTGGTCGCAACTGCTCAAGTCCAGCGGCGTCGAGCAGGAGTAGGGGAGAGGCGAGGGAATAGCGACCGAAGCTCGCAGCTTTCAGGGGCTGACATCGCGGGCATGCTTGCTACAACGAAGCCATGCGCCCGCCATTGATTCGCATTGGGTTTGGATTCCTCGCGCTCGCGCTATCAGGCGCGCCGCAGGCTGTCGCCATCGAGCCGTTGCCGGCTTCGACCGCGGATGCGATGGCGCAGGCGGCCTCGCCGGAGGCGATCGCCGACTACCGCCGCAAGCTGGCCGTGTATCAGGCCGCGCGCGCCGCGTTCGAGGCGGAGGCCGGGCCTTACTGGACCTCGATCTCCGATAAGCGGCGCGGCCGCAATGCCAAGCGGCGCGACCGTCAGCCGATTACGCTCGATGATTACGTGCTGACCCATCCGCCGCTCTATACCGGGCCGAAGCGGCCGGTCGATCCGGCGCCGGAACCGCAAGAAGACGGCAGGCCGCGCGAGCGCAAGCCGATCCCGGTTGTTGCGGATCTCCTGCAGGCCGCGGCGCAGGAGTTCCAGTTCACGCCGCAGCGTCCGACGAGCGAAGTCGAGTTCAAGCGCGCCTATGCGCGTTATGCACTGGCGTCAGGATTGACGCGCGAGCAGGCCGTGCGGGTCTATTCGTTCGAGACCGGCGGCACCGGCAATTACGACGTCCAGTCCGGCATCGAGCATGGCGGCAAGCGCGCGATCTCGACCGCGATGGGCTATAACCAGTTGCTCACCACCAACAGCGTCGAACTGATGGCCGAGCAAGGCCAGGAATTCGTCAAGGAATTGTCGGCGAAGGCGGCGACCTTGTCGGGACCGGCGCGCAAGGCGATGGACCACAAGCTGGCGGTGCTGAAGAAAATGGTGGCGTTCACGCTGACGGTGCCCGACGACTGGTCGGCGCATGAAAAGCTCGCCAACACCGCAAAAGGCTGGGCGGTGCATGCCATGGTGCTCGACATCGACGTCGGGCCGATGCTGCAGACCCACAAGCTGCTCACATCCGTGATCTTCGCCCGCGCCAAGGGCTACAATCGCCCGCTGACCGCGGCCGAACTTGAAATGATGAACCTGACCGGTGACGGCACCGGGCTCGACATGGTGACGATGCCGCAAGCGATGCGCGAGCAGGTGCCGACCTCGAATTTCTTCCAGCGCGGCGGCTACGAGCGCAACCCGGTCGCGATCCGCCACAACACGGTGGCGAAGCTGCTGACGGTGACCGACGAGCGCATGGACTACAACAGCAACAAGCCCGGCGCGAAGGAACTCGCGGCGGCGTTTTAGCGCCGCCTCCGCCCCAGACTGTCATGCCCCGCGAAGGCGGGGCATCCAGTAACCTGTGCGTTCAGAAATAAAGCCATCGGCAGCGCGGCGTACTGGATCATCCGCTCCAGTGCGCAATTGCGCACAAGGCGGATGATGACAGCGCAGGCGCGGATAGCCCGATCAATTCGTGCCGAACATGAACTTGCCGTCGCCCTCGAGATAGGGGCCGCTGCGCATGTAGAGCTGGCCGTTATGGCCGAGGAAGAACAGCGTGCCCTTCGGCACCTTCTTGGCGCCCTTCAGCAGCGTTCCGGCATTGTTGGTGCCCATCTGATAGGAGAACGTCTTGCCGTCCTTGTCGTAGCCGTAACCCATGTCCGGCTTCAGCTCCCATGGCGTCGGCGCGGCGGCCTGCGCCAGGGCTGAAGTCGTCAAGGCTGAAGTCGTCAAGGCTGAGGTCAGCCCCGTCAGCGCGGCCGCAATCAAAAAGGTCCTGGTTGAAAATCCCGTCATGTCATCCTCCCCGCGGCTAAAACGGCCGCTGTCCCGTGTTTCCTGGTCCTGCATTTGAACAAATCACGAACGTCATTATTCCGTCAATTGCCCATTCGCCGCATCACGCCAGCGCCCAGACTTTGTGATTTCCTGCGTTCGACTTCGCGACTATGTTCCCGTTTCCGGCTACAAGCGATCCATTGCCGAGAACGTCTTGGCAAAGAACGTCATGGGGATGATTCGGATGATCCACGTCATGAAAATCGGTTTCGGTATCGCGCTGTCGTTCATGACGCTGGTCGCTTCCGCGGCGCAGGCCGATGAGTTCAAGCTCTCGAACAACCAGCGGATTGCCTGCAGCCGGGGACTGAGCGCGGGGAAGCTCAACACCGCGACCTGCAAGTCCTATGCGTATGTCTTCAACACCAAGACTTCGGAATATTTCCGCTGCCAGGTCTCGCTGGCGCTGACCCGGGACAACAAGGAAGTCATCAACGTCCAGACGGACGGCAGCTGCACCAAGAAGCCCCGCATCTTCGAAGGCGACGGCAACTATTCGTTCGACGCCACCGAAACCGAGGCGCCGAACACCAATTCGTTCTTCGGTCCCGGCGGCTATGCGGTGTGGGCCAGCGACAACACGACGCTGAAGGTGCGCGGCTGCATCACCATCTCGTCCGGCCTTGGCTCCGACATCTCGAAATGCCTCGACATGGCGTTTCAGTGAGCGGCGCGTCGACCGCGGTAGCGTAGCTCACTCTGGCTTGATGCCGGCGAATTTGGCGACCTTGCCCCACTTCTCGGTTTCCGCCAGCACGTAGGCCTGCATGTCCTCGGGCGATCCGCCCGCGGGCTCGGCACCGAGTTTGCGCAGCCGCGCGATGCCGTCCTCGGTCTTGAGGAACTTGTCGACGCTGGTGTTGAGCCTGCCGATGATCTCCTTCGACGTCTTCGCCGGCGCGCCGATCGTGAACCACGACGACGCCTCGTAGCCGGGTACGCCGGCTTCGGCGATGGTCGGCAGATCGGGGAAGCCCGGCCAGCGCTTGGCGGACGAGACTGCGATCGGACGGATCGCGCTGGACTCCGCGAACGGCTGCGCCGCCGGCAGATTGTCGATCATCAGTTGCACGCGGCCGGCGATCAGGTCGGTCAGCGCCGGTGCGGAGCCCTTGTAGGGCACATGGGTCATCTCGACGCCGGTCATCGACTTGAACAGTTCGGTCGAGACATGCGCGGTGCTGCCGAGCCCGGGCGTGCCGTAGAACAACTCGCCCGGTTTCGACTTCGCATAGGCGATGAATTCGGCGACCGATTTCACCGGCAGCGAATTTGTCACCGAAAACAGGTTCGGCACCCGCGCGATGATGATGACCGGCGCGATATCCCTGGCCTGGTCGTAGGTCATGTTCTTGAACACGAACTGGTTGATGGCGTGCGTGCCCGGCGTTCCCACTACAAAAGTGTAACCATCCGGTTCGGCCTTGGCGACGTAATCGGCGGCGATATTGCCGCCGGCGCCGGTCTTGTTCTCGACGATGAACTGCTGACCGAATTCCTCGGAGACCTTTGCGGCGACGACCCGGGCCAGAATGTCGGTGGTGCCGCCGGCCGCGAAGGGAACGACGAACTTGACCGGCCGCGTCGGCCATTCGGCGGCGCGCGACCCGGCGCGGCAGCAGCGACATACCGCCGAGCGCGGCGGCGCCGGTCAGCACGGTGCGGCGGTCGAGATGGGACGGAGACAGGTTCTTCGCGTTCATGGATGGGTTCCCTTGAAATTTCGGCGGACCGTATTCGTTAATCGGCGCCACGGCCAGTATCTGAGCCTTGCGTATTTGGCCCGCGCGTGCGTCGTTTGGATGGGTTGACCGGGGCACCCGCTTTGTCCAATTTCCCGCCGAAATTTAGGGAGGACGCTACTCATGAATTATAAACTGATGGCAGCCGCCGTGGCGGTGGCAGCGGTATTTGCTGCGCCCGGCGCGCAGGCCCAGCAATTCATCAACGTGCTGACCGGCGGCACTTCCGGGGTGTATTACCCGCTCGGCGTCGCCATCGGAAAGATCTACAGCGACAAGATTCCGAACGTGAAGACGCAGGTGCAGGCCACCAAGGCGTCGGTCGAGAACCTGATCCTGCTGCAGCAGGGCCGCGGCGAGATCGCGTTCGCGCTCGGCGATTCACTCAAGGCGGCCTGGGACGGTGACGAGGAGGCCGGCTTCAAGAACAAACTGGACAAGCTGCGCACCATTGGCGCCATCTATCCGAACTACATCCAGATCGTCGCAACCGCCGAAAGCGGCATCAAGACGCTGGCGGATCTGAAGGGCAAGAGCCTGTCGGTCGGCGCGCCGAAGTCCGGCACCGAACTCAACTCGCGCGCGATCCTGGCCGCCGCCGGCATGACCTACAAGGATATCGGCAAGGTCGAATATCTGCCGTTCGCCGAATCCGTCGACCTGATGAAGAACCGCCAGCTCGGTGCGACGCTGCAGTCGGCGGGCCTCGGCGTCGCCTCGCTGAAGGATCTCTCAACCTCGACCGATATCACCGTGGTGTCGGTTCCCAAGGAGACCGTCGACAAGATCGGCCCGCCCTTCGTGGCGGTGACGATCCCGGCCAATACCTATACCGGCCAGGACAAGGACGTCCCGACGGCGGCGGTGGTCAATTATCTCGTGACCAGTTCCGCGGTGTCCGACGATCTGGCCTATCAGATGACCAAGCTGATCTACGAATCGCTGCCGGAACTCGCGAACTCGCATGCGGCCGGCAAGGAGATCAAGCTGGAGACGGCCGCCACCGGCAGCCCAGTTCCGCTGCACCCCGGCGCGATCCGCTATTACAAGGAAAAAGGGCTGATCAAGTAGGCCCACGTCCTTCAAAATAGGTCTATTTTTAATGGATGCGCGGGAGAGCCCGCGCATCACGTGTTTTCGAATGCCGCACCAGTGATATAAGCGTCGCGGGCAGGGGATGACGGACATGCTGCAAGCCGAGGGCGCGCAAGAGCCTATCAAGGTCGAATTCGATAACTTCGAACACGGATTTCCGGCGGGCTTCGGTCCGGGCGGCTGGGGCTATCTGGCCTACGCCATCGGCATCGCCTTCGCGGTGTTCCAGCTCTATGTCGCCGCCTTCAACTATCTGCCGAGCCAGGTGGTGCGCGGCATTCACGTCGGTTTCCTGCTGTTGATGACGTTCGGCCTGATCGGCAACTTCACCGCCAAGAGCGACTTCGGCCGCGCCATGGGCTGGCTGATCGGCTCTGCCGGGTTCCTGTGCGGGCTGTACCAGTGGATCTTCTATGCCGACCTGATCGCGCGCGATGGCGATCCGACGCGCATCGATCTCGCGGTCGGCACGCTGCTTGCCGTTTTGATCTTCGAAGGCACCCGGCGGATGATGGGGCTGGCGCTGCCGCTGATGTGCGGCGCCTGTTTGCTGTACTGGTTCTTCGGCCAGTATCTGCCGTCGCCGCTCAACCATCGCGGCTACGATTTCGATCAGGTCATCTCGCATCTGTCGTTCGGCACCGAAGGCTTTTACGGCGTGCCGATCTACGTCTCGGCGACCTATATCTTCCTGTTCATCCTGTTCGGCTCGTTCCTCGAGCGCGCCGGCATGATCCAGCTATTCACGGATGTCTCGCTCGGCCTGTTCGGCCGCACCCGCGGCGGGCCCGCCAAGGTCGCGGTGTTTGCCTCGGGCATGATGGGTACGATCTCCGGCTCCGGCGTCGCCAACGTCGTCACCGTCGGCCAGTTCACGATTCCCTTGATGATCAAGTTCGGCTATCGCCGCGCCTTTGCCGCCGGCGTCGAGGCCACCGCTTCGATGGGCGGACAGATCATGCCGCCTGTCATGGGCGCGGTCGCCTTCATCATGGCCGAGACGCTCGGCGTGCAATATTCCGAGATCGTCAAGGCCGCGGTGATCCCAGCCATTCTCTATTTCGCCTCCGCGTTCTGGATGGTGCATCTGGAAGCCGGCAAGCATGGCCTCGTCGGCATGAAGCGTTCGGAAATTCCGAGCGCATGGAAGGCGCTGGTCGACGGCTGGTATCTGGTGTTGCCGCTGGCGGCGCTGGTCTACATGCTGTTCGAAGGCTTTACGCCGCTCTATGCTGGTAGCATCGGCCTGGCGCTGACGGTTGCGCTGATCCTGGGCGCCAGCATCGTGCTCGGCCTCTCCAACACTGTGCTGCGGTATGTTTTCTGGATCGGGCTGGCGCTGGTGGCCGCTGCCGTTTCGCGCAACGGGCTCGAGATCGTTCCGGTCGCGGGCATCGTCGCCGGGCTGGTCGTGATTGCCGCGATCACGCGCGGCGGCCGGGCGACGCTCGCCGCCTGCCGCAATTCGTTGGCCGACAGCGCCAAGTCGGCGCTGACCGTCGGCATGGCTTGCGCCATCGTCGGTACCATCATCGGCATGATGACGCAGACCGGCGTCGGCACCATCTTCGGCGGCTGGATCATCGGGCTCGGCGCCAAGAGCCTGTTCCTCGCGCTGATCATGACCATGCTGCTGTCGATCCTGCTCGGCACCGGCATTCCGACGATCCCGACTTACATCATCACTGCCGCTTTGGCCGCACCCGCGCTGGCAAAACTCGGCGTGCCGCTGATCGCGAGCCACATGTTCGCGTTCTACTACGGCATCATGGCCGACCTCTCACCGCCGGTGGCGCTGGCGGCATTGGCGGCGGCGCCGATTGCGAAAGAAAATCCCGACAAGATCGGCTGGGAGGCGATGCGCATTGCGCTGGCCGGCTACGTCATTCCCTTCATCTTCGTCTATTCGCCGGCGCTGATGTTGCAGGCCGGCGATCCGATGGCGGCGACACTCGGCTTTTACGGCGCGGTGGCGTTCGCGACCTTCAAGGCGCTGGTGGCGATCGCGTTGTTCGGCATTGTCGCGATCGGCTTCCTGTACACGCGGCTGAAGCTGGCCGAACTCGCGCTGGCCTCGGTCGCAGCGCTGTGCCTGCTCGGCGACTTCCCGTTCAGCGATACCGCAGGCTTCATCCTCGCTGCCGCCGTCGTGATCTGGCAGTGGCGGCAGCGCCCGAGCAATGCGGTGGCGGCGGCTTGAGCCTCTGCCTCGCTTCAGCCGGCGTCGTGAAGACGCTGTCGATAGCGGCGTTCACGCTGGTCTGGACCCATTCGATCGAAAAGGTCGACTGGCAGGAGGACTGGCGCGTCACGCCGCAGGGGCTGCTGCTGGAGCGGGCGCGCGTGAAGGGGAGTGGCGCCGGCATGGAGCCGCCGCCGGAAGCACGCCTGATCGACGGCTGGTTTCAATGGCAGCCGAAGCGCGCGCCGATGCCGGAGGTGTTGCTCGGCAATTCCGGGGCTGCCGGCGAATGGCGGCTGTGCCATGATGGCGGTTGCCGGACATTGTCGGAGATTTTGGGCCATCCGGTCGGCGTCCATGTCACGACGATGAAAGCGTGCGAACCATAAGAAACGCAATGGGAGAGAAGTCGATGGAACGGCTCAAGGGCAAGACGGCGATGGTGGTGGGCGCGGGCTCGATCGGGCCCGGCTGGGGTAACGGCAAGGCGACCGCTGCGACTTTCGCGCGCGAGGGCGCGCAAGTGTTTTGCGTCGATCGCAATGCGGCCGCCGCAAAGGAGACCGTGGACATCATCACCGGCGAGGGCGGCAAGGCGACCGCGTTTACCGCCGACGTTTCCCGCGAGACCGAGGTCGAGGCGATGGTGGCGGCGTGCCTGAAGGCCTATGGCCGGATCGACGTGCTCGACAACAATGTCGGCATCGCCGAGATGGGCAGCGTGGTCGAGGTCAACGAAGCGAGCTGGGACCACGTCTTCGCGGTTAATCTCAAGAGCGCCTATTTCGCGATGAAGCACGTCATCCCGGTGATGAAAAAGCAGGGCGGCGGCTCGATCATCAACATCTCGTCGATCGCCTCGATCCGCCATCTCGGCATTTCCTACGTCACCTATGGCGCTTCGAAAGCGGCGATGAACCAGATGACCAAAACCACCGCCGTGCAGTTCGCGCCCGATCATGTTCGCGTCAACTGCATTCTGCCGGGTCTGATGAAGACGCCGATGGTCGCGCACTCCGCGGGCCTTGCGGCGAGCTATTCGGCGGGGGATGTCGAGGCGATGTGGCGGGCACGCGACGCGCAGGTGCCAATGGGCCACATGGGCGATGCCTGGGACGTCGCCAATGCGGCGCTGTTTCTCGCGTCGGATGAATCGAAGTATGTGACCGGAATCGAACTCGTGGTCGACGGCGGGATCACGGTGAAGTCGGGGGCGTGACGCGCTACTGCGCCAGCGCCAATATCCCGCCCGCAAAGGAGTGCCACAGCGGCGTGGCGCTGACCGGCAGGTTCAACAGCTTCACCGCGATCAGCGCGAGGCCGCCGTAGACATAGACCGGATGCGGACGGCCGCGCGTGCGCCAGTCGTGAACGATCGCGGCCACGAGCAGGAGATAAGCGACGAAGGCCGGTGGGATGGTGACGAAGACCGGCGGCGGGCCGGGCGGTCCGGGAGGCGCCAGAAACGTCAGAAACCAGCGCGCCACGGCGGCGTCCAGCAGCGAAATGCCGGCCAGCAGCATCAGCCGCTTGTGCGTCTCCGGCCGGCGGATCGCCACAATGGCCAGTGCGATCACCACCGCGAAGAACAGGATCCCGCTGAGCGGGACGATCGCAAAGGCGATGCCTGCGTCGGTTTGTCCCAGTACGGCAGAGCGCTTCATCGCCTCCACCGCGACCAGGAAGCCAAAGATCGTCATCGCGGTTGCCAGCGAGACGCCGATCATTCCGATGGAGCGGTGCCAGGTAATCTTGCCGGAGGCGGCAAGCCAGCTCTGGAATGCGAAATAGAGCGTCCAGGCAAAGAACAGCAGGCCATGAAAATGGACGACAGGCGAGGCCGAGAACGATCGCCGTGCCAGCGGCAGCCAGTAGGTCGGCGCAAAGCCGATAAAGGCGACGGCCATGCAGGCCAGCGCCATGTAGAAGTAAAAGTAGCTGGTTCGGGATTGCGCGATCGCGCGCGGCGGATGGTAGTCGGTCAAGGTAGTCATGGTTGTTAAGTTCTCCATGAAGAGCGTCGAAAGGTTCAAGACAAATTTTATTCCCGCTCGCCGTGCGGAAAATTCTGTTCTCCGCGTGTCATGTTTCCGCCAAAATCCAATTCGTGGACGATGCGTGGAAATTCGCAATCGTCGCTGTCGGAGGCGCGCTTCGCTTGCTAGGATCGGTGTGTCACCGAGAGCGTTTCCGGATTCATTGATGCGAGGCTTCCCCGACATCCGCAACATCGTCGCCGCGTCCCTGCTGTGGATGGCGTCGGCGCATGGGACGTTGGCGACCGGCGTCGAACCGTCAAAGGACCTGCGTATCGACCCCGCGCCCTGCGTCGCGGCAGCGGCTGCTGGCGACGATGACAAGATCGTCGGCCTTTGCGGCGCACTGATCGACAACGGAAAGACCGACAAGGCCGACCGCATCAAGGCACTGATCGCGCGGGGGGCGGCCTATGGCCGCCACGACACGCTTGACCGCGCCATCGGCGATTATAGCGTCGCGCTGCAGCTCGATCCGACCCTGGCTGACATCTTCAACGCGCGTGGCGAGCTCTGGCGCAAAAAGGGTGACCGGCCCAAGGCGCTGGCGGATTTCGGCGCCGCCATCAAGCTCAACCCCAACCACCTCGGCGCCAAGGCCAACCACAAGTCGCTGGCGCAGGAACTGGAGCGGCTCGGCGCGCTGAAGGCGGTGGCCGGCAAGCCGAGCTTCAATTGCGCCACGGCCCGGCGCGCGGCGGAACGGGCGATCTGCGCCAATCCCGAGCTCGCCGATCTCGACCGCGAGATCAACGCCTCGCATGTCCGGGTGATCAACGAGGCGCAAGGCCCGCGCGAGACACGCAAGCTGCAGCGCGAGCAGGACGAGTTCATCGCACGCCGAAATGCCTCGTTCGGCCGACCGGGTTACGACCTGCAAAAGGCGATGAAGCAGCGGCTGATAGAAATAAACGGGGCCGACGGATATTAGCGACTGCCAGGCAGGCCCTCGACGCTTTGACCGAGGTCCGCGCGCGGCGGCTGCGGCCCACCAGCCTTCGAACCTTCCGGCTCATAGCCGCGACAAAATGGCCAAAGCGTGCTGTCCCGCTTGCCCCGTCATATTCCGAGATTTGCCATGCGAGCCTTTACCCTGTCGGTTGCCGCAAGCGCCTTGCTGGCCATCACCGCCCTGACCCCGATCGCTGTTCGCGCCCAGGCCGCCGCCGAAACGCCGGTTGCCTGCGCGGCACTGAGCAAGGCCGAGCCCGCAAAACTGGTCGAAAGCTGTACCGCGCTGATCGATAATCCGGCGACGGCCGATGCCGATCGCTTCGATGCCATGATCACCCGGGCGGTGGCGCTGCATAACAGCGGCCAGACCAACAAGGCGCTGGCCGAGATCGATGCCGTCATCGCCAGGGATCCGCAACGGGCGCGCGCCTTCCGCGCCCGCGGTGAAATCTTCCGTCAGACCGGCAAGTCCGAGGCGGCGTTTGCGGCGCTGAACGAGGCGATCCGTCTCGAGCCCGACAATGCCAACGGCTACGAAAGCCGCGGCAACGTCTTCAACAATGTCAGGAAGTACGACCGCGCGATCGAGGACTATGACGAGGCGCTGCGGCTCAAGCCCGATTTCGCGCAAGGATTTTCGGACCGCGGCGACCGCCTGGTACTTCAAGGGCGAATACCAGAAGGCGATCGCCGATTACGACGAGGCGATCCGTCTCGATCCCGATCGGGCGCAAACCTATACCAACCGAGGTGCTGCCTATCGCAAGCTCGGCCGCAACGAACTGGCGCTCAGGGACGAAACCTCGGCGATCCGGATCGATCCGACCCAGCCGGAATACTTTGACAATCGCGGGCTGAGCCTTGCCGGTAACGGCGACTATGCCGGCGCGATCGCCGATTACGATCAGGCGATCAAGATTCGGCCCGAGGCGAAATTCCTGACCAACCGTGGTGACGCCTGGCAGGCCCGCAAGGATTACGACCGCGCCATCGCCGACTACGATGCGGCGCAGAAACTGGATCCGGCATTTCAGCGTGTTTACAACAACCGCGGCGCGGCGTGGCAGCACAAGGGCGACCGGGAGCGCGCGAAAGCGGACTATGCCGAGGCGGTCCGCCTCAACCCGTCCGACAAGAACGCTGCTGAAAACTACGAGGTGGTGGCAAAGGAAATCGAGCGGCTGGGCGCACTGGCATACCAGAAAAACCTGCCGAGCTTCAATTGCGCCACCGCCAGGCGTTCCGTCGAAAAGGCGATCTGCGGCGATCCGGGCCTCGCGCAACTCGACCGCAACATCAACGACGTGTTCCTGCGGGTGATCGCGGATGCGGAATCCGACAGCCATCGGGCGGCGCTGGCGCTGACCCGTCAGCAGCGCGACTTCGTCGACAAGCGCAACGCCTCGTTCGGCCGTCGCGGCTATGATCTCCGGCAGGCGATGGAAGAGCGGCTGGAGAAGCTCAACGACATTGCCCGGCAATAGAACAGCGTTTTCAAGCGAAGTAGCCGCCGGTTCGCATAGCAATCAAGTTTACGCAGATTGCGTAGACTTATCTGCGGTAGAAAACGCGTCAAAACGACAAGGGTTTACCCAAACAGCTGAGCTGTTCCGGCTTGATCTTGCGGCGCATCCCGTGACAATGGCTGCATAAATGCCGCCCGGTCGTCATGGCCGGACAAGCCCGGGCATGACGAGAACGGGCGGTGCTGCGGGAGAAGCGCCATGAACATTCACGAGAAAAGCCGGTATCATGAGGTGCATGCCCGCTCGCTCAGTGATCCCGAGGGATTCTGGGCCGAGGCGGCGCGCGAGATCGACTGGATCGAACCGCCGAAAAAGATATTTGATGCTTCGATGGGGACCTATGGCCGCTGGTTCGTCGGTGGCGTGGTCAACACCTGCTACAACGCGCTCGACCGCCATGTCGAGAATGGCCGTGGTGATCAGGTGGCGTTGATCCACGATTCGCCGCTCGCCAACGCGGTCTCGAAATTCACCTATGCCGAGATGCTGCGCGAAGTGCAGGCGCTGGCGGCGGTCATGCGGGATCTCGGCGTCGCCAAGGGTGATCGCGTCATCCTCTATATGCCGATGGTGTCGGAAGCCGTGGTCGCGATGCTGGCCTGCGCGCGGATCGGCGCGGTGCATTCGGTGGTGTTCGGCGGTTTTGCCGCCAAGGAGCTGGCGAGCCGCATCGAAGATGCCAAACCAAAGCTGATTTTCTCGGCGAGCTGCGGGCTCGAGCCTGGCCGCATCGTGCAGTACAAGCCGCTGCTGGACGAGGCGATCCGGCTCTCCAGCGTCAAGCCCGAGACCTGCATCATCCTGCGGCGGCCGCAGCATGGCTGCGAACTCACAGCCGGCCGCGATCACGACTGGGCCTCGTTGCGCCGCGCCGCGCTCGATGCCGGCAAGGCAGCGCCCTGCGTGCCGGTGCTGGCGACCGATCCGCTCTACATCCTCTACACGTCAGGCACCACGGGAATCCCCAAGGGCGTGGTGCGCGACAATGGTGGCCATCTGGTCGCGCTGAAATGGTCGATGTTCAACCTCTACGGCGTCAAGCCCGGCGAGGTCTGGTGGTGCGGCTCCGACATCGGCTGGGTGGTCGGCCACAGCTACATCGTCTATGGCCCGCTGCTGCATGGCGCGACCTCGATCATGTATGAGGGCAAGCCGATCGGCACGCCGGATGCCGGCGCGTTCTGGCGCGTGATCTCGCGAGCACAAGGCGGTCGCGTTCTTCACCGCGCCGACCGCGTTCCGCGCCATCCGCAAGGAGGACCCGGAAGGCAAGTTCATCCGCAAATACGACCTGTCGAAATTCCGCACGCTGTTTCTGCCGGCGAACGCGCCGATCCGCCGACGGTGGAATGGGCCGAGCAGCAGTTGAAGGTGCCGGTCATCGATCACTGGTGGCAGACCGAGACCGGCTGGTGCATCGCCGGCAATCCGGTCGGCTTGGGCATGCTGCCGGTCAAGCACGGTTCGCCGACGGTGCCGATGCCGGGCTATCAGGTCGACGTGGTCGACGAGGCATCGAAGCCGGTGCCCGCGGGCACCATGGGCTCGATCGTCATCAAGCTGCCGATGCCGCCGGCCTGTCTGCCGACACTGTGGGAGCAGGATACGCGCTTCAGGGAAGCCTACCTCACCGAGTTTCCCGGCTACTACAAGACCTCGGACGCCGGCTACAAGGACGAAGACGGCTATGTGTTCGTGATGGGCCGCACCGACGACATCATCAACGTTGCCGGCCACCGGCTCTCCACCGGCGGCATGGAGGAAATTCTGGCCTCGCATCCCGACGTCGCCGAATGCGCGGTGCTCGGCATCAAGGACTCGATCAAGGGCGAGGTGCCCTGCGGTTTCCTGGTGCTGAAGGCCGGCGTGACGCGCCAGTCTGCCGATGTCGAGAAAGACGTGGTGGCGCTGGTGCGCGAAAAGCTCGGCCCCGTCGCGGCGTTCAAGCTCGCGATCACGGTCGGGCGCCTGCCAAAAACCCGCTCGGGGAAAATCCTGCGCGGGACTATCAAAAAAATTGCGGACGGCGACGCATGGACGATGCCGGCGACGATCGAGGACCCAAAAGTGCTCGACGAAATCGGTGACGCGCTGAAGGGCAGGGTGTAGGCTTCGTCATTGACTGCAACAAACGCAAAGCGTTTGTGCATGAACGAAGCGAAGCAATCCATCTCACCAGGCGAAGAAAGGATGGATTGCTTCGTCGCTGACGCTCCTCGCAATGACGAATGAACGCTATTGTTCCGCCTATTTGCAGCAAGCTGCCTTTATTTCGATGGATTGCCGGGTCAAGCCCGGCAATGACAAGAACGAAACAACGTTGGAATTTCGATATGTGGTCGAAGACTGCGCTACTCATCACCTCACTGCTCGCGGCCCCCTGCTCGCGGGTTGCCTCGAGCGTGGCCAGCCGACCATGGCCGATACCAGCGGCGACGACGACGCGTTCTGCCGCGCCAACAATGTCGCGCCCGGCTCGCAGGAATATGTCAATTGCCGCAAGAACCGTGACGTGCAGCGCGGCAACTACAACGCCCGCATCGATCGCCGCCAGCGCGATCTCGGCGAATACATGCTCAACCATCCGGACCGGCCGTGATCGGGAGGCCATCATGAACGAAGACGTTTTCAACGCCAGCCTGCGCAAGTTCCTCAAGAAGGTCGGCATCACCTCGCAGCGCGAGATCGAAAAAGCCGTCCGTGATGCCGTCGAGGCGGGAAAGCTCAAGGGCAATGAGAAGCTGCCGGCCAGGATGGTTCTGACCATCGGCGGCGTCACGCTTTCGCACGAGATCACCGACGAGATCGAACTGGGTTAGGCGCGATCCGGTCTGACGGTATCGCGCTGCTGCTATCGCCAGGCCTGCCGGACACGGTCCGCAGCGACGCATTGCGGATGATCAGATTCCACTTGTCACGTCGCCTCCGACATCAAATACTGAGGCGATGAAGGTTCGCTGGAACGAACTTGCCGGCGAGGAAGCGGACGACGGGCGGAATGAATTTCCGCTGCTTCGTGGGCGAAGCAAATGAGTCTGAATATCGCCACGATCGATATGCCTCGGGTGCAATGGTTTCGGGCATGGCAGCCGTGGATCGTTTCGATCGCCGTCGCGATCGGGTTTTTTCTGGCCGCGCGTCTCAGCCTCGCTCTGCTCGACAAGTCCGACGGCGTCGCCGTATTTTGGCCGGCCGCGGGCGTTGCCACCGGCGTTTTGGTGGCGTTCGGGCCGGTTGCGCGATGGCCGGTCGTTATCGGCGTCGTCGCTGCCACTTTCGTGGCCAATATGCTGGGCGATCGCAATTTTGCCAGCTCCGCGGTCTTCGCGTTAGCGAATACCAGTAGTCCCCTCATCATCTCGGCACTCCTCCAGCGATTTTATGGCACGCCGTTTGAGCTTGATGAACTGCGCCGCGTCTTTGGATTATTCACCGCCACGATCTTTGCCGCCCTGGTGGGCGGTTTCGTCGGTACGCTTGGGTTCGTTTTTTTTCACGCCTCGGCTGCATCCCCGGTAACCACGTGGAGTCACTGGGTCTCTTCCGAGATCGTGGGGAGCATCACCGTCGCGCCGCTCGTGATCGGTCTTGCTTCATTCCTGCGCAATGCGCCGCCGAAGCGTGAAATTGCGGAAGGGGCTTTCGTGCTTGCGATCGTGGCCACCCTGTGTGTGCTGCTGGTTATCTTGCCCAACAAGCCGTGGATCCTCGAACTGGCGATTGCCTCGCTCTCTCCGCTGTTCGTGTGGATTGCGGCCCGCGTTCGCCCGGCCTTTACCGCGATCGCAACCTTCATGTGCGCGATCACGATCGTATGGACGACCATATTCGCGATCGGTCTGTTCGGTGACGTGCAGTTGCCGATCGAGGAACGTGTCCTGTCTGCCCAGGCGACCATTATGGCCACCTCGTTCGGCGCGCTGGTTCTTGCCGCCCTGTTCAGCGAGCGACGGCTGCACGAATACGCGATCCTCGAACGGGAACGCCGGCTTGAAGAAGCGCTCCGGGCCGGCGGCGTGATCACCCTCGACTGGAATCTGCAGACCGGCTTGATCGGGCTGAGCCCGAATGCCGCGGAAATCCTCGGTCTTGGTCCACGACAATCGCTCGGCAGCGCGGAATGGATAGGATGCATTCATCCCGATGATCGTCCGTCCGTCACGGCTCGCTTGACTGCGGCTGGTCTCGATGACCTCTCACATTCGATCACGTTCCGCTTCCTGCGGCCGGACGGGCGCGGCGAAGTGTGGCTGGAGCAAGTTGCCGTTACGCACGTGGACTCTGCCGCGAAGCCCGTGCGCATCACGGGCCTGACGACGGACATCACGGAGCGAAGGCGGTTCGAAGTGGAGATTTCCCGCGCCTGGCAATCGGCAGAATTGGCAGATCGGGCAAAAACCAGCTTCCTGTCGGCCGCCAGCCATGACTTGCGACAGCCACTGCAAACGCTGAGGTTCCTGCAAGGGGCACTTGCGCCGCACCTCGGGGATGGCGAGGGGCGCGACCTTGTCGGCGGCATGGGGCGGTCTCTCGACACCATGTCCAGCATTCTGACGAGCCTGCTTGACGTGAACCGTCTGGAGGCAGGGAATCTTCGTCCGTCGAAGAGCGACTTCGCGATCAACGAGATATTTGATTCCCTGACGGCCGATTTCTCCGATTCCACTGCGGACAAGGGGTTACGCTGGCGCGTGGTGCGTTCCGGACTCCTGGTCCGCAGCGACAAGCGAATGCTCGAAACGATGATGCGCAATTTGCTTTCGAACGCGCTGCGATACACCGATCGGGGAAGGATTCTGCTGGGGTGCCGGCGGGTGGGCGAGCATGGTCCGGATCGAAGTCTGGGACAGCGGCATCGGCATCACGCAGGATCAGCTCCCTCATATATTTCAGGAATACTATCAAGGCTCGCCTGAAGCAGAGCGCGGCGGCTTCGGATTGGGCCTGGCCATCGTCAGACGTTTAGGGGAGATGCTGGACCATTCGATCGGTGCGCGTTCCACGCCCGGCATGGGCACGGTGATTTCGATCGAGGTTCCGCGCGGAGATGCCAACGGTGATGCGCCTGAACGCGCGCAGACGCCGCGATATGAGATGGGCGACTTCCGCGGCACCATACTTGTCGTGGAGGACGAGGCCAGCGTCCGCGCGTCGATCAGCCGTCTGTTGAAAGCGAGAGGCATCGAGGCGATCGTGGTCGCAACCGCAGCGGACGCACTGGCGCGCGTCCGCCGGCAGGAAATCCGCCCTGACTTGCTGCTATGTGACTACAATCTTCGCGGCTCGACCAACGGGCTCACGACAGTCAAGGACTTGCGGGCGGCTCTTGACCGGAACGTTCCGGCCATTGTCATGACCGGGGACGTCCGCTCGGAAGTCGTGGACAGGATTGCCGCACAGGGCATTTCTGTTTTGCTCAAACCGTTTTTGGCAGACGAACTTCTGCAGCGCGTTGCGCGGCTTTCACGGGAATCGACCGTCCGGCAATCCGGCCGGCACGTCCTGATCGTGATCGCGCGCCCAAACAAAAACGCGGCAGGTTGCCCCGCCGCGTTCGAAATCTTACCAGTATGAAACGAGTAAGCTCTACTCTTCCTCGTCGTCCTGCTTCTTGCCGCCGATGGTCTTCAGCTTGGCGAACACGGCGTCGACGTTGAGGTCGTCGCGCTGCTTTTCGGTCGGCTCGAATTCAGCCTCCTTCTTGGTGGTCTCGGAGGCCGGGAGAAGCGT
The DNA here is from genome assembly GCA_963786355.1 of uncultured Alphaproteobacteria bacterium. Classification (GTDB taxonomy): domain Bacteria; phylum Pseudomonadota; class Alphaproteobacteria; order Rhizobiales; family Xanthobacteraceae; genus Bradyrhizobium. The sequence goes on along the minus strand of CAWAYU010000002.1, from coordinate 620,168 downwards.
GGCGCCGCCGTAGTTGGTGGGCACCGGCTTTTCCTTGGCGGCGCGCTGGACTTCGAAATCGAGTTCGATCTGCGAGCACAGGCCGAGCGTCACCGGGTCCATCGGGGTCAGCGTCGAGGCATTCCAGTGGGTGCGGTCGCGGACCGAGGCGATGGTGGTCTTGGTGGTGCCGACGAGGCGCATGATCTGCGCGTCCTTCAGCTCGGGGTGGTTGCGGACCAGCCACAGGATCGCGCTCGGGCGCTCGTGGCGGCGCGAAACCGGGGTATAGCGCGGACCCTTCTTCTTGGCGGCAGGCGGCAGGGTGACCTTGCTCTCACCGAGCTTGAGGCGGTAGTTCGGGTCGCTTTCGCCCCGTTCGATCTCGTCCCGGCTCAATTGGCCCGTCGAAATCGGGTCCATGCCCTTGATGCCCTGGGCGGCGTCGCCGTCGGCGATGGCGCGGACCTCCAGGGGGTGCATTTTGGTGAAATCGGCCACCTGGTCGAAGGTCAGCGCGGTATTATCAACCAGCCACACGGCAGTCGCCTTTGGCATCAGCGGTGCGTTGCTCATGGCAAATCTCCTTTGTGCCTCGCCCACCTCTTTTCCGGAGGCGAAGTCTGTGGTCATCGGTGATGACGGGAATTCGGCGCCTATATACCCCTTCCAGGGGTATTGGCGCAATGGTCTGCTAAAGTGCCTTGACAGAGCCCAAAAGCAGCCCCAAGTCCTTATACGAATTGGCCGTTCCCCGCCCGCCGGCGAGGGGTGATTCGGTCCCGGATAGCCCCAAGGGCCCCCTATGTCAGCCAAACCAGACCTTAAAATCGTGCTTTGTTCTCCCCGCGGCTTCTGCGCCGGGGTGGTACGGGCCATCGATACCGTGGAACGCGCGCTCACGATCTACGGCGCCCCGGTCTATGTCCGTCACGAAATCGTTCATAACCGCTATGTGGTCGACAGCCTGAAGACCAAGGGCGCGATTTTCGTCGAGGAATTGGCCGAAATCCCCGACAATACCAACGCACCGGTGGTGTTCTCGGCCCACGGGGTTCCGAAGTCGGTTCCGGCCGACGCTCGCGCCCGCAATTTCTTCTCGCTGGATGCGACCTGCCCGCTGGTCACCAAAGTGCACCGCGAGGCCGCGATCCATTTCAAGCGCGGCCGCGAAATCCTGCTGATCGGGCATTCGCACCATCCGGAAGTGGTCGGCACGCTCGGCCAGTTGCCGCAGGGCGCGGTGACGCTGATCGAGACCGCGGAAGACGCCAAGACCTTTACGCCGAAGGATCCGAACAACCTCGCTTTCGTGACCCAGACGACGCTGTCGATCGACGACACCGCCGAAATCGTCGCGATGCTGAAGGAGCGTTTCCCCAACATCTCCGGCCCGCACAAGGAAGACATCTGCTACGCCACCACCAACCGCCAGCTCGCGGTGAAGAAGGTGGCGCCTGTGGTCGATGCCCTGATCGTGGTCGGCGCGCCGAACTCGTCGAACTCGCAGCGGCTGCGCGAAGTCGCCGAGCGCGAGGGCTGCCCGGTTTCGGTGCTGGCCCAGCGCGCCAGCGATATCGACTGGTCGCGCTTCGAAGGCATCAAGAGCCTCGGCATCACGGCCGGCGCTTCCGCGCCGGAAGTGATCGTCGAGGAAATCATGGGCGCCTTCGCCGAGCGCTATGAGCTGCATGTGGAGACGGTCTCGGCCGCGGAAGAGAACGAGTTCTTCCCGCTGCCGCGCTCGCTGCGGCCCGACGCCGCCTAAGGTCTCCCCATGGCGGTTTACACGGACGTTGCCGCCGAAGATCTTGCGGAATTCCTCAAGGGTTACGACATCGGCGAATTGCTCTCCTACAAGGGCATCGCCGAGGGCGTCGAGAATTCCAACTTCCTGCTGCACACCAGCAAGGGCGCCTACATCCTCACGCTCTATGAAAAGCGCGTGGCGGTGGACGACCTGCCGTATTTCCTCTCGCTGATGGCGCATCTGGCCGGGCGCGGCGTGCGCTGCCCGCAGCCGGCCAAGAACCGCAAGGGCGAAGTCTATAGCCGTCTCGCCGACCGGCCCGCCGCGATCATCAATTTCCTCGAAGGCGTCTGGCCGCGCCGGCCGAACGCCGCGCATTGCACCGGCGTCGGCGAGGCGCTCGCCAGGATGCATCTGGCGGGGCGCGATTTTCCGATGTTTCGGAAAAATCCGCTGTCGGTCGGAGGCTGGCGGCCGCTGTTCGATCTGGCCGCGCCGCGCGCCGACGGCGTGCAGCCAGGCTTGCACGATTTCATCGCCCGCGAACTCGATCACCTCGAGACGAGTTGGCCGACAGACTTGCCGGTCGGCGTCATCCATGCCGACCTGTTTCCCGACAATGTCTTCTTCCTCGGCGACAAATTGTCCGGGCTGATCGACTTTCCGTTCGCCTGCAACGATATCCTCGCCTTCGACGTGGCGATCTGCCTCAACGCGTGGTGTTTCGAGCCGGATCATTCCTTCAACGTCACCAAGGCCCGCGCGCTGCTCAACGCCTATGGCCGCGAGCGCCAATTGTCCGAGGCCGAACAGGCTGCGCTGCCGCTATTGGCACGCGGCTCGGCGCTGCGCTTCCTGCTGACGCGCTTGGTCGATTTCCTCAACGTGCCGCCAGGCGCGCTGGTGAAGCCAAAAGACCCGCTGGAATATGTCCGCAAGCTTCGCTTCCACCAGAGCGTCGAGAGCGTGCGCGACTACGGCGTGGCGCAGCCGGGATTTGCCGCTTGAGCGAACTGCCTCACGTCACGGTGTTCACCGACGGCGCCTGCTCGGGCAATCCCGGGCCGGGCGGCTGGGGCGCGATCCTCAAATTCGGCGACACCGAAAAGGAATTGAAGGGCGGCGAGGCGCACACCACCAACAACCGCATGGAACTGATGGCGGCGATCTCGGCGCTGGAAGCGCTGAAAAAATCCTGCGTCGTCGACCTCACCACCGACAGCCAGTATGTCCGCCAGGGCATCACCGGCTGGATCCATGGCTGGAAGAAGAACGGCTGGCGTACGTCCGACAAGAAGCCGGTCAAGAATGTCGACCTGTGGCAGCGCCTCGACGCCGCGCTAAAGCCGCATCAGGTCAACTGGCACTGGATCAAGGGCCACGCCGGCCACGAAGAAAACGAGCGCGCCGATCAACTGGCGCGCGAAGGCGTGGCGATGGCGAGGCTGAAGTAGCTAGTGCGAGAGCGGAGCCTTACTTCCCCTCTCCCCTTGTGGGAGAGGGTGGATGCGATGCGTTAGCATCGCAGACGGGTGAGGGGTTCTCTCCGCGAATAGAGACCTATCGCGCGGAAAGAACCCCTCATCCGGCGCTTCGCGCCACCTTCTCCCACAAGGGGAGAAGGGAAGAAACGAAAATGCCCGGGACATCTGTGCGGAAGACGTGCTTCGCACTTTTGCCCGGGCATGACGTCTGCTCTAATCGCGGCCGGTCTGGCTTACAGCTGCCCGAGCAGCGTATCGCCGCCGGAGACCTCGACCTTGCCGGGCGCGGGCTCCTTGTTGAGCTTCTTGACCACGCCGTCTTCCACCAGCATCGAGTAGCGGTGGGAGCGGATGCCGAGACCGTTGCCGGACGCGTCGAGCTCCATGCCGATCGCCTTGGTGAAGTCGGCATTGCCGTCGGCCAGGAAGGTGGCTTCGTCGCGCTGGTCGGTGTCGCGCTTCCAGGCGTTCATGACGAAGGCGTCATTGACGGAGACGATCGCGATGGTGTTGACGCCCTTGTCCTTGATGGCATAGGCGTTCAGGAAAATGCTGGGCAGGTGCATCTTGTGGCAGGTGCCGGTATAGGCGCCGGGCACCGCGAACAGCGCGACTTTCTTGCCCTTGAAAATATCGTCGGTGGTTTTGACCTGCGGACCTTCCGCCGTCATCACGCGAAACTTGGCTTCCGGCAGCTTGTCGCCAACACTGATGGTCATCGTCAATTCTCCTTGAATGTGCGGGTGTTTCTTAGACCGGGCAGGCGACGGGCACAATATTGAGTGGAGCGGAAACGGCAACCGTCATTCCCGTTCACGCTTCTGTCATCCGCCGGCAAAGCCGCCCTCGTCCAGGAACGCCTGCTCTTCCGGGGTGGTCGCTCGGCCGAGGATGTCGTTGCGATGCGGGAAGCGCCCGAAGCGGCGGATAATCTCCGCATGGTGCTCCGCCCATTTCAGGTTGTCGGTCAGGCCCGACTGCCGCAGCAGTTCGATGCAGCGCTGCTGGTCGGTGAGCTCTTCCGAGTGCATGAAGGGCAGATAGAAAAATTCGCGTAAAGCCGGATCGGCCCTGATGTCGACGCCGCGGCCGATGGCGCGATGCGCCACGCCGCGCGCCAGCGCATCGCTGGCATAGGTTCCGGCATGGCCGCGAAAGATGTTGCGGGGAAACTGGTCGAGCACGATGACGAGCGCGAGCGCGCCGTCATCGCTCTCCTCCCAGGAGGCCAGTTCGCCGCCGATGGCGGCCTGCCAAACGCCGAGAAATCGCCCGCACACTTCTGCGTCGAAATCGTCGTCGCGCGAGTACCAGCGATTTGGACCTACGTCGCGCCAGAAAGCCAGAATTTCGGCTGGCGCGACGTTCGTTCCGGTCATCCCGAACGATCCGCCGTCAGCTCAGGCCGCGGCCTTCTTCTCGTCGCGCAGTTCGCGGCGCAGGATCTTGCCGACATTGGTCTTGGGCAGGTCGGTCCTGAACTCGATCTGCTTGGGGACCTTGTAGCCGGTGAGCTGGGTGCCGCAGAACTTGATGATGTCCTCCGGCGTGACGTTCGGGTCCTTCTTGACGATGAAGGCCTTGACCGCCTCGCCCGACTTGGCGTCCTGGACGCCGATCACGGCGCATTCCAGCACGCCGGGATGGCTGGCGATCACTTCCTCGATCTCGTTCGGATAGACGTTGAAGCCGGAGACCAGGATCATGTCCTTCTTGCGGTCGACGATCTTGGTGTAGCCGTCGGCGTCCATGACGCCGATGTCGCCGGTGCGGAAATAGCCGTCCGCCGTCATCACGTTCGCGGTCTCGTCCGGCCGGTTCCAGTAGCCGGCCATCACCTGCGGACCCTTGGCGCAGATCTCGCCGGCCTCGCCGAGCGGCAGTTCCTTGCCGTCGTCGTCGCGGATCGAGAGCCAGGTCGAGGGCACGGGAAGACCGATCGTACCCGAGAACTGCTCGATGTCGGCGCGGTTGCAGGTCAGCGTCGGCGAGGTCTCGGACAGGCCATAACCTTCCGACAGCGCGCAGCCGGTGGTTTTCAGCCATTTCTCGGCAACCGGTTTCTGCGTCGCCATGCCGCCGCCGTTGGATATTTTCAGCTTGGAGAAATCGAGTTTGTCGAATCCTGGCGTGTTCAACAGGCCGTTGTAGAGCGTGTTGACGGCCGGGAAGAAGCTGACCTGGTACTTTTGCAGTTCCTTGATGAAGCCGGCCATATCGCGCGGGTTGGGGATCAACAGGTTGGTGCCGCCGGAGCGCACGCCCAGCAGGTAACACGCGGTCAGCGCGAAGATGTGATAGAGCGGCAGCGCGCAGACGATGATCATATTGTCGATGATCGGCGGCTTCTTCAGCGCGGGCTGCAGCCATGCGTCGTTCTGCAGCACGTTGGCGAGGACATTCTTGTGCAACAGCGTCGCGCCCTTGGAAACGCCTGTCGTGCCGCCGGTATATTGCAGGAAGGCGACGTCGTCGCGGGTGAGCTGCGGCTTGTTGAATTTCATGCCGCGGCCGGCGGCGAGCGCATCGTTGAAGCTGACGGCGCCCGGAATGCTCCAGGCCGGCACCATCTTCTTGACCTTGCGGATCACCAGATTGACGATCACGCCCTTGAAGCCGAGCAGGTCGCCCATGCTGCCGACGATCACATGCTTGACCGCGGTCCTGGCGACGACCTGCTGCACCGTGGTGGCGAAATTCTCCAGCACGATGATTGCTTCGGCGCCGGAATCCTTGAGCTGATGTTCGAGCTCGCGCGGGGTGTAGAGCGGGTTGACGTTCACGACAGCGTAGCCGGCGCGCAAGACGGCCGCGGTCGAAACCGGATACTGCAGCACGTTCGGCATCATCAGCGCGACGCGCGCGCCCTTTTGCAGGCCCTTGCTCTGCAGATAGGCGCCGAGCGCGGCCGACATTTCATCGAGGTCGCGGTAGCTGATCGACTTGTCCATGCAGATGAACGCCTTGCGATCGCTGAACTTCGCAAAGCTTTCTTCCAGCAGCTCGACCAGCGATGAGTACTGGGTGACGTCGATATCGGCGGGCACGCCGGCCGGATATTGCTTGAGCCAGATCCGCTCCATGGTATTTCCCCTCTGGTTTAGAGCCGGGCCAGTTCTGACTGGATCAGGACCGGGGCTCTTGTTCTTTGTTCTGAAGCGTCTTCTTCACGCGAAAAACGCATTGGATTTCCCTGCTCGTTTCGGCCGGGATGCCTTGTTTTCGGCAGTATTGAGAATGCCGCCGCCGATGGCAAGCGGCTGCGCGCTATCGACGCATTTGCCGATCCGGATCAACCGGTTGACCGGGGCGAAAACAGCCCAAATGCCGGTATCGCGCCGGTTAACCAGCCGGCTTGGTTTCGCTCTTGGGTTTAGCGGCGGCCTTGGGCTTGGCGGGCTTCGCGGCCGGCTTGTCCGCGGAGGCGACCGGCTTGGCAGCCGGCTTTTCGGCGGGCTTGGCAACGGCATCCGGCTTCGCGCTCGCATGCCGGACCGGCTTGGCAGCGGCCTTCGGTGTCGCGCCGGCGTCCGGCTTTACCGCCGCGACGCGCGATTTCTTGCCACGGCGCGCCGGCGTCAGTTTCTCCGCGTCGGCCGCAACGGCGGCGATCAGCGCGGTGCCTGTTTTGGTCGGGCCGGTATAGACCGGGATCGGTTCGGACGGCGCGGGCGCTCCCGCCAGATACTCCGACGGCTTTGGCATCGGCGCTTGAAGTCCGGCGGCAAAGAACGTCGCGCCGCTTTCGCCGCTGCTGGCACTGGAACCGCCGGCGCTGGCAACCGTCGCGCCTTCGTCCTCGTCGCTCGCCGGCCGCTTGCGGTGGCCGCCGCACATCTCATCGCGCAGGTTCGGCGGCGAGGCGTCGATCGGCACCAGATTGTCGACGGTGCCGAGCGAGGGCCGCAGCCAGGCCAGCCCGTTATTGGCAAAGCCGCGATCGAGCAGTTGCGCCGCGCGTACCGCGCGCATGGTGCCGGAGGAGGCGCCGAGCACGACCGCGATCAGGCGCTTGCCGTCGCGCGTGGCGGAGGCGACCAGATTGTAGCCGGACGCGCAGATGAAGCCGGTCTTGAAGCCGTCGGCGCCGGGGTAGCGCCCGATCAGCTTGTTGAAATTCTGGGTGACCCTGCGGCCGAAACGGATCGAGGGAATGTGGGTGAAATATTCGTATTCCGGCAGGTCGCGGATGATGGCGCGGGCGAGGATCGCAAGGTCGCGCGCCGAGGTGATCTGACCGTCGGCCGGCAGGCCGTTCGGGTTGACGTAGCTCGTCTGCGTCATGCCGAGCTTCTGCGCGGCCTGGTTCATCTGCGCGGAGAAACCGTCGATCGAGCCGCCGACGCCTTCGGCCAGCACCACGGCCATGTCGTTGGCCGACTTCACCAGCATCATCTTCAGCGCGTTGTCGACGGTGACCTGCGTGCCCGGGCGAAACCCCATCTTGGACGGCGCCTGCGAGGCTGCGACCGGCGACACCGTCAGCAGCGTTTCTAGCGTGATGCGGCCTTCCTTGACCGCTTTCAGCGTCACATAGGCGGTCATCATCTTGGTGACGGATGCGGGGTACCACGGCATCGTCGCGTTGTCGGCCTGGAGCACCTTGCCGGTGTCGGCCTCGACGACCAGCAACGCCTCCGCGGAAGCCGTGCCTGGCGTGGCCACAGCAACCACTGCTGCGGTGAGAATCCATTTCAATGATGGGCTGCGAAGCAGCGGGCGAAGAGAATGCACTTTTCCGTTCCGGTCCTTTGAGACCCGCCTTCGAAAAGGAGGTCCTTTATCCAACGTTCGGGTTTCAAGCGTTTCCGGTGCCGCCGCGTTACGGCAGGCCGCAAACCTATACCGGCTTGCCGATCCAGAACAGAGGTTCGGCGATTAAATCGTGGACGAAATGGGCTGAAATTCGGCAGATATTTCAAACAATAGCGTTTTCAAGCGAGGATGCCGGTTCGCGTCAAGAAAACGCGTCGGAGCAAATGACCGCGACCCCGCGATCTATTTGGCCTCGATACTGGCGCGCGCATTTTCCTGCACCATGAACTGGGCCTTGGCGAGTTCCGCAAAGCGGCCGCCTTTCGCCACCAGTTCATCAAAGGTTCCGGTTTCGATCACCCGGCCGTTGTCGAACACCAGGATTCGCGTGGCGTTGCGGATGGTCGAAAGCCGGTGCGCGATCACGAACGTGGTGCGGCCCCGCATCACTTCATCGAGAGCGGCGTTGACCTTGGCTTCGGTGACGGCATCGAGCGCGCTGGTGGCCTCGTCGAGGATCAGGATCGGCGGGTCCTTCAGAATGGCGCGCGCGATCGACAGCCGCTGCCGCTCGCCGCCCGACAGCATGCGGCCGCGTTCGCCGGCATGGGTCTCGAATTTCCTCTCGCCGCGCTCGATGAAGTCGAGCGCCTGCGCGCGCGCCGCCGCGGTGCGCATTTCCTCTTCGGTGGCATCGGGCTTGCCGACGCGCAAATTGTCGGCGATCGAGCGGTTGAACAGCAGCGCCTCCTGGAACACGACGCCGATGTTTCGCCGCAGCGCGGTCAGCTTGAGGCCGCGGATGTCCATGCCGTCGATCTTGATGATGCCGGACTGCGGATCGAACGCGCGGTGCAGCAGCGCAATCGCGGTCGATTTGCCGGCGCCGGTCGGTCCGACCAGCGCGATGGTCTGGCCGGGCAGTGCCGTGAACGACAGGTCTTCGATCGCCGGCCGCTTGCCGTCATAGGAAAACGAGACGTCATTGAATTCGACCAGGCCGGACAGCCGTCCGGTATCCATTGCGCCGGGCCGGTCGTGCACCGCGGGCACGGCGTCGAGCACGTCGAAGAATTCCTGCAGCCTCGGGGCTTCCATGAACACGTTGTTGATGAAGCTGACGACCTGCTCGAGCTTCTGGATCAGCATGGTCGCGAAGCTGACGAACATCACGATTTCGCCCGACGGTCGTGAGGCCCTGCTCATGCAGGATGATGCCGACGGTGAAGATCGCCAGCACCGTGATGGTGGTCGAGGCGCGGGTGATGACGGTGACCAGCGCCCACCACGACAGCACCGGCATCTGTACGGCCAAGAGCTTGTCGGCGACGTAACGCAGTCCCTGCACCTCGGCGTCGATGCGCACGAAGCTCTGCACCAGCGCGACATTGCCGAGCGCGTCGGAGGCGCGCGCCGAGAGATCGCTGTAATGCGCCTCGACCTCGCTCTGCATGCCGTAGGTCTTGCGCACCACCATCGTGGTGAGCACGGTGAAGACGACGCACAGCACGAACAGCAGGATCGCCAGCCGCCAGTTCATGTACATCGACAGCGGCAGCAGCACCACCAGCGACATGATCGCGGCGAAATGCTCGCGGAAAAATCCGAGCCAGAGCCGCCACAGCGAGTTGGTGCCGTTCAGCATCACCTTCATCAGGCGGCCGGAATGGGTGCCGGTGTGGAAGGTCAGCGGCAGCTGCATGATGTGTTCGAAATAGTCGGTCAGCACCGCCTGGCGCTGGCGATGCGCGAGCCGGTCGGCATGGAGCGCCACCCAGGCGCTGCAGGCGATGGTGAACAGGCCGAACGCCGCCCAGGCGCCCAGCAGCGGCCAGGCCGAATTCGACGACAGCGGGCCGGTCTGCGGCTTGCCTGACAGCACGTCGACGATGCGGCCGAACAGTACCGGCTCGGCGAACTGCGCGCCCGCCAGCAGCAGGTTGGCGGCGGCCAGAATCCAGCCCAGCCGCGCCTCCTTGCCGAGCAGCTCGAGGACGCGGGTGTAGAGGCGGAGCAGGGACATCGGTGGCTTACTCTGGCCGGAATGGCGGGACGCGATCGGCGAGAGCCATTCTAATCAGGGATCGCGGCCCGGAACCAGAGTGCGGGGGATTTTTATCCCTCATGGTGAGGAGGCGCTTTAGCGTCGTCTCGAACCATGAGAGCCCCGCTGTGGCCATCCTTCGAGACGTGGCTGACGCCGCTCCTCAGGATGAGGTCGGTGAGTTAATTGATCAGCCGCCCATTCAGCGGGGGCAGGAACTGGTCGTCAAAGATATCCGACGCCTGCGGCCGCTTCTGAAACTTGAAATCCTCCGCGACCTGATCAATCGACCGCTCGAATTGCGCCGGGTCGATCGCGCCGATGCCGTTGTGCTTGACCTCGCTGGTCAGGATATTGTCGTGCAGGATGGCGTGCAGCCGTTCGAGTTCCTGCTCGCGCGAGCCGCCATCCATGCGGGCGGCGACTTCGGTGGCGGCACCTGAAGGGTCCTTGATCACGAGATTCATGCCGCCGATCACCGCGCGCACAAATCCCTTCACCGCATCCGGCTTGGCCGCGGCCAGCGTCGGATTGACGATGACAGCGAAGCCATAGGCCTCGCAGCCGTAATCGGCGAATTTCAGCACCGCCAGATCGTCGGCGGGAATGCCGCGGTCCCGCAGGTTGATCGCCGACAGATAGGAAAATCCGGTGACGGCATCGATCTGTCCGGCCGACAGCATCGGTTCGCGCACCGCGGCGCTGATGCTGCTCAGCTTCACGTGCGCGGTCTTGATGCCGTTCAGTTTGGCGACCGCCGGCCACAGCCGGATCGACAGGTCGCCTTCGGCGACGCCGAGGTTCTTGCCTTCGATGTCCGCCAGCGTGGTCACGCCGCGGCTCTTGCGGGCGACGATGGCATAGGGCGCCTTGTTGAACAGCACGAACACCGCCTTCACCTTCGGCGCGCCCTGCTTGTCCTGGTCGCGAAACCGGATCAGCGCGTTGATGTCGACGAGGGCGAAATCGCTGGTGCCGGCGGCGACGCGCGCGATGGCTTCCTTCGATCCGGCGGTGACATGGGTCGTGACGCCAAGGCCTTCCGCCGTAAACAGGCCGCCGGTCGTCGCCATCACGAAGGGCGCCGCGGCCGCATCGATCGGCCGGTCGAGCGAGAACTGGACCGCGAGGGAGCTGCGGGCTTCATCCGCAGCGCGCGCTATGTTCAAGCCAGAGCCCGCAACTGCGCACAGGCCGAGCAGCGAGGCCAGAAGGAAACGGAAGGCGTTGGTCCGGATCGCACGCATGGAGCTTACGTCTGCAAGAGAAGTGACAAGCGCAAGAGATGTGACAAGTTGTCGTAGCAGCCGAAACTGCTTCGCGACATGTCTGTTTCATGACATCGCGAACGGCAATTCAAGCTGGAAATCAAGGGCATTCTGCCGCATCGATTGTGAATGGGGCATGACTGGCCTGGTCGAGAACTGCCACGATTTGGACAGAGATCGTTCAGCTTGCGTTGGGTTTGGGGAACCTAATATCCGCTCAGTGGTTAGCCATCCGAGGCCTATCAGGCCAGGCGACCACGGAGGGTATTGAGATGTTTGCGCGAAAAGGTGTGTTTTCATCGATGGGCCGCGCTGGCGCAGTGGCAACGGTTGTGGCGGTGGCGCTGACGGCGTTTGAGCCGTCGATGGCCTTCGCAGGCTCGGCGACGGCGGGCAAAGGCATTACGGCTTCGAGCGGGACCAGCGGCGCGACCGATATCAGCGCCCGTCGCAGGTACTATCGCGGTGGCGGCGGTGCTGCGGCGGCAGCGGCCTTTGCCGGCATCGTCGGTACGGGTATCGCGATTGCGGCCTCTCAGAACCGTTACTATAACGGCTGACGGCTACGGCGCTACTACGATGCGCCCCCGGCCTATTACGGTGGCGGACCGGTCTATTACGGAGGTGGCCCGTATTACGGCGGTGGCGGCTACTACCGTTCGAGCGTGCCGCACTTCCGCGGCCACCCGATCGCCAGCTGGTAATCGCAACTTTTCATGAAAGAGGAAGCCACCGGTAACCAGCCGGTGGCTTTTTTTCGTTGCCAGGCCAGCCGTTAACACGCTGGCCGCAGCTTTCGATTAGGTTCGAGGGATGAGTGATTCGCTCGAACGGCTTTATCAGGCGGTGCTTGCGGCCCGGGATCTCGACCCGGCGACGTCGCGTACCGCGAAGCTGTTTCAACGCGGCCCCGCCAAGATGGCCAAGAAGCTCGCCGAGGAAGCCATCGAAGTCGTGATCGACGCCGTCAACGGCAAGACCGACGCGGTGGTCCGCGAGAGCGCCGACCTGCTCTACAACCTGACCGTTCTGTGGGCAGCCGCCGGCGTCAAGCCGGACGATGTCTGGCGCGAGATGGAGCGGCGGGAAGACATGCTCGGGATCGCCGAGAAGCTGCCGAAGTCGGCGGTCAAGCTGCCCAAGCGAAATGTCCAAGGAATTGTCCAAGGCGGTTGCGAACGACACCACCGCCCAGCCGCTGGCGCGGCGGCCGATTGTCGCGCTGGAGACCCGCGGTCTCCGCAAGCGGCACTAAACTTCCCCAAATTGCCCGTTTTCCCGGCATGGACAAATCCGCTCCATGGTGGTTCATGCGCCCATGCTGAAACGGATTTACGACTGGTGCCTCGACGCCGCTGACAAGCCCTACGCGCTCTGGATTCTGGCGGCCGTAGCCTTCGCTGAAAGCTCCTTCTTTCCGATACCCCCCGATATCATGCTGCTGCCGATGTCGCTGGCGCGGCCGAAGCGGGCATGGCTATTCGCCGGCGTGTGCACGATCGCCTCCGTCGCCGGCGGCGTGCTCGGCTACGCCATTGGCGCGCTGCTCTATGACTCCGTCGGGCAGTGGCTGATCAATCTCTACGGCCTCAGCGGCAAGGTCGAAGCCTTCCGCGCGTCCTATAACGAGTGGGGCGCGGTGATCATCCTGGTCAAGGGCCTGACCCCGATCCCCTACAAGCTCGTGACCATCACCTCGGGCTTCGCCGGCTATAACCTCTGGCTATTCATCCTGTGCTCGATCGTCGCGCGCGGCGGCCGTTTCTTCGTGGTCGCGGTGCTGCTCAACCGCTACGGCGACTTCATCCGGGCGGAACTGGAAAAGCGGCTCGGCCTGTGGGTCGGCATCGGCGCCGCGGTGCTGGTGCTCGGCTTCTATATCGCGTTCAAGCTGATCTAAAGGGCAGCTTTGCCTCGCCGGCCCTTCGGGTTACGTTTCCCGATATGTCTGATCGAGTTGGCCATTTGATCAAGCTATGCGTGACCGCCGTCGTGACGTCAGGTCTTGCGATGTCGCTGCTCGCGCTCACTCCGGATATGGCCTCGTCGCAAACAGCACCGCAGCCTTCGCTCGGCCTGCAGTCGCCGGCCCAGCAATCGGCGCCCGCCCAACCGGCTCCGCAGCAGATCGAGCCGCCACCGCCACCATCACAGCCACCTGCGCCCGCGGAAAATCCGGGGCTGATCAACGAAATCGGAAAGCTGTTCGAGAAATCCAAATCGCTGCTGCCTGCGATCAAGAGCCCGAGCGAGACCATCGAAGATCTCAACGCGCGCGCCAAGGATGCCGGCGACAGTCTGACCAGCATGGCGAAGCCGTCGACCATGGTGAAAGGGCGCGCGGCCTGCGTGGTCGCCGCCAACGGCGCACCGGACTGCAAGCTGGGCGCCGACAAGCTCTGCCAGAGCAAGGGCTACAAGGAAGGCAAGAGCCTCGATACGGATGCCGCCGAGAAATGCTCGCCGAAAGTTTTCATCCCCGGCCGCCAGCGCGAGCCTGGGGACTGCAAGACCGAAAGTTACGTGATCCGGGCGCTCTGTCAGTAGCGCATGATCCCGAAAAGTGGATTCCGGTTTTCGGGAAAGATCATGCCCAAACAAAAAGATAGAGCGGGATGACGATCAGGCATCGCGCGCTAGCGTGCAAACGCAATACTTGACACTGGAAAGATTGCCTTGTTGGTATGACGTGCGGCATGCATCGCCAGACCATGCCGCGCCCGTAAAACCCAAAAGGATCGTTTCGAATGTCCATGCCTGCCTTGTTCAAGGGCCGCCTGTCTCTACCCGTGATCGCAGCACCTCTGTTCATCATTTCGGTGCCTGATCTGGTGATCGCGCAATGCAAGGCGGGGGTGGTCGGTTCGTTTCCGGCGCTGAATGCGCGGCCGCCGGCGCTGCTCGACGAATGGCTGGCGCGGATCAAGGAAGAACTCGCGGCGCACGACAAGGCGCATCCGGATCGGCTGTCGGCGCCGTTCGCGGTCAACCAGATCGTGCACAAATCCAACAACCGCCTCGATCAGGATCTCGCGCTTTGCGAAAAGCACAAGGTGCCGATGATGATCACCTCGCTCGGCGCGCGCGAAGAACTCAACCAGGCGGCGCACGGCTGGGGCTGCGTCGTGTTCCACGACGTCATCAACCAGAAATTCGCGCACAAGGCGGTCGAGAAGGGCGCCGACGGCCTGGTGCTGGTGTCGGCGGGCGCCGGCGGTCATGCCGGCGAGATTTCGCCGCTGGCCTTCGTGGCGGAGACGCGGGCCTGGTTCGACGGTCCGATCGCTTTGTCGGGCGCGATTGCGACCGGCCGCGCCATCCGCGCCGCACGGGTGCTGGGCGCCGACTTCGCCTATATCGGTTCTGCGTTTATCGCCACCAAAGAGGCCAACGCAGTCGAGGGCTACAAGCAGATGATCACGGCCTCGACCGCCGAGGACATCGTCTATTCGAACCTGTTCACCGGCGTGCACGGCAACTATTTGAAGCCGTCGATCGTCGCGGCGGGCATGGATCCAGAAAATCTTCCGACCTCGGATCCATCGAAGATGAGTTTTGGCACCGACGCGTCAGGCGAACGGGCGAAGCCCAAAGCCTGGAAGGAAATCTGGGGCTCAGGCCAGGGCGTCGGCAGCATCCCGAAGGTTCTGCCCGCAGCCGAACTGATCGCGCGTTTCAAGAAAGAGTACGACGAGGCGATCGATCCGCCGTTGTGAGGCATAGCGTTTTCGAGCGAAGTGGATACCGGTTCGCGTCAAGAAAACGCGTCAAAACAAAAGAGTAGCGCCCTCTCCCTTACGGGGAGAGGGCCATCAGGCAACAACGTGTTTCCATCACACGTTCAGATTCATCCACACCGCTTTCGGCTCAGTAAAGTTGTCGATCGCGGCGGTGCCGTGTTCGCGGCCGAAGCCGGAATCGCGCACGCCTCCCCACGGCAACCGCACATCGGTATAGCCATAGGTGTTGATCCAGACCGTGCCGGCATTGGCCTTCTTGGCGAAGCGTTGCACCCGGCCGATGTCGCGGCTCCACACGCCGGCGGCCAGGCTATAGGCGGTACCGTTGGCGATCCGCAGCGCGTCGGCCTCGTCCTTGAACTTGATGACGCTGACGACGGGCCCGAAGATTTCTTCCTGCGAGATGCGCATCTCGTGTTTGACGTCGGCAAACACCGCCGGGCTGATGAAGTAGCCGCGGTCGCCGACGCGCTCGCCGCCGGTCGTCAGCCGTGCGCCTTCCTTTTGGCCGATATCGACATAATCGAGAATGCTCTTCATCTGCTTCTCGGAGATCACAGGACCGAGCGCGGTGGCGCGGTCGGCGGGATCGCCCATGCGGATCGACCTGGCGCGCTGCGTCAGCCGCTCGACCACCTCGTCATAGACGTTTTCGTGGGCGAGCACGCGGGAGCCCGCCGAGCAAACCTGTCCGGCATTGAAAAAGATTCCGGAGGCGGCGGCCTTAGCTGCCGCCTCGACATCGGCATCGTCGAAGATGACATTGGCGGATTTGCCGCCAAGCTCGAGCGAGACGCGCTTGAAGTTGCCGGCAGCACCCTTCAGGATGCCGCGGCCGACGCCGGGCGATCCCGTGAACGTCACCTTGTCCACGTCAGGGTGGTTGACCAGCGCATCGCCGACGACACGGCCGGGGCCGGTGACGATGTTGAGCACGCCCGGCGGCAGGCCCGCTTCCAGCGCCAGTTCGGCGAGCCGCAGCGCCGACAGCGAGGTCAGCTCGGCCGGCTTCATCACGATGGTGCAGCCGCAGGCCAGCGCCGGCGCCAGCTTCCACATCCCGATCATCAGCGGGAAATTCCAGGGCACGATGGCGGCGACGACGCCGACCGGCTCGCGCACCGTATAGGTCAGTGCGTCGTCGCGGGTCGAGACCACTTCGCCGCTGATCTTGTCGGCCCAGCCGGCGTAGTAGGTCAGCGTATCCAAAGCGGCGGGAAAGTCCTGTCGCAATACGCCTGAGATCGGCTTGCCCGCGTCGAGGCTTTCGAGCGCCACGATCTCATCGGCGTGCTTTTTCAAGAGGTCGACGAGGCGCAGCAAAATCTGTCCGCGCTCGGAGGCGCGCATGGTGCGCCACGGGCCTTCGAAGGCGCGGCGGGCGGCGGCAACGGCGCGATCGACGTCTTCAGCGTTGCCCTCCGCGATGGTCGCGATCACCTGTTCGGTGGCGGGATTGAGAGTTTTGAAGGTCTGTCCGGAGACGGAGGGGACGTGCTGGCCGTCGATCAGCAGCAGTTTGGGCTTGGCGGCCGGGATCGGGGGCGTCGTGGCACGGGCATAGTCATATGCAATCGACATCATATTCCTCCTGTTATTTCCTCTAATCTGGGTATTAGATATACCAGTGTAAATATGATATCTCTTGCCTATGGCTTTCCGTCATATGAAGTCATTTTCATAACTGGCGACACACATGCATCACATTGAGATCGAAACCGTCTGGCGATTTCACAAGGAAGGCAGTCCGCAGACCGCCGTGGTGATGCTCGGCGTGCTCAACGAGATCCGCAAGACCGGCAAGCTCACCAGCGCGGCGAAGCACGCGCAGCTTTCCTATCGTCACGTCTGGAACCTGGTCGAGCAGTGGTCGGAATTTTTCGGCGTGCCGCTGGTCGAGACCCATCGCGGCAAGGGCACGGTGCTGACCGCCTTTGGCGAGAAGCTGGTCTGGGCCGGCGAACGGATGCAGGCGCGCCTTGGTCCGCAGCTTGAAAACCTGGCGCAGGAACTCGCGACCGAGATCAAGCCGTTCCTGCACCAGCGGCCATCCGTCATTCGCGTGCACGCCAGCCATGGCTTTGCGGTTTCAAAGCTGCGCGAGTTGCTGGACCGCGAACCCGGCATCGGCGTCGACCTGCGCTATGTCAGCAACCAGAATTCGCTGGTGTCGCTGGCGCAGGGCGCCTGCGATCTCTCCGGCGTCCATCTGCCGCGTGGCGAACTGCGCGCGCAGGGCATTAAGGCCTGCCGGGAATGGCTCGACCCGCGCGAGGATCGCGTGATCAGTTTTGTCACGCGCGAGATGGGGCTGATGGTCAAGCGCGGCAATCCGCTGAAGATTAACTCAATCAAGGACCTCGTCGATCGCAAGGCGCGCTTCGTCAACCGCGACCACGACTCCGGCACGCGTTTGCTGTTCGACCAGTTGCTGGCGCTGCACAAGATCGACGAAGCCAAAATCAACGGCGCGCAGCAGATGGAATTCACCCACGCCGCGGTCGCCGCCTACGTCGCCAGCGGCATGGCGGATGCGAGTTTCGGCGTCGAGGCCGCCGCGCGGCACTTCGGGCTCGATTTCATCCGCCTGCTGACGGAGGACTATTTTTTCGTCTGCAAGCGCGCGTTTCTCGAGACCGAACCGATGCGGCGCGTGATCGACATCATGAAGGGCAGCGAGTTCCAGAAGGAGGTCGCGAGCCTGCCGGGATACGTCGCGACCAACACCGGCATGGTCTCCAGCGTGAAGGAGTTTCTGGAGAGCGTGGAGTCCGGCGCCTGATGCCGTCATGGCCGGGCATAGGCGAGCGGAAGCGACGCCGTCTTTCAGACGGCTATGTCCCGGCCATGACGGAGAACGCTACTCCGAGCCGCCACGCGATCGGCAGGTAATCGCAGACGAAGCTGAACGGCTTCTGCTCCGTCGCCGGTTTCAGGCTCAGGGAATATCCGTAAGCCTCCAGCAGCGCGGCGACGTCGATCGCCTTGTCGACCTCGAACAGATTATCCTTGTGCGGCAACGACCAGCTCTTGACCTGGGCCTTTGCCCTTGCCTTCGCAGCATTCGCATCTGATGCCACCAGCAGGACGTTCCGGTGCAACTCGGTGAATTCGGCGGGATCATAGCCGCCGAGATTGATGAAGAACAATTTGCCGGCGCTCTCTTGCGGGGCGTCCTTGGTCAGCGTGATGTCAAAACCGTCGGCCTGTTCGACCGCGCCCCAGCAATCCAGATGCAGGCTTTCCGCATCGCCCCACCACTGTTCGCGCAGGTCGGCGTGGCAATCCTCCGGCGTCTCCCCGATCGAGAAGCGCACGTCATGCAACTCGACATTCGAGTTGCCGCAATTGCCGCCGACATAGAACATGAACAGTTTCACAAGCAGGTCTCCGTCCAGGGGTTGGAGTTATTTTCCTGGACTTTATCTTGCTGTCACCAGGAACGTCTCGCGCAAGATGATATAGTCGCTCCCATCTTTAACGACGGCTGAGTTTGGATTGATGACAGGGCAGGATTTGGGCGCGCATGTCGCGCTGGTTACCGGGGGATCGCGCGGCATAGGGGCGGCAATCGCGGTGGCGCTGGCGGAAGCCGGCGCCGCGGTCGCGGTCAATTATCGCGAGCGGGCGGATGAAGCCAATGCCGTTGTCGCCGGGATCACGGCCAAGGGCGGCCGCGCGATCGCGGTCGCGGCCGATGTGTCGCAGGCGCGGCCGTCACGGCAATGGTCGAACAGATCGACAGGTCGCTCGGCCCGATCGACATTCTCGTCAACAATGCCGGCGTCGCCATCGTGCGCGGCGTCGACGAACTGACCGAAGACGATTTCGATCGCACCATCACGGTGAACCTGAAATCGGCGTTCCTGTGCACGCAGGCGGTAATCCCGGCGATGCGGGCGCGGAAATGGGGCCGCATCGTCAACATCACCTCGGGCGCGGCGCGCGGCGCCGGCGCCATCGGCCCGCACTACAACGCCTCCAAGGCCGGCATGGAGGGCCTCACGCGCGGCTATGCGGCGCGGCTGGTGAAGGAAGGCATCACCGTCAATTCGGTGGCGCCGTCCCTGATCGAGACCGACATGATGCGCGGCCGCACTGATCTGGCGCGCAACATCCCGCTCGGCCGCATGGGCCAGGCCGCCGAGGTGGCGCAGGCCGTCACGATGGTGCTGGGCAACGACTACATGACCGGACAGACCATTGTCCTCAACGGCGGCATGTCGTTCATCTGACCGGAGAGGATCCACCCGTGACTCTCGCTCCCGAAATCGCGGTATCCCGCTGGTTCAACACCCCCGAGCCGCTGACGTTGGCCGGACTGCGCGGCCGGCCGGTGCTGCTGCATGCGTTCCAGATGCTGTGCCCTGGATGCGTCGCGCACGGGACGCCGCAAACGCAGCGCGCCTTCGATCTCTTCAAGAATTCGGACCTGCAGGTGATCGGGCTACACACCGTGTTCGAACATCACGCCGCCATGACGCCGGTGTCGCTGGAGGCATTCATCCATGAATACCGGCTGACCTTTCCGATCGGCGTCGATGAAGCGGGGGAGGGCACGCCCCTACCGGTCACCATGGGGCGGTATGGCATGCAGGGAACGCCGACCAGCATTCTGATCGGGCGCGATGGCAGTATCGTGCATCATGGTTTCGGGCAGCAGAGCGACATGGCGCTGGGCGCGATCATTGCCGCAGAGCTTGCCAAGGGTATCTGAAGGATATCTGGATCTGCCGTGCCCTCGACTCTCCGCGCGGAGAGAAGGCAGAAGCGGTTCCCGCCGCCCGACAGGACCCCACATTCATGAATGCCATCTTTCGCGTTGACGGCAACGACGTCGTCACCAGCCCCGACGCGGCCGGACCGTGGGACCCGAGCATGCAGCACGGCTCGCCGCCGGCGGCGCTGGTGGTCTGGGCCGCGGAGAAGATTCCGACACAAGTGCCGATGCGGGTCGCGCGCGTCACCGTCGATCTGATGCGCCCGGTGCCGGTGGCGCCGTTGACGATCGAGAGCGAGGTCTTGCGCGAGGGCCGCAAGATCCAGCTTTGCGGCATCAGGCTGTCGGCGAACGGCGTCGTCGTGGTCAGCGCGACCGTGCTGAAGATCAAGGTGCAGGCGAATGAATTGCCGCCCGAGGCGGTGATTCATCCGGTCGAACTGCCGGGGCCGGATCAATCTCCGGTCGAGGATGTTGATTTCTCCTCCAGCCCGTTCGTGACCGGGATGTCGCTGCGCGCCGCGCGCGGGAAATTCGGCGTGCCGGGTCCCGGCGCGATCTGGTATCGCGCGGATCGGCCGATCGTGGAGGGAGCGCCGATTTCGCAGGCGATGCGGGCGATCATCGCGGCGGACTTCAGCAACGGCACCTCGTCGGTGCTGGATTTCCACGCCTGGACCTTTCTCAACGCCGATCTCACCCTGAATTTCGCGCGCCAGCCGGTCGGCGACTGGATCCTGCTCGATGCTGAATCCTGGATCGGCCCTGACGGCGCGGGTCTCGCGATGGCGCGGTTGGCCGACGAACGCGGCTACTTCGGCCGCGCGGTGCAGAGCCTGGTGATCGAAAAGCGTTGACTGAAAACGTCTGGAGCCCGGTTCTGACTAAATCAGAACCGGGCTCCAGTTTTCGTTTGGCGCGCTTTCTTCAGGCGAACCCTGCCGGATCACTCCAGCTCGAGCGGCTGAAACTTGCCGGTCTCGTCAAGCGCCGTACCCCAGATCTTGTGCGAGGCCTGGTGTTCGGAGCGGCCGAAACCGAGCTGTGTTCCAAGACCCAGATCGAGGCTGCGCGTCGTCTCCAGCGTGTCGATCAGCTTTTCCGTGTCGATCTGCGGGCCGGCTCGCTTGATCGCCTGGATCAGGACGTTGGCGGCGACATAGCCCTCGAGCGAAACATAGTCGGGCGCCTCGCCGGGGAAATACTTGGCGAGCGCATTCTTGTATTCCAGCACCGCCGATGAATAGCCGGCCACCGCCGGCACCACCTGGGTCACGATGACGCCGTTGGCGTAGCGCGGGCCCAGCAGCTTCAATTCATCCGCAAGCGCGGTCGAGCCGACGAACGAGACGTTGGAATAGATCATCGCCGGATAGAGATCGCGGGTCTTCTCGATGAAGCGCGCCGCAGCCCGGTAGGTGGCGACCATGACGACTGCCTTGATCGGCGGTTTCTGCAGCTTCAGCTGATTGACGGCGTCATCCACGTCGACGGTGTTTCGGGCGTAGTTGAGCCGCACGATGGCGCTATCGCTGACCCCGAGCGCACGGAACGCCTTGGAGACGCCGGCAAACCCGGCATCACCGTAGGAATCCTGCTGCGCGAAAACCGCGATCTGGCGAGGTTGCAGCCTGCGCAACTTGATGAGGTAGCGGACGACGGCGTCGGTTTCCTCGGCATAGCTGGCGCGATAGTTGAATACATAACGATCCGGCGGATCGTTGCGCAGAATGCCCGAGCCGGTGAACGCCCCAAAGAACAGCATCCGGCGCTCGAGCGCGTAAGGCACGGCCACGGCCGCAGTCGGCGTTCCGACATTGCCGATGACGCCGAACACCTGGTCCTTTTCGTAGAGCTGCTTCATGGCCTCGAGGGTGCGCCCGGGCTCATAGCCGTCGTCGGCGGCAAACAGCTTGAGCATCCGGCCGTCGACGCCGCCGGCGTCGTTGATCCGGTTGAAGGCGGTATCGATGCCGAGCTTCATCTGGCGGCCGAGTTCACGGGCCGAGCCGGAGAACGGGGCGGCGATGCCGAAGCGGATTTCCCGCTCGCCGATGCCGCGCGGCGCCGGGCCGGTCGAGACCGGTGCGATCGAGGTGGCGGCGGCGGCGGCCGACGGGCCGATCACGCTCGACAGGCTTGGTCCGGCGACCGATCGTTCCAGATCGGCCAGCCGCTGATCCGCGGCCTTGCAGTCGACCCGGCCTGCGGCCACGGTGGCGCGGCCGTCGTTGACGCTGCGATCGAACACCTGCGTGAGGTCGGAGCGTTCCGCTTCGTTCGCCGAGGCATCACGGATCACGACCGCGAATTTCTCGACCACGGCCTGGATGCGGGGGCGTGCGATGTCTCGGCAGGCCAAAGCCGAACCGATCACCGGCCCGACGCGAACCGCGAGATCGCGCACGATGTCGGTGTTGTCGCCGGCGCGGGCGCCGGCCGAGCCTACCGATAATACGGTGCCGAGCAGCAGCAAGATCCTGATGGAGGTCATGGCAAACTCCGTGAGAACGGGATGGTGTCGAGTTGGTTCTCAGACATTATTGCTTCCTCCGTCTGGATGTCTGTTCTGCACACTATGGCTTCTGGCGCCACTGCATGAACTGATTGAGCAACTGTCCGGACTGGCCGGTTGTTGCCGGTGTCGCTGGTGTTGCCGGGTTGGATTTGGCCGCGGTCACCACGGCCTGGGGTTCTTCCTTGGCAGCGGGTTTCGGCGGAGTAGTCGGCGCGGCTTCCGTCTCGCCGGACTGGAACAGGGCGGTCTTGATCGACTGCACGATCCCGGTGGGGCTTGCAGCCTCGCCATCGGGCTGCCGTGAGGCAGGCACAACGACCACGAAGAAAAGCGCCACGACGGCGGCAATGCCGACGGCGGCGGCGAAGCGTACCGTGATACTGCGCAGGGCCTTGCCGGAGTCGAGCTCATATCCGTGTTCCTGCATGACCTCGGGATCGAGGCGTTGCAGCAGCGCATGGGATACGTTGCTCTCGGAGTCGAAAGAGGCAGGAGAAAACGGGGTGTCCCGGTCGGACTCCGATCCCGCTTTTTGACGCAACCCGCGCGGCGCATAATAGCGGGGATCTTTCGGGTTGAGATGATCTTGCTCACTCAGGGTACTCATACGCTACTCCTCATGACACTGGACGTTTCACTTGGCGGCTTGTTCGGCCGCGGTACGTAGGTGCGGGTGTGGACGTCCTTGATGAGAGAAGAGTAACGGATGCAATTATGCACCGCTCCGCTCCACCACCCGCTAAGTTTGGTCGGAAAATTTGAATCAAAAATCCGGGCGTCGAGCCCGAATTGGGCGACACCAGCCTGCGAGACCTGATCTCGCGACCACCCGCTCCCCACCAATCCCATTGCCTCGTCCCCTTCGGCAATCGCCCGCTTCCCGGCGGACATGACCGGTCAGGACAAGACCTGACCGTGGTCACCCGTTTTTGATGGAACCGCGCGAAGACGAATTTAGGCCCGAAATCGTGACCAAAGTGAGTTGAGATTTTGTTAGTGGTTAACGCGAATAACGGCCATGACCCTGCAGATATCGCGTCCTGTCAGGTACTTCACCGCCCACGAAGCAAAAAATGGCCGCTTCTAGGCCTGATTCGACGCGCGCAACATCGCCCCGTAGATGCCTTCGTGCCGCCGCCAAGCATTAAGTACTCGTTAACTAAGTTCGCCGATTCTTAACCATTCAATAAGAAAGGCGAGTTGAACATATGGATGTCCGAGCGGATCCTACGCGTCAAATGGTCCGGCTGCGCGGCCGGTCCTATGTCGCGTTCGTATTCAGCCCTGTCGTCCCGATCCTCGACTGGCTCTCGGAAATCGACGCCACGCTGGCGCGCTCGCCGGGCTATTTCGTCGGCAAGCCCGTGGTGCTGGATCTTGCCGCCGTCGACCTGAGCGGCCCGGCCATCTCCCATCTCGTCGGCAACCTCAACGATCGCAACATCCGCGTGCTTGGCATCGAGGGCGTGGAGGAAAGCCGCCTCGCCGCGAACATGCCGCCGCTTTTGACCGGCGGGCGGGCCTGCGTGATCACGCGTAACGAACCGGCGAAGGCCGAAGAGCCCAAGGAAGAAATCAAGCCGAAGCCGACCTCCCTGCTGCTCGATAGCCCGGTCCGTTCGGGGCAGTCGGTTATCTTTACGGACGGCGACGTCACCGTGCTGGGCTCGGTCGGCTCGGGCGCCGAGATCGTCGCCGGCGGATCGATCCACATTTACGGCACGCTGCGCGGCCGCGCGATGGCGGGCGTCAATGGCAATTCATCGGCGCGAATTTATTGTCAGAAGATCGAGGCGGAGCTGCTCGCCATCGACGGCTATTACCAGACCGCGGAAGAAATCGACGAGTCGCTGCGCAACCGGCCCGCACAGGCCTGGCTGCAAGGCGACACCATGAAAATTACACCGCTGAATTAACGCTCAAGGAGATCACGCATGGCCAAAGTCCTGGTCGTTACATCCGGCAAGGGTGGCGTCGGAAAGACCACTACCACGGCAGCCCTCGGTGCGGCGCTGGCGCAAAACGGCCAGAATGTCGTGGTCGTCGACTTCGACGTCGGCCTGCGCAACCTCGACCTGGTGATGGGTGCGGAACGCCGCGTGGTGTTCGACCTCATCAACGTGGTGCAGGGCGTCGCAAAACTTCCGCAGGCTTT
The DNA here is from genome assembly GCA_963786355.1 of uncultured Alphaproteobacteria bacterium. Lineage (GTDB taxonomy): Bacteria > Pseudomonadota > Alphaproteobacteria > Rhizobiales > Xanthobacteraceae > Bradyrhizobium. Next base: position 595,755 of record CAWAYU010000002.1, on the reverse strand, counting down.
GATCCGCGACAAGCGGCTGGAAAATCTCTGGCTGCTGCCGGCGTCGCAGACCCGCGACAAGGATGCTTTGACCGACGAGGGGGTCGGCCGCGTCATCGCGGAGCTCTCGCCCCGGTTCGACTGGATCTTGTGCGACAGCCCGGCCGGCATCGAGCGCGGCGCCACGCTGGCGATGCGCTATGCTGATGAGGCGGTCATCGTCACCAATCCCGAAGTCTCCTCGGTGCGCGACTCCGATCGCATCATCGGCATGCTCGATTCCAAGACTGTGAGGGCGGAGAAGGGTGAGCGAGTCAAGAAGCACATCCTGATCACGCGCTACGACGCGATGCGCGCGGCGCGCGGCGAGATGCTCACCATCGACGACATCCTCGAAATCCTCGCGACCCCGTTGCTCGGCATCATTCCCGAAAGCCAGGACGTGCTGAAGGCGTCGAATGTCGGCTCGCCGGTGACGCTGAACAATGCCGACAGCGCGCCGGCCCGTGCCTATGTCGATGCCTCGCGCCGCCTGATGGGCGAAGAACTTGCCATGGTGGTGCCGGTCGAACGCAAGGGTCTTATGAACCGCCTGCTGGGAAGGAGGGCCGCATGACCATGAAACTGCTGCGGCTGTTCGGCGCCCGCGATACGTCAGTTCGCGATACGTCAGCTCCGGTCGCCCGGGAGCGGCTGCAGATCCTGCTGGCGCATGAGCGCGGGCTGCTCGGCCAGCCCGATCTGCTGGTCACGCTGCGCGAGGAAATTCTCGCGGTGGTGTCGAGGCACGTCAAGCTCGATCCGGACAAGGTGATCGTCCGTCTCGAACGCGGCAAGAACGTCTCGACGCTCGAAGTCGACATCGAAGTCCCCAACGATTTCGAGACGTCGAAGGCGGCCCCGCAGAGGCGTCTGGCCGGCTAAGGCGTCGCGTCGTAGGATGGGCCGATCAACTTCGCTTTGGCCCGGTCATGAACTTGACGCCACCCGTGCTTCCGCTGAGCGGCGGCTGCTCCTGCGGCGCGATCCGCTACGAGATCGCGTCGTTCCCGTTGCTGCTCTACACCTGCAACTGCACGGATTGCCAGACCGCTTCAGGCAGCGCGTTCGCGCTCAACATGCCGGTGGCAACCCGCGATTTTCATATCCTCAAAGGCAAGCCCAAAGGATGGCGTCGTCCATCGCCATCCGGCGCCGACGTCACGTCGTGGTTTTGCGGCGAATGCGGCGGCCGGATTTACGGCGAACGAAAAGGCCGGCCTGAAACTATCAACATTCGCGCCGGAACGCTCGACGATACCAAATGGCTGGTCCCCGTCGCGCATATGTTCACCCGAAGCGCGCAACCCTGGATTCAGCCGCCGGCGAACGCCGAATGCCACGAGATCGGGCCGGATGATTTTCGACCGCTGGCCGAAAAATGGCGCGCGATGTGGCCGGAGTTTTTTCCCAAAAATAGTTCCACGTCGGGGGGAACCCTTGGTTCCCCGGAGATTTAGTCCCGGTTCAGGGGGCCAATATGAATTTCACCGAGTTGAACGTCGACAGGGCCAAGACCGGGATTTGGGGCCTGGATGATATCCTGTGCGGCGGGTTTACACGTCGGCATGTCTTTCTGCTGGAAGGCGAGCCCGGGACTGGCAAGACCACGATCTCACTTCAGTTCCTGATGGAAGGCGCGCGCGCGGGTGAGAAGTGCCTTTACATCACTTTGTCCGAAACCGAGGAAGAGTTGCGCGATGGCGCCGCTTCACATGGCTGGTCGCTGGACGAGAAGATCGAAGTATTCGAATTGCTGCCGCCGGAAAGTCTCCTCGATTCCGACCAGCAGCAAAGCCTGCTCTATTCGTCCGATCTCGAACTCGGTGAAACCACCAAGCAGATCTTCGAGATGGTCGAAAGAGTGCGGCCGAGCCGCGTGGTGCTGGACAGCCTTTCGGAAATCCGGCTGCTGGCGCAGAGCTCGCTGCGATACCGCCGGCAAATTCTCGCCCTGAAACACTTTTTTGCGAAGTTCGGCACCACGGTTCTGATGCTGGACGATCTGACCGCCGAATTGGCCGACAAGACCGTGCACAGCGTCGCGCACGGCGTGGTGCGGCTGGAAGAACTGGCGCCGTCCTACGGCGCGGAGCGGCGTCGTGTCCGCGTCATCAAATATCGAGGTGTGAAATTCCGCGGCGGCTATCACGACGTCACGATCTCCACCGGCGGGTTGAACGTGTTTCCACGGCTCGTGGCGTCGGAATTCCGCTCTGCGTTCGTGCGAACCACGATGTCGAGCGGGATCGCAGGTCTGGATGGGCTGCTCGGCGGCGGCATCGAGACCGGATCGAGCACGCTGATCCTCGGGCCCGCCGGCACCGGAAAATCGCTCATCTCCATTGTCTTCATCGCGGCTGCCATTGCGCGCGGTGAAAAGGCGGCACTGTTCGCATTCGACGAAGAACTCGGTCTGTTGTTTTCGCGCATGAAGAAGCTCGGCATCGATCTCGAAGTGATGCGCGAACGTGGCGATCTTTTCATCGAGCAGGTCGATGCGGCGGAATTGTCGCCGGGCGAATTCGCGCACCGCGTCCGCAAGCGGGTTGATGATGATCACATCAAGACCGTGGTGATCGACAGCCTCAATGGCTACCAGGCGGCGATGCCCGAAGAGAATTCGCTGATCCTGCACATGCACGAATTGCTGCAGTATCTCAACCGCCAGGGCGCCGCGACCTTCATGACGGTGGCGCAGCATGGGCTGGTCGGCGACATGAAGGCGCCGGTCGACGTCACCTATCTCGCCGATACCGTAATCCTGCTACGCTATTTCGAGGCACTGGGAATCGTGCGGCGCGCGGTTTCGGTCATCAAGAAACGCACCGGCGCCCACGAGGCGACCATTCGCGAATTCCGCATCGACACCCGCGGCCTCACCATCGGCTCGCCGCTCGACGGATTCCAGGGCGTGTTGCTTGGCGTTCCGACCTACGTCGGCGAAGGCAAGCCGCTGCTGGATGGACTGGACCAGTGAAACCCGGTCCGTCCTCAGAGCGGGCTGTCATTCTAGCGCCCATGGGGCGCGACGCTGCCGTGGCCGCAACCCTGATCATGGAAGCGGGCTATCACGCCAGCGTCTGCGGCGACCTCGCGGCACTGCTGCGCGAAATCGATGGTGGCGCCGGCCTTGCCGTCATCGCCGACGAGGCGATCAAGACGGCGGATTTGCGCGCGCTCGTGACCTGGCTCAACGGTCAGCCGCCCTGGTCGGATTTTCCATTCGTGCTGCTGACCCACCAGGGCGGAGGCCCGGAGCGCAATCCCGACGCAGACCGACTGGGGCATGCGCTGGGCAACGTCACCTTCATCGAGCGGCCGTTTCATCCGACCACGCTGGTGAGCATCGTTGGCTCCGCGGTGAGAGGCCGCCGCCGCCAATACCAGGCGCGCGCCATTCTGGCCGACCTCACCGAAAGTGAGGGCCTGCTGCAGACGGCGCTCAATGCCGGTCATCTCGGCACACTCGAATTGCGTTTGCCGGAGTTGGAGCTCGATCTCTCGGATACCTGCCGCAGCTTTTTCGGAAGGAAGGCGGACGAGCCATTTTCGTTCGGAGATTTACAGGCGTCGATTCATCCCGACGATCGGGAGCGACGGCTTGAGGTGCTGGAGCGGACCATCAGGGAAGGCAGTGACTACCAGATCGAATACCGCAACATCTGGCCGGACGGTTCGGTGCATTGGGTGGACACCCGTGCCCGCGTCGTGCGGCGGGCGGACGGCAGCATCAGGTCGCTGGTTGGCGTCTGCTCCGACATCACCGCGCGCAAGACCGCGGACATCGAGCGCGACAATCTTCTGGCGCAGCTGGCGGCAGAACGTACGGCGCTGGCCGAATTGACCGCCACGCTGGAAGAGCGCGTCGACCAGCGCAGCGCCGAACTGATGAAGGAGGTCGCTGCCCGTGAAAAGGCGCAGGAACAACTGCGTCAGGCGCAAAAGATGGAAACCATCGGCCAGCTCACCGGCGGCGTCGCGCATGACTTCAACAACCTCCTGATGGCCGTGATGGGCAATCTCGATCTGCTGCGCAAGCGCCTGCCTGACGATCCCAGGCTGCATCGCCTGGTCGATGGCGCCTTGCAGGGCGCGGAGCGCGGCGCATCGCTGACCCAGCGGCTGCTGGCATTTGCGCGCCAGCAGGATTTGCACGTAGTGCCGGTCGATTTGCGGACCTTGATCGAGGGCATGACCGACCTGCTCCAGCGATCGCTCGGACCGCGCGTGGTGTTGCGGCGAGATATCCCGGACGGACTGCCACCGGCGCGCATCGACGCCAACCAGCTCGAACTCGCGATCCTCAACCTTGCGATCAATGCGCGCGATGCGATGCCGGATGGCGGTTCGATCGACATCAAGGTCGCGGAATATCGGGCGAAGAAAAGCGACGCGGCGTTGCAGCCGGGCCGTTACCTCAAATTGTCCGTGGTCGACACTGGCACCGGGATGACACCCGAGACGCTCAAGCGGGCGGTCGAGCCTTTCTTCTCGTCAAAGCCGCTCGGCAAGGGTACTGGCCTTGGGCTATCCATGGTGCACGGGCTCGCAGTCCAGCTTGGCGGCGCGCTGCAACTGACCAGCGCGGTCGGGAAGGGCACCAGTGCGACGCTGGTGCTCCCGGTCGCCGCGGCAGCGCCCGAAGTGGAAAGCGCCGCTCCATCGGCGCCGAAAGCCAAACGTTCGGCAGTGATCCTGTTCGTCGATGACGATCCGCTGATTGCGATGTCGACCGCCGAAATGCTCGAAGACCTCGGCCACCATGTCATCGGCGTCAATTCCGGCCAGCACGCGCTCGAAATCCTCAGGAGCGAACAGCCGCTCGACCTGATGATGACGGACCATATGATGCCGGGAATGACGGGCCTCGAACTTGTCGCGGCGTCGCGCGACGTCCGGCCTGCGCTGCCGGTGTTGCTCGCCACCGGCTATGCCGAATTGCCCGAAGGCACGCAGATCGATCTGCCGCGACTGGCAAAGCCCTATCATCAGGACCAGCTGCGCGAACGGCTCGATCAGCTCTTGAGGTAGGTCAGGTAATATAATACCTCTGAATCGCTTTTCGGTCCGCCGTTTCTACTGTGCATGGGGTTGTTTTCGAGATTTTGAGTCTGGCCCCTCGAGGTTACCCCACCATCCGGTCGCGGCCGGTCCAGAAGCCGGCCTTCAGCACCTTCTTGTCGACCTTGCCGACGCCGGTCATCGGCAACTCCGTCACGAACTTGATGTGCTTGGGGGCGTGCGTCGAACCCTTGCGCGCCTTCACCAGCGCGATCAGCTCCTGTTCGTTCGGCGTGGCGCCTTCACGCGGCACGACCACGGCGGTAACCGCCTCGCCCCATTTGTCGTCGGGCACACCGACCACGGCGACCATCGCGACGTCGGCGTGCTGCGACAGCACGTCCTCGACCTCGCGCGGAAAGATGTTGAAGCCGCCGGAGACGATCATGTCCTTCTTGCGGTCGAGGATGAACATGTAGCCGCGCTCGTCCTTGCGCGCGATGTCGCCGGTGTGCAGCCAGCCGCTCCTGAGGGTTTCGGCGGTCTGTTCCGGCCGCTTCCAGTATTCGGCCATCACATGCGTGGCGCGCACGCAGATCTCGCCGGCTTCGCCGGTTGCAACCTCCTGGTCGTTGTCGTCGAGGATTTTTACGTCACAGGCCGCGATCGGGAAACCGCACGACAAGAACAGTTCCGGCGTCTTTGGATCATGATCGGCCTTGCGCAGCACCGACACCGGATAGCATTCGGTCTGGCCGTAGAGTTGCGAGAACACCGGTCCGATCCGCTCGATGCCTTCGACCAATCGGCTCGGCGACATCGCGGAAGCGCCATACAGCAGCAGTTCGAGCGAGGAGAGGTCGGTCTTCGTCGAGTGCCGGATGATCGAGCAAGACGTAGATCATCGTCGGCACGAACAGCGTGAAATTGATGCGTTCACGTTCGATGGTCTTGAACACTGCCTCGGGGTCGAAACCCTTCAGCATGTGCACGGTGCCGCCGCGCATCAGGGTCGGCAGCACCTTCGTTGCCCGCGACATGGCTGATCGGCGCCACCGCGAGATAGCTCGGCGTGTTGCGGAATTTCGAAATCGGCGAGGATGGCGTTGGCGAAGCCGCTCAATTCGCGGTGATAGCGCAGTGCGCCCTTGGATTTGCCGGTGGTGCCGCCGGTGTAGTTCAGCGTCGAGATATCGTCGGGGCCGGCGAAGCAGCGCGCCGTAGCGCTTCCGGCCGCCTCGATCGCCGCGAGCAGGTCGGCGCCGTAAGAGGCGGGGCCGAGCGTGAACACGGTCTTGACCCCGGTCGCGTTGGCTCGCGAGTTCGCCGCCGCGATCGCGGAATGTGACGCCGTCGACCACCAGCATCTGCGCTTCGGAATCTTCCAACTGAAACAGCTGGTCGTCGAGCGAGCCCAGCGGATGCAGCCAGGTGATGGCGAGCCGCGCCAACTGCGCGGCGACGCCGGCGCACCAGGTGTCGGCGCGGTTCGCGGTCAGGAACGCGACGCGCGTGCCGGGCGCAAAGCCGAATTTCGTAAACACGCCTTGCATGCGGCCAATCATGTCGGTGGCGCCCTGGTAGGTCAGCGATCCGCCGGGCCAGCTAAAGGCCGTGCGCTGGGGATAGCGCGCCAGCGCCCGCAGCGTTTGTTCGCCGACCACCGGAAATGCATGGAGCGCATCGCTCATCGTTCTCTCCCGGGAATTTTGTAATTGGTCTTCGCTCGTGCCAATGTTGAGAGAACGCTAGCACAACAAGCAAGCGGCTCAAGTCAGGAAGAATGCCTTGCCCTCCATCGATCCGCTTTCGCGTTTTCGCGACCGCCTCAGCCTGCCGTTGATCGCGGCCCCGATGTTTCTCGTCTCGGGCGTCGAGCTTGTGGTAGCCGCATGCCGCAACGGCGTGATCGGCTCATTTCCGACAGTGAACTGCCGCAGTCCCGAACAGCTCGATCAATGGCTCAGCGAGATCGAAAGCCGTTTACACCGGCATTCCGACGAAAGCGGCAAATCGGCTGCGCCGATCTGCGCCAACCTGATCGTGCATCGCTCCAATGCGCGGCTGGAGCAGGATCTGCAGGTGCTGTTGCGCCACAAGCCCGAGATGGTGATCACCTCGGTCGGTTCACCGGCGCCGGTGCTAAAACCGTTGCACGATGCCGGCGCGGTCGTGTTCGCCGATGTCGCCAGTATCCGTCATGCCGAGCGCGCAGTCGCCGCCGGCGCCGACGGGCTGGTGCTGCTGACAGCGGGCGCGGGCGGCCAGACCGGCTGGCTCAACCCGTTCGTGTTCGTGCGCGCCGTGCGGGCGTTCTTCGACGGACCGCTGGTGCTGGCGGGCGGCATCAGCGACGGCCACGCCTTGCGCGCCGCGCAGGCGCTCGGCTGCGATCTCGCTTACATGGGCACCAAATTCATCGCCACCCGCGAAAGCATGGCGGATGCAAGATATAAGGAGATGCTGGTCGCCAGCAGCGCCGACGATATTTTGCTGACTACTGCCTTCACCGGCCTGCAAACCAACATGCTGCGGCCCTCGATCGAAGCCGCCGGCCTCGATCCCGACGATCTGCCGGCGCGTGGCGCCATCGACATCGCTGAGGATATCGACATCGGCGCCCGCGAAAGCCGTCCGAAGCGCTGGAAGGATATCTGGAGCGCGGGGCATTCCACGTCGGGCGTCACGGAAGTGCTTTCCGTCGACGAAATGGTTGCGCGTACCGCGGCGGAGTATCGGGCGGCGGTGACGCATGGGTCTTGAGATAACGCCTGCATCGGAGGCGGACTACACCATCGTCGGCAACCTGGCGCGCTTCTACATCTACGACATCGCTGAGCACGCCGGCTTGAATTTTCCAGCCGACGGTCTGTTTGACTCCGAAGGCCAACTTGCAAACTATTGGGGCAAGACCGGCGGCAAGCATGTATGGCCCTCCGCATGGCGCGGATTTCCGTTCCTGCTTCGAATGGACGGGCATCCGGCCGGCTTTGCGCTGGTGAAGCGGACGAGCGACACACCCGCGACATTCGACATGGGCGAGTTCTTCATTGCGCGGCAATATCGTCGTCGGGGATTTGGGCATAGCGTGGCGACCGCTCTGTTCGATCGCTTCGCAGGCGCCTGGGAGGTTCGCGAAATGCCGGTGAACGCGCCAGCGCAGGCGTTCTGGCGAAGATCATCGCGGACTATACGGCCGGCGCTTTTACCGAGACGCGCGAAACCTTTGCCGCCTATGACGACAAGGAGTTCATCGTGCAGCGGTTTCTGTCGAGAACGGCAAGGTCCGCCGGACTGGCGTGACAAGCGATCGCGTTGGCCCTTGTTGGTGGGCGGCGGGCAATTCCTGCAGACGCTGACGTCGCACATCCGGACGGCCTAGTTCGCCACGAAATACCAGTCCTTGTCATAGCGCACGAGCCGGCTCGGCGGCTTGTCATCGAACTCGAAGAAGTCCTCAGGCTTGTTGTCCGGCGGCACGTGCAGGAAGCCGGTGAAGTAATGTTTCAGGCCGCGCGAAGTCAGGAACAGGACATAGGTGCCTTTCCCCGCCTGATCGACGACGATGTCGTTACCACCCGCGGAAACGTTGGCTTCCTTATCGCCGAGCGCGATCAGGTTTTTGTTGTAGCTGACATTGGGCTTGAGCTCGCCGGATTCGACCCGCGCCAGGATCCGTTCGCGGTTGGCCCGGTGCCAGTCGAAATTCCGCTGCAAGGCGATCTGTTCCAGCGGCGCATATTCGAGCAGCGCCAGCGTCAGCGCATAGATCAGGAACGGGGCCGCGAATTTCACGCCACCTTTTCGGATCCGAAGCAGCAGCGTGACCGACCACAGGCCGCAGCCGATGAACGTCAGCGCCATCAATGGCACCAGACCCAGCAGCACGAAGGCCGAAGGCCAATCCGCCATCGACAACTCGAAGGTCGCGATCGCAAGCGTCACGGCCGAGATCAGCGTTGCCGCCACCAGCGCGTTCCGAACCGACGGCTTCGCCGCGGCGGCTGTCGTTTGTGACGTTATTTCCGCCATCCAGATGTGTCGCGCTGTCCTCAGCCTGCGTTCGGATTTTAACCCGCCGTTAACCAAACCCGCCCCAACAATAACCCCAGAGGACGGTTCGCCGCCACGGCCGGGCCGACCGCCAATCGAAGGGGGGGCGACATGGACCTCGAGCAGTTTTTCGCAAAAACGCCGGCGACCCTCGACGAGATCAAGTGGCGGGTGACGCGGGCGCTGGATCGGCATCCGCTCTGCCGCAACGTCGAATTCGACATCGTCAGCATGCCCCGGACCGGCAAGAGCAACTGGACCATCAGCCTGCGCTCGGTCGCCCCCGACGCGCTCTGGGAAGCCTCAGATATCGTTGCCGATATCCAGGAGGCCTATGAACTCGCCGCTGCGGCCTGATTTCGCGTCATTTTGGCACGATTTCCGGGGATTTACCGCAGACCTGGCTGTCCAGGCGGCATGGTAAAGCCTTAATTACCATCCAGTTTTGATTGAAAGGCCCCAAGCGGTCGGCGGATATGGAGACCTTTTTGACCAGAGCCATGACGATCGTCGCGCTGACCTGTTTTCTCGTGGTCGGCGCCGCCGCCACCAGCATTCTCGGCCGCGACAGCGTTCCCTTGGCGCGCTTCCAGCTGGCTTCCGCCTCGATCTCCTCCCTTCAGGCCCCGGTGTCGAACCGGGAAAACAAGAAAGACAAGCTCGCCGTCGTCGGGTTCGCGCTGGCCGCGTTCGAACCGGTGCGGCCGGAACCGGTGCAGACCGACCCGGCGCTGAGCGAGTTGCTGCGCCGGGCCTATGCCTCGACATCGCCGGCCGATCTCGGAATACCCCAGGTGATCTCGCCGCAAGCGATCGCGCCTTCGGCTGCGCCCGCCGCGGCACCACCGAAGCCGAAGGCCGCTGCCAAGCCGCAGCCGCAGAAGAACTACGCGCTGTTGAGCGACATCCAGATCGCCGGGATCAAGGAACGCCTGAAACTTTCGTCCGCGCAGGAATCCTACTGGCCGCCGGTGGAGAACGCGCTGCGCGCCGTCGCCCGCAAGATCCACGCCGGACGGCAGGCCAATCCCGGTGCGGGTGGCGTGCCGATCGATCCGGAGGCCGAGGAAGTCCAGCAGCTGAAGTCGGCGGCGATGCCGCTGCTGTTCCAGTTGCGTGAAGACCAGAAGAGCGAAGTGCGCTCGCTCGCCCGCATCATCGGGCTGGAAAAAGTAGCTTCCATGATCTGAGCCGTTGCGCGCCACGCGCCGGTTCCAATCGCCTTTGTTGCCTCATTATCCCGGAACATCGGACCCGTCCCGCGCGTTGCCCGCGTGAATCACGGAGCCGATATCATGCGCACAACGACTGCCTATTTTGCGGGCGTGGGAACCGTCGCGGTGGCGATCGCCGCCGGTCTTGGCGGTGGATTGCTGTTCTCCAACATCGTCGCGCCACATCAACCCAAATATGCGACGGAACCGACCAAGCTCGAGTTGCGGATGGCAGAGCGGTCCAATCCGGTAACGCCGGCGCCGTCGGAACCAACGACCGTCGCCACGCAACCGCCGGCGGCAACGACTCCTGTGATTGCGACCGCGCCCGCGCAGACCGAGCCACAGCCGCAGAAGGAAGCGCCTGCCGTCGCACCGCCTGTAGAACAGAAGGCCGCCGGCAATGCGACTGCGGTGCAGCCTGTAACATCGCCGTCACCGGCGCCGGCCGAGCCAACCGCGCGTGAGCCGGCCGCCTCGCCGCGCGATGCGTTTGCCAAAGTGCGCGACGGCGACATCAAGCGCGCGGTGACCGAGAAGCGGCGCGCCGAGCGCCATCAGCAATGGGCCGACAAGCGCCGCACTCGCCAGCCTCGCGAGCAGGAACTGGAGGCTGTCGAGCAGGCGGTTCGGGATGACACCGAACCGCGTCAGGCCTTTGCGGCCGAGCCCGTGAAGGTCGAAATGCCGCGGATCAGACTGTTCGGCGGCGACTGATCGTTCGCTCGCGAACGGCCGGCGCGTTTATCCGCCGTGAGCCTCCACCACCTTGCGGCAGCCGTCGGACAGCTTTGCCTTGTTGTCGCGCAGGCAGGCGTTCATCTGCGGCGGCTTGCCGATATGTTCGGCGCAGAATTTTCCGGCGTCCGAACGGCAGGCCATCTGCTCCTGCGGGCTCGGGCCTGATTGCGCCGATGCAGGTGCGCCGGCGGACAGCAAGGCCAGCGAGACAGCAGCGGACGCGACGCAAGCGAATTTTTGAACTGAGCTTTTCATGGATTACCTCGAGACGATTGTTTGACGGCGGTTGAAATCAAGCGCGCGAAACCTCGTCGAGGCAGGGTCAGCGGTCCATGCCATGTTCATGGCACCGGATACGCCCCTTCAAATCGATCGTCAGAGCGTCACACCCTCTTCATGGGATGTTGCCGCGCGCAGCGCTGCCCCATGTACACGGCGCGTCGGCTGCGGTGACCGTGTGGTGCCTCGCAAGACTGCACGCCAATTCGGAGAGATACATGTTGAAGAAGACAGGATGGCTGAGGGCCGGTCTGACCCTGGCGGCGCTTTCGGCCGTCGCGTCATTTTCGGTTGGGCTCGGCGCGGGTTCGGCGCAGGCCGCGGTGGTCTATTGCAAGACGGCCGGCGTGCCGCAGGGTTGCGTGGTTCGACCGACCGCGACTGCAGTGGTCGTGAGACCCGCGCCTGTGGTGGTCGCGCCCGTTGCCCGGGTTGGCGTTGGTGCTCCCGGCGTCGGTGTTCGCCCCGGTACGCCGCTCAACCGCGGTGGTCCGGTCGATCGCGTCGGCCGCCGCTAACTCTCTAAACAGCGGCGGTTTCGCTATCGGGAAAGCGGTGCGGCAATGTCAGCCGCACCCGCGTGCCCTTGGCGCCGGAGGTAAGCTCGAGCTCGGCGCCGCAACGCGCGGCCCGGTTGCGCATGTTGCGCAGGCCGCGCGCCGCTTTCGCAAGCCCGGAAGCTTCGCTCTCCGGCGCGACGTCAAAGCCACGGCCGTCGTCCGCGACGGTGATGCAGCCGCGATCGAGACCCGCGGTGTCGGCGAAGCTTTCGATCGTCACCGTGACGCGACGGGCTCCGGAATGCTTGACCGCGTTGGTCAGCGCCTCATCGAGCAGCCGCACGGTCTGGATCACATGCCAGGGCCGCAGTTCCGGATGCACCGGCAGGCCCTGCGCCGCGACCGCGCGCCAGTCCAGCGCCATGTCATGCGGACGCAACTGTGCGATCGCGCGTTCGCGCCACGAGCCCAGCGCCAGCATCAGGTCGCCACCGATGTCGTCCATCGAATCGATCACGAGACGCAGGTCCTTCAGCGCGGCGCGCGCCGCATCGCCGATCGGCGCGCTGCCATTGCCGCGTTCGCTCAGGGCTACGATGGAGACGAGCTGGCCGCCGAGCCCGTCATGCAGGTCGCGCATCAGGCGGGTGCGCTCCCGCGCCAGCGCCGCGGCCCGCGCGCGCTCCTCCTCGCGGACAAAACTGGCCTTCAGTTTTTCCTCTGCCTCGCGCACCCGCGTGACCATGCGGCCGGCAAAGCCGTCGACCTGGTTGAGCGCGGAAGCGAACCGCCAGGTCAGCGCGGCGCCGATCGCGACCAGGATCGCCGAATACGACAGCCGCGCGACAAAAATCCGGTCGGGCATCAGTTGAAACACCGAGAGCAGGTCGAAGATCCACCCGGTGAGCATAGCGGTGGCCGCGCAGCCGAGCAGCAAGCCCGCAACGTTTCGCCGTTGCAGCGCTGCATGTGCCGCCACATAGGCGATGACGAGCAGCGCCAACCCGACCGTCGGAATCGCGAAAAACAGAAACAGCGCGCGCGACAATGTCTGGTACCCGAACAGGCCGCTCAGTGCGAGCAGCACGCCGGGCGCGAAGATCAAGAAGCCCCAGCGCGGCCATTTCCAGCCGAAGAACAACAGCGCGAAGGTCAGCACCAGCGCGCTTTCCAGCGGTGCGGACGAGATCAGGATCACGTTCAATCTGGAAAACAGCGACTCGCCCATCGGCGTTTGCAGGAACGCCTGGACGGTGCCGAGCGCCATGGCCGCGGCCAGCACGCCATAGGCCGGTTCATGGCGTCGCATCACCCACATGATGCCGAGGATCACGGCGAGAATCGCCTGCCATGCCGAAAACACCATCGGCAAGGTGACGAACAGCAGCGTTCGGGCGTCATAGCTGGGACGCAAATCCTGGTCGGGGCCGACAAAGATGCGGTCGAGGAAGCCGGTGATCGGTCCCCACACGAACAGCCGGATGGCCAGATCGTTTTCACCCTGGCGTAGTAGCGACGACGGGATGACCGCGATTTCCGGCGTGTTGCGGTCGGGCCGGTTGGCGGCGGGATCGCGCTGGCTGTCCAGGATCACCACGCCGTTGACGGCGACCTCGACGCCATTGGTGAAGCGCGGCACCAGCACCGACCAGCTACCTTGCCAGGCATCTTGCGTCTCGCCGCCGGGCCAGTCGAACCGGCTGGTGTAAAGCGGCGGATCGTTCATCGAAAAGCGTAAGGCGCTGAAATGCGGCAGCGTCACCGGCCGCGCGGTGCCGGCCTCGCGCAGCGTGAATCCGCTCAGCAGATATCGTGAGGAAGGCTCAGGCGGCGGCGCGCGCAGGATGAACGCCCAGACCACGGCGATCGTCACCTGAAGCAGGATGTACCAGGCAAGGCGTGACATTTGCCGGCGCCGGCGGCCGGGCAGGACCGGGCTCGCGGCGACGTCAGTCACAGCCGGATCAAGCCTTGCTGGACCGCCTCGAACACCGCCTCGCCGCGGGTATGCACTTCGAGCTTGCGGTAGATGCTCTTGATATGCCCGGGCACGGTCTGGCGCGACAGGCTGAGATGGCTGGCGATTTCGGCGTAGCTGAAACCCTTGGCGATGCCCCAGAGGATGTCGATCTCGCGCGGCGTCAGTTTGGCGGTGTTGAGCGCGGGGCCGGGCGGCGGCTCGGCAGTGTTCTGGGTCCGGCGCACGATGAAGCGCGCGATCGAGGCCGAGATCGGCGAATGCCCGGCGACGAGATCGCGCACGGTCGCGGCGATATCGGTCGGAAACGCGTCCTTGAGCAGATAGCCGGTGGCGCCGACGGTGATCGCCGAGATCACGCTCTCTTCGTCGCCGAGGATCGAGATCACCATGATCTCGGTATCGGGAAAGCGCTGCCGCGTCTCGCGGATCAGATCGACGCCGTGTCCGTCCGGCAATTGCAGATCGGTCAGCAGCACCTTTGGCGCGCCCTCGGCCAGCGCAGCACGGGCCTCGGCCAGTGTGCCCGCGGCCCTGACCTGGTAGCCGGCGCTGGTCAGCGCATCCTGCAGCCGCCACAAGGTCGGCGCATCGTCTTCGAGCAGCAAAACCGTGATTGCCGCCTTTGGCTTATCGCTCGACGAATTCATCGAAAACAGCTCCGGCCGGTTGTCCCCCGCGGCCAAGCCCAAGTTTAACCCCGCCGAAGCGGTTTGCGACAGCCATATTCATGGGGCAGGGCGGGCTCACCCCGCCGCCGGCCTCCGCGTCAAGCCCTCGATCAGCAGATCGAATTCGCGCAGGGCGTCCTTCAATACTTTTTTCGGATGCGGCGACCGCGCGATCGCCATGGCGGCTTCCGACAGCGCGCCGAGGATCATATGGGCGAGCATGTCGACCGGCCGTTCGGCCAGCGCGCCGGAGGAAATCGCGTTCTTCAGGCCGTTGCGCAGCGCCGCCAGCGTGTAGCGCGATTCGATCTCGCGCAGTTCGTCGAGCGACAGCACCGCGCGCGCATCGCGCAGCACGATCCGCTGCACCACCGGATCGAGGCACGCTTCCAGGAACGCGCGGCAGCCGGCGTGAAGACCGGACAAGGGATCTGGCTGCGACTGCGCGACCTTCATCAGGCGGGCGGTGAGGGCCGCCTCCTCGCCCTCGAACACCGCGCGGAACAGCGCTGCCTTGTTGTCGAAGTGATGATAGAGCGCGCCGCGGGTGACGCCGGCGGCGTTGAGAATGTCTTCGGTCGCGGTGTCGGCAAAACCCTGTTTCGCGAACAGCTCGCGCGCGGCGCGAAGCAGCAGCGCGGTGGTGGCGGCCGAGCGCTCCTCTTGCGTCTTCCTGGGTTTCTTTCGCGGCGGGGATTCCGATTTGGTCATGGGGACGACGATAGCGGCTCCGTGGCGGACTTGACAGGGCAGCGGGTCGAACATAAAACATACAGATAGTATGTATCTTAATTAGGGAGCGCTCGATGGCCGCCATGACGGAAACTGCCGCCCACCTCTACCGCTCGCCGCTGTTGGGCGCGGCGCGGACCGTTCGGATCAAGGCCGGCGAAATCAGGTACTTTGAGCGCGGCAGCGGGCCTGTGATCGTGTTCGCCCATGGCTGGCTCGCCAACGCCAATCTCTGGCGCAAGGTGGTGGCGCGGCTCGCCGACGGTCATCGCTGCATCGTGCTGGATCTGCCGCTCGGCGCCCATGGCACGCCGGTCGATCCGGAGGTGGATCTCTCGCCGCCCGGCTGCGGCGGCATCATCATGGATGCGATCGAGGCGCTCGGGCTCGATCAGGTGACGCTGGTCGGCAATGATTCCGGCGGCGCCTATTCGCAGATCGGCGTTGCCGCGCGCCCCGAGCGCATCGCGCGGCTGGTGCTCGCCTCCTGCGAAACGCCGGACGACGTGTTTCCGCCGCCGCCATTCACCGGCCTGCGCCAGGCCGCGCAGTCGGTGGAATTTCTTAAAGGCGCGCTGCAGGGCCTGCGCGACCGCGCGCGCCGGCTGCGGCCAGAGGCTTTTGGTTTGCTGGCCAAGCACCCGATCGAGGACGCCGTGTCCGATGCCTACGCGCTGCCGGTGCTCGAAGACGACCGCATTCTGCACGATATCGCCAAGGCGATGCGTTCGGCCTCGGAAACCCATGTGCGGCGCGCCGGCGAAATCCTGGTCGCCAATTTCAAAAAGCCGGTGCTGCTGGCCTGGGCCGTCGAAGACAGTGTCTTTCCGCTGGCGCATGCGCAGGCCTATGCGGAAGCATTGCCCAACGCGCGGCTTGCGGAGATTGCCGACGCCTTCAGCTTCACGCCGGAAGACCAGCCGGAAAAACTCTCCGGCCTGATCGCTTCGTTCATTATCGAGACGCGCGGTGCATCGTGAGCACCGCGCCTCCGGTTGTACGCCGTCGGCGCATCGAAACATCCTCCAGCGGAGCGAGGAAAATGGCTCCTCGTCCCGCTGACTTGGATCGCACGCACGTGGCTGCGCCGTCCGTCTATTTGCAGGCGCCTTTGTGCAGCAAAACGGCGTCGGCGTTTTCGGCGGCGCAAAGGCTCGGATAGGTGCGCCGGTGGCCTTGCGGATCGCGGGCGCAAACCGGATCGAAAATGAAGAAACAGATCGGACCGAAACAATCGCCGGCGTGCAGCACGCGGGCGTGGGCCCGGCGTGCAAAGCAGCTATTGGTATAGTTCGAGCGCGTTCCGTCCCGATTCAAGGCGCAAACCGGCGCGACCACCAGGGGGCATATGCCCGCGGCGGCCGCCGGCCGTTGTCCGGTGAACGTGACCATCGCAAGGCTGCCAAGCAACGCCAATCCCGTCGCAATTCTACCAAGCCGCATGACGCTCCTCCCTAATCTGTCATTGCATCCCCAGTTCAGGCAACTTGAGGGCGAGTAAAGACGGAGTCAAGTGACGTCCCATTGCAACGCGACGTCGATTGCCAACAATGCGTGACCGAACCGGCGAAGGGTTTTGCAAGCGCTTCGTCATGGTCGACGACCTCGCCAGGGATCCGCTTCGGCGGAAGCTGGACAAGGGATTGATCGGGTCCAGCCCGTCACCTCAGTGAAAGATGCGTCCGGCGTCGATGACGACCGTCTGGCCGGTCATGGTCTCGGTGCGGCACATGGTGACCACCATGTCGGCAC
This sequence comes from uncultured Alphaproteobacteria bacterium, assembly GCA_963786355.1. Lineage (GTDB taxonomy): Bacteria > Pseudomonadota > Alphaproteobacteria > Rhizobiales > Xanthobacteraceae > Bradyrhizobium. The sequence continues at coordinate 578,813 of CAWAYU010000002.1, read as the reverse complement.
AGTCGTCCTTGTCGGCGGGCTTCTTCAAGAGCGAGCTCGACGCGGATTTCTCGACCTGCTCGGGCTTGAGATTGGCAGTCGCGCGCGTGCCGTCCAGCAGGCCCGGCGCCACGCAGTTGACGAGCGTCTCTGGCGCCAGTGCCACCGCCATGCAACGCGTCAGGTGAATGAGCCCCGCCTTCGACACCGCATAGGCGATGGAAGAGCCGGTCGGGCTGAGCCCTGCGACCGAAGCGATGTTGACGATGCGGCCTTGCCCCTGAGTCTTCATGACGGGGGCTACCGCCTTGGTCAGGCGCATCGGCCCGGTCAGGTTGGTAGCCATGATCCGGTCCCATACTTCCATCGAGAGGCTGTCGAGATCGCCAAACGGGATCGAGAGGTTGTAGGCGGCGTCGTTGATCAGGATATCGATGCGGCCGAAGGCCTTTGTTACTTCGCCGATCAGCCGTTTGACGGCTGCATCGTCGGTAATGTCACAGGCGAAAGCGTGTGCATTGACTTGATAAGCCGACTTCAGTTCGCTGGCGACGCCTTCCGCCTGCTCGCGGCTCTTCGCGTACATGACTGCGATATGCGCGCCTTCCTTCGCGAGCGCATGACAGATGCGCTGCCCCAGCCCGCCATTGCCGCCCGTCACCAGTGCAACCTTACCCTTCAGGTCCATCGCTTCCATCCCGTCATGCCAATGCGCTGTCCTTGAGGAGGACAAGTCGAGTTATAATTTTCATTGGAGCACGGAAATCGCAAAAGCGATAGCGCAGGCGGGGAGCTGTTGCGGACGGGACAGGGTTGTCCGATGCGGGTCGATACTGTTTCACTTCTCGGATCCCTGAGGTCCGGGAAACCGTGGCCGAGCCTTCCGACACGTGTGTCGGCGGTCGCGACAGTGCCGACGTCGGCATCACGCCGAGTCTGGTTCAAAGGAAGGTCGCGCCGCTGCGTGTCGACGTGTGCCTGAGGCGACGCACGCTGCCGGACCCGCCGGACGATCGGACGCCGGCCATTGTTCTCAGGCCCATTCCATTCGGTGGGGATTGCCAGGTCACCGAGGTCATCGAACGCACGGCGAGCGGGACGAAGGTTTCCGTCAGCGCTATTATCCTGATCTCGTCGTGCCCGAGGGCATCTCGCGATACAATTCGCTCGTCGTTTTCCTCAGCGAGATTCTGCTGCAGGATCTCAGCGACAAGGCGCTGATGAAGCACGCCGTCGTGGCAAAGAACTGAGGGCTGGTAGGTGAAGCCGGATTGCTTCTAGCGAGACGTTGGCAGTCCGTCTTCGCCAAGAGGCTTCGCCGGACACGCTTTAGCCTTTCGGCCCAGCGTGGCTGCGCCACGCGAAGCCCGCAAGGGCGAAGCGTGGTGCCCCTGGCCGGAATCGAACCAGCACTCCTTGCGGAACTCGATTTTGAGTTGAGCGCGTCTACCAATTCCGCCACAGGGGCATTCGGACATCGGCCCGGAGGGCGGTGTCGCGAAGCCGGCGGAATATAGCTGTAGGTCTGCCCCGGTCAACCCGCGCGGATGTGATTGTTTGCTGCCTCGACAGTGTCATTCCGGCGGGATACGACCACTTTGCAGGAGATTCCCGTGACATCAGATGCCACCGCCTATCCGTCGCATGCGCGCTTTTCCGCCAATCCGGCGTTATCGGCGGCGCTGGCGGTTGCGCTGATTGCGGCGGCGACGCTGGCAGGGGCCTGGTTCTTCCAGTTGGTGCTCGGCATCGTGCCCTGTCCGCTCTGCCTCGAACAGCGCTACGCCTATTATCTGGCGGTCCCGCTCGGCCTTGTGGTCGCCTTCGCGGCCGCAAAGGACGCGCCGCGGCCGGTGCTGCTGGCGGGTCTTGCGCTGCTCGTGCTTGCCGCGCTCGCCAATGCCTGGCTCGGCGGCTATCACGCCGGCGTCGAATGGAAGTTCTGGCAGGGCCCGACCGACTGCACCGGCCCGGTCGGCAATTTCGGCAATGCCGGCAGCCTGCTCGATCGGCTCGACACCGTGAAGGTGATCCGCTGCGATGAAGTGCAGTGGCGCTTCCTCGGCCTTTCGCTCGCCGGCTACAACGTGCTGATCTCGCTGTTGATGGCGGCGATCGCGGCGTGGGGCCTGGTGGCGCGGCGGGCGTAGGCCGTATTCCAGAAACGTCAGTGTTAAATCGATAGGTCGCGGCGTACTGGATACCCGCATACGCGGGTATGACGACGTTCTTCGCGGCCCTTAATCGTCGACATCTTCCTGCGGCCGTCCGAACAGATGAACGATGCCGGGGGTGGTGATCGAGACGAACACGAAGCGGGACAGGTGATGCGCGCCGACGAAGATCGGATCGATATGCAGGGTCAGCGCCAATGCCAGCATGGCGTCCATCGCGCCAGGTGCGAACGCCACCACGACGTCGGCGAAGCGCACATGGGTGGCCGTCACGATCACAGCGACGAAGATCGCGGAGATGATGATCGCCACCGCGAACGAACCCAGCCCGGCATTGATATGCTTGAGCAGCGTCGTGGTCTGCATCCGCGCGAAGCGCGAGCCGATCAGGGCGCCGATGCCGACCAGGGCCACGCCGCGGATCCAGTTCGGCAGGCCGCCCTCGGTCAACCCGGTGCCGTGCAGCACGCTGGAGGCGATCATGGCGCCGAACATCCAGCTCGCCGGAAATTTGGCCAGCCGCAGCAGCAGCGCGACCGCGACGGAGGCCGCGATCAGGGCTGTCAGTTCGGGCGGCGAGGCGATGGTGGTGCCAAAACTCGGCGAGGCCGACGGCGGAATCCCGCTGAGTGCGACCAGCAATGGCAATGCCGCGGTGAGAATGATCACGCGCATGGTCTGCACCACGGCGATCCCGGCGACATCGGCGCCCTTCTCGACCGCGAGAATGGTGATTTGCGACAGCGCGCCAGGGCTGCCGGCGAGCAGCGCCGAGGTCTGGTCCCAGCCGTGCACGCGCTGCAGATAGAAACTGGAGCCGAAGGTGGAGCAGAAGGTGGCGAGCGCCAGCAGGCCGATGGTCAGCGGATAGGAGCTGACATGCTGGATCAGTTGCCGCGACACCAGCGAGCCCAGCGAGATTCCGAGCAGCACCAGCACGGTCTGGGTCAGGAGCGGCGGCACAGCCATGGGGCGTCCGGCCAGCGCGGCGATGCCGACCGTGGCCATCGCACCGGAGATCAACCCGCCCGGCAGGTTGGCCCACAGAAACAGCAAGCCGCCGACGCTGCCGATGGCGAGCGTCTCACAGGTCTGGAGCAGTTGGGCGCGGTCGGGAAGGGCCGACGCCATCGATGCGGGGATCAGGTTCACGCCGCCTTATGGCAAATCCGCGATATCAGGACAAATGCGCTAACGCGGTGCAGCAATGCGCGCGGGGTCGTGAGGAATCACCGCGATTAGAGGTGTCCATGAGGTTTATCGGCTGGCTTGCTTCGCCTCTCCCGCTTGCGGGGGAGGCCGACGCGCTCGAAGAGCGTGGCGGGTGGGGGCTCCCTCAACGCAGGCAGTCTCGATGTGGAAGCACCCCCACCCCAACCCTCCCCCGCAAGCGGGAGAGGGGGCGCAGTGCCGATGTCGGTGCAGTTTGGACTTCAAATGCGACAGTACTGCCCCTCCAGTGGAGGGTGCAACGTCGCGTTTACTTGGCAGCCGGGGCAGCGCCCTTGGCGGCGTTGGCCTTGCATTCAGAACGGAATTTCTTGCGCTCCTTGCCGTGCAGACCCTTGGCGTCGGCTTCCTTCGAGCATTCGAGCGAGGCGGCGCTGTGCACCTTCTCCGTCTTGGCAGCGGGTGCAGCCTTGGTGTCGGCCTTGGGGGCCTCGGTCTTGGCAGGGGCAGTGGTCTGCGCTGACACGGCGCCCATCAGCAGCAGCGAGGCCACGGCGGTCGCGGTGGCAAGGGACGAAATCTTGATCATGGGGCACCTCGGTTTGAACGGAAGGGCGCAACCGTCGCGCCGCGATGCTGAACCGTGGGTGAATGGATCGCCCGATTTCCCATTTTCGCCGCCACAATATTTTGAACGCCAAATCGCCCGGCGCGTTGTCGCAAGTTCCGGTTGCGCTAGGATAGGAACCGCAGATGACTGCTCCAAGGAGACCAAGGATGACCATTCAAGCAAAAATACTGTGCGCGATTGCGGTGTCGGGTTTTACTGCGTTTGCGGCAACCGCACCGGCCCAGGCGCTGACGACGCAGGAATGCAGTGCGAAGTATCAGGCCGCCAAGACCGCCGGCACGCTCGCCGGCCAGAAGTGGAACGACTTCCGCAAAGCGCAATGCGGTGCGGATGCCGTGGCCACGCCGGCGGCTGCGCCTGCCGCCGCTCCGGCTCCCGCTGCTGCGGCGCCGAAGGAAGCCAAGAAGGAAGCCAAAAAGGAAGCCGCGCCCGCCGCTGCTCCGGCAGCACCCTCAGGACCCGCGGTCTATCCGTCCGCCGTGGATCCGAAATACGCCAAGGAAACCGCCGGCAAGGGCCGCATGCACACCTGCGTCGACCAGTACAATGCCAACAAGACCACTGGCGGTAATGGCGGCATGAAGTGGATCGAGAAGGGCGGCGGCTATTACAGCGAGTGCAACAAGAAGCTGAAGCCCGCCGCGTAAATCTTGCGCCAACGCATCCAGGCGCGGCCGGATCAACCTTTCGGCCGCGCCTGTTATTCCTCTTCGATCAGCTTCTCGGCGGACTTCGCCAGCAGTTGCGCGCGCTTGCGCGGGCTGCGTTCGAGAAACAGCAGGCTCTGGCCGAAGATGAAGCAATAAAACAGGAACGCCTGCGCGTCGGCTTCCTCGCCCGGCAGCCCGGTCGCGCGGTAGAGTTGCCCGACATTTTTCAGGCGCGCGGCATCGACGCTGGCGACGGCTGCGGCCGCAAGCTCGTCGGACCGCGCCCACTGCCGGATCGCCAGTTCGATTCCCAAGCCTTCAATATTTTTGCCCTCGGTGTTCATGCGCTCCGAATAGAGCGCGATCACCGCCTTCAGCCGTTCGCGCGCACTGGTGCCGTCGAGGCTGGTTTGTTTCTCGATCGCGGCGATGCGCCCCTCGCGCCAGTTTTCCAGCATGGCTTCAAGCAGGGCGGCGCGATCGCGGAAGCGGCGATAGAAGCCGCCCTTGGTGACGCCGAGGTTTTTCGCCAGCACCTCGACCCGCACGCCCTCGACGCCGGATCGCGCGATTTCGCTGAACCCGGCTGCTATCCAGACGTCGCCCTTGCCTTCGGTCATCCCGGTGCCCTCGGTCACCTCGGCGTCTCACCAATTCTTGATACGGTACCGTATTGCTAACCCGTTCGGCCCTTGATACGCTACCGTATCAAAATCGAAAAGCGGCAGGAAAACCGGAGGGAAACGATGGCGACGGACGCGACCTACCGCGGCACGGTCTATCCCTGGCAATGCGACCATGTCGGCCACATGAACATCATGTGGTACGTCGGCAAATTCGACGAGGCCAACTGGAACCTGTTCGCCCGGGTCGGGCTGACGCCGTCCTACTTGCGTGAATCCGGCCGCGGCATGGCCGCCGTGCAGCAGAACATCAGCTACAAGCGCGAACTGCTCGCCGGCGATATCGTCGAGGTGACCAGTCGGCTGCTGGAGATCCGCGACAAATCGATCCGCTTCCTGCACGAGATGCGCAACGCCGAAACCGGCGAGATCGCGGCGACCTGCGAGATCACCGGCGTGCACATGGACCGGCAGGCGCGCAAATCAGCGCCGTTCGCACCCGCGATCCGCAACGCGGCGATGGCACATCTGGATTCCGCCGAACCGGCGGTGGCGTGAATCACATGCCGCGCTTCCAGCCGAAAAATCCCGACTATCGCGCGGTCGCGACCGATACGTTCGAACGTCAGCGCGCCATGCGCACGCTCGGCATCTCGATCGCACGGATGGAGCCGGGCGAGGTCGATCTCGCGATGGGCTATTCGCCCGAGTACACGCAGCAGAACGGCTTCGTCCATGCCGGGATCATCACCGCCGGGCTCGACAATGCCTGCGGCATCGCAGCCTTCACGCTGATGCCTGCCGGATCCGACATCCTCACCGTCGAATTCAAGACCAACCTGCTGGCGCCCGCGCGCGGCGAAGGCTTCGCCTTTCGCGCTACCGTCGTAAAGCCCGGCCGCACGCTGACGGTGTGCGAAGGCCGCGCCTATGCGATCCATGACGGCGCGGAAACCCTGATCGCGACCATGACCGGCACGCTGATGGCGCTGCCACGCCGCGAAACGGCGCCGGCGCAAGAGGACGTCCGCGTATCCGCCTGACGCGAGGTGATTGACAAAGCTGTACCGCAGCGACCTGATGGCGAGGATATCCCCGCGCGGACGGTCGCATGATTGCCAGCCTCAGCCTGATCCTGCTCTGTCAATTGATCGGCGAAGTCATCGTGCGCGGGCTCGGCCTGCCGATGCCGGGCCCGGTGGTCGGGCTGCTGATTCTGCTGCTGTTGCTGCTGGCGCGCGATCGCTTCGCGCTGCTCGCGCGGGGACCGCTGCAGGGCGACGGCGTTGAGGGCGCGAGCCGCGGGCTGCTGGCGCACCTGTCGCTGCTGTTCATTCCGGCTGGCGTCGGCGTTGTGCAAAAACTCGATCTGCTCGCCGAGCACGGCGTCGCGATTCTCGCCATCCTTGCGGTCTCCGTGGTGATCACCCTGCTGGTGACGGTCGCGACCTTCCTGGTGGCCAGCCGCCTGATGACGCGCGGGGAGGAAAAGCCATGAGCGAAAATCCGTTCTCGCTGTGGGTCTACCTGTCGCAGTCGCCGCTGCTCTGGCTGACGGTGACGCTGCTGACCTATGCCGTTGCGGACGCGGTCTCGCTGAAAACGAACCGGCATCCGCTCGCCAATCCCGTGCTGCATTCGATGTGGATCATCGGCGTGTTCCTGCTGGTCACCGGTACCTCCTACACGACGTACTTCGGCGGCGCGCAGTTCGTGCACTTCCTGCTCGGGCCGGCGACGGTGGCATTGGCGGTGCCGCTCTATGAAAATCGCAAGGTCGTCGCGGCGGCGATCCTGCCGATGCTGGTGGCGCTGGTGATCGGCTCCGTCACCGCGATCGTCTCGGTGGTGGTGCTGGCGGAGGCCGCTGGGCTACCGCGCGGGATCATCCTGTCGCTGGCGCCAAAGTCCGTGACGGCCGGCGTCGCGATGGGCATCAGCGAATCCCTGCATGCGGATCCGTCGCTGACCGCGGTCTCGGTGGTGCTCACCGGCATCATGGGCGCAATCATCGTCACCCCCTTGATGAACCGTACCGGAATTACCGACTTCCGCGCCCGCGGCTTCGCGGTCGGCCTCGCCGCCCACGGCATCGGCACGGCGCGGGCATTCCAGGTCGACGCGGTGGCCGGCGTGTTCGCCGGTATCGCCATGAGCCTGAATGCGCTGGTCACCTCGCTGTTGGTGCCGCTGGCGGTGACATTGCTGATCCGCTGAACGCTGTTGCAGTGCAGGTTCATGCTATCGGCATAGCGTCGGGTGGAAAATCCTTCTATAGCGTTTTCAAGCGAAGTGGAGTTCCGGTTCGCGTGAAGAAAACGCGTCAGAAAAGAAGCATCCGGCCGCAAAAGTGAGTCTCTCGTCTTGATTATTTCCACAACGCAAAGCCTGCTCGGACTGGCATCGGGCATGCTGGTCGGCTTTTCGCTCGGCCTGGTCGGCGGCGGCGGCTCGATTCTGGCGGTGCCGCTGATGGTCTATGTGGTCGGCGTGCCCGAACCCCATGTCGCGATCGGCACCAGCGCCATCGCGGTCGCCGCCAACGCCGCGATCAACCTCTCCAACCACGCGCGCGGCGGCACCGTGATCTGGTCCTGCGCGCTGGTATTCGCTGCGGCGGGAATGATCGGCGCGTTCGGCGGCTCGATCGTCGGCAAGATGGTCGACGGCCAGAAGCTGCTGGCGCTGTTCGCGCTGATCATGCTGGTCATCGCGATGCTGATGCTGAAGACGCGATCGCGGATCGGGTTGCCGGACGTCAAGATATCGATGTCCAACATGCCGGCCATCGTCGGCCTCGGACTTGCGACCGGAACGCTGTCCGGATTCTTCGGCATCGGGGGCGGCTTCCTGATCGTGCCGGCGCTGATGCTGGCGACGGGGATGCCGATCATGAATGCGGTCAGTTCCTCGCTGGTCGCGGTCACCGCGTTCGGCATGACCACGGCGGCGAGCTATGCCTGGTCCGGGCTGGTATCGTGGGCGCTGGCCGGATTGTTCGTGGCCGGCGGTATTTTGGGCGGACTGGCCGGCACCCGCTCGGCACGGCACCTCGCGGAAAAGCGCGGCGCCCTCAACATTGTGTTTGCCGTGGTCATTATTGCGGTGGCGCTCTATATGCTGGCGCGTAACATATCCCTATCTTGAGCGTATCAAGAGCAGGCCAGCCCTCGCGAGACCCCTATGAACCAATCGAATGATGCAGCCGGAACCAATCAGGGACGTACCCGGCGCGAAGCACTCGGGCTGCTCGGCGTGAGCGCGGCACTGCTGGGGACGAGCGCGATGTCGCGCGCTGCGCTGGCGCAGGGCGACGAGACGATCCTGACCGAAGCGCTGGTGCTGCGCGACCCCGAAATTCCCGCGGCCGGAAACCTCGACGGCGACATCAATATCGTCGAATGGTTCGACTATAACTGCCCGTATTGCCGCAAGATCGATCCGGAACTGCGGCAGGTGATCCAGGACGATGGCAAGGTCCGTCTGGTACTGAAGGACTGGCCGATCCTGGGGCCGGTCTCCAAGGTCGCCGCGCGGATGGCGCTGGCCGCCAAGTATCAGGACAAGTTCATGGCCGCGCATGAGGCGATGATTGGTGTCAGTTCGAAACTGACCGAGCCGCGCATCAACGAATTGCTGGCGGCTGCCAGTATCGACATGGATCGCCTCAAGCGCGATCTCGATACCAACGCCAAGGCGATCGACATCATTCTCGCCCGCAATAACGATCAGGCGCTGGCGTTCGGGTTCAAGGGCACGCCATCCTTCATCGTCGGAAAATTCCGTGTGCCAGGGGTGCTGACCATGGCGGAATTCGAGTTGGTCATCGCCGACGCGCGCAAGGCCAAGGCTGGTAAAGGCTAGCCGTCCAACGTCAAACGAAAAGGGCGCTCTCGTCTCTCGACGAGGGCGCCCTTGATCTATTCAGCGTTGGTGTCGCGCTTACTTCGACGAAATCCTGATCCAGTCGTCATGGGCGCGCGTCTTCAACCTGTTCCAGTCGGTCGCCGCCACGTCCCAGTTGACGATGGTGCGATTGGCCGTTGCGATCTGCCCGTTCGCGACGCTCGATGTGTTCATGGAATCATAGACATAGACGCCGCAAACCAGCAGCAGCGCGCCCAGAATCATCCCGATAAACGTCTGCATTGAGTAATCCCTCCGTTGCGCAAATAACGCGGGGAGGGGTGGTTGGTTCCCCGGTCAAATCCGCCCGAATGCGCGCATCACATAGTCGATGAACACGCGCACGCGCGGCGAAAGCTGGCGGTTGCGGGGATACAGCAGTGATACCGGCACCGTCGGCGGCAGCCAATCCGAGAGCACCTCAACCAGCGTGCCGTCAGCGAGATCCGCTTCGGCGTGAAAGTGTGGCACCTGCACCAGGCCGAGGCCGAGCCGCGCTGACGCGAGATAGCTCTCCGGTCCGGTTACCGACATGATCGTCGGCAACGGCACTTCGCGTCTGACGCCTTCCACCATGAATTCCATCGACCGCACCCGCCCGGTGGTGAGCGAGCGGATTCCGATCATGCGGTGGCCGTCGAGTGCGTCCCAACTGTGCGGCGTGCCGTAGCGCGCGAAATAATCCGGCGTGGCGCAAGTCAGCCGCTCCAGCACCACCACCTGCCGCGCGATCATGTCGCTGTCGGGTAACTGGCCGAAGCGCAGCACGCAGTCGACGCCTTCGCGGATCAGGTCGACCCAGCGATCGCTCTCGCTCATGTTGATTTCGATGTCGGGATACTGCGCGAAAAAGCCCGGCAGATTCGGCAGCAGGAAGTGACGCGCCAGCGTGCCCTGTACCTCGAGCCGCAACAATCCCTTCGGCCGTGCGCCGCCGAAGGCGCCCTCGGCATCTTCGAGATCGGCAATCAATGAAAGGCAGCGCCGGTAATGCGCTTCCCCGTCGAGCGTCGGGCTGACCTGTCGCGTGGTTCGCTCCAGCAGCCGCACGCCGAGGCGCGCTTCGAGCGATTTCACCGCGTCCGTTACCGTCGAGCGCGGCAGGCCGAGATCGTCGGCAGCGGCCGAAAAACTGCGGCGCTCCACGACCCGCGTAAACACCCGCATCGCCTCGAATCGGTCCATCGGATTATTCGCTATTTCCGGATTATGATGCCAGATAATGCCAGATTATCCGGAAAATGAAAGCGACTAGGTTTCTCCCATCGGACGCGGCCCAAGCCGCCAACCCCTGAGGAGAACAAAAATGTCGAACCAATCCAATAAGGTAGCTATCGTCACCGGCGCTTCCCGCGGTATCGGCGCAGCGGTCGCCGAACGTCTCGCCGCCGATGGCTTTACCGTGGTCATCAACTACTCCGGCGACGTCAAATCGGCCGAAGCGCTGGCGCGGAAGATCGAAGCCAGGGGTGGCCGGGCACTGACCGCCAAGGCCGATGTCAGCGACGCCGCCGCCGTGCGCGGCATGTTCGATGCGGCGGAAGCGGCCTTCGGCGGCGTCGATGTGCTGGTCAACAATGCCGGCATCATGAAGCTCGCGAAACTCGCCGACAGCGACGACGCGCTGTTCGACCAGCAGATCGCGATCAACCTCAAGGGCAGTTTCAATACGATGCGCGAAGCTGCCAAGCGGTTGCGCGATGGCGGCCGGGTCATCAACCTCTCGACCAGCGTCGTCGGCGCCAAGACCGAGACCTATGGCGTCTACGCCGCCACCAAGGCCGCGATCGAAACCATGAGCGCGATCCTGTCGAAGGAAATGCGAGGCCGTTCGATCACCGTCAATGCGATCGCACCGGGCCCGGTGGGGACCGATCTGTTCCTGAACGGCAAATCGCCCGAGTTGGTCGATCGCTTCGCGAAGATGAATCCGCTGGAGCGGCTCGGCACGCCCGAGGACATCGCCGCCAGTGTTTCCTTCCTCGCCGGCCCCGACGGCGGCTGGATCAACGGTCAGACCTTGCGCGCCAATGGCGGCATGGTCTGAGCGATCTCCGCCATCAGCGGTTGAGCCATTTCAAAATCTCCGCGCTCATCTCGCGCGGATAGCAATGGCTGAGATCGTCGAGTTCGCGGTAGGTGACGTCGGCGCCCGCCGCGGACAATGCCTGGCTGGTCTGCCGCGCCACCTGCACCGGAAACATCCAGTCGAGCTTGCCGTGCACGATATGAACCGGCAGGCCGCGCAACCGTTCCGCATCCGCCATTTCCGCCATCAGCGGATGGAAAGTGGCCGACACCGGTGCAAGGTGCGTGAAGGGCGAGGCGCCGTCGAAACCGGTGACGTAGCAGAAGGTGCCGCCGTCGCTCATTCCGGTCAGCAGCATCCGTTTCGGATCGACATTCCAGCGCGAACGTACCTGTTCCAGAATACGCATCAGGTTTGGCGTGTCGGTGTCGTCGCCCATCAGCGCCCAGGTGGTCTTGTTGGAGGAATCGCCGGTCGCGGTCGGTGCAATCAGGATCGCGCCGCGGCTGCGGGCATCGCGCAGCCAGCTCCACAGAAAGCCGCGGCCGTTGCCGCTGCCGCCGTGCAGCGCCATCACCAGCGGCCACGCGCGATCGGGTGTGTAATATTCGGGGACGTAGAGCGAGAAGCCGCCGCGGCTTCCGGGTTCGTTGTGGTCGTGAAAGATGCCGGTATCGGCGTTGGCGGGCGCGGCGAGCCGTGCCTCGAGTGCGGCGTCCTCGCGCAGATCAGGATCGACAAAGAACTCGCTGACCGGCGGCAATTTCGCTGACAGCGCATACAGCGCCTCCTGCGCGCGCGGAACATAGCGCAACGCCTTGAACACGCTGACGAGGTCGCCCTGGCCGTTCGCCACCTTGCGCAAGCCGTCGAACGATGCCAGCGCGGCGTCGCTGGCCGTTTCAAGCGCGGTCCTGATGCCGGAAAACTCCTCGGGCCATTGCGCCAGCCGCGGACGAATCGCGCGCAGCGCCTCGTCGGGTTCGCCGGCTGCCTCCATCACACGTCCGAAATCCGGCGGGTTCAGGTGGCGCGCGACGAAGCCGAGCGATTCCAGCGATTGCAGCAGCGGCGGCAACACGGCCACGATGTCGTCGACCACGGCCTCGCTCATCGGTATTTCCCTGGAACGCTTTCTTTTCTCAATGCAGCCGCGGCGCCTTCAACAGCTTGGCGCGATCGGTCGAGGTCAGCGTGACGTCGAAGGTGACGCCCTCGTGGTAGACCGTCAGCGGCACGTCGACGCCGGCAGACCCGAGCGACCAGAGTTTTCGATAAAATCCGGTCTGGCTCGTGACCTTTTCGCCCTTCACCGCCAGAATAACGTCGCCGGTCTTGAGTTCGGCGCGCGCCGCCGGTCCCTTGCTGGCGATACCGACCACGACCACGCGGTTGTCGATCTCGGTCGAGAACATTCCGAGCCAGGGCCGCGACGGCTTGTTGACGCGGCCGAACTTGCGCAAATCGTCGAGCACGGGCTTCAAGAGGTCGATCGGCACGATCATGTTGACATGTTCGGCCTTGCCCGCGCGCTCGCGTTCGAGCTGCAGCGAACCGATGCCGAGCAGTTCGCCGCGATTCGAGATCAATCCGGCGCCGCCCCAGTTCGGATGCGCGGGATGGGTGAAGATCGCTTCATCCAGCAGATACTCCCAGTAGCCGGCGAATTCCTGCTTGGCGGCGATCTGGCTTGCGACCGATCGTGTGCGTCCGCCGGCGCCGCCGACGATCACGCGGTCGCCGATTTGCGCGGCAGCGGAAGAGCCGAGTGGCAGGGGTTCAAGGTCGAGATTGCCAAGCGCCTGCACCAGGCCAAAACCGGATTCGGAATCGAAGCCGAGCGCGTGGCCCTCGACCACGCGGCCATCGCCGCGATGCAGCCAGACCGATTCGGCCTCGGTGATGAGATAGCCGATGGTCAGCACCAGGCCGTCATCGATCAGCACGCCATTGCCGGCGCGCTCGGTGCCGAGCGTCTCCGCGCTGAAGGCTTCGGGCGGGATGATCGAATGCAACCCGACCACCGACGACAGCACGTGATCGAGATCGAAACTGTAGTCGCCCGGGCGCGGCTGATTTGCCGGCGGTACTTTCCACTCGGTCAAAGAGGGCATTGATGGTCTCCTGGCCAACGGGTGCGCTTCCAGCGGACGCGCGAGCTGATGACAATCTATGTTGCAAACGGCCGTGTTTAAAGTGTCCCTTAAAACGAGCCGCCATGCGACTTATAACGGCGTCATATTCACATGGGATCCCGGGTTTCACAGGGATCTACGCCGCGCGGGATCGTCTGCCCCGTAGGCGATTGCAGGAATACGGTAGATTAATACGGTAGATTATAGGCAGGCGAAGCGTAATCGCAATGCGAGGCAATCTCCTATTCGCAAGAATTGCGGGCGCCTACTCTGCCTTAACGCGTTCCCGGGCCGGCATGATCCGGAAATCCCGATTTTCCTTCAGCCAGCCGGCGCGCTCGTCGCGCAGCAGGGTGCGGCGAACCTTTCCGGAATCGTCGCGCAAGCCGACACTGACGATCTCAAAGCTTTCCGGATGCTTGTAGCGGCTCAGTTGGTCGGCGAGGAATCCACCCATGCCGTCGGCGACCGCCTGCGCATCGGTCTTTGCGTCCAATTCGAGGATGGCATGAACGCGCTGTCCGAATTCCGGATCGGGCAGGCCGACGACGACGCAGGAACGTACTTGCGGATGTGCCGTCACCGCCGCTTCGACTTCGGCAGGATAGATGTTGGCGCCGCCGCGCAGGATCATGTCGGCGAGCCGGTCGCCGAGATAGAGATAGCCGTCGGCATCGAGCTTGCCGATATCGCCGAGTGATTCCCAGCCGTCGGATCGGCGCTTCGGCTCGGCGCCGAGATAATGATAGGTGCTGCCGGCGCCGTCGTTGGGCAGAAAGTAGATCTCGCCGGTTTCGCCGGTCGGGACTTCGTTGCCGTCCTCGCCGATGATCTTGAGGCGGCTGGTGTCGCCGATCTTGCCGACCGACCCCTTGTGCGCCAGCCATTCGACGCCGCTGATGACGGTGGCGCCCTGCCGCTCGGTGCCGCCATAGAGTTCGTAGATCCGTTCCGGTCCGAGCCACGCGATCCAGTTTTCCTTCAGCCATGGCGGCATCGGCGCCGCCATGTGAAACACGACCTGCAGACTGGAGAGATCGTAGCCGTTGCGCACCTCGTCCGGCAGCGCCCAGATCCGGTGCATCATGGTCGGGACGAAATTGACCCATTGCACTTTGTTGGCCTCGATCAGGCGCAGCGTTTCCTCGGCATCGAATTTGACGAGGCCGGTGACCCGTCCGCCTGCGAACAGCGCGGAGTGGGACACGATGAATGGCGCGTTGTGATAGAGCGGGCCGGGATTGAGCAACGACGCGCCGCGCGGAATTCCGAGCAACGGTTCGGCCGCCGTGTCCACGACCGCGGGTCCGTGATCGAGGATCACCTTCGGCCGGCCGGTCGAGCCGCCACTGGTCATCGCCTTCCAGTAACGCGCCACCGGGTTGGTCAACGGTTCGTCCGAAAAACCATCGGGCACGAAATCCGCCGGCAGCGAATTCGGCGCGTTCCAGTCGGGCTGGCCGCCGACCACCAAAGAAGGTTTCAAAATATCGAGCACTGCCGCGGCCTCGCCACGCGGCAATCGCCAGGTCAGCGATGTCGGCGTCGCGCCGCATTTCCACACTGCGAATGTCGTCTCGAAAAACGCGTTGCTGTTGGGCAGGCCGATGGCGACGAAGTCGCCCGGCTTGACGCCCTTGGCGGCAAAGGCGCGCGCACGCCGGTTGGCATTGCGCTCGAGTTGTTCCCAGGTCAGTTCATCGGCGCCATGGCTGATGGCGATCGCGTCCGTTGGTTTGCGTTCGGCATACCAAAGCGGCACGTCGGCGAGTGGGATGAGCATGGGAGCGTTTCCGTTCAGCCGGCCTTCATGCCGCTCTTGTGCTTCGAATGCGGCGCTCGCCGCGCTGAAGATATCCTGACAGAGTTGGACATCAGCGTGAAGCGATCCACCGTCGGTGCCGCTCCATCAAAGTTCGGGTCGTGAAATCATCCGTCTGACGTGAAGGCTACTGACGGTTCATCCTTGGATTGTCCAGGTCGGCGCAGTGCTCGACCCAAGGCGATCGATCAAAGCCTGGATCTGATTAGTAAAATAATATTACTAGTCAGACAAAATTCCCCATGGAATACTCTCTCCGCTGCCGCGACAGGTAGCCGCAAAGGTGCTTGGACACCGATTGGTGATGCCGGGCGCCGCGACAACATTGTTTGGGAGACGCGCCTCATGACCATCAAAGTCCTTCTCGCGGCCACGGCACTGGCCGCCACGACTCTCTCGCTTCCCGCCGTCGCCGCCGAACTTACTGTCGGCTTTTCCCAGATCGGATCGGAATCCGGCTGGCGGGCGGCCGAGACCACGGTCTCCAAATCGGAAGCCGCCAAGCGCAAGGTCAATCTCAAGATCGCCGACGCGCAGCAGAAGCAGGAGAACCAGATCAAGGCGATCCGCTCCTTTGTCGCGCAGGGCGTCAACGCGATCTTCCTCGCGCCTGTCGTGTCGAGCGGCTGGGACGCGGTGCTGAAGGAGGCCAAGGAGGCCAAGATTCCGGTGGTGCTGCTCGATCGCGATATCGATCCGTCGGGCAAGGACCTCTATCTCACCGCCGTCACCTCGGACAGCGTGGCGGAAGGCGCGGTGGCCGGCGAATGGCTGGCGAAGACCGTGGGCGAGAAGGCCTGCAACGTCGTCGAACTGCAGGGCACCGTCGGCGCCAGCGTCGCGGCCAACCGCAAGAAGGGTTTTGACAGCGTCGTCGCCAAGCACGCCAACCTGAAAGTGGTGCGCAGCCAGACCGGCGACTTCACCCGCGCCAAGGGCAAGGAAGTGATGGAAAGCTTCATCAAGGCCGAAGGCGGCGGCAAGTCGCTCTGCGCGGTCTATGCCCACAACGACGACATGATGGTCGGCGCGATCCAGGCGATGAAGGAAGCCGGCCTCAAGCCGGGCAAGGATATCCTGACGGTCTCGATCGACGCCGTGCCCGACATCTTCAAGGCGATGGCGGCCGGCGAAGCCAATGCCACCGTCGAACTGACGCCGAACATGGCCGGTCCCGCGCTCGACGCCA
Source organism: uncultured Alphaproteobacteria bacterium (assembly GCA_963786355.1). Lineage (GTDB taxonomy): Bacteria > Pseudomonadota > Alphaproteobacteria > Rhizobiales > Xanthobacteraceae > Bradyrhizobium. The sequence goes on along the minus strand of CAWAYU010000002.1, from coordinate 562,505 downwards.
TCATCGCCTACAAGGACAAGGGCACGACGCCGCCGAAATGGATCCAGACCGAATCGAAGCTCTACACGGCGGCCGACGATCCGATGAAGGTCTATGACAGCAAGAAGGGCCTCGGCTACTGACCGGCCGGGAGTTGCGCCGCCGGGGCGTCGATCGCGCCGGCGGCAAAAGCCTTCTCGACGAATCCACCCAACAAGGTGAACATGCCCGACGTCCGCGGCCGGCGCGGACGTCGACGGGAGTGATGTCGGCATGAATGCAAGTCCCGACCCCGGTCCTGCGCTCCTGGAAGTGCGCGGGCTGAGCAAAAGTTTCGGCGCGCTGCAAGCGTTGCAGGAGGTGGATTTCACCTTGCGGGCCGGCGAGATCCACGCGCTGCTAGGCGAGAACGGCGCCGGCAAGTCCACTCTGGTCAAGGTGGTGACCGGCGTGTTCGAGCGCGATGCCGGCGTCGTCCGGCTTGGCGGCGTTGAAGTCATGGCGCGAACGGCGAGGGCGGCGCTCGATGCCGGCATTGCCACGGTCTATCAGGAGGTCAACCTGCTGCCGAACCTGTCGGTGGCGCAGAACCTCTATCTCGGGCGACAGCCGACGCGTTTTGGTCTGGTCCGCGATGCCGAGATGTGCCGACGCGCCACCGCACTGCTCGCCGAGTTCGATCTGCATATCGACGTCGCAGCGCCGCTCGGCAGCTATTCGGTCGCGGTCCAGCACATCACCGCGATCGCCCGCGCGGTCGACCTGTCGGCGCGGGTGCTGATCCTGGACGAGCCGACCGCGAGCCTTGATCGCCACGAGGTCGAGATCCTGTTTTCGGTGATGCGCAAGCTCGCCGCGCGCGGCATCGGCATCCTGTTCGTCACCCACTTCCTCGATCAGGTCTATGAAATCTGCGACCGCATCACGGTGCTGCGCAACGGCCGCCTGATCGGCGAGCGCACGACCGCGGAGCTGCCGCGGCTCGAACTGATCCGGATGATGCTCGGCCGCGAGCTCGCCGAGACCACCAGCGCACGCGCGGCGGCGCACGTCCGGCAGGCCGGCGAGGTCTGCGCGAGCTTCGAAGGCTACGGCAAGGCCGGCTATCTGTCGCCATTCGATCTCGCTGCTCCACCATGGCGAGGTGGTGGGGCTTGCCGGCCTGCTCGGCTCGGGGCGCACCGAAACGGCGCGGCTGGTGTTCGGCGCCGAGCGCGCCGATGGCGGACAGGCTTCGGTCGAAGGCAAGCCGGTCCGCCTGCAATCGCCGCGTGACGCGGTTGCGCACGGCTTTGGCTACTGCCCCGAAGAACGCAAGATCGACGGCATCATTGCCGATCTCACGTTGCGCGAAAACATCGTGCTGGCGCTGCAGGCCAAGCGCGGGCTTGTCCGGCCGCTGTCGCGATCCGAACAGGACGAGATTGCGGCGCGCTTCATCAAACTGCTCGACATCCGCCCGCCGGAGCCGGAGCGCCCGATCGGTCTGCTGTCCGGCGGCAACCAGCAGAAGGTGCTGCTGGCGCGCTGGCTCGCCACCGCGCCGCGGCTCCTGGTGCTCGACGAGCCGACGCGCGGCATCGATGTCGGCGCCCATGCCGAGATCATCCGCCTGATCCGCGAGCTCTGCGACGACGGGCTGGCGCTGCTGGTGATCTCCTCCGAGCTCGACGAGATCGTGACCTATTCGGACCGCGTCATCGTGCTGCGCGACCGCGCCCATGTCGACCAGCTGCAGGGCGAGGCCATCGACGTCATCGAACATTCTGGCGGCGATTGCGGCCGATAGCGCCCCCGGCGCGGAGATGGTCCAGCCATGACCCTCGGCCTGCAACGCCGCGGCCTTGCCCAGATCATCGCTCTGCTGGTGATCCTCGCGGTCGACCGCGTCGTGTCGCCGCAATTCTTCGATCTTCGCCTGCAGGACGGGCGGCTGTTCGGCAGCCTGATCGACGTGCTCAATCGAGGTGCGCCGGTCGCACTGCTGTCGCTCGGCATGGTGCTGGTGATCGCGACCCGCGGCATCGATCTGTCGGTCGGCGCGGTGATGGCAATATCGGGCGCGATCGCCGCGAGCCTTGCCGATTCCCACGGCGTGCCGCTGGCGATCGCGGCAGCCCTCGGCGCCGGGCTGTTGTGCGGACTGTGGAACGGTTTTCTCGTCGCGGTGCTCGGCATCCAGCCGATCGTCGCCACGCTGATCCTGATGGTCGCCGGCCGCGGCATCGCCCAGCTCATCACCGAGGGCCGCATCGTAACCTTTACCGCGCCGGATCTCGTCTGGCTCGGCAACGGCGCCGTGTTCGGCGTGCCGGTGCCGGTCGTGATCGTGCTCGGCATGCTTGTCATCACCGGCGCGGTGGTGCGCGGCTCTGCGCTTGGTTTGCTGATCGAGGCGACCGGCGGCAATGCGCGCGCTAGCGAACTCGCCGGCATCGGCACCCGCGCCATGATTCTGGCGGTCTATGTCTGGTGCGGCCTGTGCGCCGCGTTGGCCGGCGTCATCGCCGCGGCCGACATCATGGGCGCGGACGCCAACAATGCCGGGCTCTGGCTCGAGCTCGACGCCATTCTGGCGGTCGTGATCGGCGGCACCTCGCTGTTCGGCGGGCGCTTCAGCCTGGTGCTGGCGATGGTCGGCGCACTGATCATTCAGGCGATGAACACGGGCATCCTGCTGTCGGGCTATCCGCCGGAGTTCAATCTGGTCGTGAAAGCGGCCGTCGTGCTGATCGTGCTGCTGTTGCAATCGCCGCGTCTCGCCAGCGCCGGAGCTGCGCTGTGGAGGACGCGCGCATGAGGAGATTGCCGCCGGCCGCCATCACCGCTCTGGTCTTCGTCATCGGATTTGCGCTCTGCACGACGCAGTTTCCCAATTTTGCCTCGACCCGCGTGGTCGCCAATCTCTTCACCGATAACGCCTTTCTCGGCATCGTCGCCACTGGCATGACCTTCGTGATCATTTCCGGCGGCATCGACCTGTCGGTCGGTTCGGTGATCGGCTTCACCACGGTCTTTGTCGCTGTCATGGTCGAGCGCCTCGGCGTGCCGCCGCTGGTCGCTTTCGTTGCGATCCTCTTGCTGTGCGCGGCCTTCGGCGCGGTGATGGGTGCGATCATCCACGTCTTCGACATGCCGCCCTTCATCGTGACGCTGGCGGGGATGTTCCTGGCTCGCGGCAGCAGTTTTCTTATCTCGACGGAATCGACACCGATCACCGCGCCGATCTATGCGACGGTGTCGGACTTCGCGCTGGTTCTGCCCGGCGGCGGCCGGCTCACCGCGATCGCGCTGATCATGCTCGCGGTGGTAGCGGCCGGCGCCGTGGTGCTGCATTTCACGCGCTTCGGCGCCAACGTCTACGCGCTCGGCGGCAGCCGCATCACCACGGCGCTGATGGGCATTCCGGTCGGCTCGATGACGGTGCGGATCTACATGCTGTCGAGCGTGTTGGCCGGTCTCGCCGGCATCGTGTTCTCGTTCTACACGGCGGCGGGTTATTCTTTGTCCGCGGTCGGCGTCGAACTCGATTCCATCGCGGCGGTGGTGATCGGCGGCACCTTGCTGACCGGCGGCCAGGGGTCTGTCGTCGGCACCTTGCTCGGCGTGCTGATTCAGGGCCTGATCCAGACCTACATCAATTTCGACGGAACGTTGTCGAGCTGGTGGACCAAGATCGTGACCGGCATGCTGCTGTTCGCTTTCATCGGCCTGCAGCAGGCGATGCTCGGGATTGCCCGTCGTTCCCGCGCCGGCAAGGCAGCAGTTAAGGCAGGAGTTTTGACGCCATGACCTCTCCGCTTGTCGTCATCCGGACGCGGCGCGCGCACTCCAACCACGCCGAAGTCGCCCGCAGCATCGGTATCGACATCATCGCCGGCCGCTATGCCGAAGGCGTCCGCCTGCCGGGCGATGTCGAACTTACGGCGATGTTCGGCGTGTCGCGGCCGGTGTTGCGCGAGAGCGTCAAGACGCTGGTGGCGAAGGGGCTGCTGACCACCAAGGTGCGGGTCGGAACTGTGGTGCGCGAGCGCGGCGCCTGGAACATGTTCGACGCCGACGTGCTGGCCTGGCATCTCGATGCCGGCATCGACCGGCGCTTCCTCAACGATCTCGCCGAAATACGTCTCGCCGTCGAGCCGCGCACCGCGGCGCTCGCGGCCGCGCGCCGTTCCGAGGACGATATCACCGAGCTGCGGCGTCAGATGGAGCGGATGCGGCGCGAGCCCTCGGACTCCGAAGCCTTTGCCGACGCCGATCTCGCGCTGCACCTTGCGGTCGCCAATGCTTCCGGCAATCTGTTCATGCGCTCGATCGGCAACGTCATCGAGGCGGCGCTGCGCGCATCGTTCCTGCTCAGCGCGCCGGTCGAGACGCAGGACCGCGAGACGGTGCTGTCGTGGCACCAGCGCATCGTCGATGCGATTGCCGGTCAGGATGCCGAAGCGGCGGCGGCGGCGATGATCGAGGTGATTCATAACGGGCTGCGCCGCCACGAGGGATCAGTTCCCGCATCGTCCGGCGTCGTGGTCGAGCCCGGTGAAAAATTATGAGCCCGCTTCGTATCGCCATTGTCGGCTTCGGCAAGATCGCGCGCGACCAGCATGTGCCGGCGATTGCCGCGACCGAAGGCGCGGTGCTGGCCGCTATCGCCAGCCGCAATGCCTCGCTCCCGGGCGTGCCACATGTGACGACGCTTGAAGCGCTGCTTGCGCGATGGCCCGCCGATCGATGCGGTCGCGCTGTGTACGCCGCCTCAGGTTCGCCGCGAACAGGCGGCGATGGCGCTTGCCGCCGGCAAGCATGTGATGCTGGAAAAGCCGCCGGGCGCTACCGTTGCTGAAATCGGGCCGTTGCTGGCGGCCGCAACAGCGGCGAAGCGCACGCTGTTTGCGACCTGGCACTCACGCTTTGCACCGGCGGTCGAACCGGCGCGGCAGTTGCTGGCCGGCCGGCGGATCACTTCCGTGCGCATCGCCTGGAAGGAAGACGTGCGGGTCTGGCATCCCGGTCAGGACTGGATCTGGCAGCCCGGCGGGCTCGGCGTGTTCGACCCCGGCATCAATGCGCTGTCGATCCTGACGCGGATTCTGCCGCAACCGTTGTTCGTGACATCGGCGGAACTTTCCTTTCCCGCCAATCGCGAAGCGCCGATCGCGGCGACGCTTGCGCTCAACGATGCCAGCGGATTGCCCATTTCGGCCGAGTTCGATTTCCGGCAAACCGGCCCGCAGAGCTGGGACATTCACGTCGACACCGATAGTGGTCCGGTGGTGTTGTCCTCGGGCGGCGCGAAACTGTCTGATGGCAACGAACAGCAGGTCGACGCGATCAAGGCGGAATATGCCGGGCTCTACCGGCGTTTTGTCCAACTCACGGCGACTGGCGAATCCGACGTCGATCTTGCGCCGCTGCAACTCGTCGCCGATGCCTTTATGCTCGGCCGACGCCGCATCGTTGAACCCTTCGAGGACGTGACATGAACCGGTTGCTGACACCGCGCGTGGCGCGTTCCTCCTTCGGCGTCATGGCCGACGGCAGCGACGTCGAATGCATCACCTTGCGGGACGCCGATGGCCTGGAAGCCCGCATCATGACCTATGGCGCGTCGTTGCAGGCATTGTGGGTGCCGGAGGCGAGCGGCCGCCGCGACGACATCGTGCTCGGTCACGACGTGTTCGACCGCTATGTCGACCGGCGGCAATATTTTGGCGCCACCGTCGGCCGCTATGCCAACCGTATCGCGGGAGCGAGCTTTACGCTCGACGGCGCAGTGGTGAAGCTCGCGGCCAATAACGGCGCCAACGCGCTGCACGGCGGTCCCGAGGGTTTTGATCGCTACAACTGGCGGATTGTGTCGATCGACGAGGGGGCTTGTCCGGCGGTAACGCTGGCACGCAGCAGTCCCGATGGTGAAGAAGGCTACCCCGGCACGCTGGAGGCCGAGGTGACCTGGCGCCTGACCGCGCCGATGGAGCTTTCGCTGGAGATGGCAGCGCGGACCGATCGTCCGACGGTCGTCAATCTCACCAACCACAGTTTCTTCAATCTCGCCGGCGCTTGCTCGGGCCGCGACATTCTCGATCATCATCTCACTGTTGCGGCCGATCATTTTCTCGCCGTCGACGCCGGCGCCATCCCGCTGCCGCAGCCGCCTGCCGCCGTCGAGGGCACGCCGTTCGACTTCCGCGGAGGCGTCACGGTCGGCGCGCGGATTCGCGACGACCATCCGCAGCTGCGAACCGGGCGCGGCTATGACCATAATTTCTGCCTCGCACCGGCAGGCGGAAAAGTCCGCTTCGCTGCGCGGCTCACCGACCCCAAGTCCGGCCGGGTGATGGAACTGCACACCAACCAGCCGGGCTTGCAGGTTTATTCCGGAAACTTTCTCGACGGCGGCATGCCCGGCAAAGGCGGCCGACTGTACCGGCAATCCGACGCCCTGTGTCTTGAGCCGCATGCCTGGCCCGATACGCCAAACCGGCCGGATTTTCCCAGCGCGCGGCTTTCTCCGGGCGAAGTCTATCGCCACAGCACGATGTACCGGTTCACGACGGCATGACGAACAGCGTGGAGATGGAGGAAGTTCCAACCGCCGTGCTCTCTGACGAGCGCTGCCACCTCGGCGAGGGGCCGACCTATGATGTCGCCACCGACACGGCGTGGTGGTTCGACATCGTCGAGCGCCGGTTGTTTCAGGCGCATCTCGGCAGCGGACGAACGACCATCCAGTCGCTTGGCGTGATGGGCAGCGCGCTCGGGCGCATCGACGCTCAGCGCCAGTTGCTTGTCGCCGACGACGGGCTCTATGTCCGCACGTTGGCGGACGGACGGATGGAATTGCTCCTTCCGCTTGAGGCCGATAATCCTGCGACGCGTTCGAACGACGCCCGGGTGCATCCGTCCGGAACGTTCTGGATCGGCACCATGGGACGCCGCGCTGAATCCGGTGCTGGCGCTATCTACGCGCTGCATCGGGGCGAGCTGTCGCGGCTCTATGGCGAGATCACGATCCCGAACGCGATCTGTTTTTCGCCGGATGGAGCGATCGGCTATTTCGCCGATACTGGCAAGAACGTGCTGTTCCGTGTCGATCTCGATGCCGCGACCGGCCTGCCGCGCGGCGCGCCGGTGCCGCTGGTCACGAGACGGGGCGGCGGTGGCATCGACGGCGCGGTGGTCGATGCCGACGGCCTGATCTGGAATGCGCGCTGGGGCGGCGGCTGCATTGATGTCTACAATTCCCAAGGGGAACACCTGCGCAGCCTGCGTGTGCCCGCACGGCAGTCGAGTTGTCCCGCCTTCGTGGGTAAGGATTATTCGCGACTGCTCGTCACCTCGGCCTGGCAGGATATGACGGACCATGCCAAACGCGCCGACCCCGGTCATGGCCGCACGTTTGTGCTGGACGTGGCGGCGCGCGGCCGGCCCGAGCCCGACGTCAAACTCGGAGCCGATTGACGCGACGCGGTCTTATGGCTGGCAAGGAATATCGAAGACCAGCAATCCGGTCTGTTCCAGCGGAAGCTGGGCCACGACATCGCCGGCTGGATTAAGGACAGCGGTGGGCCCCCAGGAAATATGCCCCTCGCGCTCACCGGTCACATCGGCGGAGACGAGCCAGAGGCCTGTTTCGCGGCATCGTTCACCGCGCACGGAATTATGTACGTCCTTGAGCGCCTCCGCGGTCTTTCGGCGGCACATGTTGTTGGCGGGGCAGACGATCAACGAGGCGCTGAGGTCAGCGATCTTCCGCGCGGTTTGCGGAAAATTCGTGTCGTGGCAAATGTTGATCCCGAAACGCAGGCCGGAAACGTCGAAGACGCCGCTATCGCTTCCGGCGTCGAAAATCCGTTCGCCATCGAGCAGGTGCGCCTTGCGATAGCGGCCGATGATGGCGCCGCGATCTACCACGATGGCGGTGTTGAACAGTCGCCCTTCCTCCACCTCGATCAAGCCCATCACGATCGTCGGGCCGGACTTCGGCAGCCGGTTCAGTACGGCGTCGAAGGCGGGTGAGGCGAGTTCTAGCGCGTTTCGCCGCGCCGGCGTTTCGTCGGTCAAATACCCTTGAAGGAAGCCTTCCGGAAAGCACAACAGTGCGACGCCTTCGGCCTCGGCGTGTGCGGCGACTTCCGCCACGCAATTCAGCGCCGCCGCGATGTCTTCCCGATATTCGATGGTCTGGGCCGCGCCGAATTCTGACGGTCTTCACAATCCGAGCCTTACGGATCGAGCTCGGTATCCCAATAAAGATAATCCAGCCAGCTATCGTGCAGATAGTTCGGCGGGAATAGTCTTCCGTTGCGATGGAGCTGGTGCACCGTCGGCGCGAAAGGATGTTGCCGCGGAAACATTCGCGCCTGCTGCGGCGTCAGGTTGCCCTTGCGCAGGTTACACGGCGAGCAGGCCGCGACGACGTTTTCCCAGGTGGTCTGGCCACCCTTGCTGCGTGGGATGATGTGATCGAAAGTCAGGTCGTCATGCGCGTGGCAATACTGGCAGATGAAACGGTCGCGCAGGAAGACGTTGAACCGGGTGAAGGCGGGGTGGGTGGTCGGCTTGACGAACGATTTGAGCGACACCACGCTTGGGAGCTGGATCTCGAAGGTCGGGCTGCGCACCGCGCGGTCGTAGTGCTCGACAATATTGACGCGATCGAGAAACACCGCCTTGATCGCGTCCTGCCACGACCAGAGAGACAGCGGGTAATAACTCAGCGGCCGGAAATCCGCGTTGAGCACCAGTACCGGCCAACCGCCTTGCGAGACATGTGCGTTCAAGTAACGCTCCTGACCCCCACGTTAGCTGCGAAGCAGCATTGTGTCTGCATACTACAGGCAGCGTGACGGGATTGTGAAGAGCGTTCCGGGCCTTATCCTTGGCCGCCACGTTCCTGCCCAATTGCATCGGCGGCGCAAACCCCGCTAAACCAGCCGCCGGAATACCCTAAAGCCGCTCTCCCGCCGCCGACGGACCCGTCAAATGACAACCACAAGCCGCTATCTGGAGGCGCCGCGCCGGTTGCGGGCCTTCGTTCGCGCGCATGAAATCAGCCTGGTGGTGCTGGCGGCGCTGATCGGAACCATCAGCGGGGTCGTCGTGGTCGCCATGAGCGTGGCGGTCGCGGGGCTGCACGCGGTCCTGTTCAATATTTCGATCCGGGAGCGGCTGTCGAGCCAGCTCAGCATCGATCCCTTGCGCGCTTTGCTGGTGCCGACCCTCGGCGGGCTGGTGCTCGGCCTCGCCTTCCTCCTGCTGTTGCGCTGGCGGCCGGCGCGCGAGATCGACCCGATCGAGGCCAATGCGCTGCATGGCGGACGGATGTCTTTCCGGGGAAGCGTGATCGTGGCGTTGCAGACGATCTGGTCCTCCGGCGTCGGCGCCTCGGTCGGCCTCGAGGCCGGCTACACCCAGCTCGCGAGCGGCCTTGCCGCCTCGCTCGGCCGCGGATTTCACCTGCGCCGTGCCGACCAGCGCGTCATGGTCGGCTGCGGCGCGGCGGCGGCGATCGCGGGTGCGTTCGGCGCACCGCTCGCCGGCGCCTTCTACGCGTTTGAGCTGGTGATCGGCGGCTATACGCCGGCGAGCCTGACCCCGGTCGGGGTTGCCGCCGTCGCCGGCTATTTCGTCACCCACGGATTTTCCGCGCTCTCGCTCGGCATCGGCATCGAATTCGTTCGGCAACGTGCGCGGGCGCGACCTCGCCATCGCCGCTTTGTTCGGATTGCTGGCGGGACTATTCGGGATCGCGATCATGCGCGGCGTGGCGCTGTGCGAGACGTTGCTGGCGAGGATCCGGCTGTGGGCGCCGCTGCGCCCGGCGCTCGGCGGTCTCGCCGTCGGCGGGATGGCGCTGCTGACACCGCAGGTGATGTCATCAGGGCACGGCGCGCTGCATTTCACCGCGATCGTCTCGCTGCCGCTGGCGGTGATTGCCGGGGTGTTTCTGCTGAAGGCCCTGGCCTCGATCGTCTCGCTCGGCAGCGGTTTCCGCGGCGGATTGTTTTTCGCCACGCTATTGATGGGCGCGCTCGGCGGCCGGCTGTTTGCGGCCGCTGTCGACGCGATCGTGCCGGGCCTTCATCTCGAACCCGATGTCTATGCGGTGATCGGGATGAGCGCGCTGTCGGCCTCGGTGGTCGGCGGTCCCCTGACGATGTCGTTCATTGCACTGGAATCCACCGGCAATCTCTGGCTCACCACCGCGGTGCTGGTCGCGGTCATCGTCTCGACGCTGATCACCCGCGAGCTGTTCGGCTATTCCTTTGCGACCTGGCGGCTGCATCTGCGCGGCGAGACCATTCGCAGCGCCGCCGATGTCGGCTGGATCCGCGACCTCACGGTCGGGCGGCTGATGCGGCCGGATCTGACCACTGTCATGGCGAACATGCCGATCGATGAGTTCCGGAAAAAGTTTCCGCTGGGATCGAAGACCCAGGTGGTCGCGGTCGATGGCGCCGGCCACTATGTCGGCGTGGCCGTGATCGCGGAAGCGCACGCGCCCGATCTCGACGAACGCAAGGGCCTGATCGACATCCTGCATCACCGCGAGGTGGTGCTGCACCCCGCCATGAACATTCAGGAAGCCATCGCCGTGTTCGACGCCGCCGAGGCCGAGTCGCTGGTGGTGGTCGAAGCCGGCGGCGAACGCAGCCCGATCGGAATTCTCTCGGAAGCCCACGCGGTGAGGCGCTACGCGGAGGAATCCGAACAGCGACGGCGCGAGGCAGTCGGGGATTGATTTGAGCGCGCTCCGTCATGGCCGGAGACAGTATCCCCGTCATTGCGAGCGAAGCGAAGCAACCCAGCTCACGGAAAAGAAGGTCTGGATTGCTTCGTCGCTTTGCTCCTCGCAGTGACGATGGAGGGACGACTAAATCTTCTCCAGCTTCTGCAGGCAGCGGGTGACACCGACTTCCGGCGGCATCGGCGTGTCCGGATGGCTGGTTTTCCAGTCGGTGACGCCGACCTCGCCGAGATAGATGTCGCCCCGGGAATCCAGCGCGATGCCGTGCGGGGCAAGGAACTTGCCGGCCTCGATGCCCGGGCCGTTTTCGCCGCCGAGCCGCGCGATGCGGTTGCCCTTGGCGTCGACGATGGTGAGCCGCGGGCCGAGATTGGGCGACTTGCGGTTCACGTTCATGCCCGGACCGAGTTCACCGATGATGAAAGTCGGTCTGCTTGCCGCCGCAGCGGCACAGCGCGCAGGGGCGATGGAGATTATTCCACTGCGTCTCGTATTTGCCGTTGCCGTCGAACACCTGGACGCGGTGGTTCTCGCGGTCGGCGACATAGACGAAGCCGTCGGCGTCGGTGGCGATGTTGTGGACGATGTTGAACTGGCCGGGATCGGTGCCGGACTCGCCCCAGGTCTTCAGCAGCTTGCCGTCAGGCGAATATTTGTGGACGCAGGCATTGCCGTAGCCGTCCGAGACATAGATCTCGCCCTTCGGCGACAGCGCGGTGTGGGTGCAGCGATGAAACGGCTCGCCGCTCATGAACGGCGCCGGCTTGTTCGGGATGCCGATGGTCAGCAGCACCTTGCCGTCGACAGAGCACTTGCGCACGGTGTGGTCGCCGTCATCGGTGCAATAGAGATTGTCGTCGGCATCGATGTGCAGGCCGTGCGCCCGGTTGAACAGGCCTTCGCCCCAGCTCTTGATGAAATTGCCCTCGCGGTCCAGCACCACCATCGGATGGGCGCCGCGATTGAAGACGTAGAGGCGGTCCTTGCTGTCGACCGCGACGGAAGCGACGTCCGTGAGGCTCCATCCCGTCGGCAGTTTTGCGAAGTTCTCGACGACGCGGTAGCGATGCTCTCCTGAACCAAGGATGGCCGGCATGTGTCTCCCCCCAATGATTTGTCGACTAGCTGACAGTCGCCCGCGGGCCCACGCCTCGCGGCAAAAGCCCTTCCTCGATCGCCTTGATCTGCAGCGCCAGGTGCTTTGAGCCGATGCGGCATTGCGCGAGGCCGCCGGCGATCAGCCAGAGGCCGGGCTGGCCGGTGCGCGTATACATATTGCGCAGCTCCTGCTCCTCGCCAAAACCCCAGATCGTGCCGACGCGCTTTTCGACGTTTTCGCCGAACAATTTTTTCACCAGCTCTTCCTGGCGCTTGTACCCGGTCGCCAGCACGACCAGATCGGCGGCGATGGTCTTGCCGTCCTTCATCTTCGCGCCACCGGCAGCGAAGGTGTCGATATCGGCGAACTGCTTCAGCGCGATATCTCCCTTCACGATCAGGTCGGAGCAGCCGACGTTGAAATAATAGCCGCCACCGCGCGTGAGATATTTGAACTGCCAGCCGGTGTTGTCCTCGCCGAAGTCGAGCTTGAAGCCGGCGCGCTCAAGGCCTTCGAGCAGGTCCGCGTCGAGCTCTTTGGACTTCTGCGCAGGTTATCGCGTGGCTCTTGCGCGCGACTTGCAGCGGCATCGAGGTCGCGATCAGGTCGTTATCGTCAAGCGTGCCCTCGTTGTAGGGCGTGTAGACCAGTTGCGCCGACGGCTCGATGCTGACGACCAGGGTCGACGAACGCTGAACCATGGTGACCTCGGCGCCGCTCGAATGCAGGTCCTGCGCGATGTCATGGCCGCTGTTGCCGGTGCCGACCACGATCGCGCGCTTGCCCTTCCAGTTCTCGCCGTCGTCATACTGGCTGGAATGCATAACCTTGCCGGCAAAATCCTTCAGGCCTGAAATTTCCGGCACGCTCGGAATGCCGCTGACGCCGGTCGCCAGCACGACATGGCGCGGGTGCATGCTGCGTTCAGTACCGTCGGCACGGCGCAGCGTCACCGTCCAGCGGCCTTTCTTCTCGTCGTAGTGGCCGCCTTCAAACTCGGTCTCGGTCCAGAAATTCAGCTCCATGTTTTCGACATAGGCTTCGAACCAGTTGGCGAGCTTGTCCTTCGGGATGTAAGTCGGCCAGTTCGGCGGGAACAGCATGTAGGGCAGGTGGTTGACCTGCACCTGGTTATGCAAGGTCAGCGCGTGGTAGCGCTTGCGCCAGTTGTCGCCGATGCGTTTTTCCCGATCGACGATCAGCGTATCGACGCTCAACTGCTTCAATCGCGCGGCGATGCTCAGGCCGGATTGGCCGCCGCCGATGACCAGCACCGTCGGGTCGCGGTCGGCATAGGTAGCCGAGGCCTTGCGCAGGTCGAGCCAATTGGGCCCGCGAAAATCGCGCGAATAGGCGTTGCCGCGCGGGCGCTGGGCGCCGAGCTGCTCCTCAAAGCCCTTCAACTCGCCGAGCTCCGTCAGCAGCGTCCAGGCCTTGAGCTTGTTGCCGTCGGCGGCGTCAGCGACTAGCCGGATGATGCCGCTGCCGCGGCCGACTTTGGTCTCGAACTTGAAAATGGCTTCGATACAGTTGGTGCCGGCGCGCATCACCTTGCGCGGCGCGCGGCGGTCCGGGTCGATAGCAAATCCGCTCGGCGCACCGCCGCGGGTGCGCGCCTTGATTTCGGCGAGAATGCCATCGGCGCCGTTGATGGTCTGGATGTTCCAGCTCAGCGCCAGCACATCGCGCCAATAGCTCTCCGGGCAAAACAGCGCCTTCAGCAGCCCATCGTCGGATTTCGTGAGCGCCTCTTCGAACTGCGCGAGCCAGTTGTCCGCGGCAACCGAAATATCGTCCGTCTTGTCGAGCATGAGCGTTTCTCGTCACCGGCCGTCTGTGCGGCGTTTTCTCTCCTCTGAGCCTATACCCATTCGGGACGGCGCAGAAAGGGCGTGAGGAGATATCGGATATTCGCGGGCGCTCGACCCAAACGGTTTAAAGCGACAGGATATGCCCGAGATTCGGCGCCACGCGGCCGTTCAGGGTATCGAGATAGGCCGCCTGCACCGCGGCCGGCCCGCGGCCCTCGGTCACATCGAGCCATTGATCGAGTTTCGGTGCGAAGCCGGACCATGCGACGCCGAACCTTGTGTCGATGCCGCCCGGACCCCACTCCTTGGCGCGCTTGCGAATCTGGTCCGGAGCAAAGAAGAAGGCGGGCTTCGCGCCGGGCAGCATAGGTTCGTCAGGCGAAACGCCGCGGTGCGTAAGTCCAACCTGTCCGGAATATTTCATCTGTTCGCCGAAATGCCGATGCAGCTTCTCGCGGAGATCGCTGCTGCCGGCCATGTCGACATAGGCGACTGCCGTATCCGCCGGTATCGACGTAACCCGGCTCATAGGTCACGACCTCGTCGTAGCAGCCGAGTGACTGAACGAACTTGACGTTGCCAGCCGAGGTCAGCCCGATCACCTTGACGCCGCGCGCATGCAGCAGGTGTGCGATGCCGAACGCGGTCTTGCTGGAGGCCGAGGACAGCATCACGCGCCCGGCGCCATAGTCTCCGTTCTCGGCCAGAAAATCATCGACGAGGAATGACAGCATGAACAGCGGCCGCAGCAGCGCCTGATAGTCGCCCTGCCTGCCCGCGAACGCCGGATCGCCGCTGACGCGGGCGTAGGCATTATAGACCGGCGACACGCCTTGGCGGTGCGCGGCCGCATCGCGCAGGCCGCGTTTGCTGACGTCGGCGGCTTCGATGACGAGATGCGTCGCCATCGGAAAATAGCCGAACAGGGTTTCACCCGCGGTGACAGCAGGATGTTTCGAGGCGATCACTTCGCCAAATCCCCATACTGGAATGTTGCCGAAATCCTTTGGCGCCGGAAACAACTGCCAATATTTGAGTTGGTCGCCCATCACGGCGTAAGTGATGTTGTTGGCGGTGAATGCGAAGCGCGTGACCTTCACCAGCAGCGCTTCGTCGAGAAGCGTAGCGGTATCGGGCAGTTGTGTTTCGATCACCTTGCATTGGGCGAGATCGTTGCGGGCGACGACGAAGTCGGTGGACTGCATTGGCTGATCCTTGCTGAAGGGCTTCGACATAAAATCGCGAAAACAACCCCATGCAAAGCAGGATTGCCGCTTTCGATGACCGCTTTGCAACAGCCAGTAGCGTTTCAAACGTTGTTCGTTTCAAACGGTGTTCGATTTCGTCACCGCTTGCGCGCGCGAGGACCGGGTGACTTTGCGGGGCTGACTTTGGCGAGCCTTACCTTTGCGGGCCTTGCCTTGGCGGCACCGGCCTTGTCCGCAATCACGCCCTCGCGGTTCTTCAGCACGCGATAATAGCTCCACCACAGATGCGCGGCGGCGCCGCGCAGCGGACGCCACGGCTCCGCCAGCGGCGCCATCTGCTTGGCGTTCGGGCGCGCCTTGAGGCCGAGGCCGACCTTGATGGCTTCCTGCACCGCGATGTCGCCGGCGGGCCAGGCGTCGGCATGGCGGAGGCAAAACAGCAGATAGACGTCGGCGGTCCACGGGCCGATCCCGTGCAGCGCCGTCAAGGTGTGGTGCGCGGCGTCGGCGTCCTCTTCCGCCAGCACGTCAAGGTTCAGCCGCTCGGCGTTGAGTTCGCGCGCGATGTTCTTCAGCGTCTTGATCTTGGCGCCGGACAGGCCCAACCGGCCGAGGCGGTCGGTGCGGGCCTTGCGGATGGCGTCATGATCGAACGGATCGAACGCCGCCGACAGCCGGCCCCAGATCGCCGCCGCGCTGGCGGTGGAGACCTGCTGACCGCAGACGATATGCGCCAAGCCCGCAAATCCGGGCTCGCGCTGCCGCAACGCCGGCATGCCCGTGAGTTCGAGGATCGGCTTCAGCCGCTTGTCCTGCACGACCAGTGCGCGGATGGCGTCTTCGAGATCGGACTGGGTGTGGAGGTGGATGGTCATTTCTCTTCCTCGTCATGGCCGGGCTTGACCCGGCCATCCATCTCCTATCGTAACAGAGTTCTCGTTCCGCGACGAGTGTTGCCAGATGCCGCCACCTGTCTTTCGATTTGCGCCGAGCCCGAACGGCTATCTCCATCTCGGCCACGCTTTTTCGGCGCTGTTGAACTTCGACCTTGTGCGCGAGACCGGCGGAAAATTCCTGCTGCGGATCGAGGATATCGACGCGACGCGGTGCCGGCCGGAATTCGAGGCCGCGATCTACGAGGACCTCGCCTGGCTCGGGATCAGCTGGGAAACGCCGGTGCGGCGGCAGTCCGAACATTTTGCAGGTTATCGTGACGCGGTTGAAAAACTGTCGGCGCGCGGCCTGATCTATCCGAGTTTCGAGAGCCGTACCGAAATTGCGCGCCTCGTCGCGGAAAACGAAAGGGTGGCGTCGTGGCCGCGCGATCCCGACGGGGCGCCGCTGTATCCGGGTGTTGCCAAATCGCTCGCGCCCGACGAACGCCAGCGGTTGATCGTGCAAGGCGCGCCGTATGCGCTGCGGCTCGATATGGCGAGCGGCCCGCGCGGTCGCAAAAAATCTCGGCTGGACCGAGCAAGGCGAAGGCCCCGACGGCGAGCGCGGGGCCGTGACCGCCCGCCCGGAGGCGTGGGGCGACGTGATCCTGGCGCGCAAGGAGACGCCGACCAGCTACCATCTGTCCGTCGTGATCGACGACGCCTTGCAGGGCGTCACCGATGTGGTGCGGGGCGAGGACCTGTTCTGGTCGACCAGCGTGCATCGCCTGCTGCAATCGCTGCTTGGGCTTCCCGAGCCGGCCTACCGGCATCATCGGCTGATGCGGACGCCGCCGGGGCAAAGCTGTCGAAATCGACCGCGGCCACGGCTTTGCGCGAATTGCGCGCGGCGGGAGCAACCCCGGCGGATATCCGGCAACTGGTGCGACTGCCGTAGTTTTCCGGCTGCGTACAACTCAATCCCGCCCGTGACTCCCGCCGCCGTGACATGGCATGCTGGCCTCACGGGGATAAGGGGACCATGGCGGCGAAACCACGCGTGCGGCGTTCAACGAAGCCGGCCAAAAAGCGGCCAGCCGAAGCCGCGTGCCCGGAAGCCTTCCGTCAAGAAGCGGCCGGTCAAAAAGCGCGGCAAGCGGGCGGCGGCATGCCGGACCGGCCGTGGTCGAAGCGGCGCTGGCGGCGTTCGCCCATGAGGTTCGCACCCCGCTGACCGGAATTCTCGCCATCAGCAACCTGCTGGCGACGTCCGACCTCGACGAACGCGAACGGCGCTGGGTCGACACCATCAAGGCCGGCGCCGAACATCTGGCGAGCCTGGCGACGCTGTTTGTCGATGCGGCGCGCAGTCGTGGCGCGCATGCCGGGATGCGGCAGGACCTGTTCGACCTGCGGGCGCTGGCGCGCGCGCCGGCGATTCGCTGGCGGGACGGGCGGCGGCCAAGGGGCTGCAATGGTCGGTCGATATTTCCGAAAAACTGCCGGCATTCGTGATCGGCGATCCCGTGCGCCTGCGCGCAGCGCTGGAAAACCTGATCGACAATGCGGCGAAATTCACCGAGCAGGGCGAAATCACGCTGACGGCGACGCCGCTGCGGGCTGCCGCGGGCAAGGCCGGTATTGCCTTTGCGATATCGGACAGCGGCATCGGTCTCACGCTCAACGAAATCAAGCGGCTGTTCCGGCCGTTCACGCAGGCCAATGTCTCGATTGCTTCGCGCTTCGGCGGCGCCGGGCTTGGGCTGGCGTCGGTCAAGCAGATCGCGCGCGCGATGGGCGGCGACGTCATGATCGCGTCGCGGCGCGGCGGCGGCACCACCTTCACGCTGGCGGTGACGCTGACGCGCGCGCGGCCTCCAGGACAGTCGCCGGCGGCGCCGATGGTGAGAGTATCGATCGGCGCCCAGCGCCCGTTGCAAACTGCTCAGCGTCGAGGACAATCCGTTCGGCCGCGTCGTGCTCAACGCCATCCTGACCGAACTCGGTCATCAGGCCGAATTCATCGGCCTCGGCGAAGCCGCGCCCGAGCGGATCGCGCAGGGCGCGTTCGACGCGGTGCTGATGGACATGGTGCTGCCGGGCATCGACGGCATCGAGGCGATCCGGCGGATACGCGCGCTGGCGCCGCCGGCCGGCCGCATCGCGATCATCGGCGTATCCGGCCGCGGCGAGGACGAGGCGGCGTCGCGCGATGCCGGCGCCGACGCCTTCCTGGTCAAGCCTGTGTCTCCGCGTGCGCTAGCGACTGCGCTGCTTGAAGCGACACGCCGTGGGGCAGCCGCGACTTGATGATCGCGGCATTCAGTTCGCCGCCATAGACGAAGATCGCGGCGATGAAATACAGGAACACCAGCGCGATGATCACCGATGCGAGGCCGGCATACATCGTGACGTAATTGTTGGCGAAGCGCGCCAGATACTGGCCGAACACGATGCCCGACAGCAGCGACGCCACCATGGTGAAGATGATGCCGGGCAGGATCTGCAGAAAACCCCGTCGTCCCGCCGGCAGCCAGGCGTGCAGGATGAACAGCGCCACCACCAGCGCCGCGATGGTGATGCTGTAGCGGGTGACGTTGAGGAAGTGCTCGTTGGTTTCGACGACCAGCGGAATATGCCGCCGCGCCGCTTCGACGAACAACGGAAACAGCACGATCAGGAACGCCATCGCCAGCGCCGTGAAGGCCGCGACCAGCGTGTAGCCGATCGATTCCAGCCGCAGCCAGTACCAGCGCCGCGGCTCGATCACGGAATAGGCGCGGTTGAGCGCCACCCGCAGGGCCTCGACGCCATTGGAGGCAAAGTAGACCGCGAGCACCACGCCGATGGTCAGCACGTCGCTGCGCGTCGTGGTCAGCACGTCGTGGATTTCGCCCGACAGCGAATCGGCGACCTGTTGCGGCCACACCTGCAGCAACGACTGGGCGGCCTGATCCGCCAGCTCCTTGGAGCCGAAAAAGCCCGCCAGCGCGGTCAGCACGATCAGGAACGGAAACAGCGCCATCAGCGTCGACAGCGCGATATGGCTGGCGATCGCCCAGCCGTCATCGGCGAGGAACGTGTAAAACGCGTCCATCACGACATGGTAGACGTAACTGATCTGCCTCACATCCCACCTTGGGTCTGGCACTGACGGTTCGAACCGCTGACAGGCCTAGCTTCTGATATTATTGGCTTAAAAGCCAGATCGTTAAGCCTTGCGTGCGGATCGTTAAGCCCTTTGTGAACGTGTGGCAGTTGGTCGGCTGCGGTGTTATGTAGCCCCAATGGCATCCTTTCTGAGTTCGATTATCCTTCCCGTCGCGGTCGCTGCCGTTGCAATCGTTCTGCTGCTGGGCCTCATCAACATGATGCGGGGCGGTTCGCCGAACCGTTCGCAGCAGCTGATGCGGCTGCGGGTGTTGCTGCAGTTCGTCGCCATCGTCATCACCATGATCGCCGTCTGGGCGATGGGCAAATAAGGGAACCGGCTGATGGTTGTGCTCAACCGCATCTATACGAAGACCGGCGACGACGGCACCACCGCGCTCGGCAGCGGTGAACGGCGGCCGAAATACGATCTGCGGATCGCCGCCTACGGCACCGTGGACGAGACCAATGCCGCCATCGGCGTGGTGCGGCTCCATCTGGCCGAGGCGCCCGCGCTCGATAAGATGCTGGGCCTGATCCAGAACGATCTGTTCGATCTCGGCGCCGATCTCGCGGTGCCCCAGCGCGACGGCAAGGCGGAACGGCTGCGGGTGCTGGCGAGCCAGGTCGAGCGGTTGGAGCGTGACATCGACAGCCTGAACGCAAAGCTTTCGCCCCTGACGTCCTTTATTTTGCCGGGCGGCACCCCCGCCGCGGCATACCTGCACCTCGCCCGCACCATATGTCGCCGGGCGGAACGGATCATCGTGGAACTCGCCGCCAATCCCGAAGAGCCGGTCAGCGAGGCTGCCATTCAATACATGAACCGGCTGTCGGACTTCCTGTTCGTGGCCAGTCGCGCCGTCAACGACAATGGGGCCGGAGACGTGTTGTGGGTGCCCGGCCAGAACCGTTAAACCGGGCATTCGCCCGGCCGTTTCCCGAGGCATTCCCGGGGGCATTCTTGAGGTCTTCCTGACCTCTTCCTGGGGCGATTTTTGGCTTTCGCGCGTTGACCGCCGATAGCGGGACCTTTAGGTTCCGCGCCCAAGCCAATCAAATCCAGAATTCAAGCGAAAGAGGATCATGAAGGTTCTTGTGCCGGTAAAGCGGGTGGTCGATTACAACGTCAAGGTCCGCGTCAAGAGCGATGGAACGGGCGTGGAACTCGCCAACGTCAAGATGTCGATGAATCCGTTCGACGAAATCGCCGTCGAGGAAGCCCTGCGGCTGAGGGAAGCCGGCAAGGCGACCGAGGTGGTCGTGGTGTCGATCGGCCCGGCGCAGGCCTCGGAAACCATCCGCACCGGTCTGGCGATGGGCGCCGACCGCGGCATCCTGGTCAAGGCCGAAGGCAATGTCGAACCGCTGGCGGTCGCGAAGATTCTGAAAGCCATCGCCGACGAAGAGAAGCCCGGGCTGATCATTCTCGGCAAGCAGGCGATCGACGACGACAGCAACCAGACCGGCCAGATGCTGGCAGCCCTGCTCGGCTGGTCGCAGGCCACCTTTGCCTCCAAGCTCGAAGTCGACGGCGCCGATTTCAAGGTGACCCGTGAAGTCGACGGCGGCCTGCAGACCGTGAAACTGAAGGGGCCGTCGATCGTGACGACGGACTTGCGATTGAACGAGCCGCGCTACGCGAGCCTGCCCAACATCATGAAGGCGAAGAAGAAGCCGATCGCCGACAAGAGCGCGGCCGATTACGGCGTCGATCTGACGCCGCATCTCGAAGTGCTCAAGACATCCGAACCGCCCGGCCGCAAGGGAGGCGTCAAGGTCAAGGACGTCGCCGAACTGATTTCGAAGCTCAAGACCGAAGCCGGGGTTCTCTGATGACTACGCTGTTGATTGCCGAACACGACAATGCGTCGATCAAGGACTCCACCAACAAGGCGCTGACCGCGGCTGCGGCACTTGGCGCCGACGTCCACGTGCTGGTCGCCGGTGAAAACGCCAAGGGTGCGGCCGATGCCGCGGCCAAGCTTGCCGGCGTCAAGAAGGTGCTGCTTGCCGACGGCCCGCTGTATGCCCACGATCTCGCCGAGCCGCTCGCCGCGCTGATCGTGGCGCTGGCGCCGGGCTATGACGCCTTCGTCGCGCCCGCGACCTCGCGCTTCAAGAACGTGATGCCGCGCGTCGCCGCTCTGCTCGACGTCATGCAGGTGTCCGAGATCATCAAGGTGGTTGCGCCCGATACTTTCGAGCGGCCGATCTATGCCGGCAACGCGATCCAGACCGTGAAGTCGAAAGACGCCAAGAAGGTCATCACGGTGCGGACCTCGACCTTTGCCGCGGCCGGTGACGGCGGCAGCGCGTCGGTGGAAAATGCCGCAGCGGCGGCCGATCCCGGCCTCTCCAGCTTCGTCGGCGAGGAAGTCGCCAAGAGCGACCGTCCCGAACTGACCTCGGCCAGGATCATCGTCTCCGGCGGCCGCGCCATGCAGAGCCGCGAGAATTTCGCCAAGTATATCGAGCCGCTCGCCGACAAGCTCGGCGCCGGTGTCGGCGCCTCGCGCGCCGCGGTCGATGCCGGCTACGCGCCGAACGACTGGCAGGTCGGCCAGACCGGCAAGGTGGTGGCGCCGGAACTGTACATCGCGATCGGCATCTCCGGCGCGATCCAGCATCTGGCGGGCATGAAGGATTCCAAGGTGATCGTCGCGATCAACAAGGATGAGGACGCGCCGATTTTCCAGGTCGCCGATTACGGCCTGGTCGCGGACCTCTACCAGGCGGTTCCCGAGCTGACCGAGGAACTCGGCAAGCTCGGCAAGTAAGACAGGCGACCGGCCGGACATAAAATGTCCGGCCGGTGTTTATTGAGCATGATCCGGAAAAGTGGATACCGGTTTTCCGAAGGATCATGCGCTGGAGAAGGCGTTTTCAAGCGAAGCGGATACCGACTTTGCGTGAAGAAAACTTGCCAAATGTGGGACTGAAGCCGCGACTCTGATAGGTTCAGAATCCGGGTTCAGATATGAACGGGCGCGATGCGCGCCGTTCCGGTGGATGACAAGATGGCGGTGACAATCAAGAAGGTCGGCGTGATCGGCTCGGGCCAGATGGGCAACGGCATTGCGCATGTGGCGGCGCTCGCCGGTTACCATGTGGTGCTGAACGATTTGTCCGCCGACCGGCTGAAATCGGCGATGGCGACCATCAACGGCAATCTGTCGCGCCAGGTCGTGAAGAAGATCATCACCGAGGACGCGCGCAAGCAGGCGCTGGACCGGATCGTCTCCGCCGAGACCATTGACGGCTTGGCGGACTGCGATCTCGTGATCGAGACCGCGGTCGAAAAGGAAGAAATCAAGCGCAAGATCTTCCACGACGTCTGCGCGGTGCTGAAGCCGGAAGCGATCGTCGCCTCCAACACCTCGTCGATCTCGATCACGCGGCTCGCCGCCTCGACCGACCGTCCCGAGCGCTTCATCGGCATTCACTTCATGAATCCGGTGCCGCTGATGGAGCTGGTCGAACTGATCCGCGGCATCGCCACCGATGACGAGACCTTCGAAACCGCAAAAGCATTCGTCGCCAAGCTCGGCAAGCAGATCGCGGTGTCAGAGGATTTTCCGGCCTTCATCGTCAACCGCATCCTGCTGCCGATGATCAACGAGGCGATCTACACGCTCTATGAAGGCGTCGGCAACGTCGAGGCGATCGACGCGGCAATGAAGCTCGGCGCCCACCATCCGATGGGACCGCTGGAACTGGCCGATTTCATCGGGCTCGATACCTGTCTGTCGATCATGCAGGTGCTGCATGAGGGGCTGGCGGATTCCAAGTACCGGCCGTGCCCGCTGCTGGTGAAATACGTCGAGGCCGGCTGGCTCGGCCGCAAGACCCAGCGCGGCTTCTACGACTACCGCGGCGACAAACCGGTTCCGACAAGGTAAACCTCGCTGCCGTAGGATGGGTGGAGCGAAGCGATACCCATCAATACCGCTCGCGTGACGGTGGGTATCGCTGCGCTCCACCCACCCTACGGACCTCCGCCTCCAGAATTCGTTAACCACCGTCGGCTAGGGTCCTCGGCGACGAGGAGTGCTGCGTATGGACATGATGGCTATGGTTTCGAGTGCGCTCGCCATGCAGGCGGGCAATACGCAGATGCAGGTTGCGACCTCGATCATTAAATCCAACAACGACGCCGAGAAATTCGCGGTCCAGACCCTGCTGGGCACGCCTTCCACCGCCAATCTCGGCGCGGGCGTCGGCGGCAACCTCAATATTACGGCCTAAAATCACGAAGATCCGGCCTCACGTCTCGAGACCCGCGAAGACGCGCTCCTCGCCATCAGGGTCTGGGACCTCATTCTGATGAGCATCGCAAAGCGATGCGTCTCGAAGGATGAAGCCCGGGACTGCCCAATTAAAACCCCGCCTGGCCCGGCTGCACGGCAGCCTTGATCAGCTTGATGGCGTCGTCGCTGGCCCATTCGGCCGGACCGGCAATGTTGGCGATCTCGCAGCCCTGGCCGTCCACCAGCACCGAGGTCGGCATGCCCAGGGCCTTGCCGATGTTCTTAAGATCCTGAAAAACCTTGGCATTTTTGTCGCTGAAATAGCTGAGCCTGGTCAGGTTGCCGTCTTTCAGGAAGTTTTTCGGCTTTTCGGCATCGCGGGTGTCGATGTTGATCGCGACCACCTCGAAATCCTTGCCGCCGAGTTTGGTCTGCAGGCTGTCCAGCGCCGGCATCTCCTTGCGGCAGGGCACGCACCAGGTCGCCCACAGGTTCACCAGCACCGTCTTGCCGCGCCAGTCCGAGAGTTTTCGGGCCTTGCCGTCGGCATCCTCGAAGGCCAGATCCGGCAGCCGCAGCGGGGTTGTCGCCATGGTCAGCGCGGCGACCTCGCCATGCGCCAAGGGTGCGATCGTGCGGGCCAGATCGACCGCCCCCTTGCAGGCGGAATCGCCCCCCGGGCCACGCTTGAAGGCGCCGAACCCGTAAACGGCGGCAAAGCCGATCAGCCCGCCTGCCACGACCGCGCCGATGGCGAGCGGGATCCGGCGCGTCACGGCCGGGCGAGGGGTGGGCATTTCGGGCATATCGTTTGTCATCCTGTGTCAGATACGGCTATGCAGTGCTGATATTACGATTGAGGCCGCCACCGCGTTTCGTTGGTCTCGACGATAAATGGCAAGGCTGCTTTAGATGACAGGGCTTGAGAAGTCATGAGCAACAAGATGTGGGGCGGCCGGTTCACCGAGCGTCCCGACGCCATCATGGAGGAAATCAACGTCTCGATCGACGTTGACCGTCACCTTTATGCCCAGGACATCGCCGCGTCCAAGGCCCACGCCGCGATGCTGTCCGCGCAAGGCATTATCACCGCGAGTGATGCGAAAAATATCGGCAAGGGTCTAGACACGATTTTGTCAGAAATCGGCAGCGGATCGTTCGAGTTCAAGCGCGCGCTCGAAGACATCCATATGAACGTCGAGAGCCGGTTGACCGACCTGATCGGGCCCGCCGCCGGACGGTTGCACACCGCGCGTTCGCGCAACGACCAGGTGGCGACCGATTTCCGGCTGTTCGTGCGCGACACCATCGACGAGACGGATGCTGCATTGGCCGCGTTCCAGCATGCGCTGGTAGAACGGGCGCTGGAACATGCCGGCACCGTCATGCCGGGTTTTACCCATCTGCAGACCGCGCAGCCTGTCACCTTCGGCCATCATCTGCTCGCCTATGTCGAGATGGCGGCGCGCGACCGCGGCCGCTTTGCCGATGCCCGCAAGCGCCTGAACGAATTGCCGCTCGGCGCCGCCGCGCTGGCCGGAACCTCGTTTCCGATCGACCGCGCGGCGACTGCAAAAGCCCTCGGCTTCGACCGGCCGATGGCCAATTCGCTCGATGCGGTTTCGGACCGCGACTTCGTGCTCGAAACCCTGTCGGCCGCTTCGATCGCTGCCGTGCACATGTCGCGCTTCGCAGAGGAGATCGTGATCTGGACCTCGCCGCTGGTGGGCCTGGTGCGGCTTTCCGACAAGTTCACCACTGGCTCCTCGATCATGCCGCAAAAGCGCAATCCGGACGCCGCCGAACTGGTGCGCGCCAAGACCGGCCGGGTGATCGGCGCGCTGACCGGGCTTCTGATCGTGATGAAGGGGCTGCCGCTCGCCTATCAAAAGGACATGCAGGAGGACAAGCAGGGCGCGATGGAAGCGTTCGGCGCGCTGTCGCTGGCGTCCGGGCGATGACCGGCATGGTGATCGACCTCGTGCCGGACGAAGCGCGGATGAAGGCCGCCGCGGGCGAGGGCTATGCCACCGCCACAGATCTGGCCGACTGGCTGGTGCGGACGCTGAAAATGCCGTTCCGCGATGCCCACCATGTCACCGGGCGCATCGTCGGCCTGGCGTCGAAGCAAAGCGTGGCGTTGCACGAGCTGCCGCTGAAGGCGATGCAGGAGGTCGAGCCGAAGATTACGGCCGAGGCGCTGCGCGTGCTTTCGGTGGAAGCCTCCGTCAAAAGCCGCACCAGCTATGGCGGCACCGCGCCGAAGAACGTGACCGCACAGGCGAAAGCCTGGCTGAAGCGGCTGGAAAAAGAGCGAAAATTGGGCTGACGGAAAAAATTTCGCTGCAATTTCATGGTTATCCAACAGCCATCGGGTCTCGCCAGACTGGGCCAATCTTTGTATGGTGCGGTCGCGTGGAGCATGATCCGGAAAAGTGGGGACCGGTTTTCCGACAAGATCATGCTCAAATAGAAAAAGTCAGAGCGGGATGACGGCTCGTCATCACGCTCTAGCGGGGATTTCGTCGTGATCAGTAACTACCGCCCGACATCATCGGGATGGGCCATCATCCTGCTGAGCGTTGCCGCGCTCGCATTGGGCGGCTGCGGACGCAAGGCCGGCCTCGATTTGCCGCCGAACGCGCCGCCGCTGTCGGCCGCGCCCGCGACCGCGGATACCGAGGCCGAGCGCGCCGCGCAGCCCGGCGTCTTCAACTCGACCTACGGGTCCGAGGCGGGTCCTGTGGCGTCCAAGGGCCGCAAGAAACCGTTCGTTCTCGATCCGCTGCTGGGCAACTGAGCTCACCATGAATCACTTCGACTATCGCAACGGCGTGCTGCACGCCGAGGCGGTCAATCTGTCCGATCTCGCGGATGCCGTGGGGACTCCGTTCTACTGCTATTCGACGGCGACGCTGGAGCGCCACTACCGGGTTTTCACCGAGGCCTTTGCCGGCGAGAAGACGCTGGTCTGCTACGCCATGAAGGCCAATTCCAACCAGTCGGTGCTGCGCACGCTGGCGAAGCTTGGCGCCGGCGCCGACGTGGTCTCCGGCGGCGAGTTGAAGCGGGCGCTGGCGGCGGGGATTCCACCGGGCAAGATCCTGTTCTCGGGCGTTGGCAAGACCGAGACCGAGCTGCGCGCGGCTCTGGCGTCAGACATTCTCTGCATCAACGTCGAGTCCGAGCCTGAGCTCGAACTGCTGTCCAAACTCGCGGTCGAGACCGGCAAGACCGCGCGGATTTCGGTGCGGGTCAATCCCGACGTCGATGCGGGCACCCACGCCAAGATCGCGACCGGCAAGTCCGAGAACAAGTTCGGCGTTCCCATCGCGCGCGCCCGCGCGGTCTATGCGCGTGCCGCTGCGCTGCCCGGGATCAAGGTCACCGGCACCGATATGCATATCGGCAGCCAGATCACCGATCTCAGCAAGATGGAAACCGCGTTCCGGATTCTTTCCGATTTCGTCCACACGCTGCGCGCGGACGGTCACACCATCGATCACATCGATTTTGGCGGCGGGCTCGGCATTCCCTATCACATGGACCGCGAAGCGCCGCCGCTGCCGTCAGCCTATGCCGCGATGGTCAAGCGGGTGACGCATAATCTCGGCTGCACGCTGATGTTCGAGCCCGGCCGGATGATCGTCGGCAATGCCGGCATTCTCGTCGCGCGCGTGATCTATGTAAAACCCGGCGAGGCCAAGAATTTCGTCATCATCGATGCCGCGATGAACGATCTGATCCGCCCGACGCTGTACGAAGCGCATCACGATATCTTGCCGGTGCGCGAGGCGGCTCCCGGCGCGCGCATGATCACGGCCGACGTCGTCGGCCCGGTCTGCGAGACCGGCGACTATCTCGCGCTCGATCGCAACATGCCGGAGCCGAAGGCCGGCGATTTGATCGCGATCATGACCGCCGGCGCTTACGGCGCGGTGCAGTCGGGCAGCTACAACACCCGCGCACTGATACCGGAAGTGCTGGTCAAGGACGATCAATACGCCGTGGTGCGGCCTCGCATCGAGGTCGAGGAGCTGATCGCAATGGATCGTCCGGCGCCGTGGCTGTGAGCTGATCGCAGCGCCTGCCGCCATTACCCGGCAAGACTGGCGACGAACGGCCTGATGCTCTCAAGCACCGCTTGCTGATCGCCGGCGAAGGCCCAGTGATCGGCGCCATCGAGCTCGATGAATCGCGCCTGCGGGATATGGTCCGCGAGATATCTGCCGGCGCCGATGCGAACGGCGCGGTCGCCGCGGCGGTGAAGCACCAGCGTCGGAACGGCAACCCGACCCAGGAGATGCCGCACATCCGTATCGCGCAAGGACTTCCAGCACACCCCTGAGTGCGCCCGGGCTTGAAGCCGCGCGAAGCAGGCCGGCCCACCAGGTTCTCGCTTTGGCATCGGCGACGAGGCTCGGCGCGAACGCCTCGATGCCGGCAGGGCCGCCCCAGGCCGAAGCCATCTGCTGCAGCCACGCTGTATACTGATCGGCGTGCAACGCATGCGGATAGTCGGGTGCAGCACTTCCCTTTGCGAGCGATGCAAACAGGATCAGCCCGGCGACCCGGTCGGGATGATCGGCCGCGAACCTGATGCAAGCCGGTCCACCTTCGGAGGCGCCGAACAATACGACCCGGCGCGAGCCTGTGGCATCGAGTACGGTGCGGATGTCATGCGCCGTTGCCTCCACGCTGGGGCTGAACCCGACCCGGTCGGACAGGCCGACGCCACGGCGATCGAACAGGATCAGACGTCCCATCGCCGCAATCGAGGACAAAAATCCCCGGCACCTTGCGTCTTCCCACACCCGTTCGACATGGGACACGAAGCCGGTCAGCAGCAGAATGTCGGTGCGCCCGCTGCCATAGGTCTGGAACGCGAGATGCACGCCGTCGCCGCTGACATATTGCGTCGGCGGCGGCTCCTCGGCGCCGGCCTCGAGCAGCGCCATCGTCTCGGCCTCCGGCGCCACGTCGAGTTCGTCGCGCAAACGCTCTGTCAGCGCGTTGAGCTGGCGCTCGGCTGTGGTCCGATCGCCGCCCAGGAGGAGATTGCGGATGAGGTGGCGGGCATAGATTTCGCTGAGCGGGTCGAGCGCCACCAGACGGCCGGCATGCGCGGCTGCGGATGCGTAATCTGCCGCCGCATGCTTCTCCTGCACCACCCGCTCGAGCGCCTGGATCGCGCGACCGCGCAAGGCTTCCCTCGAAAGAACGCCCATTCGTCGAATTGCGGACAGTCGCCGGGCGAGAAGCCGTCGAGGAAGTCGGCTTGATAGAGGCCGCAGGCGCGCTCGAACTCGCCGCGGTCACAAGCCTCCTCGAACCGGCGTGAATCGATGTCCAGATCGATCGCCGCGGAAAACCGGACCGTGGACCGGTCGGGTGCGAGGACATCGCCGAGCGCGAGCTGAAGCCGATGCAAAAGCCGGCGCAGCCGTGCCCTCACTACGTCAGCGGGGCTCTCCGGCCACAACATGGTCGCAATCGCATCGCGTCCGACCGGACCGTTCGCTTCAGCCAGATAGACCAGCAGCGCAAGGCCCTTGCGCAACGGCAACGGGCACAGGCGGCTGTCAAAATGAAGTTCCGGGAACCCGAGCGTCCGGACGCTCAACGAAGCCATGGCGATGCGATCTTTGGTAATGGCGCCCGGGGACGCCACAGCGCCCGGGGACGCTGGCGTCGCCCCAGGGACGCTGAAGGGACGCTGAGGGGACGCTGCGATGCTAGCACCGATGGCAATGCACCGTCACCTCCTGGAGAAACGTCATGACCGGACGCGTCGCCGCCGTCATCTACGGCCTTGCGAGCTACCTCATCTTCTCTGCTTCGTTTGCCTATACGCCGGGCTTTCTCGGCGATTTCCTCGTCCCGAAGACGATCGATAGCGGACCCGAAGGCGGGGTCGCGCAGGCGATCCTGATCGATGCGATCCTGCTCGGCCTGTTCGCGGCCCAGCACAGCGTGATGGCGCGCCCGAGCTTCAAACGCTGGTGGACGCGTATCATCCCGAAATCCTGCGAACGCAGCACCTATGTGTTGATCTCGAGCCTGCTGCAGATCCTGATCTTCTGGCAGTGGCGGCCGATCGCCACGACGATCTGGTCCGTCGAGGGCTGGCCGGCCACCCTGCTCACGGCGATGTTCTGGGCTGGCTGGGTGATCGCGCTGACTTCGACCTTCCAGATCGACCATTTCGAGCTGTTCGGATTGCGCCAGGTCATCGATGCCCTGCGCGGCGCCGCCGAGCGCATCCAGGTATTCAAGACGCCGCTGCTCTTTCGTTTGGTGCGTCACCCGCTGATGTCAGGTCTTCTGCTCGCCTTCTGGGCGACGCCGCACATGACGGCCGGGCATCTGTTGTTCGCCGTCATGTCCACCGCCTACATCCTCGTCGGCGTCAGGCTCGAGGAAAGGGACCTGGTTGCAGAGTTTGGCGTGAGCTACGAGCGCTATCGCCAACGCGTGCCGATGCTGCTGCCGCGCCTGTTCGGCGGCAGCTCCGTTGTCTCAAAGACAAGCAACGGAGGCTGAGATGCGCGCGATTCTTTGCAACGACTTTAGAGGCGTCGACGCGCTGAGCTTCGCTGACGCCAGCGATCCGCGTCCGGCACCGAATGAAGTTCTCGTCGATGTCCATGCCGCGTCCGTCAGCTACATGGACTATCTGATGACCACAGGCCTCTATCAGCTACGGCCGCCGCTGCCCTATGTGCCGGGCACCGACGCCGCCGGTATCGTGCTGGCCTGCGGCGACAACGTCACGCGATTCAAGCCCGGCGATCGGGTCTGTTGCGGCAACTGGTTCGGTGCATTCTCCGAGCGTATGGTCGCCAGGGAGAGCAGCGTCGCATTGCTGCCGGATAACGTCGATTTCGCGGTGGGCTCGACCGTCCTCAACACCTATCTCACAGCGTATTATGCATTGATCGAACGTTCGCGGCTGCAAGCCGGCGAGACGGTGCTGGTGACGGGAGCGGCCGGCGGCGTTGGTCTCGCCTGCGTCGAGATCGCGCATCTGATCGGCGCACGGGTGATCGCCGTCGTCGGCAGTGCGAAAAAGGCGACCATGGTTAGCACCCATGGGGCCGCCGAAGTCATCGACCATTCATGCGAAGATGTGCATGAGCGCGTGAAGGCCTTCGCCGGAAAGCGCGGCCTCGACGTCTGCGTCGACAATGTCGGCGGCGCGCAGTTCGGCACGCTGGCGCGGCTAATGGGCTGGAACGGCCGGCTGCTGCCGATCGGATTTACCAGCGGCGAAATTCCATCGCTGCCGATGAACCTGCCGTTGCTGAAGAACTATTCGGTGGTCGGCGTCTTCGTGGGCGCCTGGATGGAGCGCCAGCCGGACGACGCCGCTCGAGCGGCGGAGGCCATCATGGCATGGGTCAGTGAGGGCAAGCTCCGCCCAAGGGTTGACCGGGTGCTTCCGCTGCAGCGTGCCGGCGAGGCAATGAGCCTGGTTGCAAACCGCAGTGTGATGGGGCGAATCGTATTGCAGGTCAGACAAGACCTTTGATCGAACGGGCGCGGATGTTGCGCTGTGCCGCAAGTGCGGCGCCCTGGCTGTGAGCTGATCGTTCCAACAATCCCGCGGGACGTACGATCACGCCGCGGGATGCGGGCTGGTTGTATTCTGCTGTGTCGTTGCGCCCTGCCTGACAGCCTGCACCGGCGTGCCCGCCGGAGCCGGGGCTTCGATCTTGTCAGCCGTCCGCTGTAGCAGATTGGGGACAAGCCGCTCTGCGAAGCCTCCAATAAGGCCGAGAACCACTATTCCTTGCCAATCCCCATCCTTTCCCATGACGACATTCCGCATGGCTTCACTGAAGACCGTGTGGCTCAAAAGCAGCAGAATGGATCCAGCGACGAGCCCAATGGCAATGCGGGTGAAACTCATCCAATAATTCATATTGGACTGGTTGCACGGTTGAAGCTCGAACGCCTGCAAGCGACTTGCCACCGAAAGCATGGCCCCGATGGTGCCGGACATTGCGCCGACAACCAAGTTTTGTAGTTCGGGTGTCGAGGGATGCCGAAAATAAATCATCGCGCAGCAAACGGCTACCGCCACCATCCCAAAGACCACGGCGGCTCTAAGATATCGTACCGTGTTGTCATTCGTGACGCGCTGTACGGCCATCTTCAACGTTTGTCGTGCGAGTTGCTTTCCGTCCTCGACCTTCTTTTCCATGACCAGCATCATGGCCTGTGCGATGTTGTGGTCATAGAGCGACGGGCGGTTGCGATTGAACCCGAATTTCCTTGTCGAATGCATTTGTGGGGTAAGGTAACGAAGCTCACAAATTTCAGGCGATATCTCTGTAAATCGTGACCGCTGTTCAGCCTCTTCGTCGGTGAGGTCTGAAAATTGAACATGCATGCCCGTCTTGGAACAGTAGATCGCGTAACGTTGCCCGATCCACAAAATCTCCTGGACTACGTGGCCCAGCTTATCCTTCTTGCCTTCCACAAGATCGCAGAGGCGGAATGTTATGCCGCAGGGGCCAGCTTTGTCCGTTGTCGGCTCGATCAGGGGTGACGCAGTGTGGTCGTCCATTGAAAACCTCCACTCCACAAATTCATCTTGGGATCGCAATATTTGAAATATGCAACCTTACCAAATCGACGGGCAGTTGTCACATCCTCCATGACTTTTATTGTTAGCGTCTCCGGCGACGGAGCATGTATCCCGGCTCCCGATGTGCGCAATTGCACACAAAGGCCGAGACGAAGAAGCGTTACTTCCCCGTTGCGCTGCCCTTGGCGCCGCCGACCACGACTCCGGCCGCCTTCTCGATCGGCTTTATCGCTTCGGTAAAATCGCTTTCCGCGCCCTGGTCGCGGATCACGACTTCCCAGAGCCGGCCGACGGCCTCGGCGACTTCCATCGACAGCCCCAGCGATTTCATTTCATCGAGCGCGAGCCGGACGTCCTTCACCATCAAGCCGGTGGCGAAGCCGAAATCGAAACTGCGCGGCAGCACCGAGCGCGGAAACTTGTCGCGGCTGGCGGTATTGAGACCTGAACCCGAGTTGATGACGTCGATCATCACGCTGGGATCGAGCCCCG
Organism: uncultured Alphaproteobacteria bacterium; assembly: GCA_963786355.1. Classification (GTDB taxonomy): domain Bacteria; phylum Pseudomonadota; class Alphaproteobacteria; order Rhizobiales; family Xanthobacteraceae; genus Bradyrhizobium. The sequence continues at coordinate 530,298 of CAWAYU010000002.1, read as the reverse complement.
ACTTGACGCCCATCACCACGGCTTCCGACGTCGCCACCATCGCGGTCGCCGACAGGAAATTGTTGGCGAGCTTCATAGTCTGTGCCGAGCCGGGCTTTTCGCCGATGAAGAACACCTTTCCGATGACGTCGAGCGCGGGTTTTGCCGTCTCGAAATCCGCGCGCGGGCCGGAGACCATCACCGCCAGCGTGCCCTTTTCGGCGCCGCCGACACCGCCACTGACGGGGCTGTCGAGTTGCACGATGTTTTTCTTCGCCAGCAGGCCGTGAATCTTCACGGCCATGTGCGAGCCGACGGTGGAGAGATCGATGAAGCGCTTGACGCGCTTGCCCTCGATCACGCCGCCGGCGCCGGTCGCGACCTCGAGCGAAGCCTGCAGCGAGGGCAGGCTCGCCATCACGGTCTCGCAGCGGTCGGCGATGTCCTTCGGCGAAGAGGCCGCCTGCGCGCCGAGCGCCGTCAGTTTATCCACCGCCTCCTTGCGCGTGTCGAACACGGTGAGCTGATGCTTGGCCTCGATCAGGCGGCGCGCCATCGGAAAACCCATTTTTCCGAGGCCGATGAATCCGATTTCCATGGTGATATGCCTCAAGCCTTGTCGAGTTCAGCGAATACTTCGCGGGCGATACGAAAGCTGTCGACACCCGCCGGGGCGCCGGCATAGATCGCGACCTGCATGAAGATCTCGCGGATCTCGTCCCGCGTAACGCCATTGGTCAGCGCGCCCTTGATGTGGGTGCGCAATTCGTGCGGCCGGTTGAGAATTGAAATCATGGCGAGGTTGAGCATGCTGCGGGTCTTGCGCGGCAGCTCGTCGCGGCCCCACACCGCGCCCCAGCAATATTCCGTCAGCATTTCCTGAAACGGGCGGTTGAAGTCGTCGACGTTCTTCAGGGCGTTGTTGACATAGGCCTCGCCCAGCACGGCCTTGCGCACTTCCAGGCCTTTTTCGTAGGTCTTCTTGTCCATGACGTTTCCTTACGTATTTTTACGGTTGGCGGCGGACGTTACGGGCTTGGCGGGCCACAGTCACGCCTTCGTGTTATGCGTAATTCCGGGTGTGGGAACCCTCCCGAAGCGGGTGCCTCATTGCCGCCGCCGTGCTAGGGTGATTTGCCGGCAAACCCGGAGAGTTGATTGAACGGTGGCACACCCGACCCCTCACAGCCCGCGCGCGAGCCGGATGCTGTCGCGCGGCTCCAGCTGACGCAGGCCCTGCAACGGGCCAAATATGCGATCGCGTGGGAGCGGGGCTGGCCGGGTCTCGCCCGGCTTTTGAGCGTGGTCGGACTGTTTCTGGTGGTGTCCTGGGCCGGATTGTGGCTGGCGCTGCCGTTCGTGGCGCGCGCCATCGGTGTAGCCCTGTTCATCCTGCTGACGCTCGGCGCGCTGTATCCGCTCATTCGCTTCCGCTGGCCGACCCGGGAAGAGGCGCTTGGCCGGCTCGACCGCGGCACCGGCATCCGCCATCGCCCGGCGACCGCGCTGACCGACACGCTCGCCACCAAGGATCCGATCGCGCAGGCGCTGTGGCGCGAACAGCGCGAGCGCACGCTGGCCTCGATCAAGCGCATCCGCGCGGGCCTGCCGTCACCGCGGCTGCCGATCCACGATCCCTGGGCGCTGCGCGCGCTGGTCATGGTGATGATCGTGGCCGCCTATGTCGCCGCCGGCGACGAGCGCGCGATGCGGATCGCCGCGGCGTTCGACTGGAATGGCGTGCTGGCGCCGGCCAATGTCCGGGTCGACGCCTGGGTGACCCCGCCGGTCTATACCGGCAAACCGCCAATTATTCTTTCCGCCGCCAACAAGGACGCCGGCGGACCCGATAGCGGACCGTTGTCGGTTCCCGCCGGCAGTACCCTCCTGGTGCGCTCCAGCGGCGGCACCATCGATGTCGTGGTCGGCGGCGGCGTGACCGAGATCGCGCCGAGCGAAGCCGCGCCCCAGGGCACCAACGAACGGCATTTCAAGGTCGCCGGCGACGGCACCGCGCATGTCCGCGCGCCGGCCGGCCAGCCGCTGTGGAAATTCACGGCGACGCCTGACCTGGCGCCGACCATTTCGCTGGCCAAGGATCCGGAGCGTCAGGCTCGCGGCTCGCTGCAGATGTCCTACAAGCTCCAGGATGATTACGGCGTCACCGAAGCCCGTGCCCAGTTCGCCGCCCGCCGTAGCGAGGCCACGGAATCCGGCAGGCCGGTCGGCACTAATACCAAGGCGACCGAAAAGGCCGCCGAGCCCCGGCCGCTGTTTGATCCGCCATCGTTTCCGCTGGTGCTGCCGAATGCGCGCACCCGCAACGGCGTCGGCCAGACGGTAAAGGATCTCAGCGAAGATCCCTATGCCGGCGCTGACGTCACGCTGACGCTGACGGCGAAAGACGAGGCCGGCAACGAGGGCAAGAGCGAGCCCTTCAACATGCGTTTGCCCGAGCGTCTCTTCACCAAACCCCTGGCGCGGGCGCTGATCGAACAGCGACGGATTCTCGCGCTCGATGCCAACCAGAATTCGCAGGTCTTTGCGGCGCTCGATGCGCTGATGATCGCGCCGGAATTGTTCACGCCGGAAACCGGTCACTACCTAGGCCTCTACAGCGTGGCGCGGCAGCTTGAAGCCGCGCGTACCGATGCCGCGATGCGCGACGTCGTCGCCAGCATCTGGGCGCTCGCCGTCACCATCGAGGACGGCAACATCTCTGACGTCGACAAGGCGCTTCGCGCGGCGCAGGAGGCGCTGAAGCAGGCGCTGGAGCGTGGCGCCAGCGACGAGGAGATCAAGAAGCTCACCGACAATCTGCGCGCCGCGCTGGATAACTTCCTGCGCCAGCTCGCCGAGCAGATGCAGAAGAACCCGCAGCAGCTGGCCCGGCCGCTCGATCCCAATACCAAGATGCTGAGCCAGCAGGATCTCAAGAGCATGCTCGACCGGCTGGAGCGGATGTCGCGCTCGGGCGACAAGGACGCGGCCAAGCAACTGCTGGAGCAGTTGCAGCAGATGCTGGAAAACTTGCAGATGGCGCAGCCCGGCCAGTCCGGCGACAGCGAGATGGAGCAGGCGCTGAACGAACTCGGCGACATGATCCGCAAGCAGCAGCAGCTGCGCGACAAGACCTTCAAGCAGGGCCAGGACTCCCGGCGCGATCGCATGCGCGGCAAGCAGGGCGATCAGAGCATGAGCGACCTGCAGCAGGACCAGCAGGGTCTGCGCGACCGGCTGAAGAAACTGCAGGAAGAACTGGCCAAGCGCGGCATGGGCCCGGGGCAGCGCGGCGAGAAAGGCCAGCGCGGCGAACAGGGCCAGCAGGGTCAGCAAGGCGGCGACCAGGGCGACGGCGAGGACGGACTCGAACAGGCCGACGGCGCGATGGGCGATGCCGGCGGCCGGCTCGGCGAGGGCAACGCCGACGGCGCGGTGGATTCGCAGGGCCGCGCGCTGGAAGCGCTGCGCAAGGGCGCGCAGTCGCTCGCCGAAGCGATGCAGCAGGGCGAAGGCGACCAGCCCGGCGACGGCCCGGGCAACGCCAAGGGCCGGCAGCAGGGCGCGCAGAACGGCACCGACCCGCTCGGGCGGCCGATGCGTCACAACGAATTCACTGATGACTATTCGGTGAAAATCCCCGGCGAAATCGACGTGCAGCGGGTGCGCCGGATTCTGGAAGAACTGCGCCGCCGTCTCGCCGATCCGGGCCGCCCGCAGATCGAACTCGATTACATCGAGCGGCTGCTGAAGGATTATTGAGGGCGGTCTATTCTCGCCGTCATTGCGAGCGAAGCGAAGCAATCCATCTTGCCTCACGAAGAAAGGCTGGATTGCCGCGTCGCTTCGCTCCTCGCAATGACGGAGGACGGAGCAAACTACATCTTCCTTGCCGCCAGCGCATCCGCAACCGCGGTGCGGATATCGGCTACCGAGAACGGTTTCGTCACGACGTCGTGCACGATCGCATTGAGCCCGGAAGCGCGTTCGCGCTGATCCGCGAAACCCGTCATCAGCAAAATCTTCAGGTCGGGAAAATCGCGGGCCGCCGCCAGTGCCAGCGCGATGCCGTCCATCACGGGCATCTGGATGTCGGTCAGCAGCAGGTCGAACGCGCCGCGCTCGCGGGTCAGGATATCCAGCGCCTCGGCGCCGTCCTCGGCGGTGATGGTCTCGTGGCCATCCATGGCGATCGCGCGCGCCACCAGCTGGCGCATCGAATCCTCGTCGTCGGCGATCAATACACGCGGCATTGTTGCTGGCTCGTTCGTCCGCGCGGTCTCAGGCGTGGCCGCCGTTCAGGTCCCGCTTGTTGAAGAAGCGTACATCAATATTGCGGCCTTCGGGCGGTGGCGAGGCCAGCCGGGACTTGAAAAACGCGTGCTCGCCGGGCTTCAGCACGGTTTGCTCGAGCACCGCATTCCAGGCGTAGATCTCGGCGCCCTGTTCGTCGCGCACGCTAAAGCGCAGCCGCGGCAATTCGACCGGCCGACCCGTCGCGCCGACGATCATGCCTTCGATCACCAGCACCGGTTTGCCTTCCACGGTCTCATTGGTGATCTTGATGTCCTTGAACGCCAGCCCACGCAGGTTCACGTCGAGCCCGACCATCCTGTAGAAGGTCGCGGTCTGCGGCAGCAGGCGGACCATGTCGCCGCGCCAGATCACCAGCGCCAGCAGCAGCGCGCCCATCGCAGCACAGGCGGTCGGCAGGCCGACTGAAGGCATGTAGGGAATGCGCGGCAGGAACGGGATGCGGGGCAGGGAGGGCAGCCTGAAAAGCCGGGTCAGCCGCTGCCGATGACCAGTGATTTCGGTCTCCTCATGTTCCTCGGTGTCCCGGCGGGCGATCGTCGGCCAGTCGTCGTCGCTGGTCGGCAAGTCGGCCGAAATCGAGGGGCTGTCGACCACCGGGGCGTCTCCGCCGGCGTCCTGGCCACTTTCCTCGCGCGCCATTGCGTCCCAGTCGGCGGCGGCATCGTTTTCGGCGGTTTGACCCGCTGCCGCCATGGCGGGTACGGCCGCCGGGATCTCGATGGCGTCCTCGGGACGGGCCAGCCAGGTCTCCTTGCAACGGGAACAGCGCACCGTCCGACCGGCGGCCCCCAAGGTGGCCGGTTTGATGGCGTAGGATGTTGTACAATGGGGGCAAACGATGTGCATGGAGCCCAATTCCACAGTGTCTTTGCCCGGATGCTACATAGCGACCGTTAACGAATCGGAAACCATAACGGCCGCACAACCGTTTTGTCGGGTTTGGGCGGGGATCGGCGGGCCCGCCCCCGGTTCGGGTTCAAATCCGGGGTTTCCGGCCACGGTTCATGCCGAGCGATGCTCGGCCGCAGCCCAACTCGAGCGGAGCTGAGCTTGGTTCGGTTCGAAAATGTCGGATTGCGGTACGGGCTCGGCCCGGAGATTTTGCGCGACCTGTCGTTCCTGATTCCGGCCCATTCCTTCCAGTTCCTCACCGGCCCCTCCGGCGCGGGCAAGACCTCGCTGCTGCGGCTATTGTTCCTGTCGATGCGGCCGACCCGGGGTCTTGTCAATCTGTTCGGCCACGACGTCTCGCTGCTGGGCAAGGAACAGATCGCCGACTTGCGCAAGCGCATCGGCATCGTGCTGCAGGATTTTCGCCTGCTCGATCACATGACGACCTATGAAAACGTCGCATTGCCGTTTCGGGTGATGGGTCGGGAAGAATCCAGCTACCGCCGCGAAGTCATCGACCTCCTGAAATGGGTTGGCCTCGGCGAGCGCATGGATGCGCTGCCGCCGATTCTCTCGGGCGGCGAAAAGCAGCGCGCCGCGATTGCGCGCGCGGTAATCTCGCGTCCGCAACTGTTGCTGGCGGACGAGCCGACGGGTAGCGTCGATCCGACGCTGGGCCGGCGCCTGCTGCGGCTGTTCATCGAATTGAACAAGTCGGGCACCGCTGTCGTGATCGCGACCCACGACATCACGTTGATGGATCAGTACGAGGCGCGGCGGCTGGTACTGCATCAGGGACGACTGCATATCTATGAGTAGGCTGCAATGATGCCTGGCGAAGAACATATCCCGCTGGTGGACCTAGGCAACGAACGCCCGATGGTCGCAGCAAGGGCGCGCAACATGTCGCCGATCGTGCCGCGGGCCTCGATGTCCGGCCGTGCGCTGGTCGCCGTCGTCGCGATCATGACGTTCCTCGCCTCCATCACCACCGGCACCGTGCTGCTGGTGAGCGCGTCGGCCGCCGAATGGCAGTCGGAAGTCGCCAGCGAAATCACCGTGCAGGTGCGCCCGCAAGCCGGCCGCGATCTCGAGCGTGACGCGGCGGCGGCCGCTGAAGCAATGCGCACGCAGGCCAACATCGTCCAGGTCAGGCCGTTCACCAAGGACGAGTCGGCGAAGCTCCTGGAGCCATGGCTCGGCAGCGGCCTGTCGATCGACCAGTTGCCGGTGCCGCGCGTCATTGTCGCGCGCGTCCAGCCGGGGGCGACCCTCGACCTCGCCGCGCTGCGCGGCCGGGTGGTTCTGGTGGCGCCGACGGCGAGCGTCGACGATCACCGCGCCTGGATCGAGCGCATGCGTTCGATGACCGGCGCCACCGTGTTCGCCGGCATCGCCATCCTCGCGCTGGTGATCGCTGCGACCATCATCTCGGTTTCGTTTGCCACCCGTGGCGCGATGGCGGCGAACCGCCCGATCGTCGAGGTACTGCATTTCGTCGGCGCCGGCGACACCTATATCGCCAACCGTTTCCTGCGGCATTTTCTCCGGCTTGGCCTCGAAGGCGGAATGATCGGCGGCGGCGCCGCGATGCTGGGTTTTGGCTTCTCCGAATCGATCGCTAGCTGGTTTTCCGGCACCCCGGTCGGCGATCAGTTCGCCGCATTATTGGGGACGTTTTCGCTGCCCGCATCCGGTTATCTGGCGCTGGCGGCGCAGGCGGTGCTGATTGCCGCGATCACGGCCTGGGCCTCGCGGCGCACGCTGTTCGCGACGCTGGACGACATTGACTAGAACTCCACTTCGCCTGAAAACGCGATAGAATTGGGCGGGGGAGAGGACCACCTGAATCGCATGAGCATACCGCCCGACGATAGGTCGCCGAAAGCGCCGGCCGCGCCGCCGCGAGGCTGGCTGCGCGCGGCTGTGGTCGCGACGCTGGCGGTTGTCTTCGTTGGCGCGTCCGTGGGCTTCATCGCCTTTCTCTCGCAATTGCGCGGCGTCGAAACCCAGCCCGCGCGCAACGCCGATGGCATCGTGGTTTTGACCGGCGGCTCGTCGCGGGTGTCGGATGCGATGGAGTTGCTGGCCGGCGGCTACGGCAAGCGGCTTTTGATTTCGGGCGTGCACCCGACCAATGCCGCCAGCGACATTTCTCGCTCGCTGCCGGACAATCAGTCGCTGCTCCGCTGTTGCGTCGATCTGGATCGGTCTGCGATCAATACGCGGAGCAACGCCGCCGAGACCCGGCGTTGGGCCCGCGAGCGCGGCTTCAAGTCGCTGATCGTGGTGACGTCGAACTACCATATGCCGCGCGCCATTGCCGAAATGTCGCACGCGATGCCTGACATCATGCTGATCCCGTTCGCGGTGGTCGGCGACAAATGGCGCGACGAGCCATGGTGGACCAGCGGCGCGACCTTCCGCCTGCTGCTGTCGGAATACGCAAAGTATGTCGCCGTCGAGGTGCGGGTGCGTCTGGCCGATCTCGGCATCGATCTGGCGCCCGATTTTGCCGACCAGCCGACGGGCTCGCTGCAGCCGGGCCGGCCCGCGACGGCGCAGGCGAATTAGCGCTCGCTATCGCCTCGTACCGGCACATGCTCGCCGTGCAGCATCATCGCCAACTGATGCAGTTGCGGATCACGAAAGCCTTCGGCCTCGATCGCCTTGACGGTAGCGAGCACGTAATCGCGGTTGATGCCGGATTGGCCGTGGCCCTGCAGCACATGGCGCAACTGCTCCGCCTGTGACAGCCGGCCGGCATATTGCACATGGCCGCGATCGACCACATAGGCCAGCGCGCTGACGCGTTGCCGCGCTTCGTTCTCCAGCCACACCGACCGCTTCACCTCGCGATAGACGGACGTCACCTGCTCGCGCTCCCGCAAGTAGGCGACGGTGGCGGCGCGGTTGGCTTCCGCAACCCGGAACGCGATGCCGCGACAGGCGCCGCCGCGATCGAGCCCAAGTACGAGGCCGGGTTTTTCCGGCGTGCCGCGATGCACGAAGGAATAGACGCAGAGCGCGCGGTGCTCACCGATCAGACGCGCCGGCACCCGTTCGACGAAGTCGAAGCCCGGCCGCCACATCAGTGAGCCATAGCCGAACACCCAGAGGTCGCCTGACGGGAATTCTGATTGTTGCAAGGTAGTTGCGGCCATTAGCCTAGCGTTTTCGAGCGAAGTGGACCTCGGTTCGCGCTGGAAAAACGCGTCAAGCAAAAGCGCTACCAGAACAAAGCGGCATTGCGAAGTAAATTCAACGCCTTTTGTTGTGATCTCGAGACGCTTACATTTGACAAAATCACCGTCCAAAGGACGCCGCATGTCTGACATGACCCCCGCGCCGCGCCGGCGCCCGCTTTGGCGCCTGTTCATCATGCCCGCTCTGCTCGTGGTCGCTGCTGCGGCGTGGAGCGCGTTCTGGTTCTATGCGGCCTCCGAGGTCGGCGTCCGCACGGATGCCTGGCGGGCGAGGGAAGCGAAATCCGGCCGGGTCTATGATTGCGGCAAGCGCTCGGTCGCGGGCTATCCGTTCCGCCTCGAAGTGAGCTGCGAGGATGCCAGCGTGACGCTGGTGTCGCAGACCGCGGGCGCGCCGGCGCCGTTCACGGCGCAGCTCGGTGAAATCATGGTGATCGCGCAGATCTACCAGCCGAACCTGTTGATCGCCGACTTCAAGGCGCCGGCGACGATTGCCGATCGCGGCCAGCCGCCGTCGATGAAGGTGAACTGGACCACCGGCCGCAGCAGCGTCACCGGACTGCCGAATAGCCCGCAGCGCGCCGACATTGTGTTCGACAATCCCGCGATCGACCGCGTCAACGGCCCGGTGCTGACGCCGCTGGCGAAGGCCGGCCATGTCGAGCTGCACGGCCGCATCGCCGATGGCTCGCCGCAGGATCATCCCGTGATCGAAACCGTGTTGCAGATCGCGGGCGGCAGCATCCAGGAAGTGCATCCGCTGCTGGCGGCTCCCTTCGATGCCGACGTACAAACCAAACTAAGCGGGCTGAAAGACTTTTCGCCAAAGCCGTGGCCGGAACGTTTTCGCGAAATTCAGGCCGCCGGCGGTCATGTCGAAATCGTGCGGTCGCGAATCCAGCAGGGCGACATGATCGCGGTCGCTGCGGGAACGCTCGGTCTCAACGCCAGTGGCCGGATCGAGGGTGAGTTGCAGATGACGGTGGCCGGAATCGAAAAAGTGATTCCCGCGCTGGGTATCGAAAAAATGCTGGAAGAGGGCGTGCCGCAGGCAACGCTCGACAAGGTGGCGCCGGGCGTGAAGAGCCAGGACCTCAACAATCTCTTTGGCGCGCTCGACAAGGCGATCCCTGGTCTCGGCAAGGTGGTCAAGCAGAACGCCAATGCGGGCGTTGCCGCGGGCATCAACTCGCTCGGCAGCGCGGCCGAACTCGAAGGCAAGAAGGCGCGCGCCTTCCCGCTGCGCTTTGTCGACGGCGTGGTGTATTTTGGTCCGATCAAGGTAGCGCAACTGCCGCCGCTGTTTTGATTTGTTGGAATCGCAGGATGGATAGAGCCATCCTGCTGGTCATTACAAACCTTTAACCAAATTGCCCTGCCGCTCCCAGAACCGTGATAGCGGATTCGGGAATGTTGCAGCACCGATCCCACTCTTGCTCTCCGAAGACCCGCTGACATCACCGTGGGTCGATAACGAGGAGAAGTGAGATGACTACGTTCAAGTTGCTTGGTGCCGCTGCCGTTCTGTCCGCGATGATCGTTTCTTCGGCGTCGGCGCAGGCCGTCATCGACGAGCCCGGCATGTACGCGTTCTATCATCCGAACGGCGACGTGCTTCATGCCGGATCGTCGCGTCCTGCCGTTGATGCGCAGGCGATGGCGATGGCGCCGCGGCCGGTCATGCGTCACCCCTCGCGTCAGGCCAAAGCCAGCAAGTGAAATCAGGCTTTGGTCGAAGCGGGCTCAGTCTCTCCGGGCTGGGCCCGCTTTTTTGTTCGTCGCGGCGCTATCGGTCTTTCCCTCGAAAAATTCCCGCACATCAACGTGAAATGAAAATATTTCGAACTCGCGAATATCGGTGGGTGAACACCGCTCTCTCCTTCAGAGGAAACATTCTGGTGGGAGGTTCAGGTGAAAATACTCAAGGGGATTTTGCTCGGCAGCGTCGTTGTATGGGCCGGTCAGGCCGTTGCGGCAGACGATACGCAGACTGAAATTCAGGCGCTGCAGGCGCAGATTGAAGCAGCTCGAGAAACGCATCGACAACCAGGCACGGCGTGAGCAGGTGCAGGCGGCGATGCCCGCCAAGGCGCCGTCGGCGTTCGATCCATGTCCCGCAGGCAAGGTCTGCTACAAGGGCGTCACGCTGACATTCGGCGGCTGGGTCGATTTCGCCGGCATCTATCGCAGCCGCAACCTCGCATCCGATACCGGGTCGGTCTATTCCTTCATTCCGTTCCAGCAGAGCAAGAACTTCAATACGCCGGAGACGCGGTTCTCCGCGCGGCAAACCCGGTTCTCGCTGCTGGCGGAAGCCGATGCCGGCACGGACACGCATCTGGCGGGCTACGGCGAAATCGATTTCGAAGGCGCCGCGCAAACCGCGAATTCGGTTGCGACCAACTCCTTCAATCCGCGGATGCGGCAGGCCAGTATCGAGATCGACCGCACCGATCTCGGCCTGCATTTCCTCGCCGGACAATCCTGGTCGCTGAATGCGCCGAGCCGCGCCGGTATCGATCCGCGTGCGGTCGACGCGCCGGGCGTGATCGATTTTGAATCCGTGCCCGGCTTCATCGCCGCGCGCCAGCCCGGCGTGCGGGTCTGGAAGGATTTTGGGCCGGAGTTCAAGCTCGCGGTATCGGCGGAAAACGCAGCGACCTCGTTCGTCGGCGGCAACGTGCCGTTCGTCGGCACGCCGGCGGTGGGCCCGCAGGGCGTGATCAACCCGAACCTGCTGATCAACCTCACCGGTCCCGGCGGCAGCTTCTTCAACAGCGCCAACAATCTCAGCATCAACCGCGTGCCTGACGTGACGATCAAGGCGGCCTGGGATCCGCGGCTTGGCCCGACCAAATTCCACGCCGAAGGCTGGGTGCTGTACCGCGACTTCTACGATCGCTTCAATTTCGCCAACCACAATATCGGTACCGTCAGCTATGGCGGCCATCTGGCGCTCGAGGTGATCCCGAAGACGCTCGATCTGACCTTCTCGGCGGCGCAGGGCGCACTCGGCCGCTTCTCGGCAGCACCGTTCCAGGACGTGACGTTGCGGCAGGACGGCTCGATGCAGGTGCTGCCGATCACGGCATTGCAGGCCGGCGCGGTCTGGCACACGACACCGTCGCTCGATCTCTACGCTTACGCGGGCCTGGAAAAAACCAAGGCGACCTTCTCCAATGTCGGCACGGTGCCGTTCGGCTACGGCAACCCGCTCTACAACAACACCGGCTGCAATATCGAGAATTCGCCGGCCGCCACCTGCAACGGCAACACTTCGGAAGTCCGGCAATACACCGCGGGCTTCTACGACACCGTACTCAAGGGCAACTACGGCGCGGTAAAGTTCGGCGTACAGTATTCCTACAACCAGCGTTTTGCCTTCGCCGGCGTCGGTGGCGCGCCGAAGACCGACGACCACATCGTCATGACCCAGGTTCGTTACTACCCGTTCTAGAAAGGAGCGTGCCATGTCAAAGCGAAGTACTGCGATGCAGGACTATGTTCTGATCAGCCGGGTTGCGCATGTGATCGAGCGCTGCGGCCTCGCCATGGCCGGCGCGATGTGCGGCACCTTCGTCGCCGCGCAACTGGCAAAGGCCAATGTCGCGCCGTTCGACTCGATGGCGTTCATCGTCTCGATGGTGTTGCTCGGCATGGTCGCGTTCTATGTCGGGATCGATCTGCCGCGCATGCCGGGCAGGCCAACCGGCGAAGACGAAAGGGTTGACGCGGTCGAAGTGCTGAGCGCGGCGGGCACGTTCCTGGCGACGGTGGCCGCGTTGATTTCGGTGTTTTCGATCGTGTTCGACGAAGCGCCGCAACGGCTCTGGGAGTTTGTGGTGGGTTCGTGGTGGCTCGGCGGCGTGACCATGCAGGTTGTCGCCGGCTCGATCGGACGATTGCGTGCAAGCGAGCGCGTCGCGCAGCGGACGATCGATAGAGGGCAGGTGCGGTGAGATTGCAGTCGCTGAACCGTGATTAAAATTGCTCTGGCCGAAAGCCGATCAGCACACATCTCCTGATCATCGTTTCGAACAACCCGCCGGATGCGGTAGGTGGAATAGATGGAGAGAATAAATGACTAATTTTAAAATCATCGCCGCCGCTTTGGTTCTATCGGCGGCATCGGCGACGGCAGCTTTCGCCCAGGCCGCCGTTCAGGAGCCCGGCGCGTACGCTTTCTATCATCCAAACGGCGACGTGCTTCACGCGGGAACACCGAGCCCGGCAGCCGATGCGATGGCCGCCTACCGCGCCGATACCGATCGGGTCGTGACTACGGCGCCGCATCGCGCACGACATGCGCATCCGGTGCATTAGCGGTTTCGCCGGGCCGCGTGGCGCAAGTCCCTTGACCGGCGATCATCGTCAGTTGCTCGATACGAGCTTCAGTCCGATGACGCCTGCCAGAATGAGCGCGATGCACGCCATCCTCATCGGAGCCGCAGATTCGCCCAGCACCGCCACGCCTAAAATGGCGGTGCCTGCCGCGCCGATACCGGTCCAGACGGCATAGCCGGTTCCCATCGGCAATGTACGAAGCGCGAGTGAGAGCAGAAACACGCTCGACAGGCCGGTGACGACCGTAAAAAGCCCGGGTGCCAATCGTGAGAAACCTTCAGACCACTTCATGCCGAAGGCGAATGCGATTTCAAGAATTCCGGCCATGCTAAGTAGCGTCCATGCCATGGAGTCTCTCCGTTCATTGGTTGGCCGCGTTGCGGCGGGGCCGGCGCAACTGCGGAATGGTTTTGAAAATGGGACATGCGTCAGGGAGGCAAGTGCTGGGACGTTTCCACGCCCGAGCACTCGCTTGCGACTTGCTCAAGCCTTGGCCGCAGCCGGTGGCGTGCGAAACGTAATTCCCAGTCGGTTGAATACGTTCATCAAGCCGATCGCATAGGTGAGATCGGCAAGCTCCTTGTCGCCGAACTCGGCGGCAGCGGCCTCATAGTCCGTATCCGGAACGCCGGTTTCGGCGACCCGCGTCACGGTTTCCGCCCAGGCGAGCGCGACCTGTTCGCGGATGCTGAACAGGACGCCTGCATCGCGCCACACCGGCACCAGCACGAGCTTTTCAACGGCAATTCCTGACTTGAGCAGGTCGCGGGAATGCATATCGATGCAATATGCGCAGCCATTGATTTGCGAGACCCGGAGATACACGAGATCGATCAGCTCTTTCGGCAGACCGGATTTTTGAACGGAGACGTACACGCCGCCCAGAGCCTTGAAACCTTCAGGCGAAACCTTGGCGTAGTTGATGCGATTGATCATGATGAGATCCCTTCATGGTTGATGGATTCACCGTGTCGCATCTTGGACCATACCGAAAGGTCCATGATCGGTCTTGTCGACTAGACCATGAATTTGGAGGTTTCTGGAGAGCCAGCGAGCCACGAAAGGACTCTGCCGTCCTCATAGCAGCTTCAGGATTCGTCTCCCGAAATTCTCGGCGGTGCGCCGGGAGTCGATATTGGTGAAATTGAGAAGCAGGGCTGAAGCTCCGTTGCCTGCTGTCGTCCAGTCCGTCAGCGCTTCGCCGTACAAACCTTCCTCGCGCATGCGGGCGACCAGTCGGCGGTCCGACCGCCGGGCTTGCAGCCGCAAGATCAGGTGCATTCCACCCGGAGGTGAATTGATACGGATGTGTTTCCCCAGCACGCTTTCCAGGCCGGCCGTCGTCGCTTCACGACGTTCGGCATAGAGCTTTCGCATCCGCTGGATATGGCGCGCGAAGTGCCCTTCCGTGATGAAAGCCGTGACGACGGATTGCGTAAGCTCGGGGCTGCCGCCTGCGAGGGTTTGACTGATCTGCTCAAACCTTTCGACCTCGGTGTCCGGCACGACCAGATAGGCAAGCCGAAGGCTCGGAAACAGCACCTTGCTGAAGGTGCCCGCATAGAGCACCCGTCCATCACGATCCAGGCTCTTCAGCGCGGGCAGGGGGCGGCTGACATACCGGTATTCGCCGTCGTAATCGTCCTCAATGACCCAGGCTTTGTTTCGCGTAGCCCAATCCAGCAACGCCATGCGCCGGGGCAGGGACAAGGACACGCACAAGGGGCTCTGATGTGCAGGCGTGACCACCGCGGCGCGCGCCCGTGGCGCCGTCCTGATTCCCTCCGGGATGATCATGCCCTCGTGATCAACCGGCACCGGGACCGCCGCAATATGCATATGCGTCAGCAGTTCTCGCGTCGGCGGGTATCCCGGGTCCTCCAGCCATACGCGATCTCCCGCGTTCAACAACGAATGCGCGATCAACTCGATGGTGTGGCGATATCCCGATGTCACGAATATCTGCGATGGGGAGCAGTTGATCCCGCGCGAAACCCGGAGATAGGCGGCGATCTCGGTGCGCAGCGCCGGCAAGCCATATACGGAGGGATGAACCATGTCGGAGGGCTGCATCGCACGGACGCATCGCGCGCCCAGACGTGCCCAGATCTTTCGGGGAAATGCGTCCAGCGCGGGTAGGCCCATCTGGAACGGCAGAATCGAATCCGGGCGGAAGCTGGTCGCAGCAACGGCGCTGTCGGACGGGGGCAGCAGTCTTGCAACAGGCGTTCGCGGCTTGATGTCGGGCGTTACAATGGTTCCGGCCTGGCCGCGAGCCTGAATGTACCCCTCGGCAGCCAACAGCGAATAAGCGGCTTCAATGGTGCCTCTCGCCAACCCCAATTCCCTGGTCAGCGCGCGTGCGGAGGGAATGCGGGCGCCCGGCTTCAACGATCCGCCATCAATCGCGTCGCGAAATCGATCGTAGATCTGACGATAGAAAGGTGTGGTCGCCGTTGGGTCCAGCGGCGATATCTTGCTGTCACGTATGGCGGTCATGGACTAGCCAATTCTCAAAGCGGATCGAGAATTACTATACCATAATGGCGCTGATCGCTGGTTCGGCAAATGAAGCAGACCGCCGGAACGGCCTTTGGCGCGTCCGGCAACGATCATGGACCAGTTGCTATTACCTTTCATGGACCTTGGCCTTGGGTCATGAGGTCCGTAGATGATTGCCGGTGGCGGCGATACTTCACACCGCCGGCGATAGTATCCGAAAGAATCCGAAAAGGGGCGGACGATGAAAATCCTCCATCTGGACTGCAGCCCTCGCGGGCAAGCCTCAGAGAGCTACAGGATCTCGCAACAGATCATCGGCTTCCTGCTGGAGCGAGAACCCGCGGCGCTTCTGGTGAGGCGTGATGTCGGCGACGGCGCGATATCGCATATCGATGGAAGCTACGCGACGGCCCTGGGGTCCAGAGAGCGATCGTCCGCCGAAATATCGCCGTCGGGCTCGATGTCCCGGTCTGAAGAGCTCATTCAGGAGCTGGAGAGTTCGGACTTCGTGGTGATCGGAACTCCGATGCACAATTTCACCGTACCTTCGGCGCTGAAGGCGTGGATCGATCACATCGTTCGCGTCCGCCGGACGTTCAATACGACCGCGGAAGGATATGTCGGCACGCTGCGCGACCGTCCGGTCTTTATCGCCGTGTCCTCGGGAGGACGTTATTCCGGAGCACGCGCGCGTCAGCCGGATTTTCTTACCCCGTATCTGAAAGCCATCCTCGGCACGATCGGACTGCATGATCTGACTTTCTTCTCCGTTGAAGGATCAGCCGGTGGCCCGGAGGCTGTAGCTGAAGCCAGGGCCAGAGCCGACCATGCGCTGCAGGAGTATTTTTCCGCTGATGCAGCGCCAACCAGTCGAAGGAGAGCGTCATGACGATCGTCAAAGCAGCCGCCGTGCAGATGAGCCCCGTGCTCTACAGCCGGGAAGGAACCGTAGCAGAAAGTCATTCAGAAGATTCTGGAGCTCGGCAAACTGGGAGTCCAGTTCGTGACCTTCCCGGAAACGGTGGTTCCCTATTATCCCTATTTCTCCTTCGTGCAGACCCCGTTCGAGATCAGAACCGGCAAGGAACACCTCAGGCTGCTCGATCAGGCGGTAACCGTGCCCTCCGCCACCACACAGGCGATCGGCGAGGCCGCGAAGCTGGCCAGGATGGTGGTGTCGATCGGCATCAACGAGCGCGACGGCGGCACTCTCTACAACACGCAATTGTTGTTCGACGCGGACGGCACCCTGATCCAGCGTCGGCGCAAGATCAGCCCGACCTATCACGAGCGCTTGATCTGGGGGCAGGGCGACGGCTCCGGATTGCGCGCAGTGGACAGCGCGGTTGGGCGGATTGGTCAGTTGGCGTGCTGGGAGCATTACAATCCGCTGGCCCGCTACGCCCTGATGTCCGACGGCGAACAGATCCATTCAGCGATGTATCCGGGTTCATTCGCGGGCGACCGATTCGCCGAGCAGACGCAGGTCAACATTCGCCAGCACGCCCTCGAAGCCGGCTGCTTCGTCGTAAACGCCACGGCTTGGCTCGATGCTGAACAGCAGGCCCTGATCATGAATGATACCGGATGCAGCATTGGACCGATTTCCGGCGGCTGCTTCACTGCAATCGTCTCTCCCGAGGGGGAGCTGATGGGCGAGCCGCTGCGTGCCGGCGAAGGCGTTGTGATTGCCGATCTCGATTTTGCGCTGATTGACCGGCGCAAGCAATTGATGGACTCGCGTGGCCACTACAGCCGGCCGGAACTGCTGAGCCTGGCGGTCGACCGCACGCCGTCAGCCCATCTGCGTGATCGGGCGGCGCATCCGTCGCCTGCCATCGCAAGCGTTGTGGACGAAGACAGCATCAAGGTCGCGTAAAACGGCGCGATGTAGCTCGCTATTGGCTTGCACGTAGCGACGAATTTCCTGAACGGGATCAACGCGATCCCACCCGTCCAGTCTTTGCGCCAAAAATAAATCGCTGGCCTCGTCGGGCAAATCAGATTTAGGACTCCCGCCATCCTGTCCCACCAGAGGGGCGTCGGCCATCGTCGCGAACGAGGGACAGGTTGCGGTGGACGCGGCAGCACGCGAGACGAACGAGCTGCAGCGTACGGCGAAATCGTTTGGGTCCGACGCCCCGGTGCTGGCGTCAAGTTCTGAAGAAGCTAACGCTTCCGAGGGATGATGGTGGCAAGAAAGCCGGTCACCAGGACGAAATCGTATAAGCCGTAAAGCCATTGCGCAGGGAAGGCCGGAGGCTCTCCGCTGAACCTGTATGCTCGTGGGCAGCATATTTTTTTGCAACACGCCTGCGAGGCCGCGGGTGCAGCGCGCACCCGGTCTTCCCTGCGCCCTCTGATTATGAGGGCAAGGTTGATTGCAAAACTTCGGGCAGATGATGCCGCGAGAATAATTCTCGTCGTCCCGGCCTTCGCCGGGGCGACGGTTGGAGAATTTGTGCTCTCTCCTCCGTCATTGCGGCGAGCGAAGCGACGCGGCAATCCATCTTGCCGGGCGAAGAAAGACTGGATTGCTTCGCGGAGCCTGTCATCGGGCGGCGCTTCGCGCCGACCCGGTGGCTCGCAATGACGGCTGAGATAACGGACTTTGCCGGGACGACAACTACTCCGCCTTCTTCGTCAAATTCGCGTGCGGCCGTCCGAAGTCCGGCGCCGCCGAATCCTGGCCGATCTCGACGATGCCGCGACGGATGGCGCGGGTGCGGGTAAAATGTTCGAACAGTGCTTCGCCGTCGTTGCGGCGGATGGCGCGGGTGAGTTTCGAAAGGTCCTCGGTGAAGGTGCCGAGCATTTCGAGCACCGCATCCTTGTTGTTCAAAAATACGTCGCGCCACATCGTCGGATCGGAGGCCGCGATGCGGGTGAAGTCGCGAAAGCCGCCGGCGGAGAACTTGATCACTTCCGACGACGTCACCTGCGCCAGTTCGTCCGCGGTGCCGACGATGGTGTAGGCGATCAGATGCGGCAAATGGCTCGTAATGGCCAGCACCATGTCGTGATGGTCGGGCGTCATGATCTCGACCTTGGCGCCCATGCCGGCCCAGAACGCGCGCAGACGCTCGGTGGCGGCAGCGTCGGTGCCGTCAGGCGGCGTCAGAATGCACCAGCGATTGATGAAGAGTTCGGCGAAGCCGGAATCGGGGCCGGAATGTTCGGTGCCGGCGACAGGATGCGCCGGCACGAAGTGCGCTGCTGCCGGCAGATGCGGCGCCATTTCCCGGACGATCGCGCCCTTGACCGAGCCGACGTCGGAGACGATGACGCCAGCCTTGAGGTGCGGCGCGATCTCCTGCGCCACTGGTCCGCAGGCGCCGACGGGAATGCAGAGGATGACGAGGTCGGCGTCTTTCACGGCCTCCGCGTTGCTCGCCAGCACGGCATCGACGATGCCGAGTTCGGCGACGCGCGCGCGCGTCTTCTCCGAACGTGCGGTGGTGACGATCTCGCCAGCCAGGCCCTGTGCGCGTGCGGCGCGCGCGATCGAGCCGCCGATCAGGCCGAAGCCGATCAGGGCTATGCGTTTGAACAGCGGGGGCGTTGTCATTTGCCGGCCATGAAGTCGCGCAGGCCGTCGACGACGAGGCGGTTGGCCTCTTCGGTGCCGATGGTCATGCGTAGCGAATGCGGGAGGCCGTAATTGTTCAGTGCTCGCAAGACCAGCCCGCGCTTGGTCAGATACGCATCGGCCTCGGCCGAGGTCTTGCCCTTGTCGGTCGGGAAATGGATCAGCACGAAATTCGCGACGCTCGGCGTCACCTTCAGGCCGAGCTTGCCGATCTCCTCGATCAGCCAGCCGCGCCACTTCTCGGTAAAGGCCTTCGACATCTGGACATGTGCGGTGTCCTCGATCGCGGCAACCGCTGCCAGCATTGCCGGCGTCGAGACGTTGAAGGGGCCGCGAATGCGGTTGCAGGCGTCGATGATGTTGGCCGGGCCGAACATCCAGCCGATGCGGAGCGCCGCCAGCCCGTGAATCTTGGAGAACGTATGCGTCATCACGGTGTTTTCAGTGGTCGCGACCAGCTCAAGGCCGAGCTCGTAGTCGTTGCGCGACACGTAGTCGGAATAGGCGGCGTCAAGCACCAGCAGCACATGCGGCGGCAACCCGGCGCGCAGCCGCTTGACTTCGTCGAACGGCAAATAAGTTCCGGTCGGATTGTTCGGGTTGGCAAGCCACACCAGTTTGGTCTTCGGCGTCACGCGCGCGAGGATTGCGTCGACGTCGGCGGTGAAGTCGGTCTCGGGCGCGACGATATTCCTGGCGCCGTTCGCCATGGTGGCGATCGGGTACACCAGAAAACCGTGGGCGGTGGAGATCGCTTCATCGCCGTGGCTGAGATAGGTGTGCGCCAGCAGATTGAGAATTTCGTCCGAGCCGGCGCCGCAGATGATGCGGTCGGGATCGAGGCCGAACGAACGGCCGATCGCCTCGCGCAGCACCCGCGAGGTGCCTTCCGGATAATCTTCCAGACCATCCACCGCCTGCTTGTAGACTTCCTTTGCCTTCGGCGACGGCCCGAACGGGGTCTCGTTGGCGGACAGCTTGAACACCTTGCGGCCCGGCTCCGGCACCGGGGTCTTGCCGGGCGTGTAGGGCGCAATATCGAGAATGCCGGGATTCGGCACGGGGCGGGACATCTTCAACTCCGGATATTCAGGGTCGTTTCAGGACGTATCGATTCAGGATTTGGCGGCCCCGTTCGTGGGCACCGTATAGCGCGTTGCGTGGCTGCCGACGAGGGCGGACGAGCGCACCGACGCACCGGCCTGGATCAGGGCCATCTTGATCTTCTCAAAGCCGGTACCGGCATCGGACACCAGAAGTGCTGCGCCGTCGAAGGCGGTATCCGGCACGGCGACGATTTCAGCGAGCGGCGCCAGCGCGCGTGCGGTGTCGGCGTTCCAGCCGGAGACGCGGACGCTCCACATCTGGACCTCGGTGACCATCGCATCATCCGCGACGCGCGAAATCACGAACACCGGCAGCGCTGCCGGATGGTCGGCGCGTTCCAGGAACGGCACGCGCGCGATGATCTTTGGCGCGCCATCGGCTTCGAGCGCGATCCACCACGGCGTGCGGCTCGCGATTGCCGAGACCAGCGCCAGATCGCCCTTGGATTTCGCCGCGGCTTCGACGGCTGCCTGGGCGCTGAAATGCGCCACATACGGTACGACGAAACCGAAATGGAACCGCGCCGAATCCCGCATCGCGGGTTCGTTGACGGAGACATCCGCATGCACCGCGAACGGCGCCTGGACATAGGTGAAGGTCGAGATGATGACGCGCCAGATGCTCTCGATGGTGTCGAGCGGCAGGATGCCGCGATGGCGCTTGACCAGCTCGCGCATCATCGAGGCTTCGCGCGCGGGGCGGAACGCGGAACCGACTTCCTGGGTCTGCTTGACCTGGATCAGCCGGTCGATGATGTCGCCGCGCGCCATCAGCAGGCGATGGACCTGCTCGTCGATCGCGTCGATCTCTTTGCGCAGCTCCTGCAGCGAGGGCGGCGCCGGGGGGGCCTTGGACATATTCTCAAACCTTCAACGCCGGGCCGGTCGAAACACCGGTAAGCACAGGCATTGATTAGGAAAGACGGCCGATGAAAGCAAAGGAAACGTGCGGCAATGAGGGGCAGGGGCGAGACGGTTAACCACGGCCCAGCCTTGACGAAATGCCCGGCCGGGACTAGCTTTAGCCTACTCCGTGGTCATTTGAGCCGGCCGGCTTGCAGCCACGTTAAACAACTCGCTAAACAGGCCGGGGACAGTTTCGATCCCGGCCGAACCTTTAGTTCAGGCCGGGTTTTTTATGGCCTGATTCTGTCTATGGACCTCCGCGAGGAGGAAGGTCGCCGATATGACAAACGTGCAGTCGATATCAAGCCCGTCGATTCACAGCGAGGATCGCGCCCACGAGGCCGATCATCCGTCGTCGCTGGTGGCGATGTTTGGCACGGATCAGCCGCTGAAGCTCGATTGCGGCGTCGATCTCGCGCCGTTCCAGATCGCCTATCAGACCTATGGCGAACTGAACGCCGAGCGCTCCAACGCCATTCTGGTCTGCCATGCGCTGACCGGCGACCAGCATGTCAACAACGTGCATCCGGTCACCGGCAAGCACGGCTGGTGGGACACCATGGTCGGCCCGGGTCTACCGCTCGACACCAACCAGTACTTCATCATCTGCAGCAACGTGATCGGCAGCTGCATGGGCTCGACCGGGCCGGCCTCGACCAATCCGGCCACCGGCAAGCTGTGGGGGCTGGATTTTCCCGTCATCACCATTCCCGACATGGTGCGCGCGCAGACCATGCTGATCGATCGCCTCGGCATCACGACGCTGTTCTCCGTGGTCGGCGGCTCGATGGGCGGCATGCAGGCATTGCAATGGACCGCGGCTTATCCCGAGCGCGTGTTCTCGACCTTGGCCATTGCGTGCTCGACGCGGCATTCGGCGCAGAACATCGCGTTCCACGAGTTGGGCCGTCAGGCCGTGATGGCCGATCCGGACTGGCGCGGCGGGCGCTATTTCGACGAAGGCACGCACCCGCATCGCGGGCTCGGTGTGGCGCGGATGGCCGCGCACATCACCTATCTGTCGGACGCGGCGCTGCATCGCAAGTTCGGGCGGCGGATGCAGGACCGTGACCTGCCGACCTTCTCGTTCGACGCGGACTTCCAGGTCGAGAGCTATCTGCGCTATCAGGGCTCGTCGTTCGTCGAGCGTTTCGATGCCAACAGCTATCTCTATCTGACGCGGGCGATGGATTATTTCGATATCGCCGCCGATCATCACGGCGTGCTGGCGCAGGCGTTTCGCGGCATCAAGACCCGCTTCTGCGTGGTGTCGTTCACTTCGGACTGGCTGTTCCCGACCTCGGAATCGCGCGCGCTGGTGCATGCGCTGAATGCGTCGAGCGCGCGGGTGTCGTTCGCCGAGATCGAAACCGATCGCGGCCACGACGCCTTCCTGCTCGACGTGCCCGAATTCTTCGACATCTCCCGGGCCTTCCTGCAATCGGCAGGCAAGGCGCGTGGACTCGCGAATAACGGTGGCTAAGATGGCGCTGCAGGAACAGAGCTTGCCGCTCGGCGGCGTCGCGCCCGAACGCATCGGGAAATATCGCACCGATCACCTCCTGGTCGCCGGAATGGTCGAGCCCGGTTCAAAGGTGCTCGACGTCGGCTGCGGCGAAGGTGAATTGCTGCAGTTGCTCGAGAGCCGTGGCATCGACGGCCGCGGCATCGAACTGTCGCGCGAGGGCGTCAACCGCTGCGTCGCCAAGGGCCTCGCGGTGGTGCAGGGCGACGCCGACACGGACCTGGTCAACTATCCCGACGACGCCTTCGACTACGTGATCCTGTCGCAGACGCTGCAGGCGACGCGGCAGCCGAGGGTGGTGCTGGAAAACCTGCTGCGGATCGGCCAGCGCGCCATCGTCTCGTTTCCGAATTTCGGCTTCTGGAAGATGCGGCTGCAATTGCTGGTGGGCGGCCACATGCCGCGCACCGAGAACCTGCCCGCGACCTGGTACGACACGGCGAACATCCACTTCTGCACCATCAAGGATTTCGTCGAACTCTGCGACGCGATCAACGTCAAGATGGAACGCGCCGTGGCGCTCGATCTCTACGGCCGGCCGGTGCCGCTGAATCTGCCGTGGTGGGTCTGGAACATGTTCGGCGAGCAGGGTGTGTTTCTGCTGTCGAGGGCTGAAAAAACGAAGTGACTTTTGCTTACCTCTCCCGCCTACCTCTCCCGCTTGCGGGGGAGGTCGAGCCGCGCGTAGCGCGGGGCGGGTGGGGGAAACTCTATCCACTCAGGCATCTGTTTCGCGGAGGCACCCTCACCCTAACCCTCCCCCGCAAGCGGGAGAGGGAAAACAATCAGCCCGCCATCATCGACCGCGGATCGCGCACCGGCCAGCGGCCGGCCTCGACCAGCGCGATGAACCGCTCGACCATCTCGTTGAACAGCGCCGGCTCTTCGAGATTGAGCACGTGGCCCGACTTCGGGAAGAACGACAGTCCCGCGGCGGGCAGATGCTGCTTCAGGAACAGGCTCGGCGCGACGCAATTGTCGTCCTCGTCGCCGCAAAGAATGAGCGCCGGCGTCGGCACCTTCCGGATCGCGTCGGTCATGGTGTAGATCGATGGACGGCCGCCCTGAAAGCTGCGCATGGTGTTGGCTGACCCTTGGGCGCTGTGACGGGCCAGCGCCGCATAGAAATCGGCGTGACCGCGCGGGTCCTTCAGCATGAACGGAATCCGGCTCGGCGCCTCGCGCGTGGCCTTCGCGACTTCCACCGAACCGATCGTCTCGTACTGCACGGCGTTGGCGACGCATTGCTTGCGGAAAGCTTCGAGATTTTCGAGGTTGGAGCCCGAGCCGACGGCGGCCAGCGTCATCGACAACGCCCGCTCCGGCGCGTTGAGGCCTATCTGCAGCGACGAGTAGGAGCCCATCGACAGGCCGATGAAATGCGCCTTCGCAATCTTCAGGTGATCGAGCACTGCCAGCGCGTCGGTGTAGAAATGCTTGTAGCTGTAGACGTCTGCGGTCGGCGGCACGTCGGACGGGGTATAGCCGCGCGCCGAATAGGCGATGCAGCGGTGGCCGCGCGAGAAGTAGCGCATCTGCGGTTCCCAATTGGTGTGGTCGGCCGCGAATTCATGCAGGAAAATAATCGGGGTTCCGCTTCCGGCCTCTTCGAAATAGAGCCGGACATTATCTTTCGTAACGGCATGGGGCATTGGTATTTCCTCTCGTTGGCCGCCCCCAGATTTGCAGTTAATTCTCGCGGCGGCAATGCGGCCGCATTGATTAATTCTCGCCATCGAATCATCGCGGAATGACCCCGAAATCGTTTCCGCGCCGCCACATGAAATCTTCCTCTCGTCACATCCCGCATCGCAAAACCGCGCCTGCGTTCGTCCTTGTACGAATGCTCCAGGGGAAGTGGGGGTGCTACAGAGGATGATTCATGTTTCAGTTGCTTGCGTTCCGCCGGTCACTCCGTGTTGTGGCACTGGCTCTGTGTTCGGCGTCGATCGCCGTATCCGTCACTCCCGCTCACGCACGGTCGCATC
Source organism: uncultured Alphaproteobacteria bacterium (assembly GCA_963786355.1). Classification (GTDB taxonomy): domain Bacteria; phylum Pseudomonadota; class Alphaproteobacteria; order Rhizobiales; family Xanthobacteraceae; genus Bradyrhizobium. The sequence continues at coordinate 505,945 of CAWAYU010000002.1, read as the reverse complement.
ATGGCGCAGGGCGTCATGCGCGGGGCTATCACGCCGGCCATCATGCGCGGCACTACGTTCACGTCCGGCACCGGCACATCGCTGAAGTGTCGCGCTGGAATCGCGGCGTGGCGCAGATGCAGGCAGGCGGTTTCGCCGACACCCATGCAAGCTTCTCACCGAACGCAAGCGCCGCAGCGAGCGCAAGCGCCACAGCGAATTCAACGCTGACGCCGACCGGAGGCGCGATGGCGTCGAGTTTCGGTTCATCGGGTATCGTTGCCGAGGCGCGTCGTTACGTCGGCGGTAATCCGACCGGCCGTGGCAGCCTGTGGTGTGCGCGGTTCATGAACATGGTGCTGCAGCATTCCGGCTATCGCGGCACCGGCTCCGACATGGCGAGTTCATTCGCGCATTACGGCCAGCGCATCTCCGGTCCACAGGTCGGCGCCATCGCCGTGATGTCGCGCGGACGCGGTGGCGGCCATGTCGGCATCATCACCGGCATCGATGCCGCAGGAAATCCGATCATGATCTCCGGCAATAACGGCAACCGGGTGCGTGAAGCGCCGATCTCGCGCGGCCGGATCTATGCCTACGTGATGCCCGCGGGCTAGAGCGTTTTCCAGCGAAGTGGACACCGGTTCGCGCGAAGAAAACGCGTCAGAACAAGGAACGCTTCAGGCGATCTGCAACAAGCGGATCAGACCGAGGCTGATGAGACCAAGGATAACAAGCGAAGCGGTGACCGCGGCAGTGACGCGGACACCGGCGCTGGCTACGACCCGCACATCCACGCCCAGGCCTAACGCGGCCATTGATACGGTGGTGAGCAGGCTGGCCGTGGTCGCCAGCGGCACCAGCATTCCCTGAGGGATCAAACCGAATGAGCGAAAGCCGGCGACGATCAGAAAGCCGATGATGAACCACGGCACCAGTTCATGAAGCGCGGGGCCTGAGCGCCTGGCTGTGGTGCACGCAGGCACGTTCGAACCGGCCCGTGGCTCCGGGGGCAGGCGGCGGCTGATCAGGGAAAGGCCGAGCACGACCGGGCCCAGCATCAGCACGCGCACCAGCTTGACCACGGTCCCGACCTGATTGCTGAGCGCGCCGATCGGCAGCGTGGCCGCCAGAACCTGCGGTACGGCATAGACCGTCAAGCCGGCCAACACGCCATATTGCGTCAATGACATCTTCAGCAGCGGCACCAGTAACGGCAGGCACAGCACGACGACAACACCGAGCACGGCGGTAAACGCGATCGAGGAGGCGACGTCGTCGCCGTCGGCGTCGATGATCGGCGCGACCGCTGCGATCGCCGAGTTGCCGCAGATCGAATTGCCGCACGCCACCAAAATCGACATCCGCAACGGCAGGCCGAGCAGGCGGCAGATCGCGTAACTGGTCGCGATGGCGACCACCACGATGCCGGCAATCCCCAGGATCAAGGCCGGCCCAAGCGCCGCCGCGGCGCTGGCGCTGACGGCCGCGCCCAGCAGGACCACCGCGACCTCCAGCAGAATCTTGGCGCTGAACTGAATGCCGGCGTTCCAGGTTGGACTGGGAGCCCAGGCCGTTCGGATAGCGACCCCGAGCAGGATCGCGATAACAAGCGCTTCGATGTAGGGCTGGCCGGCGAACGCGACTTCGACCCTTTCGAGCAGCAAGGCGATGAAGGTCACGGCAATGCAGAGGGCCAGGCCGGGCAAGAGGCGGATTGCGCGTTCGATCAAGCGGACCACCTCAATGGCTGCATTCCCGATGATGATACCGGAAAACGCTATTCCCCGGTTGCTGCGATCGTATCGCCCGCGCCAATGGTGCCGCCGTCGATCACTTCGGCGTAGATGCCGCATTCATTGTGGCCGAGGCGGCGCATCAGCGTGTTGGGGATGGCAAGGTCGCGTGCGCCGGTCTCCGGATCGACGTTGACGGCGGCGCAACGGGTGATCCGCTTGACCACCCTGAGTTTGGTCTCGCCGATGGCGATGGTCCGGCCGACAAGGTCGAATTCGTGCCAAGCCGGCCAGCCCTCGACATAGAGGTTGGCGCGGAATCGAAGTGGGTTGACGGGGTGCTCGACCATGCCAGCGATGGCGCGGACGCTGGCCAGGTTGATGATCGAGACCACCTTGAGGGCTACATCGGAAAAACTATGGCCCGGGCAGGTCAGGATTTTTGGCGGCCCCTTGATCTCGCCGGCATACCTTGTGGCAAAGAACTGCTCGATCGCGGTCCGGCCCTCTGATGTTTCGAGGTCGCCTGCGGCGGCAACTGCGCCGTCCCGGCGGATGGTCAGAACGTTGCTCGCTTCGTCGAAATGGGTCCGCAGCGGCGCCAGCCATTCGTCCCGTTGCAGCATCAGGAAATGCGGCTTTGACAGCCATTTCGGCTCGGCCGGATCGAAGCCGGAGGGGCCGTTTTCGATGGCGTAGCGGCGGTCGGCCGACAGCGTCTGCCCGGGGCGAAGCTCGGCGCTACCGAGCTGCTCCGGGGTGAGGCCTTTGACGGGATAGCGGTAGATACCGGCGATCTGCGCGGACTGGGAGGAGGCGGACATCAGGCTTTCTAGGAGATTCCGTTAAGGCTTGCCACCACGCTGAAATTGTAAGTTCGGCCTCTTCCGTTTCGGCCCCCGATGCCCACATTTACGCCAAGCCTGAAAAATGATGGCGACGACCGCCGGCCGGTTGAGGAATGTCAACGCGGCCGGAGGAAACCCAATGAAGATGCCGCAATCATGCCTTAGGGGTGATGGCGGCAGGCCGAGGGAAAGATAAAGATGAATATTGAAAAATACACCGAGCGGGCGCGCGGTTTCATCCAGTCTGCGCAATCGCTGGCGGTGCGCGACGGACACCAGCAGTTCTCGCCGCTGCATATGCTGAAAGTTTTGCTGGACGACAGCGAGGGCCTTGCCGGCGGTCTGATCGACCGCGCCGGCGGTAATTCCCGTGCCATCTTCAAGGCCACCGAGGACGCCCTCAACAAGCTCCCGAAAGTTTCCGGAAGCGGTGCAGGCCAGGTCTATCTGGCCCCCGATCTGGCGCGTGCCTTCGATGCTTCCGAAAAAGCTGCCGAAAAGGGCGGCGACAGTTTCGTTACGGTCGAGCGGCTGCTGCTCGGGCTGACGCTCGAAAAGGGCGGCGAGGCCGGCGCGATCCTGAGCAAGGGCGGGGTCACGCCGCAAAACCTCAACGCGGCGATCGAGGCGCTGCGCAAGGGCCGCACCGCCGATAGCGCGACGGCCGAAAACGCCTATGACGCGCTGAAGAAGTATTCCCGCGACCTCACGCAGGCCGCGCGCGACGGCAAGCTTGATCCTGTCATTGGCCGCGACGAGGAAATCCGCCGTACCATCCAGGTGCTGTCCCGTCGCACCAAGAACAACCCCGTGCTGATCGGCGAGCCCGGCGTCGGAAAGACCGCCATCGTCGAGGGTCTCGCGCTGCGCATCCTCAACGGCGACGTGCCGGAGAGCCTGAAAGACAAGAAGCTGCTGTCGCTCGACCTCGGCGCGCTGATTGCAGGCGCGAAATACCGCGGCGAGTTCGAGGAGCGGCTGAAGGCCGTGCTGCAGGAGGTCACGTCGGCCGAGGGCAGCATCATCCTGTTCATCGACGAGATGCACACGCTGATCGGCGCCGGCAAGGCCGACGGCGCGATGGACGCATCCAACCTGCTGAAACCCGCTTTGGCGCGCGGCGAACTGCACTGTATCGGCGCGACCACGCTCGACGAATACCGCAAGCACGTCGAAAAGGACGCCGCTCTGGCGCGCCGGTTCCAGCCGATCTTCGTCAGCGAGCCCACGGTCGAGGACACCATCTCGATCCTGCGCGGCCTGAAGGACAAGTACGAGCAGCACCACGGCGTGCGCATCACCGACTCCGCGTTGGTGGCCGCGACCACGCTGTCGAACCGCTACATCACCGACCGTTTCCTGCCCGACAAGGCCATCGACCTGATGGACGAGGCGGCGGCGCGGCTGAAGATGCAGGTCGATTCCAAGCCGGAAGAGCTCGATTCGATGGACCGCGAAATCATCCGGCTCAAGATCGAGCAGGAAGCGCTGAAGAAGGAAACCGATCCCGGCTCGAAGAGCCGCCTGCAGACGCTGCAGAAGGAACTCGTTGATCTCGAGGAGAAATCGGCGGTGCTGACCTCGCGCTGGAGCGCAGAGAAGAACAAGCTCTCCAACGCGCAAAAGCTGAAAAGCGAACTCGACGGCCTGCGCATTGAACTCGCCAACGCGCAGCGTCGCGGCGAATTCCAGCGCGCCGGTGAACTGGCCTATGGCCGGATTCCCGAGCTCGAAAAACGGCTCGCCGATACCGAGGCCAACGAGAACCCCGGCGAAATGATGGAGGAGGCGGTCACCGCCAACCACATCGCGCAGGTGGTGTCGCGCTGGACCGGCGTGCCCGTCGACAAGATGCTGGAAGGCGAAAAGGACAAGCTCCTGAAAATGGAGGACTCGCTCGGCAAGCGCGTGGTCGGCCAAGCCGAAGCCGTTCGTGCGGTCGCGACCGCCGTGCGCCGTTCGCGCGCGGGCCTGCAGGACCCGAACCGTCCGATGGGCTCGTTCATGTTCCTGGGGCCCACCGGCGTCGGCAAGACCGAGTTGACGAAAGCGCTGGCCGAATATCTGTTCAACGACGAGACCGCGATGGTCCGCCTCGACATGTCCGAATACATGGAAAAGCATTCGGTATCGCGGCTGATCGGCGCGCCTCCCGGCTATGTCGGTTACGACGAGGGCGGCGCGCTAACCGAGGCGGTGCGGCGCCGGCCCTATCAGGTGGTGCTGTTCGACGAAATCGAGAAGGCGCATCCCGATGTCTTCAACGTGCTGCTGCAGGTGCTCGACGACGGCCGCCTGACCGATGGTCAGGGCCGCACCGTCGACTTCCGCAACACGCTGATCATCATGACCTCGAACCTCGGTTCGGAGTTTCTGGTCAACCAGCCGGAAGGCGAGGATACCTCTGAAGTGCGCGAGCAGGTGATGGGCATGGTGCGGGCGCATTTCCGCCCCGAGTTCCTCAACCGTGTCGACGAGATCATCCTGTTCCACCGGCTGCAGAAGAGCGAGATGGGCCGGATCGTCGAGATCCAGTTCACTCGCCTCCAGAAGCTGCTGGAAGAGCGCAAGATCGTGCTCACGCTCGATGCCGCGGCGCGCGACTGGCTGGCGGCCAAGGGCTGGGATCCTGCCTACGGCGCGCGGCCGCTCAAGCGGGTGATCCAGCGCAACCTGCAGGATCCGCTCGCCGAGATGATTTTGGCGGGCGAGGTCGCCGACGGCGATCGCGTTGCGATTTCCTCGGAAGGCAACGTGCTGACCTTCAATGGCAAGGCGCCGCAAACCGCCGAGATCGCGCAGTTCGAAGCGCCGGTCCCGAAGCGGAAGCTGAACTAAGCGGCGCTAACGCACAACAGATGACGTCATGCCCGGCCATGTGCCGGGCATCTACGTCTTTGGAGCGTTATAGCAAGTCGCTGAGACGACTCAGACAAGGCTACTTCTTCACCATCTTGTAAATCGCGTTCTCCACATCCGACGAGAAATAGATCACCCCCGATGCGCCGACGCCGACGCCGGTCGGGATGTTGGTCGGCAATCCGCCAGGTGCGGCCGCGAGGCCGATCGGCAGATTGGCGGCGATCTCGGTGACGGTTCCCTTGCCGGATCGATCTGAATGATACGCTTGGCGCCGACTTCGGCCACGATAAGCATGCCGTCAGGCGTCAGCGCGATGCCCTCGGGCATCTTCAGATCCTTGGCGACAACGGTCTTCTCGCCGTTGGTTTCGACCTTCGAGACCTGACCGGCGAAGGCTTCCGTGACATAGACCGTCGCCTTTCGATGCCGGCGACGAGCCCGACCGGTCCTTCGAGGCCGCCAATCACCACCGTGCGGTCCTTGCCGTGCTCGCCGCTGGCGCGAACCAGCGATTTGCTGCCGAGTTCGTTGACGAGAATGCTGCCGTCGCCGAGCTTGACGGCGTCGTGCGGCGCCTTGAAGTCGTGCAGCATTTCCGTGGTCTTGCCGGTCTTGCGGTCGATCACCTGCACCGTGCCGGTGAACCAGCTCGACAGGATCACGTCGTCGCCCTTGGCGGTGGCGCTCATCGGATATTCCAGCGTCACGCCGTCGGCATGCATGCGGGCGGGTTCGGAGACTTCGCCGGTGGCGCCGTCGACGGTGCGGTAGGCGAACACGTCGGCGACGTAGATGGTGTCCTTGTCGCCGTCGGAGACCACGCCGATGCCGCCGGGCAGCGCCAGCTTGCCGATAATGACCTGCTTGGCGTCGCCGGTTTCGGGATCGACTTCCTGGATGCCGTTATCGGCCATGTTGGAGACGAAGATGTGGTCCTTGTCGTCGATCGCGAGATTGTCGAGCGAGGGCTTGAGCTGCGCGACCATCTTCTTGGCGCCGGTTTTCGGATCGACCTGCACCAGCTGGCCGAGCGCGGTGTCGACCACCCAGAGATTGCCCTTGGAATCGAAATTGACCGCGGCCGGAATCTTGAAGCCGTCGGCGACGACAGTCAGTTCCGCCTTGTCGACGTCGACCTTGGCGACCTGGCCCTTGAACCAGAGCGGGACCGTACAGCAGGTCGTCCGGACCGAATTCGAAACCGTTGAGGCCGCCCATCTTCTCCATGATCTTGCGCGGCGGCTTTGCGCCCTCGACGTCGATCTCATAAAGCGCGTCGCCGAGGAACACGGTGCGTCGCATAAAGCCGTCCGTCCTTGCGGAACGCGAGCGAGTTGATGCCGGGCAGGCCGGAGGCCAGCTTCTTGATCGGGCCGTCGCCCTTGCGGGAGTAGAGATCGCCGGTGAGAAATCCGGTCCATGCCATGGTGCCGTCGGGCGCAAACGCGATGTCGTCGGCCATACCTTCCGGCGTCGGGATCGCAATCTTTGCCGTGCCGTTGGCGCGATCGACTTCGTACAGCGCCGCGCCCGCGACGCTGCCGGCGAACAGCCGTCCGGACTTGTCGATTCCGAGCCCGTGGACGCCGTGGAACGCCGAGCCCGGGACGAGTTTGGTGACCTCATAGGTCTGCGCCGACAGCGCCGGGTGGTGTCAAAGAACGACTGCGCAGCAACAGTCGCACCGAATGCAAGCCTGCTCGTCATGACGCTACCTCCCGTTGTTGTTATGGCGAAGAGTATTCGTTCGCGCGTGCGGTTTGGCAAACAAAACTTGTCGAGACGTCGTGCGGCGCGCTGCCACAAAACTGACACGCACCAGCGTCCGTTCGCATCGCCGGAGAAACTCGTTTGCTCAGCCCGTGTGAAGGTGACAGGCGACCGCGCGTCCCGGACCGAGTTCGCGCAGCGGCGGCTGATCGGTCTTGCAGACCGCCATGGCGCGCGGGCAGCGGGTGTGGAAGCTGCATCCGGGCGGCGGCCGCAGCGCGCTCGGCACTTCGCCCGAGATCACCGCCCGCGGCCTTCGCGCCTCCACCTCGGGATCGGCGACCGGCACCGCCGCCATCAAGGCTTCGGTGTAGGGATGCAGCGGATTGCGATAGAGATCGTCGCGATCGGCGATCTCGACGAGGCGGCCGAGATACATCACGGCGATTCGGGTCGAGATGTGGCGGACCACGGCGAGGTCATGCGCGATGAACAGATAGGTCAGCCCGAGCCGCTCCTGCAGGTCCATGAACAAATTGATCACCTGCGCCTGGATCGAGACGTCGAGCGCCGATACCGGTTCGTCGGCGATCAGCAGGCTTGGCTCCAGCGCCAGCGCGCGCGCAATGCCGATACGCTGGCGCTGGCCGCCGGAGAATTCGTGCGGATAGCGGTCGGCCATGTCGGGCAACAGCCCGACAGAGGCGATCAGCGACGCGATCTTGTCGCGGGTCGCCGCCTTGTCGCTATCGAGGCCGTGAACGGCCAGCGGCTCGCCGACGATGCTGCGGATCGTCATGCGCGGGTTCAGCGAGCCGTAAGGGTCCTGATAGACCATCTGCATGCGGCGGCGCACGGCCAGCAGTTCGGCGCCCCGGTGTGGCGCGATGTCCTGGCCCTCGAACACGATGCGCCCCGCGGTCGGCGTCAGCATGCGCAGCACCGCCAAGTCCGGTAGTCGATTTGCCGGAGCCGCTTTCGCCGACGAGACCGAGCGTCTCGCCGCGCCGGATCGTGAAGGAAACGCCGTCGACCGCTTTGACGGTCGCGACCTTGCGCTGGATGATGATGCCCTTGGTGATCGGGAAATGAACCTTCAGATCCTCGACCTTGAGGATGTGATCGCCTGCGTCGGCTTTCGGGCAGCGCGTCAGACATGGGCGAAACACGCTTTGGCGTGACGGTCGCGACCTCGGAACCAGTTCCGGGCTGCGCGGTCCTGCATTGCTCCAGGATCGAGCGGCAGCGCGGCGCGAACGACGCAGCCGGGCGGCAGGCTGGCGAGATCGGGCGGCTGGCCGTCGATCGGCATCAGCCGGCGGCCGCCGCCGCCATCGAGGCGGGGGACCGAGGCCATCAGGCCCGATGTGTAGGGATGCTGCGGCCGGGCGTAGAGCTCGCGCGCCGGCGCCACCTCGACGATGCGCCCGCCATACATGACCGCGACGCGGTCGGCGTAGCGGGCGACGACGCCGAGATCGTGCGTGATCAGGATCAGCGATGAGCCGGTCTCGCGCGTGACTTCCTTCAACAGGTCGAGAATCTGCGCCTGCACGGTGACGTCGAGCGCGGTGGTCGGCTCGTCGGCGATGATCAGGCGCGGCGCGCAGGCCAGCGCCATCGCGATCATGACGCGCTGGCGCATGCCGCCGGAATATTGGTGCGGATAGGAGCTGAGCCTGCTCGCCGCGTCGCCGATCCGCACGCGGCCGATCAGTTCGGTCGCGGCCTGATAGGCTTTCTCCCACGGCGTGCCGCGATGGACGTTGATCGGCTCCGCCACCTGCAGGCCGACGGTCAGCGCCGGATTGAGCGAGGACATCGGCTCCTGGAAGATCATCGCGATCTTGTTGCCGCGAACCGCGCGGATGCCGGGATCGTCGAGCTTCAACGAGGTCGACGCCGTCGAACAGGATTTCGCCGCTCTCGATCCGGCCCGGCGGGTTCGGGATCAGGCGCAGCACCGACAGCGCGGTGACGCTTTTGCCGGAGCCGGACTCGCCGACGATCGCCAGCGTCTCGCCGGGATCGAGATGGAACGACACGCCATCGACCGCGGTCACGGTTCCGCGCTCGGTGCGGAACCGTGTCGTCAGGTTCTTGACCTCCAGCAGCGGACGCGTCATCCTTCCCGCTCAGAAGCCCATCTTCTTCTTGAGGTCCTGATCGACCCAGATGCGGGCGTAGATCGGACCCGGGCGGACGGCGCCGGCGCGCAGCTCGCCGCCGTAATTCTTCACCCACGGCCACCAGGCGGTGAAGATGTAGGGCGTCGGCAGCCAGATGTAGGGTGCCTTGTCGAGGATCTCGCGGGTCATCTCCTTCAGCATGGCCTGACGTTTGGTCTCATCCTGCTCGAGATAGACCGCGTCCATCTTCTTGTCGTAGTCGGGATCGTTCCACTGCGACGGATTCCAGACCTGGCCCTGGACAGAAGCTCTTGCGGATCGTCGTGGTCGGGTTGGTGTGGCCGTTGCTCATCAAATAGCCGGGCGCATTGGTCTTGCTGGTCATGGCGGAGAGGAACGCGCCGTATTCCAGCGGCTGGATATCCATCTTGACGTCGACCTGTTCCAGATAGGCCGCGACCAGCGGCAGCAGGTCCATATGGTCCGGCGAGCAGGAGCAGACCTGCACCTTGAAGGTAAACCCCTTGGCACGCCGGCTTCCGCGAGCAGCTTCTTCGCCTTGTCTGGATCGTAGGTGAAGAGCTCCTTGACCGAATCCGGCATCGCCGACAGCGGCTCGAAATAGCCGATATAGTCGGGATGCTGCGGATAAGCGAACAGCTCGGCGTTGCCGCCGTAATATTCCTTGACGATTTCCTGCTTGTTGACCGCGAGGTTGAGCGCGCGGCGCACCCGGATGTCGTCGAACGGCTTGGTGTCGACGCGCATCGCGACGAACTGGCCGCTCATCGAAAGCCATTTCGACCACTGCAATTGCGGAGCGTTCTTCTTCAGTTCATCGACCGCCGACCAGCGGATGCTCTCGAGGATGTCGAGCTTGCCGGTTCGCAGCGCGGTGAGGAAAGTCGCTTCGTCCTTGATGGTGCGGTAGACGATCTTGTCGACCAGCGGCAGCTTCAACTCGACGCCGTTGATTTTCTCGGTGCCCCAGTAGTTCGGATTCTTCACGTAGGTGTTGGAATTGCCCTGGACGAAATCGGCCAGCATGAACGGGCCGGTGCCGTTGACGTTCTTCCAGTTGCCGGCGCCGGCGTCGGCGACTTCCTTCGGCACGATGCCGGAGTAGTAGCCCCAGCCGAAGCGGTAATCCCACTCGGCGTTGTAGTTCTTGAAGGTGAACACCACGGTGTGCTTGTCGGTGGCCTCGACCTTGTCGAGGTGATCAAAATAGCCGGTGATCTTCTTCGGGCTCTTGTCGAGGCGGTTATAGGCGAACACGACGTCGTCGGCGACCATCTCGCGCGCGGCCATCACACCGGGCTTGTCCGGAAACATCACGCCCTTGCGCAGGTTGATCTCGAGCCGCAGCGGGTTTTGCTTCCAGGTCCAGGTCTCGGCGAGCTCGCCCTTGATGGCGTCCGATGGCAGCCAGGCGTCGGCGTAGAACGGATGCTTGCCGCCGAGGCGCTTTGACTTGGAGAGATCAGCGACGAAGAGCTGTTCGTAGACGGCGCCGGTGTCGTGATTGTGCTTCCAGTTCCAGTCGGCGGAATCAAACGACAGCGCCGACAGCGTGACGTAGACGGTTCCGATCTCGAGCGTGCCGCCGGGTTTCGGCGGTTGCTCGGATTGCGCGACTGCCGGTGCGGCGCAGGACAGCATGAGCGCCATGGACGCGGCGGCCAGATGCAGCGCGGAGCGAGAGCGTGAATGCGGCATGACTTCCTCCCAATTCCTGACTTCTGATTTATCTCGAGCCGCGCATGCGCGGATCAAGCAGATCGCGCAGCGCGTCTCCGAACACGTTGGTGGCGTAGACGACGACGGTCAGACACAAGCCCGGCGCCAGCGCCAGCCAGGGTCCCTGGAACATGAAGGTGCGGCCCGATCCCGACAGCATGCCGCCCCAGGTCGGTGTCGGCGGCGGAACGCCGAGGCCGAGGAACGACAGGCTGGATTCGGCGAGGATCACGGTGCCGACGCGCGTCGTGAACAGCACGATGATCGGCGGCATGATGTTGGGCAGGATATGCCGCCACAGGATCCGCCCGGTCGAGGCGCCGATCGACTGCGCCGCGTGCACATACATGTTCTCGCGCACCGAGACCACGGCCGAGCGAATGATGCGCGAGCCGGCAATGCCGAGCAGCAGGCCGAGGGTGAAGATGATCTGCGGCAGGCCGGGGCCGAGCACCGACACCACGACGAGCAGGATGATGAGATCCGGGAAACTCATCCAGGCATCGACGAAACGCTGCACGATCAGATCGAACTTGCCGCCGAGATAGCCGGTCAGGATTCCGATCACGATCGAAACGACTGTTGCGAGCGTCGCGGTCGTGAAGGCGATGATGACGGATATCTGCGCGCCGTAGAGGCAGCGCGAGAGCATGTCGCGGCCGAGATTGTCGGTTCCGAACAGATGCGCCCAGGACGGCGCCAGCAGCCGGTTGCGCGGACTGATCTGGTTCATGCCGTAGGGCGCCAGCACGTCCGCGAACAGCCCGCACAGCAGGAACAGGATGAAGATCACGCCGCCGGCTGCTCCCAGCGGCTTTTCGCGGAACAGGCGGCGGACAAAACGCAGTGCGCCATTGCGCTTGGCGCGCGCGCCGGTGGCCGGAATGTCGATCGCCAGCGTCATCAGCGGTATCTCACCTTGGGATCGAGCAGCCCGTAACTCAGGTCGACGGCGAGATTGATCAGCATCACGCAGGCGCCGATCACGAGGCTGACACCGGTGATGATCGGATAGTCACGCTGGCTGATGGCATCGAGCAGCAGCAATCCCATGCCGGGAATGACGAAGATCTGCTCCACGATCACGGCCCCGCCGATCAGGATCGGCGCCTGCAGCCCGATCAGCGTCACCACCGGGATCAGCGCGTTGCGCAGCGCGTGGCGAACCACGACCAGTGGTTCCGAAAGGCCCTTGGCCCAGGCGGTGCGGATATAGTCCTGACGCAGCACTTCCAGCATCATGGTGCGGGTCAGGCGCATGGTGATGGCCGACAGCGCGGTGCCGAGAATGAGCGCCGGCAGGATCATCTGCTTGAGGTTTTGCAGCGGGTCCTCGGTAAACGGCACGAATTTTACCTGCGGCGACCAGCCCCACCAGATCGACGGAAACACCATCACCATGGTGCCCATCCAGAAGCTCGGCACCGCGAGCATCAGAATCGAGAACGAACGGGTGAGATAGTCGCCCGCGGTATCCTGCCGGATCGCCGAATAGATTCCGATCGGGATTGCCGTGAGCAGCGCCACGATCAGCGCCATCAAACCGAGCTCGAAGGTCACCGGCATCCGCGCGGCCAGCAGTTCGCGCACCGGGGTGTTTTGCCAGAGCGAGCGGCCGAAATCGGCATGCAGCAGAATCCCGCCGATCCAGCTGAAATATTGCAGCCACATCGGGCGGTCGAGGCCGAGCGTTGCGATCAGCTGGTCACGCGAAAGCTTGTCGGCGCCGACGTCGTTCTGCGCGAGCATCATGTCGATGATGCTGCCGGGCACGAGGCGTACGATGACGAAGACGATCAGGCTCGCGAAAAACAGCGCCGGGATCAGCGCCAACAATCGCCGTGCCAGGTATGCCTGCATCGCTTCGCGTCCCGCCCTCTGACTTTTGTCAGCAAGAGTGGACCTCGCTCGAAACGCCCGCAAGCCCCATCGCGTGGTCGATGCTGCGACCTTTTCGCGATTGATCGATACGCACACGAACAACATTCCGTAGCGCGGAACGGTTGCGCAGAATTTCGGGCGGATGAAGTTTTGAAAAACCTGCTTCCGCAGGCGTCAGCGATTGCTGACCTGCCGCACCGGCGGTGCGCCGGCTGTGCCGGTGGCATCGGAGACGCGCGCGGCGCTGCCGCGGTTGTTCATCTGGGTGTCGAGACGATCGCGCTCTTTCTCGAAGCTCGCCATCACGGGCCCTTCGAGCGAGCGGCCGCGCGGCAGCTTGACGCGCATCGGGTCGACGAAGCGGCCGTTGACCAGAATTTCGTAGTGGACGTGGGCGCCGGTCGACATGCCGGTCGATCCGACGAAGCCGATCACCTGGCCCTGCCGCACCCGCTTGCCGGGTTCCATGCCCTTGGCGAACGCCGACATGTGGCCGTAGGCGGTCTCGTAGCCGTTGTTGTGCTTCAGGCGGACATATTTGCCGTAGCCGCCTTCCCAGCCGACCTTCTCGACCACGCCGTTGCCGGAAGCGAAGATCGGCGTGCCGTAGGGCGTGGCCCAGTCGACGCCGGTGTGCATCTTGGTGTAGCCGAGGATCGGATGGCGGCGGCCGCCGAAGCCCGAACGCATGATGGCGTTGTTGACGGGCTTGCGCACCAGGAACTTCTTCGCGCTCTTGCCGGTCTCGTCGTAGTAGTCGACGACCGCATCGTCGGGGGTCTGGAAGCGGTAGTATTTCTTGGTTTCGCCGCCGACGGTAAGCGAGGCGAACAGCACCTCGGTCTTTTCGGTGATGGTCGCGCCTTCGTCTTCGCCGGCAAAGAACACGTCGAAGGAATTGCCGGGCTGCACCTTGCGCTGGAAGTCGACGTCGTAGGAGTAGATCCGGACCATGTCCTCGATGACGGTGGCCGGCACCTTGTTGCGCAGCGCGGTCTCGTAAATGCTCTGGTAGAGCCGGACGCCGCTGCCGTCATCATCATCGTCGTCGTCCTTGCTGTCGGCGGCTTCGGCGACGGTATTCATGCTCTGCACGTCGACGGCGACGTATTTGCCGACGTCGGACAGTGCGGCGACGGCTTCGATGGTGGTGTCGTTGGCGACGATCACGCGGTAGGGCTGCAGCCGCGCGCCCGGTGCCGGGGCTTGCCGGCGCCATCAGGATGCGGAGTTTCTGGCCTTCCTTCAGGCCGCCGTCGCGGCCGCGGGCGCCCAGCGTCGCCGCGATCGCCTTGGCTTCCTCCGGCGTCGCGCCCTGATCGCGCAGGATCGAGGTGACGGTGTCGCCCTTCTTCACGACGTGAACGCGCTCGCCGGACGGGTTGCCGCCGGTGATCTGTTCCTTGGTCTTCGGCAGCAGCGTGACGTTTTCCGGCACCACGCGGGTCTCAAAGCCGGCATAGGGATCGGAGACGTTGCCCTCGGTGGCATAGGCGAGCTTGAGGTCGGACTGGTTGCCGCTGGCATCCGCGGTGGCGTTGGCAAGCGCGGTGTAGCGGACCCCGCCGCCGGCGCCGCGCCAGTTGGCGGCATCGCGCACCCGCATCAGGACTTCGTCGAGCGCGACCACGGCGGCGAGTTTCGCCTTCGGCAGCACGGTCGCGAGATCCTTGGTGACGAAGGAAACCTCGGCGTCGGGTTCGACGGCCTCGGGATTGTTCGGATCGTCGGCGGCGGCAGGCGCCGCGGTGCCGACGTCGGTCAGCATGCGCTGGGCGTTGAACGGCGGGATCTTGGCGGAAAGGTCGCTCGTCGTCATCGACAGATTGCCGGAGATCCGGATGAACGGCCGCACCCGCATCACGTCGCGGTTGCCGACGCGGGTGACGGTGGATACCCGCACCACATTGCGCGCGGCGGTGGATTCGCCGGGCGGCGGCAGGCGGTCGCTCTTGTGCAGGCTGACGGCGCGATCATTGGCGCCGAAAGCGCCGCGCAGCGCGCCCTCGACGCGCTCCGGCACCTTGGCAAAGGTCATTTCGCCGTCGAGCGACGCGAAAACGGCGCCGCCGATGAGAGCTGCGCCGCACAGACCGGTCAGGATAGTGCCGCTAAACCATTGTACGGAGACACGGCGGCGATCGATCACCGCGGCCTCGGAGCCATCGACGGAAAGTGGCGGCTCGTGACCGAGATCAATGATCCCGGTCTCGCGTCCGTAGCCGCTCCCGCGTGGCGCCTTCTGGCTCAACCCTGTGTCCCCCCAAATTCCATCAACATTCGACAAGACCCTCGCCCGATCCAGAACCGCATTGTTCGCCCTTTTTAAGGAGCGATCCCGGAGCATGGCGTGCCGCACGCATGAATATTCGGGAATCAGAGGCCAGCAGAAGACCGGCCGGAGTCTCGAACGTCAATGGTGTGCAGATCTCTCGATGTTTTCTCGGCCGCGTGGGGAAGGCGACGGGTTCATGCGAGATCGCCGGTCCCTGGTAGATGAACACCGGCAGCCCCCACTGGCATCCGGTGATTCGATGCTTACCTTATAGTCAGAACGTCGCAGGATTGTGGCTCAAGTGCGGCGCAAAGGCCCTAAATATAGGGACTTCTTGGCGTCGCAAAGATTCTTCCACATCGATGCGACAATTTGTTGACGATGGCCGTTGACAACCCCGATCGGGCGGGCCTATAACCCGGCCACTGAGCGCGGCGATGCATTGGCCCTGAGGCCAAGGCATCTTTTCGCGCCCGTGAAGCTCCTCATTACGATGAGTGACTTAAACAGCCGATAACAATCGGTTGTTATTTGTCGTCCGATGAGGTCTTCCGGAACCTTCCAGAAGTGGAAGGGTGGGTCCTTCGGGTCCCGGGCTGTTTGACAAGTGAAGATGAAGAAAGAGAAACGTGGACGGCGGAGTCCTTGCGAGTCTCGATTACTTGAATACGCAAGTATTGAAGTGTTGGGGCCGGACGAAAGACTTCGGCGGTACACGTTTACATAGGTTACACCATCGTCGTCCGCGATGTGAATCGCGGGCGATAAATATGGTGGGACCTCGTCAAACGTTGTGATCAGCCGGTTTAAAGTTTCAAGTCCAACTTGAGAGTTTGATCCTGGCTCAGAGCGAACGCTGGCGGCAGGCTTAACACATGCAAGTCGAGCGGGCGTAGCAATACGTCAGCGGCAGACGGGTGAGTAACGCGTGGGAACATACCTTTTGGTTCGGAACAACACAGGGAAACTTGTGCTAATACCGGATAAGCCCTTACGGGGAAAGATTTATCGCCGAAAGATTGGCCCGCGTCTGATTAGCTAGTTGGTGAGGTAACGGCTCACCAAGGCGACGATCAGTAGCTGGTCTGAGAGGATGATCAGCCACATTGGGACTGAGACACGGCCCAAACTCCTACGGGAGGCAGCAGTGGGGAATATTGGACAATGGGCGCAAGCCTGATCCAGCCATGCCGCGTGAGTGATGAAGGCCCTAGGGTTGTAAAGCTCTTTTGTGCGGGAAGATAATGACGGTACCGCAAGAATAAGCCCCGGCTAACTTCGTGCCAGCAGCCGCGGTAATACGAAGGGGGCTAGCGTTGCTCGGAATCACTGGGCGTAAAGGGTGCGTAGGCGGGTCTTTAAGTCAGGGGTGAAATCCTGGAGCTCAACTCCAGAACTGCCTTTGATACTGAAGATCTTGAGTTCGGGAGAGGTGAGTGGAACTGCGAGTGTAGAGGTGAAATTCGTAGATATTCGCAAGAACACCAGTGGCGAAGGCGGCTCACTGGCCCGATACTGACGCTGAGGCACGAAAGCGTGGGGAGCAAACAGGATTAGATACCCTGGTAGTCCACGCCGTAAACGATGAATGCCAGCCGTTAGTGGGTTTACTCACTAGTGGCGCAGCTAACGCTTTAAGCATTCCGCCTGGGGAGTACGGTCGCAAGATTAAAACTCAAAGGAATTGACGGGGGCCCGCACAAGCGGTGGAGCATGTGGTTTAATTCGACGCAACGCGCAGAACCTTACCAGCCCTTGACATCCCGGTCGCGGACTCCAGAGATGGAGTTCTTCAGTTCGGCTGGACCGGAGACAGGTGCTGCATGGCTGTCGTCAGCTCGTGTCGTGAGATGTTGGGTTAAGTCCCGCAACGAGCGCAACCCCCGTCCTTAGTTGCTACCATTTAGTTGAGCACTCTAAGGAGACTGCCGGTGATAAGCCGCGAGGAAGGTGGGGATGACGTCAAGTCCTCATGGCCCTTACGGGCTGGGCTACACACGTGCTACAATGGCGGTGACAATGGGATGCTAAGGGGCGACCCTTCGCAAATCTCAAAAAGCCGTCTCAGTTCGGATTGGGCTCTGCAACTCGAGCCCATGAAGTTGGAATCGCTAGTAATCGTGGATCAGCACGCCACGGTGAATACGTTCCCGGGCCTTGTACACACCGCCCGTCACACCATGGGAGTTGGTTTTACCTGAAGACGGTGCGCTAACCCGCAAGGGAGGCAGCCGGCCACGGTAGGGTCAGCGACTGGGGTGAAGTCGTAACAAGGTAGCCGTAGGGGAACCTGCGGCTGGATCACCTCCTTTCTAAGGATGGTTCTTCAGAAGCTTGCTTCTATCGAACCGTTTTAGAAACATCAGTGGCCAACGATCGTCAGGATTGTTGAGCTGCATTGGCGGGATTTCGCCGTCTACGTTTCTCTTTCTTCGCGGACGAACACGCGCCAGGGGCTTAGCGCTTGTGCGATGCATCTGGCGTGAGCCGGTTGCGCGCCATTGCGGCCTCTCGTGTTAGGGGCTTGTAGCTCAGTTGGTTAGAGCGCGCGCTTGATAAGCGTGAGGTCGGAAGTTCAAGTCTTCCCAGGCCCACCACTTTGATCGAGCGCATCGCGTCTCATGACCGACGTAAGCATTCGTCTTCTGGTACGGGGCCATAGCTCAGCTGGGAGAGCGCGTGCTTTGCAAGCATGAGGTCGTCGGTTCGATCCCGTCTGGCTCCACCAGATGGAATTGAAGATCGACAAAGTGCCCTGCTAACAAAGCGCCTTTCAAATCGTCCGCGAAACATCACTTCGCATGCCAGTGTCTTCACAGACTTCGCGTGCGTGATTTCTGACATCGTAAAGAGGAGATCGATCCGAGTTTTGGATCTGCAAAGCAATTTGCGGAATCCAATTCATAATCTCCAGATCATTTCGGCGCTCGCCGATCGCATTCATCGCAAGATGAGTGAGATGAGTGAGTTGTAAATGATCTTTTTAGCGAAGCTTGACCGCCTCGCTATCGGGTCGATCTTACGAAGCAAGCTGGTCTTTCTAATCATTGTCCGGCCGTGCATAGCCTTCATCGAGGGTGCGCGTTTTGGGGTTTCGACCTCAAGACAATTGTGCGGACTACATTCTGCCGAGTGTGTGGACATTGATAATGAGAGCAATCAAGTGCCTTAAGGGTGTTCGGTGGATGCCTTGGCGCTGAGAGGCGATGAAGGACGTGCTACGCTGCGATAAGCCGTGGGGAGCTGCGAAGAAGCTTTGATCCACGGATTTCCGAATGGGGAAAC
>CAWAYU010000002.1:0-482500 GCA_963786355.1 uncultured Alphaproteobacteria bacterium | reverse complement strand
CGCTGACTTTCAAGAAATCACGACGTTTCATGCGCTTCCCCTCTGTTTGCCGATACATGCCAGGCGACAACGATCTTGAGTGTCGTTTTGATTTCGCCGATGGCTGGTGATGGACTGGTGATTGAGAATATGGGCCCTGAAACCGAGGCTCTTGGTCTTCTATGCAATTCCCCCGAATTGATGGACCTGCGGTCAGGATGGACCAATCGGGGATCGATAATCAAGCGTTCTGGTTCGACCGCAGTGCGAAGGGACGCCGCACCTCACACGACGAAAGGCTAAGGATGCGGCTGACGCTGCCGAGCGCCGTCTGCTACTGAAAGCGTCAATCGACGCTGGAGCGGGGAATGGCAGGCAAGAAAGTCGTGGTCGCGGGCGCGACGGGGCTGGTCGGAAATGCCGCATTGCGGCACTTCGGCGGGGTGGGCGGCTGCGACGTTGTGGCGCTGGCGCGGCGCAAGCCGCGTGAACTCTACGGTGCGCGCCATATTCCTGTTGACCTGACCGATCCCGCGCAATGCGCGGGAGCCGCCGCAGAAATGCAGGGCGCAACTCACCTCGTTTATGCGGCACTCTACGAAGCGCCGAATCTGATCGACGGCTGGCGTGATCCCAACCAGATCCGCACCAACGACCTGATGCTGCGCAACCTGATGGCCGCGCTCGAGCCGGTCGCGCCACAGCTGAAACATGTCGCGCTGCTACAGGGCACCAAGGCCTACGGCGTCCACGTCCGCCCGCTCACTGTGCCGGCGCGCGAGGGCCGCTCCGAAATGTACGAGCAGCCAAACTTCTACTGGGCGCAGGAAAATTTTTTGCGCGAGCTGCAAAACAACAAGGCCTGGCACTGGAGCATCTTGCGCCCGGTGCTGATCGTGGGCTTGGCGATGGGCGGCGCGATGGACCTGATCCCGCCGCTCGGTGTCTATGCCGCGATGCTGCGCGAACAGGGCCGCGCGCTCGATTATCCTGGCGGTGCCGCGCGGGTGTCGCAGGCGGTCGACGTCGACTTGCTGGCGCGCGCCATTGCGTGGTCGGGCGAAGCGCCGGCCGCGCGCAACGAGGCCTTCAACGTCACCAATGGCGATGTCTTCACCTGGGAGAATGTCTGGCCGGCGATCTCGGATGCCCTGGACATGAAGCCGGGTAACGCGGTGCCGCTGTCGCTGGCGCAGCAATATCCAGAATGGATCGCGCGGTGGGACGAACTGCGGCGCAAGCACGAACTGATTTCACCCGGGCTGGAAGAATTCGTCGGCCTGTCGTTCCAGTATGCCGACTACAGCATGCGTTATGGCCAGACCCAATCGGGACCGCCTTCGGTCGTCTCGACCGTAAAAATCAATCAGGCCGGATTCACCGAGATGATGGACACCGAAGCGATGTTCCGCAAATGGTTCGCGCTGGCGCGGTCGAGCCGGCTGCTGCCGTAGGTGCGGCTATTGATGCGCGTCCTCGATCGGCACGGCCTTTGCCGTGCTGACGAGCCAGCATCCGGCGGATGCCACGATCAGTCCGAGGATCGCAAGCGGACTCGGCTGTTCGCCCAGCAGCAGCCAGGCCAGCACCGCCACCGTCCCGGGCACCAGATAGAAGTTAGCGCTGGTGCTGGCGACGCTGCCACGCACCAGCATCGCCGAGTAGAGCCCCATGCCGCCGAGCGAAACCATCAGCGTGCCCCAGGCGACCGCTGCCACGGCGGCGTTGGTCCACTCGGCCTGCGGCGTTTCAAGGAGCCAGGCGCCGAGCGAGGACACGGCCGCAGCCGACAGGAACTGCACGGTGGCGCCCGGCAAAAGCGGCATGCCGCGGCAAAACCGCCCGAAATACAGCGTCCCTGATACCAGACCGGTCACGCCGACAAAGGCCAGCACCAGCCCCTGAAAACGGGTGGGACTTTCCAGCGCCGCCTCGCCGACCACGAGGCCGACACCGACCAGGCCGAGCGCCAATCCGAGCCACTGGCCCTTGCGCAATTGCTCGTGCAGCAGCACGACGCCGAGGGCGGCGGTCAGCAGCGGTGTCAGCGACTGCACCAGCGCGATATGCGCCGCGGGTGCGATCGTGAGGCCGACATGCGGCGCCATCAGCCCTACCGCGTTCAGCAGCGCGCCCGCGACGGCGCAATGCAACCACCGCCATCCCGCCAGCGGCTGCCAGGACCGCCGTAGCACGAACATGGCGATGGTCAGGATCGCGGCGCAGGCGATCAACCTTACAGCGACGAACAGCAGCGGCGAGAGGTGCCGCAGCCCGACCTTTCCCGAGATGAAAGAAGAACTCCAGAGCAGCACGAACAGAAACGGCGCCAGCCTGACAAACATTCCACTTCCAGTCTCAGGAGGCCATTCCTGACCTGGTTTTCACAACGGCCTGGAAAACGCCGCTTCCATCGCCTTGCGCGTCTTGATGGTGTCGTTGTTAGCATCGACCTCGACGTCGCTCCAGCGCACCACCGCGCCATGGGCTATGTCGTTTTTCAGCTTGACGCGATGCGCGAGCCCGATCGGCAGCGCACCTGCCGCAAGGCTCGCGGACGCCGGCATCAGTTTGCCCCACACGGTGTAGCCGCCTTCACCGTCGAGCATTTCGCCCGCTTTCAGATCGCGCTTGGCCACCGCGGCGACGTCGCCGCGAAAACCGTGCGGCTGCCCGGTCGGCTCGTTGCGCAGCGCCGCCGACAGCACCGAGATGTTCAGCTCCAGCCCGATCAGGTGATAGGGCTTGTACATCGCGGCATAGCGCCCGGAGGCGTCGGTCTTCAGTCCGTATTGCTTGAAGCAATCGGCGGCGTAGTCGTTCGGCGCTTCCAGCACGACATAGACGCCCCAGCGCAGATCCCTGAACACGGGACGGCCGTCGCGCTCCAGTGAAGACACCACCTCCACCACGCCTGACTTTTCCAGCACGCCGCCATGATCGCGCGGCCGCATCACATGCGGCAGGTCGTCGACGCCGCAGGGCGGAAACAGCAAGCCGTCCGTGGGGACGTCGAGCCCGGTGGCGTTGGCAATCGCCGCCATTTCGATCGCGGATTTGGTGCCGTCCAGAAACGAATTGAACATCTGCGGATTCATGCCGGCTGATTGCGCTTCGCCGGCCGTCAGCCCGTAATGGCCCCAGACACCCTCCGGTGTCACATCGTGATAGGCGGGCAGATATTTGGTGCCCTTGCCGGCGGCGACGACGCGAAAACCCGTGGCGCGCGCCCAGTCCACCATCTCGGCGGTCAGCGCCGGCTGGTCGCCGTAGGCCAGCGAATACACCACGCCGGCCTTGCGCGCTTCCTCGGCGAGCAGGGGGCCTGCCAGCACGTCGGCCTCGACATTGACCATTACCACATGCTTGCCCGCTGCAATCGCCGCGCGGGCATGCCGGATGCCGACGGCGGGATTGCCGGTGGCTTCCACCACCACGTCCATCGCCCCGCCCGCAATGGCGCGCAGGCCATCGTCGGTGAAAGCGGTGCGAACGATTCGTTCCTGATCCCAGCCGACCGTGCGGCAGGCCTCGCGCGCGCGGTCGCGGTCGAGATCGATGATGACAGGCACTTCGAGCCCCGGCGTGTGCGGCACCTGCGAGAGGAACATCGAGCCGAATTTTCCGGCGCCGATCAGCGCGACGCGAACCGGCTTGCCGGTCGCGAGGCGGGCGTTGAGGAGGTGATGAAGGTTCATGGGGAAGGGTCCGTCGGTGAGAAGAAGCGCGATGCTGCCGCTTTCGTCATGGCCGGGCTTAGCCGTCTGAAGGACGGCGTCGCTTCCGCTTGCCTATGCCCGGCCATCCACGTCTTTGTTGCGGCAAGAGAGTAGAGACGTGGATGCCCGGACAAGCCCGGGCATGACGTCGTTCTTTGTGGTTCGTACTGCGGCCTACTCCGCCGCCTGCCGATGCGCGCGTGCCAGCCGCAGCAGCGCGTCGTCGTCCACGGTCTGGATCGGCGCGAAATCGCGGTGGGCGATATATTCCGGCCGCGTCGGCGTGCGGATGTAGTTCGAGACCGCGTTCAGCGTCAGGTACACGATCTTGCGCGGATAGGGCGTGATGTTGCCGGCCGAACCGTGCACCAGGTTGCCGTGGAACATCAGCATGCCGCCGGCCTTGCCGGTCGGTGCGACGATGCCGCCTTCCTTCACCAGCCGGGTCACGGTGGCCTCATCCAGCGTCCACAGCGGATAGGACGTGGTCGCGAGGTCATGGCCGGCGGGCAAATCGCCGGCGTGCTGGCTCTTCGGCACCAGCATCAAGGGGCCGTTGATCGGCATCACCTCGTCGAGGAAGATTGCGATGTTCATCGCGCGCGGCTCGGGCATGCCGTCGTCGCGCTTCCAGGTGCCGTAATCCTGGTGCCACTGCCAGACGTCGCCGGTGAAGGCGGATTTGGCGTTGATCTTGTACTGGTGCATGTAGACTTTTTCGCCGAACATCTGCTCGACGGGGTCGATCATGCGCGGATGTGCGCCCAGCGCTCCGAACGCTTCGTTGTAGAGATGGGCGGCAAAGGCGGTGCGCGGCGCGCCGCTCTTCTCGCGCCACACCTCCGGGCGGTCGGCGTCGTAAATGCCCTCGGCCTCACGGGCGAGATAGTTGACTTCTTCGGGGCTGAACAGCTCCGGCAGGAACAGCCAGCCCTCGCGGTTGAACGTGTCGATCTGCTGTGGCGTCAATTTCATGGCATCCTCCTGTTGTTTTTTGCTTTGTCATGGCCGGGACAAGCCCGGGCATGATGGCGTTCCAGCTACGCGGCCTCGTCCGTCGCCTTCAGTCTTTCCTCAGTCATTCGTCCGGCTGTCTGCGCGTGCGTCAGCGCGGCCGTCTCCGCCGCCCTGGCATTGCCGGCCAAAATCTGCGCGGCAATGGTCTCGTGTTCGGCCCAGGCGCTGTCGCGGTAGTCGAGCTCGGCCAGCACGGTCGCCATCGAGCGGCGCATATGCGGCCATTGCGGCGCGATCATTTCCTCGATCGCGGGATTGCCCGAGAGCCGGTAAATCGCGCTGTGAAAATCGACGTCGAGCGCAATCAGTTGCGCCAGTGGTGTGTTGGCGTTGATGGTCCGCCCGGCCTGCAGCGCCGCCTCGAACGCGGCGCGTCCGGTTACATCCGATCTCGCACGTCCGGCGGCAAGCCGTGCGGCCAGCGCATCGATGGCGCCACGCACTTCGTAGAGCTGGCGGATGCGCGACGGGTCAAGGCGGGTCACTTCAAATCCGCGGCGGCCGCTTTCGGCAACGAGGCCCTGCCGGTGCAGTAAATGCAGCGCATGCGACACCGGCTGGCGCGAGACGCCGAGCCGTTCAGCCAGCTCGTTCTGCCGGATACGGTGCCCCGGCGGCAGCGTACGGTCGGTGATCGCTTCCAGGATCCGGGCGTAAACTTGGTCGATCAGGTTGGGGAGCGGGTCTAGCGGGATCATGCCGGCCGTCCGATTTGGAATACGGAATTCCGTATCCGGAAGAAATACTGCCGACGAGGGGGGCGGTCAAGGGCTTCCCGGGCCCGATATCGCCGGTGCTTACCCGTCCCTCGAGACCGAGAGCCTCCTCGTCCAAGGAACCGGTCGTGCTAAATTTACTGCCGCGCGCTAAGAAATGAGCCCGGCCAAGGTCAGGCCGCGCTTTTCGTTCGTCGCC
The DNA here is from genome assembly GCA_963786355.1 of uncultured Alphaproteobacteria bacterium. Taxonomy (GTDB): domain Bacteria; phylum Pseudomonadota; class Alphaproteobacteria; order Rhizobiales; family Xanthobacteraceae; genus Bradyrhizobium. The sequence goes on along the minus strand of CAWAYU010000002.1, from coordinate 476,870 downwards.
CGATCCATTCCCAACCCCAATCCTGCGTGTCATGTCAAAGTCCTGGTCCATGCTGCGACCGACCATCCGAAAACGCATCCTCGGCATTGCCATCGGGCTGATTGTCCTGATGGCGATCACGTCGGCGCTGTCGACGATCATGACGCGAAAGATTGCCCACCAGCTCGACGAGTTCAGCAGCAAATATGTCGAGGCCTACGGCCATCTGGCGCGAATGAATGTCCGCTCGCTGGAGCAAGCCCTGGCGCTGCGCCGCATGGTGATCGCAAAGATGCAGACGCCGCCCGACGATGCGGCCTTTGCGGAACGCCGAAAAATTTACGAAATAAAATCCCAGGAGATCGGTGTGGAGGCGCAGCAGGCGCGCGTCTTGATCCAGGCGATTATCGACGATCCCGCGACCGTGTCCGACAATTTCCGGCTGGGCCGGATCGACGACCGAATAGAGCATGTGAGCGGAGATCTTCTCCGCAGCCTCAGCGAAGAGAACGACCGGATTATACCGCTGCTCGAAGCCAGCTATTTTTCGGACATCAGGGCGATCCTGGCCCGAGCCGACGTCCTTCGCGATCAATTCAGCCAGAAGGTCGAGGAAATCCGCAAGGACATGATGGCGCAGGTCCGCAGCGATTCCGCCCTGACGATGCGGGACCAGCAGACCGCCATCATCATCTCGCTGATCTTGACCGTGCTGGCGGCCATCCTCGGATTGATGTTCTCGCTGTTCATCTCCACCGGCATTACCCGTCCGGTCCGCCGCCTGCTCGACGGTACCCGCGCAGTGGAGGCTGGCCGGCTCGACGCATCGATCGACGTCACCACCAAGGACGAGATCGGGCAGCTCACGGCCGCGTTCAACAACATGGTCGAGCAATTGCGCCACAAGGAGCGCTTACGCGAAACCTTTGGCAGGTATGTCGACCCGCGCGTCGTGGAAGGGTTGATCGATCCGAAGGCCTTGACCGCGAGCGACGGCGAGCGGCGGGTGATGACGGTGCTGTTCTGCGACATGAAGGGCTTTACCAGCCTCAGCGAGGGCACTACGCCGCAAGGCCTCGTGAAGGTCATGAACCATTATTTGTCGACGATGTCGGGCCCGATCCGCGGCCATCGCGGCATCATCGACAAATATATCGGCGACGCCATCATGGCCTATTGGGGCCCTCCTTTCACTGAGCATGACGAGCAGGCGCAGCTCGCCTGCCTTGCCGCCGTCGACATGGTCCAACGTGGTGAGGCGTTGCGGACCGAACTCGCCGAATTGCTCGGCGTGCGGACCATCCCGAGCGATTGCACCATTCGTGTCGGGATTGCGACCGGCGAGGTACTGGTCGGCAGCATCGGTTCGGAATTCATGATGAGCTACACGGTCATGGGCGATGCGGTAAATCTCGCGTCGCGGCTGGAAGGGGCCAACAAGGTCTATGGCAGCCACTCGCTGGTCTCGGAGCCGACCATCAAGGCAGCCGGCGATGCGATCGAGTTTCGCGAAATCGACCGGGTGGTCGTCGTCGGCCAGACCCATTCCGAGGCGGTGTTCGAGATCATGGGCCGCAGGGACGAACTCGACGAGACATTATTGCTGCTGCGGGATTTCTATGCCGAGGGCCTCGCTGCCTATCGCACCCGTGATTGGGATAATGCGCGTGAGGCCTTCAGGGCCGCGCTCGAGGTCGTCCCCGGCGACGGGCCGTCGACGGCGCTGCGCGGACGTATCGATGGCTTCGTCGCCAATCCGCCACCAGCGGATTGGGACGGTGCCTGGCACCTCGATCAGAAGTAACGGGCCCTTCACGCAGCGAGAAAATCCAGCACGGCGTTGCAATATTCCTGCGGCGCGTGCTCGAACATCCAGTGGCGGGTACCCGGGATCACGGCGGTTTTGGCATCCGGAATATGTTCGGCCAGTACGCGCCAGATCACCGATAGCGCGCCTTGCGTATCGCCGCCGCCGATGAGCAATGTCGGCGTCTTGATCGCTTCCGCTTCGGCCTTCGCGAACGGCTTTCGGTTTTCCCCGACCTGACCGATCAGCGTGAAAACGTTATCGCGCAATTGTTGCTTCGGCGCAGCCGGCAGGCGCCTCCAGGTGCCCGCGCCGTCAATGCCATCGACGAACAGCGCGAGTGCGCCATCAATGTCGCCGCCCCTGATCTGCTCCTTTGCCATTGGCATTCGTGCCCCGATCGGGATGAAGCCCGGCGTTGCAGCGTCCTGCTTCAGCGCCGCATCGAGATCGCCGCCAGGTTCGGCCAGCACCAGTTTTCGCAGCAGATCCGGTCGCGCCTGCGCCACCCGGAATCCGATATGGCCGCCGCGGGAATGGCCCATCAGGTCGACCGGCCCGGCATCCAGTTTCTCGATGAAGCCGATCACGTCGGCAACATGCTGCGCCATCAGGTAGTCGTTGCCGATGCCGTCCCAATGTTCCGGAAAGAAGCGGCGCAGGCTAAGCGTGATCACGCGATGCTTTCTGGACAGCGGTCCAAGCACCGCGTTCCAGGTCCGGAAATCGCCAAGCGTACCGTGCACGCAGACCAGCGGCGGTCCCTTGCTTTGGCCGACTTCGAGATAGGCCATGTCGTAGCCATTGACGCTGAGCGTTTGCATCGCGCGTCACACCCCCGCCAGAAAGGCCAGCACGATCTCGCAATATTTCTGCGGCGCCTGTTCGAACATCGGATGCGTGGTGCCCGGGATCATTTCGGTGCGCGACCCCTTTACGTTGGCCGCCAGCGTATGCAGCACCTGCGGCAGCATGCCCTTGGTGTTGGCGCCACCGATGAACAGCGTCGGCGGCTTGATTGCTTCCGCATCCGCCTTGGAGAACGGCGGGCGTTGATCCTTCATCTGCCCGATCAGCGTGGTCGCATTGTCGCGCAGGAGTTGCTTGGGCGCCGCTGGCAGGCGCTTCCAGGCGCCGGGGCCTTCCAGCGCATCCATGAAAATCTGCAAGCCGCCGTCGATGTCGCCTTTGGCGATCACCTCGGCGGAAGCCGCGATCCGCGCCGCCAGCGGCGAGGGGCCGGGCTTGAACGCCGGGTCCAGCGTGGCGTCGAGCTCGCCGCCGGGCTCGGCCAGGATCAGCTTGCGCAACAAATCAGGCCGGCGCTGCGCGACCCGGAAACAGATGTGGCCGCCGCGGGAATGGCCCATCAGGTCGACCGGCTTGCCGTTCAGCTGCTCGATGAAGGCGATGACGTCCTCGACATGCTGGGCGATCGAATAGGTGTCGCCGACGCCGTCCCAGTGATCAGGAAAGAAATGCCGCAGCGACACCGCGATCACGCGATGTTTCGTCGTCAATGGCCCCAGCACCGCCGACCAGATCCGGAAATCGCACAGCGAGCCGTGGACGCAGACCAGCGGCGGCCCGGCGCTTTCGCCGACCTCGAGATAGGCCATGTCGTATCCGTTGACGCTGAGCGTTTGCATGGGAGGCTCGCAGAGATAAGAGGGGGCCTTGAGCCATTGAATGGCTTGGGTAAGAACCCCAGATCAGCGGAAGTTGTTTATGCCGTCAAGTTCCCCCGGATTTCGGGTGGATAGCAATAATTTCCAAGCCTAGATTTGGCTTGGAAACGAAGCTGGTGGCATTGAACGGGAGAACTGGGAGCCAGCCATGACCGGGCACCATTTTGCGATATTCGACACGGCGATCGGCCGCTGCGGCGTTGTCTGGGGCGAGCGGGGCATCACCTCGGTGCAATTGCCGATGGGCAACGAGAAAATGACCCGCACCCGGCTGCAGCAGCGCCATGACGATCTGATCGAGACACCGCCCCCGGCAAAAATACAGGCCGCGATCGACGGGATTGCCGAGTTGCTCGAAGGCAAGCCGAACGACCTCGCCGATGTCGTACTCGATCTCGACGGCGTTCCCGAATTCAACCGCGGCGTCTACGACATCGCGCGCACGATCCCGCCCGGCAAGACGCTGACCTATGGCGACATCGCCAAGAAACTCGGCGGCGTCGAACTGTCGCGCGACGTCGGCCAGGCGCTCGGGCGCAACCCCTGTCCGATCGTGGTGCCCTGTCACCGCGTGCTGGCGGCCGGCAACAAGCCCGGTGGCTTTTCCGCCAATGGCGGGGTGGTGACCAAGCTGAAGATGCTGGAGATCGAAGGCGCGCCGGTAAATTACACGCCGAGCCTGTTCGACTGAGCAGCCCCCTTTTATTTTGACGCGTTTTCTTTACGCGAACCGGCGGTCACTTCGCTCGAAAACGCTCTAGCGCCCCTTGAAATCCGGCTTTCGCTTCTCGTTGAAGGCGAGCACGCCCTCGCGGCGATCTTCGGTCGGAACCATGCGATTGTAAGCCTCGATCTCGAGCGCCAGCCCGTCGCGCAGCGACGACTGCAGGCCGCGATGGATCGACAACTTGGCTTGCCGGACCGAGATCGGCGCATTGCGGGCGATATGCGAAGCGGTCGCCAGCGCCTCCCGCAACAGATCCCCTTGCGGAAACACTTCGTTGACGAGTTCCCAGGCATGCGCCTGTGCCGCTGTAAACGGCTTGCCGGTCAGGATCAGTTCCTTGGCGCGACGCTCGCCGACCGCGCGCGGCAGCGTCTGCGTGCCGCCGCCGCCCGGCATGATGCCGAGCGTCACCTCGGTCAGTGCAAAGCGCGCGGTTTCCGCCGCGTAGAGGAAATCGCAGCAGCCGGCGATCTCGCAGCCGCCGCCATAGGCCGCGCCATTGATGGCGCCGATGATCGGTACCGGGCAGTCGATCAGCGCCCGCACCATCCGCTCGAAGATGACGTGCTGACGCGTCCATGCCTCGTCGGTCATGCCGCGACGCTCCTTGAGGTCGCCGCCGGCACAGAACGCCTTGTCGCCCGCGCCGGTCAGCACGATGCAGCGCAGGCTCTTGGGATCGAGGGCGGTGTCCTCGAAACAGCGCACAAGATCCTTTCCCATCTGGGTGTTGAGCGCATTGGAAGCATCCGGCCGGTTCAGCCGGACGATGGTGACGTGCTCGCCGGCACTTTCCAGCGAGAGGGTTTCGAACTCCGGAGATGCGCTCATATGGCCTCGCAGGAGAATCCATTGCCGACGCGGCGGATTTTCCCCGTCGACGGCGATGGGAAATGCGCGGTGCAGCACAGCGTGTCGGTGTCGCAATAGCGCTCCATGAAGCTGCGCCGCGTCGCGGCCGCCTGCGCCTGGTCGACGTCGAATTTCGCCGAAAATTCCGGGTAGCGCGTCTGTAGCGGCGTATGCATCAGATCGCCGGAGAATACGGCCGTGTCCTTGCCGCGCCCGAAGGTGAAGGCGACATGGCCGGGCGTATGGCCCGGCGTCGGCAGGATGCGGGCGTGATCGCCGATCGCGTAATCGTCGCGCACGATCTCGGCTAGTTTGGCGTCGACGATCGGTAGCACGCTGTCGGCGAACGGCGGCACCGGCGTCTTCGCATGCGTCTCGGTCCAGTAGTCGTATTCGGTCTTGCCGAACACGTAGCGTGCCTTCGGAAAGGTCGGCACCCAGCGGCCGTTTTCAAGTCGCGTATTCCAGCCAACGTGATCGACATGCAGATGCGTGCACATGACGTAGTCGATATCGCCAACGGAGAAGCCTGCGGCGGCCAGTCCACGCATATAGGTGTCGTCGGTCTTCATATTCCATTTCGGGCGCAGCGGCCGCGGCTTGTCGTTGCCGATACAGCTGTCGATCAGGATGGTGTGGTGCGGCGTCTTCACCACGTAGGACTGGAAGCACAGGATCAGCACGTCGTTGGCGTCGAGCGCGCCGGCCTTTTGCATCCATGACCGGTTCTCGGCCAGCACCTCCGGCGTCAGGTCCGGCAGCATCTCCAGCGCCGGCAGGAAGCTGGTCTCCTGCTCGATAATGCGGTGGATGGTGAGATCGCCGACGGCAAATTTGAGGCTCATGGATTCTACCCTTTGAATTTTTCTTGCTGTTTTTCCGGCTGGATTGGCGCGTTATTTTTTGTCGCGGATAGCTGGAATGACGTAATTGGTGAGGGTGTCGAGCGCGCCGTCGCCCTGGTGCGACTGGAAGTAAAGACCGGACGTGGTCATGACAACCAGATCAAGATCGGGCACGATGAAGATACGCTGGCCGCCGCTGCCCATCGCGGCGATCCATTTTACTTCCGTGTCGCCTGAAATCGAGCGTCCCAGCCACCATTGCTGACCATAGAAGAACAGTCCGCTGAAATAGCCGATGGCCTGAAAGCGCGGCCGGATCGATTGTTCGATCCATTCCGCCGAGACGATCTGCCTGCCGTTCCACGTGCCCTTATTCAGAATCAACTGGCCGAGTTTCGCGGCATCGCGCGGACGAAGGCGAAGGCCGGCGGCGGGCGCGATTTTTCCGTTCTTCGGATAGGACTTCCATTCGAAATCGGTGATGCCAAGCGGCGCGAACAGCGTTTCGCGCGCGAAGGCTTCCAGCGATTTTCCCGACACGCGTTCGATGATGCTGCCGAGCAGGTCGGTCCCGCCGCCATTGTAAACCCATACGGTATCGGGAGGCGCGGCGATCGGCTTCGACAGGATGTAGCGAAAAGGATCAGCTTCGTATCCGAGATGCGGTTCGTCGTTTCTGGGGTCTTTCCAGCCGCGATTCTCGTCCCACTGTATGCCGGACGACATGGTGAGGAGATGGCGGAGGGTGATCTGATCCCAGCCCGGCGATTTGAGCGCGGCATGCTCGGGGAAGAACTTGACCACGGGCTCATTGGCGCTGGCGATCAGCTTGCGGTCGATGGCGAGGCCGATCAGCAACGAGACCACGCTCTTCGACGCCGATCGCATGTCGTGCTTGGTGGTGGCGTCGAATGTGTGTTGACCGCCGCCTCGGTCCCAGACCTCGTCATAGCCGGGGAAATATTGCTCGAACACCAGTTTGCCGTGGCGGACGATGACCACGGAATGCACGTTGGCTTCCGTCTCCTTCAGCCGCGCTGCGATGCCGCAGAGTCGCGCGCCGTCGAGGCCGGTGCTTTCGGGAGAGGCGGTCGCCCAGCCGTCGTCGAGTGCGGTCGGCGAACCGCAGGCGAGATTGCGCTGGTCCAACGACATCGTAGTCAATTGGGCCTGTGCGCCAGATGCCGCAAATAAGAAAACGGCGGTGAGGCCGAGGCCCCGCAATGTCTTGCTGCCCTCGCGCATGCCGCCGTCCCCGTTTCAGTGTTATGCCGTCGGCGGTACCGAGATTTTCACGGACGGCCGTTCCAGCGCTTTCTGGTTGAAGGCATCGAGCTTCGGATAAGCCTTGCGCCAGCCGCAATCGGCGAAGCGGAAGTCGGCATAGCCGAGCACGCAGACAAGGCCGATCTGGGCGGCGTTGAACGGCCCCGACAGCACGTCAGCCCTGTTCTCGAAACGCGCCATGCCGCTCCAGGCCCGGTTCCAGTGGTCCTTGTGCCAGTCGCTCCAGCGCAGCCCCTCGGGGCGCACCATCTTTTCGTAACGGCACAGCAGCATCGCATCGAGCATGCCCTGCAGCAGGGAATGATCGCTCTTCACCTTCCAGCGCTCGGGGCCGGAAGCCGGGATCAGCTTGTTGCCGCCGGCGAGTTCGTCGAGATATTCGACGATGACGTAGGAATCGAGGATGACGTCGCCATTGTCCAGGATCAGCACCGGTAGCTTCTTCAGCGGTGTGATCTTGGAGTACTCATCATTGGGCTGCCCCGGGGCGACCGCTGTCGGTGTGAACTCGATCTTGTCGATCAGGCCGGTCTCGATCGCGGCGATGCGTACCTTGCGGGCGAACGGCGAGGCGGGAGAGAAGGTGAGTTTCATTTTGTTTTTTCCTTTGGGAAAAGCCGACCACGCAAACTCCCGTCATTGCCGGTAACAAACGCGAAGCGTTTGTACCTGGGAGCGTAGCGACGAAGCAATCCAGTCTTCCTTGATGCGGTAAGATGGATTGCTTCGCTCGCTCGCAATGACGGTGGCGCGTGGGCGCCACCGAAGCCTTACGCCGCGACGATTTCCTGGCGTTGCTCGCCGAGGCCTTCGATGCCGAGCGTGACGACGTCACCGACATTGAGGAACTGCGGCGGCTTCATGCCAGTGCCGACGCCGGGAGGGGTGCCCGTGGTGACGATGTCGCCAGGCAACAGCGTCATGAACTGCGAGACATAGGAAATGCACTTCGCCATGTTGAAGATCATGGTCGAGGTCGATCCGGTCTGGCGGCGCTGGCCGTTGACGTCGAGCCACATCGACAGCTTTTGCACGTCGGCGACTTCATCCCTGGTCACCAGCCATGGGCCGAGCGGGCCGAAGGTGTCGTGGGACTTGCCCTTGGTCCACTGGCCAAGGCGCTCGATCTGGAAATTGCGTTCCGAGACGTCATTGCAGACGCAATAGCCCGCGACGTGATTGAGGGCATCGGCCTCGCTGACATATTTGGCGCGGGTGCCGATGATCGCCGCGATCTCGACTTCCCAATCGAGCTTGGTAGAACCGCGGGGCTTTTCGACCGCATCATTGGGGCCGCTCAGCGCGGTGTTGGCCTTGATGAAGAAGATCGGCTCGGTCGGGATCGGCGAACCGGTTTCCTTGGCGTGATCGACATAGTTCAGGCCGATCGCGACGAATTTCGAAATGCCGGTGACCGGGGCGCCGAAGCGCGGTTTGCCATCGACGGCGGGCAGCTTGGAGGCGTCGAGGGCCGCGAGCTTGGCCAGCGAGGCCGGCGCATAGGCTGCGCCGTCGAGGTCTGTGACATGGCCCGAAAGATCGCGCAATTGGCCGGATTTATCGATCAGGCCGGGCTTTTCCGCACCCTTGGCGCCGTAACGAACAAGCTTCATTTTTATCACTCCCTACCGGGTTTTCTTGAGGACTTTTCGACTTGATTTCCGATCTTGGACTGCTTTTGGAACAGCGCGGGGGGAAATTCAACTGCCGATGCGTACCGCATTGCACCCCCTCATTTTGTGGAGACTTCGTGGGCGGGCGCTGCCGTTTTGCCCACCCTACGAACCCCGAGGAAGCCTGCATCATCCCAAAGCGATGAATTTGAAGGCGTCACCCTCGCGCTTGATATGGCCGGCATTGAAGTGGCCGCCGATCACCAGCGTCGGCGTTTCGGCAAAGCGCGAAAACAGCTCGCGCCGCGTCACGGCAGACTGTTTGGGGTCGGAATCCGCGGTCGATGACCAATCGAGATGGGTCATCTGGCAGGGATGGTGGGCGACGTCGCCGGTCAGCAGGCCCTCCTGGCCGTCGGACTTGATGTGAATGCTCATATGGCCGGGGCTGTGGCCGGGTGTCGGGATCAGCGTGATTTCGTCGGCCAGTCTGGCGTCGCTGGCGACCAGATCGGCCCGGCCGGCGTCGGCAATCGGTTTCACGGAATCGCCGAACACGGCGGCCTTGTCCGGCTCATGGCTGTGATCGCGCCAGTGCTCGTATTCGGTCTTGCCGAACACGTAGCGGGCTTTCGGAAACGTCGGCACCCATTTGCCGTCCACCAGTTTGGTGTTCCAGCCGACATGGTCGACATGCAGATGCGTGCAAAGCACCGTGTCGATGCTGTCTGGCGCAAAACCCGCCGCTGCCAGCTTTTCGAGAAACGGGTCCTGGCGGTTGTTCCAGGTCGGAACGTTACGGCCCTGCTTGTCGTTGCCGAGCCCGGTATCGACGATGATCCGGCGCGAGGGCGTTTCCACCAGCAGCGAGTGGATCGACATTTTCAGCCGGCCTTCCTCGTTGGCGAAATGCGGGATCAGCCATGGCATTTTCTGAATCGCCTCATTGGTCGCGAGCGGCAGGATGAACCGGGTGCTGCCGACGGTTTCCAGTTCGACGACCTTGGTGATTTTGACCTTGCCTACATTCCAGTGCATCCGGCGTTTCCCCTGTTATTTTTTCGTTCTCGTTCTGCGGAGATTTACCGCGCGCAGTCGACGATGACGGTGCCGAGCTTGTCGCCTTTCTCCACCGCCAGATGTGCCTGCGCGGTGTCCGACAGTGCGAACTGACCGGCGATGTTGTGCAGGCGCGTGCCGGCCGTGAGCCATTTCGTCATGTCGGCCTGGCCTGCGGCCAAAAGTGCCGGCGGCAGCGCGAACAGCACCAGCGCGCGCAAGGCGATGCACTTTTCCATCAGGTCGCGCATCGGCACGAGCGGCGTGCGATTGCCGTTGGTGGCGTAGATCGCGATGGTGGAATTCATCGCCATCAGCTTCAGCGTGATTTCGATGTTGCCGCCGAAATCGACATCGACCACGCGATCGACGCCGCGTTGGCTGGTGTACGCCATCACTTTTGCGATGACGTCATCGTTGCGGTAGTTGATGACGAGATCGGCGCCGGCGAGCCGCGCCTGTTCGGCCTTCATCGCCGAGCTGACGGTCGCGATCACTTTGGCGCCGCCCCATTTGGCGAGTTGTACGGCATAGTGGCCGACGGCGCCGGCGCCGCCGGTGACCAGCACGGTCTTTCCGGCGATCGGTCCGTCGCAATAGAGGCAGCACCACGCGGTCATGCCGGGAATGCCGAGCGTGGCGCCGGCCGCGAACGACAGATTGTCCGGCAGCGGCGTCACCAGATGTTCGGCGAGCGCGATATATTCAGCCGCGGTGCCGAAGGCGCGGCCGTTGCGCTGGCCGTTGAACAGCCAGACCCGCTGGCCGGCCTTCAATCGCGTGACGCCGTCGCCGACCTGGTCGATGATCCCGGCGCCATCGCTGTTGGGAATCACGCGCGGATATTCCATCGCGCGATAGCTGCCGCCGCGGCGGCCGACGTCGGCGGGATTGACGCCGGACGCCTCCAGCCGCACCCGGACTTCGCCCGGGCCGGCCACCGGCGTCGGCATCTCGCCATAGGTCAGCACCTCGGGCGCAGGACCCGAGCGTTCGTACCAGACTGCCTTCATCTGCGCCCCTTTAGCGTGCCCGGAAATGCGCCGCCGTCGAGCAGGAGGTTCTGCCCGGTGATGTAGCCGGCCTTGGCGCTGCACAGGAAGGCGCAGGCCTGGCCGAATTCCTCGGGATCGCCGAAGCGTCCCGCCGGGTTGAGCTTGGCGCGCTCGGTCAGGAGTTGATCCACGGTGATGCCGCGCTTGTCGGCGTCGAGCTTCGCCACCGGTCCGCGGATACGATCCGTGTCGAAAGGTCCCGGCAGCAGGCCGTTGATGGTGACGTTGTTGATCACGGTCTTGCGCGAGATGCCGGCGACGAAGCCGGTGAGGCCGGCGCGCGCGCCGTTGGAGAGGCCGAGCACTTCGATCGGCGCCTTCACCGCGGCCGAGGTGATGTTGACGATGCGGCCGAACTTGCGCGCCATCATGCCGTCGACGGTCGCCTTGATCAGCTCGATCGGGGTCAGCATGTTGGCGTCGATCGCCTTGATCCAGTCGTCGCGGGTCCAGTTGCGGAAATCGCCGGGCGGCGGACCGCCGGCATTGTTGATCAGGATATCCGGATCGGGACAGGCTTTCAGCGCGGCTTCGCGCCCGGCCGGTGTGGTGATATCGCCGACGATCTCGGTGACGGTGACGCCGGGATTGGCTTTGCGGATTTCATCGGCGGTCTTTTTCAGCGCCTCGGCGCCGCGCGCCGTCAGCGTGACGTGCACGCCCTCGTTGGCCAGCGCCATGGCGCAGGCGCGCCCCAGGCCCTTGCTGGAGGCACAGACGATGGCGCGGCGGCCTTTGATCCCAAGATCCACAGTTTCACTCCCGTTATGTCAGGTGATTTTTTGAAGTCCGACGGGAGCACTGTAGCCAAGTCGGGCGGCCCTGATAAGTGGCTGCGCGCTGTCCGAAACGCATATCAGTAAGGCTATTATATCTGCTGGTTTCGCTTCAGGCGATCGAGGGTGGCGGCGACATCCGGCGGAAGCGATTTGACGCCCTTTTGCCCGGCCGCCGAGAGCCACGGCCGCAGCTGCGAACCGGTCAGCCAGGACGGCTGAAGTTGCGGCGGCATGAACTGGTCGACGGCGAGGACGATCGTCACCGCGATCAGGCCGACGCGCACCGCGCCGAGCAGCGGCCCCGCAGAGGCGGTCCATGATCCCGGCTTCCGATCCGGTGGCTTCGTCGATCGCCAGCCGCGCCAGCTTGCCGAGCGCAATGCCGGCGAACAGAAAGATGCCGAAGAACATCAGGCCGTTCTGCAGCAGCGCGGGAACGAGCTTGCCGCCCGCGGGCGATGAAAAGAAAGTCATCGCGGCCATCGCGATCGGCGCGGCAATAACATAAGCGAGGATGGTGACCGCGCTGCGCACCAGGCCGGTATTGAAGCCGGTGATCATGGCGATCGCCAGGCCGAGATAGACGACGGCATCGAAGCTGTTCATGGCGAAATTCTCCGCCTGTTTCGATACCTTTGTTTCATCAAGGAACCGGATTCGCGATTGTTAAAATTGTCCGGAAAATGGCAACGCGGCGCCACACGCGCTGCCGTCATCCCCGCGCAACGGCTTCGCCGTTGTCGCTGGAGGTGCCGTCGCACTTGCGACGGCCTCGAAGGGATGGGCCGCGGGCTCCTTCACCCTTCGAGGCTCGCAAGTGCTCGCACCTCAGGGTGACGGCATCGCGTGTGTCAATTGACCCGCATCTCGGCCTTGATCATGTCCGCCGCCTTCTCGCCGATCATGATGGTCGGCGCATTGGTGTTGCCGCCGATCAGGGTCGGCATCACGGACGCATCGACGACGCGCAGGCCTTCGATTCCGTACACTTTCAGTTTCGGGTCGACCACGGCGATGGGATCGTTGACACCCATCTTGCAGGTGCCGACCGGGTGATAGACCGTATCGACGCGCTGGCGCAGCAGCGCGCGAATCTCGTCGTCGGTGTTGACGCCTTCGGTGTACATTTCCTTCTTCTGCAGCGCCTTCAGCGCCGGCGTCTCCATCAGCCGTCGCGTGGTCTTGAAGCCCGCGACCATGGTTTCGAGATCCGCCTCGTCGCCGAAGAAGTTCGGATCGATCACGGGCGCCGCGAACGGATCGGTGCTGCCGAGCGAAACCGTGCCACGGCTCTTCGGCCGCAGCAGGCAGACGTGGCAGGTGAAGCCGGTGCCGCGATGGCGCTTGCGGCCGTGATCGTCAGCCATAGCCATGCCGAAATGCAGCTGGATATCGGGGATGTCGAGATCGGGCCGCGTCTTCAGGAAGCCGCCGCATTCGGCAAAATTCGACGTCATCGGTCCACGACGCTCGCGCCGGTACTGCCCGATCGCGCGCAGCAGCCGCGGCAGCGCCTTCAGCGAGAGGCCGTTGAAATTCGGATTGTCTGACATGTAGCCGAACACGAAGTCCGGATGGTCCTGCAGGTTCTGCCCGACGCCGGGCAGATGATGCACGCTGGTAATGCCATGCTTGACGAGATCAGCGGCATCGCCGACGCCGGACAGTTGCAGCAGTTGCGGCGACTGGAACGCGCCGGAAGCCACGATCACCTCGCGCCGCGCGCGGAGCTGCTTCAGTTCCTTGCCTTGCCGATATTCGACGCCGACCGCGCGCTTGCCCTCGAACAGGATGCGGGTGGCATGGGCCCCGGTCTCGACGCGCAGATTGGCGCGGTTACCCATATGCGGGTGGATATAGGCGCGCGCGGCGCTGCAGCGCTCGCCGTTGCGTTGGGTGACCTGGTAGACGCCGAGGCCTTCATGCTCGTCGGCATTGAAATCCTCACGCAGCCGGAACTGGGCTTCCTGCGCCGCCTGCAGAGAACGTCTGCTGCACCGGATTGTCGGTGCGCAATTTGTTGACCGACAGCGGTCCGTCCTTGCCGTGATACTCGCCGCCGAAATCGGCGTTGTCCTCGGAACGCTTGAAGTAGGGCAGCACGTCAGCAGAACGACCAGCCGGCATTGCCGAGCGAGGCCCATTGATCGTAGTCGGCGCGGTGGCCGCGGATATAGACCATGGCGTTGATCGCGGATGATCCACCAAGGCCCTTGCCGCGCGGCTGGTAGCCGATGCGGCCGTTGAGGCCCTTTTGCGGGACGGTGTTGAAGGCCCAGTTGTTGACGTTGCCCGCGACCATCAGCACCAGCGCGAACGGCGTCGTGACCACCCAGTTGTCGTTCTTGCCGCCGGCATCCAGCACCGCCACCGAGGTCTGCGGATCTTCCGACAGCCGTCCTGCCACCGCGCAGCCGCCGGAGCCGCCGCCCACCACCACGAAATCGTATGTATCCGTCACGCGCATTTCCCCCGGAATTTCATGTTCTGGCACGCCTTCGTGGCCCGCTTTGGGGCGCAAAACTCCGCTTTTGCGGAGTTTATGGCAAGGGCGGTTCCAGATCGTCCGGTGGATTTGCAGGGTTTTAGAGCGTTTTCGAGCGAAGTGGGCACCGGTTCGCGTGAAGAAAACGCGTCAAAACAAGGGAGTAGAGCCCGGTTCTGATTCAATCAGAACCGATAAGGCTCTAGCGTCACAAAAACCTCAAAAACGGGAGCTTTGGGCCTTTCCAAAGCAGGTGCACGTTGGTACATACCCCTCGCACCCGATGGCTTTGCCCGGGTTGTCTTCTTCAGGAAGCCTCCGGTCAGGACGATCGACGCCCAAAGCGTTGGCCGCTTTCGCTTCGGATCAGCTTTTCGAGACGACATCGCAACGGTTTAACGCGGGGTGGAGCAGCCCGGTAGCTCGTCAGGCTCATAACCTGAAGGTCATAGGTTCAAATCCTATCCCCGCAACCAAACCTTGATAAATGCAAATGAAAAAGGCCCGCCTTTGGCGGGCCTTTTTCATTTCCTGCGTCCGAAGACGACCGGACCCGGCGGCGGCATTGGCGGCGGCGCGTGACGCACCGGCTCCGCCACGTTCCACTTCGGTGGCGTGTGTGTCGCAGGTTTGTCGACCTCATCGGCGTCGAACTCGCGGAATTTGCTGAGATCGGTCGTAGCCGGTTTGACGCCGCCGAAGATCTTGCGGAGGAAGCCCGGCCTGAGAACCGCCATGATGACGAACGCCATCAGCAAGACGGGAACGACACTCGGAGGCGTCCAGTTGGGATCGTAGCTCCTTGACGATCCGTTGCTGGCTTCAGGGCTCCGACTGCTAAAGATTTCGCCCGGGGCCACCTTGCTTTGAGCCGGTGTGGCAACTTGTGCGGCAATCGGCGCGTTCCTGGCTCCCGGACATTTCCCGTCAGGATAGGAAGGCCCGCTGCAGAACGGCCCTGAATGCGTCATCCGGGCGATGTCCACCATCCCGGCCGGGCTGAAGGTGGCAACCAGCCGCGACAGGTTTCCGTCCTTCGGCCAGTAGATGACCAGCATGGCCAGGCATGTCAGCGCGACCGGGATCATCAATTTGGACGTCAAGCCAAGCAGGTTGCGGCGATCGCGCAACTGCCATTCCGTCCAGACCACGCAGGCATCATGCCATTGCCGGAATGTCTCACGGTCAGTGAAATAGAGCAGCAGCATATCCTTGCTGGGCGGCTGCGGCTGCTCCAGCGGCCGGCCCGATGCATCGCACGGATAGGCCGTCGCAGCCATTCGCGGGCGCCGGCCAAATAAAGGGCGCGCCGGAGTCCGGGTGTCGCGGCGCAGCCGCGCCGGATTCATCAGTTCACCGCCGAGCGTGCCGATGGCATCAACCCGATCCCTGATGGCGGGATGGCTGCCTCCCTCATGATCGGCGGGCCCGTCGAACAGCAGTCCCTCGACGCGCGCGCTGCCTTCGAACGCGCCGTGGCCGCCGACCTTCGTGATAGCGCTGATCAGGGCCTCGGGGAAATGCGTGACACGGATGGCCTCGCCGTCGGCGAGGTAATCGCGGCCCAGTTTCAGCCCGCGCCGCGCCGCGCGCGAGAGCTGCATCGACAACGCGGTCGCCGCGCTGCTGGCCAGCATCAGCAGCATCATCGGCGGAAAAATCAGCGGAATGATCAGCTGCCGCCAGCTTTCGAATCGCAGCGGATTGTTCATCTGCAGGATGACGGCGGTGCGCATCAGCGCATGGTTGGCGGCCAGCAGCTTGGTATCGCCTTGGCGGATATGGGACGCTTCATGGGCGAGAACCGCCGCCAGTTCGTCATCGTCAAGTTGTTCGAGCAGGCCGCGCGTGACCGCGATCAGGCCCCTGTTCGGCCCTTCGCCGACTGTCACGGCGTTAAGCTCGCTGGCTTCGATGATTCCGAACCGGGGCAGGCGCACGCCGAGCGCGGTGCATTGCTCCTCCGCCACCTGCACGAAGCGGGGGTCGTCCTGACGCGTCACGATCTGCACGCCGAGTTCGTGGGTCACGGCCTTGGCGTGACCGCTGTACATCCGCCAGAATACCAATCCGGCAAAGGCCGCGATCGGCACGGCGTATCGGAGCGCATATCCGATCGGATCTGTGAGGATGGTATGCTCGTGATCCGCCACGAGCAGGATCATCGTCAGCGCAAAGGCGCCGATCAGCTCGAACGCCAGGATATAACCCAGCACCAGCCAGCCGGTGTACCGGCGGTTATGGGCGGCGTGGGTGATATAGCCATGAACCGCCATCGCACCGCTCCCTGGATTAGAGAGCGACCTTGACCGGCTCCGCGAATTCCCCGCGGCGTTCGCCGAGCGTGAATTTCTCGCGCGGAGGATTTTTGGCAATTATGGCGATGAAATTGCCGGGGAAGGCGCGGCACACCGAATTCAGCTCCTCGACCGCCAGGTTGTAGAACTTGCGCGCCGCGGTGATGCGATCCTCGATCCGGATCAGGTCATTGCGCAAGGTGCCGTAGTGGGCGGCGCTGGCAAGCTCCGGATACTTTTCGCTGACGGTAAACAGGTTTTGCAGCACGCCGGCGATCTGCGTCTCGCTGCGGATCACGCCGCCGCCGCCGGCGAGGGCTTCCAGCGCATCGATACGGGCGTCGAGCACGTCCCGGATCACGTCATGTTCCTTGGCCGCGAAGGCGCGGACGACTTCGACCAGGTTGCCGATCAGGGTGTGGCGTTCGATCAGCAGCGCGTCGACATCGCCGAATGCCGCGCCCGCGCGCTCGTCGAGCTGGCCGATCAACGCATGCTGCGAGCGGATTTTCAGGGTCAGCCACAACGCGGCGGCGGCCAGCAGCCAGATCCACCACTGGTCGAGCGCGAAGTTGGCGGCACGAACGAGCCGGCCCGATAAATCGATCGCCTGCAGGAAAGTCTGGTCTGTTGCGGCCATAATGCGTCCCCGTGAATATGCTTTTCCGATTATCCGTACAGCGACCCCGCTAAGATTTCAGACAACCGGTGAGTAAAATTTTAACGACTGCCTCCATGTTCGTTTATTGGCAGGCCCAGCGTTACGGCCGCCACCGAACTCGGCTGCCTGAACTGCACCGTACTTAACGAACAATGAGCCACGGCCATGAAGCGCGATCGACAGCAAGTCGCCATCGCCCGCGGGGCTGCTGGCTGATCACCGTGTGCGGCCGCTCGCTTCCCGTTTCGCCGCGGGGCTGTCTTGCAAAGACAATCGCCAGAGCGGGCTGAGTTTGATCGTGGCTGCCTTTGATTGGCCACCCTGCGGACGTGGGTTGACCGAATGCAAGGTGACGGAGGACCCCGAGAGCTTCGCGTCCATCGGCACGTCGCCGCTTTTGAACTTCAAGTTCCCGTCGGAGATCTTCGTGGCGAAGTTGACGTAGCCGGCGGGTGAGCCTTTGTCCCAAGACAGCTTCTTTGGCGGGCCCCAAAGATAGTATCCGAGCGCCGTCCCGTCCGAAGCAACTTCAGTAACGATCAACATGACATGACGGCCCGTCCCTCCGCCGAATCCGGCCTTGTTCGACCATATTCCAACGAATTGAGCATAAGAGTCAGGAACGTCGTTCTTCGTTTCGCCAATAGCGAAGGGCGGCATTTTTAGTTCTTGCTCCGCCGCCACCGCCGAGACTCGCCCGGCGGCTTCCGATGAATATGGGTTGCGCTTCGTGCCGCTACGCGAGCCAGCGTTTTCCTTCGAGGCTTCTTGCGCAGCCGGCGGCTTTGCATCCACAGCAGGCTTTGCAGTGGTCACCGGAAGCACGACCTGGGTCGGCGTCAATGGCTTGAGATAGATAGCCTCTTTCGAGAGCGAGCCGTAGACGAAGGGTTGTTGCTCCCGCTTGGTCTCAGTCATGACTTCATCGCGCACCGCGCGAAACATGAATGTGATTTCCAGTCCCGGCACTTCGATGTGCCGCAGCAACGCCTTGGTAAAGGGGCTGTTCTTTCCGTCGCCGTCGTTGGCGACCGTGCCGTCCTTGGCGGCGTAGGCGACCAGCACGTTGTCAGTCGGCTCGGTGGAGGCGAGGCCCCGGGAAACGCTGCGGGTGTTGAGGGAGCGCCGCATTTTTGCGCTGAACGGATTGTTCCGGCACGCGTCCAGCATCACGAGCCCGAGCTGGCTCGCCTTGCCGACCTGAAGGGTTATTCCCTTCAGGCTGACGGCCTCGTTCTCCACATCCGTATCACTGCGCAGCTCGGCATCAACGGGGATCAGCCAGTTTTCACCGCCAACTTCCATGCCGTGGCCAGCATAGAAAACCACCGCCATCTCCGAGCCCACGGCAGCGCGCCCGAATTCGACGATGCTCTTACGCATCGCACCGGCGGTCGCGTTGTTGAGGCGGGTTACCGTGAATCCCAGCCGGCTCAAGGAGTCGCCGATGTCTGCGGCATCGCGTGTCGGATTCGGCAGAAGAGGCACTTTTTCGTAAGCGCCGTTTCCGATCACCAGGGCAACGCGATTTGCTGCGCTGGTCGGCGAGATCGCCAGGAGGATAACGGTTGCTGCAAGAACGATTCGCGCCTGGATTTTCATGTTCCGCTCATTATCGATCTGGAAAAGCCCGATTCGTAATCGCTGCCGTTGATTTTGAAAAGGCTGCTGTCGATTTTGATGGTCAGTTTGCTCAACCTATTCGCTTTGGCCGGGGATGGCGACAACCAGTCTTCTCGTGCCGGCGCGAATGGTTCGGCCGGTGGCGGGTTCTCTTTTTCTGCGCTATCACGCTTTGAAATGGGAGTAACACGCCAATGCCCTTCTGGACGTGCGAACAATGTGGTGCCCAGTTTCCTGAAAGCCATGAGCCGCCTTTGGCGTGTCTGATCTGCGAGGACGAGCGCCAATTTGTAAACTGGAAGGGCCAGACATGGGGAGCCCGCGAAGATCTGGAGAAGCGTCTCAAGCTGGTTTGGCGTGACGATCTCGGCATTGCCGGAATTGGGCTCGAACCCGGTTTTGCGATCGGGCAGCGCGCGCTCCTGGTGCCCGCGGGCGATGGATGCGTGCTGTGGGATTGCGTGCCGCTGGTGACGCGTGAGGCCGTGGAATACATCCGCTCGCTCGGCGGGTTAAAGGCGATTGCAGTCTCGCACCCACATTTTTACGGCGCGGTTGCCGACTGGAGCGAGGCGTTCGGCGATGTGCCGGTCTACCTGCATGCCGATGACCGCGCTTTTGTCACGCGGCCGCACCCCGCCATCGTGCCGTGGACCGGCGACAGCCATTGGATATCGGATGATATTCTCCTGGTGCGGACCGGGGGACATTTTGCCGGCGCCACGGTTCTGCATTGGCGCGGCGGCGCCGATGGCCGCGGCGCGCTGCTCACCGGCGACGTCGCCATGGTGGCAATGGATCGCCGTTCGCTGAGCTTCATGTACAGTTTTCCGAACTATATTCCCCTGAACGCCGCGTCGGTGCGTGGCATCGCCCGTGCCGTCGCGCCGCTGGCGTTCGATCGCATCTATGGTGCGTGGTGGGGCCGCAATATTGCCTCGGGTGCCAAGGCTGCGTTCGATACGTCCGTTCGGCGCTATCTCGCGGCGATCTCCGAGCAGGGCAACTCATCCCTTTGACTTGAGCGCCATCCTTCGGAAAGCCGGTGTCCGCTTTTCGGATCATGCTTCAGACCGGACGATTTAAGTCCAGCAATGGTGACAGCGTCGATTGATCTCGTGCAACTTATTGGTTAATACCGGCCATGCAAGTACTCTCTGGTGTGGGGTACCTTTTGCAAATGCTGATCGATATTTTGAGAAAGTATTTGTTTTGGCTTCTCGCGCTCTCGCTCGCGATGCTGCCGGTGGTCTTTACTGTGGCCCCCCTTCCGAACCAGGTCGGCCGTCTCAGTCTGCTGGAAAGCTATGATTCCAAGGAACTCATATTGTTCTGCATGACCGTAGAGGTCGTTGCATTGCTCGACGCGCTTGAGGTTTTTACCAAGCGTAAACAGGGCCGGAACAAGAACTTCGAGTGGGTCCGCCTCGCCTCAACGCTTCTATTGTTCTGCGTTATTCCGAAGCTGATTCTTTTCTCTTATTGGTTCGCAAAGCTGCAAGAGTTGCCACACCAGACGGCCCAACAGTTGCTTACTACAAATGTGGGGATTGGCGTTCTTCTGGTGGCGGCTGTCGTGTGCGCTTTCGGTTGCAGGACCGCACATATTCTTGCGGAACTAACCTCGTGAGGGCCATTGCCAAAATTATCGTCCAGGCCTTTGAGAGGGCAATGGCAACGGCCGCGCAGCGTATTGCGGCTCGGACCGCCGAAAAAGCCGCGATTGTTCGGAGCGCGGAAAAGGTCGTTCCCGTGGCCAAAGGCGATCGCCTGACAACGCCTGAAAGCGGGGAACCGCGCAATTTCAAAGGCGGCGCGCCGGTGCTGGGTCTCGCAGGCACCAGCCCGCTCACATTGTTCCCGCTCCTGGCCGCTTCGTTTGTGAGTGTTGTTCTGACAGTTATCGTCGTTGTGATGCTTGTTGCGTTTCTCATTCAGCGCAAGAACGAGGTAACCCGACGCGAAGGGAAAGACCCTGGGCTGCCTGAATAGCGACGTTCCGATTAGCGGTGCGCTCTGGCCGTTCCGGCGAGCTTGCGTTCGACAGGTCCGCTCTGCGCCGGCTGCAACGGGATCGGATTGCTTCGGGTTTCGCTGAACCAGCCGCCGAAGCGTGTCATCAAGGTGGCCTGTTCGGGCTCTGCTCCATCCGGCACAAAGGGGTCGGCATAGCATCGCGCGCCGGCGGCTCTCGCGATGTCAGCCACGCTTTCGGTCATCGCCGGCGCGCCCGCGGTATAAACCACGTCATCCGGTGTCAGCCGCGGCAGATGATCGGTCGGCCTCCCGCTGCGAACGGCGCGCGAGACGTTCTGCGGTTCCGATACCACGGGAATGAGGGTGACATTGGGAAACAACGCCAGCCGGCACAGTGCGGCATGCATGTAGAGCGAGCGGATACTCCGCGCCGCGACGACAAAGACCAATTCGCGTTGGGGGCGCTCCAGGATCGCGGCGGTGGCGACCGACCACATCGGAGCGAAGCCGGTGCCGCTGGCGACGAGAACGACGCGGCCGGCATGGCCTTCCCTGAAAAAGGCGCTGCCGAACGGGCCCGTCAGTCTGAGGCGGTGTCCGGTCTGGATTTCGCGGCCCAGCGCCGAGGATACCTGGCCACCGGTCAGCCTTCGGATGTGAAAGTGCAGCATGCGATCATGCGGGCTGCCCTCCAGCGGATAGGTCGGGCTGTAAGACCTTGCCGGAAATCCGCGAAACTGCAGCTTGCAATACTGGCCGGGGAGGAAATCCAGTGGCTTCGCCAGTTCGACGTCGACGCCGGCAACATCAGGCGCGAGACGCGTGACGTTTGCCACGCGCGCCGGCAGGGTGACCTGTTCGGGCGCGGCCTCGGTGGCGATCTCGATGTCGGAGACAATCCGCGCCTGGCAGGCATGGATCATGTCGTCGCCTGGCAAGTGGCCGCCGAATACCTCGCCGTCAACGAGGCGCACGCGGCAGGTGCCACAGACGCCGGATCGACAGTCGTGCGGCAGGTCGACGCCATTCATCAACGCCCAGTCGAGCAGCAGGTCGCCGCAGTTGGCGAGAAACGGCTCGTCATTGACGGTGACCTTGCAGAGCTTTCGCATCATTCCACCTCGAGACGAATGGGGCGGACATGCCGCGTATGCCGGATCTGGCTGTGGTCGAAGGCTGCGACCCGCATGAAGACGCCGCTCTTGATCGCCACGTCGTATTGGCTTGTGGTGTCGAGCCGCCGTGCCACCTCGAGCGCCCAATGGCCGGAGGCCCAGCGCGCGGCGCATCGGACGTCGGCGCGATCGCCGGAAAACGCGCCGCCCAGGATGACGCCAGGGATGACCGTGCCGACAGGAATGCGCGCGTCGGCTTCCGCGGAATAGGGCGCCGATTTCGGCCTCGGTCATGAACCAGCGCGCGCCCTCGCTCTCGCCATGCGTGGGATCGAGGTCGATACGGCCCATCGCTGCTGTCATTTCCGCAGCCACCTTGGGCAGGCGGAGCGGCGCGATCAGGCGGCTCTTGGTGGTGCCGCTGCTGCTGTCGGCATCGACGGTGAAATTGTCGCGGTAGCTTGCCGTTCCCGGGTCGAGTGCGAAGCCTCCCCTGTATGGAACGACGCTAGCGGCCTGCATCGGGGTTGGATCCAGCGGCGGCCCGAAATGAGCGTCGTCCATCCAGCCGGCGGGTCCACCGCTCGTCGCCTTCCATTGCCAGACGTCGACATAGCCGGCCGACGTGAAATGCAGGCCGCGGCCGGTCAGCGTGGAGGGCGCGTTCGCAACGGGATGCGGTCCGGCATGAAAGGTCCGGTCGCCCGCCAGCGTAACGTCGGAGGTGGTCAGAAGCACCGAAAACTTGTCCTCGTTGTAGTCATGCTCGTCTCCGATCTCGTAGCCGGAATGAAGCAGGTGCCATCCATCGGTGTCCTTCACCAGCGGCAGGTGTTTCAGCGAGCGCGTCGGGTCTTCCCACGTAAAGAGAAAGTATGCCCAGGTGCCGTCATGCACCGCACGAATCTCGATTCTGGATTCGCCCTTGCCGTCGAAATTTCCGCCTTCGCCGGTCACCAGCGAGAACGGCGTGATGCCGCGCCAGGCGCGGTCGGAGGTATCGCCGTCGAGCAGCGGTGCATCGGCCGCGTTGATGCGGTGGACCAGCACCTGATCCACGGTCAATCGATCCGCCGCCACGATCGCCGAAGCGCCGGTGATTGCCACGGCAGCTGCGACTACGAACGCGTTGGCCTGCAGCGTCGGATTTTTCGATCTTGCGGGGCGGCTCCTGGCAGGTGCGGCAGGCTTTGGTTCAGGCGATGGCGGATCGAAATCCGGCGGTGCCTGTCGCATCCGCGCCGATTGTTCGGCCAGCATGCCCAGCAATTCGACGGCATCGAGCCGCGGCGGCGGCGCCGGCAGCGGGGCAGGGCGGAAGATACGAAACAGCTGCGCTGCGCCGCCGATCCTGCATTGAGCCACAACATGAAGCACGGCGAAGGCTAGGATCACCCAGGTTCCGACCCAGTGCAGCATCGCCACGTCGTAGCCGGAGTAAAAGCCGAAATACAGCAGACCACCGCTGGCCAGCAACGTCACCATCGTCGCAAAGAAGATCCAGTAGAGCAGCGCGTTCACGGCGCTCAGCCTCGCCTGACCGCGGCCGAAAAGGCCGCGCAGGCGAATCCTGTCCAGCTGGATGCGCCGCCCGAGGCCGGACTTGATCATGTAAATAGTGTAGCCGAGCGCGACCGCGACCAGAACGACGGCGGCCTGCATGTGCGCGGTCCACACGCTTTCCCGCGGCAGTACGGCATCGAACAGGTTGATCCAGGTCCGTTCGGGTGCCTCCGTGGCTATCCGCAAGCCGCTGAAGAGAGCGATCGCGAAAGCTGCCACGAACAACCAGTGCAGAATGATCGTCCCATAGTCCGTCTTGCGATGCCTCACGCGTACGCCCCGCTACTTCAGAAGCAGCAAATGGCGCCGATCCGCCAAAAGCCTGTCTTGCTGCCACAAATGATGGTCCCCAAGACCACCGTTTGAATTCACCGCTGAAGACCACCGTGTCGTTTGCCCGCGACGGCCGACAAGCGATCCTTCAAGCGATCGTTTTGGCATGCGTCACATCGTGCGAGGTGGCGAACGCCGTATTGAACCTCCGAGAGATCGACTTCCAGCGCCCCTGAACGCCAGGGGACACTGGAAGCCGAGCCGCGCGCCGCTATCCCCACATGTGGTGAAGGCTGGCCAATTCGGGCAAGCCCAGATGCTGATGATCGATTGCGCCCGCGCCACCGTGCGCCGCGTCGTCGCCGCAGCTCGCATCCGCCGCTGCTGGAGCGGCCGGCGCTGGAGCCGCGACGGCTGGAACGGGAGTAGCGGCCGGTGTCGCCGGAGTCAGCGGCGTGACCGATGCGGGCGGCAGGGGCGCCGTCGCCGTGCTGAGAGCATCCGCCACGGTAAGGCCGTCGACGTTGTAGGTGCCGCCGTTGAGCGGAACGTTGTTGCCACTAACGTCAGCCGCGTTGGCGTGAAACCCTTCGGCGGCCGCAGTGACCAGCGCCGCGTTGCCGGTCTGGAGGCCCTGGATCATGGCGGCGACGTCGGCGCCGACGGTGGAGTCGTTGCCGAGCAATTCGTTGTCGAACCGTGCCTGGAAGATGCCGCCCTGGGCCGCGTCGAAGTTCGTTACGTTGGTCTCAAAGCCTTGCAGCGTGTGGATGAAAGCGCTGATCGCCTGGGCATCGCCGGTCGCGACCAGCTGCTCCGCCTGGGCGCCGAGCGAATTGCTGGAGCCGATGAAGTCTGCCCAGAAGTTGGTCTGGGCGGCATTGTCCTGATAGGGCGTCGGTACGACATCGGTAAACGGGGCCGGCGTCCATCCGTGGACGCCGTTGGCGGATGCCATGTTGGCAAGGTTGGCGTCGCCGGCAACGATGTCGGTGATGTCGAGTAAATTGTCGTTGGTCGACTTCGCCGCGTCGGGATTGAACCCGTATTGATGGTCGAAATTGGTCAGCTGGAGATTGATCTGATCCACGATGGTGGAGGCGTGGACTCCGGTGGTGCCGCCGAACAGCTGCGGATGGTCCTGAATCAGCGTCAGGAGCCCATCATGCACCGTCTGCAGGTCAGCCTGAATCGCCGCCATATTGTCGGCATTGATGCCGCCAAGGGCCTTGGACTGCGCATCGTCGAAGATGGCGCCCAGTTCTGCGAACGTCGCGTGCGGCGTGTTGGCGTTCAAGGGCGTCGCCAGCTCGGCAGGCGCGAAATTGAAGCCGGGATTATCGTCCTTGATGCTCAACGCCTGGAGGATCGGATCGTTCTCGATAGTGTTGATGATGTCCAGATGCGCGGTGCGCAAGGTGGCTTCAGCGGCGGCGTCGTTGTTGACGGCGCCCGGTACGGCGGCCAGCGCCGTCGTGATGTCGGCCAGCACCGTGTTGACATGGGTGAGCTGGTCGCCGGTGAAGTCGCCGGCAGCGACATCGGCGGTCAGGCCGGTCTGAACCGCCTGGAGATCCGCGATGTAGCGCCCGTCGGTGCCGTTGCCCTGGTTGCCTACCGGGACGTTGTTGTGCCACAGCCCGCCTTCAAGAATCCGGGTGGCGTCGTTGAACATGTTTTCGAAATAGAGATCGCCGGCAACGAGTGTGCCGCCACCACTCGTGCCACCACCGCCGCCTCCCGTACCACCGCCGCCGGCGCCGCCATCACCTCCGCCGCCGCCACCAGCGCCACCGCCATCCACCGGCGTCACGGCCGTGGCCTGCGCTGCCGCTACTACAGCCGCAAAGCTGCCGCCGTCCGCCATGACGTTGTTGGTGCCGACGTCGCCCGAGTTCGCCGCGAGTTGCTCGACCGCTGCGTTGACTTCCCCCGCATTGTGGTTCTGCAATCCCTCGATCAGCGCGGCCGCCGCCGTGCCCGATGTGCCGTCCGAGCGGAATTCGTTCCAGAACCGCGCCGACCACAGGCCGCCTTGCGCCTGATCGAAGGCGTTCGAATTGGTGGCGTAGGTCTGGATC
Organism: uncultured Alphaproteobacteria bacterium; assembly: GCA_963786355.1. Taxonomy (GTDB): domain Bacteria; phylum Pseudomonadota; class Alphaproteobacteria; order Rhizobiales; family Xanthobacteraceae; genus Bradyrhizobium. Next base: position 451,104 of record CAWAYU010000002.1, on the reverse strand, counting down.
TGCTGGACCAGTCCGGCAATGTCGCCGGTGAAGCCGTTATTCTCGATGGTGGTCGCCATCTGTCCGAGATGATTGCTGTCCTGAATCCATTGGGTCACGAAGGCCGTCTGGTCGGCGCTGTCGTGGAATGGCGCAGGCGGAGTGTTGAGATCCGGCAGCGGCGTCGGATTGAAGATCGCCTGGACGCCGGCGTCGCCCTGGGCGATGTCGATGATATCGCGGTGGATATCGTTGATTGCGCGTCCGACGAATTGCCCGAGATCGGTACCCAAAACCAGCGTGCCGGTCGGAGAGTTGGCGTTCTCCACCGATGCGATTTCTTCGTTGAGCTGATTGATGATGATCTGGGTGTGCAGGTCGGAGAGGTTGTTGATCTGCGGAACTGCCGCGGTCAGCATCTGCTGCACGCCGATGAGATCCGAAACGATCAGGTTGACTTGATCCGGGCCGACGCCGCCAATCTCACGGGTCGTTGCATCGTTGAACAGATCGGTTGCCGTCAGACCAGCAGCGGGCGCTGCTGCGGCAGCAGCAGGCGCGTCCGCCGCCGCAGCGGGCGTATCCGCTGCAGCGGGTGCAGGTGCATCCGCTGCCGCCGCGGGTGCGGCGGTATTTGGCGTCACGGCCGTGGCCTGCGCTGCGGCCACCACCGCCGCAAAGCTGCCGCCATCCGCCATGATGTTGTTGGTGCCGACATCGCCGGAATTCGCCGCGAGTTGCTCGACCGCGGCGTTAACCTCGCCCGCATTGTGGTTCTGCAACCCATCGATCAGGGCCGCTGCCGCCGTGCCCGATGTGCCGTCGGAGCGGAATTCGTTCCAGAACCGCGCCGACCACAGGCCGCCTTGCGCCTGATCGAAGGCGTTCGAATTGGTGGCGTAGGTCTGGATCTGCTGGACCAGCCCGGCGATGTCGCCGGTAAAACCGTTGTTCTCGATCGTGGTTGCCATCTGCCCGAGATGGTTGCTGTCCTGAATCCATTGGGTCACAAACGCCGTTTGGTCGGCGCTGTCATGGAATGGCGCAGGGGGAGTGTTGAGGTCGGGCAGCGGCGTCGGGTTGAACAGCGCCTGGACACCGGCGTCACCCTGGGCGATGTCGATGATATCGCGATGGATATCGTTGATCGCCCGGCCGACGAATTGTCCGAGATCGGTGCCCAAGATCGGCGTGTCCGTTGGCGAGTTCACATTCTCGACGGAGGCGATTTCTTCGTTGAGCTGATTGATGATGATCTGGGTGTGCAGATCGGAGAGGTTGTTGATCTGCGGTACCGCCGCGGCCAGCATCTGCTGCACGCCGATGAGATCCGAGACGATCAGGTTGACCTGGTCCGGGCCGACGCCGCCGATTTCGCGGGTCGTTGCATCGTTGAATAGATCCGTTGCTGTCAGAGCCATTGTTCGTCCCCTGTGATCTCAGTTTCGTGACGTGTTGGCGCAATTCGTCGAAGAGCGGCGGCGCTGCGCGTGATGAAGATTTGTTGAGCTTCGTGGCGTGATTCTGCCGACACTGCGACCGATCAGCGCAGAAGCAAGGTCATAGACCGACGAACTGGTGACGCCGGCTGCTGTTTCAATCCGAAATTAAAAGAGGGCGAACGCGAAAATTACAAAGCGCTGCCAGCGTTTGTCGCGGGAACCTGAAGTGCAAATCCGGCCCTGCCACAGTTGTGCTCGATCACGTCGCGCGCCGCGACTGCCAAAAACACCGTCGCGATATTTTTATTCCGGCGCAAAGACGACAAACCGGTCAGCGTCGCATTGTTGCCGAAAAATGGTCTGCATCACCCGTCAAGGAGAGTTGCAAGAGAGTTCGCTCCCGAGCGCGTGGGGACGCCAGTAATGAGTATCGCTCAGGGCCAGGCCAAGCAAGGCCACGCAAAGGCCGCGGCGCCATCGCGCGTCATCTCAGGTCTGTTGTCGACGCTGGCATCCGATGATCCCGTGGCGCTGGCGTTGCGCGAAAGTGCGCGGCGTATGATTGGCGTCGCCGTGTTCAGCGGCGTGATCAACATCCTGATGCTGTCGGGCTCCCTCTATATGCTGCAAGTCTACGACCGGGTGATTCCGAGCCGCAACATCGCGACCCTGCTCGGCCTGTCGCTGATCGTGCTGTTCGCCTATCTGGTGCAGGGCTATTTCGACGCGATGCGCGCCCGGATGTTGTGCCGGATCGCGACGCTGTTCGATGGCTCCCTGCAGGGGGCGATCCATGGCGCGCTCGCCGCATTGCCGCTTCGCGGCGTGAAGCCGGTATTGATGCAGCAGCCGCTGCGCGACCTCGATCAGGTGCGCGGCTTCATGTCCAGCATGGGGCCGACGGCGTTCCTGGATATGCCGTGGATCCCGCTGTTTCTGGTCGCGCTGTTTCTATTCCACCCGGCGATCGGTTTCACGGCGCTGCTCGGCACCGCGGCGATCATTGCCATGACATTGCTGACCGAACGGATTTCGCGCGGTGCGGCCAAGGCGGCGATGGACATGAGCGCCCAGCGGCAGGTGCTGGCGGATGTCACGCAGCGCAACGCGGAAGTCATTCGCGCGCTCGGCATGACGGACCGGCTGACGGCGCGCTGGTCGCAGGCCAATGAGCGCTATTTGCAGGAAAATATCCGCGCCACCGATGTCTATGCCAATCTCGGTTCGGGCGCGAAGGTGCTGCGCTACATCCTGCAATCCGGCATGCTCGGCATCGGCGCCTATCTTGTCGTGGCGGACCGGGCATCGGGCGGCATCATGATCGCGTCGTCGATCATGATGGGCCGCGCGCTGGCGCCGGTCGAAATCGCGCTCGGGAGCTGGAAGCAACTGGTTGCCGCGCGGCAAGGCCTCAAGCGTCTGCGCGACATCTGCAAGGCGACCGCGCCGCCTGCCGCGCCGCCGGTATTGCTGCCGCGTCCGAGTCGCGAATTGTCCGTGCAGGATCTCACCGTGGCCGCGCCGGGTTCGCCTGTGGCGATCGTGTCGAACATCTCGTTTTCGCTCAAGGCCGGCGCTGGCCTCGCGCTGCTCGGCGCCAGCGCGTCGGGCAAGACTTCGCTCTCCAAGGCGCTGGTCGGAATCTGGCCGGCGCAGCATGGTGTCGTGCGGCTCGATGGCGCCGCGCTCGATCAATGGCGCAACGAGGATCTCGGCCGGCATATCGGCTACCTGCCGCAGGATGTGGCGCTGTTCGACGGCACCGTTGCCGACAACATCTGCCGCTTCGACCCGCAGGCGGACTCCGAGGCCATCCTCAGGGCCGCGCGGATCGCGGGCGTGCATGACATCATCCTGCGGCTGCCGGAGGGTTATGCGACCCGCATCGGGGACGGCGGCATGTCGCTGTCGGCGGGACAGCGGCAGCGAATTGGCCTGGCGCGGGCGGCGTTCGGCGATCCGTTTCTTCTGGTGCTCGACGAGCCCAATGCCAATCTCGACGCCGACGGCGAGAATGCCCTGACCCGCGCCATTCAGATCCTGCGCCATAACAAGTGCATCGTCATCGTCATCTCGCATCGTCCGAGCGCGCTTGCCGCGCTCGACATGATGCTGGTGCTCTACGAAGGCAAGGCGATCGCGTTCGGTCCGAGCGAGGAAGTGTTCGCGCGCGTCCGCAACGTGAACGGCCAGGCTGCGGCGGCCAAGCCGGCCGCGGCGCCGGCAGTCAAAGCAAATCAGCCGAAGACGCTGGCCGAAAGTGTTCCGTCATGAGGATCGTGGATCATCCATACGACGACGAAGGAATGGCGCCGCGCCGGACCGGGGCACTCGATGATGGAGCGGTCGGGCCGCAGGGCGCGGCGCTGATCCTTGAATTGCAGCGGCTTCGCCGGTCATTCGAGCTGGAGAATCTCGACGAGGAGCATCCGCCGCAACCTCATCCATCGAGATCTGGCGGTCCGGCGCGTGGCGGTCAGCGTCCGCCGCCGCAGCAGCGTCAGCGCGCGGCCAAGCCGAAGCGGCCGCCGAAAAAAGGCAAGATGGGGCGGGTGCTGGATGCGTGGCTTGCGCCGCTTGGATTTCATGGCGACGGATCTCGTGACGAGCGGTCTCGTAACGAACGATCTCAGGACAAGCGACCCCAGGACAAGCGAACTTATGACGAACGATCTCGCGGTCAGCGATCTCATGGCCAGCGATCTCACGGTGAACGATCTCACGATGAACGGTCTCTTGGCGATGCCCCCGCGAGAGATCGCGTCCAGGCCGCGCGCGAGCCGGTTATCACGAATCCGCGCCGCGCGCGGAGCCCGATCATCGCTCCCGACGATCCTTCGCTGCTGAATATACCGGTGGCCGGGCCGGCGGCCTCGGCGGCGCACGACCAGCTGCCCCCGATACATGTCGATGCTCCCCGATTGGCTCCCGTGGACATTACCGGCGCCCCGGAGAGCAAGAGTTCGGCGGGGCAGATGATCGCGAAAGGCCGCGAGGGCCTGATCGCCGGCGTTTCGTTCCTGGTCAATCGCGATGATACGCCTGACGTACCCGGTGAAGGCATCGTGATGCGGGCGGGACGTGCCTTCGAGCGCGAGTTGCGCACCGGATTGCGCGCGCTGCTCGTTGTCGGCGTGCTTGCGGGCGGCTGGATGGTGCTGGTGCCGCTGGCCGGCGCCGTCGTGGTGCCGGGCAATCTGGTGGTGCAGTCCAACGTCAAGACCATTCAGCATCCGACCGGCGGCGTGGTCGCCGAAATTCCGGTCCATAACGGCATGCGGGTCAACTCCGGCGATTTGCTGCTGCGGCTGGACGCGACGCAGGCGCAGGCCAGCCTTCAGGTGGTGAGCAAGCAACTCGATGAAGCGCGAGCGCGCATGGCGCGCCTGGTTGCCGAGCGCGACGGCCTGCCGCGGCCGGCGGTGCCGGCCGAGCTGTCGGCGCGAATGGATGACGGCAACGTCAAGACGCTGCTCGCCTCCGAGGCCTCGCTGTTCAAGGCGCGGGCGACCGCGCGCGACAGCCAGAAGGATCTGTTGCAGAGCAGGGTATCGCAGCTTGGCGAGGAGATCGGTGGGCTTGAAGCGCAGGTCGCGTCCAAGGTCCGGCAGATCGAGCTGATTACCGGCGAACTTTCGGGCGTGCAGGAACTCTACGACAAGCATCTGGTGCCGCTGACGCGGCTCACGACCTTGCAGCGCGAGAGCGCGCGAATCGAAGGCGAGCGCGGGCAATTGATCTCGACGATTGCCGAGACCAAGGCGAAAATCGGCGAGGCCCAGCTGCAGATCGTCAAGCTCGACCAGGATTTCCGCGCCGATGTCGTCAAGGAACTGGGCGAGTCGCAGGGCAAGGAAGCCGAACTCTCGGAACGGGGCGTCGCCGCAAGGGACGTGCTGCAGCGCATCGAACTTCGCGCGCCGACATCCGGCGTGATCCATCAGCTGGCCGCCCACACCCTGGGCGGGGTCATTCGCGCCGGCGATGCCATCATGGAAATCGTGCCTGACTCGGACGACCTGCAGATCGAGGCGCGGCTGCAGCCGAACGATATCGACCAGGTGCGAACCGGCCAGTTGGCCTATGTCCGCTTCTCGGCGTTCAACCAGCGCACCACACCGCAGCTCGCCGGAAAGGTCGCCTTCGTGTCGCCCGATGTCAGCCACGACCAGCAGGCCAACACGTCCTATTTCACGGTCCGGATCATGCTGCCGGACGAGGAGCGCCGCCGGCTCGCCGGCCTGCAACTGGTCTCGGGCATGCCCGCGGAAGTGTTCATGCAGACCGGCAGCCGGACCATGTTCAGTTACCTGTTCAAGCCGATTTTCGACCAGCTGCAGCGCGCCTTTGTCGAGCGCTGAGGCCTGCTACCGGCCTCCGCGTGATCGCAAAAATCTTGCCACCCCAGATAGTATCGCTATATCAGGGCTCTCCATCCACGTGTTTGCGCTGTGAGCCCGATATGACCGAGACCACCACCGCCGCCCCCGAATCCCAGCCGTTCCAGGCCGAGGTCGCCGAACTGCTGAACCTGATGGTGCACTCGGTCTATTCGGAGACCGACATCTTTCCTGCGCGAATTGATCTCGAACGCATCCGGATGCCTGCGACAAGCTGCGCTATGAGGCGATATCGGCGCCTGAACTGATCACCGATGGCGCGCCGCCCGCCATTCGCATCGTGCCGGACAGGAAGGCGGGCACCTTGTCGGTGGTCGATACCGGCATCGGCATGGACCGGCAGGAACTGATCGACAATCTCGGTACGATCGCGCGCTCCGGCACCAAATCGTTCCTCTCGCGGCTGACCGAGGCCAAGGACGGTGCCGGTCTGATCGGCCAGTTCGGTGTCGGCTTCTATGCGGCTTTCATGGTCGCGGACCGTATCGTCGTCACCAGCCGCCGCGCCGGTTCGGATCAGGTGTTTGTCTGGTCGTCGTCGGGCGGCAGCGGGTTCGAAATCGCTGCTGGAAGCGAGGATGACGCGGGGCGCGTCGCGCGCGGCACCGAGATCATCCTGCACCTGAAAGAGGACGCGAAGAAGTACCTCGAAACCCACGAGATCGAACGCATCGTCCGCGCCTATTCCGACAACATCCAGTTTCCGATTCTGCTGGTCCCGGAAGAGGGCGAACCGCGCCAGATCAATTCGGCCAGCGCGCTGTGGCAGCGGTCGAAATCCGAATTGACGCCGGAAGACTACAAGCAGGCCTATCAATCGATCGCCGGCGCCTTCGACGATCCCGCGATGACGCTGCACTATCGCGCCGAAGGCCGGCAATCCTACGCGGTGCTGCTGTTTGCGCCGTCGACAAAGCCGTTCGACCTGTTCGACCAGGCCCGCAAGGGCAAGGTCAAGCTCTATGTCCGCCGCGTTTTCATTGCCGACGACGCGGACCTGTTGCCGGCCTATCTGCGCTTCATCCGAGGCGTGATCGACAGCGAGGATCTGCCGCTCAACATCTCGCGCGAAATGCTGCAGAACAATCCGCAGCTGGCACAGATCCGCAAAGCCGTCACCGGCCGTGTCGTTTCGGAACTGGAGACCCTCGGCGACAAGGAGCCGGAGGCATTCGCAGAAAATCTGGGACGCGTTCGGCGCTGTCATCAAGGAAGGCATCTGGGAGGATTTCGAGCGACGCGAGAAATTACTGGGCCTGTCGCGCTTCACCACGACAAGAGGCGAGAAGCGTTCGCTCAAGCAATATGTCGAGGATCTCAAGCCGAACCAGACCGAGATCTATTACCTCACCGGCGACAGCGTCGAGCGGCTGAAATCGAATCCGAAGCTGGAATCGGCCACCGCGCGCGGCATCGAGGTGTTGCTGCTGACCGATCCCGTCGACGCGTTCTGGACTTCGGCCCCGACAGATTTCGGCGGCAAGCCGCTGAAGTCGCTGAGCCAGGGCGATATCGATTTCAGCCTGATCCCGCTGCTGGAAGACAAGGTCGACGACAAGAAGGAAGACTCCGGCGCGGACGAAGCCACGACAATCGCGCTGGTCAAGGACGCGCTCGGCGAGCGCGTCTCCGACGTGCGCGCCTCGCAGCGGCTGACATCGAGTGCATCCTGCCTGGTCGCCGGCGGCGATGGTCGCGATCGACAGTTGGAGCGGCTGCTGGCGATGCAGAACAAGGCCCCGATCACCAAACCGATCCTCGAGATCAACATGCGCCATCCGCTGGTCGCAGCGGTCGCGACCGCCGGCGACGCCGCGGCGGATCTCTCGTTCCTGCTGCTGGAGCAGGCGCAGATCCTCGACGGCGAGCTGCCGGAAGATCCGGCCGCGTTTGCCGGCCGGCTCAACGCGCTGGTGCTGCGCGGGATTTTGAAGTCGTAACGCACATCCTCGTCATGATCGGGCAGAAGTGCGACGACGTGCTTCGCACTTCTGCTCGGCCATGACGGAAATTATCTTCGCAGACTCAAATCGTGGTCCCGTCCGGCAGCGGATTGCCGAGGTCGTCGGTCGGCACCATCTGCTGATTGAAGGCGGAGAAATACGCCGCCCATTCCGGCTCGCCGATATCAACCAGCACGGCGCCGTCCTGCCAGACGTCGTTGTGGTCGTTGGAGTCGTCGCCGGACCGATGGATAAAACCCTTGGTCGATCCCTGATTGAGGTGGACGTCGTGCAGGCCACCGCCCTGGCTGTAAAAGCGGCCGAAGATATAGACGTCGAGATTGTTCTGATGCGCCCGCGACAGCAATCGCTTCAGCGAGCTCGCGGGCTCGACTGAATCCGAGCCGTCCATCACGTCACTGTCGCGCCACTTGCCGGTGTCGGCGAGCAGGTCGCTGCGCAGGAAGTCGAGCGCGGGGAGCGCGGTTTGGTTAGTCAGATCGTGCGAGCCGGCGTCCGCCGCTGCGAGCGTCTGGATCAGCGGATGCCGGAAATCATACGCCAGCTTATACTTGAGCAGGTCGTCGGCGTCGTTGGTGCCGACGTTGACGGCGACGTCCCAGCTTTCGCCATCGACAGAAAGATTGCAGTGCAGGTGGTACTGGGTTTCGTGCCCATGATGCGACGGTTTCAATTTCGGCTCGGACGTGACTTTGGTTTTGACGTATCCATAGGCAAGCGTCATGACGGCGTTCCTTTCCGGCTCGGCGTTCAGGAAATCGGAGTGGCGCTGTCGCCTGCCAGCAGCAGTTGCGGCACCTGGGAGAACTGCCAGCCCTGGCCCGCGCGATCGAACACCCAGACCACGTCGAAGCGGCTGCCCGGCCAGTGTTGCGGGACCGTCGGCGGATTCGGCAACAGCCCGACCATGGTGGGGATCAGTTGATGCTGCCATGCCACCAGAACTTTTCCGTCGCGTGACATCACATCGTCGACCAGCGGCTGGAGATCGTTCTTCAGATGGCTGGTGATGAAGGGGACGTTTCCGGGCGCATTGAGCAGATCGACCAGCGGGGTCACGGTTTGGCTCGGACGCTTGCTCTTGCTGCCATGTCCGACGCCCGCCGCGAACACGATGTCGGGGCGCAACGGCGGCTGCGAGGCGAAGAACTTTGCCAGCGCTCCGGCGCGCTGCCAGCCGCGCACCGTCAGGCTCTCTTCGTCCTGCGAGCCGTCAGCGGCCACGCCGCCATCGTCGGTGGGTTCGCCGGGTTTCTCGGCGTGTCGAATGATCATGATACGATTTGGTGCCAGATTTGGTGTCATGGGTTGGCTCCCGGGGTACGACAGTTTCGGCCGCTGCAACGGTCTCTGCTATTTGATACAGCGGCCGACATCGCCGGAGGCTGCCGGATTTTCATATCCGCCCGGTGACACCGGGCGGCCGTCGAACAGGACTGATAGCTGGTTGGCGATACCGAAGTCGGTAGCGCCGCGCCGGCGGTCGTTGATCAGGCGCGCGATATTCCACTCGTCGTGCGAGCCGTAGCTGAACGCGACCGAGGCGCGCAGCGCGTAATAATTCCGGAAGCCGGCCTTGGTGACGCTGCCATCGTCGACCGACTTCTTGAAAGCGGGATCATCTGGCCACGCGCTTGTCGAACCAGTCCTCCAGCGCGTCGAGATCGCCCTGACCGGTCAATTTGAAGTAACCGGCGAAATCGTTCGGACCGGCAAAATAGAAGAAGTTGAAGTCCTCGCCCAGAGCCGTCTTTGCCTTCCAGGATTTGCGTCCACATGTACATGTAGTCGGCGCCGCTGGCGCCTTTCATCTTGTCGCCACCTTCCGCGCCCGGATTGAGCAGCCATACCGATCGCGGCCCGAGACGCGCCGTTGTGTTCGTCACGATGCTGTCGGCCGCCTCGGTGTTGATCGCAAACGATCCGCCGCCGGCAGGCGACAACGGCACGCTGAGATAACCGATCGTTTTGCCCGACGCTTTCTTGTCGGAGATCAACTGGCGAACGCGTGCGACATTGTCCTTGATCGCGTCGCTATAGTCGGTGTTGACGCAGTAGCAGATGTCGAGTCTCGTGCACGCCGTGACCGGAGTCGCGCGAACCTCGGCCGGCGTCAGTACCAGCGTTGCAGCGGCCAGCAGCGTGGCAGCGCAAGCGGTGAGCATGTGCGCCGGGACGCAAGCGGCGCCGACCGTCTGAGCACCGACCTCCCGGGCACCGCCCCGCTGAGAGCCAGTTTGATAAAAATGTGTCATCTCCACCTCGCGGACGCTTGCGCACCGGGGACGCCGGTGCCGGGTTGCCGACCAAAGTCGCGTTACGGGTCTGGCCAAGTGATACAACCTTGGATATCACCGCTTGATGAAATGGAACACATTTGTCGCAGGGCATTGGCGGCTATTCGGCTGGCCGGCCGAACCGGACTGCAAAACGGGCCGTATCTGATAGAAGGTCTTCGAACCCGGTAACGACAAGGCCCTCATGACCACGCCAGGCGGCACCGACATTTTCTATGGCTCGATTCCGGTCTTTCGCGGCTTTGCCAGCCTGATGGACCCGGCGCTGTATGCGCGGCTGCCGGATGACTGGACCATCGGCGTCGCCGACATCGTCGAATCGACCAAGGCGATCGCCAACCAGCGCTACAAGGCGGTCAACATGGCCGGCGCGGCTGTGATCGCCGCTGTCACCAATGCGCTGGATGGACGCGAATTTCCGTTCGTGTTCGGCGGCGACGGCGCCAGTTTTGCGATTGCGCCGGCCGATCTCGAACGCGCCCGCGATGCACTGGCGGCGACGGCGACCTGGGTCACCGAAGATCTCGATCTGATGATGCGGGTGGCGCTGATACCGGTCAAAACGATTCGCGCGCAGGGCCTCGACGTCCGCGTCGCCCGGTTCGGGCCGTCGGCCAATCTGTCCTATGCGATGTTTTCCGGCGGCGGGCTGGGCTGGGCGGATGCCGCGATGAAGCGCGGCGAATTCGCCGTTGCGGCGGCAGAAGCGGGCACGCAGCCCGATCTGTCCGGACTGTCATGCCGGTTCGAGGAAATGCCGGCGACACGCGGGCTCATTCTTTCCGTGCTGGTGATGCCGGCCGCCGGCGCGGATCCGGATCGGTTCCGCAAGGTGATCGAGGACATCATTCATCTCGTCGAGAAAAGCCCCGATGCGGGACGGCCGGTGCCGCCGGGCGGTCCGCCGCTGCGGTGGCCGCCGGCGGGTGTCGAATATGAGGCGCGCGCCGCGCGCGGCGGCACGCTGTTGAAGCGGCGCACCGTGGTGCTTGCGGTGACGCTGTGGGCCTTTGTCGTGATGCGCTTCGGCATCAAGGTCGGCAATTTCGTGCCGAAGAGCTATGTGCAGCAGGTGGTGGAGAATTCCGACTTCCGCAAATACGACGACGGGCTGCGGATGATCCTCGATTGCACGACGGAACTCGAACGCGCGCTGACCGCGCTGCTGGCGGCGGCCGCTGCCAGCAAGATCGTGCGCTATGGCCTGCACCCGCAGGACGCGGCGATGATGACCTGCTTCACACCGTCGGTGATGCGCAGCGACCACGTCCACTTCATCGACGGCGCGCGCGGCGGTTACGCCTCGGCGGCGACGGCGCTGAAGGCTGCGGTGGTTTGAGCGGGTGGGCTCCTAACCTCGCCCCGCGTACGGGGAGAGGTCGAAGCCGAAGGCTTCGGGTGAGGGGGACTCTCCGGCTATCGAATTTGCTGAGGCACCCCCACCCCAACCCTCCCCCGCAAGCGGGAGAGGGAGTTCGACCGACGGCTTGGCAGGCAGTTCGTCCTTATCTTGAGAAAGTTAGCTCGAAGAAAACTCGCGCCCCAAGCGCGCTCTGTTCCCTCTCCCGCTTGCGGGGGAGGGCTAGGGTGGGGGTCGCGCGGCATCGGTAGTCTTGGAATATAGAGCTCGGTCCGTTCACCGCGCGACCCGCGTCCAGTTCTCGCCGCCGCACAGCGCGCCGACGCAGCCTTCGACCCGGAGCGTATCGGCGCCCGTCACCGAGACGTTGCTCGCATAGGTCGAGCCGTCGTCGGCGTTGTAGATCTGGCCCGACCATTTGGCGGGGCCGGTCGGGTGCATGCCGCTGAACAGCGGCAGGCCGATCATCGGCCGTTTTTTGAGCGCCGGATTGGGATTCTTGTCGTCGACCTGCGGTTTGCCGGTGGCGGGATCGATCGGATCGCGGAGGCCGACGACAATCCCGCAAATTCCGCTGCCGCATTTGCTGACCCGCACCCGGGCGTCGCCGGCCTGGGTCAGCCAGGTGCCGGTTGCATCTCCGGCGCCTTGCGCGTGAGCGGACGGGACAGCAAACAATGCCGCCAAAATCGCGACGGTGAAAATGTACCTGCAGGCCATGAATCAGTCCCCGAAAAAACGCAGGCCTGCATAGCAACAAATTGAAATAGTGCAACGCCGTCGCGGGTGAGATTATTTGCCCCAGCGCGTGACGCGAATAGCCAGCGCTGTACCGAGGCCATAGACTGCCATCGCCACGCCCACCAGTGCAAACAGTGCCGAGGCCGGTGCGCCTGATGACGCCAGCCACCAGCCGCCGACACCGACCACCAGCAATCTCGCCGTGCCGGCCAGCACCGGCCCGCCGACTTTTGCCGCTCCCTGCGACGAAAAGTAAAGGCATGCGCCCATGCCGAAGAAGGCGAAGGCCGGCCCCGCCAAAGCGAAATAGGAATTGGCGGCGGCGGTGACGCCAGGATCGCTGGTGAACAACGAAACCCAGAGCGCGGGCCATATCGCCACGATAACGCCGATGATACCGACGATGAGGCTGGACGCGGCACCCGCGGTCCATGCCACCTGACGCGCGCGGGCCACGAGGCCGGCGCCCATCGCCATGCCGACCATCGGCACCGAAGCAACGCCAAAAGCAAAGGCTATCGGCGTCAGCAAAAATTCCAGCCGCGATCCCATGCCGTAGCCGGCCAGCGTCTCGGTGCCGAAACCGGCGAGGATCTTGGTGAAAACCAGGACGGTCAGCACGGTCTGCAGCGGCGACAGGCATGAAACGGCGCCGACCTTGAGAATGTCGAAAAACATGTCGCGCTGAAACGTGAAGGCCTTGAAGTTCAGCTTCAGCCGGCTGCGGCCGCTGACGAGATACCAGGCGAGAAAAATCGCGCCGAGCGTGAAGGCGGTGAGCTGGCCCGCGGCGACGCCGGGCATCCCCAGTTTGGGCAGGCCGAACAGGCCGAGGCCGAGGCCGCCGCCGACGGCGACCTGCACGATGGCGGTGCCGATCAGCGTCACCGAAGGCGCGCGCATGTCGCCGGTGCCGCGCACCACCGAGGCCAGCGTGTTGACCAGCCAGATCGAGATCGCGCCGGAGAACAGCACGTGCGAATATTGCATGGCCTGTTCGAGTACGCCGCCGCGGCCGCCGAGCAGCGAATAGAACTGACGGCCAAAGCTCAGCATCATCACGGTAAAGAACAGCCCGGCGCAGAGGCCGATGATCGTGGCATGCAGCGCCAGCGTCGCGGCGCGGTCGCGGTTGCCCGCGCCGAGCGCGCGGCTGATCGCGGAAGAAACGCCGCCGCCCATCGCGCCCGCCGACATCATCTGCGTCAGCATCACGAACGGAAACACCAGCGCGATTCCGGCCAGCGGCTCGGTGCCGAGCCGGCCGATATAGGAGGTCTCGGCGACGGCCACCAGCGCGGTGCCAAACATCGCGATCGTGTTCGGAATGGCGAGCTTAAGCAGCGTCGGCAGGATCGGCGCGATCAGCAGGCTGTTGACGATGGTTGGCGGTACGGCCGCGGGGCGCAGGGCAAGCGGGGCGTCAACGGTCATGCGTCACCGGGTTTCCAACCTCAATAGATTATGGATGACATATTAACGGGCGGGGCGGGCGCAAGCCACCCACCCTCAATGCAGGGGTCACCACGGCAGGCCGCATAGGTCGATGACGCCGTCGCGTGGTTTGCGGGTGAAATCGAATACGAACGGCGCCATCGCGTCGAAGCGAACCCGTCCCTCCGGCTGCTCGGCGTAAACTTCGCCTTCGAAGCGATGCCAGCCGCGCGCCTGATAGAACGCTTCATTGTGCGGCTCACAGAACAGCAGCCCGAACCGGATCGCTTCATGGTCGCGCATGGTCTGGACCGCGGCGTTGAGACCGAGCGTGGCATAGCCGTGGCCGCGGCAATCCTCGCGCGTTGCGACGCCGCCGATGCCAGCGATATTGACCTTGCGTCCGTCCCAGGTCGCGGTGCGGAAGAAGATGCCGACATGGCAAGCCAGTCCGGGGTTTGGCGAATCCCAGGGTGCGTCGATCAGCACGCGCAGATCCGCATGCGCCCATTTGACATCACGCCAGGACAGTTTCTCCATGACATGGTCCGGCCAGACCGCATCCATCAGCGGTTTGACCGTGGGCCATGATGCGTCCCCGTTCAGGATGTCGATCTCGATGCTCATTGCATTACCTTGTCATCACCTTGTCGCGGATGGCGTCCGCCATACGCTGGACGCGGAGCGGGCGTACCCGAAGAACTCCGCTGTTTTGTCAAATTGCCTGTTTAAGCCCGATGGAACCTTCTATAAGGGTTCCCGTTAGATCGTGTCTCCCATCAGTTCGGACATCACCCCATGACATTCACGCTGCCCAATCTTCCCTATGCCCATGACGCCCTTGCGCCCCATATGTCCAAGGAAACGCTGGAATTCCATCACGACAAGCATCACCAGGCTTACGTGACCAACGGAAACAACGCGATCAAGGGGACCGAATTCGAGGGCAAGTCCCTCGAGGAAATCGTCAAGGCTTCGTTCGGCAAGAACCCGGCCGTGTTCAACAATGCCGGCCAGCACTACAACCATCTGCATTTCTGGAACTGGATGAAGCCGAATGGCGGCGGCAGCAAGCTGCCCGGCCGTCTGGAAAAGAAGATCAACGAGGACCTCGGTGGTCTCGAGAAGTTCAAGACCGATTTCGCCGCCGCGGGCGTCGGCCAGTTCGGCTCCGGCTGGTGCTGGCTGCAGGTCAAGAACGGCAAGCTCGAAATCTCCAAGACCGCGAACGGCGAAAGCCCGCTGGTCCACGGCGCCACGCCGATCCTCGGCTGCGACGTCTGGGAACACTCCTACTACATCGACTACCGCAACCGCCGTCCGGATTACCTGAAGGCGTTCGTCGATCATCTCGTGAACTGGGACTACGTCGACGAAATGTTCGGCAAGGTCTGATCCACACTCGGCCATTCCGGGTTCGCACCATGCGACTCGGAATGACGAGAGTTCGAAAAGGGCGGCAGTGCAAACTGCCGCCCTTTTGCTTGGCTCGTGCTTTCACGACCTTGCCGCGACCGCGCGCTTGCGGCACAAGTTGAGTGCCGGGTGACATTCACTGACGCGGGAATGCTGCGATGAGCTATTTGCTGGTCTTTTTCGGTGGCGGCCTTGGCGCCTCGCTGCGCCACCTCATCAACCTCACCTGCGCCCGCTGCATCGGCACCGGATTCCCCTGGGGCACCTTCATCATCAACATCACGGGTTCGATCGTGATGGGACTGATCGCGGGCTATCTCGCCTTCAAGGGCGAGGCCTCGCAGCCGTGGCGGCTGTTCCTGATGACCGGCATTCTCGGCGGCTACACCACGTTTTCCGCCTTCTCGCTCGACACCGCACTGCTTTACGAGCGCGGCGAACTCGGCCTTGCGGCGGCTTACGTACTCGGGTCGGTCGTGCTCTCGATTGCCGGTCTGTTCGCTGGCCTCGCGCTGGTGCGCTCGCTGACCTGAACGGCTGATTAAGCCTTCGTGATGCCTTCGCATGGGCATCCCTTGAAGGCGCATGGGTAGCGGCCAGCTTCCGTTTGCTTCACGGGGATGCGGGGACTAAGCAGGGTCAATTCCCGTCACCCGCCCGAACTCATTGCCTTTTCAGAACTGGTCTTGTCAGAATCTCCCGTAAAAGATCCGGCGCCTGCCGATGATGCCGCAGACGCCGAGCCGCGCCCCCGGCGCGCGCGAAAACCGGTCGGCTGGTCGATGATCATGATCGGCGTGCTGGTCGCGGTCTCGGCCACGCTGGTGTGGCGGCGCGACGGCATCGACGGTGTTCTCGAAATTCTCACCCACGATCTGGCGCTGTTCGGTGGCATCCTGCCGCGCGTGCTGGCCGGCTGCTTGCTCGGCGCCTTCATCGCGGAAATTCTGCCGCACGAAAAAGTTTCGCGATCGCTCGGGCCGAATTCCGGCCTGAAGGGATTGCTGATCGGCACCGCGTTCGGCGCTATCCTGCCCGGCGGGCCCTTCACCGCCTATCCCGTCGCGGCCGCACTGCTCACCGTCGGCGCCGATTTCGGCGCGACGATAGCGATGGTGGTGAGCTGGACGCTGATCGGCTACGGCCGCGCGATCGCCTGGGAATTGCCGATCCTCGGGACGGATTTTACGCTGTGGCGGATCGTGATCTCGCTGCCGATCCCGGTTCTCGCCGGCGCGCTGGGGCGCTTCGTCTATGTGCGGATGTATCCGAAAAGCGCGGCGGAGCCGCCGTCATGAATGTCGCGGCGCTGATCATCGACATCACGCTGTGGGGCTCGGTCGCTGCGGTCGCCTTCCTGGCCTGGCGGCGCGGGCGCACCGTACTGGTGTCGTCGGTGCGCGAAGGCACCATGGATTTCATCAACATCATCCCCCGGATCGGGCTTGGCGTGATCGGCTCCGGCTACATTGCCGCCGTGATCCCGCCTGAGGTGATCACCGGCTGGCTCGGGCCCGACAGCGGCTGGTTCGGCGTCCTGACCGCGGTCATCGCGGGCGCCGCCACCCCGGGAGGCCCGGTGGTCGGCTTTTCGATCGGCGCAGTGGCGCTGAAAGTCGGCGGCGGGCCGCCGCAGGTGATCGCCTATGTCGTGGCCTGGGCGCTGTTCGCCTTTCAGCGGCTGATTCTGTGGGAAATCCCGTTCATGCCGGCCAAATTCGTCTGGTTCCGCGCCGCCGTATCGGTGCCGTTTCCGTTCCTGGCGGCGGCGCTGGCGATGGCGATCGGGAAGCCATGAGGCGGCGGCCACCGGTGGACTCCCGTTATGTTATATTATAACATTTTGGGATGGCTCACGCGCACTCCCATGACCATCATCACGACCACGGGCACCATGACCACGGGCACCATCACGGCCATGCCCATAGCCACGGGCCGGCGACGCCGCATCCGGCGCAGGTCGCGCCGTGGTCGATCCTGCGCATGACGGTGCTGTCGCGGCTCGCGGCGGCGCTGGTGGTCAGCGCCGGGCTGTGGGCGGTCGTGTGGCTTGCGATGAGGTGAGCATGGCGGCCCAAGTCAAAGCCCAAGTTCATTTCCGCGACGTCACGCTGGGCTATGACCGCCATCCGGCGGTGCATCACCTCGATGGCGAGGTCGCGTCCGGCGCGCTGGTGGCGGTGATCGGGCCGAACGGCGCCGGCAAGTCGACGCTGTTTCGCGGGCTCGCGGGCATTCTCAAACCTCTCGCCGGATCGATCGATCTTGGCGGGCTCGACAAGCGCGACATCGCCTACCTGCCGCAGAGCGTCGACATCGACCGCACGTTTCCGATTTCGGTGTTCGATTTCGTCGGCACAGGACTTTGGCGCGCCACCGGATTTTTCGGCGGCATGGGCAAGTCCGCGCGGGATAAAATTGCGCAGGCGCTCGCCGCCGTCGGCCTCAACGGTTTTGAAAACCGCAGCATCGGTACGCTGTCGGGCGGGCAGATGCAGCGCATGCTATTCGCGCGCGTGCTGTTGCAGGATGCACGCCTGATCGTGCTCGACGAACCCTTCAACGCCATCGACGCCAAGACCTCGGCCGACCTGCTGGCGCTGGTGCAGCACTGGCACGGCGAGGGGCGGACCGTGCTGGCGGCGCTGCACGACATGGATCTGGTGCGCGCTAATTTTCCGGAGACGCTGCTGCTGGCCCGTGGCCCGGTGGCATGGGGCGCGACCGCGCAGGTGCTGACCGCGGAAAATCTCGCCGAGGCGCGGCGGATGTGCGAAGCGTTCGATGACGGTGCGGCGGCCTGCGTCGTGCACGACGCGCCGTCACGGGCGGCTTGACCTCCCATGATATTTGACGCGCTGATCGCGCCCTTCACCGAATTCGAGTTCATGCGCCGGGCGCTGGCGGCGGTGATCGCGCTGTCGCTCGGTGGCGCGCCGATCGGTGTGTTTTTGATGCTGCGGCGGATGAGTCTCGTCGGCGACGCCATGGCGCATGCGATCCTGCCGGGAGCCGCGATCGGTTTCCTGATTTCGGGCCTTAATCTGTTTGCGATGACCACGGGCGGACTAATCGCGGGCTTTACCGTTGCGATCCTCGCCGGCGTGGTCGCGCGCACCACCGAGCTGAAGGAAGACGCTTCGCTGGCGGCGTTCTATCTGGTCTCGCTGGCGCTCGGCGTCACCATCGTGTCCATCAAGGGCACCAATATCGATCTGCTGCACGTGCTGTTCGGCAACATCCTGGCGATGGACAACCAGACGCTGCTGGTGATCGCCTTCAACGCCACCATCACGCTCGTTGTATTGGCGGTGATCTATCGTCCACTGGTGATCGAATGCGTCGATCCGGTGTTTCTTCGCACCGTCAGCCACGCTGGAGCGCCGGCGCATCTGGCATTCCTGGCGCTGGTCGTGATCAATCTCGTCAACGGCTTTCATGCGCTCGGCACGCTGCTCGGCGTCGGACTTATGATCCTGCCCGCCGGGATCGCGCAATTCTGGTCGCGTGACATCACCGGCATGATCTGCATCGCGGTCGCCAGCGCGATGGTGTCGGGCTACTTCGGATTGGTGCTGTCGTTCCAGACCAAAATTCCCTCCGGCCCCGCGATCATCCTGGTGGCGGCGGCGATCTACGTGGTTTCGGTGCTGTTCGGCAATGTCAGCGGGCTGGTCCGGCAGTTGTTTCCCGGCCGCCATCTCGAAGCGTGATGGCGATGCGCAAGGTGTTGCTCGTCGCCCTCGTTTTGCTCACAGCTGCCACGCCCGTGCGCGCCGCGGAGCGCCTCAACGTCGTTGCCAGCTTTTCGATCCTCGGCGACTTCGTCCGCAATGTTGGCGGCACCAGCGTCAATGTCACGACGCTGGTCGGCCCCGATAGCGATCCGCACGTCTATGAGCCGACGCCTTCGGATGCGAAAAAGATCGCTGATGCCAAGCTGGTGTTCGTCAACGGTTTTGGCCTTGAAGGCTGGCTGCCGAGGTTGGTGCGGTCCGCGGGCAACAAGGCAACCATCATCACCGCGACGTCAGGCATCGCGCCGCTGAAACTCGACTCCGACGCCGATCCGCACGCCTGGCAATCGCCGCTCAACGCAAAAATCTATGTCGCCAATATCCGGGATGCGCTGGCGGCGGCCGACCCCGCCGATGCAGGGACGTTCAAGTCCAATGCGGACGTTTATCTCGCGAAACTCGACGCGCTGGACCGCGAGGTGCGCGAGGCGGTGGCAAAAATTCCGCAAGGCCGCCGCAAGGTGATTTCGACCCACCGCGCCTTCGGCTATTTCGCCGCCGCCTATGGTGTCGAGTTCATTGCCCCCTTGGGCGTCTCCACCGAATCCGAGGCCAGCGCCCGCGATATTGCCGGGATTATCACCCAGATCCGGGCCTCAAAAATCCCGGCGGTTTTCCTCGAAAATATCAGCGACCCCCGCCTGATCCGCCAAATCGCGGCCGAGACCGGCGCCAGGGTCGGCGGGACCCTCTATTCGGACAGTCTGACCGGCGAAAAGGGCGATTCTCCCACTTACATTGACATGGTCAGGCACAATATAAAGGCCTTGACCAGCGCGCTCAGCCAATAGGGCAGGGGCCTCCCTGCCGCTGCCGGCGCGCGAAAATTTCCTCGGAGTTGCTATGCCTGAATTCGCCTCCCAAAAAATTCCAGTGACCGTGCTGACGGGCTATCTCGGCGCCGGCAAGACCACGCTGCTGAATCGCATCCTGTCGGAAAACCACGGCAAGAAATACGCCGTCATCGTCAATGAATTCGGCGAGATCGGTATCGACAACGACCTGATCATCGGCGCCGACGAAGAAGTGTTCGAGATGAACAATGGCTGCGTCTGCTGCACCGTACGTGGCGACCTCGTCCGCATCCTCGATGGCCTGATGAAACGCAAAGGCAAGTTTGACGCCATCATCGTCGAGACCACGGGCCTCGCCGATCCGGCGCCGGTGGCGCAGACCTTCTTTGTCGACGAGGACGTGCAGAAGAATGCGCGGCTCGATGCGGTCGTGACGGTGGCCGACGCCAAATGGCTGAGCGATCGTCTGAAGGACGCGCCCGAAGCCAAGAACCAGATCGCGTTCGCCGACGTCATCGTGCTCAACAAGACCGATCTCGTTTCCAAG
This sequence comes from uncultured Alphaproteobacteria bacterium, assembly GCA_963786355.1. Lineage (GTDB taxonomy): Bacteria > Pseudomonadota > Alphaproteobacteria > Rhizobiales > Xanthobacteraceae > Bradyrhizobium. The sequence continues at coordinate 430,933 of CAWAYU010000002.1, read as the reverse complement.
GCAGAACTCGCCGAAGTCGAGGCCCGGATCCGCGCCATCAACCCGTATGCAAAACTGCACCGCACCGAGCGCTGCCAGGTCGCGATCGCTGATGTGCTGGAGCGCGGCGCGTTCGATCTCGATCGCATTCTGGAAATCGAGCCCGAGTTTCTCGACGTCGGCGACGATCACCACCACGATCACGATCATCATCACGGCCATGGTCACGACCACCACCACGATCACAGCCATAGTCACGGTGGCCTGAAGCACTACCACGACGAGGACATGCAATCGCTGTCGCTGCGATCCGCAAAACCGCTCGATGCGACAAAATTCATGCCGTGGCTGCAAAACCTCGTCGCCAGCGAAGGCCAGAAGATCTTGCGCTCAAAGGGCATCCTCGCCTTCAGCGACGATGACGACCGCTACGTGTTCCAGGGCGTCCACATGATGCTGGAAGGCGATCATCAGCGGAAGTGGAAGGACGGCGAAGCGCGCGAAAGCAGGGTCGTCTTCATCGGCCGCGAATTGCCGGAGCAGATGATCCGCGACGGCTTTGAAAGCTGTATCACCACGTGATGACACAGTTCGATCCGGGCGAAAGCCCCTCCATCGCCACCATCACCGACCGGGTGCGGCCGCTCGCGGTCGGCATGCCCATTAGCTCGATCCATTTCCTCGGCGATACCGCTGTCTTTGTCGGCGCCGAAGAAAACGCGGCGCTGGTGAACGAGGCCGGCGAAATCTCGTCGGTCGCCCTCCATGGCGGCGCCATCCTCTGCGCGGCCTCCGACGGCGCGCGCGTCGTCACCGGCGGCGATGACGGCAAGCTGGTGGCGCTCGACGCCAAGGGCGCGGTCACCAATCTCGCCACCGATGCCAAGCGGCGCTGGATCGACAACGTCGCGTTGCATCCCGACGGCGCGGTGGCGTGGTCATCCGGCAAGACCGCGTTTGTCCGCAGCGGCAAGGCGGAAGACAAATCCTTCGATGCGCCGACCACGGTCGGCGGTCTGGCGTTTGCGCCCAAAGGCCTGCGCCTTGCGATCGCCCATTACAACGGCGTAACGCTGTGGTTTCCCAACATGGCGGCCAAGCCGGAATTTCTGGAATGGGCCGGCTCGCATCTCGGCGTCACCTTCAGCCCGGACAACAAATTCCTGGTCACGATGATGCACGAGCCGGCGATGCATGGCTGGCGGCTTGCCGATAACCGGCACATGCGGATGTCCGGCTATCCCGGCCGCGTCCGCTCGATGTCCTGGACCGCGGGCGGCAAGGGCCTGGCTACGTCGGGCGCCGACACCGTGATCGTCTGGCCGTTCGCGAGCAAGGATGGCCCGATGGGCAAGGAGCCGGCGATGCTGGCGCCGCTGCAGGCGCGCGTCTCCGTGGTCGCCTGCCATCCGAAGCAGGACATCATGGCGGTCGGCTATGGCGACGGCACCGTGCTGATCGTGCGGCTTGAGGACGGTGCGGAAATTCTGGTTCGCCGCAATGGCGGCGAGGCCGTGTCGGCGCTCGCCTGGGGACCCAAGGGCACCCAGCTCGCGTTCGGCACCGAAGACGGCGATGCCGGGATGGTCGATCTGTAGCGCGCTTGTCATCTCGACAATTTAGGAAGGCCGAATGCGTTTTCTCGAGACCTTCCAGACCGCCGATTTCTTCGACACTTTGGTCAGCCTGAGCGCAGCTTTCGTGCTCGGCACCTTGATCGGCGCCGAGCGGCAATACCGGCTGCGCAGCGCCGGCTTGCGCACCAACGTGCTGGTCGCGACAGGTGCTGCGGCGTTCGTCGATCTCGCGATGCATCTGACTTCTGCTGAAGGCGCGGTGCGGGTGATCGCCTATGTCGTCTCCGGCATCGGCTTTCTCGGCGCCGGCGTCATCATGAAAGAGGGGACCAACGTGCGCGGCCTCAACACCGCCGCGACATTGTGGGCGTCGGCGGCGGTCGGAAGTTGCGCCGGGGCCGACATGCTGGCGCAAGCGGTGGCGCTGACCGTGTTCGTGCTCGCCGGCAATACGCTGCTGCGGCCGCTGGTGAATGCGATCAACCGCGCGCCGATCGACGAGCAGGCCTCGGAAGCCACTTACTTCGTCAAGCTGCTGGTCGACGCCGATGCGGCGGCGCGGCTGCGCGACGAAGTGGTGGAGCGGCTGGAAGCCGCGCAATATCCGGTGGCCGAGATCGAAGCCTTTCCGCGCGGCGATCTGCAGGAGATTGTCGCGACCCTCGTCAGCACCGCGGTCCAGGCCAAAGAACTCGATCTGGTGGCGGCCGATCTGCAGCGCAAACCCGGCGTGCGCCATGCCACGTGGGAATCCAGCACCAAGGATTAGGGTTTCCCAGTCCGGAACCATTCGCCCGCCCGGCGGTTAATCTCGTGAACAATTTCGCGGGTCAAACGAGATGTCAGCCGAAGCCAACAAGCGCGATTTCAGAGAGAAGCTGCTGTTCGCGTTCGCACTGGTTGCGGGAGGGCTGGTGATCTCCGCGCTTTCGCTCAACCAGATCAGGGCCAGCGACCGGCAGCACCTAGCGCAAGCCACCCAGCCGCTGCAATCGACGCCGGGCGCCGAGACCAAACCGGCCGCGCCGACCACACCGTCCGATCCGGTCACCACGGGCACCCGTCCGTCAGCCGTTCCGCCGGAACCGGCCCGCCCCGACGCCGAGGCGCAGAAGGCCGGCGCCCAGCCCGCGCTGCCGCCCGCACCGGCGGAGAAGACCGCGCCGGCGATCCAGCAAAAGTAATCCTGCCAAAATAATCCGGATTGTTTCGATCTGTGACTGCTGGATTCGTGGGCACCGCGCCACGAATTTCCAGCGTGTGCCGCTGCGCAGCAATGTGGCAGAGACCGGCCTGTATCAATTGGTATCAAGGCCGATTGGCCGCGCTCCGAACGCCTTGTGTTGATCCCCAACTAGCGGTTAGGCTTGGGGAAATAACAGCCGGCGAACAGCCGGGAGGTCAGGGAGTTGCGTATGCGCGAGCTAACGCCGGAAACGATCACGGACGCCGTTCTTGACCAGATGGCGACGACGCCCGACCCGCGCCTGAAGGCGATCATGGCCTCAGCCGTAAAGCACCTGCATGCCTTCGCCCGCGAGGTCAATCTGACCCCGGGGGAATGGATCAAGGGCATCGAATTCATGAGCCTGGCAGGCAAGATGTGCACGGCGGAACGGCAGGAGTTCATCCTGCTGTCGGACACGCTCGGCCTGTCGGCGCTGGTCAACGGCCTGCATGACACGACGGCCATCGAGGAAGGCACCCATACCAGCCTGCTTGGCCCGTTCTACCGCGAGGCGACGCCGATGCTGAAAGCCGGCAGTTCGATCGCCAAAAGTCCGAAGCCGGGCAGCGAATGCGTGCTCTACGGCCGCGTCACCGATGCTACCGGCAAGCCGGTCGCCAACGCCACGGTCTCGATCTGGCAGACCGGCGCCGACGGTCTCTACGACATCCAGTCGAGCGCGACATCGGTCGACTATCGCGGCGTCTTTACCACGGATGCGAACGGTCTCTATCTGCTGCGCACCGTCAAACCGCTCGGCTATTCGATTCCGATGGACGGACCGGTCGGCAACATGGTCAAGGCGCAGGCTCGCCACGGCATGCGGCCGGCGCATATTCATTTCCTGGTCGGCGCTGTCGGCTATCGCGAACTGGTCACCGCGCTCTATCTGCGCGACGACCCGCATCTGGCCGATGACGTCGTGTTCGGCTCGTCCGGCGATCTCGCGGTCGATGTCGTCGCCAACGATCCGGATTGTCCGATCAAGGGCATGCCGAGCATCCGCTTCGACATGCGGCTGTCGCGCGAGAGCGAGGCCGACAAGACCTCCGGGCGGGTCGGCGCCGATCCGGCGGCGATCATGAAGCAGGCCCGCAGCGGCGAGAAAGCACCGGCCTGATACGTTCCTACTCACACCGGCCGGACGAAGATCCGGCGCCATCAACACAGTCAACGGGAATTAAGGGGAGATCAATGAAACGCAGAACGTTTCTCGGCGGAGCAGTAGCAGTCGCGGCGCTTGGCAAGGGTTCAATCGCCTCGGCGCAGCAGCCGCCGATCAAGATCGGCATGTCGATGGCGCAGACCGGTGGCCTCGCGGGCGGTGGCAAGGCGTCACAACTCGGCACGGAGATCTGGCGCGACGACATCAATGCCAAGGGTGGGTTGCTCGGCCGCAAGGTCGAACTGATCGTCTATGACGACAAGTCGAGCGCGTCGGAGACGCCGGCGATTTATTCGAAGCTGGTCGATGTCGACAAGGTCGACATTCTGTTCGCGCCCTATGCGACGGTGCCGACCGCGCCGATCATGCCGTTCGTCAAGCAGCGCGGCCTGTTGCTGATGGGGAATTTCTCGTTCCAGGTAAACAGCAAAGTTGGCCACGACATGTGGTTCAACAATGCGCCCTGGGGACCGGCCGATAGCTGGGCGTCCTCGTTCCTCGATATCGGCCAGAAGGCCGGCGGAAAGACGCTGGCGTTGCTTTCGGCGGACCAGGAATTTGCGCAAAATCTCGCGCTGACCGCGCGGGATGTCGCCAAGCAGCGCAACCTTCCCGTGGTCTTCGACCAGAACTATCCGCCGAACACGGTGGAATTCTCCTCGATCATCCGCTCGCTCAAGGCCGCCAAGCCCGACATGGTCTATGTCGCGTCCTATCCGCCGGATTCGGCCGGCATCCTGCGCGCCGTGAACGAGATCGGGATCGGCAATGACGTCAAGATTTTCGGCGGCGGCATGGTCGGTCTGCAGTTCGCGGCCGTGATGGCCAATCTGGGATCGCTGCTCAACGGCGTCGTCAATTACAATACCTGGCTGCCGGAGCCGAGCATGTATTTCGATGGCACCAAGACCTTCTTCGAGACCTACACCAAGCGCGCGGTGGAAGCGAAGATCGATCCGCTCGGCTATTACCTGGCGCCGTTCGGTTATGCTCAGGGCCAGATGATCGAGGCGGCGGTCAACGCCACCAAGTCGCTCGACCAGAAGGCGCTGGCAAAATACCTGCGCGAGAATGAGCACAAGACCATCGTCGGACCGATCTCGTTCTCAGCGGATGGCGAGCGCAAGGAGACCGCGACGCTGCAGGCGCAGTTCCGCGGAGTCGTCGACAAGGACGTCGAACAGTTCCGAAAGTCCGGCAAGCAGGTAATCCTGTTCCCGGACAAGCTGAAAACCGGAACGCTTGTCAGTCCGTTCGAGGCTGCTCGCACGTAGGCCGCGCGGCTTTTCCTGATTCTCGGGAAAAGCCTGCGGCGTTTTCAGGCAAAGTGGGCGGCGGTTCGCGTAAACGCGTCAAAACAGGAGGTTGGAGCCCAGTTCTGATTCCGTCAGAACCGATCAGGCTCTGAGGGGGATCTTTAAGTGTTTTCAATGGACCTGCTGCTCGGTGCGGTAGTGCTGGGGGTGCTGCTCGGCTGCTTTTATGCGGCCGTCAGCGTCGGGCTGTCCGTCTCGTTCGGATTGCTCGACGTCCCCCATGTCGCGCATCCGGCCTTTCTGGTGCTGGCGTCCTATGGCGTATTCCTGCTCAACGATCGCTATGACATCGACCCGCTGGTCGCAGGGCTTTTGATCACGCCGCTGTTCTTCGTGTTCGGCCTGGTCGCCTATCGCATCTATTATGAAATCTTCGAGAAACGCGGCAGCGATGCCGCCGTCCGCGGCATCGCGTTCTTCTTCGGCATCGCCTTCATCATCGAAGTGCTGATCATCCTTCAGTTCGGCGTCGACCAGCAGTCGGTCTCGGCGAGCTATATCGGCAAGTCCTGGCGCTTCGGCGAATTCCGGATTCCGATCCGGCAACTGGTCGCCTTCGCCGTGGCCCTCGGGCTGACGGTCCTGCTCGCGGTGTACCTTTCGAAAACCTTCATGGGCCGCGCGATCCGCGCCGTTGCGCAGGACGAGGAGGCGCTGCGGCTGATGGGCGCCAACCCGGTCCGGATCAAGCAATTCGCCTTCGGCATCGCGACCGCCGTGCTCGGAATGGCCGGCGCGCTCTTGATTATCGTAGCTCCCGTCGAGCCGACGCTCGACCGCGCCTATATCGGGCGAACGTTCTGCGTCGTGGTCATGGCCGGGCTCGGCAGCATGACCGGCACGCTGATCGCCGCCATTATCCTCGGTGTCGCTGAAACCATCGTACTCACGGTGTTCGGCGCCTCCTGGGCGCCGGCGATCTCGTTTGCGATGTTGCTCGCGGTGCTTGCCATCCGCCCGCAAGGTCTGCTCGGCAGATGATCACACGCAGCAACAGCATTGCTTTCTGGGCCGGTGTGGTCGTCTTCCTCGCCGCGGTGCTGGCGATGACGCAAATCGTCCGCAACGAATATCCGTTCTTTGCCGGCTATGTGATCCTGCAGTTCATCGTGCTCTCGGTCGCCTGGAGCATCCTTGGCGGCTATGCCGGTTACGTCAATTTCGGCACCAACGCCTTCTTCGGCGTCGGGGTCTACACGGCGGTGGCGCTGTTCAAGGTGAGCGGAGCGCCGCTGGTGGTGCAGATCGCAGCGGCGGCCGTTGTCGGCCTGCTGCTCGGCCTTGCGGTTGGCCTCCTGACCTTGCGAATGCGCGGCATCTTCTTCTCGATCGCGACAATTGCGCTCGCGATCATCATCGAGACCACGGTGATGAACTGGCGCTTCGTCGGCGGCGCGGCGGGCATCCAGCTGCAGCGGCCGCCTGTCATGGAGCCGTTCGACAGCTATGTGAAGATGCTGTTCTTCGTGCAGGGCGTGCTGGTGGTCATTGCGGTTGCCGTCGCCCGCTACATCCAGAATTCCCGGATCGGGCGTGGCCTGCAGGCGCTGAGGGACGACGAACTCGCCGCCGAATGCACCGGCGTACCGACGCTCAAGCTCAAATTGGTGGCCTGCATGATTTCGGGCGCCCTGATCTCCGCGGCGGGTGCGCCCGCCGCGATGTATCTGCAATATGCCGATCCGTCGTCGGCCTTCAATCTCAGTTATTCGGTCTCGGTGCTCGCGATGGCTCTGATCGGCGGCACCGCGCACTGGATCGGTCCGGTACTCGGCGCCATCCTGCTCGGCACCACTCAGCAATTGCTCGCCGTTACCATCTCCTCGGAAGTCAACGTGCTGGTGCTCGGCATCATGCTGGTGGTGTTCGTGGTGATGGCGCCAAAGGGCATTATCGGTCTGTTACGGCCGCACTACCGCTTGCGCGCGGGAGGCAAGGCATGACGCAAGGGATCACGTCAGCCGACACGCCTCTGCTGCAGATCGGCGGCCTGACCAAAACGTTCGGCGGCTTCACCGCGCTCGACAATGTCAGCGTCGATATCAAAAAAGGAGAACGTTTCGGCCTGATCGGCCCGAACGGCTCGGGAAAGACTACGCTGATCAACTGCATTTCCGGCGCCCTGCGTCAAAATGCCGGGAGTGTGATGTTTTGCGGCGAAGACATCACCGCGCTGCCGCCGCACTTGCGCGCGCGCCGCGGCATCGCCCGCAGTTTTCAGATTCCGCGGCCGTTCAAGAGCATGACGGTGCTTGAAAACCTCATGGTCGGCCTCGACTTCGCCTCGGCGCCAGGTAGCTCCGCCGCGGGGTTGCCGGAGGAAGAGGTAGCGATGTCGATCCTGAAGCGGATGGGGCTCGCGTCAAAAGCCGGCTCACCGACCGATACACTCAGCCAGGTGGAATTGCGCAAGATGGAGCTGGCCCGCGCCATGGCGGTGCGCCCGAAACTCCTGATTTCGGATGAAGCTATGGCCGGGCTGTCCCATTCCGAAGTCGACGAGGTGCTCGATCTCCTGATCAGCCTTGGCGATGAGGACATCACCATCATCATGATCGAGCACATCATGCAGGCAGTGATGCGGTTCTCCGAGCGCATGATGTGCCTCGACGCCGGCAAGATCATCGCCATCGGCGCGCCTGGTGAAGTGATGGCGAACAAGCGGGTGCAGGAGGCTTACCTTGGCACTTAGCCTTGCCATCGACAGCCTCGATGCGGGCTACGGCGCCGTCAAGGCGCTGCGAAGCGTCACGCTGGATGTCGCGTCCGGCGAGACCGTTGCCTTGCTCGGCACCAACGGCAACGGCAAGAGCACGCTGATGAAGTGCGTCATGGGCCTCGTGCGGCCGGACAGCGGCCGTATCTCGCTGACCATCGACGGCGCAGCGCATGACCTGACCAAACTCTCGACCGAGGAGATCGTCGATCTCGGCGTGGCGCTGGTGCCGGAAGGACGGCGGTTGTTTCCCAAGCTGACGGTGATGGAAAACCTGATGCTCGGCGCCTTCCGCAAAACCGCCCGCGGCGCCATCGATCACAATATCGCGCTCGCCTTCGAGACCTTTCCGGTGTTGAAGGAGCGCAAGAGCCAGCTCGCCGGCACCATGTCCGGTGGCCAGCAGCAGATGCTGGCGATCGCGCGCGCACTGATGTCGTCGCCAAAACTGTTGCTGATCGACGAGCCGTCGGTTGGGCTGTCGCCGCTTCTGGTGTCGCAGACCATTGCCAAGATCGGCGAACTCAAGGAGCGGGTCGGCCTGACGGTGCTGATGGCGGAGCAGAATTTCAATCAGGCCATCAGGATTGCCGACCGCGGCTATATCATCGTCCACGGCGAGATTGCTGTCGCGGCCCGCTCCGTGGACGAGTTGAAGGCCAACGACATCGTCAAGCGGCTCTATCTCGGCGGCGTCGCCTGACCAGAAGGGACCTGCTGGCGATATCTTGATCGTCTGCCGATTTTACCGGCTCGCTTGTCACAATTCCCTGCTCCATAATCGCCTCATCGCGCGCAGGCGCAGGCGAGCAATGAGGGCAGTGATGAAGATCGACGACGTCAGGCGAACCGCTTATTCGATGCCGCTGACCAACCCGGCATTTCCGCCGGCGCCCTATCGCTTCTTCAACCGCGAATATTTCATCATCACCTATCGCACCGACATCGATGCGCTAGCCGCGGTGGTGCCGGAGCCGCTCGAAATCGTCGAGCCGCTGGTCAAATACGAATTTATCCGCATGCCCGATTCGACCGGCTTCGGCGACTACACCGAAACCGGGCAGGTGATCCCGGTGCGCTACAAGGGCGAGGACGGCGGCTACGTGCATTCGATGTATCTGGACGACGAAGCCCCGATCGCCGGCGGCCGCGAGCTCTGGGGCTTTCCCAAAAAGCTGGCATCGCCAAAGATCGCGATCGAGAGCGACGTGCTGGTCGGCACGCTGCATTACGGCTCGGTGCTCTGCGCCTCCGCCACCATGGGCTACAAGCACCGCCAGCTCGACCACGACGCGGTGCTCAAATCGATGAAGGCGCCGAACTTCATGCTGAAGATCATTCCGCATGTCGACGGCACCCCGCGGATCTGCGAGCTGGTGCGCTATTATCTCGAGGACATAACGTTGAAGGAAGCGTGGACCGGTCCGGGAGCGCTGGGCCTGTTTCCGCATGCGCTCGCCGACGTAGCGCGGCTGCCGGTGCGCGAGGTCGTCTCCGCGGTGCATTTCAAGGCCGACCTGACGCTCGGGCTCGGCGCGGTTGATTTCGATTATCTGGCGAAGTGAGGCGCGGAGCGTTGGTGGCGCGTTAGTGCGCGCCCTTCAGCGTGCAGGACGTGGAGCAGGTCGTCATCACGCCGCTTTCGCAGGCAAGGCACACCTTGACGCACTGCTTCATGTCCTTGGGATTGTAGGCGCTGTAAAGCTTCCGCGCGCAGCTGTCGATCGAGCCGGTGACGTCGTTGCTCTCGGGCGTGCATGACGCCAGCAGCGCGGCTGAAAGCACGATCGTGATGATGGTGCGCATGTTGGTCGCTCCACCGAGGGAGCCGTCGCTCTGAAAACACAGCGGCGACGGCCTGGGCCCTCGCAGAAATTTACCCCTGACGATGGCGCGATTGAATTAAGCGAAGGTTACGGCGGGCGGTACCCCGGCAGCGTAGTACTACGACGTCCCGATTGTGCAGTGCACATCAACGCAAGACCCTGGGTCCGCCTGGCAGATCCGGGCTGTTCCCGATGTGAGCGCAGCCGGGGACCGGGCCGTTTTCCCTCAGCGCACCAGCACGTTGCGGAACTGCCAGGGATCCGAGGTGTCGATGTCCTCGGGGAACAGGCCGGGCCGGTCCGTGAGCGGCGTCCAGTCGGTGTAATAGCCCTTCACCGGGCCGAGATACGGCAATTGAATTTCGAGGAGACGATCGAAATCCATCTCGTCGGCTTCGACGATGCCTTCGTTCGGGTTTTCCAGCGCCCACACCATGCCGCCGAGTACGGCGGAGGTCACCTGCAGGCCGGTGGCGTTCTGATAGGGCGCGAGTGCGCGGGTCTCTTCGATGGAGAGCTGCGAGCCGTACCAGTAGGCATTGTTGTCATGGCCGAACAGCAGCACGCCGAGTTCGTCGATGCCGTCGACGATTTCGTTTTCATCCAGGATGTGGTGCTTTTCCTGCATCTTCGCGGCGCGGCCGAACATTTCATGCAGCGACAGCACGGCATCGTCGGCCGGATGGTAAGCGTAATGGCAGGTCGGCCGATAGATCGCCTTGCCCGATGCGTCACGCGCCGTGAAGTAGTCGGCGATCGAGATCGAACTCGTTGTGGGTGACGAGGAAGCCATACTGCGCGCCACGGGTCGGGCACCAGGTGCGCACGCGCGTGTTGGCGCCGGGCTGCATTAGATAGATAGCGGCGCCGCAGCCGGCCTCGTGGGTACGCGCATTCTCGGGCATCCATTTTTCATGGGTGCCCCAACCGAGTTCGGACGGCTGCACGCCTTCCGACAGGAAACCTTCCACCGACCAGGTGTTGACGAAGACATCAGGCTCTTTCGGCGACTTGGAGCGCTGGGTGTCGCGTTCGGCGATGTGGATGCCCTTGACCCCGGCCTGCCGCATCAAGTCAGCCCATTCGGCTTTGGTCTTCGGCTTGGGGGCATTGAGCTTCAAATCAGCGGCGACATTGAGCAGCGCCTGCTTGACGAAAAACGAGACCATGCCGGGATTGGCGCCGCAGCAGGAGACGGCCGTCGTCGAGCCCGCCGGGCGCGCTTTCTTGGCGGCCAGCGTCGCTTCGCGAAGGGCGTAGTTGGAGCGTGCTTCCGGGCCCTTCGACGCATCGAAATAGAAGCCGAGCCAGGGCTCGTTGACAGTGTCGATATAGAGCGCGCCGAGTTCGTTGCAGAGCTCCATGATGTCGGTGGATCCGGTATCGACCGAAAGATTGACGCAAAATCCCTGGCCGCCGCCTTCGGTGAGCAGCGGGGTCAGCAATTCCCGATAATTGTCCCTGGTCACGCCCTGCTGGATGAATTTCACATTGTGCTTCTCGCAATGTGCCTTGCGGCCCTCGTCCTTGGGATCGATCACGGTGACGCGCGACCGGTCATAATCAAGGTGCCGCTCGATCAGCGGCAAGGTGCCTTTGCCGATGGAGCCGAACCCGACCATGACGATCGGGCCGGTGATCTTCGCGTAGATCTGCGAGGCGGGGCTCATGGGATGGTTTCTCCGGAAATGGCTGGCGGACAATGGTTAAGGGATGGATCAGGCGCTGCGGCGCTTGGCGGTCACTTCGATCTCGACCTTCATCTCGGGCCTGGCGAGGGCGTTGACGACCAGCAACGTCGCAGCCGGGCGGATGTCAGTGAGGAATTCGCCGCAGACGGCAAAGTGGGCATCGATGTAACTGGCGTCGGTGACGTAGTAGGTCGCGCGGACGATGTCGGCCATCGCGAAGCCGCCCTCTTTCAGCGCGGCCTCGATGGTCTTGAAGCAGTTCCGTGACTGGCTGGTGACATCGTCAGGCATGATCATGGTGGCGTAGTCGTAGCCGGTGGTGCCGGCGACAAAGGCAAAGTCGCCGTCGATCACGGCGCGGCTGTAGCCGACAGTCTTCTCAAGCGGCGAGCCGGTGGAAATCAGGCGACGGGGCATCGGGACCTCGATGGCGGGGAATGATCTGAAAAGCTGGTTGGGCGCGGTTTAAGGGCTTTTCGCCCGATCGCGCAACCCCGCTTCAGGCCGCCTGCGTCGCCGGCAGCAGCGCTTTGCGGGCGCGAACCGCCCGCGGTTTGGCCACTGGCTTGCCGGTTGCCACGATCATGCCCCAGGCGCCGTCGAGCGCGCCCTCGCAGAGTTCGAGGCCGAGCAGCCGGTCGCGCTCGAACGGGCCGGGCAACGAGAGTTCGCCGGTCTTCGCGCCCGAGAAGCCGAACCTGATGTAATAGGGCGCATCGCCGAGCAGGATTACCACGCGATGGCCACGCGACTTCGCCGCCGCGAGCGCGTGGTCCATCAGCGCGGCCCCGACGCCGAGCTTGCGGGAGGAATCCTCCACCGCGAGCGGGCCGAGCATGAGCGCCGGGATGCCCCCGACGCTGACGTGCCACAACCGCACGGTACCCACCAGACGGCCTCGCGCCGTGGCCGACAAGGCAAGGCCTTCGGCGGGCGCACGTCCGTCGCGCAGGCGCTCGCAGGTGCGGCCATGACGATTCTCGCCAAAGCAGGCATCCAGCAGCGCTTCACGCGCAACGACGTCCGAGGACCGTTCCGCACGGATCGCGAACGGAGCGGCATCGGAGGTGAGGGCGATTTTGGTGTTCCGCAAAGCAGTCATGGCACGTCAGTCCTCACTCCAGCGGCCGGTCAGGCCGTGGAGCGTTGTCAGAAAAATCGCAAAAAGAAGGGGAGGGAGCCGGCGCACCGGCTCCCGTTATTCACGCCTCAGGGGAAGCTTCAGATGTGGTAGGTCCGCAGCGGCGGGATGCCGTTGAACGCCACCGACGAGTAGGTCGACGTGTAGGCCCCGGTGCCTTCGATCAGCAGCTTGTCGCCGATCTCGAGCGTTACCGGGAGCGGATACGGCATCTTCTCGTACAGCACGTCGGCGCTGTCGCAGGTGGGCCCAGCGAGCACGCACGGCGTCATGTCCGCGCCGTCATGCGGCGTGCGGATGGCGTAGCGGATCGACTCGTCCATCGTCTCGGCCAGACCGCCGAACTTGCCGATGTCGAGATAGACCCAGCGCACCTCGTCCTCGTCGCTCTTCCTGGAGATCAGGACGACTTCGGTCTCGATGATCCCGGCATTGCCGACCATGCCGCGGCCGGGCTCGATGATGGTTTCCGGGATCTGGTTGCCGAAGTGCTTGCGCAGCGCACGGAAGATCGACCGGCCGTACTGCACGACCGGAGGAACGTCCTTGAGGTACTTGGTCGGGAATCCGCCGCCCATGTTGACCATGGTCAGGTTGATCCCGCGCTCGGCGCAGTCACGGAACACCGTCGAGGCCATCGACAGCGCACGGTCCCACGCCTTCACCTTGCGCTGCTGCGAGCCGACGTGGAACGAGATCCCGCACGGCTCCAGGCCCAGACGCTTGGCGAGGTCGAGCACGTCCACCGCCATCTCCGGATCGCAACCGAACTTGCGCGACAGCGGCCATTCGGCGCCTGCGCAATCATAGAGAATGCGGCAGAACACGCGGGCGCCGGGGGCGGCACGGGCGATCTTCTCGACTTCGGCGGCGCAATCCACGGCGAAAAGCCGAATGCCGAGCGCGAAGGCGCGCGCGATGTCGCGCTCCTTCTTGATCGTATTGCCATAGGAGATGCGGTCCGGCGTCGCACCCGCGGCCAGCGCCATTTCGATTTCGGCGACGGTCGCGGTGTCGAAGCACGAGCCCATCGAGGCCAGCAGCTGCAGCACCTCGGGCGACGGATTTGCCTTCACCGCGTAGAACACGCGGCTGTCCGGCAAGGCCTTCGCAAAGGTCTGGTAGTTGTCGCGCACGACTTCGAGGTCGACCACGAGGCAAGGCTCGGTGTCCTGGCCCTCGCTGCGGCGGTTGCGCAGGAATTCCTGAATACGTTCGGTCATAGCACTCTCCCAAACGGCCCAGCGACGGGGATCCGTTCAAAAAATGATCGTCAGATATGAGTGCCCGGCTACCTTGCGCGATGGAGGCGCAACGAAGCCAAAATACTCAGACCAGACTGTGCTGCCGTGGATTGGTTGGGAACTTCCCGCCCGCACACCTGGCAATGAAGGACAAGCCTTTTCAGTAGCCCGCGCCGGCGTTGGAATGCCGGTAGAGACCAAAAAAGCCCGATCCGTCGTTGCTTTAAGTCGCGTCCCCCGTTGAGAGCGGGGTGCGCCGGTTCGCCTCCGGCTGCCAGTCACGGTTGCAAGCGATGCAGAGACCTTCAACGGCATCTCTTGAGAGAGATGCTGGCCGCTCAAGTTTCCGGCTTGTTGAGCCCGGACCCTAAACGACCCTCGGTTCTTCATCCCTTGGCGGCTGTCCGGCCTCTTGTCCGGATACCTACCGACTGACACACGACCACAGGCACGTGCGAAATTGGGCAAAAATGCAAATAGGGTATTTGAATCCGCTTCGCAACATTTTTTTTAGGTTGAGGACAAATTTACCTAACACCTGCTTACAACGCCGCGCTCGCAGCCTCTGCGCGACGTCAAACATGAACGGATGTTAAGATTTTGCCAGGAAGCGCGATCGTTTGCGAATCGCGTTTGCGCCTGCGCCGCAGCGGTTTCTTGCACGCGCCAATCTGGCGCGCGACAAAGCGACTCAGGCTCGCTTGAAAAAAGGCTCGATGCGCTGGGCCGCGCGGATGAAGGCCGCCATGATCAGCACGCCGAGCCCAAACAGCACCGCCTGCAGGATGTGCGCGGCGGTGTCGTCGAGCCCGAGCAGAATCGCGAGCGCCCAGCCGCCGGCAAACGCCGCGCCGAACACTTCCGCGCCGATCAGGATCGCCGCCGAAAGCACGGTGACGACGCTCGGCCAGACGATCTCGCGGGCGGGCTTTGAGGCGGGCAGTTGGCTCATGGATCAGGTCCTGTTTGAGGGCCGCAATCTCTCCGAAAAGGCCCTCTGGTTCAAGCTTAAATGACCCAAAATCGCCCTATCGCGTGATATAGATTGCCGCAGCTTTTCATGGCGTTTTCGAGCGCAGCGGGCACCGGTTCGCGCTTGAGAAAACGCGTCAAAGCAAGGGCTGATGCCCGCATGTTTTTAAGGTCCAGACGGGAAATATGATGTCAGAAACCCTGCAAAATACGGCCATTCCGGAAGCCAACCCGCTGCTGCAGCCCTGGCAGACGCCGTTCGAGACCCCGCCTTTTGCCGAGATCGCGCCCCAACACTTCCTGCCGGCCTTCGAGCGGGCGTTTGCCGATCATTCGGCCGAGGTCGCGGCGATCACCCACGATCCCTCGGCGCCCGACTTCGCCAACACCATCACGGCGCTGGAGCGCTCCGGCAAGCTGCTCTCCCGTGTTTCTGCGGTGTTCTACGACCTGGTCTCGGCCAACTCGAATCCCGCGATTCTGGAAATCGACAAGGAAGTCTCGCCCCGGATGGCGCGGCACTGGAATCCGATCATGATGAACGCGGTGCTGTTCGGCCGGATCGCGCTGCTGCACGACAACCGCGCCGCGCTGGGGCTGACGGGCGAGCAGATGCGCCTGCTGGAGCGCACCTACAACAACTTCCACCGCGCCGGTGCCGGCCTCGACGAGGCCGCCAAGGCGCGCCGCGCCGCCATCAACGAGCGGCTGGCGGAACTCGGCACCTCGTTCAGCCACCATCTGCTCGGCGACGAGCAGGACTGGTTCATGGAGCTCGGCGAAGACGATCTTGGCGGCCTCTCGGAGGCCTTCGTTGCCGCGGCCAGGGCTGCGGCGGAAGAGCGCGGCCTTGCCGGCAAGGCGATCGTGACGCTGTCGCGCTCCTCGGTCGAGCCGTTCCTGAAGAGCTCCTCCCGCCGCGACCTGCGCGAGAAGGCATACCGTGCTTTTACGGCCCGCGGCGACAACGGCAACGCCAACGACAACAACGAAACCATCGTCGAGATCCTCGCGCTGCGCGAGGAGGCCGCGAAGCTGATGGGCTATCCGACCTACGCCGCCTACCGGCTGGAGGATTCCATGGCGAAGACGCCGGAGGCCGTCCGTGGCCTTTTGGAGCGGGTCTGGAGGCCGGCCCGGGCCCGGGCGCTCGCCGATCGCGATGCCCTGCAGGCGCTGGTCACGGAAGAGGGCGGCAACTTCGCGCTCGCCCCGTGGGACTGGCGCTACTACGCCGAGAAACTTCGCCAGCGCCGGGCCAATTTCGACGATGCCGCGATCAAGCCGTATCTGGTGCTCGACCACATGATCGATGCCGCCTTCGACTGCGCCACGCGCCTGTTCGGCGTCACCTTCAGCGAGCTGAAGGACGTGCCAGTGTGGCATCCCGACGTGCGGGTCTGGGAGGTCAAGGATTCCAGCGGCAAGCACAAGGCGCTGTTCTACGGCGACTACTTCGCGCGGCCGTCCAAGCGCTCCGGCGCCTGGATGACCTCGCTGCGCGACCAGCAGAAGCTCGACGGCGAGGTCGCGCCGCTGGTCATCAATGTCTGCAACTTCGCCAAGGGCGCCGGCAGCGAGCCGTCGCTGCTGTCGCCCGACGACGCGCGCACGCTGTTCCACGAGTTCGGCCACGGCCTGCACGGCATGCTGTCCAACGTGACCTATCCCTCGCTGTCCGGGACGTCCGTATTCACCGACTTCGTCGAGCTGCCCTCGCAGCTCTACGAGCACTGGCAGGAGCAGCCGCAGGTGCTCCGGCAGTTCGCAAAGCACTACCAGACCGGCGAGCCGCTGCCGGACGACCTGCTGAAGCGTTTCCTCGCCGCAAGAAAGTTCAACCAGGGTTTTGCCACGGTCGAATTCGTCTCCTCGGCGCTGGTCGATCTCGAATTCCACACCCAGCCGGCCTCCGCCAGCCGCGACGTCCGCGCCTTCGAGAAGGCGGAGCTGGAAAAGATCGGCATGCCCGCGGAAATCGCTCTCAGACATCGGCCGACGCAGTTCGGCCACATCTTCTCTGGCGATCACTATGCCGCGGGCTATTACAGCTACATGTGGTCGGAGGTGATGGACGCCGACGCGTTCGGCGCCTTCGAGGAAGCCGGCAACATCTTCGATCCCGCCACCGCCAAACGCCTGCATGACGACATCTATTCGTCGGGCGGCTCGGTCGATCCCGAAGATGCCTACGTCGCCTTCCGCGGCCGCGAGCCCGAGCCCGACGCGCTGCTGCGCCGCAGCGGTCTGCTCGAAACGCCAGAGGCGGCGTGAGCAAGCCGAGCTCTCTCAACGCGTCGTCCCCGCGAAAGCGGGGACCCATACTCTGCGGCGGCTGTCGTGAAGGAAGGCCTCTGCCACATCGCCAGACAATGACTGCACGGCGTATGGGTCCCCGCTTTCGCGGGGACGACATCGTCTGTCTTTTGTTCGGCCTGTTGGCCATGGTCTTCGCATTCTCCGCCAGCATATCCCCCGCCGCCGCCCATCCCCACGTCTGGATCACCGCCAAAAGCCAAATCCTCTACGGCCCCGACGGCACGGTGACCGGCGTCCGCCACGCCTGGACTTTTGATGACATGTTCTCGACCTACGCGCTGCAAGGGATGGAGCAGAAGGTCAAAGGCACCTACAGCCACGAGGAGCTGGCGCCCCTAGCGCAGACCAATGTGGAGTCGCTGAAGGAGTTCGGTTTCTTCACGTTTGCGAAGGCCGACGGCAGCAAGCAACGCTTCCTCGAGCCGGTGGATTACTTCCTCGAATACAAGGACAGTCTCCTGACCCTGCATTTCACGCTGCCGGCAAAGACGCCGTTCAGGGCGAAGCAACTCGTGCTCGAAGTGTTCGACAAGGCGTTCTTCATCGACTTCAAATATGTCGAGAAGGATCCGGTGACGCTGGTCGGTGCGCCCGCCGATTGCAGGATGCAGTTTCAGCGACCCAATGACGGCACGGCGAGCGCGCAAAAACTCGGCGAGCAGAATTTCCTCGGCGGTGAGGGCGGCAATTTCGGCATGATGTTCGCCAACAAGATCACGGTGGATTGCCCGTGACGCCGCGCGCGAGGTTCTTCGGCTGGCTTGCTTCGCCTCTCCCGTTTGCGGGGGAGCGTAGGCCGCCTTCGGCGGCCGTTCTTGAACAAGGACGCCGAAGCGGAGCTTCGGCTATCGCGCTCGAAGAGCGGGGCGGGTGGGGGCTCTCTCAACGCGGGCAGTCCCGATGCGGAAGCACCCCCACCCCAACCCTCCCCCGCAAGCGGGAGAGGGGGCGCAGTACCGATGTCGCAGATTGGACTTCAAACGAGATCGCCCTGACGCTTGCGGCCCTTGCCGCCGTGTTCATCTTCGACGGCGCGCTTCATGACCTGCTGGCGCAGAATCCGTTCGGTGCCCCGCGCGCCGCCGCCGAGCCGCAAGTCGGCGGCATCGTCGGATGGCTGCTCGCCAAACAGTCGGAATTCTATCGCGAGATGTCGGCGACGATCCGCGCCGCCAAGTCGGATGGATCCGCGGTCTGGACCCTGCTCGCGATTTCCTTTGCCTACGGGATTTTCCATGCCGCCGGCCCCGGCCACGGCAAGGCGGTGATCTCGTCCTACCTCGTCGCCAACCAGGAAACCGCGCGGCGCGGCATCGTGCTGTCTTTTGCCTCGGCGATGCTGCAGGCGCTGGTGGCGGTGGTCGTCGTCGGCATCTGCGCCTGGCTGCTCAACGCCACCGCCAAGACGATGTGCGGGGCGGAGAAAGGGATCGAGATCGCCAGCTACGCGCTGATCGCGGCTTTCGGCGCCCGGCTGGTCTGGACCAAGGGCGGTGGCTTCATGCGGGCGCTGTCGGCGAAGCCGCAGGCCGCGATGGCGATGGCCCACAACCATCACGGCCATAGCCACGCGCACGATCATCACGATCACGGCCACCACCATCATCACGATCATGGACATGACCACGATCATCAACACGGTCATGATCATGGCGACGCCCACGTCCATGACGAGCATTGCGGCCATTCGCACGGCCCGACGCCGGATCAGCTCGCCGGCCCCGGTGGCTGGCAACGCGGCTTTGGCGCGATCTTCGCCGTCGGCCTGCGTCCCTGTTCCGGCGCGATCCTGGTTCTGGTATTCGCGCTGGCCCAAGGCCTTTTCTGGGCCGGCATCGCAGCGACCTTCGTCATGGGCCTCGGCACCGCAATCACCGTCGCCACCATCGCCGTCCTCGCCGTCTCCGCCCGCGGCCTCGCCCAGCGCCTCAGCGGCGGCAGCGACGGCCGCGGCACCTTGGTCATGCGCGGCATCGAATTCGCCGCGGCGGGCTTGGTGCTGTTGTTCGGGATCGGTCTGCTGTTCGGCTATCTCGCGGCGGAACGGGTGACGTGTTTGTAAAGCTGTAACGCAACCCGGATGAGCGAAGCGATGCCACAAGGAGCAGGAATGCACCTCAAATCGATTCTAGTCGTATGCTTGTCCGCTGCGGCCTTTTGGGTCGGGATGTCATTGTCGTCCCTTGCAGCGCCGATCTGCTGGATAGATCATATTGCCAAAGCCCAAGGTGGCATTGACGTCTTTTTCAGTCGGAATGCCTCATTGCGCATAGGCGTAAAGGAGAATTCTCGAGAGACCTCATTTCGCTATACGGCCTCGAATGGTGTTATTCGCGATGAGGGTGGTCGCGAGCAGGATCACATGTTTGTTAAAGATGGCGTCGAGTTCTACGCGTCGCAACTATCGCACAACTCCTGCTCCTACAAGGTCCGTCTAGGCGAGGAAGTCGGCAAGGTGACTGCCCGGGCAGCATTACATATGCCTGGCCTCTCACCCGTTTTCGCGGCAGAGATCATTGGGACGGATGGAAGTGTCTCGCGAACGCGAGCGGCGTCATCTGGTCCGTGACCGGTCAGCCTTACGGTCTCGCTTCAATCGAGAGGCTCGATGCGCTATGCAAGCGCGAGCGCATCCGCAGCCGGAGACCCCATGTCACGTTCGATCAATTCTGGTTCTTTCATCCCTTCCGCGTCCGCTACTCCGAAATCGACGGGCAGGGCGTCGTCTTCAACGCGCATTACCTGACCTATTTCGACACCACCATCACCGAATATTTTCGCGCGCTGGGCTACGACCAGTTTGCCGACGCCAAGGCGACCGGCATCGACTTCCATGTCGTCAAATCTGTCATCGAGTACAAGGCGCCGGTGCTGTTCGATCAGGAAATCGAGGTCGGCGCGCGGGTGGCGCGGATTGGCAATACCAGCCTCGTCTTTGAACTCGCGATTTTTCTGAAGGGCAGCGAGGACGCACTGATCACCGGCGAGATCATCTGGGTCCACACCGACCAGAAAACCCATCGTCCGGTCCCGATCACAAAGCCGATCCGCGACCTGATCGCGACGCGGGAGAAATCATTGTGAGTTTTTTCGAGCGTCTCAAGACAGCAGCGGCGGCCGAGTGGCGAGCCTACACCGAACATCCCTTCACCGACGCCATGGCCGACGGTTTGCTTCCCGAGCCGGCGTTTCGTCACTACCTTGTGCAGGATTACCTGTTTCTGATCGAGTTCGCGCGTGCCTACGCGCTCGCGATCTACAAGTCGCCCAGTCTCGCCGATATGCGTGAGTCGGCGGCCGGCGTCTCGGCGATCCTCGATGTCGAGATGGACTTGCATGTCAAACTCTGTGCGGGCTGGGGATTGTCGCCGGCCGATCTCGAAGGCGCGCCTCCCGCGGCCGAGATGCTGGCTTACACGCGTTATGTGCTGGATGCTGGAATGCGCGGCGACCTGCTGGCGCTAAAGGTCGCACTTGCGCCCTGCGTGATCGGCTATGCCGAGATTGCGGCGCGTCTCGCAGCGCAGCCCGGTGCGTCAGCGGCAACGAATCCCTACAGCGTCTGGATATCGGAATATGCCGGTGCGCCGTACCAGGAGGTCGCCGCGAATGCGCGCGCACAATTGGAAACTCTCGCCGGTCGCTACGCCACGCCGACCCGGGAGGCGGAACTGATCGCGATCTTTCGCGGAAGCCACCCGGCTCGAGGCCGATTTCTGGGAAATGGGCTGGCGCGTGCGTTAATTCGCCCTACGATTGGGTCCGATGAAGCTGCCGGCAAAACCGTTTCGCGTCAGTGTCGTCCAGTGCCGCGGTACGCCCTACGAGGTCGGCCGCGCGCAGGCGCGGTTGTTTGCTGCGACGCTGAAAGGCAAGGCCTTCCTTCGCAAGAAGACGATGCGGTTTCCGTGGTGGTTCAATATTCGCACCGAAGAGCGAACCTTTGCCAAATTCGCGCCCGCGCTGTGGGAGGAGGTTGGCGGAATTGCAGATCGAGCTCGGCGTCCCCCTGGAGCGCGCCGCGTACTATTTCGGCAATGACGGCCTGCGGCCGCCGATCGGCGCCTGTTCGGCTGTCATGACCGCCGGTGTCTATGGCCGCAACTATGATTTCAAGCCGCGATATTACGAAGCCAGGTTCGTGCTGCTGCAATCGAGCGGGGCCTATGCCAGCATCGGCTCCAGCCATCAACTGACCGGCCGGCTGGATGGCATGAACCAGCACGGCCTGATGATCGGCCTGCACCTGATCAAGAAGAGCCCGCGCTTTCCCGGGCTGACGTCGAGCCTGATCGTGCGAATGATCCTCGATCAATGTGCGACGACGGAGGAGGCAGTCGCAAAACTCCGTCAGATCCCGCACGCCATGCAATACAATTACTCGGTGCTGGATGCCAAAGGCGTGGCCGCTGTCGCTGAAGCCGGTCCGGGCGCGGTCGCGATCCGCCTCGGCGACTGGCTTGCCTGCACCAACCATTTTCAGTCGCCGCTGCTGCAACCGCTCAATCGGCGGGTCTCCCAGTCGGTGCAGCGGTTGCCGCACCTGGAGGCATGGGCTGCGAAGGATCTTGGCGCGGAACGGATGTTCTCGGCGTTGAACCGGTCGACCTCGCCGGTGTTCTTTCATGAATATCTGCGATGGGGCGGCACGCTTCACACCATCGTTGGCGAACCAGCCAAACGGCGGGTGTTGATCGGGATCGGCGGTGACGCCGCGGCGCTCGACGAGGACATGCTGGACGTCAATTTCGTTTCCTGGCTGGCCGGCGAGGATTTGCCGGTCACGCAGCTCGGGGGGCAGTTGGGCGGCGTATCCCGGCCGGTCGAATGGCCGCCCCGGCGCAAGAAGAAGCGGGGGTGATTTGCGTGCGGCGCAAGCGCCATTTGCGCGCAAGGGCTGCGACAAAGTAACCCGACGGCCAAATCACTTCGGATTTTCCGAAATCACGTCAAGCCCGAAAGTCAAAAATATTTCAGTTGCCTCGTCGGGGCAAATCAAAGGCAGAACTCCGCTTGTCTCACCCGATGAGAGGGGCGATCGCGATCGTCACGATTGTGCGGTGGGATGCGATGGAACGCGAAGGCCGCGACTGACGAGCGCGGTTACCAGCGTACGGCGAAATCGTGTGGGCCTGACGTCCCGGTGCTGGCGTCAAGTGCGCGGAGGTGAAAGCCTCCAATCATGATGGTGGCAAGAAAGCCGGTCACCAGGGCGAACTCGTATAAGCCGTAAAGCCATTGCGTGGGGGAGGCCGGAGTGTTCTCCGCTGAACCTGTTTGCTCGTGGGCGCATTCTACCATCCACATTGCCCATGAGACCGCGGGTGCAGCGCGCACCCGGTCTTCCCCGCGCCCTCTATTCCTGGAGGGCAAACGAAATGTAAAACCTCGGACAAATCATGTCGCGAGAATAATCTCAGCTGTCATCACCCCGCGAAGGCGGGTGATCCAGTATTCCAGAGATGCCGATGATTGAACCAGAAGCCGCAGCGTACTGGATACCCCGCATGCGCGGGGTATGACAGCGGTGAGGTCGACGCCCTCACACCGGCAGATACCCCTTTATCAGCGGCAGAAAGAAAATTACGACATTGATCGTAAATCCGACGTTCCACAGAATGGTTCGCAGCGTGGGACGGTCGCCAAGATAGGTGAAGACGTAGGCAATCCGGACGATCAGGAACAGCACCGCCAGTTCGTCGATCAGGTGCTGTGGCCCAAGCCGAAACTCCGCCAGCAGTACGGCGACCGCGAAGAAAGGGAATGTCTCGATGCCGTTGAGATGCGCGCCCAACGCGCGCGACCGAAGCGGGTCCTGGTAGAATGCGGGATCACGCGGTTTGGCATTGTCGAACTGGCGCCAGCCCATCGGCTTGAACGGCGCAATTGTCAGTAAATAGAGCAGCACGGCTCCAAAAATGCACCATTCGGCAATCGTCATGGTTCCTCCCAATGGCTGAAGCGTACCGAACAGACGGTTGCCTTGACAAGGTTGGTGCAACGCGCGAAGCCATCGAAATCATGACCATGGCCGTCCCCATTGGAAGTGCGAAGCACGCGCCGGCAGCCCAGCCGGAGCGCGTTGGCGTGCTGCTGGTCAATCTCGGAACGCCGGATACGGCCGATGCCAAAGGCGTGCGGGTCTACCTGAAGGAATTCTTGTCCGACCCGCGCGTGATCGAGGATCAGGGGCTGAAGTGGAAGCTGATCCTCAACGGCGTCATCCTGCGCATCCGTCCCCGCCGCAAGGCGCGCGATTACCGGAAAATCTGGAACACCGAGAAAAACGAATCCCCGCTGAAGACGATTACGCGCGCGCAGGCCGAAAAACTCGCGGCGGCGATTTCCGATCACGATCATGTCGTCGTCGATTGGGCGATGCGCTACGGCAATCCGTCGATCCGCTCGCGCATCGATGCCTTGACCGCGCAGGGCTGCGACCGCCTGCTGGTGGTGCCGCTCTATCCGCAATATTCGGCGGCGACCTCGGCCACCGTCTGCGACGAAGTCTTTCGCGTGCTGGCCGGGATGCGCGCGCAGCCGATCCTGCGGGTGACGCCGCCTTATTACGACGACCCTGACTATATCGATGCGCTCGCGGTCTCCATCAATGCGCATCTGGCGACGTTGCCGTTCCAGCCCGAGATCATCGTGGCGTCGTTTCACGGCATGCCGCAAAAATATGTCGACAAGGGCGACCCCTACCAGGCGCAGTGCATCGCAACAACGGAAGCGCTGCGCCGGCGGATGGGGCTTGATGCCGCAAAACTGATGCTTACGTTTCAGTCGCGCTTCGGCTTCGACCAGTGGCTGCAGCCCTATACGGACAAGACCATCGAGCAGCTTGCCAAGGATGGTGTGAAACGCATTGCCGTCGTCACCCCCGGCTTCTCAGCCGATTGCCTGGAAACGCTGGAAGAGATCGCGCAGGAAAACGCCGAGATCTTCAAGCATAACGGCGGCGAGCAATTCGCGGCCATTCCCTGCCTTAACGACAGCGATCCCGGCATGGACGTCATCCGCCAACTCGTTCTGCGCGAATTGCAGGGATGGATTTAGTCGTTGGATTTAACCAATTCAAAATCATCGCACGCGTCATCCAGAGTTCACATCAGGTCCATCTGGCGGCCGCTAAACCGCTCCCTAGCTATATAACCAACACTTGAGAACAGCCGGGCTGAACCGGCGTCGCGGCTGTGCAGACCAAATAAGACCGTGCCCGGCTCTCGCCGGCTTTGGAGGATTTTATGACTGGTTTCGACATTTTCGCGATCTCGCTCGTACTGCTCGTCATCGTCACGCTGTTCGCGGGCGTCAAGACGGTGCCGCAGGGTTACGACTGGACCATCGAGCGGTTCGGCAAATACACCCGCACGCTGGCGCCGGGCCTCAATCTCATCGTCCCCTATTTCGATCGCGTTGGCCGCAAGATCAACATGATGGAGCAAGTGATCTCCATCCCTGAGCAGGAAGTGATCACCAAGGACAACGCCACCGTGACGGTGGACGGCGTCGCGTTCTTCCAGGTGTTCGATGCCGCCAAGGCGAGCTATGAAGTTTCCAATCTCGAACAGGCGATCATCGTGCTGACCATGACCAACATCCGCTCGGTGATGGGCTCGATGGATCTCGACCAGGTGCTGTCGCATCGCGACGAAATCAACGAGCGCCTGCTGCGCGTGGTCGACGCCGCCGTGTCGCCGTGGGGCCTGAAGGTCAACCGCATCGAGATCAAGGATATCGTGCCGCCGGCCGATCTGGTGGAGGCGATGGGACGGCAGATGAAGGCCGAGCGCGTCAAGCGCGCCGACATTCTGCAGGCCGAAGGTCAGCGGCAATCTGAAATCCTTCGCGCGGAAGGTGCGAAGCAGGGCCAGATCCTGCAGGCCGAAGGCCGCAAGGAAGCCGCGTTCCGCGACGCCGAAGCGCGTGAACGCTCTGCCGAAGCCGAGGCGAGGGCGACCCAGATGGTGTCGGATGCGATCTCCAAGGGCGACGTCGCCGCGCTGAATTATTTTATCGCCGACAAATACATCAAGGCATTCGGTCAGTTCGCGGACTCGCCGAACCAGAAGATCATCATGCTGCCGATCGAGGCGACTAGCCTTCTCGGCTCGCTCGCCGGCATCGGCGAAATCGCCAAGGCGACCTTCGGCGAAAGCGCGGCCTCGGCCGCAGCCGCGGCGCGGCGTGGTTCAGTGCCGCCTACCGGCCCGACCCCGCCGTTCACGCCGCAAAGGTAGGAGGAACGAAAGTGTCGCGTGCGTCTCCGCCGCTCTGCTTACCTCTCCCGCTTGCGGGGGAGGTCGACGCACGCGATAGCGTGCGGCGGGTGGGGGAAATCTATCCACGAGCACACTGCGCGGAAGCACCCCCACCCCAACCCTCCCCCGCAAGCGGGAGACGGAGCGCACTGCCGGTTGGTTTAGCGATCGGCAAACCAGAGAATTGAAAGGTCGTGTCATGGCCGAAATGTTCGTCACGTTAGGTACCTGGAACTGGTTGATCTTTGGCTTCGTCCTGATGGCGCTGGAGTTGCTGGCGCCGGGTGTGTTCCTGTTCTGGCTCGGGCTGGCGGCACTGCTGGTCGGGCTGGTGTCGTTCGCGATCAATCCGGCGTGGCAGACGCAACTCCTGATGTTCGCGGCGTTCGCAGTCGCCGCCGTGCCGGCATGGCGGCACTTTGCGCGCAGCGGCTCCAGCCGCAGCGTCAGCAATCCCTTTCTCAACAAGCGCACCGAAGCCTTGATCGGCCGGGTGTTCACGCTGGAAAAGCCGATCGTCGATGGCTCCGGCACCGTGCGGATCGATGACACCATCTGGCGCGTCGCCGGCCCCGATGCGCCGGCCGGCAGCCGGGTCAAGATCGTGCAGGCCGACGGCGCCAGCCTGACGGTGGCGGCGGCTTGATTTCACCTCGCTACATGTTCGCTCCACCGGTCGGCGAAACGGTAAAGCGGCTGGAAGCTTTCCCGCAGGTCGTTGCCCAGTGGGGTCAGGCCATAGCCGTCGCCAGGCAGGAGTTCGACGAGGCCCGCCTCGCGAAGCTCGGAGAGCCGAGTCTGGATCACCGTGGGCGAGGCGTCATCGCAGGCGGTGCGTAGCGCACGCGAGGTCAAGGGTGCGTCGCGCAGCTCCCAGACGATCCGCAAGGTCCAGCGTCGGCCGAGCAGATCGAGCAGCGCCATGATCGGTCGGCCCGATCGGGAGCCGCGGACGGCTTGTTTCTTCGGGTTGGAGACCGGTTTCGCCATTCGAAAACCCTCTTGCGTCTTGCTACAGATATTGTAGCGTATTGCTACGATTAATGTAGCACAGGAGTTGGCCGTGTCCCAGACCACGCCGCGCATCACGCCGCTTGAGCCGCCTTATGCACCCGAGATTCAGGCCCAGTTCGACCGCATCATGCGCGGCGCGCCGCCGCTGATGCTGTTCCGGGTGATGGCCGGCCACAGCCGGGCCTGGGAAAAATTCCGCGCCGGCGGGCTGCTGGATCGCGGGCCGCTGAGCTTGCGGGAGCGCGAGATCGCCATTGACCGCACCTGCGCGCGAAACGCCTGTGAATACGAATGGGGCGTCCATGTCGCGACCTTCGCGGGGCCGGCTCACCTCACGGATGAACAGGTCCGCGCGACTGTGCTGGATGAAGCTGATGCCGCGTGCTGGTCAGCCGCCGAGCAGGCTCTGATCGCAGCCGTCGACGCGCTGCACGAGCGCGCGACGCTCGATGATGCCGGGTTCAAGGCGTTGTCGGCGCATTACGACGAGGCGCAGATCCTTGAAATCATCCTGCTGTGCGGATTCTATCGTACGGTATCGTATCTGGCGAACACGATGGCGCTGCCGCTGGAGGAGAAGGCGGCGAGATTTCCGGACTAGGCCACGCCCGCGCGCAACAGATCGTGCAGATGCACGATGCCGACCGGCTTGCCGGCGTCGGTGACGATCAGCGCGGTAATCTTCGAGGAATTGAGAATCTCCAGCGCCTCGCTGGCGAGCATGTCGCGGCCGATCGTCTTCGGATTCTTGGTCATGACGTCGTCGACGCTGGCCGTCATCAAATCGGGGCGCATGTGACGGCGCAGGTCGCCGTCGGTGACGATGCCGACAATATGGCCTCTGTTGTCGACAATGCCGACGCAGCCAAAGCCCTTCGAGGTCATTTCGACCAGCGCGTCGGACATCTCAGTGCCGAGCGGCTTCAGCGGCACGGTGTCGCCGGCATGCATGAGGTCGCGGGTGTATTTCAACAGCGCGCCGAGCTTGCCGCCGGGATGCAGCACGCTGAAATCGACCGAGGTGAAGCCGCGGCCTTCCAGCAGCGCGATCGCCAGCGCGTCGCCGAGCGCCAGCATCATCAGCGAGGACGTGGTCGGCGCCAGATTATGCGGGCAGGCCTCGCGCGCCTTCGGCAAGGTCAGCGCGACGTCGGCGGCCTTGGCCAGCGAGGATTCCCGCTCGGCGCTGATCGCGATCACGGGAATACGAAACCGCTTGGCGTAGGTGATGAGAATTCTTCATCTCCGGCTGCTCGCCGGACCACGACAGCGCGAGAATAACGTCGTCGGCGGTGATCATGCCAAGATCGCCGTGGCTGGCTTCGGCGGCGTGGACGAAAAACGCCGGCGTGCCGGTCGAGGCAAAGGTCGCCGCGATCTTGCGGCCGATATGGCCTGACTTGCCCAAACCCGTGACGATCAGCCGTCCCTTGGCGTTCCGGATCAGATCGGTGGCCGCGATGAAGGGCGCACGCAGATCGGATTGCAGCGCCGCGGTGATCGCAGCGACCCCGCCGGCTTCGGCATCCAGCGTGCGCAGCGCCGACTGGACGGCGGCGTCAGCGTGATCGGTGCCGGATGAGTCTGTCATCAGCGGTTTCGGATTGGCCATATCTGCTTCCAGGGAGAGGGGCATCGCCCCGGACCCCTCCTTAGCATGGCCGGCCCGGTGATGCGACGCACCGCGCCCGCTCTCAACGGCTCATTAACCATAATTGTTTTAACTCCATTAACGACGTGTTCCCCGGGTGCTTGGAGTGCGTCATTTAAGTGTCTGACGTTGTTGGAGTATTTTTATCGTGATGGCGGGTCCAGCAAGGGTCCGAGGCCGGCGCGCGGAACGCTTTCGCGCGGCCTTGCCATGCCTTGTTTTGAAAAGCCTTGTGCTGATCGGCTTGGGCGCACCCGCGGCCCAGGCGCAGACCGTCACGCCGGACCTGTTCAGCCCGACGCGCTCCAGCCAGATCACGCCGGCGGATTCACCGCTGCGTCGGACCACCGACGCCAGCCCCCAACCCGTGGATGGCACCGGCGACATCCGGTTGCGCGAACAGGACAGGCCCGCGCCATCGCGGATCGGACAAATCCCGCGCTATGGCACGCCGGCCGCGAGCGGTGCGTCGGACTGGGGTTACGACTCGTTGAATCGCAAGCGCAAGCAGCCAAAGTATTATCCGGGACAGGCGAGGCCGAAGCCGCCGGTCGGTCCCGGCAATCCGCCGCCGCCGATTGCATCGAACACGCCACAGCGGCTTTCGGTGCCGCCGTCGCAATCCGCCAACAAGACGCCGATCGCCGCCCGCGATGGCCGGCACGGTGGTCGGACAACCCCTGCGCAAGCGTCTCAAGGTCGACGACGATCCGTTCGGCGCGGTCGGCGATTACGCCGGCAGTTTCCTGATCAAGTCGGCGCTCGAACTCTCCGCCGGTTACGACACCAATCCGCGCCGCACCGCTGTGCCCGGCGGATCGCCGTTCTACGTCGTCGCGCCGGAATTTCTGGCGGTGTCCGACTGGGAGCGCCACGCGCTGGTCGCCGACCTCCGTGGCTCCTTCACCGGCTACGGCAACACCTTTCCGCCGCCGACCGACGGCACGGTCTCGTCGGCACCGGTCAATGTCGATCGCCCGGATTTCACCGGCCATGTCGACGGGCGACTCGACGTCACCAACGATACGCGCCTCTTGGCACAGGCGCGGCTGCGGGTCGCGACTGACAATCCCGGCAGCCCGAACATTCAGGCCGGCCTCGCCAAATATCCGGTCTACGCCTCGTTCGGCGGCACTTTTGGTGTCGACCAGAATTTCAACCGCCTACAGATCTCCGCCGGCGCCACCGTCGACCGCACTGCGTACACCAACTCCAAGCTGACCGACGGCACTTTCTCCACCAACGACGACCGCAACTTCAACCAGTTCGGCGGCATCGGCCGCGTCAGCTACGACCTGATGCCGGGCCTGAAGCCGTTCGTCGAACTGCAGGGCGACAGCCGCGTCCACGACGTCAAGCTCGATCGCAGCGGCTATGCCCGCGATTCCTCGGGCGGCTACTTCAAGGGCGGCACCAGCTTCGAATTCTCGCGGCTGCTGACCGGCGAAATCGGCGTCGGCTACGCCGCGCGCGACTATGTCGACACCAGGCTCAACCGTCTCGAGGGCCTGCTGGTCTCGTCATCGCTGACCTGGACCGCGACGCCGCTGACGACGGCAAAATTCTATTCCGACACCGCGATCTCCGAGACCACGCTGCCCGGCACCTCAGGCGTGCTCACGCATGTCTACACGGTCGAAGTCGATCACGATTTTCGCCGCTGGCTCACCGCGATCGGAAAGTTCACCTGGGGTTCGCTCGACTATCAGGGCGACAGCCGCCACGACAAGATCTACGGTGTGTCGGGCGATCTGATCTACAAGATGAACCGCAACATCTGGCTCAAAGGCACGCTGCGCCGCGACTGGCTGGATTCGAACCTGCCGGGCAACAGCACGGCTTCGACGGTCGTGATGGTGGGTGTGCGGTTGCAGAACTAGTTCCGCTCTTAATCCCTCCCACAAGGGGGAGGGATTAAGAAGCCAGCCTCAATCGTTCGCCGTGGTCTCCGGACGCCACGTCAGCAGGCGATCCTCGATCATCGTCAGCAGCCATTCGGCGATCAGCGCCACCACGGCGATCACGATCATCGCGGCGAAGACGCCGTTGGAATCGAACGAGCCCTGCGCAGTGGCGATCAAAAGGCCCATGCCTTCGCGCGCGCCCAGGAATTCGCCGACGATGGCGCCGACCAGGGCGAAGCCGAAGCTCACATGGAGGCTCGCGAGGATCCATGAGAGTGCGGACGGGATCACCACGGCGCGGGTCATCTGCCAGTCGCTGGCGCCGAGGATGCGGGCGTTGGCGATCAGGTTCTTGTCGGCCTCGCGGACGCCCTGAAAAGCGTTGGCGAACACCACGAAGAACACCATGACGACCGCCAGCGCGATCTTGGAGGCGGCGCCTAAGCCCAGCGCGACGATGAAGATCGAGCCGAGCACCACGCGCGGGATCGAGTTGGCGACCTTGATGTAGATCGAGAACACGTCCGACAGCAGTTGATTGCGTCCGAGCGCGATGCCGCACAGGATGCCCATCACCGCGCCGATCAGGAAGCCGGCGCCGGCCTCGTAGATCGTCACCCAGACCTGTTTCCACAGCGGGCCGATCGAGGTGCCGTTCTCCGACCAGTCGATCAGCTTGTCGACGATCCCTGAGGGCTGGCCGAAGAAGAACGGATCGATCAGACCAAGGCGCACGCCGAGTTCCCAGCCGCCGACCAGCACCACCAGCACGGCGAGCCGCAGCGCCAGCACCAGCCGCGCGCGGCGGCGCTGGCGTTCGACCAGGGTTTCCATGCGGACGGCAGGGGCGGAGATAGAAGTTTCAGCCATCGCTCAATGCCCCGCCCTTCAATGTCCAGCTCTGGCGCGCAAAACTTCCTCGCGCAGATCGTCGGAAATGTTTCGCGCAATCGCGATGAAGCGTTCGTCGTAGCGCAACTTGGCGACGTCGCGCGGGCGCGGCAGGTCGATGGTGTGCACCGACTTGACCCGCGCCGGGACGCGTGGTCAGCACCGCGACGCGGTCGGCGAGCAAGATCGCTTCGTCGAGGTCATGGGTGACGAACAGCACCGCCGATTTCGCCTGCGCCCATAATTGCAACAGCTCTTCCTGCATCAACTCGCGGGTCTGGACGTCGAGTGCCGAGAACGGTTCGTCCATCAACAGCACCTGCGGATTGTTGATGAAGGTCTGCGCCAGCGCGACGCGCTTGCGCATGCCGCCGGAGAGCTGATGCGGATGATGATCCTCAAACCCCTTCAACCCGACGCGGTTGATCCAGTCACGCGCGGTGGCTTCGGCCTCGGCGCGCGGCACGCCCCGAAACAGCGGGCCGGCCATGACATTGCCGAGCACGTTGCGCCAGGGAAATACCGCGTCCTGCTGAAACACAAAGCCGACGCGGCTGTCGACCCCCTCGACCGGCGCGTCGAACAGCGTGACCGCGCCGGCCTGCGGCTTTGCAAGTCCCGCGATCAGCCCCAGCGTCGTCGACTTGCCGCAGCCGGTCGGGCCGACAATGGCAAAGAATTCGCCGGGCGCGATGGTGAGATCGAAATCTTCCAGCGCCGAAAGAATCTCGCCGGTCGGCGTCACGAAACGCCGGGCGACGTTTTTCAGTTCGACGGCGGAAGGGGATTTGGCGTCCATGATTGCTGTGTTTCCGGAAATGTCAGGCCGTCATTGCGAGCGAAGCGAAGCAATCCATCGAGCAGCAAAGCGAGTCTGGATTGCTTCGTCGCTGCGCTCCTCGCAATGACGGCGGGAGACTCAATGCGTCGCGTTGGCCTTGATCACGAATTCCGTGGTGTAGGTCTTCGACAGATCAATCGTCTTGCCCTGCACGTTCGGCGAAAAACTCGACAGTACCTTGAGTACCGATTCCGGCGCGCCTTGCGGCATCATGCCGTCGGGCGAATATTGCGCGCGGCCTTCCCTGAGGCCCTGCACATAGAGTTCGAGGTCGCCGGCGTAATAGTCCTTCGGCATCTGCGCGGCGATTTCCTCCGGCGAGTGCGCGTTCATCCACTTCAGCGTCTTCACCATCACGTTGACCACCTTCTGCGCGGTCTCCTTGTTGGCTTCCATCCAGGCGCGGTCCATGTAGAGGCAGGCGGCGGGATAATCGCCGCCGAGTGCGGCACGCGTTGCGTCCGGCGTGCGCAGGTCGATGCCGACCTTGGCGGTTCCGGTCTTCACCGCGCGCGCCACCGTCGGTTCCGTGGTCATGCCGGAAACGATCTTGCCCTGCTGCATGCCGGCCAGAAACGTGTCACCGGCGCCGACCGGCACCAGCGTGTAGTCCTGCGGCTTCAGTCCAGCCTTCGCCGCGAGCGCGCGGGTGAGGAAGTCGGTCGCCGAGCCGAGGCCGGTGACGCCGAGCGCCTGACCCTTCCAGTTGGCGGGGTCCTTCAGCTTGTCGGCGTCAGCGGCCTTGACCAGCACCACTTCGCCGGGGGCGACGGCGAACTGCACCACCGAGGTGATGAACTTGCCTTTGGATTGCAGGTCGATGGTGTGATCGTAGAATCCGACCACGCCCTGCACCTCGCGCGCCAGCAGCGCGGTCGCGGCCTGCGAGCCGGAGGTCGAGTTGAACAGTTCGACATCGAGGCCCTGCTCCTTGAAGAAGCCGAGCTGGGCGGCGAGTTTCGCCGGCAGATAAATCTGCTTGTCGATGCCGCCGACCATGATCTTGATCGGGGTCTGCGCCTGCGCGGGCGCAACAAAAGAGAGGGCCGAGATCGCGGCAACAGCAGCGGCGGCGAGAATTTTACGCATGGCGTTTCCTTCGGAAGTTTCCTGCGGAGGGATGCTTTTATGGGGCCGCGGTTCCCTCGGTGAGGGCCCGCCGCAGCCGGTATGAGCGGCCATCTGGATCAATGGGCAATGGCCGAGTCAATTAGGCATTTGGACGCTTTGCCAGCTTCGTGTCTTGTCGTCACCCGCGAAGGCGGGTGACCCAGTATCCAGAGGCGGCAGCGATTGAACAGAGATTTCACGGCGTACTGGATACCTCGCTTTCGCGGGGCATGACGATCGTGAGCGTGGAAGCGGAAAACTACCTCGGCAGCGTCGTCGCGCCCATCAGGTGCTGATCGATCGCGCGGGCGCAAAGGCGGCCCTCGCGGATCGCCCAGACCACCAGCGACTGGCCGCGGCGCATGTCGCCGGCGGTGAATACCTTTGGCAGCGAGGTCTTGTAGTCCGTCAGGTTGGCGCGCACGTTGCCGCGCTGGTCGAGGTCGACGCCGAGCGTCTTCAGCATGCCCTCGTGCACCGGATGCACGAAGCCCATCGCCAGCAGCACCAGCTGCGCGTCGAGATCGAATTCGGTTCCCGCGATCGGCTTGAACTTGTCGTCGACCTGCACGCAATGCAGCTTCTGCACCTTGCCGCCGGTGCCGGTGAATTTTTGCGTCAGCACCGCGAATTCGCGGCGCGCGCCTTCGGCCTGGCTCGACGAGGTTCGCATCTTCAGCGGCCAGTTCGGCCAGGTCAGGCCCTTGTTTTCGTGCTCGGGCGGCGCCGGCATGATTTCGAGCTGGGTCACGGACTTGGCGCCCTGCCTGAAAGACGTGCCGATGCAGTCCGATCCGGTGTCGCCGCCGCCGATCACGACGACATGCTTGCCCTCGGCGAGGATGTCCTTGTCGCCGTTCGCCGGCTCAGAGGAGACGCGGCGATTTTGCTGCGGCAGGAAATCCATCGCGAAGTGAATGCCGTCGAGGTCGCGGCCGGGGATCGGCAGGTCGCGGCCAGCTTCCGAACCGCCGGTCAGCGCGATGGCGTCGTATTGCTTGAGCAGGGCTTGCGGATCGAGCGCGCCGGATGAGGTGCCGCCGACATGGACGCCGTAGTGGAACGTGACGCCTTCGGCTTCCATCTGCGCCACGCGGCGGTCGATGACCTGCTTTTCCATCTTGAAGTCGGGAATGCCATAGCGAAGCAATCCGCCGGCCTTGGCGAACTTTTCGTAGACATGCACGTCATGGCCGGCGCGCGCGAGCTGCTGCGCGGCGGCGAGACCGGCGGGGCCGGAGCCCACGATCGCGACCTTCTTGCCGGTCTTGGTCGGCGCGATCTCCGGCTTCAGCCAGCCATTGTCCCAGGCGCGGTCGACGATGGCGCATTCGATGGTCTTGATGGTGACCGGGTTGTCGTCGATGTTGAGCGTGCAGGACGCTTCGCACGGCGCTGGACAGATGCGGCCGGTGAATTCCGGGAAATTGTTGGTCGAGTGCAGGTTGCGCGAGGCTTCTTCCCAGTTGCCCTGATAGACGAGGTCGTTGAAATCGGGAATCTGGTTGTTGACCGGGCAGCCCGGCGTGCCCGGCTGAACCGAACCGGTGCCGTGGCAATAGGGGATGCCGCAATTCATGCAGCGCGCGGCCTGGTCGCGGGTGTCTTTCTCGCTCAGGGGAATGACGAATTCGCGATAGTTCTTCAAACGGTCGGCGACCGGCGCATACTTGCGGTCATGCCGGTCGATTTCGAGAAAACCTGTGATCTTGCCCATAGAACCTGACGCCCCTGCGACTTCCTTGGCCTCATGGTTCGAGACGGCGCGAGCGCCTCCTCACCATGAGGGATGACTAGTTTTTTCCGCATCCTGAGGAGCGGCGCGTGCGCCGCGTCTCGAAGGATGAGGCCCCGGTTGTCTACGCCCCGATCGCGATTTTCGGCTCGGCGTCGGTCTTTGCCTTCAATTCCCGGAGCGCGCGGCGGTATTCCACCGGCATCACCTTGCGGAATTTCGGCAGCCAGGTCTTCCAGTTCGCGAGGATCTCGGCGGCCTTCTTCGAGCCGGCCAGTTTGGCGTGACGCGAGATCAGGATGTGCAGCCGCTCGACGTCGGACTCGAGCAGGTCCTTGAACACGTCGACGCGGCCGTGCGCTTCGAGATCGCCGGTGTGGTGATAGGTATTCTGGTTGATCATCTCTTCCGAGAGTACCGGTTCGAGTTCGACCATCGCCATGTTGCAGAGTTTGGCGAAGTCGCCGGCCTCGTCCAGCACATAGGCGATGCCGCCGGACATGCCGGCCGCGAAATTGCGCCCGGTCTTGCCCAGCACTACGACGATGCCGCCGGTCATGTATTCGCAGCAATGGTCGCCGGCGCCTTCGACGACCGCGACCGCGCCGGAGTTGCGCACCGCGAAGCGTTCGCCGGCGATGCCGCGGAAATAACACTCGCCCTCGATCGCGCCGTACATCACGGTGTTGCCGACGATGATCGACTCTTCCGGCACGATGCCGGAATTTCTCGGCGGCTTGACGATGATGTGGCCGCCGGACAGGCCTTTGCCGACATAGTCGTTGCCTTCGCCTTCGAGCTCGAAAGTGACGCCACGCACCAGCCACGCGCCGAACGCCTGGCCCGCAGTGCCCTTCAGGCTGACCTGAATGGTGTCATGCGGCAGCCCGTTGTGGCCGTAGATCTTCGCCAGTGCGCCCGACAGCATCGCGCCGGCGGAGCGGTCGGTGTTGTTGATCTCTTCCTCGATCTTGACGGGCGCGCCGCGGTCGATCGCGGCTTTCGCCTTGTCGATCAGCCGGCGATCGAGCACCGCCTCCAGATGATGGTTCTGCTTTTCCGAGTGATAGATCTTCTGGCCGGGCAGTTCCTTCTGCCGCACGAACAGCTTCGAGAAGTCGAGCCCCTTGGCCTTCCAGTGCGCCACCAGGGTCGACTGGTCGAGCATCTGGGTCTGGCCGACCATCTCGTTGAAGGTGCGATAGCCGAGCTGCGCCATGATCTCGCGGACTTCCTCGGCGACGAAGAAGAAGTAGTTGATGACGTGCTCGGGCTGGCCGGTGAAGCGCTTGCGCAGCACCGGATCCTGGGTGGCGACGCCGACCGGGCAGGTGTTGAGATGGCACTTGCGCATCATGATGCAGCCGGCCGCGATCAACGGCGCGGTAGCAAAACCGAACTCGTCGGCACCAAGCAGCGCGCCGATCACGACGTCGCGTCCGGTGCGGAAGCCGCCGTCGACCTGGACCACGATACGGCTGCGCAGCCGTTCGCGCACCAGCGTCTGGTGGGTTTCGGCGAGGCCGATTTCCCACGGCGAGCCGGCGTGCTTGATCGAGGTGAGGGGGGACGCACCGGTGCCGCCCTCGAAGCCCGCGATTGTGACATGGTCGGCGCGCGCCTTGGCAACGCCCGCGGCCACGGTGCCGACGCCGATTTCGGAAACCAGCTTGACCGAGACCTGGCCGTCCGGATTGACGTTCTTGAGGTCGTAGATCAGCTGCGCCAGATCCTCGATCGAATAAATGTCGTGATGCGGCGGCGGCGAGATCAGGCCGACGCCGGGCGTCGAATGCCGGACGCGCGCGATGGTGGCGTCGACCTTATGGCCGGGCAACTGTCCGCCTTCGCCGGGCTTGGCGCCCTGCGCCATCTTGATCTGCATCATGTCGGAATTGACGAGATATTCCGTCGTCACGCCGAAGCGGCCCGAGGCGACCTGCTTGATCGCCGAGCGCATGCTGTCGCCGTTCGGCAGCGGCTTGAAGCGATCGCTCTCTTCGCCGCCTTCGCCGGTGTTGGACTTGCCGCCGATCCGGTTCATGGCGATGGCCAGCGTCGTGTGCGCCTCGCGCGAGATCGAGCCGAAGCTCATCGCGCCGGTCGCGAAACGCTTGACGATGTCCTTGGCCGGCTCGACCTGGTCGAGCTTGATCGGCTTGCGCTTCTCGTCCTCGGCGGTCTTGATCCGGAACAGGCCGCGCAGCGTCAACAGCCGCTCGGACTGTTCGTTGAGGATCTTGGCGAACGCCTGGTAACGCTCCAGCGAATTGCCGCGCGCGGCATGCTGCAGCAGGCCGACGGTCTCGGCGGTCCAGGCATGATCCTCGCCGCGGGTGCGGTACGCATATTCGCCGCCGACGTCGAGCGCGGTCTTGTAGACCTGCGCGTCGCCGAACGCATCGCCATGGCGACGCACGGTTTCCTCGGCGATTTCGACGAGGCCCACGCCTTCGATGCGAGTGTGGGTGCCGGCAAAATACTTGGCGATGAAATCAGCCTTGAGGCCGACGGCGTCAAAGATCTGCGCGCCGCAATAGGACTGATAGGTCGAGATGCCCATCTTGGACATCACCTTCAGCAGGCCCTTGCCGATCGACTTGATGTAGCGCTTGACGATTTCATAGTCGTCGAGTGAACCCGGCAACCGATCCTTCATCGCGATGATGGTCTCGAACGCGAGATATGGATTGATCGCTTCGGCGCCGTAACCGGCAAGGCAGGCGAAGTGATGCACTTCGCGCGGTTCGCCGGATTCGACCACGAGGCCCACTGAAGTGCGCAAACCCGTGCGGATCAGATGATGATGCACGGCGGCGCAGGCCAGGAGTGACGGGATCGGTATCCGGTCCGAGCCCGCCATGCGGTCGGACAGGATGATGATGTTGACGCCCTCGCGCACCGCGCCTTCGGCGCGCGCGCAGAGTTCATCGAGCACCTGCTCGAGGCCCGCCGCGCCGAAGCCGGCATGGAAGGTGGTGTCGAGCGTGCGCGACTTGAAATGGCTGTCGGCGACATCGGTGATCGAGCGGATCTTTTCCAGATCGGCGTCGGTCAGGATCGGCTGGCGCACTTCGAGGCGCTTGGTCGACGCGAGGCCTTGAAGATCGAACAGGTTCGGCCGCGGCCCGATGATCGAGACCAGGCTCATGACCAGCTCTTCGCGGATCGGATCGATCGGCGGGTTGGTGACCTGCGCAAAGTTCTGCTTGAAGTAGGTGAACAGCGGCTTCGGCCGGTCCGACAGCGCCGAGATCGGCGTGTCATTGCCCATCGAGCCCGCGGCTTCCTCGCCGGTCGCCGCCATCGGCGTCATCAGAATGGTGATGTCTTCCTGCGAATAGCCGAACGCCTGCTGCCGATCGAGCAGCGGCAGGTTGGAGCGCATGCCCTTGGTGGCAGCATCCGGCAATTCCTCGAGCTGAATCTGGGTACGGTGCAGCCAATCCGCGTAGGGATGGCTCTTGGCGAGCTGCGCCTTGATCTCGTCGTCGGGAATAAGCCGCCCCTGTTCGAGGTCGACCAGCAGCATCTTGCCGGGCTGCAGCCGCCACTTGGTGATGATCTGGTCCTCGGGAATCTTCAGCACGCCCATTTCGGACGCCATCACGATGCGGTCGTCCTTGGTGACGAGATAGCGCGCCGGCCGCAGGCCGTTGCGGTCGAGCGTGGCGCCGATCTGACGGCCGTCGGTGAAGGCGATCGCGGCGGGGCCGTCCCACGGCTCCATCAGGGCGGCGTGATATTCGTAGAAGGCGCGGCGCTGCTCATCCATCAAGGGATTGCCGGCCCACGCTTCCGGAATCATCATCATCACCGCGTGCGGCAGCGAGTAGCCGCCCTGCACCAGGAATTCGAGGCCGTTGTCGAAACAGGCCGTGTCGCTCTGGCCTTCATAGGAGATCGGCCACAGCCGGCTGATGTCTTTGCCGTAGAGTTCGGAATGCACGGATGCCTGACGCGCCGCCATCCAGTTGACGTTGCCGCGCAGCGTGTTGATTTCGCCGTTATGGGCAATCATCCGATAGGGATGCGCCAGCGACCAGGTCGGGAAGGTGTTGGTCGAGAAGCGCTGATGCACCAGCGCCAGAGCGCTCTCGAAATCCGGCTCGTGCAGGTCGGGATAATACTTGCCGAGCTGGTCGGCCAGGAACATGCCTTTGTAGATCACCGTGCGGCACGACATCGACGCCGGATAATAGCCGGCGAGGCCGCGGTCGCGGCGCTGATAGATCGCCTGCGAGATCGACTTGCGCAGGATGTAAAGCCGGCGTTCGAATTCATCCTCGGTCTTCACGGCGCCGTTGCGGCCGATGAACACCTGCATGTGGTAGGGTTCGGTCGGCTTGACGGTTTCGCCGAGCGAGGAGTTGTCGGACGGCACGTCGCGCCAGCCGAGCAGCATCAGGCCTTCGGCCTTGATCTGTTCGGCGACGATGCTCTGGATGACTTTGCGCCACGCGGTTTCCTTCGGAAGGAACAGCGCGCCGATCGCGTATTCGCCGGGGTCCGGCAGCTGGAAGCCGATCTCGGCCGCCTTGCGCTTGAAGAAGGCGTGCGGAATCTGCACGAGGATGCCGGCGCCGTCGCCGGCGCGCGGGTCGGCGCCGACAGCGCCGCGATGTTCGAGATTGCACAGGATGTTGATCGCGTCGGAGACGATCTGATGCGACTTCTTGCCCTTGATGTTGGCGATGAAGCCGACGCCGCAGGAATCCTTTTCCAGGCTCAGGTCGTACAGGCCCTCGGCCGGCGGACGCCAGGTATGTTCGCGCGGGAAATCGGTGGTGTCGGCCGGTTTCGAAGCCGCGGTCGCCGACAGTGCTGCTGTCCCGATGTTTTCGCGCTCGAATTCCGACCCGCTCATCTCATTCCTCACAACTAGGCTAAGGGCCACCGCAGCATCGGCGCACCTTGGGCGTTTGCGGCACCCACCGGGCCACCGCTCGTCCTCTGCGAGCCGCAATTTCCTAAATTCAGGCCTGGGCGTTCAACGTCCCTGTGGAACGGCCCTGCCTGCACTTCCCTGGAGCTCGAAGCACCCAGATTTCGTTGCAATCCCTGTGCCGGGACCGCCCCGTAATTGGGACAGTGATACTGCCCTAACTTCGACCATGCCAAATTTTTGTCTATCACACAAGCGCGTGAAAGTCCTCGCCCGCATGGCTGATCCGTGCCCCCAGCGGGCCGAACCCTCGCCGCCGATTTGAAGCAAACGCGCCGCGTTCTGGCCCAAGGACCGCCGGATTTTACAATGAAATTTGTCGCGGGGACGAGCGAAATTCGTCCCCGGGAACTGAGGGCAAGAGAGCGAAAACGCTCCGGCCTTCGAGTTCAGAGGCGTTGGGACTTACAGGAGCATTCGACGATGAAGTTATTCACGGGATGTTTGGCGGCAGGCCTCGTTCTCGGCGCGGCCGGGGCGCAGGCCCAGATGCCGGCGCCGTATGAGGCCGGACGCTCGCCCACCACGTCGGTCTCCGATGTCGGCGGCCCCTATGCGGCCGCGCGGCCGGAAGTCCCCGGGCCACAATACGGCAACGGCCCAAGGCTGCTGCCGCCGGAGGAGGTTTATACGGTCCTGCGCGAGAACGGATTTTCGCCGCTCGGTATTCCCAGGCAGCGCGGCTTCGTCTACGCGATCGCCGTGATCGATCGGGGCGGCGAAGGCGGCCGGCTGATTATCGATGCGCGCGACGGGCGGATTGTCCGCTTCAGGCCGGGCCTCGAGATCGGGAACAATTTCAACTCGGATATCACGGGCAGCGCTTCGCCGGAGGCCCTGCCGCCGCCGACCCATGTCCGTGGTGAACCACGGCCGCCAAAGTCGATCCCGCATGTGGCCAGCCGCACCGTGCCGGTGCCGAAGGCGAGCCCGCTTGCGACCAAGCCCGAAGTTCAGGACAAACCCCAGGTTCAGGCCAGACCTGAAGCCCAACCATTGCAGCAATCGGCGGCGACGCAAGCCAAGCCGGCGGAGGCGCCAGCGGCTCCGCCGGCCGTCACGACCGGTTCGGCTCCGGCCAAGCCCGTCGCCCAGATCGCTCCGACGCAGGACCTGCCGAAGGTGCAGGGGCTGGAGTAGGGAACAACAAAAAAACGCCCCGGTTTCCCGGGGCGTTTTCGCTTCAGCCAATATCTGCCGAAAGTCGGATCGCGTTAAGCGGCGACCGAGGTCGCGTTTAAGCGGCGACCGAGGCGTCGACCACCTGCGGGGCCTTCGTGCCCGAAGAGATCGGAATGCTGCGGGGCTTCTTGGCCTCGGGAATCTCGCGGACGAGATCGACATGGAGCAGCCCGTTCTCGAGCGAGGCGTTCTTCACCTGCACGAAGTCGGCAAGCTGGAAGGCGCGCTCGAAGGCACGCGCCGCGATGCCGCGGTAGAGCACTTCGGATTTGTCGGCGCCGTTCTCGTTGGCGGTTTTTTCGCCCTTGATCGTCAGGGTGTTTTCCTTGGCGACGATCGAAAGCTCGCCCTGCGAAAAGCCGGAGACCGCAACGCTGATGCGGTAGGCGTTCTCGCCGGTGCGCTCGATGTTATAGGGGGGATAGCCGGGGCTGCCGTCCGATGTCGCCTGATCGAGCAGGTTGAAGAGGCGGTCGAAGCCGACGGTGGAACGATAAAACGGGGTCAGATCATAGGTACGCATAGGGTAGTCCTCCATTGAGCGACTGTTTCAATTAACCCGCCCGCCATCGGGCCGGGCTTTCGCTTGTGTGCAGCCTCAGGCTTCGATTCCGAAAGGCTTCGATTCCGAAACACTGGTAGCGGCCTGCACAGAAATGATATGGGAGGGGGGAAACGGGCGTTCAAGAGGGTTGAAAACGCCTGCCTTTTTTGCGCCTCAGCCTTGATTTCCAGCCCTTTTCACCTAGCCGGTTCCATTCATGACGCTCGTCTCGATCCCCGCCAATCCGGTTCCGGAGGATGTCGTCTCAGGCACCATCAAGACGCCTGATGGCGCCGAACTGCGCTTCGCGCGCTGGGCGCCGCCGGCAGGGCGCAAGGGCACGGTCTGCGTCTTCACCGGGCGCAGCGAATCAATCGAGAAATATTTCGAAACGGTGCGCGACTTGCGCGAGCGCGGTTTTGCGGTGGCGATGATCGACTGGCGCGGCCAGGGGCATTCGTCGCGGCGCCTGCGCGATCCGCGCAAGGGCTATGTCCGCGATTTCTCCGATTTCGAAGTCGACGTCGAAACCTTCGTGCAACAGGTGGTGCTGCCGGATTGTCCGCCGCCCTATTTCGCGCTGGCGCATTCGATGGGCGGCGCGGTGATGCTGCGGATCGCGCACGCCGGAAAACGCTGGTTCGACCGCATGGTGCTGTCGGCGCCGATGATCGACTTGCCCGGCCGCGCCACCTCGTTTCCGGCCCGCGCGCTGCTGCGGTTCCTGCGGCTGACCGGCCAGGGCGGCCGCTACGTACCCGGCGGCAGCGACGCGCTGACCGGTTCGGAATCCTTTGTCCACAATCCCTACACCAGCGATCCCGTCCGCTTCGCGCGCAACGCCGCGATCCTGGAAGAAGATCCGACGCTCGGCATCGGCTCGCCGACAGTGGCCTGGGCCGATACCGCCGTCCGGGCGATGCACACCTTTCGCGGCGCGAGCTATCCGTCCGAAATTCGCCAGCCGATCCTGATGCTGGCCGCCAGCAACGACAGCATTGTCTCGACGGCGGCGATCGAGGAGTTCGCCTATCACCTGCGCGCCGGCTCGCATCTGGTGATCGCGGGCTCCAAGCACGAGATTTTGCAGGAGCAGGACCGTTACCGCGCGCAATTCTGGGCGGCGTTCGACGCCTTCGTGCCGGGTACGCCGCTGTTCAAGTGACCTATGCTTTGGGCGGTGACGGCAGCCGCGCAACGATGCGGTCGGGGAAACGCTTTTCGACGAACAGGGTTCTGACCTCGGCGACGCTGAGGTAGCGCTCGTCGCCTTGGCCCTTGCCCAGGATGTTGAGCAGGACCGGCCATTCGCCCTTCATCAGCATCGGATAATACCAGCGCGCCGCGTCGCCGGCGCGCGTGAGGTTGGCGGCCATGAAGGTTTCGATCTCCTTGGCGTTGAGCCCGAGCTCCATGCCGCCGGCGCCGTCCGGCCGTTCCTTGCCGAAGGTGCCGAGGCGGGTGATTTCGTCCTCCTGAACCTGGGCGTCGACATTGAGAATGCGCGAGCCGGCGCCGCGCTTGTCGAGCGGACCGTTGCGCAATTCGTCCAGCACCGCGCCGGATGTCGCGCTCGTCAGCACCCGCAGCGGACCGATGCCGTTGGCCCCGACCGCGACCATCCAGGTTTCCATCTGCACCATGATTTCCTTCGCGCCGGCCTCGCCGCTGGCTTTCCCGATGGTGTCGGAGAGCTTTGGCAGCGGCACGATGTGGCCGCCGACGTAACCGTTGGCAACCAAAGCGCGCAGGAACGGGCAGGGATTATTCGGCGAAACGGCAATCGGTGCTGCGCCCGGAGCGCTACCAGTGCTGTGGTCTGTCATGGCTTCAAATCCCTTGAAAGCAGCGAAGGAAAAATCAATCCGCCTGACGCAAAAGATATTCGAGAGGCGAATAAGCGGATGTCGCACTACTTCTGGATGCGGGTGAGTTTTCGTGGAATTCGGGGCGGAGTCAACGGCAGTATCGACGGCGGTGGTGTTTCCTGGCCGCAGGTGCGGCAGGAAGATTTTGAAAAGTCATCCCGCGATCAGGAATCCGCCGCGAGCTTTGGCGAAGACTGGAGCCGCGCCAGTTTCCCGGAAGGAATGCCGGCTTTCAAAAGGCCCTCGCGGTAATGGGTGACATCGCCTGACAGCTTCCAGTGCAGATGCCGCATCATGCGCTCGACCTTCAGGTTCGGATAGCTGCTCAGCAGCACCTCGGCGGCGTTTTTCGCTTCCGCGCTCCGTCCCAATTGCGCGAGTGCCGCGGCCCGAACGGCGAGCGCCTGGAGATGGTTGGGATTGAGGTACAGTTCCTCCCGCGCCCACGACAGCGCGGCGTCATATTGCCCCAGCAGATAGTGGCTGAACGCGTTCACGGCCGCCCATTGATATCTCGGGTCCGAGTTGCCGCGCTGCGCCGCCATCGAGAACAAGTCTATGGCGTGCCGGTGTTCGCCGATCATGAGATGGCACATGCCCTGTACGCCACGGGCGCCCATGTCGTACGGATTCAAGGCGACCGCCCGTTTCGCGGCATCCATCGCCGCCTCGTAATGCCCCTGCACGGCGCTCACATAAGCGAG
Organism: uncultured Alphaproteobacteria bacterium; assembly: GCA_963786355.1. Classification (GTDB taxonomy): domain Bacteria; phylum Pseudomonadota; class Alphaproteobacteria; order Rhizobiales; family Xanthobacteraceae; genus Bradyrhizobium. The sequence goes on along the minus strand of CAWAYU010000002.1, from coordinate 387,106 downwards.
AATCTGGAACGCAAAGGACGAGCGCGGATCGAGCCGGACGCTGCTCTCCGCCAGTGACATCGCGGAGTCCCACAATTCGCGCGTGCTCGCGATCCATCCGAACTGGATACCCTGGATCTGGATGGTGGCGAGATAGGCGCGCGCGATCGACAGCGAGGGGTCGAGCGCGATGGCTTCCCGGAACAGGCCGATCGAGGTTTCCCAGTCGTCCTTGGTCTGCAGATAATAATAGGACAGTCCCTTCAGGAATCGGTCCCATGCGGTGAGGTCGTTCGACGCCGGCCGCGGCGGGGCGGAGGCTTCCGCCCGGTAGATTTCGGCCGCGATCGCCGCCGACAGGCTGGTGGTGATCTCGTCCTGCATCGCAAAGAGATCGCCGATGTCGCGGTCGTAGCGGCCGGTCCACAATTGTTCGCCGGTCTCCGGCGCGATCAGTTCGGCGGTGACGCGAATCTTGGTCCCGGCGCGCCGCACCGAACCCTGGATCAGGTAGGTGGCGTCGATTTCACGCGCGGTCAGGCGCGTGCTCTGGTTGTTGCCCTTGAACGCGAAGGTCGAGTTCCGGCTCAGCACCCGGTAGAACGATTGCAGCGACAGTGCGTGGATCAGGTCTTCGGTCAGGCCGTCGGAAAAATATTCGTCGGCACCGTCGCTCAAATTCGCGAATGGGAGCACGCCCACGATCGCGGTCCGATATTGGGCCGCCAGGTTGGTCTCGGCAGCAACTTCCCTGGATCCCCGCGCGCCGGTGTCGGAGCCTTCGGGTCGCCATGTCCATACATGGATCGGTTCCTCGATGTTCTTGAACCGGTGTGGCCCGGCATCGGCCAAGGGGACGCTGAGCCGCTTGCCTGCCTCGTGACTGGCCTTGCCGGAAACCGCGATGCCGCCGGGAGCGGCCACTGATTCGAGGCGGACGGCGATGTTGACGTCGTCGCCGAATACCTCGTCCTCGTCGGCCATCACGTCGCCCATATGGATGCCCATGCGGAACTGCATGATGCGATCGGCCGGGATGTGATCGTTGCGTTCCGCCATCAGCGCCTGCATCGCGATCGCGGCCTCGATGGCGCCGACGATGCTCGGAAATTCCAGCAAAAAGCCGTCGCCGGTGTTCTTCACCAGGCGGCCGCCGTGATTGAGGATGATGGGGTAGATCGCGCTCCGGTGGGCCTTGAACGTGGCATGGGTGCCCGCCTCGTCGGCCCCCATCATGCGGGAGTAGCCGGCGACGTCAGCGCAGACGATGGCAGCCAGGCGTCTTTCCATATTCCCAAGATATCCCAAAGGCTCCAGAACCGGCAGATACCAGTACGTGGTCGGTTGACTGATTCCAATGTTTATAAAAGGCGTTGCGTCTGGCGGAAGCCCGATCCGGTCATGATACTACTGCAATCCACTCGAAAATGGCATCGGACAATGGCCGATGGGCTCCCAAAAACGGGTCCAGGAAACTGTCAAAGAAGCAGCTTAAAACAAGGAATGGGTCAAAGGATGGGCGAGGCGCTCGGCATTCACGAACTCTGGCTGTTTATCCTCTCCGGATTGCTGCTCAATGTCACACCGGGCCCAGACACCGCCTATATTATCGGCCGCAGTGTCCAGTTGGGGTGGCGCGGCGGAGCGGCCGCAGCAATCGGGATCAGCTGCGGTTGCCTGGTTCACGTGTTTGGCGCCGCGATTGGTCTTTCGGCGCTGCTGATGGCGTCTTCGGCGGCCTTTGCGGTCGTGAAGTGGGTCGGTGCGGCCTACCTGCTGCTGACTGGTCTTCAGATGGTGCTGTCGCGCGCCCGCCCGGTCGGTGAGGCGCCAGCTGCGTCAGCAGAAACATCGCTGCAGCGGGTGTTCTGGCAGGGCATCCTGACCTGTGCGCTCAATCCGAAAGTGGCGCTGTTTTTTCTGGCATTCCTGCCTCAATTCGTGGCGGCGGATTCCTCGCACAAGGCACTGGCCTTCCTGACGCTCGGCCTGATCTTCATCTTTAACGGCACGCTGTGGTGCTTCGCGGTGGCGGCCTTCGCGGCAAGAGCGGCCGGGCGCATCCGGCGATCGGCCGGCGTGATGGCCTGGGTCAACCGCGCGCTCGGCGGGATGTTTGTCTATCTCGGCGTCCGCGTCGCCATGATGGATACGCGCTGAAGTCAGCCTTCAGCGTTCGCTTTATTTTTCAGCTGTCATATTTTTGTGTTGACGCGTTTTCTTCACGCGAACCGGTGGCCACTTCGCTCGAAAACGCTTTCTAGCCGTGGACTTTCAGCAGGGCGCTTCCGGCCAGATAAATCCCGAGCAGGATCATCCCGATCTGGAACCAGAGCCGGAAAACATCCGGCTGCAGCCGCGATCGCACCGACTGGCCGACGTACATGCCGGCGAATGAACACACCATCGCGACGGCACCGGGCAGAGCGGTCGCTGCTGTCAGCAGGCCTTCCTTGGTCAGGTTGAAGCCGAGCGCAAGCGTCGCGACGGTGAAGAAGACACCGAGCGCCTGGATCAGTTCATCCTTCTCCATGCCGATCGCTTGCAGGTAGGGCACGGAGGGAATCACCTGCACGCCGCTCGCTGCCGAGATCATGCCGGTGATCACGCCGACGATACCGCCGACCCATTTCTCGTTCCGGGGGGCCACCGAGAAACTGAATTTGCTCAGCGCGATGACGGCATTGATCACCAGCAACAGGCCGAGCACGACGGCCGTATAGTGCGCATAGGGGCCGGTGAGCGCTCCACCGTTGAGCCAGATTCCGGCCGCCGTGCCGATCAGCAACGGCCACAGCCGCCGCAGGATGTCGCGCAGATAGGGGCCGCCAAAGGTTTGCCAGATGTTGGTGACGATCGCCGGCACGATGACGATGGCGATGGCCTGGGCCGGCGGCATCGACACCGCGAGCAGGCCCATCGCCACCGTCGGCAGGCCAAGGCCGAGGGCACCTTTGACAAAGCCCGCGATCAGCAAGGCGGCGGCGATCAGAATGAGAACGGAATCGAACATGGGACGACATTGACCGATCAAACCAATCGGCACAATCTGGAGATTACGGAGACAGCCTTCGTCTATGCCGAAAGCTAGGGAGATGACCCCATGGCCATGCATTTCGATCTGGTCGACCTTCAGCTCTTTATTGCGGTGGCCGAGACGCGCAGCATCACCAATGGCGCGCAGCGCGTTCATCTGGCGCTGGCTTCGGCCAGCGAACGGATCAAGGGACTGGAGCAGGCGCTTGGCGTTGTGCTGCTGACGCGTGGGCGCCGCGGCGTCGAGCTGACGCCGGCCGGCGAAAGCCTGCTCGATCACGCCCGCATCGTCATCCACCATGTCGATGCGATGCGCGGCGATTTGCTGGCCTTTGCCCGCGGCGTCAAGGCCACCGTGCGCTTTCTCGCCAACACCTCGGGCCTGTCGGAATATCTGCCGAAGACGCTCGCAGCCTTTCTCGGCCAGCACCCGCACATCTCTATTGACGTCGAGGAGCGCGAGAGCGGCGACATCGCGCATGCCATCCTGACCGGCGCCGCCGATCTCGGCCTTGCCGCCGAACACGCGCTGCCCGAAAACATCGAGCGCATTCCATTCAGCGAAGACCGCCTGGTGCTCGTCACCGCGCGCGACGGCGAACTGGCGGGCCGGCGGCAGGTTGATTTCAGCGAGGTGGTGGAGCGGGACTTCGTCGGGCTGATCACTTCGAGCGCGCTGCACGCCCATGTCACCGGGCATGCGGCGCGGCTCGGCGCGCGGCTTCGCTTTCGCGCCCGGCTGAACAACTTCGATGCGATCGGCGAGATGGTCGCCGCCGGCATCGGCGTTGCCGTGATGCCGGAGGTCGCCGCCAAACGTTGCGCGCGCGCGATGAAGATCAACGTGGTCAGGATTCGGGATCCCTGGGCCAACCGGCGGCTGGCGATCTGCGCCCGCAGTTTCAAGTCACTGCCGCGGCCGGCGAAACAACTCGCCGATCATTTGCGGGCAGCGGCGCCGTGACGCTTACTTCGCCGTGACATCTACTTCATTGTCGTCTCAAGGCCGGCTGCTTTGATGACGCGCGCCCACTTTTTGGTCTCGGCACTGATATAGTCGCGAAACTGCTTGGGTGTGTTGCCGGCGACCGTCAGGCCCTGATCGGCGAGCTTCTGCTTCACCTGCGGTTCGCTCATCGCCTCGTTGGTGACGGCATTCAGCAGGGTGATGATGTTTTCCGGCGTCCCTGCGGGCGCGATCATGCCGTACCAGTTCTCGATCAGGATATCCGGCATGCCGACCTCGGCTGTGGTCGGGACGTCGGGCGCGGTGGGCGCGCGCTTGGGTGCGCCGAGCGCAATCGGGCGCAAGCTGCCGGCGCCGATATGCGGCAGCAGCACCGGCAGATCGAGGAACGCCATCTGCACCTGTTGCCCGAGCAGGTCGTTGATGGCGGGCGCGGCGCCCCGATAGGGAATGTGCACGATGTCGATATTGGCGGTCAGCTTGAACAACTCGCCGGCCAGGTGCGGCAGGCCGCCGACGCCGGCGGACGCAAAATTGAGCTTTCCCGGTTGTGCCCTTGCCAGTGCGACCAGCTCATCCATGTTTTTGGCGGGAACGTTGGAGGCGACGACCAGCATCTCCGGCACCGTCGTCACCAGCGTGACCGGCGCAAAATCCCTGGCGACGTCGTAGGGGACCTTTTCCATTGTCGGGTTGATGACAAGTGAACTCGCGCTGACGATCCCGATCGTGTAGCCGTCGGGATTCGATTTCGCCACCGCATCGGTGCCGAGCACGCCGGCCTGTCCGCCGCGGTTATCGATGATGACCGGTTGCCTGAAAATTTCCGACATGCGCTGGCCGACCACGCGCGCGATGATGTCGTTGGGGCCGCCGGCAGGGAAAGGCACGATCAGCTTGATCGGTTTGGTCGGAAAATCCTCGGCGCGAGCCAATGCCGGCAACAGCAGCAGCGCCAGTCCGACAAGCAGTTTGCCCGGAAAATGCATCAACCTCTCCCTCGGTCTCTCGCGTCTGTGCGCGTGTTCGCGCGCGATCCTAGAGGATGGACCGACCGATGCAAGGTTCTGGGGATGCCCGGAGCGGTGGCGCGCGAGGTCAGCCGTTCAGCAGTTTCAGCGCCGCCTCGTGCACGCGGGCGTCGCCGGCGGCGACGATGCGGCCGCCGCTCTGGGCGGGCTTGCCCTCCCAGTTGGTGACGATGCCGCCGGCGCCGGTGATGATCGGGATCAGGGCCGCGATGTCGTAGGGTTTCAGCTCGGTCTCGACCACGAGGTCGAGATGGCCGGCCGCCAGCATGCAGTAGGAATAGCAATCGCCGCCATAGCGCGACAGCCGCACCTGCTTTTCGATCCGGCCGAACACCTCGCGGTCGGCGGCATTCATCAGCAGCGGGCTCGTGGTGTAGGAGGTGGCTTCCTTCAACGAGGCGCAGCGGCGCACCGACAATTTTCGCTCGCCCGACGGTCCGGAATAATGCGCCGAGCCGCTATCGCCGGAAAAGCGTTCGCCGATATAGGGCTGGTGCATCATGCCGAACACCGGCGTGCCCTTGTGCAGCAGCGCGATCAGCGTGCCCCAGATCGGAAAGCCCGCGATGAAGGATTTGGTGCCGTCGATCGGATCGAGCACCCAGACATATTCGGCGTCCTCGCGCTCGCTGCCGAATTCCTCGCCGACGATGCCGTGCTGGGGAAAGTTGGCCTTGATCAGGCGACGCATGACCGCTTCGGCGGCACGGTCGGCCTCGGTGACAGGGTCGAAATCGCTCGCGCTCTTGTTGTCGACCAACAGCGAGGTGCGGAAGAACGGCAAAATGGTTTCGCCGGAGGCGGTGGCAAGGCGGCCGATGAAGGCTGTAAAATCGATGACCGTCACGGCTGTTCCCTGGAAGAGCGCTGGTAGGAAGGATGGCTGGCTTTTGCCTAGCTCAATCCGGTAAGCCGTACACCGTCGTCGCGGCGTTTGCCTCTGGTATTTTAATGCCGAATCAGCGCTGCGGTTTGGTGAAGTTTTTCTCTACGGCGCCGATCACGAATTTGCGAACTTTTGGTATACCAGCGATGCAAAGCAAATAGGACCACGGATTCATATTATCTAAGCTATTGATATTTATATGTTAAACTTCGGATGTCGGCCGTGTTGCCGATCGGCCAGCCTGGCCAATATTGCACTGGAAATGAGTCAAAAACTCTTGCCTTTTGTGCAGCGCGGTCGCATATTGTTGCGGTGCGGTAGCGCCTCGCGCTATCGCTGCCCTCCTTGGGCGTTTCCTCCCTAGACTTGGGCCGCTTGTTCATTCAAGCGGCCCTTTTTTCTTTTGGGGAGTCATTTCGGTTTCATTTGTTGAGTCATTTGGGGGCGAAGCGAACCCCAGATGCGCAATTGCGCATCGGAAAATCTTGAGATCGTCGCTGAGCGATGTTCCGGAATGACAGCGTGTGAGCTTCTTATTCCGCCGCGGCCTGGAACGGCCCGAGATCGCTGAGCGGCACCTGCGCCAGCGCATCGGCGAGCGCGGTGAAATCGGCGGCCACCTGCGCAAAGCGCGGGGTGCGTTCGCGGCGCCGCTCGTCCATGTAGATCGCGCGATTGAGTTCGAGCTGCACGGTATGCAATCCGCTCGCCGGGTTGCCGTAATGCTCGGTGATGAAGCCGCCGGCGTAGGGCTTGTTGCGGCCGATCGAATAGCCGAGCCCGCTCATGATTTCCTCGACCAGGTCGGGCAGCACGCTGGCGCAACTGGTGCCGTAGCGGTCGCCGATCACGATGTCGGGTCGCCGCGGTTCGTCCCTGGACACGCCGACCGACGGCATCGAATGACAATCGACCAGGATCACGGTGCCGAACGCCTGATGGGCCTTGTTGATCAGCCGCCGCAGCGCGCGGTGATACGGCTTGTAGAGCGCCTCGATCCGTCCCAGCGCGTCCTCGACCGAAATCCGCTCGCGATAGATTTCCTGCCCGTCGCCGACCACGCGCGGAATAGTGCCGAGACCGCCGGCGACCCGCATCGAGCGCGTGTTGGCAAAGCTCGGCAGCCGGCCGGTGAACATGCGCGGATCGAGCTCGTAAGGCTCCCGGTTCACGTCGACATAGGAGCGCGGGAAATTGACCCGCACGGTCGGAAAACCCTGCTCGCTCAGGTCAGCGATCAGTTCGTCCATGAACGAATCCTCGGAGCGGCGCAGGCTGGCGAGGTCGATGCGGGACGCGTTGAGGAATTCGAGCGGATAGACCGAGCCGGAATGAGGCGAATTGAAGATGATCGGCGCCCGCCAGTCGGCCGGCTCCACGATCTCGAACGGAGGCGAAAATTCGCCTTCAAACTGGGTCATCGCCGGGCGTCATCCCTGAGAGCCACGCTTCTCCGAGCTAAACAAATTCTGCCGGAAAACGGACATTTTATGTGGATGCATTGTCGGTAATCGCAATCATTCTGCCAAGCGAAAAAAGCCGCAAAGCTGCTGGAACAGGTCTCAAACGCGCGAAAACCGCCTGCCGTCATTGATCTCCTGATCATTCCGGTACAGAAATGGCCCCCGCGCGATCCGCTTCACGGCCGTTCCCTTCACCCGATATTTACCGTCTGTCAGGCTTAGTGGGGCGGAGCGATCATCCAGGCCGGATTCGACGACAGTACAGTAGAGTAGCCATGCACAAGATCCTTCTCGCCGAAGACGACAACGACATGCGCCGCTTCCTGGTCAAGGCGCTGGAAAACGCCGGATTTCAGGTCTCGCCCCACGACAACGGCATGTCGGCCTATCAGCGGCTGCGCGAGGAGCCGTTCGAGATGCTGCTGACCGACATCGTGATGCCGGAAATGGACGGCATCGAGCTGGCGCGCCGCGCCTCGGAACTCGACCCCGATATCAAGATCATGTTCATCACCGGCTTCGCGGCCGTGGCCCTGAACTCCGATTCGGAAGCGCCGAAGAACGCCAAGGTGCTGGCCAAGCCGGTTCACCTCCGCGAACTCGTCAGCGAAGTGAACAAGATGCTGGCGGCCTGATTCGGCGGCCATTTCGGGTCAAAACACCCCATAAATTACTACCAAGCGTCCTTGCCGGGGCGCTTTGGAGCCGATATACGGACCCGACCCAATACGGTTTAAAAGCTGGACCCGGATGACCAAAGGTCATCCCATCCAGGGCGCGTAGCTCAGCGGGAGAGCACTACCTTGACATGGTAGGGGTCACAGGTTCGATCCCTGTCGCGCCCACCAGCCTTCGCTTGCTTCGCAAGCTACGGCTCGGCAAGCCAGCCTCCATTCCATCGAAGCGAAGCAAGCGAAGGCGGGCTGCGAGCTTCATCGCGCTCCCCTTCGTTGACGGCCGATTCCCACTCCGCTACCCTAAATTGTACTTGGCCCATATTATCGGCAAAAGTAGTCTCCGCGTTTTCACGCGCGACGGAGGGCAATCCGATGGCATTTCCACGCACCTTGCGGATCGGCATCTTCGTCTACGAAGGTTTCGAGCCGATCGACGTATGGGGCTTCGCCGAAGCCTTCACCGCCTCCCGCTTTCTCGGCAAAGGCTATTTGAGCCCGCCGCCTCATCCGTTTGAGGTCCTGCTGATCTCCAGGGACGACAACAAGGTCAAGAGCATGAACGGTCCCTCGGTGGCGCCCGACTGGGACTTCGCCCGCGCGCGAACGGAAAGCCTGGACCTCCTGATGATTCCCGGGGGCAACACCGGGCCGGTGCTGGATGAAGCGCATCACGCCGCCGAGTTGCTCGAATGGGTACGCGCGATGGACACCAAGGTGCAGATCATGGCGTCGGTCTGTACTGGCGCGGCCGTGCTGACCAGCGCCGGTCTTCTGGACGGACTGCCGGCCGCCACCAACCATCAGGCTTTCCAGTGGGTGGCGTCGTTCGGCCCGAAAGTGAAGTGGGACAACGTTTCGCGATGGGTCGATGCCGGGAAATACGTGACCTCCGCCGGCGTTTCGGCCGGCACTGACATGGGTTTCTATCTGGTATCCCGGCTGGCCGGGCTCGCGGTCGCGGAGACCGCCGTGATCGTGGCCGAGTATGACTGGCATCGCGATCCCAAAGCGCCGATCTTCTATCCGCAGCAGGCGATAATTAAAGCAGGCGATAAGTGATCGCCGCTCAATGCACCGCCGCGTACATGATCTTCTCTTCGGTCGCCTCAAACGCGGAAAATTCCTCGACCACCTTGCCTTGCCGCGACACCAGGATGCGGTCCGACAGCGCCATGATCTCCGGCAAATAGGACGAGATGACAACGACCGCCTTGCCTTCGTCGGCGAGCCGCTGGATCAATTCGTGAATTTCGACGATGGCGCCGACGTCGACGCCGCGGGTCGGTTCGTCGAAGATGATCAAATCAGGATCCTGCACCAGCGATTTTGCGATCACGACTTTCTGCTGGTTGCCGCCGGATAATTCGACGACCTTCATGCTGTTGCCCGTCGTGCGGACCTTGAGCCGTTCGATCCATTTGTTGCCGACAGAGTCAGCCTCGCGCCGCGACAGGAAAAACCGTCCGCCGGGAAGTTTTGCCACCAGGCCGAGATAGATGTTGCGCGCGACCGACATGGTCTCGAAGAAGCCCTCGACCTTGCGGTCTTCGGTGACATAGGCGATGCCGGCCCGCACCGCCGGCGCGGGGACGCGATAGCGTACCGGCTTGCCGTGCAGGATCACTTCGCCGCCGTGAAAGAAGTCCCGTTTCAAGACGCCGGCGACGACCTTGAAGGTTTCGGTGCGGCCGGCGCCGACCAGTCCGAACACGCCGGTGATCTGTCCGGCGAATACCGACAGCGAGTTGTTCTTCACCATCGGCGCCATTTTCAGGTTCTGCACCGTCAACACCCGTGCGCCTGCGGGCCGCATCGTGGTCTTGCGCGTGCCATAGAGCGTGTTGGACAGGTCGCGCCCGACCATCGCCTGCACGATGCGGGCGCGGTCGAATTTTGCGGCCTCGTCGGTCACGACATGTTTGCCGTCGCGCAGGATCGTGATGCGATCGGCGAGGATCAGCGCTTCCTCCAGCGCATGTGAGATGAACACGATCGAAACGCCGCGCCGCTTGAGGTCGCGCACCAGGTCGAAGAAGTATTTTTTCTCCTCCGGCGTCAGCGTCGCGGTCGGCTCGTCGAAGATGATCACTTTCGCGTCGTGCAGCACGGCGCGCGCGATTTCGACCATCTGCTTCTTGGCGGCGCCGAGCAGGCCGACGGTGGCGGTCGGGGTGACGTCGAAATTCAGCGATTGCAGGAATTGCTGGGCGGCGATGTAGATGCCGCGCAGCCGGTTGTAGAAGCGCTCCTGCCCGAGAAACAGGTTCTGCGCCACCGTCATGGTCGGCACCAGGCTGTTTTCCTGAAACACCATGGCGATGCCGAGATGGCGCGCTTCCAGCGGCGTCTTCGGCATCACCTCATTGCCGTTGACCTGCATCGTCCCTGACGTCAGCGTGACGACACCGGCCATCACTTTCGTCAGTGTCGATTTTCCGGCGCCGTTTTCGCCGACCAGCGCATGGATTTCGCCGCGCCGCAGTTCGAAGTCGACGCCGTCAATGGCCGGCACGCCGGCGTAAAGCTTGGTCGCCTTGTTGAGGCTGAGGATGATGTCGCTCATGACCGCAATTCCTGTTCGACCATCGCCAGTGGCAGGCGCAACAGGCGGCCTGGACCCTTGGCGATCGCGTAGAGCGCGCCGTCCATTTCGACTGATGCGACGATGCCGTGGTTGACGCCGTCGACGCGGCTGTGCAGCGCGTAAAGCGGTACGCCGTCGGCATTAAGCCGGATGATGAGGCCATAGGAACGCGGCGGCGCCCATGGCTTGACCACGCCCATGGTCTTGAGGTGGGCGCCCTGCATCGGTTCGAGAAACGACTGGCCGGATTTCAGCTTCGGTGCGATCCAGTATTCCGGATCGATTTCCGCCATCATGCGGCGACGGTAGGCGCTTTCGCGCAACACGAATTCGACCAGTTGCGTGCGCGCGGTGAACGCGGTGAGCCAGAAGCCGCCGGAGGTCGCAGGCCTCAGCCGCGACGGGTAGACCGGCAGGTTGTCGAGCACGGCGCGCTGACTGCCATCCGGCGCGATCGCCACGACGCGGTGCCGCCAGCTTTCGCTGAACAGGATGTTGTCGCCGGCGGCACAGGCGCCGAACGCGTAGTTTGCCTTCGAAGCAACGGTGCGAACGCTCTTGCTCGCGATGTCGAGCACCAGCACCCGGCCGGTGCGGCCGCGTTCCATCAGGTCATATACCCATTGGCCGCACGGACGCGTGCTCGAACCGTTGGTCGCGAGCAGTGTTCCCTTTGGCCCCGGCGACAGTGCGTTGACGGCAGTCATCGACGGATCAGTAAAGGTTGCACTCTGGCGTCGTAGCCGACGGCGTCGCGAACACCTGCACTTCGCGGCCATCAAGCGCGACCGCGATGCCGCCATCGGGCAGGCAGCACAACGCCGTAATGCTGCGATCGAAGCGTCGCACTACCGTGGTCGCTGCGCCGTCGAGGCGGCGGATGACGGAGCCGTCGGCGATATAGAGCGCCTGGCCGTCGGTGGCGAGATCTTCCGGCGCTTCGAGCTGCGCCAGCGTCTCCGCTTTCTCCAAAATCTGGTTCGGTTTCAGCGCACCGTCGAACGACGGCACCGTGATCGTCGCGTCGCCGCGCCCGAGCAGGCGGTCGGCAAAATCCCGCAAGGCCGCGATCATTGGCTCTTCCCCCAGCGCCGGTCGTACTGGACGAAGTTCGGATCGGCATTGCTGAGTTTGTACCTGCCGATGCGGTTGTTCATGATGCCGCCGAGATAAAGGTGGCCGCGGTGCTCGCGCATCGAGGTGATCATCGGGTGGTTTTCGCCGCGCAGGTCCCAGAACGACTCCAGCACCTCGCCGCGCTCGTTGAACTTGATGACGCAGCCGGTGTTGATGTTCGGAAACAGCCATTCGTCGATCGGAACCCGCTTGCCCATGCGTTTGCGGAAGCCGGGCATTTTCCACGCGAGATCAAGCGCGGGGCTGCGCATGCCGACCATCGCGAGCCAGTAATTGCCGTCGGAGGCGAGGTTGATGTTGTCGGGGTAGCCCGGCAGGTTGTCGATCACCATCTCGTCGGTGCCGGCCTTCGGGCCGTCGAACCAGTAACGGCGGATGCAGCAGCCGAAGGTTTCGGCGAACAGGATCGACTGGCCGTCGCTGGCGATGCAGATGCCGTTGGGGAATTTCAGCCCGCGCAGGACCGTGCGCGTGGTGTTGGTGTTCGGATCGTAGCAGATGATGCGGCCGTTGCCGCGCGCTTCCAGCCCGTCGACCGGCCATTCGTGCATCTCGTAGCGGACGGTGGCTTCCGAGAAGAATATCCGCCCGTCATCGGCGATATCGAGATCGTCGGCGAGCCGCAGCCGGCTATCGTCATTGACGGAATAGAGGCTGCGGTTGGTCTCGTCCGTGACCTTCTCGACCTTGCGCTCCGGCGTAATGCGATAGAGACCCATCCCGCCGATACAGACATAGAGATTGTCGTTGCGGTCGAACGCCATGCCGAGCGGCTGGCCGCCGATATGGGCGTAGACTTCCATCTCCTTGTAGTCCGGCGCCGCGAACCGCATGATGTCGCCGTGGCGCGAGCCGGCATAGAGGTTGTCGTGGCGGTCGAGAATGACATCTTCCGGCGCCTCGATGCGGCCGAGGCCGATCAGCGAGACGTCGCGCAGCTTGTCGTTCTGCGCGAAAGCGCCGCTGCCGGGCGCGGTCGATGCCGCGGGCGTCAACGCATGATAGGTCGGGCTGACATAGACCTTGCTGATGATGCGGGTGCGATTCTTCAGCCAGCGAATGTCGATGGTCGCGGCGACCAGCAGCACCGCGGCGAGCACCATGCGATTGACGCCGCCGCTCACCGACAGCGTGGTCATGCCGTTGATCAGAAATAGCACGATCAGCGTGCCGACCAATGCCTTGGTCACGGAGCCCTTGCCGCCGCCGAGGCTGATGCCGCCGAGCACGGTCGCCGTTAGCACCGTCACTTCGAGGCCGACACCGACGTCGCCGCCGACGGTGCCGAGCCGGGCGGCAAAGAACAATGCGCCGATCGAGGTCAGCACGCCGCTGGCGACATAACACAGCGCAATCGTCCGTCGTACCGGAATGCCGGAATTGTACGCCGAGCGGCGCGAGCCGCCGATCGCGGTGATGTGCCAGCCCGGCCGCAGCCGGGTCAAAAACACATGGCCGAAGATGGCGACGACCAGATAAACCAGCACCACGCTCGGCACGCCCAGCAGCACGCCGCCGCCGACGAAGTTCCAGGAGGGAATGTCGGGAAAGGCCGCCGCGATCTTGTTGGAATAGTCGAACAGCAGCAGGTCGTAGGCCGAGCGATAGATGATGAGCGTGATCAGCGTCGTGATGAAGGCGCGCAGCCGCAGGTAACCGATCAGCAGGCCGTTGACGGCGCCGAGCGCCGCGCCACACAGCAGGGTCGCGGCGATGACCGACGGCACCGGCCAATCCAGCACGTTAAGGCAGAACAGCGCGCAGAAGTCGCACAGCGCGAACATCGAGCCGACCGAAAGGTCGATGCCGCCGACGATCACGACCAGCGCAATGCCGAGCACGACGAAGCCGATTTCGCCGGCCTGCCGTCCGGTATCGGCGAGGCCGCCGACGGAGAGAAAGCCCGGGATCGCGCGGCTGAGCAGGATGGTGATGATCGCAAGCACGATCACCGGGATCGCGGTCTCGGTCCAGCGCTTGGACAGGATTTCGCCGAGCAGATGATCCGGCCAATAGCGGTAGCGCAGGCGAAGCAGGACGTCTTGCATTGGCGGGACCGGGAGAGAGGAGAGGGGCGCCTGGCGGGAGAAGCGGCCATGCCAGAGCACGGCCGCTTTCCGATCTGCGTTACTTCTTGAGGTCGCTGAGATTCCAGCAGGCGGTTTCGCTGGAGGCATTCTCCTTCGTGACCGGAATCAACGTCGTGTAGGCCGATCCTTTCACCGAGCCGGGCTTGACGCCCGACGACACCAGCCACTTGATCATCCCGGCCATTTGTTCCGCTTGCGTCGGCACGTCGTAGCTGAGGTTGAGGTCGAACGCGCCTGACTTGACGAGGTCGCAGGCGCCACGGCGCTCGCCGCCGCCGGAGGTCGCGACGAACACCTTGCCGGTCAGGCCGGCTTCCTTCACCGCCGCGGCGGTGCCGATGTCCATGCCGTCCCAGAAGCCGACGATGCCGCACAGATCCGGATGCTGCTTCAGCACCGTCTGCGTGATCGCCTTGGCCTTGGCAGCATCCCAGTCGGCGGCCTGGCTCGAGACCACCTTGATCTCGGGATGCTTGGCCAGCACGTTTTCGACGCCCTTCAGCGTGTAGGCGCTGGCGGCCGCCGACAGCGCGCCCTGCACGACCGCGATCTTGTTCGACTTGCCCTCGCAGGCCTTCACCACTGCCTCGGTGTCGCGCTCGCCGATTTCGATCCAGTTGGCGCCGACGAAAGCCGAGCTGCGGTACACCGAGCCCATGTTGACCTGGATGATGTAGATGCCTTCGTTCTCGGCGCGCTGCATCAGCTTGGCGTAGGTCTGCACATCAGGGTTATGCACGATGATCGCCGCCGGCTTTTCCGAGATCAGCGTGGTCAGCGCCTGCGCGCCGGCATTGGTGCTCCAGTTCGCATCGCGCACCACTACCTTCATGCCGTATGGCTCGAGTTCCTTCTTGACGCCGGCGAACCAGCCTTCGGTAAGGTCGAAGTTCATCGCGACGGGAATGTAGGCCACGGTCTTGCCGGCCAGTGCTTCCTTGAAAGCGGCCTGGAACGGTTCGTCGAGGCCCTTTTGCGCCAGTGCCGGCGTGCACGCTGCTGCCATCAGGCCGATACCGAAGACCGTCGTCTTGAGTGTGCGTCCAGAGATTATCATATCGTCCTCCCGGTTTTGGTTTGCTTTGCGTTTTGACCAGCGATCAGATGTCGCCTTGTTGCGCCGTTTCTTCGTTGCGTGGATTGAGAAACGAGTCGGTAATGACGGCAATCAGCAGCACCACGCCCTTGACGAGGTTCTGGCCGGAATAGGAGACGTCCATGATCGTCATGCCGTTCAGCATGGTGCCGATCAGCAGCGTTCCGATGATGACGTTGATGACACCGCCGCGGCCGCCCGACAGTCCGATGCCGCCGAGCACCACCACCAGGATGACGTCGTAGATCAGCGTCGAGTTGAAAATGCGCGTCGGCATGCTGTTGACGGAGGAGGCCATGATCAGGCCGGCGGCGCAGCCGATCACCGCTGCCAGCACGTATTGCAGCACGATGATGGGCCGGGTCGGGATGCCCGTCACCCGCGCGCCGTTCGGGTTGTCGCCGATCGCGTAGATGTAGGCGCCAAGCCGGGTCTGCCGCAGCAGGAAGGCGACGGCGATGCAGGCCAGCGCGAACATCACCACCGGCATCGGTATGCCCAGGAGATTGCCCTGTCCGAGCTTTTCAAACCCGTCGAGCCCGGGGCTCCATTGCACGACGTCGAGCTTGAACAAAGCGGCCTGGCCGAGACCGGCGAGGAATAATCCGGAAGCCAATGTCGTGAACAGCGACGGCACTTCGGCATAGGCAATCAGCCAGCCATTGACGACGCCGAACGCGATACTCAACGCGAAGGCGGCGGCGAGCGAGATGGGAAGCGAATGGCCGTCCTGCACCATCTGCAGCACCAGCCCGGGCGGCACCGCAAGCGCCGCGATCAGCGAAATGTCGATGCCGCGCCCGATCACGACGATCGCCATGGCCAGCCCGAGGATGCCGAGCACCGCCACGTTCTGCAGCAGCGTCAGCATGTTCGCCGTGGTCAGAAAGCCGGGCAGCGCAATCGCGAAAATCGCAAACAGCGCAGCGAAAACCGCGAACACGATTCCCTGCTGGCCGATGTTCCTGATTCCCATCCCGGATTCTCTTCTTGGTTCTTTTACCGATGATGTTCGCCCGCTTTCGGGAGCAATGCAAGCCGCTACGTTGTTGTCGGCGCTATACAACCCGAAGCGCGCGAGCGGCGTCTAAACGCAAGTGACGTCGTGTGCGTCCAAAAATTTCGCACGGCGGAAGTGAAATGGTTCTGCGGGCTTGACGACGCGTCCCGCTCGTCCCTACCCGTTTTTCTTCTGGTATACATCGACATAGACGGCCGCCAGCAACACCAGTCCCTTGACGACATATTGCCAGTAGATCCCGATGCCGAGGATCGACATGCCGTTGTTCATCACGCCCATGACGAAGGCGCCGATCACGACGCCCATTACCTTGCCGACGCCGCCCGAGGCCGAGGCGCCGCCGATGAAGCAGGCCGCGATGACGTCGAGCTCAAAAGAGTTGCCGGCGCTCGGCGTCGCCGAGTTCAGGCGCGCGGCGACGATCAACCCGGCAAGGCCGGCGAGCGCGCCCATGTTGACGAAGGTCAGGAAGATCAGCCGCTCGGTCCGGATCCCGGAGAGTTGTGCCGCCATCCGGTTGCCGCCGAGCGCATAGATGCGGCGTCCGATGGTCATGCGCGTGGTCACGAACATATAGAGCAGGATCAGCGCGCCCATGATAACAAGCACGTTGGGCAGGCCGCGATAGGACGCCAGCAGGTAGCCAAATCCGATCATGAGAATGGCGAAGACGGCGTTCTTGACGATGAAGAGTGTGAACGGTTCTGTTTCCGTCGTGTGCGTCTTGGCGCGGCGCCAGCGGCGGGCGCTGGTGAAGATCAGCAAGGCGGCGCCGAGCACGCCGATCAGCATCGACGTCCACTTGAAGTTGGGGCCGAAAACGAGCCCGTTGCCGAACAGCGCCAGCAGCGGCGCGCTGACGAAATCGGGGATGAACCCGGAACTGATGCCCTGAAAGTCCCTCGGAAACGGCCCGACGAACTGTCCGAGCAGGATGTTTCCGGTCAGGCCGCGGAACACCAGCATGCCGCCGAGCGTCACGATGAAGGACGGAATTTTGGCGTAGGCGACGAAGTAGCCCTGCATCGCGCCGATCAGGCCGCCGACCACGAGGGATATGCCGACCACCGGAAGCCACGGCATCTGGTAATCGACCATCATGGTGGCGGCGATGGCGCCGACGAAGCCGACGATCGAGCCGACGGAAAGGTCGATGTTGCCGCCAACGATAATCAGCAGCATGCCGAGCGCCATGATGACGATATAGCTGTTCTGCAGGATCAGGTTGGTGATGTTGACGGGCGCCAGCAGCACGCCGCTGGTCAGGTACTGGAACAGCGCCATGATCACGAGCAACGAGCCGAGCAGGCCGTATTCGCGCAGATTGCTGGTCCAGAAGCCGGCGCCGTTGGCGTCGTTGCCGGAGTTCTTGGCCACCTGGTTCATCGCGCGGTCCCGTGTTGTCGCATGATCGACGCCATGATTTTTTCCTGGCTGGCTTCATGGGCCGGCATCTCGTCGATCAGGCGGCCTTCGTTCATGACATAGAGGCGGTCGCAGATGCCGAGCAACTCGGGCATCTCGGAGGAGATCACGATCACGCCTTTGCCTTCAGCGACGAGGCCGTTGATGATGGTGTAGATCTCGTACTTGGCACCGATGTCGATGCCGCGCGTCGGCTCGTCGAGAATCAGCACGCAGGGATCGGCAAACAGCCACTTGCTGAGCACCACCTTCTGCTGGTTGCCGCCCGATAGATTGAGGGCCTTCTGCAGAATGCCGGACGAGCGGATATTCAGTTTGGAACGGTATCGTTCCGCAACCCTGCTTTCCTTTTCATCATCGATCACGCCGTAGCGGGAGACGCCGGCCAGATTCGCCAGCGTGATGTTGCTCCTGATGTCCTCGCCGAGGATCAGCCCGAGACTCTTGCGATCCTCCGTGAGGTAGGCAAGGCCGCCTTCGACCGCCTTCTGGATCGAATTCAGCTCGACTTCGCGGCCTTGAATGAAGGCCTGCCCGGTAACGTGGCGGCCATAGGCGCGGCCGAACACGCTCATCGCCAGTTCGGTGCGCCCGGAGCCCATCAGACCGGCGATCCCGACGACCTCGCCCGCCCGGACGTTGAGACTGACGCCCTTGATCACTTCGCGGCCAGGATGCAACGGATGCTCGACGCGCCAGTCCCTGATCTCGAACAGTCTTTCGCCGATCTTGGGCTCGCGGTACGGATAGCGTTCCGACATTTCGCGGCCGACCATGCTCTTGATGATGCGCGCCTCGCTGATCTCTTCGGCGTGGCAGTCGATGGTCTCCACCGTGGAGCCGTCGCGCAGCACGGTGATGAAGTCCGCGACCGCGGCGAGCTCGTTGAGCTTGTGGGAAATCAGGATCGAGGCGATGCCTTGGTTCCTGAATTCCTTCAGCAAGGCCAGCAAGGCGGCGCTGTCGCTTTCGTTCAGGCTCGCGGTCGGCTCGTCGAGGATCAGCAGCCGGACTTTCTTGGCCAGCGCCTTGGCGATTTCGACCAGCTGCTGCTTGCCGACGCCGAGGTCAGTGATTGGCGTGGTGGGCTGCTCGCGCAATCCGACCTTGGCCAGCAGTTCGCGGGTGCGGCGGAACGCTTCTTCCCAGTCGATGATGCCGAACTTCGCGGGTTCGTGGCCGAGAAAAATGTTCTCTGCGATCGACAGCAGCGGAACCAGCGCCAGTTCCTGATGGATGATGATGATGCCGAGGCGTTCGCTGTCGGCGATCCCGGCGAATTGCCGGGTCTCGCCCTGGTAGACGATGTCGCCTTCATAGGAGCCGTGCGGATAAACCCCGCTGAGGACCTTCATCAGCGTCGATTTGCCGGCGCCGTTCTCGCCGCAGATCGCGTGGATTTCCCCGGCCTGAACGGCGAGGTTGACGTTGCGCAAGGCTTTCACGCCGGGAAAGCTCTTGGATATTCCCCGCATTTCCAGAATGGCAGTCATCACAAAGCTCTTGGCAAACCCGTCAACCCGGCCGTGATCGCGCTCTTCTCCACGCTACTTGAATTGCTCGGCCTTGTAATAGCCGGTGTCGACCAGCGCGGCCTTCCAGTTGTCGAGATCCACCGCGACCGGCTTCAGCAGGTAGGACGGAACCACCTTGACGCCATTGTTATAGGTCTTGGTGTCGTTGACCTCGGGCTTGCCGCCGGACAGCACCGCGTCGACCATCCCTGCGGCAATCTTGGCGAGATCGCGGGTGTCCTTGAAGATGGTCGAGTACTGTTCGTGATTGATGATGGATTTGACCGAGGGCACCTCGGCGTCCTGGCCCGATATGACAGGCATCGGAACTTCCTTGGAGCCGTAGCCGACGCCCTTCAGCGCGGCAATGATGCCGATGCTCAGCCCGTCATAGGGCGACAGTACCGCGTCGACATGCTTGCTGGTGTAGAAGGCGCTGAGCAGGTTTTCCATGCGGGCCTGGGCGACGGAAGCCTCCCAGCGCAGCGTCGACACCTTATCCATGCCGACCTGCTTGCTCTGGATCACCAGCTTGCCGCTGTCGATGTAAGGCTTCAGCACCGACATCGCGCCGTCATAGAAGAAGAAGGCGTTGTTGTCGTCGGGCGAGCCGCCGAACAGTTCGATATTGAAGGGGCCTTTGCCCTCCTTCAGTCCAAGTCCCTTTTCGATGCTGGCGGCCTGCAGCACGCCGACCTGGAAATTGTCGAAGGTGGCGTAATAATCGACGTTGGCGGAACCGCGAATCAGGCGGTCATAGGAAACAATCTTGATGCCGGCGTCGGCCGCGCGCTGCAGTGCGTTGGAGAGGGTGGTGCCGTCGATGGCTGCGATCACAAGCACTTTCTCCTGCTTGGTGATCATGTTCTCGATCTGCGCGAGCTGGTTCGGAATGTCGTTGTCGGCATATTGCAGGTCGGTCTTGTAGCCCTTGGCCTGTAGAACCTTGACGATGTTGTCTCCGTCAGCGATCCAGCGCGCCGACGATTTGGTTGGCATCGCGATCCCGATCGTGCCCTTGTCCTGAGCCCTTGCCGGGCCGGTCAGCATGGCGAGCCCAAGTGCGACCGCAACGGCGACCGTTTTGACATTCAACATCAGGTCCTCCCTATAGTCATACTTTTATTGTAACCCTACGTTGAACCTAATTTTTTTTTGGTCAAGGGGGCGTCGTGGTCAGTCAAGCAAGTAGGCCGTGACCCGTGTCGGAAATGCATCTTGGGGGCAATGCGGTTTTACGGTTTGTTCCACATCCGGGGAAGCCATGCCAAAGTGCGGTCACCGTGCCGTCATGATTTCTTCGGACAGGCGTCAACCCGCGAGATGCTTTCCCGCAATGTATCCAAACGTCAGCGCCGGGCCGAGCGTGATGCCGGCGCCGGGATAGTTGCCGCCCATGATGCTCGCCATGTCGTTGCCGGCGGCATAGAGGCCCGCGATCGGCTGGCCGTTCGCATCGAGCGCGCGGGCGTTCTCGTCGGTCTTGATGCCGGCATAGGTGCCGAGATCGCCGATCACCATCTTGATCGCGTAGAACGGCCCGTCCTTGATCGGCGCGATGCAGGGGTTGGGGCCATGCAAGGCGTCGCCCTGGTAGCGGTTATAGGCGCGTGATCCCTTGCCGAAGGCCGGGTCCCGGCCGTTGGCGGCGGCTTCGTTGAACGCATTTACAGTTGCTTCCAGTCCAGCGGCATCGATGCCGGCATTGGCCGCGAGTTCGGCCAGTGTTTCGCCGCGCTTGAGATAGCCGGTGGAGAGATGATGTCCGAGCGGCATTGGAAACGGCGGCACGCAGCCGAGGCCGTATTTGCGCAGGGCGCGGTGATCGCACAGCAGGAACGCCGATATCTCCTCGTCGGGTTTGGCGGCCTTCATCATCTCCTGCACGAAGTCATGATAGGAATTGCCTTCATTGGCAAAGCGCTCGCCGTCGCGCGTCACGGCGATGACGCCGGGCTTGGCGCGGTCGATGAAGTGCGGCATCACGCCTTTGCTGCCGTCCTTGCGCGTGGTGACCGACACCGGCACCCATGCCGCGGCATTCGGCAATGAATCCTCGACGCGTCCGCCGGCCGTTTCCGCCAGGCGTAACCCGTCGCCGGTGTTGCCGGTCGGGCCGGGCGAAAAGTGTTCGCGGCCGGTCGGCGCATGCGGAAACATCGCCTTGCGCCGGATAACGTCGTGCGGAAAGCCGCCGCAGGCCAGCACCACGCCGCGTTTGGCGGTGACGCGCACCGGCTTGCCGTCGCGCTCGACGATGGCGCCGCGTACCGCGCCGTTCTCCATAATCAGTTCGCGCACCGGCGACGACAGCCACAAGGGAATGTTGAGGTCGAACGCCGATTTCGCCAGCCGTCCGGCCAGTGCGTTACCGTTGGTCAGCGTCATGCCGCGGCCGTAGCGCATCACATCCAGCGCATGCCGCGAGAGCCGCTTGGCGACATAGAACGCCGACACAATCGATTTCGTCGCGCGCATGAAATGGATGATCTCCTTGCCGGAGCCCAGCATCATGCCGAACACGGTGAGTTCGGGGAGGGGACTGCCGATATCCTTGAGCTTGGGGCCGAGCTCGTGGCCGTCGAACGGCCGCGTCACCATCGAGCGCCCGCCCTGCGTGCCGCCGGGCGCTTCGGCGTGGTAATCCGGAAACGTCAGAGGCATGTCGAACCGCAGCGCGGTCTTGGCGGTGAAGAAATCCACCGCCTCCGGCCCCTTGGTCAGGAACGCATCGACGCGGGCGGCGTCGAAGCTGTTGCCGGCCTCGTGGCGCAGATAGGTGCGCGCCTGGTCCGGGCTTTCCTCAATGCCCCAGTCCTTTGCGAGCGAGGTGCCGGGAATCCACAGCCAGCCGCCGGAGCGCGCGGTGGTGCCGCCAAAGCGCGGCTCCTTCTCGACAACGAGAACGTTGAGGCCGTGATGCCCCGCGGTGACCGCGGCCGACATGCCGGCACAACCGGAGCCAACCACCAGCGCGTCGCATTCGTAGGTTTCTTCGTTATCCGCCACGCGATCCGCCCTGGTTTTTCTTTTCTAGGTGGGCATTTGGGGAGGGATCGACTGCCCTGTCAATCGTACGGCGACGGCGCTTCCTTTCCCCTCTCACTTGCGGGAGAGGGTGGATCAATCGCGCGCAGCGCGATTGAGACGGGTGAGGGGTCTGTCTCCGCGAGTAGCGATCTATCGTGTAGATAGAGACCTCTCATCCGCTTTCGCGTTCCGAAGGCACCTGCTCCCACAAGGGGAGAGGGGGAGAAGATGCGCGTCGCTGAAGTTGGAGGTCTGCTGTCTTCAATTCCCCGTATCGAACGTACAGCTCGCGCCGCTGCCGTCCTTCTGCTTGATCGCCTTGGGATCGAGCGTGCAGTTCAGTTTCGACAGGCTTTCGAACACCGATCCGGCGGCGCCGTCGGAGGGAACGCCGGCCATGGCCTCGGTGGCAAAGATTTCGTTGGCCCGGCGGCCGGTGATCGTTTGCTTCTTGCCGTTGAACGTCAGTTCGCAGGAGCGGGCGGTGATGTCGACATTGCTGACCCGGCAGACGATCTTGTCCGCCGTGATCGTAATCTTTTTGGCGTAACGCACATCCTTCTCGCCGACGAACAGTGCGGCGGCGGTTTCCCGCTCGTCCCCGGACAGCAGTGGCGAATACAGCGCCACCACGCCGGCCAGCGCCACCGCATTGGGGCCAGAGGCCGTCGCCGGGCCCGCGTGAGCCGCGGAGGCGCTGGTTACCAGAAGTGAGACGGCGAGAATCACCAGTCTGCCAGAATTCATTTTCGTCTCCTTGAGCCAGGACGTCGTCCATGCGATACGCACCGCCGTCCCTAGCACAGGCGGCGAACTTCGCCAGTGACGAATATTCCATGCGCTCACGTGCGAGCGCCAGCCCCTTTGCGCTTTTTGCCCGATCCGATCTCAGCTCACGTTCGAGGGCGGCAACGTCGCGCGCACGATTGCCAAAAGTTCGTCCTTTTCGTCGGCATACACGGCGACGCCGTCCCGGCCGTCGAGAAACCGCCGCGCGATATGCTCGCCGAGAGCCCGGTAGGCTTCGAACTGTTCTTCGCTGAAGAGCTGTTCAAGTGTCGTCTCGTTAGGAAATGCCGGATTAGCTCTCCTGTAGGCGAGGACATAGTCGCTTTCGTCGCCGCTCAGCGAAGCCTTGATATAGACCAGCGCCCCCTTCTCGCGCGCGCCCGTTGGCGTGAGCGGAGGGTAGCTGATCGAACCAAGGGCGACATGGGGGCCAGGCTCGATCGTCAACCGGTTGTTCTTGATTTCATCGGCAACGCCGCGGGTTCGTGCGCCAATCGGCGCCCAGTTCATCCGGACGATGACATTGAGGTCAATTCGCGCGAAACGTTCGACCTGGACCAGAGATCCCGAATTGAAGGCGGGATCGGCCTCGCCGTCGATAACGATGATCAGCTTGCAGCGCCGTCGCAGCAGTTCATAGACGCCGAGGTTATCGATGTGCCCGCCGTCGGTCAAAAACACGAAGCCGCTTCGCTTCTTGGGCTTGTCGGCGTCCAGTCGTTCTACCGATACGCCGGTTTTGGAGAATGCTTCGTACAGCAGGTGACGTGGACCTGGAATGCGCCGCAGCTGCGCGTCGCCATGGGGCTTGGGCCTGGCATCGGCACCAAGCGCAGTCGCGTCGGCTTCCGCCTCCTTCTCGGGCCCGGCTGTCGCCGGCGTTTTCACCGCGGCTTTCGCGTCCGCTTTGGCCTTTTCCGCCAGAGCCTTTTCCGCAAGTTTTGCCGCGCGAAAGGCGATATCGCGCGGGTGCCGGACCCACCGGCCAAGCCGGACGTTCAACAATGCGATGGTGGGCGAGAGCGGCCGTATCGAAGCCATCCCCATATTGGGCGCAGCGGCGGCGCCGGAGATCGCCATGGCGGTGCCGATGTTCAATCCGTCCACCACCTTCCCTGCGGATTCGGTATCGACATAGCCAGTCGCTTCGCTGCCGATATGGCATTTGCTGAACAGGAAGAAATCCGCATTGCGCCCGCGGCGATTGGCAAATTTCGAACCGGGAACGTTGAGCGCGGTATTGAGCAGATGATACGGCGTTCTCGCGGGATCGATTGCCGTCAGCGCAAAGTCGTCTGCGGGGTCGATCTCGTCATTGTCTCCCGCCGCGTCCTTGCGCGTGATCAGGAACGCCGAACCCAGTCTGTCGCGATAAAGCTGGTGCAGCGAGTTGGAATTGACGCTCAGAAAGGGCCAGAACAGGAAGAGCACAGCGGCGGCTATCACGAAGGAGAGAAATGCACCGCAGTAGAGGCCCGTTTTCCCGAAATACCACGCCAGAAGAGTGGGGGCATGCGGCCAGCCGCCATGCACGATTTGCTCGCGGGAGCAGCTCAGGAGTTTGTCGGTGCCGGGGCATTGGGATATTTCCGTTCCCCAATACGCCAGCTGCATCATGGCAAGCCAAAGCAATAACGGGACGACCGCAGCCGCAAACAACAGCGCTGCCCGGCTGGCCAGCTTTCCCGCGAAGTCGCCCCAACTGCTGCTCTTTGAGGTCGTCGCCTTCGTGATCAGGCTCTTGATAAAAGGCAGAATCAGCAAAACGAACGGGCTGATATAGAGTACGAATGCCTTTCCATTATTGAATATGAACTCGAAAAATCCGAAGAATGAACCCTTGCCCGCACCGGCGGTGTCGGCCGTTTTGATCAGACCCTGCGACTCGAATACCAGCTCCAGCAGCGCGGCATGGACTTCGAGAAATATCACCCCCAGCGCAAACGCGAAGATGACGCCGGCTATTCGCGCGGACTTCTGACGCTCGCCGATAGGCTTGATCGGCATCACGGAAACCAGCAGCGCATAGACGATCATCAATGCCGCGACAATCAGCAGCGTCAGGAGGGTGAACGGTAACCGGCTTCCGCCGAACATCCCGGTCAGATGGAGCATCAGGAAGTTGTTGAGCGTCAGTTCCTTGGTGTCTGGATTGAGCCACACCAGGACGGCGGCCGCGCACAACAAGATCGGCAAGACTGTGAGGATGTTCATCGCGATGCCGCGGAGATAGATCGCTACCGCCGTGATGACGCTCGGCAAGCCGTTTTGCACGAGGTAACGGGAATTGTCGCGAAGGTGACGCACCTCCGGAGTCTCGCGATTTTCCTGATCGAGCCGGCCGAACGGAAATTCGCCATAGGACGACATTCCGATCGTCAGCGTGGTGCCGATGTATCCGCCGCCCGAAACGGTCGAAAGATAATCCATCTTCTCAAGCGTCTGTCGCGATTGAAGGCCTTGCAGCACGCCGAGACAGAAAGATGCGGACCGAATCCCGCCGCCCGAACAGGTGATACCGGTAAGCTCCTTCGCCGTGCTTGGATCGCTTTTGTCATCCTCCGGAATTTGCTGGCGGCCGGTCTTGTTGTGGCGGCCGCGAATGGCGCCCAGTTCCGCGCTGAAGACGGCTTTGAAATCAACGATTTGTGTCATCGGAAACCTCGATGCTGGTTCGGAATGCGCCAATTGCTGCCGTCAATTCAAGCGCCGATAAATTCAATTGCCTAGAAATTCGATCGTCCGAGAGAACGTGCCAAAAAAAATGCAGCCGACGGCCCGCCGCAGCAGAACGATAGCATTCTCGCTTTGGTTGAGTGAAAAGACAATGGCCGCGTGGTCGCATTGCGCCCGGCTGGCCAAATCTTCGGCGCCATGCGTCCTGTCGATCCCGGCCCTGACTTTCTGTCGTGGCATAAGCCTTGCGCCCGGAGGCCGTCGGCGGCACATTCCCGCGGCGGCATCGTTTGCCGCCAAAAACGAAGTCTTGAGGAAACCTGATGGCGGTTACGCGGATCGACTGCGACATCCATCCGGCGGTGGGCGGAACCCGCACCACGCTGCTGCCTTACCTTGACGACCACTGGAAAGAGCAGGTCGTGAGCCGGGCGATCGACGGCCTCGACCTCAATTCCTATCCGCCCAACATGCCGTTCTCGGGCCGTTCCGACTGGCGCCCGGCCATGGGCAAGCCGGGTAGCGACCTCGCGATGGTGCAGCGCGGCGCGTTCGACCAGCTCGGCGCCAGCCACGCCATCTGCAACGTGCTGTACGGCGCACAGGCCGTGTTCGATTCCTATATGGCATCAGCCTTCTGCAAGGCGATCAACGACTGGATCGCGGCCGAATGGCTGTCCAAGGACAAGCGATTGCGCGCCTCGATCGTGGTGCCACTGCAGGCGCCGGATCTGGCGGTGGAAGAGATCGAACGGCTCGCCGGCGACAACAGGTTCGTCTCCGTGCTGGTGCTGGCGCAGGGCGATCATCTGCTGGGCAAGCGCCACTTCTGGCCGGTCTGGCAGGCCGCCGAAAAACACAAGCTGCCGATCGCGATCCACGCCGGCAGCCAGTACCGGGGTTCGCCGAGTTCGATCGGCTGGCCATCCTATCGTTACGAATATTATCTCGCCGAAGCGCAGGCGATGCAGGCGCAGATCTTGAGTCTGGTCTATGAAGGCGTGTTCGGCAAATTCCCCGGGCTCAAGGTCGTGCTGATGGAATCCGGCGTGAGCTGGCTGCCGGCCTTCATGTGGCGCGCCAACAAGACCTGGCGCGGCGTCCGCGTCGAGGTGCCCTGGGTCGAGCGCGAGCCGGCTGCGATCATCCGCGACCACTTTCGCGTCACCATGCAGCCGTTCGACGGTCCGCCGGATGCGGCAGGGGTTGCCGACATCATCGAGCAGATCGGCTCCGACAAGATGTTCCTGTTCGCGTCAGATTATCCGCACTGGCAGTTCGACGGCGACGATCCGATGCCGGCGTATCTGCCGGCCAGTCTCATTGCGCGTATGTGCGAAGACAATCCGCTTGAAACCTTTCCGCGGCTGAAGCTCGCGGCGTGAATACAGAGCATGATCCGGAAAAGTGGAAACCGGTTTTCCGATAAGGTCATGCTCAAACAAACAAGGAGGATCGCATGAGCGACGTCATCGACCATCCCATCCTCGAACAGGAGGCCGCCGCCAAGAGCCGGCTGCGCATCATCGACTGCGACGTGCATCCGAGCATTCACGCGCACGCCGACATTGAACAGTTCATGACCACGCGCTGGGCGGAGCATTTGCGCACCTATGGCAGCCACCTGCGCACGCCCTATATCGGCACCACGCCCTATCCGCGCTCCTCGCCGCTGATAGCGCGTCGCGACGCTTGGCCGCCGACCGGTGGACCTCCGGGCTCCGATCTCGCCTTCATGCAGAAGCAATATCTCGATCCGCTCGATGTCGAGATCGGCATCCTGCAGGTGCTCGATCTCTTCATCTTCTCGCAGCAGAACCTCGAATTCGGCGCAGCGATCCAGCGCGCCATCAACGACTGGCAGTTGGCGTTCTGGTCCGATCGCGATCCGCGCCTGAAGGCGTCCATTCTCGCCGGACAGGACGATACCGAACTCGCGATCGCCGAAATCGACCGCTGCGCCAAGACCGGCCGCTATGTGCAGATCAATATCTGCCCGCGCGCCAACGAGCCGCTCGGACGCCGGCGTTACTGGCCGATCTACGCGCGCGCGCAGGAGCTCGGCCTGCCGCTCGGCATTCACGTCGGCGGGTATGGCGGCCATGCGCCGACCGGCGGCGGCTGGCCGTCTTATTATGCCGAGGAGCACCAGAGCAACGCCCACACCATGGCGGCGCAGCTCACGAGCCTGGTGCTCGAAGGCGTGCCAGAGCGTTTCCCCAACCTCAAGATCGTCTTCATCGAAGGGGGCTTTGGCTGGATCCCGTCGGCGACCTGGCGCATGGACCGGCATTTTGAAGCCTTCCGCAGCGAGGTGCCGCATCTGAAGCGCAAGCCGTCGGAATATGTGAAGGAGCACTTCTGGTTCACCACTCAGCCGATCGATGAGCCCGATGAAGCCAGGCATCTGCGCTCGCTGATCGATTGGGTCGGCGCCGACCGGCTGCTGTTCTCGTCGGACTATCCGCACTGGGATTTTGACGATCCGCGCTATGCCTTCAGGACGCCACTGACGGAGACCGAACGCGGCAAGATCTTCCACAGCAACGCCCGCGCGCTGTACAAGCTCTGAGAATTTTAGCGCATGGCCCGTCATATCGTCGCCCGCACGTCCGAGATTCCGCCCGGCGGCAACAAGGTGTTCGGCGTGGACGGACGCGACATCGTCGTGTTCCACGTCAACGGCGAGTTCTTCGCGCTGCTCAATCGCTGCCCGCATGCCGGCGCGCCGCTGGAGAAGGCGGCGTGCGTGGCGCGGCTAACCTCGCCGGAGCCGGGCGTCTATCAGCGCTCGCGGGTCGGCGAGCTCCTGCGCTGTGCGTGGCACGGCTGGGAATTCGACATGCGCAACGGCCAGTCATACTTCGATCCGAACCGCTTCAAAATCCGCTCCTATCCGGTCTCGGTCGAGAGCGGCGAGGAGTTGCAGAAGGGCCCCTACGTGGCCGAGACCTTTCCGGTTCATGTCGAGGACAGCTACGTCATCATCGAGACGTGAGACACGGCGCCGTCGGTCTCGGCTACACCAATCACCAATCATCTCGTCCAACGGAGTAATGTCATGACGCACGCCATTCGCTTTCACAAAACCGGCGGTCCCGAAGTTCTGGTCTGGGAAGAAGTGCCGGTCGGAAAGCCCGGCCCGGGCGAGGCGCGCATCCGCCACACCGCGGTCGGGCTGAACTTTGTCGACATCTACAACCGTTCGGGCGCCTATCCCCCCGCGCAACTGCCGAGCGGCCTCGGTGGCGAGGCCGCCGGCGTGGTAGAGGAAGTCGGACCCGGCGTCACCGATTTGAAGGCCGGCGACCGGATTTGCTATGGCTCGGCTCCTGTCGGTGCCTATTCGGAAGCGCGGCTGATCCCGGCCGACCGGCTGCTCAAGCTGCCCGAAGGGATCGACGACAAGACCGCCGCCGCCATGATGCTGAAGGGGCTAACGACGCAATATTTGATCCGCCAGACCTATCGGGTCAAAGCCGGCGACACCATTTTGCTGCATGCCGCGGCCGGCGGCGTCGGCCTGATCCTGAGCCAGTGGGCCAAGCATCTCGGCGCAACTGTCATTGGCACCGTCGGCAGCGACGACAAGGCAAAACTCGCGCAGGCCCATGGCTGCGCCCACACCATCGTCTACACCCGCGAGGATTTTGTGAAGCGCGTCGACGAACTCACCGGTGGCAAGAAGGTGCCGGTCGTTTACGACTCCGTCGGCAAGGACACGTTTCTGAAATCGCTCGATTGCCTCGCGCCGCTCGGCGTTGCCGCGCTGTTCGGAGCATCCTCTGGCCCTGTCGATCCACTCAATCTCGGCCTGCTGGCGGCGAAGGGATCGCTGTACGTCACCCGCCCGACGCTCAACACCTATGCCGCCGGTCGGCAGAACCTGGTCGCGATGGCCACCGAATTGTTCGAGGTGGTAAAATCAGGCGCGGTCAAGATCGAGGTCAACCAGACCTATCCGTTGAAGGACGCGGCCAAGGCCCACGCCGATCTCGCCGCGCGCAAGACCACGGGATCGACGGTACTGACGGTGTGACATTCCGACATGCCGGGCCGGTTCCGCCCGGCCAGCCGAAAACACGCCCCTCGCGCGGCTCGCAAACCGGCGAGGGCGTGCTATAGACATCGCCAGCCCGGGTTCACGACAGGTGCGGCCGATGGACAAGCAAGCGATGCGCGAGGAGGCCGAGCGCCTGATCCGCGAGACCATGGAAAAGAAGGCCCTCACCATCAAACAGGGCAACACCAGGATCGAGACCACCTGCGGCAAATGCGGCGCGCCCAACCGCGTGCAGGCGGAAAAAGGCGCCACCCGCGTCAAGTTCGCCTGCAAGCAGTGCGGCCACAAGCAAGAGACGCTGTGAAGCCGAATCCTACTTGAACGCCTCGCACACCGTCAGATGCTCCTGCGCGGGTACACCGGCGCTGCGCAGCGACACCGCGCGCCACCAGGCATCCAGCGAGGCACGATCGCAGCGCAGTTTCACGCTCATGCCGTCGGCGAATTTGATCCAGTCGGCGAAGCTGGCGCTCGAGACCGCGATCACGACGGGAATGTCGGCATCCAGCGCCTGCTCGATCACGCGCGCCAATCCCTTGCCGTTACGCTCGCGCTTGCCGAACCGGTTGACGATCACGAGGTCGGCGCCCGTCTCCATCGCGCCGGCCACCTGGGCGGCCGCGTCCTGAAGCCGGCTGAGGTCCAGCTTGCAGCCGCTTCCAGGGGAAGTTGGCGGTTGCGCCAACAGCAGCACTTCGCCGCTGTGAACCAGTACGGCCGAGAGGCTGGAATCGGCGCATTGGCCGGTCTGCACCATCCCGACCACGCGACGGCCGCTGGCGTTCAGGTCGGCGGCAAAGTCGCGCAGGATCGCGTCGGGATCCTGTCCCTCTTCATAGACCAGAGCTGCAAGGTCGCATTGGGCGTCGAACATAAGCGTCTCTGTTTTCTGCGTCGCCAAAATGGAGATCGCGGCGGCAGTGACGCCGCCGCGATCAGTTGGTATCATCACGCGGCGGGCGGGCCGTTGATGATCTGCAACTGGGTGAATTCGGCGAGACCTTCCTCGGCGAATTCAGTTCCGATGCCCGACTGCTTGGCGCCGCCGAACGGGATGTTCGGAGCCATGTCGAGATGCTTGTTGATCCAGACCGTGCCGGCCTCGATGCGGCTGGCAACCTTGTGGGCCCGCGCGATGTCGGACGACCACACCGAGGCGCCGAGACCGTAATTGGTCGCATTCGCCCGGCGGATCACGTCGTCGCCGTCGGAATATTTGATCACCGGCAGCACCGGACCGAACTGCTCCTCGTCGACCAGTTTCGAGCCTTCCTTGATGTCACGCACGATGGTCGGCTCGATGAAGTAGCCGGGGCGGTCGATCGCCGAACCGCCGGCGATGATGTTGCCGTTCTTGCGGGCGTCCTCGAGGAACGCCTTCACCTTTTCGTACTGCATCTTGTTCTGCAGCGGCCCGAGCTTGGTGCCTTGCTTGGAGCCGTCGTCGACCACGGTGTTCTTGGCGATCGCGACCAGTTCGTTGCAGATTTCGTCATAGACGGATTCGTGGACATAGAGCCGCTTGATGGCAAGGCAGACCTGGCCGGAGTTCTGGAATGCGCCTTCGAAAATGCCGGGCGCGACCTTCTTCGGATCGACGTCGTCGAGCACGATGCCGGCGTCGTTACCGCCGAGTTCCAGCGTGATCCGCTTCAGGGTCTGTGCCGCGCTTGCCATCACCTTCTGGCCGGTCGCGGAAGATCCCGTGAACGAGATTTTCCGGATATCCGGATGCTTGGTCATGTGGTCGCCGAGGTCGTTGGCGTCGGTGATGACGTTGAGCACGCCCTTCGGCAGGATATCCTTGACGATCTCGGCGAATTTCAGCGTCGCCAGCGGCGTGGTCGGCGCCGGTTTCACCACCAGTGTGTTGCCGGCCAGCAGCGCCGACGGCAGCTTGAAGCTGAGGATCAAGAGCGGATAGTTCCAGGGAATGATGGCGCCGACGACGCCGAGCGGGCGGCGATAGGCTTCGACGTGGCGGTCGCCGGAGCTCTCGATCACGCGCATCGGCAGGTCGAGCGAGGAGAGGTAACGGAAGAAGCCGGCCATGCCCATGACCTCGCCGGTAGCGTCCGCCAGCGGCTTGCCTTGTTCTGATGTCAACAGGCGCGCCAGCTCGCCGGTATTGGCTTCGATCGCATCGGCCATTTTGCCGACCAGCTTGCGGCGCTCCTCGATCGGGGTCGCGGCCCAGGCTGGAAATGCCGCCTTGGCCGCGGCCACGGCTTGGTCGAGCTGGTTCTTCGAGGCGCGCGGGCACTGCGCCAGCACTTCCTCGGTCGCGGGATTGAGGACGGGCATGGTCTGGTCGCCGGGCACCATTTTGCCGTCGATGAGAAGGTTGAAGTCGCTCATAGGCTTTGCTCTCCCTGTCGAACGGACCCATTGACGGGCCTCGTTATATCTCGTGATATATCACGATCTGCGGAGGGCGGACCACCGGTTCGGTTGCGCCACGGTTCACTTTTAAGAGGCTGGACGGGACGGCGGACGTTGCTCGATATATTCATCGAATATAACGAAGACACGGTTCCGGAGCTTTGACGATGGAGATCGAGACCCAGGCCCTCACCAGTTGCGAGGTCGCGCCCGACGGCGGTGCCGTATCGCTGGGCTTTGTCGATGCCGCGGGCAACCCTGCGACCATCCGCCTCTCCCTGAATCAGGTCGGCGCGCTCGCGATGACGCTGCCGGGGCTGATCGACAAGGCGCTGCAGACCCGCTACGGCGACCAGAGCCTGCGCTACGCCTATCCGCTGGCGTCCTGGGTGGTGGAGCAATCCTCTGATCCGACCCAGGGCATGGTGACGTTGCGGACGGTGGACGGCTTCAGCGTCTGTTTCTCGATCCCGCGCGCCCAGCAGAGCGAGCTCGGCGAGGCGCTGGTGGCCCAGCCGGTGCCAATGGTGACGATGCGGGCGAACTAGCGGCCTTTATGGCGGTCGCCGCCGCGCCAATCCGTGCTATCAGCTTGCGAAATCTGGAACAGTTCAATGCGCATCTGGCTGGTGGCAATCATGATAGGCTTGGCTTCACCGGCATCATCTGCGGATATCAGCGTCAAGGCCGCCGGCAGCCTGAAGGACGCCTTTACCGCCGTCTTCGCCGACTATACCAAGCAATACGGCAGCGGTTTTGCGCCGGAGTGGGGCCCCTCCGGCGTATTGCGCGAACGCTTGCAGAAGGGCGAAGCCTTCGACGTGTTCGCCTCCGCCGCCTTGCCGCACGCGCAAGCCCTGACCGATGCCGGCGTATCCGGCCCGAGCGTGCTGTTTGCAAAGAACGCGCTATGCGTCGTGACGAATGCAGATCGTTCGCTCGACGCAGGAAGCCTGGTCGAGACGTTGCTGAAGCCGGATATCAAGATCGGCACGTCGACACCGGTTTCCGATCCAGCCGGCGACTATACCTGGGAGATGTTTCGAAAGGTCGACGCTTTGCGGCCGGGCGCCTTCGAAACCTTGTCGAAGAAAGCACAGCAATTATTCGGCGGGCCCACCACCACGGCGCCGGTCAACGGCCGGCCGCGGCTTCTGGTCGCGCTCGACGACCGCCAGATCGATCTCTTCATCTATTACTGCTCTGGCGCCCAGCAGATCGTCCGCGGCGCGCCTCAGTACAAGTCGGTGTCACTTCCACCGGAGCTTGTGGTCGGCCCCGAATACGGACTGACCGTGTCGCGCAAGGCGCAAGCCGGTGCCGCCGATTTCGCGATGTACCTGCTGTCACCGCCAGCGCAGGCGACGCTGAAGGCGTTTGGGTTTATTCCGGTGGCGCTGCCGGTGGGCAAGTGATGGGCACTTCTTCCCTTCTCCCCTTGTGGGAGAAGGTGCCTTCCCGAAGGGAAGGCGGATGAGGGGTCTGCGTCCACGCGAGAGGTCTTCATTCGCGGAGACCAACCCCTCACCCGTCTCAATCGCGCTTCGCGCGATTGATCCACCCTCTCCCACAAGGGGAGAGGGGGAAGTACTCCCGCCGCTAGCGGCACCTACTCCCCCTTCACAAACCGCGCAAAAGCCTCCGCGTAATCCGGATGCCACCTCGACAATGCAGGGCGGTTTTCGATGATGTCGCCGGCGGCCCACGCCATGCGGCGTTCGTCGAGTTTTCGCGGCACGTCATTGTCGGGGCAGAGAATGTAGAAATCGCCGGCGTCGATGCGTTCGATCATGAAGTCGATGGTCTGTTCCGGCGTCCAGGCGCCATCGGGCTTTTCGCTGCGGCCGCGCGCGGTGAGGCCGGTAAAAACGTGACCCGGGATCATGAGATGCGCGTTGATCCGGCAGCCCGGCGTGTTACGCAACTCGTGCTGCAGCGCCTCGGTCATTGCCTTCACGCCGGCCTTGGAGACGTTGTAGGCGGGATTGCCGGGAGGCGTCGTGATGCCCTGCTTGGAGCCGGTGTTGATGATCAGCCCGGCGCGGCCGCGCTCGATCATGCCGGGCCCGAATGCCTGGGTGCCGTGAATGACGCCCCAGAGATTGACGTTGAGGATGCGCTGCCAGTTTTCCAGCGGGCCAAAGCTGGTGCTGTCCGGGCCGATGCCCGCATTGTTCATCAGGATGTCGGTGCCGCCGAACTTTTGTCGCACCGTGGCCGCCAATCCCTCGACCTCCTCGAAACGGCTGACATCCACCGTCGCGGTCATGATATCGGCGGCGCCGCCTTTCGCGACCGATGCCAGCCTGGCGGCGGCTTCATTGAGCCGCTCGGCGCCGATATCGGCAATGCAAACCCGCATGCCAAGGCCGGCGAAGCGCATCGCGGCGGCCAGCCCGATTCCGGACGCGCCTCCTGTGATCACGGCAACATGATGGGGTGACATGGCGGGATGGGGCATCGGTCTTTCTCCTGACAAATATCGGGTGTGCTGTTGGGTCGATCCGTCGCACCGACCATGCACGAAGGCGCATGGGAGGTCTTCGTTATCGGCTCGTTGCAGACGCCCGGTCCGCTTTACGGTTTGGCCTGGCCGCTGTAGTATGTTGGATATAACGGTTTCACATCGGCGCAGAGATTGCACGTCCGTGCAGTGAAGAAGCGCCATCCTCAAGCATAGATCAGCGACCCTAGGGAGTGCAAACATGGCTGTTACACAAGCTATACCGATGACGCGTCATCCTTATGCGGATGGTTCCTACAAGAAGATGCTGATCGACGGCAAATGGGTCGATGCCGCTTCCGGCAAGAAGTTCGAGACGCATAACCCCGCCACCGGCGAGTTGCTCGCCACCGTCGCCGAAGGCGATGCCGAGGATATCAACCGTGCGGTCGCCGCCGCCCGCCGCGCCTTCGAGGGCCCGTGGAGCAAGGTCAAGCCGTTCGAGCGCCAGGCTATGCTGCTGCGGCTGGCCGATATCGTCGAGAAGAATTTTGAGGAATTGTCGCAGCTCGACACCCTCGACATGGGCGCGCCGATCAGCCGCACCCGCGGCAACAAGCTCCGCGTGCTCGGCATGCTGCGTTACTACGCTGGCCAGACCACCGCGCTGCATGGCGAAACCATCGAGAACTCGCTGCCCGGCGAAATCTTCTCCTACACCTTGAAGGAGCCGGTCGGCGTCGTCGGCGCCATCATCCCCTGGAACGGCCCGCTCGGCGCCAGCGTCTGGAAGATCGGCCCGGCCATTGCCACCGGCTGTACGGTCGTCCTGAAGCCGGCCGAAGAAGCGCCGCTGACCTCGCTGCGGCTCGCCGAACTCTGCATGGAAGCCGGCATTCCGCCCGGCGTCGTCAACGTGGTGCCCGGCTACGGCGAGACCGCGGGCGCGGCGCTGGCCTCGCATCCCGATGTCGACAAGGTCGCCTTCACTGGCTCGCATGTGACGGGGCAGTCGATCATCCGCGCCTCCGCCGGCAACCTGAAGCGCGTCTCGCTCGAGCTCGGCGGCAAGTCGCCGGACATCGTGTTTGCAGATGCCGATCTCGATGCGGCGGTACCGGGAGCGGCGATGGCGGTGTTCGCGAACTCCGGGCAGATCTGCAGCGCCGGCACGCGGTTGTTCGTCGAGCACAAGATCTATGACGAATTCGTCGGCCGTGTCGCCGAGTTCGGCAAGAAGCTGCAGGTCGGCAACGGCCTCGATCCGAACACCCAAATTGGGCCTTTGGTGTCGCAGCAGCAGATGGAGCGCGTGTCAGGCTATCTGTCGATCGGCCAGAAGGAAGGCGCAAAAGCGCTGGCCGGCGGCGCGCCGCTGACCGAAGGCGCGCTGTCGAAGGGCTACTTCGTGCCGCCGACGGTGTTCGCCAACGTCCAGGACAACATGCGGATCGCCCAGGAAGAAATCTTCGGCCCGGTGATCTCGGCGATCTCGTTCAAGGACTGGGACGACCTGATCAAGCGCGCCAATGCCACCACCTTCGGGCTCGGCAGCGGCGTCTGGACCACCAATGTCAGCAAGGCGCATCAGGTTGCAAAGTCGCTGCGCGCCGGTTCGGTCTGGGTCAATTGCTATCAGGCGATGGACCCGGCGGTGCCGTTCGGCGGCTACAAGATGAGCGGCTACGGCCGCGAGTCCGGCAAGCAGCACGTTGAGGAGTATCTCAACGTCAAGGCGGTCTGGATCAAGACCGGTTAGGGCGCTTGGTCGTCATTGCGAGAGCGAAGCGACGAAGCAATCCATTCTTTCTTTGCGCGGAGAGATGGATTGCTTCGCTGCGCTCGCAATGACGATACCTTATCTTCCCGCCCGCTTCTTCGCGCCACCGATTTCGCTTCGCAGCGCCTGTAGTTCCTTGCGCACGGCGCTGGCGGCGTCGCGTTCGATCTTGCGATAGCGCGCGACCAGCGAGGTGCCGAACGCCGTCAGCGCCGCGCCGCCGCCGTTCTTGCCGCCGGTCTGCCGTTCCACCGCCGCCTGGCGGCAGATCCGGTTTATTTCGTCGACCAGATCCCATGCCCGCTTGTAGGACATGTCCATGGCGCGGCCGGCGGCCGAAATCGAGCCGTGCTTGCGAATATTCTCCAGCAACGCGATCTTGCCCGGCCCGATCCGGCCCTCGGCATCGAGGTCGATACGGACGCTGAGCGAGGGAAGCGAACGGGCGCTCGATTTCTGCATGGATGAAGTGCTCACTGGTCTTGGCACCGGAGATTGCCACTCACACCTTTTACGAACAAGCTGAACCGGTTACATATCCGTACAATCACGGGAGTATCGGGGCAGTCATGAATTTTCCATCGTTGTTTTCACCACTCAAGGTCGGTCCCTATCAACTCCAGCATCGGCTGGCGCTGGCGCCGTTGACGCGGATGCGCGCCGCAAAGCCTTCACTGGCGCCGCGGCCGCTGAACAGGGAATATTACGCCCAGCGCGCGACGCCGGGTGGCCTTTTGATCGCCGAGGCCTCGCCGGTCGTCGATACCGGATTCGGGGCACCGGGCGTGCCGGGCATCTATACCGATGCGCAGGTCGCGGGCTGGCGCGAAGTGGTCGATGCCGTCCACGCCAAAGGCGGCGTGATCTTCCTGCAGCTTTGGCACGTCGGCCGGGTCTCGCATTCCTCGTTCCAGCCCGGCGGCGTGCTGCCGGTCGCACCCTCGGCGGTAGCGATCGCCGATCTCAAGACTGGAACGGCCGACGGCAAGGCGGTGCCTTACGAAACGCCGCGGGCGCTTGATACCTCAGAGATTCCCGGCGTCGTCGACGCCTACCGGCAGGCCGCGAAGAACGCGCTGAAAGCCGGCTTCGACGGCGTCGAAATTCACGGCGCCAACGGCTACCTGATCGAACAGTTCCTGCAATCGCACACCAACCTGCGTACCGATCAATATGGCGGTTCGATCGAGAACCGCACGCGCT
This sequence comes from uncultured Alphaproteobacteria bacterium, assembly GCA_963786355.1. Lineage (GTDB taxonomy): Bacteria > Pseudomonadota > Alphaproteobacteria > Rhizobiales > Xanthobacteraceae > Bradyrhizobium. Next base: position 349,834 of record CAWAYU010000002.1, on the reverse strand, counting down.
TCCTGATGGAAGTGACGAAAGCCGTGATCGAGGTCTGGGGTGCGAACCGCGTCGGCGTGCGGCTGTCTCCCTATGGCATCGCCAACGGCTCGGGCGAGCCGGATCCGATGCCGCTCTACGCCCATGCGATCGAGCAGCTCAATCCGCTCGGTCTGGCGTATCTGCATTTCATCGAGCCGCGCTCCTCGGGCACCGGCCGCGCCGAGGTCAACCACCAGAACGTGCCGTCGGCGATGGTGCTGTTCCGCCCGATCTGGAAAGGCGTGCTGATCACCGCCGGCGGCTTCACCGGCGAGGCCGCGGACGCCGCGATCCGCGACGGCCTTGCCGATATGATTGCCTTCGGCCGCATCTTCATCTCCAACCCCGACCTGCCGCGCCGCCTGCAACGCGGCTTCCCGCTGACGCCGTATAACCGCGCGACGTTCTACGGCGGCGAGGAGGCGGGGTATACGGATTATCCCGAACATAACGAGCTGGAGCAGGCGTAAGGTATTTTTAGCCCGGATGAGCGAAGCGACATCCGGGGCCGGTCTCACCAGCGTTCCCGGGTGTCGCTTCGCTCATCCGGGCTACGGGCTATTCTCGTCATTGCGAGCGCAGCGAAGCAATCCATATCTCCGCGAAGGAAGTCTGGATTGCTTCGTCGCTTGCGCTCCTCGCAATGACGGAAGATGAGGTCCCACCATGTTTCCCGAAGACGACGAACCGCCCAAAAAGAAAACCAAGGCCATCGCCCTCGGCAAACCCGCCGCGGGGCAATGCCTGTGCGGCAAGGTCGCCTTCGAGATCGACGTCCCCGCGCGCTGGGCATGGCACGATCATTCGGCCGCGAGCCGTCGCGCGCATGGCGCTGTCTACGCGACCTATGTCGGAAGCTGGCGCAAACGCTTTCGCATCACCAAGGGCGAAAAAAGCGTTGCGCGTTACGAGGACAAGGCGACAAAAACCGTGCGCCGCTTCTGCGCCCATTGCGGCACGCCGATCGCCTATGAACGCGGCCGCTCGCCGCACATGGTCAACATTCCCCGCGCGCTGTTTTCGGGGCGCACCGGCCGCCAGCCGCTCTATCACATCGCGATCGAGGAACTGCAGGAATGGGCCTGGACCGGCGAACCGCTGGTGCCGCTGAAAGGCTTTCCAGGCGTAGTCTGGCAACGGTCGAAAAAGAAAAAGGCTTCGGAGCGGGAAGGGATGTTTTAGCCGGCTCGCGGCCGCTTTGGCGCCTTGTGCTTGACTGTCTTTCGCGCCGCCGTGCGCTTCGGCAGCGTCGCCACGAAATCGACGCCGCGCGTGAGCCACTTCTTCAGTCCGGCGCCGGTCAGGTAGCCGTCGGGCGCGACGCGTATGTAGCCGGTCATGCTGCGCCCGCGCATTTCCACCGCCGCAGCATGCGGCTCGCGCAGCATCGACGGATAGGCGTCGGGCCCGACGCGGACCAGAAGGCCGCCGCGGCCGCTGACGGCGCAGCACATGTGACCGCCCACCATGAAGCAGAGGCCGCCCATGAGCTTCTTCTCGATCACATCCGACCGGGCGGACAGCAGCTTGCGCAGACGCTCGGCGGTCTGTTCGTCGTAGGCCATGGCGCGCTAGTGCCGAGGCGTCGGCAGGATTTCGGCGAGGCGGTCGAAACTGCTCCGCCATCCGGCGCCGACATTCACTTGTTGATCGGTTGCGGTGATGCCGGTGTGGCGCACCGTCAGCCGCGTGCCTCCGCTGATCGCCTCCAGGAGATAGGTGACGGTGGAAGGCGCGCCGGGCATTCCCACACGATGCCAGGTCTGGACCAGCTTTCGCGGCGGATCGACTTCGACGAATTCTCCTTCCAGCGAATAGGGCGCGCCTCTCGCGATGCCCGATGCGCTCCATCGTCCGCCGACGCGGACGTCCCCGGTCCATTCCCGCGTGTCGAACACGCCGGGGTTGACCCACCATTCGACGATCTCTCGCGAGGTCAGGGCCTCGAAGACACGTTCCGGCGGCCGGGCGACTTCGACCGAAGCGATAATGGAGCCGTCGATCACGTCGGCGACGGCGCGCGCATGCGTTTTGATCCCGCTCATTTTTCCTCCAGGTTACGCTTCAACCGCGTCAAGCTGGCCTGCCAGAATGCGCGATAGCCCTCGAGCCAGCCGGCGACGTTCTGCAACGGCGCCGGATTGACGGCATACACGCGTTCCCGCCCGATCTTCGTGTCAAACACCAGCCGCGCCTCGCGCAACACCTTTAGATGCTTGGAGACCGCCGGCCGGCTCGACCGAAAGTCTGCCGCAAGAGTTCCTGCATTGGCCGGTCCTGCGCGCAGGCGATCAAGAATCGCCCGCCGGGTCGGATCGGCGATGGCACGGAAGGCGTCTGTCTTGGCTCGTATCCGGGACATGATGTGTAACCGATTGATTACATAAATTCTGTGCGTGGTCAAGACCCGGCCGCGACGCTTGACGGCACGGCCGACCCATATTGGGCGACGCAGGGCAGCCATGACCGGGCTCCATTGCATCCACCGCTCAACTTTGGTCAGGTGACGTCATCCCGAGGTCAACGAACCCCGGGCGGGAGGGGACATGAAAAATAAAATTACCGGGCGCTCGGCATTCCTGGCTTTGCTGAAGGACGAGGGCATAACCCATCTATTCGGTAATCCCGGCACCACCGAACTGCCGATCATGCACGCGCTGAAGGACCATCCCGATCTCACCTATGTGATGGCGATGCAGGAGAGCCTTGTGGTCGCGATGGCCGACGGCTTTAGCCGCGCCTCGGGTAAGCTCGTCGCCTGCAACGTCCATGTCGCGCCCGGTTTGGGCAATGCGATGGGCTCGCTGTTCAACGCCGGCTTTACCGGCACGCCGATGATCCTCACCGCCGGCCAGCAGGAGCAGGGCCACGGCCTGACCGAGCCGGTGCTGTACGGGCCGCTGGTGCAGATGGCCCAGCCGCTGGTGAAATGGGCCGTGGAAGTGACGCGGCTGGAGGACCTGCCGCGGATCGTGCGCCGCGCGGCGAAAATCGCGATGACGCCGCCGACCGGTCCGGTGTTCATCTCGCTGCCGGGCGACATCCTCAATGCTGAGGCCGGCATCGAACTCGGCCGCTCCACCCGTGTCGATACCCGCGTCAAGCCCTCGGAGGAGTCCCTGAAGGCGTTCGCGGCGCGCATCCTCAAGGCGGAGCGGCCGGTGATCATCGTCGGCGACGAAGTCGTCAAGAGCGACGCGCTGAAAGAGGCGGCTGAGTTCGCGGAAGCGCTGGGCTGTCCGGCCTATCAGTCGTCGACGCCGTTTGGCGCGCATTTCCTCTCCGAAAGCCCGTGCTTCATGGGCGCGCTGGCGCGCATCCAGAAACTGGCCCGCGAGGCATTGCAGCCCTACGACCTCATCATTGCCGTCGGCGGCGATCCCTTGCGGATGTCAGTCTACAGCGAAATCGATCCGTTGCCCGATGGCATGACGATCGTGCAGGTCGGCCTCGTCGATCACGATCTTGCGCGGAATTACAGCGCCGAGATCGCGCTCAAGGCCGACGTGAAGGAAACGTTGCGCGCACTGGTGCCCGCATTGAAAGCAGCCGGCGGCAGTGCGCTGGAGACACGCGCCAAAGCGGGATTGGCGGCGCTGGCGTCAAAGAACTGGACCGCGAAACGCAAGCCGCTGGTCGAACAGATTTCAAAGCACGCTACCACCACGCCGATCGATCCGGATTGGCTGGCGCTACAGGTCGTCGAGGCGATGCCCGATAACGCCATCCTGGTCGACGAAGGCCTGACCTCGTCGCGACAGATGATCGCGCTGCGCCCGCATCGCGACCGCTACGGCTATCACGCGCTGGCCTCGGGCGGTATCGGCTGGGGATTGCCGGCATCCGTCGGCGTCAGCCTCGCCAATCCGGATCGGCCTGTCGTGTGCTATTCCGGCGACGGCTCCTCGATGTATTCGATCCAGTCGCTGTGGACCGCCGCCAACCAGAACCTGCCGCTGACCTTCGTGATCGTCAATAATGGCGGCTATCGCATCATCAAGCAGCGGCTGCTGGCCTTCCACGGCGACGACCATTACGTCGGCATGGACTTCAAGGATCCGCCGGTCGATTTCACGGCGCTGGCGAAATCGCTTGGGCTTGGAAGCGACGCGCGTCACCGATCCCACGCAGTTGAAGTCCGTGCTGTCGTCCGCGTTCAGCCGTCCCGGCGCGAAGCTGATTGAGGTGGTTGTCAATAACGCGGTGAACTAGCCGCAGCCTCTTCGCCGTCATTGCGGGGAGCACAACGGCGACCTGTCCATCGTAGCTCGAAGAGCGAAGGCGGAAGCAATCCATATTTTCTTGATACCGGACGATGGATTGCCTCGCTTCGCTCGCAATCACGGGGATAGATTTGTGGCTCGGATGCAACCAACGAGTCCCCCATGATCATCAAGTCCGTCCGCACCCACATCCTCGAAGCCGCGCTGTCGCAACCCTTCGCCTATTCGCGCGCCTGGTACGACACCCGCACCGCGATGGTGGTCGAGATCGAAACCGACACCGGCCTGATCGGCTGGGGCGAGTGCTACGGCCCGGCGCGGATGACGGCGGCGGTGGTGCAGAGCGTGGCGCCGTGGCTGGTCGGCGAGGATCCGCTGCGAACAGATTATCTCTGGCAGATGATCTACGCGCGGCTGCGCGATCACGGCCAGAAGGGCGTCGTCATCGAGGGCCTGAGCGGCATCGACATTGCGCTGTGGGACATCAAGGGCAAGCATTTTGGCGTGCCGGTGCACCGGTTGATGGGCGGCCCTTTGCGCACGGAGGTGCAGGCCTATGCGACCGGGCTCTATCGGCGCAAATCCGGTGATCCGCTTGAAATATCTCGCGAAGGAAGCGGCCGGCTACGTCGCCGACGGTTTCAAGGCGGTGAAGCTGAAGGTCGGCTTCGGCGTCGAGGAAGACGCCGCGGTGACCCATGCCGTGCGCGACGCCATCGGCTCCGACGTCGCCCTGATGGTCGATGCCAATCATGCCTACGACGCAACAGCCGCGATCCGGCTCGGCCGGATGATCGAGCGCCACGAGATCGGTTGGTTCGAGGAGCCGGTGCCGCCCGAGGACGTCGCGGGATATCGGGCGGTGAAATCAGCGCTCAAGATTCCGGTCGCCGGCGGCGAATGCGAGTTCACCCGGTTCGGCTTTCGCGATCTGCTGATGTCGCATGCGATCGACATCATCCAGCCCGATACCTGCGCGGCCGGCGGACTGTCCGAATGCAAGAAGATCGCCGACATGGCCGAGGCGTTCGGCATCCGCTACAACCCGCACGTCTGGGGCACCGGCATCGCCATCGCCGCCTCGCTGCAGCTTCTCGCCGTGCTGCCGACACACACGCCGAATTCGCTTAGCCCCCTGGAGCCGTTGCTGGAGTTTGACCGCACCGAGCATCCGATCCGCCAATCGCTTCTGGTGCAACCGATCGAACACGTAGGCGGTATCGTTCGTATCCCCGACGGCCCCGGCCTCGGCATCGAGGTCAACCGCGATATGCTGAAACGTTTTGCGGCGAAGTAACTCTTCCGTCGTCCCGGCGAAGGCCGGGACGACGGAGATAGTCTACTCCGCCGCTTTCGCCGCCACGCCTGGCCGGTACCGGCTTGCCGGATGCTGATCCGTCAGCCTCGCCCGCCCGGCACCGAACAATTTCTCCCGCAGCGTGCCCTTGGCATACGCATCCTTGTAGATCCCGCGCCGCGTCAGTTCCGGCACCAGCAGTTCCGTAATGTCCTCGAAATCGCCGGGCGAGACCGCGAACGGCACATTCAGCCCGTCGACATCGGTCTGCTCGAACCATGCCTCGATATCGTCCGCGACCTTCTCGGGCGTGCCGACCACGACCGGTCCGGCGCCGCCGATGCCGACATGTTCGATGACTTCGCGCACGGTCCAGATGCGGTCGGGATCGGCGCGGGTAACGTTGTCCATCGCGGAGCGGCCGGCGTCGTTCTGGACGTGGCGTACTTCCTGGTCGAGGTCGTAGCCGGAGAAGTCGACGCCGGTCCAGCCCGACATCAGCGCCAGTGCGCCCTCGGGATTGATGTGGCTTGCGATAGTCGGCGTATTTCGCTTTTGCTTCTGCATCGGTGCGGCCGACAATGATCGTCATCATGCTGAACATCAGGATTTCAGCCGGGTTGCGGCCGATCTCGCCGGCGAGCTTGCGGATCGCTGCGACGCGCGGGCCGATAATTTTGGCCGACGGCCCCGACATGAACACGCATTCGGCATGCTCGGCCGCGAATTGCCGTCCGCGCGGCGAGGTGCCGGCCTGGTACAGCACCGGCGTCCGCTGCGGCGATGGCTCGCTGAGATGGATGGCGTTGAGCCGGTAATTTTTGCTCTCGTGTTCGATGCGATGCACCTTCGCAGGATCGGCAAAGATTCCGCGCGCGCGGTCGCGCAGCACGGCGGCGTCCTCCCAGCTTCCTTCCCAGAGCTTGTAGACCAGCTCCATATATTCATCGGCGATGTCGTAGCGGTCGTCATGCGCGGTCTGCTTGTCCTTGCCGGCGCCGCGCGCGGCGCTGTCGAGATAGCCGGTCACCACGTTCCAGCCGATCCGTCCGTCGGTGAGGTGGTCGAGCGTCGACATGCGCCGGGCAAACGGATAGGGCGGTTCGAACGAGAGATTGCTGGTGACGCCAAAGCCGAGATTTTCGCGTCACCGCCGCCATCGCCGGAATCAGCATCAGCGGCTCATTCGACGGCGTCTGCGCGGCATTGCGCAGTGCCGCGTCAGGGCTGTTGCCATAGACGTCGTAGACGCCGAGCACGTCGGCGAGAAACAGCCCGTCGAACCGTCCGCGCTCCAGCGTCTTGGCGAGATCGAGCCAGTAGGGCAGGCGATTATATTCAAGGGTGCGGTCGCGCGGATGGGTCCACAACCCCGGCGACTGATGCGCCACGCAGTTCATGGCGAAGGCATTGAGCCGAATCTGTTTTTTCATGCCAGGAAACTTCTGAGCCAACTTCTAAACGGCCGTCGCGCGGTGACGCCGCGCGACGATGGTGAGAACGATAGTCTATCGCCCAGCCTGCTTGAACGGCAATTGCGCGTCGGCAGGCGGCGCAACGCGGGCAACGTTGAGCGTCATCGAGACCACGTCGTAGTAGCCGTTGACCGCGACCAGGTCCATGATGCCGTTTTCGCCGAATTTTTCGAGCGCCCGGGCATAGATCGCGTCATCGACGCCGTGGTCCCGGCGAAGCTGGCTGGTGAACTCCCAGACCACAGCTTCATCGTCCTTCATGTTGTCGGGCTTGCGGCCGGCGCCGATGGCAGCGACGATAGCGGGATCGAGGCCGGCCTTGATCGCCAGCGGGGCGTGGGCGTACCACTCATATTGCGAGCCCCAGTGCTGTGCGGTCATGATGATCGCCATCTCGTTGACGCGCTTGTCGAGCGAGGTGTTGAAGCGGATATATTCGCCGACCTTCTGCAGCCGGTCTGCCAGTTCGGGGCTGCGCAGCCAGGCATTGAACGGGCCGCCGATCCCCTTGCGCGGTCCGGACATGATGGCATCGGCCACGGCGCGCTGGGCCGGCGTCATCTTGTCGAGCGGCATTTCCGCCATGCGCTCTCCGGTCAGCGCCACGGCGGAACCGGCAAACAGCAGACAGATCGCGGACGCGCGCAGGATCGTTTTCATGAACGGCCTCCCTGTTAATTGCCCGATCGAAATGCCGGGCTGTCGGCTGAAATTGTTACATTCCCGGCGGTTTTAGCAAGGCCCATTCGACCGCTCGGGAGCCTCTTCCAGCGGCCGATGGTTCTCGATAGGTTGGCGACCCGACGGTTAGCGACGCACGAGGAAAACTATGACGACCAGAGCTGAGGCGATTGCGAAAGCGCGCGAACATCTGCATTCCGGCGCCTTTCTCGGCGAACTCGGCAAAAGGGTCGGTTATCGCACCGAAAGCCAGAATCCCGGTAGTGAACCGGCGCTGCGGGCCTATCTCGAGGAGAACCTGCGGCCCGCCTTTGCCGAACTCGGTTTTGCGACCTGGATGATCGAATCGCCGACGGGCAAGGGCCCGTATCTGCTGGCGAACTACCACGAGGACGACGCGCTGCCGACGATCCTGACCTATGGCCACGGCGACGTCGTCGACGGCATGGTCGGCGAATGGCGCGACCAGCTCGACCCCTGGCAGGTGACGACCAAAGGCGATCGCGTCTATGGCCGCGGCACTGCCGACAACAAAGGCCAGCACAGCATCAACATGTCCGCCATGCGCGCGGTGCGCGAGGCCCGCGGCGGCAGGCTCGGCTTCAATGCCAAATTCATCATCGAGACCGGCGAGGAGATCGGCTCGCCCGACCTGCGCCAGGTCTGCGAGGCGCTGCGTGACGAACTGCAAGCCGATCTGTTCATCGCCTCCGACGGGCCGCGATTGTCGGCCGAGTCGTCCCACCATCTTCCTCGGCTGCCGCGGCGGCAATCGCATCCATCTCGACGTCAACCTGCGCGAGGGCGGCAATCACTCCGGCAATTGGGGCGGCGTGCTCGCCAATCCCGCAACGATCCTTGCCAACGCGATCGCGAGCCTGGTCGACGGCAAGGGCCGCATGAAACTTGAAGTGCTGAAGCCGCCGCCGATCTCGAACAGTGTCCGCGCGGCACTGGCGGACGTGAAGATCGAGCCGACCGCGGACGAGCCGGCCTTGTCGCCGGACTGGGGCGAGGAGGGCCTGACCCCGGCCGAACGTCTCTATGCGTGGAATACGCTGGAAGTGCTGGCGATGTCATCCGGCAATATCGACAAGCCGGCGAATGCCATTCCCGGTAAGGCCAGCGCCGTGCTGCAGCTTCGCTTCGTCGTCGGCACGAAGTATCTCGAAGTCGTCGATGCGGTGCGTGCGTATCTGCATGCCAACGGCTTTCCGATGGTGGAAGTCAGCGGCGCACAGCGCTTTGCGCGCCTCGCGCACCGACATGGACAGCCCCTGGATCAACTGGGCCGCGGCGTCGATCGAGCAGACCACCGGCAACGTCGCCGGCGATCCTGCCGAACTTCGGCGGCTCGCTGCCCAACGACGTGTTTGCGGAAGGGCTCGGGTCTACCCACAATCTGGGTGCCGCACTCCTATCCCGGCTGCTCGCAGCACGCACCCGACGAACACATTTTGCTGCCGGTGACCGAGGAAGCGCTCGCCATCATGGCGGGGCTGTTCTGGGATCTCGGCGAGATCCCGCGCAGAGCGTGACGTGATCGACCGAAAAGGAATTTTACATGACATTGTCCGCGCCGGTCGATCTGTCAGCAACATCCGCTGAGCCGAAAAAGGACGTCACAAAGCTCATTGTCGCGACGTCGATCGGCAATGCGCTGGAGTGGTACGACATCGCCGTCTACGGTTATTTCGCCATCTATGTGTCGAAAGCGTTCTTTCCGAACGAGGATCAGACGGCGTCGCTGCTGCTGACGTTGGGAACGTTCGGCCTGTCGTATCTGGCGCGCCCGATCGGCGGGGTTGTGCTCGGCGCCTATGCCGATCGCTTCGGCCGCAAGGCGTCGTTGATGGTTTCCATCGTCATGATGACGTTCGGTACACTGGCGGTCGCAGTGATGCCGGGTTACGCGACCATCGGCATTCTCGCCCCGATCGCGGTCATCATGGCGCGCCTGTTGCAGGGCTTCTCCGCCGGAGGCGAATTCGGCAGCTCGACCGCGTTTCTGGTCGAGCATATGCCGCACCGGCGCGGCTTCGTGGCAAGCTGGCAATTCGCCAGTCAGGGACTGAGCGGATTGCTGGCGTCGGCATTTGGCGTCTGGCTCACCTCGACCATGAGCCCGGCCGATCTGGAATCCTGGGGCTGGCGCATTCCGTTTCTGTTCGGCGTCCTGATCGGGCCGATCGGCATCTATATCCGCAACAATATCGACGATGCGACGGCGCCGCCCGCCGCCAAAAACGAGTTTGTCGTCGGCAGGGTGTTCGCCGAGCAGAAGCTTCGGGTGTTGCTCGGTATAGGCGCCATCGCGGTGACGACCTCGATCAACTACCTCATCGTCTACATGCCGACCTATGTGGTCAAAACCCTCAAGCTGCCGCCGTCAGTGGGTTTCCAGGCGGCGCTGGCCGCTGGCATCGCAGTCACCTTGCTGCCGCCGATCGCCGGAATGATCTCGGACCGGATCGGGCGCACCACCCACATGATTGCATTCTGTCTGCTGCTGCTGGCATCGGCCTTTCCGGCCTTCCTGATATTGACGCAGACGCCGACACCGATGGTGATCATCCTGGTCGTGCTTTGCCTCGGCACCCTGAAGGCGCTCTACTTCGGACCGCTCGCCGCACTGATGTCCGAACTGTTCCCGCCGGTGACGCGCGGCACCGGGCTCGGCCTGAGCTACAATATCGGAGTCACGGTATTCGGCGGCATGTCACCGGTAACCATGGCCTGGATGGGCAGCTTTGCCTTCTTCGGCAGTCTCGCACCCGGCTATTACATCACCTTCTGCGGCCTCGTGAGCCTGTGCGCGCTGGTCACGATCCGGCGGACGTCGGCGGATGATGGGTTCGCCTAGCGGAATAAGGTTTCGGCTGGGCAACCTGACTGCCCCGCAGAATATGGAAATAATTTGCAAAAGAGTTTCGTCAGACGAAATAATACACTGTCTGCGCGGCCCGCCGCCTCTCTAGGATCGGGGGCGGCGGAGATCGATGGCAATGCAGGATGTGCGGTTCGGATTTCAAGCGGCTGCGTCCGATGTGGCAGGGCGTCTCGGACCAGCAGCTCTATATCGACCTGATGTCGGATTGCGCGCTGGGCCATCGGCTCGGCTACGACGCGGCGTGGCTGCTCGAGCATCATTTCAGCGACTACTATCCGACGCCGAGCCCGCTCTTGATGATGGCGCACATCGCCGCCAAATTTCCCGACCTGTCGCTCGGCACCTCGGTGCTGGTGCTGCCCTGGTATCATCCACTGCGGCTGGCGGAAGAGATCGCGATGCTCAACAGCCTCACGCAAGGCACGCTGCATCTCGGCATCGGCCGCGGCACCGCCCGGATGGAATACGACGCCTACAACATCGACATGAACGAAGGCCGTGCGCGCTTCGCCGAAGTGTATCAAAATCGTCGAACAGGGATTGTCGGGAAAACCGTTCACGCATCGCGGACAGTTCTGGAACATCGAACAGCCGATCCGCATTCGTCCCGCGCCCGTCGACAAGCCCGTGCATTTCTACGGCGCGATCGGCAGTCCTGCGAGCGCCGAGGTGATGGGCGATCTCGGCATTCCGCCGATCTGTCTCTCGACCTTCCCGGACGGCCTGCTGGTGAAAATCCTCGAGCGCTGGCGCGGCCGCGCCGGCGCCAAGGCTGACGGCGCGATCCTGCCGATCTCGGTAAAAATGTTCATCGCCGACACCGACGAAGAAGCGCGCGAGATGGGCCGCCGCTACTATCCGCCATATTTCGCGCTGCAAGCCGATCACTACGAGGCCGACGCCAATCCGTGGGTTGGTATTCCCGAATATGCCGACTTCAGCCGCATGTTCGCCAACCTTCGCAAGATGACCGACCCGAACGAACTGGGTCCGTTCCTGGATTCCAACCTGGTCGGCAGCGCCGCGACGATCTGCAAGCGCATCGACGCGCTGGTGGCGCTCGGCTTCAACTACTTCATGGTGTCCAGCGCCACGCCGGGCACGCCCCTCGCAGTCAGGCAAAAGATGATGACGAGATTTGCGGAAGAAATCTGCCCGCTTTATTCCGGCGCGATGCGCAAGGGCAAAGACAAGGGCAAGGCGGCATGAACGCGTCCTCCGCAAAACTCGCCGCGACGGCGCACAAGAAGAAGCCGGTGCTATCAGTCGTCGGTCAGACCGACAAGTTCAACGCCATTCAAAAGGTCTGCGCCATCCTGCGCGTGCTGGCGCAGAACTCGCCGCTGCGACTGACCGAAATTGCCGAGGCGACCTCGCTGAACAAGGCGACGACGCTGCGCATTCTGGGTTCGCTGATCGACGAAGGCTTTGTCAGCCGCGTCGCCGGCGCCAAAACCTATGAGCTCGGCCAGGAGGCGCGGGTGATGGCGATCAGCGCGCGTCGCACCGTCGATATCGCCGAATTGGCGCAGCCGAGCCTGCTGCGGCTGTCGGAAAAATCCGCCGACACCGCGTTGCTGTCGGTGCGCAGCGGCGTCGAGGCGCTGTATCTGGCGCGCTCGGTCGGTAGTCATCCGCTGCAGCCGAATTACTTGCAGATCGGCAGCCGCCGCCCGCTCGGCGTCGGCGCCGGCAGTCTCGCGCTGATGGTGTGGTTGCCGGATGCCGAAATCGAGGCGATCATCGAAGTGCTGATCCCACGGCTGGCAAAATCGCCGCGCATTACGCCGAAATATCTGCGCGAACGGATTACAGCCGCTCGCAAGTCCGGCCATACCATGTTGCTCGACGCAGCCTTTCCCGGAATGGGCGGCGTCGGCGTTCCCGTCCGCGACGATACCGGGCAGGTGGTGGCGGCGCTCAGCATCGGCGCCTCCAGCGACCGGATCCGGCGGCGCGAGGTCGAACTCGCCGAGATGTTGAAGAAGGAAGTGCAGATCCTGATGCGGGCGATGGCGCAGCCGGCCAAGCCGAACGCGCTGAAGGTCGTCAAGGTGGGGTAGGGGAAGCCGGCTCAAGAGATAATCAAGGTAGGCTAAAGGTCGCGGTACCTTGCGATATCAGTGGCTTCGGGCCATGTTGTGCCAGCCAATGCTGGCACCGCGGGACCCCCTCTGGAGCGCATGAGTTCAGCTTCCAACGCCACCGACGCCGCTGTGATTCAGGCGTTCGCCAAAATTCCAGCTTTTCTCGACCAGTCGCCGGCGCTGATCGCGCGCGGCCGCTTTCTCGACTGCGAATGCCTGCTTGGGCCAATCGGCCATCCCTTTCACGCCTCGATCCGTCAGGGGCGGATTGTCGACCTGACGCCGGCCCCGGTGCTGATGCGCTCGTGGCAATTTTCCTATCGCGCCTCGGCCGCCGCCTGGGCCGAATATTGGCAGGCGATGCCTCGGCCGGGTTTTCACGATCTGCTGGCGCTGACCAAGCGTGGCGAAGCAGTGCTGGAAGGCGACCTGCATCCGCTCATCACGCATCTGCAGTACTTCAAGGACGTGCTGGCGTTGCCGCGACATCATTCCGTCATGGTGCCGTCATGAACGGCCACATCGAGGCGATGACGGGCCGCTACGTCCATGTCGATATCGGCGGCGAGATGCATCGCATCTACTTCGAGGAACATGGCGCCGGCATCCCGCTGGTGTGCCTGCACACCGCGGGCGCCGACGGAAGGCAGTGGCGGCATCTGCTTGGCGATGAAGAGTTCGCCAAAAACTTTCGCATCATCGCCTTCGACATGCCCTGGCATGGAAAATCCAATCCGCCGGCGAACTGGGATGGCTCGGAATATCAACTGACGACTGCGCGCTACACCGAGACCATTCGCGCCTTCTGCGGGGCGTTGAAGCTGGACAGGCCGGTCGTGATGGGTTGCTCGATCGGCGGCCGCATCGTGCTCAACCTTGCGATCGATCACGCCGCTGAATTCCGTGCGCTGATCGGGCTGGAGGCCGCCGATTTCCAGGCGCCGTGGTACGACACCACATGGCTCAACCGTCCCGACGTCCATGGCGGCGAAGTCTGCGCCGCGTTGGTCTCCGGCCTGATCGCGCCGCAAAGCCCGGCCAGTTCGCGGACCGAGACGCTATGGGCCTATAAACAGGGCGGTCCTGGCGTATTTAAAGGCGATCTCTATTTCTACCGGGTCGACGGCGATCTGCGCGGGCGGGTCGGGAAGATCGATACTAAAGTATGCCCGCTGTTTCTGCTCACCGGCGAGTATGATTTCTCTTGCACGCCGGAAGACACCAAGCGGACCGCCGCGGCGATATCAGGCGCACGTGTCACCATCATGGAGCAGCTCGGTCATTTTCCGATGAGCGAAAATCCCGAACAGTTTCACCGCTACATCTCGCCGGTGCTCCGCGAGATCATCAAGTCATCGACGTAACCCAGACGACGTAAACCAGAACGAGGAGTACAGGTATGAAACATTCGACCATCATCGGCCTTGCATTCACGGCAGCGCTTTGCGCGGGCCAGGCGCAGGCCGAGGACCTGACCGGGACGCTGAAGAACATCAAGGACACCGGCGCCATCACGCTCGGCTTCCGCGACTCCTCCATTCCGTTCTCCTATCTCGACGACAACCAGAAGCCGATCGGTTACGCCATGGACATCTGCTACAAGATCGTCGATGCCGTGAAGAAGGAGTTGAAGCTCGACAAGCTCGAGATCAAGCTCAACCCCGTGACGTCATCGACGCGCATTCCGCTGCTCGCCAACGGCACCATCGATCTCGAATGCGGCTCGACCACCAACAACACCGAGCGCCAGAAGCAGATCGCCTACACCAACACCCACTTCCTGACCGCGAGCCGCTACGTCACCAAGACGGCGAACAAGATCAACGCGATCGACGATCTCAAGGGCAAGTCGGTGGTCTCCACCGCCGGCACCACCAACATCAAGCAGCTCACGGAAGCCAACGCGGCGCGCAATCTCAACATCAACATCATCCCGGCCAAGGATCACGCCGAGGCCTTTCTGATGGTCGAGACCGATCGCGCGGTGGCTTTCGTGATGGACGACATCCTGCTGGCGAGCCTTATCGCTGGATCGAAGGCGCCGGGCGACTACGTCATCTCCAAGGATGCGTTCTCCAAGCCGGAGCCCTATGGCATCATGCTGCGCAAGGACGATGCGGCCTTCAAGAAGGTGGTCGATGCCGCGACCGCGGCGCTCTATACTGGCGGTGAGGGCCAGAAGATCTACGACAAGTGGTTTACGCAGAAGATCGCCCCGAAGGGCCTGAACCTCAACGTGCCGATCGGACCCGAACTGAAGAACGAGTTCGCAAAACCCTCGGACTCGCCGGATCCGGATTCGTACAAGTAAAGACAGCCAGACGTCCCTTGCGCCCATGCAGTGGCCCGGCCATTGCATGGGCGTAGACGTTTGTGTCAGGTTCGATCATAGGCTGCTGCGCATGCTGCGCCGGGTAGTCCCGAGATCGCCAAATGAGGGGAATTCGAATGAGGCCATGGGGTACGATCGCGTACACGCTTGCAATCGCTTGCTGCGCCGGACAGGCCGGCGCGCAGGAGCTGACCGGGACACTGAAGAACGTCAAGGAGACCGGCGCGATTACGCTCGGCTATCGTGAATCGTCGATCCCGTTTTCGTATCTGGACGACAGCCAGAAGCCGGTCGGCTACGCCATGGACATCTGTTACAGGATCGTCGATGCCGTGAAGAAGGAGTTGAAGCTCGACAAGCTCGAGGTCAAGCTCAACCCTGTGAGCTCGTCAGCGCGCATCCCGCTAATGGCCAACGGTACCATCGATCTGGAATGCGGATCGACGACCAACAATACCGACCGGCTGAAGCAGGTGGCATTCACCAACACGCATTTCCTGACAGCCACGCGGTTCGTCTCCAAGAAGTCGAGCAAGCTCGCCTCGATCGACGATCTCAAAGGCAAGTCGGTGGCGTCCACGTCAGGCACCACCAACATCAAGCAGCTCACCGAAGCCAATGCCGCCCGTAACCTCGGCATCAACATCATTCCGGCCAAGGAACATGCCGAGTCGTTTCTGCTGGTCGAGACCGATCGTGCGGTCGCGGCGGTGCTGGACGATATCCTGCTCGCCAGCTTTGTTGCGGGATCAAAGGATCCGGACGCCTACGTCATTTCCACCGACGCGTTCTCGAAGCCGGAGCCCTACGGCATCATGCTGCGCAAGGACGATCCTGCCTTCAAGAAGGTGGTCGATGCCGCCACGGCCGCGCTCTATACAAGTGGCGAGGGCCAGAAGATCTATGACAAGTGGTTCATGCAGAAGATCCCGCCGAAGGGGTTGAACCTGAATACGCCGATCGCTGCGGAGCTGAAGAACGAGTTCGCCAAGCCTTCGGACTCGCCGGATCCGGATTCCTACAAGTAAATGTAGACCTTCGGCGAAGGGACGCTGCCGGCCCGGCCATTTCCAGGAAGAAATGGCCGGAAATTTGCATGGACGTTAAGCGCATAAACGCTAATCTCGAAGGCGTTAGCGCGTGACTTCGGCAGCGCTTCGCGGGGGCGAAAGTGAACTATCACTGGAATTGGGGCATCTTCTGGCAGCCGTCACCGAACGGCACCGGCAACTATCTCGACATGCTGCTGTCGGGTCTGGTGCTGACGATCAAGACTGCGATTCTCGCCTGGATCATTGCGCTGGTGATCGGAACGATCGTCGGCGTGATGCGCACGCTGCCTTCGAAGACCGCATCGGCAGTCGGCTTCTGCTATGTCGAATTCTTCCGCAATATTCCGCTGCTGGTGCAGCTGTTCCTGTGGTTCTTCGTGCTGCCGGAACTACTGCCGCGCACCGCGGGCTTGTGGCTGAAGCAGTTGCCAAATGCGCCGTTCTGGACGGCATCGATCGGCGTCGGCCTGTTCATGTCAGTGCGCGTGGCTGAACAGCTGCGCGCCGGCATCGGTTCGCTGCCGCGCGGACAGAAGATGGCGGCCACCGCACTGGGCCTGACGACGACGCAGGCCTATCGCTACGTGCTGCTGCCGATCGCGTTCCGCGTCATCCTGCCGCCGCTGACGTCCGAATTTCTCTCTACCATCAAGAACACCTCGGTCGGCATCACCATCGGGCTGATCGAACTGACCGGCGAAGCGCGCGCGATGCAGGAATTTTCGTTTCAGGTGTTCGAAGCCTTCACGGCCGCAACCGTGCTGTATCTCCTGATCAACGTCGTCGTCGTGATCGCGATGCGCTTTCTCGAACGCCAGGTGGCCATTCCCGGCTACATCTCCGGGAAGTGAAGGCGACCTGATGTTCAGTAATTTCGATTTCGATGTAATCAGGCGGTCGCTGGGTTACCTGTTTCTCGACGGCATGACCTTCACCCTGACGCTTACCGCGCTCTCCGCCGTCGGCGGACTGGTGTTCGGCACTTTGATCGCGCTGATGCGGTTGTCCGGCCTCAAACTGCTCGGCCGCATCGCCGGCCTCTATGTCGACCTGATGCGTTCACTGCCGCTGGTGCTGGTGATCTTCTGGTTTTACTTTCTCGTTCCCTATATCGGGCAGTGGCTGACCGGCGCGTCGCGGCCGATCAAGGTCGGAGCGTTCGCGTCCTCGCTGATCACCTTCGTCCTGTTCGAGGCGGCGTATTTCTCCGAGATCATGCGCGCCGGCATTCAATCGATCTCCAAGGGGCAGCCGGCGGCCGCCAACGCGCTCGGCCTGACTTACAGCCAGACCATGCGCTACATCGTGCTGCCGCAGGCATTTCGCAACATGCTGCCGGTGCTGTTGACGCAGACCATCGTGTTGTTTCAGGACACCTCGCTGGTCTACGTCCTGTCGATCCCGGATTTCCTCGGCGCTGCCAGCAAGGTGGCGCAGCGCGACGGCCGGCTGGTCGAGATGTACCTGTTCGCCGCCGCGGTCTATTTCGCGATTTCCAGTCTCGCGTCCTACGGCGTCCGGCGCCTGCAGGCACGCATCGCCATTGTCAGGTAAAGGCTCAGCATGATCGAAATCAGCCACGTCAATAAATGGTACGGGCCGAGCTTCCAGGCGCTCAAAGACTGCACCACCAACGTCGCCAAGGGCGAGGTGGTGGTCGTGTGCGGCCCCTCTGGCTCCGGAAAATCGACGCTGATCAAATGCGTCAACGCGCTGGAGCCGTTTCAGGAAGGTGACATTATCCTTGACGGCATCAAGGTCAACGATCCCAAAACCGATCTGCCAAAATTGCGTGCCCGGGTCGGCATGGTGTTCCAGCATTTCGAGCTGTTTCCGCACCTGCGGATCATCGAGAACCTTTGTCTGGCGCAGGAGAAGGTGCTGGGCCGCTCGCACGACGCCGCGCTGGCAAAGGCCCACAAGCTGCTCGATCGCGTCGGGCTGAAGGCGCATGCGAATAAATATCCGGCCGAACTGTCCGGTGGCCAGCAGCAGCGCGTGGCGATTGCACGTGCGCTCGCGATGGACCCGATCGCGATGCTGTTCGACGAGCCGACCTCGGCGCTCGATCCCGAAATGATCAGCGAGGTGCTCGACGTCATGGTTGATCTCGCCCGCGAGGGTATGACCATGATGGTCGTGACCCACGAAATGGGCTTTGCCAGCAAGGTTGCGCACCGCGTCATCTTCATGGACCAGGGCGAAATCGTCGAGGACGCGCAAAAGACCGACTTCTTCGGCAGCCCCCGCAGTGACCGCGCGCAGAAGTTCTTGTCGAAGATTTTGTCGCATTAGGTTTCATTGTTCCGAGGTGCTCGGAGCAATCGCACTCCGCTCCTTCCACGTCATTGCGAGCGAAGCGAAGCAATCCAGTCTTTCTTTGCGCGGCGCGATGGATTGCCGCGTCGCTTCGCTCCTCGCAATGACGGCCAAAGGACCCGCCGGAATAGTGGTTACTAGGGTTCCTCAGCCCTAAACAAATTGCGTATAAGGTCCGCCGCAACCGCTTCGCACGTCCCCAGGAGAACTCGCTTGGAACAGATCGCTTACGTCAACGGCTCGTATGTGCCCCTCTCGGAAGCCAAGGTGTCGATCCTCGACCGCGGCTTCCTGTTTGCCGACGGCATCTATGAAGTCGCAGCCGTGCTGGACGGCAAGCTGATCGACAACGCCTCGCACCTGGCGCGGCTGGAACGTTCGGTCGGCGAGATCGATCTGGCGCTGCCGGTGACAACAGCGGAAATCGAGGAAATCCAGCGCGAACTGGTCAAGCGCAACAATCTCGTCAACGGCATGGTCTATCTCGAAGTCACGCGCGGCGCCGACACCGGGCGCGATTTTGCGTTTCCGAAGGGCGTCAAGCCGACGCTGGTCATGTTCACGTCGGTCAAGGACATCATCAACGCGCCGTCGGCCAAGACCGGTATCGGAGTCATCACGGTGCCGGATCTGCGCTGGACCCGTCGCGATATCAAGAGCGTGGCGCTGCTGGCGCAGGTGCTGGCCAAGCAGGCCGCGGCGGTCGCCGGCGCCGGCGAAGCCTGGATGATCGAGGACGGCAAGGTGACCGAGGGCGGCTCGTCGTCCTGCTTCATCCTGACCCAGGACGACGTCATCGTGACGCGGCAGAACGGCAGCGAGATTTTGCCCGGCTGCACCCGCAAGGCCGTGGTCGCGCTCGCCGAAGAACGTCAGCTCCGCGTCGAGGAGCGCGCGTTCACGATCGAAGAGGCGCTGGCCGCCAAGGAAGCCTTCGTCACCAGCGCCACCGTGTTCGTGCAGGCGGTGGTGACGATCGACGGCAAGAAGGTCGGCAATGGCAAGCCGGGCCCGATGACAGATCGGCTGCGCGAAATCTATGTCGATTTCGCCAAGAAGACGGCGGTGTGATTCTCGGAACGTCATCCCCGCGCAACGGCTTCGCCGTTGTCGCTGGAGGTGCGAGCGATAGCGAGCCTCGAAGGATGAGCGGCGAGGTCGGTGGCCGTCGTCCTTCGAGACGGCCGCTTCGCGGCCTCCTCAGGATGACGGAAGATGGGCCACCGTTTGGCGGATAACTACGCCACCGCCGCAGCCACCTTCACCGGATGCACCGCGCGGAATGCGATCGCGAGCCGGTTCCACGCGTTGATGGCGCCGATCAGCATGGTCAGATTGACCGTCTCCGTTTCGTTGAAATGGGCACGAACATCTGCGTAGAGGTCGTCGGGCGCGTGGGTTTCCGCGATCAGCGTCAGCGCCTCGGTCCACGCCAATGCGGCGCGCTCACGGTCGGTGTAGAGCGGCGATTCGCGCCAGGCGTTCAGCAGATACAGCCGCTGCTCGGTCTCGCCCTGCTTGCGGGCGTCCTGGGTATGCATGTTGATACAGAAGGCGCAGCCGTTGATCTGCGAGGCCCGGGTCTTGACCAGTTCGATCAGTGATTTTTCCAGGCCGGAGCCGGCGATCTGGGCTTCGAGCGCGCTGAGCGCTTTGATGGTGTCGGGGGCTGCCTGATAGAAGTTCATCCGGGGTTTCATGGTCGTGCTCCTTCGTTGGTCTGGGTTGGATAATCCTAGTGTGCGCTGCCGCTGGCAAGGTGGTCGGGCTTCCTGAGCAGCAACGCTGCCATGAGTGCGACGATTAGCGCGGCGCCGAGCAGATAGAAGGTGTCGCTGAAGGCCAGGATGAACGCCTGCTTCTGCACGATCTTGCCGATCGCGATCACCGCGCGATGCGTTGCTTCCGCATGATCGGCGATGCCGTGATTGAAAAAATACTGCGTCAACTGGTCGATCCGGTTACGGGTCGCTTGTTCCAGCATCGACACCGACTGCGTCAGCACGTTGGAGTGATACTGCTCGCGCTTGGTCAGGAAGGTCTGCAGGGCCGCAATACCGACCGCGCCGCCGAGGTTGCGCATCATGTTGAACAGCCCGGACGCCGAGCCGGCGTTCTCTGCCTCGATGCCCGCGGTGGCGACCGCCGAGAGCGGGGCCATCACCAGCGCCTGGCCGAGCGCGCGGACGATGTTGGGCCAGAACAGCTGATCAGTGGCGTAGTCGTTGGTCATGGTGATATTCATGAAGTTGGAGGCGGCGAACAGTGCGAAGCCGATACCGATGATCAGGCGCGGGTCGAAACGCTTCATCAGCCGCGGCACCAGCGGGATCAGCAGCAGTTGCGGCAGTCCGGTCCATGCCAGCACCATGCCGATCTGTTCGGCATTGTAGCCCTGGATGCGTGACAGATAGACCGGCAGGATGAAGACCGAACCGTACAGCGCGATGCCGAGCAGAAAGTTGGCCAGCATGCCGAAGCCGAAATTGCGGCGGACCAGCAGGCGCAAATTGAGCAGCGGCTTTTTGGTGGTCAGTTCGATCCACAGGAATGCCGTCAGCGCCACGGCCGCGATGATCGACAGCCTGACGATGAAGGCCGAACCGAACCAGTCGTCCTTGTTGCCTTCCTCGAGCACGGTCTGCAGCGCGGAGAGGCCGATCGCCATGGTGGCGATGCCGGGCCAGTCGCCTTCGCGCAGCAGCGACAGGTTCATCGGCCTGGCTTCCAGCGAGAACCACAGCATCGCGATCATCACCGCGCCCGGCACCAGGTTGACGTAGAAGATGAACTGCCAGCCCCAGTTCTCGGTGAGGTAACCACCGATGGTCGGCCCGATCGCCGGCGCGAAGGTGGCCGACAGCGCGAATAGCGCCAGGCCGACCGGCTGCTTTGACTTCGGCAGCAACGCGATGATCAGCGTGAACGCCATCGGGATCAGCACGCCGCCGCTGAAACCCTGGATCGCGCGCAGCACGATCATCTGCGGCAGGTCCTGCGCGAAGGCACAGGCGACCGAGAGGACGAGAAACAGGATGGCGTTGGTCAGCAGGTAACGGCGGATCGAGAACACCTGCGCGAGCCAGCCCGAGAGCGGGATCACCACGATCTCGGCGATCAGATACGAGGTCGAAATCCAGCCGCCGTCATCGGTGCCGGCGCCGATTGCGCCCTGGATGTCGGCAAGCGAGGCGTTGACGATCTGGATGTTCAACACCGCCATGAAGGCGCCGAGCGTGGCGCCGATAACGGCGATCCAGGTTTTCGCGGAGGTCGCCGGCTCGGCCTTCGGCGCGGCTGCAGCTTGTGACGGCTGGCTCCCGAGGTCGGCTGCGGAAGCGGCATTGATGGTGGGCTGGAGTGCGGTCATAGGGGTCTCCTCTTGCTCGGGCAGAGGCAGGATGCATTAGGCTTCCAGGTCTGATAATCGGGTCGGATATGGAAGGATTGTCCGGCAGGACTTGCTAATCGCTGGCCGAACCGACGCTTCAGCGGCTGTTCGGTGGGCCAGCGCGGTATCCGAAGCCAACCGGGCCTTGGTTTCGCGTTCGGCCACCACGGTCGCCTTGGTGTTGACGGTCGGCTCCGCCGACATGCCCGGCCGCAGCAGGCCGGTCAGGTTATGGTCGTCGAGCACGATCTTCACCGGCACGCGCTGCACGATCTTGGTGAAGTTGCCGGTGGCGTTGTCGGGCGGTAGCAACGCGAATTCGAGGCCGCTCGCCGGCGACAGGCTGTCGACATGGCCCTTCAGTGTGGTGCCATGAAAACTGTCGATAAGGATTTCAACCGGCTGGCCGTTGCGCACGTGAGTAAGCTGGGTCTCCTTGAAATTCGCGACCACGTAGACCGCGTCCAGGGGCACCACCGCCATCAGCTGCGTTCCCGCCTGCACGAACTGGCCGACCCGCAGTGAGCGCGCGCCTACCGTGCCGTCTACCGGCGCCGATATCTTCGTATAGGACAAGTTCAATGCCGCCTGTTGTTCGACGGCGCGGGCGCGGTCGAGCTGCGCCACGGCCTTGGCGCGATCGGTGGTGAGAACGTCGATCTTGCGCTGCGCGGCGACGAGGCCGAATTTTTCGTGCTGCAATTGCGCGTTCTTCTCGCGCAGTGCCGCATCAGTCTGCTGCGCGCGCTGAATGGTGCCCGAGCCGGTCTTCATCAGGCCGTCGTAGCGGGCTTGTTCCTCCTGCGCGAATTGCAGGCTGGCTTCGGCGGAGGCGACGTCGGCGGTCTCCTGTTCGATGATCGGCTGCTGCAAGGCGATCTGGGCATCGAGATTGCGCACCGAAGCCCCGGCCGCATCGACATCGGCATGGGCGGAATCGAGCGCCGCCCGGAAATCGCGGTCATCGATCCCCGCCAAAATCTGCCCGGCTTTCACCGGCTGGTTGTCTCCGACCAGCACCTGCGCGATGTAGCCGGAAACTTTTGGCGAGATGATCGTGGAGTCGGCCTTCACGTAGGCGTCGTCGGTCGATTCCAGGTAGCGGCCGGTGGTGAGGTAGCCGTAGCCAAAATCCGCCGCGCCAGCGATTCCAAGCGCCAGGACCAGCGCGAGCGCAGCGCGCTTGATCGCCTTCTGCGACGGGCGAAGGCTTATTTTCTCTTTGATATCAGTGGCATAAGAAACCGATGACATGGCGTCCTCCTGATCCGGGGAAGCGTCCCCGGGAGGAGGGCGCTGGGTACGCCCGGAAGATGCAATGTCAGCCCGCGTGTGATAATCCGGAGAAAACTGGAAGCATTGTCCAGTAAGAGCGGATAATCGGAGGCTCGCCGATGGACCGGCTGACCAGTCTGACGGCCTTTGTCCGTGTGGTGGATAGTGGCGGCTTTTCCGCCGCCGCGCGCCGGCTCAACATGTCCACGACCATGGTGAGCAACCATGTTCAGTCGCTGGAAGACCGGCTTGGCGCACGCCTGCTCCAGCGCACCACGCGCAAGGTCAGCGTCACCGAGGTCGGCAAGGCCTATTACGACCGCTGCGTCCAGATTCTCGCCGATATCGAACAGGCCGACGACATTGCCGGCGCCCAGCAATCGACGCCGCGCGGCACGCTGCGGATCTATACCGCCACTCATATCGTGCAGTTCGTATCGCCCGTGGTTGCCGAATTCCTCGCTGCCTATCCCGAGGTCAAGGTCGATCTGCAGATGGGCGAGCGCAACATCGACATGATCGATGAGGGGTTTGACATCGCGGTGCGCCTGACGCCGCCGCCGGATTCAAGCCTGATCGTGCGCAGCCTCGCGACCTGGCGGCACGTGCTGTGCTGTTCGCATGGCTATCTGGAGAAGCATGGCCGGCCGCAAGCTTTGTCCGAACTCGCCAATCATAATTGCGTTCGTCACCTGAACTATCCCTATGACGAATGGCGCTTCACCGACCGCAAAGGTGCGCCTGCCTCGGTCAAGGTTGCCGGAAATCTGATCACCAACAGCGGCGAAACCCTGCGCACGGTCGCCCTCGAAGGTGGGGGCATCAGCCTTGCCGCCGGCTTCCTGGTCCATGACGATCTCGAGGCCGGCCGCCTGGTACGCCTGCTGCCGGAATACCGGCCGCTGGAGCTCGCCATGAATGCGGTGTATCCGCACCGTCATCATCTGTCGGCCAAGGTGCGAACCTTCATCGACATGCTCGCCCATCACAGCGCGGAACAGCAGAAGCTGATCAACCCGTATTCGTGATCGCGATTTTACCGTCATTGCGAGCCAACGGGTCGCGCGCATGCGCGCCCGATGACAGGCTCCGCGAAGCAATCCATCGTGCCGCGGAAAGGAAGAATGGATTGCTTCGCTTCGCTCGCAATGACGCGTTGGCAACGCATGCATTATTGCAATATGGTCCGCCCAATCAGGAGCCCTTGGATGTTCTCGCAGAAGTCAGCGTCGATAACTCGTTATACGACGCTGCTGGCCACGATGGCTGTCACAGCCTCGATAACAACTTCGTTATCAGCCGCCGAATTCGGACCGCCGCCGAATGCAACGCTTTCGACCGAAAAGCTCTCCCGCATCGACGATTTTCTCAAAGACCAGATCGCCACGGCGAAAACTCCCGGCGCCGTCGTGCTGATCCAGCGTCACGGCAAGCCGGTCTATTTCAAATGGTTAGGCAAGCGCGACGTCGATGCCAATATTGATATGACGCCGGATGCGATCTTTCCGCTGCATTCGCTGACCAAGACCGTCACCAGCGTCGCGGCCATGATGCTGGTCGATCGTGGCGCCATCAAACTCGACGACCCCGTCAGCAAATACATTCCGTCCTTTGCCGGCATGAAGGTCGGCGTCGAACGCAAGGACGATTCCGGAAAGGCCGTGCTCGACCTGGTGCCGCCGCGCCGGCCGATCACGGTCGAGGATCTGCTGCTGCATACCTCCGGCATCACCTACGGCTTCTATGGTGAGCGGAACCTGGTCAAGGCCGCCTATGACGGGATCTATCTCGGCGATTTCGACAATGCCGGCTTTGCCGAACGGATCGCGAAAGTGCCGCTGGCCGAACAGCCGCGCACGCTGTGGGACTACGGCCATTCGGTCGACGTGCTCGGCCGCGTCATCGAGGTCGCGTCCGGCCAGTCGCTGTACCAGTTCGAAAAGACGCAACTGTTCGATCCGCTCGGGATGACGACGACCAAATTCTTCCTGACCGATCCGGCCGAGCGCGCGCGCTATGCACAGCCGCTGGATCGCGATCGCCATGTCGAACGCAATTCGCTCGATGTCACCCGCTGGGAATCCGGCGGTGGCGGCCTCGTTTCGACGGTCGCCGATCTCGCGCGATACGGGCAGATGCTGCTCAACGGCGGTGCGCTGGATGGCAAGACTTATCTCAGCCCGAAAACCTTCGCCGACATGACGACTGACCACATCGGTCCGGGCTCGGGCGTGGCGCGCAACTACTTCTATTATCCCGGCGACGGTTTTGGCTTCGGCTATGGTTTTGGCGTCCGAACCGATCCCGGCAACGCTGTGCCGCCGCCGCCGGGCTCATCAGGTGAATTCAAATGGGACGGCGCCACCGGCGCCTATCTCGTGGTCGACCGCGCCGAGGACATGTTCTTTGTGGTGCTGGAAAATGCGCCATCCAACCGCCTGCATGTTCAGGTCAACGTCAAGAAACTGATTTACGATGCGTTCGAAAAATGATCGCTGGAATTCAAGGACAGGAACGCCGTGAACCGAAGAGTTGAAATGCCGCGCAAAAGCGACGGAAGCGACCATGCCCCCGCAAGCAAGCGTATCGTTGCCCTCGACCGCGCGCGTACCTTCATCATTCTGCTGGTGCTGATTCATCACTCCGTCGTCAACTACACCCATTTCGGCACCGGCGACAAAATGCGCTGGCTCGGCTTCGATCTGGTGGTGCTGTTCAACGACAGTTTCTTCATGGCCTGCATGTTCCTGATCTCGGGCCTGTTCGTTCATGCCAGCCTGACGCGGAGGGGAGCGGGGGACTACGTGCGCCATCGTGCCTGGCGGCTCGGCATACCCTTTCTGGTGTCGGTCTTCGTGCTGATGCCGATCGCCTATTATCCGACCTTCCTGCGCTATCATTTGCCTGGCACCACCGATTTCAATTTCTTTCATTTCTGGTGGCACACGCTGACGATCGGACCGTGGCCGTCGGGGCCGGCGTGGTTTCTGTGGGTGCTGCTGGCGCTCGACATCGTCGCCACCGCGCTGGTGTTGATCACGCCGTGGCTGGTGAAAGCGTTCGGCCTGCTGATTTTCACGCTGCGTGATCGCCCCTGGACGGCCTTTGCCGCCTTCCTCGCGATTTCGGTTCTGATCTATCTGCCGATGCATCTGATCGTCGGCGACACCAGTTGGCTGGAACCGGGCGGCTATCCGCTGCCGATCCAGACCAGCCGGATTCTGCTCTATGCCGGCTATTTCCTGACCGGGGTCGGCATCGGCGTCGTCAGCCTTCGCGCCGGCGTTCTGGCGGAAGGCGGCGCAATTGTAAAACGCTGGCTGGTTTGGCTCGCCTTCGCGTCGCTATTTTACGGCGCGATCCTGCTGCTGGTGTACGTCCATCACAACTGGGTCGTGGATTTCAACGCGCCTCCGCTGTCGTGGCGGTCAGCTTACGGCCTCGCCTTTGCGCTGTTCAGCGCGGCGATGACGTTCGTGGTGCTGGCGGTGTTTGTGCGCTTTGCGTCATCTAAAATGAGGTTGCTCGATGCCGTCAGGCCTTCGGCCTATGGCATCTTTCTCACCCACTACATCTTCATCATCTGGCTGCAATACGGCGTCTACGATTATTCGTGGCCGGCCATCGTGAAGGCGGCGGTCGTGTTCATCGCGACGTTGTCGCTGAGCTGGGGCGTGACAGTGATGCTGCGGAAGATTCCGTTCGTAGCGCGGATGATTTAGCCAGCCATCATTGCGGGCCAACGGGTCGCGCCAATGCGCGCCCGATGACATACTCCGCTAGGCAATCCATCTTGCCGCACAAAGAAAGACTGGATTGCTTCGTCGCTACGCTCCTCGCAATGACGAAGGTGCCTACGGCTTCAGCAGCAGTTTCTGCACCCGCCAGTTCAGCAGCTCCGCCACGTACAGCACATTCGCCGACGGGCACGCCATCGCGTGGATCCAGCCGAACTGCTTCAGCTGCTTGCCGGACTGGCCGAGCACGCCGAGCAGCTTGCCGTCGAGGCTGAGCTTGTAGATCCGGCCGGGCCAGGCATCCGAACTGTAGAGCACCTGGTTCGGCGGCGGGGTGATGCACAGCGACCAGGGCGAGCCCGGATGGAAAGTGCCGCCGGCCATTTGGGCCTCGGTCGGCATGTTGCCAATCGCAGGCTTGGCGCCTGATGGTACCGGCACGTCGATCTTGATCTGGCGCAGGAATTTTCCGTCGCCATCGAACACCTGAATGCGGTAATTGCCGCGGTCGGCGACGTAGACGTTGCCGTTGGCGTCGGAGGCGATCGAATGCGGGGTGTTGAACTGGCCGGGCTCGGTGCCGCGGTCGCCCCACGACTTCACCCAGTTGCCGTCCTTGTCGACCTTGGCGACGCGCGAATTGATGTAGCCGTCGCTGATGAAGGTGTTGCCGGCCTTGTCCCAGGTGACGTCGGTGACCTGCCGGAACCTGCCGTCCTCGGACGGCAACGGCGGCTTCGGATGTTTGACCGGGCCGGTGTCCTCGTCGGAGGCCTCCTGCTTGCGGCCGAACACCATCAGGACGCGGCCTTCGGGATCGAACTTGATCACCATGTCCGAGCCCTTGTCGGTCACCCAGATGTTGTCCTGGGGATCGACCTTGACGGTGTGTGCGAACGACCAAGCGTAGAGATTTTTGCCGATTTCGCGGATGAATTTTCCTTGCGCGTCGAATTCCAGCAGTTGCGTTGCTGCGGCGGCATAGGCCGGTCCGGTGGTATTGCCGCGCGACAGTGCGAAGACGTGGCCCTTGGAATTCACCGCCACGCCCGAGATTTCACCGAAATACATGTTCGGCGGCAGTTTTAGCGGATTGGGGGCGGAGTCGAACGCAATGTTGGGAACCGCCTGCTGCGCGAACGCCTGTGGCGCAACCAACAGCATCAATCCGGCCAGCCAGTGCCTCATGTCAAATCCTCCCGGGATTTTGGTTATTGTTGTTGGGCGCGATGCTAGTCGATCATCTCGCGATTGGCACGTGATCCCGGCGTCATGACCGACCGGCAATAGACGCATAGCCTTCCGCGGCAGGGCGTGATTTGGTGACGCCTCCTTATCCGACTGCAAGTCAGGACTCATGCAAGCCAAAAGCACCTCCAGTACGTCATCCATGTTGTTCGCGCTTGCAGCATGCGCGTTGCTTGCGGCATCGCCTAGCGGCAAAGCCCAGGCGGCCTATCCCGACCGCATCATCAAGATCGTGGTGCCGTTCGCGCCTGGTGGCGGCACCGACGTGGTGGCGCGGACCCTGGCGCAGGAGATGTCAAAGGATCTCGGTGTCTCCGTCATCATCGAGAACAAGCCGGGGGCAGGGACCATCATCGGCACGCAATCAGTCGCCACCAGCGCGGCCGACGGTTACACGCTGCTGATGGGAACGTTTGCCAATGCGGTCAATCCGAGCCTGCAGGCCAAACTGCCCTACGACGCCCACGGCGACTTTGCCGCCGTGGCGCTGGTGGCGCGCTCCTTCAATCTCGTCGTGGTCAATCAAGGCGTCCCCGATCAAATCGATCGCGGACCTGATCGCTGCGGCGAAAGCCGAGCCCGACAAGCTCTCCTATGGTACTTACGGCACCGGCACTTCGGCGCATCTGGCCGGCGAATTGTTCAAGCACATGGCCAAGGTCAACCTGACGACGGTGCCGTACAAGGGCGCGGCGCCTGCGATCACCGACCTGCTCGGCGGGCAGATCCAGGTGATGTTCACGACGGTGGCGAGCGCGGCCTCGCTGGTCGAATCCGGACAGTTGCGCGCGATTGCCGTGACCTCGGCGGAACGCTCGCCGGCTTTTCCGAATTTGCCGACCGTGTCGGAAGCCGGCGTTCCCGGCTATGCCGCCGAAGCCTGGTACGGCGTCTACGCACCGGCCAAGACGCCGCCCGAGATCATCGACCGCCTCAACAAATCGGCCGCGAAAGCCGTACAAGCCAACTCGTTCAAGAAGCTTGGTGTCAACGAAGGTCTTGTCATGATGGCCGAACCGCCCGCAGCGCTCGACAGATATTTCCTCGGCGAGGAAGCGCGCTGGCGTCAGGTCATCAAGGATGCCGGCATCAAGCCGGAGTAGGGAATATTCGTTACTTCCTGGGGTTGCAGGGATGGGCGAAACGGCCTGCGCCCTGTCGCTACGCGTCAACGGTCGAAAACACTGGGGAGGATGAACATGTCAGCCATGGTGCGTCGTTTAATGGGACGTTGCATATTTGCCGCCGCTAGCCTTGTTTCTATCTCTGTCGCCCTACCGGCATCGGCGCAGGAGACCGTTCGCATTCGTGGCACCGTCGAGCGCATCGACGGCCCGGTCTATGTGGTCAAAAATCGTGACGGCGCCGAGCTGAAGCTGACGCTGACCGACAACCCGCTGTTTGTCGTGATCATTCCCTCCAAGATGACCGACATCAAGCAAGGCATGTTCGTCGGCTCCGCCGGCATGATGCAGGCCGACGGCGTCCAGAAGGCCATCGAGGTTCACATCTTCCCGGAATCGATGCGCGGCACCGGTGAAGGCCATTACGACTGGGACCTGATGCCCAAGAGCAAGATGACCAATGCGAATGTCGAGCAGGCCGTGACCGGCGTCGACGGGCAAACATTGTCAGTGAAGTACAAGGACGGCGAGAAGAAATTGCTCGTAACGCCTGAAACCGTCGTGGTCACTTACGAGATGGGCAAGAAAGAAGAAGTGCAGCCCGGCACCAGGATCTTTGTGGCCGCCGCGAAAAAGCAGCCGGACGGTACCGTGCAGGCGCCGCGCATCACCTATGGCCGAAACGGGCAGGCACCGGCGTTCTGAAGGCCACGGGACCCTTGCGCCGATCACTTTGTCGCGCATCGCAACGCAGCAACGCAAAATTCGCTTGGCGGCGCAACGATCCGGTTCCTAGATTGTTGGACGTCGGGAACGCCGACTGAGCAAGCCGGCGCAAAGCCGGAGTCCGCTCATGTGGATCCTGTTGCTGTTGCCGTTTATCGGCCTGTTGTGGGTGCCGTTCTATAATTTCACCGAGCCTTCGCTGTTCGGCTTTCCCTTCTTCTACTGGTACCAGCTCGCCTGGGTGCCGATCAGTTCGCTGCTGATCTGGCTGGTCTATCGTCGCCGTACGCCTGACGAAACGCCCTAGGGGAGATCAGCCATGGCCGATCAGATCGAATGGGTTGCGCTTTCGGTTTTCATTTTCTTCTTTGCGCTCGTCACCGTGATGGGATTTCTGGCCGCGCGCTGGAAGGCCGGCCCGGTCAGCGAGCATCTGGATGAATGGGGGCTCGGCGGCCGGCAGTTCGGTACGTGGATCACCTGGTTTCTGGTCGGTGGCGATTTCTATACCGCCTATACCGTGATCGCCGTCCCGGCGCTGGTTTACGCTGTCGGCGCTTACGGCTTCTTTGCGCTGCCCTACACCATCATCGTCTATCCCTTCGTGTTCGCGATCATGCCGGTGCTGTGGAAGAAAGCGCATGCCAATGGCCACGTCACCGCGGCCGACGTGGTTCACGGCATCTACGGTTCGCGCGGGCTCGAACTTGCCGTCGCGATGACCGGCATGGTTGCGACCATGCCCTATATCGCCCTGCAACTTCTCGGCATGGGGGTCGTCATCAAGGCGATGGGGCTGACCGGCGAGTTGCCGATCATCGCCGCCTTCATCATCCTGGCGCTCTACACCTATAGTTCCGGCTTGCGCGCGCCGGCACTGATCGCCTTCGTCAAGGACATCATGATCTACATCGTGGTGCTGGTGGCCGTCGTCATCGTGCCGGCAAAACTCGGCGGCTATAGCGCGGTGTTCGCGGCCGCCAACGATGCCTTTACCGCCAAAGGCGGCGCAACCGGCCTGACCCTGAAGCCGGCGCAGATGTTGCCCTACGCGACGCTGGCGCTGGGCTCCGCGCTCGCCGCCTTCATGTATCCGCATACGCTGACCGGCATCTTTGCCTCGAAGTCAGCCGACACCATCCGCAAGAATGCGATACTGCTGCCGGCCTATACGCTGTTGCTGGGCTTGATCGCGCTGCTCGGCTACATGGCCTATGCGGCCAATATCAAGGTCTCCTCGCCGAACGACGTGGTGCCGATGTTGTTCAAGGTGCTGTTCCCGTCCTGGTTCGCGGGCTTTGCGTTCTCGGCGATTGCGATCGGCGCGCTGGTGCCGGCGGCGGTCATGAGCATCGGCGCGGCTAATCTCTTCACCCGCAACGTCTGGAAATCCTATGTCGACCCCAACATCAGCCACGCCGGCGAAGCGGCGGTGGCGAAGATCGCATCTCTGGTGGTGAAGGTCGGCGCGCTCGCCTTCATCCTGTTTCTGCCGACGCAATATGCGCTTGACCTGCAACTGCTCGGCGGCCTCTGGATCCTGCAGACGTTTCCGGCGCTGGTGTTCGGATTGTTCACGCGCTGGTTCCGCTCCGAAGGCCTGCTGCTCGGCTGGGCCGTCGGCATCGGTTGGGGATCGTGGACGGCATGGAGCAACGGCCTGAAGCCGCTGGCCACCATCGACCTTGGCGGCGCCAGCTACGTGTTCTATGTCGGGCTCGGCGCCCTGATCCTGAACATCGCGGTCGCGGCGGTCGCGACCGTGATCGTCGGGCTGATCTCGCCGAACCGGGCTGGCGCTACTGCTCGATCTTGATGTTGGCGGCCTTGGCGACCGCGCCCCAGCGCGCGATGTCAGCGGCCAGAATCTTTGCGAATGCCTCCGACGAGTTGCCGACGGTGTCGATCCCGAGCGGCTTCAAGCGTGCGATCACGTCGGGCAATCTTGCGATCCGCATCAACTCGCTCTTCAAGCTTTCTGACGATCGCCGGCGGTGTGCCTCTTTGCGACGAAAGATTCCGCTCCACAGCACCGCGTCGACATCCGCGCCGGCTTCCTGCAGGGTCGGCACATCTGGCAGTTCTTCCATCCGTTTGGGCGCGGCGACGGCCAGCGCCCGCACGGTGCCGCTCTTGACCTGCGGCAACACCGGGCCGGCATCGGCAATGGTCGTGGTGACCTGGCCGGATACGACGGCCAGCACCGACTCGTTGGCGCTCTTGTAGGGGATGACCTGCATCGGTGCGCCGGTCTTCTGCTTGAACAGTTCGGTCACCAGCTGGAACGAGGCGGATGAACTCGCATAGTTCATCTTGTCGGGATTGGCTTTTGCATAGGTTACCAGTTCCGCTGCGGATTTGATCGGCGAGGAGGCGTTGACGATCATGATCAGTGGAAACGAGCCCAATTCGGAGACCGCGACAAAATCTCCGATCGCGTCATAGGGTAGTTTGGCGTAGACGGCCGGGTTGATCGAGATGCCGCTGGCGCTCATCAAGCAGCGTGTAGCCGTCGGGCTGCGACTTTGCGACATATTCGGTCGCGACGATGGCGCCGCCACCCGGCTTGTTCTCGACGATCACGGGCTGGCCGAGGCTTTCGGACAGCTTTTGTCCGAATACGCGGGCGATGATGTCGTTGCCGCCGCCCGCCGCGAACCCGACGATGATGTGGATCGGCCGGCTTGGATATTTCGAAGGGTCTTCCTGCGCGAAGGTGGGCGCGGCGAGCGCCAGCCATCCAAGGCACGCCGTCATCAGAACATTCCGGCTGGGCGTTCGCATGAAATCGACCTCTTTGAAATGGCGGGAAACTATAGCCGCGTAACCCTTATATGCAGCACGGCGGCCTTGCCGTCATCGAGCGCTGCAAACGCGCGGTCGATGGCAGGCGCAAGTTCGTCCGGCTCCGTGACGCATTCGCCATAGGCGCCGAAAGCCTTGGCGACGTCGGAAAAATCCCGCCGCTCGCCCTGGCGGCCCGAGGTCAGCCGCGACTGGAACTGGTCGGTCTCGGCGGCAATGCCTTTCGGATAGACCCGCTGCACGGCCGACTTCACCGCCTGCCAGCCGCCATTGTCGAGGACGACCGTCAAAATCGGGATCTGATATTGCTGCGCGACCGCATAGACGCTGTCGGGGGATGAGAAATGAAAGCCGCCATCGCCGATCACCTGCACGATGCGGCGGCCGGGCTGCGCGAGCTTCAGCCCCAGCGCCATGCCGCCGGAGAAGCCGAGGCCGCCGCCGGCCAGACCGACGTAGCTTTTTGGTTGGGTACGGGTGACGTGCTCCTGCAGGATCGGTCCGTTGCGGATCGCCTCATTCAGCACGACATCGTCCTGCGACAGCTTTCCGTTCAGTGTCGCGAACACAAAGGCCGGGTTCAGAGCGTCTGAAACCCCCTTGTTGGCGCGGCCGTCGCGCGCTTCTTGGTCGAAGCCTCGCGCGCGCTGCTCCAGCTTGCGATGCGTGTCGCGACGCGCTTGCGATAGCCGTCGTCGACGCGGGCTTCGACCGCCTCCAGTACCTGGTTCAGCACCGTGGCGCAATCGCCCTGAATCCGTATGTCGGTCGCAAAGCCCCACATCGGGAAATCCGCCTTCAACGGATCGATATCGATCTGGATCCATTTGATCGCGCTCGCGCGCTTGGCAGACTGCGGCACGAACGGCACGTCGGAATCGAGCAGCAGGCCGAGATCGGCGCCTTCCAGCAACGGTAGCGGGTCGGAGCCGGCAAAGCAGGGCGAGTCCTGCGGGATATTGAGGTCGATCGAATTGAACTCGGCGACGCGGATGCCGCAGGCCCGCGTCAGCCGATCGAGGGCCGCCACCGCTTCCGACTTGCGGCCGAGATAGGCCGCGAACGCGATCGGATTTTCGGCCGCCATCAACGCCTCAGCAATTGCGTTGGCTCTCGCCGGCTCGACGCCGCCGGCCTGCACGCTGCCATAGCGCGCCGCCGGGTAGGCAGGCATGGCGGACTCGTCCCATTCTTCCGCCAGCGTCTCGCGCGGCAGCATCATGTAAACCGGCCCGGGCGGATCGCTGTGCGCAAAGGCGCCGGCGCGGGCCAGCGCCTCCTTCACCACTACGCCGGAGGGCAGCGAATACTCCCATTTGACGTAGGGACGGACGATGCTGGCGATATCGAAGGGGTCCTGCACGAAATGCACATAGGTATCGCGCGAGCCGGTCAGTTCGCCATGCAGCGTATGCGGCGCGCGGCCGGCGAACAGCAGCACCGGCAGGCGATAACGAAACAGGTTCTGGATCGCCATGCAGGCATTCGCGGTGCCGGCATCGACATGCACCAGCACAGCCTGGGCGCGGCCGGTTGCCAGCGCATAGCCGCCGGCCATGTGCACCGCGACCACCTCATGCGGGCACAGGATCATCTCGGGATACTTGCGGCCTTCCTTGTCCCAGCGCGCCATTTCCTCGATCAGCGAAACATGGTCGGTGCCGAGATTGGCGAAGATGTATTCGACGCCGAGATCGACCAAGCCTTCAAGAAAATAATGCGCGGTGCTG
Source organism: uncultured Alphaproteobacteria bacterium (assembly GCA_963786355.1). Classification (GTDB taxonomy): domain Bacteria; phylum Pseudomonadota; class Alphaproteobacteria; order Rhizobiales; family Xanthobacteraceae; genus Bradyrhizobium. Next base: position 315,421 of record CAWAYU010000002.1, on the reverse strand, counting down.
TATCGGCCCATGTCCTATCGCTTCTCTGCGACGAACTTGTTGCGCAGGGTGCCGATCCCGGTGATATCGATTTCGACGACGTCGCCGTGCCTTGATGTCGGGCGAGGCGCCGTCGGTGCCCATCCAGATCACGTCGCCCGGCCACAGCGTGAAATATTTTGTCAGCTCGACGATGAACGGCACGATGCCGAAGATCATGTCATTGGTATGGAAATGGCCGGTCTGCTTGCCGTTGACCCGGATGGTGGTTTCCATCTTGTCGAGATCGACGTCGGTCTCGATCCACGGCCCCATCGGCTTGAACGTGTCGGCGTTCTTGGAGCGCCACAGTCCGCGATCGGCCTTCTGCCAGGTGCGCTCGCTGACGTCGTTGCCGATAGTGTAGCCGAACACGCAGGACATTGCGTTGGCCTCGGTGAGGTGCTTGGCCTTCTTGCCGATCACGACCGCGAGTTCGCCCTCGTAGTGGACCTTCTCGGTCGCGGTCGCCGGAATCACCACATCCTCATCATGTGCGATCAGCGCGTTCTGGGCGCGATAGCCGATCTCGGGCCGGTCAGGCACGTTCGGTACCGTACCGGCCTTGTCGGCGGCTTCCTTCAGGTGCTTGAGGTAGTTGAGGCCGACGCAATAGAAGGTGCGCGGAATCAGCGGCAACTCGATCTTGACGTCCTTTAGCGCATGGGTCTGCGCGCCGCGCTGCCATTCGCCAAAGGGATCGCCGTTGACGGATATGACCTTGTCGCCCTCGACAAGACCCCACGATGTCTTTCCGGCGGCAGTGTATTTGAGCCAGCGCATGTGAATTCCTCTTTTTCTTTATTCGGCCGCGACCTGCGGCGGGGTTTTCCAGGCGCCGGCGGCGGGACGCCGCAGGCCGAGATTTTCGCGCAGCGTGTTGCCGGCATAGTCTTCATGAAACAGCCCACGGCGCTGCAGTTCCGGGACCACATGCTTGACGAAATCGGCGTAGGAGCCGGGCACATAGGTTGCGGCGATGACAAAGCCGTCGCAGCCGCGGTTGACGAACATCTCTTCCAGCTTGTCGGCGATTTCCTTCGGCCCGCCTACCATGGCGTCCTGGGTCTGGCCGCGGCCGGAGAAGGTAATGAAGTCGCGCGTGCTCGGGTTCGGCTTGCCCGATGTCCTGAGCACGCCGTCGCGGATGCCGAGCATACCCTGCATGCCTTGTAGTTCCTCGGTGGTCAGCGGCTCGTCGATGCCCTTGGCGGCGAAGTCGAAGTTCAGGCCTTCGGCGAGCAGCGACAGCGCGTCGATCTCCAGCGGTAATTTGCCGATCAGGGTCATCTTGTCTTCAGCTTCCGCCTGGGTCGCGCCGCACACCGGCGTGATCAGGTTGCAGAGGAACATCTGGTCCGGGTCACGGCCCGCTTTCGCCGCTTCGTTGCGGATCGCGTCATAACCTTGCTTCGCGCCGGCCAGATTGCGCGCGGCGGTGAAGATCACCTCGCCCCATCTGCCGGCGAAACGTTGGCCGCGGCCGCTGGCGCCGGCCTGGATCACGACGGGATGGCCTTGTTGCGAGCGCGGCACCGTGAACGGCCCGCGCGACTTGAAGAACGCGCCCTTGTGGTCGAGCCGTTTCACCTTGGTCGGGTCGGCGAAACGTCCGCTCTTCTTGTCGACGATCAGCGAGCCGTCTTCCCAGGAATCCCAGTGGCCGAGCACCACTTCCATGAATTCGTCGGCGCGGTCGTAGCGATGGTCGTGCTCGAGGTGCTGGTCCTTGCCCATGTTGTGGGCTTCGCCATCGTTTACCGACGTGACCACGTTCCAGGCTGCGCGGCCGTTGGTCATCAGATCGAGAGTAGCGAAGCGGCGCGCGACGTCGAACGGTTCGTAATAAGTGGTCGAACAGGTCGAGGCGAGGCCGAGTTTGGTGGTCACCATGCCCATCGTGGTCAGTACCACGATCGGGTCCATTTTTACGCAGCGGATGCCGTATTCGACGGTGTGGGCGTGATCGTTGCCATAACGGTCCGGCATCGCCAGCCGGTCGTCGAAGAATGCCATGTGGAATTTGCCGGCTTCCAGAATCCGGGCGATCTCCTGGTAATAATCTGCCGACATCGAATCGTCGCGCGATTCCGGGTGACGCCACGAACTCGGTAGATTGGTGCAGTTCTGCGCCTGCAGGAAACCCACCATCGCCATTTGCCGTGTCATGTTGTTCTCCTTGTGCGGGCGGGGTCGGGTTTCATTTCAGGTCGAGTTCGGCGGCGAGCTTGTAGTCTGACGCAAGCGACTTCAGCTTGTCCCAGGTGGCATCCTCGATCTCGATGCCTTCGGCCCGCCGCTTCTTTTCGCGGATGTATTCAATCTCGCCGGGATAGAACACGCCGGGAGAACCTTCCGACGGCGGCGTCGACTTGAGATAGCGCGCGAACTCGCCGACCTCCTTTTCGAAATCCTTCAGCGGGCGAAACGCGGCGACGTTGAACACCGCCATGAACGTTCCGTCGTTGTGACGGCCGGTGGGCTCGACGCCAAAGCCCAGCCCGGTGAGAAGGCCGCACAGCACTTCGACCATCGCGGCGAGGCCGCTTCCCTTGTAGCCCTCGCTGCCGCCGAGCGGCAGCAGCGCGCCGCCCTTGCGATACTGGGTAGGATCAGTGGTGTGCCGTCCCTCGGCATCGATAATCCAGCCTTGTGGAATCTGTTCGCCGCGCGCGACCGACAGCGCGATCTTGCCGGCCGCGACCGCCGACGTTGCCATATCCAGATAGAACGGCGCTTCGAGATCGGACGGCACCGCGATCGAGATCGGATTGGTGCCGAGGCGAGCCTCGCGTCCGCCGAAGGGTGCTACGTGTTTTGGCGAACGGCCGGAATCGGCGGCGGCAATCCCGATCATGCCGGCCCGCATCGCCATCATTGGATAGGCGGCGAGGCGTCCGACATGGCTCTGCCGAAATACCGTGCAGGCGGCGACGTTGGCGGTTTTGGCCTTTTCGATCGTCATCGCCATCGCCTTGGCGTTGACGTGGAAGCCGAACCCCCAATGGCCGTCGATCACGGTCGTGGTCGGCGATTCCTGCACGACGGTCCATTTGGCGCCGGGCACGATATGGCCGGCCTTGACGCGGTCGATATAGGTCGGGATCGCGATCACCCCGTGCGAGTCATGGCCGGCAAGGTTGGCATTGACGCAGCCGATGGCGACCGCACTGGCTTCCTCTTCCGACGCGCCGGCGGCCTTGAGCAGAGCCGCGCCGATGCGCGCGAGACGGTCGGCGTGGACGATCGGCATGGGATTTCCTCGCTCAAATGCCCGCGCGAACGGCAGGTCTTGCTTGTTTTAGGTGGCGGCATGGTCTCAAAGCGGTGGCTTGAGAGCAAGGGCAGAATGGCTGGATAGCCATGCTGCAGGTGGCGCCTTCCGCGGTGAAGATTTCATCAGGCGGAACCGATCTGGCGGGAAACGGAAATTACCGGGCTGGCACTTCGCATGCCGTGGCTCGCGACATCACCAACAGAACCTTAATTTCTCAGTGTTTCTGCGTAGGCCGTTCGCGGGGCATTTACTCTGAATCGCAACTTCCAGCCGCCAATAACGTCCATTTAGGCGTCTCCCACTCATAAAACCCGCGGGGGATCGCCCGTATTGTCCGCAGGGAGCTTGGGGACGTTGAAGACCGATATCGCGCGTACGTTCGCGGCGTTGAACGCCACCAACGAAGCGATTCTGTACGCAAAATCACCGGACGAACTGTATCAGAAGGTCTCTGAAGCCACGTTTTCCAGCGGAGACTTCCTGGCATCGGCTGTCTTCCTGCTGGAGCCGGGCACCGATCTGCTGCGTTTCGCTGCCGGCTGTGGCGGCGACATCGTCCGCCTCCGCAGCATCGATATTTCGGTCGTGGCCGGTACGGCCGAGGGCTCCGGGGTCTGCGGGCAAGCCTTTCGCGACCAGCGGGTCATCGTCAGCAACGATTTTCTCAACGACGTGCGCTCGCTGCCCTGGCGCGACGGCGCCAGGACCGGGCAGGTCGGGGCGGCGGCGGCGCTGCCGCTGACCTGCAATGGTCGCAGCGTCGGCGTATTCCTCGTCACGCGGCGCGAACCGGGGTCGATCACCACCCAGATCGTTTCGATGCTGGAGCGCGTGTCGGCGAACATTTCGTTCGCGCTCGACAATTTCGATCACGAGGCCGCGCGCAAGGATGGCGAGCTGGCGATGCGTCGGCTGAACCGGATGTTTGGCGCCATCAGTGCCACCAATGAAGCCATCCTGCGCGCCAAGACCGAGCAGGACCTCTATCAGTGGGTCTGCGACGCCGCGGTCAACAGCGGAAAGTCGGTCGCCACCGCCGTGCTGCTGGCCGAGCCTGATTCAATCTGGCTGAAGCCTGTTGCCGGTACCGGCGAGAGCCTTCATCTGATCACGCAGACACGATTCTCGATCGACCCCGACAATGAATACGGCAAGGGCGTCACCGGCGAAGCGTTCCGGACCCAGCAGCCCTGCATCAACCACGATCTGGCGAAGTCCTTGCAGGGCGGGCCCTGGCAGCAGGTGCAGCGCAATACCGGCGTCGAGGCCTGCGTCGCCGTTCCCTTGACCAGGGTTGGCGAAAGCGTCGGCGTATTGCTGTTCTTTGTCAGCAAGTCCTGGGCCGCCGACGAGGAGATTATCGCACTGCTGGCGCGTATCGCGGAAAACGTATCGTTTGCGCTCGATAACTTCGAGCGGCAAGTCGAAAAGGCCGTGACCGACGCGCAGAAGGAACGTCTTACGCGGATGTTCGCAGCGCTCGGCAAGACAAATGACGCCATTATCCGCGCCAAGTCACGGGCCGAACTATTCGAACGGGCATGTCTCGCTGCGACAGCCGGCGGCACTTTTACGTCGACGACCATCGGCCTGGTACGTCCAGGCAAGGACTTTCTCGACATTGTCGCGTGCGCCGGGCCGACCGCGGATGTGACCAAGAAGGTGCGGCTGTCTGTGCTGGCAGATCGTCCGGAAGGTCACGGCATCAGCGGCACGGCGTTTCGTTCACGAAAACCTTGCATCAGCAACGATTACCTCAACGATCCTCGTGCCAATCCGGCGTTTCAGGCCTCCATTCGCGAAGAAGGCGGCAAAGCCGTCGCTGCATTCCCGTTGTTCAGCGGCGCAGAGCCGGTTGGAATCCTGTTGTTCATTGCGAGCGATCCGGACGCGTTCATGCCGGACGCGGTGAACCTGCTGCAACGTCTTGCCGACAATATTTCGTTCGCCCTCGGGAATTTCGACCTCGGCGATGAAAAGACGATAGCCGATCAGCAGCAGGAACGGTTGACGCGGATGTTCGCGGCGCTCAGCGCCACCAATGAAGCGATCATGCGGGCCAAATCCCGCACCGAGCTCTATCAACTGGTGTGCGAAGCCGCGGCCGGCGGCGGGCGCTTCAACTCGACCAGTATCCTTCTGATGCGACCCGACAGCGACTATCCCGATATGGTCGCCGTGGCCGGGCCGACCGCCGACAACATGCGCCGGGTGAAAGTGTCGTTCAATGCAGCTCACCCGGAAGGCCTCGGGCTCTGCGGCAACGCGTTCCGTTCCCGGCAAGCCTGTATTGCCAACGATCTGCGCGCCGACGCGCGCGGCATGACGTTTCAGAAATTCATCTTCAGCGACGGCGCAAAAGCCGGCGCGGCATTTCCGCTGTTCGTCTCCGGCCAGCCCGTCGGCGTGATGTTTTTCATCTCGGCCGAGCAGGACACGTTCACGCCGGAATTCGCGGAATTGCTGCAACGGCTGGCCGACAATGTATCATTCGCACTGGAGAGTTTCGACCGCGCCGACGAGAAGGAAAGGACCGAGGGCCAGAAGGAACGCCTGACACGGATGTTTGCCGCTTTGAGCGCAACAAACGAGGCGATCATGCGGGCGAAATCCCGCGACGAGCTGTTTGATCTGGTCTGCGAGGCCACGGCGAATGGCGGCAGGTTCACTTCGACCACCATTGCGCTGGCCACTCCCGGCAGCGATTTCCTCCGTATCGTGGCAGCGGCCGGCCCCGCGGCAGAGACGACGCGTCACGTGCGGCTGTCGGTGAACGATGCGCATCCCGAGGGGCGCGGGCTCGCTGGAACGGCAATCCGCACCGGACGGCCCTGCATCGCCAATGATTATGTGACCGACCAGCGCGTCGCCGCCTTCCACGCCATCGTTCGTGTCGATGGCGCCAAGTCAGGTGCCGGCTTTCCATTGCTGGTGCGGGGCAACGCCGTCGGCGTCATGATTTACATGTCTTCCGAAAAGGATGCGTTCTGGCCTGAATTCGCCGAACTGCTGCAACGGCTGGCCGATAACGTTTCGTTTGCGCTGGAGAGTTTCGACCGTGCGGAGGAGAAGGCAAGGACCGAGGAGCAGAAGGAGCGCGTGACGCGGATGTTTGCTGCGCTGAGCGCAACCAACGAAGCGATCATGCGGGCAAGATCGCGCACCGAGCTGTTCAGCCTGGTTTGCGAAGCTGCGGCGACCGGCGGCAAGTTCGCCTCGACCACCATTGCGCTGGCGAAACCCGGCAGCGACTATCTCGAGATCGTCGGCACCGGCGGGCCGACGGCCGATAACGCGCGTACCGTCAGGATGTCGATCAATGCAGCGCATCCGGAAGGGCGGGGCGGCAGCGGGACCGCCTTCCGTTCGGGCAAGGCCTGCATCATCAACGATTATCTCGCCGATTCACGCAGCCAGGCCTTCCACGATATCGCGCGCAGGGACGGGACGAAATCCGGCGCATCCTTTCCGCTGTTCGCGGGCGGTCAAGTCGTCGGCGTCATCGTTTTCGTTGCGACGGTGAAGGACACGTTCACGCCTGAATTCGCGGAGCTGCTGCAACGGCTCGCCGACAACGTCTCGTTCGCGCTGGAGAGTTTTGACCGGGCCGACGAGAAGGCAAGGACCGAGGAGCAGAAGGAGCGCCTGACACGCATGTTCGCGGCGCTGAGCGCCACCAATGAGGCGATCGTTCGCGCAACGTCGCGCAGCGAGCTGTTCCAGCTGGTGTGCGAAGCGGCGGCACAAGGCGGCAAGTTCGCTTCGACCGCGATTTCGCTGAAGCGACCGGACGAGATCTATCTCGACGTCGTCGCCGCGGCCGGGCCGATGTCCGCCAGCGCGCGCGAAGTCAAAATGGCAATCGACGAAAACCGTCCGGAAGGGCGCGGGGTCGGCGGCACCGCTGCGCGTTCGGGGCAGGCCTGCATCATCAACGATTATCTGGCCGACCCGCGCGGCACGGCGTTCCACGCCAGGGCGCGCAACGACGGCGCGAATTCCGGCGCCGCGTTCCCGCTGTTCGTGCAGGGGCAAGTCGTCGGCGTGATGGTCCTGATTTCCATCGAGAAGGACACGTTCACGGTTGAATTCACCGAATTGCTGCAGCGGCTCGCCGAGAATGTCTCGTTCGCGCTGGAGAATTTCGACCGCGCCGATGAAAAGACCAAGGCCGACCAGCGGATCGAGTATCTGGCATCGCATGACAGCCTGACCAACCTGCCGAACCGCGACATGTTCAACGGGATGCTGCGCCGGTCGATCGACGGCGCAGCGCGTTATCAACGGCAGTTTGCCGTGCTGTTCATCGATCTCGACAGGTTCAAGGTCATCAACGATTCGCTGGGACACGCTGCCGGCGACATGCTGCTGGTGGAAATCGGCGGCAGGCTGCGCAAGGCGCTGCGGTCGAGCGACGTGGTGGCGCGACTCGGTGGTGACGAATTCGTGGTCATCCTGGAAGAGGCCGCCGAGCGCCCTGAGGTCGAACGCATCGCTACCGAGCTGTTGTCCGTGCTGAGCCAGCCGCTGCAGCTCAGCGGCCACGAATGCCACACTACGGCCTCGATCGGGATCGCTATGTATCCGTCCGACGGTTCGGACATGCAGACGCTCACCAAGAATGCCGACATGGCGATGTATCTCGCCAAGGAAGACGGCAAGAACGGCTTCCGCTTCTTCACCAACGAAATCAAGACCCAGTCGATCGAACGGCTGACGCTGGAGAGCGCCTTGCGCCGCGCGTTGGAGCGCGACCAGTTCTCGCTGCACTATCAGCCGAAGGTCGACATGGCGAGCAGCCAGATCACGGGCGTCGAGGCGCTGCTGCGCTGGAACCATCCCGAACTCGGCACCGTTTCGCCGGGCCAGTTCATTCCGCTTGCCGAGGAAACCGGGCTGATCGTCCCGATCGGCCGCTGGGTGCTGAAGGAAGCCTGTGCGCAGAACATGGCGTGGCAGCGTCGCGGCCTGCGGCCGGTGACGATGGCGGTCAACCTCTCGCCGCGCCAGTTCGCCGACGCGCATCTGCTGCACGATGTCGACGAGGCGCTCCTGGCGAGCGGCATGTCGCCGGTGCTGCTGCAGCTCGAGGTCACCGAGAGCATGGTGATGCGCAACGTATCGCGCGCGATCAAGGTGCTCGATGCGATCCAGAGCCGCGGCATCCGCCTCGCAATCGACGATTTCGGCACCGGCTATTCGTCGATGTCGCTGATGAAGCAGTTTCCGATCGACACCATCAAGATCGATCGCTCGTTTGTCCGCGACCTGCCTGCCGATACCGAGGACCAAGCGATCGCGCAGGCGATCATCAGCATGGGCAAGGCGCTCGGCATGACCGTCATCGCCGAGGGCGTCGAGACCGTCGAGCAGGAAGAATTCCTGCGCAGCCATGCCTGCGACGAAATGCAGGGATTTCTGTTCTCCAAGCCATTGCCCGCGCGGGAAATGGCCAATCTGCTGCGGGCTGAAGCGCAGATGATCTCGCCCCCGCTTCAACCCGAAGACGACGAGGCGCGCAACGCCGAGATCAGGTCAAGGCTGAAAGGCACTGTCGTCTGACGGCTGCGGGTGCAGCTCGCGGACCGCGGGGTCCGGGATTTCCGTCTTGCGCGGAAAATCGTTGGGCCATGGCAAGGACGTCTGCCCGTCAAACGTCCTGAGGAAGACTTCCGCGCCGGCAGCAAAGGTCGCCTGGTCGGGCAATCCGAGGTCTACGCACCATTCAACCGGCAGCGGCTGCGGTTCGTTGCGCAACTCCATCGCCGGTCCCCACCACCACGCCGGAGCCGGCGATCGTGCGTCCTCGGGAACCTGACGCCATCGGACGAACTCGCCGACCATGCGTTCGAACTGCAGTTTCGCCGCTGGATGCATTCAATCTCCTGACAGTTGATGATATCTGCATCCGCGGGCAACGCCAATGCACGGGGCGCGGTTATTGCCGGTTAAGCCGGCCGCGCCATATCCGCATCCGGCCCGGCCATGGAGAACGCCTCAACCAGGAAAAAGTTGCTAGGCCTTCGATTTGCCCTTGGCCGCCAGGCCCAGCAGCCGCTCGGCGTTGCCGCCGGCCACCAGCGCCATGTCCTTCTTGCTGACGCCCTTGACCCGGCCGAGGAAGCCAACGGGATCGGGCTCAGCCATGTCGAACGGATAATCGGTGCCGAGCATGATGTGATCGGCGCCCCAGATCTCGATCAGGTGCTTGAGCTCGCGCTCGTCGAACACTACGGTGTCGAAATAGAGCTTTTTCAGATATTCCGACGGCTTCTTCTTGATGGTGACGCGGCTGTCCTCGCGATGCGCCCATGCGTGGTCGAAGCGGCCCCAATAGCCCGGGATATAGCCGCCGCCATGGGCGATACAGATCTTCAATTCGGGAAAGCGTTCGAGATAGCCGTCAAACACCAGTTGCCCGACGCACAGCGCGGAATCCAAGGGATGTCCGATCGTGTTCGGGAAATAATGATCCTCCATGCGCCCGACCAGGCTGGTGCCGAACGGATGCAGAAAAATCATCACGCCGAGCTCCTCGACGCGGGCAAAGAATTTTTCCAGTCCCGCGCGGGTCAGGTCGACACCCGCCACGTTGGTGCAGAGTTCGACGCCGCGGAAGCCGAGTTCGCTCACAGTGCGGTCGAGTTCGGCCACGGCCATGCCGGGATCCTGTAGCGGCACGGTGCCCATGCCCATCAGCCGGTCGGGATGTTTGGCGACCATGTCCGCGATGTGGTTGTTGACCATGCGGCAGCTGTCGCGGGCGACTTCGGGCGGCGCCGCATAGACGAAATGGCCGGGATAGGGCGAGATCACCTGCACATCGATGCCGTCGCGATCCATATCGGCGAGACGGGTTGCCAGATCGGTCAGTTTTGGAAAATCGATCTTGCCGCGTTGCGGCTGGATGCTCTTGGTGAGATCGTTGACATGCGCGTTGGCATTTGGTGTGTGTCCGCCGCCCTGGATGCCGGTGGCCTTCAGCACCATCGCGTTCGCCTCGGGCACCATGCAGTGGCAATGGATGTCGATGGTGCGCCAGGGTTTATCGAAGGGCTTTGCCTTGCCGGAGCGTAACGGCGCGCTGCCGTGATCGGTCGCGGGGCCGCAGGCCTTGCATTGAAACAGCATGGATCAATCCGCCTTCATGTCGCCGGCGCGCACGATGGCGCCGTAGAGTTCTTTTTCGTTGTGAACGTAATCGCGCAACTGGGCCAGCGTGAGCGGCGGAGATTCCGCGCCCTGATCGGTCAGTAATTTGCGCACGGCCGGATCGGTCAGGGCCTTGGCGATTTCGTCGTGCAGTTTTTCGACGATCGGCTGCGGCGTGCCCGACGGCGCGAACAGCATCGCCCAGCCGTACATCTGGAAATTCTTGAAACCCTGTTCCTCCATGGTCGGCACATCGGGCAATTGCGGCGACCGTGCCGCCGACGTCACAGCCAGCGGCTTGACGGTTTTTGCTTCCACGAAGGGCATCACGGCGTTGCTAGCGGCCACCATGAAGTTGACGTCGCCGCGCAATAGGCCGGTGAAAGCGGCGGGAACGCCGTTGTGGGGAACGCGCAGCATGTTGGTGGCGGTGTCGGCCTTGAACTTTTCGTCGATGAGGTGGTCGAGCACGCCGTTGCCGCTGGTGCCATACGAGATGTCGCCAGGCTTCTGTTTGGCCCGCGCCACCAGTTCGGAGATCGAGTTCAGGCCGGACGACGGTTGCACGACGAACACCATCGGAAACCGCGCAATCACCGCCAGCGGCACCAGATCCTTCTCTACGTCGAACGGCAGGTTACGATAGTAGGTCGCATTGATTGCGATCGCGGCGGCGCTGGCCACCAGCGTGTAGCCGTCATGGGCGCCGCGAACCACGGTGGCGGTACCGGTATTGCCGCCGGCGCCGGGCTGGTTGAGCACGACAAAGGTCTGGCCGAGATTACGCGAGAGCCGGTCGCAAATGATCCGGACCAGCGGATCGGTCGAACCGCCGGCCGGGTATGGCACCACCACCTGAACGGTGCGGGACGGATAGGCATCCTGCGCAAGTGCCGGCAACGGGCACAGCAGGAGCGGAACCGCGACAGCGGCTTTTATAATCGGATGCATGGTGCTTTCCGCTTCGAAATTTAATGCTGGAATAAATTCGCGGCGGCGGGGTTACTTCTCTTCCGCCCCGGTGGAAGTCGCCGGACCTTCGCCCATGATCAGGAGAACCGCGTCCTCATCCTTGGCGCCATCCCAATGCACCTGCTTGCCGAAATGCGTGACGAAGCTGCCGGCGGGCATCGGTGTCGTGTTGGTAAGATCGAATTTCGGGCCGGTGCCAACCCACCAGGTGCCCTGCAGCACGACGATGTAGCGGTCGTTGGGGTGGAAATGCGGGCGGCTGAAATGATTGCCCTTGGTCCATTTGTTGTAGACGGCATAGAAGCCCGGCTTGGTCGGATCCCCTACGACCACAGCACTTTGCGCGCCGGCAGCGTTGACTGGGCCCCATGGAATCTGATCCGGCAGCTTGTAGACAAGCGCGGCGGGATTGAGCTCGGCGGCGGAACTGATGCCCAGCATGCTGGCAAAGACAAAAGGCGTCACGAGGTATCGCCAGAACCGGTTCGTCGTCTTCATGGTTTCCTCCCTTGCCGATCACGTGAGCTGAATTGCGCTCATCTCTGTTGGTGCGGATGCTAGCCGGTCTCGTTCGCGTGGGGCAAGCCGCACGGACGCATGCGTGACCGGCGGGTGCGACAAAATGAAATGACCTACAACGCAACTGCAGCATGAAAAACGGGATTTACGCCACGCGCTGCGGTGGTAGGTTGCGGCCCAACAAAAATGCCAAGGGAGGACTATTTAGATGAAGCGTATGTCGACACTTGCGGCCGGTTTGCTGATCGGCGCCGCCGCCTTGCAATTTTCCAGCGTCGCGTCCGGCCAGAGCGACGGCTGGATCACGCTGCTCGACAGCACCAAGATGGGCGACTGGTCCGAAGTCGGCAAAGCCAATTGGGCGATGAAGGACGGTGCGCTCGCCGCCGACAAGCTCGACGACGCCAAGGTTCTCTCCTATCTGGTCAGCAAGGATTCCTACAAGGATTTCCAGATCAAGGCGGAGTTCTGGACCGACGAGGAGGCCAATAGCGGCATCTTCATCCGCTGCGACGCCCGGGACAAGATCGACGCCAAGATCTGCTACGAGGTCAATATTTTCGACAAGCGGCCGGACCCGAGCTACGGCACCGGCGCGATCGTCGACGTCGCCAAGGTCGATCCGATGCCGAAGGCGGCGGGCAAGTGGAACACCTACGAGATCACGGCCCAGGGCTCGCATCTCGTCGTCGTGCTCAACGGCCAGAAAACCGCCGACGTCCAGGACAGCAAGCACAACGCGGGCGGCCCGTTCGCGCTTCAATACGGCTCGGGCGTGGTCAAGTTCCGCAAGGTGCAGATCAAGCCGCTGTAATCTGACAAGAGCGATAAAACAGTACCTCGAAATCGAAAGGGCTCACCCGCATTGGCTGGTGAGCCCTTTTATTCGCGATATCATGTTTGCTACTTCAGGCTGGACGTCGTGTTGACGACTGTCGTGCTGCCCGTGCCCGCAGCAAGGCCCTTGACGGTGTAGGCGTTGACGGCGGCCATCAGCGGATCGTTGACGGTCGCGGTGATCAACCTCAGATACGTCAGCAGCTTGCTCGATTTCAACCGAGGCCGAGTTCGACGCGAAGATCACGTCCTTGTTGTGCATCTCGAACTTGGTGGCGAGGAAATAGCCGTTGGGATCGCGCAGGTTGAGATTATAGATGACCGGAACGATCGGGCCGCTGAACTGCGCACAATTCACGCCCAGCTGTTCCGCGACCTCGCGGCGCTCGCCGCGATAGAGAAACACCGATGCGGGGTCGGCGAGATTGTCGTTAAGCCCGCCGCTCTTTCCCAAAGCCTCGGCAATCGAGAGCCGCCACGCGCCAAAGCCGAATTGTCCCTGCTGTCCGGACGCGCCGAACGCCAGGAAGGTCTGCGGCTGCGTGAAGACATAAATGGTGTCCTGTGGACGGACGTAGATGTTGTTGGTCGGCTCGTTGAGGAGAGACCCGAATGGCGTGGTTGCCTGGCGTCCCTCGCGTTCGAGCATCACCCAGGTGTCATAGCCGGGATTCCGGGGGCCACCCGCGCGCGAAATGGCATCCAGCAGCCGTTCGCCGCTGGCGTTCGCCGGGAAGCGGGACGGCGTGCCGACTTCGCCGAGTACGCTGATCGAGGAGGCCTTTTGGTCGATGAGGGCAACCACTGCCTGCGGCTCGAGCGCCCGGTTCTTCAGCGCATTGACGATCGCCGTTTGCACCTGCACCGCGGTTCGCCCCTGCGCCTTGATCGAACCGGCATAGGGCACCGTGATATTGCCCTGGGTGTCGACCTGCTGGTTCGGGAGGGTAACGTAGTTGCCTGGACGGACGCCGGCATCGACCGGAATGAACAGGCCGCCGGCGGCGGCTTCGAAAACCGTTACGCTGACGGTATCGCCGACACCGAAGCGAATTTCGGCCGGACCGCGCCGGTCGACGAATACCCGGCCAATCCTGATCGAATTGCGCTCCAGGATGTTCTCGACATCAGATGTGACCCTGACCATGGCATAGGGTAGGGCCGCGGGGTCGATCTGCTCGGCGCGCGCCAGGGCATTCGATGGACCCGAGGTCGGGAGGGTGGAGCAGCCGCTATGGACGAGGAGCGCGGACAGGACGGCGGCGCTGGCAAGAAATCGCGTCAAGGGGGGCCGATCTTGCGTCGGACGCGGCGAGCGGGCCCCGCCCAAGGCCGGAGATGACTTCCGCTCGTCGCAAAAGTTAAGTCTTTTTGCCACGAGAGGGGAACTCCGGGTTAACAAGACGCTAAATGCTCCAAATTATTATTCGCTTATGTTTAAGGGCCGGTTAATTGGCGCGAACCGGCGCGCTTTTCTGACGACGGTTTCGTGATAGCGCGCCGGACATATCGCCCGTGATCGGGCGCAAAATGCCCGATCAACTGTTTGCGATTTTCAAGGCCGGAATCGGGATCCGGTGGTCCGGCGCATCGATCGGAGGGGTCTTGGCCGCTTCCCGCCTCAGGCTTGATAATAATCGCCCGGCTTGATGCCCTTGTAGGATTCAAAATTCCTGATCGTGACCGGGTCCGCCTTGTTGAGGACGGTGCACGCGAGGCGGTCACGAATGATCTCGGCTTCGGAGAGCGCGTCGAGGACGAGGTCGCGCCGGGTCTCACCCCATTCGACGACAAACACGAACTGATCGACAAAGCGCTCGATCATCTTGATGTCCACAACCGACATCACAGGCGCGATTTCGATGATGATGTAATCGTAGGACTTGCGGGCGACCGAAAGCAGTTGCCCCATCATCGGCGACCCCAGCAATTCGGCCGAATTCGGAATCCGCTCCGAGGAAACGCAGGGCAGGACATGAAGCCCCGAACGCTGCCGCCGGGAGACCAGCCAGGACAGCCGTGTCGGGTTTTCCAGCGCTTCCAGCAGTCCCTCGCGCGCGTCGGGCGCCAGTGCGGCGCTCATCCGCCTGACGTGGAAGTCGCTGTCGATGACCAGCGTACGGGCGCCGGATGCGGCGATCATCAGCGCTGCCAGATTGGCGCCGACTGTCGTCTTGCCTTCCTTCGGCAATGACGAAACGATCCCGATGACTTTTGCGCCATGTACGCTTCTGTTGTTGTCGATCTGTGCCTTGACGTTGCGAAGCGCCTCCGTGAAACGGGAGTAGGGCGCATCGAGCACGAGTTCCTCGATCGGCGTCGATTTCACATCGGCCAGCGGCAGCACGATGCATTTCTTGCCGGTGACCTGCTCGACCGCCTTGGGGGTACGGAACACGTCGGCGACCCATTCCCTGCCGACGGCGGCGCCGGCGCCAAGGAACAGTCCGAGCATCATGCTTCCGGCGAGCACCGCCCAGCCCTTCTTGGAATTCTTGGAAAGCGCCGGAACAGCACGCGTGATCACCCGCGCGCTCTGGACCGGCATGGTTTCGGTTTCGATCGTATTGATCTCTTTGTATTTCTGCAAAGTGCTGTCGTAGAGCTTGTGCAGGGCTTCCGCCGAGCTTTCGAGTTCGCGCAACTCGCTGCCGGCCTTGGTGCCGCCGACCAGATTGGCGACGTTCGCCGCGATCTCGGTCTCGCGTGCATGGGCGACCTGATATTCGTTGGCGTAGGAATCGGCAATTCGCTGTTCCTCGGCCTGTATCGCGGCTTTGATGCCGTCGGCCTGCCGACGGAGCTTGACGGCGATGGGGTGCTTGTCGCCGACGTGGGACTCGATGTCGGCGGCCCTTGCCGCCAGGTCACGGTATTGCCCGCGCAGCCGGATCAATTCGTTGTTGGTCAACTGGAACAACTCGCCGGGCGACGTCAGTCCGGCCTTGGCGTTGTTGTTCAACGCATCGGTGCCCATCAGCGTCGTGATCTCTTCGCCGCTTCGCTGGCGCATGCGATCGAGACGGCTCTTGGCTTCGGCTGCCGCGATCTGGGCGTTGGCGAGCTGGGTTTCCAGGTTCGCGCGCTGTTCCTGGCCTCCGGCGGCAGTTTTGATGTTGTTGGCGGCCTTGAAATCCTGCAGCGCCCGATCGGCATCGGCGGCCTGCTTCTTCAATTCGACCAGGCGATCCTGCAGCCACTGGCTCGCGACCCTGGTCGACTTGAGCTTGGCATCCAGCGTCGTCGCGATATAGCTCTCGGCAAGTGCGTTGGCGATCTTGGCCGCCTTGTTGCGGTCTTCCGACTCGACGGAGACGTTGATGACGTTGGCGACGTCTTCGCGATTGACGGTCAGGCGCTTGGCCATCGCCTCGACGGCGGTTCGCTCAAGGGCTGCCTCGGGGTCGGCGGGCGGCGCGACGCTCATGCCGAGCAGGTTGCCGACGGCCTTCTTGATGTCGCCGATGTAATCCGAAATCCGCGCACCGCCCATCTTGGGCTGGCCGACGAATTCACTGTCACGGGTCAGGCCGAGCGACCGGACGACGGGAACGACCACGCTGTCCGACGACAGCACGAAGACCTGGCTTCCGATTTCCGGTTCGTCGAACGTCGGCTGGTCGACGATCTTGTTGTTCTGCAGATACCGGCTCACGCTCCTGTCGACCAGAATGCGGGCGGAACTCTTGTAGGGGTTCGGCACGGTCACGAAGTAGACGGCCGCCAGCGCCAGCCCGATCAGGAAGCCGTACAGCGGGAAACGCCATCCCCGGCGCAATGTCTCGAGTATGTCGGTGACGCCGATCGAAGGACGCGCGCTCGATCGCTGCGAATAGTCCGATCCGTCGGAATATTCGTCGGAGTTGAGAGGGAGTTCGTTGGTTCTGGCATCCATTGGATCGTATCCACTCGCGCACTATTCAATCGGTGAGAGGGACCGTGCAAATCAGCGGTCAATAATCACGTGCCCTCTCCGGGCAATTCTTGTTCTTCCGCGCGCGCCGTAGCGGAGTTGCCGTTACTGGCTTCGCGACGATGACCCGCACTATATCCTTGTTTGTCTTCAAGTTCTGGCAGATCGGTGCCAGTGGTTAATGTGCATTAATTAACCTTCGACTTCCGCGGGAAGCGGCGTTGATCCGTGCAAGAAGGACCGGGTGAAAAGTTAATGGTTGCCCGCGGGAAGCGTGCCGTCGCCGATCTCCGGTGCCGGTGGCGGCGTCGGAGATGCGGGCATGCCGCCATCAACAGGATGGAACCGGGCGCGGGCAGCAGCGGGTTTCCGCGCACCGGGTCTCGGGTTCCGAGATGCCAGTGCTTTCCCTGTCTGCGCCAGCGGCTTCCAGTAGCGGCCGATTTCGGCGACGAGAATCACGAACACGATCCACAGCATCTCGAAGCCGCGCATCCAGATGCTTTCGAGGCCGTTGGTGATGATGATCTGGAGTGCCAGGGTGAGGAGAAGCCAGGCCCGGATCGGTGCGCGATCCGCAACGCGTCCGATGGCGTGAAGGGTTGTGATGATGAATGCCATGAACAGCGCATAGCCGGCGTAGCCGAGTTCGACCTTCACGTCCAAATAGCCGTTGTGCCCGTTGGGCATGTCCTTCACCCAGCCCGGCGCATTGACGATGCTGGGCGCGTCGGGTCCGACCAGCCAGAATGATTGGTATCCCCATCCCAGCAATGGCCGGTGTTCGATCTCGGACTCCACGAAATCCCAGATGATCGAACGGCCGGTGAAGGTCGGATCGCCGTACAGGATGTAGGAGATTCGATAGACGCTGAAGCCGGTCAGCGTGGTCAGGATCAGCCAGCAAACCGGAATCGACAACAGGATGATCGCCGGCGAAATGCGCGTGGCCCTTCGGATAAGCAAGGTGGCGCCAGCCAGCAGCGGAACCAGAAATGAAAGCCCTATCGCTGTCTTGGAATTGCTCAGGACCAGCAGCACGATGGCGGTGATGGCGATCAGAATGCCGAAGATCCGCCGTTTGCCCGGATAAAGCGTTTCGTGAAGCGCCAGCAGCAGCGCGATCGCTTCACATTCGCCGAGATAATTCTTTCCGGAAAAATATCCGGGATAGCCCCAGGTCGCGAACTTGGTGTCGATCGGCGGTCTGCCGAGCACGAAGAACACGTTCAGGATCGTTGCCAACGCAAAGCAGAGAAACAGGCCGCGCACCAGATCGGCCCTTCGCGACGCCAGCAATGCGGGCACGACGATGGAGACGACGATCATCGCCTGTTGCGAAAACCGGATAAACGATGTCTCCGGTTTGAACGCCCACAGCACGCTCGCGCCGGCCAGCGCCAGGTAACCGAACAGCCAGAGAATATGCGGGGGAAAGCTGAGCCGCGAAAAATTCCGCGCTGCCAGCACGACGGCGATCGCGGCGAGAGCGGGCCAGAAGATCTTGCTCTCCGGGCGGGCTTCCATGAGGCATGCGGAGTCGCTCGGGTCGCAGGAGACGATGATGAGTGGAAAGATGATCGTCGCGTAGACGCATGCCAGGATCGGAATCAACGCGTAGCCGCCGATCGTCCGCGTGGACGATCGCGCTCCATCCATTTCGAGGGAATGCGTTGAGGCTCTCGGCATGCGCGCACTCTAGCAGCGACGGCTTTTGATGTGTGTTTCTAGCACCGCGATAGTTAATGCCGGATGTGCCGCGTCGATCACTTAACCCTAATTTCAGGCTTGCGAATTCGGCTTACCGAATACTGCTCGACAGCGCCCTGTTCGACTGTGCAGGTATCGGTTTCGCCTCGCCATTTGCGGGTGCATCGACAGGCTGTCCAGATGCTCGTTCAAGCGTTCGTAACTCAGGAGTCGAATTCCGGACCCAAGGCCACGCCTGGGAACCCGGCCTCGGCGAGTTCCCGGCTCGACCCGCACGGCCATTTGCCGGTGCTGGACGGGGTGCGGGGCCTCGCCATCCTGATGGTGCTGCTGTTGCACTTTCTCGCCAATATGGAACCGACCAATGCGATCGAACGCGCCATCGTCGGCGTGACCAATTACGGCTCCTACGGTGTCGAACTGTTTTTCGTGCTGTCCGGGTTCTTGATCACGGGCATCCTGTATGACGCCCGCAACCAGCCGCATTACTTCCGCAATTTTTACATGCGCCGCGTGCTGCGCATCTTTCCGCTGTACTACGGCGTGCTGGCGCTGGTGTTTTTCGTAGCTCCCTTGATCTCGGTGCTGCGCGGGCCGGCGCTCGACTTCCTCGTGGACCGTCAGGCCTGGGCCTGGCTCTACGCGGTCAACATCTACATCGCGATCCAGGGCGACTGGTCTTTCTCCTATCTGGAACATCTCTGGTCGCTCTGCATCGAGGAGCATTTCTATCTGGTGTGGCCTTTGGCCGTGTTCCTGATGGCGCGCCGGCCGCGGATGCTGATCGGTGTGTGCCTCGCTGTCTCGCTCGGCGCCATGCTCGCCCGTCTGACGGGCTCGCTGATGGGCCTGAGCTGGTGGACCACCTACGTCCTGACGCCGTTCCGTCTCGATGGCCTCGCGCTGGGCGCCTTCCTCGCGGTGACGGCGCGGCAGCCCGGCGGTCTCGATCGGCTGGTGCGGGCGTTGCCCGCGGTAGCGATAGTGGCCGCTGCGCTGCTGATGATGACCTTCGGCTGGACCCGGCTGGTGTCGCGCGACAGCATGGAACTGGTGATGCCGGTTCGTGCCGCTGTCATTCAGGTGCTGCTGGCTTGTCTGCTTGTGTGGGCGCTCGTGGCCTCCGAGCGATCGTCGATCTCGCGGTTCTTCCGCAGTCGCTGGCTGGTGTTTCTCGGCACCTATAGCTACGGCCTCTATGTCTACCATCACTTCATTTCGTATTACCTGACCGTCAATCACACCGAACGCGAACTGACGACGATGCTCGGTTCCCACGGCGCCGCGATCGCGCTGCAGGCGACGCTGGGCGTGGCCGTTTCGGTAGCGATTGCCTATGTCAGCTATGAGTACTTCGAAAAACGGTTCTTGGGATTGAAGCGGTTTTACGAGACCCCCAGAGAGCCTACGCTGAAGGCGACCACCGTTTCCGGTTAAGCGCCGGCTTCCAGTATCCCGCGATAAAAGCCTTCCAGCGCCTTTGCCGCGGCGCTCCAGGCGTAGCGTGTTTCCGAAAGTTGCCTTGCCGAATTTCCGATCCGCGCCGCCAGCTCAGGCTCGGCCAGCAATCGGACTACCGCATCCGCAAACGCGTCCGGATGATCCTCAATCAAAATATCGCGCCCGGGGACGGCGTCGATGCCTTCCGCGCCGAGCGTGGTAGAGACCATGGCCTTGCCCATGGCCATCGCCTCGACGATCTTCAGTCGCGTACCGCCACCGAGCCGCAGCGGCACGATCACAGCCGCGGCTTCCGCGAGATGAGGCCGCAGGTCCGGCACGAAACCGGTGAACTCGATCCGTGGCCCGGCCAGCGCCAGCAATTGCTGTGGCGGCGAGCCGCCGATGATCTTGCATCGCGCATCGGGCTTCGCTTCGGCGATGCGCGGCCAGATCTCCTGGATGAAGTAGCTCGCGCCGTCGATATTGGGCATGTAGGACATCAACCCGAAGAACACGATCGTGCGGCCGTCTGGCTTCGGATCGGTGGGACGCGATTGGTAGAAATCGACGTCGGCGGCATTGGGAATGACCATGGTGCGGGCCGCGGGGATATCGTCGAGCAGCCGTTGCTGGTCGGCGACGCTGCAGAGATAGACGCCGTCGGCGCGGCCATAGGTTCCAAGCTCTTCCCGCCGCAGCTTGCGCCAGTTGGCTTCGGCGTACAGACGACGCAGCAGGCTGCCGC
Source organism: uncultured Alphaproteobacteria bacterium (assembly GCA_963786355.1). Classification (GTDB taxonomy): domain Bacteria; phylum Pseudomonadota; class Alphaproteobacteria; order Rhizobiales; family Xanthobacteraceae; genus Bradyrhizobium. The sequence continues at coordinate 294,835 of CAWAYU010000002.1, read as the reverse complement.
CGGTGCGCGCATATTGCCGCGCCAGGTCGTAGTCGATGTTGTGGGAGTCCACGACCAAAGCCGGGATCTTCGCGCCGGGTGGTGCCTGACGCAGGTCGCAATGGCCGAGGAAGGTGAATTCGAGGTTGACGATGTCGAAGCGTTTGGCGCGCAGCACCTTGTCCAGCGCCTGCTGCATTTCGGGCACCACCACCCGCAGCCGCTCAAAGCTTTTGGTCGAGGCCAGTGAGCGGAGCTGCAGCAGCCGCTTGGCAAGACCATCGCGGCCGTAGGGGTTCTTGATCAGCACGACCTCGCGGCAATACGCCTGCATCGCGAGCCGGCATTCGGCGATGTCGAATTCGTCGTCGACCAGCATCACGGCCGTGATGTCGTGGCGGTGCGCCAGTTGGGTCATCAGCCCATGCAGCCGCGCCTGCGCGCCGAAGCGCGGCGGGCTAGCCGGCATCTGGGAAACGTAGAGAATGTTGAGGCGCTCTGGGCTCATCGCATTGCTTATAGGCGCAGCGTTCCGATTGGCTTGCCGGAAATAGGCGGCAGTTTGGATTAACGTTAAGGCAAGCCCCACCTCACGCATTCTGCGACTGGTAAGGCAAATCGTGGGATAAGTACCTTCTCAAGGGACTGATTTGATGTGCGGCATTGCCGGGATAATCGGACGACTGGACCAGAGCAACCGCGCAGCGCTGCAGCGGATGAACGACGCCATGGTCCACCGCGGTCCGGACGCGGCCGGTGTCTGGGCGTCGACGCCGGATGATCGCGGCTGGGGTGCGCTGCTGGCGCATCGCCGGCTTGCGATCCTCGACCTCTCGCCGGCTGGCGTCCAGCCGATGCTGGATCCCGTAACCGGGCACGTCATCACGTTCAATGGCGAGATATACAACTATCGCGACCTGCGGCAGCGTCTGGAGTCCGAGGGGCAGCAGTTCCAATCCAGCGGCGATACCGCGGTGATGTTGCGCGCGCTCGGTCTGCATGGGCCGGACGCCGTGAAATGGTTGCGCGGCATGTTCGCCTTCGCATGCTGGGACCAGAAGCAGCGCAAGCTGCTGCTGGCCAGAGATCATCTCGGTATCAAGCCGCTTTATGTGGCGCGGTCGTCGGACCCGAATTCGGGCTGGTCGCTCGCTTTCGCATCAGAACTGCGTGCGCTGCTCGCATCGGGATTAACAGGCACGCCACGGCTGGATCCGCAGGCGGTGGCAAGCAGCGTGTGGAACGGTTTTGTGGCCGGACCAAATACCGCAGTTAAAGGCGTCGAGCTGCTCTGGCCCGGGCAGCTTGTCGAGTTCGACGGCTCCGGCAAGGAAGTTCGCCACGAAGATTTCTGGGGCATCCCCGGGCGTGCGCCCGATCCGACCATGAACGAGAACGATCTGGCCGCGATCCTGGAGGAGGGGCTAAAGCTCCATCTCGCCAGCGACGTGCCGCTCGCCGTGTTTCTCTCCGGCGGCGTCGACTCGTCGGCAATGGCCAACCTGGCGCAGCGCGCCGCGCAAACTCCGATCCATACTTTCACGCTGGCCTTTGAAGAACAGGAACTCAACGAAGGGCCGATCGCAAAACGGATCGCAACCGCCATCGGCACCGAGCATAACGAGGTGGTGCTGACCGAAGGGCACTTCGTCGCCAATCTGGAAGCGGCGCTCGACAGCCTCGACCAGCCGACTTTTGACGGTTTGAACGCCTACTTCATGTCACGCGCGATCCGTGACGCCGGATTTACCGTGGCAATATCGGGCACCGGCGGCGACGAATTGTTCGGCGGTTATCCGACTTTCCGTGACCTGCCGGTGTTGCAGCGCTGGTCGAACCGCGCCGGCTTTGTGCCGCGCGAGCTGCAAGTGGCGTTGGCGAAGCTGGCGACTTGGCCGCTGCGTCGTTCGGGGCAGGCGGTGCCGCCGCAGACGCGCTGGGCCAAGCTTCCCGAAATGGTTCGTCACGGCGACGATATCGTGGCGCTGTATCAATTGGCGAGCGCGCTATTCCTTCCGGGATGGCAGCGCGAACTGCTGGCACCCGGTTTTGCTGACGTGCTCGCCGACGGACTGCCGTCGGCGATGCGTCAGCGGCTCGGCGCTGAAACAAAGCGCCGCATGCCGCTCTCGGCGATATCAGTCATGGAGCAGCGGCTGTTTCTGGGTGAGCGGTTGCTGCGCGACAACGATGTGGCCAGCATGGCTGCTTCACTGGAACAGCGGGTGCCGCTGGTAGACCACGTGCTGTTCGAGAGCGTCGACCGCCTGCCCGATCAGTCGCGCTACCAGCCGCTCGGCCGCAAGGACATGCTGCGCCGTATCGGCCTGCGTGGCCTCGATCCGGCGCTGTTCGACCGGCCCAAGAGTGGATTCGTGCTGCCGTTCGATCGCTGGATCCGGCAAGGCTTGAAGAAGGTGATGGACCAGACCATGCGCGATCCGCAGGCGATCGCGCCGTGCGGCCTCAACCCTGTGGCGGTCGAAAAACTCTGGCAGACCTTCCTCGACGGCGGATCCGGCTTTTACTGGTCGCGGGTCTGGTCGGTCTATGTCCTCATCCGCTGGTGCCACCGCAACCGCGTGTATTGCTGAAGACGTTTTCGTCGAAGGCGCGCCGGCGTGTCGCCGGCTTCAATGGCCTACTTGGCCAGTTCCATCAGCGCGGGCTGTAATGCCGGAGATGTCGTGGTGGTCGCCGCGTCGCCCGCGAAATAGCGGCGCATGCGCTCGACGATCGCTTCGGCGGCGTGCCCGTCGCCGTAGGGATTTCTTGCCGTGGCCATCGAGCGATAGGCGGCTTCATCCGTGAGCAGGCGGACCGCGTGCTCGACGATGGCAGGCGCATTGGGACCGGTGAGCAACGCAGTGCCCGCGGTGACGCCCTCGGGGCGTTCGGTGGTGTCGCGCATGACAAGCACCGGCTTGCCTAATGAAGGCGCTTCTTCCTGCACGCCGCCGGAGTCAGTCAGCACCAGCCGGCAACGCGCCATCAACGCGACGAAGTTGCGATAGTTCTGCGGTGCGATTAGCCGGACATTCGGCAGGCCGCCGAGCAGCTGGTTGACATGCGTCAGGACGTTCGGATTGAGATGCACCGGGTAGACAAAACGATGATCCGGGAATTTTTCGGCCAGCGTCGCGATCGCCTGGCAGATCTGCGCGATGCCGTCGCCAAAGTTTTCGCGGCGGTGTCCGGTGATGAGGACAAAGGGCACCTGCGCCCAGTCGGCGCCAAGCGCCTGGCTCAACTCAGCGTCGATACCAGCGCGTATTGCCGGGTCGGCTTTCTGGCGTGCCACCTCGATGCGCAGGGCATCGATGACGGTGTTGCCGGTGACTGAAATCGTTTCTTCCGGAACAGACTCGTGGAGCAGCGCCGCGCGAGCCGCGTCAGTGGGCGCGAAGTGAAGCGATACCAGCGGCGTGGCGAGTTTGCGGTTGGCCTCCTCGGGGAAGGGCGACCAGATATTGCCGGTGCGCAGCCCCGCCTCGACATGCCCGATCGGGATACGGCGGTAAAAACACGCGAGCGATGCCGCCAGCACGGTGGTGGTGTCACCCTGTACCAGCGCCATATCCGGCTGCGCTGTTTCCAGCCAGCCGTCGATGCCGTGCAGGAGTCTCGCGGTCAGCCCCGCCAAAGTCTGATTGGGGCGCATCACGTCGAGGTCGGCATCGACCACGAAACCAAACGTGTCGGCGACCTGACGGAACATTTCCTTGTGCTGGCCGGTGGCCACCACGGTGCAGTTGAAGTCGCTGGAGCCGCGCAGCGCGGCGACGACAGGCGCGAGCTTTACCGCTTCGGGGCGTGTGCCCATGAAGACCAGGATGTTGCGCTTTGTTGTCATCGTGATCTCCCTGATGGCGTTACTTCTGGCTCTGTCGCGCCGGCGGCCGGCCGAGGCGGCGGGCAAGAACTTCGAGGCCCGCAACCCAGCTGAACTCGCTGTTGAGCGTGAGGTAGCGCCGCCAAAGCTTGCGCGGCTCCATCAACAGCCGCCAGAACCACTCCATGCCCGCCATCTGAACCCAGTGCGGGGCGCGTTTGATAAAGCCGGCCAGCACGTCGAAGCTGCCGCCGACGCCGATGATCACGGGTACCTGCAGGCGCTCGCGGTGGCGCTCGACCCAGGTCTCCTTGAACGGCGTGGGCATGCCGACGAACAGCATGTGCGCCTGGCTGGCGCGGATTTCTTCGATAATGCGCGGGTGATCATTCAGGCTGAAATAACCGTCGCGGAAGCCGGCGATCTCGATGCCCGGATATTGCGATCGGCAACGTTCCACCAGCGTCGAGACAACCTCGCGCTTGGCGCCGAGGAAATAGACTCGCAAGCGATGCTCACCCGCTGCGGCCAGCAGGCGCGCCATCAGGTCGACGCCGGCGACACGTTCGGGGACCGGCTGGCCGGAGGCGCGCAGCGCCCAGACCACCGACATGCCATCGGCCAGAATCAGGCGACCCGCCCGGCAAGCCGATGCCAGCTCCGGATCGCGGCGCATCATGCACAAATGCGAGGAGTTCGCGGTGATGACCGTATTGGAGGAAAGCGGCTCCTGGCACAGTTCGAGACAGCGGGCCACGGCCGCCTCGATGGTGACGGTGTCGAACTTGAGCCCCATCAGTTCGGCGCGTTCGACGCTCTTTGTCGACGCATCATCATGACCCGGGGCCGGATGGTTCTCATGCCAGAGCTGCGCCCGTTCGGCATTGACGCGGGCGGTGGCGGCGCGCTTGCCCATGCGCAGGCAGGCGTGCTGATAGGAACGCAGGAACGTCTGAACTCGGGATCGTCGTAGCGCGGCAGGCCCTTGAGCCAGCTCCGGAAGTAGCCCCACAACATCGCGACGCTGCCGATCAGCGCCGGATGCGCCGGTCAGGCGGTAGATGGCCACGGCCAGATAGTAGAGCGGTGAGGTGCCCATGAAGTACTGACCGAAGCCGGCGCGAAGCCGTCCGGTCCAGATGCCCTTCTGGCTGGCGCCCTGCGGACGCAGGTGAACGAAGCGAATTGGTTCGAGATCGACGCTCTCCGCGATCCAGCCGAGCATGCGTGCGCGGTGGCAGTCGATGCCGTCCCACATCACCTGGCGCACGAAGCCGCCGATCTCCTTGAAGCAGGCGACCCGATAGAACTTGGTCATGCCCACCGACATCTCGTCGCCGCAGATTTCCGGCACCAGCGCGCCGCTCTGCGGGTGGACGAACCACGGCTTGCCCGAGGTCGTTCCGATGCGCGGATTGCTCTCCATCCGCTCCATCAGCATCTTCGAAGTAGCGAACCGGCAGGTCGAGATCCATGTCGAGCTTGCAGAGGTAGTCGAAGTCCTCGAGGCTGCACTGTCATCCAGGCCGGCGTAGAAGGCCTCGATCACGCCGGGCCCGACCTTGCCGGCGCGCCGCGATCGTCGCGCCTGACCACGCGCAGGTAAGGCAGCCGCTGTGAATATTCCTGCAGGATTGCCGGAGTCTCGTCGGTCGATCCGTCGTCCACGACCACCCAGAGCGCCGGCGGTACCGACTGCAGCGCCACGCTGTCGAGCGTGCGGCGGAGATATTGCGCCTCGTCCCGGCAGGGCGACACCAGCAAATAGCGTCGCGAGCGGCTCACATTGAGAAGCTCACCGGCGTTTGCCGGGGCTTCGAACAGTTCGCGATTGGGTTCATGTTTCATCGGTGGACATCACTTGCTGGCCTATGCGCCGCTTTCGGCCGTTGCTGTCCTTATTCGGGACAACGCGGGCCGGTTCTTGGGCGCGATGAGACGTGTTCAGCAGGTATCATGCCGCGTGCCGTTCGTGACCATCATGGGGAACCGGTTCGCGGGTTAATGTTAAGCCGAGCTTCTGCTGGGGACGCGTGCGCACCAATGTCATATCAATGTGCGACGGCGAGAGCCGCACTCCGCTCGTCAGGCGCAAGGACTTCAACGAATGAAGGCGACAGCCACGCCGTGTCGATCGCGCGTCCGTTTTTTCGCCGCCGTGGCGATAGCGGCCATGGGCGCGGCGCTCTGCGTACCTGCTCGCGTTGCCGCGGCCGGCGACGAAGTGCCGTCGTCGAGCGGTTTCCTGCCCGCAGACCGGTCCACCAGATGGAAGCCGGGAATGATGGGCGCAGGCGGCATCCCGGCTCGATCCACGGTTTGCGCCACGCTGACCCCGAGCGGAGCGGATGACACGATCCGAATTCAGGCTGCCATTAACGTCTGTCCGATCGGACAGGTCGTGCAACTCGCGGCCGGCACCTTCCTGATCAACAGCGGCAACTATCTCGCTGATCAACAAGGGCATCACGCTTGCGCGGTGCCGGGCCCGGCCAAACGACGCTGGCGAAGACCGACGGTGCCAAGCCGTTCCAGTCCGAGGTCGGCGCCAAACCGTCACCGCTGATCCTCGTTGGCCCGTCGATGTTCTCGTCGACCGACAATGTTACCGACGTACACGGCTCGACCAATCTTGCCGCCGACGCCGTCAAGGGCACCTACGCGGTGAAGGTAAATGACATCGCCGGCTTCCGGCCCGGTCAGATCGTGCTGCTGGACGAGGCCTCCGGCGCCGAGTGGCAAACCGATCCGCAGGGACGCGGGCAGATCTGGGCCGCTCCGGACTGGCGCGTGGTCTGGCAGAAGCACAAGCCTTCGGTTCAGTTCGTCGACGACTTTGCGACTGACGCGCTTCCGACGACGCCGCAGTCTGCCGGGTCCTGGTTCTCGCGGCAGGACCGGCCCACCGCCGAGATCAAGCAGATCGCGTCGATCGCCGGCAACACCGTCACCTTCACGACGCCGATCCACATCAGCTACCGATCCAGCCACGCCGCCCAGTTATCCATGCTATTCGCGACCGCATGTCATGAACGCCGGCGTCGAGGACATGAAACTGACCGGCGGCGATGCCGGCAATCTCCGCTTCAACTGGGCGGCGCAGTCCTGGGCCAAGAACGTCGACAACACGGTGTGGCACGACGAGGGCTTTGCGATTCATAGCTCCTTCCGCATCGAACTCCGCGAGTTCTACGTCCACGATGCCGCCTGGGCGCAGCCCGGCGGCGGCGGCTACGCCATCAGCCTGTCGGCCGGATCGTCCGAAGTGCTGATCGAGAACGGCATCGCGGTCAGGGCCAACAAGGTCATCGTGGCGCGCTCCGCCGGCGCGGGCTCGGTGGTCGGCTACAACTACATGGACATGAGCTACATCAACACCCAGGGCTCCTGGATCGAAATCGGGCTGAACGCCAGCCACATGGTGGGACCGCACCACGTCCTGTTCGAGGGCAATTACGGCCACAACGCCGACAGCGACAACACCCACGGCAACAGCATCTACCTCACCTTCTTCCGCAATCAGCTGCGCGGCATCCGGGCGCCGTTCGACAACCAGGCCGGCGGAGCAGAATCGACGACGCCACCCAATCCCGCAACGGGCCGCAACGCGCGGCCGGCCTGATGGCCTATTCCTACTGGATGACCTTCGCTCGGCAACGTGCTCGGCGCCCCCGGGACAAATGGATGGATGGGTCTACGAAACCAGTTTTTCCGGCGGCAAGCCGGGCATCTGGATGCTGGGCTGGGACGCGGTCAGTCCCTATCCGACCGACGCCAAGGTATCCGCCACCGCGCATCCGCCACGGCAACTTCGACTACCTCACCAACTCGGTGAAATGGGATCCGGCCATCGCCGATCACACGCTGCCGGACTCGCTGTATCTGACCGGGAAGCCGGCCTTCTTCAACGCCGGGCGCGGCTACACCTGGCCGTGGGTCGACCCGGCGGGCGCGACCAAGCTCCACGTGCTGCCGGCCAAGGCGCGCTACGACGCCGGGACGCCGTTTGTGCAGCCGTGAGTTCCGGCGATGCACATGACGTTTGCACTGGAATCCATCGGATTCCGTTTCGAAACGTTGATCGAATTGTTACCATCGGCAGGCATCACGGCGCGCCAAGCAGCGGAGCCTGTTAATCTTAACAACGGTAAAGCAGTTGTTATAGGGGTGCTACACCACCGAAAATGTCGCTTGCGTCGATGCGTCGCGTCAACAGGTAAGGTCACGCGAGCTATCAACAGGCTTGTGTTCGGCAACAACAAAAAACATGAAACGCTTGGGGCCACAGCTGATGACGACTTGCGGCAAGCCCGTCTTGTGTGGAGACGGTAGATTTGCGCGAGCTTTGGCCTGTCATGTTCGTCGATCGGTCTGGCTCGCGATCTGATGCGGAAATCCATTTTCCATGAAGATTGGTGGCTCGATGCGCTGGCGCCCGGACGCTGGCGCGAGGTGACGTGTCATCGCGGCGGCCGCGTGGCCGGGATCGCTTCGATTTGTCGAACGCTGCGAAGGCAACGCGAAGATCTGCGAGATGCCGCAGATCACGCGCTTTCTCGGTCCCGTCGTGGCGCCGCAGTCCGGCAAGACCGAGACGCGCATCCGGTCGACCCATTCGATCATCACCGAATTGTTGAAGCAGATTGCCGGGCACGATCATGTCGAAATGACGCTGGACGCCGGCTTTGGCGATCTCGCGCCATTTCTGGCCGCGGGCTACGACGTCAAGGTGCATCCGACCTTTCTGCTGGATTGCAGGAGCCAGTCCATCGATCCTTTGTGGGCAGGCCTGCGCGACAAGACCAAGAATATCATTCGCCGCGCCCGCGAACGCCTGACGGTTTGCCAGATCGACGATGTGAGCCGGTTTGCCAGCTTCTACGAGGCCAATCTCGACGGCGCGGAATCCTACTTCGATCTTTCTTTGCTGGCGCCTGCCTTTGCGGCGGCCAGCGCCCGCCAGCAATGCAAGATCGTCGCGGCGGTCGATGCAGGACGGTGTCACCCACGCCAAGGTGTTCTTTGTCTGGGACGACAAATACGTCCATTACTTCCTTTCGACGCGCGACAAGAACGTGGCGCATCCCGGCGCGGTCAGCCTGCTGCTCTGGACCGGCATCGAGCTTGCCCATTCGCTCGGCCTCTGCTTTGATTTCGATGGCGGCATCGCCAACGATGCCCGGTACCGGTTCATGGTCGCGTTCGGCGGCGAGGTGGCCAACCGCTTCGATGTCGTGCGCTCGACGGCTCATTACCGGGTTCAGCACACCATTCGGAGAATACCGGGCGCGGTGATGCGACGGATGTCGGCCCGGAACCGGATGACGCAGTTCGCGATGTGGTGAACGCGACGAGCACTGTCCGTTCGTAAACCTTAACGCCGGACATCCGGAACCGGATACGACGTTGGATTAACTACGGTTTCATCGAAGCGCGTGAATTGCCGATGCCAAATCGTGTACACCGTCATTCAAATTATCGACGCCAAACAACAGGGTATGTGAACAATGCGCGTTTTGCTGACTGGACATCTCGGCTACATCGGTTCGGTGATGACGCCCATGCTGCTGCAGGCCGGGCACGAAGTGATCGGCCTCGACAGCGATCTCTATGAGCGCTGCACGTTCCCGCAGGGCGGCGTCATCAGCGATGTGCCGACCATCCTGAAGGATACCCGCGACGTCGAGCTCACCGATTTCAGCGGCATCGATGCCGTCATCCATCTCGCGGCGCTCTCCAACGATCCGCTCGGCAACCTCAAGCCGGGCCTGACCGACGACATCAATCACCGCGCCAGCGTGCGGATCGCGGAACTCGCCAAGAAGGCCGGCGTCAGCCGCTTCGTGTTCGCCTCGTCCTGCAGCAACTACGGCAAGTCGGGCGAAGGCATGATCGACGAGACCGGCGCGCTCAACCCGGTGACGGCGTACGGCGAATCCAAGGTCGCTTCCGAGCGCGGCATCGCGCAGCTCGCCGGCGACGGTTTCTGCCCGGTCTATCTGCGCCCGGCGACGGCCTATGGCGTGTCGCCGCGGTTGCGGTTCGACGTGGTGCTGAACAATCTCGTCGCCTGGGCGATCACCACCAAGAAGATCCACATGAAGTCGGATGGCACGCCGTGGCGTCCGATCGTGCATATCGAGGATATTTCGCGCGCGTTCATTGCCGCCCTCGAAGCGCCCGCAGATGCCGTGTTCAACGAAGCGTTCAACGTCGGCCAGACCGCCCACAACTACCAGATCCGCGATCTCGCCAAGATCGTCGCCGACGTCGTGCCCGGCTGCGAGGTCGATTTCGCCGACGGCGCCGGTCCGGATACCCGTTCGTATCGCGTCAGCTTCGAGAAGATCAAAACCCGGCTGCCGAACTTCAAGCCGCAGTGGGATGCGAAGAAGGGTGCCGAGCAGCTCTACAAGGCGTATCGTGCCTCAGCGATCACGCTGGAAGACTTCGAAGGCCCGCGCTACCAGCGCATCGGACACATCAACAAGCTGCTGGCCGACGGAATTCTCGAAACCGATCTGCGTCACCGTACGAGCGGAAACAGGACTTTGGCCGCTTCGGGCACCGCGCCCCTGCTGGCCGGTTCCTGAGGCCAGGCGCGGGGCCGTTCGTCCCATGAAAGGAGCGGGATGTCTCTGGACAAACCTCTCATCGACGATGTCGGCACGGAAATCTTTGCGCTCGCCGCAAAGATTTTTCCGTTCTGCCGGAGCATAACCGGCAACGGCGTCCGGCAGACATTGCGCGAAGTCGGCGCGCATATTCCCCTCCAGATCCATGAAGTTCCCACGGGAACGCCAGGTTCTCGACTGGACCATTCCGCGCGAATGGAACATTCGCGACGCCTGGATCAAGAACGAACGCGGCGAAAAGATCGTCGATTTCAACCGATCCAACCTGCATGTCATGAGCTACAGCGTGCCGGTGCAGCGGCGCATGTCGCTCGCCGAACTGAAGAAGCACATCTATACGCTGCCGGATCAGCCGGACTTGATCCCCTATCGGACGTCCTACTACGCGGAGAACTGGGCCTTCTGCATGCCCCACCGGCAGTTCGAGGCGCTGCGCGACGAGACCTACGAAGTCTCGATCGACTCCAGCCTGGAGAACGGCCATCTCACGCTATGGCGAATATTTCCACAAGGGCGAGACCGAGGACGAGTTTCTGCTCTCCGCCCACGTCTGCCATCCCTCGCTCGCGAACGACAATTGCTCGGGCATCGCGCTGCTGACGCACCTCGCCAAGCGCATCGGCGGGCTTGCGAACCCGCTACAGCTATCGCTTCCTGTTCGCGCCGGGCACGATCGGCGCCATCACCTGGCTCGCCCGCAACGAGGATAATGCCCATCGCATCAAGCATGGGCTGGTGGTTTCGATGCGTCGGAGATCGTGGCGGTCCCGACCTTCAAGAAAAGCCGGCGCGGCAATACCGAGATCGACCGGGCCATGATCCAGTCGCTGGCTCACTCGGGCTTGTCGCCGGTGATCGAGGAGTTTTCGCCGTACGGTTATGACGAGCGGCAATACTGCTCGCCGGGCTTCAACCTGCCGGTTGCGATGTTTTCGCGCAGCAAGTTCGGCGCCATTCCCGAATATCATACCTCGGCGGACAATCTCGATTTCATCCGGCCCGAAGCATTGAGCGATTCATACCGGCTCATCAACGACGCCATCGGCGCGATCGAAGGCAACGGCACCTTCGTTAATACGCACCCGAAGGGCGAGCCGCAGCTTGGCAAGCGCGGGCTCTATGGCGCGATCGGCGGCGACAAGGATGCCGCCGCTGCCAACATGGCGATGCTCTGGATCCTCAATCAGTCCGACGGTACGAATTCGTTGCTGGATATTGCCGAGCGCGCCAAGCTGCCGTTCGCAGTCGTGCAGCGGACCGCACAATTGCTTGGCGATCACGGGCTGCTGAAGCCCGTCTGAGAACGGCGCGCGGATCAGCTCACGCCTTGAAATCCGGCCAGAGCAGATCCTTTTCCGCAATCGTCGTTACCGGCAGCGGCCACTTAACGTCAAAGGCCGGGTCGTTGTAGCGAATGCCGGCGGCGGCGCCGGGCGCGTGAAATTCCGAGATCAGATAGTTAACCCGGGTCTCGTCCTGCAGCGTCTGGAAGCCATGGGCAAAACCCCTGGGGATATAGAGCTGCAAACCATTTTCGCCGGACAGTTCGAAGCCGCGCGATTGCCGAAACGTCGGCGACTCCGGCCGGATGTCGATGATGACGTCCCAGATCGAGCCGCTGAGGCAGCGCACCAGCTTCACTTCGCCGTGAGGAGCGCGCTGAAAGTGCATGCCGCGAACTGTCCCTTTTTTGAACGACGAGGACACGCTGTGCTGCGGAAAGTTCGGTCTCGAGGCCGTGTTCACGGAACTCGTTGATGCAAAAGGTGCGCACAAAATAGCCGCGGCTATCCTGCATTTGCTCCGGATGAACGAGCCACGCGCCATCGAGGTCGATCGCTTCGAACCGCATGATTTTTCGCTGTCCCAACTGTCCCGGAATTGACCAGCCGCCACGCTAACAGATGTCGGCTTAAATATAGGTAACTGCTTCGAATTTTACCATAATACGGTACAACGCTTTAAATCGCACGGCCTTATGCAATAGATGATGCTGACTGAACGTAGTCCTCGTTCGAGCAGCCATTTCCAATTGCGAAGCATAGGCCCATGAACGCACATTCCTTCTCACAAATGATCGCGTCGAAAACCACACACGGTCGTTGCCGGCTGTGCGACAAGGATCTCAGCACCAGCTTCATGGACCTCGGAATGTCTCCGCTGTGCGAGAGCTTCCTGACGGCCGAGCAGACTCGATGCGATGGAGCCGTTCTATCCGCTGCACGTGCTGGTGTGCGACAGCTGCTTCCTGGTGCAGCTGAAGGAATACGTCCAGCCCGAACATATCTTCACCGAGTACGCCTACTTCTCGTCCTACTCGACCTCGTGGGTCGAGCATGCGCGGCGCTACTGCGAAATGATCAAGGCCGCGTCTGGCGCTCGGCGCCAACAGCCGGGTGTTCGAGATCGCCAGCAACGACGGCTACCTGCTGCAGCACTTCCTGCCGCTCGGCGTGCCCGTCACTCGGCATCGAGCCGGCCGCCAACGTCGCCGAAGTCGCGCGCAAGAAGAACATCCCGACGCTGGTCGAGTTCTTCGGTCTCAAGCTTGCCCAGCAGCTGGCGTCCGAAGGCAAGACCGCCGACCTGATCATCGGCAACAACGTGCTGGCGCAGGTGCCGGATCTCAACGACTTCACCGCGGGCATGGCGCATCTGCTGGCGCCGCAGGGCGTGATCACGCTCGAGTTTCCGCACCTCGAGAAGCTCATCGACGAGAACCAGTTCGACACCATCTATCACGAGCACTTCTCGTACTTCTCGCTGGTCACGATCGACCGCATGGCGAAGCGGCACGGCCTCAAGGTGTTCGACGTCGAGGAGATCGGCACCCATGGCGGATCGCTGCGGGTCTATCTCTGCCGCGCCAGACGCCGCGCAGTCGGTATCGCTGAAGGTCACCGCGCTGCTGGCGCCACGAGCGCAAGATCGGTTTCGAGGACATCGCGACCTACGCGCGCTTCGCCGCAGGGGTGCACGACACCAAGCGCAAGCTGCTGTCGTTCCTGATCGAGTGCAAGGCAAAGGGCAAGCGCATCTGTGGCTACGGCGCGCCGGGCAAGGGCAACACGCTGCTGAACTATTGCGGCATCGGCACCGACTTCCTCGACTTCACCGTCGATCGCAACCCCTACAAGCACGGCCGTCATACGCCGGGCATGCACATTCCGATCTACCCGGTCGAGGTCATCGACGAGGTCAAGCCGGACTATCTGTTCATCCTGCCCTGGAACCTGAAGAACGAGATCGTCGCCCAGATGCGCCATGTCGGCGACTGGGGCTGCAAGTTCATCGTGCCGATCCCGAGCGTTCACGTCATCGATCCCAAAGATCTTCCCAAGGAGCTTTCGAAATGAAGGTCGTCCTTTTCTGCGGCGGGCTCGGTACCCGCATTCGCGAATATTCCGAAAGCATTCCGAAGCCGATGGTGCCGGTCGGACATCAGCCGATCATGTGCCACGTCATGCAGTATTACAGCCAGTACGGGCATGACGATTTCATCCTCTGCCTCGGCTACAAGGCCAACGTCATCAAGGACTACTTCCTGAACTACCGGCAGACCGCCAACAGCGACTGCGTCGATTTCGGAGTTCGGCAAGAAGGTCGAGATCCTCGGCGACCGGCCGCCGGACTGGCGCGTCTCGCTGGTGGATACCGGCACCTGGCGCAACATCGGCGAACGCCTGATGGCGGTGAAACATCTGGTCAAGGACGAGGAGATTTTCCTCGCCAACTACAGCGACGGCCTGACCGATGCGCCGCTGCCGGAGATGATCGAGAAGTTCAAGGCCAGCGGCAAGATCGCCTGCTTCATCGCGATCCATCCGCCGATCAGCTTCCACCTGACCGAGTTCGACGAAGACGGCTCGGTGCAGCGGATTCGCTCGAGCCAGGAATCCGATATCTGGATCAACGGTGGCTTCTTCATCTTCCGCAAGGAAATCTTCGACTTCATCCAGGACGGCGAAGAACTCGTGCTGGAGCCGTTCAACCGCCTGATCGAGGGCGGACACCTGATGGCCTACAAGTATGAAGGTTTCTGGCGCGCGATGGATACGCTGCGCGACCGCCAGGTTCTCGAAGACATGGTGGAGCGTGGCGATACGCCCTGGCGCATTCAGCAGGTTCTGCCGATATCAAGGCCGCGTGATGAAGGGGCTGCAGCTTGCCAAGCCGGGCGAGCGTCTCTCGGTTCTCTGTCTGGGAGCGCATTCGGACGATATTGAAATCGGCGCCGGCGCAACGCTGCTGAGCTTGATCGAACGTGGCGTGCAGCTCGACGTGCACTGGTGCGTGCTGAGTGGCGGCGGCGTCCGCGACGAAGAGGCGAAAAAATCCGCGGCCGACTTTCTGGCCAGGGCCGCCAGCGCGCAGGTCGAGGTGATGTCGTTTCGTGACGGCTTTTTCCCCGAGCAGGGCGAAGTGATCAAGCAGTGGTTCGAGGCGCTGAAGCTTCGGGTCGATCCGGACCTGATCCTGACGCACCGGAAGGACGACGCGCACCAGGACCATCGCAAGGTCTGCCAGCTGACGTGGAATACGTTCCGGGATCATCAGATCCTCGAATATGAAATTCCGAAGTGGGACGGCGATATCGGGCAGCCTAACGTCTACATGCCGGTTTCCGCCGCCGCGCTGAAGCGCAAGATCGAGCTGTTGATTTCGCATTTCGGCAGCCAGCGTTCCAAGAAGTGGTTCGACGACGAGACATTTCGCGGACTGGCGCGGATCAGGGGCATGGAATGCTGTGCGCCGGAGCGTTATGCCGAAGCATTTTTCGGACGCAAGCTGGCTTTGATTTGAAGTGCGGCGCGAGTTCGCGCTGATGCGGTGCCGATCGAGACTTAACAAATTTTATTCGAGTAGATAGCGATGTGTAACGAGCATAACCCGCAGGTTCACGCCAACGAGTGGGTCCAGGTCCGCTCCAAGGAAGAAATTCTCGCGACGCTCGACGCCAACGGGCGGCTCGACGAATTGCCGTTCATGCCTGAGATGCTCAAATATTGCGGCGCCCGGGTGAAGGTCGGCAAGCGGGCGCACAAGACCTGCGATCCCGCGCTTGGCATCGGCGGCCGCAAGATGGCCAATACCGTTCATCTGTCGAACCTGCGTTGCAACGGCGCCGCGCATGACGGCTGCGAGGCCGGATGTCTGATTTTCTGGAAGGAAGCGTGGCTCAAACCGATCAGCCCGGAGCCGGCAAAGGCTGACGCAGCGGCGCCGCCGGTCGCTCCGTCCGGCAACGCCGGATGTACCGAGGAAGTTCTGCATTCGTCGATCAGGGTGCCGATGGCTGACGGCGAGACCGATCAGCTCTATGTCTGCCAGAACACCCAGATCAAGTTCGCCACCCAGGCGTTGCCGTGGTGGGACGTCCGTCAATACGTGGAAGACTACACCTCGGGCAATGTGCGCTTGTCGGAGCTGGTCGTTGGCCTGCTGTATTCGATGTACCGGACGGTCGCTGAAGCCGGCGTCGGCGTCGGATCTGCGATGCGCTGGGTCTACGATCAATTCCAGCGCGCGATCGGTGGCGTGCCGTATCCGATACGGCCGTACGGCGTTCCGAAGGGAACTCCGGTGCCGCGCGCAACGCTCGATCTCGAGGTAGGCGAGAAAGTCCGCGTAAAACCCTACAAGGACATCCTGAAGACGCTGGATTCCACCTATCGGAACCGCGGCCTGTATTTCGATGCCGAGATGGTGCCGTTTACCGAGCGCGAATATGAAGTAGAGCGCCGGCAGAAGCAGATCATCGACGAGGCGTCCGGCAAGATGATCCGGTTCAAGACCGATGCGATCATTCTCAAGGATGCCGTCTGCGAAGCGCGTTATGCGATCTGCCGCCGCTTCTGTCCGCGCGCGATCTATCCCTATTGGCGCGAGATCTGGCTGGAGCGGGTGCCGAAAACCGCGGTCAAGGCGGATTGACCGCGACACTGCAAGGAATGACGGTTTTGTCCAAGCCTGGCGACAAGTATTTTGCGGAAAACAAGGCCTATGCGGGCCTTGGCCGCGCGTCGCTGCACAGCGGCGTGATCTTCATCGCCGCGCGCGGCGCGAATATCTTTGTCCAGCTGGCTTCGACGATCCTGCTGGCGCGCGTGCTCAATCCGCACGACTTCGGCCTTGTCGCCATGGTGGTGGCGCTGGTTGGTTTCGCGCCGATGCTGATCGATCTCGGCACCAGCGAAGCGTCGACGCAAAAGACCCATATCACCCAGGCCGACATCAGCGCGCTGTTCTGGCTGAACATCGCGATCAGCCTCGTCCTGACCGTTCTGCTGGTCGGGGGCAGCGGTGCCGTGGCGGCCTTCTTTGGCGAGCCGTCCTTGACCGGCATTGCGCTGGTGTTGTCCGCCACCTTTGTGCTGACGGCGCTGTCGACTCAGCACTACGCGTTGATGCGCAGGGCGATGCAGTTCCGTCACATCGCGATGATCGACATTTCCACCAATCTGATCGGCAGCATCGTCAGTGTCGCCATGGCGCTGACGGGCTGGGGCTACTGGTCGCTGGTTGCCAAGCCGGTCGTGACGGCGAGCCTGACGGTCGTGTTCGTATGGATGAGCTGTGGCTGGGTGCCTGGGCGGCCACGCTTCTCGTCGGACGTGAAGGAACTGGTCGGCTTCGGATTGGGCGTCACCGGTTTCACCATGACGGACTACCTCGCGAAATCAGCGGACCGAATTGCGATCGGCTATTTCCTGGGCGCGGGCCCGCTCGGCTATTTCCAGAACGCGTTCACGATCTACGCCAATTTGCTCAGCATCCTCACCGAACCGCTGCACAATATCGCGGCCTCAAGTCTCAGCAAACTCCGCAGCGATATCGATGAACTCAAGCGTTCCTGGACCACGGCGCTGTCGTCGCTCAGCTTCTTCTCCGCGCCGGCCTTCGCGATTCTCGCGGTGACCGGACAGGATTTCGTGGTGCTGTTGCTGGGCCAGAAATGGGCGCCTGCGGGTCCCCTGCTGTGCATCTTTGCCGTGCGCGGGATCGCCCATGGCGTCGAACGCACGATGGGCTGGATCCACGTGGCGTCCGGACGCTCCGATCGCTGGATGTGGTGGGGCGCCTTCAGCGCCGTGTTCCAGTTGCTGGCACTGGCGGCCGGCTTGCCGTTCGGCGTCACCGGCGTCGCCATCGCCTATACGGTTGCGATGTTTGCCTTGTTCGTCCCGGCTCTGGTCTATGCCGGGCGCCCGGTCGGCATCGGAACAAAGGACGTGCTGCAGGCCGTCGGTCCCCAGACAGTCGCGGCACTCGTCGCCGTCGCCGTGGGGTTTGTGGTGCAGCTGGAGTTTCTCGGCGAGCTATCCCAGTTCGTCCGCGTTTTCGTGTCCACCATGGTTTGTCTCGCGGCTTACCTTGCAGTGGTGGTCGGTGCCTTCAGGGTCACCGATCCCTTGCACCTCGCATTTTCCGTACTGCGCGACTTTCGTGCCGTTCGTTCACCCGTTAGTTCCTGATCAAGGCATTACGATGCAGCAACTCGAACGATATCTTGTCGAACTCGACAGCGGCCCATCGGCTGCGGTTTCCCGCATGACGCTTGGCCTGTGCATCCCGCCGGTTTTCAGCGCGCTGTCCGGCGATCATGATCGGATCTGGATCGACCTGGTCCTGTTCCTCGCGTTACTGATCGGGCTGCGGGTAGGTCCGGCCGTGCTGCGAAAAGTCCTGCCGTTTTCAGCCGAGGCGAAGAAGATCTGGTCCGATCGTCGCCAGATCGCCAAGCTGCATGACAGCTATCAGTGGCAAAAGCTGTTCTGGGTTGGCCTGGGCCTGTTGCCCTATGTGTTCGTGAGGGGTGGCTTGAGGACCGGCGAGATGGTGTTGGCCGTCATCTGCCTGATCGGTGGCAGCGCCGGATTGCTGATCTGGCGCAGGATCAACGCTGCACCTTCCGCGGCGCAGATCAATGCGAACGCCCTCAATCAATTGAAGGCGTGACGCGCGTTCGGTCGCGACTCTAGAAGCTGATCGGCTGCGCCGGCAGTTCGCGGCATTCCGAAAATACCGACCGGTCCTGCAGGTCGGACCGCTCCAGGCATTGCGCGGTGTCGGTGACCGTTCCGGCGACGCTAAAATCATACGCCTGGTTCTTGAACATCAGGACGTAGCGGCCCGGAGACAGCGTGAAATCCGGATCGGCCGGCCGGATCACGATCATTTCCCGGTTCGCGGCAACCGGCGCAATCCGCAGATCGACCGCTCCACCGCGCACCGCCCAGGTATCCTCGACCGCGGTCGACTTCGGCTTGCCGCCGGCGAAAGCCGTGGCCTGCATGACCTTGGCGACGATGCGCACCGACGCACTTTCGGGAACGCTGGTGGCCAGTTCACGATGATAGACCACGAAGGTCAGGTGGCCGTTCGCAAGCGGTGCCGGCGCCGGCTTCGAGATCGTGCTTGAAATCGACACCCGTGCATCGGGGACCCGGATCGGCAACGGCTCGAGCGGCGTCAGTTGTCCGTCGCTGACGGCATAGACGCCGTAGGTGTCGGGGGGCACGAACGGGAAGGTTGACGGTATCGGCCGAATGGATGCCGTGAGGTCCTGTTCCGCCTGTTGCATGACCTTCGTCTTCGACACCGGCCAGGAAACGTGGACCATCATGTCAGCGACTTTCTGGCGCGCAGGGGCCAGCCAGGGCATCTCGCCCCACAGCTTCATGGTGATCAGGCCGGTGCCAGTGACCATCAATACCGCCAGCAACGCGGCCTTGGTGGCGAGGCTCAAGCCACGGGAGCGGATCCGCGCGGGCGGAGCCTTCGGTTTCGCCGGTGCGTGCCGCAAAGGCTCGCCGGGGCGGATCGGCGGCGGCGCAACGACGCGTCGCAGGTGCCGCCTTGGCGGCCGGATCGATGGACGGCGGGCGCTTGCTGCCGGGAAGGGGCGGTCGCGTCTCGGCGGGGCGGCGGCCGAATTCACGGGGCGCCAGGCCGCCGAACGCCTGCGCCGGGTCATCAGGCACATCGCGAGCGGTAGAGGGTACGCGGAATTTTGGTTTGGTGCTGGTGGCGAACTTGGCGCTGCGGGACATGCCTGACGGCTTCGCCCTGGCGGCTGTCTCGCGCGCGATGTTCGGGCGAACCGGCCTGCCCACGAGGTCCGCGGCGTCGGAACGGCCGGACTCGTGACGTTGCATCGTTTTCAGCTCGCGCGCGATGTCGAGCACTTCTTCGCGGAGACGCTTGAGCTCGGATTTCTGACGCCGCTCGGCGTCGTCGTCGCTGGTCTCGGCGATGGGGGAATCGAACGCCTGATCGTCGAGATCGCCGTCGTTCCCGGAGAGTGCGCCATTGCGCTGTGGTCCCGGCCGATAGCGCGCTGCCCCGGACGGCCCGGTCCACCCTTGCGGCGTGCCAGCCTCGGGGCCCGATCTGCGGCGACCACCACTGTACAAATTTCGCTTCACGGTGAACCTCAACGTACAACCACCATCGGATCCGAGCGAGGCCATAAGCCTTGTTGCCGTGAGCTCGTCGGTATCCGAAACACTTGGACGTTCAGGCTGTGTCAGTCCCGGAAATTGGGGCTGTCACCGGAAGTAATCAGCAGGCCGTCCGTTGCTCCACAATTCCATGAATTCGTTAACCATATGTTTCGAGAGTTCATTAACTTTCTGATCGCTAACGCAATGTAAACGCGGATGAAACGCCGCGCAGGTCCGGCATCGAATACCGGCCGCGGCAGGTTGTCGTGATCGGGACGGGAAGGACTGTCTCGTTATGCCTGCGAGGCGATCTGGCCGAGCCGGTCGGCGCGGGCCTGCATGCTCTCGGTCGGCGCCAGGCCGAGGACATCGAACACGATCCGGATCCGATGCAGCCAGTCGTGCCGGAGCGCGGCCTCCCGAACATTCCCGGCGCGAACCGTCTGCAGCCGCGCCGGGTCGCGGTTCAGGTCCGCCAGGATGTCGGCAATGTCGGGGGAGTCGAAGGGCAGGTGAATCACCGCGTCCGGCCAATCGAACTGCCGCTTGAATTCATCGGTGCGCGGCGCCTCGCCGATCATCGCCGTGCCCGCGGCGACACCTTCGTAAAAACGCGCGGAGATCTCGTCGCGGCCGGCGGTGAATTCGGGATTGTTGACGTGGCTGCGATTGGCGATGAAGTAGCGGCTGTGCTTGAGGATCGTCGCCAGCATCCGGCGATGCTCTTGCGGGTTGTCGACGCGGAACGTGCGCTGCTTCAGGTCGGAGCCGCTCGCGGCCACTGTGTCGTAATAGTAGAAGCAGTTGCGCCGCGCGGCGTCCGCCAGCAGCGCCTGATGCGTCACCGGTGAGCGGCGGCCGATATTGCAGACCTCGATCGGGCGCGGCTGATCGAGCGTTGCCGGCGCGAAACGCAACACGTCGGTCGCGAGCGGAAGGTAGCTGCAGGGTCGGCCGGTGATGCGCGCGACGTCGTCGACGCAGTGACGGAGGCCAAGAAAGATATGGTCGAACTCCGACAGCAGCTCGAGCAGATATTCCGGCAGTTGGTCGGTCCAGACCTCGGTGATGAAGCAGGCGGCCTTGCGGCAGCGCTGGCGCCAGTTCGGAATTGTCGCCAGCGAATACAGTTCGAAGGCGTTGCTGAAGACCGGAAAGAACAGTTCGTAATCGCGCGCGAGCGCCACGTTGCTTCGCGGTGGCGGCGCAAGGCGAAGCGCGGTGCGTGACGATCCGGTCGCCATCCGCGCCAGCTTGTAGGCGCGCCGCGAGAACTCGATGGAGGGCAGGTTGGTCGCGTCTATTCGCTCGGCGCCGGTGACGGACTGGAACGTATCCTCGAACTCGTAAGCGAGGCAAAACGCGACCAGATCGGAAATCCGGCGCTGCGATAAGAGCAATATGTTGCCGTGCACGAGTCCGCGCCTACGATCGGTTCGACGTTTGTGGGTGCGACAAAAAAGCAACAAATCATGTTTCGGCCATAGTGACAACGTGCGCGGGCAGATCTCATCCGACACCGTTAATTCGATCTGAGCCCTTCGGTGCGTGCCGCCGGCCGATGGGCTTTCACGCACGAGGCCTGCAATTCGTAAACGAGAATTAACACCTTGTGGCCGCACGGACACGGTCGTGCAAATCGGTCACACAAGCCAGGATTGTGCGGTCGTTCTTCCTGTGTTCGCCAGAGTTCATGATCGGATTTTCGACCGGGGCGTATGCTGTGATTCGGGTCAAGGGTTACTGTTGAATGCTTCCGTGGGGAGTTCCGACATGCCAGCCTATATCCATCATCACGACGACATCGAGCCCGCTTTCATCATCTGCCCGAGCTGCGTCGGACTTCCAATGTTCGTGCGCGACGTCGAGCCGCATTGGAGCATGGCGAAGATCGACTTCACCTATGAATGCTCCGACTGTGGCGCAGAAATAAAGCAGACAGTGGTCAAGCCGCAGCGGCGGCATTAAGGTCGTTACTATATCTGCCGCACCACGCCCGGCTGGCCCTGGTCGCATTCCAGCGCTTCGCGATCCCACTTTGCGGCAATCGCTGCGGCTTCATACGTGCTTTGCAGGAAATCGAGCAGCGCCTTGTCGGGATCGGCTGCCGTGCGCACGGCATCATAGGGTAGCAAAAATTCACCGGCCGCTTCACCGAAGAACGCGGCATCGGGCTTTACCTTCGTCGTGCGAAAACCCGCGGGCTCCGGATAGGCATAGGAATAGAACGCGGGATAATCGATGGCGCCGCTGCCCGGCCAGAAGCCGGCGCTGCTCACTTCATGCGAATAGGCTTCGCACGCAACCGTATCGGGCAGGTTGGGCACGCCGCCGGGATGGCGCGGCGCGCGGCGGCCCGAGAAGCGCGTTACCGCGAGATCAAAGCTGCCCCAGAAGAAATGCACCGGGCTCGCTTTGCCGAGGAAACCCGTGCGGAACTGCTTGAACACGCGGTCGCAGTTCACGAGGATCTGCAGGAAGCGCCGCACCGCGTCGGGATCGTAGGACGCATGCGTGGTGTCCACTGAGAACCGTACCGGCTCCGGCAATTCGTTCGGCATCTCGTCGATGGCGACAGTAATGCCGAGTTCGGCAAGCGCCGCGAGTATGGCCGCGTAAAAGCTGGCGACGGAATGTCCTGATAGCGCGAACTGCCTGATGGCACCGTCGCTGGTCGAGATACGCAAGGCGTGGTCGATGAAATCGAAATCGATCTGGAACGTTCGCGCGCCGTCCGGAATCGGCGAGGTCGTCAATCCGCGCGGGGTGACGTAGAGCGTGACATGCCAGGAGTGATTGAGCCAGGGAGACTTGGTCAGCCGGATCTTGCCGACGATCTGGGTCCAGAGCTGCACCGTCGCATAGGTGTCACGCCACGCCGCGGTCGGCAGTTCCGGCCACGGGGTTTTTGAAATGTTGCTCATGGCGGAACTCCGTGCGTGCTGATCGTGAAGGCGTATCACGGTTTGGTCCGGGGCCGCAAAATCGAAGCGGGCGGCATCGCTCGAGGAGCGTGCCGCCCAATTCGCGTCAGCCGTGCAGTTTTTTCGCGGTCTCCGCGATCACGCGCCCCTGATAGCGCGCGCCGGCGAGTTCGTTTGCGCTCGGCTGGCGGCTGCCGTCGCCGCCGGTGATGGTGGTGGCGCCATAGGGCGCGCCGCCGGTGACTTCATCGAGCTTCATCTGGCCGGCGAAACCATAGTTGAGGCCGACGATCGTCATGCCGAAGTGCAGGAGGTTGGTGATGATCGAAAACAGCGTGGTTTCCTGGCCGCCATGCTGGGTGGCGCTCGCGGTAAACGCGCCGCCGACCTTGCCGTGCAGGGCGCCCTTGGCCCAGAGGCCGCCGGCCTGGTCGAGGAAATTCGCCATCTGCGAGGCCATACGGCCGAAGCGGGTACCGGTGCCGACGATGATGGCGTCGTAATTCGCGAGATCCTCGATCTTCGCGATCGGAGCTGTTTGGTCGACCTTGTAATACGATGCCTTGGCGACATCGGCCGGCACCAGTTCGGGCACGCGTTTGATATCGACGGTTGCGCCCGCTTCGCGCGCGCCTTCGGCGACGGCATTCGCCATCGTCTCGAGGTGACCGTATGCGGAGTAATAGAGCACGAGTACTTTGGCCATGATGGCTTTCCTTTGAGTTTGCGGATGTGTTGTTGATTGTTGAGGTGTCATTGCCGGGCTTGACCCGGCAATCCATCGCGCTTCCGAAGAGTTTTGCGAAGCGGATGGATGGCCGGGTCAAGCCCGGCCAAGACGGTTTCGTTTTCTGATTGCTTTCTTGCCTTACGCCGCGTCGACCAGCACCAATTCGGAGTCTTCCAGCGCCGTAATCGTCAGCTTTCGCTTCATCGCGGATCGCGGCGCCGTCGCGGGCGTTGACGCGCACGCCGTTGACTTCGACGCTGCCGGCCGCCGGCACCAGATAGAGGTGGCGCGCTGTGGCGGCGTCGTATTCCGCGCTCTCGCCGGCCTTCAGCGTGGTGGCGAGCACCCGCGCATTGGCGCGGATCGGCAGGGCGTCGTTGTCGCCGGCAATGCCGCTGGCGATGGTGACGAGCTTGCCGGAACGATCCGACTTCGGAAACGGTTTTGCGCCCCAGGTCGGCTGGCCGCCTCTGGTGTCGGGCTCGATCCAGATCTGGAAAATCCGCGTCTTGGTCGCCTCCAGATTGTACTCGGAATGACGAATGCCGCTGCCGGCGCTCATCACCTGGACGTCGCCCGCTTCGGTGCGGCCCTTGTTGCCAAGGCTGTCCTGGTGCGTGATCGCGCCTTCGCGGACATAGGTGATGATTTCCATGTTGGCGTGGGGATGGGCGGGAAAGCCGGTGTTCGGCGCGATCTCGTCGTCGTTCCACACCCGCAACGAGCCGTGGCCCATATTGTCGGGGTCGTAGTGGCTGCCGAACGAGAAGTGGTGCTTTGCCTTCAGCCAGCCGTGGTCGGCGGCGCCAAGCTTTGAAAATGGTCTGAGTTCGATCATGGGATATTCCTTCGCTGAATGTTTTGCGGTGGTGCCGGGCGCAGCGCGCCCGGCTATCGGGATTTGAATCAGGCGCCGAAGCCGCCATCGACGTTGAGCACGGTGCCGGTCACGAACGAGGCCTGCGGACTGGTGAGGAACACGACGCCGGCTGCGATCTCTTCCGCGGTGCCATAGCGTTGCAGCGCGTGCTGCGTGCGCTGGGCTTCGGCGAAATCGCCGCCGTCCTTCGGGTTCATGTCGGTGTCGATCGAGCCCGGCTGCAACACGTTCACGGTAATGCCGCGCGGCCCGAGGTCGCGCGAGGCGCCCTTGGTGTAGCCGACGATCGCAGCCTTGGAGGCGGCGTAGTCGGCGAGACCGGGGAACGAGGCGCGGGTCGCGATACCGGAGCCGACGGTGACGATACGCCCGCCGTCACCCATCAGTTTCGACGCCGTACGGATCGCGGTGATCACGCCGTGAACGTTGATGTCTTCCTGGCGGGCGAGTGCGGCAGTGTCGGCATTGGCATCGTCGACCGATGCGCTGGCAACCACGCCGGCATTGTTGACGAGGATGTCGAGCCTTCCGAATTGCTTCGCGACGTCCCTTACCAGTTGCTCGACCTCGGCCGACGATGCCTGGTCGGCCTTGTAGGCGCGGGCTTCGACGCCCTTGGCCCTCAATTCGGCTACGACCGCATTGGCCTTGTCGGGCGAGGCGACATAGCTGATGGCAACATCGGCGCCTTCATCGGCCAATGCGCGGGCGCTGGCGGCGCCGATGCCGCGCGAGCCGCCGGTAACGAGGGCAACCTTGCCTGAGAGTTTCTTGGTCATTGGATTTCTCCGTTTCCTGAATTCCGATGGCCATTGGATATGCCTCCCGCTGTGGTATAGAAATAGAAACTATTGAAACTCATTGTTTCCAAAAATGACCATTGGAGCGACGCCATATGTCCAAGCTTCCGGATTTCGAAGGCCTGGCGATCTTCGCGAAAGTCGTGGAATTGCGGTCGTTTGCGTCGGCCGCGACCGAACTGGCGCTGTCCAAGGCCACGGTGTCGAAGGCCGTCAGCCGGCTGGAGCAGCGGCTCGGGGCGCGGCTGTTCAACCGCACCTCGCGGCGGCTGGCCCTGACCGATGCCGGGCAAAGACTGGCCGAACGCGCGGCGCGGCTGCTGGCCGACGGCGAGGCTGTCGAGAACGAGGCGCTGTCGCAATCGATGGCGCCGCGCGGCCTGGTGCGGCTCGCGGTGCCCATGACGTTCGGGATCAAGGCGGTGGCGCCGATCCTGCCGGAATTTCTTGAGAAGTACCCGGAGGTCTCGATCGACCTGCACCTCAGCGACGCGACGGTCGACCTGATCGGCGAAGGGTTCGATGCCGGCTTGCGCATCGCGCGGCTGCCGGATTCCTCGCTGATCGCGCGGCGGCTGTGTGCGATGCCGCGCTATACGGTCGCGGCGCCCTCGTACCTGAAGCAGCATGGCCGGCCGACGCATCCGATGCATCTCGCCGAGCACAAGTGCTTCGGCTACGCCTACCTCTCCACGGCCGGTACGTGGCACTACACCAACGCGTCAGGCGAAGAAGCCAGCGTGCGCCCGGCGGGGCAGCTTCGCGTCAACAACGGCGAAGCGGTGCTGCCATCGGTCATCGCCGGCCTCGGCATTGCCGACCTGCCGAACTTCATCGTCGGCGATGCCATTGCGTCTGGCGAAGTCGAGGTAATCCTGAAAGGCTGGAAGCAGCCGGAAGGCGCGGTGCATCTGGTGACGCCGCCCGGTGGCCCGCGCCCGGCGCGCGTCGAGGTGCTGGCGGAGTTTTTGATGAAGAAGTTTTTGAAGGGGAAGGGACGGGGATAGGGCGGCCAGCGTATGAAACTTGGGAAGTGGCTGTCGGATGCCGGCTTGGTGTGCACGGCAGTGGCCTAATTCGGAAATTCGGGGTAGCTTGGTCGGTGTCGTGCCCACATGCGCAAGGGAAATTCGACTTCGCAGGAGGATATGGTCATGAGATTGTCATCCGGCTTTGTCGCGCCCTCGGCTGTCGCGATCCTGTCAGCCGTATTGCTGTGCGCCCTTAGCGGCCCGGCAGCGTCGCAAACCGGCAGCTCTCTTCCCAGCATCACGGTCGACGCGCCGAGGCAAGTGGCTAGGCCGCAACGGACGGAGGTAACGCCACAGGGGTCCGGTCGGGTGGCACACCGAGCGGGCCGGACATCGCGATCCACTCAAACGGCGGCTGGGACGCCGTCGGCTGCGCAGGGTCCCGTCATGGTGAAGCTTGCCCGGCTCGAGAGGGAGGCCAGCAGTTGCAACGATGGTTGCGAATCAAGCTTCAAACGCGGCAAGGACCCTTGGGTCGGATGCAGCGAATCGGCGGGTTATTACTCGGTTTTCTCGGCAACCTGCAAAGACACGCTCACTCACAGGGACTACGCGCAATGCGTAGAAACCAAAATGTTCCTGGGCTGGGACCGACAACGATCCTGGTGGTATTGCACGGGCATGCTGGCTGGGGGAAAATTTCGGGTCACCGCGGAGAATCGAAACCGGTAGGGCGTGCTTATCGAGGCTGGATAGCAGACAGCCCCACGACTTGTCCGCCGTAGCTTAACGCGCGAAGGCGGAACGCCTGGCCGAGCCTCTGCCATCGGCATCACCGCTTGCAGATATCGCGATTCTGTTTCTCCTGGTTCATGACGCGCAGTATCTCCGGTGCTGCAAAACTGCTGAAATCGGCGGCGACCAGCGTACCATATCTTCGGTGGTTCTTCAGTGCGTTGAGCAACTTGTCGCTCAGGTTCTCCATCGTCCGCGCCGCGCCGGCCGCCATTCCAGACGCGTCGGCCTGGCTTTGCAGAAGCAAAGAACTTCGTGGTGGCTTCCACCATCGCCGCGCGGTTGTCGGGATCGCAAAGCTCGCGATCGTCTTGAGCGTAGATGCATTCGGCCAACTGTCCCCATTTCAGGGCGACTGAAGCCGTGCCGAATTCCGATCTCGGATCCTCCCGCTTGCCGGCCAGAGCGGAAATGTTCGACTGCATGGTGCCGGCCTTCAGGATGAAATACCCGGCGCTTGGCTCCATCTTGTTGGCGTCCGGACCGATGTCCAGGACACGAAAAATGCAGGACCGCACCACCGGTGCGACCTCTGGTCGGCCGATACGGCTGGAGTCAGCGAACAGCGAAAGGCTCGGCCCCGTCCATGCGAAGCCTGAGATTGCGTTCGATATCTTCGGGCCCCACATCCAGCCGCCGACAACGAGAAAGCCGCCGACGAACGCGAATATGAGAGTAAGGACCTGGCGAAGCAATTTTAGACCCCCCGCAACTATGCTTTGGAACAGTTATCCGGCGCGCCATTGTAGCGATCGAGCATCGGCTTCATGGCCGCCGGGACCGTCCAGCCGAAATCGGCCTTGATCAGGCGGCCGTTGCCGGCGTTCTGCATCAGGGCGGCATTGATCGCCCGGTTGCGAGGACTATCCCAAAGGCTTCTCACCGTAGCCATCTCGGATTCGCCATATCGCTTGGCGGTATTCATCATTTCATCGAATTGCAGGAAATAGCGGCCGATGTAGTCGACGATGTAGGCGCGGTTGTTCCGCTCGCAAACGGCATTCGGTTGGGTGACGAGGTAGCAGTTCAGCGCTGCCGTCATCTCTCTTGCTTTGGTGAGTTCTCGCCAGTCGATGCGATGGTTGTCCGTCGCCGGCTTCGGCAGCAGGCTGTCGCGCTCCGGACTTTCGAGCGCGGGATAACACTTTTCGCGTACCGCGGCTTCTTTCCATTCGCCCATCCGTGGTCCGCCGGGCAGGTAGTCTCCGCTATTACCGAGAACGTAATAATTGATCAGGTTGATACCGACGAAAATGCCGCCGAGGACGAAGGCTGCGCGCATCAGGAAGTTCATCGGCCAAACCTGCTTGGTTGTATCAATTTCTCCTACACCTACAGTGTGCCAAAAATGTTAATCCGCGTTCGACATGTGTATGGACTTCACGCTGGGACCTCCCAAGAATCGGCGAAGTCGCAATGGTCGCCTGATTTTTGCCGAGCGATCGAAAGAGATTGGTCATTCGAACAACTGGTTAATGCGTTGTTGGTCATAACTCTCGATTGGAGAAGCGGGTTCGCGGACGCCGTGGCGCGGCGCGAACGTCGTCCGCGAAGTGCCAAATCCGGTTCTTCGAAGGCGACGAAGAGCGCCTTTGCCCATTGCGGGGTTCAGGCTAGTCTCCCCCAACAACCAAAACAAAATCACCTGGGGGAACCACCGATGAACCGCCGCGACCTTCTCAAAGCCGCCGCAGCACTGCCGCTCGCGCAGACCGCGCTCTCGAACCCGGCTTTCGCGCAAAGTCCATACCCCTCGCGCAACATCACCATGATCGTGCCGTTTCCGCCGGGCGGACAGGCCGATCTGGCGGCGCGGCCGGTGGCGCAGGCGCTGGAGCGGATCCTCGGCAAGTCCTGCATCGTCGACAACCGCGCCGGTGGCGGCGGTGGATCGGTCGGCAATGCGCAGGCCGCGCGTGCCGAACCCGATGGCTACACATTGTTGATGACGCTGTCCTCGCTGGCGGTGCTGCCCGAGGCTGACCGGCTGTTCGAGCGGCCGGTGGCGTATGAAGTCTCGCAGTTCGCGCCGATCGCGCGCGTGCTCGCCGATCCGACCTTGCTGGCAGTGCCGACCTCGGCGCCGTGGAAGACGCTGCAGGATTTCGTCGACGACGCCAAAAAGCGTCCGGGACAAATTCCCTATGGCTCGTCCGGCCCCTACGGCACGTTGCATGTGGCAATGGAAATGTTTGCGGCGAGCGCCGGCATCAAGTTGCTGCATGTGCCGTTCCGCGGCGCCGGTCCGGCGCTGACGGCGTTATTGAGCGGCACGGTGCAGGCGCTGGCCTCGGCGCCGGGAACGCTGAAGCAGCAGGTCGATGACGGCAAGATGCGGGTGCTGGCGAACTGGGGCGCGGAACGTGTCGCGAGTTTCCCCGATCTGCCGACCTTTAGGGAACTCGGCTACAGGGATGTAGAGTTCTACATCTGGGCCGGACTGTTCGCACAGAGCGCGCTGCCGGCGCCGATCATGACGCGGCTGCGCGAGGCGATGGCGCAAGCCGTGAAGGCGCCCGAAGTGGTCAAGACCTTCGAGACCGCCGGCAGCCCGGTTGCCTATCAGGACGCGCCGGAGTTTTCAAAATTCGTCGCCGAAGACAGCGCGCGGCTGGTCGCGGCGGTGAAGAAGATCGGCAAGGTGGAGTAGGCCTATCCTGCCGTCATTGCGAGGAGCGTAGCGACGAAGCAATCCAGACTTTCTTTCAGGAAGTAGTCTGGATTGCTTCGCTTCGCTCGCAATGACGGATGGGCCGCCTCGCCGCGACACTGACGCAGGGAACTCGCTTCACATTTTTTTGTTTTCGTTAACGTGGCATGGCCGCATTCTCCGTGCATGTTCCTTTCCCATCGCCGCGCGGAACCAGCCGCGTCAATTCCACACGATGAGAGAGGACTTAATCCATGCCAACGCAGCGGATCGTCCTGAGTATTTCCCTTGGCGTCGCGACGATGATGAGCGTAGCCACGAGCCCTGCTCGGTCGGAAGAATATCGCGGAACCTGGGAGCAGCAGATGGCCTGCACCCCCGACGTGATGCGGTTGTGCAGCGATCAGATCCCCGATGTGACCAGGATCGTGGCGTGCCTGCGGCAAAACACGCCGTCGCTCGGCAATTCCTGTCGCGCGGTGTTCGAATCGAACGCCAGCGCGGATCAGCCGCAGACCCGCGTGCCGCCGCCATCGGCGACGCAGTCGCCGCGCTCGGTGCAGCCTCGCCCGTACAACGTTCAATAATGCTTTCGCGGGCACGCGTCGCCCGACACGATGATCAGGATTTCCGGCAGGCCTTGCTGAAAGCCAGGGCCTTGCTGCCGATCGTCTTGAGTGAAATGTCCTTGGCGGTCTTTGCCACCTTCAAGGCGATCATGGGTGCGGTGGCCATTGCATCGAACACCGGATCGGTGGCGGACAGTTCTCCGACAAAACTCGGCACCCCCGCCAGTTCGTTCGGCATGGCCTTGCCGGCAACGGTAGCCTTGGCGGCTCCAACGGTGACGGATGCCGTCACCTGCATCTTCGGCTTCAGCGAAGCGTCGGTTTCGCCGATGAAAAGGCTGACGCGGTTGCTGCGTGGCTTGCAGCTCAGGACGAGATCGCTTTCCTCGGAGCCGTCGCCATAAACAAGCGAAATCTCGTTGCTGCTGCTCGTCATGGTCCACTTCGGCTTGTCATCGGCACTGGCGGAAGCGATCGCCGCGAATGACGCTGTGACAACAAGCAGGCAGACGGAGCAGGGAGCAAAAGGGCGCATCAAAATCGACATTCCAAGATGAAATCCCAATCTGCTCGGTGTTGCGTCTCCCGTCAACTCAGGCGGACACGCCGTCCGCCTGCTCGGGTGCCGACGGCGGCTGACAGACATCGACCCATTCGGCTGCGGTCAGTTCCGCCATCCGCTCCGGCGCGATGCGCACCGCGCTGTGGGTCGAGCCCGCGGCCGGCACCACGATGTCGAATGCCTTCAGCGAGACGTCGCAATAGACCGGCAGCGGCGTCTTCAGTCCGAACGGGCAGACGCCGCCGACTTCATGGCCGGTGATCTCGGCGACCTCGTCGAGCCCGAGCATCTTCGGCTTTCCGCCGAACTGCGCCTTCACCTTCTTGTTGTCCATCCGCGAGGTGCCGGCCGCGACGATCAGCACCACGCGGTCGCCGACCCGCAAGCTCAGCGTCTTGGCGATCCGCGCCGGCTCGACGCCATAGGCTTCGGCGGCGAGCACCACGGTGGCCGAACTCATCGTCGATTCGATCACGGAAATGTCGGGCGCCTTCTCGGCGAAGAAGGCGCGAACGGACTTCGAGGCTCATGTGTCAGGACTTTTGGGTCAGGATTTGGCCACCAGATCGGGCAATTCGGAGAGGGCGTGGATGCGATGATCGGGCGCAAGCCCGAGTTCGTCCATCTGGGTACGGATCGCCTTGAACATCGTCAAGGGCGCGACGAGATCGCTTTTGACGCAGGCCAGTGCCATCGCTTCCGGCGTCACCCGTTCGATCCAGGCGACGTTCAGCCCGAACGCCTTGGCGCCGCAGACGTCCCAGGGATTGGAGGAGATGAACAGCACCTCGCTCGGCGGGATATGCAACGTGGATTCGATCAAGGTGTAGGCGTCCGGGCTGGGCTTGAACACCTTGTTGGCGTCGATGCTGATGGTGGCATCGAGCACGCGGTCGAGGCCGGAGTTCTTCACCAGTGCGTTCAGCATGTCGGGGCTGCCGTTGGAAAGGATCGCGAGCTTCCTGTCCTTCATCGCGCTCAGTGAGGCAAGCGCGTCCGGATAGAGATCGAGATGCAGGTATTTGTCCATGATAGCAGCGAAGGCGGCTTCGTCATATTTCAGGCCGAGGCAGCGCAGCGTGTAGGCCAGCGACTCCCGCGTCACCACGGAAAAATCCTCATAGCGCCGCATCAGCGAACGCAGCCAGCTATATTCGAGCTGCTTGATGCGCCAGATTTGCGTGATGATGTCGCCGTAACCGGGAAATGCCTCCTCGGTAACGGCGGCGACGGATTGAATGTCATAGAGCGTGCCATAGGCATCGAACACGACGGCTTTGATAGTCACGATCTGTACTCTTCTGTCTGATGGCGCCACGGTTGGCCGCGGCCAGCTTCGTCTTTTGGCATGCACCGATTTACTGCAGAACCACGCCGGTGTGAACTGGCTGCGACGCCGGTTACCGGAATCGCCAGCCTGCGGCGCTGACGTCTTATGGGCTCGCAACATCGCCATCGAGGTAGTGAAATCCCGCTGTCGGGTTGTTGGCAGGCTTCGCCGGCGACATCGGCGCGGTGATGACGAGGCAAGATATTTCGACTATTCTTCAATCCGGGTCATCAAGGCGGGGCGGCGCAGGGCCCACGAGGGGAGATCGATGAGCACAGTAAAAAGCGTTCTGGTCCAGAAGAAGGGCGCCCTGATCCATGTTCGCTCCGGCGACATGATCGTCGAAGCCTTGCGCCAGATGCGCGACAACCGGGTCAGGTCGGTGCTGGTCATCGACGACGACGTGCTGGTCGGTATCGTGACCCAGGGTGACTGCGCCATCAAAGTGCTGCTGCCCGGTCTCGATGCGAAGCAAACTCCGGTGGGCCAAG
Source organism: uncultured Alphaproteobacteria bacterium (assembly GCA_963786355.1). Lineage (GTDB taxonomy): Bacteria > Pseudomonadota > Alphaproteobacteria > Rhizobiales > Xanthobacteraceae > Bradyrhizobium. Next base: position 262,241 of record CAWAYU010000002.1, on the reverse strand, counting down.
TGATGACGGGTAACCCGGTGACGGTTAAGCCGGACGATCAGCTGGAGGGCTGTATGGCAATGATGGCTGGGCGCGGTTTTCGCCATCTGCCGGTGCTGGACGCCGGCAGGGTCGTGGGCGTGATCTCGATCGGAGACGTCGTCAAGAATATCATCCGGGATTTGGAGCTCAACGTAGGCGACCTGATGGGCTTCATCATGAGGGACGGCCCCGGAGGCTGACAGACGAGCCGCGGTGCCGTCGCTCCCCGCGTACGTCTGCTGGTGGCAGATTTTGTTGCAAAAGTCGGCTGTAGCCGATGGGTGTCGTTTGGCCATTCGCGAAGGCCGGCCGACTTTGATCGCCGGCCCTGACGCTCTCTACGCAACTCCTACGCTACGCAATACACAGGGCCTCAGCGGGTGGCGGCCGGGCGACCAGCGAGGCGAGCCGTCGCAGGTTCTGAGCAATGGCGGCCAGAACGAACTCATCCTGAGCACCTCGTGGGCCACGAAGTCGAAGTCGACCGAGCCTCAAGATGCGCTTCAGATGTGCGAACCGCATCTCGATCTTCTTCCGCTCGCGGCGTGACTGTTCGAAGGCTTCAGTGTCCGCAAGCGAGCGGGCAACGTCTCGAGCGTGTTCATGGATGTCACGCGGAATCTTGCGCGAAGGTTCCTTTGGGCAGCATTGCGGTTTGAGTGGGCAAACGTCGCAGTCTCGCTTGCTTGCGCGATACAGAAGCGTCTTGCCCTCGTGCACGGTGCCGCTTGTCCCAAGCCGCTTTCCGCCCGGGCAGTGGTAGACGTCCTCGGTCGGGTCATATCGAAAGTCGCTGCGTGAGAAGGTGCCATCATCTCGCTTCGATTTGTCGAACACGGGGATGTGTGGCGCGATGCCCTTCTCCTCGACCAACCAGTTCAGCATCGGAGCCGCCCCGTAAGCGGTATCGCCGACAAGCCGCACAGGCTTAAGGCCGAAGCGCTCCTCTGTTCGCTCGATCATGGTCTTCGCCGCGCCAACCTCGGCCTGGCGAATGGAGCGGGATGCCTCGACGTCAACGATGACGCCAAACTTCACGTCGATGAGATAATTGTCGGAATAAGCAAAGAATGCCGGCCCCTTGTGAGCGCCGGTCCATTGGGCCGCGGGATCGGATGGTGAGACGAACTTTGGCACAACGTCGCTGGCGGCGCCCCACGCCGTATCGTCAAGGGTCGCCAGATACTCCTTCACCGCGCGGCTCGATCTCGCTGGATCTCGGTCCGTGCGCCAATCCTGGCCCGCGATCGAACGCTGCTTGTTGGTATCGGCTTGGATCAGGCTCGCATCAACGGCAAAGCCTTCGCCTCCAACCAGATCGGCCGCAAGGCACGCTTCGACGACACGCTCGAACACATGGCGAAAAACATCTCCCTTTCGGAAACGCTCGTTGCGGGCGCGCGAGAACGCTGAATGGTCCGGGATGGCATCTTCGATGCCAAGTTTGCAGAACCAGCGATAGGCGAGGTTCACCTGCACTTCACGACAGATCAGCCGCTCCGAGCGGATCGCGAAGACATACCCCACCACCAGCATCCGGATCATCAGCTCCGGATCGATCGACGGGCGACCGATGGACGAATAATGAGGTCCAAGTTCGCTGCGAAGCCAGGACAAATCGAGAGCAGCATCGATCTTCCGCACCAGATGGTCTTCAGGAACCGCGTCGCCAAGGTGAAACTCATAGAACAGTTGACCTTGGTCACTCTTCAGACGGCCCATCATGGATCGACCTCGCCGAGAATCGCGTCAACATAACGGAATCATGCTTCGAGGCCTGTCTCAACTGACTTTTGCAACAAAATCTGCACCAACCGGACCTTATCTTTCCGCAAACCGACGTCCGTTATTGACCCAGCCTGTGTAAAAACACGGATGTTGAGGTTTGCAGGCGCAACCGGCCTGCGATGAAGCCGACCTTATGCCCGGATCGCCTCCATCAAACCACCAACGCCCAGAATGCTGATTACCCTTTTCATGTTGTAGGCCAGAACGTGTAGCGCCATTTCGGTACCGACGTTCTTGAGCGTTTTCATCTGGAAGTGCGTTGCTCCCATCCAGGACTTTATCGTGCCGAAGGGATGCTCCACAGTTTGGCGGCGCTCTCGCATCTTAGCCGGGCTCCGATCGAGCCGGGCTTGCACAGCCTCAAGGACGGCTTCGTGCTCCCATCGTGAGATCCGCCGCTCCTTGCCTGTCGTGCACTTGCTCTTCAGAGAGCAGCCTTGGCACGCGTTGGTCCAGTAGCGCCGAAGTGTCTTGCCATCCTCTTCGTTGGTGTAGTGATAGATTAGCTGCTCACCAGCGGGACAAAGATAAACATCGTCTGCCGCGACATAGACAAAATCCTGCTTGCCGAAGCGGCCTTTGGCAAGAAGACCCGAGGTCATCGGCTTCGGCAGATAAACTGTGATGCCAGCTTGCTCGCAGGCCACAATTTCCTCGCCGCTATAGTATCCGCGATCGGCTACAGCCTCGATGGTCTCAGAGCCAATCGCGGCGCGTGCCTGCTCCGTCATACGAGATAGCTGGCTCCGGTCAGAACCAACATTGGTGACCTCATGGGTAACAATGAGATGGTGCTTCGTATCGACCGCACTTTGTACATTATACCCGACCATCCCACTGCCTCGGCCACTTGTGGCCATCGAACGCGCATCGGGATCGGTCAGGGATATCTGCTTGTCCTCGGTCTGCATCATCTCATTGTTCAGGGCGTTCAGGCGTTGAATCTCCTCGCGCAGCGTCGCAATCTTCTCGTTGAGCCGGGTGATCTTGGCTTCCGGCACCGCTTCCCCCTGACGGTCGGCGCTGTCGAGCTGCCAGAGATAACGGGCAATGCTCTCGTCAATCTGCGCCAGACGGCGCTGCATCTTGGCCTGGGTGAAGTTCCGATCCCGCGTGTTGACGGCCTTGAACTTGCTGCCGTCAATCGCGACGCTGGCTTCGCTGAACAGTTCAAGACGGCGGCATAGCATCACGAACTCGCGGCAAACCCGGCGGATGGCCTCGCCATTATCTTTGCGGAAGTCGGCTATGGTCTTGAAGTCCGGCATCAGGCGCCCGGTCAGCCAAACCAGTTCAATGTTGCGCTGGCACTCCCGCTCCAGGCGCCGGCTCGATTGCACCCGATTGAGGTATCCGTAGACGTAAATCTTCAACAACGTCCCCGGATGATAGGCTGGCCTTCCAGTTGCCTCCGGTTCAACACCGCAGAAGCCCAGCCCCGCCAGGTCAAGCTCATCGACAAAGACATCGACCGCCCGGACCGGATTATCCTCGGACAAATAGTCGTCCAATCGCTCGGGAAACAACGTGCTCTGGCTGCGATCATCGCCAACGACAAAGCGCGTCATCGAATCCTCCCGGCAAATCACCGAGGAATCATATCATTAAGGGCCGTTTTCACACAGGCTGGACCCGAAGCGGACGCGTCAGATGATTCGGCTGGCAGACGGCGTGGTGTTTGACCACGTCGTCCCCATATTCAGCATGGTGACCTCAACCGCTAAAGATTCCAACGGAGCATAACAATGACGTCCGAGAAAAAAACTCTCCGTCTGCTCATGCCGCAATGGCAGGGTGGCAATAATCCAATTTATTACTTGGGAGCGCAGCTCCTTTATTGGCTAGCTCCAAAAGGAGATACCGATTTTGCAGAGGTGCCGGTGGCAGCGCCGGACGGTTCGCAACTGCCATTGGAAGGCGGCGTGCTTGGCAAAAGTGCCATCCTTAAACAAAATGAAGCGGCCTTAGACATTATTCGTCAGTCAGCTCCGGATAGAATCGTGACATTCGGCGGCGACTGCTCGGTATCGCTTGCGCCGTTTTCGTATTTGGCTTCGCGGTACGTTGGAGACGTCGCGGTCCTATGGGTTGACGCCCATTTTGATCTCACCACTTCTGATGTTTCGACACACGCCCACGGCTATCCGATGCTTAATCTGCTCGGTCGTGGTGATGCGGAGTTCGCAGCTTTTGCAAAGAATCCAATTCCCGCCCAACGACTTGCTTACGTCGGCATCGATAAGAACACGATCTCCGAGCGTAGCAGGCGCGCCGTCGAAGAACTGAAGCCGAAAGTGTTTGATCCTGCCGAATTGTCTGAAAACTTCTCTGAGGTTATGGCGTGGCTGAAGGCAACCGGAGCGTCTAAGTTGCTGGTTCACTTTGACCTCGACGTATTAAACCCCGTCAAGTTCCGAGAACAACTGTTTAACAATCCCGCAGGTCTTGCCGATCAATTCAAAAACTCTCCGACCGGTACAATGGATTTTGAAACAGTCGTCAATCTTCTCAATAAAAGCGCCGACGTCGTCGAAATTGTCGGGTTGACTATCGCGGAACACCTGCCTTGGGATGCCGACAATCTTCGAAAGGCTCTAGCAAGATTGCCGATCCTGGCCGCTTGATGTTTCCCACGGCAGGACCTCTTGGACAGCGGACATCGGTCAAGCCGCGCCGATGAATCTCGATTTTGCGCGTACGCGATCTAGTTCCCGCCAATCTGAACTTTAAGAAATTCCTGCACTGCTGATATCGCCTGATCCGTTGCCGTCGGGTTGAATTCGAGATGGTGTCCGAGATACTGCACCGGTGTCGCCAGGCTCTGCTTGTCGAAGGCATGATAGGCGCCGGGATAGACGACCAGCTTGATCGGAACGCCCTGGTCCTTCTGTCGCGAAATGCCCCAGTCGTCGCGGCCGTCGACCATATTGCGGCACTCTAAAGCCGAGGACCAATCGTCGAGTTCACCGATCAGGATCAGCGTCGGCACCGTCATGTTGCCCTTGAAGTCGAGGCAGTACGGATAGAAGCCGATCGCGGCGCGGAATTTGTTCGGCGCCAACAGCTCGAGGACGCCGCGTTCGACCGACGACAGCGCCTGCCACGCGCCTTGCGAGAAGCCGAGCACGGCAATGCGGGCCGGATCGACGTATGGCTGTTGCACCAGATAGCCCAGCGCGCGGTAGGCGTCGAAGACAAGATCGACCGGCGCATTGCTGCCGCAGGTGTTCTTCAGGCCGCGCGGACCAAAACTGTCGACGGTGAGCGTGAGATAGCCCCAGCCGGCGATGCGCTGCCCCCAGCGCCGATCGAGCTCTTCGGCGCCGCCGGCGCAGCCATGCATCAGGACGACGACAGGCGAGGGGCCGGAGCCCCCCGGTTGCCGCAGGTAGCCTTGCAGCGGCTGCGTCTTGGCAAGCGGCGTCTCGAAATCGACGACCCTGGCCGACGGCTCGGCCACCGCCGTGACGCATCCGGCGAGCAGGCCGGCACCCAAGGCCATCGCTTTGACGAGGTGCATCACGACCTCCACCGCGCCGGGCAGCCCCTGTGCGACGCGCGACGTCTTTTATATACCCAAAATCCTCCGCGCGTTGGCCTTCATCACCTTCGGCCTGATCTCGTCGCGGATTTCGAGCTTGGCGAAATCGGCCAGCCAGCGGTCCGGCGTGATCACCGGCCAGTCCGAGCCGAACAGCATCTTGTCCTGCAGGATCGAGTTGATGTAGCGCACCAGGATCGGCGGGAAGTATTTCGGCGACCAGCCGGACAGGTCGATATAGACGTTCGGCTTGTGGGTCGCGACCGACAGCGCCTCTTCCTGCCAGGGAAAGGAAGGATGCGCGAGGATGATCTTCAGGTCCGGGAAATCCGCCGCCACGTCGTCCATGTACATCGGGTTGGAATACTTTAATCGCATCCCCATGCCGCCGGGCATGCCACTGCCGACGCCGGTCTGTCCGGTGTGAAACAGCGCGATCGCGCCGCCTTCGTTGATCGCTTCATACAGCGGATAGGCCATGCGGTCGTTGGCATAAAAACCCTGCATGGTCGGATGGAATTTGAAGCCGCGGACGCCGTATTCCTCGATCAGCTTGCGCGCCTCGCGCACGCCGAGCTTGCCCTTGTGCGGATCGATGCTGACGAAAGGGATCAGGACGTCGAGATGGTCGGAGGCGGCCTCGATCATCTCGTAGTTGTTGTAGCGGCGAAAACCGGTCTCGCGCTCGGCGTCGACCGGGAAGATCACGGCGGCAATGTTTTTCGAGCGATAATAGGCCGCGGTTTCCGGCACCGTCGGCGGATGCTTGTGTGGCGACTTGAAATAGTCGGCCATCTGCGCCTGGAAATCGTCATAGCCGTCGTCGCCATGCATGCCGCAGGGTTCTTCGGCATGGGTGTGGATGTCGATCGCGACCACTTTTTCGATATCGGGCAGCTTGAGCTTGGGCATTTGGGCCTTCCAGGCGGCTTGCTTTTTCGGTCTGGTAAATTGATTATACTATATAACAAATTCCGCAAGGCGGCAGAAACAAAGATCGCGGACAAAACGGGAGGATGGCATGGCCCAACGGTAGCCTCCAAATCGGAAGCGTTCGAAACCGATTTCTGGAAAGACGCCAATCTGCGCAAGGCCTGGGACGACATCGTGCCGGGTGCGCCGCGCGCGACCTTGCCGTACACGCTGACGAAAGAAGCGATCGAGCTCTACTGCAAATCGGTCGGCGAGGATCACCCGATCTATTTCGACGAAGCTTACGCAAAAACCACCCGTTATGGCGGCCTGATCGCGCCGCCCTCGATCCATATCCTCTTGATGTTTTCCTGCACGCCGGCGGATGACTGGATGCGTTCGCCGGGCACGGTCAATGCCGGGCAGTCCTGGAGCTACAACATTCCGGCGCGGCCGAACGACGTGATCCGGCTGGAAGCCCGCGCGCTCGACAAGTTCATCAAGCGCGAGCGGCTGTTCGTGGTGCACGACAACGTCTTCTTCAATCAGCGCAACGAAGTGATCTGCTCCGGCCGCGGCTGGACGATCCGGCCGGTATGAGGGGACGCGCGATGACCACGACCTTTGAAAATCTCAACGCCGGCGATGCCATCGACGGACCGAAATTCGCGGTCTCCCGTGAATCCATCCGGTTATTTTGCGACGCCTCGCTCGACTACAACCCGCTGCATCTCGACGACGACTACATGAAGGGCAATTTCGGCAAGACCAATTTCGGCGGCATCATCATGCACGGCATGAACAATTTCGGGCTGATCTCGCGGATGCTGACCGACTGGGCCTATCCTGCCGGCGCCATCCACCGCCGGCTGGAAACGCGATGGGTGAAACCAGTGCGGCCCGGCGACACCATCCAGCCGACGGGCATCGTCAAATCGAAGCAGGTGACGAAGAATTCGCGCTGGGTCCTGATCGACGTCATGGTGCGCAACCAGGCCGGCGAGAAGGTCGCCACTGGCGAGGCCATGGTGGAATTTCCGAACGACTGAGGTGCCGGCGATCGACGTGATGCGGCCTCGATTACGGGAGCATTTGTCAGTAACAGGCAGCATCTGTAGGAAGAACACACGATGACGAATTCCGAGAATGAACCGCCTCCCGCAGTCGGGGTCTATTGGATCAAGGAGGAAGATTATCCAGCGCTACTGAAACTCTTCGACGATAGCGACAAGATGCCACCGAGCTGGAAGGAATGGCTGAAGATGGCCGAGGAAATGGAGCAGGGGCTCAAGGCCTACGGACACGTCGTGCTGCGTGTTTACATCGACCCCGCCACATTCCCGGACTGGTGCGCCGCCCATGGCACAAGCCCGGGCAGCGCCGGACGCAGGAAGTTCGTCGCGGCGGCGGTAACCGAGAGATATGGCCGACAGGCCTGACCAGCACCGTCTTGGCGGGGCGCCGGCCCAGCCTCGAACAGCACGTTCGGCCTGGCCTGCCCTTAGGGTTTGCGTTCGTTCGGGCCGTCGTCGGGCTTCAACGCCCGCCCCTTTAACTGCGCAAGGTTCGCGGGAGAAAACATGACGACCGCGGCCACGCCCGATCCATCACCTCGTCGATAATGTCACCCGCCCGGTCCGTTATGGCAGTAACAAGACATCCATAGTCATTTCGCAAACGGCCGCTCTGCGCCAACAGCGGCCGCTCCGTAGCCGCTCACTCTGCAATGACTGATGCGAGGTCATTCGATTGATCAGGGTACATGAACCAACGATTTCGCGACTTCACGCGCGCAATTTATGAAGGACTGGACCGCAGGGTTGAGAGTTCGGTTCCTCAAGAACACGATTTCGGCTGAGATCCGCGGGCCCGGGGATTTTAGCGGCAAAACCCGCAGAGCGCCTTTATGCGCGCTTAGTGCGGCGACGGACGCCGGGAGAATTCCGACAAATTCTCCACTCGCTATGAGTGACACCGTGAGCTGAATGGCTATGGTTTTGACCAGCGGCTTCGGTGGCGAAAAACCATTGGTTCGGAATACCTCACCAACAAGCACGCCTGGTGCGCTGTCATAAGGCGGCAAGACCCAATTGCCCTTGATGATGTCTATGAGGGCAATCCGGCGCTTTCGCGCTAATTCGCTATGCGCCCCCACTACAAAAACAAAGGGTTCATCGAACAAGACTTCGGAATGGAGGTCGTCCTGCTGTCCCATGGCTCGCGTAATTAGCAAATCGATCTTGCGCTCACGCAATTCCTGGATCTGATGTTCACCCGGATTGGTCAGCTTCACCTCAAGCTGGACACCGGGATACTTCGCCGAAAATATTTGGACGACTGGCGGCACCAGACTGTGCAGGATGATGTCGGTGCATCCCAGCCTCACCTCGCCGGAGTTCGGATCGGACAAATGTTCGAGAGAGCGAAGGCCTTGCTGCATTTCGTCGAAGACATTGATACCGCAGCGAAGCAAAACTTCGCCATGCGCCGTGAGTTCGGCGCCGTGCGAATTGCGATCGAACAAGCGTACGCCGAGCGCGCCTTCGAGTTCGGTTATCGCCTTGGAGACTGCCGGATGAGAAATCCTCAACCTGGTGGCAGCCTTTGCCATGCTGCCGGTGTCAGCAACCGTCATGAGAATGTGAAGGTCACGCAACTTGATGCGGCGACCAATTCGATCTGACCAGTCCATTTGCGAGCCTTAACCGCGAGGTTACAGGGGTGCCGCAATTTTCCGTCTATCAGATAATGCTCCGGCCGACCAGAGTTACGGCGGTTCGATGATTGCCGGACCTGAGATGAGGACGAGCCCATGATTACCAAACGAAGGCTCATATCGCTGGCGTGCACCGGTGGCCTGGCCGCCATTTTCCCCGACGCGATCCGAGCCGCTGCGGCCGAGACCGCTTCACGGATGCTAGTGGGCTTCGGCGCCGGCGGCGCCATCGATGTCATCGCGAGAATGCTGGTCGAGGGAATGAAGGGCTATTCTTCCTCGTTCATCGTCGACAACCGTGCCGGCGCTGGCGGCCGTCTCGCGCTGGGCGCGGTGAAAAGCGGCCCGGCCGATGGCTCGGTTATGATCCTGGCGCCGGCCTCCAACCTCACGGTGTTCCCGCATGTCTACAAGACGCTCGGTTACGACGCGTTTAGAGATTTCGCCCCGGTCACGACGGTATGCTCCTTTCCGTTTCTCATTACTGTCGGCCCGATGGTGCCCGCCGATGTCAGGACACTGGCCGACTTTGTTAAGTGGTGCGCGGCCAATCCCAATCAGGCGACTTACGGCACGGCGGCGGCCGGATCGATGCTGCATTTCACCGGCGTGACCCTGGCCAAGGCCGGCCGCTTCGAGTTCGTCCATCTGCCCTACGGCGGTCCTGGCGGTATCCAAGACCTGATCGGCGGTCGAATTGCCGCGACGATCTATCCGATCGGCACTTCACTGCCGCACGTGCAATCCCGAGCCATTCGGGCGCTGGCGACAACCGGTGCTCAACGATCCCTGCTGCTTGCCGATGTGCCTACGGTTCGGGAGGCCGGATATCCAGCGCTCGAAGCCAACGAGTGGTTTGGCGTCTTCGTTCCGGCCAGCACACCGGTTGAGACGGTGAGCCGCCTTAATGGCGCGATCCGCGCGGTGGTCGATACCGGCGCCTTCAAGAACGCGTTGGCCAAGCTTGCCGTCGACCCCGTCGGAGAAACGCCCGAGGAGTTTACCCGGCTGCTCAAATCCGACTTCGATCACTGGGGACCGATCGTGCGGGCCTCCAGCTTCACGCCCGAGGATTGAAGCCGGTCATGACAAATTTGATCCGCACGCACCGGCACAGGACCCCGGACCAGATTCTCGGTCCCTATTTCCCGACCGGGCATGTGCCGGTCCCGCAGGCCGACCTGACCTCGGTCAACGGGATCGACGGCTTGGCGCAGGGAGATATCATCGAGGTGACGGGGAAAATCCTTAATCTCGCTGGCGCCCCTGTCCGCGGCGTACCTGTCACGATCTGGCAAGCTAATAGCTTTGGCCGGTACGTTCACGTCAACGACCCGAACCCCGCGCCGCTCGACCCATATTTCGTCGGTTGCGTCGCCATTCAATCCGACGATGAAGGCGTCTACCGGATCAAGACCGTTAAGCCGGGGGCCTATCCTGCAGGTCCAGACTGGATGCGGCCGCCGCATATTCATTTTGAGATTCACGGGCGGTTCGAACGGCTGATCACCCAGATGTATTTTCCCGACGAACCGCTGAATGCCCGCGACCGGCTGCTCAACGCAGCCCTGCGTCCAGATTTGCTGATCGCAAAGCCCATTCCTTCGGAAGGATACGGCCCCCCCGCGCTAAACTTCGATATTATTCTTGCGCGGGGATAGACGTTTTTCTGTCGACAGGACCGAAGCATGTTGGTAGCCGCCGTTAACGGCCGCCTCGCGCCAAAGGCGGTCATTCGGGCATGCCAGCTATTCGCCAGGCTTGGCCCAATCTCTCGACATCTTCGAGCCGGCGAAATGGCGCGCTTTTGATGCCCGAAATGCGCAAAGCGGAGTCGGTTTGCAGGACTGCGCGGGCTTCGGCGATGCGTCCAGCCATCGCCAGGTTCGCCATCGGCGCTCTACGCCTCGTCACCTTTCGAGCGCCGACGTCGTGATCTCATCACCATGTCCAATCACATCATCGGACGGCGCAGGACACTGCAAACGATGGGTCAACCGTTGTTCGGCGAGGACGTCATGCAAGTGTAAAAGGGGCATCGACGAAACACGGCCCGGCGACACCATTCAGCCCACCGGCATCGTCAAGTCGAAGCAGGTGACCAAGAGTTCGCGCTGGGTCCTGATCGACGTCATGGTCCGCAACCAGGCCGGCGACAAGGTCGCCACCGGCGAGGCCATGGTGGAATTCCCGAGCGACTGAGTTGCGGGCGAGGGACTGACCAGCGCCTTCGCGCGATCACGAAGTCGCACGCCTCGTCATTCACCTAGTGGTTGTGACGTACTTCATAATCGACTTTTCGATAGCGGCGTCATCATCGGGTGGGGGATTTTCTTCACAGTCCGAAAGGTGAGGACCATGGCCAATCAACCCACGCGATACGAACTCACGGACGGCACAATTCACATTATCTTCAAGACGACCAGCCTGACCGGACTGCCGACTTTTGACTACAACGACGCTGTTCAGGTCAGGAGTTTCACAGGCGATCAGATCGCGTCGGTGCTGCCGACCGACATCGGAACGTTGGTCACGGTCGTGCTGCAACGGACGGTCGATGTCGGATCGACCACGTTCAGCGTTCTGCTTCCGAGCGTCAATTTGGAGCCGTCCAGCAGTGTCACGCTTATTACCGCGGAAGGCATTACGACCCGGCATCGGCTTCCGAACCTTCCGGTTGAGGGGCAGACCCAGTTGTACGCCGTTCGGGAGATGCGAGGCTCGGCCCAGCACGTGGTGGCCTAGCGCCTTCGATGGCCGGAACGCACGATCACGAAATCGCGCGTTTTTATTTTTCATCTTTTGGTTGTGATATAAATCATAGTCTCTCTATTGGTGTGAGATCAGCATGCCCCCGGGGGACGTTCACAGCCAAGAGGTTAAGAACCATGGCCAATCAACCCAATCTCTACGCACTCTCCGGCGGCGGAATTCACGTCACCTACTCGACGAGCGGCATCGGCGGGCAACCGCATTTCACCTACCATGACCCGCTGCAGGTCAAGACCTTCACCGGCAACCAGATCACGACGCTGCAGACCAGCATCGGAACGCTGGTGACGGTCACGATCCACATCACCGTGGATTCCGGCTCGACGACGTTCAGTGTGCTGCTGCCCAACGTCAATCTCCCGGATGGGCTGTTCGGCTCCGCGAACATTACCGCCGAGGGCATCACGACCGTGCACCGGTTCTCGATCTTCCATATCCAGGGCCAAACCGAGTTCTATACCGCCGTTCCGATGCATGGCACGGCGAGCCACGTGCTGTTCGAGGCTGTAACCGCCACGTCGAAGGTGGCCTGAGGTCTCACCGGGCGTCGCGCCGCCGCGCGGCGCCCATGGTGGGCCCAGTCTGGCTGTCCGGGCGCGAGAATCGCGCACGGGTCTACTTTGCATGGGGTTGTTTTCGATATTTTGCTCGGGGCTTTGATTTTCGCGAAAAATCGCTGCATAATCAATTCCATAGGGAATCCGGAACCCGGATCGGGCACCCCGGCCGGACTGATTGACATCCGGCCCCGCGATGGCTTAGAAACCGCGCATCCCGGGCGGATCGCCGCTGGCGGGATAAATCCCTTTTTGCCACGCTGGCAGGTATTTACGTTCGGCCTTCAACACGGCCTTTCGAAGCATCAGGATTGTCCCATGAAGGTCCGTAACTCGCTGAAATCGCTGCGCGGTCGCCACCGCAACAACCGTCTGGTCCGCCGCAAGGGCCGGGTCTACGTGATCAACAAGGTGCAGCGCCGCTTCAAGGCTCGGCAAGGCTAAGCTGCCAAAAGGCTGAGCTGCCAAGCTTAAGCCCCGGCTGGTCGCCTCCGCGCCTCACGCTTTCACAGGTCTTTGACGTCGCGCTGCTTTGCAGCGCGATTTTGTGCGTCTAGACTTGGCGCATGGCTTTGAGATTCCCGGACGTCCGAATCTGCCGGATCGCGATAACAGCCGCTGTTTTAACAGCCCTGCCGTTCGCGGCCTTTGCCCAGAACGATGCTCCCCTTGACCCTCGGGTCATTCCCCCGCCGAAGAGCCAGAAGAAGCTGCCGGAAGCACCAGCCAAGCTGCCCAAGGTCGGCGCCGATCGCACGCGCGGACTGGATTTCCTGTTCGGCGCGCTGAAGGCCGCCCCCGATGAAGCCAGCGCCAAGCATGTCGAGGCGCGGATCTGGGCGACGTGGATGCAGACGCCGAGCGACACCGCGGCGCTGTTGATGTTGCGCGCCAAGGCGGCGATGGATGCGCAGCAGATGGATGTCGCGCTGAAACTGCTCGATGCCGTGGTCAAGCTGCGCCCCGATTACGTCGAGGCCTGGAACCGGCGAGCGACGCTGTTTTACCTGAAGAACGACTACACCCATTCGCTTGAGGACATTCGCGAGGTGCTGATCCGCGAACCCCGCCATTTCGGCGCGCTGGCCGGCCTCGGCATGATCATGCAGGACATCGGCGACGAAAAGCGCGCGCTCGAAGCGTTCCGCAAGGCGCTCGCCGTCAATCCGCATCTGGAAAAGGTGCCGGAACTGGTGAAGACGTTGACCGAAAAGGTCGAAGGCCGCGATATCTGATTTATCCCGGTTAACCCTGATTCCTTCCGAGCGGGAACGGCAGCCGCCAACGCGCTATTATCCGGCACGCATATTGTATTTTTCACAGCGTCTCTGGGAGCGTAGCCATGAAGACATTGCTGCTGGCCGGCGCGAGTTTGATCGCGGCCGGAAACATCGCCTTCGCGCAAGGCTATTGGGTGACCGGCAATGGCGCGAGCGGCCGATGCGAGATCGTCACCAGCAATCCCGTCGTCAACAGCCAGGTCGGCGGCAACGTCACGTTCGGAAGCGGACCCTACCGCTCGGACGACGACGCCAAGCTGGCGCGATCGACCATTCGCTCATGCCCGCCGGAGCCTCCGAGCGATGCGCGGGACGCGGATAAAGCGGACAAAGACGAATAGAACGCTTTCGCGTGCAAGCCTGTCCCGGACTTGAGTTCGGGATAGCTACCGGTTCAAGCCGCAATCAAGATTGCGTCGAACTCGTTCGCGGTACAAAACACGTCGAAACCAAGGCTCTACTGATAACGCTCTAGTGAACCGCGTTGCTGCCGCGGGCCATTCCGTCCAGTCCGACGGCCGCGTAGAACTGCGCCAATTCCGCCTCGAGCTGTTCATTGACCAAAAGCAATGCCTTAAGCGCGCCGCGGATGTCGCCGTTGCACCGTGCCACGATCTGATCGATGGCTGCTTCGCTCGCGTCGGTAATCATGGATACTCCTCCGATTGTACTCTGGAACAAACCGCCGCTGGTTCCTGTGGATGTTGGGTACAGTCTCGGGCGTCGGCCAGCCCATCAGGCACGCCGACACATGGCGAAAGTGTCTGCGCATCTGTATAAAGTGGCGATGACGGCCGTATGACCCCGCTATCCACAGGGGGCGGCGCACTGTGGATAACTCTTCCGAAACCCCCGCGCGCCCGAGCCGTAGCTCATTGGTGCACAAGATCATCCGGGCATTTTCAATGGTGGCAGTGATCGTCGTGGCGGCGCTGGCGATTCTGGCGCTGGTCACGCAGGCCGGCGTCCTGATCGTGCAGCGGGCCCATCCCGCGCAAGGCGCGATGGTGGAAGTTGCCGGAGCCACCCTTCATGTCGTGGAACTCGGTCCGCGCGATGCGGCTGGTCCACCAATCGTGATGCTGCACGGCGCCAGTTCCAATCTTGAAGCAATGCGGCAGCCATTGGGCGAACGCCTGGCGAAAAATCACCGCGTGATCCTGATCGATCGTCCCGGCCACGGCTGGAGCACGCGTGACCGTCTGGAAGATTCGACGCCGGACATCCAGGGCCGGATGATCGACGAGGCGCTGACAAAACTCGGCGTCACAAGAGCGATTTTCGTGGTGCATTCCTGGGCCGGCGCGCTCGGTGCGCGCATCGCGCTGGATTATCCGCAGCGCGTCGCCGGTCTGGTGATGCTGGCGCCGGCCGCCTATCCGTGGCCCGGCGGCGTCAGCCAGTACAATTACGTCGCGACCACGCCGGTGATAGGCCCGCTGCTGGCGCACACCGTCATGCTGCCGCTTGGACTGCTGTTCTCGGAGCCCGGCGCGCGCAGCGTATTCGCGCCGCAGGTGCCGCCGGAGAATTTTGTCGGGGACAGCGCGACGCGGCTGCTGTTGCGCCCGCGTGAATTGATGGCGAACGCCTGGGACCTCGTGACACTGCGCGCGGCGATGGCCGAGCAGGCGCCGCGCTATGGAAACATCACGGTGCCGGTCACCATCATCGCGGGCGGCGCCGATAAAACCGTCTCGACCCACATCCACTCGCAGCCGCTCGCCGCCACCGCGCCGAACGCCAAGCTCATCGTGCTGCCCGGCGTCGGTCACATGATCCAGTACGCCGCGCCCGATCTCGTAATCGCTGAGATCGAGAAGATGATCGACGGGATGGCCACGGCGGCTGCTGCCAATTAGGACCCTGAATTTTGGACGCCGGATAGCCTGATTGCCCGGGAAGGGATACGCTTGCGCGCGCGCGGGATTCCGCTGCTCGTCCCGCCCGGGATGAACCAGCGTGTCGCGACCGAGGGCAGCCGATCTCAGAGGGGGAGCGCCCATGTACGCCGCTATTCGTCAGGGCAAGGCCAAGCCGGGAAAAGCCGAAGAGCTGACGCGCAGGATCAAGGAGGGCGCTATCCCCGTCATCAGCGGCGTCGACGGCTTCATGGGCTATTACGTCGTCTATGCGCCCGACGACACCGTGATCGCGATCAGCCTGTTCAGCAACTTCGCCGCCGCCGAAGAATCCAACAAGCGCGCGATCGCCTGGATCGAGCACGATCTGGCGCCGCTGCTGACGGGGCCCGCGACCGCGATGGCCGGGCCGGTGATCGTGCACACGCTGGCTTGAACAGGCACGGAGATTGGCCGACGCGGGCTTCACGAAGCGGCGCTGCGCGCCCGGCCGATCTCATAGGCCGCGACATGGGTGCGAGCCAGATTGAGGATCGGCGTCTTGATATCAAGCGCTTCGGCCCGCGCGACCATGTCGCCCAGGATGTGCTCGCCTTCGGTGGTGGAGCCCCGCTCGATGTCGCGCAGCATCGACCATTTCAGCGGCGATCCGACCGTGGTGATCAGCCTGGGTGTCGAACTCGATGAAAGCGGGTCTCGGCTTGAAGCCGGAGGCGGTGGCAACAGCGCAGCATTCGTCGAAAATTCCGAACATCGCCTCGCGTCCGCCCGGCGCGTCGAGGATGTCGCCGATGCTGGCGCGCATCAGGCAGGTAATCCCGGCGCCAAGCCCGAGTTGCACGAACTTCTCCCACATGTCCTGCATGACGGCGTCGCTGGCCCGTCCATTGAAGCCGGCGCCGCCAAAACAGGTTTCCAGCGCGCGCGTACGGTGGCTGGAACCGCCCGCGATCTCTCCGTAAACAAAGTCATGCAGCGGGAGAAATTGGACGACGCGGCCCTCGGCATCGATGCCGGCGCTGATATTGGCCATGCCGCCCATGACAGATGATGCGCCGAAGCGCGCGACGAGCCGGTCGAGATGGCCGATCCCGTTGAGCACGGGCAGGATCATGGTATCGGGCCCAACCGCAGCAGTGAACTGATCCATCGCCTCATCGAGCGAGTAGGATTTCACGCCGACCAGAACGAGGTCGAACGGTTTGCGCACGGCGCTGGCGAGAACGGTTTTGGCGGGGGCGGCGAAGTCACCGTGCGGGCTGACGATCCGCAGCCCGTCCCGCGCCAGTTGTTCGGCGCGAGCTGGGCGCACCATGAACGTGACGTCGCGCCCGGCGCGAACAAGGCATCCGCCGAAATATCCGCCCAGCGCGCCGGCACCGATGACCAAAATGCGCATGTGGACCAACCCCCCGTTACTCGCCTCCGTCGGGAGGCTCCCGCCTTGGGATGGTACAGGCGGCGATGCCGCGGCGCGACCTTACTTGGACTTGGTCTTGCCGTCCTTGTCGAATTGCGAGACGTAGGCCCAGAGATTGTTGATCTCGTTCTCGCTCTTGATTCCGGCGAAGGCCATCTTGGTGCCGGGAATCTTGGCCTTGGGGTCCTTGATGTATTCCTTGAACTGGGCCTCGTTCCAGGTGATGCCGGAATTCTTGTTGGCGTCGGAATAGGAATAGCCTTCCGCGGTGCCGGAATGGCGGCCGTCCAGTCCGTTCAGCTCCGGGCCGACCTTGTTCTTGGCGCCTTCGCCGATGGCGTGGCAGGCCAGGCACTTGTTGAACGAACTCTTGCCGGCGGCGAGGTCGATGTCTTGCGCCAGCGCGCTCGATGCGGCGAAGGAGGTGAGGGCGACCAGCGCGCTCAAGGTCAGTTTGATCATAGGATGCTCTTCGTCTCTTCCCGGTGGTGATTATGGCCGCCGCCGCTTGTGGCATGGCCGGCTTCGATAGGACAAGCCAAGAAACCTTGAAGAAACCCTGACAGGTTTCATGAGGATCGACTTGCCCCAGAGAGAACTCGTTATTGTGAGGCGGGGCAATCCGACCTTGGTGGCCTACCCAAGTCCACCCAGACGTGCTTGATTTGGCATCATAAATCGATAATGCGGGGCTCATCATCCAACGGCCCGGAGGACACGCATGGCCATCATGATGCCGGCTTCCGATCAGGCGGTTCTGGATCGTCGCGACACTATCGTCGCGGCTTTGCGCGCGATCGTGCCGGGCGAGGGCGTGATCGACAGCGCCGCCGAAATGCTCCCCTACGAGTCCGACGGCCTGATGGCCTATCGTCAACCGCCGATGGTCGTGGTGCTCCCGGACACCACCGAACAGGTCGCGCAAGTCCTGAAATACTGCTCGGAACAAGGCATCAAGGTGGTGCCGCGCGGTTCCGGCACCTCGCTGTCCGGTGGCGCGCTGCCGCTGGCTGACGGCGTGCTGCTGGGCCTCGGCAAGTTCAAGCGTATCCGCGAGATCGATTTCGACAACCGCGTCGTCGTCACCGAACCCGGCGTCACCAACCTTGCCATCAGCCAGGCCGTGGCCCATGCCGGCTTCTATTACGCGCCGGATCCGTCGTCGCAGATCGCCTGCTCGATCGGCGGCAATGTCGCGGAAAATTCCGGCGGGGTGCATTGCCTGAAATACGGCATGACCACCAACAACGTGCTCGGCTGCGAAATCGTGCTGATGTCGGGCGAAATCCTGAAAATCGGCGGCAAGTCCGCCGAAAACGCCGGCTACGACCTGATGGGCATCATCACCGGCTCCGAAGGCCTGCTCGGCGTCATCACTGAAATTACGGTGCGGATCCTGCAAAAACCCGAGACCGCCCGCGCGCTGATGGTCGGTTTTGCCGAGGTCGAGGCCGCCGGCGAATGCGTCGCCCGCATCATCGGCGCCGGCATCATTCCGGGCGGCATGGAGATGATGGACAAGCCGGCGATCCACGCCGCCGAAGCCTTCGTCCACGCCGGCTATCCGCTCGATGTCGAGGCGCTCTTGATCATCGAACTCGACGGTCCCGGCGTCGAGGTCGACGAGCTGATCACCCGGGTTGAAGCCATCGCCAAGGGCTGCGGCTCCGTCACCTTGCAGATTTCAACGTCGGAAACCGAACGCAATCTGTTCTGGGCCGGCCGCAAAGCTGCATTCCCGGCGGTGGGACGGATTTCGCCTGATTATCTCTGCATGGACGGCACCATTCCGCGCGGCGCGCTGCCGAAGGCGCTGGCGCGGATTCGCGAGCTGTCGGAAAAATACGGTCTCGGCGTCGCCAACGTGTTTCACGCCGGCGACGGCAATCTGCATCCCTTGATCCTGTACGACGCCAACAAGCCCGGCGAGATGGATAGAGCGGAGGCCTTCGGCGCCGACATCTTGCGCTGCTGCGTCGAACTCGGCGGCGTGCTGACCGGCGAACATGGCGTCGGCATCGAGAAGCGCGACCTGATGCCGGAAATGTTCACCGAGATCGATCTCAACCAGCAGCAGCGGCTGAAATGCGCCTTCGATGCGCAGGGGCTGCTCAATCCCGGAAAAGTGTTTCCAACGCTGCATCGCTGCGCGGAACTCGGCCGCGTGCACGTGCACGGCGGCAAGCTGGCGTTTCCCGAACTTCCAAGGTTTTGATCGTGATCGTCACCCCATTTTCAGCCGTCATACCCCGCGAAGGCGGGGTATCCAGTATTCCGCGATGCCTATTTCTATCGTCGGCTCCCGCGTTTACTGGATCGTCCGCCTTCGCGGACGATGACAAAAGCGAACGGGTTTGAACGCGTGGATACCCCAAGAGTACGTGACGCAAAGGATGTCGAGCAGGTGGTACGGGCGGCGATCGCCAGCGAGCAGCCGCTTGAGATCATCGGGCATGGCACCAAACGCCAGATCGGCCAGCCGATGGCGACCAATGCCGTGCTCGACCTGTCGGCGCTGAACGCGGTCTCCTCCTACGAGCCGAACGAGCTGATCATCACGGTGCAGGCCGGCGCGCCCCTGGCCGACGTGCAGTCGCTGATCGATTCAAAGAACCAGCAGTTCGCGTTCGAGCCGATGGATACGTCCGTGCTGCTGGGCGTGCCTGGCAACGGCACCATCGGCGGCATGGTCGGAGTTGGCCTCGCCGGTCCGCGCCGCATCAAGGCCGGCGGCGCCCGCGACCACCTGCTCGGCGCCCATGCGGTGTCCGGCTTCGGCGATAGCTTCAAGACCGGCGGCCGCGTCGTGAAGAACGTCACCGGCTACGACCTTTGCAAATTGCTGACGGGATCGTGGGGCACGCTGGCTGTCATGACCGAGGTGACGCTCAAGGTGATGCCGAAGCCCGAAAGCGAGCGCACGCTGGTGCTGCGCGCCCTCGACGACCTGACCGCCAACCGGGCGATGACGTCAGCCCTTGGTTCGCCATTCGACGTCTCAGGCGCGGCCCATCTGCCGAATTCGGCTTTCCGGCCGGTCGGCGGCGCGCTGGCGGATATCGGGTCGCAGGGCCACGCGGTGACGCTGATCCGGCTGGAGGGCATTGCGGCTTCCGTCGCTGATCGCGCGGAATCGCTGCGCAAGACGCTGGCGTCATTTGGAACTGCGGAAATGCTGCAGGACGTAACCTCGGCCGCGGTTTGGCGTGCGATCCGCGATGTCGAGCCTTTTGCTGCAAACAATTCGCTCGGCGCGTGGCCGATATGGCGGATCGTCTGTCCACCGGCGGTGGGGGGCGCGCTCGGCCAGGCGCTGGCGCGCGATACCGGCGGCGACGTCATCTACGACTGGGGCGGCGGCCTGATCTGGGCGGCATTGCCGCCCAAGGCCGACGCGCAGGCGGCGCTGGTTCGCCAGCGCGTCGAGGCCGCCGGTGGCCATGCCATGCTGCTCCGGGCCTCCGAACTGGTCAGGCGCAATGTCGATGTGTTCCATCCGCAAGCCGGTGGCGTCGCGCTCTTGAGCGAGCGCGTGCGCTTGAGCTTCGATCCCAAAAACATCCTCAACCGCGGCCGGCTGGCGCGGGGGCAAGCTACATGAAAACCGAATTCTCACTCACTCAATTGGCCGATCCCGATATCGCCGAGGCCGACAAGATCCTGCGCGCCTGCGTGCATTGCGGGTTCTGTACCGCGACCTGTCCGACCTATGTGCTGCTCGGCGACGAGCTCGATAGCCCGCGCGGCCGGATCTACCTGATCAAGGAGATGCTGGAAAAGAACAAGCCGCCGACCAGGGAGGTGGTCAAGCATATCGACCGCTGCCTCTCGTGCCTGGCCTGCATGACCACCTGTCCTTCGGGCGTGAACTACATGCACCTGGTCGATCAGGCGCGGGTCCGGATCGAGCGGGATTTCTCCCGGCCGCTGCCGGAGCGAGCCTTGCGCGCGGTGCTGGCCTGGGTTCTGCCGCGACCAAAACTGTTTCGCATCAGCATGATCCTGGCACGGCTGGGGCGGCCGTTTGCTGCCCTGTTGCCGGAGCCGAAGGCGTCCGCAACGCCTTCTCTGTTGCGGCGGATCAAGGCGATGCTGGCACTGGCGCCGGGGCGCTTGCCGGCGCCGGGCCCCTTGGGCGGAAGTGTGTTCCCGGCCACAGGCCCGCGGCGCGGGCGGGTCGCGCTGCTGCAAGGCTGCGCCCAGCAGGTGCTGGCGCCGCGGATCAACCAGGCCGCCATCAACCTCCTGACCCGCCACGGCATTGAGGTCGTGCTGGTCAAGGACGAGCAATGCTGCGGCGCGCTGACCCATCACCTCGGCCACGATGGCGACGCGCTGGCGCGGGCCCGCGCCAACGTCACCGTGTGGCAAAGGGAAGCGGAACAAGGCGGCCTGGACGCCATCCTGGTGACGACGTCGGGCTGCGGCACCGTCGTCAAGGACTACGGTTTCATGCTGCGCGAGGATCGCGATTTCGCCGGCCCCGCCGCGCGAATTTCGGCGCTGGCAAAGGATATCACCGAGTATCTCGGGGGCATCGATCTCGCTCCATCGACGCAGCATGGCGAAATTACGATCGCCTATCACTCTGCTTGTTCGCTGCAGCACGGACAGAAAATCACGCTGCTTCCGAAAGAATTGCTTTCCAAGAATGGATTCGTGGTGAAAGATGTACCCGAGAGCCATTTGTGTTGCGGTTCGGCGGGGACCTACAACATTCTCCAGCCCGATATTGCGAGCAGGTTGCGTGATCGAAAGGTCGCCAACATTGCAACAGTCAAACCGGACATGATCGCTGCAGGCAATATTGGGTGCATGGTTCAAATTGCCGGCGGTACGTCAGTTCCTGTGGTGCACACGATTGAGCTTCTCGATTGGGCGACAGGAGGTTCAAAACCCGAATTGAGGGGCCAGGGATTGAATTGATCAATCGGCCCCCGAGCATGATCCGGAAAACCAGGCACCGGTTTTTCGAAAGACCATGTTCGGAGCAGGGATAGAGCGGAAGGACGCTTCGACGAAGCTTCGTTTCGATCTGGCTCAGCAGACTATTCGAGGCCTCGACGACCCCGGGCGCTCGACCCCGGGCACTCTGACCACGGGCGCTCGGACCACCGACACAGGGATCGCCGATACCTGGACCACGGATACACCGACCAGCGGCAACAGGAGGACCACGATGGCTAAAGCGAAGAAGACCAAGAAGGGCAAGAAGGCTAAAAAGGCCAAGAAGGCCGTAGCGGCGAAGAAGTCGTCGAAAAAGGCCGCCAAGAAGTATGGCAAGAAGGCCAAGAAGACGGCGAAGAAATCGGCCAAGAAAACCGCAAAGAAATCCGCCAAGAAGGCCGTGAAGAAATCCGCCAAGAAGGCTGCGCCAAAGAAGGCCGCCAAGAAGAGCCCGGCGAAGAAAAGGACGGCTGCTGCCCCCAAGCCGGCAGCTCCGGCTCCGGCGCCCGCGCCGGAACCCGCGCCCGCCCCGAGCTGGGCCACCCCGAGTTCGGAGCCCTCGACCCCGTCTTGGGGATCGTCCAACGGAGGTGAGCAGCACTAGCTCCCGCTCCCGACCACACCAGTTCAAAAGGCCGCAGCTCTGCTGCGGCCTTTTTCGTTGCGCGGATTTTGGGCAGCGCGGCACGGCTTTTTACGGGGACGATGATTCGCAGGAGCGCCCTCCAGCAGGCGTAGTTTCCGCTGCTTTCCGGGTTCCGGATGCATTCAGGGCGGGCACTAGGACCGCTGAAATTGTTGTTGGAATGCAACACACGCCGACAACCTTTTTTGAAACGACTGGAACGCCTAAAAAGGCGGCACATGCTTGACTTTTTTGCTTCACGGGCTCGGCGCTCCGTTCCAGATTGCAATCACGTTAAGGAATTTAGTTGCAGTCGGTTATCGCTTGCCCTTGGGGGGCGCCGGAACGGGACTGTCTTAAAAGGTGATGGGGATCGTCATGAAGAAAGTCGCTTTGTTAGCAACGGCGCTGGCAATGGTTTCGGGTTCGGCTCTCGCTGCGGATATGGCCGTCAAGGCCGTGAAGGCTCCGCCGCCGGCCGCGTTCGATCCTTGGGATGTCGCCTTTGGTGCCGCCCTGATGAACGACTACGTCTTCCGCGGTATCACCCAGTCCAACCACAAGCCCTCGGTCGCCGCTTACTTCGAGCCGCGCTACAACATCAACAAGGACGTCCAGCTCTACATCGGCGCCGCCGGCGAGAGCATCTCCTTCCCGAACCGCGCCGCTGCCGAAATCGACATCTACGGCGGCATCCGCCCGACCTTCGGCATGTTCGCCTTCGACTTCGGTGTCTGGGGTTACCTGTATCCGGGTGGAACCTGCTACAACGCTGCGGCTGTCCCCGGCTCGGGCATTCCCGGCTCGGATGCGAGCTGCGCCGTCAGCCCGTTCGGCAACTCTGACCCCGTCACCGGCGGTCTTCCGATCAACGGCAACTTCGCCAAGAAGAGCGCTTCCTTCTACGAAGGCTATGCCAAGGTCAACGTGACCCTCAACGACCAGTTCTCGATCGGCGCCAACGAGTACTATTCGCCGAACTTCCTGAACCTCGGCGCCTGGGGCAACTACGCTTCGATCACCGGCAAGTGGACCGCGCCCTCGACGACCTTCGGTTCCAGCGGCGTCGGCATGTACATCTCGGGCGAGTTCGGACGCCAGTGGCTCGGAACCTCTGACCGCTTCTACGGCACCGGCGCCGGCACCGTTTACGCCAACGGTATCCCTGAGCCGAGCTACAACACCTGGAACGTCGGTATCGGCTTCACCTACAAGGTGTTCACACTGGACCTGCGTTACTCCGACACCAACCTCTCGAAGGGCGCCTGCAACGCCTTCACCAGCGACTACACCGCCAAGGTGGCGACTGCTGGCAGCGTCTCGCTCATCAATCCGGGCGGGTTCGAGTTCCAATTGGTGCGGCGCGACCGGCATCGTCAAGCTCTCGGCTGACCTGACCGCGATCACCAACCTGAAGTAAGATCTTCCTTTGGAAGATAAGGGGGCGGCAGAGCAATCTGCCGCCCTTTTCTTTTTCGGTGAAGCCGGATGAAACGAAACTGGCGGCGCGCGCTACGTGAGGCGATTTCGCGCAACGAGCACCACAACTGGTTGGCCGGCGCGGTCGCCGGCCTCGGCGGAGCGATCGCCATCGGCGTCATGGAATGGTTCTCGGTCGCGGCGCATTACCCGCTGGCGGTGATTCCATTCGCGACCTCCATCGTGCTGGTGATCGGATCGCCCGATGTCGAGCCGGCGCAGCCGCGCGCCTTGATCGGCGGACACCTGGTGACGGCGCTGGTCGGTTTCGCCGTGCTGAAGCTGACGGGACCACAAGGCTGGGCGGCGGCCGCCGCCGTCGGCCTCGCCATCCTGGCGATGTATCTCACCGGAACCTTTCACCCGCCGGCGGGCATCAACCCGCTGCTGGTGGTGTCAGGCAATCTGCCATGGACCTTCCTGCTGGCGCCGGTGCTGGCCGGCGCCGTGCTTTTGACCGCCTTTGCCTTTGTCTGGCACCGCTGGGTTCGGCGCCAGCCATGGCCGCAGCGTCCGCTTTGAGAAAACGCGCCAAACCAAGGTTACGCCGGCTTTCCTTCCCGCAGCATGAACCGATCGCCGTCGCGGACCATGGTGACGTTGCGCTGATGGAACGCCTCCAGCGTCGAGCGGTGGCCGATCGAGACGATGGTGGTGTCGGGCAGCTTCTCCGCCAGCAACTTGTACAACGCGGCTTCGGAGGGTTCGTCGAGCGAGGCGGTCGCCTCATCGAGGAACAGGTATTTTGGCGCATGCAACAGCGCGCGGGCCAGTCCGAGGCGCTGCTGTTCGCCGAGCGACAGCATGCTATTCCAGTGCGCTTCCTCCGCCATCCGGGCGCAGAGCTTTGGCAGTCCGACCTGCACGAGCGCGTCCCTGACCTTGTCGGCGCTGATCGTGTCGCTTTCGCCGGGATAGACGATGGCGTTGTGCAGCGTTCCGATCGGAAAATACGGCCGCTGCGGCAGCATCATCAGCGAGGCGTCTTTTGGAATCGCGATCGCGCCCTTGCCGAACGGCCAGATGCCCGCGATGGCGCGGAACAGCGTCGATTTGCCGGAACCTGAGGGCCCGGTGAGAAGCGTGCGCTCGCCGCCGCGCAGGCTGAGGGCATCGGCCGTGACCAGCGAAGTGCCGTCCGGCAGCCGCAGCTCGAGCCCGCGCAAGTCGATCGCCTTGCCTGCGTCGGACGCATCCAGGCCGATCGAGCCGGCGCCGTTCGCCACCGCATCGGCGCGAGCGATGGACGTTTCGAAGCCGTCGAGACGGGCGACGACGGCCCTCCACTCGGCCAAGGTACGATAGATGGTGACGAACACCGATAGCGCCGTCTGCACGCTGCCGAACGCGGACGCCGTCTGCTGCAGGCCGCCGAGCTGGACTTTTTTCGCGAAGTAGGCCGGCGCGACCAGGATGTAGGGAAAGATCACCGCCGCCTGCGAATAACTGGCGGTGAACGCGGTCAGCCGCTTGGTCCGGCTCATGATGCCGTACCAGTTTTCGACCACGCTGTTGAAACGACGCCAAAGCGTCTGCCGCTCGGCGCTCTCGCCCTTCAGCAGGGCGATCTGTTCGCCGTTTTCGCGCGCGCGCACCAGATTGAAGCGGAAGTCGGCTTCATAGCGCTGCTGCTGGAAAGTGAGTTGCACCAGCGGCGAACCGATCCACTGCGTCAGCGCCGTGCCGAAGATCGCGTAGATCAGCGCGCCCCACACCATGTAGCCGGGGATGTCGAAATCCTTGCCGAACAGGTGCAGCGGCGCCGCCGCCGACAGGCCCCACAGGATCACGATAAAGGAAAGCAGCGTCACCACCGAGCTCAGCAGGCTCAAGCCGATATCCAGGGTTCGATCGACGAACAACTTGACGTCTTCGGCGATGCGCTGGTCCGGGTTGTCGGCAGCGTCACCTTGAAGCTGCATGCGATAATGATTGGCGCCGTGCAGCCATTCGCCGAGATAATGCCGGGTCAGCCAGCGCCGCCAACGGATCTGGAGCCATTGCTGGAGGTAGAGCTGGTAGACGGCCAGCGCGATGTAGCAGGCGGCGATGATGCAAAAGACGCCGATCTCGTGGACGAAGACATCCCAGTTCTTATCCTGCAGCGCATTGTAGAAGCGATTGCTCCACTGGTTCAGGATGACGTCGATGGCGACCAGCGCGAGCTCGATCGCGATCACGGCGGCGAGCAGGCCGCGGCCGGCCCATTTGTCCTCGGAGCGGAAATAGGGCGAGGCGATGCGCCACACCGTCGCGAGCGTCGAGCGGATGTTGTTCACAGATTTACCGTCTCCGGGAGGAGGCCTTCAAAGGCCTGAAAAAGCGGGACAATCGGCGGATTCATTAGACTAAAGTCGTAGATTTCATATTCAGCGTCATCTTGTCCCGGTGTTGGACTCAACCCTAGCATGCCCGCAATGGCGAGGGGCGGGGGACCCACCTACTTCGCGAGCTTGTGAGCGATTTGGCGGTGCCCAATTCGCTACCCGATCTTGCATCTTTGCAATGGGGAACTCCCGCGATCACGCTAGACGCGCCTGACCGTTCACGCAGGCGGGCGCGTCGCATAATAGCGTGGGGGAGCATCCGCTTATGTGGAATCAAATATACAACCCGCTCGACAATGCTGTGTTGTCGACGATTGCCGCTGCACTTCCGGTCATTGTGCTGCTGGTGCTGATCGCCAGCGGCAAGGTCAAGGCGCACATCGCGGCCATTGTCGCGCTTGTCGTCGCCAACATCATCACCATCGCGATCTTCCACATGCCCGCGGGCATGTCGATCCGCGCCTCCCTGCTCGGCGTCGTGTCCGGGTTCTTCCCGATCGGCTGGATCGTGCTGAACGTCATCTTCCTCTATCAGGTCACGGTGTCGACCGGCCGCTTCGAACTCTTGAAGCGCGCGGTCGGCGGCGTCACCGAGGACCGGCGGCTGCAACTGCTGCTGATCGCGTTTTCGTTCGGCGCATTCTTCGAGGGCGCGTCGGGCTTCGGCACCCCGGTCGCGATCACCGGCGTCGATCCTGATCGGCCTCGGCTTCTCGCCGCTGGCGGCCTCGGGCCTGTCGCTGATCGCCAATACCGCGCCCGTCGCCTACGGCGCGCTCGGCACGCCGATCGCGGGCCTCGCCCAGGTCACCGGCCTCGATCCCTATATCCTCGGCGCCATGGTCGGCCGGCAGCTGCCGGTGTTCTCGCTGATCGTGCCGTTCTGGGTGGTGTGGGCGTTCGCCGGCTGGAAAGGCATGAAGGACGTCTGGCCGGCGATCCTGGTCACCGGACTTTCATTCGCGATCCCGCAATTCGTGATCTCGAACTACATCAATCCCTGGATCGTCGACATCGGCGCGTCGCTGATCTCGATGGGCTGCCTGATCCTGTTCCTGAAGGTCTGGCAGCCGAAGCAGCTCTGGCTGTCGCCGGCGCTGCGCGGCAACGACGAGTTGGCCGCGACCATGACGGCGCCGAAGCCGATGGACAAGACGCCGCTGACGCAGGGCGAATTGTGGAGCGCGCTGCTGCCGTGGATCATCGTCTGCGTCGTGATGCTGATCTGGGGCAATGGCGCCTTCAAGACCTGGGCGAACTCGATCTTCATCTGGAACTATCCGGTGCCCGAGCTGCACAACCTGATCAACGTGGTGCCGCCGGTGTCCGCCAAGCCGACGCCGCAAGGCGCGGTGTTCGGCTTCACCTATCTGTCGTTCACCGGAACCGGCATGCTGATCGCCGCGATCATCTCCGGCTTCCTGATGGGTGTCGGGCCCGGCAGGCTGATCGGTGAATATGGCCGCACCCTCAAACTGTGCGCGATCTCGCTGATCACGATCTCGGCGATGCTCGCGATCGGCACGCTGACGCGGCTCTCCGGCGTCGACGCCACGCTTGGTCTCGCGTTCGCCGCAACCGGCGTGCTCTATCCCGTTCTTCGGCACCTTGCTCGGCTGGTTGGGCGTGGCGCTGACGGGATCGGACACCGCCTCCAACATCCTGTTCGGAAACCTGCAGAAGATCACCTCCGAACAGCTCGGCCTGTCGCCGATCCTGATGGCCGCCGCCAACTCGTCCGGCGGCGTCATGGGCAAGATGATCGACGCCCAGTCGATCGTCGTCGCCTCGACCGCGACCCACTGGTACGGCCATGAAGGCTCGATCCTGCGCTACGTGTTCCTGCACTCGATCGTGCTGGCCTGCCTTGTCGGCGTGCTGGTGACGCTGCAGGCCTATGTCTATCCGTTCACGCTGATGGTCCTGAAATAGGCTGTCATCGAACCGGTCCATCAACGATCCCCGCGGCGGTGCCGCGGGGATTTTCGTATCGGCCAAAGAGTGCACGAACGCACCGAAGGGAGGCACGCATGAGACTTTCCCGCCGTGGATTGCTGCATCTGGCCGCCGGCACTGCCGCGTTGCCGGCCTTCCCTGACATCGCTGACGCGCAAACCTGGCCGGCGCGGCCGATTACACTGGTCTCACCTTTTCCGGCAGGCGGGCCGGTCGACACGATTTGTCGAATTCTCGGCGAGCACATGCACGTCTCGCTGGGGCAACCGATCCTCGTCGAGAACACCGCCGGCGCCGCCGGCAGCCTTGGCGTCGGCCGGGTCGCCCGTGCGGCTCCGGACGGCTACACGCTGATCGTGGGCCAGTGGAGCACGCATGTCGCCAATGCGGCGATCTACAAGCTTCCCTACGACACGCTCACCGACTTCGAGCCGATCGCGCTGTTGTCCAGCAATCCCGGTCTCATTGTCGGACGCAAGAATCTTCCGGCAAACGATCTGAAAGAACTGGTGGCGTGGCTGAAAGCCAATCCGGACAAGGCGACGCAGGGCACGCAGGGTATCGGCGGCGTCGGCCATATCGCCGGGATATTCTTTCAAAGGGTGACCGGCACGAAATATCAGTTCATTCCCTATCGCGGCGGCACGCCGATGATGCAGGATCTGCTGGCGGGACAGGTCGACATGCTGATCGATACGCCGACTTTGTCGGCGCCGCAGATTCGCGCCGGCGCCATCAAGGGCTATGCCGTGATGTCGAAGACGCGGCTGGCGGCAGTGCCCGATCTTCCGACCGTGGATGAGGCCGGGATCCCCGGCCTTTATCTGCTGCAATGGAACGCGGTTTGGGCGCCGAAAGGCACGCCGCGTGACATCGTGATGAAACTCAACCAGGCCATCGTTAGCGCAATGGCCGATCCATCGGTGCGCCAGCGACTCGCGGATCTCGGACAGACGATCTATCCTGCCGAACAGCAAACGCCCGAGGCGCTTGCCGCATTTCAGAAAGCCGAAATGGAAAAGTGGGCGCCGATCATCGCGTCGGCCAACATCAAGGTCGAATAACCGGCGCTCGACATCGCATCACCAACCAACAATCAAAAGGAAACACGATGCAGTTGCGGAACTTTGGGCGCACCGGAATGCAGCTTTCGGTGCTGGGTTTTGGCTGCGGCGCCGTCGGTGGATTTATGGTGCGCGGCGACCCTGCCGAGCAGGAGCGCACCGTCGCGCGGGCGATTGACGTCGGCGTCAACTATTTCGACACCGCCGTGCAATACGGCGATGGTGAATCGGAAAAGAACCTCGGCCGTATCCTGCAGAAACTGAAGCCGGCCAATGTCGCCGTCGGCACCAAAGTCCGCATTCCGCCCGCCGAGTTCGGCCGCATTGCCGACACCATCACGGCGTCGCTCGACGGCAGTCTCGCGCGGCTGCGTCTCGAACGGGTCGAGATCTTTCACCTGCATAATCCGGTCACCGAACAAGGCGGCGGAACGTCGCTGAGCGTCCGGCAGGTGCTCGACGAGGTGGTGCCGGCGTTCGAGCGGCTGCGTCAGCAGGGCAAGATTCGTTTCCTCGGGCTGACTGGCGTCGGCGACACCGCGGCGCTCAATCAGGTGATCGATGCCGGCGCCTTCGACAGCGCGCAGGTCGTCTACAACATGCTCAATCCATCCGCCGCCGCCGAATTGCCGATAAACTATCCGGCGCAGGATTATGGGCGGCTGTTCGATCACACCAAGGCCGCCGGCGTTGGCGTCGTCGGCATCCGCGTGCTGGCCGGCGGCGCGCTGTCGGGCTCTGCCGAGCGTCATCCGATTGCGGGCCCGGCGCCCGAGCCGATCGGTTCGGCGATGAGCTACACCGCCGATATCGATCGCGCACGCCGCCTGATGCCGCTGGTCCGCGAAGGGTTCGCCTCCAGCCTGACTGAAGCCGCCACGCGCTTTGCGCTGTCTCACCCGGCGATGGGCACGATTCTCGTCGGCATGGCGACGCCGCAGCAATTCGAGGAGGCACTCGCTGCGGTCCTGAAAGGTCCACTGCCGCAACCGGCCCTCGACCTTTTGTCGGCGCTGCGGCAGGCATTTTCGGGCGAACCCAGGTGATGCCCGGGAAATAGGCGTTAAATGTGCGTTAATTCAACTGTCGCATCATTGCGAGTTATCCCGGAAGGCGACGCGGCAGCGGCTCTCGTGCGCGCTTCGCCGCGTGGTTTGATTAGGATTATTTATACGGCAGCTACAATGAAGCAGCCCGGCTTTACAGCTCCGGCCCAGCTTCGGGTCGCTAGCCACTTTGGAATGATGATTTCGGTAGGGAATGACTCGGATGGTAGAGACCCGAATTGCACCCCGCCACCGGATCATGAAGGCCGCCAAGATCGAATGGGGCGGCATGAAAACGCCTTGCACGATCCGCGACCTGTCGGTCACCGGCGCGGCGCTGGAAATTTCCGAGGTCAACGGGATCATCCCGCCGGCGTTCAACCTGATCCTGCCGGACGAGGGATTGAAACTGCCATGCCACGTGGTCTGGCGCCGGGAGTTTCGGATCGGTGTTGCGTTCGATTAGGCAGCTTGCGGGATTGCGATCCCGGAGACGGTTGTTGGTTCTGACTGGTTCTTTACGTCGAAAGGCCAAGCGATGATCGAAAGGCGATCTGGAATAGACACGCGCTCGGAGAGCGAGAAGCAGTCGATGGGCGAGCGGCGGTCCGGCCTCGACAGGCGAACGGATCGCGGGTCACCGAAGCCAATGCCGTCCAACGAGCAGCTGGTGCTGTTTGCGCGACGCCTGAGGCGAACGATGCGCGATGAAAAAGGCCGGGCCTTTCTCGGCGTGGCAACCGGAGAGCAGGATTTTTCGTTTTACCCAGAAGTCATCCGTCTCGTGGAATGGATCGAGGGCCTGCCGGCCGCCGAATAGCAGCAGCCGGCAGCGAACCGCAGGAAACCGCTTTGCGGAAGGCCTTCCCGTGAACCGACGGGTCATCGAGATCATCAGAACACCCGGAGCCCGGTGCTGATTGAATCAGAACCGGGCTCCAGTCTTTTGTTTTGACGCATTTTCTTTAACGTGAGCCGGTACCCATCCTCGGATCAGGTCCGTGGACATGCTTCACCCGAAAATGCTCTGGCCAATCACGTCGTTGTTCAATATAGAACGGCGCGCAGTGTTGGGTGCTGATCTTTCGAGAGGTCTTATGGTTTCGTTCGCACGCGTGTTGAAACAGGCAGGCGCCGCGCCGGTGCTGTTGATCGCAGCTTTCCTCAATGTCAGTGCGGCTTTGGCCGATGACGGTTTTCCGTTCGGAACCGAAATGACGCTGGATGTGGGACGCCAGCCCGGATCGAAGCGCATTCCGAACATCGAGATCGGCGATGCCGGCGAAGTCGTGCTCGAGCTCTGGTGCAAGGGCGGCAAGGGCCAGTTTTCGGTGGCGGGTAATACCGTGATTTTCGTCGCCGGCGAAATGGAGAATCGAAGCTGCGCGCCGGACAAGGCGCAGGCCGATGACGACCTGATCGCTGCGCTGGCCGATGCGGCGACCTGGAAGCGGCAGGGCGATTTTGTCTCGTTCGTCGGCGCGAAGACGCTGCGGTTTCGCATCAATACGAACTAGCGACATCAATACGAACTAGACATGGTGTTTTCGAGCGATGAGGGCATCGCGTGAAGAAAACGCGGAAAAAATAGAGCCTAACCCTCGCGCAAAATCATGTCGGCGCAGACGCCGGCCGATTGCACGACGCCGGTATAGCCGCCGAAACCGGCATAGGCGGAGGCCAGATAAAATCCTGATATCGCCGTGCGCGGCGAACGAAACGGGCTTTGCCAGATCGAAGCCGGCGGCGACGGCGCGAAGCCGTAGACGGCGCCGTCGGGCGCGTTGAGATATTGCCGGACGGATAACGCGCTGTTGAACGAAGACGCCACCACGGCCTCGCCAAGCCCGGGATAGATCGACGAGAGATAGCGCACGATCGCCGCCTGCCAGCGCCCGCGCTTGTCGCGATAGGCGTCCATGTCGGAACTGTCCCAGTTCGACAGCAGGTCGGGCCCCAGCACCGACAGCACGTAAGGCGGCGCCGGCACGCCGGAATCGATCGCCGCATAATCGACGATCGACATCGGGGGCATCCGCTCGCCGGGCTCTTCCGCCATCAGCGCGGCGCCCTTACGATAGTCGGCGAATGCCTTCATCCACGGCGGCAGCAATTGCGTCGAGTAGGCGGCAATGCCGAATTCGCGCGGCGGCTTTGACAAGCCCAGCGTCAGCGCAAACAGCGATGCCGACGGGCTTTGCCGCGCATAGCCCTTGCCTAGCTTCTCCGCCGCATCCGCCGGCATCAGCGGCTCGAGCGCCGCCGGCGCGGCGTTGCCGATGACCCTCACGCCTTCGACGGTTTTTGGATCGCTGCCGTCCTTGGCAGTGTGGGTGACGGTCTTGGTCGCATCGTCAAGCCTCATGCCGCTGACGACGCGCCGCACCAGCACCTCGCCGCCGGCGGCCCTGATGGCGCGGGCCAGCGCGCTCGACAACCGCTGCGAGCCGCCCTGCACATAACGGCCGCCGCTCTGCAAATAGCTGCCTTGCGCAAAAGCGAAATAGATCCACCACAGCGTGGTGGGATCGTCATGAAAGTAGGAGAGGTTGGCGGCGAGCACGCATTTAATCGCTTCATTGTCGCCGAACACCCGGTCGAGCTTTTGCGAGAGCGACAGCGACCAGTCGCGCGCGCAGGGCAGCAGCGCGAACAAAGCGCGCAAACCTTCGCGCGGATTTTTCAGCGCGTCCCTGCCTTGTGAGATCGTCGCCATCGCGGCGACGATCCGTTGCATCTCGCCGAGCAACTGCTCGATGCCGCGGCGCGCTTCTGGAAAGCGCGCGATCAGCGCCTGACGGGCGTCATCGAAACTATCGGGCATCAGGAACGGGGCGCCAATCGGCCCGCCGCGCGCCTGATAGAACGCGCCTGACGGCACCCAGGTGACGGCGTCGATGACGCCGGCGCGCGTCAGCACGTCATGCTTGGGATCGCCGGGATGGTGGGGATCGCTGGTTTCATGCAGCGAACCTTCGACAAACAGCTCCCCGGATTTGTAGCTCGAGGCCGCGCCGCCGACCGAATTGCTGCGTTCGATTACGAGCACCTTGCGGCCCGCGCGCGCCAGGATAGCACCGGCGGTGAGCCCGCCCAGGCCGGCCCCGACAACCACTACATCGTAACGCGCCATTTATCAGGGGATCCCAGGTATGCATGCACTTGCCGCGACCGTTCTTTGCCGCTCGGGCGCGGCATGTCAAATGCGCTAATGCATGGGTTTTGTGCGCGGAAGGCGTTCTTACTTCCACACCGATTTGTCGGCATCCCAGCGCTGTCCCTTGAACTCTTTGGCCAGCGCCACGACCGAACCGTTGTCGTCCTTGGGCTCGCCGCCTTCCTCGTCACCGGCCGCCTCGTCGGACAGGTTAAGCTTGGGGCCGCTGCTTTCATCCGTGGTCGTAATCACCGGGCTCGAGATCCACAGCATCAACCGGTCGGAAGTGCCCGGTTTGTCCGACGATACCAGGGCTGTGACTTCGAGGTTTTCGGTGAGGCCGAGCGCCGGGTACGTCTGGCTCGGGCGCTTGAAAGTCAGTTTCAGTTTTCCGGTATTGGCGTTCCAGTCGGCGCCCGCCGCATTGGCCGACAGCGTCTTGCCCAGCACGCCCGATATCGCGGACGCGATCTTGTCCTTGTTGATCTTGTCGCCGTCGCGCCAGTCGGCGGCGGCGAAACGGATCGCGCGGTCCATCTCGACGGCGCCAGTGGTCCAGCCTACGGCGGTCACGCCGGGCGCTGCCCTGGCCCTGGCAATCAGTGCCGCGGCGCGATCCGGATCGACGGTGAGGTTGATGGTCTGCTCGCCGGCCCGCAATTCATCGCAGGTGACGGCGAGGCTGCCCAGTCCAACCTCGACGGCCTCGCCCCTCAGACTCTTGAGGAAATCGAGTGCGTTGTCGAGTTTCACCCGCACGCCGACCGCTTCCGGCGACACTTCGGTAAATTCCTTTGGCGCCGGCGTGATGCCGTCATCGCTGGTCTGATTGTCCAGAAATTCCTTTTCGCTGAGATCGGAATTATCCGTCGAGGTCACTTCCGTCACGGCCGTGCCGACCGTGATCTGGCCGCGGAATTCGAAACTGTCGCCGCTTTGCTTGCGCGTCAGCTTGACCGTCACCGGCAGCTTGTCACTGAGGCTCTGCGTCGTGCCGGTCATGTTGGGGCCGTTGACGGCGAGGTTGGCGACGAAGCGGTCCTTGCGGTCGGAGCCCTTCACGGCGGGGTAACAGACGTCGAGCACCGCCGCGGTGACCGTCTTGCCCTGGCGGGTCTCCTTGAGGACGACGTCGGCGTTGCCGTCCATCAGGCCATCGATCGCGCTGAAATACCTGACCTCGGGGCCGCCGCCCGGCACAGCCTTGCCCGGGAGTTTGGTCTGGGCGAAAGCGAGATCCGGGGCGGCCGTCAGCAGACCGAACAGGCAAAGCAAAAGCGCGCGCATATGAAATTCCTCGAAGGGGCAGAATCGGCAGGCTGTGTACGTAGCAAACGTAGCGTTTTCGAGTGAAGTGGGAACCGGTTCGCATAAAGAAAACGCGTCAAACGAAGAGAACATCGCCAAAAAAGAAGGCCGCCCGGAGGCGGCCTTCGATCTGTTGGATGCGGTGCAGCCGGACTCAGAAGCCCATGCCGCCCATTCCACCCATGCCGCCGCCACCGCCGCCCGGCATCGCCGGGGCCGGTTCCTTCGGCAGTTCGGCGACCATGGCTTCGGTGGTCACCAGCAGGCCGGCGACCGAAGCCGCGTCCTGCAGGGCGGTACGCACCACCTTGGCCGGGTCGATGATGCCCTTCTCGACCATGTCGACATAGGTCTCGGTCTGCGCATCGAAGCCGAAGGTCTCCGACTTGTTCTCGAGGATCTTGCCGACCACGATCGAGCCTTCGACGCCGGCGTTCTCGGAGATCTGCCGGATCGGGGCTTCCAGCGCCTTCAGCACGATGTTGATACCGGCCTGGACGTCGGAGTTGTCGTTGTGGATGCGGCCGACCGCCTTCTTGGCGCGCAGCAGCGCCACGCCGCCGCCGGGCACGATGCCTTCCTGCACGGCTGCGCGGGTCGCGTTGAGGGCGTCCTCGACGCGGTCCTTCTTCTCTTTCACCTCGACCTCGGTCGCGCCGCCGACGCGAATGATCGCGACGCCGCCGGCGAGCTTGGCCAAACGCTCCTGCAGCTTCTCGCGGTCATAGTCCGAGGTGGTTTCCTCGATCTGCGCCTTGATCTGGCCAACGCGGGCCTCGATGTCCTTTTTCTTGCCGCCGCCCTTGACGATGGTCGTGTTCTCCTTGTCGATCACCACCTTGCCGGCGCGGCCGAGCATGTTGACGGTGACGCTTTCGAGCTTCATGCCGAGCTCATCGGAGATCAGCTGACCGCCGGTCAGGATCGCGATGTCTTCCAGCATCGCCTTGCGGCGATCGCCGAAGCCCGGCGCCTTGACGGCGGCGACCTTGAGGCCGCCACGGAGACGGTTGACGACCAGGGTGGCCAGCGCTTCACCTTCGACGTCCTCGGCGATGATCAGGAGCGGGCGGCCGGACTGCACCACGGCTTCCAGCACCGGCAGCATTGCCTGCAGGCCGGACAGCTTCTTCTCGTGCAGCAGGACGTAAACGTCTTCGAGCTCGGCGGTCATCTTCTCGGCATTGGTGACGAAGTAGGGCGACAGATAGCCGCGGTCGAACTTCATGCCCTCGACGATGTCGACCTCGGTATCGAGCGACTTGTTTTCCTCGACGGTGATGACGCCTTCATTGCCGACCTTCTGCATCGCCTGGGCGATCATCTTGCCGATGGCGAGATCTCCGTTGGCCGAGATGGTGCCGACCTGGGCGACTTCGGAGGAGGCGGCCACCGGCTTGGCGCGCTTCTCGATGTCCTTGATCACGGCAGAGACCGCGATGTCGATGCCGCGCTTCAGGTCCATCGGGTTCATGCCGGCCGCGACCGACTTGGCGCCCTCGCGGACGATCGCCTGCGCCAGCACGGTCGCCGTCGTGGTGCCGTCACCTGCGGTATCGTTGGTCTTGGAGGCGACTTCGCGCAGCATCTGCGCGCCCATGTTCTCGAACTTGTCGTCGAGTTCGATTTCCTTGGCGACGGTGACGCCGTCCTTGGTGATGCGTGGGGCACCGAACGACTTTTCGATCACGACGTTGCGGCCCTTCGGGCCGAGCGTCACCTTGACCGCGTTGGCGAGGATATCGACGCCACGCAGCATGCGATCGCGGGCGTCTCCGGAAAATTTAACGTCTTTGGCAGCCATTTGAATTGCTCCTTGAAATGAACCTCACCCTGAGGAGCGGGCCCTGGCCCGCGTCTCGAAGGATGAATGGGGGGATGCTCACCCTTCGAGACGGCGGCTTCGCCGCCTCCTCAGGGTGAGGGCAGCGCGTTTCAGCTCAGTACGCCCATGATGTCCGACTCCTTCATGATCAGGAGTTCTTCACCGTCGAGCTTGACCTCGGTGCCCGACCATTTGCCGAACAGCACGCGGTCGCCGACCTTGAGGTCGATCGGGATCAGCTTGCCGGCCTCGTCGCGGCCACCGGGGCCCACCGCGGTGATTTCGCCCTGCGACGGCTTTTCCTTGGCGCTGTCGGGAATAATGATGCCGCCCTTGGTCTTCTCTTCGGCATCGATACGCTTGACCACGACGCGGTCATGCAGCGGGCGGAACTTGGCTTTGGACATGAGGTTTCCTCTTGTTAGGTTCGCTCGGTAGGTTTCTCTTGGCAGCTCGGTTTCAGGTCCGGTTGCCATCAAAATGGCTGGGAATGCCGGCTATGCGACACCGTCCCGGGCGGGACGGCAGGCCCCTTAGCAATCGTTGCATTTGAGTGCTAATTGTGGCTCCGGGGAATATGGCTTGACGCCGATCCTGTCAAGCAAAGGGGTCCCAGACTAAACGAAGTTAGGCCGTGGTTAAGGCCTTGGTGAGGCCAATATAGGATGCTGCCTGAGAAACCAATTCGGGATGGTGGCGTAGTTAGAGGGACGTCATTGCTCCGGCAGGCGTTTTACGGTTGGCTGCACGGGACGGTGCGGCTTCAGGATGGTCGGGGGAATGCGATGATCAGGTCAGTTAATACGCGTACGGTTGCCAATCTGGCGATCGCGTCGGCGCTGACGGTTTTCCTCGGCGGCTGCGGCAGCATGAGCCTGCCGTCGCTGTCCAGTTCTTCGCCGGAGCCGGTCGAGCCCGGGGTCGCCCCGGAAATGCCGGCCACCATCCGCGCCGACGAGATCGTCGGCCGCTGGGGTCTCGCCTCGTTCCAGAATCCGGCGGATCGCGCCCGGACCGAGGCCGCCGCCAGGGGACAGTGCAAGCAGCCTTACGTGATCGGCGCCGGGCAGTCCGGCGGCGTGGTCATGCATCTGGCCGACCAGGCCACCCCGCAGGAACTGCGTCTCAAGGGTAGCCCGAGCGGCAAGAATTATATCGGCCCGGCCGGACCGACCCCCGGCGAACAGGACCGCGAGATCGTGTCGTTCGACGGCCGCGTGCTGGTGACCCGCTTCATCGACAAGGATGCCGCGACCCGCTACGGCAACATGGTCTACGTGCGCTGCGCCCCGCGGGCGTAAGGTTTCCCGTCATTGCGAGCGTAGCGAAGCAATCCAGACTTTCTTTACCGTCTTTGCGGCTTTCTGGATTGCTTCGCTACGCTCGCAATGAATAAACAAAAAACGCCGGCATTGCTGCCGGCGTTTTTTTTGTTGCGGATGCTGTCCACCGGGTGTCGCCACCCGGGGAAGCCGAAAATCTCAGTCGAACAGGGCGTCGATGTCGCCCTGCGAAGCGTGGCCGACGTCGCCGTCGAGTTTCGGGCCGTTGAGCAGCTTGTCGTCGCCTTCGCGGGTGTCGACGACAGGCGTGGCGTGCGCCTTGATCGCGTCGACGCCGCCCCAGATCTCCATCATCTCCATGATGTGATTTTCGATGAACTTCATCGTCGTCATCACCTTGCTGATGCGCTGGCCGGTGAGATCCTGGAAGTTGCAGGCCTCGAAGATCGAGATCACGCGTTCCTGGATATCCTCGCTGAGCAGCTTCTGCTGGTCCGGAGAGATGTTCTTGGACAGCGCGCTGGCGGCCTGGTCGATCGCTTCGGTGGCTTCGAGAATCCGCTGCGTGGCCTCTTCGGTGCCGCCGACGACGGCGCCGAGTTCACCGTTGACCTTGGCCATTTCCTCGCCGTCGAAGCTGCGGCCGTGCAGCGTGGCGATTTCGCGCTTGGTGCGGTTGATGGCGTCGTGAATGAGGTCGAGCTCGATCTTGAGCTTCTCGCACTGTTCGATCTGGGCGCGATAGGTTTCCAGAAGCGTGTGGGCTTCAGCGACCTCGCGCGCGATCGAAGCTTCCGCGCTTTCGGTCACCGCGGCGCGCGCGTGGGCGCCGCCGGCGGCCATCTGGGCGCGGATCGAGCGCAGCTCGGCCATGATCTCGCGATGCATCGGGCCGATGTCGCCGCCTTCGGCGACCTCAATGGGCGCGTCACCCAAAATGGCTTGTTCAATACGAAAACGTTTGCGACTTACCGACATGAGATTTTCCCACCCCTTCACTTCCCGTGTTTTAGACCGACGTGATTTAACGTCAGGTTCACGCGGGAACACATCTTGAAGAGGGCTCGCGCAGGTTGAAGGAGGCCAGCGCAAGGCCGCACACCTGTGATTAACCATGCGCGGGCGGCGTTCACCGAAAATAAACGCTACCGGACAAATCAGCGCGCGATTGACGGCGTGGTGAATCGAAACGCCGTTTCCGTTTACCAAACCGATTAGGTTTTCGTTTGTATTGATTGCGTGCAACGGCGTCGTTCAGGCGCTGCCCCGCAACAGTGACGAAACAGTACAGAGTACGTCGATGTCCGGAAAAATCTCCCTTGCGCTCCTCGCGAGCGCCTCTCTCCTTTGCTTCGCCGATCAGGCCCAGGCGATCGATGCTTCGCCGTCATCCGAGCCTGCTGTCATTTATGCCCGCGAGCCCGCGCCGCCGGCGCCGGTGCGCATGGCCTCCGCCGAAAATTCCAATATGGGCGGCGGCTTCATCCAGTTCCTGTTCGGCGATGCGCCGCAGGGCGGACGTTACCAGCAGCCGGCCTATCAGCAGCAGCCGGATAACGGCTATGGCCGGCGTCAGCTGTTACCGCCGATGGATCCGCAGCAGTCGATGATCCGTCAGCAGGAAGAGGCGGTCGAACCCGCGCAGCGGTTCGATCCCAAATACGAAAAGCAGATGGTCGAATATAACGGCAAGGAAGGCGCCGGCACCATCGTCGTCGACACGCCGAACAAGTTCCTGTTCCTGGTGCAGGGCGACGGCAAGGCGCTGCGCTACGGCATCGGCGTCGGCCGTCCCGGCTTCACCTGGTCGGGCGTCAAGACGATCTCGGCGAAGAAGGAATGGCCGGCCTGGACACCGCCGCCGGAAATGCTGGCGCGCCGTCCTGATCTGCCGCGGCACATGGAAGGCGGCCCGCAAAATCCGCTCGGCGCGCGCGCGATGTATCTGGGCTCGTCGCTTTATCGCATCCACGGCTCCAACGAGCCCTGGACCATCGGCACCAACGTTTCCTCCGGCTGCATCCGGATGCGCAATGAAGACGTGATCGATCTCTACGGCCGCGTCGGCGTCGGCGCCAAGGTGGTCGTGATCTGAATTTTCTTACATAGCGTTTTCGAGCGAAGTGGGTACCGGTTAGCGTCGAGAAACGCGTCAAAATAAAGAAGTCTGGAATCGAAACGGCCGCCCGATCGGGCGGCCGTTTTTATTTCAGACCTGAATTCGCTCAGGCGACATCGCTGTCGCTGCCGCCGTCATCGTCGAAGCCGTCGGAGTCGTGATCCATGTCGTCGTCATTCGAGGCTTGGTCGAACAGGCCGGCGCGCGAACCGTAACCATCGTCGGCGGCGCGCTGGCCGGAGGACGAACCCGAAGAAGAATTAATGTCGTTGATCCCGGCGTCACGCGCCAGATCGCTGCCGGACTGATCGCTCCACGGCTTCTGGTTACCGCTCGAATTTCCGAACGCGGATGAATCGCCGAAGGCCTGATGGTTGCCGCTGCCGCCCATCATCGAGCGGATCGAGCCGAGCAGCAGCGATCCGCCGACCACGCCGGCCGCGGCCGCAGCTGCCGTTCCAAGAAACGAGCCGCCACCACCGCCGAACGCCGGCTGCTGACCGCCATAGGGCGGCTGGCCGTAGCCCGGCTGACCATATTGCTGCCCATCCGCCTGCCTGGGCTTGCTGCAGCGCCTGGCCGCTGTTCCATACCGGGCGGCCGCCGCCGATGTCGGGCGCGCGGACATGCGGCACCGAGCCTCCACCTTGTGGCTGGCCCTGGCCGAAGATCGCGTCGCGCATCGAATCGAGGAAACCGCCTTGCGGCTGGCCGGCGGGCGCGCCTTCCAGTTCCTGGATGCGGTCGTGGGCGCGCTTCAGCGCCTCGTCCTGCACGAGAGTGGTCTGCACCAGCGCATAGACGGCGTTGGGCGCGGTGCGCAGGCCCTGCATGATCGCGGACATCGCCTCGGGATCGCGGGGCGCGGTCTCCAGTTTGGCGAGCCGGTCGAAAAGATCGTCAATCAGTTGGCGTTCTTGCGGTGTCATGGCCTTCTCCCTCGCGTCGAATGGATCGAAGCGCGGGGGAGATGTAGGCCCACTTTGCGTCGCAAGTAGTGGGTAGCCAAAATTAAATTTTGGTATGCGACATCTCGTCCGGGCGTTTTCCGTGAACCTTTTCAGGCCAGTGTTATATTGTTCGCTTTCAGCAGCGGCGGGAAACCGTCGCCGCCAAGAAACGCGTGTTCAGCTTCGCGCTGGTTGGTGAGCGGATCGAGGCTGATCAACGTCTCGTCGACGTATCCGGGATGGCACATTACCAGCCC
Source organism: uncultured Alphaproteobacteria bacterium (assembly GCA_963786355.1). GTDB lineage: Bacteria > Pseudomonadota > Alphaproteobacteria > Rhizobiales > Xanthobacteraceae > Bradyrhizobium. The sequence continues at coordinate 221,029 of CAWAYU010000002.1, read as the reverse complement.
GCCTTCCGGCAAGCCGTCGAGGAATTGCCCCATCAGCGCGCCGAAATCCGGCTTGCCTGAAAAATCATAGGCGCCGGCGAAGGCCGGGTTGAACGAAACGCCGGCGCGTGTCGCGCGTTTGCGAAATTGCGCGCTCAAGACGTCGAGCACCAGCGCCTTCGGCACGCCGAGCCGTTTTGCCAGCGGCTGCATCCGTCCGCCCTGGCGGACCCAGGCGCCGGGGGCGGCTTGCTTCACCGCGCGCAAAAACCCGTCGCGCACTGTCGGAAACAATTGCGCGTGCTGATGGCCGTCGACGAAGTCGGGCGCGCGGCCGAACAGGTCCTTGAAGGCGTCAAGCTGCACCATCAGTTCGGCATGAATCATCTCGGCGTCGAGCCGCCGCAACAGCCCCGCGCGCAGCAATTTTGGAAACGGCAAAAACATGCCGCCGTCGGTCGGGCGGAAATGCATCGTCAGCGGCCGGAACGGCGCCGTCAGCGTCGCATGCAGGCCGATCGCGCAACGCGGGCTTTTTGCCGCGGCCTCCTGCAACGCCTTGACCTCGTCGCGGCCGATGGCCGAGCCCACCACCATGACAGAAGTGGCGTTGAGGCGGCCGCGTTCAATCAGGTCGCGAATGGCGCGGTTGACGCCCTCGGCCAGGCCGTAATCATCGGCGCACAGCCAGATCCGGCGCGGCGCGGCATCGTTCATTCGGCGGCGGTCCGCTCGGACGTGCTGGGCGCAGCTTCGCCGTCGGCACGCTTCTCGGAATGCTCGGCGACGAAGTAGATCGGCCGCGCCTTCAGCTCCGACAGGATTTTTCCGATATATTCGCCGACGATGCCGATCATGATCAGCTGCACGCCGCCGATCGTCATCAGGCCGATCACCAGCGAGGGATAGCCCGGCACCTGCTTGCCGGTGGTCAAGACCTCCCAGAGAATCGAAAGACCGAACAGGAACGCGACCGTCGCCAGCACGACGCCGGCCAGACTCGCAAACCGCAGCGGTGCCACCGAGAACGAGGTCAGGCCTTCGATCGACAGGCCAATCAGCCGGCCCGGGCTGAACGTCGTTACACCATGCGCGCGCGCTGCCGGTTCATAGTCGACGCGGATCTGGCGGAAGCCGATCCAGGTCGCGAGACCCTTGAAAAAGCGATTTCGCTCGGGAAGCTGTTTCAACGCCGCGGCCGCGCGCGGCGACAGCAGGCGGAAATCACCGGCGTCTTCCGGGATCTTCTGCCGCGCGCCCCAGTTGATCAGCGCATAAAAGCCGTGCACCGCGAGTCGCCGCAGGAACGATTCATTGTCGCGATTGGCCTTCGCGGTATAGACGACGTCGTAACCGTCATCGATCCAGTGGCTGACGAGTTTTTCCACCAGGGTAGGCGGATGCTGACCGTCGCCGTCCATGAACAGCACCGCGCCGCGGCGGGCGTGGTCCAGTCCGGCCATCAAGGCGGCTTCCTTGCCGAAATTGCGCGACAGCGACACCACCTGGACGTCGAGCGCGTCGGCTTTGAGTCCGCGGGCGATGGTCAGCGTCGCGTCGGCGCTGCCGTCGTCGACATAGACCACTTCGCAGCCAAGCCCGTAACGCGCCTTCAGGGTCTTCGCGAGCCCGATCAGCCGCTCGTGAAGCGCAGCGAGGCCGGCGGCCTCGTTATAGACGGGCACGACAATCGACAGCCCCTGCGCCGCGGCGGCGCCGGCCGCGGTCGACAATCCAGAGACATCCGTACCCAGCATCATCGTATCGGTTCCAAACTTGCTCACCCGGAACATATGGCAATCGCCGCGCCTTGTCGCCACAGGCGCAGGAACCGGCCGTCGCCTTATTGCCGCAGGAACGCGTCGAGTTTCGCGAAAAGCGGGTTTTCGCGGTCGAGCACATAGTCCAGCGAGCCCACCGAAACTGTGTCAGCGCCGTGCTCGCGCAGGAAACTGCCGAGCGCGTAAAGGTGCATCGGTGGGCAGTGCAAGGTCAGCATGCCTGACGAGGTCGGGCCGCCGAACGGAGCCACCACGCCGAACCGGTTGTGCGCTTCCGTCAACAGCTTGTCGTTGCAGCCGGCAAAGCGCGTGCGCACTTCGCGATATTTGCTGGCGCGGGCGCGCGCGGCGATATGATCCAGGATCACCCGCGCGGTCTCGCGGGCCTGATCCGACCAGTCGGCATCCTTTGACGCGACCAGATTGGCCTGGCTGCGCAGGATCACGCCGTCGTCGAGCACCTTGAGCCCGTTGGCGGCGAGCGTCGCACCGGTCGTGGTGATATCGACGATCATCTCGGCGGTGCCGACGGCGGGTGCGCCTTCGGTGGCGCCGGCGCTCTCGACGATGCGGTAATCGACCACGCCGTGGGAAGCAAAGAAGTTGCGCGTCAGGTTGATGTACTTGGTCGCGACCCGCATCCGCCGGTTATGCTGGGCGCGAAAGCCTGTGGTGACGTCGTCGAGGTCGGCCATGGTGCGGACGTCGATCCAGGCCTGCGGCACCGCGACCACAACATTGGCGCTGCCGAAGCCGAGGCTGTCGATCAGCAGCACACGCTTGTCGGCATCCGCAATGCTTTCGCGCAAAAGATCTTCGCCGGTGACGCCGAGATGCACCATGCCGCGCGCCAGTTGCCAGGCGATTTCGCTGGCCGAGAGATAGGCGATCTCGACATTATCGAGGCCCGGAATGGTGCCGCGATAGTCGCGCGCGCCGCCCGGCTTGGCGAGCGTCATGCCCGCCCGCGAGAAGAAGGCTTCGGCGTTTTCCTGCAACCGGCCTTTTGAAGGGACCGCGAGAACGAACGGCGCGCTCATGCGACGCTCCCTTGAGCAATGGGTTTGCCAAGCTGCGTCAGCGCTTCGATCCAGACCGAGAAACCGACGGCGGGGATCGGCGTCGCCGCACCAAGCTGGGTCATCAGTCCGTCATAGCGTCCGCCGGCCACCAGTGGTTCGACGCCATTGCCTTTGGCGTGCAGTTCGAATTCGAATCCGGTGTAGTAATCGAGTCCGCGTCCGAACGACGTCGCAAATCGCGTCTTCGACGTATCGACGCCGCGCGCGGCCATGAAACCGACCCGGCTTTCGAGCTGGTCGATCGCGGCTGAAAGATCGAGCTTGGCGTCGTTGGCCAGCGCGCGCAATTGCGCCACCGACTCGTCGGGATCGCCTGATATCGCGAGGAAGCGCTTGATGATGCCAAGCGCGTCACGCGGCAGCGCGCCGCCCTTCAAGGTCGACTGTTCGAGAAAGCGGTCGGCGATTTCGGCAACCGTGCGGCCGCCGACATTGGTGGTGCCGGCGATCGACATCAAATCGGTCACCAGCGCCAGCGCCGCCTTGCGGTCGGAACCGGCCAGCGCAGCCAGCACGCCCTCATATTCGTTACGGCCGGGCGCGGCCGCGAGCGTCAGCCGCTCGATATCGTCGCTCAGGCTGAGCTTGCGATTGAAATCCTTGATCAGCCGCCGCCGCCACACCGGATAGAGGTTGAGCGCATCGATCAGCGCGATGAACAGCGCGACGTCGCCGGTGCGGATTTCGACATCCTTCAATCCGAACGCGGAGGTTGCCTCCAGCGCCAGGGCCAGCATCTCGGCATCCGCCGCGGCGCGGTCCTGCCGTCCAAAGGATTCGATGCCGGCTTGCAGGAATTGGCTCGGCTGGCCGCCGCGATAGCGAAACACCGGCCCGAGATAGCTGAAGCCCGCCGGCTGCCCGGCGCGGCCCGAAGCGAGATAGTCGCGCGCCACCGGGATGGTGAGGTCGGGACGCAGGCAAAGCTCCTCGCCGCTGGCGTCGGTGGTCAGGTAAAGGCTCTTGCGGATGTCCTCGCCGGAGAGGTCGAGGAATGGCTCGGCCGGCTGCAGGATCGCGGGCTCGGCCTGGATGTAGCCGGCCTGCGCGAACGACAATAGCAGCGCGTCCGCCCAGGCGGCGGACCCGGCAACTCCTCGGGCGGCGGCGGTTACGGTCATTTTAGCGTCCAAATGCCCGGAAAACCGGGTTTTAAGGGGGTGTTAAGGGATAAATCCAGGGGGCAACGGGTTGTTGCCGCAGCCCTTAGCATGGCCGGGGCGAGGTTTCGACAGGGATTGGGCAAGTCGCTTAATGAAGGTTTTGGACCGAGTAAGCCACTATTTCAGGCCCCTGTCGCGTCTGCCGGCTCAGTCCCATATAGTGGGGTATCGACAGGAGCCGCCCATGCTCGCCTGGATCGCTTTCATCGCGCTCTTCATTCTTCCCGTAGCCTTCCTGGCCGGCCGTTATACGGCCCGACATGCGAAAGCGAAGGGACGCTCCGAACTCGCCTGGTTCTTCTGGGGCGCGCTGATGTTCCCGCTGTTTCCGTTTCCCTGCGTCATTGTGGACCTGATGCCGTCTCGCAGCCGGCAGATGGCGATCAACTAATCGCTCTATCCCGTCCAATCCCCCAGCGCCGCCTGCACCAGCGCCAGCGCCGCGACCCCGGCGGTATCCGCCCGCAGGATCCGGGGTCCGAGCGACAGCCGTAGCGTTTTGGGCTGCCGAAGCAGCAGCACGCGTTCTTCCTCGGCAAACCCACCCTCAGGCCCAATCAGGATGTCGATCCCGTCGGCGGCCGAGCCCTGCTTCAGCGCCTGCACCGGATCGGCAGTCTCCGTTGCCTCGTCGCAGAACACCAGCAGGCGCGAGGGCGCGCGCTGGCCGAGATAGCGATCGAGCGCCACCGGCTCGGCCACTGTGGCGAGACTGAGGATGCCGCATTGCTCGGCCGCCTCGATCACGTTGGCGCGCATCCGCTCGCTGTTGACCCGCGACACCTGGGTATGACGGGTCAGCACCGGTTGCAGCGACGAGGCGCCCATCTCGACCGCCTTCTGCACGACGTAGTCGAGCCTTGCATGTTTCAGCGGCGCAAAGACGTAGGCGATATCGGGCAGGCGGTCCTGCGGCCGCGTCAGGGCGGCGATCACCAAGCGCGTCGGGCCGCTTGCGCCCCGCGATCTGCGCCTGCCATTCGCCGTCGCTTCCATTGAAGACCAGGATCGTGTCGCCGGCGGCCAGCCGCAGCACGTTGCCGAGGTAGTTGCTCTGGTTGCGCTCCAGCGGCACCGTTTGCCCCGCCTTCAAGGGAGCATCGACGAAGAGGCGAGGGGCGTTGAAATCGAATTCAGGCATACGTCATGATCCAGTCCGGTGTGCCTTTTAGCTCAGTGCGAGAGAATCCGGAGGCTGTTTTTGCTGGTTGGAGCGGCTCGACGCCGCGCAATCGCCCTATTCCACCGGCTGTCTCGTGTGAACGCTCAGATTGCAGATCGCGCTTCGATCGGACAACCGTGGGGCTTGCCGTGGACGTTGCCGGAAAAACACCGTTGATCGTCCGCCGCTTGATCTTGCCGCTCGCTTTGGCCGCCGCTTTCCAGGCCGGACAGGCCTTTGCGCAGAGCGCGTTTCCGGCTCCGCCATCGGACGGCTCAGCCGTTGCTTGCGGGACAGGGTTCGTCCCCTTGCGCGAAGAACTGGAGAAGCGGCGCAAGCTGATGGAGGAGGCGAGCGCACGGCATGCGCCTCCGGATGAAACCTGCAAGCTGCTCGGAAGTTACCGCGTCGCCGAAATCAAGTTGGCCAAATATCTCGAGACCAATTCGGCCGAATGTGGAATTTCGCCACAGCTCGTCTACCAGATCAGGAGCAGCCGCAAGAACAGCGAAGCCATGCAGCAGAAAGTCTGCGCGGCGGCACAGCAACCGCGGTCGATGCTAGGGCCTGCCGGACCGCTTGGCGACTGGGATCTGGTGCGATAGCCAGGACGCGCCTGTCTCGGGTTCGCGCCCGTCTCGGGTTCCGAAACCGCGTTCAGGCAGATGTGATGTTCCAATCACGCCGCTTTTAACCGAAATGACCCGAATCAGGCGCAAATATCGGGCTCCGATGTGGCTTTGCGCCGCGCTGTCGCCCAATTCGACGGGTTGTTAAGGGGACCCAGCAATCGTAAAAGCCGCTATCGGAAACCGTGCTTCGATCGGAACACGAAGGGCCCGCTGGACCTTGCCGGAGAAACACTTTTGATGATCCGCCGCCTCATTGCGCCCCTGAGCGTTGCTGTCGTGACCGCTGCCGTCGTGGCCATCCACGCCGGCCAGGCCGTCGCGCAGGGCGCATTTCCGGCGCCATTGCCCAACCAGCCTCCAGCCAATGCGTCACCGTTTCCGCCGGTGAATGGCGCCGCACCGGCTTCTCCATCGGCGTTCGAAAGGGGCGCCGCACCGGTCTCCGGCTCGGCGTTCGGCGGTGCCGGACCGCAGCCGCCGTCGGGCGGTCCTCCCAGCGATGCCTGCATGAAGGGGTTCATGCCCCTGCGCGAAGAGGCGGAGAAGCGCGGCAAGATGATCAAGGCCGCGAGCGAGCGCAAGGCGCCGCCGGACGAGGCCTGCAAGCTGATCGCCAGTTTCGGCGCGGCCGAAGTCAAGATGATCAAATATATCGACGCCAATGCGGCGAAGTGCGGAATTCCGCCGCAGATCGGCGAGCAGCTCAAGACCGGCCACAAGAACACCGAGAAGATGCAGACTCAGGTCTGCAACGTCGCACAGCAGGCGCAGTCGCGCCCGGCCGCCGGCCCGAGCCTGAGCGATGTGCTGGGTACTTCGGCGGCGCTGCCCGAGGCGCAGCCCACCAGGAAGGGCGGCAGCACCTTCGACACGCTGAACGGCAACGTTCTCACGCGATGATGCGTGACGTGAAGATTCTGGCCCGATGAGCGACGCGACCGACCGCGTTGCCGACGCGACCGGCAACTGGGTCGATACGCACGCGCCGTTGTGGTCGCGGCCCTATCTGCGTCTTTCCCGTTTCGACCGCCCGATTGGATCCTGGCTGCTGCTGATGCCGTGCTGGTGGTCGGCGGCGCTGGCCGCCGGCGTCGCGCACGACGCCAGCCAATTGCCATCGGTCATCGTGCTGTTCTTCATCGGCGCCTTTGTGATGCGCGGGGCAGGGTGCACCTGGAACGACATCACCGATCGCGATCTCGACGCCAGGGTCGAACGGACACGATCGCGGCCGATCCCGGCGGGCCAGGTCAGCGTAGCGCAGGCCTTCGCATTTCTCGTGCTGCAGGCGCTGATCGGGCTTGCGGTGCTGCTGCAGTTCAACCGTTTTGCGATCATGACCGGCATCGCCTCGCTGGTCATTGTCGCGGTCTATCCCTTCATGAAGCGCATCACGTGGTGGCCACAGGTCGTGCTCGGCCTCGCCTTCTCCTGGGGCGCGCTGATGGGATTTGCGGTCACGCTCGGCCGGCTCGATCTCACTGCGCTCGTGCTCTATGCCGGCTCGATTTGCTGGGTGATCGGCTACGACACCATCTACGCGCATCAGGACGCCGAGGACGACGCGCTGATTGGAATCAAGTCGACCGCGCGGTTGTTTGGCGCGCGCACCCACCGCGCGCTGGCGGTGTTCTATTCGCTCGCGGTTCTGCTGATCGGCGTCGCAATGATGCTGGCCGGCGCGCGATGGCCGGCCTGGATCGGCTTGATCGCGTTCGCGGCGCATCTCGTCCGGCAGATTCGAAAGCTCGATATCAGCGATCCCGAATTGTGCCTGCGCGTTTTCAAGTCCAACCGCGATGCGGGATTGCTGCTGTTCGCGGGGTTGCTGGCGGATGCGGTGATGCGGGCGGGCATGTAACCGACCCGAAGCGAACTGCATCGCTTCGCGCGCAACTGTCTTCTGCATCGCCGCCTGCGAAGTACGCTGCGAGAATGCAGACGCATAATCAGTCGTCGTCCCGGCGAAGGCCGGGACCCATACGCCGCGGCGGAGATTGTTTGGCGAGATGTGAGACGACTTCGTTCCACAACCAACATTCGTGGTTATGGGTCCCGGCCTTCGCCGGGACGACAGCTTAAAGTGAAGCGACATCTTCGCCCCACAATTCGACACTCAATCCCGCGCGATGATCTCGCGTTCGCCGTCGTGCATGTTCGCCGGGTTGAGCAGGTCGCCGGCGCGGCGGCGGACCAGAAATTTCGGGCGGCGGCCGCGGATCGCGTTGTGGCGACGGCGGCGGGCGGCGGGTTCGCACACCTTGTCTTCCGGCAACAGCGGAAGCGCGAAGATGTCGCTCCAGATCTGCCAGGCGGAAGCGATCTCGTCGGCGTCGGAGCTGACGGCAAGCGGAATGGAAAGGGAGGGGTCGCGATGCACCAGCACCAGCATTTGCGCGTCGTCGAGGCCGCGAAGGCCTACACCGAGAAAATCTCGGACGCTGATATTGACGGCCATGCGCATGCCCTTGATGGCACGACGCAGCACGACGCGTTCGCGGTGAAGTTCGATGTTCCGTACGCCGCCGTCTGCGCGGGTGTCATGCGCATCGAAGCGGAGCGGAAGGGAAAGAGGGTCGAGCCGCAAAGCACGGCTCGACCCGGCGGGATTGATCCCGCTTGTTGCTGTTTGACGCCTCACGGCTTTATCTCCCCGCCGGGATTATGTTCCCGGTCGATACCTGAGACCTTAGCGGACGCGTTTCCGTTTCGGCTTAAAAAGGCTGGTTAACCCATGGTCACCCGCCCTGCATTGCGCCCGCATGATTGACAAGACCTTGGCTCACATGATTGACGAGACCTTGCGGCATTGCCTAAATTGTTTGGCATTTGGCATCGTAAAATGCTTGAAATCCCTGTGAATCAGGCACATCTGATGGGTCTGCCGGTTGGCGCACCTGCCCCCTCCATTGTCAGGGATTTTGTTTGTGAACTCTTCACCATCCACAGCGTCCGCGCTTTCCAAGGCAGCTGACAAGCCTGCCGGCAATTCCGACCTGTTCGATCAATCGGCGCTTTCGACGCTGGCCCAGCGCCTGGTTGAGGCTGCCAGAGCGCGCCGGTGCGGATGCCGCCGACGCGGTCGCGGTGCGCGGGGTCTCGCAGGGCGTCGAAGTGCGTGACGGGCGTGTCGAGGAATCCGAGCGCTCGGAAGGTGACGATGTCGGATTGCGCGTGCTGGTCGGGCAGCGTCAGGCCGTGGTCTCGACCAACGACGTCTCCGGCGATGGCATTGCGAAGCTGGCCGAGCGCGCGGTCGCGATGGCGCGGGTGGCGCCCGACGACAAATATGTCGGGCTCGCCGACCCGGCGCTGCTGACGCACGAGTTCGCCGATCTGGATTTGCTGGACAAGAAAGTTCCGACCACCGCCGAACTCGAGCGCCGCGCCTGCGAAGCCGAAGCGGCGGGCCTCGCGGTGAAGGGCGTATCAAAATCCGGCGGCGCCTCGGCGTCGAGCGGCATCGGCGGCATGGTGCTGGTAACCTCGACCGGCTTCCACGGCTCCTATTTGCGTTCGAGCCAGGGCATCTCGATGACCGCGATCTCCGGTGAGGGCACCGGCATGGAGCGCGACTACGATTTCACCTCGGCGCCCCATGCGTCCGATCTGGCCTCACCCGAAAGCGTCGGCCGCCAGGCCGGCGAGCGCACGGTGGCGCGCGCCAATCCGCGCAAGGTCGAGACCTGCAAGGTGCCCGTCGTGTTCGATCCCAGGGTGTCGGGATCGCTGGTCGGTCATCTCGTCGGCGCCATCAACGGCGCCTCGATCGCGCGCAAGACCAGTTTTCTGAAAGACCGGCTCGGCGAGCAGCTGTTTCCCAAAAACATCCGCATCATCGATGACCCCTTGCGGGTGCGCGGCTTGCGCTCGCAGACCTTCGATGCCGAGGGCGTCAAGGTCAGGAAGCACGCGCTGATCGACGAGGGCGTCCTGACCACATGGCTGCTGGATTCCGCGACCGCGCGCGAGCTCGGCATGGTCACGACCGGACACGCCCATCGCGGCGTCTCGTCGTCGCCGTCGCCAGGCTCGTATAACCTGCATCTCGAAGGCGGTTCGGTGACGCCGAAAGAGCTGATCTCCGACATCAAGCAGGGCTTTTACGTCACCGACCTGATCGGCTCCGGCGTCAACGGCGTCACCGGCGATTACAGCCGCGGCGCCTCCGGCTTCTGGATCGAGAACGGCGAGATCACCTATGCCGTGAGCGAGGTGACGATCGCGGGCCATCTGCTGCCGATGTTCAAGTCGCTGGTTGCCGCCAACGACCTGGAATTCCGCTACGGCGTCAATGCGCCAACGCTGCGGGTCGAGGGTTTGACGCTTGGCGGACGCTGATACGGCCGAAAACAGCTTGGTGGAAAAGGCCTTGGCGCGCGATGCCGCGCTGCTGACGGATACGGTGCGGGCAGCCGGCGCGCTGGCGCTGTCGATGTTTCGCACCGAGTTGAAGAACTGGACCAAGGGCGCCTCGTCGCCGGTCTCGGAAGCCGATATCGCCGTCAACGATCTCATCGAGAGCCGGCTGCGTTCGATAACGCCGGATTATGGCTGGCTGTCGGAAGAGAGCGCCGACGATGAAGCGCGGCTCGGCAAGCCGCTGGTCTGGATCGTCGATCCCATCGACGGCACCCGCGCCTATCTGGCCCATCGCGAAGACTGGTGCGTCAGCGTGGCTTTGGTGGCCGATGCCACGCCGGTGCTGGCGGCGGTGTTCGCGCCGGTCACGGATGAGTTTTTTTTCGCGGTGCGCGGGCAGGGCGCGACGCTGAACGGGCGGCCGGTTCACGCCACCGAAGGTACCGGGTTCGATTTTCCCCGCATGGCCGGGCCGAAGCCGCTGGTGCAGCGGCTCAGCCCGTCATCCAATGAAATCACGCTGTTCCCGCGAATCGGATCGCTGGCGCTGCGGTTGTGCAGGGTTGCCGAAGGCAGTCTCGATGCCGCTTTTGCAGGCGGCCAGAGCCGTGACTGGGACCTTGCCGCGGCCAATTTGATCGTGCAGGAAGCGAATGGTAGGATGACCGCGCTCTCGGGGGATGCGATTGAGTACAATCGCCGGGAAGTGGTGCACGGGGTGCTGGTGGCAGCGGGACACGATCGTCATGCACGCATTGTCGAGCATTTTCGAAACCGTCCGCTGCCCTGACTCCGTAGTACTACGCGCCACAAATCCTTCGCTACACGTCACTCTTCCTGCGATATACACCACCCACCTTGCTTGCCGGGCATCTCGTTAGGAAGAACCATCATGCCAGATAGTGCCCAGCCGCAATTGCTGCATCTCGTCATCGGCGGCGAGTTGATCGACCTCGAACACAACACGTTCAAGGATCTCGACAAGGTCGAGATCGTGGGCGTGTATCCCAATTACGCAACCGCTCATGCGGCCTGGAAGGCGAAGGCGCAGCAGACCGTGGACAATGCCCACATGCGTTACTTCGTGGTTCACCTGCATCGGCTGCTTGACCCCAGCGAAGATACGAAGTCCTCCCGTTGAAACGATTTTTTCGCGATTTGCTGCGCAGCAGCTGGGTTCAGCGCGCGCTGGGTTTCCTCGCGGCCGAATACCTGCGGCTGGTCTGGATGACCAACCGCTTCAGCTATTTGCCGGCCGATATCTATGAGCAGGTCGAACCGCAGATGCCGGCGATCTTCGCATTCTGGCATGGCCAGCATCTGATGACGCCGTTCATCAAGACCAAGGCGAGCTACCGCGCCAAGGTCTTGATCTCGCGGCATCGCGACGGTGAGTTCAACGCGATCGCCGTGGAGCGGCTCGGTATCGGCACCATCCGCGGCTCCGGCGACCACGGCGGAGCCTTTCACCGCAAGGGCGGCGTCGGCGCGTTCCGGGAGATGGTGCAGGCGCTGGAAGACAACTGGAATGTCGCCACGACCGCCGACGTGCCGAAGCGGGCGCGGGTCGTTGGCCTCGGTGTCATCATGCTGGCGCGGGAATCCGGCCGGCCGATCATGCCGTTTGCGATGGTGACCAGCCACTTCGTCCGGTTGAAAAACTGGGACTCTACTACCATCAATTTGCCCTTCGGGCGTGGCGCCGTGGTAGGCATTGATGCGGTCCACGTTCCGCCGGACGCCGATGCGGAAACCATGGAAAAGTTGCGCCTGCAGGTAGAGACTTATCTGAATGAAGCGACCCGACTCGCCTATGCAGCGGTCGGGCGCCCGGAGGCCGCCCTTGGTTGATCCGCTGCCGATGACGTTGCGCGTCTACCGGAAACTGTCGTCCGCGATGGTGCCGTTGTCGCCTGCGTTGATCAGCCGGCGGCTGAAACTCGGCAAGGAAGATCCGGCGCGCGTCGGCGAGCGCCGCGGCGTCAGTGCCGATGTCCGCCCCATTGGGCCGCTGGTGTGGATTCACGGCGCCAGCGTCGGCGAGGTGCTGGCGGCGGCCGCCCTGATCGAGAAATTGCGGGCGCTCAACCTGCGCATCCTCCTGACCTCGGGCACGGTGACCTCGGCGGCGATCGTCGCCAAGCGGTTTCCCGCCGACGTCATCCATCAATATGTGCCGTATGACTCGCCGCGTTATGTCGCGCGGTTTCTCGATCACTGGCGGCCTTCATTGGCGCTGTTCATCGAATCCGACCTGTGGCCGAACCTGATCCTGTCGAGCGCGGCGCGGCGGCTGCCGATGGTCTTGATCAACGGCCGGATGTCGCAACGCTCGTTTCCGCGCTGGCGCCGGGTCGCCGGCACCATCTCGGCGCTGCTCGGCCGGTTCGAACTGTGTCTGGCGCAGTCCCAGCTCGATGGCGAACGCTTCGCGGCGCTGGGCAGCCGCAACGTCACGGTCACGGGAAATCTCAAGCTCGACGTTCCGGCGCCGCCGGCCGATAGCGGCAAGCTGGAGCGGCTGATGTCGCTGACACGGGGCCGGCCGGTCGTGGTCGCGGCCTCGACCCATCCGGGCGAGGAAGAGATTCTGGTCGAGGCGCACAAGACGCTGGCCGGATTCTTCTCGGGTTTGTTGACCGTGATCGTGCCGCGGCATGCCGATCGCGGCGAAGCCATCGCGCGCATGATCGCGGCGTCCGGCCTCCATGCCGGTCTGCGCTCACGCGAGGAATTGCCGACGGCTGCGACCGACATCTATGTCGCCGACACCATGGGCGAGATGGGCCTGTTCTACCGGCTGGCGCCGATCGTGTTCATGGGCGGGTCGCTGGTCGAGCACGGCGGGCAGAATCCGATCGAGGCGGTCAAGCTCGGTGCATCCGTCGTTCATGGTCCGCACGTCTTCAATTTCACCGATGTCTACGAAGCGCTCGATGCCGCCCACGGCGCGCGACGCGCCGATAGCCAGGAAGCGCTGGTGAAGCAGCTCGGTCAGTTGCTCGCCGATCCCAAGGTGCGCGACGCACAGCTTGCGGCATCCGAGCGCGTGGTCGAACAGCTCGGCGGCGCACTGGAGCGGACGCTGACGGCGCTGGAGCCCTATCTGTTGCAGTTGCGGATCGAGATGGGAGCCGCCAATGCGTGAGCCGGGCTTCTGGCACGGCCCGTCTTCGTGGAAATCGCATCTGTTGAGGCCGCTTGGCGCGCTCTATGGCGCCGTCGCTGCAAAGCGTCTGCAGAACAAGGGTATGGATGCCGGCATCCCCGTGCTCTGCGTCGGCAACTACCACGTCGGCGGCGCCGGCAAGACGCCGACGGTGCTGGCGCTGGCAAAACTGTTGCGCGAACTCGGCGAGACGCCGGTCGTGCTGAGCCGCGGCTATGGCGGAAAATTACGTGGACCGGTCAAGGTCGATCCAGTCAGGCATGCGGCGTCCGATGTCGGCGACGAGCCGCTGATGCTGGCGGGCCAGTTGCCCGTGGTGGTCGCGCGCAAGCGTGCGGACGGCGTGCCGCTGGCACGCGCGCAAGGCGCCAGCGTGATCCTGATGGACGACGGCTTTCAGAGTCCCGTGATCGCCAAGGACGCCTCGCTGATCGTGATCGACGGCAGCCGCGGCGTCGGCAACGGGCAGGTGCTTCCCGCCGGTCCCTTGCGCGCGCCGTTGCGGCCACAACTGGCGCGCACCGATGCGCTGATCATTGTCGGCAACGGCAACGCCGCCGAAGCGGTGGCGGCTGACATTGCCGCGCAGGGCAAGCCGGTGCTTCGCGCGCATCTGAAGCCGGATGAGGCGCAGGCCGCTGCGCTGCGCGGTCAAGCGCGTGCTGGCCTTCGCCGGCATCGGCGATCCCGCGAGATTCTTCGGCACGTTAGAGGCCAGCGGCATCGACGTGGTGCGGCGGCGCGCGTTCCCCGACCATCATCCGTTCGCGCAAAGCGAGATCGAGGGCCTGATCGCGGAAGCCAAACGCGACGGGCTGACATTGGTGACGACGGAAAAGGATCTGGCGCGGCTGCGGCGCGCCGGCAGCGTACCTGATTGGGCGACGTCCATCGTCCCGTTCGCAGTGACGCTCGAATTCGACGACGCGGCGGGCTTGCGAAAGTTCGTCACCGCGCGCCTGTTCAAGGCGCGCGAGAGGAAGTCAGGCGAAGCAGATTAATTCTGGCCCTTCACGGCGGAGGGAAAGTGCCGCTGCAGCACGGCGTTGGGAACCGAATAGGCCTCCTGCAGATCGACGCTCCAGTATTTCAACTCGTCGAGCGGGATCCGCACATCGGTAATGGCGCAGCGCACATAGGTTCCCGGCGAGACCACGCGGAAATCGCCATCCAGATATTGCACCCGCGCTTCGCCATGTCCCGAGGGACCGAATTTATTCAGCACCGTCAAACTCTCCGATCGGCCGGCCTCTCACGGGCCGGCCAAGTGTATTTTCGGGATTCGATCTATCATAAATAGGTCTAACTGTCCGCCCCCGAAACCCACCTGATTGTGATGATTTTGGGCCCATCCTGCATGGTAGATTTACCTTCATGGCCCGCTGTATCCGCAGCGCCATCATGATCCGACCGAGCACCGATGCGCCCGCTGTCAGCAACGCTATTCCTGACGCTCCTTGCCGTGAGCTTTGCCGCGGATGCCGCACCGCTGCCCGCCCCGCATCAGGTCGATATTCCCTCTGTTAATCTGACCCTGCACGCGCAGCTCTACAGGCCGGAGGGCGATGGACCGTTTCCGACCGTGATCGCGCTGCACAGTTGCGGCGGATTGGGTGGGCATTCCGAACCGGTGCTGCCGCGCTACCGCGACTGGGCGGAACAGCTGCTGAAGACCGGCCATGCGGTGCTGTTGCCGGACAGTTACGGCTCGCGCGAACTTGGGCCGCAATGCCGGGTCAAGGAACGCCATGTGCTCGCCCGCCGCGAGCGGGTGGCCGACATCAACGCGGCGCGGCAATGGCTGGCGCAGCAGGCCTGGGCGACGCACGACCGTGTCAGCCTGATGGGATGGGGAAACGGCGCCAGCGCGTTGCTATGGGCGGTGCGGCCGCAACTGTCGTCGCGCAGCGCGGCTACGGATTTCCGCTCGGCGATCGCGTTCTATCCGGACTGCCGCCTCTCCTCCGGCCTCGGCTGGAGCGCGCGGGTGCCGACGCTGCTCCTGATTGGCGCCAAGGACGACATCAGCTCGCCGTCGGCCTGTCGCCAGATGGTTGACGGCGCGCGCGGCCGCAGTGCGCTGATCCGGATCGAAATCTATCCCGGCGCGTCCCATGACTTCGACAGCGCCAATCTGCCGCTGCATGCCATCGGCGGCGGCGACGTCACGCTGCCGGAACATGGCCATATCGGCACCGATACGGAAGCGCGATCGGACTCGCAAGCGCGCGTCGCCGAGTGGCTGGCGCGATAAACTAGAACAAACTGCCTTGATCGACGGGCTTCACCACGCGCTTGGCCGCCATCGTCTTCGCCTCGCGCGGTGCGGCCCGCGGTGGACTCGCGGGCGCTGATGCTGCCGGCGGTCGGTCGGCGTCCGCGATGGCGCCAAAGCTTCCGTCGGCGAACTCGATCGAAAGACGCGCGTTCGGTCCGACCGAGGCCGCGGCATGAAGCGCATGGCCGTTCGCATCGCGCACCAAAGCAAAGCCACGCGCGAGCACGCCACGATAGGACAGCGCCGACAATAATTGCCCGCTGGAGGCCACGCGCGCATCCAGCCGCTGTATCACCGTCACGAGCGCACGGCGGGCGCGCTCGGCGAGGCGCTGGGTGCGTTCGCGGTCGCGCGCGATGGCGTTGCGCTGCGCCTGTGCGTTGGAAAGTTTTGAGGCCTTGAGCCGGACTTCCAGCCCGGCAAAGCGATCGCGACGTTGGCGCAGCAGCGCGCTTGTGGAAAGCTTGATGCGCTCGCCGGACACCGTCAGGCGCTGCCTGGCGTGCGCGACCTGTCCGCGCAACACCTTTAACGTCAGGCCTGCGCTGGCCTGCGAGAAACGGCGATGATGCGCGTGCGTATTGGCCTTCAGGCCGCGGGGCAGGGCGCCGGCCGCACTGTCGAGCCGCTGCCTGGGTATCGCGAGCAGTTCGGCGGCCCCGGGCAGCGCGCGGGCGGCAGCGCGCAATTCGTTGCGGCGGCCTTCCTGGCTGCGCTGCCAGCAAATCATCGTTCGCCGCGCCAGCGCCGTCACCTCGACAAACAACTCGCTGCGTACGGGCACGGCCATTTCGGCAGCGGCCGTCGGCGTCGGCGCGCGCTTGTCGGCGGCGAAGTCGATCAGCGTAATATCGGTCTCATGGCCGACCGCCGAGATCAGCGGGATCATGCTGTCGGCGGCGGCGCGGACCACGATCTCCTCGTTGAACGACCACAGGTCCTCCAACGAGCCGCCGCCGCGCGCGACGATCAACAAATCCGGCCGCGGAATTTTGCCGCCCTCGGGCAATGCGTTGAAGCCGCGGATCGCAGCCGCGACCTGTTCGGCTGAGCCTTCGCCCTGAACTTTCACCGGCCACACCAGCACGCGGCGCGGAAAGCGGTCCTGCAGCCGGTGCAGGATGTCGCGAATGACCGCGCCGGTCGGCGAGGTGACGACGCCGATCACCTCCGGCAACCACGGCAGCAACTGCTTGCGCGCCTCGTCGAACAGGCCCTCGGCGGCGAGCTTCTTCTTGCGCTCCTCCATCAGCGCCATCAGCGCGCCGATCCCGGCGGGCTCGATGGCTTCGATCACGATCTGGTACTTCGACGAGCCCGGATAGGTCGTGAGCTTGCCCGTGGCGATGACCTCGAGGCCTTCCTGCGGCTTGAACCGCATCCGCCCGTGCACGCCCTTCCAGATCACCGCCTCGATCTTGGCGCTCTCGTCCTTGAGCGCGAAATAGCAGTGGCCGGAGGAGTGCGGCCCGCGAAAGCCGGAGATTTCGCCGCGGACGCGGACATGCCCGTAGGTGTCCTCCACCGTCCGTTTCAGGGCCGAGGATAGCTCCGAGACCGTCAATTCAGGCGTGTTGGTCAGTTTTTCCGCTGCGGGCATGGGCCATTGATTTGGGGATGTGAGGCGTTCTGCGCAAGGTAAGGATTTTTGCTCGGTCCCCGCCAATCGGCCTTGCGAAACCGTATACTCTGCAATATAGAGTTCTCTATATTTTGGGAATATGGAGGCATTCATGGTCGCGACCATCGTTTCGGGAAGCCTGAAAATCATCGTCCTGGGCCTTGCGCTGATCGGCCTTGGCGCGCTGGTGCTGACGGCGATGCTGGCCAATCCGCTGGTAGCGCCGCCCGAGTTGCGGTCGATCTCATCGGCGCGCGGCACCGTCGACGTGAGCACCCTGCCGCCGATCCAGCGCTTTCAGGCCCGCGACGGGACCGCGCTAGGCTTCCGGCATTACCCGGCCGTCGGAACTCCCACCGGCCGCGTGGCCATCGTCGTGCATGGCTCATCGGGCTCGAGCGGAAACAACATTCACGCGGTTTCCTGGGCCCTAGCACAGCGCGGGGTGGAGAGTTACGCGCTGGATATTCGCGGCCACGGCGCATCGGGAACGCGGGGCGATATCGCCTATATCGGTCAGCTCGAGGACGATCTGGCTGACTTCGTCGCCGAGATGAGGAAGACCACGCCCGATGCGCCCCTGACGCTGATCGGTCACTCCTCAGGTGGCGGATTTGCGCTGCGTGTTGCGGGCTCGCCGATCCAGAACCTGTTTGCGCGGACCGTGCTGCTGGCGCCGTATCTCGGCTACAACGCGCCGACCACCCAGCCGGGCACGGGCGGCTGGGCCAACGCCGACACCCCACGCATTCTCGCTGCGATCATTCTGCGCAGGATCGGAATTGACTGCTGCGATTCGATTCCGGTCGTCGCCTTTGCGGTCCCGCCGAATTCCGCGAAGACCTTGGTGCCCGCCTACAGCGAGCGCTTGCGCAGCAATTTCGGTGTGCATCGGGATTTCCGGACCGATCTCGCCGCCGCCACCAAGCCGGTCACCATCTTCTCCGGCGCCGACGACGAACTGATGATCCCGCAAAAATACGCCGACGCGGTGCGGGGAACAGGAATGCCCGTTGACGTGAAGCTGATCCCCGGCGCCAACCACATGGGCATCGTCGGCCTGCCCGCAGCGGTATCGGCCATCGCCGAAGACGTCGCGACCCGCGGGATGGCGGGGAGCTGAGTCATGATCGCGAACCTGACAGTGGCGGGCGCAATTCATACCGTGCTGGCGATGCTGTGCATCGTGGTCGGACTACTGCAACTTGTGCGTCCCAAGCGCGGCCCGGGCCATCGGGCGCGCGGCTACGCCTACGTCTATGCCATGGTGGTCGCGGACGGCGCGATCATGCTGGTCTATCGGTTCACGGGGCAGTTCAATCTCTTTCATGCCGCAGCGATTTTGAATTTGACCTGCATAGTGTTTGCGATCATTCCCGTGCTGCGCAGTCCACGTCCGGCAAACTGGAAACTTCAGCATTACTACTGGATATCCTGGTCCTACGTCGGATTGCTGGCGGCAGCCGCGACGGAGTTCGTGGTACGTACGGTTGGTTTGGCGACCCGAAGTCAGGCCTGGACGGTGAGCGCCGTGATATCAATCGTCGTGAGCTCGATCGCCTATATCCTGATCGAGCGTTGTCGGCCGGCTTCTGAAGCCCGGCCGACCGCAAGCAAGGCAGTTCCACCGGATGGAGTGCCATCGTGATCGACAGCCAGCAGGCCTCCGAGGCGCTCAGCGACATCAACATGATGGTGCGGCGGGTACGCCAGTCCAGAATTTACAATCTCGCCAGCCTGCTGCTGATTCAGTGGGGCGTGTTGGTTTTCGCCGGCAATATGTCGACCTACCTCTGGCCGCGCTACGGCGGCTGGATCTGGATCACGATCGATGCCGCGGGCGTTCTTGGCTCGCTCGCTATCAGCGCGTTCAACTATCCGAAAACCGGTGTGCGCACCTTTGGCGGCCGGACGCTGGCGGCGTTCCTGCTGTATTTCGCATTCGGATTCTTCTTCAGCAGCGTGCTCGGTCATTTCTCGCCGCGCCAGCTCGCCACCTTCTGGTCGCTCTACGCCATGATGGCCTACACCATCGCCGGCCTCTGGTTCGGCTATGCCTTCGTCGCGCTCGGCCTTGCCATCTCGGCGCTGTCGCTGATCGGATATTTCTTTGTCGGCAACTGGTTCGAGCCGTGGATGGCCGTCGTCAATGGCGCCGGGCTGATCCTCGGCGGGCTCTGGATGCGCCGGAACTGACATGGCCGAACTCGACGACATCATCCATCAACCGCTGCGCCTGCGAATCATGGCGGCGCTGAACGCGCTGCCGCAGGGTGTCGGGCTCGAGTTCGCCAGGCTGAAGAAGCTGACCGGCGCCACCGACGGCAATCTCGGTGCCCACATCGAAACACTGTCGAAAGCGGGCTATGTGGCGATTGAAAAGGCCTTTGTGGCCAGGAAGCCGCAGACAACGGTGACGGCTTCGGCAGCCGGGCGCGCTGCTTTTGCCCGTCATGTCGCGATGCTGCAGGAAATTATTGCGGCTTCGGGGCAGTAGGCAGACGGCTGCCATTCCGGGCCGGAATCACGGCAAACTGCCTCTTGCAGAACAAGCCAAACTCGTGCGACCGACTGCGCTTTGAAACCCCGCATCCGGTTCACCCCATGAACATCCTATTGCTCGGTTCCGGCGGCCGTGAACACGCTTTGGCGTGGAAGATCGCCGCGTCTCCGCTGCTGACCAAATTGTGGTGCGCGCCCGGGAATGCCGGTATCGCCAAGGACGCTGAATGTGTCGCGCTCGACATAACCGACCACGCGGCGGTGGTTGATTTCTGCAAACGTAACGCGGTCGATTTCGTTGTCGTCGGTCCGGATGCGCCGATTGCGGCGGGCATGGTCGATGATCTCAACGCCGCCGGCTTCAAGGCCTTTGGTCCGACCAGGGCGGCTGGGCAACTCGAGAGTTCGAAGAATTTCACCAAGGCGCTCTGCCGCGCCAACAACATTCCGACCGCGGCGTACGGACACTTCACCAACGCCGAGGCTGCCAAGGCCTATATTCGCCAGCAGGGCGCGCCGATCGTCGTCAAGGCGGACGGGCTCGCCGCGGGCAAGGGCGTCGTCGTCGCGATGACGGAAGCAGAGGCGCTGGCCGCGGTCGACATGATGTTCGGCGGCGGCTTTGGCGGCGCCGGCGCGGAAGTCGTGATCGAGGAATTCATGCAGGGCGAGGAAGCCTCGTTCTTCGCGCTCTGCGACGGCGAGCACGCGTTGCCGCTCGCGACCGCCCAGGATCACAAGCGCGCCTTTGACGGCGACACCGGGCCGAACACCGGCGGCATGGGCGCCTATTCGCCGGCGCCTGTGATGACCGAGGCCATGAACGCGCGCGTCATGGACGAGATGATCATGCCGACCTTGCGTGCGATGAAGGCGATGGGGGCGCCCTACAAGGGCGTGCTCTTTGCCGGCGTCATGGTCACCAAGGACGGCCCGAAACTCGTCGAATACAATGCGCGCTTCGGCGACCCTGAGACCCAGGTGCTGATGCTGCGGATGATGTCGGACGTACTGCCGGCGCTGATTGCTTGCGCCGACGGTCAGTTGAAGAATTTCAGCCTGCGCTGGTTCGATGATGTCGCGTTGACGGTGATCATGGCGACGAAGGGTTATCCCGGCGATTACGGCAAGGGCTCGGTAATCGCGGGCCTTGACGAAGCCGCCAAAGTCGATGGCGTCGAGATTTTCCATGCCGGCACGGTCGCAAAGGACGGCAAGATCCTCGCCAGCGGCGGCCGCGTGCTGAACATCTGCGCTTCCGGCAAGACCGTGAGCGAGGCGAGGCAGCGCGCCTATGAGGCCGTTGATCGCATCAATTGGCCGGAAGGCTTTTGCCGCCGCGATATCGGCTGGCGGGCGGTGGAGCGAGAGAAGGGCGGGTAATACCCTCTACCGTCATTGCGAGGAGCGAAGCGAAGAAGCAATCCACACTTTACTTCTTGGCATGGATTGCTTCGCTTGCTCGCAATGACGATCAGAGCAAATCCCCGCCGCAGGCTCCGGCCGTCGTGCCGTGTTCGCGGAACGCCTTGATGACGTTCTTGCCGATCTTCCACTTGTGCACTTCGTCGGGGCCGTCGACCAGCCGCTGCGAGCGGACCTGGGTGTACCACTTGGCGAGCGGCGTATCCTGGGAGAAGCCGAGCGCGCCGTGGAGCTGGATCGCGGTGTCGATCACCTTGTGCACCATATGGGCATGGAAAATCTTGGCGATCGAATTCTCCTGCCGGATGTCGAGGCCCTTCTCGGCCTTGTAGGCGATATGCAGGAGCATGAGCCGTCCGATATAGAGTTCGCTGGCGCAATCCGCGAGCATGAACTGCACGCCCTGGCGGTCGGCGAGCAACTGGCCGAAGGTCGAGCGCTTGGTGACATGGGCTGCGGCCATGTCGAGCGCGCGCTGCGCTTTGGCAACGTTGTGCATGCCATGGCGAAGACGGCCGTAGGCGAGGCGGTGCTGGCCCATGGCGAACCCGTTGCCTTCGCCACCGACCAGATTATCGGCGGAGACCTTGAGATCCCTGATCTCGATCTCGGAGTGACCGCCATGCAGGATGTCGTCGAACGGGCCTTCGATGGCCATGTTGGCGACGTTGCGCTTGATCTTGTAGCCGGGGTTCGGCAGCTCGACCAGGAAGGTCGAATATTGCTTGTGGCGCGGCGCGTTCGGATCGGTCTTGGCCATGACCAGCGCCATATCGGCGACGCTGGCTGATGAGGAAAACCATTTTTCGCCGTTGAGAACGTAATTCTCGTTGCCGTCCTTGACGGCGGTGGTCTGCATGCCGGTGGCGTCGGCGCCGGCGGCCTTTTCGGTCATCGAGAAGCAGATGCGCTTGTCGCCGTTCAGCAGCGGCTTGAGGAACTTCTCCTTCTGGTATTCCGTGCCGTGGGCGAGGATCGTCATCATCGAGGCGTCGTCGGGCCCTTGCGTGTTCATGCTGAGCGCGCCGAGCATGCTTTCGCCGAGCTCCATCTGCACCAGCGCATTGGCGAGCGGGCCTAAGGCCCATGCCGCCATACTCCTTCGGCACCCAGGGGCACCACAGGCCGCGCGCGCGCGCCTTGGCCCGCAGCGGGCCCAGCACGTCGGCGAGCGGCTTGGTGCCGAGTTCCTTCTCGGCGGGAATGCACTCGTCGTGCACCCATTGGCGCACCTTCTCGCGGATCGCCTTGGCTTCCGCCGGAATCTCGAAATCGATCGACATGGCACTTCCTCGCTTTTGGTTCTTGTTGGCCGGGCTTGGGCGATGGCATAACGCTGGGGCGGGCCAGCGGCAACGCCAAACAATGTTTAAAGCGCTCGGCTAGCGATCATACGCCGCCACCGGGTCAGCGCGTAGCGCTGCCCGATGACAGGCTCCGGCGGGGTATCCAGTATGCCGTGACATTGGTTGTAGATCGCAAATGGCGGTGATTACTGGATCATCCGCTTTCGCGGATGATGACGAGGGAACGAACCATGCCGGATCTTGCCGACCTTTTCCCCGGATATGCCTCCGAATGGATCAACACCAGCGCGGGCCGCATCTTCGCCCGCATCGGCGGCAAGGGGCCACCGCTGCTGCTACTGCACGGATTTTCGTCGACCCACGTGATGTGGCACACGGTCGCGCCGAAACTGGCCGACAGGTTCACGCTGATCATCGCCGACCTGCCGGGCTATGGCTGGTCGGATATGCCCGACAGCGACAAGGGCCATACGCCATACACCAAGCGTGCGATGGCAAAGACGATGATCGAAGCAATGGAGCAGCTTGGTCATGTGCATTTTGCGCTTGCCGGTCACGACCGCGGCGGGCGCGTCTCGTACCGGCTGGCGCTCGATCATCCCGGGCGGCTGTCGAAGCTCGCTGTGCTCGATATCCTGCCGACCTACGATTACTGGGAGAAGATGAACCGGCTCTATGCGCTCAACATCTATCACTGGACGTTTCTGGCGCAGCCATACCCGCTGCCGGAAACCCTGATCGGCGGGCACGGAGAATTCTTCCTGCGGCAGAAGATGGCGAGCCAGACCAGGTCGAAGACTTTGGATGAGATGGACCCGCGCGCGCTGCAGCACTACATCGCGCCGTTCCTCGATCCATCGCGGATTCACGCCATGTGCGAGGACTATCGCGCCGGCGCCTATGCCGACTACGATATCGACAAGACCGATTTCGACGCCGGCAAGAAGATCACGATCCCGATGCTGGCGCTGTGGGGCGATGTCGGCATCGCCAAGGCCGCCGCGACGCCGCTCGATACGTGGAAGAAGTGGGCGACGAATGTGACGGGCGCGCCGGTGCTGTCAGGGCATTTTCTGCCGGAAGAAAATCCGGACGAAACGGCGAGGTTGCTGAGGGAATTCTTTACGGCGCCCTAGCTCGTCATACCCGCGAAGGCGGGTATCCAGTACGCCGCGGCCTCTCGATTGATTGCCGGCGTCTCTGGAATACTGGATCATCCGCTTTCGCGGATGATGACAGCGGTGGTGAAGCTGAGTTAACGCCGCGCCTTGAAAAACTCCCGCAGCAACGTCGCCGCTTCCGTCTCTCCTACCGCCGAGTAAACCTCAGGCACGTGATGACACGTCGGTTGCGCAAAGAACCGCACGCCGGAATCGACTGCGCCGCCCTTGGGGTCGGCCGCGCCGTAATAAAGCCGCCGGATCCGAGCGAACGAGATCGCGCCCGCGCACATGGTGCAGGGCTCCAGCGTGACGTAGAGGTCGCATTCGACCAGCCGCTCGGTGCCGAGGACCTCGGCGGCCTGACGGATAGCCAGGATTTCGGCATGCGCGGTCGGGTCGCGGTCGGTCAGGGTCCGGTTGCCGGCGGTGGCGATCACCTCGCCGTTAAGCACGATCACGCATCCGATCGGAACTTCACCGGCTTTTCCGGCGTTTTCGGCCGTTTTGAGCGCCAAATCCATGAAAGAAGGGGCAGTCATGCCTCGTATCATCGAAAGAAACCTGCTACTAGGAGCGCCTTCAGCAAACGTGGATGCCGGTTTTGCGTGAGAATGCGCCTTGATCAAAGTGCGCGCGCGTTATCGCTATGACAGCCCATCCGCCTGATAGCCATTTCATACGTACCCGAGAGACCCTTCATGCCCCGCGATAACGACAAAAACAACGATTCCCGCGGCCGGCGTGACCGTCAAGGCGACGGCAAGGGCCGCGCGGGCGGTGGCAAGGGCCGCTCGGGAGCGGCGAGGGGACCGGACAAGAAGTTCGCCAAGCGCGGCTTTGCCGGCAAGAGCGAAGGTGACGGCGAGCGGCGTCCCTATGCCGGGAAGTCGGATGGCGCCAAATCATTCGGCAAGAAGCCCTATGCGGGCGGAGGTAAACCCTACGCCGGCAAACGCGATGGCGATGATCGTCCGCCGCGCCGGGATTTTGGCGACTCGCCGCGGCCTCGATTTAATCGAGAGGATCGTCCGGCCGGTGACCGTCCTGACCGTGGCCCGCGCAAGGATTTCGGTTCGCGTCCGGATCGCGACGGCGAGAAGCGCACCTTCAAGCCGCGTGGCGACCGTCCCAACTTCAATCGCGACGACCGGCCGCCGCGCAGGGACCGCGAGAGCGGCCCTAGGGACCGCGACGATGCCCGACCGGCCGGGCGTTTCGCCGACAAGAAGTTTGGCGACAAGAAACCCTATACCCCGCGCGACCGTGATGGTGAGAAGCGGCCCTATACTCCGCGGGAAGGTGGCGGCGAGAAGCGGCCCTACACCCCGCGTGGCGAAGGTTTCCGGAAAGACGGCGACCGGCCCCGTGGCGATCGTCCGTTCAGCCCGCGGCCGTCGCGCGATGGCGACCGGCCTCGTGGAGATCGGCCCGAGCGAAAATTCGGTGGCGACAAGAAGTTCTCATCACGCGGTGCGCCGGATCGCGGGCCGCGCAAGGATTTCGGAAGTCGTCCTGATAGGGGTCCGCGCAAGGATTTTGGTTCTGACCGTGGTGATTCCAAGCCGTGGCAGAAGCGCGAAGATCGTGGCGGCGAGGATCGTCCGCGGGTTTCGCGGTCGCGTGAAGATCGTCCCCAAGGAGATCGTCCCTCGGGAGATCGTCCGTTCCGTGAACGCCCGAAATTCGACCGGCCCCGTGAGGATCGCGGCGACCGACCGAAATTCGACCGTCCGCGTCAGCGTCCCGAGGGCCGCACCGACTGGCAGGAACATCCGCGCAGCGAATCCGGTGAAGACCGGCCGCGCCGCGAGAACGAGGACGACAGCCGGATTTTTGCAAAACGTCCGGCGTTCGGCGGCCGCGGTGCCTACCGCGAGCGCGCGCCCGACTTTGAAAAGCGGGCGCCGCGCCCCGAGCCGAAGAAGAAGTCCAGCGAGCGCATTGCCAAGGTGATGGCGCGGGCAGGCCTCGCCTCGCGTCGCGACGCCGAGGAATGGATCACGCAGGGCCGCGTCACCGTCAACGGCCGCGTCATCAACTCGCCGGCGCTCGATGTCACCGGCAACGATGTCATTGCCATCGACGGCAAACCGTTGCCGCCGCGCGAGCGCACCCGGCTGTTCATGTTCCACAAGCCGCGCGGCCTGATGACCACGCATGCGGACCCTGAGGGACGGCCGACCGTGTTCGACAACCTGCCGGAAGGTCTGCCGCGGCTGATCTCGATCGGTCGGCTCGATTTCAACACCGAAGGCCTGCTGCTGCTGACCAATGACGGTGGGCTGGCGCGCGCGCTTGAATTACCCGACACCGGCTGGCTGCGGCGCTATCGCGTTCGCGCCCATGGCGAGGTAACGCAGGGCCAGCTCGACGAGCTGAAGAAGGGCGTCGAGGTCGACGGCGTCAAATATGGCTCGATCGACGCGACGCTGGAGCGCGACCAGGGCGCCAATGTGTGGCTGGTGTTTGCGATCCGCGAAGGCAAGAATCGCGAAGTCCGCAACGTGATGGCGCATCTCGGCCTCGAGGTGAACCGGCTGATCCGTGTGTCCTACGGCCCGTTCCAGCTCGGCGAACTCGAAGAAGGCAAGGTCGAGGAGGTCAAGACCCGGGTGTTGCGCGAGCAGCTCGGCGAGAAGATCGCAGCTCTAGCCGGCGCCGATTTCAACCGGCCGATGCCGGCTGATAAAGCCGAGTCTGAAAAACCCGAAGGCGAGGAAACTCCGCGCGGCAAAAAGCCGTTCAAGCCGGCCGGCAAGAGCGGCCTCATCGCCGACCGCAAGGGCCGCCGCGTGCTGGTGCAGCGCACCGGCAGCGAGGAAGCCCGCGCCCGCAACGAGGAAGAGGCTAGCGGCTACGGCCCGCCGCGCCGCCCGCAGCGCGGCTATCACGGCAAGCGCGATTTGAAGCCGCGCGACGAGTAGCTGGGCGATGCGTGTCGTTGGCGGACGATTGAAGGGCCGTAACCTGGCCTCGCCCTCCTCGCAAGCGATCCGCCCGACAGCGGATCGGCTGCGCGAGTCCGTATTCAACATTTTGATCCACGCCTACGACGACCCGATCGAGGGCGCGCGCGTGCTTGATCTGTTTGCCGGCACCGGAGCGCTCGGCATCGAGGCGGTGTCACGCGGCGCGCTGTTCACGCTGTTTGTCGACAACGGCGCCGAAGCGCGCGCGCTGTTGCGCAATAATGTCGAGTCGCTCGGCCTTGGTGGCGTTACAAAAGTCTATCGCCGCGACGCCACCGATCTCGGCCCGGCGCATCCGGTCGAGCCGTTCGCGCTGGTGTTTCTCGATCCGCCCTACAGCAAGGGTCTTGCGGAGAAGGCGCTCGCCTCGCTGCGCGATGGCGGCTGGCTGACGCCGGCGGCGTTGCTGGTGGTCGAAGAGGCGAAGTCGGCGACATTCGCCGCGCCCAACGGTTTCGACGAACTGGAGCGGCGGGCCTACGACGACACGGAGTTTGTGTTTTTGCGGGCTCTGTAGTCGCCGCGTCCACGCGTCGTCATCCCCGCGAAAGCGGGGGATCCAGTACGCCGGGACATCGAGAATAGATCTCAGACGCCGCGGCGTACTGGGTCGCCCGGTCAAGCCGGGCGATGACAGCTCGAAGTGTGGCGTCACCTTCTTCCGAACAGCTTCTCGATATCGCTCAACTTCAATTCCACGTAGGTCGGCCGGCCGTGATTACACTGGCCGGAATTCGGCGTATCTTCCATCTCGCGCAGCAGCGCATTCATCTCTTCCGGCTTGAGGCGGCGGCCGGCGCGGACTGAGCCGTGGCAGGCCATGGTGGCGGCGACATGCATCAGCCGCCGCTCCAGCGGCAACGTCTCGTCCCATTCGGCCATGTGCTCGGCAAGATCGCGCAAGAGTCCCGCCGCATTGGCTTTGCCGAGCAGCGAAGGCGTCTCGCGCACCGCGACCGCACCGGGACCGAAGGTGTCGATCGCAAGTCCGAACGTCGCCAGTTCCTCGGCGCGATCGAGCAATTTTTCGACCGTGGCTTCGTCGAATTCGACGATCTCGGGGATCAGCAGGATCTGCCGCTGCACGCCGTTCTTCGCCAGCGATCCCTTCAGTTTTTCGTAGACGATGCGCTCATGGGCGGCATGCTGATCGACCACAATCAAGCCGTCGCGGGTCTGTGACACGATGTAGGTCTCGTGGATCTGCGTGCGCGCGGCGCCGAGCGGGCGATCGAGCATATCGGCCGAAGGCTGCGCCTCGAAGCGCACGTCGGCAGTCGGCGTACCGACATCGAATGCGGCTTGGCCCGGTTCAGTGAAGGCCGGAGCGGCTGATCCATCGAACGACGGCATCGGTCGCGCCGGATAGGCCGGCGACGCGCGCCAATCCCAGTTGCTGGGCCTCGGTGCAAGGGACGGCGCAAAGGAAGGACGGAACGCCGACAGCGCCGAGCCGTCGATATTGGCAGCGGTGCGTTTGCCCTCGCGGGCGAGGCCGTCTTTCAGCGCGTGCACGATCAGCGCACGAACCAGCCCGGCGTTGCGGAACCGGACCTCGGTTTTGGCCGGATGCACGTTGGCATCGACCTCCTGCGGGTCTGCCGTCACGAACAGCGCCACAACCGGATGCCGGTCGCGCGGCAGATAGTCGGAATAGGCCGCGCGGACTGCGCCCAGGATCAGCTTGTCGCGCACCGGGCGCCCGTTGACGAACAGATATTGTCCGAGCGCATTGGCGCGGGTCAGCGACGGCGCGGCAGCAAAGCCTTCGACCGTCACGCCCTCGCGCTCGGCGTGCACTTCGATGGCGCTGCCGCGAAAGTCGGCGCCCAGGATATCGCCGAGCCGCGTCAGCCGGCCGGCGGCGCCCGGCAATGCCGCGGCCCAAGTCACTGGCGCGCGTTCCTCACCGGCCAGCGTGAAGGCGATATCGGGCCGCGCCATGGCCAGCCGCCGCACCACCTCGCGGATCGCTTCGGCTTCGGTGCGGTCGGTCTTGAGGAATTTCAGCCGCGCCGGCGTCGCATAAAAGAGATCACTGACCTCGACGCGGGTGCCGTGGCTCAGCGCCGCCGGCATGATCGCCGATTTATCGCCGCCTTCGACCGATAGCGACCAGGCATGCGGCTCGCTGGCGTGACGCGTGGTGATGCCGAGTTTGGCCACCGCGCCGATCGAGGGCAGCGCCTCGCCGCGGAACCCGAGCGTGCGGATGCGCAGCAGATCCTCGTCATCGAGTTTGGAGGTGGCGTGGCGATCGACCGCCAGCGCCAGATCGGCGTGAGTCATGCCGCTGCCGTCGTCGGTGATGCCGATCCGCCGCCGGCCGCCGCCATCGGTGAAGATGTCGACCCGGTTGGCGCCGGCGTCGATGGCGTTTTCAACCAGTTCCTTGACCACGCTCGCGGGGCGTTCGACCACCTCGCCGGCGGCGATGCGGTTGACGACTTGTTCGGGGAGCTGGCGGACGGGCATGTTCTCAAGATCGATTCGAAGCTGAAGCGCCATTCTAGGCGTCTGGGACGGCAAATGCATGGGAAGAAGCCGAAACGATGCCCGGCTGGGGATAAAATCAGACTATCGCCTTGAAGACGCTCAGCTTCGTTCTCGGCGGATCGCGACGACTTGGGAGTTTGCGTTGGATTAAGCGCGAGCTGGACTCGAGTTGGGCTCGAGTTGGACTTGGGCAGGACTTGGGCAGGACTTGGGATTGTGGGGTCGCAAGTGCCGGTATATCGTTTAGAAAAATTATAATCTGACGGGAGGGAACGCCATGTGCCATCTGTTCGCGCACCAGCCTCAACGCGACTATGAATCGCAGACCCGGTCGCTGCGGATGGGTGGCCATTGCACCTCGATCCGGCTGGAAATGTCGTTCTGGGATACGCTGGACGAGATCGCGGCCAAGGAGGGGATGAGCCTCGCAAAGTTCCTCACCACCTTGCACGACGAGGTCCTCGACCACCATGGCGAGGTCAGGAATTTTGCCTCGCTGTTGCGCTGCTCCTGCCTGATCTATCGCGCTAAAAGCACCGTTCCCGTCCCGGAATTTCGCGGTGATGCCACCGCCATCCTTGACGCGGCCGAATAGATCTTCGCCCGATATCGAACGACAACGGCTCTGCCCGGTTCCGGGCAGAGCCGTTTCAGCTTTCGTGAAAGAGATCTGGATCAGATCTCCTTGCGCTGCATCGCGCCGGCGATGTGGTCTGCCTGCCGGATCGCCAGCGAGACGATCGTCAGCGTCGGATTGCAGGCGGCACCGCTGGTGAACTGGCTGCCGTCGGAGACGAACAGGTTCTTGACGTCGTGGGTCTGGCCGAACTTGTTCACCACGCCATCCCTCGGCTTCTCGCTCATCCGGTTGGTGCCGAGGTTATGCGTGCTCGGGTAGGGCGGCGTCGGATAGGTCACGGTGGCCCCGACGGCTTCGTAGACGGCGGCCCCCTGCCTGTAGGCATGATCGCGCATCGCGACGTCGTTGGGATGATCGTCGAAATGCACGCTCGCCACCGGCATGCCGAACTTGTCCTTGGCCTTCGGATCCAGGGTGATGCGGTTGGTTTCCTGCGCCATGTCCTCACCGACCAGCCACATGCCGGCCATGCGCGGATAGGACTCCATCGCGCTGCTGAAGGAGCGTCCCCATCCGCCGGGATTCAGGAACGCCGCCATGAAGGGCACGCCGATCGACAGTGTCTCCATCTCATAACCGCCGACGAAGCCGCGTTTGGGGTCGTTCTTTGCTTCGTCGCGAATGATGCCGGCCATGGTGGTGCCGCGATACATGTGCACCGACTTCTCGAACGCCGCGTACACGCTGCCGGTCATGTGCCGCATATAGTTGCGGCCGACCTGCCCGGACGAGTTGGCAAGACCGTCCGGGAACTGGTTCGAGGCGCTGTTGAGCAACAGTCGCGGGCTCTCGATCGAGTTACCCGCGACCGCCACCACCCGTGCTTTCTGGCGTTGCATTGCGCCGCTCTGGTCGGCATAGACCACGCCCGTGACCTTGCCGGATGCGTCGTGCTCGATCTTGATCGCCATGCTGTTGGGGCGCACTTCGAGGTTTCCGGTGGCTTCGCCCTTGGGGATTTCAGTGTAGAGCGTCGACCATTTCGCACCCGACTTGCAGCCCTGGAAGCAGAAGCCGATCTGCTGGCAGGCGCCGCGGCCATCGCGCGGCTGGCTGTTGATCGCCATGTTGCCGGTGTGCACGGTCTTGTAGCCGAGCTTCTTCGCGCCGGCTTCCAGCACCTTGAAATTGTTGTTGCCGGGCAGCCCCGGGATGCCGTTGGTGCGGGTGACTCCCATCTTGTCCTCGGCCTTGGCGTACCATGGCTCCATCTCGGCGAGCGTGATCGGCCAATCCAGCAGATTGGCGCCGGGTAGGCCGCCATAGGTACTCTTGACCTTGAACTCGTGCTCGTCGAAGCGCAGCGACGCGCCGGCCCAGTGCGTCGTCGAACCGCCGACGGCCTTCACGATCCACGCCGGAAGGTTCGGAAAATCCCTGGCGACGCGCCAGCTTCCCGATGTGGTGCGCATGTCGGACCAGGCGAGCTGGGTAAAGCTCTCCCATTCATCGTTGACGAAGTCCTGCAGTTCGATGCGCGAGCCGGCTTCAAGGATCACGACCTTGATGCCTTTTTGCGCAAGCTCATTGCCGAGCGTTCCGCCGCCCGCGCCGGAGCCAACGATCACGACCACGCCGCTGTCATTCAGATCGAATTTTGCCATTGGGTTTCCTCCCTGACTGTTCGTTGCCTGTGGCCTTAAGCCTTCGGGAGCCAATCGATGTCGGCGAAGCCGCGCTTGATGTAGCCGCCGTGCTCGGCGGAGGAGCCCTCATAACCGAACTTCGGCCAGAGCTCTTTCTGGTTGTAGAGGGAGACGACGAGGTCACCGCGAACCTTCTGGAAGAAGGCGGTCGGCTCGATGCGCTGTAGCAGCGCCACGCGGTCGGTTTCCCACTGTACCTGTGCATAGGGAACCTTGTGGCGATCGTTGGCTTCCTGATCCAGACGCGCGACGCCGTCATTGATCAGCGCCTTTGTGGCCGGGTCTTTCGCCGCCTTGCCGTCCCACGGCTGGATTGCGGCGATGTAGTAGCTGTCGCCAAGGAAGTCGTGCGGATAGATGTCGCGCGCGACCTTCACCAGCGTCTTGAGCGTCGCCGGCGTCAGCGCGGTCGCGTCATCGGCCCAGGCCTCGCCGACACTCAGGCCCGCGCTGGTCGCGATCGCGACGGTCGGTACCGCCGTGGCCGCACCCTTCAGGAAGACGCGGCGGTCATATTTGCTTCGACGATCGACTTCTCTCATTGGTGTGTCCTCCATTGAACGCTTGTTGATTGCGATTAACCGAAACGGCCGCCTCGCTGGATCACTTCGATCTTGTAGCCGTCGGGATCGGCGACGAAGAAGAAGCGCGCCAGCGTCTTGCCGTCGTGCTTGAAGTCGCGCAGCGGCCCGGGCGACAACCTTTCGCGCTCGAACCTCGAATGTTCGGCTGCGACATCATCGACCACGACAGCGAGATGCCCATAGCCGTCGCCCAGCGAGTAAGGTTCCTTGCGATCGAAATTGACGGTCAGTTCGACCTCGAAGGGCGAGGAGGGATGACGCAGATAGATCAGCGCGAAATCCGGAAATTTGAGATGGTCGGCAACCGCGAGTCCGAAGGCACGCGCGTAAAAATCCAGCGATTTCGCCTCGTCGAACACGCGGATCATCGAGTGAACGGGTTTGGCCATTCAGTTGAGTTCCCTGAGATAGGCGATGATGGCAGCGCGGGTCTCCGGCTTCGGCTGGCGGTAGGCCATCACGGAGCCGGGTATCACGCCCTGCGGATTGGTCAGGTAGTCGTCGAGCCTGGTGTCATCCCAGACGAAGTCCGCCTTTCCGAAACCCGGCGAGTAATGGAAGCCATCCGCTTTGCCTGCCTGCCGGCCGAGGACCTTGAACAATGACGGTCCTTGCCGGACCGGATCGGATTGATTTGTGGTGTGACAGGTCGCGCATTGCTGCTTGAACAGGGTCCCGCCATCAGGCGGCTTGACCGAGGGCAGCGGCATCTGTGCGCCGGCCGTTTGGACAAAAAGCATCGCGCCGCAAAAGCCAAGCCCGATCGCCCGCGTCGCACGCTGCTTCGTCATATGCGTCACCGTTGCTGCGTGCGGACTTTAGGTCGCGCCAAACAGGCGGTGGTAGTAGCGGGCTGTTTCATCGCAGAACAAAAAGGGGGCCTTCGGACCAAACAGGTTCCGACGCCATCGATCGCAACTGCGAAGTAATGGCCGGGAACTGCCGCATATGCGGTCGGTCCGTGGCCAAGGATTCGCGAAATGGCCCCGAAATCCCTGCACGATCACCACACCGCGCGGCTTGCATGGCCAATGCGCCGTTCGCAGACAGATTGATCTGCGCGATGAGCCGGTCCGGTTCAGGTGGACGGCGCAAGTCGGACTGGTCATCGCCAATCAAACCTGGAGAAGTGAATGAAGTTAGTAAAAACCTCGGCGATCGCGGTCGCCATGTCCGCGTTGCTTGCCGGCCCGGTGTTGGCGCAAGGCGTGTCATCCGACACGCAAATCCGCGGCGGCGCGCAAGGCAAGATGCAGGGCGGAATGTCGGGCAGCGGCGACGAGGAACTCGCGGCGCAACCGGACGCGCCCGGAACGAAAGCCGGCGTGAAATCGAAGTCCAGCACCAAAGGCACGGTGGGAGCTGCCAGCGGAGCGGCCAAGAGCACGGGCGGCGCGGCCAGCGATACCGCGACCGGCGGCAAACGCTATTAGGCGTATCGCCCTCGACGGGCGTCTTTCAATCAAGAAACAAAAACTCCGGTCGCGCGGCGGCCGGAGTTTTTTAATGCCAAAAAAAAGCCAGTGACCCGCGAACCGAAAGCGCGGCAGGGCGGCTCTACGGTGAGAGAACGCATTTCCGTTCTCTCACTGAACGAAAGGGAGCTATCATGTTTTATCGCAAGAATTTGCCGGGCTGGGAGCGGGCCGTGCGGGTGGTCGGAGGCGCCATGATGATCGGATATGGGCTGATGGGCATGCCGGGAACCGCAGCCGGTTATCTGATGGCCGGCGCCGGCGCGGTCACGATCGCGACCGGATTTTTCGGCTTTTGCCCGATGTGCGCCATGGTCGGCCGCAGGTTGCCTTCGGCATGACCGCGTTGGCCCCCGCCAGCCGTTGCGATCCCACCCTGATCGAGGCCGCCCGTGGCGGCGACACCGAGGCGCTGGTGTCGCTGATCGCGGCGGCTCAGCCTGACGTCCGCCGCTACGCCGCGCGTAACTGTCGCGCGGCTGACATCGATGACGCGGTTCAGGAAACGCTGTTGCTGCTGTACCGGCGGGTCGGAACCTTGCGGGCGGCGGCGTCGTTTTCGGCATGGCTGTTCGCGGTCGCGCGGCGTGCCTGTTATCGCTTGCTGCGCCGGTCGATGGGGATATCAGATGCTCCGGTCGACGAGATGGACGCGCGTCTGGCGCATCTCGCCCCCGAAGACATTCGCATCGATCTGTCGCGGGCGATCCAGTCGCTGCCCGATCATTATCGTGAAGTCATTCTGCTTCGCGATATCGAGGAATACTCGATCGACGAGATTGCAGGCGTGCTCGGCCTGACGCGCGAAAGCGTCAAGGCGCGGATTCACCGCGCGCGGCTGATGATCCGGGAGTATCTGGTTCGCGCGTAGGCGGGCGTCCGGATGCAAAATCGCGAAAACAACCCCATGCACAGTAGAATGGGTCCGGGCTCTAATCGTCGAACCGCCTGGTGCCGCGTCCCGCCTTGACGTCGCTGCGGCGCTTCTTGCCTTCCAGCCGGCGCTGCTTCGATCCAAAGGTCGGCTTGGTCGCCCGCCGCGGGATCGGCCGCACCATGGCCTCGCGCAGCAGTTCGAGCAGGCGGTCGATGGCGTCGGCGCGGTTGCGCTCCTGGGTGCGGAAGCGCTGGGCATGGATCACAATCACGCCGTCCTTGGTCATGCGCTGGCCGGCCAGACGGTTGAGCCGCAGGCTGGCGTCCTCCGGCAGCGTGATCTTGCGCGTGTCGAAACGCAGCTGGGCGGCCGTCGACAGCTTGTTGACGTTCTGCCCGCCCGGACCGGAGGCGCGGACGAAATCGATCACGATGTCGTTCTCGTCGATTGTGAGTTCGCGGGAAACCCGCAGCATGGCAATCACCGGGAAAGTGAGAATCGGCGAGCATACAATAGCGTTTTTGTGTGGGGGTTGCTGTGCTGCTTGCTTTCCCTCCCCCGCAAGCGGGGGAGAGGGCGAAGCGCACGGCGTCGCGGCGAAAGAGCGATCAATTCGCCTTCGGCGGCGCGGCAGCGGGCTGGGCGGCGGCCTGGGGGGCGCGGCCGACGATCACGGTCAGCAGGCCCTGGCCCCATAGCTGCTTGGCCGCCTTCTTGACGTCGTCGAGCGTCACGGCGTCGACAATGGCGTTGCGCTTCTCGATGTAATCGATCGGCAGCTTGTCGAGCTGGTATTGCAGCATTCCCGACGCGAGCTTCGACGAGGTGTCGAGCGCCGAGCATCTGCGAGCCCTTCAGATACGACTTGGCCTCGTCCAGTTCCTTCTGGGTCGGGCCGTCCTCGGCCATGCGGCGGATTTCCTTTTCGATCGCATCGACGGTTTCGCCGGCGCGGTCGGCGCGGGTGCCGGTATTGCCGGCGAACAGCGCCGAGTGCTCCATCCACAGCAGGGCGTCGTAGACCGAATAGGCGAGGCCGCGCTTTTCGCGAACTTCCTTGTAGAGCCGCGATGACGATCCGCCGCCGAGGATATGGTTGACGACGTAGGCCGCCATGAAATTCGGATCGTGGCGGCGGATGCCGGGGCCGCCGAAGGTCACGACCGTCTGCGGCACGTCGAGCGGAATGAAGGCGCGCTGCGGCGGTTTGGCGGCTTGCACGTCTGATATCGGCGTGAGGTTGGCCTTGGCCGGCAATCCGCCGAATGTGCTGTCCAGCAATTTGCCGAGCGTGTCGGCGTCGACATCGCCGACCACGGCGATCCGCAAGCCGTCCTTTGCGATCACGCGGCCGAAATAGTCCTTCATGTCGGCGACGTCGATCTTCGCCACGCTGTCCAGCGTGCCGCTTGATTGCCGGCTGTAGGGATGATCGCCGAAGGCGACCTCGAGGAACTTGCGGCTGGCGAGCGCGCTCGGGCTGGTGGTGTCGCGCCGCAGTCCTGATATCACCTGGCCGCGAATGCGCTCGACATCGGTGTCGTCGAAATGCGGCGAAGTCAGCGACATCCGCAGCAGATCGAAGGCCTCGTCCTTGTTGTCTTTCAGCATCCGCAACGAGCCGCGGAAATAATCCCGGCTCGACGAAAAACTCAATTCGATGGCGCGGCGATCGAGGCGCTCGTGGAAGGTCTTGGAATCGAGGTCGCCGGCACCTTCATCGAGCAGGCTGGCGACCATGTTGCCGACGCCGGACTTGCCGGCCGGGTCCTGGGCAGCGCCGCCGTCGAAAGCATATTCCATCGCGATCAGGGGCACGGTGGCGTCCTGCACGAACCAGGCCTCGATGCCGCCAGGCGATACCAGCCGCTGGATTTTTGCAGCCGCCTGCGACGGCGTCGATGCCAGCGCGGTCAGCGCGACGCAAGCGACGAGGAGGAAACCGAAGCGCTGTGCGCCACTGGGAAAACGGATCACGAGCGCTTCTCCTCGCGCTTCGGCGCGGTGGTATCCTTGATCAGATAGCCGGTCACCGAACGCTTCTTGTCGAGCCATTTCTGTGCGGCGCCACGGACCTGTTCGGCGGTGACGGCGCGGATGCGATCCGGCCAGCTTCTGATATCGTCGATCGAGAGCCCGGTGGTCAGCGCGCCGCCATACCAGCGCGCCAGCGTCGCCTGGCTGTCCTGGGCGTAGATCGCCTCGGCAATGAGCTGGGTCTTGACCCGCTCGAGGTCTTCGGCGCGGGCGGGGTTCTGGATCACATCCGCGATCACGCCGTCGATCGCCTGTTCGATCTGTGAAAACTCCACGCCGGATTTCGGCGAGACGGAAATCGAAAACTGCGACGGATCGAGCGAGGTGCCCTGATAGCCGGCGCCGGCACTGATCGCGAGCGGCTTATCGATCACCAATGCGCGATAGAGGTAGGAATTGGTGCCGCCGCCCATCAGCTGCGCCAGCACGTCGAGCGCGGCGCCTTCGCCGGCGGCAGCGGTGGAGTAGGAGGGCGCAAGGTAGTAGCGCCGCAAGCCCGGCTGCTCGACGCGCGGATCGGATAGTGTCACGGTGCGGGGCGCCGCCGGCGTTGGCTCCTGCGGCCGGATGCGTTGCGCGGCAATGGCCGGCTGGGCGGGAATGGCGCCATAGGCGCGCTCCACCATCGGGCGGACTTCCCCGGCGTCGACATCGCCCGCGATCACCAGGATCGCATTGTTCGGGGCGTAGAAGCGTTTGTAGAACGCCAGCGCATCCTCACGGTCGAGCTTCTCGATCTCCTGGTGCCAGCCGATCACCGGGCGGCCATAGGGATGATTGAGATACAGCGCCGCCATCATCTGCTCGGTCAGCCGTGCCTCCGGATTATTGGCGATCCGCATGTTGAATTCCTCGAGCACGACATCGCGCTCGGGCAGCACGTTTTCATCCCTGAGGATGAGGCCGGTCATGCGGTCGGCCTCGAATTCCATCATGGTCGCGAGTTGCTCGCGCGGCACGCGCTGGAAATAGCCGGTGTAGTCGACCGAGGTGAAGGCGTTCTCGTTGCCGCCGATCCGCAGCACGGTCTGGGAAAACTCACCGGCGGGATGCTTGCTGGTGCCCTTGAACATCAGGTGTTCGAGGAAGTGCGCCAGCCCCGACTTGCCGGGGGTCTCGTCGGCGGAGCCGACCTTGTACCAGATCATCTGCGTGACGACAGGCGTGCGATGATCGGGGATCACGACCACCTGCAGGCCGTTGGGAAGCGTGAAGCTGGCGGGACGTTCCGACGTGACTGTCGTCTGGGCGCGCACGGCGCCTTCAGAAAAAGCAAATGTCGAGATGAAGGCCG
Source organism: uncultured Alphaproteobacteria bacterium (assembly GCA_963786355.1). GTDB lineage: Bacteria > Pseudomonadota > Alphaproteobacteria > Rhizobiales > Xanthobacteraceae > Bradyrhizobium. Next base: position 183,385 of record CAWAYU010000002.1, on the reverse strand, counting down.
CAACGAACGAAGCGGCAAGGCGGTGTCGGGACATCATGACCTGTCTGGCGCGTATTCCGCGAAAGTGGTTTTCCGGTTTTGCGACCGAAATACGCGCAATGATTGGAGCGAACCCGAACAAATCGTTCGGGACGGAGCTGCGGCATCGTACACCGCGCCCACGCCGGGGATCGTCACGAAGGCGAGAGATGAACTTAACTATTCGCCATACTTGCCGGCGGCCGGGTTGTATTCCTTGTTGAGCGATTCCTTCGGCCCGGTGCCGTAGGCATAACTCGACGACGGCGTCTGGTAGCCGGGCGGCGGCATCGTCAGGGAGTCCCGCGTCGGTTCGCCCTTGAACGGGGCTGTCTCGGTCTTGTTGCCGCCGAACAGGCCGCTCAAGCCGCCATTATAGCCGAGCTGCGACGGGCTCAGGATCGGGTTGTTGGTAACGCCGGGCTGAATGGGATCGCTGCTGCCGCCCTTGGGCGCCGCAGTCTTGCCGACCGCGAGTTCGGCCGGCGACAGGATGCGGGCCTGCAGCGCCGGATCCTTGTTGTCCTTCTTGCGCGCCGCGGCTGCCGCCTTGCGGCGCTGCTCGTCGGGATCCTTGGGCCAGTTCGGCGCCTTCACTTCGGCCGAGGTACCGGCCGGCGGCGGCAAATCCAGCTTGGGCGGAACCACCAGCGGAGAGCGCTCGCGATAATCGATGCCCTTGTTTTCCATGTTGGTGCCGCCGATGCCGGCCATGATGCCTTCGATGATCTTTTCCTCGAAGGTCTTGTCGTCCTCATCATCGTCGCCGGCGCGGACGGGGCCCGCGGCCATCACGAGACCGACGCCGAGAGCAATGGTAGCGAGCCGCAGCGCCCGCGTGAGCGAGGTATTCTGCAACATCCGGAAGCTGGCTTCGGTCTGGCGCATCGCGCTGTTCCCATTCAGGTTTCCGCAAACTGCGGGGCCCGGCTCCGGGGCGTAATTCCACACTTGCAGGCAACATACCGCTAGCGGTCCGTATCGGCCGGGATCAGGGCGCTTTTGCGGCGGGTACCCCCAGGAAGGAGTCATACAATAGGGCCGCTACCCCGGCAACAATGGCCACATCCGCAAGGTTAAACACGTACCAATTGTAGCCTATTTCCGCCGATCTCGAGGTAGAAACAGGGCGAAATCGACCACCGCGCCATGGAGGAAGCGGTCGATGCCGTTGCCGACCGCGCCGCCGATGATCAGGCCGAGCGCCAGCGTCGCCAGCAGGGTCCGCGACCGCGCCATCCAGATCCCCGAGCACGATCACGGCCACCGCCTTGATCGCGATCAGCGCGATCTGGGCGAACTGGTTCTCGCTCTGGAACCAGCCAAAACTGATCCCGACATTCCAGGCCAGCACCAGGTCGAAAAACGGCGTGACCCGGACCACGCCACGGCTGGCGAGGTCGAACACGTACAACAGCCAGAGCTTTGAGGCCTGGTCGATCAGCAGCGTGGCGATCGCGGCGATGGCGCCGGCGCGGAGGTGAGGGGTCATTGAGCAGGGTGCCGGAACAAATGCAAGCTGTCGTCCCCGCGAACGCGGGGACCCATACGCCGTGTTCTATCGGTTCGAAAAGACTCATCGTTATCTTTCTTGCCTCACTACGGCCGCCGGTGGTTATGGGTCCCTGCTTTCGCAGGGACGACGACAGTTAGACGCTCACTCCCAGCGCCTTCCACTCCCGCAACGCCTGCGCGTCGCGCGGGGAGACGTCGGGATATTCGGCGTCTTCACCGACGGTCGGCAGGATCTTCCACGACCGCGCGCATTTGGTGCCCACCGCCTTTTCGACCACGACCGCGACGCCCTGCACATCGCCGAGCGTGAAGGCCTGTGCCGGCGCCGTCGTCATTGGTCACCATCGCGTTCGAGGTGATGCAGACTTCGGCGAGGTCGACGTCGAACAGCGTGCTGAAGATCGTCTTGTCGGAGACGTAGACCAGCGGCGAGGCCTCCAGCGACGAGCCGATGTTCTTGGCGGCGCGTTCCAGTTCGAGCGCGCCGGTGACGACGCGGCGGACGTTGCGGATGGTTTCCCACTTCGCCGCCAAGTGCGTCGTCGCGGAATTTGTCGAAACCTTCCGGGAACAGCGTCAGATGCACCGACGGCTCGGCGTCCGGTTGGTACATCCGCCAGGCTTCGTCGCAGGTGAAGCTCAACACCGGCGCCAGCCAGCTCAGGATCGCATCGCAGATGATGTCGATCGTGGTCAGCGCGGCCTTGCGCGCCAGCGACGACGGCGCGTCGCAATAGAGCGTGTCCTTGCGGATGTCGAAATAGAACGCCGACAATTCGGTGTTCATGAACGCCGACAGGCTGGCGACCACGGTCTTGTAGTCGAACTCGGCATAGGCCTGCCGCACGATCGCGGCGCGGCCGGCGAGTTCGTGCAGCATCAGCCGTTCGAGTTCGGGCATGTCGGCATAGGCGACCGCATCGCTCGGCTTGAAGTGATGCAGCGTGCCGAGCATCCAGCGGATCGAGTTGCGCAGCTTGCGATAGGTCTCGATGGTGTTTTTCAGGATTTCCGGCCCGATGCGCTGGTCGTCGGCGTAGTCGGTGGCGCAGACCCAGAGCCGCAGGATATCGGCGCCGGAATCCTTCATCACCTTTTGCGGCTCGACGGTGTTGCCGACCGACTTCGACATCTTGCGGCCGTTCTCGTCGAGCGTGAAGCCGTGCGTCAGCACGACGTCGAACGGCGCGCGGCCGCGGGTGCCGCAGCTTTCCAGCAGCGACGACTGGAACCAGCCGCGATGCTGGTCGGAGCCTTCCAGATACATCACGGTGTCCCGGCCGCCATCGACCTTGCGCTTGATGCCGGCGAGACCCCGGAAAATGCACGGGGTCTTCCAGCACGAAGGCATGCGTCGAGCCGGAATCGAACCAGACGTCGCAGATGTCGTCGACCTTCTTCCAGTCCTCGTTGGCGACGGGTCCCGAGGAAGCGTTCGCGCGCGCCGTCCATGTACCAGGCGTCGGCGCCTTCCTGCTCGAAGGCGTCGGCAATGCGCTTGTTGACGGCCTCGTCCTGCAGGATCTCGGCCGAGCCGTCGCCCTTCTCGCGCACGAACACCGCGATCGGCACGCCCCAGGCGCGCTGGCGCGAGATCACCCAGTCGGGCTTGCTGTCGATCATGCCGTTGATGCGATTTCGGCCTGTCTCCGGCACCCATTGCGTCACCGAGATCGCATGCAGCGCGCGGGCGCGCAGCGTGTCGCCGGACTTGGCCTTGCCGCCATCCGCAATATCCTTGTCCATCGCGATGAACCATTGCGGCGTGTTGCGGAAGATCACCGGCTTCTTCGAGCGCCAGGAATGCGGGTATTGATGCTTGAGCCGGCCGCGCGCCAGACAGCTTGCCGGCTTCGACCAGCGCCTTGATCACGGCCTCGTTGGCGTCGCCCTTCTCGCCCTTGTCGTTGATCACGCGCTTGCCGGTGAAGCCCGGCGCATGGTCGGTGAGGGCGCCGTTCTCGTCGACGGTGTAGGGGATCGCGGTGTTGATGCCGCGCGCGTCGAGTTCGCGCGCATTCGCGGTCCAGACGTCAAAGTCCTCGCGGCCGTGGCCGGGCGCGGTGTGCACGAAGCCGGTGCCGGTGTCGTCGGTGACGTGGTCGCCGGGCAGCAGCGGCACGGTGAATTCGTAGCCGCCGCCGACGCCTTTCAGCGGATGGGCGCATTCGACGGCATCGAGCGTGTCGGCCGGCAGATCGCGCACCTTCTTGTAGGCCGTGACGCGCGCCTGCTTGAACACGCTTCGGCGAGCGCGTCGGCGAGGATCAGCAGGTCGCCGTTCTTCGCCCAATTGTCGGCGGGCGCGTCGGTGACCTCGAAGAGGCCGTAGGCGATCTTCGGCGAGAACGAGATGGCGCGGTTGCCGGGCAGCGTCCACGGCGTCGTGGTCCAGATCACGACCGAGGCATTGGCGAGCGCGCCATGCGCCGGCGAGGTGACCGGAAATTTCACCCACACCGTATCCGACGTGTAGTCCTCGTATTCGACCTCGGCCTCGGCGAGCGCGGTCTTCTCCACCACGCTCCACATCACGGGCTTGGAGCCGCGATACAGCGTGCCGTTGGCGGCGAACTTCATCAGTTCGCGCGCGATCTGCGCTTCGGCGGGATAGCTCATGGTGGCGTAGGGATGATCCCAGTCGCCGATGATGCCGAGCCGCTTGAATTCCTCGCGCTGCACGTTGAGCCAGTGCGTCGCATAGGCGCGGCATTCCTTGCGGAACGCCACCATCGCGGCGGAGTCGCGGAAGTCCGGCTTCTGCTTGCCCTTGGAGCGGTAGTTCTCTTCCTCGATCTTCCATTCGATCGGCAGGCCGTGGCAGTCCCAGCCCGGCACGTAGTTGGAATCGAAGCCGAGCATCTGCTGGCTCTTGGTCACCACGTCCTTGAGGATCTTGTTCAGGGAGTGGCCGATATGGATGTTGCCGTTGGCGTAGGGCGGGCCGTCATGCAGCACGAATTTGGCGCGGCCGCGGGCGCCCTCGCGCAGCTTCCCGTAGAGGTCGATCTCGTTCCAGTATTTGAGGATTTCCGGCTCGCGCTGCGGCAGGCCGGCGCGCATCGGGAATTCCGTCTGCGGCAGGAACAGGGTTTTGGAATAGTCGGACGAATTCGGACTTTTGCGGATTTTCGGACATGAATGCTCTGATTTGGCTCGTAAACGGCGCGAAAACGCGGGGTGAAACAGGAAATCCCGGTCTTGCGCCGAGCCGAAGCTCAGGCGGAAGCCGGGCCGCTAATGCGTATGGTGCGCCGCGCGAACATGGGGGCATTCCATAGCAGCCAGCCGGGGAAATCGCAAAGGCGGGCGGGCCGGCTCAGCCGGCCGTGTGTCTCAGGCAATCTGACCCAGCCTCGGAAATGCATCGGGCGCAGCGGCCAACGCCGCGCGGGCCCGGGCGCTGTCGTCGTCCATCTGCCGGATCAGCGCCTCGATGCTGTCGAACTTCAGTTCGTCGCGGATGTGGCCGATAAAGGCGACGTCGAGTTTGCTGCCATAGAGATCGCCCTTGAAGTCGAACAGGAACACTTCCAGCAGCGGCGCGCCATTGTCGAAGGTCGGGCGGCGGCCGATAGCTCGCGACGGCATCGAAGCGCTGCTGATCTTTTCCTTGGCCACGGCCGACCCGGACCGCATAGATGCCGTGCTTGAGCCCGCAATTCTTGTCGAGGCGGATATTGGCGGTGGGATAGCCGAGGTCGCGGCCGCGCTTCTCGCCGTGGATCACCTCGCCGGTCACGAACCATGGCCCGCCCAGCATGGCGGTGGCGTCATCGATCTGTGCCCTCCGCCAGCGCCATGCGGATCGCGCTGGAGGAAACCGGCCGCTCGGCGACGTCGACATGGGCCTGGACGTCGACCTCGATCCCGAGCCGCGGCGCCTCGCTGACCAGGAGGCTCGGCGAGCCGACGCGGCCCTTGCCGAAATGAAAGTCGTAGCCGACCGCAATTCCGCTGACGCCGAGCCGCTGGATCAGGTCATGGTGAATGAAATCTTGCGCCGAGGTCCCGGCGCGGGTCTTGTCGAAGGTCATCACCACGGCGCCGTCGAGCCCGGTCCCGGCCAGCAGCCGTAGCTTGTTGGCCTCGTCGGAAAGCCAGAATTGCGGGCTGTTCGGACTGAAAAAGCTGCGCGGATGCGGCTCGAAAGTGACGGCAAAAGCCGGTTTTCCATGGGCCCGGCCCATCTGCAGCGCGGCGGCGATGACGGCGCGATGGCCGAGATGGACCCCGTCGAAATTGCCCATGGCGACCACGGCCCCCCGCGGGATCGCCTCCGCCGGGGTGGTGTCTCGAATAACGCTAAAACCAGTTGTCATTTCAGGGATTCTTCGGGGATTCTCGGTCTCGGGAACGCGGCCGGACCGTGACGTGGCGGCCCCCGCCAAGTCAAGCGGGCGAGGGGTTAATCAAAACCAAAGCAATCCCTCAGTTCCCGATTAACGCGCTGTTTAACGCCTGCTGCTACTGGTGGGGGGAGGTCTGCGGGTCGCGCATGCCTGTCGATGGTTGGTGGCGTAAGCGTTGAGTGGGGGAAAAGATGGCGGTTGATTTGTCCATGTCGGTCTTGGTGGTCGACGATTACAACACCATGATCCGCATCATCCGAAATCTTTTGAAACAGCTCGGCTTCGATAACATCGATGATGCCAGCGACGGTTCGCAGGCGCTTGAGAAGATGCGCGGCAAGAAGTACGGCCTGGTGATTTCCGACTGGAACATGGAGCCGATGACGGGTTACGACCTGCTCAAGGAAGTCCGCGCCGACCCCAACCTGGCGACCACGCCCTTCATCATGATCACGGCCGAATCCAAGACCGAGAACGTGATCGCGGCCAAGAAGGCCGGCGTGAACAATTACATCGTCAAGCCGTTCAACGCGGCGACGCTGAAGACCAAGATCGAGGCGGTCTTCCCGGACATGGCGCCAGCGTAGGCTGCTCAGTCGTAAAAGAGATTTCGTCGTGCCCGGCCTCAGCGCCGGGCATCTTCGTTTTGGGGTGTGCTTAGCGCGTCAACTGTCGCGCGTTACCAGCGCAGCTCCCGCATCAGCGCGCGCGGCGGATGGCCGAACAGCTCCTTCACCGAGGCCGGGTCGAGCTGATCGATGCCCTCGAACTCCTCGGAATGAATGCCGCGGGTCACGAACAGGCAGTCGATGCCGAAGCCGAGCGCACCGGTAAGATCGGTGCGCACGGAATCCCCGATCGCCAGCACCCGGTCGAGCGGCGCAGGATGGCCGCGGCGCTCGGCCGCCAGCGCCATCGCGCGTTCATAGATCGGCCGGTGCGGCTTGCCATAGAACGTCACCTCGCCGCCGAGCTCGCGATAGAGTTCGGCGATGGCGCCCGCGCAATAGATCAGGCGGTCGCCGCGTTCGACCACGATATCAGGGTTGGCGCAGATCAGCGGCAGCTTGCGCTCGCGCGCCTGCAGCATCATGGCGCGATAGTCTTCCGGCGTTTCGGTTTCGTCGTCGAACAGGCCGGTGCAGACGATGTAGTCGGCCTGCTCCAGCGGGCCGATTTCGGCTTCAAGCCCGCGATAGATCGAATTGTCGCGCTCCGGGCCGAGCCAGAATATCTTCTTGCCGGGGTGGTCGGAGACGAAATGCCGGGTCAGGTCGCCGGAAGAGACGATCGCGTCATAGATTTCGTCGGCGACGCCGAGCTTGCGCAACTGCCGCTGCACGGAATTGGCGGGCCGCGGCGCGTTGGTGATGAGGATGACGGTGCCGCCGCGCTGACGATAGGTATGCAGCGCCTCGCAGGCCTCGGGAAAGGATTCCAGCCCGTTATGCACCACGCCCCAGATATCGGAGAGGATGACCTCGACGCCATCGACGAGGTCGCGCAGCCGTTCGACGAACCGCAATGTGGTCATGACGTCGGGTGCCGGTTAGCCCGGTCCGGCGGCGCGGCGCGCCAGCGCGGCATTGCCGGTCGCCCGTGGCGGCGGCTCTGCGGCCGGGCCGGCGACGGAAGCGGATTGGCTGGAGCCATTGGGAGCATGGGAGCCATTGGAACCATTGGGTTCTGCCTTGGTAGCGGTGGCCCCGCCGGTAGCAGATGCCCCCTCGGGCCGCAACGGCCGGGGCGGCGCAAACAGAAAGCCCTGCCCGAACCGGACGTCGTAATCGAGCAGATCGACCACCGCGCGCTCGCCCTCGATCTTTTCGGCGATCAGGTCGATGCCGAAGCGGCCGAGCAGATCGGACAGGTCGGAAGGGTGGATGTCCGAGGTCGAGGATTGCTTGGGATCGAGCAGCAGCGCGGCCGGCACCTTGATGAAACGGACGCCGCGGTCGGCCAGTTCCCGCGGCTCGACCCGGAGATCGGTGACATGATCGATCGAGAAACGGTAGCCGCGCTGCGACAACGCAGCGAGATGCTCGGTCTCGGTGGGCCCCAGATTGCGGAACGTCGCCTGTTTGAATTCGAGCACGAAAGAGGGCGCCAGCGCGCGATTGGCTTCGAGGAAATCGAGGCATTGCGCGAAATTGGTGGGATTGCCGAGCGTCGCCGCGGAGACGTTGCAGAACACGCCGACTTCCTTGTTGCGCACCATCAGGCGGCGCAGCACCTGCACGCAGCGCAGCATCACCATGTGGTCGATGCGCCCGATCAGTCCGCCGGCTTCGGCGATGCCGATGAAATCGTCGGCGGCGATAACCTGGTCCTTGTCGTCGCGCAGCCGCGTCACCGCCTCGTAGAAGCGCACCTTGCGCTGCGGCAGCGTCACCATCGGCTGCAGATAGATATCGAGCCGGTTTTCCTCGATGGCGTTCTTGATCGCGGCAAGCAGTTGCGGCTGGGCGCGCGAAGGTGGGGCGGGCACGGCGGCAACGGGAGCCGGGACCGGCCTTGGCGGTAGCGGGGTGGCGGCAACGGATGCCGGGGTCGAAGCGGCAACTGGCGCCGTCGCGCCGGTGCCGCGGTTGCTCGGCGAACGGCAGTTCGTTCTGCGAATCGGAATCCGGCTTGCTCGCCGTCGCGGGAGCGGCGGCAAGGACGCCGGAGGCGATCAAATCGTCATGGCTGGCGACGGAGGCGGCGAGCTGCTTGACCAGTACGCCGAGTTCGTTGATTTCGCCGACCACGGCCTGGATCCGGTCGGCGCCTGCGGAATTGGCCGACACCACCCGGCCCTCGACGGCGGCGAGGCGCCGGCCGAATTCGGCGACCTGGCGGGCGAGGTCGGCGGTGCCGCGCGACAGGTCGGCGATCTGGCTGCCGACGTCGGAGCGGTCGCGCAGCCGCATCGATACGGCGTTGTAGAGGATCAGGAAGGTCAGCGCGGTCAGCGCCACGATCGCGGATTCCGATCCGCTGATGCCGGCCACCGAATGCAGGACCAGGCCAAGGGATGCTGCGACCAGCACCATGCAGATGGCGATGAAAATCGTCGAAATGCGAATCATGTCGCGCGCTACGCCCTCAGGTCCGAACTGCCGCCACCCGGGAAAACACGGAAGTTCTGGGCATGATCCGGTTCGCGCTCTCCCAAGCGCAGCGAGCTTAGCATCAATGTTGATTCGCAGGGCTAGTGTTCTTTTGACACGGCCGGAACTGGTTGCGCCGGCATGTCGGCGATCGGAACGGGTGCCGGGACCGGCCGTCGGCGTTCGAGTTCGGAATTCAGCTCGGCCCCGAACAACACGATCGTTGCCGACATCCACATCCAGGTCATCAGGCCGATCGCGGCGCCGAGCGAGCCGTAGGTGGCGTTGTAGTCGCCGAAATTGGAAAGGTACCAGGACAATGCCGCGGAGCCTGCGATCCACAGCACGGCCGCGCACCAGGTCCCCGCGCCCAGCCATTCCCACCGCGCAGCGGGGCGGCTCGGTCCGAACCGATAGAGCAGGCTCAGCGCGACCAGCAGCACGACGAACATCAGCGGCCATCTTGCGAGGCTGACGACGACCCGGCTGTCCGGGGAAAGGCCGAGATGGTCGAGCGCCAGCGGAAACGCCACGACCGCGCTGACCATCAGCAGCAGGGCCGCGATCGCGCCGGTGGTGAACGTCAGTGAAAGCAGATTGAGCGTCACGAAGCTGCGCTTCTCGCGCTCTTCATAGACCACATTGAGCGCGTCGATGATGGCCTTGACGCCGGCGTTGGCGCTCCAGAGCGCAAGTGCGAGGCCGAACAGAAACGTCCAGCCCAGCGCAGCACTTCCCTTCGCCAGCACCCGCGCAATCTGGTCCTGCACGATCTGGAACGATCCTTCCGGCAGCATCAGCGACAGCGTTTGCAGGTTGGCGCCGATGGTCGAGGGGTCGGCGAACAGCCCATAGAACGAAACCAGCGCCGTCACCGCCGGAAACACCGCGAGCAGCCCGAAGAACACGACGCCCGCCGCGGTGGCGAGCAGGCGATCGTCATTGAATCGCTGATAGGTGCGCGAAAGTATGTTTGATGTTCCGACGGACTCGGTGGGTCGGCGCGAGGGAGTTTTGGCTTGCCGCAACGGCGAGGTCGCCGGCTCGATATCGGCCTGGGTGCGGAAATAATGCTGCGCAGTCAGAATGAGAATGGCGGTCGCCGCGACCAGAAGCAGACTGTCTCGCTCGGAGCGCAGTTCGGCCATCAGATTTTCACGCTTCGTGCCTGTTGCCGTCGTCGCGCTGCCGCCCAGCCCAGCAAGGTCGCCATCAAGATCAAACCGGCCTGCATCTGGCGGCTGTCGCCCGATGGCGACCGCCGTCGCCGGCGAACGCGCGGCGGCGCCGAGGGAGCCAGCAGGATCGACGCGGCCGTATCGCGCGCGGCCTCGACCTGGCCCGGCTGCAACGGGTTAGCCTTGATCGCGACGCGAAGCCGGCTGGTGAGGGACGGAAAATGCGGTGAGGGCCGCTTAAGCCGGGAGGCCGCGAGCCCGGCGCAGATCGCGGCGATGATCGTCAGCAGCCCGCCGACCGCACCGAACGCCCAGAATTCCCCGTAGTGGATTTCAACCCAGCGAAACAGGGCCATCGCGCCGACGAGCAAGGCTGTGATCAAGAAAAGGCCGGCAGCCACGAACAGCCCGGCAGCGATAGCGTAGGAGGCGAGGGTGCCGCTCGCCTGATTGGCCCGGTCGCGCGCATATGACCGTGTCGCCAGCTTGATCTGGTTGAGCTTCAATCCGATCCCGGCGCGCAGCAAACCGCTCGAAGGCGCGAGCATGACCGTCATTCCTCCGCAGGCGAAAACATGATGTTTCCGCCGGGAATGAACGCCGGGTGGTTTCGAATGTTCCTGACGGCTGAATGCCGCTGCGGCCTAGAGATCGGCGGCGGCGATCCAGAAAACCTCGCCCTGCGAATCCTCGGTGTCGAGCCAGAGCAGCGGCAGCTGCGGGTAGGCGTCTTCCAGTTGCGGCCGGCAGCGGCCGATCTCGCACAGCAGCCCGCCGGTCGGCTTCAGATGTGCGCGAGCTTCGTCGAGAATACGCCTGACGATATCGAGCCCGTCGGCGCCACCGTCAAACGCGAGTTTTGGTTCGGCGCGGCATTCGCGCGGCAGACTGGCCATGCCTTGGGCGTCGACATAGGGCGGATTGGAAATAATCAGGTCGTAGCGTTTGTCGCCGAGCGGTCCAAACAGATCACCGCGGTGAAGCGCGAGGCGATCCTCCAGACCGTAGTCGCCGACATTGCGCGCGGCGACGCCAAGCGCATCCTTTGAAATATCCACCGCGTCGACTTCGGCGTTCGGAAAATGGCGGGCAGCCAGAATGGCAAGGCAGCCCGATCCGGTGCAGAGATCGAGTACGCTCTCCACCGAGGCGGGATCGGAAATCAGCGAACCGTCTGCCTCATCGTCGGCTTCGTTTTCCCAGCCGAAATGCGAGTCCAGCAATTCGCCGATGAAGGAGCGCGGCACGATGGTGCGCTCGTCGACATAAAACGGCAGGCCGCGCATGTAGATCTTGTTGACGAGATAGGCGGCGGGCTTTCGCGTGACGACGCGGCGCTCGATCAGGCCAAGGATCTTTTTGCCCTCGGCCACGGTGACGCGTGCGGTCGCAAAGGTTTCGAACTGGTCGGGGTGCAGATGCAGCGCTTCGCAGACCAGGAAGGCAGCCTCAGCCAGCGGATCGATGGTGCCGTGCGCGAAGACCAGTTTGGCCTCCATGAAGCGGCTCACGGCAAAGCGCACGAAATCGAGCAGCGTCAGCAACTCGCCTGCACCGACTTTTGGAAATTTCACGGCGGGCGTGCTCCGCCTCGCCGCCGGCTTTGCCCGCTTCGCCATCAGGATTTGTTCCAGCGGGCTGCTGCGGTTTCATCATGGCCGCGCGCCTCGATCCAGTTCGTGCCCTTCGGGCTTTCCTCGCGCTTCCAGAACGGCGCGTTGGCCTTCAGGTAATCCATCAAGAACTCCGCCGCCTGAAAAGCCGCCTGCCGATGCTGGGACGCCGCCAGCACCAGCACGATGTTCTCGCCGGGCGGAATGCGGCCGACGCGGTGAACGACGGTCAAGCCCGCCAGCGGCCAGCGCGACATCGCTTCGTCGGCATGCCGCTGGATCTCGGCCTCGGCCATCCCCGGGTAATGTTCGAGCGTCAGTGCGGCGATCGCTTCGCCATTCTCGCTGCCGCGGCAGATACCGCTGAAGGTGACGACAGCGCCCACGTCGGTGCGGCCGCGTGTCAACGCCGCGATCTCCTGCGCGATATCGAAATCGGCTTCCTGAATGCGGATGGTGACGTTGGCCGACATGAGGGATTAACCCCCGGTCATCGGCGGGAAGAACGCAATCTCGCGGGCGCCGGATATCGTCGCATCCGGTTTGACATGGGTGTGGTCGATCGCGGCGCGGATCACCCGCGGCGTCTCGAACGCATAAGCATAGGTGTCGCCGCGCGCCGACAGCCAGCCGATCAGATCGCCCACCGTGCGCACGCTGGCCGGCGGTTCGACGGTTTCCTCCGCGATGCCGATCCGCTCGCGGACCCAGGCGAAATATTTCACCTTCACGCCTCATCCTCCTTGATGAGGTGATGGATGCCGGCGCGGAAATAGTCCCAGCCGGTGTAGATGGTGAAAATCGCCGACATCCACAGCAAGACAATTCCGATCAGGGTGGTCGCCGGCAAAATCTGCTCGCCCGCTTCGCCGGCAATCAGAAAGCCGATCGCGACCAATTGAATCGTGGTCTTCCACTTCGCCAGCTTGGTCACGGGCACGCTGACCCGCAACGCGGCGAGATATTCGCGCAGGCCCGAGACCAGGATCTCGCGGCACAGGATCACGATGCCGGCCCACAGCGTCCAGCCGTGAATTGAGTTGTCCGCCGCCAGGATCAGCAGGCAGGACGCCACCAAAAGCTTGTCGGCGATCGGATCGAGCATCCGGCCGAAGGCGGACTGCTGGTCCCAGATCCGCGCATAATAACCGTCCAGATAGTCGGTCACGCCCGCGGCGATGAAGACGGCGAGGGCGACCCAGCGCAGCCACAGCGGGCCGTCCATGATGGATTGGCCATAGACGCAGCCGACCACCACCGGGATGGCGGCGATGCGGGCGTAGGTCAGAATATTGGGCAGGGACAGGCTTTTGGGTTGCTTGGCCTGCCCCTTGGTGGAGGTCGCAATGTTCATCCGTCTTACCAATACCGCTCAAGCGTGAAGGTCAACCATACGGCACAAGATGATCTGTCGCAGGCGACGCCCAAGTGACTCCCCGTGAATCGCCCCCCGGTTTAACCCGGTTGGGCATGGAAAAACTCGAAAATCTTGCGGGCGCTCTCGGCGCTGACCCCCGGAACCTTGCCAAGGTCGGCGATCGAGGCCCGCTCGATTTCCTTCAGCGTTCCAAAGTGGTGCAGCAAGGCACGTTTGCGTGACGGGCCGATGCCCGGGATTTCCTGCAAGCCGGCCTCCCTGATGTCCTTTTTCCGCAGTTTGCGGTGCGATCCGATCACGAACCGGTGGGCCTCGTCGCGCAGCCGCTGGATGAAATACAGCACGGGATCCCGGGGCTCGAGCTTGATCGCCTCGCGGCCCGGCATGAACAGGGTCTCCCGGCCGGCATCGCGGTCCGGCCCCTTGGCGACCGCCATCAGCTGGACCTGGGTCAGCCCCAGCCCCTCAAAGATCTCTCGGACGGCGTTGAGCTGGCCGCGGCCGCCGTCGATGATGACCAGGTCAGGCCATTGCGGAAACGAATCGTCGTCGGCCTTGGCTTTGGCAGCCTCGCCCTCCGGCGGCTTCAACAGCCGCTTGAAGCGGCGTTCCAAGACCTCGCGCATCATCGCGTAATCGTCGCCCGGGGTCAGGCCCTCGGACTTGATGTTGAACTTGCGGTACTGGTTTTTGATAAATCCATCCGGCCCCGCGACGATCATCGCGCCGACCGCGTTGGTGCCCTGGATATGGCTGTTGTCGTAGACCTCGATCCGCTTCGGCGGCTCCGGCAATTGAAGCGTGGTCGCCATGCCCTGCAGCAGGCGGCCTTGCGTGGCGGTGTCGCTCAGCTTGCGGCCGAGCGCCTCCTTCGCATTGGTCAGCGCGTGCGCGATCAGCTCCTTCTTTTCGCCGCGCTTCGGCGTCGAGACTTCCACCTTGTTGCCGGCCTTGACTGCGAGTGCGTCGGCCAGCAATTCGCTCTCCTCGATCTCATGCGACAGCAGGATGAGTTTTGGCGGCGGCTTGTCGTCGTAGAATTGCGCGAGGAACGAGGCCAGCACTTCCTCCGGGGTGAACGATTTCTCCGCGCGCGGAAAGTAGGCGCGGTTGCCCCAGTTCTGGCCGGTGCGGAAGAAGAACACTTCGACGCAGGAATAGCCGCCCTCCTGATGGATGGCGAAGACATCGGCCTCTTCCACGGTGCGCGGATTGATGCCCTGCTGCGACTGGATCGCCGACAACGCGGCAAGACGATCGCGGTAAAGTGCCGCGGTCTCGAATTCGAGCTCGGCGGAGGCCTTTTCCATCTCGCCGGCCAGTTGCTTCTTCACGTCATGGCTGCGGCCGGACAGGAAGTCGCCAGCCTCGCGCACCAGCTCGGTATAGCCGGGGAAATCGATCTCGCGCGTACACGGTCCGGAGCAGCGGCGGATTTGATAGAGCAGGCAGGGCCGGGTGCGGCTCTCGAAGAAACCGTCGGTGCAGGAGCGGATCAGGAACGCGCGCTGCAACGCCGTGATGGTGCGGTTGACGGCGCCGGCATTGGCGAATGGCCCGAAGTATCGTCCGGGTCTCGACTGCGCACCGCGATGCTTGAGAATCTGTGGCGCCCAGTGGTCGCCGGTGATCAGGATATAGGGAAACGACTTGTCGTCGCGCAGTTGCACGTTGAAGCGCGGCCGTAGCTGCTTGATCAGGTTGGCTTCGAGCAGCAGCGCTTCGGTTTCGGTCGTGGTGGAAATGATCTCGACGGTGACGGTCGCCGCGATCATGCGCAGGATGCGCGCCGGCAACGGCGCGTTGACGCGGGCATAGGAAGACAGCCGCTTGCGAACGTTCTTGGCCTTGCCGACGTACAGCACGTCGTGTCCGGCATTGAGCATGCGGTAGACGCCGGGCGAGGTCGGCGCCAGCCGCACCGCGTTTTCAATCGCGGCATGGCCGACCGCGAGCGTGCCTTCGGACGGCGGTTCGGCCGTTTCCTCGGTCGCTTCCGGCAGGCGCGCCTCGTCGTCTTCCTCGGCGGCCGAGGTCGCGGGATCGATATCGGCGGCGGAAGTCAGGCCCTCGGGCGGCAAATCCGCTTGCGAACCCCGGCGCGCCTTGCGCGGGGTCTGCGGCTGGTCGGTAGAATCGTGATCCATGGGCCTAAATTAAGCGCTGCGGGGCGCCATCGCCAGCGTGCGGGGCTGCCTGGAAACCGCGCCGGTAAGACATTCTTAAGAATGATGAGCGGGCGGTAACCCGGCTTAACAACCCTTTAACTTAAAACTCTCGATAAATCTTACGGGAAAAAATTGGAATTCCGTAACCAAATCGGCGTGTTCGAGCCGGAGGTCGCGGCAGTGGCGTGGAGTTGCGTGATGAGCAAATTTGTTTTGCGTGCGCTGGCGCTGGTCGCAGCAGGCTGGACAATGTCGGCCCAGGCCGCCGATCTGAATTACGGCGGGCGCGCGCCCTATACCGTCAATCAGCCGCTCAACGCCTATAGCTGGGCCGGTCCCTATCTCGGCGGCAACCTCGGCTATGCCTGGGGTTCGGTCGACAACAATCCGACCAAGCCGTCGGGTTTCGCGGGCGGCGTTCAGGCCGGCTACAACTGGCAGCAGAACGGCCCGTGGGTGTTCGGCATCGAGGGTGACCTGCAGGCGAGCGGCGCGGAGCAGACGTTTGCGCCGTGGAAATTCTCCAATCCCTGGTTCGGCACGCTGCGCGGCCGCGCCGGCTATGCGCTCAACAACGTCCTGTTTTACGGCACCGGCGGTCTGGCTTTCGGCGAACTGCGCGCCACGACCTTCGGTCTGTCGGAATCCCATACCAATGCGGGCTGGACCCTCGGCGTCGGCGCCGAGATGGGCTTTGCCCCGAACTGGAGCGCCAAGGTCGAATATCTCTATGTCGATCTGGCCAACAGCAATTTCGTCGTTACAGGCGCGTCAAATGGCTACCGGTTCGGATTGATACGAGCCGGCGTGAACTATCACTTCTGAGAACAAGAAAACTATCGGTTGCAACCTCCCGGCGGCAGTAAGTCGCCGGGAATTTTTTTGTCGGTGTGCGCATCATTCACACGTCGACGCTCTAGGCTGCGTCATCGCGCCCAGTCGAGCTTCCGCAGGCAAGAACTCAGTCCGCCAAACGCGAACCTCTAGCTCACGCTGAAATCACCAGGTTGACCGCCTTGGGGCCTTTGCCCTTCTTGTCCGGTTCGACCTCGAACGTGATGCGCTGTCCTTCTGTCAGATCCTTCAATCCGGCCCGCTCGACGGCGGTGATATGAACAAACACATCGCGGCCGCCATCATCGGGCTTGATGAAGCCGTAGCCGCGTTCTCCATTGAAGAACTTGACTGTACCAGTCATGGCCATCGGGAAACTCCTCCCCCGTATTGCTCCGCCGCTACGCGCAATTCGCGTATCGGCCGACCGGACATTCGCTGCCGGAAGCTTGGCCACCTGAACCGATCGGGTCACGCACCGATCGGCCTGGATTTTTCTTAGGCCTTCATCACTCCGCCGCAACCATTCGCGGAAGCGGAACGTAAAGCCAGTCCTAACAGGCGGAGCATAATACGGTTCCGCGCACATTGCCTACGGCTCAATCGCAATTTTCATCAAACCGTGGGGCTCAAGGCTTGGGCGTTTCAAGCCTGAAACGGCCGGCGCCGCCCTGACCGAGCGGTTTTTCCAGCTCGGGTAGAATGGTCTTCAATTCACCCGCCAGCGTCCATGGCGGATTGACGATCAGAAGACCGGTGGAGGTGAGGGGCCCGCCCGCTTCCTGCGGCGCGACACTGAATTCGAGCCGCAGACATTTTCCCGCCGGCTTGCTTTCGGCAGCCACCGCCGCGACATGGCGCGCGAGGCCGTCGGTGATGCGTCGGCTCTTCACCGGGTACCAGATCAGGTAGCTTCCGGTCGGCCACTTTGCGTAGGCCTCGGTAAAACCGTCGGCCAGGGTTTCGAACTCGTCCTTTTGTTCGAACGACGGGTCGATCAGCACCAGGCCGCGCCGTTCGTTCGGCGGCACGAAGGCGGGCAGCGCCGTCCAGCCGTCCAGGTCGACGACCCGCGCCTGGGTGTCGCGTCGCAGTGCATCGATCAATTGCTTGCGGGCATTCGGTTCGATTTCGCATGCCGTGAGGCGGTCCTGCGGCCGCAGCAGCGCACGGGCGATCAACGGCGATCCCGGATAGGCCTTCAGTTCGCCCGGCGGGTTGAACGCCCTGATGATGTCGAGATAGGGCGAAACCAGCGGCTGGGCGGCTTCCGAGAATCGTGCCTGCATCACCCGGGCGATCCCGGTCAGCCATTCGGCGCCGCGCCGCGCCTCGTCGCCGGTGAGATCGTAACGCCCGGCGCCGGCATGGGTGTCGACGACGCGAAAAGGAGCCTGCTTTTCCTGCAGATAAGTCAGCATTCGCACCAGCACGATGTGCTTGATGACGTCGGCAAAGCCGCCGGCGTGAAAGGCGTGTCGGTAGTTCATGGAGTGAGGGGTTACGACATCGGGCGGCGAAAGCAACCCGCGCGTTGCGGGGCTAGCCGCCTCGCACCGGTGGCATCAGCACCTGATCGCGCCGGCAAGCGCGGCGATCGAGCTCCTCGCAGGCGCGGAATTGCAGATCCTTGCTCAGGCAGACCCGCACTTCGCTGAGGCGTTTTGAATCACAGGTCACCGAAATGGCAGAACTACTCAGGCCGGGATTGACCTTGATGAAGGCCTCCTCGAGTTCGCCCGGAGCGACGGATTTGGGCTCCGACAATTGCAGGAATTCCTCGGGGATTTTCACGGCCGCGCGCGCCTTGCGGATGGTCTCGAAATAGGCCCGTCCCCCGAGGCCTGAGCAGGTGCCGTGCTTCTTCCATTCATTGAAGATCAGCCCGGGCGCCGGCATCAGGTCCAGCATCGAGGTCATGATGTTGCGGTCGAGGAATTCCGCCGACCGCTCGCAATATTCGGGAAAGCCGCGCTCATATTGCGGCCACAGGCCGTGCACCACGAACGAGAAGGGCCGGCCGCCGCATTGGACGCCGGACCGCCCGCTGTTGCCGCGTTCCGAGGCCTGCTCGCAGAAGGACGGCGACCACGACAGCGACAGCACGTAGAAATCGAATTCGCCCGGAGCGTTTTGGCGGCGGTCCTGCGCCGCGGCCATGCCGGTAGCGGCGACCATGAGAACCAGCGAAATGAGAAGTCGCGAAAAAATGACCGATCGAAACATCAAACGCCCCTCCACTCGACTACCCGGAGCCTAGCAGGGCAGTAGAACATTTCAAGAACAAAATGACGGCGGGCCCAAAATCGACCGGGCCGGCCGCCTCCATCGGCAAATTTCAGGCAGAAATCAGAAAGAGATCAGGGCCGGGCGGCCTTGCAGCTGGGGTTATAGGCCCAGTTGCGATCGAGCCCGGTCACGCACCATTCGACGCCCTGGCCGAAGCCGGCAAAGCCGCCATCCTCGACGATCGCGTAGTGCACGGTGCGCATCTTGCCGTCGCTCGTCATGACGTCGGCCGAGCAATAACGGCGCGGAATATTGTCGGATTGCCAGGGCCGGAACGCGGTTTCGTGGATCCGGCCGTAACCCGTGATCGTCAGCGGCGAATTCCAGAAGGTGCTTTCCTTTTCCTGGAACTGGGAGGCGATGGTCGGCAGCGCCCGCTCACATTCCGCCACGCGCCCGTCATATCGCGGACCGAACAGCCCGAAATTCAATTCCAGCGGGTTGGCTGCCTGGGCTCCCTGCGCGGATGCCAAAAGGGCGAACGCGGCCACAAGACCGAGTGATTTCAGGGATGTGAACAGGTTGCGCATGGGGAATCCGCCGGGTGATCCAACGTGTGGGACGGTGCCGTGAAGGCCGGATCAGGTCAAGTGCAATGCGGCAACAGTCGGCTGGCAAGTCTGTTTCCAGATCCACGCCATTCTTTCCACGGTCGCCGGCGCGCTCTATGGTGGGCTCAAGCGAAATGGAGTCGTCTGCGATGCGAATGATTGGGGCTGCGTGCCTGGTTGCCATATCCGGGATGCTGGCGGGCGCTCCGGCGCAGGCCGATTGGGTACCGCCGTTCAAGGGCAACGACACCGGCGGCATCATCGCTTATTCGGTGGCGCACGACATCGACGTCCGGCAGCGTGCGGTCGAGCACTGCGCCTATTACGGCAAGGTGGTGAAATTCCTCGCTGTCGAGCCGCAGGATGGCGGGTACATCTCGTTCGCCTGCCGCTGGGTGCCCTACGGCGCCAATGAGCGGCCGCTGCGCTCTGCCTACTGACCAGATAACCCTCATCTGAAACAAGCCGGGAGCGCGGGCATGACGCGACAGCATCTCGCATTTGGTTCGGCGCTTTGCCTGCTGGCGCTGCTGCCCGCGGGCGTCGCCGCTGCACTCGAGTTGCCGGTGCGCAAGGCCGGCCTGTGGGAAATGAAGGTGCTGCACACCGGTTCGCCGGCGCCCGACATGACGATGCAGCATTGCACCGACGAGACCACCGACAAGGAAATGAGCACCTCGTTCTCGCCGATGGCCAAGGAGATGTGCTCGAAGCAGGACATTCAGAAGACCGCGACCGGTTACGTCAGCGATTCCGTCTGCGGCATCGCCGGCATGTCGATCACCTCGCATGCCGAAATCACCGGCGACTTCAATTCCGCCTATACCGTGAAATCGACCTCGCACTCCGAGCGCGGTCCCACCGGCGTGGCGCGTGATTCCGCGACGACCATCGAGGCGAAGTGGCTCGGCGCCTGCAAGGCCGATCAAAAGCCCGGCGACATCATGATGCCCGGCGGCATGAAGATGAACATCAAGGACATGCAAAAGCTGAAGGACCTGATCCCGAAGAATTTGCAGAAGTAGGTGTTGTCGCTAACACCGCGTACAATCGGGGGAGTGCTCGGATCGCCTCCGCTCCATGGACCGTCATCCTGAGGCGCTCGCGAAGCGAGCCTCGAAGGATGAAACGGCCGGGCTGTCGCCCTTCGAGGGCCGTGCTGCGCACGGCCACCTCAGGGTGACGTTCGACATTCGACTGAACCTGACTACACCGGCACCCTGACCGCGGCGCGCAATCCGCCCATCGGGCTGTCGCCGAGCGTGATGTCGCCGCCATGGGAGCGGGCGATGTCGCGAGCGATCGCGAGGCCCAAACCCGTGCCGCCTTCGTCCTGGTTGCGGGCGTCGTCGAGCCGCAGGAACGGCTTGAACACTTCCTCGCGCATGTTGGCGGGAATTCCAGGTCCGTCATCGTCGACCGTCACCGTCAAATAACGGTGATCGCGGTGGCCAGTGATTGAGATCGTGTTGGCATGCCGCGCGGCGTTGGAGACGAGATTGCCGAGGCAGCGCTTGAACGAGGCCGGCTTCACGATCACGACAGGCAGGCCGTGGAACGTCACGGTCGTGCTATGGCCGTTGCGCTCGGCGTCGCTGCGCAATTCCTCCAGCGCCACCGTCATGTCGGTCGGCTGCGCCACCTCGCCGCTGTCGCCGCGCGCAAAGGCGAGATAGGCCTCCAGCATCCCGGACATCTCGTCGACGTCCTTGCGCATGCCGTCGACTTCGGGGCTGTCGCCGATCAGCGCGAGTTCGAGCTTGAAGCGGGTCAGGATGGTGCGCAGATCGTGGCTGACGCCGGCCAGCATCGCGGTGCGCTGCTCGATCGAGCGCTCGATGCGGGCTTTCATTTCCAGGAATGCCTGTGCCGCGCGCCGCACTTCTCGCGCGCCGCGGGGCCGGAAGTTCGGCGCCTCGCGGCCTTTACCGAAAGCTTTCGGCGGCGTCCGCCAGCCGCAGGATCGGCCTGATCTGGTTGCGCAGGAACAGCACCGCGACGATCAGCAGGATCGAGGACGTCCCCAGCATCCAGAAGATGAAGATCTCGGAATTCGACGCATAGGCGGCGCTGCGCTGGGCGAACACGCGCATCACGGAATCGTCGAGCTGGATCCGGATCTCCACGAGATTGGAGCGGCCGACGGTATCGATCCAGAACGGTTTTCCGATCTGGCGGCCGAGCTGCACCGACAGCGTCTGGTCGAGCAGCGAGAAGAACGGCTTTGGACCGGGCGGCGGCATGTCGCCGACGGGAAGAAAATCGACCACCAACTGCAGCCGCTGGCCGATCCGCTTCAGCTGGGCGCGATCCTTGTCCTGCGGATAGAACTTGTAGACGTCGATCAGGCTCGCAATGTCCTGCACCACCGCCGCCGACAGCCGCCGCGTCACCGTGTTCCAGTGCCGCTCCATGAACACGAACGCGACCACGGTCTGCAGGATCACCATCGGCACGATCATGATCAGCAGCGCACGGGCGTAGAGGCCGGTCGGCATCCAGCTCTTGAACGCGTTGCCCATCCAGCCATTGGCCGCGGAGACGCGCTGCGACGCGTTGCGGATGAGGGTCAGGCCGGTGTCGAGCGTGCTCATGCGAGATTCTACTGGGATTTTACAAATGCATCACGGCGACGCCACCAGGCGATAGCCGATGCCGCGCACCGCCTGCAGGAACAGGGGATTGGCGGGATCCTTCTCGATCTTGCGCCGCAGACGGTTGATCTGCACGTCGACCGCGCGTTCGTTGACGGTGCCGCCGCCGGTCAGCGCCGCGCGCGGCACGGTCTCGCCGGGGCTGACCGCGAGAATGCGCAGCATCTCGCGCTCGCGGTCGGTCAGATGAATGATCTCCTCGCCCTGGCGCAGTTCGCCGCGCTCGAGATGATAGACGTAGGGCCCGAAGGCGATCTGCTCCAGCGCTTCCACCGGCGGCGGCGCGGTGCGCTTGAGGATATTGCCGATCCGCAGCACCAGTTCGCGCGGCTCGAACGGCTTTGCGACGTAGTCGTCGGCGCCGATTTGAAGGCCCTCGATCCGGGCCTCCGCTTCATGGCGCGCTGTCAGCATGATGATCGGCACCGAGGACGAGGTGCGGATGAAGCGCGCCAGATCGAACCCGGTTTCGCCGGGCATCATGACGTCGAGGATCAGCAAGTCAAAATGCAGCCCGAGCAGTTTTGCGCGCGCGTCGCTCGCGCTCGCCGCTGTCGTGACGCGATAGCCCTCGCCGGACAGAAAGCGCGACAACAGATCGCGGATGCGGCGGTCGTCATCGACCAGCAGCAGATGCGGCGCGTCGTCGGCCGGCTTCAGCGGCGGCCGCGCGGTGGCTGCGGCGATGGTTGCTCCTTGCACCACGATCACTCCCCAAGGATTCTTGTCACGGTTTCTTGCCGCCGGTTCCGAAGATTGCTTCCAGCACCTTGTCGGGGTCGTCGCGATCAATCATCGCGCGCAGGAACTGGCTGATCGCCGCGACGCCGGCGGGATCGATCTCGCCGAGCGCGCGGGTGATGCGGTCGGTCTGCAGGCCGGCGAGTTTTCCCACCAAGGCCTCACCCTTCGCCGTGGCGTAAAGAAGGCGCTGACGGCGGTCGTTATTGCCGGTCTTCTGGATGATGTAGTCCTCATCGAGCAACTGCTTGAGCACCCGGCCCAGCGACTGCTTGGTGATGCGCAGGACGTCCAGGAGATCGGCGACCTTCAGGCCGGGATAGCGGTGGACGAAATGCATGACACGGTGATGGGCGCGGCCGAAGCCGAAAGCCTCGAGCTCATGGTCGGCATCGCCGACAAAGTCGCGATAGGCAAAGAACAGCAGCTCGATGATATCCCAGCGCAATTCGCCCGCCCGCGGGGTCGCCGACGTGCCGTCGGCCCCCTTCGAATCAGGGCCATTGGCGGGTCTCGAGAAATTTATGTCAGTCATATTGACATATCTTGGGTTCAATGTTACAAAACTGCCAGCTACGACGAAACTTTAAGTCGTTTCGATCTCGTTTCGATCTTGGCGACGTAAGAGGCAGCCGCAAAAAGCCAGCAATGGCGGCAACGGCCGCAAATTTGACTACCGTGCGATTGTCGAGCGGCATCTCGGCAAACATACTGGACTTCGGCATTCCGCAAAAGCATGTCCTCAGGTGACATGATGGCGATGGACACCGGCGGCAAGGCCCTTAAAGGTCAAGTTGCTGGTGCAGGCGAGGTCCGGGCCACTTCAACGGCGCCAAGACGCCAGGCGCGCGACCCGCGCCAATCCGGGAGAGAGCCATGTCGTCCAACAAATCGGCCCAGCAGGCACTGAAAGACAGGCCGGCGTCAGACATCGCACCGGCTGCGGCATCGGGAAGCAACGCCATGAGTTTGAAATTCGAAATCCAGCCCGCGGCTAACCCGACGTCCGAAAAGGACCGCGCGGCAAAGCTGATGGATCCGGGCTTCGGCCGGGTTTTCACCGACCACATGTCGATCGTCCGCTACAACCAGGCCAAAGGCTGGCACGATGCGCGGGTCGAATCCCGCGCCAATTTCCCGCTCGATCCGGCAGCCGCCGTCCTGCACTACGCCCAGGAGATCTTTGAAGGCCTCAAGGCCTACAAGCGCGACGACGGCGGCGTGAACCTGTTCCGCCCCGACGCCAATGCCAAACGCTTCTGGAATTCGGCCGATCGCATGGCGATGGCGCAGGTGCCGGAATCCGTGTTCATCGAAGCCGTCGAGCAACTCGTCCGCATCGACCGCGCCTGGATTCCGGGCGGCGAGGGCAGTCTCTATCTGCGGCCGTTCATGGTCGCGAGCGAGATTTTTCTCGGCGTCAAGCCGTCGTCGGAATACCTCTTCGCGGTCATTGCTTCCCCGGTCGGTTCCTATTTCAAGGGCGGTCCCGCGCCGGTGTCGATCTGGGTGTCGGAGAATTACACCCGCGCCGCGATCGGCGGTACCGGCGCCGTCAAATGCGGCGGCAATTACGCCGCCAGCCTGCGCGCGCAAGCCGAGGCGATCGACCACGGCTGTGATCAGGTCGTCTTTCTCGATGCGGTCGAACGCCGCTACGTCGAGGAACTCGGCGGCATGAACGTGTTCTTCGTGTTCGACGACGGCTCGCTGCTGACGCCGCCGCTCGGCACCATCCTGCCCGGCATCACCCGCGACTCGATCATTGCGCTGGCCAGGGATGCCGGCATGCGTGTGCGCGAAGAAGTCTATGCGATCGACCAGTGGCGCGCGGATGCCGCCAGCGGCAAGCTCAAGGAAGCCTTTGCTTGCGGCACCGCGGCTGTGATCTCGCCGATCGGCAAGGTCTGTTCGACCAGCGGAGATTTCCTGATCAGCGGCGGCGCCGCCGGTCCGGTCGCCATGGGCATGCGCAAGAAGCTGGTCGACATCCAGTACGGTCGGACCAACGACCCGCACAACTGGATCAAGAAGGTCCTGTAACCGGCGGCGGAATCTTTCCGCCGCTTCGCTACACATCATTCCGTGCGCCGGGTTGCGCGCGTCCCGCCGGGACGCGCGACGGCTGGGGCGTGACTTTTTGAAGCAGCGTCAATCCGGGAGAGAGGCCATGGGAGTTTCGTTCGATCAAGCCAGTGGCGTCATCTGGGTCGACGGCCGGCTGGTGCCGTGGGCCGATGCCAATGTTCACGTCCTGACCCATGGTCTGCACTATGCGAGCGCCGTGTTCGAGGGTGAGCGCGCCTATGGCGGCCGGGTGTTCAAGAGCAAGGAACATTCGGAGCGGCTGCGAGCCTCGGCCAACATCCTCGATTTCGAGATTCCGTATTCGGTTGCCGAGATCGAAGCTGCCAAGCAACTCGTGATCGACAGCAACAACCTGCCCGATGGCTATGTCCGCCCGATCGCCTGGCGCGGCTCGGAGACGATGGGCGTGTCGGCGCCTGCCAACGCCATCCATCTCGCCATCGCCGCCTGGCAATGGCCGAGCTATTTCGACCCGGCCGAGAAGTTGAAGGGCGTCCGGATCGGCATGGCCGAATATCGACGTCCGGATCCGGCGACGATCCCGGCGATGGCCAAGGCGTCCGGCCTCTACATGATCTGCACCATCAGCAAGCACAAAGCGGAGCGCGCCGGCTATGCCGACGCGATGATGCTGGACTGGCAGGGCCGGGTCGCCGAATGCACCAGTGCCAACATCTTCTTCATTGGCGATGGCAGGATCCACACGCCGATCGCCGACTGCTTCCTCGCCGGCATCACCCGCGCCACCGTGATCGACCTCGCGCGCCGCCGCGGCATCGAGGTGATCGAGCGCCGCATCATGCCGGAAGAACTCTCGGGGTTCACCGAGTGCTTCATGACCGGCACCGCGGCCGAAGTGACCCCGGTGTCCGAGATCGCAGCGTGGAAGTTCACGCCGGGCAGGATTTCGGAACAGTTGATGGCGGATTACGCCGCGGAAGTTCGACCGAAGGACGATAAGGCCGCGGCGGCGTAGGGCAGAAGCGGGCGAGGCGGTGAACTGTTCTTCGGTTTTGCGCGACCAACTCGCGGTTCATGGAGTGGTAATAATGGCCTCGGCTCTCTCAACGTGTTCCAGACGTAGCGTGCTGGCCGTCGTCGTGGCGGCCTGCGCAGCCTTCGGCGCCGTGACGGCGGACCTCAGGGCCGAAGATCGTTCGCCGGTGATCGACCGCAGCTCCGCTGATGCGGAGATGAATGTCGCGACCGCCAAAGCGCGGGCCACGCTGCCGGCGTTCTGGGCTTCCTACGAGGCTCCGAAACCGTCGGAGGCCGGCCATTCCCTGAAGGTACGCTTTGCCACTCATGGGAATAATGGCGAGCACATCTGGATGGCCGAGGTGAAGAAAATCGCGGACGGACGCTATTCGGCAAGGTTCGCCAACGCGCCGCGCGATCTGCCGGGCAAGCGCATCGGCGACCTCATTGAATTCAGGGAAGCCGACATTTCGGACTGGATGTTCATGCGCAACGGCAAGATCGTCGGCGGCGAGACCATCAGGCCGCTGCTGAGGTCGATGCCGAAGGCCGACGCCGATGCGCTGCGGGCGAGGATGGAACAGCCATAGGAAAATGTCCCAGTGGGCCAGGCTGAGGCGGGTTGAGCGCCATTTTCTCGTCATGGCCGGGCTCGACCCGGCCATCCACGACTTTCTTGCGGCCAAGACGTGGATGCCCGGGTCAAGCCCGGGCATGACGGCTGATGGTGCTGGCCTCGCGACACGGTTGCCCGCTCGCGCCCCGGCTGGTACCAACGCGCCCCATGGCTGAAAAACCCAAAAAACCCCAGAAATTGCGTGCGCGCCTGCCGCGCGGGCTGGAAGATCGTGGCCCGGCCGCGATCGCGGCCACGCGCCAGATGGTCGAGAAAATCCGCGAAGTCTATGAGCGCTACGGCTTCGAGCCGGTGGAAACGCCGGCGATGGAATACACCGACGCGCTCGGCAAATTCCTGCCCGACCAGGACCGGCCGAACGAGGGCGTGTTCTCGTTCCAGGACGACGACGAGCAGTGGATCTGCTGCGCTACGACCTGACCGCGCCGCTGGCGCGCTATGTCGCCGAGAATTTCGACAATCTGCCGAAGCCGTATCGCAGCTATCGCGCCGGCTACGTCTATCGCAACGAAAA
Organism: uncultured Alphaproteobacteria bacterium; assembly: GCA_963786355.1. Classification (GTDB taxonomy): domain Bacteria; phylum Pseudomonadota; class Alphaproteobacteria; order Rhizobiales; family Xanthobacteraceae; genus Bradyrhizobium. The sequence continues at coordinate 156,785 of CAWAYU010000002.1, read as the reverse complement.
ACCCGGCCCCGGCCGCTTCCGCCAGTTCATGCAGTTCGATGCCGACACGGTGGGTAGCGCCATCGCCGGCGGCCGATGCCGAGATGTGCATGATGGCGGCGGACACGATGGAAGCGCTTGGCATTCCCCGTGGTCAGCTATGTGGTGAAGGTGAATAATCGCAAAGTGCTCGATGGCGTGCTGGAGGCGATTGGCCTTGGCGGCGAGGAGAATGCGGGACGACGGCTTACCGTCCTGCGAGCGATCGACAAGCTCGACAAGTTTTCCGCTGATGAAGTTCGCAAGTTGCTCGGTCCCGGACGATGGGACGGTGGCGAAGAGGGCAAGGGCGATTTCACCAAGGGTGCCGCGCTGAGCACGGCAGATGCCAATGTTGTTCTGCGGTGTGACGGAAAAGCGCGACGATTGGAAAGAGGCGATCGCTGCGGCAGATATCTTATCTGGTCGAAAGCGAAGTCGGCCAGGCTGGCGTCGAGTGAACTCGAAGAGATCGCCAAATCTGATCACTGCATCCGGCTACGGTGCGGATCGCATTCGCATCGATCCTTCCGTCGTCCGAGGCCTCGAATATTACACCGGCCCGGTCTACGAGGTCGAACTCACGCTCGAAACCAAGGACGAAAAAGGTCGCCCCGTGCGCTTCGGCTCGGTCGGCGGCGGCGGGCGTTATGACGGTCTGGTCTCGCGCTTTCGCGGCGAGCCGGTGCCGGCGACCGGGTTTCTCGATCGGCGTGTCGCGGCTGCAGGCCGCGCTGACGATGCTCGGCAAGCTCGACACCAAGCCGGAGTTCGGCCCGGTGGTCGTCACCGTGTTCGGCGGCGAGATATCAGGCTACCAGAAAATGGTTTCGACGTTGCGCAGCGCCGGCATCCGCGCCGAGCTTTATCTTGGCAATCCCAAGCACAGCCTCGGCCAGCAGATGAAATACGCCGACCGGCGCAATTCGCCCTGCGCGATCATTCAGGGCAGCGACGAGAAGGCCAACGGCAAAATCCAGATCAAGGACCTGATCCTCGGCGCCGGCCTGACCGACATCAAGGATCGCGAGGAATATCTGAAAAAGCAGACCGAGGCGCAGTATCTGGTCGATGAGGCCGATCTCGTCGCCGAAGTCCGAAAAGTCCTCGCGCGCCATGACGTGAAGTGGGGATAGCCATTCATTCAAGCCGTCATGCCCGGGCTTGTCCCGGGCATCCACGCCTTGTTTGATAGCCTGGGGTGGCCGGGATAAGCCCGGTCATGACGAAAAAGAAACAACGAGGAGACGACGATGCCTGAGATTACCGTGAGCATGGCCCATGGCCGCACCGACGAACAGAAGGCCGGCATGATGCGCGACATCACCCAGGCGCTGGTGAAGAACCTCGGCGTCGATGCCGATGCGGTCGTGATCCAGATCAATGAAGCGCCGCTCGCCCACAAGATGAAGGGCGGCAAGACCTTCGTCGAGCGCGCGGCTGCGGCGAAGAAATAGTTATTTGTCGTCCCTGCGAACGCAGGGACCCATACTCCGCGGCCGTTGTGTTGGGCAAAGCGTCAGACGCCTGGCTTCATCGATAGATCACGCGGTATGGGTCCCGGCTTTCGCCGGGACGCCGCCGTTATCATTTTCGGAATCCCCATGGACGCACGCGACGTCATCAAGGTCGGCATGAGCGCCGAGCGCACGCTCGTCGTGCCGGTCGAGCGCACGGTCGGACATTTGCTTCCGGGCATGCCGATGGTCTTTGCGACGCCGATGATGATCCTGGAAATGGAGTTGGCGTCCGGCGACGCGATCCGCGGCCATTTGCAGCCGGGCTGGGTTACGGTCGGCACCGAGGTCGATATCCGCCATCTCGGCGCATCGCTGGTCGGCGCTACGGTGCGGACGACGGCAAAAGTCGTGGCTGTCGAACGCCGCGTGATCCGCTTCGAGGTCGAGGCTTTTGAAGGCGAGCGCAGGATCGGCGACGGCCGCCACGCCCGCGGTCTCGTCAATGTCGAGACTTTTAACAAGCGGTTGGGCGCGAAGTAGGCGCCGATCTTCTAACCGCACATCCCCCGTCATCCTGAGGTGCGAGCCTTGCGGTGCACTTGCACCGCTGGGCGAGCCATCGAAGGATGGGCCACGGGGATGTCCATCCTTCGAACGCCGCGCAAGAGCGCGGCTCCTCAGGATGACGGCGGTAACATAAACCTTACTTCGCCAGATCCTTCGAGCGCTGCGTCGCCGCGGCGACCGCGCGGGTCAGCAGCGTCTGCATGCCGTTCGGTCCCATCAGCACTTCGAGCGCCGCGGCGGTGGTGCCGCCGGGCGAGGTGACGTTCTGGCGCAAGCGTGGTCGACGATCAGATCCGAGCGATGCAGCAGCTCACCGGAACCGGCGACGGTCTCGCGCGCCAGTTTTGTCGCGAGCTCCGCCGGCAGGCCGGCCGCGACGCCGGCGCGCGCGAGCTCTTCGGCGAGCAGGAAAACGTACGCCGGTCCCGAGCCGGACACCGCCGTCACCGCGTCCATCAGGCTTTCCTTGTCGACCCATTCGACCGAGCCGGTGGCGCGCAACAACGCATCCGCGATCGCGCGCTGCGCGGCGCTGACATTTTTAGCCGCGACCGCGACCGTGATGCCACGGCCGATCGCGGCCGGCGTGTTCGGCATGGCGCGCACCACGCTGCCGCCGCAAACCGCCTCGAGCGAGGCGATGGTCGTGCCCGCCATGATCGAGACCACCAGCGTCGACGGACCGACGAACGGCTTCAACAGAGCGCCGGCTTCGCGGAACGATTGCGGTTTTACCGCGACCACCAGCGTATCGACCTCGCCGGCGCCCTTGGCGGTCGGATTGAGGCGGACGCCCTGAGCGACCAGCGCGTTGATTTCGGCGGAGGGATGCGGCTCGATCACCACGACGCGTTTGGCGTCGAGCCCCTGCGCCAGCCAGCCGGTCAGCATCGCGCCACCCATCTTGCCGGCTCCGGCAAGGGCGATGGTGCCGTGGACGTTTTGAAGTGCGTTCGTCGAGCTCAAAGGCGCCACCACAAGTGCTTGTGTCGTCCCTGCCTAGTGCGCAATTGCGCACGGGGCGCAGGGACCCATAACCACCAGCGGTTCTAGTAAAGCGAGAGGGAGGCTACAAGCAGTTTGCTTGGGCCCCGAGGTCACGCGGTATGGGTCCCCGCGCCCCGTGCGCAATTGCGCACTAGGCGGGGACGACAGAGATGCCCTACGCCTCGCCCTCGGTATCGAACATCGCGGCGCTCATCGCTTCCGCCGCGGTCTTGCCGGCCCAGACCACGAACTGGAGCGCGGGGTAGTAGCGTTCGCTGGCGTGGATGGCGCCGACCAGCATCGCCTCGCATTGCCCGGCCGAGGCGGTGAGGCCACCCGGCAGCAGCAGCGCCTGCCGGTACATCACCATGCCGGTATGGGTCCAGATGTCGAAATGGCCGACCCACAATTGCTCGTTGATCGCCGCGATCAGCCGCTGTACTTCGCTGCGCCGCGCCGGCGGAATTTTCATGTCAAAGGCGCAGGCCAGATGCAGCGCCTCGATCTCGGGCATCCAGGTGAAGGAGAGCTGATAGTCGGTCCAGCTGCCCTTGGAGACGATCGTGACTTCGTCTTCTCCGGAACGCTCGAACGCCCAGTTATTATCGGCGGCGATATCCTCGACCACCGTCAACGGGTTGTTCGGGGAATCGATGATGCTTTCGAGGAGGGACATTCCGTCTCGGCCTTATTCTCAAGATTTATTTGATACGCACTTTGGAATCGGCACGCGTTGAACTGATACGTCGCGACCGGCTGCAATCCCCTGATCGCCTTGATCGTGCCGGGGGCTGCCGGGCTCAAGTGATGTGATTTGCGGAATCCGCGCAACTCACCCCTGAGTCCGTCCACAGCCCAAAGTGGCGTCGTCCACAGCTCATGACCGTCACAGTTATTAACTTTTGGAACAAACCGGAATCGGATTCACGCCAACCGAGTCCGGCTGAGGTGCTTCGCCTGTGACGAGCGAGCCTGCTGCCGTAATGGTTAATTTTTTCTTAACGCGCGATTGACAGCCGCTTTCGCTGGCGCGGCGCGCCATTGCTGTCTGTCGGCATCGAGCAGACGCAGAAAATTCTGGAAACAACCGATGTCGTGACGCGGCTGGAGACGATCCTTGCGCTGTTGAAAAGCAGCTCAACAGGCGGCATCAGGGTAGCAGGTCTCACTCCGGCTTGATGCCGGCGGTGCGGACGACCTTGCCCCACTTCTCGGTTTCTTCGGCGATCAACTTGCCGAAATCGGCGGGCGAGCCCGGCATCGGGTCGCCGCCGATGGCGGCAAGCTTCGCCTTCATGCCGGGGTCCGCAATCGCCGTGTTGATTTCCTTGTTGAGCTTGTCGACGATCTCGGCCGGCGTGTTTTTCGGCGCGGAGAAGCCGTACCATTGGCTGGCTTCATAGCCGGCGACGGAATCTCCGACGGTCGGAATCTCCGGCAGGTCCGGCATCCGCGCGGCGGTCGTCACCGCGAGCGCGCGCAGCTTGCCGGTCCTGACATAGTCGGCGGTGCCGGGGGCTGCTGCGAACAGGATCTGCACCTGGCCGCCGAGCAGGTCCGTCATCGCCGGGCCCTGGCCACGATAGGGCACGTGGACCATGTCGACCCCGGTCATGATCTTGAACAGTTCGCCGGCCATGTGCGGCGCGCTGCCGCTACCGGCGGACGCCATGTTGACTTTCCCCGGATTGGCTTTGGCGTAGCTGATGAATTCCGCGATCGTCTTTGCCGGGACGTCCGGATTGACCAGCACGACCATCGGCACGCGGATCACGCCGGCCACCGGCGCGGTGTCGCGGATGAAATCGAAACTGAGCTTGTCGTAGAGCGAGGTGTTGACCGCGTTGGGAACAGTCGACAGCAACAGCGTGTAGCCGTCGGGCGCCGACTTCACCACCGCCTCGGTGCCGATATTGCCGCCGGCGCCGGTCCGGTTCTCGACCACATAGGCTTGCCCAAAATGGTCGGCCAGCCACTGGCCGATCAGGCGCGCGGTGATGTCGACGCCGCCGCCGGCGGCAAAGCCGGCGATGATGCGCGTCGGCCGCGTCGGATAATCCAGCGCGAATGCGAAGCGTGGCAGTAAGGGCGCAGCTACGGCGGTCGCAGCGAGTTTGAGAAAATTGCGACGGAGAAGTTTCATGCTGGTGCGCCCCCTGTTGGCTTCAAGGCCATTTGCCATGGCTATCCCAGTTGCCGGGACCTGAGTAAAGGCCCGCCCTGTCCCGGGGGCATGGGCACATACCGTTTCCCGATGCCAAAAGTGCTTGCCCGGATGTCGGCATTTCCTCATATTCGTATCCAGGTCGTCCATTCCGGGCGGCCGATGTTCTCAGGGCGGGGCGAAAATCCCCACCGGCGGTAAGGGTGACGTAGCCCAAGCCCGCGAGCGCCTTCTTTTCCCTTCAGATTTTTTCAGGGGGAAGAAGGGTCAGCAGATTCGGTGTGATTCCGAAGCCGACGGTTATAGTCCGGATGAAAGAGAACGGTTGCGGCGGCCTCGCGCGTTTGCGCGTGGCTATGGTCGTTCCGTGTGCCCTGATTCTGGTCCTGAAAGAGGAAAACCATGAATCAGATGTTGCAAGAGCCTGAAGTCAAATCCCAAACCGAAACCTCCCAAGTTAAGGCATCCGAATCCGGTCATGCGCCGGATACGCCGGTGCGTCCGCCGGCGCCCAGCCATCCGCGTTTCGTCAAGCCGCAGCGGGTCGCCTTCGTTCAGGCCGCCTGGCATCGCGACGTGGTCGAGGAATGCCGCATCGCCTTCCTTGAGGAGATCGAGGCGCGGCATATCTCGCGCGCGCAGGTCGATCTGTTCGAGGTGCCGGGTTCGTTCGAGATCCCCCTGCATGCGCAACTGCTGGCCAAGACGCGGCGCTACACCGCGATCGTGGCCGCCGGTCTGGTGGTCGACGGCGGCATCTACCGCCACGAATTCGTCGCCGACACCGTGATCAAGGCGCTGATGGACGTGCAGCTCAAGACCGAAGTGCCGATCTTCTCGGCGGTGCTGACGCCGCAGCAATTCCACGAAAGCGCCGTGCATCACGACTTCTTCCGTAAACATTTCGTCATCAAGGGCATCGAAGTCGCGGAAGCCTGCGCCAACACCCTGCACAGCCTGGAACGGCTGCGCGGTCAGGTCGCGGCGGGGATTGTGTAGTTTCTCTGCCTGTTTCGAACGAGAGCCTGCTCCGCATGCGGGGCAGGCGCCCGTTCACGGCCGGAAAAAGGAATCTATTAATAAGGGCCTGCAATCGACCGATTGTCATTTCCGATGCCACACCTGTAAAGTCGTGGCGGGAGGAGGTCGGCCCGTGATGACGGGCGGCCGAGACGATCATGTTCGAAGGACACGATCCCTATCTCGTCGCGCTCTCGGTGGCGATCGCGATTCTGGGTGGTTACACCGGCTTCGGCCTCACCGCGCGCATCCGCGGGACGCCGGACGCTAGTCATCGCCTGCTGTTGGCCGGCGCCGCGTTCTTTCTCGCCATCGGCATCTGGACCATGCACTTCGTCGGCATGCTGGCTGCGCCACTGCCGCCGGGCACGGTCTATCTGGTGCTGCCGACCATCATCTCGTTCCTGATCTGCGCACTGGTCGTCGGCATTTCGCTGTTCTTTGTCAGCGTCGGCGAGCCGCCGACCTCCCGCGTGGTGTCCTCGGCGGTCCTGCTCGGGGTCGGGATTGCGAGCATGCATTATGTCGGCATGCATGGCTTGTCCGGCGATTTCGCCATGACCCACGACAGCGCGAGGGTGATGCTCTCGGTCGTGATCGCGATCGCGGCGGCCTATGGCGGCTTGCGCGCATTTCTGGCGCGACAGGGCGGCGTGCAACTGGCGCTGAGCGCGGTCGCATTCGGTGTCGCAGTGTCGGGCATGCACTACACGGCCATGGACGGCATGCATCTGGTTCCACCATCGGGAGGATCGCATCACCACATCGAGGGATTGGCGGCGTCGTCGCAAATGCTGTCGCTGGTGGTGGCGCTGCTCTGCTTCGTGATTGCGGCGGGCTTTCTGCTGTCGCTGGTGCCGGATCCGCGCAAGAAAGTTGTTGTGGCAGACGCGGTCGCCGGTATTCCCCAAGCCGCCATGGCGGAAATCCCGCCAGTAGACGCCAGTGCCATTTCGACCAGTCCGCGGCTGCGGCCGACCCCGCTCGGCGGCATCGGCCAACCGCCCCGCGCGGCGCCGGCGCCACGGCTGCCGGTCGAAGGCGCTGACGGCACCCACTTCATCGACAGCGCCGATGTCAGGAGCGTCCGGGCCGACGCCCACTATACCAAGGTGCATGACGGTACCCGGGAGCGGATGTGCCCGTGGTCGATCTCGGAGGCCGAAGCCCAACTCGACCCCAGCCTGTTCGTTCGCGTCCACCGCAGCCACATCGTCGCGATCCCGCACGTCACGTTGGTGCGCAAGGAAGGCGACGGCGCGATCGTGGAACTCGATGGCCCATCGCCGCACCGGGTCCCGGTAAGCCGCGCCAAGATCGCAGAGGTCAAGGCGAGGCTCGGCTTGGCCCGGCGGCACGCGTAGGGAGCCAAGCATGCGCGCGTTCTCACTTACCTCGCCCCGCTTGCGGGGAGAGGTCGGCGCGTAGCGCCGGGTGACGGGGACTCTCCGCGAGTCGAACCCGTGGAGAGAGCCCCTCACCCCGACCCTCTCCCCGCAAGAGCGGGGCGAGGGAGAAGTGGCCGCGCCGTCTCAGCGTTAGGTCTCCCCCACTGACGCATCTCGTGCGCTCAAAGCCGCATTTCGTGCGAATTCTGCAACTTTGTGCCCCTCCGCTTGCGGGCCACAACCCCTGAGAACAGCCTGCTCCTCAACGTCCATCCGCCCCGTAAGGGCACCAAAGGACGAATGGAGGAGACGAATGATCCCTGGACCATTCAGTTATCACCGGCCGGCAACCGTCGACGACGCGGTCAAATTGCTCTCATCCCTGGGTGAAGAGGCCCGGCCGCTGGCCGGCGGCCACAGCCTGGTCCCGATGATGAAGCTCCGGCTCGCGACCCCCGAGCATCTGGTCGACCTGCACGGCGTCGCCGGGCTCAAGGGCATCTCTCGCTCCGGCAACACCATCGTCATCGGCGCCATGACCACCCAGCACGAATTGCTGGCGTCCGACGAGATCGGCAAATCGCTGCCGATCCTGCATGAAACCGCCTTGCTGATCGCCGATCCCCAGGTGCGCTATCGCGGCACCCTCGGTGGCAATGTCGCCAACGGCGATCCCGGCAACGACATGCCGGCGCTGATGATGACGTTGGGTGCGAGCTACCGGCTTGAAGGCGCGTCCGGCGGGCGCGACATCCCGGCTTCCGAATTCTATCAGGGCGCCTACTTCACCGCGCTGGAGCCCGGCGAACTTCTGACGGCGATCTCCATTCCCGTGCCGGCCGCTGGTCACGGCTACGCTTATGAAAAGCTGAAGCGCAAGGTCGGCGATTATGCCACCGCAGCCGCCGCCGTCGTGCTGACGATGGCAGGCGGCAAGGTCGCGACCTGCAAGATCGGCCTCACCAATCTTTCTGAGACGCCGCTGCTCGCCGACGATGCTGCGAGAGCGGTGATCGGCACGGTGCTCGATTTGGGCACGCTGAAAAAGGCTGCCGCCGCGGCGATGGCCATCATGTCGCCGGCCGCGGATGCTCGTGGCCCGGTCGAATACCGCAAACATGTCGGTGGCATCATGGTGACGCGCGCATTGCAGCGCGCCGCCGGCCGCGCTGGTTAGGGGAGAAACAAATGGCAAAAACCCACGTCACCATGAAGGTGAACGGCGCCGAGGTCGAAGGCCTCGTCGAACCGCGCACGCTGCTGGTGCATTTCATCCGCGAAAACCTTGTTCTCACCGGCACCCATATCGGCTGCGAGACCACGCATTGCGGCGCCTGCACCGTCGATATCGACGGCATGTCGGTGAAATCCTGCACCATGTTCGCGGTGCAGGCGCAGGGCTCCGACATCATGACCATCGAAGGCGTTGCCAATGCCGACGGGTCGTTGTCGGCCTTGCAGGAAGGATTCCGGATGATGCACGGCCTGCAATGCGGCTTCTGCACCCCCGGCATGATTCTTCGCGCGCAGCGCCTGTTGAAGGAAAATCCGTCACCGACCGAGGCCGAAATCCGGATGGGCATTTCAGGCAACATCTGCCGCTGCACCGGTTACCAGAACATCGTCAGGGCGATCCAGTACGCCGCCGCCAAGATCAATGGCGTTGAATTCCAGGAGGCTGCGGAATGAACGACATGACTCCCACGCGGGAACAACGCGAAGCCAAACTCGAAGGCATGGGCTGCAAGCGCAAGCGGGTCGAGGATATCCGCTTCACCCAAGGCAAGGGCAACTATGTCGACGACCTGAAATTGCCGGGCATGCTGCATGGCGACTTCGTTCGCTCGCCGCACGCCCATGCGCGCGTCAAGTCGATCAATGGCGACGAGGCGCTGAAGGTGCCGGGCGTGCTCGCCGTCATCACCGCCGAGACGCTGAAGACCGTCAACCTCGCCTGGATGCCGACCTTGGCCGGTGACGTGCAGATGGTGCTGGCCGACGGCAAGGTGCTGTTCCAGAATCAGGAAGTCGCCTTCGTGGTCGCCACCGACCGCTACGCCGCCGACGACGGCATCAACAAGGTCGTGGTCGAATATGAAGCGTTGCCGCCGTTGATTGATCCGTTCAAGGCGATGGATGCCGATGCGCCAGTGCTGCGTGAGGACCTTGCCGGAAAAATGACCGGCGCGCACGGGCCGCGGAAGCATCACAATCACATTTTTGAATGGACCGTCGGCGACAAGGATCTGACCGACGCCGCCTTCAAGAAGGCCGACGTGACGATCAAGGAGATGATCTCCTATCACCGTACCCATCCGTCGCCGCTGGAAACCTGCCAGTGCGTCTGTTCGTTCGACAAGATCAAGGGCGAACTGTCGATCTGGGGTACGTTCCAGGCGCCGCATGTGATCCGCACCGTCGTGGCGCTGATCGCAAAGATTCCCGAGCACAAGATCCATGTGATCTCGCCCGATATCGGCGGCGGCTTCGGCAACAAGGTCGGCGCCTATCCCGGCTATATCTGCGCGGCGGTTGCCTCCATTGTCACCGGCAAGCCGGTGAAATGGGTCGAAGACCGCATCGAGAACCTCACCGCCACTTCGTTTGCGCGCGACTACCACATGACGACCGAAATCGCCTCGACGAAAGAGGGCAAGGTCACGGGCTTGCGCGTCCATGTGCTGGCCGATCACGGCGCGTTCGACGCCTGTGCCGACCCGTCGAAATGGCCGGCCGGATTCTTCAACATCGTCACCGGCTCGTATGATTTCCCGACCGCGCATCTTTCGGTCGACGGCATCTACACCAACAAGGCGCCCGGCGGCGTCGCCTATCGATGTTCGTTCCGCGTCACCGAGGCGGCGTATTGCATCGAGCGCGGGATGGATATTCTGGCGCAGAAGCTGGGGATGGATCCGGCGGAGTTGCGGCTGAAGAATTTCATCAAGGCGGAGCAGTTCCCGTATCACTCGGCGCTGGGCTGGGAATACGATTCCGGCGACTACCACACCGCGATGCGCAAGATGATGGAAACGGTCGATTATGCCGGTCTGCGCAAGGAGCAGGCGGAACAGCGCGCGGCGTTCGAGCGCGGCGAGACCCGCGAGATCATGGGTCTCGGCGTGTCGTTCTTCACCGAGATCGTCGGCGCCGGCCCGTCGAAGAATTGCGACATTCTCGGCATCGCAATGTTCAACTCCTGCGAGATCCGGATGCATCCGACCGGCGCGGGCATCGCCCGGGTCGGCTCCAAGAGCCAGGGCCAGGGCCACGAAACCACCTGGGCGCAGATCATTGCCACCGAAATCGGCATTCCCGCCGATGACATCATGGTGGAGGAGGGCAACACCGATACCGCGCCCTACGGGCTCGGCACCTACGGTTCGCGCTCGACGCCGGTGGCGGGTGCGGCGATCGCGATGGCCGCGCGAAAGATCAAGGCCAAAGCGCAGATGATCGCAGCCTACAAGCTCGAAGTCCACGAGGGCGACCTCGAATGGGATATCGACGGCTTCCGCGTCAAGGGCCTGCCGGAGAAGTCGATGTCGATGAAAGACATCTGCTGGGCGGCCTATAATTCCGTGCCGCCGGGCATGGAGCCGGGCCTCGAAGCGGTGAGCTATTACGATCCGCCGAACATGACGTATCCGTTCGGGGCCTACATCTGCGTGATGAACATCGACGTCGATACCGGTGTCTACAAGGTCCGGCGCTTCTATGCGCTCGACGATTGCGGCACCCGCATCAACCCGATGATCATCGAGGGCCAGGTGCATGGCGGATTGACCGAAGCCTTCGCGATCGCGATGGGCCAGGAAATCCGCTACGACGACGACGGCAATGTGGTGACCGGTTCGTTCATGGATTTCTTCATGCCGACCGCGGTCGAGACCCCGCATTGGGAGACCGACTTCACCGTCACGCCGTCGCCGCATCATCCGATCGGCGCCAAGGGCGTCGGCGAGAGCCCGAATGTCGGCGGCGTGCCGGCCTTCTCCAACGCCGTCAACGACGCCTTCTCGTTCCTGGGCTCCACCCATATCCAGATGCCACATGATTTCTGGCGCAACTGGAAGGCGGCGAAGAACCTCGGAGTGTTTGCTGAAACATGAGGAACCGCGAAGAGATCGCGCAAGCGCTCGCCGCTGCCGGCTACATCGCCGACGGCGAACTCGCGACCGCGATTTCGCTGATGCAACTCTTGAGGCGTCCGCTGCTGCTGGAAGGCGAGGCGGGCGTCGGCAAGACCGAAGTCGCGAAGGCGCTGGCTTCCGTGCACGCGACCGAGCTGATCCGCCTGCAATGCTATGAGGGGCTCGATCAATCGGCGGCGCTGTACGAATGGAACTACCAGCGCCAGTTGCTCTCGATCCAGGCCCATCGCGGCGATAACCCCGATGCGGTCGAGGACCAGATCTTTTCGGAAAAATATCTGCTGGAACGGCCGCTGCTGGCAGCGATCCGCCGCGACAAGCCGCCGGTGCTGCTGATCGACGAAATCGACCGCGCCGACGACGAGTTCGAGGCGTTTCTGCTGGAACTGCTGTCCGACTTTCAGGTCTCGATCCCCGAACTTGGCACCATCAAGGCGACGACGATTCCGCATGTCGTGCTGACCTCGAACGGGACGCGTGAACTGTCGGATGCGTTGCGCCGCCGCTGCCTCTATCACTATGTCGATTATCCCGACGCCGACCGCGAGGCGCGCATCATCATGGCGCGGATCGACGGCGCCGGCGCGTCACTGTCGCTGCAGATCGCGCGCATGGTCGAAAGCATCCGGAAAGAAGAGCTGCGCAAGGTGCCCGGCGTCGCCGAGACGCTGGACTGGGCCGCGGCTCTGGTCGGGCTCGACGTGCACGACCTGCACGACGCGCCGGAGACCGTGCACGAAACCCTGATGTGCCTGCTCAAGACCCATGAGGACCGCGCACGCGTGAGCCGCGAAGTCACCGAACGGTTATTGGGGAAGGTCGCATGAGCTGCTGCGGCGCCGCACCTGATTTCCATGAAGTGGATGAGGTCTCCCGCCTCGTCTCGGGGAAGCTCGCGGCCTTTCTCAAAACCCTGCGCGACAACGGGTATGCCGTGGGCCTCGCCGAGGGCCAGGACGCGGCGGCATTGATGACCGCCGGGTACGTCGCAAAACCCGGCCTGCTGCGTTCGGCGTTCAAGCATCTGTTCTCGGCGCGCAAGTCCGACTGGGAAAAGTTCGACGGGATTTTTGACGCCTTCTGGCTCGGCAAGCGGGTGCGGTCGCGGTCGACGACCACTGGCTCGGCCAAATCAGCGAACAATCCGTCGCTGAAGAGTTTGCCGAACACTCGGCCGCAGCCGAGCGCCGGCGGTGACACGGCGATGGATCAAATTCCGTCCGCTGATGGCGCCGACGACGTTGACCGTTCCGGCGAAGGCCGTATGGAGGGCGCCTCGCGCGCCGACCATCTTGCCGAAATCGATTTCCGCAAGATGGCTGACCCTGAGCAGATCGAAGAAGCGCATGAAGCCGCCGCCCGGCTCGCGCAGACCATGCGCACGCGGCTGACTCGCCGCGACCTGGCGCGGCGGCGCGGCACCCGGCTCGACCTGCGGCGGACCATTCACAGCAATATCAGTCATGGCGGCGTACCGATCTCGCTGGTCAAGCGCCAGCGCAAGGAGAAGCCGCTGCGGCTCGTGATGCTGCTCGACGCGTCCGGTTCGATGAGCATGTATACCGGCGTGTTCCTGCGCTTCATCCACGGCGTGCTCGACGAGTTTCGCGAGGCCGAGGCGTTCCTGTTCCACACGCGGCTGGCACATGTCTCCGATGCCATGAAGGAGCGGGATGCGGCGCGCGCGCTCGACCGGCTCTCGATCATGGCGCAGGGCGCCGGTGGCGGCACCAAAATCGGCGAGAGCCTGCAGACTTTTAATCGCTGGCATGCCGCGCGCGTGATCCATTCGCGCACCGTGGTGATGATTGTCTCCGACGGCTACGAGACCGGCGATGCCGCGCTGCTCGGCCGCGAGATGGCCGCCCTCGGCCGCCGCTGCCGCCGCATCGTCTGGCTCAATCCGATGATGGCATGGGAGGGCTACAAGCCCGAGGCCGCGGGCATCAAGGCGGCGCTGCCGCATGTCGATCTCTACGCGCCGGCCAATACGCTGAAAAGCCTGACCGCGCTCGAACCCTATCTGGCGAAACTGTGATGGCGAGCTTGTCGCAACGACGGCAGTGGCCTCCCTCTCCCGCTTGCGGGGGAGGGCTGGGGTGCGGGTCTCTCCGCGAGAGAGACTGCCCGAGTGGAAAGAATTTCCCCCACCCGGATCGCATCTCGCGATGCGATCCGACCTCCCCCGCAAGCGGGAGAGGTAAGGAAGAACACCGATGACCGCGCATGTCGAAGTGATGGACCTGGTCGCGCAGATGAAAGCGGCCGAACAGGCGTTTGTGCTCGCAACCGTCGTTCGTACGGTATCGGTGACGGCGGCCAAGGCCGGCGCCAAGGCGATCATCCGGCCCGATGGCACGATTGTCGCGGGCTGGATCGGCGGCGGCTGCGCGCGCGGTGCGGTGTTGAAGGCTGCGCGCGAGGCGCTGGCCGATGGCGAGCCGCGCATGGTGTCGGTGCAGCCGGAAGACATGCTGGCCGAACTCGGCGTCAAGCCCGGCGAAAACCGCGACGGCGTCCGCTTCGCCACCAACATGTGCCCGAGCAAGGGAACGATGGATATCTTTGTCGAGCCGGTGCTGCCGCATCCGTCGCTGGTGGTGTTCGGCGCCAGTCCGGTCGCGATGTCGCTCGCCGCGCAGGCAAGACAACTCGGCTATCACGTCACGCTCGCCGCGCCTGCGGGTGATCTCACCGTCGTGCCCGACGCCGATACGCTGGTCGATGGTTTTGCGCTCGGCGAACTCAACCAGGCGCGGCGCTTCATCGTCGTCTCGACGCAAGGCAAGGGCGACGAGGCCGCGCTCCGTGCCGCGGTCGCCACCGGTGCCGAATATCACGCCTTCGTCGGCAGCCGCCGCAAGATGACGGCGCTGCGTGAAAAACTCGTCGCGGCCGGCGTGTCGCCGGAAGCACTCGATCGCGTCAAGGCGCCAGCCGGGCTCGATCTCGGCGCCATCACGCCGGAAGAGATCGCGATGTCGATATTGGCCGAAATCACCGTCGAACGGCGCAGGGGACAGCGCGTTCCATCATCCACACCGCCGTCATCCTGAGGTGCGAGCCTTGCGGCGCAATTGCGCCGCTGGGCGAGCCTCGAAGGATGAATAAGCCGGGCTGTCGCCCTTCGAGGGCCACGCTACGCGCGGCCACCTCAGGGTGACGACCAACCGGATCGCCAATCACACGATCGATATCAACAATCAAGGAAGCTCAAACCATGCAGATGAGTGACAGCCAGCGCATCCCGGCCTCGAAGGAAAAGGTCTGGGCGGCGCTCAACGATCCCGCGATCCTGAAACAATGCATTCCCGGCTGCGAGGCGCTCGACATGTCGTCGCCGACCGAGATGACCGCGACCGTCGTGTTCAGGGTCGGGCCGGTAAAGGCGACCTTTGGCGGCAAGGTCACCTTGTCCGATCTCGATCCGCCCAACAGCTATCGCATTTCCGGCGAAGGCTCCGGCGGCGTCGCCGGCTTCGCCAAAGGCGGCGCCACGGTGAAGCTCAGCGCCGATGGTCCGGACGCGACGATATTGTTTTATGAAGTCGACGCCCAGATCGGCGGCAAGCTGGCGCAGCTCGGTTCCCGCTTGATCGATTCCACCGCCAGGAAACTCGCCGGGCAGTTCTTTGCGTCGTTCGGCGAGGTTGTCGGAGGAACGGTCCCGGCCGCGTAAGTGCGGCAATTGCCCCCGGTTGGGTTTCGGCTATGCTGGCCGCAAAACAACAATCGGGGAGATCGAGATGGCCGGGCAGGATGCTTCTGACTGGCTCGGCCTGTCAGGCCGCGTCTGCGTGGTTACCGGTGGCGGTGGCGGCATCGGCCGCGCGGTTGCGCTTAGTTTTGCCCGGGCCGGAGCCCGTGTTGCCGCGATCGATCGCGACGAACGCGGACTTGAAGTTACGCACGCCGAACTGCTCAAGCTCGGCCGCGATCATGTCGTAGCCGCCTGCGACACCTCAAACGTCGAGAGCGTCACCGCCGCATCCCTGAAGATCGAGAAGGCGCTGGGGCCGTGCCAGGTGCTGGTCAACACCGCCGCGGTGTTGCGTCCCGGCGGGCTTGATACGCTCTCGTTGGCCGAGTGGAATGCGGTGCTGGCGGTCAACCTGACCGGCTATTTCCTCTGTGCGCAGATTTTCGGCCGGCAGATGCGCAACCACGGCAGCGGCAGCCTCGTTCACGTGTCGTCGATCGCCGGCAGCCACGCCCAGGGCCACAGCGGCGCCTACAGCGTCAGCAAGGCCGGTGTGATCATGCTGTCGCAGCAGCTTGCCAATGAGTGGGGGCCGCACGGCATCCGCAGCAACGTCGTTAGCCCGGGCCTCGTCATCACGCCGATGAGCCAGGCTTTTTACGACACGCCGGGAGTTACCGAGCGGCGCAAGGCCGTCGTGCCGGCACGGCGGATCGGCATGCCGCAGGACATTGCCGACGCCATCCTCTTTCTCGCCAGCGACCGGTCGTCTTACGTCAATGGCGACGAGATCACGGTCGACGGCGGCTTTGTGCGAATGCTGATGAACCTGGTGCCGCGGCCGGGGTTCGAGTGAGCGACCTGACGGAGCTCTAACTGGCTGGTGTCCCGGAATCGGTTGGCATTCCCTCGAACTTGCGAAGGCTATGACGGCCAAGCGTCTCAGACGGGTATTCGTCGAACAGCGCACGGTAGTAGCCGGAAAACCGCCCAATATTCAGGAAGCCATGGCGTAGCGCGATCTCCGCGATCGTGGTCGTGGCCGGATCGCCATCGAGAATGGCTGAGTGAACGTCGCACAACCGCCTTCGTTGAAGAAAGGCTACCGGCCCGATGCCGAGCGTATCCTGGAAGGCGCGATGGAGCGAGCGCCGCGAGACATTGAGCTTGCTGCAGATCTCGGAAATATGCACCGGTGCCGCGCCGGCCTGATCGAGAAAATCCTCGACCTTCCGCACGATCTTCCGCGCCGAGGGAAGCGGGCGGTCTGAGCAGGCGGGATCGTTCAGCCGAATGGCCGCCGTCATGATTTCGGCAATCGATCGCTTCCAGAATTCGGCGGCCTCTGCATCGAGTGCCCCATCGTTCTGTCGGAGGCACGCGATGATCTCGTGCAAACGGGCAATGAATTCCGCGCGGGCATGAGGCACGGCACGAAAATGGCTCTTCTTCCAGGCGCTCGGATCTGCCAGGCGCGGCTCGGTTCCAAACAGCGACTGGATGTCGCTGGGCAAAAATGAGATGACCGCAAAGGAGGCGCCTCCTTCATACCTGCCGTCGTGCTCGTCTCCTGGGGGCGTGATCATCACGTCGCCGACGTGAACGTTGGACAGGCATTGCGTCACCCGGCCAGTGCATCCGGTCAGCATCCCGATGGCTATTCGGTCCTTGCTCAGAATGCCTGTCGACCGCATGCCGACCGAGAACACTCCGACGTCTACGGGCAGGTCACCGATCGAAAGATGGGTGAGTTGACCGCGCATGCGACCGCGGTCGATCTGCACGATGTTCCTGTGCGAGCCGCGGACCGCGTCCTCGAGTTGCTCGAAGCTTTCGAGGCTGCGAACCTGTATCGGTGTGGACTGTCCCATCGGTTCTGCCCGGCCTAGAACTTCGCCTTGATGGCCCTTCCTGTGGTTACAGATGCCACCGACGCATCGATCGCCAGCGGCATCGACACCGTGAAGAAGCCCGACGTTCCCTCCAGATGGTTGACGGCGTCGAACTCGCGATAGACTTTCAGCCGCGTCGAGACCGGCAGCTTGCCGACTTCGAACGTGTAGCCGATGGCGCCGCCGAGCGCGACCACGCGTCCCTCGAACGCGCCAAGCAGCGCGCCGGTGCCGGTATCGGGCGTGAGCTGCTGGTAATAGTAGCCGACCAAGCCGAGCGTGAATTCCTTGCTGAGATATTTGGTGACGGCCCACTCGAGGTGGAATTCGTCGCCGGTCTTGTAGTCGGTCGCGGTATTGGTCCGGTTGAAGGTAAATCCCGCGGCGGCCGACAGGTCCCAGCCGACGGCGGGATCGAGCCAGGTCACGGTGCCGAACAGGTCGATCGCCGGGCGGTTGAGCGAGGCGTTCGAGAGCTGTCCCGCGACATAGGTGCCGGATGGAATCACGCCACCGACTCCCAGCTGCCAGTGCAGGTTGCCCGCCTGCCATCCGACAAAAGACTGCACGAAAAAGTCGCTGAGGTTGGTATTGGCGTCGGTGACGTTGACGCCAACAGGGCCGAAGCGCGGCGAATTGACCAGGAGGCCGGCGTTGACGCGCGGTTCGCCGACGGACGACGTCACCGAAAACGCGAGGTCGCCGCCGAGAATCTTTGCCGGCGTCACCCACAGCGTGGTGGGTAGATTCATCCAGGTCTGCACGGAAACGTTCGCCACCAGCAATCCGCCGAACGGCAACGATTTTCCGCCGCCGATTTTTGCGTCGTAGAAGTAGGTGTCGTCATTGAAGAAGACGCCGGGAGGCGGTGTGATGCCGGCGCCGTTCGAGCGTGATCCCATCAGGTAGGCGCCGATGCCGCCTTCGGCCGCAAGCGCCGGTTCGTGGTTCAGGCCAAGCAGTGCGCCGAGCGCAACTGCCAGGGTGACAAGTGCCACGGCGAGATGACGTCGCATCTGCCCACCTCCATTCGCGAAAGCGAAACACATGATCGCAAATCGCAGTCCGGTTATCCTATGCGACATTCCGACGCGACAACAACCGCTCAATTTGTGGGCGAACGTCGAACGGCGTGACTGTTGCATTCGTGCCGCTTTGAATTGAATTGTCTAACAAATCACGCCCCGTCGAAGTCGAATGATCAACGATTGTCGCGCATCTGTTTTCATAGCTCAATTCGCGAAGTTAGAAAATTGGCACGAATCGTACATCACAGGTGCGCCGACTTCGGTTACGCTGGAAACCCGCGCAACCGGGGGAAAATAAGGGAGCGAACCTGACCAATATGGCCACCTGTTCAACTTTAGGATGAATATGGAAAGGTATGGAAATGCGGTCTGTCTTTAAAAAAGTGGCTCGGTCAAGAGCACTTCTCGGGTCGGGTCTTGCAGACATTTTGGGTATGGCGACGATCGGCGTCGCGCCGCCACCGTCCTCGGCCATCGATACGGGCATGGCTGGTATGCTGGGATACCAGTGTTACGTCGGCCGAAGCCGGACGCAGGGCTTTTGGAGCGCCTGCTTGTAACCGCCAACGTCTGGAGCCGGTGCCATGACGTTGCTGCGGACCGAGATCGGGTCGAACCAACGACCGCCGGAGGATGACCGGACCGGTGACATGGTCCGGATTCCCGGCGGCACCTTCCGCATGGGCTCCGACGATCATTATCCGGAGGAGGCGCCGGTCCACCGCGTGACGGTCGACGGCTTCTGGATCGATCGCACGCCGGTCACGAACCGCCAGTTCAAGGAGTTCGTGCAGCGCGACCGGCCACCGGACGTTTGCCGAAATTCCGCCCGACCCGAAGGATTATCCCGGCGCGCTGCCGCACATGCTCTACGCCGGCTCGCTGGTGTTCTCGCCGCCGCCGCGCGTGACGAATTTGCGCGACTGGAGCCAGTGGTGGGATTTCATGAAAGGCGCCGACTGGCGCCATCCCTACGGGCCGAAGAGCAACATCAATGCGCTCGATCATCATCCGGTCGTGCACGTGTCGTTCTCCGATGCGCTGGCCTATGCGCAATGGGCGGGCAAGGATCTGCCGACCGAAGCCGAATGGGAATTTTGCCGCGCGCGGCGGCCTCGACGGCGCCGAGTTTGCCTGGGGCGACGAATTTACGCCCGCTGGCGTGCATATGGCCAACACCTGGCAGGGTGAATTCCCCGCGCAAAATCTCAACGCCGACGGCTACGAGCGCACCTCGCCGGTGACGGCGTTTCCGCCGAACGGTTTTGGCGTCCACGACATGATCGGCAATGTCTGGGAATGGACCTCCGACTGGTATTCGCCAAAGCACGAGGCCGATGCGCCAAAGGCGTGCTGCATTCCCGAAAATCCGCGCGGCGGCCGCGAAGAGGCCAGCCTACGACCCGCGCCAGCCCAACATCAAAATTCCGCGCAAGGTGATCAAGGGCGGCTCGCATCTGTGCGCGCCGAACTATTGCCGCCGCTATCGCCCGGCGGCGCGGCATGCCGAGGCGATCGATACCTCGACCAGCCACCTCGGGTTCCGGTGCGTCGTCAGGAGCCCACCCGCGCAATGATTTCACTCTGTCGTGCAACGAGCGGAGAGTTGAAATGTCCAGCGAAGACAAAGCCAACAGCCAGAGCGAAGGCGTGCCCGACGACACCGGACAATCGCGTTGTCAACCGCCGCAATATCCTGCTTGGAACCTCCACTTTGGTGGCCGCGGCCGCGCTGACTTCCAGTGCGCTGGCGCAAGCCCAGAAGGCCGCGCCGTCATCCGCTCCGTCGACCGGCCGCAAGCCGAACATCCTCATGATCATGGCCGACGACATCGGCTGGTTCAATGTCAGCGCCTACAATCTGGGCGTGATGGGCTACCGCACGCCCAACATCGACCGCATCGCCAAAGAAGGCGCGCTGTTTACCGACTGGTACGGCGAGCAGAGCTGCACCGCGGGGCGCGCGGCCTTCATCACCGGACAATCGCCGATCAGGACCGGCCTGACCAAGGTCGGTCTGCCCGGTTCGCCGACATCGGACTTCACGCCGAAGACATGAGCGTCGCGGAAGCCTTGAAGCCGCTCGGCTACGCCACCGGGCAATTCGGCAAGAACCATCTCGGCGACCGCAACGAATATCTGCCGACCGTGCACGGCTTCGACGAATTCTTCGGCAATCTCTATCATCTCAACGCCGAGGAAGAGCCGCAAAATCCGGATTATCCGAAGGATCCGAAGTTTCGGGCCAGGTTCGGGCCGCGCGGCGTGCTCAAATGCAAGGCCAGCGATACCGACGATGCGACCGTCGATCCCGCCTACGGACGTGTCGGCAAGCAGGTGATCGAAAACACCGGCCCGCTCGACACCAAGCGGATGGAGACGGTGGACGAGGAATTCATCGGCGCGGCGATCGATTTCATCGACCGCAAGCAAAAGGCAAACACGCCGTGGTTCTGCTACTTCAACCCGACGCGCATGCATGTGTGGACGCATCTGAAGCCCGCTTCCGAGGGACAGACCAAGCTCGGAATCTACCCCGACGGCATGGTGGAACTGGACGGGCTGGTCGGCCAGTTGCTGAAGAAGCTCGACGACCTCGGTGTCGCCGACAACACCATCGTCCTGTTCACCACCGACAACGGCGCCGAGGTGATGTCATGGCCGGACGGCGGCACCACGCCCTTCCGCGGCGAGAAGGCGACCAACTGGGAAGGCGCCTTTCGCGTGCCGATGGTGATCCGCTGGCCGGGCACGATCAAGCCCGGCACCGTCTACAACGAGATGTTCTCGCATTACGATCTGATCCCGACCTTTGCCGCGGCCGGCGGCGATCCGGATATCGTCGACAAATGCATGCGAGGCGCGCAGATCGGCAACAAGACCTTCAAGGTCCATCTCGACGGCTTCAATCTCATCCCCTTCTTCAAGGGCGAAGCGAAGGAGTCGCCGCGCAAGGAGTTCGTCTACTGGAACGATGACGGCCAACTCGTCGCGATCCGTGTCAACGACTGGAAGTCCGTCTTCCTCGAGCAGAACAACAAGGGCATCGGCGTCTGGTCCGGGCAATTCACCGATCTGCGCATACCCAAGCTGTTCAACCTGCGCTCCGATCCGTTCGAGCGCGGCGACGAGTCCATTCTCTACAACAAGTGGATGGCCGACCGCGCCTTCGTCCAGGTGCCGATGCAGGCGCTCGCCACGCAGTGGCTGCAGAGCTTCAAGGAATTTCCGGTGCGGCAGAAGCCGGCGAGCTTCAACCTCGACGCGGTGATGGCGAAGCTGGAGAAGGCAGGATCGAGCGCGGACTGACGGAGAACCATCCACCTCGGGCTCCGTGCGTCGTCAGGAGCTCAGCGACGTGATGATTTCACTGTCGTGCAACAAGCGGAGAGTTGAAATGTCCAGCGAAGACAAGACCAACAACCATAGCGAAGGCGTCCACGACGACACCGGCAACCGCGCCGTCAACCGTCGCAACATCCTGCTTGGAACCTCCACGCTGGTGGCAGCGGCGGCGCTGACCTCCGGTGCACTGGCGCAGGCGCAGAAAGCGGCGCCCGCCGCTCCCGCGCCCACGCCAACCACCGCGCCTGCCGCAGCGCTTCCGGCCGCAAACCGAACATCCTCGTGATCTGGGGCGACGATGTCGGCGTCGCCAACATCAGCGCCTATTCGAACGGCCTGATGGGCTACGAGACGCCGGACATCGACCGCATCGGCCGCGAGGGCATCAAGCTCCAGCACTATTACGGCGAGCAGTCCTGCACCGCCGGCCGCGCGGCGTTCCTGACCGGCCAGCACGGCATCCGCACCGGCCTGACCAAGGTCGGCTTCCCCGGCGCGCCGATGGGCATGAGCCAGCTGGATCCCTCGATCGGCGGCCTGCTCAAGAACCTCGGCTATGCCACCGGGCAGTTCGGCAAGAACCACGTCGGCGACCGCAACGAGTCGCTGCCGACCGTGAACGGCTTCGACGAATTCTTCGGCAATCTCTACCATCTCAACGCCGAGGAAGAGCCGGAACTGCCCGACTATCCGAAGGACCCGGCCTACCTCGCCAAGTACGGTCCGCGCGGCGTGCTGAAGTGCAAGGCGACGCGACCGCGACGATCCCACGGTCGATCCGCGCTTCGGCAAGATCGGCAAGCAGACCATCGAGGACACCGGCGCGCTGACCAAGAAGCGCATGGAAACGATCGACGACGAGACCTCGGCCGCGGCGATCGATTTCATGAAGCGGCAGCAGGCGGCGGGCAAGCCGTTCTTCTGCTGGTTCAACGGCACGCGCATGCATCTGCGCACGCACGTCCGCGCCGATCATCGCGGCCGCTACACCCACGGCGACAGCGAGTATATCGACGGCATGATGGAGCACGACGATACCGTCGGCAGCCTGCTCAAGGCGCTCGACGACATGGGCATCGCCAACGACACCATCGTCGTCTACTCCAGCGACAACGGCCCGCACATGAACACCTGGCCGGACGGCGCCATGACCTGGTTCCGCTCCGAGAAGAACACCAACTGGGAAGGCGCGTTCCGCGTGCCGTGCCTGGTGCGCTGGCCGGGCGACATCAAGCCCGGCACGGTGACCAACGAGATCATGAGCCACAACGACTGGATACCGACGTTCTGCGCGATCGCCGGCGAGCCCGACATCGTCAACAAGCTCAAGGCCGGCTACACCGCCAACGGCATCAACTACAAGGTTCACCTCGACGGCTACGACCAGTCGCAATTCCTGCGCAATGTCAGCGGCACCGCGGCCAACAACAACGGCACGAAGAGCGCCCGCGACAAGTTCTTCTACTCCGACGACGACGGCCTTCTCGTGGGCATGCGGCTAGGGCGACTACAAGTACGTCTTCTCCGAGCAGCGCATGGAGGGCACGATGGGCCTGTGGGCCGAGCCGTTCACGACGCTTCGCCTGCAGAAGATGTTCAACCTGATGCAGGACCCGTTCGAGCGGGCCGACATCACCTCCAACACCTACTGGGACTGGCATCATCAACCACGTCGGAAGCGTCTACGGCATGAACGAAGAGGTCTTCCAGTTCGTGGCGACGTTCAAGGACTTCCCGCCGCGTTCGTTCCCGCCGAGCTTCAACCCGGCGAACATCATGGAAAGCACGCTGGACAGCATGAAGCAGAAGAAGGCGCTGACGGAGGGGCTGGACGTCGAACGGATTCGCGGCAACCTGAACAGGATGATCGAGCAGCAGATCCAGCAGCGCGGTATCAAGTAGCGACGTTGCAGTCGATACCGGCTCGCTCACGGGCGGGCCGGATCGACTTCGTCTTGCATGGACTCGAACGCGGCAGGACGATTCGCATGTTCGCGTTCGTCTCCGCGTGTCGTCCGGCATGCGCTCTGTTCGTTGCGTGGCTGGTCGTTGCCGTCGCGATGCCCGCATTCCGCGCTTGCCCAATCCGATCCGCTGCCGTCCTGGAACGACGGCGCGGTCAAGAAATCCATCACCGATTTCGTCGCGCGCGTCACGACGCAAGGCGGCGCGGACTTCGTCCCCGTCGAGCAGCGCATCGCCACCTTCGACAATGACGGCACGCTGTGGTGCGAGCAGCCGATCTATTTCCAGGTCGCCTTCGCCTTCGACCGCATCAAGGCGATGGCGCCGCAGCATCCGGAATGGAAGACGACGCAGCCGTTCAAGGCGCTCCTCGACAAGGACATGAAGGCGCTGGCGGCGTCCGGCGAGAAGGGCCTGCTGCAGATCATGGCGGCGACCCACACCGGCATGACGACCGACGAATTCTCGCAAGGCGGTGCTCGACTGGACCGCGACCGCGCGGCATCCGCGCTTCAACCGTCCCTACACCGAGCTCGTCTACCAGCCGATGCTGGAGCTGCTGGCTTATCTGCGCGCCAACGGCTTCAAGACCTTCATCGTCTCCGGCGGCGGCGTCGAGTTCATGCGGCCGTGGATGGAAAAGGTCTACGGCATTCCGCCCGAGCAGGTGGTCGGCTCGTCCGGCGTCGTCAAGTTCCAGATCGATGCCGGCGGCAAGCCGTCGCTGATGAAGACGCCCAAGATCGAATTCGTCGACGACGGCCCGGGCAAGCCGGTCGGCATCAACCGCTTCATCGGCCGCCGGCCGATCTTCGCGTTCGGCAATTCCGACGGCGACCTGCAGATGCTGCAATGGACCGCGGCGGGCGCGGGCGCGCGCTTCGCCGGCATCGTGCACCACACCGATGCCGAGCGCGAATACGCCTACGACCGGCAGTCGAAAATCGGAAAGCTCGACAAGGCGCTGGATGAGGCGGCGGCGCGGAAATGGACCGTCGTCGACATGAAGCAGGACTGGAAGACGGTTTTTCCTTCGGCGAAATAGCGGAGAGAAACATGATCAAGATCAATGTCTCGATTGGAGCGGCGGTTGTGGCCGTGATGGCGGGGTCGGCGGCCTTCGCGCAATCGCCCGGTACTTCCGTCCCGGTTACGGTTGAGAATTTCGTCCGTGCTGAAAGCGACGTCTACTTTACAAAGCTTATGAAGGAGAGCGGCGGCCTCGGCAAGTTCGCCCACCACCGCGAGCCGGCTTCGATCGACGGCCAATCGGTCATCAGGATGAACCGCGACACGCTGTATTCGCCCGCGGTCTTCGATCTGGATGCCGGGCCGGTAACCATCACGCTCCCGGATGCGGGCAAGCAATTCATGTCGATGCAGGTGATCAACGAGGATCAATACACCATCGAAGTCGTCTACGGGGCCGGCAACTATACGCTGACGAAGGAAAAGGCGGGCACGCGATACATCGCCGCTTTCATCCGGACGCTGGTCGATCCCGCAGACCCGAAGGACGTGGAAAAGGTTCATGTTCTGCAGGACGCCATCAAGGTGAACCAGAAGAGCGTCGGCGCGTTCGAAGTGCCGAACTGGGATCCGGAAAGCCACAAGAAAGTTCGCGAGGCGTTGCTGGTCCTCGCCGCGACACTGCCCGATTCCAAGAAGATGTTCGGCACCAAACAGGCTGTCGATCCGATCCGATTCGTACTCGGAGCTGCCGCGGGGTGGGGCGGTAATCCCGATCGGGACGCGACATATCTCATCGCGACGCCGGCCAAGAACGATGGCGAAAGCGTCTACAAGGCCACCGTCAAGGATGTTCCGGTCGACGGCTTCTGGTCGATCAGCGTCTACAATGCGCAAGGCTTCTTCGAGAAGAATCCGTACAACGCCTATTCGATCAACAATGTCACCGGCCAGAAAAATCCCGATGGCTCGATCACCATCCAGTTCGGAGGCTGCGACGGCAAGATTCCGAATTGTCTCCCGATCGTGAAGGGCTGGAATTACGCTGTTCGGCTCTACCGGCCGCGCAATGAGATACTGAAAGGCACGTGGAAATTTCCGGAACTGAAGCCGGCGAGTTGAGGAAACGGTTATGTCCGGTTTCGATATCTTCGCCTGGATCGTCCTCATCATCCTCGTCGCCTGCGTGGTCGCGGTGTTCTGCATCGCCGGCTGGCTGCCCGGGCACATCGCCAAAACCCGCGGGCATCCCTGGGCCGAGGCGGTGACGGTCGCCGGCTGGGTCACGCTGATCTGCGGCTTTGCGCTGTGGCCGGTCGCGCTGATCTGGGCCTATGTCGACGTGCCCGCGCCGCGCAGGACGGAGCAGCGCCCATGATCGTCGCCATGCTCTGCGTCTATCTGGTGCTGCTGTTCGCGCTGGTGCACTTCGGCGTCGTCAAATTCAACCTGTTCTGGAAGGTCTCGCCGTTCATCGTGCTGCTGCTGCTCAATCTCGGCCTGTTCATCCCGATGGGGTGGGGCGCGCCGCAGGGGCCGGCGCTGGTGGTGCGCAACTCGGTGGCGATCGTGCCCGATGTCGCGGGCGAGGTGACCGAGGTGCCGGTCGACGCCGAACAAGCCGCTGAAGGCCGGCGACGTGCTGTTCCGCATCGATCCCGTGCCCTACCAGGCGCAGGTCGCGGCGATCGAGGCGCAGCTCAAACTGTCGGCGACGCGCCTTGCCCAGATGACGCAATTGTTCGAACGCGATTCCGGCCGCGGCTTCGACGTCGAGCAGCGGCAATCCGAAGTCGATCAGCTCAAGGCGCAGCTCGAAAGCGCGAAATGGAATCTCGACAAGACCACGGTGCGGGCGCCGGCCGACGGCTACGTCACCAACCTCGCGCTGCGCAAGGGCGCGCGGGTCGCCAACCTGCCGCTGGCGCCGGTGATGGCCTTCATCGACACCTCGGACACCCTTATCGGCGTCGAGATCGCGCAGATCGACGCCCGCTACATCGAGCCGGGCCAGCCCGCCGAGGTGACGTTCAAGTTCATGCCGGGCCAGGTCTATACCGGCAAGGTCGAGAGCGTGCTGCAGGCGATCGCCAGCGGCCAGGTGCAGACGTCGGGCTCGGCGGTGACGCCCAGGGCCGATCGTGACGCCGCCGTTCGTCGTCCGCATCCGCCTCGACGATGCCGCGTTCGCCGAACGCTTGCCCGCCGGCAGCACCGGCGACGCCGCGATCTATCACCGAACACGTCAAGCTGGCTCACATCATCCGCAAGGTGCTGCTGCGCCAGATCGCGATCACCAATTACGTCAATCCGTTCTGACCCCTGTGAGGGCTAAGTGGTGGAGGTCGATCGATCTGAGGCTACGAAGAGGAGGCCGCCCGTTCGGCTCGGGTTCAAGACGTCGATCATCGCGTTGTTTGTCGGCATCGTGCTCATCATCGGTCTGACGCTGGTCTACCTCAGTTTCGAGCGGATCAGCGCCGTCACCGATACGGCCGCCAGCCAGTTCATCGGCAAGGTGGCCGAATTGTCGGCGGACCGGATCGGCTCGCAATTGAAGCTGGTGAGGGACAATCTCGAAGTCCTGAATGCGCTGCCGTCGATCCAGTCCGCGGAGATCGACAATAATCCGCGGCTGTATGCGCTGCTCGCAGCCATGGTAAAGAGCAACGACCAACTCTTCAGCCTGTATGTCGGCTACGACGACGGCTCCTTCATCGAAATGGACGACATCGGCGATACCGGGCGGGACGCGCGCGCACGGCTGGAGGCGCCTGAGCAGGCCGCGTTTCGGCTGGTGATGATCTCAAGGTCCGACCCTTCCCAAATCAAATCGCGAAGGCTGTTTCTTTCAGACAAGCTCGAAACGATGCGGGAATTGCCGGGGCCGCTCGATTACGATCCGCGCCAGCGGCCCTGGTACAAGGACGCCGAGCGCCGCGACGGCAGCTGGCTGACCGGACCGTATATTTTCTTCGCAACGGGAAAGCAGGGCTACACCGTGCATTCCCCGCTGAAACAGGGCAAGGGCGGCGTGATTGCGGGCGACCTGTTGATGGATGCGACGCAGGAAGTCTTGAAGAAGGAGAAGCTCACGGCGTCGGGCGTCGCTTTCCTGTTCGACGATGACGATCGTATCCTCGCCCATCCCCGAATGTCGGAAATGCTCGGCAGAGAAGTGTCGGGCACGATCCCCCGGCTCCGCGAGACCGACATGGCGGGTGTTCTCAAGGCGATCCGTGCCTCGCGCGCGGACGGCGTTTCCGAACAGTTCTTCATGGACCCGGACGGCCGGCGCTATGCCGCGGCGTTCCAGACAATTCCGCATTCAGGCCCCGCCAATTTGCGGGTGGCGGTCGTGGCGCCGGTCGATGAATTCTTTGCCAACATCCTGTCCGAGCGCGGACGGTTGTTTGGCGCCACGCTCGGCTTCGTTGCGGCCATGGTGCCGATCGTGTTCTTTATTGGGTCAATTTTGTCGAGGTCGCTTCGGGCGCTGGCGCAGGAAACCGACCGGATCCAGCGGTTCGAGCCGGCGGTGGGGCCTCCGGTGCATTCGACGATCCGCGAGATCGATGAACTCAGCCATTCGGTCTCCACCATGCGCACGCTGGTGCAAACGTTTTCGAACTTCGTCCCCAAACGCCTGGTCGAGCAGCTCGTGGAAACCGGCGACGCGATGACACTCGGAGGCTCCCGGCGGGAGGTGACGGTGCTGTTCACCGACGTCGTCAACTTTACCGGGATTACCGAAAACCGGGATCCGGCGCAGGTGATGCTGTACACCTCACGCTACTTCGCGGCGCTGTCCGAAGCTGTTATGGCCAACAAGGGCACGGTCGACAAATTCATCGGCGATGCCGTGATGGCGATATGGAATGCGCCGATCGAGGACGGCGATCATGTCGCCAATGCCTGCAAGGCGGTGCTCGCCTGCATCGAGGCCAATCGCGAAGTCAACGCCGCGTTCGAGCGCGAGGGATGGCCCGCCTACCACACCCGGTTCGGCCTGCATGTCGGCGAGGTCGTGGTTGGAAATATCGGCTCTTCGGACCGGATGAACTACACCGTTCTGGGGGCGACGGTTAATCTCGCCGCGCGGCTGGAATCCCTGAACAAGAACTATCGGACGACGGCGCTGGTCAGTGAGGCGGTCAGGCAAAGGGTCGAGCGGCGCTTCACCTTTCGCGCCGTGGACCGCATCAAGCCGAAAGGCTTTGCCGCGGAGTTTCAGATTTATGAACTGGTCGGGGCCAAGACCACCCTGGAGGGCAAGTCGGCTTTGCGCGCAATAACGAAGTGAAGGCAACGCGTGCGACAGAACAACCCGTCGGGCAAATCACCAAAAGTCTGTCGATGCACATTGCACGCGAGACCGCGGGTGCAGCGCGCACCCGGTCTTCCCCGCGCCCTCTGTTTTCCAAGAGGGCAAACGAAATGCAAAACTCCGGGCGCATCGCGCCGCGAGAAGGCGAAGTCATGTTCGCTGATCGTAGGATGGGTGGAGCGCAGCGATACCCATCGCCTCACAGGCAGTGTTAATGGGTATCGCTGCGCTCCACCCATCCTGCAGGATGGATTGCTTCGCTTCGCTCGCAATGACGGAGATGGGCCCCGGCGTACTGGATACCCCGCATGCGCGGGGTATGACAAAGTGTCTAGTCGAACAGGCTCGACACTGATTCTTCCGACGCGGTGCGGCTGATGGCTTCGCCGATCAGGGGAGCGATCGGCAGCGTGCGGATGTTGGCGGCCTTGTTGACCGCTTCCGTCGGCAGGATCGAGTCGGTGATGACGAGCTCTTTCATCTTGGACGAGGCGATGCGGGCCGCGGCGCCGCCGGACAGCACGCCGTGCGAGATGTAGGCGTAGACTTCCTTGGCGCCGTTGTTGATCAGCGCATCGGC
This sequence comes from uncultured Alphaproteobacteria bacterium, assembly GCA_963786355.1. Classification (GTDB taxonomy): domain Bacteria; phylum Pseudomonadota; class Alphaproteobacteria; order Rhizobiales; family Xanthobacteraceae; genus Bradyrhizobium. Next base: position 127,221 of record CAWAYU010000002.1, on the reverse strand, counting down.
CGCGTTCACCAGCGTGCCGCCGGAATCGACGATGTCGTCGACAAGAATGCAGGTATAGCCGGCGACTTCGCCGATCACGTTCATGACTTCGGATTCGCCGGCGCGCTCGCGGCGCTTGTCGATAATCGCGAGCGGGGTGTTGATGCGCTTGGCCAGCCCGCGCGCGCGGACCACGCCGCCGACGTCGGGCGATACCACCATGACGTTGGTGAGGTCGAAGCGTTCCTTGATATCGCGCACCATGACCGGCGAGGCGAAAAGATTGTCGACCGGAATATCGAAAAAGCCCTGGATCTGGTTGGCGTGCAGGTCGAGCGTCATGACGCGGTCGACGCCGGCATGGGTGATCAGGTTGGCGACCAGCTTGGCCGAAATCGGCGCGCGCGAGCCGACCTTGCGGTCCTGCCTGGCGTAGCCGAAATAGGGGATCACAGCGGTGATGCGGCGCGCGGAAGCCCGGCGCAGCGCATCGGTGATGATCAGCAGTTCCATCAGGTGGTCGTTGGCGGGGAACGACGTCGACTGGATAATGAACACGTCCGAGCCGCGGACGTTTTCCTGGATCTCGACGAAAATTTCCATGTCGGCGAACCGGCGGACAACCGCCTTGGTCAGCGACAGGCCGAGGCCCTCGGCGATGGCGTTGGCGAGCGCCGGATTGGAGTTGCCGGCGACCAGCTTGATCGAGCCGTTCTTGGCCGACATCGACGCTTCTCCTCGCGCCTTGCTGGATACGACGTTCAGCATATCGAGAATTCCTCGGAACCGGCGCGTTTTGACGAGCGAGGAGATATCAGGCGGGTGGCGCAGCTGGCAACCCACTGACCCGGTTTTCCCGGGCAAAAATAGGCCGTTACGGGACTATCCGGGGGTATAACTACTGGCCAGTAAAGCTCAGGGAGGCGACGCCGATTGCACCCTCCGCGGGTAGTGTCCTGTTCAATACTCGCGACCGCCGGACCACGGCGGACCGGGGCCGATGCGGGCGGCACGTCAGGGGTCCCGTTGATCATGTTGCTCAGGCCGCTGAGGCCGGCTTGCGCGATCTTGCGCAGCAGCAGGTCGTCGGCGACGGCCCAGGCGTCACGTCCGGCCTTTCCGGCCGGTTCTTCGCCGGAAAGGCGCAACGTGCGCTGCTGGTTGTTGTCGTAGACGTCCCAGACCCAGGCGATCACGGTCTTGCCGCGAACCACCTGCGCCGAGAGATAGCTGCGCACGCGGTAGGAAGCGCTGCCCTCGCGCGAGACGATCGACAGGTTGCGCAGCTTCGACTCCGAGTCGAGTACACTCACCATGCGGTCGAACACTTGCTGCGGCGGGCCGTCGATCGATTCGAAGGCCACCGTGGGGCCGCCGCCTGAGGGGCCGGACGCCATCGCGAACGAGCCGCTTGCTGCACCGCCGCCGGCACAGCCGCCGAGCGCGCATGAGACAACCAGCAGCGCCGCGGCGATCGTCGCGCGCGGCACTCGCAGGCGTAGAGCTTTGATGACGTCCCTCATCGTCCCCTGCGATATCGTTAAAATGCATTAAGGTCTAGGGCAACGAAGCGGCAACGGCGCACCGGGCACGCGCATGGCGCATATCGGACTTTTGAAAATTTTCGTTAGAGTTGAAACACTTCCGCTAGCGCAATGATCCGGAAAGGACGGGCACCGGTTTTTCCAAAAAGATCCATGCGCTGACAAAAGCGGCGGTCACGATTCCAGCGCAATCGCGTGAACAAGACGGCCGTAATCCGGCTCCTTGCGGTGCACCGAGCGGCGGTAGCTGTAGAAGCGCTCGTCGGCATAGGTGTCGACGCCGATGTCGTCGATCATCAGCACGCCGGCATTCTCCAGCCGCATCCGGATGAAGCCGGCGAGGTCGAACATCGCATGGCCTGACCGAACCGAGGGAATGAAGAACGAGGCGTTGTTCGCGTCGGCATCCAGGAAACGTTCGACGAATTCGCCGCCCACTTCATAGGAGTTCTGGCGGATCAGGGGACCGATCGCCGCGACCATGCCGCTGCGATCGGCGCCGAGTTTCTCCATCGCGTCGATAGTCGATTCCAGCACGCCGGTCAGCGCGCCCTTCCAGCCGGCATGGGCGGCGCCGATCACGCGCGCGGCCGGATCGGCAAATAATATCGGTCCGCAATCGGCCGTGGTGATGCCGATGGCGATGCCCTCGGTGCGGGTGACGATGGCGTCGGCGCGCGGCCGCGTCTCGCCGGGCCACGGACCGGTCGCGACGACAGCGTCGGGCGAATGGATCTGGTGCACGCTGAGAAAGTGCTTTGGCGCTACCCCCATCTGCTCGGCCATGCGGCGGCGGTTTTCGATCACATTGGCGGGATCGTCGTTGGAGCCGAGGCCGCCATTGAGGCCTTCATAGACTCCGCCGGATACGCCGCCCTCGCGGGTGAAGAAAGCGTGGCGCAGGCCGGGAATGGCCGACAACAATGACGATCCGAATGTCATGGCGTGTCAGTCCCCGATGGCGCCGCATCGTCGCTGAGGCCCGCGACCGAGGTGAGGTTCGGCTCGGTGACCGCCAGTACCTTGAACATCGAGCCCATGCTGCCGCGGCCGCTGTCGGTGAGCCGCTTCAACGCGCTGGAAATGTCGGCGGAAACCTCCGCCGTGGTCTTTCCCATCAAGGTGACGGCGCGGGTCTCGATACCGAGCCGCTTGAGGAAATCGCCCTGCGTCGCCGGGCCGTGGACGCGGGCGCCGAGGTCTTCGGCCGCGCGCGTCAACGCCTGGAAATCGACATGGGCTGTCACGTCGGCTTGCCCCGGAGCTTTCAGCGGATCGGTAAAGCTGTGGCGGGCGATGGCCTGAAAGGTATCGCCGGCGTCGCTGCGCATATGGCCGTAATCGATGATCAGCGCCGCCCCGTCCTGGTCGCGAACCCGTGTTGCGATTTTCATGATCTCGGAATCCGGCCGCCATTCGAACACCGCGCCGACAGGTGCTGCGCGCACCAGCGGCGGCAGCAACACCTCGAAGCGCGGGGTGGGCTCGGCGGCGGCGCCGAACACCAGCCGGCCGTTGGCGTCGAGGTTGACCACGCGCTCGTGCCAGCCGGTCTCGCGCTTGACGGCCTGGTGGATCGGCAGCACGTCGAAATACTCGTTGGCGAAAATCACCGCCGGCCCCTCGGGCACTTCGTCGATGCTGTCGTGCCAGGCGATGTTGCGCACGCCTGACAACGTCGACCGCTGTTTTTCGCGCAGCACCGGATTGATCTCGACGAGATGGACGCTGAGTGCCTGGTACAGCGGCGGCAGCACCCGAAGCGCGCGCAGGGCATCCGCCATCATGGTGCCGCGGCCCGGTCCGAGCTCGATCAGCCGCAGCATCGGCGGCGAACCGATCGCCTTCCAGACCGAAGCCGCCCAGAAGTCCGAGCAGTTCGCCGAACATCTGGCTGACCTCGGGCGCTGTGATGAAGTCGCCCTCGCGGCCGAGCGGATCGCGCGACACGTAATAACCGTGCTCCGGATGCAGCAGGCACAATTCCATGTATCGCCAGACCGGCATCGGTCCTGACGATTTGATCAGCTTCTTGATCTCCGACTGCAGCGGCGAAAATTCTGTCACGGCCTGCCTTAAATTGACTTCTAAATATGTTCCGGCGCCTTGCGGCGCCATGCCCTTACAATCAGGATGACTCCGACAATGATCATCGGTACCGACAACAGCATACCCATTGTCAGCCCACCCCACAAAAATCCGAGCTGGGGATCGGGTTCTCTGAAGAATTCGCCCGTAATGCGGGCAAAGGCGTAAATCGCGATGAAGCTGCCGAGGATCAGGCCGGGCCGCTTCAGGGCGCCCATCCGAATCATGACAGCCAAAACCGCAAACAGCAGGATGCCTTCGAGCCCCGCTTCATAGAGCTGGCTCGGGTGCCGCGGCAGCGGGCCGCCGTTCGGAAATACCATCGCCCAGGGAACGCTGTCATCGGCCGGCCGGCCCCACAGCTCGCTGTTGATGAAGTTGGCGAGCCGGCCGAGGAACACTCCGATCGGGCCGACCGCCGTGGTGATGTCGCCGAGCGAGAGGATCGAGATGTTGTTCGCGCGTGCAAACAGCATCACGGCAGCGACGCAGCCGAGGAAGCCGCCGTGGAACGACATGCCGCCGTTCCACAATTGCAAAATCTCGAGCGGATGCTGCGCGAAGAAGACCGGATTGTAGAACAGCACGTAGCCGGTGCGGCCGCCGACGATGATGCCGATCGTCACCCACAGGACGAAATCGTCGAGTTGCAGCAGCGTAATCGGCGCCGGCCCGCCCCACAGCCTCTCCTTTTTCACCAGCGCGCGGGCATAGAGCCAGCCGATCACGATGCCGGCGATATAGGCCAGCGCATACCAGCGGATCGCGATCGGCCCGATCTGGAGCGCGATCGGGTTGAATTGCGGAAAGGCGATGGTGAGGAACGGCATCGGGCGCCGACGTCTAGGTGTGGAGGTTGCGGCGATAGAGCGCCAGCAGCCGCTCCCAATGCCGCTCGGCGGCGTCGCGGTCGTAGATCGGGCGCTTCGGGAACGCAAAACCATGATGCGTGCCGGGATACACCTCGACCTCGTTGCTGGTGCCTTTCATGCCGTCCTGCACCTTCGCGATGATCTCCGGCGGCGCATAGACATCGGTCTCGGCGCAGCCGAAATAGAGTTCGGCCTTGGTCTTGCTTGCCGCGAGATGCGGACTGTCGGGCTGGTCCGTGGCGAGTTGCACGCCGTAGATCGACGCCGCCGCCTTGACGCGATCGGGGAAGTGCGTCGCCGCGTTGACGGCATAACGACCGCTCATGCAGTAGCCGACGGTGCCGATAATATTAGTGTTCGCAGCCTTTTGGGTACCGGCATAGGCGAGCAGGGCCGTGGTGTCTTCCATGACCAGCGGAATCGTCAGTGAATGCATCAGCTCGAACATCTTCTTGCGCTCGGGCAATTCCGGATCGGGGTTGATCGGCCCGAGCTCCATGACGCCGGCGCGGTAATACATGTTGGGCAGCATCACGTAATAACCCGCGGTGCCGAGCCGCCGCGCCATGTCGCGCAGTTCCTCGCGGATCGCCGGCGCGTCCATGTAGAAAATGATGACCGGAAATGGTCCGCCGCGCTCGGGATGGGTAATGAACGTGGTGGTCTTGCCGTCCTTGGTCGCAATGTCGATTTGCTGGTCGATCATGGGCGTTTCTTGCCTGTTTTGATTCTGGTTTCTGATTTGGCGCACGAATACGATTGCAAGGAAACCATGATATGACAAGGCAAACGGCGGTCACATTGGCCTTGAACCGGGACCCCTGCATCGCCATTGTCTTGTCTGACGAAGTCTTGCGTAACGATACCCTGCAGTGACCGGAGCGTTTCAGATGACCCAGACCAACAATCGGTTTTTCGACGAGATCGGCCGTTTGATGAACGACGCCGCCGGCGCCGCCCAGGGCGTCAAGCGCGAGGTCGATGCCGTGGTCCGCAACCAGGCCGAACGCATCCTGCGCGACCTCGACCTCGTCAAGCGTGAGGAATTCGACGCGGTCAAGGACATGGCCCGTCTGGCGCGTGAGGAAAACGAGGCGCTGAAGACCCGAATTGCGGCCCTGGAAGCCAAGCTCGGGGTGACACCGTAAGGGGGCGGGAGGTCTCCTCCGGGAGAGGTTTCGGGCCCAGAAAAATCCCTTCATTTCCTTGTCATTTTGGCACATTGGGGCTAAAAGCCCGCCACGTCTGCAGCCCCCGCACCCCTGGAGGCTTGCTGTAGGACGCCCATGGGCCGCGTTGCGGCCTTTAACTTTTTAGAAAACAAGGACTTACGACAATGGCGACCGTCAAGGAATTGAAGGCGACCGCGCGTCCGAAGAGCGGCAAGGGGGCCGCCCGGGCAGAGCGTCGCGCCGGGAGAGTGCCCGGAGTGATCTATGGTAACAACCAGCCCCCCACGCCGATCTCGGTCGACGATGCCGAACTGCGCCAGCGCATTCTGGCCGGCCGGTTCCTCACTACGATTTACGACATCGATCTCGAGGGCAAGAAGCACCGCGTGATTCCGCGCGACTTCCACCTCGATCCGGTTCGTGACTTTCCGATCCATGTCGATTTCATGCGGCTCGGCGAAGGAGCAACCATCCGCGTCAGCGTTCCCCTGCATGTGGTGAACGGCGAAGCCTCGCCGGGCGTCAAGCGCGGCGGCACCGTCAACATCGTCACCCACACCATCGACGTGGAATGCTCGGTCGACAACATTCCGCAGTACATCGAGGCCGATGCCAGCACGCTGGAAATCAGCCACTCGCTGCATCTATCCGACATCAAGCTGCCGTCAGGCGTGAAGTCGCTGTCGCGTGAAGACGCGACGTTGGTGACCATCGTGCCGCCGTCAGGCTACGCCGAAGAAATCAAGGCGGCTGCGGCTGCTGCGGCGGCGGGCGGTGCTGCTCCTGTGGCGGGTGCTGCTCCGGCGGCTGGTGCGGCGGCTGCCGCGCCTGCGGCGGGTGCTGCTCCGGCAGCGGGTGCCAAGGCTCCCGCGGCTGGCGCCAAGGCGCCGGCTGGTGGCGGCGACAAGAAGAAATAAGCTAGCGCGGGATGCCGCGTCATGCGCCTGTTTGTTGGTCTCGGTAATCCCGGCGGAAAATACGCGAACAACCGCCACAACATCGGGTTCATGGCCGTCGATGAAATTGCGCGGCGTCATGGTTTCGGACCATGGCGCCGCCGTTTTCACGGCGAGACATCAGACGGCACGCTCGACGGCGAGAAGGTCGTTCTGCTGAAGCCGGCCACCTTCATGAACGAGTCCGGGAACGCGGTTCAGGAAGCCGCGAACTTCTTCAAGCTTTCCGCCGGCGACATCACCGTGTTTCAGGACGAACTCGAACTGCCGCCTGCAAAGGTGCGCGTCAAGATCGGCGGCGGCATTGCCGGCCATAACGGGCTGCGCTCGATCTCCTCGCATATCGGCAATGAGTATCGCCGGGTGCGACTCGGGATCGGTCATCCCGGCGTCAAGGAACTGGTGCACAGCCACGTGCTGTCGGATTTTTCAAAAAGCGACCGCCCCTGGGTCGAGGCGCTGTGCGAGGCGGTCGCCGATGCGGCTGTGCTGCTGACGACGGGGCGCGACTCGACGTTTCAGAACAAGGTGCATCTGGCCTTGCAGGCCAGGGGATTTTTCGAGAAGGGCGATGACGGCGCTGCGTAACGCGCTACTGATCGCCTGCAACCGACTTCAGGACACATTATGGGATTCAAATGCGGTATTGTCGGACTGCCCAATGTCGGCAAGTCCACGCTGTTCAACGCACTGACCGAGACGGCAGCGGCGCAGGCGGCGAACTATCCGTTCTGCACCATCGAGCCGAATGTCGGCGAGGTCGCGGTGCCGGATGTCAGGCTCGACAAGCTGTCGGCGATCGCCAAGTCAGCCCAGATCATCCCGACCCGGCTCACCTTCGTCGATATCGCAGGTCTTGTGCGCGGCGCCTCCAAGGGCGAAGGCCTCGGCAACCAGTTCCTCGCCACCATCCGTGAGGTCGATGCGGTGGCCCACGTGGTACGCTGCTTTGAAGATTCCGACATCACCCATGTCGAAGGCAAGATCGCGCCGCTGGCCGATATCGAGACCATCGAGACCGAGCTGATGCTCGCCGATCTCGACAGCCTCGAGAAGCGCGTCGATAATTTGGCCAAGAAGGCCAAGGGGAACGACAAGGACGCCAAGGAGCAGCTCGACCTCGTCAACCGCGCGCTGGTGCTGCTGCGCGACGGCAAGCCGGCGCGGTTTCTCGAGCGCAAGGCGGAGGAAGAGCGCGCGTTCGGCATGCTCGGCCTTTTGACTTCGAAGCCGGTGCTCTACGTCTGCAACGTCGAGGAAAGCTCGGCCAAGGACGGCAACAATTTTTCGAAGCAGGTTTTCGAGCACGCCAGAAAGGAAGGCGCGGTCGCGGTGGTGATTTCCGCCAAGATCGAATCCGAGATCGCGACCCTGTCACGCGAGGAGCGCGTCGATTTCCTTGAGACGCTCGGCCTGGAAGAGGCCGGCCTCGACCGCTTGATCCGCGCCGGCTACCAGCTGCTCGACCTCATCACCTATTTCACCGTGGGTCCGAAGGAAGCGCGTGCCTGGACCATTCACCGCGGCACCAAGGGCCCCGCCGCGGCCGGCGTGATCCATACCGACTTTGAAAAAGGTTTTATCCGCGCCGAAACCATCGCCTATGCCGACTATGTCGCCCTCAACGGTGAAGCCGGCGCCCGCGACGGCGGCAAGCTGCGGCTGGAAGGCAAGGAATACGTCGTCGCCGACGGCGACGTGATGCATTTCCGGTTTAATACCTGCGTACACGCTGTCGTCATCCTGAGGAGCGAGCCCGCTTGGGCGAGCCTCGAAGGATGCTGGTTCTGCGCAAGCGGCCCATCCTTCGAGGCGCGCAAGCCAGCGGCGCAATTGCGCCGCCGAGCGCACCTCAGGATGACGCAGAGTTCGTGGATACCCAGCCTTTACCGCATATGCCCCTGATCCCGGATCGCGCCGAGATGTTCGTTGATGCGGAAAACGATCAGAATGAACTCTGCGGCGATGCGCGAGAACACGATGCCGACCACGACGCCGGCGATCGAGGACAATAGCAGGATGAATCCACCAAACGGGCTGATCGCCATCGCGGCGAGGCCCGAAAAAATCCCGGATATGCCGAACAGGATGATCAGTCCGATCACCAGCCAGTAGAACGTCTTGATGATCGTGGGCGTGATGAAGCGGTCCCACTGAAACAGGTCCTGAAAATCGAACATCGGTGGTTCTCCCCAGCAAATCAGTATGCGCAGCGCCTGACGGCACAGGGCTAGCTCCGAATGCCGCTTCGGGCAAGCCAGAGGCGAGCGCGGCAACCGGTGCTCGCCTGCAGCGAACAAGCCATGCAAGTGGACGGGTTGAGATTGCTGCAAATAACGGCCACAATCGGGCTTGTCCGCCATAATCCTCAATCCAAATCCCTGATCCAAGTTTTTCTTTAAATGACAACGCTGACCTTCGAAGACTTCAAGCCCGGCCATTTCGGCACCTACGGGCCGCGCCACGTCACGCGCGAGGAGATTCTGGCCTTCGCCGCCGAGTACGACCCGCAGCCGATGCATCTGGACGAGCAAGCCGCCAAGGCGTCGATGCTGCAGGGGCTATCCGGTTCAGGCTGGCACCTCTGCTCGCTGCTGATGCGGATGATGTTCGACGGCTTCATCGGCCGCACCGCGTCGATGGGCTCGCCCGGCGTCAACGAATTGCGCTGGCTGGCGCCGCTGCGGCCGGGTGACGATCTGACCGCCGATATCGAGGTCGAGGAAGCGAGGGTTTCCCGCAGCCGCCCGGATACCGGGATCGTGACCTTCAAGGGCGTGGTGCGCAACGCAGCCGGCGTCACGCTGTGCGAGATGATCTCGCCGATCATCGTGCGCCGGCGCACCGACGCGGCGGCGGAGTAGATCCCATGCGTTTCTTCGAGGACCTGGAGGTCGGCGCGCGGCGCGACGTCGGCTCGTTCACCTTCACCGCCGAATTGATCAAGCATTTTGCGGCGCAGTTCGATCCGCAAACGTTTCACCTCGATGAGGAGGCGGGACGCAATTCCCTGTTCGGGGGACTGGCCGCGTCGGGCTGGCATGTCGGATCGGTGTGCATGAAGCTCATGGTGGCCGACGGGCAGCGCATGATCCGGGAGGCGGCCGCGCGCGGCGAGAAAATCGCGGTCTGGGGACCGTCGCCGGGGTTTCGCGAACTGCGCTGGATCAGGCCGGTGCTGGCCGGCGACACCATCAGTTTCACCAGCGTCATCGAATTGAAGCGGACGTCGGAGAAGCGGCCCGAATGGGGCATCGTGCAGGCCCGCAACAGCGGCACCAATCAGCGCGGCGAACCCGTGTATTCGATGCTGGCGACCGCTTTCGTGCCGCGACGGAACACGAGTTGATATTTCGAATTCGTCATGGCCGGGCTTGACCCGGCCATGACAGTCTTTCTTCTGCTGCACTTAAGTCGTGGATGCCCGGGTCAAGCCCGGGCATGACGATGTGTGTGCGGCGAAACATGGTTACCGGGTGACGGCGTTAATTGATTGGTATTGATGAATCCGCGAAACAATTTGTTCGCTAACGCATTGTGAACTGAATCCCTGCCATATCGGCCTCGGGACAACACCGAGGGGATGACCATGGCAGATCGCAGCGGCCTGAAATTCGTCGGCTTTATCTTTGCAACCGTCACGCTCGCAGTGATGCTGACCGCCGCTACGGTGGTGAGCACCTATGCCGACGGCGGCTACTCGATCGAGAGCACCACCTTCGCCAGCCGGTAATTCGAGAATTCACCAACGATCGGCGCAGGCATTGGCCTGCGAACCCTTCAGCGGCTCCAGAGCAGCCCCATCACCACGACGAATATCAGCAGCAGTCCGACGAACCGGATCATGATGCTGCCCACGTTGTGCTGCGAACGCTGCAGCGGAATCGGCTCCGCGTTGTCCGGCCGTACGCTTTCCATCAAGACTATCCCCAAAATATCTGCCCCAATCCCCATGCGAGGGAGGGCGCCTGCCGTTGGTCGCAGCTCACAGCCGGCAAGTTCAAATCGATTTGGCCAAACTCTTTTGTTTTGACGCGTTTTCTTCACTCGAAAACGCTCCAAACGAAACCGCCGCGCTCCATTAGCAGGAGGCGGCGGCAGGTCAAGTCTTGACGAGGAAGCGTTTAGCTGTTGCGCAGCCCGTCGGCGGCGCGCTTCCACTGCGTGACGTTGTCGGCGATCATGCGCGTCGACTTCATCGCGGCCTGGCTGAGCTGGGCATAGCCGGAGATCTCGCGCTGAACGCGCTGGCCCTCGGCATGCAGCAGATCGCGCAGGCTCTCGAGTTCCGAAATCAGCTTCTCGATTTCCGCCAGCGAAGTTCCGGCGACGCGCTGGATCAGCGAGTTGACGTTGTTGACGGTGGCCTCGGCGGTGGCGTCGAGTGTCGTGGGTTCGGTGCTCGCGGCCGATGGACGCCGCAGATAGGCGATGTCGTTACGGACGAAATCGCGGATCCCGGCCTCGACTTCCGATACGGCGGCGAGGCTGGTGTCGGCTTCCGTGGTTTCTTCAATGTCTTCGGAACGAATGGTAGCGTTCATCGGCTATTCCTCTGTTTCGCATTCAAGCGAGCGCGGACGTCCCCCGCACGACGAAGTGGTACGGGGCCATCTGGGCTGCCGATTTTGACCGCATCTGGGCCAATATGCGGCAATGCTGGATCATTCCTGGGGGAGGGCCGGAAAAGCAGGGATTTCGGCCGAAAAGGGCTAACCCCTACCAGCTACGCTTGAATCCGGCCGAAAGGCTCTTGCTGGCGGCGCCCGTGGAGGTCTCGCCGATCGACCCCGAAATGGTGACGCCGTCGAACAGCTTTTGCTCGGCGCCAACCTTGCGCAGCCACTTGTCGTCATTGGTCGAGAGGGTCTGCCCGGCCGTGAAGCTGGTGCCGGTATCGATAATGCTCAGTTTTGCCGACTGGTCGGTCTCATAACTGCGCGCCGGGCGGCTGATGATGCCGGGCACCGGCACGATGCCTTGCTGGATCAGATTGTAGTCGTTCTTCAGGGTCAGCGAATATTGCTCGTTGAGCGGCAGCGATTTGCTCAAGGAGGTGCCGAGCTTGGTCTGCTCCTGCCCGGGGTCGACGCGGGCTTCCACCGCGGTCTTGTCCCAGATTGAGGCAACACCGGGGGCGGTGATCGCGGCCCAGGCGGTGCCGGAGGATTGCGGCAGGCTGCCGCCATTCGAAAGCCTTGCGTTGAGTTCTTCGGAGGTCGTCAGCGTGCCCTGGCGCGCGACCGTCATGTCGGCGCCGACGCGCGTATCCAGGAACGGCGAGATCGATTGCTTGACCGAGACGGCGGAGGCGCCGTTGGCTTTGGCGTTGTTCGACCAAGTCGCGTCCGCGCCGGCGCCCTTTGACGCTGCGCGTCCCTTCGGGGCCGGACCAGTCAGGGTCGAGGCATCGACATTGAGCTGGCTCCAGTCGAGCTTGCTGACGTCGATGTCCTTCATGATATCAGGGTCATTGACGTCAGGAGCCACCGCGGCCTGTTCCGTCGCGGGTGTTTCTTCCTCGTCGTCAGCCGGCGGGGTCTGCGCCGCGGCCGCCAGTATCGAGAACAGGCTGAAGCCGGCCACCAGCAGCAGCCTCTTCGAGCCAAATCGTGTCGTGGGAATCATTGCCTGCCCGCATTCCAAGTGTCGCCAAGAATGCGTTCACTCTGGTGCAAAATTGTGGCGAGTAGAGCTAACCAGGCCATCCACGCCTGTCTCGGGGCTGGAGGAGACAAGACGTGGATGTCCGGCATCGCCGACAGATCGCCGCAGCCTGCGCAATGCAGGCTGCGGCGACCGGGCAAGAGGAGGAGGTGGCGGCGGCGATCCTTAGCCTGCCATGCGGGGCAGGTGGATCGGGTAGCCCACGGTCTGCTCGACCAGGTCGAAGGTGTCGATCAGAACGCGGAAGTTGGTCAGCCGGCCAGCCTTGAATTGCGCGAAATGCGCGATCCGCAGGCTGATCGGCTTGTTGGAGTCCAGCGCGGTCAGCGAATAGCGCATCATCGAGGATGCGGAATCCACCCCGAGCATGATCGACTTGCGGTCGAAGCGATGGACGCGGACGTTCTCGGAAATCTGCCGGATCACCTCGATCACGGCCGCCTTGCCGCGGCGCGAGCCGAAGAACGGAAACATGTCGATCGGGCCATAGATCGCCCAATCGACGTCGTCGTCGAGCAGGGCTTCAAGGTCGGCAGGCTGGCGTTCATTGATCGCGCGATGCAACGCGCGCGAAAAACGCCAGAGGCTATGCTCTGTCATTTTAATTTGGTCCCTGAACTGGATTTCAAAACAGCCACGCGCCCCAATAAACGTCTCCATCGACGCCGGGCGGGTCAGCTCTCAAATTCGTTAGTGTACTAACAATAGGTGCTTTTCGTAAAAATTCAATTGACGATTTTGCATTGCACAAATGCAGCGCTTCCAGTCATTTAGCCGTGATCTGGCGTTGTTTAGCGCTCCCGGTGGCGCAACGGCTCGCGTTCGATGGCGATTTCGGCGTCGCGAATGGCGATCACGCCGAACAGCAGCGCACCCCCGATACCGCCGATCGCGGCGCCCAGCGGCATGAAGGTGAAGAACACCAGCATCCCGCTATAGCCTTCAAAACTCGTGGTTTTAAAGATTTCTACCCAGGCAAGACCGGCCCCGATACCCAGCGCCGCGCCCCCCAGAGAACCCAACGCCAAACCCAACAGAGCCAGCAACGCGATCTTCATATGTTCTTCTTGTCCGCAAAAAGCCTTGTGGTGTGTCACGGCGGCGGCCGTGAGGTTCAATGCGGCGGGAAAAATATGGGGCGACCTTGTCATTCCGGGGCGATGCGAAGCGACGAACCCGGAATGACGGGAGATTAGATTTCTTCGACTTTGCCGGTCAGAACCCCGCTGACGTCGCGCTCCAGCAGCTGCTCGACCAGATCGAAGGTGTCGATGACTTCCCGGATCTCGGCGATCAGCCCGTCACGCAGCGTGAAGAAGGAGGCGATGTCGAACTGCACCATTCGCCGGTTACTCCGCTTGCGGAAGAACACGCGAATATGCGCGGCGACCTTGTCGCCCTCGGCGACCAGGATCGGCACCTCGCAGCGCATGTCGGAATATCTGACGTGAACGGCGGTCCACATCTCGCGCATCGCGGCCTTGCCCTGGTGATGGCCCATATGCGGCAGCAGATCGACCGGGGCGTTGGCGGTGAACGCGATGTCGTCGGTGCAGCGCGCCAGCGCGCCTTCGATATCGCCGGAATAGAACACGTTGAGATGATTCAGCACGCGCTGACGGTTAAGTTCCGCGGTCATCCGCTCATTCTCCGCCGGTATCTGGCCCGGCTCTCGCGGCCGGATTCTGGGCGCGGAATAGCACGGGCATCATTCCGTAGAAGTAATCAGGGTGCCGGCGCGGCCGGCTCAAGAACGGTTAATGGCGATTAGGTGTACTTTTTTGATAATGGATGCTCGTCAGCATATTTGTTTGATCGGTCGCTCAACCCTTTTTGGCGCGCGCGCCGGAAGACGATGACGGCGATTCCGGCGGGCGCAGCGCCGGTCCGGCTTCGCGGAGCAGGGGCCCGACCAGATCGCGGCCGGTCAGTTGCGCGATCATGTCGATGGTGTCGAAGAAGCTGCGCAGCTCGGTGATCAGGCCGCGGCGAAAGGTGAGGAAGAGGCCGCTCGGCATCGTCAGCACGCGTCCGTCGGTGCGTTTGACAAAGGTGACGTCGATGATCCCGGCGGCGCGCTCGTCGTCCACGACCAGAAACTTGACCTCAAAACGCCGGCTGCTGTAGCGGGCGTCGTGGATTTCAATCAATTCCGAGATCGCGGCCTTGCCGCGCCGCGGTCCGAGATGCGGAAACAATTCGACCGGCAAATAGACCATCGACTCGACGTCGTCGTCGCAGCACTTCAGCGCGGCTTCGCTGTCGCCGCCATAGAAGGCGTCGAGAAAATTCAGCACGCGCCGGCGATGAAGCTCCGCAGTCATCCTGTTCTCCGCGGGTGCCGCGCGCACCCGACTCACGCTTCCATTGTGGGCGGAACGGCGGATCGTTCAATTAGCAAAACTACGAAGGGCGGCGTGAGATCGATCACACAGCACAAAGTTATGGTTGCAATCATGCTCGCATGAGTTGCGAGCGCGGTAACCGCGACCGGGCCGGTTTATTCCGCGACCCAAGCCAGGCAAATCTTTGCCAGGTACCCCTTGTCCGCGTTCCCGGGGCCCGTATTCTTCGCGCCCAAGGGCGGCCGCTGAAGCCGCCCATCACGGGGGAGAACACCATGACGCGCACTGCCCAGCTTGTCGCCGCCTGCCTCCTGCTGTCGCTGCCCGCGGCGGCGCACACGCCGCAACAGCCGCCGCATCAGTCCTACAGCGAGGGCGACCTCAAGCTCGAGAGCGGCGAGGCGATCAAGGATTTTTCGATTTCCTATGTCACCCATGGCACGCTGAACGCGAAGAAATCCAACGCCATCCTGATGGTCACGGCGATCTCAGGCAACCACCACCGGCTCGACTTCATGATCGGGCCGGGCAAGGCGCTCGATCCCGACAAGTATTTCATCATCTGCACCGATGCGATCGCCAACGGGCTGACGACGTCGCCGAGCAATTC
Organism: uncultured Alphaproteobacteria bacterium; assembly: GCA_963786355.1. Classification (GTDB taxonomy): domain Bacteria; phylum Pseudomonadota; class Alphaproteobacteria; order Rhizobiales; family Xanthobacteraceae; genus Bradyrhizobium. Next base: position 111,988 of record CAWAYU010000002.1, on the reverse strand, counting down.
GAAGGCGCAGCCGCGCATGAGCTTTCCGAAGTTCACCATCCGCGACATGGTGGAATTGCAATATCGCCTGCTGAAGGAAAAACTCGGCATCGATCACGTCGTCGCCGTGGTCGGGCCGTCGATGGGCGGCATGCAGACCCTGCAATGGGGCGTCAGCCATCCGGACATGATGGATGCGCTGGTGGCGATGGTGCCGTTGGCGAAGGCGCCGGCCTGGAACGTCGCGGTGCTGGAAGCCTCGCGGAAGGCGATCATGAATGATGCCGCCTGGAAGGACGGCAATTATGAAGCGCCACCGGAAAAGGGCATCCGTCTCTGGCGCGATATCCTGAACCTGCTCGCCGCGCGCACGCCCGACATGTATTCGGCGCAGTTCAAGAACGGCATCGACGTGCTGCCCTGGATGGAGCAGCAGGAGACCGCGGCGATGAAGGCATTTGACGCCAACGACTGGATCTACCAGACTTGGGCCTATGAGCGCCACGACGTCGGCACCACCGCCGGCTTCAACGGCGACACCGCCAAGGCGCTGGCCTCGATCAAGGCGAAGACGCTGATCCTGACCGGCACCAAGGACCTGCTCAATCCGGAATTCGAGCCGATCGAAGCCGGCAAGGCCATCCCCGGCGTCAAGATGATGACGATCAGCCCAGGCAGCGTCACCGGTCACGCCGCCGCCGGCGGCGGCATTCCCGCCGACGTGGAGTTTTTGAACCGCGAGACCGGGGCGTTTCTGAATGGCGTGACCGACGGCGGCAAGAAGATGAATTAGCGTCGCTGAAGAGGCGCACGCTCGCGCCCACCCCTCTGCCGTCATACCCGCGCATGCGGGTATCCAGTACGCCGTGGCTTCACAGTCGATCACGGCCGCTCTGGAATACTGGATCATCCGCTTTCGCGGATGATGACAACCGTGTAGGCGGCCAGGGAACCCGAAAGCCCCACCGCCGTTAATGCTGCGAAACCCATCGGGAGACATCGCATCATGAAAACCGCAGCCGCCATCTTCGCCGTCACCGCACTCGCGCTCGTTGCCGCCGCGCCGGCCAATGCCAAGGGTTGCCTGAAGGGCGCTGTGGTCGGCGGCGTCGCCGGTCATTATGCCGGACACCACGGCGTGCTGGGCGCCGTCGCCGGCTGCGCCTACGGCCGCCACCGCGCCAACGAACAGGATCGCCAGCAGGACCAGCAGCGCCAGACCCAGGCGCCCGCAGGCCAGGAGAAGCTGTAAGATCTCCAACGTCATTGCGAGGAGCGTAGCGACGAAGCAATCCAGTCTTTCTTTTTTTGCGGCAAGGCTGGATTGCTTCGCTTCGCTCGCAATGACGGCTGATAGTTTGTCGCGGAACCCCCCGCCCACCATCGGCGTTATCCTTCTCCGTGAACAACGGAGACCCGCATGACCAAAACCATCTCTCCCGTTCCCGACGACAACCAGAGCCACAAGGGCCCCGGCAGCGCGCCCGCCGTTCCCCTCGACACCACCAAGGGCCATCGCGACGACGAGAAGCACAACATCCGCGAGCAAGGCGACCACGGAAATATGGTGCAGAACACCACCCATCGGCGCTCGGGATGAGAGCGTTCAACGCCATTCCGATTCACGTTTCAAAGAGCCTGACTTCGGTTCTACCGTCGGCCCCGAGAACGCAGGGACCCATAGCCACCGGCTTTGCTGTTCCGGACGGTGCCGGCACATCGTGTCGATCGAGAGATCACGCGGTATGGGTCCCGGCGCGGTGGCCGGGACGACGGAATCTCCGATATGAATCCACATCCTCGCGGCGCAACACGCCCGAGCTTTGACAAAACTCTCGTCCCTCAAAATGGAGGGGCGCAGGGAAAGCCGGGTACACGCTGTACCCGCGGTCTTGCGCGCATGATGTAGAAACAAAAGCGCACGCAAGCATACAGGTTCAGCGGAGGCACTCCGACTTTCCCTGCGCAATGGTTTGACGGCTTATGCCGTGCTCACCCCGGCGACGAATTCTGTTCTTGTCACCGTCGCTGGCGGATTGAGGCTGATCGACCCGGTCGGGCCGATTTCGCCTCCGCCAGCTTGACATCAGCAACGGATGCCAGGCCCACACGGTTTTGCCGTACGCAGCAGCCCGTCTCCGCCCAAGGGCTTCGCCGGGGCAAGCCCCGACTTTATCCCGAAAAGCTTCGACTGGGCATTGGCGCCGTTCGTCTGCATGAGAGTGATCTCACAGGCAAAGCCCGCCCTGCAATTCCCGTTCACGCCGACGCTGCCGCGTCCACCGCATCCCGCCCCGCGTTTCTGACGATCCGGATACGCCCCTCGTGTGGGGCGGGATGCGGATTTTTATGCTTGATTTGGGGTAATCGCGAAGCGGAATATTTTCGCGCGGAGGACTCGACCAAGCTAATGCGTGATTTGCCCGTCGGGCAACACAAGGGGTTGGGGGTGTAGAGGCTAGTTTGCGGCGATTTCACCCAGTCATTCCGGGGCGGTGCGAAGCATCGAACCCGGAATCTCGAACTTCCGGGTCTGGTCCTTCGGACCATCCCGGGATGACAAGCGCAAGATCAATCCTGCTCGGACAGAAACTCCCGCGCTGCTTCGTGTGTCGGAAAACGACCAAGTTCTCGATAGTCAGGATCGTGCTCCGCCGAATTGGGCGAGCGGATTGCGATGAATTCGTTGCCATCCTGCTCAACAGTGTCTGTCAGATTTTGACTGTCGAAAGGCGACATGTCCCGTGCGCCGCAGCTCGGACAAGTGTCGTCGCAGGTGCAGGACCATTCGTCTGTCCAGCGCCGCCTGCAGTGGTCGCACTTATAGAAGTTAAGAAACCAGGCCATGCTCGACCTCCTTAGTGGCGCAGACGATATTTGCCGCGTGAGACGAAATCGATAAATCCCCGGTCGCGCAAATATTGAAGCTGCTGACGTATCTTCGGTCTGACATTCTGGTTGCCCGGATAGCGCTCGCCTAGCTGCCGGTCGAAGGCGTAGACCTCGTCAAGCGTGAAGTCTCGCTTTCCAAGCCACTCCACACATTTCATCACGTCGAGCAACCAGCCGCGCGCTTCCAAAGACTGATCTCTGAGAAACAGCGTCTTCTGCCAGTCGGCAAGGACGAGCGCCTTAGAGCGAACGAGGCTATTCTGGACGATGTGGATTTTCCCGGAGTCCGGAACGCGATTAAGCAGGATATTGGAGCCGATCCATCCGGCACGCCGTGCAGTCGGCGCCAGCGGCTTTCGTTCTTCGATGATTTCCCGAACGAAAAAGTGCTTCGGCACGATGAATAGATTGACGACAGCAAACGACTTCAGGTCGTAGTTCATGAGCAGCAGGTTCGGATTGTTGCTGGCAGCGAGCCGTTCGCACTTGGTCTTGAAGGCCCCATCAACGACCCGTGTTCCAAACTTGCCCTTCTGACTCTTGAGTTCAAATTCCTCGCTGCAGGACGGACAAAGAAGTCGGCCAACGGGCTGTTGTTGGGAAACGAAGAGATCTTCGCATTGCCGCAGTGCGGGCAATACGCCCAAGCCTTAACCCACGCCTCCGTCCATGCGCGCGCGTTCTGCGAGCCGCTGGTGTAGGAAGACTGGGATTCTTCGAAGCCGAGTTTCATGGCATCATCGATACATCTTAGAAAGGCAGATAGGATAGAATAATCGTTTAGCTAGAATTGCAAGAAGAGATGCTATTTGTGGAGTGAAACAGATGATAGATCGCGACGAATGGCTTAGCGAATTCATCGTCCGCCGACCACATTCCGTCGGAAATTTAGTTGGGCGGTTTGAGGAAGTCATTGAAGGGCCAAACGTGAGGAAGACTTACAAGATTTCCTAGCCGAGAATCCCTTCATATTAAGTGAGCAATTCCCTCATGGGACTCATGTCGTTCCAAAGTTTAGCTTTGGAGGAAAATACATAAGTGATTTTCTGATTTCAGAGATTACATCCGGCGGTACATTTTCGATTCTTGTCGAATTGGAGCCTGTGGACGTGCCGCTCGTTACTAAGGCCGGTCATCTTTCTCAAAGAGTAAGAGAGGGGGTTCAACAAGTGAGAGACTGGCGTGATTGGCTAAACAACAATCGTGATCACGCGATTAGACCCCGAGCGAGAGATGGACTCGGCCTGGGCGACATAGAGGGGATTTGGGGCTGGGTGGTCGTAGGCCGCCGCTCCATGGTGACTGACCGTTTCAATCAACTGAGAAGGGAAGTCGCCGATGAATCACGGATTGAGATAATGACGTATGATAGGCTCCTTGAGTGGATCAAAAAGCGAGCCGATCATTGGGACGCCTGGGATCAGTCACTTAAGTCATGGCCGTTGTCGAAAGAGGAGTAACGTCTTTGTTCTACCTCTTCTTCCACCCACCCCGATGCCCTGGCGCGCCGCCGCTCGATCGCGGCGACGGCCCGAACTCGGGGCCTGACTGCCGCGAGTCGGTGGGCTGAATGACCTTGCTGGTACTGCCGAACGGCTTTTTGGGCAGCGCAGCTTCGGGGCGGAAGGGGAGGGAACTCGGGGCCGTGCATTTCGTCGAGATGGGGTTTGTGGACGCGCGAAGTCGATGGACCGCCGCTGCCGCTCACCCCACCCCGCGCTGCGCGCGACCCTCCCCCTCCAGGGGAGGGTGAAGAAGCAGCCCCGCGCATTCCGCCCTTCTTCTTCATCGCGCTTGCCGGCAAATTCGCGGCATCGCCGTACTTCTTCGTGCCGGTGTAAGCGCCGGCTTTGGCGGCGACGCCGCGCTGTTTGATGGTGGGATCGTCGACCACGGCCAACTCGGTCGCACGCAGGCGTTTGACTTCGTCGCGCAGCCGTGCGGCTTCCTCGAAATTCAGGTCGGCGGCGGCTTCGCGCATGCGGGTTTCGAGGTCGGCCAGCACGGTCTCGAAATTGTGCCCAATCGAAATCACATCGTCGGCCATGCCGCCGTCGCCGATCTCGACCAGCACGTGGTCGCGCTCGTAGACGGAGTTCATGATGTCGCCGATCGACTTCTTGATACTTTCAGGCGTGATGCCGTGCTCGGTGTTGTACTCGACCTGCTTTTCGCGGCGGCGGTCGGTTTCGGCGATGGCGCGTTCCATCGAGCCGGTCATCTGGTCGGCATAGAGGATCACCTTGCCGTCGACGTTGCGCGCGGCGCGGCCGATGGTCTGGATCAGCGAGGTCTCGCTGCGCAAAAAGCCTTCCTTGTCGGCGTCGAGGATCGCGACCAGCGCGCATTCGGGAATGTCGAGGCCCTCGCGCAACAGGTTGATGCCGACCAGCGCGTCGAAGGCGCCGAGCCGGAGATCGCGGATGATCTCGATGCGCTCGATGGTGTCGATGTCGCTGTGCATGTAGCGCACGCGAATGCCCTGCTCGTGCAGGTATTCGGTGAGGTCTTCCGCCATCCGCTTTGTCAGCACCGTGACCAGCGAGCGGTAACCGGCCTGCGCGGTGGCGCGGACTTCGCCGACGAGATCGTCCACCTGGGTACGGGCGGGACGGATGTTGACGGGCGGGTCGATCAGGCCGGTGGGGCGGATCACCTGCTCGACGAACACGCCGCCGCTTTCGTTCAGCTCCCAGCCGCTCGGCGTCGCCGACACGGCGACCGATTGCGGGCGCATCATGTCCCACTCTTCAAAGCGGAGCGGGCGGTTGTCCATGCAGGAGGGCAGGCGGAAGCCGTATTCGGCCAAGGTCGCCTTGCGACGAAAATCGCCTTTGAACATGCCCCCGATCTGCGGGACCGTGACATGGCTTTCGTCGGCGAACACCAGCGCGTTGTCGGGCACATATTCGAACAGCGTCGGCGGCGGCTCGCCGGGCCGGCGTCCGGTGAGGTAGCGCGAATAGTTTTCGATGCCGGCGCAGCTCCCCGTGGCTTCCATCATTTCGAGATCGAAGGTGGTGCGCTGCTCCAGCCGTTGCGCTTCCAGCAGGCGGCCATGGTTGTTGAGCTCGTCCAGCCGCAGTTTCAGTTCGCCCTTGATCGATTTGATCGCCTGCACCAGCGTCGGTCGCGGCGTCACATAATGCGAATTGGCGTAGATTTTGATGAATTCGAGATCGTCCTGCCGATGGCCGGTGAGCGGATCGAACTCTTCGATGTTTTCGACGGTGTCGCCAAACAGGTTCACCCGCCAGGCGCGGTCTTCATAATGCGCCGGGAAGATGTCGATGACGTCGCCGCGCACGCGAAAGGTGCCGCGGGTGAAATCGGCCTGCGTGCGCTTGTACTGCAGCGCCACCAGGTCGGCGATCAGCTGCCGCTGGTCGATGCGCTCGCCCTTCTTCAGCGCAAAGGTCATCGCGGTATAGGTCTCGACCGAGCCGATACCGTAGATGCAGGACACTGACGCAACGATGATGACGTCGTCGCGCTCCAGCAGCGCGCGCGTCGCCGAGTGGCGCATGCGGTCGATCTGCTCGTTGATCGAGGAATCCTTTTCGATGTAGGTGTCGGTTCGCGGCACATAGGCCTCGGGCTGGTAGTAGTCGTAATAGGAGACGAAGTACTCCACCGCGTTGTCGGGGAAGAAACTCTTGAACTCACCATAGAGCTGCGCCGCCAGCGTCTTGTTCGGCGCGAGGATAATGGCCGGGCGTTGCGTCGCCTCGATCACCTTGGCCATGGTGTAGGTCTTGCCCGAGCCGGTGACGCCGAGCAGCACCTGGGTGCGGTCGTTGCGCGCAATGCCTTCGACCAGTTCCTTGATCGCGGTCGGTTGGTCGCCCTTCGGCTCGTATTCGGATTTGATCACGAAGGGCACGCCGCCTTCGGATTTCTCCGGGCGCGGCGGCCGGTGCGGCGTCCAGATTCGCACCTGGCCGTCGTCGCCCTTGAATTCGGGGCGGCCATCGCGGATCAGGTTCTCCAGCGCGTCGGCGGTGGCCTTGACGCCGAACGCTTCCATCTTGCTGCGCGGCGGCCGTGCCACCGCCTCGTCGTCATCTTCAGCGGTCGGCAGCCCAAGCTGCCGCGCCAGTTCGGGGTCGAGGGTAGGGATCGTCGCTGACGTCCCGTAGTTCGGAGATTTAAATTCGCTTTGGGGCGCCTCTTCCAAACCTCGCGTATCGCGCCTGGCGACATCGTCGCCGGTCGCCCGCGTCGAAGCCCGCGCGCGGTGCGCGGCGGCCTCACCGCCGGCGCGGCGGTCCCAGGAATTGTCCGGCGGCGGCTGCAGGCCGGTGCCCGAGCCCATGCCGGCATCGCCGCGGTTGAGCGCGGGATTGAGCAGTTCCGCCAGCGCCGGGCCGATCGGCTGTACGTCGGGCCGCGACGCCTTGGAATTTGGCGCTTTGGATTTCGGTGTTTTCGCGGGTTTTTTGGGAGTGCCTGAGATCTTCGCCATAGCGGGAATATGGGGCGAGTCCGGGGCCGAGAAAAGGGCAAATGGGCGTGGGAAAGGAGCGCTGCTGACGCGTTTTGGTTGTCAGTAGATGTCAGTACGGAACTTTGAACCATCACCCTGAGGTGCGCGCCCTTGCGCGCCTCGAAGGGCGACGGCCCGACTGGTGGCCGTGCATCCTTCGAGGCTCGCCCAGCGGCGCAATTGCGCCGCAAGGCTCGCACCTCAGGATGACGGAATTGGCTTGTAGCGCATCGTCAAAGTTAAGCGTTGCAGCGCATCGACGCATTGATAACCTCTCTCCGACTTCGACCGTTTGCGCCGCCGATCGCTTTCACAAGCCGGAAAGGGACACCAGGATGAAGCCCCTGCATCGCCTTGTTGCTGCCTTGTCGATCCTCACCCTCACTTCCCGGCCTCGCCACTACAGCCCGCGCTTACGCGGTCGCGCCGGTGGGCGATCCCGAGGCCCTCGGCTTTTCGTCAACGCGGCTGGCGCGGATCGCCACCTGGCAACAATCGCAGGTCGACGCCGGCGGCTTCCCGGGCGCGGTGGCGGCGATCGCGCGAAACGGCAAGGTCGCGTATCTGCGCGCGGTCGGATTTCGCGACCGGGCCAAGACCATCCCGCTGCAACCCGATGCGATCTTCTGGATCGCCTCGATGAGCAAGCCGATCACCAGCGTCGCTGCCATGATGCTGGTCGAGCAGGGCCAGCTCGATCTCGCCGCGCCGGTTCACCGCTATTTGCCGGAGTTCAGCGATGTGATGGTCGGCGTCGAGACCACCGACCCGGCCGGCGGACAACGCAAGCTTTCGCTCGAGCCGCAGAAGCGTCCGATGACGGTCGAGGACCTGCTGCGCCACACCGCTGGCCTGGTCTATGGCGTCGATGACACGATGGTGAGCCAATTATACAAGGGTCTCTACGGCCCGAACGGTGTGTACCGCCGCGACAAGACCCTCGCCGATTTCGTCGCAGCCCTCGCCAAGCTGCCGCTGGCGCATCAGCCGGGCGAGGTCTGGGACTACGGCATTTCCGTCGGCGTGCTCTCGCGTGTGATCGAGGTGGTATCCGGTCAGCCTTTGGATCAGTTCCTGCAGACACGCCTGTTCGGACCGCTGAACATGATCGACACCGGCTTCTATGTGCCGCCGGCCAAGCTCTCCCGCTTCGTCGAACCGCCAGCCGGGCCCGCCGGCGGCCGGCTGGGGCCACCGGACAGCGTGCTGGCCGATGTCACCACGCCGACAAAACTGTTCGCCGGCGATGGCGGACTGGTGTCGACGGCATCGGATTATCTGCGCTTCGGCCAGATGCTGCTCAACGGCGGCGAACTCGATGGCGTCCGCATCCTTTCGCCCGAGATGGTCAAGCTGATGACCACGAATGCGCTGCCGTCCGGTATCCGCTTCGCCGGCTATGTCAGCGGCCTCGTCGGGCCGCAGGCCGGCACGACCTGGGGGCTTGGTTTCGCCATTCGCAGCGATGCGGCGTGGAGCACGGTGCCCGGATCGGTCGGCAGTTTTAGCTGGATGGGTACCTCGGGCACCTGGTTCTGGGTCGACCCGGCGGAGCAACTGGTCGCCGTGCAAATGATCGACGCCAAGCCTAACACCAGCCTGCCTTTCCTGCGGGGATTTCGCAATCTCAGCTATGGCGCCTTCGGCATTCCCGGCCAGAGCGCGGCAGCATCGGCCGCGACACCGATGACGATCGACGCGGCCGCGCTCGCGGCCTACGCAGGCACCTATTCGTTCACCTCGATCAGTTCGCGCGACGTGCAGGTGCCGGCCGAGTTCGGCGGGCTCGGCGTCAATGTCGCGATCGAGCAGGGGCTTCTCAAAGTGAAGTCACCGATTCCCGGCATGCCCGCCGCCAAAGCCGGCATCCTGTCAGGGGACATCATCACCCATCTCGACGACGCGGCGGTTCAGGGCCTCTCGCTCAGCGAGGCGGTCGAGAAGATGCGCGGGCCGGTCGATACCAAAATCCGCCTGAGGATTGCGCGCAAGGGACAGGACGGGCCGATTGAAATGCCGCTGGTGCGCGCCCGGGTCCGGGTGCAAGGCGCGGCCGATCTGCAGGTCGCGGTCAAGGACGGCAGACTTCTGGTCGAAGCCAGCGGCGCGCTTCCGTTGCTCGATTTCGAGAAAGGTGTCGCGGTCGCGGTCGTCCCGACATCGCACAACGCGTTCTTCGTCGATGGCGGCGACCATACGCGCCTTGCGTTCGTGGGCGACGGGAGCGGCAAGACAACCAGCCTCGTGCTCAATCCGGGGCCGTGGCAGGTCACGGGCCAGCGGATCGAGTAACGGATTTGCCGGAGCTTGTCAGGCCCGCAGATCGTCCGAGCCCGTGACCTCGCTCGCCTTGACGATGTCGAGATGAATCCCGCCGCATCGGGTGCATCGCATGGTCCAGTATTCCGCGCCGGCGCGGCCGGGAATGATGCGCAGCACCGCCAGATCAGCCTCGCAATCCGGGCAGTTGGTCAGCCTGGAAGGCTGCACCGCCGCTGCGGCTACGGTTTTCGACATCACCGCGGCCGTTGGCGGAGCGCCTAGCGCGGGTCCGGCGCGAACCGCGGCTTGAAGCGATCGATATGGGCTTTGGCGTCCTCGATCGCCGCCTCCGGATCCGACCAGGCGAAGCCGACTTCGAGCATCGGAAACGACAGGCCATCGATGACGACCGGTTCCAGATCGGCCCGTTGAATCCTGGCGTGCCATAGCCCTCTCCCCGCTTCGAACGACTGAATTTCAAAGCCGCCATAGATCATGGCGCATCTCCCGGATTTTTCCCGCAACCAGACAAACACGGTGCGGTCAAAGCCGGTGTGAACGAGTTCACATCTCGCGCAGTTTTTCGGTCGGAAGCAGGGCGCAAGCACGGCGGAAATCGGCGACCGGCGACAATATGATCAGCGCCGTCGCCCCGGCCGGTCGGCCATGCGGTGGCGTGACCAACCTGCCCAACCGCGTTTGATCTGGCGAAGCGGGCGACCGATAGGGGGTTGACCGGCTCCTGCGTTGGGGCTGACATCGAGCAGGGCATCGTCCAGCTTGGCGCGGCCGGGTGTACGAACGGCGGATTCGGTACATCAGAGGGCAATCCATGAGGTTGTCGACGCGTTTGACGATGGCGATGGTCGCCTTGGTGCTGCTGGCGACGACAGCGGTCGGGGTGTTGACCTACCGCAACACCGCGGCGGTGGCCCAGCCCCGGGCGCTGGATCGGCTTCAGACCCACGCCGAACTGCTCGGCAGCGAGCTTGCGGCCTCGGTCCGGGGCGCCCGCGCCGACGTGATCGGCTTTCGCTCCGCCGTCGCGGCCATCGACATCATGAATGCGCACCTCAACCGGAGCAACGATCCGGCGGCGGCAGCCCACGAGGCGGAGCTGCGGCGACGCCTCGGACAGCGTTTCGAGGCGGAGCTGGCCTCCAAGCCGAACTATTACGAGTTTCGCTACATCGGGGTCGAGGATGGCGGGCGCGAACTGGTGCGGGTCGATCGTTCCGGACCGGGAGGCGCGCCACGCACGGTTCCGGACAGACGAATTGCAGCGCAAGGCCGATCGTCCCGCCTTCAAGGAGACCATCCGGTTGCCGGCAGGCGAGGTCTATGTCTCCCCGGTCGAACTCAATCAGGAAAATGGCGCCATCGAAACGCCGCACGTCCCGGTGCTGCGCGTTGCCACGCCGCTCTACGCGCCCGACGGGCGGCCGTTTGGCATCGTGATCATCAATGTCGACATGCGGCCGGCCTTCGCGCGGATTCGCACGGCCGCCAATGGCGGTCGCCAGGGCTACGTCGTCAACGACCAGGGTGACTATCTCCTGCATCCCGATCCCGGCCGCGAATTCGGGTTCGAATTTGCCAGGCCTGCGCGTATCCAGGATGACTTTCCGGATTTTGCCGAGATCCTTGCGGCCGGCGCCGCGGCGCCTCGCGTGGTGGAGGACCGGACCGGCCACCGCTTCGGGGTCGGGATCGTGAGCCTGAGGCTCGCGGAAGGTCCGCGCATTGCCGTGATCGAGGCGCTGCCCTATGCGGAACTGATGGCAGCGACCATCGCGGTTCGCGACTCCAGCCTGATCGCAGGCCTTGCCGCGGCCTTTTGCGCCTTCCTGCTGCGCAATCCTCGTCGCCCGCTCGCTGACCCGGCCGCTGGTGCAGATGACCAAGGTGGTCGAAGGATTTTCCCGCGGCGAGACCGTCGCGCTGCCGGCCGGAGGCGGCCACGAGATCGGCGTGCTGGCGACGGCCTTCGCCGACATGGCCGCCGAGTTCCGCGCCAAGACCACAGCGCTGCTTGAAAGCGAGCAGATGGCGCGGGACGTCATCGCCAATTCGCTTGACGCCTTTATCCAGACCGACGAGGCCGGTGACATTCTCGAATGGAATCCCACGGCCGAGGCGATCTTCGGATGGTCACGGCAGGAGGTGCTGGGCAAGCAGTTGATCGGCCTGCTGCTGTCGGAAGAGGTGCAGCCGCACCGAAAGCAAATGCGGGAGCAACTGCTGCGCGACGAGCAGAACGCGGCCGCCGGCGAACGCTTTGAGACCGACGCCATCCGCAAGGACGGACATCCGGTCAAGATCGAAGTGTCGCTGAAGGCGCTTCGCCGCCGCAGCGGCTATGTGGTCAACGCCTTCATCCGGGATATGACGCAGAAGATCGCGGCCGACGAGCAGTTGCGGCAGGCCCAGAAGATGGAGGCCGTCGGCCAGCTGACCGGCGGCATCGCGCATGACTTCAACAATGTGCTGACCGTCATCACCGGCACCATCGAAATCCTGGCGGAGGAAGTTGCCGACCGGCCCGATCTGGTGGCGATCACCAGGCTGATCAGCGAGGCGGCCGATCGCGGCGCCGAACTCACCGCGCATCTGCTTGCCTTTGCGCGCAAGCAGCCGCTGCAGCCGCGCGATACCGACGTCAACCGGCTGATCGTCGAATCGGCGAAGCTGATGCGGCCGACGCTGGGCGAGCACATCGAAATCGAATCGATGCTGGCGGATTCGATCTGGGCCGCGCTGGTCGACCCGGGCCAGCTCAGCTCGGCGCTGCTCAATCTGGCGATCAACGCCCGCGACGCGATGCCCGCCGGCGGCAAGCTGACGCTCGAAACCAGGAACGTCATTCTCGACGAGAGCTATGCCGCCGACAACGGCGACGTTCGCCCCGGCAATTACGTGATGATCGCGGTCAGCGATACCGGCGTCGGTATTCCCGAGGCGATCCGCGACCGGGTGTTCGATCCGTTCTTCTCGACCAAGGAGGTCGGCAGGGGAACGGGCCTCGGGCTTGAGCATGGTCTACGGCTTCGTCAAGCAATCCGACGGCCACATCAAGGTCTACAGCGAGGAAGGGTTCGGCACGACCTTCAAACTCTATCTGCCGCAGGCGGGGGTGTCGCCGGAACAGGTCGCGACAGCGCCGCTGAGCGCGGAACTGGAAGGCGGCAACGAAACCATCCTGGTGGTCGAGGACGATCCGCTGGTGCGCAGCTACGTCAACACGCAGCTGCAGAGCCTCGGTTACAAGACGCTGTCGGCGGCGAACGGCGCCGAGGCGCTGGCGATCGCCGATGGCGGCGCCGCATTCGACCTGCTGTTCACCGACGTCATCATGCCCGGCCTGAACGGCCGGCAGCTCGCCGCCGAGATGGCGCAGCGACGCCCGGCGCTGAAAGTGTTGTTTACGTCGGGCTATACCGAAAATGCCATCATCCACCATGGCCGGCTGGATTCCGGCGTGCTGCTGCTGGCGAAGCCGTATCGCAAGCTGGATCTGGCGCGCATGGTGCGCATCGCCCTGTCGGCGGCCGGAATTTTCTCCGACGGCAACTCACCGCCGGCATCTTGAAGCGGAGCCCTTCAGCCGCGCGCTACGATGTGATCGGCGAGCACGGCCGCATCGTCGCCGACACCTGACAGGAACGAGGAATTCATCTTCGACAGCCACGGCAGGCCGAGGAAATACAGGCCGGGTACATCGGTGATCCCGTCGCGATGAACCGGCTCGCCGTTGACATCTTTCACCGGGATATCGATCCAGCCGAAATCGAGGCCGTAGCCGGTGGCCCAGATCACCGCGCCGATGCTGTTCGCCGCGAGATCGAGCCGCGCGAGTGGTTCGGTGACGCAAAGCGGGTCGGCCAGCGACACACGGGCGCCGGGTTCTTCCGGCAAATCCAGACCGCGCAGTTTGACAAAGCCGTCCACCATGTTGAGGAAGGTTGCGTAGACGAGGTCGCCGTCGGCGAGGCTTTGGGCAAGACCGGGCGCGATCTCGATCACGCCATCGCGTGCGGCGTTCAAATGTCCAATCAGCGTCATGCCTCCAGCAGCGTAGTTGCGGAAGTCGATGGTCTGGCCGCCATAGGCGCCCGAGATCACCGGTCCCAATGCCGAGGCCCCGCGCTGCGCGGTCGGGGTCTGGTCGATGCCCATCTCGGCGAGCCACCAGATCAGGTCGCGACCGCGATAACGGCGCGGCAGCCGGCGATGCCGTCCGACCGAGAGATAGACCCGGCGGCCGGCGCGCAACAATTCCTCGGCAATCTGCGCGCCCGACGCGCCGGCGCCGACCACCAGCACCGCACCGGATGGAAGCTGTTCGGGATTCCGGTATTTCGAGGCATGGACCTGAAATACCTGATGGTCGCGCAGCAGGTCTGGAATCAGCGCGCGCTGATAGGGGCCGGTGGCGACGACGACATTGTTCGCTTCGATCGTGCCGTCCGCAATCTCGGCGATGAAGCCTTGAGCGCCATCGCGCTGCCGCAGCCGCGTCACCTCGACGCCGCAGCGGATCGGCGGTGCGACGAACATTGCATAGGCGTCGATGAACTTCACAATCGCGTCGGTCGACGCGAACGCATCAGGCTCGGTGTGCGGAAACGGAAAATCCGGCAACCGCACCGACCAGTTCGGAAACTGAAACGCGAGACCGTCCCAGCGCTCGCTGCGCCAGCGTTCGGCAACTCGCGCCCGCTCCAGCACCAGGTGCGAAAGTCCGCGCTGCTTGAGCCGGTGGCTCATCACGAGGCCAGCCTGACCGCCGCCGATCACCAGCGTCTCAATCCGCTCAACCGGCATGGCGCGCGCCCTTGCGGCGCGCGGCCGGCTCCGCTGCGGCGCGGATGATCCAGCGCCGGAACGCGGCAAAGTCGCGCTGCTCGGTGCGGATGCCGCGATAGACCAGATACCAGCGCATGCCCTTGGGCACGCTGACTGCAAACGGCGCGACCAGCCGTCCGGCGGCAAGGTCGTCGTCGATATAGGGGCGGATGCCCATCGCGATGCCGAGCCCGTCGACCGTAGCCTGCAGCGCCTGGCCGTAGAACTGAAACTCCGGCCCGCGCGCCGTGACGCGTGCGACACCTGCGGCCTTCAGCCATGACGGCCAATCATCAGGCGAATGCGCGACCCTCAGCAATGTCGGGCCTTTGAGATCGCCCGGGCGCTTCAGCCCGTTGGCCAGCCGGGGCGCGCAGACCGGCGTCAGGTCGGCCGCGAACAAGGGCTCGGCGATCAGGCCCGGCCATTCGCCATGGCCGAGCTTGATGCCGCAGCTCCAGTCGTCGCCGAAGGGCGCTGCCGCGCCGCCGGTGGTGATGCGCACCTCGATGTCGGGTTCCTGTTTGCGGAAGTCCACCAGCCGCGGGATGAACCAGCGCATCGCAAAGGTCGGCCCGACGCCGATGGTCAGCACCCGCGCGCCTGACGGCGCCGTCACCTGCGCGGTCAGGCTCGCCAACGCGTCGAAGATCGGCGTCAGCCCGCTCTGATAGGCACGCCCCGCCGCCGTGGTCTCCAGCCGATTGGCCTTGCGCTCGAACAGCGCGACGCCGAGGCGTTCCTCCAGCAGATGCACCATCCGGCTGACCGCGGCCGCCGACACGTTCAGCTCCTGGCCCGCCGCGGCAAAGCTGCCGCTGCGCGCCGCCGCCTCGAATGCCTTGATGCCGTTGAGAAAGAGCAGGCGTCGCACTGAACCCTCAGGAAAACTGATGCCAGGGCAAGATAACTCGGTTTGCACGATCCGTCCAAGCGCGTCACAAATAAAAGGCTGGAGAATCGATCCAATGACGCCGCTTCTGATCGCCGCGCTGGGCCTGCTGATGGTCGCGACAGCATTTCTGTCGGGCCTGTTCGGCATGGCCGGCGGCATGATCCTGATCGGCGTGCTCCTGACCTTCATGCCGCTGCCCACCGCAATGGTGCTGCATGCGATCACGCAGATGTCGTCGAACGGCTGGCGCGCCTTCCTGTGGCGGGCGCATATCAAGTGGCGGCCGGTGTCGGTCTATCTGATCGGCTGCGCGGTCGCGCTCGGCCTGTGGTCGCTCACCCGCTACGTGCCGGACAAGCCGGTCGCGCTGCTGCTGCTGGGCATAACGCCGTTCATGGCGCGAATGATGCCCAAGGACATCAAGCCAAATCCAGACAGCATCTGGCAGGGCACGCTCTACGGCACCATCTGCATGGGATTGATGCTGATGACCGGCGTCTCCGGTCCGCTGCTGGACACCTTCTTTCTTGGCGGCAATTTCGGCCGCCGCGAGATCGTCGCCACCAAGGCGACCTGCCAGGTCGCCAGCCATTTCACCAAACTGGTCTATTTCGGCGGTATCATCGACCAGGCCGCCACGCTCGACCCGGTGCTGGCGGGCGTCGCGATCGCGGCCTCGATGCTCGGCACCACGCTGGCGCGGCGAATCCTGGAAGCGATGAGCGATGCGCAATTTCGCACCTGGGCGAACCGGCTGATCACGACGGTCGCGGGCTATTACATCCTCTATGGCGGCTGGCTGCTGGTGTCGCGCACCAGCGCCTTTGCCCTCTGATATCTGGTCTTTCCGAGCAAGGAGATATCCGATGACCGACCCGTCAGACCCGCTGGTGCTCGACCTCGTCGAATGGGTCGCGCGCGAGCCGAGACTTTATGCGGACGTGATCGAGACCTGGCGCACTTCATGCCCGCGGTTGACGATCTGGGAGGATGCGATCGATCGCGGTTATGTCGCGCGGCGGCCGACCGTGGAAGGGTTGCGGGTCGCGGTGACCGAGGGCGGCGCGAGGTTTCTGCGCGAGCACGGCCGCGCGGGCTGAGCAAATTCGCCGCCACGCGATTTGAACCTGTCGCCGCGAGCCCGCCACCAAGGACCGGAGGGCCGCATGACAGACCGGGACTGGCGCATTCGCGTCGCTTGCTTCATCGCAGCGTTGGCATCGCTTTGCGCGGCACAGGGCTGCGTCGCCGACGCGGTCGAGCAGCCGCATAATCCGCCGGTCGGGAGCAAATGGATCATCGCGACCGAAATCCAGAGTGACGATACAAGGCCGGAAGGCCCGCGATCGTCGCTGACCAAGGTCCGCGCCGAAATGACCGTCGACGCGAAGCTGCCGGACGGATTCCGGATTACCTATGTCAACCGGGGAGCTTCAATCGAAGGTAACGATCCGTCGGCGCCGGTGATGCGCTCGGCGATGAAGGCGCTGGAGAACGTTCCGGTCCACGCCACCACCGATCTCGCGGGTAAACCTGTCCGTGTCGACAATCTCGACGAGGCCAAGGCCGCATTGCGCAACATGGTCGACGGTATCGCCGCGCCGTTCCGGGACAAGCCGCAAGTGGCCGCCGTCATCAAGCAGATGATGAGTGGACTGATCGAAGTCGATGCCGACCATGCCGCCGAAGCCTATGTCGACGAATTGCCTGCGTTCGCCCGGGCGCAAAATACCGGCATGCGGCGCGGTGATGTCCGGCGCTCGTCGCTCGTAGCCAACAACCCCCTCGGCGAAAACGGCACACTGAAGTCGAGCGAGGCATTCGAATTGACCGAAGCCGGCAGCACGACGGGCAGGCGCGTATACGTCAAGACCACGGCCTACGACACGGCGTCGATGAAGGACTTTACGCAGTCCCTCAGCAAGAAACTGATGGCGGCGGCCGGCGGCAGCATCAAGCCCGAACAGATCGACAGCCTCGTCAAACAGATGGTGCTGACGCTGGACGAACGCGAGGTGTTCGAGGTCGAGGACGGCATGACGCGCAAGATCACCGACAAAACCGTCACCACCGTCCGCGCCATGGAACACAATCTGCAGAAGATCGAGACCAAAACCGTCACGCTCACGCGCGCGCCGTAAGACGTTGCTTACCGCGCCGGCTCGGCAAGTCGCGGCCGGATGATCTCGACCATCCGGTCCGCTGTGGTGCCCGGCGGGAAGAAGCCGAGATAATTTCCGTCGCGATCCATCAGATAGATGAAGGCAGTGTGGTCGACGGTGTAGTATCCATCGGTCTCCTTGGGCGGATCGACCCTGGCGTAATAGACCTTGTAGGCATCGGCGGCCTTGCGGATGGCATCCGCGCTGCCGGTGAGGCCGATCAGGCGCGGATGGAACATAGGCACATATTCGGCAAGATGCTGCGCGGTGTCGCGCTCGGGATCGATGGTAATGAAGATCGGCTGCACGCTGTCGCCCTCGGGGCCGAGCTTGTCGAGCGTTTGCCCGATCGCCTGCAGGTCGGTCGGGCAGATGTCGGGGCAAAAAGTGAAACCGAAATAGACCAGCATCAGCTTTCCGCGAAAGTCGCGCTCTGTGCGCGGCTTTCCGGTGTGGTCGGTGAGTTCAAAGGGACCGCCGACCGGCTCCCGATTCCACATCAGGATGTCCATGATCTCGGCCGGCGAGCGTGCGAGGGCTTCACCGGCGAACGCGGGCGCCAGCGTCAACCAAAGAACGAGGGCGACACGAAAGATCATATTCCAAACGTGAGGCGGCTGCCTGTCGTGGTGACCAGCACCTTGTCGCCCATCTGCGCGGTCGCCTCCTGGACGAAATTGAGCCCGCTGCAATGCATCGGGATCAGCACATCGGGCTCGAGCGCCTTGATCTCGCTGACCACCTGCTTGAGATAGTCGGCCGGCGCAGGCCCCAGATGAAAGCCGCCGACGATGGCGTGAACTTTCTGGATCCCTGAAACTTCCTGCGCCTGCTTCACCGAATTGACGATACCGACATGGCCGCAGGAGGAGATCACCACGAGGCCCATGTCGCGGACGTTGAAGCAGGTCGCGTGTTCGTGGATGTGCTCATCGGGCACGATCTTGCCTTCCATCTCGGCCGGCAGGTAGTGCCCGATGTTGCAGCCAAGTCCGTCCTTGATGCCGAACTCGACCCAGGTCTGCGGCAGCACGCGCTCCCCGCTGCGGCGGGTGATCTTGCCGGTCGTGAAGGCGTGGCCTGCGATCACGGTCGGCGTCTCGCATAGCACGGTCGTGACCTTCTGCGAGGCGAGCTGTCGGCGGTCGAGCGCGCCGAAATCGGTGAACTGGCCTTTGGTGGGCGTGGCGTTGACGCGATGGCAGAAATTGTCCTCGCCGCCGGCGTAAAGCTTGACCTCGGCCGGAAGCTTGTCGCGGAACCTGTCGAGGAAGCCGAGCAGGCCGCCGAAGTGATCGTAATGCCCGTGGCTGACGATCAGCGCGTCGATCTTGGAAGGATCGGCC
Source organism: uncultured Alphaproteobacteria bacterium (assembly GCA_963786355.1). Lineage (GTDB taxonomy): Bacteria > Pseudomonadota > Alphaproteobacteria > Rhizobiales > Xanthobacteraceae > Bradyrhizobium. The sequence continues at coordinate 93,121 of CAWAYU010000002.1, read as the reverse complement.
CCGACCAGTTCCATGTTGTTGATCAGAACCTCCGGTGTATAGCCGTAGTCCAGCATCAGCGTGCGTTGTTCGCTGGCAAGCTGCAATTCCAGCCACAGCGACAGGCCCCATTCACTGTGTACTGGCTTTCGATAATCGCCGCCTCGTGGCAGCGGCGTGATCGAGACGCCATTGGCCTGCTTGGGACGGAAGAACTGGTCGAAGCTGGAATCGACCACCACCTTGATCGAGAGCTTGTCGACCGTCGGCACCTGGATCGGTGCGGCGCTGGCGATCTCGACGCACGAGAAGGCGCTTGCGGCGGCAGCTCCGGCAAAGACGGCGGAAGCTTTCAGAAAATCGCGGCGGGCTAGATCCTTGGTCATCGAATGCCTCCCCAATAGTTCCGCGTTAAATCCGCAAACGAGCTTAGGCCCAAATCCGAGCAGCCTCAATGCACGCTCGCAGCCTGTCATCACATTCGCGCGCTGTCATCCCACTGCCATTGACTCGTGGGCGTCACCCGGCTCACATTCATGCATCCGCATCCAATTCGAGATGCGCTTCAATTTTGATGCAGGGACGAGACCGCTCATGATCGATCTCCATTACTGGACCACGCCGAATGGCCACAAGATAACGATCTTCCTCGAAGAGACCGGACTGGAGTACAAGATTTTCCCGGTCGTCATCGGCAAGGGTGATCAGTTCAAGCCGGAGTTTCTGGCGATCTCGCCCAACAATCGCATTCCGGCGATGGTCGATCACGCGCCGAAGGGCGGCGGCAAGCCGATCTCGATTTTCGAGTCCGGCGCGATGCTGTTGTATCTGGCGGAGAAGACCGGAAAATTTCTGCCGGCCGATCTCTACGGCCGCTACGACGCGATCCAGTGGACGTTCTGGCAGATGGGCGGGCTCGGCCCGATGGCCGGCCAGAACCACCATTTCCGCAACTACGCCCAGGAAAAACTGCAATACGCCATCGACCGCTATGTGAACGAGACCAACCGGCTCTATGGCGTACTCAACAAGCGCCTGGCAGACCGCGCATTCATCGCCGGCGACTATTCGATCGCCGATATGGCGGCCTATCCGTGGATCGTGCCTTACAAGAACCAGGGTCAGAACATCGACGACTTCCCGCACGTCAAGCGCTGGATGGAAACCATCGGCGCACGACCGGCAACCGTGCGCGCCTATGCGAAGGCAAAAGAGGTCAACCCGAATTTCGGCCAGCCCGCCATCAGCACCGAGGAAGAGCGCAAGATGCTGTTCGGGCAAACAGCGGCCGTGGTGAAGTAGGGCACTGGCGCGTCGGTTTCGTCATTGCGAGCGAAGCGAAGCAATCCATAGCGACAAAGGAAGTGTGGATTGCTTCGTCGCTTGCGCTCCTCGCAATGACGGCTAGTACCACCCGTAGGGAGGCGCTTCATGGCAGACGCCATTTCCGCCAAGGCCGTCATCACCGCCGCCGAACCGCAGTTGTTCGTCGCCGATATCAAATCGTCCTGCGATTTCTTCGCGAACAAGCTCGGCTTCGCCGTCGCGTTCACCTATGGCGAGCCGCCGTTCTATGCGCAGGTCATGCGCGATGGTGCGCGGCTGAACCTGCGATGTGTCGCGCAGCCGTTGATCGACGCCGGACTGCGCGATCGTGAGGAGTTGCTGGCCGCATCGTTCACCGTCGCAACGGCGGAAGAGATCAGACTGCTCTTTCTCGAGTTCCAGTCCGCCGGCGCTGCGTTCTTTCAGACGCTCAAGCGGCAGCCCTGGGGTGCGCGGGATTTCATCGTGCGGGATCCCGACGGCAATCTGCTGCTGTTCGCAGGGCCGGCGGAGTAAGGTCGCGATTCTCGATTTGCGCTGTTGAAGTACAGTCGGGCTGTCGCTGATCGTCAGCGCCTCAACGATTGACCGATCGCCGGAGCCGCTGTGTGCTCAGCGCGTTGCCGGGTTCGCAGACCGGCGAATATCCAGGCTGCAGTGCGGGGCCGCCGAAGCGAAGCATGTCGTAGCGAATCGATCTCCGAAAAATCCGCACTCGTGATCCCGGGCTGGCTGAAGGCCTGCGCGACGGCCGCCGCGACGCGCAGATCGAGCGGCGTCGAAAAGGCTTCGACCGCGGCGTTCAGCGTTTTGCTGCTGCACAGGATCAGCAAGTTCGCGGGCCTAGGACAAGTCCAACTTGGTCTGCCAGGCGCGAACATAGGCCGAGAGTGCCTCGACGAAATTTTGCTTCATGGTGCTGTCGCACGGCGACAGCGCAAAGCCGGTGGCCGCTTGCAGCGCATCCTGCTTTATCGTGTCGAGCGACGGGCCGTGTCCGGCATTCTTTGCGCCTTGGTCGGACGGCGTGACGAGCGCCATCTGCTGCGAACCCGTGCCGACGGGAAAGCCGCGCGCGGCCCATGATACGCCGGCGAACGAGACCACAAAGGCTATGGCCACATAGACGTAGATACGGTTCATCGAACTGGCTCACCCAAAGATGCTTCCGTAATCTATATGCAACCCGTTAATGGACCGGCAACCGCCGGCCTTCGCCTGCCCCAGGGCGTAATGCGATCGTAAACGGATCGGAAAATTTTCAAGTTAAATTTGATCGGATGCGGTGCGGATTCAGCGGCCGGCATAGCTTGGCCGCCGGCGCTCGGCCCATGCGGCGAGGCCCTCGGCGAGGTCGCCGGTCGGCACGACGGCGGCAAACTGCTCGCTTTCGACCTGCAGCCCTTCGCCGATAGCCATGTTCAATCCGCGGGTCACGGCGGTGATGATGGCGCCAACCGCGAGCGGCGAGTGCCGCATGATGCGGCCGGCCAGTTCGCGCGCCGCCGGCAGCAATTCGTCATGCGGCACGACTTTATTGACGAGTCCGATTTCGAGCGCTCGGGCAGGCGAAAAGGGGTCGCCGGTCAAGAGCAGTTCGAGCGCGCGCTTGCGCCCGGCGAGCCGCGGCAGCCGCTGGGTGCCGCCGAAGGTCGGCGGCATCGCCAGATTGATTTCCGGCTTGGCGAAGGACGCCCGCTCGCTGGCGATGGCGAGATGCACGGCCTCGGTGATCTCGCAGCCGCCGCCGAAGGCGATGCCATTGACGGCGGCGATCACGGGCTTTTTGAACGCTTCGAGGCGCGCGGTCATGGCCTGTCCACGCCGGACGAAGTCGCGCACGGCGGTATTCACACCCTGGCGAACGCTGCCGGAAAATTCGTGAATGTCGGCGCCCGCGGAAAATGCCCGTTCGCCGGCGCCGGTCAGCACCACGACGCGCGCGGCGGCGTCGGTCTCGATCGTGTCCAGCGCTGCCATCAGGCGGTCGATCAAACCATAGCTGAGCGCGTTGAGCTTGTCGGGCCGGTTCAGCGTGATCAGTGCGATCCCGCCGGCGATTTCGAGCAGTACGGCGTCGGACATCAGGGGTCTCCGAAGGTGTTAGTGCTTGCGTGCACCCTAGGAGCCGTCCCGCATTGTGTATATTCACTGGGCAGTATACATGACGATCATGGCAAAACCCGGAATTCCGACACGCGAGCGCATCATCTCGGCGGCGAGCGCGCTGTTCTATAATGACGGCATCAGAGGCGTCAGCGTCGACGCGGTGGCTGCGAAGGCCGGGCTCACCAAGCGCACGCTGTATTATCATTTCCGGAGCAAGGACGACCTCGTGGCGGCCTATCTCGCTGCCCGCGACCAGCCCAATCTGGCGCTGTTCAGGCAGTGGTTCGCCGAAGCCGACGACGGCTTGCCGGCCCAGGTCGAGCGGATCTTTCGCCATCTTGCCCGCTCTGCACGGCATCCCAAATGGAAGGGCTGCGGCTTCCTGCGCACCTCGGCGGAACTCGCCAACATGCCCGGCCATCCCGCGATGAAGATCGGCGCCGCGCACAAGAAGAAGTTCGAGGAGTGGCTGCGCGAGACGTTTGCATCCGCCGGGATCACTGAAGCCTCCACGCTGGCGCGCCAGATCCTGCTGCTGCTCGACGGCTCCTTTGCTGTCGTGCTGCTGCACCGCGATCCCGGTTATATGGAGACCGCCGGTCAAGCGGCGCATGGGCTGATAAAAGCTGCGCTTCCGTCGCGCGCAAAGCCGGCCGCGCGGAAGGCGCGTTAGAACCCGCACCTTTTTCGCAGCATCGCGAGCACCGCGCCGAGGTCGGGCACCACAGCAGCACAGTTGGCGCGCGACGTCTCGGTTGGCGGCACCATGTCAGGCACCATGATCGTGATCGCGCCCGCGGCAAGCGCCGCGGTCACACCATGATTGGAGTCCTCCACCGCCACGCAGGATTCCGGCGCTACGCCAAATCGCGACGCCGCCAGCAGATAGAGATCGGGGCTCGGCTTGCCCTTGATGACGTCGTCGCGGGTCAGGATCGCTTCGAAACGGTCGTGGATTCCGGCGAGCCGCAAATGCGCGTCCGCCGTGCGCCGAGACGACGAGGTGACGATCGCCATCGGATATTCCGCCGCCCGTAGCGCATCGAGCAGTTCGACCGCGCCTGACTTCAACGGCAGTCCCGCCTCGAAACTCTCATCCCGCCTTGCGATGAAGGCCTTGTTGATGTCGGCGAGCGGAAAATTTTTGCCATAGCGCGCGTGCAGCATCGCCTCGCATTCCGGACCGGGCAAGCCGACCATCGCGTGGCAGAGCGCTGTGACATCATCGGTGTAACCGTGGGCATGCAGCGCCGCGACCAGGCTGTCGAAATAGACCCGCTCGGTATCGAGCAGCGTGCCGTCCATGTCGAGCAGGACGGCGGTGACGTTCCATGGGCCGGTCACGAAGGCGTCGCCTTCGCAAAATTCGCGGCCGACTTGCGCAGGCAATCCGGGCACAGACAATCGCCGCCATCCGACGGAAAGGGCAGGCGGTAAACCTCCTCCATGCACCAGCACGGCCCCGACAGATTGCAGCCGAACTCTGCGCCGCAGCCGGCGCAGGCGAGGCGGCGTGGGGGCTGAATTTCTGTCCGATTTGTCATGAATGCGGCCGCATCTTAATCGGAATTAATCTCGGGTTCATCTCGAACGGCGGTATAGTCCGCCCCAATATACGCCGCTAAGCACCCAAGGGAAACATTAAGGGAAACCCGATGGCCCGCGATTCGAAAGCCGCACTCGTTGCGCTCAATCGCTTCGGTTTCGGCGCTCGGGGCGGCGCATCCGGCGATTTCGTCAATGCGGCCTCCGATCCGCGCGGCTTCGTCAAGGCCGAGCTCCTCCGTCCCAACGGCGCACTGCTCGAAGTGCCCGGCTTGCAGTCGACGCCTGCGCTCGGCAAGGCGGTGTTCGACTATCAGTTCGAAATCCAGCAGGCGCGTGACGCCGCGGCAAAGGCAGCGCCTGCCACCGGGACCGAATCGCCTGCGCCACCGGCGCCGCCGGACGCGCAGCGGCGGAACCTTTCGCTCAACACGATCGCGATGGACATCACGGCCAAGGAGCCGCAGGCAAAGCCCGCCGACAACGCCAATGCGGCGATGGCCGATCCTTCAGCCAGGCCTGCCGAGGCGATGCAGCCCAATGCACCAAAGCCGCCGCCGCAACAGCTCAACATCATCCAGAAGACGTTTCGCGCCGAGGCGTTGGCGCGGTTGCAACGCGCCGCCGTTGCCGATTGCGGTTTCGTCGAGCGGCTGGTGGTGTTCTGGTCCAATCATTTCTGTATCTCCGCAGGCAAGGGCGGGCTGGCGCGGATGTGGGCAGGCTCGTTCGAGCGCGAGGCGATCCGGCCCCATGTGCTCGGCCGCTTCGCCGACATGCTGAAGGCGGTCGAGCAGCATCCGGCGATGCTGTTCTTTCTCGACAACCAGCAGTCGCTCGGTCCGGACTCCCGCGCCGGGCAGAACCGCAACCGCGGCCTCAACGAAAATCTCGCGCGCGAGATCTTGGAGCTGCATACGCTCGGCGTCGGCGGCGGCTATTCGCAGGACGACGTGACGTCGCTGGCGCGGATCATCACCGGCTGGACGTACGCGGGACGGCAAGGCCAACTCGGTACGCCCGGCACCTTCGTGTTCAACGCCAATGCGCACCAGCCGGGCGCGCAGCGCGTGATGGGCAAGATCTACGAGGCCAACGGCGTGGCGCAGGGCGAGGCGGTGCTCTCGGACATCGCGCGCCATCCGTCGACCTCGAAATTCATCGCCATCAAATTGGCGCGCCATTTTGTGGCGGATGATCCGCCGCCGGCTTTGGTGGCGCGGCTCACGGATGTCTTCGCCAAGTCCGACGGCGACCTCAGGGCGCTGGCGAATGCGTTGCTGGATTCCGACGAGGCATGGCAGGCGCCGCTGATCAAGATGCGCTCGCCTTACGAATTCCTGCTGGCGAGCGGCCGGCTGCTGTCGCAAGTGCCGGCCGATCCTGGCCGCTATCTCGGCGCCCTCAATGTGCTGGGGCAGCCGTTGTGGGCTCCCGCCGGCCCGAACGGCTTTCCCGACAGCAACGCGGCCTGGGCGGCGCCCGAAGGCATCAAGCTGCGGCTCGATATCTCCGCGCAGATCGCCGCGCGCCTCGCCGATGGCATCGATCCGCGCGATCTGCTGGAGCTTGTCGCGGCGGACGCGGCCTCCGAGGAGACGCGGCGGGCCATCGAGCGCGCGGAATCACGGCAGCAGGCGCTGGCGCTGTTGTTGATGTCGCCGGAATTCCAGAGGAGATGAGGGCCATGGAAACCAGAATCGATTGCTGTGAAGGTCTGGTCACATCGCGCCGCGCGCTGCTGCTCGGCGGCGCTTCCTTTGCGGCCTGGGCCTACCTGCCGAAATTCGCGCGTGCCGCCGACGGGCGCGATCCCAGGCTGGTGGTCATCATCCTGCGCGGCGCGCTTGATGGCCTCGCCACTGTCGCGCCGATCGGCGATCCCGACTATGCCGGACTGCACGGCGCGATCGCGCTTTCGGCCAGCGGTCCCAACGCGGCCTTGCCGCTGGATTCGTTCTTCGCGCTGCATCCGTCGATGCCTGAATTTGCGCGGATGTATCGCGACAGGAAGGCTGCGGTGATTCACGCGGTGGCGACGTCCTACCGCGACCGCTCGCATTTCGACGGACAGGACGTGCTTGAAAGCGGCTTTGCCGGGCCCGGCCGCGTGCAATCCGGCTGGCTCAACCGCGCGCTGGAATCCTTGCCGAGGGGTGAGCGTGTAATGAGCGCGCTCGGCGTCGGCACGACCACGCCGCTGGTGCTACGGGGACCTGCGCCGACCGTCGGCTGGGCGCCGGTCGCGGTCCCGCAGGCCGCCGACGATACCGCGATGCGGCTCGCCGAGCTCTATGCCCACCGCGATCCCGCGCTGGCGGCCGCGCTGACGCAGGGCCTCGCGCTCGACAAGGCGGCGCAAGGCGACGACATGAAGCCGAAGCCCGGCACCAACGGCGCCGGCGCGATGCGGCTGGTGGCACGCGGTGCTGCGAAACTGATGGCGGCCGACGACGGCCCGCGGATCGCCGCACTCGCCTTCGACGGCTGGGATACGCATGCCAATGAAGGCGGCCCGGTCGGCCGGCTGGCGCAACTGCTCGGTGGCCTCGACGGCGCGCTGGCGGAATTCGAAAGCGGGCTTGGCGAGCGCTGGCGCGAAACCGTCGTCGTGGTCGCGACCGAATTCGGCCGCACCGCGCGCATCAACGGCACCCAAGGGACCGACCACGGCACCGGCACCATCGCGCTGCTCGCCGGCGGCGCAGTGAAAGGCGGCCGGGTTATTTCGGACTGGCCGGGATTGAAACTCGCCAGTCTCTATCAGGGCCGCGACCTGGCGCCGACGACGGACCTGCGCGCAGTGATGAAGGGATTGCTGCGCGACCAGTTCGGCTTGGCCGAGCGCGTGCTGGCCGAGACGGTGTTTCCGGACAGCGCGGCGGTGAAGCCGATGCAGGGATTGGTTGAGTAAAGGGTTAGGTAAGAGGCAGGTTAATGCGCGGTCAAAATGAAAAGGCTGCCCGGATTGCCCGACGTTTGCGTGTAAATCAGACCGACGCAGAAACTGTTCTCTGGAATCGAATTCGTAACAGGCAGATCGACGGCCATAAGTTCGTCAGGCAGGTACCGATCGGCGAGTATATTTGCGATTTCGGTTGCCGTGAGAAGCGCCTGATCATTGAAGCGGATGGCGGACAGCACAATGCGTCCGCCGCGGACGCAATACGAGATCGTCGTTTGGCCGAGGACGGGTACAGAGTACTTCGTTTCTGGAACAACGACGTTCTTGGAAATATCGACGGCGTTCTGACAATGATTCACGTTGAATTGTCGAAATAAACGTTCGTCGCCTTCTTCAACCTCGCCCCGCTTGCGGGGAGAGGTCGGATCGCATCGCAGATGCGATCCGGGTGAGGGGGTACCAGTCTCACTGCGTTCGGAAATCGTTGAGAGAGCCCCTCACCCCAACCCTCTCCCCGTGAAGAACGGGGAGAGGGAGCAGAGGCAGCGCTCCGATCACTTCGTAATCGTATCGATCTCCGCCATCTCCTCCGCGCTCAGCGCCCAGCCGATCGCTTTGACGTTCTGCTCGACCTGTTCGACGCGGGTGGCGCCGGCGATGACGCTTGATACTTGCGGGCGGGCCGCCAGCCAGGAGAAGGCGAGTTCGAGCATGGTGTGGCCGCGCGCTTTCGCAAAGGCCTCCAGCTTTTCGACGATGTCCTCGTTGCGCGGCGTGACGTAGCGGTCTTTCAGGACCGGCGCCTTGGCGAAACGGGTGTCGGCGGGAGCCGCCGCGCCGCGCTGGTATTTGCCGGTGAGCAACCCGCTCGCCAGCGGGAAGAACGGCAGCAGCCCCAGTTTGTATTCCTGTGCTGCCGGCAACAGATCCTTTTCAATGCCGCGCACCACGAGGCTGTATTCGTCCTGGCAGGAGACGAAGCGGCCGACGTTCATCTGCCGCGCGATCAGTTCAGCCTCGGCAATTCGCCACGCCGGAAAATTCGAATTGCCGATGTAGCGCACCTTGCCCTGGCGCACGAGATCGTCGAGCGCGCGCAAGGTTTCCTCGATCGGCGTCAGCGGATCGTAATCGTGCTGCTGGTAGAGATCGATGTAGTCGGTCTTCAGCCGCGTCAGGCTGGCTTCGACGGCGGACATGATGTAGCGGCGCGAGGCGCCTTGCTTGGTGCCGTCATTGCTCATTGGTTTGGAATATTTCGTCGCCAGCACGATGTCCTTGCGGCGGTCGCCGAGCACCTGGCCAAGCACGGTCTCGGAGCCGCCCATGCCGGCATAGATGTCGGCGGTGTCGAACAGCGTGATGCCGAGGTCGATCGCCTTGTGGATCACCTTGCGCGAGGCTTCGAGGTCGGTGCGCTGGCCGAAATTGTTGCAGCCGAGGCCGACGGCGGAAACGCGCAGGCCGGAGCCGCCGAGATTGCGAATTTGCATGGATCGATCCTGTGGGGGTGGCGCGAGAAGGGCCGATATCGTGGCCCACGCGCCCGTCGCCCGCAAGGTGCGAGCGCGCCGTGATCAGCGCTGGGCAGGGATGCAGCAGAAGGGCATCCGGAAAAAAGATGCGGCCCCGGTCAGACGCGGCGACTGACCAGGGGCCGCTTGGGGCGCGTGATCTGAGACGGGGGGCCTGATCATACGCAGGCGCAACCTAGCCGGGCTTTGTTACGCGCCGGTGACATCAGGACTTATCCACAGGCCGCGAAATCTCTTGTTTTGACGCGTTTTCTTGACGCCAACCGGCATCCCCTTCGCTCGAAAACGCTACGGATCAGAAAATCCGGCGGTAGACCACGAAGCCGGACTTCTCCGCGACCTTGTCGTAAAGCAGCATCGCGGTGTGATTGGTCTCATGCGTCTGCCAGTAGACGCGCGCCGATCCCGCCAGTTTTGCCTGCGCGTAGACGCCCTTGATCAGTGCCCTGCCGACGCCCTTGCCGCGCGTGGCGGCGCTGGTGAACAGGTCCTGCAGGTAACAAGTCGGTTCGATCGCCGTCGTCGAACGGTGAAACAGATAATGCGTCAGCCCAAGCAACTCACCGCCGCGGTCGGCGACCAGCGCGTGCACCGGCTCGTAGCCGTCAAAGAAACGAGCCCAGGTCATCGCCGTGATGTCAGGCGCCAACGCGGTCGCGCCGGACCGGCCGTAAAACGCATTGTAGCCGTCCCACAACGGCAGCCATTGCGCGTAGTCCTGGCGGGTGACGGAGCGAATGGTGACATCGCCTGACATGCAAGATCCTGGTTTCGAGGAAGGCGCGCGGACGGCCGTAGAGCGCGCGGGTGCACCATTCCTATCGTTGCGATGAAGCGGGATCAATCACGTTGGTGCGCCGTGCTCACTCTGCCGCGCGCAACTCCCGGGCAAGGCGGCGGTCGCCGCCGCGCAGCGCGCGGTAGTACTCGGCGTTGCCGGGATCGTCGCTGTGACGGACGAGGTCGGTGATGGGCGTGTAGCTCAGCATGCGCCCGCCGTCGGGCAGCGCGGTGCAACTGAAGCGCAGCACCTCACCGCTGGTAAGATTGATATTGATCGGCTTGGAGTTGCCGGCCCGCATCGCCTCGGTGCGCCGGGCGATGAAGTGGCCCAATTCGTCCTCGGGCAGCTCCCAGGCGCCGGTATCGCGGCCGTGGTACATCAGCGCGATAAAGGGCGGCTTGCTGTCGGCCTGCTGGTCGGAGAGATTGAAATAGTCGCGGAAGGCGCGGTTGATGAATTCCGCGCGGGTATCCGGGCCGAGCAGCACGATGCCGATGTCGACCTGGTCGAGCGCCGCCGAGAGCCGCGCCGCGGTGGCGTGATGCTTCTGCTCCCACGCAAACGCGTCGATCCACTTCTGCCGCAGCAATCCGGTGATGACGGCGGTGCCGGTCGCGGTCGCTGCCAGCATTCCCATCCGTGCCAGGTCCGAGATGTCGTAGCCGGGCACCGCGCGGTGATCGAGAAAGAACGCTGCGGATGCCACGACGGCAATGAGGGCGGAGATCAGGCTTGATGCGATGCCGCTGATCGAGGCGGCCAGCGCCACGATGCAGACGAACAGCGGTGCGGGATTGGGGACGGCGACGAAGTGCCGGTCGACCGTGAAGGCGGTCAACGCCGTCGCCGTCGTCAAAGCGGGACCCGAGATTGCGCGCCAGTTGAGCTGCATGCGCCTTATCCGCTGTCATCAGACAAACCGTAAGGCGACCAGTCTGCCCGATCATTTCAATCGCGGTGGGCTTTCGCGCGCCATTGTTAAAATCGCGTTGCCCGGATATTGCAGGCTTTCGCAGTTTTTGACATCAAATGCTAAGCGGATGGAACCGGCTTCCGCGTCTGGTCGTTAGCGCCGGGCATTTGCACCGCAACATTCAGAGAGAAGTGATGCCGACGATTTCTCCAACCATCCTGCCGATCCTGATGCTGTTTGCTTCCAACCTGTTCATGACCTTTGCCTGGTACGGCCATCTGAAATTTAAGGAAAGCCCGCTGCCGCTGGTGATCATGGTGAGCTGGGGCATCGCGTTCTTCGAGTACTGGCTGGCAGTGCCGGCCAACCGTTGGGGCAGCGCGGTCTATTCGGCGGCGCAGCTCAAGACCATGCAGGAGGTGATCACGCTGGTGGTGTTTGCCGGATTTTCGGTGCTGTATCTGAAGGAGCCGCTGGGCTGGAATCACGCTTTGGGCTTTGCCTTCATCGCCGCCGGCGCGTTCCTGATTTTCCACAAATGGTCATGATAGCATTTTCGAGCTAGCGCTGGGTCATCGAGCGATAATGCGCGGCGAGGCTCTTGCCGTTGTCGTAGGAAATATCGGCGATGCGCCAGTCGTCATTTTCGATGACGACGCGGACGAGAACTTTGTGTAGTTCGCCGCGGTGCTCGATCTCGACGCGGACGGTGGCCGGACCTGAATCGTCGCCGTCGATGAGGGCGACCTTGCCGATCCCGATCTCGGCAAACGGCAGGACGCCCCAGCCGAAGAACGCGTTCAGCACCCGCCCGATCAGCATGTTTTTCGGAAAGTGGCGCGGCGCGCGCATCAACCTGCGCATGCGGCGCGAGAACAACGCCTGGTATTCGGCCTCGCCGGGCGGAGTCTCCGCCGCCTGCAGCCGCGCCTGCTTCTGGTAGAGCGTTTCGACGAAGCTCGCCGCGCTCTGTCCGCCGCATTCGGCACGAGCAAACGTTGTCATCGCGAACGGCAGCGCGGTTGCCGGCAGCGCCAAAAGAAACTCGCGCCTGTCCATGCGTGCGACCTGTCACCCGGGAGCCGAAACTGGAAAACCCAAGGCTTGGTCGCAGTCCGGCGCCCACGCGTTCACAGCCGCGTCACTTCGCGGCGGGAGATTGCATCTGGGCGGCAGCATCGGGGTTCTCGCCGCGCGTGCCGTTGACGATCAGGAGCGTGGTCGCAAGCAGGATCGCACCCGCGAGCGCTGCGGCCACAAGTCCGACAGGTGTTTTCATCAGGGTCCGTCGCGATGCCGGCATCGCGCTTTACTTAATGATGCAAACGGAAAAAGCCGACGGGCTAAACCGGGATCGGCATCGCCATCGAGACCCTGATCGACAGCACGGTCAGCGTGACGACAAGGCACAACGACAGTGCGCCGATCGCGAGCGTAGCGGCGATGGCGTTGGTCAGTCGGGAAGAAGCAACGGGGGCATGGCGGCTCACAAAGCCCACCGTGCCTGATGACCGTATCATTGGTCCAAATCCTTCAAGACGCGGGACGAATCACCCGCGACGCCAGGAGATTTCGCAAAATCCGCCGGCAACATTGCGGCGCTGCCCACGCCAAAAACGTGGAACCGCCGCAAGCGTTAACGGCTGCCCCCGGTTGTTAACCTTTGAGGGCGTCCTCGCGCGAATGTGAAGTGTCAGGCGCCGGCGGCGATGCGGGCGGTATCGTCGACCTCGGCCCCCGGCTGCCAGTCCATGGCGACGAAACCGGGGGTCTGTTCCACCCGCCGCAGCCAGGAGCGGATCGCGGGGAAGGTAGCGAGATCGTAGTCGCAGCGGTCGGCGACGTGGGTGTAGCCGTACACCGCGATGTCGGCGACGGTGAGCTGTCCCGCGGCGAAGTAGGCATGGCTCTTGAGATGGTTTTCCATCACCTGCAGCGCCGCATAGCCGCGCTCCATCCAGTCTTCCAGCGCGTGGGTCTGCAGGTCGCGGCCGCCCTTCACCAGCGACAGCCAGAAATAGGCGGCGCCGATATTGGGCTCCAGCGCGTGCTGTTCGAAGAACATCCATTGCAGCGCTTCAGCGCGCTCGATCCGCGATTCCGGCGCCAGCGAGGTGCCGCCGCAGACATACCAGAGGATGGCGTTGGACTCGGCAAGGTGGCGTCCTTCGGCGACTTCCAACAGCGGCACCTGTCCGCTCGGGTTTTTCGCCAGAAATTCCGGCGTGCGGCTTTCGCCGCTGAGGATGTCGACCTCGATGGCGTGATACGGCGCATTGAGCAGCGCCAGCGCAAGGCGGACCTTGTAGCTGTTGCCGGAGCGCTGCATCGAATAGAGTTTGTACATCGTCTCAAGGTTTCATTTGATCGAGGATACGCATGACGCGGGGTGGGCAACCCTGTCTGAAGCGCGGCGGGCTTGTCGCGCTACAACGCGGCTAAACAATGATGCCGTTACGGATGCGTCGCAAGACCCGCGGAATGGAAAAAGTCGAAAACCTCTACCGCACTGCACGCGTGCAGAATGATTCTATCGGAGGCCCCGGCGATTCAGATCACGCTTGCGCTACTCGCGGTGCGCCGGCTATCACGTCCAGCCGATCCAGCGCCGCGCGCCGCAACACGAACGCATATAGGGCCAGCATCACGATCAGCCCGAGCGGAATGGTGGTGAGGCCGGCGATGCTGCGCGACAGCAGCGGCGCGATCCAGGCCGCGGCCAGCAGGCTGATCTCGAAACTGCGGAATCCATGGTTGAGCCCGTATCGCGCCAGGAATGCGATCGCGACCGCCAGCACCACGAGGTCGTAGTCGAGCACGTAGGGCGTCGCCAGCAGGCTGCCGACGGCCAATGCGGCGGCCTTGAGTTCGAAGGCGGCATCGCTGTGCCACAGCCACGCCATGCTTGCGGCAAGCGTCGCCAGCAGCGCGGCCTGCATCGCGTAAGCCAGCGGCACACTCGCGCCCCAGGCGCGTACGGCCGAGAAGATCGACTGGATTTTTTGCCAGCCGGTGCCGCCCTGTTCGAGCACCACCGTCTGCGTGAAGTTCATCGAATCCATGAAGGCATGCCAGATGCCGCCGCCGAGCGTGAAGAAGCTGACCGCGATCAGCACGGCAACGGTCATCGCCGCCGCAGCAACGGTGCGCCAGCGCCCGCCGGCGATCAGCGCGATCGGGATCAGCACGCCGAATTGCGGCTTGTAGGCGAGCAGCCCGATCAGGACCCCCGCCAGTGCCGGTCGTCGGTCGAGCCAGTGCAGGGCGCCGCCGAGCAGCGCCGTGGTGAGGAACCCGTTCTGGCCATGGCCGACATTGACGAACACAGCCGGAAAGGCCGATGCGGCCAGCCAGGTCTCGGGGCGCGGCAGGATGGCGCGGATCGCGGCGAGGTAGGCGGCAAAACTTGCGATCAGCCAGATCGCAAGGCCCCACGCATAGGGAACGGCGGCGACGATCACGGCGATCGCAAGGAAGAACGGCGGATAGTGCCAGCCATAGAACGGCACTTCGCGGCCGTCGAACACGGCCTTTTCGGCGGCGTGCTGCAGCGGCGGCGAATAAGCCTCCGCCGAGCGGCCCTGCCAGGTCAGTGCGCCGGCGGCATAGACGTTGGAGAAGTCGGTGCCGATCGGCTGGCCGTTGCGGTCGATCAGTCCGTCGGACGCCGCGATCCATCCGGCGAACACGGCGACCGAGAGGCCAAGCAGGATCATGCCGTAGGCGCGCATCCGCGCCGCCGTCAGCCATTCGCCCGATCTCGCTCCCGATCGCAGCCCTTGCCAGATATTTGTCATTTTGCTGCAGAAATTGCCGAATATTGCGCCGGTATTGCTCCGACCGTACCGAGCCCGCTTTAACGTTCTCTAAAGTTTGGGGTGATCCGGCCAAGCTTCTTGCGATGCAGCGCGCAGCGCCTTAGGGTGCATCGATCCCATCAGAAAGAGTTCGTGGAATCCTTTGAATTCACGACGTTTGCCAAGAGACAATCAAAAGATAACCAGGAGATAACGATGCCCTTCCTGTCCGCTGCGCTCGACCGTGTGAAGCCGTCCGCGACGATCGCGGTCACGGATAAAGCACGCGCGCTGAAAGCGGCGGGCCGCAACGTTATCGGTCTTGGCGCCGGCGAGCCGGATTTCGACACCCCCGCCAACATCAAGCTGGCGGCGATCCACGCCATCGAGGCCGGCAAGACCAAGTACACCGACGTCGGCGGCATTCCCGAGCTGAAGGAAGCCATCATCGGCAAGTTCCAGCGCGAGAACGGCCTGACCTACAAGCCGAACCAGATCATCGTCGGCACCGGCGGCAAGCAGGTGCTCTACAATGCGCTGATGGCGACCATCAATCCCGGCGACGAGGTGATTATCCCCGCGCCGTATTGGGTGAGCTATCCGGAAATGGTGGCGCTGGCCGGCGGTGAATCCGTGCCTGTCGTGTGCCCGGCTTCGAGCGGCTTCAAGCTGCGGCCCGAGGATCTCGAAAAGGCGATCACAGCGAAGACCAAGTGGATCATCTTGTGCTCGCCGTCGAATCCGACCGGCGCCGCCTATTCGCGCAGCGAGTTGAAGGCGATCACCGACGTGCTGGTGAAGCACCCGCAGATCTGGGTGATGACCGACGACATGTACGAGCACCTCGTCTATGACGACTTCGTGTTCGCAACGCCAGCGCAGGTCGAACCGAAACTGTACGACCGTACGCTGACCGTGAACGGCGTCTCCAAGGCCTATTGCATGACCGGCTGGCGCATCGGCTATGCCGGCGGCCCGGCCGAGCTGATCAAGGCGATGCAGACGATCCAGTCGCAGTCGACCTCGAACCCGTCGTCGATCGCGCAGTGGGCGTCGGTCGAAGCGCTCAACGGTCCGCAGGACTTCATCCCCGTGCACAACAAGGTGTTCAAGGAACGCCGTGACCTCGTGGTGTCGATGCTGAACCAGGCCAAGGGGATCGAATGCCCGCGTCCTGAAGGCGCGTTCTATGTCTATCCGTCTTGCGCCGGCACCATCGGCAAGACCTCGCCGTCCGGCAAGGTGCTTGCGAACGACGAGGACTTCGTCACCGAACTGCTGGAGACCGAAGGCGTCGCCGTGGTGCAGGGGTCGGCGTTCGGGTTAGGCCCGGCGTTCCGGATTTCGTATGCGACGAAAACCAGCGATCTCGAGGATGCCTGCAAGCGCATCCAGCGTTTCTGCGGCAATTTGCGATAACGCGGTTTCGCCCAGGCGTGTGCTCATAAAAGCGCGCGCGTCCTCGAGACCAATCGTGGACGCGCGCTGATCAAAAACAACTGCATCATAAGCCAGGCGACAAAACTGTCGATTGTCAGGGATCGTTGCGGCAGATCGCAAGTCCGCTGAGGAGCGCGACTTGCGCTTCTGGAGCACTTCGCGTTTCGACCCACCGTGGACACTTGCATGAACTTCGATCGGCAAAAAAGAGCCCGGGCGGATGCCGGGCTCTTGAACTCCGAACTGCGGGAAGATCAATACTTTCCAACCACCGGACAGAAAAATGCTGAAGAGTTGCGGGGAGCGGGAAAACGTCCTCAGGATTAGTCTCTATCCGGCCCGCATCGCAGCCGCCCCGGCCCAGGTCGGGCCGGGACAATCGTCTCGCGAAGGCGAAAGGGTTCGCAGGTGCGTCCTCAATGCACCGGACGGAGCACCAACGTCGCCGATTCGCGTTGATAACCTGCCACGTACCCCACGCCCGGTGGCAGGCGGCTTAGCTGAGAATTAGCCCGCCCCAGAAAATTCCCGAGGTCGCTGGCATCAAACGTCCGATTGTCGGTCAAGCCTCTCAGGAAGCCATCGCCACCGAAGAACACGACGACGTCGTTGACGACCTCTCCCGCAGCGGCGGTCAGGTTTCGATCGACGATGTGTGTATTCGAGGTCGATCCGCCGGCACCTTCCGATCTAAGCGGTTGTCCGGTTGCGGGAGGAACGATGATGTTGGTGTGAAGACTCAGATCGAAAGCCATGTTCACACGCGGATCAACGCTTCCCGGGGCACCGAGCCCTACCCCAAAGACGTGCACATCCGGCGTCGTCAGGACGAGGTTCAAGCGATTTTGCGGCAGGTTGACGATAATGCGGATGTTGGGGCTTCCCGTCGCCAATACTTCCGCGTGCGCGTTGCAGCTCGCAGACAAGGAAACCGAACTGTTCGAGCGCATCTTGAACGGAGTTCGGTTCACCCTGTCCGCTACCTGCGACCTGATTCTCTGGTCCAGGGGCATACTGCCTGGCTCCGGCCTCAAAACGAGGTCGCACAGGTGCTGCGAAGAGAAGAAGGTGTTGTCGTTGAACACGACCTGGCCGTCGATAGGATTTACCACTTGCACAGCCCTGATGGGGCTGCCGGCGACGAGAGGCGAGAGCGCGGGACTATCGAAGCTTGAAAGCACGAGTTTGGCCAGATCCAGGTTATTGACCGCCTGCGGGTTCAGCCAGCCTCTCATGAATGGCAGTGCCGAAACTTGCACGATCGTGGTGTTGCGCATGTCGTCAGCCGACATGGTCTTGATCTCCTGATCGGTGCGGCTGGCCGTTCCGCGCAGATACACCAATAGAGCGCCGGTGCCGGCCAATGTCTTGTCATCCATGGATTGATAAAAACCCACATTGTTCTTTGTCCGATTTGTCAGCTCGGTGATCAGGGTGTTGCGCTGGTCCTCGTGTGACATTCCGTTCAATTCCTGCTGCGTCCGGAATTTGCCAACGAGAAGCACGCCGCGAATATAGGAATCCCTGCCCAATACCAGCCGGATCAGATCCGTATTGTTCAATGCCTGCAGGTCCGAACCGCGACCTGTCTGGTGCGCGACCTCCACGATCGTGGTGTTTCGCATGTCGTCAGCGGACATGGTCTTGATCGCCTGATCGGTGCGGCTGCCCGTTCCCCGCAGATACACCAACAGAGCTCCAGTTCCGGATAGTGTCTTGTCGTCCAGGGACTGATAAAAGCCGACATTGTCCTTTGTCCGATTTGTCAGCTCGGTGATCAGGGTGTTGCGCTGGTCTTCGCGAGACATCCGGTTCAATTCCTGATCCGTTCGGAACTTGCCGACGAGAAGGACGCCTCTGATCCCTTCAAACGCCCCACTCGGTTGCGCGACGGCTGTAGCGAGCGGGCAGAGCGACAGGGACAGAAACAGAAACAGAGACGAGAGCATCAGGCGAAGACGACGAAAGAATCCCGGTGCACGCATTGAATCCTCCCAAAAAGAGCCGACATCGGCTCTTCACAGCCATGCGGCCGGCCGACGGCCCTTGCATCATACAAATGCATGAGGAACCCAACGTCGTGGAATGGGGCAGAGGTCGAACGGTGCGGGATCGCTGACAGCGATCGATTGTCAGGGATCGTTGCGGCGGATCGCAAGTCCGCTGAGGAGCGCGACGACTTCGGCTTGCCGGCCGCAACCGGTCTTGTCGAGCACGCCCTGAACCTGGGTGCGAACCGTATTGCGCGAAACACCTGAACTTGCGGCAATCGTCTCGATCGTTTCTCCGGTCGTCAGGCTTCGGGCAATACGAGCCTCTGCCGGCGTCAGATCGAACAGCGAGCGGATCAACTCCACCGGCGGCGCTTCGGGAAAAGCCACCGGCATCATCACCAGAACACCCGCACAACGTTGAAAGATGTCACGGCTCAAGCCACGGATCGGGACGATATGGACGATCATGGCGGCGCTGGCTTCAAAACCGCGACTGGCGAACGAAAGCACCGGCTTCGCTCCCTCCACGTCCAGGTTGGCCACCGCCTGAAGAAACAGTGCGTGGGCGGTAGAATCCTTCAGCGAAATTCGATCCCGGGCGTGCCACCTGATCTGGTCGGTTTGCGCCTCGATCAAATGGTTCGCGGCGAGAACCTTGCCCTGTTGATCGAAAACCAGCGCCGGCAAACCGAGCAGCGCCAACGTCTCGCTTGCGATGCTCGCGCGCTCCAACTGAAGCCGGGCCGACATAAGTGCGCTGCGCGCGAGATGCGGCCGTAACGCGTCGAGTTGGTGGATGATGGGGGCCTCGATAGGACCACGTGTACGAAATCGCTCCAGCGTAAGGCAGAGCGTCTCGCCGGTCGGCAGCGGCACCGCCGTCCCTGTACCCCAGCCGAGTCCCGCAGGCAGCAGCAACTCGCTGTAAACCGGATCGGCGGCCATCTCCTCATCCGAATCGTAAAGGTCACCCTCCAGCACAAAGCCCGGATGCTGGGTGCCACGAAGACGCGCGAGCCGCTGTCCGCGTGTCACCAAACCGGTCATGGCAAACAGTTCTATCCCCGCGCGCAGAGGCTCGGACGCAGTCCAGCTCTCGACCCTGGTCGACGAGGCTACAAAAAATGTTCCGCCTACCGCATCTGAAACTTCTGCGAGGCGGTCGAGAACGTTTGGCCAAAGCTCGGGCGCGAACGAACATTCGTAGATTTCGTCGATCAGCTTTTCTTCCATGAAGACCTTCGTGCGGCGTCTCTGCTCTTGGGAAAAATGTCCGGGAAGTCGTATGTATCTACTTCTGGGAAGTCCTGGCCCGAAATGCCGTCGTGCCGAGTTGCAGAGCTAATGCCTCGGCCGTGTGGATGGGCATCGGTACATGGATCGAAATTGATCTGTTGCCAGCAAGAACGTTGAGGGTCATTTCAACATTGTCACCCTTGATGCTTGCTGTTGAGCTTTGGATCACCGGCAATTCGAATGATGACGCCCCCTCAAGTTTAATTCGCACAGTTTTCCCCTGTCAAAACAGAACGGCCTCATCGTGGTCGCAACGCTACCGCTGAGCGGTCGGCCAGCGCGGCATGGTCTGCGTCGGGATCGTCCGCGAAACACTACCAGTGTCTGCAAAGCACGTCATCACAACCCGACGGCGGGGGTCTGGTTTATCTCAGCCGTCGCGATCGATCCAGCGACCCGCCGGCTTCTCGCTTCCATTGAGTGATGCACCCGGGCGGGACAAAACAGCAGCCTCCTCGGTTGCCTTTGTGGCGGTCATCCCGTCCGGGTGAATGGCCCCGAGAAAACGCGTCAAAAAGAAGGCGTGTCAAATCACATCACGCTTCGCACGTTTGATGTTTTGAAGACTTCTTTGGGAAGCGCCTTGTTTTGAACACGGGGCTTCCTTCCTGTCCGCCCGCAAATTCAATTCCTTCCTTGCGGAGACTTTCATATGCGATTCCTGACATTGACCCTCGCTGCGGCCGCGCTGGTCGCGCCGCTGGCTGCGGCCAACGCGCTGCCGCCGGTTCGCGCCGGCATCCTGCAATGCCAGGGCGGCCAGAATGTCGGCTTCGTCGTCGGCTCGGTAACCAGCCTCGAATGCGTGTTCCAGAGCGAGGGACGCCGCCCCGAGCCCTACATCGCGACCGTGCGCCGCTACGGCCTCGACCTCGGCATCACCGCGCAGACGCAACTGGCCTGGGCGGTGAATGCGCCGAACAGCCGGATCAGCCGCGGCGAGCTCGCCGGAAATTACGGCGGCGTCGGCGCCAACGCTTCGGTCGGTATCGGCGGCGGCGGTAATTTCCTGGTCGGCGGGCCTGCGAATACCTTCGCGCTTCAGCCGCTCAGCGTACAGGGCCAGACCGGCCTGAATGTCGCCGCCGGAATCGCCGACATCGAGCTGCAGCCGTTCCGCGGCTACGGCGGTCCGCGCCGGCACGGCCACCATCATCGCCATCGCTAATCACGATAACGTTTAGGTAAAAAGGCCCGCGCAAGCGGGCTTTTTTTTCGGCGGGCCTTTTCGGCCCATGGCAAGCGGGCCTCTTCGGCCCATGGGACGTCTCGCCGATCGCCACAAATGTGGCACCGCCCCTGATGTTGTGGCATAGAACGCCCAGCGCCGCGGGCACGGCGCTTTGTCTGTTTTCTGCTCGCATCACATCTTCAGCCGGAGACTTTTTCATGCGTCGCTTCCTCATTCTCGCCGGTGCCGCCCTTGCCATGCTGACGGCTTCGATCGCCGGCGCCAGCGCACAGCAACCGGCCCGCGTGCAGGTCGGCGTTCTCGAATGCCGCGGCGGCGCCAGCATCGGCTTCATCGTCGGTTCCGTGACCAATCTCGGTTGCGTGCTGCGCGCCGAGGGCATGCCGGAGGACCGCTACATCGCCACCATCCGCAAGGTCGGTCTCGATCTCGGCATCACCCAGGAATCGGCGCTGGCCTGGGGCGTGTTTGCGCCGGTGGCGCGGCTCGGGCCGGGCGATCTCTCCGGCAATTACGCCGGCGCGCAGGGCAGTGCGACGCTCGGCGTCGGCGTCGGCGGCAACGTGCTGGTCGGCGGTTCCAACAATTCGATCGCGCTGCAACCGCTCAGCGTGCAGGGCCAGGTCGGCGTCAGCGTCGCCGCCGGACTGGAAAGCCTGGAACTGCGGCCGGGCCGGTAAGCAGCTCTTTCGTCCGTCATTGCGAGCCAACCGGTCGCAATGACGGTACTGGTGGCTACGCGCTTGAACGTTCTCTCAACAAAGCCATTTAACGGGCGAGAGGTCGTGCGAAAAATTCCATGGAAGATGACGCGCACCGGATTGTAGCTCATTACGAGCGTCATGCAGTTTCATGGGACGCTGACCGACGTGCTGCGGGCTGGAATGACAAGCCCTTTATCGACCGCTTCCTGAGCTTGCTTCCCCACGGCGCAACGGTTCTTGATCTTGGCTGCGGGGGCGGTTCGCCGGTTGCGCTTCACATGGTTGCAAAGGGCTTTCGCGTCACCGGCATAGACAGCTCTCCCACGCTCGTATCGCTGTGCCGAGCCAGGATGCCGGATCAGGAGTGGATCGTCGGCGATATGCGATCCCTGGCGCTTGACCGGAAATTTGGCGGGATACTGGCATGGGACAGCTTTTTTCACCTCCGGCCCAAAGATCAGGAGACGATGTTTCGTATCTTTGCCGCTCACGCCGCGCCAGCTGCCATCTTGATGTTCAACGCCGGCTTCGGTCGTGGCGAGGCGATCGGCTCGTATCGGGGTGATCCTCTGTACCATGCGAGCCTGGATGCCTCTGAATATGCGGCATTGCTGACGGAGTCCGGCTTTGAACTCGTCGATCATTCGATCAATGACCCGGCCAAGGGTGGCAGGATTTTCTGGTTGGCCCGCGTTGTCAATGATCGCGAGACTTAATCCGCGCTGCGCGCTGTGTCCGTAGCTCAAAAGGCTCAGCCAGATCCTGCATGCCGGCCTATCGCGCGGTGGCGCGGCACCATGATAGTCTCGATCCGAAAGCTGTCAGGGTAGACCTTCATGACCATGCGGATCAGTCGTTGCGTCGAACTGCTGGAGCAGGATCAGGCGATCTACTACGACGGTCCGCATAGCGGCCACGTGTTGACCTCTGCGCAAGGTCGCATCGATGTCGCGACCTGGGCCGACTACATGAATGTCGGCATGGAGCACGGCGCATTCGATATGGCCGGCCTTGCCGAATACCTGCGCGGCATGCTCGACGCCGGCCCGACCCGATCGGGGCATCGCACGCCGACGGTGATCGTCGAGGCCCCGGTGAACGGCATCGATGCCGCGCATGTGCGTTACAACGCCTGGCAGTTCCGTCAGATCCTCGGGCGCGGCGTGCATGGCATCCTGCTGTGCCAGGCGGAAACCGCCGACGCAGTGCGGGCCTTCGTGGAGTCCTGCCGCTATCCGCACCAGACCATCGGCGTCGATTCCCAAATCCCCTCGCCAATGGCGCGGATGGCGGGAGCGATACGCGCGAAGGACGGCGGGGCAGACTCTTCCGGTCGCAAGCAGCTCGGCATCGGCACGCGCGGGCGCGGATCGGAGTCCACCGCGGCGGCGGTGTGGGGCCTGTCGACCGAGGAATACATGGATCGCTGCGATCCCTGGCCGCTCAATCCGAAAGGCGAATTGTTGCTGGGGGTGAAGCTGGAAAGCCCCGAAGGCGTAGCCAATTGCGAAGAGATCCTCGCGGTGCCCGGGCTCGGATTTGCCGAGATCGGCCCGGGCGACTTGAGTCTCGCGCTTGGCTACCGCACGATTCCGCGCGAACCTTTCCCGGCGGAAATGCAGGCGGCCCGCGACCGCATCCTGGCAGCTTGTCGCAACAACGGCGTTGCGTTCCTGCAGAGCTGCACACCGGACAACATCACAGCGAGGATCGACGAGGGCGTGCGTGTGATCGCGGGACACAGCGAGGCCGCTGCCATCAAGGGCCGGGCACACCAGAAGCGGAAGCTGCCGGTCTGATGGGTCACAGCGAAAACTGCGGCCTCGTGCCAATCACGTCGGCAACCGGCATGATATATGCACGTTCGCAGGTTCGCCCTTCTGACGACAATTCGACGACAACGGTGAAATGCCAATGATTGAGAACTTGATCACCCGTTTGCCCAAATGCGAATTGCACATTCACATCGAGGGCAGCCTCGAGCCGGAGCTGATGTTCGCGCTGGCGCGGCGCAACGGCATTTCGTTGCCCTATGCCTCGGTCGAGGCGTTGCGCCAGGCCTACCGGTTTTCGAACCTGCAGGATTTTCTCGACATCTATTATCAGGGCATGTCCGTGCTGATCACGGAGCAGGATTTTTACGATCTGGCCTGGGCCTATCTGGAGCGGGCGCGTGCCGACAATCTCGTGCATGTCGAAATGTTTTTCGATCCGCAGGGCCATACCTCCAGGGGCGTCGCCTTCGCCACCGTGATCAATGGTCTGCATCGCGCGATATCGGATGCCGAAAAAACGCTTGGCATCCGCGCCAGCCTGATCATGTGCTTTCTGCGCCATCTTGATGAAGCAGATGCGGAGAAGACGCTGGATGCCGCGCTGGCGTTCAGGGATCGGATCGTCGGCGTCGGTCTCGATTCATCCGAAGCCGGGCATCCGCCGAGCAAGTTCAAGCGCGTCTTCAACCGTGCCCGCGACGCCGGGTTCTTTCTGTCGGCGCATGCCGGCGAGGAAGGGCCACCGAGCTACATCTGGGAAGCGCTCGACGTGCTCGGTGTCGCGCGGATCGATCACGGCATCCGCTCGATGGAAGATCAGGTGCTGGTCGGAAGGCTGGCGCGGGAGAAAACCGCGCTGACCGTGTGTCCGCTGTCAAACCTGCGGTTGCGGGTGGTCGACGACCTCGCAAAGCATCCGCTGCGGCGGATGCTGGACAAGGGATTGATGGTGACCGTCAACTCCGACGATCCCGCCTATTTCGGCGGCTATGTAAACCAGAACTTTCGCGCGGTGTCGGAAGCATTGGGACTTGGCCGCGACGAGATCGTCACCATTGTGCGCAACGGTATAGAGGCGTCGCTGATGACGGCGGAGGAGAAGAGCAAGGCGTTTGCGCAGATCAATCACATCAGCAACGAAGTGTAACTTGCCTCATAGTTGGGAACTTTCTGCCCGAATATAACGGCGGCGGGGTAGCCAATGACGGAGGCATTCATGACCGACGGATCATTCGTACCACACACACGGCGACGCGTCGCCAACGTGACAGCCAGCATGCTCGGCATGCTTGCGCTGGTCGGCGTCGCCGCAGGGCTCATCAGCCCGGCCTATGCCCAGGGACCCTGGAGCGCGCTTCCCGGATCCTGCGCCAGTACCGACAACAACTTCTACAACGGAACGCCGTCGAACGATTATCCGGTGGCGCGCTTTCGCGTGCCGGGCGGGTCGATCGCCTTCAACGGCTTTCACGACGGCTATATCGCGGTGATCTGCAGCGTCGACAATCCGCGCGACGCTGGCACCGTTCTCAGCCGATGGAACCAGCTGCAGGTCACGTATCGCGATCCTGACGGCTTGGGTCTGCCGGGTCAGAAAGGTTCCGAATACCAAGCGTATGTCGAGCTCGTGCGCGTCTCCAAGACCACCGGCACGTGGGAGAAGATCACCAGTTTCGACAGCAACCTGCAGTGCGCCGGCGGTCCCAGCCTCTGCCAGGCCGACAACACGACCAAGAACTTCACGGTGAACTTCAGCCACACGTTCGACTTCGACAACTATGCCTACGCCGTCTACGGGCGGCTCTATCGCGCGCTGGCCACCTTCAGCCTGACGCCGGTGATCTACCAGCTGCGCTTGCAGGCGGCTCCGTTCGTCGTGCAGCCCGGTGGGCCGATCGTGATGCAGCCGGGTCCAGTCGTTATGCAGCCGGGTCCGGTCGTCGGATTCGAGGGGGCGCAGGCCAATCAGTGACGCGTCGACGATCGGCGCGGCGCCTGCGGCCGCGAGCGAGTGTTGCGGACGGCCCTCACCGGGTGGAGCGTCTCGCTCCGCCCGGCGTCGCGAAGACGGCCGCGATTGCCGCTGGCTGCCGCAGCCGGTGATCAGCGCTGCGGCTCCGGGTAACACGACCAGCCGGACATCCTTTTCAAAAGCAACCGCTCCAGGTTGACTTCCGTGAGTCCGCTCGCGTTCTCGCGTCGATACACAACTAAAGCGTGTAATTTTCTTGCATGTAACGCGGAACTATGCAACCTTCGACGACATAAGCGAAGAAGGTCTGGCACGATGGCGCTCCCTGATTTTTCCTGCCCCGTTTACCGGCTGGGCGACGCGTCCTACTGGAGGTTCGTCTACCAGTACGCCACGACCTCGAACCCTGCAGCGAGCATGTCTCCTGCGGCCATCATCTGTCCGCAACACCCCAACGCAGATCCTGACGTTGAAAAGGCGATCCGATACGCCGCCGCCAATGACATCGGCGTCGCCGTGCGCACCGGTGGTCACGCCTATTCCGGCACCTCGTCGACCACCAGCAACAACATCCAGCTCGATCTGAGCGGGGCGTACAACGAGTGGACTTACGACGCGACGACAGGCCTGCTGCGCCTGGGCATCAGCTATTCGCTGCTGGAGTTCAACACCAAGCTGCAGGAAGCGGGCCTGTGTATGCCGACCGGCCAATGCTACAACGTCCACGTCGGCGGTCACGTACAGACCGGGGGATACGGCCAGCTGGCTCGCGCTTTCGGCCTTTTCAGCGATCAGGTTGTGTCCTTCGAGATATTCCTCGCGGACGGTACCAAGAAGACGATCGCCGCCGACAGCACGGTGCAGGCTGACAAGGACCTGTTCTTTGCGGTTCTCGGCGGCGGCCCTGGCAACTACGGCATCGTCACCCACATCACGATCCGTCCGGTGAGGGACGCGGACCACAAGTACTCGCGCGCGTTCAAGCAGGTCATCCCGTACGATCCAAGCCTCGACCACAAGGTTCTGGTGCAGCTATTCGACCTCGTGCGGGAGTGGGAAAACGCTCCGGGCGACTATGATTTCTCGTTCACGGTGGCGGCGGCCGAGGACGACTTTCTCGAGAACGTCATTGGCGTCGCTTCGCGCGACGACTTCATGGTCACGTTTTTCGGAGGCAAGAACGCCTCACCACCGTTGAACGTCCTGCTGATCTACTTTCAATACTCGAACCTCGATAACAAGCCCGACACCTACAACCCGTCATGGTGCAACAGG
This sequence comes from uncultured Alphaproteobacteria bacterium, assembly GCA_963786355.1. Taxonomy (GTDB): domain Bacteria; phylum Pseudomonadota; class Alphaproteobacteria; order Rhizobiales; family Xanthobacteraceae; genus Bradyrhizobium. Next base: position 66,580 of record CAWAYU010000002.1, on the reverse strand, counting down.
ATCAAGACGATCCTCGGCACCGCAAACCGGGGTTCCAGCTGGTGGGAGCGATGGAAGGAATGGGGCGAGCAGGAGGCGATCAATCTTCTGATGACGATGCGGGACGACAACGTCGTCACACCTATCTCGGAAAGCGTCACGCAGCTTTGGACCTACCATGGCACGCGAGAGTTCAACTACCCCTTCCTGAAGAACGCCCAGGTTACCGACAAGGTCGCCACGGCCGACTGGGCGGAGTGGGCCGCTAAAAGGATCGATGCGATGGTCGGACGCAGCAGCGACGGCCTCATGGTGTTTGTCCAGTGCCAGAATTTCGGTGGCCAGAATTCCGCGGTGACGAAGAACGGCAGGCGTAAACAGACGTCGTACGCGTGGCGCAACACCACCGTCGGTTACGATCTCGACGTGTTCTTCAACGACAACGTGGCAAACGCGCGCGCGAGCGCGGAGGAATGGCAAAAGGTCAATGTCGTCGAAGGTATCGGACCGCATGGCAAGTTCTCCACGGTGGATCACCGCTGGTTCTGGGCGAGCCACGGCTGCCTCGACATGAGCAAGGTGTGGCCGTGCTACTACTCCGCGGAGGACTACGCGAAATGCTGCACGGTCAAGCAGACGGTCGACCCGAACGGCGTGTTCACCGCCAATACGTTCGTCGTCGGCTATGCGCCTGAGACGGCGCCGAAGCACATCGCTTTGTCTGCGGCGCCGCCGGCCACCACGCGGAAGCCCGAAGAGAAAATGGACGACGCGACGTTCGCCAGCGAGCAGGCCGATCGCGCCAGGTTACGCGCCAAGGCGAAAGGCATCCCCACGGCCGATCTGCTCCGGTCGAGCCACTGACGTGACTGTGCTTGGCGGCGGATCGCCTTCGGCTAATCCGTCCTGGGCGCTGGGTCGCTTTCGGCCGCGAGAACGTGGATTCTTGTGTGGAACCGAGTCTCGCCCCTCCGTCCGTTTCACGCCGCAGCGCAGCGATTTTTCCCGCTTGCCAAATCGTGCGCGTGGGCGGAGCATCCGATTTGCCGACCCAATCACGGGCCGAGCTCCAAATGAGGAGGCGGCAATGGGACAAGACGTCAGAAGTCCCCGAGGTCCACGGTGCATTGCGCTGGTGGGCCCTTTCCAGAGCGGTAAAACCACACTACTCGAAGCCATCCTGGCGCGCACAAGCGCCATTCCAAAGGCCGGCAGCGTCGATGCCGGAACCTCAGTCGGCGATTCCAGCCCCGAGGCGCGGCACCACAAGATGGGCGTCGGCTTGAGCGCCGCCACGACCACCTTCATGGGCGACAGTTACACCCTTATCGATTGTCCCGGCTCGATCGAGTTCGCGCATGACATGCGCGCCGCCCTTCCGGCGGTCGACGCCGCGGTCGTGGTCTGCGAAGCCGACGAGAAGAAGCTGCCGCAACTGCAGATCATCCTGCGCGAGCTCGAGGATCTCGGCATTCCCCGCTTCCTGTTCCTGAACAAGATCGATCGCGCCAACAAGCGTATTCGCGAAACGCTCGCCACGCTGCAGCCGGCGTCGCGTGTGCCGCTGGTGCTGCGCCAGATTCCGATCTGGAACGGCGAACTGATCGAAGGCTTTGTCGATCTGGCGCTGGAACGTGCTTTCGTCTATCGCGAGCACAAGCCTTCCGAGGTCGTAGGTCTCGAAGGCGGCAACCTCGACCGCGAGAAGGAAGCCCGCTTCTCGATGCTGGAAAAGCTCGCCGACCACGACGATGCACTGATGGAACAACTATTGGAGGACATCCAGCCGCCGCGCGACGCGGTGTTCGACGATCTCGCGCGCGAATTGCGCGAAGGCCTGATCTGCCCGGTGCTGCTTGGAGCTGCGACCCGCGAGAACGGCGTGCTGCGGCTGATGAAGGCGCTGCGCCATGAAGCGCCCGGCGTCGCCGAGACCGCCAAACGTCTTGGCGCATCGTCAAACAAAGATGCGTTGACCTATGTGTTCAAGACCCTGCATATGCAGCATGGCGGCAAGCTGTCGCTGACGCGATTGCTGTCAGGTCATCTCGATGACGGCGCGACGCTGCAATCTCCTTCCGGTGAAACCGGGCGGGTCTCCGGCATCCTTGCCGTCAGCGGCCTGCACGACACCAAACGTGCCGCGGCGGAAGCCGGCGAAACTGTCGCACTTGGCAAGCTCGACGCGTTCAAAACCGGCGATACGTTGTCGAGCGGCAAGACCGCGCCGTCGGCGCTCACCCGTGCCGAGCCGGCGCCGCCGGTGCTGGCGATGTCGCTCTCGGCGACCGACCGCAAGGACGACGTCAAGCTTGGTCAGGCGCTGCAACGGCTGAACGAGGAGGATCCGTCGCTGAGCATGATCCACAACCCGCAGACCCACGACATCGTGCTGTGGGGGCAGGGCGAGATGCATTTGCGCGTTGCGCTCGAACGGCTGCGCGACCGCTTTGGCGTCAACGTCAAGTCGCATACACCGTCGATCGGTTATCAGGAGACGATCCGCAAATCGATCAGCCAGCGCGGCCGCCACAAGAAGCAGTCCGGCGGTCACGGCCAGTTCGGCGACGTGGTGCTGGAGATCAAGCCGATGCCGCGTGGCAGTGGCTTCGAATTCCACGAAAAGGTCGTCGGCGGCGCGGTGCCGCGCAACTATATCGGCGCGGTGGAGGAGGGCGTGGTCGACAGTCTCGTGCGCGGCCCGCTCGGCTTTCCCGTGATCGATCTGCATGTAACGCTGACGGACGGCTCCTATCACAGCGTCGACTCCTCCGATCTTGCCTTCCGCACCGCGGCGCGGGTCGGCATGGGCGAGGCGCTGCCGCAGTGCCAGCCGGTGCTGCTGGAGCCGATCTATATGGTCGAGATCGTCTGCCCGACCGACGCGACGGCAAAGATCAACGCCATCCTGTCGGCGCGGCGCGGCCAGATCCTCGGCTTCGATACCCGCGAGAACTGGCCGGGCTGGGACTGCGTCCGCGCCACGATGCCGGAGGCCGAGATCGGCGATCTGATCGTGGAGTTGCGCTCGGCCACCGCCGGCGCCGGCGGCTTCACCCGGCAGTTCGACCGCATGGCCGAAGTCACCGGCCGCGCTGCCGACCAGATCATCGCCGCGCACCGGGTCGCGGCGTAACGTTGTGACGTCTTGGAAGCCAGTGGCGAGTTGCCCTGCGTCAGCTCGCTAGCTTTCGTGCGGCCTTTCGTAGGTCGGCATTGATGCGCGTTTGCCATCCTCTGCCGGTCTTGCGATAGGCGGCAAGAACGTCGTGATCGAGGCGCAGCTTCACGGCCTCCTTCGGATTTTCGAGCGGCGGGCGACCACGCTTGACGATTTTGTCGCCGTGGCGAATTTCCGCGCGATCCAGCATCTCCTTCGTTAGCTCCGGAGCTTCGTCATATTCGACTTTGGTGATGCGATGAGCATCAACCTTGGTCAAATCGGTCTTGATAGATCGCTTTCTCACGGTCATTGCACTTTCTCATCGAGATCACATGCCGGGCTTCATCGCGCGGCGTCCATACAACCATCACCATTCGATCGGCAAGAAACCCCACGGTCTGGAAACGGGCCTCACCGTAATCCCGGCGCGTGTCCTCCACGGTCATCGTAAGTCCCGCAAAGACGATGGATGCATCCGCAAAATTCAAGCCTCTCTCGCGGAGGGCTGCTTGACGTTTTGCTGGATCAAACGTTATTTTCACCCAATTAAATGTACCCCCAATTATTGATGGAGTCAAGGCGCCGTGGAGGAGTAATCTTGGCCGCGCCCTGGCATTGACTCTCACTTCTGCTTGGTCGAATTGAACGGCCATGACAACTGGAACAAAACCCCCCGCCGCATGCCTGATCGGCTGGCCGGCCGCGCATTCGCGCTCGCCGCTGATCCATCATTACTGGCTGCGGACGATGGGCATCGAAGGCGGCTACGTCATCGAGGCCGTGCCGCCCGACGAATTCGGGGATTTCGTGCTGCGGCTTTCGCTTCGTGGCTTCGTCGGCGCCAACGTCACCATTCCGCACAAGGAGCACGCGCTGGCGCTGTCGAAGCCGGACGACCGCGCCCGGGCGGTCGGCGCGGCCAATACGCTGTGGTTTGGTGATGGCGAACTGCGTTCGACCAACACCGACGTCGAAGGCTTCATCAACAACCTCGACGCCTGCGCGCCCGGCTGGGACAAGTGCGACGATGCGCTGGTGCTCGGCGCCGGCGGCGCGGCCCGCGCGGTGTTGTTCGGATTGATCGAGCGCGGCGTCAAGCGCGTGCACCTGGCCAACCGCACCGTCGAGCGCGCCCGCGCGCTGGCGGATCAATTCGGCGCAAGCGTCTTGCCGGTGGCGTGGGAGGGAATCGGCGAATTGCTGCCGCGCGCCGGGCTGCTGGTGAATACCACGTCGCTCGGCATGCACGGCCAGCCCGAGCTCGAACTCGATGCCGGCCTGCTGCCGCAAAATGCCGTGGTCGCCGATCTCGTCTACGTGCCGCTGAATACGCTGTTGCTTGCGGCTTCCCGCAAGCGGGGACTGCGGACCGCCGACGGCCTCGGCATGCTGCTGCACCAGGCGGTGCGCGGCTTCGAGCTATGGTTCGGGCAGCGCCCCGAGGTGACATCAGAACTTCGTGCGCTGGTCGAGGCCGATCTCACAAAGACCTGATCCCGGGATCACACCTGATCCCCGAGATCGCGGGTATTTGAACCGGAATATTCTCGAAAAGCCGGGGTCATGGGTTAAGTCAGTACCGCCCACCGGAGAAGAGTCCATATGCCCGCCCGTCGCTATCCCTTCGTTCGCCCGTTCGTCGCCGTCGCGATGGTCGCAGCTTCCACGATTTACGCGATCGCCCAGCAGCCGCCGTCGCCGTCGCGGGTTCGCGGCACCATCGAAGCCGTCGACGGCGACACGCTTGCGGTCAAGTCGCGGGCCGGCGAGGACGTCAAGCTGCACATGACCGGCGACATCCGGATCGTCGGGATCACCAAAATCGCGCTGACCGACATCAAGGTAGGTTCGTTCATCGGCACCACCACGGTGCCGGGACCGGACGGCAGCAACAACGCGGTCGAGGTCCACGTGTTTCCGGAAGCCATGCGCGGCACCGGCGAGGGCTCGCGGCCCTACGATCTCAAGCCCAACAGCACCATGACCAATGCGACGGTGGAACAGTCCGTCGTCGGCAATGACGGGCACACCCTCAACATCAAGTACAAGGACGGCGAGAAGAAAGTCGTGGTTTCCGCCGAGACGCCGGTCGTCACCTACGTCCCCGCCGACAAGTCCGACCTCAAGCCCGGCGCCAAGGTGATCGCCTTCATGAAGAAGCTGCCGGACGGCTCGTTCGAGACCAACCGCGTCAGCGTCGGCCGCGACGGCCTGACGCCGCCGATGTGAGGCATAAATTCGCCGGAAGCCAAAGGAAGCAAGGAATACCGCTTGAGCTGGGGTGTTCCCATCTCAGCCTGCAAAAAAACCGGGAGGGACACCATGCCGAAATTCTCATCATTGATCGCTTCGCTCGCCATTGTTTCCGCTGTCGTCACGACGGCATGGGCGCAACAGCCGCCGACCGTGCGCATTCGCGGCACCATCGAGGCCGTCGACGGATCTGTCCTGTCGATCAAGTCGCGCGAGGGCGCCGACATGAAGGTGCGCATGACCGACAATGTCGCGGTATTCGGCGTCGCCAAGACCGAACTGTCGGAAATCAAGGAAGGCTCCTATATCGGCGTCACCGCGGTGCCGGAGCCGGATGGCGTCCAGAAGGCGGTCGCGGTGCATATTTTCCCTGAAAACCAGCGTGGCGCGGCCGAAGGGTTTCGGCCCTGGGATCAGCGCCCGAACTCGACCATGACCAACGCCACCGTCGCCCAGACGGTCAAGGGCACCGACGGCCAGAACATCCTGGTCAAGTACAAGGACGGCGAAAAGAAAGTGCTGGTGCCGCCGGGCACGCCGATCGTCACTTTCGTGGCCGGCGACAAGTCGGAACTGAAGGCCGGCGCCAAGATCATCATCTTCGGCGCGGCGAAGAAGGACGACGGCACCCTCGAAGCCAACCGCGTCAATGTCGGCCGCGACGGCATCACGCCGCCGATGTGACCGGGGAACTCCTGACTCGATCTTATTTCCGGGGCACGAAGAAGAAGTCTTCGTTCCCCGGCAGCGAGCCGTAGCTGAACGGCCGTTGCTCGCGGTTGGTAGCGGCCATCACGTCGTCGCGCACTACGTCGAACAGCCGGCGGATTTCGATGCCGGGCTTGGGGATGTCGTTGATGACCGCGGTGGCAAACGGGCTGTGGCCGCCTTGTCCGTCCAGCGCGACTTCACCGTGCCGGGTGGCATAGACCACCATGGTGCCGGCTTCCGGCTCGATGTTGGACAATCCCCGGCTGACCAGTTGCAGACCGATCGTGCGCTGCATCTTTTTCGCAAACGGATTGTCGCGGCAGAAGTTCAGCATCACCAGCCGCATCTTGCTGGCGCCGGCGGCTGACGCCAGGATGAGATCGAGCGAGATCGCCTCGCTTTCGGCATCCCTGTCGACGCCCAGTTTCGCATCGACCGGGATCAGGTAGTTGACGCCGCCGACCTCCATGCCGTGTCCGGCGTAATACACCGTTGCCCATTCGGCCTTCGCCGCCGCCAGGCTGAACTCGTGAAGCGTTTGCAGCAACGCATCCCGCGGCATGTCGTCGGCGAGTTTCACCACGGTGAATCGACGCCTTCGAGCGCCTTCGCGATCGCTGCCGCATCCTTGGTGGGATTTTCCAGCGCGGGCACGTTGCGATAGGCGCCGTTGCCGACCACCAGCGCAACGCGGGTCGGCGCCGGCAGCGCCCCGTCTTTTTGCAGCTTTGGCAGCTTCGCAAGCCGTTCCCGCGCCTTCTGCTGTAGCGCGAGTTCGTCCGCGGTGTAGGAGGCCTGGGATTTTACCGCGGCGGACTGATAGTCGGCGCGCGCGTTGTCAAAATCCTTGTTCAGTTCATAGGCTTCGCCACGTCCTGCATAAAAGCTGAGTGTATTGGGTCGTTTCTGGAGCGCGAGGTTGAAATCCGCCAGTGCCTTTTCGGCGTCGCCCATCGCGAGGTAAACGCGGCCGCGCGCCGCAAAGGCCGACGGCGTCGTGTCGTGGAGCTGGATCGCCAGGTCGCAGTCGGCGAGGGCGGCGGCCGTGTTTCCCTTGCCGACATAGGCGTCGCAACGTCGTGCATATGTCAGATAGATCCACGGATGCTTCTTGCCGATCTCCTCGGTGAAGTCGGCAATCGCGCCGTCATAGTCCTTTTTGCCGAGCTTGGCCCGGCCGCGATCCTGCAACGCAAAGGACACCGGCCCGACGCGAGGCAGCGCGATGTTCAGGTCAGCAATCGCGCCGTCGTAGTCGCCGGCAAAAATCTTCAGTTCCCCGCGGTGCATGTAGACTGTGTAGTCGGTAGGACCAAGCTTGATCGCGGAATTGAGATCGGCCAGCGCCCCCGTGCGATCCTTCTTGAAGAAGTCCTTCATCATGCCGCGCTGGTCGAGTGCCTTCCATGACGAGGGATCGGACTTTACCGCCGCATCGAGTTCCACGAACCTGTCGTTCCAGCGGTTCGTCTTGTTGAAAATGTCGGACTTGGCGAGATGGACCGCGGAGATGGTCTTGGCGTCGCTGCTGGAGGTCAGAACGCGGTCGCACGCCGCCATCCGCTCGGCTTCGGTGCCTTTGGCATTCTGGCAAAGGGCGGCATCATCGTCAGCCAAAGCGGCGGTCGGGACGGTAACTATGAAAACAGCCAGCAAACGGAAAATGAACGAGCGCATGTCGGACTCCGGGGACGGACAATAATACGTCGCGCGGCAGGCGAATATGTTCGATCATCCGGCCAACCATGCCGTCCGTGCAAGGGGTGGGGGTGGCCGAAGCGGCCGTGCAACCGCGGTGCAATCAGTCAGTGAAATCGGGTGTTCATGCCGGTTTTTCCGACCGGTACCCTGAGGGCCAGGGCTTCGGCGGTCGGGCATTTCCAGAAGGTGGTTGCCGGGCGAAATGGCTGCTCGGCACTGATCGTGTGGCAACCGAGCTCGTTCGAGATGTTCCGGGTGATGGTGGCGAGCGCCTGTTCGATCTTCGATCCCGGAATGTGGGCCACGATCAGGTTGGCGACGCAGAGGCGCTTGCGGTTGTGCAGGTCGAAATCGACCCGGTAGCTGAACAGCGCGTGGACGATTTCGCGGCAATCCCGAATCGCAATCAGTCCGGCGCGCTGCTGCGCGGGTCCGCAATGCCGGCGGACGAACCGCTGCCATTGGTCGAGCGTGACGCTCGCATCGTGCAGCCGCACCAGCGGATAGGCCGCCGTCGCCCTTTGCCAACTCATTGGAATGGCTTGAAATTGTTCGGATGGCTGGTGCATGGCGTCCATAGGGGCCGATCATCGCGGCGGCCATGGATTTCGGCATTGACCTGGATCAAGGACGATTTGGGTTGATTGAGATCAAACTGCTATAAATCGCGGCGAAGCCGAAAGCGGACCATCTCATGACCTCCATCGAAGCCTGCGCGGGACCGGAAGCGAGCAATTGCCATCACGGGCGTAGCGCCAATGGCTGCGACGATTGCAAGGTTCGCCTGTTCAGCGTCTGCGGCGCCTTGGCCGCTTCGGAACTCGATGAGCTGGACCGGATCAGCCAGGTCAAACTATTTGCGCCGAAAGCAACCCTGTTCGAACAGGATGCGCTCGCGGGTAGCGTGTTCAATGTCACCGAGGGCGTCGTGCGGCTGTGCAAGTCCTTGCCCGACGGACGGCGCCAGATCGTAGGCTTTGCGCTGGCCGGCGATTTCCTCGGCCTTGCCTTGATGGATCGCTACAGCGTCGCGGCGGAGGCCGTCACCGAAGTCAGGGCCTGCCGGTTCGCGCGCTCCGCGTTTCTCGCTTACGTCGACGAGCGGCCGCATCTGCTGCGGCGTCTGCATGAGTTCGCCGGGCATGAGTTGAGTCTGGCGCAGGACCAGATGCTGCTGCTGGGACGCAAGACAGCGGAAGAAAAGGTCGCGGCCTTCCTGCTGAACCTGCAGGCACGCTACGGCCGCATCGGAACGATCTCGGTCAACGTGCCGTTGCCGATGAGCCGCCAGGATATTGCCGACTATCTCGGCCTCACCATCGAGACCGTCAGCCGCACGCTGACAAAACTCGCGCGCAAGAAGGCGCTGGTCATCGTTCCCGACGGCGTACGCCTGCTCAACGCCACCGCGCTGGAACAGCTCGCCGCGTAGCGGGCGAAGCGAATTTGACTCACGTCAAGGCGCGTTTGAGCCGTTTCGGTTAGACCCTCTCCATCAAGCATGGAGAAGTGCAATGTCCCTCGATACAATTCTGGTTGTCGTTGCCGTCACCGCAATGTTTGCGACATTCGCGATCGTTCTGGGCTGGGGCGATCGCCAGACGCGCAAGCCGCGGCGACCGTTCTGATACGGCACTCTCTCGATCAGTTATCTCGCCTGTAACTTCCGGCTTCGCTAGATCGCCAGCACTTTATCGTCGATCTCTTCGATCCTGTTGACGCCGCACAGGCCCATCGTCGTGGTCAGTTCCTTGGCGAGGATGTCGAGCGCCTTGGCGACGCCGGCTTCGCCGCCGGCGCCTAACCCGTAGGCATAGGCCCGGCCGATCATGCAGGATTTGGCGCCGAGCGCCAACGCGCGCATCACGTCCATGCCGGAGCGGATGCCGCCGTCGAACATGATTTCCATCTGCGAGCCGACCTCGTCGACGATCTCGGGCAGCACCTCGATCGAGGACGGTGCGCCGTCGAGCTGGCGGCCGCCATGGTTGGAAACGACGATCGCCTGGGCGCCGGTCTTGGCGGCGATCTCGGCATCCTCGACGTCGAGAATGCCCTTGAGGATCAGCTTGCCTGGCCAGATGCTGCGGATCCAGTCGATGTCCTTCCAGTTCAGCGAAGTGTCGAACTGCGAATTGATCCAGGTCGACAGCGAGGTGATGTCGTCGCTGACCTTGAGATGACCGGCGAGATTGCCGAAGGTGCGGCGCTTGCCGCGCAGCACGCCGGAGACCCAGGACGGCTTGGTGGCGAAATCGATCAGCTTCGACAGCGACCATTCCGGCGGCACCGTCATGCCGTTCTTGATGTCCTGATGGCGCTGTCCGATCACCTGCAGGTCGACCGTCAGAACCAGCGCGCTGCACTTGGCCGCGATCGCGCGCTCGATCAGCGATTTGATGAAGCCGCGGTCCTTCATCACGTAGAGCTGAAACCAGAACGGCTTGTCGACGGCGGCCGCAATGTCCTCGATCGAGCAGATCGACATCGTGCTCTGGGTAAAGGGAATGCCGGCGGCCTGCGCGGCGCGGCAGGCGTGAATCTCGCCGTCGCCATGCTGCATGCCGAGCAGGCCGACCGGCGCCAGGATCAGCGGCATCGCGGCGGGCTCGCCGAGAATGGTGGTCGAGAGATCGCGCTTGGAGACGTCGACCAGGACGCGCTGGCGGAATTTTATTTGCTGCAGGTCGTCATGGTTGGCGCGCAGCGTATCCTCGGTGTAGGAGCCGCGGTCCGCATAGTCGAAGAATGCCTTCGGCACGCGGCGCTGGTGTTCGAGGCGCAGATCCTCAATGCAGGTAATGTGCTTCATGGACGTTCCGCCCCTTCCCAGACTCGTGCTCAGGCTTCTTGAACTTGGTTTCTGTGTTGTCATCTAGCATGGTTGGTACCGCAGCCAAATCGCATCTCGCGAAACCGGATAAGGGACATGCCATGACCGGACCCCGCTCTGCTCCGAAGACCGCCAAGCCGGACAAGAACGCCGAAAAGCGTCGCCTGGACGATGCCCTGGAGGAGGGGCTGGAAGAGACTTTTCCGGGTTCCGACGCCGTAAACGTCACCCAGCCGGCGCCCTCGAAGGGCGACCAGCACATCAAGCGGCGCGACTAGCGGCTGAATCCTGTACCGTCATAATGAAGAAATAGCATGTTATAACAACAAGTTAGTTGTGTGTTTCGGCTGGCTGCGACCGTAATGATTCATCATATTTTTTGAAGTCATTTTAGCGGCTGAGGGATTATAACCCGCTGCACGCTATGATGGAGGGCGTTCGGGGATTCGTGGCCGGGACGGCCGGGAAGCCCTGAAAGAGCTGGGGGTTACATGAGCCGCAAATATTTCGGTACCGACGGGATTCGGGGCCGTGCCAATGGTTTGATCACGCCGGAGCTCGCGCTCAAGGTGGGGCAGGCGGCCGGCCTGGTGTTTCAGCGCGGCGATCACCGTCACCGCGTCGTCATCGGCAAGGATACCCGTCTCTCCGGCTACATGATCGAATACGCCATGGTCGCCGGCTTTACCTCTGTCGGCATGGACGTGCTGCTGCTCGGGCCGATCCCGACGCCGGCGGTGGCGATGCTGACCAAGTCGATGCGCGCCGATCTCGGCGTGATGATTTCCGCCTCCCACAACCTGTTTGAGGACAACGGCATCAAGCTGTTCGGCCCGCAGGGATTCAAATTGTCCGACGACGTCGAGAAGCAGATCGAGCAGTTGCTCGACGAGCCGATCGACCGCCATCTGGCGCAGAGCGCCAGCCTCGGCCGCGCCCGCCGCATCGACGGCGTCCACGACCGCTACATCGAATTCGCCAAACGCACGCTGCCGCGCGAGCTCTCGCTCGACGGTCTGCGCGTCGTGATCGATTGCGCCCACGGCGCCGCCTACAGGGTGGTGCCGGAAGCGCTGTGGGAATTGGGCGCCGACGTCGTCGCGATGGGCGTCGAACCCGATGGTTTCAACATCAACAAGGAATGCGGCTCGACCTCGCCGGAGGCGCTGAGCAAGAAGGTGCGCGAGATGCGCGCCGACATCGGCATCGCGCTTGACGGCGACGCCGACCGCGTCATCCTGGTCGATGAGCGCGGCCATGTCGTCGACGGCGACCAGTTGCTCGCGGTGATCGCGCAGAGCTGGAAGGAAGACGGCCGTCTCGCCAAGCCCGGCATCGTCGCCACCGTGATGTCCAATCTCGGGCTCGAACGCTATCTCGAAACCCTCGGTCTCGGCATGGTGCGGACGCCCGTCGGCGACCGCTACGTGCTCGAGCAGATGATGAAGCAGGGCTACAATCTCGGCGGCGAGCCTTCAGGCCACATCATCCTGTCCGACTACGCCACGACCGGCGACGGCTTCGTCGCCGCGCTGCAGGTGCTCGCGGTGGTGCAGAAGCTGCGCCGTCCGGTGTCGGAAGTCTGCCACCGCTTCGATCCGCTGCCGCAGATCCTCAAGAATGTGCGCTACCGCAGCGGCAAGCCGCTCGACCATGCCGAGGTGAAATCGGCGATCGTCGACGGCGAAAAGCGCCTCAACGGCCACGGCCGCCTGCTGGTCCGCTCCTCCGGCACCGAGCCCGTGATCCGGGTGATGGGCGAGGGCGACGACCGCATCCTGGTCGAGGAAGTCGTCGATCAGATCTGCGACGCGCTCGGCCACGCCGCGGCGGCTTGAAGCGTTTTCAAGCGAAGTGGACGCCGGTTCGCGCAAAGAAAACGCGTCAAAACAAAAGAGCCACGCAGTATCCGGCGTAGCTTAACGCATCGCAGCCATCGGCTATTGGCGATGGTCGCGCTCGCGAACGCATTGTAAAAAATTGGCATAGCGATCCACGAATTTTTCCGGGAATGCGCCCTTGAACAAGCCGGTCATCGTCTCCGAAGAAGCACTGGTAGCTCCGGTGCTGGTGCCGGACGTGGCGCCTGGCATGGCCGCCAAGGCCGCTGCTGCGGGACCGGCCTATGTCGTGCTGGCCGGAATCAGCTTCTCGCATTTCCTCAACGACACCATGCAGTCGCTGATCGCGTCGGTCTATCCGATCCTGAAAAAGTTCTACGCGCTCGACTACGCGCAGATCGGCCTGATCACGCTGGCGTTCCAGTTCACCGCGTCGCTGCTGCAGCCGGTGGTCGGGCATTTCACCGACAAGAAGGCGCAGCCGTTCTCGCTTTCCATCGGCATGGGGTTCACGTTCTTCGGTCTGCTGCTGCTGAGCGTCGCGCATCAATACGCAATCATCCTGATTGCGGCGTCGCTGGTCGGGCTGGGCTCGGCGGTGTTTCATCCGGAGTCGGCGCGGATCGCGCGGCTTGCTTCGGGCGGACGTTATGGTTTCGCGCAATCGGTGTTTCAGCTCGGCGGCAGTTTCGGCACCTCGATGGGACCGGTGCTGGCGGCGCTGATCGTGGTGCCGTTCGGTCAGCCGAGCATCGCCTGGTTTTCGTCGATCGCGTTTCTGGCGATCGTCATCCTGTGGCGGATCGGGATGTGGTACCGGCCGCAGATCGTGGCCAAAAAATCCGCGGCGGTCGAACGCCACCCGGATGCGCCGGACGCGCGGCGGGTCAAGATCGCACTGGTGGTGCTGGTCGCGCTGCTGTTCTCGAAGCAGCTCTATGTGTCGAGCCTGTCGAGCTATTACATCTTCTATCTGATCGACAAGTTCGGCGTCTCGACCCAGGCCGCCCAGCTCTATCTCTTCATCTTTCTCGCCTCTAATGCGGTCGGCGCCTTCTTTGGCGGTCCGCTCGGCGACCGCTATGGCCGCAAATACATCATCTGGTTCTCGATCCTCGGCGCGTTGCCGTTCACGCTGGCGCTGCCCTATGCCGGCCTGTTTGCGTCAGCGGTGCTGACCGTGTTCATCGGCCTGATCCTGTCGTCGGCGACGTCTTCGATCATCGTGTTCGCGCAGGAGCTGATGCCGCACCGCTTCGGAATGATCTCCGGCGTGTTCTTCGGCGTCGCCTTCGGGATCGGCGGCCTTGGCGCCGCTGTGCTCGGCAAGCTCGCCGACCATACCGGCATTGCCTTTGTCTATCACCTCTGCGCCTTCCTGCCGGCGCTCGGGCTGCTGGCGGTGTTCCTGCCGAAGATGCCGAAGCACGCGCGCTGAGTGCGCCCTGGCAGGCGCGCGCCGGGCAGCGGCTTTCGCGCGCGACGGTTCCGGGCGCGTCAACAAAATCTTAACGGCGCGCTCGCGAGCTCTGTTTCGTCAATACATCGTTAGGGTGTGTGACGGTTTCGCCATCTTCTGTGTCGCAAATGCAGCAAATTACGGGCTGCAAACGTACAGCGGAAAAAATCGTCAGAGATTATCAACCTTAAAAATTAGGGTTAAGCGCCGCTTAAGCATTTGCTGGCATCGTCCGACCGTGAGTTTTTGAAGTGAGGCCTCCGCAGTCAGTCTCACCGGACAAAAGGACGAAGCCAATGCGTAGCGTTAAGTTCATCATCGCCGCCGGAGCGGCCACTCTGTTGTCCCAGGCGGCGTTTGCTGCCGACATGGCGATCGCGCCGCCCCCGCAGATGTATGCGCCGCCCCCGGTGGTCGAAGACTTCGGCGGCTGGTATCTGCGCGGCGACATCGGCTTCAGCAATCAGCGCGTCGATCGCCTGAACAACGCGCTCGATGCCCGCAACACGTCGTCGGTTCAGAACCTGAACTTCAACACCGCCGGCATCTTCGGCCTCGGCGTCGGTTACAAGGTCAACAACTGGTTCCGCGCTGACGTCACCGGTGAGTACCGCGGCAATTCGCATTTCAACGGCTCCGACCGCATCACCTATGTGGGCGGCGTCGGCATGGACACCTACACCGCCACCAAGAACGAGTGGGTCGTTCTCGCCAACGCCTATGTCGATCTCGGCACGTGGTGGTGCATCACCCCGTTCATCGGCGCCGGCGTCGGTGGCGCGCGGGTTGCGATCAACGGCTTCACCGATGCGGGCATTGCCAACAACGGCGGCGGCGCGTTGCCGGGTCTGGCCTATGGCGACAACGTGTCGAAGTGGAACCTGGCCTGGGCGCTGCACGCCGGTCTCGCCTACAAGGTTACGCCGAACGTCACCGTCGAATTCGCCTACCGCTACCTCGACATGGGCGACGGTCTGACCGGCGACCTCAAGACCTTCGACGGCACCAACAACATCAACAACCCGATGACTTTCAAGAACATCACCTCGCATGACCTGAAGATGGGCGTGCGCTGGAACTTCGACAGCCCGCAGCCGGTCTATCAGGCGCCGCTGATCCGCAAAGGTTAATCCGGCCTTTCATCTGTTAACGACTGCCGACGGCGCGGGGATCTTCCCGCGCCGTTTGCTTTTGATGCATGCGCGGGACAGCTCCGAGGTTGACGCAAAATCTATCGCCGCTTTTGCAACAAGATCGCGCCAATAAGGGGCCGCGGGAACGATTGGTTAAGGTTAACAGGCGATGATCAGCGTCAAGTTCAGAGTGTCGATGGAGCGTTGTGATGCGTCGTTTCTTGCTGGTGACGGTGATGTGCGGTGTAGCGGCCGGTGCGCAGGCTGCCGATCTTCCCGATTTGCCAATTCTTCGCGGCGCCGTCACCGACGGCATGTCCACCAGCCGGGTGAACTGGCAGGGCTTCTACGTCGGCGGACAGGGCGGCTACGGATCATCGGACGAGAATTTTTCCGGTTCGAACTCGAACATGCTGGCGGCCTTGCTCGACCATAACGTCATCCAGCAGATGGACGTTGCGAACTGGAATCTCGGCCTTGGGAAGCAATCGTCGCGCTCGCCGGGCTATGGCGGCTTCGTCGGTTACAACTGGCAATGGACGGACGTCGTCGTCGGCCTCGAAGCCAGCTATCTGCACGGCAAGTTCGGGGGCACGTCTCAAGCGTCGAAGGAGCTCGTGAGCGGCTCCGCATTGACCGATGGCTTCTTCCACGATGTCGCGGTGGATTCATCGGCGGCGATCTCGATCTCAGACATGGCGACGTTTCGTGCGCGGGCCGCCTACGCGTGGGGTTGTTTCCTGCCTTATGCGTTCGGCGGAATTGCGCTCGGCAATGCCGACATATCCCGCACCGTCGTCGTTCACGACGCCGTCAGTCCCGTTATCACCGGGCCGTTCACCGCGCTGACGCCTTTGACCGCGACGAACGTCCAGCACAATCACCTCATCTACGGCTACTCGGGAGGCCTGGGCGTCGATGTCAATCTGGTCGGCGGCCTCTTCATGCGCGCGGAATGGGAATACATCCGGTTTTCATCGTCGGTAGACACCAGCATCAATACCGTTCGCGCGGGCCTCGGCTACAAATTCTGATCGAGCCCGGCGCGACCGCTGGCCGCTGTTGACAGAACTGGTCCCGCCTGCTGCTCTGTCGTCTCCCCAGGGACGGCTGACATGAAAATCTACGGCGATACCAATTCAGGTAACTGCCTGAAGGTGAAGTGGGTGTGCGACCGCCTCGCGCTGCCCTACACTTGGGTGGCGGTCGATACGCTCAAGCAACAAACGCGGACGCAGGAATTCCTCAAGCTCAACTACGCCGGCCAGGTGCCGGCGATCGAGCTCGACGACGGCCGCACGCTGGCGCAATCCAATGCCATCATCCGCTATCTCGCCCGCGGCAGCGACCTCATTCCAGCAGATGCCTTCGCGCAGGCCAAGATGGATGAATGGCTGTTCTGGGAACAGTACAGCCACGAGCCTTATATCGCCGTCTGCCGCTTCCACATGTTCTATCTGGGCAAGCCGGCCTCCGATCTCGATCCCGAAAAGGTCAAGCGCGGTTATACGGCGCTGGCGCGGATGGAGCACCAGCTCGCCGTGACGCCGTATCTCGTCGGCGGCGCCGTCTCGCTCGCTGACGTTTCGCTGCTGGCCTATACGCGCGTGGCGCATGAGGGCGGATTTCACCTCGACGGCTATGCTGCCGTGCGTCGCTGGATCAGTGAGACCGAGAAATATCTCGGCCTGCCGCCGGCGCGCTGAAGTTTCACCGGAAAGAAAATCATGGCTGCGATCCCAGAGGTCACTATCCGCCGTGCCCGCCGTGAGGATGTCGGCATCATTGTCGGCATGCTGGCGGACGATCCGCTCGGCGGCGCCCGCGAGCGGATCGAAGATCCGTTACCGCCATCCTACTTCAAGGCGTTCGAGACACTGGAACGCGATCCGAACATCCAGCTCGTGGTCGCGGAGGACGGCGAGGGCGCCGTCGTCGGCTGTCTTCAGCTCTGCATCCTGCCGGGATTGAGTTCGCAGGGCGCCTCGCGCGGCCTGATCGAGGACGTGCGTGTTGCCAGCCATTGCCGCAGCCGCGGCATCGGCGAGCAGCTGGTGCAATGGGCGGTTGCGGAAGCACGCTCCAAGGGTTGCAAGCTGGTCGAACTGCTTACGCATCAGACTCGCGTCGATGCGCAGCGGTTTTATGAACGGCTCGGCTTTACGCGCAGCCATGTCGGAATGACTGTCCGATTCTGACGCTTTTGCGATCGCTGCGGTGGAAATGCGGCGAGGTGATCGTCACTCTGCGATCCGGTTAACAACCGATAAACTACGCGCGCGTCCGTAAATTTACTGGGCGGAACGTCTCCGCTATGCCGTCGTCTCCCATGGGGCGGCGTGGGCAGCGTGGGGATTTTTCAATGAGTAATTATTCGATCGTCCGCGACGGAAACGAATATGTCGTGCGAGCCGGCGAGACGAGCGTTCTGAAGACGTCCAGCCGGCGGCGGGCCGCCAAGCTGATCGCCGATGCGGTCGAATTGCTGCAACAGCAGCCGGCGCCATCCGCGGAGGTCGAAGGCACATCAATTGTGCCTGATCTCGGAGCAATTCCGGATCCCCAGGTTCCTTGACGATCGGGCACGTTTATCTTATGTACCGCGGCGGGACACCTCCCCCCAACGGGAGGCTTACTATCTGGAAGGATAGATGATGACCGTAGCGAAGCCCGCTTCGCGGCCCAATGTGCCGCATTTTTCGTCCGGCCCCTGCGCCAAGCGCCCCGGCTGGAATCCCCAAAATCTCAAGGACGCTGCTCTCGGCCGTTCGCATCGCGCGAAGGTCGGCAAGGCCAAGCTCAAGCTCGCGATCGAATTGACGCGCGAAGTGCTTGAAGTGCCTGCCGGCTACCGGATCGGCATCGTGCCGGCGTCCGATACCGGCGCGGTCGAAATGGCGCTGTGGTCGCTGCTCGGTGCGCGGCCCGTCACCACCATCGCCTGGGAATCCTTTGGCGAAGGCTGGGTCAGCGACATCGTCAAGGAATTGAAACTGAAGGACGTCACCAAGCTGCATGCCGGCTATGGCGACATCCCCGACCTCAGCAAGGCGGATCCCGCTTCCGACATCGTCTTCACCTGGAACGGCACCACTTCGGGCGTGCGCGTGCCCAATGCCGACTGGATCAGTGCGACGCGTGAAGGCCTCACCATCTGCGACGCCACCTCGGCGGCGTTCGCGCAGCCGCTCGACTGGGCCAAGCTCGATGTCGTGACGTTCTCCTGGCAGAAGGCGCTGGGCGGCGAAGCCGCGCACGGCATGCTGGTGCTGTCGCCGCGCGCGGTGGAACGGCTCGAGACCTACAAGCCGGCGTGGCCGCTGCCGAAGATCTTCCGCATGACCAAGGGCGGCAAGCTCAACGAAGGCATCTTTGAAGGCGAGACCATCAACACGCCGTCGATGCTGTGCGTCGAGGATTATCTCGATGCGCTGACTTGGGCCAAGTCGATCGGGGGCCTCAAGGCCCTGATCGCGCGCGCCGACGCCAACACCAGGGCGCTGGTGGACTGGAAGGCGAAGACGCCGTGGATCGACTTCCTGGCCAAGGACGCCTCGATCCGCTCCAACACCTCGGTGTGCCTGAAGATCGTCGATCCCGCGATCACCTCGCTGACTCCTGACGCGCAGGCCGACTTCTCCAAGAAGCTGGTCGCGCTGGTGGAGAAGGAAGGCGCCGGTTACGATTTTGCGTATTACCGCGATGCGCCGGCGGGCCTGCGGATCTGGTGCGGCGCCACGGTGGAAGCCTCCGACGTCGCACTGCTGACGCAGTGGATCGACTGGGCGTTTGCCGAGACCAAAGCGGCGCTGCCGAAGGCGGCGTAAGTTTCGTTCATCCCTTTATCGTCATGGCCGGGCTTGACCCGGCCATCCATCGAAAAGATGGACCCCGGGTCTCTAGCGCGAAGACACGCTTCGCGTTTTAGCCGGGGGTGCCGAAATCAAATGCATCGTCCACCAAAGGACTGCCTCAATGACAAAACCCAAAGTTCTCATTTCCGACGCGCTCTCTCCCGCCGCCGTGCAGATCTTCAAGGACCGTGGTGTCGATGTCGACTTCCAGCCCAATCTCGGCAAGGACAAGGACAAGCTCGCCGAGATCATCGGCAACTATGACGGGCTTGCGATCCGCTCGGCGACCAAGGCCACCGCCAAGATCATCGAGAAAGCGACCCGATTGAAGGTGATCGGCCGCGCCGGCATCGGCGTCGACAACGTCGAAATTCCGGCCGCGACCGCCAAGGGCATCATCGTGATGAACACACCGTTCGGCAATTCGATCACGACCGCCGAACACGCGATCACCTTGATGCTTGCGCTGGCGCGTGAAATTCCGCAGGCCGATGCCTCGACCCAGGCCGGCAAGTGGGAGAAGAACCGCTTCATGGGCGTCGAAATCACCGCCAAGACGCTGGGCGTTATCGGCTGCGGCAACATCGGCGCTATCGTCGCCGATCGCGCGCTTGGCCTGCGCATGAAGGTGATCGCGTTCGATCCGTTCCTGTCGCCGGAGCGCGCCAAGGACATCGGCGTCGAGAAGGTCGAACTCGACGACCTGCTCAAGCGCGCCGACTTCATCACGCTGCACACGCCGCTGACCGAGAAGACCAGGAACATCATCGACGCGGCGGCGATTGCGAAAATGAAAAAGGGTGTCCGCATCATCAACTGCGCCCGCGGCGGCCTGGTCGACGAGCAGGCGCTGGTCGACGCGCTGAATTCAAAGCATGTCGCGGGCGCCGCCTTCGACGTGTTCGTCGAGGAGCCCGCCACCACGAACGTGCTGTTCGGCCATCCCAACGTGATCTGCACGCCGCATCTCGGCGCCGCCACCACCGAAGCACAGGAGAACGTCGCGCTGCAGGTCGCCGAGCAGATGTCGGATTATCTGCTGACCGGCGCGATCTCGAACGCGGTGAATTTTCCGTCGATCACCGCGGAAGAGGCGCCGAAGCTGAAACCGTTCATCGAGCTTGCCGAAAAGCTCGGCTCGTTCGCGGGCCAGCTCACCGAGACCGGGATTACCAAGGTGCAGATCACCTATGAGGGCCACGTTGCCGAAATGAAGATCAAGGCGATCACTTCGGCGGTGCTGTCGGGCCTGCTGCGGCCGATGCTGGGCGATGTCAACGTGGTGTCGGCGCCTGTTGTCGCCAAGGAGCGCGGCATGGTGGTCGACGAAATCGTGCGCGCGGCGCACAGCGACTATGAAAGCCTGATCACGGTGACGGTCAACACTGAGCGGCAGGAACGTTCGGTTTCGGGCACTGTGTACGCCGACGGCAAGCCGCGGCTGGTCGACATCAAGGGCATTCGGGTCGATGCCGAGTTCGGCAAGTCGATGATCTACGTCACCAACGAGGACAAGCCCGGCTTCATCGGCGCCTTCGCCGGCCTGCTCGGTGCCGCCAAGCTCAACATCGCCACCTTCCATCTCGGCCGCACCAAGCAGGGCGGCGACGCCATCGCGCTGGTCGAGGTCGACGGCGCTGTGCCCGCTGACGTGCTCAGCAAGGTTCAGACGCTGCCGCAGGTCAAGCAGGCCAAGGCGCTGAAGTTTTAAAAGGGCACTGAAGTTCTAAAAGGCAAGTCGCGGTTCAGATCCCTCCTGTCGCAGGAGGGATCACGCCTACCAGCGTGCGGCGGCCACCAGTGTTCGCTGCCGGCCGCCGTTGCGCCACTCCGTGACGCTGCAGCCGAACCGCCCGCGAAACCAGCGCGCCAGTGCGCTTTGCGCCGAGAAGCCGAGCAGTTCGGCGATCTCCTTCAGCGGCCGGTCGCCGTCCTCGACGAGCCGCATGACGATATCGGTGCGCTCCGCCTCCAGAATATCAGAGAAGGTCGTGCTGCATTCAAGCAGCCGGCGATGAATGGTACGTCGGTCGCAGCCCAGATGTTCGGCGACGGTCTCGATCGTGCAGTTGCCGCCCGGCAGCAGCGCGCGTACCAGCTCGCGGATCTTGCCGTCCCAGTCTTCCGGGCGTGTGCCGATTTCCTTGACGCGGTTCTCGACATAGCTCGCCAGCATCGGCTGCGCCGAGGGGATCGCGCGTTCCATGTCGCGAGCATGAACGATGATGGCATCGAATTCGGAATTGAAGGTGACGTCGCAGCCGAAGAATTTTCGATGATAGGTGCGACGGCGCGGCGGCGAATGCGCAAGATGAACCTCCAGCGGCCGCCAATCCTTCGGGAATAGTGAAGCGATGAGCCGATGAATCCGGCCCAGCGCCAGTTCCGTCGACTGTCGCGTCGCGCGCTGCTGACCGCCGCGCAGGAACATCGCGATCGTGACGAGATCGTCGCGCCGGTCGATTTCCAGCCGCATGGCTTCGTTTTGAAGCTGGATGTATCGCGCCAGCGTTTCGATCGCCGCACCGACCGTGGCCTGCTCGCGAACCACCAGCGCCACCGGACCGAGGGTGGAGAAGCCGCCGCGCTCGGCGAGCCGCAGGCCGAACTCCTCGACCCCGGAGGCGTCGGCGGAGGCTTCCAGCAGCCGGCGCACGCCGGCGACGGCGACGCGCAGATCCGGGCGCTCCAGGCAATGCAGCGGAAGCCGTGCCTGTTTCAGCATCACCTTGGGGTCGATGCCCACGGATCGGGCAATCTCCGGATAATGCGTCAGGCTGGCGCTTCGGATCAGATCGGTCATGCTTTAATCTTCAAGGAATGTCCCCAGAAGTAAAATATCTGTCCCGATATGTCAAACGTCGGAACCCGCTCGGGTATAACTACGTGCCCAGATGCCGAAGACACCGGCGCGCGTGAACGCCTGGGCCATTGGATCGCAGCCAGCTATTTCGACCCGTCTGTTTCGGTCGGCTGCCGGCGATCGTCAAAAGTCATATCGATCAAATCTGTTTGCCTGGGGGCACAGCCATGCCGTGGAATGCGACTTCCGAGGATTCGTCAAAGGGTGAGGTATTCGTCATCGACGATGACGCGGCGACGCGGGAAACGCTGTCGAATACGCTGCAGCAAAAAGGCTACGACGTCATCAGCTTCGCCGATGGCGCCGCGCTGCTGTCCTATGCCAGGACGCGCACGCCGGCCTTCGTGTTCGTCGAGGTTGGTATGTCCGACAGATCGGGGTTCGACGTTCTCAAAAAGCTCCGCTCCGAAAATTGCCCGGCGCCGATCTTCGCCACCTCCGCCGAGGGCGTGATTCCGATGGCGGTCGATGCGATCCGGAACGGGGCTGTTGATTTCATCGTCAAGCCGATCTGCGGTAGTGAGATCGTGGTGCGGATCGATGCGGCGCTGGATGAACTGTCGCAGGCCGCGGCCGACGATACCGTTTCGAAAATGTCGCTCTATGTTCCCGGCTGCGCGCCGCTGACCGGCCGCGAGCGCGACGTGCTGGCGCGGCTTGCGATCGGCGAGACCAACAAGGAAATCGGGCGGTATCTCGGCCTGAGCGCGCGAACGGTCGAAGGCTATCGGGCCGCCATCATGCGCAAGGTCGGCGCCCGCAACGCGGCCGAATTGCTCCGCCGCCTGTTCAGCCAGGGACGGCAGCAAGGACGGCCGCAGAACCGTCATCCCTGATTGGGACAGGCACGGCCCTCGCTCGCGCCGCCGCGGTCCCGCCGCGGCGGAGCCATATGGAAACCCCAATCGAACCAGTTCCTTCCCCGCCGCGTCTCATCACCAGGGGTGATGGGCTTTTTGACGCGCCGCCGTCTTGATAACGGCTCAAGGAGGAAAACCATGCGATTGATTGCCAACAGTCTTGTCACGACCAGCCTTGTCGTCCTCGCCGCGTTTGCGGCCGGCGCGGCGCAGGCCGCCGACGTTGACGCCACCTCGGCGGTCGATGCCGTCACCGTCTATCCCGATGGCGCCAGCGTCACGCGCGTCATCGCGCTCGATCTTCCGGCCGGTGACAATTCGGCCATCCTCAAGGATTTTCCGCTGACGCTGGATCCGTCCTCGCTGCGGGTCGAGGGCGAGGCAAATGCAAAATTGACCATCGGCGCGATCGACGCCCGGCCGCCGCGCGCGGCACCGCCGGTCAATCTGCCCGAGCTCGATAAGCGGATCGAGGGGCTGAAGGACGAACGCGCCAATCTCCAAGGTGCGATCGATGCCGCCACGGCCCGGCGCAAGTTCGCCGAACGGTTTGCCGAAACCTCGCCGGCCGGAATCGGCGACAAAGGCGAGGCGCGGCCGATTTCGGAATGGCGCGCGGCCTTTGCCGCAGTCGCGGAGGAAGTCGCCTCCGCCGATGCCGCGGTCCGCGAGGCCCAGCGCAAGCAGCGCGAACTCGACCGCGACATCGCGCGCGCCGAACAAGAGCGCGCGCAGAAGCCGCCAAACAAGCTCGAGGTCCGGATTGAACTGGCGACATCAACCGCGACCAAGGCGACGCTGCGGGTGACCTATGCCGTCAGGAACGCCCGCTGGACGCCGCTCTACGATGCCCGTCTCGACACCGGCACCGGGGATCGCAAGCCCGCGCTCGAACTGGTGCGCCGTGCCGAAATCACCCAACACACCGGCGAGGACTGGTCCAACGTCGCGCTCAACGTTTCCACGGTGCGCACCGCGCGCGGCGGTGACGCGCCGGATTTGAATTCGCTGATCGTGCAATATCCGCAACTGCAGCGCCCGGCGCCGGCGGCGCCCGCAAGTGCGTCTATGGACAGCGCGCGTGCCCGTGGCGGGATGGCCAAACTGGCCGAGCCGATGAATGAGCGCGCCGACGAGCAGCAGGCCACCGCTGAGGTCGGCGGCTTCCAGGTGATGTTCAAGATTCCTGGTCGCGTCAGCATCGGTGCCAGCGAAGGCGCCAAGAGCCTGCGCGTCTCGACGGCACTGGTCGCACCCGATCTGGCGGTGCGCGCCGCACCGGTGAAGGATCCGACCGCGTTCCTCGAGGCCAGCTTCAAGCAGAACGAGGACGCGCCGCTGCTGCCGGGCCGGGTCTCGATCTATCGCGACGGCATCTTTGTCGGTCGCGGTCAGATGACCGCCGCCAGCAAGGACGAAACCGTGCGGCTCGGCTTTGGCGCCGACGACAAGATCAAGATCGAACGTGCCGTGCTCAAGCGCAATGAAGGCTCGGCCGGCCTGATCGTCACGACCTCGAAGACCGATGAGCGCTCGTTCAAGACCACGGTGCGCAATGGTCACGACTTCCCGATCAAGATCGCGATCGAGGACCAGTTGCCGGTCAGCGAGAACGAGGAGATCCAGGTCGAGATGCTCCCCGCCACGACGCCGCCGACCGCGACCAACCTGCGCGACAAGCGCGGCGTGCTGGAATGGGCCTTTGAAGCCAAGCCGGGCGAGGTCAGGGATATCGCCTTTGCATGGCGGGTGCGCTGGCCCAAGGATAAGGGCGTCGTGATGATCCCCTCGGGCTAGGGGCTCGACTATCTCCGCTCCCTCGCCCCGCTCTTGCGGGGAGAGGGTTGGGGTGAGGGGCTCTCTCCGCGAGTTTGGATTTAGTTGATAGACCTGTACCCCCTCACCCGTCGCGCAACGGCGCGCCGACCTCTCCCCGCAAGCGGGGAGAGGTGAGGGAAGTGTCGCCGCCTCTGCTTTCGGTTCTGGGGCAGCCATCTGTATCCGTATCAGTCCGTCACGAAGGCGCCCGCGCATGCGGCGTCTTGGTCCTGTCCTTTGCCGGCCACTGTTCGGACAACGCAGGAAGCTCGTGCCCCTTGCCGGTGATGCGTTCGACCGTGACCGCATAGACGGTGATGGCGTCGAGCCGCGGAAAAAAGCCTTTGGGCCTGACGGTGGCGGGCTTGCCGTATTTTTCCATCAGCGCTTCGCAGAAGCGTTGCTTGCGCGCTCGGTCGTCCACGATCCGGATCGTCCCGAACAGCACCACGCTTTGGTAGGCCAGGCCTGAATCGCATTCGAACCGGCCGTAATCGAAGACCTCGTCGGGCGCATCGACTTCGAAGCAAACGCGCGGATTCAGGTCCACGTTCGAACGCAGGTGACCCTTCGCGCTCCCGGTGTGCAGGTACAGTTCTCCGTCCATCCAGATGTACAGAAGCGGCGTGCAATAGGGATAGCCGTCCGCACCCGTGGTCGCGAGATGGCCGCTGAATCCCGCGGCAAGTACCTCGAGCGACCGCTCCTCGGTCATCGCGCGATCAGCGCGACGAAGCGCAGGCGAACTCATGCTCGCCTCGCGCATCCGGCGTGAGTGCATCCAAAATACATTGGCGTCGAACCTCCTTCGATGCGCCAACGCTACCATCAAGTGGTCCTGTCTCAAGGTCCACTTGACAGCATTGAGTAATACCACTTTCCTTAAGACGTTCATGCAGCGAGGGGGCCGATGAAAAACCAGCAAGGCTGGGCCGACCTGTATGCGTTCAGGGTCGACCGGGCAGGCGACGCCCCGCTGTTCCGTCAGGTCTATGCGCAGATGCGCTCTGCCATTCTGTCGCGGGCGCTTCGGGCAGGTGCAAAGCTGCCATCAAGCCGCGAGCTCGCGACGCGGCTTGCGGTTTCGCGCACCGCTGTCATGGCCGCCTACGAGCAGCTTCTCGCGGAAGGCTACGTCACCGGCAAGATTGGCGCGGGTACCTACATCGCCGCCGATCTCCCGGAACCGTTTGCGGGCGTGCGACCCAAGAAGCGGACTGCGCTCGCAGGCAAGACGATGCTGTCTCCGGCGCGGCCGGCTCCCGAGGTCCTCGACGTCACCGTTCAAAGCGACAATCGTCCGTTCAATCCGGGACGAACATTGGTGGATGCGCGCACCGCCGAACTGTGGCGCAAATTGACTGCGCGCTCATTGCGCTCGCTCGACACCGAGCACCTTGGCTACGGCGATCCCCAGGGCACGGTCGCGCTGCGCAAAAACGTCTGCGACTACCTGCGCGCCGCCCGCGCGGTCCGCTGCGATCCGGAACAGGTCGTCATTACCGCCGGCACCCAGCAGGCGCTGGATATCGTCATTCGTATCCTTGGCCCTGGCAGAGATGTCTGGGTCGAGGATCCCGGATATCCGCTGACGCGTTCGGCGCTGCTGGCGGCCGGGGCCACCGTGCATCCCGTGCCGGTCGACGAGAAGGGCATCGACGTCAAGGCGGGGAAGCGTCTCGCGCCGCATGCGCGCGCGGCCTTCGTCACGCCTTCGCATCAGTTTCCGACCGGTGTGCAGCTTGCGATGCCGCGCCGGCTTGAACTGCTGGCCTGGGCGCGCGAGGCCGGCGCCTGGATCGTGGAGGACGACTATGCCAGCGAGTTTCGCTACGGCGGCCGGCCGCTGGCGTCGCTGCAAGGCCTCGATGACGGCGAGCGCGTCATCTACATCGGAACGCTGAACAAGGCGCTGTTTCCCGGCCTTCGCCTCGGATACGCCGTGTTGCCGCCTGCGCTGGTGCGCCCGTTCGTGACGGCGCGCTACCTGATGGACCGGCAACCCTCGACGCTATGCCAGGCGGTGGTCGCCGACTTCATGGAGGAGGGCCATTTTGCCGCCCATATCCGCCGCATGCGTTCAGCCTATCAGGATCAGCGCGACACGCTGGTGTCAGCACTGCGGCGTCGGCTCGGCGATCACCTCAGCGTCGATCCACCGGATCAGGGCATGCACCTCGTGGCCTATCTCAGGCGTGGGCTCTCAGATGTCGCCATCGAGCGGGCCGCGCTCGAACATGGCGTCATCGTACGGGCGATGAGCCGCATGCGCGTTACGGCCCCTGTGCGGCCGGCGCTGATGTTCGGATTCAGCGGCTATCCGCGACAGACCATCGGTCCGGCGGTAGCGCGCCTGGCCAAGGCGTTTGAGAAGTAGTTCGCATCCAAGCCCATCGTCATTGCGAGGAGCACAGCGACGAAGCAATCCAGTCTTCCTTCTTAAGCAAGATGGATTGCGTCGCTGCGCTCGCAATGACGAGAAGCCTGCGTCATGCAGCCTTGTGCCGTCACCGGGTGGCGGCCGGCCGCATGGTCTGCGGCAGCAGGAACGGCACGCCGCCGTCGGTATAATCGATCGTGACGTCCACCTCAAAAATCCGCCGGATAGTTTCGGACGTGATCGCCTCGGTCCGGCCGCCGTCGATGGCGAGTCTGCCGCCGTGCAGGAGAACAATCCGGTCGGCGAATCGCATTGCCAGATTGAGGTCGTGCAGCACTGCGACCACGGCGGTACCATTGCCGGCGCGGAGTCTCGCTGTCTCCACCAAATCGATCTGGTGGCGCATGTCGAGGCTGGAAGTCGGTTCGTCCAGCAGCAAGAGACCCGGCCCGTGCTGCGCCTCGCCGCAGGAGAGTTGCACCAGCACGCGGGCAAAATGCGCGCGCTGCTGTTCGCCGCCGGACAGCGTTGGCAATTGCCGGTGCCGGAAACGCTCAAGGCCGACCTCGGCGAGTGTAGCGTCGACCAGCGGCTGTGCTGCGGCCCGGCTGCGATCGCCCGCGCCCATGCGGACGATTTCCTCGACGGTGAACGGGAAGGTGACGCTGACATGCTGCGACAGCATCGCGCGATGCTGCGCGAGTTCGCGCGGCGGAAAGGTGTGGATGTCACGCTGCCGGAGCTGGACCTGGCCGCCGGTCGGCCCGAGGTCGCCGGACAGCATCCGCAGCAGCGTCGATTTTCCGGCGCCGTTGGGGCCGACGATCGCGACCATCTCGCCGGCGCCGATCCGCAGATCGATGGCATCAATCAATTTGGCGTCGCCGACGGTAAACGAGAGCGAGCGCGCTTCGAGCAGCGCGGTCATAGCGTGACCAGCCCGCGCTGGCGCAGCAGCATGCCCAAGAAGAACGGCGCACCGACCGCCGCGGTCAAAATGCCGATCGGCATTTCGGCAGGTGCAACGATGGTGCGGGCCAGTGTATCGGCACCGACCAGCAGCACCGCGCCCAGTAGCGCCGAGGCCGGCAGCAGCAGCCGGTGCGCCGGCCCGATCACCAGCCGCAGCAGATGCGGCACCACGATGCCGACAAAGCCGACCACGCCGCAGATCGACACCGCGACGCCGGTCATGGCTGACACCAGCACGATCGAAATCCGCTTCAGCCGTTCGACGTCGACGCCGCTGTGAAACGCCTCGGCCTCGCCGAGCACCAGTACATCAAGTCCGCGTGCGATCGAAAGGCAGGCGATCAAGGCCAGCGCCAGCACCGGCGCCAGTGTGGCGATCTTCGGCCAGGTCGCGCCGCTGAGCGAACCCAGCAGCCAGAACGTAATGTCGCGCAGTTGACGATCGTCGGCGACGAATACCAGTAGCCCGATGCCGGCGTTGGCGATCGCAGCGATCGCAAGCCCCGCCAGCAGGAAGATCGCAATCGAGGTGCGGCCCGAGCGGCTG
Source organism: uncultured Alphaproteobacteria bacterium (assembly GCA_963786355.1). GTDB lineage: Bacteria > Pseudomonadota > Alphaproteobacteria > Rhizobiales > Xanthobacteraceae > Bradyrhizobium. Next base: position 38,213 of record CAWAYU010000002.1, on the reverse strand, counting down.
GCGATCCGATAGAGGATCACGGTCGTCAACAGTGAACCGGCAAAGGCCGCGAGCGGCAGCAGCTGATTCTGCATGAAACGAAAATTCTGGCCGAGCTGGCTGTCGGTGAAGACGATGGCCGCTGCCGCCGCAAAGGCGCCGCCGGAGGAAACGCCGACCAGAGCGGGATCGGCGAGAGGGTTTCGAAACAGCCCCTGCATGATCGCGCCGGACACAGCGAGCAGGGCGCCCACCATTGCCGCGGCCGCGATCCGGGGAATCCGGATCGACCACAGCACGAGTTGATCGCGCGAAAGATGCTGGTCGGCCGAGGAGTCAGTCCAGAGCCCGAGCGCCGCGGGCAGCCGCGCCAGCGGAATTCCCGCCGCGCCCAGGGTGACCGCAATCAGCGCGGCACCGGTAAGGACGATCAACAGGCTGACGAGGGTCAGCGATGCGGAGGGACGGAAGCTGTATCCGCCGCGGCGCTTCGCAGCCTCGGGCTGGCTGTCAGCCACAGCGGTCATTGCCGGCAATTCGCCGTCAGCGCGGCGGGCGCAAACTTCTCCGCCTGCGGCGCCAGCGCCGGATAAAGCTTTATGGCGAGATCGCGCGCGGCGGCGGCCGTGCGTGGCCCAAAGCCGAGCAGATAAAGGCCTTCCATCGAGATGAAGGCCTTGTTGGCGGCAACCGGCGTCATCGCGAAGGCGGGATGGAGATACACGGTTTCGGCTTCCAGCGAATCCTTGCCGCGCTGGATCGAGAGTACGACGTCGGGTTTTGCCGCGACGATTGCCTCGTCATTGATGATCTTGTAGCCGTCATAACTGTCGACGGCATTGACGGCGCCGGCGAGTGCGATGATTTCGTTTGCGGCGGTCTTCTGGCCCGCGGCCATGGCCCGGCCACTCAGCAGCGACATCACGAACATCACGCGCACCGGCTTTGTCACCCTGGCGCGCAGTTCGCGCAGTTGCGTCAGATCGTTCGTCACGGCGGCCGACAGGCACTCGGCGCGCTGGTCGGCGTCCATGGCGCGACCGACCAGTTTTATTTTGTCGATCAGCCCCGCTTCCGAGAATGTTTCCGGCACCAGCACCAGCGGCACTTTCGCCGCCTCCAGCACATCCATGGTTTCCTTCGGGCCGGATCCCTGCACCGCGAGCACCAGCGAGGGGTTTAGTCCCAGCACGCCTTCGGCCGACAACTGGCGCATGTAGCCGACGTTGGGCTTGTCGCGCAGTGCGGCTGCCGGATAGAGGCTGGTTGCATCGACGCCGGCGAGCCGGTCCTCGAAGCCGAGCGCATAGAGAATTTCGGTGATGGCGCCGCCGATCGAGACAATGCGCGCGGGATTTTCGATCGCGACATCGCGGTTGCGCGCGTCATGTACCGTTATACCGGTCGCGAATGCGACGCTGGAGAACGCGAATGCGCAGGCGGAGATCAGCGGCACGATGATGCGACGTTGGGTGCGACAAAATGTCATTGGAGGATCACTTGGTCAGGATCAGCTTGTTTTGCGACGTCAGCCGCAGGCGATAATTCTCGTCGCCATGGGCAATGATGATCTCGCGTTCGGTCGAAAACAGCTCGCGGCTGTCGATCCGGTTGCCGCTCATGATCAGGGATTTCGTTGCAGCAGAAGGCTTTTCTGCCTGCTTTCCGGCGCCGCCGCTGTTGTCTCCGGAAGTTGCTGACATTTTCGTTTTGCTTCGCCTCGAAATCCAAAATCCTTGCGTGTTGTATAGTCCGCTCGAAGCGCAATCCAACCGCTGCAATTTACAATCGATATAAAGAGCGCCGTGCCGTTCTTGACCGTCCCGATGCTGCCACGTAACCAATCAGGACACGATGCGAGCGGATGGTTCGCGTCCTGACAAGTGGCAGCCAGCAAGTCGTTGCAATCGTCGCAGCGCCCGCCAGCCAGACCCGAGAACAAGATCAGAGGTTGGGGTTGTTATGGCTGACGGGGCTAGGCATTCGCGCGCCTTTCTTTTGGGCGTGTCGGTATTTTCATTGGCAGTATTGATCGGGGATCCCGGTTTCGCGCAGACCGCGGACACCGGCACTGCCGCGTCGTCGTCGCAGCAGAAGAAGCAGGCCAAGCGCAAACCCGCGAAGCCGCAGCAGGAGCAGCAGGCCTCCGCGCCGGTCATGAACGCGCGCGCGCAGATCGGCGGCACGCAGGTGCAATCGCTCGACACGATCACGGTGGCGGCCTCGAAGACCCAGGAGCGCGCGATCGACGCGCTGGCGCCGGTCAGCGTCGTCACGCTCGAGCAGATCCAGGGGCTGCAGCCGAACCGGCTGTCGGACATTTTCTACAACGTGCCCGGCGTTTCGTTCCAGGAGCGCGGCGACGATCCGTCGACCGTGATCAACATCCGCGGCCTTCAGGATTTCGGCCGCGTCGCCGTGGTCGTCGACGGCGCGCGGCAGAACTATCAGCGCACCGGCCACAACGGCAACGGCTCGTTCTTCCTCGATCCCGAACTGGTCGGCGGTGTCGACGTGGTGCGCGGCCCGACTGCGAACATCTACGGCTCCGGCGCCATCGGCGGCGTGGTGTCGTTCCGCACCAAGGACATCAATGACGTGGTGCGCCCGGGCGAGCGCTGGGGCGTCGACATGACCGGCTCCTACGGCACCAATAACGCTCGCGGCCTCGGTTCGATCTTCGGCGGCGTGCGTGCCGATCCCAATGTCGATATTTTCGGCGGTGCGGTGTACCGCACCCAGGGCAACTACAAGGACGGCCAGGGCACCGAGATCGGCGACACCGGCAACCAGATCGCCGGCGGCTTGATGAAGCTCACGGTGCGGCCGGCCGAAGGCCACGAGATCAAGCTTGGCGGCGTGTTCCAGGATTATCAATACAACATCGGCCAGCAAAACCGCGGGCCGACGACGACACCGGCGCTGATCGCGTTGAATCGGGGTTCGTCGGTGTATGCGTCCGATGCCAAGAACTATACGGGAACCTTGACCTGGAAGTACTCGAAGCCCGACGACCACTGGTTCGACTGGAACGCCACGGTCTACGGCAACCGGACCGACAACGATCAGACCAAGACCTATCACTACACCACGACCGGTACCGCGCTTTGCGGCGTGGGCAATGCCGGCAACAACATCTCGGGCTGCATCGGCGACAGGCGCGGCTACGTGCTCGATACCTTCGGCATCGACGTCAACAATACCACGCGCTTCAGGGTCGGCGACTGGCTCAATGCGCTGACCTACGGGTTCGACGCCTTCCAGGACGACGTCGCGACGTCGGACAGCCGCGGCAACTCCAATGTCACGACGCCGAGCGGCCTGCGCACGGTTTCCGGCGGCTTCATCCAGTTGAAGCAGAATTACTCGACCTGGCTCGAAGTCGTCAGCGCCGTCAGGTACGATCGCTACGATCTGCATTCGCCCACCGCCGGCGTAACTACCGGCGGCGACCGGTTCTCGCCGAAAATCACCGTCGGCGTGACGCCGGTGACCGGCTTCCAGCCCTATGTCAGCTATGCCGAAGGCTATCGCGCGCCGTCGATCACCGAGACCCTGATCGCCGGTTCGCACGCCACTGGCGGCGGTCCGCCCTTCTTCCCTTGCCCGGACGGCAACGCGGCCTTGTTCTGCTTCCTGCCCAACCCGCTGCTTCGGCCGGAGGTCGGCAAGAACAAGGAAGCGGGCATCAACCTGAAATATGACGGCATCTTCACGGCCGCCGACAGCTTCCGCGGCAAGTTCAACGTGTTCCGCAACGATGTCAGCGATTATATCGACCTCGTTGCATCGACGCCGGTCCCGCCGCCGCTGTTCCCGGTTCCCGGCGTCACCGCCAGCCAGTTCTACCAGTACCAGAACATTGCGCAGGCCCGGATCGAGGGCATTGAAGCCGAGACGCTGTACGATGCTGGCCTGTGGTATGTCGGCGTTGCCGGACATTTGATCCGCGGCAAGAACGTCGCTGACCAATATCGGGCTCGCGACCATCACCCCGCGCAAGGTGACAACGACGGCCGGAGTCCGCCTGCTCGACAAGACGTTGATCCTTGCGGCGCAGTGGTCGTCGTTCAGCGCCAACAACGATATCCCTGCCAACTACGTGCCCTCGACCGCGTATGAGCTGGTCAATCTGTACCTGACCTGGAACGCGACGCGGGACATCGTGTTCTCGGCGTCGATCGACAATCTGTTGAACCAGTACTATCGGCCCTACGCGGTCCCCGGCAGCTCGACCGACGGCACCACGCAGAATGACGTGCTGTGGTCCAGCCCCGGTCCGGGCAGGATCTACCGGGCCGGATTGAAGATTCATTTTGGTGGAGCATAGTTAGACGAACCGACAACCTTATCCAGTTGCTGCCGAGCCGCGCTGATGCTCCAGCGCGGCTTCGGCGCGTTCTTGTTTCCACCCAACTCGACTGGTACGCCCGCAACGACGGCGGACCGCAACAAGGAGATTTCTGATGTTTATCGCGATGAACAGGTTTCAGGTGAAGACGGGTTCCGAACAGGCGTTCGAGACCGTTTGGGCCACGCGCGAATCCTATCTCGGCAGCATGGCAGGCTTCGTCGAATTTCATCTGCTCAAGGGACCGGTCGCCGATGACCACACGCTGTATTCGACGCACACCACCTGGGTCGACAAGGCGGCGTTCGAAGCGTGGACCCGCTCGGATGAATTCCGTCGCGCGCATGCTCGCGCCGACAACCGCACCGGCGAAAGCCTCTACCTCGGTCATCCCAAGTTCGAAGGCTTTGAGGTGATCCAGAGCGAGCGCAAGTCCAGCGCGGCGGCGTGAGGGAGATTGCCATGTTGAGTACGGAGCTTGCCGATCTCAAGGCGTTCATGGCCGACAATCCCGGCGCCGTCATCGAGGACGTGGCGCGCGACCGCAAAGTCACGCCGCGCGCGGTGCTCGAGGCGATGCCGGCGGCGATGGTCCGGTTTGGTGGCGGCGGCGAATTCGTCGCCGCCATGCAGGACATCGCGCAGTGGGGTGAGGTGACGCTGATCGTGCACACCGATGATGCGATCTTCGAGTTCACCGGCAGCATTCCCGCAGGCGAGATCGGCCGCGGCTATTTCAACCTGATGCAGCCGAAGGGCCTGCACGGCCATTTCCGGCACGAACGCTGCGGCGGGGTCGCCTTTGTCGAGCGGCCGTTCATGGGCAAGTCTTCCGCCTTCATTGCGTTCCTCAATGTCGATGGCGGCATCATGTTCAAGGTGTTCGTCGGCCGCGATGAGACCCGCGCGTTGCGTGGCGATCAGTTGCAACGCTTTCACGCGCTGGCGGACCGGATTGCACCAGCCGCGGCCTAATCCATCCGCGTTGTCAGGAGGGAGATGATCATGCAGCGAAACACGTTCGATCGGACCTTTGAGGCGGCGGCCGTGATGGTCGCCAGTGCCATGCCGTTGCCAGACGCGGCGCTGGCCGCCACCGACACAGCGCTGCTGCCGCGCAACCTCTCGCCATGGAACATGTTCGTCAACGCCGACATCGTGGTGCAAGCCGTGATGCTCGGATTGGCATTCGCCTCGCTGGTGACCTGGACCATCTGGCTCGCCAAGACCCTGGAGATCCGCCGCAAGACCGCGCTCGCGAAAAGGCGGCTCAGGTTGCTTGAGACGGATACTGTGCTAGCCGCCGTCGAACAGGCGAGCCGCGGCGGCGGTGACGCGGTGGCGCAGATCATTCAGTCGGCGGCGCGCGAGGCCAGCCTTTCCGGCGGCCATTTCGACGACGGGTTGAAGGAACGCATCGCGCTGCGACTGGAGCGTGTCGAGGCCGCGATGTCGCGGCAGATTGCGCGCGGCACCGGCGTGCTGGCGAGCATCGGCGCCACCGCGCCGTTCGTCGGCCTGTTCGGCACAGTGTGGGGCATCATGAATTCGTTCATCGGCATTTCCGAAGCCCACACCACCAACCTCGCCGTGGTGGCGCCGGGCATCGCGGAAGCGTTGCTGGCGACCGCGCTCGGTTTGGTGGCGGCGATTCCGGCGGTCGTGATCTACAACCATCTCACCCGCACCATCGCAACGCATCGCGCGCTGCTCGGCGACGCTTCCGCCATGGTGCTGCTGCTGATCAGCCGCGAGGGCGATCGCGGTGCATTCCGGCTGTCGCGCGCGGCGGAGTAGGGCCATGGGTGCGAGACTGGGCAGCGCGGTTGGGGGACGGTCGTGGGGCGTCAGCGACGATCTCGTCGAGGCGCATGAGATCAACGTCACGCCGTTCATCGATGTGATGCTGGTGCTGCTGATCATCTTCATGGTGGCGGCGCCGCTTGCCACCGTCGATCTCGGCGTCGATCTGCCCGCCAGCGCCGTCGAGCCGCAGCCGCGACCGGATAAACCAGTATTCGTCACTGTAAAGCCGGATCTGTCGGTCGCGGTCGGCGAGGACATCATCGCACGCGACACGCTGACGACGACGCTCGATAGTGCTACCAACGGCAAGAAAGACGAACGCATCTTTCTGCGCGCCGACAAGGCCGTCAGCTACGGCGACCTGATGGAGGTGATGAATTTGCTGCGCAACGCCGGCTATCTCAAGATCGCGCTGGTCGGTCTCGACGGCCGAAGTTGATCGTCATGAATGCGTTCGCCCTGCACGATGCCTGTGACCATGCCGGGGTGCGGCGCTGGGGTACGTCGGCGTTCGCGATTGTCGCCGCGCATGCCGCGCTGATCGTGCTGGCGATGAGCTGGTACACGCAGCGGCCGACGCCCGGCGTGTCCTTGCCCGTGATCATGGTCGACATGGCGCCGGTCTCGTCTTCACCGCAACCGACACCGATGGATCTGGCGCCGGGACCTGTCATGCAGACGGCGGACGCTTCGCCGCCGGAGGCCGCGAGGCAGGAGGCCGTCGAAGAGCAGATTGCGCCGACCCCGCCGCAGGAAAAGCCCGAGGTCGCAGCGCCACCGGAGCAGAAGCAGGCGACACCACAAAAGCCCGAGCCGGCGAAACTCCTTCCGGATCAGAAGCCGGCGCCAATAAAGCCAAAGGTTACTCGCGTCGAGGCGAAGAAGCCGGTGGACGCGCCACCGGCGCCCCGTACCACGGCTGCCCCTCGCGCCGAGCGCCAGGCGCCTGCCGCGTCCGCCGTCAGTGCCGGCGCGTCCGCGGCGGCGGTTGCTTCCTACAAGCAGATGGTCGCCGCGCATTTGCAGCGGTTCAAGCAATATCCGCCGGGCGCCAAGGCCGCAGGCCTGGAAGGCACCGCGCGCGTCAGTTTTACGCTCAGCCGTAGTGGTCAGGTGCTTTCCGCCGGCCTCGGCGGATCGTCGGGACATTCCACGCTTGACGCCGAGACGCTGGCAATGGTGCGTCGCGCCCAGCCGTTTCCGGCTTTTCCGCCCGACGTGAAGCAGGGCTCGATGAGTTTCGCCGCGCCGGTGGCGTTTTATATCCGATAGAGCATGATCCCGAAAGGTGGGAGCCGGCTTTCGGAAAAGATCATGCTCAAGCGAAAAGCTATTCCTTCACGGCACCCGTCAGCGACGAGACGTAATAATCGACGAACAGCGAATAAAACACCGCGACCGGCAGTGAGCCGAGCAGCGAGCCTGCCATCAGCGCGCCCCATTGATAGACGTCGCCGGAAACCAGCTCGGTCAGGATCGCGACCGGCACGGTCTTGTTGGCGCTGCTCTGGATGAAGGCGAGCGCATAGATGAACTCGTTCCAGGACAGCGTGAACGAAAAAATGCCGGCGGAGATCAGGCCGGGCACCGCCAGCGGCAGCGTGATCCGCCACAGGATCTGCAGCCGCGTCGCGCCATCGACCAGCGCGCATTCCTCGAGCTCATAGGGGATCGACTTGAAATAGCCGATCAGGAGCCACGTGCAGAACGGCACCAGGAAGGTCGGATACACCAGGATCAGCGCCAGCGGGCTGTCGAACAGGCCGAACTGCACGACCACCGTCGCCAGCGGAATGAACAGGATCGACGGCGGCACCAGATAGGCGAGATAGATCCCGAGGCCGACATAGGGACTGCCGCGGAAGCGCAGCCGCTCGATCGCATAGGCCGCGAGCGTCGAGGCGAACAGCGACAGCGTCGTCGACCCGATCGCGACGAACATCGTAGTCTTGAGCCAGCGCGGATAGGCGGTGTTGAACAGGAGATGCCGGATATGGTCGATCGTCGGCGAGGTGATCCAGAACGGGTTGTGTTCCTTGTAGTTGAGCAGTTCCGCGTTCGGCTTGAACGAGGTGATCGCCATCCAGTAGAACGGAAACAGCAGGATCAGCACAAAGCAGGACAGCGGCAGATAGATCATCATCACGCGCCGTGCGCGAGAATCCCACGCCATGGTGTCGGGCGTGGCGCTGGCGACGTTGGATTGTACGGCCGTATCAGTCATTGCTCTCTCCCTGCTGCCATTTGCGGCGGGCAAGGCCGAAGTAACTGAACAAGGTCGCGAACACGAGGAACGGGATCATCGAGACCGCGATCGCGGCACCTTCGCCGAGTTCGCCGCCGGCGATACCGCGCTGGAACGCCAGTGTCGCGAGCAAGTGGGTGGAGTTGACCGGGCCGCCGCGGGTGATGGCGTAGACGAGCTGGAAGTCCGTAAAGGTGAAGATGATCGAGAACGTCATCACGATCGCCAATATCGGCAGCATCATCGGGAAGGTGATGAAGCGAAAGCGCTGCCAGGCGGAGGCGCCGTCCAGCATCGCCGCTTCATAGAGCGAGGGCGAAATGGTCTGCAGGCCCGCCAGCAGCGAGATCGCGACAAAAGGAATGCCGCGCCAGATATTGGCCGCGATCAGCGAGAACCGCGCCGGCCAGGGTGTGCCGAGGAAGTCGATGTTGCTGGTGCGGATGTGCAGCACGTCGACCAGGAGATAGGAGATGATCGAGAATTGCGGATCGTAGATCCACCAGAACGCCAGCGCCGACAGCACGGTCGGCACGATCCAGGGCAGCAGCACGATGGCGCGCAGCAGGCTCTTGAACGGAAAATGGTTGTTCAGCAGCAGCGCCAGCCAGAAACCGAGCGCGAATTTTCCGAACGTCGCGATCGCGGTGTAGATGACGCTGTAGAACACCGCGTTCCACCACAGGGGATCGCTGAGCAGGTACTGGAAGTTTTCAAAGCCGACGAAGACGCCGCGGCGGCCGATGGTGGTGTCGGTAAAGGCGAGCCAGACCCCGAGGCCGAGCGGATAGGTCAGGAATACCGCGAGCAGGCCGATCGCCGGCGTCAAGCAAACCACGATCAGGAACGGCTTGTAGTCGAACAGCCGGACCAGCCAGCCCGGCTGCCGATGCGCTATTCGCTGCGAGGGAAGGGTGGTCACGGACATCGAGTATCTTTCCTCTCGTCATTGCGAGCGAAGCGAAGCAATCCAGTTCTTCATCTTACGAGAGACTGGATTGCTTCGTGGCTTCGCTCCTCCAATGACGGTTGAGAGTTTCGGGGGCCGTACTTTCACGTCCCCCCGGAACGACAGCATCACGACCGGCGGAAGTAACGTTTGGCGCGACGTTCCGCTTCGGCTGCTGCTGCTTCGGGTGTCGCCGCATCGGTAGCAACCGAGGCGAACATCTGCACCGTCACATAATCCGCGCGGACTGCGCCGGTGGCGGTCGAAATCGGGCCCTTATAGCCGGCGTAATATGTGCTCTTCATGGTATCCTTGAAGATCGCAACCTTGGGATCGCCCGACCACACCGCGGAATCGGCGTAGGCCGCCAGCGGTTGCGCCCAATAGCCGCTGTTGGCGTTGAGCCAGGGCTCGTACTGTTCCTTCTCCAGCATGAATTGCAGGAAGGCCTTTGCGGCGTTCGGATACTGGCTGTGCTTGAACACCATGGCGTTCAGCGTCAGACCCGACATCGGCGAGATCTTTGCCAGACCTTTCGGCAGGAACTGATGTTCGGAATCCTCGGCGATCGCGGCCGTCGCCGGATCGTTCTTCAGCGAGAAATACAGCGAGACGCCGTTCGCCGTCAGCGAGATTTCCTGCGCGGAATAAGCCCGGTTGTTGCTGACGTCGTTCCACGACGGCGTGCCGGCGATCAAGGTCGGATAGAGTTCCTTCAGGAACTTCAGCGCGGCGATGGTTTCCTTGCTGTTGATGATGACGTTGCCTTCCTCATCCAGCAGCGCGGCGTTGTGCGACCACATCAGCCAGTCCGCAAAGCCGTTGCCGTCGCCGACGGCATTGCCGAGCGCAAAGCCCGCGGGCTTGCCGGCCTTCTGCAGCTTCTTGCAGAGGTCCAGATATCCGGCATGGTCTTCCGGCACCTTGTCGAAGCCGACGGACTTGAGAATGGACTTGCGATAGATCAGCGGGCCGCCGCTGGCGCCGAATGGCAGCCCGATCCAGGCATCGCTCTTGGCCCGCTTGCCATATTTCTGCGCAAGATTCAGCCAGCCGCCGTAGCGCTTGCCGAGGTAGTCGGCAACGTCGGTGAGTTCAATCAGCTTGTCGGAATAAATGTGCGGCGCGTCGGAAAAGCCGATGATGATATCGGGGCCGGCGCCGCTGTTGGACGTTACCGCGGTCTGCTGGTTGATATCTTCCCAGCCGACGAAGTCGACCTTGACCTCGACACCGGTCTTGGCGGTGAATTTCGCCGCGTTGGCCCGGAACACGTCTTCGTCGGCCTGGACGAAGCGAACCGGACGCAGCATGCGAAGGCTGGCGCCCTTTTCGATGGGTAGCTTCGGCTCGGGAACGTCGGCGGCCTTGATTTCGGCCCGCGCCGAGGTGCCGGTAGCAGCAAGCGCTGCGGCGGAAGCGCCCAAAACCAGCGCATCGCGACGGGTGATGTCGTTCTTCATGGTCTTCTCCCTGTTTCCTGGGTTCCCGGTGTTGAATCATCGGTGAACCGTCCGTTCGAAAGCGCTCCTCGTCGGACTAGCTGTTAGGCCCGCGATCCATGCTGACGGGCTGCCAGCGGCGGAGCGCGGTGTTCTGCAACACCGACGGATTGACGCAGCTTACGGGCCACATTCCCTGCAATACCAGCGACAATTCGTAGCCAACACGGCGCTTGCGCGCCTCGTCGAAACGTGCCGACGCGGAGGCGACATGGGCGGTCAGGGTGACGTTTTCCATGCCGAGCATCGGATTGTTGTGCGACGGCGGTTCTTTTTCCAGCACGTCGAGCGCGGCATGCGAAATCCAGCCCTCCTGCAGCGCCTTGATCAGCGCATCCTCGTCCACCGTGGCGCCGCGGCCGGTGTTGATGAACACCGCGCTCTTTTTCATCTGCTTGAAGTGCTTCTCGCCGAGCATGTGGTGCACCTCGGGCCGGGCAGGGGCGTGCATCGACAGGAAGTCGGACTGCGACAGCACTTCCGACAGCGTTGCGGGGATCACGCCATGGTCGGAAATCAGGGTTTCCTGGATGAAGGGATCGTAGGCGATCATCCGCAGGCCGAACGGAGCGGCGCGCTTGGCGACCGCGCGCGCGACGCGGCCGAACGAGATGAAGCCGAGCGTCTGGCCCATCAGCCGCGGAATCTTCAGGAGTGCCGGGCGGCCCTCGGCCCAGCGGCCGGAGCGCACCATCTTGTCCTGCTCGACCAGCCGCCGGAAGCCTGACAGCAACAGCATCATGGCGTGATCGGCGACCTCCTCGATGAAGGTGTCGGGGATGTTGGTGACGGGAATGCCGCGGGCGGTGGCGGCCTTGACGTCGACAAAGTCGACGCCGACGCTGCCAAGGGTGATCACCTTGCAGTTTTCCAGGGCGTCGATCACGGTTTTGCTGATCCGCATGCCCTTGGCGTAGATCGCGTCGGCGGTCTTGGCAGCCGCGATGAACTCGGCCTCATTGGCCGGCGCCTCGATGATCTCGGCGCCGATCGGATCGAGCGCCTCTTTTTCGTAATCGTAATTGCTGCCGGCGACCGTGAAACTCGCGCCCTTGGGCGTCAAAATCCTGAACTTCGACATTTCCTCTTCCCCCCGATTTGACTCTTCGGTGTTGGTTGTGACGGCCACAAGCGCCGCCGCCTTGGTCTTTTACGCGACTTGAGCCGTCTTCCGTACAATTACCGGTTGCCCCGCGAGGGCCGCCTTTTGTCCCTTGTCAGGACTACTACGGAGGAGGCTTAACGTAGTTCTAAAGGGTCTCACGATAGCGTGCCTTGAATCAATGCGCCAATCGCATGGCGCCGTGCACCCCCGGAGATCCCCTGTGACGCTGACCAATATGAAGATCACCCCCAAACTCGGTATTTTGGTGGGTGTGACGATGCTCGGCCTTTGCGTCGCCGGCGCGCTTGCGGGCTATTTGATGCAGCGCGAGATGTTCAACGCGCGTCTCGACCAGACCAGGGCGATCGTCGATATGGGCCTCAATCTGGCCGCCGGTCTGAAGAAGCAGGTCGACGCCGGTGAAATGACCAAGGAAGCCGCGCTGAAGGAATTCGGCAAGCGGGCCAACTCCCTGACCTATGACAAGGGCGCGGGCTACCTGTTCGGAACCGCCTATAACGGCATCACGGTGCTGGCGCCGGATCCCAAACAGGTCGGCACCAACCGTATGGATGTGGTGACCAATGGCCGCAAGCTGTCCGTAGAACTGATGGAAGGGGTCAAGGCCAACGGGTCGATTCTGTTGTTCTATGAATATGTGAAGCCCGGCGAGGAGACGCCGATCCGCAAGATGGGCTATGCCGTCAACGTTCCCGGCTTCGACATGTATCTCGGCACCGGCGCCTATCTCGACGATCTCGACACCAAGATGAAGCCGATCGCGTGGCTGCTGGGTCTCGCCATTCTCGGCATCGCGGTGATTTCGGGTTCAATCGCCTGGATGATCGGCCGCAGCATCTCGAAGCCGCTGGGCATGCTCGGCGACCGCATGCAGGCGCTGGCCGACGGCAAGCTCGACGGCGAAATTCCCGGCCTCGGCCGCGGTGACGAAGTCGGCGCCATGGCCGCGACCGTTCAGATCTTCAAGGACAACGCGGTGCGCATCCGCGGGCTCGAACAGGCGGAAGCCCAGACCCAGGCCGCTGCCGCCGCCGAACGCCGCGCCGCGATGGAGAGCATCGCCAGCGACTTCGAGCGCAGCGTCACCGGCATCGTCCGTTCGGTGTCATCGGCCGCCGCGGGAATGCAGACCACGGCGCAGTCGATGACGGCGACCGCGAGCGATGCCAGCTCGCGCGCGGCCACCGTCAGCGCGGCCTCGGAAAGCTCATCGAACAATGTCGGCACCGTCGCTGCCGCCGCGGAAGAACTTTCCAGCTCGGTCGGTGAGATTTCCCGCCAGGTGGCGCGCTCCAGCGAGATCGCCAGCAAGGCCGTCGGCGATGCCGAACGCACCAACGCAACGGTCGGCGCTTTGTCGACCGGCGCCGAGAAGATCGGCGAAGTCGTCAAACTGATCCACTCGATTGCCGCGCAGACCAATCTGCTGGCACTGAACGCCACCATCGAAGCCGCACGCGCCGGTAAATCCGGCCGCGGGTTTGCGGTCGTCGCGTCCGAGGTGAAGGCGCTGGCCAACCAGACCGCGAAGGCGACCGAGGAAATCTCGGCGCAGGTCGCTGCGATGCAGGCTTCCACCAGTGAAGCCGTCACCTCGATCGGCGGCATCACCGAGACCATCGCGCAGATGAGCGAGATCACGGTCTCGCATTTCGACTGCGATCGATCAGCAGGGCGACGCCACCCGCGAGATCGCCCGCAACATCCAGTCGGTCGCGGCAGGCTCGAGCGAGATCAACGCCAATATCGGCGGCGTCACCACGGCGGCGGCGGCGACCGGCAAGGCCGCGTCCGAAGTGCTGACCAACGCCCGCGAGCTCGACAACCAGTCCGGCATGCTGCGCAGCGCGGTCGACGAATTCCTGGCCAAGGTCCGGGCGGCCTGATCGATCGACGGATTGCAGATAAAAGGCAGCGAGGCTCTGGCCTCGCTGCCTTTTTTATGCGCCCGTGCTTTTACGGGGTGTTTTCGTAACAAAGCGCTAAATGGTCGCCCTCTACCGTGGCGCCGACGTGATCCCTCGCTAATCGCGTAGCCCGCGCCCAATTCCCCCGGAGAAGCCCCGTGAAGCTGACCAATATGACGATCGCCCCCAAACTCGGCATTCTGGTGGGTGTGACCTTGTTCGGCCTTTGCGCCGCCGGCGTTCTCGCGGGCTTTTTGATGCAGCGTGAGATGATGAACGCCAAGACCGATCAGCTTCATGCTGTTGTCGAGATGGCGCGCAACATGGCCGCCGGACTGCAGAAGCAGGTCGATGCCGGCCAGATGACCAAGGAAGCCGCAATCGCGGAATTCGGCAAACGGGCCAACTCGCTGACCTTCGACAAGGGCCAGGGCTATCTGTTCGGCTCGGACATGAATGGCGTCACGATCCTTGCGCCCGATCCGAAGCAGATCGGTCAGAACCGCCTCGACACCATTACCAATGGCCGGAACATCGGCCGTGAATGGCGCGATGGCGTCGCCGCCAAGGGCGAGCACACCATGATCTATGAGTATATGCGGCCCGGCACGGAAACGCCGATCCGCAAGATCGCCTATTCGGCCGCCATTCCCGGCTGGAACATGTATGTCGGCAACGGCGCCTATCTCGACGACCTCGACGCCAAGATGGCGCCGATTGCCAGGCTGCTCGCGTTCGCCATTCTCGGCATCGCCCTGATCGCCGGCGGCATCGCCTGGATGATCGGCCGCAGCATCTCCAAGCCGCTGGGTGAACTCGGCGAGCGGATGCGGGCGCTGGCCGACGGCAAGCTCGATGCCGCGATTCCCGGTATCGGCCGCGGCGACGAAGTCGGCGCGATGGCCGCGACCGTCCAGATCTTCAAGGACAACGCGGTGCGTATCCGCGGGCTCGAACAGGCGGAAGCCCAGACCCAGGCCGCTGCCGCCGCCGAACGCCGCGCCGCGATGGAGAGCATCGCCAGCGACTTCGAGCGCAGCGTCACCGGCATCGTCCGTTCGGTGTCATCGGCCGCCGCGGGAATGCAGACCACGGCGCAGTCGATGACGGCGACCGCGAGCGATGCCAGCTCGCGCGCGGCGACCGTCAGCGCGGCCTCGGAAAGCTCATCGAACAATGTCGGCACCGTCGCTGCCGCCGCAGAAGAACTTTCCAGCTCGGTCGGCGAGATTTCCCGCCAGGTGGCGCGCTCCAGCGAGATCGCCAGCAAGGCCGTCGGCGATGCCGAACGCACCAACGCCACCGTCGGCGCTCTGTCGACCGGTGCCGAGAAGATCGGCGAAGTCGTCAAGCTGATCCACTCGATTGCCGCGCAGACCAACCTGCTGGCACTGAACGCCACCATCGAAGCCGCACGCGCCGGTGAATCCGGCCGCGGGTTTGCGGTCGTCGCCTCCGAAGTGAAGGCGCTGGCCAACCAGACCGCGAAGGCGACCGAGGAAATCTCGGCGCAGGTCGCTGCGATGCAGGCTTCCACCAGCGAAGCCGTCATCTCGATCGGCGGCATCACCGAGACCATCGCGCAGATGAGCGAGATCACGGTCAGCATTTCGACCGCGATCGATCAGCAGGGCGACGCCACCCGCGAGATCGCGCGCAACATCCAGTCGGTCGCGGCAGGATCGAGCGAGATCAACGCCAATATCGGCGGCGTCACCACGGCGGCGGCAGCGACCGGCAAGGCCGCATCAGAAGTGCTGACCAACGCCCGCGAGCTCGACAACCAGTCCGGCATGCTGCGCAGCGCGGTCGACGAATTCCTGGCCAAAGTTCGCGCGGCCTGATCTATCATGCCCCGCGAAGGCGGGGCATCCAGTACGCCGAGGCGTCCGCGAGAAGTAATGAAGAGCACAACGTACTGGATCGTCCGCCCCAGTGCGCAATCACGCACAAGGCGGACGATGACGGCTACTGTTTCTCAATACCCGCATCTCCGATCAGCTTCTCCCACAGCACGAGCTGCTCCTTCAGGAACGCGTCGAACTCTTCCGGCGTGCCGGAAAACGCCTCCATGCCGCGTTCGGCGAGCTGGCTTTTGATATCCGGCCGCTCGACGATCTTGCGGATCTCGGCATTGAGCTTGACGACGATATCCTTGGGCAGGTTGGCGGGGCCGAGATAGCCCTGCCATGAAGTGATATCAAAACCCTTCACTGTGTCGTCCATGGTCGGAAGCTCCGGCAGCAGCGCCGAACGCTTTTTGGTGGTGACCGCGAGCGCCTTCAGCGCCTTGCCGTTGACATGCGGCAGGCCGGTCGGAACGTCGACGAACATCATCGAGACGCGCCCCGCGATCACGTCGGTCAGCGCCGGCGGCGAGCTCTTGTAGGGCACGTGCAGCAGATCGATGCCGGCCAGGCGGGCAAAGGTCGCGCCCGAGACGATCGCCGACGAACTGCCGCTGGCGTAGGAGTATTTGCCCGGCTCCTTCTTGGCGAGCGCGATCAGTTCGGCGACCGAGTTGGCCGGAATTTCCGGGTTGATCACCAGCATGAACGGCAGGTCGCCGGTGCGCGCGATCGGGGTGAAATCCTTGACCGGGTCGTAGCTCATGGTCTTGAGCAGATACGGATTGGCCGAATGCGTCGTGTTTGTCGTCACGAACAGCGTATAGCCGTCAGGCGCGGAGCGGGCGACATAGCTCGCCGCGATCGAACCGTTGGCGCCAGCCTTGTTGTCGATCACCGTGTTGACGCCGAGCGCTACGCCGAGTTCCTTGCCGATCAGGCGGGTGGTGGTGTCGGTACCGCTGCCGGCAGCGAACGGCAGCACCAGCGTGATGTTGTGGTTCGGGTAGGGCGCCTGCGCGGACGCCGCTGAAGTCAACGCCAGCGTCAGGGAAATGGCAGCCGCGGAGAGGCGTGGCTTCGAAAATCCGATCATCGTACGTTTCCTCAAAATGCGTTTCTTGGTGGATTGCGGGCAAACTAGCCTGCCGGATAAGAAAGCGAAAGCCGGTCAGGCGTTACGCCGCAGCCTGCAAAATTCACGGCTTCGCCGAGGCCCGCCGCGAGGCGATCACGACGCCGGCCAGCACCAGCGCATAGCCCGCCAGGTGGTACAGCCGTAACTGTTCGCCAAGCAGCAGGATTGCCATCGCCGAGCCGAACACCGGCACCAGATGAAAGAACGGCGCGGCGCGGTTGGGCCCGATCAGCGCGATGCCGCGGTTGAAGAACGTATAGGCCAACGTCGACGGGAACACGATGACGTAAGCGAGCGTCGCCAGCGAGATCACATCGGGCTTCAGCGTCACGCCGGTCGAAAATTCCCAGATCGAAAACGGCACCAGCATGGTCGCGCCGCAGCAGGTGGTGAACGAGATCAGCGACAGCGGATGCGTCACCGGCCGGCGCAGCATCAGCGCCGAATATAGCCCGAACGCCACCAGTGAACTGCCGAACATCAGGTCGCCGCGGTTGAAGCGGATGCCGGCCAGTGCGCTCCAGTCACCGCGCAGGATGATGGTGAGCACGCCGACCAGCGAGATCGCGATCCCTGCGAGTTGCGCGCCGGTCAGCCGCACGCCGAACAGCAGCAGCGTCCATACCGCCACGAATAATGGCCCGGCGGACTGGATCAGCAGCGCGTTCAGTGCCTCGGTATATTGCATGGCCCAGAACGAGATGGCGTTGTTGTAGGCGAAGCCGAGCACCGACAGCAGCAACAGCAGCGGCAGATGCGCGCGCAGCACCGGCCAGTCGCGCTTGAGATGCGGCCAGGCGAACGGCAGCAGGATCAGGAACGTGCCGAACCAGCGCAGGCAGGACAGCGTCAGCGGCGGCACGTGGCCTGCGACATGGCGCGCCAGCACGATATTCCCGGCCCAGAACAGCGAGGTCAGGGTCAGCAGAATATAGGGCTGATTGTTGAGCCAGCGGACCGGATCGGAGGAGGGCGCTGCGGGGGAGGGTTGGGACATGATCTCTGATAACGTTGCGCCGAAATCATATCGCGCGACAAGTCCCGCGCCTGCAATGCTACAATGTGCGAGGCTCTGATGATGGTCGGGAGTAAAAAATGGGCGTCGATTTGCTGAATGTCAGGGGTCTCGAGAAGCTGGACCTTGGGGCGCCGGTAGTGATGGTGAACCTGATGCGGTTTCGCGAACGCTCGCTCGACGGCGACGGCTCGGGGTGGGACGCCTACTTGCGCTACAGCGCGCTGACGGTGCCGATGATCAAGGCGCGCGGAGGCACGCTGCTGTGGACCGGCGACGCCAAGGCGGTCGCACTCGGCACCGAGGCCGGCAACCAGTGGGACTATCTGGCGCTAGTGTATTACCCGACGGTTTCAGCCTTCATCGACATGATGACGTCGGCCGATTACGAAACCGGCTGCGATCCGCACCGGACCAACGGCTGCGTGGAGCATGTGATCATCGCGACCAGCGAAGCCTACAGCAAGTTCAAGATAGGGTGAGGGCGTGCCGGCTGGGGGCGTGTAGTCGTAATGTCGGTATCCGTGCGTCCCGACTGCCCGGGGTTGAAACACGTCTTTGCCGCTGCGGTACGCCTTCACTTGAGATGGCGATCGAGAAACTGGTGCAGGCGTTGGCTTGAGTCGTCCGCTGCGTCTGCGTTGAATTGCAGCCAGTGACCAAACAAGGCCCTGCCTGACGGGAGGTACGAGTAATAGAATCCGTGGTGAGCGCCCGGATAGACAACGAGTTCGACCGGCGGCCCCTCGTTGCCCCAGTCGGCGATTTTGCGGGAGCAGTCCGCAGCCGGCGTCCAGTCGTCGAGGGCCCCGATGAAGATGAGCGTGGGTATCTCCGGACGTTCCGCGGCCTGCAAACACGGGGGATAGAACGCAACGGCTGCCCGGAACCGCAAATCGCTTGGAGGGGCGAACAGTACGAACGAGTTCGGCTCCGCCATGGAAAGGCTGACCCTGGCGCCGGCTGAAAAGCCGACCACGGCGACACGGCGTGGATCGACGAAGGTTTGGTGAGCCAGGAAGACGAGAGCCCCGTAGGCATCTGGCCTGCGCTTGAGGAAGGTGGCAAACGCGGTTGACGTGCAGGCGGCGTCATCGATGCCGCGCGTAGTATTGCTGTCGACGAACAGGACGACATAGCCCCAGCCGACAAGTTCATCGACCAACCCTTGCTTTGTCGTGTCATGCATCCCGGCGCAGCCGTGCAGTACGACGACGGCGGGAAAAGGGCCTGCGCCATCAGGCTTGGCGATATCGCCCTGGATGGGATCACCGGAAACCAACAGCGCTCCGGAGGTGATCCGATGGGAGGCGCTGTCAAACTCCACCTGCTCCAGAGGCGTGGCCGATGCATCAGCCAATAGCGCACCTGCGACGCTCCAAAGCATCAGCACGATCACGGCATGGGAAGCGGCAATTCCGGGCAGTGGCGTTTCCCTCGAATGTTTGCTCGAAGTAGCCCGTCCGTTTTACGCTCAACAGCTGATATCGACCATAGTGATCACAGGATCGTGTCGATCGGCACGGCGCCCTGCCGGTCAGAATTTCCGTACCAGGTCGGGTGTGATCTCGCTGAGGCTGCGGATGCCCAGCAACGCCAGGTCGCGGTCGATCTCGGCCTGCAGCAGCGTGATCGCCCGGGTTACGCCGGCTTCGCCGCCGGCGATCGCGGCATAGAGGAACGGCCGGCCGATCCAGACAAAATGGGCGCCGAGCGCCAAGGCCTTGATCACGTCGGTGCCGCGGCGGATGCCGCCGTCGACCATGATGGTCATGCCTTTGGATTCGGCCGCGATCTCCGGCAGCGTGCGCAGGCCCGATACGGTGTAATCGAGCTGCCGGCCGGCATGGTTGGAGAGCATCAATCCGTCGACGCCGCTCTCGCGCGCGATGCGCGCATCCGCCGGCGAGACCAGGCCCTTGACCACGAGCTTGCCTTTCCAGCGGCGGCGGATCAGTTCGACATGCTTCCAGGCGAGCTGGTCGCGATGGCCGATATTGCGCATCAGGTTTTTCGCCAGCACCGGCGGCCCGCGCTGCGCGTCCATGTTCTCGAAATGCGGCATGCCGAAGTTCTTCACCGTGCGCGCCCAGGTGCCGAACAGCCAATGCGGATGGGTCGCGACGTCCCAGGCGACCTGCGGCGTGATCGCGAGCGGCACCTGAAAGCCGTTGCGGATGTTGTTCTCGCGGTTCGGCGGCACCGGCACGTCGGCGGTGACCACAAACGTGTCGTAACCGGCCGCCGCGACGCGATCGACCAGCGGCTCGATACGTTCGGGGACGCCGGCGAGATAGGCCTGGTACCACGCGTCCTGGTTGGCGCGGCGCACGTCTTCCAGCGTGATCAGCGACGACGCGCTGAGAATCATCGGCACGTTGGCCGCAGCGGCCGCCTGCGTCAGCACGATGTCGCCGCGATAGGCGCACAGCGCCGAGGAGCCCATCGGCGGAATGCCGAACGGCGAGGCGTAGGTCTTGCCGAACAGTGTCGTGGTCTGGTTGCGGCCGGAGACATCGTTGAGCACGCGCGGCACAAAACCGTATTCGTCGAAGGCTTTGCGGTTGTCGCGCACCGCGGCATCGGTCTCGGCGCCGCCGGAAATATAGCCGTAGAGAAATTTCGGGATTCTGCGTCGCGCGGTCGCCTCGAAATCGTCGAGCGCCAGGTACTTTTTCAGGTGGCGCGGAACGGTGCTCTCGGCGCGGGTCACGGTGGCAGGTGGCGGCGATACGGTCGCGGATTTGTCGAGCACGGCGGGCGTTTCCCTGTTTTTTGTTTGTTAGCGCATGATCCGGAAAAGTGGATAGCGGTTTTCCTCGGGACAAACACGAAATGTTTGCCCGGAGATTATGCTCAAAAGGTCATGGGAGGCATGCTATCGCCTCGCGGGAGCGCTGCCAAACTTGCTTTTGTTGATGGACTGGCTGAGATCGCCGAGCATTTTCCGGGCTTCGTTCAGCATCGTGTCTGACTTCTTGTCAAAGCTCTCGATCAGCTCGCGCATCGAGATCACGGTCGGCAGCAGTTCGCCGCCATATTTGTCGCTGGCGAGCCCGCCGAGGAAATCCCTGGTCTTGTCCAGCGCGCTGTCGACGCTGCCGATGCCGGAATCGGCCGTGTTGATGATGTTGGTGATCCGTTCGCTACTGCCGGACAGCGATGCCGTAAACGTCTCGAAATTCCGCAGCGTATCCTTCACCGCCACCTCGTTGTCGGTGATGATCTTGTCGACGTTGCGCAATGCGACGCGGATCTTTTCCTGCATGCCGAGCGTGCCTTCGGGGTCGGCGGTCAATTCCGGAATGCCGTCCGGACCCTTGTCAGGCGGCGGCGCGGCGTCGGAGCCGCCGGTCAACGAGATCGCCGCGATCCCGGTCAGGCCCTGGAATTCGAGGCCGACCTGGGTGTCTTTCCGGACGGGCGTCGCGCCGTCGATCAGGGTCAGCGCCACGACGCGGCGCGGATGATCGAGTTTCAGCGACACCACCTCACCGACCCGGATGCCGGCAAAATTGACGCTGCCGCCTTTGCGCAGGCCGGACGCGGAGCCCTCGAAAATCACCCGGAACGGCACCTGCTGGCGGATGCCTGCGATCTTGCGGTAGGTCATGAACGCACCGAACGACCCGGCGATCAACACCAGGGTCAGGGAACCGATCATCAGGTTGCTGGCGCGCGCTCTCATTTCAATGCCCTGCGAAGCAGGCAGCCAGAATAGCGGATTTGCCGCCGCAAGTCACCGCGAGCCGCGTCCTACGCGGGCTGCTTCCGCGACGCCACGAACACCCCGGTCAGCACCAGCGCAAAGCCGATGAACTGAAAGGCCTGCGGATGTTCGCCGAGAAAGACGATCGACATGATGGTTCCGAACACCGGCACCACGTGAAAGAACGGCGCGGCGCGGTTGGCGCCGATCAGCTGCACGCCGCGATTGAAGCAGAGATAGGCCAGCGTCGAGGGAAACAGCGCCACGTAAACCAGTGTCAGCAGGTTCGCGGTATTGAGCTCCATCAGCGGGCGCGCGAACAATTCCCAGATGAACAGCGGAATCAGGCAGGCCGCGCCGGCGCCGAAAGTGAAGGCGACGAATGACAGCGCGTGGATGTTCGGCCGCTTCAGCGACAGCACCGAATACAGCGCGAAAATCACCAGTGCGACGATGAAGATCAAATCGCCCTTGTTGAAGTCGATGTTGGCCAGCGTGGTGAGGTCGCCATGCAGCAGGATGACCAGCACGCCGCAGAGCGAGAGCAGTACGCCGAACGCCTGCGCCAGGGTCAGCCGCACCCCGAGCAGGACCAGCGACCATATCGCCACCACCAGCGGCGCTGCGGATTGCAGCAGCAGCGTGTTGAGCGCCTGGGTGTGCTCGAGCGCCCAGTATTGCAGGGTGTTAAAGGCGCCGATGCCGGTGATCGAGAGCACGATCATGATGCCGAGGCGGCCGCGGATCGCGGCCCAGTCGCGCACCAGATGCTTCCAGGCAAAGGGCAGGATGATCAGGAACGCGAACGACCAGCGCAGGAACGACAGCGTCACCGGCGCGATATGCCCGGCGGCGAGGCGGCCTACGATGGCGTTGCCGGCCCAGCACATCGCGGTGATCGAGAGCAGCAGATAGGGCTGGTTGACGATCCAGTTTCCGGCAGGCGCGTTGGAGGCTGGTTCAGAAGCAGACATATCTTGAAAGGGCCCGGTTCACAGCGCCGCGGCCCGCCCGGCGCCTTGCACCGGGCCGGAATGACCACCCGGCGCACGTCAGAGACACGGATTTGCAGCGTTCATCAATGGGGCAGATGCATCGCGACCATGCGCGCCCCGGAAACGCCTGCGTGTTGCGGGCTGCCGGCAGTCCGGGCTTGCCAGACGCGGCCTGAATATGCAATCTAAGGGTGATTCCAGCGAGGTGTCCAACCGGAATTTTTCCCGGGAGGACCTGTGGTGCGAGATTACAATCGATCGCGCGTAGAGGTCTTGCAAGGAATCGATGTCGCGTATTGAGTGCAAGAATAAGTAAGAGAATTACGTACAGAAATTGAATGTCCATCCGGCTGGTGGACCACGGCTTTGGAACGACTGCCGATGACGGCAGCTTCGTCTCCTCGTGCGGCCGGATTTGACGCGGTTGAATTGAACATTGGATGGGGCGGATTTTTGAAAAAGCCATTGTCGGCCGAAGAGGCCGAAGCCGATAAACGTCACCGTTTTGCGGTTCGTGCCAGCTCGATTCTGGCGTTCATCGAATGCGACGACGAGTTGCGCCCGAAACTGCGCGAGGCGATCGTCGACGCGATGCTGTGGGCGCAAAAACAGCCGGACTAGAGCGCGAGGCCGCCGGGCTTCACGCCGTCAGCGGCCGCGCGATCGCACCCAAAACCCTGACGGCGTCGCCGGGCGCGAGCTCGACCTGCAATCCGCGCTGGCCGCCGTTGAGGAACACGGTGGCGTGGCCGAGCGCGGCCGCCTCGATCGCGACCGGCACGCGCTTTTTCTGGCCGAACGGGCTGATGCCGCCGACATGATAGCCGGTCAGCCGTTCGGCGTCCGCCGGGCGCATCATCTTCGCGGCCTTGCCGCCGAGCGCTGCCGCGAGCTTCTTCATGCTGACCTCGGCATCCGACGGCACCACGGCGCAGACCGGCTTGCCGTCGACCTCGGCCATCAGCGTCTTCAGCATGCGTTGCGGCTCGACGCCGAGCGCCTGGGCCGCCTGCAGCCCGATGCTGTCGGCGTCCGGATCGTAGTCGTAGGCGTGCAGGGTGAAGGTCACGCCAAGCTTTTCCAGCGCCTGGGTTGCCCGTGTGGTTTTGGACATTTGCCGGATTACTCCATGTTCATCTGGTCGCCTTGACCCGGCCACAAATTTTCAGGGGATATCAATGGGTTGGAGGCCCTCTAAGACGCCCCGGAAACCGCCTTCTTGCTTGCGTCGATAGCCCGCTTCCTTTATCCGGTTGGGCTGCCTCGCATGCAAACGGCCCCCGGCCGTAATTTTGGCTGGGCGCTCTAAAGCACGATCCGGAAAAGCGGCTACCGGTTTTCCGACAAGATCGTGCTGGGATCAACTGAGTTGCAGGGAACACCTTAGAAATGGCCAATGTTGTTGTCGTCGGCGCCCAGTGGGGCGACGAGGGGAAGGGCAAGATCGTCGACTGGTTGTCGGAGCAGGCCGACATCGTCGTGCGCTTCCAGGGCGGCCACAATGCCGGCCATACGCTCGTCATCAATGGCAACACCTACAAATTGGCGCTGCTGCCGTCCGGCGTGCTGCGGCCGTCGAAACTCGCCGTCATCGGCAACGGCGTGGTGTTCGACCCGCAGGCCTTCATCGATGAAGTGGCGAAACTGAAAGGGCAGGGCGTCGCCATCAGCCCGGACAACCTGCGCATCGCCGAGAACGTCACGCTGATCCTGCCGCTGCACCGTGATCTCGATGCGCTGCGCGAATCCGGCAACGCGATCCACGCCATCGGCACCACCCAGCGCGGCATCGGCCCGGCCTATGAAGACAAGGTCGGCCGCCGCGCCATCCGGCTGATGGATCTCGCCGATCCCGACACGCTGCCCTACAAGATCGACCGCCTGCTGGCGCATCACAACGCGCTGCGCCGCGGCTTCAACCTGCCCGAATTCGAGAGCTGGCCCGATCCTGAAGGAGCTCATCGCGCTGGCGCCGAAGCTACTGCCCTATGCCGATACGGTGTGGCGGCTGCTCGACCTCAAGCGCCGCGAAGGCAAGCGCATCCTGTTCGAGGGTGCGCAGGGCGCGCTGCTCGATGTCGACCACGGCACCTATCCCTACGTCACCTCGTCCAACACGGTGGCGGCGCAGGCCGCGACCGGCACCGGCATGGGCCCGGGCGCGGTCGGCTATGTGCTCGGCATCTGCAAGGCCTATACGACCCGGGTCGGCCAGGGCCCGTTCCCGACCGAGCTCACCAACGAGATCGGCGAGGAGATCGGCCGCCGCGGCAAGGAGTTCGGCGTCAACACCGGGCGCAAGCGTCGCTGCGGCTGGTTCGACGCTGTGCTGGTGCGGCAGACCGTTCGCACCTCCGGCATCAGCGGCCTCGCGCTGACCAAGCTCGACATTCTCGACGGCTTCGACTCGATCGAGGTCTGCACCGGCTACATGCTGGACGGCAAGGAAATCGACCATCTGCCGGCCGGCGAGGGCGCCCAGGCCCGGGTGGTGCCGATTTACGAGACCATCGAGGGCTGGAAGGAACCGACCGCCAACGCCCGTTCCTGGGCGGATTTGCCGGCTCAGGCCATTAAATATGTCAGGCGGGTCGAGGAACTGGTGGGCTGCCCAATCGCCTTGCTTTCCACCAGCCCCGAACGCGAGGATACTATTCTGGTGCAAAACCCGTTTGAGGCTTAACGGGATGTTACCGGCAAGGGTGCAGTATTGAGTTGATATGGCTGATTATTACCCCCTGATCGCACGCGCTATTGCCGGCCTGGACCCCAGCGCCCCCGGCGAGAGCCGGCGTGCGCTTTATGAGCGGGCCCGCGCCGCGCTGATCGCGCAGTTGCGCGGCGTGCAGCCGCCGCTTTCCGAGTCCGAAATCACCCGCGAACGGCTGTCGCTGGAAGAGGCCGTCCGCAAGGTCGAGTCCGAGGCCGCCCAGCGCGCCCGCGACGCCTCGCGGCCTGGCGGCGGCACCCGCGCCAGCAGCGGCGGCGATGCCTTCCGCCGCGCCAACGCCCGCCCGCCGGAAGCGGGCCCGTCTTCCGCGGCGCCCGCAGCCACCCGTCCACGTCCGCCGGCGCCGCCATCCCCGCGCGACGCGCGCCCGCCGCTCGGCCAGGACGACCCGCAGCGCCAGCAGCGCAATCTACGCGCCGACGCGGCGGTCGCGCCGCGCCCGCAGCCGCCGCAATTGCCGATGCAGGACCCCGTCCTGCCGCCGACCCGCGAACGATCAGGCGCGCCGCGCCGCGGGCCCGACAACTCGGCGCCGCAGATGCCGCAGCCTCCGGGCATGCGCGGCTTCCGCGACATCGCCGCCGACGCCGACGATCTCGGCCGCGCGGCCGCGACCGCCAATCGCAACGCGCGAAAGACCTATGCCAACGTGCCGTCGCCCTCGCCGGAATTCGACCGGATCGAGCCCGGCATGGAAAACCGCGGCGCCGATCCCGAGTCGCCCTATTCCTATGACGAGTCGATGGAGGAGGCGGACCGCTATTCAGCCCAGCCGCCGCTGATGCCGCCACCGCAGCCGCAGCGCTCGCGGCTGTCGCAGGACCGCGACCGCGGACCGAAGAAGCGCACCCGCGCCGCGGCCGTGTTTCCGTTCAAGAGCGCGATCGCGATCGGCCTCGTGCTGATTCTGGTCGGCGCCGGAATCCTGTGGGGCAAGTCGGTCGTGTCGGGGGTGAGCGGCCTGTTCAAATCTTCGCCCTCGGTGGCGGAAGCGCCCAAGGATCCATCCGCGCCGCAGTCGAAGCCGAAGATCGCCGATCGCGTCGGCCAGCCTTCGTCGTCGGAGACCGTGGCGCCGGTGGCGCAGCGCGTGGTGCTCTATGACGAGGATCCGGGCGACCCCAAGGGCAAGCAGTATGTCGGATCGGTGATCTGGCGCACCGAACCGATCAAGGCGACCGGCAACGCCAAGCCTGACGTCGCGGTGCGCGCCGACATCGATATTCCCGATCGCAAGTTCAAGATGACGATGTCGTTCCGCCGCAACACCGATTCATCGCTGCCGGCGAGCCACACCGCCGAGCTGACCTTCATCCTGCCGCAGGATTTTTCCGGCGGCGGCGTCGGCAACGTGCCGGGCATCTTGATGAAGTCGAACGAGCAGGCGCGCGGCACGCCGCTGGCGGGTCTCGCGGTGAAAGTCACCGACGGCTTCTTCCTGGTCGGCCTCTCCAATGTCGACGCCGACCGCGCCCGCAACCTGCAGCTCCTGAAGGAGCGCTCCTGGTTCGACGTGCCGCTGGTCTACGTCAACCAGCGCCGCGCCATCATCGCGATCGAAAAGGGCGCCCCCGGCGAGCGCGCGTTCAACGACGCGTTCGCGGTGTGGGGCGAGTAGAGGTTGTATTTCGTCCGCGTGTCCGCCGTCTTCGGCGCATGGCTTTGCCACTGAACGGCCCGGCGGCTTGCGCCGGCCAGGCGCCATTGGTCCGTATAAATGCGGAAAATGGCGGTTTGGGCGGCAACTCCCCATTAGGGAAGCCCGCGTAGACTCCCCGATTATTGCCTGCACGCATCGACATGATGCCCTCGTTGAAGTGGGATGACCCCAACAATGCCAGCCATCCGCGCCATGCTGGCAACCGCAGAGCGACGCATGACGGCCGTCGCATCGTCGAACCTGCGCGCGGAATCGAGCGGCCGCCCGGTAGCCGGGCCCGAGCACGATGCCGAGGTTTTCGGGCAGGTGACGGACCTGTTCCTGTCCAGCGTCGATCAGCTCAGCGAAGCCCAGATCAAGGCTGTCGATGGCGTCCTTGCCGGCCTGATCGCGCGCGTCGAGGCGCCCCTCCTGGTCGATCTCAGCCAAGCCTTGTCCGCGATAGAGCTGGCGCCGCGCCAGACCACCTGCGGGCTTGCCTTTCACGACGATCCGCAGGTCGCCGCGCCGGTGCTGCGAAAGTCCAGCTGCCTGTCGGAAAAAGACCTGCTTGAAATCATCGGCAGCCGCCGCCAGCAACATCTGCTGGCGATCTGTGACCGGAAAGTTCTCAGCGAGGCGCTGACCGATGCGCTGATGAGATTTGGCGACGTCAACGTCTCCAATGCGCTGGCGCGGAACGACGGCGCGACCTTCTCCGAATGCGGCTACGCCACCCTGGTCGGACGGGCAGAGCGCGACGAAAGCCTCGCCGAAAAGCTCGGCGTTCGACTGGACCTTCCAGGCGTCCTGCTGCGGGAGTTGCTCAGCAAGGTTGCCGACGTGGTGCAGGCGCAATTCCTGACAGCGCCGCGGCCGGTTGCGAAGCCAAAACCCAAGGCTCTGCCGCGGCGCCCGCCGTGGTGCGGCCGAAGGTTGACTACACCGCGGTGCAGAAAGAGCTCGATATGCTCAATCGCACCGGCAAGCTCAACGATGGAACCGTGAACCGGTTTGCGGTGAGGGGCGAATACATCAATGTGGTGGCAGCCCTCGCATTGAAGGCGGACGTCAAGCCGGAGGCCATCGAACCCCTGCTCGACGGTGAGCGGCTGTACGGGCTGATCGTGGCCTGCAAGGCGGCCCGCCTGAGCTGGTCGACAACGACGATGATCGTTCGCAACCGGCCCGGCTGCCCGCCGCCGACCCAGCGCGACCTCGACCAATGCGTCGCGATCCATGAATCCTTGCTGCTATCAGTGGCGCAATGGACGATCCGATGGAACTCCGATCGGTTGCTCGGCAAGACGACCGCTCCCGCAGCGACGGCTGGCAAAAAAACCGGCTGAAGCGTTCTTGAGCGAAGCGTGCCCTCGGACTTGATCCGGGGGTCGCGCCTGACCACTCCTGCGAACCGGAAATCAGACCCGACGTTTTTCATATGGTGAAGCCGAAGCCGGTTGACCCTTGACTCCGCCTTGACCGAAATTGAAATTGCCTGTGCTAGGTTGCTGGTCAAGAACCTGATCGTATCCGGTCCAGCAGGGCAAGTTCGGCCTGATACCCGGGGTCATGCGGAGGTTGCCATGAAACGCTATCTGATCTTCGCAGCCGTCGGCCCTCTGATCGGCGGGTTCCTGTTGCTGCTCGCGACCACGGTATCCTCAGGCTACTGGACCGAGACCAATTGGGGCGAGGTCGCCAAATTCCTCGCCGCCTATATCAAGACGCTGCCCTACAGCTATCTGTTCGGCATCGTGCCGGCGCTGATGATGGGCGCGGTCGACGACATCCTGTTTCACGTCCAGCGCATCAAGCCCGTGGTCCGGACGCTGATCATGAGCTGTCTCGGGTTCGTGCTCGCGGAATTGCTCTACGGCTCGCGCGGGCCGGACACCGGCGCGCTGCAGTTTTTGCTGTACGGCCTCGTTGGACTGGCGCCGGCGACGGTTTCGTCCTGGCTCGCGCACAAATATGTCGACGAGCCGCTGCCGGTACATTCGACGTAGATGCTGATGACAGCGGTGAATGCTTCGGGTGTTTGAGCAAAGACGAGGCCCGGAGTGCCCCCCGGAAATCCGGGCCTCGTAACTGCAGCAGCCCAAGCCATTCGGCGCGACGCCTGAACGTTTGTCCCCCGCTGCGGCGCCGAATTTGTAGGTTGTGTCCTGCGATCTGGCTAACCCGTATGACTACGGTGTGGATGTTTCGCCGGATTTCCGATGACGGATTTCTTTACTCGCGGCAAGTCAACCCGACGGGTGCGAGATGGATTGCTTTGCTTCGCTCGCCATGACGGCCGAAGGGCTGTTTGAAATTCGAATCTGGAACTTTTCGCATGCGCCGCGAAAGCAAAAGCGGCGGACCTTTCGATCCGCCGCTGATGTGATGCAGTACGTTTACGTCATCGAAAGCTCAGGTCCCGTTGGCGCGGCAACGGCCGTAGGGGCCGGCGTACCAGCCGCGCGGGCAGGCGTGTGCCGCGGGATTGGCGTAGTTGCGGCGGCAGCCGCCATAGGGGCCGCGATGCCAGCCGGCGCCGCACCCGCCGGCAACCGCGATCACGTTGCTGTCGGAGGCCGGCGCAACGGGGGTGAGCGGCAGCGCGCTGGCGCTGCTGACGAGGGTGCCAAGCACGAAGGCCGTGGCGATAAGTCTGTTCATGAAGCGTCTCCTGATGGGTTGAGCGAAATCGTCCAGAGCGTTTTCAAGCGAAGTGGATACCGGTTCGCGTGAAGAAAACGCGTCAAACAAAAAGACGTCAGCCGCCGGCGGCGAAGGCCATGCCGGCGCGGACCTCGGCGATGGCCTGATCGATCAGGCCGAGCCCGCGCTCGCGGTGACCGCCCTTGTTGGGAGTTGCGGCGGCGAGCTCTGCGCGCGCCGATTGCAGCAGCGTGATGCTCTCGGCCATATGAGGCTGCGCGCCGATGGCGTAGCCGATGCCCATGCTGGCGGCGATCGCCGTACCGAGCAGCGCCTTGCGGGCGAAAGATGTCGTCATCTCGTGGTCTCCTCTGGGTTTTTAAGCGCAGGCCATTCCGGGGGGATGGCGGCCGCAGGCCTGGGGGTCAAGCCGCCACCTCGGTAATCCCGGCCGATGCCGCCGTCTTGGACTGGCGAGCGCCCGGAGGGTTGCCAACTTGGACTGGCGGGCGCTCCCTTCATCCAGCGTTCATCCGGCGGCGGCCAGACTGCCGCGATCTCACCGGAATGCCCCCGCCGAATGCCTGTGCTGAAGAAAATGCTGTCGACCGACATGCTGCCTCAGGGGCTGAGCGAGCGGCAGCGTTTCCTGCAGTTCGCCGAACTGTTCGAGCATTTTTCCAACACCGGCGAGCTCGATCCGGCCGAAGACGTGCCGTTTCGCGCGGCGATGAATTCGATCCATGTCGGCACCACCATGCTGGGCCGTTGCGACGGCACCTTCGCCACCGTGCGGCGCGAGAAGCGCCAGGTGCTGGCCACCAACGACGACCGCTATTGCCTGGCGCGCAACACCGGCAGCCGCGAGTTCCGCGTCACCCATCGCGGCCGCGAATTCGTGATGCGGCCGGGATCGATGGTGCTGCTCAAGCTCGACGAGCCGTTCTTCTCGGCCGACGGTGCCAACGAAAAGCGCTTCACCAACGTGCATCTGCCGATGACGACGTTGAAGGCGATGGTGGCCGATGTCGACGATCTCGTCGGCCGCGAACTCGAGCCCGGCGGCGCGCTGTCGCTGGCGATGGACTACAGCGATCTGCTGCTGCGTCATCCGGGCGCCGTTGACGAGGCCGGCTTTGCCATCGCCTCGCATCTGATGGATCTCGCAGCGCTGGGTCTCGGCGCCCGCGGCGATCTGGCGGCCGAGGCCCGCCGCGGCGGGGTCCGCGCGGTCAGGCTCAAGGCGGTGCTGACGATCCTGGAGACGCGTTTCACCGAGCCGGATTTTTCCGCGCAGAAACTCGCCGCCGCCGCCGGCCTGTCGGAGCGCTATGTCAACGAACTGCTGTATGAAGCCGGCGCCAGCTTTACGTCACGGCTGCTGGAACTGCGCTTGCGCCGGGCGGCGGAGTGGCTGGCGCAAGCCGGTGAGCGGCGCATCAGCGACATCGCCTTCGATTGCGGCTTCAACGACCTGTCCTATTTCAACCGCTGTTTCCGTCGCCGTTTCGGGCTGACGCCGACGGCGGCACGGGGCAGGTAGCGCGTATTCCGCAAAAGTGGACTGCCGGTTTTGCGACCCGAATTCGCGCAAACCAACAAGTGATATTTTGACGCAACTTGCGCCTCGCATTTGCGTTACCATCTGATGACCATGTCAAACGACGATATCTTCACGCCGCCGCGTTCCCGCGCCGAGCGGCCCTCCCAACGGCCCTTTCGAGAGCGCGCGCAAGGCCGCGGCCCCGTGATCGACCAGGACGGGCACGAAATCCCGGAACCCGGCCTGCGTTCGCAGTTCGAGGGATTTCGCTTCGATTTCGGCAATGGCGCCGCCAACCCGTTCGCCAACCTGACGCGTGAGCAACGGCTGGCGCGGCTGGATGCGATCGCAAAGCTGCTCGACGTCGCCTTCATCCTGCCCGGCACCAATATCCGCTACGGCATCGACGGCCTGATCGGGCTGATCCCGGTGGTCGGCGATCTCATCACGACAGCGATCTCGCTGTGGCTGGTGCGCGAGGCACGTGCGCTCGGTGCGCCCTGGCACATCACGG
This sequence comes from uncultured Alphaproteobacteria bacterium, assembly GCA_963786355.1. Classification (GTDB taxonomy): domain Bacteria; phylum Pseudomonadota; class Alphaproteobacteria; order Rhizobiales; family Xanthobacteraceae; genus Bradyrhizobium. The sequence goes on along the minus strand of CAWAYU010000002.1, from coordinate 6,571 downwards.
CGCGGATGCTGGCGAATGTCGCCGTCGATGGCGTGGTCGGAATCGTGCCGATTGCGGGCGACGCCTTCGACGTCATGTTCCGCGCCAACGTCCGCAATGTGCGGATGCTCAAGAGGTGGATGGACAAGCAGCCGCGCGCGTGACCCCGAAAAGCGGGCACCGGTTTTCGGATCAGGTCACGCGCAAAAAATAAAAAGCAAACATGAGGCATAAAAAAAGCCCCCGGACGAAGATCGTCCGAGGGCTTGATATTTGAAGCTAAAGCTTAGGCGGCGTCGGCATCCGCCGGCGCAGGCTCTGGCGCACGCGGGCGGCGCTCCAGCGGAAAGGCTTCGCTCTCATACAGCGTACGGATGCCGCTCTGGTCGAAGCGTGCTTCCTCGACCTGCAGATAGGCACCGTTCAGCGAATCCGCCGGCAATTCCTCGATCGCGAAGCGAACCGCTTCGGCCGCGGTGCCAAATCGCCGATAGGCGAAACCAGCCCGCTTCTTCTTGCGGATCGCGGCGGGGAAGAGTTCGGCAGCGGTATCGTAACTGAAGGGACGCATGGTCTCTGACCTCAATCTTTTTGGCTCTTGCGTGGAGCGAATGTGGATTGGATGACGGTGGGCCGCTATCCCGGCGGCGCGCCGTGCACGTCATTTCGACCCCCAATATAAGCCTGTTTGACAGAAATGCGACTCCTGAAGCCGCTGATCGGGGGTGATGATGAATTCACGCATGGCTACTCAGGCTTTAAAATAAAGCCAGTAATTTCAGTTATTTATGCGGACTACAGCTTGCCGAGCAGCAGCAGGATGAGCAGTACGACTAAAATCACGCCGCCGAGCCCCATCCCGGAATGGCCCATGCCGTAGCCATAGCCGCCGAACCGGCCCGAAAAGCCGCCCAGCAGGAAAATAATCAGGATGATGATCAGTATCAGTCCAAGCGACATGGCACCCTCCCCGAAAGGCCGCGGGCCGCGCGGAAACGCTCCCGCGGCCCGGAGCAAAGCACATTCCGGGCCGCGAGTCCGCAGGTGATCCGCCGAATTCTAGTTGGGGTTGTCATTCCCGGGCGCGAAGCGAGCCCGGAATGACCGGATGACTATTTCTTGCTGTCGTCGACCGGCAGCACCTTGAGCGGCGTCGCATAGGGCTCGACGCGGAGCGAGTTGGTCGCGAGCAGGCCGATCTTGTGCAGCGGCGCCTGTTCGAGGTCGCCGGTGGCTGACTTGTGGACCGCATATTGCCACACGCTCATCGAGCCCTTCGCTACCAGCATTTTTGCGATACCTCCGGCGTTCTTGCCGTCGACCTGTGCCAGATCATCGTCGGACATCCCGATCACGATCTCGTCCTTCTGGGTGATGACCTTGAACAGGGAAACCTTGTCGGCGGCGAGGGCAGGCTGGATCACAACGCTCTCCATGATGAGGCAGGCTACGCCGAGACCGAGCAGCAGGCGCTTTGACATTTGCATTCGAACTTCCTTGTGCTGGGCGCGGGACAAAAGAGATGCAAAGAAAAACCCCGCGCGACCAGCTCTTGGTCGCACGGGGAGGGAAGTGCGTTCGATAGAAAGTTGAAATTTACTTCGGCTGCAGCTTCAGCGAGGCCGAATTGATGCAGTAGCGCAGGCCGGTCGGGCCGGGGCCGTCATCGAAGACGTGGCCGAGGTGGCCGTTGCACTTCGAGCACAGCACCTCGGTGCGGATCATGCCGTGGGTGACGTCGCGTTCCTCGTCGACGTGGCTGTCCACGGCGGGCGCCGTAAAGCTCGGCCAGCCGCAGCCGGAATCGAACTTGGCGTCGGACTCGAACAGCGTCTGGCCGCAGCCGGCGCAGGTATAGGTGCCCTTGCGGTGCTCGTGCTCATATTCACCGGAGAACGGCCGCTCGGTCGCCTTCTCGCGCAGCACCGCATACTGCATCGGCGTCAGTTCCTTGCGCCACTCGGCTTCGCTCTTCTCGACCTTGGCGGTTGTCGTCTTGGTGTCGGACATATGTACTCCTTGTCTGAGAGCCGGTCAGTTGGTGACCTTCGCGCTGCTCACCAGCGTCGGCTTCTCGATGTAGTTGTCGGCGAAGATCTTCTTCAGATTCTCGACCTTCGGGATGTCGTTGTAGGCAATATAGGGCTGGTTCGGGTGCAGCGTCAGGTAGTCCTGGTGATAGGCTTCCGCCGGATAGAACGCGTCGCAGTGTTCCGATCGTGGTCACGATCGGCTTCTTGTAGACCTTGGCGGCGTTGAGCTGGGCGATATAGGCCTCCGCGACCTTCTTCTGCTCGTCGCTGGTGGTGAAGATCGCCGAGCGGTATTGCGTGCCACTATCGGGGCCCTGGCGGTTCAGCTGGGTCGGATCGTGCGCGACCGAGAAGAAGATCTGCAAAATCTTGCCGTAGCTGATCTTCTTCGGGTCGAACTTGATCTCGACCGATTCCGCGTGGCCGGTGGATCCGGTCGACACCATGTTGTAGTCGGCGGTGGCCTTGGCGCCGCCGGCATAACCGGACACGGCGTTGACCACACCCGCGGTGTGCTGGAACACGCCCTGGACGCCCCAGAAACAGCCGCCCGCGATGACAGCGGTCTGGATACCGTCGGCCGCCTGCGCGTCGGCGCTGGGGGCGGGGATGACGACCGCGTCTTCCGCCGCGAGCGAGGGGGCGACGGCGAACGCGGCGATGGCCAGCGCGCCGATGGCGGCAGCGCACAGCGAAAGACGGCTGAATTGGCTACGGGACATGGTTTCCTCGTGGGGTGAGCGGGTTGGATGTCAGTTTAGACCGGGAACCGGGTTTCGCAATCGCCATGGTTCTCCCGATGCCCAAGATACGGCCGATGGCGGATATTGTTACGGCTCGCGCCACACGAGTTCGTGAATAATAACCGCACAGGCGCAAGGCTTTAGGTCAAGACGTCAGGCGAGGGCCGCGACGCCGCGCTTGACCCGGTCCCGTCCGTTCCCACAATGAACCCGCAGTCGCCTGCCGCGACCAAAATTCATACGCCGGAGCGCATTTCGCGAATGCTACGCGCCTTTTTCCTGTTCGCCGTCGCGCTTACCGCCAGTCCCGCCCTGGCCGCCGGCGATATCGACACCTGCCGGGACGCCGGCGCCGACCCCGTCGCCCGGCTCGCGGCCTGCGAGACTGTTATCGCTGACGACAAGATCACCGGCAAAGCCAGGGCCTCCGCCTTCTGGGTTCGCGGCGACAGCCTGATGAAGAAGCGCGATTACGACAACGCCATCGCCGCCTTCAGCGCGGCGCATGACGCCGACCCCGACAACGTCGGATATCTCAATTCGCGCGGCATCGCCTATATGAGCAAGGGCGACGACGAGCACGCGCTCGCCGATTACGATCTGTGCCTGCAGATGCGTCCGAATTTCGGGAATGCCTACAACAACCGCGGCATCATTTTCCTGCGCAAGCTCGACTTTCAACGCGCCTTTGCGGAATTCGATTCCGCCGTCAAAACCGGCGCGAGCGGTCCAAGCCGCTACCTCCACCTTTACAACCGCGCGCGCTCGGAATCGCTGCTCAAGCAATACGACGCCGCACTCGCCGATTTTTCCGAAGCGCAGAAGCTCAACGCGGACGGACCGCAGGTCCCGACGAACCGCTGCATTACCTACACCGAGATGAAGAAGTTCGACGAGGCGCTCGCCGACTGCAATGCGGTGCTCGCGAAAACTCCGAAAAACGTCTACGTGCTGACCAGCCGGGCCAATGCCTATCTTGCCAGGGGTGACCTCGACGCCGCACTTGCCGATTACAACGAGGCGATCAAGATCGCCCCGAACAACATCCGGGCGCACGCCGGGCGCGGGCAATACTACGAGAAGAAGGGCGACGCCGCGGCTGCGCGCTATGATTACCGCTCCGCGAGCGCCGCGCTGACCAAGGTCGACGACACCGACACCGCGATCGCGCGCCGGCTCGCCAGGGATCGGCTGGCGGCGATGGTCGCGGCCGCGTCGCTTCCCGCCCCGTCTGCCAAGCCAGGTCAGGCGAAGGGTGCTGCGCCGGCGATGCCGGCCGGTCCGCGCAAGGTTGCGCTGATCGTCGGCAACGGCGCCTACAAGAATGTGCAGCAGCTCGACAACCCGCCGAAAGACGCCAGGCTGATCGCCGAAACGTTTCGCGGTCTTGGCTTTGCGACCGTGACGCTTGCTCCTGACCTTACCCGCGACAAGTTCTTCGCAGCATTGCGCGAGTTCGGCGCGGAGGCCGAAAAGTCGGACTGGGCGGTGGTCTATTATGCCGGTCACGGCATGGAAATCGGCGGCGTCAACTATCTGATTCCGACCGACGCAAAACTGGCGGTGGACCACGATGCGGAGACACAGGCCGTTGCGCTGGAACAGGTGATCGCTGCGGTATCCGGCGCGCGCAAGCTGCGGCTGGTGTTGCTGGACGCCTGTCGCGACAACCCGTTCGAAAAAACCATGCAACACAGCATCGCGTTGAAGCTGGTCAGCAAGGGCCTCTCCAACATCGAGCCGGAAGCCGGCTTCATGGTGGTCTATGCCGCCAAGCATGGCGAGACCGCGCTCGACGGCGATTCAGCCAACAGCCCGTTCGCCACGGCGCTGGCGCGCGACATCAGGGAACCGAAGGTCGAAGTGCGGAAACTGTTCGACATCGTCCGCGACGACGTCTGGACCGCGACCAAACACGCGCAGCAGCCCTTCACCTACGGCTCGCCGCCCGGCCGCGAGGATTTCTATTTCGTGGCGGGGAAGTGACTATACCACCACGCTCAGCCGCTTCGCCGCGCGCGTGATGCCCGTGTAGAGCCACCGTGCGCGGCTTTCCTGGAACGCAAAGCTTTCGTCGAACAGCACCACGTCGTCCCATTGCGAGCCCTGCGACTTGTGCACGGTCAGCACATAGCCGTAGTCGAACTCGTCATAGGGCTTGCGCTGCTCCCACGGGATGGTCTCGATGGCGCCGCCAAAACAATCGCCGCGCACCGAGACTTTGGTGACCTTGTGGCCAAAGTCCTCGTCCGGCGACAGCCGCATCGTGATGATCTTCGACTTCGACTGCGCACGCGACTTCACCCGCCACAGGCCGCCATTGAACAGGCCCTTCTTGCGGTTGTTGCGCAGGCAGACCAGCTTGTCGCCGGCCACGGGTAAAGGATCCTCGATGTTCTGCTTCTGCCGCACCCGCATGTTGTAGGCGCGGCGGGTGTTGTTGCGCCCGACCAGCACCTGGTCGGCTTGCATGACGCGATCCGGATCGAGTTCGTTGCGCGCCACCACCTCGCTCTCGCCATGGCGGCCGATTTCGAGTTCGCGGCCCTCGCGGATATCCATCGACATCCGAACGATTGGATCGTCCTGCGCCTGGCGATGCACCTCGGTCAGCATCGCGTCGGGCTCGCTATCGGTGAAGAAGCCGCCGCCCTGGATCGGCGGCAATTGCGCGGGGTCGCCCAGCACCAGCAGCGGACAGTCGAACGACATCAGGTCGCGGCCCAATTCGGCATCGACCATCGAACATTCGTCGATCACGATCAGTTTCGCTTTCGAGGCCGGCGCGTCGTCCCATAGCTCAAAACTCGGCTGCTCGACGCCGGATTCGCGGGCGCGGTAGATCAGCGAATGGATGGTGGATGCGTTGTCGCAACCCTTGTTGCGCATCACCAGCGCCGCCTTGCCGGTGAAGGCCGCGAACTTCACCTCGCCGTCGACGCCATCGGCGATGTGCCGCGCCAGCGTGGTCTTGCCGGTTCCGGCATAGCCGAACAGCCGGAATACCGGCGGCGTGCCGTTCTTGCCGGGCTTGGCCTTCATCCACTCGGCGACGGCGTTGAGCGCGGAATCCTGATGCGGCGTGAACGTGGTCATGGGGTCTCGGTGAGGGGAGAGCGGGCCGGTATCGGCCGCGACTCATCCTCCCCAAGCTAACCATTCAGGCCGCCAGCGCAAGCCGCCGAAGCGGCCCGTTCCTTGCCGACTACTGCCAGCCCGGGACGTCGCGCATGTCGGGCAGATGGTGGGCAATGCCCTTGTGACAGTCGATGCAGGTCTTCTTCGCTGGTGAACAGAAAACGCTGATGCGCGACCGCGGCGCGTGGCGATTGCCGGGTGATGTCCATCGATTCCGCGCTGTGGCAGTTGCGGCATTCCAGGGAGTCGTTGGCCTTGAAGCGAGACCATTCGTGGATCGCCAGTTCCAGCCGGTGATCGAGAAATTTATCGCGGGTGTTGATGGTGCCGAAGATCTTGGCCCAGACCTCCTTCGATGCCTGCATCTTGCGCGCGATCTTGTCGGTCCAGTTGTGCGGCACGTGGCAATCCGGGCAGCTCGCGCGCACGCCGGAGCGATTGGAGAAATGGATCGTCGACTTCAACTCGGCGAACACGTTGTCTTTCATCTCGTGGCAGCCGGTGCAGAATTTCTCGGTGTTGGTCAATTCCAGCGCAGTGTTGAAGCCGCCCCAGAATACGATGCCGGCAACGAAGCCCGCGAACACCAGTACGCCGAGCCCGAACACCGAACTCGGCCGCCGCAGCACGTCCCACAATTCGACGACGAACGCCCAAAGCCGTGTCAGCCGTGACGGG
>CAWAYU010000001.1:0-1242232 GCA_963786355.1 uncultured Alphaproteobacteria bacterium | reverse complement strand
GCCTGGGCGCGATCGCGTCGTCCAAAATGTTGTAAACTGGCGATCAATTCGCGGCTTCGGCAGGCTGTGGCAGGGAAGCTCAGATTGGATTGGTCACCCGAGCAAGTAGCCGGTTGGCTGAAGAGAATGCATCCTGAAGAAGAGTATAATCGGGTGTCACACGAGACCATTTATCGCAGCCTGTTTGTCCAAGCGCGCGGAGTGCTCAAGAGAGAGCTACTTAGCCATCTCCGGCAGAAGCGCTCGATGCGTCGCTCCAGACCAGTTGATCCGAATGGCGATCGACGGGGACATATGAAGGATGCGGTCTCAATCCGTCGGTTCCTGGTGCTGGAAGCCGGCCATTGGGAGGGCGACCTGCTGTCCGGGCCGAACAATACTTACATCGCGACCTTGGTCGAACGTGAAACGCGTTACGTGATGTTAGCCAAGGTGGCAGGCAAGGACACCCGGACTGTCGTCAACGCGCTCATCAAGCAGTCGGAACTTGCCCAAAAGAGCTGTATAAGTCTCTGACCTGGGACCGGGGCAAGGAATTGACGGATCATCGGCGCTTTACGATGGCGACCAACATCGATGTCTATTTTTGCGACCCGCAAAGCCCGTGGCAGCGTGGGTCGAACGAGAATACCAATGGCCTGCTGAGGCAATACTTTCCAAAGGGCACCGACTTGTCGGTGCATTCGCAAGTTCATCTGAACAAAGTGGCTCGTCAGCTAAACGAGCGACCACGTGAGACCTTGCAATTTGAAACGCCAGCAGAAAGATCTAATGCCTGTGTTGCGTCGACCGGTTCAGCCGGCAACCCAGCAGCAGACATGCCCGTGAGCAGCAGCTTCGCGCCAACAGCTGCCCTTGGCGCCTCCACTATCGCCATAGCAGAATCGACTGAGAAATCGCGGCACCTGACAAATGAGCTCACGAAGAGCGGGCAGTGCCGCCTGCCGGCTGTCCACCGCCGTCTATTCTTGACATATCGTAACTTTTACGATAGTAACAATTATGATAATCAATAAAGCGATTTCCTTGGCTGATCGGTCGCCCCGCGTTGTGTCGGAAGGGCCACCTCAACCTTATCGTCGCGTTCCCGCTTACCTTATCCGCCGGCTGCAGATGATTTCCACCGCCATCATTTCGGAAGAGTTCGAAGGTGAGGATATGCCGGTGTCGCAGTGGGCGATTTTGACCATGCTCGAGAACCATCCCGACATCGACCAGAGCCGTCTTGCCGAAGTCGTCTGCATCGACAGGACGAATACGGGCCGTTTGGTCGATCAGCTCGAAGCGAAGGGCCTTGTTGAACGACGACCCGACGATTTAGATAGGCGGGTTTGGATACTTCGCTGCACCCCGGCTGGTCTCAAGATTCGCAAACGCCTGCGTGCGCGGGCGCTCGCAACGCAAGAGAGGCTGCTATCGTGCCTTGAACCGAAGCATCGCGAGCTCTTCATCGATCTGATGTCGCTCGTGGTTACCGCGAACGAAAAATACGTTCGTCCAGGAGCCGGTCGCCGAAAGCCAAAATCACGTTAAGCGACGAAGGAGGATGCCATGGCCATTTACACCCGCGCCGCTGCTATCGTCGGCCTCCTCCTGACTGCCAGCTTTTGCTGGGGTTTTGACGTCGCTGCCGCCGACTGGCCGCATCGAACCGTCCGTTTGATTGTGCCAGTGCCAGCGGGAAGCGCAGCGGATTTTAGCGCTCGGCTGTTTGCGGAGCGCCTTGCCCAACGTTGGGCGCAAGCGGTCATCGTAGAAAATCGCCCGGGGCAGACGGTGTGATCGGGGTCTCGGCCTTTCTGGGCACTGACGACGATCATACCCTACTTTATGCCATCTCGGCCGTGTATACAGTTCTTCCGATTGTGCACGAGAAGCTGCCCCTTGATCCGGTTCGCGACCTAGTCCCGATCGCCCCCACCTCGGACGTCGTCCTCGCAATAGCGGTCACCGATAAGAGTTCGATCCACTCGCTCGGTGGTTTGGTTCAAACGGCTCGCGCTCAACCGGGCAAGTTAAACTGGGCCAGTTCGCCTGGCCTTCCGCCCTTTGTTGTAGGAGGGTTCTTCAAGAACTCGAAGTTGGATCTCACCGTTGTTTCTTATCGCGATCTTGCCCCTGTTCTCCAAGACATTGGCGAAGGCCGTATTGATATCCTAATTCACGCGCTGGGTGTGATGATGCCCATAGTGCAGTCAGGCAGAGCGCGGCTCCTTGCCGTTGCGAGCGGTGTTCGCGTGCCGCTCACTCCTGACGTGCCGACCGTCGCCGAAGCCGAATACCCTGACCTTCAGATGGATGGCGTGGTAGGATTTTTTGGCAAACGCGGAATGCCCGACGCGATGCGCGACCGGATCGCATATGATGTCCGCGCGATCGCAAACGATGTCAGCATTCGTGAAAAACTGGCCGCGGTCGGACAGGCAGCTCGTCCGGGCACAGCGGCCGAATTCGGCTCTTTGTTACATGAATACCGTCGACGCCTTGCTGATCTCGCGAAGACGATTGATTTCAAAGCAATCCAGTGATCGAGAACAACCGACAGACCAACCGGACAATGTTCACGGAGAGCGTCAAGTGACACCCGACCCTCGGCTTAATCTGCTGGCCCTGATCAACGGTTTTCAGATCACCCAGGCCATCCACGTCGCATCGACCCTGCGGGTCGCTGACCATCTTAGTGACGGGGCTCGTTCGGCCGACGAACTCGCGGTGCTGACAAAAAGCCACCCTGATTCGCTGTACAGGCTGTTGCGCGCGCTCGGTGCGGTGGGTGTTTTCCGGGAAGACGAGAACCGAAAGTTTGAGCTTACCCGCATGGGTGATTGTTTGCGTACGGATTCGGCGACGCCGCTCGGCGCGTGGGCGGAAGTCGTCGGAAGTCCCTATTTTTGGCAAGCTTGGGGCCATCTGTTGCACAGTGTCCAGACCGGCGAGAACGCATTTCAAAATCTGAATAACGAGGACGTGTGGCAATTCCGGGCCACGCAACCCGAACACGGCGCAACGTTCGACCGAGCGATGACCCAACTCTCACGCGGAAGCGCCGAAGCTGCGCTCCGCGCTTATGATTTTTCCCCGTTTCGTCACGTCGTGGACGTGGGCGGCGGGCAAGGCTTGATGTTGGCCGCGATCCTGCGCGCTAACCCCCACATGCGCGGCACGCTGTTCGATCAGTCGGACGTTGTGGCGGGGACAAAGGCTTTATTGGTGGATCGCGGCCTAATCGACCGGTGCAATATCGTGGCCGGCAATTTTTTCGAAACGGTACCGGAAGGCGGGGATGCTTACCTAATGCGCGTGGTAATTCACGATTGGGAAGACGACGAAGCCGTTACTATACTGAAAGTCTGCCGGCGCGCGATGCCGGAAACAGCAAAATTGCTTCTCATCGAACGGCTCGTCGCAGGGCCGAATGAAATGCCGGCAGCCAAGTTCAGCGATCTGAATATGCTGGTCTCGCCAGGCGGGCGAGAACGAACGCGGGAGGAATTTTCAGACCTCTTTGCCAAGTCCGGCTTCGAATTGACGCTCGTTTCTCCGGCGGGCATCCACAATGTGATTGAGGCTCGACCGCGCTAAGCCGATCCGGACGTTGCTCCAGATTGAAAGCGCGCTCGCGACATCGCCATGTTCAAACAGGCGATCGGCGGCAAGCTTCGTAGATGCTAACTTCGGCGCATGAACGGCCGCTTTGCGCCAGAAGCGGCCGGATATGAGTAAAATGGCTACGCTCGCGATCGAGCGACGCGGTGGGCGGGACGGCGGAGTACCGCCCATGTCTGCACGTCCTATCAAGCGTCTGCTGCCTTGGAACAAAGGATTGCTTGTCGGCCAAAAGAAACCGCTTGAGCCGAAGCATGTCTGGTCAATTCGCGTGCGCCTGGAGATCGCGCGATCCAGGCGCGACCTTGCGATCTTTAATCTGGCAATTGATAGCAAGCTTCGAGCGTGCGACCTAGTCAGGCTGCGGGTAGACGATATCTGTTCGGGAGCTAATGTCCGGCGTCGAGCAACTATCGTGCAAAAGAAGACAGGCCGACCTGTCCAGTTCGAGATCACGGAGCCTTCCAGGAGTTCCGTTGAAGCCTGGCTGCCAATCCTACGGGCTACCGGCTCCCGATTTCTTTTCCCAAGTCGACTTCATGCGAGCCCTCACATATCAACTCGGCAGTATGCCCGGCTGGTGCACCGCTGGGTCGAGAGTACCGGCCTCGAGCGGGCTGTTTACGGCACGCACTCGATGAGGCGGACGAAGGCGGCCCAGATCTACCGCAAAACCGGCAACCTTCGCGCTGTCCAACTTCTGCTCGGCCATACAAAGCTGGAGAGCACCGTCCGATATCTCGGGATCGAGGTCGATGACGCTCTAAGCATCGCTGAGCAGATCGATCTTTGATCGCTTACTGCGGTCCTGTACGAGTCATTAGGCCGCAAAAACACCGGTATTCGGCGACTGATAAGGTTTGATGTGAAACCTTATCAGTCGTCAAACTGGCTCCATTTGTGTAATTTTCTTATCAGTTGGTGGACTGCCTTCGTTTGCGACCGAAACTTTATCAGTGAGTGACCGCCTCCGTTCTTCAAGTTTTCAATAATGAAGCCAGTCACTTTTTGGCGCTGATTGCACAAGCTGCAGACGCGGCATTGTGCCGGGCGCACCGATGGCGGCTGCCCGTTAGGTTGCAGATAGGTGCCGCTGCCAACCCAAAAACGTTCGCACGGAGACGCGCGGCATCACGAACCAGATCCATGCCGCGACCTGGACGGCAACATTGAAAGCGAAGGCTATTCGATACGCCACCTCGGGGTAATGTCCGGCTTCCGGGATCCATTGTTGGACCACAACGCCTGTGACGTATTGCACGGCGAACGCGGCAGCGATATGAAACAGGTTCAGCGCCCCGTTGGCCCGCCCGGTCAGTTCCTTCGGGACAAACTCGGCCAGAATGGCGTAACTCAGCACGGTTGCCGCGCCGCTCGCCGCAACACCGCTCCACAGCAGATAGGACGGCAGGGGCAACCGTAGGATCAATGCCAATTGAATCGCGATAAAGACGGTCGCAACCAGCCCTAGCAGTACTTCCGGTCCGACACCGCGACGGCGCAGCCGATCGGCGGCGATGCCCAGCCCAATGGCCCCGATACTGAGCGCGACCGCCATGATGAAGAGATGCTGCACCACCCCTGCCCGATCGAGGCCATCGACATCGGCAAGCCATTGCGCTGCCCACAACCCCTGCAGAGCCCAGGCCGTTCCGATGCAGCTTGCCGAGAGCGGCGCAAGACGCCAGAACCGCGGGTCGGCGTAGACCCTCTTCAATCCGAGCGACCTCGCTTTGCTTGCGACCCGTGCGACCTCCGGCACCACAAGATAAATCATGACCGCACAAACCGCGGTCAGCACTGCGAACAGACCGAAGAGTTCGCGCCAGCCGATCGAGGCGAGCAAAAATTCGGCCGGCCATGTCGCGGTCACGGCTCCGAGCGCGCCCAGCATCACCATCAGACCGTTTAGGAGCGGCACCCGCTCCCTGGGAAACCAGAGCACGAGGGCTTGCATGCCCGCCGTCAAGGCCGCGGCGACGCCGAGACCGATCAGGGCGCGGCCCAGAAGCAGCATCGAAAAATTCTCCGACGCCGCGAACAGCGCCGAGCCGAGCGCCGTCACCACCATCAAGGCGCTTTGAATCCGCCGTGGACCGTATCGGTCCAGAAGAATGCCGATCGGGATCTGGGCCGCGGCGAAGGTCAGGAAGTAGATCGACGTCAGCAAACCGAGATCGCCCGCGCCCAACCCTAGCTCTGTCGCCAAGGGCAGCGCCATGACCGCATTGATGGATCGGAACAGATAGGCCACGTAGTAGCCGGTAACGAACGGCAGGAATACGCGAAGGATCAACGACCCGTTTGCGACGAGGTTTGCTGTCACCTTTCGTCCGGGTGGGCGCGAGGACTGCGCAGAATGTTCCGGGACGACCGCTACCTCTTCTTCATTGTTGCCACCGCAGGTCGCGGTCTCGATGAAACGTCCCTCCAAGAGGTCGTCTTGTGAGGCAGCAGCCCTCGCCGCGCTAACCCTGTTGATTGTTTCTTGAATGAGGGAAACTTCCCGATCGAGACGCCTTTCCACTTGCGCCGCGAACTCTTCGAAACGTTCGGCCCCGAGCGAGCAGGCCGCCCCTAGCGCGGCGGCCGGCAATAGCGGCGTCACGGCCAAATGGAAACGCGCGTGCAGTGCTACCGTCTCATTCACGATCCGCAGATTACGATCGAGCTGCTCGAGCTGGCCGCTCATGGCCGCGAACTGACGGGCCAACATCGCGGTATCGCTTAAAGCTTCGTCAGATCCGAGCAAACGATCGAGGGCCGTCTCGACCAGCGCCGATTTGGTAGCGCCCGGGCGGGTGGCTGCTTCCGCCAATCGCGCGGCCATGCCTTCGGAAAGATAGACGCCAATTCTGGGTTTCATGGGAAGATTCCGCTTTTTGCGCAATCGCGATCACTTCCGGTCCAGGTGAAACAGTTCGTCATCGGCCTGTTCCTGATTGACGTGGGAGAATCCCCTGGTTGATGCACGGCGCTGCAATTGTAGGACAGGCCGGGGTTCGGTCCCTGGAAATCCGCAGCGCCAGCTACCGCGCTCGACAGCGCCCAGGAAGCTTTCGATTTGTGCATTGAAGGCCACGGGCTCTTCCAGATTGATCGCGTGGCCGGTATTGGGGCAGATCCACAGGCCCGCGTTGGGAAGAGCGGACTTGAGCATCAGGTTGGCCTCGAGGCAGCGGACATCCTCGTCACCTACGGCGAGCAAAACCGGAACCACCATCCCGGAGAACTGATCGTGCAGATCATGCAGTGACGGCCGCAAGGCCTGGCAGTGCGCCATCGTGTTCGACATTCCCTGGGGCGAATGCTGCCGCAAACGGATCACGAATTCGCGCCAGCCCTCCGGATTCTTGTACTTGAGCTGGACACGAGCCGGTCCGCGCGCCAGCCTCTCCGCCATCGAGACCATTCCGTGCTCGATGAAGATGCGCGCGAGCGCTGAGGTCTCCCTCGACCACGCATCACGCTGGGAGGGATGAGATCCCGACCCTACGCCGGCTGCAACAATCGCGCTGGCTTTTCCCGGATGGCTCAACCCAAACTGCAGGGCCGCGTATCCGCCCATGCTCGACCCGACCAGATGAGCGCGCTCGATGTTGAGGCCACGCATCAGGGCAGCGATGTCGTCTACCGCGAACTCCCAGCCATACAAAGCCGCACATTGGGGAATATCGCTAGGCGGATAGCCGCGGGCATTGTAGGCAACGCAACGATGGCTGCGGGAAAGGTAACGAATTTGAGCTTCCCAACCGCGGAAATCAGACGCGAACTCATGGATGAAGATGATCGGATATCCGCAACCGCATTCCTCGAAATAAAGATTTGTTCCGTTGGCTTCGACATACGGCATGCTTTTCGCCCCCATCCCCAGTTTGCGCGGTCGGGTGCAGAGACAGAAAAACAGATCGGGATACAATCACCCGATCGCCGGCATCCTGTCTTGGCGTAGCATGGCGTGGGATCACCGATGCACAGGGAGTAACCGCGGTTGGCAGGGCTCGATCGACCTTGTCGGTCTCATGGGACGTGTCAGAGGCCGAGCCCGTTCTTTCGACCGAAGCTCCAGTCGATTGCTCCGCTTGGAAGCATGACGCCGGAGACCAGGCGACCGAGCTGTTGTTCAAGAGCTGGACGCCAGGGCACGAGCTGGAAGCCCAAGCCATCATCGATCATCGCGAACCGGCCCGAACTCAACATGATCCTTTGGCGGTATATACCCTGGACATACCCACCTTCCGCCGATCGGCGGTAGGGGAGCCTGGTTTCAGCGGCAATCTTTGCTGCCGCACCGTCGAGTTCTCGCTTTCGTAGGGTCACAAGCAGATCGCGCGCGAAGATGACCCGTTGCGCCTGCCGGCGGGCGAGCCCTTCGCCAACGAGATGTTCAACCCGCCGATCCATGGCATTCCGCACTTCCGTACCGAAACCACCTCCCGTCACGGCAGACTCGCGCGCGAGGAGTTGGCGATCCAGCCACGTCGCCCCCGGAGCGGTGGTCTGTTGCTGCAAGCTGAGGTCCGACCGGATGGCCAGCGAGAGTGTCTTCCGGCCCTGGGCGTCCTCATAGCTGCACGCCTCGACGATCGAGCCAGCCGCTGCATCACCCGTCAACTCAAGGTCAGCAAACTGCAGATGGTGCGTTCTGCCATCGATCCCTTCCACAATGGCATAAGCTGACCCCTTGAGCTCATCGTGCAGACCTCGCGCAACCAGCCGTCCGAGTATGGGATCACCGGGGTCATCGCCATGCAAGGCAAAGCGGGAAACATCAGGCTCGCGCCCGCCTCCCAATAAAGTCCGGTGCATGGTCTTGATGATGTCTCTTCGAACCCCAAGATCTCGTAGGGTCTCTTCAAGCCCGGGCTTCAGCGTCCAACATCCAGATTCAACCTGCTCGGCGAGACCGAGGCGCTCCAACTTGCCCGCCCGGCCAATCATCAACCGCCTCAGCTCGGGATCGTTGTCTGGGCCGCCAGGCCGCAGGTTGACCATACCGGCGCCCTCGTCCACGGTATTCCGAAGTGCCCGATCGAGACCGGTCCACCGCTCGGCCTCGACCTCTTTCTCAAGCGCGGACCGGATTTCCTGCTCGCTGCGCGGTCCAAGCTCTAGCGTTACGCGCTCCTCAGCCCGCGATCGAAATCCCCGGCTGATGTAATCACGGCTGATGACAAGGTCCCGACCGTCGTCGGCCCGCCCTCGGATCAGTACATGGACATGAGGGTTGTCGGTGTTCCAGTGATCGACGGCAATCCAGTCAAGTTTCGTGCCAAGATCCCGCTCCACATCCACCAGCAGCTCCCGCGTGAAAGCACGCAGGTTGGTCATCTCAGCGGCATCCTCCGGCGAAACAATGAAGCGGAAGTGGTGACGATCTTCCTCACATCGCTTAGCGAAGGCACGCTCATCGGTGACCTCGGATCGTACATCGAACATACGAGCACCCGCGCCATCGCGGGTAACGCCATCCCGCTTCAGATAGTTGACGTGCTTCGCGAGCGGCGGCGTTGAGCGGAATCGGCCTCCGCGATGCCGAACCACGCGCGCCTTGATCACGACCCGACGCGACGGCGACCGGAGCGACAAGGCCAACGCCGCGGAACGACCTCTTCCAAAGCGGGAACCGCTACCTCCCTCCTTCCGGCCAAACCCCCTACCCGTGTGCCCGGCTTTCCTGGCGGCCCGCATGACTTGACCAACGAAGCTCTTTGGTCTCGATGCTCCACGCCCTTTGTCGCCGATGCGGCCGGGACGGATCCGCAACTCATCGTCGCGCGGTTTCACTGGGATATCCGAGCGATCGGAATAAGCGATGGCGCCATGAGCGTTGATTGCCTTCGAGTTTCGGCGAGAGCGCCGGCTGGCGATTTCATGCGCGGCCCTATATCTCCAACTCCCCCAGCCATAACAGCGCGACGGCGGTCGGCGCTTTTATCTCGCAATCCAAGGCCGATATCTTCCTGTCCCCACGGTCTCGCATCAGAACGTGCGATATCCCGCGACACTGTGCGATGGAGCGCGACCCCGATCATTGCGACCTGATTCCTCTGGCGAGACGTACAAACAGGTTGCCAGACTGCGGTACGAGGGCCGATAAGTCGACGACGGCATGGGTGCGTGATGAACGGTTCTGATGCATGTCAGCGAATGATCTACTATCGGGTAAAATCCCCGCGCTGCGCGCCGGGAGCAATGAAGCGTTGGCCCAGGCAAATGACCTTTCGACGGCAGCAATCTTCACGTCGGTCGGCATCATCTTAATCATCGGCGCGAGCGTCGCTACATAGGCTTGCGTCTCAGCCGGCAGCGGGCGACCTGTCGCCAGATGCCGTTCATAGCGTGCTGGTCCGGCGTTATAGGCCGCAAGGAAACCCGGTGCGCCGTAACGATCATAGAGTTCCTTGATGTAGGCGGCACCGGCCATGATATTGTCGTGAGGATCATAGGGATCGACGCCGAAACCGTAGCGGGTGCGCAATTCAGTCCAGGTCTTTGGCATGATCTGCATCAGGCCAGTGGCGCCCTTTCGCGACCTCGCGCGCGATTTTTCGTCGCTTTCAACGCGCATCACCGCGCGTATCCAATGCTCTGGTACTGCGAAACGCTTGGATGCTTCGGTGACAAACGCTGCAAAGGGATGGAAGGATCTAGCGCTCGCTCGATGCGCCGCCGATGATGCTTGACCAGCATCCGCTGCACTGCAGGACAGGATCAACGCTGCCAAGACGATGATGGTGCACAGTATCGACCCGAGGGATCGCAACGCTGCCATCGTGCTCGCGGCCGTCAAGGGTGAAGCGCTGGCGCGCCGGCTTGACGGCCGCCCCTCGGATCGATGCCCGAGGGCAGGCTCTCGACCGCCGATCCGCGCGACGGCGGTGCGAAACTTGGCCGGGACGCAGGAATGGTCCGTCCTTTGACCGAACAAAGGAATGGCGGACGGCTTACGGTTTTGCGCCAAGGTCATTCCGCCTCACCAGTCCAAACAGGTTCCACCCTTCCGATGATCGCGTTCGTCGGAAGCACCCCGAAATAGCGCCCATCGAGCGATTCCGGCGACTGCCAGTTCATGAGGAAGACCTCGCCATCGGCGACGACGTGACAGCCCTGCCAGACGGGCAGCGGACGACCGCGACTGTCATGCTCATGCGCCGCACCTATCTCGAGCTTGTCGATGCTGATGGTGAGCTCCTCCCTGCAAACGGTCTGCCCGGGAAGCGCCAGCGCACGCTTCAGCAGAGGGATGCCGCGCGGCAGATAATGGCCATCAGCCAAGAGTGTCGCGAGAGGTTCTGGCGGCAACACTGCGACCAGATCGGTGACCGCAAGTCCGCCAGCTGGGCGTAGCCGGTAGAGACCGATGGGCACGCTTTCGGAAGCGTTCCATAGAAACCGGGGAACCGGTCTCACCACGATCGTTGACAGCACAGCGGTTGCAGCCACCAGCGTTGTCAGGAACGGCAGCACGCGGCCTGTCACAGCGCGATCCTCCGACGGCGCAGCCAGGCCTGATGCCGCGAGCGCGTGTAAGCGCGAGGCACTTCGTTGACAGACAGACGATTGTGGACGTGGTGCCAGTAATCCGGGGCCGCGTCGGCGGGGTCGATGCCGAGCGCCTCGATGGCATCAACAATCTGCAACACGCGTTCGACCCTCGGCCAACCTGACAGGCGCAACAGAAGTTCGCCGCCTGGTCGCACATAAGGCACAGTCGCGCAGCGCTGGCCGGGCGCGATAGCACGCAAGATATCGATGCGCGAGATCACGGCGCCGAAATCGTTGGAGGTCCAGCGCACGAACGCAAAACTGCTACCTGGAGCAAACGACAGGATTCGCCGATGCTTATCGAGTTTCTGTTCCGCAACAGCGTGCCCAAAGCGAACCCGGTTCTCGATGCGCTTCTCCAGCCAAAGAAGTTCGACATGAGTGAGATCGTTCATGTTGCTTCTCCCTGGTAGTCGCAGGCGCAGGTGCCGCAGCCAGCAAAGATCAGGATTTCGTATGGTGTCGCTGCCACCAACCGCGACGTCTTCAAACCGGCGTCGCGGCCATCGACAATCTGCGAGGCCGCCCAGATAAGAACGTCCGCATCCCAAATGGTCGCCATGCCGTGTTCCGGAACGGCCTCGACAGGAATGGCGATCTTGCCCGCGCGAAAATCGATCGGAACGATGGGCCTGGATTTGGCCCGCGAGAAGAACGGACAGGCCATGAGATCTTGCGCATCGCGGGCTGCGAGATCGCCGGGCAGCGCACGGAACAGGTCGAGCAGCTCGCGTTCTGAACGGTTTCGTCGTCGCATCGTCACTGCGCTCCCTAACGATCAGCGGCGCATCTGGCCGGCGTAGGGGCGCAAAGCCGCCGCATGTCGCTTGGCGGGCAGTACGGTCCCGGCGCCCGGATCGGAGGTCGAGGTCTTGGCGCCGCGGTCTGCCCAGGCCTTCAGGTCCTCCAGCGCGTAGACCACGCGTCCACCGAGTTTTCGGTAGGCGGGCCCGGTACCATAAGTCCGGTGCTTTTCCAGCGTGCGGCCGGACAGGCTAAGAAATCGCGCGGCTTCGGGCGTGCGCAGGTATCGGGGCGGCAAGCCGGCGTTTGGATCGGGCATCTCAGAAGCTCCGTCGTTTTATGGAGCGCCACCGCGGTTTGCGGCGCGTCTGGTGTGACCATGGCGGAGGAGGCAAGCGGAGAGGGATGCCGATGACGGGGGACCGACTTTCGGCACCCCCTCCTTGCCAACATCATCGGCTATTTCTTGCGGCGGCTCGGACGCAGCAGTTCGCGATAGCCGCCACGCATCAGCGCAAGACCGGTTTGCACCAGGCGGATGGTGCGGTTGCGCAGGTCGTGGGTTTTCCAGGCCTGTTCCGGGATCTGCCTCGCGCCGAACAATTCTTCCGCGATAGCTCGATAGGTATGCCCCTCGGAACTGGCATCGAGCGCACGCAGCGCGAGCGCAAGCCGCTGTCGCCGCTGTAGAGACAGTTCATTAATCGTGGGGCCGGCGGGATACCCGCCAAGAGCGCGCCAGAGACGGCCCGCCGCTTGGGCGCGCGGCTCAAAATCCTCATCAAGCGGCAATTCGGCGGCGTAAGGCGCGCCAACCACCGGAGGCTCCCTCAGCCACAGCCGATGTTCGACGCCGTTTAGACGCAGCAATAGATGCCAACCGTCCGCGGCCTGCCGGCATTCGGCGGTCGACAACTCGGCCAAGCCGAGGCCACCGGCGCCAAAGCCGGCCGTGCTTCGAACAACCGGAACGATGTCCGGCAAAACTTCTGGAGCCCAGAAGACGGCTTGATCCTGTGACGACCCCGCCGGGTCAGTCACAAAAGCAAAGGCCCCATCTCCTTCTGAAAGCTGTGGTCACGGGAGAATCAGGTTTCGAATGCGCGAGTTCACGATAATCGCGGCGATAGGCCGGATTGCGGCGAACGTATTCCCAGGCAAACCCGGGGCGATCATAGGCTGCAGTTGATCGCCAATCAGATTGAGACATCGCATCGTTTCTCCTGTCAGGTGCGACGGTCAGGATGAGCGCGATATCATTTTAGCAATCAAAGGTTGTTGGTAGCCCCCGTATTCACATCACGCGATGCGCAAACGCGGTCACGAGAATTCGAAAGAACATTCAATATACAAAGGCACCGAATCGAAGTGACTTATTTTATCTAGGGGTTGCCGGAACGCAGCAGATGGCGGTAGCCATGCTCAGTCATCCATTTAGCGCGGGCCAGATGACTATCTAACGCATGCCGCGCCCGATCCGGCTCGCGTTCGGGATCGAGATGCAACACGATCCGCGCGACCTCGCGCCAGTCGGCACCTTCTGCATCGGCATCGAGCAACCGCAAATAGGTCACCAGATGTTCCCTGTCATAGTCCGTCAGTGTGGGGACGGATGGCGCCACGTCGGCCACATCCGGATCAAGCGGGGGTTTTTGAATCGGCATCCTGGTGCTCAGCGGGTGACGTCAGGAGTTACGCAGGTCCGCAGACGACGTTATGCCATAGTTTTGCCGTGCTCCAGATGGCGCACGCGGCCTGCCCCTAAATACATATTATAGGAGATAAACCCGATAATATGTAAAGACGCAACTTGCGCGCATGGATATGCGCAGGCTCGTGGGCCGGAATTTTGGGAAGCTACGAAGGGAGAAGGGCTTCACCCAGGAGCAGTTCGCCGAGATCTCGGGCTTCACCCAGCAATATGTCAGCGACCTCGAACGGGGACGGCGCAACCCGACGGTTGTGACGCTCTTCCATCTCGCCAGCGCGCTTGGCGTCAGCCACGTCGATCTCGTGCAACCGGATGACGAAGCGCGCGGCGAGCGGACCAAGTCGCCGAAACGGAAGGGCTGAAGCCCATTTTCGGTCGGCGTGGATCGGCGAGAACATGAATTTGCCGTGGCGTGCAACGCGCGGGTCGCAGGCGGCCGACCAGCGCTGCCACAGATAGCGAACGCCCCGCTCGGAATCAGCGGGGCGTTGTAGTTTGAGTCTGGCTCAGTCGCCGTTCTTGCGCGACCGTGACCAAATGAGGGTGTAGGTCTCGGCGTCCTCGTCATCGAAGAGGTTGGCGTAGATCGGAGCGTTGAAGCTCGGATCGTCCAGCTTGACCGAGAGATAATCGCGACCCTCGCTGGAACGCTTCGGCCACGCGGCTCCGATCTCGGCGCGGCCCACATAGACCCGGTGGCTCGGCGCGTTGTCGTTGCTCCGGTCTGTCTCGGGGACGATACGGACGCCCCTGGTCTGGAGGCTCAGGGTGACGATCTCGCCCTGGAGTTCCTGGCCGGATTTCTTGAAATAGCCGATATTAGCCATGTCACTTCTCCTTGCTGTTTTCGAGCTCCGCGACCACCGCGGCCTCGATGGCGATCTGAAAGCCGAAGGCGATCGACGCCGCACCCACCCTGGGCCGAAGCGCAGCGGAGGACGGCGGCGGAGAGACTTTCTTGGCTCGCGAGGAATGGGCGAAGCCCAGGGGAAGAAAGTCTCTCCGCCGCCGTTGCGGTCAGGCGATCGAGGCGCAGCCGGCCTTCGGCCAGATCAAGCCAATGAGAGGTGAGGTGTTCGCGTGCGCTGAACAGCATTTTGGAGACGTGCCAGCCAGCGATCGGCGCACACAAGAAGCCCCGCATTCCCGGCGAAGGAAAAGAAAACCTGTCGTGCAGAAGGGCGGCCCCGGTTGTCGCCGCAGACAGAAGAGAACGCAGACGCAGCGGCCCGCGGGATCGTAGTCTGCCGAGGAGACCAACTGGCTCCATCGAAGTGTCAGAGAGGACTGCGATGTCACGGTCATACTTGACGACCGGATATCCGCACTGATCTCAACCGAGCGACGATAGACCCGTAGAATCACCCGCCTGCGGTCGTCGCTCCATTCGGTGACTAATTGGGCCGAGTGCAACACTCGATCTGAGAGTGGGGTCGGCCTGCATCGACACCCGCGACCAGGCGGCACTCCCGACGGCGAGGGCGCCCAGCATAGCGAACGACTCCCGCCACCATTCCGAGCGAATGCCGATGTGCGAAAGGGCAAGGGTGACATCATATCCGGTACGTGCAGCCGGAACAGCGAATAGCAACCCATGACGAGGCGGACAACGGGACCGGGCGCAACGGAGAAGGCGTATCGCCCGACCACGAGTGTGCAACAGGTCACAATGAAACCAATGACGATGGCCCCGAACGGATCCATCCCAGCCTGAAATGAATAGATCCCCGCCGTGAGGCCAACAAAAAACGCCAGCGCATGGATAGCGAGCGCGAACAGTGCCCAACATATGACACCGAGTCCGACGACGTTGAAAAAAATGCCGACAACGATCATGGTGATGGCTCCCGTAACTGCGGTTGCAAGGGTCGCGCCTTCCACCACCACCACGGCGCGTTCGCTATGATAGCCGACCCAGATTGCATTTGGAATCATCCACGCTCGTAGGGTCTTATTGACGAGCGAAGTCTCGGGCCGGAACGGATGGCGCGAAATCTGGTGATACCAGCCAAACTCAGGAGGGCCTGCTCTGGCGACGTTTATTAAACGGGAATTGCATCTGGTGAAAAAGGCGCTGGCGATCGCCGTCCTCGCGATTGAGCGCCCGGAGGGTCCCTTTCAGTCGATATCCAACCAAGCCGGTATGAAGGCGGTGCTTGATCACCTCATCACCTCAAACGCCGAGTTGGCCCATTACGCTCGCGCAGGATCGCTGTTACGGGTGAACCAGACTGAGCGGTGGGCCTGCGTGGAGCAGACACACTACCGGTGATGATTTGAAATCCGGCTAAAGAAATGTTGGCGGCGCTTACGCGCCGCCGTTGCCGAATTTCCAGACGGGGATGCCGAGCTTCCGTGCCTTGTCAGCCAGGTTCTCCTGAATGCCGGTGCCGGGGAAGGCGATGACGCCGATCGGCAGTACATCGAGCATCTGATCGTTGCGCTTGAAGGGGGCTGCCTTGGCGTGTTTGGTCCAGTCCGGCTTAAAGGCGATCTGCGGAACCTTGCGATGATCGGCCCAGCGCGCGGCGATACGCTCGGCGCCCTTCGGCGAACCACCATGCAGCAGCACCATGTCCGGATGTTTTGCACGGACCTGATCGAGCTTGTCCCAGATCAGGCGGTGGTCGTTGAAATCGAGCCCGCCGGTGAAGGCGATCTTCGGCCCGGGAGGCAGCATGACCTCGGTGTCGGCCCGGCGCCTGGCGGCGAGGAAGTCGCGGCTGTCGATGATTGCGGAAGTCAGGGCGCGATGGTTGACCTTCGAACCGCTACGCGGGTGCCAGTGCGATCCGGTCTGGCGAACGAAGTGTTCGGCGGCCTGGTCGCGGAAGACTTCCATGGTGTTGCGTCGCTCGATCAGTGTCATGCCTTCGGCGATGAGGCGCTCCAGTTCGACCGAGCGGATCTCGGAGCCATCCTGGTCTCGTTGGCTGCGCTTCTGCGCCTGCTCGTTATCGTCGAGTTCACGTTCGATCCGCTCGTTGGCACGGTGGAAGAGATTGACGGTCGACCACAGGAGGTCCTCGAGGTCGGGTTCGAGGCGGGTTTCGCTCAAGGTAGCGGTGAGTGCGTCGAAGATGTCGGCGACGGCACTGGTGACGGTACGGGCTTCGGGAAGCGGTCTTGGGTCGGGTTCGTCCTGGAAGGGGCGATAGCCGTGGAGCTGGAGCTCGGTAAGGATGTGATCGGTCGGGGATGTCGCTTGCGGCGGCTCATAGGCCTTTCGGTCGTGGTCGATCGTCATGGTGGCATCCTTTTGTCGGATCGGCCGCGCCCATCGCGGCCTTCATGGCGACGAAAGGCGGCGGGCGGACCGGACCTGCACCGCCGAGCGAAGCGACAGCGGCCGGAGCGCAGCGGAGGATGGCGGAAGCCGGCTATTTTGCCTCGCGATGTAAAGCGGCCACCTCGGGGTCCCCGTCGCGCTGGCGCGATGGGGTGGGCCTGGGACGCGACGGAAAATAGCCGGCTCCCGCCATTGCGTGGCTGGACCGCTTGCCGCAGGGTCGCCCTCTCAAGAAGGCCGTGGGCACGGTCCGCTCCGCCAACAAGGAAGCTCCGAGGTAGATGGCACCTCGTTGGGGCGGAGTACCAGCCTCATCCCCTATTCCCGTCTAAACCCCCGTGCTCAAGAACCGGCTAACATCCTCCGGGCTGAGCTGGATGCGCAACGCTGCACGTAGCGCGTTGATGTCAAAAATTCGCAGATCTTCGTTGAAATCTCCACACCGCGGCGACAGCACGATCGCCTCGATCCCGGCCGACCGCGCCCTGTCGAACAGTCCTGCCACCGCGCCATCGCCCGCCGGATCGTTGTCACGGACGACATAGAGCCGACGCAGCGTTGCGGGGAACCGGATGGCTCCGAGATGAGCGGCCGAGAGTGCTGCGACCATCGCCATATCAGGCATGACGCAGCGGGGCGACAGCATGGTCTCGATGCCCTCGCCGGCTGCCATCACGTCGCTTGCCGGGCCGAAGCGGACCGCGTGCCCGAGCAGGTGGCCCATCGCCCGGCGTGGGGTATCGACCGGCGCCTTGTTGCGGCCGGACCGATCAAGCCAAGTGCGATGCGCGCCGGTGATGTGGCCCTGGAGGTCGGTAACAGCCGCGACCATTGCGGGCCAGGCTTCGGTCGGCGCGTCTGCGTCGGGACGATAGTAACAGCGCGGATGGAATCGCAGGCTGTCGATGCCGTGGAGATAGCTGATGCCGCGTCCACGCAGATAGGTTTCCACGAGCGTCCCGGTAATCGGCTGCGACATGGCGAACAGGCGCCGCGCCAACTCCAGTGAGCCGATTGGTACCGATGAAGGACGCGATAGACCGTCCGACTCCGGTTCGGACCGCGGCAGGCTAAGGAAGCGTCGGGCCTCGTCAGCAACATCGCGAAAATCGACCAGACCGCAACTTTCCCTGATAATATCGAGCAGGTCCCCATGCTCGCCGGTCGCCGCGTCGGTCCATTTTCCGGCCGGGCGACCGCCCGGGCCTTTCAGTTTCAGGCGGACGAACATCGATCGGCCCGCAGTGTTCTTGACGTCGCCGACCTGCCAGTAATTGCCGACGCGACGGCCGTTGGAGAGATAATGACGGCACACCGCCTCGGCCTCGCGCGCGAGGCGATGTGCAAGCTCTGCCGCATTGCGTGGCATGTCACGCCGCCGCCCAATCGGCGATGCGTGCAATCGGATAGCGCTCCAGAACCTTGGCCAGGATCGCAGGACCGGTCGCATCGACTGGGACAAAGAAGCGCAACTTCCACAAAATGATATCGCGGGAGGGACTGAGTTTGATTTTCTGAACGGCGCTTGCCATGTCGGATTCTCCACGACGGGCGGCCGGGAGACTCTCTCTCGACCTCCTACCCGTCACAGACGATCCGGCTCGCCTCTCACTCTCTGACTCACAACAGCGGCCAAAGGCGTGTCTGGCACGGGCGAGGCACGGGGCCCCTTAATCGATTGGGATCAAACCTGTCGGCTTCGTTGTGATGATGAGATGGGTCGCCAGCATGACCAACATGGGCGGTCGCACCGTGGATGGTAACGAGACGTATCCCCGCAAGAGAACGACGCTAACGGCCGAGATGTCTGCACGGCTTGCTTATCGAGCATTTGCCAGTGGAGGCCGCTTGAAATATCGACTCGCATCTAGCGGTTGAGGAGCATTTCTAATCGATCAGCTTCGTTACAGCTTCCGGTGCTTCCAGGAAAGCAAACGGATTCAAAAATTGGCGCCGCCACAGGAAATTTCGATCGACCCCGCTGAGCTTCGCCTCGTCACATGCCGCAGACCAACGCTGCTTGATTGTTCTGACCTGGTTGATCGCGAGCAAGATGGCTTCGGCTTTACTAATCAGAAACAGCGGCGCTGCCTTCAGGCACAGAGCGATTTGGCTTGTACGCTGCTGGCCCATGATCAGCATGGCTTGGGTCGCTTCTCCGCCTGTCCGATTTTGTGGACAGATGTCATATGCGGGGGTCAAGGACAGTTCCTTGCCGTTCCAGAAAGCGGCGTGATTGCGCGCGTGGTCGTCGGTATTTCCACAAAGAATGTTGAACAGCATTCGTGCAAAGAGTTCTTTGAGCGTCTCCCTTGGCGCCTGAAACCTGTGGCGGATGATGGTCGCGAGCTGCTCATAGCTGGCATAGCGGACCATGAGTTCGTCGAGCTCGAGCAGCGTGAGGGCGGAAACCATGGCTTTCCGGCTCCAGCCTCCTTCCACTTTTACGCGATCAAAGCGTTCGATAAGGAGGACGTCCTTTCCCGCTGCGCGCTCAAGGCTCACCGGGGCAACGGTCAGGCCAACTTCGGCGGCCAGACGCATGGCAACGTACTCGGCTTTAACGACGCCATAGAGGTCGTTCTGCGATGAGAACTTCGCAACAAATTTCTTGTTTTTCGACGTAATCGTCGCCTTGGGGCGTGCCCCCCCGATCGAGCTTCCATGAAGAAGGGCCCGGTCGAGTTCGGCTGTGAGCGGAACTCCCTTTTCAACCAGGGCTGCGGCGTTCAGGAGTTCTTCGAGAGAAACCTCAGTTTCTTCTCGCGTTACGTAATTCGCTGAGGATGTCTGAAAATCCAGCGCACCGATGCGGTCTGAACCGGAATCCAGCAGAAAGGTGAGCTCATCGACGTTGCCCGGATCTACATTCTTGCCTTGCGCTCCGAATTTTCGATTGATGATGATCCGTCGACCCCATGCGTCGGGAGCCGCATCGCGAATGCAGTTGGGCATGTTCAACCCCACCGTGAGCGGCAAGATTCCGCTCCGCAGCGGCAATTCTGGTTCGTAGAGCGGGATTGGATCCTTGCGCGCGAGGTAACTTTGCCCGTAGTTGAATACGAGTTGCTTGCCGCTTGCCGATAGAAGGCCGGCGACGACGGGTTCCGTTTGATCGGGGAGCCAGACCCAGACAAAGGCCTGGGTGTAGTTGGCATCAGAAGTCATCGTCGGCCTCGATGCGTGGACTGCGAACCGATTTCGGCAACAGCGCCATTACTTCGCGACTGGCTTCGACGGCCTTCGATAGTGCTGTCTGATCGGTATCGAATAGTCGCACGCCGACAATTGTCGCGACCTCGAAGACCGCGCCGATCGTGCATCCAGGGTCACCCGTCTCGATGCGTCGCAGAAGACCGCGCGAGATCCCTGCCCGGTCGGTCACATCGACGGCCTTGAGCTTGCGCTCGATGCGCGCTTTGCGAATGAGCTGGCCAAGAAGAGCCGCCGCGTCAGCGGCATAGGGAGAGAAAGGGTGTTTGGTTTTCGACATTCTGCTATGATCCATAAATTGGCCATATAAGCTTATATGGACCATTTATATGTCGAATCTCCGGCCCGTCAAGTGAATTGCAACATAAATAGCCTGTTTAAGTCTATATGGTCTATTTATGAAGCATACAGTAAGCCTAATTTTTGCCTAGCCTGAACCAACATCGGCAAACGAAACCTACGGCTCAATGATGATATCCGCACCTCGGATTTAGCCTCCAATTTTCGCCCTCCATCGGTGACCGGCGAGATCGTGCCGAAGCGAAGTGCAGGCAAGAAGAAAAAGGCAGCCGCAGGAGCGTCAGCATAGCGCCGACGCGGGAACCGCGGCGGGACGCGGGACCGACTGCAGTCGCGAGACCGGTTAAGAAGGCACCCGCAGAGGGGCAGTGATAGCGACGCCGGAATGAAATGACGGCGGGACCCGAAGGCGAGTGCCTCCGGCGAGCGACTCATGATCGCGCGAGGGATCGAAGCCGGATGGCCGAGACGCCTTGCGGCTCGGTGCACGAGAGCCCGGTCCGCGGCCAGCGGACGCGCCCAACGCTGAAGGCCGGTACACCCATCACTTGAATGCATCATTTAGGATTTGAGCGAGGTGAATGCC
The DNA here is from genome assembly GCA_963786355.1 of uncultured Alphaproteobacteria bacterium. Taxonomy (GTDB): domain Bacteria; phylum Pseudomonadota; class Alphaproteobacteria; order Rhizobiales; family Xanthobacteraceae; genus Bradyrhizobium. Next base: position 1,221,235 of record CAWAYU010000001.1, on the reverse strand, counting down.
TGCAAGGGACAATTGCGGATTGATTACAGGCGCAAATTCCTTCGCATAACCCCTCCCACGAACGTCGTTTGGAGGATCAACGCTTTTAGGCCTATCGCGCGCGAAGCGTGCGCCCAACCAAAGCAGCCGGTGGGTCGATCCGCTCATCAAGCCGTCAGAATTTCTTTCTGAAGCTACCAAAAACAAAGACGCCAAGAAGCGGAGCTTGCGTCGGGCAAGTCGAGGCATACGCGCCGGCGGCCGAGCAGGCAGTCGCTGAGGCCTCCTTACAGCATCGCTTTCAAGCGAGGCTAGCAACCGACTGCAGTCCTGCGACCGGCTAACAAGACCGCAGGACGGCCAGCAATGCCTGCCATTCCGACAAGGAGAAGGCCTGTCGCGGTCCCAATGTAAGGCGAGCAACATATCTGTCGGATTGATCGTTGATAGTTTTCAAGGAGCAGATGACTCTCCACCAGCGGGCACGCGTGAACACTTGGAAATGCACCCCCGGTCTAGTCCCTTCGACTTTGTGATCGCCCCGCCCTGTCAATGGTGATTCGCGATCACCCGAATTGGAGCGAGCGACATCCGCGTCGTGCTTCGCGATCGTCGAGCAAGTGTCGCTGAAGTCGGCGCTAGCCATTGGCGCAATCCTACGGGTAGGTCGTCACCGCCCCCTTATTGTCCATCCGATTTGTACTCCAGCTCGCGCAATTCCCGCACCGGCTTCTGGGAGCCTCAATTGCGCGGAGGTCATCTCGTTCTCTGGGTCGGAGGGCCGATTGATTAAAACGGTGAACACGCATGTCACAAATTACCTGGACTTACTGCTTCTACGACCGCGCACTGGTGAGCTATGCTCTAGAAAATATGCGATCTCGTCGGTGGCACGAATGAGACGACCGATCCATTGACGCTCGAGCCGACACTTATGACACGGCGTATCGCCCTTCCCGCCCGTTATCCACCAACCGGTACATGGCCTGCGCTCATGCGCGCCGATATGGCCGCTGCCTACCTGGATTACCGCGATACAGCTGAACTCGCGCGCGCTGTGGGCCGCGGGGAAGCACCGCCGCCAATTGGCTGTCACGGCATTGGGCGCGCCAGAGAACCAGTCTGGTCAAAGGCGACCATCGATAAAATTACAGCAAAAGCCACGGCCGCGAGTTCTGACAGTCTAGAAGAACAAGACTTAGCCTCACTCGTATAACGCCACCTTACCACGATGAAGCTTCCCCGCTACTGCCGACGAAAGCCATTGAGGAGTGGTCAATGGGCGTATTTCTTTGAGCCGCCCAGTTGGGCGCGCAAGCAGGGCTGCTACGTCCAAGCCGAGGCACTCGGGAACGAACACAAGGCAGCTGTAGATCGAGCCAATACTGTTCTGTTGCCCGCTTTCGACAGCTGGCGTTCAAGAGGATTGACCGACATGATCCCTGCCTCGCCGGTACCTGGAAGTTTCGATTGGCTGGTAAGCGTCTTCAAAACACATCGCAAATGGAACGAAATTGACTTCAAAACCCAGCTTTTCTACGAAACAGGATTAGCACTCTTTGCCAACCAAAAACTGAAAGATGGAAGCCGTGCCGGCTCGAAGCAGATTTCTGACTTCACAAAACGATTTGTCGATGCAGTTTACGCGAAGCTGCTTATTGTAAAGGGCCAAGACGCGGACGGCAACGTCGTGAAGCGTGAGCGCCGGCGTTCTGCAAATGCATCTATGACCGCCTGCAGGCGCGCCTGGTTTGTTGGTCAACGCGCTCAAGAAGAGGAAGTGCCGCCTGTCAATCCATTCTCACGCATGGGCCTAAAAGCCCGCGCGCTTGGCCAGCCCGTACGTGAGACACCTACGGCAACTTGGGACGAACTCGTTGCATTTAGATTGGCCGCCAATAGGCTCGGATATCGCTCGGTCGCGACGGCTGCGTTACTGACTTGGGAGTGGTTGCAGCGGCAAGAACACGTGTTCGGAGCTTTCGAAATCTCGCATTATCGGCCAAATGAGCGGCCGAATAGCGCCAAGATTGTACATCCGAAGAACGGTGAAGAAGCCTGGTGGCCTCTATTCGACGAAGCCGGCGCTCCCCTATTTCCCGAATTAATGGCGGAACTCGACGCCATCAAGGCAACGACGGCTTCAGGCCTCGTCTTTCGGCGCGATCATGAGCATCGCAAGTCACGCACCCAACTCCCTTGGATTACGGAACGCAAGGATCTTCGTTACCTTCGGACCGTCGTAAAAAAGATAGTCACAGAAGCTGAGCTACGAAGTGAACTCTCATTTACTTCCTTCCGCCACGGCGGATTTACCGAAGGGGCGGACAGCGATCTTACAGATGCCGAGTTACGCGCCGCGGCCCGGCATCGCTCCCCACACCAGCTGCCAACTTACGCCAAGCGCACGCGCAAACAATTGATCGCAGGCTCCAAGAAGCGCCGTGAAGAGCGAACAAAAGTAGGTCAGCGCACGTTGGAACGACCACCCAACCTACCCTAAATGACGAGCTAGTTCATCTGCCGGGGGGGGTCTGCACGGCTTCGCTGCGAACTGCTGGTTAACCGGGCTATTTGCCGGCCCACGAGGGCTTTCGTTTTTCGCTGAAGGCTTTCAAGCCTTCCTTGGCATCTTCGGTCATCGCCAGCAACGCGATCTGGCTTTCGGTGTAGGCGATGCTCTCGTCGAACGACATCGAGGCGATGGCGCGCATGGCGTATTTGCCGCGGCGGATCGCGGTCGGCGACTTGTCAACGATGCGGCCGATCAGCCAGTCGACCTTGGCGTCGAGTTCGGCCGACGGCACCACATAATTCAAAAGCCCGGCGGCCTGCGCGGCCTTCGCGTCAAAGGGCTCGCCGGTCAGCGACCATTCGTTGACGAGGCGTTTTGGCGCGATCGTCTGCAGCAGGCTCAGAACCTGCATCGGGAACACGCCGACCTTGACCTCGGGCAATCCGAAAATCACGTGGTCGGCGGCAACCGCCATATCGGTCATGCACAGCAAGCCCATGCCGCCGGCCATGCAGACGCCGCCGACCCGCGCGATCGCAGGCTTGGTGGCATCCTGCGACAGCCGCAGCAAATCCGCGTAATCGACATTCGGCCTGGCGAAATCCATCGCAAACGCCGCACCGCTGTTCTGCAGGTCGGCGCCGGCGCAAAATGCCTTGTCGCCGGCCCCGGTCAGCACGATGACGCGGACATCCTTGTCATCATGCGCGTCGCGATAGCCCTTGGCGATGCCGGCGATCACGTCGGCGTTGAGCGCGTTGCGCTTTTCAGGCCGGTTGATGGTGATCCAGTACGCCTGCCCGCGCTTTTCGCGTATCACGCTGTTGTTGTCGGTCATGTTTTCGCCCGTCAGTTTGCCAAGAATTGGCGAACATTTGCGGCAGGATGGCGGTCGACTGCAAGCGCGATTTAGGCCGCGGGTGCGGCCTTCCTGATCCAGACCTTGTTGTCGTGGAACGCGGCGCCGCCGACGGGTGCAACTTCCTCGGCCCCCGTCAGCATGTTGATGCCGCGGCCGCCGATATGGGCCTTGTTCGGCTGAATGGATTCGGCGATCAGCACGCCGCGGCGCACGCCGTCGAACCATTTTGCGCTCAGCGTGGTTTCGCCGCGTGTGTTGCCGAGGATGACGGCCTCACCGTCGGCAATTTCCAGCGCTGCCGCATCCGCGGGATGAATCATCACCGAAGGCGTGCCTTCGCGCGCGATCGACGACGGCGTTTCGTTGAAGCTGGTGTTGAGGAAGCTGCGCGACGGGCTGGTGGCCAGCCGGAACGGGTGCGCCTCGTCCGCTTCCTCGATCACCCGCCAGTGATCAGGCAATGACGGCATCTCGGCCCACGGCCCCATGCCAGGCGAGCCCCACGGCGGATTCGCCCAGTCCGCCTTGAAGTGGAATTTCTTGTCAGCGTGCGCAAACCCGTCGAGGTAATGCGAGGTGCGGAAATCCGGCTGAAGATCGCGCCAGATGTCCTTCTCGAGACCCGCGATGTCGCCGTGGCCGCTCTTCTTCAGCGTGGCGTCGATCAACTCGCGCGGCGTCATCTCAAAGCCGGGGTGATGCGCGACCTTCAAACGGCGGCCGAGGCCTTGCAGCACCTCGTGGTTGGAACGGCACTCGCCGGGCGCTTCGATCAGCTTGGCGCCGACCGAAATATGCTGGTGGCCGCCGCCGTAATAGAGATCGTCGTGTTCCATGAACATGGTCGCCGGCAGCACGATGTCGGCCATCTCTGCGGTTTCGGTCATGAACTGCTCGTGCACCACCATGAACAGGTCTTCGCGCGCAAAGCCCTTGCGCACCAGGACCTGTTCCGGCGCCACCGTCATCGGGTTGGTGTTCTGGATCAGCATCGCCTTGACCGGCGGACCATTCTTCAACGCCACGGCATCACCCGTCAGGATGCGCCCGATCCTGGACTGGTCGAGTACGCGGACGGAGGTGTCACGCACATCATGACCCTCGATGATGGACTCGTCGAATTTCCAGATCGCGAAATTGTTGAAGAACGCGCCACCGCCCTCGTACTGCCAGGCGCCGGTCACCGCCGGGATGCACAGCGCCGCGTGCATTTGCGCCGCGCCGTTGCGGCTGCGGGTAAAACCATAGCCCATGCGGAAGAACGTGCGTTGGGTGCGCCCGACCTCGCGCGCGAACGCCTCTATCTCCTCGACCGGCACACCCGAGATCGCCGAGGCCCATTCCGGCGTACGCGTCGCGAGATGCGCCTCCAGCTCGTCGGGGCAGTCGGTGTATTTCTCCATGTAGGTGCGATCGGCAAAACCTTCGCGGAACAGCACGTGCATCACGGCGCAGGCAAAGGCGCCGTCAGTGCCCGGCTTGAGCAGGATCTTGATGTCCGCCTGCTTCATGGTGTCGTTGTTGTAGACATCGATCGCCGCGATCTTCGCACCGCGCTCCTTGCGGGCGCGCATCGCATGCGTCATCACGTTAACCTGGGTGTTGACGGGGTTGGTGCCCCAGATCACGATCAGGTCGGAGACGCCCATCTCGCGCGGATCGACGCCGGCGATCTTGCCGGTGCCGATGGCAAATCCGACGCGCGCAATGTTGGCGCAGATGGTGCTGTAGAAGCGCGAATACTTTTTCACGTTGGCGAGGCGGTTGATGCCGTCGCGCATCACCAGCCCCATGGTGCCGGCGTAATAATACGGCCAGACCGATTCCGCGCCGAATTCGCGCTCGGCAGCATCGAAGCGCGCGGCAATTTCGTCCAGCGCCTCGTCCCAGGAAATCCGCGCGAACTGGCCGGAGCCCTTCGGCCCGGTACGGCGCATCGGATAGAGCAACCGATCGGGATGATGAATACGCTCGGCGTAGCGCGCGACCTTGGCGCAGACGACGCCGGCGGTATAGGTCTGCTGCTTGGAGCCGCGCACCCGGCCGATGCTGCGGCCGTCGATGACCTCTATATCCAGCGCGCAGGCCGACGGGCAATCATGCGGACAGGTGGAATGACGGATGTCGACCTTGGCGTGCTGGTTCATGTCACCATAGGTAACATCAAATTCCGCGGCCGCCGAGGCACTTTATCCGGCCCCCCCATCGAAAATGGCATTGAAACCATGCATCAGGCGCCGAGGTAGGCGCCGCCATTGGCATGGATCGCCTGCCCGTTGACGTAGCGCGCGCCCGGCCCGCAGAGGAACCGTACGGCTGCCGCAACGTCCTCCGGCCGGCCCCGCTCGCCTGTGATGGTGCCATGGGTCAGATGGTGCGCTGGTTCCGGCTTGTCCTTGGCGCGCGGCGTGCCGATCAGGCCGGGCACCACGCAGTTCACGGTGATGCCGTCATCGGCAAGATCATGGGCCAGCGCCCGGGTGAAGCCGATGATACCGGCCTTGGCCGTCACCACATGCGCGCGATTTTTCGCACCCGTATGCGCGCTGAGGCCGCCGATATTGACGACCGTCCCTCCGCCCGATTGGCGCAGCGCCGGCAGGCAGGCCTTGACGCAGTGGAAGGTGCCGTCGAGCGTGACGTCCATGATCTCGCGCCACTCGGCATAGCTCATCTCGGCGAAGGATTTTTCCCGCCGCAGCGCCGCATTGTTGACGAGGATGTCGATCCGGCCGAACTGTTTTGCGGCGGCATCCGCCATCGCCTGCACCGACTTGACGTCGGCGACGTCGCCGATATGCACCAGCGCCTTGCCACCGGCAACCTCGATCTCGCGCGCGACGGCGTCGGCCTCGGCGCGGTTGCTGCGGACATTCACCAGAACGGAGGCACCGCCTTCCGCAAGTGTCAGCGCGATCGCGCGGCCGATATTGCGGCCCGCGCCGGTGACGATGGCGACCTTACCGGCGAGTTCTCTGTTGCTCATCTTTGCTCCCTGACTCGTCATCGTCCGCCTTGTGCGCGATTGCGCACTGGGGCGGACGATCCAGTAAACACCGGCGCCCATGGTTCGCTCGATAGGCTTGCGATTACTGGATGCCCCGCCTTCGCGGGGCATGACGGTGATGATTATCCACGCAACGAAGAGAGATCGATGCGGCCATTATACAACCCTGCCATCAGTTTTAACGCCGCGTCGCCTTGCGCCGCACTCCAGCTGCCATGCTGCGCATTGAGCGCGAACTTGTCGATCACATCCTGCCGCGTCAGCGGTTCCTGCGCGCCACCGCGCATGTGGGGCTGGCGCTCTTCGATCACGCTGCCGTCGCGGAGCGCGGCGCGGATATGGCCGGTGTAATTGTTCGGATAGGGATTGTCCGGGTCGATCAGGAATTTCACCTTTGCGGCGAGCGCCAAGACCCGCGCGTCGCTGATTGCGCTCTCGGTGAACGCGCCGAGCCCGACACCGCCATGGACGAAACCGGTGGCGAGCAGATAGGGCGTCGCGAATTTGGCGGCGTAGCCGTTGCGCGGACGCTGCTTGTCGGCGAGCGGTTCCCACAGGCGATGCACCGTCCCCTCCCCGACCTCACAGACGATCTCGGTGATGTCTTCAGGCTTGATCCCGCGCGCAGCAAGCCGCCGCGCGCAATCGATATAGGGCTGCGTCATCGTCCCGCAGGGATAAGGCTTGAACGCCAGCGTGTCCGTCACCCAGCGGCTGCCGAAGTCGCCGGTCAGCGCATCGTAGTCGCCCTCGGTGGTATGCGCGAAACCATGAAACAGGCCGTGGACCCCCTCGAACACGGTGCGGGGACCGACGAACCCTCCCCGCGCCAGCAGCGCCGCGCGGATGCCGGACTGCGCCGCCCATCCCGCATGCATCCGCTTGGTCCAGGCGCCTTCGGCGAGATATTCGATGATGCCGCCGGCCATGCTGCCGGCAATGCCGAGTGCATCGACGATCTGCCTGGCGCTGAGACCGAGAGCGGCACCAACACCGGCCGCCGCACCCATCGCGCCGAAGACGGCGGTTGGATGGAAGCCTGCCTTGTGCACGGCCTTCGGCACCACGAGACTGAGACGGCAGAGCACTTCGGTGCCGACCGCGATCCCGATCAGCGCCATGCGACCATCCGGATTATGCCGCTCGCAGGCCGCCAGCACCGCCGGCACGATCACCGCGCCGGCATGGACCGGACCGCCCTCAAACGTGTCGTCAAAATCCTCGCCATGCGCCGCGGTGCCGTTGAGGAAGGCAGCTCCCGCGGCATTCAGCGTGCGCTTGTGCCCGATCGCTGTGCAAGGGCCGTCGTCGTCGCACCCGGCCAGCGCGCTCTTGATATAGTCCTCGTTGCGCGCGGTGACGCAGAGACCGACGATGTCGATCAGCAGATCCTCGCATTTGCGCGTGGTTACTGCCGGGAGAGTTCCCGGCTTCAATGCGGCGATCTTTTCGGCAAGCGTTTCCGCGACCGAAACCTTCGGCAATCCTGAATTCATATCGATCAGACGCGGAATATCTTGGTGTAACGCGCCTTGATGGATTTGCCATCTTTCTCCACCGCCGCGGCGTCGTCCTTCATGGTCTTGATCTCCTTGAGCGGTTTGCGGCCCGCCTTCTCATTGGTTTGCGCATGCACGGAGCGCAGCCCGCCGACGTCGATGATCAACTGCTGGGCCTCGCGGCCGAGACTGAACGACTGGAACAGTTTCGCGGCGTTCGGATGCGGCGCATTCTTGAAGATGCCGTTGGGACCTATGATCAGCGGCGAACCTTCGGTCGCATAAACCGGCTCGACCGGACGGCCGCCTTCCCGCATCTGGAAAATGTTGTACTCGTTGCCGTCGGCCATCACGGCGCGCTCGCCGAGATCGAGCTTCTTCGGCGGATCGGCCGACGACTGCACCTGCATGATGTTCTGCTTGGCAAGCTGTTCGAAGAACGTCCAGCCGAGATCGCGCTGCATCTGGTAGGTCGCGGTCATGATGGTACCGCTGTAGCCGGGATGCGCCTTGACGATCTTGCCCTTCCATTTGGGATCGAGCAGGTCGGCAAAACTCTTCGGCGCGTCTTCTGCCTTCACCAGATTGGTATTGTAGGCGATGATGCTGAGCCAGACACGGAAGCTGGCAAACTGGCCGTCGGGATCCTTGTGGTCAGCCGGATAATACTTCGCGACCTCCTCCGGCACGTAAGGCGCCAGAATGCCGTCGCGCTTCCAGACGATGAAATGCGCGGCGTCGGACGAATTCACGACGTCGACGGCATGGATGTTGCTGGAATATTCCTGGCCGATGCGCTGGAACACGCGCTCGGCGCCGGTGCGCTCGACGCGCACCGCGATCCCCGGATATTTCGCTTCGAACGCCTTGGCCAGCTTCTCCGCGACCGGTAGGTCGGTCGAGGTGTAATAGATCACCTGGCCTTCCTTTTTCGCGGCTTCGATCAGCGCCGGCGTGACCGGCTCCGCCGCCGGCGCGTCGGCCATCACGCGGGTGGAAAATGCTGCGCCTGCGAGCACCGCGCCAGTGCTTTTGAGCCACGTGCGGCGTGAGATCAAATTCTTCATGGGCGTTCCCATCTGCTTGTTATCAAGCTTGTTCTTGCTGAGGTCCGGTACCCCGCACGTTATCTTTTATTCCTATGACATACACCTCAGTCTTTCGTCGACAGCCTATTCGCAATGCAGCTAAACTTGCGGCAAGGAACAATAGAAGTGTCGGGGAGATTGAGATGACGTGCCCAAGGATTGTACTGGCACTGGCTGCAACTTTGCTTGCGACACCGATCTCTGGTTCGCCGGCGCAGGCGCAGGACTATCCGTCGCGGCCGGTCAAGATCCTCGTTCCCTTTGGCGCCGGCGGGCCTGCCGATGTCACTGCGCGCCAGATCGGCAGCATTCTGCAGGAGAGTTTTGGCCAGCCCTTCGTGGTCGAGAACCGCACCGGCGCGGGCGGCGTGATCGGCACGCTGGAGGCCGCCAAGTCGCCGCCTGACGGCTACACGCTCTTGATGATGTCGAACACCCAGACCGCGAATGAATCGCTGGTGCCACAGCGCAAATACGAACTGATGCGTGACCTCGCGCCGATCGCGCCAGTCAACTATTCCGATCTGGTGATCGTGGTCCATCCCGCCGTGCCGGCGAAGACGCTGCAGGAATTCATCGCGCTTGCGAAAGCGCAGCCCGGTAAACTGAATTACGCGTCATCCGGCCAGGGCACGCCGTACCACATGGCCGGCGAACTGTTCAAAGCCATGGCCGGCATCGATGTCCTGCACGTGCCCTATCGCAACAGCGGCGAGGCCCGCAGCGGCGTGATCGGTGGCCAGGTGCAGATGATGATCGACGCGGTTCCGGCGATGGCGCCCAACATCGCGGAGAACCAGGTGCGTGCGCTCGCCACCACAGGCAAGACGCGCTCGGCTGTACTGCCGAACGTGCCGACCGCAAGCGAAGCCGGCGTGCCCGGCTATGAGGCCACCATCTGGCTCGGCTTCATGGCGCCGACAGGCACGCCGAAAGCAATCATCGACAAGCTCAACGCAGCCGTAAACGCTGCCGTGAAACGGCCGGATATCGTCAAACTCTGGACCCAGCAGGGCGCGGTTCCGATGTCGATGACCCCGGAAGAGTTCGACAAATTCCTGCGCGCCGATATTGTGAAATGGGCTGAGGTCGTCAAGAAGTTCGACAAGCCGCAATAGGTTCGCCCTTCGATGCCGAACGTTCGATTTCGCCTCAATGGCGCCGAGACCGAGATCGACGCCGATCCCGATCGATCGCTGCTGGACATTTTGCGCGGGCAACTCGGCATGACCGGACCGCATTTCGGCTGCGGCGCCGGCGAGTGCGGCGCCTGCAACGTCATCATCGGCGATCGCGCGGTGCCGGCCTGCGACACGCCGCTCTGGTCGGTAGCGGACAAGGACGTCACCACGCTGGAGGGACTGGGCAGCGCCGAGCGGCCGCACCCGCTGCAGCGTGCGTTCATCGCCGAGCAGGCGCTGCAATGCGGTTATTGTATCTCCGGCATCCTGATGAGCGCGGCGGCGCTATTGAAGCGAAATCCGTCGCCAACCGACCGCGACGTCAGAGAAGCGCTCGACCGCAACCTCTGCCGTTGCGGCTCGCATAATCGCATCGTGCGAGCGGTGCTGCGTGCGGCGGACGAAATGGCGGCGGGATGAACCAGCAGGCCGCCTCTCCTTCCCCACCCAAACTGCCGGTCAGCCTCGCGGCGAACCCGAAACTGTCGTCATGGCTCAAATTCTCAAGCGCGGGACAGGTGACGGTTTCACCAGGCAAGGTCGAAATCGGGCAAGGCATCGTGACGGCGCTGGCGCAGATTGCCGCCGACGAACTCGATATCGATCTGTCCCGCGTACAGATGGTCCGCGCTTCGACCGCTGCGAGCCCCAACGAAGGTGTCACCTCGGGCAGTCTCTCGATCCAGCAGTCCGGCCGCGCGCTGCGTCACGCCTGCGCGGAAGTACGCCAGATCTTTCTGCAACTGGCTTCGGAGCGGCTGGGTGTTGATCTCGATACGCTCGGCGTCGAGGACGGCACCATCTCGGGGCCGGGCAATGTCAGGACCAGTTATTGGGAACTGGCCGACGAAGTCTCGCTCGATCGCGACGCGACGCCGGGCGCGACGCCGAAGATCGCGACACGCCGGGCGCTGGCAGGCCATTCGGTCCAGCGGATCGATATTCCCGACAAGGTGTTTGCGCGTCCGCGTTTCATCCACGATCAAACGTTGGCCGGGATGCTGCACGGCCGCGTGCTGCGACCTGACAATGCGCGCGCAAAACTCACCGAATTGAACGACGAACGTGCCCGCACGATCACCGGTTTTGTCACTGTGGTGCGCGACGGCAGCTTTGCGGGCGTCGTCAGCGAAACTGAGCATGACGCGGAGGCTGCCCTTCAAGCGTTACGCAAGGGCGCAACCTGGTCCGACGGTGAACCGCTGCCTGACGAAAACGATCTGGCATCCTTCCTGAAGGCGCAGCCGGTGGAATTGACCGTCATCGACAAGAGGACGGCGACAACGTCCGGAACCGGGACACAGACGATCCGACGGCAATACACCCGCCCCTATATCGCGCACGCCTCGATCGCCCCGTCTTGTGCCATCGCGCAGTGGAACGGCGACCGCGTGCACGTCTGGACACACAGCCAGGGCGTCTATCTGCTGCGCTCCGATCTGGCTCTGGTTCTCAAACTGCCGATCGAGAACATCACGGTCGAACATATCGAAGGCGCCGGCTGCTACGGACATAACGCCGCCGACGACGTCGCGCTTGATGCGGCGTTGCTGGCGAAGGCCGCAGGCGAACGGCCGGTGCGCGTGCTGTGGTCGCGCGACGACGAGATGTCGGATGCGCCGTTTGGCGCGGCGATGGCGATCGAGATCGAGGCCAGTCTCGATGCGCGGGGCGAGATCGTCGACTGGCGCCATTCGATCTGGAGCAACGGCCATGCGGCGCGGCCGGGGCGCGCGGCGCAGCCGGCCTTGCTGGCGGGGTTCGAACTGGCCGAGCCGTTTCCGCGCATGATCTCGGGCAACCCGCCGCAGGCCAATGGCGGCGGCGGCGATCGAAATTCGATTCCGCTTTATGAGTTTCCATCCTGGCAAATTGAAAGCCATCGGCTGAAAACGATGCCGATCCGCACCTCAGCGCTGCGGACGCTGGGCGCGCAGGGAAATATCTTTGCGATCGAATCCATCCTCGACGAAATCGCCGCCGGCCGCGGCGAAGATCCGGTCGCTTTCCGGCTGCGGCACCTCGGCGACGAACGAGCCCGGGACGTCATCCGCGCCGCGGCCAGGCGCGCGAAATGGAAGCCGGCAAAGCAACCCGGGATCGGTTACGGCATCGGCTTCGGCCGCTACAAAAACACCGGCGCCTATTGCGCCGCCATTGCCGAGATCGAAAGCGCCGAAGACATTCGGGTCAGGAAGCTGACGCTCGCCGTCGATGTCGGCGAAGCCATCAATCCCGACGGCGTCATCAACCAGATCGAGGGCGGCGCGATCCAGGCCACCAGTTGGGTATTGAAGGAGCGCGTCCGCTTCGACCGGCAACGCATCACCAGCACGAGTTGGACCGACTATCCGATCCTGCGCTTCAGCGAGGTGCCGGAGGTGGAGGTCGAATTGATCCAGCGAGCGGACATGGACCCGCTGGGCGCCGGCGAGGCCGCGCATGGCCCGGTCACGGCCGCCATCGCCAATGCCGTTTTCGACGCGCTCGGCGTGCGGGTGCGCGATCTGCCAATCACGCGCGACAGATTGATCGCGGCCATGGAAGAGACCTCATGAACAGCCTGAACATTCTGAGCGGCGGCGCGGCGCAAGGTCTGGTTGGAAGTCTCGCGCCGACATTCAAGGCCCAGAGCGGGTTCGATATCGCCGGCGAATTCGGCGCGGTTGGCGCCATGGCCGACAAATTACGCAAGGGCACGCCTGCCGACATTGTCATCCTCACCGCGGCGCTCCTCACCAAGCTGGCGGAGGAGAAGCTGGTGGTCGCTTCTTCGATATCGGATGTCGGCCTGGTCGAGACCGCCCTCGCCGTTCGGGCCAGCGATCCCAAGGTCACGGCGCGGGATGAAGCGGGCCTGCGCGACGCACTGCTGGCCTCCGACGCGATCTTCGTACCGGATACCGTGGCCTCGACGGCCGGAATTCACGTCGCAAAAGTCCTGGCGAAGCTCGGCATCGCCGATGACGTCGCAGCGCGCTTGAAAATCTTTCCGAACGGCGCCACCGCGATGCGCGAGATGGCGGCGTCCGACGCGCGGCGTCCGATCGGCTGCACGCAATCGACCGAGATCATCAGTACCAAGGGCGTGGTCCTGTCCGGTTCGCTGCCGGCCGGCTGCGAACTCGCCACCATGTACACGGCGGGCGTGACGACGCAGGCCGCCCACGCTTCGCAGGCCTCCGCCTTGATCAGCCTGTTGATCGGCACCGGGCAACGCGACCAGCGCGAACGCGCGGGCTTCATCAACGCTCGGATGTGAATTCGACGTCTGCGGGGTCCGGACGCAAAATCGCGAAAACAACCCCATGCAAAGTAGCTTCGGCGAGCAGATTGGGCTTTGTCAGACTCAATTCATATACTAATATATCAATTGAGGAGGCAGCCGTGATCGCTCGTACGTCGAAAAAGACCGCCCCTGGGGGGCGCCGGATGGTTACTGGCCATCACCGCGGCGGTCGCCCGCGAACGGCAACGGCTGCGTCAAAGATCTATTCGGATCTTCGAACCGAACTGGTGTCGCTGGAACGGCGGCCCGGCGAGGCGATCTCGGAAGCCCAGATCGCGGTTTCCTATGGCGTGAGCCGCACCCCGGTCCGGGAAGCGATCCTGAAATTATCGGATGAGGGGCTGCTGGAGATCTATCCGCAATCGGGCATCTTCGTCTCGCGCATCCCGATCGCAGCCCTGCCCGAAGCCATCATCATTCGCAAGGCGCTCGAGGAAACCACCGCGCGGATGGCTGCGGAACGCGCAACATCGAGCCAGATCCTGGCGTTGCGGTCGGTGCTGGAACGTCAACGCGAGGCCTGCGCCGCCGGTGACAGCGAGACCTTCCACCAGGCCGACGAGCTGTTTCACGCCACCGTCGCCGACGTCGCCGGCTACCCCGGAATCTGGAAATTCATCCAGCAGGTGAAAGTCCATGTCGATCGCTATCGCCGGCTGACCCTGCCCCAGCAGGGGCGAATTTCAAAGGTGATCGCGGAGCATGAAGCCGTCCTGACCGCAATCGAGGCGCATGATCCCGAGCGCGCGCGGCGGGCGATGGAAGCCCATCTCGAAAGTCTTCTCGACAACATCTCCACGACCCGACACATCAATCCGGAGTTCTTCGAAGAGCAACACTAGACTTCGCAAACCCGACACAACGATAAACAACACGATAAACATAACCTGGAGGAGACACATGAAACGTCGCGACTTCATCAAGATGAGCGCAGGACTTGGAGCGGCCATGGCGACGGCTGCGCCGTTGTCATCAGCGCATGCGCAGGCCAAAATGGTGCTGAAGGCCGCGGACGTCCATCCTCTGGGATATCCGACAGTTGAGGCCGTCCTCAGCATGGGCAAAAAGCTCGACGCGGCCACCAATGGCCGCCTGACGATCCAGATGTTCCCGTCGATGCAACTCGGCGGCGAAAAGGAAATGATCGAGCAAGCCCAGCTCGGTGCGCTGCAGATCGCCCGCATTTCGGTCGGCGCCGTCGGCCCTGTCGTGGACGACGTCAACGTTTTCAACATGCCCTTCGTTTTCCGTAACTCCAAGCATATGGAGAAGGTGATCGACGGCGAAATCGGCGACGAGTTGCTGGCCAAGATTTCCACCAACGAAAAAACCGGCCTGATTGCGCTGTGCTGGATGAACGCCGGCTCGCGCAACATCTACAACACCAAGCGGCCGATCCGGACCATGGCCGATCTCAAGGGCCTCAAGGTCCGCATGATGGGCAATCCGCTGTTCGTCGACACCATGAACGCGCTTGGCGGCAACGGTGTTGCGCTCGGCTTCGATCAGGTCTTCAGCGCGATGCAAACCGGCGTGGTCGACGGAGCAGAAAACAACCCGCCGTCGTTCATCGCGCAGAACCACAATCAGGTGGCCAAATACTTCACGATGACGGAACACCTGATCATTCCGGAACTGGTGGTGTTCTCGCGCATCTCCTGGCAGAAGCTGTCGCCGGAGGATCAAACGCTGATCAAGAAGCTCTCGAAGGAAATGCAGGCCGAGCAACGCGTGCTCTGGTACGCGGCGGAAAACGCCGCCATCGAGAAGATGAAAGCCGCCGGCACCGAGATCATCACCGACATCGACAAGAAGCCGTTCCAGGACGCCGTCAAGCCGGTGTGGGACAAGTACGGCGCCAAGTACGCCGCCATGGTCAAGCGCATCGAAGCGGTCAACTAGCAACTTCACCACCAACAGTGGCCGGACGGCATCCGTTCCGGCCACGCGTCAGACCCGGCGGAGCGCTTTCGGCTCCGCCATTTTCCGGGGGCAAGATGTCCGATTCTGGGGCCGGAGTTTTCCGGCGAATGGTCGATGCGGTTTACTGGACCGGCGCTGTCGTCGCGTGTCTGGCGCTGGTTATCATCTCCGCGGTGATCCCGTGGGCGGTGTATACCCGATATATCCTGAACAGCGCTTCGTCATGGCCCGAACCGATGGCCGTGTTGTTGACGGTCGGCATCACCTTCATCGGGTCGGCCAACTGCTATCGGCAGCGCATTCACATGAACATGACGGTCGGCACCGACTTGCTGCCGCCGGTCCTGCGCCGCGCCTCGCTGTTCCTGAGCGAACTGCTGATGGGCGTGATTGCGCTGTTCATGTTCTTCTGGGGGCTGAGGCTGGTTCAGACAACATGGGGCAATTCGGTCGACGAATTTCCATGGATGTCGGTCGGCGTCACCTACCTTCCGATCGTGGTCAGCGGCGCCATGATGTTTCTGTTCGTCGTCGAACGCCTCACCATCGGCCCGCCGCCGCTGGACGGCAGCGACGCCCACGTACCGGTCGAGTGATTTCAGATGGACATCGCCGTTCTGCTTCTCAGCATGTGTTTCTTCTTCGCCATCGGCATGCCGATCGCCTATGCGCTGGCGCTTTCGTCGCTGGTCGGCGCGCTCTGGATCGACCTGCCGGTCGGCGCCGTCATGCAGCAATTTGCCAGCGGCGTCGGCAAGGTCTCGATGCTGACCATTCCGTTTTTCGTGCTTGCCGGCGCCATCATGGCCGAAGGCGGCATGGCCAGGCGGCTGGTCGATTTTGCCGCGGTGCTGGTCGGGTTCACCCGCATGCGGGGCGGACTTTCGCAGGTCAACATTCTGGCGACCACGATCATGAGCGGCATCTCGGGATCGTCGGTGGCCGATACGTCCGCGATCGGTTCGGTGATGATCCCGCAAATGGCCGCCAAGGGCTATCCGCGGGTGTTCGCGACCAACGTCACCATCAGCGCGTCGCTTCAGGCCATCATCATCCCGCCAAGCCACAACTCCGTGATCTATTCGCTGGCGACCGGCGGCGTGGTGTCGATCACCAGCCTGTTTCTCGCCGGCGTGATTCCCGGTTTGCTGCTCGGCTTCTCGCTGATGCTGCTCTGCCTGTTCTACGCCTACCGCGACAAGCACCCCAAGGGCGAGCCGGTGCCGATCGGCCAGGCGATCAGAATGCTCGGCGAAGCCGTCTGGGGAATCGTCACGCTGGTGATCGTGCTGGGCGGCATCCTGACAGGCGTCTTTACGCCGATCGAGGCCGGCGCAGTCGCCTGCGTCTGGGCGTTCTTCGTCACCATGTTCGTCTACCGCGATTACAAATGGTCGGAACTGCCGCTTTTGGTCTATCGGACCCTGCAAACCGTGGCGATGGTGCTCACGCTGGTCGCGACGGCGTCCTGCTTCGGCTACGTCGCCGCCCTGATGCAGATGCCGGCGAAGATGACCGAGTTCTTTGTCGCGATATCCAGCAACAAGTACATGCTGCTGATGTGGCTGAACATCATGCTGCTGGTTCTCGGCACCGCGCTCGATCTGGCGCCTCTGCTGTTGATCTGCACGCCGATCCTGCTGCCCGTCGTCAAGAGCTTTGGCGTCGATCCCGTCCATTTCGGCATCGTGATGTTGCTCAATCTCGGCATCGGACTGCTGACGCCGCCGGTGGGGACGACGCTGTTCGTGGGCTGCGCCATCGGCAAGGTGTCGGTCGACGAGGTGATGCGCGGCATCTGGCCATTCTATTACGTGATGTTCACGGTGTTGATGATCGTGACCTACGTGCCCTGGCTGTCGCTGGCGCTGCCGAGGGCATTCGGCTTCTAGAGCCTTATCGATTCTGATTGAATCAGAACCGAGCTCTGCTCTTTTGTTTGACGCGTTTTCTTCACGCGACGGCGACATCGTTGACGCGCCACAATTGTCGCCAACGACTTCTTCGAGTGAGCTGCCCTAGCCGTGAAGTTGCGAGTTGAGGCCGTCCCAAATTTTGTGTACGCCTGGTTGCCTCAAGCGCGCCGCTCTGGGAATTACGACGAAAAAGCAGGCCCTTCTGGCCCGAAAGTTCTTTGGCTTTCAGTACCCGGCCATCTTCCAAAAGGATGCGCGCGCCTGCTGTGACATAACAGCCCGCTTCGACGATACAATCGTCACCCAATGAAATGCCGATACCGGCGTTGGCTCCGATCAGGCAGCGCTCACCAACCGTAATCCGCTCTTTCCCTCCTCCGGACAGAGTGCCCATGATCGACGCTCCGCCACCAACGTCGCTGCCACTTCCCACAACCACACCGGCGCTTATCCGGCCTTCGACCATGCAGGGACCGAGCGTACCTGCATTAAAATTGCAAAAGCCTTCATGCATGACGGTCGTGCCCGGAGCCAGGTAGGCTCCGAGCCTTACGCGATCCGCATCTGCAATTCTCACGTCCGCAGGCGTCACATAGTCGGTCATGCGCGGAAACTTGTCCACGCCTGTCACCTCGAACGCGAGGCCACGCTTTCGTGCTGCCATTCGCGCTTCCGGTACACGAGAGCCTTCACAGGGACCGAGGGTCGTCCAGGCAACGTTAGGTAACAGACCGAAAATTCCGTCCAGGTTCAGGCAATTGGGCTGGACCAGCCGGTGGCTCAGTAGATGGAGTCGAAGATAGGCGTCGTGCACATCAGTCGGCGCAGACGCAAGGGAGTCAATTTCTGTACGGATTGGAACGATATCGACATTGCGGACGTCGTCATGTCCAGCATATCCGTCTGCCGATTGACCCAACGATCTGATAATCTCGTCCTGCGTCAGCCGTACCGTTGCCGCCTTGCCGGCCTCCGCAACCAGGCGCAGCTGAAGAAACCAGGAATCCAGCACGCGACCGTCAGCGGCAATCGTCGCAAATCCCTCGCCTCTCGCGCCCCTCAGCTCCATCGCCATTTTTGAATTGCTCACACTACGACCCTGCACATAGTGCATACGCGAATTCTCCTGGAATTGGCAACTTCTGCATTCTCAAACACGTCCGCCTTGGATTCATTTTCGACGGATTCAGCGGTGGGAGTCGGCGGATGATGTCCGCTTCTGCCCATAAGCCGGGGCCGGGCCGAGAGCGTTGCGTCCGGCCAACTCGCGTCAATCAGGCTATGGCTGCGGCTCAATGAGTCCGCGTCCTGGCGCAGGCATGCCAGCCCTGCTCTGGACGCCCGCCCTTGTGAGGCGCAAAATGGCGAAGTAATCCAATCTGCTTCCGGCACGTCACCGGATTGCTTCGCAAGGGCCCATCGTGAAAATCGTCGATCTCAGCCGAGAGCTATATCACCGCACTCCGAGCTATCCGGGCCATCCACCGGTCATGCATGGCGTCTGGAAGAACCACGAGGACTCCTTTGTCGAGTCCGGCAACGTCCACGGGCTGGCGTCGATGTTCATCTCGATGGTCGACCACGCCGGCACCCATATCGACGCGCCCCTGCATTTTGGCAAAAGCGGCATACCGATCGACCAGTATCCGCTGGAGAAATGCATCGTGCCGGGGATCTGCCTGGACTTGCGCCACATCGCGCCGCGCGCCGAGATCACGCCTGCCGATCTCGAGACGGCGGTGACGAAGGCCGGCGTCCCCGTGCCGAAGGACGGCACCGTGCTACTCTGTACCGGTCACCACGCACGCACTTTTCCGCGCAAGGAATATTCCAGCGACAATTCCGGCGTGAACGTCGCCGCCACCGAATGGCTGGCAAAACAGGGCGTCGTGCATTTCGGCATCGACTCGATGCGGCCTGGGCCTGAGGGCGACGTCAATGCGCTGGTTCACAAGGCCTGCCTCGACCTCGACATCACCCATATCGAGAGCCTGTGCAATCTCGAGGCGCTGCTTGGCAAGGGCCGGTTCACCTTCATCGGCCTGCCCATGAAATGGCGCGGCGGCACCGCTTCGCCGATTCGCGCCGTGGCGGTGTTCGATATCTAAGGGCGCCGACGGTCGCCGAAGCGGGTATCCCGGTCCGTCAATAAGCCTTTACGGTCCGGATTTCGTTGCTCGGCTGGGCAACGCGTGTCGGCGGCGCGATCTCCGGCACCAGGTCCGTGCTGACAAATTCGGCCTCGACGGCTTCCGCTATCCATCGGGATGCGCCGGGATGGCTGATGGCAAACGCGATCAGTGCGACCACGGCAAGAATGGGCAGAGCAATCAAATTCATGCTCCAATTGCGATAGACGCTTTTGCCGTCACGGGGCTGCTTGTCGATCGAGCCATGCATGGACGCCTCCATTATACGCATATAGTCCCCGGGGCATGGCCTACCCCGTCGCACGCACGGTCCCGTGTGAATTGCTTCACACGTTTTCGACGTTCACTGTTTTGTGAGATGCGCGCTGCGGGCAGAGCTGCCGCGCTATTCGCCTTCGGCCGACCCGGCATCGACCAGCGTCTGCAGCGGATCGGCCTTCAGCACCACGATGGCGCCGTGTTCGAGCCGGACCCAGTCGCGCGCCGCCCAGGCCCGCAACTGCTTGTTGATGCTCTCCCGTGTCATGCCGACCATCTCGCTGATCTCCTGCTGGGTGATCGCAATGGTTCGGCCCTGCGGCTCAAGCTTTTGTTTCTCGGTCAGACGCAGCAATGCGCTTGCCAGCCGCCCCGGCAGGTTCTGCAGGATGACCTGCTCGACCTGGTCGCTGGTCCGGCGAAGCCGCGTGCACAACAGCTCGATGAACTTCATCGCGAGCGTCGGCTGGCTCCGCACAAAGGGGATGAACTCGCGCTTGTCGATCGTGAAGAGCTCGCAATTGGTGTTTGCGGTGGCATCGGTCGACCGTGCTCCTCCGTCAAGCAGCGCTATTTCGCCGAAAATTTCGCCGGGTCCGATGATGTTCAGGATTGCGTTGCGGCCATCGGGCGATGAAATGCTGATCTTCACCGAGCCCGATATCACCGCATACAGGCTGATCCCCTGGTCGCCTTTGGAGAAGAGCGTGGCTCCCCGCTTCAGCGTGGAATGCTTGGCGTAGCGGCAGAGCTGGTCGAACGCTTCAGGCTCGAGATCGGCAAAGTACGGATGCTTGCGCAACACCGACAGTTTGCTGCTCGAGAAGCCCAGAGGCTTCGCCTGTCCTTTGTTGAGGCACGCCAGTCAAACTCCAGGCAAAACTGCAGGGGGAAGCTGCAGGGAATGCAGCCCTTCCGTAATCAACGCCGGTCGGTTTTTCAACCGGAAAGCATGCGACTGCGTCGATTTGGCGGCCGGAGCACAAAAATGATGCTCAGCGTTAACGCTCCGATAACCATGGAACCGGCGACCAGGTCATACAGCCAATCCAGCCTGGGCGTCGGTTGCCGCAGCAACAACCATCCGCCGATCAACGCGATAGCAACCCTGAACAGGCTCACCAGCAGCGGAGCGGTCGCCCGGCCCCACCCCTGATAAGCAGAAAACAGTATCGTGGACACGGCCATGAATCCGTAAGTCAGTCCCGTCACACGGAAATAGCCGGATGCGGCCTGGACAGCCGGCCCGGCATGCGCCTGCAATTGATCGCGACTATTTATGACAAGATCTGCCGCCGGCCGTTGACGCCATCTGCGTCATCGCCGGCGGTCTATTCGTTGGCGATGCCCATTTCCTTGATCACGCGGGCATATTTGGCGAGCTGATCGCGCGTCATGACCCGCAGTTCTTCCGGCGAACTGCCGCGCACCGCGAAACCCAATTCTTCCAGTCTGCGGCGAACGTCGGGATCGCCGACCGCCTTCAGCACCTCGGCATTCAGCCTGGCGATGATCTCCTTTGGCGTGCCGGCGGGAGCCAGAATGGCAAACCATGAATTGAACAGGAAGCCGGGCAGACCGGATTCCGAGACGGTCGGCACGTCGGGGAATTGCGGCAACCGCTTCTCGGTCGTCACCCCGAGCAGCTTGAGCTGACCGCCGCGCACCAGTGCCGCGACCGTGCCGAGGCCCTGGAAGGCGACCGGAATCTGGCCGGCGGCGACGTCGGTCGCGGCTTGCGTCGCGCCCTTATAAGGCACGTGGGTCAGCGAAATGCCGGCGGCGGACGCAAACATCGCCATCGCCAGATGCTGCGGGCTGCCCGGACCGCCCGAACCATAATCGATCTTGCCGGGTGCCGCCTTCGCAGCCGCGATCAGATCCGCCGCACTCTTGAAGCCGGCCTTTTCGTTGGCAACCAGTCCCCATTCCACCGTCGCAACCAGCGACACCGGTTCAAAATCCTTCAGAATGTCCCAGCGCATCTTGGACTGCAGGTTGGGCACCATGGTCATGATGCTGTCGTTGAAGCCGCCGATCGTGTAGCCGTCCGGTTCGGCGCGCGCGACCGCCTCGGCGCCGATCAGGCCCGACGCGCCCGGCTGGTTCAGGATCACGAACTGCTGGCCCATGTTGTCGGCCATCTTCTGCGTCACGATCCGCGCCGCCACATCGACCGCGCTGGCCGCCGCCAGCGGCACGATCATCTTGATCGGCCGGTCCGGATAGTTCGTCTGCGCGACTGCATGGGAAGCCGGGAGCAGCGCAAGCGCCGGGATCAGCGAATGGAACAGGCGCATGTCAGGTATCTCCTCGCAGGCAGTCACGTTTTGCCGATATCGGCAGCGATCTTTGCCGGAATGATTGCCCTCCCGCATCCAGCTTGGCAATGTGGTCCGGCCAAAACTAAAGAATGAGCCGGCGCATCAAGCGTCCGGCCGGGGAAACGTTCCAAAAAATCAAGGGAGGCTACCAATGACCACCCGCAGGAATTTCCTGAAAGGCGCTGCCGCCAGCGGGATCGCCTTTTGCGGTTGCGGCATGCTGGAAGCCGCCCATGCGCAGCCCAAGGCCGCTCGCCTGCCGGTCAAGGTCAACGGCAAGCGCGTGCTGACGGTCGACGTGCATGCGCACTGCTATTTCCGTGAAGCCATCAACCTGATGGGCGACGGGGCCGACAAGGTCTTGCCGCCGGTCAAGGGCGTGCCTGAGCATTTCATCGTCATCGAACAGCGCCTGAAGGAAATGGACGCGATGGCGATCGACATGGAGGTGCTGTCGATCAATCCGTTCTGGTACGGCAAGGACCGCGACACGGCGGCCCAGATCGTCAAGGTGCAGAACGAGAAGCTGGCCGAGCTCTGTGCGGCGCGGCCGGAACGGTTCGCCGCCTTTGCCTCGCTGACGCTGCAATATCCTGACCTTGCAGTGCAGCAACTGGAGACCGCGGTCAAGAAGCAGGGCCTGCGCGGCGCAGCCGTCGGCGCCAGCGTGCTGGGCGAGGATTTTTCCGACCCGAAATTCCACCCGGTCTGGGCCAAGGCGGAAGAACTCGGCGCGGTCCTGTTCATCCATCCGCAGAGCACGCCCGAGAACTCGCCAAGCGCTTCAAGGGCAATGGCTGGCTGTCGAACACCATCGGCAATCCGCTCGACACCACGATCGCCTTGCAGCATCTGATCTTCGAGGGAACGCTCGATCGCTTCCCGGGGCTCAAGATCATCGCCGCGCATGGCGGCGGCTATCTCGGCTCCTACGCCGCGCGCGGCGATCATGCCTGCTTCGTGTCGCCGCAAAACTGCAATCCGAACATCACGCTGAAGAAGAAGCCGTCGGAATATCTCAACCAGCTCTATTTCGACGCCATGGTGTTCACGCCGGAAGGCCTGCGGCATCTGGTGGCGCAGGTCGGCGCCAGCCAGGTGATGCTCGGCACCGACCATCCGATCCCGTGGGAACAGCATCCGGTCGACCACGTGTTCGCGACGACGACGCTGTCGGACAAGCAGAAGATCGCGATCCTCGGCGGCAACGCGGCGAAGTTGTTCGGGATGAAGGAGGCGTGAGCGAGTCTAAAGCAGCTTCCCGTCCGGCCCGAAAAACGGATGCGGACCGTCAAATGTCCCGATCGGGACCTGATGGGTGACGACGGTGCCAAATCCCTCGCCCGGAAACCAGGTGTGGAGGTGGAAGGCCGGCGGCTCGACCTTGAACGAAGGCTCGCGCAGCTCGGCGAGATCGAGATCGACGGCGTGGTTCGGCGCCGGACAGATCGTGGTCGGCACGCCCGCGAACATCGTCAGCGCCGCCCGGTGAATATGGCCGGTCGCGATCAGTTGCACGCGCGGATGACGCCGGACGATGGGTGCGAGTTCGACGGCGTTGAGGAGATTCTGGCGATCCATGTGCCAGATGCCGGCCTTGAACGGCGGATGATGCAGGAACAGCAGCGCGGGCCGATCGGGTGATGACGCCAGCGTCGCGTCGAGCCATTGCAGCGTCGGCTCGTCGAGCTCGCCATGCGGCTTTCCGTGCACGCTTGAATCCAGCAGCAGACAGATCGAGCCCGCCGACCTCGATCTTCTGATTGAGCGGCCCCGGCGGGAAAGGCATAGGCCGCGGAAGGAAACGCTGCGCGCATCAGTTCGCGCGAGTCGTGATTGCCGGGAATGCCGGCGAACGGAAGCTTGAGCGGCGCCAGCAGCCGCTTGAGATACTGATACTCCTCGGCGTCGGCGTGTCCGCGAGATCGCCCGATATCACCACAAAGTCGGGCGCCGGATTGAATTCGTTCAGCGCCGCGACGCAGCGTTCCAGCGCCTTGGCGGTATCGACCCGGCCGTAAGCCAGCGAGCCCGGCGGCTTGATATGCAGGTCGGAAATCTGGGCGATACGAACCGGGTTTGGCGACATCGGCCTTCTCAGTTTTCAGGCGGCAACAAGACGGACGGCGTCCGGCGAAATCAACAGTCCGATCCGCTCGCCGGCCCTGGCTTGTACCGTATTCGGCGCATCGACGGTAAGCGGCTTGTCGGATGCGCCGCTGACGACCAGCCGCTGCCGGTCGCCGATGAAGCTGACGCTGTCGATGATGCCCGAAAGCGGCGCAGCTTCCGGCCTCCACCACGCGGATGGTTTCGGGGCGGATCATGGCGACCGCGGCCGGCATGCTTGCATCGCCACCGATCGGCTGCCGCCCGCCCGGCAATACGAGATGACCGTTCTCGATCGCCGCCTCGACGATATTCGCGGCGCCAATGAATTCGGCGACAAAGCGATTTTTCGGCGTGAAGTAGATCTCGCGCGGCGTGCCGATCTGGGCGATCGATCCCTTCTGCATGACGACGACGCGGTCGCCGAGTTCCATGGCTTCGGCCTGGTCGTGCGTCACGTAGATCGTGGTGATGCCGAGCGCGCGCAGCAGGCGGTTGAGCTCGCCGCGCAGCCGATCGCGCAACGCCGCGTCGAGCGCCGTCAGCGGTTCATCGAGCAGCAGGATGCCCGGCCGGATCGCGACCGCGCGCGCCAGCGCCACGCGCTGACGCTGGCCGCCGGAGAGCTGGTCGATGCGGCGGTTCTCCAGCCCGGAGATGTTGGTCAGCGCGACCAGTTCGGCGACGCGCGCCGCGCGCTCCTTGTCGGGCACGCCGCGGATCTTCAGGCCATAGCCGATATTGTCCGCCACGCTCATGTTGGGAAACAGCGCGTAGGACTGGAACACCATGCCGACGTTGCGCCGCTCGATCGGCACCGACGTCATGTCCTTGCCGTCGAACAACACCTTGCCGCCGGCATCGGGCAATTCGAGGCCGGCGATGATGCGCAGCATCGTGGTCTTGCCGCAGCCGGAGGGACCGAGCAGCACCAGCGTCTCGCCGCGCGCAATATCGAGCGTCGCGGGTTCGAGCGCGCGCGTTCCGTCGGCAAACGTCTTGCCGCAGGCCTCGATACGCACCGAGGCGCCATGTCCGGCCTGACGCACTCATCGCTTCTGTTCCTTCTCGGCAAACAACTGCATCGCGACCAGCAGCGGGATGATCATCACGAAGAAGATCAGCGTATAGGCCGACGCCACCTCCAGCCGCATCGAGGCGTAGCTGTCGGCGAGCCCGATCGGCAGCGTCTTGGTCAGGGGCGTGTGCAGCATCCAGGTCAGGTTGAATTCGCCGAGCGATAGCGTCACCACCATCAGGCTGCCGGCGAGTATTCCGGGCACGGCATTGGGCACGATCACGTCGCGAAAGCGCCGCCATGGCGACGCGCCGAGCGATGCCGCGCCTTCGTCCAGCGTCTTGATATCGACGGTGGCGAACACCGCCATCACCGAGCGCACCATGAACGGCATGGTGAAGATGACATGGCCGACGAGGATGAACAGCCAGGAACGGCGGAAGTCGCCGAAACTGCCATAGGTGAGCAGCAACGCCAGCGCGATGGCGAGCCCGGGGATTGCCAGCGGCAGCGTGATGATCTCCTCGACGATCCGCGACAGCCGCCCTCCCCGCACATGCAGCGCATAGGCCGCGGGAACGCCGACCGCGAGCGTCACGCCAAGGGTCGCGAAGGCGATCACGAACGACAGCAGGATGGTGCCGGCATAGAGCTCCCAGACCTGCGCCACCCATTGCAGGGTCACGCCGGACTGGATGCCGCGAAAGTAGTTCACGGTGACGCCGGCGGAAATCGACAGGATCGCCGGCACCACCAGGAACGCGGCAACGATCAGCGTGAAGATGAACTGGCCGGTGAAGATCAGGCGATCGCGCATGGTCTCATCCGGCCGCGGCGACGGCGCTGCCGCTGAAGGAGCGGGCGAGCGCCAGGATGAACCAGGTGATGATGCCGAGCCCGACCGACAGTGCCGCCGAGGTCGAGAAATTCGCCGCCAGCGTGAACTCGGTATAGATCAGCATCGGCAGCACATCGATATTGGTCGCCAGCGTGAACGCCGTGCCGAACGCGCCCATCGCGGTCGCAAAGGCGATCGCGCCGGAAGCGACGAAGGCCGGCGCCAGCGCCGGCAGCACGACGTCGCGCTGCACCGCCCATGGGCTGGCGCCGAGCGAACGCGCCGCCTCTTCCAGACCGACATCGAGCTTCTGCACCGCCGCCATGATGGTGAGGATGACGCGCGGAATCGAGAAATAGAGATAGCCGAGGAACAGCCCGTAGATCGAATAGGCAAACACCAGCTTTTCGCCGAACAGGCGGTTGGACAGATCGCCGATCAGGCCCTGCCGCCCGGCGAGCAGGATGATCAGGAAGCCGATCACCACGCCGGGAAACGCCAGCGGAAAGGTCAGCATCGCGATCAGCACGGCGCGGCCGGGAAAGCGATGCCGCTGCAGGAACATTCCGGCGATGGTCGCCACGATCAGCGTCACGATGGTGGTCGCGGCCGCCAGCAGCACCGTGTTGATGAGGGTGGCGCGGTAGCGCGGCTCGGTCAGGATCGCCAGATAGCCGGCGAGCCCTTGCGGGCCTTCCGCGCCGGTCACGACCAGCCGCGCCATCGGCAGCAGAAAAAATGCCGCCGTCACCACCGCAAGCGGCAGCAGGCACAGCCAGACAAAGGATCTATGCGACATCAGAGGAAATGGCCCCAGGACGTATGGGCACCATATTGCCTCAGCGGACCTCGGCGAGATAGCGGTCGACAAAGCCTTTTTGCACGTTTTCCATCTGGCCCCAGTCGACGCTCTTGGCGCGCGCGTAGTCGCTGTCGGGCAGGAACTTGGCCTTGACCGCCTCGGGCAGTTCGATCGGACGCGCCGGGCGCAGATAGGCGTTGGTCCAGATCGCCTGGCCCTTGTCGGACAAGAGATAGTCCATCACCTTCTTGGCCTTGTCCTTGTCGGGCGCGTTCTTGACGAGGCCGACGACGTAGGGAAACACCACCGATCCTTCGCAGGGGATCACGAACTCGAAATTGCCCTTCTCGGAATATTTGGCGCGATAGGCGTTGAAATCATAATCGAGCAGGATCGGCATCTCGCCGGACACGACGCGGGCATAGGACGTCTGCTTGGGAACGATCGGATCGTTCTTCCGCAGGTCCTTGAAGAAGTTGATCGCGGGATCGAAGTTCGTGTCCGAGCCACCGAGCGCCAGATTGATCGCGACCGCGCCGACATAGCCGACCGCGGCCGACGACGGATCGAGATAGCCGACCATGCCCTTGTAGTCGGGCTTCAGGAGATCCTTCCAGCAGGCCGGCACCGGCTTGCCGCCGAGCGCATCCTTGTTCACGAACAGGCCGAGCGTGCCGGAATGAATCGTGGTCCAGTAGCCGTCGGCATCCTTCAGCCCGGCGGGGACCTGGTCCCAGTTCGCCGGCTTGTAGGGCTCCAGCGCATCCTGCGCCTTGGCCTTCATGCCGAAGGTGACGCCGAAATAGCCGATATCGCCGACCGGATTGCTTTTCTCGGCGAGGATCTGCGCCAGCGCCTGGCCGGAATTCTTGTTGTCGTGGGGAATGTCGTAGTTGAGGTCGGCCTTGATCGCCTTGAGCATCGAGGCCCAGTCGGCCCATTCCGGCGGACAATTGTAGCAGATGACGTCGGCCGCTTTGGCGGATTGCCAGGGCGCGATCAGCGACAGCGCCAGCAAGGCGAGAACAAAACGGACGGTCTTCATGGGTCACTCCGGTTTAGCGTGGAGACTAAAGGAACTTCAGCACCAACCGGAGAGCAAGTATAGGCCGCGTATGAAGGTTTTGCGACAGGGCGTATTGCTCTGCAGCAAACGCCAGTCGCGCTGCCGCAGGCATCAGGGAATTTCGTCAACCTGTGATTTCCGCTAAGCTTCGCGCGAGAGGATCCGCCCCATGTACCAGCCTGCCGGCGTCAAGACGTCACCCGACTTTCCGATTCCCGACCGGATGAAGGCCTGGGTGTTGGGCGACCCGGACCAGCTATCGCTGCGCGAAAAGCCGGTCCCCGTTCCCGCGCGCGCCGAAGTCCTGGTCCGGATCGATGCGGTTGCGATCTGCGCGACCGACCTTGAGATCATTCATTCGGGCTCGCCGGCGAGCATTCTGGGCGGCCTTGCCCTTCAACAAGAATTTCACGCCGGGCCACGAATATATGGGCACGGTCGCCGCGCTCGGTCCTGATGTCGACGAGTTCAAGATCGGCGAACGGATCAGCGTGGAGATCCATGCCGGCTGCGGCCAGTGCAAGCGCTGCCGCCAGGGCATGTACACCTCATGCCTGAACTACGGAAAGCCCGAGAAAGGTCATCGCGCCAACGGCTTTACCACCGATGGCGGCTTTGCCGAATACGCCGTCAATCACATCAACACGCTGGCGCGGGTGCCCGACACCATGAGCGACGCGGAGGCGACGCTGGTCGTCACCGCCGGCACCTCGATGTATGGCTTGACCGAATTGGGAGGGTTGGTTGCAGGCGAGAGCGTCGTGGTGATCGGCCCGGGGCCGATCGGGCTGCTCGCGGTGGCCGTCGCCAAGGCGCTCGGCGCCAGTCCGGTGATCCTGACGGGAACGCGCAACAAGCGGCTCGCGATCGGCAAGGAGCTCGGTGCCGATCGCGTCGTCAATATCAACGACGAGGATGCCGTCGAGGTCGTCAAGCAACTCACCGGCGGCATCGGCGCCGACTATGTCGTGGAATGCGCCGGCACCGAGGCGACGATCAATCAGGCCATTCACATGACCAATCGCGGCGGCAAGATCTGCCTCGCCGCGTTCCCGCACGATCCCGTCACGATGGATCTCGCGCATCTCGTGAAGAACAACATCTACGCCTACGGCATTCGCGGCGAAGGCCGCAGCGCCACCCGCCGCGCCATGGCGCTGATGGCGGAAAAGCGCTTCGATGCGACGAAAATTCACACCCACACATTTCCGCTTGCCGACCTGCCGACCGCGCTGAGATATGCGCGCGAGCGCGTTGACGACGCCATCAAGGTGGTCGTCACCAACCGAGCAAGCGAGCGCGATGGCGAACGCTGCGGCCGAGTAACCGCGGCGTGCTGGGCTCGTTCGGCGGCGCCGCAGCTTCAGATTTGGCCCAACGCCGTCAGGATGATCTGAGGCGTCAACGGAATCTCCGTGATGATCAGCGCCGAACGGCCTGAGCGCGTCATTGACCGCATTGGTCACGGCGGCCGCCGCCCCCGCCGTACCGGCCTCGCCTGCGCCCTTGGCGCCCAATTCCGATTTCCAGCGTCGGCGAGACCACATGGCCGATATCGATATCGGGCATTTCACCGGACATCGGAACCAGATAGTCGGCCATATTGGCGTTGGTGAGCTGGCCGCGTTCGTCATAGATGCATTTTTCGAACAACGCGGCGCCAAGGCCCTGCACCACCCCGCCCCTGATCTGCTCATCGACCAGTTGCGGATTGATGATGGTGCCGCAATCCTCGACCACCCAGTGCTTCAACAACTTGACGAAGCCGGTATCGGTATCGACCTCCAGCCACGAGGCCTGAACGCCATTGGTGAAGGCAAAGGGATATTCGCGCGGGACAAAATGCCGCGTCGCCATCAGTTCGGGCTGAATGCCCGGCGGCAGCGTGTCGGGACGGAAATAGACGATCCGCGCGAGTTCCTTCAATTCGATGCGCGGCGCGCCGTCGCCGGCATTCACGACGCTGTTGTTGACGATATCGAGTTCGCCGGATGTCGATTGCAGGATGGCGGCGGCGACATCGAGGATATTCCTGCGCAGCACCTTTGCGGCCTGAAGCGCGGCCTCACCGCCGATGCCGGCGCCGCGCGAGGCCCAGGTGCCGCCGCCATAGGGCGTGTTGTCGGTATCGCCCAGGATGACGCGGACACGGTCCATCGAGACCCCGAGCACGCTGCCGACGATCTGCGCGGTGAGCGATTCCGATCCCTGCCCCTGCTCGGTGATGCTGGTCTGGCAGATCACCGAACCCTGGGCGTCGAGCCGCACGGCGACGCCATCCTGCGACGATATTTTGGCGCCGCCGACGCCATAGAAGGCCGCGCTGGGATTGGTGACTTCGATGAAACTGGCGATGCCGATGCCGCGATGGATGTTCTTCGCTCGCAACGCCGCCTGTTCGGCGCGCAGCGCGTCGTAATCCATCATCTTGATCAGCTTGGCCAGCGAGGCGTGGTGCGACAATTGCTCGAAGCGCAAGCCCGATGGCGAGGCACAGGGATAGGCGTCGTCGGCGATCAGATTGCGGCGGCGGATTTCGACCGGATCCATGCCGATCTTCATCGCCGCCAGGTCGACCAGCCCTTCCGTCACCGAGCAGGCGATCGGATGACCGACGGCGCGGTACTGGCACATCACGTTCTTGTTCTGGAACACGACGCGGGCGCGGGCGCGGTAATTTTTGGTCACATAGGGCCCGCCGACCAGATTGACGACCTGATTGGCCTCGATCGCGCTGGTGCGCGGATACATCGAATAGGGCCCGATGCCGGTGAGATCGTCGATCTCGAACGCCGTGATGGTGCCGTCGCGCGTGACGCCGATCTTTCCCTTGCAGCGATGGTCGCGGGCATGAATGTCGGTATTGAAGCTCTCGACCCGGTCGGCGACGAACTTGACCGGCCGCCGCAGCAACTTCGACAGCGCGTAGGTCGCCATCTCGTCGGCATAGATGTGGACCTTGATGCCGAAGGAACCGCCGACGTCCTTGCAGACCACGCGGACCTGCGACTCCTTCAAGCCCAGATGCAGCGCCGCGATATTCTGCACCATGTGCGGCGCCTGCGTGCCCTGATAGATCGTCAGCCGCGCTTCCGCGGCATTCCAGTCGGCCACCACCGCACGCGGCTCCAGCGTCACGCCGGTGTGCCGCCCGAAGACGAATTCCGCTTCCACCACCTCGTCGGAGTCGGCAAAGGCCTGATCGACGGTGCCGGCGTCATGATTGCGCTCAAAGGCAAGATTGTCGCCGAGCGAGGCATGGATCACCGGCGTTGCCGGATCGAGCGCGGTGCGCATGTCCGTTACGGCGTCGAGCTCTTCATACTCGACCAGAATGTGTTCCGCCGCATCCTCGGCGGCGGCGCGGCTGGTCGCGACCACGGCCGCGACCGCTTCGCCCTGCCAGCACACGCGGTCGATCGCAATGGCACTTTGCGGGGCAGATTTCAGACCCTTCAAATGCGAGAGCACGCCGACCCAGGGCGTGATGACAGCGGCAAGTTCCTGCCCGGTGACGACGGCGATCACGCCGGGCATACGCTTTGCCGCCGATGCGTCGATGCTTAGGATCTTTGCATGCGCATGCGGCGAGCGCAGGAACACGACGTGCGCCATGCGCGGCAGTTCGATATCGCTGACATAGAGCCCGCGCCCCTGCATCAGCCGATCGAGATTGGGCCGTGGCACCGTCTTGCCGATATAGGAATTCGGCCGGTCGAGCACCGAAAGCGCATCCGGATTTGTCGGGACCCGATGTCATGACGCGCGCCCAACGCGCGCCCGCGCGGTCGCTCTCGACCGCGTCGACAATCGCCTGATAGCCGGTGCAGCGGCAATAATTGCCGGAAAGATGCTCGCGGATCTGCTCGCGATCCGGCTCGGCGGATTGCTTCAGCAGATCCTGCGCCGCCATCAGCATGCCCGGCGTACAGAAGCCACATTGCAGCGCATTGCGGTCGCGGAATGCTGCCTGCAGATCGGCGATCTCGCCGCTGTCGGACAGTCCTTCGATCGTCTCGACCGATGCATTGCTGGCCTGCACCGCCAGCATCAGGCAGGAGCGCACGATCTCGCCGTTGACGCGCACCGTGCACGCGCCGCAAACGCCATGCTCGCAGCCGACATGCGTGCCGGTCAATTTCAGATGCTCACGCAGGAAATCCGCCAGATTGAGCCGCGGCAGCACATACGCATCGACGCGTTCGCCATTGACATCGAGCGAAATCGATACGGGAGTGGTCAAGCCGCCCCTCCCACGCAGAGTTCGGGGCGGGAAAGCAGCGTGGACACGCAGCGCGCCAGCAGGACCTTCGCCAGATGCCGGCGCATGGCAGGGGTCGCCTGCTGATCCTCCTGCGGATCGAGTTCTTCGCTTAATGCGGATAAGGCCTCGGACAACACGGCGGGCGTGACGGCGACGTCGACCAGTTTGCCGGCGGCGTCGGCGAGCAACGGCCGATCGCCGACGGCAAAGAAGCCGAGGCGAAGATCGGCGAACTGATCGTCCTTGATGACCGCCTGCGCCGCCAGGCCGACGATGGCGTAATCGCCATGACGGCGGGCGAATTCATGGAAAAAATGCACGGAGCCTTTTGGCGCCACCGGCAGCTCGACGGCGACCAGCAATTCCTGCGGCGAAAGCGCCGTCTCATAGATGCCGGTGAAGAATTCCTTCGCGGCAATCCGCCGTCTCGCCACGGGGACCGCGAACAACGATGGTGGCGCCGAGCGCGACCATGCAGGCCGGCAGTTCGGAGGCCGGATCGGCGTGCGCAAGGCTTCCACCGATCGTGCCGCGGTTGCGGATCGCGGGATGCGCGACATGCGCGATCGCATCCGTCAGCAGCGGCGCATGGGCTGCTATTTCGGGGGATTTCAGCAGATCGACATGGCGCGTCAGCGCGCCAATGGTGAGGCTGCCGCCCTTTGACCGCGATCCCGCGAAGCTCAGCCAGTTCGCCGATATCGACAATGAGTTCGGGGGAGATCAGCCGCAGATTCATCGCCGGCATCAGGCTCTGGCCGCCCGACAGCACCTTGGCCCTGTCGCCATGCGCGGCCAGCAACTCCAGCGCATGTTGCGACGCTGGTCGCGCGGGCATAAGCGAAAGCCGAGGCCTTCATTTCGACGTGACCTCCCCGGCCGAATATCGCTATTTCGCAGGATTAGACGGCGGCCACTTTCAAAGGTCAAGTTGGTTTATCGAGCGATTATCTCGACTTTGGACTTGTCATGGTGCCACGGACGAAGCACGTTCGCTGCCAAATAAAAAGCGCGCCCTCGGGGACAGCAGACCATGAAGCTCGGGTTCTTCACGATGCCGATCCATCCTGTCGACAAGGATTGGCGGCTGTCCCTGAAAGAGGACCGCGAAGCATTCCTGCTGGCCGACGAACTGGGGTTCACCGAGGCCTATGTCGGCGAGCACGTCACCGACAGGGCCGAGAACATCACCTCCTGCATCGCCTTTATCGCCTGGCTTGCCGCCGCGACCAAGCAGATCAAGCTCGGCACCGGCACCATCAACATGCCGAATACCCATCCGGCCGCGCTCGCTGCCTCGATCGCAATGCTCGATCACATGCTCGACGGCCGCCTGATCTTCGGCATCAGCCCCGGCGGGCTGATGTCGGACGCGGAAGTTTTCGGCAACCTCGAAGCCGACCGGAACGCGATGTTCCTGGAAGCGATCAACCAGGTCCTGGAGATCTGGGCGAGCGAGCCGCCGTATAACCTGCAAGGCAAATACTGGAACGTGTCGGTTCAGAAGACCATGATCGACGACATCGGCCAGGGCTTCATCCCGCGTCCCCTGCAGAGGCCACATCCGCCGATCGTGGTGACGGCGGTGGCGCCGTTCTCGAAAGGCGTGACGGAGGCGGCCGCGCGCGGCTGGGATCCGATCTCGGCAAACTTCCTGATGCCGGCGTGGGTCAAGAGCCACTGGCCGAAATACGTCGAAGGTTGCGAACGCGCGGGCCGTCCTGCTGATGCGGCGAACTGGCGCGTCGCCAAGAGCGTGTTCGTCGCCAAGGACGCAGCAACCGCGAAGGCCTATGCCACCGACCCTGACGGCCCCTATGTCTATTATTATCGTTCGCTGTTCACCAAGCTGAAACGCGGCGGCCGTATCGAGCTGTTCAAGACGCGGCGCGACCAGCCGGACGATGAAGTGACGCTGGAACAGATCTGCGACAAGCTCATCATTCACGGCACGCCCGAGAGCGTGGCGGATCAGTTGCTGGCTTTTCAGGAAGAGACCGGTCGGTTCGGGACGCTGCTCTATGCCGGCAAGGACTGGAAAGATCGCGAACTCGGGCGCCAGTCGATGATCCTGATGGCCGAAAAGGTCATGCCGCGGGTCAACGCTGCGTCCGGCCGCGCCAAGGCTGCCGAATAGTCCGCTTATTCAGGAAAACTGCCGTGGCTCTCAGCGATCGTATCCCCTATCAGGCCCAAATCGACCGGCCGAAGCTGACACTTCCCGGCGGCAAGAAGCTCGCCGTCTGGGTCATTCTCAATGTCGAGGAATGGCGGATCGAGAATGCGATGCCGCGCACGGTGCTGAGCCCGCCGATGGGCCAGCCGCTATTGCCTGACGTGCCGAACTGGTCCTGGCACGAATACGGCATGCGCGCCGGCTTCTGGCGGCAGTTCAAGGCACTGACCGACCGCAAGATGCCAGTAACGCTGGCGCTCAATGCCAACGTCTGCAACAGCTACCCGCGCGTGGCGTCAGCGGCACTCGAAGCCGGGTTCGAATTCATGGGCCACGGATTCGTTCAAGGCCCGATGCATAAACTCGACAACCAGGCCGACGCGATCAAACGCGCGGTCGACACCATTGCAAAATTCTCGGGAAAACCACCGCGATCGTGGGAAAGCCCGGGCCTGACCGAGACCGAAGAGACCCTCGATCTGCTGCGCCTCAACGGCATCGAGTATCTGGCGGACTGGGTAATCGACGATCTGCCGCAGGATATCGCAACCCCTCACGGCACCATCACGACGATCCCCTACTCGGTCGAGACCAACGACATCGTCATCCACGCGCTACAGCATCTGCCTTCCGAGCAGTTTTTGAAGCGCTGCACCGATCAGTTCGACCGGCTGTATCTCGAAGGCGCATCAAACGCGCGGATCATGGCGATCTCGATTCACCCCTACATTACAGGCGTACCGCACCGGATCAAATATCTGGAAGCGCTGCTCGATTATGTCATCGGCCATGATGGCGTGGCGTTGATGACCGCCAGCGAAATCGGCGATTGGTATCGCGCGGAGATGGCGAAGAGTTAGCCGGGTGATCAATCGTCCTGGATTGGCCTGCCGGATCAGGATTTGCCGTCGCTAGCGAGAAATCGACCAAAACCACCGCGAGCAAACAACAGCGGCTCCTGCCGGTTGTAGGCATAGGCCTCGACGGCGCCGAGGAAGATGATGTGGTCGCCGCCATAATACCGGTTGGCGGCGCGGCATTGGAAATTGGCGACGCTGTCAGCCAGGACAGGCGCGTTGCCGAGCCCGGGTGTCCAGCTCACGCCGGCGAATTTGTCGCCGGAGGATTTTGCAAATTGCGACGCCAGCGCCTGCTGCGAGACTCCGAGAACATTGACGGTGAAATGACTGGCATTCTGGAAGATGGTCAGGCCTTGCGAGAACATGCCGAGACTCCACAACACCAGCGGCGGGTTCAGCGACACCGACGCAAAGGAGTTACAGGTCACGCCATACGGCTTTCCATCAGCTGCCATCGCCGTCACGATGGTGACGCCGGTCGCAAAAGTGCCCAGCGCATTGCGAAAGTCCCGGGGATCGATGGCTGAGTTGTCGGTAGCGAGTTCATTGGCCGGATCGGCCGGATGTTTGGGTGCGTCGGACATCCGCCTGGCCTCAAAGCGTCAAGTTTTCGGACGGCAGGCCAAGCGCCACGCGTCCATAATTGGTTCCCGCCGCATCGAAATTGAATGCGAGGTGCGAATTCACCGCATGCGCATCGCGGAACTGCCGCTGCAA
This sequence comes from uncultured Alphaproteobacteria bacterium, assembly GCA_963786355.1. Lineage (GTDB taxonomy): Bacteria > Pseudomonadota > Alphaproteobacteria > Rhizobiales > Xanthobacteraceae > Bradyrhizobium. Next base: position 1,185,394 of record CAWAYU010000001.1, on the reverse strand, counting down.
CGCGCCTGACGTGAACAGGCTGCGCGCACCGCTTGCGGCGAACAGCAGCGACACCGCGTCGGTACAGAGGTTGACCGAAAAGGCGCCGTCGCGCCGCAGCCTCGTCTTGGCCGCGATATCGGGCACATGACCACGACGCGCATCCGCCATGGCTTCAATGCAATTCGTCCGCATCACCAGGCGCGCCGCGTCGATCTTGGCGGAGGCTTCCGCGATCTTGATCTGCGTAGTCTGCATATCGCTGACCTTGGCACGATTGTAGGTCGAAGCCCGGTGTCGCGCGAAATCGACGTAATCGTTCAGGCAGGCCTGCGCATTCCCGAGACCGACGCCGGATAGAACGTAGGGAAAGAGTGAAAACACCGGCAAAGCATAGAGCGGGTTTGGATTGGCGGCACTGCCCGGCGTCGGTCCGCCGGTTAGATCGTTCACGGAAACCGTCATATGTTCCGCAACAAAGGCGTCAACGACCCTGACATCGTTCGACCCGGTGCCGCAGAGACCGGTCGCATTCCAGGTGTCGTTGATCTTGTAGTCGCGCCTGTTGAGCAGGAATATCCGGTATTCGATACCGTCGGCTTCATCGTCTGACGAGACCACGCTCGCAAGCATATTCCAGTCGCAGGATTCGACGCCGGATGAAAACGGCCAATGGCCGTTCAGCGCATACCCGCCATCGACCTTCCTGGCGCGACCGGCTGCAAAAATGAACGACGATGCAATCAGCGCATCAGCGTCCTTGTCCCACACCGCCGCCTGCGCGCGCCGGTCGAACATGCCCAGCATCCAGTGGTGGCTGGCGAGGTTGGCGAAATTCCACGCGACGGAAGCATCGCCCTGCCCCAACGCATCGGCGCAGTCGACCAGCGCGACATAATCGAGTTCGGAACCGCCGACACGTTTGGGCTGCACGATCCGAAACAGGCCGGCATCATGCAAATCACGCTCGGTCTGCGGCGGGAGGCGCCGCAACTCCTCGGTCCTGGCGGCGCGATTGCGCAACTCTGGAATCAGCGCCCTGGCGCGAGCGACCATGGCGGCATGGCTGTCGGTTTGCCCGGACGACAGGCTTGCGTGCGGCCTGGTGCCATTCCCCGTCATGTGCCTTCCCTCGCCGCCTCGCCTTGTTGTGATTTTCGTGTAACTGGCCGAGACTGCTGAAGATTGTTTATCGCCTGACCAACCACTATTCAAGCGTCGCCGGCCAATGGCAAATCGAATTCAAGGAGCGCCCCTCATGGATAAGACCGTCGGAATCATTGGGCTCGGCATCATGGGCAGTGCGATCGCTCGCAATCTTGTCGATCGCGGCTGGCGCGTCATCGGCTTTGACATCGATCCCGCCAAGCGTTCCGAACTCGCACTGGCCAACGTCGCCATCGCGGATAGCGTCGCTCAGACCGCTCGCGATGCACCCATCCTGATGACCAGCCTTCCCACTCCGGCAGCGGTCGAAGCCGTTGCACGGGAAATCGCCGGCTCCGGCCAACCTGGCCGGATCGTGGCAGAGCTTTCGACGCTCAGCATTGCCGACAAGCTTCACTTCGAAGACATTTTGAAGAAGGCCGGCCATATCGCGCTGGATTGCCCACTCAGCGGGACCGGCGCCCAGGCGAAGCTCCGTGACCTCGTGGTCTATGCCAGCGGAGACAGCAAGGCCATTGCGCAATGCATGAACCTGTTTGCCGACTTCGCCAAGCAAAGCGCCGATCTCGGCAGATATGGCAACGGCAGCCGGATGAAATTCATCGCCAATCATCTGGTCGCCATTCACAACGTTGCCACCGCCGAGGCTATGATCCTGGCGGAATGCGCCGGGCTCGATCCGAAAATGGTGGTCGACATGGTCGGTCCGGGCGCCGGAGGGTCACGGATGTTTCAGATGCGCGCGCCGATGATGGTCGAACGTGTGTATGAGCCTGCAACCATGAAGGTGTCGACCTGGAAAAAGGACATGGCCGTCATCGCCGAATTCGCCGACGGGCTTGGCTGCGCCACTCCCATGTTCACGCTGACCCAACCCATCTATGCGGAAGCGCTGGCGACCGGTCTTGGTGATCAAGACACCGCTGCGGTGTTCGAAGTGCTGAAGAAAGCGCTCGTGAAGCCGCCAAAGTCCGACGTTCGCGATCAGGCTTAGCGGTCTGGCTGCCGACGGCGTCGAGGCTCCCATAATACCGCACCGCACCAAACAGGCCATGGATCTCTATTAGCGCCGCCGTCGATCCATTGCAGAGAGGCTTCATTGCGTCGGACCTTGACGTGATCCCTTGATCATTTGCGGCATCCATCCGATAAACTGCTCAACCAATAAAGAAAATTAAGAGCCGATATTCAGTTGCAGCGTTCCGGGGAGGATCGGATGACGATATCGCGACGACAATTTGTCTCAAGCATTGCCGGCGCGGGTATCGCCAGCATGGCGGCTCCCAATCCCCTCCTTGCCCAAGCCGGCGGACCAATTCGCGTCGGCTTGCTGGCGGCCAAGACCGGTCCACTGGCTTCCGGCGGCATCGACATGGAACTCGCCTTGACCATGTTCCTGAAGGAACGCGACAACACGCTCGCGGGGCGCAAGGTCGAATTGATCGTCGCTGACACAGCCGGCGTTCCCGCCACTGCACGTACCAAGGCGCAGGAACTGATCGAAAAAAACAACGTCCACTGCATCATTGGACCGCTCGCCGCGTTCGAAGCGCTCGCGATCGCCGACTACCTGACCGAGAAGGAGGTTCCGGCCCTCGGCGTTGCCGCCGCAGAGGACATGACACAACGGCACCCAAGCCCCTGGTTTGTACGGCTGACATCGACTTCGGCGCAATGCGCCTATCCGCTTGCGGAATATTCCGCCAAGGAATTGAAGTACAAGAAGATCGTCACAATCGCCGACGACTTCGCCTATGGACACGAAATGTGCGCCGGCTTCCAGCGCGCGTTCGAAGACAATGGCGGCAAGATCATTCAGAAGATTTTCACGCCGCTGGCGACGCCGGACTACGGCACCTACGTCGCTCAGGTCAAAGCCGCGGATGCCATTTTCCTGGGTACCGCCGGCGCGAATGGATTCCGCTTCCTTCGTCAATTCGTCGAATACGGCCTGAAGGACAAGATGGCCGTGATCGGCGGCATGACCGCGCTCGACGAATCCGTGCTTCGCAACATGGGCGACGAGGCGCTCGGAATCATTACCACGAGCTGGTATTCCGCAGAGCTGGATAACCCGCTCAACAAGGCCTTCGCGCCGACATTCCGCAAGCAGTTCAAATATGATCCCGGCTATTATGCCGGCAGCACCTATGTCTCCGGCGAAGTCCTGGAAGCCGCGTTGAAGGCTACCAATGGAAATGTGGAAGACAAGAAGGCCCTGATGACAGCGATCCGCAGCAGCAGCGCGGATACGATACGCGGCCGCATCAAATTCGACGAGTTCGGCAATGCGGTCGGCAACGTGTACATCCGGAAGGTCACGAGGACCGACGGCCGCCTGGTCAATTCCGTGATCAAGACCTATCCCGACGTCACGCAGTTCTGGACCTACGACAAGACCGAGTTCCTGAAGAATCCGGTTTATTCGCGCGACTACCCACCGGCAAAGAACCTGGAACAGTAATCCGGACGCTCATTGCGCGGCCACGACGCGCGCGACTTTCCCGACAGATCGGCAGACGATGCAGTTTTGGATCATCCAGGGTCTCAACAGCCTGTCGCTCGGTGGCCTGCTGTTCCTGCTCTCGTCGGGGTTCTCGCTGATTTTCGGTCTGATGCGACTGGCCAACCTGACGCACGGCGCCTTCTTCATGCTCGGCACTTATTTGGGAGCGACGGCGCTACGCTCCTGGGATGGACTGAATATCTGGGTGACCGCACTCGGAGCTGGAATTGTTGTGGCCGCGATCGGTGGTGTGTTCGAACGGCTGGTGCTGCGGCGGCTCAAGGCCAACCCGCTCGGGCAGGTGCTGGTCACGCTGGGCATGTCCTTCATCATATCCGATGCATGCCTGCTGTTCTGGGGTGGCGACTCGATACCGGTGCCGACGCCCCAGGCTCTGCGGGCGCCGACCCGACTGTTCGGCTTCGTTTTCCCGACCTACCGATTGGTGCTGGTGGTATGCGCCATCGGTGCGGCGATCGTACTGTATTACTTGCTCGACCGGACGCGTCTCGGCGCAATGATCCGCGCCGGCGTCGATGATGGACAAATGGCACGCGCGGTCGGAATCCCCGTCTCGAGACTGTTTACGATCGTGTTTTGCTTGGGCGCGGGCATCGCCGGCGCTGGTGGTGTGCTGGGAGGCCCGATCCTGTCCGCCTATCCCGGGCTCGATGCCGATATGCTGCCGCTGGCGCTGATCGTGGTCATTCTCGGAGGCATCGGAAGCCTGGTGGGCGCGTTCATCGGAAGCTTCATCATCGGATTCATCTACACGTTCGGGACAGCCCTGTTCCCGGAATTAGCCTACATCATCCTGTTCTTGCCGATGATCTTCGTCATCGCGTTTCGGCCGCAAGGCCTGTTCGGGCGCGTTGGCGCATGAAGTGGATTGGCGTCGCCCTCATTGCCGGATCTCTCCTGCTTCCACCGTTTTTCGCGGGCGATTTCTACATCAATCTTGCCAGCCAGATCCTGATCGCAGCGATCTTCGCCCTCAGCCTGAACCTGCTGGTCGGCTTTGGCGGAATGACGTCACTCGGACATGCCTCCTATCTGGGGGTCGCCGCCTATATTTCCGCGCTGCTGACAAGCCGATACGGATTTGCACACGGCCCCGCCGCCATTGTCGCTATCGCCGGAACCACCGCCATGGCGGCTTTCTTCGGCGTCATTGCGCTGCGTGCGAGCGGCCTCGGCTTTCTCATGATCACCCTGGCCTTGTCTCAGGTGCTTTGGGGGCTCGCCTACCGGATGTCGAATGTCACCAACGGAGATAACGGAATAGCCGGCCTGACCCGCCCGATGCCATTCGGCATCTCACTCGAGAGCGCGTTCTCGTTCTACTGGTTCGCACTGTTGGTGGCGTCTTTCGCCTTTATAATGATGGCGATCTTCGTATCGTCCTCGTTTGGCTCGTCCCTGAAAGGCGTGCGCGACCAGCCGCGCCGAATGGCGGCGCTCGGCTTCAATCCCTGGATGATACGCTGGATCACCTTCGTCTACGCCGGTTTCTGGGGAGGCGTATCCGGGCTCCTTTACGTCTACTACCACAAATACATCCATCCGACTTCGCTCTCGACCACGAGTTCGGCGGAGGCGTTGCTCGGCGTGATCGCGGGCGGCTCGGGCACGCTCGGCGGACCGGCCGTCGGCGCCGCGTTGGTGCTGTTGCTGAAGAACTACGCCTCCGCCTACCTGGAGCGGTGGAACATGCTGCTGGGTCTGGTGTTCCTGTTCATCGTTTTGGTGATGCCGAACGGACTTGTGCCCGGATTCACCGCCCTTCTCGACAGATTTCGCGGAGGCCCGCGATGACTTCGCCCGAGTTCGAACTACGCGCTCGAAGTCCGCGACCTGAAGAAGGCTTTCGGTGGGCTCGTCGTCACGCAAAGCGTATCGCTCGCGATACGGCGGGGCGAACGGCGCCTGATCATCGGTCCGAACGGCGCCGGGAAGACCACGCTATTCAACCAGATCACCGGCGACTTGCGGCCAAATTCGGGACAGATCAAGCTGTTCGGCACGGACGTTACACAGCTTCCACCCTACAAGCGCGCGCACGCGGGGTTGTCACGGACCTACCAAATCATCACGCTGTTCTCCGGCGATACACTGGAACACAATGTCAAGCTGGGGCTGCTCGGCCTACGCGCTTCGCGCTGGCAGATGTGGCGACCGTTATCATTCTACGGTGACATCGAAGCTGAGGCGCGCCGGACGCTCGACGCCGTCGGGCTCCTGCATCTTGCCGCGCACCCGGTCTCCGAAATCGCCTACGGCGAGAAACGCCGCGTCGAACTCGCGATGGCTCTGGCGCAAAAGCCACGCGTGCTGCTGCTCGATGAGCCGTTGGCGGGTCTTTCGAATACCGAACGATCCCAGGTGAAAGCGCTGATCGCCGCAATCCCGCGCGAAACCACCGTGATCATGATCGAACACGATATGGACACTGCCCTTGACCTGGCCGAGACCGTAACGCTGCTGAATTACGGCCGCGTCATTGTTGATGGTGAACGCGATACCGTAGTCGCGGACGAGCGAACGCGCGAGGTGTATCTTGGCATCTGACGCGCTTAGCTTGACCGATGTACACACGTACTATGGCGACAGCCATATCCTGCACGGCGTAAGTTTTTCCTTGTCGCCCGGCAATGTACTGGCGCTGCTGGGCCGTAACGGCGCCGGCAAGACCACCTGCATTTCAACAATCATCGGCTTTCTGAGGCCGCAGGAGGGCGAAATCCGGCTTTTCGGAGAGCCTATTGCAGGGCTTGGCCCCGAGCGCATCTCTCATCTTGGAATCGGTCTGGTGCCGCAGGGCCGCCGCATCTTTCCATCGCTCACGGTGCGGGAAAACCTTGTTGTCGCCCAGCAGCGAGAAAACGCCGTCGCCAAACCATGGAACGTCGATCGGATCTACGCCATGTTCCCGCGCCTGCGTGAGCGTCACACGCAGATGGCGGGTACACTTTCCGGCGGCGAACTGCAAATGCTGGCCATCGGCCGCGCCCTGATGGGCAATCCTCGCGTGCTGTTGCTCGATGAGCCCTCGGAAGGCCTCGCACCATTGATCGTGGCCGAAGTCGGCCGCGCGATCCGGCGCCTCAAGGAAGAGGGACAATCGATCATTCTTGTCGAGCAAAACCTCAAACTGGCGCTCGACGTTGCCGACCAGGCGGTCATTCTCAACACCGGGCGCTGCGCATTTTCCGGCCTGGCCGCCGACATTCTGGAGAATGATGAACTGATCGCGCAAAATCTCGGCATTTTTCATGCCCACTAGATCAGAAACTTCAATGACAGACGGGATCAAACCATGAAGATCGGCGTATGCGGGACGGGACGAATGGGCGCAGCGATTGCACAAAGGCTGATGGCAGTCGGGCACGATGTCAGTGTCTGGAATCGCAATGCAGCAAAGACGAAGCCGCTTGTCGATGCGGGTGCAAAATCTTTCAGATCGCCGGCCGAACTCGTGGAAGCCTGCGAGGTCACAGTTGTGATGTTGCTGAACGATGCCGCGGTCGAAGCGGTTTACGGTGCCCCCGACGGCATTCTCAAGGCGAAACTCTCCGGCAAGCTCGTGATCGACATGAGTACGATCCGTCCGGAAACAATGAGATCGAGCGGAACAGCGATATCGCAACAAGGCGCGGCCTTTGTCGAATGCCCGGTGGGCGGAACGGTCGGTCCGGCGAAAGAGGGCAAGCTGCTGGGTCTGGTCGGAGGAACCAACGGCGATGTCGCACGGGCGATGCCGATCCTCCAGCAAATGTGCCGCCGCATCGAACATGTCGGCGAACTCGGGTCGGGTTCGATGATGAAACTGGCAGTCAATCTGCCGCTGCTGGTGTATTGGCAGGCGCTTGGCGAGGCGCTGACGATCTGCAAGCCACTCAATCTTCCCGCCGAGCGGTTGATCGACATCCTCACCGATACTTCCGGCGCGCCTACGGCGATGAAAGGACGTGGCCCTGCCATTGCCAAGGTACTAGGCGGCGCCGAGCCGGGCGAGACCGCCTTTGGCCTCAACGCAGCCAGAAAGGATCTGGCCACTGCGGTTCATTTTGCCTCGACCCTTCATGTCGAGCTTCCCGTCACGGCAAGCGCTGTTGCCTGCTATGAAGAAGCCGAAGCGGCAGGCCTCGGCGAGGCCGATGCAACGGTCATCTCGACCCGTTGGGCCCAGCGCGCGAAATCTGCGAAAAAATAGTAACCCGGCAGTCGAGATCGTCCTCTTATTCCGAATAATCAAATCAGAAACAGGGCCTACCCAATGTTCGAACGCAAGAATTGCTATGGCCGCACCGCCGCTCGCAACCACGACGCTGACGGTCTTGCCCGCCGGCCATCATCTGTCACGATCGACATTCACGCCCATATCGTGGTCCCGCAGGCCGCCAAGCTGGCGCAGCCGCATATCGATATCAAAAGGATTCCGCTGGCTCACTTTGCCGATGCCGCGACCAGGGAAATCAATGCACAGCAGGAAAAGGATATCGGCGAGGTGATGACGACCATCGACCGCCGCCTGTTCGATCTCGACAAGATGGGAATCGATATCCAGGTCGTCGCACCGGCCCCGCCCCAATGCTATTATTCGATCGACCCCAAGATCGCGGAAGCCGCCCATCGCCTCGCCAACGACGGCGTAGCTGAATATTGCTCGCGCAGGCCCGACCGGTTTGTCGGGCTCGGCGTCGTAACGCTGCAGGAACCCGAGCTCGCGGTCCGTGAACTCGACTACATTATGGGCGACCTGAAATTGAAAGGCGTCGAGATACTGACCAACGTCGACGGCCAGGAACTGTCCGATCCAAGGTTTCGCCCCTTCTTTGCCCGGGCCGAGCAGCTAGGCGCCTTCATCATGATGCACCCGAACGGATTCACCCATGGTGAACGGCTGACGCACTTCTATTTCAACAACGTGCTCGGTAACCCGCTCGATACAACGCTCGCCCTGCACAATCTGATCTTTTCGGGGACACTGGCGCGCTTTCCCGATCTGAAGCTGATGGCCGTGCACGGCGGCGGCTACCTTCCCGGCTACTCGGGCCGCATCGATCACGCCTGGGGCGCCCGGCAGGACTGCCACGGCGAACTTCCTCTGCCGCCGACGACCTATCTGCGGCAGGTCTATCTCGACACGGTCGTTTTCTCCTATCACCAGCTCGCCTATTTGATCGACGTCTTCGGCCCCGACCGTATTGTGATGGGCACCGACTATCCGTTCGATATGGCCGAGTATAATCCGATCGGACATGTTGCCGGGGTAAGCGGAATGGACGAGACGACGCTGGCCCAGATTGCCGGAGGCAATGCCGTGCGGATACTCGGCCTCGACCTTTAACAGCCGGGGGCGGCCGGGATTCAGGTTCTCGTCGCCCTACTCCGCTAGTCGATGTTGCTGCCAGCGCAACAGGTACGCCTGCAGCCGCCAAATGATGGCCGACAGCACCACGCCGACCAGCATCAGCACGATGACGGCGACCATCATGCCGGAAGCCTCCGCGCGCGCCTCGGATTCGATGATCAGGCGCCCGATACCACGCTCCGCGCCGATGAACTCACCGACGATGACCCCGATCAGCGCGAAGGAAATCGCCGGCGATAGCGAGGCGAACACCCAGGCCATGGTCGACGGGAATCACCACGGTCCGCGTGATCTGCCATTCGCTGGCGCCCAACAGCCTCGCGGCGCTGACGAAGCCCTCATCGATCGAGCGTGCGCCTTCGAACGTATTGAAGAACACCAGGAACACGACCACGATCCAGGACGTCACGATCTTCGACGTGTCGCCGATCCCGAACGCCAATACGATGATCGGCGCCAGCGCGATACGGGGTATGGAATTCACCGCCGTGATGAAGGGTTGGAAAATGTCGCTGAGCCGGTCCGACCGGCCCAGCAGCAACCCGCCGCGAAGCCCGACGACACGCCGATGACAAACCCGAAGAACGTATTTTTCAGCGTGATCGCGGTGGCGACCCAGAGATTGTTTTCGTTGCGTACCATGCATTTGGCAAAGTCGCCGTTGAACCAGCCATTGAACACGCCCATCTTGGATTTCAGGCAACTCAGGATCAGGAAGTGCTCGAAGATCTCCGACGGCTTCGACACGAAATAGGGATCGAGCAGATCCGGAACCAGCGACGGAAACCTGGCATGCAGATCGTATCCCCACTGCCAGATCGACAGCACGGCGACGCAGATCGCTATCTGCCACGAAAGCGTGCTCGCCCGGTGCCGCGACGTCCTCATTGGCTGCGTCCCTTGACGAATTCTTCGCCGAGCGAATGCCAGATGTGCTGGAACAATTCCGCATAGCGCGGTGTCTCACGCACCTTCACCGCGTCGCGCGGCCGCGCGAAGTCCACTTCGAACATATCCTTGATCTGGCCCGGCCGCGCCGAGAACAGGATGATGCGATCGGCCAAGGTCAAGGCCTCACCGAGGTCGTGCGTCACGAACAGGACGGTTTGCTGCTCGCGATCCCATATCCGCAGCAGGACCTCATGCATGTCGATCTTGGTGTGGGTGTCGAGCGCGCCGAAGGGCTCGTCCATCAGCAGGATCTGCGGCTCGACCACCAGCGTGCGCATCAGCGCCGCGCGCTGACGCATGCCGCCCGACAGCGCCGAGGGGTAGGCATTTTCGAATCCTTGCAAGCCCGCCTGCGCGATGCAGGTAGCAACGCGTTCCTTGCGTTCCGCGTCCCCGACGCCAGCCAACTGAAGGCCATAGCCGACATTGTCTGCAACGGTGCGCCAGGGAAACAACGTGTCGCGCTGGAAGACATAGCCGACACCGGGCGTCGCCTTGCCGGCAACGACCGGCTTGCCGTCGATCAGGATCTGGCCGCTGCTCGGCTTCACCAGGGTCGCGATCATGTTGAGGATCGTGCTCTTGCCGGAACCCGACGGCCCCAGCAACGCCACGAATTCGCCGCGTCGGACGCTGAAGGAGACATCGCGCACGGCTTCGATCGCGGTGCCGGCGAGCTGGAACGACTTGCTCAGCCCCCTGACGTCGATGCGATCGGCGTCGCTGGTCCGGGCGGGAGGCGTCGGCGATCGCGTCGGTGCGTTCAAGCGGGATACGCCTTTCGCGCTACCTCAATGAAAGTCGGGCTGACGACCTCGGCAATCGTCAGCGGCTTGATGCCGGTCATTTCGCGGAACCAGACTTTCTCGCCGCGCGCAAATCCCGCCGTGTCGATCGTGGCATCGTAGTCCGCGACCTTTTGCAGCGCGGTGATTTCAAGGATATTGGCTGCGCGCGAGGTGCTGCCGACATAGGGCTCGATCGCATCATAGACCTGCTCAGGTGAATGCGTCTTGAGCCATTGCGTCGCCCGCCAGATCGCGGTGACAAAGGCCTGCATCTTGGCCGGATCCTTGTCGATCGTGGACTGCAGGGTGAAATGCGAGGTCACCGGCACCTTGCCGCCGATATATTTGTTCCAGATCGTCTCGTCCGTTCCGTCGAATAGCAATGCGCCCCAGCCCTGCTCCTTGGAGTCATTCAACAGTGACAGCGAACTCACGAGCACATCGACCTGCTTGGTCTTCAACGTCCCCATCATGGTGTCAACGTTGCCAGTCCCGATCCATGTCACCTTCTGATCGAGCCCCATTGTCTCCATGTAATAGGAAGCCCAGACGTGGTTCGTGCCGCCCAAGGAGGAGACCGAGACGATCGGTTTTCGTCCATCCGGCCGCTTCCAGGCCGTCAACGCTTCCAGCGTCGTGATGCCCTGGTCGAACAGATCCTTTCGGATAATGAACATCACCGAGCTTGAGCGGGTATCGACCGGCATCAGCACGCGCCCGGCGCGGCCGTGGTTGCTGAGCTGCATCGGATGGGTGATATCGCCGATGCCGATATCGCCCTGCGATGAGGCGATGATCTCGCGCGTCTTGACGCCGCTGCCACCCTGCACCAGTTTGCAGTCGAGGCCGGCCTCTTTAAAGTAACCGATCCGGTCCGCAATGAACTGCGTCTGATAGACCGGCACCGCGACCGGATAGATCACCCGGCCGGCTTTGTCGTCGGCGCGCGCCCTTCCCGCAGTCAGGGCGGCCGTCCCGCCCGCGATAATCGTCAGCGCCGAACGTCTTGAGACATAGGGCATCAGGCTCGCTCCTTTTCCTTGCCCGCGACCTTTTCCAGGGCGCTGAGGACCGCATCCCCCATTTCCGCAGTGGAAAGCTTTTTCGCTCCCGGCTCGGCAATATCAGCAGTTCGCGCGCCTCCGGCCAGGGCGGTCGCCACGGCCTTCTCGAGCAGGTCTGCATCCTCAGGCCGGTTCAATGTCATGCGCAGCATCATCGCAACGCTGAGAATGGAGCCCAGTGGATTGGCGATGCCTTTACCGGCGATGTCGGGTGCGCTGCCGTGGACGGGTTCATACAGCGCCTTGCGGCGGCCGAACTTGTCGACCGGTCCCAGTGAAGCTGACGGCAGCATGCCGAGCGAGCCCGACGCCATCGCCGCGCAATCGGACAGGATGTCGCCGAAGATATTACCTGTCACCATCACGTCGAACTGCGCCGGTTCGCGAACGATCTGCATCGCAGCGTTGTCGACGTAGAGATGGGTGAGTTCGACGTCGGAAAACTCCTCCTGGTGCAAGGCGATTACCTCCTCGCGCCACAATACGCTGGCCTCGAGCACGTTGGCCTTGTCGACCGAGCAGACCTTGTTCCGGCGCGTCCGTGCCAGTTCAAAGGCCGACCGCGCTACGCGGCGCACTTGGTTGGTCGTGTATTGTTCAGTGTTGAAGCCACGGCGCTGCCCGTCTGCCAACGTTTCGATACCGCGCGGCTCGCCGAAATAGATGCCACTCGTCAGTTCACGGATGATGACGAAGTCGACGCCCTTCAACACATTCGCTTTTAGCGGCGCGGAATCAGCCAGCGCCGGATTGGCGATGATCGGCCTCAGATTGGCGTAGAGATCGTATTTGCTTCGCAGTCCCAGCAAGCTGCCTGCCTTGCGCGCTGCCGGCGGTACCTCCTTGGTCTCGGGGCCGCCGGTTGCGCCCCAAACGATCGCATCGGCCTCTTCCATGGCCTCGACGGTATCATCGGGTAATACCTTGCCGGTCGCGAGATACGGGATGATGCCGTATTGCGCTTCACGCAATGTCATGGGAACGCCGCGCTTCGCCGCAAACCAGTTGAGGATGCGCTGCGACTGCGCCGTCACTTCGGGACCGATGCCCTCGCCGCCGACCACGGCGACCTTGACCATATTGGAGCGGGTATTCATGCCGATTTCCTTGCAAAATGAATCCACGGCCGTGCGGCGCGGTCGGAGGCCTGGAAGGCCCGGATTTCGTCGTCCCGCTGCAGGGTCAACGCGACTTCATCGAGCCCCTGCAGCAGGCCCTCGCGCCGCCGCGGATCGATCTCAAAACGGTGCTGTTTTCCTGTTGGGGAAATGATCGTTTGTTGTTCGAGGTCGATGCCGACCCGCCCTGCGCCTTGTGTGAGTTCGATCTCGGCGGCCAGGCCATCGACCACCGTCTTGTCAACGACAATAGGCAGAATCCCATTCTGGAAGCAGTTGGCGAAGAAAATATCGCCGAAGCCCGAGCCGATGACCGCACGGATGCCCATCTCCTGCAACGACCACACCGCCCCTTCGCGGGACGAGCCGCAACCGAAATTCGGTCCAGTGACCAGGATTTCTGCTTGCCGATAGGGCTCCCGGTTCAGGATGAACTCCGGATTCTCCGAACCGTCAGGCCGGTAACGCAGCGCGCCGAACGCCCATTTCCCGAGCGTGCCGCGGATGGAATTTCCGACCAGCCGCTCGATGCGGATGATGACATCGGTATCGATATTGCTGCGCATGATCGGCGCGGCAATTGCCGTCAGTTTGTTGAAGGCCTTTGGCATGTCAGCGCTCCATTGTCCGCACGTCAGCAATGGCGCCCGCAATTGCGGCGGCCGCGGCCGTCGCCGGGCTCGCCAGATGAGTCCGGGCGCCCGGCCCTTGCCGGCCGACGAAATTGCGATTGGAGGTGGAGACCGAGCGTTGCCCTGGCGCTACGGTTTCGCCATTGGCGGCCAGGCACATCGAACACCCCGGTTCGCGCCACTCGAAACCGGCCTCAATGAAAATCTTGTCGAGCCCTTCGGCAACGGCGTCTCGCTTCACCGTCTCCGATCCCGGCACGATCCAGGCCCGCACGCCCGGCGCGACCTTCCGGCCACGCGCGACCTCAGCCGCCGCTCGTAAGTCGCTCAGGCGGCTATTGGTGCAGGACCCAATGAAGACCCAATCGACGGGCGTGCCGGCAATCGCTGCGCCGGGTTGCAGTCCCATATAATCGAGTGCGGTCTCGAAGGCCGCACGGCGCGCAGGATCGTCAATCTCTTGCGGATCGGGGATGCGGCCATCGACGCCGATGACGTGTTCCGGGCTAATGCCCCAGGTCACCTGCGGAATGACTTTCGTGACGTCGATCAGGACTTCCTGATCGAAGCTGGCATCGACATCGCTGTGAAGCTCACGCCAGGCCTTGACCGCCTGCTTCCACATCTCGCCCTCGGGGGCATAGGGACGCCCGCGCAGATACTCAAACGTTTTCTCATCCGGCGCTATCATGCCGATCTTGGCGCCGAGCTCGATCGATAAGTTGCAGATGGTGAGCCGTCCTTCTATCGGAAGGTCACGAATGGCGCTCCCGGCATATTCGACGGCATAGCCGGTACCACCAGCGGCTCCGATATGGCCGATCAGCGCGAGGATCAGATCCTTGGCAGTAACCCCAAGCGAGAGCTTTCCTTCGAACCGCACGCGCATGGTTTTCGGCCGGCGCTGAATCAACGCCTGCGTCGCCAACACGTGGGTCAGTTCGCTCGAGCCAATGCCAAATGCCAGCGCCCCCAGCCCGCCATGGGTGCAGGTGTGGCTGTCGCCGCATACGATCAGGCAGCCCGGAAGGCTCAGCCCCAGTTCGGGCCCGATGACGTGAACGATACCCTGTCCGGGCTCGTCGATGTCGAACATCTGGATGCCGCTGGCCGAAGTCTCGGCCCGCAACGCCGCCAGCAGTTCCTGCCCGATCTTGATGGTGCCCACACGCCCGTGCGCCGTCGAGATAGCGTGATCGGGCGTTGCAAACGTCAGCTCCGGGTTGTGAACGGAAAGACCCCGGCTCTTGAGGTCGAGGAGTCCCCGCGACCCGCCCAGGTCGTGCAGCAAATGACGGTCGACGTGGAGAAGATCAGTATCATCGCTCAGTTTCGCGATGACATGCTGGTCCCAGATCTTGGCCAGCATGGTACGGCCGGAGCTTGCCAAGGCACGCCTCCCCTTGATTTCCGCCGGCGGTTAGCCGGTCGCCGTTTTGTACGGCTTGTTGTTCAGGCATCAGCCCGCGCGCATCAAAGCATAGCGACCGCACTTCGGCTAGGCCCGAGACCAAAAGAGACGGCTGGCCTGGCTCAAGCTGCGGGCCACACAAGTGGTCTTAAGCCCTCCGATAACGAACAAAAGCCCGGCGGCCATTAGGCCACCGGGCGATTATAAAGGCTGATGTGGGAGACACGATAAGGCGGCGCTTCTATCCGATAAATTTGCGCCAATACAGCGTATGGGGCCATGCCCACGGATTTTGCGGTCGATATAGCCTGTATCCAGCACCGATGAAATTGTTGGCTGACCGCAGATTATCGGTTGTGTCCGAGACGACCGAACGCCAGCCGTTAAGCCGTGCTCGCGCCTCCAGGGCACGCATCATTCGTAGTTGAAGCCGGTTCCCGCCATGCTTACTCAACACACCCACCCGGCAAAAATAGCCGGCATTGCAAACATGGGTCGAAGGGATCACACCGGCGAAGGCCACCCGCTCGGTACCATGATGCGCAAGCCACCAATGACCCCAGTCAAATTCCGGGACGGGGGCGCTGTCGAAGAATGTGAGTTGATGAAGTTCGGCGAGCGTATCCGCGACGTCATCTTCCTGCCCGTCGACCTCACGAATCCGGTACATTGGCAGGACTTTACAGGCCTGAGAATTACTGTTGTTCGAAGGATTACCGATGAGAATCCGTGACGCCGTCCCGGACGACGCCACTGCCGCATGCGAGGTGATGCGACGGTGCATCACCGAGCTGTGCGCTGCCGATCACGGCAATGACTCGATCGTCCTGGCGCGGTGGCTGAGCAACAAGACGCCCGAAATATTCCGGTCCTGGATCAGGCCTGGAAATTCCGTTCTCGTCGCCATCGATATCGACGACATCGTCGCCGTCGGTTCTGTTACCGATGAAGGGGAGATCACGCTCAACTACGTTTCACCCGACGCGCGGTTCCGCGGCGCGAGCACTATCCTGCTGGCGGAACTCGAACAGCGTGCGATCGAACACCGCAACGAAATATGCCGCCTCGAGAGCACCGAGACGGCGCGCCGCTTTTATCGGAGCAGAGGGTATTCCGAAGAAGGACCGGCCAGCCGCAAGTTCGGCGCGACCTCCGGCTATCCGATGTCCAAGCGCCTCAAGTGACCCAGCAAGGCTATTTGCCGAGCATCGCCTTGATGCCAAGCCAGACCGCTCCGACGAATCCCGTGACGATCACGGTGATCACGGCCTTGAACGTGTAACTTTGCGCTTGTTCTACGCTTCTACGCCAGCGTCGCAGATGCTGAAAATCAGCCCTCAACTCTCCCCTATCCTCGTTGTCCATGCCGAAAGAGATCAAAGTGCTCGCGACCGTCTTCTGAACCACAGCGTCGATATCGTCGTGACGACTCCGCTGCTGTTCCCCCAATGTTTCGACGACAATGGCCCTGACGTCGGCAGCCTGCAAACCGGTCATCGCTTGATTATCCGTGCAACATTTTCAAACGTGCGCTTGCCAAAATAAAACGACATCACGAGCCCTGCCCAAACGCTGACATCGCCCTTGAGTGCGAGCGTTGTTCCGAGGTCCAAAATGGTGTCCCAGATAACGCACTTTCCCGAACCGCGGCCCCCGAAGGCGCCCTTGTAGCGAACAGGCTGTAGCAACGGCTCGAAGACTTTTGCTGTTGGGATTATCAGGGTGGACAATGATGCCCTCTATTCGCGAAGCGGGTAATGCTGCCGCTACGGATCCTGAATCGACGCGAGCGGACCGTTGCGACATCGTTCCCCGTAGATCGATCAATAGCCTCTACGTCGCAGCTGGGATTGATCGAGAATCCTTCAGCCCAAAATTCGCACGGGTTTATCGCCAGCTATGCCGGACTGCTCATCTGTCGGCAGCCGACCACCCCTCAAACGAAATAAAACTGTCTCTCAGGATCAAACAGCGTGGGGCTTACTACTCTGGGATCATCAATTGGATCGTGAGTGTCTGGTAGCGAACGCTCAATTGTATCATTGATTTTCGCCGCGTTCTTAACCTCGCCAATCGTTCGATCTATCAGCTCGATAACGGAATCCATAACGAAATGAGGGTCGTCGGCAAATTGCTTGGATGCGACTACCTCACTGGAAGCACGACATCAGTTCAGGCGGAATCTGAAATAGAAGCTGCCGGCGGGCTCATCTGAATATACAGAGCGCCCCGAGGCCCCCTTCCCTTGAAAAGAGAGACACGAGAGAGAGCTTTGCGAGGATCGATACTGATCGAACTCGTGGTGTTTGCGAAATAGCAGCAGCCGGTATTCCCAGCTTCCAATTCGACATCAGCGAATGTATCGCCCCGCAGCAGCAGCAGACGGACGGTCAGGCTCAAAGATTCAAGTTTCCCAATGCATGACGCGCCGAATTGACAATCAATTGTACCGGCATCTCTGCCCAAATCGGTATCGACACCAATGTCGACGCTGTAGCCTCCGGCGGACACGGGGTTGCCTGACAAGAGCATCCCAACGAGCGCGAGCATTGCAAGAATTGAAATTCTTACACGGTCCTCCACGGATCGTTCCTGTTTCGAAAGTCATAGGCCGCTAATAGCTCATGATGAAACAAAACAAGAACAACGTCAATTGACGCTTTTGCCTGGAAGGCATCCACGTTCGCTCGCTTTCCACATTCTCCGGATGAACAATCACGCGCTCTATTCGGTGAACCAGTTCAAGCGCGCCGTCTTTGCCGCCCTCCAGCGGTTGCGCGGCCTTGCCCCAACCGCGATCGAGAATGGCGTTTGCGGCGGAAACGCGCGCCGCAGCCGTTGCATCCTTGCTTCGCATGATGCCGACCAGAACGTTGACTGCCGTTCTGGTGTGGCTTCGTGCGATCGAGCGTACGATGAGGGATTTGGCCATCCGGACGCGTTCTCATCTTTCAGAGAAGGGGCACGGGCGCGTCAGCATTCTTTTTTGCAGTGCACTATGAGATTGATGTCAGGCATCGCGGCGAGTCCGAAAGATGCTAGTATCGACAGTTCGTTCGATGAACTCTTCGCGCGAAAATGCTGACGTTTCGGCCTTGATCCGGATCGGCGTTCTCTGCTTTAGAACGACCAACGATACGAGCCGGCCCGTCGATCGGCTTTTGGAGGAATACGATGAACGTACCCGTCCGCGCGAATCCGTCTCCCCAGCCTTCCGACTCGCCACACGGCCTGGCTCTGTTGCGCGATCCCCTGCTCAACAAGGGCACCGCGTTCACCGAGCAGGAACGCGACGCGCTGGGATTGCGCGGCTTCCTGCCTGCACATGTATTTTCGATGCAGACCCAGGTCGAGCGCGTGATGGCCAATTTGCGCGAATTGCCCAGCGACCTCTCGAAATACGTCGCGCTCAACGAATTGCACGACCGTAACGAGGCTTTGTTCTTTCGCGTCGTCTGCGACAACATCGACGAAATACAGCCGCTGATCTACACGCCGACCGTGGGCCTCGCCTGCCAGCGGTTCGGCTACATCTTCCAGCGGCCGCGCGGATTGTTCATTGCGGCCAGCGATCGCGGGCGTATCGCCGAACTCCTGCGCAATTGGCCCTATGCGACCAAACTTATCGTCGTCACCGACGGCGAACGCATCCTCGGCCTCGGCGACCTCGGCGCCAACGGCATGGGTATTCCGGTCGGCAAGCTCTCGCTCTATTCCGCCTGCGCCGGCATTCACCCAGAACTCTGTCTTCCGGTGGTGCTGGATGTCGGCACCAATAACGAAGCCCTGCTGAACGATCCCTATTACATCGGCATCCGCCAGAGGCGCCTGAGCGGCACCGCATACGACGAGTTCGTCGACGAATTCATGTCTGCGGCGCGCGCAACGTTCCCCGGCGTCATGATCCAGTTCGAGGATTTCGCCAACCACTCGGCTTTCCGTCTGCTGCATAAATATCGCGACACGATTCCGGTCTTCAACGACGACATTCAGGGCACGGCCGCAGTTGCGCTCGCCGGCCTGTTCTCGGCGTTGCGGGTCACCGGCGGAAAACTCAGGGATCAGAACGTGCTTTTCCTCGGCGCGGGCGAGGCCGCAACCGGGATTGCCGACCTCATCGTTTCAGCCATGGTCGCCGAAGGACTGACCGAAGCCGAGGCTATCAGGCGCAACTGGCTGGTGGATTCGCGAGGCCTCGTCGTCAAGGACCGCGCCGGCCTCACCGAGCACAAGCTTCGTTACGCGCATGACCAGGCTCCCATCGATAGTTTTCTGGCTGCGATCAATACGCTCAAGCCCACCGCCATCATCGGCGTCGCGGCGGTCGGCGGTGCGTTCACGCCCGAGGTGTTGCAGACCATGGCCGGACTCAACGAGCGGCCAATCGTGTTTGCGCTTTCCAATCCGACTTCAAAGGCAGAATGCTCGGCCGAGGAAGCCTATCGCCACACCGGCGGCCGCGCGCTGTTCGCATGCGGCAGTCCCTACGATCCGGTGAACCTCGGTGGCCGGACTTTCGTGCCGCGCCAGGGCAACAATTCCTACATCTTTCCTGGCGTCGGTCTCGGCGCCACCGCGTGCGGAGCCAGGCTGGTAACCGACGAGATGTTCATGGTCGCCGCGCACGCGCTGGCGCAGCTCGTCAGCGAGGATGACCTCGCGCAAGGCAGCCTCTATCCGGCGTTGCCGCGGATCCGTGAAGTCTCCGCCCACATCGCCGAGGCGGTTGCCGTTGTCGCCTACAATAACGGTCTTGCGACCGGCCACGCGCCAAACGACATGGCAGCGTTCATTCACTCGAAAATGTACGATCCTCGTTATTGAGTGGCGCGAGGTCGCAAACCGATGTCGGCCGGGCATTTTCCCAGACCGCCGGGCCGCCATGATCTGACGCGATACCCGGTACGGCGGAGCGAAAGGCAATGGCCGGAAAGTCGGTCTGCTCGCTACTGTGCCTGGGGCGCGGGATTAATTGGACGACCTCGGCACTCACGAATATCCCTCCCATACGGCGATCGCAATCAGCCCGACGAGCGCGAGCGATATCAGGTACGCGGTCATTGGCTCCTCGCTTGAAATAAATGTGCGGCATGATCGCAAGTCGATCATTTCAGGCACGAACCCTATCCCCATGCGGGGGCCGCGTGCGGTCGTGGTGTTTCGGTCCACGCCGCGCGCCGGCACGTTCGCGCATGCCGGCTAATGACGCTCACAGTTAGAGGCTCGGACGACGGCACGCTTCGACGCCCGTGCGACGGGCGTTGGGAGACGTGGCGTCGTGATGTGCGGCCGCCGTCCGATTCGAAAAACTCAATAAAAAACCCGCGGCGGATTTCTCCGCGCGGGTTTTGCGATGATGTCGTTATGCCCCTGATTTGCCCGACGTGTCAACCCATTTTCATGGCCGTCAACAAATTGCAGAAAATGCAATGAAAAAAATTCGACGAATTGAAACTTCCTTGAGCGACTATCCTGCAAGAAACGAAAAAACCCGCTGCCGGTTTCCCGGCGCGGGCTTTACGATATCTGCGATGATGGCAATGTGCCCCTGATTTGGGCGACGCGTCAAGCGCAATTTGCGATTTGGTCCGGCGCATTGACATTCCAGCGAAATCCGTGGGCGCCGGGCGTCGCAGCCGGTACACCAGAGCGCAAAGGAGGCCATCGATGTTTTTCATTGCTACCGTGCTCGCAATCTTGTCGGGCCTGTTTTATGCGGCAAGCCATCATGAGATCGGCTCGCTTGGTGTCACCATGTGCCAATATGGCAGCCCGTTTTGCGACAATCCGCTGCTCGTGCTCGTTGGAGCAGGTCTGGCAGCTTGCTGGGGCGCATTCGTCAGCGTGCGCTGACGCTGCCACAAGCGTTGCAAAGCTTTGGTGATGATGCCGTTATGCCCGTGATTTGCCCGACGTGTCAACGTGGGGCCGAGGGGAGCAGCGGCCGATCAAATTCGAGCCGGTCATCAATCGCTCCGCAGCCAAAGCGCTCGGCCTCGAGATCGCGCCGACACCGCTCGCCCGTGCCCACGACGTCGTCGAGTAACACCGCCAGCCGCGAACGATCGGCATGGGGACAATGCCGCGCGCGGGCCGCTTCCCGTAATTGCCCGGATTGCGTGTGTGGCGAAAAAGATTTGTCCTTCGTAGAAATCGACCCAACGCGGGGTAGCTCGTGATCTACAAGGGCATCGAATACAGCGTGACGGCCACCAGCGAACCCGATATCTGGCAGTGGCGCTTCCAGATCGGTGGCATGATCACGACCGGCAAGACCAGGACCCGACTGATCCATATGGCGACCCGCCGCGTTCACTCGCGAATTGACGCTGCACTCAGAGCCTCGCGCCCGGTTGAACCGAGGGGCGATCGGCAGGCCGATCTCGAAGCCTAGTGCGTCTCCGGGTTTGCCGGGTGAACGGGCTTTGGCCCGGGCGGGTCAGGCTCAAGCTGCCGCTTCGGTTCGGTCGGCACGACGACCGCGCCCGCCGCGTGGGCGGCCTCGCCGGTGGTACTGTAATGAGCCATCGCAGCGGTTTGAACCTTGGGCTTGTTCCATGGCCCGTGATCGACGATCAGCATGCCGATCACGCCCACAACGGCGATTGCAATCACGATGGCCAGCGGCGTACCGCCGCGTCGCTTCGGATGATCTTGCTGCAAATGCTCGTTGGCCATTTGAACGCCTTGGGTTGATTTCCTCTGGTGAAATCAAATCCCGGCGCCAGCGAAAGTTCCGCATTTTAGCTATCGGGCGACGTCGCGATAACGGAACAAATTTCATGCGCAGGCATTGCTGATAAGGCGATCATCCCGCGCCTCTTGCAGACATGAACCATTTCAGCGAGCCAAAAAACGTGAATATCGAGCCATCAAATCCATCGCAACCCGGCATGGCGGAACGCGCCATCGACACTGCAGCCGATGTATCGCGGACGATCACGGAAGTTACCACCGCGCTCCAGGCTGCGATCGATCGTCTCAGCGAAGCGGTCACAACCGCGCGGCAACCGGGAAAACCGCTGGCCATCGTCAGCGCGATCACCCGCGAGGCGCCGCTCGCGAGCTTGTTCGTCGCTTTCCTGTTCGGGGTCGCGCTAACACGCCGGCGCTAGCCCTCGCCCTTTCAGAGCTTGATTTTCGTCGCATCCTTTGCCGCCGACATCACGCCGCCTGTGATCTGGCGCATATGTTCGCCGGCGGTGGTGAACTGGCTCCGCAGGAATTCCGACTGGATTCGCATCGCTTCCTGAAGATCGGTCGCATGGACCAGCTTCCGGGCATGTTCGAACGCAGCCTTCATGTTCTGCTCGGTGAACGAAAGCGCCTGCTTGGAAATCTCGGTTCCCGCACCCGGCATCGACGTCATCGATTTGCCGGCGGCATCGAAGAACATGCCGAACGCCTTTTCTGCCTGATCGATGGTTTTTTCGGCCAGATCGCGCAGCTCGGCCGGAACTTCGATTTTCGGTTCAATCATGATCACCTTCTCCATGTCAGCCTCGGGAAGCTAGCATAATTCGGGCCAGCGTCTCCCGCCGTATTGGGCTAAGCAGCCCACCGTCCGAGGCGGCCCGTCGGCATTCAGCCGGCCCGGGATTAAGGAATTATTTCCTTGACGACCCGTAACGATACGGGCGCCGCGCCCGATTCCAATCGTGTCGGCAGTGTGTCATACTGATTCGGGGTTAGGGCTCAACTGTCGGTGGCGTTGCGTCTCTTGTTACGTCTCTCTTTGGAGACATGGGGATAAGATGCTGCAAACACCACGGCCGACGCCGACCTGCACGCGCTTTCAGACCAGCATAGAAATGCCCTGCATCAAGTGCGGCGCGCAGATGCGGCTGGCCATGATCGAGCCGCGCGATCAAAATTACGATGTGCTGACCTACCGGTGCACACCTTGCGATTCCGGCGAGAGCTTTTTGAAGGCGCGCTAGAGCATGATCCGGAAAAGTGGATACCGGTTTTCCGGAGAGATCATGCTCAAATAACAGAGCCGATCGTTATGGCTCGAGCGCCGCGGTCCCTGCCCGCGTCAGCACCAGCCCCTCGTCACGGGCCTCGATCAAGCCGAGTTCCGTCAGAACGCGCATGTCATCGTTGCTGACCGGCGACAGCTTCAGCCGACGGGCCTGAATGTCACGAAGCGTCCAGCGAAGACCGATAGCTCGCTCGAGGCTGAGTTCAGCGAAAGGATTGTCCACCATTCGCTTCGGCTATTGCGACATTTCGATCAGATTTTGTCTTCGCTGCGGCCGCTTCTTGTATGCACATGATAATGTCGCAAGCAGGAGCCATCTGTTCCGGCTGGCCGGCGTTGCTGTTCCCGTCCTCAGTAACGATAGGGTTCGACATCCAGCAACGGGAAGGCGCTGAACACATGAGGCAGATTGGTCGGCGCCGCCGGGTGCAGGCAGGATTTGTTCAGTTCGCCAAGACTGGTGACGCCGAGTAAGCCCAGGCACCGGATCATCTCGTCTTCCAGCAGTTCCAGCATCCGGACGATGCCGGCCTGGCCCGCGGCGGCGAGCGCCCAGCATTGCAGACGGCCGACGCCGACCAGATCGGCACCGGATGCGATCGCCTTCACAATGTCGGTGCCACGGCAGATCGAGCCGTCGACCATGATCTTGGCGCGGCCGGCAACGGCATCGACGATTTCGGGCAACACATGCATCGACCCGCGGCCGTGATCGAGCTGGCGGCCGCCATGGTTCGACACATAGATCCAGTCCACGCCGTGATCGAGCGCGATGGCCGCGTCCTCCGCGGTGGCAATACCCTTGAGTATCAGCGGGATTTTATACTTGTCCTTGATCAGCTTCACGGTGCGCCAGTCCAGCCCCTTCTGGAAGTCGCCGCCGGTGGCGCGGATCCGGCTTTCGCGGACATAACGCTTGGCGATATCGCGTTCGCGCCGGCTGTAATGCGCGGTGTCGACGGTGAGGCAGAATGCTGAATAGCCGTTTTCAATCGTGCGGCTGACGACGTCCTCGACAAAGGCATCGTCGCCACGGACATAGAGCTGATAGATGCGCAACGCATCGGGCGCGGCTTTCGCGGTCGCCTCAAGCCCCGGCTCGGACACTGAACTGAGCATATGGGCGGCGCCGAACTTGCCGGCTCCGCGCGCCACGGCGGCGCCCGAAGCGGGATCGAAGATCTCAAGTGCGCCGACCGGCGCGATCATGACCGGAATGCGCAACTTGCGGCCGAAGACTTCGGTGGAAGCATCGACCTTGGCGACATTGCGCAGAACCCGTGGCCGGAACGCGATCTCGTCGAGCGCCATGCGATTGCGGCGCATGGTGGTCTCGGTCTCGGAGGCCCCGACGATGTAGTCCCAGGCGTTCTGGTTGAGCCGGGCGCGGGCTTTCTTGACGAATTCGTGGAGATTTTGGAATTCTTCGCCGCTGGCGCCAAGCTCGACGTTTCTCGCCGGCCGGATGGGGGTCCCGTCGTTCATGCTGTTCCTCTCCCGTTTTGGCGGCACATTAGCCGCGAAAACGGGAAAAGCTACCGCTTTGAACGGGTTATTGCGGTACGGGAACGAAGGGCTGCTATTCGCTGGCGAGATGCATCGGCGTGGAGTGGAAAATTCCCGCTCCCGAAACCTGGGAAGCGATCAGGAAGGCCGCCATCACGGCCGGCACGCTGATGAACCGCAGAAATTGATCAATCGAAAGCATGAAAGTCGTCCCCAAGGTGCTTCAGGCGCGAATTTAGCTTCGCCCCTTGTGTCGTGCGCTGGTCGGTCGTGAAAAGCTGGTCGGTATAGGCCGCCCCGGAAATCGTGAGCAGCGCAAGAATCGAGATGAAAGCCAGCGTTTTCATGCCGCCAGCGTCGGTCTCGATTGTGGCCAAAAACGTCAGAGTTTGGCGCGTTTTCAGGACTAACACAGGGGGACTTCGTGGCCGCGCGTGCCGCACCGCAACCACGTTCAACTCTCAGCATCGCAATTTCGCCGGGGCGGCGTAGTTTGACTGCGCCTACGCCTGCCCGCAAATCGCCTCCGTTCAGGCGGTATTGCCGGTCTTGCCGAAGGCGCCCGCCTCGGCCAAAGCCGCGATACTGCGGTCATCGTAACCGAGCGTCTTGCGCAGCACTTCCTTGGTGTGCTCGCCGAGCAGCGGCGCCGCCACGGGATCGATGGTCGGCGTCAGGCTCATATGCAGCGGCGTCTCGATGTTGGGCACCGAGCCTGCGGTCGGATGCGGGATCTTGCTGAGGCGATCACGGCCGCGCACTTCCGGCGCGTTGAAGCCTTGCTCGACGGTGCGGAGATAGCCAACGGGAATGTTGGCCTTCTTCATCTTCGCCATCCAGTTCTCGAGCGTGTCGCGGGCAAAAACGCCGGCAATGATGCCGCGCAACTTTTCCCTGTTGGCGGTTCGATTTTTCCGATGGGCGAATTCGGGATCGGTGACGAGATCAGGCCGGTCGAGCACATCGGTCACCAGACGGCGATACAGCCGGTCGTTGGCGCAGGCCATATAAAGCGGCCCGTCGGAGGCCTGATAGACGCCGACGGTGGGCGAGCCGTTCGGCGAATTGCCGAACCGGCCGGGATTCTGGCCGCTGATCAGATAGGCCATGCCGTAAAAGCCGGTCAACGCCACCGCGGTATCGATCAGCGCGACCTCGACCTGCTGGCCGCGGCCGAGCCGGTCGCGGGCGATCAGCGCCAGCAGGATCGCGTTGCACGCCGACATGCCGGTCGCCATGTCGACGATCGGCGATCCGGTGCGTACCGGCTCACCATCCGGAAAGCCATTGAGCGACATGAAGCCGCTTTCGGCCTGCGTGATCGGGTCGAAGCCCGGGCGCAAGGCGAACTCGCCCTTGCGGCCATAGGCCGAGATCGAGCAATAGATCAGGCGCGGATTGGTCGCCACGACCGAAGCATAGTCGAGCCCGTATTTCTTCATCACGCCGCCGGAGAAATTCTCCACCACGACGTCGGCTTTCGCGATCAGTTGGCGCGCAAGCTCCAGCGCGGCCGGGTTGGTGAAATCGAGTGCGATGCCGCGCTTGTTGCGATTGAGACTGATATAGGCCGCGCTCTCGCCGCCGATTTCGGCATGTTCGTAGTGGCGGGTGTCGTCGCCACCATCCGGGTTTTCGATCTTGATCACCTCGGCGCCGAAATCAGCCAGCGTTTGGGTGCAGGCGGGACCGGCAACGACACGGGTGAAGTCGACGACCAGCAGACCATCGAGGGCAGTCGGTTCGCCCTTCGCGCGCGGCGTTCGCTCCGGCAATTGTGGTCCTGCAGTCATTTCGGGCATTTCCTCGTGTTATTTTGTCAGGCGAAACTAGCGGCCGCCGCCGCGAGAGGCGGCTTTACGGCCTTTTACCGGATGCCTGCCGGTAACACCAAACCCCGATTTTGCAGGGCGGGACTTGCCGCTGACATAGCTCTGGAAATGCCGGCTGTGGCCAGCGTCGGCCTATCGCTCCGGCACGCCGGCGAGCCGCATGCCCTCGCAGCTGCGTTCGCGTCCGGCCAGATAGACCGGATTATCGCTCAGGGCATTGACCCGGTAGCGATGAAGATTGAATCCGGGATCAAGCGCAAGGCCGGCCTGCGGCCGCCGCCCGCGCCTCGTCCAGTTCACCCAGCAGGGCCAGCGCCTCCGCGAGGTGAAAATGCGCGAGCGGAAAATTGCGGTTGACCTCGATGCTCCGCCGCAGCCAGACGACCGCCTCGGCGTCCTGGCCGAGCTGCGCCTTGGCGATCCCGACAAACAGCATCCAGCGATTGGCGAAGACGTCGCGCGGCGACAGCCGGAGCGCCTCCCTGACGTGAGCCTCGGTCTCGTCGGCGCGGCCGACGAAATACTTGGCCATGCCGATACAGCCATGCGCGTCAGCCAGATTGCGATCCAGCACCAGCGCACGCTCGCATTCGCGGATCCCCGGGATCGCGCGGTTGGTAAACATGTAGACGGCGCCGAGCGCCAGATGGGCGCCCGCGTAATGCGGGTCCAGCGACAACGCCCTGGTCAGCGCGGCCTCGGCCGCGGCCAGTTGCTGGGCCCGGTTGTCGCTCGCAAACGAGCCGGCGATGGTGGCGTCGACCGTCGCCATGCCGACCATCGCATCGATATTGTCCGCATCCAGCGCCAGCGCGCGTTCGAAAAACTTCCGCGCCGCTCCCAGATATTCCGGCGTCATTCCCCGGTTCCAGCACGCCCTGCCCTGAAAATACAGGTCCATGGCATCCGGATGCGGCGAGCGCGACGCGCGCTGTGCCTCGGCTTCGACGAGCTGGCTATCCAGCGCATTCGCCAGTCGCGACACAATCTCGTCCTGAATGTCGAGGAGATCCGCCGCCGGCTTGTCGAAGCGCTCGGCCCAGAGATGATTGCCGGTTTCGGCGTCGATCAGCTGCACGTTGACCCGCAAGCGATCGCCACCGCGCTGCACCGATCCCTCGAGCGCGTAGCGAACGTTCAACTCACGGCCGATCTTTCGTATGTCGGGCGACTTGCCCTTGTAGGAAAAGGCCGTATTGCGGGCGATCACAAACGAGCCGGGAATGCGCGACAGATCGGTCGTCAGGCTTTCCGTGACGCCGTCGACAAAATAGTCCTGCTCGGCATCCGCACCGAAGTTCACGAACGGCAGGACGACGATGGAAAGACGTGGCGCTGCCGTCACCGCCGGCGTCGCACCCGGAGCTGCCCTGCCGCTGGTCGCCGCCCGACCAGCGCATAGGCCCGCACCGGACGGGCGATATTCTTCAGGTTCTGTTCGCCGAGATCGGCGAACTCGAGCGCCGACCTTGCCGCGGACCTGATCGAGCGCCGACGACGACAGGCAAACGCCGCCGGGTTCAGCGAGCGCCTCGAGCCGCGCCGCGATATTGACGTCGTCGCCGAAAATATCGTGCGTGCCGACGATGACGTCGCCGATATTGATGCCGACGCGAAACTGAATCCGATGCTCGTCCGCATCATCGATCGTCCGCTCAAAGACGCGGTCCTGAAACCGCATCGCCGACCGCACCGCATCCACGGCGCTTGGAAACTCGGCCAGGAAGCCATCGCCGGTGTTCTTGACGACGCGGCCGCCATGCGCGGTGACCGCCGGCAGAACAACATCCGTCAGCAGCGCGGTCACGCGGGCGTGCGTCGCTTCCTCTTCGATATGCATCAGGCGCGAGTAGCTGACGACGTCAGCCACCAGTATCGCAGCCAGACGCCTCTCGACCCGTTCGCCGGTGAGAAAACTCCTGGTATCGGAAAAGTTCATCCGTTGATCTCCGACCCCGCATCCCCCGTATGTAGGTCTGAGCCAAACTGTGAAGGTTCACTCCAAAAGACCGCCGCCCGATCCTGGTTTCGTCCAGGAAATCGGGCGGTGCAGACACGCCAATAGGCGCGGCGAACAAGGCTCGTCGCGCCGACTGTCGTCAGATAAAACGCGTTCTTGCTACTCAGCGACCATTTCGCCGGAGCCGCCGAGCTCCGCGGGAAAATCCTTCAGCTTGGGCAGGCCGTCGCGCATCGGCAGCACCGTCTCGGCGTAATTGACGTGGACGCCGGGCGTGAACGCAAGTGTCGGAAGTGTCGCTGCGAAGACGTCGACAAGCCCGAGCCCCGGATGATTGGTCATGAGATGACCACCACACTTAG
The DNA here is from genome assembly GCA_963786355.1 of uncultured Alphaproteobacteria bacterium. Taxonomy (GTDB): domain Bacteria; phylum Pseudomonadota; class Alphaproteobacteria; order Rhizobiales; family Xanthobacteraceae; genus Bradyrhizobium. Next base: position 1,156,760 of record CAWAYU010000001.1, on the reverse strand, counting down.
CGCAATATTTGCGCTGGCTCGTCGGCGTCTTCTCGAACGTCGCGACGTGCTGCGCACCCGACGTGACCTGCACCGCTTCCGGCTTCCACAGGCTGAAGGCATTCACGGGCCCTCCGGACCAGGAACGGCACGAACTGCAATGGCAGTAGCCCATGCCTTCCGGCGCACCGGAGACCTGCACTTCGACCGCGCCACAAAAACATTTTCCCGTATGCTTCATAACTTTCATGTCTCCTTACAGACAATTGAGGTTGGTTCAGATCAGTTTGCGCCACGGGAACAGCATCGAAACCCGCTCCCGGTAGCGGCGGTATTCGTCGCCGAACATGCCGATGAGATCGCGCTCTTCCAGCAGGATGCCGACGAAGATGTAGGCCGTCGTCACCGCCGCAAACAACAGATGTCCGACGGTCATCGTCGGCGTCGCCCAAAAGGCGATGATGAAGCCGAGGTAGATCGGATGCCGCACGAACTTGTAGAAAAACGGCGTCCGGAACACCGGCGGCGACATTTCCCGGCCGGCCAGATTGTTCGCGACCTGGTGCAATCCGAACAATTCGAAATGATTGATCAGGAAGGTGCTGGTGAACACGATCACCCAGCCGACGAACGACAATCCCGAGATCGCCCCGGCCATTTCGGGCTCCTCGACGTGCCAGATGACGGTCGGCATCGGACGCCACTGCCAGAACAACAGCAGCAGCGACCAGGCTTGCGAGCAGAACATAGGTGCTGCGCTCCACGGATTTTGGAATAAATCGCGTCCACCATTGTTTAAACGGTTTGCGCGCCATCACGCTGTGCTGAATGGCGAACAACGACATCAGCGCGAGATTGACGGCCAAGGCTTCAAATATCGGAGATTCCGCGCCGGTATTGATGCCTTTCGGCACCACAAGGCCCGAAACGAAGCCGATGGCATACAGAATAGTGAAGAGAAATGTGAGATAGGACACAGCGCCGAACAGAAATGCAGTCAATTTATGCATTCGGTTGCCCGGCATCGCAGGGTTAATGGACTGGGTCTCGGTCATAAAATTGACTCCGCTGGAGGCAATGGGATCACAACTTCCGGTTTTTGCAGGTTGCAGGACGCCAGACCAAAAGACTTTGCCTGTTGCTTGAGGCGACATTGATTGTTTCTTGAGAAAAGATGCGATAACGCACGTGAAATTCAGCTTCGAAAACCATATCCTCGACACCGATCGTCGCGAGTTGCATCGCGACAGCGAACTGGTCGCGATGCAACCGCAGGTGTTCGATCTGCTCGTCCATCTCGTGAAGCACCGCGATCACGTCGTCAGCAGGGACGATCTCATTGCCCTCGTATGGGGCGGCCGGATCGTGTCGGATTCGACGCTCGACAGCCGCGTCAACGCCGCCCGAAATGCGGTCGGCGACAACGGCAAGGAGCAAAAGCTGATCCGGACCATTCCCCGGAAGGGCCTTCGCTTCGTAGGCCTCGTGAACGGACATTCGGACGGCGAACGGCCGGGCACCGCCGCGCCTGAGGGCGGTGAACAACCACAACCCACATTGCCGCTGCCGGATCGGCCGGCGATTGCCGTGCTGCCGTTCGACAACATGAGTGGCGACCAGGAACAGGAGTATTTCTCCGACGGCATCAGCGAGGACATCATCACCGCGCTGTCGAAACTGCGCTGGTTCTTCGTGATCGCGCGCAATTCGTCGTTCACCTACAAGGGCAAGGCGGTGCACATGAAGCAGGTCGCCGCCGAACTCGGAGTGCGCTACGTCGTCGAGGGCAGCGTGCGAAAGAACGGCGACCGGGTGCGCATCACCGCGCAGCTCAACGACACCGCGACCGGCAGCCATATCTGGGCGGAGCATTATGACCGCGATCTGCTCGACGTGTTCGCCGTGCAGGACGAGATCACCGACGCCATCGTCGCGGCGATCGAACCGCAGATTTACGCCGCGGAGAACTTTCGCAGCCACCGCAAGGCGCCCAACAGCGTGGACGCCTGGGACCTGGTGATGCGGGCGCTGTCGCATCACTGGCGGATAACGCGGACGGACAGTGCAGCCGCTCAGGCATTGCTGGAACGAGCGATCGCGATCGACCCGAACTATGGTCAGGCGCTGTCCTTGTTCGCGACCAACTATATGTTGGGCGCGCATCTGGGCTGGACCGATATTGCAACCGCCGCCCCCGTCGCCGAACGGGCGGCGTTGGCGGCCGTCACGGCCGACAGCGAGGACGCCTGGGCGCATACCGCGCTCGGCAGCGTTTATTTCTCGACACGCCGGCTTGATGATTCGCTGGCCGAGTTCGAACTGGCACTACAGCTCAACCCGAACTTTTCGCTGGCACAGGGCTACTATGCCCTGGCGTTGTCCTATAGCGGCCGCTGGCAGGATTCCTATGCGGCCGCGCAGCGCGCTGTCCGCCAGAGCCCGCGCGATCCTTCGCTTGCGATCTATCACGGCGTCGCCGCCTACGCCCAGTTCGTTGGGAGAAATTATTGCGAGGCGATCACGCTGGCCCGCGAGGCGACCCGTCACCGTGGCGACCTCACTGGCGCCTACCGGGTGCTGACGGTCGCTGCCGGCATGGCCGGTCAGATCGATGTCGCCAAAGCCGCGCTCGCGGAGTTGCGCCGGACCCAGCCCAATATTTCGCTCGACTGGATCGCGACCCGGCTACCCTGGAAACTCGACGCTGATCGCGAGCATTACCTGGAAGGTTTTCGCCGCGCAGGGTTGGAATAGATAGACGCGCTCCCGCTACTCTCCCATTACTGCTGCTTTTCCCAGAACGACAACAGCCCCTGCGAGGCCGAACCTCCGATCACGCAGGGAATGCCGACCGCCACCTGCCCCAGCGCCGCCGCCGAGACGCAGCCGAGCGCGACCGCGCCGACGCCGACCTGCCCCCAGAAGTCGAGATTGCGCCGGCTGTCCGATCCCTTGGTCTTGAGTTCGTCCACGGCGGCGAGCGCATCCTTGCGCAGCGCCGAGATCTGCACCGTGTCGGCGGCCTCGACCACTTCGCCGAGCGGCGCCTTGACCGCCGCCGGTTGGCTGGCAAGTTCGCTGCGGAGATATTCACGCAGACCGGCGTCGCGGATCGCGTAGCTCGCCAGCGTGTAGCGCGCCATGCTGCCGACCGTCAGCTTGTCCACGGTATCGCGGCTTTTGCTCCAGGGCAGCATTTGCATGATGCGCTGGATCGGGACATGCGAGCCGGTCGCAAAGTAATATCCCCACAGCGTATCCAGCAGGTCCTGATTGCTCGCAAACGTCAGCGTCGTGTTCAGCTTCTTGTCGTCCTTGGCAAACGGGTTTTTCGTGAACGTCCCTTTCAGCTTGTCGAGCATGCCGGGCTTTGTCTCTTCCAGCGGGATATCGGTCAGGGTCGGCAGCTTGCCCGCGAGATAGCTATCGATCATCACCTGCCGGCCCGGCATTCGTGGCGCAACCCGGCGCAGTATGTTTCGCCATTCGGGCAGTCCCGAATAAGCGATGGCGCGGACGATCACCCATTCGTCTTCCGGCGGAACCGGAAAGAAACCGGCGATCAGTTGCTCGGCCTTGGCCGGGTTCGATCCGATCGCACCCGCCACGAAACCGAGATAGATACCGGCATTCTCCGGCTCCTTGAAGGTCTGCGAATGAAACAGCACGCGCACGGCGGCGGGGACATGCGCATAGTCCGGCTTGGCGCGGTAATTGTAGATCCATTGCTGCACCACACCGAGCGACGCGCGCGGATCGACATCCGGCGTCTTCTCGGCATGGGCGGACTGGACCAACATGAGCGAGGCTGCAACGAGGGCTGCATAACGCATGTGATACTCCCAGCGAAAAGTTGGCGCATGTAATCGTTACGGCGCAAACGTCCCGATCTCTTTCGAGCGCGAAGCATGATGCGGCCATTGCGACAATTCTGAGAACGGCTCGGTTAGGCAAGACGTTGAAATTGTGGCGAGTTGGCCCGCAACTGACCTTACGTCAGACATTTTTTTGCCTCGCGCAGGCAATTCGATCGCTGCCGGTCAATGGGAGACCAGCGAGACGTGACGACCAGGCACATCACGCAATACAAGCGACCGTCTCGGGCGCGCGTAGCCGCTTGCTGCCTCAGCGGCGCGTTCGGGCTGATGACGGCGGCGCCGGTTGCGGCCGCGGCAGCATCGCCGCCATCAGATTCGATCGTCGTTGAGGGCAATCGCCGTGTCGATGCCGAAACAGTGCGGTCGTATTTTCATGCTGCGCCGGACGGGCAAATGAACGAGGCCGCGCGCGACGCGGCACTGAAAGCGTTGATCGCAACCGGCCTGTTCGACAAGGTTTCAATCGATCGCGATGGCGAACGCCTGATCGTGCATCTTTCCGAAGCTCCCGTGCTCAACCGCGTTGCATTCGAGGGCAACAAGAAGGTCAAGGACGCAGACCTCACGGCGGCAATCCAATCCAAGCCACGTGGCTCGCTCCAGCGCGCCGCAGTACAGGCCGACGTCAACAGCATCATCGAGGCCTACCGGCACGTCGGGCGAGACGATGTCAGGGTGGAACCTGAGATCATCGACCGCGGCAACGGCGGTGTAGACCTCGTCTATGCCATCACCGAGGGCACAAAGACCACGGTGCGGCAGATCAACTTCACCGGCAATCATGTCTTCGGCAAACGGCAACTCAACGCCGTGATCAAGACGTCGGCGACGAACATGCTGAGTTTCCTGATCGGCGGCGACGTCTACGACCCCGATCGCATTGCCCAGGATCGGGAAGCACTGCGGCTCTACTACCGCAGCAAGGGCTATGCCGACGCCAGCGTGACGTCCGCGCGGGCCGAATACGATCCCGCGATCAAGGGATTTGCGCTGACGTTTGCGATCGACGAAGGCCCGCTCTATCATTTTGGCGATGTCAGTGTCGCCTGCAACATTCCAGGCCTGGATTGCGACAAACTTCGCCGGCTGCCGCTAGCCCGCGCAGGCGCAGTCTTTGACGGCGGCGCGCTGGACAAGACCACGGAGTTGCTCAGCGTCGAGATGGCAAAGCTCGGCTATCCCTTTGCCCAGGCCGAGCCCCGTCCCATCCGGGATGCCATCGCGCAACGTATCGACATCGCGTTCGTGATCGATCAGGGACCGCGAACCTATGTCGAGCGCATCGAGATCCACGGCAATACGCGGACCGGTGACTACGTCATCCGACGCGAATTCGACGTCGCCGAAGGCGATCCCTACAACAAGACGTTGATCGATCGGGCCGAGCGGCACCTGAAGAATCTGAACTACTTCAAAACTGTCAAGATATCCAACAGACCGGGCTCGGCACCGGATCGTATCGTGCTCGATGTCGAAGCCATCGACCAGCAGACCGGCGATTTCAACATTAGCGGCGGTTACTCGACCACCGATGGCGCTCTCGTCGAACTCAAGGTGGGCGATCGCAATTTCTATGGCACCGGAAAGAACGTCCAGTCCACGTTTACCTATGGGCAATATGCGCGCGGGATCGATCTGGCGGCTTCCGAGCCGTATTTTTTGGGGACCAAGGTCTCGGCCGGGGATCGAGCTGTTCGGCCGGCAAAATGACGCCAACAGCTACCAGTCCTATGCGAGCAGCACCTATGGCGCGACAATGCAGCTGGGTACGCCAATTAACGAGCAGCTTGGCGTGCAGTGGCGCTACTCGATCTACAATCAGAACATCACGCTGGTGCCGAACAGCTCCGGCCTGACGCCGTCACTGCCGGTCCAGCAGGCAGCCGCCGCCGGCCCCGCCTGGGTTTCCGCCGCCGGCAGCACCACCACCTACAGCACGCTCGACAACGCCAAGAGCCCATCCAACGGAATCAAATCGCAGCTCACTCAGGATCTGGCCGGCCTCGGCGGCGACGTCAAATTCCTGCGGACCACCGAGGACGCGCGCTATTACAAATCGCTCAACAGCGATCTGGTCGGCATGGTTCGGGCCCAAGGTGGCTATGTCACCGGCTGGGGCGGCCAGCAGGTGCCGCTGATGAACAATTTCTTCGGCGGCCCGACGATGGTTCGGGGCTTTGCGCCCAACGGCTTTGGGCCGCGGGACCTGACGCCGGGCACCACCATGGATAATGTCGGCGGCAGCATGTACTGGGCAACGACCGCCGAACTGCAAAGCGCGATCCCAGGCGTGCCGGACGAGTATGGCCTCAAGGCAACGGCCTTCGTCGATGCCGGCAGCGTGTTCCGCTACAGCGGATCGACCGCCTCGCTGCAGGTCGCCAACAAGAATGTCGTGCGTTCCTCGGTCGGCGCCGGCCTGACCTGGGCTTCGCCGTTCGGCGCTTTGACCGTCGACTACGCCGTGCCTCTGACTAAAGCGACCTACGACGTGGTACAGCCGCTGCGATTCAGTGCCGGCGGGTTTTAGCCGACCCGGGGGTTACTGCTTCTTCAGCGTGTAAACCGTGTTGTTCAGGCCGACTTCGGCCGTCGTTGCATCGACGAAGTGAAAGTCGATCTCGCATCCGGTTTCCAGCGTCTTGATGCCATTGCCGGCAAAGCCGAGCGAGGCGGCGATCTTGTTCGGGTCGACCGACTTGTCCTTCGATTTCATCTCCTCGAATGCGCCCTGGAAGATCATATCGGCGGTATAGCTCTTTTCCTTGAAATGCGCTGCTTTGCAGGCCAGCGGCGCGGGGCCCGCGATTTCCCTGGTCTTGAAGACGACGGCCTTGCCGACTAGGCGAGCCTGTTCGGCACTGTCGGATTTCTGCTGCGAATCGGCCCACGGCGCCGCCGTTGCGGCAGAGACCTTCCAGGTCCCGAGATAGGTTGCATCGGCGGCGATGGCCACGACAGCCATCGCGGCGCCGATGCAGGCAAGCAAGCAGGTTACAACGGCGTCTTTCATAATGGCTCCCGGGGTTACCGGGTTTGGACGGCGCAACACCCCATTTGGTTCATGCCCCGAGGGCGATATTCCGACTGAGGAACCGTCCCGGCGCGCTATCGCTTTTCGGTTGCAAACCCGTAGATCAGCGCCAGCCGATCGAGGCATTCGTAGAATCGCTTCACCAAATAGTCGCGCCAGCGCTGGGTATGCAATCCCCGCCGCTGCCCGATCTGCTCCATGCTCATGCCGTGGACCAGGACATCATGCACCAGCGCTGAGCCGTCGGCGCCGAGTTCGCGCTCGGCGCGGTTCAGCCGCAACACCGCCTTTCGCTGGCCTTCGGTGATCGGCTCCCGCATCTGTCCGCCATCGACATATTCCCGGGTCGGATCGACTGCGCGCGGCCCGCGCTCGGCCTTCTCCCAATCGTTCTGGAAGGCCCGGCCGCCCTGGTATTGCGCCTCGTCGATCTGGCGATGCGAGTGCAGCCGGCCGAGCGGATCGTTGCGGATCGAGCGTAGCGCGACGATCTTCTCGCCCGGGTCAAGCGCAAGCGGATTGTCGACCTCGACGGTTGCGACTTCGGCGTTGCGCAGCAGATCCCGCGACCGGCGGTCATGCGCCTTGGCGGGATTATGCGGCTTCTTTCGTCTGGCTTTTGGCATCTGGGCAGGCTCCTTCAAAAGCGGGCTTTGAATGCAGTCAGGAAAATCCCCGTCACGCGGTTTCGATCATCCGAAGCAGGATCTCGGTTGCGGCGAGTTCCGCCGGTTCAATCGGATTGCGGCTCAAATCAAAATGTGGCGTGCAGTAGCTCGAACCGGGGCGCTGCGGGTGGCCACAGAAGGTAATGACTTCGCCGTCCTCATCGCCGCCGTAAGGATAGCGGCAGTCGCCATACTCCAGTTCGACCAAAGCGAGATGGCGCGGTTCGACCTCGGCGCAGCGCAACTTCGGAATCGCCACCTGAGCAGGCGGTGCCGCCGGCAACTGAGGCCTGACCGGCTGCGTTTCGACTCGATGCGGCTCCTGGACCGTCTTCAGAGCCGCTGAATTTCCCGGCAACAGGACTTTCTGCCGTTCGGGTGCCGCTATTCCCAATCGCCTGGCGCGGCCGAGCGCAGCATTGCGCGTATAGGTCGTCTTGAACGTTGCGTTGATGCGTCTGGCCGCCTCCGAAAACGATACACCCCCGGCGAGATGTTTCCGCAGCGCGTCCGAATGCTCGGGCGCCCAGTTTGTGGGTTCCATTATTTGCACCTGTTTCTGACGTCGCCCGACGCTGCCTTAATTTCTGATATTCCGAAATAAAAGTCAAGCTTGATTTCGGATAATCGGAATTGCTATTATTTCTGAAATTCGGAAAGGATAGATCATGCTGGACATCAGGTTGATCGAACGCGGGCTGGAGAAGCCGGGCAAGACCAAGGGCGGTCTCGCGACCGCGATGGGGGTTCGGCCAGGCGCAGTCTCCGAGATCCTGTCCGGGATTCGCCTGATCAAGGCGTCGGAAATTGCGCCGATCATGGAATATCTCGAACTGAATTCAGTGCCGATCATGGGCCGGGTCGGCGCCGGCGCGTCGATCGAACCCGAGCATGAGCAGGTGCCGCCGGAGGGACTTGGCGAGGTCGAACTGCCCTTCCCGATTGCCGAGGAGACCATCGCCTTTGAGGTGTCAGGCGATTCCATGCTGCCAAAGTACGAAAATGGCGACGTTATCGTGGTCTTTCGCGAACAGCGTCACCCGCTATCGAGTTTCTACGGCGAGGAAGCCGCGGTACGCCTGAAAACAGGCGAGCGCTATTTAAAGACGATCGAGCGGGGAAAATCAGCCACCCTGGTCAATCTCACGAGTTTCAACGCCAAGCCGATCACCGGGGTCAAGCTCGAATGGATTGGCGAGATCTGCGTCACCCTGCCAAGGGGTCAGATCGAACGCCTGCGCAACAAGGCGGCCGCCCGCACGCGCAAGGCGGCCAAGGCAGCAGGCGGACGCGCGCCGGAAAAATAACCCGCGCTACCGGCATGGTGATTCTCGCCGGCGGGCTCTGGACGGCTCCACGCATACGTACATTTCTGCTCTTACGAATTTTATACTGGACATTTTTCTGATTTTCCGAAATAATGCCGTCATTCGATTTCGGTTGCCGGACGAGGACCAGATCGCCAGCATGCAGTATTTCGTCGTGATGATCGACTACGGCCGGCGCGGCCGCGAGGCCGTCGTCGATCCGGAGATTACCCGGCGCGAAGTCGTTTCCCGGATCGCGTCGGGTGAGTACAAGAACATCAGCTTCGTTCATGAAATTGCCGATAGCTCGGTCGAGGATGTCACCGCCGACATTCTGAGCGAGGCCGCCCTCCCCGAGATCGCAGCGACCGGAGCCGATCTACAGGCCAGTTCGTTCGACCACGCCCGCGATCTGCGCAAACACGAGACGATTTGAGTGCGCGGGATCGCAGCATCTCTCAAAAAATTGTGATCGTTGACCGGCTCTAATCGCCTGCGATTGGCTTAACTATTCCTCACGCAAAGTCTATTCGGATCGACCGGACAGTTGCGCTAGATTCGCTACCGGATTCCTCCGACCTGCAAAGTTTTTAATTCTCAATGCCTCCGTCAATGAAGGGTGAGATCGCAGCACGCGACGGCGATCTCCGGCTCTGTCTCCTGCTCGGCATCGCGGCATGGTTTCTGTTTCTGGATCACGTTCCGCATAACGCAGTCAATCTGCTGACCATGCGCAACTTCGGATTTAGCGGCGCTGCGGATCTGTTCGTGTTCGTCGGCGGCTATACCGCCGCGATCCTCTACGGAAAGATGATGCTGGAGCGCGGCCTCGTCGTCACGGTGACGCGCATCTTCAAGCGGCTATGGCAGCTTTATGCCGCCTATGTCGTCCTGTTCGTGATCTATATCGATTTGATCGGATATGTCGCGCGAAAATCCGCCGCCCCCGCACTGATCAGTGACTTCAACGTCACCGGGATCGTCGACCATACGATCCGGACGCTGATCTATGGTCTGCTGCTGCAGGCCAAGCCGCTCAACCTCGATGTGCTGCAGCTGTTCATCGTGCTGATGGCGTTCTTCCCCATCGTGCTGTTCGGAATGATGCGCGGCCCAAATCTGACCGCGGTCGGATCGATCGTGCTTTACGTTGTCGCCCGACATTTCGACTGGAACCTGTCCGCGTACCCGGATGGCCGCTGGTATTTCAATCCGTTCTGCTGGCAGCTTCTGTTTGTGTTGGGCGCCTGGTTTGCCCTGAGCGGCGCCAGAACAATGCGCGCCATTGGCTCCCTGCAGAAATTCCCGGTGCTGCGCCTTGCCGCGCTTCTGTATCTTCTGTTCGCGCTGGTCGTGACGCTGTCAGGAAAGCTGCCGCAACTGGCCGAACTAGTTCCAGTGCCCGTGCTCGACGTTTTCCTTCCCAACGACAAGGAAAATATCGCGCCCTACCGGGTGCTGCATTTTCTGGCCATGGCCTTCCTCTTTACCTGGCTGGTGCCGAGGAACTGGCGTGGCTTTCAATGGCTGGCCCTACAGCCGGTCATGAAATGCGGCGAAGAATGGTTGCCCGTGTTCTGCGCCAGCGTATTTCTGTCTTTTGCCGGGCATCTGATCCTGATCACGGGCCCGGATTCGCTCGCAATGCAGCTTCTCGTCAGCGTCACCGGGATCTCGATCATGACGTGCGTCGCCTACTATTCATCCTGGTCCAGACGGCAAGACCAGAAGCCCGCGCGCTCACGCGATCCTGACGAAGCCACGACGCTTGCTCCTACGAGGCATACTCAATATGAGCACGGATCGATTGGTTGGCCTGATCAACCCAGCCAAACTTCTGCACAGAAGCGATCATTTTCGACAGACCTTCCTGCCACCATGCCTCGGATCTAAGCGAAGGCCATTCGCGTAGCGTTTTCTCGGAAATCCAGGCATGTTCGGTATCGTGGCTCACAGCCACGCCGCCGAGTAACTCGGCCTGCACGTCGGGACCGATCGGCCCCTCGATGCGAACCGAGAAGGCCTTGAAGTTGCTGGGATCCTCGATCTGCACCGAACGGCTCGCCCCGATGATGCGGATAATCATGTCTCGCTACCCCTAAACCACCTGCGCCACGCGTTCCCGCGCGGCCGGCAGCACCTCGCGTGCAAAGATGCCGGCGGAATGCAGCACCTCGTCCTGCCTGAGGTCTCCGAAGGAGAACTGGCTGATGAAGTAATTCGCACCAGCTTCCTCCACCATCTTCCGCACCTGCTCGCGGATCGTGCCCGGCGATCCCGCGATCGCGCCGCCGTTTTGCACCATCGTCTCGAAATCCTCAGGCAGCCGGGCAAAGCGCGGCTGGGTGCCGTGCTTCTTCCACAGCTTCATGAAACTCGCATAGAACGATGGCCAGGCACGGCGTCCAAGCTCCATCGCCTCGCGGTCGGTATCGGCCGCCACCACAAAACGGTTGATTCCGAGCAGCGGCAATTGCCCGGGCGAATTTCCTGCCGCCACCCATTCGGCACGATAGCGGTCGGTGATTTCGCGCACCCGTGGCAACGGTCCGCCGCAGACGATATTGATCGCATTTTGCGCCGGCCACGCCGCGCCCTCGGGCACCGGGACCGCGTACCACAGCGGCGGATGCGGCAACTGCGCCGGCTTCATGTCGATCGGCACGTTCTCGAAATGATAGTGCTTGCCGCGAAAGTCCACCTCGTCCTTCGTCAGTGCCTGCATGATGACGCCGTAGGCCTCGACATACATCGCCTGCGCCTGATCCGGATCGACGCCGAAATAGTGCAGTTCATGCGGCGACGCGCCGCGGCCGATGCCGACCTCGATCCGGCCTTGGCTCAAATGGTCCAGCATGCAGATCTCTTCGGCGAGCCGCAGCGGATGATGCGCCGGCAGCACGTAGACGAGCGCACCCAGGCGCAGCCGCTTGGTGCGCTGCGCGACCGCGGCCAGGAACACGCTTGGCGAAGGCGTCAGGTTGAGCGGCGTCGAATGATGCTCGCTCATATGGTAGGTGCGGAATCCGGCGGAATCGTAGAATTCGATCAGTTGCAGCCGGTTTTCGTACTGTTCGCTGAGCGGATAGGGTCCGCGGTCGTTTTGATCGAAGATTCCGAACTGCATATCACCACCCCGTCGACGTCTTTTCCGGCTCGCGAGAGTGATATAGGCGGCGGGCCAGCGCGTCATGGAGATGATGCTACATCGGGAAATCATGACCTGCCAGCGCTCTCACGCCAACGCCTGACCTTTTGCGCACGAGTTGTCATTCCGGCCGACAGAAATCCTCCGCACACGGCCGCGTTCCCCTCAATCCACCGGGAAACCACGTTTCAGCCGCAGTCTCGCTCTCGCGCAAGGTTGCCGCTATCGAGCTTGCCCTCGCGCGAACGCTTCCGAGGCGCAGGTGAAGATCCGGTAGAACTGCGCGCCGTCGAAGGCGACCAGCAGCAGATCGACGCCGGCATTGAGCGCCTCGACCACCGCCGTGCAGACATTGTGCTGGTAGATCGCGCCCATCACCAGATCGTCGGTCATGACGACGCCCTGATAGTTCCACTTCTTGCGAATGATCCCGTCAACGACGAGCTTCGAATGCGACGCGGCGCGATCCGGATCGACTGATGTCAGCGTCACATGCCCGACCATCAAATGCGCCTTCGAACCCTCAAGCACGTCCCGAAACGGACGCCAGTCGGATGCTTCCAGCTCCGCCACGGACGTATCCAGATTGGCGCTGAAATGATGGGTGTCGGTCCGAACACGCCCCAGTCCGGGAAAGTGTTTCACGGCCGCACCGACGCCGAGGGCCGCGAGCCCACGAACATAGGACTGCGCGATACCGGCGACGATCACCGGATCATCAGAGATCGCGCGATAGCCGATCAGCGTGTTGAAATCGAATCGATTGCGCCTGGCCTCGGGCCGCAGATCCAGCACCGGCGCCAGATTGAGGGTGACGCCGAGCGCCGCCAGTTCCTGCCCGTGGATCCGTCCGAACGCTTCCGCCTGCGCGGATCGAAGTTCCGGCGGAAGGTTTGCGAGCGTCGATAATGCCGGCAATTTGGTCAAAGGCGGCGCGAGATGCGAGACGATGCCGCCTTCCTGATCGGCGGCGACAATCAAGGGCGGCAAGCCGGCACCGCGCCGCCTGTCCTGAAGTGCTGCGATTTCAGCCTTTCAGCCCATCCGCCGCTCGCTCCGACATTGTGCTTGGTGATGTAGATGCCGGCGATCAGGCCTTTCTCGGCGAGCGCGGCGACCTCCGGAAATGACGAGTAGCCGACGATGAAATGCGGTCCGAGAACGTGCGCCTGCGCGGCATCGGTTTGCAGAACAGCTCGCTTGCGCAATTCAAACGAGGCATGCGCCGACAGCATCGCCAGCGGCGGCAGGCACCACAGCAGGACGAGTAATTTTCCGGTGAAGCCGCCGCCTCCAGTCACCGCGCCGGATCAGGACGATGACGGCGACGACGCTCGCGACCGCGATCGCGATATTCCCCGGGCCACGCAGCGCAATCAGATAGGGATCGTTCTTGTTGACGGCGGCGAAAAGGAAAGTCAGTCCCGCGAGCCAAACCGGGACGAAGCTGAATCGTTTGATGATTGACATGAACGGCGACCGGGACCCGAGTGCAGGCGAACGCGATCATTGCCGGTATCAAACCCGTCACGTCGTTGCGAGCGGATAAGCGCGTCTGCACGGAAACTGCATAAAAATCCTGAACTCTTGCAGACGTCCTTCCTGTCGACTGCACAACGCGCAACAGATAGTCCGCCCTGCACACCAAGCGGCGGTCATCGAATGCCTGTTCCCACACGATTAGCCAACGACGGTTGGTGGCTATGCGAAAGCCCTTCGATGACGCTGGTCGCACGTTCTTTCCCTCCAGCCAGGTAGCGCAACAATGACTGATTTCACCACGCCGGTGTCCGACGCCGGCGCCGTCAGGGAAAATGCCTTCCCCGTCAAGACCGCAGTGGCCCTCGCGCTGGCCGCGCTGGCCGACTGGCTGTTCTACGGCGAACTGGTCGGGATATCCGCCGTCGCATTCTCCATCGCGCTGATCGCTGGTTCGCTGCTCACCAATTTCGCAACGCTGGACCGAAAACGGCTGCTGCCGGCCGGGATCCTCGTCCTGGCCAGCCTCGTGCCGGCGATCGAGGAATTCAACCCGGCCTCGCTGGCCTTCATCATCCTCGCGCTTGGTATCGGTCTGCAACTGACGACCCATCATCAAGTAGCCGGTCTTGGCCAACGGGCTGCAGCCCTGTGCGACCTGTACCTGATCGGCCCATTCCGGTTTCTGCGCGATGCCGTCGGCACCTTCAATCTTCCGGCACTGACATCCGGCGTCATTGTCTGGTTCATTCCCGTTGTTCTCGGCAGCATCTTTGCGTTCCTGTTCGTATCGGCGAATCCGCTGCTCGAGAAATGGATCAGCCTGATCAACCCCGGCGCTGCCGGCTCCTATCTCAGTGTTGGACGGGTACTGTTTTGGGTCGCGGCATTGTCGGCTGTCTGGCCCTTCATCCATGTCTGGTGGCGCAGCCGAATAGAGGCGACGACCGATGTGGCTGAGACCGCGACGCCTCAACAGGAGGCGCAATCTGGTGGCGCCGACTTCTTCGGTGTGGCGACCATCCTGCGTTCGCTGATGCTGTTCAATCTGCTGTTTGCGGTTCAGACCATCCTCGACATGGCCTACCTCTGGGGAAACGTCACGCTGCCCGCCGACGTCAGCTACGCTTCCTATGCCCATCGCGGCGCCTATCCCCTGATTCTCACGGCACTGCTGGCGGCGGCCTTCGTTCTCGCCGCCATGAAGCCGGGTGGCGCGGCCGAACAGTCGAAGGTGATCCGGCCGCTGGTCTATCTCTGGGTGGCGCAGAATGTACTGCTGGTGGCGTCGTCGATCCTGCGCCTCGATCTCTATGTACAGATCTATTTGCTGACCTGGTGGCGGATCGCAGCCTTTATCTGGATGCTGCTGGTCGCGTTCGGGCTTCTGCTGATCGTCGCCCGCATCGCGCTGAACCGTTCCGACGAATGGCTGATCCGCGCCAATCTCGTCACCTTGACGGCCACGCTCTATGTCTGCTCGCTTGTCAACTTCGCGGCCATCATCGCCGACTACAACGTCAGCCACAGTCGTGAAGCCTCCGGCAAGGGTGTTGCGCTCGACATGAACTATCTGCTCAGCCTCGGACCTCAGGCCTTACCGGCCATCGACAAGGCCTTCGCGCCTCGCGGGTGGTCCGATCTTAACCTTGTCTCCCGTCGCAATTGCCTTGTAGAACAGCAACGGAAGAATATGGCTTCCTGGCGTGCCTGGGGTTTTCGGAGCTGGCGGCTTCAGCGCACTCTGGACGCCCAGCAGAACAGTTCGACCATCGGCTAGAACGACCTTCGTTCGGAGAGACGTTTGACGCACCGCATTCTCATCGTTGACGACGACCTGCATATCCGCGAGGTCATCCGTGTCGCGCTCCGAAAGGCCGGCATGACCGTGTTCGAGGCGCGCGACGGCAAGGAAGCGCTGACCCGCTTCGCCGCCGACAGGCCCGATCTCATCGTCCTCGACATCGGCATGCCGGAATTCGACGGACTCGATGTCTGCCGGGAAATTCGCAAGTCCTCCGACGTTCCGATCCTGTTTCTGTCGGCGCGCGACGACGAGATCGACCGCGTGCTCGGCCTCGAGATCGGCGGCGACGATTACGTCACCAAGCCATTCAGCCCGCGCGAACTCGTCGCGCGCGTCAATGTCATCCTCCGCCGCATGGCCTCGCGCGGGCCGGACGCAAGGGAGTCGGCCGCGGCGCTTTCGCAAGGCCGGCTATCCGTCGATCCCGAACAACATGTCGCCGAGTTCGCCGGCACGCCGCTTCGCCTGACGGCGATCGAGTTCGGAATCCTGCGCGCGTTCCTGACGCGGCCCTCGGTCGTCTTCAGCCGCGAGCAGATCATGAACGCCGCCTATCAGCTCAACATCCAGGTGTCCGACCGCACCATCGACAGCCATATTCGCAACATCCGCGCCAAGCTTGCCGCGGTGAATTGCGACAATGTCATCGAAACCATTCACGGCGTCGGCTTCAAGCTCGGCCGCTGCGAGCCGCAGGCATGACGGCGCGCGCGCGCGAGAAATGGCGGCCGTCGGTCGGGCTGGTCATTTTTACCGTGCTGGCCTCGGTGGCCGCGCTGCCGCTGGTCGGGCTGTTCTTCTTTCGGCTCTACGACAACCAGCTCATTCACCAGACCCAGGCCGAACTGATCGCGCAAAGCCAGGTGCTGGCCGCGGTCTATGCGCGCGAGGTGGAAGCCCGCCTCGACGACGGCGTCGTTCTCGGCGCGGAAATTCCGCCCGAAGCGCGGCCTGATCGGGAAGACCAGCTCACGCCGATCCGGCCGGCGCTCGATCTCGCCGCCCGCGGCGATCTGCTGCGGCGACGACCTGACGCGCTTCCGGCCGGTGCGCCGGCAGCGCCGGCTCTATATCGAGATCGGCGCGCGGCTGATGCCGATCATCCTGGATACGCAGAAGGTCACGCTGGCCGGTTTTCGGATCCTCGATCCCCGCGGCGTCGTCATCGCCGGACGCGACGAGGTCGGCCAATCGCTGGCCCATATCGAGGAAGTCGCTACCGCGCTGCAGGGGCAATACGGCGCGGCGCTGCGGATTCGCAAGCCCGACAAGCCGCCGCCGCCGATCTATTCGATCAGCCGCGGCGTCGGCGTTCACGTGTTTTCGGCGATGCCGGTGATCGTCAACAACCACGTGGCCGGCGTCATCTACACATCGCGGACGCCGAGCAACATCTTCGATCATCTCTATCAGGAACGCGGCAAGTTCATCCTGGCGGGACTGGCCGTCATCCTCGGCACCATCGCGATCGGCCTGGTTTTCTCGCGAACCATCACGCGCCCGATGCGCGAACTGGTCGATCGCGCCGCGCGCATCAGCCGCGGCGATCGCGACGCCTTCCAGCCGCTCGCCCATTACGGCACGCGCGAGTTTGCCCAGCTCTCGCACAGCTTTCTCGACATGGCCGAGCAATTGTCGCGGCGGTCGGACTATATCGCGACCTTCTCGTCGCATCTCACCCATGAACTGAAATCGCCGCTGACCTCGATCAAGGGCGCGGCCGAACTGCTGCTGGATTCGCTGCAGAGCAAGACCGACAACCTGACCCGGATGGAGCAGAAGAATTTCGTCTCGAACATCCTGGGCGACACCGAACGCCTGGAGGCCATGACCCAGCGGCTGCGCGAACTGGCGCGCGCCGAGACCGCGCCGCTCAACGAGCACACCGAACTGGGACAGGTCATCGGCGGCTTGAAGAGCCGGTTTCCCGACCCGCGCCATCGACGCCACCGGCTGCCTCGAACGCTCGATCGGCATGTCCACCGAAAAGGCGCTGATCGTGCTGTCGCACCTGACCGACAATGCGATCCGTCACAATGCGAAGAACGTGTACGCCTGGAAGCCGTCGACGAGGCCGCCACCGTCAAGATGACGGTGAGCAACGACGGCGATCCGATCTCCGAGCCGAACCGCGAGAAGATCTTCGACGCCTTCTTCACCACCCGCCGCGACACCGGCGGCACCGGAATGGGGCTCGCAATCGTCCAGGCCGTCATGACCAGCCATGGCGGGTCGATCCGGCTGGTACCGTCCGACAAGGGCGTCGCGTTCGAGCTGCAGTTTCCGGCGGCGTAGAAGTTGCGTTTCCTAGACCCGCTCGATGATGATCGCCGGCGCCATGCCGCCGGCGGCGCACATCGTCACCAGGCCGCGCTTGAGATCGCGCCGCTCCAGTTCGTCGAGCACGGTGCCGATCAGGATCGAACCGGTGGCGCCGATCGGATGGCCGAGCGCAATCGAGCCGCCATTGACGTTGACCTTGTCGCGGTCGAGCTTGAGGTCGCGGATGAATTTTTCGGCGACGACCGCAAAGGCCTCGTTGATCTCGAACAGGTCGATATCGTCGAGCGTGAGACCGGCCTTGGCCAGCACCTTGCGGGCCGCCGGCACCGGCGCGTTCAGCATCAGGGTCGGCGAGTCCCCCATGTTCGCCATCGCGACGACGCGGGCGCGCGGCTTCAGGCCGTGCGCCTTGGCGTAATTCGGCGACGCCAGCAGGATCGCCGCCGAGCCGTCGACGACGCCGGAAGAGTTGCCGGCGTGGTGCATGAAGTTGATGTCGAGATCGGGATGCTTTTCCAGAATGAGGTTGCGATAGGTCGTGCCTTTGTCGTCGAGCGGATAATCCGCCACCGCGGTGAAGGCCGGCTTCAGTCCGGCGAGACCTTCGAGCGTGGTCTGCGGGCGCGGATATTCCTCGCGGTCGAGCGCGAGGCTGCCGTCCTCGCGATAGACCGGCACGAGGCTCTTGTCGAAATGGCCGCCCTTGATGGCCGCCGCCGCGCGCTTCTGGCTCTCGAGGCCCAATTCATCGACGACCTGACGCGAAATGCCTTCCAGCGTCGCGATCGCATCGGCGCAGACGCCCTGATGCGACTGCGGATGCCGGGCGCGCAGGCGAAGATTGCCGTTGTCCATCATGAACGGCCCCTCGCCGCGGCGGCCTTCCATCGACATCATCTCGGTGCCGCCGGCGATCACGAGATCCTCGGAGCCGGACATGATCGAGTTGGCCGCCATGTTGACGCTGGTGATGCCGGAACCGCAGAAGCGATCCAGCGTGACGCCGCTGGCGCGCACGTCGTAACCGGCGTCGAGCGCCGACATCCGGCCGAGATCGCCGCTCTGCGGGCCACGCTGCGAACTGCGTGCCCCAGATGATGTCGTCGACATCGGCGGTGTTGATGCCGGTGCGGTCGGCCAGCGCGCGCAGCACGGTCGCGCCGAGTTGCTGCGGATGAATGCCGGCGAGCGCGCCCTTGCCGGCCTTGCCAATGCCGCGCGGCGTCCGGCATGCGTCGATGATCAGCGCGTCAACCATGGTGTTTCCCTCACGGGTTCTTGGAGCCTGATGATTGGCCGCATTTGCAGCCGATCAAGCGCCAAAGTCAATTCACGCGGCGCGATCCCGGAGCCTGCCACCGGCGGCTGAAATGCTCAGGAGCCTGCCCTGCGTCCTCCCGGTTGTGGCGCCGCCACTCTCAGCCGGAGCGCCATCCTTGACGAGCAATTTCCTTTATGCGCAGCTATTTTAAACAACAACACGTCCCCATGGGAGGAGATATGGTCGCGCTTCTGCGAGCCCTTGCCGGTTCCGGCCTTCTGATCGCATCGACAGTCCTGGCGCAGGCCGCCGACCCCGTAAAACTGCGCGTGGCGGACTCGTTTCCGAAGGGCCACTACCTCGTCAAGCTGATCCTCGAACCCTGGATGGAAGAGGTCACGAAACGCACCAACGGCGCGGTGATCTTTGAGCACTATCCGGCCCAACAGCTCGGCAAGGCCGCCGACATGCTGAAGCTGACGCAGACCGGCGTTGCCGACATCGGCTATGTCGCGCCAGGCTACACGTCGGACAAGATGCCGGTCTCCGAAGTGGCGATGCTGCCGGGCGCGTTCGAGCATTCCTGCCAGGGTACCCTCTCCTACTGGAAGCTGGCGCGGAACGGCGTGATCGCGGAGCAGGATTATACCGCCAACAACATCCGCCTGCTGCTGGCGGTGAGCCTGCCGCAATACCGCATCTTCACGGTCAAGCAGCCGGTGAAGGATACCGCCGACGTCACCGGTCTGAAACTGCGTTCCACCGGCGGCGCGCAGGACCTGACGCTGCGCGCGATCGGCGCGGTGCCGGTGCGCATGGCCGCACCCGACGCTTATGAGTCGCTGTCGCGTGGCACCATGGACGGCCTGCTGTTTCCGCTCGAGAGCGTGGTCGCCTATGGCGCCGACAAGCTCGTCAAATATTCGACCGACGGGCTCGGCTTCGGCAGCTTCGTCGTCGCCTATTCGATCAGCGACAGCGCCTGGAAGAAGCTGTCGCCGGAAATCCAGAAGGCGATGACCGATGTCGCGGAAGAGATCATTCCCTCCGCATGCCAGTCGGTGCAGAAGTCGGACGACGAGACCAAGAAAGTCGCTCGAAGCCAAGGGCATTCGCTTTGATGCGCTTTCGCCCGAGGTCAACGCGAAATTCAAGGACCTGATGAAGGGCGTGGCCAAGACGTGGGCCGAAGGGCTGGACGGCCGCAGCAAACGCGGCAGCGATGCGCTGAAGGAATTCGACGCCTCCGTCGCGGCCATACCGGCCAAATAGACGCAAGACATGGGCCGCCGCGGCCTGCAGAATGCGCACCCTGGGGAGGTGAATTTTGCTCGACGGAATATTAAAGGTGCTAGCGATCATCGAGAAGATCGCCTCGACGATTGCCGCGGTGTTCATGTTCGCGATCATGATCATCGTGTTCGGCGACGTCATCATGCGCTACGCCTTCAACCGGCCGTTCTCCTGGGCCTATGACCTGATCTCGCTCTACCTGATGGCGGGCGTGTTCTTCCTGGTCCTGTCCGAGGCCTACACCGACCGCGCGCATGTCAGCGTCGATATCCTGCAGCAGAAATTTTCACCGTCGATGATCCGGCTGTCGGAGATCGTCACCTGCATCGTCGGCATCACGGTGTTTTCCCTGATCGCCTATCTCGGCTTGCTGCGTACCGTCGACAGCTTCCAATCTTCTGACGTGATGGCCGGCGCGATCCCATGGCCGATGTGGCCTTCGATCGGCCTGGTGCCGTTCGGCACCGGGCTCATCACCCTCCGGCTCACCGCGCACCTGATCGGCCATGTCCTCTCACTCGCCACCGGGCGCGCCGTGATCGCGCTGCCTGCCGCCCATGCCCCCGGAGAAACCTTCGAATGATTCTCACTCTGGCGATGGTGGTGCTGTTCGTGCTGCTCGCGATCGGCACGCCAGTGGGCTTTGCGATGGCGGGCTCTGGTGTCCTCGGGCTTTATCTGATCGGCGGCATGCCGATGCTGTCGGGTATCCTGCAGACCGCGCCGCTGTCGGCGGTGACCTCTTACGAGCTGATCACGATCCCGATGTTCCTGCTGATGGCCGAATTCGTGCTGGTCAGCGGCATCGCCGACGATCTGTTCAAGGCGACCGCCGCATGGGTCGGCAAGATCCCCGGCGGCCTCGGCATGGCGACGGCGCTGGCCGGCGCCGGTTTCGGCGCGATCTGCGGCACCAGCACGGCGTCCGCCGCGACGCTGTCGGCGACCAGCCTGCCCGCAATGCTTAAGCAGGGCTACGAGCCGAAGATGGCCGCCGGCGTGGTCGCGATATCAGGCACATTAGCGATGCTGATCCCGCCGTCGGTCGCACTCGTGATCTACGGCTTGCTGGCGGAAGTGAATATCGGCGCGCTGCTGATCGGCGGCGTCATTCCCGGCATTCTCGTCACCTTCACCATCATGGCGACCGTCTGGTTCCTCGCCTGGCAGGATCCGTCGCGCGCGCCATCCGCGCCGCCGGTTTCGTTCGCCGAGAAATTCCGGATGCTCCGGGTTGTCGGCCCGATGCTGCTGCTGTTCGGGATGGTCACCGGCGTGATCTACACCGGCGTCGCGACGCCGACCGAAGCCTCGGCGCTCGGCGCGTTCGGCGCCTTCGTCCTTGCGATCTGGAAGGGCAAGATCAATCCGCAATCGCTGCGCAGCGCGCTTTTGCGCTCGGCACACGGCACCTGCATGATCGCGATGATTTTGTTCGGCGCCTCGATCTTCGGCTACTTCTTCACGCTGACGCAGGTGACGCAGAACCTCGTGGCGTGGGTCGGCGGCCTGCAGGTCGCGCCCTGGATCATTCTGACCATCATCCTGTTCGGTTACATCGTGCTCGGCTCCTTCATGGACCAGATCGCGATCCTGGTGCTCACGGTTCCGATCGTGCTGCCGCTGATCAAGTCGCTCGGCTACGACCCGCTGTGGTTTGGTGTCATCAAGATCGTTACCGCCGAGGTCGGCATGATCACGCCGCCGGTCGGACTGAACTGTTTCGTCGTGGCGCGCTATTCGGGACGACCGGTGGCCGAAGTATTCCACGGCGTGTTCCCGCATTTCATCGCCCATCTGTTCGCGATCGCGATCCTGGTGGTCTGGCCGCAGATTATTCTCTGGCTGCCAATCAAGATGGGTTACTGAGGCAACCAACAATAACGGGAGAGAACTCTCATGACCGCAGATCTCAATAAGCGATCCGCCCTCGCGCTGGCCTTCCTTGTCAGTGCCGCTTGGCCCGCCGCCGCGCAGGAGAAGATCACCTTGCGTCTCGCCGAAAGCCTTCCGGCCGGTCACGTGATTCACGAACTGGTGGCCAAGCCGTTCATGGAGCTGGTGACCAAGGGGACCAACGGACAGGTGACATTCCAGGAATTCCCCGCCGAGCAGCTCGGCAAGGCCAAGGACATGGCGCAGCTCACTGTCGCAGGCGTCGCCGACGTCTCCTACATCGTGCCGTCTTATTCGTCGGAAAAATATCCGCTGACCGCGGTCGCCGAACTGCCGGGCATCTTTGAGACCGAATGTCAGGGTTCGCTCGCGTTCTACAAGATCTCGCACAATGGCGGGATTCTGGAGACAAAAGAATTCGGACCCAACCAGTTGCGGCCGCTGGTTACCATCGCGCTGCCTGCCTATCAGATGCAGCTCGCCACCGGCCGCGAGGTCAAGACCGCGAAAGATCTCGAGGGCCTCAAGATCCGCACCACCGGCGGCGCCATGGACCTGATGATGCGTTCGATCGGCGGCGTTCCCGTTCGAATGGCTGCGCCCGAGATCTATGAATCGC
This sequence comes from uncultured Alphaproteobacteria bacterium, assembly GCA_963786355.1. Taxonomy (GTDB): domain Bacteria; phylum Pseudomonadota; class Alphaproteobacteria; order Rhizobiales; family Xanthobacteraceae; genus Bradyrhizobium. The sequence continues at coordinate 1,134,108 of CAWAYU010000001.1, read as the reverse complement.
TGACGCGTGGTACGCTCGACGGCGTCATCTTCTCGTATCAGAGTTCGGTGTCCTACGATTTCGGCAAGATCCTGAAATCCGGCACCGAAGGGCTGAACTTCGGCACTGCGATCTTCACCTATTCGATCGGCGAAGCCAAATTCAAGTCGCTGCCCGAGAACGTCCGCAAGGTGCTGGTCGAAGCCGGTGAGCAGACCACGCGCGAAGGCTGCAAGCGCTTCGAGGATGGCGAGAAGGGTGCGACCGAGAAGATCAAGTCCCAGGGCATGAAGGTGATCAACTTCGGCGCCGACGACAAGAAGGTATTCGACACCGCGTTCAAGGCCGTGGCCGAAGACTGGGTCAAGGACATCAACAAGCGCAACAAGCCGGGCACCGAGGTGTTCAAGGCTTTTACCGATGCCCTGGCTGCTGGCCACTAGGCCATGAGCGAGGCCCAGAAGACCACGCTGGCGGGACCGCTCGCCGGCATCAGGATCATTGACCTGACCAGCGTGATGATGGGTCCCTACGCGACCATGATCCTCGGCGACTACGGTGCCGACGTCATCAAGGTTGAGAGCCCCGACGGCGATGTGATGCGCTTCGCCGCGCCGATGCGCCATCCCAAAATGGGCGCTATGTATCTCCAGGGCAATCGCAACAAGCGCTCGATCGTGCTCGACCTCAAGAAGACCGGCGGCCGCGAGGCGCTGCTGCGGCTGGCTTCGAGCGCCGATGTCTTCGTCCACAACGTGCGGCCGGCGGCAATGGCTCGGCTCAAGCTCGGCGCCGACGACCTGCACGCGATCAATCCACGGCTGGTTTACGCCAGCCTGCATGGCTTTGGCGAAACCGGTCCCTATGCCGGGCGGCCCGCCTACGACGACCTGATCCAGGGTTTGACGGCATTGCCGGCGCTGACCGGCAAGATCACCGGCGAGCCGCGCTATTCGCCGGCGACGATGGCCGACCGCATCGTCGGCCTGAATGCCCTTCATGCCATCCTGGCCGCACTGTTTCATCGCGAACGCACTGGCGAAGGCCAGGCGATCGAAATCCCGATGTTCGAGACCATGGCGGGGTTCGTGCTCGGCGATCACATGGCCGGCCGCAGCTTTGAGCCACCGATCGGTCCACCCGGCTATTCGCGGCTGCTGTCGCCCGATCGCCGCCCTTACCAGACCAGCGACGGTTACGTCTGCGCGCTGGTTTATTCGGACAAGCAGTGGAACGCATTCTTCCGCCTGATCGGCCTCGCCACCGAAGCCGACCGCGACCCGCGCCTCAACAGCATCAGCGCGCGTACCCGCAATTACGATTTCGTCTACGACTGGTTCTCGCAGGTGATGAAGACGCGGACCACGGCCGAGTGGCTGGCGTTTTTCAATGATGCCGATATTCCACATGCCCCGCTGCATGATCTCGACAGCCTGATCGACGATCCGCATCTCGAAGCGGTTGGATTGCTTCATACGATCGAGCACCCGACCGAAGGCAAGCTCCGCCTCGCCGGCCCCGCCGCGACCTGGAGCAAGACCCCGCCGTCGATCCGGCATCATCCGCCGGGGCTTGGTGAGCATGGCAGCGAGATTTTGCGCGAGGCGGGGTTTTCGGAGAGCGAGATTGGCGCGTTGGTTGCCGAGGGCGGGTTGATCGAGGCGGAGTCGTAACCCGCCGTCGTCATTGCGAGCGCAGCGAAGCAATCCAGTCTTCTTTCTCGCCGCAAGATGGATTGCCGCGTCGCTTCGCTCCTCGCAATGACGCTGATAAGGTCTGAATACAATCTCGCGTTCTCGCGGCATCATCTGCCCGAAGTTTTGCAATCAACCTTGCCCTCTCGAATCAGAGGGCGCAGGGAAGACCGGGTGCGCGCCGCACCCGCGGTCTCATGTGCGATGTGCATAGAAAATGCTGCACATGAGCATACAGGTTTGGCGGAATCACACCGGCCTTCCCTGCGCAAGGGAAAATAAGTACCTAAAAAGCGCCGATAAATCAACGAGGTGAGACTGATGTGTCTTTGTCTGTGTCCCGATCCGCTGGAGCTACAATACCTGTGCAAAATTTTTCTAAGAATGCACCAAATGACGTCCCTCACCCAAGATCCGGCTGACGCTATCGGTGACCGGCGCGCAGCGTCGGCACAATGGCGCACGCTCCTCGAAAGATGCGGTCCCCATCAATTCACGCTCTCAGAAGGTCCCCGCTACCCGAGGGACTAGGCGGACGTGCCACGGTGGCTGCGGAATGTCTGCGCTTCCTCGTCAAGCGGAGTTGAAATGCGAGAGCGCCGAGCAGTTCGGCAAGCGGCTGCGCCGGCGCTACCAGCGCCAGAAACGGCGTCAGGACCGCGCCGCCGCTGAGGAAGCGACCATATCGTCGGCGAGCCGGTTTAGGCCGTGCTGCGCGGCAGCATCAGCGTGCAATGAGACGGTATTGTTGCATTGCGCCGATCCGCGCCCATGGTTCAGGACGCGCCGTTCGCTGCGCGAACGTCACTTTGATCGACAAAACTGACGCCGCAGGTATTTCCGTTCCGCCACACCACTCGGCAAAGCTTTGTCGTTTTGAATCCATCTAATGACAGGTCAAATTTGAAGGCGGCAGTGTGATGCGTTAATGAATGAAGCATGGCGCCGTCACGGTGAAAATTCACCACAAGGCAGGGATGACAGCCGCGAATACCATCAACATGGAGCAACGCGGGCCTGTTGATTTCAATGCGTTCCAGGGCTCGACGTTCAAACATCGGAAAATCCCCAAAAAATTAGATCATGAGAAAGTCGTCAAACGTGACGTAGAAATCCATCGGCAGATCCCAATCCATCTGAATGCAGTCGTGCGCAAGTTTGGCTGACGTCGTAGCCAGCGCAGTTGCGCTTCCCTCCAAAGAAAGGCCATCCGTGGGCCGGTTATCTGATGATCGGCTATCCCCGATATGTCGCCGCGCTGACTTCATGATCTAATAAACGCCAAGGGTATCGGGCTGTAACTGTCCCAAAGGACAAGAACGTAATTGCGGTTAAATGTACAACTTTAACGAATTTGGGCGACGACGTTCCCACAAATGAAAGACCCTCTCTGCTATTCCATCTGTCCTGCACCCGACAATCAGAATTAGCGCGCGGATGGTCGAATATCCGACAGCTGGTTCCAACGCTTCCTGTCAGGGGCAATCAATGCATAAATTTACCGCCGCCGCTCCGCCCGTCACCGTGAGAAAAACGACTGCCCCGCCTGCTCGATGTCTGCTCGTAACCTGCCGGCTTAACCCGTCGACGCAACACAGGCATTAAATCTCTCTGCGGGCGTTTCAAATTGCAAGGTCTCACGTGGTCGTTCGTTTAACCACCAGTGTCTTCAGCCCGAAGACCAACCTCAAGCATGCCGCTGAAGCGCGAGAACGTTTGGATTTCATCGGATTTGTCAATGTGAGATATTGCCAACCCGGCGCATTCGGACCTTCAATCCAGTTTGTTGCAAACCCGCATCTGTTCAAGACAGCGGAAGCATCCTGACGGGCTGGCCGCTCGGCGGCTCGAGATAGATCAAGGTCTCTGGGACAACCGAGAATTTCGCCAAACTAATCCCAGATCCGAGCGTAATTTGCCGACAGTCACGACGGTGGCAGAGAGATGTTGACCTGGGCACCGGCACGCGGTTGGCCGACAATGCCGGCGTGGATCGGCGTCATAGAGGCGCTGTCCCGGGACGCGGCTAATTCCGAGACCAAAGACCTCCAAGGGGGAAGGCGAAAGCTAAACAGGACCAAATAGCTGTGTTCCGTCGTGGCGGGATTTGTGCGTTGAAAATCTCGGCCGGCGTTCAGCATGGCGGAACTTTCTGCACCGGCCGTGGTTCAAGTTATGCGTTGGTTCGACCTCAACCCCGAGCCGGCGTGGAAGGCCCCCCGCCAGCGCTGTAGGTACCAGAGGGCGGGCCTTCCTTATTCTGTCAGTGGGCTCACGGGCGAGAGCCCACTTTCATGAAAACGCACAACGTGCAACCAACGGCGCGACTACAAAAGGCAGCTGCCAATGGCGAGTAACACCCATTCACGCTAGCTGATAAGCTGCCCTGCGCCGAGCGGGAGAAGCGGCGCCTCCAGCGCGTTTATCTCGCCAAGCCTCTCAAAGGCGAGAGGATCGGACGAAACGAAGTCCGCGATATGATATTATGCATGCGATCGCTGCCGATTTCCGTCAGGCCGCGCGTGGTGGGTCTCGTTGAGCGCCAACGCGACCAAGGCGGTCCAGGTTGCCTGCCACGGCGCGTGACGAGCTTTATCGAACACAGAGCAGTATAGCTTACACGCTGCGCAAGCAGAGCCGTTTGGGCGCAGGCCCGCGCCATGCTAATTGCCGATCGATCGAGCGCCACACGGCATGCAGCATTAGATGATACCCACACCAAAAGGCCGTGCCAGCAAGTCGGCTTCATTCTACTGTCTTATCGCACGCGCGAGGACCTAGCCGACCCTTAGGTTCTCTGCCGACTCCTTGCCGCGGTTGGCGACGACTTCATAGCTTACCTTGGCGCCCTCGTTGAGACTGCTTAGGCCTGCCTTCTCCACCGCCGAGATGTGCACGAATACGTCCTTGCCACCACCGTCGGGTTGGATGAACCCATATCCCTTGCTTGGATTGAACCACTTTACGGTACCTGTCGCCACGTTTCGCTCTCCCTTTTGTATCGCGCTGACACCCTGGTTCGACGGCGCATTAAACCTGCGCGGCCTTGAGCTTCGATAGTTCGGTCGCTGTCTCGATGATCAACTCTATCCGGCGTTCGAGCTTGCGTTGCAAATCGCGTATGTCGACCCTGTCGGTCATTCGATAGGCATTGCCGACTCGCTCAACATAGCCGTGCTTGATCAATTCCTGCAGCCGCCTGTTCACAGTGACGTGCGGAATCTTGAGCGTCTGCGCAATCGTGGTAGCGCGCGCGGGCTTGCACATAATAGTCCTGAGAAACACGTAGATACCGATGGTGCGGTTAGTACAACTTTCGCTGTGCCCGACGAAATCCGAGCCATAATCGTCGTTCAAGCTACGGATCAGCCCGATATAGAGCCGGCACATCAGCAATCGCTCACGCGCAATCTGGATGCGCGGTGGTGGACGGACCTCGTCAATCAGGACGAAGGGATAATCGCAGGCCGGCGCGCGGTCAGCCACACGGCTCCTATTGGGTAGATCGCTCATGTAACGATTCCCCCGGTGCAGATGCCGATCAATCGGCGTCCACCAAACATTTGAAGACGGCGCAGCAAATGAGCTACGGTCCCTTTTGCGTCGACGTTCATTACGGACTCAACGAGCTTGAAGACGCGTTGATCTAAATCAATGAACTTGGCGTGTTTCGGCTTGGATGATTTTAGACGCGAGCCGCCACTGTCTGACCAATTGTCCGCGCCACGTCCGCTTTCTGAGGAGACATTCCGCTGGAAATCTGAACATGTCAGTAGTGACATGATGAAGCCGTAAGCTTTGGTACTCAGTATTGGGAACTCGGCGTCTCGCCGTCGTCAAATCGCAAATTGTCGCCCGATCTCGACAACCTCATCCCTCGGCAGGTGGTAGTAGTCGATCACCTCGCTCGAGTTGCGTAACATGAACGAGAACACAGCCTCGACCAGCCACGGCACCGCCTTGCCATCCTTGCGCCTGACGACCGTTTCCCGCCCGATGAAATAGGTCACTTCGGAGGCATCGACCGCGTTGCGGCTCGCGCGTGATCGCTGCACCAAAGCTGCAAGATCGGGCTGCTCCATAAAACCGTAATGCGCATGGACCCGCCACACTTGCGGAGCGATCTGTCGCACCTCCAGCCGGTCATCCTCTGAGACGTAGGGGACCAACTCGGTGACAACGTTCAGGATCGCGATCGAATCGTGGAGCGCGCGAATATGTCTGAGATGCCAGACCACGAGCGGCGGGATATCGCGCGTGACGCGTGCCACGAACACGGCAGTGCCCGGCACGCGCCGAATCTCACCCCGGTCGATTTGCGCGATGATATCGCCAATCGGAATCTGCATTTCATCCGCCAATGTCTGCACCGCGGCGCTGCCGGCTTGCCATATCCGCATCACCGCGAAGAGGATCACGGCAAACAGCACCGGCACCCATCCGCCGTCGGCGAACTTCAACATGTTGGCTGACAGAAAGGCTCCCTCCACCGAGGCAAACCCGACACCAATTGCGATCGCCGCCGACAGCGGCAAGCCCCAAATCTCGCGCAAGGCAATCGAAAGAAGGAAGGTGGTCAGCACCATGTCCGCCGAGACAGCTATTCCATAGGCAGCGGCCAGGTTCTCCGAGGTTCGAAAGCTGACGGCAAGCGCGAGCGTTGCAATCATCAGTAACCAGTTCACCGAGGGCACATAGATCTGGCCAAATCCCGCGGCCGACGTCTGAACGATCCGCAGCCGCGGCAGGCAGCCGAGCTGGATCGCCTGGCGTGTCATCGAGAACGCACCGGTGATGACCGCCTGGCTCGCGACGGCAGTCGCAATCGTGGCGAGTATGACCAATGGCAACAGCAGCACCGGCGCAGGGCAGAGATGGAAGAACAGGCTTCCCTCGACTTTCCCGTTGGCCAGCACGATCGCCGCCTGCCCCGCATAGTTCAGAACCAGCGCCGGGAACACCACGCACCAGCCCAGCCGGATCGGCGCCCGGCCGAAATGGCCGAGGTCGGCATAGAGCGCCTCCGCTCCGGTGACGCAAAGAAACACGCCGCCGAGCACCAGCATGACGTTGCCGCCGCCGGAAAACAGGAACTGCAGGCCCAGCGTCGGATTAAGCGCCCATAACACCGCCGGGTATTGCGCAATTCCCCACAGGCCGAGCAAAGCCAGCACCGTGAACCAGATCGCCATGATCGGTCCGAGGAATCTGCCGAGCACCGCCGTCCCGCGTTGTTGCACGGCGAACAATGCGGCGAGAATGACCACGGCCCCCGGCAAGACGAAGCGGTCGAGTTCAGGTGCGATGACGTCCACCCCCTCCAGTGCCGACAGCACCGAGATCGCCGGTGTAAGGGCGCAGTCGCCGTACACCAACGCCGCGCCGAACATTCCGATGAGCAGGACGAGGCGCCGTCCCGGCTTCCGGCTCAGCAGCGCCATCAATGCGAGAACGCCACCTTCGCCTTCATTGTCCACCCGGAGCGCCAGGATGATGTACTTGACCGTCGTGATGATGATGAGGGTCCATACAATCAGCGACACCGAGCCAAGAACGGCCTCCGGCGCGGGATGCTCGCTCGCGGCGCCGAGCACGACTTTGAGCGTATAGAGCGGGCTTGTGCCGATATCGCCATAAACGACGCCAAGAGCAGCCAAACTCAGCGCAGCGCGGCTATGTCTCGAATGGTGCGGGGAAACCTTGTTCGTTTCAACGGCCATTTGAACCATTGCATCCCCCACAAACCACGATGATGCGGCCAGAGCATTTTCCGGTCACCTTTCGCAGTATCCGAATGGATCTCCGACCGACACAAGCTGGGCAACCATTGCCGATCCAGATTGATCTGGATCAAAAGGACAAGGCCAAGACCTTTCGCGACCGCTGGGGCTGTCGGCGCCGGTGTTCTCGGGCGCTTAGCGCGAGGACGGCCGTGTGGCTGCCCAAAGAGTTTTCGGTACCAAAACTTTACGCCACAGAGTGCGAAGCACCCGGGAAACAACTCGTCGACCCGCTACCGCCGGCCGATACCGCGCTCGACCGCATCGAACTACCGCGTGAGTCTTAATGATGAATCGCCGGAGCAAAGTGCCTGCGTGATCGTTTTGACTGTCGCGCATCCAAGCCTCTCCGGTCGCATAAAACGATTATGTCCTGCTGCTGCGCTCCGCAAAATCACCTCTTGGTTCCAGCGCCATGCAACAGCCATCAGTCCATCACATTGCCGTCATAATCCAAAAGGGCGCTGTTGTGCCCCAGCCACGGTCGTGCGTGGCGGAATAGCCTAACCTAAAGTTGTTCCCGGGGAGAGGCAGGCATACTTGTCGGGGTTTGTTTACATTGTTGATGACGACGCTTCCTTCCGGACGGCGATGGAACGTCGTTTGCGACATGCCGGTTACGAGGTTGTGACCTATGCGTCGGCTCAACTATTTCTGGATCGCCTGCCGCAGGAAAGTGTCCCAAGCTGCATCCTGATCGATGTGCGGATACCTGGCATGGACGGTCCCGCACTACAGAAGCGGTTAGGCGAAGTCGGCTCGACACTACCGATCATATTCCTCACCGCTCATCCCGACATCAAAACCACGGTGCAGACGATCAAGGCGGGTGCGAGCGACTTTCTGACTAAACCCGTGACATCAGACGACCTTCTTCGTGCAATTGAACAGGCCTTCGCGCGCCACCGAAATTCATGTAGCCTGACGGGGATGCTGGATGCTGTTCACGCTCGTATCGCAACATTGACGCCGCGCGAGCGGCAAGTGTTCGAACTTGTCATTCGCGGCAATACAAACAAGCAGGCAGCTCACGCGTTGGGCGGCACCGAGCGGACGATCAAGGCCCATCGCCACAAGGTGATGGAGAAAATGCAGGTTCAAACCCTGGTGGAACTCGTGTCCCTTGCGGAGCGAGTTGGGGCCTTGCGAACTAGGTAGCCAACAAACTTCCTAGACATTTTTCATCCGTTTTCGCGCAGCTGTCCTTTGGGGCAATAGGAAATTTGCCCCGAAAGGCGCACGAACATCCGGAGGTAATATCGAGGCTTGTCCTGTCCTACTGCGCGCAGGCGGCGGAGTTCAACACGAGGTCATCATGACGAGCACCAACCTCCGTGCCGAGCGGATCGGCGATCAGACTTGGTTTGTCTCTTTCGAAGTGCCAAGGAGTAAAACCGTGATAAAACGGCGGAGTCCCCGCCTAACCAAGACGTTTAAAACCGAAGCAGAAGCTATGGATTTTGCGCGAACCAAATTCGAGGGTGGATTAATCGTCACCGCCGGCACCATCATTCCCCACCTGCCGAGAAGGGCAGTTCCGTCGGCGGAAATTCAGGCGTGGCTTGACGCCGGCCAAGTGCTTGAACCGTTTGCGAGCGGTCCTGTCGATGGTGACGCCGCTGACATGCTGCCATGGGCCGGTTGATCTGGATCAAGAACTAGGCTCTCGACGTTAGGTGATATGTCTCGGGGTAGAAAGCCGGGAGCATGAAAATGGATGAGGGTTCGGAGCCCAATCGAGCGGCGTAATGCTCGTTTTTCTTGGATACGCGGCTACACTTGGACTTGTCGCTTCGGCTGCAGTTCTGACGACATCGGAGGCTGAAGCCCAAGCTGCCGCTACACCGGCCACGCCAGCGACACCGGGATTATACTGAGGCGGCCTCACAGGGCACACGAAGATCCGTCGACAGCTTCCTATGCCATCAAGTCAAAGACGCCGCGCGCGTATTTGAAGAGTTCATGTCGCACGCCGCACATTTGAACAACTCGCCGTCGAACGATACGAAAGAGCAATAGCCGAAAAGACCACGCGGCAGATTATCGAGTCCGCTTCGCGCAATCGCGCGGGTTCGGTCGGTCAGCGGCTTCAGGTCTGCCCTTGTTATCGGACATCGACAGACAGAATCGGTTGGTCTGCTTTGTACAAGGAGACGACAGTGTTGACTTAAATCAAGGTCCCACCCTGGGATGGCGTCTCCGCTGTCCTACGGGCGGACTCGCGCCTCCGCGAATCGTCAAAGGCAATCAATTGCTGCGTCACGTCCTGAAAATCGTCGCGCATCCGGCGACCATTATCGTGGGGGTCGTGTCCGGGCTGCTGTTTGGATTCTTTCGGCCCGGGCCGGCCCACGCGTTGGTGCCGTTCGCGAAGTTTTACGTCGCCCTGCTATCGATGAGCATGTTGCCCATCCTCGTGACGGCGCTCACTTGGGGCATCGGACAGATGTTGCGCAACGAGACGACCCGCGCGGTCTTCTCGCGAATGGCTTTGTCTTATTTGTTGCTGCTGCTGATTCCAGCCGCGGCGGCGGTGTTGGTGTGCGTCGCTCACACCCCAGGCGAAAGGCTCGGCGAGAGCACTGCCGCGGCGCTCGGCCAGCAGCTCGCCAGCGAGCCTGCGGTCCAATCCGGCGGTCCGATTATGGCTTTCCTGCAGGACATGGTGCCGCCCAATATCTTCGCTGCGCTATCGGGGGCGGAGTTCATCAGCATCGTTTTTTTCTGTGTCCTGCTCGGACTGGCGCTCGGCGTCGTGAAGTCTCCCGGCGCGGACGATACGCTGCGGATTCTGAATGCCCTCTATGAGGCATTTGCGACCATTTTTCATTGGGTACTGATCCCGCTACCGCTTGGCCTCTTCGCGCTCGGCGCGGCTCACGTGGCGGAGGCCAATAGGGACTTGCTGGTCGCGCTCGTACGCTACGTCGGCTATTTCTACCTAGCGGGACTGGTGGCGGTAGCCGGGCTGACGGCGGTTCTGTCGATCGTATGCCGCAAGGCGCCTTGGCGGGTACTGTCCGATCTCGGCCAGCCCCTTGTCATTGCTTTTGCTACCGACAACCCCCTGGCCGCACTGTGTTCCGCGATCGAAGCGCTGCAGGAACGGTTCGGCGTAGACCGCCGCGTCGTCGACACGGTCACGCCGTTTGGCGTCCTCGCCAACCAGCACGGCCAAGTGCTGCTGTTGACCTTTACCGTCATTTTTCTTGCGCAGGTCTACGGCGTTTCTCTTGGCACGGCTGCGATCGTCATCGTCGCGGCTTCCTGCCTGATCTCGGGCGCCGCGGCAGTTGGAGGAGGCCCGGCACTGGTGCCGATCCTTGCGCCGATCCTGTTGAATGCGCAGATCCCCGACGCGCTGGCGGTCGTGGTACTGGCGACCACACAGCCCGTGGTAGCACCGCTGGTCTCGCTGCTTACCGTGCTGGGTACGGCCGCTCTGACCGTCATCACGGCGAAGCCGGGGAAAACCGCATGAATGCGAAACCGTGGCGGATGTGGGTGACGGGCGCATTGCTTGCATTGGCGATACTGCCGCCGGTGCCATCCTCAGCGGCAGCGCTTTCGAGCTTTGCCGATATCCGCCAGGTGCAGGAGCGCGGCGCGCTTCGCGTCGGGCTTGTCGCGAAGGACATTCCGCCACTGCTGGTTACCGGAGGCGACGGTCAGCCTGTTGGCATCGAGGTTGCCATGGCCATCGGCCTGGCGAGGCGCCTGGGGGTCAAGCTTCAGTTTGTGCGCACTGCCACGACGCACGATGAACTGGTGGCCCAGGTCGCTGCTGGCGAAGTGGACGTGGCGGTGTCTTCAGTTACGCGGACCGTTGAGCGGGCACAAGCGGTGCGCTTTTCGCGCCCGTACCTGACCCAGTCGGCAGCTGTTGCGTTAAACCGGGTACGTGCTTTGCAGCAAAATATTGCCTGTCCGGAAACGCCAGCCGATGCGGCGGCACTCGCTGCGCGGCCGGGTGGGCTCGGCGTCACGCGCGGCGGCGTCTATGAACAGGCGCTGCACAATCAGGACAAAAACATCAATCCGGTGGTCTTCGACACCGAAAGGGAACTCCAGAACGCCTTGGAAACCGGCAGGCTACTCGCCGGTCTGGGCGGCGAGATCGGGGTGCGCGAGTTGTTCGCCCGGCACCCGGCAGCCCGCATCACGCTCAAGCTTTGCCTAGTGGGTGGGCAGAAGGACCAGCTCGCCATTGCCGTGCGGCCCGACGCACCCAATCTCGCCGCATGGATCGATGTCGTTTTGGACAACGTCGGCTTGCAGCTGAAGCCCAGCGGCATCTTCACCCTCGGAACGGACTGGTCCTTCTGAGCGGCAAGTGAGAGGCGTCATTGGCCGAAGGCAGATTCTCCTGTCCCCTCGTACCACTCGATCACACTGAAAACCGTGCCCCCGAGCATTTCGGCCACTAGAATCCGACGCGTGCCTCTTCCAATCCGAGGTGTCGTGGACCTAGAATTTCGGACCACTGCCCTGACGCTCGACCGTGTCGTTGGCAGCCAACGCATCCCGGACGGCCTCGCACATCATGATCAGGTGCGGTGCCAGCCTTACGGGAACTGCTGATGAAGCGAGTATGCGCTCGGAGGATTGAATCGCGGCGCGCTCGCAGTATCGGCATAGACGCTCGGCCACTCGTCGGCCATCGTCAGTGTCCACTTCGGATCAGAAATTCCGGGGTGACCAGCGCACGGTCCCCTTGCTCCGCGCGTTGCCAAGATCAGACGTGAACGCCCGCCGGCGAGAAGCAGCACTCAATGGTCAAGGCAGCGTCAGGCAGCCAAAGCTCTCCCGAGCGGCTCCATCAGCGAGTTCGCCGAGAACGGCTTTGTAAGGCAGGCGAGGCACCCGGATTGATGCGCAGCCGCACGGACGGTAGGGCTGTCGTTCCCAGTCATGTAGATAACCGGTACCGAGTTGCCGGCCGCCTTGAGACGGAGCCGCACTTCGATGCCTGAAATATCGCCCAAGTTGATGTCGAGAAGAACGCAGACCGCCTCGTCGAAACACGTGTGGTTTGCGAAATCCTCCGCCGAAGAAAACGGCAAGCATGTGTAACCGTACTGCCGCAGCAGTCGAGCCGTACTCCGCAGCATTGCAACGTCGTCATCGACGACAAGGACTAAATTTTTATGTGACAAAAGCTCTCTGTCCCTGGCCAGTGGGGTCAACGCACACTTTGCAATGGACTGAAAACAAGCCGACCCCAGTCAAGCCGGTTCGGCAGACAGGTTCTATACTCCCCCCACTCTCGATATACTATTGTACCATCGGTCAATAGCAACTCGACTAGTGCCGTCTGTCGGCTGTCGGACGTGCCGTCGAAAACACCTACCCAGCCGGCCAGAAAACTAGTTCGGCGACGGATTGGACCTGCATTTTTTCCATCACCCGCTGGCGGTGGGCCTTGATCGTGCACTCCGCACAACTCAATGATCTGAGTCTGCTTGTTGGCCGCGCCGTGTCGGGATGAAACCTACGGCCACTCGATGCGATCGTAACGCAAACGTCGCCGGTCCATTTCCTCTCGAAGACGCTCGGCATATTGCTTCACGCCTTCCGGCGAACCGACGTCGTCCGCCCGTATTCTTGTCGTGCTCGACCTGACGACGAACGTTCTCGTAGAACGCTAGAAGACGCTCATCTTTCGATTGTGTAAAATTCATTCTAAGGCTCATCAGACTAAGGCGCGTCGGAATGACCTGCCATTCTGATTGACGGATCCTTGACGTCTAGTCCGATCCGACGCCGGTGAAAGCCGCTGAGACATTTAGCGTGACTCCCGCTTTATTAGAGCTTCGAACGCTCCCCGGAGATCAGGCCGCCAGTGTCGTAGATGCCATTAAGAACTGGCGGACACACGCTCATGGCTGATCCCACTTGAATATGCTGCGATGTGATGCTGCGAAGTCTGCGGTTGTTCGCGCAACGTTATCTCTGCCGCTGATAGCCGTCGCCAGCTGCTTGGTCGAGTACCTTACGCTGGCCGATATCTAGCCATCTTTCAAATACGACACCCATATCGTCCTGCCACCTCCATGCGAGGCGGCATTTTCCAACTGTAAGAAAGTGGTCGAACGTGATGTAAAATCGTATCGGAAGAAGGCCTAGCCCATCTGCATGAACTACTGCGCTGGCTCGGCTAGCGTTATAAGCCAGTACGCGCAATTCTCGGCCGCCTTCAAAGAACAATAAGCCTCTTTGGTAAGGTTTGATCATCGGCAGTCCCATCCGTATGTTGCCGCGTCGATCTCGTACTTTGTCGAACTTCCATGTCCTAGTAAGCGGCGAACTATCGCGCTGTAATTGTCCTGAAGGTCAATATTGAATTCACCGTTAAGTGGTCATTTTTAATTAAACGATTTGGTTTGCTCTGGGGTTACACATGGGCTCACCGCAAAGTCGGGGCGGGAGCAAGTGCACTCTCTCTCAGTCATCGATAAAGGCCGGGGACGGGCGATGATAGGGACTAACTTACAAGTCTCTGCGCCATTCCGAACCTTTATTTTGGCTTCGACGCTTCGATCATGGCAAGCTGAACCTGATCGACGAGGCTGCTCAGATGCAGGGACAACCTATCGAATAGTTCCCGCTTCGCGTGGTATAGCAAGATCACTAATCAGCCTGCATTCGGCTGAGTCCGTTCGGAGCTTTTCGAGTGAGGTTTGATAGTCCCTCACAGGCCTCCGTCTGCCCTTTGCCTGATCTTAAATCCAAACTTGGCCACTTTCATTTTCAAACAGGCCTTGAGGATCGAGACAGGTCAGCACCCCTGACCGGTACTGGCCCGTTCCCGACCGCAGTAGCCATGTTTGAAAAAAGCAGCGGCCTAGTATCAAATTGCGCATCGGACGTGCCAACAGCGGACAAGCCGCTCCTCATTCGACCGCCTCGTCCATCTTGGGGAAGCAGTGACATCGGGAACCTTTCTTGCAGTTGAACTGGCTGCTTTTCATAACAGTTCAACCTTCATGAACTGTTGGGCGTACAAGTAACCCCTCTGACACATCTCTGCTTTTCGGTGCACGTATTGACGCACCTCAGCCTGTCAGAAGTAGAGCTAGTCTTTTCGTTGCATTGGCGAAGACACGAACTGAGATCCAGCACGCATGCTCTACAGGTCTGGGTGGACGACGGTCGGGATGGTGTGGTTTTTCCCGTCTGCGCAAAAGCAACGATTGGAAACGAAACTGCATAAAATGTCAGCAGCATCGCGGCGATTGCGGCGATCGAAGCTTGCTTCATAATACTCCCCGTCACGGCGCGAAATCGACGCCCTGATCGACGCGCGACGGCGTTATCGCAGATCTCGTCGCTCTGGCACCGCTGCAGGCGCGAGCTTGCTATTCAAGGTGAATTGCTTAGCCAACAACGTAGCGCCAGCGGCGTCGACGATGGCAAGTGGCTTCAATTGCTTCAGCTCGTTATCCTCGGCCAGTTTGTCCCAACGATTGTCGAGGATCAGCCACCGCTTGTCATACCGGACGGCGAGAATGGCATGATCGACGCGGACCGCATAGTCATGGACGAGCACCATGCGCACATCATCGGAAGGCACTCCAGCTTGCCGGAGGGCCACGTATTTGGCGAGGGCGTAGTCCTCGCAGTCACCATGCCCGGTTTCGAAAGCGCCTTTTTTGTTGTCAAATGGCGCAGTCCATTGATCCGCAACGCCCCATTGGCTCCTATCGGGTTCATAATCGATCAAGGCATTGATGACCGCGTTGATCAGTGCAATTTTTGCAAGACCTTCCTGACTTTCGGCTTCCTTCACGAGCTCTGCAAATTTCCGACTGGTCGATGTGCATTCGTCGAGGTTCGCCCGGCATTTTGTCAATTTGGGCAGCTCCGACAAAATATCGGCCTTGATTTGTCGCCATTGATTCTTGTTCACTCCGTCAGGCGCCGCGAATTCCACCATATCGAATGGATGATCCGCCAGGCCGTCGGCAGGCCGCAATTCGATGGCGCTCGCCCCCTGTGCCGATGATGCGAGCGTCAAAACAAACGCAACAGTGATTGTTCTAATCATATGACGTATCCTCCACACGGGTGGGGCTTCCCTGATCCTACAGCTGAAATCGATTGCCCAGCAATTGGCCGTAAGGGCACCCAAAGTCCGTTTTGGGTCAATCGCTGCCCTGCCGGCGGCCAAGTCGGACTTCTGCTCTACCCCTGAAAGCTGACCTCAAGCGGACATCGCCACCTGTCTCAGAAGTGCCAACAACGGAAATCCCCTCTCGGGTAACTCAAGGTATGTCAGCAAAGATGCAGACTTTGCCGAAATCGAGTAAGTTCCCTTTAGAGACGACATTTGTTGAGGCACTTTTTGGACACGCGCGGCACCACGGACGAACATTCCTTGCTTTTGGCGAACCTTCCGCCATCTCAGACGCATGTTCGTCTTGCGCTCGCTGTTATCGCCGTCCTCCTCATTGCGTTCGCGGTAACGCTGCCCCTCAAGGACATTTTGCTGCCACCCATCACCCCTTCGGTTGCGGTCCTTCAAACAGCGATCACAATCAACGACCTCATCACCGCGGTACTGTTGTATGCTCAGTTTTCCATCGTGCGTCAGCGTGGGCTTCTGATACTCGCGAGCGGTTATCTTTACAGCGCGCTCATTGTCATTCCCTATGCGCTCTCATTTCCGGGGGTGTATGCGCCCACGGGTCTGCTCGGCGCAGGGTTGCAGACACCGTCGTACCTTTATTGGTGCTGGCATCTGGGATTGCCCCTCGCTGTCATTGCGTACGCGATGCTGAAAGATGTGGATCGAAAAATAGACCCGGCTCAGCGCGGCTCCGCGTCGGTTGTTATCGGCTGGAGCGCAGGGATCGTAATCGCGTTGGTATGCGCAATGGCTTCGTTGGTGATTTTGGGCGACCCGTTTCTCCCGACGATCCAGTCCAACGCCCGACAGGTCAATGTCTCGATTTCGCTCTTGATTTTTAGCTGTTGTCTCCTCTTGCCGATCATCATCGCACTTGTGCTGCTGTGGAGGCGCGGGAGATCGGTGCTCGATCTGTGGCTCAAGGTCATGTGTGTTGCTTGGCTGGTCGAAATTATCATCGGTACTCTGCTCGTTACATCCCGCTATACCCTCGGCTGGTATGGAAGCCGGATGTACTCACTCATTGCCGCAATCGTCCTGTTGATTGTTCTGCTTTCGGAGACGACAACACTTTATGCCAATCTAGCCCGATCGACCTTGAGACGGCGTGCAGCCGGCGAGGCGCGGCAGGTCGCCATGGACGCGATGGCCGCTTCAATAGCGCACGAGATCAACCAGCCTCTGGGAGCAATCGCCCTCAATACCGAAACGGCTTTGCTTTGTCTCACTGGGGCGACGCCCGACCTTGACGAGGTGCGTGTCGCGTTGCAGTGCGTGGCCGACGACAGTCACCGCGCGAGCGCAGTGATCAGCGGCATCCGGTCCATGTACAAGAAGGATAGCCACGGGAGAGCATGGCTTGATGTAAACGGCCTCGTTCAGGAGGCGCTTACAACCACTGAAATCGAATTGCGAGCTCATCGCGTATCGGTCTCGATGGAGCTGCACAACCAACTCCCGCAGGTGTTCGCTGATCGAGGCCAATTGCAGCAAGTCTTGCAGAATTTGATTATGAACGCGATCGAAGCCATGCACAACACGCCCGAACTTTCTCGGGCGTTGCGGATCAGGTCGAATGTCATTCAAGCCTCGAACCAGATTGTGGTCTCCATTGCGGATTCCGGTGCCGGAATAGGTGAGGAGGACAAGGGCCGTATCTACGAGCCGTTCTTCAGCACGAAGCCCACCGGGACCGGCATTGGGCTTACGATTTGCCGTTCGATCATCGAGTCCCACGGTGGGATGCTTCAGGCGTCTGCGAACCGTTCGGTAGGAACGATCTTTGAAGTTGTCTTGCCGATTGAAGCCGCTGCGTAGCAGGTTGCCACCGAGCTTTCGGCCTGATGTCCTTTTCGGGTCAATCACGTCAGTTCGACGGCGCGCCGCTCAGGTCCGGTCTATAAACAGACGTCCCCGGGTCGGCCGACATCTCTCAAGCGTGCCAAACCCGGAAGTAGTTGCATCCCATCAGCGCTTGCCTTCGGCGAAAGTCCGCTGGTCAAATTCACCACGTATATCGCACGCCAGCGGCTCCGCGGATGCCATCGCGTTGGCCGCCATCAGTGTCGCCGACAGCGAACTGGTAGTCGGCGTTGGCGTAGAAGCTGACATTGGTGTTGATCTTCACGCTCAGGCCACCGCCCAGTTGCAGGCGCGTAGCCCGTTCCAGTAGCGGCACCAGATCAACACCGGAATACACCGCCGTCGCCTGCGCCCCCCAGTCCCGCCACAGATTGGCGCGCACATAAGGCTGCCACACCTGCCCGTTGCCGTCGGCGATGGTCCATTTGCCGCGCAGGCCGATCCGCCCACTTGCGCCTGACGTCGTGCCCAGCGCGACCTGACCCAAGCCGTCATTGGCGTCGTCGAACGATACATGTTGCCAGACGATCTGCGCCTCCGGCTCCAGCACGAAGCCCGGGCCGAACACCGGCAGATGGATCGGATACCCGGTCTCCAGCGACGTGAGGAAGCCGAAGCCGGAGGTATCAAGTCTGGCGAATTGCGTGGACGCCGCGCCTTGATAGTGCGTCGCCTGCGCCACCGCGTCGAGATACCAGTTGCCCGGGCCGTAATGCGTCCAATAGGCCCCGCCCGACCACGCATCGAGATTGAGACCGCCGGTGTGACGAAGCGTATAGCCCGTCGCCGCCTCGTTGGTGACGAGACCGCTCACATCGACGTTGGCATTGGCATACCCGACATAAATGCCCGCCGCATCGCGATGACCCGGCATCCATTCGCCGCGCCACAGATCGATGCCGCTCTGGAAGCCCAGCAACTGGCCGGCGGCGCGCGGATCGGCGAAGGCGCGGTAATGATTGTCGATCTGTTGCCCGAGGACCCGGCCCCAGACCGAAGGCTCCGAGCCGGCGTTCAGACAATCGGTCGGCGCTTTCACCGGTGTCTTGCGCGGCATCCCGTCCGGGGTGCCGCCGCCGGATACGCATGGCGTGCCCGTAATAGCGGTTAGCGAAGTATCGCCGGTGCGCTCATGCAAGGTGCCGAGCGTCGTCATTCCCAATTGCCGGGCGATCGGCTGGACCACGCCGTAGGTGGCAATCTCCGGTCCGATGATCGGAAAGACGCCCGGCGGCAGCGGTCCCGTCACCGGTGGCTCGGGCGGCAGGATCGGCGGCGGCTCGATCGGCGGCTCGATCGGCGGCCCAATGGTGAAGGTCGAGCGGAGGAACCAGTCGTTGGGACTATTGCTGGGGTCGACGCCACCACGGAAGAGAAAATAGTCGAAGGCGCCGCCACGCACCTCGCCGGCAAGCGCGAATGCACCGACTCCCGTGGTGCCGCCGTTGGTCGCCTGTACCACTGGAATGCCATTCGCCACCGTCTCGGCGCCGGGGCCGCCCGCATTGGTGATGCGCAAGAAGGAATTGCCGATCGCGCTGCCGCCGTTGATGATAAGCTTGTCCGACGGCGAACCGTCGGCTCCGAGAAACGTGTTCATCGCGATCGTTCCGCCAGCCCCGATGTAGCTGCTCGTCGTCAAGAGCGTGCCCGGGGCGGTGCCCGTGCCCATGTTCACCAGGCCAGCATTGATGAGGCCGGGAATGGTCTGGTTGAAGCCGTTGAGATCGAGCGTTCCCCCGCCCGCGACCGTCACTGGCGAATTCGGACTGAACGTGTTTAGCGCGCCGGCCCGCAAGGTGCCTCCGTTGACGTTCGTCGAGCCGCCGTAGCCGTTGCCAGCTGTGAACGTGGTGATGCCGGCGAACACATTGACGGTACCATTGCCAGTGATCGCGGAGGAAAATACGTAGTCGACGGATGTGTGATTGAAGTTGATCGTACCGGCACCGTTGCCGAAGACGACGCTCGATGCGGTGAGCGTGCCGGGCGCGGCCGCCGGATCGCCCGCGCCAGCGCCGATATTGAGTGTACCGATCGCGCCAGCATTCGCCGCGATCACAATATTGGGCGCGGCAACGACGCCACCATCCGCAATCGTGAGCGTGCCGGTGCCCGAATTGCCAATGTTAACTCCCGCAATTTCGCTCCAAAGGGAGCCCGCGCCGGTAACCGTCGCGGTACCGCGCGAGCCTGCACCGCTGCCTATGTTGGTGACGAAGAGGGTACTATCGATGACCATCCCACCGTCCGCAATGGTGAGTGTTCCCGTGCCAAAACTGCCGATGTTGAGCCCGGCGCCTGTGTTGTTCCAAATGGAACCCGGGCCGGTCACCGTCACCGTACCAACCGAGCCGGCGGACAATCCGACGGAGCCGCCGCCACCACTGTTCAGCGTACCGCCGTTTTCGACGGTAACCGTGCCCGTGCTCAGGGCGCCGATCTGGATGGTTCCGGTGTTGGTCCACGTGGAGCCTGCGCCGGATACGGTCACCGTGCCCTGCGAGCCCGCCAAATTGCCAACAAATCCGCCGAAATCGCTCAACGTCCCGCCGTTTCGGATGAAGAGCGTTCCAACCCCGCCTAAACCTACGGTTACGCTCCCGGTGCCAAACAGGCGAGAGCCGGCGCCATCAATGGTGACGGTGCCGATGCCGGTCGTTTGACTGCCCAATACCAATCCAGTCCCGAAGTTGAAATCGCCCCCGGCCGAGAGGTTGAGCGTCCCCGCGCCAAAGAGGCCGATGACGTTGGAGCCGTTCGTGGTGAGAACTCCCCCGGCGCTGATGGCCATCGCCCCGCTGGCGCCGACAGATTGACCGAGGGTGAGGCTGTTTGCCGTATCGCCGCTGGTGGTGACCAGTATCGTGCTCCCTCTGTTGTTGACCGCATCGTCTGCCGCGGTCGGCTCGAATCCCGGACTCCAATTGTTGTTGTTGGTCCAGTCGCCAGCAAAAGGGGAAATCCAGATGCTCTGCGCCCGTGCGGGCGCTGAGACCGCTGCGAAAAGCGCGATTGCCGCCAGCAATGTAGATGGGACAAATCTAACGCCCGAGTGTGCCCCGGAAGTTGCGCGGCAGCGCAGCCCGATCGACGACAGGCGATCTGGTTTGTGCCCCATATCTGCAACCGGTCAAAGCAAGTTGAGCTTCAAATCAACTAGATCACAATCGTCCTCCGGATCGCCATAACTGTGGCTCTGACGAGCAGCGTTGTTTTTTTCCGATTGCTGATGCTCTCGGGCCACGCAAAGGACAGAAAAACTGACCAATCAGCTATCACAACAAACCTGAAAACGCCTAAGACCAGCGCCGATTGCACGACCGTGGATCAAACGAGTTCGGCCTTCGTGAACAAGATCTAGCGACACGACGGCGAGGTTTCGTCCACGGACACGACTTCCTAGAAAGATCACAGGGCGACGTACCAGAACAGCCGGCGCATGTCCGATTCGACCGCCGAAACCGGCCTTTCGGCGAGGCAGTCAGCATGTCGTTTCGAGACGGTGGCCGGCTGTCTGGTTAGGAACAGATGCGTGCAGAAAATTGCGCGCTTCGAGCGAACGAGAGTTCCGTTGATCTACGTCAACGTTTCGTCCTGACAGCATCGCAATTTCGCATCCTCCCAGGTCGGTAGGAGGTTCAGTCATGCATCGTTGTATTCTCGCTGCGCTCGCAGTGCTCGTTGTGGTGACCACAAGTTTGATCCCGGACGATGTCTATGCCCGCGGCGGTCGCGGCGGCGGCGCCTATCGGGGCGGTGGCGGATTTCACGGTGGTGGTTACCGAGGCGGCGCCGTCGCAGGGCGAGGCTACCGGGGTGGCGCGGTCGCCGTTCGAGGCGCTCGGGGTGGCGCGGTCGCAGTACGCGGCGGTCGCTACGGTTATGGCGGCTACGGGTATCGTCGGGGCTACGGTGCGGCAGCGGTCGGCGCAGCTGCTGTTGGCGCGGCGGCGGCAGGAGCCTATTACCGAGGCGGCTGCGGCTACGACGCCTACGGCAACTGGATTTGCCCGGGCTACTGAGCCCTTTAGCAGCCGCGCAAGGTTGCAGCTATTCCGCGTCCTAGCGGCGGGGTTTACATGTCCGATGAACTAACCAAGGTTATTCAGGCAGCCATTCGCTCATCTTTCGTTACGTATTCAAGGGAAGATGACCCCGACTGGCGAAGCGAAACCTGGATCAAACCTAACGAATGCGCTCACCTTGCCGAAGTGCTCTTGCGTGAATTGGATGCTAACGGCTTCCAGATCGTCAAAAAGGTCGTATCTGGATAATAGTTCGGTGCTACGGCGATGGAACGCGAGTTTTCACCGGTCGGCGCCGCCGCTTGCTGCCCTGGATGTCAAGGACCGAGGCCATCCGGGTGCTTGAGCGCGAGTTTTGTGGGCCACTGGGGGTCCGCAAGAGCCGCTCTATTGTTTGCTTGACCCGACGGTTCGCCAGTAGTTCGAGGCTACTTTTCGTCTTGCCGGTTCTGATTACCGCTCCGATGCGAAACTGGTACTTCCATAGGCCCGGTTCGATCATCGCGATTTCGTATTCGATACCCTTGTGGACCATGGCGCTTACACGATCAGCGTCCAGAGGCAGCCGGCCATCAGGCCGACCAGCCAGATCAACGATGCGCCGAAAAGAATGGTTTCGCGACTTATCGCCAGATTTTAGCGCAGCCGTTCACGATGCATATTGACCCATAGGTCAGGGCGTTTTTTGCCGCAGCAATGAGGCCGCGGGGTGGTGCACGCACATCGTCGATCCCGCAGTGTTTGAGCATTTTATATGGGGACCTGCGCCAACTCCCAAGGCAACCGGGCGCCAACCCCAGGGGAACCGGCGTCAACCGTCAAAGTGCGTTCGAAAATCTCACGCGCCGCTCCCGCCGCGAAGGAGGCGGATATTTTCGACTAGCCCCGCCACTTTGTCCGCTGTTGACCTGCCGGCTCAAGCGGACGTCGCCAGCCCGCGCCAGCGATCGAATGCTCCTTCGTTGGGGTAGAAGGATCGGTTCTAGTGGCGAACCCCGTAGCGACGATGGTGCCGCGGAGCAGGAGCCATAGCCATCGAGGATCCAAACATTCCCAACGGACCCGTGATATCAGCCGTCGGTAGAAGAACAGCGGCACGGCTGCCGCAGCGACGGGGCGTTGACGGCCTCGGCTCGCGACGACGGTTCCACCGGATCCCATTTGCACGACCGTTGCGGTTACGTTGCGATGGGTGCAGCGGCAGCCCAGCGCACTCGCAGCCGCCGGCGATAAATCCAGGAATGCACCGCTGAAGGGACCGCGATCGGTGATCGTGACTTGGATCGAACGCCCGCCGCTCTGGACCGCCAACACCGTGCCGAAAGGCAGCGTCCGGTGTGCGGCTGTCATTGCGGCGCAGTTGAGGGCTGCCCCGGAAGCCGTGCGTCGCCCGCACAGGCGGTCGCTCCCGCCATAGTAGGTGGCAGTCCCGGAGAGACGATGTGCCTCGGCAACGGAAGAAAACGACAAAAGAATGAAGCCTGTAGCGACAATGCGTTTCATGCTGGGCATCCGGGGTTATGGCGGCGCGATTGCCGCTCAGTTCAATCGAAGGTTCGAAGAGCGAACCTTGTGAAAAAACCGTCGAAATGCTCGACGATCCCCGTGCCGGCAACTGTGTTGATGCGCAAACGTGCCCAAAATGGGGCCGGGCCGGCCATGCGGAGGTGCCTTCACAATAGGTCATCACTTAAGGGGTCCGCCTCCAAAATCGCCCTACCTTGATCTATCTCAACACCGAACCGGAGGGGTCGTCGATGGAAGGGAACTGTTGGAACGATCGGCGCTCCGCGTTGGAGGTCCAACGCGCGGGCTAAGTTTGTTCAACCGTCGAGGGGGATTACATGAACCGTCGTCGCGCACTGAAAGCCTTAGCTGGGCTCACACTATGCCCGCTCTGTGCGTCCATCGGTGTTGCAGCCGAAGGAAAACATTGGACTTACGGAGGCACCAGTGGCCCGGATAAGTGGGGCGATGTCGATGCCGAGAGCAAAGTCTGCTCGGTTGGTGGCCAGCAATCGCCCATCGACATTATCGGGTCGATCAAGGCTCAACTGCCCCCGCTCAGGATTTCCTGGGGCAAGAATGCCGACACGATTGTCAACAACGGTCACACAATCCAACTGAATTCGGGCCAGGGGAGCACGCTCAGTTTTGGCAGCGGGCCCTACAAGCTATTACAGTTTCACTTCCATCACCCGAGCGAGCACCTCATCGGCGGCAAGGGCTTTCCCATGGAAGCGCATTTTGTCCATGCCCATGCTTCGGGCGCGCTCGCTGTAGTCGCTGTGCTGATGGTAGCGGGAAGGTCCAACCGGGTCTTCAGCAGGATCATCGCAACCACGCCAACGCAGGAAGGTGAGAGCCTCAAAGCCGACTCGGCAATCAACCCAAACGGACTGTTGCCCCGGGGGCGGCTCGCCTACTATCGTTATCCTGGCTCGCTGACGACACCGCCCTGCTCCGAAACCGTCGAATGGTTGCTGCTTACGGACCCCATAGAGGTCGCCGAAGCGGACATCACCGGTTTCGCGAAAGTCTATCAGATGAACGCGCGGCCAGCGCAGAAGGTGAACCGCCGTGCTGTGCTGCGTTCTAGCTGAGCAAGCAGGGCACAAGAGTGGGCCTTCAACTGCGTCGGACCGGCCGCGCCGGCACCCCGCATACTTGGCAATGGCGGGTAACAGTACCTGCCGTGATTTCAATCCCGACATACCGCCCCGGAGGCTCCCATCCTCCGCGATTTTGCCCGGCATTGGAGGTGGGGCAACGCTGGTCATGATAGCCGATTTACTTGCCGACCGGTCTTGCCGTAATGGCGCTGCGAAACGCGAGTGGCGAGGAAACGGTGGAAATGGTTTCCGTACCCTCGCCGACACCCTGAATGGTGAGGTCGCCGTAGTTCATAAGGCGGCCAAGAATGCTCTGGTTGACATCGACGCTCTCAACTTTGTCTAGGCTCATTTCAAAGGTTCGCCGCTTGATGAAGCCGGTCTTGTGTACGACCCGCAAGTTCGTGACGTCAGTCTCGGTGGTCCAACGGTGAAACCAGGCTGTCGCCGTCCAATACAAGGCGGCAAGCCCGACCATCACTGCCAGCGCGAGACAAACAAACATTAACACGTCGCTCGTAACCAGGCGCCACAGCACCAGAAAAGCGACGAGCGCGAACCACGCCCCGATTGCCGGGAGAAAGTACATCCAGTGTTCGTTGGTCGAATACAGGACCTTCTCACCGGGCTGCAAGATTTCGTCGATATAGCGTCCCATAGGCAAGCCTCCCATCCCGTGAGACTGATCACATTCCGGCTCAGTCGTCTTGGTGACGTTGATCTATCGCAAGCCTTCGAGCGATCAGTCCGTAAGATCGCAGCGCTGCTTAAATGCGATACCCAGACATTCTGGGGTGATCGCACAAATCAGGGAGAAGAAAAATGATCAGGTTAATCGCTATTGCTGGCTTCGCCTTGTCGGTTGCTGTATCGGCGCACGCGATGACGCCTGCGCCGATTATTGCTCCGGACGGAATGATCACGGAGGTCGCAGCTGCCTGCGGCATGGGTAGGACCCGGGTCAATGGCGTATGCGTCGCACGAACAACCGTCCGGCAGACCCGGCGGGCGGTTCGTAGATGTGCGACCGGAATGACCTGCTAGCGTTGATCGTTCGGAATATCCGGTCCTCGACGAGGCTACCTCACTCCTAATCGGAATAGTTGTACCAAAGGTCAGTGTGCTTCAGGACAACTTTCCGCAATCGAGTTCTTCTGCCTAAATGGTCGCGTACCGGCCCCCATCGGTACACCACAGCCCCCCACGGCCTCAGTCTCCCCAGACTGGGGCCGTTCATGTCAAAGACGCCCGCGCAACGGTCCAAGGGCGGCGCAGTGGGACTCAACTCGACATGCAGGCAATCATTGCGGTTCGGTGCGCCATCTACCGAAGGCGGATCGATAACCGGTACCGGTACCTCATGCCCTTCAATCCCGCATTACCGCCCCCGGGGCTTCTCCGACCTCGCCGCGACGCGTATTTTTGTCGGAGCGAAATCACAAAACTAAGCATTCTTTCGACGATTTTTTCCCTCCCCCCGGGGGTCTGCTGGCGGATCAACAACCCCGCGGCCACATCGTCGCGCGGTCGAATGAGTTTCAGATGTCGTCGCTGTGAAATCCCTGCGCGCTGTCAGTTCGCACCCAACAAAAGATATTCATTAATCTCTCGCCAGCACATTGCAGTCGCTAATTGCAGATGTTTACAAGTGAACGAGCGACCACGTGTAATTTTGGTGTCGTGTTTAAAAGGAAAACTATTCCATGCGCTCCGCCGTTTCTTACATCCGCGTTTCGAAACCGAAGCAAGGTCGCAGTGGTCTTGGACTGGAAGCGCAGCAAGCTGCGATCAAAGTGTTCTGCGCGCAGCACGGCTATCAAGTTGAAGCCGAGTATCGCGAGGTAGAGACCGGCAAGGGAGCGGATGCGTTGGAGCGCCGGCCTGAACTCGCGGCAGCGATGAAGTTCGCCGGGAAGCTCGGCAGGGGCAGCAAAGCACGTGCGGCGCCGGTTGTCATCGCCAAGCTGGATCGGCTAAGTCGCGATGTTCATTTCATCAGCGGCCTGATGGTGCAGCGGGTCCCGTTCATCGTGACCGAGTTGGGCCCGGACGTGGATCCATTCATGCTGCACATCCACGCCGCCGTCGCCGAGAAGGAACGCAGCCGGATCGCTCAGCGTACCAAGGAAGCACTGGCGGCTGCCAAGGCCCGCGGCCAACGGCTGGGTAACCCCGAGATCGGCAACGACCGGAAGGCAGAGGCGGATCTGCGCGCTGCACAGCTGCGACACATCATCGAACCACTTCGCAGCCTTCCGGCCAAGCGCATCTCAGCTATCTTGAACGACCGGAAGATCGCGGCGCCGCAAGGTGGCGCCTGGCAGGCAACTCAAGTGATTCGAATGCTAAATCGCCTTGACTTAATTCCCGTATGACCAGCGACACCGTCAACGGGATCGACGCTGCCGTCGGTGCTCGAACGGACGTTTCACGTGTCGGCATCTTCGAAATCGTCGGCCAGAGCAAAGGCCTTGGTCCAGTACGCGCCGTGGCCGTCGCTCGCCTTGATCACCCATGTGCCGTTGGTCCCGTTGCGCCGGTACATCAACGAGATTCCGCGTGCGAGCGATGGGCCGCTATACGGCCTGCGACGGACTTTCAGCCGGAGCCGTGCGCTGCGGCTTTCCAATGCGCTGAAGCTGACCTTGCGCGCCATGATGGTGTCCCCGTTCTCGCGAAGTGTCGCGATCGTGTCTGTAAAGCCCTATGGAGGCATGTGACACGTTATGGGGATATCGCGCGCATGATCAATGGGTTGCGGAGTCCACACGACTCCATAGAACTTCATGGAACTCTTTATTTTCCCTGCGCAATGGCTTTACGGCTTATACGGTTTCGTCCTGATGACCGGCTTTCTTGCCACCATCGCCAGCGGTCTGCTTTCGCTTCCGCCGACTTGACGCCAGCACCGGGGCGTCGGACCCAAACGACTTCACCGTACGCAACGACTGCGCTCGTCAGTCGCAGCCTTCGCGTCCACCGCTCCCTGCCCCTCGTTTGCGACGATGGCCAACGCCCCTCTGGTGGGACAGGATGCGCGGATTTAGATCACTGATTTGGGTCACGGCCCAAGCGGAATATTTTTCTCAGCCCGACTGGATGAGCCAAATCACGTTGAAATCGCTGAGGAAATTAACCTAGCCGCGCAACGAAAGTGCAAGACCCTCATGGTGAGGAGCGCGTCTTCGCGCGTCTCGAACCATGAGGCCCACGACCCATCCCTCAAGACGCCGCTTACGCGGCTCCTCGGGATGAGGACAACTTCAAAATCCCTTCAAATCAGGATCCAGCGTCTGGCCTTCATCGAGCTGAACGCCAAACGTGTTCAGCAGCATCGAGACCTGGGTGTATTGGCCTACAGCGAACACGACGTCCATGCGCTGCTGTTCGTTGAAATGCTTCGAAAGCTCCTTCCAAACCGGTTCGGTGATGAAGTACTCGCGATGCAGATCATCGGCGGCCCGCAATAGCGCTGCGTCGGCCGCGCTCCAGCCGGGCGCATCGGCGCCTAATTTGATCCGGGCGATCTCCGCATCGGTCAGGCCGGCCTTCTGCCCGATCGGCACATGCTGGGTCCATTCATAGCCAGACTTGCAGAGGAAGCCGGTGCGCAGGATCACGATCTCGCGCTCGCGCGGAGATAACGTCGACTTGCGGCTTAAGATGTAACCGCCCCAGGTCAGGAACGCCTTGGCTGCCGCGGGATGGGTGAGCATGGTGCGAAAGATGTTGATGATGCGGCCCCGTGCCTGCATCGGCGCGACGATCTCACGTTGCTCTTCAGTCCAGTTCGCGGCGTCAACGGGCGGGATACGCGGAGTTTTCAATCGCATGCTGCATTTCCTTTTGATGAGCTTTCGCGGCTACCGCGACCGCAAGGCCAAAATCTTTTCCGCCGCGCGCAGATGCGGCTTGTCGATCATCTTGCCGTCGATCTTCACCACGCCTGAGGTCGGATTGTCGTTGAAGGCCTTTACGATCCTTTCCGACCACGCGATTTCCTCCTCGGTCGGAAGGAAGGCGGCGTTGACGACGTCGACATGCTTGGGATGGATCACTGCCTTGGCGAGGAAACCATCCTGTCGCGCCGCGATGGATTCTTCCCGCAACGCGTCGAGGTCGTTGATGTCGGTCGCAATCGTGTCGATCGCAACGACGCCGGCGGCGGCCGCCGCGATCAGGCAAAGGTCGCGCGCCAGCAGGAACGGGCCGTGGTAGCGATGCCCGGTGCGGTTCTTGGAAGCGCCGAGCGAAGCCGCCAGATCCTCCGCGCCCCACATCATGCCCCACAGCCGCGGGCTCATGTTCTCGAAATCCATCAGCTTGAGCACCGCCCTCGCCGTCTCGGTCGCGACTGTGACGATGCGCGTAGCGCCGTTCTCGACCCCGGCCGCCGCCTCGAACGCATCGAGATACAGCGACAGCTTGTTGACGTCGGCGGCACCCGCGCATTTCGGCAGCACCACGCCATCGGGCCGGCCCGGGATCACGGCGGCGAGGTCGCCGAGCGTCATGCCGGTGTCGAGCGCGTTGATGCGAATATAGATCTTCTGGCTCGGGTTTCGCGCCGCCAGCATCTCGCGCACGGTACCGCGCGCGCCAATTTTTTCCTCCGGCGCAATCGAATCCTCGAGATCGAGGATCAGCGCGTCCGCCGCGGTCTTCTTGGCGTTTTCGTACTTGCGCAGGCTGTCGCCGGGAACGAACAGAAATGAACGCATCAGCTTTCTACCTTCGGCTTGCAATGCATCAATCCGGTACGGCGGCAGCTTGCCACCACCTCGCCGCGCTGATTGGTCATGGTGTGCTCGAACTCGACGATGCCCTGCGTCGGCCTCGACTTGCTGGCGCGCTTGGAGATGATTTTTGTATGCGACTTCAGCGTGTCGCCGTGAAACACCGGTTTTGGAAACTTGACGTCGGTCATGCCCAGATTGCCGATCGTGGTACCCAAGGTGGTATCATAGACGCTCATACCGATCATGATGCCGAGCGTGTAGAGGCTGTTGAACAGCCGCTGGCCGAACTCGGTCTTCTCGGAAAAATGCGCATCGAGATGCAGCGGCTGCGGATTCATCGTCAGCAGGCTGAACATGGTGTTGTCCATTTCCGTGACCGTTCTTGAGAATTCATGGTGAAATTCCCGACCGATCTCGAACTCTTCGAAATATAGTCCCGCCATCATCGTCCCTTGTAGTTGGGCGCCCGTTTTTCGACGAACGCGTTGAGCCCTTCCTGGCAATCTTCCGTGGTCGCCACCAGCGCAAAGCTCTCGGCGGCGTTCTCGACCGATCGTCTGAAATCCGCATCCACCGCTCGCATAAAGGCGTCGCGGCCGATCTTCATCACGATCGGCGACTTGGCGGCGAGTTTTCGTGCAATCTCGCGGGCGCGCTCCAGCGCAGTCCCCTTCGGCACGACCTCGCTCAACAGCCCCATGCGAAAGGCGGTCGCGGCGTCAAAGGGTTCGCCGAGGAATAATGGGCCGAACGCCTGATGCTTGCCGACGAGCCGCGGCAATTGCACGAAGTGAATTGCCGGAATCAATCCGACATCGATCTCGGGATAGCCGAAAGTCGAGCCCTCGCCGGCAATGATCATGTCGCAGGAGATCGCAATCGTCATGCCGCCGGCCCGCACCGCGCCGTCGATCGCGGCAATGGTCGGCTTGCCCATCCGGTACTGGGTATCGTTGAGCGCGAAATACAGCCGTTCGAGGAACTTCTTGGTTTCGATCCCCGGCCTGCCCCGGACGATGTCGAGATCAAGCCCGGCACAAAACACCTTGTGCATGCTGCCGATGACGATGGCGCGCACCGCTTCGTCGTCCCTTGCCTTGGCCAGCGCCGCCAGCAGCGCATCGATCAGTTCCATGCTCAGTGCATTGACCGGCGGCCGGTCGAGCATGATCGCGGCGATATTGCCCGAGACGGAATAACGGACGAGTTCGTCACTCATGCTGTACCTCCCTTATCCAGTTCCTTGGCCTGACGTACCGCGCCGGCCTCGATCCAATTGTCGATGACGCTGCGCTCAAAGCCCGCCTGCAGCAGTACGTCATAACTGTCCTGGCCGATATCCGGTGAGGGACACAAATTGTCTTCCGAGAGGCTCGCGATGCCCGGCGTGCGCGGTGTGTAGACCGGGCCGACGCCCGGCGTGTCGTGGCGCACTGCCGCGTTGATGGCTTCGACATGTTTGTTACGAAGCCATTCGCCGGGATTGAGAATGCGCTCCGCGATGAGATCTGCCGCATGCAACCGCGCGAGCCAGGTGTCGGTCGGCTGGGTCAAAAACACCTCGCGGAGTTGCGAGATCAATGTGTCCGCAGAATCCGCGCGACTGGCAAAATCGGCAAAGCGTGGATCGATGGCGAGGTCGTCGCGTTCAATGGCCGCGCACAGGCGCTTGTATTGCGGTTCGTTGACCAGCGTCACCATCATCCAGCCATCGCTGGTCTGGTACGAGCCGGCGGGCACGTTGAGCGCACGCGGTGCGCCGCCCTCCAGAATATGTTCGGCGACCTTGTGGCCGAGCAACGCGGACGTCGACGCGCAGAGATTAACATCGATCCAGCGTCCGGTGCCGACGGTCGCGCGCGCGAACAGCGTCGTCGCAATGGCCTGGAAAGCATAGACGCCGGTGACGACGTCGGAGATCGTGGTGCCGACCCGATGCGGAGTGCCGTCATTGCCGACATTGATCGAAACCAGGCCGGAGAATGCCTGCGCCACCGAGTCCGAGCCGGGCCGCTTGGAGTAAGGACCGCTCTGGCCGAACGCGCTGACCGAGAGATAGATCAGGCCGGGATTGTCGCGTGACAACTCCTCGTAGCCGATCCCGAGGCGCGCGGCGACGCCGGGCCTAAAACCCTCGATCAGGATGTCGCAGTCTCTTGCCAGCCGCTTTGCGATGGCGATGCCATCCTTGTGCTTCATATCGAGGCAGAGGCTGCGCTTGCCGCGATTGTAGACCGCCGACAGCGTCGTATGGTTGCCATAGGTGGTGCCGAGGAAACGCGACCAGTCGCCTTCGGGCGGCTCGACCTTGATGACGTCGGCGCCGTAGACCCCGAGCAACATGGCGCAATAGGGCGAGGCGATGCCTTGGCCGAAATCGAGCACGCGCAGGCCCCGATAAGGCGCCTCATGCGTCGGCGACAGCTTACGCTTGGTTTCTTGGGCCATTTCTTCTCCCGGGCGGGCTGAAAGCTACAGCGCGAGGTAGCGCTGACGAATGTTATCGTTGGCTTTCAGCTCTTCGATCCCGGATGTGTAGACGATCTGGCCCTTGTCGATAACCGTCGCGTGGCTCGCAAGGCCAAGGCAAAAATGCATGTTCTGCTCGGCGATCAGCACCGTGGCTCCGGTGCCGCGCAGCTGACGCAGCAATTCCCCGATCCGCTGCACGATGATCGGGGCCAGCCCCTCGCTCGGTTCGTCCAAAAGCAGCAACGCCGGATTGCCCATCAGCGTGCGCGCAATCGCCAGCATCTGCTGCTCGCCGCCCGACAGCCTTCCGGCGATCCGGTATCGCAGCGGCTCCAGCAGCGGAAACACGTCATAAACCCGCCGGATCGACCATTCGTCCTCGCCCTTGGGGCCTTTCTTGGCGCCGATGAGCAGATTGTCCTCCACCGTGTGCTCGGGAAAGATCTGGCGATCCTCGGGCACAAAGCCGAGGCCGGCGCGCGCGATGTGGTGCGGCTTCAAGCCAGATACCACTTTTCCGCCCAAGGTGACCTTGCCGCGGCGAGCTGGCGCCAGGCCCATGATGGCCTTCATGGTGGTCGACTTGCCGGCGCCGTTGCGACCGAGCAGCGCCATGGTCTCGCCCTGCCGCACCGAAAGGCCGACGCCGAACAGGATCTGGCTGGTACCATAATAGACGTCGAGATCCTCGACCTGCACGACAGCCTGCGCGCTCATAGGGGGGCCTCGGCGTGATGCTCGGTGCCGAGATAGGCCTCGATAACAGCTTCATTTCGCCGAATCGCATCCGGCGTGCCGGTGGCAAGTATCCGGCCGTAACAGAGCACGACGATCTCGGGCGCGATCTTGAACACGATGTCCATATCGTGCTCGATGAAGACGACCGTGATCTTCTGCTTCTCCCAGAGCTCACGAACCTTGTCGATCATGCGCCAGCGCTCTTCGGTGCCCATCCCGGCGGTGGGCTCGTCGAGCAGCAGCACTTTCGGCTCGAGCACCAGCGCCAGCGCGATATCGAGCAGTTTCTGATCGCCATGCGACAGCGTCGCCGCGATGCGGTCACGCTTGCCAGCCAGCCCCAGCAATTCCATCGCGTGCTCGGCGCGGTCGCGGGTTTCCGCCAGCGGAAACCGCCGATGCAGCACACTGGCGCGCCGCTGATCGGCGCAGACCGCCGCCAGCATGGTCTCGTGCACCGTGAGCGAGGGAAAAATGCTCGCGACCTGGAACGCACGGCCGATGCCGTGACGCACGATCTCCGGCGGCGTGCGGCCGGCCATGTCGACGCCATTGAGCAGTATCTGACCGGAATCCGGCTTCAGCGCGCCGGTGATCAGGTTGAAGAACGTGCTCTTCCCGGCGCCATTGGGGCCAATGACTGATGTGAGCGACCCGTCGGCAAAATCGAGCGAGACGTTGTCCGTCGCCTTGACGCCGCCGAATGATTTGGAAAGTCCGCGGATTTCCAGCATGGCTAGTTGCGCCCCCCGGCTTCACCACGGCGTTGCGCGTACCACTCGACCACGAAATCCATCAGGCCCTTGCGAAGGCCGATGGCGAAGAACAGGATCACGATACCGAGCACGATGCCGTAATATTCCGTCAGCCGCGTCACGGTATCGTTGAGGATCAGCAGCAGCACCGTCCCGACCATCGGCCCGAGGAAGGTGGTGACGCCGCCGAGCATGTTGATGAAGATGCCCTCGCCCGAAATGGTCCAGTAGGCAAATTCGGGATAGGCGCCAGATACGAACAGCGCCATGATGATGCCACCGGTGGAGGCAAACAGCGCCGCCAGCACGAAGATCGTCAGTTTTGCGCGCCAGACGTCGATGCCGACAAAACTGGCGCGGCTGGCGTTATCGCGGATCATGCGCAAGGTGTAGCCGAACGGCGACTGCGCGATCTGCCGCATCAACAGCAAGCCGATCACCAGCAGCGCGCAGCTCGTGATGTACAAATGCACATGGTTTGACAGATCGATGCCGAGAAATACCGGCCGCTTGATGCCACCGCGCAAGCCTTGGTCGCCGCCGGTCAGTGAAGCCCAGGACAGGATGGTGCTGTGGATCAGCATCTGGAACGCCAGGGTGACGAACGCAAAATAGATTTCCTTCAGCCGCACGCAAATCGCGCCGATCACGGTGGCAACAACGGCCGTGATCACCAGCGTTGCGACAAAGGCGACCGGGACCGGCACGCCGGTGCGCTGCATGATCAGGCCGAAGCCGTAGGCACCGAGGCCGAAGAACATGCCATGTCCGAACGAGATCATTCCGGTGTAACCGACCAGCAGGTTAAGCGAGGTCGCGAACAATCCAAACGCCGAACAGCGGATCACGAAATCAAGCAGCGCCTTGCTGCTGAAGAACATCGGCAGCATGGCCAGCACAGTAAAGGCTGCGAGCGCAATCAGCACGTCGCGATAGCGCGTGCGTTGCGACTTGACTTCGATGCGCGGCACAGAAACGGCCTGTTCGGCTTGCAATTCGGTCATGCGACCTCCTTGCCGAACAGGCCGGTGGGCCGCGCCACCAGCACGATCACCATGAACAGGTACATCAGGCCTTCCGTGAACAGGGGAAAGCCGAGCGAGCCGAACGAGCGGATCATGCCGATCAGCAGCGCGCCGATCAGCGCGCCGAGGATCGAACCCATGCCGCCGATCACGGTGACGATGAAGGATTCGATCAGGACCGAAAATCCCATCCCGGGCGTCAGCGAGCGCACGGGAGCGGCGAGCGCACCGGCTAGCCCCGCTAGCATGCCGCCGAGCGCGAATACGCCGCCGTAAATCAGCCCCGTGTTGATGCCGAGCGCCGACACCATGCCCGGATTATGCGCCGCTGCCCGGATCACCTTGCCGATTTTTGTGCGGGAGAGGCCGAGCCCGAGGATCACGGCCATCGTCAACGCGACGCCGATCAAAAGCAGGTAATACGGCGGCACTACCCCGCCGGCGATGAACAGCGGCATCACCTGGAATGCCGCCGGCATGCCCATCGACTTGAACTCCGGACCCCAGACCATCCGCACCACGTCGTCGAAGATCAGCACGAAGGCGTAGCAGACCAGAAGCTGCATCAGCACGTCGCGGCCATAGACCCGGCTCATGAAGACGCGCTCGAACACCAGGCCGAGCAGCGCAGTACCGGCGGCGCCGCACAGCATCGCCAGCGCAAAGCTGCCGGTGAGCTGATAGGCGGTCATCGCAAAGTAGGCGCCAAACATGTAGAAGGCGCCGTGGCTGAAATTCACGACTTTCAGCACGCCGAAGATCAGCGTCAGCCCGACGGCGACGAGAAACAGCAACATGCCGATGATGAAGCCGCTGGTGGTTTGCGTCACCAGGCAGGCGGAACTGGCGAGACAGCCGGTGAGCGCGTCGAGATCCAAGGGAAATATCCGTTACGGCACGCCCTCATCGGCGCGCGAAAATATATAGTGACGCGCGGAGGCAGCCTGCGCCGCCTCCGCTCGTGTCGATCGATCAGGTATAACCCTTGCTCTTCTTCCACTCGGCTTCGAGTTCGAAGATGGTCTTCCAGTCGCCGGCCTTGACCTCGGGCACGTATGGCTCCTGCGGGATGGTCGTACCCCAGCCGATGGCGTAGCCGACCAAGGTCTGGTCCTCGGCACGCATCGTCACCGTGCCGTCGGCGCCAAACGGGCACTTGATGGTGAGGCCGCGCAGCGCGTCGGCTATCTTCTTGCCGTCGGCGGAGTTGGCCTTCTTGGCCGCTTCGGAGAGCAGCATGACGGCGGTTGCGTTCTGCCACGACCAGTTGGTCGGATACTCGTTGTACTTGGCCTTATAGGCGTCGCCCCAGGCCGCGTTCTCCGCGGTCGCTGGATAGGTCTTGATGTAGCGATTGCCGGAGTGAATGCCCTTCGGCAGGTTCTTCACCACCGTCAGTGCGGTGTAATCAGCCATGTTGACCGCAAACACTTCCATCGCGCTGAACATCGCGTAGATGTTGGCCTGATCGATGTAGGAGGTGAGATCGCCGCCCCACAGGCAGGAATACAGCGCTTGCGGTTTTGCCTGCAAAATCTTGGTGACGACTTCGGTATAGTCGGGTTGGAACAGCTTTGGCCAGGAGTCGCTGATGATTTCGACGTCGGGCGCAAAGCGCTTCAGATACAGCGTGAACTCGCCCGTGGTGTCGCGCCCGTAGGCGTAATCGGGCGAGCAAGTCGCCCATTTCTTCAGACCTTTGGCCTTCGCGATCGCCGCCGCATAGCTGCCGCCGACGATGGAGTCGTGAATGCCCTGGCGCACCGAGCGGAACGCGTTCGGAATGTGCTGCTTGGGATCGGCGGTCAGCGACGAGGCTTCCGAGCAGGTGTGAATGCAGAGCACGCCGAGATCGCGCGCCACTTCATGCACCGCGAACGATCCCGACGATGCCTCGCCGTCGAACAACAGTTCGCAACCGTCGGTGTTGACCAGTTCGCGGGCGATGCGGGCGGCTTCCTGCGGCTGTCCCTTGGAATCGCGGATCACCATTTCGATCTGCCGGCCGGCGAGACCGCCTGATGCGTTGACCTTCTCGACTTCCAGCATCACGCCGTTACGCGACGAGGTGCCGAGTTGCGCGACGCGGCCGGAGAGAATGGTCGGCATGCCGATCTTGATGGTCTTGGCCTGCGCGCGCGCCACCCATGGCGTCGCGAAAGTGACGGCTCCGGCGCCCATCATCGCCAATGTCGAACGACGGCTTACGCCCGGTTTACGGGTTCTCGTCATTGTTCCCTCCCTGTCGGGTTTGCGTTCCCAAATCCCTGCCGGAGATCGTGTCGTCTCCGTCCCCACAAGATTTCAGAGCAAGGGGGGTGACGTCAAGCCAAAGATGAATTACGACTCATAATTCATCCAGGGAGGAATAGCGCCGGAAACCGGCGTTTTGATCGGATAAATGATCAATCTATCCAGCTTCATCGCATTTCACGCCCGGCGGACGCCGGACCGCGCTGCGCTGAAATACCGCGGCGAGGACATTTCCTATGCCGCGTTCGATGACCGCATCCGGCGTGTCGGCGGTTGGCTGGTCTCGCGCGACATCAAGCCAGGCGACGTCGTCGCGGTGCTGATGAAGAACAGCGCGGCGTTTCTCGAACTGGTATTTGCGACCAGCCACATCGGCGCGGTGTTCCTGCCGATCAACTACCGGCTGTCGGCCGACGAGGTCAGCTACATCGTCGGCAATTCCGGTGCGCGCATTCTGATCGCGGACGAAGAACTGGCCAGTATCGCGGCCGGCGGCGCGCCGGTGGTGCTGCTCGACGAAGCGGCGCAATTATCAGCCACGCGGTTGGCGCCGGATATAGCCTCCGCCCCCATGCATGTCCGGCAACCGCGCGACCTGATGCGGCTGATGTATACCTCCGGCACCACCGATCGACCCAAGGGCGTGATGCTCTCCTACGAGAACATCTACTGGAAGTCGGCCGACCAGACGCTGGTGCTCGGATTGAACGCCGAGACCCGATTGCTGGTAGTCGGCCCGCTCTATCATGTCGGTGCACTCGATTTGCCGGGGATTGCCGTGCTCTGGCATGGCGGCCTGCTTTCCATCCATCGCAATTTCGAACCGGAAGCGGCGCTGGCGGCGATCGAGGCAGAGGAATTGAACGCGGCGTGGTTCGCGCCAGTGATGACCACCGCGATCCTCACCTGCCCTACCCGCGACCGCTACGATGTCTCCAGCCTGCGCTGGACCATCGGCGGCGGCGAGAAGACGCCGGAGGTTCGCATCCGCGCGTTCTCCGAATACTTCAAAAACGCCCGCTACATCGACGCCTACGGACTGACGGAAACCTGCGGCGGCGATACCTTTATGGACGCCGGCCGCGAGATCGAGAAGATCGGATCGACCGGCCGCGCCATCGCCCATGTCGAGATCGAAATCCGCGACGATGCGGGAAATCGTTTGCCCGCTGGCGAGAACGGCGAAATCTGCCTGCGCGGGCCCAAGGTCACGCAAGGTTACTGGAAAGATCCGGAAAAGACCGCGGCTGCGTTTTTCGGCGACTGGTTCCGCACCGGCGACGTCGGCTATCTCGACGACGACGGCTTTCTGTACCTCACCGACCGCAAGAAGGACATGATCATCTCCGGTGGCGAGAATATCGCGTCATCGGAAGTCGAGCGCGTGATCTACGAACTGCCGCAGGTGCGCGAAGTGGCCGTGATCGGCATGCCCGATGCGCGCTGGGGCGAAAAGCCGGTCGCTATCGTGGTGCTCGGCGACGGCGCTGCGCTGGAGTTACCCGCCCTCACCGACCACTGCCGCGCGCGCCTTGCCGGCTTCAAGGTACCGAAGCAACTGATCATCCGCGACAGCCTGCCGCGCAATCCCTCCGGAAAAGTCCTCAAGCGCGTGCTGCGCGCCGAACTGGAAGCCTACCCATGACTCAAGCCTCGCAAGCCGCCTCCGGCAAGGTGACAAAACTCAACCGAGTCGAGCGCAACGCCTGGACCAAACGAAAACTGTTCGACGCCGCCACCAAGATCGTCGGCAAGTTCGGTTATGCCGAAGCTTCCGTCGCCCGCATCACCGAGGAAGCCGGCGTCGCCCAGGGCACGTTCTACAATCATTTCGAGAACCGCCAGGAGCTGCTCGACCAGTTGTTGCCCAAAATCGGCATCGACATGGTGCGTTTCATCCGCGAGCGCACCGGCACCGCGCATGCTGCAAAGCAGGAGATCGAGCGGTTTGGCGCGTTCTTCGACTTCATCCGCGAAGTGCCGGAATTTCTACGCATCCTCAACGAGGCGGAGTTCTTCGCGCCGTCCGGCTACCAGAAACACCTCGACAATATCGTCACCGCCTACGTTCGGATTCTGCAGCGGGCGCGCGAAGCCGGCGCGATCAGGGATTTCAGCGACCAGGAATTCGAGGCCGTCGTCTACATGCTGATGGGTGCGCGCGGCTATCTCAGCCAGCATTACTCCTATTCCGGCGGCAAGGTTACGGATGTGCCCGATCACGTCATATCGGCCTATCAAAAGCTGATGACACGGGGGCTCTTCCATAAATCCGATAAGGGCAACAGCCATGACCGCTGAGGGCATCGTTCTCGTCACCGGCGGCAGCCGCGGCATTGGCGCCGCGACGGCCACGCTGCTCGCCGAACAGGGTAAGCGCGTGGTGATCACGGATATCGCCCCGGAACCGCTGGCTGGAACAAAAGCCATTCTGTGGTCCGCGCCGTTCGACGTCGCCAGCGAAAACGCAGTCGTCAATGGTATTGCCGATATCGAGACCGCGCACGGCCCGATCACCGGCCTCGTCAATGCCGCCGGTGTATTCGGCAAGATGCACCCTATCGAGCGGGTACGGATGGATCAGTGGGACCGCGAGGTCAACATCGACCTGCGCGGCACGTTTCTGGTCGCCCGCAGCGTCGGCGTGCGGATGGCCGAGCGACGTCATGGCGCCATCGTCAATGTTGCCTCCGTGGCCGGCATGACATCCGGTCCGATTCATGCCTATACCGCCGCGAAAGCCGGCGTCATTCAGATTACGCAGACGCTCGCCGCCGAATGGGGCCGCGTTGGCGTTCGCGTCAACGCGGTCTCGCCCGGCTTCACCCGCACCGCGGCGCTGGAAGCCGGCATCGCCTCCGGCGCACTCAACAAGCAATGGCTCGAAAGCCCGACCGCGATGAATCGGCTGGTCGAGCCAACTGAAGTCGCGCAGGCGATCGCGTGGCTGCTGTCGCCGCTGAGCAGCGGCATCACCGGCATCAACCTGCCGGTCGATGCCGGTTATATCGTGGGCACCACCTGGGCCGCCTATGGCGGCCTGCGTGACGCACCGGGAACGCAAGCATGAACGTCGAACTGCCGCGCAAGAAACTCGATCTCGCGTCCGCCATCGCCGAAGGCGATATCCGCGTGCTGCTGATGGTGTTGTTCCATATGACCGGCGACGAGCGCTGGCTGGAACCGCCGTACAAGCCGCGGCGCGACGTGCGTCTGATCCCCGATCCGCAAGCCGGCGTCCCGCCTGAAGTTCAGGCCGAAATCCGCGCCGCGGTACTTAACTTGTTCGCGGACGGCGAACCGAAGCCGGTCATATCGGATCCCGGCGATGAACTAATGCTGCGCATGATGCGCGCGACGCTCGGCGAGAACGTCGCGCCGGAATATGCGCCGCTGATGCGCGAGGAAATGGGGTTCGTGCCGCGTGAGGCGCGCTGGAGCAAACCGCCGGCGAACGAAAAGCTAGCGCGGCAGCAAGTGCTGATCGTCGGCGCCGGCGTCTGCGCGATCTGCGCTCGGCGTCAACCTTGGGCGGCTCGGCATCCCCTACACCATCGTCGAGAAGAACGCCGATCTCGGCGGCACCTGGTACGTCAACCGCTACCCCGGCTGCGGTGTCGATACGCCGAACCATTCCTATTCGTTCTCGTTCGGCGCGCGAAATCCATGGACGCGTTACTTCGCCCAGCGCCAGGAGCTGCTGGATTACCTCAAGAAGGTCGCTGCCGAATACGACATCCGAAAGCACCTCCGCCTCAACACCGAACTGACGTCGTCGCGCTGGGACGAGACCAAACACCGCTGGATCTCAACCTTGAAGACGGCCAATGGCGAGGAGACTTTTGAATCGACCACGCTGGTCAGCGCGATCGGGCAGCTCAACGACCCCTCGCCCGCGCATTTCAAGGGCGAGGAAACCTTCAAGGGCCAAACGCTGCACTCAGCCTTGTGGTCCGACGACATCAAGCTCGACGGCAAGCATGTCGCCGTGATCGGCACCGGCGCCACCGCGATGCAGCTGGTGCCGTCGATTGCCGACCGCGTCGCGTCCATCACCGTCTATCAGCGCACCGCGCAATGGGCCCGGCCGGTTGCCGGCTATTCCGATCCTATCACCGAAGGCGCGCAATGGCTGCTCGCGCATCTGCCGTTTTACGTGCAGTGGTATCGCTTCAACATGTTCTGGCGCTACGGCGACGGCCTGCTGCCGTTCCTGCGCAAGGACCCGGACTGGCCGCATCCCGATCGCGCCGTGAACAAGGGCAACGATCGGCATCGTGAAGAGCTGACGGAGTTCATTCATTCCGAGCTGAAGGACCGTCCCGACTTGATCGAGAAATGCGTGCCGACCTATCCGCCCTACGGCAAGCGCATCCTGCTCGACAATAACTGGTTCAAGACGCTGACCAGGCCTAATGTCGAACTGGTTACCGACGCGATCGATCGCTTTGCGCCTGGGGGCATCGTGGCATCGGATGGCAAGCAGCGCGCCGCCGATATCATCGTGATCTCCACCGGTTTCAAGGTTACGGAAATGGCGGCACGGCTCGACATCACCGGGCGCGACGGCAAGAACCTCAGAGAAGCCTGGGCCAATGACAACCCGACCGCCTATCTCGGCCTCACCGTGCCGGACTTTCCGAATTTCTTCGTGATGCTCGGCCCGAATTCAGGCCCGGCGCATGGCGGCAGCGTGATCTTTCAGTCGGAATGTCAGAGCCGCTACATCTCGGCCTGTCTGGTCGAGATGATCGAGCGAGACATTACTGCGATCGATGTGCATCACGACGCGCACGATCAATACATCGGGAAGGTCGACGCCGAGCATGAACAGCTGATCTGGAGTCATCCCGGCATGACCACCTATTATCGCAACGGCCTCGGCCGCGTGTTCTCGGCGATGCCGTGGCGCTTCGTCGATTAT
This sequence comes from uncultured Alphaproteobacteria bacterium, assembly GCA_963786355.1. Taxonomy (GTDB): domain Bacteria; phylum Pseudomonadota; class Alphaproteobacteria; order Rhizobiales; family Xanthobacteraceae; genus Bradyrhizobium. The sequence goes on along the minus strand of CAWAYU010000001.1, from coordinate 1,093,118 downwards.
TGGTCGATGACGCACGATCCGGATTTGCGCGACTATCGCCAAACCAAAGCTTGAGCTCGCGTTGGCTCGAGGGAACCGGTGGGTTACGGGAACCGGTGGGTAAATGCCTTTGGGATAGCTTGACAGAAGCCGATATCTGCCGCAGCATTTGCAACGCTGCACCTTCGAAGTCACGGAGCGGCGTGCTCCCAGCTTCACAGGCATTGACGTCCGATCATATGATCGTGACGGCTCGCGGCGGGGACGGACGGAAGTCCGTGGGCCAACTCTTGAGGAGGAGCATGACGCCACCGGATCAGACTGGTGACCTTGCTTCGCGCAAGGTTCCGGCGCGGTTGAGGTGAAAAGCAGCTGCTAGCCTCTCTGCACCGTCAACAAATCTGCACATATCGGCGGGACTGGAACGCAAAGGCCACGCGCTTTCCGGATCCTTAGAACATACTGGTCTTTACCAGAAATCCTTCGCTAGAACGAAGATGCAGGGCCCCGCGATGCTTTCATGCACCGGGGCCCATTCGTTTTCGCAAACCCTTTCTTTTGTGACGTCAAATTTCCCCCGACACGATTTGCACCGTCGCTCCTGGCGGCACGTGCTCCAATGCATCATTCCATGCTTTATTCGGATCGTGAAAAAATGGCCCGACCGGACAAGGACCAGCGATGGAAAAACCGCGCATACGCGTCTACACCGATTACAAGAGCCCCTACGCCTTCGTCGCCAACAAGCGGCTGTTCGAGCTCGAAGAAAAATACGGCGTCGAGCTGGAATGGCTGCCCTACACGCTGCGTGTCGCCGAATTCATGGGATCGGTCGAAGAGCGCACGCCGCACTTCTGGCGCAAGGTGCGTTATCTCTATATGGACGCGCGGCGTTATGCCAACGCGCAGGGCCTCACCCTGAAAGGGCCACGGCGGATCTACGACGCCTTCTATTCCAGCGCCGGCATGCTGTTCGCGCAACGCCACGGCCTGTTCCGCCCCTACCACGACACGGTGTTTCGCCGGTTCTGGAGCCACGATCTGAAAATCGACGAGTTGTCGGACATCTCCGGCGTGATTGCCTCTATCGGCGGCTCGGTGAAAGAATTCGAGGCCTATGTCCACGGCCCGGCCCGCGCTGAGCACAATCACATCATCGATGAGGCTGAGGCGCTCGGCGTATTCGGCGTGCCGACCATGGTGTTCAACGGCGAGCTGTTCTGGGGCGGCGACCGCATCGATCTCCTGATCGAGCGCATCAAAAATCCGGAATCAATCGCGTCGGCGCTGGGCAGCCGGCATCGGAAGTAGCGCCGCTTCGCCCTGCGATTTTTTTGGAATCTTTCAGCGCGCCCGCATGAGGCTGCTGCGTCCGGCCGCGTGTCAGTTAAGCCTACGCTCTCTGATCTATTTTAGCGACGATCTTTCCGCCGATTGATGACGGCCGAAGGACCAGGCGGGATCGGAGAACTTCTCCTAATGTCCACTTTGGAAAAAGCCGATTTCCCATGGCGATCGGGTCACTTCCGTTTGTCCCCCCAGCAACGGACATTGCTCAGGGCTATCTCCATGTCCGTTTCGTGCCGATTTTGTTGCGAAACTCGCTTGTTGGGCTTAGCGACGATTGCGATTGAGGGTTTTGACGGGGGCGATTGATGCCGCTCATTCCTGAGCGGCTGCTAGGCACCCTGTGGTTACGCAACTCTGACGCTACGCGATGCACTGAACAGCATATGGCGGCGGCCGGGCGACCAATTTGGCGAGCCGTCGCAGGTTCTGGGCAATGGCGGCCAGAACAAACTCATCCTGGGCACCCCGCGGGCCACGCAGCCGCAGCCGGTCGAGCCGCAGGATGCGCTTGAGGTGTGCAAACCGCATCTCGATCTTCTTTCGCTCACGCCGTGACTGTTCGTAACCCGCCGTGCCAACGAAGGACCGAGCAACATCTCGGGCACGCTCATGGATATCGCGCGGGATCTTGCGTGATGGTTCCTTAGGGCAGCACTGGGGTTTGAGCGGGCATTTGCCGCAGTCGCGCCTGCTTGCGCGATACAGCAGCGTGGTTCCGTCATTCACCAGTGTTCCGGTTGTCGTCAGCGTCTTACCCGCAGAGCAGTGATAGACATCGCTTCCCGGATCATAGCGAAAGTCGCTGCGTGAGAAGGTACCATCGTCTCGCTGCGACTTGTCGATCACCGGGATATGTGGCGCGATCCCCTTCTCCTCGACCAGCCAGTTCAGCATCGGAGCTGTCCCGTATGCGGTATCGGCCGCAAGCCGCTCCGGCTTGATACCGAAGCGCTCCTCGGTTCGTTCAATCATGGTCTTTGCTGCGCCGACCTCGGCCTGGCGAATGGCGCGGGAGGCCTCGACATCAACGATGACACCGAACTTCACGTCGATAAGATAGTTGTCGGAGTAGGCGAAGAATGCTGGTCCCTTGTGAGCGCCGGTCCATTGCGCCGCCGGATCGGAAGGCGAGACAAACTTCGGGATAACATCGCTGGCGGCGCCCCACGCCGTATCGTCGAGGGTCGCCAGATACTCCTTCACCGCGCGGCTTGACCTAGCCGGATTGCGATCCCTGCGCCAGTCCCGACCTGCGATCGAGCGCTGCTTGTTGGCGTCGGCTTCAATCAGGCTGGCATCGACCGCAAATCCTTCGCCACCAACCAGACCGGCGGCAATGCATGTCTCGACGACCCGTTCGAACACACGACGGAAGAGGTCTCCCTCGCGGAAGCGCTCGTTGCGGACTCGCGAGAACGCCGAATGATCCGGGATGGCATCCTCGATGCCCAGCCGACAGAACCACCGATAAGCAAGGTTCACCTGCACTTCACGACAGAGCAATCTCTCAGAACGGATCGCAAAGACATATCCAACAACCAGCATCCGGATCATCAGTTCAGGATCGATCGACGGGCGACCCATCAACGAATAATGAGATGCAAGCTCACTGCGAAGCCAGGTCAGATCGAGAGCCGCATCGATCCGCCGCACCAGGTGATCGTAAGGCACCGCATCTTCGAGGTTGAACTGGTAGAAGAGTTGACCTTGCTCGCTCTTCAGACGGCCCATCATGGATCGACCTCACCGAGATTCGTGTCAACACAACGGAATCACGGTTCGCGATCAGTCTCAATCGACTTTTACAACAAAATCTGCCACAACCAGACGTCGCATGTGCGCTCATTCACATTTCGATCGACGCAGTTGTGTTAGCGTTGATGCACAAGGTCGGCCGGCTTCTCCGAGGGCGAAAATGGCACCTTGTTCGATCAAGCAACGCAATTCCATCTGTCTCGTCAGCGGTGTCGAGACTTGAAACGTCAAGTCCGCGCAAACGCCGCGAGGATTGATATCAGCCGACGATCTCGAAAGGAGAGCGACATGGCAACCCAAGCAAACTGGCGTTTCTGTCACAAGTGCAACAGCATGTTCTTCAACGGCTTTCCGCAGAAGGGCATCTGCCCGTCCGGCGGCTCGCACGACGCTGCCGGCTTCACGTTCTTCCTGCCGCACGACATTCCGGAGACGCCGACGGCGCAGCATAATTGGCGCTTCTGCCGCAAATGCGAAAGCATGTTTTTCGACGGCTTTTCGCAAAAAGGCCGGTGCGCTGCGGGCGGCGCGCACGAGGCCTCCGGCTTCAACTTCACGCTACCCCACGACATTCCGGAAACCCCGACCGCGCAGCACAATTGGCGATTCTGCCGCAAATGCAACAGCATGCACTTCGATGGCTTTCCGCAAAAGGGCATTTGCGCCGCCGGTGGAGCGCACGAGGCCTCCGGCTTCAACTTCGCACTGCCCCACGATCTGCCCGGCGCGCTCGATTTCGATTTCAATCCGATCGTCTTCGGAGGCGGAACGCCGGTCGGCGGCAACGCCCATGTCACCTTGCGTCAGGACGGCTCTTTCATGTTCTCCGGCCACTTCCACGATTCCGGCGCGCCCGATTTCAACGATGCGATCGTCGTGGCAATCAAGGACTCGCAAAATATCGTCTATACGTTCCAGCATAGCGGCCATATGTCCGGCACCTTCAGCTCGGGCTCACGCGACGACGACTGGCGCGTCGATTCGCGTGATGATCGGCTGATCGACAACTGGGCTTATATCGCCGCGGGATCGGGCGGACACGCGCGCTCCACAACCAGCGCCGATATTACGAACATTGCCACTGGATTAGTCGGAAGCTTGGGCACCGTGCTAGGCGTCGTCGCGTTAGTAATATGACTTCACGGCCCCGCCGAAATCCGCGAGGTGGTCGTTACCATTCCCCGATGCGTACGAACCGGCGAACAATTCCTCGCGGAAATCGCCAGCGGCCTGGCTACTCCCGCTAGTCAGGTCGATCAGGCAGATTTCGCTCTACGACATTATCACCGAGCGTCAGCCGGCGTTCGACGGCAACGTGCTGTCGCTCTGCGACGCCGCCGAAATCGCGATGCGCAAGGGATTTCCCGAAGGGTTGGGCGGCGGATGACAAAGCCCGGCTTCGCCCGGCCGCGTGTCGCCGGCAACGCCTATTTGTTGGTGCCGGAAAACGCCGTTTCGAGAACGTCGCCGATCGGCTGCCACGTGCGGCCGTCGAACTGAACCAGTCGCAGGTGCTTGATCGGCCGAAAATTCCACGGCCCGGTGCTGATCTTGATGCCGGGTAGCAGGACAGAGCCCTGATAGTCCTTTAGCGCCGCAGCCTGCTTCATGACGTTCTCGCGGGACAGATCGTTGCCGCACTGTTTGAGAACCTGCGCCAGTGTCTCCGCAGCCGCGAATCCGAACATGGCGGCGCCTTCATCGGTGCCGCCGGTCCGACGATACTTTTCCAGAAACGATTGCCATTCGGTGGCGGCCTGATCGTCTTTCCAGGCCGGATCATTTGCATCCTTCAAATAGGCGGCTGTGATGACGCCCGCAGCGTTTTCCAGGCCGGCAGGCTTCAGCGCGGTCCCTATCGACGACGCCATCTGGTTCAGAACGAAGACCGGGTGCCAATTGTGCTGCGCCGCCAACTGAATCACCTTTGCGGCGTTCGAAGACACGCCCGCGAACACAAAAATATCAGCGCCCGATTGCTTCAGGACCGATACGTGCGTGTCCAGATGTTCATCCGCGAGATCATAGGCGATGTCGACCCTGATCATCCGGGCGACAGGCCCAAGCCCGTCCTCCAGGCCCTTGATGATTTCCCGACCGAAAGGATCGTTCTGCCAGAGCGCTACGATTTTCTTGCCGGGGTAAGACGCCTGGATGTAATTGGCGTAGACGCGCCCCTCTTCCCGAAATGACGGCTGCCAACCCATTGTCCATGGAAACATGGTTGGGTCGCTGAGATGGTCGTCTCCGGAGGCGACGAACAGCTGGGGCACTTGTCTGTCGTTCAGATATTTGCGAACGGCAAAATTGCCCGGCGTACCGAAAGAGCCGAACATCAGCAGCACGTCGTCTTGTTCGACAAGATCGCGCGTCAGCTTTAGCGCGGCGACGGGGTCGCCCTTGTCGTCATAGGAGACGAAGCGAACCTTGCGGCCGTTGATCCCGCCGCGCTCGTTGATCATCTCAAAATACGCCGCTTCGGCCTTGCCGATAGCCCCGAAGATATCAAGGCTCCCGCTATAGGGCATGAGATTCCCGATGCGGATTTCGTTGTCGGTCGTACCCTGTTCACGCACGCGATCGGAGGCAGCACCCAGCGAAGCCAGTGCAACGAGGACCGCCAGAAGGGCCCGGACGAGCGTGTTCATAGCAACAACCCTGCCAAGCTCGGAACGCCAGTCAGACTTGGGGCTCCAGACTTGGGGTTCCAGACTTGGGGTTCCAGACTTGGGCTTCGCCAGATTAATCGCTTGATCTAGATCAATGGTAAATCATGGATAGCTGACGCACCCGACGGGTCCGAATGCGTCAAAAAGACGGCTTCGCGTGGCTACGGCAAGACATCTCGGGGCCCCTGCCGACGCCAGGTCGCGGGCGCGGCTCCAAATGCCTTCTTGAATGCACGGGAAAAAGCTGCCTCGGAATCGTAACCGACGTTTTGCGCCACCTGCGCCAGCGATGCGCTGGTGTTGCGCAGATCGTGCGCGGCGACGTGCATGCGCCAACTGGTGAGATAGTGCATCGGCGCCTGGCCAATCAGCCGGCTGAAGCGATCCGCCAGCGCCGATCGTGACAGCCCGACCTCGCGCCCGAGTTCATCGACGGTCCAGGGACGCGCGACGTTGCCATGGAACAGGGCCAGCGACCGCGCAACATGCGGGTCGCGCAGCCCGGCCAGCCACCCGGTTTGCTCCGACGGCAGGGCATCCACGTAGCGGCGGACCGCTTCCACAAACAGCAGCTCGGACAGCTTGGCCAACACCGTCTCCGACCCGGGCCGACCGGCCGCCAGTTCGTCGGCGGCGTATTGGAAGGTGGAGCGGATCCATTCCGCCGCGCCGGCCTCTTCGACGTTGAGGTGTAGCGCCCGTGGCAGCGTGGAAATCAGCGGATTATCCTTCACGCTGTCGCAGGCAAGGTAGCCGCAAATGACCTGCGCCCGATCGCCGTTGCCGCCGAGGCGGATCCTGCCAAGCTCGCCATTGACGGGCTGCGCAATGACCGAGCTTGCCGGCACCGGCGGCAAATCGAGATCACTGCCCATGAAGTGCATGTCGTTGCGCGGAAACAGCACAATCTCGCCCGCCGCAAGATCGAACGGCGCCTCGCCTTCGACGCGAACACGAAACTTGCCATCCACGACGTAGTGGTAAGGGATCATGTGTGCCGCCGAGCCGAGAAACGGCGTGCAATGTTCGGGCGCCAGCCGCGCGGCCAAAGACCATGGCTCGAAGAATTCTGCGTGAAAAAACACCCCGCCACTCAGGCGAGCCACCCGTAACACGTCCGACAAGGCGTCCATCCACGCTCCCAAACTCAATCCGGCGTTCCGGGCATATTTCGCGGCGGCCTGGTCATGGAAATCCGGCGCTCTGCAAGCGTACATGTGGCCCTATCGGTACACCAGAACAATCCCGTGTCGGATGACGGCTGCCCCGCGGATCGGCCGTGCAGGGTAAAAATCAGGCCAAAGGTCATGAATATATTGTCCAAAATCTCCGACGTGATCTGCTGCGAGACAAGCCAGGCGAATGACCTCGAGCAGAACAAGGCGATCGTCCGCAGCTATCTGGATGAGATCGTGAACCGGCGCAACCTGACCGCATTGGACAACTTCTTCGCGGAGGACGTGGTGTTCAATGACGTCAGGAATTTTACGACACATCTTCCGGCCTTCATGCTGGCGGTCCAGATCGCCTTCCCGGACCACCATCTCACCATCGGAGACCAGATCGCCGAAGGCGACAAGGTCGTAACCCGCGTAACCTTTCACGCCACCGACAAAGACGCGCTCAACTGCAACGGCACAACAGGAAAGCGGCTGGCATGGTCGGGGATTGCGATTGACCGTATTGCCGACGGCAAGGTCGTCGAGATGTGGCATGTCCAGAATCCGCCTGCTGCAGGAACGTAACGGTCATTGTGCAAGCATGACGCCAGCGTGGTGCAATTTTTTGATTCCAGAACATATTGAACGGATAAAGAATGTTACATCTTGGAAGATGCCTTTGCGGCGCGATCGAAGTCGAAGTCACGGGATCGCCGGAGGCCATGGGTTATTGTCATTGCCGCTTTTGCCGTTCCGGCTCCGGCGATCCTTTCAACGCCTTCAGCCTGTGGAAGCGTGAGGCATTCCGGATCAAGGCCGGCGCAGAACATCTTGCGACGTCGCGGAAGACGGCCATCTGCCAGCTGAAACATTGCACGAGCTGTGGCGACCAGTTGATGACCGATTATCCAACGCTCGGCCTCGTCGACGTGTTCGTCGCGACGCTTCCGACGCTTGCGTTCTGTCCGAGCATTCACATCAATTGCGCCGAGATGGTGCTGCCCGTGCGCGACGGCCTGCCGAAGCTGAAAGATTTTCCGGTGGAGCTCGGGGGCTCCGGCGAAATGATTGCGGACCAGGCCTGATTTCCTCCAGCCTGCCGCGAATCCAATGCCGGCATCCGTCAGCATCTAGGATGCCTGTTTTAGTTCGCGTTCAAATGCGCCCAACATCCGGTGCGCTCCAGTACCGGCCGCAGCGCCGCTTTGCTCTCCGCATCAAGGCCGGCGAACTTGTCGCGAAGCTGCTGCAGGCATTTGACCTGATACTTGAATGGCGCCAGCGCATAAGACAGGCCCCAGACATTGATCGCCAGCCGGTCGACGCCTTTGGCAAAGGCTTCGGCGTTGGCGACGAGAAACGGCAGATAGAGTTCGCCCGCAATTTTCAACAGCGCCTCGGCCGCGCCGCCGAGCGCTCGCTCGCGCGAATACCATTCGCCCTCGACGCCGGAGGCATCGTCAAGGCGGCGCACCCAGTGATCGGTGAAGGGCGCGTTCGCGCGCATGATCCGCATCGGCGTCGGATCGGTCGCCATCTCGCTGAGCTGGCCGAACCAGGCGAAGTCGGCGAGCGAGGGCCGGCTACCGAACAGATATTTGTTCATGCCGATATGCGGCTCCAATGCCGCGAGCGCCCGCAGGTAGCTTTCTTCGAGCAGCGGCTTGTTTTCGGCGGTGGCGCCGAGAATGACCATGCGCGAAATCTGCCGCTGGCGGAATTGCTCGATCTCCTCGCGGCTTCCCGTCGCGGCCTCCGACACCGACCACTCCTCGCCGGCCCAGCGCGAGACATAGGCCTGATCCTCCGGATCCCACCAGCGATACAGAAACAGCGGTTTGACCGCCCATTCGTCGGCGAGGTCTTCCAGCAGATCGCAGACGAAGGCGACGGCCTTGTCCTCGGGGACAACGGAGCGGTCCTTGTGACGGGCCTCCAGATCATAGGCCAGCGTCGTGGTCTCGCCGCGGTAGCTGCCGTCGGGATATTGCAGCACCGGAATCAGGTTCGGGCGCAGATGCTCGGTCGCCTTGCGCAGCGCCTTGGTCATGATGACCCAGTCGAAAGGAATCCGGCGGTAACGCAGCAGCGCGCGCAATTTCAGCGCATAGGGCGACGCGGTCGAGCCGATCAACCGGTAGCGTCCTTCGGTCATGGCACTCACTTGATCATCTCGCTGCAGAAATCGATGAAGGCACGTACCTTCGCTGGAACGTGATGGCGTGACGGATGAAATACATAAAGCGGAAAGGTCTCATCCGGCCAGTCCGGAAATAGTTCCACCAGCCGGCCACGATACAGATAATCCATCGCGCCGAACTCCATCACCTGCGCGATACCCGCCCCCGCGACGCAGGCCTCCAGCATGGTGCCGACATCCGTCATGACGAACGGACCGCTGACGTCCACCTTGAGTATTTTCCGCTTGCGGTGAAATTCCCAGGGAAACGGCCGCCCGGTCAGGGGATCGCGGAACTGGATGCAGGCATGTTTTGCAAGATCGGCAGGCGCCTTCGGCGTGCCATGACGCTTGAGATAGCCGGGCGAGGCCACCGTCAGGATGCGGGTTTTCAGCAATAGCCGCGCCACCGGTGACACGCCTGGCGGCAGGCCAAATCGAAGCGCGAGATCGACGCCCTCGGCAACGAGATCGCCGATCTCGTCACGGGTCAGCAATTCGAGTTCGAGTTCCGGATAACGCTTTGACAGGTCGGCCAGCCGCGGCGCCAGCATCAGCCGCGCAAAGAACGGGTCGACATTGACCCTGAGCCGGCCCCGCACCACGGCGGCGGATCCTGAAGCAACTCCAGCCGCTTCGTCGATACCTTCGAGCAGCGGCCCGACCTCACGATAGAATCGTGCGCCAGCGTCCGTCAGCTTGAGGGATCGCGTGGTGCGATCGAACAGGCGAATGCCGAGCCGCGCCTCCAGCCGGGCGATGGCGCGGCTGACGCCAGAGGCCGACAGGCCCAACGCCTCAGCGGCGCGCACGAAACTACCGCCTTCCACCGCTGCCGCCAGCACGCCCACGCCGGCCAGCAATCGCCCGTCGAATGCCATTTGGATTACTCTCGGGATTACTCATGATTTTTAGTCATGAATAATGTGACAGGAACGCGCTTCAGTCAAATATGGCGCGCGGCTATATCGCGGCGTGTCCCAACACCGTGCTGGAGAGCCTTTATGTATGCCGTCACAGGAATAACCGGTCAGGTCGGAAGCGCCACAGCGCTCAGCTTGCTTGAGATGGGCCAGAAGGTTCGCGCCGTCGTCCGCAATCCTGATCGTGCCAGGGACTGGGCCGCCAAAGGCTGCGAGATAGCGCAAGCGGATTTTGCCGACAACGACGCGCTGGTGCGCGCCTTCACCGGCGTTGAAGGCATCTTTATCCTGATCCCGCCGATGTTCGATCCGTCGCCGGGCTTTCCCGAAGTGCGCGCGGTCATCGCTACGCTCCAGACGGCGCTCGAAGCGGCACGTCCGTCCAAGATCGTGTGCCTGTCGACGATCGGCGCGCAGGCTACACAACCGAACCTGCTCAACCAGCTCGGCCTCGTCGAACAGGGCCTCTCCACGCTGCCCTTCCCGATCGCGTTCGTCCGAGCGGCCTGGTTCATGGAGAATTCGCTGTGGGATGTCGCCTCGGCGCGTGCCGGCACGATGCCTGGCTTCCTGCAACCGATCGAGAAAGCCGTACCGATGATCGCAACGACCGATATCGGGAAGGTCGCCGCAAAACTATTGCAGGAGCGCTGGACCGGCCGCCGCGTTATTGAACTGGAAAGCCGTCACCGCGTCAGACCCGTCGACATGGCGGCGGCGTTCGCCAAAGTTTTGGGCCGCGAGGTCCGTACTGAAGTCGTTGCGCGCGACACCTGGCATGACCTGTTCGTCGCGCAGGGCATGAAGAACCCGAGCCCGCGAATTCAGATGCTCGACGGCTTCAACGAAGGCTGGATCAAGTTCGAGCGCAACGGCACGGAGCACGTTCTTGGTGAGACGCCGTTCGAAACCGTGGCAGCGGAATTGGTAAGGCGCGCGGGCTAAAAGGGGCTGAGACCAACGGGCGTATTCGAAATTCACCCGCCAGACCTGCAATAACGCCTCCTGGCTCGCCTTGCGGCGCAGCGATTTTTGCCTGTATTCTGCCCACCAATGAAAGGGCCCCGACCGGCCCGATAATCAGCCCAGTGGAGCAACGCCATGAATCCTCCCGTCAGCGCACCCGCCATCAAGGTTGTCAAATCGGTCCGCGAACAGGTGAGCGCCGAGGAGTGGCAGGCGCGGGTCGATCTGGCGGCCTGCTACCGCCTCACCTCGATCTACGGCATGACCGAAATGGTCGCCAACCACATCTCCTGCCGGGTGCCGGGCACGCACGACCAGTTCCTGATCAATCCCTACGGCATGCTCTACGAAGAAATCGACGCTTCCTGCCTCATCAAGGTCGACGTCGAGGGCAACACGCTGCTCAATGAATCCGACTACAACGTCAACCTCGCCGGCTTCGTCATTCACAGCGCCATCCACATGGCCAAGCACGACATGGACTGCGTGGCGCATACGCACACGCCGGCCGGGATGGCGGTCTCGGCGATGGAATGCGGACTGATGCCGCTGGCACAGACCTCGATGCGGTTTCTCCACATCGGCTATCACGATTTCGAAGGCATCGCCGACGATGTCGACGAGCGCGCGCGGCTGGTGCGGGACCTCGGCGATCACGAGGCGATGATCCTGCGCAATCACGGCCTGCTGGTCGTCGGCCGCACCGTGCCGGCCGCCTTCAACGTGCTGTTCCGGCTCGAGCGCGCCTGTCAGGTGCAGATCATGGCGTTGTCCTGCAACACCAAGCTGACCTACCCGCCAAAGGAAGTTCTGGAAGAAACTTTCGACAAGATGCGCTCGCGCCCGGACCGGCCGGCCCGCAACGGCGACCTCGCCTGGCCGGCGCTGCTGCGCAAGCTCGACCGCACCGATCCGTCGTATCGGAATTAGGGTTCCGCGTAGCGCGCGCATAGCGTTTTCAAGCGAAGTGGGCACCGGTTGGCGTGAAGAAACGCGTCAAAACAAAAAGCCGGGCTCCGCACGAACTTTGGGCGGGGCCTGCCTGTAATTTGATCGCACCTGCCACCGCTAAATCGCCGATGCTCAAGCGCCGGGGTAGCGATCAGGTGCGTCCCCATGAAGACGTTTATTCGCGTGGTTGAACTGTGGGTGCCGGATCGAACCCGCACTCGCCTGGAATTCGGCGGCTGTCTCGCCAGCGAGGAATATTCCGAATTCAAGGCGCTCAGCGAAAACGCCCTGTTCGCCTATGACGAGGGGTTGCCCGGCAAGGCATGGGCGTCCGGCCATCCGGTTATCCTGACGAAACTCGCAAATTCCTATTTCAAGCGCACCGACGAAGCGGTCGAAGCCGGACTGACTTGCGGCGTGGCGTTGCCGGTGTTTGCCGGCGAATTCCTGATGGCGGTGATGGTGCTGTTCTGCGGCGACGACGAAAAGCACGTCGGCGCCGTCGAACTCTGGCACAACGATCTCAAGAAATCGCACGAGATGGGACTGGTCGACGGCTATTACGGCACCGCCGACATGTTCGAGTTCAACTCCCGCCACACCAGGTTCCCGCGCGGATTCGGCCTGCCCGGCCGCGCCTGGAAAGCGGGCATGCCCCTGATCATCAAGGACCTGCACAACGCCAAGAGTTTCCTGCGCTGGGAGGAAGCATCCGAAATCGGCATCAATTGCGGCGTCGGCATTCCCTATGCGATCGGCGACGAGACCTGGGTGATGACGTTCCTGTCGGCACAGGCAACCCCGATCGCACGGCGTTTTGAAATCTGGGTGCCGGATGCAGCGCGATCGGCGTTGGTGTTTCAGTCCGGCGATTGCAGCAAGAATGCCGATCTGGTGACACTCTATGCGTCGAAGACGATTGCCAAGGGCGAAGGCAGTATCGGCGGCGCCTGGGCAACCGGCATGCCCGCGATCAACGAACATCTGAAGGTCGATGAATCCATCGCCTCGCAGCTGGCGCGCGCCGCCGGCATGAACCAGATCGTTGTATTACCTGTCATCGAGAACGCCCTGCTCAAGGCCGTCCTCGCCTGGTACCTCTAATTTCCCGCAGCCGACAAACGCCCGCGCAGCGTCCTCACCGCGTCGGCATTGACCCGCGACGCCGCGTTCCCCCAGCTGTTGCGGATATAGGTGACGACAGCTGCGATCTGGCTGTCGTTGAGGCGGTAGCCGAGCGACGGCATCGCGGGCGATGTCGGCCGGGCATCAGTGCCGGTCGCCCGCGCGCCAGTCAGGATGATGTGCACCAACGACGACGGATCGTCCTGTTTTACGACCACGTTGCCGGCGAGACGCGGAAACAATCGCTCCACGCCGCTGCCGTTGCCGGCGTGGCAAGCGGAACAGGTATCGGTGAAGATCGCCTGCCCGACCACCATTTGCGGATCGGTCGCCGGCACGACCGCGGGCTCCGGCGTGCCGGCCGCGCCGCGCTCCTTCAGGTAAACCGCCATCGCCTTGAGATCGGCATCCGGCATCTTCGAGGTCGAATTCTCGATGACGTCCTTCATCGGGCCACTGGCAAGGCTGCTGCGGGTCTGGCCGTTCTTGAGATATTGCACGATATCGTCGATCGACCATTTGCCGAGACCAGCCTGCGGATCGTTGGTGATGTTGGGCGCGATCCAGTTATCGATCGCGTTGCCTTGCAGGTACTGGTCGGCCTTGTTGGCGCCGAAGGCATTCAGCGGCGTATGGCACGCGCCGCAATGGCCGAGACCTTCGACCAGATAGGCGCCACGATTGAATTCCTCGGAACGCTTGGGATCTGCTGCGAAATATCCCGGCGTGAAATACAGCGCGTTCCATCCCCACATCGAGGTCCGGATATTAAACGGAAACGGCAGCGTTCTGCGGTTGACGCTGTTCGACACCGGCGCCAGCGTCCGCAGATAATCATAGATCGCATCGACGTCGGCGCGCGACACCTTGGTGTAGTAGGGATAGGGAAATGCCGGATAGAGGTACGCCCCGTCCGGCCGCCGCCCCTCGTGCATCGCGCGGGCGAAATTATCCTTTGACCAGCGGCCGATGCCAGTCGCGTCGTCAGGCGTCAGGTTCGGCGTCATGATCGCGCCGAACGGCGTTTGTAGCGCAAAGCCGCCGGCGAATGGCTTTCCGCCGGGCGCGGTGTGGCAGGCGATGCAATCGCCGACTGTGGCCAGCGCCTTGCCGCGCTGCGCATCGACGTAACTGTCCTGTTCGGCGAAGGCCGGGCCGGCTGCCAAGAACGCGGCAAAAGCGATTGCGCTTCTCATCGCTCGCCTCATGTCTGCACCAGAGGTCCGGGCGACTTCAGATACTTCTTGATGGCATCGAGCGACCAGTAGGTCAGCGCGCCGACCGTGCCGGTCGGGTTATAACCCGCATTCTGCGGAAACGCCGAAGCGCCCATCACGAACACATTCGAAACGTCCCAGGACTGCAGATAACGGTTGAGCACGCTGGTCTTGGGATCGGCGCCCATCACCGCACCGCCGGTGTTGTGCGTCGACTGATACGGCACCACGTTCCAGGGCGTATTGAGACGATTGACCTGCGTCGTCTTGGCGCCCATCGCCTTGGCAATCTCGTCGCAGCGATCGGCCATCCAGTTGGCCATCTTCTTTTCATTATCCTGATAATCGAATGTCATCCGCATCAGGGGGCGGCCAAGGGGGTCCTTGTAGGTCGGGTCGAGGTCGAGATAGTTGTTGCGGTAGCTCATCACGCTGCCCTGCGCGCCGACATTGGTCACGCGCTGGTAGGTTTCCTTCACCGCTTTCTTCCACTGGCTGCCCCAGGTCGGCGTACCGCGCGGAACCGGATGATACTGGATCGGCCGTCCGTTGGTGTAGGCGCAGGTGATGGAGGCGCCGCCGACAAAGCCATGCGGCCCGTGATCGAAATTGTCGCTGTTGTAGTCGTCGAGCGCCGCGCCAAGCGAACCGGCCGCGGCGAACGGGTTGAACTTGGCGTCCTCGAAAAACGCCGTCGAGCCGGAGCCGGTCTGGTAGGCATAGTTACGGCCGACCACGCCCTCGCCCGTAGCGGGATCGTAGGGCTTGCCGATACCCGACAACAGCAAGAGACGGACATTGAACAGGCTGTAGGCGCAGACCAGTACCACGTCGGCCGGCTGCTCCCACTCTTCGCCGTTGAGATCGACATAGGTGACCCCGGTCGCGGTCTTGCCATCGTTGGCGAGATTAATCTTCATCACCTCGCTGTCGGTGCGCGCCTCAAACGTCGGCTCACGGACCAGCGCGGGCAATACGCAGGTCTGCGGACTCGCCTTTGAATAGTTGGAACAGCCGAAGCGCTCGCAGAAACCGCAATAGGTGCACGGCGCCATGCTGCAACCGTATGGATTGGTGTAGGCAATCGAGATGTTGGCGGACGGACGCGGGAACGGATGCAGGCCGAGACCGCCCGCAGCCTTGATGAACAGCTCCTGGGCGTAGCCCTGTGTCATCGGCGGCGTCGGATAGTCGCGCTCGCGCGCACCCTCGAACGGATTGCCGCCGGTCTGTTTGGCACCCTTGATATTTCCGGCCCTGCCGGAGATTCCTGCGACATATTCGAACTTGTCGTAATAAGGCTCGAGATCCTCGTAGCTGACCCCCCAATCCTGGATCTGATGCCCCTCCGGCATGATGCCTTCGCCGTAACGCTCGATCATGTGGGTGCGGATACGAAAATCATCCGGCAGGAAACGCCAGGTCTGGCCGTTCCAGTGCACGCCGGCGCCGCCGACACCGTTGCCGGGCAGAAAGCTGCCCCACTTGCGGATCGGCAGCGCGGTCTGCGAGGGGTTGTTCCGCATCGTCAGCGTTTCCTGCTTCGGACGCAGGAAGACATCGTGCCGGACGGCATAACGCAGTTCGTCGGGTGCGGTGCCGATGTTGAAGTCCGAGGCGGTATCGCGCCACGGACCGCGCTCGATCGCAACCACTTCGAGGCCGGTGCGGGCGAGCTCCAAAGCGAGAATCGAGCCGGTCCAGCCGAGACCGACGATGACGACATCTTTTCGAGGGAGACGGCGGGCCATCAGTTCTCTCCCCAAGCCGGGCGGCCCTGCATGCCGACGGGCGGCAGCGTGTAGGCCTGGTTTGGTTTCGCCATCACGTCCCGGAAATCGTAGCGAACGCCGGGGAAGCCGATCAGCTTCCAACCGGCCATGTCGCGATTACCGCCATAGATCGGATCGGCGAAAAACCCCTCCATGGTGTTGGCGTAAACAGCGCCAAACAGCATCCGGCTCGAAAAATTCTCGAACTTGACCTCGCCTTTCTCCATGCCGCCGAGCAGCTTGTCCTGTTCGTCGCCGCTGAGCTGGACGAAAGTTTTCCCGCTGAAATTCGCCTTGCAGTACGCTTCCAGCGCCGCGAGCCCGAGGCGATATTGCTGGCGTGGCACCAGCGGCGATTGCAGCCCTTGCGTCGGCAGCGGCGTCGAGGAAAACGGCCCCTGCATATAGAGCCAGTCATGTCCGCCAAACGGCCCAGTGAGTTGGCGATCGATGAAGGTGGTGACGCCGCTATCCCTGGCGCCGGGGCCAAGGTCGTCGGTCGGGATCAGGCGATCGACGATCGCGTCGACGGTGGCGGCTTCAGCGGCAGTGAAGAACAGATAGCCGCCGGGAATGACCGGCGGAACCGGATAGACCTCGTTGGGCTGCCAGGGCAGCACCTTCGTCACTACCCGCGCGCTGACGCCTGAGGTCATGATCAGAAGGGCTGCACTGGCCAGCAGGCTTCGGCGCGTGACGTGTCCTGAATGTCTGGATTTCGCAGCAGGCGGATTCGGTTTGCCTCCCGGCAAATGACGGTCAACCTGCATTGCAGCACCTCCCAACCCTCGGACTATGGATACCCGATGTTTGCTTTGAATCGCAGTCTGCACCTTTGCAAAGCGCTTGTCAGGAGGAATTTGAGCATGCCTTCCATCGTTTCAAACGATGCCGGCCGCGCTGCACGCAATCACCATTTTCTTCGTATCTTCAAATAATTGCCTGAACAACCGTTCAGAAAAATACAGTGAACCATATCCATGCAGGTGACGTCCTATCGACACTTGAACGGTGCACAGCACCACAACACATGGAAGAAGAAAAACGATGTTTCGTAAAATCACTCTCGCACTTGTTGCCGTTGCTTCGCTCAGCGCAGCGCTCGCTCCCACTGTCGCTTCTGCGCACGGCACGGGTGGGCACAGCGGCGGAAAAATGGGTGGCCCGTATGGCGGGATCTATCCGAAGGGCAACTGGGGCAACAACGGTGGATACTGGCACGGTGGCTATCGCCACAGCCGTTTCTTCGGCGGCCCGTCGTTCTATGTCGGCGGAAACGACGGTTGCTATCAGAAGCAACTCGTCGACACCTTCAGCGGCCCGCGCCTCCAACTCGTGAACGTGTGCTCGTAAAACGTGCCTGACGACGAAGCCCCGGCTGATCCAAACAGCCGGGGCTTCTTGTTGTCAAAGATAGCTTTGCACCAGATGATCAGCAGGCCTTGCGCCTGTGATGGCGGTGCAACTGCGATGACAGGCGATCGTCCGACGAAACGATCCGGGCCGCCTGTCGCTAACTTGTCTTTCGGTGGTGGCGGTAGAGGATCAACGTCAGCAGCGCGGACGCCAGAATATAGAAGATAATGACATCGACGTTCGGATGCCCTTCGATCAAAGCAAGCATATGCGATCCACTCCTTGGCTGGTGTGGCTTCTTTTTCCCCCTCCGGGTGAGCCTTGATGGCTGGAATCTAGCCGTGAGTCGGACGTTCCGGTAGCCGACTTTATGCGGAGGGCTTTCGCAGAGTCCGGAAGAAGTCCCGCACTTCGGGTACGAACAGGCCGGGCTGCTCGAAGGCTGCGAAGTGGCCGCCCTTCGACATCTCCGCCCAATGCTGGATATTGGTGAAGCTCGCCTCCATCCACTTTCGCACCGGCGTGACGATCTCCTTGGGGAAGACGGCGACGCCGGTCGGCACCGTGACCTTGTGGGCGGTCCGGCGCTTCGGACCAAAGCTTTCCCAGTAGAGACGCGCCGACGACGCGGCGGTCGCGGTCACCCAGTACAGCATGACATTGTCGAGCAGTTCGTCGCGGCCGAGGATATTTTCGGGATGGCCATCGCAATCGGTCCAGGCCCAGAATTTTTCCAGAATCCAGGCCGCCTGCCCGCTCGGCGAATCCGTCAGCGCATATCCCAGTGTCTGCGGCCTGGTCGATTGCTGCTTGGAGTAGCCGGAATCCCAGTCGGCGTAAAATTTCAATCCCTGCAGCGCCCGCGCCTCCTCCGGCGTCGGCTGGCCCCCCACGTTGGGCTGCGCACCCATCGCAAGCGTGATGTGAATGCCGGCGCAATGATCGGGGTCCTGCGCGCCAAGCGCGGTCGTGACCGCCGAACCCCAGTCGCCGCCCTGCGCGCCATAGCTGATATAGCCAAGGCGAGCCATCAACACGGCCCAGCTTGATGCAATACGGTCGACGCCCCACCCGGTGCTCGCCGGCTTCTGCGAAAAGCCGAAGCCCGGTAGCGATGGGCACACGACGTGAAACGCATCCTCCGCCTTGCCGCCATGCGCGGTCGGATCGGTCAGCGGTTCGATCACCTTGTGGAATTCGACCACCGAACCGGGCCAGCCGTGGGTGACGATCAGCGGCATCGCCTGCGGGTGCTTTGAGCGAACATGAATGAAATGAACGCCGAGCCCGTCGATCTCGGTGGTGAATTGCGCAAAGCGATTAAGCCGCGCCTCGCGCGCGCGCCAGTCATACGCCTCGGCCCAGTAGCCGCAGACGTCCTTGATCCACTTCAGCGGAGCGCCCTGGCTCCAGTCGTCGACCAGTTCGGCCTCAGGCCAGCGCGTATTTCGCAACCGCGATCTGAGGTCGTCGAGCACATCGTCGCCGACCGAAATACGATAAGGTTTTATCTCTGCACTCACTGCCATTTCTCTCGATGCCTTCCGCGCGCGAAATCGTTAAGGCGCCACGAGCTGGATACTACGGGAGACACCGGGCTCTGCAAGCCATCGGCGATCAATATTGCCGTGACGGCGACCAAAGCCGTCAGTCGTAGAGGTACAAATCCCGCAATTCCGGTTGAAGCGTCGCGGGGCGACACAGATCAGGCGACGGCGCGGCTGCGAGGCGGACGACTTGCGTTGCCGCCTTTGCGCCGTGGCCGGACGAGCGCTCGCCGGCCGCAGCGATCACCAGCAATGCCAGAACCAGGGCCGCGAGGCTCAAGGCCGGATTAAGCCAGAGCAAGATCGCGTTGAACCGAATGAGCCAAAGCGGGGCTGTTTTGAGATCAGCCATGGCGGTATGCCTTGTATAAATCGACCTGATCGCTTTTCGCGCATCCGCTTCGCGTGCACAATCTGGGAAGAACGAAGCAGCCTTCGCTTATTTCGAAGGCTGTCTGCAACGTGGTTACCGACCGTCGACCATGCTGATCTTGGATCGAAGCTATCTCGCCCTTCATGCTCACGACATGAGACGGCTGGCGAAGAATGATAATATCTCGTCGCGCGCGGCGATGGTTGGCTGGCCAGCCTCATTGATCAGATGGGCCGTTACCACGCTATGCGGCGTGGTGACGTGCTGGGCAAAGAACGGCGCGAGGTCGGTGTTGGCGGCGCTGTCTTCGAGTACGCGCGGCATGAAGCGATCGCCGAGCGCTTCGGCGAACGCGGCAAAGCGTTGTGCCTGGCAGAACCGGTCGCCCTTGAACCGATAGGCGAGCACTGTCAGGTCGTCACGCTCAAGACGTGCTTTGACGGCGGCGAGTTCATCCGGCGCGATGCCGGTGCCGGCGGGATCGTTGAGCGGCAGCGACGGTTGCGACAGCACCGGCGCCAGCATCGATGGCTCCAGCATCATCGACAGCGCAAAATTGCCGGTGAAGCACATCCCGATGGCGCCGACGCCGGGGCCACCGCACTCCTGATGCGCGAGCTTTGCCAGCGCCCGAAGCCATTGCGTCACCGGACTGGCTTCGTTGGCGGCGAAGGCCCGGAACTCGGCGCTGACGCAGGCACGCTGGAAGATCTGCGCGCCCTCCTCGGCTCCGGGCACCGCGCCGTCGCGGCCGAACAGCGACGGCATGTACACGGTGAATCCGGCATCGCGCACCCAGCGGCTGAAGCGGGCAACGTGAGGGCTGATCCCGGGCATCTCCGTCATTACGATGACGGCGGGCCCGGTGCCGGCGACATAAACTCGCTTGGTGGCGTCGTTGAGCGTCACTTCGCGGATGGCGAAATCCTCGAGCGCGTCGTCCTGCTTCATGGATCGGTTGGGCATCGAAAGGGCTTCCTCTATTATTAAGGAGTCGAGTGCGCCGGGATCGATGCATCCGGCGCGCCGGACGCCGATCCACGCCGCAGCGCGGTTGCTTGTTCGCGTTAGCGATTTACGACAAGATGCTGCAGGTGCCGGTAGCCGGAGGCGGCGGCAAAATCCGACAGCTGCCACAGACTGCCGCTCACGCCCCACATGCCGTCCTCGATCTCGTTGATGACAAACGAAGTGGTGATCTGGCGCTTCTCCTCCGGAACCGCATCGATGGCCGCCTTGTGCAACAGTTCGACAAAGCGGGCGCGGCTCCTGTTATCAAGGACGCCCTTGGGTATGTTCACCGTGGCATCAAACGACACCATCATTTGCGACAGATCGCGGCCGCCGTACGTCCAGTTGCCGGCAACCGCTTCCTCGATCCTGACCACGCACAGCGCGCGCATCCTGGGATCGTCAGGCACCTGTTCGCATTCGGCGGCTGCGGCACAAATGCCTTTAGCGAGCGCAGCCTTGGCCTCGTCACCGAGGACACCCGCGGGAATCTTGACCGTGATAAGGGGCATGCAAATCTCCGATGAGTCCATATATTGGACTCAGCATAACAAGCTAGATCCAATTTTGCAACTCAGATAATGTGACCGCATGACCGATGCCCCCCTCATCCGCCGTTCGCCCGTCCCGCCGGACCAGTGCAATCTGTGGAAGGCCTTTGGCCTGATAGGCGACCGCTGGACCCTGGTGATCCTGCGATCGGCACTGTACGGCGTCAGGCGGTTCGACGATTTTCAGGTCGAACTGGAGATCCCCCGGAGCGTGCTCAGCAGCCGCCTCGCCGGCCTCGTCGAGCTCGGCATCATGGAGCGCCGCGAGTACCGCGAGGAAGGACAGCGAGCGCGGATCGAATACCCGCTGACCGACATGGGACGGGCGCTCAGCCTGCCCTTCATGGCCATGACCGAATGGAGCGACCACTGGATCGGCAACGACACATCGCCGCTGACGCTGCGATCGAAAACGACAGGTCAACGTCTGCGGGTTGCCATGGTCGATGAAAACGGCAAGCCGGCACGCAGGGATGACATCGAGACAGTGATCACCCTACCCCCGCGCCGGTCTGCGAAAGCCGGCAAGCCGGAAAAGTGACCGGTGGCACGCCGCGTCAATCAGGCCGTGGTTCGGGCCTGACTGGGCGGCAGCGGATGGTAACGCCCCCAGGCACGACGGAACTGACGCGGCGAGGCAAAACCCGTCCGCTCTGCCACGCCCTCGATGTCGAGCCGGGTCTGCCTGAGCAACTCGCCGGCAAGTGCGATCCGAAGACGATTGGTGTAATCCGCGAGACTCATGCCGGCCTGTTCGTTGAACAGCCGCGACAGGTGGCGGGGACTCATTTGCGCGATCGCAGCGGCGTCTTCGAGGCTCCAGTCGCGCGCAGGCTCCGCTGTGATGGCGTCCTGAACGCGGTGCACGGCGGAATGAAGATGATTGCGGCCTTCCAGCCACGGTGATAACTGCGGATCGGCGCCGGCGCGCCGGAGGTAGATCACCAGCGCCCGCGCAATCCGCACCGCACAGGCGGTATCAATCAGGCGGCTCACCAGATGCAACATGAGATCGATGCCCGCCGTTACGCCAGCGCTGGTCAGGCGCTGGCCATCTTCGACATAGAGACGGTTCTCGAGAATTTTCGCGCGCGGTGCCAATTCGGCTAGCTCGGCGCAGCAGGCATGATGGGTCGTGCAGAAATGATCGTCCAGCAAGCCGGCCTGCCCCGTCAGCAATGCGCCGGCGCAAATCGAGATCAGCGTGTGATACGGCTTGATCGCTTTTCCGAGCCACGCGATGATTTTTTGATCAACAGCGCCGATCGCCTTTGCACCGCGGTCCGGGCCGGAAACGTCGGTCGCGCCGGGCACGATAACGAAAGCGCTTGCCGGCAATGCATCGGGCAGCGGCTCGATATTAGACAGCGTAAGCCCGACCGAACTCTTCACCTCGGACATCGGCCCGATAAATTTCGTCTCGAACCTGATATTACGCTGGTAGTCGTTGGCCTTGCGGAGCACTTCCAGTGGGCCCGCCACATCGAGCAGGAGCGTCTGCGGAGCAAGCACCACATACACTTCAATGATGCGCCGGGCTGACGTGCTCATGCGGCCTGTTTCTCGGCCGGCCCGACAAGTGCCTGCTCGACGGTCGCGATGCGCGCAAAGCGCCGCTCGAGGACCAGTTCGGAACGCGCCTTGATTTCGTCGGCGCTCCAGCTTCGTCCTCGCGCATCCTTCATGGCGAAGGTCAGCGTCGCCTCGGACACGAAGTCGACGGCGTAGCCCATGTCGGACGCGTGGCGTGTCGTCGTCTCGCAGCACTGCTCGGTGCGGATACCGCTGACAATGACGCGGCGAATTCCGTTCTGCACGAGCCAGACATCGAGTCCGCTGCCGACAAGGGCACTGTGCTTGCGCTTGTGGAAGACGACATCCGGCGCAACCGACACCTGGGAAAACGTCTTCACCAGGCCGGAGGCCATTGAAAACGGCCCGGACTCGGAGACATGGAAAATCTGCACAATCGGAATGTTCTGGGCCTTGGCGCCGTCGACCAGTTTCTGCAGCCGTTCGACGAAGGCCGGCACGTCTGCATCGCTGTAGATCCGGAAGGATTCCTGAACGTCGATCACCAGAAGCGCTGTATCGGATACGGACATTTTTTGCCTCCTTGAACCGGGAAGCGATGACAGTATTTCGGCTCCAATATGCGCGAAAGGCACGTAGAGGACAAGATAGGGACAAAAAAGGCCATCGTGATGCCACGGTGCGCGGCACCTCGAACGTGTATTTCCGGCGCCATTCACGCTCGGCCATTTTTGCGGCCTCGCCACCGCCTTTCGCGATCCATTTCGGGTGGCCCCGCGATCAGGATGACACCGATCGAAGCAGGGCGCACGACACCGACCGCTTCCGAACGGCTCCTGAAGGCATATATATAAAGTGACAGAGTGGGAGATCAGCGAAGCCGGCTTGACCACCGCAACAGAGGCCGGCCGACCGGCCTTTCCCTGGTTATCCCTGGCGCAAAGTGCAAAAGCTCTCGCTGGTGGCCAACGCCACCAGCGAGAGCTGACGAGAACACTGGATCAGGGCTGCGCCCGATCAAGCCGCTTTGGATTTTGCCACGTGGCCGGCGATCGCATCCATCAATGGCGGATTCAGGCAGTCATAGGGTTCAAGCCCGAGCTCCTTGAGTCGGGACCGGATTCCGCCCATCTCTTCCGGTTTGACGCCCGAACTCGATCACGGACGAGACGAACGCGGCAAATCCCGGCGCCGCCCAGCCGCCTTCCTGGAACAGTTCGGGATGGACGAAGTCGAGACCGTAGAACGGGTGCCCCTTGTTCTCGATGCGGCCATACATATGCGTGCCGCAGGCCTTGCAGGCGTAACGCTGGATCGCGGCCGACGCATCGACGACGTGGAGCTTGTCGCCGTTCTCCAGCACCTTGACGTTGTCGCGCGGGACCACGGCGACCACGGAAAAGTTCGCGCCCTCCGGCTTCCAGCACTTGGTGCAGCCGCAGGCATGGTTGTGGGCGACATCGCCCTTGATCGCAACCTTGACCGGCTTGTCCTTGCATTTGCAGACCAGGGTGCCGCCGGCAAAATTGCCCGACCCCTTCTTGACGCCGCCATCAACTGATGGGTGGATATGAGCAGTCATGGACTTATCCTCCTGATGTTGCCGTTTTTGATTTCAGAACACGACGACCGAACGGATCGATTTGCCTTCGTGCATCAGATCGAATCCCTTGTTGATCTCCTCGAGCTTGAGGACGTGAGTGATCATCGGATCGATCTCGATCTTTCCATTCATGTACCAGTCGACAATCTTGGGGACGTCGGTTCGGCCGCGCGCGCCGCCGAACGCCGTGCCTTTCCAGACGCGGCCGGTCACCAGCTGAAACGGCCGGGTGGAGATTTCCTTGCCGGATTCCGCGACCCCGATAATGACCGATACGCCCCAGCCGCGATGGCAGGCTTCGAGCGCCTGGCGCATCACATTGGTATTGCCGGTGCAGTCGAAGGTGTAATCGGCGCCGCCGTCGGTCAACCCGACCAGATGCTGAACGATGTCACCGCCGACCTTGGTCGGGTTGACGAAGTGGGTCATGCCGAAGCGGCGGCCCCAGTCTTCCTTGGAATCGTTGATATCGACGCCGATGATCTTGTCGGCGCCGACCATCTTGGCGCCCTGGATGACGTTGAGGCCGATTCCGCCGAGCCCGAACACCACGACGTTGGAGCCCGGCGTTACCTTGGCGGTGTTGACCACCGCGCCGACGCCCGTCGTCACGCCGCATCCGATGTAACAGCTCTTGTCGAACGGCGCGTCCTCGCGGATCTTCGCCACCGCGATTTCCGGCAGCACGGTGAAGTTGGAAAAGGTCGAGCAGCCCATGTAGTGGAAGACCGGCTTGCCCTGATAGCTGAACCGTGAGGTGCCGTCGGGCATCACGCCCTTGCCTTGCGTCGCGCGGATCGCGGTGCACAGGTTGGTCTTCTGGCTCAGGCAGCTTTTGCACTGGCGGCATTCCGGCGTGTAGAGCGGGATCACATGATCGCCCGGCTTGACCGAGATCACGCCCGGGCCGACCTCGCGCACGACGCCGGCGCCCTCATGGCCGAGGATCGACGGAAAGATTCCCTCGCTGTCGAAGCCGTCAAGCGTGTAGGCGTCGGTGTGACAGATTCCGGTCGCCTTGATCTCGACCAGAACCTCGCCGGCCTTCGGGCCTTCGAGGTCGAGTTCGACGATCTCCAGAGGCTTCTTGGCCTGGAAAGCGACCGCAGCGCGCGTCTTCATTTCATACTCCCGTTTCGCTTCGCAAGACCGTCAGGCAAAGTGTCGTCCGCGTATCCATGCGTTCGTCACTTTCCCATGCAGCTGCTTTCAGCCTTGGTATAATCTGCGGTCTTGTCTTCGTGCTTCGCCGGCCGCACGCGTCCGACTGCGTCGTTGGCGCGCGCCCGCAGATAGACGTAGAGATCGTCCATGTAGCAGGCCACGTTCGGGTTATCGCCGAATGCCGGCATGACATTCTCCTGCGACGTAGAGACGTTCTTGCGGCCGCTGGCGACCACGCCGAGGAAGTCGGGGTAGCTCATCGTCTTGAGCGAATCCTTCAGCGCCGGCGCGTAGGTCGAGCCCATTCCGTCAGGCCCGTGGCAGACATGGCATTCCGAGTGATAACGGCGGTATCCGGAGTAGGTGTACCAGTCGACCGTACCGTCGGCCGCGACCTTGAAGGTCGGGTTGCCTTCCTTGTCGAGATACTTGCCGTCCTCGGATTTGACAGCAGTCGGATCGGCCGCATCTTCGGCGCACGCAATTCCTCCGGATGCCACGAAGACGATCGCGGCAGCCACAAACCAGATTTTACGCAAGAGCTTGTTCCTCGACAGTCGGTGGCCAGACGAACCGGCGCATGGACCAGGCCATGCGCCGGAACGAAGTTGACGTCAGCTCACTGCGGCAGTGCGAACACCGTCAGGGCTCCGCCGAGCGCGGTGTAGTTGCTCAGCGCAGCGTAGCCACCGACGGCGCCGAGGCCGGCTGTCGGATCGGTCAGACCTGCAGCAAGGCCGATACCCGCCCAGCCGCCGACGCCGGACAGCACAGCGATGTACTGCTTGCCGCCGTTCTCATAGGTGGTGACGTTGCCGATGATGCCGGACGGGGTCTTGAACTTGTAGAGTTCCTTGCCCGTCTTGGCGTCGACCGCCTTGAGGTAGCCTTCGAGCGTACCGTAGAACACCACGCCACCGGCGGTGGCGAGTGCACCTGACCAGACCGAGAACTGCTCCTTGTTCGACCAGACGATCTTGCCCGTCTTGCCGTCCCAGGCAATGAAGTTGCCCATGTGGGTCTCGCCGGGAGGCGGATACATCGAGAGCGTCGCACCAACATAGGGCTGGCCCGCGGTGTAGCTTACCTTGAACGGCTCGTAGTCCATGCAGACGTGGTTGGTCGGCACGTAGAACAGTTGCGTATCCGGTGAGTAGGCGCCGGGCTGTTCGTCCTTGGAGCCGAGGGCTGCCGGGCAGATACCCTTGTTGTTGTGGTCTTCGCCCTGCTTGTCGGTCGAGTATTGATCGAGAACCTTCGGCCGGCCGTAGGTCGGCGAGCTCTTGTTCATGTCGACGCCGGAGGTCCAGTTCACCTTCGGGTCGTACTTCTCGGCGACCAGCAGTTCGCCGGTGACGCGATCGAGCGTATAGCCGAGGCCGTTACGGTCGAAATGCGTCAACAGCTTGCGGGGCGCACCACCGATCGTCTGGTCGCTGAGGATCATTTCGTTGACGCCGTCGTAGTCCCATTCGTCATGGGGCGTCATCTGGTAGACCCACTTGGCCATACCGGTGTCGGCATCGCGCGCGAAGATGGTCATCGACCACTTGTTGTCGCCGGGACGCTGCTTCGGATTCCAGGTCGAGGGATTGCCCGAGCCGTAGTAGACGAGGTTCAGCGCGGGGTCATAGGACATCCAGCCCCATGTGCAGCCGCCGCCGATTTTCCACTGATCGCCCTGCCAGGTGGCGACGCTCGAATCCTTGCCGACTGGCTTGCCGAGCGCCGTGGTCTTTTCCGGATCGAACTTGATCTGGTCGTCAGGCCCTTCGGAGAACGCGCGCCAGGCCTGCTTGCCGGTCTTCATGTCGTACGCGGTGACGTGGCACTGCACGCCGAACTCACCGCCGGAAATGCCGATCAGCACCTTGTCCTTCACCACGAGCGGCGCGGACGTTCCGGTCCCGCCCTTGCTCGGATCGCCGTTCTTCACCGTCCAGGCAACCGCACCGGTCTTCGCATCAAGCGCGACCAGCGTGGTGTCGGCCTGATGCAGGAAGATCTTGCCGTCGCCATACGACACGCCGCGGTTGACCGTATCGCAGCACATCACCGGAATGACGTTCGGATCCTGCTTGGGTTCGTACTTCCAGACGATCTGGTTGTCCTTCGACAGGTCTAGCGCATAGACCTTGTTCGGGAACGGGGTGTGGACGTACATCATGTTGCCGATGATCAGCGGTCCGCCCTCGTGGCCACGCAACACGCCGGTGGAGAATGTCCACGCGACCTGCAGCTTGCCGACATTGGCCGCGGTGATCTGGTTGAGCTTGGAGTAGCGCGTATTGGCGTAGTCGCCGGCAGGCATCACCCAATCTTTCGGGTTCTGCGCCATCTTGTTGAGTTCGTCATTGGCACTGGCGGGGCCCGCGGCGAATGCCGCCATGGCGCCAACCCAGGTCGCGAATAGCACTTTGCGCATAGTGGATCCTCCCAGATACGAGTTTTGGGTTTCCGCAAAGGCGGCCCATTTTTTACATTCTTGGTCCCTATCCCTATCCCGATCCAGGATAGGAAACTTGCCCAAGAGCGAAACCCTGCTTGCTCAAAAGCGAAAGACAGCAAACTTTTTCTACCCACGCTTCTGGCCCATGCAAACGCCTGCCTGTCGGTCGTTTCATGTTGCGGAGCATCATTCTCCGGATGTGCGTTCCGACAGAATTTCGGCTGGCGGCTTGCCCTGCGACTTGGAGTTGAGGTTCCCCTTGACGCGGTCGCAAACAAGTCGGAGGATTGTCAACGGGATATCGGGAAGAATCTGGGCGAGCTTCCCTACGACCGCCTTAAATTGAGCAAACATTGCTTCTGCGTGACCAGAGCTTGGGGCGAAGGTCGCGTCCCGATCTCGAAACGGTGGCTGGATAATGTCCGATACTGTCCGCTCACTGAGCACCTGCGGATTGGCGCCGAAGAAGCAGATCCAGATTTGGTCAGATGCACTGACCGATCTCTGCGGCCAATTCGATATCGATCCGATGGAAGCCTCGTCGTTCGAGGCGCGGATCAACTACACCACGGTTTCGCAGCTAAAGCTCTGTCAGATCGAGGCGAGCCAGCATCGCATTGCGCACACGGCTGCGCGGGCGAAATTGAGCCAGCACCCCTACGTCAAGATCCTGTTCCAGACTTACGGGATTTCGCATTTCGAACAGGCCGGCCGTCGCATCGACATCATGCCGGGCGATTGTTTCGCCTACGACGTATCCTGTCCGCACTCGATCGTCAGCCCGTCTTTGACGCGACATGAGGTCGTCATCGTGCCGAAGGAACTGCTGCGCGAACGCGGTTTCCACTCGGCAAAAATGTCGCCGTGCAAGCTCTCCGCACGTAACGGCACCGGCCGCATCGCCCATGACTTCGTGCTCGCCGCATTCGACGAAGCGACCAGCCTGTCCCCCAACAACGCCACCGGCGTTGCCAATTCGCTGATCGACCTGCTGTTGCTGCCGCTGCGCGAGGCCGACACGATGTTCGACCGGGTCGGTCCCGAGGCGATGTACATCCGGGCCCAGGCATTCATCCGCGAGCATTTGCGCGACCCGGACCTGTCCATCGACCGGATTTCCACGGCGCTGGGCTGCACCAAGCGCTATCTGCACATGCTGTTCAGCGACAAGGGCATGACAGTCAGCGACCACATCTGGCGGGCGCGGCTGTTGCACTGCCGCCAGGAACTCGAAACCCAGGCCGGGAAAACCATCACCGACGTAGCATTTTCGTGGGGCTTCTCCAGCTCCTCGCATTTCAGCCGCGTGTTCCGGAAGCATTTTGGGTTCGTTCCGTCCGCGATCCACAAGAACGGCAGTCCCTCCCCGGACGTTGCATAAGGCCTGAAGTTCCGGTTTGCACCGGCCTAGAAGGTCGCCTTTAGCCCCGCATAGAAAGCACGCGGCCGCGCCGGGCTGACTGAACGCGCGTCCGTAAACGGCGCGCCGCCATTGGCGAAATTGGGGATCGCGCCGGTATCGAAAAAGGTGCCGTAAGTCGCGTAGCGATTGTCAAGAATGTTGTCGACGCGACCGTAGATCTGGAACGTCTTGTTGATCTGATACGAGGCGTGGGCATTGAAAACCGTGTAGGACGCCAGCCTCTGCGCCTGGTTTGATTCATCACCGACGAAATACTGATCGCTGACGAACACGGCGTCGCCACCCACCTTGAAGGCATCGGTCACCGAATAATCGAAGCCGGCCTTGATCCGGTTGCGCGGGATCGCCGGAATCCGGTTGCCGGGCAGGATCTGCACATTGCCGTCGGCGTCGGCAAACGGGCTGTTGGAACCGACCTGCAACGAGTCGAGGAACCGCGCATCGACGAGGGCATAGCTGGCATAGAGCTGCAGCGCCTTGGATTGCAGACTGACCTGGGCTTCGATGCCCTGCCGGCGCGTGGAACCGACGTTCTGGAAATAGCCAAATCCCTGCAGAACGGGGCTCGGAATCGCCAGGATGTCGTCGGTGTTGGTGGCGCGGAAAGCGCCGACCTTCCATCCGATCGTGCCGATGTTCAGTTCCCTGGTGCCGCGCAGGCCTAGTTCGACGGTGCGGGATACCACCTGCTTCAGCGGTGGGTCAGAGATCAGGAAAGCCGCGATAATGCAGGGATGGGCCGGATCGGCACACCCAAGCTCCAACGGCGTCGGTACGCGGTTGGCCTCGGAATAGCCGGCATAGGCCGTGAGTTCCGGTGTGATCTTGTAGGTGCCACCGATGATCGGATTGAACCGGTTAAACGTTTCGCTGCCGTTGAGCGCGGTGCCGATCTGATCCTGAAGCTCGATCCGCGCGAAATTGAACCGCCCGCCCCCGGTGATGGAGAACGCATTGGTGACGTCGAACGTATCGAGCGCGTAGATCCCGTTGTACTGGTTGGTGGTGCGAAGTGCGACCGGACCGATCGACACGGGATCGCCGGACTGCCCGAGGAAAATTCCGCTGCCGGCGACGACGAAGTCCGGCCCGATGGTGCCAAGTTCGGCGCTCGCCGAGAAGCGGGTCACGCTGTAATCGATGCTGGTCCCGACCACAAAGTGGTTGTTGTGACCGAACAGTTGGTCGTTGTTAGTCGCCTGTAACGAAAAGCCCACCGAAGTCGAACGGGTCGTGGTTCGATCAATCTCGCCCAGCACGGCGCCGGAAGCGAAGGGATTGGCGAGTTGGGCCCCGTTCAGGCCGTTGGCCGGCGGTTGGAGGCCAGTCAAAGGGTTGACGTCGCCAAAGCACAGCACCGTGTTGTCGGCGTCGCATGGTTGCGTCCCGGTCGGATTGCCGTCGACCGTCTTCTGGTCGAACACGCGAACATGAGCCGAGCTGTCGATCGTCCAGGTGGGCGTTGCCTCGACCTTTCCGGTCAGATTGACATAGCCGACGCGGTTGTTGCTGGTCTGCGGCGTGGTGTAGGTCGCGCCCCAATTCTGCTGCAGCAATTCGACCGGCGAGGTCGCGGCTGCGCCGAACTTGTTGTCGGCGACGCCCATATTGACGTGGAACTCGCTGACGTCGTTCTTGTAGCCGACATCGCCATAGAAGCGGCGGACGTCGGAGGCCGAAAAATTGCGAAAGCCGTTGTCGTGCAGGCCTTCGAGGGCGCCGTAGACGGCAAAATTATTGTCGACTTGCTTGCCCCATTGCGCCGAACTCTGGAAGCGCCCGAACGAGCCGCCCATCGTGTTGATTTCAGCACCGTGATAGTTGAAGCCGTCCTTCATCTGGACGTTGACCGCGCCGCCGAGGGCATTGAGCCCGAAGGCGGGATTGTTGGTGACGACGCTGACGGATTTGATCGCGGCGGTCGGAATCAGGTCCCAATTGACGGTGTCGCCAAACGCCTCGTTGATGCGCACACCGTTCTGATAGACTGCAAGTCCCTGGGGTGTACCCGCCACGGGAGAAGCGACGAAGCCGCGGAACTCTACATTCGGCTGAAACGAATTGCCGGCGACCTCGTTGATGCTAATGCCCGGCACCTGCTGCAGCAGCGCGTCGGTGATATTCATCGAGCCGGTACGCTGAATTCGCGTCGCATCGACGAAATTGACGCTGGCCGGGATTTTATCGACATCGATGCTGGAGCCCGAACCGGCTGACGGTGTGGTCGAGTAGACATAGACGACTTGGGGTTTCCGGACCGTACGCGCGGCTTGCCGGCTGGCACCACGTTTGGCGCTCGATGCCGGCGCCGACACCACGATCGGCGGCAAGGCCTGCGCCTCGCCGGGCGCGCTTTGGGCAAACGCCTGTTCCGCACCGGGAAGCAGGCACATCGACATCGAAACAATCACAAGCGGTCGCGTACTCATCCGCCTCATCCCCATCCGCCCCGGCTGTTATGGATCCGCCGATCGGTTGTGGACGATCCTAGTGCGATGCCTGGATTGCGCTACCCGCAAAAGGTCCCGAAGCACTTCGGGACATTTTCCCGAACCGGTGTCGCGCAAACAGGATTTTCAGAACCGATTCACGGGTACGAACCGCCGGGAACGAGGGCCTCCACGGTGACGCCGCCTTCGTCGGAGGCAATCGTGAGCGTACCTCCCAAGGCAAGAAGCCTCTCACGCATGCCGGTCAAGCCGAAGCCAAGCTTGTGATCCGGCTTCATCCCACTGCCGTTGTCGCGAACGCGCACCAGCGCGAAGTCGCGGTCGGCATGAACTCCCGTCTTTTGTTCGGCCGGTTCGATGCTGACCTTGACGGAGGTAGCACCGGCATGGCGGAAGACATTGGTCAGCGCTTCCTGAATGACGCGGTAGATCGTGAGGTCGGCGGTCTCTCCGGTCGCGCCGAGCGCGGGGGAAATCGTGGTTTCGATCGCCATGTCGGGATGGGCTTCACCCCACAGGCGCAGCAGCGCGCCAAGCGCTTCGCGCAAGCCAAGCTCCGCCAGCCCCACGGGACGGAGCCGTTCCAGGATCCTGCGATTGAATTGCTGAAGCGCATTGACCTGCTCCAGGATCGCGCCGCCGTGCTTCCGCAACGCAGCCGCGTCCGGAATACCGACTTCCGACAGCCGCATCAGGGCACCGGCGTGGGCGCGCAACGCAAAAAGATAAGGCCCGAACTCGTCATGCAGCTCGCGTGCAATCTCCTTGCGTTCGACATCCTGGAGCGAGACCGTGCGCTCGGCGAGACGCCGTTTTTCCTCGACGGCGTCCCCTAAAGTCGCCGCAAGGTGGTTCAACCTGGTACAGATCGCCGCCAGTTCGGGCGAGCCACCTGGCTCGACGCGTGTGTCATATCGGCCGGACTCGATATCGGTCATGGCACGCGACAACGCTTCAAGCGGGGCCAACGCGCGGCCGACGACCGTCATCGTGATCAGAAAGAGCGCGACCGCGATGGCGGAGCCAACCTCGAGCTGGGTCACGATGCCGTCCCAGATTTCGGCCATCTCGTCATCGGGATGCGACGTGATCACCAGTGCCTGCGGCTTGCCCCGGATCGTAATCGGCACGCTCACCGATGTCTTTTCCGGGTGCACGAGCGTGACGAACCATGCGGGCGCCGAACGGGCATCGTTGTCGTCCACGGAATGGTCGGTTTGCGGCGAGACTCCGGCCGCACCGTCCTGCCGCGCGATGCTGACATGGCGCAGCCGGCTCAGGTCATGCACAACCTGGTCGAGCCGTGCCTCGGGGTCCGGCGCCTCGTTCAGACCGGCAACGATGGTCGTGACAAATTCACGCGCCAGCCTGATGACGCTCTGATCTTCGGCCTGGACACGGGGCGTCGCCTCGACCACCAGCCGCGCGATATTGATCGCCAGACCCAGCGTAAGGACGAACGCCAGAAGCAAGTTGATCCGGGCGCGCAGGGATAATTTCTGCCACATAATGTATGTCCACGACCGCGTTGCATCCCGTTCCTCACCAAGAGGAACGTTGACAGACGATGAGACGGCCATCTAATGGAAGCGTACAGCAACATTACTTGAGTTGCACAATCGGTCGAAGGCGAACCTGATACCGACACTTATGCAACTGATGCGGTGCAGCAACGAGACGCATTGGGGATCGAGACCACTTAGGGACCAGTGCCATGCGCATTCTGATCGTGGATGACCATCCGATCGTCGCTTCCGGTTGCCGCGCGGTTCTCGCCGATGAGCCTGAGATCGTGTTGCTGGAAGCATCCGATGCCGAGAGCGGGGAGCGCGTTTTCAGGTCCGAGCGTCCCGACATCTGCGTCATCGACATCAACCTGCCGACCGTGTCCGGATTCGAACTGGCACGCCGCATCCTGGTCCGGACGCGGCCGCGCGCATCATCATGTTCAGCATGAACGACGATCCGGTATTCGCCGCCCGCGCCATCGACGTCGGCGCCAAGGGCTATGTCTCGAAAACCGGCGATCCGCATGACCTCGTCGAGGCAATCCATGAAGTCGCAGGAGGTGGAGCTTACCTGCCCCCCGCGATGGCACGCAGCATTGCGTTCGCAGGACCCGCCTTCGCCCAGAGCCCGCTTTCAAAACTGACCTCGCGAGAAATGGAGATCTTGCGGCTGCTCAGCGCGGGCAAAAGCCTCTCCGAGATCGCCTGGCTCGTTCACTCCTCCTACAAAACGGTCGCCAACACGTCTTCGATCATGCGCCAGAAGCTTGGTGTACGCACCTCGGTCGAACTGGTCCGGTTCGCGATCGAGAGCGGCGTGGCCTGAAATGACGCCGCGCAACGCCGGAGCCTTGAACGCATGACCATGCAGACCGTTTCGCTCAACCGATCGTATGGCGGCACGCAGGGCGTCTACAAACATGCCAGTCGCGAGACCGGCACCGATATGACCTTCTCGGTCTATGTGCCGCCGCATCCGGACGGCGCCAGGTTGCCGGTGGTCTGGTATCTCTCCGGATTGACCTGCACCCACGCCAACGTCACCGAAAAGGGCGAATTCCGCAGCGCCTGCGCCGAGCTGGGCTTGATCTTCGTTGCACCCGACACCAGTCCACGCGGCGATGAAGTGCCCGGCGATCCCGCGAAAGCCTACGATTTCGGGCTTGGCGCCGGCTTCTACGTCGATGCGACCGAAGCGCCGTTCAGCCGCAATTACCGCATGTGGAGCTATGTCACGCAGGAATTGCCGGAGCTGGTTGCCGCGCAATTTCCGGTCGACGCCAAACGGCAATCCATCTTTGGCCATTCCATGGGCGGGCACGGCGCGCTCACCGCAGCGCTCCGCCATGCCGACCGCTACCGCGCCGCCAGCGCCTTTGCGCCGATCGTCGCACCCTCGCAGGTACCGTGGGGCATCAAGGCGCTCGGCGGCTATCTCGGCGACAACAAGCAAGCGTGGCGCAAGCACGATGCCGTGGCGCTGATCGAGGATGGCGCCAGATTTCCCGACCTGCTGGTGGACTACGGCGACGCCGATCCGTTTCTCACCGAGCAGCTTCGCCCGGAACTGCTGCAGGCCGCCTGCAAAAATGCCAGCATCCCACTCACCCTGCGCCGCCAGGGCGGTTACGACCACAGCTACTACTTCATCTCGACCTTCATGGGCGATCACTTGCGCTGGCACGCCGCACGCCTGAGGGCCTGAAGCCGGCCGACCCTTTTGCCGTCGCGGCGTGCGAGCACCGATTGCGTCGGTACCGTGACGATGAACGGCGCTCCCACAAGCGTGATCTCTCCCATCGGCGTCGGCCCCGCGCGAAGGGTGGGGTTGCAAGCTCTGAGAATTCGGTCATGTTTCGGTCGAGCGTTCCTCCATCGCCGGTCAAGTCGAGGAGGCGCATCGGGAGGAAGCATGATCCGATGGTTGGTCGCCGCGATCGGTTTGAGCGTCGTGGCTACCCCTGTGCTCGCGGCTGATCCGGTCGAGATCGGCATCGGCTATCTCGGCCACGCCGGCGTCAAGGCAAAACTGTCTCTCGTCGAGCAGCCCGCCGACAACGATGGCCTGGCAGGCGCGCGGCTCGCCATCGAGGACAACAACACCACTGGAAAATTCCTCAATCAGCGCTTCACGCTGGAAGAAGTTCGAATCAAGGACGGCGACGATGTCGCTAGAGCGGCGACGGCGCTCGCCGGCCACAACGGTTTTATCATCGCCGATCTGCCCGCGGACGAGTTGCTGAAAGCGGCCGACGCGCTTCGTGAACGCGGAACCGTGCTGTTCAACGCCGGCGCGATCGATGACCGCCTGCGCGAGAGCGATTGCCGCGCCAATGTCATCCACGTCGCGCCGACGCGATCGATGCTCGCGGACGCGCTGACCCAGTATCTGGTGTGGAAGCAGTGGAAACGATGGCTGCTGGTGGCCGGCTCGCACGATCAGGACAAGCTTTACGCGGATGCGCTGCGGCGAGCGGCTTCTCGCTTTGGTGCAAAAATCGTTCAGGAACGCACGTTCGAGGATACCGGCGGCGCGCGCCGCACCGACAGCGGCGTGACGCTGATCCAGCGCCAGATGCCTGTGTTTACCCAGCAGGCGCCGGCCTATGACGTTCTCGTCGCGGCCGATGAAAGCGAGGTGTTCGCCTCCTATCTGCCCTATCGCACCTGGGACCCGCGGCCGGTTGCGGGCTCGGCCGGGCTGGTGCCTACCAGCTGGGATGCGGCGCAGGATCAATGGGGCGCGGTCCAGATACAGAATCGGTTCATCAAATTGAACTCGCGGCACATGACCGCGTTGGATATGCAGGCGTGGACGGCGGTGCGCATGCTGGGTGAAGCGACGTCGCGGACCAACACCGGCGATCCCAAAACGGTATTCGACTTTCTGAAGGGACCGGATTTTTCGGTCGCGGCGTTCAAGGGCCAACGGCTGACACTGCGCGACTGGAATTTGCAACTGCGCCAACCGATCCTGCTGGTCGACGGCCGCATGGTGGTTTCGGTATCGCCGCAGGAAGGTTTTCTGCATCAGGTCTCGGAACTCGATACGCTCGGCGTCGATCGACCGGAAACCAAATGCAAGCTGCATTGAAGACGGAGAGCTTTCTGATGTGGCGTCGTTACCTGCTTCCCGTGATGGCCGCGTCGCTTGCGTTCATGACACCCGCGCACGCCTTCAAGGCCTATGTGTCGAACGAAAAGAGCAACACCGTTTCGGTGATCGACACCGATAGCTGGACCGTGACAAAAACCATCAAGGTCGGGCAGCGGCCGCGCGGCATCGAATTCACGCGAGACGGAAAATTCGTGCTGGTCGCCGTCGGCGATGATGACAAGATCGAGGTCATCGATACCGCGACCCAGCAGGTGGTGGACTCCCTGCCCTCCGGTCCCGACCCCGAACTGTTCACCCAGGACGCCGCCGGCAAGATTCTTTACGTCGCCAACGAGAACGACAACACGGTCACCGTGATCGATCTGCAGAAGCGCGTGCGCCTCGGCGACATCCAGGTCGGCGTCGAGCCGGAAGGCATGGCGATCAGCCCCGACGGCAAGATTCTGATCAATACGTCGGAAACGACCAACATGGCGCATTTCATCGACACCGCGACGCGGCAGATCGTTGCAAACGTGCTGGTCGATTCACGTCCACGCTTTGCCGAGTTCAAGCGCGACGGTTCCGAATTGTGGGTGTCGTCGGAGATCGGCGGTACCGTCTCGGTGATCGATCCCGCCAAACACGCAGTGACCGGCAAGATCACCTTCGAAATTCCGGGTCTGCGGCGCGAGGCGATCCAGCCCGTCGGCATCGGCATGACCAAGGACGGCAAGACCGCCTTCATCGCACTCGGCCCCGCCAACCGCATCGCCGTCGTCGACGCCGCGAGCCATGCGGTCACCAAATATCTTCTGGTTGGCCAGCGGGTCTGGCATATGGTTTTTACGCCAGACGAAAAATACCTGCTGGTCACCAACGGTGTGTCGAACGACGTCTCGGTGATCGATGTCGCCGCGCAGAAGGTCATCAAGACCATCCAGGTCGGCGAGCTGCCCTGGGGCATCACGATGGCACAGCCATGATGACTTCAGCCGCCCCCACCGCTGACCCAAACGCGCAGGATATCGCAGGCCTCCCGGCTGCCGCGAGTGTGCCCGCATTATCGATCAGCGACGTCAGCCATGCCTATGGCCCCCGGCGCGCCCTCATCGACATCAACTTCTCCGTCGCGCCCGCGAGCTTCACGGCGCTGCTTGGCCTCAACGGCGCCGGCAAGAGCACGCTGTTCTCGCTGGTGACGCGGCTGTTTGGAATCCAGAGCGGCCGCATCGGCATTTTCGGCCATGATATCGGGCTTGCGCCTGGCGAAGCGCTGCGGCTGCTCGGCGTCGTGTTCCAGCCGCGCACGCTCGATCTCGATCTCTCGGTGACGCAAAACCTGCTGTATCACGCGGCGTTGCACGGCATCGGCAGGCGCGACGCACGCCTGCGCAGCGGCGAGGTGTTGACGCGCATTGGCCTCGCTGATCGGGCCGGCAGCAAGGTGCGCGACCTCTCGGGCGGCCAGATGCGACGGCTGGAGATTGCACGCGCGTTGCTGCACCGGCCGCGCCTGCTGCTGCTCGATGAGGCCACCGTCGGCCTCGACGTCAAGGCGCGCGCCGATATTCTCGGCCATGTCAGGCAACTCGTCGCCGAGCAAGGCATCGGCGTGCTCTGGGCCACGCATCTGTTCGACGAAGTCGCCGCGAGCGACGACCTCGTGGTGCTGCATCAGGGACGAATTCTGGCGCAAGGTCCAGTGGCGCGCGTGATCAACGAAGCCGGCGCCGACAACGTCAATTCCGCGTTCATGCGCCTGACCGGCGCCGCGGCGCAAATCGGGAGCGTCACGCCATGAGCTCCACGACCATTCGTCCCGCCCAAAGCGGCTTCTCATTCCAGGAGTATCTCACCTGTTTGAACGGCATCGTCTGGCGCGAGGCCCTGCGTTTCCTGCATCAGCGCGAGCGCTTCATCTCGGCGCTGGTACGCCCGCTGGTGTGGCTGTTCATCTTCGCCGCCGGCTTCCGTCAGGTGCTCGGCATTTCCATCATCCCGCCATACGAGACCTACATCCTCTACGAGGTCTATATCGCGCCCGGATTGATGGCGATGATCCAGCTCTTCAACGGCATGCAGTCCTCGCTCTCGATGGTCTATGACCGCGAGATGGGCAACATGCGCACCCTGCTGGTGAGCCCGTTGCCACGCGGCTATCTGCTGTTCTGCAAGCTGCTCGCCGGCACCGCCGTCTCGCTGCTGCAGGTCTATGCGTTCCTGCTGATCGCGTGGTTCTGGGATATTGCGCCGCCGCCGGCCGGCTATCTCACCGTGCTGCCGGCACTTGTCCTGTCGGGCCTGATGCTGGGCGCCCTGGGCATGCTGATTTCGTCGGGCATCAAGCAGCTTGAGAACTTTGCCGGCGTGATGAACTTCGTGATCTTCCCGATGTTCTTTGCTTCCTCCGCGCTTTATCCGCTGTGGCGGGTACAGGAGGGCAGCCCCCTGCTCTATTATGTCTGCCTGTTCAATCCATTTACCCACGCGGTCGAATTGATACGCTTCGCGCTGTACGGACAGACCAACTGGATTTCGCTCGCGGTCGTCGGCGGCTGCACCGCCGTCTTCATGATCGGCGCGATCTATGCCTACGATCCATCGCGCGGCCTGATCCGCCGCGGGCCCGCCGGAGGCGAGACATGAGACCGCGATACGTATTTGGCACCGCATTCGGCGCGCTGCTCGCGACTTTCGCGATAGCCGACCTATGTCTGGCAGCCGACCCCCGTTACCCGGATTGGCCCTGCGCCCAGGCCAAGGTGCCGGAGATATCGCTCGCAGCCGTCTGGGCCGGTCCATCGCTCGACGATGTCGCCGACAAATGGAAGAACGACGCCAAGGTTAGCGCGCTGGTTACAAGACTGTCCGCGAGACGGGTTCCTCTTGAGGACGCCCAAAGGGCCATCGCGGAATACCTGACCACTGCCGCGACCGACAAGACTCTGCATGGCAAGCTGCTGTTCGCCGGCCTGTTCGATACGCTCAATGCGCAGCGCTCGTCGGTCCTCAACGGGCTCGAACGGGTGATGCGCAAGCAGCGCGAGGCCGC
The DNA here is from genome assembly GCA_963786355.1 of uncultured Alphaproteobacteria bacterium. GTDB lineage: Bacteria > Pseudomonadota > Alphaproteobacteria > Rhizobiales > Xanthobacteraceae > Bradyrhizobium. The sequence goes on along the minus strand of CAWAYU010000001.1, from coordinate 1,053,952 downwards.
GGACAAGATCAGATCCGATACGCTGGCCCTGCAGGCATTGCAGGATGCATCCGCGCCCGATCAGGCCAAGGTCGAAGAACTCGGCAATCAACTGGTCTGGGAGACCCGGATTTTTGAGGACCGCCGGCGCGTGGTGAAATTCGTGTGCGAGGTGCCGACCGCGATCGACCAGCGGCTGTTCGCGCTCGGCCGCACCATCCAGCAGGAAATGGAATAGCGAAAGCCGCAGACACTAGCGCGGCGCCGGCGGCTCTTCGCCTGCGCGCGGCACGGGTTGGGAATCCGCCAGCGGCAGGCCGGCAAACTCCCAGCCGTCGGTCCCTTCCGGGTACCACGCCACATTGCGATAGCCGTATGACAGGATTCGCTTGGCCGCGTTCCAGGACATCCAGCAATCCGCCTGACAGTAGATCACCAGCAACGCGGCGTTGTCGCCATTGGAAGCGCGGACTACTCCTTGTCGCAGATAATCCTCGGTCGCGACCGCGAGCTTGCCGTAGCCGGTATCGGGCAGCCACACGCTGCCGGGGATATTGAGCCGCGGCTTGTCACGCCACACCGTGCCGGCGGGAAGGTTTTGCGGTTTTGGCGCGCGCGGCAGCACATCGATGAAGATGCCGGCCTTGGCGCGCCAGATCGTCTCGGCCTCTGCCGTGGTGAGCACGCGCCCGCCGGTCAGCGTCGCCGGCACCGGCGCGCGATAATTCTCGTTTCGGTACTGATCGGGCTCGGGAACGGCTTGCTGGGCACTGGCCGGGACCATCGATGCAACTATCGCAAGGACCAGTCCTGCGATCTTCCATCTCATGGCAGTTTCGTTGCCGTCTCCGCTCCGATCGGCCGGTCATTCTCGTCGAGCAAGGGCACACCGAAGTCGAGCAGTATCTTGTTGATGGCCGGCTGATTTTCCTGCGTCAGGCGGTTGAGCAGCCGCTTCCAGTTCTGGTCGGCCTGCCGCACGCCCATGCCGATGCGAAAGACCAATCGAGGTCCCGTCGTTTCCTTGACGAGCGGCGTGACGTGAAGCGGCGGGTTCGATTTTTTTGCATAGAAGCCCGCCATCGGTCCCCAGAGAATGGCGGCGTCGATCTGGCCGGACAGGAGATCGCCGATCATCGCTTCCGCCGAGGAATCGAAGCGGGTATCGATCATCAACGGATAAGGCTTCGCATTCATCATCAAACCGTTGGCCGCCATGTTGGTGGCGGGCGGCGTACCGGCGACGATGCCGATATGCTTGCCCTTCAGGCGCGCATCGTCCAGCGTAGCGACGTCGTCGAGCCCGCTGCCCGGTTTGACGACCAGCGCATAGGCCGTGCGGTAGTAGGGATTGGTGCCCTGGACCAGTTCATCGCCCTGCGGAAAACCCATGATGACGTCGCAGCGGTGGGCGCCAAGCGTCATACGGACGAAACCGGTAGCTTGCGGAAAGTACATGTAGTCGAGCTTCTTCTGCAGCTTCTCCGCAAACAATTCGGCGAGCTTGTTCTCAAACCCCTCGCCCTTTTCGTTGGAGAACGGCAGATTGCGCGGATCGGCACAGACGCGCAGAACCTTGGGATCAACAAGTTCGATCGACAGATCACCGGTTTCATTGATCTGTGCGAGCGCGGCGCCGCGGCCGATGAGGCTGGCGGCGACCACGAGAAGCGAAATCAATAGCCAGCGATGTCGTCCGGCATTTTTCATCGAGTGTTGTTGCACTGCCGGCCCGCCATGTTGCCAATGATCATCTGATGCCGGCGATCTCGATGAACCTTGGTTCAAGTGAGGCCGCAGACGCTCAAAATGCTATGCTTCTCAATTGGGGCGTGCAACAGGAATAATCGATGATGGATTCGCGCGGCCTGCTGCGACGCAAACCAGCCACGGCGACGGAATGGAAATTGTCGTCATCGCTTCGTGGTGGGACGGAGGCAAAGCTATGGCCCATCGTGCCTTGATCCTTGCTGCACTCATGATGCTCGGGGCATTGGCGCGCGCTGAAGTGCCGGCGTTGCCGGTCAGCGAGATCGCGCGCGGCGTATTCGTGCACCAGGGAACGACCGCGCTGATGACGCGCGAGAACGAGGGCGACATTGCCAATGTGGGTTTCGTTGTCGGCACCGACGCGGTTGCGGTGATCGACACCGGCGGCAGCGTTCGCGAAGGCGAACGGCTGCTCGCGGCGATCCGCGCACATACTGACAAGCCAATCCGATACGTCATCAATACCCATGGCCATCCCGATCACGTCTTCGGCAATGCGGCCTTCGTGCACGAGGGAACCGAATTCGTCGGCCACAAGAACCTGCCGCGGGCGCTGGCCACACGCGGGCAGTTTTACATCGATGCGTTTCGCCGCATCATGGGCGACGAATTGATCGACCCGGTGCGGATCGTTCCGCCGACGCTGCTCGTTGACGGCACGCTCACGCTCGATCTCGGCTCGCGAGCCCTGACGCTGCGGGCGTGGCCCACGGCCCATAGCGACAACGATCTCACCATTCTCGACGAGCCGACCAAAACCCTGTTCGCTGGCGATCTGGTGTTCCTCACCCATGTTCCCGTGATGGACGGCAGCATCCGCGGCTATCTCGCCGCCATCGACGAACTCGCGACCCTGCCCGCGCAACGCGTGGTTCCCGGTCACGGAGCTGTGAGCGAATGGCCGGCAGCCCTGGCCGATGAGCGGCGTTACCTTCAGACGCTGGCATCGGACGTTCGCGCGCTCGTCGCCGGCGGCAAGCCGATCACGGCCGCGGCAAATACGGCAGCAGCTTCAGAACGATCGCGGTGGCAATTGTTCGAGGACTACAACGCCCGCAACGCAACTGCAGCATTTTCGGAAATTGAATGGGAATAGCACGCGCAATGCCGTATATTGGGTGCGTTGCTTCCACGCTCGCGAAGGGTGCGACCATGCAAGGACATCGTTTCCGCCTGCTCTGCGCTGCCGGACTGCTCGTGTTCGGCGCGGGCTTGGCGTCTGCGGCGACTTCCGAAGCATATGATCCCTGGCCGGGCCTGGTGCAGGACATCTTCAGTAATCGGCCGATGAATGACGGCAGCGACGTGATCGCAATCGAGATGCCGTACCGCGCCGAGGATGCGGCGATCGTTCCCGTCACCTTGCGAACCAAGCTTGCGCCCGGCGACGGCCGGCGCGTGCTCAACATTACGCTGGTCATCGACCAGAACCCTGCGCCGATGGCGGCAAAATTCGCACTCGGCCCGGACGCCAATGTGTCGGAGATTTCGACGCGGGTGCGCGTCAACAACTATACCGACGTTCACGCGGTGGCCGAGCTCAGCGACGGCAAGCTCTATGTGACGAAGACCTACGTCAAGGCTTCAGGCGGCTGCTCGGCGCCCGCCGGCAAGAATGCCGAGGAAGCCAACAACCGCCTCGGCCAGATGCGCTATCGGCAATTCGCGAAATCCGGCGAAGGCCCGACCAGCGGCGCCCGTGAAGCCCAGATCATGATCGGCCATCCCAACAATTCCGGCCTGCAGATGGATCAGGTCACGCAGCTCTATGTCCCGGCGTTCTTCGTCAACGAACTGCGGCTCTGGCAGGACGACAAGCCGGTGCTGACAATGGAAGGCGGGATTTCGATTTCGGAAGATCCCAATATCCGCTTCACCTATGTATCGAACGGAGCGACCCGCTTCCGGGCTCTGGCCAAGGATACCGAAGGCCACGTATTCGAACACGAATGGAAGATCGACGCGTCGGGCATTTGACCCGCGTCAAAAGCACCTGACTTCCGCTTCGGCCTGGGCGCGCCTGAGATCGTTCAGCGCGCTGGTCGCCTGCTCGGAAGTTCGGAACTGGCCACCGAGATTTCCCCTGACCTGCGACATGCTGAGTACGGTTTCCGCCGTGACATAGCGTTCATACGGCACCAGCGAGGCGACGACATCGATCGAGCACGAGCATTGTTCGATCGCCTGCCGGCTTTCGCCGTTTGCCTTGAGGCAGCCGAACACATATTCGGAACGCGCCGAGGTGGGGTAATCGTTGACATCGTCGGCGCGCGCGCCAACGGCCATCGTCGTCAGTGTGGCCAGCACGCCAACAGTCCGTCCTATCGATCCAGCAAACATTAGGGCCATCCTCCGGCTGCGTACTCTCTTGTTTGGACGCGTTTTCTTCGCGCGAGCCGGCATCCACTTCGCTCGAAAACGCTATAATGCCGAAGCTATGCTATCATTGCCGTTCTGAAAAGAAGACGATCGAGGAAGCGCTCAAATCCCCTGGAGAGGTAGCCATGTCGCGTGCACGGATTATCGGTGCTGTTTTGTTGATTGCCTTGCCGGGCCCGCTGCTCGGGCAGGCAAAGGGAAAAGGCATCCGATTGTGGAACCTGACGACGGCGACCATTTCAGGTTTTCAGCTATCGCCTGCCGGCAAGACCGACTGGGGGCCTAACCAGACCCTGAACGACAAGGATAAGGAAGTCGATCACGACGAACGCCTGCGCATCACCGGCGTCGAACCCGGCCGTTACGACGCCAAGGTCAGCTATCGGGACTCGAAGCAATGCCTCGTGCGCGATATTGAAATCAAGGCGGACGCGGTGTTTTCGATTTCAGACAAGGATCTGAAGGACTGCAACAAATAGCCCGGCGGCTGTGGGCCCGGTTCAGCCGGCCGGATTTAGCTTGCCGGCATCCGCTTTGTCATTGGTGTGCGGATATTCGCAACGCCATTTGACCGCGGTCCACTTCGGATGTTCGCCGACCCATTGCGCGATATAGGGCGGCGCGGCCATCACGCATTGCGTTAGTGAGCCACTGTAGGAAAACACCAAATGCGTGTCTTCGCAGGTGGTTGGAGACAGCACCGCACATACGGTCACGATCAGGTCGATCGGATTCATGCCTGACATCCCTCGGATTGATTCGCCAAAGATAGCACGCACAAATACGTAGCCGAGGGGCCAGGGTTTCACACCACCGTGAGAATGCGGGGTAGCGCCCAGTTCGGATTCGCTCAGTACCGATAAGGCTTTACGCAAGACTTTAGAAGTTAACGCCGAAAACCAGCCGGGCCTGATGGCGCTCGAAATTGACGAGATCGAGCGCGGCGTTCGATCCGGCCGGGCGGCCCCAGGCCTGGACGCTCCAGCTTGCGGTCAGCCGCGAGCGTTCCGACAGCTGGAAATAGGCGGTCGGGCCGATGAACAGGGCTTGGCCCGAAAATTCCTCCAGGCCAATTCCTTCGTATTTCCGCAAGTAGCGCGCTTCACCGCCGAGCAGAACCCCCGGACGGATTTGCGCCATCAGGCCGAATGCGGCCCCTACCGTGGATTCCTGCTCGGCAGCGCCTGTGCCAACAAAGCGCGTCCACTCCGGCTGATAGATCAGATTAAGTGCTGCGACTGCAACGTTAGGGACGATCTCGCGATCGAACGCCAGCGCGACATCCGTACCGTACTTTCGAACCGCGGCAGCCGTGGTCTCGTCGATACGTTCGGCGTGAGGTTCGACCGCCACAGTCAGACCAAACGGAGCGCTGTCCCGGTTGAGAAACCGATAGCGGAAATCCACCGAAAGACCCTGCCACCCTGCCTGGCGGCGATCGTCGAACCCCGGAACGCCGTTGATGTCGTGAGCCGAAAACGTGCTTCCGAGTTCGATACGGAAATCCTTGGCGGGCACGAATTCCAGTTCGAACTGCTGGCCGCCCGCCCGATAACTTCCGCCGCTTTTGCTGAACCTTCCGGTCGTCTCGGTTTGAAACTCGCGCTCGCCGACATTGCCGACATCGGTGCCGATCATGAAGGCAAAGATATGCTCGGTATCGATGCCCTCCTCGGCCCAGGCCGCGGCAGGAACCAGCGCGGCAAGGCCCACGATGATCGCCCGAAACGTTTTTGCGCAAATAGACATTCACACCCGGAGTGGACGGAAGCGACAGCAGCGCTGACCGGAACACACCCTAGCACAATCCTGAGAAAGGTCGTGAGCCATCGGAGCGGCTGATCACAGCCGATCTGGCGAAACGCTGTCTATTGCGGGTTCCGGGATCGTTGCTGACGGCGGCCGGAACGCCGCTTCCTCGATACGAGGCAGGCCGGATGGCCTCGGCGTCTTTGGAAGACGTGAACACCTGAAAAGACGTGAACACTTGAAACGTCAATCGCACGCCTGCCCGGCTCGGAGCAGCGAGCTTGCCGCTTGAGCCGGGCAGATCGCCTTGATGCTGTCTACTTGCGCGCTGCGCAGGCGTACATGTTGATTTCCATGCCCACCGGCACTTCGACAACCTTCGGAGTTTTCCAAGTCATTGAGAGTCTCCCAAGTAGTTTTGGCGCGAGGTCCGCACCGGCGTCGAACCTAGGGCCACCCCAGACGCCGCGCAAGTACGCTGGATGAAGGCCGGCAACCGAAATTTCACTCTTGGACAAAGTTAGTTCCCTCTTGGGCAAAATCGCGCGCGACAAAGGCACGCGGGGCGTGGGAGCACTCGTACTCAACATAATTTTGAACAGATGCAGCAACGGATTCGGTTTGCCTGCCTCGACGGTATGTGGAACGCTCGCATTCCTCAGGGATGTCGAGGTCACAAGAATGCCAACGACGAACGTGGATATTGATTCCTTCGGTGACCGCGGTCCTCTGCTGCGATGGTTGGTGTTCACCGGGCTCTGCGTCTTTGCGTTCATTCTGCTGTGGCGCTTCGGCCTGGTCAGGCAGATGGTTGCGAGCGATCGCACCTACATCTCTTCGATCATCGGACTGCTTTACGTCGCAGCGTCGCTGCACTGCCTGTGGCGAACGATCGTGATTTCCCGCGAAGGCGATGCGGCGCGGCGTAGTGGCGCCTTGATCGAATCCGGTCCTGGTCCGTTTCACCTCGACGGCGACGCGATCGTCGTCGAAGGCGCCGGTAAGCTGCCGCCGGGTCTCGTCTCGGCGCATATCCATGATCTCGCGGTCAAGGCACGGCTGCAGGGACCGCGGCGAATGGATCAGACGCTGTTGCTGCGCGGACTTGCGGGACGACTGCGCGGCTCCAACCAGTTCGGTGCCTTCGCCAGCGATACGCTGATGAAACTCGGCCTGCTCGGCACCATCATCGGCTTCATCATGATGCTGGCGCCGATCGCGGGCATGGACCCCGGCGATCGCAGCACCATCCGCTCCTCGATGAATCTGATGAGCGACGGCATGGCGGTTGCCATGTATACCACACTGGCCGGCCTCGTCGGCTCGATCCTGATCCGGATCCAGTACTACATGCTGGACGACGCCACTGCGAAACTGTTCGCCTATGCCGTCGGCCTGACCGAAGTCCGCGTTGTCTCGGTGCTCGAAGACCGGCCCGAGGCCGCGGAATGATCGACGAATTCGAACTGATGCCGCAGGAGGAACCGTTCGACCCGTTCGCGGTGATGCTGTTCAAGGCGCTTCAGGTGATGGCCTTCCTGTTTTTCATTGCGCTGCTGGCGATTGCGCCCGACGCCAAGGACGGCAAGGTCGACAGCAAGGCGGAATTCCTGGTGACGATGACCTGGCCCGACCAGCACCCAGACGATTTCGACATGTTCGTGCAGGATCCGATCGGCAACATGGTCTGGTATCGTCGGCGCGAGGCCGGCTTCATGCTGCTCGACCGCGACGATCGCGGCGGCGCCAATGATTTCATTATCGTCAACGGCCGCAAGGTGCTGTCGCCGATCCGCCAGGAAACCGTGAGCATCCGCGGCATCGTCGCCGGCGAATACACCGTCAATGTCTACCACTTCATCGCGATGGGCCGCGAACCGGTTCCGGTCTCGGTGAAGGTCGAAAAACTCAACCCCACCGTTCAGGTGGTCTATTACGACACCATCATGCTCCAGAGCGCCGGGACCGAGCGCACCGCGGTTCGCTTCGCGATCGACGGCAGCGGCACGGTGACCGACGTCAACAGCCGCGAAAAATCGCTGCTGCAGACGCTGCGCACACGCCGCAACGCGGGCTGATGCCGATGGGACTACAGTCGCAAATCGTCGGTCTGTCGGTCGCCTACGTCCTGCTGGCGGTGCTGCTGCTTGTCGTCGTGCTGCGCGTTCGCGCGCCGTGGCCGCTGAAGGTCGCGGCAGTTCTGGTCACCAGCATCTTCTATTGCGTGGCGTTCTTCCGCCTCGAGGGACTGCCGGGGTGGTCGGCGGCAGCACCCTTGCCGCCACAGTTCCAGCTGCTCTGGGCGCGGGTGGTCGATCCGAATCCGCTCGATCGCGATCCCGGCGCGGTGCATGTCTGGGTCGAGGAACTCGACGCCGCCAACATTCCGAGCGGTCAGCCGCGTGCCTACCGGCTGCCCTATTCGCAGGCGCTTGCCGCCAAGGTCGAAGCCGCGCGTGATGAAATCCTCAAAGGCCACCCGCAAGGCGGCCGCGCCGCCGATTACGGCACCGGCCTCGGACAGCAGGCGCCGGAAGGTCCATCCGACGTCACAAAGCTTCGTCCCGCCGCGGCGCCCGGCGGTGATCCGACGGGTGGCGGACTGCTCGATCTGTCGTTCCTGACCGGCGAATCCGGCAACATCGAATTTTCGGCGCTGCCCCCTCCGGTGCTTCCGCCCAAAGACGCGCCGCCGTAACGGACAACATTCGGGTTTCGGGTGGCCGCGCAAATGCCGGTGGCGTTTAATCGAACAGCTTCGGTGTTCCAAACGCTGGTTTGCGAGGCTGTCATGCGAGCTTTGTACTTGGGATTGCTTGGTACATTGCTCGTCGTCGGTTTGACGTCATCAGCATTTGCGCAAGACGCACGTCCGAGTCAGATCGCGCCGCCCAGTGCGGCACCATCGCTGACCGGCAAGGAGCGGCTCGGCCGCAAATGGATGGACGAGCAGCGGATCGACAACTGCAACGTCCCGCCCGACAAGCGGGGCACGCGGCCGCGGTCGAGCAGCTGCGCGCATATTCCGACCGGATAATCAGCAACGACCGTCGAGACGTAACGTCAGACTCCGCCGGGCTGAACGTAGCAGAACACATACCGCGTACGGCTCAGGAAAACGATGCCATGCCCGGTGGGATTCGATTTGTCCCATTTGAGTTTGTTGTTGGGAATTTCGATTTCCGTTCCGATGTCGACATGAGGCCGGCCGCGCGGCTCATCGGGCCGGTCGTCGGTCACGATCACATAGGTCCTGCCGTCTCTGACATGGATTTCATCGGCCCAATACGCGTCCGCTTCGCCGCAGCATGACGCGTTGGGAACGTCTGGCTGCATCAGAGCCTGGTACCATTGCTTGACCCCGGGATCGCCGCCCTCCCATTGTCCGAGATCTCGCGCACTCGTACTCGCACCTGCGCCCAGGTATCCGAGAATACCCAGGCAAAGGACGATCCATCTCATCCGTTTGCTCCTCAAGTTCTTCCGGCATGACAGACGAAGCAATCTTCGTGCCGCGCAAGACGATTCTTCAAAATCGCCAATCGGTAGAACTACTTACCTGAAGATGGAGCTTCCCCTGCCTCGGACCGAAACAACCGGGATCCCACGGGAGTCCTGCAGATATTTGCCGATAAAATTTGCTGGCGCACACACCCGCCGTAGAACTACGGTTTAGTTCGGGCGTTTCATCACGCCGGTTCGGCAGGCATCCGGAAACCGGATATTGACTGTTTTCGTGCCTGTTTGATGCTGCGGTGCACGACAAAACAAGGTGGGACGAATTGCGAGACAGGAAATGGGATGAGCGATTCATGCTCCTGGCGCATCACTTGGCGCACTGGAGCATTGAAAAGGGACGCCGCGTGGGCGCCGTCGTCGTCGGGCCCGATAACGAAATACGCTCGACCGGGTATAATGGCTTGCCACGCGGAGTTAACGATGCGCGTGGAAGAACGACACTCCCGTATAACCGGTGCAAAATACATCTGGAGCTGCCATGCCGAGCAGAACGCCATTTTCAACGCGGCACGCATCGGGATAGCGCTCAAGGGCTGCGCGATCTACGTTCCCTGGTTTCCCTGCGTGGAATGCACAAAGGCGATTATTCAATCGGGCATATCGGAAGTCGTTGGGTATGAACCTGACCGGCCCAATTCCAACTGGGCTCAGGATTTTGCGATTGCCGGCACGATGCTGAAGGAAGCAAACGTCGTCGTACGCTTCATTCCGAGGCTCGCGGAACTGCCGGATGTATCCGAAGAAAATGGTTGATCACGCGGCCGACCGGTAGAGACGACCAGACGCAACTATCGGGTACCGTAGGCACGGTCACCCGCATCGCCAAGGCCCGGCAGGATATAGGCGTTTTCGTCCAGCCCTTCGTCGATTGCGGCGAGCCAGATCGGAACATCCGGGTGAATGCCGCGCATGCGCTCGACCCCTTCAGGCGCGGCGATCAGGCTGACCAACCGGATGTCGTTGGCACCGCGCTCCTTCAGCCGGTCCACCGCCGCGACGGACAGATTGGCCGTCGCCAGCACCGGGGAGATCACGATCACGAGCCTCTCGTGCAGATCGCTCGGAGCTTTAAAAAAATACTCCACGGCCACGAATGTTTCCGGCTCGCGATAAAGGCCGATATGGGCGACGCGCGCGGTCGGCACGAGGTCGAGCATGCCGTCCGCAAACGTGACGCCTGCACGCAGCACTGGCGCAAACACCAGTTTCTTGCCGGTGATCTCCGGCGATTTCATTTTCGCCAGCGGCGTCTCGATATCGACATCGGCGAGCGGCAAATCGCGGGTCACCTCGTAGCACAGCAGCATCCCGATCTCCTTGAGGAGTTCGCGAAACGACTTTGTCGAGGTGTCTTTCCTGCGCAACAGTGTCAGCTTGTGCTGCACCAACGGGTGGCTAACGATCGTGACGCCTTCCATGCTGAGATCCTTGCCCTAAAATACCGTGCCGTCGCTGATAATTTTGACCGGAGGCGACGCATCGGCGCGGCGTTCACGCGCCAGCCGTCGGCCCGCGGCCCAGGTTCCACCTTCGAGGATTTTCGCCAGCGGCAGCGCGTTTGCATCGAGCCCGAGACGGTGTCGCACGCTATCAGCGACGCGGTCGAGCAACGCCACCGTCAGCGCCCGCCACTCCACGACAAGAGACGAGGCCACATCGTGCTCTCGGAACGCATCGCCTTTGGTCGCGGAATGCCAGCACGCCATTGTCGACGAAGAGCCCGCCGTTTCGATACTCGGCAAGGCCGGTCAGCCCATCGATGTCGGTCACATCAATGCCGGCATTCTGCAGCGGCTCGATCAGCGAATAGGCCAGCCATTGCGAGAGTTTGTGCAACGGCATTAGATGGCTGGTCGCATCCGACGTCGTCAGCATCGGATGCCGCCAGCAGTCGCCGAGCGCAATCCCGCCCAGCGCCAGCCGCGACGGCCAGATCGATCCCAGTTCCCGCAGCAGTCTCGAGAGTATCGTTGGCGCCTGAAGCCGCTGATCGTCGGCCAGCATGGCAAGACGGTCAAACAGACCCCCCGGCCGCGGCGTATCGAAGCGTCCAAAGACATCCGATTTCGAGGCCACCAACCTGCCAAGGCGGCGCAACAAGTCAACTCGGCCGTCGATGCCGACCAGCGGATTGGCGTCCGAGACCTGCATGCCGCGTACGAGGTCGGACACGGAGAAATTCGCAAGCACTTCGGCATCGGCTCGAAGGGGCTCTCGCGGATCGGACGAGAAGACGCCGCTCGTGAACATCGCAAGGCTGGCCAGTCCCAATCCCTCCGAACGGCCGATCGCCGATCCGGTCACGGGATCGTGGTAACGCCACGACGGGCCGGCGCCGGCGTCGAGAAAGACGCTGACCATGGCCAGATCGAATTCGGCGCGGGCCCGCGCCGCGGGATCGTGCCATACGATCTGGTCGGCCAGAGTCGTCCAGCGATCAACACCATTCATCGCAAAGTGCCGCCAGCGCGAATGAAACGGTACCGCCAGCGAGGGATACGCCTTGCGCGTGGTCTCCACCACCAGCTCGGCCGTCGAGTCCATACGGTCGAGATGGACGCGGAAGTTCGGAAGCCTGTCCTCGAGGCCGATGGCAAGAAGCCGATGGGCGCGCTCCCGCACCGCCCCGGCAGTTAGCAATGACAAAGCCGCTGACGTCTCGGGATTCGCGGAGGACACGGCCGCTCTCAATATTTGTCGAGCGAACGACCGACGAAGTCCCGCTGGGTTGGTTCTTCGGCTGAGTAGTAGCCGGCAGCTTTCTTCGCAACGATTTCCACCTGGGCATCTGCCGGTACCAGATCGTCGGGGATCGGTACGCGTTCGACGATGTCGATGCCCTGGCTAGTTAGCGCGTCATGCTTCATGTCGCTCATGGAAACGAAGCGGTCGATGCGCTTCAGGCCGAGCCAGTGCACGACGTCCGGCATCAACTGCTGGAATCGGGCATCCTGTACACCCGCAACGCATTCGGTACGCTCAAAATACTGGGCCGCGGCATCGCCGCCTTCCTGCCGTTTGCGCGCATTGTAGACCAGGAACTTGGTCACCTCACCGAGGGCGCGTCCCTCCTTGCGATTATAGATGATGATGCCAAGCCCGCCGGTCTGTCCGGCGCGCACGCATTCCTCGATGCCGTGCAGCAGGTATGGGCGACAGGTGCAGATGTCCGAGCCGAACACGTCGGAGCCATTGCATTCGTCATGCACGCGGCAGGTGATGCTGGTGCGATGGTCCGGCAGTTTGGCGACGTCGCCGAACAGATAGGCCGTGGTGCCGCCGATCGGCGGCAGAAACACATGAAGGTCGGGCCGCGTCACCAGTTCGGGAAACATGCCGGCGGTCTGTTCGAACAACTGCCGGCGCAGATTGTTTTCGGTGGTGGCGAAGCGCGCTGCAATTCCCGGCAGATACCAGACCGGGTCGATCGCGATCTTGACGACGGAGACGCTTCCACTCTCGTGAACGACAGCGCCGTCGCGCTTGAGCCGGCCCGCCGTGATCGCGGCCTGCAATTCGGGCAAATCGAGGCGGGCGCGGGTGATAGCAATGCTCGGACGGATATCGACGCCCTCGGCGATCTCTTTCGCGAACGTCTCCGCAGCGAGATGTCCCCACGGATCGAGCGAGACGATCCGGTTCGGATCCGTCCATTGCGGGAACGGCCCGACAGTGGCTGCGGGTTGCGTATTGGTCAGGTCCGGACGCCGGATCGGATCCAGCGCGCCGGACGAGACCGCCAACGCGCGATAGATCGAATAGGAGCCGCTGTGGGTGCCGATGACGTTGCGGTGCTGCGGACGTGAAACCGTGCCAATTACCGGCCCGCGTTCGTGCGCCGTCGTCGCGCCCCAGTGAATCGGGAAATCAACCTTCGCACCCGGCGCCGGGTGGGAAGTAATCCGAATATGGTCGGTCCGATTGGAACGTGTCATCGTTACGCACCAATAAATGACGACTGTTCGCGGAGCCGTTGCACCGGCCACGGACAATCGAAGGATTCTCCAGTATGGCCGAACCGCGGCTGAACACAACGCCCGTGTGAAGGCATCGCGAGGGCATTAACCCTTTGGTTTTACGAACAATTACGACCCGTTCGACTGGACCGCGCCTGACGTCCCGCCCGACAGGATGAACGTGATCGCCATAGCCGGCTATCAACCGTGGTTGTGAGCTTCGAGCAGGTGATGACCGGACAATTGCATCTCGTAGAGGTCGACAAGCGGACCGTCCAAGGTCCAGTCAAGTTTCAGACCAAAGTCTCAGACCGGCGCGTCGTTGCCAGAAGACTACATCGTTGGAGCCCCAATGCCCGCTCCGGACGCACGCACCAGCCCTTTGATTAGTCCCGTATCGATCAACAGTCGGTTCAGGCGGCTGGCCGGCTTCCCTTCCTCGCACCCGTAGAAGGGTCCCCCGCATCGTCGCAGAATTGCCTCTTGCGCCGAGAAACTGCCATCCAGTGGAATTCCCGCTGCCTGCAGCGCGACCAGGGGCAGATACGGCGCATCGAGCCGATCCAGCGCCGATGTCACGTCTACCGGCGTAAAATTCACCGCGTCGAGCGCATAGTATGTCGTCAGATAGCGCGGGTCCGAAGCTTCGGCACGCGCGGCCAAAGCCTTTTTATCGAACGACGGATCAAGCAGGCGCGGGCCAAACTGAGGCTGATGGTCGCCGTAGCGGATGACCAGGAAGGATTCGGTGGGAAACTCGCGAGCCAGTCTTTCCAGGAGCTTCCGATATTCTCCCGCTGACATCACCTGACGCCGAACGTACTCCTCCACGTCGGGCGCGTTACCGAGGTCGCGCCAATCGGGCGTGAGCTCCGGGCGCAACCGCCGGTCCCATGGAAAATGATTGGCAACCGTATAGACATAGAGGAAGAGCGGCCCGCTTCCGCGCTCGCGACCGATCAGGTCGATGGCGCGATCGTAGTAAAAGCTGTCGGCTTCGAAATCGCTGGTGCCGAGATCGCGGATATCCAGATAGTGCGCGATACCGGCGGTCGTTTGAAATGCGCGGGATCCGAGAAAAGAGCCGTAGAACGGGTACAGGCTGAAGGTTTGATAACCGCACCCCTGTAGCGTGCGCGGCAGGCCACGGTAGACGTGACCCGCAGCGATCCGCGTCGCCGACGTTGCGAACCGCCCCAGCGACCGAACCGAGAGGCCGGTGAGCACGTTATATTCGGTGAACCAGCTTGGTCCGCCGACGCCCTCCACGAGAAGTTTGCGCGCCTTACCATCGAAAGACTGAAAATGACGATGATACCCGGCCGGCACCTTCACCTCCGGTGCCGCGGTGATGTCGAAGCTCGATTCATCGTGCAGCAAAATGATGTGCGGAAGCTTGCGGACGGGATGGCAGCCAGCGTCGGGCCCCTCCGTCGCGTATTTGCTCGCACCCTCGGCGACATCGAGATAGCCGCGAGAATACAGTTCGCGAACCGCCTCCACGCCCGTCCGCGCAAATTTCGAGACGTAGCTTCGGCCTTCGAAGTCTTCGCCGAGGCCGGTGGGGCAGAACAGCGATACGGCGACGAGTGCGGCGGCTGATATCGAAAATCCGGCGAGGCTCGTTCGCGGCCTCACGCGAGAACCGTCCAGCCGCCACGCGATGGCAGCCACGACGACCGTCCCCGCCGCGGCGAGCAGGATCCAGCCGCGCAAGGCCGGAAATATCGCCAGCAGAAAGGCCATGGTATCGCGATCGACGATCATGACATCGACGAAATCGATGGTCATCCAGAGCTTGTCGAACTTGAAGCGCGACAGCATTACAAGCGCGGCAAGCATCTCGAGCGAAAGCAACGCCGCTACCGTCGGCCTGCGCACCAGCACCAGCCAAAGGCAATTAAGTGTGACCCATACGAGTAGGAAGATGACGACCCCTACGAGGCTGACCTCGGTCGTCACAAGGAGAAGCAACGCGCCCACATGCAACAGGAGCGTCACGGCGATCCCGCGCTTCATGGCGATATCGTCAGCAGCGAAACCAGACGCACCCCGGACACTTTCAGCACGCACCGCAGGTTAGAACTGGTTCCACACGCGCGCCACATTGGTTTTCCGTATCACCGATCATTGATGCTCTGACCGCCATCCACCCCGTGAAATTCGCCTGTGATCTCGTATCATATGCAACCTTTCAGGCGGCACGTTATTCCAGATCTGAAGCATTATTTCCGCCTCGTAGGGGCAAACAAGCGGACGGAGACTTGCATGCGCTTCCTTGCGGCAATCGGCACAGTAGCGATCGCGGTCGGTATCAGCTGTGCGATCTTTTTCTTCGGTGGGTTTTACAGCGTCGCCGGGACGGCTGACGATCCTGCCGCCGTCTCATGGGCTCTGGTCCGGGTACGCACAGCGTCGATCAATCGCCACGCCACCGACAACCCGCCCGCCTCGTTTGGCGATGCCGCGATGGTGCAGGCAGGCGCCAAAGCCTATGCCAGTTTCGGCTGCGCGAACTGCCACGGCGCGCCGGGCGTCAAATGGCTGAAGTTGTCGGAGGGACTGCATCCCGATCCGCCGGACCTGAAGGAAGTCGCCGGTGAGCTGTCGCCTGCCCAGCTATTCTGGGTTATCAAGAACGGCATCAACATGACGGGTATGCCAAGCTTCGCGCAGGCGGGTGCCCAGGACGACGAGATCTGGTCGATCGCGTCCTTCGTGAAGAAGCTCCCGACCGTTTCCGAGGCCGACTACAAGACCTGGAGCGCGTCGGCCGAACCGAGGCAATAGACTGGGCTATGCCGGCAGATCGGTCGCTTTGGTGCCACCGGACATAACGACAACGCCGCCGGCGATGGCCGCCAGCACGGCCCAGTAGCCGTAGCGGAAGTCCGACGCCACACCCACGGCATAGAAGCTCAACACATAGACTGTCGCCGATCCGCAGACGCCGGTCACGAAGGCCGCTTCGCGCGGGCCGTTTCGCCGCCACCCCACGACGCAAATGATCATACAGGCGAGCAACCAGAAGCCGGCGCGAAGAAGCGGTGTCGATTTGAGCATGTCGTTTGCGGAAACCAGCGCGTTAAACGCGACACGGTCCGCAAAGACATTCCGGGTCGGGTGTTCGACATCGGCGGTCCACATCGTCAGATTGTCAGCGGCCAGAAAATTCCAGGTGAATGCCGAACGATGCTGCAGATAGGCAACCGGGTGGCGCAGAACGGCCGTCAGCCAGGCGCTGGATATCGCGGGCGTACCGAACAGGCCTTTTTCCCGTTCGACCTTGCGCATCACGAAATCACAGGGCTCAAGCCGCCAGTAGATGTCCCACTGCGTCGGCTGGTAGCAATTGTTGAGAAGCATCGTGTTTTCCGCTCTCGCTCCAGTCGACCGGAAACTGGTTCTCCTTCGCGAAATGACTGATGCCGCCGAGATCGAAGATCATGATCGTCTGCAGCGGGTGCTGTCGTTTCGCGTCCAGCACGCCGTAATAGACGAGTTGCACGATGCCAAAGAAGCCGATTGCCGCCGGCAGATACAGGATGGCTGCCTTGCGCAACGGCAGCCGCGACGGCCAAATCGTGTATGCGGCGAGTATCGGCGCGGCAAGCAAGGCGTTCGGCCTCAGCAGGACTCCGAGCGTAAGTAAAGCGATCGCGAGCCCCTGCCCGATCAACCTGACCGGAGACGGACGTTCAGACAGCGCGAACGCGATGGCGGCCGCGAGCAACCAGCACGTCGCAAGGAAGACGTCGCGCCAGATGATCCCGGCAAAGGCCAAGGCCGGCGGTGTCACCGCCAGTAGCGGCAACAGCACCGCCACGGCCTTACCGCGGGATGTGAGGGCGAACGACAGGACGCCAAACCCAAGCCAGTACGTCGTCGCAATCAGCAGGAACATGCTGCCGGCGCCGGGTGCAATCGGATCGATGAAGCCCCATAGCCAGACCATGACCGGCGACTGCCAATCGCCCATCGCGCCTTTGGCGATATCCTCGTAAACGAACTTGGCGTCATAGGTCATGACGCCGGGATAGAAGATCAGCAGGGTCAGGCCGAATCCGGCGGCAAGCAGCGTTGCGACCGATATCAGAAGCGTTCGCGGCAATGGCGCCTGTTCAGGCCGCGACGGCATAGATGTCCCCCGAATTGGCTGCCTGCGGCAACTCGATCAACCGACGGGCGATCGCGCTCGCGTCTACCCACTCGCCCATCAGCGTCTGGCTTTCCCCGAGAGCCATGTTGAAGCGCACGTAACCCATGGCCGAGCACCGCTCGATACAGGCCAGCGCCACGTCACGCTGAATCGTGGTGAACTCAAACGAAAGCGCGCGCACGGTGCACGTCAAGCCGGACAGCGCCTCGGCTTCAAAACCCTCAACGTCGAGCTTGATGAACGCAGGAACGCCGTGCTTGGCGATCAACGCATCCAGCGTTGTGACCTCGACCTCGACTGTCTCGCTCCAGCGCTGGGTTTCCCAACCGGGCGCACCACGCGCCGCTTCAACGAACGCCGGAGATACCGACGACACCGTAGGGTTATCGGCATTGATCAGCATGCACGTCCTGCCAGCCTCCCGCCCCACGGCAACCTTCTCGATCGCCACGGCCTTGCTGCGGCCATAGAGCAGCTTGAGAGCCCTGACCATCGCCTCCTGCGGCTCAACTGCGACAATGCGCGCGCCCAGGCGTCGAAATGAAGCCACGCGATCGCCGACATGTGCGCCGACGTCGAACACCAGATCGCCGGGCCGAACGAAGCTGCCGTAAAGCCGGTCCATCGCCGTGGCCCGCTTCCTGTCTCCGTAATAGATACGATATGACCTGATGGTGGCACGCGCAGTCCTGAAGGCGCCAAGCATCGGCTAGACCGGCGTCGCCAAACGCGGCCGGCTCTCCGACGTGATCGCGGGCAACGCCAGCCCCACCAGGCTCTCCGGGGTTGCCGTCTCCTCCGGGAGGCGGCCGATGCCGATACGGGCCGCAAGACCGCCGAGTGCAGGCCAGGCCGTCAGCATCGCGAAGGGAATTGCCAGGACCGGTCCTCCAGCCAGCAGGAAAACATATGGCAACGCCCATGGCTGGCTCATCGATACCAACCCCAGTGCGAGACAGCCAACGAGGGTTTGCGGCCACAAGTCATGCAACGCCGACTTCAACGGCACCGCGTGGTCGTCCCGAACCTGCCCCATCCAGCGGATCTCGCGATTGAACAACAGGCCGAAGAGAAAGATCGTGTGGCTGGTCCAGAGGATCGGACACAAAATGATCGAGTAGACGGTTTCGATGATGAAGTTGGCGGCCACGCGGCCCGCGCCGCCAAATGCGCGGCGCTCTTTCGGCGCAAGCAAAACGTCGAGCACCCCCGCGATCTTCGGCGCGAACCACATGGTGAGCACCCATGCCAGTAGCGCGCTTCCGGCATCCGCCCTCATGAGCATAGCGGGATCGTTGCATCCTACTAGTGCGATCGTTGCGAGCGCGAGCAAGCCGATCCAGGCCGGCGAGCCGATGAACATCAGAATGGCAAGCGCTAGCTGGTAGCGGCTGACCGGCCTGAGATCCGGCAGCGACAGAAACCGCCAATACTGCATGTTGCCCTGGCACCAGCGCAGGTCGCGGCGCATGAACTCCAGCAGAGTCGTCGGATTCTCCTCCCACCCGAGATCTTCCCGCGGCAGCACGCGCACGTGGTAGCCGGCGGATCGCATCATTGCCGCCTCGATCTGATCGTGACTGAGGATATGCTGTTCCTCCTCGCCGTCTCCTGACAACAACGGAAGCTGGCAGTGCTTGATGAAAGGTTCGAGCCGCAGGATCGCGTTATGCCCCCAATAGGGGCCGCAATCGGACTGCCACCATGCGCTTCCGATCGTGTAGGAGCGCATGCCAAGCCGCATGCCGAACTGGAAGACGCGGGCGAACAAACTCGTTGACGGCAGTCCGACGATGAGGCCCTGCAGGATGCCGAGCCGCTGATCAAGCTGCATGATCCGGACCAGCCTCATAATGGCGTCCGCCGGCATGAAGCTATCCGCATCGAGCGTGACTGCAAACTCGTGCCGGCTTCCCCATCGTTCGCAGAACTCGCGGATATTGCCGGCCTTGAAGCCGGCATTCACGGTTCGTCGACGGTAGCTGATGGCAATCCGGCCGCGCCAGCTTGCGATCAGTTCCGAAAAGGACGCCTCTTCCACGAGCGCAAGACCGGCATCGCTGGTATCGCTGAGCACATAGAGGTGGAAGCGTTCGCCATATCCGGAAGCGTAGATTCCGTCGAGCATCGGCTCCAGGTTACGGATGACGCGGAGCGGTGCCTCATTGCGAACGCAAAGCAGCATGGCTGTTGACGCCGTCACGGGTTCGTCGTCCCGGATCAGCCCGGCCGCAGGCAGTACCGCAACCACCGGATCGGCGGAAAAGCGCATGATGACGAAGCCGATCACGGCGTTCCAGAACCCCGCGACCATCCACGGCAAGGTGATCGCGAACAAAACAAGTGCCGCGACATCGAGGATTCCAAATCCGCCGGGTGTCAACGCCAGCGCGGCGAGCCATAGCGATCCCGCCATGGTGACCAAAAACAGGACAGCGAAAGTCATCCGCCTTGCGAACACGCTCTTTTCGGCGGCGGCGGCTTGTGTCATGGCGGGGTGATGGGCTTTCGGCAAGAAAGGTTACGACTTCTCATTCGCCCACGGGCGGTGCAGATTACCCCTTATAACACGTTCAGCCCGCGGGAATTCCAGCCCGAGATCGAAGAAAAATGACTGTTGCTGCAAGCGCCGATGTTGCCTTGGCTCTCTGGTATAGCGGACCCGGAAAGGTCGAACTCCGCCAGGAAGCCCTGGCACTGCCCGGCGCAGACGAAGTACGCGTGAAAACGCTCTATAGCGCCATCAGTCGCGGCACTGAATCGCTGGTGTTTGGCGGTCGTGTACCGGTGGGAGAATTTCAACGGATGCGCTCGCCGTTCATGGCCGGTGATTTTCCCTTTCCCGTCAAATACGGCTATGCCTCCGTCGGAAGGGTGCAGAGCGGCAACGACGTCTTGCGGAACAGGAACGTGTTTGCACTCTACCCACATCAGACCGCATTCAACATTCCTGCAAGTGCCGCGGTCGTGCTTCCGGAGCAAGTGCCGCCACACCGCGCGGTGTTGGCGGCCAACATGGAAACCGCACTTAACGGCGTATGGGACGCGGCACCGGGGCCTGCCGACCGCATCGCTGTGATCGGAGCCGGCGTGGTCGGTTCCCTCGTGGCCTATTTGTGCGGCCGGCTTCCCGGCGCTGATGTGACGCTCATCGATATCAATCCGGCCCGGGCGGAATTAGCGGGAAAGCTCGGGGTTAATTTCGCAGACCCACGGAATGCAAAAGGAGACTGCGATCTCGTCGTTCACGCCAGCGGTTCGCCGGACGGACTTCGCACGGCGCTCGAACTGGCCGGTGACGAAGCGACTGTGCTCGAAATGAGCTGGTATGGGGATGCTGCGGTGACTGCCCCGCTTGGAGGCCCCTTCCACAGTCGCCGGCTCCGGCTGATATCGAGTCAGGTCGGCCAGATTGCCCCTTCGCATCGCCCCCGCTGGACTTACGGTCGCCGCCTCACCGCCGCCGTTGCGCTGCTCGACGATCCCCGGCTCGATGCGCTGTTGACGCCGGAGGTTGCGTTTGGCGATCTGCCGCAGCGACTGCCCGGAATTCTCGACGCTGGAAGCGGGATACTCTGCCAACCCATCGTCTACTCGTAAGGAGCTGCCTTGTTTACTGTCGAAGTACGTGACCACGTCATGATCGCTCATTCTTTCCGGGGCGCGGTTTTCGGGCCCGCGCAGGCATTGCACGGGGCCACCTTTGTGATCGATGCGGCATTCATTGCGGAAACGCTCGACAGCAACGGAATCGTGATCGACATCGGCCGTGCCCACGATGCGCTGAAGGCAGTGCTGGCACCACTCAATTACCGCAATCTCGACGACGTGCCCGAATTCAAGGGCAGCAATACCACCACAGAATATCTGTCCAAGCATATCTTCGACAGCCTGGCGAAGCCGGCCCGCGCCGGTGAGCTCGGCCGTCCCGGGCGTGAACTCAAGGCCCTGCGTATCACGCTGTCAGAGTCGCATGTCGCACGCGCCCAATACGAAGCGCCCTTGTGGTGAAGCGTGTCACCTTTGCGGTGCCGGGCAGTCTCGATACGCCGACGGGCGGCTACGCCTACGACCGGCGGATCATGGCCGAACTCCGGCAACTGGGATGGGAGGTCGACTGCCTTGACATCGGTGAGGGATTTCCTTCGCCGGACGAGGCGACGCGGTCGGCCGCGCGATCCCTCCTTCTGAAGGTACCGGCCGGCCAGTCAATCGTGGTGGACGGCCTGGCGCTGGGCGTTTTGCCTGATGTTGCGGCAGAACTCGCAACCCGGCACCCGTTGCTTGCACTGGTGCACCATCCCCTCGCGCTGGAATGGGGCCTGTCCGCCGAACGAGCCGACGCCTTACGCCGCAGCGAACGGACCGCGCTGGCCGAAGTGCGTGAAGTGGTCGTGACGAGCCCGACAACTGCAAAGCTTGTCGCTTCCGATTATGCCGTGCCAGCCGAGCATATTACGGTAGCAAGGCCCGGCAGCGATCCGGCGCCGCGCTCCGCCGGAAGCCGAAACCAGGTGCCGCATCTGCTGTCCGTCGGCGCTGTCGTACCCCGCAAGGGCTTCGATGTGCTCATTGCAGCGCTTGCCACGCTGGCCGAGCTCCCGTGGCGGCTGACGATCGCCGGCGACCTCACGCGCGATCCGAACGAAGCAGAAAAACTTCGGGTCAGCCTGCTCCAACACGGACTTGCCGGCCGGATCGAAACGCCTGGCGCCGTCTCGTCTGCACAGCTTGCTCTGCTCTACGACAGCGCCGATCTGTTTGTTCTTGCCTCCCGCTTCGAGGGATACGGCATGGCTTATGCGGAGGCATTGTCACACGGTCTCCCGGTGATCGGGACAACGGCGGGCGCTATCCCGGATACCGTACCGCAAGCGGCGGGTTTGCTGGTGAAGGCCGGAGACGCCACTGCGCTGGCAGACGCGCTTCGGTCTGCTATCTCCGATGTCGATCTGCGCCACCGGTTGTCCGACGCGGCATTTGCGGCGGCGCGGATGCTGCCGACCTGGAAACAATCCGGCGCGATCTTCGCCGCCACGCTGGCAAAGCTCGCATGAGCGGCTTTTCCGCGGAATGGCTGGCCTTACGGGAAAGCCATGATTTGCGCGCGCGCAATCCGGTCGTGCTCGGCAAGGTCGCCGCTTCGTTCGGATCGCTCGACACAATAAGCGTCGTCGATCTTGCCTGCGGTGCGGGCTCGACCGTCCGCGCCATCGCTTCACATCTGCCGTCGCGACAGCGGTGGGATCTCGTGGACAATGACCGTCGTTTGCTGACGTTGGCGTGCAGCGGAATGCCTGGCGGCGGAGTTGAGCGGAATGCCGTTCAACTCGACCTCAGCGGCAATTTTGAAGTCGCTCTCGAAGGCGCAAAGGATCTGATCACGGCCTCGGCGCTGCTTGATCTCGTCTCGAACACCTGGCTGGATCGTCTGGCGCGCGAGAGCGCTACGCGCATGTTACCGCTATATGCCGCGCTCAACTATGACGGCCGCATCGACCTTTCGCCGGCCGATCCGCTCGATGCGGCTATCGTATCCGCGGTAAATGCCCATCAACGTACCGACAAGGGCTTTGGCCCGGCGCTGGGCCCATCGGCTGCCGTCGTAGGCATTTCAAGGTTTGAAGAACTCGGGTATTCGGTCGCGCACGGCACCTCCGATTGGGTGGTCGGAACGGCCGACCGGGAGATTTAACTCGAATTGCTTGGCGGATGGGCCACCGCCGCGGGCGAAATCGACGCCCTACCGCACCGCGAGATTGGCGATTGGTTGGCGAGACGGAAAACGGCTGTAAGAAAAGGCGTTTCAACGATGCGCGTGGGTCACGTCGACTTCTTTGCCACGCCGAGCGCCACGCGCTGAGCCGACAGGTCGCAATCAAACAGCACGTCGTCTTCGATCTTGTGCACACGAACCGGCATGCGATGGGCCTGGTCGGCGCGCTCGAGCGGAGGCAGTTGGATGCCAGGTCCTCCTGAACCCAGCATGACAGGCGCGACAGTCACGTGCAGGCGGTCGAGGCATCGGGCCGCGATGAAGCGCGACACGGTGTCGGCGCCGCCCTCGATCAGCACACGGCGCATTCCCGCCCGCTTCAGCGCGGAGGCGATGCCAGAGGGGGCAATATTGCCGTCCTCCGCAGGCAGAACGATGACCTCAACGCCGGCTGGCGGCGTAACGCCGGAGCCTTCTGCCGTGATCAACAGACGCCGGACCCCATCCTCGGCGAACAATCTGGCATTTGCTCCGAGCCGCCCTCTCGGATCGATCACAGCACGCGCCGGATGAGGACCGGCGACCTGCCTGACCGTCAGCTGCGGGTTATCGGCCAACGCCGTTCCAACGCCGACCACGACAACATCGACCAGCGCACGCAGCCGGTGCAGATGTTCGATGCCTGCCGGACAGTTGATGTACTTAGAATGACCGGTAGCTGTCGCGACCCGGCCATCGAGCGATTGGCCGACCTGCCCTACAATCACGAGATCGTCGACCGTCCCGCTCCGCAACGGGCCGAACAAATCCGACCAGGCTTGCGGCAGGGGTTGCTGTCCTCCGCGAAAAAGCTCAACAAAGGCCCCCCATGTATCGGGGGCGCCAAGTTTGCGGGCAGGAAAATTGCCAAGCTGCGCAGCAGGAGTCACAATTGGGTTCTCGCGAGTTTACAATACCACTATCAGCCACTCGATCCGAAAAATCCATCTGATTTCTGCCGGAATGATTCCGGACTTTCGGTGTTCTACGAATGCGCCCAGTAAAAGAAGGTCCCGTGAATGCGCGCCGCGCCTACGCCAGTAAACTCAGCCCTGTTTGGCAACAACGAACATCTCGGTGTCAGCCGTGCGCTGAGCGAATTGCAGGCGCGCAGGCCGATCCGCGTCAACGCGCCGGGCGAGGTTTTGTTCGCTTTGCCGGTGGAGGGCCTGGACGATCAACGTCTGCGCGAGTTCGCCGCATTGTGCCAGCCCAACGCGCCGGAATTGATCGTTACCCGGCAGCGAGCGCGCGCGATCGGTATCGAGACATCGGCTCCGATGGCATTGACCCTCGCGCGCGCGACCACCGCGCGCACGATCTTCGATCTCGCCGGTGACAGCAAAAGCCGGTTTACCGGCAAAGCGACGCCAGCGAGCCATGCCGCCAGGGCAGCAATTCGGCTCATCAAGTTGAGCCGCGGCCTGCCGGCGATCCTTGCGGCGCCCGGGGCAACGATCATCGGCGGCTCGATGAATTCGACCGTCATCGTCGAGGCAGATGCAGTCGAGCGCTTTGCGGCCAGCGCAACGGAGGCGTTGATGGTGGCGAGCGACGCTTTAATTCCGCTGGCGTCAGGCACAGTAGCCCGCTTTGTCGTGTTTCAGGATGCTTTCGGGATCGATCAGATCGCCATCATCGTCGGCGAGCCCAATTTTTCGGAGCCCGTTCCGGTCCGGCTTCACTCCGCATGTCTGACCGGAGACGTGTTTGGATCGCGCCGGTGCGACTGCGGCGACCAGCTACAGCTCGCGCTGACACGTCTCGAACAACTTGGCGGCGGCGTGATTTTGTACCTGGCTCAGGAAGGCCGCGGCATCGGTCTTGCTAACAAGATGCGGGCCTATCGATTGCAGGACGGCGGGCTCGATACGCGAGATGCCAACACGACGCTCGGCTTTGAGGACGATGAGCGGAACTACAGAGTTGCCGCGCTCATGCTGCGAACCCTGAACTGCACGCGGATCGTTTTGCTCACCAACAATCCCGCAAAATTGGATGGACTAAAAAAATCCGGCATCGAGATCGCCGGACGGGTCGCGCTTGAGGCGCCGATCAATCCCCACAACAAGCGTTACCTGACCACGAAGGCGATACGCTCCGGACATAAATTCGTTACTCTGAAGTCTTCGGCTACCGAAACCTCCTGAACCTGCAAGGTCTGGATTGATGTTGAGCTGTATCGCGCCTCGTGCGGACAGTCGCTGACATGCCCGGGCCAGCACTGCGTCTGGACGACCGTTCGCTCCGACTTCTGATCGTCGGCGCAGGTCTGGGCTGGTCGCTCGCGTTCGTTGTTATCGCGCTCGTTTATCAGCTCGAACTCTATGGCGACGGCGCCATGTTTTCCTATGCCGTCGCGGTTCAGGACATCTGGGCGTTCCACTGGCACAATATTTCCGGTCGAACGACCGTCTTCCTTCTGACACTGTTGCCAGCCGAAGCGCTCGTCGGGATCACGGGCAATCCCTGGGTTGGAATTTTGGCTTACGGCTTTCTGTTCTATGTCGCTCCGCTGCTGGGACTCGTAGCAACCTATGCAGCAGACCGCTCGCATGGCCGTCTCTTCTTTGTCTTTGCGTGCGGTTCGACGGCCCTGCTCTGCCCCCTGATTTTCGGGTTTCCCACGGAGATGTGGCTCGCTCACGCGCTATTCTGGCCGACGCTGACGATAAGCCACTATGCGAAGCCGACCGCCTCCGGGGCCGCTCTTGTTTTTGCCGCATGGCTCCTGCTTGCCTTCACACATGAAGGAGCTCTGGTGTTGCTGACGGCTATCCTGGCAACACTCGCACCTCGGGGCACGCGGAATGCGGTTTTCATGCGAGCGCTGGTCAGCCTGATCACCATCCTGGCACTGGCCGCGATGTCGAAGATCATTCTTCCGCCTGACGACTATTACGCAGATGCGTTCTTGAGGGCGGCTCTGCACTTCTTCGACCCTGAACTATTCAAGGTGAAAATCGTCCAGCTATTGCTGGCGGCAGTCATCACCTATGCTGCAATCCTCATGCTATTCTCGGCATGGCTCCCGAACCAGGCCTGCCTGTGCGCTCTGGCGACCGTGCTCGGATTGCTTTTATTTTATTGGCTGCGGTTTGATCATGACGTGCATGCCAGCAGCCGCTACTATCTGCGGACAGTGCTGGTCATCATCACTCCCTTGTTCGGCGCGACGGCAGCGCTCGCGGCCCTGACCGAGGAAGGGATCGTGCCCGATCGGTGGGCGCGACTGCAACACCACTTCACCTTGCCCCCTGATTGGACATCATGCGCTCTCGCTTCGATTTTTGTCGTGGTGACCTCGATCCATGCAATCGAAACCGGCAAATTCGTTACAGCATGGACCGAATACCGCAACGCAATTGCGGCGCTCGCAAAGAGCACGGAGGCCGATCCGGCGCTCGGGGATCCCCGATTTATCTCGTCGCAGCGAATCTCGTCGGCTCTCAACCCACTATCGTGGTTTTCGACCACCCCTTATCTTTCAATCATTCTGTCGAACTTCTCGCCAAATCGGCTGGTCATCGACCCCGCTGGAAATTACTTCTGGTTATCCTGCAGTACAGCAACAAGGAGCAAGGATGCTGAAATCACCATCCAGGCGCAGACCCGTGAATTGATCCGGATTTATTCGTGCCTTCATAGGTAGGCGTGGACGACGTCCCATGAGCGTGCCAAGACCGCCAACCGCCGCGCACAATGTTGAGGCCGCCGCCGATAGAGCTACGCACCTGTGGTCACTTATCAAGCTGGTCCCCGACCACCAACTGACTGAGATTCGCTCTTCTCTTGTTGAGAAGCTCTCCGAACAGCAACACCTCGGCGAGGATGAGCTGGTGATTGTCGGCTTGAAATATCTGTATCAGAATGCCCGTTCGAAGAAGCAGAAGTAACGCGAGACGGCATTAGTCATGCGAAGCGCATCATCGTATCTTTGAGAGAGAATTCTTGAAATTAATCATCTTCGATTTCGACGGCACGCTGGTGGACAGCCGCTCACTGATTCTGGAGAGCCACCGAATCGTATTTGCCGAATTTCGACTACCTGTTCCGCCGCCTGCCGACTGTCTCGCGTTGGTCGGAAAATCACTTGATGTCATTTTGACCCAACTCGCCGGCCCGACCGCTCCTGTTCCTGATATGGTCAGGGCCTACGATCTCTTGCTGCCTCAACTGAGAGCGGATCCACTGTTTGCCGAGAAGCCATTCGAGGGAATTGGCGACCTTTTATGTGAGCTGAGTTCTACTCCGGATACACTTTTGGGCATCGCAACCGGACACAGGACGGACACTCTGGCTCCCGCTTTGGACGGGCTGCAATGGGGAAGGTTTTTCCAAACGATTCAGGCGGCCGACACGGCACCTTCCAAGCCCCATCCCGGGATGCTCCTTCAGGCTATTGCGGCAACGGGAGCAACATCCAGGGATACGATCTTCATTGGTGACACCACCTTTGACATGGAGATGGCCCAGGCCGCGCAGTTGCGGTCGATCGGTGTCGGCTGGGGATATCATCAGACGGAACAACTGGTGGCGGCAGGGGCACATCGCGTTGTGCATGCTGTTGACGAACTAAGAAGCTGCATTCGATCTGCCCTGAGCGAGTGAGTCGAGAGTTTCGCCTTAAACCACTGCCATGACGCCACAGCGCATTATTTGCGGCGTAACCGATGTTTTCGGACCGGAATTAGATCCTCAGGCGGAGGAAGATGACGCGAAAAGGTGACCCACTGGATCAAGCGCAGTGCGATTTCGTCCTGCCGTGCCCTAAACAATAGTTCGTCCCGTTCGCTGCCGTCGGGAAGTCGGCTTGCCTCCTCGCGAAGCTCTCTGATTTGATCGCTGAGGCGATCGACGTGAGAAGGCTTGCTCAAGATCGGATACTTCCCGGTTGGCAGACATCTCAAATGTACGGTCGTGCGCGCGGGAAGTTTCCAAATGTCGATGGATTTCTGGAGCCGCAAGCCGTTACGCACCCATGATGGGTCAGCAGCGGGACCTGCCTTGGACGTTCAGCCCGCCGAAGCAGCCGCGCTAAAGCTCGAAGCAAGAACAATGCTGTAAAACGAGCGGTTGCGTTCTGTGCGGCGGCTATGCGGCGAGGTTCTTGAAAGGCTTGGTGGGCGCACCAGGGCTCGAACCTGGGACCCGATGATTAAGAGTCATCTGCTCTACCAACTGAGCTATGCGCCCGGAACCTGGTCCGGAAAGCCCTTGCAAGAGGGCGTCGTTTAGCAAAGCGACTCCGGGATGTCCAGCAAGCCGGAGCGAGTTTTCCCGGTCTTTGGCAGGCCTCCGGAACGGCAAAAAGCCGCTGAATTTCAGCGGCTTCTGCCGATGTCCGCGTTGGGGGTCCGGAAGTCGATTGCCTAGAGCCGCTCGGGGCCGCCCCGGTCCGGGCCGCCGTCACGGTCATAGCGATTCCGGTCGAAACCGCGGTCCCGGCTGCCATCGTCGCGATCCCGGTCGAAGCCGCGCCGCCAGCCCTCCCCGCCGCCGAAGCGACCCATATGGGTCAGGAGGGCAAGCCGGCGCTTCTGGCCGTCATCGAGCGTCTTGTAGAGCGGATCGGCGGCATCGGCGATTTTCTTCATGGCCGCAGCTGACGTCGCCATGTTATCGGCGAGCTGGCGCAGGCGCGCCACGGGATCGTTCGGCTTGTTGGCGTCATCCAGCGGCGCGTTCATCCGCGCATTGGCGCGGTCAATCCGCAATTTGGCCAGATCCTTGACCGCGGCTTCCACCGGTGGCCACAGCTTTTCCTGGTCCGCGGTCAGCTTCAACCCGGCATGAACGGCTGCGATCCGCGCATCGGCGAACGCCGCCCGGTCCTCCGGGTTCATCCGCATGTGTCCGTAGGACCAATGGCGGTGCTGGGCGTAGACGGCCGTCGAACCAGCGATGGCGAGCGCGGCAATGGCTGCGGTAGCGAACCTTCTCATGCGAACCTCCTGTAAAGGTTGCATGAAGATGGGCCTCAACCCGCCGCCGTTCAACTTAATGATTGGAAAGAGAGGCCTCCCTTACCAAGATGTAATGTGACACAGTTAGAAATGCATTGCCGCAACTGCGTCAAAATCCAGAGCCCGGTTCAGAACCGGGCTCCAGCTTTTTGCTTTGACGCGTTTTCTACCCCAGATAAGTCTACGCAATCTGCGTAAACTTGATTGCCATGCGAACCGGTGCCCACTTCGCTCGAATACGCTCTAGATCATCCCGAGCAGCCGCGGCAGCCACAGCGATATTTCCGGGACATAGGTAATCAGCCCGAGGAACACCAGCATCGCGCACAGCCATGGCAGCACCGCGATGGTGATCTCGCTGATCCCCATCTTGGCGATACTGCTGGCGATGTAGAGGTTTAACCCGACCGGCGGATGGCACAGGCCGACCTCGGTGTTGACGATCATCAGCACGCCGAGATGAACCGGGTGGATGCCGAGCTTGGTCGCCAGCGGAAACAGGATCGGCGCCATGATCAGCAGGATCGACGAAGGATCCATCACGTTGCCGGCCAGCAGCAGGATGATGTTGACGACGAGCAGGAACATCCAGATCGAGAAATTCTTGTCGATGATCCAGGCTGCCATCTCCTGCGGGATCTGCTCCGATGTCATCAGGAACGAGAACAGCACCGCGTTGGTGATGATGTAGAGCAGCATCGAGCTCATGCTCGCGGCCTGCAGCAATACGCGCGGCACTTCGGTGAGCTTCAGTTCCTTGTAGACGAACACCGTGATGAAGAAGGCATACACCGCCGCCACCGCAGCGGCCTCCGTCGGCGTAAAGATGCCGCCATAGATGCCGCCGAGCACGATTCCGATCAGCAGCAGGCCCCAGAGGCTTTCCCGGAACGCGGTCCATTGCTGGCCGAGCGTTGCCTTCGGCATCTTCGGATAGCCGTTGCGCAACGCGACGACGAAGGTCACGGCGGCGAGCATCAGCGCGAGAATGATGCCCGGGATGATGCCGGCCATGAACAGCGCGCCGATCGAGGTATTGGTGGAAACGCCGTACAGCACCAGGATGATCGAGGGCGGCACCAGGATGCCGAGCGCGCCCGAGGTCGCGATCACGCCGACGCCGAACCGGCGCGGATAGCCGTATTGCACCATCGCCGGCATCATGATCGAGCCGATCGCAACCACCGTTGCCACGCTCGACCCCGAGATCGCAGCGAACATCGCGCAGGCCGCGACGCCGGCAAGACCAAGCCCGCCCGGCAGATGCCCGACCAGCGACGTCGTGAACGCAATCATCCGCCGCGCCACACCGCCGCGGGTCAGGAAGGTACCGGCCAGGATGAAAAACGGGATCGCCATGATGCCGAAATTGTCCAGCCCCGAGAACAATTTCAGGCCGACGCTTTCGATCGGCACTTGGGTCATCGTGAACAGGAAGGTCAGCACGGTGAGGCCGAGCGAAATCGAGATCGGCATGCCCGTGAGCATCAGCGCGAACAGCAGTCCGAAGATAATGGCGGCGCTCATCACGCTTCTCCGAGCGCGATCGGCGCAGTCTTGCTGGTTTCGACGCCATCGACATGGGTGGCGTCATGGTGCGGCAGCTGGTCGGTCCAGTAGTAGGTCCACACCACCTGCAGGAAGCGGAAGCACATCAGATAGGAGCCGAGCGGAATGCAGGCGTAGACGATCCAGCTCGGTATCTCCAGGTCGGGCGAGGTCTGGTCGGTCGACATCAGTTCGATGACGAATTTCGCTCCCATGGTGCCGACGATCGCGGTGAACAGCGCGCCGCCCATCAGGCCGAACAGAACCGTGCGCTTGCGCCAGCGGTCGTTGAGGCGGTTGATCAACACGTCGACGCCGACATGGATGCCGGTTCGCACGCCGTAGGCGGCGCCGAACTTCGCCATCCAGATGAACATGTAGATGCACAGCTCCTGGGTCCAGGCGATGTGAATCTGGATCAGATAGGGATAGAGAAACGGAATACCGGTGCCGAATCGGTGCACGACGGCAAGGAAGATCAGCACGGTGGCGCCGCCCATCAGCGTGCTGATCAGGATTTCCTCGAGCCGATCAAGGATACGAAGCAACATCTCTCCCCCCGTGCACCCGGCAAATTGCCGGCGCATCGCCTTTCATGTCTGTGAAGCGGCGCCGGTCGTGCCCCACGATCCGGCGCCGTGTTTCGTTAGTGGCCGGCCTGACCGGTCTCTTTCATGAATTCGTCGATCAGCGGCTGGCCGACGCGGCCGGCGACGTCCTTGTACACAGGCTCCATCGCCTTGCGCATCGCGGCGTCCTGTTCCGGCGTCAGCGCGATGATCTCGGTCTTGCCGGACTTCTTGATCTCGGCGAGCGCGTCCTCGTTTTCCTTTGCCGACTGGCCGTTACCGAACGCGGTGGCTTCCTTCATCGCCTTGTCGAGGGAGGTGCGGATGTCAGCCGGCAGGCCGTCCCAGAACTTCTTGTTCACGACCACGACATAGCCGATGTAGCCGTGGTTGGTGACGGTGGCGAACTTCTGCACTTCATGCATTTTCTGGGTGTAGATGTTGGACCAGGTGTTCTCCTGTCCGTCGACCACGCCGGTCTGCAGCGCCTGATAGACTTCGCCGAACGCCATCACCTGCGGAATCGAGCCGAGCGCGCGGAACTGCGCCTCGAGCACCTTCGACGACTGAATGCGGAACTTGACGCCCTTGTAGTCGGCGGGAGCGATCAGCTTCTTATTAGCGGTCATTTCCTTGAAACCGTTGTCCCAGTAAGCGAGACCGGTCATGCCCTTGGAATCGAGCAGCTTGAGCAGCCGCGCGCCGAGCGGACCGTCGGTGACTTTGCGCAGCGTGGTCAGGTCGGGCAGGATGTAGGGCAGATCGAACACCTCGAATTCCTTGACCCCGATCGGGCCGAATTTCGAGTTCGACGGCGCCAGCATCTGCACCGCGCCGAGCTGCAGCGCTTCCAGCTCTTCCTTGTCCTTGTAGAGCGTCGAGTTCGGGTAGACTTCGACCTTGACCTTGCCGGCGGTGTATTTCTCGGCCAGTTCCTTGAACTTGTCGGCGGCCTTGCCCTTTGGCGTGTCCGACGCCACCACGTGGCTGAACTTGATGACGATCGGCGCTTGCGCCGCAGCCGGACCGACCAGAGCCAATGCCGCGACCGATGCCGCAGCCAAAACCAGTTTACGCATGTTTCCTCCCGCGCTGTTTTTGCGGGACCCCAGATCAACCCGGTCCCGAACCTTGTATGCCAGCCGCACCAATACAGAGAAGCCGGCCGGAATGCCATTGCCCCTTTAGAAGGGGCTGTTTTTTCGACTTTGCTGCAATGCAAAATGCGACATTCTGTCCACTCCGCGACGCTACCGACCGGCGAGGCAAGCCACCCTTCGCAACGCGCGCCGGTTGCAGTTGCCCGGGTTCCTCGACTGTGTCCAATAGAGGTTGGCTAATGCCGGGTTCTCGGTAGCAGAACGGTGGACGATTACCCTTCCCCGCGAGAAACTCGTCATACCCACATCCAGTACGCTCCGGCCTTTCGGTTCAATCATCGGCGTTGGGTCGCCCGGTCCCGGCTACGCCAAGGCTTCGCCGAGGCTTGCCTGGCTGGCTCGCCGAAGCTTTAGCGGAGGCGGCAAGCCGGGCGATGATAACTGAATACACGTTCGCGATCTCGCGGCGCGATGCGCCCGAAGTTTTGCATTTCGTTTGCCCTCAAAAGATAGAGGGCGCGGGGAAGACCGCGTGCGCGCTGCACCCGCGGTCTCGCAGGCAATGTGCATCTAGAAATGCGCCCACGAGCATACAGGTTCAGCGGAGAACACTCCGGCCTCCCCCACGCAACCGCGCTGCGCTGCCGGATAATCCGACGAACTGCGTCCCGGCCATAGAGAGATGTTCAGGAACGATCCATGAATGACGGGGTTGGTTCTACATCATCGCGTTTGAGCAGCTGGCCGGCGCGAGAAGCGGCCGACGCTATAACTCGAAACGTTTTGGCAGAGATCGGCATCGAACGGGCTCTATATGAAATGAAAGACTTTTCGAATGCATCATTTCCACCTGAAACGATCAAGCTGATGAAGATCGCTCTGGACGCCGCGGTTGCATCGCTGCCCGAGCCTGTGAGCACAGCACACGTACAAGCCATCGCGGAAACGATACTGCGCTCAGCCAAAGAGGGCGAACGAGATCCGTCAGCGTTGCAAAGAATGGCGCTTTTGGAGCTTCAGATCGCGCCGCGGTAACCGGCGATATTTCGCTTCAGCGCGAGGCTGTTGAAGTTACTCCGAGTCTCGCACCGGCCCTGCGATCAATCGATAGCTTGGTACCCAGGCGGTATTCCAGCTTTCCAAGGTCTCACCGCAAACTGCGCATTCGAAACGATCGGCTTGTCGGCTGGGCGCCATGGATTCGGTGCGGCGATAAATTGCCCCGCATTGACATGACCGATGTTCGTTTTCTGACATGTGTATCCATGGAGGGCGAGCCTACAAGCCAAGCAAGAAAAAGCCCGCATTGCTGCGGGCTTTTTTTGTTCTACCAGCCGCGGCCGCCGCCGAAGCCGAACGAGACGCTCGGACCACCATAACCATAGCCGCCACCGCCATAGTACGGCCGGCCATATCCGCTGCCGTAGCCACCACCGTAGTACGGCCGCGGCGCATAATAGCCGTAGCTATTGCGGTAGCGCGGATGATAATTGCGATAGCCATAGTGACGATAGTAACGACCGCGCGAGCTGATATCGGTAGAACGCTGGGCGACGTCGGTCGACGCGCTCGCCTTCACGGCGTTGTCCGCAGCGTTTGCGGCGGAACCACCGAGCAACGCTGCTGCACCGACGGCCAATACGATAACTAACTTGTTCATTTTGAAACACTCCCGAGACATGTGGAGCGCTAATCGATGGGAGCGTCTTACGTTCCAGCCTTTCGCATTAAATCTGCGTAAGTCGTTGAACGTCCGTTCATAGTTGCACTGACTGCACCTTGGTTCACAGCATTTTTGATGCTTTCCAGTCTTCAAGTGCAATCAGCTGGCGGAACGATAGGGAGGAAAGAGCTTTAACTCGTCAGAGATTCTTCTCCAATTACGAGATATCAAATGCACACTCTGCCCGTGGAGCGAGCGCTTAGCATATACGGCGCCCTGGCGGATCGTTCCGAAAGGAAAGGCGCCCGCGAGCGCCTTTCGAAACACCTGATGCAGTTATACATCGAGGGCGAACGGGACCAGCACCGTCTCACGGTGCATGGGCTTTCGTACCTTCGTGAACTGGATCGGAAGAACGACTCAAGAAACTGAACGCCCGCGCCGGATCATCCCTTTTGCGCCTGCCGCTGCTTGCGCAGTGAATTGCGGCGCGTGATTTTTGCCTTTGCGGCGCGGACCGCGTCGGTCCTCGATTCCATCTCCGGCGGTGCTGCCGGACAACGAACGGGACGGTTCGAACCGGGCATTGCCGGAAGCACCGGCGCCGGCATCGTCGAACTGCGATCGGCGGGCTGCATGCTCATGGGGCCGGCATATCGTGGTTTGGTTCTTTGCACCCAGGATAATGCGCAGCCGCTTGAATTGTTCGATCGCATGGATCGTAACAGATCGCTACCCCTGGCGTTCGAATGACGCTGGTTCCACCGATCGAGAAAGGTTCCATCGCCCCCCGTGAATAGACTCCCTTGACCGGTGCAACCTCTGTGCTCCCAGCGCTTTGGTTCACTGGAGGACCAGCGTGAACCGCATATTGAAAGCCATCGTGTTCCTGGTAGCCGGCATCTACTTCCTGGTGGATGCCGCCTTTTGGGCGTTCGCAAAGCCCGTCATTCGATGGCTGGCTGACCACTGGATGTTCGACAGCATCCGGAATTGGGTCGTTTCGCTGGGCCCCTATCCCACGCTTGCGCTGTTTGTCGTCCCGGTTCTTGTTCTCGAACCCGCCAAGCCCGTGGCGGCGTATCTGACCGCAACGGGCCACGTGGTCAGTGGGTTGCTGATCCTCGGCGCCGCCGAGTTCATCAAGCTGGTGCTTATCGAACGCCTCTTCAGCATCAGCCGGGACAAGCTGATGTCAATTCCAGCCTTCGCGTGGGGCTACGGCAAGTTTCAACAGGCCCGGATATGGGTCGAATCTCTCGGCGCATGGCGGCTGGCGCGACGCATCGCCCTGACCACCAGGCGGCTCATTCGCCGGTCCGTCCTCGAATTCAAGGCATCACGACAGCGACAGCCTGTGTCCTGGCAATCGCGCTGATTGCACTGCGATTCAGCTGCGGCATCGTGGCTCTCCTACCGGTCCGCCATCCCAGAAAGCATGCATGAGCCTGATCACCAGAAAGATTGCCAATGGCCGCACCACGGACGAGGTGATGGCTTTACTGAGTGCCGTCGCGTGTTCGATCCTGGCTGCGCTGTTCAT
This sequence comes from uncultured Alphaproteobacteria bacterium, assembly GCA_963786355.1. Taxonomy (GTDB): domain Bacteria; phylum Pseudomonadota; class Alphaproteobacteria; order Rhizobiales; family Xanthobacteraceae; genus Bradyrhizobium. The sequence continues at coordinate 1,018,297 of CAWAYU010000001.1, read as the reverse complement.
TGCCGCGCTGTATTTTGGCAGAGAGATATTCGTGCCGATCGCGCTTGCCATTCTTCTCAGTTTTGTGCTCGGCCCGCCGGTCGGAGTATTGCAGCGCGTCCGCGTTCCCCGCGGTCTGGCGGTCGTCGGCGTCGTCTTTCTGGCCTTCTCCATTATCTTCGGCCTCGGCACCTTGATCGCCAACCAATTGACCCAGCTCGCCGGAGACCTGCCGGTCTATCAATCGACAATGCGCGAAAAGATCCAGTCGGTGCGAGGTGTCACCGCGAGCAGCGGCACACTCGAACGTGCTGCTGATATGCTGCAGGAGCTGAGCCGGGAACTCGACAGGCCAAAGGACGACAGGTCGATCCGCGGAACGATCCCGCGTCTTGGTGCCCCCAATGCCGCCGGAACAGCCCAACCCATCCCGGTCGAAGTCCGTCAGCCCGACCCCGGAGCGTTGGAAAATCTGAGATCCCTGATCGCCCCGCTCCTCAATCCACTGGCGACGACCGGCATCATCATCATCTTCGTCATCTTCATTTTGATCCAGCGCGAGGATCTTCGGAATCGTCTGATACGGCTCGCCGGCTCGCATGATCTGCAACGCACGACAGCGGCACTCGACGACGCTGCGACGCGTCTCAGCCGGCTGTTTCTGGCTCAGTTGATGATCAACGCCACTTTCGGCGTGACTATCGCAGTGGGGCTTACCTTCATTGGCGTGCCCAGTGCGGTGCTCTGGGGCATCCTGGCGGCCGTGCTGCGCTTCGTTCCCTATATTGGCTCCGCGATCTCGGCGGCATTTCCGCTGGCGCTCGCAGCGGCCGTCGATCCCGGCTGGTCCATGCTCGCTTGGACGCTCGGGCTCTTCTTGTGCGTCGGACCGATCGTAAGCCAGGTCATAGAACCCCTGGTTTACGGCCAGAGCACCGGACTTTCGCCAGTCGCGATCGTGGTTTCCGCTACGTTCTGGACCGCGCTATGGGGACCAATCGGGCTCGTACTGGCAACACCACTGACGGTCTGCCTCGTTGTCCTCGGACGTCACGTCGAGCGGCTCGAATTCCTCGACGTGATTTTCGGTGACAGGCCGGCGCTGTCACCGCCCGAAATGTTCTACCAGCGGATGCTTGCCGGCGATCCGATCGAGGCGGCAGGAAAAGCCGAGGAATTCCTCAAAGAGAAATCCCTGTCCTCCTATTTTGACGAGGTCGCGCTGAGGGGCCTGCAACTCGCCCAGGCCGACGCCAAACGGGGTGCCCTGGATCAGGCGCGCATGACCAAGATTCGCGACGCCGTTACCGAGTTTGCCAGCGATCTTTCCACCCAGGATGATTCAGTCCCCGACGTGACCTCGCCAACGATGGACGCGGAGGCCGCGGCCGCGGTCGAGACCGTCCCCGATGCGGCGATATCCAGCAATTTGCCAGTCGTTCAAAACGCCGACCTCCCGCTCGCCTGGCGGGGAGCATCTCCGGTGCTCTGCCTCGCCGGGCGCACGCCGCTGGACGAAGCCGCAGCGGTACTCTTTGCGCAACTCTCCAACGCCCACGGCCTCGGTGCACGGGTTGAGCCTGCGGACACGCTTTCGTCGACCAATATCATGCAACTGGATCTTGCCGGCGTTGCGATCGTCTGCCTGTCCTACCTCGATGCCGGCAGTCCCGCCCATATGCGGTATTCCGTCAGGCGCTTACGTCGCCAATTGCCAAAGGTCACGATCATGCTCGGCTGCTGGGCCGAGAACATCGACAAGGAATTACTGGAAGAGCTGCGAGAGGCGGCCAAAGCCGACATGGCAGCAGGGACACTGCGCGAGGCGATGATGCAGTGCCGAACCGCCGCAGGCGTGGAGGCGATCGACGAACCGGCGAAGCCCGTCGCGACGACCGTCGGGATTTCACAGTGAGACGTAATACGTCCCATGCGCATGGCGCCTTGGTGGTGTCCGGCGCGGCGCGCCTGCTATAAATTGATGCCGAACCTGGCAAGAGCCCATGCGGTGACAAAGTAGAGAATTACCGTCAGCCCGCAGCATGCGGCCAAACCGGGCCAAAATCCCACACCCGCGCGAAGCAGTGCGGGAAGGATCAAGAACATCGGCAGCGATGGCAGCACATACCAGAACGTCGACTCGGCATGACCGGCGATCCGCTCGACGTCACCGGTATCTCGCCACAACCAGATCATGCCGAGCAACGAAACCAGCGGCAACGAAACGATAAGCGCGCCGAACGCCGGACTGCGCTTCGCAACCTCGGAAACGACCGCAACGATAATGCCGGACAACGCGCATTTGATGATGAAGTAAAGCATCGTTTCCTCACTCGACTGCTGGATTAGCGGACCTCACCATAGGTCAGATCATCGAACAGGGTAACGCTGTCGGCCTTGGTCCACAGTCCGACCATTCCGGCATCCGTGATCGAGCCATCCTCCACCTCGAACACGGCCTGTCCATTGTAGGTTACCTTGAAACGATTTCCGGAGAAATCGCAGCGCAGCGTGTGCCATTGCCCTGACGGTACAGCCACCTTGATGCCGTAGCCGCCCTTGCGGCCCACGATGTCCAGCGGGGTACGAACCCCCTTGATTGTCTTGTACAGCACGACGTTGTCCTCCAGCGCGTTGGCGCGGACCACATAGTAGTTGTCGGCATCTTTCGCGCGCCAGATCAGCCCCGCGGCCCGGTCTTCGGCCCCCGCGACCGCCTTGAATTTCACCTCGACGAAGCCGTTCTGGATGCTGGTCGCGTTCCTGATCGCAACCGGGAAAGTCGCCTGACCTGATTGCTTCAGGACATTCGGCCTACTCGGCGCTGAGGGCTCTGCCTCGACCGTCCATTTCGGCTGACCTTTGCCCGTCATCGTCAGCGTCCAGCCTTCGGGTGACCTCCCCACCGGGGCGTCGTCAAAATTCAGGGTTTCGGCCATTACATTTCCTCCCATTGCCAACGTAAGCAGGATCACTCCAACGAAAACCTTCATGGCTGACGGCCGATAGGGATGTCCGGTAGCACCGATCATCGGCATGCTCCTGATCCAGCGCGCCCGTTATTGAGCGCGCATTCACACTTATTGCTCTTCCGGCGGCTTGATGTGCCGCAGATTCCAAAGCAGGGTAAAATCATAAATGATCTTCAGCACGCCGCAGATGATGAGCGGCCAGGCTTCATGTCCGGCTTCGAACAATGCTCCGGCGATAGCCGGGCTCGACGGCCGCGGCGAGGCTTCTCGGCACCGCGGTGACGCTTGCGGCCGCGGGCCGCTCCGGCGGCGTGACGACAGCCATCACATAGGAGGAGCGCGTCGGCACATCCATCTGGGAGAGCGCGGCGCGTATCAGCAGCAGCACGAGCGCCAGTTCGAAATTGGGCACGATCGCCGCCAGGATCAGGCACACGCTGGATGGGGCGTGCGTGAACACCATGGTGTTGACGAGGCCAAACCGCTCCGACAACCGCGCCGCGGCCGGAAGCGAAAAGGCTGCCAGCACGCCGGTCCAGAAAAAGAACAGCCCCGCCGCCGACAGCGACAGCCCGAACTTGTTGAACAGCCACAGCGCCAGCAGCGACTGCACGGCAAAGCCGCCGGCAAAGGCGTCGATGCTGAACAAGGCCGCCATCTTGTAGACGATGCCGCGGGACGGCCCGAGCGCGGCCGGCGGCCCCTCTTCCGCTTTCTTCGGTTCCAGCGGAATGCGCAAATAGAGCGCGCCACCCGCGACGCCGAGAATGGCGTAGAACACGAACATCGCCCGCAGTGCCGTGAGCGGTGCTATGCCGAAATCGCCGAGAAGATCTGGACCGCCTGAAGCGAGCGCACCTGCCGCCGCCGCTAGCGCGCCGATCAGGCCGTAGCGCGCAAACATCCTTGTCCGGTTCTTGTCCGAGCCGGAACCTGCCAGAACCGTATGTTCGAGCGGCACGAAGATGCTGACGCTGCCGGCGGACGGATTGATCGTACCAACAAAAGCAACCAGCAGAATGACGGACACCGTGCTTGATGACGCGAATGCGATGCCAGTCACGATCATCAGCGTCGCCGCGCCAATCAGCAAGCGGCGAAGACTGGTCCGAGAGCCAAGCAGGCCGATCGCAAGCGTCATCAAGGCCGAGCCGAGCAGCGCAAACGTAGCGACGACACCAATTTCGAACGCGCCGAGGCCAAGCATGGTCAGATAGACCGGCAGCAGCACCGCGACGAATCCATCGCCGAAATCGCGCAGCGCCCGCGCGGCATAGAGATAGGTCGTCGGTGACAGTTCGCTGGGCATTTGCATGTCGCCGGGAAAGCCCGTGGTCATCGAAGATCCTCCACTGACCGTTCCGTTCTAGGTGGCAGAAAGGCCTCGGGAGATCGATGCCGATACAATCAGCGACGCTCCGGCGAACAGCAGCAGCATCAACACCACCTTGCGAAATGTTTCATCGTCGATTTTGCCATAGAGCCTGAAGCCGCTCCAAATGCCCGCCATCATAAATGGAAGGCCGATCCCGTACAGTTTTGCGATTTCCCATGTGACCGCGCCGCTGGCGCTCAGCGAAATCGAGATAATGACGAACGCCGCGAGCAGCACCGGCTGAAATACCGCGCGTTGCATATCCTTCGACCATCCGCGCAACTGGCAGGAAATCGTCGAGATAACACCGCCCAGTCCAGTCAATCCGCCAAGCAGTCCGTTGAAGATGCCAATAACGACATCGGCCGCAACTCCGATCTTCATCGGCCTGAAGGCCGGACGGACCAGGCTGTAAGTCGCGTAAAGTATCAGCAACAGGCCGACACCAAAACGCAGATAGGCCGGGTTGATATAGGTCAGCAACCGCACCCCGATCGGGATGCCGATTGCCGTGCCCAACACCAGCGGCCAGATGTTTCGCCAGTTCAACGCGTGACGCAGCTTCAGGATGCCATAGCCCTGCGTGAGCAGGCCGTAGCCGGCGATCAAGGCCGCGGTTTGAACGGGCGTGATGATGTGCAGCCATATCCCTGACACGACGAGGCCCATCGCGAATCCGGAGAATCCGCTGACGAAGCCACCGAGAAATGTCGCAAGAGCGAAAAGGGCGAGAACTGTTCCATCCATAGGCCGTTCCTCAATAGCGAGGCAACGCGCGCTTGAATGGGATCACCATTTAATGGGGAGGCTGCTATATCCCCGACCGCAGCCTATGACGGAATTGGCCTGCAGGTAAAGTTCAATCAACGTAGGGTGGGCAAAGACGCTCTAGCGCCGCGCCCACCTCTATCCAGATCGTGGTTTACGTGGTGGGCACGCTTCCGCCTTCGCTCCTTGAACTGCGGCGGACAAGTCACTTGCCCGCCCTTTGGACTCTCATCGTACCGGCAAAGCCGCGACCTCGCCGTCCCGCGGCGCGGGATTCACGGGCGATGTATTCGCCTGGCCCGCCGGCTCCGCACGCCAGCCGGGCGGGCCAATCACGTGCATCAGCCGTGCGCGCCAGGTGCGCGCCTGCCAGAGATCGCGGGCCATCGCCGCCCATTCATGGAAGCCGATGATCAGGGGATTGTTGGAGCGCAGCGGCGTCACCAGGCCGTAACGGCAGGGGATGTCGTCGCGCTCGCTGACGAAGGTTCCGAACAGGCGATCGAACACGATGAAGATGCCGCCGTAGTTGTGATCGAGATATTCCGGATTGGCGGCGTGGTGCACGCGATGATGCGAGGGCGTGTTGAGGACATATTCGAGCCAGCCGAGTTTCGGAATCCATTCGGTATGGGTCCAGAACTGATAGAGCAGACCAAGGCTGGCGGTGATGAACACCGGGGCTGGCGCAAAACCGAGCCAGATCATCGGCACGAAGAAGATCGCATTCCCGGTCAGCCTCCCGGTCCAGCCGAAGCGATAGGAGGCGGCGAGATTGATCTCGTTCGATGAATGGTGGACCGAATGTGTCGCCCAGAACCACCTGACGCGATGGCTGGCGCGGTGGAACCAGTAGTAGCAAAAGTCCTGGCCGATCACGAGCACCACGATCGACGCGACGCTGTTGAGCGGCACCGTGAACAGGCGGTGCTCCCAGGCCAGACGGATGATCGGGGTCGCGATGCTCGCCGTCAGGAAGATCGTGACGATGTATTCCCGGCCGAGCAAATCGGCCAGCGAGGCAAAATAGGCCCGCCAGTTGTAGTCTTTCCGCATGACGAAGGCGAGGAAGAGGGCTTCGAGCGTCGCGATCACGATCACGACCGGGAGGGAGAATAGAAGGATAGTGATGAGTTCATTCACGGCCGATCTCCTGTTCGGCAAATGCTGCCTGGAAATCAGCGTGACATTTGAGAGGGTTCTTGGCTCGCCGCCTTTCGACCGCGGCTGGCCGAATTCTAAGAACGGCTGGCCGATTCCGGAATCGGCGACCGGCACCCCCTCATTGCCGAGGCAGGCGCGCCGGTATTCTGTCGGCGTAACCCCGGCATGGGCCTTGAACGCACGATTGAACGGCCCGATCGAGCCGAAGCCGGCATCGAGCGCAATGGTCAGGATCGGCACCTCGGCCTGACCGGGATCAGCCAGTGCGGCCTCCACCTCCGTGAGCCGGTAGCTGTTGACGAAGGCGCTGAAATTTCGATGGCCGAGTTGGCCGTTGATCAGGCGGCGCAGCCGGTATTCCTGAACGCCGAGGCTTTGTGACAGCGATGCGATGCCGAGGCCTTCCTCGCGATAGGCCTTGCCCTCGACCATCAGTTTGCGAAGCGCCTCGAGCAGGACGGCCTCCTGCCCGGTTGCGGGCGGCGGTCGCCGCGGTTCAACCTCGACGGACAGGCCCGATCCGCCCTGCAACGCGGCCGACGTAAAGCGTCCCGTGACCAGGAAGGACAGCCGAAACCACGCGAACAGGAAGGCGAACACCATCAGGCCGATTGCGTTGAAGAGACTGAAGGGAGCCTTGCCGATACTGCCGGGCCAAATTCGCTGTGACACGATGACGAGCACGATATTGAGGCCGGTGATGACCGCGAACTCGACGCGGAGCTGACGACGCCACTCCACCAGGTCTCCGGCCCGACCGGCCAACGCCAGCCAGATGCCGAGTGAGACGAACAGAAGCGACGACGCCTGAGAGGTCGCGACGACGGCCGGCGGCCAGCCGTGCATTATTTCCCACCACGACAGGCCAGCCAGCCAGAGCCAGGCGAGCGCGTGATACCAGCGCGCCCTGAATTCGTCGTCGAACAGCGACGCCGCCATGATCCAGAACACCGCCGACGTCGTGTTGTCGAGGATGTGGATCGGAACTCTCAGCCGCAGATCGAGCGTCCAGAAGCCGGGCGCGGAATCGACCGTAAAGGCGGCAACGCCCAGGAAGAACAGCGCGGTGTAACGGCTCAACCGGCTGGTTCGCGGGTCGCGATCGCGGGCAAACAGGAGCACGAAGAGCAGGAGAATGGCGATCGCCCCTCCTCGCAATCCGGCTTCCAAGGTCGACATTGAGCTGATGACCGATTGAGGTTCGTGTCTCAGGACAGAGAATCTCACTCTGTCGCTGGTGTCAACGTAGGGTGGGTCAGGCCGTAACCCACCGCGACAAGAAAAGGTGGCGGATTACGCTAGTAGCACCGCATGACGTTGATGGTGTGGTCCTTGCCGCCGGCACCCTGGACCGTGACGGTCTCCGTGGGGCACCGCATCACATAGGCGCGGTCAGACGGGACGACATTCGGCGGATACCGGTGTGGCGCGCGTCGAAGCAAAGCCTCCACCCGGCGCGCCACCCGATCTGGCGAATGCATCGTTCCCGGCAAGCATCAGCGCCATGACGCCGAGACACCCGGCAAGCGCTCCATATATTCTGATGGTCATGCACGCACCCATTTACAGGTTGCAGGGCAGCATTTCGTCGAAGGCCAGGCGTGGCCTCGCGATCTCGCAAACATACAATTGATTATTGGTTGACGCCAGCAGCGGGCCGGGTCGTTCACTGTTCCACGGCGCGCAGATGATCCAGCACCAGCCTGCCCGTGCCGGAGAGCTGCCCGGTATCGCGCACGACGATCTTCAACTCCCGCTTCGCCCAGTCGTCGCGCAGCGCAATCGCGCGCAGGCCCATGCCGGCGCCGATCACCGCGAAGGCGCGATCCGGAATCAGGCCAATGCCCATGTCGGCCTGTACCATGCGGCAGACCGCGTCGAAGCCGGGCACGTTGATGCGCAGCCGCATCGATTTGCCGGCCTGTGTCGCGGCGTATTGCGAGCGCAGATAGATCGAGCTCGCGGCATGCAGGCCGATATGGTCGAAGTCCAGCGTGTCGGCGAACAGCAAGCTGTCGCGCGCCGCGAGCGGATGATCCGCCCTGATCACCACGACCAGCCGGTCGTGGCGATAGTGAAACGCCTCGAGCGCGCGCGTGTCGGCCTCGCCTGAACAGATGCCGATTTCGGCGACGCCCTCCTCGATGCCGCGCACCACCTGCCCGCTCGGACGCTCCTGTAGATCGACGCGCAGCAGTTGATGCGCGCCGAAGAAGGCTTGCAGATCCTCGGGCAGGAACTGCACGATCGCCGAGAGGTTCGCCAGCATGCGGACATGGCCGCGAACACCATCCGAATACTCCGACAGTTCCACGGCGATCTTTTCGACATTGAGCAGCGTGACGCGGGCGTGGTGCAGCAGCGCCTCACCGGCCGGCGTCAGCGCCATGCCCTTCGAAAGACGCTTGAACAGCGTGACGCCGAAAGCCAGTTCAAAGTCATTCAGGCGTTTAGAAACGGCGGACGCCGCAATGCCTTCGCGCACCGCGGCGCGCGTCGAGATTCTGTTCCTCGCAGACGGCGATGAACAGCCGCAGCGTCGTGAGATCGATCCGGCGCAGCAGCGCGGTTTCGGCGGGCTTGATGCTGCGGTCGAGGGGCAGTTGCGGGATCGAGGGTTTCAAGCGACATGGGACGTCCCGACGGTTTGACGGACGCTGGGACGTTACTCGCATCGACGGGGCGAAAAATCTCAATTAGCAGCGCGAAGGGGCGCGCGCGTGGGAAATGATTCTAACGGGCGGACGGATGGCCGCATTTCATTCCAACCAACGCGCGTCATTGCAAAGCGAAGCGATCCGGTTTTTCCTTGCGCTGTGAGCTGGATTGCTTCGCTTCGCTCGCAATGACGGTGAAGAACGAAAAAGGAGCGGCCCGATGGACCGCTCCTCTTGTCTCACGTGCAATCCTTACTCGCAGGGATGACGCAGGCCATCATAGCCGAGATAGGTGCCTGACGCCGGATCATACGAGCGGTAGCGCTGCGCGCAGGAGGCGGAATCGACGTTACTCGAGACGACGTAACCGGTGTCGCCTGAATCGTAATAGCCATTATTGTAGGCATAGTCGTCGCCGTAGTAGCCGTTGTCGGCATAGTAGCCGTCGTTGTAGCCGCCATAGCCGTAGCCGTAGCCGAGAGCGCTGCCAGCCGCGAGGCCGGCGGCAAACCCGATGCCGGGACGGTAGCCGTGACGCCAGCCGCCGCCATGCCAGCCGCCATTATTCCAATTGCGACCGCCTCCGCTTGCGACGACCGGACCGCGACCCGCAAAGCCGGGGGATGCCGTTCCGACGCTGGCATTGGCATTGCGGAAACTACCGCCGCCGAACGCCGCTGCGTGGCGCTCCGCCGCCTACCGCCGCAGCACGGAAACCACCGCCGCCGCCCATCCCACCTGCGCGCATTCCGCCACCGATGGCGCCGCCATGGAAGCCACCACCGCCACCGCCGTGAAACCCGCCGCCTCCACCGCCGTGGAACCCACCGCCACCGTGGAACCCGCCGCCACCGCCGCCCATTCGCTGCGCCATCGCGGGACTTGCCATCACGAACGCCGCCGAAATCGCCAGCGCTCCAACTATTTTCAGATTTGCCATTTCAATTCTCCATCTTGATGGGAATGCAACGGCGGGCGGATTTCATCGTTCCTTCATGATGGCGAAATTCACGCCGGTTTGAGCCCAGCCGAGCGCGACCGGTTCCGCCTTTGCGGCTTTCTCAGCGCAGACAAAAAGCGGAACACCCGGTATTGCGGATCATCGGCCGCGCATACGCGCGACCGATGGCTTGCATGATGGCTGGACCGCATGAACCCTGATCAGGGTTTCTTCGTCCAGGTCGTACCGTTGGACCACTTGATCTTGTTCGGCGACTGAAGCTGGCCGGTATGGGTCGCGTCGCCCGGAAAGTTGATCGAAATCGTCGAGGCATTGACGATAGAACCGTGGGCATCCGCACGATCGTAATCGGACATATCGATCCTGATGGCGGAAGGCCCTGCATAGATCACGGCGGCCCGGGCGCTTCCATCGGTCCAGCTGCCATTCAGATCGAACACGGTGTTGACGATCTTCGTCCAGCTCGAGCCGTTCGACCAAACGATCTTGTTCGGCGACACGATCTGGCCGGTATAGGTCTTGTCGTCCGGAAACGTGACCTTGATCGAGGATCCGTCGACGACGGTGCCGTGTGCGGTCGGACGATTGAAGCCGGACATATCGACGGTCAGCGAGGAGAAATCGACCGAGATGACCGCGCTCCTGGAACTGCCGTCGGTCCAGTTGCCGTTCAGATTCACCACGGTGTGGATCGTGTTCCAGTTCGCCGGCAATCCCATCGGCCACGGCTCGTTCTTGAAGTTCGTGCAACCGTCTCCCGCGGTCACGAGATCGGCGAAGAACGCATTGTGCCACACCGCCCGGCACAGCACCGCGACCCGCTCCGGCTGCTGCGAGTTCCAGCCCCATTCGTATTGGTCGACATAGGTATCGTGACTGTCGGAGTCATTGCCGACCTTCACGATCTGGCAGGGCGTGTTCACCGTCATGTAGTAGTGGGAGGTGAGGTCGGCGGCCTGGAATTTGGCGGGGGTGTCATAGACACTGATCTCCCCGCCCATCGACCAGTATTGATAAAAGGTGCTCTTCTTCCAGGCGTGGAAGTTCAGCCGCCCGGTACCCAGGCGATACTCCACCATCGCGCCGTCGTCCGAGGCCCACCGCTCGGCGCCATTCACGGTGCCGGTGTGCTTCAGGTATGGCGCGTCGAACGCGACCACGCCGCCGCCGGTGCCGTTCGGGTGCTGCGGTGACGGCGAGCTTATCCCTGAGATCGATGGTCTTGCCACCGATGACGAGCGAGCCGGTCGCCGACGAAATGGTGTCGAGCACGGGATCGCCGAACGTAACCGGCAGAATGCTGTTGCCGGCATTCCGTGAGTACATGCCCTTGCGGGACACGGAACCGCGCATGCCCTTTCCGTCGGGGTGCGCGCCGAGAAGTCTTGCCCAGATAGGCGTTGAACTCGTCAAAATTGGCGAACGTCGACCGGTCGGGCTGGATCGAGACGTTGTGCGTAACGAACTCCACGCTGCCATCCCTGCGAATGGTCGTGGCCTGCTTGGCGTTGAGGAGATCCTGGTTGGCCATCTGTCTACCTCCAAAGCATCACACAAGGCGTTAAGGGATATTTTGCGATGAACGGATGATCCGTCCACACACGCCACGCTAGTCCGATGATCGGGTTGCATCCGTGAGGTAGATAACACTGCGGTGGAAAAAACGGCCGGATGGAACAATCGCGTTGGCCGGCTTCGAGGCCCGGGACATCCCCGGCGCCCAGGCGATGTCCGCTGTGGGCAACGTTGCTGCTTGCGATGATGACGTGGATTACGAGCGATGGGTGACGACACCGATCGGTGTGGCAAAACCCTGCAGGGTTCGGATCCGCTTCTCCAGCCACCAGCCGAACTCCGGCGACCAGTCCTCGAAGTGCGTGTTGATGCCAAGGTCGTGCGCCCAATGGTGCGCGATATTCGGATTGAACTGCGACTGGCGTCCGACCGCGATCAGATCGGCTTGTCCCTTCTGCAGGATCGCTTCGGCCTGCTGCGCTTCGAGAATGATGCCGACCGCCATGGTCGGGATGTCGGCTTCGTTGCGAACGCGCTCGGCGAACGGCACCTGGAAGCCGAGGCTGCGCGTGCACTTGCGCCGCCGTGGCCGCACCGGCGATGCCGCCCGAGGAACAGTCGATCACGTCGACGCCGCGCGCTTTCAGCTCGCGCGCAAAGACGACGGTGTCGTCCATGTTCCAGCCTTCCTGCGTGCCGTCGACCGACGACACCCGCACGAACAGCGGCATCGTGGCGGGCATTTCACGGCGCACCGCTTCGGCGATCTCGAGCGGCAGGCGCATGCGCCCGGCGCGATCGCCGCCATACTCGTCATTGCGCGTGTTCGAGACCGGCGACAGAAATGACGCGAGCAGATAACCGTGCGCGGTGTGGATCTCGATGGTGTCGAAACCGGCGGCCACCGCATTCCGCGCCGCGTGCGCCCAGGTGCCGACCATCGCCCTGCACTCTTGCGTCGTCAGTTGCCGCGGCGTCAGCCAGCCCTTTGCGACCGGCTCGGCTGTCGGTCCCACCGGCTGCCAGATCTTGTCGCCGGCTTTCAAATTCTCCTCCGTCAACGGTCCCATGCCCTGCATCGCGGTCTGCGAGGAAGACTTGCGGCCGCCATGCGCAAGCTGGATTCCGATCGCAGTGCCCTGCCGCTTCATGAAAGCGATCAGCGGCTTGAAGCTTTCGACCTGCGCCTCGTTCCAGATGCCGAGGTCATGCTCGTTGATCAGTCCGACTTCCTCGACCCCCGTCGCCTCGACGAAGACGAGACCAAAACCGCCGAGCGCATAGCGGCCGAGATGCACGACATGAAAGGTGCCGCAGGTGTTGCCGGGATCGGCGCGATAGTGAACCATCGGCGGCACCACGAGGCGATTTTTCAGTGTGAGACCGCGGATCGAAAATGGCTCGAACAGCATCGGCGACGGCGCTTTGCCGCCGTTGGTTGATCCGTCCATCATTCGAGTGTCTCCCGTGAGCCCATTATCTTCGTGGTGGCGTTTTCGTTGTGGCGCCTCATTAGGCATCGAGGCAGCCGATTAAAAGTGCGATGCGCCATCGCGTCAATGCACAATGGCGGCAGGCCGCTGCGGCATGTGCGGTTGTTGGCATTTGGAAATGCGGGACCTATAGTATCGGGTCAACGGCACTCCAGAACGATCATCCATGCGGGTTTCAATCATTACTGGAGGCGGGTCCGGGATTGGCGCAGCGGTGGCGCGCCGGTTGGCGGCGGGCGGCCTGACGGCCGGGGACCAAAGCCTGATGCTGCATGGACAAGGGACCGACGCGGCCAGCCTCGAGCGGTTGAACGCCGTTGCGGCGGAGTGTCGGGCTGGCGGCGCCCATGTCGAGACCTGCAACGGTGACCTCGCTTTGTCTGGCACCGCAGCCGAACTCGTTCGCGCCACGCGCGCCGCGTTCGGAGCGGTCGATGTCATCGTACATGCCGCGGGCTTTGCGGATCGACGCAGTTTTGTCGATTTGCCGCGCGCGGAGCTGGAGCGGTCGTTCGCAGTGATGGCCGCCGCGTTTCACGAACTGGTCAGCGCGGCCATGCCGGATCTGACGCGCGGAGCGGACGGACGCGTCGTCGCCATCAGCAGTTTTGTCGCGCATCGGTTCACGCCCACTTCGACTTATCCGGCTTCCGCCGCGGCCAAGGCCGCGCTCGAAGCGCTGGTCAAATGCCTGGCGATCGAACTTGCGCCATCCGGGTGCCACGGCCAATGTCGTCATGCCCGGCTATCACGCGCAAGGATAAGGGACGATTCGGCGCGCTGGACCCGAAGGCCTGGCAATTGGCGGCAAAAGCCAATCCGCTCGCACGACTGGCCGAACCCGACGAGGTGGCGGCGTTGGTCACCTTCCTGTTGTCGCCGGAGGCCGGACATGTGACCGGCGCGATACTGCCGGTCGATGGCGGCTTGACTTTGATGTAAAATGTTTGGGGTGCTGGATCGATGACGGACGGAACGAACAAGGACGTGGACGTCGTCGTGCTTGGTGCCGGCATCGTCGGCATATCCACCGCCTATGCGGCGCGACAACGCGGCATGTCGGTCATCGTCGTCGACCGGCGCGAGCCCGGCAGCGAAACGTCCTACGGCAATGCCGGCATTCTCTCCAGCGGCTCGATCCTGCCGCTCAACCAGCCGTCGCTCTGGAAAAGCCTGCCAAAATATCTGACCAACCGGCACCACGCGTTGCGCTGGGATCCGGCCTGGGCGATGCGCAACGCCGGATGGATCATGCGCTTTCTGGCCAATGCGACGGAGGCGCAGACAAAACCGCGGGCAACGGCGCTGCGCGCGCTGACCGGCGCATCGCTCAAACTGCACCGGGAATGGATCGTCAAGGCAGGCGCGCCGGAGCGCATCCGCGAGACCGGCTGGCTGAAAGCGTGGCGCAGCGACGGCACCGTGGCGGCCAAAGCAGAGCAGGCGCTGCTGACCGAATACGGCATCAAGAGTGAGCTCCTGGATCGCCAGGCGATCTCCGCGCTCGAGCCGAACATACTGCCGGTCTACAAGGTCGGGCTGCTGCACTCGGAAACCGCGTCGGTGGATTCACCGGGCAACGTGGTCAAGGCTTATGCGCGGATGTTCGCGGGCTCCGGCGGCGAGATCCGTCAATCCGATATCAAGTCCATCATGCCCGACGGCGACGGCTGGCGCGCGGTGCTGTCGGATGGCGAAATCCGCGCGCGCCATATCGTGGTGGCGCTGGGACCCTGGTCCGCCGACCTGTTGCGGCCGCTCGGCTATCGCGTTCCCCTGGCAACGGAGCGTGGCTACCACCGCGAATTCAAGCCGAACCCTGCTCGCGCGTTGCTGCGCCCGATCCACGACGCGGAAGGCGCGTTCCTGATGACGCCGATGGAGAACGGCATTCGCGTCACCAGCGGCGTCGAACTGACGGCGCGCGATGCGCCCTCCTCCCATGCGCAGATCGACGCCGTGGTGCCGCTGGCCCGCGGCGTGGCCGAATTTGGCGACGCCGTCGGCGAAACCTGGCGCGGATCGCGGCCGACGCTGCCGGACAGTCTGCCCATGATCGGCCCGGCGCCACGGCACAAAGGCCTTTGGCTGGCGTTCGGCCACCAGCACATCGGCTTTACCAGCGGCCCCGCGACCGGAGCCGCGATCGCCGCCATGATCGGCGGCGCGCCGCCGCCGTTCGACGCCGCGCCGTTTTCGCCCAGCCGCTATTTGTGATGGCGATTGATCGACCATCACAGACTTCCCGTGAGCGGGAGCCCGCATGAACTACGTTTGGGATTTTGCGATCCTCGGCAAATACAGCCATCTGTTCTGGCTCGGGATCGGCTGGACCATGGCCTATACCGTGGGAACGATCCTGCTGGGCACGCTGATCGGCCTGATCGTCGGCATCATCAGGCTGAAGCGCCTGCCTGTGATCGACTGGCTTTTGATTGCCTATATCGAACTGTTTCGCTGCACGCCGCTGCTGGTCCAGATCATCTGGTTCTACTACGCCTTCCCGGTCGTCATCGGCGTCAACATCCCCGCGCACATCGCCGCCATCAGCGTGCTCTCGCTCTACGGCGGCGCGTTCTATGCCGAGATCATCCGCGGCAGCATCGAGAGCGTGCATGTCGGACAATGGGACGCCGCGCAGGCGCTGGGCTTAAGCCCCTGGCGCGTGCTGCGGCTCGTCATCCTGCCGCAGGCGCTGAAACCGATGCTGGCGCCCTACGTCAACCAGTCCGTGACCCAGTTGAAGAACACCTCGCTGGTATCGGTCATCGCGGTGCCTGATCTCGTCTACAACGCGACCCTGATCAACGCCGACACCTACCGGCCGCTCGAGGTCTATACCATCGTGGCGCTGATCTACTTTGCGATCCTGTTCCCGGCCACGCTGGTTGCGCGCCGGTTCGAACGCGGCATGACCTACGACAAGGCGTGAGCGCAAACCGCGTCAGATAAAGTCGCGTCAGATATTCAGCTCGACCGGCACGTCCTCCGGCTTGACGCCGCTGAGCGCCAGCCCCTTGGTGAACCATTCGCGCATCTGTCCGATGCCGCGGTTGTACTCGACCCATACGGCGAGAAAATCGCGCCAGCGCTTGTCCGGCTCGCGCCGCACCGCCATGCTGCTGGGTATCGCGACCGACGGCGTCTGCAAAATCTTGTAGGTCCCGAGGTTCGGGTTCTTGGCAATCGCGGTGAGGCCGAGCACCAGCGCGTTGACCACGACGTCCACACGTCCCGACGACATTTCGAGCATGACTTCGTCGCGCGACTTCAGCGACTTGATCGTCGCATTCGGCGCGAAACGGCGCGCGACGGTTTCGTTGGCGGAGCCGGCGTCGACTGCGATCGTGACTTCGGGCTTGCTGATATCGGCCCAGGTCTTGGCCTCCAGCCCCTTCTTGAGCATGGCGCCGAACGGATGGTGAAACACCGAGCCGCAAAAATCGACCACCAGCGCCCGCTGCGGGGTCGGATTGAGCGCGAAGCCGACATCGATCTTGTTGGCCTGCAAATCGAGGATCGAATTACCGTAGGTCGATTCGATGTATTCCAGTTTGACGTCGAGCAGCTTGGCGATGTCGTTGGCCATCTCAAGACAAAAGCCCGACCAGTTGCCGGTGGCGAGATCCTTGCTGAAGTACGGCAACTCTCCCGGCAACACCGCGATGCGCATCACCTTGGCGGCGCGCACCCGATCGAGCGTATTGTCCGCGGCCGTCTGCGCCGAGGCCGGGCTGCTGGCGGCAGCGGCCAGCGCCGCGCCGCTGCCGATGGCAAGCGCGTAGCGCAGGGCTTCGCGGCGGTCTTCGGAAATCTTGTCGTCGTCGGACTGGTTCACGAGATCCTCCTGCACTGGTCCGGCAAAGCCTAGCGCCGGTATCGAAGCCCAGCAAGAGCATCAAACCGGCAGGCCCGCCTCGATGGAGACCAACGGCAGCCTTCAGTCCCTCCACCGAGACTCAGTGCGCCAGACGTTCGCCTTCGCTCAAATGCACCATCGCCGCCTTTTCGACGTCATAGTCAAAGAGTGATCTGCGGAATGCCCCCAAATTCGCGATCTCGCGATCACGTTGATCGAGATTCTCGTATCTGAAGTCAAAACGTCGTCCGTTTTTCCGTGCTTCGGCCTGAATGACGTCGGTTCGAGCACGGCGCAATTTTTCATATTGCCGCACCATGTCGGGCACTTCAGTCGGGTCCCGCCCCTCGAGGAGTACTGACAGGGCGACGCCGTCTTCGATCGCCTGATTAGCCCCCTGACCAAGATGCGGAAGCATCGCATGGGCGGCGTCACCCAACAGAACGAGCCGCCCCCTCGCCCACGATTCCAGCGGCATGCGGTCATACAAACCCCACCAAAAACAAGTCTCCACCGCTTCAAGCACCTTCACGACGCGGGGGTCCCATCCGTCGAAGGACGACGCAAGCTCGTCGCGATCCCCGACCGCAGACCAGGACTCGGGCGTCGCAGTCTCGCTGGGAACGAAGCCGACGTAGTTCAAAACCCGGCCACTGCGAACCGGGTACACCATGAAGTGCTTTCCTTCTCCCATCCAGACCTGCTGGGCCCCCTCCGGCCAATCGGGAAGTTTCTCGCGGGGAATCAAACCGCGATAGGCTCGAACGCCCGAATATTCCGGTGGCTTCGGCTCGACAACATACTTCTGTAATACCGAGTGTATGCCGTCGGCTGCGATGACGATGTCGGCTTCGACAGTTTCGCCGTTCGCAAATTTCAAACGTGCTGCGGCGGCGCTCTGTTCAAATTCGACACAGCGATGGCCCGTGCGTATGATTGCTGGCGGGAGATTTGCCGCGAGCGCGTTCAACAGGTCGGCCCTGTGCATCCCGTAGATGCCGTTCCAGCCGCTTGAGTCGGTCGTGACAACCGATCCGACCACTGTTCCATCCGCCCGATAATATTCCGAACCATCGCTGATCTTCGCACCTACTGCCGCCAAGGCTTTGCCTAACCCCATTCGCTCCAGTAGTCGCAAAGCGTTGGGAAAGATCGAGAGGCCGGCTCCGATTTCGCCCAGCGCCCCGGCCTGCTCGAAAACCAGGACATCGATGCCCCTTCGGCGAAGGGAGCATGCCGCTGAGAGGCCGCCAATTCCCCCGCCGACGACGACGGCACGAAGAGGTTTGCTCGACCGGATCTTGTCTTTCATTTTGACCTTCGCTGAGTTGCTCGATCGTCGTGCTATTTCGCAGCATTTCTCAAATCGACGATGCGGCCTATTTGCTGAATGCGTGATCGCTGCCGTTCGATGGCCGCCGAAAATTCGTCTGGCGTGCTGCCAAGGACGTGTTGACCAACCGCCTCGATCAGCGAACGAACCGAGGGATCGCCGGCTACCGCCTGGACGTCGGCGGAGATCCTGTCACGGAGCGCCGGCGGCATGTCGCGCCAGCCGAACAGGCCCGTCAGCCCCTCGATCTCCATCTCCGGAAAACCGGCCTCTGCGACAGTCGGAACGTCCGGCAAGCCCGGCTCGCGCCGGGAACTCGTCACGGCAAGGATCCGAGCCTTGCCCGCAGCGACCGGGCCCCGAACCGCCTGCAACGCGTGGGAGAGGATTTGTATGCGCCCTTCGCCGAAATCCGTCTGCTGGGTCATGGCATCCCGGTACGGGATATAAACTTGCCTGAGCCCATGCCGCGCCAGCATGGCAGCAAACACGAAATGCGGCAGGCTTGGGCCCGAGCTCCACGATATTTCTCCAGGTTTCGATCTGGCCAGTTGCGCGAACTCCTGCAGCGAACGAGCCGGCAACTGGTCGTGAACCGCAACGACGAAGATGGAACTTGCCGTCGAT
The DNA here is from genome assembly GCA_963786355.1 of uncultured Alphaproteobacteria bacterium. Lineage (GTDB taxonomy): Bacteria > Pseudomonadota > Alphaproteobacteria > Rhizobiales > Xanthobacteraceae > Bradyrhizobium. The sequence continues at coordinate 999,594 of CAWAYU010000001.1, read as the reverse complement.
GAAATCGGCACCATGTCCCGCGACGGATCGTAAGGCAGAACCTCCTGCAACAGCGGGCTCACGGTGACCATGGAGGCGGTTCCGTAAAGCAGGGTATGATCGTCTCTCGCGTTCGCAAATGCACCGCCACCGACGATCGCGTCGGCGCCCGGCCTGTTCTCGACGATAGCAGGCTTGCCCCAGCGCCTGGCGAGCCCGTCGGCATAGAGGCGCGCGCTCACGTCGTTGGCTGACCCGGCGGCGAACGGCACGATGATCTTCACGGCACGGGCTGGCCAATCGTCGCCCATGCATACCGTCGCGGTCCCGGCGGACCCGGCAAGGACGATCGTGAATGCGAAGATATATCGAAGATGCCGTACCCGCAGCTTCATCGGTGTTCTCCAATCATTCGATCGGCCCCTGTCCCGATGACGGGAGACCACAGAAGGGCGATCGCCGTCCTGAAAATGTCGTGAAATAAACCTGAAACTTGTCGCTGCCCTCGATGCATAGTTCGGGTAAGATCAGGAAAATGAAATTGATTTTCAGCTCCCTGACGCTTGATTTGGATCGGCTTTGCCTGCTCGGGCCCGCAGGTCAAATAAAACTGCGGCCGAAGAGCTTTGAAGTGCTGCGCTATCTTGCCGAGCATGCCGGACAAACGGTCACCAAGGACGAATTGATCGCGGCGATCTGGCCTGACGTCACCGTCAGCGAGGAATCGCTGACCCGGTGCGTCAGCGATGTTCGCCTGGCGATCGGCGATGACGCGCAGAGCATCATCAAGACGCTGCCGAAGCGCGGCTATCTGCTCGAAGGACCGGTAACGCGCGATGCCGAGGGGACTGTCCCGTCGCCTCGATCGCCGGCCGATCTCCCCTCGATCGCGGTCCTGGCTTTCGTCAACCTCTCGCAAGATCCAAATCAGGATTATTTCTGCGAGGGCATCACCGAAGACATCATTACCGAACTCTCGCGATTTTCCGAGTTGCTCGTGATCGCGAGAAATTCATCGTTTCAATACAAGGGCCGAAGCGTCGATGTTCGACAGATCGGCAGCGAACTCAATGCGCGTTACATTCTGGAGGGAAGTATCCAAAGCAGCGAGGGTACCGTTCGTATCACGGCTCAATTGATCGACGCCGTGAGGGGGACGCACCTGTGGGCGGATCGATTTGACCGGAAGCTGGGCGATACATTTTCGATTCAGGACGAAATCGCACGTGTGACGTCAACCAAGCTGGCGATACATATCTACGACGCGGAAGCGCATCGACCACTGGCAAAGCCTACAGCAAGCTGGGAGGCATATGATTACTTCCTGCGCGGCAATCATATGCTGAACCAGTTGCTCACAGGCGTGCCAATTGAGCAGCTACACAAGGCACGCAAGCTGCTCGAACGCTCCATCGAGCTTGATCCCGCTTTCGCGCGTCCTTATGCAGCCCTCGCCACCAGCTATTTCGTAGCGTGGGTCAATCCAGTCGACCAGGATTACCAGTCCAAGGAAGTTCTGCAGCGAGTGCTTGAATTGGCACAAAAGGCCGTCGAATTCGGTCCGAACGAGCCGTTTGGCCACAAGGTTATGGCCAACACCGCCATGTTTCGGCGTGACCGTGCGGCATGTCTGGCCGCCTGGGACAGGGTGTTTGCATTAAATCCGAACTATTGCGACTGGAGATACGGCCAATGCCTGGTGCTGTTGGGCCAACCGGAGGAAGGACTGGCCGCCATTCGTCGCTACATGCGGCTGGATCCATTTTTTCCGCCGCTCGCGCTGATGGTCGAGGGGCTCGCCTATTTGGTTCAAAGGCGCTACCAGCAGGCGTTGTCCCCCTTCCGCGAAATGATGGGTCGAGCACCTGACTTTCGCAACGGCCGCCTCTTGTTGGCGGCGACCTATGCGCATATGGAGGAAACAGCAGAAGCCCGGCGGCAAGTCGAAGAACTGCTTAGGGTAGAACCGGATTGCTCGCTGACGAAATTATCCCGGCAACACTATTTTCATTCCGCGGCCCACGGCCTTCATATGCTCGACGGATTGCGCAAAGCAGGATTGCCGGAAGGATGATCGAGCGTCGAGACCGACACTCTTGGCGGATCGTTGCGTTTTGTTTTCAGGGCGGTCCGCCCGACCATTGTTTCCACGAAAACGCGGCGCCCAGGCGCCGCGTTTTTGATTCAATCTCGAGATTCCGGGTTCAGCGCTGCGCGATGCTCCCGGAATGACATTCTGCGACGATCAGCTCGCTGCTTGCGACGGCATGTCGCGCTGGTGCTTCATGACGATCTTGTTCAGCGCGCCGAGATAGGCTTTTGCCGACGCCACCAGCGTATCCGGGTCTGACGCCTTCGAGGTCATCGAGCGGCCCTCATGGGCGAGCCGGACGGAAACCTCAGCCTGCGCGTCGGTGCCTTCGGTGACGGCGTGGACCTGATACAGCTCCAGCTTGGCTTCGTGCGGCACCAGCGCCTTGATGCAGTTGAAGACCGCGTCGACCGGGCCGTTGCCTTCGGCTTCCTCGATTCTGACCTGGCCGTCGACGTCGAGCTTCATGGTCGCGCGCTGCGGGCCATGGGTTCCGGCGATCACGGTCAGCGAGGTCAGCTTGATGCGATCGTGGGCGGCCGCCATCTCGTCGTCGACCAGCGCCTCGATGTCCTCGTCGTAGATGTCCTTCTTGCGGTCGGCCAGCGCCTTCATGCGCACGAAGGCGTCTTCCAGCTGGTTCGGGCCGAGCTTGTAGCCCATCTCTTCCAGCCTGTGCACGAAGGCATGGCGGCCGGAATGCTTGCCGAGCACCAGCGACGACTTCTTCAGGCCGATCATCTCCGGCTTCATGATCTCGTAGGTCGAGGCGTCCTTCAGCACGCCATCCTGATGGATTCCGCTTTCATGCGAGAACGCGTTGCGGCCGACGATCGCCTTGTTGTACTGCACCGGGAACGAGGTCGCCGCCGACACCACTTTTGAGGCCCGCGTCAGCATCGTGGTGTCGATCTTGTTCCACCACGGAAACACGTCGTTGCGGACGTTCATCGCCATCACGACTTCTTCCAGCGCGGCGTTGCCGGCGCGCTCGCCGATGCCGTTGACGGTGCATTCGATCTGGCGCGCGCCACCGGCGATGCCGGCCAGCGAATTCGCCACCGCCATGCCGAGGTCGTTATGGCAATGCACGGAGAACACCGCCTTGTCGGAATTCGGCACCCGCTCGATCAGCGTGCGCATGAAGCGGGTGTATTCCTCCGGCGTGGTGTAGCCGACGGTATCGGGAATGTTGACCGTGGTGGCGCCGGCCTTGATCACGGCTTCGACGATGCGGCAGAGATAGTCCATCTCGCTGCGGGTGGCGTCCTCGGCCGACCATTCGACGTCGTCGATCTGGTTGCGGGCGCGGGTGACGTTGGCGATCGACAGGTCCAGCACCTGCTCCGGCGTCATGTTCAGCTTGACGCGCATGTGCAGCGGCGAGGTCGCGATCACGGTATGGACACGGCCGCGCCGGGCGAATTTCACCGCTTCGGCGCAGCGGTCGATGTCCTTCGGGTTGGCGCGCGACAGGCCGGCGATGACGGAGTTCTTGGAGCGGCGGGCGATCTCGCTGACGGCCTGGAAGTCGCCTTCCGAGGTGATCGGGAAACCGGCCTCGATGACGTCGACGCCCATGTCGTCGAGCATCTCGGCGATTTCGATCTTTTCCTCGAACGTCATGGTGGCGCCGGGGCATTGCTCGCCGTCACGCAGGGTGGTGTCGAATACGATGACGCGGTCCTTCTCGGACTTCGGTGCGGTGGTCATTTCTGAAATTCCTTATGGGTCGTGCGCTGCTTTTCTTGAGCGCTGAAGGGTTCCTGGTATTCTCGCGCAACCCCTGAGTGCCCAGGCGCAATCGCCCAGACGGCCCTCAGGGGCCGATAAGAAGCAGAAGCCCGCCAAGAAGGAGGGTGGGCAAGGACGCAGCCGGAATCACGGGGGCAGCCTTGGCCGCTCCACCCCGAACTCCCAACTTTTCGCTGCGAATCAGCATTGCCAGACCCTTGAGAAGTCGAAATCCTCGGCCAAAACCATTGACGGTTCGTTGCCGGGACACAGCTTCCCGGCCGTTCTAGACGAGAAATATGGCCACCCGCAATGCCAAAAGAAGGGCAGAAGGGGTGACCTAATGGCCGCTGCCGTCACCCGCGAAGGCGGGTGACCCAGTATTCCAGAGGCCGAAGTTAGGAGCCGAGAGGCCGCAGCGTACTGGATTCCCCGCCTTCGCGGGGAATGACGGACAGGAGTATTTTGCGAGAGCCCCCCTCACGCGCTCGCCGGCTCTGCCTTGGGCGCCTCGAACAGGACAGGCACCTTCTTGTACCAGTCCAGCAGCCGGGCGGCCGCCACCATGATCGCCATGCCTGCGAAGCTGACGAGGAGTTGTTCGGCAAAACCTTTGGAATACTGGGTGAGCAACCAGTGCGCCGAAAACGACAGGAAGATGCCGAGACAGAAGATCGGCAGCGAATGCCGGCCGCAGGAAATCATCGGCTGCAGCCAGCGTGACGTCAGCGGCGGCCAGTTCTTCGGGACGAAGCGGACGACGACCAGCGCCAGCGCCAGAAAATGCGTGAAGCGCAGCATGTCGAGGTCGGACTTGTCGATCGGATAGATCACCTTGATCATCCACTTCGGGATCAGCGATTCCAGAAACGCGCTGTGCCAGGTCATCACGATCAATAACGCAAACAGCAGCCAGGCCACGGCCACCGCCAGAGCGACGCGGGAACGGATCAGGAATTGCAGTTGGGCGCTGCCGCCAAGCCCGCACCAGGTGGCAAACACGAACAGCATCTGCCAGGCGAACGGGTTGAAGTACCAGTGCGCGCCCGGCGGATAGGACGGCAGGTTCCAGTCGAACCAGCGTGCTGCGATATACAGGATCACCGAGCCCAGCAGCGCGAGCGCCGGACGCCGAACCAGGCACCACAAGATCAGCGGCGTCGCGAACAGCAGCGCCATATAGAGCGGCAGCACGTCGAAATTGACCGGCTTGTACTTCAGCGTCAGCGCCTGTCCGATCATCACGTCGGGGTGCTGGAGAAAGTTGAAGACGTTGAATTCATCCTCATACATCGGATTGTCGAAGCGCTTGGCGGTGCGCGCGACCTGCGCGGTGAAAATCAGGAACAGGAAGATATGAGCGATATACAACTGCCATACCCGCTTCATCAGCCGCTTGGTGGCCGCGAGAAAATGGCCGCCGCGCACCGCAGGCCCGTAGATGAAGCCGGCGAGATAACCGGAGATGAACACGAAGAACTCGGCGGCATCGCTAAAGCCGTAATTGCGCAGCGTCATCCAACTGACGAGGTCGTGCGGGACATGATCGAGAAACACCATCCACTGTCCGACGCCACGGAACAGGTCGAGCCGCAGGTCGCGTTCGGGAGGCCGCAGGACGGATAGATCTTGCTGGTCGGCGGGAACGATCTGGTCCATGGCGAGTACCCCTCCATCGAAACGCGCGGCGGCGCCTCTTCGGCATTACGCGAATCTTGCTACCTTCTACCGTATATCCGCCGAGAAAATGCTGTCATCACCCGCGAATGCGCGGTGATCCAGTATTCCAGAGATCGATCTTGGAGCCGAGACGCCGCGGCGTACTGGATTCCCCGCATTCGCGGGGAATGACGGCGGGGGGTTACTTTGCCTTCTTGGGCTTGCCCTTTTCCTCGGCCAGCAACGCCTCACGCACCTGCTTGAATTCGCTGAGCTCGGCCTGGTCGACTTTCGGAAACTGCAGATCCAGCCTGTCGAGCGCGGCGACGATGGTCGAGCCGATCACGACGCGGGCGAACCATTTGTGGTCTGCCGGCACCACGTGCCATGGCGCCGCTTTCGTCGAGGTGTGGCGGATCAGCTCCTGATAGGCCGCCTGGTATTTCGCCCACAGCGCGCGCTCCGCGATATCGGCTTTCGAGAACTTCCAGTTCTTGGCGGGCTCCTCCAGCCGGTCGAGAAAACGCGCGCGCTGTTCTTCCCTGGAGACATTGAGGAAGAATTTCAGGATCACGGTGCCATTGCGCGCGAGATACCGCTCCATCGCCGAGATGTCCTCGAACCGCTCTTGCCAGATGTTTTTCGTCACCAACTGCTGCGGTATCTTCTCCTTGGCCAGAATTTCGGGATGTACCCGCACCACCAGGCATTCCTCATAATAGGAACGGTTGAAGATGCCGATGCGGCCGCGCTCGGGCAGTGCGCGCATGCTGCGCCAGAGAAAATCGTGGTCGAGCTCGGCGGCGGACGGCTGCTTGAACGACGTGACTTCGCAGCCCTGCGGGTTGACGCCGTCGAACACGCTCTTGATCGCGGAATCCTTGCCGGCCGCGTCCATGCCCTGGAAGATCAGGAGCAACGACCAGCGGTCCTGGGCGTAGAGTTTTTCCTGAAAATCGTTCAGCCGCTTGCGGTTGGCCTCGATGATTTTCTCGCCCTCGTCCTTGTCGAGGTCGCCCTTCTCGCGGGTCTTGTGCGATTTCAGGTGAAACTCGCCGGCGCCGTCAAAGCTGAACGGCGCGACATAGGGTTTCAATTCTTCGGCGAGTGACTTGGCGGGTTTCTTGCTCATCAGACCTTGGGTTTTTCCTGTTGCGTCTTCCAGCGGTCGAGGACGCTACCAAGAATACCCTTGGGAAGGAATATGATGAAAACCACCAGCAGCACACCATAGACCAGGTTGTCCCACCCGACCGCCTTGGTTCCAAAGCCGATGCGCAGGATTTCCGCGAGCAGGATGGTGATGACGGCGCCGATCGTCGGTCCGAGCGAGACATAGAGCCCACCGACGATGACGGCAAACACCATCTGCAGCGACACTGAAATGCCGCTGACCGTGTCCGGCGTGATGAACATCTGGTACTGGCAATACAGTGCGCCGGCGAGCGCGGTCATCAGCGCCGAGATCAGCGTGATCTTGAGCTTTTCGGCTGTGACGTTGACGCCGGCCGCGGCCGCCGCGTCCTCGTCCTCCGAGATCGCCTCCATGGCGTAGCGGCTCATGCTGCGGTCGATCCAGTTCCAGATCAGCAGCCCCACCACCCAGACGAACAACGCGATCAGGTACCACGTGATCTTGTCGTCGAACTGCAACGCCAGCAGATGGCTGCCCCTGGTGCGGTTCGGGGTGTAGCCGAGCGAGCCGCCGGTGTAGTCGCGCGTCGCGGTGATGACCTGCAGCACGATGCCGGACAGCGCCAGCGTCACCAGCACGAAATAATGCCCGGTGATGCGGAAGCGAAAACAGGGATAGGCGACAACCAGCGCAAGTATGCCCGCCGCCACCATACCGACGGGAATGCCGATCCACGGCGACACGCCGAGATGGTTCCACAGCAGCGCCGTGACATAGGCGCCGACGCCCATGAAGCCGCCATGGCCGAGCGACACCAGCCCAAAGCGGCCCATGATCGACCACGAGGTATAGGCGAACGACCAGATCAGGATCAGCACCATGATGTGCAGGTGATAGGGATCGCGATAGACAAAGGGCAGCGCGATCAGCGCCGCCAGTCCGGCAATCCAGGCAGCGAGGCGGAGATTCACGAGCGCCTCGCAAACAGGCCCGCGGGCCGGATGAACATCATGACGATGAAGAAGGCGAACGCCAGCACGTAGCCCCATTCGAGGTCCGAAAACAGCCCGCCCAGTGAAATGATCTCGGCGAACACGAACGCCGCGATGAAGCCGCCGATGAAATTGCCGAGGCCACCGAGCACGCAGATCAGGAAGGTGATCGGCCCGAACGACAGCCCGACAAAGGGATGCACGTCATATTGCAGCACCAGCAGACAGGCGGCGAGACCGGCGAGCCCACCGCCGATCGCCGAGGTGATGAGGTAGATGCGTTTGGTATCGACCCCCATCAGGGGCATGATCTGGCGGTCCTGTGCGATGGCGCGAATGGCGGTGCCGGTATAGGTGCGCTTCATGAACAGATAGACCGCCACCATGCCGATCAGAGCTGCGGTAAACGACAGCAGTCGCGCGTAGCTGAAATGCATCTCGCCGAACGCCAGCACCGGCAGGCGAATGCCGAGATTGCGGAAGTCGATGCCGAAGGCGACGGTGGCAAAGCTCTGCAGGATGAACAGCACGCCGCCGGTGGCGAGCAACTGGTTGATCGGCGGCGCCGTCAATAGCGGCGCGATCACGATGTAATGCAGCGCGGCGCCGAGCGCTGCGACCAGCATGATGGTCAGGGGTGCTGCCGCCCAATAGGGAAAGTGGAACACCTGCACGAGATAATACATACCGTACATGCCGATCATGACCAGTTCCGCGTAGCAGATCCAGGTGACGTCGATGACGCCGAAGATCAGGTTGAGCCCGAGCGCCAGCAGCGCCAGCACGCCACCGAGCAGGATGCCGTTGACCACGGCTTCCAGCAGGTAGATGTCGAAGATGTCGAGGAATGCCTGCATGGTTTGCCTATGTGATCTTGATTCTTGGCTCCGCCGTCATCCTGAGGTGCGCGCTCTTGCGCGCCTCGAAGGATGAGCACCACCCGTGACCCATCCTTCGAGGCTCGCTGCGCTCGCACCTCAGGATGACGGTTGAGCGCGCTTCGACACGGCTGAATGTCACCATCCTTAGACCCCCAGATATGCCTGCTTGATGGTGTCGGTCGACAGCATCTCTTCGGAAGTGCCCGAGGCGCGAATGCTGCCGGCTTCGAGCAGATAGGCGCGATCGACCACTTTCAGCACCTGCTGCACGTTCTGCTCGACGATCAAAACCGTCAGCCCGCCGGCGCGGATGCGCTTCACCAGTTCGAACACCTGCTGCACCACGACCGGCGCGAGACCGGCCGAGGGCTCGTCGAGCAAAAGAAGTTTCGGGTTCGACATCAGCGCGCGGCCGATCGCGCACATCTGCTGTTCGCCGCCCGACATGGTGCCGGCCAACTGGCTGCGCCGTTCCTTCATGCGCGGGAAAAGATCGAACACGAATTCCAGCCGCTCGGCATATTTGGCGCGGGCGCCGGGCATGTAGGCGCCCATCTTGAGATTGTCGTCGACCGAGAGCCGCGGAAACAGCCGGCGGTTTTCCGGCACATGCGCGATGCCGAGATCGACGATCCTGTGCGCCGGCGTCGCCAGCACATCCGTCCCCTCCATCGCGATCGAACCCTTGGTGGGCCGGATCAGCCCCGAGATCACCCGCATCAGCGTGGTCTTGCCGGCGCCGTTGGGGCCGATCACGCCGACCGCCTCGCCTGCCTTGACCTCGAGCGAGACGCCGAACAGCGCCTGAAAGCTGCCATAGCCCGCATCGATCGATTTCAGCTCGAGCATGACTAGACCCCTGCCCGGCGGCGCGCTTCGGCGGCCGCGACCTGGCTCTCGTCGGCGTCGGTGCCGAGATAGACCTCGATCACGCGCGGGTCGCCGGCGACTTCACTCGGCAAGCCTTCCGAAATCTTTTCGCCGTGGTCGAGCACCATCACGCGATCGACCACCCGCATCAGCACGCCCATGATGTGTTCGACCCAGATGATGGTGATGCCGAGTTCGTCGCGGATGTTGCGCAGCATGTCTGCGGCCTGATCCATCTCGTGTTCGTCCAGCCCGCCGAGGCTTTCGTCGGCGAGCAGCAGTTTTGGGCCGGTCGCCAGCGCCTTCGCCAGTTCGAGCTTTTTCAGGCCGGCGGCGCCGAGGCCGTCGACGCTGGCGTGGCGATCGGTCGGCAGTCCGACCATGCCCAGCGCCTTCTCCGCCGCCTCATCCGCCTTGGCCCGGCTGTGACGTCCCTGGCCGTAGTAGCCAGCCAGCGCCACATTTTCAAAGATGCTGAGCCGGTGAAACGGCCGCGGGATCTGGAAGGTGCGGCCGATACCGCCATTGATGATGCGGTGCGGCGCCTGGCCGGCGAGTTCGACGCCGTCGAACATGATCGAGCCCGCCGTCGGGAGCAGCGTGCCCGACAGCATGTTGAAGATCGTGCTCTTGCCGGAGCCGTTGGGACCGATCAGGCCGAGAATCTCGCCCTGCTCGACCCGAAACGACACGCTGTTAACAGCGGTGAAGCCGCCGAAGCGCTTCACCAACCCGTCTACAACAAGCACCCCAGAACCTCCGCTACCCCGTGAGCGAAACCTTCGCTAACCCGCTTGTCTCAACCCGTGTTGGCCTACTGGTTGCTGAACGTGGTCCCCTTCGGCAAAGGCAGCACGGTCTCGCGCTGCATCTGGCTCTTCGGCCACACGACATAGGATTTGTCGTCGATGTATTGCAGCACAACCGGGAACGAGCGCTCGTTCTGGCCGGCCATCTGGGTCCCCTCACCGAAGAACTTCACGCCATAGCCGAGCATGGTGCCGCCTTCGGGGATATCGGTATCGAGCGCGGCCTTGCGCAGGGCTTCCGGATCGACGCCGCCATATTTCTTGATCGCGCGCGGCAGCACGTCGTCGAGGAAGACATAGGCGTTGGAGGCGCCGATGCCGACATGTGCCGAGCGAATGGCGACGCCCGGCTTCAGCTTGTCGAACTCCTCGCCCACCATCTTGATCACGGCCGGCAGCTTCGGATCCATGGTCTTCTGGTTGGCCAGCCAGATCGAGACCGGGTCGGTGTTGAAGAGGTAGTTGGCATCGGCGCCGAGACCTTCCTTCAGCTTCTCGTAGACTCCGTAACCCGCGCCGTGGCCGACGATGGCGCCGAACTTCAGCCCCTGTTCGCGTGCCTGCCGGAACAGCAGCGTGATGTCGGGATTGTAGCCGGTATGGAAAATCACGTCGGGCCTGGCGCGCTTCAGCTTGGTGACCAGCGCGGAGAGGTCGGGCGCGGTGGCCGAATAGCCTTCCTTCAGCACGACATTGAATCCGGCCTTCTTGGCGCCGGCCTCGTTGCCCTTGGAGACGTCGACGCCATAGGCGCCGTCCTCATGGATGATGGCGACCCGCAGATCCTTCGGCTCCTTGCCGAACTTCGACATCGAATTCTGCGCGATGAAGTCGGTCGTCATCATGCCGTACTGGTCGCCGGCCGCCTGCGGACGGAAGACGTATTTGTAGCCCTTGCCGTCGAACACGCCGGAGGAAATGCAGGTGGTGATCCACATGAACTTCTTCATCTGGTCGACGCGGGCCGACACCGGCACACATTGCGCCGACGAGAAGAAGCCCATCAGCATGTCGACCTTTTCCTGCTCCAGCAGGCGCACCGCCTCGTTGATGGCGATGTCGGGCTTGCTCTGGGCGTCGGCGTAAACAGTCTCGATCTTGTAACCTTCGACGCCGGTCTTGGCGTAATGGTCGAGCATGATCTTGACGCCGGTATATTGCAGCTCGGAGCCGCCGCCGGCGAGCGGGCCGGTCAAGTCGAAGATGACGCCGATCTTGATTTTCTTTTCCTGAGCCCCGGCGGATACCGCCATCCCCAGCACCGCGACAGCGGCCGACACCCCAACGAGCAGGCGTGCGAAATTGCGCACCGGCATGAAATCCTCCCTGGACGATTGTGCACTGCTTCTTTTTTGTTTTAGCGGCGCCTATCACATTGATAGCGTAGACCGATGTCAAGCGCATTGCAGCGCCACAACGACGCGGAACGCCTCGCGCGGAGGCCATCTGCACGTCAGGGTTGGGTTGACAGTTGCAATTCGATGAAGGCCGTGACGAAGCTCGGCATCGCATCGGTGAGATCGTCCGCACCATGCACCAGATGGATGCCGGACAATTCCGGCAATGGCTGCAAGGCGAGATTACCCACAATCCGGGCACGTAGCGCCTCGCCCGGCATATCGACGTGGAGGATACGGATCATCGCCAGCGCCGGTCCGGTGAAGACGCAGTGCCAAAGCGCGTCACTGCTGTAGTCGGTCGGCGCGAGACCCGTCTCCTCTTCGAGCTCGCGTTCAACGCTGCCGGATATGTCGAGCGTGCCGTCCCTGATGTCGTCGAGATCGGGCGTGCCCGATGCAAAATAGATGCGCCCGGCATTGGACGTGTGCTCGCCCATGACGCCGAGCACGAACGCACCGTCGGTGCAGCGCAGCGCGCCCATGCCAAAACCGTTGAACACGGTCTTGTCGGGAAAGCCCCAGTCGCGCCAGGCCAGGAAGCTGGCGAAATCGGTTTCGAAGTAGCTGGCGCTGAGCCGCTCGCCTTCGAATACCGGATTGCGCCCGAGCAGGACGCGGCCGTTCCACATCGCCGGCTTTTCGCGCAGCTGCAACGCGAAGTGCGCATCGATCTCCGCACGGCGTTCCCGCGCGAACGGCCAAACCCAGTTTTCAATCGTCAGGTCGAGCGTGGTGACGCGATGAATGACCAAGTTACCCATGCCACTCACCGCGTCACTTCGACATTACTCGTACATCACTTGTACATTCACTTCGCGTTCATGCCGGTGGTCTTCTTGACCTGATCGACATATTTGTTGGTCCAGGTCTTGGTCACGTCGATATTGGCCTTGGCGACTTCAGGCGAGCCCTCGCTGAACACCGCCAGCACGGCGTCGGCGCCCTTGGGATCCATCTTGCCGGTCTCCGAAAACATCGGGATCGTGTTCTTCAGCGCGGCGAGATAGAGTTCCTTGTTCTTGCCGACCATTTCCTCCGGCATTTTCGCCATGATCTCTTCCGGCGAATGCGAGTGAATCCAGGTCAGCGTGTTGACGATCGCGGTGGTCAGGGCCTGCACGTCTTTTTCGTGCGAGCCGACCCAGGCCGCCGTCGAGTAGAGCGCCCCGCCCGGATATTCGCCGCTGAACAGGGCAATCGTGTCCTTTTGCGTGCGCGTGTCGGCGAGTATGGTGAGATCCTTGTGGCTGCCCTGCAGCACTGTGACCGACGGATCGAGCATCACGGCCGCGTCGATCTGGCCCTGCTCCATTGCCGCGACAGCGGTGGCGCCGAGGCCGACGCCGATGACGGCGGCGCTGGTCGGGTCGAGGCCGTTCTTCTTCAGGAGAAATTTCAGGAAGAAGTCGGTCGAGGAGCCCGGCGCGCTGACGCCGACCTTCTTGCCGGCGAGATCCTTGATCGATTTGATTTCGGCATTGTGCGAGGGCGATACCACCAGCACCAGCCCGGGATAGCGGTCATAGACCACAAACGACACCAGTTCCTGCTTCTTGGCGGCGAGGTTGACGCAGTGGTCGAAATAGCCGGAAACCACGTCGGCGCTGCCACCGAGCACGGCTTTAAGCGCATCCGAACCGCCCTTGAGGTCGACCAGTTCGACGTTGAGGCCTGCCTTTTCGAATTCGCCGAGCTGCTTGGCCAGCACCGTCGGCAGATAGCACAGGCAGGCGCCGCCCCCGACCGCGACCGTGATCTTGCTTTGCGCTGCGGCAAAGCCCGAGGTCAGCGCCAGCGCCAGCAGCGTCCCGGCCAGCCGGCCGATCAATTTTTTCATGGTTTCCTCCGTTCGGTTGACGGCAACATAGTGCAGCGCACCCGGCTTGAGAAGGCGACTTTGGTGCGAGGGCACTTCTCGCCACGCGGTTTCTATGTCCGATCGCGCTTTATTCCGCCGGACGCGGGTAATCTTTTCGACGAAAGGCTGGCTGCGATCTGCTGGCCAACAACTCAATCGCGAACTAGCATCCGCGGCACAAAAACGCTCCAGGGAGGACTTCCATGAATCGCATTGCCATCTCGCTTTCGATCGCTGCCGCCTTTGCCGCCGGCTGCGGCGTCACCCATCTGCTGCGCCCGGCCTACGCCGCCGACGTCATCTCGGCGCAGATTATCCATACCGGCGACCTCGAAGGCGACGCGCTCTCGGCGCCCAACGCCGGTGGCATGCGCAACAAGACCTTCGTCTCGGTCGACGGCGCCACCATCTCGATCCAGGACGGCAGCCCGCCCAAGCACCTGCATGCCGACGCCAACGAGATTCAGTACATCCTCGAAGGCAAAGGCACGATCTGGCTCGGCGACAAGGAAGTCGCGGTGAAGCCCGGCGATCTCGTCATCATCCCGAAGGGCACCCCGCATGGCGGCACCAAGCCCGACGGCCGCACCATCAAGGCGATCGCGATCAAGACCCCGCCGCAGAAGCCGGATGATACCAAGCTGCTGAACTGACGGGCGAGTGTCTCAGCCGTCATTGCGAGGAGCGACAGCGACGAAGCAATCCATTCTTTCTTCACGCGGCGAGATGGATTGCTTCGCGTCGCTCGCAATGACGGCGAGAAAACCCTACCCCCGCCCATCCGCCGCCGGCCGCCATTGCGGAAGCCGCTGCTGCAGCACGATGGCCGCAGCCGCCAGTTGCAGCGCGATGCACAGCATCAGCGCCACGCGGTAGTCGCCGCTCCAGCCGCGAACCAAACCGACGAGTACCGGACCCAGCGCGCAGGTAGTTCCGCTGATCGCGGTCGATAGCCCCACCACGGCCGCAAAGCTTGCCGCTGTGAATTCGCGGTGAATGATCAGCGGCGGCAGCGTGATGAGGTTGCCGATCGAAAAACCGAACACGGCGCAGGCAGCCAGCAGGACCGGCACACTATCGATCTGCAGGATGGTGAAGAGCGCGCCCGCCTGGCTTGCAAGCGAGATGGCGGTCACCCACCGCGGATTGAGCCTGTCGATGACCATGCCGAGGCTGAAGCGCCCGGTCATCGACATGAACGTCATCAGGGAAACGGCAAATCCCGCATTGGCGCGACCGAGCTTCGGCTCCAACAGGACGATCAGGTGCACGATGACGCCGACCTGAGCCGTCAGAGCCAGTGCGAACCCGACGGTGATGGTCCAGAATGCCCAGCGGCGCACGATCGCCGCACGCGATGCTTCGCCTGTCGCGGCAATCTGCGACGGGGCCGTCGCTGGAGCAGCACTTTGCGCGCGCGGCCCGATCCAGGCGACGATCACCGGCAGCAGGATCGCTAGCATGATCGCGGTTGAAATCAGCACGGCGGCAGTGAATCCGACCCTTTCGACCAGAAGTACGAGCAAGGGGGTGACGACGACCCCTCCGCAACTCGCCCCGTTGAACGCAAGGCTGATGGCAAGCCCGCGGCGCTGCTCGAACCAGCCGCTCACGATGGTCGCGATCGCCACCGTACCCATCCCGATCCACCCGAGCGACATCAGGGTGAAAGCAACATAGAGCTGCCACAACTCGGTCGCGCAGGCGAGCAGCACCATCGACGCGGCGAAGCCCAGGAGCCCCAGCAGCACGAGCCGCTTCAAGCCGAGCCGCGCTACCAGTTCGTTGGTGAACACCACGAGGATGTTGCTCAGCAGCAGGGAAAGCGTGCTGGCGCCGGAGATCGATGCCGCCGGCCATCCGTGCAGGCGCTGCAACTCGGCCAGATAGACGCTT
This sequence comes from uncultured Alphaproteobacteria bacterium, assembly GCA_963786355.1. Taxonomy (GTDB): domain Bacteria; phylum Pseudomonadota; class Alphaproteobacteria; order Rhizobiales; family Xanthobacteraceae; genus Bradyrhizobium. The sequence goes on along the minus strand of CAWAYU010000001.1, from coordinate 984,289 downwards.
TGCCCATAGAGGCCGAAGCCGACAAGAAACAACGCGATGAGAAAACAGGCAAACACGACGCGCCAGCCGGGATAGCGAATCGAGGTCTCGTCAGGCGAGCCTGCTGTCGCCGTATCCTGCACAGAAGACATCCGTCGGGCCGTTTTCCGGATCGTATGACGGCGACCTTGATGGATGCCGCGGGCTGCATGGCCCAGGCGACATCATGAACGTCCGGCTCACGCACGGCGAGTAACAATTAACCAGCGACTGCAACAAAGACAGCGACACGGCATGCCGCGCGTCAAACCCGCCCCTCGACGGTCGGCCGCCAGACCAGCAGCCGCTTCTCCACCACCGTCACCGCCATGTCGATCAGGATGACGAAGGCCGACAGCACGAACATGCCGGCGAACACGGCGGCGACGTCGAACACGCCTTCGGCCTGCTGGATCAGGTAGCCGAGCCCGGCCGCCGATCCCAGATACTCGCCGACCACGGCGCCGACCACCGCAAAGCCGACCGAGGTGTGCAGCGAGGAAAACATCCACGACAGCGCCGACGGCCAGTAGACATGCCGCGTCAACTGCCGCTCGTTCATGCCGAGCATGCGGCCGTTGTCGAGCACGGTGTTGGAGACTTCCTTGACACCCTGATAGACGTTGAAGAACACGATGAAGAACACCAGCGTCACGCCGAGCGCGACCTTGGACCAGATGCCGAGCCCCAGCCACAGCGTGAAGATCGGCGCCAGCACCACGCGCGGCAGCGCGTTGAACATTTTCACATAGGGATCGAACACCGCGGCGACGCGCGGCTGGCGCGCGAACCAGAAGCCGACCAGGACGCCGCCGATCGAACCGATCACGAACGCCAGGGTCGATTCCCACAGCGTGATGATGAGATGCTTCCAGATCACGCCGGTCGCGAACCAATGGACGATCTGGCTGAAGACATCGACCGGATTGGAGAAGAAAAACGGCGGCAGCCAGACGCGGCCGAACACCGGCACCGTGGCGAAGAACTGCCACAGCCCGAGGCTTACGACCGCGACCAGTACTTGCAGCGAGAGGAGCTTGATCCTCGACACGCTCAAACTCCTCTCATGACGGCAATCCTGCTTACGGTTTCGAGAACGTGCCGATCAGCCCGGTTGCCTGCTTGGCGTGACCATCGAGCGCCTTGATCACCTCATCGCGCGTCATGCCTTCCTTGAGCGCGGTTGGCTCGAGATCGGTCGCGATCAGGGTGAAAGTGTAGTGATGCAGCGGTCCGGGCGGCGTGCAAGGGCCGAAATAGTTCGACAGCTTCATGGTGCTTTGACCGCCGACATATTTGTCGCTCGGCTTGGACACCTCGCCCTCGGCAAATCCGGTGACGGCGACGGGGATGCCGTAGGCCACCCAATGGCTGACGCCACCGGGCGGACGCCCTTCGGGGTCGAACATCAGAAGCGTGTAGCTTTTGGTGCCCTCGGGCGGGTTGGCCCAGTTCAGCGCGGGCGAGACGTTCTCGCCGACGCAGTTCGGATTGGATTTGTTGTTGCCGGCATGCTTGGCCGCCAACCGCTCGCCATCCTTGAAGCTCGGCGAGGTCAGCGTGAATACGCCCTGTGCACTCGCTTGCTGCGCGCCGCAGAAGGCCGCCAGCGCCACGGCGCCTGCGAAGATCGAACTACGTCCCAACATGACATCTCCCTTTAGGTTGTTATTTGCGTATTTTAGCGCCATCAGCCGGCGGCTGATTGCGCATAACCCTTCAACACCTCTTCCTTCAAAACACTCCATATCTCACGGTGAAGCGAGTGAAATTCCTTCTCCATGCGGATTTCGGAAATATCGCGCGGGCGCGGCAGCGCCACCTTCCAGTCGCCGATGATGCGGGCACCCGGCCCTGCCGACATGATGACGACGCGGTCGGCCAGCGCGATCGCCTCTTCGAGATCGTGGGTAACGAACAGCACCGCCTTGCGGTCGGCGTTCCACAGTTCCAGCAAGCAGATTGCCCATGATCTGCCGGGTCTGGGCATCGAGCGGCCCGAACGGCTCGTCCATCAGGAGTATCTTGGGATCGCGGATCAGGACCTGGGCAAGGCCGACGCGCTTACGCTGGCCGCCGGACAACATGTGCGGATAGCGGTTGCCGAACGCGCCGAGGCCCACGGAAGTCAGCCAGCCCTGCGCGCGCTGCAGCGCCTGCGCGCGCGGCGCGCCGGCAACCTCGAGCCCGATGGCGACATTGTCGATCGCGGTCTTCCACGGGAACAGCGCATCGGCCTGAAACAAATAGCCGGCATCGCGATTGAGGCCGGCCAGCGGCGCGTCGAAGATCTTGACCGATCCCGCTGCGGGCTTCAGCAGTCCGGCCGCGACATTGAGCAGCGTCGATTTTCCGCAGCCGGTGGGGCCGACGATGGCGACGAACTCGCCGTGGGCGACTGACAGATTGGCCTGTTCCACGGCGGTATAGACCCGGTCCCCGGCCAGCCGGAACGCCACCGTCGCGTCGTCAAGCGCGATTGCCGTTGGCTTTGCCGTCTCCACCGCGTCCCCCCAAAAGCTTTGGAGAGATGCCTTAGCGGTTCAGAAGGATAAGTTCAACGCGGCGTCATGACGTGGTAGTTCATCTTTCACCCTCCCCCAGGAGAGGGTAAGAGTAGAGATCGCATGCCTTCTCCCCTCATCTCCTACACCCGCGTCGCGAAAACCTTCGACGGCGGGCGCGTGGTCGCGGTGGACGACGTTTCGCTCGACGTCGCCGAGGGCGAGTTTCTGGCCATTGTCGGCGGCTCCGGCTCGGGCAAGACCACGCTGCTGCGGCTGGCGAACCGGCTGATCGAGGCCGATAGCGGCACCATCACGGTCGAGGGCGAGGACATCGGCCAGGTCGATCCGATCGGGTTGCGGCGGCGGATCGGCTATGTTTTCCAGAGCGGCGGGCTGTTTCCGCATATCAGCGTCGCCGGCAATATTGGGATCACACCGAAATTGCTGGGCACGCCCGCCGACGAAATCTCTGATCGAGTCGATGAGCTGCTCGACCTGGTGCGGCTCGACCGCGACAAATATCGCGACCGGCTGCCGCACGAACTCTCCGGCGGCCAGCGCCAGCGCGTCGGCGTGGCGCGGGCCCTCGCGGCCAAGCCGCGTATCGTGCTGATGGACGAGCCGTTCGGCGCGCTCGATCCCCTCACCCGCGACGCGCTCGGCGACGATTATCGCGCGCTGCACAAAAAACTCGGCCTGACCACGGTCATGATCACCCATGACATGACCGAGGCCATCTTGCTGGCCGATCGCGTCGCTGTCATGCGTGGCGGAAAGCTGCTCGCGGAAGGCACGCCGTCAAAACTTTCCGATAGCGGCGACGCCTATGTCGATGAACTGCTGGGAACCCCGCGGCGGCAGGCCGAACGGCTCGGCGCGTTGCTGCCGCGGGATGGCGCGGCATGAGTATCTTCACCGATCCACGCTGGAGCGAAGCGCTCGGTCACCTGCCGGATTATTTGGGCAATCATGTCCGCGTCAGCGTTACCGCGCTGGCGCTTGGCCTCGCCGTCAGTCTGCCGCTCGCCATTCTCTCACGCCATCGCCCGGTGCTGCGCGCGGCGCTACTGGGCCTGGCCAGCATTGTACAGACGGTGCCGGGACTGGCGCTGCTGGCGCTGTTCTATCCGCTACTGCTGGCGCTGGCGGCGCTGTCGCTGTCGTGGTTCGGAGTAGGTTTTTCCGCCTTCGGGTTTCTCCCCGCCGTGCTGGCGCTGGCGCTCTATTCGATGCTGCCGGTGCTGCGTAACACCATCACCGGGCTGCAAGGCGTCGACCCCGCTATCCTCGAGGCGGCGCAGGGCGTCGGCATGACGCCCCGGCAATCGCTGTTCACGGTGGAGTTGCCGCTGGCGCTGCCGGTCATGATGGCGGGCATCCGCACCGCCGCTGTCTGGGTGATCGGCACCGCGACATTGTCGACGCCGATCGGGCAGACCAGCCTCGGCAACTACATCTTCGCAGGGCTACAGACCCAGAACTGGGTGTTCGTGCTGTTCGGCTGCCTCTCCGCCGCGGTGCTGGCGCTGGCCGTCGATCAGTTGCTGGCACTGATCGAAGAGGGACTGCGCTTGCGCAGCCGTCTCCGTACGATCCTCGGCGCCGTCGCCATCGCCGCCATGGTCGTGGCGACGCTGCTGCCGACCATGACACGCTCGCAATCGAGCTACGTGGTCGGCGCAAAAACCTTTACCGAGCAATACGTGTTGTCGGCGTTGATCGCACAGCGGCTGCGCGCGGCGGGGCTTTCCGCCTCCTCGCGCGAAGGCCTCGGCTCCAACGTGATCTTCGACGCGCTGGCGGGCAACGATATCGACGTCTACATCGATTATTCCGGCACGCTGTGGGTCAACCAGTTCCAGCACAGCGATATGAGGCCGCGCGAGGCGCTGCTCGCTGAGCTGAAGACCACGCTGGCGCAACAGAACATCACTTTGCTCGGCGAACTCGGCTTTGAAAACGCCTATGCGCTGGTGATGCCGCGCAAGCGGGCCGAGCAACTCGGCATCCGCACCGTCGCCGATCTTGCTTCCCGCGCCGGCGGGCTGTCGATTGCCGCCGACTACGAATTCTTCTCGCGTCCGGAATGGGCAGGCTTGAGAAAGGCCTATGGTCTCTCGTTCCGTTCGCAGCGGCAGATGCAGCCGGACTTCATGTATGCCGCCGCGGCATCGGGCGAAGTCGACGTGATTGCGGGCTACACCAGCGACGGCTTGATCGCGAAATACGACTTGGTGGTGCTCGATGATATCAGGCACGCGATCCCGCCTTACGACGCCATGGTGCTGCTGGCGCCAAAGCGCGCCAACGATCAGGTTTTACGCGCGGCGCTGCAGCCACTGCTCGGCAAGATCAATATCGCGACCATGCGCGAGGCCAACCTGCGCGCCGCCGGCAACGACGCCACGAGTTCGCCGGATGCGGTGGCAAAATGGTTGTGGGAGAAGATCGGATCGAAGTGAGTCAACCGTCGTCATTGCGAGGAGCGACAGCGACGAAGCAATCCATATTTCCGAACGCGCCGATAGATGGATTGCTTCGCTTCGCTCGCAATGACGGGATAGAAACCTATCGGAGCCGCCTCGTGAATTCAGTTCGTCTCACGCAGTTGCCGCGAGCGTCGCCGCTACACTCATGCTCGGCATCGCAGCCGCCACCGCAGCCTCCCTGCCCGAGCGCGTCACCTTCGCAAGCGTCGATGGGCGCACTACGCTGGTCGGCTATGTGTTCAAGCCGGAGGGGCCGCATGCCGCGCGGACGCCTGCGGTGGTCATGATGCATGGCCGCGCCGGCGCCTACTCCTCGGCGGCCGACAGCCGCTACGATGCCTCGACCTTGTCGAAGCGCCATCAGGAATGGGGACATATCTGGGCGCAGCAGGGTTACATCGCCATTCTCGTGGACGGTTTTGGCCCACGCGGTTATCCGCACGGCTTTCCGCGCTTCAGCTACGATTCGAGACCGGAGGAATTGAACGAAGTCACCGTGCGCCCGCTCGATGCCTACGGCGCGCTCGCTTATTTGCGAGCGCGGCACGATGTGATCGCCGATCGGGTCGCCTTGCAGGGCTGGTCCAACGGCGGCAGCGCCACACTCGCCACGATGGCCGATAACGCGCCGGGCATATCAGCGCCGACAGCCGCGACCGGCTTTCGTGCCGGCTTGGTGTTCTATCCCGCCTGCGGAATGAAGGGCCAGTTCCCCGATGGGATCAAACCGTACGCGCCGGTTCGCGTGTTTCAGGGATCGGCCGACGAAGAGGTCTCGCCGAAGCGTTGCGCCGACCTCGTCAGCAAAAGCCGCGCGCGCGGCGGCGATATTGTGTTCCAGCTCTATCCGGACGCGACGCATGATTTCGACGATCCCAATCCGTCGCATCAGGACAACGAAGCGAACGCCGCAGCGACCCGCGACGTGATCCCGCGCGCGATCGCGTTCTTTGCAAGTGTGTTGAAGCCGTAGGAAAACAACTCGTCATGGCCGGGCTTGACCCGGCCATCCACGTGTTTGTCGCGACGTAAAGGAAGGCGTGGATGCCCGGGTCAAGCCCGGCATGACGGAGAATTACAATCCCTTGATCATCCCGGCATCGATCAGCAGCCGGTTGAGGCGGCGGAACTCGGCGCCGTCCTTGCAGTCGTAGAACACACCGCCGCAGCGGAGCATGATGTTCTTCTGCTCCTCGAACGACGGGTCGAGCGGAATGCCGGCGGCTTCCTGGATCACCAGCGGCAGATAGGCCGCGTCGATCGTGTCCATCACCGCGGGGCTTTTCACCGGTTCGAAGTTGACGGCGTCGATCGCGTAATAGGTCGCGTAGTAGCGCGGGTCGTACGCTTCCAGCTTCTTGCCGATACCGGCCTCGTCGAGGCCGGGATCGAGCAGCTGCGGCGAGAACTCCGGCTGGTGATCGCCATAGCGCACGATCAGGAACGGCTGCGCCGGAAATTTCTTCTTCAGCGCCGCGACAAAGGACGTGTAGTCGCCGGCGCTCATCGCCTGCCGACGCAGATATTCGTCGACCGACGCCGTGTTGCCGGGGCTGCGCCAGGACGGCATCAGGTCGGGGCGGAACTTCGTCTCCCACGGAAAATGATTGGCGGCGAGATAGACGAAGGTGAACAGGGGCGTGTTGGCCGGCTGCTCCGCGATCAGCTTCAGCGCCTTGTCGTAGAAGAAGCCGTCGGGCTCGACGTCCTTGGCGCCGAGATCCTTCGCATCGAGGAAGCGCTGGATGCCGGTCGTGGTCTGGAAACTGCGCGCGCTCATGAAGGCGCCAAAGGCCGGATAGAGCGACAGCGTGGAATAGCCACAGCGACGGAGCGCCAGCGGCAGGCCGCGCTCGACGCGGCCGGAAGCGATGCGCGTCACGAAATAGGCGAAGCGGCCGAACGAACGCGACGAAAGCCCGGCGAGCACGTTGTATTCGGTGAACCAGCTCGGTCCACCGTTGCTCTCGGCGAGAAACGTGCGCTCCTTGCCGTCGAAGGATTTGAAATGGCTGCCATAGCCCGGCGGCACCTTGATGCCGTCGGCCTGACGAATGTCGAAACTCAACTCGTCATGGATCATGATGATGTTCGGCCGCCGCCCGGCCGGATGGCAGGAATCCACCAGCGGCACCTTGAGGTGCTCCGGGAACGGCCGCCGCCAATTCCATGAACCCGTAATTGACGAAATCGGAAACGGCCGTGACGCCGGAGCGGGAGAACTTCGACAGATAGCCGTCGTCGTAATAGCCGCGCCAGGCCTCATCCGGCCAGGCAAAGGCATAGCCGACCAGCGCCGCCAGGCACGCCAGCATGCCGGCCAGCGCCGGCAGGCGGCGAATCCGGAACGGATCGAGCCACCACAGGGCGTACATCAGGGGAATGGTGACGAGGCCCGCCGCGATCACCGACCAGCGCAGGTTCGGAAAGATCGTGAACAGGAAGGCCGCGGTGTCGCGATCGATCACCATCAGGTCGACGAAGTTCGCGGTCATCTGCACCACGGAATGCTTGAGCTGCGACAGCAGCACCAGCACCACGACCAGGGTCAGCGACAGCGCGCCCGACAGCGCCGGGCGCCGCAACAGCGCGATGAAGAGGAAGTTCAGGATGCCCCAGGACAGCAGGAAGCCGACGCGTCCACCGAAATCGGTTTCGGTCTGATACATGATCGCCAGCGCCGCCAGATGCGGCGCGGCGACGGCCGACAGCCGCCAGATGCCGATCCCGGCAATACCGGCGGCGACGGTGGAGGCGGACGGTCCAGGGTTTGGCGCGGGCGCCATCGGGGGGAAACAACATGACCCGGCGCAATACAAGGGTCTTGGCTGGCGACGACCAGGAGACGCACGACCGCATCCGGAACCTGTGTCGTGTCATAAAAATGTAGTGGAACGGTCATGAACGCGCAATGAATTTGCCGTCCCAGCCGCGGGGCCGGGCGAATCCAAAAGTCGTATGGTCCGGAATTACGACGGCGGCCGCTTCGCGATGCCGTCGATGAAGAGGTCGATGATCGCCTCGGCCGTTCGCTCGGCTTCCTTGCCGTCGACGCCCCAGCGCGGAAAATGGCCGTCGATATCCATCCGGGCAAAGCCGTAGACCAGCGCGCGGCCGGCGATCTGGACCGCCTTCAGATCCACCGGGCGAAGCTGGCCCAGCCGGAACGCCTCGGCGAGCGTGCGTTCGGTCAGCTCGATCAGTTCGGCATTGTCGGCCGACACGCCTTCCGCCCTGTCGTGATCAAAAAAGCGGCGGCTGGAGATGATCTCGAAATGGGTCGGGTTGCGCATCGCCCAGCGCAGGTAGGCCAGCCCGAGGCTGCGAAACCGCGCCAGCGGATCGCCGGCCGGCGTTTTGGCCAGCGCCGCCTCGATCTCGGCCCGAAAACGCCGCTGCGCCTCCTCCGCCACCGCCTGCATCAGGGCGTTGCGGCTCGGAAAATGCCGGAACGGGGCGCCAGACGAAACCCCGGCCCGGCGGGCAGCCTCGCGGACGCTGACCGCGTCGGGACCTCCCTCGCCGACCAGCTGCAGCGCGGCGTCGATCAGGACCCGCCGGAGATCGCCGTGGTGATAGGGCTTTGGCGCCGCCGCGCGGGCGGCCCTGCGCCGCGGTTTGGCGGGCGAAGATTTTGCGGCGGACGATTTGGAAACGGGACGCATGCTCCCTCCTACCATCACCCTCTTGTGAATGTAAGCATCGATTACACGGATTGACCGCGCCGGCACGCGCTATGTAACTAGTGATTACATTTGTATCGATGTCATTGCGAGCGAAGCGAAGCAATCCATTTCACCGCAAGAAGGCATGGATTGCTTCGTCGCTTCGCTCCTCGCAATGACGGCATCAGACAGGAGCCGACCATGCCGACGCGTCAACACTGGTTTGAAGGCTGGCGGCTGTTCGCCGTGCTGGCACTGACACTGGTCGCCCTCAGTCTCTGGATCGCCGGCATGCGCCAGTTCGAGGTCGACGGCGTGCGCATGGTGATCCGCTTCACCGCGCGGACTTCGCTCCTGTTCTTCTGTCTCGCCTTCAGCGCCGCGGCGCTGGCGCGGCTGTGGCCGAATGCCTGGACGCGATGGCAACGACGCAACCGCCGCTATCTCGGCGTCACCTTTGCCGCCTCGCATGCCATCCACGCGGTCGCCATTGCCTGCTTCGCCGTAATGGATCCGGTGGGCTATGCGGGCGCGACCTCGATCGCCTCCTACATCTTCGGCGGCATCGGCTATGCCTTCATCATCGCCATGACGGCAACCTCGTTCGACCGCAGCGCGGCGGCGCTCGGCGCACGCGCGTGGCGGATGCTGCATCGTGACCGGCGGCTATTACCTGCTGCTGCAGTTCATGGTCTCGTTCGGCAAGCGGATTCCCGACATGCCGCTCTATGCGCTGTTCCTGGTCCCGCTGCTCGCCGTGTTCGCGCTGCGCATGATCGCAATGGCGCCGAGGCCCCAACGTACCGCGCAAGCGGGATAAGTTACTCGCTCGCCAGCAAGTAAAACTTGCGGCCGAGTTGATGATGCACGGTGATGACGGCCCGATCGACGTCGCTGATCAGGCTGTCGCCAAGGACCACGTTGGGGATCTCCCAGTTGCGGCCTTCCCTGACATCGGGAAGGCTGCAAGACCGAGAACAGACGCGGTTTCGCATCCGGGCTGGCTGCGAAGCGCCTCGTTCGCAAGCTGCGTCAGCTCCGCAAGGCTCTTTCCGATTTTCGTCACTGATGGCCCGCCATCATTGATGACCGAGGCCTTCCAGCTCCTTCGCGCGCGCTTCGGTCATGCTGCGCATGCATTCGCCGGCATCGAGCCGCGCGATGGTGCCCTCGCCGAGGCCGTAATACAGGCAATTGGCGTCGCGGTACTGGATCCAAAGCCGCTGCGCCGCGCGCAACTGATCGTGCTGTGCCGGCACCGCATCCTTCAACGCCTGCTGATAAGCAATGGTCATCCGCTTGTCCCATTGCGCCGTCTTGGCCTTGAGGCACTCGACCATCTGGAACGTGTTGCCATCGCAGGAGGCCTGGGGATCGCCCTGGTCGCCGGCATGAACGACCGAAGCCAGCGCCAACAGCGCGGCGGCGGCGACCGACAACTTCAAAAAGCAGTTCATGCGTGCGGCACCAGGCCGAGGCGCTTGGCGATGATCTTGTCGACGGTGCGCTTGGGCAGCAGCGCCGTCACCAGGTGCCGCATCGGATCGGGCGTGATCTGGTAGCGCACCTTCGGATTGGGCAGCGTCAGCGCCTCAAAAATCTTCTCGGCGATCGTCTCCGCCGGCAATCCGCCTTCGCCGAATTGCATCATGACCTTCCGGATTTTGACCAGCGCCGCGTAGTACGGCGAATTCTGGTAAGGCGTGATGTCGACCTCATCGGCCTTGCCCCAGATCGGGGTCTTTACCGCGCCGGGCGCGATGATGATGACATCGATGCCGAACAGCATCATTTCGCGACGCAGGCTTTCGGATAGTCCCTCGATCGCGTGCTTCGATGTCGAATACGGCGCCGCGAGCGGATTGCCGTTCTTGCCTGCCACCGAGGAGATCATCACGATGCGCCCCTTCGGCCCCTTCAGCGAGGGATCAGCGCCGAGCAGCGGACCGAACGCCTGCGTTGCGATGACCGGGCCGATGACGTTGACATCCATCTGGCGGCGGAATTCGCCGACGGGAAGTTCGAGCACGGGGCCCGCGACCGCGATGCCGGCATTGTTGACGAGACCGGCCAGCGTCTCGCCGTTCAGCGCATCGCGCACCTCGCGCGCCGCCGCCAGCACCGCGGCCTCGTCGGTGACATCGAACAACAGCGGCGTGAAATTGGCACCGAACTCGCTCTTGAGGCGGTCGGCGTCGGCCTGCTTGCGCACGCTGCCGAAGACACGAAAGCCGCGACCGAGCAGCAGCTTTGCCGCAGCCCAGCCGATGCCGGTGGACGCGCCGGTGATGACGACAGATTTCATGGGTGGTACTGCCCCGTTGGTGATGTCGGGATCATGTAAGGGGAACAAGCGCAATGCGCCAGTCCGCTTCCGCAAGCGCGGTGTGCTTACTTCCCTCTCCCCTTGTGATCGCGCGGATAGAGACCCCTCATCCGCCCTCGCGTTCCGCGAGGGCACCTTCTCCCACAAGGGGAGAAGGGATCCAGGCCCCTACTCCGCGTGGCCGTCGATGATCGGGCCGAACAACTCCCACTTCTCGCCGTAGAATTTCATCATCTGGACCTGCTCGATCGGATAGAAGTCGGTCGGCCAGGTCTTGATGCGGATGCCGGGGATAGTAGTGTCGATCTCGAAGTCCATGTTCGCGACCACCTTCATGACGTTCTCGCGCGTGAGATTGTCACCGCAGCGCTTCAGCACCTCGACCAGCGCCGTCGAGCGTATCGTAGGCGGTCAGCGGCCCGCTCGTCGGAACGGTCGGCTTCCGGATAATACTTCGCCATGAAGGCGCGGTACTTCTGCATTCCAGGATGACTGTCCCACTGCGGATCGGTGACGTCCATCTGGTAGCCCGCGCTCAGGATGCCGTTGGAATTTTCCAGCCCGGCAGGCTTCAGCACCGCGCCGACCGAGGCCGACACGTTGGTCATGATGTGGATCGGATGCCAACCGAGCTCAGCGATCTTCTTGATCGCTTGCGCGGCAAACTTCGGCGTGCCGATATTGACGAAGATGTCGGGGTTTGCCGGTCTTGATCGGCGACCACCTGCGAATTCACCGTCGGCATGCTGACCTCGTAAGGCACGCTGGCCGACGACCATGCTGTCATACTCGTCGCCGAGCACGTCCTTGAAACCCAGCACGTAGTCCTTGCCGAAGTCGTCGTTCTGGTAGAGAACGCCGAGGTTTGGCCTTTGGGTAATGCTGCAAGACATAGGTGGCGTAGATCCGCGCCTCGGCCCGGTAGTTCGCCTGCCAGCCGATGGTCCACGGGAAATGTTCGGGATCGCCCCAGCGCGAAGCGCCGGTGGCGACGAACAGCTGCGGCACCTTCATGGTGTTCATGTACTTCTGGATCGCCGCATTGGACGCGGTGCCGAGCGGCGCGAAGATCAGAAACACCTCGTCGCTCTCGACCAGCTTGCGCGCCTGCTCCACCGTCTTCGGCGGTGAGTAGGCGTCGTCGTAGGAAATGAAATTGATCTTGCGGCCGTTCACGCTGCCATTATCGTTAATCATCCGCATAGTAGGCGCTCATCGTCTTGCCGATGATGCCGTAGGCCGAGGCCGGCCCCGAATACGGCATGATGTTGCCGATCTTGATCTCGGTGTCGGTAACGCCGGTGTCGTATTGCTTCTGCGCGACCGCGGACGCGGTGGCTGCGGCGATGATCAGTCCGGAAAGTCCAAGTGCCTTGAAGAGCGCTTTAATGAAGTTCGTCGTGAAAAAATCCTTAAGCACTCGCGTCATCGGTTTCCTCCTCGGATGCGGGCCAGGCTTGACGGCTTCTTGTTGGACAGTTTCCTATTCGAGTTTCTTGGGAACGGTTTGGAGAGGATAGCAGCCGGAACGGAGTACCGGAAGCTGCTCGCGACCATCGATATCCCGCCGGCACAGGCTAATTGTCGCGGGAAACGCTGCGTGCGGCGCAGCAAGTTTGGTAAAGCAATCGCGAACGCAAACCGCGCAATGGTCGATGCGGTTCGACGCCAACACGCGATGCAACGACAACTGGCCGCGCGGTTGCCCGTTTTGGGAGCAATCGTTGTGTAATTCTACCCGGTTCCATTTTAACGCCGGTGTAAGGCGGCCCCGGGCATGGTGCAGGCCGGAATTGAAACAACAAACAGGCTGCCCCAGTGCAACAGCCGGCCCATTCGATCATCGCCGAACTCGAGGACGCCGTTCGAGGCGGTTCATCCGCCAAACGGGTCGACACCCTGCGGCAGGTTACCGACCTGTTCCTCAATGACGGAGACCGTCTCAGCGACGACCAGGTCAAGGTCTTCGACGACGTGCTCTGCCTTTTGATCGCGCGCGTCGAAACGCGGGCCAAGGCGGAGCTGTCACGACGGCTGGCGCCGCTCGACTACGCCCCGTTCGAGGTGATCCAGCATCTGGCCCAGGACGACGAAATCGCCGTCGCCGGCGATGTGCTCGCCGCATTCGAGCCGTCTCGGCACCGAAACGCTGGTGCGGATTGCCAGCACCAAGGGACAGGACCACCTGCTCGCCATTTCCGGGCGCGGCCGACCTGCCCGCCGCCGTCACCGACGTCATCGTCGATCGCGGCGAAGGCCGGGTGATCCGGAAGCTGGCCAACAATGCCGCGCGCATCTTCCCGACCAGGGTTATTCCGCCATTGTCGCCCGTGCCGGGACCGACGACGAGCTGACCGAAATCCTTGGCCTTCGCGCGACCTACCCGCCGCAGTTCCTGCGCGAGCTGTTGCGCCGCGCCAAGGAAGCGTGCGCGCCCGGCTGCTGGCGATTGCGCCGCCCGCGATCCGGGAAGAAGTCCGGCAGGTGCTGGACACGATCGCCCTGCGGACCGCCCAAGGGGCGGAACGACGGGGTCGCCTAGAGCTTCGTCAACTCTCATGAAGCAGCTGAACGAGCCGGACTACGTGGCGGTCTACAATTTCGCCGAGGCAAGGAAGTTCGACGAAGTCACCGTCTCGCTGGCGCTCCTCAACGACGTGCCGCTGGAAATGGCCGCACGGCTGGTCGAGGGGCCACGTTCCGACCTGATCCTGATTCCCTGCCGGGCCGCCCGGCTCAACTGGCCGACGGTCGAGAGCATCCTGCGCAACCGGCCGGTCGAATACCCGATCGACGATGCGACGCTGGAAGTCGCCCAACGCGATTACAAGAAGCTGTCGCTGGAGACCGCCCAGCGTACCATCCGCTTCTGGCAGCTCCACAACCGGATGTTCTTGGTCTTGTCGACCAGCGCGCCGTTCTTGATCATCGGGATCGCGCCTGCGCGATCCCGCACCTTAAACGTGGATCAAGTCTCAGTTCTTCGCCTTGTCGACCAGGGCGCCCTTCTTGATCCACGGCATCATCTCGCGCAGCTTGTCGCCGACCTCCTCGATCGGATGCTTCGGCAGCTTGCGCCGGGTCGCCTTGAACAACGGCTGGCCGACCCTGATTCTCCTGCATCCAGTCGCGGGTGAACTTGCCGGTCTGGATGTCCTTCAGCACGCGCTTCATCTCGGCCTTGGTCTCGTCGGTGATGATGCGCGGGCCGGTGACGTATTCGCCATATTCGGCCGTGTTGGAGATCGAATAGTTCATGTTGGCGATGCCGCCCTCATAGATCAGGTCGACGATCAGCTTGACCTCGTGCAGGCACTCGAAATAGGCCATCTCGGGCGCGTAGCCGGCCTCGACCAGGGTCTCGAAGCCGGCCCGGATCAGTTCGACCAGGCCGCCGCAAAGCACCGCCTGCTCGCCGAACAGGTCGGTCTCGCATTCCTCCTGAAGGTGGTCTCGATGATGCCGGAACGGCCGCCGCCGATGGCCGAGGCATAGGACAGGCCAGGTCATGCGCATTGCCCGAGGCGTCCTGGGCGATCGCGATCAGGCAGGGCACGCCGCCGCCGCGCTGGTATTCGCTGCGCACCGTGTGGCCCGGCCCTTTCGGGGCGATCATCACCACGTCGAGGTCGGCGCGCGGCTCGATCAGGTTGAAGTGGACGTTGAGGCCATGGGCGAAGGCCATCGCCGCGCCGTTCCTCATGTTGGCGTGCAGGTGCTCGCGGTAGATGTCGGCCTGCAGCTCGTCCGGGGTCACATCATGATGAGATCGGCCCATTTGGCGGCGTCGGCGACGTCCATCACCTTGAAGCCGTCGGCCTCCGCCTTCTTGGCCGAGGCCGAGCCCGAGCGCAGCGCGATCGACGACGTCCTTGACCCCGGAATCCTTCAGGTTCAGCGCATGGGCATGGCCCTGGCTGCCATAGCCGACGATGACGACCTTCTTGCCCTTGATCAGGTTCAGGTCGGCATCGCGATCGTAATAAACGCGCATAGTCGTTTCCTCATGAGGTGGCCAAAATCGGCCGATGAATCAGGCTTTTGGGGGCTAACGACCGCCGGTCGCCCGCAAACTCCGCCGTTGTCTAGAGCTTTTGCCCTGAGGGGAAACCCCGATCTCGCATGGCGCAGTGCGGCATCATGCATCCATGAAGACGGGATAGAGGGAGGCGAGCAGCAGGAGCGCCATCACGATGTTGAGGGCCCGCACGGCCGTCGGCGAGGTCAGGACCGGCCGCAGCGACGTGCCGAACAGGACCCAGACGGTACACGAGACCGTGCCCAGGAGCAGGCACAGACCGACCTGAATGGCGATGTTGCAGGGGAAGGCGGCGATCGCCGCATAGGCGGTGATGGTGCCGATCACCATGACCCAGCCCTTGACGTTGACCCACTGGAACATGGCCGCGCCCCAGAAGGTCATCGGCCGGCGGCGGTTGTCCTGGCTCGGTCGCTACCGGTCCGGACAGCCGATCTCGTCCGCGAGATAGACGAGGTAGGCGACGCCGGCGTATTTCAGGATGGTCCGCAGCACCGGATAGGCGATGAAGATGGTGCCGAGTCCGACGCCGACCGCGCCGACCATGAAGGCAAACCCGATGGTGACGCCGACGATGTGGGGCATGGTGGGGCGGAAGCCGTAGTCAGGCCCGACGACAGCAGCATGATGTTGTTCG
Organism: uncultured Alphaproteobacteria bacterium; assembly: GCA_963786355.1. GTDB lineage: Bacteria > Pseudomonadota > Alphaproteobacteria > Rhizobiales > Xanthobacteraceae > Bradyrhizobium. Next base: position 968,608 of record CAWAYU010000001.1, on the reverse strand, counting down.
GCCCCGGCGTAATGAACATCACGGTGGCAAAGATCACAAAGGCGACAAGGAGCGAGTGCGACATCGTGGCCTCACCAGTCTTTGGCCGACGCGATCCGGTCCGCCGCAAAGGCGGGCCCCGCCGCCACCACGATGGCGATACGGACATCGGCCGGTTTCATTTTTTCCAGCCCGCTTGGTCCCGGCTTCGATTTGCGAAGGAGATAGGTGCCGTGGAGAGGCGCGTGATAATCGACCGAGACGAGCACGAAGCCGACATCGGTCAACATCCGCTCGATCACCCAGCAGAAGGTCGAGTATTCGTCGCGCATATGGGTGACGACGCCTTCGTGGTCGAAATCATGGTTCTTGATGGTGAAGTCCGCCCATCCCTCGACGTCGCGCTCGACGCCGTCGGGCATGCCGACGAAGACGATGTCGCGCAGATAAAAATTCGCGCCGGGTTTCAGCGCAGCGAAGATACGCGACAGCGCGACCGCCTTCCAGAAATCCGGCAGGTGATGCAGCGTGAATTCGCTGACGATCAAATCATAGGAATTCGGCTGGTAGGCAAAGCTCAGCAGCCCGCCGGCTGGGTGCGGACCTTGACCTTGCGGTCGCGCGCATGGATGTCGGCGAGCGCGAGCATCGCCGGTGAGACATCGATGGCGTCGACGTCGGCGCCGAGCGCGCCGCCTCGCAGGCCAGTACGCCGTTGCCGCAGCCGATATCGGCGACGCGCCAGCCGTGCTGGACGCCGAGCATGGTCAAGGCGGCGTGGGCGCGGATGTCGCTGTCGTCGTGGCGGTCATAGATCGAGGCAACCGCGGAATTGAGGCCCCCGCCGGCGCCTTGGGTATAGTACCAGTCGCGCGCCAGCATGGATCACATCCCCTCAGGCCCGCGCGCGATCGCGGCGACACCGGTGCGCGACACCTCGACAAGGCCGAGCGGACGCATCAGGTCGATGAACTGATCATCTTCGCCGAGTTGCCGGTGATCTCGAACACGAAGCTCTCGATGGTGGCGTCGATGACGCGGGCGCGGAAGGCATCGGCGAGCCGCAGTGCCTCGACGCGGTGGTCGCCGCCGCCGCGCACCTTCACCATTGCGAGCTCCCGTTCGATCGAGCGGCCGGTCAGGGTCATGTCGACGACGCGATACACCGGGACCATGCGGTCGAGCTGATGCTTGATCTGCTCGATCACCATCGGTGTGCCCGTGGTGACGATGGTGATCCGCGAGAGATGCTTCTGGCTCTCGGTCTCGGAGACGGTGAGACTTTCGATGTTGTAGCCGCGCCCGAAAACAGCCCGATCACGCCGAGCACGCCGGGTTTGTCTGCACCAGCACCGACAGCGTGTGCGCTTCGGTGGGATCGTGACGCTCTTCGAGGAAGTAGGCGGATGCGGGCTGGTTCATGGTCGTCCCCTTGGATTCTTTCTCTGTCACGCGATCGCCCGTTGTTCTGCGGCAACCGCCTCCGGCCCGACCCACCGGCGAAACCGGTCGAAATCGATGTTGCCGCCGCTCAGAACGAGGCCGACGCGTTTGCCTTGAAGCTTGTTCCTCTCCTGCAGGGCGGCGGCGAGCGGAGCCGCGCCGGCGCCTTCGGCGAGATTGTGGGTGTCGGTCCAGTACGCCCGCATCGCCGCGGCGATCTCGTCGTCGCTAACCTGCGCAATCCGCGACGCCCCCTTGCGGATAATCGCCAGCGCATCCGCGTCAGGCACGCGCGTCGCGACGCCGTCGGCGAGCGTATTGCTGCTGTTGGTGCTGACGACCGTGCCGGCCGCAAACGACAGCGCATAGGACGGGGCTTCGGTCGATTGCACGCCGACGATTTCGGTGGTCAGCCCCAACAGGTCGCGCGCCAGAATGCAGCCGCAGATGCCGGATCCGAGGCCAATCGGGACGTACAGCACGTCGAGATCGCCGGCCTTTCGAAAAAGTTCAAGCGCGTAGGTCGCAACCCCCAGCACCAGATCGGGATGGAAGGACGGCACGAATTCCAGCCGATCACGTTCGGCGCGGCGCTCGGCCTCCTCGCGGGCGGACTGAAAGTCATCGCCGTGTTCGACAAGGTTCGCCCCGAAGGCCCGCATCGCGCGGTTCTTCTCGACCGAGTTGCCGTGCGGGGCGTAGATCGTCACCGGCACGCCGTAGCGGCGGCCCGCGAAAGCCGAACTCTGACCGTGATTGCCCGTTGTCGCCGAAATCAACCCGGCGACATCCGGCCGCTCGCGCTTCAGGCGGTCGGCATAGACCAGCCCGCCCCGCACCTTGAAGGCGCCGGTCGGCGTGTGGTTCTCGTGCTTGACCCACGACATCGGTGCCAAGCCGCTGCGCGAGCAGCGGCCAGGCATGTGCCGGCGTCGGCGGCACGGCCGCGCCGACGATCTCATGTGCCCGCTCGAGTTGCTTCAGGTCAAACATCCGGCGATCCCATCACACCAGCGCCTTGCCGCCGGCAAAGGCTGCGGCGGTGGCTTCGTCGGTGGCTTCGGCCGGCAACAGCATTTCGTTGTGCGCCTTGCCGGACGGAATCATCGGGAAGCAGTTTTCCAGCGCCGCGACGCGGCAGTCGAACAGCACCGGGCGCTTGACCAGATCATTTCCTTGATCGCACCGTCGAGATCGCCGGGCTTGATCGCCTGCAGGCCGAGGCAACCGAATGCATCTGCGAGCTTGACGAAATCCGGCAGCGCTTCCGAATAGGAGTGCGACAGCCGGTTGCCGTGCAGCAGCTGCTGCCACTGCCGCACCATGCCCATGTACTGGTTGTTGAGGATGAAGATCTTGATCGGCAGTTCGTACTGAACCGCCGTCGACATTTCCTGCATCGTCATCTGCACCGAGGCATCGCCGGCGATGTCGATCACGAGACTGTCGCGATGCGCGACCTGGACGCCGAGCGCGGCCGGCAGGCCGTAGCCCATGGTGCCGAGGCCGCCCGACGTCATCCAGCGGTTCGGCTCCTCGAAACCGAAGAACTGCGCCGCCCACATCTGGTGCTGGCCGACCTCGGTCGTGATGTAAGTGTCGCGCCCGCGCGTCGCCTCAAACAGACGCTCGATGGCATATTGCGGCAGAATGATATCGCTGTTCTTCTTGTAGGCGAGCGAGTTGCGCGCGCGCCATTTGGCGATCTCCGCCCACCATGCCTTGATGTCGGGCTTCTTCGCCTCCGCCTTGAACACCTGCAACAGGTCGCCGATGATATTGGCGGCATCGCCGATGATCGGCACGTCGACGCGGATGTTCTTGTTGATCGAAGACGGGTCGATGTCGATGTGGATCTTCTTCGAGCCCGGCGAAAACGCATCGACGCGTCCGGTGATGCGGTCGTCGAAGCGCGCGCCGACGCACAGCATGACGTCGCAATCATGCATCGCCATGTTGGCCTCGTAGGTGCCGTGCATGCCGAGCATGCCGAGCCAGTTCTTGCCGGTCGCGGGATAAGCGCCGAGGCCCATCAGGGTCGAGGTGATCGGAAAGCCTGTCGCTTCGACCAGTTCGCGCAGCAATTTCGATGCCTCGAGCCCGGAATTGATGACACCGCCACCGGAATAGATTACCGGGCGCTTGGCGGACGCCAGCAGCGCCACCGCCTTGCGGATCTGCGCCGCATCGCCCTTCACGCGCGGCGAATAGGACACATGCACGTCGGACTTGCGTGGCGGATGGTAGGTGCCGGTCGCAAACTGCACGTCCTTGGGCACGTCGACCAGCACCGGGCCGGGACGGCCCGAGGTCGCAACGTAAAACGCCTCGTGCAAGACCTTGGCGAGATCGTTGACGTCGCGCACCAGCCAGTTGTGCTTGGTACAGGGACGGGTGATGCCGACGGTGTCGCATTCTTGGAACGCGTCATTGCCGATCAGGTGCGTCGGCACCTGGCCGGTGATGCAGACCAGCGGGATCGAATCCATCAGCGCATCCGTCAGCGGCGTCACCATGTTGGTGGCGCCGGGACCCGAGGTCACCAGCACCACGCCCGGTTTGCCGGTCGATCGCGCATAGCCCTCGGCGGCGTGGCCGGCGCCCTGCTCGTGCCGCACCAGGATGTGCTCGACTTCGCTCTGCTGGAAAATCTCGTCGTAGATCGGAAGTACCGCGCCGCCGGGATAGCCAAAGAGATGCTGGACGCCATGATCGATGAGCGCGCGAACGATCATCGCGGCGCCGGTCATCTGGTTCGGATCGTGGCTGTTGTCGGTCATGACGTTTTCCTTGGCGTTTTTCTTGGCTGGCTCCGGATCCGCTGTTGTCAGCGGCCTACTTTCGGTTTCGAGATTTTAGGAAATAAAAAAGGGCCCCAGAGGCCCCATGCACACCGCCCGAATTTGGATGGCCTTCAGCCACCCCCGGCGGTGCGCCTGGGTACGACTACGATAAGGAGTTTGGTAATAATATTACGCATTTGGCGGCTCGGACTTCCCAAAGGTTGCGCGCGTTATACCGACCGGTCCCCGGAAGTCAAGGGAAGTCAGCGTTTAGCGCGATTTGGCCAGCCTAGCGGTGTTCCGGCGTTTCGGCGAGTGCGAATTTGCGGTTCCCGCCATGCGCGAGGGCCCGGCGGCTACCGGATCCGTGCCTCCACCCACCCCCTCGCCGCCTCCGGCGCCACCCATTCGAACTCCGGCAGTTGGTGCCGGAACCAGGTGAATTGCCGCTTGGCATAGTGGCGGGTATCGGCGCGGCCGGTCGCGGCGGCCTCTTCGAGCGTGATCCCGCCCTTGAGGTGCCGGATCAGCGCCGGCACACCATGGGCCTTCATCGCCGGCAGCAGCGGATCGAGGTTTCGCGAGGCCAACGCCGCGACCTCCTCCAGCGCTCCGCCCGCCAGCATCGCATCGAACCGCGCATCGATCCGCGCGTAGAGCGCGTCACGTTCGGGCGCGAGAAACAGGGCGGAAAACTCTCCGGGTGGCAGCAGCGGCGGCAGGCCTTCGCGATGCCAGTCGGTCAGCGTGCGGCCGGTAGCCTCAACGACCTCAAGCGCGCGGGCGATCCGGGCACGATCGCGCGGTTTCAAGCGCTCGGCCGAAACGGGATCGCGCCGCGCCAGCTCGATGTGCAGCGCTTCGACGCCGTCCCGCTCCAGCCGCGCGCGCACGCTTTCGCGCACCTCAACAGCAATCGGCGGCACCGCCGACAGGCCACGCGTTAGCGCCTTGAAATAGAGACCGGACCCGCCAATGAAGATCGGCAGACGCCCGTGCGCGCGCGCCTCGGCCAGCACTTTTTCGGCATCGGTCACCCAGGCGCCGGCGGAGAAATTCACGACGGCATCGACGTGACCATACAGCCGGTGCGGAACCTGTGCCTCCTCTTCCGGTGTCGGCCGCGCCGTGATGGTGCGGAGGTCGCGATAGACCTGCATGGAATCGGTGTTGATGACAACGCCGCCGGTTTTTTGCGCAAGTTCGAGCGCCAGCGCCGACTTGCCGCTGGCGGTCGGCCCTGCGATAAGCACGACCTTGCTCACATCTTGCCCCTGCGAACCAGCCTGCATGTCCCTCGTCGCCACGCTCATCTGCAATCCAGCCAACCCCGCGCTCGATCTCGACCATCGTCGACGGCGCGCTGGCCGTTCTGCCACAGCCAGGACACGCCCAATGGCTGTTCGACGAGGTGGCGGTCGATATCCCCTTCGCGGGCCAATCCTTAAATAGCCAAGCCGATATCAAGGCGATCGAAGCCCGCCTGCAAAAAGCGCGCGGCGACCTGCCGATCGATATTGTGGTGCAGCCTCCCGCGTTCCGGCGCAAGAAGCTTTTCTGGCCGACATGGATTCCACCATGATCGGCCAGGAGTGCATCGACGAGTTGGCCGACTTCGCCGGCCTGAAGGCGCATGTCGCCGCCATCACCGAACGGGCGATGCGCGGCGAAATCGAGTTTGAATCCGCGCTGCGCGAGCGCGTCGCGCTGTTGAAGGATCTGCCGGTCGGCGTGGTCGACGAAGTCCTGGAAAAACGCATCACGCTGACGCCGGGCGGCCGCGAACTGGTTGCCACCATGCGCGCGCACGGCGCCTGGACCTGCCTGATCTCGGGCGGCTTCACGCTGTTCACCAACGCAGTCGCCGCAAAAATCGGGTTCCAGGAAAATCGCGCCAACGAATTGAAGGTCCGCGACGGCAAACTCACCGGTGAAGTCACCGAGCCGATTTTGGGCCGCGCCACCAAACTCGCGACCCTCGTTGAACTGCGCGAATCCTTCGATCTCGACGAGATCGACACGCTGGTCACCGGCGACGGCGCCAACGATCTCGGCATGATCGAAGCCGCGGGCCTGGGCGTCGCCTATCACGCCAAGCCCACGGTCGCGGCGGCGGCGGCCGCACGGATTGATTTCGGAGATCTCAGCGCGCTGCTCTACGCGCAGGGCTATCGGCGCGACGAGTTCGTGGAGGGGTAAACTTTCCACGTCGTCCCCGCGAACGCGGGGACCCATAACCACCGGCATTAGTGATTACGAGTAGTCGTCGAAACAGCTTACCGCAAAACAACCGCCGCGGCGTATGGGTCCCCGCGTTCGCGGGGACGACACCGGTAGTGCGGAAGTAGCCCTACTGTACGCTCAGCGCGACGAAGCGCAGTTCGCCGTCACCGTCGGCGACCAGCAGCAGGACCGACTTCTTGCCGTCCTTCTTGAGCTGGTCAACGCGCTTCTTGATGTCGGCGGCGTTGCTCACCGCTTCCTGCGCCACTTCGACGATGACGTCGCCGGCGGACAACCGCTTTTGGCGGCGCCTCCGAGGTGCCGTCGACGCCGGTAATGACCACGCCCTTGACGCTTTCCTTGATCTTGTATTTTCCGCGCAGGTCCTTGCTCAGGGTCGCCAGATCGAGGCCGAGCGCCTTTTGCGTCACCGGCTTTTCGGCGGGTTCTTCCTTGGCCTTGGCGGACGCCTGCTGCGCCTTGTCGTTATCCTCGAGGCGGCCGAGCGTCACCTTGCGGGTTTCCTCGTTGCCTTTGCGGATGATCACGACATCGACTTCCTTGCCGACCGCGGTGTCGGCCACCACGCGTGAGAGATCCTTCGGATCCTTGACGTCCTTGCCGTCGAACTTGACCACGACGTCGCCGGGCTCGATGCCGGCAGGTTTCGCGGGGCCCTTGTCGTCGACCCCCGCCACCAGCGCGCCGCGGGCGGGCTTGATGTTGAGGCTTTCGGCGATTTCGTCGGTGACCTGCTGGATGCGCACGCCGAGCCAGCCGCGGCGCAATTCGCCGAACTGTCGAAGCTGATCGACCACGCCGGCCACCGTCTTCGACGGCACCGCGAAGCCAAGGCCGATCGAACCGCCGGTCGGCGAGATGATCAGCGTGTTGACGCCGACGACATCGCCTTCGAGATTGAACAGCGGTCCGCCGGAATTGCCGCGATTGATCGAGGCATCGGTCTGGATGTAGTTGTCATATGGTCCCTGGCTGATGTCGCGGTTGCGCGCCGAGACGATGCCGGCCGTCACCGAACCGCCGAGCGAGAACGGATTGCCGATCGCGATCACCCATTCGCCGAGACGCAGCTTGTCGGAATTGCCGAATTTGACGGCGATCAGCGGCTTCACCGGCTTGAACTTCAGCACGGCGATGTCGGTCTTGTTGTCGACGCCGACCAGTGTCGGCCTTGCATCTTCGTGCGCGTCGTTCATGATCACGTTGATCTCGTCGGCATCGGCGATGACGTGATTGTTGGTGACGACGACGCCCGAGGTGTCGACGATGAAGCCGGAGCCGAGCGAATTGGTCTTGCGCGGCTGCATGTCGCTGTTCTTGTCGCCGCCCTTGCCCGGGCCGCCGCCGCGCCGGTTCTTGAAGAAGTCGTCAAAAAATTCCTCAAACGGCGAACCCGGCGGCAATTGCGGCACCGCGCCCCGGTCACCGCTACCGCCCTTGGCCTCGACGGTCTGCGAGGTCGAGATGTTGACGACGGCGTCGATCACTTTCTCCGCGATATCGGCAATGCCGTCCGGCCCGCGCGCGCTCACCGGCGCAGACGCCAGCATGCTGGCTGTGCCGAGCGTGATCGCAAGCCCCATCAGGCGCAGGCGGCGGCTCAAGGCGGGTCTGGCACCGGTCATGTCAGCTTCTCTCCAAAAGGTCGGTTGGATGACAGTGCGCCTGAACGGGTCTGAGGCGCAAGCATTTGAGCGGGACAATCCGGCGAAAAACCGGCGTCCGACGGCTCACGATTTCGTTGACGCAACAGCGATTTACTAACAATTTTGATCGGCATTTCCCGGCGCATCGAGGATGCGAACCCGAGAATGACAAATTATTACCGACGGACAAACCAGATCAGGACCAGGCCCGCAACTGCCGATCCGATGCCGACCGCCCGCAGGATGTTGTCTGGGGTTGCCAGCGCGCTCTTCATGGCCCGGCGCATCCAGGCCGGGCTCGCCGCGAACATCAGGCCTTCCAGCACAAACAGGATTCCTACACCGATGAGGAAGTCGGTGAACGCTATGGACCTCATCGGATAGCAACCTCCCGTTAGCAGCGCTTTTTTGCGCTTATGGCAGCGAAGCGGTATCCGCTTCGCTACACCTTTTGTATCCCGCCGCCAACCTTATGGCTTCGGCGCCGCAGGGGCCGCTGCCACCGGCGGATGCCCGGCCGGATTGGCGAAGAAGCGGAAGAACTCCGAATCCGGCCGCAGCAGGAAGCGGGTGTCGTTCGACTTGAGGCCGTTCTCATAGGCCGTCATCGAGCGGTAGAAGGCAAAGAAGTCCGGATCCTTGCCATAGGCCTCGGCGAACAGCCGGTTGCGTTCGGCATCGCCGGCGCCCCGCGTCTGCTCGGCGGTCGAATTGGCTTCGGCGATAATGACCGTTGCCTCACGATCGGCCTTCGACCTGATCTCCTGCGCCTTCTGGCCGCCCTGGGCGCGGAACTCCGCCGCCTCACGCTGCCGCTCGGTCTGCATGCGCTGGTAGACCGCCTGGCTGTTCTGCTCCGGCAAGTCGGCCCGGCGGATACGCACGTCAACCACCTGGATCCCGTAGCCGTCGGCTTCCTTGTCGAGCTGGTCGCGAATCCGGTTCATCAGGGCTTCGCGCTCGTCGCGCACGACCTGGATGAAGGTGACCTCGCCGAGCACGCGGCGCAGCGACGCGTTCAGCAGCGTCGTGAGCTGGATGTTGGCGGCCTGGATCGAGCCAACGCTCTGGTAGAAGCGCAGCGCGTTCTTGATGCGGTAGCGGGCGAACGCGTCGACCACCAGCCGCTTCTGATCCGATGCGATGACTTCCTGCGACGGATTTTCCAGATCGAGGATGCGCTTGTCGATCGAGATCACGCTGTCGATGAACGGCGCCTTGAAGTTCAGGCCGGGTTCGGTGACGACGCGAACGGGTTCGCCGAGCCGCACCACCAGCACTTGTTCGGTCTGGGCGACGGTGAAGACCGAGCTGTAGCCGATGATGACGGCGACAAACAGAACGATCAGGGTAGCAATGCCGGCAACGGGGGATCTCATCGCGTGCCTCCCTGCTGCGGCTGGCCGGTGGTGGCCGGCGCCGCCGGCGGACGCCGCGGCGTCAACTCGCTGAGCGGAAGATACGGCACGATGTTCTGGGCGGAACTGCCGCCGTCATAGACCAGCTTCTCGGAACCGCCGAGAACCCGTTCCATGGTCTCGAGATAAATACGCTGTCGCGTCACGTCGGGCGCCTTCTTGTATTCGTCGTAGACTTTCAGAAAGCGCGAGCTCTGGCCCTTGGCCTCGGCCACCGCTTGTTCCTTGTAGCCTTCGGCGACCTGCAGGATCTGCGCGCCACGGCCACGCGCGTCGGGGACGACGCGGTTGGCATAGGTCTGCGCTTCGTTCTGCAGCCGCTCGAGGTCGGCGCGCGCAGCCTGCACGTCGCGGAACGCGTCGATCACCTGCGCCGGCGGATCGACCTTCTGCATCTGTACCTGCTGCACCGAAATGCCGGAGCCGTAGCTGTCCAGCGTCTTCTGCATCAGGTCCTGCACGCCGGCTTCGGTCGTGGTGCGGGCGCCGGTCAGGATCGGCTGGATGTTGGCGCGACCGACGACTTCACGCATCGCGCTTTCAGCCACCGCCTTCACGGTGCCTTCGGGATTCTGGATGTTGAAGAGATAGTTGCCGACGCCGTCGGGCTTGATCCGCCACAACACAGTGAAATCGACGTCGACGATGTTCTCGTCGCCGGTCAGCATCAGGCTTTCTTCAGGCACGTCGCGCATGGTGCGGCCGCGCCGCGCCGGATCGTCGATCAAGGTCATGCCGATCGAGATGGTGGAGACGCGCAGCGCCTTCGGCAACAGCACGGTCTCGACCGGATAGGGCAGATGATAGTTCAGGCCGGGTTGCACCGTCCGCACATGCTTGCCGAAGCGCAGCACCACGCCGAGCTCTTCCGACTGCACGCGGAAAAATCCGCTCAAGCCCCAGATCGCCAGCGCGCCGATCAGGACCAGCGCGATGCCCATGCCGCTGAAATGGCCGCCGGGCAAGAGCTGCTGCAGCTTGTCCTGGCCGCGCCGCAGGAGGTCTTCAAGATCGGGAGGCCTTGGCCCAACCGATTGCGGACCGTTGCCCCACGGTCCCTTCGGACCCGAGCCCCACGGGCCCCCGCCTTGATTCTTCCACGGCATATAAAACTCTCCTCCGCGGGGCCCGGGTCCGCCTGTTTGGGCTGGGATGCCCGGCCTCGCATATCCGCCCGGCTTTATAGGGGACCGTCCGGGCCCTTACAACGCAAGCTTGGCGCTCGAAGCAGCTATGCTTGAGGGCAGAATTGTCAATGCAAACATTGGCTAGCGCGGTTAATGCGACGGTTAACGGGCCTTGCGCCGACGAAATGTCACATAGGAGAAGTCGGCGCTGTCGTCGGGACCCGCCGGATTCCGCACGCGCACGACCTCTTCCCAGTCCGCAGCGTCAATTGTGGCGAACCGGGTGTCGCCGTCGGGCCGGGCGTGCACCTCGGTGACTTCGAGGCGGTCGGCGCGGTCCATCCAATGCGCAAAGATTTCGGTGCCGCCGATGATCGCAATCTCAGTGGCGAAACGCCGCAGCGCATCGCCGGTCGCGATCGCCATCGCATCCGCGAACGAGTTGGTCACCACGGCGCCGGCAGCGCGAAAATCGTGATCGCGCGTGAGCACGATACTGGTCCGGTTTGGCAGCGGCCGGCCGATCGAGGCAAAGGTCTTGCGGCCCATCACCATAGGCTTGCCCAATGTCAGCGCCTTGAAGCGCTGCAGATCGGATTTCAGCCGCCACGGCATCGCGCCATTGGCGCCGATCACGCCGTTTTCGGCAATCGCGACAACGAGGACGATTTCCATCAACGCACCCCTTGCGCTAGTGCCGTCAGCGCCAGACCGCCGACCCGGCAAACCGTCCACTCGTCCATCAGTTCGGCACCCAGCGATTTGTAGAACTCGATCGACGGCGTGTTCCAGTCCAGCACCGACCATTGCAGGCGCGACCAGCCCTTCGCGACGCACTCTCTCGCGAGATGCACCAGCAGCGCCTTGCCGATGCCCTTGCCGCGCAACGACGGGCGAACGAACAGGTCTTCCAGATAGATGCCGGAGCGGCCGCTAAAGGTTGAAAAATTGACGAACCAGACCGCGAAGCCGGCAGGCTCGCCGTTCCACTCGGCAATCTCGCAAAACAGCCGGGGATTGTCGCCGAACAGCGCCGCGCCGAGATCGGCTTCGGTCGCCTCCACTTCGTGGAGCAGCTTTTCGTACTCGGCGAGTTCGCGAACAAAGGACAGGACAAGTCCAGCTTCGCCAGGGCGTACGCGGCGGATGACAAGGGGCATTCAATCGCTCACGCGGCTCACACCGCGACCTCGGCCTTGATGTGCGGGTGCGGGTCGTAGCCTTCGAGCGCAAAATCTTCGTAGCGAAACGCGAAGATGTCCTTCACGTCGGAATTGATCTTCATGACCGGCAACGGCCGCGTCGGGCGCGTCAGTTGCAGCCGCGCCTGCTCCAGATGGTTCGAATAGAGATGCGTGTCGCCGAGCGAGTGCACGAAATCGCCAGGCTTCAAACCCGTCACCTGCGCTACCATCATGGTCAGCAGCGCATAGGAAGCGATGTTGAAGGGTACGCCGAGAAACACGTCGGCGGAGCGCTGGTAGAGCTGGCACGACAATTTGCCGTTGGCGACATAGAACTGGAACAGGCAGTGGCACGGCGGCAGCGCCATCTTGTCGACCTCGGCCGGATTCCACGCGCTCACGATCAGGCGCCGCGAGTCCGGGTTGCGCTTGATCATGTCGACGACGTTGGCGATCTGGTCGATGCTGCGCCCATCCGGCGCCGGCCATGACCGCCACTGCGAACCATAGACCGGACCGAGGTCGCCATTGGCGTCGGCCCATTCATCCCAGATCGAGACGCCATGGTCCTTCAGGTATTTGATGTTGGTGTCGCCTTTGAGAAACCACAGCAGTTCATGCACGATCGCCTTCAACGGCAGCCGCTTGGTGGTCAGCATCGGAAAGCCGGCCGACAGGTTGAAGCGCATCTGGTGACCGAAGATCGACAGCGTACCGGTGCCGGTGCGGTCCTGCTTCTCGGCGCCATCGGCGAGAATCCGTTCGAGCAGATCGTGGTATTGATTCATGGCTGACGTTTCGGGCTTTTCGGGACGGCGAATTTAGCGGCCGGGATAGCCGATCGACACGCCGATTCGGCTCCTGAAACCGGATTATACCCGGAAAAATGATCATTCCTTTCGCAAACGACAAGGGGTGGAACCTGCGCCCCTCCCCTCCCTATCCATTTGATTCCGTTGATTAACTTGCGGGCTTGAGCACCGGCGTCCACTTTGCGATCTCGCTTTTGACCAGCATCGCCAGCGCCTCCGGGGTCCGTTCCGCGGGCGCCGGGATCACGCTGCCGAGTTCGAGCAGGCGCTTGCGGACGGCCTCGTCTTCCAGCGCCTTGCCGACCGCCTCGTTCAGTTTGGCGATGACCGGCGCCGGCGTCCCCTTCGGCGCAAAAATCGCGTTCCACGCCTGGGCCTGGAACGCCGGCAGGCCTGCTTCCGCCGTGGTCGGGACATTTGATAGCGAGGGATTGCGCTCGGGCGTCGCCACCGCATAGGCCTTGATGGTGCCGGCGTTGACCTGCGGCACGGCGTTGACGATCTGGTCGCAGATGTAATCGACCTGCCCGCCCACCAGCGCGTTCATCGCGGGCCCGGTGCCGTTGAAGGGTACACCGGTCGGCCTGATGCCGAGGATCGAATTCAGCAACTGGCACGACACATGCGACACCGAGCCGATGCCGGCATGTGCCGCGTTCACCTTGGCCTCGTTGGCCTTCACATAGGCGACGAATTCCTTGAGATCCGTTGGCGGAAATTCCTTGCGCGCCAGGATCAGGATCGGCGTTCCCGCGAGCAGCGCGACCGGCTCGAAATCCTTTTCCGGGTGATAGGCGAGCGCGGGATACAGCGGCACCGAAGCCGCATGCGTGCCCATATGCCCGGTGATCAGCGTATAGCCGTCATTGACGGCGCGTGCCGCGCGCGTGGTCGCGGTGGTGCCACCGGCGCCGACCACGTTCTCGATGATGATGCTCTGGCCGAGCGTTTGCGCCATATGCCCGGTGACGATGCGCGAGATCACGTCGGTCGGACCGCCGGCCGCGAACGGCACGATCATGGTGATGCTGCGCGTCGGATAGGCCTGTGCCTGTGCCTGCGCGACGAAGGCGCCGAGTGCCGCAGACATGGAAATGCAAACGCTCGCAAGCGAGCGGCCAGCCCAATTCATCTGATTTCTCCGGAACGAAAAATGCCGGCCACGAGGGCCGGCATTTTCATCTCACAGCAACACGCCTGAAGTCGATCTCGACTTCGGACTGCGGCGCGCCGACGCGCGGCGGCCTGCCGCAGTCCAGAATCAGCCTTCCGACTCGACGAACACTTCGTCGCGCTTCTTGCGCAGCGACGGCAGCACCGCCAGCACCAGCAGGAACGCCGCCATCGCCATCAACGCCGCCGACAGCGGACGGGTCAGGAACACCGACCAGTCGCCGCGCGAGATCAGCAGCGCCCGGCGCAGGTTTTCTTCCATCAGCGGACCCAGCACCATTCCGAGCAGCAGCGGCGCCGGCTCGAAATCATGCTTGACCAGCCAATAGCCGACCAGGCCGAACGCGCCGGCCAGCACGACGTCAACCGGCGCGTTGTTGATGGAGTAGATGCCGATGGCGCAGAAGATCACGATCGACGGGAACATCAGCCGGTACGGCACGCGGAGCAAGCGAACCCAGATGCCGACCAGCGGCAGGTTGATGATGATCAGCATCAGGTTGCCGATCCACATCGAGGCGATCATGCCCCAGACCAGTTCGGGCTGCTTCTGCATCACCTGCGGGCCCGGCACGATGCCGTGAATGGTCATCGCACCGACCATCAGCGCCATCACCGCGTTCGGCGGGATGCCGAGCGTCAACAGCGGGATGAACGAGGTTTGCGCCGCCGCGTTGTTGGCGCTTTCCGGCGCCGCAACGCCTTCAATCGCGCCACGGCCGAACCGCGACGGATCCTTCGCGATCTTCTTCTCCAGCGTATAGGCCGCGAACGAGGCGATGACGGCGCCGCCGCCCGGCAGAATGCCGAGGATCGATCCGAGCGCCGTGCCGCGCAGGATGGCCGGGAAGGAATCGATCAGGTCCTTCTTCGTCGGCATCAGACCGGTGATCTTCTGCTGTACCAGATTGCGGTCCATCTCGGCGCCGTGGTCGAGGTTGCGGATGATTTCCGCAAAGCCGAAAACGCCCATCGCCACCGTGGCAAAACCGAGACCGTCAGCCAGTTCGGGGATGTTGAAGGCCATGCGCGAAGCGCCGGTCTCGATGTCGGAGCCGACCATCGAGAGCAGCAACCCGAGCACGATCATCGCGATTGCCTTCAGCACCGAGCCCTTGGCCAGCACCACCGCGAAGATCAGGCCGAGCACCATCAGCGAGAAATACTCCGCAGGCCCGAACGCCAGCGCGAGCTTGGTCAGGGGCGCGCCGAGCACCGCGATCAGGACGGTGGCGACGCAGCCGGCGAAGAACGAGCCGATCGCGGCGATCGCCAGCGCCGGGCCGGCGCGGCCTTGCTTGGCCATCTGAAAGCCGTCGAGCGTGGTGACGACCGATGTCGCCTCACCGGGAATGTTGACCAGGATCGAGGTGGTCGAGCCGCCATACTGCGCACCGTAATAAATGCCGGCGAGCATGATCAGCGCGCCGACCGGCGGCAAGCCGAACGTGATCGGCAGCAGCATCGCCACGGTGGCGATGGTGCCGATGCCAGGCAGCACGCCGACCAGCGTACCGACGAGCGCGCCGATCAGGCAGAGCCCGAGATTGATCGGCGTGAAAGCAACACCGAAGCCAAGGGCGAGATTGGAAAACAGATCAGCCATTACGCCCTCACTGAACCAGGAAACGCGGGAAGAGCTGCAGCGGCAGCCCGAGCGCATAGGGGAAAAGCAGACTGCAGCCGATCGTCAGGCAGATGCCGACGATGATGGTTTCCTTCCACTTGGTCTCCGGCGTTCCCAGCGCAGAAATGATGAAGCTGGCGAAAGCCGAAATCACCAGACCTAGCGGCCGGATCGTGATCGCGAAGGAAATGATCGACAGCGACACGAACAGCGGTCCCCGCCACGCGTAGCGCGTGATGTGTTCGCCGTCGACCAGAAGCCCCATCAAGGTCACGGCGGCACCCAGCGCCAGCAACAGCGTCGCGAACATCCGCGGCGCCGTTCCGGCGCCGAACGAAAACCCGTGCATGCCCTGCAAATCGCTCGATGCCCACAGCGCGAATACTGCGATGGCCATCATCGCAATCCCGCCGACAAAATCCTGCGGACCGCGCACCCATTTCGCCATCACGTATTTGGCCGGCGCCTGGCTCGGCGTATCACTCATCGGTCTCTCTCCCCGGACAGGGCTTTCCTGCCCATATTGTTTGAATAGTGTTTAGTGCAGACCCCGGCCTTGCCTAGCGATTTTCCTCAGATAACGCCAGCAAAACCCAAAACACCCCCGGCCACCAGCATCCAGAGCGGGTTAAGGCGGGTGGCAAAGGCCAGCGCCGCTGCGGAGATCGTAATCAGGCCGGCCACCCAGCTCCGGTCCGAAGTCAGCGCCAAAATCAGGCCGCTGGCGCCCATCAACCCGATCGAAAGTGGAACCAGCGCCGCCTGAATGATCGCCGGCCAGGGCGAATGGCTCGACCGCGCCAGCAGCCGGCTCACGTAATAGGCAAGGATGGCGGTCGGACCGCACATCGCGACCGTCGCGGTCAGCGCCCCGGCCACACCCGCCACGGCATAGCCGATCAGAGTCACGATCAGTACGTTCGGGCCCGGCGAGAGCTGGGAAATGGCGAAGATGTCCGCAAATTGCTTATCGGTCATCCAGTGATGAACATCGACTGCAATGCGGTGCATTTCGGGAACGGCCGAATTCGCGCCACCAACCGCAAACAGCGACATCAAAGCGAAAGTCCAAACGAGCGTCGCAATCGGATTGGCGTCTGAGTTCATCCGTTCACCCGGCGGCGCATGTAATAGGTAATGGCGAGGCTGAGGGGGATGCCGACCAGCAGTACTTCCTGAAGCGGCAGCCGAAACAGTCCGATCGCGACGAAGACCGCGACCATGACCAGAAGCCCGACAACATCGCGCTTTTTCAGCAACGGCGTCATCATCTTGAAAACCACCCCGATCAGCAGCCCGACTGCGGCGCACGCAACGCCGGCCAGTATCCGCCGCAGCGCGTCGACCTCGCCGTAACGGGCGTAGATCGGCCGCGAGAATGGTCGCAATCACCATTGGCGGGCCGACCAGGCCAGCAAAGGCAGCAAAGCCCCCCGCGATGCCGCGAAACCGGGAGCCGAACACGACCGACAGATTGACGATGTTCGGACCTGGCAGAAAATGGCACAGCGCGTAGGTCTCGTTGAATTCCTCCGCCGTCATCCAGCGGTGCTGCTCGACAATGCCGCGCCGCGCCCAGACCAGCACGCCGCCAAAGCCGGCCAGCGACATTTTGGCGAACGCCACGAACAGCTCGAGCAGGCCGGGCTGGTTTGGCGGGACGGAGGCTGGAGTTTCCGGCGCCGGGACGGCGGCCGGTGGGGAATCCGGAGGCATGGCGCAAAACTAGAACGCTGGCTCGTTCGAGGCCAACCAAAATTCAGAGAAAGTCTCATCGCGTGGAACATGACTGTCCGGCTCGGAGGACGGCTTGACGGTCGGCCCGGGCACTGTTTTCTCGACGTTTGCGCCCTGTGTCTGGGGGCCGGATCGCAGGCAATTTCCCGCAATTTGCCTTCCGGCGGGGGTTTCTGCTGCAAATTCGACCCATGACGGCTGCTGACCTGCGGCGCAGGCCGGGGTACCATAGGCCAAAAGGCGAGTCGGGCGACCGGCGGCGCCGCCATTTTTAACGTACAGGATTTCCATGGCGACCGATCACATCCGTTATGACGTGCTGGCGCGCGACGCGTTGCGCGGGGTGCTGCGCCGCGTGCTGACCGACGCCGCCGAACACGGCCTGCCCGGTGAGCATCATTTCTTCATCACCTTCGTATCCACCGCCGAGGGCGTCAAGCTGTCGCCGCGGCTGCTCGCGCAATATCCGGAAGAGATGACCATCATCCTGCAGCACCAGTTCTGGGACCTGGTGGTGACCGAGGATCGCTTCGAAGTCGGCCTGTCGTTCGGCGGGATTCCGGAGCGGCTGGTGGTTCCGTTCGCCGCGATCAAGAGCTTCCTCGATCCTTCGGTGCAGTTCGGTCTGCAATTCGAGGCGACCGATGCCGACGTGGCCATGGGCGTACCGGCGAGCAAGCTTCCCGCCGTCCCGGCGCCATCCACCCTGCCCGTTTCAGAACCGTCGCCCGCCGCCGAGAACACGGACGAGCCGGCGAAACCGAGCGAAGGCGCGGAAGTGGTGCGGCTGGATCGTTTCCGCAAGAAATAATCCAAACCTGGGATATTCGAGCGCGGGATATTTATCGGCGCTGTAGAGTGTGCGTTCTGCCACTTCAGGCGTAACGGACATTTGCTTTATGGCTCGATCAGAAATATCTGGAAACAAGACCCGCAGCGAGACCGACAGTTTTGGTCCGATTGACGTCGCCGCCGATCGCTATTGGGGCGCGCAGACCGAACGCTCGCGGCAGAATTTCAAGATCGGCCACGACCGCATGCCGATCTCGATCGTCCATGCACTCGGCATCGTCAAACTCGCCGCCGCGCAAACCAATCGTGACCTCGGCCTGCTCGACGTGCGCCGCACCGGCGCCATCACCCGCGCCGCGCGCGAGGTGATCGAGGGCAAGCTCGACGATCATTTTCCGCTGGTGGTGTGGCAGACCGGCTCCGGCACCCAGACCAACATGAACCTCAACGAGGTGATCGCCAACCGCGCCAACGAGATGCTCGGCGGCGAACTCGGCGCCAAGAAGCCGGTTCATCCCAACGATCACGTCAATATGAGCCAGTCCTCGAACGATTCATTTCCGACCGCGATGCATATCGCCGCCGCCGGACGAATCATCGCCGACCTGATTCCGGCGTTGAGCGAACTGCATCGCGAACTGCGCAAGAAGGAAAAGGCGTTCGCCAAGATCGTGAAGATCGGCCGCACCCATACCCAGGATGCGACGCCGCTGACGCTCGGTCAGGAATTTTCCGGTTACGCCGCGCAGGTCGAAAGCGGCATCGCGCGGCTGCGGGTCGCAGTGAAGGAGTTGTTCCCGCTGGCGCAGGGCGGCACCGCCGTCGGCACCGGCCTCAACTCGAAACCGAAATTCGCCAAAGCCTTCGCACGGCACGTCGCCAAAATTACAAAACTGCCGTTCACCAGCGCGCCCAACAAATTCGAGGCGCTCGCCTCCAACGACGCCTACGTGCTGGTGCATGGCGCGATCAATTCGGTGGCAACCGGCCTGTTCAAGATCGCCAACGATATTCGCCTGCTGGGATCGGGCCCGCGCTCCGGTCTCGGCGAATTGATCCTGCCCGAAAACGAACCGGGCTCGTCGATCATGCCCGGCAAGGTCAATCCGACCCAGTGCGAAGCGATGACCATGGTCTGCTGTCAGGTGTTCGGCAACCAGACCGCCATCACCGTCGCCGGAAGCCAGGGACATTTCGAGCTGAACGTGTACAAGCCGGTGCTGGCATATTGTATGATGCATTCCATTCAGTTGCTGTCGGACGTGGTCCGCTCCTTTACCGAGCATTGCGTTGTGGGCATACGCGCCGACGAAAAGCGCATCCGGCGACTTGATGCAGCGTTCGCTGATGCTGGTGACCGCGCTGGCGCCCAAAATCGGTTACGACAACGCCGCCAAGGTCGCCAAAACCGCGCACGCGCGCGGCACCACATTGAAAGAAGAGGCTGTGCGCCTGGGGTTTGTTGCTGCCGACGAGTTCGATCGCCTGGTGCAGCCGGACAAAATGACACACCCCGGCTGATCGCCGCACGCGCCCCCGGGAAACTACGGGTGAGTGATATAATTATAGATCATAACGCCTAAAGAATGAGGTGGATCATCTATCGCCGTCGCGCTGGCGCATGGTACGAGCAATCATTATGCCGTTTTCGCAGAGCGAAATTCATTTTTTGATGCTATCAAAGAGTTCGACACGGGGATTCTGGATGATCATCGGATTTGCTTGCACGCAACGCGACCGCTTTTACTTTCGTAATCGATCAACACGCCTTCGAGCCGCTGAATGATGGAGGCGAGCATGGGAGACGTCGTCAATCTGAAGCGATTCAAGAAGCGCAATGAGCGGGAACAGTCGGCCAAACAGGCCGACGCCAATCGTGCGCGGTTCGGCCGCACCAAATCCGAACGTGCGATCGATGAACAAACGAAGGATCGCGCCACCCGTTTGCTGGAACAACACAAGATCGATGGCGGAGACGCATCATGAAGTCGCCCGTTGTCAAACGTTCGATCGTCGTCGCCGGTCACAAGACCAGCGTCAGCCTCGAGGAAGCCTTCTGGAACGGCATGAAGGAAATCTCGGGCCTGCGAAACATGACGCTGTCCGAGCTGGTCGGCGAGATCGACGGTAATCGCCAGCAGGGCAACCTGTCCTCGGCGATCCGGCTTTTCGTGCTCGACTACTTCCGGACGCGCGCGATACCGACCGCCGCCGCTGTCGCGCAGGACGTGCGGCCGCAGGCCTGATTCATTTCGTCCGACGCGAGCGCTCCCTGGAGCCCGGTTCTGATTGAATCAGAACCGGGCTCCAGCTTTTTGTTTTGACGCGTTTCTTCACGCGAACTGGTGCCGACTTCGCTCGAAAACGCTCCAAGGGAGCGCGCCCGCTGATCGATATCGCAAGGCTCAGTAAACCAGTCCGGTGCCGGGCTGGCTTTCAAGCGCGGCGGCCAGTGACCGATACTCATCGCAGCCGATCCCGCAAATCGCCGCGATCCGGCTCAGATGATATTGCGCCTGGTCACGATTGCCCTGCTCGATCTGCCACAGCCCATAATACTGCCAGGTCAGTACGTGGTTCGGGTCGGTCTTCAGCGCGCGCTCGTACCAGACCTGCGAAAGCTTGTAGTCGCCGAGTTTGCGATAGGAATAGCCGATCAGATTGGCGACACTGGCATTGTCGTCATGGCCGAGGCCCTTCAACTCGCCGATCGCGGCGGCATAGTCGTTGCGGTCGTAAATCGCCGCATACGCGGCGCGATATCCCTGCCTGAAGGCGGCGTCATCGAGGCTCGACTGCTTGCTGGCCTTTTTCTTGGTTCTCGACGTGGATTTCGGGGCGGATCTGGTGTCCGGCGGCGGCGGTGTCGCGGAAGGCGGATCGCCACCTCCTCCGGCAGCAAACGCCGAAGCGAACTGAGGCGACGCTGTCACGGCCATCAGAAATATGGTCAGCGTTGCTAACTTAACCACCGATTTGATCATGCGAGCCTCCGGTTTTGCCTGCTGGAGAATTCACCCCTGGCCGTCGGTATAGACTCCCGCCCGACCGGAAATATTCCCGATGGATCACCGCAAAAGGTGGTGATGCCTCGCGCTGGACGACGCGCGGATTTGACGGCGCACTGATCGTGGTGAGCCACGACCAGACATTTCTGCAGGCGATCGGGATCGAACGCGAGATCGTGCTCTAGACGCGTGATGGGGGTTGGACAGCGTAATCACTCACGCGAAGGCCGGTAAACGGCCCGTTCGCGCGAACCCAAGCCATTCGCTGCCTAATTGCTGTTCTGAAGCGCCGGCCGCGGCGGATTGGCGACCTGCGGCGTCAGCGCCAGCGGCGGTTCTTGGTTTCGCAGGCCCCGGTGCGGGCTTCACCTCGATCGGGGGCGGCAGCGGCGCAACCTGCTGCTGGCTCGCCACCGGCGCAGACGGCGCCGGCCGGTTTGGCGCAGGCGCCGTGGCGACAGGCGGCGACGCCGGTGGACGCGGCGTCGCGGCCTTCGGCTTGGCGGGACGTTTGCGCGGATCGCGGCCGGGAAGCGGCACCTGCGTCAAAGGTGCGCTCGGCGGTGCCGCATCCTGCGCGGACGGCGTATCCTCTTGCGGCGGCAGCGACACCGGCGCCGGCATCGGCGGCGGCGGTTCGCCGCGCTCGATGGCATCGAGCCTTTTGGTTTCGTGATCGATCGCGCGCACCGAGAGCCACGACGACAGCGCGGCGACATCGACGCTGCGGCTGAGCGCATCAGGCGTGCCGACGGCAAACAACTGGATCTCGGGACGGCCGGCCGTCATCGTCAGCGCGAGCGCGGCGCGGATATCGGCCTGATCGGCGGGAATATCGTAGCCGCCGGAGACGATGGCCCGCACGCCATTGGCGTCGAGCGTGGTGGCGCCCACCCTGATCCGGCCATCCCTGACATTGAACGGAATTTGCGCCGAGCGCGACCGACAGCGCGCCGGCCGACAGTGCCGGTTCGACGATCTGCTTCAGCCGCGCGTCATCCTTGGTCTGCCCGCTATCGCTGGCGCGGACCGCGACTTCGAAGGCGCGCGGATCGAGGCCCGCGATCTTCGCCGATTCCAGCGTCACCGTTCCGCTGCCGGTCAGCGCGCCCGACAGCGCCGAAGCACTGCGGCCCTGGCTCGCCAGCGTCATCTGCAGCGAAGCGCGACCGGCCGGCATCACGAGATTGCGATAGCGCAACGCGGTGCCGTCGACGCCGCTCAACTGCACGCTCGCATTCATCGCAATGCCGTCGGCGCTTTGCCGGGCGTCGATGCTGGCGCTGGCTTCGCCGCCGCCGATCTTGCCCTTGATGGCATCGAAGCTCAGCGACTGGCCGTCGCTTTTGACCACGCCGCTCACCGGCTGCAATTCGCTGCCGCCCGGCAACAGGCCGCGCAACGCCTGAAACGCGATCTTGCCGCGCCAGCCCTTCACCAGCCCGGCGCCGAGCGGCTCGGCGGCATCGTGTCCGGCCGCGCCGATCGCGAGCGCAAAGGCCGGCGCCAGCGCCAGCTGGTCGATACCGACTTCGCCGTCGATGCTCTTTTCATCGCCGAGCGTGAGCGCGACACGCCCGCGCAACCGCGAGCCGGCGACGCGTGCTGTCGAGATCGTCGAAGGTCAGCCTGTTGCCCACGAGCGAGACGCGTGCGGAGAGGCCGATGTTCTGCGCCAGCGTATCCGTTGACTTGAGATCGAGCAGCGGCCCGAGATCGGCGCTGCGAACTTTCAGGTTGAGACTGGCCTTGGCGTCCTGCGCCCACGGCTCGGCCGTGCCATCCGCTTCGGCATCCAGTCCTGCGCCCGAGATTTTTGCCTTCAGCCGCAACGGCGCGCCCCATGCGCCCGCCGCGGTGCCTTCGAACTGCGCCGGGCCTTCGCCGGCCGCAACGACGCTGTTGACGCCGAGCAGCGTCAGCAGCGCGCGGCCCTGCGTCGATGATATCTTCGAACTCGATCCCGACTTCGCTGCGCCCGAGGGCCGCGAGATCGATGCCATGGATCGCCGACGACCGGCGGCTTGGCCGTGATGGTGGTGATGCCCTTGAGCAGCGGCGCGTCGATATCGACGACGGCGCGCGCATTGGCGCGGTCGGCCTGTGCGGCTGTTCTTGTCGAGCATCGAGCGCAAGCTTGAGCCGCGCCGGCCCCGGACTGGCGCCGATCGCGTTGAGCCGCGCCACCAGCGCCGGCGCAAATGGCGTGATCAGGCTGGTGAGCTGACCGAACGACGCGGCGCTCGAATTGAGCGTCAGTTTTCCGGTCGCGTTGACGCGGTCGAAACTGCCGGCAGCCTTCCAGCGTCACGCTGCCGGGCTGGCCGATCTTCAACTGCTCGAGCGAGAGCGATTTCGGTCCGTAGCCGAGTTTCGCGACCAGCGGGCGCAGTTCCTGGCCGGCCGAAATGGCGCTGGCGATGTCGAGCGAGAGCGCGCCTTCATCCGGCCAGTCGCCCTGCGGTCCCGCCAGCGAGCGGACAAACGCAGTGGCGGCATCGAGATCAAGCCGCTCCGCCTTCAATTGCGCATCGACCTTGGAGCCGCTATTCGCCTGCCGGTGCGACACCGCCACCCGCCCCTCGACCGCGCCGCCGTCGATGTCGGCCTTCATGGCATCGAGTGTGAATCCATCCGGCGCGATGGTGACGTCGCTGCGCAGGCGCAGCGGCTTCTGGCTGCGATAGGCGCGTGTCGCCGCGGCCCTGCAGCCAGGTCATCAGCGCATCAGGATCTGACGACTCGATGGTGAGCGCCGCCTTGAACTGGCCGGGCGCGGCATTTTTCGCACCCGCCTCGCTCAGCGAAACCCGCGTCGTACCGGGCGCGCGAAACTCCAGTTTATGAACGCTCCAGGCCTTGGCGTCGCCATGCAGCACGGCCGCGATGTCCTGCAGCGGGCGGCCGCCCAGCATCACCTGCTCGGAGGAGAGTTCGATCTGCACAGGGATCGGCGCCAGCGGAACGCCCGATATCAGCGTGCGCAGCGCCGGCAGCGCGCGAACGGGTTCGGTTGAGTTATCCTTTGAATTGTCCTTTGAGTTGTCCTTGGCGACGAACCTGTCGGCGTCGAGCTGGCGCGCCGACAGTGAGGCGCGCAACAGCGGCGAGGCACCGAACCTGATATCGCCGGTGCCGGCGAGTTTCAGCGCGCGCTCCTCGGCACCGTAGGTCGCCTCGATCTGCTCGAGCCGGGCGGCCGAATAATCGGTCTTGATCCTTGCCGTGATGCGCCACGGCGGTTCGTCGGTTTTGCCCTTCTGGCCGGCGGGCGTCGCCAGCGTCACCGCGCCTTCGAAGCGCGGCGCGCGGGCGTCGAAATTCAGGACGCCGTCGAGATCGGCCGCGAACGCGCGCTGGCCCGGATCGATATTGAGATGAAGGCGGGTGCCGTTGCCGTCGGGCCCCTGGCCCGACGAAACGCGAAACGGATAGCGCGTGCCCGACAGCATGAAGTTGCCGTCACCGCGGATCGCGCCGGCGGCCAGCGAACGCACGTCGCCGCTGAAGGCGATGTCGTTCAGCTCGAGCGTGCTGCGGCTGGCCGCGTCGTGCAGAGCGATGCGGCCGGTGAGATTGACGCGATCGATCGCCAGCGAACCGAGGTTGAACCTCCCGGTCGAGGCCGGCCAGTCGACCCGCCCCTTGGGGTCGAGGCCGAGATCGAGCGACATGCCGTTGACGGTCAATTCGGTGGCGCGCCATTCGCCGCGCATCAGCGAGCTCAGGCTGAATTCGACGTCGAGCTTGTCGGCGCGAACCTTGCCGAGGTCGTTGGCGCCGCCGACCACCACCGAGTGCAACTGCAGCGACGGCGCCGGCAACAGCCGCGCGTCAAGCTTGCCGCCGACGCGAACCGGCGCGCCGATGATCCGCGTCGCCTCCGCCTCGAACTGCGGCCGGAACTGATTCCAGTCGATGAAATACGGCCCGACGAGCGCGGCTACGAGCGCAAGAATGAAGGCAATTGCCAGGCCGAGCAGCGTCGTCTGCACGGTGTCTCCCCTTGAACCGCCCCGGCACATGGCCGCGCCAGGCTGAACCGGCGCCGGAGCAAGTCAATATATAGAGACAAGTATGGCGAAGTCACAGCAACATCGCTAGGCTGACGAGTGCCGTACCAGGCCGCTTCGGATTTACCAGCTGGCGGGCAGACGCTTCAGGCCGCGCAGCACGAAGGTCGGACGCCATTCCGGATTGACCGCGTCATCGAGCCGCAGGTCCGGCAGCCGGCGCAGCAGGGTCGAAATCGCGATCTCGGCCTCGATCCGCGCCAGCTGGGCGCCGAGGCAGAAGTGGATGCCGCCGCCAAAGGACAGCGGCCGGACATTGGGCCGGGTGATATCCAGCTGCTCCGGCCGGTCGGGATAGACCGCGGGATCGTGGTTGGCCGAGCCCAGCAGGCACAGCACGCTTTCGCCCTTCGGGATGCGCTTGCCGCCGAGGTCCTCGATATCTTCCAGCGCCACCCGGCCGGTCAGCTGCACCGAGGAATCGTAACGCAAGAATTCCTCGATGGCGTTGGTGATCAACTCAGGCTTGGCCTTCAGCAGCGCGAGCTGGTCGGGATTGCGATACAGCGCCAGCAGGCCGTTGCCGATCAGGTTGACGGTGGTCTCGTGGCCGGCGCCGAACAGCAGGATGATGTTGGCGGTCAGTTCCTCGTTGGAGAGCTTGCTGCCGTCTTCCTCGGCCTGCAGCAATTGCGTGATCAGGTCGTCGCCGGGGGTCTTCCGCCGCAACTCGAACAGCTGCTGAAAATACATCGCCGCCATCGCGTTGCTGGCATTGCCCTGCTTGATCTCGTCGGGCGACAGCGGCACCGGATCGAGCAGGCGTCCGCCGTCGCGCGAACCGTTATAAAACACCTCGCGATGCTCTTCGGGGATTCCGAGCATGTCGCAGATGATGGTGACCGGCAGGCGAAATGCATAATCCTCGATCAGATCCATCTTCCCCTGCGGGATGATGCGATCGAGCGTTTCGTCGACGATGTGCTGGATGCGCGGGCGCATGTCCTCGACCCGGCGCGCAGTGAAGGCCTTCACCACCAGCCCGCGCAAGCGGGTGTGGTCCGGCGGTCCTGCTGCAGCATCCAGTGGCTCATGCTGCGGAACACCGGCTCTTCCATGATCTTCGGGCCGTAGCGGCGGATCGTGCGCTCGACATAATCCTTGCCGAAACGCTTGTCGCGCATCACCAGGCTGGCCTCGGCATGGCGGCTGGCAACGAACACGCCGAACGGCGTCACATGCATCGGATCGGTGGTGCGCATCCGCTCGTAATGCGGATAGGGGTTCTTGATGAACTCGGGCGACAGCGGATTGAACAGCGGCTCGCTATTCGCAGTCTGCACATGCTCGTTCATGGTGACCTCTATTGGTTGCCGCGTTGAACATCGGACCCGGGCGACGTCATTTCCGGAAATCTGCAACTCGATACACTCTTGTATCGAGTTGCATTCTGCCCTAAATTGCCAGGATGTCAAGAGTCAGAACCAGACCGACCCGGGACGATACCCGCGACAAGCTGTTCGAGGCGGCCGCGCGCGTCTGCGAGGAACAGGGCATCGGCGGCGCCAGCATCGAGGACATCGCGGCCGCGGCCGGCTTCACGCGCGGGGCGTTCTACTCGAACTTCAAGAGCAAGGACGAACTGATCATCGCCATGATCGAGGCGCACGTCGACCAGTCGATCCGACGGATGCACGAGCTTCTTGCCGAACACAAAACCTTGCCGGACTTCATCAACGCGCTCCGGACCATGGACCGCAGCAAGCAGGATCCGCTCGGCCGCTCTCCCCTGCTGCACATGGAGATGATCCTGTTCGTGGCGCGCGCCGAGAAGCGCCGGCCCGAACTGGCCAAGCGCCTGCGCGCACGGCGCAAGCTGATCGCCGATATCGTCGAGACCACGGCGAAGAACAGTAACCGGAACACGCTTCTGAATCCGGATTGGGTCGGCGCGGTGGTGCTGGCGCTGGAGGACGGTTTCCGCTTGCACCGTTTGATCGATCCGGAGACACCCGCCGACAGTTTCCTTCGCGCGATCGGCGACCTGCAACGGACGATCGGAATTACGGCCTAAGGCAGCCAAAAGCAGGATGAGATCAGGTTTGGTCGGGACACCATTTTTTTGCGAGCTATCCTACTTTGCATGGGGTTGTTTTCGCGATTTTGTGTCTGGCGCCCCCTGGCTAGCCGTCGACCTGTGCCTTGTGCATCTGGCCGGCGACCGCCCTCACCTTGCGCGGTGACGCCTGCCAGATCGCGATCGCCGATAGAAAGCTGACGGCAATCCCGATCGCAAAGGCCAGCGTGTAACTGCCGGAAAGGTCGTACAGCGCGCCGGTCGCCCAGGGACCGGCGGCGCCGCCCGCCAATGCCGCCAGCATGATGGTGCCGAAAATGCTGCCATATTGCTTGCCCTGAAAGATTTCGAGCACCACCGCGCCCATGATCGAGGTCAGGCCGTAGCCGAGCGCGCCTTGCGTGAAGATCATCAGATAGACCAGCGGCAATACCGGCGCGTATTTCAACCCGATCAGCGCCGCGAAGCAGATCGCAAAGCCGAAGCAGCTGATGGCCCAGATCCATTCGCGCCCGATTCTATCGGACAGATGCCCGAGCCAGATCTGGCCGGGAATGCCGAGCAGGCTGACCACGCCGAGCGCCCACACGGCGACGTTCGGACTGAAGCCGATGTCGAGCAGGAATTTGGTCTGGTGCACCTGCACCGCGTACCAGATGTACAGGCCACAAAAATATCCGATCGCGATCCACCAGAACCGCGCGGTGCGCAGCGCGCGGGCCAGCGTCCAGTCGGTGCCGGCCCAAACCGGATCGACGACGTTGGAGAGAGGTTTGGCGGAGGTCGCCGTCGGCGTGGCGTCGCCGTCCGGCAGCAGCCCGATATCCTCGGGCCGCTTGCGCAGCAGCAGATTGATCGGTGCGAGCACGACGAGAACCAGAATGCCCATCGCGGTGCAGGCGGTGCGCCACCCGGTCTGCTCGATCATGTGCTGCACCCATGGCAGCAAGGTCACCGAGCCGATACCGACACCGGCAAAGGCGATGCCGATCGCGAGCCCGCGGCGGCGAATGAACCAGTTCGGCAGGAACAGCGACTGGCCGGAATAGCCGAGGCAGACGCTGCCGGCGCCGACCATGACGCCGATGGTGAGATAGAGATGCCAGGGTTGCGTCGTCAGCGGCGCCAGCAGCAAGCCCACACCCATCAGCGCGACACCAAGCTCCATCACCCCGCGCGGACCGAAACGGTCCATCATGCGGCCGATCAGCGGGCTGACCACGGCGGAGACCACGAAGCCGAACGAGAAGGCGCCGGCGGTGACGCCGCGCTCCCAGCCGAACTCGCCGATGATCGGCGGAAAGAACAGCGAGAACGCGGTCCGCGCATTGACGCCAATCGCCATGGTAACGAACGTCACCACCACGATGGCCCAGCCGTAGAAGAAGGGAAGCCGCATCAGTTTGCGTACCCCTTCATTTGAAACTTCTCAAGCGTCGGATCATACGGATATTGGCGTAGTCAACCATCTTGCCATCAACAGTGACGGCCCCCTGCCCGTTACGTTCCGCCTCTTCCATCGCCGCGATGGCGCGGTCGGCATAGGCCAGTTCCTCTTCGGTGGGGACGAAAGCATCGCGCGTCGGCTCGATCTGGCTGGGATGAATGACCTGCTTGCCATCGAATCCCATCGCCGCCGCCTTTGCCGCCGTTGCTTGCGTAGCGATCGTGTCTTTGAATGCACCGCACGGCCCGTCGATCGCCCGCAAGCCAAAAGCGCGGGCGGCGACGAGCAGCCGCATCATCGGATAGGCAAACAAGTCGAGCGGAACGACGGGATGACCATCCGCTGCGCTACCAACGTGCCGATAACCTGATGGCGAGGCGCCGATCTCTGCACTGCGCGCGCCGATCGAGGCGGCGAAATCGCCGACGCCGAGATGCAATGCAGTGATGAGGCCGCCCATTGCCGCAAGCGCTTCGACATTGATCAGCCCGCGCGCGGTTTCGATCAGCAGTTCCATTTCAACGGGCGTCGCGCGCTTGCCGGCAGCGTCGCTGATCCAGCGACCGATCTGTGCCACGCCCGCGACCGTCTCCGCCTTGGGAATGATGAAAGCATCCAGCCGGCCGATCCCGCCGAGCCGTTTGATCTCTTCCTGGATCGAGGGACTGTCGATGGCGTTGAGCCGCACGGCAACAGTCTTCCGGCCCCAGTCCTGTTCGGCCAAGGCCGCCTCGGCAGCAGCCAGCGCCGAAGCCTTCTCGTTTGGTGGCACCGCGTCTTCGAGGTCCATGAACACGGCATCGGCGGCCGAGACGGCGGCACCTTGCACCATTTTCATGCGATGCGCGGGAACGGCGAGATAGGTTCGGGTCAGTCGCTGCGCAGTCATGAACTGGCCTTCTCCCGAAGTCCGAGTTCGCCGAGGATCGCTTCCGTATGCTCGCCGACGGCGGGAATATCACCCATCACGGGCTTGACGCCGGGAATGGTGATGGCGGGAAGAAAGCTTGTCAGCGGCCCATTCGGTGAACCCACCTTCTGGACGCGATGGCGCGCATGAAGCTGTGGATGCTCCAGAAACGTCTCGACCGTATTCATGTTGGCGTTGGCAATCGCGGCATCGTCGAGGCGACGCAGTACCTGCTCGGCCGAATACCTTGAAAATATCTGCTCGATCAACGCCTCCAGCGCGTCGCGGTTCTGCATGCGTTGTGGGTTGGTGCTGAAACGCGGATCGGCGGCGAGCGCGGCATCGTCCAGCACCCGCGCGCACAGCGCGTCCCATTCGCGCGCATTCTGGATACCGAAGAACACGACCTTGCCGTCGCCACAACGGAACGGCCCGTACGGCGCGATCGTCGCATGGCGTGTCCCGGTACGGACCAGCGGCTTGCCGGCCCCTTCCGTGTAATAGGCGGGATAACTCATCCATTCCGTCATCGAATCGAACAGCGACACCTCGAACGCCATGCCCTTGCCGGTCCGCTCGCGATTGAACAGCGCCATCAACACGCCATTGACGATGTACATCCCCGTCGCGGTATCGACGACTGCGATCCCGCATTTGGCCGGCTGCTCCTGCGTGCCGTTGACCGACAGGAACCCAGCCTCGCATTGCACCAGAAGATCGTAGGCCTTCTTCTCGCTGTACGGGCCGCCGCTTCCGTAGCCGGAGATGTCGCAGGCGATCAGGCGTGGAAAGCGCTCGACCAGGGTCGCGCTGTCGAGCCCCAACCGTTTGGCCGCCCCGGGCGCGAGATTCTGCAGAAAGACGTCAGCTTTCGGTAGCAGCGCGTCGAGCACGCGCTGACCTTCATCGCTTTTGACGTCGAGCGCGAGGCTTTCCTTGGAGCGATTTGTCCAGGCGAACTGGCTCGACATTCCGTTCATGACATAATCATAGTCGCGGCAGAAATCGCCCTTGCCGGGACGTTCGATCTTGATGACGCGCGCGCCCCAATCAGCCAGATGACGGCTGGCGAGCGGCGCGGCGATCGCCTGTTCAAGCGAGACGACGGTAATGCCGGACAGCGGCCGCCGCGGTTGCTGATCCATGGATATCTCCGGATTATCTTGGCTCGACCGGTGCTGTGCGCACTCAAGGCGTCAAGGCATGGCTTTCATGGCCGAAGTAAGCGCGTTCGAGCCGATGCGGCAAGTCCGCCTCGGAGGTCGAGGCCTCCAGCACGATATTACCTTGCACCAGCGCATAGACGCGATCGGCGGCGGCGAGCGCCTTTTCCAGCAACTGTTCGACCAGCAGCACCGCGGTACCTTGCTTGCGCAACTGCGCGATGACATTGAGCACGCGATCGACCAGCACCGGCGACAGGCCGGCAGACGGTTCGTCCAGCATCAGCAATCGCGGCCGCCGCACCAGGCCCTGCGCCACCGTCAGCATCTGCTGCTGCCCGCCACTGAGCGCGCCGCCACGTTCGTGACGTTTCTCGGCGATTTCGGGAAAGAACGACAGCGCTTCCTCGACGCGAACAGCGCGTTCGCTGCGCGGCAGGTCATAGCCCGCGAGCAGCAGGTTGTCGGTGACGGAAATCTGCGTGAACACCCGATGTCCTTCGATCACATGCACAAGCCCGGCGCGCGCGGCGTCGCGCGGCGTCGCGTTGGTCATGTCGCGACCATCGAAGCGCACGTGGCCCGAACTGACCGGCAGCAATCCCGACAGCGCGCGCAGCATGGTGGTCTTGCCGGCACCGTTGGGGCCGAGCAGCGCCACGACCTCGCCGGCGGACATTTTGAAATCGATGCCATGCAGCACGCGGATCTTGCCATAGCCGGATTGCAACGCGTCGACCGCGAGCAGAGGTTCAGCCACCGAGGTAAGCACTGACCACCTCCTTGTGGACACGAATTTCGGCCGGCGTCCCCGCGGCGAGCGTGCGCCCGAGATTGAGCACGGTGACCTGATGACAGATATCGAAGATCAGGTCGGCATGATGCTCCACCAGCAATACGCCGGTGCCGCGGGCGCAGATCGCCTTGATCAGCGCAGCCAGCCGTTCGATCTCGTCGCTGGAGAGACCGGCCGCGGGCTCGTCGAGCAGCAGAAAATCCGGATCCAGCATCAGCGCGCGTGCGATCTCGATAAAGCGCAGTTCGCTGTGCTGCAGCCGGTCGGCGCGCACCTCGGCGAGTTGCTCCAGTCCGACGACCCGCAGCAGCGCATGCGCCTTGGCAGCGAGCATGCGCTCGTCCTCGCGGTTGCGCGGCAGCGCCAGCATCGCCTCGACGAATGTCGCTTTGCCCTCGATCGAGCCACCGATCATCACGTTCTGCAGCACCGAGGCTTCGCCGATCACGCGCGGGGTCTGGAAGGTGCGCGCGATACCGCGGGTTGCCCGCAACGCCGGCATGCCCGGCGGCAGCGCTTCGTCGCCAAGGGTCATGGTTCCGGCCTTGGCGGCGTAATAGCCGGAGATCACGTTCAGCGTCGTGGTCTTGCCGCTGCCATTGGGTCCGATCAGGCCGTGGATCTGGCCCGGCGCCACGTCGAGATCGAGGCCGTCGATGGCGCGCACATTGCCGAAGCTCAAGGTAATCCCGCGCAGCGCAATCGCCTTGCCGCCGGCGCTCCGCCGCACGATTTCGGCCAGCGCCGCCGGACGCGGCATGATGGCGCGGTTGCTCGCGAGCGGGCGCCGGTTGCGAAAGTCCAGCAGCGCTGCGATCCCGCCGGGCATGACCAGCACGATGACGAGCAGCAATACCGCATAGAGGAACGTCGACCACGCCGCCAGCGGCGCTGCGATCTCCGGCAGGATGGTGAGGATGATGGTACCGAGCATCGGGCCGAGGATCGAGCCGCGCCCGCCGATCAGGATGGCGATGAAGAACAGCACCGACAGGTCGAAGGTGAAGGCATCGGGTGTGATGTACGTCTGCAAGGTCGCGAACAGGCCTCCGGCGATGGCCGCCAGCGCGCCGGCGAACAGGAAGATCGCAATCAGCATCCGCGGCTTGGAAATGCCGGTCGCCTCCGCCGCCACTTCGGCATCGCGGACCGCGATCAGCGCGCGGCCGAACCGGCTGCGGGCGATGTTGGCGCTCATCCAGGTGGTAAAGGCCGCGATTGCGATGCAGAGGCCGTAATAGCCCCACGCCGTATTGAAGGGCGCCGGGAATTCCGGCCCGACGATGCCGATGCCCCCGCCAGTGACACTCTGCCACGCCAGCGCGATCTGCGTGACGATGGTGGCAAAGCCGAGCGTCGACATGGCAAAGTAAAACGTGCGTAGCCGCAACGCCGGCAAGCCAACGATCACGCCAAACAGCGCACCGACCAGGCCCGCAATCGGCAGCGCGGCGAACACCGGCACCGGCGGAAGCACATTGCCGGCGACCAGCACGCTCGTCGTATAGGCGCCGAGCGTCAAAAGCGCGACGTAACCGATCGCCAGATGTCCGGCGAAGCCAACGATCAGATTGAGGCCGGAGACCAGCACCCAGTAGATCGCCGCCCGCGTGCCGATCAGCGCCCAGTAGTCATTGCTGACGAAAGGAAGGATGACCGCCAGCGCGAGAATTCCCAGGAACGGCGCAAGCTGGGGCAACGCTGCGCGGAAGGTGCCAGCTTCATGACGGGCGGGAGTGGCGGTAACCGACGCCATCACACTCTCCGCGCCGTCGACGTGCCGAACAGGCCTTGCGGCGCCGCCAGCAGGACCACGATGAACAGCGTGAACACGGCGACCGACGAGAAGATGCCGCCGACCAGGAAGTTCGCGGCCTGCTGGAACAGGCCGAGCGCCAATCCGCCGAAGATGGCGCCACGATTGTTGCCGAGCCCGCCGAGCGCGACCGGCACGAAGCCATAGAAATTCAACAGCGCGCCGTTGGCGAAGAAGGCCAGCAGCAATTCGCCACCGGAAAATCCGGCGATGCCGCCGATGACGCCGGCCAGCGCATAGCTTGCGACGCGCAGATTCCGCTCCGGCAGGCCGAGCGCGCGCGCGGCGAAATTGTCTTCGGCAATCGCCAGAAACGCGCGACCGACCAACGTGCGCCGGTAGAGATATTCGAGGCCGACAATGGTGATCGCGCAGGCGACCACCGGCAGCCAGAATTTCTCATCCCAAACGCCACTACCGAGGCCGATCAGGCGCGGAAACGGCTGCGGCTCGGTACCCCATTTGATCGCCGCCACCTGCTGGATCATCAGCGCCAGAGCGAGCGTCGAGAGCACGTAGAGATGCTGATCGAGATTCTTCAGCACCGGCCGCACCGCAACGAATTCCGTGATGATCCCGATGATGGCGCAAGCCACTAGCGTCAGAGCAAAGCCCGCGATAATGGGCATGCCCATCTTCAGCGTGAACATCGAGCCGAACACACCGCCGAGCATCGCGAGCTGTCCGGCAGTAAAACTCATCACCCGCGACGTCGAGAACATGGTGTTGTAGGTCACGCCGACGAGCGCGTAGATCGCGCCCGACGCCAGACCGGATGCGAGGATCGAAGCGAGCATGGACCGCGCCCTCTTCCGCTTTTATGTATAGCCCGGCGCCAGCGCGAAGGTGCCGTTCTTGGCGGTGCTCGCCTCCGACATCACGATCTCTTCGGTGAGATAACCGTTGTGCTGGGTCGGCGAGAACGAGTAGTTGCCGAAATAGCCGGGATATTTTGACAGCGTATTCCAATAAGCGACAATGCCGGCCGCGTCGGTCGATCCGCTCTCGGCAACGCCCTTGGCAATCAGCTCGATCGCGTCGATGCCGCCGGCAACCCACCACAGCAGCGTGTCGTCGAGCTTGACGCCGGCCTTGGTCAGGCGCGCGACGAGGTCTTCACTCTTCGGCGGCAGCTTGCCTGCCGCATCATAGCTGCAGCTCTTGTAGCCGATGGCGTAAACCTTCTTCCAGTTCTCCGGCTTTTCGACGAGTCCGGCGAGTTCGCCCGACGCCATCGAGGGGTGGCCGACAAAGGCAACATCCCATTTCATCGTAGCGCGGGTGTTGAACATCCGTGCTTCCATGCCTGTCGTGACGCTCCAGACCACGATGACCTCGGCTCCGGCGTTTTGCGCGCGCAGCATGTCCGGTGTCATGTCGGGCTGGGTCGCATCGATATTGGCCTGATAGACCACCTCGGCGCCGTCCTTCTTGAACGCCGCAACCGATGCGCCGACGGCAGTGGTGCCGTAACCGGTGGTATCGCCGATCACAGCGACCTTCTTCACCTTGAGCACCTTGAGACAGTAATTGCGGACGGCATCGTCCCACTGGCTGTTCGAGGGCGCCATGCGGAAGGCGTTCGGAAACTTGACGGGGTCGATCAGGCTTTCGACGACGCAAGGGTGGATGTCGGGCATCTTGGCGCGGGCCATGATCGGGGTGGTGGCCAGCGCCTCACCCGAATTGAGCGGTCCCCAGATCGCATGAACCTTGGCCTGACTGATCAATTCCTGCGTGGCGTTCACTGCCTTAGTCGGATCGCCCTGGGTATCGCGCATCACGATCTCGATCTTGCGGCCCTTGACGCCGCCTGCGGCATTGATCGCATCGGCCGCAAAGGTGACGCCACGATTGAAACCGATCGTGGGCGCCGAACTCGGCCCGGTCATTGCGGCGAGACAACCGATCTTGATCGGTTCCGTCTGGGCGATAGCGGGCGCCGGAAATGAAAATGATGCAGCGCCCAAAGCGCCAGCGCTGCCCAATAATACGTCACGACGTGAAATGGACATGTGATGCACTCCCTGTTCCCTTTGCGGCGCCCGTCGTTGGCTGCGGACGTCCGTTTATTTCGTTTTCCCCGGCTCACGGGCCGAGGTTTGACAATTCAAATTTGAGCCTGATGCGGGCGGATTGTCCAGCGTTTATGCGCGCATGGCCGTTTGCGATGAATGCCTTGCCGTTCAAGGCGCCGCGTCCAGCTGTCGGCATTGACCGCGCCGATCGGAATTTCGCCAGCGATGATCTTTTCGACCTGCCGCACCGTTTCCAGCGACTGGCTCTCGATCGCCGGCGGCGTCAGGCCGCCGATATGCGGCGTCGCGATCACGTTCGGCAGTTTTGCAACGTCCGACGTCGGCATCTGGTCCAACGCGCGGCCGACATCCATCGCCGCACCGGCAATGCGCTTCTCGCGCAACGCCGCCGTCAAGCGCAGCCTCATCGACGAGATTGCCGCGCGACAGGTTGATGAAGAAGGCGTGCGGCTGCATCCGCGCCAGCGCCGCCTGCCCGATCAGGTTCTCGGTCTTTTCATTGGCGATCGCGAGACAGACGACAAAGTCGGCGCGGCCCAAGAGATCGTCGAGCGGCACATGCTGAATGGTCGCATCCTCAACGGTCGCAAAGGGATCGGCGACCAGGATCTCCATGCCGAGCACTTTTGCGACACCGGCCAGGTAGCGGCCGATGCTGCCATAACCAATGATGCCGAGGCGGCTGCCGGCCAGTTGCCGGCCCATGATGATCTTCGGCTTTCGCCCGGCATGGTAGTCGGCCGTCGCGCGCGAAACCCCGCGCGACAGATCGACCATGAATCCGACCGCCAGTTCGGCTACCGACTGAACGAAGCCGGGCCCGGCCTGCGTCACCAATATGCCGACGGCAGAAGCGGCATCGACGTCGATGTTGCGGATATCGACCGCGCAGCGAACGAAGGCGCGCAGTTTGGGCAATCGCGGAAAAATCTCGCTCGGGCCCGCGGTGAGCCGGTCGGCGACGACGATATCGACGTCGCGCGCGGCCGCGATCAGGCCGATCGCATCGAGCGCCGCGTCGGCCTGATGCAGCTTGACGTCGGCGATAGCCTGCAGCCCGCTCAAACTGCGCTCGCCGTAATATTGCGCCCTCGCCTGCGGCGTATGGGTAAGCAGGACCTTCATGTCAGTACCCAAAGGCGCGCGGCAACATCGTGCTGATTGACGGCACGAACGCGATCACGAGCAGGCAGAGCAACAGCAAGCCGAGATAACCCAAAATCGGCTTGATGGTCTGTTCGATCGGCACGTTGCCGATCAGGCAGGCGCCGTAGAGTCCGAGGCCGAGTGGCGGCGCGAACAGGCCGAGCCCCATCGAGATGACGAGCACGACGCCGAAATGCAGGGGATCGATGCCGAGCTTGACCGCGACCGGCAGCAGCAGCGGTCCGAAGATGATCAGCGCCGCGGCGCCCTCCAGCACCGAGCCCATCACGATCAGCACCACGATCGACAGCAGCATGAACAGCCAGACGCCGTGCGACCCCGACAGCGACAGCATGAAGTCGCCGACCGCATGCGGCACCTGCTGCAGCGTCAGAATGAATGCCAGCGACTGCGCCGCGGCGACGATGAACAGCACCAGCCCCGAACGCGTCGCCGATTGGACAAAACTGTGCGCGGCGGTTTTGAAACTGAGTTCGCGAAACACAATGCTGCCGATCACGATGGCATAGACCGCGGCAAAGGCGGAGATTTCGGTGGCGGTCGCAAACCCGCTCTTGAAGCCGAAGAAGATCATGAAGATCAGCCCGAACGACGCGATCGCGCCGCTCCACAGGCCCGACACCGGCGCCTGCGGCTCGGCGTCCTCGACCGGCTCGGGACGCTTGCCGAGAATGATGCACAGCACGATCAGCGCCAGCGCCATCAAGCCGGCCGGCAACAGACCGGCGACGAACAGGCCGCCGATCGACAGGTTGGCGACGAAGCCGAGGATGATGAGGTTGATACAGGGCGGAATGGTTTCGGCCATCACGGCGGACGCCGCCAGCAGCGCCACCGCGCTGCCCGGATTTTGCCGCGAGCGGCGCGCCGCCGGGATCAGCACCGAGCCCACCGCGGCGACGTCAGCCATCTTGGAGCCGGAGATGCCTGAAAATAGCACCATCGACATCACCATGACGACATTCAGCCCGCCACGCATCCGCCCTACCGCGCGCTGCAGCAGTTCGATCAGGCGGACCGACATGCCGTTGGCTTCCATCAGGTAGCCGACGAGAATGAAGAACGGGATCGCGAGCAGCACGAAATTGTCGATGCCGCGCGCCATCTGCTGGGCGAAGATGACACCGGGCAGCGTGCCCTCGACCCAGATGAAGATCAGCGCCGCCAGCGCCAGCGCGAACCCGATCGGCAAGCCGCCGAACAGTGTGAGGAAGAAGCCGACCAGCATCAGCGTGCTCGACGACGGCACCGTATCGGGCGAGAGAGAATCCCAGGCCAGATAGAGCCCGGCGATCACAGCCGTTGCCACCAGCCCGGCGACCATGTCGCGCAGGGAACGCTTGCAAAAAATCTCGGCGGCGAACACCGTCATGAACAGCGCGCCGACGCCCATCGGATAAAACGTCCATTCCAGCGGCAGGCCGGAGCCGGAAGTTTGTCCGGTGGTGAGCCAACCCATCTTGATGGCGTTGAACGCGACGTAGCCGGCGACGATCGTCACCAGCAGCGCACCGATCGAATCGACGACGCGCCTGATGGCGGCCGGCAGCATATCGACAAAGAACGCCACGCCGAGATTTTCGGCACGCGCCAGCGCACTGGCTGCGCCGAAAAAGCTCGATCCGACCATCAGGCCCCGGGCAACGTCGTCGGCCCATTCGACCGGCGCGTTGAACAGGAAGCGCAGCAACACCGACACGCAGACGACCACGAGGTCGGCGGCGAGCAGGATCGCCGCCACGACGTCGCTCAATTGAAGAAGCGAAGCCGTGATCCGGCGGCCGCCGCTTGACGCGGGTGCGGCGACTGACATCGTCTGAACCCTCAAGCTTGCGTCGCGCGGATCATGTCCACCACAGGCTTCGCCTCGGGGCGCGCCTTGATGAAGTTCTCGCTCTGCGGCGCGACGCGCTTGCGGAACGCGTCCTTGTCGCATTCGACGATGGTGACGCCCTTGTCCGCAAGATTCTTCAGCGCCTCCTTCTCCATCTCGAGCCCGTGGGCGCGGGTATCGACCGCGGCCTTCTTGGCTGCATCGAGGAAGCCCTCGCGCAGCTTGGGGTCCATCCGGTTGAAGGTCGCATCGCTGAAATAGGTCGCGAGCGGCGAGAAGTTGTGCTGGGTCAGCGCGTAGTTCTTCGAAGTCTCGTAGAACTTGCTGGCCAAAATGGTCGGCGGATCATGCTCCAGCCCGTCGAGCACGCCGGCCTGCAACGCCGTGTAGATTTCGCCGAACGCCAGCGGCGTCGCGGCGGCGCCCATCAGGCGCAGACATTCGGTGATGACGGGATTCGGCAGCGTTCTGATCTTGAGGCCGGCGAGATCTTCAGGCCCTTTCACCGGCTTCTTCGCCAGCACGCTGCGGGAGCCGAAATTATAGGCCCAGGAGATGATGCGGATATTGGCGCCCTTGAGCAGCGCGTCCTCGATCGGCTTGGCGGCGCCGGCGTCGAACGCCTTGGTCTGCTGCGGAAAGCTCGAGAAGAGATAGCCGAGGTCGAAGGTGCCGACCAGCGGCACCAGATTGGCCGAGATCGACGAGCCCGATATCATCAGGTCGATGACACCGAGCTTGACGGAATTGATGACGTCGATTTCCTGGCCGAGCTGGTTGTCGGGGAAGAACGTGACTTCGATCTGTTCGCCGAGGCCGTTGGCCTTCAGGCTCTTGACCAGATTGTCGTAGTAGACGCGGCCGTTGGCGTATTTGGGATCGTTCGGCAGCGACGACGAACACTTCAGTTTCAGCGTCGCGGCCTCCGCCCGCCCGATCAGGGCTGGTGCTGCGGCAAGCCACGCGGCCGCGGCGACCGATGATTGCAGAACGACGCGACGATTGATCGGCTTCGACCTCATGGTGCTTCTCCCCGAAACGAATTTTTCTTGTCCCGCCGTCTTGTTGCGGCGGAACTTGGCAGTCGACTGAGTATATTGTATGACTAAAGAAACGGCTTTGGCAAGAACGGCTGTTTGCCCCCACGGCACGTCGACAAAAAAATCGCGGCAAGAAATTTGACGGCATCAACCGAGGGTGGCCGCTTCACCCTTTCGACGTTCCAGAAGGCCTTCTGATGTTTGAAACCTCCAGCGCCATTATCCGCAACGTCCACAGCCAGGTCGCCGACCGGGTCGGGATCAGCATCGTGCGGGGCGATGTCGGCGTCGGCGAGACATTGCCGTCCGAAATGCAGATCTGCGAGATGATGGATGTCAGCCGCACCGTGGTGCGCGAGGCGATCCGGACCCTGACCGGCAAGGGCCTGGTCGAATCGCGCCCCAAGAGCGGAACACGCGTTCGCCCGCCGCAGCAATGGAACCAGCTCGATCCGGACGTGCTGCGCTGGCGTCTCGAAACCTCCGACATGGACAGCTACCTTGCAAAGCTGTTTCAGCTGCGCTGCGCGGTCGAACCGGCGGCCGCGGCGCTGGCGGCGACCCGCGCCGGCGAAGAAGACCTCGCGCTGATCACGGCGGCCTACGAAGGCATGGCGGCGGCCAAGGTCAACGAAAAATTCGTCGTCGCCGACATCGCCTTTCATCAGGCGATCTATTTTGCGACCCGCAACGAGTTCTTCTGGCCGATCGCGCAGATGTTCGACATCACCCTGCGCCAGAGTTTTACCATCGCTGCCCGCGGCTCGCACCGCGCGCGCGCCCTGGTCGAGCACCACGCCGTGCTGGAGGCGATCGCGACGCGCAATGCCGAAGCCGCGCGTGAGGCGACGGACGATCCTGCTGAAAAATTCCGCCGACGACCTGGTCAAGATTCGCGGCCGCGAGTTCGCCGCGCGAAGCCGAAGACGTAAGCGGGTCACCCCCCGGCCCGCCGGCCGACTGCCCTTCCCCGATCGCACGATCCCGGCCGAGGGGTCATTGTGCCGGCCAATCTTGTATGACATTATGCCCAAAATGATCGCGGCGGCGACGCTAACGTGGCGCGCAAAAGCCGGTCGGGAAAAGAAATGAAAAACGGGGAGGATAAATTGCCAATCAAGAGAACCATTGCCGCACTGGGTTTCGCCGTTGCGGCGCTCGGCATCGTACAGCCCGCCTTCGGCCAGCAGTTCAGCCTGCGCGCGGCGCATTATTTCAAGGAAGACCATCCCTGGAACAAGGGGCTGGTGTTTTTCGCCAAGCGCGTCGACGAGGAAAGCAAGGGCCGCATCAAGATCGACATCTTCAACGGCGGCATTCTCGGCAGCGAGGCGCAGACGCTGCAATTCGTCAAGGACGGCTCGCTCGATCTTGTCATCTCCGATCCGTCGGCGGGCGCGCCGTTCGCCAAGGAGCTGGATTTCTTCGCGCTGCCGTTCCTGTTCCGCAACTATGCCCACTGGCAGGCCGCGCTCGATGGCGAGCCGGGCAAGGCCTACGCCCAGCTGATCGAGAACAAGACCGGCCTGAAGATCATCGGCTATTGGGGCGGCTCGACCCGCAACGTGCTGTCGACCAAGAAGCCGGTCAACAGCATCGACGACCTGAAGGGCTTTCGGCTTCGGCTGATTTCCAGCCCGCTCAAGGTCAATGCCTGGAAGGCCGTCGGCACCGTGCCGACGCCGATCGCCTTCATGGAAACCTATCTCGCCATGAAGTCCGGCGTGGTCGACGGCATGGAAAACGAATCGGTCGCCGTGCGCGAGATGAAATTCTACGAACCGGCGCCGTTCATCGCCCGCACCGAGCACGAATTCACGGTGCGGCCGCTGTTCATCTCGAAGAAGACGTTCGACAAGCTGCCGCCGGACCTGCAGCAGATCGTGCTGAAATCGGCGCAGGAAGCCACCGTGGTGGAACGCAGCGCCGAAGTCGAAGCCAACGTGACGGCGGAAGCGGACATGCAGGGCAAGCTCGGCGTGAAATTCAACGCCATCGACAAGGAGCCGTTCAAGACGGCGACCAAGCCCGTCATTGCCGAGTTCGCCAAGAGCATGGAGTTGACCGACCTGCTGGCCAGCATCGACGCCGTGAAGTAACGTTCCAGCGTCGCGCGCGCCGCCCTGAAATGCGGGGCGGACGCCGCCGTTCGCTGCCGGAGCCCGCCGTGACCAATCCCGAAGCTGCCGCCATCACCGATGCCGACGCTTTCGAAAGCAGCCTGTCGGTATCGCCGGAACAAAGCCGCGCACCGTTCCGACTTCGTCGAGCAGGTCGCCGAAATCGTCGTCGTAGTGGCGCTGGCGGGCGAACTGGTCGCGATGTTCGGCAATGTGATCTCGCGCTCGTTGTTCGACACGTCGCTGCTGTGGAGCCTCGAGATCGGCGAACTGGCGCTGGTCGTGATGACCTTCATCGGCGGCGCCATCGCCTATCCGCGCAACGAGCACATGGCGCTGCATGCCTTCATCGACCGGCTGCCGCAGCGCTGGCATGCGCCGATCGCGGCCTTCGCGCTGCTGGCAGGTATTCGCGATGGCGATCGTCGGCGGCTGGCTCGCCTGGGAGATGATGCTGTCGCGCTGGGACGAGCGGACGCCGTATCTCGGCATCAGCGCGATCTGGTTCGCAGTGCCGATGATTGTCGGGATGGCGCTGCTGGCCTACTTCGCGGTCAGCGCGCGCTTTCGCTCAGCCGACGCGGCTGGCCGTTATCACCGTTCTTGTGACCGCCTGCGCTGTCGGCGCCATCCTGATGCTGTCGTCGATGCTGGGGCCGCAGGTGCGCGACTACGCGCTGCCCGCCGCGTTTGTCGTCTTCGTCCTGCAACTGCTGTTCGGCGTGCCGATCGGCTTCGTGCTGCTGATCACGACGCTGCTGTATCTCCACACGTCGCACACCATTCCGCTGTCGGTGGTGCCGATCAACATGCAGGGCGGCATCAGCAGTTTCGTGATGCTGTCGATCCCGTTCTTCATTCTGGCCGGCTATGTGATGACCGAGGGCGGCCTGAGCCGCCGGCTCACCGATTTCGTCATCACGCTGGTCGGACGATTTCGCGGCGGCATGCTGCAGGTGATCGTCGTCTCGATGTACATCATGTCGGGCATCTCCGGGTCGAAGGTCGCCGACGTCGCCGCCGTCGGAACGACGATGAAGAACGTGATGCGCCGCGAACGCTACGATCCCGGCGAGACCGCCGCGGTGCTGGCCACCTGCGCCGTGATGGGCGAAACCGTGCCGCCCAGCATCGCCATGCTGGTGCTGGCCTCCGTCACCTCGCTGTCGATCGGCAGCCTGTTCGTCGCGGGCTTGCTGCCGGCGGCCGTCATCGCGCTGTGCCTGATGCTGCTGATCTATGTCCGGTCGCGCGGCCGGGCCGGCGTGCCGAAGAAGCATTCGCTGCGCGAGATTCGTCAGCGCCGGCCTCGACGCCATCCCCGCCATGGTCGCGCCGGTGATCCTGATCGGCGGCATCGTCAGCGGCGTCGCGACGCCGACCGAAGTATCGTCGACGGCCGTGATCTATGCGCTGGTGCTGTCGATGGTCGTCTACCGCTCGCTGACGGGGCGGCAATTCTGGCGCGT
Organism: uncultured Alphaproteobacteria bacterium; assembly: GCA_963786355.1. Lineage (GTDB taxonomy): Bacteria > Pseudomonadota > Alphaproteobacteria > Rhizobiales > Xanthobacteraceae > Bradyrhizobium. The sequence continues at coordinate 925,744 of CAWAYU010000001.1, read as the reverse complement.
GATGGTCAACACGGCGGCGCAGGCCGGCATGGTGCTGTTCATCACCAGCACGGCCAGCACCTTCTCGTGGTCGCTGACGATCGCCAAGATGCCGCAAAAGATCGCAGCGCTGTTCACGACGTTGCACGGATCGGCGACGCTGTTCATGATCGCCACGATCGTGACGCTGGTCGTGATGGGCGCGCTGCTCGAGGGCCTGCCGGCGCTGCTGATCTTCGGCCCGCTGCTGCTGCCGATGGCGGCCCAGTTCGGCATCGATCCGCTGCAGTACGGCATCGTGATGATCATCGCGATGGGGCTCGGCGCGTTCTCGCCGCCGATCGGCGTCGGCATGTTCGTGACCTGCTCGATCTGCGACACCACCATGGAAAACGCCAGCCGGCACATGATCCCGTATCTGGTCGTCGTCGTCATCGGCCTGCTGCTGGTCGCCTTCGTTCCCTGGTTCAGCCTGGTCGCGCCGAAAATGCTGCACATGATCTGACGACGGCGCACCGGCGCCCTCGCCGCCTACTTGGTTCGCGCCACCGTCGTTCCGTCCCAATCCTCGTCGGAGGGATTCTCGATCTGGTGCTTGCAGCGGTTGATCATCAGCGTCGACGCGGCATCGTCCTGACGAGCTTCCCGCACCTTCTCGAACGAGCCGATCGCGGCCGCAAAATCGCCGGCGCGCCAGGCCGTGAGGCCGGCTTCATAGGAGGCCACCCAGTCGAGCGCGCCATCGAAGTCGCCGGCCATGCCCAGCAGTTCATAGATCTGCAGGCCGCCGGCGCGGCCATAGACCGCAAGCCGGTCGAGTTCGCGCACGACGATGCGGTCCCCGGCCAGACTGGCGCGTTTCCGGTCCGATGATGATGGTGGAGCCGTAGACCTTGTTGGTGCTCTCCAGACGGCTCGCAATATTCACGGCGTCGCCGATCACGGTGTAATTGAGCCGGACTTCCGAGCCGATATTGCCGACCAGCATATCGCCGGAATTGATGCCGATGCGAATCTTGACCGGCTGGCCGTGGTCGTCGACGAGGCCGGCCTCCGCGACCGCGCGCTGCGACGCCAGCGCCGCGCGGCAGCAATCGGCGGCGTGATCCGGATTGGGCGCCGGCGCCCCCCAGAACGCCATCACGGCATCGCCGATAAACTTGTCGATGGTGCCGCCCTGGTTCTGGATCTGCGTCGAGACGCTGTCGAAATAGCGCGACAGCAGCGGAATGATGCGATCGCCGAGCCGCTCCGACATGCCGGTGAACCCTGCGAGATCGATGAACATCACGCTCATCGGCCGCACCGCGCCGCCGAGCCGCGCGCCGTTGCCGTCGCTGATCAGCCGCTTCACCAGATCGGCCGGAATGTATTTTCGGAACGCGGCAAGCCCCTGCGCCATGTCGCCGATGGCGCCGGAGAGATTCTCGATCTCGGTCAGCCGCGACGGATGCCGCTCCACTTTATCCAGATCGAAACGCTCGACATGCCTGATCTCGCCCACCACCTTGATCAGCGGTGCAGCGATCAGCCGCTGCGCCAGCCACGCCGACAGCAGCCCGGCAAACACGATCAGGAACGCAAGACCGATCAGCAATTTCCGGATCGTCATCTGCACCGGTCCGAGAAATTCCGACTCCGGCACCACGGTCACCAGCGACCAGCCCGGAAACGAGATCGGCGTCAGCACCGCCTGATAGGCCTTGCCGTCCCGCGTCACCTGGGAATGAAACGCCTCGCCTTCGCCGGGATCGTAGGCCTTGCCGGCCTGCCGGATCGCGTCCACCGCCACCGGAAACAGCGGATGATCGGTCTTCAGCGCCATCACCTCGTTGGCGTCGGGATCGGGGGACGCGACCACGCGACCGTCGCGTTCGAGAATGAACGCGCCGGCGGATTTCCCGACCGTGAGCTGCGACAGGAAATTCGAAACCCGCGTCAGCTCGATGATGATCGCAATCACACCGGCAGGCTTCCCGTCGATTTCGATCGGCGCCGCGAAGGCGGCGGCCGGCCGTTCGCCGGTCGGAAGCGCTGAAAATGTCGACCAGTGCTCGTCGTTGCTTTCCATCGCGACCTTGAACCATTCCTGGCCGGCGACTGAATATTTTGTGTCTTCCATCCGGCGGCTCTTGAGCTGAAGATCGTTGCCGGCGAATTCATAGCGATCGATCCGCATCTTGCGGTCGACGCCGATCTCGATCATTTCGATCACGGCATCGCCGAGCTTGTGGCCAGCGTAGAACGATCCGTCGGGCCAGGCGAATGCCACCCAGGAAATGGTCGGCTGCGACAGCAGTTGCGACTGGAACACGAATTCGCGCTTCCGCATCTCCCGGGGATCGAACACTTTCCCGACCAGCAGCGTCCGCACCGCCATCATCGACGAGCGCGCTTCCGTGGTGATCGACTGCAGCTCGTCGCCGACCGCGGATACGATCTGGTCGTTGATGGTGTCGGCCAGGGTCTGGCTGACCTTCTGGGCGGTGCGCCACCACAGCAGATGCACGCCGACGGCGCTGACCACGATGGAGGTCAGCACGAGGGCTGAAATGGCGCTGCGGATGCCGATGCGCATGGGGGTCCTGGTTGGCGGGCTGGTGACTGCAGTACGGAACAATATTAGCGTTTGTTTCGCCGCCAGCGCCATCCCTGCCTGATTCCGGCGTGCCGGACACGGCCCTGTGACCGGAGTTGAAGGCGAACGCGACGAAACCTTGGGATTGCCTGTTCCGTACAAGCCAGGACGGCGCTATGCCCTGCCGTGGTTCTCTGCCGCAGTTCTCGAAGGTCACGCAATGCACGATGTTTCCATCCCGGCGGCTCTGATTGCCGGTCTCGTCAGCTTCCTGTCGCCCTGCGTGCTGCCGCTGGTGCCGCCCTACCTGATTTACCTGACCGGCGCGACCATCGAGCATGTCGCCAACGACGAGTCGACCCAGACCTCCAAGCGCGCCGTGATGAGTGCGGCTGTGATGTTCGTGCTGGGCTTTTCCACGGTGTTCGTGGCGCTCGGCGCCAGCGCCTCCCTGATCGGCGGCCTGATCCGCGCATGGTCGGCAGAATTGTCCATCGTCGCTGGCATCGTCATCATCATCATGGGCCTGCATTTCCTTGGGCTGACCCGCATCGGCCTGTTGATGCGCGAAGGCCGCCTGACGGCGCCCAAACCGGTCGGGCTGTGGGGCGCCTATGTCATGGGGCTCGCTTTCGCCTTCGGCTGGACCCCCTGCATCGGGCCGATCCTGGCGGCGATCCTGTCGATCGCGGCCGCGGAAGCCACCGTCACCAAGGGCGCGGGTCTGCTGGCGGTCTATTCCGCCGGGCTCGGAATCCCGTTCCTGCTGGCTGCCTTCATGGTCGAACAGTTCTCTTCGCTGTTCGCCCGGATGAAACGACATCTCGACACCGTCGAGCGCGCCATGGGCGTCCTGATGGTGATCACCGGCATTGGCTTCTTGACCGGCGCCGTCTCCAGCATCAGCATCTGGCTGCTCGAGACTTTCCCCGCACTGCAAAATTTCGGCTAAGGCCCCGTAACAAGCGGGCCGGCCATTGCGAAACTCCTGCCGAGAGCCGATTGCCGTCGTCGGTAACGGCGTTTTTTCGTTTGCACTGGATTGAGAAGCCGCAGGCCGCGGTTTCCGGTCACAATATTTAAAGGGGGGTTCGCATGAATTTTCTCGTCAATCTTCTGATTCTGTTGCCCGCGCAGATCGCGTCGTATTTTCCCTGGGCCGGACCACTGCTGATGCGGCTGATCGTCGGCTACACTTTTATGCTCACCGGCTGGGGCAAACTGACCAACCTGGCGCAGGTAACCGAGAATTTTATCGGCTGGGGCATCCCTTTCCCAAAGATTCTCACGCCGTTCGTCTCGGGCGTCGAATGCTTTGGTGGCGTCATGCTGATCCTCGGCCTGTTCACGCGAATCCCCGCCGCGATGCTGGCGGTCGTCATGCTGGTCGCGATCAAGTCGGCGAAATGGGGCGATGTCAATTCGCTGGAAACACTGCTCGGTTTCGAGGAGATGACCTACTTCGCCGCCTTCATGTGGCTGGCCATCGTCGGCCCCGGCGCCGCTTCGCTCGATCGTCTGCTGGTGAATATGACCGGGCATCCAGAGAAATCGACCTGAGACATAGCGTTTTCGAGCGAAGTGGGCACCGGTTCGCGTGAAGAAAACGCGTCAAACAAACAAGGAGGATACCGGTTCGTACGAACCGGTATCCGCTCTCACGATCCTGTGACATCGCCGAAAAGCTGAGCCGGGATTTTTCGGCGCCCGTAGCTCTCGCAACAACAGCGCTCCGGGAGCCACCATGAAACTCGTCCGCATTGCCGCCATCGCCATTGCCGCGTTTACGGCATCCCCGTCACTCGCCGCGGACGGGCCAAAATGGAGCGGCTGGGACGACGATCTGTTCGCCCGCGCGGCGAGCGAAAAGCGCTTCGTCATTCTCGATCTCGAGGCGGTCTGGTGCCACTGGTGCCACGTCATGGAAAAGACCACCTACGCGAACCCGCAAGTCCAGGAATTGCTGGCCTCGAAATATCTGCCGGTGCGTGTCGACCAGGATGCCAACCCCGATCTGTCGAGCCGCTACGGCGACTGGGGCTGGCCGGCGACGATCGTGTTCGGCCCCGACGGCACCGAGATCGCCAAGATCAGGGGATACATCGAGCCGGAGCGAATGCAGGCGCTGCTCAAGGCCATCATCGACGATCCCTCGCCGGGCCCCTCGGTCGGCGAAGCCTTTGAGGTCAAACCGTCGGCTTCGGCCTTCCTCAACAAGGAAGCACGTGCGGAGCTGACCAAGAACTACGACGAATCCTACGAGGAAAAACTCGGCGGCTGGGGCGAGAACCAGAAATATATCGATGCCGACAGCATGGACCTCGCGATCACCCGCGCCGAGGCCGGCGATGCGACCGCCACCAAACGCGCGCGGCAGACGCTGGATGCCGCCGTTGCGCTGATCGATCCGGTCTGGGGCGGCGTCTTCCAGTATTCCGAAGCCGGCTCCTGGAGCCATCCGCATTTCGAAAAGATCATGTCGTTCCAGGCGCAATATCTGCGGCAGTACAGCCAGGCCTATGCGCTGTGGAAGGACCCGAAATACCTCGCCGCTGCCCGCGACATCGAACGCTATCTCGCGGCCTTCCTCGCCAGTCCCGACGGCGCGTTCTATGTCAGCCAGGACGCCGACCTCGATCACGATACCGACGGCCACAAATATTACGCGCTGTCGGACGGCGAACGCCGCAAGCTCGGCATGCCGCGGATCGACAAGAATTTGTACGCGCGCGAAAACGGCTGGGCGATCTCGGGGCTCACAGCCTATTACGACGTCACCAACGATCCCAAGGTGCTTGATATCGCGGTGCGCGCGGCAAAATGGGCGATCGACAACCGCGCGCTGCCAAACGGCGGATTCCGCCATGGCGACAAGGATCGCGGCGGACCTTTCCTCGGCGACACGCTGGCGATGGGTCAGGCCTTCCTCGATCTCTACGCCGCCACCGGAAACCGCGATTGGCTCGCCGCCGCCGCCAAAGCCGGCGATTTCGTCGCCAGTTTTCGAGATGAGGCCGGCGGCTTCGTGACCTCGAAAACGTCCGAAGGCAAAACCGGCGTGCTCGCCAAACCCGCCAAACTGATGGACGATCAGGTGCAGGTTGCTCGCTTCATGAACCTGCTCAACCGTTACTACGGCACTGAGAGCTACCGTGAACTGGCCTCGCATGCGATGCGCTACCTCGCCAGCGCCGCGGCAGAAATGCCCCGCCCCCTGCCCGGCGTATTGCTGGCCGACGAAGAGCTCGCGCTCGAACCGACCCATATGACAATTGTCGGACACAAGGACGATCCGAAGGCGCAGGCCCTGCACGCGTTCGCGCGCGCGCTCCCGGCCCGCTACAAGCGCCTCGAATGGCTGGATTTGCGCGAAGGCAAATTGCCCAATCCCGATGTCGAATATCCCGACCTCGGCGAGGCGGCCGCGTTTGCCTGCAGCAACCGCATCTGCTCGTTCCCCTCCTTCAACGCCGAGGAACTGCAGGCCACGGTGAAGCAGATGGCGCAGCTGAAGCCTGCGCGGGCGGCGCTGAACTAAATGCTTTGTGCGCCGCAACGAAACGACTGGAATTCGATCTAATCGATTGAAGCGGCGTGGTTTCCTCAACGGCAGCCCCGGGCCGTCGTCCCGGCCGCGCAACGAAATACTCCGGAGCGCGCGGGGTTAGACATGGACGGGTCGTCCAAGTCCGAAAAAAGAAAATTTTCTTTCGAAACTCTGTAACCAAATCGCCCGATGCCCCGTAGCTCTTTCTGGATGAGGAACCAAGCCGCGGAGGATACGTCCTCCGGCGCAGCCGCCGCGGTCTGATTGCTTTCCAGTACTTCCCCTGCGTTGTGCGGGTCCGTGATCCCTCGGATCATCCCTGGGATCACCGGATGCCCACGGCGTCACATCTTGTCTTCAAACAATCATCGAGGAGATCGTCATGAAGTTGAATTCCAAGTCCGGCGCCACGCTCGCCGCCGCAGCCGCCACCCTGTTCCTCGCCGGCGCTGTTGCCACGACCACCTCGAGCACGGCAAACGCCGCGCAGGGCAAGTGCATGGCCGGCAACGCCTGCAAGGGCCAGAGCGCCTGCAAGGGCGGCGCCAATTCCTGCAAGGGCCTGAACGCCTGCAAGGGCACCGGCTTCTCGATGGCTACGCAGGCCAAGTGCACGTCGATGGGCGGCTCTTACGTCAAGGGCTGATTGTCCTGATGCGACGAGGGCTCGGCAGCGATGCCGGGCCCTTATCGTTTCGGCGCCTTTCGATCCGCTGTCGTCCCGGCCAATCATTAAAAATAATTTAGCCGGCCGTGTAACCAAATCGAACCAAACACGTAGCTGTCTGTGGGTGCAGTCTTGAGCCGGAACGATCGCGGCTCGCAGGCGATGCACCATCACGCTCTTTGGAGGAGATACTCATGAAGATGACTTCGAAGTCCGGCGCTGCCATTGCCGCCGCTGCAGCCACTTTGTTCCTGGCCGGCGCCACCATGTCGACCGTGTCCTATGCCGCCGGCGAAGGCCACTGCGTCGGCGCCAACGCCTGCAAGGGCCAGAGCGCCTGCAAGGGCGGCAACCATGCCTGCAAGGGCCAGAACGCCTGCAAGGGTCAGGGCTTCTCGGCCATGACGAAAGAAAAGTGCGACGCCGCCAAGGGCAAGTACGAGCCGGCGTAAGTCGACGGCCTTACGGAACGGGGCCCGGTGTAGGCCGGGCCTCATTTCCGTGATAATTTGATCGCCAGATTTGGGCTTGCCGCCTCATTTTGGCGGTGCCGTTCGGGCGGAGACGACATGCGAGCGGAGACGACATGAACGTCGCAAGCAAATTGCCAGGCAGTTCGGCGACGGCGCTTGCGGACCGCCCGATGCAATCGGCCAAGCCGCCTTTTCTCGGTTTCGGTCTCGGACTTCGTCACCAGCACTACGACGAAATCCTCAATGGCGATCCTGATATCGACTGGTTCGAGGTCATCAGCGAAAACTACATGGTCCCCGGCGGCCGACCGCTTCGCACCCTCGACCGGATCTGCGAGCGCTATCCCGTCGTGATGCACGGCGTGTCGTTGTCGATCGCTTCCACCGCCCCGCCCAACTTCGAATATCTGCAGGGGCTGAAAGACCTCGCCGGGCGAGTCCAGCCGAAATGGATTTCGGACCACCTGTGCTGGACCGGCGTACACGGCAAGAACCTGCACGACCTGCTGCCGATCCCCTACACGTCAGAAGCGCTCGATCACGTCGTCAGCCGCGTTCAGCTGGTGCAGGATTTCCTCGGCCGCGCCATCGTGCTCGAGAATGTCTCGACCTACGTCCAGTTCAACAATTCCGAAATGACGGAGTGGGAATTCCTCTCCGAACTGTCGCGCCGCTCCGGCTGCTGGCTCCTGTTCGATATCAACAACGTCTATGTCAGCGCCTTCAACCACGGCTACGATCCCATGACCTTCCTCAACGGGATTCCCGGGGATCGCGTGGTCCAGTTTCACATGGCGGGCCACAGCCATATGGGCACCCATATCATCGATACCCATGATCATCCGGTCTGCGAGGACGTCTGGGATCTCTATGTCGCAGCCCTGAAGCGTTTTGGCCGGGTCTCGACCATGATCGAGCGCGACGACAACATTCCGCCGCTCGATGAATTGCTCGAGGAAGTCAAACGGACGCGCGAGATCGCGGACCAGGTGTTGCCGGCGACAGGCAAGCACGCGGGATGAGTAACTCATCCGAGATGAGCGACTTCGCCCGGCAGCAGGCTGAATTTCAGCGCGGCATCCTCGGCGGCGACGATACGGTGCTGGCGGAAATTCTCGACAGCCCCCGCGAGAAGCGCGATACGCTGTTCGGCGTTTACCGTTATGCCTATGGCTCGCGGCTGGTCGAGGCGATGCGCAACGATCATGAGTTGCTGCATCTCTATCTCGGCGACGAGATGTTCGACGAGATGGGATATGCTTACGTCAAGGCGCATCCTTCCGAGCACCCGAACCTGCGCTGGTTCTCGCAAGGCCTGCCCGACTTCCTGAAATCGGTGGCGCCGTACAGCGATCATCCGATACTTGCCGACCTGGCCGCGCTGGAAAAGACCCTCAACGACGCCTTCGATGCCGTGGAAGCTCCGGTGGTGGACCTCTCCGCCATGGCCGGTTTCGCGCCCGAGGCGTGGCCCGATCTCGAATTTGCTCCGCACCCCGGCGCCTTCAGGCTGGATCTGGCGACCAACGCGTCAGCGATCTGGCTGGCACTGAAGCACGAAGAGACTCCGCCGGATGTTGAAGTCCTGGAAGAACCGTCGCGTCTCCTGATCTGGCGCCAGGATACCACGCCGATGTTCCGCGAGCTTCCGACCGAGGAAGCCATGATATGGGATGAAGCTGCCAACGGCGTTCCGTTCGGCGTGCTCTGCGAAATGCTGGCAACCTATGACGATCCCGACGGCGCAGCGGCGCGCGGCGCGGGCTATCTGCACGGCTGGATCACATCGGGACTTTTGACTGATGTTTCCGTCGGCATATAGGCTCTTTTATTTGACGCGTTTTCTTCATGCTAACCGGTGCCCACTTCGCTCGAAAACGCTATGAAAGGCCGGCCATGGTCGCGAACACCGATCGCCACTTCATCGAACGATTGACGTGGGACGAGGTCAAGCGGCGCATCCATGACGGCGCGCCGGCGATCTTGCCGATTGGTGCTGCCGCCAAACAGCACGGACTCCACCTTCCGCTCAACACCGACCGCCTTCAGGCCGAATGGCTCGCAGCCAGGATCGCCAGGCCTGTCGATGCGCTGATCTGGCCGACGCTGACTTACGGCCATTATCCGGCCTTCGTCGAGTATGCCGGAAGCAGCAACCTGTCAGCATCGACATTCGAGGCACTCGTGCGAGAGATCGCAGCGGAAATTCTTCGCGGCGGGTGCCGAAAGCTGCTCGTGCTCAATACCGGAATCAGCACGCTGGCCCCGGTCGATCGCGCGCTGGCGCGTCTCGATGCCGTCAGCGTGAAGCATTTGTGGATTCACGGCGGGCCGCGCTATCCCCGTGTCGCCAGGGAATTGGCACAACAGAGCCATGGCACTCATGCGGACGAACTCGAGACCTCGCTGATGCTGGCGCTGGTGCCGCACCTCGTCGATATGAAGCGCGCTGAAGCGAGCCAGGCCGTGACAAAGGACACGCCCGGACCGCTGACGCCGTCGGACCCGAATTCGCCGAACTACAGCCGCTCCGGAAGCTACGGCGATCCGACACTGGCGACGTCAGCCAAGGGCGATATCCTGCTCACCGCCATGCTCGACGATCTCAACGAGCACGTCGCAGCTTTCGTCGCGAAGCCCGTTGCCGCCGAGCAAGGGTCAGGCACGATGCAAAGCCTGTTGCGATGACGAGCACCACGACCTTTCGCTGGGTCGTCGCCGGCGGCGTCATCGCGGCCATGCTGGCCAGCGCCATCTCCTTCCGGGCCGACGCGCAGTCGGAATATATGCGCGGCGACCGCATGCCCTACGATGCCTTCGACCGGCTGCCCAAGACCGATCTCGAAATCGCAGGCAGCAGCATCCATGTCGCATTCGCGCCCGGCGACATCGCCCTGCCCAGGGAAAAGGTGCTGGACTGGATCACGATGTCGGCCAAGGCGGTCTCGACTTATTACGGACGGTTTCCGGTCAAATCGTTGCGGCTGCTGCTGGTGCCGGTCGATGGCGGCCGGATTCGCGGCGGCACCACATGGGGCTATCGCGGCGCCGCGATTCGTATCCCGCTTGGCCGCGACTCCACCGAGGAAGTGTTGCGGCGCGACTGGGTCATGGTGCACGAGATGGTGCATACCGCCCTGCCCGATCTCGACCAGCGCTATGGCTGGCTGTCGGAAGGACTGGCGGTCTATGTCGAGCCGATCGCGCGGGTACAGGCGGGCGACATGCCGGCGAACATGGTCTGGCGCGACATGATGCGCGACATGTCCAAGGGCCTGCCGGAGAGCGGCGATCAGGGCTTGGACAATACCGACACCTGGGGCCGCAAATATTGGGGCGGCGCAATGTTCTGCCTGCTCGCCGACATCCAGATCCGCCAGCGCACCAACAATCGCCTCGGCCTGCAGGACGCAATGCGCGGCGTGCTCGCCGCCGGCGGCAACCATGAACAGGACTGGTCGCTCGATCGCGTGCTTTCGACCGCTGACAAAGCCGTCGGCGTCGATGTGCTGACAAAGCTCCACAACGAGATGGGACCGAAACCGGTAACCCCCGACCTCGCGGCGCTGTGGCGTGAGCTCGGGCTGAAATCGCAGGGAGAAAGCCTCGAATTCGACGACAGCGCGCCGCTGGCGGCGATCCGCAAAGCCATCACCGAGCGGCACGCCGGATAGCGTTCGTCGTTCGCACGCGCAGCACGCATTAGCTGCTCCGCACCGCTGGCTTTTAGGCGCGCGATATCGGAATGTTCCCTGACTTGCTGCTGCGCAGAGAGCCGGGACGATGACTGAGAGTACTTCCAGGAAAGCCAACTGGCCGATCTTCCGTTCGCTTCAGGCCTTCAGCCCGGGCAATCTGCCCGGCGACCTGATCGCGGGGCTGACACTGGCAGCGATCGCGATCCCCGAGCAGATGGCGACCGCGCGGCTCGGCGGCTTCTCGCCGCAGATCGGCTTCTTCGCGTTCATGGCGGGATCGCTCGGCTTTGCCATGCTCGGCAGCAACCGCTTCCTGTCCTGCGGCGCGGACTCCACCATCACGCCGATCTTCGCCGGCGGCCTGGCGCTGATGGCGACATCGGGCACACCGGAATATCAGGCGCTCGCCGTTGCGCTGGCGCTGATGGTCGGCGTCATCCTCGTGCTGGGCAGCACGTTCAAGCTCGGCTGGATCGCCAATCTGTTGTCGACGCCGGTGACGGTCGGCTTCCTCGCCGGCATATCCGTGCACATTCTGGTCTCGCAAATGCCCGGCGTGCTCGGGCTGCCGTCACCGAAGGGACCGACGCTGGATAAGATCGCAGTGCTCGCGCAACATCTCGGCGAGAGCAATTTTTACACGCTCTGCATCGGTTTCGGCGTGCTCGCCGTCGTCGCCGGATCCGAAAAGATCAGTGCAAAAATTCCCGGCGCGCTGATCGGTCTGGTCGGGGCAACGCTGGCCGTCATTTTCGGTCATCTCGAGAGCAAGGGCGTCAGCGTGGTCGGCACCGTGCCGGGAACGCTGCCGACGCCCTCGTTTCCGGATCTCGCCCCGGAACGCTGGGTAAAACTGGTACCGCTGGCGTTCCTGATCGCGATCGTCGTCATGGTGCAGACCGCCGCGACCACGCGCTCTTTCCTGTCCGATCCGGACAAACCGGCCGATGTCGATCGCGATTTTCTCGGCGCCGGCGCCGGCAGCATTCTCGCCGGCCTGTTCGGCGCGTTTCCGGTCAACGCCAGTCCGCCGCGGACCGGCATCGTATCCGAGACCGGCGGACGCACGCAGATCTCCGGGCTGTTCGCGGCAGCGATCGTGCTGGCGCTACTGGCGTTCGGCGCCACGCTGCTGCAGCACGTACCGGAAGCCGCCCTTGGCGGCGTCCTTTTGTTCGTGGCGCTGCGCATCATCCGGCTGAAGCAGATCGTCACGATTTTTCGCGAATCCTTCAGCGAATTCCTGCTGATCGTGGCAACCGCGGCTGCGATCATCGTACTGCCGATCGAACAGGGCGTCGCCGTCGGCATCGCGTTCTCGCTGCTGCACGGCATCTGGACCACGACGCGGGCGCGGCTGATCGAGTTCGATCGGGTGCCGGGCACCACGATCTGGTGGCCCGCCAACCCGAACATCGCCGGCGAGCGACACCCGGACGTCGCCGTCGTCGGAATGCAGGCCCCGTTGTCGTTCCTCAACGCCGATAATTTCCGTGCCGATGTGTTGAAAGTCGTCGGCACGTCGACGCCCAAGCCGAAGCTGTTGGTGATCGAAGCCAGCGGCATCGTCGAGATCGATTTTACGGCCGCGCAAATCCTGCTCGATCTCATCAGACAATGCCAGGCCGATGGCGTGACGGTCGCGATGGCGCGGCTCGAATCGACCCGCGCCCAGCAAGCCTTCGAGCGCTTCGGGCTCTACGACATCTTGCCGAAGACCTGCATGTTCCACAGCGTGGATCAGGCGATCCACGCACTGGGCGGAAAAGTCTGAGGCTCAGCTCACACCGTCATCCCCGGGATGAACGCCTTGCGTTCACCCGTAGGTGCGAGTGCAAGCGAGCCTCGAAGGATGAGTGGTCACGGGCCGTCTATCCTTCGAGACGCCGCTACGCGGCTCCTCAGGATGACGGGATAGGCTAGACCGCCGGCACGATCTTGCCGGGATTGAAGATGTTCTGCGGGTCGAGCGCCGCCTTCAGCGCACGCATGGCGTCGATTGCTTCCGATCCGAGTTCGGCTTCGAGGTATTTCTGCTTGCCCTGCCCGATGCCATGTTCGCCCGTGCAGGTGCCACCCATCGACTGCGCGCGCTCGACCAGGCGATGCATGAACTCCTCGCCGCGCGCCATCTCGTCGGCATCGTCGACATCGCAGACCAGCGAGCAGTGAAAATTGCCGTCGCCGACATGGCCGACGATCGGCGACAGCAGATTGAGCCGCCTCAGATCGTCCTCGGTCTCGGTGACGCAATCCGCCAGCCGCGAAATCGGCACGCAGACATCGGTCGCGACCACGCCGGCGCCGGGGCGCAGCGCCTTCACCGACCAGTAGGCGTCGTGCCGCGCCTGCCACAGTTTGGTGCGATCCTCCGGCCGGGTGGTCCAGGTGAACTCGCCGCCGCCGCATTCACCGGCGATCTCCTTGAAGTTTTTCGATTGCTCGGCGACATCGTTGGCGCTGCCGTGGAATTCCAGCAGCAGCAACGGCGTCTCCGGCAGGGTCAGCTTCGAATAGGCATTGCAGGCCCGCACCTGCTCGGCATTGAGCAGTTCGATGCGCGCGACGGGAATGCCGGTCTGGATCGCGAGGATCGTCGCCTGACAGGCGCCGCGCACGGTCTCGAACGAACAGGCGGCGGCCGCGATCGTTTCGGGAATGCCGCGCAGCTTGATCGTGAGTTCGGAAATGATCCCGAGCGTGCCTTCGGCACCGACGAAGAGATGCGTCAGGTCGTAGCCGGCGGAGGATTTCTTCGCCCGCGTGCCGGTATTGATGATCTCGCCGTCGCCGCGCACCACTTTGAGCGCCAGCACGTTGTCGCGCATGGTGCCGTAGCGCACTGCGTTGGTGCCGGAGGCGCGGGTCGAGGCCATGCCGCCGAGCGAGGCGTCGGCGCCGGGATCGATCGGAAAGAAAACGCCCTGGTCGCGCAGATGCTCGTTCAGCGCCTTGCGGGTCACGCCGGGCTGGATCACGCAATCCAGATCGTCGGCGTGGACTTCCAGCACCTTGTTCATGTCGCGCAGGTCGATGCAGACGCCGCCGGCGGGCGCGTTGACCTGCCCCTCCAGCGAGGTGCCGGTGCCGAACGCGATCACGGGAACGCTATGCTTGGCACAGATCCGCACCACGTCCTGGATATCGGCGGTTTCCTGCGCCATCACGACGGCGTCCGGCGGCTGGGTCGGCAGCCAGGTGGTGGTATGGGCATGCTGTTCGCGCACCGCCTGCGAGGTGATCAGCCGGTTGCCGAACCGCGCCGCGAGTGCCTCAACGGCGCTGGCCAGCGCCTTCGGCTCCGGCCGCTTCGGATTGTTCGAAATCGTCATCGCCACGCAAAATTCCTCCCGGCTTTGAGACGACCGTGGCAAAGGATATAAAAGGGGTCAAGAGAGCAAAGGCAAGACAACCTGGGAACGGATGATGACGATCGCCGCCGGCGCTGAAGACAGCCTGAAGAATATGCCGTTACCGCCTGCCCCGTTCCTGTCGTCGGTGATGCAGATCGAGCCGCAATGGATCGACTACAACGGCCATCTCAACATGGCCTATTACAACGTGATGATGGACCGGGCGATCGATGAAATGTGGCTGCAACTCGGGATCGGGCCGGCTTACATGAAGCAGCGCCACGGCTCGACCTTCACCGCCGAATGCCATGTGCGGTATTTGCGCGAGATCCACCTCGGCGATCCCGTGCAGGTTTCGGTCTATCTGCTGGCGTCCGACGAAAAGCGCATCCACACATTCGAGGAATTGCGCCACGCCACCGAAGGCTGGATATCAGCCACCTCGGAGAACATGACCGTTCACATCGACATGAATGCGCGGAAGGTCGCGCCGTTTCCCGTCCGATATCCGCGCCCGCATCCAGGCGGTGGTGGACAAGCACGCGACCGTCGCCGAGGCCCGAGGGCACCGGACGCAAGGTCGCGATGCCCTCGAAGTAGCCAGTCATGGCCTGAAGCCGCTAGACGTTGCTGCGCCCGCGCGCCAACCCGACCACAGCCGAGATCACGAACAGGATGACGGCGATGAAGAAGATCGCCTTGGCGATTTCGATGGAGACGCCGGCGACGCCACCGAAGCCCAAAATACCTGCGATCAGTGCGACGACCAAAAACGTAACGACCCAGCTCAGCATGACACGACCTCTGTTTTCCGTTTCGCTCTCGGATGGCAGCGACCGAGGCCGCTGCGCATCAACTGCAGAAATAATCCGAGCCGGGAACGAAGGTTCCTGGCGGCGAAACCGCGAAATTTGACGATTCGCGCGGAACCAAATCGTAAGAACGGCTCGAAACAGGCCGGCCAAGAACACCGGGATAAAACCTGTCAAAACGGCCGAACAGGCCCTATATGGCCCTTAATCCCTGCTATGAAGGCTCCCCTTCATCGCCCCACGGTGCCATCGTGGGGACAACACGATTCGCGAATGACCGAGCCGAGCAAATTGCCCCATCACGGCGTCCCCGAGCACCAGCCTGCGGCTGGCGGCATCGCCGCGCGTGCGCGAGCTGCGGCCGGCGGGCCGCAATATCTCACCGGCCTCAATCCCGAGCAGAGTGAGGCTGTCGTTTCGCTCGACGGGCCGGTTCTGGTGCTGGCGGGCGCCGGCACCGGCAAGACCCGCGTGCTGACCACCCGCATCGCCCATATCCTGAGCCAGGGCCGCGCCCGGCCGCATGAAATCCTGTCGGTGACCTTCACCAATAAGGCGGCGCGCGAGATGAAGCACCGCCTCGGCCAGATGCTCGGTCAGGCCGTCGAAGGCATGCCGTGGCTCGGCACCTTCCACTCGATCGGCGGCCGCATCCTGCGCATCCATGCCGAGCTGGTGCAGCTCAAGTCCAACTTCACCGTGCTCGACACCGACGATCAGGTCCGCCTGCTGAAGCAATTGCTGCAAGCCGAGAACATCGACGACAAGCGCTGGCCGGCGCGGATGCTGGCTGGCCTGATCGATGGTTGGAAGAATCGAGGTCTGACGCCTGCGCAGGTGCCCGCAGGCGAAGCCGCCGTGTTCGGCAACGGCAAGGGCGGAAAACTCTATGCCAGCTATCAGGAGCGGCTGAAGATCCTCAACGCCGCCGATTTCGGCGATTTGCTGCTGGAGGACATCCGGCTGTTCCGCGA
Source organism: uncultured Alphaproteobacteria bacterium (assembly GCA_963786355.1). GTDB lineage: Bacteria > Pseudomonadota > Alphaproteobacteria > Rhizobiales > Xanthobacteraceae > Bradyrhizobium. The sequence goes on along the minus strand of CAWAYU010000001.1, from coordinate 909,663 downwards.
ACACCCCGACGTGCTCCGGCAATACCAGAACCGCTTCAAGTTCATTCTGGTCGACGAATATCAGGACACCAACGTCGCGCAGTATCTCTGGCTGCGGCTGCTGTCGCAGGCGCCTTCGCGACCGGGCGCGCCGCTGTCGGCGATCATTCCGGGAGCGACGGACGCTGATGTCATTCCGGGGCGCATCGAAGATGCGAACTCCGATGTGCAATCGCACATCGTAGAATCTCGAGATTCCCCGATGCGCAGTGCGCATCTGAGGTCTGGTCCTTCGGACCATCCCGGAATGACAGAAAGCGCTCCTCCTGCCACCGCCGGCGCGCAACCCGGAATGACGAACGCCCCTCTCAAAAACATCTGCTGCGTCGGCGACGACGACCAGTCGATCTATGGCTGGCGCGGTGCCGAGGTCGACAACATCCTGCGCTTCGAACACGATTTTCCCGGCGCGAAAGTCATTCGCCTCGAACGCAACTACCGCTCCACCGGCCACATCCTCGCCGCCGCCTCGCACCTGATCGCGCACAATGAAGGCCGGCTCGGCAAGACGCTGCGCACCGAAGATGTCGACGGCGAGAAGGTCACCGTGACCGGCTCATGGGATTCGGAAGAAGAAGCCCGCGCCATCGGCGAGGAGATCGAGGAGCTGCAGCGCGCCGGCGAGAATCTCGAATGAGATCGCGATCCTGGTGCGGGCCTCGTTCCAGATGCGCGAGTTCGAAGATCGCTTCGTCACGCTCGGCCTGTCCTATCGCGTGATCGGCGGTCCCCGGTTTTACGAGCGCGCTGAAATCCGCGACGCGCTGGCTTACCTGCGCGTGATCAATTCGCCCGCCGACGATCTCGCCTTCGAGCGCATCGTCAACGTGCCCAAACGCGGCCTCGGCGACGCCACCGTGCAGATGCTGCACGACCACGCCCGCAAGCGCCGCATTCCCCTGTTCGAGGCCGCGCGCGCCGTGGTCGAGACTGACGAGTTGAAGCCGAAGGCGCGCGGATCCCTGCGCGAGCTCATCCTGCATTTCGACCGCTGGCGCGCCCGCCGCGAGGTGACTTCGCATACAGAGCTCGCTGAGATCGTGCTCGACGAGAGCGGTTACACCGACATGTGGCAGAAGGACCGCTCCGCCGACGCCGCGGGCCGGCTCGACAACCTCAAGGAATTGATCCGCTCGATGGAAGAGTTCGAGAACCTGCAAGGGTTCCTCGAACACATCTCGCTGGTGATGGACCGCGACGGCGGGCCTGACGAAGAAGCAGTGTCTCTGATGACGCTGCATTCGGCCAAGGGGCTCGAATTCGACAACGTGTTCCTGCCCGGCTGGGAGGAAGGACTGTTCCCGAGCCAGCGTACGCTCGACGAACAGGGCCGCGCCGGCCTCGAAGAGGAGCGCCGCCTCGCCCATGTCGGCCTGACGCGCGCACGTCGCCGCGCCAAATTATACTTCGCCACCAACCGCCGCATTCACGGCACCTGGTCGACCACGATCCCGTCGCGCTTTCTCGACGAATTGCCGTCGCAGAATGTCGAGATCACGGAATCCAAAGGCGGCTCGGGCTGGGGCGGCAGCGGTGGTTACGGCGCCTCGCGCTTTGACAACGTCGAATCCTTCGGCTCCAGCTACACCACCCCGGGCTGGCAGCGCGCCCAGGCCAACCGCGCCAAGAATCGCGGCGGTGGCGGACAGGCCCGTGGCGGCTTTGACGAAACCCAGTCGTCCTATGGCAGCTCGCGCGGCGACACCGGCGGCTTCTCGCGCAACAAGCGCGGCCCGATGGTGATCGAGGGCGAACTGGTCGCCAAATCCACCGGCACGGTTTCCGAATTCTCGCTCGACGACCGCGTGTTCCACCAGAAGTTCGGCTACGGCCACGTGGTGAAGGTCGACGGCAACAAGCTGACGATCGCGTTCGAAAAGGCCGGCGAGAAGAAGGTGGTCGATAGTTTTGTGGAGCGGGTGTAGTCCCTCGAAAACGGCGCTCTCTGCGCTGGCCCACCGGCTGGGGAAACTAATAAATTCCGTGATATTTTAACGAATTTTTAGAAACAATACTTAGTCGCCACTTTTACGGAAAACTCGCGGGTGGCGGCGTAGCATTCAACCCAATGGCCGATTGGGTCCACGAAATCAGAGTTACCGAAACATGACCAAGCAAAATCCATTGCTCGAAGGTCTCGACGAGGCGGTCTCGCGCGGAACGCCGGAAAGCCGCGAGCGGGCGTTGTGGCATGCCACCGATCTGATGACCGCTGGCCGCTACGGCGAAGATGAAATCTGGACCTTCGGCGCCGTCATCGGCCGGCTCGCGGACGAGATCGAAGTCGCGGCCCGCGCACAGCTTGCGCAGCGGCTGGCTCATTTCGACGACGCACCGGTCAACATCATCCACAAGCTTGCCTTTGACGAATCGATCGACGTCGCCGGTCCCGTTCTCAGGGAATCCGAACGGCTTGAGCCCTACGCCATGGTCGCCAACGTCTGCCTCAAGAGCCAGCCGCATTTGCTGGCGATATCAAAACGGGAAACCCTGGTCGAGATGGTCACGGACGTGCTCGTCACCCGCGGCGACCAGGAAGTCATGACCTCCGTCGCGTCCAACAAGGGCGCGCGGCTCTCGGAGGTCGGCTTCCAGCGCCTGATCGAGCGCGCCGGAGACGATTCTGTTCTCGCCGAAAAGCTCGGCCGGCGTGAGGATATCCCGAAGCACATGTTCGAGCAGCTGATCGCAAAGGCATCGGACGAGGTGAAAAAACGGCTCCAGCAGGAGCGCCCCGAGATGGCCGGGCAAATCAAGTCGACGGTGGCCAACGTCGCCGGCGACCTGCAGTCGAAGCTCGTCCCGTCGTCGGAGAGCTATCAGGTCGCAAAGCGCGCGGTGACGGCCCTGCATCAACTGGGCAAGCTGAACGAGAAGATCATCTGCGGCTACGCGCGAGCCCGTAAACTCGAGGAAGTCACCATCGGCCTGTCCCTGATGTGCGCATTGCCGGACGATCTGATCGAACGCGCCATGCTGGACAGCGGCAGGGAAACACTGCTGATCCTGGCCAGAGCGTTGCGCTTCTCGTGGGAGACGACGATGTCCCTGCTGTTTCTCGGCGCCAGGGACCACCGTATCCCGTCAAAGGAGCTGAAGGGCCTGGAAGACGAATTTCGCCGCCTCAACATCGAGAAATCGCGCGGCGTCATGAAGTCGTATCAATCCCGCAGCAACGTCGGCGATGCCCTTCCCGTCGTCAAGGCGCCCGCGCTGGCAGTGCGTTGAAATAGCGGTCCGGATTTCATTCGCCAAAACGTCGAATTCGGCGAGACCGGCCGCCTGATTTCTACTGTGCATGGGGTTGATTTCGATATTTTGTCGGGGTGGGTCCTTCCCTTGGCCCGCTCCACCGAAATGATCCCTGACTGACGCCTTTTCCCCGCTGCGCGAGCTTGCGCGGACGCATGTCAGTTCCTATCTGTGGGAACCCGCCCTCAGATCAGGCCTGCAGCACCCGTTGATCGCTGCCTGCATTTCCAATTCACACTGTCATGCTCCAGATGTCCCCCATCATATCCGTCTCGAATCTTATCGAAAACCTACGGCTCCGGATTCAAGGCGCTGAACGGCATCAATCTCGACATCAACAAGGGCGAGATTTTTGCGCTGCTCGGCCCGAACGGCGCCGGCAAGACCACGCTGATCAGCATCATCTGCGGCATCGCCAATTTGAGCGAAGGCCAGGTTCTGGTGAACGGCTATGACATCAACCGGGATTATCGCGCCGCGCGCTCGCTGATCGGACTGGTGCCGCAGGAGCTGCATACCGACGCGTTTGAATCGGTGTGGGCCACGGTCAGCTTCAGCCGCGGCCTGTTCGGCAAGCCGAAGAACCCCGATCATATCGAGAAGGTGCTGAAAGACCTCTCGCTGTGGGACAAGAAGGACAACAAGATCGTCACGTTGTCCGGCGGCATGAAGCGCCGCGTGATGATCGCGAAGGCGCTGTCGCACGAGCCGCAGATCCTGTTTCTCGACGAGCCGACCGCGGGCGTCGACGTCGAACTGCGCAAGGGCATGTGGGAAGTGGTGCGGGGCCTGCAGGCCGCCGGCGTCACCATCATTCTGACCACGCACTACATCGAAGAAGCCGAGGAGATGGCCGACCGCATCGGCGTCATCAACAAGGGCGAGATCATCCTGGTCGAGGACAAGGCCGGCCTGATGCAGAAGCTCGGCAAGAAAGAGCTGAAGCTGCACCTGCAAAGCAAGATCGACGCGATCCCCGACTCGCTCGCTGTCTACCATCTCGAACTGTCCGAGGACGGCCGCTCGGTGACCTACGACTACGACACCAAGGGCGACCGCACCGGCATCACCAGCCTGCTCAGCGACCTCCGTAACGCCGGCATCCGCATCTCCGACCTTGATACCAGGCAGTCCTCGCTTGAAGACATCTTCGTCAGCCTCGTGAGGACGCCATGAATTTCCGGGCGATCCGCGCCATCTATCTGTTCGAAATGGCGCGCACCTGGCGCACGCTGCTGCAGAGCATCGTCTCGCCTGTGGTTTCGACCTCGCTGTATTTCGTGGTGTTCGGCGCCGCGATCGGCTCCCGCATCACCGAGGTCGAGGGCGTCAGCTACGGCACCTTCATCGTGCCGGGGCTGGTGATGCTGTCGGTGCTGACGCAGAGCATCGCCAACGCCTCGTTCGGCATCTACTTTCCGAAATTCGTCGGCACCATCTATGAAATATTGTCGGCGCCGATTTCGTATCTGGAAATCGTGATCGGCTATGTCGGCGCGGCCGCGACCAAGTCCATCATTCTCGGCCTGATCATCCTCGCCACCGCCGCGCTGTTCGTGCCGCTGCAAATCCATCATCCCTGGTGGATGCTGACCTTCCTGGTGCTGACGGCGGTGACGTTCAGCCTGTTCGGCTTCATCATCGGCATCTGGGCCGACGGTTTTGAAAAGCTGCAGATGATCCCGATGCTGGTGGTGACGCCGCTGACCTTCCTCGGCGGCAGCTTCTACTCGGTCAACATGCTGCCCTCGGGCTGGCGCACCATCACGCTGCTCAATCCCGTGGTCTATCTGATCTCGGGTTTCCGCTGGAGCTTTTACGAGATCGCCGACGTCAGCGTCGACCTGAGCGTCGGCATCACGCTCGGTTTCCTCGTGGTCTGCATGGTCCTGGTGTGGTGGATTTTCAAAACCGGATACCGGCTGAAGAACTGACGCTGCTTGCTCCGTCCTGGCCGCGCCGCTGCCCGCTGATCCCGCTACCCTCCCATGCCCTCCCGGCCCCGCTCGCGAAAAAGTCAGCAGCGCCCGCCGCTTCAGCCGCGCCTCTGCCTTGATTGCGCCGTGAGAGGCATTAACGATGCGTCCGCGGGCTACTGGAAAGAATGCCGAATTCCGGGCATAGTGGATGCCGGGGGACGGAGAAGCCGGCGTTGTATCACGAGGCCTGGAGGCCAAAGGTAAAATGCGTTCCTTCCTCATTGCATTCTCCGCGCTGGCGCTGCTCGCCTCCGGCACCGCGCAGGCCAAAGTCGCCATCACCGTCGACAAGGACAACCAGCAGATGACCGTCGCCGTCGACGGCGTCGAGCGCTACCACTGGCCGGTATCGACAGGTATTCCCTCGCGCGAGACGCCGGGCGGCAGCTTCCGCACCTTCCGCATGGAAGAGGATCACTATTCGAAGGAATTCGACGACGCGCCGATGCCGCACTCGATCTTCTTCACCAAGGTCGGCCATGCCATTCACGGCACCGATAGCGTCGGCCGCCTCGGCACCCCCGCCTCGCATGGCTGCGTGCGGCTGTCGCGCGCCAATGCCTCGACGCTGTATGCACTGGTGCAACAGGAAGGCGTGCTCAACACCACGGTGACGCTGACCGGCTCGGCCCAGGTCGCGATGGCGCGCAATCCGCGTCCGCGCACCAACACGGCTGTCGCACGCGGCGCCCCGCAGCCGCAGATCGACCCGCAATATGATTCCGCCGGCGATCCCGTCGTGATCACGCCGCCGCAGCAGCGCATGGCGCCGCTGCAGCGCGCCGACGACGGCTACATCTATCCGGCCGACGGTTCTTCCGACCAGGCGCGATATCCGGCGCCGCCGAGCCGCCGCATCTACGACACCCAGGCCTATCAGCAGCAGCCGCAATATTACGGCAATCCGACCTACGCGCCGGCGCCGCAGGGCTCCTACCAGCCGCGGCCGGTCTATCAGCCGCGCGGCCTGTTCCCCTATCAGGACTGAAGCGAGGCGCGGCAGTCCCGCCACACGAAATCTGACGGCCTTCGGCCCATTGCACGGCATACGTGCCGCGGGCCGTTGGTTGCGGCTGTATGACTACTCCCGGTCCCGCCCGGCGCCTCGGCATCAACACCGTTTTGCCCCGCAAAATTTGACACGAGGCCCCGCGACCGTAATCTCTGGGGGAATCATTCCCCTGGAAACCAAAATGACTCGCGAGCAAATCTCGGACTTTTGCGTCAGTGCCCTGGCAAACGTGCTTCGGACATCAAAGGACCGGGTCAGGACCGATGCCAAATTCAGCCGCCTCGGCCTGGACTCCGCGATGATCGTCTATGTTCAGATGGAGCTCGAGGAAAAACTCGATTTCGAACTCTCGCCGGACGACTTTTACGACTACCCGACCATCGACGCGCTGTCGCATTATCTTGCCGAAAGACAAGCGAAACGCTCGGCCGCATAGTCCCTGATCGGCTCCGATGGAATCGTTTTCCTCGCTGGTGGCCCTGCTCGCAAGACGCGCGGAAACGCAAGCGGACGACCGCGCCTACCTCTTCCTCTCCGATCGCGGCGAAGAGGAAGCCGTCCTCACCTTTCGCGAGTTGCACGATGCGGCCTCGGCGCTCGCGGCGCGGCTCGCCGCCGCCACACGCCGTGGCGATCGTGCCTTGCTGGTGTTTCCCCCGGGCGTGGAATTCCTGATCGCGTTTTTCGGATGCCTGATCGCAGGCGTCATCGCGGTGCCGATGATGCCGCCGCGCCGGCAGAGCGCGCGCGACGCCAGCGCCGGCATCATCGCCAATTGCGAGCCGGCGATCGCCCTCACCGGCGCGGCATTCGCAACCCGCGCGGATTTGCGCGAGCGGTTTGCGCGCGAGCAACTGCCGTGGCTCACGGTCGATCTGACGCCGGCCGGTCCCCCCGCGACCGGCCTGCCGAGACCAGAGCCTCACGACATCGCCTTCCTGCAATACACCTCCGGTTCGACGTCGGACCCCAAGGGCGTTGCCGTCAGCCATGCCAATCTGCTCGCCAATCTGGAAATGATCCGGTTGTCGCTCGGTACCAGCAGGCAATCGACCTATGTCAACTGGGTGCCGCTCTACCACGACATGGGATTGATCCTGAATGCGCTGCAGACGCTGTATGTGGGCGCCTTGTGCGTCCTGATGGCGCCCAATGCGTTCATGCAGCGGCCGCTCAACTGGCTGCGTGCCATCCATCGTTATCGCGCCGAGGTCGGCTGCAGTCCCAATTTCGGCTACGACCTCTGCGTCAGCCGCTACCGCGCCGACCAGATGGAGGGCGTCGACCTGTCCTCCTGGAAAGTCGCTCTCAACGGCGCCGAACCGGTTCATGCCGCGACGATCCAGCGATTTACCGAGACCTTTGCCGGTCACGGTTTTGATCCGGCCGCCGCCTTCCCCGCCTATGGCATGGCCGAAGCGACGTTGCTGATTTCCGGCGGGCGGCGGGGTGCAGGACACGTCACCCGCACGGTCGGCCGGACAGGCCTTCAGGCTCACATCGTCGGCGCCCCGGCAGACCAGGCGGATGCTCAAATCCTGGTTGGTTGCGGCCGTGCACTTGCCGGCGAACGAATCGCGATCGTCGACCCCGCCAGCTGCCGCCGCGCGCCGCCCGACAGGATCGGTGAAGTCTGGGTCAACGGACCGAATGTGGCTGGTGCCTATTGGCGCAATGCCGAGGCGACCAGCAGCGGCTTGAGCGCGCACATCGAGGGCGAGGACAACGGCACGAACTGGCTTCGTACCGGCGATCTCGGCTTTCTCGATACGGACGGCGAGTTGTTCATCACCGGCCGCATCAAGGACCTCGTGATCGTCAGGGGCATCAATCACTACCCGCAGGATATCGAGCATACCGTACAGGCGCTGCATCCGGCGCTGCGCCAGAATTGTGGCGCCGCCTTCTCGGTGCCCGACGAGCACGGCGATGAGATGCTGGTGATCGTTCAGGAGATCGAGCGCACCGAGCGCCATCGGATCGATGCAGCGGAGATGAAGGGGCTGATCCGCGAGGGTGTGGCCGACCAGCACGAACTGTTCGCCCGTCACATCGCTCTGATCAAGCCCGGCGCCCTGCCGAAAACAACCAGCGGCAAGATCCAGCATGCCCTCGCACGCCAACTCTGGCTCGAACGGCGCTTCGAGGATCTGGCCGCGGATTGATCGGAATAATCCTACTATCCGCGTTCGAGATCGGGCTCTCCGACGGCTTGCTGCACGCGGCGAAGCGCAACCTTTTCCGCGCTCGGAACCTTGACGTTCCAGGCCAGACCGAGCGCTTCGAGCAGCCGGATAAAGCGGAAGCCCGGATCGAACTCGAACCAGCGCAACCCGAACGCCGCCGAATACGGAAAGGCGTGGTGATTGTTGTGCCAGCCCTCTCCCCACGCCAGCAGCGCCATCAGGCCAAAATTGCGACTGTTGTCGTCCCGCGTCAGAAACGGACGCGTCCCGACCGTGTGCATGACGGAGTTGATCGCCGACATCGATTGCTCGACCACGAACATGCGCACGATGCCGCCCCACAGGAAGCCGGACACCACGCCCCATGCATTGCCGGCGACAAGGCCACCGATCGCAGCCGGTATCAGCAACCCGAGTACGACCCAGGTGTAATAATAACGGTTCACCGCGAGCAGGGTGCGGTCCGCCATCAGGTCGGGAACGTAATGCGCGACGTTCGGATAATCGTGCTCGATCATCCAGGTCAGATGGGCGTGGAGAAAGCCTCGCAACCGGCCCACGATGGTGTCGCCGTGCAGATTGGGCGAGTGCAGATCCCCCTCATGATCGGAAAGTTCATGATGCCGCCGGTGCATCGCAACCCATGACAGCATCGGCCCCCGGCCCGCCATCGAGCCCATGACGATCAGAACACAGCTGACGAAAGTGCTGGTCGAGAACGCGCGATGCGTGAACAGGCGGTGATAGCCGACGGTCAGCCCAAGACCGGTCAGCAGCCACATCCCGAGGAACAGGCCAAGCTCGGCGGCGCCGATCGGCCGGTAGAACAGCAGCCCGAGCGCTACGAGGGTACCGGCGAAGGGCAATACGTCGAAAATGATGAAGTGCCGCCGCTGCAGTTTACGGAGGTGCCGACTCCTGATGATTCGATTGTCGCGCATTTCCGCACAAGCCAATTCCTGAGGTTGGCAATATGAGACCCGGCCAAAGCAGTGTCCAGCAAGCCCGATAATCTGCGGCATATGGCGCACAAATCGCTGCCCGGCCGTGACCTATGCGTCACACTTTAGCAGTCGAATTGCACAAGAATTCAACCAGATGGCGCGTCCAATGAAGGCATCGCCAAATCCCGGCATCCCGCTGCAAAAGTCATCCGTCGGCCGCGTTCGCAAGCGGGCTGCCGGACTGCGTCTTCACACGTGACTTTTGCCAGGCTTCGTGAAGCAGCATTCCAGCGGCCATCGCGACGACGAAGACGATAACGCCCGGCGACAGCGTCGCAAGGCTCTCCAGGGCCGGTCCGGGGCAAAGCCCGGCCAGGCCCCATCCAATTCCGAACAGGGCTGCCCCGGTCACGAGCGGGGCATCGATTGCTGTCCTGGTCGGCCAAAAATAATCCTTGGCCAACAGCGGGCCGGTACGCCGGCCGGCCAGCCTGAGCCCGGGCATCGCGACCGCGAGCGCCGCTGCCATCACCACCGCAAGGCTCGGGTCCCAGGCACCGAAGATGTCGAGAAAGCCCAAAACCTTCGTCGGCTGCACCATGCCTGAAACAAGCAGGCCGGCGCCGAAGATCAGGCCGCAAAACAGCGGTGCGATGATCCACATGGCTCAGCCCCCCAATACGTGACGCGTGATCGCGACGGTGATCACCGCCGTCACCATGAAGACGACGGTGGCCGCGATCGAACGCAGCGACAGCCGCCCTATTCCGCAAATGCCGTGCCCTGACGTGCAGCCGCCGCCGAGCCGCGTGCCGAAGCCGACCAAGAGCCCCGCCGCCGCGATCACGGCCCAACTCCCCGGCAGTTTCGGCGGCGCCATTCCGTAACCGATCGCGCCTGCAATGATGGGTGCCAGAATGAGCCCCGCGATAAAGGCGATACGCCAGCCCTTGTCTTCGCCCCGCAGGTTGAGCAGGCCGCTGAAGATGCCGCTGATGCCCGCGATCCGGCCGGTGAGCAACATCAGCAGCACGGCCGAGAGCCCGATCAGGGCGCCCGCCGATCGCGGCCGATAAAGGAGTGAAATTGGCCATGGCGAGTTTCCATTGTTTTGGCGGGCGCGCCAAAGCATAGGCGCGCCGCTGTACCGCAATGCGCCCGGCACCATGCCGCCGCTTCACTGCTCGCCGTCGCGCAGCCGCCGCCAGACCGCGCCGAGCACGTTGGAATAATCGTCGGTCCACACCCGCTGCTTTTCGTCCGCCTCGGTCTCGGCCCATTTGTCCGACGACGCCAGCTTGCCGACATCGGCCTCTTCCCGCGCCGAAACGACCACGGAGGTCGAGAAGATGTATTCGTTGTCGCGGCCGGAATCCTCGCTATAGACCCAGCTCTTCATGTCGTTGGCATCGGCGATGCCGACAATGACGCTGGCCAGCTCGAGATGCCGGTTGGAGACGTGCATCACCACCGCGCCCTGCGGCGCCAGCTTCTCCTTGTAGATTTCCATCGCCTCTTCGGTCGCCAGATGAATCGGGATCGCATCCGACGAATAGGCGTCGACGATGATCAGGTCGTAGATGCCGTTGGGCTCGCGCGCGAACGTCAGCCGCGCGTCGCCGATCACAGGCTTCAGGTTCGGCTCGCAGACCTGAATATAGGTGAAGTATTTCGGATCGCGCGCGGTATCGACCATCGACTGGTCGATCTCGAAGAACTTCCAGTCCTCGCCGGGCTCGGACGCGCAGGTCAGCGTGCCGGAGCCGAGCCCGATCACCGCCACCCGCAGCGGCGCACCCTTGCGCTCGCGCATCGCCGTGATCGCCTGACCGATGCCGCCATCCTTGTGGTAGTAGGTGATCGGCTCCGGCTGGCCGGTGACCGGCGTGCCGTCGTCGTTCTTGAATTTCTCGGCGCCGTGAATCGTCGTGCCGTGCATCAGCACGTGATACTGGCCGTTCGGCGTCACCACGATCTTGTGGACGCCGAAGAAGCTGCGCACGGTTTCGACGCGGCCGTCGTCGGAGGGATAGGCGCGCAGCAGCACCAGCGCCACCGCAACGGTAGCAAATATCTTCCAGCGGCTGGCATTGAGGCCGAGCGCCAGCAAGGCCGAGAGCACGCCGACGGCGCCGATCACCCAGACCCTGTAACCATCGATCCAGTTGAACAGTTTGCCGGTGGCATAAGACGGTGCGATCAGCGCCACCGCCAGCACGGCGAGGAACGGCCAGTACCAGCCGGCCCAGCGCGGCAGACGCTCCTTGCCGGACGGGCGACACAGCGCCGCCAGCGCCAGCAGGATCGGGTACTCGGCGATCCATGAGAAGGCGAACGGCGCGATCAGGCCGGCGAACAAGCCGCCGACCATACCGCCGAACGACAGCGCGACGTAGAAGCCGGTGAGATATTTCGCCGCCGGGCGGGTGCGCGCCAATTCGCCATGACAGGCCATCGCGATAACGAAGAAGCAGAGTTGATGGCCGCCCAGCGTCAGCAGCAAATTCTGTTCGCCGCCGACCGCCAGCAGGATGACGACGCCGGCGATCGCCAGCGGTTGCGCCAGCAGCATCCATTTGTGCGGCAGCAACGGCCGCGACTGGAACACCAGCACCCAGGTCAAGAGATAGAGCGACAGCGGCAGCACCCACAGTAGCGGCGCGGCGGCGACATCCGTCGAGATGTGTGCAGTCACCGCGATCAACAGGCCCGACGGCACCGCGGCAAGAAATATCCAGCGCGCACGCACCGTCCAGGATGGTGCCGGCGCATCGGTGTCATCGGCCGGCATGTTGAGCGCGGCGGCATTGGCCGGCGAATTCAGCAGCAGGACGCCGCAACTCGCGATCAGGACGATCAGCAGGCCATAGCCGCCGGTCCAGATCAGATTTTGCGTGCGCAGCGTGAACATCGGCTCCAGCAGTACCGGATAGGACAGCAGCGCCAGAAAACTGCCGATGTTCGAGGAGGCGTAGAGAAAATACGGATCGGGGCCGTTGGGATGGCCTGTACGGACGAACCAGGCCTGCAGCAGCGGATTGTTGGCCGCGAGCGCGAAGAACGGTAACCCGATCGAGACCACGAACAGGCCAAGCAGCCAGAACGCATAGCCCGAGGTCGGCGGCTCGCCCCACCCGCTCGCAATCGACAGCGGCAGCGTCAGCAGCGCGACCGCGAGCAGCACCAGATGGACCACGACGGGAATCGCGCGAATTCTTGATCTGCATCAGGAAGTGCGCGTAGGCGTAGCCGCCGAGCAGCAGCGACTGGAAGAACACCATCGCCACCGACCACACCGCCGGCGAGCCGCCGAGCCGGGGCAGCACCATTTTGGTGAACAGCGGCTGCACCGAGAACAACAGCAGCGCGCTGACAAAGATCGCGGCGGTATAGACGACCAGGATCAGCCGGTTTCGCGCGGCAGACGGCTCCGTGGCGACGGACGGCTCAGAAGTCATGAAAGCTCCGGCTTGAACCCGGCGGGCGCCGGCTGCGGAATATCCGGCCACGGCGTGCCAGAGACGTCGATTTGAGCATATGGCATCATCCCTAGCAAGAAACCGCCGAATGGTGGACTTGACGAGGCGCCGGTGGCGCGCGACAGCACGCTGTAATCAAACCTTCTTGAAGCGAACATGAACGAAACGGACGTCGTCATCATCGGTGCGGGGCACAACGGCCTCACCTGCGCGGCCTATCTCGCGATGGCAGGCCTGCGCGTGAAGGTGGTCGAGCGCCGCAAGGTGGTCGGCGGCGCCGCGGTGACCGAGGAATTTTGCCCGGGTTTCCGCAATTCGGTGGCGGCCTACACCGTCAGCCTGCTCAACCCGCAGATCGCGGCCGACCTGAAACTGGCCGATCACGGCTTGCGGATCGTCGAGCGCCGTGCGCAGAATTTCCTGCCCGCACCCGATGGCAGCTATCTCCTGACCGGCGAAGGCCGCACCCGCGAATCCGTGGCCAAACTCAGTCCGCGCGATGCCGATCGTATCGAGACGTTCTCGAACGAACTGGAAGCCATCGCCGACGTGCTGAGGCAGTTCGTGCTGCGCGCGCCGCCGAACATCGTCGAGGGATTCGGCACAAGCGCGATCCGCGAGGCCTTCAACGCGATCGGCACCGCTGGCCTGTTGCGAAAATTGTCGCTGGAAGCGCAGCGCAACCTGCTCGATCTGTTCACATGCTCGGCCGGCGAGATGCTGGACGACCGCTTTGAAAGCGATCTGGTCAAGGCGCTGTTCGGGTTCGACGCCATCGTCGGCAATTACGCCAGCCCCTATGCCGCAGGTTCCGCTTACGTGATGCTGCATCATGCGTTCGGCGAGGTGAACGGCAAGAAGGGCGTCTGGGGCCATGCCATCGGCGGCATGGGCGCGATCACGCAGGCCATGGCACGCGCGGCGCGCGGCCATGGTGTCGAGATCGAGACCGATGCCGGCGTGCGCGAAGTGATCGTCGAGCGCGACCGCGCGGTTGGCGTCATCCTCGACAATGGCGAGACCATTCGCGCCAAATACGTTGCGTCCGGCGTCAATCCGAAATTGCTGTACACGCGGCTGGTGCCGTCAGGCGCGCTGGCGCCGGAATTTCGCGACCGCATCACCCGCTGGCGCAACGGCTCCGGCACGTTCCGGATGAATGTCGCGTTGAGCACCCTGCCCTCGTTCACGGCATTGCCGGGCAACGGCGATCATCTCACCGCCGGCATCATCCTGGCGCCAAGCCTCGGCTACATGGATCGCGCCTGGCAGGACGCCCGCGCCCATGGCTGGAGCTGCGAGCCTGTCATCGAGGTGCTGATCCCCTCGACGCTGGACTCTTCGCTCGCGCCCGCAGGCCAGCATGTCGCGAGCCTGTTCTGCCAGCACGTCGCACCGGAATTGCCGGATGGAAAGTCCTGGGACGATCATCGCGACGAGGTCGGCGATCTCATGATTGCGACCGTCGACAAATACGCGCCGGGCTTTGCGGCAAGCGTGGTCGGCCGCCAGATGCTGTCGCCGCTCGATCTGGAGCGGCAGTTCGGCCTGCTTGGCGGCGACATTTTTCACGGCGCGCTGACGCTCAATCAATTGTTCTCGGCGCGGCCGATGCTGGGTCATGCCGATTACCGCGGCCCACTGAAGGGCCTCTACCATTGCGGCTCCGGCGCCCATCCCGGCGGCGGCGTCACCGGCGCCCCCGGCCACAACGCGGCGAAGGTGATCATGGCAGACCATCGGACGCTGTTTGGGTGAAGTGCTGGGAGAGACCCGCCGCGGCATCGCCGGCGCTGTGGAACGCCTGTTGATGATCCCGGGATAGGCCGTTGAGAACCGGAGGATGAAGCTGTGGGTAACGACCGCGCCTCGGCGGGGATATCATCTGAACAAGTCAGGCCAATCGCGGTGCATAAGCCTGTGAACAACCGCTGGACAGGCTGTCGGCTGGCTGTGGAATGGGCGGACCGTCACAGAAAGCAAAAGGGGCCGGGCACTGTCGCGCCCGGCCCCCTTGGATCGTATCGAAATGGTACGATTACTTCAGCGAGGTGCTGATGTTGCCGAACACGGTGCTCAGCTGGCTGCCGACGCCGTTGACGGCGGTGATGATGGCAATGGCGATACCGGCTGCGATCAGGCCGTATTCAATAGCCGTGGCACCGGATTCGTTCTTGAGAAACTTCGAAATGAGAGACTTCATGGCTGGTTCCGACCTTTGTTTCGTTGACCCAGGAACAGCGGGTTCCCTGCAGTTCCATCGGTGAAACTACGGGCAGAAATCTAAGGTTGCTCTAACGGCGCCTGTATAAGTTTTCGGGATATTAAGATCTGAAATTTGCTCAAATTGGAGCAAAATAACCACATGGGCCGCCCGACCTGGAAATTACCTTTGGATTTTCAATGGCTTCTACTCCCGCTACCCACCGTGCCAGCTTTGCAATCGGTGACGAAAAATTAGCCAAACGCGTGGTTGACCTGCTGACCGAGAGCTTTTTTGAAGGCCAGGCCGCCATTGCCGCCTTCGCCCGGCCCGACGGGCTCTGGGACGTCACGGTGCATTTCGCCGACCCGCCGGACCAGGCTTCGATCCGCGATCTGGTCGGCATTGCCGCCGGCGACGACGTCGCGGCAACGATCGCTTTCGACACCATCGAGGCCAAGGACTGGGTCAAGGCCAGCCTTGAGGATCTCGTCCCCGTCCCTGCCGGGCGCTTCGTGGTGCATGGGCAGCACGACCGCGACCGCATCCCCCCTAACAAGCTCGGCATCGAGATCGAGGCCGCGCTGGCGTTCGGCACCGGCCATCACGGCACCACAAGGGGCTGCCTGCTGCTGCTCGATCATGTCCTGAAGGCCTACCGCCCCCGTCGCGTGCTCGATCTCGGTACCGGCACCGGCGTGCTGGCGATTGCCGCGGCCCGGGCGCTGCACGAAAAGGTGCTGGCGAGCGATATCGATCCGCTCTCGGTTCAGGTCGCCCGCGAAAACGCCCGGCTGAACGTGGCCGGGCATCTGGTACAGGCGATCGCCGCCACCGGTTTCTCGGCGCCGCAATTCGCAGGGCGCGGTCCATTCGACCTGGTGCTGGCGAACATCCTCGCCAACCCGCTCCGTCAACTGGCGACGCCGATGGCGCGGCACCTCGCACCGTCGGCGCTGGTGATCCTGTCGGGCCTGCTGACGCCTCAGGTGCCCAGCGTCATCGCCGCCTACCGCGCCCGCGGACTGGTTCCGCTGCGGCATCTGCGCATCGAAGGCTGGAGCAGCCTGCTGCTGCGTCATGTCAAATGACCGCGCCCGGGAAGCGGCGGGCCTCAACGAAACGGGCCCGGCGATGAACCGGACCCGCGCATTCGCAGATGAACGAATTGGCGTACTGCTAATCGGGAGGTCGGTGGGGGTTGCGGGCGATGACACCCTTGTCCTCGCGCAGGCTGCGCTTGACGCGCGCCTCGACGAACCGGTCCAGCATCTGCACGATGACGCCGCGCTGCTTCTTGTTGGCGATGGGTGGGATCGGGCCGCGGCTGGCCTGCGCCGGCGGCGAAATCTTCTCAAACGTGAAAGCAGGCATGGTGTATCCCCTCTTCGTTGAGTTGAAACACTCCTGGAGCCTCCCTTTGCCCTAGACGAACAGCTTGCGTCACAATCTGTTCCGTCCGATCTAACGCGGACGTTAAAATTCAAGCATAGATTATGCCAGATGGCGGCGGCGGTCGCCGCATTGCGGACCTCGCGACCCAACCCTAAAGTGTTCAGGCCATGTTCGAAGCCCATTTCCAGACATTCGAGGAGCCCGAGAGCGGCATCGCGCTCACTGCGCGGCTGGCCGCCTTCCGCGAGGAGCTGGCGCGCCGCAAGCTGACCGGATTCGTGATTCCCCGCGCCGATCAGCAGCAAAACGAGTATGTGGCGCCCTCGGAAGAGCGGCTGGCCTGGCTGACAGGCTTCACCGGCTCAGCCGGCCTCGCCATCGTGCTGACCCATGAGGCGGCCGTGTTCGTCGACGGCCGCTATACCCTTCAGGCCGCCAAACAGGTCGACCGCAAGGCTTGGCATATCGAACCGCTGGCCGATCCGCCGCCGGAACACTGGCTGACGCGGCACCTGGCGGCCGGCGACCGCCTCGGTTTTGACCCCTGGTTGCACACTTCTGCGGCAGCCGAGCGGCTGCAAGCGGCCTGCGCCAAGACCGGCGCCGAGCTGATCGCGGTCGAGACCAATCCGCTCGACCAGGTCTGGACCGAGCGCCCGGCCCCGCCGCTTGGCCCCGTCGCCATCCACGGCGCGCAATTTTCCGGCGAGATCGAAGCCGAGAAGCTGAAGCGGATCCGGCTCGAGATCAGCAAGCTTGGCGTCGATGCGCTGGTGCTGTCGGACAGCCACGCGGTGGCCTGGACCTTCAACATCCGCGGCGCCGATGTCTCGCATACGCCGCTGCCGTTGTCCTACGCGCTGGTGCCGAAGGACGGCCGCCCCACCGTCTTCATCGACCACCGCAAGCTTTCGAATTTGTCGCGCGATCATCTCGAACAATCCGCCGACGTCCGCGAGCCCGACGCGCTGACGCCGATGCTGACGGAGCTCGCCAAGCATGGCGCCGCGATCGCGCTCGACAGCGCCACCGCGGCCGATGCCCTGAGCCGCCTGATCGCGTCCTCCGGCGGCAAGCCGGTGCGCGGCAACGATCCGGTCAGTCTGCTGAAGGCCGTCAAGAACATCACCGAGATCGAGGGCACGCGGACCGCGCATCAGCGCGATGCCGTGGCGCTGGTACGCTTTCTGGCCTGGATCGATCGCGAGGCGCCCTCGGGCGCACTGACCGAAATCGACACCGTCGAGGCGCTGGAAAGCTTTCGCCGCCAGACCCGCGCGCTGAAGGATGTTTCGTTCCCGACCATCGCCGGCACCGGGCCGAACGGCGCCATCGTGCATTACCGCGTCACCCGCAAGACCAACCGGCGGATCGTGTCCGGCGATTTGCTGCTGATCGATTCCGGCGCGCAGTATGAAGACGGCACCACCGACGTCACCCGCACCATCGCGATCGGTGAACCGACCGCCGAAATGCGCGACCGTTTTACCCGCGTGCTGCGCGGCCACATGGCGATCGCGCGCGCGGTCTTCCCGGACGGCACCACCGGCGCGCAGCTGGATTCGCTGGCGCGGCAATATCTCTGGCAGGCCGGCCTCGATTTCGAGCACGGCACCGGCCACGGCGTCGGCAGCTATCTCTCGGTGCATGAAGGCCCGGCGCGCATTTCCAAGCTCGGCACCACGCCGCTGAAGCGCGGCATGATCCTGTCGAACGAGCCCGGCTACTACAAGACCGACGCCTACGGCATCCGGATCGAGAACCTCGAACTGGTTGTCGGTACCGACGTCATGGGTGCCGAGAAGCCGGTCAATGCGTTCGAGACGCTGACGCTCGCGCCGATCGACCGCCGCCTGATCGACGTGACGATGCTGAGCGTCGATGAACTCACATGGCTGAACGACTACCACGCCCGCGTCAACCGCGAGGTGCGCGGCCATCTCGACGATAACGCCACCAAACTTTGGCTCGATGAGGCAACGGCGCCGCTGACCCTGGAACTGCTCCCGCTTTAGCCACAACGGCAATTGTTGCGCGTGACGGAACGTCACCCGCCGCCTCCCCAAATCAGCATACCCGCATGCCGAAACGTCCGTATTCGCCTTGAGCGATCCCGCTACAGTCGTGACGACACGGAGGATCGGACCTGAATGCATGGCGTGATGGGCAAGCCGCCCGGCGCGGCGACGGATATCAACGGCATCGCGACGTCCCGGATCACGCTGTTCCTGCTCGTGCTGATGACGGGCGTGGCGCCGATCTCGCTGTACATGCTGGTGCCGGCGCTGCCCGTGCTGGCGACGACGTTCGGCCGCGACATCTCGGTCGCGCAGATGACGGTGTCGCTCTACATGGTCGGCATCGCCTGCTCGCAGATCATCATGGGGCCGCTGTCT
Organism: uncultured Alphaproteobacteria bacterium; assembly: GCA_963786355.1. GTDB lineage: Bacteria > Pseudomonadota > Alphaproteobacteria > Rhizobiales > Xanthobacteraceae > Bradyrhizobium. The sequence continues at coordinate 890,778 of CAWAYU010000001.1, read as the reverse complement.
GACAAGTTCGGCCGCCGTCCGGTGGTGCTCGGCGGCATCGGCCTGATGGTCGCCGCCAGCGTTGGCTGCATTTTCGCCGAAACATTGCCGCAACTGATCGCCGCGCGTTTCCTGCAGGCGCTCGGCGGCGCCTCCGGCATGGTGGTGAGCCGCGCCATCATCCGCGACCTCTATAGCCGCGACCGCATCTCCTCCATGATCAGCCTCGTCATCGCGGTCATGATGATCGCGCAGATGCTGTCGCCGCTGACCGGCGGCCTGCTGGAGATCACGTTCGGCTGGCGTGCGATCTTCTACCTCATCACCGCGGCATCGCTGTCGATTACGATCATGATCGCGTTCGCGCTGCCGGAAACCCGCCGTGACCGCGTCGAAGCCGGCGGCTTTCGCGGCGACGTCGGCAACCTGATCAAGAGCCGCGCCTTCGTAGGCTTTGCGCTGTGCCAGGTGCTGGCCTCGCAGATGATTTTTGCCTTCGCCGGCGGCGGGCCTTACATCGTGGTGACGCAAATGGGCCGCAGCAGCGCCGAATATGGCGCGTGGTTTGCGACCACGGGATTCGCCTATCTGGTCGGTAATCTCTTTTGCGTCCGCTTCGCGCCGCGCCACTCGCTGGAAAAGCTGATCTGGTTCGGGCTGGCGCTGCAACTCGGCGGCAGCGCGCTCAACGTGGTGTTCAGTCTCACCGGCGCCAACCAGACGCCTTCGGTCCTGTTCGGCACCCAGATGATCGTGATGGTCGCCAATGCCTTCGTGATGGCCAATTCCGCGGCCGGCGCCATCAGCGTCCGCCCTGAAGCCGCCGGCACCGCGTCGGGCGCGATGGGATTTTTGCAGCAGGGCGTCGGCGCGCTGGTCTCGCAATTCGGCGCCTATCTCGGCGGCCATTCCACCACCACCCTGCCGCTGACGGCGGCGATTTTTGCGATATCGCTCGCCTGCGCCTCGACCATGATCTTCATCGTGCCGCGGCGAACGGTGGTGGTCAGCGAGGAATTGATCGAGAAGGCGGAGGAGGAAGAATTCAGGGATGTTGTGAGAGGGCGCTCGTCGTTGCGTGATCCAACCATCCTCGTCATACCCGCGAAGGCGGGTATCCAGTACGCTGCGGCTTTTCGGTTCAATCGGCGTCTCTGGGATCGTCGAAAAGACGCCGACCAGCCCAACGGGCTCAGAGAAGCTCTTTCAGCTCTGTTCGATCCGTTCTTCACGACCCGGCGCGACCAGGGCAGCACCGGGCTTGGACTGCACATCGTCCATAACATCGTGACCAACCGCCTCGGTGGCCGGATCCATCTCGATACAAACCCGGCATGGGCACGAAAATCCGGATCGTGGTGCCGCGCGAAGCGCCGCTGGCGCTGGCTGCGGAATGAGGCGAATCCGATGCACCGGAAAACCCGATCAACAAGATTGCAGTGCGTCGGCCGACGTCCGCTTTGGGACAAACGCGGACATCGGCCCCGCACCTCACCATGTCCGCACTGGCCCACCTCGGACATTGGGCCGCTTGGACGGATGCCGAAAAATCGCCTACGCTGGGCCTGAGAGGGTCGGGAGCAAAACCGGCAATGAAACGCCCCATTATCACTGCGTTTTACAGCCAATGCCAGTGCCACGATGCGTGCTGCGCATCACTCGGGAGCACTTCATGATGCGCCTCACTAGAGAAAACATACAGGTCTCTGCCATAATGCAAACTATCGCTATTGTTCTCGGTCGAAAAAAAATGGCTAAGGTTCGTTGAGCCGGTGCTATTGAGGCCAAGGCCGCCGCTACCGCCGTTACCGAAAAGTCCGCCATCGCCGCCGGTCCCACCAGTACCACCTGAGCCGCCGTTGCTACTGTGACCGCCGGCACCGCCGTTACCGAAAAGGCCGCCATCGCCGCCGGTTCCACCAGTACCACCTGAGCCGCCGTTGCTACCGTGACTGCCGGCACCGCCGTTACCGAAAAGGCCGCCATCGCCGCCGGTCCCACCAGTACCACCTGAGCCGCCGTTGCTACTGTGACCGCCGGCACCGCCGTTACCGAAAAGGCCGCCATCGCCGCCGGTCCCACCAGTACCACCTGAGCCGCCGTTACTACCGTGACTGCCGGCACCGCCGTTACCGAAAAGGCCGCCATCGCCGCCGGTTCCACCAGTACCACCTGAGCCGCCGTTACTACCGTGACTGCCGGCACCGCCGTTACCGAAAAGGCCGCCATCGCCGCCGGTCCCACCAGTACCACCTGAGCCGCCGTTGCTACCGTGACTGCCGGCACCGCCGTTACCGAAAAGTCCGCCATGACCTCCGATCGCACCGGTACCACCTAAGCCGCCGGTACCCTCGTCTCCTTGATTGCATAGCGGACTGATCGGAATCGCGTGCGCGTCAACGTGGTTTGCAGGAAGTTCACCTGCCGGCTCGGCGAATTTGAGAGCTAAGTGGTAAAGCCAGGGCAAGCCGGTTGTATCAAGTTGCGGAATCATGTTTGCACCCGTTATTTGTATGGTTTCGTTTCAGGATTGCTTCAAGGCTGTTATCTTATGCGGCGGTTAGCGCCGGTCGGCTTTGGTGCCGAAGAAGCTGACAAGCATTGATTGTTCTTCGTAATATTTCCGAAGGGATCGACGAATCTCACAAAGGTGCCAGACAGTGTTGTTGGGCCCGTAGTTTTGCGTAAAGCTGCGCCCGTGCGGTATCGCCGATCAGATTTGCCGCGACGGAGAGGGCTCCTGCCAGGAGCAGTTTTTTGATGTTTGGCATTCTAAGACCCGAATTTCCGACGAAGATAAAAATGCATTAAGGATGCCGCCGACATCGATTTTTGGCCCCCCAAAATCGGTATGTCGGGGGACCTGCCTGCCTCTTGTCCGCGCACAAAAGCGCGCTACGATGCGTTGGTCAGGGACTATTAGTCGGCGGCTGCGAAGCACCGCAATGGAACAAACCGCCATGGGGGTGCAACAAACCGCCAAGGCCCTATCCTTCGCGCGTAGCGATACGTGCCCCTACGTTAACGCCGAGAGGCGATATGAGCAGCGTTTTTCCTGACCTCACGGACGTGACCGGTGAAGCCGAGCAATACGTTGCGCACCCAGATTTCGACAGAGCCATGCATTCCTTCTGCCGCGGGCTTGCCGACTTCCATTCCGTAGCCGTGGCCCGGCGCGCTGGCATCGTCGATACCGTCACTTGGGCCGTCGCACTGCTGGTCCTCTATCTCGACGAGCACGCGCCTGAGAGCGCCAACGCGAGCCAACTCGTTGCGATTTGCGCCGAAGGACCGCTCGCCGGAGCCACGGCAGTCCGCAACGCAATCGCGTTGCTGCGCCAGGGCGGCATGATCGTCCGTGACGAGCCGCTCGCGGCTGGCCTCGCACATCGTCTGCGCCCAGCGCCGGCACTGATCGAGACGATGCAAGATAATCTGTTTATCCGCTTCTCTGCCCTCGAACCGATAATTGCATGGCCCGAGCCTGCAGCCGAATGGGCGCGCATGGACGGCGTACTTTCGAATTTCGTCCGAGGAAACGTGGAGGCCTACAGACGGAACCGTCACATTCTATTTGAGGCTTTCCCGGAAATCCGCATCTTCATGGACCGTCACTGCGGCTATCATATCCTTATGGAAATATTTAGCTGCCTAAAGATTTCTGCTCTGGGCGCGTCCGGCACCGTTTCCTTATCTGACATCAGCGACAAATTCGCAGTCTCGCGCGCCCATGTTCGCAAACTGCTGATAGCGGCGACCGAGCAAAACTGGCTCAGCTACGAACCCGGCGGCCGAGTTACAATCGTCCCCCGTTCGCTTGCGCGATACCGTCTCTGGTTTGGACACGAATTCACCTGGATACGGCGAGTAGCTGGCAAGTTGTAGTTCGGCAAGCCCAGCGCCTTACCTGTCGAGGACGGTCGCTCACAAAGGCGGCGTGGCGCAAATTTGGGAACCGATCATGCTTTGAGAGACTAGTTCTTGATCCTTGATTTCCGGTTATAGCACATTCCAGACTTGCCGACCGCTTCAACGAACGTCTGCTATTGTATAAGGCGGACATGGACCGGGAACGCGCTCACTAGTCGATTTGCAGGTGTCCCGCCTACTCCCCGATCAACTCCAGCCACTCATCCTCTGTCAGTACCGCCACGCCCAAATCGCGCGCCTTGGTGAGTTTTGATCCGGCGTCCTCGCCGGCGACGACATAGTCGGTCTTCTTCGACACCGAGCCTGCGACCTTGGCGCCGAGCCGCTCCGCCATCGCCTTGGCTTCGTCGCGGGTGAATTTGGTCAGCGACCCCGTGAACACCACGGTCTTGTCCGACACCGGCGAACTCTTGCGCGGCTGCTCGGCCGGCTTCACTTCGATTTCACGCAACAATTCACCGAGCGCCTTGACGTTGCGGGGTTCGGCGAAGAACTCGACCACGGCGTCGGCCACGATCTCGCCGACGCCGCCGATATTGTTGAGATCCTGATAGGCCTCGGTCTCGTTTTCTTCGTCCTTGGTGCCTTTGGCGGCGGCCAGCATCGCCTCGCGGAAATTCTCGATGCTGCCGTAGTGCCGCGCCAGGAGTTTGGCGTTGCCCTCGCCGACATGGCGGATACCGAGCGCGAAGATCAAGCGATGCAATTCGATGCTGCGGCGGGCGTCGATCGCCGCAAACAGATTGCGCACCGAGGTTTCGCCATAGCCTTCGCGCTGCATCAGCTTGCTGGACGCGCGCGCATCGCGCTTTTGCAGGGTGAAGATGTCGACCGGCGACATCACGAGACCCTCCTCGTAGAATTCCTGGATCTGCTTGTCGCCCAGCCCATCGATATCGAACGCCAGCCGGGAGACGAAATGCTTCAGCCGCTCGACGGCCTGCGCCGGGCAGATCAGCGCGCCGGTGCAGCGGCGCACCACCTCGTCGCCCTCACGCACGGCATGACTGCCGCAGACCGGGCAAACTTCCGGAAACTTGTACGGCTTTGCGCTTTTCGGCCGTTTGTCCAGCACGACGCTGACGATTTGCGGGATCACGTCGCCGGCTCGCTGCACCACCACGGTGTCGCCAACACGGATATCGACGCCGTCGCGGATCGGGCTGCCGTCATTGCCGATGCCCTTGATGTAATCCTCGTTGTGCAGCGTCGCGTTCTGCACCACGACGCCGCCGACCGTAACCGGCGCCAGCCGCGCCACCGGCGTCAGTGCGCCGGTGCGCCCGACCTGGATGTCAATGCCGTTGAGGATGGTAGTGGCCTGCTCGGCCGCGAATTTGTGCGCGATGGCCCAGCGCGGGCTGCGCGACACGAAGCCGAGCCGGTCCTGCCAGTCGAGCCGGTCGACCTTGTAGACCACGCCGTCGATGTCGTAGCCGAGCGAGGCGCGCTCCTCGCCGATCTTGCGGTAGAATTTCAGGACGTCCTCGACGTCCTTGCACAATTTCGTCAGCGGATTGACGACGAAGCCGGCCTTGTCCATCCACGCCAGCATGCCATGCTGGGTGTCTGCCGGCCGCTCGCTCATCTCGCCCCAGGTATAAGCGAAGAATTTCAGCGGCCGCGATGCCGTGATCGAGACGTCCTTTTGCCGCAACGAGCCCGCCGCCGAATTGCGCGGGTTGGCGAATATCGTGTCGTCGGCCTCCGCCTGCTTCCGGTTCAGCTCGAGAAAATCCTTCTTGAGCATGTAGACTTCGCCACGCACTTCACAGGCCGCCGGAATGTTGCGGCCTTTCAGCGCGTGCGGCACATCCTTGATGGTGCGGACGTTCGCGGTGACGTCCTCGCCCTCAAAACCGTCGCCGCGCGTGGCGGCACGCACCAGCTCGCCATTTTCGTAGCGCAGCGAAAGCGACAGCCCGTCGATCTTGGGTTCGGCGACGATTGCCGGCATCTCATCGGCATCGAGCTTGAGGAAGCGTCTGACGCGATCGACGAAATCAGTGACATCCTCGTCGGCGAAGGCGTTGCCGAGCGAGAGCATCGGCACCGCGTGCTGCACTTTTGCAAAGCGCCCCGACGGCGCCGCGCCGACCTTCTGCGACGGCGAGTCCGAACTGACGAGTTCGGGGAATCTGGCCTCGATGGCGTTGACACGCTGGCGCAGCGCATCGTAGTCGGCATCCGAAATCTTTGGCGCGTCGTCCTGATAATAGCGCTTGTCGTGGCCCTCGATTTCGAGCGCCAGCCGCATCAGCTCGATTTTGGCCCGGGCCCTGGTGAGCCCAGCAATCGACGTCTGGCCCTGATCTTTCCTAGCCATGCGGTGCGTCATCCCGAAACAAAATTGCAGTCGCCGCTGCCGTGAGAGTTATCACGCGCCTCAATTGTGATACTGTCAGAGGCGGTATGGAGGTTGTCATGGTCGAATACGTCCTAGCAGCTATTGTCGGAGCCATCCTGGCCGCCGTTTTTTTCCTGACCACACGGCTGTTGAACCAGCAACAGGAGCAACACGCGGCCATCCAGGCCCTGATCCGCCAGCAGTTAGATACCATCCGTCAGGATGTCATCCAAGGCCGGCCGAATACAGATGCGATGGCGGCTGACCTGCACAGCCTGCGGCGGCGATTCGACGAGGAGGCCGCGGCGCGCCAGACTGCGGCGAAGGTGACGGCAGAAAGCATCGACCAATGCAACAAAAAGCTGGATGCGATATCCGAGCGGTTGAAACCAAGCGTCGGCATCGGAAGCATCCTGCCCGGATCGCATCTCGGCGATCCCTACCAGCCCTTCCAACACAACCTGCCGAATTGGGCGAGTCAGGACCCAACCGGCGGTTTGATCTTCACTGACCCGAACCCCTTCAGCATCGAGCCCGGCTATTTCGGCAAACGTCAAGCCTCGGTGTTTCCCGACGTCAAGACCCCGGTTGCTCCCGGCATCGCGAAAACTCCGCGCGGCGTCATCAAGGGCTTCAGCCCCGGCCCCCAGATCAAGGTCCCCGTGCCCTCCGAACCCGGTGGCTCGACCCTCGAGAGCATAACAGATCCTGCGGGCGGCCCGCCCCCCGCAGGGCCGCAGACGCTGGCCACGGACGCCGCTACCGACGCAAGGCGCACGATCGACCTGATGTTTGCCACCACGCGCAAGTATGACGACGCGCAGGAACGCTTCACCGGCGAACGTAGTTCCGAGATCACGTTTGGCGAAGCCTGGGTGCGGGTTCCGGAAACGCACGATATCGGTGAACTGGAACGTCCGCAAAGCTTCACGCTGCTCTCGTTCACTATCTACCAGCAGAAGGAAGACCCGCAGAAGCATTTCGTGATTCGCAACGCCAGCATCCTGTCGAAGGAGCGCTGGCTGGAGGTGCTCGGGGCCAGATCGAGCGGTGACGCGCTTGTGTTCGTTCACGGCTTCAACACCTCGTTCGAGGACGCGTTGTACCGTAACGCGCAAATCGTCTGGGATTTGAAATTCACCGGAATTCCGGTGCTGTTTTCCTGGCCCTCGCGCGGCGCCGTCGCCGATTATGTCTATGACCGCGACAGTGCACTGGGGGCACGCAAACCGTTCATAGAGTTGCTCGAACTGCTGGCGGCCGAGAACAACGTCCAGCAGATTCATGTTCTCGCGCACAGCATGGGCAACCAGGTCGTGCTCGACGCGCTGGCAAACTACAAAGCCGGCGATCAGCCGCTCAAACTCGGCGAACTGATCATGGCGGCGCCGGACGTCGATCGCGATCTCTACACCTCGACCGCGGCCGATGCCCGCAAGCACACCAAGGGAATGACGCTCTATGCGTCGGCAGCCGACAAGGCGTTGAAGGTGTCAAAATATCTCGCGGGAGCGGTTTCGCGGGCCGGCGATGTGCCGGAAAACGGGCCGATCGTGCTGGACAATATCGATTCGATCGACGCCACTTCGCTTGGTGAGGACCTGTTCGGCCTCAATCACGGGACTTTCGCCAAATCGCTTTCGATTCTCAACGATGTGTTCCAGTTGCTGAAGAAAGGCGAACGGCCGCCGCGGGTCCTTGAAATCAAGTCCATGCCCGAAGGTGTCATCCCGCCAAAATACTGGCGATATGTGGCCGGGCGGAACTGAGAGCAGGATCGACCCTTATCGGGTTTTGCGGGTCATGCTCTAGCTGGCAGCCTTCAGCAACCGGTCCGCGGCGGCGCGTGCTTCGGCGGTGATCTCGGCGCCGGCCAGCATGCGGGCGATTTCCTCGCGGCGGAGGTCGGCGGCGAGCGCGTTGACGCGGGTGGCGACGCGCTTGCCCTTGTCCAGCGCGTCCTTGGAGATCAGCAGATGCTGGCCCGCGCGCGCCGCGACCTGCGGCGCATGCGTCACCGCCATCACCTGAACCTTGCCGGCAAGGCGAGCCAGCCGCGCGCCGATCGCATCCGCGACCGCGCCGCCGACGCCGGTATCGATTTCGTCGAACACCAGCGTGGGCGCCGAGCCGCGATCGGACAGCACCACTTTCAGCGCCAGCAGGAAGCGCGACAACTCGCCGCCGGACGCGACCTTCATCATCGGCCCCGCTTTGGTGCCGGGATTGGTCTGCACCCAGAACTCGACGCGGTCGATGCCCTGCGGCCCCGGCGCGTTGGCATCGGTCTCGACCTGCGTCATGAATTTCGCGCGCTCGAGTTTCAGCGGCGCCAGTTCGGCGTTGACGGCCTTGTTGAGTTTTTCCGCGGATTTGGTCCGCGCCGCCGAGAGTTTTTCCGCTGCCGCGCCATAACGCTTGTCGGCCTCATCGGCCACGGCTTCGAGCTTCTTCAACTGGTCGGCGCCGGCATCGATCAGCGCGACGTCGGCGGCATATTTGGCGGCGAGTGCGGCGAGCCCATCGACCGGCGTCGAATATTTGCGCGAGGCGGCGCGCAGCGCGAACAGCCGCTCTTCGATGCGCTCCAGTTCGGCAGGATCGAAATCGGCCGCGGCGAGTGCGGCGTTGAGATGCTGTTCGGCCTCTTCGAGCGCGTTGATGGCGATGTCGATCGCCTTCACCGCGGGGTCGACCAGGTGCGGCAGATTGCCGGCGCGGCGCTCCAGCCGGCGCACCGCGGCGGCCAGCGCCGGCACCGGCGAATGGCTGCCGCCGACCGCCTCTTGCGCCTCGCGCAGATCGCTGGCGATCTTCTCGCCCTGCATCATCGTGGTGCGGCGCTCGGCGAGCGCGGTTTCCTCGCCGTCCTTGGGCCGCAGCGCCTTCAGTTCTTCCGAGGCATGACGCAGATAGTCCGCCTCGCGGGCCGCGCGCTCCATGCCGGCGCGATGTTCGTCGAGCGCCGTGTTCGCGGTGCGCCGCGCGTCCCAGAGCGTCTCCACGCCTGCGACGTCCTTCTCCAGGCCTGCGAAGGCGTCGAGCAACTGACGATGCGTCGAAGCATCGACCAGCGCGCGCTCGTCGTGCTGGCCGTGGATCTCGACCAGCGCCGCGCCGACCGCTTTCAGGGTCTGCACCGAGATCGACTGGTCGTTGATGAAAGCGCGGGTGCGGCCGTCGGCGAACTGCACGCGGCGGAGAATCATTTCGCCGGTATCGTCGAGGCCGTTTTCGGAAAGGATTTTTGTCGCCGGATGGCCCTTGGGCACGTCGAAGGTCGCGGTGACCTGGCCCTGTTCGGCGCCATGGCGGACCAGGCCCAGAATCGCCGCGGCCGCCGAGCGCCAGCGCGAATGCATCGAGCAGGATTGATTTGCCCGCGCCGGTTTCGCCAGTCAGCACCGCGAGGCCACGGGAGAACTCGATATCGAGCCGTTCGATCAGGACGATGTCACGGATCGACAGACGCGCAAGCATGCCAGAAAATTTCCTAACCGAGACCTATCTTCTTGAAGGCCCTGGAAATGTAGGAACCCTGATTCTCGCTCGGCTCGAGACCACCCGACTTTACAAGATTATAGGCGTCCTTGTACCAGCGGCTGTCAGGAAAATTGTGGCCAAGTACGGCGGCCGCGGTCTGCGCCTCGCCGACGATGCCGATCGCCATATAGCCCTCGGTCAGGCGCGCCAGCGCTTCCTCGACATGCCGCGTGGTCTGGTAGCGGGTGACCACGGTCTTGAAGCGGTTGATGGCGGCGGTGTAGTCGCGCTTTTCCATGTAGTAGCGGCCGACGTCCATTTCCTTGCCGGCAAGCTGATCGCGCGCGCCTTCGAGCTTGGCCTTGGCGGAAGTGGCGTATTCCGACGTCGGATATTTGCGGATCACCTCTTCCAGCGCCGCGATCGCCTTCTCGGTACGGCCCTGGTCACGGGAGACGTCCGGGATCTGGTCGTAATGCGAGGCCGCGATCAGGTATTGCGCGTAAGCCGCGTCCGGGCTGCCGGGGTGCAGCGTGACGTAACGGGTCGCGGCACCGATGCAGCTGTCATAGTCGCCGGAATTGTAGAACGCATAGGCCGACATCAGGAGCGATTTGCGCGCCCAGTCGGAATAAGGATGCTGGCGATCGACTTCCTCGAATTTCTTCGACGCCGCCTTGTTATCCTTGCGCTGGTTCATCAGGTACAAGCCCTCATTGTAGAGCTTGTCCGCGGGGTCTTCGTTGAAGGTGTCGTCCTTGGCGGTGAACTTGTCCCACAGCGCGCCGGTGCCGCAGCCGCTGAGCGGAACAGCCAGCAGGATCAGGCCGGCGGCAAGCCGCAGCGACCGGCCAAAACGGGCGAAGCCGGATGATTTGCGTGGTTCGAGCGTCATACGCTGTGCCGACATGAAGTTTGGACCTGACGCCTTTTGATGCGGTCGATCATGATGCGGCCGAAATCAGCGCCCGCCCGTCCATGAACCGCGATCATGAACGCTTATTTCCCGTGCCCCAGTCTTCAAAGGCCAGCGGCAGCTCATCACGCAACCGCAAAGGCCTATGTAGCCGAAAAAAGGTCGTTAACCAACCGAATACGGGGCCAATTCGCCCGGATTAAGGCGGCTGGAGCGCATCGTTACCAATTGTGGTTACTGCGGAAAACGGACCGGAATGCGCGACGAAAACGAGAGCGTTTCCAAGCCGAAAGTCAGGAGATTTCGAAGACGAAACTCAGGACACGTCCGGGCCGTAGGCCGGGGCGACCATGCCGCCGACCATGCCCGCGCCTGCCTCGGCATGGCTGCGGGAACGGCGTGCCGGTTCGGCTTCGACCACCCGCCAGGCGCTGCGATCGGCCAGCAGCGCCGTCAGCACCGCGTGGTTGAGCTTGTGGCCGCCACGTACCGAGCGGAAGGCGCCGAGCAGCGGCAAGCCGGCCAGCGCGAGGTCGCCGATGACGTCGAGCACCTTGTGGCGAGCGCATTCGTCGCTGTAGCGCAGGCCCTCGGGGTTGAGCAGGCGGTCGTCGTCGAACACCACCGTGTTCTCAAAGGAGGCGCCGAGCGCAAAGCCGGCGCTCCAGAGCCGCGCCTGATCGTTCATGCAGCCAAAAGTCCGGGCGCGAGAAATCTCGCGGCGGAAGCTTTCGGGGCTGAGATCGAGGGCAAAATTCTGGCGGCCGATCACCGGGTTGGCGAAGTCGATTTCGACCTCGGCGCGGAACCCGTTGGCGTGCGGGCGCAGTTCGCCAAAGCTGTCGCCGATCGCGACCTGTACCGGCTTGAGCACCTGGATGAAGCGGCGCGCCGCGGACTGGGTGACGATCCCTGCCTGATCGATGGCGGCGACGAAAGCGGCCGCGCTGCCATCCATGATCGGAACTTCGGAACCATCGACCTCGATGGTGGCGTTATCGACGCCCATGCCGCGCAAGGCAGCGAGCACGTGTTCGGCGGTGGAAACGAGCGGACCTTCGCGATCACCGAGAACGGTCGCAAGGTCGGTGGCGATCACGGATTCCGCGAGCGCGGGAACTTCGCGATCGGCATCATCCAGTCCGGTGCGGACAAAAATAAAACCTGCATCGACGGGTGCAGGTCCAATGGTGAGGTTAACGGGCAAGCCCGAATGTACGCCGACGCCGGTCACGGTGGCTTGCGCCCGAAGCGTTGTTTGACGGCTGAACTTCATGCGAAAACTGCCCACTACCCGACTTAACCCAAAGAGCGGAACCACGCTTGCACGCTGATTCGACGTTTAGGCATCCCCAAGTCACGGCAGACCATAGTCACAGCCCTAAAGCGCGCCAACTCACGCTTTTTTACCGATTGTTACCCTATCTCTGCCGCATTCGCGCCAAGGCTTAACCAAATTCGAAACCGTTTGGAGACGATTTCGGCCGCGGTATCTGACCACGGAATAAATAATTAATGATTTAAAATCAGTTGGTTGGCTGCCCAGCGGCGCCCTGGCCAACAGCGCAAAGAGAAAGGCCCCGGCTGGGTCAGCCGGGGCCTTATTGTTCGCCAGAATTGTAACAAACCTCAGGTTGCCTGCCGGCGCAGGAAGGCGGGGATATCAAGATGGTCATCGCCCTGTGGCGTCGCTGCAACAGGCGCGGGGCGGCCATGGACGTCCAGACCTTGCGGCGCGGGACGTCGTGCATACTCGGATACCGGCTCATTACCCATTTGCTGGGCAACGGTTCGCTGCGGTTTGCGCTCGGGGAGCGGCGGCAGCGGCGACATCGCAGGACCGGAGGCGCGGGCCGCGATCGGCGGCTCGGTCTCTTCGTCGCGGCGGCCGAGGCCGACATTGGCCAGGCGCTGCAGCAGCGACAGCTTCTTGTGCGGATGGTCGTCTTCTGATTCGCCGCGGGCCTGCCGGATTTCGGCCTGCGCCGGCATCGGAAGGTCCTCGAACTTCGGCATCCGGGGGCTACGGGCCGGCCCACGTTCGGCCGCCTGCGGGATGAAGTTTTCCGGCACCGGTTCCTCGGCCTCGGCGCGGGGCGCCTCCTTGTGATCCGGGAACAGGGTCGGCTTCTGCGCGATCGGGCGAACCGTGACGTCGCCATAGGACGCGGACTGCAGCGGCGCGTGCTGCGGCGATTTCCGGTGCAACGGCGGCGGCAATCGCGGCGAGCGCGGCGCGTTCGACGTTGTTGGACTGACGCTGGGCCGGCGCGGCAACCGGGGCGGCAGCAGCCACGGCCTGCGCCGTGGCGGCCGGCTCAAACTTCTGGGCACGTTCGGCAAGGCGAGCGTTGTCGGCACGCAGCCGGGCGGTCAGTTCGGCGAGACGGGTGTCGGGCGCCGACGTCACGGGGGTCGCGACCGAGGCAGGAGCTGCGTTGCGTGCGATCGCCGCCTGTTCGATGCCGGTGGCGACGACCGAAACGCGGATGATGCCATCGAGGGTTTCGTCGAAGGTGGCGCCGACGATGATGTTGGCGTCCTGATCGACTTCCTCGCGGATTCGCGTGGCGGCTTCGTCGACTTCGAACAACGTGAGATCCTTGCCGCCGGTGATCGAGATCAGCAGGCCGCGCGCACCCTTCATCGAACTATCGTCGATCAGCGGGTTGGCGATCGCAGCTTCGGCCGCGGTCAGCGCGCGCTTCTCGCCGGTGGCTTCGCCGGTGCCCATCATCGCCTTGCCCATTTCGCGCATCACGGCGCGGACGTCGGCGAAGTCGAGGTTGATGAGGCCTTCCTTGACCATCAGATCGGTGATGCAGGCGACGCCCGAATAGAGCACCTGGTCGGCCATCGCGAAGGCGTCGGCGAAGGTGGTCTTTTCGTTGGCGACCCGGAACAGGTTCTGGTTCGGGATGATCAGCAGCGTGTCGACCACCTTGTGCAACTCGGCGATTCCAGCCTCGGCGGTGCGCATGCGGCGCTGGCCTTCGAAGTGGAACGGCTTGGTCACCACGCCGACGGTGAGGATGCCCATCTCGCGCGCGGTCTTGGCGATGACCGGGGCTGCACCGGTGCCGGTGCCGCCGCCCATGCCGGCGGTGACGAACACCATGTTGGCGCCGGTGAGATGATCGCGAAGCTCGTCGAGCACCTCCTGTGCGGCGGAAGCACCGACATCGGGCTGCGATCCGGCGCCGAGGCCCTGGGTGACGACGGTGCCCATCTGCACGATGCGCTGCGCTTTCGACATCGTCAGCGCCTGCGCGTCGGTGTTGGCGACGACGAAGTCGACGCCCTGCAACCCGGCAGTGATCATGTTGTTGACGGCATTGCCGCCAGCGCCACCGACGCCGAAGACGGTAATCCGTGGTTTCAGCTCGCTGATGTCTGGGGGGGTCAAATTGAGTGCCATGGTTGCCTCTCGATTACGTCGCGCGCGTTGGTTCGCCCCGGCCGGCGGCCGTGGGATTTGGTGAAAGTCGTTTGGTCACTGGATCGGTCATCAGAACCCCTCGCGAAGCCATCGTCCGACCTTTCCGAAATAGCCGTCAGTCCCTGTCCTGACCTGCCGCGTATGCCGCGGTTCGACGTGTTCCAGATGAGCGTATTGCGGATAGACCAGGAGGCCCGCAGGAACCGCGAACGAGGCGCCCTTGGCCTCGTTGGGCAGCCGGCCAAAACCGAGCGGACGGCCGATCCGAACCGGCCGGTTGAGAATGCGGGTGGCGAGTTCGACGGTGCCGGTCAACTGGCAGGCGCCGCCGCTCAAGACGACCTGCGCCCTCGGCTCTGCCGCCAAGGGAGAATCCGCGAGCCGGTCCCGGATCATCTCAAAAATCTCCTCGGCGCGATGCCGGACGATGTTCGCGATCGTGGCACGCGACACGATCTGCGGCGCATCCCGTTCGTCGCCTGCCGCTGGAACCGACATCAACTCGCGCGCGTCCGACCCGCCGGTCAGCACCGTGCCATATAACGTCTTGATTCGCTCGGCATCCGCAATGCATGCGCCGACGCCGCGTGCAAGATCCATCGTCATGTGTTGTCCACCGACCGCAAAGCCGGAGGCATGGACGAAACGCCCGCCGGAATAGGTCGCGATCGTGGTCGTGCCGGCGCCCATTTCGACCACGGCGGCGCCGATATCGGCTTCGTCGTCGGTCAGAACCGAGAGCCCTGCGACATATGGACTCGCCGCCATGGCCTCGACGTTGAGGTGGCAGCGTTCGACCACCAGCATCAGGTTGCGAGCGACGGTGGCGTCCGCCGTCACCACGTTCATGTCGACACCGAACTGCCGCGCCACCATGCCCTTGGGATCGCGGATGCCCTTGACGCCATCGAGCGCGTAGCTGACCGGCAGCGCGTGCAGCACGGTGCGGCCTTCGCCGGTGGCGTGGCGCATCCCGGTCGAGGTGATGCGGGTGACGTCGTCGGAGGTGACCGCGCCACCCTTGATATCGGAAGCCGCCTCGACCAGTTGACCCTGCAGCCGGCCACCGGAAACCGAGAGTAAAACCGACTCGACGCGAACTTTTGCCATGCGCTCGGCCAGCGCCACCGTCTGGCGCACCGCCTGCTCGCATTCGGCGAGATCGACCACCGCGCCCGACTTGACGCCGCGCGACTGGATCTGGCTGTAGCCGATCAGTTCGACCGCATGGCTGCGGCCGCGCAAGGCATCGTTGGGCGGCGACGGCTTCAGCCGCGCGATCATGCAGGCGATCTTGCTGGTGCCGATATCGAGCGAGGCCACCAGCGCGGTGCGCTTCTGGTCCATCGGCCGCGTCTTCGGGGTCTGGGTGCGATCGAAGCCGGTCATGCGTCACCGGCCTTTTTCTTGGTCTTCTTGTCCTTGAACAGTTCCTCGCGGGCCTTGGCCGCGTCTTCGGAAAGCTGCACCGAAAACCGGTCCGGCAGGCGCATGTCCACGGCGACGATGTCGCGCGAGAACAGTTTTTCGTCCTTGTCGAGCTTGCTCAGCGTCGCCAGCGCGTTGCCGACGTCGTTTTCCGGCAGGCGAATGTCGAGGCCGTCCTTCAGCCTGCAGATTCCAGCGCCGCTCGCCGACGAAGATCGCAGCCTTGGTCACGGCGCGAACCTGCGGATAACGATCCAGCAGTGCGAGGAAATCGCGGGCCTTGCTGTCGGCGCCCTTGCCTACCACCAGCGGCAGCGACACGAAGCGGCGCGCCACAAAGGGTTCCAGCACCGCGCCGTCTTCCGAGATCACGGACAGGCGGCCTTCCTGCTGCCACAGCGCGTAAGCCGTGCGCTCGACGATGTCGATCTGCAGCCGGCCAGGATAGAGTTTCAGGATCGTGGCATCCGCGATCCAGGGATTCGCCTTGAGCTTGTCGCGCACGGTGGCGGCGTCGAGGAAAAGCAGCGAGGAGCGGCCATTGACGCCGCCGATCGCGAGCACCTCGTCCTGACTCAACTGCTTGCGGCCGTTGATGGCCACCGTGGTGATGCGGAACCCGGCCGAATTGGCCAGCGCATTACGGGTATCGCTCAGCGCCGCGATGAAATCATCGAAATGTCCGCCCTTGACGATTCCGTAGCCGGCGCTGCCGAGCAGCATCAGCACGGTCAAAGCGACACCGGTGCGATTCGGAAGGGTGCGTTCCAGCCACAGGATGACGCGATTCGACGGCGCGCGATCGATCGGAGTTTTGGTGCGGGCACGGCGGCCCAGCCACTCGCGCAGCAGCACCACCGCTCCAATAGCGGCTGCTTTCAGGTCAGTTCGGGGCCCCTGCGATCTCTTCGACCGAGCGAGGCGTCCTGCACCATCCATTGCACGAGCCTGTCCAAGTGTTGGTCCCGCAAGCATTTTTGCGAGTCCTGGCACAGATGACTCTCGGTAATGCCGGGTTTCGTGCTGACCTAAAAAGTCGGAACAGGCACGCCCCGGCAGCCAAGCGCCACATGCGCCGCCAGCGTTAACCTTCGGACTTCCTGGTAAACAAAGTGTAAATTCGGGGGTGCAGCGACGCGTTTTGGTGCGTCTTCTGAGTAGTTTGCCGGACATTGGTTAGGATTTTAGTAATAATTCTCAGGGACGGGCCGGTTCCCCAACCAACCTACTGGCAAAGCGGTCAAATCCGCTCGCGGCTGCGCCTTTCAGCCAGCACGATCTGGTCGCGCAGGAAGTCCGCAAACTCGATTCCCTGCGCCTTCAATGCCTTGGGGTAGAGCGAGGCCGCGGTCAGGCCCGGCAGGGTATTGGTTTCCAGGTAAACCGGCCCCTTGGCCGAGATGATGAAATCGGTGCGGGAATAGCCGCCGCAGGACAGCGCCCGGTGCGCCCGCAGTGCCTGCTCCATGATCCCGGCGGTGATTTCGGGCGAAAACCGGCCGGGACAGATTTCCTGGGTCGATTTCAGGAGATACTTGGCGGTGTAGTCGAACGCGCCCTCCCCCGGCACGATCTCGATCGGCGGCAGTGACAGCAACGCGCCATCCGATTGCTCCAGCACGCCGCAGGTGGCTTCCACGCCCGAGACAAACGGCTCGATCACGTATTCCTCTGATTTCGCCGCGTTGCGCACGGCGACGAGATCCTGTTTCGCGTTGACGAAGATCAGGCCGTAGCTCGATCCGTCCCGCGCAGGCTTTGCAATCAGCCGGCCGTATTCGGCAAATGCTTCATCGAGGTTTTCCAGCGCAATACCATCAGGCGCGCTGACGCCGGCTAGGGCGACAAAACGTTTTGCAGCGGTCTTGTCGAAGGCCAGATGCGACGATGCCGAACCCGATCCGGTGAACGGAAGCCTTCGCATTTCGCACATCGTCTGCAGTTCGCCGTCCTCGGCCCGCCCGCCGTGCAGGCCCAGCACCAGCACGCGGTCTTCCGCCTTGGCCTTGTCGAGCGCCTGCTCGAATTCGAGGCCGCGGTTGCCGGGTTTGAATTCAACCTCGAACGGGCGCGTATGCTCGAGCAGCGATTTCGAGCCGACCTCGTGAACGGTGTCGGCGACGTCCCAGAACCAGAGATCAGCTTCCGGCAGTGCGCGATGCAGCGCCTGCGCGCTCGCCACCGAGACCAGACGTTCCTTGTTGGTGCCGCCGAAGAGAATGGTCGCTCGCATCAGACTTCCCGCATCAGACTTGCCCGATTCCGATCCGCTTGATTTCCCAGTGTAACTCGATTCCGGAGTTCTCTTTAACTCGTTCACGCACGGTTTCACCCAGCGTTTCAATATCATGCCCGGTGGCGTTGCCGGTGTTGATGAGGAAGTTGCAGTGCATTTCCGACACCTGCGCACCGCCGACCCGCAAGCCGCGGCAGCCGGCGGCATCGATCAGTTTCCAGGCGCTGTGGCCCGGCGGGTTCTTGAAAGTCGAACCGCCGGTCTTTTCGCGGATCGGTTGCGCGGTCTCGCGATGGGTCTGCACTTCGTTCATCCGCGTGCGGATGGCTTCGGGCTCAGTAATCGTCCCGCGAAAGCGCGCCGAGGTGAAAATGATCGAGGGATCGACGCCGCTGTTGCGATAGACGAACTTCATGTCGGCATTGCCGAAGACATGCTTGGTGCCGTCGCGGCCGATGCCGGTGGCCTCGATCAGGACGTCCCTGGTCTCGCTGCCATTGGCGCCGGCATTCATCCGCAGCGCGCCGCCGATGGTGCCGGGAATGCCGAAGAAGAATTCCATGCCGCCGATATTGGCCGCCGCCGCCGTCTCCGCCACGCGCTTGTCGAGCGCCGCGGTGCCGGCGCTGACCACATCGCCATCGGCGCTGGTCTCGCCGAACGCGCGCGGCGACAGCCGGATCACGACACCTTCGATGCCGCCGTCACGCACGATCAGATTCGAGCCGACGCCGACGACGTAGACCGGCAATGGCTTCGGCAGATGCTTCAGGAAATACGCGAGGTCGTCCTCATCCGCCGGCGTGAACAGCACCTGCGCCGGACCGCCGACGCGAAACCATGTCAACTCCGCCAGCGACTGGTTCGCCAGCAGCCGCCCGCGCAGATCGGGCATCGCGGCTTTGAGGTCGGGGGTGATGTCGGGGAAAACCACGGCTAGCCCAGCGCCTTCAATTCGCCCGGCAGGGCGTAGGCCCACTGCGTGATGTTGCCGGCGCCGAGGCAGACGACCAGATCGCCGCGGCCGGCGAGGCCGTGCACGACCTTGGCGAGTTCGCCGGCGTTCGGCAACGGGATCACTTCGCGGTGGCCGTGTGCGCGGAGACCCAGCACGAAATGGTCGCGGTCGATCCCCTCGATCGGCGCCTCGCCGGCCGGATAGACTTCCGCGACGACGACCGCGTCGGCATCGTTGAAGCAGGTGCAGAACTCCTCGAACAGCGACTGCAACCGGGTGTAGCGATGCGGCTGCACCACGGCGACGATCTTGCCGTTGGTGGATTCGCGCGCCGCCTTCAGAACGGCCGCGATCTCGACGGGGTGATGGCCATAGTCGTCGATCACCGTCACACCGTTCCATTCGCCGGTCTTGGTGAAGCGCCGCTTGACGCCGCCGAAACCCGCGATCGCCTTGCGGATGGCGTCGTCGGAAACGCCGAGTTCACGCGCCACCGCGATGGCCGCCGTGGCGTTCGACGCGTTGTGCCGTCCGGGCATCGGCAGCATGAGGTCTGCGATCTCGTGCGTGGTGTCGGTCTTGCGGTTGCGGAACACGACTGTGAACTTCGAGCCGCCGCCCATCGGCGTCAGATCGACCAGCCGCGCATCGGCCTGCGGGTTTTCACCGTAGGTGATGATGCGGCGATCCTCGATCTTGCCGACGAGATTCTGCACCACGGGATGATCGGTGCACATCACCGCAAAGCCGTAGAACGGCACGTTCTCGACAAAATTGCGGAACGCGTCCTGGATCGCTTCGAACGTCTTGAAGTGATCGAGATGCTCGGGGTCGATATTGGTGACGATGACGACATCCGACGGCAGCTTCAGGAACGTGCCGTCGCTTTCGTCGGCCTCCACCACCATCCAGTCGCCGGCGCCGAGCCGCGCATTGGAGCCATAGGCATTGATGATGCCGCCGTTGATGACGGTCGGGTCGAGATCGCCGAGCAGTGTTGCCACCATCGTGGTCGTCGTGGTCTTGCCATGGGTGCCGGCAACCGCGACGCAGCTTTTCAGCCGCATCAGTTCGGCCAGCATTTCGGCGCGGCGCACCACCGGAATGCGCTGGGCGCGCGCCGCCATCAGTTCCGGATTGTCGCGCTTGATCGCGGTCGAGACCACGACGACGTCGGCGCCGTCGACATTCTCGGCCTTGTGGCCGACCGAGACCTTGACGCCCTTCTCCCGCAGACGCGCGACGTTGCCGCTCTCGGACGCGTCCGAGCCCTGCACGGTATAGCCGAGATTGCACAGCACCTCGGCGATGCCGCTCATGCCGATGCCGCCGATCCCGACGAAGTGAATGGGTCCGATCTCGCGCGGCAGTCTCATGGTTCATTCCCTGACGTCATCGTCCGCCTTGCAGCCCCTTGCGTACTGGGGCGGACGATCCAGTATTCCGCGAGGCCAAACGTACAAATCAGCTACGCGGAGTACTGGATGCCCCGCTTTCGCGGGGCATGACAAGGGCAATTTTGTCGATAACGGCCTAGATTCCGGCCACTTTTACCACCAGATCGGCGAGCCGCTCGGCGGCATCGAGACGGCCGGCCTTGCGGGCATTGGCGGCCATTGCCGTCAGCCGCGCCGGTTCGGCGGCTAGCGCCGAAATTTCAGACGCCAGCCGGTCCGGCGTGAATTCGGTCTGCGAGATCCGCAACGCCGCATCTGCCTGCGACAACACGCCGGCATTGGCGAACTGGTCCTGATCGATCGCGCCGGGCAGCGGCACCAGGATCGAAGGACGACCGATCGCGGCGAGTTCGGCGACGGTGCCGGCGCCGGAGCGCGAGACCACCAGATGGCTGGACGCCAGCCGTGCCGGCAGATCGCTGAAGAACGGCGCGAGTTCGGCATTGATCTTGAGCCGGTCATAGACCGCGCGCACCCGCGCCATGTCTTCCTCGCGCACCTGCTGCGTCAGGACGATGCGGCTCCACAATGCCGGCTCGAGCCGTTCGACGGCTGATGGCACGATGTCGCTCATGACGCGCGCGCCCTGGCTGCCGCCGACGACCAGTAGCCGCAACGGTCCGTTGGTTTCAGGCGACGCAAACGGCACCGCGGCGGCGGCGAGGATCGCGGGACGCATCGGCGTGCCGACGGTGGTGGTCTTTCCCGCGAGCGAGGGATCGCGGTCGAGCACGCCGGGCAGCGAGGTCGCAATCGCGTTGACGCGGCCGGAAAGAAAACGATTGGCGCGGCCGAGCACCGCGTTGGCGTCGTGAATGACGGCGGGCACGCCGAGCAGCTTTGCCGCCATCAATGGCGGCACCGTCGGATAGCCGCCGAAGCCGACCACGGCTGACGGTTTCAGCCGCCGCACCAGATTGGCTGCCACCAGCGTGCCATAGCCGAGCATGAAGGCGGTGCGCGCCAGCGACACCGGATTGCGGCCGCGCACGGTCTCGCTCGGCACCACGTCGATATTTTCAGGGGTGAACAGCCCGCTGTAGCGCAGCGCGCGGGCATCGGTCGCCAGCCGCACGCGAAAACCGCGCCGGATCAGTTCGACGCCGAGCGCCTCGGCGGGAAACAGATGGCCGCCGGTACCGCCCGCGGCGAGAAGGATCAGAGGGGTGTCGGTCATCGGGTCATTCTACTGTCATTGCGAGCGAAGCGAAGCAATCCATCTTAGCAGCAAGTAAGCTGGATTGCTTCGTCGCTATCGCTCCTCGCAATGACGGGAAGCCAGGTCAAGCGTAACCGCGCGCCGTATTGGCGTCGTTCATCGACTGCACCTCGGTGCGCGGGCGCAACCGCGTCAGTGCCAGCATCATGCCGACGCCGTAAGCCAGCGAGACGATCGATGAGCCGCCATAGGAGATGAAGGGCAAGGTCATGCCCTTGGCGGGGATCAGTTGCAGATTGACCGCCATGTTGATCGCGGCCTGCACGCCGAACAGGATCGCCAGACCCGAGGCCGCGAAGCGCGAGAACGGATCCTCGCTGGCATAGGCGCGCAACAGCGTGCGGATCACGACGAACGCGAACAATGCGACAAGTGCCAGGCACAGGATGATGCCGAATTCTTCCGCGGCGACCGCGAACACGAAATCGGTATGGCTGTCCGGCAGGCTGCGCTTGGCGATACCTTCGCCGGGGCCGAGACCGAACCAGCCGCCGTTCCAGAACGCTTCCATCGCGGTGTCGACCTGGAACGTATCGCCCGAGGCCGGGTTCATGAAGCGCTTGATGCGGCCGGCGACGTGCGGGACCAGCAGATACGCGCCGAACAATCCGGCGGTCGCGGCGCCGGCAAGACCGGCGACCCAGATCATCCGCATGCCCGCGATGAAGAACAGCGCACCCCACACCATCAGGATCAGCATGGTCTGGCCGAAGTCCGGCTCCATCACCAATAGCGACACCAGCATCAGCAGCAGCACGATCGCCATCGAGGTCGCCGGCATTTCCGGCCGCTTGGTCGATTCCGCAAACAGCCACGCCGCCATGACGACGAAGGCGGGCTTTGCGGATTCGGAGGCCTGGATGTTGACGCCGAGCAGCGTGATCCAACGCCGCGAGCCCTTCACTTCCGGGCCGAGCGCCAGCGTCACCACGATCAAAACGATCGAAACCGCGAACACCAGCAGCGCGCTGCGCCGGATCGCCTTCGGCGACATGAACGACACCGCGATCAGCACCATGAAAGACGGCAGCAGGAACATCACGTGGCGGCTGAAGAAATGAAAGGGATCGAGCCCGATGCGCGTCGCCACCGGCGGGCTCGCGGCCAGCGACAGGATGACGCCGGCCAGCATCAGCACCGAAATCGCGGCAAGCAGCAGCTTGTCCACGGTCCACCACCATTCCGAAAACGGGGTGCGTTGGTCACGGGCGAGCATGGGCGTCCCCAAATGGCAGAGGTAACGCCCATTGGTGGCCGAGGATGGTTGCCAATGGGTTAATGGGATCGGTAACTTTTGAAGAACACTTCTTCCCCGCTCGTCATGGCCGGGCTTGACCCGGCCATCCACGTTTTCGCTGCAAGGAAGACATGGATCACCGGGACAAGCCCGGTGATGACGACATCGGAGATTGGCGTCAGGTATCTGAAAATTCTAGGATGTCGCCAACGATAACAAAATCCGGAGGAAACCCGCCATGCGTACGCTTGCCCGCCTCGTCACGGCTTCACTGCTCGCTCTGATATCGCAGGCGGCAACCGCCCGGGATGGCGAGAGGTGGGTGGTGTCATGGACCGGCCCGGTCCAGGGGCCCTACCCCGTCGGCAATCCCTCCGCCCAGCCTGACCAGAAATTCGCGTTTCCGGAGCCTGCAGCCGGCGCGCGGGATCAGACGTTTCGCCTGATGGTGCGGCCCGATCTGTGGGGACGCCAGGCGCGCATCCGGCTCAGCAATGCCTTCGGCAAGAAGCCCGTGACGTTCGACGGCGTCCATGTCGGCCTGCAATGGGGAAGCGCGGCGCTGGTCCGCGGCTCCAACCGTCCGGTGACGTTCAGCGGAAAATCAGCGATCACGGTCGCTCCGGGCGACTCCGCATGGAGCGATCCGGTCGCGTTGCCATTCGCAAAGCAGCCGGATGATCTCGCCGGCCGCCGGCTTGCGGTGAGCTTTCATGTCGCCGGCGACAGCGGCCCGATGACCTGGCACGCCAAGGCGCTCACCACCTCCTACGTCACCGCGCCCGGCGCCGGCGCCAAGGGCGCGTCGGAGGACGAGGCCGCATTCCCCTACTCCACGGCGTCGTGGTTTTTTCTCGATGCGGTCGAGATGATGGCGCCCGCGGATGCCTTCGCGATCATGGCGTTCGGCGATTCCATCACCGACGGCACCGCCTCGACCATGAACGGCGACGATCGCTGGCCCGACGTGTTGTCGCGACGCCTCAAGGCGCTCTACGGCAACAAGGTCGCGGTGGTGAACGGCGGCATCGGCGGCAACCAGATCGCAGGACCCGCCGAGTATGGATCCGACAAGCCATTCGCCGGCGGTCCTGCCTCGGGGCAGCGGCTCGATCGCGACGTGCTGGCGCTATCAGGCATTTCCAGCCTGATCTGGCTCGAAGGCATCAACGACTTCTCAAAGAACGGCAATGCGTCGACCGATCAGGTGATCGCGGCGATGAAGGACGGCGTCGCGCGGCTGCGCAAGAAGTGGCCGCAAGTTCGCGTCATCGGCGCCACGGTCGTCTCGGCGCTGGGCAGTTCGAGTGCGGCGCACGGTTTTCCGGAGCAGGACGCCAAGCGCAAGGCGCTGAATGATTTCATCCGCACGTCAGGGACGTTCGACGGCGTGATCGATTTCGACAAGGTCGCACTCGATCCGCAAACCGGCGGACTGAAGCCGGAGTTCATTCCCGAAAGCACCACCGGCGGCCCCGGCGACAAGCTTCACCCCAACCGCACCGGCTATCTCGCGATGGGCGGGAGTATCGACCTTGCACTGTTCAAGCCGGGCATGACGGGCCGCAGTGCGAAGGCGAAGGAGTAATACGAAGGTAGTGTGTTGACGCGTCGCGCTGTGTTTCGTCGCCTTCCGCGATGTTGGCGCGCGTGTTGACTTTCCGGCACAGCCGCCAAATACTCCAAAGAAAAGCAGAAAACACCGGTCGAAACGACCGATGATGTGGGGAGGATACGATGCCGACTTCACGACGAACGCTGCTGAAAAATTCCGCCGCGGCTGCCGCCGTAGCCAGCCTCGACTGGACGCGCGCGCAGGCGCAAGCCGAAACGGTGCGCATCGGCGTGATCTACGACCTCACCGGTCCGTTCGCGGCCGGCGGCTCGGTCGCCTCCTCGGTCGGCACCCAAATCGCAATCGACCTCGTCAACGAGAAGGGCGGCGTCGGCGGCAAGTACAAGGTCGCCCCTGTCAACGCCGACTCCCAGAGCAAGCCCGACGTGGCGATCAACGAGGCCTCACGCCTGATCGACCAGGAGAAGGTCGACATCATCAACGGCGTTTTTGCCAGCTCGCACGCGGTTCCGCTCGTCGGCCAAGGTCGAACAGCAGAAGAAGATCCTCTGGATCACGACAGCGGTTTCGACCGCCGTGTTCAAGGACAAGAACCTGCAATACGTGTTCCGCGCGCAAATTCATTCCGATCAGTACGGCCAGGCCTTTGCGGGCTTCCTCGCCGAACACGCCAAGGCCAAGCTCGGCATGGAGCCCAAGGACGTCAAGGTTGCGCTGATTCACGAGGACGGCCCCTACGGCGTCGGCGTTGCCGCCGCCGACGAGGCCTATGCCAAGGAGGCCGGACTCCAGACCGTGCTCAAGGAGGGCTATTCCGCATCCGCGCCCGACCTCTCGGTGCTGGTCACCAAGCTCAAGCGCGCCAAGGCCGACGTGATCTCGCACGCCGGATACAATCCCGATATCACCCTGTTGCTGCGCCAGGCGCGCGAGAACGGCCTCAAGTTCAAGATGCTGTTCGGCGCCGGCGCCGGCTACAGCCAGCTCGACAAGCTGCGCGCGGCCTTCGGCGCCGACATCGACAATTTCTGCAACATCGATCCGGTGCCCGCGCAATTGCTCGATCCAGCGAAACTTGCGCCCGGGATCGGCGATCTCACCAAGATCATGGTGACGCGCTACAAGGAGAAGACCGGCGCGACCGACGTTCCGCCGCATTGCTCGATGGGGTTCAACCAGACCTGGATCCTGCTCAACAACGTGCTGCCCGTCGCCAAGGAAAAATATGGCGGCTTCGACCCTGACGCCATTCGCAAGGCGGCGCTCGACGTCGACATCCCCGCGGGCGGCACGATCCAGGGCTATGGCGTCAAGTTCTACAAGCCGGGCACGCAACTCGCCGGCCAGAACGAGCGCTCGACGCCGGTGGTGATGCAAAACGCCGGCGAACATATCTCGGTGGTCTGGCCGACCAATATCCGCACGCAGGATCCGGTGTTCCCGCTGCCGAAATCGTCGGTCTACGCGGCGTAGCGCTCAATCTCCCTCGCCCCGCAAGCGGGGCGAGGTGAAACTTCACAGCGTGACGCGGCGGCCCTCTTCGGCGGCCCAATAGCCGGCGTAGTTGACCTTGATGGTCTCGAAGGCGAGCGCGAGATCCGGCAAGCGGCTGCCGGCCGGTCGCGACGCATTCCATAAAATCCTGGATTTCCTGCAGGTAGCCGCGCGTCCATTCTTCCTCGAGGCAGACATATTGCCAGCCGGTCTTGCGATCGACCTTTTCGGTAATGTAGACGCCGGCGAGTTTCTCCTCGCTGGTCTGGTAGCTCATCATGTGCGTGTTCGGCGTGATGTTGGCGAACAGCGAGCCGCTGGAGGTATAGGTTTCGATCAGATTGCGCACGCCGCCCAGAATCATGTCGCCGGAAAACACCGTCGCCTTGGTGCCGTCAGAGAAGGTGACCGACAGCATGCCCCAGTCCTCGACGTCGACCTGATTAGCCCTGAGTACGGTTCGCTCCTCCGGCCGCAGGCTCGCCAAGACGTTGCCGACGTCGCAGACCACGCTGGCAACGCCGATGGTCTCGCCGCGCGCCTTGGCCTCGACCTGCTTGAGATAGAGCACCGCTGAAAGCGGGTGACATCCCATCCGGATCAGCGAGCCGCCGCCGGTCATCGCCCATTGCGCCGCGTGCGCGGCGTGCGAGCCGCTGTGGCTCTCCTCGCCCTTCATGAACAGGATCTTGTCCTTGGTGGCCTTCAGGATCTCCACGGTCTTGGTCACCGCCGGCGCGTAGATCCAGTCTTCGGCATACATGAAGAGTTTGCCGGTGCGGTTGATCGCGGCACGCGTGGCTTCCATTTCCTCGATCACGCGCTCGTACATCCGCGCCTTCGGCACGTGCTTGCCGATCGGCGCCTTGTCGCCGTCGCGCCCGAAATAGCCGCTGAACGGCTTTTCGCAGATCACATGCTTGCCGGCCTGCATCGCCTCGACGATCATCGAGGCGTGCAGATTGGGCGGCGTGCAGATGTCGACGACATCGATCTCGCGGTCGGCGATCAGGTCGCGAAAGCTGCGATACGCCGTCGGGATTTTGTGCCGGCGGGCGAACTCCACGACGTGGTCGCCGCGCGCCGCGACCGCCCTGACCTCGACATCGACGCCGTAGACGCGCCGGTAGGCATACATGTGCAGCTCCGACACGAAGCCGCAGCCGGCCAAACCGATCCTGATTTTCGTCATTGCGAATGTCTCCCCGTCGTCGCTGGCAACAACCTATTTTATTTTTGTCTCGGCTGACGATCAGCGCTTTGCCTTCCGCGGTCCTGATCGTCAACTGTATCTGCTCGCCGCTGCCGCCGGCGGGAAGCGCCGCCGAAATGCGATTGCCGTTTTTCGGATCTGATGTCACCGCGTCGTCGAACAGGACCGCGTCGCCGCGTTTCAGCGTGACGCGCAATGGCGTCGGCCGGTTCGAGGCTGAAGAACTGAAGATCCGACGCTTGGCCCCTCGGCCGCTAAGATTGACCAGGATGTTCTCGTTCGCATCCGTCACGTTGCGCATGCCGACGGTCGGACTGTAGGTCTCCGGAATCGACACCTCGCCGCGTGCCGGGAATCTTCGCGCTGTGAAAAAACTGGTCCGACACGCCGGCCCATAATTCGACATAGGGCCGTAGCTGGTTCGGATCCTTGCGGGCGTCGGTCTCGTTGGTGAACGACGGAAAGCCCCAGGTCCACATCTTCAGGCCCGGCGTCACCGTGTTGTCGGCGATGCGGATGATGCCCTCCTCGTTGTCGTGGTTGATCACGCCCCAGAAATTTCCGCCCTGCATGTCCGGCGCCGCATAGGCGATGCCCATTGTCGGCCAGTTCCTGAAGTAGCGCAGTTTTTCGAAATGAAACTTTCCTTCGCCCGCGCTGCATGTCGCCGCTGGACAGATTGGCCGACCAGTGCGGCGTGCTGTAAGCCTCGATCGGCGCGATGATTTCGGCGCCGCCGGTGGCTTTGGGATGGTTCGGGTCCGATCCCGGCGCCAGCGTCGTGCAGGTCCAGTATTCGTAATCGATCGCGATGTCGCTCGGGTTTTTCAGCACCATGCGCGCATCGAGCGCGGCACGATCGGCTTTCAGCGTGACATAGTAAGTCGCCTCGATTCCCGTCGAGCCCCGGGCGAACTGTTTTGGCGCCGCGGAATACGCAACATCGTCCTTGAGCGACATCGCCACCGTCACTTCGCCGGCGCTCTCCTTCACCACCCTGAAATCCCACGGCTTCAGCCAGGTCCTGCCGTGCTCGGCATCCGGAAACGTCGGGAAGATGCCGCCATAGACCATCAGCCAGTCGTAATAGAACACGCCGGCCTTCATGCCATAGGGTACGCCGACTTCGGTGCGATAAAGCTGTTCGTGGCCGGTCGGCTTGTAGATGATGGACAGAATCCGCCCGCCGAATTCCGGGCACCAGCGTCACCTTCAGATAACGGTTCTCGAGCACGTGGGCCCTGAACGTGCGCTCGACGATGGTGGTCTTGTCGAACGAGCCGTCGACGAAGCTGTTGTCCGCATTGGTGGCGTATTTGACGGTGCTCCACGAAATCGTCTGTTCGCTGAGAGAGACGCGATCGGGCTCCGCCGCATAAGCGACGGTTACGAAAAACGCCGCAACCGCGAAACCGACGCAGATACGTAAGAGAACACGAACTGCCATTTACGACGCCTTTGAACGAGCAGCAGCGCGTAGGATGGGTGGAGCGAAGCGATACCCATCAATTGCCGAAAAGAAAGACGATGGGTATCGCTTCGCTCCACCCATCCTACATTCTCACACCACCGGCTTGACGCCCGGCATCGCCGTCACCAGATCGCGAAACTTCGTGCCGCGAATTTCGAAATTGCGGTACTGGTCGAACGAGGCGCAGGCCGGCGACAGCAGCACCACGGGATCGGCGAGCCCTGAGGCCTCGGCGTCGCGCGCGGCGTTGGCGACCGCGACATCCAGCGTCTGCGAAATCTCGTGCGGCACGCGCGTCCCCAATGTCCCTGCAAACTCCTGCGCGGCTTCGCCGATCAGATAGGCTTTGCGGATGCGCGGAAAATATTCGGTCAGGCTGGTGATGCCGCCGAGTTTCGGTTTGCCGCCGGCGATCCAGAAGATATCAGCCAAAGGACGACAGCGCATGCGCGGCGGCATCGGCATTGGTGCCCTTGGAGTCGTTGACGAACAGCACGTTGCCGCGGCGGCCGACCTGCTCCATGCGGTGCGCCAGACCCGGAAAGCTGCGCAGGCCACTTTGCAGGGTCTCGGTGCCGATACCCGTCGCCAGCGCGCAGGCCGCGGCGCAGGCCGCATTCTGCGCGTTGTGCAGACCGCGCAGCGAACCGATGCCGCCGAGCTTTGCGATTTCGCGGCGCGCGCCGCCGGACGCCTGCACGATGACTTCGCGCTCGACATAGATGCCGTCGGGCAGCGGGTTCTTCACGGAGATCCGCACCACGCGCTTGCCGGCCTGATCGAGCCGGTCGGCGATGTTGCGGCACCAGCCGTCGTCGACGCCGACGATCGACGTGCCCTGCGGCTGCACGCCGGCGACGAGGCGCGCCTTCACGGCCGCGTAATTCTCGATCGTGCCGTGGCGATCGATATGGTCCTCGCTGACATTGAGCAGAATGCCGACGGACGGATCGAGCGAGGGCGAAAGGTCGATCTGGTAGGACGACATCTCGATCACATGCACCCGCCCCATCCGCGGCGGCTCCAGCGACAGGATCGCGGTGCCGATATTGCCGCCCATCTGGGTGTCGTAGCCCGCGACCTGCATCAGATGCGCGATCAGCGCCGTCGTGGTCGACTTGCCGTTGGTGCCGGTGATGGCGACGAACGGCGCGTCCGGCGCGTGACGGCGGCGCTCGCGGCAGAACAATTCGATGTCGCCGATCACCTCACAGCCGGCCTGGCGCGCCATCAGCACCGACCAATGCGGCGCGGGATGCGTCAGCGGCGCGCCGGGCGTCAGGATCAATGCGGAAAAATTCGCCCACGACACAGTGCGCAGATCGGCGGTGATGAAGCCGGCTTGCGCCGCCTTGGCGACGTTGTCGGCCGAGTCGTCGCCCGCGATCACCTCGGCGCCACCGGCCTTCAGCGCGTGGCAACTCGCCAGCCCCGAACCGCCGAGGCCGAAGACCGCGACCGTCTTGCCCGCAAAGGAGGTGACGGGGATCAAGGCATCACCGCAGCTTCAGCGTGGAGAGGCCGGCCAGCGCCAGCATCACCGAGATGATCCAGAACCGGATCACGATCTGCGGCTCGGTCCAGCCCTTCTGCTCGAAGTGATGATGCAGCGGCGCCATCCGGAACACGCGCTTGCCGGTCAGCTTGAACGACACCACCTGCACGATCACCGAGACCGCCTCGAGCACGAACAATCCGCCGATCACCGCCAGCACGATCTCGTGTTTGACCGCGACCGCGATCGCGCCCAGCATGCCGCCGAGCGCGAGCGAGCCGGTATCGCCCATGAAGATCGAGGCCGGCGGCGCGTTGAACCAGAGGAAGCCCAAGCCCGCGCCGAGCACCGCGCCGCACAGCACCGCGAGTTCGCCGGTGCCGGCGACGTAGTTGATCTGCAGATAGTCCGAGAACACCGCGTTGCCGGTCAGGTACGAGATCATGCCGAAACTGGCGGCGGCGATCATGACCGGGACGATGGCGAGACCGTCGAGACCGTCGGTCAGGTTCACGGCATTGCCGGCGCCGACCATCACGAAGGCGCCGAACAGCACGAAGAACCAGCCGAAGTTGAACACCATTTCCTTGAAGAACGGGATCGCCAGCGAGGTCGAGGACGCATCGCGGCCGAGCCGCACCAGCGCGTAACAGGCGCGCGAGCGCAATCGCGCCTTCGATCATCAGCCGAAGCTTGCCGGCAAAGCCGCTATGGGTCTGCTTCGTCACCTTCAGATAGTCGTCGTAGAATCCGACAAAGCCAAAACCCAGCGTCACCGCCAGCACGATCCAGACATAGGGATTGGCGGGATTGGCCCACAGCAGCGTCGCCACCACCAGCCCGGACAGGATCATCAGCCCGCCCATCGTCGGCGTGCCCTTCTTGGAGATCAGATGCGACGCCGGACCGTCGGTGCGGATCGGCTGGCCCTTGCCCTGCCGCAGCCGCAGATGATCGATGATCCAGGGGCCGAACAGGAACACGAACAGCGCGCCCGTCACCATCGCCCCGCCGGTGCGGAAGGTGATGTAGCGGAAGACGTTGAGGAGCCCGCGGAGAAAACCAAGACCGGGAACGGTGTTGGACAGCTCGATCAGCCAGTAAAACATTCAATATGCCCTATCACGCGGCTTGGTTGCACCGTCTTCAGCGGGAAGGCGCCCTGCGAGCGCCTTGATAATCGTTTTCGTCCTCAAACCAAGCAAATCTTGGTCGTCCTCGCCGGCTGCAGGTCGCAAATCGCCATGCAAAAACAAGGGGTAGCCAGTCCGGCCAGTTTACGCTTTTGCCGCTAGCGCGGCCAGCAGCCTCGGCACAAACTTGTTCACCCAGAACATCTTTTTGCTGCCCTTGACCACCACGACGTCGCCGCCCCGCAGCAAGGCCGGCGATTTTCTGTGGATCGAGCGTTGCGGGGTCTTCATGCCAGCCCAGCGCCCGGTCGGATGGCACCAGGTCATACAGGTGTCGCATCAGCGGACCGACGCAGTAGATGCCGTCGAGGCCGGGCAGATCGCCCGCGAGCTTTTCGTGATAGGCCGGCGCGTCGGCGCCGAGTTCCAGCATGTCGCCGAGAATGGCGATGCGGCGGCCGGCCTGCACCGGCCGCGCCTTCAGGCTGCCGAGCGCGGCCACCATGCTGGCGGGGTTGCCGTTAAAGCTGTCGTCGATCACGGTGACGCCATCGGCGAGTTTGCTCGACGCCGCGGCCGGTCATGATGCCGACGTGGTTCAATTCCTTTGCCAGCGCAGTCGGATCGAGGCCGGCGGCATGGATCGAGGCCAGCGCCGCCAGCGCATTCTGCAGACGGTGCGGCGCGCCGGGCGTCAGGCTGAACGAAACTTGCTTGCCGTTCAATCTGCGCGGTGACATCCCAGCTCTCGCCCTGCGCTGTATGATTCAACGCCCGCACTTCGGACGCGTCGCCGAAACGAACCACCTTGCCGCTCCACTCCGGCGCTTCGCACGTCGGTCGGCAATACCAGCACGCCGTCTTTGGGCAAGCCAAGCGCGATGCTCACCTTCTCGCGGCGGATCGCTTCCAGGCTGCCGAGCTTTTCCAGATGCACCGGCTGCACATTCACCACCAGCGCCACGGTCGGCTTTGTCAGTTCACTCAGCCGCGCGATTTCGCCGGTCTGGTTCATGCCCATTTCAACGACCCACAGGCTCGCGCTCGGGCTGGCATTGCACAGCGTTAACGGCACGCCCCAGAAATTGTTGAAGCTGCTCGGGCTGGCATAGGCATTTGGATAAGCGGCGAGGAATTCCTTGGTGCTGGTCTTGCCGGCGCTGCCGGTGAGACCGATCACCGGGCCCTTGAAGCGCGCGCGTGCCGCGCGCGCGAGTCCCCACAGGCCGTCGATCAGCGTGTCCTTCACAATGATCTGCGGAACGCTGACGCCGGCAATCCGGTGCGGGACAATCATCGCCACCGCGCCTGACGCTTCGGCCTTATCAGCAAACTCCCAGCCGTCGCGCGCGCTGGCAAAGCTCGAAATGAAACCGCCGCTCGGCGTGCCGCTCAGCGCCACGAACAGGCAGCCAGGTTTCACCAGCCGGCTGTCCTGGGTGACAAAGTCGATCGGCGTATTCGGGAATTCGCCTGATACGCCCAACGCGCGGGCCACTTCGGCAATCGTCCACAACGGCACCGCGCTCATGCAACCCTCGCTGCGAGCGCGGCCGCCACCGCCTCGTGATCGCTGAAATGCAAAACCTTGTCGCCGACGATCTGTCCGGTCTCGTGGCCCTTGCCGGCGATCAGAAGCGCGTCGCCCGGCTGCAGCGCCGCTATGCCGGCCTTGATCGCCTCAGTGCGATCGCCGATATCATCGGCGCCCTTGGCCTCCGCCAGGATGGCGGCGCGGATCGCGGCGGGATTTTCGCTGCGCGGATTGTCGTCGGTGACGATGACGCGGTCGGCATTCTCGGCCGCGATTGCGCCCATGATCGGGCGCTTTCCTGCGTCGCGATCGCCACCGGCGCCGAAGATCACCACCAGCTTGCGTTTGGCGTACGGCCGCAGCGCCTGCAGCGCCTTCGCCAGCGCGTCCGGCTTGTGCGCGTAATCGACGAAGATAGGAGCGCCATTATGTTCGCCGACGCGTTCGAGCCGACCTTTGGCACCTTCGAGATGTTCGAGCGTCGCGAATACCGCCCCCGGCTCGCTTCCGGTCCCGATCGCGAGCCCCGCGGCGACCAGCGCGTTCTCGATCTGGAATTCGCCGACCAGCGGCAGCTTGATCGTGTGCCTGCGACCGCGATGCTCGAGCACGAGTTGTTGCGCAAAACCTTCGACGGCCGCGGCACACAGTCGAATACCCTCGCCTTCGCCGTCCGCGTTGCGGCCGACCGCGATGACCCGCAGCTTCTTCGAACGCGCGGCGTCGATCACTTCCGGCGAACAGTCATGATCAGCCGAAATCACGGCAGCGCCACCCGCCGGAACGAGATCGCGGAACAGCCGCATCTTGGCGCCGAGGTAATGCGCGACATCCGGATGATAATCCATGTGGTCGCGCGACAAATTGGTGAAGCCGCCAGCCACGATCCGCACGCCGTCGAGCCTGAACTGGTCGAGCCCGTGCGACGACGCCTCAAAGGCGAGATGCGTGACGCCTTCGCCGCTGATCTCGTCGAGCTGTTTGTGAAGCGCGATGGGATCGGGCGTGGTCAGCGAGCCATAGACGGTGCGTTTCGGCGAGACGAGACCGATGGTGCCGATGCTGGCGGCGGCGTGGCCGAGCCGTTCCCAGATCTGGCGCGTAAACGCCGCGACCGAGGTCTTGCCGCTGGTGCCGGTGACGGCGGCGATGGTCGCGGGTTGCTTCGGATAAAATCGCGCTGATGCCAGCGACAACGCGCGACGCGGATTGGGTGTAACGACAAACGGCACGCGGCGGTCGCGCGCTTGATCGGGGGACGGCGCGTGGTCACCGGCGACCGCAGCGGCGCCCGCTGATATCGCTGAATCGATGAAGCGCGAACCGTCGGTCTTGCTGCCGGCAATCGCGAAAAACAAATCGCCCGGTTTCACCGCGCGGCTGTCGACCGCAAGTCCCCCAATGTCGACAGCTGCCGCCTGCGGGTCGATCACAGCGTCATCGCTGAAGAGGTCGCGAAGTCTCATGCTCTTCCAGTCCGGCCGGCGCTATTCGCCCCGGTATGGATTACTGGGTTGTCTTCGATGCCGCAAGAATAAGGCGGTCGGACGGCGGCAGATCGAACCGCGGTTCGATGCCCAAAAGCGGCGCGATCCGGGCGATCACCTTGCCGCCGGTCGGCACCGCGTTCCAGCCCGAGGTGATGAAACCATGGGTTTCCGGCAGCGCCTTCGGCTCGTCCAGCATGACCAGCAACTGGTATTGCGGATTGTCGGCCGGAATGATCGCGGTGAACGAGTTCAGCACCTGTTTCTTGGAATAGCGCCCGCCGACCACCTTTTCCGAGGTGCCGGTCTTGCCGCCGATATAGTAGCCCTTCACAT
Source organism: uncultured Alphaproteobacteria bacterium (assembly GCA_963786355.1). Taxonomy (GTDB): domain Bacteria; phylum Pseudomonadota; class Alphaproteobacteria; order Rhizobiales; family Xanthobacteraceae; genus Bradyrhizobium. The sequence goes on along the minus strand of CAWAYU010000001.1, from coordinate 856,410 downwards.
CGGCCGACTTGGCGGTTCCGATCTCGGCATTCAGCCGCATCAGGTAACGCATCTTCTCCGACGTCTCGGGCTTGATCACCCGCTTCGCCATCGCTTTGGCTTCTTCTTCCGAGCGCTTGAGGAAGGTCGGCGGAATCAATAGCCCGCCATTGACGACGGCGTTGATCCCCATCACCGCCTGCAGCGGCGCCACCGCGATGCCGTGGCCGAAGGAAATCGTGATGGTGTTGAGCTCGCTCCAGCGCTTCGGCACGATCGGCGACGCGCTCTCCGGCAGTTCGGTGCGCAGCCGGTCCATCTGGCCGAGCTTTTTCAGGAACGCCTTGTGCGCCTCGACACCCTGCGCCAACGCGATGCGCGCGGCGCCGACGTTGGAGGAGAAGGTGAACACTTCCGACAGCGTGATCGAGCGGCCAAGCGGATGGGTATCGTGGATCGCGAACTTGCCGAAATGCAAAGCGCCACGCGCATCGTAGAGCGAGTTGAGCGTCGCCTTGCCGGAGTCCAGCGCCATCGCCAGGGTCAACGCCTTGAACGTCGAACCCATTTCGAACACGCCGGTGGTCAGGCGGTTGATCCGGTCGGGATCGTGCGCCTCTTTCGGGTTGTTCGGGTCGAAGTCCGGCAGCGATACCAGCGCCACGATCTCGCCGGTCCTGACGTTGGAGACGAGGCCGGAGGCGGCCTTGGCCTTGTACTTGTCCTTGGCCTTCAGGAGTTCATCGCGCAGCGCGTGCTCGACGCGCAGGTCGACCGACAGTTCCACCGGCCGCTGCAGCCGGTCGGTGGCAAAGCCGGCGCGGTGCAGATCGGCCAGACCGTTATTGTCCAGCCACTTTTCCATCCCCGCGATGCCCTGGTTGTCGATATTGACCAGGCCGATCAGATGCGCGACCGACGCGCCGGTGGGATAGACGCGCTTGTTCTCGCGCAGGAAGCCGATGCCGGGAATGCCGAGGCGGTGAATATCCTGCTGCTGCTTCGGCGTGATTTCACGCTTCAGCCAGACGAAGCCCTTGCGCGACGACAGCCGCTCGCGCACCTCGCCGGTGTCGAGATCCGGCAGCGTCGCGGTCAGGAGCTCGATCGCCTCGTCCTTGTCGATGATACGGCGCGGCTCGCCGAACAGGCTCGGCGCCTTGACGTCGGTGGCCAGCACCTCGCCGTTGCGGTCGACGATATCGGGCCGCGCGGTGGCGATCGCATCCTGCGACGCGGTGCGGCGCGCGCCGTGGCTGTCGGCGCCGACGGCAAACATCACCAGACGTCCGGCGAGGATGGCGTAGACGGCGGCGAACGCCAGGATCGCAAATCCGACACGAGCGCGGGCCTTGGCGGCGCGATCGACATTGCGCCCGTAGAGCAGGCTGCGGATCAGCCGCTGCCGCCACGGCTCCGCGGATTTTCTGGCCATGGTGAGCGCCCGATTGGTCATTGCTGACCTCCCGGCTGATTCCCCTGCGCTGCAATCGACCCGGTTACCGACGGCGCATCGGCGGTGGCTTCGATGGTGTTGATCATCGAGCCGATCGGATCACCCGGCTTTGCAAAGCTCGGCGGCCGCTCGGGCAGGTTCTTCAAGCTGTCGTATTGCGTGGCGCTGAGCGGCTTCAGCCCGAGGTGGCGATCGGCCAGGCCTTGCAGCCGCAGCGGCGCGTCAAGCTTGGCCCACTCCGCGCGCAGCGTTGCGATGGCATCGCGCTGCTCGCGAATTTCCGCGTTCAGGCGCAGCACGCGCTCGACGCGCGCGGTCGATTCCATCTTGATCCGGTAAACGTAAGCCGCCGCGAAGATCAGCATGCCGATGACGAGGAGGTGGATGACGCGCATGGTCAGCCTCCCCTCATCACGTCAGCAAGCACCGGCCATGCCGGCAGTTCGCCGGCCACATGCGCCGGCGCCGCGGTGCGCTCGGCGGCGCGCAGCTTTGCGGAACGCGCGCGCGGGTTGGCGGCGACTTCCGCGTCACCTGGAGTAACCGGACGCTTGGTCAGGATCTGGAAGCTTGGTGCTGTCTGCGCCATTTCAGGCAGGTGCCGCGATCCGCCGCCGGTCTTGCCGCGCGCGTTGAAGAAATCCTTGACGATGCGGTCTTCCAGCGAATGAAACGACACGACGACGAGCCGGCCGCCAGGCTTCAGCACCCGCTCGGCGGCTGCGAGCGCCAGATGCAGCTCGTCGAGCTCGGCGTTGACGAAAATGCGCAGACCCTGGAACGTCCGCGTCGCCGGATGAATCTCGTTCGGCCTGGCAAGAACCACTTTGGAGACGATGTCGGCGAGCGCCTGCGTGGTCGTGATCGACGCTTCCTTGCGCGCGGCGACGATGGCGCGCGCGACCGCGCGTGAATATCGTTCTTCACCGAAGATGTAGATGATGCTGGCGAGGTCTGCCTCGGAGGCTTTCGCCACCACATCCGCCGCGGTCGGGCCGTCATGGCCCATCCGCATGTCGAGCGGACCGCCGAGCCGGAACGAAAAGCCGCGCTCGGCCTGATCGAGCTGCATCGAGGAGACGCCGACATCCATCACAACGCCGTCAACGGCATCGACGCCCTGCGCGGCGCAGACGTCGTCGAGGTTGGAAAAGCGATCTTCGACCAGGGTCAGCCGGCCGCCGGCGCGATCGACGAGATCAAAACCGCCGGTAATCGCTGACCGGTCGCGATCGATGCCGATGACCCGGGTTCCCGCGACATCGAGGATGGCGCGGCTGTAGCCGCCGGCGCCAAAGGTCGCATCGAGATAGATTCCGTCGTCATGGGGAGCGAGCATCTCCACGGCTTCGCGGCCGAGAACGGAGATATGGCGCGGCGCAGCCGGGCTCATGCGCCGTTCCCTGGCGTTTTCCAGTACGGAACATCGAAACTGGACGCGAACGGGCCCATTGCGCCTCAAATCTCTGCGCTTCGCCGGGCTATTCCGGCTAAAAAGCCGCCGTGAGGCGCGGTCGCCATTCCCCGCCCCTACCGGCAAACCCTTTTTTCCGGACGGAATTTGCTGGGTTGCCATGGCATTTCGAGCGCGAAAGAGGGCCTCTGCCGTCCCCAAAACCGGTTCGGCTCTTCATCACTTAGTAACGGCACTTAGCGTTAAGAAAGCGTTGATGATCTGCAGCGGGTTTTGCGCGTTTTCAGGCGCTAGGAGGCCACTGATGCACCCCGCACACACTCCGGCAAAATGCGAGATGGAACAGGGCTTGCCCGATTGCGCCGGCCGCAGGGTAAAGGAATAGTAAACGCTCGTTTTTTGTAACCACCGCGTTTGCCGTTCTCCTGCCTGTATTTGAGTAGTAAAATGTCTTCTGGTTCGTTCGCGACTGCTGGTATTGATTCGAAGCGTCAACGCGCCCTTCCCATCCCCAGGGCCAACGCGGACATGAAGACTTTTACCCCGGACTCCTCGATCGCTTCCGACGTCATCCCGTCGGCGAACTATGGCGACCGCAACAAGGGCCGCCTGGCCGACATGATCGTGCTGCACTACACCGGCATGCCGGATGTGGAAGGCGCGATTGCGCAGCTTTGCACCGCGGGCACCGACGTGTCGGCGCATTACATCGTGCTGGAAGACGGCCGCATCGTGCAATGCGTGCAGGAGAGCAAGCGCGCCTGGCATGCCGGTGTGTCGTACTGGGCCGGCGAGGAAGATATCAATTCCTGCTCGATCGGGATCGAGATCGTTAACCGCGGCCACGACTGGGGCTATCCGGATTTCCCGCTGCGCCAGATCGCCGCCGTGATCGCGCTGTGCCGCGGCATCATGCTGCGGCGAAAAATCCCTTCGCATCGTGTGCTCGCGCATTCCGACGTCGCGCCCGCGCGCAAGAAGGATCCCGGTGAGAAATTCCCGTGGCATTCGCTGGCCAATTCCGGCGTCGGCCACTGGGTGCAGCCGGCGCCGATCGTGCGCAGCGAAGCGTTGAAACTCGGCAGCATCAGCGACGACGTCGCCGGTCTTCAAGTAGCCCTTGCCCGATACGGCTACAACGTCCCGACCCATGGCAAATTCGACGGTGCCACCATGGAAGTGGTCACCGCCTTCCAGCGCCACTTCCGCCCCGAGCGCGTCGACGGGATCGCCGATCATTCGACCATGTCGACGCTGCACGCGCTGCTGCAGAGTTTGCCGCTGGACGCGCAGCAGACGGTTGCGGCGAAGTAGCTTCCGTCGTCATTGCAAGGAGCGCAGCGACGAAGCAATCCGTACTTCCTTGCGTCGAGATGGACTCTTCGCTTCGCTCGCAATGACGGCTACCCCATCTCCTTCATCCGTCGCGCATAGAGCCGCCGCAGCGGCTCGAGCTGGGTCGCTGCCGTCGCCGCCAGATACTCTTCGCGCGCGGCGTCATGCCGGCCGAGCCGGCGCAACAGGTCGGCGCGCACCGCGGGCAGCAGCTCGTAGCCTTTCAGTCCGCCGCGCGCCGCGACCGCGTCGATCAGGTCGAGCGCCCGCGCCGGTCCGTCGACCATCGAGACCGCGGCGGCATGGTTGAGTTCGATCACCGGCGACGGGCTGATCCGCAGCAGCACCTCGTAGAGGCCCGCGATCTGCGGCCAGTCGGTGTCGTTGTAATTCGGCGCGCGCGCATGCAGTGCGGCGATCGCGGCCTGCACCGCATAGGATTGCGGCCGTCCCGGCATCCGCAACGCGTCTTCCACCAGCTGCAAACCTTCAGAGATCTGGCCGTGGTCCCACAGCGTGCGGTCCTGCTCTTCCAGCAGCACGATGTCGCCGCCCGCGGTCTCGCGGCCGGCGCGGCGGGAATCGTGCAGCAGCATCAGCGCCAGCAATCCCTTGATCTCGCCGCGTCCGGGCATCAGCGCATCGAGCAGCCGCGCCAGACGTATCGCCTCGCGCGCCAGATCCGGCCGCATCAGATCTTCGCCCGAGGTCGCGGCGTAGCCTTCGGTGAAGACGAGATAGATCACGGCCAGCACGCCGCGCAGCCGCGGCTCCAGCGCTTCGCGCTCCGGCACCTCATAGGGAATGCCGGCGAGCCGGATTTTCTGCTTGGCGCGCAGCAGCCGTTGCGCCATCGCCTCTTCACTGGCGAGAAACGCACGCGCGACCTGCGCGGTGGTGAGACCGCAGACCGTGCGCAGCGTCAGCGCCACCTGTACCTCGGCGGCAAACGACGGATGGCAGCAGGTGAAGATCAGCCGCAGCATGTCGTCGTCGAGCGCGCCGTCCGTCTCCTCGTCCGGCGCCGACGCCTGCAGCAACAGTCTCGTGCGTCAACGCCTGCTGCTTGCTGCGAAACGAGCGTTGCGGCGAACGCGATCGATCGCCTTGTTGCGACCGACATTGACCAGCCACGCACGCGGATTGGACGGCAGCTCGGCGTCGGGCCAGCGTTCCAGCGCCACCGCGAACGCATCCTGCAGCGCGTCCTGCGCCAGATCGAAATCGCCGACGAGACGGATCAGGGTCGCCAGCGCCCTGCCCGCCTCGTCGCGGAATGTTTTTTCGATTTCGGTGGGAGTCATAGGCGCTCATCGAATTCTCGTCGTCATTCCGGGACGTGCGCAGCACGACCCGGAATGACGGTCGACTGTCAGTTATCATAAATCATGACTGGCCTGACCTCGATACAACCCCGCACGGCTTCGGGAATGCGCGCGGCGATCGCCAGCGCGTCGTCGAGATCCTTGGCCTCGATCAGATAGTAACCGGCGAGTTGCTCGCGCGTCTCGGCGAACGGGCCGTCGGTCGTCAGCGTCTTGCCGTCGCGGACGCGCACCGTGGTCGCCGTCGAGACCGGTTGCAGGCCGTCGCCGGCCTTGAAATGGCCGCTCTGGATGATCGACTGGGTGAACACGCCGTATTCGCCAGACAATGCCTTGCGCTGCTCAGCGTTCATTTTCACGTACTCGGCATCGCTTCGATAGATCAGCAGCAAATACTTCATCTCGTCTACTCCTCATTGTTCGGCTGGATCGCCGACACCCAGTCGAACGGGCCTCACGCTAAACGACATCGTCAGGATAATTTATTTTGGCGACGGAGCGGTGGTCGTCTGCGTCAGCCAATCGGCGTGCGACGGCCGGATTTCACCACCGCACCCTCATTCATATCGAATAATCCGATAATAACAGCCAATATTATTCGTTTGTCAAAACCATAGGCAAGCGTAGCCTTCGGCGCGTGCGCAATCGCGGCGGTCCGAGCCCCATCACAGCAAGCGATGCCGCTCTGGAGGAAGCTGAATGACGACGACGATCGACGACACCGGACTGCCCTCGCGAACCCTGCTGCCGTTTCTCGACCGCGAGCATACCATCGCTCGCCCCGGCTACAGCCGCTGGATGGTGCCGCCCGCCGCACTGTGCGTGCATCTGTGCATCGGACAGGCGTATGCGTTCAGTGTCTTCAATCTGCCGATGACCCGGCTGCTCGGCGTCTCGCAATCGACCGCCGCGGACTGGAAACTCACCGACCTCGGCTGGATTTTTTCGATCGCAATGGTTTTCCTCGGATTGTCTGCGGCCGTGTTCGGCCGTTGGGTCGAGGAAGGCGGACCGCGCAAGGCCATGTTCACCGCCGGCGTGTGCTGGGCCAGCGCGTTCCTGATCTCCGCGTTCGGTGTCTACCTGCACAATCTCTGGATCATCTATCTCGGCTACGGCGTCATCGGCGGCTGTGCGCTCGGCATCGGCTACATCTCGCCGGTCTCGACACTGATGAAATGGTTTCCGGACCGGCCGGGAATGGCGACGGGCATGGCGATCATGGGATTCGGCGGCGGCGCATTGATCGCCTCGCCGCTGTCGGTCTGGCTGATGGGTAAATTTGCCAGTTCATCCGACGTCGGCGTGCTCAACAGCTTCATCACGCTCGGCTGCGTCTACTTCGTCTTCATGATGGTCGGCTCGCTGATCGTGCGCGTGCCGGCGCCCGGCTGGAAGCCGGAAGGTTACGTGCCGCCGGCCGCCGCAACCAAGCTGATGACGAAGAACGACGTGTTCGTCTACCAGGCGATCAAGACGCCCCAGTTCTGGCTGATCTGGATCGTGTTGTTCTGCAACACCACAGCGGGCATCGGCGTGCTCGGCCAGGCTTCCGCGATGAGCCAGGAAATGTTCCCCGGCCATATCACGGCGGTCGCCGCTGCCGGCCTCGTCGGCCTGATGAGCCTGTTCAACATGGGCGGCCGTTTCAGCTGGGCCTCGCTGTCGGACTTCATCGGGCGCAAGAACACCTACTTCGTCTACATGATGCTCGGTTTCGCGCTCTACGTCACGGTGCCCTATGCCGGCGCGAGCGGCAACGTCGTGCTGTTCGTCGCGTGTTTCGTGATCATCGTCAGCATGTATGGCGGCGGTTTCTCCACCGTGCCGGCCTATCTGCGCGACATGTTCGGCACCCGCTATGTCGGCGCCATTCACGGCATCCTGCTCACCGCATGGTCGGCGGCCGGCATCGCCGGACCGGTGCTGATCAATTACATCCGCGAATACAACGTCACCCACGGCGTGCCGAAGGCGCAGGCCTACAACACCACCATGTACATCATGGCCGGGACTGCTGGTCGTCGGCTTTCTCGCCAATCTCTGCGTCAAGGCCGTCGACAAGCGGCATCACATGAAACCAGAAGAAGAAGCCGATCTTGAGCCGGCGCGCGCTCAAGCCATGGCGGCGCAAGTCATCCGTCGTCATGCATAAGGAGGCGACCATGAAGGCACTCTCGCAAACCGAAGCACCGTTCTCGCAGGTGTTGTTGAACTGGGCGGCGGACCGGATTTCGCGCACGGTCGCGGCGATCAGACCGAAGCATCAGGCGGGCCAGATCGCAGCCGAGGTTGCCGCCAGCGGCAATCCCTCGGGCGCATGAGCACGACCATGCAGACCGTCCAATCCGAAACCCGAACCACGCCGCTGCAGCTGGCGCTGGCGTGGAGTTTTGCCGGCATCCCATTGCTGGCCGGTGTCGCGCAGACGCTGGTCAACGCCATGAAGCTGTTTCAGTAGGCAGCCATGCAACCAGCCCCCGACAAGGGCGCCGCACTTTTCGACAATCTGCGGCGCCTGATCACCGACGAGGGTTTTACCGCCGCCATCTTCGCGGCGGTCGCCGCCGCGGCGGTTCTCGCGTTCGGATTCGGCGCAACGGCTGATATCGTCGCCACGATGCTCGTTGTCGGTGTGGTGAGTGCGCTTGCCGAGACCAGGCTGCGGGCCGGCAGGAAATCCTGACAAAGAAATCCTGATTACGCCTTTGTGCTTCCGGCGTGAGCGGATTCGGCAAGCTTGCGTTTCAATTCCCTGACTTCCGCAAAATGCTTCGTCACATCGCGCAGCACCGCCACGGTGCCCGTGACTTGTTGCGCCGCGTCGCGCAGCATCACAATGGTGAACTCGACCGAGATCCGCCGGCCGTCCTTTGCCAGCGCCGGCACCGACAGCAGATCGCCGTCACCGTAGCGGCTGGTTCCCGTCGCCATCGTATGGCGATAGCCGCTCCAGTGCCGCGCGCGCAGATTTTCGGGAATGATCAGGTCGAGCGACTGCCCCTCAGTCTCCGCCGCCGTGAAGCCAAATATCCGCGCCGCACCGGGATTCCAGAACACGATGGCCCCGTCGCGATCGGTGGCAATGATCGCGTCGGAGGTGCTGTTGAGCAGCGCGTCGCCAAGTCCGGAAACAATATTCATGGCGCACTTCCTTCGCATTTGTGGCGCCGGTGTGAACCGGCACGACCGCTTTGACAAGCGAGGAATAGCAATAGCACCGATCAGCAAAGCCGATAGGAAATCGCGACGCGGTCACCGCCGCTTGCGCGCCCCGCGCCTGCCCGGCGGCGCCGCTTCCGCCACCTGTCGGGTGTGAGCATCGGCGACGCGATGCATGATCTCGATCGCGCGCGTGACCTGATCGCCCTCGCTGTCGAGCGGATAGGCGACATAGGCCGGCATCGTAAATTCAGGCGCTCCGGCGACCGCGTGAAGGCGCCTGGTCTTCAGCAGCGGCTCCACGATCCTTCGCGCAAAAAATCCGGAGCCGCCGTTTTCCAGCACGTGCTGCAATCCCAGCCAGCCGATATTGGCCGTCAGCGCCGGCCCCGAAAAATTCGGGAAGAACGCGCTGTGGCGGGCATAGAATTCCGGGCCCCAGTCGACATAGACATAGCCTGCCTGCGGCTCGGGCGCGCTTTTCGGATCGGTCGACACCAAAATCAGCTGTTCCTCGAACAGCTGCTCGACCTTGAGGCCAGGCCGGCTCTGCGGCGTGTACATCACGCCGATATCGATGCGCCCTTCCACCAGCCCTTGCATCAGTTCCGGTTCGAGCGCGCTCTCGACCCGGATCGAGATGTCCGGTTGCTCCGCCTGCATCAGCGGCAACCAGCGCAACAGGTACTCTTCCCACAGCCCGATGCGGCCGCCGACGACCAGCGTTCCCAAAAATCCCTTGGGGATGCCGACGTCATGGCGGGCCTGTTCGACGGTGCGGACCAGCGCCGAGGCATGACGCTGAAACTGCCGGCCCGCCGGCGTCAGCGTGGTCCCGGCCTTGTTGCGAACGAACAGAACGCAGCCGAGTTGCTCTTCCAGGGTGTGGATGCGGGTGCTGACCGTCGACTGGCTGACATGGAGACGGTCGGCCGCGGTGATGAAATTGCCCGATGCAATCACCGTCAGGAACGTCCTGGCCAGTTCGGTGTCCATGGTGCGTCCAATCCTCACATCGACGGAACCGATATCAAATGCCGGCTTTTCGCGGATGTCAAAATTACGCGTTCGGAGCCCGGATTAACCATCGCGATCGCTTGACGCAGGCCGCGGCAGCCCCCATGCCTTTGCCGTCAGTCGGCCGGACGGCCGCTCCCGCTACGGTCGAAAGGCTGCGGGGGAGGAAAGTCCGGGCTCCATCGACATACGGTGCCGGATAACATCCGGCGGGGGCGACCCCAGGGACAGTGCCACAGAGAACGAACCGCTTCCCCGCCCGCAAGGGAGGGGCAAGTAAGGGTGAAAAGGTGCGGTAAGAGCGCACCGCGTATCCGGCAACGGAAACGGCATGGCAAACCACACCGGGAGCAAAACCGAATAGGGACGGCAACGCGGATTGTTCGCGCAAGCGATAACACCGCAGGGCGATGTCAGGCTCGCCGTCCGGGTAGGTTGCTCGAGGCCATGTGCGAACATGGTCCCAGAGGAATGGCCGTCACGTATCGTCCGCGCAAGCGGGCGGTGCCTTACAGAACCCGGCTTACAGGCTGGCTGATGCTCTAAAAATGAGGGGTTCGGCGTTGACGCGCCGGACCCTTCGCCAATTTCAGGCCGCGATCTTCTGCAACAGCGCCATCAAGGCTTCCGGCGCGGTGACGTTCGGCGAGTGGCTGGCGTCGATTTCGAAATAGCGCCACGCCGGATCGCTCTTCGTCATTCGCGACATCGCCCAAACGTATCTGCCGGCGCGATGCGGCGTGGCGTAGATGTAACTGCGCGGCAAGGTCAGCGCGCCGCCTTGAAACTTCAGCTTTTGCTCGAAACACTTGATCGGCATCGGGCCGCGGCGCGGACTGAGCCATTCGACATCGGCGGGCGCCGTATCCGGCGGCGGCGCCATCGGCGGAATACGCCAGCCGTCGCCCTTCTTCGCGGCATCCTGCGACGAGATGCGGCCGGGTTCGTTGAGGTCGAACAGCGACTGACCATCGCCGGGTACGAAGGCATCGATGTAGATCGCCTGCGCGATACGGTCGCGCGCACGGTCGGCCACGCCCGTCGCGACCATGCCGCCATAGCTGTGGCCGACCAGCACGATATCGCGCAGGTCTTCGTACTGAATGACGTTCAGGATGTCCTGAATATGGGTATCGAGATCGATCGACGGATTGGCGAGATGCGAGCGCTCGCCCAACCCCGTGTAGCTCGGCGTCAGCAGCCGGTGGCCTGCCGCCTGCATCAGCACGTGCATCTTTCGCCAGGCGAAGCCACCGCCCCACGCGCCATGGCAGAGCAGAAAGGTTTTTTGAGTGCTCGCATTCATTGGGCCGCTTCCCCATGGTTGTTGTTGAAGACTTCGATGGGGATAGTACCGAACCGATGCGTCGTGTAAACGTTCGCTCCCCCACACCTGTCATTCCGGGATGCGCGTCTTGCGCAGGCCCGGCCATAACCGCGATCGTGAGTATGGTTTCTCAGGTGTGCAATTGCATACAATAGCTCGTCCTTCGGACGCCCCGGAATGACGAAGGAAGATACTGATGGACGTCGCCACCTACGCGGTTCTCCTTGCCGGCGCGCTCGCCGGCGGCTTTGTCTCCGGCCTTGCCGGATTCGGCACCGCGCTGATGGCGCTGGGGATCTGGTTGTACATCCTGCCGCCGGCGATCGCCGTGCCGCTGGTCCTGATCTGCTCGGTCAGTTCGCAGATCTCGACGCTGCCGTCGATGTGGAAGCTGCTCGATTTCAGGCTGGCGTGGCCGTTCGTGGCCGGTGGCCTCGCGGGCATGCCGATCGGGGCGCTGCTGGTCGCGCGCGCCGATCCGCAACACTTCAAACTGAGCGTCGGCGCCATGCTGCTGGTGTTTCCGACGGCGCTCTATTTCATCCGCAAGCCGATGGCATTCCGTTTCGGCGGCCGCCTGGCAGACGCAGCCGTCGGTTTTGCCGGCGGCATCCTTGGCGGCCTTGCAGGTTTGTCGGGTCCGCTCCCGACCCTGTGGGCGAGCATACGCGGCTGGACCAAGGACCAGCGGCGCGGCGTGTTCCAGATATTCAACGGCACCGTGCTCGGCGCCGCCTTGTGCCTGCAGATCGCCAACGGCTTTGTCAAAACCGGCGTGTTCTGGCTCGCCATGCTGGCGCTGCCGGGCACGCTGATCGGCGCCCGCCTGGGCATGCGAACCTATAGCGCCCTCAGCGACCGCAATTTCTATGACGTCGTGCTGGCGCTTTTGTTTATGTCCGGGCTCGGCCTGGTGTGGAGCAGCATTGCTCCGAGATAGCCGCGCATAGCCGCCATGTGCTCCGAGTAGATTGCTGTACGCTGGCAGGCAAAGCAGTTAATTCATCTCGCCATGAGCTCCCCATCCCTCTTCGCGCGAACGTCTCGGTCTGCTGCTGGGTTTTGTCGGCGTCGCGATTTTTGGCGGCACGCTGCCGGCGACGCGGATCGCGGTGTCCGCGATTGATCCGATTGCACTGACCACGATCCGCGCCGCGATCGCCGGTCTGTGCTCGCTGGCACTGCTGCTGGTGTTGCGCCGCCCGCTGCCGCCGCGCGCGCTGTGGCCGCAACTCGTGATCACGATGCTCTGCGTCGTCGTTCTGTTTCCGCTCCTGATGGCGCTCGCCGTGCAAACCGTCGACGCCTCGCATGGCGGCCTGGTGTTCGGGATCATGCCGATCGCAACCGCCTTGGTCGCCGTCACCATCACCCATGAACGGCCGCGGCCGCTGTTCTGGATCGCCTCCGTCGCCGGCGCCGCGATCGTGATCGCATTCGCGCTGCGGCAAGGCGGCGGCGCGCTGTCCTCAGGTGATTTGTTGCTGTTCGCCGCGGTCGCCGTTTCCGCGATCGGTTACGCCTTTTCCGGACGGCTGACGTCGCAAATGCCGGGCTGGGAGGTCATCAGCTGGGTGCTGGTCATCGCGCTGCCGTTCTCGATCCCGGCTGCCGCGCTGACGATGCCCGCGGATATCACCCACGTCGCGCTGAAACCGTGGCTGGCGCTGCTTTACGTCGCGCTGTTTTCGCAATGGATCGGGTTCTTCGCCTGGAATGCCGGCATGGCGATGGGCGGCATCGCGCGGGTGTCGCAGACCCAGTTGCTGCAACCCTTCGTCACCTTTGCGCTGGCGTCAATCTTCAACGGCGAGACCATTACGCTGCAGATCCTGCTGTTCGCGTCAGCCGTGGTCGCGACCGTCGCGATCTCGACCCGCACCCGCGCACTTGTATCATCCCCGCTGCCGAAACAGGAACGGGAGCCGCCTCAGCTCGCGGCCTCCTGACCGATCAGCGCCGGATGCGCCGCGACAAGCTCCTGCCGGGTTTTTTCCGACCGGATGGCGCGAAGCAGCACCCCCGCGGTCTTCATATGCCCCGCCTTCACGGACAGGCTGATGATCTGGCTGACCGCGATGTCGCGCATGGAGTCGTCGGAAATCTGCTTGGCGATTTCAAGCGCGCGCCTGACGGCCGCCTGATAGCGTTCGCCGTCGGCGGCCTTTTTCTGCTCGGTGGTTTTTTTCCGGCTTTGGCGCCGCCGTTGGCCGCCATGGCTTCAGCAATGGACGCGGCGGACGCACAAATCTCGCGAATCTTCTGGGCCGCCCCGATATCGCCAAGCGGCTGATCGGAAACACATTCCCAGACGTCCGGTGGCTGATCTTTCTGGAACCAGCGCATCGCGTAAGCCCCTTCGATGCCGGAAATATATTCCGGCATCGAATGGGACTGCAAGAACGCAGACCCTAGTGACGAGGCTAGTCTTCGTCGTCACGCATGAGCCAGTCGAGTTCTGCTGGCCTCAATTGCTTGAGGGACATCTCAAGTTCCCGGCTGTACCGTCGATCATTTGGCTCAACGCCGCGTTGAGCTTTTCGGCCATATTGTTGCACAAAGATGCTCACGGTCGCCGCCTTTAGCGCACGCTTCTGATCGGCATTGAGGCGCCGACGCTTCGGCGCGTCGGTTTCAACCATACTCACTCCGCCGCCGTAATGCGGCCGAATTCCGTCGCCTGTCGTTCGAACAGCCCGCGATAGATTCCGCCGGCTCTCGCCTTCAAGACGGCGTGGGTGCCCTGCTCGACGATCTCGCCGCGGTCGAACACCAGAATCCGGTCGAGGCTGCGCACCGTCGACAGCCGATGCGCGATCACGATCGAGGTGCGGCCTTTCATCAGCCGCTCCATCGCCTGCTGGATCAGCCCTTCCGACTCCGAATCGAGGCTCGACGTTGCCTCGTCCAGGATCAGGACCGGCGCATCCGCCAGGAACGCCCGCGCCAGCGCGACGCGCTGCCGCTCGCCGCCCGACAGTTTGACGCCGCGTTCACCGACCAGCGTGCCGTAACCTTTCGGCAGCCGCAGGATGAAGTCGTGCGCGTTCGCCAGCCGCGCCGCCTGCTCGACCGCCGCCATCGAGGCGCCGGGCCTTCCATAGGCGATGTTCTCGGCCAGCGTCCGGTGAAACAGGATCGGCTCCTGCTGCACGATCGCGATCTGGCTGCGCAGCGAATGCTGCGTCGCCAGCGCGATATCCTGACCGTCGATCAGGATTTTTCCGCCGCCGATATCGTAGAGCCGCTGCACCAGCTTGACGAACGTCGTCTTGCCGGAGCCGGAACGGCCGACCAAACCGATCCGCTCGCCGGCGCGGATGTCGACCGACAGGCCGTCATACAGCGGCGTGCGATGGCCGCCATAATGGAACGTCACGGCATCGAACACGATGTGTCCGCCCTGGATGTCGATCGGCACAGCAGCGGGCGCGTCGGCAATGCCGATCGGCTCGTCATGGATCGCAACCAGTTCCTCCATGTCGTTGACCGAGCGTTGCAGGTTGTTGATGTGCATGCCGACGTCGCGCAGATAGGCGTGGATGATGTAGTAGCTCGTCAGCACATAGGTGACGTCGCCCGGCGTGGCGCGGCCCGCGATCCACAGCAGGATCGCGCCGCCGATCACCGAGGTGCGAAAGCACAGCAGTACAGCTTGTTGCGCCGTCGAGGTGTAGTTGTAGCGCAGCCAGGTCCGCCGCACGCGCGTGCGCCAGCGGCCGATGACGCCCTCCAGCCGCTCGTCCTCGCGCGCTTCGGCGCCAAAGGATTTCACCACCGCGTTGCACGTCAGCGCATCCGCCAGCGTGCCGCCGACCTTGGTGTCCCAGGCATTGGAGACGCGCGCGGCCGGTGCGATGTAGTTCATCGAGAACGCAATCGTCATCGAGACATAGACCAACGTGCCCAGCGCGATCACCGCGCCGAGCACGGGCCAATGCAGCCCGAGCAGGATCATCGAGCCCAGCAACACCAGCAGCGACGGCGCCAGCGCCATCAGGATGGTGTCGTTGAGCAGGTCGAGCGCCCACATGCCGCGCGTGATCTTGCGCACGGTCGATCCGGCAAAGATGTTGGCGTGCCAGTCGGTCGAAAAACGCTGCACCCGCATGAAGGCGTCGCGCGAGATGTCGGACATCAGCTTCAGCGTAAACGGCACGATCGCCTGCAATCCGGTCAGGCGCAGGATCATCGACAACAGGCCGAGCGCCACGATGCCGCCAAAGGCCGTGAACGCGGCCTGCCGCGCCGCCGGATCGGACGCGCCCAAGGTCAGCGCATCGACCAGTTTCCCGGAGAAGACCGGCATGAACAGGTCAGCCGCGGTCGCGCCGAGGAAGCCACCGGCAACGACGGCCGCAAGGCGCGGCTGCTCGAGCCAGTGCCGAAACACGAACGGAATCACCACGCGTATCGCCGCGGGACGTTTGTTTATTTGAACGGTCATGGCGTCATCCGGCTACGCCAAGGGCGCACACCGGCTCCATCTGGACGACGCAGCCCGGCAGCAAACCGAACGCAAGCGTCGTTAAATTGACAGGTAACTCGTTGGGAAGCTTTGGAGATCGGGAAGCGAAATGCGGTCCGATCGATACTGGCGGAGTGCGCCCTCAAAGGGCGAGACAGGCGTCCAGCATAAATACCGAACGCGGACGGGCGGTCTGCGAAGTAGACGAAATCATGCAAATCCTCCCCGGTTCGAGTGAGACAATGCGGTGCTTATAAATGCATCAGGCGCAATTTGCAATATGACAAGCGCGTGAGCGTGGATCCGCTCACGCGAACTTCAGCAAACGCCAACTGCCTGCGTTTGGCTCAATCAGTACTTGGCGATGACCGGGCCGCCGAAGCGGTAGTTAAGGCGTACCGTGACCATGTCGACATCCTGACGGATATGTTCGCTGTGGTTCGCCAATGCCGGCACGAACAGCGCGGGATCATAGACCATCGCGACATCGCCCGATCCCATGAACAGATGATCGTATTCGAGCGCGAGCGACCAATTCGGCGAGAACGCGTATTCACCGCCGACACCGACCACGCCGCCCCAGCGGGTCTCGCTGCCACGGCTCTACGACGAAAGCCGGCAGGCTGCCCGCCAAAAGCCGTGGTCAAAAAGCTGTCGTACTTGTCGCGCGCGACGGCGGCGCCACCCTTCACGTAAAGCAGGAAGTTGTTCCAGGAATATCCGACCTGGGCGGTGAACAAACCGATCGCGTCGATCCGGCTGCGATTGGCAATCCCGGTACCGGCAAAGAATATATTCTCCGACAGGTTCGAGCCGCTCAGATTAGCCCAGTTGCCCTGGGCTTCGACGCCGAACACCCAGGAAGCACTCTGCCAGCGATAGCCGATCTGCCCGCCGGCGGTCGCGCCGCTGGCGGTGATGGCACCCTTCGGAACCGAAAACGTCGAACAATGGTACGACCGGCGGAACACCGGTGGTGAACGCGATTAATATCCCAACACTTGCGGCTCCATGCCCCGCCGCCATTGGCGCCGATATAGAAGCCGCTCCAGTCATAGGCGGCAACGACCACGGGGCGGCGCCTTGGTATAGGGACGCGCGGCGAGATCGGCGGCAGAAGCACTCACGGTACCGATCGAAAAAATGGAAATCGCAACAGCCAGCCTGTTCATCGAAGTGCCCCATCCGCGCCCGGTGAAACCTCGAACAACATAGCCGAGTCACACGACCGATCAGTATGCTCAACGAGCCACACCCGTCGTTTTTCGAAAACCGCGTCGGGCCGGCCCGGAAGCAACCTGCCGCCTTCAATGCCCGCCCCCACCGCCCGCCGCCGAGGCCGCGGGCTTGTCCAGCAGCATCACCAGCAGGCTGAGGCTGAAATAGAAAATGGTCAGGATGAAGAAGGCGTCGCCATAGCCCATCACCACCGCCTGGCGGTGCACGATCTGCGACAACTGCTTCATCGCCATCATTGCGGCATCGCCCATGCCCTGCAGGCGCTGGGTGAACATGGTGAGTGTTTCGGTCGCGGTGGCGTTGCCCCAGTGCACGCGCTCCTGCAGCCGCACGATGTGCAGATCGGTGCGTTCGTTCAGCACCTGGTTGATGACGGCCAGTCCCAGCGCACCGCCGAGGTTACGGGTCAGGTTGAACAGGCCCGAGGCGTTCTTCACCCGCTCCGGCGCCAGCGTCCCGAGCGCGATGGTATTGGTCGGCACCATCGCGAACATCATGCCGATGCCGCGCAGGATCTGCGGCACCAGCAATTCGTAGAAATCGTAGTCGCGGGTGATCCAGGTCATCTGGTAGGAGCCGAGCGCGAAGATGCAGAGCCCGGCCGCAATGATGTAGCGAAGGTCGACCTTCAGCATCAGCCGTCCCACGATCGGCGCGGTCAGGAACATGGTGATCCCCGAGACGAACATGGTTTCACCGATCATCAGCGCGCTGTAGCCGCGCACTTCGGCGAGATAGCGCGGATACATGTAGGTCAGCCCATAAAGGCCGATGCCGATGCAGAACGAGATCAGGCAGCCGACGCCGAAATTGCGGTCGCTGAAAGTTCGGATATCGACGATCGGCTCGCGCGCGGTCAGCACCCGCCAGAAGAAGGCGATCGCCGAGACAAAGCCGACCGCCGCGCAGGTCGCCACCGAAGTATCCTGCAGCCACTCATATTGCGGGCCTTCCTCCAGCACATATTCCAGCGAGCCGAGAAAGCCCGCCATGAACAGCAGCCCCCACCAGTCGAAGTGATCGAGCAGCGCGAAATTCGGCTTGTCGAAATCCACCAGCGCCAGCACGCCGATGGTGATGCCGATGCCGGGGACGATGTTGATGAAGAACAGCCAGTGCCACGACATCATGTCGGTGATGTAACCGCCGACGGTCGGGCCGATCGTCGGCGCCAATGTTGCGACCAGGCCGATGATGGGGCCGACGATGTAGAACTTTTCGCGCGGGAATACCGTGTAGGCGGAGGCGAACACGGTTGGGATCATGCCGGCGCCCAGGAAACCCTGGATCGCGCGCCACAGGATCATCTGCTCGATGCTGGAGGCAAAGCCGCAGAAGAAGCTCGCGATCGTGAAGCCGGAAGCGGAAATCGCAAACAGCAGGCGGGTGCCGAATGCCCGCGACAGGAATCCGGAGAGCGGGATCGCGATCACCTCGGCGATCAGATACGAGGTCTGCACCCACGAGACTTCGCTGGAAGACGCCGAAAGACCGGCCTGGATTTCGGACAGCGACGCCGAGACGACCTGGATGTCCAGGATCGACATGAACATCCCGAACACCATGATGAGGAACGCAAACAGCCGCCGCGGCGGAATCCGCCCGGTGGCCGGCGCCATCGGATCCATCATGCCGGAGGGAGCGGTGGTGGCGTCAGCCATAATCTGCCAGCCGTGGTCAATTTTGAATCTGCACCGGGCGCATCGCGCGGCGCTTCAAAGGAAATTACTGCGGATGAATGGAAGTCGGCGAATCGAGGTCGGCATCGCTGTCGGCATCGGCCGCGCCTTCGCGGGTATCGACTGTGGTGTAGACCGACATGCCGGCGCGAAGCAGATTCTGCTTCGCCACGTCCTTGGGCACGCGAATGCGGACCGGCAGGCGCTGCACGATCTTGGTGAAGTTGCCGGTGGCGTTGTCCGGCGGCAGCAGCGTGAACACCGAACCGGCGGCCGGCGAAATGCTCTCGACGTGGCCTGCGAACTTGCGCAGTCCGTAGGCGTCGACCTTGATCGTTACCGGCTGGCCGACACGAATCCGCTTGAGCTGGGTTTCCTTGTAGTTGGCGTCGATGAAGACGTCGTTGAGCGGCACCACATTGGCGAGCCGCTGGCCGGCCTGGATGTAGTCGCCGGTATTGACCAGGCGGTTGGAGAAGGTGCCATCGACCGGCGCGCGCACCGAGGTGAAAGCAAGGTCGCGCTCGGCTCTCGCCAGCGTGGTCTTCAATTCCGCGAGCTGCGCCTGGGCTTCCGCCTGCTGCGCCTTGGTCACTTCGACATTGTCGCGCGCCGCATCATAGGCCGCCTGCGCGGCCTTCACCGCCGCCACGCCCTGGTCGCGGCCGGCTTCGGACTGTTCGAAGGTTGCACGCGAGGCAAATCCCTTGGTGCTCAACGCCTGCTGGCGGTCGTAATCGAGACCCGCACGCTTCAGCGCCGCTTCCGAGGAAGCGAGTTGAGCGCTGGCCTGCTCGACCGCGCTGACCAGCGCGGTGACCTGGCGGCCGATGCGGTCGATGGTCGCCTGCTGCGTCGCGATCCTGGTGCGCGCCGCATCCACCGCGATCTGGTAGTCGCCGTCGTCGATCTTGAAGATCACATCGCCGGTATGAACGATTGAATTGTCGGCGGGCAGGATCGCCGCGACATGGCCGGCCACCCGTGCACCGAGCGTGGTGTTGTTGGCACGGACATAGGCGTCGTCGGTCGAGACATAGAAGCGGCCGACGAGCAGGAAGTAGACGCCGTAGCCGATCGCGGCGAGCGCCAGCAATCCGAACACGCCGATCATGACGAATTTGCGCTTGCCCGGCTTCGCCGCAGCGGCGGCCGGCTTGTTGGCGGGCGATGCCGCCGGATTTCCCGCAGGCGGGCTTGCCGGCGCCTCCGCCGGGCGCCGCCTGGTTTCTTCCGCAACGTGAGTCCGGAGCTGATCCGCCAGTTCGGCGGTGGCCTCGCGCGCAACTTCGCCCTCCGCCGTTTCCGGCTCGGTACGAATAGCGCGTGCGGCCTGGTCTCTCGCTGCGGCCATTATCGGCCTCCCCATTGCAATTTCGCGATGCAAGTGAGGCCAAAAACCGGCCGCACGGGCATCGTCACCCTCAAAAATAACATTGACCGAACGGTTCGGTCAAGATACATTCTCGCCGATCGGACCATAGAGCGAAAAACCCTTCCCGCCTGTATCCCGGGTTGAAATCTTTCCCGAGAAGATAAACCAATGGTTGCAGCCACGCCAAACATGTTTCCTGCGGCCGCCGAAGAAGATTCTTCGAAGCGCCGCCAGATTCTGGATGGCGCCCGCAAGGTGTTCATGGATCTCGGCTTCGACGGCGCCAGCATGAACGAGATCGCGCGCGCGGCCGGTGTTTCCAAAGGCACGCTCTATGTCTACTTCGCCGACAAGAACCGGCTGTTCGAGGCCATCGTCGAGCAAGAAGTGCTCGAACGGGGCCAGCTCACATTCAATCTCGATCCCGGGCGCGATGTCGCGACCACGCTTCGCGAATTCGGGCAGACCTATGTCCGGTGGCAGTGCCGGCCGGGCGGCGGTTCTTCGATCCGGACCGTGATGGCGATTGCCGAGCGGATGCCCGAGGTCGGCCGGCGCTTCTATGAAAACGTGCTGGAGAAAAACATCAACCGCCTCGCCGATTACCTCAAGGCGCATGTCGGGCCCAACGATCTCGCAATCGACGACTGCCAGCTCGCGGCATCGCAGTTCACGATGATGTGCCAGGCCTCGCTGTTCCTGCCGTTCATTTTTCAGGCCGCCCCCGCCCCTTCGGCCGAGCGCATCGCCGAAGTGGTCGAGAGCGCGACGCAGATGTTTCTGGCGATGTATCGGGCGAAGGCGGTGTGAAGCGGGCTTTCACTAGCAGCCGCATCTCACGGTAGCGCCCCCCGTCATTGCGAGCGAAGTGAAGCAATCCATCTCGCAGAAAAATAACGTGGATGGCCGGAACAAGTCCGGCCATGACGGCTGTGCGTGTCACGTCACGGGAAGTTGCGGCCGTGCCGTGCACCCCTCATTTGACAATTCTTCTAATTTTGTCAAAATCGTCAAATGAGCCCCCGCACCCGAATTCTCGACGCCGCGATGCTGGTGTTTCGCCGGCAGGGTTTTCGCCGTTCGTCGATCGAGCAGGCCGCCGAGGCCGCGGGCCTGACGCGGCAGGCGCTGTATCATCACTTCAAGTCCAAGGAGGCGCTGTTCCGCGCCGTGATCGAGCGGCTGTATGAGGCAGCCTTCGCCGCCGAGACGGCAGCCGTTGCCGCCGCGGAGAAAGCCGGCGGCAGCCTCGCCGACATCATCGTCGCCGCGACCACCGCCAAGCTCGGGCAACTGGCCGTGTCGCTGGATGGTTCGCCCCATGTCGAGGAACTGTACTCCGAACATCTCGCGCAAGCCCGCGACCTCTACCAGAAATACGCTGCCGCCCATGGCGACCAGCTTGCGGCGACGATTGCGCGCGTCTGCCGCAAGCAGCGCCTCACCCTCAACGGCGGAATGACGCCGCGCGATTTCGCGCGCTGTATCGAGATGACGATCAACGGCACCAAGTCAGCCTATCCCGCGATGCAGCCGGCGGCCGCCTTCCTCAGGGATATGGAAATCATGCTGCGAACGTTCGTCGCGGGGGCCGTCAGCCCGGCGAAGCCGCGCACGGCCAAACCGAAGCCAGCCAGAAAATCTGCAAAGAAATCCGCCAGCCAAACTCAGAGGGATCGCAAATGAGCACGATGACGATCAACGGCCGCATGGCCCAGCTCCCCGACGATCCCGACGCTATGCTCATCGACGTCGTACGCGATGCGCAGGGCCTCACCGGCACCAAGCTCGTATGCGGCGCCGGCGTCTGCGGCGCCTGCACCGTGCTGGTCGACGGCGCGCCGGTCGTGAGCTGCCTGATGCCGGCCCGCGCCACCGCCGGCAAGACGGTCACCACGATCGAAGGCATCGGCGCCGCCAAACTGCATCCGGTGCAAAAGGCTTTCATGGCGCACGACGCGCTGCAATGCGGCTTCTGCACGCCAGGTTTCGTCGTCGAGGCATCAGCCTTTCACGACCACTGGCGGGCGGCAAAGGGAACGGCGATACCGTCGCGCGAGGAAATCGGCGCGGCGCTGTCGGGGCATCTGTGCCGTTGCGGCGCCTATGACGGCATTTTTCGCGCCGTCGCGGACGCCTGCGCCGGCCGCTTCGACGGCGACGAGACCGCAGCGCCCCGCATGGAAGCGCGTGACAAGGTGACGGGAGCAGCAAAATACACCGTCGACATCCATCATGACGGCCAGCTCGAGGGCGTAATCCTGCGCTCGCAGCTCGCGCATGCGCGGATCGGCGAACTCGATCTCGCGCCGGCGCGCGCGCTTCCCGGCGTCAGCGCCGTGATTTCGCTGCTCGGCGACGACCGCATCGTGCGTTATGTCGGCGCGCCCATTGCCGCTGTCGCCGCCCGCGATCGCAAGACCGCGCTCGCTGCCATGGCAGCCATCAGGATCAACAGCGAAAAGCTGCCGTCGGTCATCGGCCTCGAGGAAGCGCGCAAGCCCGATGCGCCGGTCGTGTTCGAAAAACCCGATCGCAAGAAGGCCGGCAACGTCTCCGAAGGCGGCGGCTCGCCGGCGCCGTGGAAGGGAAATATCCGCGGACCATCCGCGGCGTTTTCGAAGAAGCCGAAGCAGGTGCAGAGTTGGGTGGCGAGCGCGCGCGAGGCGAACAATCCGCTGCTGGTCGAAGGCACCTTCCGGACCGGCACGCAGTCGCATGCCTGCCTGGAGCCGCATGCCGCGGTCGCGCGTTTTGACGGCGACATGCTCACCGTGCACGTCTCGACGCAGGCGGTGTTTCATCTGAAGGAGCTGATCGCCAAACGCTTCAAGCTCGACCACGACAAGGTGCGGGTCATCGCCGATCACATCGGCGGCGGTTTTGGTTCGAAGGCGAGCCTCGGCATGGAGACGATTGCCGCCGTCGACCTTGCGCGCGAAGCAAAAGCACCGGTGCGCGTCGCCTACGACCGGCACGAGGAATTGTCGGTGACCGGCTATCGTCCGGCAGCGGAAGTCAAGATCGCGCTGCTGCCGTCCGAGAAGGGCGAACTGAAAGCGTTGTCGCTCACCGCCTATGCCGACACCGGAGCAGCGACCAACTCGACCATCGCCGCGCTGGCGCGCCTGATCTATCCGGCGGAAGCCAAAGCGCTCGCCGATTTCGACGTCATCAGCAATCTGCCGCCGGGTGCGGCGTTTCGCGGGCCCGGCGGGCCGCCGATGGCGTTCGCGCTGGAGCAGGCGATCGACGAGGCCGCGCTGCGGATGAACGCCGATCCGATCGCGCTTCGCAAACGCTGGGATCCCGATCCCAACCGTCAGCGTCTCTACGACTGGGCCATGGGTCTCGAAGTCTGGCGCAACCGCAAGACGGCTTCCTCGCAGACCGGACGCTATCGGCGCGGCGTCGGCGTTGCCACCGGCTACTGGCTCTATCTGTGGCAGCCCGGCTCCAAGGTCGAGGTCGCAGTCAAGAGCGGGCGCCTCATTGCCAGCACCGCGACGCAGGACATCGGCACCGGCACCCGCAGCGTCATCGCCAACACGGTGGCGCGCGAATTCGGCCTCGAGCCGCACGAGGTCGAGGTCAGGATCGGCGATTCCAGATTGCCGGAAGGCCCGGGCTCGGGCGGCAGCCGCGTCACGGCCTCGGTGGTGCCGCCGACGCTGCTCGCGATCGCCAAACTGAAAGCGTCGATCGAACAGAATGCGAAACGCAAACCGGTCCCCGGCTCGAACGCGCCGTGGCGCGAACTGCTCGCGGCCTCGCCGGACCTCGCAGCCGCCGGCGAGCGGCCCGAGGACAGCAAGCAGATGTCGCCGGGAATCGAGTCGCCGCTGAAACAGGTCGGCCTGCTCGGCTGGATCTTCGGCTTGATGATGCGGCGCTTCTCCAATCTCGCGATCGGCGCCGGCGTGCCGAGCTCGGTGCAGGTGATCGAGGTCGAAGTCGACACCTGGCTCGGGCATGTCCGCGTCGTCAGCGTTCACACCGGCATTGCCGTCGGCAAGATCGCGGCGCCCGCGCTGGCGCGCAGCCAGGCCGCCGGCTCCGTGATCCAGGGCATCGGCTACGCGCTCTACGAAGCGCGCGAGATCGACGCCGCGACCGGCGACGTGCTCTCCGGCGGGATGGAGGATTATCGCATTCCCGGCATCTCGGACACGCCCGACATCGACGTGCATTTCGACGAAGGCGGATTCGGCCACGTGCTCGGCGGCAGCGTCGGCATCGGCGAGGTCGCCACCGTGCCGACCTCACCCGCGGTCGCCAACGCCGTCTGCAACGCCACCGGCATCCGGCTGACGGAGTTGCCGATCCGGCCCGATCGTCTGATCGCCGCACTCAAAGGGAGGGCCGCCGCATGACGCTGGCAACCATGACTCGCACGCAAGGACCGGAATTCCGCGCCGCCGGCACCGATCTTTCCGAACGACGCCGCAGCGGCGTCTCGAGCGGACCGCTGATCGATATCGCCGTCGATCCGGACATGACGAGTATGCTCTGGGGCGCGGACGGAACGTTGCGCATCGGCGCCTTCACCACGATTGCCGCGATCGGCAGCGACCCACGCATTGCCGCGGCCTATCCCGGCATCGCGGTTTCGGCGCAGGGTCTGGCGACGCCGCAGATCCGTCATCTGGCGACGCTTGGCGGCAACCTCGCGCAGCGTTCGCGCTGCTGGTACTACCGCAACCCGCAGATCGACTGCCTGAAGAAGGGCGGATCGGATTGCCCGGCGCGAACAGGCAATCATCTCTACGGTGTCGCCTTCGATCTCGGCCCCTGCGTGGCGCCGCATCCCTCGACCATGGCGGCGGCGCTGCTCGCTTACGACGCCACCGTCATCACCGACAAGCGTGGTCGCCTGACGATCGCTGAGGCCTTCGGCGACGGCTCAAATGGCGCCGCCGACAACGCGCTGCAGCCGGGCGAACTGATCAAGGGCATCGAACTATCAGCCCCGTTGTCGGGCGAGCGCGCACTCTACAAGCGCGCCATCAGCCGCACCCATGCGGAATGGCCGCTGGTCGAAGTCTGCGCCCGCGCCGTGGTCAAGGACGGCGCCTTCCAGTTCATCCGCCTCACCGCCGGCGGCATCGCCCCGGTGCCGCTGCGGCTCGCGGCGGTCGAAGCCGCACTGCAGGGCAAGGCGGCCAACGCTGCTGTTATCGCCGCTGCCGCCGAGCTGGCCGTCGCCGGAGCAAAGCCGTTGCCGATGACCGGCTACAAGCTCGATCTGCTGAAAGGCGTGGTGCAGGATCTGCTGGAGCGGCTCGCGGGGTAGCCGCATACGCGTTCGAAAACTACTCGTCCTCGAACTCGTCTTCCTCGTTGACCTTGCTGCTGGCCTTGTGCGGACGCGGCATCGGCTTCTTGCCGCCGAGCGATCCGGTGACGAAAGGTTCGCGCGAGGCGTAGGGGTTGCGGCCGCCGGCGCGTGCGGCGATCTCTTCGCCGGATACGGCGGCCGGCTGGCAGATGACGCGGCGCGAGGCGCGGCGCATCAGGTCGACGTGAATGTGATCGTAGTGATAGACGTTGGAGCCCGGCGCCAGCACGGTGTTGAACTGCTGGCAGGCGGCGCCCTGCACGTCGCGCAGAAAGCCCTGCTCTTCCGGCATGCCCTTCCAGCCGTCCTTCACGGAGACGCGCCTGCCGTCGGCGAGCGTGAAGGCCGCGATATCGAGCGCGTTGCCAAAGGCGTGTTCGGAAATATGCGCGTTCGAATTGCCGTTCATGCCGCGGCAGGAATAGGCGGAGATCTGCTTGATCTCGACCACGCGCGCCCCGAACCAGCGTTGCGCCGCCGGCTGCACGGAATCGGCGAGCCAGCGGTCGAGCGCCGAGACGATCGGACAGGCCAGCGTCGCGGTCGGCTTGATCGCGACCGGACCGACCGTGTTGACGGAATTGCCCTGCGCGGGTCCGAGCCGCGGTGGCGAGTAGGCGCGGCATAAGGTGCTTGCGGCGGCGTCGCGTAACGATCACGTGACGGATAGGCCGGCGCGCGCTGATAGGGCGGCTGTCCCGGCGCAGCTTCGGCCGGCAAATCGATTTCGTCTTCCTGCGTGGCGACGCCGGGCGCCGTCAGCGAAATCGGCCCGTTCGAAGGTGGAGCATAGTTCGGCTGGCGCAGCGCCGGACCCGAGTAACCGCCCTGATAGTTGCCTTGTGGATAGTTGCCTTGTGGCGCTGACGTCGCCGGCGCCGGGGAGATCGGCCAGCGCGGCTGGTTACCGATGGTGCCGGGCGGCCGCAGATCATCGGCAAAGCCGAAGCTCGCAACGCCCTCACCCAGAGCCGCCACCTTGAGCGGGAATTCCGCGCCGCACATGCCCGGCCCCGAAATCGGGTCGATCCGGACCACTTCCGGGCTTTCCTTGATCGCGCCGGACTTCAGGCATGCGATTTCGGCCTCGGCCCGCCACGGTTCGCGCTCGGCGGAGAAAAATCCGCGCCCGCAACCCGCTAGCGATACAAGGACGAAGGAGCCGACGAGATACAAACGAACTCCGCGCGTCATCCGGCGCACGTTCGACCAATTTATTTAAGGTTTCATCAACGCCTTGATTTTACGAATTTTTTACCACGTTGCCGGGGGCGCCCGGCTGTGGAGATCTCGGGATAGACAGCAACACTGACTTTTTCCGCCGGGAACGCTTTGTTAGCTTTGCGCGTTATTGCGGGCACGACGTGAACCAAGGGAGCATTCCCATGACTTTCGTCAGCAGACTGAGCGTTGTTACCGCGTATGTCGCGTTCGCCTTCGTCGGAGCCATCGTACTCGGCGTCATCTAGGCTTCCCGTCCAGATCTGGACCCTCTCGCCCGGTGGCCATGCCACCGGGCGTTTTCGTGGGCAAAGCAAAGCGTTTTCAAGCGAAGTGGGCACCGGTTCGCGTGAAGAAGAAGCGTCAAAAAAACTAATCGAAATTCGAGCAGCTCGATCCGGTGATGCCGCCGATCTTGAAATCCCGGCACATCAGGCCGGGATTGTCGGGATCGGGATAGCGATCGTCGCGCTTCGCGCGCTCGCGGATCGTATGGCTGAAGCGCCAGCCATGCGACAGCATGCAACGCTTGTATTGTCGTGACGTCACCATGCCGTTCTGCGGCGCGCCGAATTGCGCATCGCAGATCGCGGTGTCGGCGTGCAGGTCGTTGTCGCCGCGTTGCTGCTTCAGGATATTGTCGTAGATGTCGTTGTCGGCATGCGCGGCAACCGCGCCTCCGAGCAACAGCAAAATGACCAGCGCCATACGTTTCATGATCGATCTCCATCTTTGCTTCAGCTATCGGTCGGCTGCGATGGAGAGGCCGTTCAGGCCCGATCGATTACAAATTGGACACGTAATTGCCTTACGACCGCGGCGCCGCGGCGACCTGGCGCGACGTCATCAGGCTTTCGGCGCGGCCGGAGATCCGGCTCCAGTTATTGCCGGAGCAATAGAAGCGGCCGAGCGCGCAGGCTTCGACGCGCAGCGTGTTCGTACCCTTGAGGTTCATCGTGCCGTAATAAGTGTCGCCGCTGTCATGGCTGTAGACGTTGCCGGTCCATTGCGCGTCGGTTTTCGGTTTCATGTTGATCAGCACCGCCTCGCCGCGGTCGTTCGAGGATGAATTGAGGACGTAGCCGCACAGCGCGTTGCCGCATCTGGTGATGCGCACCGCGCCCTTGCCTTCGGTCTGCCAGTCTCCAACAGGCGTATCGGCCGCCTCCTGCTCGACCTCATTCGACACCCTCGCAACCTGCGGCGCGGGCGGCGGTGGCGGTACCGGGATCGCAATCTGCTGAACGGGCGGCGGAGGCGGCGCCGGCAGCGGGATCGCGACCTGTTGAACCGGTGGCGGAGGCGGCGGCGGCGCGGCGACCACTTGCGTCGCGGCGGCGGCCGGCTTGTACACGGCTGATGGCGGCGACGCGACGATGGTTTGAGCCGGCGGAGTGTTCGCGGGCGGCGCCGGCGGCGAAATCATTTGCGGCGGCGGTGACGCGGGCTTCGCTGGAGCGGCGTCATCATCATCGAACCGGTCGCGCTTGCGGGAATCATAGATGCCGGAGACCGATACCGACGCGCAGGAAGTCGAGCGGCAATGCGGAGAGGCTTCGATGTGGATCCGATGGCCGCCGACGGAAAATGAAATCGAACTGCCGGCATGAGCGGACGGGCTGAGCACCATCAGCACCGCGAGCCAATAAAGTCGTTTCATCGAAACCTCCCGGCCGATCATGCGAGGGAAGCTAACCCTGCGAACCTCGGCTGGATGTGATTTGAGTCACCTCACCAGTTCGTGACTCCGGTCACCGCTCCGTGACCCGGGCGGCGCGCGCCGTGACGCACATCACAGAACGGGCCGCTGCCCCGGCCTAGGGTTTTGGCAAGTTCAACGCCAACCCTTCACAAGCCGCTCAGGAGGTTCACATGAAAAAACTCTACATCCTCGCCGCGCTGCTGATGGCCACCACCTCGGCGCATGCCGGCAGCGGAATTTCGTTCGAGATCAACGGCGAACGCATTCGCGTCGAAGCGCCGCGTAACTGCAACGCGCTCTCCTGCATCAAGATCACCGCGCCCGGCTATTCCGGCACCGTCGGCGGCATCGATTTCAAGGGCATCGGCTCCAAGAACAAGGACGATGACGACATCGCCGACACCACGCCAGCGAAACCGGCGCCGGCCCCCGCGCCCGCTCCGGTTCAGGCCGCAGCACCGCAGCCCGCAGCGCCGGTCGCCGCTCCGGCAGCGCCTGTCGCCGCCGCGCCGACCACGGTTGCCTCGACCGCGCCGGTTCAGGCTGATGTCGCGGCTCCCGCTCCCGCTCCGGCGCCGGTCGCCGTCGCCGTGCCTGCCCCGCAGCCGGCTCCGGTTGCCGCAGCGCCCGTGTCCGATCCGACCTCGCCGCTCGGCGTCTGGGCGACCGAAGAGAACAAGGGCAACGTCCGCATCGAGCAGTGCGGCGCCAACCTCTGCGGCTACTCCGTCAAGAGCGGCGAAAAGATCCTGATCAGCATGAAGCCGGAAGGCAGCAAGTGGACCGGCCGCATCCACGATCCCGACAGCGGCCGCAACTACGACTCGACGATAGCGATGAAGGGCACCTCTTCCCTCCGCGTCCAGGGTTGCGCCTTCGGCGGCATGTTCTGCGGCGGCCAGACCTGGAAGCGCGTGAGCTAACGATCTCCCCGAGCAGACTTGAACGGCCCTGTGAAATCCTCACAGGGCCGCTTTTTTGTTCGTGTCGCCAAATCGTTTGGCCTTGATCGTTGTTTACGGCCGTGACAACAAAACGGAGACGTTCATCCCGCGTTCAGCCCGGCACGGCTGATATCGCCTGTCCGCGCTTCGCCTGTCCCCGTTACTCCCTCGCCATTTGGAATTCCCGTGATGCAGCGCCTGCTCTCCTTCACGCTTCTGCTGTTGGTCTGCAGTATGCCAGCGAAGGCGGAGGAGCCCGTAGCGCCGTCCGTTCAGATCCAACTGGCGCAGGCACAACCCACTCCCGCGCAACCGGCGGCTCCGGCCGCCGCAGCGCCCGATCCGGCCGCGCCTGCGGCCGACACACAGGCGCCGGAAGAGCCGATCGGCAACGTCGCGACTGTCACCGGCACCGCCAGCGTGACCCGCAACAACGCGACCACGCCGCTCAAAGTCAAGGACGACATCTATCTCAACGACGTGGTGCAGACCGGCGCGAAATCGGCGCTCGGCATCACCTTCATCGACGCCACCACCTTTAATCTCAAGGCCAACGCGCAGATCACCATCGACACCTACGTCTATGAAGACGGCGGCCAGAACAACGCCGGCATCTTCGACGTCGCCAAGGGCACCGCGGCCTTTGTCGCCGCGGCCGTCGCCAAGACCGGCGACATGAAGATCACGACGCCGACGGCGACGCTCGGCATTCGCGGCACCAGCGGCCTCGTCGAGGTGCCGGAAGACGGCAGCACGGCGGGCCAGAACAACATCAAGCTTTATCCCGACGCCGACGGCCATGTCGGGCGCATCGAGGTCAACGACCGCTCCGGCGCGCGGCTCGGCTTCCTCACCCAGGGTGCCAGCGGCTTCAGCGTGCGCCCGGGCGCAGGCGGCGGCCGCGTGTCCGCGGTACCGTTGTTCATTCCGCCGCAGGTAATCCAGCGCGACCAGGGTTTTGTGCGTCAGGCTCATGCGACGCAAAATTTCGGCCGCCAGGTCGTGCAGCAGCAGCGCGACTTCCGCCGCGCCAATCCCAACTTCGTCAATCCGAACCGCCCGATCCGGCAACCCGGCCAGCAGCCCAACGCCGCGCCCGGACAGAACCGGCCTGGACAACAATTGCAGCAGCCCGGACAACAAAACCGTCCTGGACAGCAACAGGGCACGCCGGGCCGCCAGGGTCAGCAGCAACCAGGTTCGCCGGGACAACCTGGCACCGCGCCGCACACGGGCCAGCCGGGTACTGCGGCACAACCCGGGACGACACCACGCACAGGGCAGCCGGGCTCGACACAGCCGGGAACAACACCGCGTACGGGACAACCGCAACAGCCGGGCACGCCTGGGCAGCCCGGCGCAACCCCGCGCACCGGTCAACCGCCGCAACCCGGCTCGCCATCCGGTCTGCCGCCACGCGGTGGTCAGTTGCAGCAGCCGGGTTCGCCGAACCAGCCGGGCCTGCCGCGTACCGGACAACTGCCGCCCGGTCCGCCACCGCAGCCCGGTCTGCCGCCGCGCACCGGACAGTTGCCCTCAGGTGCGCCACAGCAGGGACAGTCCGGATTCCTGAACCGGGTGGCGCCACACGTGCCGGGACTTTCGCGCGTGCCGGGCATCCAGGGCGCACCGGTCGGACGGCCCGGAGCGTTGCCGAAGCGCGCACCGGTCGTACTGCCCAAGGGCAAGAAGGAAATCTTGCGCTAGGGATTAGCCCGGCGAACGGCCCTGTTGTCGCGCCGCGATCGCGCGGCAAGGATCACGTGACAGGGATCATGCGCCCCCGCGCAGCCAGTCACGCATCTTTTGAATCAGACTTCTGCGCTGCGGCTGCTGCGCGTCGCGTCCGCGTCAACCGCCATCGGCTCGACCTCCAGCGCGAATGGCGGCGTGTCAGTCGGATCTGCATCGCGTCGGCATCGGCTTCCGCCTCGATCGCATCGACCATGACCGCCGGCGCGATCCCGCACTTCGGACAATTCGGATTGCGAAGGCGGCTCGCGTCACCACCGGCGGCGGTGTCGCGGTGCTGCGTCTCGCCCGCGGCTTTTCCGCTGCCGGCTTTGCCCGCGCGCGCCTGCGGCCTTTGCGCGCGCCGCCGCAGACAACGCGATCGGCCCGACATTTTCCAGAAACGCGCGCTCATAGCCGCGCGACAACCGCTCGACGGCGTCGCCGAGCGGCAGCCAGTCCACGGCCCGCACGTCACGCATCAGTTCGCGCACCGGCGTGTCGCCCGCTTCCATGCGCCAGTAGTGCACCACCCTGGAACCGCTGCGGGCCTCATAGACCAGCGTTCCCAGAAATTCGTGCACGGACACGGCGTGGCCGGTCTCTTCGAGCACCTCGCGCTCGGCGGCGGCGCGCGGCGTCTCGCCGTCGTCGAGCCTGCCCTTCGGCAAAACCCATTCATTGCGCTTGCGCAGGCGCACGACCGCGACCAGCGGCGTCTTCGCCTGCCGCAGCACAATGCCTCCCGCCGCCATCACAGGCGTCCGCGCCATATCTGCTTCCTCGAGGGGTTGCGATCGCGAACCGGTTCGCGAACGCGTCCATATAGAGATACGAGCCGGCAAAATCGAGTCGGGATTTTACGGTTTTCGCAGCAGCTTCTCGCCGGCCTTGACGCGCGCGCCGTCGACAATGCCGGCGGCGAACTCGAACTCATCCGGCGCCAGCACGATGATGGTCGAGCCGTGCTCGAACCAGCCGAGTTCGTCGCCCTTCTGCACGCTGGCATCGCAGGGGAACACGTTTGGCCCCCTGCTCTGCGCGTTGAGCGTGAGGTCAAGGAAGTGCAGCCGGAGACTGGCGACGAGGATCGCCGCCACCGGCACCAGTGTGAGCGCCTCGCCTGTGGACAGACGGGTCTCGATCACCGCGCGCTCGTTCTTGCAGAAGAGACGCTCGACCCGCTTCAGCGCGATCGGGTTGACGTTCCAGACGTCGCCGTGGATGAACGTCACCCGCTCGATCCGGGCATCAAACGGCGCGTGAAAGCGGTGATACATGCTCGATGTCAGCCGCAGGGTGAGGAAGCGTCCGTTGCGGTGGCGCTCCACCAGGTCAGGGTCGCCGAGCAGGTCGAGCAGCGAATACGGCGCGCCCTTGATCTGGAACAATTCGGTGTCCCTGATCCGGCCATGCGCGCCGATGATGCCGTCACTTGGGGACACCACCACGGACGGATCAGGGTCGACGGGGCGCAGGCCCGGGCGAAGCTCCCGTGTAAAACAGTCATGCAGGCTTTTGAATTCGGTCTTTTTGGCTTCCGACAGGTCGAGGTCGGAAAACAGTCGCCAGCAGGCGATCGAGGCGTCGCGGACGAAAGGGTTCTCGATCTTGCTGAACCAGCCCATGAAGCGCGTCAGCGCCGCCCGCGGGATGCGGTTGGTCAACAGAAAATTGAGGTCCTCCTGCTGGGTCAGGGAGGCGATCAGGCCCTTCATTGTCATCAATCTGTTAGATGGATTGGCTAGCGCTGGCTGCATGGATTCGCCCCTTTCGATTCTGTCGCTGTCCGCCGTTGCGATTGCCGGCGCCGCGGTGACGTTCCCCAAATTGCAGGCGCGGCTGGCGCTGTCGCGGGCCAAACACCGCTCGCTGACCGGACATTCCAAAATGTCCAAAATGGTCGCGCGGCTGGTGCCGCATTACGAATTCGATATCGGCGAATTCTTCGGCTCCGACGGCGCGCCTGATGATGTCGCCACGCAGCGCCAGGACGCCTTCTTCCGGCTCGCGGGTCTCTACAAGGAGCGCTACGCCAGGGGCCGGCAGATGACGGCGGAAGCCGCCGAGCACATCTCCGACCTGCAATTCACCGAAACCTACCGGGTGCCGTTCCAGTACAGCCGGCTGGTGCGCGAGCATCTTTCCGCCAGCGCTTTCGTGCAGTCGTCGTCCGGCGTCACCGTCACCGACGTCGACGGCAACGTCTCCTATGACCTGACCGGCTCCTACGGCGTCAACATTTTTGGCAACGATTTTTACAAGGAGTGCATCGCGGAGTCCGAGAAGCGGGCACAAGCGCTCGGCCCCGTGCTCGGCCCCTACCACCCCGTCATCACCGACAACGT
The DNA here is from genome assembly GCA_963786355.1 of uncultured Alphaproteobacteria bacterium. Lineage (GTDB taxonomy): Bacteria > Pseudomonadota > Alphaproteobacteria > Rhizobiales > Xanthobacteraceae > Bradyrhizobium. Next base: position 823,350 of record CAWAYU010000001.1, on the reverse strand, counting down.
GAAGCGGCTGTGCGAGATTTCCGGGCTCGACGAAGTCTCGTTCCACATGTCCGGCACCGAGGCCGTGATGCAGGCGGTGCGGCTGGCGCGCTACCACACCAGACGCACGCACCTGGTTCGTTTCGCCGGCGCCTATCACGGCTGGTGGGGCGACGTGCAGCCCGGCGTCGGCAATCCCGTCTCGCCGCACGAAACCTATACGCTGGCCGACATGTCGGAGCGGACGCTGCACGTGCTGCGGACGCGCCGCGACATCGCCTGCGTGCTGGTCAATCCGCTGCAGGCGCTCCACCCCAACGCCAACGCGCCCGGCGATTCGGCGCTGGTCGACAGCTCGCGCAAGAGCAACTTCGATCGTGCGGCCTATGGCGAATGGCTGAAGAAGCTTCGCGAGGTCTGCACCTCCAGCGGCATCGTGTTGATTTTCGACGAAGTCTTTGTCGGCTTCCGGCTCGCTGCCGGCGGCGCCCAGGAATATTTTGGCGTTCGCGCCGACATGGTCACCTACGGCAAGAGCCTCGCCGGCGGATTGCCGGTCGGCGTGGTCTGCGGCCGCAAGGAATTGATGCGGCGCTTTCGTGATGACCGCCCCGCCGACGTCTGCTTTGCCCGCGGCACCTTCAACTCGCATCCCTACGTCATGACGGCGATGGACGAGTTTCTCTCGCGCCTGGCCAGTCCCAATTTCAATTCGATCTACAATGGACTCGACGAGACCTGGAACAAGCGCGCCACCGCGTTGAACGACCGGCTGACCGCGGCAGAGCTGCCGGTGCGCGTCAGCAACATCTCCTCGATCTGGATGGTGCATTATACCGAACCGTCCCGTTACAACTGGATGCTGCAATATTACCTGCGCGCCGAAGGGCTGGCGTTGAGCTGGGTCGGAACCGGCCGGTTGATCTTCAGCCTGAACTACACCGACGCGGACTTCAGCGAAGTGGCCGACCGTTTCGTCGCCGCCTCCGAGAAGATGAAGCGCGACGGCTGGTGGTGGCAGGATGCGTCGCTGACCAACAAGAATATCAAACGCCAGATCCTGAAAGAGATGTTCACGCGGAAGCGGTGATTCGACAGACAGCGACAAGCTCAAGCCCGATCCCTCATCCTGAGGAGCGCGAAGCGCGTCTCGAAGGATGATAGCCCGCCTGTGGCGGCCGCATCCTTCGAGGCTCGCTGCGCTCGCACCTCAGGATGACGAGACCGAGATAGCCAGCGCATTTTCTTCCCGTCATTGCGAGGAGCGAAGCGACGAAGCAATCCAGCTTTTCGCCTTGGCTCTGGATTGCTTCGCTTCGCTCGCAGATGACGGAATTCAAGTCACGGCAACGCTCACGCGTGTTTGACGTGCTTCTCGAGACCCGGATCGATCAGTTCGCCCTTCAGCAGGAACAGCGGCGACTTGTAATACAGCTTGAGATCGCTGAACGGGTCGGTGAGAATCTTGGTCATCCAGACCAGGCCGGTCTCGACGTCGCGGATGAAGAACAGGTGGATGGTGCGGAACAGCAGTCCGCCGGCGCCGACCACCAGCCATATCTTGGCGACCTGACGCATGAAGTCCGCCGGTGACGCCCAGGGCGTGAACAGACCGAACAGGGTCGGGTCGATATACAGCACCGCCGGCGACAGCGCCCAGATCGTCATCAGTACGACCTTGCGCTGCAGATTGTAGCCGACCTTGATGTCTTCCTTGTGCTCGTGGGTCGCCTGGTTGACGTGGTCGTAGCCCTTCGGCTCGAAAAAGAAGTGTCCGGCCTGGCGCGAAGTCATCGAGACCAGCCAGCCGACCAGCGCCGAGATCGCGGGATCGATGAACAGCATCACATAGGCGAACAGAAAGCTCGCCGCGCTGACGAAGTGCAGCGACTGGTTGATGCGGCTGTGATGATAGTAGCGATGGTCATCCCAGCGCTGGGTACGGAGTTCCTGCAGGAAATTCTTGATCATCTTGCTTCCCCAAAGTTCTTTCGGGTTGAATTTACCGGGATTCGATGTCCGGCATGTGACATCATCATAATGACATATGACTGAATGCAGCGACGCGATGACGCGCCTCGCTGCGATCAGCTACGCAGCGGCGGCGACGTCGGCTTTACGGAAACGGACCAGCGAGAAATGGCCGAGCGGCGGCACCAGGCGGCGCTCCGCCAGTTCAATGCCGTCGGCGCCGGCGAGCCACTGCGCATAGCGCGACCAGGCGAATTCGGCGGTGCGGAAGCCGAGCGGACGCACCACCGGCTGCAGCCGTTGCTCGATGAAGCGCCGCATGCCGGCATCGGCGCTCACACGAGTGAGGATGATGAGTTCGCCGCCGGGCCGCAGCACGCGGGCGAATTCGTCGAGCGCCTGTTCCGGGTTCGGCACCGCGGTGACGACATACTGTGCCATCACCACGTCGAACGAATTGTCGGGGAATTCGAGTTTCTCGGCGTCCATCACCGCGAGGCCCTCGACATTCTTCAGGCCGAGTTCGGTGACGCGCTTCCTGGCCTTCTCCAGCATCGCTTCCGAAATATCGGTGCCGAAGATGCGCAGATGCGGCGCGTATTGCGGCAGCGAGATGCCGGTACCGACGCCGACTTCGAGCACGCGGCCGCCGATCTTGTTGGTGGCCTGGATCGCCGCCTTGCGGCCCTTGCTGAACACGCCGCCGAACACGAGGTCGTATACCGGCGCCCAGCGATCGTAGGCTTGCTCGACCGTCTCGCGGTCGAAGTCCAGCGGCCGTGAACCGTCAAGCTTGATGATTTCTGCCATGGTTGATCTGCCTTCTCGTCTCTCTTGTTGATATTTGTCAGTTAGCCCTGCACGGCGCTTCGGGCGGGCACACGCGGCACCGGCCGCAGCACGCGGCTCGGCTGCAGCGCGGCCAGATTGCCGATGAATTGCCGGGCGCTGTTTTCCCAGGAACGCTCCAGCGCAAAGTTACGACACGCCTCGCGCGACATCGTCAGCGCCCGCAGACAAGCGTTGCGCAGGTCGTTGTCCAGCGCGCCGATCGGATGATCGTCAATGACGTCCTTGGGACCGGTGACCGGGAATGCCGCGACCGGGGTGCCGCAGGCCAAGGCCTCGAGCTGCACCACGCCAAAGGTGTCGGTGAGACTCGGGAACACGAAGACATCGGCGGCTGCGAGATGCGAGGTCAGGTCCGCGCCCTTCTTCTCACCGAGGAAGACCGCATCGGGATATTTCTGCGCGAGCTGCGCTCGTTGCGGTCCATCGCCGACGACGACTTTGGTTCCCGGAAGGTCCAGCGACAGAAATGCTTCGAGATTCTTTTCGACCGCCACACGGCCCATGGTCATGAAGATCGGCCGCGGCAGATCGAGCTTTGCAGGGCTGTCCGGGTTGAACAGTTCGGTGTCGACGCCCCGTCCCCAGGAGCCGAGCCTGCGAAAACCACGCTCGGCCAGTTCCTGCCGCAGCGAAGCGGTCGCGATCATGGTCATCGACGCCGCCGAGTGAAAATGCCGCAGCAGCGCGTAGCCGACGCTGGCCGGAATCATGGTGCGGACTTCGACATATTCGGGAAAACGCGTGGTGTAGGACGTGGTGAACGCCAGCTTGTTGCGGCGGCAATAGCCGCGCACCGCCCAGCCGATCGGTCCCTCAGTGGCTAGGTGAATGGCCTCGGGCGCCGCCTGCTCGATCCGTCGCGCGATCTCGCGCCGGTTCGGCAACGCCATCCTTAAGCCCGGATAGGTTGGAACTCCGACGGAGGGAAATCCCTCCGGGGTCAGGAAGGTGATGTCGGCGTCCAGCGCCGCCGCGCTACGGGCCAGCGAGGTCAGCGTCCGGACGACGCCATTTACCTGTGGGTGCCAAGCGTCGGTCGCAATCAATATCCGCATGGTCGGGGCCTGAGACTCGGTTGATTCTCGATACCCGACGTTAAGGACATGGATATTTCAGGCGTGTGACGTCATCGATCTGTAAGGATGTTTTTTAGGATCATCTCCATGCCTTTTCGTGTAACGTGACAGAACCATGTCAGATCTTAACGATAATCCAGCGCCGCCACGTCCGCGAAAGAAGCGGCGGAGCTACGCGCTGCTGATCCTGGCCGCCGGCATGCTGGCGTTCGGCCTCGCCGCCGGCACGCTGTATTACGTGCTGCGTCCGGTGACGCTGCGGATCGCGGTCGGACCTCCCGGCAGTGAAGACCAGAAACTGATCCAGTTGATGGCGCAGACGTTCGCGCGCGACGGCAGCGCTGTCCGGCTATCGCCGATCACGACCGAAGGTGCGGCCGAAAGCATCGCGCTGTTCTCGGCCGGCAAGAGCGACCTTGCAGTGGCGCGCGGCGATCTGAATTTGCCCGCCAATGCCGAGTCCGTCGCCATCCTGCGCAAGAACGTCGTCGTGCTGTGGTCGACACCGCCGATGCCGGCCAAGGGCGGCAAGAAGCAATCGACGCCCAAGATCAAGAACTCTCGACCAGCTCGCCGGCCACAAGGTCGGCGTGATCGGACGAACGCAAGCCAACGTCACGCTGCTGCGCGTGATCCTGACCGAGTCCGGCATCAATGCCGACAAGGTGACGATCAGCCAGTTCGGCACCAACCAGATCGCCGAGATGGCGAAGGATCCCGCGATCGATGCGTTCATGGCGGTCGGACCGCTCAACAGCAAGATCACCGCGGATGCGATCGCCGCCACAGCTGCCGCGCGCGGCGAACCGAAATTCCTGCCGATCGACGTCTCCGAAGCGATCGCGCAGAAACATCCGATCTATGAGTCCGAGGAAATCGCCGGCAGCATCTTCAGTTCCTCGCCGGCGCGGCCAGAGGACAAGGTCGAGACGGTCAGCGTCAATCATCTGATCGTGGCCGCGAAGTCTGTATCGGAAACGTCGATCGCAGGTTTTGCGCGACAACTGTTCACGGCTCGCCAGCAACTCGCCCGCGAACTGCCGAGCGCCGGAAAAATCGAGAAGCCCGACACCGACAAGGACGCAGCACTCCCCGCGCATGCTGGTGCCGCGGCCTATATCGACGGCAACGAGCGGACCTTTCTCGAGAAATATACCGACTACATCTGGTTTGCGATTCTGCTCGTCTCCGGCCTCGGCTCGGCCGGCGCCTGGCTGCAGCACTACTGGAAGCGCGACGAGCGCGAGCAGTACACTGCGCATCGCGACAACCTGCTCGATCTGATTACCAAGGTCCGCAAGGCCGAGACGCCGGAAGAGCTGGCTGACATGCAGACCGCCGCCGATGGCATGTTGCGCGAGGCGCTCAATTGCTACGACGATGGCGCCATCGAGGAAAGCGATCTGTCCGTGATCGGGCTTGCGCTCGAACAATTCCATCACGCCGTCACCGACCGCCGTGCCACGCTCGGCAACGGAACGGCCGACCTGCCGCGGATGCGCGCACGCCAGAGTTAAGCTTTCCGCGCGCTTAACCGGCGCGACGCGCCCCCCATACCCGACTGCGACGGCGGCCAGACCTCCGCGAAAACGGGCGAGTGGAGCGACTTTTCCTTGAAATCCGCAATCGTTGCCGGCCGGACGGCGCGGCGGGGCCGTCGACGGCGCCGGCCCGCGAAGACCGGCCACGAAGCCGGAATGAAACAAAACCTTACCGCGATGAAACCATTTCGGCGATTTCGTGGAAACGTCCTGAAACGATTGATCTGTAGATGTTTGGCCAACGACGCGCTGGGGACAACGGCGCGACAGGGCGCATCACAGGGGACGATCATGTTCAATTCATTCAAAATGAATAGCCGCCTCGCTGCCGCCGCTTTGGGCGCACTCGCCATCGGCACCGTTGCATTTTCCGCTTCCGCCGCCGCGGCTCCGCTGCCGCTGTTTCCGTTCTTCCTCGCGCCGCAGACCGAAGCCGCTCCGCCGCCGGTCGCGGTTGAGCCGCAGGACGAAGGCTCTGTCGTCGAGATGCCGGCCCGCCTGAAGCGCCAGGTCGTGAGCTACCCGACCCGCGAAGCGCCCGGCACCATCATCATCGATACGCCCAACACCTATCTCTATCTGGTGCTCGGCAACGGCCAGGCGATGCGCTACGGCATCGGCGTCGGCCGCGACGGTTTCACCTGGTCCGGCACCCAGACCATCACCCGCAAGGCGGAATGGCCGGCCTGGACCCCGCCCCCGGAAATGATCGCCCGCCAGCCCTATCTGCCGCGCCACATGGCCGGCGGCCCCGGCAACCCGCTCGGCGCCCGCGCGATGTATCTCGGCGGCACCATCTATCGCATCCACGGCACCAACGCGCCGGAGACGATCGGAACCCACGTTTCGTCCGGCTGCCTGCGCCTCACCAATGAAGACGTCACCGACCTCTATTCGCGGGTCAACGTCGGCACCAAGGTGATCGTGAAGCCAATGACGGATCGCCGCGCCGACCTCGGCGCCACGATCCGCTAAGCGCGTCTCATTCGAACATCAAAACGGCCCCGGCTTTCACCGGGGCCGTTTTCGTTGGTGACGTGCCCGCTACCGCATCAGGCCTTGCGGCTCAGCACTTCCGCGCGCCGCTCTTGCAATCGTTGCGCATGCGATCGCCATGCGGGTCGGCGGAGGCCGGAACCATCACGGCAAAGGTACCGGCGATGAAGGTGAGCAGGGCGGTCAGGATAACGAAGCGCTTCATGGGTCATTCCCTTCGGGAGACGTGACATTGGACAGCTTCCGGCGCGCCGAAAGCCGCTGACTCGAACGGTCGCGTTCACCCTGGGACGGGCTGGCCGAGGCGTCATCCTCCATATGGAGGAAGACAGATGGGATCAGGTCGAACCCGAATCGGCACTTGAACCGCCGGCCATTGCGGCGGCGCTATTTCCGCACGTACTTCTGGATGCGCCAGTTCAACGTGTCGGCGACGAAGATCTCGTCGCGCGGGCTGACCGCGATGTAATGGGCCTCGCCGTATTTGCCGGGCCCCTTGCCCTGGCCGGCGCCCTCGATCATCCCCATCACCTTGCCGTTGAGGTCGAGTTTCACGATCTGGCCGGTGTGGCCGTGCGCCATCCAGATCTGCTGGTCGGCGCCCATGAACAGCCCGCAGGGCGCGCCGGGATGGGAGGACTCGACGGATATAGTGGCCGTCGGCGTCGAACACCTGGATGCGGGCGTTGTTGCGGTCGGCGATGTGGAGCAGGCCTTGCGCGTCGAAGACGAGCGAATGCGGCAGATCGAATTCGCCTGGCCCCTTGCCCTTGCCGCCCCAGGTCTTGATGAAGGTGCCGTCGCGATCGAACTTCAGCACGCGCGAGTCGGCCTTGCCGTGGCCTTGCAGCACGAAGATATCGCCGGTCGGCCCGACCACCGCTTCGTTCGGCTCGTCGAACAGCCGCAGATGTCCGAACGGATGCCAATCGCCGGTGCGGCCCTTGACGCCGAGCACCATTTCAAGCCGCCCCATCGGGTTGAACTTGTAAACCAGGTTCGATCGGACGTCGGTGGCCCAGATGTTGTCCTGCGCATCGATCCGCAGGCCGTGGGAGCGATCGAACAGCCCGTCGCCGAAGCCGCGGATGAAGTTGCCGTCGGGATCGAATTCCATCAGCGGCATCGGCCCGCGATGGATCACGAAGATGTTGCCTTTGGAATTGAAAGCGACACCCGAGGTGCCGACAAAGTTCGCGCCAGGCGGCAGCTTGAACGACTCGGCGACGGCGACGTAGGGAAGCGGCGGGGCTGTGATTTGCATGTGACGTGAGTATCACACCGGCCAAATCAGGAGTCCATCAGGCCTGTCTCAGGACCCCGTCGCGACCTGGTAGGCCCGCTCCCGCGACATTCCGAAGACGTCGCCGATCGCCTGGTATCTGGCGCCGGCAATGTGAGCTTGATGCATCGCCTTGCCCTTGTCGGTCCCGGCGGCGATGGCGGCTTTCATCTTCCGGATGATCACTTCCTCCTTCCGGAGGCGCGCGTCCTCCTTGGCCTTGGCGGCCGCTGCCCTCGTTCGGCGACGCTCGAGCGTCGATGGAAAAACGACACCAGTTATCCGCTGAAATCGTCCCAGCACCGCGTTGCGCGTGAGCCCCATTTTCTCCCCGACCTCGGCGAACGAAAGTCCGTCCCGCTTCAACTTCAATAGTCTGGCGTCAAGCCGATCGTTCCACATCGTCCACTCCTGTAGGCGGCCATCGCCGGAGAAAGACCTGATTTGCCACCGAAATGTCAATACGCAGCTGGATGCCAATGAGGCAAGCCCGGCGCCGCCATAATGCACCATTTGCGATCCCCCCACCCGGCACGCTAGGCTCGGGGGCAAGAAACCCCGGGAGGAAAGCATGGGTCGGAAAATAGCGATTGTTGGTGCGGGTGCGGTCGGCGGCTATGCCGGCGCCCACATGGTACAGGCGGGCGAGGACGTCACCTTCATCGATCCGTGGCCCGAGCATGTCGAGCACATGCGCAAGCACGGCCTGCGCGTCACCCACGCCATGAACGTCCCGGAATTCACGGTTCCCGTCCGCGCACTGCACGTCACCGACGCGCAGCAGCTCGCCAAGGAGGCGCCGGTCGACATCGCCTTTGTCTGCATGAAGTCCTACGACACGGCTTGGGCGACGATGATGATCCAGCAATATCTGGCGCCGGCCGGCTATGTGGTGTCGTTGCAGAACTGCATGAACGAAGAAACCATCGCCGGCGTCGTCGGCTGGGGCAAGACGCTGGGCTGCATCGCCAGCAGCATCACCGTCAACCTGCCGGAGCCCGGCCACATCCACCGCGGCGCCGGCAAGCATGGGGCCAAGCATACGGTGTTCCGCGCCGGCGAAGTGCACGGCCGCATCACGCCGCGCGCCGAGGAAATCTGCCGGCTGGTCGCCTATGCCGACAGCGCCAAGGCTACCACCAATCTATGGGGCGAGCGCTGGTCGAAACTGGTCGCCAATGCCATGGGCAACGGCCTCTCTGCCTGCACCGGTCTGCCCGGCGGCCAGATGCTGGAAAACGAGCCGATCCGCCGCTTCTCGACCCGGCTCGGCAGCGAAGCGATCCGCGTCGGCCAGGCGCAGGGTTATCAACTGGAAGAGATCCTGCACATCCCGCCCGAGACCATCGCGCGCGCCGGCGAAGGCGATGACGCAGCGATGCGCGCCTGCGACGAACAGCGTTTCAAGGATGCGAAGAACACCGCCGCCGGGCAGCGTCCCTCGATGGGCCAGGACATGCAGAAGGGCCGCCGCACCGAGATCGAATTCCTCAACGGGTTTATCGTGCGCGAGGGCGAAAAGGTCGGCGTTGCCTGCAAGGCCAACGCCGTCCTGACCGACCTCGTGCTGCGCGTCGAACGCGGCGAATTGAAAGCCGATCCGAAGCACATCACCGAGCTGCGGCTGAACTAGGCGGCCCGCGATCAGAAACCGCGCAGGCGGAGCTGTTGCCCGCTGTCCCGGTCGGCCGGGTCGATCGATTGCGCCTTGCGGAAATCGGCGATCGCATCGGTGCGGCGGCCCAGCACCTCATAGGTGAGGCCGCGGTTGTTGTAGGCCTCGACATAGGTCGGATTGAACTGAATCGCCTGCGTGTAATCTGAAATCGCGTGGTCGCGGTCGCCCTTTGCGACGTAGGCTTTGCCGCGGGAGTTGAAAGCGTTGAAGTCCTTGGGGTTGATCGCGATAGCCCGGTCATAGTCGGCGATCGCGTCATCGATCTTGCGCAACGCCACATTGGCATTGCCGCGATTCCAGTACGCCACGCCATTCCTTGGATTGATGCCGATCGACTGATCATAGTCGGCGATCGCGCCGCTGTAGTTCTTCATGCCTTCGTAAGCGACGCCGCGGCAATTGTACCCGGCGGAATTTTTCGGTTCGCGCTTGACGACCTCGCTGCAATCCGCGACGGCGAGGTTGTATTGGCGATTGTTGCTGTAGGCAACACCACGCGAGCTGTACAGCCAGGACAGATTTGGATCGAGTTCTGATCGCCTCGCTGTAGTCCGCGATCGCCCCCTCCCATCCACCTTTTTTCGTGATCAGCCGCTTTCTGAACAGTGCCTGCCCCCGTTGGCCAAAACCGAAGGCATATTTCGGATCGATCGTAACCGCCTCGGTGAGATCGGCGATTGCCCGGTCGAATTCACCCTTTTCCGTCCACGCCATGCCGTGGCGGGCATGGGCCCACGCATCCCCCGAATCGATCCTGATCGCCTCTGCGTGGTCGGCCAGCGCCGCGTCGTATTCGCGCAGACCGTAATAGGCGACACCACGGTTGTTGTACGCCCAGCCATATTTCGCATCGATCTTGATCGCCTCGGTGCAATCGGCAATGGCCGCGTCGTGGTCCTCTTTGCTCTCGTAGGCCTCACACCGGTGCGCATAGGCCGAGGCGTCCTTCGGACTGAGCTTGATGGCTTCGCCGTAGTCGGCAATCGCGCGGTCGTAATCCCTGCTGTTGAAGAAGCCGCGGCCCCGGCTCTTGAAGGTTTTGACGCGTTCTGCCACCGACACGCTGGCATCGTCGATAATGCGGCCGCATGCCGCGAAACCGATGTCGGGCTTGTCGGCGCTGGCCGCGCACTCGCCCCGGTCGGTCGGCGTGGCGGCGAGCGCCGGCATCGCAAGCAGGAGAGCCACGCAGGGGAGCAGTCCGACTGATCCGCGCACTGCCATGCTGTTTCCCTCCGCCCTGCGCTGTGACGCTATGACTTTGGCATCCGACGGAAGACATTCTGCCATCGGCAGGCGATGGTCGCAACGTGGCACGACGAGCTTGCCGCCCATTACCTCGCATTCGTCCAGCTTGCATCCATCAAGCTATGACTGCGTGCCAAGCCATGCCCGCGTGCAATGCGTCCACGCCCTAGTTTAACGGCTTGATCGCGGGAAAAACCGTGCTGATACCGTCCACGATGGGCTCTGCATCGGTTGCCGTGGCGGATATCCGTAGTTCCGGGAAGTATATTTGAAAGCTGTGACGTGCGCGGCCCGCATCGTTGGTGGCGTCAGTCTCTCCATGGATCGCCTGGAGGACACAGGATCCAATCACGGTCGTTTCTTCCGACTTGAATCTGTAGGAGTGCGTGCTGTTTTTGTCCTCAGTGTTTCCGTCACCGTCCGTTGTTATCGAATGCATCTTGTAAGTTACGTCCGATCGATGATCAAAATTCCGGGGAGTCCGTCAGGCGCATATTTCACGGTTCTATGGGAATATTTGCCAACAAAAGTCGTCCACATCTCCCCTGATGCGATGCCCCCGTCGGCGAAGGTTCCCTTCATCACAAAAACAGGAGGGTTTGGGCGAGTTGGCGGCAGCGTCTCGCGTCGCCAGACGACGTAATCGCCCGGTTTATCCGGATAGACCTGAACGACATTCCTTGTCCCGTCTTGACCATGATAGGCCAACTCAACGGGCACCGTGGATTTTTTGGCCGCGTCGCAGTCGACGGCGGCTGGGGATTGCGCAGACGCAGAGCCCGCAATCAGCAAAAGCGATATGAGAAGGATACGCACGGGTTGTCCTCGATCCGAGCCGCGATCGACCGGGCGCAATTTCCCGGTCTATACGCGGTTGGCTCATCGTCTGTCGCCCATCACAGCTTGAAAGTTCAATCGCGGCTCCGGCGACGACGGACATGCTTAAGCCCCCGTCACCCGCCAGATCACGTCACCGACATCGTCCGCCATCAGCAGCGAACGGCCGTCGGGGCCGACCACCACTCCGACCGGCCGGCCGTAGGATTCCTTCTCGTCGGGTGCGAGGAAGCCCGAGAGAATATCGCGCGCCGGTCCGGAGGGCTTGCCGTTTTCGAACGGTACGAACACCAGCTTGTAGCCGCTCAGCGTTGAGCGATTCCAGGAGCCGTGCTGGCCGATCGCCATACCGTCAGGGAATCCCGGCAACGTGCCCGCCGGCACCCAGCATAAACCCAGCGAGGCGGTATGGCCGCCGAGCGCGTAATCCGGCGTGATCGCCTTTGCCACCATGGTGGCATCCTGCGGCACGCGGTCGTCCACCGTCTGGCCCCAGTAGCAATAGGGCCAGCCGTAGAAGCCGCCGTCGCGCACCGATGTCAGGTAATCCGGTGGCGTCTCGTCGCCGAGGCCGTCGCGTTCGTTGACCACGGTCCAGAGCACACTGGTGTTCGGCTCCCATGCCAGCCCCACTGCATTGCGCAGGCCGCTGGCGAAGATCCGATTCGAGCCGCTGGCGAGATCGAGTTCGTAGACCGCCGCGCGACCTTCCTCGACCGCCATGCCCATCTCGGCGATGTTGCTGAGCGAACCGACACCGGCATAGAGCTTCTTGCCGTCCGGGCTCGCGAGCAGGCTTCGGGTCCAGTGCCCTGCGGGCTTGAAGCTGACGAGTTTCTTTCCCGGCGCGGTGATATTGTCCACTCCCGCCACATAGGGAAATGCCACCACGCCGTCGGTATTGCCGACATAAAAGGTATCGCCGACCAGCGACATCCCGAACGGCTGGCTCAGCCCTTCCATGAAGGTCTTGCGGACTTCGGCGACGCCGTCGCCATCGGGATCGCGAAACAGCGTGATGCGGTTGGCGCTGTCGCCGAGTGCGCGGGCCCGCCGCATTGTCGCCTGCATCGCATAGTGGAACATGCTCCGCGGCGGCCCGGCGATCTGGTTCGACTCGGCGACGAGAACGTCGCCGTTCGGCATCACGTTGATCCAGCGCGGATGCTGCAAATTGGTTGCAAACGCGTTGACCTTCAGCCCGGGCGCCGCCACCGGCTTCTGCCCCTCGCTCCAGCCCCTGGCGGACGGCATCTTCAGCGTCGGCAGCGCGCCTTGTGGTTTTGCCGCCGGGACCACCGGCGCGCCGCCCCAGGCGGGCGCGGGTGCCTCGCCTTGCAGTTTCCGCCATTGTAGCGCGACGCCGCCGATCAACGCGACAAGGCGCGCCATAATGCTGGACATGGTCATGTTATTTCCCTTTTTTATCGCGCGCACCCTATCCCACGCCGGTGCGCGTTGCCAACCGTCGCGGACGGCGGATTATCATGGTCGGACTGCGCCTGTGGGATACCGACGTATCGATCCGGCTATAGCGCTGGTTCTAGGCGCAACGGGGTCAAACAGAACGCTTCAGTTCGGAGCGCTTCGATCGAGCGTGACGTTGGCCAGCAGCGATACGACCTCGGCCTGACGGGTGCATCCGGTCTTGTCCAGCACCTGGCGCAGTTGCGAGCGCACGGTCGAGATCGCGACGCCGCCATTTTCGGCAATCTCTTCCAGCGTCTCGCCGGCGGCGAGCCCGCGGGCCACCCGGGCTTCCGATGGCGTCAGGTCGAACAGCGAGCGCATCAGTTCGATCGGCGGTCCCGGCGGCGCGGTCACCGGCGTCAGCACCAGTAGCGCATAACTGCCGGCGAAGATGTCGTGGGCGGAGCGCCGGATCGGAATCAAATGCCCTACCATCGCCGCGCGATCGTCGGCATCGCGCAGCGGAAACGAGCGCACGGAGATTTCGGGATTGGTATCGAGCGCCGCCAGTGCCGACGACAACAACTCGTTGGCGGCGCCATCCGTCAGCGTGATGCGGTTTCGCGCACGCCATTGCACCTGCGCGCTCAAAGTCTCAACGAAGCTGTTGGCCTCGATCACGGTCCCGTCACGGCTGAGCAGCAGCGCCGGCAATCCCATCGCCGTGAGCGCCTCGCTGGCGCCCTTCGCCCGCTGCAGCCCGAGGCGCGCCGCGACGAAGGCGCTGCGCGCCAGATGCGAGCGCAGTTCGTTCAGCGCCTCGACGCGTGCGCGTTCGATCGGCCCGCGGTCGTGGTCGCGCTCGATCGAGAACACGATGTGATCGCCGGTCGGCATTTGCAGCCCGGTGCCGGCCGACCAGCCAAGCCCGTGCGGGCGAAAGAAATCGCGATAGATCGGATTGCTGTCGAGCTGATCCGACGTCCAGAAATCATGCTCGACGAAAAACGCCGGCATCGATTTTGCGAACAGGCAAACCCGGCGCGGGCAACGCGGAAACCAGCCGTCCTCGACATAGGATCGAAAGATGTCGGTCAGGTTGGCCGACGACGTCCACTTCAGCACCCGGTCGCGCGCCGAAAACAGGATGCCGCCGCGCGAATCGGTCAGCTGCGCCAGTTCGTCCAGCACGCCAGGCCAGAGATCCGGCACGAACGCGGATTCGTAGATGCGGTCAATCAATTCGCTCTTCATGGAAACCCTGGAAACAAATTGCAACAACTGGCTGGACCGCAAACGCATGATGCGTCCGCGGCTAATGTTGCCATCATGCAATCAATCCCCTGCCTCGCCAAGCCGTCACGTGGCGGTTGATTCGCGGCGAGGTGATTCGCGCGTTCAAGGGTTAACGCAAGACGCTCCCAAGCCGTCTGAAGGGATAACGCGATCGCGACGGCCGCGCACTGGCGCCCCCCGCGCCATGCCTGTAAAACGCCAGTCGGTTCAATGGTCCGGGGGAACGATGCGTCTGCCGATGCATCCGAAAATGATTTTGGCCGCCACGGCGGTGGTCGCGGTTTCGTTCGTTGCCAGCCTGAAGATCATGGACTGGCTGGCGCCGCGCGGCGCCGTGCGTTCGCCTGTGCTTGCCGAGTTGCCGCCGCTGCCGCCGGCTCCGCGATCTTCCGTGGTGATGGCGCCGGTCGCGATCGCGCTGTCGGCGATCCGCGACGCCGCCGATCGCAGCGCGCAGCGAACGTTCGCGGGCAAGGCCGAAAATCCGGTGACGCAGATCCTGCAGAATGCCGATATCGGCTGGACCGCCTCGCGCGGGCTGATCACCGCGACCGGTGGCCAGGACGTGCTGTCGCTGTCGACGCCGATCACGGGAACGCTCAATGTCACGGGCTCGCTGTCGGCGAAGGCAACCGGCGCGGTCGGCGATGCGCTCGGCGGCTTGCTTGGCGGCGACGTCGCAAAACGGATCGGCGGCATCAACATCAAGAACCTGAACGCCAGCGCCGAGATCAAAGGTAACGTCAGCATCACCGCGCGGCCGAAGATTGCCGCCGCCTGGCGGATCGAGCCCAACCTCGCCGCGCAGGTCAATCTCGGCGACACCAGTCTTGTTGTCGCCGGCGCGCGCGTCAACGTACCGGCGCAGGTCAAGCCGCTGATCGACAAGCAGGTCGCCGATCAGTTGGCCGTGGTGCAGGCGCGGATGCGCAATGATCCCGCGTTCGAAAACAGCGCGCGGGCGCAATGGGCCAAGGCCTGCCGCTCGGTACCCTTGCAGGGTACCGGGCCGAGTTCGACGCTCCCGCCATTGTGGCTGGAATTGCGTCCGACGCGCGCGATTGCCGCCCAGCCGCGCGTCGATGCGTCAGCGGTGACGCTGACGCTCGGCATCGAGGCGGAAACCCGCATCACGCCGGTCGAGACCAAGCCGGCCTGCCCGTTTCCCGCTACCATCACCATCGTGCCAGCGGCACCGGGGCAGGTATCGATCGGCGTTCCCATCGACATGCCCTTTACCGAGATCAACAAGATCGTCGAGGCGCAGTTCGCCGGAAAGACGTTTCCGGAAGACGGGTCCGGCTCGGTCGATGTCACGGTGAAGCGCGCCAGTGTCGCGGCCTCCGGCCAACGGCTGCTGATTTCGCTGCTGGTGAACGCGAAGGAGAAGAAAAGTTTCTTCGGCTTCGGCGGCGAGGCCAATGTACATATCTGGGGCCGGCCCATGCTCGATCAGGTGCAGCAGACGCTGCGGCTGACCGATATCGAACTCGCGGTCGAGTCGGAGGCGGCGTTCGGCCTGCTGGGCGCGGCGGCGCGCGCGGCGATGCCGCATCTGCAAAAGGCGCTGGCCGAGAAGGCAACCGTCGACCTGAAACCGTTCGCCAGCAACGCGCAGAAAAAGATCGCTGCAGTGATTGCCGACTTCCAGAAGAACGAGGACGGGATTCGCGTGGCCGCCGAGATCACAAGGCTGCGGCTCGCCGACATCGCCTTCGATTCCAAAACGCTGCGCGTGATCGCGGAAGCCGAGGGCGTCATCAACGTCAACGTCAGCGCGCTGCCGGGGTTGTGAGCGACCTGATCCGATCGGCATCCTCGCGCGTGGCCGGATTATAAACGACCATGCTGAGGTCGGGCCGGCCATCGACCGCAAACGCCGAATATTCCAGCGCGATCGGACCGACCACCGGATGACGAAGGCGCTTCACCCCCTCGCCGTGAACGTTGACGTCATTGTCGCGCCACAGCGCTGCGAATTCCGGGCTGAGCTTGCAGAGTTCATCGACGAGTTCGGCGACTTCGGAAACCGCGCCGGCGCGCGCGGCGTCGGCCCTGAACGCGCCGACCACGAAGCGCGCCACGCTGTCCCAGTCATATTGCGCATCGCGAACGCGGTGCACTGCCGAAAATCAGGCGAAGGATGTTGCGCTGGCCCGGAGGCAGCGCGCCATAGTCGGTCAGGACAGCCGCCGCCGCGCGATTCCACGCCACGACGTCCCAGGTCGCGGTCCTGATCAGCGCTGGACTGACCTCGAGCGCATCGAGCAGGCGCTGCAAACGCGGCGTCACGCCTTCGGCGGCCTTGTAGCGAACCTCGGGAGGACGCCCGAGCCCGAGCAGAAACAGATGTTCGCGCTCGACGTCGGTCAGCATCAGCGCGCCGGCGATCCGATTCGAGCACATCCGCCGAGGGCGCGCCGCCGCGCCCCTGCTCCAGCCACGTGTACCAGGTGGCGCTGATATTGGAGCGCTGCGCGACCTCCTCCCGGCGTAGCCCCGGCGTCCGTCGGCGTCCCACCGGAAAGCCGAGAGCAGCCGGATCGAGCCGGGTGCGGCGATCCTTCAAATAGGTGCCCAGCAGATTGTGTCCGGTCATGTAGTCTGGACATGCCGATCCTGTTGGTTATTATACCATGATAATGTCACTACTTTAACAGAATGACAGTCTAGCCGATATCCGTCTCCGCAACAACCTTGGAGACTTCCCATGCGCGTATTCCTCACCGGCGCGACCGGCTTCATCGGTTCAGCCATCGTTCCGGAACTCATCAACGCCGGCCATCGAGTGCTCGGACTGACGCGATCGGATGCGGGAGCCCAGTCTCTCGCCGCCGCCGGCGCCGAGGTGCATCGCGGCGATCTCGAAGACCTGGAGAGCCTGCGCAGCGGCGCGGCGAAAGCGGATGGCGTGATCCACTGTGCCTTCGACCACAATTTCTGCGAACTTCGTCGCGAACTGCGAAAAGGACAGGCGCGCGATCGAGGCGCTCGGCGGCGCGCTCACCGGATCGGACCGGCCGCTGGTCATCACGTCAGCGCACCGGCATGGGCAGCGCCGGGCCGGGCCAACCCGCGACCGAGGACGTCTTCAATACGACTCGTCCCGAATCCGCGCGTCGCGTCGGAACTGGCTGGGGCTACGATGTCGGCAGCCGGCGTCAACGTGTCGGTGGTGCGGCTTCCGCAGGTCCACGACACCGTCAAACAAGGCTTCGTCACGCTCACGCCGTCGGCCTGGCCCGCGCGAGAAGCGCGTTTCGGCCTATGTCGGCGATGGAAAAAACCGCTGGCCGGCGGCGCACGTGTCCGATGTCGCGCGTCTCTACCGGCTGGCTCTGGAGAAGCGAGACATCCGGCGCGAGGTACAACGCGGTCGCCGAAGAAGGCATCGCGGTGCGTGATATCGCAGAAGTCATCGGCCGAGGTTTGAAGGTGCCGGTGGTTGCCCTGTCTGCGGAGCAAGCCGCCGGTCATTTCGGATGGCTCGCGCCGTTTGCCGGCATGGATCTTCCGGCGTCGAGTGCGCAAACGCGGGCAGCGGCTCGGATGGCAGCCGACCGGGCCGGGACTGATCGCCGATCTCGAACGGATGAGGTACGAGTAAGCAGGTATATGGCGCGCCATCACGTTCTTCTTCCCCCTCCCCGCTCTTGCGGGGAGAGGTTAGAAAAGATCGACGTCCGCCTTTAGCCATTGGTAGCAGGTTCCACTGCGGCCTGTCGGCTTTACCGCCTTCCGCAAAGCCGGATACAAGCAGGCTCTTAACCGAAGCCCTCAACAAGAAGCCTGGGAGAAGAAACCATGAAATTACTCGCAGCCGCGGTCGCGGCCGGTCTTGCCGTCGCCATATCCGGCGGCGCGGCGCACGCCCAAATTTCCGACGACGTCGTCAAGATCGGCGTGCTCACGGACATGTCGAGCCTCTATGCCGACGCCACCGGCAAGGGTTCGCTGGCCGCGGTGCAAGATGGCGGTCGAGGATTACGGCGGCAAGGTCAAGGGCAAGCCGGTCGAGGTGGTCGCCGCCGACCATCAGAACAAGCCGGATGTCGGCGTCAGCATCGCCCGCAACTGGTATGACAACGAGAAGGTCGATGCGATCTTCGACGTGCCGACATCCTCGGTCGCGCTGCCGATCTCGGCGCTGACGCGCGAGAAGAACAAGATCAACATCAATTCCGGCGGCGGCTCTTCCGACATCACCGGCGTCGCCTGCTCGCCCAACACCGTGCACTGGACCTACGACACCTACGCGCTGTCGAACGTCGCCGGCAAGGCGATGGTCAAGCGCGGCGAGGACACCTGGTTCTTCGTCACCGCCGACTACGCCTTCGGCATGGCGCTGCAGCGCGACGCCGCCAACGTCGTCAAGGAAAGCGGCGGCAAGGTGCGTCGGCGACGTCCGCGCGCCGCTCAACTCGTCCGACTTCTCGTCGTTCCTGCTGCAGGCCCAGGCTTCCAAGGCCAAGGTGATCGCGCTCGCCAATGCCGGCGGCGACACCACCAACGCGCTGAAGCAGGCCGCCGAATTCGGCATCACCGACGGCGGCCAGAAGATGATCGCGCTGCTGATGGAAATCACCGACACCCACGCGCTCGGCGCCAAGGCCACCCAGGGCCTGATCGTCACCGACGCCTTCTACTGGGACATGAACGACGAGACCCGCGCGTTCTCGAACCGCTTCAACAAGATTGTCGGCCACATGCCGACCATGATCCAGGCCGGGCTTTATTCGGCGACCATGCATTACCTGAAGGCGATCGAGGCCATCGGCTCGGACGAAGCGCCGAAGGTGATGGCGCAGATGCGCGCGACCCCGATCAACGACTTCTTCGCCAAGAACGGCAAGATCCGCATCGACGGCCGCATGGTCCACGACATGTATCTGTTCGAGGTGAAGAAGCCGTCGGAGTCCAAGAACGAGTGGGATCTCTACAAGCTGCTCGCCACCGTGCCCGGCGACGAAGCCTTCCGCCCGCTCGACAAGGGCGGCTGCCCGCTGGTCACGCACTGAGCCCTCCCCGCTTGCGGGAGAAGGTCGGATCGCGGACTCTCCGCGCACTGGACTTGCGGGAGCTCCCTCACCCGAAGCCTTCGGATACAACCGCTCGGCAAGCCGGGCGCGTTTCGAAACGGCGCTTCTCGCATAGCCCTCGAACTTGAACGAGACTTTCAGCTTGGCGCGGTAGGCTTCGACCTTGCCCTTGGCGTCCAGTTGCAGATCGAGCGTGACGACCTCGGCGACGCGAAGATCGCGCAGGGATTTTCCGGCCCTGGTGACGGCCGCGGTGGCGGCCTTTTCCCAGGAGTCCTTGCTGGTACCGATCAGTTCGATAACCTTGTAGACGCTCTCAGCCATGTCGTCCTCCCGTTGGGTTCAGGCAGGACGCAGGTGCTCCTGCCGCAACCGGAGCGTAGCATCGGGACATGCCGGCTGATAGGATGCGCTGCACCATGGTTCGGACGGCAGCGCCGCATGAATCAAAACGGCCGGGCGGCGATGCCGTCCGGCCGTTTGATTCAGTCACTTGCGTCATGGGCCAAAGCCCGCGGATTAGTTGGTCGAATACTTGAACTCCGGCATCGCCTTCAGCTCATCCTTGGTGGCGTTGAACACGGCGTGATCCGGATACCAGGGATTGGGCTTCGACGCCGCCGCCGGCGCGTGCGTTGCCGCACCCGTCGTGGTCGAGTGACGCCGTGTTCGAAGACGTCCGGCAGTACCCGCACCCGGCGCGCCGGCCGCACCGGTATAGGCGACCGGCTCGGTGACGAACTTCACCTTGTCGAACGGCACCGCGACGAGATGTTCGCCGACGCCGAGGAAGCCGCCGACGCCGATCACGACCGCCTTGATGTTACCGCTCTTGTCGGTGAGCAGGTCGTTGATCGAGCCGACGCTCTCGTTCTTGTCGTTGTAGACGCTCAGGCCGGCGATCTTCGACGCGCGCCAGTCGCCCTGGAGCGACGAAGGCGTCGACGTGTCGGACGCTGCCGCAGGCGTCATGCCGGCGCTGTCGGTGGTGGTCGCAGCAGGTGTCTGCGCGAACGCGGCACTCGCAAGCAGCGCGGAACCGGCAAGGGCGGCGATGGTATATCTGGCTAACATATAAGTTCTCCTCAGTTCGGAAATCGATACTGAGAAAACCCGTCAACGCGTCAAGCGTTCCGCAAGTTTCTAAGGGAACCGCTGGGTGGAACAGTGCGGTCAGAAGCCGCCCCAGTAAGGCGGCATGCCGTAGTAGCGATGCAGTTCCGCTTCCTTGGTGCGATCGCCCCAGTCGAAATCCTTGTCGGCGCGAAACGACGGCGCGCGCTTCAACTCGTCATCGTCGATGTCGAGTTCGTAGGCCTCGAACCTGGTGCTGTAGCAGAGCCGGCCCCACGGCAGCGGCAGCAGATTGGTTCCGATGCCGAGAAAGCCGCCGAAGCTCAGCACCGCGTAAGACACCTTGCCGGAAATCTTGTCGATCATCAGCCGTTCGATGTGGCCGATCATGTCGCCGTTCGGCCGCCGCACCGCAGTGCCTTCGACGCGATCGCTCGCGATCAACTGATGCGGCCTGGTCATGACCTCGATTGCCATTGCACCCTCCACCCGTGAATGAAGGGATCAACGTGCCATCGGGCTGCCGGTTCCAGCGCTGCGCCAAAAATGCGTATAAAATACAACAACCATCCTTCCGTTTCCGGGAAGGATGGTTGCCTGACACGATCGGTTGGTCGCGCGTCGCCGCGTCAGAAAGATGTCAGCTCTGGTAGTCGATCAGCAGCGCCGAGAATGACGAGCTGCTGCTGCTCGACGAGCTGGTGCTGCCGGTCGAGCTGTAGGAGCGTCGATGACGAGCTGCTCGCCGCGTCCTGCAGCGACTGCAGGAACTGCTGCAACAGGTCGCTGGCGGAAGTCGTGCTCGACGAACTGCTCGAGGAATCCGAGGACGAGACGAGGCATCTGCGGACTTCGATCCGCCGCCGTGATGTCCGTGATGGGCGCCACCGGCTCCGCCGGGCCACCGGGGGCGGACCACCGGCGCCGCCGGGCCCCGATCCGCCGGGACCACCGCTCCAGCCGGACCGCCGGCACCCGAAGCATCGCCACCGGCCCCGCCGGGACCGTTGGCGAAGGCGGCCTTGAAGACGCCTTGCAGTTCGGTGGCCTGGTCGCTGGTCAGCTTGCCCGAGGAGACCTCGCTTGCTGATGAGATCGTCGATCTTGGACTTGATGTCGCCGGGCTTGCTGCCGCTGGACTGGTCGCTGGAGCGGCTGGACTGGATCGAGGAATCGATGTCGGTCAGCGCCGACGACAGCGCGTCCTGGTCCGTCGAGGAGATCGCGCCGGAGGTTACTTGGGACTGCAACTCAGCCTGCAACTTCTGCAGGGGCGACTGGTAGGTGCTGGCAGAGGCCGCCGAGATCGAGGTCATGATGGCTCCAGAAGAAGTTCGTCGAAGAGGTTCGTGTTCGACGCCCCGACCGTAGGGTTAACGGTCTTAACGAGGTCTTTTCAGCCGCCGTCTTAGCTGTTGCCCTGTATTGCCCGGGGGAATCCGGAAACATCTGGAAACAAAAATCCTTCGCCCTTTCCCCCGAATCACCGACAAAAGGTCGGTATGGCCCAGCCCGCGCCCAACATCCTCGTCGTGGAAGACGACCGCGAGACGCGAACGCTGATCGCGAAATACCTGCGCACCAACGCCTGCAACGTCACGACCGCGACCGACGGCCGCGAAATGGCGCGCGCGATGACCGACCATCGCGTCGATCTGTTGATCCTCGACGTCATGCTGCCCGGCGAGGACGGCCTCAGCCTGTGCCGCAAGGTGCGCGCGGAGTCGCAGACGCCGATCATCATGCTGACCGCGCGCGGCGAGGACGTCGATCGCATCCTCGGCCTCGAGATGGGCGCCGACGACTATCTGGCGAAGCCCTTCAACCCGCGCGAACTGCTGGCCCGTATCAATGCGGTGCTGCGCCGGCAGGCCGCCGCCCAGACCGCCAGCGCCACCGAGGGCGCGACCGCGCTGACCTTTGCGGGTTTCCGGATCGATTTCCGCCTGCGCGAGCTGCGCGATCCCGAAGGCGCGCGCGTCGCGATGACATCAGCCGAATTCGACCTGCTGCGGACCTTGTGCGAGCGGCCCGGCCGCGTGCTGTCGCGCGACAGCCTGCTCGACCTCACCCAAGGCCGCAACGCCGGCTCGTTCGAGCGCTCGATCGACGTGCTGGTCAGCCGCATCCGCCGCAAGATCGAGCCCGATCCGCTGGAGCCACCATGATCAAGACGGTGCGGTCCGGCGGCTACATGTTTACGCCGAGAGTTGAAGCGAGTTGACCGCACGCCGGCAACTGACCCCGACGTTGCTCAGCCATGAAATGCGTGTCATGAAGTTATTTGGTTTTCTCAACCTGCGCGGCATCAGCGGCCAGATCGCAGCGCTGGTCGTTGTCTCGATCGTCGCGCTGCATCTGATCATCACCGCGAGTTTCCTGATCCACCGGCCGGACCAGCCGGATCCGTCGTTCGACCGCGGCCACGCGCAGCTCGCGGCGGCCGCGCAGTTGCTCGGCGCGGCGCCGGCCCCGGAGCGGCCGCGGCTGATGGCCGATATCGCGCGCGCCTTTCCGCTGCTCGGCATCGAGAGCCTCGCACCGGGCACGATGCCCGCGGCGGGCGAGCCTGAAGGCATCAACCTGCGCGGCCTGCACCGGCGCCTCGGCAGCAGCTATCGCATCTTTGCGCTGCCGCCCGACGGCGAGACCCGCAAGCTCGGCATCGTGTTGCCGGACGGCGCGATGATTTCGGCGAATATCCTGCCGGAGCAGCGGCCGCGTCCGCCGTTCCTGGGCGGCCCCTGGATGATGACGCTGCTGTTTGCCGTCATCAGCGTCACCCTGCTCGGGCTGTGGGCGGCGCGCGCGCTGACCGCGCCGCTGTCGTCGTTTGCAAAGGCCGCCGAAAGTTTCAGCCTCAACGGCGCCGCGGCGCCACTGCCCGAACGCGGGCCGGAGGAAATCCGCTCGGTGGCGAAGGCGCTCAACCGCATGCGCGAGCGCATCACCGGCCTGATCGACGACCGCACCAAAATGCTGGCCGCGATCAGCCACGATCTGCGCACGCCGATCACGCGGATGCGGCTGCGCTCGGAATTCATCGAGGACGAAACCCATCGCAGCCGCATGCTCGGCGATCTCGACCAGATGCGCTCGATGCTGGAATCGGTGCTGTCGTTCCTGCGCAACGACCGCAAGCTCGAAGCGATGACGCTGGTCGATATCGCCTCGACGCTGCAGCTCGTCACCGATCAGTTCGGCGACATGGGGCGCAAGGTCGACCTATGACGGGCCCGCCGCATGCGATGGCGACCGTGCGGCCCGACGATCTGCATCGCAGCGTCACCAATCTGGTCGAGAACGCGGTGCGGTTCGGCGCCGAGGCCGTGATCCGCCTGCGCACCTCGCCGGAACAAGTCACCATCGACGTCGAGGACGACGGCCCCGGCATTTCCGACGCGCAGAAGAACAACATGCTGGAGCCGTTCGTGCGCGGCGACGACGCGCGCAACATGGACGAGGCCTCAGGCTTCGGCCTCGGCCTGTCCATCGCCAACGCCATCGTGCTCGCCCATGGCGGCACGCTGTCGCTGCACGACCGCCAGCCGCATGGGCTGGTGGTCCGCATTCAACTGCCGGTGCACCAGCATCGCGAAGTCGGCGGCGTGATTACAAGAGACGATCAGGCCGCGAGCGCGTCGGGATCCGCTTCGTCGTAGATCGCGATCGCCTCGAAGCGATAATCGCAGGCGCGGCAGAACCACAGGAACGACGTCCGGCCCGGGCTGCTTTCAATCCAGTCCGGCCGCGCGATCGGCTTGCCGCATTGCGCGCAGGGATTTTGGCGGGGCTGATAACTGGAGCCGGATCCAATCATGGCGCATCTCCCTCAGATTTTATTTTGATTTGAATTGGACAGATTTGCTGTCGCAACCGAACGGACTGTCGCGCAGAATTTCTAGTCCTGCATTTTGTCATTTGCACGACAATCATGCGTGTTGGCGCAATGCGGTAGTTGCGTCGTCCCTGCGAACGCAGGGACCCACACCGCGTGATCCGTCAGTGAACCGCGGTGGCAGAACTTCCGCTCACAGCCAAGGCCGGTGGCTATGGGTCCCTGCGTTCGCAGGGACGACGAGAGACCTTGGCCGTCGCCCCATCTCGTCCGCTTTTCGCCACATCTCGCCGCAATAGTTCCTTACGTCCCTCGGCCAGCCCCTTGGCCCAAATCATTAACGCGCCGCCGCGCGCCCGCCCGAGATCTTTTTCATGAAGCGTTTGCCCGTTATCGCCTGGCTCGCCGCCGTGGCAGCGCTGTTGTTTTCGCCTGACGCCGGAAGCGCAGAACCGCGCGGCCTATGAAAAAATGGTCGCGGTTCACGCCAACGCCAACCACGTGCCGGAAGCGCTGGTGCACCGCGTGATCGTGCGCGAGAGCAAGTATCACCCGGACCTGATCGGGCGCGGCGGCACCATCGGGCTGATGCAGATCAAGCTCGCGACCGCGCGCGGCCTTGGCTACACCGGCGACGCCGACGGCCTGCGCGATCCCGACACCAATCTCGCCTATGGCGTCAAATACCTCGCCGGCGCCTATCGCGCCGCCGAAGGCGATCACGACCGCGCCGTGCGTTTTTATGCCAGCGGCTATTATGACGTCGCCAAGCGCCAGCGGCTTGAGCGGCGAGAAACCCCGAAAGACATCCCGAACCGGTGCTCGCGAGTGCACCGCCGAAAGACGCCGAGCCGTCGAAGGAAGCCGCCGCCGAACCGAAGGAACCGGTTGCCGAGCCCGCGAAGCCGCCGCGGCGCCCGTCGAAGCGGTGAAGCCGGAGGACTCGGCGCAGCCGGAGCCGGCCGAGAAACCGAAGGAAGCCGTCAAGCCGAGGGAAGTGGTGGCCAGACCCAAGGCTCATTCCTCAAAGCCAAAACCCCTTCCCGGGTCCCCTCGTCCTGACGCCGATCCTGGCGAAGCTGAAATCGGCCTTCACGCCCTCTCCAAAGCCGCACTCAAGGAAGCTCGCGGAGGCCAAAGAGCGGGTTCCGCACCCGGCGGCCAGCATTTCCGGCGGTGCAAACGCCACAAAGCCGCGTTGACACCCCTGCCCATCGGCCTACATTAGACCTGTTCCGAGGGGAGCTCCGATGAGGAGCTGAGATACCGCAAGCTTTGGGCCTACGTAACCCCCAAGACCGCGGTGACCCTTTGAACCTGATCCGGGTCATGCCGGCGAAGGGACAGGGATGTTTCAGAGTTCGACCCCGCGGGGAGATTCCCCCGTATCCATCATCGGCGCAGGCATTGCCGGCGCATGGCAAGCCTTGCTGTTCGCGCAGGCCGGCCACGCCGTCACGCTATACGAGCGCAGCGACGCCGAGATGACATTGTCCACCAGCCACTGGGCCGGCGGCATGCTGGCGCCGTGGTGCGAGGCCGAAGCCTCCGAGCCCGTGATCGGCCGGCTCGGCCTGCGCTCGCTCGACCTCTGGCGCGAGCATTTTCCGCAAACCCCGTTCAACGGCTCGCTGGTCGTGGCGCATGCGCGCGACCGCGCCGATTTCGAACGCTTTGCCAAACTCACGAGCGGTCACGTCGGCTCGACGCCAGCAGTTTGAGCGAACTCGAACCGTCGCTGGAAGGCCGCTTTCGCGACGGGCTGTTCTATCCCGACGAAGGCCATGTCGAGCCGCGCCGCGTGCTGCCGGAACTGCATGCGCGCATCACCGCGGCCGGCGGCACCATCAAGTTCAACAGCGACGCCGACGCCGACGATCTCGACGGCCAAAACCTTGAAGGCATCGTGATCGATTGCCGCGGCCTTGCCGCGCGCGACGAGCAGAAGGAGCTGCGCGGCGTCAAGGGCGAGATGATCATCGTCGAGACCTCGGAGGTCGAACTGTCGCGCCCGGTGCGGCTGATCCATCCGCGCTGGCCGCTCTACGTGATCCCGCGCGGCGACGGCAAGTTCATGCTGGGCGCGACCTCGATCGAGGCCGAAGACACCGGCGTCAGCGTCCGCTCGGCGCTGGAACTGCTGGGCGCCGCCTACGCCGTGCATCCGGCGTTCGCCGAAGCGCGCATCGTCGAATTCGGCTCGGGGCTTCGTCCGGCCTATCCGGACAACCTGCCGCGGATCACGGTGGAGAAGAAAAAGATCGCCGTGAACGGACTCTATCGCCACGGTTTTCTGCTGGCGCCGGCGCTGGCGGAACTGACGCTGGCCCATGTTCAGCGCGGCGCGATCGACAATGAGGTGATGCGATGCGTGTGACCGTCAACGGCGAGCGCGCGAGATCAATGCCTCGCGCATCGACGCGCTGCTCAGCGAACTCGAATACGAAGGCACCCATTTCGCGATCGCCCTGAATTACGACGTGCTGCCGAAAAGCCGCTGGGCGGAGACCACGCTGAAGAGCGGCGACGAGATCGAGATCATCACGCCAAGGCAGGGAGGGTGAGGATGGGACTCGCGACTCTCATCCGCCGCGTCATCCCCGGCGACCGGGCGACCCAGTACGCCACCGGCGCTGTGGTTCGAAGTCGGCCAGTGCTTCCACGGCAGATACGCGATGGGTCCCCGCCTTCGCGGGGACGACGAGCTGTGTATGGAACTGACAGCCATGCTGAACTTCTACGGCAAAACCTTCACCTCCCGCCTCCTGATCGGCAGCGCGCTGTATCCGTCGCCCGCGATCATGCAGGGCGCGATCCGCGCCTCCGGCGCCAGCATCGTCACCGTGTCGCTGCGGCGCGAAGCCGCCGGCGGCAAGACCGGCGATGCGTTCTGGTCGCTGATCCGCGAGCTCGATGTCACGGTGCTGCCGAACACCGCCGGCTGCCGCAGCGTGCGCGAAGCCGTGACCACCGCAAAGCTGGCGCGCGAATTATTCGCCACGCCCTGGATCAAGCTGGAAGTGATCGCCGACAACGACACGCTGCAGCCCGACGTGGTCGGCCTGGTCGAAGCGGCCGCCATCCTGATCAAGGACGGCTTTGAAGTATTCCCCTATTGCACCGAGGATCTCGGCGTCGCGATGCGGCTGGTCGATGCCGGCTGCAAGGTCGTGATGCCGTGGGCCGCGCCGATCGGAAGTGCCAAAGGCATCATCAACCGCGACGCGCTGAAACTGCTGCGCGACCGCCTGCCCGACATCACGCTGGTGGTCGATGCCGGCCTCGGCGCGCCGTCGCATGCGGCGCACGCGCTCGAACTCGGCTACGACGCCGTGCTGCTCAACACCGCGATTGCAAAGGCCGCCGATCCCGTCGCGATGGCGAACGCGTTTCGCCTCGCCGTCGAAGCCGGCCGCACCGCTTACGAAGCCGGGCTGATGGAAGCCCGCGACTTCGCCTCCCCTTCAACCCCTGTCATCGGGACACCGTTCTGGCATGCCGTATCCTGATCAATTCTATCCCGTCGTCGACAGCGTCGCCTGGGTGGCGCGGCTGACCGCGCTCGGCGTCGGCACCATTCAGCTGCGCGCCAAGGACCTCAACGACTCCGAGGCGCTGCAAATCGTCAGCGACGCGCTGGCGGTGACCAAGGGCACGGCGACAAAACTCGTGGTCAATGATTACTGGCGCGCGGCGATCGTCGCCGGTGCGCAGCATCTGCATCTCGGCCAGGAAGATCTGGTCGATGCCGATCTGAAGGAAATTCGCAACGCCGGCCTGACGCTCGGCATCTCCACCCATGACGACGAGGAACTGGCGACCGCGCTTGCGCGCCAAGCCGGATTACGTCGCGCTGGGTCCGATTTTTCCGACCACGCTGAAATCGATGCGCTTCGCGCCGCAGGGCATTCCGAAGATCGCCGAGTGGAAGAAGCGCATCGGCAACATCCCGCTGGTCGCGATCGGCGGCATCAAGTTCGAACAGTCAGCCGAAATTTTCGCCGCCGGCGCCGACTCGATCGCCGTCGTCAGCGACGTCACCGCAGAATGCCGACCCCGACGCGCGGGTAAGACAATGGCTCGGCCGAACGTCGAAAGCTGCGTGAGATGAACGTTGCCGAAACTCCCATCAACCGTCACCCTGCGGAGGCGACCGCGTGCCGTTCAGTGGCCCGCTGCGGAAGGGCGACGCGCGCTCGGCTCCAACCGGTGACGAAGCCGCAGCCAGATGCGATCGCCATCGCCGTCAGCGATGACGCAGCGTCGAACTGCGCTCGCAATGACGAACAGCCAATTAGAAATTCAACGGAGGATACGCCATGAACATCCGCTCCAATCCCGACACCACGCTTCCCGCCGTCACCACCGGGCCCCTGCCCGCCTCGCGAAAAATCTGGGTCACGCCGGATGAAGCGCCGGATGTCCGCGTGCCGCTGCGCGAGATCATCCTCAGCGAAGGCGCCGGCGAGCCGAACCTGCCGGTCTACGACACCTCCGGTCCCTACACCGATCCGGACGTCACCATCGACGTCAATGCCGGCCTCGCGCGCGCGCGCATCGAATGGGTGAAGGAGCGCGGCGGCGTCGAGGAATATGAAGGCCGCGACATCAAGCCGGAAGACAACGGCAATGTCGGCGCCTCGCATGCCGCAAAAGCCTTCACCGCGCACCACAAGCCGCTGCGCGGCATCGGCGACCACATGATCACGCAGCTCGAATTCGCCCGCGCCGGCATCATCACCAAGGAGATGATCTACGTCGCGACCCGCGAAAACCTCGGCCGCAAGGTGCAGCTCGAACGCGCCGAAGCCGCGATCGCCGACGGCGAAAGCTTTGGCGCCTGCGGTGCCCGCCTTCGTCACGCCGGAATTCGTCCGCAGCGAGATCGCGCGCGGCCGCGCCATCATTCCCTGCAACATCAACCATGGCGAACTCGAGCCGATGATCATCGGCCGCAACTTCCTCACCAAGATCAACGCCAATATCGGCAACTCCGCCGTGACCTCGTCGGTCGAGGAAGAAGTCGACAAGATGGTGTGGGCGATCCGCTGGGGCGCCGACACCGTGATGGACCTCTCCACCGGCCGCAACATCCACACCACGCGCGAATGGATTCTTCGCAACGCGCCGATCCCGATCGGCACCGTGCCGATCTATCAGGCGCTGGAGAAGTGCGACGGCGATCCGGTCAAGCTGACCTGGGAGCTCTACAAGGACACGCTGATCGAGCAGTGCGAACAGGGCGTCGACTATTTCACCATCCACGCCGGCGTGCGCCTGCCCTACATCCACCTCACCGCCAACCGCGTCACCGGCATCGTCTCGCGCGGCGGCTCGATCATGGCGAAGTGGTGCCTGGCGCATCACAAGGAAAGCTTCCTCTACACCCACTTCGAGGAAATCTGCGACCTGATGCGCAAATACGACGTCTCGTTCTCGCTCGGCGACGGCCTGCGTCCCGGCTCGATCGCGGACGCCAACGACCGCGCGCAATTCGCCGAACTGGAGACGCTCGGCGAACTGACGCAGATCGCCTGGAAGAAGGGCTGCCAGGTCATGATCGAAGGCCCCGGCCACGTGCCGCTGCACAAGATCAAGATCAACATGGACAAGCAGCTCAAGGAATGCGGCGAAGCGCCGTTCTACACCCTCGGGCCGCTGACCACCGACATCGCGCCGGGCTACGACCACATCACCTCGGGCATCGGTGCGGCCATGATCGGCTGGTTCGGCTGCGCCATGCTCTGCTACGTGACGCCGAAGGAGCATCTCGGCCTGCCGAACCGCGACGACGTCAAGGTCGGCGTCATCACCTACAAGATCGCGGCCCACGCCTCCGATCTCGGCAAGGGCCACCCCGCCGCCCAACTGCGCGACGACGCCCTGTCCCGCGCCCGCTTCGACTTCCGCTGGGAGGACCAGTTCAACCTCGGCCTCGATCCGGAAACCGCCCGCGCCTACCACGACGAGACGCTGCCGAAGGAAGCCCACAAGGTCGCGCATTTCTGCTCGATGTGCGGTCCAAAGTTCTGCTCGATGAAGATCACGCAGGACGTGCGCGACTACGCCGCGACCCTGAACGACCCCGACAAGCGCGCGGTGGCCGGTGGCGGCGTCGGCATGTCGATGTCGGGCGTGATCGAGGACGGCATGGCGACGATGTGCGCGAAGTTCAAGGAGATGGGCGAACAGGTGTATCTGGATGCGGAGAAGGTGAAGGAGAGCAATCGGGTGTTGTGAGGATGGCCGTCAACTCGTTCCTGAGAGGATGTCGCATTGCTCAAGCAAGCTAACGATTATCAACGATTGCTATTTTCGTGTTTGGACGAATTTTCGTCCGAGCCACGGGGAAAACCGCTGTTGATTTCGGTTCAATTGGCGGCTTCTCAGACGAAGTGCATCGCAATGCGACGAGCTTCGGACGCAGAGCACCAACTGCCTTTGCTTGGCTGTATGATAATTTGGGTCAGATTTATTCGACGCACGGGCTCGCTGCGTTTAGAATGGCCAAAGAAATCGGGGACTTAAGCTTGTGCAAGCTGGCCCCGATTTACAGCCACCCATTTGAAGTCAGTCCAGTCGTCTCTGCTGTACGCAGATACAGTGTTAATTCCTGACCCCGTCGCTCCTTGGATCGAAAGCCAAAGAAAGGAAGAGCGCTTTCGGGACGTACTCCGCCTTCAAAATGCTCATGCGCTTCTTCAGCTCAAGCCCATAGTGGACGCGCCTCTCCCAAATTTACCGATATCTATTTCCGAGTTGGAAAAAAGCCTTGAGGAGAAAGATGCGGAGACACAAAATGGCATTGCCAACTAGTTGCGGACACCTTGCAGGTCGTTGTCCTACTGTTGCAAGTTTCGACCCTGATTTGAAGGCGGAGCCGGATGATTCTCGAGCTGTCGAGCAGCATAATCGTATCGTGCCCCCGAGCGGCAGGATTCGCGCACCCGTCGCTGACTTCGCTTGCCGAATATGAGATCGATATTGCTCGAGGCGCTCAACAGACTTGGATCAAGCAATCAAACACTCGCCGTCGATAGGTTCGTCCGATATTGGCGGAAAGGATATCCCCCAATTTCATTTGATCGAGAGCTCCTCTGAACTATCGGCGCATCCGCTCACCGCAATCGAGCAGCGACTACTATTAGAATTGTGTCCGGAACGAACGAGCGCCTCTCGAAGCTGGGGTTACTACGCAAAACCGGTGCTCGATAAGAGTTAGTCCGAACGCCTGGGTGGTTATCCAACGTCGCTTGAACCTAATTGAATTGAGAAGTGATGTTGGAAATGTTGAATTTAGAAAGCGCTTAGAGGGAGCAATCGCGCGCCTTCATGCATTCAGCAATGGAAGACATTGACAAAGTTACCGCGGAGGTCTGCACGGAAATTGAATACGCGATCGGCGAACACAGAAACTCATTCGGCGAATCAATTCAACATACTCTCAAAAGCATTTGAAGACGCTGGAATGATTACCGGTGCCATCGGGTGCATGCTTGTTCCATCACTCGCACCTTATATTGCGCCGGCGCTGCCCTTTGCCGCGGCAGCAAAATTCGGATGGGATACTTGGGACAAACGAGTCGAAAAGCGCAAGCAGGCTAGATCCCTTATGGGTATCCTTGCTAGCGCACGAGACGAATAGGGCCTGTAGCCCGGATGAGTGGAGCGGCATCTGGGACCGCAGGGCTTGTAGGGTGGGTTAGCCGAAGGCGTAACCCACTGTCTTTCGGCGTTACAAGCGGTGGGTTACGCTTCCCTAACCCACCCTACGCCGCGAACCTCCCCTACTTCACCCGCCGATAAAAATTACTCGCACTCCCCCGCCCGCCGCCGACATTCGGATTGGTGTTGACGAACTCGTCGTCGGTGAGCTTGTCGATATTGCGGGTCTGCGCCTCGCCCTCCCAGTTCGGGAACGAAGACGACACGATGTTGTAGGTGACGGTCTTGTTGGCCTCGTCGACCGTCCAGGTGCCGAACACCGACAGGCTGCGCTTCATGATGGCGGCGTATTCCTCCGGCGTGCCGGTCATGCGGTTGTTGGACGCGATTTTGGGCACGTCGCCGGCGACATGGATCTGCGCGAAGCGGCCGTCGGCCGTGAAGATCAAAATGCCCTTGGGCGTCTCGCCGAACGGAAACGATTTTTTGCCGTCGGGCGCCGCGACTTCGGCGACCACGAAATTCCAGGTGCCGACGATCTGCTCCTTCAGGCTTTTGGCCGGTTGCGCGGCGGCGACGCCGGCCGACAAGAGCAAGCGCGAGCAACGTGGCGGCGATCTTCAACTTCATGGATTCCTCCCGGAGCACATTGGCGCGCATGCTAGGGCCGTAGGGCGGATTAGCGAAGCGTAATCCGCCACCTCTCGGCAACCGAGCTTGTAATTCGGTGGGTTACGCTTCGCTAACCCACCCTACGACGCGACGCTGGGAGGTTGATTTCACCTCGCGCACAAGCACAATCTCCCGCCCCCGCCTGCGACAAACCAGCCCGACGGGCAAATCACTTCTGATTTTCAGAAATCATGTCAAGCCCGGAAATCGAAAATATTCCGCTGTCCCCGTCGCGCAAATCAGCGGCACAACTCCGGCCGTCTCACCCGATGAGAGGGGCGCTACGCGATCGTCACGAACGTGCGGTGGGGATGCGGTGGACGCGAAGGTCAGCGAGGACGAGGTGGCCGCTGCGTACGGTGAAATCGTGTCGGGTCCGACGCCCCGGTGCTGGCGTCAACTCGTGAGAGGCTAACGCCTCGCACGGGGATGGTGGCAAGAAAGCCGGTCACCAGGACGAAATCGTATAAGCCGTAAAGCCATTGCGCAGGGAAGGCCGGATGCCTCCGCCAATCCTGTATGCTCATGTGCAGCATTGACTACCCCTATCGCACATGAGACCGCGGGTGCGGCGCGCACCCGGTCTTCCCTGCGCCCTCTATTTTCTTCGAGGGCAAACGAAATGCAAAACTTCGGGCAGGTCGTGCCGCGAGAACGCGAAGGTGTGTTTAAAACTATCAACGTCATTGCGAGGAGCGAAGCGACGCGGCAATCCGTCTCGCCGCACAAAGAAGGTGGATTGCTTCGCTACGCTCGCAATGACGTGGATAGGCCGGGCGATGACGGCTGGGCTGTTTAACAATTGAATGAAACTTACTCCGTCGTCCCGGGCAAGCGAAGCGCGACCCGGGATCCATACCGCGTGATCCATCGATGCGACGCGGTGCCAGAGACCATTCGCACAATAACCGCCGGTGGTTATGGGTCCCTGCGTTCGCAGGGACGACGGAGAGGGGTCAATGCCAACCCGCGTTCACCCTCACCTCAACGATGCCAGCTCACGCGCGAGGTTGTCGCGAGCCTGCCGATCATACACTTCGGCAAAGTCGGCATCGGGAAAGATGAACGGGCGGGCCGCGAAGTGGCCGAGCACCTTGGCGCGGCCGGTGCGGTAGTCGCTATCCGCCACATGGGCGTATTCCTGCCGGATCGCGGCGGCATAGGCGTCGTATCGCGCGGGCTCGGCGCCGAGAATGCTGAGGTCGATCGAGATCAGGATCGCACCAAGGCGATCATGCGGCTCGACATCATGGGTTTTGGTCAGACGGATGAGCCGGCCGACCTGCTGGCGAAGATCCTGACGGACATTCTGTTCGGCCAAACGGGCGCTGAGTTCTTCGTTGTCCGTTCTCGTAGCATCGTAGACGACGTCGTGCCACCAGATCGCCTCGGACAGGATTTCGCGCTCGACCGCCGAGAGATTGTCCACCCGCGCGAGCGCGGAAAGACAATCCTCGATATGCGTCAGGTTGTGATAGTGGCGTCCCGGCGCCGAGTATGCAGCGACGAGTGCTTCGCGATCCATCGCCGCCCTACCGCATCGTGATCGCGAGCCCGCTGAGATCCGCGTTCGCCATCAGCCCGGTCTGGCTGCCGGACAGTTCCAGCACCGCGCCCTTCTGGTTGGTCAGCACGATGGCACGGGCGCCGCGGCCGACCGCGAGGCCGGCACCGGCGGCGCCGTAGACGCCGGCGACATCGGAGGGGCGATAGATGTTGCTGACGCGGCCGCGCAGCACCGTCTTGGAGCCGCCGAACACCAGGCCGTAATCGAGGCCGCCGGTGGACAGCGCGTAGGTCCGCCCGCGGAACGTCAGCGAGCCGCTGCCGCCGGAGCCGCCGATGATCCAGCCGGCCTTGTAGATCACGAGCTGCACGAAGCCTTCGTCGGCGCGGGAGGCGGAGGAGAACGTGCTGGCGGCGATGGCGATCAGGGCGAACACGGCGGCACGAACGGCGGATGACATCTTCATGAAAGGTTTTCCCCGGAGTTTGAAGGCTGGCAGCGACTGGCTGAGTCGCGATTTGCGGATTGTAACCGAATGGCCGGATGGGCAAAGTGGTTCCATACCTGCCTGCTCACCATGGCGAAAAGGAGTCCCGATGGCCCCCATAAAGCACTTCGCGCCGCCGCCTGGCGTCAAATCCCCGCCGCTGTCGTTCGCCGCCCGCACCGGCGACCTGCTGTTCATCTCCGGCATTCCCGGCTTCGACGAGAACGGCGCGCTGGCCGACGGCTTCGAGGCGCAGTTCGGCTATGTCGTCGCCAACATCAAGCGCGTGCTGGACGAGGCCGGCGCCACCTTTCGCGACCTCGTCAAGGTCAACGTGCTGCTGACCCGCGCCTCCGACGTCGCCGACCATGAACAAGCTCTATGCGTCAGCGTTCGGCCCGGCGCCCTATCCGGCCCGCACCACCTGCGTGGTGGTGTCGCTGCCGGACCCGAAGATGCTGATCGAGATCGAAGGCGTGGCGCAGCTGAAGTCGTAGAAACCGTAGGGTGGGTTAGGCGAAGCCGTAACCCACCGAAACTTGCACAGGAAGATGGTGGGTTACGCTCCGCTAACCCACCCTACGAAGTGGAGAGTCCATGCTCACCCTCTATTCCTACCCCGAACTGTTCGGTGTCGCCGACAACAACGGCTACGGCCTGAAGGTCTACGCCTTCCTGAAACTCGCGGGCGTGCCGTTCACGCATGAACATGTGTTCGACGCGTCGAAGGCACCGCGCGGGCAGTTGCCCTATATCGTCGACGACGGCGTCACAATCGGCGACAGCGAGACCATCCTCGCGCACCTGATCGAAAAATATCGCCTGACTATCGATGCCCGGCTGACGCCGGCGCAGCGCACCACCGACCATCTGGTCACGCGCCTGCTCGACGACCTCTATTGGGTGATGTCGTATTCGCGCTGGAAGGACGATCGCTTCTTCCCCGCATTCCGCGACGGCTTTATGGCGCAGCATGCGCAGATCGACGAAGCCGGGTTGAACAAGGCCAGAGAATACAACGCGCAGCGCTATTACTTCCAGGGCATCGGCCGCTACGCGCCCGACCAGGCCTATGCGCGCGGGCTATCGGACTTGCAGGTGCTGGCCGATCTGATTCCGCCGGATGGCTATGTGCATGGCGCCAAGCCATCCAGCATCGATGCCGGCATCTACGGCTTCATCGCCAATATCCACTATTATCCGATCCCGACGCCGCTGAAGGCGTTCGTGTCCGATCATCCCAACCTGGTGCGGCATTGCGAGGCCATCCACGCGGCGGTGAGCAAGTGACGTTTCAACGCGACGCCTCGTTCGCGTTGCGATAGCACCTTGTAGAAGCCGGCACGCTTGCTATCCTCCGTCAAAATCAAAAGCAAAGGAAACGCGCCATGCCCCTACTCGCCAATCACATCGCTGTCGTCACCGGCGCAGGCTCCGGCATCGGGCGCGCGATCGCGAACGGCTACGCCCGTGAGGGCGCGCGGGTCGTCATCCTCGACATGAACGAGAAGGCGGCGTCCGACGTCGCCAAGGAGATCCGCGACGCCGGCGGCAACGCCGAGAGTTTTGCGCTCGATGTCACCAAACGCGACAACTGTTTTGCCATGGCCAAGCACGTCGCCGACAAGGTCGGCCAGGTCTCGATCCTCGTCAACAATGCCGGCATCGCCCGCCGCAACGGCATGCTCGGCGCGGCGGAGGCCGTGATCAATGATTGGGAAGACATCATCGCGATCAACCTCAACGGCGTCTTCAACGTGACCTACGCTTTCCTCGAACCGCTGCGCGCCTCGAAGGGACGCATCGTCAATATCGGCTCGATCCAGTCCTTCATGCATCTGAAGACGCCGAGTTCGCCGGCCTACACCGCTTCCAAGCACGGCGTGCTCGGTTTCACCAGGGCGCTGGCGGCCGAACTCGGCAAGGAAGGCGTTCGCGTCAATGCGATCGGCCCGGGCTTCATCGAGACGCCGCTCAACGCCAACGTGCGCGCCAATAATCCGGAGCTGGCAAAGGTCTTCGTCGCTCACACGCCGCTCGGGCGCGCCGGCACCGCCGAAGACATCGTCGGCCCCGCGATCTTCCTCGCCTCCGACATGTCCGCCTATGTCTCGGGTTCGATCGTGATGGTCGACGGCGCCTACCGGACGGTGTGAGCCCATGTCCAACGCGCCGCACTTCGATATCGACGTACCGGCCTTCTGGGCCGATCCCTATCCGGCGCTGGCAAGAATGCGGAAGGAAGCGCCGATCGCGTTCGTGCCGCAGCTTGGCTCCACCGTGTTCACCCGGCGCGACGACATCTTCACGCAGGAGAAGCGCATCGACGTGTTCTCCTCGCATCAGCCGGCCGGGCTGATGAACGTGCTGATGGGCCACAACATGATGCGCAAGGACGGCGATGCGCACATGACGGAGCGGGCGGCGATGTTTCCGGCGGTGTCGCCGCGCACGGTGCGCGACACCTGGGTCCGGCAGTTTCAGGCCCATGCCGACCGCATTCTCGATGAACTCGCGCCGCGCGGCTCAGCCGATCTCTGCAAGGCGCTCGCGCTGCCGCTGTCGGCCGAATGCCTGAAGGACATCACCGGCCTGACCAACATGCGCTTTGCGGACATGGACGCGTGGTCGCAGGCGATGATCGACGGCATCGCCAACTATACCGGCAACAAGGAGGTCGAGGCGCGCTGCCATGCCGCCACCGCCGGCATCGATGCCGCGATCGACGACATGATTCCCGTGGTGACGAAACATCCCAACACCTCGATCCTCAGCGTGCTGCTGGCCGCCGGCCAGCCGATGGAAAGTGTCCGCGCCAATATCAAGCTCGCGATCTCCGGCGGGCAGAACGAACCGCGCGATGCGATTGCCGGCGCGACGTGGGCGCTGCTGACCTATCCCGAACAACTCGCGCTGGTCCGCGACGGCAAGGCAAAGTGGCTCGACGTGTTCGAGGAATATGCGCGCTGGATCGCGCCGATTGGCATGTCGCCGCGCCGCGTCGCCAAACCGTGGTCCTATGGCGGCGTCGATTTCGAGCCTGAGGACCGCGTGTTCTT
Source organism: uncultured Alphaproteobacteria bacterium (assembly GCA_963786355.1). GTDB lineage: Bacteria > Pseudomonadota > Alphaproteobacteria > Rhizobiales > Xanthobacteraceae > Bradyrhizobium. Next base: position 785,843 of record CAWAYU010000001.1, on the reverse strand, counting down.
CATGTTCGGCTCGGCCAACCGGGATGAGGCCTGCTTCAGCGATCCCGACCGCTTCGACGTCACCCGCAACACGCAAAAGAGCATCGCTTTCGGCGCCGGACCGCATTATTGCGCCGGTGCGTTCGCCTCCCGCGCCATGGTCGCCGACGTCGCGCTGCCGAGCCTGTTTGCGCGCTTGAAGGGATTGCGGCTCGACCCGGCCGACCCGGTGCGGATCGGCGGCTGGGCGTTTCGCGGCCTGCTCAACCTGCCGGTCGCGTGGGATGTCTGAGCGCAGCTCTTATCGGCTCGCGCCGCTGTCGACGCCATCGCGCGGCAGCAGCTTTATTCGCCGGAACCACCAGCGCATGCCGAGATACCAGAGATAGCCGGCAATGGCGCCACTGACGGCCCAGATGGCCAGGTTGACGATACTGTGTGAATCGCTCGACCAGAACATCCAGCCGGACCACATCACGGCGAACGCGATCGAACAATATTCAAGAGGGATCCGAGGCTTCATGGCGTGCTCCAATGCGTAATGGAAGCACCGTAGGCATGGCGGCCTCACTCCACCGTGAGGTGCATCACGCCGGATAATAAGCGCTCCGTATCACCCGAACCGCGCCCGCGAGCGCTCTTTCGCCTTCGCGGCCTCCACCTCGCGGTCCCGCGCCGGCGCGCTGGTTTGCAGCGACGCCATCAGGCGCTTCGCGCTGTCGGAAACTTCCGAGACGGCCCGGTTGAACGCCTCGGCGTTGGCCTGCGACGGCGAATTGAAGCCGGAAAGCTTGCGCACGAATTGCAGCGCCGAGGCATGGATTTCCGCGTGCGTTGCCGGCGGGTCGAAGTTGAACAGCGTCTTGATATTCCGGCACATGGCTCTCTCCTCGCACCCGCGATGCAGCGGCTTCCGTGTCCCCGAGGACGAACGGCCGGTGCAATTTCCGACAGTGGCGCTATTCTGTCATAGAATGAGCGGCGCGTTCACCCCGGCAAAGCGAGTTCCCGATGAGCCATGTGACCTACAAGATCGTCCAACATGACGGCGGCTGGGCCTACACCGTCGACGGCGTATTCTCGGAGCCGTTTCCGAACCGTGCCGCGGCGCTGGCGGCGGCACGGCGGGTGGCGGCCGAGCAGCGGGTTCCCGGCCGCACCGAAGCCATCCAATACGAGACGGCGGATGGCAAATGGCATACCGAGACCGCCGCCGGCAACGACCGGCCGGAAACCGATGTCGAGGGGTGAGGCCGGGGCGCGGCGATCGGGTGACGCCGAAATCGGCCGATGTGATAGCCTCCCCGCCAAGCAGCCCGAAGCGGCCGCATCCCGGGGAGAACATCATGAATTTGTCGCTCGCAGCCTTGTCGGTAGCCCTCGCCTTGACACCCCTCGCCGCATCCGCCGCCGACTATCCGGCTCCGAAACAGGGCGACTGGATCGCCAGGGATTTCAAATTCCACTCCGGCCAGACCATGCCGGAGCTACGGCTTCACTACACCACGATCGGCGAGCCAACCGGCCAACCGGTGCTGGTGCTGCATGGCTCGGGCGGCGACGCCTCGCGAATGCTGACGGCTGAATTTGCAGGACAGTTGTTCGGCCCCGGCCAGCCGCTCGATGCCGCGAAATACTACATCATCATTCCGGACGGCCTCGGCCACGGCAAATCGGCAAAGCCGTCCGACGGCATGAAGACAGCGTTCCCGAAATACAATTACGAGGACATGGTCGACGCGCACTACCGGCTGGTGAAGGAAGGCCTCGGCGTCAAGCACCTGCGGCTCGTGATCGGCAATTCGATGGGCGGCATGCACACCTGGATCTGGGCCGGCAGATATCCGCAGTTCATGGACGCGGTGGTGCCGATGGCCTCGCAGCCGACCGAAATGGCGGCGCGCAACTGGATGCTGCGGCGGATGATGATCGAGACCATCCGCAACGATCCCGACTACAACGGCGGCAATTACACCAGCCAGCCGCGGATGATGAAGTACGCCGTCAACGCCTTTGGCATCGCGACCGGCGGCGGCACCCTCGCCTACCAGATGCTGGCGCCGACCGCGGCGGCGGCCGACAAGATGGTCGACGATCGGCTGGCGGTGGCGGTCACGGCTGACGCCAACGACTTCATCTACCAGTGGGAAGCCTCGCACGACTACAATCCGTCGGCTGGGCTCGACAAGATCGAGGCCGCGCTGCTGGCGATCAATGCCGCCGACGACGAACGCAACCCGCCGGAAACCGGCGTCACCGATGCGGCGATGAAACGCGTCAAGAACGGCCGGCTCTACCTGATACCGGCCTCGACCGAAACGCGTGGCCATCTTACCACCGGCAACGCCGCGTTCTGGAAGAAGCAGGTGCAGGAATTGCTGCAAACCGCGCCGCAGAAGACCATGTGAGCCGGCGCATCAGTCAAAGCGAGTGCGGCAATGTCGACAAGCCGTTTCCGCCGCGTGGCGCTTGCGCTCCCCGGGGCGCTTGAAGGCTCGCATCAGGGACATGCCGACTTCCGCCTGGGCAAGCGCATCTTCGCCACCCTCGGTTATCCCGAGTGATGACTGGGGGATGGTGAAGCTGACGCCCGAACAGCAAACGATATTGGTCGATGCCGAACCGGATATCTTCCGCCCCGTGCCGGGTGGATGGGGCAAGCACGGCAATACCAACGTACGGCTGGCAAAGGCCGATCCGGCGACGCTGCAGAGCGCACTCAGGATGGCATGGCGGAACATCGCGCCGAAGTCGCAGCCCGGACCGCGCAAGAAGAAAGTCTGATTTCGCACCGCATCAATTTGCGATCACTCGCATCGCTCATTATTTGAGCGCGCATCCGCAACCCGGCTCTGGTTGAATTGTCGCGCTACGAATTCGTGGGGTGCGAACACGCCCACGACAACCAGACAACATGGCGGAGGATCGGATGCGAAGGCTCGCGCATTTTGTTTTGCTCGCGTGTCTGTCGGTGCTGGCAAGCGCCGCGCTCGCCTTCGACAACGGTCAATACGATAACGTCGCGCCCGACATCCGCGCCTGGTTCAAGAGCGTGATGGCGCCGAACGGCGTGCCCTGCTGCGATATCTCGGATGGTCATCGCACCGCCTATGACGTCCGCGAGGGCGCCTATTGGGTACCGATCGAAGGCCAGTGGATGGCGGTGCCGGATCGCGCCGTGATTCGCGATCGCGGCAACCCGGTCGGTGAAGCCGTGGTGTGGTATGTGCATCACCGCGGCAGCATCATTATCAGCTGCTTCGTGCCGGCGGACTCGGTGTGAGTTCCCCGTCGCGTTCAAGCGCGGCGCGTGATACGTCGGCGGATGACCGACAAACCGGAAAACGACAACGCCCGCGCCGTGATGCGTTGGATGCTCGCCGCGTTTTACACGGCGGCGGGAATTGCCCATCTCTGGGCGCCGGACAAACTGCTAGCGATCACGCCATCCTGGGTGCCGGCCGCACGCGAAGTGATCTTCGTAACAGGACTTTGCGAACTGGCCGGCGCGATCGCGCTGATAACGAAGCCGCTGCGCTGGTGGGCCGGTGTCGCGTTCGCCGCCTATGCGCTCTGCGTCTGGCCTGCGAACTTCAAGCACGCGATCGACGGCATCGATCTGCCCTACATCGCCAGCAGCTGGCTCTATCATGGCCCGCGGCTGGCTTTTCAGCCGGTTCTGATCTGGTGGGCTTTGTACTGTTCCAAGGTGATCGACTGGCCGTGGCGGCGATAAGATGTAGTCGCCGAAACCGGGCAATGGTAATTTGGCGACCGAACGACGCATGCTTCGGAGGACATCTTGACCGATTTTGGCGCCAGCGACCTCGCAACGATCTATCCCGCTCCCTCGCCGCGCGTGATCGCCAAGGCGCGGCCCGAGATCGACGTCCACGCGAAGAAATTCATCGGCATGTCGCCGTTCTGCGTGCTGGCCACATCCGGCTCCGACGGCAGCGTCGATGCGTCGCCGCGCGGCGGCAACCCGGGTTTTGTCAGCGTCGCCGGACCGAACTTGCTCCTGATGCCGGATCGCTCCGGCAACAACCGGATCGACAGTTTCAGGAACATCGTCGAGGGATCTGGCTTCGTGCAGCTGATCTTCTTCGTACCGGGGATCGACGAGACGCTGCGCGTCGGCGGCAAGGGCAAATTGTCGGCAGACCCGGAACTGATGGCCTCGATGATCGAATTCGGCAAACCGCCGCGCGCGGTGCTGCACATCGACGTGAGCGAGGCCTATTTCCACTGCGGCAAAGCGCTGATGCGCTCGAAACTGTGGGGAGGAGATCGCGTCGAGCGCTCGGTGATGCCCAGCATCGGCGAAGTCATTCACGACCAGACCGGTCTTGGCGAACGGGAAAGCCAGGACGTGATCTACGAGCGCTACAAGACGCAATTATAGGGCCGCTCTCGCTGCCCGTCATGCCCGGGCTTGACCCGGGCATCCACGACTTACTTCTCTTGGCACCAAAAACGTGGATGGCCGGGTCAAGCCCGGCCATGACGATAGTGAGAGTTGCGGAAACTGTAAGCGGCAGCTCAGTGCTCGCTCTCCAGCCCGCCGACGTGCTTCTGCGTGTACAGCTCAAGTCCGATGCGCTTGATCAGGTCGAGCTGGGTCTCGAGGAAATCGATGTGGTGCTCCTCGTCCTTCATCAACTGCTCGAACAGGTCGCGGGTGACGTAGTCCTTGACGCCATGGCAGTAGGTCGCGGCTTCCTGGTAGAGCGTGCGCGCCGCGATCTCGGAGGCGAGATCGCAGTCGATGATTTCCTTGACGTTCTGGCCGATCCGCAAGGGATCGAGCACCTGCATGTTGGGAAAGCCGTCGAGGAACAGGATCCGGTCCGTGAACTTGTCGGCGTGCTCCATCTCCTCGATGGATTCCTTGCGCCAGACCTTGGCCATGTCGAGCAGGCCCCAATTGTTCAGGAGGCGGTAATGCAGCCAGTACTGGCTGATCGCGGTGAGCTCGCTGCGCAGGCCCTTGTTGAGATAATCGATGACTTTTGGGTCGCCCTGCATGGTGCACTCCGGGTTTTTGAGGCCGAACCGGCCCGAAACTGTATTTAGAACGCTTCTAAATCAGTTCGCGGGCAAGAGCAACCACTTCCCCGAAAAGACCGGTGGGAACCACAAAATCCAGAAGATTCAGGGGTTTTCAGCTGGCCGCGAGCGCGAAGGCTTGCGTGACTTGCTGGACGTTTTCCTGGGCCGGTTCGTCATTGGCGGCGACGGCATGGCTGTGCGGGCAGCCCGAGCAGCAGGCCTTGGCGCAGGCGCCGAGGGCTTCGTCGATAATGGTCTTGATGGTGCGGGCGCAACGGCCGCATTCGGCGCTGCAGCCGAGACAGCCGTAGATCTGCTTTGGATTGCGCGGGAGGTCCTCGGCCGCGCTCACGGCGTTGCGGACATCCTGGTCGCTAATGACGTTGCAGGAACAAACAATCATGAAACCGGCAGAACCTTTTGGTGACGCGACACCATCGATATTTAAGGTGGCCACGAAGTGCAAAAGGAAAAGCTGCAGTTTCAAGCAATTCCAAACTGATGCTGAACACACCCTGGAATGAATCTAAAAAGTAACGGTGCGACAGACGGGAATATTACGAATTTCCCGGGAATTTACGGGATTAATCGCCGCTTCCGCCGCCGTCTCCTCCGCCGCCACCGCTATCACCGCCGCCGCTGTCGCCGCTTGAACCGCCCCAGTCACCGCTGGCGCCTGAGGATCCTGACGACTGGTCGGACGAGGAAGTGTCGTTGCTGGACCAGGAGAAAATATTCCAGCCGCTACCGCCGGAATCATAACTGACGCCGTTGCCGGAACTGTCGCCGGATGCGCCGCCCTGGCGCCGGGCACCTCGGTTCTGCGCCCGGTTCATCAGGAGGTAGCCAATCAGCGACGTCCCGCCGACCGCTACCAGGAACGCCGTCATTCCGCTCGTCATGGCACTTTCTCTGGTTAGGGTTCCGATCCGGCCTTAGCCCGGCTCCGTGCCCTTATTCGTCGCAAAATAAGGCACGGCCGTTCATTGATCATTCAAGCGAAATGTGGAACTTTCGCCGGGACAGAACGCTTTAGAAGCTGTCCTTTGCTCCCACGAAAGGTGAGGCCATGAAGAAGACATTGATGGCGCTCGGTGCCATCGCCACCTTGGCCATTTCGGCCGTGGCAATCCCCGCTCCCGCCCATGCCCAGCGTGGTGTCGCGGCAGGTGTTGCTGCCGGATTGATCGGCGGCGCCATTGTCGGCGGCGCGATCGCCTCGCAGAACGGTTATTACGGTGGTCCCGGCTACTACGGTCCGGGATACGGCGCGCCGGCCTATGTCGCCGAGCCCGGCTATGGTCCCGACTGCTTCATCCAGCGCCAGCGCTTCTGGGACGGCTATGGCTGGCGGGTTCGTAACGTTCGGGTCTGCAACTAAACCCGTTCACCTTCATTAAATCTGATGTATCGCCCCGGAAAGCAGCCGCTTTCCGGGGCGATACACGTTTTGCGGCAGAAAAAAACCGTTTTTCCGGCTCAACTGCCGGGCACGTTGTTTTCGATCAGGCCAAGTACAGTCGCAGCGGCGACCTTCGTTCGAACGACAGCGTGCCCAACCCCGGTGCCGGCGAAGGCGCCACTCCAGGAGAGCCAAAGACATGAAGAAGACATTTGCTGCCTTGGTTGCAGTCGCAACGATTGCAGGTTCGCTCACCGCGACACCAGCAAGCGCACAGCGTGGCGTTGCCGCGGGCGTCGCAGCCGGCCTGATTGGCGGCGCGATCGTCGGTGGCGCCATTGCCTCCAGCCGCCCGGCTTACGGCGGTCCGGTCTACGTGGAAGACGCTCCCCCGCCCTGCCACTGGACCCGTGAACGCTTCTGGGACGGTTACGGCTGGCGCTATCGCCGCATCGAAGTCTGCAACTGATCTGATCCATGGGCGCGTGACCTGCGCGCCCTGATCGAGAGCCCGGCCGAAATCTCGGCCGGGCTTTTTCATGTCGCCGTCAATGCGCCGTGCTCATCGAACGCAGCACCGCTTCGCTCGGCCAGCAGTCGACCTTCAGCGCCGCCGACTTCTGATACGCGCCCAGCGCCGCGCGAGTCTGCATGCCCGCCTTGCCGTCGAGCTTGTCCTTGTAAAGACCGATCCGCGTCAGATGGCGCTGCATGGCCTCGACGTCTTTGGTGCGCAATTGGGTCGACGCCGACCACGGCGTTGCGAACGGCAGCGGACTTCCCATGCGATCGCTGAGATGGCCGACGAACAGCACGTACAGGTCGGAAAAATTATATTCCTTGATGACGAAGTAATTCTTCGTGGTCAGGAATGCCGGGCCATAGATGCCCTCGGGCTGCAGCAGCGAGGCCGGCTGCGCCTGCTCGGTCGCATCAAGCTTCTGTCCGCGCACCGGCACGAAGCCGGCGCGCAGCCATTCAGCAATGGGCTTCGTCACCTCGGGCACCCCCATGGTGCAGTCGACATTAGCGGGCGCGCGCACTTCGTAGGCCCAGCGCACGCCGGGCTGCCAGCCCTTGTTGACCAGTTGTTGCGCGGCGGAAGCCAGCGCATCCGGCACCGAGTGCCAGATGTCGATCCGGCCGTCGCCGTCGAGATCGACGCCGTGCTTGTAATATTCCGACGGCAGGAATTGCGTGTAGCCGGTGGCGCCGGCCCAGGACGAGCTGAATTCCTTGCGCGTCACCGCGCCCTCGCCGAGGATCTTCAGCGCCAGGATGAATTCAGTGCGGTACTGATCCTTGCGGCGGCCGACATAGGCCTGCGTCGCGACCACGCGCAGCGTGTCATACGGCAGCGCGTAGCGACCGTAATCGGTCTCGCGTCCCCAGATCGCCAGCACGATGCTGGCGGGCACGCCGAAACGCTCTTCGATTCCGTCCAGTGCCGCGCGATGTTTTTGCATCAACCGCTGCCCCTCGGTCGCAAGCCGTGCGATCGAGGCTTCTTTCACATAATCTGCCGGCACCTGCACGAACTCGGCCTGCGACGGCGCGCCGGTGGCGGGCCGTCCCGGCAGGATCAAGTCTGGCAGCTTGTAATCGGGCTCCAGTCCGCGGGTCTGGGTATCAAACGTCTCGCGCGAAACACCGGCCGCCTGCGCTTCCGGCCACAGCGAGGCGATGAACTGGATGAAGGCGGCGTCGGCGGCGCGGGCGGGAGACATCCCGCAGAAGACGGCTATCATCGCAACAATGAAAGCCGTCCGCTTCATCGGTTACCGCGTCAGCTTCTTGTACTTCACGCGGTGCGGAATGATGCTGTCCTGCCCGAGCCGGCGCATCTTGTCCTTCTCGTAGTCCTGGAAATTGCCTTCGAACCATTCGACATGGCTGTCGCCTTCGAAGGCCAGGATGTGGGTCGCGATGCGGTCAAGGAACCAGCGGTCATGGCTGATGATGACGGCGCAGCCGGCAAAATCCTCCAGCGCCTCTTCGAGCGCGCGCAGCGTGTCGACGTCGAGATCGTTGGTCGGCTCGTCGAGCAGCAGCACGTTGGCGCCGGATTTCAGCATCTTGGCCAGATGGACGCGGTTGCGTTCACCGCCTGACAGTGCGCCGACCTTCTTCTGCTGGTCGGCGCCCTTGAAGTTGAACGACGAGCAATAGCCGCGCGAGTTCACTTCCTTCTTGCCGAGAAGAATGAGTTCGTTGCCGCCGGAAATTTCCTCCCACACGTTCTTCTTGCCGTCGAGATCGTCACGCGACTGGTCGACGTAACCGAGATGCACGCTCTCGCCGACGGCGATGGTGCCCTTGTCCGGGGTTTCCTGCTTGGTGATCATGCGGAACAGCGTGGTCTTGCCGGCACCGTTGGGACCGATCACGCCGACGATGCCGCCCGGCGGCAGCTTGAAGGTGAGATCCTCGATCAGCACGCGGTCGCCGAATGCCTTGCTGAGGCCCTCGAAGTCGACGACGTTCTGGCCGAGCCGCTCGGCCACGGGAATCGTGATCTGCGCAGTCTGGCTCTGCTTGTCGCTGGCCTGCTTCAAGAGGTCCTCATAGCGCTGGTAGCGCGCTTTGGACTTGGCCTGACGGGCTTTTGGCGACGACGCGATCCATTCCTGCTCGCGCTGCAGTGTCTTCTGATGCGCCGCGTCCTCGCGGCCTTCCTGCAGAAGGCGCTTTTGCTTCTGCACCAGCCAGGACGAATAATTGCCCTCGTAGGGAATGCCCTTGCCGCGGTCGAGCTCGAGAATCCAGCTCGTGACGTTGTCGAGGAAGTAGCGGTCATGGGTCACGATCAGGATCGCGCCGGGATAGTTGCGCAGATGGCCCTCCAGCCATGACACCGACTCGGCGTCGAGATGGTTGGTCGGTTCGTCCAGCAGCAGCAGGTCAGGCTGGTCGAGCAGCAATTTGCACAGCGCGACGCGGCGGCGCTCGCCGCCCGACAGCTTGCTGACGTCGGAGTCATCCGGCGGGCAGCGCAGCGCGTCCATCGCCTGGTCGACCTTGCTGTCGAGGTCCCAGAGGCCGGCAGCCTCGATCTCGTCCTGCAGCTTGGTCATCTCGTCGGCGGTCTCTTCCGAGTAGTTCATCGCCAGCTCGTTGTAGCGGTCGAGGATCGCCTTCTGCTTGGCGACACCGAGCATGACGTTTTCGCGGACGTTCTTGGTCGGGTCGAGGTGCGGCTCCTGCTCGAGGTAGCCGACGCGGGCGCCCTCGGCGACCCAAGCCTCTCCGTTATATTCCTTGTCGAGGCCGGCCATGATCCGCAGCAGGGTCGACTTGCCGGAGCCGTTGACGCCGAGCACGCCGATCTTGGCGTCGGGGTAAAACGACAAATGGACGTTGTCGAGCACTTTTCGGGTCGGGTAGGCCTTGGTCAAACCCTGCATGAAATAGACGAACTGGCGAGCCATCGCGATCCCTTGAAACCAGAGGATTTATGGAAATTTGCTGCCGCTGATGTAGCGGCGCGGGTCCAAAAGGGCAACCGCGGGAACCCGTTTTCCATCCGTTCACCACGGATGAATACGGGGTGGACACCATGTGGCACCGGATCCCGACAATTGAAACTATCTTTTAACAAATCAGGCCAAAACTCGTTCTTGGCGCCGGAAAAAGGCGCTCCCGCGGCACAGCCCGCGAACGAAAAACAGAGACCGCGTCATGGCTACGATCACTTCGGCATCCCTTTCGACCCGCATCGCCACCCCCGCGCACCGCAGCGACGGACTTGCGAAGCCGTTTGCTGAGCTCCGCGCCTTCTGGCGCCAGTTCGTGGAGCGGGCGTTCAACCCCTATCGGCCGGAGCTGCATTACATGCGTGGCCCGGGCCCGGCCTGGCGCGCCAAGCACCTCTCCCGCTCGAACTGACCTTCCCGGATATTTGACGCAGCTCTGCGGCTCTCATTTTTTGACGCGTTTTCCTGGCGCGAACCGGTACCCACTTCGCTTGAAAACGCTATGAGACCGCTTGCGCGCCCTCCAATTGCGCGCGACCATGGCAATCCTCCCCGACGGCCATTCCCGCCGTCATCCTTGCCATGAACGGACCTCCCCATGACGCGGCTGCGCTGTGCAATTCTCGACGACTATATCAATGTGTCCCAGACCGTCGCCGACTGGTCCAAAGTCGCCGACCGCGTCGACGTCACTGTCTTCAACCAGCCGTTTGCGACGACCGAGGCCGCCGCCGGCGCGCTGAAGGATTTTGAGATCATCTGCGCGATGCGCGAACGCACGCCGTTTCCCCGCGCCTTGTTTGCAGCGCTGCCCAATCTGAAACTCCTGATCACCTCGGGCCTGCGCAACGCCGCGATCGATATGGAAGCGGCCAAGGACCACAAGGTGGTGCTGTGCGGCACGCAATGGGCCCGCGACCCCACCGCGCCCCTCACCATGGGCCTGATCCTGGAACTGACCCGCAATATCGGCCGCGAGAACGCGCGCATGCATGCCGGCGAACCCTTGCAGAAATTCGTCGGCATGGAGATCGAGGGCCGGACGCTCGGCGTCATCGGCCTCGGCAAGCTCGGCACGAAGGTGTCGAAACTGGCGCAGGCCTTCGGCATGAACGTGATCGCCTGGAGCCCGAACCTGACGCCGGAGAAGTGCAAGGAAGTTGGCGTCGGCTACGCCACCAAGGAGGAACTGTTCGCAACCGCCGACATCATCACCATCCATGTGGTGCTGAGCCAGCGCTCGCGTGGGCTGGTTGGCGCGGCCGACCTCGCGCGCATGAAGCCGACTGCCTATCTCGTCAACACCGCGCGCGGGCCGATTGTCGACGAAGCAGCACTGCTGGAGGCATTGAAGCAGAAGAAAATCGCCGGCGCCGGCATCGACGTGTTCTCGGTCGAGCCGCTGCCGGTCGATCATCCCTTCCGCAAGGTCGACAATCTCGTGCTGACGCCGCATCTCGGCTACGTCACCGAGGACAGTTTTCGCAACCATTACACCCAGATGGTCGAGGGCATCGACGCCTGGTTCAAGGGTGAGCCGAAGCAGCGGTTGGCCTGACCTTGGGTCAAGCCGCCTGCTGGCCGCTCGATTCCCTGGCGGCGTCGGCAAATCCCTGACGCCAGGACGGATGCGCGGGCCGCCAACCAAGTTCGCGCTTGGCCTTGGCATTCGACCCGGCCCGCACCTCGGTCATCATCGCGACCAGGTGTTGGCCGGCGAGCAACCGGCCGAGCCAGGCCGGCACGTGAAATGGCGGCTTGCCGCCAAGCAGCCGGGCGAGCCCCGGCAGCCAATCCCGAACCTCCGCGGGATCGTCATCGACGATGTTGTAAATGCTGCCGGGCTTACCGCGCTCGATGGCGGCCATGGTTGCGGTTGCGGCGTCTTCGACGTGGATGAACGACCACCATCCGCCGCCATCGCCAATCAGCGGCAAGCGACGACGACGCACCTGCTCGATCATCGCCGGCGCCAGCATGCCCGTGCCGGGACCGTAGAACGATCCATAGCGCAGGACGATGCCCTCGGGCTGCGCCGAGCCGGTGACGGTCCGCTCCAGATACTGGATCGCTTCCAGCGTTCGACGCATTTCCTCCGGCGGTTCCCGATCCAGCGGCTCGTCTTCGGTTTTGACCGAACTGCCATCGCGACCGTAGGCCCAGCCGCAGAAGCTCTGGGCAATGAAGCGTCTGACGCCGGCGGCGCGTGAGGCGGCCAAAAGATAGTCGGTGCCGCGTGTCCGAAGCTGATTGGTGGTGGTGAAAGCGCGGTCGAAGTGACGGAGATCCGTTACCGCGGCGAGATCCGTCATTTGATCGATGACGACGTCGGGCTTTGTGAAGTTGACGGCCGCGTGAACCAGCGCTTCATCAAGTCCGTCAACAATGACGGGGTCTGCGCCCATCCGCTTGATAACTTCCGCCTTGGCGGCCGAACGCGTCGATCCGGCTACCGAATGGCCGGCCGATACCAGAGCCGGAACGAGCGCGCGGCCAACGGCCCCGGTTGCGCCTGCAACAAAAATTCGCATGGGTCTGATCCTTCTGCTGTTACATGAGCGGCAGCTAGGCGGATCAAGTGTGAATTCAAGCGGCGAATGTGGCGCGGCAATAGGAACTTGCGAGCGGAACTTCACGCACCACAATCGGAACTTCGCGCGCCACAAAAAGAAAAGGCGCGCCGTAGCGCGCCTTGAAAACAATGACCGGCCTGACCGTTGCTAGCGAACCGTGACCGGCGCGGGCAGCGGCGGCACCACGGTCGGCTGGGTGCCGGGAACGGGCGCCAGTTGGGCCTGCGCCGGTGCGAGGCCAACGGCCGGCGCGGCCGAAGCGGTCGCAGTTCCCGGGGGCGGGCCGCCGGGCATGACCACCACGCGGGTGCCGACCTTGGTACGTTCGAACAGATCGGACACGTCGTCGTTCAGCATGCCGATGCAGCCGGACGAGACGAACTTGCCAATCGTTGAAGGCTGGTTGGTGCCGTGAATGCGGTAGACGGTCGAGCCGAGATACATCGCGCGCGCGCCGAGCGGATTGCCGGGGCCGCCCGCCATGAAGCGCGGCAGATAGGGCTGGCGCTCGATCATTTCGGTCGGCGGATGCCAATCCGGCCATTCGGCCTTGCGGCTGATCTTCTGCACGCCGGTCCAGGTGAAACCGTCGCGGCCGACGCGGACGCCGTAGCGGATCGCGCGACCACCACCCAGAACGTAATAGAGATAGGTGTTGGGCGTATCGACGACGATGGTGCCCGCGGGCTCCTTGGTCGGGAACGCCACTTCCTGGCGACGCAGGTTCGGCGGCAGTTGCACGGGTGCAGCGTCCGGCTGCTCATCCGCCGGCAGTGCCGACAGTTGCACCGGACGGCCATCGGCTCCGACGGGAGCCTGTTGTGGTTGTTGCTGCTGTTGCTGCAGCGCTCCGGTCACACCGGGCGCGGGCGCGGCGCCGATGCCTTCCGGCGGCCGCAGGCCGGCGCGATCATCGTTCGGATAGACAATGCCGGCACCGGGAATGCGGCTGTCGCCACGGTCCGAATAGACCGGCTGCTGCGAACCCGGAGCGCGATCGCCATAGATCACCGGCGGCGGTCCCATAGGCCGGCCATAGCGCGGATCATCGGGCGACATCACGGGACCGGTGGGCACCGGCGGACCGCGATCGGAATAAATCGGCGCCGGACGTCCGTAGCGCGGATCATTCGGCGAAAGCACAGGGCCCGGCGGCGGCAGCGCGGTCGAACTCTGCGCGTTCGGCTGTTCGTCATCTTCCAGGGCGTCGAAATCGGGCGCGCCGGGGGCGCGGCGTTCATCAACCGCGTAGCCGCCGGGCACATAGGGTCCCGGAGCCGTCGAATAGACCGCACCCGGAGTGGTCGGATAGGCCTGTTGCGCATGCGCAAGCGAGGTTCCTGCCGCGCCGGCAGCAACGGCAGCACAAATCGTCAGAATGCGGTTAATCATCATCGCTTTTGTATAGACCCCAAGGCACACCGGACCGTTAACGGCAGATGGCGGAAGATAGCGGCGCATTCAAGACAAATCAGCCAAATTCGGCCCGAACCGGACATTTGTGATAGCCCGTAAATCTGCGGCAAAGATGCCTCAGCGCTGTGAAAATCGCCATTCTTCAGTCGATGAGCGCCATCAGACGCCCATTTTATAACAAACAGCTTCGAGACGTTGAGATACTCTCGAATCGGCCTGATTCGCGCCGGCGAAGCCGGGCCTTTTCAGTGGCCACCGCGTTCCCTTTTGTCGTCAACGGCCCTGCCGACCTCCAGGCAGGCGGAACTCGTGTCCATGCTCCCCGGTTTTCGCTTTCTGTTCGCTGCGGTCATCCTGTCGCTGTCGCTCCTGATCTTTGGGCTTGGCGCCGCGGCCCTGTTACGCGCCGCGCATGAACAATTTGCCAGCCTGCCGACGCGACGGGCGCCCGCCGAACCCGTATTCGCCAAACAGAACGCCGCGCCCGTGACGACACTGGCGCTGCTGCGCTTCGAGCCGCCTGTGCTTGAGAAGCCGTCGGAGAACGTGCCGGCAGCCGTGACGTCGGCAGTCGTGACGCCGGATGCTGTGGCGCTGGCTGCACAAGCCCCGGAAGCAACGCCAGCCGAGCCGGAGAAACTGGCCGCGTTGCCGGAAGAGCCGATGCTGGCTGAAGCGGCGAAGGCGCCCGCACCCGCCACGGAAACGACGGCGGCACCCGCAGCTGTAATCGAGAGCGAGGCGCCGCCTGCCGCCACCGAGGAAGTGAAGGTCGCAGCCGTCACGGAAACGCCGGCGCCGGCGCCGCTCGCAACGGCTCCGGTCGCGCCCGAGCCGCCGCCGACGGCCGATAAGCCATCGACGGAAGGCAACCTCGCCGCGACCAGGATAGCCACGCTCGGTGGGCCCGTCGTCATCATCGATGAAAAGGTGGCGAACGAGGCTGACGCCAGGCTGGACCGCAGCGCGGTCAGGAAGCGCGCCGCCCAACGCGCCCGGGAGCGGCGGCGCATCGCGGCCCGGCGCGCCCGGTTAGCGGCAGCGCGGCAAGCCGCGCTGTTGGCTCAACAGCAGGCCAACAACCCGTTCGCGCAAACCCTCGGGCAAACTCCCGTCGCACGCGCAGCGCAGTAGCTTTTAATTTAGGAGGTCACGCCGGACCGGTCGCGATCGGCGGTCCGTCGGGCAGACCCCATTCGGACCATGAGCCGTCATAGAGCGCGGTGCCGCGTACGCCGAGACGATAAAGGGCGAGCGTCAGCACCAGCGCCGAAACGCCGGAGCCGCAGGTGGTCACGATCGGTTTTGCGAAGTCGACGCCGGCGCCCGTGAAAGCCTTGCGCAGTTCCTCCAGAGGCTTCATCGCGCTGGTCTTGGCGTCGAACAGTTCGGCATAGGGCACGTTGCGGCTGCCGGGGATGTGACCGGAGCGTGACTCCGGGCGCGGCTCCGGCGCGGTGCCTTCGAAACGCCCGCGCGGACGCGCATCGACCAGTTGCTCGGCGCGCGTGTCGATATTGGCGAGCACCTGCTGCTGGCTGCGAACGTAACTGGGATCAAGCTTGGCCGTGAACTTTCCAGGCTGCGGCGTGACCTTGCCGGCATGCGTCGGACGGCCTTCCTGCGTCCATTTCTTCAGGCCACCGTCCAGTATCTTCACGTTGGCGTAGCCGAACGACAGGAACATCCACCACGCGCGGGGGGCGGCGACCCAACTGCCGGAATCGTAGGCAACCACGGTATCGCCGGTGGAAATGCCGAGCCCGCCGATATCGCGCGCGAACTGCGCCGCGTCGGGAAACATGTGCGGCCGCGGATTGTTGTGATCCGAGATCGCGTCAACATCGAAGAAGACCGCACCCGGAATATGCGCGGCGAGATAATCGTCGATCGGCAGCGGCAACACGCCGGGCAACTTGAAGGTGGCGTCGATGATCTTCACCTTGGGATCGTCGATGCGGGCGGCGAGCCAGTCGGTTGAGACAAGCGGATCGTCTGATGTGGACATTCTGGATCCTTCGTTGGTTTCCGTCGCCCTTCGAGGTCTTCGCTTCGCTACGGCACCTCAGGGTGACGGAAACGAGAGGTCGTCATGCGGATCGTCGTCCTGAGGTGCGAGCGCTTGCGAGCCTCGAAGGATGACTGCAGGAGCACTAACCCTTCTTCTTCGGTTCCCATTTCTCGACCGGCCCGCCGGCATCGCGCCAGGCGGCGAAGCCGCCGCCCATATGTGCGACCGGCTTCAGGCCCATGTCCTTGGCGGTCTTCGCCGCGAGCGCCGAGCGCATGCCGCCGGCGCAGTGGAAGATGAATTTCTTGTCTTCCTGGAATACCGGCTTGGCGTAAGGGCTCGCCGGATCGATCCAGAATTCGAGCATGCCGCGGGTGCAGGAAAACGCACCGGGAATACGGCCGTCTCGTTCGATTTCACGGGGATCACGGATATCGACGATAATGACGTCCGAACCCTGCGCGGCCTTGATCGCGTCAGCGGCGCTGACGGTCTCGATCTCGGCGTTGGCCTCGTCGATCAGGGATTTGATGCCGCGGTGAATGGTCTGGGGCATGTTTTGCGCCTTCCGTTTTTAGACCCGTCGTTCCGAGGCGATGCGCAGCATCGAACCCGGAATGACGAAAATTACCGCACCAGTTCCTTCATCGCGCCCTCGAGTCCTTCGATCGTGATCGGGAACATGCGTTCCGAAAACAGCCGGCGAATGATGGTGGTGGATTCCGAATAGTCCCAGTGCTTCTGCGCGACCGGATTGAGCCACACCGAATGCGGATAGGTGCGCGTGACGCGATCGAGCCAGACCGAGCCGGCCTCTTCGTTGACGTGCTCGACCGAGCCGCCCGGCACCATGATCTCGTACGGCGACATCGAGGCGTCGCCGACGAACACCACCTTGTAGTCGTGCGGGTACTTGTGCAGCACGTCCCAGGTCGGCGTGCGGTCGGTGAAGCGGCGCTTGTTCTGCTTCCAGACGCCTTCGTACAGGCAGTTGTGGAAGTAGAAATATTCCATGTGCTTGAACTCGGACTTCGCCGCCGAGAACAGCTCCTCGACCTGCTCGATATGTGAATCCATCGAGCCGCCGATATCGAAGAACACCAGCACCTTGACCGCATTGCGCCGCTCGGGGCGCATCACCACGTCGAGATAGCCGTGGTTGGCGGTCTCCTTGATCGTAGAGTCGAGATCGAGTTCGTCGGGAGCGCCGGTACGCGCAAACTTGCGCAGGCGCCGCAGCGCGACCTTGATGTTGCGGATGCCGAGCTCGACATTGCCGTCGAGATCCTTGAACTCACGCTTGTCCCACACCTTCACGGCGCGGTTGTTGCGGTTCTTCTCCTGCCCGATCCGGACACCTTCGGGATTGTAGCCCTGGGCTCCGAACGGCGAAGTGCCGGCAGTGCCAATCCACTTGTTGCCGCCCTGATGGCGGCCCTTCTGTTCCTCGAGCCGCTTGCGAAGCGTCTCCATGAGCTTGTCCCAGCCCATCGCCTCGATCTGCTTCTTCTCTTCCTCTGTGAGGTATTTTTCGGCGAGCTTCTTCAGCCATTCGGCCGGAATCTCCGCCTTCTCCATCGCGTCCAGCAGGTTTTCCAGGCCCTTGAACACGCTGCCGAAGACGCGGTCGAACTTGTCGAGGTTACGTTCGTCCTTCACCAGCGCGGCGCGGGACAGGTAATAAAAGTTCTCCACCGTCTGGTCGGCGAGATCGGCGTCGAGCGCCTCCATCAGCGTCAGGTATTCCCGTAAAGTGACGGGGACCTGAGCGTCGCGCAGCGATGTAAAGAATTGCAGGAACATGGAAGACAGATTGCCCGCCGGACAGCCGACGTCAAGGGCTTAGCGCATACCAGACAGGCCTAGACCGGGAGGGTTTTTCAACTACAATTGAGCGATAAAAGGCTTTTTCCGGCAGGGGAAATATCAATGGGCATCATAGCGGCACTCGTCATTGGCGCGATCGCGGGCTGGCTCGCCGGACTGATCGTGCGCGGCGCCGGTTTCGGGCTGATCGGCAACATCGTGATCGGCATCATCGGCGCGCTCTTGGCGAGCTGGCTGTTGCCGCAACTCGGCGTCAGCCTCGGCGGCAGCGCGGTCAGAGATATCGTCAACGCCACCATCGGCGCGGTGATCATCCTCGTCGTCCTGTCCTTCATCAGACGCGGCTGACGAACGCTTTCACTCCATCCCGACCGCCGAACCGGCGGTCGTTTACTGTTCAGGCAGCTACATACAATTCAGGTTTTGGCGGCTCAAGAACGAACAACAAGGCAACCAGATAGATGAAATTTACCGGCACCAAAAATTATGTCGCCACCGATGACCTCAAGGTCGCCGTCAACGCCTCGATCGTGCTCGAGCGCCCGCTCCTCATCAAGGGCGAGCCCGGCACCGGCAAGACCGTGCTGGCGGAGGAAGTTTCCAAGGCGCTCGGTGCGCCGCTTTTGACCTGGCACATCAAGTCCACCACCAAGGCGCAGCAAGGCCTGTACGAATACGACGCGGTGTCGCGCCTGCGCGACAGCCAGCTCGGCGACAGCAAGGTCTCCGACATCAAGAACTACATCAAGCGCGGCAAGCTGTGGGACGCCTTCACCTACGAGAAGCGCCCGGTGCTCTTGATCGATGAAATCGACAAGGCCGACATCGAATTCCCGAACGACCTGCTGCTCGAACTCGATCGCATGGAGTTCTTCGTCTACGAGACCGGCGAGAACATCAAGGCGAGCCTGCGCCCGATCGTGATGATCACCTCGAACAACGAAAAGGAATTGCCGGACGCGTTCCTGCGCCGCTGCTTCTTCCACTACATCAAGTTCCCCGATGCCGACACCATGGAAAAGATCGTCGACGTCCACTTCCCCGGCATCAAGCATCGCCTGGTGGAAGAAGCGCTGCGCATCTTCTTCGAAGTCCGCGAAGTGCCGGGCCTGAAGAAGAAGCCCTCGACCTCGGAGCTGCTCGACTGGCTGAAGCTGCTGCTGAACGAGGACATCACGCCGGAAATGCTCAGGGAGCGTGACCCGCGCAAGCTGATCCCGCCGCTGCACGGCGCGCTGCTCAAGAACGAGCAGGACGTGCATCTGTTCGAGCGGCTGGCATTCCTCAGCCGCCGCGAAGTGTAACTCGCGAACTCCACGGCGCCAGAACTTCGGTTCTGGCGTTTCGCTTTTGAAGCGCGACAACAAGAAGAACAGGGAAGATGAACGTTCAAACCCAGATCGATAAGGTCTCGCCCGCCCACACCGAACATTTCGACGTCCTGATCGCAGGTGCCGGCATCTCCGGCGTCGGTGCGGCCTATCACCTCACCAAGCAATGTCCGGGAACGACGTTCGTCGCGCTGGAAACCCAAAAAACCTTTGGCGGCACCTGGAGCACGCACCGCTATCCCGGCATCCGCTCCGACAGCGACCTGCACACCTTCGGCTACAGCTTCAAGCCGTGGACCTCAGCGCCGATCGCCAGCGCCGCCGAGATTTTGAAATACATGGGCGAGGTGATCGCGGAGAACGATCTCGGTCGCCACATCCGCTACCAGCACACCATTACCTCGGCAAAATGGTCGAGCGCGGAAAACCTCTGGACCATCGAGGCGACCCGAACGGACACCGGCGAAAAACGTCGCTTCACCACCAACTTCTTCTGGATGTGCCAGGGCTATTATCGCCACACTGAGGGCTATACGCCGGAGTGGAAGGACATGGCCAAGTTCAAGGGCCCGATCATCCACCCGCAGAAGTGGCCTGAGGACCTCGACTACAAGAACAAGCGCGTGATCGTGATCGGCTCCGGCGCCACGGCGGCTACGCTGATCCCGGCGATGGCCAAGGATACCGCGCACATCACCATGCTGCAGCGCTCGCCGACGTACTTTCGCACCGGCCGCAACGCCATCGAGATCGCCGAGACGCTGCGCCAGTTGCAGGTCGACGAGAAGTGGATCCACGAGATCACGCGCCGGAAAATCCTGTTCGACCAGGACGCCTTCACCCGCAAGACGTTCGAGGAGCCGGAAGCCGCCAAGAAGGACCTACTGTCTGCCGTCGAGGCCTATCTCGGCAAGGATTATGACATCGCTACCCACTTCACGCCAAAGTACCGGCCGTGGCGGCAGCGCATCGCCTTCATTCCCGACGGCGACCTGTTCCAGGGCATCAAGTCCGGCAAGGCCTCCGTCGTCACCGACGAGATCGACCGCTTCACCGAAAAAGGCATTTTGCTGAAATCCGGCGAGGAAATCGAAGCCGACATCATCATCACCGCGACCGGCTTTCATCTCTCGGCCAATGGCGACATCGACTTCGCCGTCGACGGCAAGAAGCTCGATTTTGCCGACACCGTGACCTATCGCGGCATGATGTTCACCGGCGTGCCCAACCTGGTCTGGGTGTTCGGCTATTTCCGCGCCAGTTGGACCTTGCGCGTCGATTTGGTCGCCGACTTCGTCTGCCGGCTGCTCGGGCACATGAAGGACACCGGCGTGAAGAAGGTGACGCCGCAGCTTCGCCCCGAAGACCACAACATGCCGCTGCTGCCGTGGATCGATGCGGAAAACTTCAATCCCGGCTACATGATGCGCGGCATGCACCTGCTGCCCAAGCGCGGCGACAAGCCGGAATGGCAGCACAACCAGGACTACTGGGCGGAGAAGGACGAATTTCCGAACATCGACCTCAAGGACAAGGCGTTCGCCTACAGCTGAGGTCTTGCGCCTCACGTGCGTCAGGCGGGATGCGCCTCGATCACATTGAAGCGGCCGGCCGGATAGATCGCGTTCAGGCCGAAGCCGCTTTGCTCGAGCAGATTGCGATATTGCGACTTGGTACGCTCGAGGCCTCCGGGGCCGCGCAGCATGTTCAGGTCGCTCATGGCGTGCGCCCTGTCCTCCTCGTCAAGGGTTGGGGCTTCCGGCATTAGTCGCTCGACAAGCAGCAGCTTGCCGTCGCCGGGGAGCGCTTCTCGGCAATTTCTCAATACCGAGATGCTGCGCGCGTCATTCCAATCGTGAATCACGCTCTTGAGGATGATCGCATCGGCAATTGCCGGAATTGGTTTGAAGAAGTCACCGGCGACGAAAGCAATCCGATCGCTGACGCCGATCTCCCCAAGATGCGCGTTCGCCGCTTCTGCACACCGCGGAAGATCGAAAACAGTTCCGCGCAGCTTCCGGTTTTGCAAGGCGATGGCGCCGAGCAATTCCCCGGCTCCGCCGCCGACATCCATCAGGTGCGATATGCCGCTGAAATCGTACGAACGAAGGATACCCGGCGTTATCAGCCGCGTCAGGTCCACCATCGCCGCATTGAATGCCACGACATTGGCCGGCGATTGAGCCATCAACTCGAAACTGTTTGCAACGCCCTGCAGTTCCGCGCGGGTCTTGCCGGACACGATCGAGTCAAGCATGCCCTCCCACGATTTTGTAAGCATCTCGGCCTCAAACATGACCCAAGCCTTGACCGAGTGCTCCCCGGCGCCGTCGAGACAGGCGCCTACTTCCGTCAAGGCATAACCCCCTTCGCCGCTCCGTGAACAGATGCCGATCGTGGAGAGCGCGGTGAGCAGACGCGCAAGCGCCCGTTCGTCGGCGCCGGTCCCTGCGGCGAGCGCGCCCAGCGGCTGCGGTCCGTCCCGCAGCAACTCGGCGAGCCCCAATCTCGCGGCGGCATAAATCGCTGCCGTCACACGGTGTGACTGTATCAGGTCAACAAGTTTGAGGGCTGATGCTGGCGATGACATCGTGTTTCCTATCGCTCGTTATTGTGCATTCCGGAAATCAATCAACTTGCTGGTTTCGTTCACCCAGGCCCGTTGTTTCTCGATCGCGACAGTCAGTTCCTCCGGCGTACCACTGAGCACGTTGTGACCGCTTGCCTCCAGTTTCCGGCGAACCTCAGCATCGCGGCAGATGTCGGCAACGTCGGCGGCAATTCGGCTGCGCAGCGTTGCAGACATCTCGCTGCCACCGAAAATCCCGGACAGGCCGTCGATTTCAAGTTCGGGATGCCCCAGTTCGCGAACCGTCGCGATATCGGGGAGCGCAGCAGCGCGGCTAGGATTCGCGACCGCGAGGAAGCGCGCCTTTCCGGCCTGGACCGGCGAGATCGACGCCGTCAGAGACGTCAGTAGAGCTTGTATCCTGCCCTCGCCGAGGTCGGCTTGGGGCTGCGACGCATCGCGATAGCTGACGAAATTCATTTTCAGATCGTTCCGCTTGAGGAACGCTGCAAATGCGTATCGTGGCAACGTCGGCCCGGATGCCCACGCATATTCTTCAGGGCTGGATTGCAGTACAGCGATCAGTTCCGGAATGCTCCGGGCTGGAAGTTGGCTACTGACAGAAAGCGTCAGAACGATCGACGTCGTGGATGCGATCGGAACCAGATCGGCGACATCGTATGGCAATTTGTCGATAAGCAATGGCGCCACGGTGATGGACCCGATCACCGTATACAAAAGGGCATGATCGTCCCGGCTCGCGACAAACGATCCAACGCCGATCGTGCCTTCGGCGCCGGGCTTTGCTTCAACCACGACAGGCTTTCCCCATTTTTTGGTCAGCGCATCGGCGAATATGCGAGCCGCGGCATCATTGGCGCTTCCGGCTGGAAACGTCACGATCAATTTCACCGGACGCTCAGGCCAATCCGCCCGAGCGGGAAGCGACCAGGAGAAAGCCGCGACGCAAACCAGGATGGCCAGGGCGGCCCGCCTTCCAGCGACGTCGAAACAACCATGTTCCGAACTCGTCGAGATCGACCGATCGAGCGCCTTACAAACTGCTCGCACCGCGACCTCCCGTTTTGGCTGAGGTACTTGCTGTGCGCTTCGGCTTCCGCCGTCCGTTGCCGGGACGCGCATACGAGTCGTTTGCTTCGATAACCCGGACGAGCATGTCCACGAGGGCGACGCGTTCGCCTTTCGACAGCGGCGCAAGCAGACGCTCCTGCGCCGAACGCAGGGTTGGGCTCAAGCGCTCGCGCAACGAAGTTCCGCGCTCGGTGATGTAGAGCTTTCGCGCCCGCCGATCATCATGATCGATCTTTCGCTCGATAAGGCCCTTTGCCTCCAGGATATCGATCATCTGACCGAAGTTGACGGCATCGACGCCCACGTGATTTGCGCCCTGCTTCTGGCCACGTCCCGGAGCCTCCTGGACCGCCGCCATCACGCTCCAGAGCAGCGGCGTCAGATCTTCGGGCGCGAGAATCTCGGCCATGACGCCGAGGAAGATTTGATGAATGCGCCGCGCCAGATGCGCGGGCACCCGGTGCGAAGGCAGGACCACCGATTTGCGTGCTGGGAGTGACATCCTCGAAAGCCTCAATTCCTGAATATTATTATAATAAGAATATTTAGTATAATTCGAGTTTGGCGGCAACGCGAGATTTCCCTGATACTGCATACTATACAGGTATCTATAGTAGCTATCGATGGCGAAATTTGGCTTACCAAGCCAAGATATGTATACAATATGTGTTCAAAGATCGGAGTGCAGCCGTATGCCCACCTCTTTCCCGCTCAATGCCTGGTACGCCGCCGCCTGGGATGTCGATCTCAAGCAGGCGCTGTTTCCGCGCACGATCTGCGGCAAGCATGTCGTGATGTACCGCCAGTCCAACGGACAGGTCAGCGCGCTCGAGGATGCCTGCTGGCATCGGCTGGTGCCGCTGTCGAAGGGACGGCTCGACGGCGACACCGTGGTCTGCGGCTATCACGGGCTGAAATACAACGCGCAGGGCCGCTGCACCTACATGCCCTCGCAGGAGACCATCAATCCTTCCGCCTGCGTGCGCTCCTATCCCGTGGTCGAGCGGCATCGCTTCATCTGGCTGTGGATGGGCGATCCGGCGCTGGCCGATCCCGCTTTGGTGCCGGACATGCACTGGAACGACGATCCGGCCTGGGCCGGCGACGGCAAGACCATTCCCGTCAAGTGCGACTATCGCCTCGTGGTCGACAACCTGATGGACCTCACCCACGAGACCTTCGTGCACGGCTCCAGCATCGGCAACGAGCACGTCGCCGAGGCGCCGTTCGACGTCACCCACGGCGACAGGACCGTCACGGTCACGCGCTGGATGCGCGGCATCGAAGCGCCGCCATTCTGGGCTGCCCAACTCGGGAAGCCCGGCCCGGTGGATCGCTGGCAGATCATCCACTTTCAGGCGCCCGGCACCGTCAACATCGACGTCGGCGTCGCGCCTGCCGGGTCCGGCGCGCCGGAAGGCGACCGCTCGCAGGGCGTCAACGGTTTTGTGCTCAACACCATGACGCCGGAGACCGACGGCACCTGTCATTACTTCTGGGCGTTCGTCCGCAATCACCGCATCACCGAGCAGAAGCTGACCACCGAGATCCGCGAAGGCGTCTCGCATATCTTTCACGAGGACGAGATCATCCTCGAAGCGCAGCAGCGCGCGATGGACGAAAATCCCGGCCGCACCTTCTACAATCTCAACATCGACGCCGGCGCGATGTGGGCGCGGCGGGTGATCGACCGCATGGTGGCGCGCGAGTCCGCCCCGCAAAACGCGCAAGCCGCGGAGTAGACCATGAGCGAACGCGACGCCGAACGCTCCGTTTCGCAGACCGTGCGGGCGCAACTCGCGCTGCGCGACATGATCCTGTCCGGCCGCCTGCGGCCGGGCGAGCGCATCTCCGAACTGCAGGCGGTCGACATCACCGGCGTATCGCGGACGCCGGTGCGGCTGGCGCTGGTGCGGCTCGAGGACGAAGGCCTGCTGCAGGCAATTCCTTCCGGCGGCTTCATGGTGAAGGCCTTCACCGAGCGCGATATTCTGGATTCGATCGAACTTAGAGGCACGCTGGAAGGCCTCGCCGCGCGTTTTGCTGCCGAGCGCGGCGTCAGCGCCCGCAGCCTCGAGCCGTTGAAGGAATGCCTCGCCGATCTCGATCAACTGGTCCGGCAGGATCCGATCTCGGTCGAAGCCTTCTCCGCCTATGTGACCATGAACGCGCGCTTTCACGCCATTCTCAACGAGCTTTCGGCCAGCGCGCCGCTGATCCGCGAGATCGACCGCGTTTCGGCGCTGCCGTTCGCCTCCCCCAGCGGTTTTGTGATGGCGCAGTCGGCTCTCCCCGAGGCGCATCAGATCCTGCTGATCGGGCAGGACCATCATCGCATCGTCGTTGACGCGATCGAGAACCGCGAAGGGCGCGCGCGCCGAGGCCGTGATGCGCGAACATTCCCGCCTCGCCGCGCGCAATCTGCGGCTCGCACTGCGCAACCGCGCGCATCTCGACCTGATGCCGGCGCTGGCGCTGCTCAAATCGGCAGCCGAATAGGAGGTCGCCATGCGCTTTGCCGAGCAATGGAGCTGGTGCACCCTCGACGCGATCCGCGACGTGACACCGACGATCCGCGAATTCCGCCTGCGTCCCGACGCAGACTGCGTGCCGCCCTGCCCGGCCGGCAGCCACATCGGCGTCAGCGTGCTGATCGACGGGCAGCCGGCGCGGCGATCCTATTCGCTGGTCGCCAACAGCGATCCCGACACGTTTCGCATCGCGGTGCGGCTGGCGCCGGACAGCCGCGGCGGCTCGCGCGGCATGTGGAACTTGCAAGCCGGTGCGCGGCTCGAAATTTCCAGCCCGGCATCGCTGATCGAGATCGACTGGACCCGCAAGAATTATTGTCTGATCGCGGGCGGAATCGGCATTACGCCGATCACTGGCATCGCCGGTGCCCTGCATCGCCGGAATATCGACACGCATCTGCACTACGCGGTGAAGTCGCGCGGTGATGCTGCGTTTCTCGATGAGCTGTCAGCGATACTCGGCGATCGGCTGACGCTTTACGCCAGCGATGAAGGCGCACGCATCGATCTCGATGCGACCTTCCGCGCTCTGCCTGATGACGCCATCGCCATCATGTGCGGGCCGATGCGGATGCTGGAGGCCGCGCGGCGCGCCTGGAACGCGGCTGGACGCGCGCCCGCCGACCTTCGCTACGAGACGTTTGGCTCCAGCGGCCTGTTGCCGACCGCGGAGTTTCGCGTGCGGCTCAAGGATACCGGCACCGAGCTCGTGGTTTCGCAAACCAGCTCTATGCTCGACGCGCTGAACGACGCCGGCTTCGAAGTCATGTCGGACTGCCAGCGCGGCGAATGCGGCGTCTGCGCCGTCGACGTCATTTCCGTCGAGGGCGAGATCGATCACCGTGACGTCTTCTTCAGCGACGCGCAAAAGCGCGACAACCGAAAAATCTGCCCCTGCGTCTCGCGCGCGATCGGCACCGTCACCATCGATACGCTGTACCGGCCTGAGGCTTAAGCCGGCAACCTCACCGCTTCCGGCGCCGTCTTCCCTCTGATCATGTCGGAGGCCTTGTCGGCGATCATCAAGGTCGAGGCGTTGAGGTTGGCCGAGATCATTCGCGGCATGATCGAGGCGTCGACCACGCGCAGGCCCTGCAGCCCATGCACGCGGAGCTGATCATCGACCACGGCCCACTTCGCATCCGCCGGTCCCATCCGGCAGGTGCAGCCGGGATGGAAGGTGGTGGTGCCACGCTGCTGGGCCGCACCCAAAAATTCGTCGTCGCTTTGCACGTTGGGTCCCGGGAAATCCTCATAGGCGTAGTATTTCGACAGCGGTGCCGAAGCCATCAACCGGCGCGCCAGCTTCATGCCGGCGACGACGACGCGGCGGTCGAGCTCCTCGACCAGGTAGTTGGTCTGGATGATCGGCGCCGTGAACGGATCGGCCGAACGCAGCCGGACATAGCCGCGACTTTCGGGGCGCTGCTGCCAGGAGGCGATCGTCATGCCGGGCTCGTCCTCGAGCTGGCCCTGCACGCCTTCCTTGTAGCTCGCCGGCGTAAAGGTGAGCTGGAGATCTGAGCTCTCGGTGGTCTCGCCCGAGTGCCAGAAACAGTAAACCATCGTCGGCGACAGCGAGAGCAGGCCGCGCCGGGTCGTCGCCCATTTCAATGCCTCGACCCACAAGCTCAAGCCACGCCGCATTTCGTTGATGGTCCGGATGTCCTTGACGCGCGCGACGCGTGCGCGGCGCGTAATGGTCCTGCAGGCCCTCGCCGACACCAGCCAGCGCGTGGCGCACCTCGATGCCGAGCGAGTTCAGCAATTCCGGCGATCCGACGCCGGACAATTGCAGCACCTGCGGTGAATTATAAGTACCGCCGGACAGGATGACTTCCTTAGTCGCGCGCACCTCGACCGGCGTGCCGCCCTTGCCGCCCCGCATGTAGCGCACGCCAACCGCGCGCTTGCCCTCGAAGATGATGTTGGTGACATGCGCGTGCGTCCGCACATCGACGTTGCCCCGCTTCACCGCTGGATGCAGGAATGCCTTCGCCGCGCTCATGCGCAGGCCGTTCTCGATGGTGCGCTGGCAGTAGGACACGCCCTCCTGGATCGCGCCGTTGTAATCGGGATTTTTGGGTATGCCGAGACTGACGGCTCCCTCCATGAAGGCTTCGCACAGCGGATCCTGCCAATCCATCGTCGTGACGGTCAGATTGCCGTCGCGCCCGCGAAACGTTTCATCGCCCTCGCCGACCCGCCGCTCCAGCCGCTTGAAGTAGGGCAGGATATCCGGATAGCCCCAGCCGCGATTGCCGAGCTGCGCCCAGGTATCGAAATCCTGACGCTGGCCGCGGTTGTAGATGTGGCCGTTGATCGAGGACGATCCGCCCAGCGTCTTGCCGCGCGGCGCGTAGATGCTGCGCCCGCCGGTCCACGGCCCCGGCTCCTGCTGATAGGCCCAGTTGACGCTCTTCATGTGGAACGTCTTGATGAAGCCGGCCGGCAGGTGGATGTAGGGATGCCAATCCTTGCCGCCCGCTTCGAGCACGCAGACGCGGGCGGAGGAATCCTCGCCGAGGCGGTTGGCGAGCACGCTGCCCGCGGAGCCCGCGCCGATAATCACATAATCGAACGTTTCCATTTTTTCGTTTCTGGCGCGGCTGACTTACCGCGGCTTTTCGTTGAGTTGATAATTGAGATGCGCCTTCACCGTCGGCCATTCGCTGGCGATGATGCTGTAAACCACGGTGTCGCGCAACGTACCGTTCGGCGCGATCTGGTGGTTGCGTAAAATACCGTCGCGCTTGGCGCCGAGCCGTTCGATGCCGCGCTGGCTCTGGTGATTGAAGAAATGCGTGCGGAACTCGACCGCAATGCAGTTCATCTTCTCGAAGGCGTGCGTCAGCAGCAGCAATTTGCACTGCGTGTTGACCGCGCTGCGCTGCACACGCTTGGCATACCAGGTCGAGCCGATCTCGACGCGACGGTTGGCCGCATCGACGTTCATGTAGGTCGTCATGCCCGCGATCTTGCCGTCGGCGTCGTAGACCGTGAACGGCTGCATGGCACCGGCTGCCAAGAGCCCGAGCCGGCGATCGATTTCCTTGCGCATGCCGTCCGGCGTCGGAACGGCGGTGTACCAGAGCTTGTACAGCTCGCCGTCGCGGACGGCTTCCGTCAACCCGTCGCATTGGTCTGGCGAAAGAGGCTCGAGGCGGGCGTATTCGCCGCGAAGGGTGACTGGTTCAAGGAAGGGCATCGAACTCTCCTCTCCTCATCCTGAGGAGCGCTTCACTTGAAGCGCGTCTCGAAGGATGGGGCAATTGCCGCGGCCTCATGGTTCGAGACGCGTCGCAAGCGCGACGCTCCTCACCATGAGGGTTGAACATATCGCTCGCCGTCACTTGTTCAAAAAATTCAGCGCCAGACCTGGCCGCGCCCAGTCCATCGCCACCAGTTCGCCCTTGCCCGACAGCGTGATGTAGGCCGTCTTCAGATCGGGTCCCCCGAAGGCGATGTTGGTGGTCATGCGGTCGCCGGTCTCGACCTGTTCAACCAATTTCCCGTCGGGCGCGATCACCGAGATGCAGCCCGAGATCAGCGTCGCAACGCAGACATTGCCGGAGGCTTCCACCGCCAGCGAGTTCGAACATCTGGTAGCCGCCAAGGCCCGCGATCGGCTTGCCGCGCTCGCCGCGATAGATCGGATCACGCGGCTTGACCTCGCCGGGCGCGGACAGATCGAACGCCCACAGCCGCGCGGTCGGCGTCTCCGCGACATAGACGGTGTTCTCGTCCGGCGAGATGCCGATGCCGTTGGCCGGCATCATGCCGAACGCGCCTTCGACGACTTCCTTCATGCCGGGCTTGAGGTAATAGAACGCGCCGACATCCATGTCGCGGGCACGGCGCTTGCCCAAATCCGTGAACCAGAGCCCGCCATGCTTGTCGAACACGAGGTCGTTCGGCCCCTTCAGCGGATGCTCGCCGACCTTGTCGATCACGGTCTCGACCTTGCCGGTTTGGAGATCGACGCGCTGGATCGAGCCGCCGATATATTCGGCGGCCGACGGCGGGCCCGGCATGAAGGTATTGCGCGTCGGAATCCAGCTAAAGCCGCCGTTGTTGCAGATGTACATCTTGCCATCGGGGCCGAGCGCCGCGCCATTGGGCCCGCCAGGGATTTCCGCGACCACTTCCTTGCGGCCATCCGGCCAGCACCGCGTCAGGCGTTTGCCGCGGATTTCGACCAGCACCACCGAGCCGTCGGGCATCACGACCGGCCCTTCCGGAAACTCCAGATCCCGTGGCGATCACGCGAACATTGGCCATGAAATCCTCCCGGCTTGCTTTGGTCTGCAGGCGGATTCCGCAATCGATCCCCGCACGCGCACAACTTCGTTGCATCTGTTATGGCAAAGTCGCATGAGGTTGCCAACCCGACGGCAAGCATGGCCGTATGATCCCGCGACGCAAGGCGCCCGGAGTGCTCCGATTGCTCTCGCCCCCAAGGAAATCAGAGGGCGCAGGGAATGCCGGATGCGCGCTGCACCCGCGGTCTCGTGTGCAATATGATGCACATAGTGCGCACACGAGCATACAGGTTCAGCGGAGGCGATCCGACATTCCCTGCGCAATGGTTTTACGGCTTATGCCGTGCTCTCCCCGGCGACGAATTCGTTCTTGTCACCGTCGCTGACGAATACGGTTGATCGAATCCCGGTCGGGTTTCGAAAACCTCCGCCAGCTTGACATCAGCAACGGATGCCAGGACCCACACGGTTTTGCCGTACGCAGCCCGACTTCGCCTGAGGGCTTCGCCGGGTGCAGCGCCGTTCGTCTGCACGCCGCTTGGGTCACTCACGGAATCCGCCCTGCAACCACGATCGCGCCGACGCTGCCGCGTCCACCGCTCCCCGCCCCACGTTCGTGACGATGGCCAACGCCCCTCTGACGGGACGGGATGGCAGAGGTTATTTAGGTTGAGTCTACCAATCTGGGAAGAGAAATATTTTCTACACGAAAGGATTGACCAACATCTGGGGTGATTTGCCCGTCGGGCGCCACATCATCGGAGGCCGCTGGAGCGTTGAATGGCAGAGCGCGACGCCTATCCATTGCGGCGTCACTGATGACCCCGCCACCTTGAGTGTCCGAGCGGCGAATTGTGTCGTCGGCAACGCTCTGCACATGCTCCGCCCGCGGCCGATCTGCTGCTTGCGTTTTCGGCCTCAATAGGTTCTAAAGCCCCTTGAGTTTCATCAGCACCGCATGAACGAGACGCGTGACGTCGTCCGGACGTGGACGCGGATGCTTTAACGCCAAAAGGAACCCATCATGGCAAAGATGACCAAGACCCAATTGATCGATGCAATTGCAGAGGCGACGCAGATCTCCAAGAACGATGTAAAGTCCGTCGTGGAGCAGATGGCGATGTCGGCTACAAGGAATTGAACGAAGGCGGCGAGTTCGTCATTCCCGGCTTCGTCAAGATGACCGTCGTGAACAAGCCGGCGACCGAAGCCCGCAGCGGGATCAATCCCTTTACGAAAGAGCCGATGGAGTTCGCGGCCAAGCCGGCCAGCAAGTCGGTCAAGGCGTCGCCGCTGAAGGTTGTGAAAGACGCTGTTTGATACAGCGTTCACTACCTCCGGCAGGTCAGACGACCGATGGCCGCTACCAATTGTCGCGACCGGCACGCCGCTCCGAAGCGAACATGCCACGGGATTAATGCGAACCATAGGAACCAAATTCACCCGTCGGCGTTCTCGCCCGCGGCAGGATTCCAATGCTTCGCAGATTTTCAAATCTGGCCGTGCTTTGCATCGCCCTCGCGGCGGCTGCGGGGATGCTGGCCTGGGTTGCTACCATTGCGATAGGCGTGTTGCTGGAAGCGCCCGGCGGTAGTGCTGCCGCCGTGAAGATGATCGAGCCCACGAACGAGATTCGATCGAACAGGAACTGACATCCGCCTGCTGGATTATATGTTCGTGCCGGGCCGCCCCCGGCACGTCACAGCGACGACGGCCCCAGACCTCCCCCCGGCTGGGGCCGTTCCCTCTTTCGTCCAACGTGCCATTGTGCCGACCAGCAGCTGTGCCGCCCAGCGCCCGCGAGGCGATCGAATGACGTCGCCTGTCGGTACTTGATGGGTATGCGCCTTGTCGGTCACTCGTACAAATATCCGACCGGCTTGCCTTCGTTGCGCAGCGGACGAGTATCTCTCCGGGTGATGATTTGACCCGCCAGGCCGTCAATTTCGTCACGCTGCGTCGGCGTCCAGCTGCGAAGGTTCTCCATGCCTTTCAGCAAGCCCAGCCGGAGAATTTGAGTATTCTCGCCGACGCTGACGAGATCGATCGTGTTCTTGCCCGCCGTGACCGTGTCGCCGGTCGCAAGCTCGAAATTTTCTCCGGCGCTGTTCGTGAACGCGGCTGTGCCGCGAATGACGCGATAGATGACGACCTCGCCCTTCCCGAGGAAGGCGGTGTCCGCTGTAGCCGAAGCGCTCTTCGGCAACAGCGACTGGCCGCGCGGGTCGGTCGCGATGATGTGCCCGGTTGTCAGCCGGCCGCTCGGAATTTCGATTCCGATATCGCGCACATAAACCGGCCCGGCGGACTTGATCGGCGCGCCAGCCCCTAGCGGCTTGTAGAGCGCTTCCAGTTCCAGCGGATCCTGAAGCCAGAAGCAGGCATCGGCCGGACGATCATGCAGCGGATGGCTCCAGGCCACACGCGGCGTTTCCTCTTCGTCGATGCGATCCTGAGCCACCACCGTCGGGTTGGGGAAGGTCGTCGGATCGGTGATGAAGGCTTCGAGAAATTTGCCGGAATAACCCATCGACATCGGATCCGGCACCACGGTCTGCGGCGTTTTCAGATTCTCTTCCGTTGAGAGCCCCGACCAGGTGTAGAACAGCTGGCGATGCACGATCGCGCTCTGCAGCATCACCGCACCAGGACCGACGTAGTAAAACCGGCCATCGTAATCGAAGGTGAACACGCCCGACGTCACCAGCACGAGTTGGTAACCGCCCGGCGGAAGGTGAAGATGGAAATCGGTGGGGCCGGTGTCTGGACGGTAGATCGGCAGATTGGTCGAGACTTCGTGGAGCAGGAAGGTTTCGTTGTTGGCATGAAAGCCTTCGTTCGCGCGATTGTAGAGCGCCTGCGGGCGATAGGTCGCCTCGTGTGATGCATCCCGGTCACGATCGATCGCGACGAAATTTTTGGTGTTGAGGCGGAGAGGATCGCCGTTCGGGTGAGTAAGGCCCGGCGATTTGCGATCAATCGCGGCGTGCACGTTCATGACAGCCTCCAATCCGGGAATTACAACGAGACCTGAGGCCTGTTCGATTTGCTGCTCAGCTTCGTCAGGGCGCCCGGAGTCGCTGGTCGATCCTTTCGATTAAGCTGCAATGCGAATTCCGGGCCAGTTGGCGCACGGCGCGCCGCGCCGATTGCCGTGCGCGAGACGGTTTGAAAAAGTTGAAGGCATGCAGGATGTTAGACGGCCCGACGCGTGACGCTGCCTTGTCCTTCATCACCCGCTTCGCAATTCGAGGAGAACAACGAGAGTTGCCTTGCGCAAATTGTCGGCAAGCCGTGCCGAGAAACGCGCAGTTGAAGGCGCAATTGAAGGCGAGCGGCCGATCAGCCGCCGCGCCCTCTTAGTTGGTCATGCGGTCGAAGCCGCCTACTCCCTCACCGGAATCCAGATCTCCAGCCCGCCATTGCCGGTCGCAGGATCGAACTTCTCGTCGTAGCGCTCGAAGTTCGGCGCATCGGCGGCCTTGAAGCCGGACACCGGCAGCCAGTGATTCCAGATCGTGTTGACGGTGCGGCGGATGGTGGAGATGTGTTCTGAGTGGGTGAAGACCGCGTATTTCTGTTCGGGAATCCGGACGCGAGAGAATTCGCGCGGCAGGTCGGAGAAATCGGAAACCTCGACGCCGGCGATGTAATCGAAGTTTCCTGAATCGTCGCCGTTGCAGCAGACACCGTAAGACAGGTTTCCGACCCGGTTCGGAACATCGCCGCGCTTCTGGTTGAACTGCTGCCACTGGCCGGGAATGCCCGCCCCATTATTCTGATGATCGATGCGGTCGCCGATCCCGGCGACGAGCATGGCTTGGACGGTTTCGAAACGCGGCGGCTTGAGATGATCGAGTGCGCTGGATTCCATGAGGATCGGCTCCTGCAGCTTGAGATGGTCGAGGCACGCGGCATGGCGGACCGCTTCGGGCGTGACGCCGAAATGGTCGCGGAACGCGCGGGTGAAGGCTTCGTGGGAGCCGTAGTCCGCATCCAGTGCCAGGCTGAGAATGTCGGGTGCGCCGGCGGCGAGCGCGCGCGCCGCCTTGGTCAGGCGGCGGGCCCGCACATAGCGCATCACCGAAAGCCCGCTCGCCGCGCCGAACGCCCGCACCAGATGGAAGCGTGAGACGCCGCTGGCGCCGGCGATCTCGTCCAGCGTCAGCGGCCGGGCCAGATGGCTTTCGATGTACCAGAGCGCCGTGTTGGCTGGATTCATGGACGACGGTCTTTCCTTCGAAGCGGCGCCACTATGGCCGGTCCTCGCGCGCTTCGTTTGACAGCACTTGCTCCTGTTCGGGAAAAGCGCGGGTTCCGCTGCGCGGAAATTATCGACTAAAGGCTGCGCTGGTATCATATTCCCAATCGTGCATACTCTCCGTTGCATTGATCCGACGGCTCACCAAGCTGCCCCACAATAAAGACTGCATGAGCCTCGGCCAGCACGTCAGGGAGGACGAAGATGCACTACCGTGTCTTGAGCTATGCCACATCCGTTGCGCTTGCGGGGCTACTCGCCGTCGCGGCAAGTTCAGCCAACGCCCAGAAGAAATACGATCCAGGTGCGACCGATACCGAGATCAAGATCGGCAACATCATGCCCTATTCGGGGCCGGCGTCAGCCTATGCGACGATCGGAAAGACCGAAGCGGCCTATTTCAACAAGATCAATTCCGAAGGCGGCATCAACGGCCGCAAGATCAACTTCGTTTCCTATGACGACGGCTACAGCCCGCCGAAAACGGTCGAGCAGGCGCGCAAGCTGGTCGAATCCGACGAGGTGCTGCTGATCTTCAATCCGCTGGGCACACCGGGCAATTCCGCGATCCAGAAGTACATGAACGCCAAGAAGGTGCCGCAGATCTTCGTCTCGAGCGGTGCGGCGAAATGGAACGACCCGAAGAATTTTCCGTGGACGATCGGCTGGCAGCCGAATTACCAGACCGAAGCGCGGATCTATGCCGCCTATATCCTGAAGAACTTTCCCGGCAAGACCATCGGCGTGCTCTACCAGAACGACGACTTCGGCAAGGATTACGTGATCGGGCTGCGCGAAGGTCTCGGCGATCAGGCCAACAAGCTGATCGTCGTCGAAAGCTCCTACGAGACCTCGTCGCCGACGGTGGATTCGCAGATCGTGCAGATCAAGGGCGCCAACCCCGACATCTTCGTCAACATCGCGACGCCGAAATTCGCCGCGCAGGCGATCAAGAAGATCGGCGAGCTGAAATGGAATCCGGTCCACTTCCTCACCAACGTGTCGGTATCGGTCGGCAGCGTGATGAAGCCGGCCGGATACGAGAACGGCCAGGGCATCCTCAGCGCGGCCTACCTGAAGGATCCCAAGGACCCGCAGTGGAAGAACGACCCGGCCATGAACGAGTGGCGCGCCTTCATGACCAAGTGGTATCCCGAAGGCGACCAGGAAGACGCCTCGACCACCTTCGGTTATGGCGTAGCCCAAGGCATCGTCCAGGTGCTCAAGCAGTGCGGTGACGACCTCACCCGCGAGAACGTGATGAAGCAGGCCGCCAACCTGAACTTCGAACTCGGCGTCTACCTGCCCGGCACCAAGATCAAGACCAGCCCGACCGACTTTGCCCCGCTCGAACAGCTTCAGATGATGAAGTTCAAGGGCGAGAGCTGGGAATTGTTCGGACCGCTGATGTCGGGCGAGAAGAGCTGACGAAACCAGAGCTCTCACATCGTCATTGCGAGCGCAGCGAAGCAACGCGTTTGTGCAGGAGCGCAAGTCGCGAAGGATTCCTTCTCGCTTCGGCTCCCTTGCGCAAACGCTTCGCGTTTGTCGCAGGCAATGACGGCGGCGTCTATTTCGTCGCCGGCGCTGCATCCTTTGCGGCCGCCGGCGGCGATCAGCCTTCTTCTTCGCATCCTCCTCCGCCTTCTTCTGGTCATCGACGACCTTCAGCAAGCCCACCACCGTCCCCTTCAGTCCCTCGATCTGCCGGTTGGCCGCATCGATCTTCTGCTGATGGTCCAGCGTCAGTTTGGTGATCGTCTTCTGCAGGAAGTCGACATTGCTCTGCAGGCAACTGGTGCGCCGCTCCATGGTCTTTTCGACCGTGCAGATTTCGATGCCGGGGACGTCCTGCGCATGAAGCGTCGCCGGGAATGTGGCCGTCAACAACGCGGCTGCGGCAAAAGCCATCGTCGAAGTCCGGGCGATCATCAAATCCTCGTTCAGAGCGCAGTCTCCTGCCTTGACGCGTTTTCTTTCCGCGGGCGTCCATCACGGCAAATTGCATAAAGCCGGCCGCCGGCGTCAGAGATACCACACTGATACCGCATTCGAGCGCTGTGCTTTGGTCCGTTACAGAAGATGGATTTAGCCGCGGCGCTCAGACCCGGGATTGCAAAACCTTGGGGTATTGCAGGCCCAGGCAATGGAGATTGACTAGATGGCAACGCGTGAAAAACGGCTGGCGCAATTCGACGGCAGTGGAGAACCGCCGTCGGACCAGCCGGTGGAAGTGCTTTGCGAGGATCACAGTGGCACCTATCAGCTGCCGTTTGCCTGTCGCTGGATCGACGGCCAATGGCGCAACGAAAAGACCGGCGGCGCGGTCGAGGCCACTGTCGTCGGTTGGCGGCTGCCGCGCGCCAATTCGGCCCGTTCGATCTGAGAAAGGCCGATTCTATCCGAGGAGAGGTCAGGCGCGGCCAATCGGCCGCGCCTTGTGTCAAAATGCGACGCGCGCGTACGTCGTCTTAAGGTTCGGAACGCCGACGGAACGAACCGCGCCCGAATCACTGCTTTGGCGCCGTACTCCGTTGTTCACGGCTAGGTATCGGCCAAAACCCGAGGCGACGCCCTACATACAGAACGACGATGAAGGGCCACAGCCAGCGGCCGACGACAAAGGTTAATTCCTCCGGGGATGACATGGCGTCACCTCCACGGCGGTGTGTCGTGGGAGAATCTGCTGACGACGAAATGCTGGTTCATTGAAGCCTCCACGGTTCTTGTTCGCGAAATCGCGACCACGCAAGGCGTCCAAATTTTCGGCAGCGTCGCATCGTCGCGTTCACGGCTGCATGTTGCTATGCGAAATCCGCGCCAATCGCGCTGCACTGCGGCGAGGCCGCCGTTCCGGCTAAACTCTGCGAAAACAACCCGGCAGGCAAAGTTGCCGCTGGCCGTCAGGAGCGGCCCGGCAGCGCGGCGTCGCATCCGGGTTCGCCTGCCCGGGCTTTGAGCCGCTCAAACGGGCAGCGCGCCGCGCGACTTGCCTAATATTCGACCTCGAGCTCTTCGATGTCGGCGGGTTCGGCCTTGGCGGCCTCGATCCACTCCACCATCTCGGGCATCGCCATGATGGTCCTGGCGTAGGCCGCCAGCTTGGGCTCGAGCTTGACGTCATAGGTCATGAAGCGGGTGACGACGGGCGCGTACATCGCGTCCGCCATCGTGCGTTCGCCGAACAGGAACGGCCCGCCGGATTGCGCCAGGCATTCGCGCCAGATGGTGCAGACCCGGTCGATATCGGCCTGCGCCCGCGACCAGATCTTGAAGCCGGGAAAGTGGCCCTTCAGATTGACCGGCAGCGAGGCGCGCAGCGTGGTGAAGCCGGAATGGATTTCGCCGCAGATCGACCAGCAATGGGCGCGCTGGATGCGGTCCGCCGGCACCAGGCCGGCCTCCGGGCTGGATCTCGTTGAGATACTCCGCGATCGCCAGCGTGTCCCAGACGGTGGCGCCGTCATGGCGCAGGCACGGCACCAGGATCGACGACGACAGCAGCAGGATTTCGGCCCGCGCCGATGCATCGTCGGGGGCGGTGATGACCTCCTCGAATTCCAGCCCGGAAAACTTCGTCAGCAACCAGCCGCGCAGCGACCATGACGAGTAGTTCTTGCTGGAGATGGTCAGTGTCGTTTTCGCCATGTGGCCTTTTCCTCACCCCTTGAACGCCTTCCGCGTCGTGCGAGCGGCCGGCCGCGCCGCCGCCCACCCCCTGCGTCATGCATTTTACGCAGCAAGCCACGTGCCAGTTTAAGGGGCCCTCAGCCCCCCACTCTGGCTCCGATATTGCATGGCCCCATCAGACAGGGGCGGATGTGAATGATGTCAATGATGTACCAAGCCTATCAGAACCACATGGACCTCACGGCGCCATGGCGGACCGGGGCCGCGGCGGCGCTGAAATATCTCAATCTGGTGCCGCAAGGCGTTTCCGATAAGGCTTTTGGCCGGCTTGCCGCCGCACTTGAACTGATCTCGCGGACGTCGCTGACCTATTCGCGGCCGGCCTACGGCATCGACAGCGTGATGGTCGGCAATCAGGAGCTGGAGGTCACCGAGGAAGTCGCCTACGCGACGCCGTTCGGCTCGCTGCTGCGTTTCAAGAAGGAGAATTCGCCGGAGCAGCCAAAGCTGTTGCTGGTGGCGCCGATGTCCGGCCACTTCGCGACGCTGCTGCGCGGCACCGTGAAGACGCTGCTGCAGGACCACGACGTCTACATCACCGACTGGCACAATCCGCGCGACATTCCGCTTCGAGCCGGCCGGTTCGGTCTCGAGGACTACACCGATCACCTGATCACGTTTCTCGACAAGATGGGCCCGCGCTCGCACATGGTGGCGATCTGCCAGCCGTCGGTGTCGGCGCTCGCTGCCGCCGCCGTGATGTGCGAGGACAACCACCCTGCCCGCCCGGCGACGCTGACCCTGATGGCCGGCCCGATCGACACGCGGATCCAGCCGACCAAGGTCAACGATTTCGCCAAGAGCAAGCCGATCAAGTGGTTCGAGAAGAACCTGATCAACTACGTGCCGGTGCAATGCAAGGGCGCGTTCCGGCAGGTCTATCCCGGCTTCGTGCAGCTCACCGCCTTCGTATCGATGAACCTCGAACGCCACATCAAGCAGCATATCGATCTCGCCGATCATCTCGCCAAGGGCGAGAAGGAGAAGGCCGAACTGATCAAGACCTTCTACGACGAGTATTTCGCCGTGATGGACCTGCCGGCGGAGTTTTACATCGAGACCGTGCGCGACGTGTTCCAGGAGCATCTGTTGCCGCAGGGCCTGTTGATGCATCGCGGCCGGCCGGTGAACCCGGCCTCGATCAAGCGCATGGGCCTGATGACGGTGGAAGGCGAGAAGGACGACATCTGCTCGATCGGCCAGACGCTGGCGGCGCAAGACCTCTGCACTGGCGTGCGCGCCTATCGCCGCGTCCACCACATGCAGGCCGGCGTCGGCCATTACGGCGTGTTTTCCGGCAAGCGCTGGAACAACGAGATCTATCCGCTGCTGCGGGATTTTGTTCATGTGAATTCGTGAGGGCTGGCGCCGAACTCTCCACGTCATTGCGAGCGAAGCGAAGCAATCCATCGTGCCGCGCAAAGGAAGAATGGATTGCTTCGTCGCTGCGCTCCTCGCAATGACGGAGGCCTCATTTGAGGTAGCCGCCTCCCTCTTCCCGCGCTAAAACCCTCCCGAGGCCGACCATCCAAGAGTTGTCCCGGGAGGATTTTTCATGCGGCTTTCAACTCATCTTCGCGCGCTTGCGCTCGGTATCCTCAGCGCCATCCTGCTGACTGGTGCGGCCTCTGCCGCCGAGGTCCGGGTGATGATTTCGGGCGGACTGACGGCGGCCTACAAGGCGCTGGTCCCCGAGTTCGAGCGCTTGACCGGCAACAAGGTGCTGACCGCCTATGGGCCGTCGATGGGCACGACCACCAACGCGATCCCGGTGCGGCTGGAGCGCGGCGAACCCGCCGACGTCCTGATCATGGTCGGCTATGCGCTCGACGACCTCGCCAAGCAGGGCAAGGTGATCGCGGACAGCAAGGTCGAGCTGGTCAAGTCGCCGATCGGCGTCGCCGTCAAATCAGGATCGCCGAAGCCTGACATCTCGACCGCCGATGCGGTCAAGCGCGCATTGCTGGCGGCAAAGACCATCGCCTATTCCGACAGCGCCAGCGGCGTCTATGTCTCGACCGAGATGTTTACCAAGCTCGGCATCATGGATGCGATGAAGGACAAGGCCCGAAAAATTCCAGCGACTCCGGTCGGTGAAATCGTAGCCCACGGCGACGCTGAATTGGGTTTTCAGCAAATCAGCGAACTGAAGCCGGTCGAGGGCATCGACATCGTCGGTCCCCTGCCCGATGAATTGCAGAAGATCACGATCTTCTCCGCCGGGATCGCCAGCGTTTCCAAGGAGCCCGACGCCGGCAAGGCGCTGATCAAATTCCTCGCCTCGCCTGCTGCGGGCGCCGCCATGGTCAAGAGCGGTCTCGATCCAATTCCACCGGGCGCGACGCACTAGCGCCGGTAGCGCTTGGCATCCATCAGCGACCAGGGACGAAGGGCCAATTGAAGAAGTAACCATCGGGATCGGACGGCAAACCCGTTCACAACACTGTTATTGCGGCCCGTCGCGTTCATCGCCTCCCTCAACTGGGCCTCTCGCGCTTGTTGTTGTACTCTCAGGGGAGCAACTGCACGGTCGACAGGAGGAACTTGCATGACCACCGTCGTACTCAACCGCCGCAATCTCCTCGCCGCCGGCGGCTCCGTCCTGATAACCGGCGCCTCCGGGCTCCTGTTGCCCGCCCGCGCGGAAGGCCTCGCACCGACCGATTCGATGTCGGGCGGCGCGAACAACTATCGCAAGGGCGCGCCGATCGTGGAGCGGATCGGCAAGGGTGGCTTCTGGATGAGTGGCACCGTACGCCGCGCCGGCGACGGCGCCCCGATGGCCGGGCAGCGCATCCAGATGTGGGCGCACACGACCGAAGGACAGGAGCACGAGCCACAGAGTCACGGAGCCACGCTCACCGACAAGGACGGCTCGTTCCGTCTCGAGATGCCGCAGATTATTCCGATCTTCGGCCAGCCGCATGGTCACCTCGCCTATGACAGCGGTGAATTCAAAACCGTCTTTCTGCGGCCGGTGATGCGGAGCGCCAAGGAGACCAGCCTGGAGGCGCACTTCGTCCTTCAACCGGCCTGACCGAGTTGCCGATAAAAGGATGGAAATTGGCCCAGGCCCTGATCTGGGCCGCCGTTGCAACAGCCATTTGCGTGCCGATCGCCGCCGCGGCGGCGAGCCCGCTGCTCGCATGGCGCGGTCCGGTCTACATACTGGCCGGATTTGCAGGGATCATCGCACTGGGTATCATGCTGTTTCAGCCCTTGCTGATTGGCGGATACTTGCCGGGAATGGCTGCCCGCATCGGGCGGCGTGCGCATCAGTGGACCGGAGGCGCGCTGGTCGTGGCGGTGCTGATCCACGTCGGGGGTCTTTGGATCACCAGTCCACCGGACATGATCGACGCTCTTCTCTTCATGTCGCCGACGCCGTTCTCCCCCTTTGGCGTGATCGCGATGTGGGCCATCTTCGCCGTCGCGCTTTTGGCTGCATTCCGCCGCCGATGGGGACTGCGGCCGCGAACGTGGCGCATCGCCCATACGCTGCTCGCAATCGTCATTGTCGCATGTGGTGTAGTCCATGGCATACTGATCGAGGGAGCGATGGAGACGGTGTCGAAGGTCGCACTTTGCGCGCTGGTCCTCGCGGCGACCATCAAAGTCATGGTTGACCTGCGGGTGTGGAGAAGGCGAGCGGCCTAGGGCTGCGCAGGGCTCCGTTTTTCCGGCGCCGTGACAGCAAAGACTGCACCGATGGCGACGAGAACGGCGGATGCCGAAATAATGGCGACGGTCGGACTGGTGACGTCGGCCAGCAAGCCCAGCACCGGCGCGCCGAGAACATAGCCAGCATCCGCCGTCATCCGGAATGCGCTCATCGCCGAAGCATTCATTCCGGGCGGAGCGGTATCGACGGCGTAGGCTGCCGGCGCAGAGCTGCTGATGGAGGCTGCGACACTCCAGACGATGCAAGCCGCAATGAACCAGGCGTACGAAGGCGCGTAGCAGAACAGCACCATCGACATTCCCGTCAGCACTGTCGACGGGACAATCACCGCCTTCCGACCGATCTGGTCGGCGAGCCAGCCGGCCGGATAAGCAGCGACGAAGCCGCATACGCCCGACACCATCATGGCGAAGCCGATCTCGGCAACCGAAAGGCCCAGCGTGGCCGTGGCAAGCAGCGGGATCAACGCAAACAGCCCACCCGTGCGCACGACAGCGTTCATCAGCGAGATAAGGCTGACGAGCAGAAAGCCGCGATGCGACAACAACCCCAGCATCTGCCGGACGAACGGGATCTCCGCGGCCCTGTCAGAAACTGCCGCGCTTGTTCTCACTGAGCGGGTCTCGCTGACCAGAAACCAGGCGATGACCGTCGTCAGAAGGCTTGCCACCCCTGTCATCAGGAATGGCGAAGCAAGGCCGTACGCGCCGGCCAGCAATCCACCCGGAAACGGCCCGATGCCAAAACCAAAAAGAAACGCGGCCTGATACGTCGCGATGTTCCGCCCGCGCCGGTCCGGCGGACTGATATCAGCGAGCACGATCTGGCCAATCGTCAGGATGATGCCGGCGCCGGCGCCCGCAACTACGCGCGCCAGAATAAATTCGACAAAACCATGCGCTTCGGCGCACCAGAAACTTCCGACCGCCGAAATGAGGCCGCCGATGGCGAGCACGGGCCGCCGACCCCAGCGATCTGCCAATTGTCCTCCGGGCAAGACCGCCAGAAAACGCGCCAGACCATAGGCGGCGACAGCAACGCCGATAGCCGAAGCCGAGACACCGAACGAACTCGCGTAAAGCGGCAGCGACGGCACCATCGCGCCGAAGCCGAGCTGGTTCACACCAACGAGGAGGCACATCCAAAGGAGTATCCTACGCTCGCTGGTCAAGCTTTTGCATCCGGCTTTTGTATCGTTAGAGCGTAGCTGTAGCTGCTGTCACCGCCCGCATCAATCGGGGTTGCGGACATGGCACCACAGCGTCCGTCTGGATTGTGGGCGCGACGAATTAAGCGTCTAGCCAACCCGCATTTGCGCCGCCGGCGTCCGGTCAACCTCGGAAGCGACGTCAGCTATGATCTCGCGCAGCCATACCAGCCCGGGATCCATGTGAAACGATGCCGGCCATTGCAGGGCTTCCCGGAATGCCGGGATGCGGACCGGCGCGCGCAGCAGCTTCAGCGGAAAATTTCTTGCAAAGATCGCAGCCAGCCTGCGATGCATGGTCGCGATCCGGTCGGTCCCGATTACCATGGCAGCCATCGCGGTAAAATTCGGTGCAATGATCTCGATGCGGCGTCGATAGCCCAACTGGACGAGCGCGCGTTCATCGAAGGACACCCCGCGAATCGGCCCCAGTTGAGCCGTGATGTGCCCGAGTTGAAGATAGCGGCTGAGCGAGATCGAGCGTCCGATCTGGCGGCTTCCGCTCCAGGCGACACAGCAGAATTCGTCCGAAAACAGATGCTGGTTCGGATGGCCGGCAATGAGACCGGTATCGGGAATCACGACAAAGTCGACCTCGCCGCGCTGAAGCTGGTCATCGACCCGGTCGCTGAAGGGGAGAATTTCGAGGCAAACGCCCGGAGCTATCAGATAGACGCGCTTCATCACCGCATGCATCAAGACGATGCTGGCATAATCGGAAACGACCAGCCGAAAGCGCCGCTCGGAGCTCGCCGGATCGAATTTCGGCGGCGAGATCAGATTGGCCCGGATCCGCAGCAGGATGTCCCGCGTCGGCTTTTCCAGCGATTGCGCCAGCGGCGTCGGCACCAGCTTGCGCTGCGAGATCGTGAAGATGTCGTCGTTGAAATACTGACGAAGCCTGCCGATGGCGGCGCTCATCGCCGGCTGGCTGAGATGAAGGCGACGGCTGGCCGCCATCACACTGCGTTCTTCAAGGATCGCATCCAGCGCGATCAGGAGATTGAGATCGAGACCTTCGAAGCGCATGGTCTGACATCCATATTATAAATATCACGGATCAATATAATCGATTATTCAAATTTCAAAAACAGCCCGAGAATGCGCCCCAACAAGCCGCCGGCCAACGAGCCGGCAAAGACGGGGGAAACACCTTGATCAGGCCATGGATCTTCGAATTCATGCAGGCGCCCACGGCCGGCGACGGCAAGTCGCTGTCCGCGGCCACGTCAGCCGCCTTCAACGAAGGCCACGCCTTCTGGCTCGAGGCCGAACGGCTGG
This sequence comes from uncultured Alphaproteobacteria bacterium, assembly GCA_963786355.1. Classification (GTDB taxonomy): domain Bacteria; phylum Pseudomonadota; class Alphaproteobacteria; order Rhizobiales; family Xanthobacteraceae; genus Bradyrhizobium. The sequence continues at coordinate 742,204 of CAWAYU010000001.1, read as the reverse complement.
GGTTCGAGGGCATCTTCTTCAGCGAGCATCACTTCGGCCTGTCGCTGAGCCCCTCGCCCAATCTCCTGATCGCATCCATCGCGCGACAGACCACCCGGCTGCGGCTGGGGACGATGGGACTGGTGGTGCCGTTCTATGCGCCGTGGCGCATCCTCGAAGAGCTGGCGATGCTCGACCACCTGACCAACGGGCGGCTGGAGATCGGCTTTGCCGCCGGCGTGCCGCAGGAACTGGCGCGGATCGGCCTTGGCATGGAGGAGGCCCGCGAGCGTTTCAACGAGGCCCTGGAAATCATCGATGCGGCGCTGGCCGACCCCGTCATCAGCTACAGCGGAAAACACTGGAAGTTCGAAAACCTCAGTCTCGCGCCGAGCGTCTTCCTGCAGGCCTCACCGCCGAAGTGGACGACCGTCGTGAGCACCGGCTCTGCGCAAAAATCCGCCCAACGGCGCTCGAAGGTTTGCACCGGCTTCGAATCGGTCACCCGCATCACGGAAATCTTCGACGCCTATCGAAGCGAGTGCGCGCGATTGGGAGTATCGTCGGGTCCCGATCAGCTCGCGATCCGGCGCAACATCTCGATCTCGCGCGATGCCGCCGCGGCGCGGGAAGAAGCCGTGGCGGCAAAGGCAGTGACGCTGAAAGTGGTCGCCGGCGATCCACGGGTCAAGGCCGGCACGTCTTCACTGCTCGATGCACCGAAAGCCGGCGCCGGATTTTCGCTGCATGACGACGACTATATCGCGGGCACGCCGGCGCAAGTCGTCGAACAGATCGTCGAGCAATGCCGCAAATGCGGCGCCGGCCATCTGCTCGCGATCCTGGGCAGGGCCGCCTCGACGCGCCGCCGCGAAGCGATGACCCTGTTTGGCGAGGAAGTCATTCCCCAAATCCGACGCGCACAGATAAGTTGATGAGCCAGATCGCCGAGCAAACCTGAAGACAGGAACAAGGGATCCGGGACAGAGAGTTCGAGAATCCACCAGCTTCTTCCGACGAGACAATCAGGGAGAGACAATATGAGGATCTTTGTGATCGCGCTCGCTCTTGCTGCGAGCGTGATATCGCCGTCGCTGGCACAGACGTCGACGACGCAAACCTGGCCCACCCACTCCGTGCGCCTCGTCGTCGCTTTCCCTCCGGGAGGGGCAGCCGATCTGCTGGCACGCCTCATCAGCCAGTCGCTCAGCGAGACCCTGGGACAGCCGGTGGTCATCGAAAACAAGGGCGGTGCCAACGGCAATATCGGCGGCGAAGCCGTCGCCCGTTCCGCGCCTGACGGATATACCCTGCTGATGTCGTCAGGCAGCATGGTCGCGATCAATCCTCACATCTACGCCAGCATGCCTTTCGATCCGGCGAAGGACATCGTTCCCGTGGCTTCGGTGGCACGCGTCCCCTTCTATCTCGTGGTTCGAGCGGAAAATCCGGCGCAGGATTTCAAGGCGTTCATCGCCGACCTCAAAGCCAACCCGGGAAAACGCAACTACGGATCTCCAGGTATCGGCAGCTCGCCGCATCTTGCGGCGGAAATGCTCAAGAAGATGACCGGCACCGACGCCGTTCACGTGCCCTACCGTGGTGCTGCACCTGCGCTCAACGACCTGCTGGCCGGGCAGCTGGACTTCGTTTTCGACCCCGGCATCGCCATCGAGCACGTCAAAGCCGGCAAGCTGCGCGCCATCGCCATCGGCAGCCCGCAACGGTCGCCTCAACTGCCCGATGTGCCGACACTTGCGGAACTCGGCCTTACCGGCTTTGACGCCGATGCCATCTTCGGCATCTACGCGCCCACGGGAACGCCAGACGAGATCGTCAAGCGCCTGAACGCGGAAACAAACCGGGCGCTCGCGACGGCCGCACTTACCGAGCGCATCATGGCGGTCGGGAATATCCCTGCCGCGATGTCGCCCGGCGAGTTTGGAGAAAAGTCCCGCGAAGACTCCGATCGGTTCGGTGCCATCATCCGCGAACGGGGAATCACGGCCGGCAGCAACTAGTGCCGGCCGCCGTTCAGCCAACGGGTCCGGGTACCCAGAAGTCGCCGAGAAGCGGCATGACTTTTACGTCTCTGATAACGCCGATATCCATGCCCGGATCGAAATGACGCATCGTCCGCTCGTTGAGATCGATGATGCGGCCAGGCACGAGCGGGCCGACATCGTTTATCTTGACGATGACCTTCTTGCCGACAGCCTCAACGAGGGCGTACTTCGGTCTCCCGCCAAATTGCACGCCACCAAATTTTTCACGCAGACTTGTTTTGATGGCAGCCGTCCACGCCGAGGGATCATAGCGTTCGCCGGAAGCCGTTTCCGGACCACCTTCCAGCGTTCCGGGCTGGAATGGATTGTACGTGGATGCCGCGCCAACGAGCGCATCGCCGCACGCCTGATCGACGACGGCGCTTGAATGAACCGTCGCGTCCTGACCTCGAGCGGCGACAGCAAAAACGGCAAACGTAACTACAGCGCCGCAAATCGCGGCGCTCGCGCGCAAGAACATCGTAACTCCTCGATTGATTTTCTGATGTCGGTTCCGGATACCGCAACAGAAATGGCTGGCCAAACGCGACGGCGTTAGCGAGCCTCTGTCAATTTCCTGCGGGTGCACGCCAACGTTGGCGACGGAACCGTTGTGCGGACCAGTGGTCCTTGCACAGTGTTTGTGTTCTCGCCGTCTAAGACGGAGATTGAGTCGGCAACATGACTGGAACGAGCCGGATAAATGTCCGCGCACGATCAATAGCTGGCATCACCGGACATATACGGTGTGTCATTTGCAGCACACCGACGTCAGAGCCAACGAGAGGCACCGCGCAACATCAGCGATGCCCGAAGTGCTGAAGCGCCAGCAGCAGGATCACCGCGAGTGCGAGCACGATGGTCGTGCTCTTCCAGAACAACAGCGGATTGCGCTCGATCAGCGGCGTCGATGAGGTCGAGAGATAGTTGGCGTTGGGATGACGCAGGTCAAACAGAAATTCCGACAGGCTGTCGTAGCGCTTGGCCGGATTGCGGATGCACAGCCTTCTCGAGTGTGCCATCGATCCACTGCGGTATCTCGCGGCTGCCGTGCGACGCCGGGCTGTAGACCAGCTTGCTGAACTGCGACCGCGTTCGCGCCCGCGCGATCTGCGCGCCGTAGGGCAATTTTCCCGTCAGCATCTGATAGGTGATGACGCCGAGCGAAAACAGATCGGAGCGCGACGAGACCGGTTCGCCCAGGAAATATTCCGGCGCGGTGTATTGCTGCGTTCCCAAAATGTCGTCGCGGTTGCCCGAGGGCGCGGCTTCGACAACGCCGGTGATCTTGGTCGACCCGAAGTCGATGATCTTCACCGTTCCGGTCGCGTCGATCATGATGTTGTCAGGCCGGATGTCCTGATGCAGCATTTCCTTGCGGTGAAAGGCGCGCAGGCCCTTGGCGATCTGCTCGATGATGCCGCGTACCGTTTCCAGCCCCGCATTCGGGTTGTCGATCATCCATTGCGTCAGCGTCTGGCCGTCGATGAATTCGGTGACGACATAGAGGAAATTGCGCTTGCGTTGCGGCAGACAGGGCTTCAGCACATGCGGACTGTCGATCCGCCGCGCCACCCACTCTTCCATCATGAACCGCTTCAGATAGGCAGGGTCGTCGCGCAGGTCGATCGACGGGATCTTGATGGTCACGACCGCATCGGTCTCGATGTCGACGGCGAGATAGATGTGGCTGCGGCTGGAGCCGTGCAATTCCCTGATGATCCGGTAGCCGTCGAAGATCTGCCGTGCTTCCAAGAGCGGCGGCAACGGCAATTCATGCGCCTGGCCGAACACCTCGCGGGCGGCGCCGTCGGGCACTTCGTCGACGCGGACGATCTGGACGGTGAGATTGTCCTTGCTGCCGAGCTCATAGGCCAGTTCGACGATGGCTTTTGCCGCCTGGTCCAGATCAGCAGCGCCATCCCTGACCATCCGCGCGACGACGCGTTCGCCGACATGCTCGTAGATGCCGTCGGTGGCCAGGACGAAAGTGTCGCCCTTCTCGACCTTGAAGGTCAGGTAGTCGATCTCGACCTGTGAGTTTGCCCCGAGCGCGCGGCCGAGATAGCTCTGCTCCGACGAAATCACGACGCGATGATCTTCGGTCAGTTGTTCCAGCGTATTGCCGGAAACGCGATAGATCCTGCTGTCGCCGACGTGAAAGATGTGCCCGGTGGTCGATTTCAGGACCAGGGCGCTGAGCGTGCAGACGTAGCCGCGATCCCTGTCGTAGGAATACTGGCTGCGCCGCGTCTGCGAATGCAGCCACGAATTGGTCGCCTCCAGCACGCGCTGAGCTGAAGTGCGCACCGACCAGGATTCCGACGTGCAGTAGTAGTCGGTCAGAAATCCCTTGACCGCCGACTCGGCCGCGACCCGGCTGACATTGCTGCTGCTGATGCCGTCGGCGAGCACGATCGAGATGCCCTTCAGGCTCAGCAGCGGCTCGTCGGGAACGAGAACGCCGTGAAAATCCTGATTGGTCTCCTTGCGACCTTTGTCAGAATGTTGCCCGACCGATATTTTCAATTCACGCGGCATCTGTCCCGTCAGGAAAATGGGGTCTCAACTCACAGTCAGCGAGTTGAGACCCCGGAGCCTTATGGGGTCAAGCCACCATGCGCTTCGGCGCCGTCTTGATGTGCGTGGTGTACAGCGTCAGCCCGGTGAAGGCGAGGCCGCCGACGAGGTTGCCGACCACGGTCGGGATCTCGTTCCAGAACAGGTAGTCAACCACGGTAAAGTGGCCGCCGAGCAGCAGGCCGGCGGGAAACAGGAACATGTTCACGATCGAGTGCTCGAAGGTCATGGCGAAGAACAGCATGATCGGCATCCACATCGCGATCACCTTGCCGGGGACCGTCGTCGAGATCATCGCACCGACGACGCCGGCCGAGACCATCCAGTTGCAGAGCATGCCGCGAACAAACAGCGTCAGCATGCCGTTGATACCGTGTGACGCGTAGCCCACGGTGCGGCTCTCGCCGATAAGGCCGAGCGCGGTGCCGACCTTGTCGGGCGGCGATGAGAATCCGAACGTGCACACGATCGCCGCCATCACCGCGACGGTGAAAGCGCCACCGAAATTACCGATGAACACCAGGCCCCAGTTGCGCAGCACGCCGCCGAGCGTCACGCCCGGTCGCTTGTCGATCAGCGCCAGCGGACACAGCACGAACACGCCGGTCAGCAGGTCGAAGCCGAACAGATAGAGCATGCAGAAGCCGACCGGAAACAGGATCGCCCCGATGATCGGCTGGCCGGTGTTGACGCTCATCGTGACGGCGAACCACGCCGCCAGCGTCAGCATGGCGCCGGCCATATAGGCGCGGATCACGGTGTCGCGCGTCGACATGAAGATTTTGGATTCTCCGGCATCGACCATCTTGGTGACGAATTCCGAAGGCGCGAGATAGGCCATTCCAGTTCCCCTTGTTTGGCAAAAGCATTTGCAGAAGCGCTGGCGAAAAGCCGGCACGCTCGCGCCGAACGAAAACAGGGATGCAAAAGCTTTGTGAGAGTGGCCCCGACGACTGCTCCCGACGCCTCAGCGAGGTCGGCTGATCCCTGCGCCTCGGCCAACGCTGGCTTCGGCAATCCAAACGGCAGTCGTCATTGACTGAGAACCATTTAAGCAATCGATGTGCCAACCCGGATTCGGGGTAAGCCACTAGAATATCAAAGCTTTTATGGAAGTTGTCGGGCACTGCCGCACATGCAGCGGACGACATGCCTGCTATTTGTGCAGATGCACAGATGTTGACGTGCGCGGCAAAGCCGGCCGCAACGGGCCCGGCGCAGCGCCTTGGCAGCAAGATCAGCGAGCGCGCCGCCCGCTCACTTGGTCTGGGTACGGATCGGCGAGTCCTTCAGGCCGTTAGCGTCATAGGCCTTGCGCAGCGTACCGTTGCTGATCGCATCGGTCAGGAAGGCGGACGCGAACGCCAGCGACTGCGGATGATCGGGCGGCACCGCGACCGCGGTCACGGTCTGCTTGAAGGTCTCGTCCAGCACCCTGGTGCCTGGAATCTTCTTCGACATCGCATTGAGCTGGTCGCGCGACAGCGCGAACGCATCGATCTCGCCCTTGCTGAGCAGGCCGAAGATTTCGTCATAGGTCTGGTAGCCCGTGACCTTGGCGTTCTTCAGGTGCGCGATCGCGCCGCGCATCGTCGTCGTGTTGTTGACGGCGGCGACCTTGATGCCGGGCTGATCGAGGGTCGCAAAGTCGTCACCGTCGAGTTTGGCTTGACGATATAGGTAGCGTCCGCGACCTCGTAGATCGGCCCGAACGACATCTTGCCCTCGCGCTCCGGATCCTTCGGCAGGAAGGTCACGTCCCAGGTGCCGTTCGACGCGGCGTCGGTGATCTGCCCGGAATTGTTGTGCACGACATACTCGACGGGCACGCCGATCTGCGCCGCCATCGCCTTGCCGAGATCGACCGGCACGCCGGCATAGCCGCCGGATCTCGGTCTTGGTCGACCAGAACGCGCCACCCGCCGGGCTGATCGCGATCGCGACCCGCAGCTTTCCGGTCGGCGCAATCTCGTCTTTCAGAGCTCGGCGTTCGCCGGCATTGTCATCATAGCTGATTCCCAGGATGAGGCCGGCTATCGCCGGCAGATTGAACATGGATGGACGAAACATCGGATACTCCTCCACTCGACCCGTTGTTGGCGCCGGGCCTTCAGCGTTTTACCCACGCGCCGGATCATCAGCGCTTCTTCTTGGCCGGCGCGGCGCCTTTCTTGGCGGCAGCGGCCGGCGCCGCGGGCTTCGGCTCCACGGCATCAGGCTGCCCGAACGCAATGATCTGCACCCGGGCATTGACCGGTGACGCCGGCTTGTTGGAATCCTGCATCTGTTCTTCGCCGAGGCCGAGCGCGACCAGGCGCTTGTCGGAGATCTTGAAGGTCGATACCAGCACGTCCCGGATCGAGTCGGCGCGCCGCTGGCTCAGCGTCAGATTGGCATCGCGCCTGCCACCGGACTCGGTGTGGTCGACGATCAGGAACTTGTAGGGCCGCAACTTCGGATCCGACAGCGCGTCGGCAAGACTGCCGATCATGCCGTAGGATCCCGGCCTGATCAGCGACGAGTCCGGATCGAACAGCACGTCGAAGCGGACCTGGGTAAGCTTCGTCAACTGGGGCGCAATCAGCGGCCGCTTGACCTGCTGTGCATCGGCCTTGGCCTTGACCCGATCGGCGGCCTGCTGCTTCAAGGCGGCGATGTCGATGTCGGGCGCGGTGCCGTCGGTCACGGCCAGCTTGTCGATAATGTCGCCGGCCGGTATCGCCGTCTGGGCGTATCCGGGAACGGCGAACATAGCCAGCGCGCCCAGCAACAGACCGACATTGCGTAGCTTGTTTCCCGAACACATCAGCGATACCCCGCCGCCGATATCGCCTTGTTGCAGTTCCCGGTCGCCTTCTTGGTCGAGTCGAGCAGGCATTGCAGTCCCTTGGCGGGATCGGCTCGCACGTCGTTGCACAGATGGTTCATTTCCCAATTGCACAGCTTCATGAGGGTGATACGCGCGGTGATGCGCTGCTGGATGGCCGAGAAGGCACGCGCGGAATCGGCCTGGCACTTGGCCGACACCACGTCCACGTTGCGGTTCAGGCATTCCTTCAGGCGGGTGGGGTCGAGATTGACGCCACGACAATTGTCATCGATGTCCTTGCCGCAACTGGCCCCCAGCAGGGTCGCGGCCTCTTCATATTTCATCGCCTGCTGCGCCGCCGCCAGCGAGGGCGCGGACACCGCAAGGATGAGCAGGATCATTCGGAATCGGTTCATGGCCTCACCTCACACAAGGAGGGGGGCGATGGTCAAGGTGCATCTTCCGATTGATGGGCACACAGTGATGCTGCAGCGCAACAAGATGCCGCATGTCACGTCCCTGCCACAGCCGAAAGCTTGATAGGCTTGCGCTCGCCCCCGCCTCGTCCCTTCCCCATCGCCCAAGACACAGAGTTACTCCCCATGAGTTCGACAGTCGCGTTCCTTGCTTCCTTTGTCTCGATCCTGATCGGCGCCGCCATCGGCATGGTCCTGAAGCGCGCGCTGCCGGAGCACATGCTCGAGGAGGGTCCCGGGAAGCGATCCGTCTCGGCGCCGGATTTCTCGCCACCCTCGCCGCCCTGGTGATCGGCCTGATGATCGCGTCGGCGAAGAACACCTACGACACCCAGAACACCAACATACGACAACTCGGCACCAATGCGGTGCTGGTCGACCAGATGCTGACCAAATACGGCCCGCAAGCGCGCGAGGCACGGACGCTGTTACGGGAAACGATTCCGGCGGCGACCGCCCGGATCAGACAGGAGAGCAACGCCGGCGCCGGCGGCTCGACGTTCGTCATCGGCGGGACAGGCGAACGCCTTTACGACGCGATCGAAGGCCTCAAGCCGGCCAACGGAGAGCAGACGTCGCTGAAGTCCCGCATCATCCGAGATCACGACGGACATGGGCCGAACCAGGCTGCTGATCTTCACGCAGAACGACAACTCGATACCGGTGCCGTTTTTTGTCGTGCTGGTGTTCTGGCTGGTGATGATCTTCGCGAGTTTCAGCCTGTTCGCCGAACCCGGCGGCCTGGTGATCGTCGTCGACGCTATTGTTCGCGCTCTCGGTGTCGAGCGCGCTGTTTTTGATCGTCGACCTCGGCCATCCCTTCGAGGGCCTGATGCAGATATCGAACCATCATCTGCTGATGGTGCTGCCGAAGATCGAGTAAATCTCCGGCAGTTTGCTACGGCGCCGTCTGCGCCGCCGGCACCTTGATTTCCTGCGGCAGGATGATCGCCGCGACGATCACCAGCAGGCACAGCGCGCCGAACGCCTGCAGCATGGTGACAAAACCGCCGCGCTCGTACAGCCACGCCACCAGGCCGACGGACGCGCCGGCCGCGGTGAAGCCGATGAAGTAGCGCACCGAATAAGCCCGCGAGCGCCATTCCTCGCTGGTGTATTTTCCGACCATGGCGTCGTTGACGGTGACCTGGCCGAACGCGCCCATCACGATGCCGATCGAGGCGATGATCAGCGGCAGGTTCGACAGCGTCGCCGCGAAATACATGAACGGCGCCAGCATGAACGACAGCGGCAGCATCACGGTCTTCAGCGAGTAATGGTCGATCAATTTGCCGATCGTGTACTGCGTCATCGCGCCGAACACGTAGACGCCGGCCGCGATCACGCCGAGCAGCGCCGGGCTGTTGGTCAGGTCGGCGAGCCGTTCCGCGAACAGTTTCGGCATCGCCACCGTGACCGCGTTGAAGGTGGTCGATATCGCGATCACGACGATCAGCAGCGACAGCATCACCCGCCACATGTCCTGCTTGGCGACCCGCGCCTGCGCCGCCGCCTGCTTGAAGCCGGAGCGATCCTCGTGGACCACCATCTTCGCAAAAGCGATGCCGATCAGGATGGTGACGATGCCCGGAACGATGAAGGCATAGCGCCAGCCGAGATATTGCCCGACCACGCCGGTGACCAGCGCCGACGACGCCACGCCGAGATTGCCCCAGACCCCGTTCAGCCCCATCTCGCGGCCGAGCTTGTCGGCATAGGACACGATCATGGCGGTGCCGACCGGATGATAGATCGAGGCGAACAGGCCGATCGACAGCAGCGCCGCGCCGAGCTGCAGCGGCGTCTGCACGAAGCCGACCGCGATCATCGAGACGCCGATGCCGGCAAAGAAGATCACCATCATGTGGCGGCGGCTCCAGCGGTCGCCGAGCCAGCCGGTGATCAGCGAGCCGGCGCCGAAGGCGACAAAACCTGGCGTGGCGTAAGGCAGCAGCTCCGAATAGGCCATGCCCAGCGCGGGACCCATCACGATGACGGCGGCGGCAAAGATCAGCATCGCATAATGGTCGATGAAATGGGCCGCGTTGACGAAGACGATCACCCGGCTGGCGCTGTTCATGGTCGAATCCTCTGGTCCCGCAATTTGCAAATAGGTTATAGGGGGTTGTCCTGACGGGATGTCGCCAATGAATATCGCCGAAAAGCCAATCGTTGCCATTTCCGGACGCCGTATTTCGACCGGCGACGGCATCCACATGATCGCCAAGGAATATGATAAGGGCGTCCGGCTCGACACCCACATGCACCGCGAGGCGCAACTGGTTTATGCCGCCAAGGGCACCATGCAGGTGACGACGCCAAAGGGCCGCTGGCTGGTGCCACCGGACCGCGCGGTCTGGGTGCCGGCGCGCCTGCCCCACGCCATCGACGTGCTCGCCGACATCGAAATGCGGACGCTGTATTTCGACCTGGCGTGGCTGAAGCGCGAGAAGCGCAGCTCCAGCCTGGCTTCGGAATTCGTGGTGCGGGTATCGCCGCTGTTGCACCAGGCGATCCTGGCGCTGTTCGACGACCACGGCACACCCAACCGCACCGCTTTGCTGATCCAGCTCGCGATGCTCGAGCTGCACCAGGCCGAGGATTCCGCGACCTTCATTCCGCTGCCGCATGAGCCGCGCTGCCGGCGCGCCGCCGACATCGTGCTCGCGGACCTGACTGGTGACCACGAGATCGAGACGCTGGCGCGCGAGGTAGGCACCTCGGCGCGGACGCTGTCGCGGCTGTTCTCGGCCGAGACGCAACTGAGCTTCAAGAGCTGGTGCCAGCGCGCCCGCATTGCAGCGGCGATCGAAAAACTCTCGACCGAGGCCAATCTCTCGGTCAAGCAGCTTGCCTCGGATTTGGGCTATGCCAGCGTCCCGGCATTTTCCCACGCTTTTCGGCAGGTGACCGGCAAGACGCCGACGGCGTTTGCGGAGAAGACGTAGCTGGCCCGCAGGCTTGCGAATGTCCTCGGAGGTGACCGCAGTCATTGCCAAGCCCGCGACGTTCGATCAGACTTCCCCCTACTCAAAACAAAAACACTTGGGAGGAAGCCTATGTCCATTCGCGTCTCCGCGCTGGTCGGTGCGGCGTTCGTTCTGGTTGCTCAGCCGGCGCTGGCCGAGAAGAAATACGGCCCTGGTGTCAGCGACACCGAGATCAAGGTCGGGCAGACCATCGCCTATAGCGGACCGGCGTCGGCGTATGGCGTCCTCGGCAAGACCGAAGCGGCTTATTTCAAATGGTTGAACGATACGAAGGGCGGCATCAACGGCCGCAAGATCACATTCATCAGCCGGGATGACGCCTACTCGCCGCCGAAAGCGGTCGAGAACGTCCGCAGTCTCGTCGAAGGCGACGAAGTCGCAGTGATCTTCGGCGTCCTCGGCACGCCGTTGAACATGGCGATCCGTCCCTACCTCAACAAGCGGGCGTGCCGCAGCTGTTTCCGGCCGCGGGCTCGTCGGCGCTCAACGACCCCGAGCATTTTCACTGGACCATGGGCTGGCAGCCCAACCTGCACGATGAGGCGAAGTTCTATGCCAAGAGCCTGCTCGCCCATAATCCGCATCCGAAGATCGGAATCCTTTATCAGAACGACGACTTCGGCAAGGATCTGATCGCCGGTCTCAAGGACGGGCTCGGGCCGGACGCCGACAAGATGATCGTCAGCGCCCAGAGTTTCCAGCCGACCGATCCGACCATCGATAGCCAGATGGTGATCCTGCAGAACACTGGCGCCGACACGCTGTTTCTCTTCTCGTATGCGAAACAGGCCGCGCAGGCGATCGGCAAGATGTCGGATTTGAAGTGGAAGCCGGAAACCTACCTGCATCTTGGCGCCGCCTCGGTCGGAGCGACCTTCAAGCCCGCCGGGCTAGAGAAGTCTGTCGGCATCATGACCGCCGGCTTCATCAAGGACGCAACCGATCCAAGGTGGGCCAACGATCCCGATATCGTCGCGTGGAAGGCCTGGATGAAGGAGAACATGCCGGGCACGGATACCAACGACAGTCTGACCGTGGCCGGCTACGCCTTCGCGCAGACGCTGGAACAGGTGTTGCGCCAGTGCGGCGACGACCTGACCCGCGAGAACATCATGAAGCAGGCCGCGAACCTGAAGAACTTCCGCCTCGGCCTGCTGCTGCCCGGCAGCCTGATCAACACCAGTCCGACCGATTACCGGGTCGTGACGTACGTCGTGTTGCAGAAGTTCAACGGCACCAGTTGGGACGAAGTAAAGTAAGGCAATATCGCGATGGATGGCCGCGTATCGCTCGCGGCCATCCATGCAGCCGCAGTTACCAGCACATCGCGTGCGACGCTTGTCGAACGGCCACGAACAGGCTTCTATTATTTCAGGCCGTCCGGCCTGCGAATGTCAGAGGTTTGATCGATGGTTGTCTGGACTCCACTCAAGTTCAACTGCGGACGAGAGACCGCAAATCGGTTCGTCATAGCTCCGCTCACAACCGACTCTTCCCATGAAGACGGGACGTCTCCTGACAACGAACTCGAATTTGTCCGGCGACGTGCCGCCAGCGGATTTGGAGCCACCATTTCCTCCGCGGCCTATGTCAAAGACGACGGGCGCTCCTGGCAGGGAATAGGCGCGGCCCATGAAGGACACTTGCCGAGTCTCCGTCGGCTCGCTGAAGCGATGCGCGCCGCAGGAGGGCTTGCGATCCTTCAAATCTATGACGGCGGCCGTATCTCGAAGCCCGAGTTGATCGGGGAAGGCGTCATGCGCGCGCCGTCCGCGGTCGCGTCGCTACGGCCGGGCGCCAGGACGCCGAGAGCGATGACGGGGGATGAGGTCGAAAACTTGATTGCAAGCTTTGCAAGGGCCGCTTCCCTCGCCCGACAAGCCGGATTCGACGGCGTCGAGGTTCACGGCGCCAACCACTACGCGGTTCATCAGTTCTTCTCGCCCCGGGCCAATCGTCGCGATGACAAATGGGGCGGCACGCTTTCAAAGCGCATGAACTTCCCGCTCGCGGTCGCGCAGGCGGTTCGCGATGCGATCGGTCCCAAGTTGATCGCGGGATTTCGCGTGACGCCGTTCGAAGCCGAAGCGGACGGCTACAAGCTCGAAGATTCCAAAGAGCTTTGCAACGCGCTCGCCGCTGTGAAACTCGACTACATCTCGGTTTCGCTGGATGATTACAGGAACAGCCGGCCCGTGGGAGAGACCCGCGTTTACAATGGCCCTGTCCAGAAAGTTGATGTCCCCTCGGAGAATCCGGTCACGGCATTTGCCCGCGTCATCGCGGGGCGCAGCGCAGTTCTGGCCAGCGGCGGAATCAAGAGCTGCGCCGATGCCGAGGGCGCAATCGCACTGGGCGCCGATCTGGTCGCCGTAGGACGCGCTGTGGTGGTCGATCCGGAATGGCTTGCCAAAGTCCGGAGCAAGAGTGAAGCATCGATCCTTGCGGGACTGCCGAAGGATGAGCTCGAGATAGCCAGGGCTTTGAGCATTCCTCCGCGAATGGTCGAATACCTGTTAAGCCGTCCAGGCTGGATCCCCCGGCTTTAGATGTGATGAAATCTGCCAGGACGGGGGATGATGACAACGATCACCAGTAGCGACACCGAACCCGTCCCCTTCTGGTCGGCCCTCTTTCGCGACAGGCGAATGGCCCCGGCGCTCGGCCTCGGCTTCACCTCCGGCATGCCGTTTCTGCTGACCTATTCCACGCAATCGGCCTGGCTGACCGATGCGGGGGTGCCGCTGGCGACGATCGGCCTGCTCAGCGAATTGACGCTTGCCTACAAGTTCAAATTCGTCTGGGCGCCGTTTCTCGATCAATACGATCCGCCGCTGATCGGACAAGCGCTCGGGCGGCGGCGCGGCTGGTTGATCGTGGCCATTCTCGCCGTGATGGCCATGCTGGCCGGGATCGCCTTCGGCGATCCCGGCCATTGGATCTGGTGGACGGTCGGGTTCTCGGTCGCGCTCGGGATCGCGGGCGCAACGCTCGATCTCGTGCTCGACGGCTGGCGCATCACCAGCGTGCGCCCGCCGGAAAAACAGGCGGTGCTGTCGTCATGGACCGAGATCGGCTGGCGCGTCGGCAATCTCGCGGCCGGCGCCGGCGCGCTCTACCTGGCCGACCGGATCGGCTGGAAGGGTTCTTATCTGTGCATGGCGGGCCTGATGCTGGTCGGGATCGTGGCGACGCTGTTCGCGCCTGAACCGTCCTCCGACATGAAGCCCCATAAGCCGCATACCGGCCTCATTGAGACGATCTGGGCGCCGATCCGCGACCTTCTCAAACGGCTCGGTCCGATGGCGGTCGCGATCCTGTTGCTGGTCGCAGGCTTCCGCATGCCAGGCTATATCGCGAGCGCGATGGCGGTGCCGCTTTTCAAGCACCAGGGCTTTACCAATACCGACATCGCGACCGTCACCAAGGTGTTCGGCTTCTGGATAGCGCTTGGCGGCACCTTCATGGCCGGGTGGCTGATCCCGCGCATAGGCATGATGTCGAGCCTCCTCGTCGGCACGGTCGCGGGTTCGGCCTCGCATCTTGCGCTGGCGCTGCTTGCGGCGCATGGCGGCGATGGCGGCAAGGCGTTCTGGACCTTCGCGCTGGCGGTCGGCGTCGAGGGGTTTGCCTACGCTTTCGCATCGATCGTACTGATCACCTACATGTCGACGTTGGCGTCGGTGCAGCATGCGGCGAGCCAGTTCGGCCTGCTGACCTCGCTTTGCGCGTTTCCGGGCAGCATTCTGGCTGGGTTCTCCGGTTTCGTGATCGAGCATACCGGTTTCGTCTGGTTCTTTATCTGGACCTCGCTCATCGGCATCCCGGTCGCATCGCTGGCGGTGTTTGTCTGGTACCGCGTCGGGATTTCAGACGAGGCGCCGATCCAGGTCGGAGGCGGGCACTAGAGCGTTACCCTGATGATCAGCAGCCCCGACCAGACCCTATCTTCGTCGTCCCTGACATATTTCTGTGCGATCCATGCGCTTGATTGGGATCGGCAGACCCCCAAATCACGTGTAGTATCGCCTCGAACCGCTGGATCAGACCGCCACATGGCCAACGCCTTCTTTTCCGACCTGCTTTCAACGATTTCCGAGCGTGGCCGCACATTGTTGCGCCGGAACGGCGCTTCAGACGGCCGGCCCGACGCTTCCGAACTGCTGGAGCTGTGTGAGGCGCTGCTGTCGGGCCGCGGCGAGGCCTCCGGCATCGCCATCGCCCGTGACGTGTTCGATGGCTACCAGCAACTCGATACCGCGGGCCGGCAGACCTTCTTCGCCGCACTTGCCCGCGACTACGGCCCCGACCGCGAGAAGCTGTCGCAGGCGATCGAGATCTGGCGTGCGCAGCCGAGCGACGACGACGCCAGCGACCTGCATTTTGCCTCCGAACCACGGCGGCAGGAACTGATCCGCCGGCTCAACCGCGCGCCGGGCGGCACCAGCGAGCTGGTCGCGATGCGCGCCGACCTGCTTTCGCTGATGAAGAGCAACAAGGATCTGGCCGCGCTCGACCGTGACGTCGTGCATCTGCTGTCGTCATGGTTCAACAGGGGATTTCTCGTGCTGCGCAGGATAGACTGGTCGACGCCGGCGAATATTCTGGAACAGATCATCCGCTACGAGGCGGTGCACGAAATCCGCGACTGGAACGACCTGCGCCGCCGCATCGATCCGATCGACCGGCGCTGCTACGCCTTCTTCCACCCGCAGCTTTCCGACGAGCCGCTGATCTTCGTCGAGGTCGCGCTGACCGAGACGATGCCGGGCGCGATCGCGCCGCTGCTGGCGGCCGAGCGGCAACTGGTGCCGGTCGAGCGCGCACGTACCGCGGTGTTCTATTCGATCTCCAATACCCAGAAGGGCCTTGGCGGCATTTCCTTCGGCAGCTTCCTGATCAAGCAGGTTGTCGAGGAATTGCGGCGCGAACTGCCGAAACTCGATACCTTCGTGACGCTGTCGCCGGTGCCGGGTTTCATGCAATGGCTGAAGCAGGCTGAGGACGTTCCCGTCAGCGACGAGGAACGGACGCTGCTGGAAAATCTCGACAGGCCGGACTGGTTCGAGAATGCGGAGCTGACCGCGCAACTGCGCGGCGTGCTGGAGCCGCTGGCGGCGCACTATTTCCTGAAAGCCCGCACCTCAAAGGGCCGGCTGATCGATTCGGTGGCGCGCTTCCACATCGGCAACGGCGCGCGGCTGGAGCGGATCGACTGGCTCGGCGACCTCTCGACCAAGGGCCTGCGCGAATCCGCAGGCGTCATGGTCAACTACCTCTACCGCCTCGACGACATCGAGAAGAACCACGAGGCCTATGCCAATGACGGCGAAGTCACGGCTTCGAGTGCGGTGAAGAAATTGCTCAAGACCGAAGGGCGACGGCTGCTGGACATGCGGCTGTCGTAAATTTCTCCGGCATTGCCGGCAACAAACGCGAAGCGTTTGTGCAAGGGAGCGAAGCGACGAAGCAATCCAGACTTTATTTGCCGAAGACTGGATTGCTTCGCCTCGCTCGCAAGGACGGCGTCTTCTAGAACCTCGCCCGCGCCGAGACGCGGATGGTGCGGCTTTGACCCGGCGAGATGTTGTTGTTGCCGTCGGCGGAGGCCCAGTAACCCTGGTTGAACAGGTTCTCGACGTTGAGCTGCGCCTTCCACATCTCGTTGATCTTGACGTAAACGGCGGCATCGACGCGGACGAAACCCGGCAACCGGACGAAATCGTCCGAGGCCGCGTAGGAATCCGAGAAGTAGATGACGCCGAGGCCGGCGGACCACATCGGATCGAACTGGTACTTGTTCCACAGCGAGACCTGGTTGAACGGCACCAGCTGGACGCGATTGCCCTTCAGGATGGTCGGCGGCGGCGGTACGGCCGCGGTCGAGCTGTTGGTGTCGCTGCCGATGCGCGCGTCGGTATAGGCGTAGCCGAGCGTGGCCTGCCAATCGTTGGTGACGTAGCCGTTCAGCGCCGTCTCGAATCCCTTGATGACGTTGCTGCCGCTGATCGCGAACAGGCCGCCGCCGATCGCCAGCGGCACGTTGGTGCGGTTCAACTGGTAGATCGCCGCGGAGTATTGCAGTTTTGGAAGGATGTTCCACTTGACGCCGACTTCGATGTTCTCGAACTTCTGCGGCGCAATCAGCGCCGAGCCGGTGTTGAGTGCGCTGAACTGGTCGCCCGCCGACGGCAGATACGAAATGCTGTAGGAGCTGTAGATCGAGAGATTGTCGACCGGCTTGACGATGATGGCTGCGCGCGGCGACACCTTCTCGTCGGTCCGCTGGCGGAAGACGGCGGTGTTCTCGTCGGTGGCCGACATATCGAAGCGATCGAACCGGGCGCCTGCGATCAGCTGCAACCAGCGCGTGACGTCGATCTGGTCCTGCGCGTAGGCGGACTGGATGTTGAGCCGGTAGACGCTGTAGGAATCCGGCGTGGTGACCTTGTCGTTGTTCGTCCCCGTGGAATGGTGGATGAAGTTGATGGTCCCGAAATAGGTCGGGCTGAAGGCATTGCCGGTATCCACATTGGTGCCGGTGTTGGCGAAGATACCGGTGTTGCGTAGATCGATGCCGGTCTGGCGGCCGAACTCGGTGCCGAACGCGATGGTGTGGTGGATCGGCCCGGTGAAGGTCTTGTAGATGAAGTCGGTCTGGTTGAAGGCGTTTTCGCGGTTGGTGATGTGATTGTAGGCGTTGTAGGTGAAGGTGCCGGCCGGCGTCACCGAACTGCCCGGGTAGACGTTCTGGTAGGCGCGGTTGAAGTCGGCGTACATCGACGAGTTCTTCACCGTCAGCCCGTTGCCGAAATCATGCTCGATCACAGCCATGCCGGTCTGAATATCGGCGTAGGTGTTGTTGTAGAGCGGGCTGCCGAAAAATGCCGACATGTTGCCGTTAGGCGCAAACGGGCCGGTCGGGTTGCCGAGCGTGCCGGTGCCGATCGAGGGATTGCCACGGTCGGCGACTTCCCTGTCGTGGTAGAGTTCGTAGCTCAGCTTGACCTTGGTATCTTCGTCTACTTTCAGCGTCATCGTCGGGTTGAAGCCGTAGCGCTCGAGATGCCCGAAATCGCGAAACGTATCGCTGCCCTCGTAGAACGCATTCAGCCGCACCGCGACGTTCTCGTTGACGGCCTGGCCGGCGTCGAGCGTAACGCGGCGGTCGCCCCATGAACCGGTCTGGGCGCTGGCCTCGTAGATCCGGTTACCATCGGCTTCCTTGAGCGTGCGGTTGACCACGCCGCCGCCGGAGCCGCGGCCGAACACCAACGCAGCCGGGCCCTTCAGCACCTCGACGCTCTGGGCGTTGTAGATATCGCGATAGTACTGAACGTCATCGCGAAAGCCGTTGACGAAAAAATTGGCGCTGGAATCGACGCCGCGGATCACGAGTTCGTCGCGGTTGCCTTCGCCCTGGTGGATCGCCACGCCCGGCACGTAACGCGTCAGGTCGGTGATGCTGTGGGTGCTCTGGTCCTGGATGAAATCCTTGGTCAGCACGGCCACCGATTGTGGCACGTTGAGCAGCGGCGTGTTGGTCTTGGTTCCGACCGAGGTGCTGTTGGCGTAATAGCCTGCCGTGCCGGTGCGGGCGTCATGCGTCTCCGCAAAGGGTTTTGTTTCCGGAACCACCTCCGGACGCCGCGCGGTTTGCGTCGGGCGGCTCCGCGCACCGGTGTTGGCGCGGGCCGGCGTATTGCTGGCGCGGCGCTTGGCCTCGGGCGCGGTGACCGTGACCGGCGGCAGCGATGATGCCGCGCCTTGGCCTGGCGCGGTCTGCGCCTGCGCCTCCGAAATCGTCCCCATGGCATTCAGCGCGAGATAGCTCGCCGAAACCAGCGCGAGTTTTGCGATCGAACCGATGCGGTTCGTCTGCGGTATTTTTTTCATGATGCCGTCCCCAACGATTCGTCGCCGTGCCCAACGGCGATGAACTTTCTGTAGGGAAGCGGACGCCCTTGCGTCCAGATGTCGCACGCCGAAAAACTTCTATGCGACCGAGGAATAAACCTGAGACGGATTGTCTGGAACGACTCTAAATACCCGCATCGTTCAAGAAAGCCAATAAAACCGGCAACTTCCCGCACATCTGCCTGCGCGAGCAAGAATTGACGCAGCCGTCTCACCCGCGCGCTGTTTCAACATATTCTAAAAATCCGGGGACGGCGCGACGTGCCGGGCTCAGGCCTTGTACTCATAGAGCAACCGGGCGCGGATGGTGCCTTCGAGCGCGCGGATGTCGGCGAGCACGCGCTGGCTGTCGGCCGCCGAAGCGTCGGCGTCGAGAACCACGTAGCCGACATCGTGGTCGGTCTCGTAATACTGCGCGGCAATGTTGACGGCATGGCGCGCCAGCACCTCGTTCAAACGCCCCAGCATGCCCGGCAGGTTGCGCTGGACCTGAATGAACCGCGTCCCCGACGGCCGCGGCGGCAGCTGGACCTGCGGGAAATTGACCGCGCCCATGGTCGAACCGGAATTGCTGTAGTCGACCAGCTTGCGCGCGACTTCGGCCCCGATGCGCTCCTGCGCCTCCTCGGTCGACCCGCCGATGTGCGGCGTCAGGATCACGTTCTCCAGGCCCTGCAGCGGCGACACGAACCGCTCGGTGTTCGAGCCCGGCTCGACCGGAAAGACGTCGACCGCGGCGCCACGTAGCCGGCCTTCCCGCAGCGCCTCGGCCAACGCATCGAGGTCGACCACGGAGCCGCGGCTATTGTTGATGAAATAGGCGCCGGGTTTCATCGCCCGGATTTCCTCGCGACCGATCATCTTGTTGGTGGCAGGGGTCTCCGGCACGTGCAGCGTCACGACGTCGCTCTGCGCCAGCAACTCGTGCAGGGTTGCCGTCGGCTCGGTGTTGCCGTGACGAAGTCTGTCGGTATGATCGTAGAACACGACCCGCATGCCGAACGCTTCGGCGAGGTTCGAAAGCTGAGATCCGATATTGCCGTAACCGATGATGCCGAGCGTCTTGCCCCTCACCTCGTGGCTGTCGTCGGCGGATTTGTCCCAGCGCCCCTGATGGGCCCCGTTGGAACGCGACACGATCCGGCGCAGCAGAATGACGATCTCCCCGATCACCAGTTCCGCCACGCTGCGGGTGTTGGAAAACGGCGCATTGAACACTGGAATGCCGCTC
Organism: uncultured Alphaproteobacteria bacterium; assembly: GCA_963786355.1. GTDB lineage: Bacteria > Pseudomonadota > Alphaproteobacteria > Rhizobiales > Xanthobacteraceae > Bradyrhizobium. The sequence goes on along the minus strand of CAWAYU010000001.1, from coordinate 722,177 downwards.
CGCCGCGCCGCGTCGAGATCGACCTGGTTGGTGCCGACGCTGAAGCAGCCGATCGCAATCAGACGATCCGCGGCCTTGACAACTTCGGGGGTGATCTGCGTGCGGGAGCGGATGCCCAGCAAATGTACGCCCTTGATGGCTTCGTGCAGCGCATCGCCGTCGAGTGCCTTGGGCAGCCGCGTCAGGTTGGAATAGCCGGCGGACTCGATCAACTGCACCGCGCTGTCGTTGACGCCTTCGAGCAGCAGAACCCGGATCTTGTCCTTTGGAAGCGAGAGCTGGGGTAAAGCGGAACGGTTGTCGTGCACGATCGCAAATCCTTCAGCGATTAAGTAAATGGCGCGGACCTGCTGCCGCCAAGCGTTGCTTTAAGGGGCAACGGCTTACGCCGCCAGCGCCTTCATCTCCCTGTAGAGATCGGATTTTCCCTCAAAGCCGATGCCGGGCAGATCCGGCATGGTGATATGGCCGTTCTCGACGCGAACGCCGTCCGGGAACCCGCCATAGGGCTGGAACAGATCCGGATAGCTCTCATTGCCGCCGAGGCCGAGGCCCGCCGCGATATTGAGCGACATCTGGTGGCCGCCATGCGGAATGCAGCGGCTCGCCGACCAGCCCTGGGTATGCAGCATCGCCAGCGTGCGCTGGTATTCGCAAAGCCCGTAGGACAGCGCGCAATCGAATTGCAGCCAGTCGCGGTCGGGCCGCATGCCGCCGTAGCGGATCAGGTTGCGTGCATCCTGATGGCTGAAGAGATTCTCACCGGTCGCCATCGGGCCCGGATAGAATTCCGCCAGCGCCGCCTGCAGCGCGAAGTCGAGGGGGTCGCCGACTTCCTCGTACCAGAACAGCGGATAGTCCCGCAGCATCTTGGCGTAGGCTATGCCGGTCTCCAGATCGAAGCGCCCGTTGGCGTCGACGGCGAGTTGCGCCTGGCTGCCGATCTCCTTCAACACCGCCTCGATACGCACAGCGTCTTCCGCGATCGGCGCGCCACCGATCTTCATCTTCACGACGTTATAACCGCGATCGAGATAGCCGCGCATCTCGCCGCGCAGCGCCGAGAGATCCTTGCCCGGATAATAATAGCCGCCAGCCGCATAGACGAACACGCGCGGATTGGCTGTGAGGCCGTGGCGTTCGGCGAGCAACCCGAACAGCGGCTTGCCCGCGATCTTCGCCACCGCATCCCACACCGCCATGTCGATGGTGCCGACCGCGACCGAGCGCTCGCCATGGCCGCCGGGCTTCTCGTTCGACATCAGCGTCGACCAGACCTTGTCCGGATCGAGATTGCTGCCGTTGGCATCGAGCAACGTCTTCGGATCGGCCTCCTTCAGCCGCGGCGCAAAGCGCTCGCGGATCAAACCACCCTGCCCGTAGCGGCCGTTGGAATTGAAGCCGTAGCCGACCACCCGCTTGCCGTCGCGCACGACGTCGGTGACGACGGCGACCAGGCTCGTCGTCATTTTGGTGAAGTCGATATAGGCGTTACGGATCGGCGAGGAGATCGGTTTGGTGATTTCGCAGACGTCGAGGATGCGGACGGACATGGCGGTTTGGCTTTCGTTGTCCTGGCCGTCATTGCGAGGAGCGAAGCGACGAAGCAATCCATCTATCCGCAAAGAAAGTATGGATTGCTTCGCTTCGCTCGCAATGACGAATGGAGAGAACGCGTCAGTTCGACGCCTTGTCGCGGAAATACGGCTCGACCGATCCGTGAACCTTGATGGTCAGCGGGTTGCCGTAGCGGTCCTTGGCATTGCCGGCGGTGACGCGGACCCAACCCTCGCTGATGCAATACTCCTCCACATTGGTCTTCTCGACGCCCTTGAAGCGAATGCCGACGTCGCGCGCCAAAATCTCTTCATTGTAGTACGGGCTGCTCGGATTGACCGAGAGACGGTCGGGAAATTGGTCGCTCATGGTTTTGCTCGCTTCGTTCACAACAGTGCCTCGATTTCTTTTCGCATGCCCTCGGGCGTCGCGGTCGGCGCATAGCGCCCGACCACCTTGCCGGATCGATCGACCAGGAATTTGGTGAAATTCCACTTGATCGACGAACCGAGCAGGCCCGATTTCTCTTTTCGGAGATATTGATACAGCGGATGCGCGCCGGAGCCGTTGACGTCGATCTTGCCGAACATCGGAAACGTCACGTCATATTTGGTCTCGCAGAACTGCTCGATCGCTTTGGCGTCGCCCGGCTCCTGCGCGCCGAACTGGTTGCAGGGAAAGCCAAGCACGGCAAAGCCGCGCGGCGACAAATCGCGATGCAACGCCTCCAGGCCCTTGTATTGCGGCGTGAATCCGCAGGCGCTCGCGGTGTTGACGATCAGCAGCACCTGACCCTCAAACTGCTTGAGCGGAACATCCTCGCCCGCGAGCGACTGCGCCGTAAAATCATAAACGCCTGGCATCGTGCTCTCTCAGAGTTAGCCGGCCGGGTCGATCGCCGCCGACGGCGTACCGCCGGCCTCGATCGCCTCGCCCGCGGCGAGACAGAGATCCTCGCGAAAACGGCCGGAGACGATCTGGACGCCGACGGGAATCCGTCCCACCAGTCCCGTGGAGACCGTTAGCCCGGGCAGGCCCATCAAGGGAATGCCGATCTGCGGCATTTGCGCATGCCAGACCCGGGCAAAGGACGCCTCGTCCTTGCGGTCGAGCTGATCGGGGAACGGCAATTCGCCGGACACCGGCATCAGCAGCACGGCATATCGCTCGAAGAACGCCAGCCATTCGCGCGTCAGCGTCAAGCGCCGCGTCAGCGTCTTTCGACAGCGCCCATCGTCGAACGGAAACACCTTTGACCGGTTGCCGCGCAGGCAGGCCAGCGCGCCGGGATCGCCTTCGCGCTCGGCCATTTCCAGTTGCGCCTCATAGCCGTCGCCGAGCCACAGTTTGGTATTGATCTCGGCGGCCTCGCGCAGCGGCGGCGTGTTCGATATTTCTTCCACCATCCATCCCGCGCGTTCGAGCCGTTTGGCGGCATCCGCCACCGCGGCCTTCACTTCCGGAACGGGATCGAGGCCGTCAGGGTTGAGGCACAGCGCGGCGCGCTTCGGCATCGGCGGGACCTTCAAGCGGCGCCGGCACCCACCAGGGATCGCGCGCGTCCCTGCCCGACATCGCCGTCAGCGCGATCCTGATATCGGCGATGGTGCGCGCCAGCGGGCCGGACACCGCGCACATCTGCGGACCGGGCGGACGTTCAGGCAGCGCCGCGTTGAACGCCGCGACCCGGCCGAAGGTCGGCCGCAAGCCGTGCACGCCGCAGGCATAGGCGGGATAGCGGATCGAGCCGGCGATATCGGTGCCGTGGGCGATATGCCCGATGCCGGCCGCGACCGCGGACGCGGCGCCACCGGACGAGCCGCCCGGCGTGATGCCGGGATCGCGCGGATTCTTGGTGTCGCCGTGGATCAGATTGGTGGTGAACCAGCGATAGGAAAATGCCGGGCAGTTGGTGCGGCCGAGAATGACGGCGCCGGATTTGCGCAAATTGTCGATCACCGGGCTGTTGCTCTTGGCGATGGCGTCGCGCTGCAGCTTCAGCCCGTTGGTGGTGGCAAAGCCTTCCTGGTCGATATTGACCTTGACCGTGATCGGCACGCCCGCCAGCGGACCTGCATCCTCGCCCCGCCCGATCGCGGCATCGATCGGCGGAGGCCTGCGCCAGCACCTCTGCCGGCTTGTGGTCGATGACGGCGTTGAGTTTTGGATTGACCGCGTCGAGCCGGGCCAGCGCCGCGGTCGCCGCCTCCTTGGCCGAGACCTTTTTCGACTTGATCAAGCCGGCCAGATCGGCCGCCGACAGACGCCAGATATCCTGCATTTGAAACCCCGTTTGACGCCCGTCTTGTAGCGCCGACGGGACGGCAGCGCCAGCGGGGCCCGGAGCAGGGTTTCAGCGCACGTGGGCGATGTAATAAGCGAGATCGGCGATCTGCTCTTTGGGCACCGCACCCATCACGTCGGCCATGCTGCCGTCATAGCCGTGACGGCTGTTGTCCTTGTATTCGCCGAGCGTCTTGGCGAGATAATCCTCGCGCTGGTTGGCGATCCGCGGGACGTTTTCCTTGCCGGAAAAATCGGCGTTGTGGCAGGTGTTGCAGAGATACTGCTTTGCCAGCGCCTGGCCGCTTCGCCATCCGCGCGGGATCGCCGGCGTCGGCCGGCGGCGCGGGCTTCGGCATTTGGCGATGTAATCGGAAAAGGTGCGGAGATCGTCGTCGGTCAGCGCCTTCGCCATCTCGTTCATCGGCTCGAAGACGCGCAGCTTCTCGCGAAACATGAAGAGCTGGATCAGCGCATAGGGCGCCTGCTGGCCGCCGAGCGAGGGCGTGTTCTCGGTCTCGGACTGGCCTTTCTCGCCGTGACAGCCGAGGCAAGTGCACGAAGCGCTCCTGGAGCGTCTCGGCGCTGGCGGAAGTTGCGATCAAGGCAAACGCCAGAGCCGCTATTGTCTTATCGCATCGGCCAACTTCGCCAGTTTCGTCATTGCGAGGAGCAAAGCGACGAAGCAATCCAGCTTCTTTGCAGCAGCTGGATTGCTTCGCTTCGCTCGCAATGACGGCCTTTTGACGGCTTACTCTGCCCGGCCACCTTCTGCTTGCCGTAGGTGATGCGATAGACGGCGCCGTTCCAGTCGTCGGAGACCAGCATCGAGCCGTCCTTCAGTTGCATCACGTCGACCGGGCGGCCGACATACTTGTTGTCTTCGAGGAAGCCGGTGATGAACGGCTCCATCGACTTCACGGTGCCGTCCTTGTTCAGCTTGACGACGACGACGTCACCACCCTGCTTGTTCGATTTATTCCACGAGCCGTGACGCGCGACGATGATCGCGTTCTTGTAGGACTTCGGGAACATGCTGCCGGTGTAGAACCGCATGCCGAGCGCTGCGACGTGCGGACCCATCAGGCCGACCGGCGCGGTGTAGTCCTTGCAGTCCTTGCCCCAGCCGAGTTCCTGGTCGATGATGTTGCCCTGCAGGCAGTACGGCGCGCCGAAATGTTCGCCGGCCTTGGTGACGCGGTTGAGTTCGTCCTCCGGCACCGTCTCCGACAGCCAGTCGCGGCCGTTGTCGGTGAAGTACATCTGCTTGTTCTCGGGATTCCAGTCGAAGCCGACCGTGTTGCGCACGCCGCGCGCATAAACCTCGGCGCCCGAACCATCGAGATTCATCCGGCGGATCTGGCCGTGGTCCTCGTCATGCAGCACGTTGTTGCCGGGCTGCCCGACCGGAACGTAGAGCTTGTTGTCGGGCCCGATGGCGATGAACTTCCAGCCATGGGCCTCGTCCTTTGGCAGCTTGTCGTAGATCAGGGTCGGCTTCGGCGGGCTGTCGAGATTGTCCTCCACCTTGTCGATCTTGGAGACCTTCGACAGTTCGGCGATGTAGAGCGTGCCGTCCTTGAAGGCGACGCCGTTCGGACGATAGAGGCCGGACGCGATCACCTTGACCGACCGCTTGCCGTCCTTGTTTTCGATGCCATAGACCTTGTCGACGAGGCGGCTGCCGACGAACACCGTGCCCTTGTCGCCAAGCGCGAGCGAGCGCGCATTGGCCATGCCCGCGGCATAGACCTCGATGTTGAAGCCGGGCGGCAGCTTGAGTTTCGCCGTCGGCAGCTTGTCCGGCGCCGCCGCCAGCGGCGGCGGCGCCACCGGCGCGAGCTTGGCGGCGGCTTCATTGTCCGGGGCCGCCCGATCATGCGGCGAGCCCGGAGGCAATGGGGCGGGCGCGGCCGCGGGCGCAGCACCGGCCGCGGGTGCGGCGGGCTGCTGGGCGACAGCACTCAATGTGAATGCACCGAAGAAAGCACCGGCCAGCAACAGGCTGCGCGATGCCGACGAATAGCTCATCATGACGTTCTCCCCTGGCGGAAGCCGTTTTCCTCGCGCAGGCAAGCAATGCCGGCGCCGGTGGCTTTCCCGGACGGCAGTCTCCGACATTTGTCCGTACATTTGCAATCGGAAACATGGCGGGAATAGACAGGTGCGCGGCCGGAGTAGACGAGGCGCAAGACGGTTGCGCAGCGATGTCGCCGCGTCAATGCTTGGTGATCGGACCGTCGGGGGTATCGAGCAGAACCGCTTCCGTGAACGGAAACTCCAGCACGATCTCGCCTGCGTCGTCGGTCACTTCGATGGTGGCGTTCAGCAGCGCGCCGTCGGTGCCCTCGGTTTTCAGCAGTTCCCGGATCATGGCGCGCGCCATTTCCCAGGCGCGGTCGGGATCCCTGAGCACTTCACCGTCGGGATCGGAAATCAGCTCATCGCCGATACGGGTGTTGAAGAAATAGCGTGGCATCGGCGAAAATCCTGGCTCCAGCTTGGGCCCCGCAACCGGAGGCCACCATTCTCACAAGTTCTTTATCCGGAGCCGGCAGCGCTCCGCTTGCAGTTAAAATCATCATTTGCGGCGATCGCGAACAACCGCGAAACGCTTGATCCCACGCTGTTTTGAGCCGGGACGGCCGCACAACTCCGTGAATTCCTTTCGCACTGCAGCATAAACACGCAAGGGTTTATGCAAAAGATTTAACTGGCGAACTTTTCGATCCGCAGTACCTTATCTCCGAGGGCGGAGTTCGTCCGGTACCAAAAGGAGAGCCAAATGGCCTGGAAAGCACCGAAAATCGTCGAAGTGTCGGTCGGCATGGAAATCAACATGTATATGTGCGCGACCCGCAAGTAAGCGGTAGCGTCACTTTACATCTCACGCAGGTGGACCTCCGGGCCTGACACGTTCCCGATAGCGGGAGTGTGTCCTGGGCCCGTGTCCACCTCGTGGCGTTTTCGTACCAAGTTGTTTCCAAGCCGGATCGCTGAGAGATCACTTGGTTAGAGACCGCCGGCAAGTTTGTACCCCGCGTTTTGAATTCTCCAGGAGACGAATCATGCTTCGCGTCGTCGTCCTGGGCGCCGCGGCAGGTGGCGGTGTTCCGCAGTGGAACTGCGGATGTCCGGTGTGCCGGACAGCGCGAACCGAACATCCCGAACTCCAGAGCACCCAGGCCTCGATCGCGGTCAGCGCCGACGGCGCGCACTGGTTCTCTGATCAACGCCTCGCCCGACCTGCGCCAGCAACTGATCGTCACGCCGCAGCTTCATCCCAAGGCCGGCCAGCTCCGGCACAGCCCGATCGCGGGCGTGATCCTGACCAACGGCGAGATCGACGCCGTCGCCGGACTGCTGTCGATGCGCGAGGGCTCGCCTTTCACGCTCTATGCGCATGAGCGGGTGCTTGCGATCCTGAAATCCAACAGCATCTTTAATGTGCTGGGCGAGAAGAACGTCGCGCCGCCAGCCGATCGAGGTGGACAAGGCGTTCGAACCCTCCCTGCCCGACGGTTCACCGTCCGGCATCGAAATTCTTCCCTTCGAGGTTCCCGGCAAGGGCGCGTGGTACCTCGAAGGCAAGGCGCATCCGTCCGGCGCCGACGGCGCGGGCGACACGCTGGGCTTGCGGATTCTGGACAAGAGCAGCGGCAAGTACTTCTATTTCCTCGCCGCCTGCGCGCGCGTGACCGACGACCTCAAATCGAGGCTCATCAGGCGCGGCGCTGGTGTTCTTCGACGGCACCGTGTGGCGCGACGACGAATTGATCGTGGCGGGGCTGGGCAACAAGACGGGACAAGGCATGGGCCACATCTCGATGTCAGGCGATCACGGCGCGATCGAAAGCCTTGCCGGCCTCGACATCGGCCGAAAAGTGTTTTTGCATATCAACAACTCCAACCCGGCCTTGCTGCACGGCTCGGACGAGCGCAAGGCCGCGGAGCGAGCCGGCTGGCAGATCCCGGCCGACGGAATGGAGATCACGCTGTGAACGTCGTGGCGAAACCTGAAATGACCGCACCCGGAATGACCGCGCTGTCGATCGGCAAGGGCATCACGCTCAACAGTGCCGAGGAACTGGAAGCGATGCTCCGCCACATCGGCGCGACGCGCTATCACAACCTGCATCCGTTCCACCGGCTGCTGCACGGCGGCAAGCTCAACCAGGGCCAGGTGCAGGCCTGGGCGCTGAACCGCTATTATTACCAGAGCACGATCCCGCTGAAGGACGCGATGGTGATCTCGCGGTTCCGCGACCGCGCCACCCGCATCGAGTGGCGGCACCGCATCGAGGACCACGACGGCGATCCCGGCAACGAAGGCGGCATCGATCGCTGGCTCAAGCTGACCGAAGGGCTCGGCCTCGACAGCGCCTATGTGGAATCGACCGAAGGCATTTTGCCGGCGACGCGGTTTGCGGTGGAGGCCTATGTGCATTTCTGCCGCGACAAGACGCCCGCTGGAAGCCATCGCCTCCTCGCTGACGGAACTGTTCGCGCCGAACCTGCACGAAGAGCGCATTTCGGGGATGCTGCAGCACTACAATTTCGTCAATCCTGACATCATGAGCTATTTCAGCCGCCGCCTGACCCAGGCGCCGCGCGACGCCAATTTTGCGCTGGACTACGTCAGGCAGCATGCCACGACGCCCAAAGAGCGCGAGGCGGTCTGCAATGCGCTGATCTTCAAGACCAATGTGCTATGGGTTCAGCTCGACGCGCTGTATCATGCCTATGTCGAGGGCCACATTCCGCCCGGTGCGTTCGTGCCACAAAGGGACGACTGAGATCGATGGCAGCGAGCCGCAACATCAGTGTCAGCGAGGCGAGCCGGCCGAAATTGCCGCGCCACACCCGGCTGAAATTCGATGAGACGCGGCAGGTCTGGGTGATCCTGGCGCCTGAACGGGTGCTGGCGCCGGACGAGATCGCGGTCGAAGTGCTGCAGCTCTGCGACGGCGTCCGCAGCGTCGCCGACATGGTCGACCAGCTCGCCGCGAAATACGCCGCGCCGCGCGAGGCGATCGCCACCGACGTGGTCGCGATGCTGCAGGACCTCGCCGACAAGGGCTTTCTCACCGAAGCGCGCGAGAAGACGTCATGAGTGACCTGATCGCCGACGGCAAGGCGGCGGCAGCGCCCGCATGACGGGCTGGCGATTCTGGAATCGCGCCGCTCGACGGCGGAGACATTTGGCATTCCGCTGGCCGTGCTCGCCGAACTGACGCACCGCTGCCCGCTGCAATGCCCCTACTGCTCCAACCCGGTCGAGCTCGATCGCGGCGGCACCGAGCTCACGACCGAAGAATGGAAGAAGGTTCTGACCGAGCTCGCCGAAATCGGCGTGCTGCAGATCCATTTTTCCGGCGGCGAGCCGACCGCGCGCAAGGATATCGTCGAACTGGTGCAGCACGCCACCGATGTCGGGCTCTACAGCAACCTGATTACGTCGGCGGTGTTGCTGACGAAGGAAAAGCTGTCCGCGCTGGCCGATGCCGGACTGTGCCATGTGCAGATCAGCTTCCAGGGCAACGAGCCCGTCGTGGCCGACCGCGTCGCCGGCCTGAAGAAATGCGCACGAGAAGAAGATCGAAGCCGCGAAATGGACGCGCGAACTCGAACTGCCGCTGACGGTCAATGCGGTGATGCACCGGCAGAACCTGCATCAGCTCTCCGACATCATCCAGATGGCGGTCGATCTCGACGCCGACCGGCTGGAAGTCGCCAATGTCCAGTATTACGGCTGGGCGCTGAAGAACCGCGCCGCGCTGATGCCGACGCTGGAACAGATCGAGGAAACCAGCCGCATCGTCGAGGAAGCCGCCGTGCGGCTGAAGGGCATTTTGGCGATCGACTACGTCGTGCCGGATTATTACGCGCTGCGGCCGAAGAAATGCATGGGCGGCTGGGGCCGGCAGTTCTTCAACATCTCGCCGGCCGGCAAGATGCTGCCCTGCCATGCGGCGGAGACCATCACCGGGCTCGAATTCGAGTCGGTACGTTCCAATCATTCGATCGCCTGGATCTGGCAAAACTCCGAAGCCTTTAACCGCTATCGCGGCACCGGCTGGATGCCCGAGCCGTGCCAAAGCTGCGAGTTCAAGGAAGTCGATTTCGGCGGCTGCCGCTGCCAGGCCTTTGCGCTGACCGGCGATGCCGGCAATACCGATCCGGCCTGCACGCTGTCGCCGATGCACGAGCAGATCTTCAAAGCCGCCGCCATCCGAGGCCGCCGCCGACCAACAACCGTTTCCTCTATCGCAATTTCGCCGGCGGCACGCTGGAGACGGAAGGCGAGCATGGCGCCTGACGCCGACGCCGGAAAATCATCCAAACGTGCCGATCCGTTTGCACCGCTGACCTCGGAGCAACTTTCCGTCAGCGATGGCCACGAAATCTATGTCGAGAGCGTCGGCCGCCTCGACGGCGTTCCCGCCGTCTACCTGCATGGTGGGCCCGGCAGCGGCTGCCAGCCTGACCATCGCCGGCTGTTCGATCCCGAGCGTTTTCACGCCGTGCTGTTCGACCAGCGCGGCGCGGCCGCAGCCGTCCCAAGGGCGGCCGCGACGCCAACACGCTGCAACATCTGATCGCGGACATGGAAGTGATCCGCGAAAAGTTCGGTTTCGAACGCTGGATGGTGGTCGGCGGCTCCTGGGGCGCGACGCTGGCGCTGGCGTATGCGCAGGCCCATCCCGACCGCGTCAGCGGCATCGTGCTGCGCGCAACGTTCCTCGGCACGATGCGGGAAATCGAAAACGGCTTTCTCGACGTGCTGCCGCGCTTTTATCCCGGCGCTGTACGACGACTTCCTCAGCGTGCTGCCGGAGAACGAACGCACGCAGCCGATCGACGCCTATTTTCGCCGTATCCTCGATGCCGACCCTGCCGTGCACGGCCCCGCGGCGCGCGCCTGGGGCCAGACCGAGGGCATTCTTTCCGAACACACGCCCAAGAACAGCCGACTTGATCTGTCGTCGTCGCGCGCCCTGCCCGCGACGCCGTTCATGGAAGCGCATTATTTCGCCAACAACAGCTTTATGCAGCCGGACCAGTTGATGCGCGAGGCCGGAAAACTCGAAGGCATTCCCGGCATCATCGTGCAGGGCCGCTATGATCTGCTGTGCCCGCCCGCGACCTCGCACGCGCTCGGCGCGGTCTGGCATGAAGCCGAAATTCGCGTCGTCGAAGGCGCCGGCCACACGCTGTACGATCCCGGCGTCCGCGACGCCGTGATGAAGGCGATCGCGGACATGGCGTCCAGGATTGCATCGCTCCTCATCCTGAGGCCAAAGAGCGAAAGGAATACAAATGCCCCTCGCCGGAAAAGGCATGCTGCTGACATCGATGAACATCGGTGCGTCTGACGAGGCCGAGTTCAATCGCTGGTACGACCGCGAACATCTCGAAGAGCGCGTTGCGATCCCAGGTTTCCTCGAAGCGCGGCGCTATGTCGCGCATCAGGGCAATCCGAAATATCTCAGCCTCTATTCCACCGAAACGTTTGAAGTGCTGGACAGCGCGGCCTATCGCACCGCGCTGGCCAACCAGACCGCGTGGTCGAAGGCCAACATCGCCCGTTTCAAGGACATGATCCGCGGCGTCGCGCGCATCACGGTCAGCCGCGGCATCGGCCGCGGTGCCGTGCTCGGCATCATCCGCCTGCGTCCCGCTTCCGGTGGCGAGGACACATTGCGCAGCGCGCTGCGGGAACAACTCGATCCCGCAAAGCTCGACGGAATTATCTCCATGCACCTGCTGGAGAACGATCCGGCGCTGTCAAGGCCGATCACCGACGATCCCTCCGCACCCAATCCCGGCGCCGGCGACTGGTTCGTGCTGATCGATGCCACCGATGTGAACGCTGTTCCGGCGGCCACGGCGCGGTTTGCCGCGTTCAAATCGCAGACGGTATCCAGCGGCATCTACAAACTGATGTTCGATCTCGCGAAGAGCGATTTGGGAAGCTAATTCCGATTGGTTCGGAATGCAGCGCAACATGTGCACTGCATCATTGACGTTCACGCACGCGGCAGCACGTGAAAGCTGAAGATCGCGCAAAATTGCCTTTGTGCCTGATATGGAATGGCTCTAATAAGATAAGCCTATGATCCAATTCAAAAACCACAAGAACGCCATCTAAGCGTTCGCAGGCAAAATGAAGGCCGCGGTCCAATCGCTGGCGCGGATAAGGTAGGAATGAAACCGACTGATATCTCGGCGCCGGACTACTTTCACAAAGTGGTCGATTGCCAATGGGCCTGCCCCGCACACACGCCAGTTCCCGAATACATCCGGTTGATTGCAGAGGGGCGTTATAGCGACGCCTATATGATCAATTGGAAATCGAATGTATTTCCCGGAATTCTGGGACGCACCTGCGATCGCCCGTGCGAGCCCGCGTGCCGCCGCGTCCGCGTCGAGGAGACACCGGTCGCGATCTGCCGCTTGAAGCGCGTCGCCGCCGACTTCAAGGACGACGTCAAGCACCGCATGCCGACGCCGCTGGCGAAAAACGGCAAGCGCATAGCGCTGGTCGGTGGCGGTCCGGCCTCGCTCGCGGTCGCCCGCGATCTCGCGCCGCTCGGCTATCACTGCACGGTATTCGACGCCGATCCCAAGGCCGGCGGCATGATGCGCAGCCAGATTCCGAAATTCCGGCTTCCGGACCAGGTGATCGACGAGGAAACCGATTACGTCCTCAACCTCGGCGTCGAGTTCAAGGGCGGTCATCGCATCGACAGCCTGAAGAAGCTGCTGACTGAGAATTACGACGCGGTCTTCGTCGGGTCCGGCGCGCCGCGCGGCCGCGAGCTCGACATTCCCGGCCGCAAGGAAGCCGCCGCCAACATCTTTGTCGGCATCGAATGGCTGTCCTCGGTGTCGTTCGGCCATGTCGAGAAGATCGGCCGCCGCGTCATCGTGCTCGGTGGCGGCAACACCGCGATGGATTGCTGCCGCACCGCGCGCCGCCTCGGCGGCGAACAGGTCAAGGTGGTCGTCCGTTCCGGCTTCGAGGAAATGAAGGCTTCGCCGTGGGAGAAGGAAGACGCACTCCACGAGGACATTCCGATCCTCAACTACATGGTGCCGGTCGCCTTTACCCATGACAACGGCAAGCTCACCGGCGTCACCTTCCAGAAGGTGAAGCCCGAATACGACGCCAAGGGCCGCCGCAACCTGGTGCCCTCGGGCGAGCCGGATGAGACCATCGAATGCGACGACGTGCTGGTGGCGGTCGGGCAGGAGAACGCCTTCCCGTGGATCGAGCGCGACTGCGGCATCGAATTCGACAAGTGGAACATGCCGCAGGTCGATCAGACCACCTTCGCCTCGACCAATCCGAAGGTGTTCTTCGGCGGCGACGCGGCATTCGGCCCGAAGAACATCATCTGGGCTGTGGCGCACGGCCACGATGCCGCGCTGTCGATCCACAAGATGCTGTCCGGCGAGGACATCAAGGAGCGTCCGCTTCCCGAGGTGCATATCTCGTCGCAGAAGATGGGCATCCACGAGTGGAGCTACGACAACGACGTCTCGGCCGACCAACGCTACAAGGTGCCGCATCGCGACAAGGTGATCGCGCTCAAGGACATCCGCACCGAGGTCGAACTCGGCTATGACGTCAAGCTGGCGCTCGGCGAGGCGCAGCGCTGCCTGAACTGCGACATCCAGACGGTGTTCTCGGCGCCGGCCTGCATCGAATGCGACGCCTGCGTCGACATCTGCCCGATGGATTGCATCACCTTCACCGACAACGGCGAGGAAGAGCATCTGCGGCAGCGGCTGAAGGCACCCTCGCCGCATCACGACCAGGCGCTTTATGTTTCCGGCGACCTCAAGACCGGACGCGTCATGATCAAGGACGAAGACGTCTGCCTGCATTGCGGGCTGTGCGCCGAGCGTTGTCCCACCGGTGCGTGGGACATGCAGAAATACCTCATCGATATGACTCACGCGGGAACATCATGTCCGTCCAAAGCCCGATCAGCAGCGTAAACGACTTCGTCGTCCGGTTCGCCAACGTCAACGGTTCGGGCTCGGCGAGCGCCAACGAACTATTCGCGCGGTCGATCCTGCGCCACGGCGTGCCGGTCTCACCACGCAACATCTTCCCCTCCAATATCCAGGGACTTCCGACCTGGTACGAGGTGCGGGTGACCGAAGATGGCCATCTCGGCGCCCGCGGCGGCGTCGACTTGATGGTGGCGATGAACCCGCAGACCTGGGACAAGGACGTCGCCTCGATCGAGCCCGGCGGCTATCTGTTCTACGATTCGACCAAGCCGATGCCGTCGTCGAAATTCCGCGAGGATATCACCGTCATCGGTGTGCCGCTGACCGCGATCACCAACTCGACCTATACCGATCCACGCCAGCGCCAGCTGTTCAAGAACATCATCTATCTCGGCGCGCTCTGCGCCCTGCTCGACATGGACCCGAAGCTGATAGAGCAATTGTTCAGCGAGCAGTACAAGGGCAAGGAGAAGCTCTTGTCTTCCAACGTCCATGCGCTGGCGCTCGGCCGCGACTGGGCGCTGCAGAACCTGAAATGCCCGCTCGGGCTGCGGGTGAAGAAGGCTGACAAGGTCGGCGACCGCATTTTCATGGAAGGCAATAGCGCGGCAGCACTTGGCGCCGTCTATGGCGGCGCCACCGTCTGCGCCTGGTATCCGATCACGCCGTCATCGTCGGTGGCGGAGGCTTTTACCAGTCACTGCAAGAAGCTGCGGCACGACCCCAAGACCGGCAAGGCGAAATACGCGATCGTTCAGGGCGAAGACGAATTGGCTTCGATCGGCATCGTGATCGGCGCGTCCTGGAACGGCGCGCGCGCCTTCACCGCGACCTCCGGCCCCGGCGTCTCCTTGATGACCGAATTCATCGGCCTGTCATACTTCGCGGAAATTCCGGCCGTGATCATGAACATTCAGCGCGCCGGCCCCTCGACGGGCATGCCGACGCGGACCCAGCAGTGCGACATCATCGCCTGCGCCTATGCTTCGCATGGCGACACCAAGCACGTCCTGCTGTTTCCGGAAGACCCGGCCGAAGCTTTCGAGTTCGCGGCGCAATCGTTCGATCTCGCCGAACGGCTACAGACCATGATCTTCGTGATGCTCGACCTCGACATCGGCATGAACCACCGGCTGTGCCGCCCGCTGAAGTGGGACGACGCCCGCCAATATGACCGCGGCAAGGTGATGACCGCGGAAATGCTCGACGAGCCCGGCCGTGATTTTGGCCGTTATCTCGACGTCGACGGCGACGGCATTCCCTACCGCACCTATCCGGGCACGCACCCGACCAAGGGCTCGTTCTTCACCCGCGGCACTTCGCGTGATCGCTACGCGCGCTACTCGGAAGAAGGCGCCGTCTACGCCGACAACATGCAGCGGCTGGTGCGCAAGTTCGAAACCGCGCAGGACATGGTGCCGCGCCCGTTGCAGGCCAATGCAGCCAAGCCGACCAAATACGGCGTGCTCTATTTCGGCTCGACCTCGCCGGCGATGGACGAGGCCATTGGTCTATTGGAAGCGCGCGGGCACCAGCTCGACCGCATGCGCATCCGCGCCTTCCCGTTCCACTCCAGCGTCGCGAGTTTCATCGCCGATCATGACTTCGTGTACGTGGTCGAGCAGAACCGCGACGCCCAGTTGCGCTCGCTGATCGTCAACGAAAACGGCATCGATCCGGTTCGGCTGGTGCCGATCCTGCACTATGACGGCACGCCGATCACCGCGCGCTTCATCGCCAACGCCATCGGCGACCACCAGGACCATCTGAAAGTGACCCCTCTCCGCAAGGCCGTGTCATGACCTATATTGCAAAGCCAAAATTCCAGCATCCCGGCCTGCCGAAGAACGATCTCGGCTATACCCACCGCGACTACGAGGGCAAGGTCTCGACCTTGTGCGCCGGCTGCGGCCACGACTCGATCACCGCCTCGATCATCGAAGCCTGCTACGAGCTGTCGATCGAGCCGCACCGGGTGGCAAAAATTTCCGGCATCGGCTGTTCGTCGAAGACGCCGGACTACTTCCTCGGCAATTCGCACGGTTTTAATTCGGTGCACGGCCGCATGCCGTCGGTTCTGACCGGCGCCAATCTCGCCAACCGCGATCTGATCTATCTCGGCGTCTCCGGCGATGGCGACTCAGCTTCGATCGGCTTCGGCCAGTTCGCGCATTCGATCCGCCGCGCCGTCAACATGACCTACATCGTCGAGAACAACGGTGTCTACGGCCTGACCAAGGGTCAGTTCTCGGCCACCGCCGACCGTGGCTCGAAGTCCAAGAAGGGGGTGACCAACACCGACAACGCCATCGACCTGGTGGCGATCGCGCTGCAACTGGGCGCGACCTTCGTGGCGCGCAGCTTCTCCGGCGACAAGACCCAGCTGGTGCCGCTGATTGCGGCCGCGATCCGCCACAAGGGCGCTTCCTTCATCGACGTCATCAGCCCCTGCATCGCGTTCAACAACCATGCCGGCTCGACCAAGAGTTTTGACTACGTCCGCGAACACAACGACGCGGTCAACCGGCTCGATGTCCTCACCGGTCGCGACCCGATCACCGTCGATTACGCGCCGGGCACGGTGCAGGTCGTTGAGCAACACGACGGCACCCGGCTGGCGCTGCGCAAGATCGACGCCGACTACGATCCGAACGACCGGCTGGCGGCGATGACCTTCCTGCAAAAGCACGCCGCCAAGGGCCAGGTGGTCACCGGACTGCTGTATGTCGATCCGGACTCGGAAGACCTGCATACCCATCTCGACACCGTCGAGCGGCCACTGAACAGGCTGGAAGCCGCCGATCTCTGCCCCGGCACCTCGGCGCTGGAAAAGATCAACGCCAGCCTGCGCTAGACCGGATCCGGGGGACCGGTTTGAACGCCCCCGGCTTTACGCACGACTAATCGATCAGATCGACCCCATCGCCGTGCCGGACTGGCACGCTGGGGCGACCGATATGTCGCGTATGCCGGGAATAGCCATGAAATTCGCTTCCCTCACGACCATTCTTGTCGTCGCCGCCTCCATCGCCACGGCCTCGTCAGCCCTTGCAGCAGGCCGCGACGAAGACGGCATCGACAAATCAGCCGCCGACGCGTTCGACAGCCGGATGTTCGGCGCCACGCCCACAACGAAATCCTACGCCTGCTTCGTCCGCAAGTACGACAGCGCCCACCTGGCGCAGCATCCGAAGCAGAAGGTTTCCACTATGAAACTGCTGATGACGGCGGAGATCCCCTCCGACGCCAGCACGTTCAATTATTCGTTCCGTCTCGGCGTCAAATACCGCAGCCGGTCCACCAACCTCGAGTCCTTCGGCGATTGCGGCCATGTCGTTGCCGAGGATACCGGCCAGGAGATCCGTTTCGGCTGCGGTGTCGATTGCGACGGCGGCGGCCTCGGCGTGGCGCTGGCAAAGGACGACAAGTCCGCCGTCGTTGGGCTCGCTCGGGTTCGCATCTGGAAGCGCAATACGGCGCCCGAGGAGACCGCCGAAGACCTGGTTGCCGGCGATGACGACGCGAAATTCCGGCTCGATCGCGCCGAATTGCGTGAATGCATCGAGCTGGTGACCGACCGCAAGGAGCTTGCGGCACTCAAGCGCAAGTAAGGAGACCGCCATGCACCGGCGCAATATGTTGTGGGGCGCAGTATCAGCCGTCAGTGCCGCCTTTGCCGCTTCACGCGCGGCGGCTGCCACTGAAACACCGGCGCCGGCCAGACTGAAGGTCGTCTACCACCTCAGCGACCTCGACAAGGTCAGCTTCGTCCTCGGCAACATCCAGAACCATTTTGACGGCGTCGGCGGCCCTGACAACGTCACCATCGCGCTGGTCGTTCACGGCCAGGCGTTGCGTGCGTTCCATTCCGCGTCCGCCAACCCGGACGTCTCGAAGCGCGTCGGACAGTTTTCCAAGGCCGGGCTCGAATTCGCCGCCTGCGGCAACACCATGAAATCGCAGAATGTCGGGCTGAAGGATCTGCTGCCGGGCTTCATTGCAGCAGACCGCGGCGGTGTGGTCCGGATCGCCGAGCTGCAATCGCAGGGCTATCTCTATCTGCGGCCCTGATTAGGGGCGCACTGCCGTCACAAAATTGTGCAGGATTGGCGCGACCCTTGAGGTTTAGTCCTCGGGGATCAATCCTGTGCCTATTGCGTTATCAAGCCGGATAGAGCCCCCCTCCGGCGCCAAGCCCAACCAATTGTTGACTTTCCGGCCCCGTCCCCGAAAGCTGCCGGGAACCCGAAAATCGACCGATCGAACAGAACAGGCATCATGAATCCCGTCAAAGCACTCGAAAACCATGGTCAGGCCGTCTGGCTGGACTTCCTCGCCCGTGGCTTCGTCGCCAAGGGCGACCTCAAGGCGCTGATCGATACGGACGGCGTCAAGGGCGTGACCTCGAATCCGGCGATCTTCGAAAAGGCGATCGGCAGTTCGGACGAGTATGACGGCCCGATCGGCCAGGCGCTGAAAAAGGGCGACCGCTCGATCGCCGACCTGTTCGAGGCGGTGGCGATCGAGGACATCCAGCATGCCGCCGACGTGCTGCGTCCGGTTTACGACGCGCTGAAGGGCGAAGACGGTTTCGTCAGCCTCGAAGTCTCGCCCTATCTGGCGATGGACACCAAGGGGACCATCGTCGAGGCCGAGCGGCTGTGGAAGGACGTCAAGCGCAAGAATTTGATGGTGAAGGTGCCGGCGACGCCGGAAGGCCTGCCCGCGATCGAGCACCTGACCGGCGAAGGCATCAGCATCAACATCACGCTGCTGTTCTCGCAAGCGGTCTATCGCGAGGTGGCAGAGGCCTATATCGCGGGTCTCGAGAAATACGTCGCCGAGGGCGGCGATCCCTCCCATGTCGCCAGCGTCGCCTCGTTCTTCGTCAGCCGCATCGATTCGGCCGTCGACAAGCAGCTCGACGAGAAGATCGCCAAGGCGAACGACCCCAGCGAGAAGGAACGGCTCTCCGCGCTGAAGGGCAAGGTCGCGATCGCCAATGCAAAGATGGCCTATCAGGACTACAAGCGCCTGTTCGCCGGCCCGCGCTGGGAGAAGCTCGCGGCCAAAGGTGCAAAACCGCAGCGGCTGCTGTGGGCGTCCACCGGCACCAAGAACAAGGACTACAGCGACGTCCTTTATGTCGAGGAGCTGATCGGCCCCAATACCGTCAACACCGTGCCGCCTGCGACGCTCGATGCGTTCCGCGACCACGGCAAGGTGCGCGACAGCCTCGAGGAAAATATCGACGACGCAACCCGCGTGCTCGAAGACCTCGACAAGTCCGGTGTTTCGCTCGATGCAATCACCACAGAGCTGGTCAAGGACGGCGTCAAGCAATTTGCGGATGCCGCCGACAAGCTTTACGGCGCGGTCGCGCACAAGCGCGCGGCCTCGCTCAGCGGCGGCCTCGATGGCGCGCATTTCGCGCTCGGTGACGGCATCAGGAAGGCCGTCGAGAAGAGCACCGAGGACTGGCGCGCGCACGCAAGGATTTGCCGGCTCTGGCACAAGGACAAGTCGGTCTGGAGCAATGACGACGAGAACAAGTGGCTGGGCTGGCTCACCAGTCCTGCGACCGCCGACGTCGCCGACTACGAGGACTTTGCCCGCCGCGTGAAGGGACAGAATTTCAGCGATGCCGTGGTGCTCGGCATGGGCGGATCGAGTTCGGGACCCGAAGTGCTGGCGGAGACATTTGCGAAGAAATCCGGCTTTCCGAAACTGCATGTGCTCGATTCCACCGACCCGGCGCAGGTGCGCGCGATGGAAGCGACGATCGATCTCGCTCACACGCTGTTCATCGTCTCCAGCAAGTCCGGCGGCACGACCGAGCCGAACGCTATGAAGGATTATTTCTTCGATCGCGTTTCCAAAACGATCGGCAAGGACAAGGCCGGGCATCGCTTTATCGCGGTGACCGATCCCGGCTCGTCGCTGGAGAAGGTCGCGACCAAGCAGGGCTTTGCGCGCATCTTCCACGGCGACCCCACCATCGGCGGGCGCTATTCCGTGCTGTCGCCGTTTGGCCTCGTGCCGGCGGCTGCCGCCGGTATCGACGTCAAGAGCCTGATCAAGCATACGCTTTCGATGATGCGATCCTGCGGTGCCGACGTGCCCCCGCATGAAAACCCCGGCGTGCAGCTTGGGCTTGCGATGGGCCTCGCCGGCCTCGAAGGCCGCGACAAGGTGACGATTTCGTCGTCGAAGAAGGTCGCCGACTTCGGCGCCTGGGCCGAACAACTCATTGCCGAATCCACCGGCAAGGAAGGCAAAGGCCTGATCCCAATCGACGGCGAAACGCTGGGTACTCCTGAAACCTACGGCAATGACCGCTTCTTCATCGACATCCGGGTCGAAGGCGATGATGACGCTTCGCATGACGGCAGACTCGCCGCGCTGGAAGCCGCCGGACATCCCGTGGTCCGCATCGTCATGAAGTCGATCGACCATCTCGGCCAGGAATTTTTCCGCTTCGAAATGGCGACCGCAGTGGCCGGCGCCGTGCTCGGCATCAACCCATTCAACCAGCCCGACGTCGAGGCCGCCAAGATCAAGACCCGTGAGCTGACCAATGCGTTCGAGAAATCGGGCGCGTTGCCTGCGGAGACGCCGGTCATGACCACGACCGAAGCCGATCTCTATACCGATGATGCCAACGTCGCGGCGCTGCGCAAGGCCGGCGCCAATGGCAGCCTCGGCTCGTGGATCAAGGCGCATCTCTCGCGCTCGGGCGACGGCGACTATGTCGCCCTGCTGGCCTATATCGCTCGCAACCCCGGCTCGATCGGGAGCTTGCAGAAAATGCGGCTTGCAGTGCGCGACACGCAGCACGTCGCGACCTGCGCCGAGTTCGGTCCGCGCTTCCTGCACTCGACCGGCCAGGCCTACAAGGGCGGGCCCGACAGCGGCGTGTTCCTGCAGATCACCGCCGATGACGCCAGGGATTTGAAGGTGCCGGGCCAGAAGGCCAGCTTCGGCATCATCAAGGCAGCGCAGGCGCGCGGCGATTTTGACGTGCTCACCGAGCGCGGCCGGCGCGCATTGCGTGTCCATCTCAAGGGCGACATCGGGCCAGCGCTCGCTGCGCTGGATGCTGCGATCTCCGAAGCGCTCAACTAGGAAAGCCACGCGAATGCAACTCGGCATGATCGGCCTCGGCCGGATGGGCGGCAATATCGTCCGCCGGCTAATGAAGAACGGCCACACCGCCGTGGTCTACGACAAGGATGCCAAGGCCGTCACAGGCCTCGCCGCTGAAGGCGCCACGGGCGCTTCGTCGCTGGAAGACTTCGTCGCCAAACTGGAGAAGCCGCGCACCGCCTGGGTAATGCTGCCCGCAGGCAAGATCACCGAGACAACCATCGAAGCGCTGGCAAAACTGATGCAGCCCGGCGACGTCATCATCGACGGCGGCAACACGTTCTGGCAGGACGACGTCCGCCGCGGCAAGACGCTGAAGGAGCAGGGCCTGTATTACCTCGACGTCGGCACCAGCGGTGGCGTATGGGGCATCGAGCGCGGCTATTGCATGATGATCGGCGGCGACAAGGGCGTGGTCGACCGGCTTGATCCGATCTTCAAGACGCTGGCGCCGGGGATCGGCGACATCCCGCTGACACCAGGCCGCGACGGACGCGATCCCCGCATCGAACAGGGTTATATCCACGCCGGCCCGTCCGGCGCTGGGCACTTCGTCAAGATGATCCACAACGGCATCGAATATGGCCTGATGCAGGCCTATGCCGAAGGTTTTGACATCCTGAAGAGCGCCAATATCGACGCCCTCCCCGCCGAGCATCGCTTCGACCTGGATATTGCCGATATCGCCGAGGTATGGCGGCGCGGCAGCGTGATCCCGTCCTGGCTGCTCGACCTCACCTCCTCGGCGCTGGCCGAAAACCACACGCTGGATAATTACTCCGGCTTTGTGGAGGATTCCGGCGAAGGCCGCTGGACCGTCAACGCCGCGATCGATGAGGCGGTGCCGGCGGAGGTGCTGACAGCGGCGCTGTACGCGCGCTTTCGCTCGCGCAAGCAACACACCTTCGCGGAAAAGATCCTCTCGGCGATGCGTGCAGGTTTTGGCGGCCACAAGGAACCGCCGAAGAAGCCGGGCGCGAAGGCGTGATGCATGGCAGTTGGTAAACAGACACAGACCAAACCCGACCCCTGCTCGTTCGTGATCTTCGGCGTCACCGGCGACCTCGCGCACCGGCTGGTGGTCCCCGCCCTCTACAATCTGGCGGCGAGCGATCTCCTCCCCGAAAAGTTCTGCGTCGTCGGTATCGCCCGAAAGGGCATGTCGAGCGACCAGTTGCGCGATAGCCTGATGGAAGGCCTGCACAAATACGCTACCCGGAAGGTCGACGATGCCATCGCCCAGCGCCTGCTGGGATGTTTGACATGTATCGAAGCCGACCCGAAAGATCCGGCTTCGTTCGATGCGATGGCCAAGCAGCTCGATGAACTCGAGGCCAAACAGCAGACCGAAGGCAATCGGCTGTTCTATCTGGCGACGCCGCCGAACGCGTTCCTGCCCATTAGCAAGGAGCTTGGTCGCGCCGGCATGCTCGCCGAGAACGGCGTATGGCGACGGCTGGTGGTCGAAAAGCCGTTCGGCACCGACCTCGCCTCGGCGAAAGCGCTCAACAGCGAGCTGCTGAAGCTCGTCGACGAGCACCAGATCTACCGGATTGATCACTATCTCGGCAAGGAAACCGTCCAGAACATTCTGGTGCTGCGCTTTGCCAACGGCATGTTCGAGCCGATCTGGAATCGCAACCACATCGACCACATCCAGATCACGGTCGACGAAAAGCTCGGTGTCGGCCATCGCGGCAGTTTCTATGACGTCACCGGCGCGCTGCGCGACATGGTGCCGAACCATCTGTTCCAGTTGCTGTCGCTGGTCGCGATGGAGCCACCTGCGAAGTTCGATGCGCGCGCGGTGCGCTCCGAAAAGGCCGAGGTACTGGCGGCGATCCAGACCCAGACCGAGGAAGAGGCGCTGCGCAATTCGGTGCGCGGGCAATATCGCGCCGGCAAGGTCGGCGACACCGAGATCGACGATTACCGCAAGACTCCTGACGTCAAACCCGGCAGCACCACCGAAACCTACGCCGCGCTGAAGCTGACCATCGACAACTGGCGCTGGGCCGGCGTTCCCTTTTATCTCCGCACCGGCAAGGCGCTCGGCATCAAGCGCACCGAAATTGCGATCAAGTTCAAGCAGGCGCCGTTCGCGATGTTCCGCGATACACCGGTGGACCGACTGTCGCAGAACTATCTCATCATCTCGACCGAGCCGACCGAAGGCATTACGCTGCAGTTCAACACCAAGGTACCGGGGCCGAACATCAACATTGACGGCGTCGAGATGAAATTCCGCTACAAGGATTACTTCCAGGCCGCGCCTTCGACCGGCTACGAGACGCTGATCTACGACTGCATGATCGGCGACAATATCCTGTTCCAGCGCGCCGACAGCGTCGAAGCCGGCTGGCAGGCGGTGCAGCCGTTCCTCGATGCCTGGAAGAAGGCCGGCCCCAAGGGGCTGAAGGTTTACGAGCCCGGCAGCGAAGGACCCGAGGAGGCCAACGAACTGCTGGAACGGGACGGCCGAAGCTGGCGAATGCTGGGTTAGCGGATGGCCGGAAACGACAATCGACATGTCGTTACGGTTGCCGATCCGGCGGCGCTGGCGAAGGCTGCCGCCGAACGCCTGACGGCAAGGATAGCTGCCAATACCGGCCGCATCGCCATCTGCCTCACCGGTGGATCGAGCCCGAAACAGCTTTACCAACTACTGGCGACGGACGCTTACCGCGGCAAGATCCCGTGGGAGCGCGTACACTGGTTCATCGGCGATGAACGGCTCGTTCCGGCAAGCGATCCGCTCCACAACATGAGCATGGCGCGAACGGCATTTCTGGATCACTGCGCGCCGGCTTCGAATATCCATCCGATCCCGACGGAAACCGCCGACCCCGCCGATCCCGATCGCAGCGCCGCGCTCTACGAGGCCGACCTGAAAGGCTTCTATGGCGCTGAAACGCTTGATCCTGCGCACCCCTTGTTCGATCTGGTGTTGATGGGCGTCGGCCCCGACGGGCATACCGCGTCGCTATTTCCCGAATATCCCGCGCTCGATGAAACCGCGCGCTGGGTCGTCGGCGTGCCCAAGGCCAATGTCGAGCCGTTCGTCCCCCGCGTCACTCTCACGTTGCCCACGCTGACCTCCTGCCGCGAAATGCTGTTCGAGGTCGCGGGCGCCGGCAAGCGCGCGATCCTGACGCGCGTGCTGGCCGGTGAGGACCTCCCGGCCGCGCGCGCGAACTCCATCGGCGAGACCATCTGGCTGGTCGATCAAGCCGCGCTGCCGGAGAATTTTCGTGGGCACTGAGATCCCCTGCGCGCTGGTGGTGATGGGCGTCTCCGGCTCGGGCAAGAGCACGGTTGCCGAACATCTCGCCGCACGCATCGGCTGGCGCTACGTGGACGGCGACCTGTTTCACCCCGCCAGCAATGTCGCCAAGATGAGCGCGGGCCACCCGCTCACCGATGAAGACCGCTGGCCGTGGCTGCGGGCGATCGCCGGCGAGATCGATCGCCTCTCGGCGGCCGGACAACGCGCCGTTGTCGCCTGTTCGGCGCTGAAGCACGCCTATCGCGACATCCTCGTGCATGGCCGCGACGACGTTCGCATCGTCTTCCTCGACGGCAGCCAGGACCTGATCGCGAAGCGGCTCGCCGCACGCAAGGGTCATTTCATGCCGTCCGGGCTGCTGGACAGCCAGTTCAAGACGCTGGAACCGCCACAGCCGAGCGAGCGGCCGGTCACGGTTTCGATCGACGCACCGGTCGACGCCATCATCAACGACATCATCCGCCAACTGGATATCGCTGCCCAATGACCCGCATTTCGCTCGTTGTTTCCGATGTCGACGGCACCCTGCTGCCCAAAAGCAAGGTTCTGTCGGAAGCCAACAAGCGCGCCGTTGCCAAGCTGCGTGACGCCGGCATCGGCTTCACCATCGTCTCGAGCCGGCCGACGATCGGGATGAGCTTTCTGATCGAGCCGTTGGCGATCACACTCCCGATCGGCGCCTTCAACGGGAGTTCCATCGTCGATGCGCAGCTCAAGCCGATCGAGCAGCATGTGATCCCGCCGGCGACGGCACAACGCAGCATTGACCTGCTCACCGAATTCGACGTCGATATCTGGCTGTTCACCAACGACCAATGGCTGACGCGCAACCCCGACGGCGAGTACGTCTCCCACGAGAAGCGGGCGATCAAGCATGATCCGGCAATCGTCGCGGATTTCACGCCTTACATGACCGGCGCCTGCAAGATCGTCGGCGCCAGTTCGGACGCGCCGCTGCTGCAGCGCTGCGAAGCCGCGATGCAACAGGCCGTCGGCGACCAGGCCGTCGCCGTGCGTTCGCAGACCTACTACCTCGACGTCACGCCGCCCGGCTGCGACAAGGGAACCTTCGTCGAGGCCATGGCCAGGCGACTGGGCATCTCCACGGACGCGGTCGCGACCATCGGCGACATGCAGAACGATCTCGCCATGTTCGCCAGAAGCGGCGTGTCGTTTGCGATGGGCAATGCCACCGACGACGTCAAGCAACGCGCGACTCATGTGACCGACAGCAACGAGCGTGACGGTTTTGCCGCGGCAATGGAGACTGTGCTGAAGCTCACATAGTCCGAGTGAATTGTTCCAGTTCGGAACAAATTCACGCACGCATTTTATTCCCCGACCCTCATCACATTTTTCTCATCGCATAGTGGTTTCGATCACCGCTTCGCGATTGAAGAAACCCTTTATTTGCAGACAGTTCTCGACGCCCGGCGAACCGCATGCCGTCTCAAGGGCGCATGAAGGATAAATCGAGGAATCCTCCAAGCCTTCGCGCCCCGAACACGCTCTTGTGGCTCTCCGCCGCCGAATTTTTTGGACGTTTTCCGATCCAGTTATTTCGACACCTGCGGATCGATTGCTGAACGACTGCCCCCGCCCGCTTTTCATATGGAGTATTTCTGCCATGGCCATTACCGCCACCCAATCTGCCGGAATCCTGTCCATCAACGGCGACACGCTGGACAACACCATCGCCGCCGACCGCGACGCCGCCGGGAACCTGCTGATCAATGGTGGCGCGGTCCCGGTCGCGGGCGGTCCGTCGACGCCAGCCAATACCAGCCTCATTCAGGTCTTCGGCGACGACGGCAACGACACGGTGATCTGGAACCCCGGTGACGGCACCGCGCTGATCGAAGGCGGCGCGGGCACCGATACGCTGGAGGTCAATGGCAGCGATGCCGCCGAGACTTTCACCATCGTCAACAACGGCACGCGCGTGCGATTCGACGAGACCAGTCCGACGCCCTATTCGCTCGACATCGGCACCACGGAAAATCTCGTTCTCCACGCCGGTGGCGGCAACGACACCATCACGGCCGCCAATGGCCTCGCCGCGCTGATCGCGCTGACGCTCGATGGGGGCGCCGGGAACGACACCATCATCGGCGGTGACGGCGCTGACTTCCTGATCGGCGGCGACGGCAACGACATCGTGAACGGCGGCCGCGGCAACGACACCGCGCTGCTCGGCGCGGACGACGACACCTTCATCTGGAATCCCGGCGACGGCAGCGACGTCGTCGAAGGCCAGGGCGGTTTCGATACCCTGCAATTCAACGGCTCCAATGCCGCCGAGCATATCGATATCTCCGCCGACGGCTCCCGCGTGCGGCTGTTCCGTGACGTCGCCGCCGTGACCATGGACCTCAACGGCGTCGAGAAGATCGCGCTTTCCGCGCTGGGCGGCGCCGACACCATCACCGTCAACGACCTCACCGGCACCGACGCCACACAGATCGCGATCGATCTGGCGGCCACCGGAGGTGGCGGCGACGGAGCGGCCGATACCGTTATTGTCAACGGCACCGCTGTCGCCGACCACGTCACCGTGGCGCTGAGCGGCTCTTCCGTCCTGGTCAACGGCCTCGCTGCCCAGATCTCGACCACCGGACAGGAGGGGGCAAACGACACGCTGCAGATCAACACGCTCGACGGCGACGACACCATTAATGCCTCCGCCCTCCCCGCTGGCCAGTTCAACCTTTCCATCGACAGCGGCGCGGGCAACGATGTGGTCATTGGCAGCGCGGGCGATGATGTCATCGTCGGCGGCAGCGGCAACGATACCGTCACCGGCGGCCGCGGCAATGACACAGCCTTGCTCGGCGCCGACGACGACACCTTCATCTGGAATCCCGGCGACGGCAGCGACACCGTCGAAGGCCAGGGCGGCTTTGATACGCTGATCTTCAACGGCTCCAATGCCGCCGAGAACATCGATATCTCCGCCAACGGCACGCGTGTCCGCTTCTTCCGCGACGTCGCGAACGTCACGATGGACCTCAACGGCGTCGAGAAGATCGCCTTCCACGCCCTGGGCGGCGCCGACACCATCACCGTCAACGACCTCACCGGGACCGACCTGCAGCAGGTCGCGATCGATCTGTCCGGGTCGGGCGGAGGGGGTGACGGCAGCAACGACACGGTTACTCTCAACGGCACCAATAATACCGACCACATCATCATCAGCCAAAGTGGCCAGGGCATCCTGGTCGAGGGCCTTGCCGCACAGGTCCTGATCAGCGGCCAGGAGGCGAGCGACATGCTCGTCGTCAACGGGCTCGGAGGCGCCGATATCATCGACGCCTCCGGGCTTGCGGCCGGACAGATCGGCCTCACCATCAACGGCGGCGACGGCGCCGATGTCATTCTCGGCAGTTCCGGCAACGACATCGTCAATGGCGGGCGCGATAACGACGTGGCGTTTCTCGGCACCGGCGACGATACCTTCGTCTGGAATCCCGGTGACGGCAGCGACACGGTCGAGGGCCAGGGCGGCTTCGACACGCTGCAATTCAACGGCTCCAATGCCGCCGAACATATCGATATCTCGGCCAACGGCACCCACGTGCTGTTCACCCGCGACGTCGCCGCCATCACCATGGATCTCGGCGGCTTCGAGAAGATCGCGTTCCACGCGCTCGGCGGCGCCGACACCATCACCGTCAACGACCTCACCGGAACCGACGTCAGACAGGTGGCAATCGATCTCTCGGCGACCGGAGGCGGCGGTGACGGTGCGGCCGACACCATGATCGTCAACGCCGGCGGCAGCGCCGACACCATCAGTATCACCCAGAGCGGCGCGAATATTCTGGTCAACGGCCTCACCGCGCAAGTCGCGATCAACGGCGCGGAGGCCGCCAACGACACGCTGCAAGTCAACGGGCTCGGCGGCGCCGACAGCATCGACGCCTCCAGCCTCGCCATCGGCCAGATCAAGCTCGCGATCGACGGCGGCGCCGGTGACGATGTGATCACCGGGAGTCGCGGCAACGACGTGCTTACCGGCGGCGCGGGGGACGATCTGTTCGTATTCAAGCCCGGCGGCTCGGCGGATAACATTACCGATTTCACCGCCGGCGCCGGTACGCCCGACAAGATCGACGTACGAGCGTTCGCAGCCGCCGGGATCCACAGCTTTGCCGACATCCTCGCGCATACCGCCCAGCTCGGGGCACATACGGCGATCGACTTCGGCAACAGCGACACGCTGCTGCTGTTGAACGTGAACAAGGCCGATCTTTCCGCCGACGATTTCGTTTTCGCGGCAGCGGGCGACACGACGCCCCCGCACGTCACCAACATTACCGCCTCGCCCGGCAGCGGCACCGAGTTTCCCGGCTCGGTCGTGCATTTCACGCTCGCGTTCGACGAAGCCGTCAACGTCACCGATGGCGTCCCCGCGCTGACGCTGAACGATGGCGGACTGGCGGTCTACAACGCGGCGGCAAGCGCGCTGCTCGGCGACCACTCGAAGCTGGTGTTCGACTACATCGTTTCGCCGCACGACAGTCCAACGTCGGCGCTGGCGGTCACGGGTGTGAATGTCTTTGGCTCGAATTTCGTCGATCTCGCCGGCAATCACGCCGACCTCGATCACGTCGCTGCGACCTTCAACGGGCTTGCCGTCAATACTTTCATGTTCCCCTTGAATCCGCCGAGCCAGTTCGGAGGCCCGCCATCGCAGGCCGATGCCCCGCCCGTGCCCGCCGGCTTCGATTTCCATGCCCAGTTTGCCGCGTTTCACTCCCTTGCTGATTTGCATCTGGTGTGAGCCGGCTAGCGCGAGCCGGTATCCGGCGCCGCATCCCCTCCCAAGGCGGCAGGCTCCCCCAGCCCGAGCCTGCCACGGCGTAGATGGTGCCGGCTCGCGTGACCACTTTTTCGGCGGACCGAGGCGACGTGGAGGCCGTGAGCGGCCTCCACGTCATCGGGCACTCCAAATCATTGCCGTCATACCCACGCATGCGGGTATCCAGTACGCCGCGGTCTATCGATTTAATCATTAGCGTCCCTGGAATACTGGATCACCCGCCCCAGTAAGCAATTGCGCACAAGGCGGGTGATGACAACTTTCCCGTCGGGATCGGGCAGATCATACGCTACTTCGACCGCTGCATCGCCGGCTTCCCGGTCGATTGCTTCGCCGCGCTGAGGTTATGCGCGGTGTTGATCAGCGCGATATGCGTCAGCGCCTGCGGGAAGTTACCGGTCTGGCGGCCGGCAACGCTATCGAATTCCTCGGCCAATAGTCCCAAATCGCTGGCGACCGCGACGACGCGATCAAACAGCGCTTGCGCCTTGTCGTATTCGCCCGCCAGCACAAAGGCATCGGCGAGCCAGAGACTGCAGGCGAGAAATGCACCCTCGATCGGCGGCGTCTCGTCCGAGACCTCACGCGGATCGTGCCGCAGCACAAAGCCGTCGCGCATCATGTGACGCTCGATCGCGTCAAGCGTGCCACGCACGCGTGGGTCGGACGGCGACAGAAATCCGACCGATGGTAGCATCAAGATGCTGGCATCCAGAAGCTTTGAACCGTAGGACTCCACGAACGAATTGAGCGCGGTATCAAAGCCCTTTTCGCAGACGTCGCGATGAATGGCCTCGCGCAAGCTCCGCCATTTCGCAAGCGGCGCCTTGAAGCCAAATGTCTCCGCACTCTTGATGCCACGGTCGAACGCAACCCAGGTCATCACCTTTGAGGAGACATAATGCCGGCCTTCGCCGCGGCGCTCCCATATGCCATGGTCAGGCTGGTCCCATATCTCGGCGAGATGCTCGAGCACGGTGCATTCCAGCGCCCAGCTGCTTTCATCGAGTTCGAGCTTCGCCATCCGCGATTGGTGAAACGCGTCGATCAGTTCGCCGTAGACGTCGAGCTGCAGTTGCGCATGCGCGGCATTGCCGACCCGCACCGGCTGTGCGCCCTCGTAGCCGGGCAGCCAGCCAGCCTCCCATTCCAGCAGCCGCCGTTGGCCCATGATGCCGTACATGATCTGCATGTTGGCCGGCGAGCCCGCCGCCGCGCGCAGCAGCCAGTTATGCCAGGCGGCAGCTTCCTCGGTGTAACCGGAGTTCATGAGCGCCAGCAGTGTGAAGGTAGCGTCACGCAGCCAGCAGAAGCGGTAATCCCAGTTTCTGCTTCCACCGAGCTTTTCCGGCAGCGAGGTCGTCGGCGCCGCGACGATGCCGCCGCTCGGCGCATAGGTCAGCGCCTTCAGCGTGATCAGCGAGCGCATGACGAGGTCGCAGTGGATGCCGTCATAAGTACAATGGCTGCACCAGTCGGCCCAGAACTTTTCGGTGGCCTGCAAGGCCTTGTCCGGATCGATCGGGTCCGGCACTGCCAGGTGCGACGGCCCGTAGGTCAGTACGAAGGGCACCGTCTCGCCCTCGCCGACGTCGAACTCGGCGACCGTGGTAAGATCCTCGCCGCGGGTCTCGACCGGTGTTCGCAACACGGTCATATTGGGCCCGGCAATTGCCAGCAGGCCGGAGCCGTCCTCGTTCTTCTTGACCCAGGGGATATCGACGCCAAAGGCGAAGCGGATCACCAGTTGCATCCGCATTTTGACCCGGCCACGCACGCCGCGCACCAGCCGCACCACGTCGGAGGCGTTACCGCGCGGCGGCATGAAGTCGATCAGGTCAACCGTGCCATCCGCGGTTTCAAATCGGGTTTCCAGAATCAGCGTATTGTCACGGTAGCGACGCGACGTGCTTTTGATGTCGTCCGCCGGCGCGATCAGCCAGCGGCCGTGCTTGTGGGTGCCGAGCAGTGCCGAAAAGCAGGCGTCGGAATCGAACGCCGGCCAGCACAGCCAGTCGATCGAGCCGTCGCGGCCGACCAGCGCCACCGTCTCGCAGTCGCCGATCAAGCCATAATCTTCTATTCGGCACGACAACGTCGGTCACCGGGGTTACGTTAAGCCGCGGCGTGCGATCGCTCGCGGGTCGCAGCCCTGAGAGCTTCGACATCGATCGCCACCGCGATATCTTCCAGCGCCACCGGAAGCCGCCGCCGCCAGTTCGGATGCTCGTCGATGGTGCCGGGGATGTTGGGCTGGTCGACCAGGCCAAGCAGGTCCTCCAAAGCGATCGCCAGCAGCCGGGATTTGGTTCGCGCCATGAAATGCGCCACCGAAGTGAGATCGTTGCGATCGATTCCGTGGTGGCGCAGCACATCGTCCAGCATCGCCAGTGCATGCCAGCGCGCGTCGTCGCTCTCGCCGGGATCGAGCCCGAGCGAACGCTTGACCTTGAGATCGCCAAACGAGCGCCAGCCGGCATAGGTCGAGAGATCGTGGGTGTTGAAGGTGATCAACGCATTGGCCCAGTAGTGATCGATGCCGCGGAACGATCCGTTATCCTCGCGTTCGAACATCATCACGAAGTACGACCAGATGCCCCAGTCGGCCATCCGGTCGCGAAATCCTTCCGGCACGGTGCCGAGGTCCTCGCCGATCACGACGCAGCGACTGGCCACGCTTTCCTGCGCGGTCACCGCCAGCAACGCATCGAACGGCATCTGCACATAGACGCCGTCGGCGGCGCTGAAACCGTGCGGCACCAGATAGAGCCGCTTCAGGCCCAGCACATGGTCGAGCCGGATCGCGCCGGCGTGCCGCATCGCCGCGCGCAACATCTCTGCAAACGGCGCGAAGTTCTGTTGTTCGAGTCCCGACGCATTGAAGCCGGCGAGGCCCCAGCTCTGGCCGGCGGTGTTGAGCGGATCCGGCGGCGCGCCGACGCCGAGGTGGCGCGAGATCGCGACCTGTTCGTTCCAGGCATCAAACCCGTCGGACTGCACGCCGACGGCGACGTCGAGATAGAGCCCGACTTTCATGCCGAGTTTCCTGGCAAGGCCGCTTGCCGCGCCAAGCTGCCGGTCGGCGGTCCATTGCACGAATTCGACGAACTCGATTTCGGCAGCGTCCTTGCTGGCGCGCAGGCTTGCGCATGCGGCATCATCGGGCTGCCGCCATTGTTGCGGCCATTCCCACCACGGCCCGCCAAATGCGTGCCGCAGCGCCTCGAAGCAGGCGAAGCGCGACAGCAGTGCGCCGCGCTCGCTGCGGAATTGGTCAAAGTCCTGTTGCCGCGCCGGCGTTGCATCGGCCTTGAAGGCAGTGAAAGCCGCGCGCAGGCCGCGCCATTTCAGCTCGGCGACCGCGACATAGTCGACGACTTCGAGCGTCCGCAACCTCGCGAGCGCATCTTTGGTCCTGGCATCAAGCTGAAATTCGGGAAGTTTTTCGACGTCGATATAGAGCGCGTTGAGAAACAGCCGGCTGTTCGGCGAATACGGGCTGCAATCGCCCGGGCGATCGTCAAACAGAGCGTGCAGCGGATTGAGGCCGACGCCGTCAGCGCCGAGCTGATGGGCGAGCTGGACCAGGTCTTCGAGGTCGGTGAAATCGCCCATGCCCCAGTTGCGCCGGGAGCGGACGCCGTAAAGCTGGACCGCAAGCAGCCAGCAACGGTCGAAATCGCCGCCGAACGCCCGCGCAGGCGCCACAATCAGCGGCACATCTTCAGTCGTGGAATCGGCATCGGTAACCTGCAGCCGATAGACGCCGGGCGGCAGGCCCTCGGGCAGGATAATGACCCGGGCCGGGGCCACGTTCTTGGCAATAACCTTCTGGCCGGACGTGATTTTCCACTGCGTCGGCAGTTTGGCGGATGGCAACAGCCGGGCCCGGGGAGACTTGCCGGCCCGAACGACGACCGGCTGGCCGATCAGGCGCCCTTCGGCCTGCGGCGGCAGGGCATCCAGGATGATTTTTAAGGCACCAGCATCCGTCACACGGCGGTGACCCTGGCCGTCCAGGAATTCGGTCTGAATTCCCCGGGCTTTAGCTATTTCGAAAAGGTCCATTCGGCACGCAGTTTGCAACGCAAACATCATGGAGATGTCGCGAAATTGTCCAAATACAGGAAGGGGATAGACGGTGTTCAACGCGCAAGCCCGCTCACAGTTCCAGGGGAACCAAAGCAGGCTGAGCGGCTTTCTACATAGGTCCGGAACGTCCCCCTTTCTGCAACGGAAACGGGGGCCTCATTTCCATGGCAATGGCATCACCGTGAATAAAAAAGCCCAAACCGCTGAAAGCGCCAAAGCCGGTGCTCCCCTTCGCATCGATGGCACCTATCCGCTTGATGACGGCGGCAGCTTTGGCATTTCTGCCAATCACGCATCTGCCAATCAAGATTCTACCAATCAGGCAAGAGCAAGGGAGGTGCCAGCCACCGACCCTGCGACCGATGCGCTCTGGTACAAGGATGCCATCATCTATCAGCTCCACGTCAAGGCCTTTGCCGACAGCAACAATGACGGCATCGGCGATTTCGTAGGGCTGACCGAGAAGCTGGGCTATCTGCAAGAACTCGGCGTCACCACGCTGTGGCTGTTGCCGTTCTATCCCTCTCCCGGCCGCGACGACGGCTATGACATCGCCGATTACGGCGACATCAATCCCGATTTCGGCACGATGAAGGATTTCAGGCGCTTCATCCAGGAAGCCAAGAAACGCAATCTGCGCGTCATCACCGAACTTGTCGTCAACCACACCTCCGACCAGCACGACTGGTTCAAGCGCGCCCGCCGCAGCGAGGCGAATTCCAGCGCGCGCAACTGGTATGTCTGGAGCGACACCGACCAGAAGTATCAGGGCACCCGGATCATCTTCACCGATACCGAGAAGTCGAACTGGACCTGGGACCCCGAAGCCGGCCAGTTCTACTGGCATCGTTTCTTCTCGCACCAGCCGGACCTGAATTTCGACAACCCGCGCGTGGTCTCGGCGCTGGTGCAGGTGATGAAGCGCTGGCTCGACACCGGCGTCGACGGTTTTCGTCTCGACGCGATCCCCTACCTCTGCGAGCGCGACGGCACCAACAACGAGAACCTGCCCGAGACGCATGCAATCATCAAGAAGCTGCGCGCCGAACTCGATGCCTATGCCAAGGGCAAGGTGCTGCTGGCGGAAGCCAATCAATGGCCGGAGGACGTCCAGGAGTATTTCGGCCGTGGCGACGAATGCCACATGGCCTATCATTTCCCGCTGATGCCGCGCATCTACATGGCGATCGCACAGGAAGACCGCTTTCCCATCACCGACATCCTGCGCCAGACGCCTGACATTCCGAACAGCTGCCAGTGGGCGCTGTTCCTGCGCAACCACGACGAACTGACGCTGGAAATGGTCACCGACGTCGAGCGCGATTATCTGTGGTCGACCTACGCCAACGACCCGCGCGCCCGCATCAATGTCGG
This sequence comes from uncultured Alphaproteobacteria bacterium, assembly GCA_963786355.1. GTDB lineage: Bacteria > Pseudomonadota > Alphaproteobacteria > Rhizobiales > Xanthobacteraceae > Bradyrhizobium. The sequence continues at coordinate 687,591 of CAWAYU010000001.1, read as the reverse complement.
CATCCGCCGCCGGCTGGCGCCGCTGATGGACAACGACCGGCGCAAGATCGAATTGATGAACTCGCTGCTGCTGTCATTCCCGGGGACGCCGATCATCTATTACGGCGATGAAATCGGCATGGGCGACAATATTTATCTCGGCGACCGTAACGGCGTGCGCACGCCGATGCAGTGGTCGCCGGACCGCAATGGCGGTTTTTCGCGCGCCGATCCCGCGCGCCTTTACGCGCCGACCATCATGGACCCCGTCTATGGCTATGAGTCGGTCAATGTCGAGGCGCAGTCGCGCAGCCTGTCGTCGCTGCTCAGCGCCACCAAACGGCTGATCGCGGTCCGCAAGTCGACGCTGGCGTTCGGCCGCGGCACCATGACCTTCATCCGCCCGGAAAATCGTTCGGTGCTCTGTTACGTGCGCCAGTACCGGGACGAGGTCATTCTCTGCGTCGCCAACCTGTCGCGGTCGGCGCAGGCGACCGAACTCGATCTCTCGGCCTTCCAGGACCGCATTCCCTTGGAAATGCTCGGCCGCACGCGCTTTCCGCCGATCGGCGAATTGCCCTACATGATCACGCTGGCGCCGTACGGCTACTACTGGTTCGAGCTGCAGGAGCGCGACAAGTCGGAGCCGGTGACGCCGCGCGAAGTCGGAGAGTTCGAGACGCTGGTGGTGCCGTTGGGTGCTACCTGGGTGTCGCTGGCGCGGGAGCGCGGCGTGTTCGAGCGCGATGTCTTGCCGGGACATCTGGCACGGACGCGCTGGTATCCGGAACGCTCCGCCAAGGCGATCCAGCCGACGCTGACCTCAGCCGTACCGTTCTGCGACATCGGCGACAACAGGCCCTGGCTCGCCTTTTTCGAAACCACCCAGCGTGGCGTCACCACGCGCCACACGATGCCGCTTCAAATCGAGTGGGTGCGCTTCGACCGCGAGCGCTACAACGCCCACGCGCTGGCAGCGGTGCGCCAGGGCGCGCGCGAAGGCACCCTGCTCGACGTTGTCACCAACCCGATCTTCATTGGGCTGTTGCTGCGAAACCTGCAGCAATCGCTCACGGTCGAGGAAGGCGAACAGGGCCTGCGGCTCGAATTCCGCCCGACCGGCCGGTTCACCACCAAACCGATCCGGGAGCCACAACACGTCCGCGCCATCGAAGCCGAGCGGCCCGACTCGACGTCGCTGGTCGATAACGACTATGTCGTCCGGATCTACCGCAGGCTTGAGGAGGGCCCCAATCCCGAGATCGAGATGGGACGTTTTCTCACCGAGGTCGCGGGCTTTGCCAACACGCCGGCGCTGCTCGGCAGCGTCGAACTGGTCGACGGCAACGCAAAAAGCGCCGTCGGCGCCGTCCACGCCTTCGTCGCCAACCAGGGCGATGCCTGGACCGTGACCGCATCACATCTCGATCGCTTCGTCGACGAGCAGCGCATGCTGGCCACGAGCGAGCCCTCCGGCATGCGCGCCGATCGAATTCCCTATCTCGGTTACCTTGCGCAGGCCGGACGCCGCGTCGCCGAGATGCACATCGCGCTGGCCGGCAACAGCGAGCTTGCCGAGTTCGCGCCGCACCAGATCAGGGCCGAAGACATCCAGCGCTGGACCGATGATATCCTGATCCGCGCCGAGCGCATCTTCGATGCGCTGAAGCAACGCCGCGAGCGGCTGAGGGAAGCCGACCGGCCGCTCGCCGATCGATTGCTGGCGCTGCAATCGACCTTGCCGGACCGATTGAAGACGCTGCTGCCGCGCGGCATCGACGGGCTCAACATTCGCCATCACGGCGACTTCCATCTCGGCCAGATGCTAATCGTCAAGGACGACATCTTCATCATCGATTTCGAAGGCGAGCCACGGCGCGCCCTCGCCGAGCGCCGCCGCAAGGCGCCGGCGGCGCGCGATGTTGCCAGCCTGATCCGCTCGATCGATTATGCGGCGACGTCAGCTCTTGAGCGTGCGCACAAACTGACCCACGATGACCAAGGCAGGCTCAGCGCGGCACTCGATGCGTGGCGCGACAGGGCCGCGGGCGAATTCCTGTCGGCCTACCGCGAAACCATGGCCCATCAGCGTCTCTGGCCGTCCGACCCCGCGGCTGCCGAGGGCCTGTTAACCTTCTTCCTGCTTGAGAAGGCTTTCTACGAGATCGAATATGAGCTGTCATACCGGCCGGACTGGCTGCGCGTTCCGCTGACCGGTATGATCCGAATGTTGTCGCAACAGTCCCTTGAGGCCTCATGACCAAGTTAAGCGCCGAGGCCTACGCGATCATCGAAGGCAAGCATTCCGATCCGTTTCACTATCTCGGCCTGCACAGCGAAGGCGGCCACAGCGTCGTGCGCGCCTTCCTGCCGGAAGCCAGCAATGTCGAGGCGATCGGCGAACATGGTGAATCCGCAACCCTGCAGCGGATCCATGAATCCGGACTGTTCGCCGGCTCCCTGCCGAACGGATCTACGCGCTATCAGCTCCGCGCCCGCTTCGGCGATGCCGTCGTCGATCTCGACGACCCCTATCGCTTTCCGCCCGTACTAAGCGACTTCGATCTGCATCTGCTCGGCGAAGGCACGCACATGCGGATCTACGACAAGCTCGGCGCCCATCCGATGACGCTTGACGGCGTCGACGGCGTGGCGTTCGTGGTGCTGGCGCCGAATGCCAAGGGCGTCAGCGTGGTCGGCGATTTCAATTTCTGGAACGCGCGGCGGCATCCGATGCGGGTGCGCGGCGTCGGCTATTGGGAGCTGTTCATCCCGCATGCCCGCGCCGGCGACCATTACAAGTTCGATATCACCGGTCCCGACGGCCGGCATCTGGCGCTGAAATCCGATCCACTGGCCTTTGCCGCCGAGGTCCGTCCCAATACCGCGTCGATCGTCATCGACGAAGCCAAAATTCCGCATCCGCGCCCCTCGCGATCAGGCATCAACGCGCTGGATGCGCCGGTCTCGATCTACGAGGTCCATCTCGGCTCGTGGCGGCGCAAGGGCAGCAATGAGTGGCTGACCTATCGCGAACTCGCCGAGCAGCTTCCGGCCTATGTCAGGGATCTCGGCTTTACCCATGTCGAGTTTCTCCCGATCAGTGAGCACCCTTTTGACGGCTCCTGGGGCTATCAGCCGACCGGCCTATTCGCGCCGACCAGCCGGTTCGGCAGCCCGGAGGATTTTGCCGCACTGATCGACGCTTTCCACCGCGAGGGCATCGCGGTCTGGCTCGACTGGGTGCCCGGCCATTTTCCCGACGATCCGCATGGCCTCGGCCGGTTCGATGGCACGGCTTTCTACGAACACGCCAATCCGCTGCAGGGACGTCACCTCGACTGGGGCACGCTGATCTATAATTTCGGCCGCACCGAAGTGGTCAATTTCCTGGTCTCGAACGCGCTGTTCTGGCTGGAGCGTTATGGCATCGACGGCCTGCGCGTCGATGCCGTCGCCTCGATGCTCTATCTCGACTACTCCAGGCCGGCCGGCGAATGGATCCCGAACCAGTATGGCGGCCGGGAAAATCTCGAAGCCATCGATTTCATGCGCCGCTTCAACACCGAACTGTTCGGGCGCTTCCCGGAAGCCACCACGGCGGCGGAAGAATCCACCGCCTGGCCGCAGGTGTCGCGGCCGGTCGAATATGGCGGGCTCGGCTTCGGCTACAAATGGAACATGGGCTGGATGCACGACACGCTGAAATATATCGGCAAGGACCCGGTGCACCGCAAATTCCATCACGGCGATATCCTGTTCGGCCTGCATTACGCGTTCTCGGAAAACTTCATCCTACCGCTCTCCCACGATGAGGTCGTGCACGGCAAACGCTCGATTCTCGGCCGCATGCCCGGCGACGACTGGCAACGCTTTGCCAACTTGCGCGCCTATTACAGTTTCATGTTCGGCCACCCCGGCAAGAAACTGATGTTCATGGGTTGCGAGTTCGGCCAGGAGCGCGAGTGGAATCACGATCATTCACTGGACTGGCACCTGATCGAGCAGAAAAAGCATGGCGGCATTCAAAGGCTGGTCCGCGACCTCAACGGCCTCTACCGCACGGTGCCGGCGCTGCACGAGATGGACTGCAATCAGGCCGGATTCGAATGGGTCATCACCCATGATTCCAACCACAACGTCTTTGCCTGGATCCGCAAGGGTTTTGACGCCCGCGCGCGCTGCCTCGTGGTCGTCAATTTTTCACCGAACGTCTATTACAACTACCGCGTCCGCGTGCCGCTTGCCGGCAAGTGGAAGGAAGTGCTCAACTCCGACTCCGCACATTACGGCGGCAGCAATGTGGGCAATACCGGCGAGGTCCGTACCCTGGAGGGGGCCATTCCCGAGCTCAATTTGACTCTTCCGCCGCTGGCCGCGATCTTTCTGGTACCGGAAGACTGACGCATGCGACTCTCGGCGGGAAACTCCGCGCGTCTTGGCGCAAGCTGGGACGGCAGAGGCACCAACTTTGCGCTGTTCTCGGCCAACGCCGAGAAGGTAGAGTTATGCCTGTTCGACAGCCAGGGCCGCCGCGAGCTCGAGCGGATCGAATTGCCGGAGCGCAGCGAGGACGTCTGGCACGGCTATCTCAACGACATCTCGCCCGGGCAGCTCTACGGCTACCGCGTCCACGGACCCTACGCGCCCGAGCGTGGCCACCGCTTCAACGCCAACAAGCTGCTGCTCGATCCCTACGCAAGAAGGCTCGCCGGCCGGCTGGTGTGGAGCGACGCGCATTTCGCCTACCGCGCCGGCAGCCCGCGCGAGGATCTCTCCTTCGACCGGCGCGACAACGCCCGCGGCATGCCGAAGGCGGTCGTGGTCGACGAGACTTTCAATTGGGGCCGTCGCGAGATGCGCCCCAGCATTCCCTGGGAAGACACCATCATCTATGAGGCCCACGTCAAGGGCCTCACGCAAAAACGCGGCGACGTGCCGCCGAACCTGCGCGGCACTTATGGCGGGCTGTCGTCACCGGCGATGATCGACCACCTCAAGCGTCTCGGCGTCACCACCGTCGAATTGCTGCCGGTCCATGGGCTGATCGACGACCGCGTGCTGGTCGAGAAGAAGCTGGCGAACTACTGGGGCTACAACACGCTGGCGTTCTTTGCCCCCGAGGCGCGCTACGCGCAGGACAACGCGCTGGATGCCTTCCGCACCACGGTGGCACGGTTGCATGACGCCGGCATCGAGGTAATGCTCGACGTGGTCTATAACCACACTGCCGAGGGCAACCATCTCGGTCCGACGCTGTCGTTCCGCGGCATCGACAATGCTTCCTACTACTGGCTGAAGCCTGAGAACCCGCGCTTCTATGACGACTTCACCGGCTGCGGCAGCTCGGTCAACCTCACCCATCCGCGCGTGTTGCAGATGGTGATGGACTCGCTGCGCTACTGGGTCGAGGTCTGCCACGTCGACGGCTTTCGTTTCGACCTCGCCACCACGCTCGCGCGCGGGCCGAACGGCTTTGATCGTAACGCCGCGTTCCTCACTGCCGTGCGCCAGGACCCGGTACTGGCGACCGTCAAAATGGTCGCCGAGCCTTGGGACCTCGGCATGGGCGGCTATCAGGTCGGCGCGTTTCCGTCGCAATGGTCGGAATGGAACGACCGCTACCGCAGCGCACTGCGGCGCTACTGGAGCGGCGAAGGCAGTTTGATCGGCGAAGTCTCGAGCCGGATGACGGCGTCGTCCGACCTGTTCCATCACGACAACCGCGCGCCACGCGCCGGCATCAACCACGTCACCGTGCATGACGGTTTTACGCTGGCGGACCTATTTGGCTATAACGAGAAGCACAACGAGGCCAACGGCGAGGACAATCGCGACGGCTCCAGCGACAACCACAGCAACAATTGCGGCCATGAAGGCCCGACCGATGATGCGGGGATCGTCGCGCTGCGCCGGCAGCTTCGCAAGAACCAGCTCGCCTGCCTCTTCCTCGCCCAAGGCACGCCATTGATGCTGGCCGGCGACGAAGTCGGCAATTCGCAGAACGGCAACAACAATGCCTATTGCCAGGACAACGAGACCGGCTGGATCGGCTGGGACAATCTCGGCAAGGAAGGCGACGACCTCACCGGTTTCGTCGGCCACATGACCGAGCTGCGCCGCCGCTTCGGCCAGATCCGCTGCCAGCGCTGGCTCGGCGGACCGCCCGTCGACGGTTCCTACGGCGCGCTGTGGTTGACGCCGGCCGCCGTGGAGATGAAGGAGTTCTGACTGGACTTTTCCGGACGGTCGTTTTCTCGCTTATGTGCTCGGACCGATGGAACAGGGTCAGGCGCCGATCTTTATCGTACTGAACGCAGCCCCCGAAGAGATCGCATTCAAGATGCCCGCGATGCCCGAATACAAAAGCTGGCAACAGGTGCTGAATACAACCGAGGCCGAACAGAAGACGGCAGACTTCGCCTCTGGCTCCGAGACAAAAGCGCCGCCGCGCTCAGTGCTCGCCTTTGCGGGCGCGGCATGAGTGCGCGGACCTTTGGACCGCAACTGACCAAAGACGGCACGCGCTTTCGGCTGTGGGCGCCGGCGGCGATGCGCGTCGATGTGCTGCTGGAGAAACCGCACGCGATGACTCGCCGCGAGAACGGCTGGTTCACGGGCGACATCGCCAGCGCAACCGCCAGCGCACGCTACAAGTTTCGCATCGACGACGAACTTGATGTTCCCGACCCAGCTTCGGCCTTTCAGCCCGACGATGTCTTTGGCCCGAGCGAAGTCATCGATCACAGCGCCCATGTTTGGCGCGCGACCGGCTGGCGCGGGCGACCGTGGCAGGAAGCTGTCATCGTCGAGGCGCATGTCGGCGCGTTCACGCGCGAAGGCACGTATCGCGCCATGATTGAAAAGCTCGATCATCTTGTCGAGGCCGGCATCACCGCGCTTGAGCTGTTGCCGCTGGCGGATTTCGCGGGGAGGCGTAACTGGGGCTATGACGGCGTGCTGTGGTATGCGCCCGACAGCGCCTATGGCCGCCCGGAAGACCTCAAGGCGCTGATCGATGAAGCGCACCTGCGTGGGCTGATGGTGTTTCTGGACGTGGTCTATAACCACTTCGGCCCGGAAGGGAATTTCCTCGGCCGCTACGCGCCGGGCTTTTTCACGGAAGCGCAGACCCCTTGGGGCAGCGCCATCGACTATCGCGTGCTCGAGGTTCGCACGTTTGCGATCGAGAATGCGCTGTATTGGCTCCGTGAGTACCGTTTTGACGGATTGCGGCTCGATGCCGTCAACAGCATCGTCGAGCCCGGCGGACTGTCGCTGCTGCATGGTCTTAGCGCCGCCGCGGGCGAGCTCGCCGGGGAGGCCGGCCGCCACATCCATCTGGTACTCGAGAACGGCGACAACCGCGCCAGCATTCTTGATGCAGCGCAGGATCCGCCGCGAGGAAAATATCGCGCGCAGTGGAACGACGACTATCATCACGTCTGGCGCGTGCTGATGACCGGCGAGAAGCAGGGATATTACGGCGACTACCAACGCGAGCCGCTCGACGACATCGCGCGGTCGCTATCATCAGGCTTCGTCTACCAGGGTGAAACGTCGAAATTTCGCGGCCACGCGCGCGGCGAGCCAAGCGGCGCGCTTTCTCCCACGGCCTTTATCAACTTCCTGCAGAACCACGACCAGATCGGCAATCGTCCGCTTGGCGACCGGCTGGAAGCGGTGGCGGCAACGGCAGCGATCGAGGCGGCGCTGGCGGTGATGCTGCTGGCGCCGGCTATCCCCATGCTTTTCATGGGCGAAGAATGGGGATCGAAGACGCCCTTCCCGTTCTTCTGCGACTTCAAGGGCGACCTGGCCGACGCGGTGCGCCGCGGCCGCCGCAGTGAATACGAATGGGCCTTTGCCGAATATGGCGACGAGATCCCCGATGCGCTCGAGGTCTCCACTTTCCAATCGGCCGTGCTGGATTGGGACGAGCGCCGGCAGGCCGCGCCGCAAAAACGCCTGAAGCTGGTGCGCGATCTGCTCGCGTGCCGCCGACAGCACATCGTCCCTCGCCTCGCCGGTGCCGCCTTTGGCACAGCAAGCCCCGGCGGGGATGGTCTGCTGACAGCAAACTGGCGAATGGGCGACGGCACGACGCTCGCGCTATCGGCCAATCTGTCCGACCGCGATATCGCCCATGCGCCGACGACCCCAAAGGGAACCCTGATCTGGGGCAGCGAGTTGAACGATCGCGTCCCGCCGTGGTCGGTGGTCTGGCGCATCGGATAGGATCATGCCGCGAGCGATCCCGATCGCGACCTACCGCCTGCAGCTCACGGCGGATTTCAATTTCGATGCCGCGGCCGGCGTGGTGCCTTATCTGGCAGCACTCGGCATAACCCATCTTTATGCCTCGCCGTTCATGAAGGCGGCGGAGGGCTCGACCCATGGCTACGACATCGTCGATCACACCAAACTCAATCCGGAGCTTGGCGGCGAGGAAGGTTTCGAGCGGCTCAGCGCCGCGTTGAAGCAACACGATATCGGGCTGATCCTCGATTTCGTGCCCAACCATGTCGGCGTGCATTTTGCCGGCAATCCCTGGTGGCTGGACGTGCTGGAATGGGGCCAGGCCTCGCCGCATGCGGTATCCTTCGACATCGACTGGGACCAGCTGCCCTATCGCGCCCGTGGTGGCGTGCTGCTTCCGATCCTCGGCGCGTCTTATGGACAAGCGCTGGAAAGCGGCGAGATCGAACTGCGTTTCGACGCCAGCGAAGGCAGCTTTTCCGCATGGTATTTCGAGCACCGGCTGCCGATCGCGCCCGAACGCTACAACGAAATCTTGCGGATGATCGTCAAGGAAGCCGCGGCTGAAGGCACGGCCGCCGGTCAGGGTATCCTCAAACTCGCGTCGCGTTACACCGGATTGCGCAAACCGAATCGCCGCGAAGCTCCGGCTTTCAAGGCAGAGCTCCAGGCAATCAACGGCGCTGCCGAAATCATCGAACACGGGCTCAGCGCCTATCGCGCCGGACCGGAACGCGCCGCACCAACACTGGCGCTGCATCATCTGCTGGAACGCCAGCACTACAGGCTTGGCCACTGGCGGCTGGCGTCCAGCGACATCAATTACCGCCGCTTCTTCGACGTCAATACGCTGGCAGGGTTGCGGGTCGAGGACGCCGGCACGTTTGACGCCATCCATAGCCTGGTCGAGACGTTGATCGCGGAGGGCAAGCTGCACGGCCTGCGGCTCGATCATATCGACGGGTTGCGCGATCCGGCGCAGTACTTTCAGCGCCTGCGCCGGCTGGTTCGCAAGGCGCAGGGCAAGCATCCGAGGCCGTTCTATACGGTAATCGAGAAGATTCTCGGCGAAGACGAAAAGCTGCCAAAATTCAGCGGCGTTCTCGGCACCACCGGTTATGAGTGGATGAACGTGATGACGCAGGTGTTGATTGACGGCAATGGCCTCGGTCCGCTGGATGAGATCTGGCGCCAGCTCAGCAATCAATCGCCAAAGCTGGAGCCGGTGCTGCGGGACGCCAAGCGGCGAGTGCTGGAAACCCTACTGGCCAGCGAATTCACGGTGCTGTCGCGCCTGCTGGCGCGGATCGCCAGCGGGCACTATTCGACACGCGACTATTCCGCCGACAGCCTGCGGCAGGCGTTGGAATTGTATGTGCTGCATTTTCCGGTCTATCGCACCTATCTGGCCGCGTCCGGCCCGACCGCCGATGATCGCGCGCTGATCGCGGAAACGATAGGAAAGGCCCGCGCCGATTGGTATGCGGCCGACGACGGCATTTTCGAATTCCTGCGCGATACCCTGACGATGGACCTGGTCCAGCCCGGACGCACGCCACACAGCGCGTCTCGCGTCCGGCGGTTTGCCCTGAAGGTGCAACAATTCACCGGACCGCTAATGGCGAAGTCGCTGGAAGACACCGCATTCTATCGCTACCACCGCCTGCTGGCGCTGAACGAAGTCGGCGGCGACCCGTCCGCACAGGCGCTCCCGGTGGCAGCATTTCACGCCATGATGGCGACGCGGGCGCGGGAATGGCCGCACGGCATGACGGCGTCGGCAACACACGACACCAAACGTGGCGAGGATGCGCGCTGCCGGATCATGGCGCTGGCGGAAATTCCGGGCGAGTGGACCAGCACGGTCGCACGTTGGAAACTGCTCAATGCGCCGCACCTGGTGACCGACGGTGACATGCGAGCGCCCTCGGCGACTTTCGAATACATGCTGTACCAGACGCTGCTAGGCGCGTGGCAGCCGGACGATGCCACGTTTCCAGACCGGCTTCAGGCCTACGCGCTGAAAGCGGCGCGTGAAGGCAAGCAAGAGACGAGCTGGCTCAACCCCCACGCGGCCTATGAGGCTGGGCTGAAGAGCTTTATCGCGCGGATCCTGGATCGTGCGCAGTCGGCCGAATTCCTCGACTTGCTGCAGACGCTGGCGCGGCGGATTGCCCTGTTGGGCGCGCTGAACTCACTGAGCCAACTTACCTTGAAGGCGACCATCCCGGGCGTGCCGGATTTCTACCAAGGTACGGAGTTCTGGGATCTTTCGATGGTCGATCCCGACAACCGCCGGCCGGTGGATTTTGCCGCACGGGCGCGCGCACTGGAAGCGCTTCAGGCGCCGGATTGGCAGCACCTGGTGCAGGACTGGCCAAGCGGCCATTTGAAACTCGCCTGGACCCTCCGGCTGCTGAAGTTACGCGGCGAACTGTCAGACGTCTTTTCGAATGGCGATTACACACCACTCGAGGTGAGCGGGCCGCATCGCGACCACTTTATTGCTTTTTCGCGCCGGCGCGGCCGGGAGGCCGCGATCGTCGTTGCCGCAAGGAGGTACGCGGCGTTCACCGACCATGGCCGGAACTGGCCGCGCCCGGAAAGCGTTGACGCCACCTTGAACATCGACGGCTATGCCTTGGAAGGCTTTGCCGATGCCGACGCCACACAATTGCGGCTGTCCGACCTGCTGAAGGATTTTCCGGCAGCTGTGGTGAAGGCCGGATATCATGGCGCCACAAAGCGAGCGCGAATGCGCCAATCCGCATAACCGCTGCCTCAGCTCTTTTTGGTCAGCAGCAGGTTGCCGCGGCCGCGGATCGCGGCTTGCGCGACCTCGGCAAAACGCTGCAACAGCCAGGGCAGCACCACCTCCACCCGCACATGATCTTCGGCGACATCAACGTGGCCGGCCGCCGCCTGCCCCATCGCGCGCACGCGAAAGATCATGCGGTTATCTTCCCAGCGTTCTTCGTCGACGCTGAGAACAGGCACACTCGACGCCGCGCGCGACAGCCCCGTCTTCAAGCGGCGCATTGCTTCCTCGCGTCCGAGACTATGCGGAATAGAAACCACGAGCGGTGCAGCCATTTGCAAATCCTCTGGACGAATTCTTCTCGGCAAAATCGCCGTTTGCTTTTCTGCATGTAATTTCAATGCGCTGGAAAAGAAGGGGCTCGCGTAATATCGCGACGCAAAAAGCGGAACTTTCGTGGTTCCCGTGGGTTCTCCCGCCTGAAGGCAGCGACAACTTGACGCCTCCCTGCGGGGCTGAGGAGAACACATGTCAATTGGAACAATCATCCTGATCATTCTCGTGATCGCCCTGCTCGGCGGTTTCAGCGGCATCGGCGGCGGACCGTTCTACGGCACCGGCTATTACGGCGGTGGCGGACTCGGCCTTATCGTGGTGATCCTGCTGATCCTGCTGCTGCTTGGAAAACTCTGAGCGAAATTCTCATCATTCTGCGTCATGGCCGGGCTTGTCCCGGCCATCCACGTCTTTCGCTGCAACAGCGCCAAGAGGTGGATGCCCGGCACAAGGCCGGGCATGACGACATGAATGGCAATTAAAGCTTTCCTACCAGCTTCTTCATCGCCGCCTTGATCGGCGCCGCCGCGTCATCGTACCCCTGCCAGGCCTTCGTCTTGGCCAGCAGCGCCGGCACCGTGCGCACGGTAAACTTCTTCGGATCGAGATCGCCACGCACCTGCGCCCATGTCAACGGCATGGAGACTGTTGCACCGTCGCGCGCCCGCGGCGATAGCACCGCGACCGCGGTCGACATCCGGTCGTTGCGCAGATAGTCGAGGAAAATCTTTCCGTTGCGCAACTTCTTCGACATGTTGAGCAGATAGCGCTGGGGATCATCGTTCGCCATCCACTGGCAGATGCCCTGCGCGAACGCCTTGGCTTGCTTCCAGTCCACCCTGTCCCTGGCGCCGTACATTAGCGGCGTCACCACGTGAAGGCCCTTGCCACCGGTGGTCTTGCAGAAACTTTCCAGACCCACCGCCGTCAACCTCTGCCGCATCTCCTTGGCAGCTTCGATCACGTCGGCAAATTCGACGTCCGGCGCGGGATCGAGATCGAACACCAGCCGGCCCGGCACATCGGGCGCATCGGGCGCGCAATTCCAGGGATGCAATTCTAGCCCGCCGCTCTGCGCCACCGCCGCCAGCCCCTCGACGCGGTCGATTTGAAGATACGGTTTGCGGTCGCCTGAAACTTTGACGAGTTCCAGAAGCTTCGAACCACCTGGCATGGCGTGGCGCTGAAAAAACGTCTCTCCCTTGATTCCGTCGGGCGCGCGGAGAACCGAGCACGGCCGGCCCTTGATATGGTCGATCATCCACTCGCCGACCGCCTCGAAATAGCGGGCGAGATCGAGTTTGGTCACCGGCTCCCCATCGCCGCCATCGGGCCACAGCGCCTTGTCCGGCTTCGAGATCGCGACACCCATCACCTCGGCGGGCTTGTTCGCCGATGTCTTCACGATCGAAGGCTTTGCAAGTTTTTTCATCGACGATCCCTCCGCCACCACCTCGCCGGCGGGCTTGTCCTGCCGCAGCCCCTTGAACGCCGCCTGCCGGATATTGCCGCCATCGGTCCAGCCGGCGAACTCGATCTCGGCGACCAGCTCGGGCTTCAGCCAATGCACGTCGCGGGTCTTGGCCGGCACATCCTTGCCACTGAACGGGTTCTTGTCCGAGGCCGCAGCCTTCAGCGCCGGCATGATGCGCCGCACCGTGTCCGCACCATAGCCGGTGCCGACGAGGCCGACGAATTCGAGATGCTTGCCGCGATGAACGCCGGCCATCAGCGAGCGGAATTTTCCGTTTGTGGTCTTCCAGCCGCCGAGCACCACCTCCTGCCCGTCGCGGATCTTGGTCTTGGTCCAGCTTTCGGACCGGCCCGATCGATAGGGCGCGTCGAGTTTCTTGGAGATGATGCCCTCCAGCGACATCTGGCGGGCCGTTTGCATCATGACGTCGCCGCGTATCTCGAAATGATCGACAAAACGGATCAGTTTGCTGCCGTTGTGCCTCTCCAGCAGATGTTTCAGGCGCTCCTTGCGCTCGTGCAGCGGCAAATCGCGCAGGTCTTCGCGGCCATGGAACAGCAGATCGAACGCGAAGAAAATGAGTTCGCCGGTCTTGCCCTCCGACAGCGCGGCCTGCAGCGTCGAAAAATGCGGTACGCCCTTGTCGTCGAGCGCGGCAATCTCGCCGTCGATCAGCAAGTCCGGAAACGATTCCGCTTCCTCGGCGATGGCGCTGAACTTGTCGGTCCAGTTCAGTCCCTTGCGGGTGTTCAGCGCAACCTCGCCATCCTCAACGCGCAACTGCACGCGGTAGCCGTCGAATTTTATTTCATGGCCCCAGCCGTCCGAGTTTGGCGGCTTCTCGACGGACGCACAAAGCTGCGGCGCGATGAAATCCGGGATCGCCGCGACCTTCTTCGCGACGCCCTGTTTGATCTTGGCTTTATTCACTTTGGACGCTTTCGCGTCGGGCACCGGTGCCGGCCGCGCGATCGATGTCGTGCCCTTGGCGCGCGCCTCCGCCGCCTCGCCACGGTTGGAATGCCAGACCGCATCGGCTTTGGTCTTGCCGCCTTTGGCCAGCATGAATGGCTTTGGCGCCTTGCCCTTGCCTGCCGCGATATCCGCCATCGATCGCCCCGAGGCGACCGATCGATCTTCCTCCAGGATCGCTTCGCCGTCGCCATCGGTGGCGAATTCGTCGCGGTGCTTGATCAGGAGCCAGTTGGTGCGCTTGCCGCCGTAACGGTCGCCCTTCATCCGCACCAGCACCCAGCTACCATGCAGCTTGTCGCCGTGCAGGTTGAACTTGAGGTCGCCCTTCTTGAAGCCGCGATCGGGATCGTCGGATTCCCAGGTGCCGCGATCCCAGAGCTGCACCGTGCCGCCGCCATATTCGCTCTTGGGGATGGTGCCTTCGAAATCGCCATAGTCCAGCGGATGGTCCTCGACCTCGACCGCGAGCCGCTTGTCGTGGGGATCGAGCGAGGGCCCGCGCGTTACCGCCCAGGACTTGAAGACACCGTCGAATTCCAGCCGGAGATCGTAGTGCAGCCGGGTCGCGGCATGCTTCTGGATCACGAACCGCCGCTGTTTTGACGGCGCCACCTTGACGTCGCCGGACGGCTCCGAGGTCTTTTCGAAATCGCGTTTCTTGCGGTAGGTGGCAAGGTTTTTCGCAAAGTTTTTCGAGTGGCTTTTCGGCGGCACGGAAGGACCTCGGCAATCAAGGCTGCCACAGCAGCCGGAACGAAAACCAAGCATAGCCGTTGAAGTTCCCAAACCCAACCATGCCGGAGATCGCAATGGCCCCCCGCGCCTACTGGAAAGGCTCGCTAAAACTGTCCCTGGTGTCCTGCCCGGTGGCGCTGTATCCGGCCTCGACTTCCCTCGAAAAGACCCGTTTCCACATGATCAACAAGGAGACCGGCAACCGGCTGAAGCAGCAGATGGTCGACGCCGAGACCGGCGACGTCGTCGAAAGCGACCAGAAAGGCCGCGGCTATGAGCTGAAGAAGGGCGAATATGTCGAGGTCGAAAAGGAAGAACTGGAGGCCGTCCAGATCGAGAGCAACCACACCATCGATATCGATAGTTTCGTGCCGAGCGACGAGATCGACAAGCGCTATCTCAACAATCCCTATTACATCGTGCCCGACGGCAAGGCCGGGATCGACGCCTTCGCCGTGATCCGCGATGCCATGAAGGACCAGGACCGTGTCGCGTTGGCGCGCATCGTACTGACCAGCCGCGAGCATGTCATCGCCATCGAACCGCTCGGCAAGGGCCTGCTCGGCACCACGCTGCGCTTCCCCTATGAACTGCGCGACGAGGGCGACTATTTCGACGACATCAAGAGCCCGAAGATTTCCAAGGACATGGTCGAGTTGGCGAGCCACATCCTCGATACCAAGGCCGCGCATTTCGATCCCTCGAAATTCAAGGATGAGTACGAGAACGCCCTCAAGGCGCTGGTGCGGCGGAAGGCCTCGGGCAAGACGATCAAGGTCGCGGAGCGCGAAACGAAGCCGGACAACGTCGTCAACCTGATGGATGCGCTGAAAGCGAGCCTGAAGGGCAGGTCCGGCGCCAAGCGGCGTGCACCCGCCGCACGACGGGCACCAGCGCGCCGCGCGACCAAAAAATCACATCGCTCAGCGGCGCGGACGCGAAAGGCGGGGTAGATGCCGTCCCCAAAATCCCGAAAACAACCCCATGCAAAGTAACCTCTCCCCGTCATTGCGAGCGAAGCGAAGCAATCCAGAGGGCCAGAAAGAAAGTCTGGATTGCTTCGTCGCTTCGCTCCCTTGCACAAACGCTACGCGTTTGTTGCAGGCAATGACGGGTACGGTTACTTCTTCGCCTTGCGCTTCGACTTTTTCGCGGTTTTCTTCTTCGCTGACTTGCGTTTCTTCGGCACCTTCTTGCCCTCAGCACGCGCCTCGGAAAGCCCGATGGCGATTGCCTGCTTCCGGCTGGTGACCTTTTTCTTCGACCTCCCGCTTCGCAGCGTCCCGGCCTTGCGCTTCTTCATTGCGCGTTCGACATCCGCGGAAGCTTTCTTCGAATATTTTCGTGCCATGATGGATCTCCCGGTGAGAGGAAATAATGGCTGTGATTTGGGAAAGTTCCGCGACAGCGAGACAGCGCGCCTAATCCCCCGCCCGCAATCGATACCCGATCCCCGTTTCCGTCAGCACGATCTGCGGCCGCTCGGGATCGGCCTCGATCTTCTGCCGGAGCTGGCGGACATAGACGCGCAGATATTGTGCGTCGGTCAATTCGTCCCACAATTCCTTCAGCAGAAAACGATGCGTCAGCACCTTGCCGGCGTGCTGCACCAGCACCCGCAGCAATTCATATTCCTTCGGCGAGAGTTTGACGTCCTTGTCGCCGACCTTGACGATGCGGCGTACCAGGTCGACGGAGAGCTCGCCGGAGCGAAACACCGGCCGCTCGCCCTGCACCTGCAATTGATGTCGCAGCGCCGCGCGCATCCGCGCCAGCAACTCGTCCATCCCGAACGGCTTGGTCAGGTAATCGTCGGCGCCGAGATCGAGCGCCTGGACTTTTCCGGCCTCATCACCCCGGCTCGACAGCACCACGATCGGGACGCTGTCGTTACGGCCACGGATCATGCGCAGCAGTTCGTGCCCCTGAATATCAGGCAGGCCGAGATCGAGGATGATCAGCGCCGGATCTTCGGCCAGCTTCTCCAGCGCGATCTTGCCGTTGGAGGCTTCGAGGATGTCGTAACCTTGCGTGTTCAGCCCCATCCGCAACAATTTGCGGATCGGCGGCTCGTCGTCGATGACCAGAACCTTGATCGGGGTGGCGTTCATGCGGCGGTGTCCAGGGCATTTGACGCCGCCGGAATTGGCAGCCGAATAGTCAGCACCGCGCCGCTGCGATCGGCGCGGTTGGCGGCCGTGATCGTACCATGCATGGCCTCGACGAATCCGCGGGAAATAGCGAGGCCCAAGCCAGTGCCGGGGCGGACGTGATCGCCCTTCTGCGCGCGATAGAACTTATCGAACACGCTCTCCAGCTCCCCGGGCGGAATGCCGTTACCCTCGTCCATGATCTCAAGCGCGACAGCGCGCTGATCCCGCACCGCCCGGATCGATATCGTGGTATCCAGTGGCGCGTATTTGGCGGCGTTATCCAATAGATTGAACAGCACCTGCTCGAACAGCACGGCATCGAGCTCGAGCATCGGCAGATCGGAGCCAAGTTCAAGCGACACCTTGTGATGCACGAGAATTTTTCCGGCACGGCGGAGCGCACTGCCGACGATCTCGCTGAGATCGTGCCGCGCGGCATTCGGCACGATAGCGCCGGATTCAAGCTTCGTCATGTCCAACAAATTGGCAATGAAGCGGTTGAGCCGCTCGGACTCGTCGATCACGGTGGCAAGCAGGTCGCGTTTCTGCGCGTCGGTCAGGCCGGAGTTGAGGTCGCGGATGGTGGAGGCCGCGCCCAGCACCGAAGCCAGCGGCGTCTTCAGGTCATGCGAGATCGAGGTCAGCAGCGCGCCGCGCAGCCGGTCGGATTCAACCGTACGCTTGACCCGGTCCATGTCCTCGACCAGCAGCACCCGCTCGATCGCAAGCGCGCCCTGGTCGACCAGCGCATCGAGCAACCGGCGCTGATCCGGCGTCAACAATGGCCCGCTACGATCGTCGTCGATGCCGATGACGCCGATCGCGCCGCGGCCGGTTCGCATCGGCAGGAACAGCCGCTTGGCGCCCGGCAGCGTGTCCGCGCCACGGCCGGCCGGCCGGTCGTTGCCCCAGGCCCAGTTGGCGGCGGCGAGATCGGCCTGATCCAGTTCGTCTTCCGGCGGATAGCCCGACTTCACGGTCAACACGCCCTCCTCCGGCAACAGCAGCACCACGCGCACCCTGAGCATCAGCGCGATCTGATAGGCGGTCGCCCACAGCACGTCGTCGAGCGTCGCGGTGCCCGCCAATTTACGGCTGAACGCGTAGAGCGATTCGGTGGTGCGCACCCGGCTGATTGCGGTGTCGGCCTGCGAGCGCACCCGTGCCGCGACATTGGAGACCAGAACTGCGATCAGCATGAAGAAAAAGAACGCCGCCACATTGGTGGGGTCAGTGATGGTGAAGGTATAGACCGGCGGCATGAAGAAGAAATTGTAGCACAGCGACGCCACGACACTCGCCAGCAGCGACGGCCACAGGCCATAGCGAACGGCGACGCCGACGACCGCCGTCAGAAACACCAGATCGACGTTCTCGATGCCACCGAACAGCGGCCGGATGAAGGAAGCCGCGCCAAGACCGATCGCGACGAACAGCAGCGCCATCAAATATGGCCGCGCGTTGAACGGTTCCTGCCGCGCCGCGGTCTGCACCGCCGTCTTCGCCACACCCTGCTCGTCGCCAGCGATGACGTTGACGCTGATATTGCCAGCGCGCCGCACCAGATCATGCACCACCGAGCCGCGCATCAGTTCAAACCACCACGAGCGCGTCGATTTGCCGATGATGATTTGCGTGACGTTATTGGCATGCGCGTACTGGACAACGTCGTCGGCGATGCGGCGGCCGACGCCGGGAATGGTCAGCGTCTCGGCGCCGAGCGCTTCGGCGAGCCGCATAGTGTCGGCGAGCCGGTCGCGCTGCTCATCGGTCAGTTGCAGGCTGCGGCGGGTTTCGATTGAAATCGCGGTCCACGGCGCGTGCAGCCGATCCGCCAGCCGCTTGGTGTAGCGCACCAGACCGGCCGCGCGCGGATCCTCGCTGAGGCAAACCAGGATACGTTCGCCCGCGGCCCAGGGACCTGCAATGGCGTTGGCCTGCATGTGCGTCAGCAATTGCTCGTCGACGCGCTCTGCGGTGCGGCGCAGCGCCAGCTCGCGCAGCGCGGTCAGGTTGCCCGGCGAAAAATAATGCTCGAGCGCACGCTCGGCCTGCTTGGGGACGTAGACCTTGCCTTCCCTGAGCCGCTGGATCAGGTCGTCGGGCGTAAGATCGATCAACTCGATGGCGTCGGCGCGGTCGAACACCTTGTCCGGCACGGTCTCACGCACCCGCACATGGGTGATCTGCGCGACCACGTCATTGAGGCTCTCGATGTGCTGGATGTTGACGGCCGTATAGACATCGATGCCGTGGGACAGCAGCTCTTCGACATCGAGATAGCGTTTGGGATGGCGGCTGCCGGGTGCGTTGGTGTGGGCGAGTTCGTCGACCAGCGCGATTTGCGGCCGCCGTGCGATCAGCGCGTCGAGATCCATTTCATCGAGCATCTGCTCCTTGTAGCCGAGCCGCTTGCGCGGCAGCACTTCGAGCCCTCCCAGCAGCGCCTCGGTTTCCACCCGGCCATGGGTCTCGACCACGCCGACCACGACATCGGCGCCGGCCTTGATCCGCGCATGGGCGCTTTGCAGCATCTCGTAGGTCTTGCCGACGCCGGGGGCGGCGCCGACGAAGATCTTCAGCTTGCCGGCGCGACTTTCCTCGCGCCGGGCTGTTTCCAGCAGGGCTTCCGGCGAGGGCCGTTGCTCGGGGTCGCGGCGGGTTTGGACCATACGGTTATATAGTCCTCACCCGCCGGCCGGCCTAGATAGCCTCATTTGGCCGCGACCCGGTCTAGCGCCAGATTCAGCGCCAGTACGTTAACCCTAGGCTCGCCGAGCAATCCAGCCATGCGTCCCTGGCTGTTGGCCACGACCAACTGGCGCACCTGCTCCTCCGGCAGGTTGCGCGCCTTGGCGACCCGCGGCACCTGAAATAGCGCCGCATCCGGCGAAATATCGGGATCGAGCCCGCTGCCGGACGTGGTGACGAGATCGACAGGAACAGGCGCCGAAGAATTTTCAGCCCGGAGCTTCTCGACATCGTCCTTGATGCGGTCGTGCAGGGCCTTGCTGGTCGGCCCGAGATTGGAGCCGCCGGAATTGGCGGCGTTATAAGGTGCGGGCACCGTCTTGGTGGAATCCGCCGGATCCGGCGCTGACGTCGCCGAGGGCCGGCCGTGGAAATATTTGTCGGCCTTGAATTCCTGCCCGATCAGGGCCGAGCCAATCACCTTGCCGTCGTTCTCGATCAGGCTACCTTGCGCCTGCTTCGGAAAAATCACGCCGGCGATGGCGGTCATGGCGAGGGGATAGGCGAGGCCCGTGATCAGCGTCAGCAGGATCAGGATAACGAGCGCGGGGCGAATTTCTCTCAACATGATGGTCTCCGTTATTTTTTTGTCATTGCGAGCGAAGTGAAGCAATCCAGTCTTTCTTTGCGTTGTGCGATGGATTGCTTCGTCGCTTCGCTCCTCGCAATGACGGGTGTGGTTAAGCCAGGCCGAAGGCCGCGACAACGAGGTCGATGGCCTTGATGCCGATGAAGGGAATGATGATGCCGCCGAGGCCGTAGATCATCAGGTTACGGCGCAGCAGCGCCCCTGCCCCGACCGCGCGATAGGCCACGCCTTTCAATGCCAGCGGGATCAAGGCGATAATGATCAGCGCGTTGAAGATGATCGCCGACAAGATCGCGCTTCGCGGGCTCGCCAGGTGCATGACATTGAGCACCTCGAGCTGCGGGTAGAACGCCAGGAACATCGCCGGGATGATGGCAAAGTATTTGGCGACGTCGTTGGCAATCGAGAACGTCGTCAGCGCGCCGCGCGTCATCAGCAACTGCTTGCCGATTTCCACCACCTCGATCAGCTTGGTCGGGTTGGAATCAAGGTCGACCATGTTGCCGGCCTCGCGCGCGGCCTGCGTGCCGGTGTTCATGGCGACCCCGACATCGGCCTGTGCCAAAGCCGGCGCGTCGTTGGTGCCGTCGCCGCACATTGCCACCAGCTTCCCCTTGGCCTGCTCGTCGCGGATCAGTTTCAGTTTGTCCTCGGGCGTCGCCTGCGCCAGGAAATCGTCGACGCCGGCTTCGGCGGCGATCGCGGCCGCCGTCATCGGATTATCGCCGGTGATCATCACGGTGCGGATCCCCATGCGGCGCAGTTCGGCAAAGCGTTCGCGGATGCCGCCCTTGACGATATCCTTGAGGTGCACGACGCCCAGCAAACGACCGTCCTTGGCGACGGCCAGCGGCGTGCCGCCGGCCTTGGCGATCTCATCCGAAATCGCCTGGATTTCGCGTGCGGCTTCGGAGATGACGCCGGTCTGCATCGCGCGCGCGGTATTACCGGAAGCGACGGCACGGAATTCGCCGTCGCCGTCGACATAGCGCAGGATCGCATCCACCGCGCCCTTCCGGACCGACGATGCACCAGCGTCGATGCCGCTCATGCGGGTCTGCGCGGTGAATGGAATAAAAGTCGCGGCCAGTTCCTTCATGTCGCGGCTGCGGATGCCGTATTTCTCCTTCGCCAGCACCACGATCGAGCGGCCTTCCGGCGTTTCGTCAGCGAGCGAGGCGAGCTGCGCCGCGTCCGCCAGCTCCTGCTCGGTGACGCCGCGAATGGGACGAAACACCGTGGCCTGGCGATTACCGAGCGTGATGGTGCCGGTCTTGTCCAGCAGCAGCGTGTCGACGTCACCGGCGGCTTCGACCGCGCGGCCGGACATCGCCAGCACGTTGAAGCGCACCAGCCGGTCCATTCCGGCGATGCCGATCGCCGACAACAGCGCGCCGATGGTGGTCGGGATCAGCGTCACAAACAGCGCCACCAGCACCACCACCGAGATCGAACCGCCGGCATAGGCCGCATAGCTCGGGATCGTCACCGTCGCGAACACGAAGATGATGGTGAGGCCTGCAAGCAGGATGTTGAGCGCGATTTCGTTCGGCGTCTTCTGCCGCTCAGCGCCCTCGACCAGCTTGATCATGCGGTCGATGAAGGTCGAGCCTTGCGCCGCGGTGATGCGGACGCGGATCCAGTCGGACAGCACCTGGGTGCCGCCGGTCACCGCCGAGCGGTCGCCGCCGGATTCACGGATGACGGGAGCGGATTCACCGGTAATGGCGGCCTCGTTGACCGAAGCCACGCCCTCGATCACCTCGCCGTCGCTCGGGATGTTGTCGCCGGCCTCGACCAGCACGATGTCACCGACCTTCAGGCTGGTGCCGGAGACGAGCTGATAGGTCTTGTCCGCGCCCTTCAGCAGCTTGGCTTTGCTCTCGGTACGGGTCTTCTTCAGCGATTCCGCCTGCGCCTTGCCGCGCCCCTCGGCGACGGCTTCGGCGAAATTGGCGAACAGCACCGTGAACCACAGCCACAGGATGATCTGGAAGGTGAACGCAAGGCTGTCGCCGCCACCGGTCACCAGGTTGCGCAGGAAGATCACGGTCGTGAGCGCGGCGACGACCTCGACCACGAACATCACGGGGTTCTTGATCATCAAACGCGGATCGAGTTTCGCGAAGGCCGCGCGGATTGCCGGCACGACAATCCTGGGATCGAGCATCGCGGACGCCGTCACTTTTTTCTGCAGTTTCATGGTTTCCATGGCCGTAACTCCGAAAGATGTCGATCAGAACAGGGTGTTGGCGTTCATTGCGAGGTGCTCGACGATGGGGCCGAGCGCCAGCGCCGGGAAGAAAGTGAGGCCGCCGATGATCAGGATGACGCCGACGACAAGGCCGACGAACAGGCCGCCCGTGGTCGGCAGCGTGCCGGCCGACGGCGGGATCGACTTCTTGGCCGCCAGCGAACCCGCCATCGCCATCGCCGGAACGATCATGAAGAAGCGGCCAACGAACATCGAAACGGCAAGCGTCAGGTTGTAGAAGAAGGTGTTGCCGGTCAGGCCCGCAAACGCCGAGCCGTTATTGCCGGTCGCCGAAGTATAGGCGTAGAGCACCTCCGTGAAACCATGCGGGCCGGAATTGGCCATTGACGCCACCGCCGAGGGCAGCACGACGGCGATGGCGGTCCAGCCGAGATACATCAGCGGCAGCACCAGGATCGCCAGCATCGCCATCTTGACCTCGCGCGCCTCGATCTTCTTGCCGACATATTCCGGCGTGCGGCCGACCATCAGGCCGGCGACGAAGATCGCCAGCACCACGAACAGCAGCATGCCGTAGAGCCCGGCGCCGACGCCGCCGACGATGATTTCGCCGAGCTGCATGTTGATCAGCGGGATCATGCCGCCGAGCGCGGTAAAGGAGTCATGCATGGCGTTGACTGCACCGCAGGATGCGGCCGTGGTGATGACGGCAAACAGCGAAGACGCGACGATGCCGAAGCGGACTTCCTTGCCTTCCATATTGCCGCCGGAGAGCCCAAGCGAACTCAGCATCGAGGTGCCATTGGCTTCGGCCCAATAGGTGACGGCGACGCCCGACAGGAACAGCACGCCCATCACGGCGAGGATGGCCCAACCCTGACGCTGGTTGCCGACCATGCGGCCGAACACGTTGGTCAGCGCGGCGCCGAGCGCAAAGATCGAGATCATCTGCACGAAGTTCGACAGTGCCGTCGGGTTCTCAAAGGGATGCGCGGCGTTGGCGTTGAAGAAGCCGCCGCCATTGGTGCCCAGCATCTTGATCGCGACCTGAGAAGCGACCGGGCCGACCGCGATGGTCTGCTTGGCGCCTTCCAGCGTGGTGGCGTCGACATAGGCGCCGAGCGTCTGCGGGATGCCCTGCCAGACCAGGAACAGCGTGTAGACGACGCAGATCGGCAGCAGTACGTAGAGCGTGCAGCGCGTCACGTCGACCCAGAAGTTGCCGATGGTGCGCACCGAGGAGCGCGAGAAGCCACGGATCAGCGCCACCGCGAGCGCGATACCGGTCGCGGCCGACAGGAAGTTCTGGTGCGTCAGCCCGAGCATCTGCACCAGGTAGGACAGCGTGCTCTCGCCGCCGTAATTCTGCCAGTTGGTGTTGGTGATGAAGGAGATCGCGGTATTGAAGGACAGATCCTCAGCGACCGCGGATTGCTCCGCCGGATTGAAAGGCAGCAGCGCCTGCAGCCGCATCAGGCCGTAGATGATCAGGAAGCCGCCGACATGGAACAGCAGCATCGCAACCGTATAGGTCAGCCAATGCTGCTCGCGCTTCTCGTCGACGCCGCCGACCCAGTACAGGCCGGCCTCGACCGGCCTCAGGATCGGGGACAGGAACGTGCGCTCGCCGTTGAAGACGCGCGTCATGTACCAGCCGAGCGGCTTGAGGAGCGCGACGACAACAGCGCAATAGAGAATGATCTGGATCCAGCCGATGGGTGTCATAGTCAAAATCCTTCAGAAAGGTCTGGCAGGCAGCAGCACGCGCAAGAGCACGACAAGCAGCGCCGCGATCACGACAGACGCCAGCACGATTTGCACGAGCTCGATGACGGCGCTCAGAACCGCTCGGGCCGCAGCAGGGCGTAGGTCAGGTAGAACAGCAGGCCGATGGAGACGGGGCCGGCGAGCGAATAATCGAAGATCATGACACTCTCCCTCAGAGCCGTTCGCAGGTGTAGGCGTAGCCGATGCCAACGGCGAAGAGGCCGAGGCCGAGCGCCAGCATGACAATGTCCAGCATGGGATGTTCCTGTGCGACGTGGATCGCGATTCCGAACCAACGGCGATCGCGCTTGATGGCCGTGAGGTGCCATCGGGCGCATAGGTTTTCGAGACGGGAGGAATGCGGACGTTATAGGAATCTCATAAAGGTTCCCTTCGGCGTCCCGGCCAGGCGAAGCGCGAGCTCAGATGTGCAATTGCACATCGGGGGACCCATAACCACCAATGCTCATTATTCGAGATGGCTGGAGCCGCGAATTTTGGAACGATTGGTATTGGTGGCTAGGGGTCTCCGCCCCCGTGCGCAATTGCGCACCAGGCGGGGACGACGGGCGACCATCTTTATGAAATCCCTATATCTCCGGCCCCTGCCCCGTCTCGTTTTCAAATGTCGATCTGGCCACTTTGGGCAGGCGGTTTCAGCTTGAACCGCGCCCCTAGTGAGAGACGGCCATGTCGATACTTTCAGAACCACTAAACCCCGGCGAAGTCGGCGATCGGATTCGCGACGCCTGCGGCGTCACGGCAGAATTCCTCGCCGACATCATTCGCGCGAGCTGCCGGCGCTTTCCTTCCCAGGGACAGACCACGAAAAGCGCACGCGTCGAGCAACTGATCCAGTCGCAAGCCTGGACCGATGCGGCGCTGGCGCTGATCGACCTGGAGCTTCCGCAATGGCAGGTCCGCCGCCTTGTCTATGATGAGGGCGAATGGTACTGCGCGCTGTCGCGTCAGCGCGAACTGCCCGAATGGCTCGACCAGGCGATCGAGACCCGCCACGCGGACCTCGCGCTTTCGGTCCTGAGCGCCTTCGTCGAAGCCCGCCGCGTCAGTGCGTCGACGAGCCGGACCAGCGTGCCGCCGGTACCGCAGAATGCGACGCCGCTCTACGAGCCGCTGTGCAGCGATAATTTCGGCTAGGCCGGTCGCGAGCTGTCCAGCGACGCTTTTGCATGTCTCCGCGCCGCCGTCACCAATGCCGCGCTCACGGATTCGACACTGCCGCGCCGCATGGTTCGCAACGTCGTTCGCGCGCGCGCCAGCCGCGACATGATCGTCGTGACCGGAAGCGATGTCACTTCCGCAATCTGATGATAGGAGAGTGCTTCGAGCTCGCGCAAAACAATCATCTCGCGCAAGGGGCGCGGCATTTTCGTCAGCGCCAGACGAAGTATCTCCGCACCGGCTTTCGTCGTTTCCTCGTCCACGGCGCGATCCCGGCCATCGTCTTCCTGATCGAGCACGGCGGTTCGCCGCGAAACTCTTCGCCGGGCCATCAGCCAGTCGTGATAGCAGTTTCTCACAATCCGCAATAACCAGGCGCGGCCGTCTCGGCCGCGATATTCCCCATAGTCCCTGCGAGCACGCAGGAATGCGTCCTGCACAATTTCCTGCGCGCCGTCAGCATCGCGACTGAGAAACCGCGCAAAGCTGTAGGCCTGGTCTAGCAGAGGGATTATGCTTCCATGGAACGAGGTGGGCGCATTGCCGGCAACGATGATTTGGCTTTGCATCTCCAGCTCCGGAAAAATTCAGTGAGGCGGTCATTGCCGTGACACGATTGCCGGCCTCAAGATGGGGCCGGCCGGCAGTTGCAAACACGTGCGCCTTGTGATTGGAAAAGTGAGCTGCCGCAATGGACCATCGCTACTGCTTCGCTGAACAGCCGGTCCCCGGAGAAGTCGAATAAAATCAATTATTTCCTGAAGACGATCCCCCTGCGATGAGGCAGGTCCGCTGGCACGGTTGAGCCGACGGCAGATCGGCAGGTCTTGAGAGCGTTCAGGTTTGGCATGAATCAGGCCGCACAACCGTTCACGCGTTTGCGATTCGGCATTTTCGAGGCCGATCTCCGGACCGGTGAACTCACCAGGAGCGGCAGGCGCGTCAGGCTGCAACAGCAGCCGTTCCAACTGCTGTCGATCCTGCTCGCGAAGCCTGGTGAGCTTGTCACCCGCCAGGAGTTGCAGGAGGTCCTCTGGCCGCAGACCACCGTCGACTACGATCACGGGCTCAATAAAGCCGTCAGCAAGATTCGCGATGCGCTGGGCGATTCGGCCGACAATCCCCGATTTCTGGAAACGGTCGCCAGCCGAGGTTACCGGTTTCTCGCCGATGTCAGTGTCGTCGGTGGAAACGTCGCCGGACCGGGCGACATTCCTCAAATTTCCGACATCGCCAAAAGCCCTGACGTTCAAAGCGCGGCGATTGAGATTTCATCGGCATTTCCCCGCCGCCGCTTTGGCTGGTACGCCGCCGGCCTCGGTGTAGCCGTCATAGCCGCGGCCTGCCTGGCATGGCTGCTCCATCAATCGCTGCGCCCGGCGTTCAAGGTCCGCTCGCTGGTTGTGCTGCCGCTGGAGAACATTTCGAACGACGCGTCGCAGGATTTCTTCGCCGACGGAATGACCGACGAACTGATCACGAATCTGGGACAGATCAGCGCGCTGCGCGTGATCTCCCGTACCTCGGCGATGGCCTACAAGAACATGCGCAAGCCGCTGGCCGACATTGCCCGCGAGCTGAACGTCGATGCCGTCGTCGAAGGCAGCGTATTGCGTTCCGGCGACCGTGTTCGGATCACGGCCCAGCTCGTTCAGGTGCCCGACGACAAGCATGTGTGGGCCGAGAGCTATGAAGGCGACATCCGCGACGCGCTGACGCTTCAAGGCAAGGTATCTCGCGCGATAGCCGGTCAGGTCCAGGCAACGTTGAACCGGCAGGAGCAGGCGGCGCTGGAGAAAGCCCGCGCGGTCAACCCGCTGGCTTACGAAAACTACCTGAAGGGCCGATACTTCTGGAACAAGCGGACGGGAGACGATCTCAGAAAGGCGATCGAATATTTCCGCAAGGCGATCGAGATCGATCCCGGTTATGCCGAGGCCCATTCCGGCCTCGCCGACGCCTACGCCCTGTCGGGCGACTGGGAATACGGCGTGCTTTCGACCAAGGAAGCCTTCAGCAAAGCCACCTCGGCCGCAACCAGGGCGCTGGAGCTAGACAACAGCCTGAGCGAGGCCCACACGTCCCTTGCGTTCGCGCTCGACCTCTACGGTTGGGATTGGGATATTGCGCGGACGGAGTACAAGCTGGCCATCAAGCTCAATCCCGGTTACGCCACGGCGCATCACTGGTACGCATGGCACCTGATCCTGATGGGACAGAACCAGGAGGGCCTCACCGAGCTCAACAAGGCGGAAGCTCTCGATCCGCTTTCCCTGATCATCGGCGCCGACATCGCGGATGCGCTCTGCATTGCGCACGCGTTTGACGAGGCGATCCAGCAAAGCCGAAAAACGCTGGAACTGGATCCACGTTTTGCCGTTGGCCATTACGAGCTTGGCCAGGCCCTGGTGCAGACCCATCGCCTGGATGAAGCGATCACGGAATTTCAGAAGGCCATCGAGATCTCCGGGCACAGCGGCGTGTTCGATTCCAACCTCGCTTATGCCTATGCGCTGGCGGGGCGCAAGGATGAAGCGATCAAGATCGCCCACGAAATGGAAGCCCAGCACGATCGCAACCCGTTTTCGGAAGCCAACATCGCCTTGATCTATGTCGGCCTCGGCGACCGGGCCACAGCATTTGGCTGGCTGTCCAAGGCCTACGACTCCCGATTCAATCCGTCGATTTTGCTGCGGCCGGCGTTCGATCCGATCAGGTCCGATGCCCGCTTCAAGAATTTGTTACAGCGCATCGGCCTGCCAAGTTAACGCGCTCCTAAACTAATCGTGTGCAGCGGAATATCGGATGCCGGACGATGCTCTTGCCCTCGGGGGTAATCAGGCGAGAGACATAATGACCAGACTTCGTTCGCTTCGCATCGCGCTGTTGCAGACATTTGCTAGATGGGTCAAAAAGACGCGCGAACCAACACTCTCGGAGATGCTGTCGGACTCGCTTGTCGGCGCCGTCATGGAGTCGGACGGCGTCGATCCCAAGGCTCTCGGGATCGAGCTTCGAAACATGGCCCGGCGGGCCAATGCGAAAAGGGAAATGCCCTCATTTCGCGGCAGCCGCGACGCGGCGGAGTAGTGGCGATGGCCGGTCATATCCAGTTGGGCTGATCAAGGCGCCGTAGCCTTTACCTGCAATCGGTTCACCATTACGATACAGCTCTGGCAGCGAGCGCAGCGGCTGCGCCAGCAGCCAGAGCCTTTTCCGTCGCGCCTTAATCAGCATTGACGCACCCATGATCTTCTTCGGCGCAGACGTTTCCGGCATTCTGGATCGCATCCTCGACAAGGCGACGGACAATCTCCGCTTCGCAAAGATCCTGATTCAGCTGGGGCTCGATCCCAACAACGTCACCTACGACGCGCTGTTCAATCGCCTTCTGGAACTTGTGCTGGCCAACATCACGCTGGCGAATGCATTCGCACTGGTCGGCGCGATCTTCTTTGTCGCCACGCTGCTGACGCATACGATGGTGCCATTGCGCGTTGCGAATATGATCGGCTGCATGTGTTTTGCAGCATTCGGCGCGCTCTCCGGCGACATCAAGACCTTCCTGATGTATTTCCTGCTGCTCCCCATTAACGGCCTTCGCCTTCATCAGATGCTCAACCTCGTCAAGAAGGCGCGCGCCGCCACGGCGGGCGACATGTCGATGGAGTGGCTGAAGCCGTTCATGACCACACGCAAGTATCGCAAGGGCGACACGCTTTTCAAAAAGGACGACCCCGCGCATGAAATGCTGTTGACGGTCACCGGAATGTTCCTGGTCACCGAGATCAACGTCGCGGTGCCGCCGGGACGCCTGATGGGCGAACTCGGCTTCCTGTCGCCGGATAACCGGCGGACCGCGACGATCAAATGCACCGAGGACGGACAGGTGCTGAGCATCACCTATGAGAAGCTGCTCGAGATCTATTTTCAGAACCCGCAGTTCGGCTATTATTTTCTGGTCCTGACCAGCCAGCGCCTGCTGGAAAACATCGGGCGGCTCGAAGCCGTCGTCGCGCACAACAAGGCCGAACAGCAGGCGTCCACGGACACCCGCGCGAATTAATCGTCCCACTTGTCGCTGAGGATCAGCGGATAGCGCGGCAATTTCCCGGCATCGATATCCGCCCGCGCCACCCAGCCGCCATGGAGCATCAGCTCGCTGCGCAGCCGGCGCAGTTTGGCGGCGACGATGGCGTGGTGGACGGCCTTGAACGCGGCACCGAGCCAGCCGACAGCCTTTGCGGCAGCGCGGCGGCCTTCACCGCGAATGGGCAGGTCGGGGAATGCGAATGAAACACGGTCATGGCATGATCTTCCAGTCAGGCCCGCGCACGCGCGCCGGCTGATTGGAAGATGCGAGAACAGGCATAGGAATTCGAGATGGCACGCAGCCATCCCGCATAGCCGCCCTATAAAGGCCGGCTATTCAGCCGCCGAGCGCAACTCCGCCTTTTCGGCGCGCACCGCGCAGAACTTGAATTCGGGAATCTTGCCGAACGGATCGAGCGCCGGATTGGTCAGCAGGTTCGCCGCCGCTTCCGCGTAGCAGAACGGCATGAACACCATATTTTCAGGCACGTCGCGGTCGGAACGCACCTTGACCTCGACTGCGCCGCGGCGGGTTTCCAGCTTGATGAAATCGCCGGGCCATACGCTGAGCCGCCGCATGTCCTTGGGGGACATGAAGGCGACCGCCTCTGGCTCGATCTGGTCGAGCACGCTGGCGCGGCGGGTCATTGACCCGGTGTGCCAGTGTTCGAGCACGCGGCCCGTCGACAGCACCATCGGATATTCGTCGTCAGGCACTTCGTCCGGCGCGATCACCTTGGCCGGCACGATCTTGCCGCGGCCGCTGGCGGTCGGGAAACCCGTGGTGAAGATGATTTCGTTGCCCGGCTTGTTGGGATCGTCGACCGGATAGGTCACCGCGCCCTCGCGCACCAGCCGCTCCCAGGTGATGTTCTTCAGCGACGGCATCACCTGTGTCATTTCGGTGAAGACATCGGCCGGGCCGTCGTAGTTCCAGTCCAGCCCCATGCGCTTGCCGATCTCCTGAATGATCCAGAGATCCTGCCGCGCGTCGCCGGGCGGCTTGATCACCTCGCGCGCCAACTGCACGCGGCGATCGGTATTGGTGAAGGTGCCGGACTTTTCCGCGAACGCCGAGGCCGGCAGGATCACGTCGGCGTGGAATGCGGTTTCTGTGACGAAGAGATCCTGCACCACCAGATGGTCGAGTTTTGCCAGTGCTTCGCGCGCGTGCTGCAGATCGGGATCCGACATCGCGGGGTTTTCACCCTCGATATACATGCCGTTGATTTCGCCGGCATGGATCGCGTTCATGATCTCGACGACGGTCAGGCCGCGCACCGGATCGAGTTCCTGGTGCCACAGTTTTTCAAACGGCTCGCGCAAATCGGTGCGGCCGACCGGCTGGTAGTCCGGCAGGAACATCGGGATCAGGCCGGCGTCGGAAGCGCCTTGAACGTTATTCTGGCCGCGCAGCGGATGCAGGCCGGTGCCGGGACGACCAACCTGACCCGTGGTCAGCGCCAGCGCGATCAGGCAGCGCGCATTGTCGGTGCCGTGGACGTGCTGGCTGATGCCCATGCCCCAGAAGATGATCGAGGCGCGCGAACGCGCATAGGTTCGCGCCACTTCCTTCAGGGTCTCGGCCGGAATACCGCAGATCGCTTCCATCTTCTCCGGCGGAAAATCCTTGATGCGTTCCTTGAGCTCGTCAAAGCCTTCGGTATAGCCCGCGATATATTGCTGGTCGGTCAGCCCTTCGGTGATGATGGTGTGCAGCATCGCGTTCAGCATCGCGACGTCGCTGCCGGGCTTGAACTGCAAATGCTTCCAGGCGTGACGCGACAGCGACTGCCGCCGCGGATCCATCACCACCAGCTTGGCGCCGCGCTTGGCGGCGTTCTTGATGTAGGTCGCCGCCACCGGATGGTTCACGGTCGGATTGGCGCCGATCACGATGATGAACTCGGCATCCATGGCAGCTGCGAAAGGCGCCGACACCGCGCCCGAGTTCAAGCCTTCCATCAGCGCCGCCACCGACGAGGCGTGGCACAGCCGGGTGCAGTGGTCGACATTGTTGGAGCCGAAGCCTGTGCGCACCAGCTTCTGGAACAGATAGGCCTCTTCATTGGAGCCCTTGGCCGAGCCGAAGCCGGCCAGCGCCTTGACGCCCTTCTCTTCCCGGATCTTCACGAGGCCCTTGGCCGCGATATCCAATGCCTCCTCCCACGAGGCTTCACGGAAATGCGTGAACGGATTGGCCGGGTCGACCTGGTCGTTGGAATCCTTCTTCGCGTTCGGCAGCCGTACCAGCGGTTTGGTCAGGCGATGCGGATGATGGATGTAGTCGAACCCAAAGCGTCCCTTGACGCAGAGCCGGTTGTGATTGGCCGGACCATCACGACCTTCGGCGTAGATCACCTTGTCGTCCTTGACCTGATAGGTGACCTGGCAGCCGACGCCGCAGAACGGACACAGCGAGTTGACCTTCTTGTCCGCATAGGTAACGCGGGTCTGGTTCTCGTCGAGCATCACCGAGGGCATCAGCGCGCCGGTCGGACAGGCCTGCACGCATTCGCCGCAGGCCACGCAGGTGGACTTGCCCATGGGATCGTCGAAGTCGAACACGATCTTCGAGCCATGGCTGCGATAGGCCATGCCGATGACGTCGTTGACCTGAACCTCGCGGCAGGCGCGCACGCACAGGCCGCACTGGATGCAGGCGTCGAGATTGACGCTCATCGCCGGATGGCTGCTGTCGCCATGCCAGCGCTCGGCGGCCGGAAAACGGCTTTCGGTCACCTCGACCTTTTCGGCCCAGTGCCAGAACTTTGAATCCGGATCGTGCGAGGTCTCGCGCGCCGGCTGGTCGGCGACCAAGAGCTCCATCACCATCTTCTGCGCCGCGACCGCGCGCGCGCTTTCCGATTTCACCTTCATGCCGACGCTGGGTGTCCGCTTGCAGGACGCGGCCAGCACGCGCTCGCCCTCGATTTCGACCATGCAGGCGCGGCAATTACCGTCGGGCCGATAATCGGGTTCCGGCGAATAGCAGAGATGCGGGATTTCCCTGTCGTGGCGCTTGGCCACCTGCCAGATGGTTTCGCCGGCGTTGGCCTCGACCTGCTTGCCGTCGAGTTCGAACTGGATTTTTGTCATTCCGCCGCTTCCTTGAACTCGTCGGGGAAATACTTAATCACGGACGTTAGCGGATTCGAGGCCGCCTGCCCGAGACCGCAAATCGACGCATCGCGCATGGCCTGGCTCAATTCGTCGAGCAATTCCCGGTTCCACACCGGCCTTTCCATCAGAACCGCCGCCTTCTGGGTGCCGACCCGGCAGGGCGTGCACTGGCCGCAGCTCTCGTCCTCGAAGAAGCGCATCAGGTTCAGCGCCGCGCCCTTCACACTGTCCTGATCTGACAGAATGACGACCGCGGCCGAACCGATGAAGCAGCCATATTTTTCCAGCGTGCCGAAATCGAGCGGGATGTCGTCCATCGAGGCCGGCAGGATGCCGCCCGACGCGCCGCCCGGCAGATAGGCGTAGAATTTATGACCGTCGGCCATGCCGCCACAGAACTCGTCGATCAGTTCGCGGACGGTGACACCCGCCGGCGCCAGCTTGACGCCGGGATTTTTGACGCGGCCGGACACGGAATAGCTGCGCAGGCCATGGCGGCCATTGCGCCCCTGCCCCGTCCACCAGCCGGCGCCCTTCTCGACGAGGTCACGCACCCAGAACAGGGTTTCGAGATTGTTGATCAGCGTCGGCAGACCGAACAACCCGACCTGGAACGGATAAGGCGGCTTGTGCCGCGGCAGGCCGCGTTTGCCTTCGAGGCTTTCGAGCAGCGAGGATTCCTCGCCGCAGATATAGGCGCCGGCGCCGCGGCGGATGTGCACGCGCGGGCCACCTGCCGGCAGCTTGGCGATTTCGAGGGGCAGCAGCTTGTGCGCAGCGGGGTATTCGTCCCGCAAATAGATATAGACGTCCTCGGCGTCGATGATATGCGCGGCGATCAGCGTTCCCTCGAGAAAGCGATGCACGTCGCGAAGCAGATAGAAGCGATCCTTGAACGTGCCGGGCTCGCCTTCGTCGGCATTGACGACCATCAGCCGCGGACCGGGCTCGTTGAGCACCGAACGCCATTTGCGGCCGGTCGGAAAACCGGCGCCGCCCAAGCCGCGCAGGCTTGAATCATCGAGAACTTTGAGGATGTCCTCCTTGCTGGTGCGCCCGGCCCTGAGGTCGCCGAGCAGCTTGTAGCCGCCGTCCTTCACATAGGCGTCGTACTCGACATAGGACGGGATGACCGGGTGAGTCTCGCCGCGCTTTGCGGTGTCGAGGACTTCAGGCGCGGTCGCGTTGAGCAACGTAGCGGTGACCGACTTCGGCCACCGGCGCGCTGTCGCAAAAGCCGACGCAAGGTGCGCGTGTCACGCGAATGCCGGGGCCGGCCTTGTCCTGCAATTCATGCAGCAGCTTTTCCGCACCCATCATGGCGCAGGTCAGGGAGTCGCAGACGCGGATGGTCAGCGGCGCGATGTCCGGCTCGCCTTCCTTCACGATGTCGAAATGCGCGTAAAAGGTCGCGGTCTCGAATACTTCCGCGAACGACAGCTTCATTTCATCGGCCAGCGCCGCGAGATGCGCCGCCGAGATCTGGCGGTACTTGTCCTGGATCAGGTGCAGATATTCGATCAGGAGATCGCGCTGCCGCGGCCGATCGCCGAGCAAAAGCTCGATCTCATGCGCAGCCGTCGGGTCGACCTGGCGGCCCTTTGGCGTCGATTTCGCCCGTTTTCGCCCCGCGCCCGGGTGCTCGAACTGGCGGACTTTTTGTACATCGTGGACCATCGCATATCGACCTTGTCGGATTTGGATCCATTCTAAACTGTGGCATACCAGATGCCAAGAGAATTATAGCGATCCAATAAGCATTTAAGGGGCACGCAGCTTCCCTGCCATGCCCCTTAATTCAACGCTGGATGGGAACCGAAGTTCTCAACTCCATCAGGTCTTGCTCAGCTCTTGGCCATGCAGTCTTCGATGTAGAACCAGCGGTCATCGCCCGCCAATCCCTTCTTCTTCACCTCGACGCGGCACGCCTTCAGCTTGGACTTGTTGGCGCTCCACTTGGCCTTCATTTCCTTGAGCTTTTCGCCAGTCAGCTTCATGCGTGACGGCTTTGCAGCCGGAGCCGGTGTGGCGGCGGCTGGCGCGGCAGCGGGAGCCGTGGATGTTTGGGCCGAAGCCGTGTTGAGCGTGCCGGCGACAAGCAGCGCGGCAGCGAGACAAATTCCGGTGCGAAGCATTGGGAAATTCCCTTGATCTGTTCGTTGAATTGAAACGGAAAGAAGAAAAGGCGCCGCGGGACGGCTAATCCATCCCGCGACGCGATGAACGATCAGAGTATCTTGACGGCGCTTTCCAGCGTCTTCCACACGCCCCATAGCAGCGGAATGCCGACAAAGGCCCAGAACAAGGCAGCCCTGGCATCGAGCCCGCCGAAGCCGATGCCGTACGAGCCGGACGGTCCGGAAGCGCCCGAACTCGCGCTCGCCGCCTGTAGCTTGGCGACCTCCGCATCGCTCATGTGCCATTTATGATCGACCGGCTTGATCAGATAGTTGCAGATCAGGCCCGCGACGAGCATCGCACACAGGATGTACATCGTGGTGTTGTAGAGCTGGTCGCGCGGAACGCCGGCCGCGAGCTGGAACTCGCGGAGGTAGTTCACCACGACCGGGCCGATGATGCCGGCGGTCGACCACGCGGTCAGCAGACGGCCATGGATGGCGCCGACGAACTGCGTGCCGAACATGTCGGCGAGATAGGCCGGCACGGTGGCGAAGCCGCCGCCATACATCGACAGGATGATGCCGAAGCCGAGCACGAACAGCAGTTTCGAGCCCATCGCCGCGAAGGTCGGCGCCAGCGCATAGAGCACAATGCCGAGAATGAAGAACGTATAGTAGGTGTTCTTGCGCCCTATCTTGTCCGACAGTGACGCCCAGAAGAACCGGCCGCCGATGTTGAACAGCGAGAGCAGTCCGGCAAAGCCGGCCGCGATACCCGCAATCGTCGCCTTCTGCGAAGCGTCGAGCGCGTTGAAGCCGACGTTGGGCAGCCCGATCAATTTACCGGCGAAGATTTCCTGCAACATCGGCGAAGCCATGCCGATCACGCCGATGCCGGCCGACACGTTGAGACAGAGCACCCACCAGATCAGCCAGAACTGCGGCGTCTTGTGCGCGTCGTTCAGATGGACATTGTTTTGCGAGATCATCGCATTGGCCTTCGACGGCGCAGTCCAGCCTTCGGGCTGCCAGCCCGCCGGCGGAATGCGGTAGCGGAAGGCGCCGATCATCATGAAGATGAAGTAGATGATGCCCATCGCAAGGAACGTTTCCCAGACACCCACCGAGGTTGGCGTCTTGAAATAGTTCATCAGGTTGTTGGCCAGCGGGGCGCCGATCATGGCGCCGCCGCCGAAGCCCATGATGGCCATGCCGGTCGCCATGCCGCGGCGATCGGGGAACCACTTCACCAGCGTCGACACCGGCGAGATGTAGCCAAGGCCGAGGCCGACGCCGCCGACGACGCCGGAGCCGAGCCACATCAACCAGAGCTGATGGGTGATGATGCCGATGGCGCCGAGAACCAGACCGCCGCACCAGCACAGCGCGGCGACGAAGCCGGCCTTGCGCGGACCAACGCGCTCCAGCCATCCGCCCCACAGCGCAGCCGAGAGACCGAGCACGACGAAGAACAGCGTGTACATCCAGCCCATGCTGGCGACTTTCCAGTCGCAGGTGGTGGTGAACAGTTCCTGCAACAGCGACATTTCCGGGCAGGCCTTCGGCGCGGTCAGACCGATCGCGCGCGACAGCGGCAGCCAGAACACGCTGAAACCATAGGCCATGCCAATGCACAGATGGATGCAAAGCGCGGCCGGCGGCACCAGCCAGCGATTAAAGCCGGCGGTTGCAATCGTCCGCTCCTTGTCCAGAAAACCTGCCCCGGCGCCGGATACGCTTCCAGCGCTGCTGATCGTCGTCATTGTTGTCTCCCCCTGCAGCCCGCCCCTGATCGGCGATTTCTGCCGTCTGCGATCCCGTTGTCCTCTGCGCCACAGCGGACCAGCTCCCCATTGCTGCTCCGCACAATTCCAGAATGCGCCGGGATCGATAAGCGCATTCGAGAATTATAAACCCCCGACACCACAGACTATGCCAATTGCAGTACCAACTTCGGCGAAATTTGGCCTGCCTCAGAATGCTTTTGTGTCCTGCACAAAAACGATTCGATCTCCGTGCCCAAACGGAGAATTGCAATTGGGACAGAAGCAGAGACGGGTGTCGATAGGAAAATGGTAGGTATCACTCGACAGAAGCGACGACTTGGCTACAGACCTAACATCATTGGCATTTTTTATCGGACGATCGGCTTCCTCGATGAAAAACATGGCGCGGCTCTCTGTCGCTGGCGACGCGCGCGGCGTTTTCCACTGAAACAATTAAAAGTTGAGCGAAGCCTTTGATCGTGCACTAACCTTTCCGATCGGGGACACAATGCAGGTCGTCGCACACCCGCCGCCTCAGCCAAGCGAGCCCCGGCAAGGCGCCGTCGGGTCCTGGTCTGGCTAGCCCGGAACGCCGGCCGCGGGGGGAAGCCCGCTTGCCTTCTGTATCAGGAATACGATGCGGGCTTCGCTGCGCTCCGAGACCTCGACCTTGTCGCCGGTCTCCCGGATCAGGTTGGGAATGTCGATCACCGACAGCGGATCGGTGCAATGCACCTCAAGGAAGTCGCCAGGCGTGATCGACTTCAGCGCCTTGCGGGTCTTCAGCGCCGGTAGCGGACATTTCAGGCCGGTGAGATCGAGCGTTGTCTTGGTCATGTCATGAACATGGCGAAGCGGGCGGGCATGGTCAATTCACACCAGATTTTCATAGGACAGAAACCCGACCGTCTGGCCAGGCTCAACCATTGTGACGTCTTCGCCAAGTTCGACCAGGCCGTCGGTATCGACCAGCGAAGACAACAGCCCTGCCCCCTCGCGTGGAAATTTTATCGCTTCGAGCGTTCCATCCGCGGCCTTGCGCAGGTTGACGCGGACATATTCGCGGCGGGCGATCTTCTTCCTGTAGGTAAAGCCGGCACGGACCGGCATCGGGACCAGCCTCTCGGGCGCGGCACCTGACAGCGCCAGGATCGTCGGCCGCACCACGTGAACGAAAGTAACGAAACTTGCCACCGGATTTCCCGGCAGGCCGATGAAGGCCGTACCGCCGATAATGCCCATCGCGACCGGGCGTCCCGGCTTGATCGCCATCCGCCACAGCACCAGTGACCCCACGCTTTCGACACTGGCCTTGACGTGGTCCTCCTCGCCGGTCGAAACGCCGCCGGTGGTGAGGATCAGATCGTGCGTCGCCGCCACCCGCTGCAGGGCGTGCGCGAGCGAAGCGCGATCATCCCTGATAATGCCGAGATCGCTGACCTCGCAGCCGAGCCGCGCCAGCATCGCCATCAGCATGAAGCGGTTGGAATCGAACAATTGCGCCGCGCCGCGCGCCTCGCCGGGCGACACCAGTTCGTCGCCGGTCGAGAACACGGCGACGCGGATGCGCCTGACGACATCGAGCTGCTTCAGGCCGAAGGCCGCGAGCAGCGCGACATCCTGCGGCCGCATCCGTCGCCCGGCCTTCAACGCCGCGTGCCCTGCGGGAATATCCTCGCCCGCGGGCCGCACATTGGCGCCAGGCTTCAGCCCCGCCGGCAGCACGACCTTGCCGTCCTCGAGGCGGACGTCTTCCTGCATGAACACGGTGTCGGCGCCATCGGGCATCGGCGCGCCGGTAAAGATGCGCATCGCTTGCCCCGGCTTGATCGGTGCGGCTGCGGAGCCGCCGGCCTGGACGCGTCCGGTGACCGGAAACGCCTGCTCGCTTTTCTGCGGCAAATCGCGGCTCGCGACCGCATAACCGTCGACGGCGGAATTGGTGAAGGGCGGCAGCGGCAGTGGCGACAGAATGTCGCGCGCCAGAACGCGACCATCGGCGTGACTGACAGCAATGGTCTCGACCTCACGCACCGGCGTCACCCGCGCGGCGATGAGACCGACGGCCTCATCGACCGACATCATCGGGCCGCCGAAGGCAAAGCAATCGTCGGACAATTGCGCCATGGCTTGCTCAGCCTTCGACCTTGCTTGTCGCCAGCAGATCCTCGACCGGCATTGCCGATCGCAACATCATGCCGGAGATGGCCTCGATATCATCGAGATGGGCAGCGGGAAGCGTGGTTTCAACCGTCGCGTCGGTCGCGATCCCGACCACGTCAGGATCGTCGGGAAACAGCAGCGGCTTTGCATTGGCGGCGCGATGAACCTCGATCTTGCGATGCGGCTCGCGCTTGAAACCCTCGACGACGACGAGATCGACCAGCGACATTTTCGCCAGAAGCTCCGGCAGCCTCGGCTCGCTGGCGCCGCGCAGCTCATGCATCAGCGCCCAGCGTCGGGCCGAGGACACCAGAACCTCGGTCGCGCCGGACTCGCGATGCCGCCAGGAATCCTTGCCGGGCACGTCGACATCGAAGGCGTGATGGGCGTGCTTGATGACGGAAACGCGCAGACCCTCGTTTCAGCAACAGCGGGATCGCCCGCGTCAGCAAGGTGGTCTTGCCGGCGCCGCTCCATCCCGCGAGGCCTATCACTTTCATTTCATTCTCCGCGGCCCGGCCGGAACCGGGCTAGGCATTCCCATGAGGTGCTTTATATCGGGCAGCAGATAAAGTCATGCTAACCTGCCGATATGATGAAAATCGACAAAGCCCCCGTCCCCCTGATCCTGCCCAAACCCGAAGATCCCGCGGCTGACCGAGCGCGTCGCCGGGACCGACCAGACCGGTGCTGCCGTCGAAATCCGGGTGCCGGTGGAGCGGCCGCTGACGCTGTATCTGAATGCGCAGGAGATCGTCACCATGATGACGATCGGCGACTATCCGGAATATCTCGCACTCGGCTATCTCCTGAACCAGAACATGCTGAAGTACGACGACGTCGTCACCGAGGTCGAATACGACGACGACCTGCAGGTGGTGGTGGTGCGCACCGAGCATCACACCAACTTTGAAGCAAAATTGAAGAAGCGCACGCAGACGTCCGGCTGCGCGCAGGGCACCGCGTTCGGCGACCTGCTCGAAGCGGTCGAAAGCGTGGCGCTGCCGAAGGCCGAGTTGCGCACTTCCTGGCTCTACCAGATGACGCATGCGATCAACACCATGCCGTCGCTTTATCTGGAAGCCGGCGCGATCCACGGCTGCGTGCTGTGCAAGCAAGGCACGCCTGTCTGCTACACCGAGGACGTCGGCCGCCACAACGCCGTCGACAAGATCGCCGGCTGGATCTATCGCCACGGCGTCGACCCCGGCGACAAGATTCTCTACACCACCGGCCGCCTCACCTCCGAGATGGTGATCAAGACGGTGCGGATGGGGATTCCGATTCTGGTCTCGCGTTCGGGCTTTACGGCCTGGGGTGTCGAGCTGGCGCGACAAGTCGGGCTGACACTGGTCGGCCGCGCCAAGGGAAAACGCTTCATCGCGCTATCCGGTCAGGAGCGCATTGTGTTCGACCAGAATCTCGCCTTTGTCGATGAGGAATCGGCGCGGCACAAGCGCAAGGGCGAAGACCGTGACGACTGAAGTTTTAGGCGTCTGCTCGCCGGCGGCCTCGCGCGCCGGATGGGCGGCGGCGACAAGCCGATGCGCACCATCGGTGGCCGCACCATTCTGGAGCGCGTAATCACGCGGCTGACGCCGCAATGCGACGGTCTCATTCTCAATGCCAATGGCGATCCCGCACGGTTCACATCGTTCGGCCTGCCCGTGATCCCGGATGGCGTCGCCGATTTTCCGGGACCGCTCGCCGGCATTCTGGCCGCGCTCGACTGGGCCGCCGCCAACCGGCCAGAAGTATCGCTGGTGCTGAGCGCCGCCGGCGATTGCCCGTTCCTGCCGCGCGATCTGGTGTCGCGCCTGCATGGCGCGTTGACAGCCGAGAATGCCGAGCTTGCGGTCGCCGCCTCCGACGGCCAGTCGCATCCGGTAATCGGACTATGGAGCGTGGGCTTGCGCGAACAGCTCCGCCACGCGCTTGTCGTCGAAGACGTCAGAAAGATCGACCGCTGGACCGCGCGCTTCAAACTGGCGACCGTGACCTGGCCGGTCATGCCGCTCGACCCGTTCTTCAACGCCAACACCATGGACGACATCGCCGAAGCCGAGCGGCTGGCGGCGCTGGACGGCGGCTGAGGATTGGTCGCCGGTTTTCAGTTCGCCGAAAATTCATCGAACAGGCCGCGCATCCAGTCGATCACGACGCGCGATGCCGGATTGCGTTTGAGATGATTTTGTACCAGCAGCCATACTTCGAGACGCCGCGGCAGCAGCGTCGCGCGAAGGCCTCGATCGGCCAGCAATGAGCCACAGACATGCTCGGGCAATATCCCGATCGCCTGATAGGACTGCACCAACTGCCGTATCACGCCAAGATTTTCGGTGATGCACCGGCTTCGCGCCTTGAGGCCTTGGGCCTTTAGAAAAGCACTTTCTGCCGTGTTGTCGAGCTCGTCGGGATAGCCGCAGATGACGGGCTCCTCGCCGGCGTTGATTGTCACCTTTGGCTCGAACAGATAGAGCCTGATATCCGCGAGCCTGGTGATCGTGAAATTGCCCTTCTCCGGTTTACGCAACCGGACGGCCAGGTCCGCCTCCCAGCGGGCGAAATTGACGTTCTGTCCTGAGGTCATGAACTGCAGCGTCAGACCAGGATTGCGCAGCAGAAATTCCGCCGACTTCGGCGCCAGAATTTCCTCGGCCAGCGAATTGGTGGTGGCAATGCGGATACGTCCGGCCACGCCACGCGCCGCGTTGCCCAACGCGCCGATCTCGGCGACGTGCCGGGAGATTTCCTGAACGTGATCGAGGATCGCTTCGCACTGCGCGGTCGGCTTGCGCACGCCATCGGTTGCCGCAAACAGGGTCACCCCCAGTGTCTTTTGCAGGCGCGCCAGCTTCCGGGAGATGGTGGTTTCGTTCATGCCGAGCCGAATGCCGGCACCGGCGAAGGTGCCGCTGTCCCGGATGGCGGCAATGATGCGCAGATCGTCCCACTCCATCGCAGCCGATTATCACATCCGGCGGCAGCCTGCAAAAATGACCTGCAAAATTGCAACCATTGGTCTCACTATTCCTGCGTGACCGCCGACTGCCGGCGGTGGTATCGGCCTGCCGGTGACGGCTGGCCGGCATCATCGAGAGCAGAGGCAGGTAGGCGATGGCGGTTCTATCTGAAGCCGATGCCGCGCAGGCGGTTCGGAGCTCCATCCGGCGCAGCTGGACCGTGGTCGCCGGCGCATTCGCCGTGATGTTCGTGACGTTTGGCGCGGCCTACAGCTTTTCGGCGTTCTTCGCCTCGCTGCAACAGGCCTTTGCCGCCTCCCGCGGCGACATCGCGCTCAGCTTCTCGATCGCGGTCCCGCTTTATTATCTCACCGGCGCGATCAGTGGGCCGCTCGCCGACCGGTTCGGCTCACGCGGCGCCTGCCTGTTCGGTGTTGCCGTCGCCGGCCTGGGCCTGATCTTCGCCGCAACGGCAACTGACCTGTGGCAGGTCTATATCGGCTTTGGCCTGGGCCTTGGCCTCGGAATCGGATTCTCCTTTGTCCCGGCGATTGCCGCCGTGCAACGCTGGCATCTGCGCCGTCGCGGCTTTGCATCGGGTATCGCCGTATCCGGCATCGGATTCGGCACGCTGGTGATGCCACCGATTGCAGCCGCGCTGATTGCGTGGGCGGGATGGCGAGGCGCCTGGACCATGCTGGGCCTGTCGATCATCTTGATCGGCGGCACCGCTGCGCTCTTCATTGACAATGCGCCAGAACGGCATGGCGCGCTTCCCGACGGCGGCGTCATCGGCCTCGGCGCCAACATTCATGCGGGACCGGTCGCGGGTGTGAGCCTCCGCCAGGCCGTGTCGTCCCGCGCTTTCATCCTGCTTTATCTGTCCCTCGTCGTGATCTGGATCGGGGCTTCGATCCCGTTCGTGCATCTCGTGCCCTATGCCGAGGACATCGGCCTGTCGCACGGCACCGCTGTGACGATCTTTGGCCTCGTTGGGATCGGCAGCATCGCCGGCCGCTTTCTGCTCGGTGGCGCTGCCGACCGCATCGGCCTGCGATCGTTGCTGGCTGCGGTATTTGCGGGCGTAGCGCTGATGCAACTGTGGTGGCTGATTGCTGCCAGCGCCTGGCAGCTTGCCATCTTCGCTTTCGTGTTTGGCGTCTGTTACGGCGGCTTCGTCGCCCTGTATCCGGCGCTGACCGTCGACTATTTCGGCGGCCGCCATGCCAGCGGCATCATCGGTGTGCTCTACACCGGCGGCGCCGCGGGCTCCTTTCTCGGACCAAAGCTGGCGGGCGATGCCTTCGATCGCTTCGGCTCCTACACCCTTCCGATCGCCATCGGGGCCGCGTGCGCCCTGCTCGCGGTCGCCTTCGTGATCGCGGCGCCGGAACCGGACCGGGCGCGGCCACACTAAATCCAGAAATCCGGAAAGCCAGAGGTCAAAAACATGTCCCACATCGGAAAATGCTTTTGCGGCGCGGTCGAACTCGAAGTGACGGGATCGCCGGAGGCCATGGGTTACTGTCACTGCAGTTCATGCCGTTCGTGGTCCGGCGGCCCGGTGAATGCATTCAGCCTCTGGAAGCCGGAGAATGTACGCGTCACATCGGGAGCCGAGCACGTCGCAACGTTCCAGAAGACCGAACTCAGCCAGAGGCAATATTGCAAGAAGTGCGGCGGGCATCTGATGACCAATCACTCGCCATTGGGCCTCGTGGATGTCTTCACCGCGACGATCCCGACGCTGGCCTTCACGCCCGGCGTTCACGTCAACTATGCCGAGACCGTGCTGCCGATACGCGACGGCCTGCCCAAATTGAAGGATTTTCCGGCCGAATTCGGCGGTTCTGGCGAGGCCATCGCGGAATAATCGGCTCTCCGGCAGCGGGCGTGAACCCGGCCGCCGCCGGCGGCGACTACTGGGCGCCGCCCGGGATCACCGGGCGGGCATCGAGAATTCCGGATGGTCGACTTTCTCTCAGGCGTACTGGCATTCCTTATCGGGGCGGCCAATTTCGTCCTGGAAATCGCCGTGTCGATTTCACGGGCGAAGCGGTTTGCCAGATGGAGTACCGGCAGCGATCAGATCGTCGACGTGCCAGCGGACCCGAAGACCTTGCCACCGGCGGCGCAGCGTGCACTCGCCGAGGCCGAAGCGCGCCGCGACGGTGCTTCCTTTATCGACAAATATGTCAGGCCAAGCTGCAAATAGCCGGGCGACCTACGCCGCCAGCGGCACATTCCAGGCGTCGTAGCCGTAAACCCAATCGCCGTTGGTTTTTCCGCTGAGCCATTTATTGGCGCGCGAGATTTGCTGGATCAACTCCGTCCGCTCCTTCCGCGTCGCCGCGAAACGGCGAAAGGCGTTCGCCACACCGTCGCGTTCGACACCGTCGAGACAGCGCGACAGCACCGCGGCATCCTCGATCGCCATCGCGGCACCCTGCGCCATGTAGGGCGTCATCGGGTGGCAGGCGTCGCCGAGCAGCGTCACGTTGCGGTCCGACCAATGCATAAGCGACTCGCGATCGACGATCGCCCATTTATGCACATCCGGGCACGCGGCCAGCACCCGTTCGACCTGGCGGTCGAAACCTGCATATGCTTTGCGCAATTCCCTGACGTCGCCCTTCGCCGACCAGGACTCGGTGCGAAACTCCGGCTCGGGCTGGCTGGTGACGAGGTAGATCTCGCTACGGTCCGGCTTGACGTAGTAGATGACGATGTGGCGGTCCTCGCCCCACCATTTGGTGCAATCGTCGATTTTTTCACCGCCGAGCAACGATGCGGGATAAGTCGTGCGGTAGGCGATGCGCCCGGTAAAGCTCGCAGGCGTGGCACCGAACAAAATATCTCTCACCACGGAATGAATGCCATCCGCGCCGATCACAGCGTCGGCGACTGCCGTTGCGCCGTTGGCGAATGTCAAGCGCACGCCATCCGCGGTCTCGTCCAGTCCGGCGAGTTTGTGGTCGAGCCTGACGCATTCTTCGGGGACGGCACTCGCCAGCGCCGCATGCAAATCGCCGCGATGCGCCAGCAGATAGGGCGCGCCGAATTTCTGTTCGGCGCTCTCGCCAAAAATCATGTCGAACTTGACTTCGCCGGTACGCCAGTCGCGGTTGTTCCAGGAGCGCGGATAGAACGACTGCGCGCGAAGCCTTTGCTCCAGCCCCAGCCCGCGCAGCACCTGCATGGCGTTGCAGCCGATCTGGATGCCGGCGCCGAGCCGCGCGAACTGCGTCGCCTGTTCGTAGACGGTGACGTCGATGCCCGACCCGCCGCAGCGCAGCGGCGGCTGCCAAGGCCGCCCATGCCGGCGCCGACAATCGCGATCGATAGAGGTCTTGCCATTCCCGTCCC
The DNA here is from genome assembly GCA_963786355.1 of uncultured Alphaproteobacteria bacterium. Taxonomy (GTDB): domain Bacteria; phylum Pseudomonadota; class Alphaproteobacteria; order Rhizobiales; family Xanthobacteraceae; genus Bradyrhizobium. The sequence continues at coordinate 642,825 of CAWAYU010000001.1, read as the reverse complement.
CCGCTCGCAAGCATTTTTTGTTCTTCAAGCCGGTCGAAACCCCGCCCGCTTCAGCGCCGCGCGGCCCTTCGTCCGACGCCAGCGCGTCGAGGAAGGCCTGCACCGCCGGCCGCTGCTTGCGCGCCTTCACCAGCGCGAAGTCATAATGCTCTTCGGCAAAGGGAATGAAACCCAGGTTTGACGCATGCGCCACCGGCGCAATGGTCATGCCCCAGTCGGCGCGGTGCTGCGCCACGGCAGCGGCAACCGCATTGTGCGAGCGCGGTTGATTCCAGTAGCCGTCCGGCCTGGCACCACCGAGCAGCCGGTCGATCAGGATGCGTGTGCCGGCGCCCTGGTTGCGGTTGACCATGATGCAGGCGGGATCGGCGAGCGCCGCGCGCACCGCGGCCTCCGCGCTCAAGCCTTCGAAACGCGCATCACCCTTGCGGAACACGATGCCCTGCATCCGCCGCCAGCCGGGGACGAGTTCGAGCCCCTCGGCGAGATACGGCGTGTTGTAGGTCTCGGTCTTCTCGTCGAACAGATGGATCGGAGCGAAATCGCATTCGCCGCGCTTCGCCGCAGCGAGACCACCGAGGCTGCCGACCGCGATCGAACGTACCGAGAGCCCGGCACGCGCCAGTGGCGCGGTGACCAGATCGAGCCCGGTGCAATGGCTGCCGACGATGACGAGATCGGGCACCCGTACATGCGGCGTGAACAGCGTCACCTCGGCCTGCGCGCCTGATGGCAACTGCTCGGCCAGCGCGTCGATGCGCAGAAAACCGTCGGCCTGCGCAAACGACGTGATGGCGCCGGAACCCTTTCCGGTGGGATAGGCGATCAATCCGTCCGCGCCCTCGACCAGCGACACCATGACGAATTCGGTGCGGCCGAGTTCGGACGCGATCCGCACCGGAATCTTTGCGCTGACCTTGGCATCGGAACGCGGCGGCAGGCCCGCCATCCGCCGCAGCACCGGCACGATCATGTCGTGGAAGGTGAACATCGCCGAGGTCGGAAATCCCGGCAGGATGATCACGGGCTTTCCGTCGCAGACCGCGAGACACAGCGGCTTGCCCGGCTTCAGCGCCACGCCATGCGCGATGATGCCGGGTTGGCCGAGCCGGCCGATGATGCGGTGGGAGACGTCGCCCGCGCCTTTGGAAGTGCCGCCCGAGAGCACCAGCATGTCGCAGGTCTCGAGCGCCTTGCGCATCGCGGTTTCAAGTTGCGCTTCGTCATCGGGGATCGCGCCGAGGAAGCGTGCTTCGCCGCCATTCTCTGTGATCGCCGCCGTGACGATCGCGCCATTGGTGTCGTAGATCGCGGCCGGGCGCAGCGGCTGACCGGGCTGCACCAGTTCGTCGCCGGTGGAGAGGATCGCGACGCGCGGCCGGCGCGCGACCGAAACCTGCGAGATGCCGCAGGCCGCCAGCATGCCGATCTCGCGCGAGCCGACGATGGTGCCGGCGCGCAACAGCGCCTCGCCGCGCGCGATGTCGGAGCCGGCATAGGAAACGAATTGTCCGGGCGACGCCGCGCGGCGGATCTCGATGGCGCGCGGACCCACGGGATGGGTATGTTCGACCATCACGATGGCATCGGCGCCGCGCGGCACCGGGCCGCCGGTTGCGATGGACGTGGCCGTCCCCGACAGCACCGGCCGCACCGGCGCGACGCCGCAGGCGATCACCTCGTCGTTCAGCATCATCCGCACCGGCGACGCCTCACCCGCCGACGCAAGATCGGCGGAACGCACCGCAAAGCCGTCGACATTCGAACGGTCGAACGGCGGCACGTCGATCGGCGCCACGATATCTTCTGCCAGTGCGCAGCCGAGCGCCTCGGCGAGCGGCCTTGTCTCGCTGGGCACAGCGCGCGGAAACAGCGCGGCCTCGAACCGCGCCAGCGCGTCTTCACGCGACAGGACGGTCAGGAACTGGTCCTGATCGGCATTCTCGGGGCTTTTCGGTAACGGCGTCTTGCTCATGCGGGAATCCCTATCACTCCCGCAGCATATAGGCATCGACATCAGCGCCCGCCGCAAATCCTTCCGAGCCGGCTGGCACCACGAGCCAGGCCTCGGCGCGGGCGATCGCATCGAGCGACAATTCGCCGGCCGCCAGCGTAACCCAGGCGCCATGCTTGCGTTCCAGCAGCACGATTTCGGCGATGCCGACTAGCGAAGCAATCTTTCGCGCCAGCGGCAAATTCAGCGTCTTGCGCGGCCGGCGGCCCGACAGGCGATCGAGCACGGGAAGCGCCAGCGTCCACCACGCCGCGAAGGCCTGATCCGGCGCACCCGGTAGCACGACCACAGGCGTGTTGCCGATACGACCAACCGTCGAGGTGCGGCCGGGCTGCAAGGCAATGCCATGCGCGACGATTATGCCGCGTTCGGCCAGCGCGGTCACAGTCGCGTCAGTGCGGCCGACGCCGGAACCGCCGACGATCAGCAGCAGGTCGCAGGCGCTGACATCGAGTGCCGCGACGATCGATGCGGCATCGCGCGCCGGGGCTGCGCGAGAGACGACGTCGGCGCCGGCGGCGCGCGCGCTCTCAGCGATCATATCTGACGTCGCTGTGCCGCCGGGAATATTGAGGATGCCAACGCGCGGGCGCCGCACCCTCAATCTCTGAACGCCAGCCGCACGCGCCATCAGCAGATCGCGCGCCACGACGCGCCGTCCGGCTTCGACAACATGACTGCCGGCGGCGATATCGCCGCCGGTGCGGCGCACCCCTTGCCCCGGAATAGCCTCCGCCAGCACCTGCGGCATCGGGCCCGACAAATCCACGGAATCCGAATCCAGCACGCAGTCGCAGCCATCGGGCATGGCGGCACCGGCCTCGACCCAGGTCGGCGCCGTGGTCAACGGCAACGGTGAATAGGAGGACGCGCCGGCGAGTTCGCGGGCGCGTAGCGCAAAACCGTCGGCAGCGGCGGTGTCGCGCGGCGGATGCGCCGTCAGTGGCGTCATCTCGGCCGCAATGCAGCGCAGCGCTTCCGCCAACGGCAGTTCGGCCGGTGGCACCGGCTCGACGCCCCCTAGCAGGGCGGCAAGTGCGACATCGAGCGGCGTCAGCGAAGCCGGCAGGCGCTGGGTCGGGATCATCGCTCGCCTATGCCCTGAATCGCACCGGAAATAAATAGAACCGGATACCGGCCCGCCATCGGCTCATCCTTTCGATCACATTGACGGAGACCAGAAATAGTTGCAAATGAGACCAAATGGCGGCGGTAGCCGCCGAAACAATAGCGGCCAAAGAGCCGTACTCAGGGAGGAATTAAGGATGTTCGCCGGGAACCTATCCAGGAATCTATCAAGGCTTGGTGCGCTCGCGGTCGCGCTGCTGGCGTCGACCGCCGCCTTCGCGCAAGTCTCCGATGACGTGGTCAAGATCGGCGTGCTCACGGACATGAACGGTCCGGCATCGACGCCGACCGGCCAGGGTTCGGTCACGGCCGCGCAAATGGCGGTCGACGATTTCGGCGGCAAGGTGTTGGGCAAGCCGATCAGCGTCATCGTCGGCGATCACCAGTTGAAGCCGGATATCGGCGGCGCGCTGGCGCGGCGCTGGTACGATGTCGATCAGGTCGACCTGATCGTCGACGTGCCGGTGTCGGCGGTCGGCCTTGCCGTGCAGAACGTCGCCAACGAAAAGAAGAAACTGTTCATCACCCACTCCACCGGAGCCGCGGATTTCCACGGCAAGTTCTGCTCGCCCTATGCCATCCAGTGGGTGTTCGACACCCGCGCGCTCGCGGTCGGCACGGCGCAGGAAGTCGTCAAGCGTGGCGGCGACAGCTGGTTCTTCATCACCGACGACTATGCGTTCGGGCATTCGCTGGAACGAGATGCGTCGGCGGTCATCACGAAGAATGGCGGCAAGGTGCTGGGATCGGTGAAGCCGCCGTTTGCCACACCGGATCTGTCGTCATTCATCCTGCAAGCGCAGGCTTCCAAGGCCAAGATCATCGGCATCGCCGCCGGCCCGCCAAACAATACCAACGAAATCAAGACGGCCGGTGAATTCGGCGTCTTCAAGGGCGGCCAGCAGATGGCCGGCCTGCTGGTGTTGATCACCGATATTCACGGGCTGGGCCTGCCGGCGGCGCAGGGCCTGCTGCTGACGACGTCGTTCTACTGGGACATGGACGACAAGACCCGCGAATGGTCGAAGCGCTATTTCGCCAAGATGAACCGGATGCCGACGATGTGGCAGGCCGGCGTCTATTCATCCGTGACGACCTATCTCAACGCCGTCAAGGATGCCGGCACCGACGAGCCCCTCAAGGTGGCGGCGAAGATGCGCGAAAAGCCGATCGAGGATTTCTTCTCCCGCAACGGCAAGCTGCGCGAGGACAATCTGATGGTGCACGACCTGATGCTGGTGCAGGTCAAGACGCCGGAAGAATCGAAGTATCCGTGGGACTATTACAAGATACTCGCCAAGATCTCGGGCGATGAAGCCTTCGGACCGATCGATCCGGCCTGCACGATGGCTGCGAAGAAGTGACTGCTTACTGTCGTCCCGGCGTTCGCCGGGACGACAGGCTTGGAGAGACGCGCCTACTTCACCACCCCGATCTCTTTGAAATACTTCATCACGCCGGGATGGATCAGCCCTGCGTTCGGCGCGGCGGCGACCGTGTTCGCAGCCGTCGTTTCGCAGGACTGCGGCAGCTTCTTGCACAAGGCAGCCTCGATCCCGTGCAGCGTTTTTGCCAACCGATAGGCTGTGTCATCGGGCAGGCTTTCACGTACGAGAATGAAGCTCCACGAACCGAGAGAATCGATCGCACTCCCCTGGTCCGCGTAGCTGTTGGCGGGAATCGTCAACGGCTTGAGGAACGTGTGCTTGGCACGGATGCGCGCGATTTCGCCGGCATCCGGCACGATGAACCGCGCGCCGCCGGGCGCTTCCGACATCGCGGTGAAACCGGGCCAGCCGATGCCGGCGCCCCACAGCGCGGAGGCACGGCCGTCCTGCACCATCGCGGGGCCATCGCCGGCCCGGTCGAGATAGATCGACTTGAAGTCTTCATCCTGCTTCAGCCCGATGCCGTCGAGGATGTAGCGCGACAGGATCGGCAGGCCCGAGCCCTTGGCGCCGAACGCGACCGGCTGGCCGACGAGATCGCGAATGGTCTTGTAGGGGCTGTCGGCCCGCACCACGAACATGCCGGGGCTGGAATACATCGCGGTGAGGATTTTCAGTTTGGTGGCCGGCCGGCCGATACCCATGAAGGCTTCATAGGACGGCTCCCCCGCCACCAGTCCCATATCGAGCTGGTCCTGCTCCAGCAGCGGAATATTCTCGTTGGAGCCCTTGGTGTTGCGCGGCTCGATCGACAGCGTCGGATCGGCGGCATTCATCACTTCGGCGAACGCGTTGCCATAGAGCGGGAAGCCGCCGCCCGGCGTCGCGGTACCCAGGCTGATCGTGGTTTTGGTAATGGCCTTGTCTCCATTTTGCGCGGCCGCGCCGCTTGCCAGCAGCAGGAAGCCGGCACAGGCGATATGAGCGAGTTTCATTGACGGCCTCAAGCGTTGCGTGCGGCAAGCCTTACGTGCGGCAAACCTTGCGTGCGGAATGACCGCAGCCGAGGTTGTAGGCAAGTGCGGCGTTTTATGAAAGCATATGCTCAAGCGTAACAAGAAAATGACGGGAAGCCTAATGATCGGATATTTGCGCAAAGCATTGCTGCTTTGCTTTTTGAGCCTTGTTTGCAGTTTTGCGGCCGGGACCGCGCCATCCACCGCCGCCGATTATCCCAATCGCCCGGTGAAATGGCTGATCGGCTTTGCCGCCGGCGGTCCGGTCGATACCGTAGCGCGGATCATGAGCCAATGGCTGTCCGACCGTTTTGGCCAGCAATTCGTGGTCGAGAACCGCACCGGCTCCGGCGGTAACATCGCCGCCGCCGCCGCGATCAGTTCGCCGCCGGACGGCTACACGTTGCTGTTCGTTGCGCCGAACAATGCGATCTCGACCTCGCTGTACAAGAAATTGCCATTCGACTTCATCCGCGACACCACGCCGGTCGGCAGCATCATGCAGCTCACCAACATGCTGGTGGTCTCGAACGCGACGCCGGCGAAGACGGTCCAGGAGTTCATCGATTACTGCAAAGCAAATCCCGGCAAGGTGTCCTATGCCTCGTCCGGCAACGGCACCTCGGTGCACATGTCGGCCGAACTGTTCAAGGCGATGACCAAGTGCGACATGCAACACGTGCCCTATCGCGGCTCGGCGCTGGCCTTTCCGGACATCATTTCTGACAAAGTGCAGTTGATCTTCGACAACCTGCCCTCGGCGCTGGAACAAGCGAAGGGCGGCACCGTGCGCGCGCTCGGCGTCACCTCGCCGCAGCGCTGGCCGACCGTGCCTGACGTGCCCGCCATCGCCGAGACCGTACCGGGATTCGAGTCGGTCGGCTTCTACGGCATCTCGGCACCCAAGGGCACGCCGCCTGAAATCGTCGACATCCTCAACAAGGCGATCGCCGAGGCGCTAAAGGACCCGAAACTGGTGGCCCGGCTCGCCGAAGTCGGCGGCATCCCGAAGCCGATGACCCCGGCCGAATTCGGCAAGCTCGTCGCCGACGAGACCGAAAAATGGCGCAAGGTGGTGGAATTCGCCGGGGTTTCGGTGGATTGAGCCCGGCATTGCCGGATCGCGATCCGGCCTGTAAACGATGCCAGCACCGTTGCCGGCCGTGATCCTGCGGCCGCTCGCGGCGGGGCCTGTAGCTCAATGGTTAGAGCCGGCCGCTCATAACGGTCTGGTTGCAGGTTCGAGTCCTGCCGGGCCCACCAGCGCCATTTCTGCAAGGATGCTCGGGCCAACGCCGTCGGCCGGAGTGGCTGCGGCGGTACCGGCAAGTGCAACCTTGTTGGCGATACCGGTACTTGCGGAGATTCCAACGGCCATCGAGTGGATCGGCATCGCGATTGCCACCGCGGGGCTCGTTCTGCTCCTCAGAGCCCAACCCGAAAGGTAAGTATCCCCGGCAAAGCCGGGGGCTTTAGCGGGCTCCGCCCCGATGCTCTCTGCGCATCGTTTTATCAAGGAACGACGCGCAAATTGTTATTCAACCTTTCAAGGGTCAGCTGTTGTGTAGTGTAGATTATCTCGGTATTTCGTTCCGGCGGCAGGATATGAGGCTTTGTGACGATTGATACCTGTGTCGGCTTTACACCAGCAATCTCCTTTCGAAGATCCTTGATAGCTTGCTCGTCCGTTTGGTTTTCGTCTTGGAGGGATTTTAAGGCTTGCAACTTCGCCAATTGCTGCCGGTCGAGGCCGAACTCTCGTTGTTGCCCTTCGTCATTAGGTGAGAGACGCTGTATCGTCATCTTGTCCAGCGTTGAGAGCCGTGAAGTCAGAGACCTGTTCGCTGGAGCGTTCAATTCGCTCAAACGGCTGTCGATACCTTTCTGCTTTTTTTCGATAAGTTTTTTCAATTCAGCGATGAGTTCTCGTTCTTCATTCGTCAAAGTCGTGATCAATCCGGGAAGTGGATCAATCGCCGGTTTGGCGATGACAACATCAACTATTCCATCATCGAGTCGGTCGATGGTCGCTGCGGCGTTAATACCGATGGTCGGAGGCGGTCCGATCACAAAGCCAGCACCGGCGTTAGCGTTTACATCGATGCTAAATTCAAAGGTATGCCCAATGCTTGAAATGCGCTGCGGCCTGTTCAATTGCAGCTCGCCACCAATTTCGGCCGCCTCAAATACCCTGTCCATCCATTCTTCGAAACCGATCCTTCCCGTAATGAAGGGGTGAAGCGAACCCGTCTGCACTCTTGCACATACAGGCTCCTTCTTAACATCATCAAATGCCAGGCTGAATTTCATTAATCCGGTTCTGTTGGCCGTCGTTGTTTCACCAGCGCCAACGCTTCCGTTGATCGCCAGATTCTTCGCGGGCAAGAACGGGAACACGTTGCCGAGTGACTTCGTACTTCCCGTTTCATTACTTTTTATCGTTACGCCGTACACGCCTTGCCAGCCTGCCAAGAATGTTCGCCCTTTCAGGTGCCTTTGCTTCCAGACCGCCACCTGAAACTCGCAATCGATTTTTGCGATAAGCACTTCTAAAGGCAGAATTTCCCGGCTTGTAAGCGATGGCAAATACGTGCCGCAACCTGTCAATACCGTAGTCAGCGAGAGAACTGCCAATTTATTCATGGCACACCCCATTGTCGATATTTTAGAAAATAACAACTTTAAGGGGATCGCAATCGCTGTCTGGGGCGTATGAAACGTTTTGACTCCAACTGTGACAGAAATGTTCAACCCGTGAGTACGGCCGCCGAAGTGGTCGTCAAGCCGACATCGCTTGGTAGCGGTTTCGAACTGGCCGTGAGCGGCCCTTTCACCCTCGACTTGATGGCGGCAAAACCAAGAGGTTCGGGTCTTGCCGGGCCTACCAGCCTTCGCGCGCGAAGCGAGTGAGGGCCGCCGCGCCGAAGCCCCTTTCGGCGAAGGCGGGCGCGGCCCGCGAGCACGGCTCGGCAAGCCACGCTCCCCTCCTCAACCAAAATATCGAAAACAACCCCATGCAAAGTAGCCGGGCGGTCCTTGCCTGGACCGCCCCGCAAAAACTTTTTGACACGTCGGGCAAATCAATGGCCGCCCCGAGTTTGAAAACACCGGCGGAAGATGAGTCTCAGGCGAGCTCGGCGCCCTTCCGTTCGGGAATCAAAAGAAGCAACGCAGCAATGTCCAGAATGTAAAGCAGGGCGAGCAATGCGATGGCCGTTTGAAAACCATAGACGGCACTGACGGCGCCCACGGCCAGTGGGCCAAAGCCGGCAACAGCCCGCCCGATGTTGAAGAATACATTCTGCGCCGTCGCGCGGGCTGCCGTCGGATAGAGCTCGCTCATCAGCGCTCCGTAGCCACCCAGCATGCCATTCACGAAGAAGCCCATGACGGCGCCGCCGACCAGCAGATTCAAGGGATCGACGAGCTGCGAATAGACCACGACCATGATGGCCGCACCGAGCATGTAGCCAAGGAAGGCCGGTCGGCGGCCGATGCGGTCCGCGATGTGTCCAAACAAAAAGATGCCGAGCGCCATGCCGCCGATCGTGACGGCGGTCCAGATGGCGGACTTGGTCAGACCGTAGCCGAACCGCGTCGACAGGTAATTCGGCAACCAGATCATGATTCCGTAGTAGCCGAAATTTTGCACCGAGCAGAGGATGATCATCCCGAGGCTGGTCTTGATCGTTGGCCCGTCCGCGACAAGCAATCGCAACGGAGACTTGGCATCCGGCGCGCGGCTTCTGTGCGACACGAACAGCTCCGGCTCATGCAGAACGCTTCTGATGAAGTAACTCACGATCGCCGGGAAAATGCCGACGACAAACATGCCGCGCCAGCCGATGATCGGCAACAGCAGCGGCGTCAGCAAGGCGGCGGCCAGGACACCGAACTGCCATCCCAATCCCACATACGAGCAGGCGCGCGCACGTTTCGAGCTGGGCCAGGCCTCGGCCACCAGCGCCATCCCGATACCGAATTCGCCGCCGAGGCCGAGACCGGCAATGCCGCGGTAGACCAGCAGATCCCAATAGCCCTGCGCCAGCGCGCACATTCCCGTAAACACGGCGAACACGACAATGGTCCAGGTCAGAACACGCACCCGGCCCAATCGATCCGACAGCATGCCAAATCCAAATCCACCGACGACCGCGCCCACCAGCGTCGCGGTCACCAGGGAAGCGGCTTGCACGGAAGTCAGATGCAAATCGCCTGAAATCGCATTCAACATGAAGCCGAGGATCAGGAGATCGAAGCCATCCATCGCATAGCCGATCGCAGAGCCCCACATGGCCTTGCGGGCGTTGCTGTCGGTCTCCGAGACTGAGTCCAAGAGAGCCGCTCCCGTAACATCCTGTACCTGGCTCATTTCAAACTCCCCCTCGGTTCGGTCGCCCAGCCGACGCTGGGTCGATCCAGCAGGCCGGCCTCGCCTGTCATCCCTGTGCCCCGACGATCATCAGGCTTTCATGCGGGGCGCGCAACATCGCAGGCCGTGTTGAGCGTGGATAAAGCGACCGAACGCCACGGGTGAAGGCGGACTACGGCTCGGCAAGCCACGCTTCCAGCCCGCAAAGCCACCGTCCCCAGTAGCGGACGCCCCTGCCTCGACCACCCCCGCAGAAGCATTTCGACACGTCGTGTCAAATCTCACGACCGATCCGGGGTCAAGCATGCTTCGCAGGCCGCGTCGATGACCGCGAGCTTGATCGCTTGCGCCTTGTGATATTCGCGACGAAAGCCTTTCGAGACCCACAGCCGGGATCTGCCGCGCGCGCCGACCCAGCCGAGGCTTCCCATGGTTTCGGCCGCGGCAAGCTTGCGGCCAAGTTGGGTGCGCGACAGTTTCAACCGCTGCGCCAGGCCGGATATCGATGTCACGTCGGTCGTGACACGATCGAGGTCGGCGGCGCCCTGTTCGCAGCCGACGATCAGGCGATCCATCACGATTCCGCCTTCGTCGACCCAGGCGAACAACGCGAAGGTTGGTTCGGGCTGACGAACGGTAGCTGAGCCCAGCAAGCCATCGGCGATCAGCGGCTGCAGACGTCGCAGCGCTTCCGGTTCGGCGCGAAGTGCCGCGGCACGGCTTCCGCCATCGAGCCCGTCCAGAGTCGCCAGATGCAAAAGGTGCCATTGAAACAGCGCCGCGAGCGTCGCCGGCGCCGGCTCGAACGGGCGGTGGCGCCTGCCCTCGCTCGCCGCGACATGCTGCACGATGCCGTATTTCAACATCTCCTTGAGAAAGGCTGCAGCCGTGTTCCGGCTTGCGACCTCGTGACGTGAAACGAGATCGAGCAGGCGCCCCGTTAACAACCCTGTGCCGGGGCCTGCCGCGGCAACGTCGCGGAAATATTGCGCGACCGCTGCATGGGCCATCAGCCAGCGCTGCCGGGTTCCAAACAACGATGCCAGCCGTGGGCTGGTGTCGTGGATCAGCAGTAGCGATCGGGCCAGTTCGCGCACCGAGCCTTCACACGCGGGATGTCCGAGAATGTCATCCGCGGTCAATGCCATCGGGTTCTCTGATTATCGGGCGGCTTGGGTAATGGCATTTGCTGTTTCAAAGGCGTGTTGACGTTTCGTATGGTTGTGTAGCTAACCGGCTTGCCGGGCGCAGACAAGTCGACGATCGTCAATATTGTCGAGCGGCAGTTTCAGGCTGCCGGCCGCCACACGATGTTGCTTGACGGCGACAATATGCGCCATGGACTTAATCGAGACCTCGGCTTCACGGAGCTGCGCGCCGCACGAGCGGCAAGCTCAAAACCGTGTTTACCCTTTCAGGGCACCTCAATGTTCGACCCGGTACAGGCGCCATCGCTTCGGCAGGCCCTTGAGCTGGTGAACGCCCCGATCCTTGAAGCGGACTCCGGACTGCGACATCGGATCCTTGACCGCGCTCGAAACCAGGACTTCGCCGGCACGCGCCTTCGCGGCGACGCGCGCGCCGATGTGAAACACGAGACCGATCACCTCCGCCCCGCTCACCTTGTATTCACCCGCATGCAGCCCCACCCTGATCTCCAGCCCAAGCGTGCGCACGGCCTCGCGGATCGCAGTCGCGCAATGGACCCCGGCAGCCGGCGTCTTAAACGTCGCGAGCAGTCCATCCCCCGTCGTCACGACTTCCTTTCCACGCAAGGTCTTCAGCTCCTTGCGCACAGCCGCGTAATAATGACTTATCACCTGCGTCCAGCGGGCATCGCCGAGCCGCGCGGCTTTTTCGGTAGAGCCGACGATGTCGACAAAAAGAATGGTGGCGAGCGCCTGTTCGGGTTCGGGGCCACGGCCGGCGGATCGTCGTCGGATCGCAATAGGTCCCGCCAGCATTTCGTAGCGATGGTTGCGCCGCCGCGCGATCGCGGCTTTCGCATACTCCATGGCCCGCTGCGCTGTGCCGCAACGAATTGATTTATCTCTCGGAGGAATGGTCCAGTAAACTTTTCGCCCGTCTCCGGCGCCATGGACCTCGACGGCGCCCCACTTCAGGAAAACCGTCGAGCCAACCCGTCGAATGCACCATGCCTTTGACGTATAGCCGGAAACGTTCGACTGATGGACACCGATGCGAAGGAATTTGGACATGAACGTGCGGCCAATCGAAAGACCGTTTGGGCGTAACTGGGGTAAAGCGTAGTCGGACATTCCAGCGTTGGCAACCGTGCTCCCAATCGAAAAATTGCCAATTTCTTTCGCGTCAACTTCCGTTCGCGATCAACCCGCATGAGAACACCATCGGACGGGCACCAGTCGGGAAAACGTGTTTCCGGTTTGCGGGCTATCCAGAACGCCGGGCTGCGAGGTCTGCTTCAGGTCAAAAGCGGAAAATCCGAACTTGAGCAGACGATTTCCGCATAGCGTCCGACAAGCTGTTTGGGCCCGTGGCATCGAGCAACGAATTCGTCGTAGACGACGAAGATCACACCCGGATCGCCTTCATCAGGGATGCGTCAGGCAAAGTCTTTAGGTTTGCGCTGAATTCTGCCGGCATCCGACTTCGAACAGGATCGTTTCATGGACATTCGCAATCTTGGCGGCTCAGGGCTCCGCGTCTCCGTCGTTGGCCTTGGCTGTAACAATTTCGGCCAACGCATCGATCTTGAAGCATCGCGCGGAATTGCTTGCGCAAGGCGGCGGAGATGCAGGCCAGCCGAAATGATTTGAACACATCGTGGCCGGGTTGGCTGGATTGTACGACAAGCCAAAGCGCCCTTTGCAGACTTCATATATGCTGCATCTTATGTGCTGCATCGTTGTGGATACGCTATTTTAACTTCGGCGCGATCAACGCCGCTTTCTGCTCCGAAGGCCCAGGGTTCAGGATGAGCCCGGAGACCTTGCCCGCCTCATCCCTGACGAAAGCGATCCGGGTATGATCTTCGTCGTCTGCGAGGAATTCGTTGCTTGATGTCGCAACGAGCGCCGTCGCCTTGCCCTCCTCGAATTCGAGGATCGGCCACGCCCCCGCCGCTTCCGCGACCAGCTTGTCTCGCTCGACGCGAACCTGAAGTTGGACCGCATTGATACGGCGGGCGGCTCTCACGACGCTGAGATCGCTTGCGCTGTCTTGACCCTTGTGGACGACTTTCATCTTTATCGTCGTATTGGCCAGCCCTCGCAGCTTGGCCAAAACTTCGGGGAACGTGAGGCCTTTGAGCGGCGCGTCGTCAAGTTCAGTGATGAGATCGCCCGCCGTCACCCCGGCCTCGGCTGCGGCGCCGTTAGCGTCCAGCCTGTTGATCCTCAGGCCCTCGTGCTCCGTGGCGACGAAATCCCCAATTCCAAGCGTTCCGTTTTTGCCATCGGCAAGGCCCTGCCTGTCACGCGAACTCACCGAACCGCCGAAGTCATAGGTCCCGACATATTCGGTGAGCGCGTCGGGGCTCAGAATCGTCGGCACCGCCGGCGGCGCGAAAGAGGACGGCTCGCCAACCGCCAATGCGCCATAGGCCAGATGATTGATCCCGGCGAACGGCACCGCTTCGCGCCCTTTGCCGGGCGCCGCCTGGATCATTTGTATGCCGATCAATTTCTCAGCGGGATCAACCCAGAAATACGTGCCCCAGAGCCCAGCCCATGAAAAGCTTCCGACCGCTCCCGGCGTCCAGCTGAAGACAGGATCGGTGCGAACGGCAAAACCAAGTCCAAAGGTTCTTCCGGCATGGGGGCCAATCTCGTTTCCAAAGATGCGCGTATCGGGTGGCAACGCGTTCGTCGTCATCGCCTTCACCGCCTGCGGGGTAAGCACGCGCACGCCATCGAGTTCGCCGTCATTCAGAAGCATCTGGCAAAAGCGGAAATAGTCGGGCGCGGTCGATACGAGGCCGCCCCCGCCGGAAAACAGTTTCGCCGGCTTCGTCAGATCCCAGATCCGCGGCCGCTGCGGCATTGGAGAATCGACAAGGCGGTCGAGCTTCTCCTGCGGCACATAGAAGCCGCTGTCGATCATATGCAACGGCTTGAAGAGGCGGCTCTGCAGGAAGCGATCCAAAGGCTCGCCGGAGGCCGCTTCGACGACCCGGCCAAGGACGTCTGCGCTCAAGCCGTATTCCCAGACTTCGCCCGGCTGATGGGCAAGCGGCAAGCGCGCCACAACGGAAACGAAACTCGCCAGCGTCCTGTCGCGTTTGTATGCGGTCTCGTCTGCCCAGCTATAGAGCTTATGGATCGCTCGAATCCCGAAATCGCCGGCTTCGTCCGCAAGGCCCCGTTCCGGATAGGCAAAATCCAGCTCCGGATAAATGAGGCCAGAGGTATGGCGCAACAGATCTCGAACCGTCATCGGGCGTTTTGGGCGTTTTGGCAGACCGAGCCCGTATTCAGTGTTGCCGGTGACCGGATCGGTCTTTTGGTACGCGACCCGCATGTCCTTAAGCGCGGGCAGATACTTGCCGACGGGTGCGTCGAGGTCGAGCTTGCCGTCGTCCACCAGAATCATGGCGGCGACGCTGGTCACCGGCTTGGACATCGAGGCGATCCAGAAAATGGAATTCGTCTTCATCGGAATCGTCTTAGCGCGGTCCTGAAATCCGATGGCTTGCAAATAAGCGAGCTTGCCGCCCCTGGCGATCGCGACCACGGCGCCGGGCACGAGGCCCTCCGACGGCGCGAGAGAATCGAGCCGCGCCTGATACCACGGCGCGATCCGCTCCAGACGCGCGGCCGAGAAGCCCAGGCTTTTGGCATCGCCTAACATCGTGAGTTCATCGGCGAACGCCGTCCCCCACAGGCAAAGTGCGACTGGAATCGACCACATCGAAGCGATGAGTTTCATTTCGACATCTCCGCATGAACACAGCCGCCCTGAATTGTCGCTTCGGATCGATTCCGGCCGCTCAAACGCGGGTCGGGCTGCCGGGCACCAGATGTCTCCATGGAACTCAATCTTAGGATGTCTGACGAGTATCTCGTCCAGATTGCAATCTGAAGTCAACCTGAAGTCAAGAGTTCTCGGACAATACCCTGGCGCGCGGCTCACGCCCGTTGACACCACTGGTTCTCATGCGATTCTCCGTCTCTCAAGACGATCGTGATCGGACTCATTGAATTGCATATGTCGACTCTGGAAGCCGCATTGCGAGGAGGGGCAATTGTGGTGCTCCTCCTCCGCATTGTGGTCCTCGCCCGAAACGCGCGAAGCAATCAAGCCAGCCGCTATTCGGCATTGCTGCTAATCGGTATCGCGGCTTACATCGTCGAGTCGGCTCCCGGCTTCGGCGCGCTGGATCTCGGCTGGAGGCTTCTAATCCACGTCATCAGCTGCGGCACGCCGGCCGCGTTCTGGATCGCGGTCGGTGCGATATTCATCGATGAATTTCGGGCACGCTGGTTCCACGCTCTCGCCTGGCTTGCGCTAGCCATGCTCGGAGCGGCAGAAATGTTGCGCCACTCAACTTCCATCACTGCGGTACACTCCGCCCTATCACTTTTTTTGTCCTGCTCGGCATCTGGCATGCGCTGGCTGGTCGAGCGACCGACCTGGTGGAGGGGCGGCGCCGGCTTCGCGTCCTGCTTGCGGTTGCGACCGCGCTGTATACGGTGCTGATCATCGCGTCGGACTGGCTTTGGCCGGGCGGCCTGTCGGCTACGTCGTTCACGCTCGCGAATGCGATTGGTTTGATTACATTGGTCTTCCTCTTCGCGGTGTTGGGCTCGCTTCCATCGGCCGGAGAGCCATCGGTGCCGGCTGCGACGCGAGCCAGGTCAACGCAATCCCTGAACAACGACCTGTCGATAGCACCATCTGCTGCCGGGCCTGACGCGGCGCTGATCGAGGCGCTTCGCAAGCTGATAGAACACGGCAGGATCTATCGTGAGCAGGACCTGAGCATCGCTTCGTTGTCACAAAAGCTTGACATTCCGGAATATCGGCTGCGCCGTCTGATCAACGGGCACCTTGGCCGTCGCAATTTCAGCACCTTCGTCAACGGCTATCGCCTGGCGGAAGCCGAGACCGCGCTGAGCGATCCTGGTCAAGCCGATGTGCCGATCCTGACGATTGCGCTCGACGCCGGCTTCGGCTCGATTGGCCCCTTCAACCGGGCGTTCAAGGCGCATACCGGGCTGACGCCATCGGAGTATCGACGTGCTCACCTCGATGGCGCCCAGGGCGCCTAGCCATCGCCGGTTTCGAAATTGACTGGCCGTCGACGCGGTTCATTCCTGCAAGGCTTGTTCGCGCCGTGTGCGGATGCCGGGCAGCATGATCGGGACGATGGCGATGACAGCCGCGGCGAGCGCGCCATGAAGGTTTTCCCGGCGGCCGATCCAGTGTCAGATGGGCCACAGGGACGTGTTCCGCGATGAACGTCTCAAGTGGCCCATCTGGTATCCGACGGTTCTCTCAAAATCCCGACCCGCTCGGCGACCGAGACCAGTTCCGCGAGCGACTGGACTTGCATCTTCTCCATTACCCTGTGGCGATGCGCCTTGATGGTACGCTCGGTCGCGCCCAATACCTTGCCGACCTGCTTGTTGGTCTTGCCGCGAACGATCAGCTCGAATACTTCGCGTTCGCGCGGCGTCAGCAATGCAATATGTGCGCGCACCGCATCGCGCCTGTCCTTCTCGACACGCGCCAGCAACTGGTGCGCCAAGGCCCGTTCGACTGCGGCAAGGAGATACTCTGACGATACCGGCTTGATGAGGAAATCCTCCGCACCCGCCTTGATGGCGCGCACCGTGACCGCGACGTCTGCATAACCGCTGAGAAACAAGATCGGCAAAGTCGAACCGAGCATGCTCAAGCGATCCTGCAGATCCGGACCGCTCAATCCCGGGATCCGCACATCGAGAAGAATGCAGCCGGATTCACTTTCGTTCGGCAGGCGATCCAGCAAATCCTGGGCTGAAGGATACATCGCAACTTCGTAACCGGCTTTCTTCAACACGCGCTGGATCGCCGTTCGGAAGGAAGCGTCGTCGTCCACGACATGCACTAGCCCGGGCATGAACGCCTCCCGCGATCGGGCAAGCGGTGGGGAAGCAATTTCCCGCATATGCTTGCCGACAGGAATATACAGTTTGTGCCAATCTCGCGCCGTTTGGCCGAAACGCTACTCCACCAAACGTGCACATAAGGACATTTGCCGTTTGGCCATTGTCCATCAGGACAATGGCCCTCGCGACAGCGCCGCACTACACACGCTCTGGTTTAATAACACCCTAACGGCATCGAGTCGGGAGACCCTGGCCCCAAAGGATATGAACACATTGTCTCAAACAGCGGGGCATCCATGTTTGTCAACGCCCCCTCCCGGCCGCACGCCGAAGGCACCTGGAGAGCTTGGCCAGCTTTCCCGCGCATGCATTATCGCTGACGTTGCGCGAGCCTTTCCGCCCTCGCCCCGATCTCACCAGAAGCTTCGATCGAACCAACCAAACTGCAGGTGGCGCGCCATCACAACTCTGGGCGCCGGTGCACGTTTTCTGGCGATCTTGCCGTGAAGCCGTGGCTTCGGTTCTTGCACTTTTACGCGGGATGCCTGCGATCGATCAGGGGAAGACGGCAGCATCGCAAAGGCCTCCCGTTCTTTCGCATTCGAAGAAGCCTCGGCAACTATTTCGGGCGCCTCAACGATCTCCTCGGCAGTTGCGACCGTGACCGGAACGATCGTCGGGAGGCTGGTATCGTACACGATCCGCTCCGGCCATTTTCGATCGGAATGAATGCGAATGACGGGCGGATAGACTTTTGCCTTCGCTGCGATTGGCAATTTTGGAAAGCACGCGTCCAGAATGAACAACAGCGCGAGCAGCACGCCGCCTACAAGGGAACAATACCGCGCCAGAGGCATTCGCCACTCCATGCCCCCCTTTGCGAGTACGTCCCGGCGCAACACGGCACACATTGATCAAGATCAAGGTCATCAATGCCCGTCACACGGTGGCAGGGCCGGATACCTCACGACGAGTTCCTCGCGGATCGGTGCGGATTGAATGCCGGCACCAGTATCCCTGCCGCTTCCAGGTCGCTTGCCGTCATCCAGGGATCGATGCGCTGAAGGGCCGCATCACGGGAGCAAGCATCAGAAACTGTCTTGGCGAGTTCCAACGACATTCGCGTGGCAGGCTTGATTTAAGTCAAACCGTCACTGCCGGAGTCGTCCGTTGCTGCATGTACGGCGGGTGGACCGCTGCGCTGACGTTCGATCGAGGCTGTCGTGATGGGCCAGCCGGCGTCCCCCGGATCAAAGATGAATCACACCTGGTATGTCACTTTTGAAGTGCCCAGAAGTTCTACCGTGATACCGCGGCGAAATCCCCGCTTGACCAAAACGTTTGAAACCGAAGCGGAAGCCAGGGATTTCGCGCGAACCAAATTCGACGCCGGATTGATCGTCACTGCCGGCACCATCATCCCCCACCTGCCGCGAAGGGCAATCCCCTCGGCGGAAATTCCGGCGTGGCTCGAGACCGGCCAAGCCGCGGAACCGAGTGACAGCGAAGATGCGCACGGGCCAACAACGAAGACAGACTAATGCTATCGGTCGCTTCAAATGGCGATGGCCACAGACCTCCCGAACGCCAACCATCTTCGAGTCGCCGCATTGTGCACGGCAATCAACATAATTGCCCGGCGCGAAAACCACTTAAGGAACCGTAAACTCATGCGGAATCGGGAACATGCGAATCCAATTTCCGCCACACTGATTGCACTTGAGTGTTGCCATTTTGGCACGTGGGATTTCCAGACACACGCTTAGGCTGATTCCCGTAACGCTCCGGATTCCAACCGATAACGCGGGGACCACCACATGAAAGCACTTCTACTCGGTACGATTGGACTTGTTGCACTGTCTGGGTCTGCGATGGCCGCCGATCTTGCTGCGCGACCTTACAAGGCACCGCCCGTCGTCGTTGCCCCTATTTACGACTGGACTGGTTTCTATATCGGCGCCAATGGCGGTTGGGGAGACAGCCGCAATTGTTGGGGCGTTGTCCCGCTGGCAGGCGCGACGATTGCCGACGGCTGCGCCAGTCGTTCCGGCGGCGTGCTCGGCGGTCAAGTGGGATACCGCTGGCAGTCCGGGCAGTTCGTCTTCGGTCTGGAAGGTCAGGGCGACTGGGCGGACCTCAGCGGATCCCGTGTCAGCCCCAACTTCCCGGCATTCTCAACCGGCGTCAGGGTCGATGCTCTGGGGCTGATCACCGGTCAGATCGGATATGCCTGGAACGCCTCGCTGTTCTATCTGAAAGGCGGCGCCGCGACGGTAAGGAACCGATATGACATATTTACCAACCCGGGCGGCGCACTCGTTGCGACGGCAAGCTCCAATAAATGGGGTGGCACAGTGGGCGTCGGTTGGGAATACGGCTTCGCACCGAACTGGTCGTTCGGTGTCGAATACGACCGCCTGTTCATGGGTGACGCGAACAATTCCTTCTCGGTCCCGAATCCGCTGCTCGCCGGCGCAGTCAACCGGATCGGCCAGGATGTCGATATCCTGACGTTACGGATAAATTACCGCTTCGGCGGCTACGGCAACCCGGTCGTTGCCAAATACTGACCCGCACGTCGGATGAAATCTGAAAGGCCGGCCGAGAGGCCGGCCTTTCTTTTGCCGGCTGGCGACTGCTGCGAACTGATCCGGTACCAGGCTTGACATATGTCAAGCCTGCCATCGCTTCTTCACCCTCGAATACGCGCGCTCAATACGGAACGGAGCGCTCCATGAAGAAACTGCTATTCTGCTTAGTGCTTGCCGCGACCATGCCGGCGGCGGCTCACGCACAAGTGAGCATCGACATGTCCCGCGTTACCTGCGCGCAGTATCTGGCGCTGGCCCCGGCCGAATCCGCCGCTTTCTCAGCCTGGATGAGCGGCTGGTTCAACCAGAAGAACGGCTACGTCTTCGTCGACCTCAATGCCTATGCGAGAAACGTGGCAAACGTGAAATCGTGGTGCGCCTTGAATCCGGCCCAGACCGTCATGGCGGGCCTTCAACAGGCTACCGCCCGATAACCGACTTCGGGAGATCATCATGAAGCGTATTGTTATTGCCATCGCCCTCGTGCTGGCCTGCTGGCAAGCGATGCCAGCAAAGGCTCAGACAGTGCTCGATCTATCTCTCGTTACCTGCCAGCAGCTGTTGGCGTCGGACGCAGAGCGCCAGGCCTTGATCGGTTCCTGGATGAGCGGATATTTCAGCGCTACCAAGAACCTCGACACACTCGACTTCCGCTATGTGGAACGAAACCGGCGGGTCGTCGGCAACTATTGCAAGACCCACAAGGCGGAGACCGTCATGAGCGCCATGCAGAAGAATTGGCGCTAGAGCCACGCCGCCACCTGCCAAATCGACGTCTGCCGCCCAGGCTTCTCGCCAATCCTATTTCGGAAGGCATTCCACGTTGAAGGCAATGATGATCTGCGCCGGGTCCGCCTTACCTATGCTCTTCAAGTCTTCCAAACCGCTTTTTAGCTTGGATCCTGCCTCCCTCAAGCTGCCTTCAAGCGCGGACTTGGCCGCCTTGCATCGTTCTTCAGTCGAGAATTCCTGAAACACCACGGTTGGCAGCAGTCTCCATTCCGCCTTGTCGTTTGTGGCGGCGGGACTGACTGAGTAGGAAAAGACGTACATCAGGATCCACATCGCCATGCTCCCATTGTGATGCGGCGGCAGTGACGGCCTGCGCCTCCAGCGCCATCGTCGACAACTACTCTCGCCTCACCAGCGAGCCGTGATCTAGATCAACGCGCCAGCTGGCGCTCTTTGCGCGGAGCCGGCGCCGGGCTGACCGAGAGGCCTGCTGCGCACCTTGTCACGGCACCGCTTTCGCGCGACGCTCGCTACGCCAGGATCAACAGAAATTTGGTCGATTGCGCGCGCAGACGCGCCAGAACTCCGGGATCAATCTCTTCGCCGCTCCCGTCGTGGGGCTTCTCTTTTGAAAGACGCGACCAATTTTCGGCCTCCGCCATCCAGAATGTTCGGTTGGCCGGCTCCCGCTGTGCCAGCTCCCTGCACAGCGCAGCACGCGAATTGAACTCCGACTGATCGGTCATTTGCGCCCCCTGCCTGAGCGAATTGTTCCCGAAAATCTACGACGGAAGCGCGCACGGAACTATTGCCCTTATGGCCATTGTCCTAACGGGCAGGTGATTGCGTACAAATGTTGTGAGACTTCATGAATCTGCCGGACGGCTCGTGACCCGGCGAGGACGTTGCCTGCCGTTGATCTATATCAAGCTTGAGCCCGGTGGCGGGTGTGCGCTGGCCGGATCGACTGCTCAGAACATGGGAGAACGACAATGCTCAGACTGATCGCTGTAGCTGGCTTCGCCCTGACAATTGCAACATCGGCGCAAGGAATGACGCCGGCGCCACTTGCACCGCCAGACAACATGGTGACGGAGGTTGCCGTCGGATGCGGCCCAGGCAGAACAAGGATTGACGGCGTCTGCGTCGCACGGACGACGATACGCCATACGCGCCGCGCCGTCCGCAGATGCCTGCGATGGCACGGCGGTGTCTGCGCCCAATATGAATGAGCCGGCAGTACTGCGTTCGGAACCACCTCCTTCCGCCAGCCGGTTGTAACCGGCCGGCGAGGGTGCGGACGCAGATCACAATCACGTTCCCGATTTCCTGCCGAACGAGAGCACCGCCAAAGCGCAGTGCTCTCCACCGGTCTAATCAGTAACGTGGCCGACCAGCGCGGTCAGCTGAGGCCTGATGCAGTTCCGGGCGGTTTGTATCTCGGCGTCCGTCACGCCCTTGCTTCGAGCCCATGCCTCGGCAATCGCCTCGGTGTATCTGGCGACGTAATAGCGGACCAGAGTGCAGGAAGCACCGCGCACAGGTCTATGCGCTTCATGAGCGGCGGCCGAAGTTGAAATCGTGAAATCTCCACGGATAAGAAGAGATGGCGGGGATCCGCCGCCTCGCCAGTCGATCGATCCCATCATTCCGCACGCGAAAACAGCGGCGGCGAGGACCGCTCGCCTGGTTTGGATTTGCTTCATGGAAACCTCCATGGTTGAGACCTAACCATGCGCGTGGCGTCTTGGGGCTGTTGATCTGGATCAGTCAGTCAGCCTGCCTTGTCGAAGCCGAACGACCCATTCAGGATGAGTAGTCCCGGAAAGTCGTTCGCCTGGACAGTCCGTTGCTCGCGCCCCCCGACAAGGCTGCCTCGCCTCATCGAGGGGGAGGAGCCGAGCGAAGCAGCCTCATCGAAGGCGCGCTGGCCTGTGCGTATTGATCCCGGCACAGAGATAGATCCGCTTGTCATCCATGATCGCCGAAACGGCCGGACCGTTGATCTAGGTCAAGCCTCCCTCCGCTCATTGCCAAAGGTTGTCATGGGGCGCGGGCCGCTACGGGTTCTCGATTTCTGGACTCGCATGCATGACAGGGAGACAAGGCCATGTTTAGAAATGCCCTCGCTGCACTGGCAGCACTCGTTCTGGTCGGCGCCAGCCTTATCCCGGATGAAGCACTCGCACGTCGGGGTGGTGGCGGCGGAGGCTATCGCGGTGGAGGCTATCACGGAGGCGCCGCCCACTATCGGGGCGGAGCGGTTGGCGGGCGATACGGCGTTGCCGGTCGAGGCTATGGATATGCCGGACGCCCGGTCGCACGCGCCGCGGTCCGCGGAGGCGTCTACCGTCGAGCGGCTTACGGAGCTGCCGCCGGCGCCGCAGCCGTTGGAGCGTACGGCTACTACGGCGGCTATTACAACAACGGCTGCTCCCAGGATGCTTATGGCAACACGGTCTGTCCGCAGCACTATTGATCGGACCTGCTGAAGCGAGCGACGCGGAGAACGGTTTGCAGACGCTTCTTGTTCGAATTCGGTGGTATCGAATTTCGACATCCCTGGGCTGGCACAAGGCCTGGCAAAATACGCACAGAGTTTGACGATCCAAGTTCCCAGCCGCGCCGATTGGATTTGTCGTGCCCTGTTCACTGACTTGGTCCCGACGCCGGTGCGCGATCAGCTTCGTCTGCACCGGCGTCAATCGGAACGACCCGCCGAATATCCTCGCGCGGTTGAATTCAGTTGTTGCTACTCTGCTACGATAACCGTTTGCAGCTTTGTTGCCGTTCCCTGCAGGAACCATGCTTTTGTACAGCTCTTGCTTGGCCTCACATCGGCGTTAATTGACATGATGACCGTGTAGCACACGCCTTGCGAGTCTGACCGCGTCAGTTCCGGCTTCACCTGCTGTTGCCCAGCGCAGTCAAATGGAGCCGACATTTCCGGGTTGATCTTGACCGTTGCCGGATCAATCTTCACCTCGTCGGTCATGCCGTCGCAAAGACCCGCTGTGCCAAACGGCAGCGTTGCCGGCTGCCGCTTTTTGCTCGCACACAAACACGCGTTACCCCTGAACGTGTCGTGAAAATGCACCACGGGCGCGGAGTCAATTTGATATTGAAAGTCGTTTTCCGGTACGCGCGATTGAAGAAGAAACGTTCCCTGCTCGCTGAGCGTTACCGTTACCCATGCCGAGCCGCTCGGCCATCCAACATCTGGTGGACATCAACCAGCGCAAACCCGGGCCATAAGGTGGGCGTTGCGACATCGGCGATTCACCTCTCCCCGAGGGGGAGAGGTGAAGGGCAGTTTGCCGAACCTAAGCTCCGTAGCCCGGCGCCAGCTTGAACGCGCCGTTCTTGAGCGAATTGGCCTCGACCATAACGATCCCCTCGTCCGGATAGCCGTCGTGGCGTTCGGGCGTGAAGGAGATATCGCCAAAGACGCCGGGGTAGCCGTTCAGCTTGTTGAGATAGCCAACAATCTGTTCCGGCTCGGCGCCAGCGCTCTTTACCGCTTGCGCGATCATGTTCGGCGAATCGTAGCCGACCGCGACCCACCACAGCAGCGTATCGCCGAGTTCGATCTTGGCGCTTTTCAACCGATCGAGGAAAACGGCGGTACGATCGGTGAGCTTGCCGTCGGTGTTGTAGCAGACGGGGCGGAAATTGTTGGGATAGACCTTGGCCCAGTATTCCGGCTTTTCCAGCAAGGCCAGGGTCTGGCCGGAGCCGAGCGTGGTCTGGCCCACGATCGGCACGTCCCATTGCATCTGCCCGCGCGTATTGATGATGCGCGACAGGAAGCCGGGATTGACGCTCCATGGCATGATCGCCTCCGCGCCGGCGGAGCGCATGCGCAGAATTTCCGGCGTGAGATCCGGATTGGCGGCGTCAATGTTGCCCTGGTAGACGATTTCCGCGTTCTTGGCCTTGAGCATCGGCACATAGGCGTTGACCGAGGCGGTGCCGTAACCGGTGGTGTCGCTGATGACAGCCACCTTCCTGCATTTGAGCACGTCCACGACATAGCGGTTGGCCGCGGCGCCGATCTGCTGGTTGGTGGAGGCGTTGCGGAAGCACATCGGGTATTTTTTCGGATCGGTGAGGCTGTCGACCCAGCACGGATGGATCTGCGGCGTATTCGCACGCGCGAGCAGCGGCACGACCGCGAGCGACTCGCCGGAATTGACCGGACCCAAAACGGCGCTCACCTTGTGGGCGTGGGTGAGTTCAGCGGCGCCGTTCACGGCCTTGGTCGGTTCGCTTTGGGTATCGCGGACGATCAGTTCGATCTGCCGCCCGTCGATGCCGCCGGCCGCGTTGATCTCCTGCACGGCGAGCTGGACTCCGCGATTGATCCCGATCCCGGTGGAAGACGAGGGACCGGTGAGCGCTGGCAGATACCCGATCAGGATCGGCTCTTTCGCTGCGATGGCGGGTTTGGCTACGGTGCTTGCAATGGCGGCGGCGGCGGACGCCAGCGCCTGACGGCGAGTCAGCGACATTCTGATTCTCCCTGAAGCGTTTTTCCGAATTCACTCCCAAAGCTTGCGAGGTTCTGGACCTCGCATTTTTTTTGACTTCCGCGGTTGACTATAGCCCCGGCACGAGGGCCCGCATAGCGTGCCGCCCTCAAACCAGCATGTAGCGCTCGTCTGATCTGTCATGCGGGCCGGCTCACAATGTCACGGACAGTTCTTCCAATACAGAATTCCTTCGATCCCGCGCTGTTTTTTCTTCTCGAAATTTGTGCAGTGCATAAGTCCATCCGTGGCCCGAAGACCGTCGGCGAGATGTGCGCCAGCGCAACGGCCGCGGCTCGAGCCATGCCGGGCCCGCCGCCATTCCTTGAGCTACATCAAGGGCCGCCTGCTCCGCCCTGCGAAAGACGCCGGAGCGTCGCTTAACGGGGGTCGACCGGCCATGAATCCTCTGCTCAAGGAAATTCGCTGCAATCCGCTGCTCTGGATGCTGGTCTTCGTGCCGGTCGTGCTGGTCATCGAAATGACGGCGCCATCGGCTCACACCGCTCTCTTTGTGCTCGCTGTCCTGGCCATCGTGCCGTTGGCGGCGCTGCTCAGCCACGCAACCGAGAGCGTGGCCGAGAAGACCGGGGACGCGATCGGCGGACTGCTCAATGCGACGCTGGGAAATCTGACTGAACTGATTATCGCCGTGGCTGCGCTTCACGCCGGAGAATACATGCTGGTGAAGGCATCGATCGCGGGCGCCATCGTCACCAACTCGCTGTTCATGCTCGGTGCATCCTTCTTCCTTGGCGGGCTGCGCTACCACACCCAGGAATACAACCGTGCCGGCGGACGGCTTCATTCCGCATTGCTGTTGATGGCGACGGTTGCCCTTGTCACGCCGGCCGCCGTCGCCGACCTCGATCTGGCGGCCGGCGCGGCGCAGAAACTGAGCACGGGCCTCGCGATACTTCTCATCATGGCGTACGTATTGAGCTTGCTGTTCTCGCTCAAGACCCACAAGGACCTGTTTGCCGGCGGCGATCATGGTGAAGAGGACGCAGAGACCTGGCCGATCGGCCTTGCGGTTGGCACGCTGCTGGTCGTGACGGTGCTGGTGGCGCTGGTGAGCGAGATCTTTGTCAGTTCGGTGCAGAAGGCGGGCGAGACCCTGGGGATGAGCCCCGCCTTCATCGGATTCATCGTCGTAGCCCTTGTCGGCGCCGCGGCTGAGATGGCGGTCGCGTTTTCCGCCGCTCGCAAGAACCGCCTTGATATGAGCGTCACCATCGCGCTCGGCTCCGCGTCCCAGATCGCCCTGTTCGTTGCGCCTGTTCTCGTGCTGCTCAGTTACGTCGTCGGCCCGAAACCGATGGATTTGCAGTTTTGGCCAGGTGCGGTCACCATGGTGATGATCGCCGCGATCACGTCCTGCTTCATTACCAACAGTGGCCGTTCGGCATGGTTCATCGGCGCCCTGCTCCTGTTCATCTACGCCATTTTCGCCATGACCCTCTACGTGGTACCACCGGGTGTGAACGCCCCGATGTAAGGCAACAGCCGGAAAGCCGATGAGCCCTGAAAGCACGAGCAGACCAATACGCTGGTTCCGGATCATTGGACCCGTCGTCATCGGCTATTGCATCTTTGGCTTGCTGGTCCAGGCCTCGGTACCGCACATCCTGCCGGACAATGCGTTGACCAGCTATGTCGGAGAGGCCGCCAGGG
Organism: uncultured Alphaproteobacteria bacterium; assembly: GCA_963786355.1. Lineage (GTDB taxonomy): Bacteria > Pseudomonadota > Alphaproteobacteria > Rhizobiales > Xanthobacteraceae > Bradyrhizobium. The sequence goes on along the minus strand of CAWAYU010000001.1, from coordinate 616,308 downwards.
CCGGCGTCTTTGCCGTCTGGTTCTATCTGATCTGGCGTATCATCTCCACCATCCGCGGCATCTATGGCGCGGACAGCGTTCACTATCTCGAACGCACGCCGCTGTGGCGAATTCTGCTCGATATCACCGCGGCATTTGTACTGGCCGCGTTCTGCTTCTCCGTGCTCTACCTCTATATCGTGCGTCAGGACAACGGCGCCTTTTCCGCCGACCTCAAGCTCGCCGACGCGATGTACTTCAGCATCGTCACCATGACCACGACCGGCTACGGCGATATCATCCCGAAGTCGGGGCTCGCCAAGTTCGTGGTGTGCGTGCAGATTCTGTTCGGATTTCTATACAACGTCCTGTTCTTCTCGATCTTCGCCGGATTGGCAGGCCGCAAACGGGCCGGCTGAAGCGCGAAACCGGCAATCCCGCGAACGGCTCTTATGCCGGTTGCGAAACCGGCCTGGCTGCGCCGCGCAGCAGCTTGCCGATCTCCGGCTTGCACGCACCGCAATTGGTGCCGGCTTTGAGCCGCGCGCCGACGGCTTCGACGCTGGTCGCGCCCTTCTGAATTTCAGCCGCGATCTGGTGCTGCCCGACGCCGAAGCACGAGCAGACGATCGGCCCGATGTCCTGGCCGGCGTGTTGCGGCCGTCCGGTCAGCAGCGATGTCCGCGCGTTCGGTGATAGTTTAGCCTCCGCGAACAGGCCGGACAGCCACGACCGCGAAACGAGCTTGTGGTCCGGTGCGATGAACACGCAACCCTCCAGCCGGCCGTCGCGAACGGCCGCATAGCGATAGCGGCCGACCGCGGGATCGCGATAGGCAATCCATTCGATGTCGTCATGGCCGACGCAGAGCTGCTCGCGCGCCCAGTCGCGCCAGCTCGGCGGCCGCTGCTCGCCCGCAAGCTCCATCCGCCAGCACGTCGTCGTAAGTCCGCTGACCCAGTAGCCTCCGGCGGGCCGCGCGATCTCCTGCCGGCTGAGAATAAAGGCATGCCACTTCGGCCTGTAGGCCACCGCGCTCACCGGCGTGTGCTTGGATTCCGGTTGTCCGGAAATCGGATCGGTCGCAGGGCTAACCAGCGCGTTGATCCGGCCGTCGCCGGCATATTCGCCATTCCAGTGCATCGGCACGAACACACAGCCGCGCCGCTGCTCGGCGGTGACGACCACGCGCGCCACCATCTCGCCCCAGGCGCTGGTCAGCCGGGCCAGACCGCCATCTTCGACGCCGGCCTGGCGCGCATCATCCGGATGGAATTCGATACACGGCTCGAACGTGTGCGCCATCAGCCGCGGTGACTTTCCAGTTCGCGTCATGGTGTGCCATTGATCGCGGACCCGTCCGGTATTGAGCACCAGCGGATAGTCGCGGCTGGTGGCATTCGCGGCAGGCTGCGGCGTCACCGCCACGAAACGCGCCTTGCGATCCGGCGTGAAGAATTCGTGGGTCTCGAACATCCGCGGCGTGCCGGTCGGATATTCCCGCGTCACAGGCCACTGGATCGGGCTCAACGCATCGTAGGCGCGATCATCGAGCGTATTCAGGGCGGACAGATCGAAATCACGCGTACCGTCATTCTCGAAGCCGGAGAGCGCGGCGTGCTCGCGAAATATCTCGGCGGCGTTGGCGTATTCGAATCCCGAAAATCCCATGCGCCCGGCGACGTCGCAGACCGTGCGCCAGTCCGCCCGCGACGAACCGGGAGGTGGCAGAAACGATCGCTGCCGGGAGATGCGCCGCTCGGAGTTGGTGACGGTACCGTCCTTTTCACCCCAGGTGAGCGCGGGCAGCAGCACATGGGCATGACGCGTGGTGTCGGTCAGCCGCATGCAATCGGAGACGACAACGAGCTCGCACGCATTGAGCGCCGCGCGCGCACGATCGGCATCCGGCATACTGACGAGCGGATTCGTCGACATGATCCAGACCGCCTTGATACGACGGTCCGCCATCGCGTCGAACATGTCGACGGCCTTCAGTCCGGCCCTGTCGGCGATCACGGGCGAACCCCAGAACCGCTGGACGATGTCGCGATGCCCGGGGTTGTCGATCTCCATATGGGCGGCGAGCTGATTGGCGAGCCCGCCGACTTCCCGTCCGCCCATCGCATTGGGTTGCCCCGTGAGCGAGAAAGGTCCCATGCCGGGCCGTCCGATCCGGCCCGTCAGCAGGTGGCAGTTGATGATCGCATTGACCTTGTCGACGCCGCTGCTCGACTGGTTGACACCCTGCGAATAGAGCGTGACCACCCGCCTGGTTTTCGCGAACCAGTCAAAGAACAGGCCGACGGATCCCTCGCTCAGTCCGCAGACATCAGCGGTTTGTGCGACCGTCTGGCCGCCAGCCTGCCGCAGGGCAGCCTCCGCGCCGGTGGTGAAATCGCGCACGAACGCGCGGTCGATGGCATCCACGCTGGCCAGGTGAGCGAGCAGCCCGTTGAACAACACGGAATCGCTGCCCGAGCGCAGCGGCAGGTGCAGATCGGCCCCCTCGCATGTCGCGGTCCGACGCGGGTCGATGACGACGATGCGGCAGGCCGGGTTCTTGGCCTTCGCCGCCACCATGCGCTGGTAAAGGATCGGATGACACCAGGCGGTATTGGAGCCGACAAGGATCAGGAGATCGGCGGCTTCGAGATCTTCATAACAGCCCGGGACCGTGTCGCTGCCGAAAGCCCGCTTGTGACCCGCGACGCTGGAAGCCATGCACAATCGCGAATTGGTGTCGATGTTGGCCGTACCGACAAAACCCTTGGCGAGCTTGTTGACGACGTAATAGTCCTCAGTGAGGATTTGACCGGAGACGTAGAACGCCACCGAATCCGGCCCGTGCGTCCGGATGATCCTACTGAACCCCTCCGCGACCACATCAAGCGCCGCATCCCATGTCGCCTGCTTCCCGTCGACGACCGGCTCCAGCAAGCGCCCTTCGAGCCCGACGGTTTCGGCAAGCGCCGAGCCTTTCGCGCACAGCCGCCCGAAATTGGCCGGGTGCAGCGGATCGCCCTGCACGGTGACCACGCCCGCGGCATTCCTGTCAGCGACAACACCGCAGCCGACGCCGCAATACGGGCAGGTTGTCTTCACGGGCACGCGCGATCACCTTCAATCGACGGAAGCAGCCGCAGCCGTCTGGACGTAGAGCCAGACGATGTTGTTCTCCACCTTGGCCGGATGCGCGCGCGTACATCCCTCGTCGGGAGCAACCGCCACGCCGCTCTTGAGATCGATGACGAAATTGTGCAGCGGACAGGTCACGCGCTTGTTGTGAACAATGCCCTGCGACAGCGGCCCGCCCTTGTGCGGACAGCGATCGTCGAGCGCGAACACCTCGTCGTCGCCGGTTCGAAACACCGCGATGTTTCCGGACGCCGTTTTCACGACACGCGAGCCGAGCACGGGAATGTCGCTCAGCGCTCCGATTTCAATCCAGTTTGTCATGCGAGTTCGAGCTCCGCCATCGGCTTGAATTCGTTGCTCTCGACGCCGCGCCTGGCACGTTCCGCCCAGGGATCACTTTGCGAGAATTGCTGCGAATAGGCAAAACGGCTGAACAGCGCCTTGCGGTTGGCGACGTCGTCGACAACCAGCTTGCGGATGGCATCGAGACCGATGCGATCGCACCACTTGTACATGCGCTCGAGATACCAGCCCTGCTCACGATAGAGCTGCGTCAGCGCGGCGATGACTTCCAGCGTCTCTTCCTCGGTCGCGACCTTGCCCAGGAATTCGGTTCCCTTGATGTGAAGACCGGCGGCGCCGGCGAAATGGATCTCGTATCCGGAATCGACGCAGATCACCCCGACATCCTTGCAGGTCGCTTCCGCGCAGTTGCGCGGACAGCCGGAGACGCCGAGCTTCACCTTGGCCGGCGTCCATGAGCCCCACATGAACTTTTCGATCTTGATGCCGAGGCCCGTCGAATCCTGGGTACCGAAGCGGCACCATTCCGAGCCGACGCAGGTTTTCACCGTGCGCAGGCCCTTGGCATAGGCGTGGCCGGACACCATGCCGGCATCGTTGAGGTCGGCCCAGACCGCGGGCAAATCCTCCTTCTTGACGCCGAGAAGATCGATGCGCTGCCCGCCGGTGACCTTGACGGTCGGAATCTTGAACTTGTCGGCGACGTCGGCAATGGCCCGCAGTTCGTCGGGGGTCGTGACGCCGCCCCACATGCGCGGCACTACGGAATAGGTTCCGTCCTTCTGGATGTTGGCGTGAACCCGCTCGTTGATGTAACGCGACTGCCCGTCATCGCGATATTCGCCCGGCCATTGCGCAAGCAGATAGTAGTTCAACGCAGGCCGGCAGGAGTGACAGCCGTTGGCGGTCTTCCAGTCCATGAACTTCATGACGTCGGGAATTGTCTTCAATCCCTGCTCGACGATGACGCGGCGCGCATCGTCGTGGCTGTGATCCGTGCAGGCGCAGATCGGCTTGACCTTCGGCGCAATCGAATAGTCACCGCCGAGCGTGAAGGCGAGCACCTGCTCGACCAGCCCGGTGCATGAACCGCACGACGACGATGCCTTGGTGTGGGCGCGCACGTCATCGATCGTGAACAGCTTCTTTTCGCTGATCGCCTTGACGATCGTGCCTTTGCAGACGCCGTTGCATCCGCAGATTTCCGCCTCGTCGCTCATCGCGGCGACCGAGTTCTGTCCGCTATGGCCGCCGTCACCGAGATTGGCCGAGCCGAACACCAGCCGCTCACGCATCTGCGACACATCGGTACCGTCGCGCAGGTGCTGGAAATACCAGGGACCGTCAATCGTATCGCCATAGAGCACGGCGCCGACGATCTTCTTGTCCTGGATGATGATGCGCTTGTAGACGCCGCGGGTGGCGTCCTGCAGGACGATCTCTTCCCTGTCCGCACCGGGCGCGAAATCGCCGGCCGAGAACAGATCGATCCCGGTCACCTTCAGTTTCGTCGAAGTTACCGACCCGTCATAGGTAGCGAAGCCCTTCATGGCGAGGTGATTGGCGCAGACCTTGGCCTGATCGAACAGCGGCGCCACCAGGCCGTAGACCTGGCGGCGATGCTGCACGCATTCGCCGACGGCGTAGATGCGTCCGTCATAGGTCTGCATGGTGTCGGAGACGACGATACCACGCTCGCAATAGAGACCGGCCTTGCGGGCGAGCTCGACGTTGGGACGGATACCGACGGCCATGACAACCAGATCGGCGGGAATCTCCTCGCCGTCGGCAAAGCGCACGCCGGTGACATGGTCGTCGCCCAAAATGGCCTGCGTCTGCGCCGGCATCCGGAACACCATGCCGCGCTCTTCCAGCGACTTGCGCAGCATGCCGCCCGCGACCGGATCGAGCTGGCGCTCCATCAGCGTGTCGAGCAGATGCACGACGGTGACGTTCATGCCGCGCTTCATCAGGCCGTTGGCGGCTTCTAGGCCGAGCAGGCCGCCGCCGATCACGACGGCATGCGTGTGGCTCGTCGAGGCTTCGACCATGCGCTCGACGTCCTGGATATCACGAAAGCCGATGACGCCCTTCAGGTCCTTGCCCGGAATCGGGAGGATGATTGGATTGGAGCCGGTGGCGATCAGCAGGCGATCGTAGGGAACACGCGCGCCATCAGCGGTGACGACCTCGCAGGTGCGCCGGTCGATCATCGTGACCAATTCGTTCTTGCGCAACGTAATGCCGTTATCGTCGTACCACTGCACGGTGTTGAGCATGATGTCGTCGACAGTCTTCTCCCCGGCCAACACCGGCGACAGCAGGATCCGGTTGTAGTTGCCATACGGCTCGGAGCCGAAGACGGTGATATCGTAAAGATCGGGCGCGCGCTCCAGCAGCGTTTCCACGGTGCGGATTCCCGCCATGCCGTTGCCGATCACCACCAACTTCTGCTTGCAGACTTTCTCGAGCATGATCCGCCTTCTGACTTTCCGATGGACGCCATTCGGCGACGCGGATGCGCGCCGTCGATTGGCAAGAATTTATTAATGATTGGGGAGCGCCCATCAGCGGGCATAGAATCGTCGACTATGACGATCGTGATTTCTACTATTCAAGAGACGTGCCACCGTCACAGCGATCGTTTTCAAGCAGCGCGAGGCCTGCCGCTCATGCACGAATGCTCAAAATATCGGCCAAAAAGACCATCCTTTATGCACATCCTGCGCGCCTGTCCGCAATTCTACGGGAATTTTGCCTATGAAACCGGCACGCGAGCGAATGACTGCTGTTCGAAGCGAGCCACCGGACAGGCGTTAATTACCGCATAATAAAACACCACGCTGCACGTTCGAGTGGCTGCGCCTGCCGACAAACGGAGCAACAGCCTTCTTCGCTCCAGATCATCAGCACGAGGCAAAGCACTGCGATTACACGCGAAGTTGCGCGCATGATTTCTTGGCATGTGAATTGCTGACTTGAAGCATGAGCGCATCTCAACGACGAGATGATCTCGCTTCCAAAAATTTGTCCCTTTGTGCCGAGATCGCCGCGCATTTGCGCGCGTCATCCCGCGCCAATGCTCGAGGCTGCTCGATGAAGCTTGCTGAATTCAAGAAAGCCGGCCATTGGCCGACACTGCTGGCCGCGTTTCTTTACTTCGACATCAGCTTCATGGCCTGGGTCGCGCTTGGCCCGTTGATCGTCTACATCGCGCGCGACATGAACCTTGCCGTCGATGAGAAGTTCACGCTCGTCGCCATTCCGGTTCTGGCCGGCGCGCTGCTGCGGGTTCCGATGGGACTGTTCGCCGATCTGATCGGCGCCAAGCGGACCGGCATCATCGCGCAACTCGTCGTCATCGCGGCAACCATATGGGTCTGGCAATTCGGGCTCCCCAACAAGCTGTCGGTCGAGATCTTCGGGCTGGCGCTCGGCGTCGGCGGTGCCTCGTTCGCGGTAGCGTTGCCGCAGGCAAGCCGCTGGTATCCGCCACAGTATCAAGGCGTGGTGATGGGGATCGCCGGCGCCGGCAACATGGGCGTCGTCCTCGACACCCTGCTGGCACCGTCGATCGCCGAGCATTATGGCTGGCAAACCGTGTTCGGTGTGCTGCTGGTTCCGATGCTGTTGATCCTCGCCTACTACGCCTTCGCCGCCAAGGATGCGCCGGGCGAGCGCAAGCCGGTATCGCTCAAGGCCTATGGCACCTTGTTCCGCGACCCTGACAGCCGCTGGTTCATGTTCTTCTACTTCATCACCTTCGGCGGCTTTGTCGGCCTCGCCAATGCGCTGCCGCTGTATTTCACCGTGCAGTATCACGTCTCGGGCGTGGCGGCAGGAATGCTGGTCGCCCTGATCGTTGCCTTTGGCTCCGGTTTCCGGCCGGTCGGCGGGCTGATCGCCGACCGCATCGGCGGCATCCGCTCGCTATCGATGCTGTTCGGCGTCGTCGTTGCGGCCTATGTCGTCATCGCGTTTATGCCGGAAGGGCCGACCGCGCCAGCCCCGGGCGGCTGGGCGCTCACCGAGTTGCCGCGCATTGCCTGGATATCGGTGCTGCTGTTCTCGATCGGCGTGCTCGCGCTCGGCATGGGCAACGGCGCCGTGTTTCAGCTCATTCCGCTGCGCTTCCGCCACGAGATTGGCCTGATGACCGGCATGGTCGGCTGCGCCGGAGGCGTTGGCGGCTTTTTCCTTGCGAAAACCCTCGGCACCGCCAAGGCGATGACCGGCGGGTTCGGCGCGGGTTTTCTGTTTTTCGGCGCGCTGGCGTTGCTTGGATTCCTCGGACTTGCCATGGTCAAGGTCCGCTGGCGCACCACCTGGGGCGCCGCATCGGGAGCGCGGGTCTGACGACCTGCGCGCCATTCCTTGACAGGCCTCGCGAGTGACGATCGGTTCGCAACGAGATCTCGGGGTTCGCGTCGGTTTCGTCAGCGAAACCGGCAAACGATCCGGCAATGAAGACTATGTCGGCGTTTGCCTCGGGCAGGCCGGAGTCATCAACCGTGACATTGTAGCCGCCGTCGCCGACGGCGTCGGCGGACACAAGGGCGGACGCGAAGCTGCCGAACTGGCGATCCGCAGTTTTATCGACGCCTACTATTCGCTGCCGGAAACACTCGGCGTGCGGCGCCGGGCCTCGCGCTCGCTGGAAGCCGCCAATAGCTGGATCCATGTGCAGGGGCGCACCGATCCGCTGCTTGACGGCATGAGCTGCGCGTTCTCCTCGATCATCCTGTCGAGAAGGCTCTGCCATATCATCCATATCGGCGACACCCGCGCCTATCGCCTCAGCGAAGGCCGCCTGGAACGTCTGACCAAGGATCACATCGCCGGACGCGGCGATCTCGCCCATCTCCTCAACCGCGCGATCGGCTTCGAGGATTTTGCCCGCTTCGACTACGCCACCGTCGGACTGCGGCAGCACGACAGGCTCTTGATCTGCAGTGATGGCGTCCATGGGTCCCTGCCCGATCACCGCCTGCGACAGCTGTTGAGCGAACGCACCTCGCCGGAAGAATCCGCGCGCGCGCTGGTCGACGCGGCGCTCGATGCCGGCTCCAGCGACAACATGACCGCGCTGGTGCTCGACGTCGTCGACCTGCCGCCCGCGGACCGGGACGAACTAACCCACTCGATCGCGACGCTGCCGATCCTCGACCTGCCCCAGTCGGGCGACGTCATCGACGGCTTTGAGCTTGGCGAAATATTGTCGGACGGACGCTACAGCCGCCTGTTCAGGGCGATCGACAAGCAGCCGCACCGCGAGATCGTGCTGAAATTTCCGCATCCGCGCGTCGCCAGCGAGGGTTCCTATCGTCTGGCCTTTGTCCGCGAAGCGTGGGTGGCAGCCCGCGTGCGCAGCCTGTGGATCGGAGAAATCATCGAACTGCCCGCCGAGCGGCAGACAAGGCTTTATTCGGTGATGCCACTCTACGAGGGCGAGACGCTGGAGCAGCGCCTCAACCGCCCGCCACAACTGTCGCTCGCTGAAGGCATCGGGATCGCGACCAAGCTGGCGCGCGCGGTTGCGACGCTGCATCGCGCCGGCATCATCCATCGTGACATCAAGCCCGACAACGTGATCCTGCTGAAGGCCGGCGGATTGCGGCTGGTCGACCTCGGCGTCGCCCGCGTGCCTCTGCTGGAAGATTTTCCGGCCCAGGATATCCCGGGCACCGCGAGTTACATGGCGCCCGAGTTGTTCGGCGGGCGGCCCGGTGACGAATTTTCCGATCTCTATGCGCTTGGCGTCACCGTGTACCGGACCTTCACCGCGGCCTATCCCTACGGCGAAATCGAGCCGTTCTCACGGCCCCGCTTCGCCAAACCCGCGCCGCTCTCGCGCTATCGCCCTGACCTGCCCGCCTGGCTCGATGCCGTGATCGGCAAGGCGCTGATGGTCGATCCCGCGCAACGTTTCGGCGACGTCATCGAATTCTCGCACGAACTGGAGAATGGCGCGATGTGGGCGAAGCCGGCCGTCGCGGCCCGGCGATCGCTGTACGACCGCGATCCCCTGATCTTCTGGAAGAGCTTGTCGGCAGGACTGATCATTCTTGTCGTGCTGCTGCTGGCCTGGCGTTAGCTCACGCCACCTCCTGCAGCCGCCTGATCAGCCGGCGATGCTCGCGGCAACCGGCAAGGCCGGGATGCGTCAACAGCACGACGGACGTTGCATTGGCATCGGCGAGGACGAGGCGATCGACATGCAGGCCGGGGTGCGAACCGCCGGCAGAACGGAGCAGCATGTCCAGCTTGCCATTCAGCAGTTCGGCCAGATCGTCGGTTAGTTTTACTGTCACCGCCTCGTTGCCAACAGCAGCCTGACGCAGTTTTCGCGCGGCAGCGGTAGTTGTCTTCATCAGGCGCGGTGCAATGCCCAATCGCAGCTTGCGCCCACGCAGCGCCGGCGCGGATTTTTCCGTCGCCCTCGAAATCAGGTCGAAGGCCGACGAGATCGCCGGTAAAAACGCTTCGCCTTCATCGGTCAGGATCAGGCTGCGCGGCAGCCGCCGGAACAGCGTGATGCCGAGCGCGCCCTCGAGCGACTTCACCTGCTGGCTGACGGCTCCCGGCGTCACGCCAAGCTCGTCGGCGGCGCGCGTAAACGAGAGGTGGCGCGCGGCCGCCTCGAACGAACGCAGGCCCTTGAGGGGTGGGAGTCGGTAGCTCATGTTGGTCCCCGGCAACTCTAGACCGATCGGCCGAATGTCATGCATTAGATTTTCTGGGTCAACCACCCACTTATCTCGTTTGTCGCCGCATGCCGCCAGCCCTATCCTGATCGGGAAAACCGGCACAATTCGTATCCGGGCCGCAAGGATCATATCTGATGACAGCAACGAACGACGTCAGCAGCATTGAAGGCGTGATCGAGACCTATCTCGATGGACTCTATGAGAGTGACGCCACCAAGATCGCGAGCGCCTTTCACCCGACCAGCGCACTGACCAGCGTCACCGACAACGGCCAGTTGCAGATCCTCCCCCGCGACCAGTGGTTGGATAAGGTCCGGGCACGGACGTCACCGAAACACCAGGGCCTGCCGCGTCACGACGAAGTGCTGTCGATTGATCTCGTCGGTCCGACCATGGCCTACGTCAAACTCAGATGCGCAATTCCACCGCGCTTCTTCACCGACCAACTGTCGCTGCTGAAGATCGACGGCCGCTGGCAGATCGCGCAAAAGGTTTTCATGACCGAGCTGCGGGACTGACCCGCAGGAGGACAGGCGATGAATGTACTCGACGACTATATGGTCGATATCAGGCTGTCGCTGCTGGACAAGACGAAAATCCAGGCCCAGGTGCTGGTGCCGTTACTACAGGCCCTGCGGACGGAGATGGGCAAGGAAAAGGCCGACGCGATCACGCGAGCAAGCATTGCGCGACTGGTCGAAGCAACTCTTCGCCGCCATCGGCGATGACGTCGAAGGCAGCCCGCGGCGCAAATGGGCGGCGATGCACACCGCGCTCGCCGATGTCACCGAGCGGGAGGTGACGGCCGAAATGCACCGGCATGACGAGCAGGCGCTGGAATTCGATATCACGCGATGCCGGTTCGCAGAATTCTTCCACGCGCTGGGCGAACCCGAACTCGGCGCGCTGCTGGTTTGCGCGACCGATTTCGATATCGTGGCGGCCGCTGGCGATGCCGTCAGTCTCACGCGCGAGCAGACGCTGATGCAGGGCGCGCCGAGTTGCACCTTCCGCTACCGGTTCGCGTCGCGGTCGTGAATCCAGGCCGCCGCAAGGCCCCTTGCATTCACCTCCCGCGCCATTACTCTCCGTGTCACAGAATGGCGAAAACGCCACTGAATTGACCGGGAGTGAGCGTTGGCGCTGAGCAAGGGCGATGACTATCCGATCCACCAGACGCCGGAGCCGGTGGCCTATTCGGGAACAGACCGTAATTTCTACGACCGCTATTTCTTCAACGGCTATTCGACGGAGTCGAAAAATCACTCGTTCTTCGCGGCGGCATTCGGCGTCTATCCACACCTGAACATTGCGGACGCGGCTTTCGTCGTGGTGCGCAACGGCGTCGAGACCGCGCTGCATGCCTCGCGCTGCCTCAACATGGAACGCATGGACCTCGTCGTCGGCCCGATCCGCATCGAAGTCGTCGAGCCGCTACACAAGCTTCGCGTGATCGTCGATGCGCCGGATCGCGGCATGTCAGCCGATATCATCTTCACCGGCCGCAGCGCGCCGATCGAGGAACCGCGCTTCGTGCGGCGGATCGGCCCGCGCATCCTGATGGACTATACCCGTCTGACGCAGAACGGGCGCTATCAGGGCTGGATCGAGCTCGACGGCGTGCGCGAATGGGTCGACGGCTTTGTCGGCACCCGCGACCGTTCCTGGGGTGTCCGGCCCGTCGGCATGCGTGATCCACAGGCGCTGGCGCCAGCAGCGCCGCCGCAATTCTTCTGGCTGTGGGCGCCGACCAACTTTGAAAGCGCCAGCCTGTTCTTTCACAGCAACGACGACGCGGCGGGGCTACCGTGGAATCGCCGCGCGGTCTGGGCGCCCGACAATGGCCCGTTGCGCGACATCGAACATGCCGCTGCGCAAGTGAACTGGAAATCCGGCACGCGGCATGCGGCGACCGCCACCGTCGCGCTCGGCGAAGGTTCGCAGCGTCTGGAAGCGACGTTCACGCCGATCTACAATTTCTTCATGCTCGGCCTCGGCTACGGTCATCCCAAATGGGCGCACGGGCTCAACCATGGCGACCTCGCAGTCGAGCGCGAGGACATCGTGCTGGCCGAGGTCGACGTGCGGCAGCAGCAGCATCTCCATATTCAGGCATTGTGCGAGGTGAGCTGCCGCGACGCGGACGGCCATGTGCATCAGGGACGCGGCGTGCTCGAGCAACTGGCGCTCGGCCCGCATGCACCCTCGGGCTTCAAATCCACGCTGGATTTCGCGCCATGAATTCGGCCGCCTCGGGCGAACCGCTCGGCCAGCGGCTGGAGCGATATCTCTACAAGCATTGGGGCGAGAACGTCGCGGTACGCGATCTCAGCCGCATTCCCGGCGGCGCCAGCCGCGAGACCTATCGCTTCGATGCCGAGATCGGCGGCAAGGTCCGGGGCATGATCCTGCGCCGCGATCCCGTCGGCGGCCTGATCGACACCGACCGCCAAACCGAATTTCTCGCCTACCAGTCATTTCACGGCATCGTGCCGGTGCCCGAGCCGCTGGTGCTGGAAACCGAAGGCGGCGCGCTGGAGCGGCCGTTCTTCATCATGAGCCGGATCGACGGCGGCCAGGTGCCGTCGGTGATGAATCTCGAACCCTATGGCGAACACGCGGAGACAATTGGCCGCGAATTGTTTGCGATCCTCGGCCGCATCGCCCGCCGCGATCCGGCCACGCTGCCGATCAAGGATTGCTGCGCAGCGCCCGCCCCGGCCGATTGCTGGCGCGCGGCACTGGATTACTGGGCCGGCGTCATCGAACGCGACGAGCGTCACCCGCAGCCGATCGTCCGCGCCGCGATCCGCCGGCTGCGCCGCAATCCGCCAAAGCCGGCAGCGAAGATTTCGGTGGTCCACGGCGACTATCGCTCCGGCAACTTCATGCATGACGGACGCGGGCGCATCCTCGCGGTGCTGGACTGGGAGATGGCGCATCTCGGCGATGCCATCGAAGACCTCGCCTGGTGCTTCGATCCGATGTGGAATCATTTCGACGAAACGCGCGTCGCCGGCACGATTGCGGAAGCCGAGGCGATCGCGATCTGGGAACGCGAAAGCGGACTGCGCGTCGATCCCGCCACGCTGGCCTGGTGGAAACTGTTCAGCGCCGTCAAGGGCTGCGCGATCTGGACCACCTCGGCAAAGGAATTTATGGCCAACGCCAGCGATCTCGTACTCGGATTTACCGGCACCTACACCGCGCGGCGGCATGACCGGATCACGGCCGACTTGCTGGCGCGACTGGTCGAAGAGGGCTGGTCATGACGCCGACGATGACCGAGCTGTTGAACGGCTGCATCCTGACGCTGATGACGCCGCCACGACCGGAAGACATGGGTATGTTTTCGGCCGCGCGAATCCGCCTCATTGCACTGGTCAACAAACTCGTCGCGCTTGAGGCCGCCGACGGCGCCGCCGCGCGGGTGTGGGAGAATGCCGCGCTGCGCGCGCTGATCGCGGAAGCCGGGCCCCGGCATGGCGTCTCCCCCGAAGACGCGGCTGACATAGCCGATGGCGACTATTCGCTTCCCGCCCTCGATGCAGCAAACGCCAACCTGCGCCGCCTCCTGATCCGCCTGCATGAGGCGGCCGAGCAGGCGCGCGACACCGAACTCGACCGCAAAATTCTAAAACTCTATTGCGAGATGGCACGACGGCGTGAGCTCCATCTGGCGCCCGTCAAACCGGTGGCGTGAGGTGCGCTACTCCGCTGCGCTCGACCTGACCGCGGGCCTCACTGCAGTCCCCGCCTCACCATCAAACACGATCCCCTCATAGCCCTTCGCCGCGACGTCGTTGATGGCGGCAACATATTTTGGCGTGCCGCCGTTGTAGACGAAATAGCGGACCTTGCCGTGCTCGTGGCCGGGCACGTTGGAATTGTAGCCGGTGAACCACGACTTCGCTTTTCGCATCAGCATGATGGCGTACATTTTCGTCACATGGGCGGTCCAGCGCTCCTGGGCGGCCAGTGTGGGATCAGCCGTGACATGACCGCGCTTCCACATGTACTGAAGCAGGTCGGTGCACCAGCCGACGCCGTTCTCGATACCGCGCGGAAAATTGGTCGAAGCCGAGCCGCTCTGCGGCCCGGTCGGCATCAGCAGGTTCGGAAAACCGTGGACGAGCATGCCGAGAAAGGTCGACGGCCCATCGCGCCATTTGTCGAACAGTTTTGCGCCGCCGATGCCGCTGATGTCGATCTGATCGAACGCCCCGGTGATGGCGTCGAAGCCGGTGGAGTAGACGATGATATCGAATTCGTAGTCGCGCGCCGAAGTGCGCAGGCCCTTTTCGGTGACCCGCTCGATCGGCGTCTCGCTGATGTCGACGAGATGCACATTGTCGCGGTTATAGGCCTCGAAATAGTTCGTCTCCAGCGGCACCCGCTGCACGCCAAAGCCGTGGTCTTTCGGAATCAGTTTCTCAGCCGTCACCGGATCCTTTACGCGGCGGCGAATGCGGTCGGCGATGTAGGCGGAGAACTCGGCGTTGGCCACTTCATCGGTAAAGATCTCGCGAAAGTTGCTCAGCCAGATCCCAAAACCCGGCTCGTCGTAGAGCTTGTCCCACAGCGCCACCCTCTCCTCGCGCGAAACCTCGTAGAAGCCGCGCCGGTCCGGCTCGTGTTCGAAGCCGCCCGGCGTGCGCGTGCAGGTCGCGAAGATGTCGTCATAGCGTGCGCGGATGTCGGCCATCTCCTCATTGGAGATCGGACTGTTGTTGAGCGGCGCGCTCCAGTTCGGCCGGCGCTGGAACACGGTGAGGTCACCGACCTTGTCGGCGATCTCGCCGATCACCTGAATCGCGGTGGCGCCGGTGCCGATGATCGCGACCTTCTTGCCGCGCAAATCCACCGGCTCGTGCGGCCAATAAAACGTGTGGAACGAGCGGCCCTCGAAACTGTCCATGCCTTGGAGCCGCGGCGGCGTCGGCACCGAAAGCAGGCCGACCGCCAGCACGACGAACCGGCAGGTCAGTTCATTGCCATCGCCGAGCCTCACGCGCCACAGATGTTGCGCCTCGTCGAACCGGGCCTTCTCGACCTTGCAGTTGAACCGCATGTACTTGCGAAGACCGAACTTGTCGGCGACATGATTGAGGTAGCGCAAATTCTCCGGCTGCGGCGAGAAGCGCTCCTTCCAGTGCCACTCCTCGAGCAAATCCTTCGAGAAGGAATAGCCATAAGTGTAGCTCTCGGAATCGAAGCGCGCGCCGGGATAACGGTTCCAGTACCAGGTGCCGCCGAGGTCCGGCGCGGCATCCAGCACCAGCGCATCCACCCCGAGGTCAGCCAGACGCTTGATCTGGTAAATGCCGGCCACGCCCGCACCGATCACGATGACTTCGTAATGGGTTTTGGTCCCCTCGGTCATGTTCCACCCCGGTCCTTGTTCTTTTTGACGTCGCGGCATCAGCGCTTTTGTGCTTCACTATAGCAAGAATCCGCCGCGTGCACTTGCGTCAGGATGTCAGGATTTTCCCTTGGAAATCAGCCGTAAAACATTGTTTGAAAGCGAGACGCTTCAGATCGGCCTGTTCGAGGCCCGTCCGGGCGGTGAGGTCAGCGGCGACGTCGAGCGGCAGAGCCGGAATGCCATCGTGCTGCCGTTCAGCGGCGTGTTTTCCAAGCACGATGCGCCCGGCCGCCACGTCGTCGGCACGCCCAGCCATGCGGTGTTCTTTGCCGCAGATGCGCCCTATCGAATCGGTTATCCAGGCGGTATCGGCGATCGCGCCATTGCGTTGCGGTTTGGCGAGGCGCTGGCGCCGGAATGGCTCGATCCGCGCGGCAATGGCGAGGCGTTGCCGTCCAACGCGCTGCTGCCGGCCAAGGCGATGATGCTGCGTAACCTGCTGTGGACGCGACTGGGGCGCGCTGAAGCGGATGAATTCGAGGCAGAAGCGCTCGGTCTCGATCTCCTGAACCTGTCGCTCAAATCGGTGCGCAACAGCAGCCCCACCGTCCGGCCCCAGGCGCGGGCAAGGCGCACGCGGGCGCTGGAGCGCGTCAAGGAAGCCGTCGCGCTGGCGCCGGCGCGCAAATGGAACGTCGCCAAGCTCGCCGATATCGCCAACCTGTCGCCGTTTCATCTCTGCCACGTGTTCCGTGAAGCTGTCGGCACCTCGATCTATGACTACGTACTGCACGAGCGGCTGGCGCAGACGCTGGATGCCGTGCTCGACGGCGACGACCTCACCACCGTCGCGCTCGACGCCGGGTTTACCAGCCACAGCCATTTCACGGCGCGGTTCCGCAGTTTCTTCGGCTGCACCCCGGCAGCGCTGCGTCGCAACGCGCGCACGGCTGAAATCGCAGAATTGCGCAAGATCGTGACAGCGCGCTCGCACTGATCCGGCCTAGATGGTCTCCGCAACAACGGAGACCGGACGGACCATGGACATCGCAACCTTTCACGCCAGCCGCCGCTTTGCCGAGGTCAGATCCGGACGCATCGCCTATGTCGAACAGGGACAGGGTCCGGTGGCGCTGTTCATTCACGGCGTGCCCCTCAACGGCTACCATTGGCGCCACATCATCGACCGCACCAAGCACCGCAGGCGCTGCATCGCCATCGACCTGATGGGATTGGGCTACACCGCGATCGCGCCGACGCAGGACGTTTCGTTCACGGCGCAGGCGCGGATGATCGCCGAAGTGCTGGATAGCTTGCAAATCGACAAGATCGATCTGGTCGCCAACGATTCCGGCGGCGCCATCGCGCAGATTTTTGCGGCCCATCATCCGCACCGGCTGACCTCGCTGGTGCTGACCAATTGCGACGTCCATGACGGCTGGCCGCCGCCGCAGGTGCTGCCCATCATGGAGCATTCGCGCAAAGGCACGCTGGCGCCGATTTTTCAGCCGACGCTTGACCGTCCGGATCTGGCACGCGAGCGCTACGCGCGCGGCGAATCCGTGCCGCTGTTTCGCAGCTATGCCGATCCCGGCGTGCTGACCGACGACGTGATCCGGCTCTATCTGCAGCCGTTATTGTCTTCGCCGCAACGCATCGACGCCTTCCAGCGCTACTGGCTCGGGTTCGACAACGCGCAGACGGTGGCGATCCACGACGCGCTGAAAACACTGCAAGTGCCGACGCTGATCGTCTGGGGCCTGAAGGACATCTTCTTCGACCTGAAGTGGGCGTACTGGCTAAAGGACACTATTCCCGGCGCCAAACGGGTGGTCGAAGTCGCAGACGGCAGATTATTCTTCCCCGAAGACCGGCCGGATGAACTGGCGAAACCGATGCTTGAATTCTGGGATGAGGTATCCGGAAGCTGATCGGCCGCGTCAGGCCCCGGCGGTGGCATCGATCGCCGCATGGAGTTCCCTGACATAGGGATCATGGATCCCCAGTGCTTCCAGTTGCGTCGCCAGTTGCACCAGATATTCGCGATTGGTGCCGAGCACGCCCTTGCCGGTCGCGATCGTGGCCGCGGTCTCCGTGAGCGGCAGCTCGCCGACATAGCTCGGATGCGCGGTGTTGGAGACAAAGGCGAGCGCGATGATCGGCCCCTGTGGCGTCGTCATCGGCACCAGCGCCGGCGCGTAGCCGCCGCGCAACATCTCGCGGCGCCAAAGGATCGCGGACTCCGCATGCACGGCGTCGGCCGCAATGCGAAACGCCAGGCCGCGGCAGCATCCCGCCTGCCGCTCCAGCGACAACATCAGCGCGGGGTGTTCGCGCGAGCCGCGACCGAGATCGATCCGGAGCGTAAAGCGGCGCTGATAGCCTTCGACGTCGGCGAGCCGAACTTCCGCGAAGTGGAATCCAGGATCCCACATCAGCGATCCGTAGGAGTAGATCCAGAGGTCGTCGCCGTCCCGATGGTCGCCGAGCAGCGCCAGCCGCGATTGCTCGATCACGTCGTCGGACAATCGCCAGTTCGCCGGCAATCCGGCCGCGCGGGCTCGCCCCTCCCACATCGCAAACATCTCCGGCGTCAGCCGCAGCAGCGACTTTTCGGGCTGCGTCACCCGGTCGCGCAGGTCGGGCAGATGGATAAAGGCGTCCGCGGTCACGTCAGGCATGCTCCTTTGCCGGAGGTCAATCGGCCCCAATGTGCCATTGTTGCCGCGTGAGGCCAATTCAAACCAGTGCGACGCCGCATGACTTTAACTCACCGCTGGCCCAACTTTAATTCATCGAATCTCATTGTTCTCCGGGCATGACGACGCTATCGATCAACAGGCCGCATCGGAAGATCAAAACGCCGCAACGAAAATAGCCGCCAGGATACCGGCCAACGCAAACGCCAAAAATATCGAAGGCAAACTCATGCGCGACCAGTTCACCAATAGCCAGCAGATCCGAAAACCCGCGGTATCGTCCAAGGGCGGCATCGTCGCGGCGCAATCGCGCAAGGCCGCGGAGGTAGGCGCCGAGGTGCTTGCGGCGGGTGGCGACTGCGTCGATGCGGTGATTGCAACCACGTTCGCGCTCGGTGTGCTGGAGCCCTGGATGAGCGGGCCCGGCGGCGGCGGCGCGATGGTGCTCTACCGCGCGCGCGAGGACCGCTATGAAGTGATCGACTACGGCATGCGCGCGCCCGGCAGCCTTCGCATCGAGGATTATCCGCTGACCGGCGATGGCGCGGCCTCCGATCTATTCCCGTGGGCGCGCGTCAAGGACGACCGCAATCTTCACGGCCCCGGTTCGGTCGCCGTGCCCGGCGTCGTCGCCGGCATGGAGGAAGCGCATCGCCGCCACGCCAGGCTGCCGTGGCAGGAATTGCTGGCGCCCAGCGTCAAGCTCGCCGGCGAAGGCCTTGCGGTCGACTGGTGGACCACGCTGATGATTGCAAGTTCAGCCGCGGACCTCCGGCGTTATCCCGCGAGCGCCGCCGCCTACTTGCAGGACGGCCTGCCGCCGAATGCGCCGTGGGGCATCAAGTCCCACGTCCGGATGCCGCAGGACGGGCTCAAGGCGACGATGGCGCATCTGGCCGCGCAAGGCCCGCGTGACTTCTACGAAGGCGATCTGGCAAAGAGCCTCGCCGCCGATATTCAGTCGGCCGGCGGCGCGTTATCGGTCGAAGACCTCAAGCCGTTCCGCGCGCATTTGCGCGAGCCGCTGGCGATCCCCTATCGCGGCGGCGAAGTGTTCGCGACGCCGGAACTGACCGCAGGTCCGACGCTGTCGCGTACGCTGGGCCTGCTGCAGCAGAGCCTGAAGCCCGCACGTGGCGGACCGGATGCGGCGGCCTACATCGCTTATGCCGATGCGTTGCAAGCCGCCTACCGCGAGCGCCTGAAAGACATGGGCGACGCCGACGGCCGCCGCGCGCTCGGCGCCGAGGCGCTGGCGCCGGCCTGCACCACGCATTTCTCGGCCGTCGACCGCGACGGCAACATGGCCGCGGTGACGCAAACCCTGCTCTCGGCCTTCGGCTCCAAATTCGTGTCGCCGCAAACCGGCATCACCATGAACAACGGCATCATGTGGTTCGATCCGACGCCGGGCACGCCGAATTCACTGGCGCCCGGCAAGCGCTGCCTGACCAACTACACACCGGTGGTGGCGCAGGCGAGCGACGGAAGGCGCGTCGCGATCGGCGCTTCCGGCGGCCGGCGCATTTTGCCGTCGGTCGCGCAATTGCTGTCCTTCGTGATGGACTACGGCATGGATCTCGATGCCGCGATTCATGCGCCGCGCATCGATGCCAGCGAAGGCACCGTCGTGATCGGCGATGTGCGTCTGCCGTCATCGGCGCGCAAGGCGTTGGCCGAGCGTTTCGATTACGAAGAAGCCCGCATCCAGACCATGCCGATGAAATTCGCCTGCCCGAGCGTGGTGCTGCGCGACGGCTCGACCAACAGCGGCGCCACCGAGCCGTTCCAGCCCTGGAGCGAAGCGGTGGCGGAGGTATAAGATCACAAGAGAGATCGCAACATGCACAAGGTCTGGATCGAGGCCGCGCTGAACGGACCGTGGAGCCGCAAATTTCAACCCGGCATTCCCGACACGGTCGAGGCGATCGTCACCGAGGGTATCGCCTGCGCCCGGGCCGGCGCCACCATCGTTCACCTCCACGCCTATGACGGCGGCGGGCCGCAGACCTATGACTGGCAGGTCTATGCCCGCATCATCGAGGGCATTCGCAACGCGATCGACGTACCCGTCTATCCATCGTTCTCGCCCTTCATGCTGGCTGAAGTGAACGCCGACGTCGCCGATCCCGCAGTCCGGTTTTCCCATGCCGAACAACTCGCCGCGCGCGGTCTGATCGAATTCGCCTTTGCCGATCCCGGCTGCATGAACTTCACCCAGACCCGGACGACGGCAAAGGACGAGCCGGCGGGAAGCTATCTCAATCCGGAAACTCACACACGGTACGGGCTCGACCTTGCCAAGCGTCACGGCCTGCACCCTGACCTCGCGATCTACGAACCCGGATTCCTGCGCGCCGGCGCGGCGCTGGCCCGAGCCGTCGGCACCAAGACGCCGATCTACCGGCTGATGTTCTGCGAGACGATGGCTTCCGGGTTTCCGCCGCGGCCTTATGGATTAGCTGCCTATCTAGCACTGCTCGACGAGGAAGCGCCCGGCGCGCCGTGGATGCTCGCGGGCGTCAACGCCGATGTCCGCCCCTTGATCGGAGAGACCGTGAGGCGTGGCGGTCATATCCGCGTTGGCCTGGAGGATGCGCCGCTCGGCACACGGGCGACCAATCTGGAAATGGTCGAGGAAGCGATCAGGTTGGTGCGTGCGGAAGGCGGAGAACCGGCGACGCCGAAGGAAATGCGCGAGTCGTTGGCGAAGATGGGGTAACTATTTCACCCGTCATTGCGAGCGAAGCGAAGCAATCCAGCCTTGCCGCACGAAGAAAGAACTGGATTGCTTCGCTTCGCTCGCAATGACGGCGGAGAGACCTTCGATTCACCCGAACCGATGGTCGTACCGATCCAGCGTCAGTTCGCTCGCGTCGATGTCAGGCTTGCGGCCGGACAACTGATCCGCCAGCACGCGCGCGGAGCCGCAGGCCATGGTCCAGCCCAATGTGCCATGTCCGGTGTTGAGATGCAGGTTTGAATAACGCGTAGCGCCGATGATCGGCGGGCCGTCCGGCGTCATCGGTCGCAAGCCGCACCAGAACGTCGCTTTGGAGAGATCGCCGCCGCGCGGGAACATATCCGTCAGCGAGTGATCGAGAGTTCGAGCGGCGCTCGGGATCGAGTGTCTTCGAATAGCCGGAAATTTCCGCGGTGCCGCCGACGCGGATGCGATCACCCAGCCGGGTGATCGCGACCTTGTAGCTCTCGTCCATGACGGTCGAGACCGGCGCGCCGTCTTCGTTCGCAACAGGCACCGTAATCGAATAGCCCTTCACCGGATAGACCGGCACGTAGACGCCAAGCGGCTTCAGCAATCGCGGCGTCCAGCTTCCGAGTGCTGCGACATAGACATCGGCCTGCAACGTGCCCGCGCTGGTGATGACGCCCGTGATCTTTGCGCCATCCGTCTCCAGCCGTTCGATGCCGGTGTTGAACCTGAACTTCACCCCGAGTTTTGCCGCTTCAGCCGCCAGCGCTTCGGTGAACATGTGGCAGTCGCCGGTCTCGTCCTGCGGCAGCCGCATGCCGCCGACGAATTTTTCCCGGACACCGGCAAGCGCCGGTTCGGCGGCGATACAACCGTCGCGGTCGAGCACTTCATAAGGCACGCCGTATTGCTTGAGCACCGCGATATCGCCGCCGGTATGGTCGAGCTGCGCCTGCTTGCGAAACAGTTGCAGCGTGCCGCGGCTGCGCTCGTCGTAGTGGATGCCGATTTCGCTTCGCAGCGCGCGCAGGCAATCGCGGCTGTATTCGGCGATCGGAATCATCCGGCTCTTGTTGACGGCATAACGCGAAGACGTGCAGTTGCGCAGCATCTTCAGCATCCAGATCCACATGATCGGATCGAGTTTTGGCCATATCACCAGCGGACCGTGCCGCATCAGCAGCCACTTGATCGCCTTGACCGGCACGCCCGGCCCGGCCCAGGGCGAGGAATAGCCGGGCGAGACTTCGCCGGCATTGGCGAAACTGGTTTCCTGCGCGGCCTTCGGCTGGCGATCGACGACAACAACCTCATGGCCGGAACGGGCCAGATAATAGGCCGTGGTGACGCCGATGACGCCGCTGCCGAGAACGATGACCTTCACGATTTATCCGTCTCCTGCCGCAGCACCGCCGACATCCACCGGCGGTTCTTTTCGAGCAAGGATCAGGCCAGGCGCTTGATGGCGTCGCCGAGGATCGAGACCATCTCGTCGATATGGCTGCGCTCGACGATCAACGGCGGCGACACCGCGACCGCATCGCCGCTCTGGCGGAAGTAAAGCCCGCGATTGAAGCAATCGACCATCAGTTCATAGCCGCGCACGCCCGGCGCGCCCGTGCGCGGGGCGAGTTCGACCGCGCCCATCAGGCCGATATTGCGAATGTCGATCACGTTCGGCAGGCCCTTGAGCGAATGCAACCCGTCGCGCCAGTATTCGGCCATCGAGGCGCCGCGCGTCAGCAATCCCTCGTCCTTGTAGATGTCGAGCGTCGCAAGGCCCGCGGCGCAGGCCACCGGATGCGCCGAATAGGTATAGCCGTGGAAAATCTCCATCGCGTTTTCCGGGCCGATCATCATGCCGTCGTGAATCTTGCGGCTGCAGAACACCGCGCCCATCGGCACGGTGCCGTTGGTGATGCCCTTGGCGGTCGTCATCAGGTCCGGAGTGACGTCGAAATACTGGGCGGCAAACGGTGTGCCGAGGCGGCCGAAGCCGGTGATGACTTCGTCGAAGATCAAGAGGATGCCGTGCTTGTCGCAGAGCTGGCGCAGTCGCTGCAGATAACCTTTCGGCGGTGGCAGCACGCCGGTCGAGCCTGGCACCGGTTCGACGATGACTGCGGCGATGGTTTCCGCGCCGTGCAGCGCCACCAGCCGCTCGACATCGTCGGCGAGCTCAGCGCCGTGTTCGGGCAGATCCTTCGCGAAAGCGTTGCGCTTGAGATCGTACGTATGGCTGATGTGGTCGACGCCGGGCAGATGGGTCGCGAACGCGCGGCGGTTGTTGACCATACCGCCGACCGACATGCCGCCGAAGCCGACGCCGTGGTAGCCGCGCTCGCGGCCGATCAGGCGCGTGCGGGTCGGCTGACCGGCGGCGCGCTGATAGGCGAGCGCGATCTTCAGCGCGGTGTCGACCGATTCCGAACCCGAATTGGTGAAGAAGATGCGATCGAGGCCCTTTGGCGCGATCGCCGCGAGGCGCTCGGAGAAATCGAATGCGAGCGGATGGCCCATCTGAAACGACGGCGCGAAGTCGAGCTCCATCAACTGCTTTTCGACGGCGGCCGCGATCTGGCGGCGGCCGTGGCCGGCATTGACGCACCACAGGCCGGCCGAGCCGTCGATCACCTTGCGTCCGTCGACGGTGACGTAGTGCATGCCCTCGGCGGAGGCGAACAGGCGGGGCGCGGCCTTGAACTGCCGGTTGGCCGTGAACGGCATCCAGAACGAGTCGGTCTTCAGGGTGTTTGGAATCTGGTGAACGGTCACGGCGTCGCTCCTTGAGTGGCAGCTGCGGTTCAGCTTACGGGGCCACGGTTGAGAAGTCACAACAAGTCCTTTTCTGCGACCCCATAAGCTATTGATTTTGTTCGATCTGCAATATCATATTTGTTCGATCCGAAACACTTGCAACAGGGATTTGCGATGAGCGTCGATATCGGTGGGCGGCTGCGGTTCGTCCGGAGTCGTCACAAGCTGTCGCAACGCGAATTGGCGAAGCGCTCGGGCGTCACCAATTCGACGATCTCGCTGATCGAATCCAACCAGATGAACCCGTCGGTTGGCGCGCTCAAGCGCATCCTCGACGGTATTCCGATGGGGCTGGCCGAATTCTTCGCCATCGAACCGGAACGGCCGCGCAAGGCGTTCTATCGCTCCGACGAATTGACCGAGATCGGCAAGAAACCGATTTCCTATCGCCAGGTCGGCGACAACTTGTTCGGCCGCAGCCTGCAAATTCTGAAAGAGCGCTATGAGCCGGGCAGCGACACCGGCCGGGTGCCGCTGACCCACGAGGGCGAGGAAGGCGGCGTCGTGGTTTCGGGCCGGCTGGAAGTGACCATCGACGACGAGCGCCGGATTCTCGATCCCGGAGACGCCTATTATTTCGAAAGCCGCCGCCCGCACCGCTTTCGCTGCGTCGGCGCCAAAGCCTGCGAAGTCATCAGCGCCTGCACGCCACCGACGTTTTGAACCGGGGGCGCGCGGCCGCTGCGCCTTCGAACCGATCGCAGCGCCGGCGAGACCAACGGTGACGCGGGAATTCTCCCGTCGTGGGGTGCATCGTCATGGCCAGCCGGATCGGCCTGCTGTCGCGGTTGATTGTCGCCGCCTTGCTGCTGTGTGCCGGCACCGCCGCGCATGCGGAAAAGCGGGTCGCGCTGGTGATCGGCAATTCGGCCTATCAGACGGTTGCGAAACTTCCCAATCCTGTAGCCGACGCCAGGCTGATGTCGGATACGCTGCTGTCGCTCGGCTTCTTCGTGGTCGGCGGCGGCGCCCAGATCGATCTCGACAAGGACGGCTTTGACGCAGCGCTGAAGAAATTCGGCAACGAACTGATCGGCGCCGACGTCGCACTGTTTTATTTTGCCGGCCACGGCGTCGAGACCCACGGCCTCAATTATCTGGTCCCGATCGACGCTCACCCGGCGGATGCGGGCGACGTTTTTATGCAGGCGGTCGGCATGGCCGGCATTCTGGACCAGATGGAGAAATCCGGCACCAAGATCAATTTGCTGGTGCTCGACGCCTGCCGCGACAATCCTTTCCGCGACCACGGCGTGAATTCGACCACCGGCGGCCTGGCGCAGGTGCAGGCACCGCCCGGCACCCTGATTTCGTTTGCGACCCAGCCACGCAGCGTCTCGTTCGACGGCGACGACGGCCACAGCCCCTACACGCGCGCGCTGGCTGCTGTGATGCAGCATCCGGGTTTTGGCCTGTTCAAGACTTTCAACGAGGTCGGCCTTGCCGTGGAAAAGGCTACGCAGGGCCGGCAGCTGCCTTGGCTGTCCTCCTCACCGATCACAGGCAACTTCTACTTTGCCGGTAAGCCAGCGAGCGCGCCGGTGCAGCAGGTGTCGCTTTCGCCGGAAGCACCGGTTTCATTGAGCCGCCTGTCCGACGAAGCCTTGCGCCGCGACCTCGTCACCGATTGCGATCGCCTGGCGGCGATGCCGTACGACACCGGCCATGCGCCGGGCCTTGCCGGTATCGAACAGGCCAGGATCGACATTCCGCATGCTACAGCCGCCTGCAACGAGGCGATGCAAAGCTATCCTGACGTGGCCAGATTCGTTTTCGAAGCCGGCCGCATCGCCAACGCACGTAAAGACTATCCGCAAGCCCGGCGACTCTACGAGCGAGCGGCCGTCGCCGGCTACCCGATGGCGCTGAACAATATCGGCGGCATGTACGAGGGCGGCCAGGGCGTGCGCGTCGACAATGCCGAGGCCGCACGGTGGTATCGCAAGGCGGTCGAGGCCGGCGAGCCGATCGCGATGGTCGATCTCGGCTGGCTTGAAGAAAGCGGGCACGGCGTATCGAGAAACTGCGCCGAAGCGGTGCGGCTCTACGAGACCGCGGTCAAGGCCGGCATCCCCTCGGCGATGAACAATCTCGGCCTGCTCTATCTGCGCGGCCAATGCGTCCGGCGCGACACTACGGAAGCGCGCCGCCTGTTCGAGCAGGGCATTGCACTTGGCGACCCCGCCTGCATGAACGGGCTCGGCGCTATCTACAACGAGGGCGACGGCGTTCCCCGCAACGCGAGACTCGCCCGGCAATGGTTCGAGAAGGCGGCTTCGTTGGGCGATCACGAGGCGCGCCAAAATCTCGGCGAACTGCGGCGGTGAGATCGACGCCTTAACCTCAGCTCAGGATTCGAGGGAAGCCAGGGGAACGTCAAGCACGTAGACGAATCCATCAGGCGCATAGGCGAGCTTGACGTCGCCTTTCAGTTGCTTGCCGAGCGTTTCGATCAGACGTGTGCCAAAACTCTGTCTGGTCGGCGCTGCGACCACCGGGCCGCCCTGTTCTTTCCAGGTGAACCGCAATCGCGCCGCATCCACGGCCCAATGGACGTCGACATGTCCACTCGGCACCGACAAGGCACCGAATTTCGTGGTGTTGGTGCAGAGCTCATTGAGGGTCATCGCGATCGCGATGACGGCACCTGACGCGATTTCAACATTAGGCCCGTCGATCGAAAATCTGGGCTTATCCGCATTATCGAAAGGTTCGGTCGCACCGCTGACGATTTTTCGCATGTCCGCGCCGGTCCAGCGCACCTGCAACAGCAAATCGTGAGCCCGGCCGAGCGCAAGCAATCGCCCTTCGATCGCGTACTGCGCATCACGCATGCTCGGCGCATTGCGCAGGCTTTGCGAGGCAATGGCGCCTACGGTCGCGAGCGTGTTCTTGATGCGGTGATGCAGCTCTTCCAGGATGAGTTTCTGAAGCTTGTCGGCCGCCTCGCGCTCCTTGGCGTCGATACCGGCTTGCGCCAGCAACGTCTCGGCGCTGAGTTTGGCCTGCGTCAGCAACAGCCGCAGGCTGACATTTTCTGCCGTCAGCAGCTCCTCGGGAGACGTCGGATCGGACGCCAGACTGCCGCCGACCAGATCATGGCTGCTTTTCAACATCGACAATGGATACCACCATCTGTCCGGTTCCGGTCATTTCTTTCCGGTAACGATTTGGGCAGGCTGCATGAAAACGGTGCTGGGATTGCGGCTTTGCGGCCGCTGAGGTCAGACATGGCCGAGCATTTCCCGGATTTCCGCAACCATATCGCCGGAATCCAGCGGTTTTCCGAAGAAACGGCTGTTTTCCGGTATCTCGCTCTTTGTCAGCTTCAGTTGCCCCGACGCCAGGATGATCTTGATCCGCGGCCAGCGCTGATGGACGGCGAGCGCGAGCTGCAGACCGCTCATGCTGCCCGGCATCTGAATATCGGTGAACAACAGCACGATATCCGACCTGGACTGGAGGATGGCGAGCGCTTCGTCCGCATCCACGGCCTCGACCGGGACATAGCCGGCATCCTCGACCATATCGACCGCCCGCATCCGCAGCAGCATCTCGTCTTCGACGACGAGAATGACGGGTGGCAAAAGCGCGTGATCCAGAGGCATCATGGCTCGCGATGCGCGGTCACAAGGCGAACCTCGCGAACCGCTACGTCCGACCTGGTATTGCGCAAGCAGGTCGATTCAATATTTGGCCAGATCTGACTGGCGCAATTTCCGGCAACGGGATGGATGGCAAGCCGGTCGGCCTTGGCAAGCGCAACGACTTCGTTTGCCTTCACTTCGGGAGCGAAACCCGGCAAAGCGAGCACCGACGCTCCCAGAAGCGCGAACACCGCGAACGGCGTGAGGGATTTGATCATTGTGGGGCTGCTGACTGTGGCGGGTCGCCGATCCCGCTGCGCTTGGGGATCGGTTGGCAACGAAGCCGGAGCCGCAGAGTTCCCCAAGGTGCGGACTTATATTTGGGCTAGAGCCTTATCGGTTCTGATTGAATCAGAACCGAAGGCTCTACTCTTTTGTTTTGACGCGTTTTCTTCACGCGAACCGGGTCCACTTCGCTCGAAAACGCTCTAGCCGCGAAAATCGATGCTGCGCAGGATGATCCCGGCGGGATTGCCCTCGAACTCGCGGGCTTCGAATTTGCGCGACGCGCACTGTTCGATGCGGTCGCGCAGGCGCAGGAACTGCTCCTCGCGCCGCTCCGGTGGCGTCCGCTTCACGTGATCCAGATCATCCATCGCCGAGGCGCTGATGGCGCAGGAGACTTCCTTCGGGCCATCCATCATGGAAAACAGCAGCACCATGCGATCGTATTCGTAGCCGCCAATATTGCCGCGTGAGAGCGTCATCGGGGTGTCCTCCGGGTGCGAAGCGGCGGTCGAACTCTGTTGCGCCGCTCATCGCTTTTTCTTGGCCGGCGGCGGATCGATCTCGGCGATCTTGCGCAGACAGTCGGATTCGGAATCATGTGGCCCCGAAACGAAGGTGCCGCTGACCTTGGTCGAGTACCAGCCGGATACGACGCCGAGGCGAGCCGATTCTTCGGTCTTGACGTGACGGGGCGAGAGATTTTGCATCAGGTACTTTCGGTTGGGCCGTTCGATGGTGCATCGAACGCGCGGGACGGGAGTTTGCGAGTTGTTCAGCTCTCCCCGGCAAGCCGGGTGAGGTCAGCCAGCACCGCCGACACCAGGTCGCGATGATGCGTGTCCGATGCCGCCAGACTGGCCGAATAGAGATTGAGGACGTAGCGCGCCTTGGCCACCGCCTCGGGCCAGGTTCTCGGCCGGCACGGCAAGGAGCTGGATTTCGACGGCGCCCTGTTTGTCGCGCAGCAGCTTTGCATTGACCTCGACGTCGGCGATGACGCGGCGGATATCGGTCGCCTTCTGTGCCGCCATGCCGCGGTGCTTGTCGAGATCGATCGGGATTTCACTCACGAGGCGCGCTCGCATCGATACGTTGCGCGTCGGAGAGGTCAACCGAACTGATCGAGATCATTTCCGTTGACGATTGGCGCGGCGCCGCGCACGGCACCATGATCATGGTGGCGACGCGCCGGAAGCTCGCAAACGAAAGGCCTTCGATCATCTCCTCGTCGGTGACGACCTCGTAGGCACCGGCCGGTAGAAGGCGATCGATGCCCTTGATGCGGAACGAATGCCTGAAATGAACCGTTTCCCGTCGCGAGCGCGTCGTCATAGACGAGCGTCTCCGCGCATGGACCGTTCTGACGTTTGGGACATTGTTGCGACCGTGCGCGCTTTCCCGGCAATTAGCTATCGTTTTCTCACCGGATGCGCGCATTTGACCGAATAAGTCGCAGAAAGCCTTGTATTCGAAGGCTTCGTAGCCACCTCAAGTCCTTAGCAACCGGGAAAGTATTTCGATGAAGCTCCGTGTCGGATTCGAAATGCTCTACGATTTCCCGCAACCGACGCCGATGATCATGGTGCTGGGGACGCATTTCACCCGCGCCTCCGATGTCATCGTGCCGGACTTCCTCACCACCAGCCCCGCGGTCGAGATCACGCCCTATCGCGACATGTTCGGCAACTGGTGCAGCCGCATGGTCGCGCCGACAGGGGCGGATGCGCCTCGCCGCCGACGGCGTGGTTCGTGACAGCGGCCTGCCGGATCCCACTTTCCCGTCGGCCATTCAGCACGCCATTGAAGACCTGCCCGCGGACACCCTGGTCTATCTCCTGGGCAGCCGCTATTGCGAGACCGACCGACTTTCGGAAATTGCCTGGCAACTGTTCGAGAAGACACCGCCGGGATGGGCCCGCGTCCAGGCGATCTGCGATTTCGTCCACCGTCACATCGCCTTTGGCTACGAGCATGCCCGCGCGACCAAGACCGCATGGGAGGCCTACAGCGAGGGCAAGGGCGTCTGCCGCGACTACGCTCACCTCGCCATTACGTTCTGCCGCTGCATGAACATCCCCGCGCGCTATTGCACCGGCTATCTCAGCGATATCGGCACGCCCAAGCCGTGGGCGGTTGGCGATTTCGCCGGCTGGTTCGAAGCCTATATCGGCGGGCACTGGCGCATGTTCGATCCGCGCAACAACGTGCCGCGGATCGGCCGCGTCCTGATCGCGCAGGGACGCGACGCCTCCGATGTTCCGATCACCCAGACATTCGGGCCGAACACGCTGGTCAGCTTCAAGGTGATCACCGACGAGGACACCCGATGACGGACACTCAGCCCGCCCTGAGCGCCGAGGAGTTCGCGTCCCTGACCGAGGTGGGCAAGGGCGAAGCGCAACAGGAAATTCCACAGTTGCACTGGGAGCGCCTGGTTGGCCTTGGCTACGCGGTGAGACGGCTCGGTGAACTCGGCCTGACCGCTTCCGGCCTGCGGCGTCTGGCGCAAGGCGGATAGCCGCTTCCGCCCGGCTTCGTGCGCGTATAAATTCAGCTCGATTGCACCGTCGCAAGCACCGTCCATCGGAGGCATTTGCATGCGCGCACTTGTTTTGATGATCGCGTTTCTGATCGGCGTTGCTTCACCGGTATCGGCCGCCGACGACGTCGCTGCGGCTCAAGGCGTCATCCGCGCGCAGGAGCAGGCGCTCGGCCGTGACGATGCCGCGGCCGCCTATTCCTACGCGGCGCCGGCGATCCGGCAACTGTTTCCGCAGGCCGACATCTTCATGTCGATGGTCCAGAACAGCTACCCGCCGGTCTATCGCCACAAGAGTTTTGAATTCGGCGAGGCGCGCTCAGCCGACGGCCGGATCGCGCAGCGCGTCCACATCGTCGATGCCAACGGCGAGGCCTGGGAAGCGCTCTATACGCTGGAGCAGCAGGCGGATGGCAGCCTGAAGATCACGGGCTGTTCACTGCTGAAGGCGGGACAGGCGGTCTGACATAGCGTTTAAAGCAAAGTCAGGTCGCAAAACCCGCGCTCACCTTTGCCGAACGCCCACGCGAGCGGATCAGCAGCGACACCATGATGGTGACGTTGACCAGATTCCAGGCGACGCCGTTGAGGAACGCCGCGCCATAGGAGCCGGTGGCGTCGAAGATGACGCCGGAGATCCAGCCGCCGAACGACATCCCGAACACCGAAGCGAAGATCACGATGCCGACGCGGGTGGCGGCTTCCGAAGCCGGCATCGCCTCGCGCACGATGATCGCATAGCTCGGCACGATGCCGCCCTGGAACAACCCGAACATCGCGGAGATGAGGTAGAGCGAAGTCAGGCTGTCGAAGAACAGATAGAACAGCAGCGCGGTGCCTTGCGCGATCGAGCCGATCAACAGCGTGGCGATACCGCCGATCCGGTCGGCGAGAAAACCCGAGCCGATCCGGCTGATGATGCCAAAGCCCAGCATCAGCGACAGCATTTCGGCGCCGCGCGCCACGCCGTAGCCGAGATCGCCGCAATAGGCGACGATATGAACCTGCGGCATCGACATCGCCACGCAGCAGGCGATGCTGGCCAGCGCCAGGATCGCCGTCAGCGTATTGGTGGAGAGCCGCAGATTGACGCGCGGCGGCGGCGCGTTGACGTGGTCGCGCTGGGCGCCTGCCCCCATCAGCATGCGCAAGCCGATCAGCGCCAGCGTCATCGCCACCGCGGTGAAGATGCCGACCGCGATATGGGTGCTGCGCCAGCCATAAGTCTGCATGCCGTAATTCACCAGCGGCGGCCAGATCGTGCCGCCGATGTAATTGCCGGACGCGGCGATCGCGACCGCAAGCCCACGGTAGCGGTTGAACCAGTGCGAGGCTTCCGCCATCAGCGGGCCGAAGGTAGCCGATGACGACAGCCCGATCGCGAAATGCACCAGGATGAATTGCCAGATCGACGCGGACATGCCGGCGCCGATATAGCCAAGTCCCAAAATGCCGATGCCGAGCCCGATCGCGGTGACGATGCCATAGCGGTCGGTAATCTTGCCGGTCAGCACCCCGCCGGAGCCGAATCCGAGCATCACCAGGGTAAAGGCCAGCGAGGCGGTACCCCGGCTCGCGGCGAATTCGGTCTGAACCGCCGGCAGCGCCACGACGACAGACCACATGCCGACGCTGCCGAGCGAACCGATCAGGACAGCGACGGCAAGCCGGGTCCACGCCCGGCGCGAATCGGGAACGAACATGTCGGAATCTCGGGTGATGTCAGAAGAAATTTCCACGGCGGCGCAACTTCCTAGGTCAATGCCCAGAGGTCAAGCCACATTGCCGCGATATTGGGCATGCAGTTGTGACGGGACCAGCCGCAGAAATTCTGAGCCTGGTGCAGCGGGAGATCTCGAGATTTCCGGTTTGATGCTCTCGCATCGTCCCGGAATGACCGAAGCTACTTGTCGGAGCAATCGTCCGCCCAATCGGTGCAATGATCCGCATCCGGCACCGGTTAATGCCGTTCTCAGCCTGCCGCGAAAGTGAAGCGGCCCCCCTTCCAACGGCCCCGGCCGCCGTGCGAATGTAGGACATGGTCTTCCGTCTGTTCATAACCCGGTTGCTGGCGATCGCCGTCGTCGTCGCTCTGGCCGTTGCGCCCGTCGCAGCGCCGGCCGCGATGCAGGCGTCAATGCCCGCCGGAATGCCGAATGACCGACATGCCGCCGATGGCCGACATGTCGTCGATGGCAGCCGACATGCCGTGCTGCCCCGACGAACAGAAGAGCGCCCCGTGCACGGATTGTCCGCTGACCGCGATGTGCATGTTGACGACGGCCCAGACCACTCCGCCCGAGATGTCGGCGCTGCCGGTGCGCCACGCGGTCCGCGCCGCACGTGCGCGGCATGACGACGTTTTCGCAGACGGGCTTGACCGCCCCCCTCCCGACCAACCACCTCGAAGCCTGGCCTGACGGAAATCCAGCCGCGCCGCTCCCGGCGCGACGATGACGTATGCCGCTTGCTGCGGCGACCCAGGACATTCGAGGAAGAACAGATGAAGACGTCTAACACCGCGCGCGCCGTCAAGGCGGCGCTGATCGTTGCGGCTATCGGCTGCGCGAATTCTCCCGCCCGTGCCGATATCAGCGACTACCGCTTCGAACTGGTCGATCCCGCCGTCAAGGCTGGCCCCGACAAGATCATCACGGTCCGGCTGATGAACCAGAAGACCGGCAAGGCCGTGCCCGGCGCCGTGATTTTCGCGACCCGGCTCGACATGGCGCCGGACGCCATGAAGGAGATGGCCACCAAAGTCACGCCGGTCGTCGACGGCGAGCCCGGCACCTACAAATTCCAGGCGACGTTCGGCATGGCCGGCCGCTGGCAGCTTTCCCTTGGCGCCAAGATCCAGGGCGAGAGCGGCACGCTCGAAAACCAGCTCGTCATCACGGCACAGCCATGAACCGCACCATTCTCGCATGCGCCGGCGCCGCATTGATCGCGGCGGTCGGCGCGGGGCTGGTCACGAGGTCATTCGCCGCCGACAGCCATCCCGCGCCGATCTATTATCAGGATCCGGACGGCAAGCCCGACTACTCGTCGATCGCCGAAGAAGACGTCGGACGGACGCGACTATCGCCCGGTTTCGGCGGATGCCGATTCCTCCATCGACAAGCCCGCGGCCGCGCCGCGTGTCGCAGACCGCAAGATCAAATACTACCGCAACCCGATGGGCCTTCCCGACACCTCACCGGTGCCGAAGAAGGACTCGATGGGAATGGACTACATCGCAGTGTTCGACGGCGACGATACCGACGACGGCACGGTCAAACTCTCGCCCGGCAAGATCCAGCGCAGCGGCGTGAAATCCGAACCCGCCACGCGCCGCACGATCCGCAGCGTGATCCGCGCCCCCGGCACCATCCAGCTCGACGAACGCCGGATTTCCGTGATCGCGATGCGGTCCGAAAGTTTTGTGCTCAATGTCGATAATATCACGACGGGATCGCACGTCGCCAAAGGCCAGCGCCTGATGGAGGTCTACAGTCCGGCGATCGCATCCGCCGCAGCCGAATACATCGCCACCATCAACTCGAAGACCACGGCGGGCGACGGCCTCTACGGCCGCGGTTCGCGGCAGCGGCTGATCAACCTCGATGTCCCGGATTCCGCCATTGCCGCGATCGAGAAAACCCGCAACGTCCCGACCTCGGTCGAATGGGACTCGCCGCGCGACGGCATCGTGCTGGAGCGCAGCGCCATCGAGGGCATGCGGGTGCAGCCGGGCGGCGTGCTGTTCCGGATCGCCGATCACTCGGTGGTCTGGGCCTTGATCGACATTGCCGAGCGCGATCTCGGCAACATCGCTATCGGCCAACTGGCCACCGTCAGAGCCCGGAGCTTTCCCGGCCGCGACTTCACCGGCAAGATCGAAGTCGTCTATCCCGAGATCAACAAGGAGACGCGAACCGCGCGGCTTCGCGTCGCACTGCCCAATCCCGAAGAGTTGCTGCTGCACGATATGTATGTCGATGCCGAGATCGCAATCGGCAGCGGCACGCCGGTGCTCGCGGTTCCCGAGAGCGCCGTCATGGACACCGGCAGCCGGCAGGCCGTGTTCGTCGACAAAGGCGAAGGCCGCCTGGAGCCACGCGAGATAAAACTCGGTCAGCGCGGCGACGGCTATGTCGAGATCCGCCAGGGCGTCACCGAAGGCGAACCCGTCGTGATCTCGGCCAATTTCCTGGTCGATGCCGAGAGCAACCTGAAGGCGGCGCTGAAAGGCTTCTCGGAAGGGTCAAAGCCATGATCGCCCGTCTGATTGCGTGGTCGGCGCGCAACCTGCTGCTGGTGCTGTTCGGCACCGGCTTTGCGGCCGCCGCCGGCATTTACGCCCTCGTCCACCTGCCGCTCGATGCGATCCCCGATCTCTCCGACACGCAGGTGATCGTCTACACCGAGTACCCCGGCCAGGCGCCGCAGGTGATCGAGGACCAGGTCACCTATCCCTTGACGACGGCGATGCTGACGGTGCCGAGGTCGAAAGTCGTGCGCGGCTTCTCCTTCTTCGGCGTCTCTTTCGTTTACGTCATCTTCGAGGACGGCACCGACATCTACTGGGCGCGCTCACGCGTGCTGGAATTCCTCAACGGCGCAGCGTCCCGCCTGCCGTCGGGCGTGACGCCGACGATGGGGCCGGACGCGACCGGCGTCGGCTGGGTGTACCAGTATGCGGTCATGTCGAAGGAATTGAACCTCGCCGATACGCGCGCCATTCAGGACTGGAATCTGAAATTCGCACTCGCGAAAGCAGAGGGCGTTGCCGAAGTCGCCAGCGTCGGCGGCTTCGTCAAGCAATACAACGTCATCCTCGATCCGCAGCGGATGCGCGACCGCGGCATCACGATGCCCAAGATGCGCGAGGCGATCCGCGCCAGCAATTCCGACGTCGGCGGCCGCACCGTCGAACTCTCGGAATTCGAATATGTGATCCGGGGCAAGGGCTACCTCAAGGGCATCAACGACCTCGGCAACGTGGTGCTGAAGGCGAGTGGCGGCACGCCGGTGCTGCTGCGCGATGTCGCCCGCGTCGAACTCGGTCCCGACGAACGGCGCGGCATCACCGAACTCGACGGCGAAGGTGAGGTCGCCAGCGGCATCGTGCTGCAACGTTTCGGCGTCAACGCGCTCGACGTCATCGAGAACGTCAAGAAGCGCTTTGTGGAAATCGCCTCGAGCCTTCCGAAGTCGGTCGAGATCGTGCCGGTCTACGACCGCTCGAACCTGATCAAGGCAGCGATCGAAACTCTCAAACATACCTTGTTCGAGGAAAGCGTCGTGGTCGCGCTGGTCTGTATCGTGTTCCTGCTGCATGTCCGCAGCGCCCTGGTCGCGATCCTGATGCTGCCGGTCGGCGTGCTGATGGCGTTCGGCGCCATGAAGCTGCTGGGCCTCGGCTCCAACATCATGAGTCTCGGCGGCATCGCGATCGCGATCGGCGCCATGATCGACGCCGCGATCGTGATGCTCGAAAACGCCCACAAGCACCTGGAGCGGGCGGAGCCGGGCAAATCGCGCATCGACGTGCTGATCGGGGCCGCCTCCGAGGTCGGGCCGGCGCTGTTCTTCAGCCTGCTCATCATCACCGTTTCCTTCATGCCGATCTTCACGCTGGAGTCGCAGGAGGGGCGGCTGTTCAGTCCGCTGGCCTTCACCAAAACCTTCGCGATGGCAGCGGCGGCACTGCTGTCGGTGACACTGGTTCCGGCGCTGATGGTGATCTTCGTTCGCGGAAAGATCATTCCGGAGCACCGCAATCCGATCAACCGCTTCCTGATCTGGGTCTACCGGCCGGTGATCAAGAGCGTGATGCGCGCGAAGATACTCGTCATTGCCGCCGCGCTAGCGATTCTCGTGGTCAGCGTCTGGCCGGCGCGCCGGCTCGGCACCGAGTTCATGCCGAACCTGAACGAAGGCACCCTGCTTTACATGCCGACCACGCTGCCGGGAATCTCCGTTACCAAAGCCGCCGAGTTGCTGCAGATGCAGGACCGCATCATCCGGTCGTTTCCGGAGGTGGCATCGGTCTACGGCAAGGCCGGACGCGCCGCGACCGCGACCGATCCGGCGCCATCCGAAATGTTCGAGACCATCGTCAATCTCAAGCCCAAGGAAACATGGCGCGCCGGGCTGACCGTCGACGGCCTGATCGCCGAGATGGACAAGGCGCTGCAATTTCCCGGCGTGTCGAACGCCTGGACCATGCCGATCAAGGCCCGCATCGACATGCTGTCGACCGGCATCCGCACACCCGTCGGCGTCAAGGTGATCGGCACCGATCTCGTCGAGATCGACCGGCTCGCCAAACAGATCGAGCAGATCATCAAGGCCGTGCCCGGTACCGCGTCGGCCTATGCCGAACGCGGCATCGGCGGCTACTATCTCGATGTCACGCCAGATCGCAACGCGCTGGCACGCTACGGCATCGCGGTGCAGGACGTACAGGACACGGTGGCGACCGCGCTCGGCGGCCAGACCGTGACGACGACGGTGGAAGGCCGCCAGCGCTTCACCGTCAACATGCGCTATCCCCGCGACCTCCGCGACAATCCGGAAGCTATCGCCAGCGACGTGCTGGTGCCGATGCCGGCGGGCGGCGCCGTGCCGCTCGGCGAGGTCGCCACCGTGACGCCGGCGCGCGGGCCGACCACGATCCGGACCGAGAACGGCCAACTCGCGACCTACATCTATGTCGATATCCGCGACCGCGATCTCGGCGGCTATGTTGCCGACGCGCGACAGGCCGTGCAGGCCGGCATTCAGTTTCCGCCGGGCTATTACGTGATGTGGAGCGGGAGTTACGAATATCTCGAACGCGCCACCGCGCGCTTGAAGATCGTCGTTCCGGTAACGCTGCTGATTATCTTCCTGCTGCTCTATCTGAACTTCCGCTCGATTGCGGAAACCATGATCGTGATGCTGTCGCTGCCGTTCGCGCTGGTCGGCGGCCTCTGGCTGATGTGGTGGCTCGGCTTCAACCTGTCGGTGGCGGTCGCCGTCGGCTTCATCGCGCTCGCCGGCGTCGCCGCGGAGACCGGCGTCGTGATGCTGATGTATCTGAACCAGGCGCTGGCCCATGTAGCGGCGCAACGTGCCATGGAAGGCCGCGCCGTGACGCGCGGCGATCTCTACGACGCCATCATGGAAGGCGCGGTCGAGCGCGTGCGCCCGAAGATGATGACGGTAGTCGCGATCATGGGCGGCCTGCTGCCGATCATGTGGAGCAGCGGCACCGGCTCCGAGATCATGCAACGGATCGCGGTGCCCATGATCGGCGGCATGGTGTCCTCGACGCTGCTGACGCTGATCGTGATCCCCGCGGTGTTCGGCTTGGTCAAGGGCTGGCGATTGCCAGACGAAATCTGACCTTCCCGCCACGGAACCAAAGGAACCCCGGTGAGTTTCACCTGCGATAGATCGTCACATGGTCGGCACATGGAGGCTTCGATGGGTTTCGGAAAAGGCGCACTGCTTTGGCTGATCGGCATTCCGCTGCCGATCGTTCTGCTGCTTGCAATCTTCATGCATCACTGAGGAAACGCCATGCAGTTGCGCGACGATGTGGATTTTTCCACCATCAACTGGAGCAACCAGGCGTTTCTGACACGCCGGCACGCCGAATCCCTGGCACCCGGGCCGAGGCGCAGCGCGGAGATCAACCGGGCGCTGGCCTGCGAAGCGCTTGCGCATAGCAAGCAATTGCTGCTCCGGCGCGACCCGCTCAAGTAAGCGGCGACGCGGCCAGGTACAAACGGCCCCCCTTCGTAACCACGCCCGCTTTTGGACCGGATTGGCATGTCTTCTCGGACATCGATACGCCCTGTCGATCGCGCGCCTGCGCTCGCGCTCAAGCAAACCTTGAAGATGGCGCGCTCGGCGCATGCGTATGTGCGCGGCAGCACCGTGCAGTTCTACGAATGGCTCGAATCCCAGAAGCGCGGTACCCTGCCGGAGGGACCCGCCATCTGGATTTGCGGCGATTGTCATGCCGGCAATCTCGGACCCGTTGCCGGCATCGACGGACGCATCGACATTCAGATCCGCGACCTCGATCAGACCGTGATCGGCAATCCCGCCCACGATCTGATCCGCCTGGCGCTGTCGCTCGCGACCGCGTCGCGCGGCTCCGATCTGCCGGGTGTCACGACGGCGCGAATTCTCGAACAGGTGATCGACGGCTATCAGGCCGCGTTGCGGCATGACGCGGATACGATCGAGGAGGCGCCTGACACGGTGCAACTCGTCATGAAGCAATCGATCGCCCGGTCCTGGAAAACGCTGGCAAGAGAGCGTCTGGAGGACCCTAAGCCGACGATACCGCTAGGTACCAAATTCTGGCCGCTAGCCCGCCATGAACGGGATCAGATCGAGCAATTATGCGAAACACCCGCGCTGCGTCATCTGGCGACCTCACTGCGCTCCCGCGAGGACGACGCCCCGGTCGAAGTGCTCGACGCCGCCTATTGGATGAAAGGCTGCAGCTCGCTTGGGCTGCTGCGGTTTGCCGTCCTGCTGGGGATCGGCAAAGGCAAAAAACGCGATCTTGCCTTGATGGACCTGAAAGAAGCCGTCATGGCGGCCGCCCCACGTTACGCCGGCGGGAAGATGCCGAAAGACAATGCGGAGCGCGTCGTTGAAGGCGCGCGGCATCTCTCACCCCATCTCGGAAACCGGATGGAGGCGGGACACATCGCCAAACGTTCGGTTTTCATCCGCGAACTACTGCCGCAGGATCTCAAGATCGAAATCGACCGTCTGACCACCAAACAGGCCATGAAGGCCGCGAGCTTTATGGCTGGTGTCGTTGGCAAGGCGCATGCGCGCCAGATGGACAAGGCAACGCGCCAACGCTGGATGAAGGAGCTCGAACGGCACCGGTCGAAAACACTCGACGCACCGGGCTGGCTCTGGTCGAGCGTGGTTGCCCTGATCGGCAAGCATGAGGTGGCCTATCTCGAACATTGCCGGAGATATGCGAGCGAGAACGCGGCGGCGTGATTGTCGCGGGAGTGCGCCTCTCAGGAACTTTGTCCCCCAAACGCTGTTGCCCATCGTGAGCAAACACACAACGGGACATCGCCCCTGCCTTGCAGGGGCTTTTTTTACTGGAGGAATCACCATGGCCAAAAAGCCGAAATTGCTGAGCGACCTGTTTCACGACACGCTCAAGGACGTCTACTTCGCCGAAAACAGGATTCTCAAAACGCTGCCGAAAATGGCGAAGGCCGCACAGTCGAAAGACCTGAAGGCTGCATTCGTCAAGCACGAGAAGGAAACTCGCGGGCAAGTCAAGCGGCTCGAACAGGTGTTCAAGATCATTGGCAAGAAACCTCAGGGCAAGACTTGTGAGGCCATCATGGGCATCACCAAGGAAGGCGCCGAGATCATGACCGACTATAAAGGCATGCCCGCGCTCGATGCCGGCCTCACCGCAGCGGCACAGGCGGTCGAACACTACGAGATGTCCCGCTACGGAACGCTCAGAACCTGGGCGGAAGAACTGGGCATGCCGGATGCGGCCGCCCTGCTCGAAGCAACCCTCAAGGAAGAGAAGGCCACGGATGTCGCCTTGACCGATCTGGCGAAAACCGTGGTGAACGTCGAAGCCGAAGCTGCGCTGTAAATAGCTGGTACCGGGTTCCATTAGTTCGACGCCAAAGCGGCGAACTAATGGACTTGGCCGACATTTGAGCGCACGATATCGTATATATTCCAGCAACAGAGAACGGGTCGGTGAAAGCGGCGTTGCATAGTGCCGAAGAGTATCGTTTGGCCGCCCTGCGGCACTACGGCATTCTTGACACGCCCCGCGAGGCCGACTTTGACGACGTCGTCGAAATGGCCTCGAAGATTTGCGGGACGCCGATTTCCGTCATCAACCTGATCGATCACGGCCGCCAGTGGTTCAAGGCGGAAATCGGCCTTGGCGTCCGCGAGACCCCGATTGACAGCTCGATCTGCGCGCACGCCATTTTGCAGCCCGGCCTGTTCATCATCCCCGATACGACGCTGGACCCGCGTTTTGTTGATAACCCGTTGGTGACCGGTGACCCGCATTTGCGATTTTATGCCGGCGCGCTGCTGGAAACACCCGAAGGGTTTCCGCTCGGCACTGTCTGCGTTCTTGATTACAAGCCGCGCGAACTCGACGAGACCCAGAAGGCGTTTCTGCGCCTGATGGCCAATCAGGTCATGAAGCAGCTTGAGCTGCGCCGGATCAACGCAGACGAACGCACCGCCAGGCTTCACGCCGAACAACTGGTAAAGGAAAACGCGACGCTGATCCGTGAAGGCGATCATCGCGTCATGAATTCCTTGCAGCTCGTGCAATCGATCTTGAGCCTCCAGAGCCGCAATGCCGCTGCAGCGGAAACAAAAGCGCAGCTCGATATGGCCAGCAAACGTGTGCTCGCCATTGCCACCGTTCACAAGCAACTGCATCTGACCGGAAGCCTGGAAGAGATCGAGTTCGACGCTTTTCTGCATCGGCTGAGCGAAAATATGAAGAGCACCGCGCCCGCGCATATCACGGCTGTTCGTGTCACCGCAGAAAACGCCAAGCTCCGCTCCGATCTGGCCAGCGGCATGGGCATGCTGGTGGCAGAGCTGGTCACCAACAGTTTCAAGCACGCCTATGCCGACGGACAGCATGGTATCGTCGCGGTGGACTTCAGGCAGACGCCGCACGGCTGGTGCCTGGAGGTTTCAGATGAAGGACGCGGTCTCCCGGCCGGGTTCGATATCGATCAAAGTAAGGGCGTGGGAATGCAGGTCGTCAAGGCATTCGTGCGACGGCTGAACGCCAAGCTCGACATTTCGTCGCGGCCGGGCCGCACCGTGTTTCGGATCAACAGCGGTCAAAGATAACAGGTTCGAAAACAGCCTTGCGCACGCTGAAATTTCGATGAGGGCATCCGTCGATCACGTTGCATAATCCAATCGATCAACTCTAGGCTGGTTGTTATTTCTGGCAACTGGCTGAAACCATTGCATCCAGTCGCCGTATCTTTTCGGCCCTGAAAGGTCGAGAAACAGCCCATGAAACCCATCAAGTCGAACCCGAACGAAGAGAAATGCCCTGCCTGCAACGGCACCGGCTCTCCGCCCGTCAAACAACCGGTCCCCGGCCGCAGGATTTATCCGCCACCCTGCAAGACCTGCGGCGGCAAAGGCCGTCTGATGGAAGCCGCCGAGTGAGGCGGCATTGGGATCGGCGAGACCCGCGCTCCCCTGCCTGACGTAGCCTGCTTCATTCCGGCGTCAGGCCGTACCGACCTATTCGGCGCCGATGTTCTTGATCGCGCGCATCGCCGATTTCCGGGCGTCTTCCTCCGTCGCGCAATCGTCCGGGGTGACGATGCTGCGCATGGTCTTGCCGGAGCTGGACCGCCCGCTCGGGGTGACGCTGGCGCGCCAGACGCCGGGTTGCCGTTGATAGGTGACGATTTCAAAGCCTGCGGGATCTGCCATTCGTCCTTATGACAGGGTAGCCGGCCGAACGGTGAGATATCTGGCGGGCGCGGCGCATGCGGCGGGTCGTCCCAAAGCGGCGGTTTTCGGGACCGAATTACCCCCCGTTAACCCTTTGCTAACCATGCAGCCGGCAATAATTGCCGAGTGAAGTCGAGTGTCGTCAATCGCGTTTGAAGCGGGAGTTCCCGTGGACGCCAGTGCGGTACCTCACTTTCGGACCGGCGGCCCTTCGGCCGTCGCGAATACGCTCGGCGGCCGTGGCCGCCAGGCGCGGGGGGGAGCTGCAACCATGGTCGACGTGACGGCAGGTCAGGGCGCAAGCCCCGGCAACGGCTTCAGCCTCAGTGAAATCGGCGATATCCTCAAACGCGGCGATCTGGCGCTGGCGTTCGGCGTCCTCACCATCCTGGTGGTGCTGATCCTGCCGCTGCCCTCGATCGTGCTCGACCTGTTTCTGGCGATCTCGATCACGGTGTCGATCCTGATCCTGATGACCTCGCTGTTCATCCAGGCGCCGCTGGAATTCTCGTCGTTTCCGACCATCCTCTTGATCTCGACCATGCTGCGGCTGTCGCTGAACATGGCGTCCACGCGCCTGATCCTGTCGAAGGGCCATGAAGGCACCGCGGCCGCCGGCCACGTCATCGAGGCGTTCGGCAACTTCGTGATGTCCGGCAACTTCGTGATCGGCATCATCGTGTTCGCGATCCTCGTGATCGTGAACTTCGTCGTCATCACCAAGGGTTCGGGCCGCATCGCCGAAGTCGCGGCCCGCTTCCAGCTCGAACTCGATGCCGGGCAAGCAGATGGCGATCGACGCCGACCTGTCCGCCGGCCTGATCGACGAAAAGACCGCCAAGGCGCGGCGCAAGGAACTGGAAGACGAAAGCGGCTTCTTCGGCGCCATGGACGGTGCCTCGAAGTTCGTCCGCGGCGACGCCGTCGCGGGCCTGCTTGATCGTGTTCATCAACGTCATCGGCGGCATCATCATCGGCGTCGCGCAGCAGGGCCTCTCGTTCGCCGAGGCCGCCCGCACCTATACCGTGCTGACCGTCGGCGACGGCCTGGTCACCCAGGTGCCGGCGCTGATCGTCTCGACCGCCGCGGGCCTGCTGGTCTCGAAGGCCGGCATCACCGGTGCTGCCGACAAGGCGCTGATGAAGCAGCTCTCCGGCTATCCGCAGGCATTGGGCATGTCGGCCGGCGTCATGCTGGTGCTGGCGCTGCTGCCGGGCATTCCGATGCTGCCATTCCTCGCGCTCGGCGGCGGCGCCGCGGTGCTGGCCTGGAAGGCGCGCAACAACAATCGCCGCAACAGGGCGACGGCAGCCGCCGAATTGGCGGCGCCCGAGCTCGCGGCAGCCGCCACGGCGGCCGCGGCGGAAGAGCCGATCGCCACCGCGCTCAAGATCGACGATCTCAAGATCGAGCTCGGCTACGCGCTGCTGCCGCTGGTCAACGGCCCCGACGGCACCGACCGCCTGACCGAGCAGATCAAGGCGCTGCGCCGTTCGCTCGCGGTCGAAATGGGTTTTGTGATGCCGGCGGTGCGCATCCTCGACAACGTCCAGCTCGAGGCCAACACCTACATTATCAAGATCAAGGAAGTCGACGCCGGCACCGGCAAGATCTGGCCGAACCATTTCATGGTCATGGACCCCGCCGGAAACCAGGTCGGCGGTGCCCGGCATTCACACCATCGAGCCGACCTTCGGATTGCCGGCGACCTGGGTCGATGCCTCACTCAAGGAGGAAGCTTCGCTCAAGGGCTACACGGTGGTCGATTCCGCCACCGTGCTGTCGACCCATCTGACCGAGCTGCTCAAGAGCAACATGTCGGACCTGCTGTCCTACGGCGAGGTGCAGAAGCTGATCAAGGACCTGCCGAAGGAACAGGGCGAACTGGTCAAGGACATCGTGCCGAGCGCGGTCTCGATCTCCGGCATCCAGCGCGTGCTGCAATTGTTGTTGGCCGAGCGCATTTCGATCCGCGACCTCTCGACCATCCTCGAAGGCGTCGCCGATGCGCTGGCGTTCTCGCGCAATCCCGCCACCATGGTCGAACACGTCCGCGCCCGGCTGGCGCGGCAGATCTGCGCGCAAAACACCTCCCACAACGGCTATCTGCCGCTGATCGCGCTGTCGGCGCGGTGGGAGCAGGCGTTCGCGGAATCGATCGTGGGTGCCGGCGAGGAGCGCAGCCTCGCGATGCAGCCCTCAAAGCTGTCGGAGTTCATGACCGCCGTGCGCAACGCCTTCGAGCAGGCCGCCCGCGAAGGCGAGGCGCCGGTGCTGGTGACGTCGGCAGCGATCCGTCCGTTCGTCCGTTCGCTGGTCGAGCGTTTCCGGGCGCAGACCACCGTGCTGTCTCAGGCCGAAATCCACCCGCGCGCGCGGCTGAAGACGGTCGGCAGCGTCTAGGCTCGAGGGCAGTAACGGCGCAAATCAGCGCAAGGGCGGCGAGGCGTTTTCGCCACAGGCAAACGCTTTATTAAGATCGCCCCTGCCCTCGTCGTTTTCCGCCCTTCGGCGAATTAATCCGCTAATATATTGTAATTATTAAGAAATATGTCGATTCCGTTGATCGCCTCCGATGCCTCAATCGCGGCCGTTCAAGTCTTTTCACTGCCTTGTGATCGGATCTTTGGAACTAAAGGGCGAATCCCCACGTTTCCTGACGCGAGATGTTGAACCGGCCTGTGAATGAGACCGACGAAATTACACAGGCGGGAAGGCGGCAGGAGACTTCCATGAACCACTCGATTTACAGCGCTGATCGCACGACCCATCTCAAGATCGTGGTCGTTGCCCTCGTCGCGGGTATCCTGGTCGCTGGTTTCAGCATCTCGGCGCGCAACACCAGTTCGGATGAAGGCTTCACCCAGACGGCGCGCGTGATGAAGGCCGGTAAGCCGGTC
The DNA here is from genome assembly GCA_963786355.1 of uncultured Alphaproteobacteria bacterium. Classification (GTDB taxonomy): domain Bacteria; phylum Pseudomonadota; class Alphaproteobacteria; order Rhizobiales; family Xanthobacteraceae; genus Bradyrhizobium. The sequence goes on along the minus strand of CAWAYU010000001.1, from coordinate 571,773 downwards.
GTGATCACCAGTTCAGGCAACTCCGTTGTACGGTAAAGGAACGCTCGTACACTAAAGGAATTCACGAATTCACGCGGCTCTTTATCAGCCCCCCAAAGTCGCCACGTGGATATTTAAGACCCCAACTACCCCCAAGTTGACTACGAAAACGCCCGCTCCCCACGGGCGTTTTCTTTTTGCGCCCACGGGCGTTTCTTTTTGCGGGGTATGGAAGTCGCCAGTGCTAGCGCGCGCCCGGTACGGTCTCGATCAGCTTGCCGGTGTAGATCGGCGTCGAGTGCGGCTTGCCGTCGGCCGAGCCGCCGGCCTGTTCGACCGTCACAGCATAGGTCGCGCCAGTGATCGTATTGGCGTCGTAGGACGAAAGCACCGGCCGCGCGGTGAAGTCGCCGCTGCCGATGATGCCGAGCGAGCGCGGTTGCGGCAGCCGGTCGGAGATCAGCCACAGCTCAAAACTCTTGCCGACTTCGGCGGTATCGCCGCCGACCTTGCGCACCGTAAAATTCTTGGTCGCGGCATCGATCGTCAGGATGAAGGCGGGCGAACCGCCGTCACGCTGCAGCAGGGCGACATATTGCGCCGAGGGCACAGCCGGCGGCGCCGGTGTCTTGACCTCAACCGTCTGGATCCGCGGCTTGGCGCGCAGACCATCCGGCAACAGATCCGGCGCATAGACCTGCACGGCCAGCATCGCGATCAGGGCGGCGGCAAGTGCTGTCGCAACCGAGGCCATCGTCCGCATGCGCTTCAGTCGGCTCGACAACTGGATGACATTGGAATTGTCCGCCGCGACGGGCGCTTGAACGACGGCCACAGGTTCGACCGGCGGCGTCGCGTCGGGCAGCAGCAAAGGCGCCTGCGCGCCGGAATGCCCGACCGCGGCCTTGATGTTCTCCCACACGATCGGCCGCGGCTCGACCGAGCCGACCATCTGGTTCAGCACGCCGAGCCGGTATTCCCAGCCATGCACCACCGCGGTGTATTCGGTGTCGACGGCCATCATCATCTCGACCTGCGCGCGCTCGCCGGCATCCAGTGTGCCGAGCGCGTATTCCGCAGCGAGCGCGATATGGTCTTCGCTATAGGCCATCATTCACAAGTCCAGACACCCAAAGATTCGCAACCTAAAGTCCGAGACATTCCCGGATATCCATCATGCTGCGTCGCAGCCACGTCTTCACCGTATTGACCGGCGTCTCGAATTTGGCGGCGAGCTGCTCGCGGCTCCAGCCGTTGTAATAGGCCAGCAACACGAGCTTCTGCCGATCCGGCTCGAGACGGCCGACGCATTCCAGCAACCGCTTCAACTCTTCCGTCATCTCGCGCCGCGCCAGCGGATCGGGTGAATTGGCCGCCACTTCCATGGCGGTCGGCTCCTCCTCGATCGAGCTTTCGCTCTTCTTGCGCACCACGTCGATCGCCCGGTTGCGCGCGATCGAGGCCATCCATGTAATCGGCGAAGCGAGGGCCGGATTGAACTGTCCAGCGCTGTTCCAGATCTTGACGTAGGCCTCCTGGATCACCTCCTCGGCGAGATCCTGTCGCCGCAAGATACGGAGCACCACGCCGAAGAGTTTCGCGCGCGTGGCGGCGTAGAGGCGCTCAAAGGCAGCCTCATCCCCCTTCGCCACAGCGGCAAGCAGCCAGACCAGCTCAGCTGGCGTCAGCATTCAGCGTCCCCCAAATCGCGATCCCCCATCGCTTCTTACGCCGGGAGCCATCGAGAACCTTGGTAGCATACCTTGCGTCAAACCAGCCACCAAGTCGCCGGTCCCGCCAGTTTAACAAAGAAAAACCCGGGCCTTGCAGCCCGGGCTTTCGATTTGTCTGGAGCCAGTGATTGCGAGCGTCAGGCGATCGCGCCGATGCGGGCGCGCATCAGGCCGATACTGTCCATGTCGGCCTGCTCCCGGGCGCTTTCCTCGGCGCGCTCGCGGGCCTGGTCACGCTCGTCGAGCAGCTCGACCTTCTTGAGCTCCTCGAAGGCTTCGCTGAGCAGGCTCTTGGCGTCTTCGAGCTGGATGCGCAGTTCGTCGGCGGAGCGGGTCAGGTTTTCCCGGCGCTGGATCGCGGCCTTGGCATAGGTCGGGTAGGCGAAGTGGGAGGGATCGTTGATCCCGGCCCGCTCCTGTTCGGTCTGGATTTCGCGCTCGAGGTCAACCGACATGCGCTGGAAATCGGCGATCATGCCTTCGATCTGGGTGACCCTGCGGCGCTTTTCGTCGACCTGAAATTTCTTCAGGCGGATCAGCGTTTCACGTGACTTCATCGACTTATACTCCCCAGAAGTCCCGAATTGTACGCGGGACAAAGCCGGCTCCCCTCCGGGGCCCCTCCGGCTCGACTAATTAGGTGTCGGGGATGATGGCCTGACAAAGTTAGCGTTCCGTTTCCAAATTTGTCAGGATTTCCGCCAATTGGCGGTAACCGTCGCCAAGACCCGAGTTTTCCTCCTTGGCCTGGCGCAAGAACCCTTCCAGCGGCTCGTGCAGCCGGATCGCCTCGTCGACCTCCTGGCTGGAACCCGTCCGATAGGCGCCGAGCCGGATCAGTTCCTCCATGTCGGCGTAGGTCGCCATCACCTGGCGGGCCTTGGTGATCACGGGGAGATATGCCGGATCGGCCGACCGCGGCATGGTGCGGGAGACGGATTTGAGAATGTTGATCGCCGGAAAGCGGCCGCGCTCGGCGATCGAGCGCTGCATCACGATATGGCCGTCGAGGATGCCGCGCACGGCGTCGGCGATCGGCTCATTATGGTCGTCGCCGTCGACCAGCACCGTGAAGATCGCGGTAACGGTGCCGATGCCGGTGCCCGGCCCTGCCCGCTCCAGAAGCTTCGGCAGTTCGGTGAACACGGTCGGCGTATAGCCCTTGGCGGTCGGCGGCTCGCCGGCGGAGAGGCCGATCTCGCGTTGCGCCATCGCAAAGCGCGTGACCGAGTCCATCAGGCACAGCACGTCCTTGTCCTCGTCGCGAAAATACTCCGCGATCGCCAGCGTCAGGTAGGCCGCCTGGCGCCGCATCAGCGCCGGCTCATCGGAGGTCGCCACCACCACCACCGAACGCGCCAGCCCCTCGTCGCCCAAATCTTCCTGCAGAAATTCCTGCACCTCGCGGCCTCGTTCGCCGATCAGGCCGATGACCGTGATATCCGCATCGACGTTGCGCGCCAGCATCGACAGCAGCACCGACTTGCCGACGCCGGAGCCCGCGAAAATACCCAGCCGCTGGCCGCGGCAGCAGGTCAGGAAGGTATTGAGCGCGCGCACGCCGAGATCGAGCGGCGCGCCGACGCGCTTGCGAGAATGCGCCGGCGGCGGCGAGGCGCGGTACGGCATCGGCGACGGGCCCTGCACCAGCGGCCCCTTGCCGTCGATCGGTTCCCCCATGGCGTTGATGACGCGGCCGAGCCAGGCCGGCGACGGCCGCACCTGGTTCCCGGCGCTGGCGATCACGGCACGGCAGCCGCGCCGGACACCGTCGAGGCCGCCGAACGGCATGACGACTGCGTTGCTGCCGGAGAAGCCGATGACTTCCGCCGAGATGAACCGGTTCCCGCCGGTCTCGATCACGATGCGGGCGCCGACCGACATCGCATGAATCGGCCCCGCGATCTCCACCATTAGCCCGCGAACGCCCACGACGCGGCCATATATGTTGACGCCGTCGATATCGCCGATCTGTTCCGCCAGCGCCTTCATTGCGAAAACCTTAAGTTTCCGCGCTTTGGGGCCCGGCGCTTAACCTCGTGTTTACCCGCATCGTTAATCATTACGTCACTGTCTTTGGTGACTGAGAGCGCTCGGCCGACAGAATGAAGGTCGAGTCGCGAGAGTTGGTTAAGTCCGCCTCTTAAAGTGGAACTTGAGCGAACACGGTAAGGAAAAGCTGCTTCGACGCAATATCTTAGGGCGATTCGACAAAAATTGCACTGATAGAGCTTGCGAACGTGAATCAGATTTTGTTAACCATATGTCGTCAGGATCCGAATCAGTTGTTCAAAGGCGTTTTGAGTGCCGCAAGTTCGCGGCCGACCTGACGCCCGGAGCGGCGACTATGGGGAACTGGCATGCGCGTTTTGCTGATTGAAGATGACAGCGCCGTCGCGCAGTCGATCGAACTGATGCTCAAATCCGAGAGTTTCAACGTCTATACGACGGATCTCGGGGAAGAGGGCGTCGACCTCGGTAAGCTTTACGATTACGACATTATCCTTCTCGACCTCAATCTGCCCGACATGTCCGGCTACGACGTGCTCAAGCAGCTCCGGGTGTCGAAGATCAAGACTCCCATTCTGATCCTCTCCGGCCTCGCCGGCATCGAGGACAAGGTCAAGGGTCTCGGCGTCGGCGCCGACGACTACATGACCAAGCCCTTCCACAAGGACGAACTGGTTGCCCGCATCCACGCGATCGTGCGCCGTTCCAAGGGTCATGCCCAGTCGGTGATCCAGACCGGCGATCTCGTCGTCAATCTCGACACCAAGACGGTCGAGGTCGGTGGCCAGCGCGTCCATCTGACGGGTAAGGAATACCAGATGCTGGAGCTGCTCTCGCTCCGCAAGGGAACGACCCTCACCAAGGAAATGTTCCTCAACCATCTCTATGGCGGCATGGACGAGCCCGAGCTGAAGATCATCGACGTCTTCATCTGCAAGCTGCGCAAGAAGCTCGCCAATGCCTCCGAAGGCCGCAACTTCATCGAGACCGTGTGGGGCCGCGGCTACGTGCTGCGCGAGCCGCACGAGGTCGAAGAGCGTATCCCCGCTTAAGTTTTCCGGGTACTCCGAGCCAGAAGGCTCACTCCTCCCGACTGAACCCCGCCTTAACCGGCGGGGTTTTTGTTTGGGATTGAACCACCCACTCCGATGCGTCGACCAACGGATCGTGCGAACCTCGCGTTTGCACGAGTTGGGGCACACCACATGATTCTTCAATCCCTCGCCGGGCTGCCGGCGTTCCTGCTGTATTTCTGCACGGCCCTGGTCGCCGTGGTCGCCTATCTGTTCGTCTATACCCGCGTCACGCCGCACGATGAATTCAAGCTGATCCGGGAAAACGATCCGGCGGCGGCGATCGCGCTGGGGCTCAGCCTGCTCGGCTTCGTGCTGCCGGTGGTCTCGGCCATCGCCCATTCCGCCAACGTGGTGGATTGCCTGATCTGGAGCCTGATCGCGCTGATCGTGCAGATCGTGGTCTATTACATCGTCAAGATCCCGGTGCCGAACCTGTCGGAACGGATCGCGGCCGGCGAGCTTGCGGCCGCCACCTGGCTCGGCCTGTCCTCTCTTGCCGCGGGCGCGCTCAATGCCGCCTGCATGATCTACTGACCATGGCAAACAAACCCGGCCATGAATTCGGCAAACGAAGACCGCCTCCGGCGGCACCGATCTCCTCATCGCCGGCGAAGCGCTCCAACCATGTCGCGCTGTTGATGATGGGCACGCTGGCGGTCGGCGGCGGCGCCTACGCGCTGATGCCAAGCAATAATTGCCAGCCGACCTCGCCGGGGATGGCGGCGCCCACGGAATGCCAGCCGCGCGGATCTTCATCTGGCGGGAGCGGTGGTTCGGGCGGTTCCTCGCGCTACAGCTACTACTCCGGCGGCTCTTCGGGCGGTTCATCTTCCGGCACAACCTCCTCCGACTCCGGATCAAGCCACGTGTCGCGTGGCGGCTTCGGTTCGTTTGCCCATGCCTTTGGATTTTCCGGCGGCTGACGCAGTCTCCGCACAAAGCCGTGAAAGCACAGGCTTTCGCTTGCTTCGCTCGCGGCGGGTGATGGAAACTGAAGACAGCCTGCAACGCTTAGAGAACAGGACCGCGAACATGAAACGCTCACGTCGTGTGGTGCTGACATTGATGGGAAGTGCCGCGATCGGTGCCGTCTCGATGGGGCTGGTGCCGGGCAGGAATTGCGGGCCCGGGAATGAGGCGGTGCCCGGTCCGGACGGGCGATTGTTTTGCCGTGCGACCTATCGCGGCTTCGGCGGCGCGCCGTTCCGGTTGCACGGCCATGGCGGTCACGGGCATGGCGGTCACGGTGGGCACGGCGGCGGGTAGTGCAGCGCATCGTCTGTCCTGAACGCGACGACTGGCGCGCGACCGCCGAGAGCGCGGGCTTCGATTTTCACACCATCGACGGCGAACGCTATTGGGACGAGCGCGCTTACTACGCCTTCACGCTCGACGAGATCGAGCGTGGAATCGAGGCGCCGACCGCCGAGATCGACGCAATGTGCCTCGAACTGGTCGGCCACGCGATCGACGACGAAGAATATCTGCGCCGGCTGAAAATACCGGAAGCGTTCTGGCCGCTGATTTCGGAGAGCTGGCACCGCGACGACGGCAGCCTCTATGGCCGCCTCGATCTGAGTTTCGACGGCCACGGCCCTGCAAAGCTGCTCGAATACAATGCCGATACGCCAACTTCGATTTTTGAAGCGGCGGTCTTCCAGTGGACCTGGCTCGAACAGGCGATCGAACGCAACATCATCCCGAAACGCGCCGACCAGTTCAACTCGATCCATGAACGCCTGATCGAGGCGTGGAAGAAATTCGACAGTGCGCATCACCTGCATCTCGCAGGGATGACGGAGAGTACGGAGGATTCGGGAACGCTGGCTTATCTCGAGGATACGGCGTCGCAGGCCGGACTGAGGACGACGCTGATCGACATCGAGGATGTCGGATTGCGCGACGACGGCCAGTTCGTCGACCTCGACGACCTGCCGATCGAACTTGCGTTCAAGCTCTATCCCTGGGAATGGATGTTTCACGATGCGTTCGGCGCAAAACTCCTGAGCGCGCCGACGCGCTGGATCGAGCCGCCGTGGAAAGCAATCCTCTCCAACAAGGGCATCCTGCCGCTGTTGTGGGAGATGTTTCCGAACCATCCCAACCTGCTGCCGGCTTTTTTCGACGACGATCCCAAGGCGGCAACCCTTGGCGGCTCGTTCGTACGCAAGCCGATGTTGTCGCGTGAAGGCGCCAATGTCGCTCTCGTCAGTGCCGGCACCACGCTGGTCGAGCAGCGAGGACCGTACGGCGCGGAGGGATTTATCCGGCAGGCCCTGGCGCCGCTGCCGAGTTTTGCCGATCAGTATCCGGTGCTCGGGAGCTGGCTGGTCGACCACGTGCCATGCGGCCTGTCGATCCGCGAGGACGAAAATCCGATCACCGGGAATACGTCACGCTTCGTGCCGCACGCGATTTTATAGATGCTATGGCGTTTTCAAGCGAAGTGGACCCCGGTTCGCGTGAAGAAAGCGCGTCAGAAATAAAGCCGATCTAGCGCGCCGCTGAAGCGACGGCGCGGAGCCCGATCGGCGTAACCCCGCCGCGTCCCACCGCCACCGGCGCCGTGTTCGTGCAATAAAGCCCGCGCCGGTCCGGAAAAGGCTTGAACGCGTTGGTGATGCCGACCACGGACTCGGCCGCGCCGAGCGCCAGTACGCCGTCGGGCTCGAGCATGCGCGCCATCCGGTCGAAGATGTTGGCCTTGGTCGGCTGGTCGAAATAGATCAGCACGTTGCGGCAGAAGATGATGTCGAACATGCCGAGATGGGCGAAATCCTGCAGCAGGTTCAACTGGCGATACTGCACCATGCTGCGAATGTCGGCGTTGAGCTGCCACAGCTCGCCGTTCTGCGTGAAATGTTTCACCAGCATCTGGATCGGCAGGCCGCGCTGCACTTCGAACTGGCTGAAGACGCCGGCTTTGGCTTTCTCGAGCACGCCGAGCGAAAGATCGGTCGCGACAATCTCGGTGCGCCAGCCCGACAGCATCGCGCCGGCCTCCTTCAGGCACATCGCGATCGAATACGGCTCCTGCCCGGTCGAGGACGCCGCGCACCAGATCCGGAGCGAACGGCGGGCGGCGCGCGCCTGCGCCAGCGCCGGAAGAACCGTTTCCTTGAGGTGATCGAACGGAATCTTGTCGCGGAAGAAGAACGTCTCGTTGGTGGTCATGCTCTCGACCACCTCGGCCGTCAGTGCCTCGGCCCCGCTCTTCATCTTCACGCACGAGTTCGGGAATGCCCGCGAGAGCCGACTTGCGCGCTAGCGGCACCAGACGGCTTTCAACCAGGTACTGCTTGTCGGCCGACAGATCCAGTCCGGAACGCTCTTTCAGAAGCTTACGCAGATACTCATAGTCCGAAGGCGTCACGAACGATCTCCCGAAAACATCCGAACCAGTTTCGGCGCGATCTGATTGAGCGGAAGGATGGCGGCGCAGATGCCGGCATTGGCGGCGGCCCCCGGCATGCCCCACACCACGCTGGTGGCTTCGTCCTGGGCAATCACGCTGCCGCCGGCCGCGACGATGTCCTTGCCGCCGCGCATGCCGTCAGAGCCCATGCCGGTCAGGATCACCGACATGATGCCGCCCTGCCAGACGTCGATCGCGCGAGGTGAACAGCGGATCGACCGCGGGCTTGCAGAAATTCACCGGCGGCCCGTCATCGAGCGCGATCGCGGCATCGGCGCCGTGGCGCACGACGCGCATGTGGCGGCCACCCGGCGCCAGATAGATCTGCCCGGCCTTGACGACTTCGCCGTCGACGGCTTCACGTGCCGGCCGGCGGCTCGAACGCGCCAGATGCTCGGCCAGAATCGTGGTGAAGGTCGGCGGCATGTGCTGGGTGATCAGCACCGGAAAACGATCGATCACCGGGCCGATTTCGGTCACCAGCGACATCAGCGCCTGCGGACCGCCGGTCGAAGAACCGATCAGCAGCACCCGCGGCGCCAGCATACTGAACGCGCGGCGCATCAACGGCGCTTGCGCAACGGGTGCTGCCGCCGGACGGCATGTCGTTTCGCGCGCGTGAGACCGGAGCCAGAGGCGGGCTCGCATGCGTGGACGCCGAACGGCGGACCTTGGCGCCGAGATGGCGTATCTTCTGAATCAGGTCGTGGTGAAAGATCTCGGCCGCGGCGGCCTCGCGCGTGCTTTCGGGCTTTGGAATGTAATCGGACGCACCGAGCGACAGCGCCTTGAAGCTGATCTCCGCGTTGCGACGGGTCAGCGTCGACGCCATGATGATGATGAGGTCGCGCTTCTTCGCCAGCAGTTGCGGCAGCGCGGAGATGCCGTCGAGCTCCGGCATTTCGATATCGAGCACGGCGACGTCGGGGTTGATGCGCTCGATCTGGTTGACGGCGTCGAGACCGGTTCGCGAGCGAGGCGGCAACCTCCATGTCCGGTTCCGCGCCGATCCAGCGCGAAATCATCCCGCGGATCACGACGGAGTCATCGACCACCATCACACGCAGCTTTTCGTGGCGTGTCGAGGTCGGAGCCACGGGACTCATCAACGCAATACTCATTACTTCACCAAAGCAGCACTAGGTACAATTACCAAAACAAATGCCGGAGGCCGTAGGCCGCCGGATCGAAACGCTTACTGTCTGAGGATGATCTCCGGGTAAACGCTTCGCGTTTATCCCGAGGGATCATGATGCAGAACTCAGATGAGGCCGACTTCCTGGAACTTCGCGGTGACGATGTCCTTGTCGAACGGCTTCATGATGTATTCGTTGGCGCCGGCGTGCAGCGCGCGCGCGATATGTGCGACGTCGTTCTCGGTGGTGCAGAACACCACCTTGGGCGCGTCGCCACCAGGCATGCGGCGAAGATTGGTCAGGAACTCGTAGCCGTCCATCACGGGCATGTTCCAGTCGAGCAGCACTGCCTCGGGCATGGCGCGCTTGCAGGCTTCGATCGCCTTCTCGCCATCCTCGGCTTCGATGATCTGGAAATCGAGACCTTCCAGAATGCGGCGCGCGACCTTTCGAATGACGCTCGAGTCATCGACGACCAGACATGTTTTCATTTTCGGCCTCTACTTCCCACCGATCCCCTAGCAAGGGACGTTTCCGTTCCAGGTTAGATCTCAGCTTCTTGTTGTCTATGCCGCCATCAAGTCGGGCACGATTTCGAGCACACGATCGACGTCGAGGACGACCATCAGCTGGCCGTCGAGACGATGGACGCCACCGGCGAGCTTGGCCATGCGGGGATCGAGATTGACGGGGTTTTCCTCGCGGCCGTCATCGCGGAGTTTGAGAACCTCCCCGATCTGATCGATCAGGAGACCATAGGACTCGCCGCGCAGGTCGACGCCGACCGCCATCGGCGGCTTGCCGTCGTCGTTCTTGGGCAGGCCGAGCCGGGCGCGCATGTCGACCACGGTGACGATGCGGCCGCGCAAATTGAGCACGCCGGCGATCTCGGCCGACGACAGCGGCACCCGCGTCAGCCGTTCCGGCATGAACACGTCCTGGACGCGCGAGATCGGCAGGCCGAACAGCTGGCCGCCGATAAAAGCGGTGACGTATTCGGCCACGGTGCCCTCGATGGTATCGGTCTTGGTCGTCGTCATGGTCTGACTTCCTTTAAGCCGCGTGCTTGATGTCGGGGGCCGAGGTCTGTTCCTTCAGCGCCGCGATCAGGCCCGGACGGTCGAACTTGGCGACGTAGTCGTGGAAGCCTGCGAGCCGCCCACGCTCGATCGCCGCCGGCGACACCACCGACGACAGCGCGATGATCGGCATTCGGCTGAGATGCGTGTCCGCTCGGATCGTTTCAGCGAACTCGAAGCCGTTCATGTCGGGCATCTCGATGTCGGTCAGCACGACGTCGAAGGTCTGGCCCGAGCGCAGTGCCGAGAGACCTTCCTGGGCGTTGGGCGCGACCCGCACCTTGTAACCGGCCGCCTTGAGCACCGGCGCCAGCATGTTGCGGAAGAACGCTGAGTCGTCGACCAGCAGCACCGACTGCGACGTCATCGACGGGCGCATCTCCTTGCGCGAGAACCAGTCGGCGAACGCCATCGGGAGGAAGTGGCCGACGTCGATCACTTCGGTGGCCTGGCCCTTGATCACGGCCGAACCCAGAATGCCGGACTGCGAGCCGGCGACCTCGATGTGCAGCCGCTCCTCGACGATGTCGATGATCTCGTCGACGACGAGGCCCATCGAACGGCCGTCGTCGGCGAACACCAGGATCGGCTGCGAACCCGTGGTCTGGACGGTGACGCCGTCCATCTGCACCAGCGGCATCAGCTGCTCGCGGTACTGCACCATGTAGCGGCCGTTGGAGAGTTCGATCTTGTCGGTGGCGATCTCTTCCAGACGGGTCACCAATCCGAGTGGCACCGCCTTGGGCTGGCTGGAACCGGCGCGGAACACCAGCAGCGAAGTGAGCTGCTCGCCCGAAGAGGCGTGCGCCGCGGCATGCTCGTCGGCGAGTTCGCGGGAAGCGGAGCCGGCGGCGCCGAGCGCCTTGGCAATGCCGTTGGGGTCGATGATCATGATGACAGCGCCATCACCCAGGATGGTGTTGCCGGAGAACATGTCGATGTGACGCAGTTTGGTCGACATCGGCTTGACCACGATTTCTTCGGTGTGGAACACGCCGTCGACCACGATGCCGAAGGTCTGGCTGCCGACCTGCGTGACCACGATAAAACCGTTCTCGGGGTCGGACGAGGTGCCGTCGTCGATCTTCAGGAGCTTCTTCAGGTGCATCAGCGGCAACAGCTTGTTGCGCAACCTCAAGACAGCGGTGTCCTTGATGCGCTCGATGCGGTGCTCGGAGTTGGCGCGGGCGCGTACCAGTTCGACCACGGAGAGCTGCGGGATCGCAAAGCGGTCGCCGGCGGCTTCCACGATCAGGGCAGAAACAATCGCAAGCGTCAGCGGGATCTTGATGGTGACGGAGGAGCCCTCGCCGGCCACCGACTTGATGTCGATGGTGCCGCCGATCTGGTCGATATTGGTGCGCACCACGTCCATGCCGACGCCGCGGCCGGAGACCGAGGTGACGGTGGCGGCGGTCGAGAAGCCCGGCGCGAAGATGAACTTGTGGATCTGGGCTTCCGTCATCTTCTCGAGGTCAGCCTCGGAGACGAGACCGTTCTGGACGCCTTGGCCTTGATCCGCTCGGTGTTGAGCCCGCGGCCGTTGTCGGCGATGCAGATGATGATGTGGCCGCCTTCATGATAGGCGGAGAGCCGGATGGTGCCCTGCTCGGGCTTGCCGCTGGCTGCGCGCTCGGCGGGCGTCTCCAGGCCGTGGTCGGCGGAGTTGCGCACCATGTGGGTGAGCGGATCCTTGATCAGGTCGAGCACCTGCCGATCGAGCTCGGTGTCGGCGCCGTGCATCTCCAGTTCGATCTGCTTGCCGAGTTCGCCGGAGAGGTCGCGGACGATGCGCGGCAGTTTCTGCCAGGCGTTGCCGATCGGCTGCATCCGCGTCTTCATGACGCCTTCCTGCAGCTCGGCGGTGACGTTGGAGAGCCGCTGCAGCGGCACCTTGAACTCGGTGTCCTCGTTGCGGCGGGAGATTTCCAAAAGCTGGTTGCGGGTCAGCACCAGTTCGGAGACCATGGTCATCAGGTGTTCCAGCGTGTCCACGTTGACGCGGATCGACTGGTTGGCGATTTTGTCGGCTTCCTGGACGTCGGGCTCGGCGGCTGCCGCCTTCTTCGACGGCTTTGCCTTGGCGGTTTCCTTGGCGGTTTCTTGGGAGCAGCTTCCTTGGCGACACAGGCGCCGGTGCGGGAGCTGCCGCTTTGGCGACGGGTGCCGGAGCGGGTGCCTCGACTTCGATCTCGGTTTCGCGGAAGGCGCGCTCGAGGTCGTCGAGCGAAACTTCGCCGGGACGCAGCTGGCGTTCCAGCACCTGCTCCACCAGCGTGCCCTTCGCTACCGCGGGCGCGGCGGGCGCAACCGGCGGCGCGGCGATCACCGGCACGGGCGGCGGCTTCAGCGACCGGCTCCGCATGGGCTGCGCCTTCGGCCATCTCATGCAGCTTCTCGATCAGGTCTTCGTCGGTGCCTTCGGGCTCGGTCTCGGTGGCTTCGAGGCCGGCGAGGATTTCCTTGATGCGGTCGATGGAAGAGAGGATCAGCGTCACGGCGCCGGCCGTCACCGGCATGCCGTCGCGGAATTTGCCCATCAGGGTCTCGCCGGCATGGGCGAGCGCTTCGAGACGGGGTAATCCGAGGAAACCGCAGGTGCCTTTGATCGTGTGAACCAGCCGGAAAATATTGTCCAAAATCTTCGCATCGGTCGGGTCCTGCTCGAACCGGACCAACTGATTATCGACCGTATCCAGGCTCTCGCTGGTCTCGGTCAGAAATTCCCGCAATAAATCATCCATAAAACTGGCCTTCGTACGCACCGGCACGCGACATCGACGTGCCCAGACGGAACTTGGCCAGCTTCTATGCAAAGCGTTTAATATTGGTTGAGCAAATGGAAAAGAACGGGCTCAACAAAGAGATAAGACCGCGGCAAAGAATCCCACGGTATTCCGTCAACCTTTGGTTAACTAAATTTGTGCGGTGACGCGCTTTTAGGAAGCGGTCACCACCACCTTTTCGCCGTCAGGCGCGAGCGTCACGCTCAGCCCGCAGGCCTGCGCCAAGAGCCGCGTATAGTAAGGCTGCACCGCATGGGCATCGACGGACGCGGTCGAGTCCGCGCTCAGGAGGTCGGCGATGTTCTGCGGCAGGCGGGCATTGAGGCCGGCGGAGGTCACGCGAAAGCTCATGGTCTCGCCGTCGCCGATCGGGTCGATCGTCAGCGTACCGCCGCGCGGGATGGTCTGCTGCGCGATGATCAGCATGTTCAAGAGCAGCTTGACGCGGTTCTTCGGCAGCAGCAGGCGCGGCAAATTCCAGCTGATGGTGATCTTGCCGTCCTCGATGTGGCCCCGCGCCATGTTCTGGGCGTCGCCGAGATCGATCTGCGCGCCCGCCGATCCCGCCGCGCCAAAGGCCAGGCGGCAGAACTGCAACCGCGCCGAAGCGGTCTTGGCGCTCTTTCGGATCAGATCGAGCGCGAAATCGCGGTCTTCGGGCTTCGGATTGTCGTCGAGAACCTCAAGCCCATTGACGATGGCGCCAACTGGACTGATGAGATCGTGACAGACCCGCGAACACAGCAGCGCCGCAAGTTCGAGGGCATCGGGAGCCGGACCGGGAGACGAAGTGCCAGACATCATATGTTCCTGGAAAGCCGCGCATAGCGGACAGTTACGAATCACGCATGCTTGCTGGTTTGATACACTGCGCAGCCGTGTGCTGCCAGCACGGGACGGCAACGGTAAGGCAGCACAGCAAATGGGCCCCGCTCATGAATGAGGCAAGTGCAGCCACCATCGACGGCGAGGCCGCAGCCAGACTGCTCGAACCGCTGACCGATCTGGTGATCGCGGCAGGCAACGCCATTCTTGCCGTCAACCGTACCTCCATGAAGATCGATGGCAAGACCGACGGATCGCCGGTAACCGAGGCCGATCTCGCGGCCGACCGTGTCATCGCCGAAGGGCTGGCAAGGCTGGCGCCGACCATCCCGTCGCTGTCGGAAGAGCGCGCCCGGCAGGCGCGCCTGCCCTATCAAGACAGCTTCTTCCTGATCGACCCGCTCGACGGCACCAAGGAATTCGTCGCCGGCCGCAACGAATTCACCGTCAACCTGGCGCTGGTGACCCGCGGAACGCCGCTGCTCGGCATCATCTCCGCGCCCGCGCTCGGGCTGATCTGGCGCGGCATTGTCGGCCGTGGCGCGGAACGGATAACGCTTCGGGCCGGCGCACCGCTGGCGGAACCGATACGCACCCGCCCCTGCCCGCCACATGGCGAGCCGTGGACGGTCGCGGTCAGCCGCTCGCATGGCGATGCCAGAACCGAGGCCTTTATTGCCGGACGGCCGGGTGCCGTGCGGTCCGAGTTGGGTTCGGCGGTCAAATTCGGCCGGGTGGCCGAAGGTGTGGTCGATATCTACCCCCGCCTGTCGCCGACCTGCGAATGGGATGTGGGGGCCGGCCATGCTGTGGTCACGGCGGCCGGCGGCCGAATCACCGATTCAAAGGGCGCCGCCCTGCAATTCGGTATCGGGCGCGAGGATTTCATCATTCCGGAGTTCATCGCCTGGGGCGATCCCACGGCGGCAGGTTGAACAAAGTCCGTGATCGTTACTGCGCCAGGCCGGCTTCCAGCGCCGGCCAGCGCGCGGTCGCGTCTTTCAGGAAGCGCGCCGAGTTGGCGGCAAAGGCATCGCGGCTGTCCTCGCGGCCGAACAGATAAAGCCGCTGGTCGACGATCAGCCAGAAGCGCGGGTTCCCGGCATAGGTCACCCCTCGCCCCAGATCGACCGGGTCGTAACCGCCGAACTGCGGCCCGTAGATCTCGGGATGGGAGACGAACGAGGCCCGGTTGCCCTCGTTGCGGAAGCGCCAGACCGCGCCAGCCTGGGAGGCCTCGAAATCGGGCACGCCCTGGGTGGCCAGCTGGTCGGTGAAATAGGCCACGGGATCGAAACCCTCGATCGCAAGACCGGAATAGCGGCTCACGATCACCCTTTCGGTGGTCTGGGCCGAAGCGGTAAAATCAACGCTGAACGCGACGAAAATGCCGGACAGCAAGGCAAAAAAGGCCGTTCCGGGGCGCAAACCGTATCTTTCCTGCCGTTCTGCCGTCATAGTTGATACCGATAACAAACGAGTCGAGGGGACACTGGGCGCAACCTAGAGCCGTGCATGTTGGCGTCAGGTTAAGGAACGGCGGCCAGAATTTCGATACCAGGGGTTCATTGATGATTTTTGTTTCACGCCTTGCCGCGGTGACGCTTGCCGCGCTGATGTGCTGGACCATGTCGGCCGCCGCGCAGCAGGTGCAGGTGCAACCGCTGCCCCCGCCGCAACAGGTGCAGCCGCTGCCGTCGCAGCAGCCGCAACCTTTACCGCCGCCACCCCAACAAGGCCCTGCGACCTTCGGACCGGACGAACTGGTCAACGCCGGGCACAAATTCTTCGGCAACGTCTCGCGCGGCCTTGCCTCGATCATCGAGCGCGCGGTCAGCCAATGGGGCCTGCCCAATGGCTATGTGCTCGGCGAGGAAGGCAGCGGCGCGTTTGTCGCGGGCCTGCGATACGGCGAAGGCACGCTCTACACCAAGAATGCCGGTGACTTGCGGGTGTACTGGCAGGGACCGTCGGTCGGCTTCGACTGGGGCGGCGACGGCGCACGCACCATGACGCTGGTCTATAACCTGCCCGCCACCAACGCGATCTATCAGCGCTTCGCCGGCATCGACGGCTCCGCCTATATCGTCGGCGGCTTCGGCATGACCGCGCTGACCGCCAACAACATCGTGCTGGTGCCGATCCGTTCCGGTATCGGCCTGCGGCTCGGCGCCAACATCGGCTATCTCAAGTTTACGCCGCGCGCGACCTGGAACCCGTTCTGAGCCGGTTCCGGACGAAAAAGCAGAAGCGTCCTGGCATCGAAGTATCCGGCCACGCGGATTCAGGTTAACGCGGCAATGGGCTGGCCTTGGGCCGGTCCGCCATGGCATTGTGATTAACAAATTCCTTTTGGTGCGGAGTGACCATCCATGATCGAACCGATCATGTATCTGGCGATCGGTTTTCTGGTCTCGATGCTGTTTGGCCTGATGATCGTGCCGCTGGTGCATAACCGCGCGGTGCGGCTGACGACCCGGCGGCTGGAAGCGGCGACGCCGCTGTCGATGGCTGAAATCCAGGCCGACAAGGACCAGTTGCGCGCGGAATTCGCGATGTCGGCGCGGCGGCTCGAGATGAGCGTCGATCAGCTCCGCAACAAGACCACCAGCCAGCTCGCCGAACTCGGCAAGAAATCCGATGCGATCAATCGCATGAAGATCGAGCTTGGCGAAAAGAACGCCACGATCTTCTCGCTCGAAGCCCGCGAGAAGGCGGTGAAGGAGCAGTTGCGCGCCACCGAAGAGGAATTCGCGGCCAAGACCGAGATGCTGCGCGGAGCCGAAACCGCGCTGACCGACAAACAGGCCGAACTCGCCAGGATCAACCACGAACTGTCCGACCGTTCGATGATGGCGGACAGCCGCCAGGTCGAACTGGTCGCGGTGCGTACGCAGATCGAAGAACTCAAGAACCGCGTCGGCGACGCCGAAAAGGAATTTTCCGCAACCCAAGCCCGGCTCGCGCAGGAGCAAACCGAATCCGAGAACGCGACGCGCGAACTTAACGAGGCGCGCAGCCGCGTCGAAAACCTCAGCCAGCGCGTGAACGATCTCGACCGCCAGTTGATCGTCCAGGTCAAGGAAGCCGAGATGCTCGGCAACCGCGTCGGCGACCTGGAAGGCCGGCTCGCCACCCAGGGCAAACTGCTGGCCGAGCGCGAATATGAAAACAACCAGCTCAAGCAGGCCAACGCGGCCGCCGAGCGCATCATGATGGACCTTCGCAACGAGGTCGCGACGGTATCGTCGAGCGGCGCCAGTTCGGCCGCGATCGAGAAATTGCGCACCGAGAAGGCCGCCGTCGAGGAACAGCTTCGCGCGACCCGCGACGAACGCGCCAAACTGCAGCGCGACATCAACGCGATCCAGCAGCAGGCCGAAAGCTCCTGGGCCACCGAGCGGATGGAAAACGCGCTGCTGCGCGAGCGCATCAACGACATCGCCGCCGAAGTCGCCAAGCTGGCGATGCAGCTCGAGGGCCCGAATTCGGCGATCGAAGCCATGCTGGCCGCGGAACCGGCGGCCCCGAAAACCCCGGCCAAACCCGCCAACGACATCGCCGGCAACGGCGCCGCCCCGTCCGTGGGCCCTTCCGAAGGCGGCGGCACGCTGGCCGAACGCATCCGCGCCCTGCAATCCCACGCCTCCCGCGCCCGCCAGCAGGGGGCGTAATACCCCTGCCCTTCGTTTTACCTTTTCTTCACGCGAGCCGGTTTCCGGGGCACCAGAAACAAAATCGCGAAAACAACCCCATGCAAAGTAGAAATGGCGCCCGAAAACGGGGCCGGCGTCGCCAATCTCACCCCGCTTCAGGGCCGACTATTGCTTGACACCAAGGGTCCGCAAAACGTAAATCGCGGGCTCTGACGGCCCCCAATTTCGGGCCAAATTCCCGGGCGCATAGCTCAGCGGGAGAGCGTTCCCTTCACACGGGAGAGGTCCAAGGTTCGATCCCTTGTGCGCCCACCAGACGTCCCTCTGAATTTCGTTCCTGTTCCTGATAGTAATGTACTTCCCCCACGGGGAAGTGGTGCGCGCGCCTGAAAAGCCCCCAGGCTTCTCGATCAAACGCAAAAGGCCCCCGGCTTAGGTCCGGGAGCCTTGTTATCGGTGCGGGGTACATCCGCACTCGGCGAGATCGCTTACGCGTCGCTTTTTTCCCTGGCCCGTCGCTCGGCCTTCAACCGCTCGAAGTTGGCGCGAAAAGCATCGTCGGACTTCTTCAAGTCGACGAGATTCCGTTCCGCGTCCCAGCGCGATTTTTCTTTCTTTGACTTCCCGCTCGACCTTGGTGACGGGAGGCTTTTCTCGGATTTCAAAATTCATACCCAACAACGCCGTGGGAAGCCGAAAGTTGCTTTATTGCGCCGGGAAGATCTGATGCCCGCTGACATTCGCACGGCATCCCTGACCCACACCGGCAACCGGAGGCCTCGCGAGTCCATCGCAGGATCCTTCATCAGTAACTCGCCAAAAGAAAAAGCCCGGATCACTCCGGGCTCTTCTTCAACTGGCGTTACCAGTTGTCATAGTGGTGGAAGCCACGTCGATAGACGCGCGGCGCGGTGTCGTAGTACGGGCCGTCATTATACTCGTAGCGCGGGCCGTAGCCGTAACCGTTGTCATAGTAGCTATTTGTAGGCGCTGGTCGCTGCTGCCGCGCCGAGGGCGCCGGCTGCGATTCCGAACCCGATGGCGGCGTTCCTGCCGCCGCGCGCTTCGGCGGGACCGATGGCGGTGGTTGCCAGTGCCGCAACAGCGGCGAGCGCGAGTGCTGTCTTGCGCATGGTTTGCTCCTTCCGTTGTGAAGAACCAACCCATGTCGCGCGATGATGGTGCCGGAACTGTCCCGCTATATTTTTGGGTTCCGGTGAAACAAGTTGGTGTTCCGCACTCAGTGTTACAGACATTACACCAAGCGCGTCTGCGTCATCGGAAATACCAATAAATCGGTCAGGAACCGCTCAAGACGCCGCCGGCTTTCATTCCGCCGAGACGGATCGCCGCCCGTGACATCCGCGCCAGCTTGCGGGTGCGAACGGCAGTGAAGAGAGCTTCAGCTCCGCGGAATTATCCGGGGGAATGTTGGACGCCGCGGGGGCCAATGCCACCGCGATCGGCGCCGCATCGGACACCCTGATCGATCCCTCGCGTTCGGCCGTCGATGTCGCCGTCAAACCGAAGTGCCTGCGCATCCATTCCTCCCCGTGATCAACGTCGATTCGCGTTGCATGTTCGAGACAAGCACGAATCTCCGCTCCAATCATTGAAGCTTCGTTGATTTACCCACGAAGATGAATCCCAATTCGACGTCCCCGTAGTCATCCGGTGTTCACGTCATTGGCCGCACTGCACTCACAAAATTCGTGGACGGCGGCGGCCGGACTTTGCCTTTAAAATCTGACGAACCCGGCCGCGGCAGGGCTTTTATTTGGGTTCCCGTTTGGATAGCCTCCGGCTCCCGGCATCCGATTTTGGGGGAATTTGGTGCGCAACAGGACGGACTACCTGCCCAGGCTGCAGCCCTGGTCGCTCTCGGCCTTCGCGGCCGCGGTCGCGGCGGTGGTGTTTGCGGCGACGATGCAGGAGATCATCGCGTCATTCGGCACGACGACTTACTTCGCGGGCTTCATTCCGGCGATCCTGCTGGTGAGCCTGCTCGGCGGCGCGCCGGCCGGCACCTTTGCGGCGCTGCTGGCGATCCCGGTGGTGTGGTGGGCGTTCATGCCGCCGCACTTCGAGTTCAATCCGCTCACCGCTGCCGACTACGACAGCTTCGCCACCTTCGTGCTGGTGAGTTCGCTGGTGATCTGCTTTTCGCATCTCTATCGCGAAGCCCGCGTCCTGATGCGGAAATAGCGGCCGATGAATTTTGGGAAACTTGTCCTGACCATCGCCAGCCTCGCCGGTGGCGCGATTGGATTGCTGGCGCCGATCGGCGTCGTCAAATGGTTGCTGCGAACCGAACCGGAAGACGCCGGGATCCTGACGCTGTTTTTCCTGCCGGTCTGGTGTTTGCTGGTGGTGGCGGGACTGTTGATTGGCCGTAAGCTCGGTCTGTCGATGACCGGCGGCAAACGGGTTCATATCAAGAGCATGAAACCCGTCGACCGGCTTCTGCGGCGATCGTGAAGCCGCGTACGTAAATCGCCGCGCGTTTAAGCGCAGGCCTCGAGCAGACGATTGCTGTCGGCGGGCGCCAGATGCACCTGATCATGAACGATGATGGTGACGTGCCAACCCTCGCTGGCCCACACCCGCGCCTTGGCCACGGCCATCAACGAACTCGCCCTGTCCATCCTGACGGTCTCGTTTCCCCGTTCCGCGACGATCCTGTAGGTCATGATTTCCCCTCACGCACTCAACGTTGAGGGGGATGTTTGAATCCGGCTTTGGCCGCAATTTGCTGACAATTTGTCTAATCAGCGGCAAGAGTTGGCCGACTGAGGCACTGGAGGGCCCTCACCCCACGCCCGCTTCCTTCAGCCGCTCGGAAAACCAGGCCGTCAGCGCCGGGTCGAGATGGCCGCTGGTATAGACTTCCGACACCGTGACCTGTTTTTTGCCGAGCGTCAGGAACACACCGATCCAGTAGGCGAACCACAGATGCGGATCGGTCAGCGCCCGCAGTTTGTGCTGGTCGTGCTCGACCGGCTGGTGATTGCCGGCCCTGCGCACCTCGACCGCGAGCAGGTTGTTGGGGATCGCGCGCTGGTGCACGACGATATCGGGATAAACAGATTTTCCGAGATGATCGTCGGTCGAGATGATCGTGCCATGCGGCAGCCGCAAGGTGCGGTCGCCGAGCCGGTCATAGTCGCAATCGACCTCCCAGCCCGGGAACTCTCTTTCGACATGCACCGCCAACCGGTGCGTCAGCGTGCGCTCGCCGAGATCCTTCTCGAGCAGAAAGGCTTCGTGCGCGTAAAATTCGTGGAGGGCTGTGACGACCTTGTTCAGTTCGGTCTGCATGACGCCTCCACTCCCAGAGAGCGGGGACGCCCGCTCCTACATCTGGACTTCGATCAGCCGCGGGCCCGGCTCGGCGATGGCTTCCGCCAGCGCCTTGTTGAAATCGTCAACATTGGCGACCGCGCGGCCCGGTACGCCCATGCCCTTCGCCAGCGAGACGAAGTCGAGATCGGGACGATCGAGCTTCAGCATGTCCATCGCCCGCTGTCCCGGCAGGCCTGCGCCGACGCCGTCGAATTCGCCACGCAGGATCTGGTAGATCTTATTAGCGAACACGATCGTGACAACGTTGAGACCTTCGCGCGCCTGGGTCCACAGCGATTGCAGCGTGTACATCGCGCTGCCGTCCCCGACCATGCAGATCACCTTGCGGTCCGGGCAGGCCACCGCGGCGCCGGTTGCAACCGGGGTCGAGAAGCCGATCGAGCCGCCCATGTTCTGCAGCCAGTCGTGCGGCGCGGCGGCCGCCGTCGGCGGGAAGAAGCCGCGGCCGGTGGTGATGGATTCGTCGACCACGATGGCGTTTTCCGGGATCGCCATCGCCAGCGCCTGCGCGATCGAGGCATGGGTCAGCGCGCCGGTCGGTTTTGCAATGTCGACCAGCTTTTGCGGCTGGCGGTCGGCCGGCTTGGCGCCGAGCGCGGAAGCCAGCGCTTCCAGCGCGGCGACGGAATTTTCCGCCCCTGACGTCATGCGATGCACCTCGCAGCCATCAGGCTTGAGCATGCTCGGCTTGTTCGGATAGGCAAAGAACGCCACGGGGTCGTTGGCCTCGACCAGAATGATGTTCTTGAAGTCTTTCAGGATCGGCAGCGCCAGCTCGATCACATAGGGAATGCGGTCGATCGCGAACCGGCCCTTGCCGCGCGCCATGCGCGGATTGTAGGTCTGGCCCATCACCTTGCAGCCGGTCTTGCCGGCGATCTGCGCCGCCAGCGCCAGCCCCTGTTCGGTCAGCGCCGCGCCGGTCATCAGCAGCAACGTCTGCGCGCCGCCGCCGCGCAAAACCTTGGCGGCATTGTCGATGGCCGCGGAGGAATAATTGGCGCGCTGGCTTTCCGCCGGCACCTGGGCGATGCCGTCGGCCTCGTTCCAGGCGGTATCGGCGGGCAGGATCAGGGTCGCGATCTGCGCCGGCGCGCTCTTGGCCGCGGCGATCGCGGCGGCGCCGTCGGCGGCGACGGACTTGGCGTTCGGCGAGGTCCGCACCCAGGCCGACATCGGCCGCGCCAGGCCCTCGATGTCGGAGGTCAGCGGGGCGTTGAAGCCGATATGGTAGACCGCGTGCTGGCCGACGATGTTGACGATGCCGGAATTGGCCTTCTTGGCGTTGTGCAGGTTGGCAAGGCCGTTGGCGAGGCCGGGCCCGAGGTGCAGCAGCGTCGAGGCCGGCGAGCCCTTCATGCGGTAATAGCCGTCGGCGGCGCCCGTCACCACGCCCTCGAACAGGCCGAGCACGCAACGCATCCCCTCGACCCGGTCCAGCGCGGCGACGAAGTGCATCTCCGACGTGCCTGGATTGGCGAAGCAGACGTCGACGCCGCCTGCGACCAATGTCCGCACCAGACTTTCCGCACCGTTCATGGTCTCGCTCCCATCCGTATTGTTCTGTAAAGGTGGCGAAGATCAATCATTCTTCGCACGTTTCGTCAAAGGTTTAGCCGCACAATGCAGCCATGGCTTAAAGAGCTGTCGGCCCGCGGCCTATTACCTTTTTTAACCGGGCGAACCGAAAATGCCGCACTCACGGCCTCGTTGCTTGCGAAATCGCAGCAATTATGGCCTGTCTCGACCCATCGATTTGATCATTTCGCGAGGAAGAAAATGACCCGGCTTCTGGCTTTGCTGTTTGCGGCGGTGACGGTCCTGGCGGTTGCCGGCCAGGCGCAGGCCCAGGAAACGGACTCGCGCGACATCATGGGCGGCGGCCCCAATTTCTTCCGGAGCGGCAGCGGCGGGTCGAGCCCGATCCCGCGCACCACCGTGAACTTTACCGGGGAATACGCGCCCGGCACCATTTACATCAACACCTCCGAGCGACGGCTCTATCTGGTGCTGCCCAATGGCCAGGCGCTGCGTTACGGCATCGGCGTCGGCCGCGACGGTTTCCGCTGGAGCGGAACCCATCGCATCACTGCGAAGAAGGAATGGCCGAGCTGGACCCCGCCGTCGCAGATGCTGGCGCGGCGGCCCGACCTGCCGCGGCACATGAACGGCGGCATCGACAATCCGCTCGGCGCGCGCGCGATGTATCTGGGATCGACGCTGTACCGCATCCACGGCTCCAACGAACCCGAGACGATCGGACAGGCGGTCTCCTCCGGATGCTTCCGCATGACCAATGACGACGTCACCGATCTCTATGGCCGGGTTTCGGTCGGCACCACCGTCATCGTGAAGAACTAAGGCGGGAACTCACGCCGCTTTGCTGCGCGGACACCGATCGAGCCTTGCGCACACGCCCCGATTGCGGCAGCGTCGTTGCAATGCGCCGATATTCCCGACATCTTTATCTTTGGACCTTTGCAGCCGCTCTCGCTGCCATGACGGCCGGCGAATTTGGCGCGCTACCGGCGGCCGCCGGCGAAATTCCCGGCGTCGTGCAGCGTCAGCGCACCGAGAAGAAGGTTTTCACCGACAGCGAGATCGTCGAGGGCTTTTTCAAGACCGCGTTCGGCGCCGAATATCATCTCGCCGGCCGCGTCGACCGCATCCGCAAATACGACACGCCGGTGCGGGTGTTTGCCGACGGCAACCGCGCCGACCGCAAGGTGCAGTTAGCAAAGATCGTGGCCGATATCGCCGCGAAAGTTCAGCACCTCGACATCGCCATGACCGCCAGCAACGACGACGCCAACGTGCTGGTCAAGCTGGTGCGCGACCGCGACCTCAACCGCACCATCGCGACCTTCTACGGCAGCGAACGCGCCAAGGAGATCCGCTCCTCGCTCGATCCGCAATGCCTGTCGGGCTTTCGCAAGAACGAGAAATTCGAGATCGAGCATTCCGACGTCATCCTCACCGTCGACAATGGCGACTTCGTCTTCTTCGATTGCGGCTATGAGGAACTGCTGCAGTCGCTCGGACCGATCAACGATACCTCGACCGTGCCGTGGACCATGTTCAACGACAATGTGTCGATGGGTTATTTCGACATCTACGACCAGTACATCCTGAACCTGCTCTACGATCCCAGGATCAAGGCCGGCATGACCGTGCAGGACGTCAAGGAAGTGCTGCCAGTCGTGCTCGGCGACGTCCGCGCCTGGGTGCACAAGGTCAACAACCTGCCGGAGTGACGCCCCCTGACGTCATCTCAACCCGTCATCCCCGCGCAACGGCTCCGCCGTTGTCGCTGGAGGTGCGAGCGCAGCGAGCCTCGAAGGATGAATTGTGCGGCCATCCTTCGAGACGCGCTACGCGCTCCTCAGGACGACGACTGTGGGTGTTCCGTAGCCTGCTCCCCGACAACAACGCAGGGTTTCATAGATAAAAAATGTGACTCTTGGGCGTACGCCGTGTATAAGCGTTTCAAATGAATGACCTGCCGCGGACCCAAGCCTTGCGCTGTTTCATCACGGTCGCCCGTGAAGGCACCGTTTCGCGCGCCGCGACGTCGCTGCACCTGACTCAGCCTGCCGTCAGCCTGCAGCTCAAGGCGCTGGAAGAAAGCATCGGGTTGCAGCTTTTCAACCGGACCCCCGGCGGCTTCACCCTGACCGAGGCCGGAGCCGCCCTGCTGCCGCTGGCGCACAAGGCGGTATCGTCGATCTCGGATTTCAGGACGATGGCGGACCAGCTTCGAGAACAGCCGCGAGGAACGCTGCGCGTCGGCACCATCCTGGAGCCCGAATTCATCCGGCTCGGCTCGTTCGTGCGCAGCCTCGCCACCTCGCTGCAGAAGACCGAGGTCTTCCTGCGCTACGGCATGAGCGACGATGTGCTGGCTCAGATCGGCAAGGGCGAACTCGACGTCGGATATTATATCGATGCCACGCCCGCGGCCCTGCCGGCGTCCAGGACGCCGCCCGAACGCAGCATCGTCGACGGCAAGTTCCAGCTCGCACCGCTGATGAGCTACGACTACCGCGTGATCGCCCCCGCGGCATGGCGCGACAAGGTGTTGGGCAAGGACTGGGCCGGCCTCGCCGGCCTGCCCTGGCTGGCGACGCCGCCCCACTCGGCGCATCGGCGGCTTGTGGACGATGTCTTTCGACCGCTCGGCGCGCTGCCGAAGCGTGTCGGGTTCACCGACCAGGAGGAAGCCGTGATCGGCTTTGTCGAATCCGGCATTTGTCTCGGCCTCGCCCGCGACGGCATTCTGGACCGCATCACCCGCAAGCGGGAATTCGTCATTGCCGACAAGGTGGCGCTGACCTGCGACCTTTCCTTTGCCTGCCTCAGGTCCCGGCGTCATGAAGGCGTGATCTCGCATGCCTTTTCGGCGATGCAGGCGGTCTGGGATCTGCAACCCGCCGACGCGGCGCCGCTCGAAGCCGCTCGATCGCGGAAAGGCGCGCGCAGGTAGCGCCTGATCCGGCCCGGCAGGCCGCGTTAGCGGAAACCGGCTTGCCCCCGGCTGGCCGCCACACAACCGCGGCCCGGGCACGTAGCGATACCTGTAGTTTTACTACCTTGGCGTTAGCGAGCGAATCACTGACATTGCCTTGGCGTCCATGTCAGGGCGTTTCCTCCCGAAACTTCGCCCGCCCGGTCGGCGGGCTTCCTTTTTCCAGTGCCGCGGCCGGTCCGTCTTCTGACGCGGCGGCGGACCGGCTATTTTTCGGCGGGAGCGACGTAGTGGTCGCAGTTGCGCCGACGCGCCATCTTGCGGACCTGATCGGCCTCGATGTCGGCGCCTACCATCGGGATGCACTCGTCCTGCTCCGCCGCGCTGACAAAGCGAAGCCGCCGTCCATTGCCTTCCAGCAATTGAAAATCGAATGCGCCCAGATAGGACCAATTGTACGACGGCCCTTTTGCCGTCACCGTTTGCAGCGGATCGAGTGATGTCAGGTAATCGTCGCCGATCGGACCAATGATGCCGATCTTGTGCTCGGGGGTGACGTAAATGCTGGTGCGGCTGTTGTGCGCCCAATCGAACGCCGTCATCGCGATTTTGGTCGAGCCGCCCGGCGTGCTCATGGTGAGGTAGCGACCGTGGTCGGCTTGTTCGTCCCAGATGTAATAGAAGCGGAGCGTGAGGGTCGTCTCTAAATCTGCGATCACGGTGCTGGCCGAATACGCCGGCACCAGGCTCCAGAACGCAATGTAGGCCGCGAATGCCACGACCGGTGCCGCCGTCGAAACGAGCAACGCCCCGACCGTCATGCGGAGCGAGGCCCGAAGTTCGTGTACCGGTGGTTTGCTGAGGTCAATTGCCTGCGACATGGCGCCAGTCTAGCAGACAGCGACTGCATTTTTATTGATTTGGCGCGGTAGAAATGCGCTGGCCCGTTAGTGACTTCTTTACCTCTTTTGCAAGTCGCGTCGTTCAGGCCGGTGTCCGCTTGCACCTACAGCGAAGCGCTCCGCTTGCGAAAACGCTTCAGTACCCGCTTCTTGTTGTCGTCGCACGTCAATCCCTCGAGCTTGCTCTCGATGGTCTCGATGGCGAGCAGTTGAGCGTTGCGCTCGACGGCGCTGATCAGGCCGCGCTGCTCGTAAACCGGATACGGGAAGCGGCCAGGCCGCTGCGTTCCGCCAGTTCGCCGATTCTCATGCGTGACCTCGAAAAGGCTGTTGACCTTAAAGTTAACTTTAAGGGTAGGGTCGCGCAACGATCCATCCAAGATCTTCCTGAACCCAGATGCTTGCCGAAAGTGTTTCATGAAAATGTTTGAGAAGCTGACGCTGCCCAACGGTTCGGTCATCGCCAACCGCATCGCCAAGGCCGCCATGGAAGAGAACATGGCGGACAGGGATCAGGCACCCTCCCCCGACTTGATGCGGCTGTACCAGTCCTGGGCGGATGGCGAAGCCGGCCTGATCCTCACCGGCAATGTGATGGTCGATGGACGCGCCATGACCGGGCCTGGCGGCGTCGTGCTGGAAGACGACAGGCATCTGGACAAGTTCAAGCGCTGGGCCGCGATCGGCCGCGCCAAGGGCGCGCAGTTCTGGCTTCAGATCAACCATCCCGGTCGCCAGATGCAGGCCAATCTCGGGCAGCAGACCGTCGCACCTTCAGCGGTCGCAATCGACCTCGGCAAGATGTCCAGTCGTTTTGCGGTTCCCGTGGCCATGACATCGGCGATGATTGAAGAGGTGATCGAGCGCTTTGCGCGGACGGCGCAACTGGGCGAGCAGGCCGGCTTCACCGGCGTGGAGATCCACGCCGCGCACGGCTACCTGCTCAGTCAATTCCTGTCGCCGCTCACCAATCGAAGAACCGATGCGTGGGGCGGCTCGCTGGAGAACCGGGCGCGCCTGCTGCTGCAAATCGTCAAGGCGGTTCGCGCAGTCGTCTCTCCCGGCTTCGCGGTCGCCGTCAAACTCAATTCCGCGGATTTTCAGCGCGGCGGCTTCAGCACCGACGACGCGCGTCAGGTGGTGGAAATGCTCAACCAGCTGGACGTGGATCTCGTCGAACTATCCGGCGGGAGCTACGAAGCTCCGGCCATGCAGGGACAATCCCGCGACGGCCGGACACTGGCGCGCGAGGCGTATTTCCTCGAATTCGCCGAAGACATCAAGAAGATCGCGAAGATGCCTGTGATGGTCACAGGCGGCATCCGCCGCCGGGCGGTGGCCGAGCAGGTGCTCGGCGCCGGCGTCGACATGGTCGGCATCGGCACCGCGCTGGCGATCGATCCGCATTTGCCGCGCGACTGGCGTCTCGGCAAGGACAACGCTCCGGCGCTTCAGCCGATCACCTGGAACAACAAGGTGTTCGCTTCCCTCGCCAGCATGGCTGCGGTCAAATTCCAGTTGCGCAAACTCAGCCGGGGCAAGGCGCCGAATCCCGCGGTATCGCCGCTGCGTGCTTTGATCCAGCAACAGCTCGCGACCGCGTTTCGGACGCGGCAATACCGCCGTTGGGCGGCGCAGCGACCGGCCAGCTAGGACGCGGAGCTGCGCATCCGGAGCGGCGCCGATATTTTTTGGTTTTAGTGAACCACCTTACGTTGGCCCGCTTGTCATCCTGCTACCGGTGAAGTCGCTGCACCCGCGAGGGCGCGGCAGACCTCTCGAATGAGGCGCTGCCGCCATCGCGACGCGTGCCCGCCGCTTGTCAGGGAGGAAAGTCTCATGGCGACCACACTGGCTATCAGCATCGACCTGCCACCCACCGGCGAACTCGAGACCTCCGGCAACGGTTCGTCGCCGACCGACATCCAGATGGCCGAGGAAGAAAAGGCGCGCCAGAAATTCCTCGACGCCGTCTCGCCATACCTCGCATCGGTGCCGAAGCGGCCGCCGCACCGGCAAGCCAACGTCTCCAGCATCGAGTTGCTCGGCACCGGCGTCTGGTCGCAGCTCAACCACTATCTGCTGCTCGTCACTGTCGACCTCGGAGACCCCGGAATCGACGAGGAACTGCTGGCGCTGTTGCCGAAGGGCTCGAAGGTGACGACCGTCGGCTCCTATCAGCCCCTGCAGACCTGGTCGACCGGCCCAATGGCGCTTTCGGCCTGACGCCGCCTCAGGCTGACTTCTCGAACAGCTCCCGTCCGATCAGCATGCGGCGGATCTCACTGGTGCCGGCGCCGATTTCATAGAGCTTGGCGTCGCGCAACAGGCGCCCGGTCGGATAGTCGTTGATGTAGCCGTTGCCGCCCAGCAACTGGATCGCGTCGAGCGCGCACTGCGTCGCCTTCTCGGCGGCATAGAGGATCGCGCCGGCGGCGTCCTCGCGCGTGGTCTCGCCGCGGTCGCAGGCCTTCGCCACCGCATACACATAGGCGCGCGAGGCGTTCATGGTGGTGTACATGTCGGCGAGCTTGCCCTGCACCAGCTGGAAGGTGCCGATCGGCTGGCCGAACTGCTTGCGCTCATGCACGTAAGGCAGCACCACGTCCATGCAGGCCTGCATGATGCCGATCGGACCCGCGGCCAGCACCGCGCGCTCGTAGTCGAGACCGGACATCAGCACGTTGACGCCGCGGCCGACTTCATTGAGCACGTTCTCTTCCGGCACCTCGCAATCCTCGAACACCAGTTCGCAGGTGTCGGAGCCGCGCATGCCGAGCTTGTCGAGCTTTTGCGCGGTGGAAAATCCCTTCATGCCCTTTTCGATGATGAAGGCAGTCATGCCGCGCGGGCCTGCCTCCGGATCGGTCTTGGCATAAACCACCAGCGTGTCGGCGACCGGGCCGTTGGTGATCCACATCTTGCTGCCGTTGAGAACGTAACGGTCGCCCTTCTTGTCGGCGCGGGTCTTCATCGACACCACGTCGGAGCCGGAGCCGGTTTCCGACATCGCCAGCGAGCCGACATGTTCGCCGGAAATCAGCTTCGGCAGATACTTGCGCTTCTGCGCCTCGTTGCCGTTGCGGCGGATCTGGTTGACGCAGAGGTTGGAATGGGCGCCGTAGGACAATCCGACCGCGGCCGATGCCCGCGACATTTCCTCGACCGCGATGCAGTGTTCGAGATAGCCGAGACCCGTTCCGCCATATTCCTCCTCGACGGTAATGCCGTGCAGGCCGAGCGCGCCGATCTTCGGCCAGAGATCGCGCGGAAACTGGTTGCTCTTGTCGATCTCGGCGGCGCGCGGCGCGATCTCGTTGCTGGAGAAGGCATGAACGGTCTCGCGAATTGCATCCGCGGTCTCGCCGAGATCGAAGTTGAACATCCGGTACGCGTTGGGGATCATGGTAGGGCGGCCTCACATCTGGACGGCTTTGTGGGCTACAGGCTTATTCTCTCGAAATGCGCTTGTCACGGCCCCAAAACGGACCAAAAAACGACCCGGCCGGGATGTCTCTGGTATACCGTGGCTGCGGCAAACTCCCGCTTGCTCTGGCCCCCACGATGGAATGTAATTGGGTAAAACATTGCCCTCCGGGACTAGCCAGGCGGGACGCCATCAGGAGACGCCACATGCACGGAACGATCGAACAGTCAGGGGATTCGCACCTGCGCGCCGCGCGCGACAAGGCCAATTCGCTGCCGCTCGCTGAGTTCGACGTCAGCCATCCCGAACTCTACCGCACCGACTCGTTCTGGCCGTATCTGGACCGGCTGCGCCGCGAAGATCCCGTGCATTACTGCAAGGACAGCCTGTTCGGGCCGTACTGGTCGGTGACCAAATACAACGACATCATGGACATCGAGACCAACCATGCGGTGTTCTCGTCGGCGGCGTCGCTCGGCGGCATCACCATCCGCGACGTCGATCCTGACCTCCGCCGCGAGAGCTTCATCGCGATGGACCAGCCGCGCCACTCGGCGCAGCGCAAGACGGTGGCGCCGATGTTCACGCCGACCCATCTCGATCAGTTGGCGATCAACATCCGCAAACGCTCGGCCGAATGCCTCGACAACCTGCCGAAGAACGAAGTGTTCGACTGGGTCGACAAGGTCTCGATCGAACTGACCACACAGATGCTGGCCGTGTTGTTCGACTTCCCCTGGGAAGACCGCCGCAAGCTGACGCGCTGGTCCGATGTCGCCACCACCCTGCCCGGCCCCGACGGCGTCGTCGCCACCGAGGACGAGCGCCAGGCCGAACTGATGGAATGCGCGCAGTATTTCGGCAGGCTCTGGAAAGAGCGCATCAATCAGCCGCCGAAGAGCGATCTGCTGTCGATGATGGCGCACAGCGACGCCACCCGCGACATGGACCCGAAGAATTTCCTCGGCAATCTGATCCTCCTGATCGTCGGCGGCAACGACACCACCCGCAACACGCTGTCGGGCAGCATCTACGCCCTGGCCAAGAATCCGGACCAGTACCAGAAGCTCCGTGAAAATCACGCGCTGATCGACAGCTTCGTGCCCGAGGTGATCCGCTGGCAGACGCCGCTGGCGCATATGCGCCGCACCGCGTTGTCGGACTTCGAATTCCGGGGACGGCAGATCAAGAAGGGCGACAAGGTGGTGATGTGGTACGTCTCGGGCAACCGCGACGAGGAGGTCATCGACCGTCCCTACGACTTCATCATCGACCGCGTCCGGCCGCGCACCCATATCTCGTTCGGCTTCGGCATCCACCGTTGCGTCGGGATCCGCCTGGCGGAACTGCAATTGAAGATTATCTGGGAAGAAATCCTCAAGCGTTTCGACAATATTGAGATGGTGGGCGAACCAAAGCGGGTGTATTCGAGTTTTGTAAAGGGCTACGAGACCCTGCCGGTTCGCATTGCGAGCTAAACCCTAACTTCCAGGGATGAACAGATGAACGTCCAGACCTCCATCAGGGCCGACAAGGCTGAACTTCTGCGCGCCGCGCGTGAAGAGGCCTATTCCACGCCACTGAAGGACTTTCATCCCGGCGCGCCAAGACTGTTCCAGAACGACACGCTGTGGCCCTGGTTCGAGCGGCTGCGCAAGGAAGAGCCGGTGCATTATTGCACCAACGCGCCGATCGAGCCCTACTGGTCGGTGACCAAATACAACGACATCATGCATGTCGATACCAACCATGGCATCTTCTCGTCCGACTCCACGCTGGGCGGCATCTCGATCCGCGACGTTCCGCCCGGCTACGACTACCCAAGCTTCATCGCGATGGATCAGCCAAAGCACTCGTCGCAGCGCAAGACGGTGTCGCCGATGTTCACGCCGACCCATCTGGACGAGTTGGCAAAGCTGATCCGCGAGCGCGCCATTAAAGTACTCGACAATCTGCCGCGCAACGAGACCTTCAATTTCGTCGAACGGGTATCGATCGAGTTGACCACGCAGATGCTGGCGACATTGTTCGACTTTCCGTTCGAGGAACGCCGCAAGCTGACGCGCTGGTCCGATGTCTCGACCGCGCTGCCCAAGAGTGGCGTCGTCGAATTCCGCCGAGCAGCGTCGCCAGGAAATGGACGAGTGCGCCGCCTATTTCACCAGACTGTGGAACGAGCGCGTCAACGCGCCGCCGCGCAACGACCTGATCTCCATGATGGCGCACAGCGACGCGACGCGGCACATGGACCCCGACAATTTGATGGGCAACATCATCCTGTTGATCGTCGGCGGCAACGACACCACCCGCAACACCATGAGCGGCTCGGTGCTGGCGCTGAACGAGCATCCCGACCAGTACCAGAAGCTGCGTGACAATCACGCGCTGATCGACACCATGGTGCCGGAAGTGATCCGCTGGCAGACGCCGCTGGCGCATATGCGGCGCACCGCTTTGGTCGACACCGAAGTCGGCGGCAAGAAGATCAAAAAGGGCGACCGCGTCGTGATGTGGTATGTCTCGGGTAACCGCGACGAGGAAGGCATCGACAGGCCTGAAGAGTTCATCATCGACCGCGCCCGGCCCCGCACTCATCTGTCGTTCGGGTTCGGCATTCACCGCTGCGTCGGCATGCGGCTGGCTGAATTGCAGTTGAAGATCGTGTGGCAGGAGATGCTGAAGCGGTTCGAGCGCATCGAGGTGGTCGGCGAGCCGAAGCGGGTCTATTCCAGCTTCGTCCGCGGCATCGAGCAACTGCCGGTTCGTATTCCGGGCTGACATGGCCCGCGCCGCAGCCATGCAGGCGGGCGGGACGATTGAAGTTGCAAAGGCCGGCGTGATCTCTCAAGAAAAGGGTGCCGAACGCCATTCGCGCGTTCGCCACCGTTCCTCCGCGTGCGGTCGAATTTCCCTCTCAATGGTTGACCCGTCTCGCCGATGACCCAGCACGAACCACAAGACGAATTCCACGATATCCGCGACGCCGTCGCCAAGCTCTGCGCCCAGTTCCCGGGCGAATACTGGCGCAAGCTCGACCGCGAGATGAAATACCCGACCGAGTTCGTCAACGCGCTGACCGAAGCCGGCTATCTGTCGGTGCTGATCCCCGAGGAATACAATGGCGCCGGGTTGAAGCTTTCGGCGGCGGCCGCGATCCTCGAAGAGATCCAGCGCGCCGGCTGCAATGGCGGCGGCTGCCACGCCCAGATGTACACCATGGGCACGCTGCTGCGGCACGGCAACGACGCCCAGAAGGCAAAATGGCTGCCGAAGATCGCCAGCGGCGAATTGCGGCTGCAGGCGTTCGGTGTCACCGAGCCGACCAGCGGCACCGATACCTCGTCGCTGAAGACGGTCGCCAAACTCAACGGCGACCATTACGTCGTCAACGGCCAGAAGATCTGGACCAGCCGCGCCGAACATTCCGACCTGATGATCCTGCTGGCGCGCACCACGCCGAAGGAACGACGCCAAGAAGCGCACGGACGGTCTGTCGGTGTTCATCGTCGACATGCGCGAAGCCAAGGGCAACGGTCTCGAAATCCGCCCGATCCGCACCATGATGAATCACGCCACCACGGAAGTGTTCTTCACCGACATGAAGGTGCCGGCCGAAAACCTGATCGGCGACGAGGGCAAGGGCTTTCGCTACATCCTGTCCGGCATGAATGCCGAACGCATCCTGATCGCGTCGGAATGCGTCGGCGACGCCAAATGGTTCATCGCCAAAGCCACCGCCTATGCCAAGGAGCGCGTCGTGTTCGGCCGCCCGATCGGCCAGAACCAGGGTATTCAGTTTCCGATCGCCAAGGCCTATGCGTCGATGCGCGCCGCCGAACTGATGGTGAAGGAAGCCACCCGGAAATACGAGGCCGGGCTCGATTGCGGCGCCGAGGCCAACATGGCCAAGATGCTGGCGGCAGACGCGGCCTGGGATGCGGCCAATGCCTGCGTACAGACCTTTGGCGGCTTTGCGTTCGCCGAAGAATACGATGTCGAGCGCAAGTTCCGCGAAACCCGGCTTTACCAGGTCGCACCGATCTCGACCAACCTGATCCTGTCCTACGTGTCCGAGCATGTGCTCGGCATGCCCCGCTCCTACTGAGAAGATCACATGCTGCCGCTTGAAGGATTGATCGTCGTCGCCGTCGAACAGGCGGTCGCCGCCCCGTTCTGCAGCTCGCGGCTGGCGGATGCCGGCGCCCATGTCATCAAGGTCGAGCGCCCCGAGGGCGACTTTGCCCGCGGTTACGATGCCGCGGCCAAGGGCCAGAGCAGCTATTTCGTCTGGCTCAATCGCGGCAAGAATTCGGTGGTGATCGACCTCGCCAGCAAGGAAGGCCGCGCGGCGATGGAGGAACTGATCGCCGGCGCCGACGTGCTGCTGCAAAACCTCAAGCCCGGCTCGATGGACAAGCTCGGCTTCTCGCTGGAGCGCCTGCGCAAGGATTATCCGGCGCTGATTTGCTGCACCATCTCGGGCTATGGCGACTCCGGCCCCTATGCCGACCGTAAGGCCTATGACCTCTTGATTCAGGCCGAAAGCGGCCTCGCCTCGATCACCGGTGGCCCGGAAGGCCCGTCGCGCGTCGGCATCTCCGTCGTCGATATCTCGACCGGCGCCACCGCGCACGCCGCGATCCTCGAAGCGCTGATCGCGCGGGGGCGCACCGGCAAGGGCGCCGACATCCGTATCTCCATGTTCGACGTGATGGCCGACTGGATGGCGGTGCCGCTGATCAATTCGGAAGCCGGCAATCCACCGAAGCGGATGGCGCTGGCGCATCCCTCGATCGCGCCCTATGGCGTGTTCAATTCGAAAGATGGCAAGGGCATTTTGATCTCGATCCAGAGCGAGCGAGAATGGAAGAAGCTTTGCGCCGAGGTGCTGGATCAGCCAGACCTGCCCAATGATCCGCGGCTCGCCAATATGGTCGCGCGCGTCAAGAACCGGGCCGTCACCGACAAGATCGTCGCCGACAGTTTTGGCGCGATGAACCGCGTCGATCTCCTGAAGCGGCTGGACGATGCCGACATCGCCTTCGGCGAGGTCAACACCATGGCCGACCTCGCGGTGCATCCGCATCTGCGCCGCATCGAGGTCGATACCCCGAACGGCAAGATCAGCTATGCCGCGCCCGCCGCGATCTTCGTCGGTGAGGAACGGCACTATGGCGGCGTGCCAGCGATCGGCCAGCACGTCGAGCTGCCAAAAACCGCTCGCGCCCGGAGCAACAAATTATGAGCCAAGCTGTCGCAGACAATAAAGCCGTCGCAGAAAAGCTCGACCTCGATCATCTCCGCCAGTGGATCGGCAAGTCAACGGAAGCGACCGACACCGTCACCGCGCAACTGGTGAAGGGACTGCGCGCCACGCTGTTCCAGGACATCGGCGAACCCAAGGCGGGCGACGCCGCGCCCTGGACCACGCATTGGTGCCTGGCGCAACCGGTGTTTCCGATGTCGATGCTCGGCCCCGACGGCCATCCCACCCGCGGCGGTTTTCTGCCGCCGGTGCCGCTGCCGCGCCGGATGTGGGCCGGCGGCGAACTGGAATTTTTCGAACCCTTGCGCGTCGGCGACGAGTCCAAGCGTGCCTCGCGCATCACCGATGTGACGGTCAAGACCGGCTCGACCGGCACGCTTTGTTTCGTCTCCGTCGAACACATCATCACCACGCCGCGCGGCATGGCGATCCGCGAACGCCAGGACATCGTCTACCGCGACATGGGCGGCGCAGCCCCCGCCGCAAAAGCGCCGCCGCCCGCGCCGGTCGCAAGGCACCGCGAGACCCACGTCAGCGATCCCGTGCTGCTGTTTCGCTATTCGGCGCTGACCTTCAACGGCCACCGCATCCATTACGATCGCGACTACGTCACCAAGGTGGAGGGCTATCCGGGCCTGATTTTTCATGGCCCGCTGCAGGCCGCGCTGATTGTCGAATTCGCGGCAAAGCTTCATGGCGGCATGCCGCCGAAGAAGTTCAGCTATCGCGGCCTGCAGCCGCTGTTCGAAGGCACCGAATTCTCGGTCAATGCCAGCGAGGGAAGCGCCGGCACGGAACTATGGATCGCCAACGCCGACGGCCAGCCGACCATGAAGGGCACGGCGACGTGGTGAGAGCGGCCAAAACCTCCACCACCGTCAAGGACGCCACCTTCGCTCTGCTGC
Source organism: uncultured Alphaproteobacteria bacterium (assembly GCA_963786355.1). Classification (GTDB taxonomy): domain Bacteria; phylum Pseudomonadota; class Alphaproteobacteria; order Rhizobiales; family Xanthobacteraceae; genus Bradyrhizobium. The sequence goes on along the minus strand of CAWAYU010000001.1, from coordinate 535,750 downwards.
GCGCGTTCGGCATCAAGAAAGTGTTCGGCAATCCCGGCTCGACCGAATTGCCGTTCCTGAGCGACTGGCCTGACGACATCGACTACGTGCTCGGCCTGCAGGAAGCCTCCGTCATCGGCATGGCCGACGGCTATGCGCAGGCCACCCGCAACGCCGGCTTCATCAACCTGCATTCGGCCGCCGGCGTCGGCAACGCGCTCGGCAACATCTACACCGCGCACCGCAACCAGACGCCGCTGGTGATTACCGCGGGCCAGCAGGCGCGCTCGATCCTGCCGTTGAACGCGTTTCTCCAGGCCGAGCGCGCCTCGGAATTCCCGCGACCTTACGTCAAATACTCGGTCGAGCCGGCGCGCGCCGAAGACGTGCCATCAGCGATCGCCCGCGCCTATTACGTCGCGATGCAGCCGCCCTGCGGCCCGACGTTTGTGTCGGTGCCGATCGACGACTGGACGCGTCCAGCGCGAGCCATCGAAGCCCGCCAGGTCAGCCGCGAACTCGGCCCCGATCCGGCGGCGATGAAGGCGCTGGCATCGGCACTGACAGGCGCAAAGCACCCTGCCGTCGTCATCGGTCCCGGCGTCGATCGCGCTGCTGCCGTCGACCTGATGGTGAAGGTCGCGGAGAAATCAAAAGCTGCCGTCTGGGTCAGTCCATTCTCGGCGCGTTGTTCCTTCCCGGAACGGCATCCGCAATTCGCGGGCTTCCTGCACGCCTCGCCGGGTCAACTTTCCGAGGCGCTGCGCGCGCATGATCTTGTCGTCGTGATCGGCGCACCGGTGTTCACCTTCCACGTCGAAGGCCACGCCTCGATCTTCGACGGCGAAACCACGATCTTCCAGATCACCGACGATCCGACCGCGGCGGCCGTGACGCCGGTTGGCACCAGCATCGTCGCCACCATGAAGCCCGCGCTGTCGATGCTGCTCGACATGTTGCCCGAGACAAAGCGCGCCGCGCCGACGGGCCGCGTGCTGCCGCCAAAACCTTTCGCCGCCGATCCAATCCCGGTCGAATATCTGCTCGACGCGCTTCATCACACCATGCCCGCAGATGCGGCCCTGGTCGAGGAAGCGCCGTCGCACCGCCCGGCGATGCAAAAGTTCATGCCGATGCGCGGCCAGGACAGTTTTTACACCATGGCCAGCGGCGGCCTCGGCTGGAGCCTGCCCGCCGCGGTCGGCATGGCGCTGGGACGGCCCGGCGTGCGCACGGTCTGCCTGATCGGCGACGGCTCGGCGATGTACTCGATCCAGGCGCTGTGGACCGCCGCCCAGCGCAAGCTGCCGATCACCGTCGTCGTCATCAACAATTCAGGCTACGGCGCGATGCGTTCGTTCAGCCAGGTGATGCAGGTGCGCAACGTGCCCGGCCTCGAACTGCCCGGCATCGATTTCGTCAAACTCGCCGAAGGCATGGGCTGCCACGCCGTGCGCGTCGCCAAATCATCCGAGCTTGCAGGCGCGCTGAAACAGGGCCTGTCGCACAACGGCGTCAGCCTGATCGAGGTGATGGTCGATTCGGCGGTGCCGCTGCTGTACGCGAAGAAGGGGTAGCGCTGCGCCCTCCGCCGTCATTGCGAGCGCAAGCGAAGCAATCCAGCAGGCGACAAAACAAGTCTGGATTGCTTCGTCGCTGTCGCTCCCTTGCACAAACGTTTCGCGTTTGTTGCAGGCAATGACGGATGAGAGACGCGTCGCGCCCCTCACCTGTCACTTCCCGTAAGCTTCCCGCATCTTCGCCTGGATCTTCGCCATGCCTGATATCCAGCGGTCGTAATTCTCGGTCTTCTTGCGCATGTAGCCGAGCACCTGCGGGTGCGGCAGGATCGACAAACGTTTCCTGCTCCAGTCCGTTCAGCACGTCCTGCGCCACCTGCTCCGGTGTCAGATCGCCGTCGCCGGATTGCGGGCCCTTCGGGATCGAGCGGAGCATGGCGGTATCGACGCCCTGCGGGCACAGGATCGAAACCTTGATGCCATCGTCCTTGTGCGAAATAGCAAGATTTTCCGCAAAGCCCACCGCGGCATGCTTGGTGGTCGAATAGGCCGGACTTCCGACCTGCGACAACAATCCCGCCGCGGAAATCGTGTTGAGGAAATAGCCGCCGCCGCGCGCTTTCATGCGCGGGATCAGATGCCGCGCCGCGTAGACATGCGCCATGACGTGAACGGCCCAGCTCCGCGACCAGGGTTCGTCGGAGGTTCCGCCGGCATTGACCGACAGCGGATCGAAGCCGCCGCCGATGCCGGCATTGGAGCAGAACAACGCGATCGGACCGAATTGATTCTCGGTCTCCTCGATGACGTGAAGGATGTCCTTCTCCTTTCCGACGTCGCATTTGAAGGCCGCCCCATTGATCGGGGTGGCGACGGCGCGTGAGCCATCCGGATCGATATCGGCGACGACGACCTTGGCGGCGCCGGCGCGATGGAACGCCTCGCACATCGCCTTGCCGATGCCGTTGCCGCCACCTGTCACGACCACGACTTTGCCGTTCACCTGCATGGCGGTCCTCCCTCATTGTTGTCTGGCATCCGGAACCAGGTCGAGAATTGGCGCTGGGAATGCGATGCCTGAGCGATAAAACATACACCTTGGCAGGTCAACGCGCCCTGCGGATACGCCGCTACCGATCGCCGCTCCCGCCGTTCAAGCTTGATTTTGCCCCGCCAATCGCCACTTTGCGGGGGTTCGCGCCCTCCTCTCTCACATCGAGCTTTTTTCGCCGCATGGCCCCCAGTTTTTCAGACATTGTCGAGGAAGCGCGCCTGTCGGCGCGGGCGCTATTGGATTACGGAGAGGGCTTTTTCAATCCCACCGTGCGGCTCGGCGTCACCGGCCTGTCGCGCGCGGGCAAGACCGTATTCATCACCGCGCTGATCCACGGCCTGACCCGCGGCGGCCGGTTTCCGGTGTTCGAGCCCTATGCATCGGGCCGGATCGCCAGCGCCCGGCTCACGCCGCAGCCCGATGATGCGGTGCCGCGCTTCGACTACGAGAACCACGTCCGCACCCTGATCGAGGAGCGCCGCTGGCCAAGCTCAACCGTCGACATCTCCGAGTTGCGCCTGATGATCGACTATCAGCGGCAGAATGGCGCCGGACCGCACGCTCACCATCGATATCGTCGACTATCCCGGCGAATGGCTGCTCGACCTGCCGCTGCTCAGCAAAAGTTTTGAACAATGGTCGGCGGAGAGCCTGGCGCTGTCGCGCGAAGGCCCGCGCGCCAAACTCGCCGCGCCGTGGCATGAACATCTGGCCACGCTCAGCCCCGAGGGCCGCGAGAACGAACAGGCGGCACTCGCGGCGGCAAAACTGTTCACGGATTATCTGCGCGCTTGCCGCGACGAACGCTTCGCCATGAGCCTGCTGCCGCCCGGACGTTTCCTGATGCCCGGCAACATGGCGGGCACGCCGGCGCTGACCTTTGCACCACTCGACGTCGCCGCCGACGGCACCGCACCCGATGGCTCGCTGTGGGCGATGATGAAGCGGCGCTACGAGGCCTACAAGGATGTCGTGGTGCGGCCGTTCTTTCGCGATCATTTTGCGCGGCTCGATCGCCAGATCGTGCTGGTCGACGCGCTCGCCGCGTTCAACGCCGGACCGGAAGCGCTGCACGATCTCGAAGCAGCCCTTTCGGGCATTCTCGATTGCTTCCGCATCGGACGCAGCACCTTGCTGAGCAACCTGTTCCGTCCACGGATCGATCGCATTTTATTCGCCGCCACCAAGGCCGATCACTTGCATCACCAGAGCCACGACCGCCTCGAAGCGGTGTTGCGCCGCGCGGTCGCCAGGGCCGCCGGTCACGCCGAACATTCCGGCGCCGCGATCGACGTCGTGGCGCTGGCCGCCGTGCGCGCCACCCGCGAGGCCACGGTCACGCGCGGCCGCGAAAAACTGCCGTCGATAACAGGCACGCCCGCGCCCGGCGAAATCGCCAATGGCGAGACGTTTGACGGCGAGACCGAAGTGGCGACCTTTCCGGGCGACTTGCCTGAAAATCCCGAGGAACTGTTTCAGGGCGGCTTTCGCGGCCTTTCCAGCACGCCTTCCGACAAAGCCGACTTTCGCTTTCTGCGCTTCCGGCCGCCGCTGCTGGAACGCCACGGCGACGAAGAGCCCGCATTGCCTCACATCCGCCTTGACCGCGCCCTTCAGTTCCTGATCGGAGACCGACTGCAATGAACGAGAAAACGCCGCATCGGCGGCCGGCTACGTTCAAGCTCGACGATCCCGGCGTGGTCGTGATGGATTCTGACCAGACCGGCCGTCCCGCGCGCGGCACCGTGCACATCACGCCGGAGAGTGACCCCGCGCTGTTGCCGGTGCCGATCGATACGCCGCTGGTTCCGGTGCGCCGCGGTTTTCGCTGGGGCACGCTGTTCTTTGCCGCGGTCGGCGGCCTGGTGCTGCTCGGCACCGGCCTTGGCATCGTCAACCTGGTCGAGGATCTCTTTGCGCGCAGCGAAAGCCTCGGTTACCTCGGCCTCGGATTTTCCGTCGCGGCGGCGCTGGCGCTGACGGTCGTGATCGCGCGCGAAGCGTTTGGCCTGGCGCGGCTCGCAACAATAGAAAAACTGCATCTGCGCGCCGCGGAAGTGCTGCTCAGCGACGACCGCACGGCGAGCCGCGCGATTGTCGACGATCTCGTCAAACTCGCGCACCAGAACCCGCAACTGGCGCGCGCCCGCGCCGCGTTGCAGAGCCACACCGACGACATCATCGACGGCGCCGACATGATCAAGCTGGCCGAGCGCGAATTGATGACGCCGCTCGACCAGGAAGCGCGGCGGCTGGTCTCATCAGCGGCGCAGCGCGTCTCCATCGTCACCGCGGTGAGCCCGCGTGCGCTGATCGACGTGCTGTTCGTTTTCGTGGCATCGTTGCGCATGATCCGGCAACTGGCTCTGCTCTATGGCGGCCGGCCCGGCACGCTCGGCATGATCCGCCTGATGCGCCATGTCATCGGGCACCTCGCCATCACCGGCGGCATGGCCGCCAGCGACAGCCTGATCCAGCAGATGCTCGGCCATGGCATCGCTGCCAAACTTTCACAACGTCTTGGCGAAGGCGTGCTCAACGGACTTCTGACGGCGCGCCTCGGACTCGCCGCCATCGACGTCACGCGCCCGCTGCCGTTCACGGCACTGCCAAGGCCCGCGCTGGCAGATCTCGCCAAGGATCTGCTGCGCAAGCGCGACGAAGAAGAGTGAGAGTTCGCAAGCGGCTCTAAGCGGCGATGCGTCGCGAACTCGCCGCCGCGACGGTCAAGGCGATTGCCGCGGGATCGCAGCACAGCACGATCAACAGGATCAGCCATCGAACCGCGACTTCGGGCGTGGCGCCGGCCATGACAGCGAGATACTGGATCGGGCCCGCGGATGCCTCGATGCGGAAACGTTCACCAGCCAGTGCCGCGCGTTGTGCCTGCAATCCGACCAGCGTTGCCGTTGCCGCCTGCCGCTGCGTATCCAGCCCATCGCGCGTCACGCGCTGCTGGGTCACGATGCTGATGGCCCGGGTCACGTAGCCGCGCCGTGTCGATTCGTCCACCGCCCGATCGATTTGCGCAATGCGACTATCAAAGTCGGAGATAACAGCCGATTGCGCCGCGACGCGGGCGTCGAGCGCCTCGATGCGTTCGGTGACACTCGAACGCGCCGAGGCCGCCACGCTGACATGCGTTTCGACCAGTTTGCCGAACACGCCGGCGGCGTTGATGAGGGCAAGGCCGGCCACGAGGGCGACCATCACCGAACTCATCTTCCATCCGACCCGTCGCCAATGCGCGGCAAGCCATCCGGCCATCACCAGCTTGCCGGCCTCCATCGTGGCCGCGAGCACCATGACCGCGATCGGCGCTCCGGGAAATATCTCGGCCATGCCGGTGACTGAAAAATAGGCGGCAACTGTTGCCAGCGCGATCGCTGCAACCAAGGCAAGCGCGCCGCTGGTGCGCTCCGGCGTGGCAGGAACAGCTTCCACCACAGCTGGTGCGGCAAAAACCGGCAGCGTCGCGTCGGGCGCCACTTTCTTGCTGTTGGCCCTGGCTGCCTTGCTCCTGGTCTGCGGCGGCGCGGAGCGGCTGCGTTTGGTCGCCGGCGCGGGTGCCTTGCCTGCTGGTTCCGCACCGAAGTTTTCAATCGTTGCCGACACGACGGCATCGCCCGAGCGACCACCAACGGCCGGAAGCACGGCGACAACCGCGCCCGCGTCCGGATCGTCAGCGACATCTTCGACTTGCTTGCGAACCGCAACCTTCGACACCGAAATTCCCTCTGGAAAATTCCTTCTGGAACCATCGATTCGATTATATCTTGGGAAAGCGGCGGTAGCTTGTTAACGAGATACCACCTTGAATTTAGAAGGACGGTTGTTGCACTAATGTCTCATCGGGTTTCCGGTGTGGCACCGATGCGCCTGTTGCACCGATACGTCGCCCTAACCCGCTTTCTTCAGCGCCCGCTCCAGCAGATCCAGCCGGTCCTGGCCCCAAAAGATCTCGCCCGACGGCGAGACATAGCTGGGCGCGCCGAAGACGCCCGCGGCCAAGGCCTCATGGGTAAACTGCTCACACAGCGCGTCGAGTTCAGTGTCCGAAGGACCCGCGCGCAATTCCGCGACATCGAGGCCCGCGCGCGCGGCGGATGATGCGAGCGTTGAGGGATCGGCGAGCGTTTCCTCGCGTTCCCACAGCGCGCGTCCAAACTCCAGCGACAGCGCGTCAACGGTCCTGGTTTGAAATTTCTCGAAGAGGATAATCCCGACCCTTGTATCTAGCCGGACGCGGTTGGACCAGCAACCGCAGCCGGTGCTGCAACGCGCAACGCTTACCCTCTGGACACGAGCCCCCCGCAACGTCCAAAGTCACAAAAAAACAGAGGGAGCTACCCCGATGCCGATTATCGATTCCCAGGTCCACGCCTATGAGGCGAACACGCCGAAGCGGCCCTGGCACAGCGTGCCGAACTGGCCCGATCATGTCACCGGCGACGAGATGGTGGCGGCGATGGACAAGGTCGGCGTCGACGGCGCGATCTTCATCTCCTCCTTTTCGATGTACCAGTACGACGCCAGCTATGCCGTGGAGGTGCAAAAAGCCCATCCCGGCCGGATGGCGATCGTCAAGCCGGTCGACCCGGAAAACCCTGATGTCGCCGATGTCGTCGCCGAGTGGAAGAAGACGCCGGGCGCGGTCGGCATTCGCATCATGCTGACAAAGGAAAACGGCCGCGGGCCCGATCACCCCGGCCTCGACCGGATCGCGCGCGCCGCCGTTCGTTACGATTTTCCGGTCAACCTCCTGTGCTGGAACAATGTGGACGCCGGCACGGCGCTGATCGATCGCCATCCCGACACGCGCTTCATCGTCGACCATCTGGCGATCCTGCAGCCGCGCCAACCGCCGGCGCCGGCCGAGCCGTGGGCCGATCTGCCAAAGGTGCTCGCACTCGCCAAGCGCCCGAACGCGGTGATCAAGGTCAGCGGCGCCTGCACGCTCTCGCGCGAGCCGTATCCCTTCCCTGATATCTGGGATCCGCTGGCGCGCGTGTTCGATGCCTGGGGTCTCGATCGCTGCCTGTGGGGCACCGACTGGACTCGCGCCTTCGCCGTCGTCAACTACGAGCAGGCGGTCAAGCCGTTCCTCGAGACCAGCCGCCTCAGCGATAGCGAACGCGCGATACTGATGGGCGGCGCCTGCGCCAAGGCCTATGGCTGGTCACCGAAGAAGGGTTAGCGCGGTCCGCGGCGCCTGGCTTGGTCCAGGCGCCGGCGCACTACTCCATCTTGATGCCGGCGTCCGAGATCACCTTGCCCCAGCGCGGGATCTGCTCATCGGCTGTCACGCCAGGCATCCAGGTACAAAGGAGACCTTCGCACTTCTGCAACATCCGTCCTCGATATGCCGATGTCGGCGAGCAGCCGGTCATCGAGTTCGAGAAGTTCCCTGTACTGGGACCGCCGTTCCCACCACAGCGCGATTCCGGCCTGCCACGCCAATGGCGTTTCCCATGACCATCCAAGGGCCGGAAAAGAGGCTGAGATTGCGTCGAGCGTATTGTTTGAATCGTCGATGGTGCTGCCGCAAGGCATGTTTCACCTCCTCAATGGAGCGAAACAACGCTTAGCTGCGGGAGCTCATCGGGCGGTTGTCAGTGGCCCGAGCGATCCTTGTATCATTGCTGCCTTTCGTCCTCAAGCGAAAGCAAGCGAAGCCTCAACTCATGAAGTCACCATGCGGCTTGCCGCGCTTTACCATTTCGCGGCAGTAGGCATAGAGCGCGTCGTAGACGATCCACGCCGCCGCGTTATGTTCGTGGTCGTCCTTGAAGCCGAGATGGCGAAAGCCTTCGGCGACCGCTTCGAGGCCCGGCCCCTCCGGCTGATGGTACAACGTGTTATCGGTATCGGCGCCGTTGACGATCCGTCCCAGCAGCATCAGCGCGGGATCGCCGGTCAGTTTGTACTTTTTCAGGATCGCTTCGAACGAACATTCCTTGCCGTGATGACCAAGTTCGACGTCCTTGACATCATAGGGAATGGCGTCGAGGCGCTTCGCCTCCGCCATCACCTTCTCGCCCGGTACGAACACGAACTCCGCATCCTCATCGACGAACTTCTTGATCAGCCATGGGCATGCGACGCGGTCGACCTTGACCTTTTCGCGGGTGATCCATTTCATGCTGAGCCTCCTGTTTGGCAGTGGTGCGTCAGGCGTCCGAAAGGACTAGGATTCCGCCGTGCGCGGGTGAAATCACGTAGAGCTGGTTTGGCGGTACCAGCGCCGTGGTATGCGCGCCCGCGCCGGTCGGGGTTCGCGTGGTATGGCCGTTGCGCGGGTCAATGGAGTCGACAAGCCCGGGCTGTCCGATGGCGACATGCACCAGACCGGTTGCCGGATTGAAGAACGTGACATCGGGCAGACCTCCGATCGGCCAGACATTGGTGACTTCACCGGAGGTGCTGTTCATCTCGACCAGAGTTGAATTATCGCAGGCAACATACAGCCGGCCTCGGGAATGATCGATGTCGAGACCGTGAGCGCCCAACGAAGGGATTTTCCAATGCGCCACCGCATCAAGGTCGGGCAGCCGCGCGACCAGCACCATCGAGGGCTCACGGATGGCGAGGAAAACTCGCCCGGCCGCGGCATCGGTAACGCACCAGCGCGGCCGCCCCGGCAGGTCGATCGATACATGTTTGTGGTCGTGCAATCCGTAAAGCTGCAACGTCGGCGTTTCTCCGTCGACCCCGATGCAAGCTGCAATTCCAAGGCCGGATCGGGCAATGATCACGGCACCGTTCGGCCGCCCGCCGGTCTTGAATGCCGCGCGCGTTTCCAGGGTGGCCGCATCCAGCAAGGCGATGCTGGCGCTGCCGCGGTTGGTTGCCAGAACCTGTCCGTCGTCGGCGACAGCCCCGGCCACGCCCGGAAATCCCGGCAGCGTAGCGAGGTGGCGGCCGGCGTCGTGGTCGATCACGTCGATACAATCGCGCGCGGTGTGTGCAATAAATACACGCCGACTTTTCGCATCGAAGGCGGCGTGATCGAACTCGCTGCCAACAGCATTTGGTATGGCGATGGTTCCGAGTATTTTCAGTGGCATCATGACCTCACGACTCCCGGTAGCGGGAGCTATCAACGCCGGCACGACCATTGACAGCCCGGCAAACAGGCGAAGCACCAAAACAGCTTTGCGAAACGCAGAAGGCGGCGATATCAGCTCTTCGTGCTGGCCGTCTTGTCGAGTGCGGCGCGAAGGCCCCGGGCAAGCTTCAACGCATCGTCATTGGCCCAGAAATGAAGGAAGAACAGCCGCGGTTGTTCATCCAGCATGTGGCTGTGGACGGCGGTTACATCGATGCCGTTCGTTCGCAAGGCCCTGATGACGGGGTTCACTTCGTCGCCTGACAGAACAAAATCCCCGGTGATCGCGGCCTTGCCCTCGCCGGTAGGCTGAAAACCGATCGCTATCGCCACGCCCATCGGCCCGACCGGGCTCATCTGCATGCCATTTTCCGTGACCGGATCGCGCCGCGGCACGGCGAATTGATAGACGCCGCCGTTCGCCTGTCCCTTGACCCCGATGATCTGATCAAGCTGCGCGGTGTCGAGATCGACGGCCGGAGATGCCGACGCGGCCGGTGTCGCGAGCGGCGTCTTGCTCGCCGCCAGCGCGTCACGAATGACGGTCGCCATCTTCGCGGGATCGCCATGACCTCCGACGTGCATGTAGAACGTCGCGGGAGAGGCGCGCAGCAGGTGATTGTGGACGGCGGTGATCTCAAGCCCGCCTTCGATCATCTTGAGCATGACCGGATTGATTTCAGTCTCAAGCAGCACGAGGTCGCCCATGACCATGGCCTCCCCATGCATCGGCTTGAACGCGACCCAGCCGCCGAGCGCCAGCGCCGGCTTGATGGTGACGCCGTCGAGTGTCACGGTCAGATCGGTGCGGGGAAAACCGTAGCGGTGCACGTCGCCCGATACCGCGGGTTTCCTTCCGAATGCATCATCGACGTTCTGCCAGTTTATTTCCTGCGCGGTCGCGACCGTGGTGAAAGAGCACGCAATGATCGAAGCCACGAGCAAAAGTTTGCTACGCATTTAGCTGTCCTCCAGATTTGAGCTGGTATTGGGCGGTACGGGATCTGCCGGCAGAATGTCCGCTCCGACTCCCATTACGCGTAGCGCAATGGCAAAGCCTTCGCTGATCTGCTCTGCACTACCGGAAAAAGTGACCGTCGAGCTCTCGCGAACGGAATCGGTCGGCGCCGCTTCGGCGTCGACTTGGCCACAAAGAGTAACTGACGGGATTGAGGGCTTCCGGTCGTCCATGCGCAATCCTCTCGACCAAATCGAGCGTTGCGCAGATCTTGGACGGGAACCGTCTGATGGGGAGTCTGCATTTCCCCGAAGCCTTCATTAGTCAGAGTGCGCCGCACGCGCAATAGGCGGATCGGGAATATGGCTCCGTTCCGATGTCACGAGGCCGTGTGCAAAACTTCCACACGAGAACCGCCGCGGGGACGACGAATGGATAGCGAAGCGGACAACGCCATTCCCTCAACTCCCACCGTCCCCGCCAGCACGCGCCACCTGAACAGCGGCGAACCCGGCGGCGGCGAGAGCTCCGGCGTCCAGCCGGTGATTTTTTCGAGCGCATAGGTATCCATCACGATGCCGCGCCAGCTTCGTTCGACTCGTTCGAGCGGCTGTCGCTTTGCCGTCGTCAGATCCCACAGCGGCAAACCATTGTCCGGCTCGCGCGCGACATAGAGGCCGATGTGATCCTTGATGTCAGGCATGCCGGGATCGCGAAAATCCTGAAACCTGCCGCGCTCGTTGACCTGGATGACCGGCACGCCGCTGCCATTAAAGTACCAACGCAGCATCGCATAGGTGCGATAATCCGTGGTCGCGATCCAGGTGGCTCCGGTCTTCTGCAACTGGTCGCGCGTGCGCTCGACGACGCGTTCATAGCCGGCTTCGCCGCCGACCGGATCAGCCCGGCCGATGAAGTTCCAGGGAGCCGCGACATAGTAAAGGAACACGGCGACGACGAAGGCGATGCCGGAAATCACGGCCACCCTCGCCCATCCGAACGACGATTTTATCATCCAGTCCGGCCAGCCGTCGCGCGACAACAGAGTGAGATTGATGGCGGTGGCGGCGAAACCGGCCGGCCACAGGAACATCGGCCAAGTATCGCCAACCCGCAGCGTCAGCGACTTCCAGAAGAAATACAGAAACGGTACCAGCACGGCGGTCGAGAGCAGGATACCGACCGGCTCGCGCGCGCGATAGCCACGCCACGCCGTCAGCGTGACGCCCGACAGAACCACCGGCAGCAGCACGAAGCCGACCAGGCCGAATTGCAGGCCGAGAAATTCGCCGACGGTACGGAGCGACAGTTCATGCGTCGCCACCGCGCGCACGAACTGAAAGCGGAACGAGGCCCAGTCGTGCTGCGCGTTCCAGACCAGCACCGGCAGGAACACGACGATCGCGATCAATGCCGCGAGCCACGGCCACGGGCTGAACAGCCAGCGCCGCCGCCAGTCCGGCACCAGCGCGAATGCCAGCACCGCCGGCGCCAGCATCACGGCGGTGAATTTCGAGAGCAACGCCAGGCCCGCGAACAGTCCCGCAGCGAGCCACCAGCGCGGGTTACCGGATTCATGGAGCCGCACCAGCGCCCACAGCATCGCGATGGCGAACGGGATCATCGCAGTGTCCGGCGCCACCTTGGCCATCAGCAAGCCGTAATAGAGCGCCGCCTCGGGCATCAGCACCGCGAACACGACCGCGCGAAAATCATGCGTGACGCGGCGGACGATATCGGCGAGCAGCAATTGCGTCGCCAGCATCGCCACGATGCCACCGAAGCGCACGCCGAGATTGGTGTCGCCAAAGATGGCGGTGCCGAACCGGATCAGCCAGGCGATACCGGGCGGATGATCGAGAAACGACAGCGCGCCCTCCTTCGACCAGGTCCAGTAATAGGCCTCGTCGGTGCGCAGCTCCATCACGCCGGCATAGACCAGCCGCATCAACGTCAGCCCGGCGATCAGCAGCACCACGCCAAGCCAGGGCGGCATGGCCGGACGGTCCGGTTGGGCTTGGCGGCTATCGGGCGGGGCTATCGTCACGGCGCTTTCTCCTCGACTCCCCGGGGGGTGTCAACGTGCCGTGGCAGGAAAAAGCCCGTTGTCGTCCCTGCCTAGTGCGCAATTGCGCACGGGCGCAGGGACCCATAACCACCGGCCGTGGTAAGGAGGAACGACTTGCGCTACGGCCTTACCTGACGGGCCGCGGCCTATGGGTCCCTGCGCCATATGCGCAATTGCGCATCAGGCAGGGACGACGAATTAAGAACACGTGATGAAATTTAACGCTACGATCGCCGATATCTAATCCATGGATCACATGACCGCCCTGTCCCGCGAACAGCTCACGACCTTCATCCGCAGCATCAGCCTCCGGCAGGTCCGGCTCGCCAGCGGCGTCATCCTGTTCGCCTATCTGGTCAGCCATTTCCTCAATCACGCGCTCGGCAACATCTCGATGGAAGCGCTGGCGCGCGGCGTCTATTTCCATACCTTGTTCTGGCAATTTCCCCCCGTCAGCATCCTGTTCTACGCCGCCTGCGTGGTGCACACCTCGCTCGGCGTCTGGGCGCTGTACGAGCGCCGGCAGTTTCGCTGGAAGGCGATCGAGCCGCTCCAGCTCGTGCTCGGCCTCAGCATCCCGGCAATGGTGATCGCGCATATCATCGGGGTGCGGCTCGGCCACGCGCTATATGGCCACGAAAAACTCTATCCGCAGGTATTTTTTGCCTACTGGATATCGACGCCCTACAAGGCCTGGCTGCTGACCTCTGTCATGGTCGTCTCGTGGGTTCACGGCTGCATCGGGCTTTATTTCTGGCTGCGGATGAAAGCGTTCTACAAGCGCGCAGCGCCGTTTCTATTGGCGACCGCCGTATTGGTTCCGACGGTTTCGATGCTTGGCCTCTATCAGGGCGGCCGCATCGTCATGGACGCCGACAGCCTCGAATGGCGGCAAGAAAACCTGACGAAACGCGCGATGGGCACGCGAGACGAAGCGCGGGTGCTCGATCGCGTCACCGAATATTTCCTGATCGGCTATCTCGGCCTGCTCGGCTTCGTATTGCTGGCGAAAGGTGGCCGCGCGCTTTACGAACGCCGGGGCGGCATGATCAATCTTTCCTACGGCAACGGCCGCACGGTTCGGGTGCCCAGAGGGTTGAGCGTGCTGGAAGCCAGCCTGCGCAACAACGTGCCCCATGCCAGCGTGTGCGGCGGCCGGGCGCGCTGTTCGACTTGCCGCATCCGCATCATCGGCGACTGCAGCGCGCTGCCCGAGCCCTCGCAGCGCGAGGCGTTCGTGCTCGGCCGGGTCGGGACCACGGATCCATCGATCAGGCTTGCCTGCCAGTTGCGGCCGGGGTGTGATCTTTCCTTCTTCCAGCTCTTCCTGCCGCACACGATGTCGGCCAATGCGCAGGGCTCGAACCCGACGCGGATCGGCCAGGAGCGTTATCTCGTCAGCATGTTCGTCGACATGCGCGGCTCGACCAAGCTCGCGGAAAAGCGGCTGCCGTTCGATACGGTTTTCATCGTCAATCGCTTTCTCGGCGCAGTGTCGCAGGCGGTGCTCGAAAGCGGCGGCATGCCGAACCAGTTCGTCGGCGACGGCATGCTGGCGCTGTTCGGGCTTACCTCGAGCCGGCCAGAAGCCTGCCGTCAGGCGCTGAAAGCGGCGGCGATGATCGCCGCCAATGTCGACGAATTGAACAAGTTTCTCGAGCATGATCTGCGCGAGCCAATTCGATTTGGCATCGGCATTCACGGCGGCGAAGTGATCGTCGGCGACATCGGTTACCGCGACCACATGGTATTCACCGCGCTCGGCGACGCCGTCAATGTCGCAGCAAGGCTGCAGGACATGACCAAGGCGCTGTCCTGCGAGGCCGTGATCTCGGACGAGGTTCGCACCACCGCGGGTCTCGCGGCTGACGCGTTGCCGCAGCAGGAAGTCCCGATCCGCGGACGCAACGAACCGATGATCGTGCGTGCTGTTGCGGATGCACGCGCGTTGTCTGCGTTGGTTAACGACGAGCAAAGCGCCGCGGCGTAAATCGCTGCCGTTTCAGTCGCTGCGGCCGAACGTGATCTGTCGCACACCTGAACATTCATTCAGAAAATTGTCCTCCGGCAGAATGCACTTTTCTCGAACCCGGTTTCTCGGGGCAGCGACTGATGGGCGATGGGTAAGACTGAAACTTGAAACCCGCGCCGCGACAAAACGATCAACGCGCACATTGAAGGAGAACGACCATGTTTCGCAAAGTGACTCTCGCTCTTGTTGCCGCCGCTTCCCTCAGCGCCATGGCGCTGGCTCCCACTGCCGCTTCCGCCAAGCCGTGGGGCGGTGGATGGGGTGGCGGCTTCGGTGGCTATCATCACCACTGGGGCCACGGCTTCGGCATCGGCTTCGGCGGCGGCGATGTCGGCGGCTGCTACGTGACCCGCCCGGTGATGACGCCGTTCGGCTATCGCTACCGCACCGTCAACGTCTGCGCTACTGATACCGACGCAGTTCGTCTGGCTCGGAAGCCCCGGTCGCTCTCGCGAGCGGGCCGGGGTTTTCCGTTGTGCCATGCTGCAACGCAAATGTGAGCAGTTCACTGCCGAAAGCATCAATTGACTCCGCGTCCTCCGATGCGACAACTTCGCACGCATGAGTCCGGTGATGACCGGCTTCAACAGAGAGAAGCTTCGGAGGAAGCAACATGCTCGATAGACGAGAGTTGATGAAACGCGCCGGTATGGCGGCGCTGGTGACCGGGCTTAGGTTCATCCCGGGCGTTCGCGCTCGATACCGTGACACTGCCGTTCGACAACGGCGAACGGCCGCTGGTGCGATACCCGCAGAAGCGCCCGATGATCGGCCTGACCGAACGGCCGCCGCAGCTCGAAACCCCGTTCGCGATCTTCAACGACGGCGCGATCACGCCGAACAACGCATTCTTCGTCCGCTACCATCTGGCCGACGTGCCCTACGATATCGATCCGGACAAGTTCACGCTGGAAATCAAGGGCAAGGTCGACAAGCCGCTCAAGCTTTCGTTGAAGGACATCAAGAAGCTCAAGGCGGTCGAACTCGTCGCCGTCAACCAGTGTTCCGGCAACAGCCGCGGCTTCTCCAATCCGCGCGTCGCCGGCGGTCAGCTCGGCAACGGCGCCATGGGCAATGCGCGCTGGCGCGGCGTGCCGCTGAAAGCCGTGCTCGACATGGCCGGCGTGCAGCAGGGTGCCAAGCAGGTCACCTTCAACGGCATGGACGGGCCGGTCAGCGACAAGACGCCGGATTTCGTCAAGGCGCTCGACATCGATCACGCCCGCGACGGCGAGGTGATGCTGGCCTACGGCATGAACGGCGAGGACCTGCCGCTGCTGAACGGCTTTCCGCTGCGCCTGATCGTGCCCGGCTACTACGGCACCTACTGGGTCAAGCACCTCAACGAGATCACCGTCATCGACAATGTGTTCGACGGCTTCTGGATGAAATCCGCCTACCGGATTCCGGACACGCCCAACAACAGCGTCGAGCCCGGCACCGCGCCGAAGGCGACGATTCCGATCAACCGCTTCACGGTGCGCTCGTTCATCACCAACGTCGCCGACGGCGCCAAGCTGAAGCCGGGCTCGACCACGCTGAAGGGCATCGCGTTCGACGGCGGCAAGGGCATCAAGGAGGTCGCGGTTTCCACCGACGGCGGCAAGACCTGGACGCCGGCGAAGCTCGGCAAGGATCTCGGCAAATATTCGTTCCGCGAATGGAAGCTGCCGGTCAAGCTCGCGGCAGGCGCCTGGGAACTCAAGGTGCGCGCCACCAATAACGCCGGCGACGTGCAGCCGATGACGCCGTTCTGGAATCCGGCCGGTTATCTGCGCAACGTCGTCGAAACCGTTCGCGTCACGGCGGCATGAGGAGAATGATCATGCGACATCGGATTCTCCTCGCGCTCGCCGCTACCGCAGAGCTCGGCCTCGCCGCGGCCTACGCGGCACCGGTCAACTACAAGCTTCCGGACGAAACGGCCGCCTTCAAGCCGGGTGCCGGCATCGAGGTGGTGCAGAACAACTGCACCGCCTGCCATTCCGCCGACTACATCAAGACCCAGCCGCGCGGCGAAAAATTCAAGAAGGATTTCTGGGCCGCGGAAGTGACCAAGATGATCAAGGTCTACGGCGCGCCGATCGAAGACAAGGATGTCGGATCGATCGTCGATTATCTCGCCGCGAATTACTGAGGCGAGGGGGGCCGGGATCGCGCGGCAGGTGGGGGAAATCGATCCATTCGATGGGTCCGTCGTGCGGCGACGCCCCCACCCCGCCCCTCCCCCGCGGGCAAGAGCGGGAGCCCGTGACCCGCAAATTCCCGGTTACAAAAATGGGAAGCTGCCGCGATTTTGCCGCGCCAAATGACCGAGAAACCGCCAAAAAGGCGAAAATGCGGTACGATATGGCGCTTTTTTGCCGAAACGGCCATGCCGTTTGCGCTACCCAGTCCGCCACAACCCGCGTATCCTGATGCCTCGGGCATGCCGGTATGTGCGGGGACCGGCGGCTCGTTTTCTTTTTTTGATTCCGCGGAGACGACGTGAATGGCTAAAGGTACGGTGAAGTGGTTCAACCCGACCAAGGGCTATGGGTTCATCCAGCCCAGCAATGGCGGCAAGGACGTTTTCGTCCACATTTCGGCAGTTGAGAAAGCTGGTCTTTCGACGCTCAATGAAGGGCAGACCGTCGAGTACGAAGAGATCGCCAACCGCGGCAAGACCTCGGCCGAGAACCTCAAGGTTTAGCGCTAACGCGCGTTCGGCAACGGCACACTCTCGGACGTAATCCGGGAGTTGGGCGCGAAAAGATCTCCAGAAAAAACTGTGAGCGTTCGGCGGAGCGGGCACCGCTTTAGCGCGCACTCGAATAGGCCCATACGCCATTCCGTTCTGATCGCATCAGGACGGATTTTTTTTGGATGCCGTGCTTCGATCGAACGCGCCGATGGCGCTCAGTCCTCCGTCACCCATTTCTGAACCGTCATGACGTCGGGCGGCTGCAGATAGCCGCGCGGCCAGAGATCGACGACCCATTCGATTTTGGTCGCACGCTCGACCAGCACCGCGGTGTTGTGCGGCGTCTGCAGCACCAGCGTGTTGCCGCGGTAATGGGGATCGCCGACCACGTGAAACTTAAAAAGGCCCCACTCCTGCAGCACCAGCAGCAGGCTGGTGGTGTTGCGGGTGGTGTCCCAGCAATCGTAATTGTGCTTGTCGTCGAAATAGCGGAAATCCGCCTTCGCTACGCGTTTGTTGGTGCCGATGATCGGCCCCATGCGGCGGTCGAACCATATCACCGCCTTCTGCACCGCCGCCCGCTCGGCCGCTGCCGACGCGTGTCCGGCATTGAGGATCTGTGTCAGCGCGGCGCGGTCGCCCGGCGTGAAATCGAGAATCTCGCGGCGCCGGCACACGAAGCCGTAGCAGACCGTCATCGATTTGGCCGACGGCGGATAGATCGACACCGTGGTGTAGAGCGCGGCGACCTCCCGGCTCAACTCGGCGGCATGGGCCGCGGGTGCGCCCAACAGCACCGCCAGGAGCACGCCAACACTGGCCGCAAACCTCGCGAGCAACTTTCTTCCCGATATCGGCTGACCGGCGTTTCGCATGTTCCCTGCTATTCCCAAGCGACGGCGTGACGGAGAATTAGCGCGGCAACTTCACGCTGCCAATACGGAAGGCTTTCGCCTGTGGATCACATTGCAGTTTGAGGCTTCAGCCGACCGGCAGCGGCGCGTCGCGCTTGACCTCTTCCATCACGGCGTAGGTTCGGGTCTCGCGCACGCCCGGCAGTGCCAGCAGGCTCTCGCCGAGGAACCGGCGATAGGCGGTCATGTCGGCGACGCGGGCTTTGACCAGATAATCGAAGCCGCCCGCCACCATGTGGCACTCCAGCACTTCCGGCGCCGTCTGCACGGCCTTGGCAAAGCGCTCGAAGATATCGGGCGTGGTCTTGTCCAGCATCACCTCGACGAACACCAGCAGGCCCAGGCCGAGCCGGTGCGGATTGAGCCGGGCGCCATAGCCCTCGACAAAACCGTCGCGCTGCAGCCGCTTCAGCCGCTCGCCGACCGAGGTCGGTGATAGCCCGATCCGCTCGGCCAGTTCGACATTGGCAATGCGGCCATCGCCTTGAAGAATTGAGAGGATTTTGCGGTCCGATCTTGTCTATTTCCATCATTAATCCGGACAATTTGTATAACCTCCGCAATTTCTAAGGAAAAATGGCGTATTTGTCTATCGAACTACGGTTTGACAGGAGATAAATTGGTTGGAG
This sequence comes from uncultured Alphaproteobacteria bacterium, assembly GCA_963786355.1. Classification (GTDB taxonomy): domain Bacteria; phylum Pseudomonadota; class Alphaproteobacteria; order Rhizobiales; family Xanthobacteraceae; genus Bradyrhizobium. Next base: position 516,805 of record CAWAYU010000001.1, on the reverse strand, counting down.
CCAAGAGAATCCCATGCCAGCCGATCCATCCCCGCTTCCACCCTTCAGCGCGCCCTACGCGCCCGATGACCGCGCCATCGCCGCCCGGCTGCTGCCGACCGCGCGGCTGGATGCGGCGCAGGAACGTCGCATCGACGGACACCGCGACGCGCGCTGATCGAGGCGATCCGGGCCAATGACGATCCGCTCGGCGGCGTCGAGGACATGCTGCGCGAGTTCGCGCTGTCGACCAAGGAGGGCCTGGCGCTGATGGTGCTGGCCGAAGCGCTGCTGCGCGTTCCGGATGCCCGCACCGCCGACCAGTTCATCGAGGACAAGCTCGGCCAGGGCGATTTCGTCCATCACGAAACCAGATCCAGCGCCTTCCTCGTCAATGCCTCGGCGTGGGCGCTCGGCATGTCGGCCCGCGTGATCCAGCCCGGCGAAACCCCGCAGGGCACCATCGGGCGGCTGACCAAACGGCTGGGCGCGCCGGCGGTGCGGGCCGCAACGCGCCAGGCGATGCGGCTGATGGGCAACCACTTCGTGCTTGGCGAGACCATCGAAGCCGCGCTGGATCGCGCGCGAGCCGCATGCCTCGCAGCCCCGGCGCTACTCCTTCGACATGCTCGGCGAAGGCGCGCGCACCGCCGCGGACGCCACGCGCTATTTCAATTCCTACGCCAGTGCGATCGAAGCCATCGGCCAGGCGCCGACCAAACGACCGCTGCCCGACCGGCCCGGCATCTCCGTCAAACTCTCCGCGTTGCATCCGCGCTTCGAGGCGGTGAGCCGTGCAGCGGGTGATGACCGAACTGGTTCCGCGCCTGATCGATCTCGCGCGGCAAGCCAAAGCCCATGACCTGAATTTCACCGTCGATGCCGAGGAAGCCGACCGGCTGGAATTGTCGCTCGACGTGATCGACGCCGCGTTCAGCGATCCATCGCTGGCGGGCTGGGACGGCTTTGGTCTGGCGATCCAGGCCTATCAGAAGCGCGCATCCGCCGTGATCGACTATGTCGATCAACTCGCGCGGCGTCTGAACCGGCGGATGATGGTGCGCCTCGTCAAGGGCGCCTATTGGGACACCGAGATCAAGCGCGCGCAGGAACGCGGCCTCGACGGCTATCCCGTGTTCACCCGCAAGGCGATGACGGATCTGAACTACATCGCCTGCGCGCGGCAATTGCTGGCGCTGCGGCCGCGGATCTTTCCGCAATTCGCCACCCACAACGCGCTGACGGTCGCGACCATTCTCGAACTGGCGCGCGGCGAAAGCGGATTCGAATTCCAGCGCCTGCACGGCATGGGCGAAGCGCTGTACGCGAAGCTTGGCGAAGATCGCCCCGACATCGCCTGCCGCACCTATGCGCCGGTCGGCAGTCACCGCGATCTGCTCGCCTATCTGGTGCGGCGGCTGCTCGAGAACGGCGCCAACTCGTCCTTTGTCGCGCTTGCGGCCGATGAGACCGTGCCGGCGACGACGTTGCTGCGGCGTCCGGCCGAGATTATCGGCAGCGCTGACAACGCCGGACATCCCAACATTCCGCTGCCGCGCGACCTCTACCGGCCGCAGCGGAAGAATTCGCGCGGGATCGAATTCGGCGAGCGCGCGGCGCTCGACCAACTCGTTTCGGCCGTCGCCGCAGCGCCGTTGCGCGCGGCCGGAAGCATTGCCGATGCAACACCGGCAGAGGCGAACGCCGCGATAACCGCCGCGCGCGATGGATTTAAGAACTGGAGCCGGACGGCGGCCGACATTCGTGCCGCCGCGCTGGAAAAAGCCGCCGACCTGCTGGAGCAACGCACCGCGCATTTCATCGCGCTGCTGCAACGCGAGGGCGGCAAGACGCTGGACGATGCGCTGTCCGAAGTCCGCGAAGCCGTCGATTTCTGCCGCTACTACGCCGCGGAGGGCCTCGTTCAATTCGGCGCAAGCAAGGTGATGCCGGGACCAACCGGCGAGAGCAATGTGCTCCGCTTGCGCGGCCGCGGCGTCTTCATCGCGATCTCGCCGTGGAATTTTCCGCTGGCGATCTTTTTGGGGCAAGTCACGGCGGCGCTGATGGCCGGCAACGCCGTTGTCGCCAAACCCGCCGAACAAACGCCGTTGATTGCGGCGGAAGCCGTGCGGCTGTTGCATGAAGCCGGCGTGCCGGCGTCAGCGCTGCATCTCGTACAGGGCGACGGCCGGATCGGCGCTGCGCTGGTGGCGCATCCCGATATCGCCGGCGTCGTCTTCACCGGTTCGACCGAGGTCGCGCGCTCGATCAACCGCACGCTGGCCGCCAAGGACGGCCCGATCGTGCCGCTGATCGCGGAGACCGGCGGCATCAATGCGATGATCGTCGATGCCACCGCGCTGCCCGAACAGGTCGCCGACGACGTCGTGACGTCGGCGTTTCGCTCGGCCGGTCAGCGCTGCTCGGCGCTGCGGCTGTTGTTCCTGCAGGACGACGTCGCCGACCGCATGATCGAGATGATCGCGGGCGCGGCGCGTGAACTTGTGATCGGCGATCCCAGCCGATCCCGCCACGCATATCGGCCCGGTGATCGATGCCGAGGCCAAGCAGCGGCTGGACGCGCATATCGCGCGCATGAAGAAGCAGGCGCGGGTGCATTTCGCGGGCACTGCGCCCCAAGGCAACTATGTCGCGCCGCACATTTTCGAATTGTCCGATGCCGAACGAACTCACCGAGGAAGTGTTCGGACCGGTGCTGCATGTGGTGCGCTACCGCGCCGACCGGCTCGACGCAGGTGCTGCAATCGATCGAACGCTCCGGCTACGGGCTGACGCTCGGCATTCATTCGCGGATCGACGATACGGTCGAGGACGTGATCGATGCCCTTCAGGTCGGCAATATCTACGTCAACCGCAACATGATCGGCGCCGTCGTCGGCGTGCAGCCGTTCGGCGGCCACGGCCTGTCGGGCACCGGACCCAAGGCCGGCGGGCCGCATTATCTGGCGCGCTTTGCCACCGAACAGACGGTGACCGTCAATACTGCTGCGGCCGGCGGCAATGCAGCGCTGCTGTCGGGTGGGGAGTAGTTGCATCCCCTGCCCAACATGGGTCAAATGGCGTTTGAACCGTGATCGCTCACGCGATAATCAACAAAACCAACAAACGTCACGGGAGCGGCGCCACCATGGAAAAGGGTATTTTTGAAGGCCTCAAGGTTCTGGACTGCGCGAGCTTCATCGCAGCGCCCGCGGCCGCCACCGTGCTGTCGGATTTCGGCGCCGACGTCATCAAGATCGAGCCGCCCGGCGCCGGCGATCCCTATCGCAACCTGCCGAACCTGCCGGGCTACCCCCAGAGCGAACACAATTTCGCGTGGCTGCTGGAAGCCCGCAACAAGAGGAGCCTCGCGCTCGACCTCTCCAAGCCCGAGGGACAGGCCGTGCTGCATCGTCTCGCCGCCGAGGCCGACGTCTTCATCACCAACTATCCGCCGCAGGTGCGCGAGAAGCTCGGGCATCACCCACGCCCATCTGGCGCCGAACAACGAGCGGCTGATCTACGCCTCGTTCACCGGCTACGGCGAAAAGGGCGAGGAAGCCAACAAGCCCGGCTTCGACTCCAACGCCTATTGGGCCCGCTCGGGCCTGATGGACCTGGTGCGCGCCGACGAACACACCACGCCGGCGCGCTCGATCGCCGGCATGGGCGACCACCCCTGCGCGATGGCGTTTTACGGCGCGATCGTCACCGCGCTCTACAAGCGCGAGCGCACCGGCAAGGGCTCGCATGTCTCTTCGAACCTGATGGCCAACGGCGTCTGGGCCGCTTCGCGTGCTGGCGCAAGCCAAACTGGTCGGCGCAAAATTCGGCGAACGGCGTCCGCGCGAGCGCGCGCTGAACGCGGTCACCAACCACTACCAGTGCAAGGACGGCCGCTGGCTGATCCTGTCGCTGCTCAACGAGGACAAGCAGTGGCCGACGCTGGCGCGCATTCTCGGGCGCGAAGATCTCGTCACCGATCCCCGCTTCGAGACCAAGAAGGAACGCCATGCGCGGTCGCTGGAGCTGATCAAGATCTTTGACGAGACCTTTGCGACCAAGGACCTCGCCGAATGGCGCAAGGCGCTCGACGGCAACGGGCTGGTGTTCGGCGTGGTCGGCATTCTCGACGACATTCCGCACGACAAGCAGATGATCGAGAACGAGGTGCTGGTGCCGTTCGAGAACGATACCATGATGACCATCTCGAGCCCGATCTGGGTCGACGGCGCCAAGAAGGTGCAGCCGCGCAAGCCGCCCGGCCTCGGCGAGCACAGCGACGAGATCTTGCGCAACGCCGGCTATGACGAGGCCGCGATCAGGAAATTGCGGGCCGCGGGCGCGGTGGCCTGATCATGCCCAGCTATCGGCTGCATTATTTCCCGGAGTCGGGAAACAGCTACAAGCTCGCGCTGATGCTGACCCTGTGCGGCGAGCGTTTTGAGCCGATCTGGACCGATTTCGGCGGCGGCGTCACGCGCACGCGCGGAGTGGCGGCGCGACGTCAACGAGATGGGCGAAATTCCGGTGCTGGAGGAAGACGGCGAACGCCGCACCCAGACCGCGCCGATCTTGTTGCAGCTCGCCAAACAATATGGCCGGTTCGGCGGCGAGACCGAACAGGAGCAGTTCGAGCTGCTGCGCTGGCTGTTCTGGGACAATCACAAGCTGACCGGCTACATGGCGACCTATCGTTACATGCGCGCGTTCACGCCGACGCCGGACCAGCAGGTGCTGAAGCATTTTCGCCAGCGGCTCGACGACTTCCTGTCGATCCTCGAAGGGCACTTGCAGAAGAATTCATTCGCGATCGGCGAACGGCCGACCATCGCCGATATTTCGATGATGGCCTATCTGCACTATCCCGCCGACGAAACCGGATACGACCTGGCAACGAGCCATCCGGCGATCAGCGCCTGGCTCGGGCGGATGGCGAAGTTGCCGGGCTGGAAGTCGGCCTACGATCTGTTGCCCGGCAAGCGGCTGACGCATTACGCCAAGTAGCCGCTACAGCCCGGTCTTTGCTCGAACCAGCAGCCACGCCCAGACGATGGCAAAAACGATCACGCCGGCGATGACGGTGAGCACGATCGCCCAGGTGCTGACGCGAACGTTGCTGATCGCTTCACGCTTGGCTTCGTTCGCCGCGATCTCGCGATTGCGGTCCTTGTCCTCCTGGTCGGAAGAGCTCATCGCCGGTCTCCCTCAGGTGCTGGTCGTCGCAGGCCGCAATGTAGCATCAATCGATGACGGCTGGTCGGTGCTTTTGCCGCCGCTCGCGCCCGCCAGCCGGCTCAGCGAAAATGCCGCCAGCGCCGCGCAGAAGGCGGCCTCGCCGCCGCCAGGAACACCGATCCCGTGCTCCACTTCGCCGTCAACAGCATCCCGCCGACCAGCGGCCCGATGATCGAGCCGACCCGGCCGATGCCGAGCGCCCAGCCGACACCGGTCGCCCTGACCGAGGTCGGATAAAACCCCGCCGCCAGCGCATTGGCGGCGATCTGGCCGCCGACGATGCAAAAGCCCGCCGCGAAGATCGCCGTGCTGACGAAGATCACGGAGTGCCCGAGCTGGCCGATCGCGCCGACCGCGAACACGGCAATGAAATACACCAGCGCCAGCGCGCGAAACGAGAAGCGATCGATGACGCTGCCGAGCGCAAAAGTTCCGACCACGCCGCCGACCTGCAGCATCGATCCGATCACGGCCGCAGCCGATACCGAGGCGCCGAGATCGTTGAGCACGGTGGGAAGCCAATTCGCCAGGAAATAGATATCGAGCAGGCTCATGAAGAACACCACCCACAGCAACAGGGTGACGAGCGTTCGCCCGTCCCTGAAAAGATGCTGGACCGGAATTCCGGCGAGCGCCGGTTCATTGACGACGAACTGCGTTCCGGGCGCGAAGCCGGCCGCCGGGCTGATGAAACCGAGTAACTGCGCCACCCGTTCGTTCGCTTGTCCGGTGAGCGCGAGGAAGCGCACCGATTCCGGCAACCGCAGCGCCAGGATCGGCACCAGCAGCAGCGGCGCGGCGCCGCCGACGACAAATACCGAGCGCCAGCCGAACTGCGGAATCAATGCGGCCGCGAGCAAGCCGCCAAGCGCTGCGCCCAGCGAAAACCCGCAGAACATGATCATCACCATCGTGGCGCGGCGGCGATGCGGACTGAACTCGGACGTCATCGCGACCGTATTCGGCATCGCGCCGCCAAGGCCGAGACCGGTCAGAAAACGGATCACCAGCAGCGTGTTGACATCCTGCACGAACGCGGTGGCGAGCGTGCCGACGCCGAACGCAAGCGTGCTGAAAATGATGATCTTCTTGCGTCCGATACGGTCGGCCAGCGGACCGAACAGCAACGCGCCGATCATCAGGCCGAACAGGCCGGCGCTGAACACCGGGCCCAGCGCGCCCTTGGTCAGGCTCCATTCCTTGGCGAGCGATGGCGCGACAAAGCCGATCGCCGTGGTGTCGAAGCCATCGAGAAACAGCACCGACGCGCAGGTCAGCAGCAATTTGATCTGGAAACCACTGACCGGTTGCTGGTCGATAAAACCGGCGACGTCGATTGCGCCGCCAGCTTGCGCCTGAGAAACCGCCATGATGTTCCCTCCCCCAAAATGCCGGACCGCGGTTCTTGCCGACCGCATTGCCTCAGCCTAGCGCGAATTCAATTACCGCGGCAGAGTTTTCCGCCCTCACCCGCGCAACGCTTCCTTCGAATAGCCCGCGATCCGCTTGTAGCTCTCGGACAGACCCACCAGTTCCTTGCGGCTGATGACGTCGTCAATCGTTCTGAACGGACGATCTCCGGTGCGCTCGAACACCTCGCGCAGGATCGCATCCGGCGGATTGGTGCGGTTGGTGAGCACGATCCGCGTGGTCGCTTCCAGCCGTTCGTTTTGATAGGCGGCGAGCGCCGCAACCGGATCGGCATGACCGCGCAGCGCCGTCGTCAGCGCGCGTGCATCGAGGATCGCCTGGCCGGCGCCGTTGGAGCCGCGCGGCACCATCGGATGCGCGGCGTCGCCGAGCAGCGTAATCCGGCCAAAGCTCCAGCGCGGCAGCGGATCCTGATCGACCATCGGGAATTCCAGCACGCTGTCGGCGGCGCGGATCAACGCCGGCACATCGAGCCACTCGAAATGCCAGTCGGAAAAGGCGCCGATGAAGTCGTCGAGCGATCCGGACCGGTTCCAGTCGCGCTTGCGATAGTCAGGCGTTTCGATTTCGGCGACCCAGTTGATCAACTGCATGCCGTCGGCGTCGGCGGGGCGGATCGGATAGATCACCATCTTGCCATGCGACATCCAGCCGGCGCGCACCATGCTGGCGCCCGACAGCATCGGCTTCCAGCGGGTCACGCCGCGCCACATGTTGATGCCGGAATAGCGTGGCTCGCCTTCGTCCGGAAAGAACTGCTTGCGAACCGCGGAATTGATCCCGTCGCAGGCGATCGCGACGCGGCCGCGCACGGTCGACCGGTTTGCACCGCCCGGTCCGTCGGAGAACGTCACGGTGACACCGGCGGCGTCCTGCTCGACGCCAATGCAATGCCGGTTGGTCAGTCAGCCGGGCGCCGCCGGCACGCGCAACGAAGGCGTCCAGCAACACGCGCTGCAGGTCGCCGCGATGAATCGAGAATTGTGGATGCTCGTAGCCGGCCGTACGCCCGAGCGGCTCCTGATAGATCAGCTGGCCGAAGCGGTTGAAGAAGGTCGCGTCCGTCGTCGCAATTGCGATCTTCGCCAGATCGTCCTCGAGGCCGAGCGCGGCGAGTTCCTTTGTCGCGTGCGGCAGCAGGTTGATGCCGACACCGACCGCGCGGATTTCGGCGGCAGATTCGAAAATGCGGCAAGGAATTCCGGCTTGATGCAGCGCAAGCCCGAGCGTCAGACCGCCGATTCCAGCGCCGACGACAATGACCTCGTCCATGTTCTTCCCTGCCAGTTATTGGCCGGGATGAAACAATATTAGTAAGCCTACTGTCAATTGTACCTTGGCTCGAAAACAGCCATTTCTAACGGCTTTTGACGAAGCACATGCCCATGCGCGAGGCCTTGCCCGCGGCCTGGCAGGCCAGCCCCTCGGCACAGGTCCAATTCCCAAAACTCGCGTCATTGCTGCTGGCCGGCTTACCCTCGACATCACTTCGCGCGTAGCAATGCGCGCCCCAGCCGTCACTGTATCCGGTGCCGGCGAGTTCCGTGCTGCCACGCGATTGCGGGCGGCTGGAGAACCCCTTCGAATAATCCGGCGGCCTGCCGTCGCGCAGCGCGGTGAGAATGTCGCGCCGGCGGACCTGGTCGCCGAAGAAATGCGGCGATGCCGGCACCACGGTTGAATTCGACGGCTTCGCCGCCATCCAGTCGACGCCGGGGAAATGAAAGCCGCCGATGCCGCGCGTCTGGTGGCAGCCGGAACAGGTGACGTCGTTCAGCCGACGTTCAAAACCTGCGACCGATCGGATGTTTTGCAGCTTCGCGCCGTCAGCCGACGCCCTCCGCAACGCGGCGACAACGTCGGCTTCGCTGAACACCGGACTGGCGGCGGCGCCCTCGCCTTGCAGCAGACCGAATTCCGGCTGCAGGTCCGATGGATCGAATCCGGCCGGCGTCGGCGCGATCGCGCCGGTGCTGAGGAATTTTTCCGGGATCAGGATCGTGCCGCGATCAAACTCGACGAGATGTTTGGGGTCGAGCAGCCACGCCTTGAATTCGTGCTTCAGGCCGTCGTCAGCCAGAATGCGATCGCGATCGATCTGGTTTTCCATCGGCGCTTCCGCGAAAATGCGCGCCTGCGGATCGTAGCGAAACACCTTCAAGAGATAGTCAGTGCGAAAGTCGCGCACCGCCGATTTCGGCGCATGCGCGATTTGCAAATTGGTCTCGATGCGATCGATATTGGCGTAGCTGATGAGATCGAGCGGACCATCCTTTGCAAGAAGCTTTGCAACGAGCTCCGATCCCGTCAGCGACAATTCGCCGGCGGCGAGCCAGCGCCTGGCGATTTCGGAACATGCGATCGATTGACCTTCAGTCTTCGCCTTCAGCACCAGGTTCAGCGTCATCGGCAACCGCGGCGAGACGGCATTTTCACCGATGTCGGGCGCGTTGGTGCGGGTCAGGCGGTAGATCAGCCGGATCTCGCCGCAGTCGGCTTCCCTGACAAAGGCGCGGTCCATCCGGTTGACGATGCCCGCCAGCACGAACCGCGTGTCGGAGGAATCCAGCGCGGTCCGGTCGAACAACTGAAAATCAAAGCCATCGCCGACGCCGATCGTCTCGTTCGGTAGGCTCGCCTTGTGGCTTGCGATGTAGCGATCGAACTCGCGGTCGATCGCCTGCCGGATGGGCAGCATCGACGGCAAGGCGAACAGCTGGCTGTCGGCAAGTGGAATATTCGCCGATCGCTCCGGCAGCAGCAGGCGGCCGATACCAAATCGTCCGCCGTCAAGTTCGCGCAGAGCCGCGGGATCGATGATGGCAGTGCCGCGCTCCAGCGCGGCGGGAGCGGCGCGGGCCGGCAGCGCACCGACAAGCAGCATCAAGATGAAAAAGAGAAAGCGCACGCGCGAGCCGTGTCCTGATGATTGCGCGCCTGCGACGTCGTTTTGACGCGTCACAGGCCGCGTGTTGCGGTCAGGAAATTAGCCGAAGAGCGCCCCGGTTGTCTCTCGACAATCGGGACGCCCTTCACGTCAGAGTGAAGGAATATTCGTGGGTCAGCGCGAGATCAGACCCTTGCTGGTCACGACGACCCATTTGCCATCCTGCTTGCGAATGGCATCGACGTGGCCGAGACCGGGGACGGGATCGCCGGCATAGACTTCAAAAATCCCCTGGCGGCTTTCGATCAGCGCGCCACCGTTGCCGACGTCACGCAACACCCAGCCTTCGACCTTCGGCAGCCGGGCGACTTCGGGCTTCGGCGGAACAGCGGCCGCCGCGGGCGCGGCAGCGGCGACCGCGACTGGCTGCGACACCGAACCGGTCACTTCGCGCGCCGGAACCGGCGCGGCAGCGGCAACCGGGGCCGGCGCCGCGCGGAGCTTGTCGACGGCTTCGCTGAGCCTGGCGAGTTTCGCGGCAGGCTCGACTTGCGCCTTCTCGACCTTGTCGAGGCGGTCACTGGCCTTGTTGAACTGGCCTGTCGCCACCTTGGAGGTGTGTTCGACGCCGGCTTTCAGCGCGACGATGTCGGCATCGATCCGCGCAATGGAGGCTTCCAGCGCGCTGGTGTTCGGTGCTGCCGCGGCCGACGCGGTTTCACCGCTCATCATGTGCCCGAGGCCGGCAGTCGCCAGTGCGCCACCGAGCGCACCCGCGACCGTCGCCAGCGCCACCACGGCCGCCATCGCCGACATCCGGCGGTTGCCGGACGATCCCTCGCCGGATGCGGCCTCAGCCTTCGCACCTGATCCAACGCGCTCGCCGGGCGACATGATCATCACCTTGCCGGGCGCGTGCGGCGCCTCCGGCTTGACGGCATCAATCCTGGGGGCTTCCGCCTTGGGCGCCTCGGTCTTGACGGCGTCGACCTTGAACGGCTCGACCTTGGGCATTTCGACCTTGGGCGCGTCAGCCTTGGGCGAGGTTTCTTCCTGCTCGGGCGCGAGTCTCGGAGACTCAATCTCTGTCGCCACGGTCACCGGCCGATCGTTGGAAGCGATCATGTCGGGAGCGGCCGCCCCGGCGCCAATGGTTCCGGTTTCACCGCTGATCGGTTCAGGCTTGAGATCGCTCACGTTGCATTCTCCAGGTTAGATTGACCATTTGGTAACTTTTATTGCTTGCGAAATCGTTACCGGCCGCGCCCTTACCGAAATTTTAGGAAGTCATCCGGGCCGGTTTTGTGGCGGCACAGCGGCGCCCGCGCGGCCGGCGGTTTCGCCCGGTTTCCATGCTGCTCTGCGGCAATGCCCCGACGGCTCCGTTTGCGCCGGCCGGTTTCCCGACTAACATGGACCAATCAACCAGCCAGAAGGCAGGGGCGCGCCATGACGATCGAGAAATGCATCAACGAGTTTGATGTAGATGACGTCATTTTTGAGGAAGGCTCGACCGGGCGCGAGTTGTTCGTGGTGCTGGACGGCCAGGTCGAGATCGCCAAGATGAACGGCGCCGCGAAGACCGTCATCGTGACGCTCGGCAAGGGCGAGTTTTTTGGCGAAATGGCCGTGATCGACGGCTCGTCGCGTTCGGCGACGGCGATTGCGGCCGCGCCCCACACCCGCGTGATGCGGATCAATCATGCCCGCTTCGTCTATCTGGTCAGCCAGCAGCCGGCCTTTGCGCTGATGATCATGGATGCGCTCAGCAAGCGCTTGCGCGCTTCCAACGCCGTCACCTTCAGAGCAGCGGCTAATTCATGAGCGACCGCAAGCCGAGCCCGTTCAAGACCCTGCTCGACAGCGACGTCTGCACGCTGATCGAGGCCACCGAGGACGTCTACCAGATACGTTTCAAGAACCGCGCGGCGAATGCTTACCTGGTGCGCGGCAGCTCGCGCACGATTCTGGTCGACGTCGGGCTGTCGTCGAACTATCCGCATCTCGTGACTTGTCTCAACCATGTCGGCGTGAAGCCCGAAGACATCGACATGGTGGTGCTGAGCCACGAGCATCTCGATCACATCGGCGCGGCCTTTCATTTCGCCGGGCGCACCTTCATCGCGGCGCATCGGCTCGCCGCCAACAAGATCATGCTGCGCGACGACTTTTCGATGCTGCGAAAAATGTTCAACGAACCGAACGTTCCCATCAATATCGACATCTGGCTGGAGGAAGGCAATCTGATCGACCTCGGCAATTTCCGTCTCAACGTGATGTACACTCCCGGCCACACCTCGGCCTGCATCACGCTGTTCGACCAGGACAAGGGATTGCTGTTCGCCGCCGATACGCTGATGCCCGGTGGCGTGATGGGCGGCGTGTTCGGATCCGGCAGCATCGCCGATTACATCCAGTCGCTGGAGCGGCTCAAGGGCCTGAACTCAAAAATCCTGCTGTCGGGGCACGGCCGGCTGTCGGATACACCGCAGGACGACGTCCGCATCGCGATCCAGCGTTCGCACACGCTGCTGTCGGACACCGCGCAACTATTCGACGCACTCGATGCGCGCTCCAATTTTGAGCCGATCATGCAGTCCGTGCGTGACCTCAACAAGCTCGACGACGGCTAGCGAACGATCGCGGCTTTCCGGATTTATTCCCCGCAACTGCTGATTTTTCATGTGATGACGAGTCACATTTCACAACGCGAAATGCGTGACCGACCCATTTGACAAATGTCGCAGCGGCCTGTTCAAAAGCAGCCAATCAACGACGTCATCAAAAACAACGGGAGAGAATGCGCCATGAAGCTCTACGACTCGGTCGGACCGAACCCGCACGTGGTCCGCATGTTCATGGCCGAAAAAGGCATCGAAATGCCCCGGCAGCCGGTCGACCTGCGCAAGGGCGAAAATCGCGAAGCCGAACATCTGAAGCGCAATCCGCACGGCCAGATGCCGACGCTCGAGCTCGACAACGGCCATTATCTCTCCGAGATCACCGCGATCTGCGAATACCTCGAGGAGAAGCATCCGAAGCCCGCCGTGATCGGCGCGACGGCGGAAGAGCGCGCCGAATGCCGGATGTGGACCCGCCGCGTCGATCTCAATATTTGCGAGCACATGGGCAACGGCTACCGTTTCGGCGAAGGTTTCAAGTTTTTTCAGAGCCGAATCCCCTGCGCGCCCGAGGCGTCACCCGGCCTCAAGATGATCGCGGCCAACCGCCTGCAATGGCTCGACGGCCAGATGGCCGACGGCCGGAAATATCTCTGCGGCGATCGCTTCACGATGGCCGATATCCTGCTCTATTGCTGGCTTGATTTTGCGGCCAAGGTTGGCCAGCCGCTGGATCCAGCCAATGCCAACGTCGTGGCGTGGATGGCGCGTGTCGGGGAAAGGCCTTCGGCGAAGGCTTAGGTTTCTCAACCGTCATTGCGAGGAGCGTAAGCGACGAAGCAATCCAGCCTTGCTTGCGGCTCTGGATTGCTTCGCTTCGCTCGCAATGACGTGGAGACCTAAATCACCACCGGTGCATCCGGCAGTTCATTCGGCCCACCCCCGGTGCGCGGAAAATGCGCCGCCAATGCGCGCGATACCGCCTCGATGCCCTTGATCGCGCCGCTTTCGAAATTCTGCGCCTTGAAATCGGTTTCCATCGCGGCGCAGATTTTCTCCCAGCCGGCCGCGCCGACTTTGGCGTCGATGCCGCGGTCGGCGACGATCTCGACATTGCGGTCGGCGAGCAACAGATAGATCAGCACGCCGTTATTGTGAGCGGTATCCCAGATCCGCAATTGCGAGAAAATATCGAGCGCCCGCTCCCGCGCGGGCTGGTTGCGGAACAGCGGCGCGCCGTCGAGCGCGCCCTCCACCACGAAACGAACCTGTCCGGAATGCGTGGCCTCGCCGGCCTTGATCGCAGCTTCGATCGCAGCCAGCACCTTTGGCGGAAAATATCGCTTCTTCCACCAGTGATGGTGGAGCAGATGCTTGCCGATGCGCCCAATGCCCATGTTCCCAGCTCTCTCTACCAGCTACCGGACGCGCCGCCGCCACCGAAACTGCCGCCCCCGCCGCCGCTGTCGCTCGAACTAGAGGAACTGCTCGACCAATCGCTGCTGCTACTACCGCTGCCGCCCGACCAACCGCTGCTGCCCCGGCCTCCGCTGGTGTTGTTTGCAAAATCTCCGAGCAGCGCGATGACGAACACAACGACAGCCGCGAGCGCCGCCAGCAGCAGCGATTGAATGAAGAACCAGGCGAGCACCCCGACAATGCCGCCGGTCACCACGGCCCCCGCGAGCCTGCCGAGCGCAGTCCGCAAGATGCCGCCGACGGCGAAAATTCCGAAAATGACGAAGGGGTTGAATGGATCGACGTGGTCCAGCAGCCAGGACTGTTGCATGCCCCGCGACGGCTCGCTTTGTGCCGGCGCGGGCAATTTCTCGCCCTCGATGATGCGCAAGATGCGGTCGACGCCGGCGGAAATCCCGCCGGCAAAGTCGCCGCTCCTGAAACGCGGCGTGATGATCTCGTCGATGATTCGTTTGGAGGTGACGTCGGTCAGCGCGCCTTCGAGGCCGTAGCCGACCTCGATTCTCAATTTGCGATCGTTCTTGGCGATCACCAGCAGCACGCCGTCGTCGATCTTCTTGCGGCCGATCTTCCAGGCTTCGGCGACGCGGATCGAAAACTGTTCGATCGCTTCGCCGTCCGTGGTCGGAACGATCAGTACCGCGACCTGGCTGCCCTTCCGCGCTTCGAACGCGCGGATAGTCTGGTTCAGGTTACTGACGTCGTTGGTGGACAACGTGCCGGTCTGATCGACCACGCGCCCCACCAGCGGCGGCACCGCGACGTCGGCCAGCGCCGGAAAAATCCAGCCCAACAGCAGCGCAACAAGGATGGCTCTTGCAGCGTTCATCACGGCCTGTCTTTTTCAGTTATTTGCTTTTCGTCAGCTATTTGGTGGGCGCCGCCGGTGCCGGTGTCGGGTTGAAGTCCACCTTCGGCGCGGTTGAAATTTCCTTCTCGTTCTCGACCGAGAAGTTCGGCTTTTCCTTGTAGCCGAAAACCATCGCCGTCAGATTGTTCGGGAAGGTGCGGATACCGACATTGTAGTCCTGCACCGACTTGATGTAGCGGTTGCGCGCCACGGTGATGCGGTTTTCGGTACCTTCGAGTTGCGACATCAGGTCACGAAACAGCGTATCGGATTTGAGCTGCGGATAGTTTTCGGTCACGACCAATAGTCGCGACAGCGCGCTGGAAAGTTCACCCTGGGCGGCCTGGAATTTCTGGAACGCAGCGGGATCGTTGAGCACCTCCGGCGTTGCCTGGACGCTGCCGACCTTGGCACGGGCGTTGGTGACGCCGAGCAGCACGTCCTTTTCCTGCTGGGCAAAACCCTTCACCGAATTGACGAGGTTCGGCACCAGATCGGCGCGGCGCTGGTACTGGTTGACCACTTCCGACCAGTTAGCCTTGACCTGCTCGTCATTGGTCTGGATCGCGTTGTAGCCGCAATTGGTCAGGCTCAGTGTCGCCAGCGCCGCCAGCACGGTCCATAATTTGCGCATCGAAATTCTCCCGGTGAATTGGCCACCAACATATCAGAATGGTATGGGGCTCCCTACTCCTACTTCGTCATTTCGGGGTGGTCCCAAGGTTCAATCCCGGAATGACGGGCTGTGCTGATTCAAGGCACTTGCCTATCATTCGCTGAAATCACAACATGGCCGGATAATAATAAAGGGAGGGCCGGTTGACCGCTTATGAAACCATCGTCGTGGAGCGGCCGGAGCCCGGCATTGCGCGGATCGTGATGAACCGGCCCGAGGCACGCAACGCACAAAATCTGCAAATGACCTACGACCTCAACGCCGCCTTCGACGCGGCGGTGCAGGACGACGCGGTCAAGGTCATCATTCTCGCGGGCAACGGTCCGCATTTCTCGGCCGGTCACGACCTGCGCCCGGGGGCCAAAAACGCAGCCGGCGTCGATTTTCCGCCGGTCGGAAATTGGGGCGGCTTTGCCGAGCCCAACGCCCACGGTCGCTTCGCGCGCGAACAGGAAATCTATCTGCAGATTACCCGGCGCTGGCGCAATCTGGCGAAGCCTACGATCGCGGAGGTCCACGGCAAGTGCATCGCCGGCGGCCTGATGCTGGCCTGGGCCTGCGACCTCATCGTCGCCAGCGCCGATGCCGAGTTCTGCGATCCCGTCGTCACCATGGGCGTCTGCGGCGTCGAATGGTTCGTGCATCCCTGGGAACTCGGTCCGCGCAAGGCCAAGGAATTGCTGTTCACCGCCGACGCCTGGAGTGCGGAGGAAGCGCACCGGCTCGGCATGGTCAACCATGTCGTGCCGCGTCCTGAGCTTTCGTCGTTCGTGATGACGCTGGCGCAGCGGATCGCGGCAAAGCCCGCCTTTGCGCTGAAGCTCACCAAAGAGGCGGTCAATCGCTCGGTCGACGTGATGGGGCAGCCGGCGGCGATCGAGCAGGCATTCGCGCTGCATCAACTCTGCCACGCGCATAATCTGCAGGAATTCGGAATGGTGGTGGACCCGGCGGGTCTGCATCCTTCCGTCCGGAAGCCGGCGCAAGCCAAATAACAAGAGCAAAGTAGATCCGATGGACCTTACCTTGAGCGACGAGCAGCGGATGCTGCGCGAAAGTGCCGACCGATTTGTCAGCGAAACCTATGACGCCGATCATCGCAAACGGTCGGCGAACGATCCGCGCGGTTTCAGCACCGATCATCTGGAAGCAGTTCGCTGATCTCGGCTGGCTCGCGCTGCCGATCAGCGAAGACCATGGCGGGCTCGGCGGCGGCGCCGTCGAGATCGGCATCTCTGATGGAAGCATTCGGGCGCGGCCTCGTTTCCGAACCTTATCTGTCGACCGTCGTGATCGGCGCGTCGCTGATATCAGAATGCGGCAGCGAGGTGCAGAAGCAGGCGCTGCTGCCGCAGGTCGCCGACGGTTTACTCTATCTCGCGTTTGCGCATTCCGAGCGCCAGGCGCGCTTCGACCCGGCTGATGTCAGGACCACAGCGAAGAAGACGCCGGACGGCTGGCGCCTCGACGGCCAAAAGACCGCCGTGCTCGACGGCAACGCCGCCGGACGGGTCATCGTCTCCGCGCGCGTCGATGGCGGCAAGCTCTGCCTGTTTTTGGTACCGCAGGGCGTACCCGGACTCACCTCACGCGATTTCCCCCGCCTCGGCGGCGGCCGCGCCTGCAACCTCGACCTCAGGGACGTGCGTATCCCCGCAGACGCCCTGCTCGGCGACGGCAATGATGCGCTGCCGGCGATCGAGATGGTGATCGATCGCGCGATGGCCGCGCTTGGCGCCGAAGCCGTCGGCATCATGCAGACCCTGCTCGACCAGACGCTCGAATACACCAAAATTCGCAAACAATTCGGCAAGCCGCTGTCCGCCAATCAGGTGATCCGCCATCGCCTCGCCGACATGGCGATGCAATGCGACGAAGCACGCTCGATGGCGTTGCGCGCCGCTTTGATGGCCGACGCCGAACCGGTCGCGCGCGCCCGCGCCGCTTCCGGCGCCAAGGCCAAAATCGGCAAATGCGCGCGCTATGTCGCCGAACAATCCGTGCAGCTTCACGGCGCCATGGGCGTCACTGAAGAGCTCGACATCGGTTCCTACTTCAAGCGGCTGCTCGCCTTCGACACCTTGTTCGGCGGCAGCGCCCATCACTATCGCCGTTACGCCGCATTGGGCGGCCGTGCCATTCAAGCCTGAACGGAGCGCACCATGGATCTCACCTTCAACGCTGAGGAGCGAGCTTTCGAGAAGGAAGTGCGCGAGTTCATCGCAGCCAACCTCACCCCGGAGATCAAGCGCGCCACCGCGCTGACACCGTCGGTATTTTCAGATCCCGATATCGGCATGGCCTGGCAGCGCGCGCTGCATAAGAAAGGCTGGGGTGCGCCGGGCTGGCCAGTGGACCATGGCGGGCCAGACTGGACGCCGGCGCAGCGCTGGATTTTCGAAGCCGAATCCGCCCGCGCCGGCGTGCCGAATGTGAACGTCATGGGCGTCAAGATGGTCGGCCCCGTCATCATCGGCTTCGGCTCGCCCGAACAGAAGAACTACTACCTTCCGAAAATTCTCTCCGGCGAAGATTACTGGTGCCAGGGCTACTCGGAGCCGGGCTCGGGATCCGATCTCTCGTCGCTCAAAACCCGCGCGGTACGCGACGGGGACGACTACATCATCAACGGCACCAAAATCTGGACCACGCATGCCCACCATGCCAACCGCATGTTCGCGCTGGTACGCACCAACGACACCGAGCGCCAGCAGGACGGCATCAGCTTTATTCTGATCGACATGAAGAGCCCGGGGATTACGACGCGGCCGATCCTGACCATCGGCGGCGACCACGAGGTCAACCAGGTGTTCTTCGACGACGTCCGCGTCCCCGTCGCCAACCGTGTCGGCGACGAAGGCAAGGGCTGGACCTATGGCAAATATCTGCTCGAGTTCGAACGCGGCTCCGGCATCGCATCGGCCAAGCTGCGCGAGGCGCTGAAGATGGTCTCTGATCTGGCCGAATCAGAAACCACCGGTCGCGCCATCGACGATCCCGATATCGCGGTGCGGATGTCCGAGATCGAAGTCGATATCGACACGCTGGAAATGACCGAGCTGCGCGTGCTCTCCGCGCTGCAGACGGGACAAAATCCCGGCGCGGTGTCGTCGCTGCTGAAACTGCGCGTCAGCGAAATCCGCCAGGCGGTGACGCGGCTCGGCGTCGAGGTGATCGGCAATGACGGGCTCTATGTCGAGCCGCTGCGGCCGCTGTACCGGCTCAACGAAACGCCGGGCATTCCGGAAGAACTGCTGCCGGTGGTTCCGGAATATCTCAACAGCCGGGCCTACACCATCTTCGGCGGCTCGTCGGAGATCCAGCGCGAGATCGTCGCGAAGATGGTGCTGGGGTTGTAGGCGAAAACGAGCGGCTCGCACTTTCATCCGTCGTTGCCGGGCTTGACCCGGCCATCCACGACTTCTGCTTGCGAGAGAGCAAGACGTGGATGCCCGGCACCCGGCTACGCTAAGGCTTCGCCGAGGCTCTATCTGCCCCGGCTCGCCGAAGCTTTAGCGAAGGCGGCAAGGCCGGGCATGACGCCTGCCTGCTAAACCCCCACTTTCGCATCCCGGATCGCCTGCCAGATCTTGGCCGGCGTCAGCGGCGTATTGAGCTGCCGGATGCCGAGTTCGCTCAGCGCATCCATCACACCGTTGGTGACACAGGGCGGTCCACCGATGGCGCCGGATTCGCCACAGCCCTTGGCGCCGAGCGGATTGGTGCGACATGGAGCGGAATCGTCGAGCGTCACTTCGATCGGCGGAATGTCGTCGGCGCGCGGCACGCAGTAATCCTGATAGCTCGCGGTCAGCAACTGGCCTTCCTCGCTGTAGGCGACGCCCTCATAGAGCGCCTGCCCGATGCCCTGCGCGACGCCGCCGTGCACCTGACCGGTCACCAGCATTGGATTGACAGCGACGCCGACATCATCGACCGTGGTGTAGCGCACCACCTTGCTGACGCCGGTTTCGGGATCGATCTCGACCTCGCAGATATGCGTGCCGTTGGGCCAGCTCGGGCCGTCGACTTCGCCTTCGCTGTCGACGGAAAGTTTTGCGCCGGCTTCCTTCTTCGCGATCTCGAACAGGTTGATGCGCTTGTCGGTGCCGACCACCGTCAGCCAGCCGTCGCGATATTCGATATCTTCGAGCGAGGTCTCCAGTACGTTGGACGCCTTCTCGCGCGCCTTGGTGATCATGTCATTGGCGGAAACCGCCACCGCCGTACCGCCGACGAACAGCGAGCGCGAACCGACGCTGCCGAAACCGGTGGCGAGATCCGTATCTCCCTGCACGACGTCGATCTTGTCCATGGGGATGCCGAGAGTATTCCGACACCATCTGGGTGTAGGTGGTCTGCAAGCCCTGCCCCATCGCCATGGTGCCGGAATGCAGGATGATGCGGCCTTCGGCCGTCGCATGCAGGCTGACCTTTTCGGTGTGCGCGCGCCCGCCGGTCCATTCGATGTAGCTGGTGAGGCCGCGGCCGTAGAGCAGGCCCCTCTTCTTCGCGGCCTTCTTGCGCGCGGCA
Organism: uncultured Alphaproteobacteria bacterium; assembly: GCA_963786355.1. GTDB lineage: Bacteria > Pseudomonadota > Alphaproteobacteria > Rhizobiales > Xanthobacteraceae > Bradyrhizobium. The sequence continues at coordinate 497,108 of CAWAYU010000001.1, read as the reverse complement.
AAGCCGTTCCAGTCGGCCAAATCCGACGCGCGATCGAGCATGTGCGCGAACGCGCCTGAAGTCATACACCTGCCCAACCGCGTTGGTGTAGGGCAGTTGCGCGGGCTTGATGTAGTTCACCTTGCGGATCGCGCGCGGATCCATTCCAATTTGTCGCGCAGCCGCATCCATCAGCCGCTCGACGATGAACACCGCCTCCGGTCGACCCGCGCCACGATAGGCGCCGACCGGCGCGGTGTTGGTCATGACCGACTTCACCTCGAAATGCACCAGCGGCAGGTCGTAGACGCCGGTCTGCACGAACGGTCCGAGCACCAGCGGAATGATATTGCCCGCGCCGGAACTATACGCGCCGGTGCCGCCGACCGAGCGCACGCGATAGGCCTGCACGCGGCCCTTGGCGTCGAGCGCGAACTCACCGGTCGATGTCAGATCACGGCCATGGGTGCCGCCGACGAATTCGTCGGTGCGGTCGCCGCGCCAGCGAATCTTGCGTTGCAGCTTGGTCGCGGCATAGGCGACGATGCCGTCTTCCGGATAGAGGCTGGTCTTCTGACCAAAACCACCTCCGATATCACCGACCAGCACGCGGACGCTTTCCTTCGGCCGCTTCAGGACGGACTCGGCGAGCAGGTCGCGGGTCGAACCCGGCGTCTGCGATTGCACATGCAGGATCAACCGGCCGGTCTTCTTTTCGATTTCGGCGATCGTCGAGCGCGGCTCCATCGCCGAGGGGATCAGCCGCTGGCTGACCAGATCGAGCGAGACTTTATGCGCGGCGTTGGCAAATGCCTCTTCGACCTTGGCCGCGTCGCCGTAGCTCATCGCGGCGACGATATTGTCCGGCGCTTCGGGCCACACCACGGGCGAGCCGGGCTTGATTGCCTCAACGGGATCGACCACCGACGGCAGTACTTCATATTCAACCGAGATCGCTTCGGCCGCGGTCTGCGCCAGTACGCGCGACGTCGCCACCACGGCTGCGACAGCCTCGCCGGCATAGCGCACGATTTCGTGGGCGAGCAGCCGCCGCGGCGGCACCGTCATCGGCTTGCCGTCCGGCCGCTTGAAAATCGCCAGCGTCGGGATGGTGCCGATATCGTCCTTGATCAGGTCGGCGCCGGTATAGACGGCCTGGACGCCCGGCATTTCGGTTGCGGGCTTGGCGTCAATCGAGACGATTTTCGCATGGGCGTGCGGCGAGCGCAGCAAATAGAGCCATAGCGCGCCCTCCTCGGGCTTGTCGTCGATGAACTGCCCCTTCCCGGTGAGCAGTCTCTGGTCTTCCAAACGCTTGACCGGCTTGCCCGCACCAAAACGTAGATTGCCGGGAAGAATATTCATCAGTTTGTCCTTCGAGCTTCTTGCAAAAATTTAGCGAGTTTGGGCGGGTTTTAGCGGATTTTCACGCCGAAACAACTCGGCCCCAAAGAGACGAGGTAATGCGGCTTATGCAACCCGCAAGCCAGTCAGGCCACATCGCGCAAGGCTTGTTCGACCACCTTGCGCTGGTCTGCCGTCAGCGCCGCCTGCGGCGGGACAGGATCGCCGACCAAATAGCCCTGGATCTCGAGCCCGGCCTTGATGCAGGCCGCCAGGTTGAAGCGGGCGAAGGCTTCGTTGATGCGCCACAGCTTGCGCTGAAGCACCATCGCCTCGTCCCAGCGCGCCGATTTGCAGAGGTTGTAAAGTTCGACGCTCTGCCGCGGAATGATACAGGCCGGCCCCGCCATCCACCCAAACCCGCCGATCAGCATCACCGCCGCCGGGATGTGCGCGGAGGCCGAGAACACCTTGATGCTGTCGCCGCAGCGATTCATGATCGACAGCAACCGCCCGGTATTGGTCGAGGCGTCCTTGATGTAGCCGATGCGCGGATGGGCCGCGAGGCGTTCGATCACGTCCAGCGTCAGGTCCGAGCGCTGGAATTGCGGGTTGGTGTAGATCACCACGGGAATGTCGACGGCATCGGCGATGGCGCGGAAATAGGACTCGATCTGCGCATCGGCGACCGGAAAATACGCCTCCATGATCGCAAGGATGCCGTCGGCACCGAGTTTTTGGTACGCCTTCGCCTGCGCTACCGCATCGGCTGTCGAGGTCGAGGCGACGCCGGCGATGACAGGCACGCGGCCTTTCCCGGCCTCGATCGTGGCTTGCACGACGCTCGTGCGCTGCGCGTGGTTGAGATAGGCGAACTCGCCGGTCGAGCCGAGCGGCGTCAGCCCGTGCACGCCCGACTTGATCAGATCGTCGCACAGCCGTCCCAGCACCTCGGTGCGGATGTGTCCGGATTCATCCACCGGTGAGACCAGATAGGGAAAAACGCCGTGGAAATCAGCCATAGTGGGATCGCGCCTCAAGCGGAAAATCTGGTCGCATGGCTATCCGGAATGACCTGATATGGCAACGGCATGAACCGCCTCCACGCATGAGGACACCAACGTTCCGGGAAGCAGCGGCTACGCCCTGCGCAGGCAACGGGGGCGATCCATGAGGAAGTTGCTGCTATCGATATTGTTGCTGACAACGCCTGCCTCAGCGCAGGACGCATCGCTGGTCGAAGGCTTTGCCGAGGGCTTTACCTTTCATATCCCGGGCGCGATCCGCAAAATCGATCCTGACGGCGCGGTGGTCTATTCAAAGGGCGGCGGCGGCAACACGCAGATCGCCGCGGTCCGGCAGGGCGCCGTGCCTTGCGTGTTCATTTCGACATCGCTGAACCTCAACGAAGGCGTGAGCGGCACGCCGGTCGTGATGCTCGAAGAAACCTACGACCTGCGCGGCGTTTCGTTTGAGGCAGATCCCAGGCACCAGTTCGCGCCGCCCGACGGGGTTTACCTCTCGATGAAGGGACCGAAAATCCAGTGCCGGATTTCGACCGGCGGCAGCGGCGGCAAGCTGCAACGGAGCAGCCAGTGCGGGGACCGGTTCGAGGCAACGATCGAGGAACGGATGATGCCTGCCTTCACCGCCACATCGGCAAAACTCAAGAGCCTGTGCCAATGGAAATGACGGGCAGCAGCCGCGTCAATTGCGCTGCCTGATCCAGGCCTCGACCAGAGGCAGCGCGCGTGCCTTCAGATCGGCCGAGATCGCGATCGTCTCCAGCGCCCGCGCTGTCATCACGCGGCCACCGGAGGTCGCCTGCGCCGGCGCAAAGGCGGCCAGTTGGGCGGCATGGCCATCGTCGCTGAAATTGGTCATCAGGTTGGCGACAAACTGATCGCGGAATTGCGGCCCCTGTTTTGCCGACAGCGCATCGAAGTTCTTTTGCACGAAGTCCCAGGCCAGATCCGGCTGCTCGCCGGAGCCGGCGACCGTGCTGATCAGGCCGGTGACGATCGTTCCCGGCACCTCGTCGGTCAGCGTCAGCGCCAGCGTGGCGTTCGCCAGCGCGGTATCGCGCGCGCTGGCGGCGGCGAAATAATAGCGCAGGCGTTCGTTGGTTACGGTGCTCTTGCGCGCGAGCGTCAGCAGCGTGTCGTAGGTCGCGCGATCGGCCGTGATGCCGGCGACCTGCGTCACCGCATCGCGCAGCGCGCCGGGAAGCGATTTCGGATCCAGCACAAAGCCCGCGAACCTGCGCTTCGCCTCGCCGATGATTTCCTCGTCGCCGAATTCGCCAAGCATCCGGACCAGGATGCTGCGCAGCAAGGTGTCGTCATCGTCGCCCGAGCCGCTGCCCTCCCAGCCGAGCCGGTCGAACACCGGGCGCAGCTTCGCCCTGATGTAGCGCTGCACCGCAGGTCGCTCGGCCCGGTCGCGCGACAGACGGTTGAGCCGGCTGAACACGGTAATGATCTGATCCCATACCGGGCGGCGGTCGCCGGCACCAACCGTCTCGACCAATGCGAGATAGGACGGCGGCTCGGCGCGGCCGGCCTGAACCATCGCCCAGTCATCGGCGAGGAAATTGACGCGGTCCTCGGCAGACATCTGCGGCAACGACTTCGCCAATGCGGCCCGGCTGACCGGCCCGTATTCGACCCGGTAATAGCCGATATCGCCGCGGTTGACCTTGATCACCTCACCGCAGGTTCGCGCTGGAATTTCGGTCGAGCCTTGAAGCAGCACCACCTCGGGCGACGGCGTCGCGCCGAGCGGTCCGACCGCGACAGGAACCTGCCAGTTGCGGGATGGAAGAGCCGCAGCGCCCGACGGCGCGATTACAAAACGATCCTGCCGCAGCGTCATTCGCTGATCGTCACCGCTGCAACTGGTCTCGGCTGTTATCAGCGGCACGCCGTCCTGCTCGGTAAAGGAAGCGGCGATGCCGGTTACCGGTTTGTGGGCCGCGCGCTCCAGCGCTTCCCAGAGATCGGCGGTGGTTGTGTTGCCATAGGCATGCTCGGCCATATAGCCGCGGATGCCGTCGCGAAACGCCGTCTCGCCGAGATAGTTCTCCAGCATGCGGATCAGCGCCTGACCCTTGTTGTAGGTGATGGCATCGAACGCGACCATCGCCTCGCTCTCGTTGGCGATCGGCTGCTGAATCGGATGCGAGGTACGCCGCGCGTCGAGCGCCATGGCATACTGCTTCTGGTCATAGCCGTTCAACCAGCTCTGCCACTGCGGGTAAAACTGCTCTGCGGCTTTCGTCGCCATCCAGGTCGCAAAGCCTTCGTTGAGCCAGAGATTGTCCCACCAGGCCATGGTGACGAGATCGCCGAACCATTGATGCGCCATTTCGTGGGCGATGATGCCGAAGATGCCGCGCCGCGCGCTGTCCGGATTGGTCGCGGGGTCGAACAGCAGCCGGCTCTCGAAGAAGGTGATGCCGCCCCAGTTCTCCATCGCGCCGCCGAAGCCGCCGGGCACCGCGATCAGATCGAGCTTGGGCAGCGGATATTTGACGCCGAAATAGTCGTTGAACCAGGCCAGCAGCTTTACACCACTGTCGAGCGCGAACTGTCCCTTCGCGGCCTTGCCTGCGGTCGCGACGACGCCGACGGTGACGCCATCCGCCTCCGCCGTGATCCGCTCCAGTTCACCCACCGTCAGCACGAACAGATAGGTCGACATTTTCGGAGTGACCGCGAAGGCGACCTGCTTCAGGTTCGGCTCGACCGGCTCCTCGCGCACCACCGGCATGTTGCCGACGGCGAGAAAATTCCGCGGCACCGTTACCGTGAGCGCAAAGCTCGCCTTGAATGCGGGCTCGTCCCAACATGGAAAGATCCGCCGCGCATCCGACGGTTCGAGTTTGCTGGTGAGCAGCCGCCTGGTGCCCTGATCGGTCGGATAATCAACAAAGAAGAAGCCGCGATCGAATTTGTTGATCCGCGCGGTAAACTCGATGCGCAGCCGGTGCGGGCCAACGGCAAGCGATTGCGCAAAGGTGAACGTCGCGGTCTCGGCCGCAGCATCGAGCGCAACGTCGGCTCGCTCCGTGCCGTCATCGACCATGACGGTGGCGAACGTCGTATCGACGGCGTTGAGTGTCAGCCGCGCGGTGGGCTCGCGCACCTCGATATCGACGATCGCCACGCCGGGAAGCGCGAGACTTATGGCGTCGGGCTTCAGCTCGATCGCGTAGTGAATGGGGATGACGGTCTTCGGCAATTTTCCCGGCGTGGCAGCGAAGGAAAAAACCGGTTCCGCGCAAGCCACGCCTGAAATCGAAAACGTCAGCGCGAGCGCTGCAGCGAGCCATCGCAGCGCGTGCGGTATCGCGGTCGGGTTCACGCCAAGCTCCTTCGCCATTTTGCCCACGGGCGCGGCATCATAGTTGTTTCCGTTGTCCGGGCCATAGACAAAACTGCTCGCGATAGTTCCCGCCGCATTGAAAAAGGTCTCACAGAAAATGGGCTGTGACACACAGATGTCAGCGCCCGGAAATCCACGTGCGCAGCGCTGGCGCGGACCGCGGCGGGAAAAGATGTCCACAGATGTCCACAAGGTCTAATGAATTAACTCACGATAATTTCACGAACTGCTCAGCAGTCTCCCGCCCTGATCAACGAGCGAGAAACTGTCGATGGCTGCACCGAAGGTCGCCGAAGCTTCCACTCTCCAACCTTCTGGAGCCGAAGCGCGCGACTCTGCTCAGCCTGCAGCGGCTCCCGGCTTTCGTCATTTTCTGCGCACCCCACTGCCTTCGCAGCGGTTTCGCGCTTTCGGGATCGACCCGCTGGACGAGCCCGCAGTTCAGCCAAAACTGCGCGGGCTGATGCACCGCCTGTCGCGGCGGATGGATGCCGAAATATACTGGCCGCCGCACGGCGACGGGCCGGCAGAGCATTGGGAAAACCCCTTCATCCCGTCGGGTTACACCTATCTCCTGCAATTTGTAGCGCACGACCTCGTGCATTCGGCAATCCCGCTTTCGGTGGCTGGAACGCTCGGCGCCGGTACCGCCAATGCGCGTCGCACGCCGCTGCGGCTTGAAACCCTGTTCGGCAGCGGCCCGGTCGGATCGCCGCATATTTATGCACTCGACGCGCCGGATGACGATCGCCGCACCAAGCTGCGGCTTGGACGGATGCGCTGGAAGGAGAAGGAGCCCGCGACCGGTTGCCCGTTCCGCGATATTGCACGGACCGGCGCCGAGAATGTGACCGGCATCGATCGCAGCATCGCAGGCATGCGGGTTGCGCTTACCGAAGCACTGGTCGCCGATCCGCGCAACGACGATCACGCGGTGATGTCGCAACTGACGGCGCTGTTCGCACTGCTGCACAACAGCCTGATCGATCACGTCCGCCGTCAGGAAAACAGCCTGGGGCCGAACGGACGATTTGGCGCCGCCTACAAGCGCTTCCTGTGTGTTCGCGAGGCCGTGACGCTGATCTATCACAACATTCTCCGCAAGGACCTGATGCGGCGGGTGATCGATCCGGCGATTTACGCCGCCTATAGCGGGCCAACCCCGAACTTCATCGATCGGCCCGATCCCTCCACCGCGGATTCCGCGACCGGCGACTGGCAAATTCCGTTCGAGTTCTCGCACGGCGCATTTCGCTTCGGCCACGCCATGGTGCGCCCCGAATACAACATCAACGACCTGTCCAACCAGGATCTCTACAACACGCTCGAAAAGACCTCCGCCAACGATCCGGTCAACATGCCGCTCGACGAGACCTGGATGATACGGTGGTCGCATTTCTTCGAGATCAACGGATCAAAGCCGAATTTCAGCCGGCGCATCGGCCCCTATCTCAGCGACGGATTGGGTAACGACAAGATCTTTCCGGCGTTCGACGAGACCGAGCGGGTCGGGCTGCTGTATCGCGATCTGCTCGGCTCGGGCCTCGCCGGCATGTGGTCGGTGGACGCATTGATCGCCGAGATCGCCACCCGAAGGCCGCACTTCATCGCCGCATGTCGCGGCTGCTGTTCGACCGCGACTATCGCATCAGCAGCTCCGCGAATGGCTCGGCGCCGCGCCGGCCTATGGCGCGCTGGCGAGCGAGGACATCGAAACGCTTTCGAACGATCCGCCGCTGCCGTTCTTCATCCTGTTCGAGGCGATGCGGCAACCGAAAGCCGAGGGACTGCGCCTTGGACCGCTCGGCTCGATCATGGTGTCGGAAGTGATTTTCGGCGCGCTCGCCGGCGATCCGCGCTCGTCCAGCGGCGGTTCGCTCACCGATCAGCTTGCCGATTTGTCCGCGCGAATATCATCCGGAGAATTTTTTCCAGGACATTCCTGACATCTCAAGCATGGCGCAACTGGTGGAGTTCACCACCGAAATCGCCGAACTACAGCAAGCCGTGCCCGCATTTCTGTGAGCGGAATTGTCCGTCTCACGCAACCCGGAGGAGTAAGACCATGCAGCGTATCGAGAGGCTACAGGTTACCAACCACGAACGTTGGGGCAAGCTGGTGAAGACCTGGGCCACCGGCCAGAACTACCTCGACGACGAGAATGCATATCCGCTGCCGGAGACCATGGAAGAGTTCAAGGAGCAACTCGCCAAGGCCCAGGTGTTTGCCACCGTGCCGGATCGCTTCAAGCAGATTCAATTTGTGTCTTCGGATCAGGAGACGATCCTCGTACGTTTGCCGCCGAAAGTGATGATTGAAGACTCCGAGGCGCTGCTCAACCAGCCGGGATCGACCTATCCGCTCCCGCCGTTCTACAAGCGCCTGTTCAACGGCATCGATCCGGTGATCTCGGAAGAGGACAAGTTCCGGGTCCATGCCGAGCGTATCGGCGACTACACCATCAGCGTTTGCGCTTGAGATCTAGTTCTCCAGGAACGACCGATTGATGCCTTCGACAGGAAACCCTGCTCCGCGCAAGCTGCGGGCACAGGGTTTCCCATCGCGGAGTTACGCTGATCGGATGTGTTTGCAGCAACCACCGCGTAATGGCTTCCTCGGTCGGATAAACCGGACCAGTCCAGAATGAGCGTATGCCGTTCAGGAACCGCTGGGCCTCCTCGCGCAGCCTTGGAGGCTTGACCAAGCTCGAACAAGGCCGCCGCGCGCCATGCGGGCAAGGTCTGGATCAGGTTGTTGGCGCGATCGCATGCCTCGAGCGCGCCGGCGTAATCTCCGCACAGGTAGCGAATGATGCCGTGATAGCCCCATTCGAGCTGGGAGGGCGCCAATGAAACGGCCAAAGCCTGACTGGCTCTCAGCCGAGCCTGCTCGATCGATCCACAGTAGACGCCATACAGGGCGCTGGACAGCAGCGTCCATGGGTCGTTGTCATTCAGTTCGCAGGCGAGTTCCATATGCGGTTCGGCTTCGACCTCGCGGAGCGCCATCACATAGGACCAGCCACAGCACAGATGCGCCCTGGAATCGACCGGATCGAGCTGAACAGCGACTTTCGCAAGTTCGAGGGTCGACTTTGCCTTGTCGATATCGCGGAAGACACCGGGATGCACGAAATGCTCGATGTTGTTCATCTGAACAAGGCTGCTGTAGCAAGGCGAGAAATGCGGATTTTCACGAATGGAATCGCGAAAGATGGTGACGGCGCGTTGCCAGCTCTCCGGCTCGAATTTCGCCATGAGATTTTGACCGCGAAGCCAACGATCGTAAACATCGAGCGAAACGTCGGGCTCGCCGGCAAGCCGCATCAGCCGTTCGGCGGACAACTGCACGTTCAATGAGGCCGCGATCCGGCGGATGATCCGCTGCTGGGCCTCGAACCAGTTGCCGAGACCGAGGCGGAAGCTTTCGCTCCAGACATAAATTCCGGTCGCTTCGTCCCGCAGCACCATCACGATATTGATTTCGGCGCCCGCCTGATAGGCCGTGGTCTCAATGCTGTATTGCGGGACGGCACCCGCGGCGGGGATTACGGCGGCGGCAGGAGGACGATCGACCACGTTCCATTCGCGGAAACGCACGAGGCACGCGGCGAGATGCTGGGAAAATCCCTGTACCAGATGACTGTTGTCTCCGTCGATGCCGTGCATCGCAAAGGGCCGCAGCACCAGTCGAGGTTTGGCTGGGGGCGCATTGGTAAAGTGGCGACGGAACGACGGATTGAAGACCGCGGCCCTTGATGACCGGCGCGATAAATGCGCCGGTTGCGGCTTGTGCGCCATGATCGGCCGGCGGCGCTCGAACACACCGAGCTTGATGCTCGCCACCAGTTCTTCGGTCTGCGGCGACGGCTCCATGCCGTAATCGCGATCCAGCAGATCCCACAGCGACTTGTAGATGCGCAACGCGCCGGCAATATCGCCTTCCTCGGCATGCGCCCGCATCAGATAGCGGCAGGCATGTTCATGGGTCGGATCGAGATTGACGATCGCCGCTGCGAATTTCTTTTTGGTCTCGCCCGGGACAGTTGCGCCGGTCAAGCCGGTTTCGAGGCTGCGCATCAGCCGTTCGTGGATGGTTTGACGCTTTGCCAGCACCCAGACCCGGAACGACGGATCGAGATCGTCCATTCCTTCGAGCAGCCGCTCGTCGAGCTGCGGCGTATCGAGAAGCAGGGGATGGACGCGCTCGCCTTCCGCCAGTTGAAGCACGCTCTCGATATCGACATCGACTTGTCCGATGTCGATGCCGATCATGAGCCGCTCCGCGATGAAGCCGGCATAGCCGGCCTCCTCGAGCACCGAGCGCAACTCGCGAACCACCTGGCGCAACGAGGCGCGCGCCTTTTCCTCGTCCGACCGGCTCCACAGCAGGCCGACCAGCCGCTCCCGGCTTTCCTGTTTCGTCTCCGATAGCGCGAGGTAGCTGAGAACCGCACCGGCCTTGCGGGTTCGCAGTTCGATCGGCCGGCCGTTGAGCTTGAGGCCGAGGCGCCCGACCAGCGACACCGACAGTCGCGGGGCGCTTTCGGGCGCGATCGCGGCTTTGTCTGCTGTCATGGCGCTTGCGCTGCCCCGCATCCAAGGATTCCGTACCTGGGTGAAATTCCCGGTAAGTCTATATCAAAGCAATACCCCCGGTACAGGTTGCGCCGAGACCGGTTCGCGAATGGTATACCGCATCCCGTCGTGACGATGTCGGACGGTTCAAGCTGGAAGCCGGGTGCGATCACGCACACCACCGGAACCGTAAAGCGCTGGCGTGTCAAATCGATGCAGTCGGTTTCGACCCCCAGCCCTTCAAACGCTCGACGGTTAACTCAAATATGATACTCGCTTCAGTTGTGTTCGTGGCGAGATGTGCCGCCGGCTCCACGACAGGCCGCAACAACAAACATTGATCGGGGTTGATCATCGCACTGCGCAGGTGGGTGCGATCCTGCGGATTGAGCGCCGCATCCCCGCGCTCGCTGCGCTTGGCTGCAATGATCGCATCTGTCGGTCAGCCGCGTGACACGATGCCAGGCCAGCGCTATCCGCCCGCGTGCGGCGTGCGAGCAAGCCGGCGGTAAATTCAAGCGCGAGCGGACCGAACCCGATCATGCCTCGATCGATGCCGGCTTCAACCATCACGTCGCTTCCGCTTTGCTATTGAGCGAGATATTCGATCCCTCCGCCGATACATCCCTGAAATTTCCTGAAGGGAAAGACCGACGCCGGCGACGCCGACCATCGGGTCGCCCTCATGCAAGGGATCGGCGAGCAGCGTCGAATTGCACGCCGAAGTTGGTCTCGGGCGCGGCCAGTTCGAACACGCGCGCAAACCGCGAGACAGCCTTCAACAGACGAACCCCGGTTCACGGTCTCGCGGGCGATCCTGTCACCCTGCGCGCCGGGGTTTCGGCACCTCGTAGTCGAGCGTCTGCAACATTCGTAAAACAATCGTGATTTCTGGCCGCGTCCGGTGCCTTTTCCAGCAACAATTCGGCGGCGGACAGAAACAATCCTGCCGCCGGATTTTCAACGCCGCTCACGGTGACCTCACGCCTGACACGCAAACTTCACATGTGAGGTCAGCCCCGCCCTCGCCTTGGAGGATCTTATGCTCGCGAAAGCTCTAGTCATTGCCATGGCTGCCGATATCGCCCGGTCGGATTATGCAAAGCCAACCCTGATTCGGAGCCGGAGCCGCGAGTGGCTGATCGCCTGCCGCTGGGGACCGGATGGCGAGTATCTTTCGATCGCAACGGCCGGCCCCCTTGCGGAGCCTCTCGCGCAGGTGGCGCCGCAGGCGATCAAACCGATCCACAGCCTGTTCGGCCTGCTGATTTCCGAATCCAAAACGGATTCCACCAGCACGTTCCTGCTGGTGCGTCAGTTGCCGGGCGGCATCGAGCTTGCCGGCACGTTCTTTCCTGCCGATGGTTATGTGCTCATGCAGCAACGTGACGACATCCATCTGGTCTGCAAGGCGCGCTACTCGCATAGTTGCGGCTGGCTGGACGGGAAGGAAATCCGCAAGGACATTCCCGATCCGGCGCCTTCCTCGGCCGAAGCGATGTCCTGGCACATCGAAGCGTCGCGGCGTGACTGGATCGGCGAATTCATTCCCGGGACAAGGCCGCGAGAGCGGATTCAGATTCGTGCCACCGCCTGACGGGGAGAAAGCCTGACGGGGATAATCCGCGGCGACGCCGTGACCTGCCGTAACGGCGTTGCGGCGAAACTAGATTCGCGCGCGGGAGCTTCTGCGTTCGCCGCGTCCAGCCGTGTCCAGCCGCGCCACCGACGCCTTGGGCCCCGAAGCCTTGACCGCTGAAGTCCTGGTCGCTGAAGCCCGGGTCATGGACTTTTGAACGTTGGACTTTTGAACGTTGGGCTTTTGGTCGGCGATGCTTTCCACCAGTTTCGCGATCGCCAGCCGCACGCGTGAATTGGTGCGCAGATAGGCCTTGAGAACGCGCAACGCACCGGGCTCGGCGAGCAGGTGAACCGGTGACCCCGGATCCGCGATTTTTTGCTGGGAAGATTTCGAACAAGTCGCCGACCGAAATACCCAGCACAGAGGCAATCTGCGACAGTCGGCTGGCGCCGACCCGGTTCGCACCCTTCTCGTATTTCTGGACCTGCTGAAAGGAAACGCCAATCCTCTCCGCGAGCGCGGTCTGGCTCATTCCGCGATTGATCCGGAACATACGAATCTTGTTGCCCACCATCGCGTCAAGTGGACCAGACTTCCTAGCCGCCATTGTCAGGCTCCCCGACTTTCCGAGTTAGGGAACACTAACACAACCTGAAGGCGTTGCGGGCGCAAATTTGCGGCCCGCTCGTTCGGAACCCGCTAGCTCGCGATTACCGGCAGGATCTTCACCCGTTGCTCGACATTGACGTGGTCGAGCGTCAGGCGGCCTTTCAGGTCGATGGCTGCCTTCATGGCCGGGGGATGGCCGGTCTCGAGATAGTGCTGCAACACCGAGCGGCTCTCATCCGAGAGCGCAAACAGCGCCCGCATCAGCTCGAAAAACCCCGGCTCTTCCGCGACATAGAGCAATTCACGGAGCTCAGCCCCGGTAAAACGCCCTAAGGCCGTTACAAGCCATTCGGTCTGGTCATTGGGATCGCTCTCGGGTACGCGATTGAGATAATAAACGACCGATTCCGCACTCATTTCTTTCCCCCGATACCTCGCGATAGCTACGGGCCGCCCGTCCGGACAGGTTTCCTGCCAGCTAACACCGGACGGGAGATTGCGTGGACCCTCGTGATTTCAGCGTGATTGCGGCGGAGCTGCCTCGCGGCCGTACCCCACCTGTGCCGAATTGACGCACCGGCCGGTCACGGCTCAAGGCAGCAGCGTTTGTCCCCTGCCTTCCTTCCGGTGACGTCAGAAGGCTTTGGCGATGGCGCGCTGGGCGTCCTGCTGAATTGCCTTCAGATGGTTCTGGTCGCGAAAGCTTTCCGCGTAGATCTTGTAGACGTCCTCAGTGCCCGACGGCCGTGCGGCGAACCAGCCCGCCTCAGACTCGACCTTGATGCCGCCAAAGGATTGATCGTTGCCCGGGGCCCTGGTTCTGACAGCGGAGACCGGATCACCGGCGAGCTCGCGCATGTCGAGCTGTTCCGGCCCCAGCGCCTTCAGCGCATTTTTCTGTTTCGGCGTCGCCGGCACGTCGATCCGCTCGTAATAGGGCACGCCGAGTTCGGCCGTGAGCCCGGCAAACAACTGACTCGGATCGCGACCGGTCTTCGCGAGAATCTCCGCCGCCAGCAACCCCATCACGACGCCGTCCTTGTCGGTCGTCCACACCGAGCCGTCCCGCTTCAGAAACGACGCGCCGGCGCTCTCCTCGCCGGCGAAACCAAACGCGCCGCTGCCGAGGCCCTCAACGAACCACTTGAAGCCGACCGGAGTCTCGACCAGCTTGCGATTCAGTTTTTTGGCAACACGATCGATGATCGAGCTCGAGACGACGGTCTTGCCGATCGCGGCATTCCGGCCCCATTGCGGCCGGTGCTCGAACAGATAGGCGATCGCGGCCGCAAGGAAATGGTTCGGGTTCATCAGCCCGTTGGAGCGCGTCACGATGCCGTGCCGGTCGGCATCGGTATCGTTGGCAAAGGCGACGTCGAACAAGTCGCGCATCTGGATCAGGCTCGCCATCGCGAATGGCGAGGAACAATCCATCCGGATCTTGCCGTCCCAGTCCGCGGTCATGAACCGGAAGGTCGGATCGACGGCGTCGTTCACGACAGTCGCATTGATCCCGTAATGCTCGATGATCGGCTGCCAGTAATGCACCGCGGCGCCGCCGAGCGGATCGATGCCGATTTTCACGCCCGCCGATTTGATCAGCGCCATGTCGACGGTATTGCCGAGATCGGCGACATAGGGCCGGATGTAATCGTGCAGGTGCGTCGAGGGCGCTTTACGGGCGCGCGCAAACGACGTCCGGACCACGCCTTTCATGTCCGCTTCTATGTAAGCGTTCGCGGCCTTCTCGACCTTGGCCGTGACATCGGTATCGGCTGGTCCGCCATGCGGCGGATTATATTTATAGCCGCCGTCTTCCGGCGGATTGTGCGACGGCGTGATGACGACGCCGTCGGCAAACCCGCTGCTGCGTCCCTTGTTGTAGCTCAGGATCGCGTGCGAGATGACGGGCGTCGGCGTGTAGCCGCCGCGATCGTCGATCATGATGTCGATGCCGTTGGCGGCAAACACTTCCACCGCGCTCGCAAGCGCCGGCTCGGCCAGCGCGTGGGTATCGATGCCGACGAACAGCGGACCGGTCAGGCCGGCTTCCCGGCGGTGATCGCAGATTGCCTGCGTCGTCGCCAGAATATGATTCTCGTTGAACGAGTTCTTCAGCGACGTCCCACGATGCCCCGAGGTGCCGAAGGCGACGCGCTGGGTAGGATCGGCCGGATCGGGCTTGCCGGCAAAATAGGCCGTGACCAGCCGCGGCACATTGACGAGGGAAGCGGGATCGACTGGTTTGCCGGCGGCGGGATTTTGGGCAGTCACATGACCTCACAGGACAGATAGCGTGTTCGAAGGTATATACGAGGAAGGCAATCGTTAGACCAATAATAACAACGAGGAAGTGTTCCCATGCAGCCGTTCTGCCGCCGTTCGATCCTGATTGCCTGTGGAGTAGCGATGCTCGGCGGCGCTGCCTGCTTACTGGCTGGCGGCGCCTTGGCGGAGACCTATCCATCCCATCCGGTCAAGATCGTGGTGCCGTTCCCGGCCGGCGGCTCCAATGACATCGTTGCCCGCGTCATCGCGCAGAAACTGTCGGAGCGTAACAACGGACAGACCGTTTTTGTCGAGAACCGCGGCGGCGCCGGCGGCAATATCGGCGCCGAGGCGGTCGCCAGTTCTGATCCGGACGGCTACACGCTGCTGCTGACCGCGCCCCCTCCGCTCACCATCAATGCCGCGCTGTACAAGGATCTGCGCTACGATCCCAGAGCATTTGCTCCGGTCGCGCTGATCGCCTCGGTTCCGATCGTGCTGGCCGTGCATCCGTCGCTCGGAGTTGAGCAGCGTCGAGGAACTGATCGCGCTCGCCAGGGCAAAGCCGGGCACGCTGTTTTTCGGATCGTCCGGCAACGGTTCGACCAACCATCTCGCCGGCGAATTGCTGAAGAGCATGACGCGGAATCGACATCGTGCACGTTCCCTACAAAGGCGCGGCGCCGGCAATGAACGATCTGGTGGCCGGCCATATCCCCATGATGTTCGACAACATCCCGGCCGTGCTGCCGCAGGTGAAGGGCAAAACCATCAATGCGATCGCGGTCGCGGGTTCAAAACGCACGAACGCCCTGCCCGACGTGCCGACGGTCGCCGAATTAGGCGTACCCGGCTTTGAAGCCTCGGCCTGGTTCGGACTGGTGGCGCCGGCGAAAACGCCCGGCGCCGGTCCTTGCGAAGCTCGCAGACGACGTCGACGCGATCCTGAAGATGCCTGACGTCCAGAAGCGGTTCGACGAACTCGGCGCCGAGCCCGGCGCCGTTTCGGGCGCGGAGTTCGGAAAATTCCTCGCCGCCGAAACCACCAAATGGACGAAGATCATCCGCGAGTTCGGGCGCGAAGGTGGATTAGCGATCGTCGGGCGCGGCGTTACCGCGGGCCCGGCGGTCGGCTACGCCCGTATCCGAAAAACGGATTTTCCACGCATTGGGCGGAACGGCCCGACGCCGACGCGGCGCACTGCGGCAGCGACGTATAACTGCAATCGATGTAACCGCCGTCGATGCCGTAGATTTGCAGGCAGACCGGATATTTTGGGTCGTAAGTCTGCGCGCGCGCCGGCGCGACGGCAAGGATCGTTCCGATCGCAAGGATCGTGCAGCAAGTCAGGATGCGCATGGGAAACTCCTCCAGGATGCAGCTGAGGTTCGTCATGCATCTCTGTTTGAGTTCTCCCTATCGATTCGACGCCTCGCTGACAAGCACGATCTGACTCTCGACCAGCCAAGCCCACCTGGCGCTCAACGCGAGGCCCGTCGATAGCGTCCTTCGATGGAGGCCATCGAGTTGCAGGCGAAAATAATTTTCGTAGTTCATGGCGTCCTCCTGTTGGCCGTTGCAGCCGGCTCGGCCCGAATGCAGAGCGCCGTCGCCGGACCATCCTCGCATGCCGTTCAATTGCCGATATCGGCCGCCGTGCCGGTGCCGCCTTCCTGGCCATCCGATCCCAACGACACGATCTCGTAGGGACCCCGCTCTACCGGCGAGCGGTAGATGTAGTTATGTCCCCAAGGGTCAGCCGGTACCGAAGAATTCTTGAGATAGGGTCCGTTCCAAACCGAGGTATTTCCAGGCCGCTGCGCCAGGGCGGTCAGCCCTTCGCCGGCGGATGGATAACGGCCGACATCGAGATAGAAAAGATCGAGCGCGCTGGAGAAGCTTTCGATCTGCAGTTTTGCCGTCTTGACCTTGGCTTCCCCGAGATAGTTGAGCACGCGAGGGCCGATCAAGCCCATCACCATGCCGATAATCGCGATGACCACCAGCATCTCGACCAGCGTGAACCCGCCTTCCCCCTCGCGCTCGCAATGCTCTGCTCGGAATACGCTGCAACATGATTTCCCTCCCGCACCAACTGACGACGATCTGCATGACCGGCGGACGCACCCGCACCGCCTTCCATGCCGCTCGCTACCGGACCGACGTCACCCGAAGCACTTCCGACACGGCCGTGACACCGGCCCGGCATTTTGCGACGGCATCGTCGAGCATGGTGGTCATACCCGCGCGAATCGCAGCCCGGTCGATCCCGAGCGAATCGGCATTGGCGCCGACCAGGGCCTGATCTCTTCCGTCATCTCGAGCAGTTCAAAGATCCCGGCGCGCCCGCGAAAGCCGACACCGCCGCAACGCTCGCAACCGGCCGGCTGATGCACGATCTCGCCGGCCGCAAAGCCCAGAACGCGATAACGCGGATCGGCCGCAAGATCGCCTTCGGTCAGCCGATGCATGCGCTTGCAGCCGTCGCACAGCACGCGAACCAGCCGCTGGGCCACGACGGCCCGCAATGTCGACCGCAGGAGAAAACCCTCGACGCCGAGATCGAGCAGACGCGGTACGGCCGCCGCGGCAGTTTCGGTGTGGAGCGTCGTCAGCACGAGATGGCCGGTCAGCGCCGCATGGACGGCGATGTTCGCGGTCTCGGCGTCGCGGATTTCTCCGACCATGATGACGTCCGGGTCCTGACGGACGAAAGCGCGCATTGCTGACGCAAAGGTCAGACCGATTGCGGGTTTGACTTGCGACTGGTTGATGCCCGCAATCTCGTATTCGACCGGGTCCTCGATCGTCAGTATCTTGCGTGTCGGCTCGTTCAGAATGCCGAGCATGGTCGCGAGCGTTGTGGTCTTGCCGCTTCCGGTCGGTCCCGTGATCACGATCAGGCCGTGCGGCAGCGTCAGGACACGACGCAATGCCGCTTCATCGCGGCTGCCCAAACCGACTTTACCCAGATCCAGCAAGCCGCGGTCCCGCGGCAGCAGGCGGATAACCGCGCTCTCGCCATGCTGCGTCGGCATGGTGGCGATGCGGATATCGATCTCGGATCGGCCGACCCGCGCCCGCGCCGCGCCATCCTGCGGCAGCCGCCGTTCGGCGATGTTCAGACTTGCGAGTATCTTGATACGCGAGATGACAGCCTGCGGCGGCGCGTTGGCCGGCGCGGGCACCGCGCGCAGTATCCCGTCGACGCGCATCCGCACCACCAGACCGGTGCGGAACGGCTCGATGTGAATGTCGCTCGCCCGCAATTCCACGGCGCGCTCGAGCAAATCATTGACGGCCCGTACCACCGGCGCGCCGCTCGCCAGATCCCGCAGGCTTTCGATATCGTCGTCGCTGGACCGATGCTTCGGCTCGTCAACCTCGGCAGCGCCGACGCTGCGTTCGTCGAACTGCCGCTCCAGAACGGTTGAGATGTCGTCGAACGAGGCCACCGCGACCTGAACGGCGCCGCCGCAGACGATTTCGACCGCGCGGATTGCGGCGGCATCGGTCGGATCCGATACCGCCAGACCAAAACAACCCTGCCCGGCATGGAATGGAAATACGGCCGAGCTCCGCGCAAGAATCGAGCGGAAAAATGCTCGACAGCAGCGGTGGCATTCATGAGATCCTGCAAATTCAAATGCCGCAGCTTCCAGAAACGCGCCGCTTCCTCGGCGAACCTGCCGGCCGGCAAGATCAGACTTCTCCCACAGCTCCCGCAATGTATTTGCGGAACCTGCGTCGACGACGCTCTTGGCCTGAATTCTGGTTCTTGCCGCATCCGACACCTGCTTGAGCAAATGCTGGCGAAACGGCTCAATCGAACGCGGCGGTGTTGCAATCGCCGCAGCGCCGGTCACAGCCGAGAGCCTCACGGCGTGACCAACTCGCCCTCGACATCTCCCCATTGAATTCCGTCGCAACACCGACCTCTCGCGCACTCTTAACCTACATCCTGACCATCACGCCGGTCTCGACCTCGACCGCGCGCCCCTGGCGCTGATACGGCTTGAGTTTCCACTGACGCAGCGCTTCCTCGATGTTCCGTCGCTGCGTCGTCGTCGCCCGGATCACGTGAACGTGTTTCACGCTGCCGTCCTTCGCCACGACAATGCGCACCGGGATCGTCGCCGCTTTCGCGCCTGCGTCCGCGGGTTCGACTCGGTGAACGATGTTGTCAGCGACCGCATAATCCCTGACGCATTCCGGGGCCGAACGACTCGACCTGTTCTGCACGTCGATATCGAGCGATCGCGCAAGCGCTCCAGCAGAATCCGGATCGCGCGTCGTCAAGTTGAAGGTCACGACGTGGCAGCGGATTTCGACCGCGAACATGGAGCGATAGAGCCCGACGCCGCTGAAATCCACGCGGTGACCAGGCGCGCCCTCCGATCCTCGTCTCCGTAGGCTCGCGGTCGATCGTCATTCCGTCGACCGACGACATCACCTGCCGGAAATCAGCCGCTGATCGCCTTGACGTCATCGTCCGGTTTCTCGGCGAAGAACATGTCCTGCGCGGAGACCAGTAATTGTTCCGGCGGATTCACCTTCCGGAATTCCATGTTCCGAGCACGTAGTAGCCGGACTGGGACGGCGTCGGGTCCCGGCAAGCCCGCGGTCCATCCTCGCGGCAGCCGGTACGACAGATTGAAATAGTCGCTGACGTAGGCCCCGTTCGATGACCTGCCCGTCTTCCGGATTGGCCGGCCGGCTTGGGAGCGGCGCCGTAACGCGCCACGCCCAATCCCACGACAGCCGCCGCCAGGAACGTCAGAGCCGGATATAACAGCCTGCGCATGGCGGCGAAACCAGGCCCTACAACGAACGCAGGAAGTTCACGAGCGCCTGCTTGTCGTCGCGCGACAGCAGATTGTAGTTGCCGATCACCGCATTGGCTTCGGATCCGCGGCTGGCATGCTGCTGGATCGCCTCGTGCAGATCCTTGGTACGGCCGTCATGCAGGAAGAAGATGCGCTGTCCCACGCCCCACAACGGCGCGGTGCGGAATTCGTTGCCGTTGGCGCCGCCCTGCGACACGCCGTCCGCCAGCCCCGCGCCCATGTCGTGCACGGCGAAATCGCTGTAGGGCTGGATCGTGACATTGCTCTGCCCGGTCAGCCGCGACTTCTCGGTGGTCAGGCTCTTGATGTGACAGGCCTGACAGCCGACGTTGGAAAAGATCTGGCCGCCACGCGTCGTCGATGTACTCGCTGCGGTCGATGAGGTCGACGACGTGGCGGTCGCGAATTGGCCGTCGATCCCGCGGCGGCGGCAACACGCTTGTCGCATCGGCCGCCGCCGAGGCCACCGACGGTGGATGTTGCGCTCGCGGCGCCGGTGGTCTGGGCGACCGGCGCGCCGGCCGGCGATGCCGGTGTCGGTGGCGCGGACAGACGCATGAACGCGGCAAACAGATCGATGTCGCTCTGGAAGCTCGCCGACGGGCTGGCCGTTTCCTCCGATACCATCGGCGTGCCGTCATTCGGCGTGGACTTGAACTGACAGGCAGGATCGCCCTCGCGCTCGTTCTGGAACAGCTCGTTGGTTATGCCCATTTCCACGTTGTAGGCTTCGCCGGAGAACAGCAGCAGCGATTTGTTCTGCGCTTTCCAGCCGAACCGCGCGATCGTGCCGTCATTTCCGTTGCGGTTGAACCGCCCGGAAATCCCGAGCGCCCGCTTTTGCTGCGCATTGGCAGCGAGCGCCGTCTCAAGAGCGGTGTCAGAAACGTTCTCGACCAATCCAAGTCCGAAGACCGGTGTCGGAATCCTGAATATGACGTTGTTGCGCGCCAGCTCCGCCGCGAAATTCGGCTGAGCGATATTGCAGCCGGCAGCATCCGAACGCCCGGTGATCACAAACAGAGCCATGCACGCCGCCATCCGGTGATCCGTCGTGATTGCGCACGAAACGCGCTTCGCGGACCGGACCGTTGGCCGTCACGAATGACGGCACGACGTTCTTCGCGCCCATCAAGGTCGCGACCGCCACCTGTGGATTCGTCGCTGGACTCGTGCCTCCGATCGACAGGATGGGAATGGCACCCCGAACAGCTATCGAGATTGAACCTCGGGCCCAGACCATCCGGTCCGGCGTCGACTTCCTGAAACACCTCCTTCGACACATCGAAGTATTGGCGCTCCGACGTCGCTGAGGCCCGATAACGCCCCGCCAGCCCCGGGGTCCCCGCCGCGGACGCCCGGGTCAGTAGGAGCGCGCGAAGACGCACCCGAAGATCCGCCGCCGCCGTTTCTATTCTGGGTTTGACTGAAAGCGTTGGGCGCAGCGCCGCCGGTCGCTGCAATGCCGGTGGTGGCCGTCGCCGCGGCGGCGGCAGTCCCGACGGTTGCGGCACCGACCGTTGCGTTCGTCGCGGCCGCATCCTGGCCCCGAGCCGTTCCCGACCACACCGCCGTTCCCACCAGCATGGCGGCCAGACTTGCGCGCGAACTCACTCGCGCAAAATTCGTCGTCCCCATTATCGTCGCTCCCCGCTGTTGCGCGGCTTCGCACCGCTAACAACGAGAGCAACGGTTTTTCCCGACATTTATTGGACTGTCGTCGTTCCAAACTGTGAAGTCTTCATGGTTTGTGAGAGGCCTGCAACGACACGACGATAATGTTTTCAACGAACTATCATCGGTGCTTTCGCTCGCCGTAATTCGTATCTCGCCGCAATCGCTATATCGGCAGGCGAGTTGCATAGAACGACAACCACAACGCGGGGCAGAGGAACGCGCCAAACGGAATTTTCATTGTCCCGTTATCGACGGGCCGCTCGCGCAGACGCGTCCACAGAATTGCCACCAGCGCCCCGCTGGTCGCCAGGCCAAAGCACAACGGCATGACGTCAAGCGGCAGCCATGCGCCGACTGCCGCCGCAAGTTTGACGTCGCCGAGGCCAAGCCCTTCGCGATGTCTGACGCGCCCGTAACTCCAGCGCAGCAGCGCCAGCAGGCCCGCCACGCTCACCGCGCGCAGCACCGCGTCTACGACCGCCGGCCACGGCTCGCAGCTCATCGAGAAACCACGCGGCAACAACGCCGCAGATGGCGGCGCCCCAGGTGATCGCATCCGGCAGCAGATAAGTCCGCGCATCCACGTCCGCCCCCGCGACCATCAAGCACCCGAGCACGATCGAGGCGAGCAGCGGCCGGCCCCGGCAACGATACCGCGGAAACAAGACCGATCGCCGAGCTGCCGCCGATCAGGACCGCCACATTCGGGACGGAGATCGTCGGTCGGCTCGATCGGCTCTCCCGCATCGACATCAATACATTGACTTCAACTATGCGGCTGGCCGTTGCCGCGCGGCCGGTGCGCACGCCGGTGCCGTTGATGACGGTGCGTCCGCCGCGCATCGTTTGCAGCTTCTCGCGGAACTCTTCCGTTACGGCGCCGGCATCGACGCTGTTCCGGATCAGCTGCGTCTTGATGAAGATGATGATCTCCGAGCGGGATCTTGGTATTCGACGTATTGCCGAACACGTCGCCAAGGAACTTTGATCTCGCGAAGGCCAGGTATTCCGGAACGCGTTTGCTGATTGCGCTCGCTGATCAGGCCCGCGAGCAGCACGGTCTGTCCGCTGGTCACCGCGACGGTCGAATGGACGCGGCGCTGCGCGATCGTCGGCGTCAGCGTCTGCTGATCCGCGTTGACCACGTTCGATATTTCCTGGTCGACCTCGAGCTGGATCGAGCCGTTGGCGTTGATGTGCGGCAGCACCTTCAGGATCACGCCGGTATTGCGCATCTCGATCGTGTTGACGATCGGCGCGGCGGAATTCGCCAGCACCGCGGCCGATGCGGTCGTGATCGGGATTTCATCCCCGACCTGGAGCAGCGCCGGCTGATTGTCGAGCGCGACCAACGAGGGCGACGACAGCACCTTGACGTCGGTCAGCGTGTGAGCGCGTTGAGGATGGCGCGCGGCTGCGCTTCCGATCCGAGCAGCAGATTCAAGCCCGGCGCCACGCGCTGCAAGCATCGTCGGACTGCAGCCGCCGATTGAGGCGGCGCCGAGCAGCCCGATCGAGCCTTTGTCGCGTCCCGAGACCGCGCGTCCTTGCTGCTGAGGAAAAACTGCACGCCGTATTGCAGATCGTCCGTCAACGTGACTTCGGCGACCGTCGCCTCGATCGCCACCTGCAAGCGCGGCCGGTCGAGGTCGCGCAGCGCGCGCTCGACCACGCGATAATCTTCCTGGTTGGAATAGACCACGATCGCGTTGTTGGCGGTGTCCGCCGTGATGCGGATGTTCTGCAACGCGCCGCGCGCGCGCGCTCCGACCGGCCGATGCCGCGGTGCCCGGAGCCGTCGATCTCGCCGCCCTTGCGATCCGAGAACTGCTCGAAGGCCGCCGCGATCGAGCCGTTGCGATTGTCGGTGCCGTCGCCGGCACTGCCGCCGTCGCGTCGCCGCTGCTCGGGCTGCGGTCGAGCGAATCGAGCCGGGACTGGGCGGTGTCCAGTCCCGGCGCGACCTGCTTGACCGACGCGTCGCGCCCGAACCCGAACGCTGCCCGACGAAGATGTCGTTCATGATCTTGGCGACCTGCGTGGCATTGCCGTTCTTCAGCCGAAACGTGCGCAGCGTCGTGCCGGTGGTGTCGGAGCGGTCGAGGCGGCGCACCCATTGCGTGGTCTGCGCCAGCAGGTTCGCGTTCTTGGTCACCACCATGACGGCGTTCATGCGCGAGACCGGCTGGAAGCGGATGACCCCCTGCCCCAGCCCGCCTTCGCCGGTCTCGAAAATCCGCTCGAGCTCGCCGATCATCGTCTCCGGCGAGGTCGACTTGAGCGGATAGACGCCGACCGACTGATTGCGCAGCCACTCGACGTCGAAGGTCGCGATCACATCGAGCGCGGCCTGGCGCTCGCCGGTCGTGCCCTGGATCAGCAGAAGATTACGCGAGGGAACGACGCGGATCGAACCTGGCCGCGAGAGAAAGCTCTCCGCCGTCTTCGCCACCGTCGCGGCGGAGGTGTAACGCAGACGGCACCAGCGAAACACCGAATCCGGCTCGCCCGGCGCCCGCGCTGATCGCGCCGCTGGCGCTCCGGCCTCGGCGATCGGCACGATCTTGACGAGGTTTCCGTGAACGCACGATCGCGGCATTCGACATCCGCAACACGCTTTCGAACGCCGGCAGCACGTCCTTGCGGGCGATCGGTCCGGCCGACGCCAGCGTCACGTTGCCCTGCACGCGCGGATCGACGACGAAATTGAGCTTGAGAATGTCTCCGAGCAACGTCTTGGCCACCGTCTGCATGTCGGCGCCGTCGAAATTGATCTCCACGCCGTCGCCTCTGACGACGCGGCGGGCTGCAGCGCGGCGCTGCGGATCTTCGGATCCTGCTCGCGCGGCGGTTCGGCTCGCCCTCGGAGCCGGGAAACAGAAACGGCCGCGGCGCCTCGCCGCGTCCGCTCGGATGCGCCCTTCATTCGGTGCCGGGAAGCGCGCGCTGACGTCGGCGGTGCGGATGGTGTCGATTGTGTCGCGTGGACTGCGTCGCGTGGCGTAACGTCCTCGAGCCGACATTCGATGCGGCGCAACCCGATCAGCGCGCAGAGAAGCGCGCAGCCCGACGCAAGCCTGTGAAATATCGAAGTAAACTCCCCGCCCGACACATCAACTCACTACTCCCGCTCCCGCCCGCGGCGTCCGCATCGTCACGGCCGAACCGGCAGCGCGACACGCAGAGCGCCGATCGACCAAAGCCAATCGACAGGCGTGTCCTCACGGCGCCTGCTCTCTTCCGAATGCGTGCACAGGTAGCGTGATGCTTAACGATGGAGTTTGTGCGGCGAACGCCGCATCATATGCGGCGAAGCAAAGACCATTTTGGCACGCGATCAAGAGCTGATTTTCGCGCGTGATGCTTGCGCGCGTGCGTCATTCATGCGTCGGTCGCCGACGTTTCCGTGGAGTTACCTGCATTCTGGATTCGCCGGCGGCGAATTTTGCTGCTGGCTGCGACTGCTGTCGGTGAATTCGCCGGCCTGTCCGACCTTTGGGCGCGACGCGCTTCATCCGCAGTCCGCTCGACTCGCCATCGCGATTGAACAGCGTGAATGTGGCAAAGCGATCGTCGAGCGACAGAACCAGCCTGCGTCCCTCGATCTGAGCTGACCTTCCATCCGCCGATATCGTCGCCGATTTGCGCGCGCAGATTTTTCTTCTCCGCGCCGGCGCGAACGACCGCGCGCGCGCTCTCGCCGTCCATCACGATTCCGACGAGCACCACATTCGGCGGCGGAGGCGGCGGTGGCGGCGGTGCCGGAGCCTTGCGCGGCCGGCGGCGGCGGCGGTGCCGGCTGACGGCGGCTCGGCGAAAACAGCGGACGATCGACGGTCGCCGACAGACGCTCCATGGATTGCGCCGCGAGAGGATTCGGAAGCCGTGCCGACGACTCCGGCGCTGCGGGCGGCGCGTCCGCACCGAGCGTCGCTGCCGACCAGCACAACAGCAACGCAGACGTGATGGCGGACGGTGAGCGGAAATACGTCATGGCGTCCCTCGCCGCCAAAACGCGCGCAAGCTCAGCGTGGCCCGCAACAGCGGATCTTCCGCGGCGCGGCCCGCCGCGGCGCTCGCCGGCTGCACCGTCAGCGCATCGACGAACACATAGGGCGTCCCGCTTTCGAGCTGGTAGAGCAGCGCCCGCAGCGCCTTCAGATTCATGTCCAGCGTCGCCTGAAGCCGGATCGTATCGGGCGTCGTCCTCGCGTTTGGCCGCCTCTCCGCCCGACGAGACGAGACCGGCATGCTGGAGGTCTGCGAGTTGCGCCAGATAGGCCTGCAGCGCGCCGCTCGCGAGACCTTGCGTCGGCGCATCGAGGAATGCCGCCGGCGGCGCCGCGGCGATCGGCCGGCCTGCATCCGCGCGCACCCTCGTCTCCAGACGTGCGAGCACTTCGCGACGTTCGGCAAGCTCCCGCGCGGCATCGGAACGCGCCTGCAACAACAGGCCCGATATACCACAGGCGCAGCCAACAGCAGCAGCGGCGAGCGCCGCGACGGCAATGACCTGCTCGCGATCGAATCTCCGGCACTCTCATGGTCTCCGACCTTGATGTGCGGCTCGACCTGCGCCTCGATGGAAAACCTGAACGACTTGCCATCCGCGCCGCGCGTCGTCGGGGCGAAGAAATGCACGGCGGTCAGGTGCCCGGACTGCTCGAGCGGCGCGAGCAGGCCGGGAGCGTCGTCGGCCAACCCGATCACGCGCAAGCGTCGCGCCTTCCAGACGGATCTCGCTCAGATACGCGCGTATCCGGCAACGCCCGCGACACGCGCCTCGATCAGGATCACGCTGGAAATCGAAGTCTCCTTCAGGAACCATGCGCGTTCCGCCGGCGGAGTCGACGCCGCCAGGACGACGCCCGGCCGCCCTGAACCTGCCGCTGCAGCAGCCTTGGTGCGCGCCGCGACGTCTTCGCTCTCCTCGCGAATGGAGCCGGCCGACGCCGCGCCCACAGGCTCAGAGCAGATCCTCACCGCAACGGTGGCGCCTATGCCGGCACCGATCCGCCGGCTCAGCTTTGCAAGGCCGTCATGACGAAACGTCTGCGAGTCTCGACCATAAGGTCACGGCAACGGCAGCCTTGTCAGCGGCGCTCGGATATTCCGAACCACGCGCCACGACCCTGTCAATCGACAGCCCGTCCGCCGCCAGCCGCTGCCGCATCTCGTCAACATCGGTGCGCGACGTCATCAGGATCCGCACGTCAACCGCCGCTGCATCGCGTTCGCTCGCCCTGGCGCCAAACCCGTACAACACGTTATTGACTGGCCAGGGTGACAGCCGCTCGATCTGGTTGCGGATCACGCCGGACAGAAATTTCTGAGCCTGCGCCGGGACGGTGATCGATCGCGTCACGACCTTGTCGGGTGGAAATTCAAGAACCATGTAGCTGTTGCGAACGGTGCGCGGCATGTCACGCGACGCCGCGGCTCCGGGCACCAGCCCCGCAGGCAGGAGCTCCTGCCCGGCTGGCGCGGCGCCTCGCCTCGATTCGGATTGTCGTATGACGACATGCTGGTTTTCGAATGCGATCGTCAGCGTGTTGCGTTCGCGCCGGCGCTCGCGCCACGCCAGAAAGACCGTGGCGAGAACGTCGATCCATCGTCTCAATATCGCGCCGATACGCATGACACTACCTCTGCGCCTCGCGCCTTCGGACAATCCCCTACAGCAACCTGGGGGATGGCGCCGGAGTCCAGACAAGGACGCGATAAGGTTGGCTATCCTGAGGCAATACGACGACCACCGCGCGCGCCGCGGCGACGTAACCGCTCGCGAGCGTCGCCGTCAGATCCACCGACGCGACGCGCTGCGGCTTGACTGCTAGATACGCGCTGCGCCGGCCCGATAATTTGCACGAGCCGATCCGCATCCGACGGAAAGCTGCGGCGGGCTTTGAGAAAGGCATCGGTCCGCTCGCGGTCGGCGCCGGGCAGCGCCGCGACGACTCCCGGTGGCGCGGTCAGCGGGTTCACGGTTTCGCTTCCGAACACGGTCGTCGAGCGGCGCCATCGCCGCGAACCAATCCGGCGCCATTCCGGGAATCGACTGGAGCTGCCCGATGTCCGAGAACGGCTGGCCGGCGCCGGCCGCCCTGGTCGGACCGCTGGGTGAACGGCGCGTCTCGGGCCGCGACTTCCGACCGGGATCCCGTCGTTCGACAATCCGCTGCGCGACATTATCCGCTGCCGCTGGCGGCGCGCCGACGGAGCGCAACATCGCAGCGAGAAGCTCGACCGGCGCCTTGCCGATGTCGATGCGGCCGCCCTCGTCGTTGAGGCGGGCGCGCACCGCGCCGGTGCCGAGGTTGACCGTGGTTTCGATATCGGCCAGCGGCGCGTCGCCCAGGGTGTCAATGATGCCCGCGGCGGTCTCGAGTCCGGCGGTCAGAAGCGCCTCACCCTGCACGCGATCACGTTCGACGGCCATGACACCCGCATAGCCGCGAAACGTGACCGATGCGGCCATCGCAAGTGCGGACAGCAGCGATATCGTCCACAGGACGGTCACCAAAACCACGCCGCGGCGCGGATCGCTGCCTGTCATTGCACTGGCCTTTCGGATTCGGATGTCTCGATCTGCGCCGGCAACGCGGCAGACAAGCAAGCGGGAGCCGCTTCGCTTCTCCCGCAGGCCGCGGGAGCGTCGGCGCGAACCACGAAAGCGGCTTCGCCGAGCAGATCGGCACCGGTTGTGCGATCGCGCAGGATCAGGCGCACGTAGCGCGGCAACTCCCGTTCTCCGATCCAGCTGGAATACCACACCAGTCCGCCATCCGGTGTGAGGCGGCCGAACACGAACGAGATGTCCAGTCTGCCTTCGATCAGAACGACGGGATCGTGCGCCGTTACATCCTCGAAGCGCGTGCGCTGCCCCGGCCATATGGCGCGACGCCTGACCAGACGCCGCGTGTCCCCGTCGCGTTCGACGGTCAGGCTGACGAGTTCGTCGTCACGCGACCGCGTAGCAACCCCACCGGCGCCCACGAAGACGACGCTCGCCGATCGTTCACCTTCGGCTTGCTCGGCGGCGAAGGCAATCGCCGGGCCATCCGCCGTTCGCCGCGGCACAAAGCGCGCCGAACCAAAATCGCCGGCTAGCCGCCCGACCGCGAGCATCAGGCGCTCGGCTTCGGTCGCGCCTCGCGTTCCCTTGTCAAAGTAAGGCGCGACATTTCGGACCAGCGCGGCGCTGGCGATGATGATGACGGAAGCAATCGCGAGCGCCGCCAGAACCTCCACGAGCGTAAAGCCGTCACATCCGCCACGTGCCGATCGGCATTGCATCATCTCTGCTCCGGCTTCCCCAGCCGAATGGTTTCGGCCTTGATGACCTGATCGGGGGCCCACGCCACGCTGGTAATCACCCGAAACGCCGACCAGGTCGGCTGGCCCGGCGCGCCAGCCGTGACGGCGACCACAGGTTCGGCGACGACGCGCCATTGCAATCCATTGGTTTCACCTTGCCGCGAAGCGCTGGCCAGACTGGAGCGGTCGAACGGCGCATCGAGCAGTGTGCGCAACAGAACCTGCGCCGCCACGCGGCCTTCGGCATGGGCCATGATGCGGCGCGCCTGCGACAGATGCGGGCCAAGCGCGCCTGCGAACGCCAGAACCAATGCCAAAGCGACGAGCGCCTCCAGCAGCGTAAATCCCTTTTCACCGTCGCGAAGGCTATGAGGGTCCGACCGCGACGCCGCCGGTGTACCAGTTGACACGAATTTCATACTCAGCCTTCTCACGCGATAATTTCAGCACCGCTCCCGTCGACGCGCCGTCCGGATGGAAGCGGACGACGGCCTGCCGCCCCGACCACAGTGCATCGGCGCCGAGGATGTCGAGGACGACGTCGCGCGGCAGCGCGACGGTGTCGCCGCCGGCGCCAACCAGAACACGCCGCTCGCCGTCGAGCGACACCTCGCGGTCACGCCCGGTCAGAATCGCGCCGAGGCGCTCTCGCCTCAGCAGAGATGCGGTCTGGTGCGCCAGCGCCTTTAACCCGGCGCGTCCGGTGCCCGGCATCGATCGTTATCGCAAGCGATGCGACCAAGGCGATGATCAGCATCACGGCGAGCACCTCGATGAGCGTGAAGCCGGCGGCGCGATTGGCGTTTCGGCTTCGCAACGCCGGCAATGCGGCTCGAACCACTCGCTTCACAGAGATCACTGCGCAAGCTCCGTCATGCTGAGAAGCGCGCTCATGATCGATATGATCAGGGTGCCGATGACGATGCTGACCACGATGATCGTGACCGGGCCGATGGCGCCCATCAGGCGATCCAGTCCCAACCCGAGCTTGTGTTCGTAGAATTCCGAAGCATGACGCACGATGGTGGCGACATCGCCCACTTCATCCCCCACCCTGAGCATCCTTACCGCCAGCGGCGGAAGCAGATTGGTCTCCAGCAACGCGTCGGCGAAACGCCGGCCGTTTCGCACCTGCTCGTGCACGCGGTCAACCGCTGCGACGTAACGCGGCTCGGTGACGACATCGCGGAGAATTTTCAGCGCGGTCGGCAGCGGCACGCCGTTCTCGAGCAGGAGGCCGAGCGTTCCGACGATGCGCGCCGTCCGCCGATCGTCCATCGGCCCCGAAATTCCCGGGATCGTTGCGATGACGCCGATAATCCATGCCCGCGATTCACGTCTTCTCAGGACCAGCCAGGCACCGAGACCCGTCAACAGGCAGACGCCGAGAAACAGATGGAGATTGAGCAGCAGCCAGGACGAGCATGCGACAACGAAAGCCGCGCCGGAATTGAGACGCCCGCCGAGATCCCTGAACACAGGCTCGAATTGCGGCACGACATAGATCAGGAAGAACAGCAGAATGACGACGGCCGAAACGACCAGGAACAGCGGGTAGCGGATCGCCGAATTGATCCGATCGGTCAGGATCTCCCTGCGCGCCCGGTCTTCGACGATCGCACGCAACACGGCATCCAGTTTTCCCGACGCCTCGCCCGCGCGCACCATGGCGACATAGGCGGGTTCAATGATGGAAGAATGGCGTTCGAGGGCTTCGGCAAAACTGTCGCCGGCGGAGATCGATGCGCGCAGGCCGTTGGCGAACCCCGCCAGCGCCTTGCTGGTGTCGTCGCCGAGCGTCTGCAGCGCCGCTTCAAGCGTCAATCCGGCACCGAGCAGAAGTGCCAGCTGGCGCAACAGAATGGAAACATCGCGGGATCGCGGCGGCTTGCCGGCGAGCCTGCGGCCGCGGGTCAGTATTCCCGTCGCGGCGACCTCGGCATCGATCGGCAGATGTCCGAGATACTCGATACGCCGCACCACCTCGTCGCGCGATGATGCCTCGACTTCGCCGGCAACGATCTCGCCGGCGTGGGTAACGGCCCGATAACGGAATTGCGGCATCTGGCCGTCTCCAGCGTCGCCAGGGTCGTCCCCACCTCATGAAAACCGCGCGACACGATGAGGTTCGATCTCGCAGGTTCGGAACTCGCGGCGATAAGCGTCCGGCGGAATGGCGAAAGTCGGGACCGACACGCGGCATTCCTGTGTCTGTTTGACGCTCGCGGTGTGGTGCGAACAACTGCTCACGACGCCGGAGAACTCGCGTTCGAGGTGCGTTGCTCCCAAAATATCGAAAACAACCCCATGCACAGTAGCCGGCGGACGCCGGCGTCAGACAAAACAAGTTGACACGACGGGCAAATCACGGGCATTCTTTCACCATTCCGAAATGCTGCACGCGCCCATCGCCCCGCCATAGCGGGCGCGGCGAACGCGATCGCAGCCGAAAAATCTTCACCCACATTGAAATTGCACCGGAACGCCGCGGGCCGAGCGATCGCCCGCGCGTGGCCGAACCGCGCGCGCTTTTTCTTTTTTGACGCGTTTTCTTTACGCGAACCGGCATCCACTTCGCTCAAAAACGCTATTAAGGGACCTCACCATGAACACCGCACCCGACCCCACGATCCCGACGGCGATCGCCGCAACCGGCCCGACCAGGCCGACTCCACCCCGCGGATCAAACTGCTGCCGCACGGCTTCGCCATCGACCATCCCGATCCCGATGCCGGCGAACGGCTGATGGCCGAGGCGCTGGGGGTGACCGATCGCGAAGCGATGGATGGCATCCTGCGGCAACTGGTGCGGGCCAGCGCGAACGGCGAAGGCCTCGACGAGACCAACCTCTCCTTCATGATTTCGATGGTGAAGAGCATCAAGCCGCGGGACGCGGTCGAGGCCATGCTGGTGGCGCAGATGGTCTCGGTCCACGTGATGGCGATGCGATGCGCCCAGCACCTCGCCACGGCCGACGACCTCGCCCGCCACGACAGCGCCGCGCGTGCGCTCGGCCGCCTCGCCCGCACCTTCCCCGCCCAGATCGACGCGCTGAACCGCTACCGCAGCCAAAGCGAGCCCGCCATCACCGTGCAGAACGTCTCGGTCGCCGACGGCGGCAACGCGATTGTCGGGAATGTGACGCAGCATGCGAGCGTGGTGGTGAAGGACAAGGGACCGGGCGCGAGGCGGAAGGCCAGGCGCGCCAGGCGAAGGCACGATGCCGCTGATGCCAAGCGGGAAGCGCAAGCGTGAGCCAACACATCAGAAATGCCGACCCGATGCAGGCGAGCCGACGGTGCGGCGCCAAAACCCGCTCCGGCGGCGCGTGCCGTTCGCCGGCGGTGAGCGGCAGGAAGCGCTGCCGCATGCATGGCGGCAATCCGCAATCCGGCGCGCCAAAGGCAAACCAGAACGCACGCAAGCACGGTATGTTCACCAGGGATGCGATTGCCGAGCGAAGGGGGATTCGGGATTTGTTGGGTCAAGCGCGGGGTCTGTTGGAACGACTGAAGTAATTGGCCATTTCCGCGCCCTTGGCCGCGCCCTTGGCCGCGATGCGCTCCGGCTTGCCGGATAGAGGGACGCAACAGCGAGAGCACTCGACGCAGCCACCGGAATCGGTCCATGGGTAGGTAACATGGGTAGGTAACACGGGTTAGCGCTCGCGCGTATCTCATTGCGACCTGTGTCAGGAACCCAAAACCTCATGCGCGTTACCCTTTTTGAATTCCTTCGTACCGTCGTCGATGCGCCTTCGGGGCACTCGCGTTGAGCACCGAATCCGAAGCGTACGTCCTTCAGCAGCTGACCAGACTACTTCAACGCGATCCGCGCGATGCTGACCCCCTGATCGAGAAGGGCGTGGCGCTTTATCGGCTCGGCGAGACCGAGGAGGCCGCGCGATGCTTCGAAGCCGCCCGCGAAATCGTTCCCGACAACGAGTTGGTCCTGACGAATCTGGCGGTAACGCTCGCGGAATCCGGCAGACCCCATGTCGCGGTCGACACGTTTCGCAGGGTTCTGGAACTCAATCCCGCAAATCATCACGCTCGGCATCAGCTTCGGCGGCTGCTGTCGACGATGGTTCCGTTCTGGCACCCGCGGATGCTGAACGATACCGGGCGAAACGATGCGTTCGAGCGAGCGATCCGGGTCGCGCTGGAGAAGGAAGGCCGGCAGGCCCGCGTCCTCGATATCGGAACCGGCAGCGGCTTGCTGTCGATGATGGCGGCTCGCGCGGGCGCTGCGAATATCGATAGCTGTGAACAGGTACCGGTCATTGCGGAGACCGCCGAACGGATCATTGCGGCAAACAATCTCCAGCAGCGAATACGGGTGATCCACAAGCCATCCAGCGAGCTCAGGGTCGGGCACGATCTCGAGCAACGCGCCGACATCCTGATCTCGGAACTGATCTCGAGCGACCTTCTCGCCGAGGGGGTGCTGGACACGTTTGCGGACGCGCATGCGAGGCTGCTGCGGCCGAATGCGACGATGATCCCGCACGCGGCGACGGCCAAAGGATGTCTCGCTGAAAGCGCCATCCTGCACAAATATGCCTTCGTGGCTGACGTCTCCGGCTTTGACCTTTCGTTGTTCAGCGCTCTTGCGCCATCCCGCCTCCCCGTGCACGGGATGATGACGTCCTGGCGCAGGCTGTCCGACGACTTCGACATCCTCCGTATCGACCTGACGACGCCGATAGTTGAACCCGAGTTGCACAGGATTGCGATCACGGCAGCCGCCGACGGCGAAGCGGTCGGCGTCATTCAATGGATCAGCCTGGATCTGGCCGAAGACGTAAAGTTCTCCAACCATCCGGATGACTATTCCGATGGCGGATGGCTTCAGATCCTGCATACGTTTCCGCGACCCATCAGGGTTGCGCGAGGAGAACGGCTCGAGCTGATGGTCGGCCACGATCGCGCCAGCATCATGGTAAGCCCTGCAAACGCCTGATCCGCGCCGATGGGGCGACGTTCGAGAACGCCGCTTCGAAGGGGCGCACTTTCAACATATCGAAAACAACCTCATGCAAAGGTGCCGGACTGCCGCCGGCGTCTGACAGACGAATTGATACGTCGGGCAGAGCAGAAGTTGCGGGAAGAGATGAAGTGATTGGCTTCCTCAGATTGGCAGTCTCGGGCTTGATCAACAAATCCTCTGGTTACGGCAACAACGCCCAGATCAGAAGGTCCGGCTCGGATTCACCGCAATCGATGCGCACCTAAGCTATATTCTCAATCACTGCAGGCCGGATATAGCTGCCAACAAGAATTTCCACTTCATCACCTTCTTCTGCGCCGAGAAGAGCAGAAGCAACAGGCGTCTGATGGTGCACGATTCCTCGTGAGGGATCGGACTGGGTATTGCTAATAGTAATCTTGATCGTTCGCTTTTCGTCAGTCAGGTATCGTACCCTGACGGTATCTCCCACCTCAACCCGGCGCTCTGCCTTCGCGTTCGGCTCAAGCCGAACAGGCACAGGCAGCGCCGGCAGGTCGGATTCAAAGAGGTCCCCGGCAACAGGCACAGGATCGCTCTTGGCCACCCCCGGCGTAATTTGCGACTTGGGTCGTTCGACATACTCGTGTTCGCGCGTCTTCAAGAATCCGAGCTGCGCACGCAATGAATCTTTAAGCGCGCGCTCAACGGCACGCGTTTTTTCAAGATAGTCGTCGGCATCGCGATCGACTGCTTCCATCGCCGCGAGATACGGCTCGTCCGTAATACGGGCGTTAATGAGCGCCTCGCGGAAAGAATCGGTGCGCTCATCCCGCGGATCTTCCTCGATGGGAGGAAGCGGGATAAGATCCATCTCCTGTTCGTTATTAAGTTTAAAGAACACAATATCTGGCAGCTCGTCGACGGCACGAATATGTGCATTCGATCGAGGGCCGAGCTTCGTCGATATAAGGGGATTTCGTCTGCTCAAGTCGAGAAGCTTTGGACGAAGATGCTCGATCTTCGCACAAACTAGTTCATGCAAACCTTGGTCATTCTCCTTCATTCATAACAGGCCATTGGCCTTCCCCCCAATCCTGTGACAATATCCTTAGTTTGAAACTGGACAACCGGGAATTGTCACCCCGGATTATTCTATATTGTGGGCTCGGTGCAGCAACCCTTTCCCCAATCGTTCAATGAACCTGACCTACCTAAGGCATTCGAAGAAAACCTGTCGACGTTCGAAGAAGCATCGACGCTGCCGCCGTTCTGGGCGGATTGAAAAAGGGGCACTCTTGGAGGGTGCAAAGATATGGAGGTGTCGTCCGCGCTAAGCGCTGCTGATTGGAAGAAAATATTCAAACAGACAGGACAACAAATGCGCTCGGTCGCGCGCGCCCCGAGACTTTGGCTGCTCGGCAAAAGCGCCGGGTTCGCGAAATCAGGTCCCCTTCTCGATCACGTTTAGGCATGATCGAGATGCGTCAGCGACGACCTTGGTTTTTGGGAATGGCGCTCCCTAGGGGAATTGAACCCCTGTTTCAGCCTTGAGAGGGCCGCGTCCTAACCGCTAGACGAAGGGAGCGTTGGCTGGAGGGAATAGCCTCGAAATCGGCCTGCTGCAAGGCTGAGCGGCTTTTTCGTCATGCCCGGGGGCTTGTCCCGGGCATGACGGGCTGGTGGGTGACAGCGGCTCACGGCTCGCTGACGAACTTCAGCTTTCCGGCCGGTTTCAGCGTTTTGGCATCAAACGTGCGGATTTCGGTCACGCCGGCTATATCCAGGGTCACGACCAGCCGCTCGCCGGCGACGCCGGTCGAGACGATGCGGGCGCCCTTGGGCAGGGTCGCGGTGACATCAGAGGTGGCCGCCGTGGCGCTTCCCTCGCCGCGGTAAAGGCGGTACCCGATGGCGACCAGCAGCACGGTCACGGCCAGGGCCGAGGTCAGGCCCGCGATCAGCATCATCCGCCGCACCCGCGCAAACAACGCGGCCTGCTCGGGGGTCGGTTCGGGCGCAACGGTATCGGTCATGAACTCTTCTCTGCAACACGCTTCGGCAAAACAAGGCTCGGTTTTGGAACAGGACTTTTCGAACGGCGCGCAAAGGCTGGAAGTCACCGTCGGCGGCGACGAGGGCTCGACCCGTCTCGACCGCGTGCTCGCGGTGCTCCGCCCCGAACTGTCGCGCTCGCGGCTGAAGGCGCTGATCCTGGCCGGTTCGGTGACCGCCAGGGGCGCCCCCGTCCGCGACCCCGCTTATCATGTCACCGCGGGCGATACGATCACAATCGACGTGCCGGAAGCGGTGGCGCCGGAGCCGAAGGGCGAGGATATCGCGCTCGATATCGTCTACGAGGATGACGACATCATCGTCATCAACAAGCCCAAGGGACTGGTGGTGCATCCGGCCGCGGGCCATGAGAGCGGCACGCTGGTGAACGCGCTGATCGCCCATTGCGGCGCCAGCCTTTCCGGCATTGGCGGCGTCCGCCGCCCCGGCATTGTGCACCGGCTGGACAAGGACACCACCGGGCTGATGGTGGTCGCCAAGAACGACCATGCGCATCAATCGCTGACCGCGCAGTTCGCCGACCATGGCCGCACCGGGCCGATGCAGCGCGGCTACATGGCCTTCGTCTGGGGCACACCCGGCCGCCAGCGCGGCACGGTCGACGCGCCGATCGACCGCCATGTCTATGCCCGCGAAAAGATGGCGGTGCGCGAAGGCGGCCGCGAGGCGGTGACCCATTGGGAGCTGCAGGCTTCTTATAATGGCCGCGACGGCAAACCGGTCGCTGCGCTGCTGGCCTGCCAGCTCGAGACCGGGCGGACCCATCAGATCCGGGTGCACCTCGCCCATATCGACCACCCCCTGATGGGTGACCAGGTCTACG
This sequence comes from uncultured Alphaproteobacteria bacterium, assembly GCA_963786355.1. Lineage (GTDB taxonomy): Bacteria > Pseudomonadota > Alphaproteobacteria > Rhizobiales > Xanthobacteraceae > Bradyrhizobium. Next base: position 460,674 of record CAWAYU010000001.1, on the reverse strand, counting down.
GCTCCCACTTCAAGACCAAGGCCGGCCACCTTGGCCCCCAGGGCCAGGCCGCACTTTCCGCCCTCGGCCGGCAGGCTCTGCACGCCTGGCTGCTGGCCCTGGAACATCCCCGGACCGGGGAACTTTTGCACTGGGAAGCGGCTTTGCCGAAGGATTTGCTTCTCTTGCAGGCCGCCCTGGAAGCGGCGCTATGACGCAGGCTTTTTGGAAAAATTAAGCTATGCCAACAGGTTATGGCAGGCACACGCGGACGTGACGTCAGCAATCCTTCCCTAAATGACACCGATTGGTGTATGTTGCACCTGCGTTGAATATCCAACGCGGAACATCGCAGCCCGGCCGGCTTTGACAAAGCGGCCGTCTGCCGGGTCCGCCGCTATCGGGGACCTGAACCACTGGAGGGCGCTAAAATGGCCCGTACAGCTACGTTACCGGTTCTCAACGGAGAACACGGTCTTTCCCGTTACCTCGCCGAGATCCGCAAGTTTCCGATGCTGGAACCCCAGCAGGAATACATGTTCGCCAAGCGCTGGCGCGAACATGACGATCGCGACGCGGCACATCACCTTGTCACCAGCCATCTCCGGCTCGTCGCCAAGATCGCCATGGGCTATCGCGGCTACGGCCTGCCGATTTCCGAGGTGGTCTCGGAAGGCAATGTCGGCCTGATGCAGGCGGTCAAGCGGTTCGAACCCGAAAAGGGGTTCCGGCTCGCTACCTACGCTATGTGGTGGATCAAGGCCTCGATACAAGAGTACATCCTGCGTTCCTGGTCGCTCGTGAAAATGGGCACCACCGCGAACCAGAAGAAGCTGTTCTTCAACCTGCGCAAGGCGAAGAGCAAGATTTCGGCTCTGGAAGAAGGCGATCTCCGCCCCGACCAGGTCCAGATCATTGCCAAGCGCCTCGGCGTCACGACTCAGGACGTGATCGACATGAACCGCCGCCTCGGTGGCGACGCGTCGCTCAACGCGCCGATCCGTGACGACGGCGAGGCTGGCGAATGGCAGGACTGGCTGGTCGATAACTCGCCCAACCAGGAAGCCGTGATGGCCGAACACGAAGAGTTCGATCATCGCCGGCAGGCGCTGAACGGCGCCATCGGTGTGCTCAACCCGCGCGAACGCCGCATCTTCGAGGCGCGGCGCCTCGCGGAAGACCCGATGACCCTGGAAGACCTCGCCGCCGAGTTCGGCGTCTCTCGCGAACGCGTGCGGCAGATCGAGGTCCGTGCTTTCGAGAAGGTGCAGTCGGCCGTCAAGGGCACGATCGCCCGTCAGGAAGCCGCCGTGCTGGAAGCCGCGCACTAAGCGCGCGGAGGTCGCGCGCTAGCCGCGCAACCGGGATAACGAACAACGAAAGCCGGCAGTGACGCCGGCTTTTTGTTGTTTGGGGGATGCTGTTTCAGCGCCCACCGCTGTCGTCCCTGCGAACGCAGGGACCCATAGCCACAGGCCGTGGTTATGGAAGAAGGTGTCTGACTTCAGCGCTTAAACAGGACGGCCGCGGAGTATGGGTCCCTGCGTTCGCAGGGACGACGGTTGAGCCTCAATAATACGTCTGCAGATAATCCGCGATGCTGGTCGGCTGGTTGAGCGCGCTCCAGTCGTAGGGATCGCCATACAGCAGCGCGCTGGCCTGGGTCTTGTAGTCGGGCGCGACGCTGTCGGGTTGGTCGAGCGGCCTGGCGAGGATGTCGCGGTAGTTCTCATAGGCCGCCTTCGTGCCGATGAAGATGCAGACGCAATGAACCGGCTCGGCATAGAGATAGCGCACGTCATTGCCGGTGCGGTGGATCACGAAGCGATGCGGCGGCAGCGCGTGCAACGCCTGCTTGCCCGCCGCGTCGTTGGCGACCTGCACCTTGAAGCCGGACGAGGTTAGATAAAAACTGTTCTTGTCGAGGAACGGCTTGCTCGGCACTTCGAGTGCGGCGAGCAGCGTGGCGCCGAGCAACAGCGCGATAACAGGCAAAGCGCCGAACAGCGTTTTCTTCTGCCACGCGCGAGACGGCAACGCCGCTGCAATCGATGTCATCTGCAAAATTCCTTTCAACTCACCGCACAAGATTGCTGGAAGGCGCAGCTGCGGTCAATCTCCGCCGTCGTCCCTGCGAAAGCAGGGACCCATACGCCGAGGCCGTCGTTTTGAAGCGTGATGGCAGACACCTTCTTCCAACAATTGCGCTCGGTGGTTATGGATCCCTGCTTTCGCAGGGACGACAGAGAGTTGCGATAACCCGCCGCCCCCTACTCGCCCCACTCCCGCGCCAGTTTTGCGAGTGCGCAGCCCTCGCAGTAGCGGGCGTCCTTGAAGTCGATCCAGTTGTGGGCATAGACCTGATCCAGCGGGATGCCGTAACGTGCCCGCAACACCTTCACCAGGATCCGCCACGCCGCGACCTGCGCTTCCGTCGCGCCGCGCGTCACGTCGGGATAGTTGCCGGCGAATTCGACGCCGATGGACGTGTCCTTGTTGACCTGATGATAGGTCTTGCTGTTGTCGATGTATTTGTTGTCGTTGCGGTCGGCGCCGTCGGTATGAACAGGCACCAGGTTTTCCGCCACCGCCCAGTACACCGTGCCGTCGGTCTCGACCCAGACCATGACGCCGCGCCGGGTCGGATTCTTGTGCTGCTCCTGCGCGCCGCCACGGGCGGAGCCGGCCGGACCTTCGGTCTGGTGCACGATGATGTTGCGCCAGGGATGCGCCTTGGCGAGATCGCCCCACGGCGACAGCCATACAATCTTCAAGCCGGGAATGTCTGGCGTGCCCGAGGATCGCGCGACACTGGCGAGATCGGGCGTTTGCGTGAAAGCGGGAATGGACAACGCCAAGGAGAACGTGACGGCGCAGAGCGCTATCGCGGCGAGACGAAGGTTCATGATCAGACGTCCAGTGTGACCACTGGCGGTATCACGCGCGCTTGCGCCGGGCCATATCCGAAACACCCGAATTGACGGGTTCAGGCGCCAGCGGCGGCGCCGGCTCGTAGGCCGCAAAGCGATTGCGGCCGCCCTTCTTGGCGTCGTACAGCGCGTGATCGGCCGCCGCGATCAGACGATCGGGGAAGCCGCCCATCTCCGCCGTCCATTGCGCGACGCCGATCGAGACCGAGATCGGAATCTCGTTGACCGTGCATTGCTCGGCATCCACGCGGCAGACTTCCAGCACGCGGCGGGCGATCATCGCGGCCTCGCGCAATGTCGAGGACGGCAGCACGATGCAGAATTCGTCGCCGCCGGAGCGCGCCAGCATGTCGCCGGGCCGCAGCCGCGTTTGCGCCATCAGGGTGAAATGCCGCAGGCAGGCGTCGCCGGCGGCATGGCCATGGGTGTCATTGATCGCCTTGAAGCCGTCGAGGTCGATCACCAGCAGCGAGAACGGCTGGCCAGAGCGCTCGGATCGCGCGCATTCCTCGGTCAGGCGCTGCACCAGATGGCGGCGGTTGCCGACGCCGGTGAGGTCGTCGAGCAGAGCGAGATCGGCGACCTCGTTGCGCAGCCGGTCCATCGCCATCAGCAGGAAACCGAAATTCCACGCCATCGAAAGAAATACCAGCGCCAGCACCATCACCGACTGCAACTGGGTGAAGTGCGCGTAGGAGAACCCGCCGGCCACGCCGGTCAGCCCGGCGACCAGCCTGACGACGTAAATGGCAACGATGAGGGAGACGACGATGCCGGCGAGGCGGGCGCCCGGATTGCCGCGGCCATCCGCGCCCAGCAGCAGCCGCAGGCTGAGTATCAGCGGCACCGTCTGGCCGATCGAGAAGATAATCAAGCGTCCCGGCACGCTGTCAAAGCCGAAGGTAAAGAAGGCCAGACCAGCCAGGCTAAGCGCGATCGCCAGCAGGCTGAGGCGCCAGTTGACGGGCCGGTCGAAAAATTTCTGGACGCCCATCGTCGCGATCCAGATCGCGAAAATCAGCGCGGTACCCGCAAGAATCAGCGGCACCAGCGAGTCCAACATCACAACACGGAGCGTCGCCAGCGCGGCCCCTGCCGCCGCCACGAACGAGGAGCCGATCCAGTACCGCGCGGGCGTGAATGCCGGATAGCTGCGCACGACGTAGGCCCAGATCAGGCCGAGTGCGAGAAAGTTGATGACCAACACGGTCCAAAGCGTCGGAACGCTCAGCATTGCGAACCCAAGACGTACACGGTCCCGTCTCCCCTGTTGTCCAACCGACCACCCGAAGCTTGCGCTCCCGGGCCTTCCCCCCAACGACAATCCCGGTTGTCTTGGAGAACAAGGTGCATCGGCGCCGCTTAACGGACTCTCACCGCGTCCGGCGAAACCAAACCGTGGTTTTAAATTGATGAAGACGGCGTGCATTTGCGCGCCGTTAAGCATGACGCGCGCGACGCGGACGGCGGATGAACGACGTTTTCGAGAACAAATCGCATCAAAATGCGTAAGAGCTGTGGATAACGTGATGACGACGCCATGACAGCACGCGGAATCGCGCCGCGAATCTGTTGGGATCGTCATCGAGGATGTTGTGAGGCTGGCCCTCCGCCAAGCATGCCTCGGAGTCGCGTTTCAATCCATTAAACCTTGAGAGGATACTATGGCTAAGAAAGCGAAGAAGGCGAAAAAGGCGAAAAAGGCGAAGAAGGCCAAGAAGTCCAAGAAGTGAATTTTTGCCCGGGTGGGGCGCTCAGTTCCGCCCGGGCATCCACTCCAGCGCAGTTTTGCCAGAGCAGTTTTAAAGGATGGCGGGCCTCAGGTCCGCCTTTTTGATTTTGGGGATGATTTATCGTCCGTCGTCCCTGCGAAAGCAGGGACCCATAACCACCGTCCGCAACGATGACAGAAGATATCTACCGCCGCGATCCAACGACGGGCCGCGGCGTATGGGTCCCGGCGCCCCGTGCACAATTGCGCACTAGGCCGGGACGACAGCGGAGTAAACCCTAGCGCTCCGCGAACGCCAGTTTGGCGCCGAGCGCGGCGAAGCCGGCGGCGAAACTGCGGCGCAGCCAGGTCATCACCTTTGGCCGCGTGATGACGCGGTCGCGGACGGCGGCCGCGCACAGGCCGTAGACCACGAACACCGCAAACGTCATCGCCATGAAGGCGCCGCTCAATTCCAGCATCCGCGCCAGCGGATGGCCTTCGTCCACCGCGATGAACTGCGGCAGGAAGGCAAGGAAGAAGATCGAAAGCTTTGGATTGAGGATGTTGATCAGGAATCCCGTAGCGATAACCCGCCGGTGGGAACGCGCCGGCGCCGCGCTGGTGTCGATCGCGAGCGCGCCGGTCTCGCGCAGCGCCTGCCAGGCCATATAGAGCAGGTAGGCCACGCCGCAATATTTCAATGCCGCGAACGCCAGCGCGCTGGTGTGCAGCACGGCGGCCAGGCCCAGCATCGCCGCCAGCATGTGCGGCACAATCCCGAGCGTGCAGCCAAAGGCGGCCGCGATGCTCGGCCGCGAACCCAGGGTCAGCGCCACCGCCAGCGTGTACAACACGCCGGTGCCGGGCGAAGCGACCACGATCAGCGATGTCAGGAGAAAGGACAGCGTCATGATCTGCCAATATCACGCCGCCACACCGGTTGGAAGCAACGCGCCTCGTCAGGAGGGCGCGCGTGGCTTCGTTGTCCTGGACACCATGCGCATGGGCCATCCGCTCCGCCTCGCGGATCACGTCGAGCGGCGCCCACGGCTTCGACCAGAATTTGGCGCCTTCCGGCAGCGCCTGAGGCAGCGGCCGGCCCGAGGTGACGATCACGCCCATATCGGGATTGTACTTCCGGGCGATGTGCGCGAGCTCGACGCCGTTCATGTGGCCGGCGAGTTGCACGTCGGTCATCAGCAGCACCAGATTGCCACTGGCGCGCTCCAGCACCAGTTCGGCGGCCTCCGCGCTTTCGCACTCGATGACGTCGACGTCGCTTTCCTCCAGCAGCAGGCAGATCATTTCCCGCTGCATCGGGTCGTCCTCGACGATAAGTGCCGTCGCGCGGAAGGGTTTTGATTGTCCCATTTGGTCGCCTCCGTAGTGATTTCGCCCGAGAAGTGCCGGTTGCAGTGCGGGGTTAAGCCCCGAAAACCCTTTATGGTTCGGTTCCAATTTGCCAAGGTCACGCAACTTGCAGATTTTCGCGAGTTCCCTGCCCGTTTTCTTGACCTGTATTGGAGCCCACATGACTGCGATCTCCGGAAGTGCCGCCGCGGTCACCGGCGCTGCCAGTGGCATCGGCCGCGCACTGGCGCTGGAATTGGCCAGGCGCGGCTGCGATCTCGCGCTGGCCGACCGCGACGAGGCCGGGCTGCAGGCGCTGGCCGCCGAGATCGGCTGCGATCGGCGATCGCAAGGTCAGCGTGCACCGGGTCGATGTCGGCGAACCCGGCCAGATCCAGGATTTCGCGACAGCCGCGATAGCAGCGCATCCCTCGCTGAACATTCTCATCAACAATGCCGGCGTCGCTTTGCTCGGCACCTTTGCCGAGGTCGATCAGGCGCAGATGGAATGGCTGATCAACATCAATTTCTGGGGCGTGGTGCACGGCACCCGCGCCTTCCTGCCGCATCTGTCCGAACAACGCGCAGCGCATATCGTCAATCTCTCCTCGATCTTCGGCATCATCGCCCCGCCCGGCCAGACCGCCTATTGCGCGGCGAAATTCGCCGTCCGCGGCTTTTCGGAAAGCCTGCGGCACGAACTTGCGATGGCGAACAGTCCGGTGCGGCTGTCGGTGGTGCATCCCGGCGGCATCGCCACCAGCATCGCGCGCAACGCCCGCTCCGGCCGCGGCGTCGACAACGCGCGCGCTCGGAGATGATCGATCGCTTCGAGGCGATCGCAAAGAAATCGCCGGCGCCGCCGCGGCGCGCATCATCGAAGGCATCGAGAAGAACCAGCCCCGCATCCTGATCGGCAGCGACGCCCGCTTCATGGATATCCTGCAGCGGTTTCGGCCGGCGACCTATTGGGCGGTGCTGGCCAAGCGGCTGGCGAAGGTGACGGTGCCGGAGGGGAAGTCGTAGAGGCGTCTTTGCGAGCGAAGCGAAGCAATCCATTCTTTCTTTACGCGGCGAGATGGATTGCCGCGTCGCTTCGCTCCCTTGCACAAACGCTTTGCGTTTGTTGCAGGCAATGACGTTGACGGATCTGAACGCAATTCCATGCGCATCGCTGAGCGGACGAGAAGCACCATGAAGCCGTCGCGGATTGTGGAAGCCGGATGAGTAACCAGCGCCTCGCCGCGATCCTGCTGGCCGTGCTCGCGCTTGTCATCGCGGGCATCATGGTGGAGACCTATTGGGACTGCCGCCTGCATCGCGGTCACTCGATGAGGGAGTGCATGCCTGAAGCGGCGGCTACGTGGGTCCGGGGTTGAGCACCAATCCGACGCTGAGGTAGCGAGAGCTCGGCGCTACGAACTCCCTCCGTCATTCCCCGGTGGGCAATTGCGCACCGGAATGACAGAGAGTGTCGAGGCCTACCGCCCCATCAACTGATCCGCAAAATATCCGATCGTCTTGCGATAGATCGTGGCCCGGTTCCACTCGCGCATCGCTTCGAAATTCGCGGTGCCCTCGCCATAGGGCTGGCCCATCTTGAAGCCGGAAGTGTGCAGCAGGTTCGCAGTCGAGGCGAGCACGTCGGGTACGCTGTGGCGGAGATCGACATGGCCGTTGCCGTCGAAATCGACGCCATACTTGATGTAGGACGACGGCAGGAATTGCGTCTGGCCGATCTCGCCGGCATAAGCGCCGATCATGTCGTTGAGGCCGAGATCGCCGCGCTGCACGATCTGGAGCGCGGCCAGCAACTCGCCCTGGAACAGTTCGGTGCGGCGGCAATCATGCGCCATGGTCGCGAGCACGCGAAACACCGGCAGCTTGCCCATGTCGCCCTTGCCGAAATCGGTCTCCAGCCCCCAGATCGCGACCAGGATCTGCCGGGGCACGCCGAACTTGACCTCGATGCTCGACAGCAGCGCCGCGTGCCGCTGCAGCATCGCGCGGCCTGCATTGATGCGGCCGGAGCCGACGCGGGTCGAGACATATTGCTCGAACGACTTGTTGAAGGTGCCGCGCTGGCGCCGGTCGAATGCCAGCACGCCCATGTCCTGCTGCACGCCGCCGAGCGCCTGCGCTGATCACGCCGCGCGAGATCCCGGCCGCCGCAGCCTCCTGCGACATCGCCGCCACGAAGGTGTTGAAATCGCCGCCGCAGCGGGCGGCCTGGGAAGGGGTGGAAAGGAGTGAAGCGAGGACGAGCGCTGAACCAACGAAAACGAGACGAAGTCTGGACATTGGCAAGCGTTCCTCCGGGGCAATGGCAGGCGTGAAATCTGACCGCCTTCTAGCACGCCTGCCTTCAATCTTCGAGCGCCGCCGGGAGCCACGCGAATCGGCCGGGCCACCTGTCGCAAAATGTCCCAAATGCCGGATATGGTGTCGCCCACTGGTTTGCCCCCCGATCAAACGCCCCTTCGATCCCTCCGCCCTTTTTCCTGCGCAACAATAACGGGATTTCAAATGTCCTTTCCGGAAAAGCTGCTCAAATCGCTTGCCTTGCTGATCCTGCTGTCCTGCCCGATAACGGCCGAGCGCGCTCGCGCAGACGCGCGATGTGGCGGGCTCACGCGACTATCCCGGCATCGGCCGCTTCGGCGGCAGCGTGATCACCGGATATCTGGTCAAGGATTTCGACGCCGTGCGGATGCAGGCAGCGGCCTTCAGGGACGGTAAGCCAACCGATGCGCGGCGGCTGGAAGGCCGCATTATCAGGATCGCCTATCGCACCAGTCCGGGGCCTTCGATCCTGGAAGTGTCGCGCAATTTCGAAACCCAACTGGCGAAGGCCGGCTTCGAGACGCTCTTGGCCTGCGACACCGACGCCTGCGGCGGCATCCCCTTCACCGAAGCGATCGACGTGCTGCCGATCCCGCAGATGTGGGTGGACGGTTTCAACTATCGCTATTTCGCCGGACGCAAGACCGAGGGCGGGCGCGAGATCTTTGCCAGCGTCGTCGTCAGCGAGAACAACCGCGAGATTTACGCGCAGCTCACCGTCGCCGAACTAGGCAGCATCGAGAACAAGATGGTGGATGCCGCCGCGATGGCCAAGGGCCTCGGCGAGACCGGCCACATCGCGCTCTATGGCATCTACTTCGACACCGACAAGGCGGTGATCAAGCCCGAAAGCCGCCCGACGCTGGAGCAGATCGCAAAACTCCTGGCCGGCCAGCCGCAGCTCAATGTTTTCATCGTCGGCCACACCGACAGCCAGGGCGCGTTCGACTACAATATGGACCTGTCGAAGCGGCGCGCCGAGGCGATCGCGGCCGAACTGGCGAAGAGCTACCGGATCGCGCCGGCGCGGCTGCGCACCGCCGGGGTCGGCATGCTGAGCCCGGTCGGCTCCAATGCCAGCGATGGCGGCCGGGCGCTCAACCGCAGGGTTGAGCTGGTGGCGCCTTGAGGGGCTATTTCCCGCGTGAAATAGCGGTTTCCCGCCGGATTCGGCCATGCAGCATCAATAATTGACACCGGCGGCCTTATCGGGGACAAGCCCGCCCATGGCTAAAAAACCCGGCACCAACCCCAAAGGCGAATTCGCCTTTTTCAACGTCGTCTATGAAGACGACACCCAGCGCTCCAACCGGCGCGTGCCCACTGAGCTGCTCGGCGGCCTCGACGGCGACGAGCCGGCGCGTGCTTTCATCCTCGAACAGGACCGCGAGATCGCCGAAAAATCCGGCCGCGGGACGCTGGCGATCAAGAGCATCGAGCGCGTCGGGGCAAAGAAGAAATAAGCGTCTCTATTCCGGAGCCTCGCACCGGTTCCGTCATCCTGAGGTGCGCTCGGCGGCGCAAGTGCGCCGCTGGCTGCACCTCCAGGATAACGGCAAGCCGTTGCGCGGGGATGACGGAGAGTTTGAGGCGTTCATCGATGAGGACGCCCCCTCACTTACGTCAGCCGAACCGCGATGAAGGAGGCGGTGACCCCTGCGGGATTGCCACCATGCGGCTTGGCACGAAGCACGGATCCGACCAGCGACTGAACCTGATCGACGCCCGCCGGCCAGTGATACGCCAGCGACGCGTCGTAATCGTATTCCCAGCCGTCGGTATCGCTGTCGCTGCCCGAACGCCCGAACCCCCCTGATCTCGACGGTCAACGGCGCATCTGACGTCGCAGGCGTGATCGCCCCTTTGAGGTCGAGGATCAACCTCGGGCCCATCACCAAAGTGCCGGTCAATGTCGTCGGCGTCGGCGTCTCGAAAGTAAAGATGCCGCCACCGAACACCCTCTGATCGGCCTGGTTGAGATAGCTGCGATAAGCCCAGGTACCGGCGAGCGATGCGTCTGCCATGTCGATCTCCCTTGGTGCGGTGGCCTGGAGAACGATACCATCCTGGAATGCATCACAAAGTGAGATATCTTACAGATAGATGTTATTGTGAAGGCAAACGAAGATGGCGGGTTGGTCGGTCACCAATGCCCCTTCCATCTATTCCAGGCGAACAGCACATCCGCGAAACGATCATAGCCAAATCGCGTCACCGGCAGCACCACGCGATTGCCGAACAGCGACGCCAGCCAGCCCTCGCCCGGCGTCATCTGCCAGATCGCAATCGCAACATCCACGCCGACGATCAAGCGATCGTCCTGATCGGTCGCATGCAGGCGTCGGCGCACGTCATCGAGCGAAGCGCCGTAGGCGGCAAGCGCCTCGGGCTCTTCGTTGATATCCCTGAATGAAAGAGTGCCGGCGCGAACCGCGGCAAGCAGCTTGTTGCGTTGCCAGTCGATGCCGGCATCACAAACGGGACAGCGGGTGTTGTACCAGACGACGAGGCGATGCTCGGACAAGTCGAGGCCTAACGCTTTGCGCAATGGACCTCATCAGAGTATCAACTTTTGGCGTTTGCGCCATGGGCCGACGTCATTCAGAAAAGCTCTTTCAAATAAAAGCGGCGGGCTTTCGTCCGCCGCTTTTTATTTCGATGGAAGCCCAGATCATCCCTATCAAGTCAGGGACAGGCCCCCGCTGCGAGCGATACCAAATCCGGCCGCCGGTTATGATTGTCGAACCGCGACGAACGAGGCGGTGACGCCGGCGGGACCGCCATCGTGCGGCTTGGCACGAAGGACGGACCCGACAAGGGATTGAACCTGAGCCACGCCGTTGGGCCACTCGAAGGCGGGGGAGCCGTGATAGTCGTACTCCCAACCGTCCGTATCGGTGCCGGCACGCCCGAATCCCCTGATCTCAAACGCGAGCGGCGCGCTGTCCGTTGCCGGCCAGATCGTGCCCTGGAGGTCGAGCACCAGACCGGAGCCCATGTCGAAGGTCCCGGTCAGGGTCGTGGCCGACGGAGTTTGGAAGGTGAAGAGGCCCGCGCCGAACACCGGCTGGGCGGCGGTGTTGATGTAGCTGCGGTAGGCCCAGGTGCCGGCGATCGACGTTCCATTTGCCATGTCCAACTCCCTTGAAAATTACCGTGTCAGTATTGCTGGTATCGCCTCTCAAACAGGATTCCGTGCAAGACGGGATCCGCAGATTCTTCGCCTTGAATGATGCCGCACGCCGCGACAACCGGCGGCTTACTTGATTTCCGCGCGATCGACTTCGAGTTGGGCGCCCTTCCCGGTTCCCGTCGCCTTGTCCGGGACGATTTCGACTTTCAGCTTCACCGCGCCGCTCGCCAGTTCCTTCGGAAGCGGAAAACTGTAGGAGCGCGCACGGGACGTCTCCGCCTTGAATGCCGAGTCCGGAAAAACGCCGAACGTGCCGATTTCCTGCTCGCTTCCATCGGGCTTTTGAACCTTCACGACGCCGCGAACCGCGCCGTTCTGCGGCGGCTGATAGCCGGTAACGTGGACGATGACGCGCGAGGGCGGCTCACCCGCGCCGGTGCTCTCGAGCGCCGGGGCCGGGCTCGCAGTCAGCACCGCGGGCTTGTCAACCGTTGCAATCAACTGATCACCCTCCGCGGCGCAAGCGGCGACGAGGGCGACGGCCGCCACCGCAAAACCCGCTCCGATCATCCATAGACGGCGAAAATCCAGTGCCATAGCCGTGATCCCGAAAGTTGCGCCGCCCGTAGACCTAATGTGGGATCAGGCCGAGACGATCGCAACTTCGACGCGGCTTGGTTTTGCGGTTCCGTTCGCCTTGCCGCTGGACTTGAGTGCGACCGGCTGGATCTGCACCCGCAGTTTTTCGGGAGGCGTCTCCGCACTTCCATAGACGCGTTGAATAGCCGAAGTCAGATCGATGCCGATGGACGGCTTCTTCGCCTCGCCGCCACCGTGGCTATGACCGCCGTGGTGGCCGAAGAAACCGAACGATCCGACATAGTGACGATCGGTGGTCGGCGTGCCGGCCGAGAGGTAGTCGCAGTTGAGGAAAACCCGATACTCGGTATTGGCGTCCTGCGAATAGTCGAGTTCGCGCAGGAAAGCGTAGCAGCGCGCCCCGCCGATGTATTTCTGCCGGGCATCTTCCAGGCTGAGGGACTCGAGGCCGCTCGACAACGACTTGCGGGACGCCACGGGAGCGAGCGCACCCGCGTCGACATTGACCGGAATATCGAGATATTTGGCCACCGTCGCCGCCCCCTGCACCGCAGCGGCGTAGGACACGACACCGGCAGCTTTGGCGGTCGCGACGTTCGATGTCGCATAAAGGCTCCGGTACTTGTCGTATTGCGCCACCACTGCCGGCAGTCTGGTCGAACTCGAGCACCGGGGTGGCGACCGGCGTGTCGGCATAGGTATAGCCGAGCGACTCCGGGGCGAAGAGATCCGAGACCTTCGGTGAATAGGACGTGCCGTCGGGATTGAAGAAGTTGTTCTGGAATGTCATGTCGGTCCACAGCGGATCCGGCGAATTGGCCCCGCCGCCCTGATTCCATACCCACCAGATGCGGTCGAGATTGCAGTGGTGCATCATGAACAGGGGGTCGAGCGCCGAATTCGCCTGCGCCATGATGCCGCCCACGAACACGTGAACCAGATTGTGCGGGGTGGATTCCAGCGTTCCCGACGTGCCGCAGAATTCGCAGTTGATCCATGACTGGTCGAGGTTGTCCTGCCCGACCGGGCGGCTGGTGCCGAAGGTTTCGAAAGGCGCCTGCGTCAGGATTTGACTGATGATCGCAGGCCCCACGCTGCTGTCGGGCAATGAATCATTCGGCCTCGCGTCGCGCTGCTGCTCGAACAGCGGATTCGGCTTGCCGTTGAATTTCGGCTGGACGAACGCCGGCGGCATCTGGCGATCCGCGGTCCAGTCCCAGTAGGGCAGCGCGAAATCGTCGTTGCCGGTCAGCTTCCGCACCGCCCGTTCATACGAGAGAATGTAGGCCCGATGCCACGGCAGGAAGAACCAGTTTCCATGCGGGCACAGATGGAAGTCGCTGGCATTGCCGTGGATGGCGGCAAAACTGGCCCAGCTGACTTTGCCGGACGCCGCCTTCAGCAGCCGGACGCCGTCGCGCCAGGTTTGCAGGATCGGATCGTTGGGCGCCATGCCGTGCAGCGAGCGCCGCAATTTCGGCGCGCCCTGGGCCAAAGCCTGCAGCCCGGTCATATTGGCGGCGATAACGCCCGCCCCGATAACGCACCCCTTGAGCAAGACCTCTCTGCGCGAAGTTGTCATGACAACTCTCCCTGCCGTCGGGTTTACGGTGCCGTCGGCCGCGACATACTACCTCTGACTGTATCGATAAATCAAATGTCTTGAAGATAGAGTATGAAACAGTTCACATGCGTCCTGACGTCACAGATGGACCCTGGGAAGCAGCTCGGTACGATGCCGTCATCGGCCGGGCGTGCTGTCTGGCCTGGCAATGACCGAGCGCGGTATGACGGCACGGGCCGGCGCCGCTCCCGTCTGGCGGGTCGCGCCGTTGCCGACGTCAGCACCGCACTTGCGAAAATGGCGGCCACGAAGGCCGCCATTGCAAATGTAAGATGGCCGAAGGCAGCCGGATGCGCCGCCGATCAGTTATCCAGGAAGCTCCGCAGCTTCCGCGACCGCGACGGATGCTTCAGCTTCCGCAGCGCCTTGGCTTCGATCTGACGAATGCGCTCTCTGGTCACCGAGAACTGCTGGCCGACTTCTTCCAGCGTGTGATCGGTGTTCATGCCGATGCCGAAGCGCATGCGCAGCACGCGTTCTTCGCGCGGCGTCAGCGAGGCCAGCACCCGCGTGGTGGTTTCACGCAGGTTGGACTGGATCGCCGCATCGATCGGCAGGATCGCGTTCTTGTCCTCGATGAAATCGCCGAGATGCGAGTCTTCCTCGTCACCAACAGGCGTTTCCAGCGACAGCGGCTCTTTCGCGATCTTGAGAACTTTTCGAACTTTCTCCAAGGGCATGCCGAGCTTTTCGGCGAGCTCCTCAGGCGTGGGTTCGCGGCCGATCTCGTTGAGCATCTGACGCGAGGTGCGCACGATCTTGTTGATCGTCTCGATCATGTGCACGGGAATGCGGATGGTGCGCGCCTGATCTGCAATGCTGCGCGTGATCGCCTGCCGGATCCACCACGTCGCATAGGTCGAGAACTTGTAGCCGCGGCGGTACTCGAACTTGTCGACCGCCTTCATCAGGCCGATATTGCCTTCCTGGATCAGGTCGAGGAATTGCAGGCCGCGGTTGGTGTATTTCTTGGCGATCGAAATCACCAGACGAAGATTCGCCTCGACCATTTCCTTCTTGGCCTGGCGCGCCTCGCGCTCGCCCTTCTGCACGCCGTGCACGATCTTGCGGAATTCGCCGATCTCGAGGCCGGTCAATGCGGCGAGCTGCTGGACTTCGCCGCGCAGTTCCTTGATGCGGTCCTTTTCGTGATGAACGAAATTCTTCCAGCCCTTGGCGGAGAGTTTCGAGACACGGTTGAGCCAGCGCGGATCGAGTTCCGAGCCCTGGTAGTTGCGCAGGAAATCCTCGCGCGCGACGCCGTGGCTGTCGCCCAGACGAAGCAGGCGGCCCTCGAACGAGACCAGCTTCTTGTTGATGTCGTAGAGCTGCTCGACCAGTGAATCGATACGGGCCTGGTTCAGCCGCAGCGACTTCACCTCGACGATGATTTCGTCCTTCAGCTTCTTGTACTTGCGCTCCTGCGAGGGCGACAGCGTCTCGCTCTGCAGCTGGTTGGCAATGTCCTGCTCCTGCAAGCGGCGCAGCTTCTTGTATTCGGAGGCGATCTTGTCGAAGGTTTCGACGACTTTCGGCTTCAGCTCGGCTTCGATCGCAGCCAGCGACATCTGGTTTTCGAACTCGTCGTCATCCATGTCGCTTTCGGCGGCGGTCTCGGCGGGATCCTTTTCCTCGGTCTCGGCGCCGCCCGCGGGCGCGGCGCGGAACGGGGTCGGCGACGGCGGAGCGGCCGGCGGCGCGACATGCGCAGGCGCAGCGCCAACGGCGCCGTTGGTCGCAGCCAGCGGCTGGCCGTCGGGACCGACGGGCGCTGCGATCAGCGCCGGGTTCATGTTGTTCTTGGCGTCAGGACCGGCATAGGTGGCTTCGAGATCGATGATGTCGCGAAGGAAGATCTTTCCTTCGTTCAATTCGTCGCGCCAGATGATGATGGCCTGGAAGGTCAGCGGGCTTTCGCAGAGGCCCGCGATCATCGCCTCGCGGCCGGCCTCGATGCGCTTGGCAATCGCGATTTCGCCTTCGCGCGACAACAGCTCGACGGTGCCCATCTCGCGCAGATACATGCGGACGGGATCGTCGGTGCGCTCGCCGGGCTCGGATTTCTTGACCTCGGTGACGGCCTTCTGCGTGACCTCGACCAACTCGTTGTCGGTGTCGTCCTCGGCCTCTTCCTTTTCTTCCTCGGAGTCCGCCTCTTCGGCTTCCGACACGTTGATACCCATGTCCGAGAGCATCGACATGATGTCCTCGATCTGTTCGGGCGAGGTGGTGTCAGAGGGCAGCACTTCGTTGAGCTGATCGAAGGTCACGAAGCCGCGCTTCTTGGCCTGCTTGATCATCTTCTTGACCGCGGCATCCGTCAGGTCGAGCAACGGCGACGGCGCGTCGGATCCATCCTTCTCAGGGGCGTCCGCTGCCTTGTCGTCTTTTTCCTTGTCTTTAACCTGCAGCGTCTTTGCCTTGGTGGCCATTCATCAAGCTCCCGAAACGCGCTCATGCGGGACAGCGTCAGCCACTGCCTGCCTTGAATAACTGGAGACGACTTTTCTCAAAGCCATCTCGCTCGATCTCTTAACCGGTGAGCATGATCCTGATGCTCATGACGCGGAAAGGGCGGCGCAAACTGTCGCCACCCCTAAACCCCTTGTCGACGGTGTTATGCCAATAGCCTCGTTACGGCTAAGTACCTTGCGGCTATTAAGTTTCGCTTAACCCTGTTTTTGCAGCCAAACCATGGGTTTGGCGAGTTTTTTAACGGGTCCGGCCGCCGCCGTCCGCAGCATTTTTTTTCGTCAGACGCTTTTGCGGAACCGGCCCGAAAGCTCGCCAAAACCCTCGATCAGGGCATCGGTACCATCAAGCGAGTTCCAGCCGGGCACTGACATCCCTCAGCCAACCCATATTGGCCTCGCTGGGATCCTCGCCCAAAGCCAGCTCGGCGTCCTTCTTCTCCCTAAGTAGGGCGTGGGTTTTCTGATGCAAGACAACGAGTTGCTGCCAGGTGGCTAAAACATCTTCCCGGGCCGCGCCGGGCTTTGATCCCCACACCGCCGAGGTCGTGATCGCCCGCTCAACCCTTTGAAGAATCTCATCTAATCCACGGGATTCGAGATCCCCGCGCATTTTCTCAGCCTGCTCTTCCGGCTCCGGAGAATGGTGATGATCGTTGGCAAAGGCCGCGATAATGCCGGCGCGGAGCTTGTTTGCCTCCGGATGGGCCAGTTCCAGCGCCGCCACTTCCTCCAGATGGTCGTGCAACAGCCACGGGTGGTTAATCAGGGATTGCAGAATCAGCGCCTCGCGGCGGGAGATCGCGGAACGTTGCCCGCGCATGATCGGGCTGTTGGCGAGCTGGGCGCTGGCCGCCTGGTAGGGGCCGCGGTTGATGGTCTGGCTGCCGGAGGCGCCCTGCCCGCGGCCGCCTTGCCCGCCGAAATCGGCCGGCCTGACCCGGGGTGAAGGTGCCACGGGGGGCAAAACGGCGGCCTGATTCGCCGCCCCCCTGCCCGCGAAAATTGCCGTTGAAATTCCCTCGGCCGTAGCCGCCGCGTCCGCCTTCGGGGGCGAACATGCGTTGCAATCGCTCGACGAGATCCTGACGATAATAGCGCCGGATCACTTCGTCGCGGATGCCGTTGGTGAGTTCGCCGATCCGCGCTTCCAGCGCCGCGCGGCGTTCGGGCGTCGCAAAACTGCCGCCCTCGATCTCGCGCGACCAGATCATGTCGGCGAGCCCGCGCGCGGCGCCGATGACTTCCTCGATCGCGCCGCGCCCGCCGGAGCGCGCGAGATCATCAGGGTCCTGCCCCTCGGGCAGCAGCGCGAAGCGCAAACTTTTTCCGGGTTTCAGATGCGGCAGCGCCAGATCGGCGGCGCGATACGCGGCCTTCTGTCCGGCGCGGTCGCCGTCAAAACAAAGGATCGGCTCGTCGGCCATCTTCCAGAGCAGCGCGAGCTGGTTTTCGGTCAACGCCGTGCCGAGCGGCGCGACCGCGCCGCCAAAGCCTGATGTGACCATGGCGATGACGTCGACATAGCCTTCGACCACGATCAGGCCTGCGCCGTTATGGATCGCCTGACGCGCTGAGCTCAGGTTGTAGAGATTGTCGCCCTTGTGAAACAGCGGCGTTTCCGGCGAATTCAGGTACTTTGCCGGAACGTCCTTCTCCAGCGCGCGGCCGCCGAAGGCGATGACGCGGCCGCGGATATCCGTGATCGGAAACATCACGCGATCGCGAAAGCGGTCATACGGCACGGGAATATCTTCGCCGCCGATGAGAAGTCCGGCTTCGACCATGTCCTCGGTCGGAATGCCCTGCGCGCCCAAATATTCCTTCAGCGCAAAGCGCTCGCCGGGGCCGCCCGGTGCATAGCCGATGCGAAACTGCAGTTGCGTCGCCGGCGTGATGGCGCGGTCGGCGAGATAACCGCGCGCCTTGGCGCCGAAGCGCGAAGCCAGCGTGTCGCAGAAGAATTTTGCGGCGAGGTCCATGACGTCATAGAGCGTCTTGCGGTGCTGCTCCTGCCGCGCGGCGTCCGGCGTCACCGCGGGAAGCGCCATGCCGGCCATCGATGCCAGCCGCTCGACGGCTTCGGTAAAGCCGACGCCTTCGGTCTCTATCAGGAACGAAATGATGTCGCCGTGCTTGCCGGAGGAGAAGTCGTGGTAAAATCCCTTCTGGTCGTTGACCGTGAAGGACGGCGACTTCTCCTGCTGGAACGGCGACAGCCCCTTGAACTCGCGCCCCGCCTTCTTCAGCTTCACGCGCCGGCCCACGACTTCCGAAACCGGAAGCCGGGCGCGAAGTTCGTCGAGGAATTGGGGCGTAAAGCGCATGGGGTGAGGTTTGCCGAATTCGAGGGCCTGTGCCAACCGATTAGGGATATAGGGATGGCTCGCTAAAATACGAAGGCCGTTGGGTTTCTAGCCGCTATTCACAGGCCAATAGCGGCGCAAATCACCTCGTCTTGGCCGCCAGTAGCAAGAAAGGCGTGGATGCCCGGGTCAAGCCCGGGCATGACGGCGAGCAATACGCAGCACTGCGCTTGAACCCCAGCCAGTTCCACGCTTCCATACCGCCATGTTCACGATCTTCAGGGGCGCACAAAGCGGGGCGTGGCGGGTGACGCGGCTGGCGGCGGTCAAGGGCGAGAGCCTGACGCCGACGCCGTCGCTGTCGGTGACCCATTCCGAATCGATCGCGCTGCCGATCCTGCCCTCGCAGACCGGGTGGCGGCTGGCGGGCACTCCCAGCCATGTCCGCTATGTCGAGCGCGCCGAGAAAGAGCAGCTCACTGCCGCGCAGGCCTCCCTCGGCCGGCCCGAGGCAAAACTCGCGGCGCTGATCCCGATCAAGAAATCCGCGGCGTGGTGGGAGCTGACCCAGGAAGAGCGGCGCAAGATCTTTGAGGACAAGTCGCACCACATCGCCAGCAGCATGCGGTTCCTGCCCGCGATCGCGCGGCAGCTCTATCACTGCCGCGATCTCGGCGAGACCTTCGATTTCCTGACCTGGTTCGAATACCGCCTGGCGCATGAGTCGCTGTTCGAGGAGCTGGTCGGCATGCTGCGCCAGACCGAGGAATGGCAGTATGTCGAGCGCGAGGTCGATATCCGCGTCGAACGCGAGCGACTGGATGCGATGTGATTTTTTCCGTCATGGCCGGGCATGACGAAGAGAGAATCTATTGCTCCAGAAATTTCCCCGAAGCGATCTGCGGCAGGCCGGTGACCGGCCAGTTGTAGACATAGGTCCACGCTTCGCCGGCGGTGCCGTCGTCGAGCATGACGGACAGCATCTTTCGCAGATATTCGGTCGGCTCCGGAAAACCCTCGCCGCAGGCTTCATACATGTCGAATTCTTCCAGCAGCGCGTCGCGCTCGCGCAGCCGGTACAGTTCGCCGAACACGATGTCACCGGGATCATCCGACAGCAGCAGCCCCGGATAATGCTTGATGAGATAGAGCCGGCCCTGGCAGCGCGCCTCACCGAGATAGTCGGCGCTGCGCGACAACAGCTGCGCCATCGGATGGTCGAAGCCACGCATCAGGGTGCCGTAGACGAACAGACGATCTGAAATCATGAATTATTCATGTCATTGCGAGCGAAGCGAAGCAATCCATCGTGCCGTACAAAGAAAGAATGGATTGCTTCGCTGCGCTCGCAATGACGGCAGGGCCGGCATCTCAAGCCGGCACCACCTCGTCGCTGATCACGACGAACTTGACGAGGTCCATCCGGCCAAAGCTCGTGGTCAGCGCGACATCGGCGGCATCGCGGCCGGTGCCCATCAGGATGCGGCCGATGCGCGGGTGATTGTGGCGGGCATCGAACGTGTACCACTCGCCGGACAGATAGGCCTGAAACCAGCCGGAAAAATCCATCGGCGCCGGATCGCGTGGCACGCCGATATCGCCGAGATAGCCGGTGCAGTAGCGCGCCGGGATGTTCATGCAGCGGCAGAAGGTCAGCGCCAGATGCGCAAAGTCGCGGCAGACCCCGGCGCGCTGCTCGTAGACGTCATGCGCCGACTTCATGTGACTGGGCATGCTCGTAGCCGAAGGTGACGTGGTCGTGGACGAAATCGACGATCGCCTGCACCCGCGCCCAGCCAGGCGGGGTCGCGGAAAACAATGACCATGCAATATCGGTGAGCTTGTCGGTCTCGCAATAGCGGCTCGGCATCAGATATTGCAGCACCTCGTCCGGCAATTGATCGATCGGCAGTTGCTGCGCGTCCGGCACCACCGCATCGGGCAATCCGGAATCGCGCACCACGCGCCTGGCCTTTCAACGTCACGCCGCCGGCGGGCGCCACCAGCCGGCCGCAGACATTGCCAAAGCTGTCGCGGTAGAAACCGATCGGCACATCAGGCTCGGCCACGATGATTTCCTTGCCGACGATGTCGGCCGCGCGCGACGGATGAATCGAGAGCATCATCACCATTGGCGTCGGCTGCACGGCCGCATAGGAAATCTCGAAGCCGACCTTGATCTCCATGGTCAGACTTCTTCCTTTGGCTGCTCTTCGGACGGCTGCTGCTCGACGAGCCGCGCTTTCGGCCTGCTTCGAGTTGCGCTTCGGCCCGCGCCTCGGTCGGTTCGTCGCCGACCGAGACGACGTTGATGCTGATCTCCATGCCGACATAGGCGTCGGCCGAGCCGAGATAGCAGCCGTAGCAGCGGAATCGCCTGGCGCGGATCGCGCGCCACGGCGACGCGGATCAGGTCGCGGGTGCCGACGATGCCGTTGGTCGGATCGAACTCGATCCAGCCGGCGCTCGGCAGATAGACCTGCACCCAGGCGTGGGTCGAGCCGCCGCCGACATAGCCATGCGCGCTGTCGCCGGGAATGAACAGGTAGCCGGAGACGAAGCGCGCGGCGATGCCGAGCCGGCGCAACGCCTCGATCATGAACATCGCATAGTCGCGGCAGGTGCCCGAGCCGGTCTGCAGCGTGTCGAGCGGATGCTGGGTGCCCTGCTCGTGGCGCTTGCGATAGGTGAAGGCCTCGCGGATGCCATGCGTCATGCCGCTGAGGATGTTGAAGGTCGGCGTCGGTCCGTCCGCGTCGAGGAATTGCCGCGCCCACGCCGACAGCTCGCCATTGCGGATCGCCATATTGCGGCGCGATGAATTGCTGCAGGTCGGGAAATTCCTCGTCGGTCGTAGAGGAACGGATAGAAATAGGCGGTGTCATCAGGCGTCAGCGCGAACTCTTCCGCCGGATTGTGCTCGACCGTCGCCGTCGAGACGAACGACAGCGTTTCCGCGCGCTCGTCAAAGATCGCGATCGCGACGCTGTTGCCGAACACGTCATGGATCCAGCGCAGCGTCATCGGCTGCGGCGAAATCTCCAGGCTGCTGGACAGCACGCGCTGGTCATGGCCGTCGCGCGGACGCAGCATGATGCGGTGTTCGCCGAACGCCACCGGGCGGGCGTAGCGATAAACGGTCTTGTGGTGAATCGTCAGGAGCGGCATCGTTCAACAATCATCGATTCTGGGTGTTCTAATCTAGACCGAACCTTGCTCATTTGCAGGTCGTATGCCGCTTGAATAGGCACCTATCGGGAGAAATGGCGTTGAACCACGCGAACGACACAGCACTACTTCTGGGAACCGAAGATGTTCCTCCGGTCCGCGAATATAACGAAGCGGGACGCTCACCGTTCTTTCTCACCTGCGACCATTACGGACGGCTGATTCCGCGCGCGCTCGGCGATCTCGGATTGCCCGAGAGCGAACGCGTGCGCCATATCGGCTGGGACATCGGCATTGCCGGCGTCGCGGAATCCCTGTCGCAACAACTCGACGCGCATCTGATCGTGCAGCGTTACTCGCGGCTGGTGATCGACTGCAACCGCCCGCCGCATGTCGCGAGTTCAATTCCGCGCATCAGCGAAGCAACCACCATTCCCGGCAATGAAGGCATCTCAAGCGAGCATGCGGCGACGCGGCGCGCGGAAATCTTCGATCCCTATCACCGCCGCATCGACGAGATCATCGAACAGCGCCGCAGTGCGGGGATGCCGACGGTGCTGGTGTCGCTGCACAGCTTCACACCTGTCTATGCCGGCATCGCACGTCCCTGGCACATCGGCACGCTCTACCAGCGCGACAGGAATTTGCCGCCGCTGTTGCTAAAACTGGTTGCGCGCCGAGGGCGATCTCGTGGTCGGCGACAACGAGCCGTATGCGGTCAGCGACGACACCGACTACACCATTCCCGTGCACGCCGAGGCGCGCGGACTGATGAACACCGGAATTGAAATTCGCCAGGATCTGATTTCCGATCCCGCCGGAGAGAAAGCCTGGGCGGATCGGCTGGCGCGGATTTTCGGCGAGATCGAGCCGGTGCTGCGCCAGCAGGGACTGCTTTCCGCGTAGGGCGTGTCCCCATCTGGCACAAGGCAGACCTGCTGATCCCCCTGTCCGGTTTCGGGGCGAAAACGAAGCACCATTAGTATTTCATTCATCCTAGTTGTTAGACTGAGATTCAAATTTTCCGTTCATGGTCGGCTCGCTTCTACGCGAGAGTTGCAAACAGTGTCCGCAACCTGCCTCGCCTTGAATCGGAATGATCAGCATGACGATCGCGCGTCCGGCATATTGTGTGGATGATTGCTGCGAATTGGCGACGACGCCGTTGCGGCGCCATGGCCTGCTGTCGTTATTCCCGCTGCGGACCATCTCGGCCGTTGTCCTTGCGATGGGGCTGGCCGGTTGCGCGCGTAATCCGGCTCACCACGAATTCAATCCGGTTCAGCGGGACGTCAGGGCAGCCCCGGTTCGCGCGCCTTCGCGTGCCCGTATTCACGCCGAAACACGGCAACATGCCGAACTGCGCGTTCGTCGGCCCGATCCGGTTCTGCTCACACCCCAGGCGGCGCCCAACTGCGAGTTCAAGAGAGCCGATTTCAAGGCGGTGGACCCGGATGAATGGGCTCGCTTGAAAACCGAGTACGAGCGGCAGTGTTATCAGGATGCCGAAAAGGCGGCGCGAGACCGCCTAAGCCAGTTGCAGGCATCCAGCACATGCGAGATCGAGCGCGTTCCGCAAAAACGACCCGTTCGGTAACGATCGCATAGCCGCGGCCAGGTTCGAAAAATTCAACCTGTGCTTGTCGCCGATCTGCCCCGACCCTTTGTGTCTCCTCGGTGGCAATATCTGGGCGGGAAACTCAAATTTCAGTCGTCTTCCTGCCATACTCGGTCGTCTTCCTGCCATACCAAGGTACCCTTTTGTCGCGAGGTTTGCGCCGATCGTCGTCATTTTCATTGACGAGCGGGAATTGCGGAGAAGGGAAAAGTTTCTAAAGGATCCTATTTACGAGGCACATTTTGCAAACCCTTTACGAGTTACTTGGCGCGCTTGCTGACGATGATGCTGACCGCCTCAGGGCGGCATTCCGAGAGGCCGCCAAGGCCAGCCATCCCGACAACAATTCCGGCGATCCTGATGCTTCGCAGAGGTTCAGGCGGCTCGTCCGCGCCCATGCCATTCTCAGCGACGAACGGCAGCGAGCGACCTATGATGCGCTGTTGACCAAAGCACACCAGCGACGAACTCTGAATTCAGAGCGCAAGATACTCTCCCGCAACCTGGTCCCGGACGCCATCGCAGCTATCGTGATCGCGTTCGTGTCCGTCGGAACATTCCTGCTTTTCGAAAGAGCTTTGAGAGTCCCTGTCGTTCCAGCGCAAGTGCAGGACATATCCGCACGCGTATCGGCACTGACCGCTGCGATGCCGACACCGTCATCCCATACAGTCGGCCGGGCCGGCCATCACAACAAGCATGACAAGATCCCGGTCTCCGCGGAGCGAGAAGCTCCCGACGCCGCCGGAGAGACGGCAGTGCCACGCGCCGTAGCAGCAGCGGACATCACAGGCGCTGTTCCGGCAATTTCCGAGGTCGAAGTGAAGGACGCCGGATACTATCGACAGCGGGGCAGCCACGCGTATCGCAGTGGAGATTTGGCCCTTGCACTCGTCGATCTTGATTTGGCGATCAATCTCGATCCGAATTTCTCCGACGCCTACCTCGATCGCGCAATTGTCTTCCGTCGCATGGGCGATCTGAAGCACGCGTTTGCCGACATCGCCCACGCCAAACACATCGATGACCTGAAGCTACAGGCCCGCAACTAACCGCCCGGATATGACCGTGTCTGGCGCTTTTCGGACCGGCCGCGAGCGCCCCTGAATGTCGGCCGTTAGGAGTGAAGCGGAAGTCAGCCGAACCTGCCGCGACTTCCGAAAATTGATCCGACATCCGCTGCGCCTTGCGATATTCTGCGTGAGAAAAGCCAAGGGAGGTCGGACCATGCCGTTTGCAAAGCCTCTGCTCGCCGCATTTACCTCATTTTCCTTGAGCAGCATGGTTACGCCGCCGGCGCATGCCGAGCTCGACATCGCAAGCCTGAAGCAATCGATCGAGACCTCCTTCGAGAACGAATATCCAAAACTCGACGCGCTTTACAAGGATATCCACGCCCATCCCGAGCTCGCCTTCCAGGAGGAGAAGACCGCCGCAAAACTCGCCGCGGAGATGCGCGCGATCGGCTTCGTTGTGACAGAGAAGGTCGGCAGGACCGGGCTGGTTGCGCTCTACAAAAATGGCGACGGCCCGACCATCATGGTGCGCACCGAGCTTGACGCGCTGCCGATGGAGGAAAAGACCGGCCTGCCCTATGCAAGCCACGACAAGGCGACCTGGCAAGGGCGCGAAACCTTTGTCAGCCATAGCTGCGGCCACGACATCCACATGGCGAGCTGGGTCGGAACGGCGAAGACGCTGGTCGGGCTGAAGGACCAGTGGAAGGGCACGCTGATGTTCATCGCGCAACCCGCCGAGGAGGTGGGCGCGGGTGCGAGCGCGATGCGCGCCGAAGGCCTGTTCACGCGCTTTCCCAAGCCCGACGCCATCTTTGCCCTGCATGATCAGCCCATTCCCTACGGCACCGTCAGGTACCGGGCCGGGGTCGGCAATTCCAGTGCCGACGGCCTTTTCATCCGATTCAAGGGCCGCGGCGGCCATGGCGCGATACCACAGGCGACCATCGATCCCGTGATGATGGCGTCGCGTTTTGTGGTCGATGTGCAGAGCGTCATCAGCCGTGAAAAAGACCCGACCGAAATGGGCGTGGTCTCCATCGGCTCGCTCCATGCCGGCACCACGGGCAACGTCATTCCCGACGAAGCGGTCCTGCAAGGCACCATCAGAACCTTCAAACCGGACGTGCGCGCCAGGATCTTTGATGGAATCAAACGTACCGCCAATGCGGTCGCCGCCATGGCGAACGCGCCTGCGCCGGATGTTCAGATCCTCGAGGGTATCAAGGCCGTTATCAACGATCCCGCTTTGGTCGCGACCGCCGAGAAGGCGTTGAAAGCGGCGTTTGGCGACAGGCTGAGCCAGTCACCGGCGACCACCGCGAGCGAGGATCTTTCCGAATTTGGTGGGCCCGACCTGCCGATGATGATGTTCAATATCGGCGTGTACGAGCCGGAGACGTGGGCGGCGGCCAACAAGAGTGGAACGCCGCTTCCCGGTAACCATTCCCCGCTGTTCGCGCCGGTGCCGAAGCCGACCATCCAGACCGGCGTCATCGCAATGACGCTCGCCGTGCTGAGCGCATTCGACCAGCGGGCCAAAGGGCAATAAAGCGGCAGTCTCGCCCGAAAAGCGTCAGCGCCGCGATCATCGATGTCCGCTATTCCGGATAAAGCAGAACCAGATTGCCGTCCGGCGAGGCCTGTAAAGGACCCAGCGGGCCGCCATCTTAGGTCAACAAAGCTTTCACAATGCTCGCTGCTGAGCTCCCAGGCATCACGTGTGTCAGGCGGAAACGATGCGTTCGCGCCGCAATGACGCCGCTTTAGCGCCGAGGTCGTCTTAATGCGTTGCTAATTTTCGTCCCAAATTTGCCGACCGACTCAATTCATTTTGACCTGCACGACAGGCGATTCGGGGGCAGGCACGGTCATTTGAAATTGGAGTATTGATTATGGAATTAGCGCGTTCGCCGCATCACAAGCAAGAGCACCGCGTTGAACCCTCACTTTGGATTAAAGAACCGGTCGCCGACGCATTTCCGCTGCTTGGAAATGCACTTCGAGGCGATGGGCCGGCACTTTGTACTGATGGACATACCGACGAAGTTCACGCGCTGCGTGAGGAGAATGCCCGGCTTCGAGAACTTCTGGCCCAGCTATCGGAACTTATCCGTCGCAACGTCGATCCCCCAAGGTAGCGTCGTATCATGCCAGAACCGCTCCGATTTTCCGGTCCGCGAAATGACCAGACGTGGCGGGTGCATCATGCAATAAGCTCGGGCGCGCGCGCATCACTGTGCAACCAGGAGCAAGTACTGGAATTTTGCCGATTCCTTGCGCTCGAATGGGGAGGCAACCGCCGTCATTCTTACGACGTTCCTTCGAGAGGAAAATTGTCGGCATGGTCCCGTGCGATTAATGGCAAATGGTCGGCGGTCGGTCTGGCCGATGCGGTATCGAAATATGCCTGCAGCGGGAAAGACTTTCTCGAAAACAAGGCCGAGCTGGATCGTCTCGCTGCCGATCTGCAGTCCGCTATTCGGCAGGATTCCAGCCGCGATGTTTGCGTTATTTTGCGCGCGATAATGCATTGGGGTGGCGTAGACAACAAGCATCGACAAAGGCGGACATTTGAGTGGATCGAGCGAAACGGAGACGAGATTTCCGCCAAGCTCTCTTACGCTGTCGATCTGATCAAGGATGAACGAGCATCACTGGAATTCGTTTGATGGCGTAAACCTGATCATGAACTCGACGATGACCAAAGTCGTGAGCCTGGCCGACCCTGAACAGAGGCTTGTGATTTACGATGGCAGGATCGGTGGCGCGCTCGGCTTCTTCGTTGCCAAATTTGCAGAAGAACGAGAAATTCGCCAACACGATCTCGCCGATCAGTTGCTTTTCGCCCTGGATCGAGAGACCAAGCGGACCCCCGGGACAAAGCGCATTCATTTTCCGGTATTGTTCGGCAGCGCCAGGGATCGCTGCCATGCCTTGATGGTGAGATGGGCGTCGCAACTCATCTGTCTGGTTGCAGAAGAATGCCAGGCGAGTCCACGAGAAATAGAAGCTGCATTGTTCATGTGGGGATACAACGTTGGAGAGAAGTCGGACAGCTAGCTGACATGGATAACGGACGCTCCGATGAGGGGCTATTGGGGTAAGAGCGGACCCAAGCCACGCACCACGTCAGCTTTGACCTGCACGGGAGGTTGGCCTTCAGCCTGAGGAGCCAAGGCAGATAACCTTAGCCCCCAGCTTGCGATTGGAATTGGGCATTCGGGGGCGTATGCGCTGGCTTTTGCCAGCCCAAGCTTGGGTGTGAACCAATGACTGCAGATCCGGAAGAGCTCGTCATCCTTTGCAATCACGGCACGATGAAGCTGCAGTCCGCGGTGGCGAGGACGATGATTCTATTACCAGACGAACGAGAGCAGGCAACAATCGTCCGGGAGGCCGCGCCGGAGATCCTCAGGTTCGAGCAGATCCGAGACCTTGCAGCGCAATGGGAGTTCGTGCCGTCAGACTAAAGCTCGACTGGTCCGGTTCGTCGGTACTTGCAAATAGAGGAAATGCGACAAGTACCTCATTGAGCCGCTTTCAGGCCCAACAACGCCTCCAATCGATCTATTGATTTAGCGAGCTTGGTGGTTTCCCGTTTCAAGCCGACCAGACCTTGCTGCGAACCTTGCTCGGCGATTTCGAGAATTTCCCCCCGGATATGGGTCAATTTCCTGCGCCAACCGTCTATTCGGATTCGGTCGGCGAGCGCAGACGCAAAGAAATCGTCGACCGGCTTTTGATCCTTGACTGATTCAGGACTGGAGTTAGTGGGCCAATCTTGTGGCATCTCATATTTACCGTTGCCCGATGATTCGTGACATAGCTTCGCCACCAAATGTGTCAAAGTTGGAGACTGGATCGAGAGGCCGCCGGGATTGCTGGCGTCGGCGGTTGTCTGGCTTGCCGGTGTGCTTACGCGCGCTAACCGCGCGTCGCGACGAAGTAGGCGCCCGCAAAAAACGCGGCAGAGAGCAGCCACAACACCCAGGCAAAACTGGTGCGCGGGTTCAGCGTGGCCTCCGACGGATTGAGCGGATTGACATAGACCTTGACGGCGGCACCGTCCTGATAGGCCGTCATGAACTTGCGCATCAGCCAGCCCGACGTCGTGTTGCTGCTGGTGGCGAAGCGGGCCTCGATGCCGGTGTAATCGACGTCGTTGAACCGGTAGCTGTACGACACCTCACGCTGATACATCACCGCGCCGCGCGATCCCTGCTTGCTCGGCGCCGCCCGGTATTGTTCGACATCCGACATCTTGATGGTGCCTGAGACAACAGGCCATTTCATCGCCAGCCGCTGCTGCTTCTGCATCGCAAGCGCGAACAGCGCGATGACGACGCCGAAGGCGCCGAACGCCATCACCAGCGGCGACAGCTTTGGATCCGCCAGCCGCGCCGACAGGAATTCGGACAACCGGTTGAGGCCGAATACCCCACCGAACACGATCGCCAGCACCACCGCTGTGCCGATGCCGAGGCAGCCCCACAGGCCCTTCGGCAGATCGCGGTCCAGCACGGCTTCGTTCGGATGCAGCGGATTGTAATAGACGGTAACGGCCATGCCGGCCGGATATTTCGCGATGGTTTCGGCAACTTCGAAATTGCCGCGGTCCTCGCCGATGCTGACGCGGTTGTTGCGCAGCTTCTTGCCCGCGACGGTGTATTCGTAAACGATATTGGCGAAGTTGCGCTCTTCGAAGCGATGGCCAGTCTTCCCGGCTCGTCGTCGAGCACGCGTATCTTGCGCACCTCGGAATTCGAGATCACCACCTTGCCCGGCGTCGACGGCCATTCGCGGGCGGCGCGCACCTGCAGTGTTTTGTAGGCGGCGGCAAACAGAATGAGCCCGAGCGGCGCGAGCAGCATCAGGTAAACGTACCACGGCAGATCAGGCATCAAGCTCCCCCAGAGACGGCGCTGGGATTAGACGCGCCGTCGCGGCTCTGGGTTCATGCCGGCCTGCGCTTCACCGCGCCCGCGTCAGCGCCAGCCAGATGCCGCCGCCGATCATGAAGCCGCCGGAGACGCGCGACAGCAGCCGCGTGCGCCGCGCCGAGAAGAATTTTCGCGCCCGGCCGGCCAATATCGCGTAGATCGAATCGGTGACCACGCCGGTGGCCATGAAGGTGAAGCCGAGCAGCGCCACCTGAGAGAAGTGATCCTTGCTCATGTCCATGAACTGCGGAATGAACGCGCCGAAGAACACCAGCACCTTCGGGTTGCTCAGCAGCACCAGAAAACCCTGCAGGAAAAATCCGCCGCGCGGCGGCGGTGGCGGCTCGTCGGCATTGACGCCTTCGACCGGAAACCGAACCAGCTTGTAGCCGAGCCAGATCAGATAGGCGGCGCCGGCAAAGCGCACCCAGTCGAACCAGTAGCCCATGGTCGCCATCAGCGTCGTCAGTCCGACCGCGACGATGCCGATCACGATGGTCAGCCCGGCCTGGACGCCGGCGATATTGGTCAGCGCGGCGCGGGTGCCATGCCGCAACCCGTTGGCGATCACCAGCGTCACCACCGGACCCGGAATGAGCGCCAGCGCGATGCAGGCGGCGACGAAAGCGAGATAGGCTTGCAGGGACATGGGGGAGATCCGGTGAGAGATGATGACCGCATTATGCATGCGGGCGGAGGAGATGGAAGGCGGTGCTTCTGTCTCCCTCTCCCGCTTGCGGGGGAGGTGCCGCGCAACAGATGCCAGAACTCCGGGAGAGACTTCCCCCCCGTCGCGTGCTACGCGCGCGCCGACCCGAGAGCGAGCTTCGCTCGTCCGACCCGCCGCAAGCGGGAGAGGCAAGAGGGCCGCGCGGCTAACGTCCCTCCATCGATGCAATCATCCAGCCGGTCATCTTGCCCGTCGCCAGAAACGCCAGCGCCGTGCGCTGCACGTCCTCGGCATCGCCACTGCCCTTGGCGACCGCAACCAGCAGATCGCAGCGGTGCGACACGGCGATCCCGATCGCGGTGTGCCGGGAGCCATCGCGCATGCTGAGTTCGTAGGGCCTGATACGCCCCTGCATCTCGGCGACGCGAACGACCCTGCCCGCTTGCAGCGGCGCAAAGCGCTCGCTCATCAGATCGAGGTCGGCGACGCGATCGACTTCATCGTCGTCGGCCACGCCAACGTCGCAATTGCAGAAGCCGATTTTTGGCCGGACGTAGACCTCGACATCGCCGCTGCGAAAGGCCTTACCCGCAGGCCAGCCGTCGCGCGGGAACGGCCAGGCGATTTCGCGCCAGTCCGCTTGCTGCGGAATCTTGCCAGCGTCCCGCACGTTCATACGCCGCAACGCCCGACAACGCGCCGAGCGCGGCAATCCCGATCGCGATGACGAGCGCGCGGCGCATCCCGTCACACTCTCACGGCAGGCCGGCGACGGCGCGCGCCGGGCCGGTCAGTTCGAGAATGTGCAGGCCGGTATTGGCGCGGTCGACGATATAGATGTAACCGCGTTCGTCGGTTTCCAGATTGTTGGTCTGGATCGCGACCTTGCAGCGGTCCTTGCCATCGACCGTGACGCAGCGCTTGTCGGTCGCCGCCGTAATCGACGGAATGAAATAGCCGACTTCCCTGGGGTGATAGGGATCGCGAATGTCGAGCGCGCGCACACCGGCATTGAAGAAGGCGATGAAGGCCATTTTCTTGAAGTAGACCGGCGCCATGCTCTCGTTGGAAGAATGCGAACCGAACCGCCCGCCGCGCTCGCAGAACGCGCCGCTGGCCTCGGGCACGGTATAGCTCGAGATCATCATCGGCCGGTTTTCAACCGTGACGTCGGCGAACCACACCATCTGCCGCGCCTCGTTGCACTCGTTCAAAATCGCCTCGTCGACGATCATCACGATGTCGCGGCTCTTGCCGTCTTTGTCCTTCGCAAATTCCGCGATCGGCATGCCCAGCATCGGAAACGTGGTGTGCGCGCCGTTCAGCGCCGACATCGGCATCCGCGAAATCTCCGGCAGACGCAGATTGTCCGGCGTCGGCTCCTTCGGTCCGTTGAGGAGTTTTTCGCGATCGACGATCTGCAGGAAACCGCCCTTGTTGGTGCCGTAGCCGAAATAAACGCGGTTGCCCGACGGCCCGGTCGAAATCGGGCCATGCAGTTCGGTCGGCACCGCGCCGGTCGAGCCCGGTTCCTGGCCGGGCAGTCCAAAATCCCTGATCTTCACGGGGTGTGCGGGATCGCTGAGATCGTAGATCTGCGTCATGCGGCGGGTGCGCCAGTCCGGCGCGCCCGAGACCAGAAACGCAATGCCGGTGTCGCATTCCCACCAGTTCTTGTGGGTGTCCTTCAACCCGGCCAGCCGCGTGATCAGCACGGGATTGGCGGGATCAGCGACGTTCCAGATCTCGTGGGCTTCGCCGCCAAAGGTTCGGAGCATATAGACCGCGTTGCGATCGCCCTTTGGCAGTTGCTTGCCGTCGCAAATCCGCACCATCTGCGCGCCGCCGGCTTCGTATTTTCCTTCCTGGCCGGGAATATGACGAAGATATCGGGGCTGAGCGGGATCGGTGACGTCGACAATGGACGTGCCGTTGGGCTCCGCCTTGCCGGTCATCGGATTGACCGGCGCCGGAATGTCGTCAGTGCCGCCGTGATGGCCGATATAGGCGATCCAGCGATCGCCCTGGTGATGAATGGTCGGCTGGTAGGCGCTGCGCGCCTGCAGGTCGCTGGTTCCCACCAGCTTCATATTGGAGGCTTCCGGCGGATCGCCGATCTTTTGTGGTTCGCGAAGCGGCGCCAGTGGCGCAGGCGATTGAAAATGCGGCGAGAATTGCGAGTTTGACGCGACCACCCATGTTTTCCACCCAAGTTACCGGCCAGTCTTTGCTGGCTCGTTCAAGAATGTATCATAGCGGGCCGCAGCTGGCTTGCACTACGCTTGGCCGGAACAATTTTGCGAGATGAGGTGCGAGAGTTCGGTCCATAATAACAACAAGGGAAGCTCAGCCATGACAAGCAGTAAGCTCACCATTGTCGCCGGCGCGGCGGTCGTCGTCATTCTCGGTGGCGCGGCCATTGGCGCGCAGGACAAATACACGCTGAAAACGCCTGACGGCGTCGCCTTCTCCGATTTCAGAGGATACGAGGACTGGTCGGTGGTCTCCTCCGCGCGGACCGACGAAGTGCTGAAGGTGATCGTCGCCAACCCCGCGATGATCGAAGCCTACAAGGCCGGTATCCCCGGCAACGGCAAACCGTTCCCGGACGGCGCCATGATCGCGAAGCTGCAATGGAAGCCGAAGAAGAGCACCGAGGCCCCGTTTGCGGTCGATGTGCCTGACGTGTTCTCGCAGGCCTTCGTCATGGAAAAGGACAGCGCCAGATTTTCCAGGAGCGGCGGATGGGGCTACGCGCTGTTCAACTTTGAGCCCGCATCCGACACGTTCACGGCCGACCCCAGCCCTTCGGATTGCGGCCACGCCTGCCACGTCGCCGTGAAGGCAAAGGATCACATCTTTCACCCCTACCAGAAGCGCTAAGGAGCGCGCTTCAACGGACCAGAAAGACCAACTTGCCGCGGAAGTGGCGGGATTGACTGATCTCGTGCGCAGCCACCGCTTCGCTGAGCTTGTAGCGGGTCACTTCCGGCGGACGTACGGCGCCGATAGTTACCAGTTCCTGGATGCGTTCGAGATGCGGCCGGTCGCGACCGACCGCCGGCCGCAAGCCAACGACATCGCTACGGTCCGGCTTCGGCGCCTGCGCGTCCCGAAGCGATGAAAGCGGCCCGGCCGCCTGACTTCAACACGGCGTAGGATCGCTGCGCGACGTCGCCGCCGACGGTTTCGAAGACCGCGTCGCAGTCCTTCACCACCTTGGTGAAATCGACCGCGTTGTAGTCGATGATCTCGTCGGCGCCGATCGTGCGCAGATAATCATGGTTCGCCTTGCTCGCAGTCGTGATCACGCGGGCGCCGAGATGTTTCGCCAACTGGATCGCAAAGGCCGCAACGCCGCCGGCGCCGCCCTGGATCAGGATGGTTTCTTCAGCTTTCAGTTTCAACGTGTCCTCGACGGTGCAGATCGCGGTCAATCCGGCCAGCGCAAGGGCTGCGGCATCGACGTGGGACAGGCGGCCGGTTTTCCTGGCGACGATGGCGGCCTTGATCGCAATCTTCTCGGCATAGGCGCCCTCCTGCCCGACGTCGCAGACGCCGAACACCTCGTCGCCCACGCGCAGGTCTGTGACACCATCGCCAACGACTGAGACGACGCCGGAAAAATCCCGGCCGAGAATGTAGGGGAAACGCGAAAGCTGACCCGACTTGCCCTCACGCACCTTCCAGTCCGCGCCATTGACGCTGGCGGCGACGATATCGACCACGACCTCGCCGGCTGCAGCCACCGGATCCGGCATCTCGCCGAATTTGAGAACCTCCGGTCCGCCGTGTCGCTCGATGAAGGCTGCTTTCATGGTCGTTCCCCGAATTGTCTTGTCCCGATCCGATGGAACCAGCGTCGCATTTTTGATCGCCGCATTCAAATTCGATGGGCTCGGAAACTCCGCCCTTGACATGCAACCATTTGGTTGCCTATTATCCCTGCCATGGAT
Organism: uncultured Alphaproteobacteria bacterium; assembly: GCA_963786355.1. Taxonomy (GTDB): domain Bacteria; phylum Pseudomonadota; class Alphaproteobacteria; order Rhizobiales; family Xanthobacteraceae; genus Bradyrhizobium. Next base: position 426,853 of record CAWAYU010000001.1, on the reverse strand, counting down.
GAAGTCTTCAAGGCGCTTGCCGATGCATCGCGACGCTCGCTGCTGGACCGGCTTCACGCCAAAAACGGACAGACGCTGAACGAACTCTGCGACGGCCTCGATATGACGCGACAGGCCGTCACAAAGCACCTTGTCATTCTCGAAGAGGCCAACCTTGTCACCACCTACAAGCACGGCCGCGAGAAGCTGCACTACCTCAACCCGGTTCCGATCCATCAGATCGGCGAACGCTGGATCAAGAAATTCGAGCGCGGGAAACTTGCCGCGCTCAGCGAGTTGAAACGGCAACTGGAGAAGCGTGATGAGTAAGCCCGAATACGTCTACACCACCTATATCGAGACCACGCCGGAAAAACTCTGGCATGCGCTGACCGACGGCGACTTCACCGAGAACTACTGGTTCGGCCATCGCGTCACTTCCGACTGGAAGGTCGGCTCGCCGTTTCAGTTTGCCCTGCGCGGCAATCGCGAGCATCGCCGGCAAGGTGCTGGTCTCCGATCCGCCGAGCAGGCTGATCTACACCTGGGAGCCGTGTTCGCCCGAGGCGAAGCTCGAACGGACCTCACGCGTCACCTTCGACCTCGAACCGCGCGGCACCACCGTCAAGCTGACGGTGACGCGCGACAACCTCGACGAAGGCGGCAAGACCCTGCGCGACATTTCCAGCGGCTGGCCGATGGTGATCGCGAGCCTGAAGAGCCTGCTGGAGACCGGACATGCCCTCCCCTCTGCTTTACCGTCGATCGTCAAGGAGACCGCCTGTGCCTAAGCCCGAATTCGTCTACACCACCTACATCGAGACCACGCCGGAAAAACTCTGGGATGCGCTGACCGACGGTCATTTCACCGAGCGTTACTGGTTCGGCGCGCATCTGCGCTCGGACTGGAAGGTCGGCTCGTCGTTCGAGATGGTGCGCAGCGACGGCACCGTCTCCGACGCCGGCAAGGTGGTTGAATGCGATCCGCCGCGGCGGCTGGCCTATACGTTCATCAACCTGTCCGACACCTACAAGAACGAGTTTCCCGCGCTCGCGACGTTCGAGATCGAACCCTATGGCAAGCTGGTAAAGCTGACGTTGACCCATGAAGGGTTTTCGGAAGGCAGCAAGTTTTTCAACGGCATCTCGAAGGGATGGCCCGCGATCCTGTCCAGCCTCAAGAGCATTCTGGAAACCGGACAGCCGCTTGAAATCCCCTTCGAAGCGCTCAAGATGGAAGGCTGAGTTCTGCGATGGATATCAGCAAGTTCAAGCCGGCGATCGTTTACACTATCTACATCGCCTCCACGCCTGAAAAGGTGTGGCAGGCGCTGACGACGGCCGAATTCTCCCGGCAGTATTTTTCCGGCTTTGCGATCGAGGCCGACCTGAAAGTCGGCGGCAACTTCATCGCGCGTGCGCCTGACGGTTCGGTGCATATCAGCGGCGAAGTGTTCGAATGCGATCCGCCGCGCAAACTGACCATCACCTGGAACGTGAACTGGCCGGCGCTGGTGGAAAAACTCGGACCGACCCTGGTCACTTACGAGATCGAGCAGGCCGGCGAATCCGTCAAGCTGACGATGCTGCAATCGCACGACCGCGACATCAGCGACGACATTCTCTCCGGCGGCCGCCAGGGCTGGCCGGCGATCCTGTCGAGCCTGAAGAGCGTGCTGGAAACCGGCAAGCCGCTGACGATCAAGATGGCGCCGCCGCAGCGGATGCTGGCCGCGTTGAAGGCGATGGGCATCGGGACGCCGTAATCTGTCGTCCCTGCGAACGCAGGGACCCATACTCCGCGGCGGGTGTTGTTGGAAAGAACGATACCGACCAGCGAGCAAACGATTTCCGCCGGTGGCTATGGGTCCCTGCGTTCGCAGGGACGACGTTGAGAGTTACCCCAGCGCCCGCAACTCACGCCGCAGCACTTTTCCTGTCGCGGTCATCGGCAGCGTTTCCGCGAATTGCACGAAGCGGGGATATTCGTGGGCGGCGAGTTGCACTTTCACGAACTCCTGGATTTCGCGCGCCAGCGCGTCACCGGGCGCAAAGCCCGGGCGCAGCACGATCCAGGCCTTGATCGATTCGGTGCGGATCGGATCGGGAATGCCGACCACGGCCGACATCGCCACCGCCGGATGCTTCATCAGCGTATGCTCGATCTCGGACGGGCCGACGCGATAGCCGGCGGTGGTGATGACGTCGTCCTCGCGGCTGACGTACCAGAAATAGCCGTCCGCATCCTGGATGCCGAGATCGCCGGTCAGCAGAAATTCGCCGGCATATTTTTTCGCGGTGGCTTCCGGGTTCTTCCAGTATTCGATCATGGTACACGGGCAGGGCTGACGCACGCCGATGACGCCGCGCGTTCCCCGCGACAGTTCCTCGCCCTTGTCGTTGACGATGCGCACGTCGAAGCCCGGTGTCGCCCGGCCCATCGAGCCCGGCCGGATCGCAAAAAGATTCGAATTGCTGCCGATCACGAGGTTGCACTCGGTCTGGCCGAACACTTCGTGCGCATCGATGCCAAAGGTTTCGCGGACCCAGCCGAGCAATTCGCCGCCGAGCGATTCACCGCCGGTAAAGATGCTGCGCAGCTTGACGCCCGGATTTTTCACGTCGGCCTGCCGCATCAGTTTCAGCGCGGTCGGCGGCAGGAACACGTTGCGGATATCGAGCTCGGCCATCATCGCCATCGCCGCTTGCGGCTCGAATTTGCGCGCGCGATGACCGACCAGGGGAATGCCGTGATACCAGAACGCGAACAGGCCGTTGATCAGCCCGCCGATCCAGGCCCAGTCGGCCGGCGTCCACATCAGGTCGCCGGGCTTGGGCAGAAAGTTGTGGCACATCTCGACATTGGGCAGATGGCCGAGCACTACGCGATGCGCGTGCAACGCGCCTTTAGGATTTCCCGTGGTGCCCGAGGTGTAGATGATCAGCGCGGGATCGTCGGCGGAAGTATCGACGGTCGTAAAGTCCGGCGATGCCGCCTTCAGCGACGGCCAGAACGGTTTTGTGCCGGCAAGCGTCCTGTCACCGATCACATAGATATTCTTCAGCTCGGGAAGCCGGTCGCGGATTTTTGACAGCTTCTCCCAGCCGGACTCGTCGGTGATGATGGCCTTGGCTTCCGAATTCGACAGCCGAAACTCCAGCGCGTCCTCGCCGAACAACGCGAACAGCGGGATTGAGATCATCGCGGCGCGAAACGCCGCAAGATGCGCGATCGGCAATTCCAGCGACTGCGACAGGAACACCGCGACGCGGTCGCCGCGCTTCAACCCATCGGTAACAAGCACATTGGCGAAGCGGCGCGACATGTCGGCGACCTCGTCGAACGAGGTGCGGGTGACAGTGCCCTCCTCATCGACATAGACCAGCGCCGGGCGACCGGTGCCGTCCGCGTAACGGTCGCAACACGCCGTCGCCATGTTGAAGCGCGCAGGCACGTCCCAGCGGAAGTTGCGGTAGAGCTCGTCGTAGGTCTTGGCTTCGGTAAGCATGTTTCCGTCCATCGTCGTGGCCGGGCAAAAGCGCGAAGCGCGTCTTCGCAAGAGTCCCGGCCATCCACGTCTTCTTATGCCGCCGGACTTTAAAGACGTGGATGCCCGGCACAAGGCCGGGCATGACGAGGAGTAGGTATTTCCGCGTGCAGGTGGTCGCGCAAGTTCAGGAAGAACCTGCCACCTTCTCCATCGCCCATTCGGCCTCGAGGCTGGCGGTATCACGATAGATCGACGCGACGGCGAGCACCCGGCCGCCGATCTTGTAGCGCACGAGACAATCCTTGCCGGCGATCGAGCCTTCAACGGCGATTTCGTCCCATTTCTCGGCGTGGCCGACATAGTTGATCGGCACGTCGTAATGCTGGCTCCAGAAAAACGGCACGGCGTCGAAGACTTCGCGCTGGCCGAGCATGTTGCGCGCCGCGGTCTGGCCCTGGCGTTCCGCCACCACCCAATGTTCGACGCGAATGTTCCCTCCGGAGTGCGGATCGGGCCAGCGCGCGATATCGCCCGCGGCGTAGATGCCGGCGACGCTGGTTTCGAGGTATTTGTTGACGGTGACGCCGCGATCGATGGCGAGGCCGGCCTTTTCGGCCAGCGCAAGCCGCGGCCGCACGCCGACGCCGACCACCACGACATCGGCCTCGATCACGCCGCCGCTTTTGAGCGTCGCGCGCTTGCCGTCGGTGGCCGTAACGGTATCGCCGAGATGAAAGATGACGCCGTGTTCTTCATGCAGTGCGCGGACAAAGTCGCCCATCTCGGGTCCCAGCACGCGTTCCATCGGACGCTGCTCCAGTCCGACGACGTGGACCTCGATATCCCTGGCGCGCAGCGCCGCCGCGGCTTCGAGCCCGATGAAGCTTGCACCGATCACGATCGCACGGCGCGCGCCGTTGGAATGGCCGATGATCGCGCGGCTGTCGGCCAGCGATCGCAGCACGTGGACGTGGGGCTGGTCCAAGCCCGGGACCGGCAGCCTCACCGGCTCCGCGCCGGTCGCGAGCAGCAGGCGATCGTAGGCGACGGTTTCGCCGCCTGCGAGAACGGCGCGGCGCGCTTTGGTGTCGATCGATGTGACCTCGGTGTTGAGCCGCAGGTCGATGTTCGTGCCGGCGTAAAAATCATCCGGCCGCAACGGCATCCAGTCCTCCGGCGCGCTGCCGGCGAGATAGTCCTTGGACAGATTGGGCCGGTCGACCGGAGCCGCGGCCTCCTGGCTCAGCATTACGATGCTGCCGCGATAATCCTGCCGCCGCAGCATCTCGGCCGCGGCAAACCCGGCCGCGCCGCCGCCGACGATTACGATCTTGCCGGGCGCATCGACCACGGCTTTGACATTCGGTTTGGGCTGGGACCGTTTTTCGCGAACGACGATGCGCTTGTCTTGTTGCTCGACCTTCCACACGCCAATCGGCGCCAGCGCCGGAGCGCGGGTCGCCTCCCCGGTCCGCAAATCGAAGCAGGCGTGATGCCAGGGGCACCGGATGCTCCCGCCCGTCACCAGTCCCTCGGCGAGCGGCCCGTGGTAGTGGCTGCAATGCGCGTCGATCGCGAAAATCTCGTCGCCGGAACGCACCAGCAGGACGTCTTCATCGCCGACATGGCCAAGCAGAGTGGGACCGGCGAACTCGGAAAGCGCGATCCCTTTCGCCAGATCCGGACCGGCGGGTGGAGCTTGCTGATCGGCCATGTCTTACTCCACTTCGTTACGTCGTCATTCCGAAGTCGTCATTCCCAGGAATTCCTGGCGCGTCAGCGCGTTGTCGCGAAAGCAGCCCAGCATCCGGCTGGTCACCAGATCGGTGTCCGGCTTGTGGACGCCACGCGTGGTCATGCAGTGGTGCGACGCCTTGATAACTACGCCGACCCCCTGCGGTTTCAAGACGTCGTTGATGGTGTTGGCGATTTGCGCCGTCATCTTCTCCTGAATCTGCAGGCGCCGGGCGTAGACATCGACGACACGCGCCAGCTTGCTGATGCCGACCACGCGACCGTTTGGAATATAGGCCACCCAGGCCTTGCCGATGATCGGCGCCATGTGATGCTCGCAATGGCTCTCAAAGCGGATGCCACGCAGCACGATCATCTCGTCATAGCCTTCGATCTCCTCGAAGGTCTTCTCCAGGATCTCGACGGGGTCCTGGCCATAGCCCGCGAAGAATTCCTCGAACGCGCGCGTGACGCGCGCCGGCGTTTCCGCGAGGCCGTCCCGTTCCGGATTGTCCCCGGTCCACCGGATGATGGTGCGGACCGCGGCCTCGACTTCGGATCTGCCGGGTTTTTGGCTCTCGGCGTGCGACGCTCTTGCGCGATCCAGCGCATGTACGGTTGGGCTCATTGGCAGGACTCTCCACGACGGATTAACAAGCTTGAGCCCGTTGGATGTTCCGCCGTCGGAAAGGTTCCGCAAAAGATGCCGAGACCTGCGGGTACGCTTCCGCCGCTATCCCGTGAGCGCCGCCTTCACCATGCCGCTGGCCTTGCCGAAATCCATCTGCCCGGCGTATTTCGCCCGCAGCACCGCGATCACCTTGCCCATGTCCTTCATCCCGGCGGCGCCGGTCTCGGCGATGGCGGCCGAGATCGCTGATTTGACGTCGTCCTCCGACATCTGCTTCGGCAGGTAGGCGGAGATGATCGCGATTTCCTCGCGCTCTTGATTGGCGAGTTCGGCGCGACCGCCCTTGTCGTAGAGCTCGACCGATTCCTGGCGCTGCTTGATCATCTTCTGGAATACGCCGAGCAGATCGCCGTCGGAGAGCGGCGGCTTGCCCTGCCCGCGCGCGTCAATGTCGGCGTTCTTGATGGTCGAGTTGACCATGCGCAGCGTGGAGAGTTTTCGCTCGTCCTTGGCCCGCATCGCGTCCTTGACCGCATTGTTGATGTCGTCGCGCAGCATTTTGGTACCTCTTCGGATTTCCGGCTCTGATCTAGGCCGTTAGCGCCGTGGAAACAACTCTAAAGCGGACGCGTTTTCTTGACGCGAACCGGCACCACTTCGCTTGAAAACGCTTTATGCCTTCAGCCATTCGATCAGCGCCGCCGCGGTCGCCTGCGGCTGTTCGGGCTGCGGCATGTGCCCGCAATTGGGCAGGATCACGAGTTTTGCGTCGGGGATGTTGCTGGCCATCTCGATCGAGAGCGAATTCGGGATGGTGTTGTCCTGATCGCCCGACAGCACCAGCGTCGGGCACTTGATCCAGGCCAGCGACGGGCGCGAGTCCGGCCGGCTGATGACGGCCGTCTGCTGGCGGATGAAGCCATCGACGCCGACATCGTCGGCCATGTCATGGACCAGTTGTCGCAGGCTCGCATCGTCGCGTCGCGAGGGATGCACGAAACCGGGAAACAGCTCGTCGAGCACGCCGCGAAAACCGCCGGCTTGCGCGCGGGCCATCATGCCGCGCCGCCGCTCGGTCGCTTCAGCCGTATCCGGCCGCGCCTGGGTGTTGATCAGCGCCAGCCGCGCCACGCGCTGGGGCGCCTGCCGCATGATCTCGAAGGCGATGTAGCCGCCCATCGAATGCCCGGCGAGCGCGAAGCGCGGCGGCGCCTCGGCCAGGATCCGGCGCGCGATCGTCCCCATATTGTCGTCGCGGATGTGGTTGGCGACCGTTACCGGGCCGAGCCGCCACAACGCGGGCATGACCGGGGCATAGATCCGGGGCGAACTGACGAGGCCCGGAACGAGCAGGATCGGCATCGAATTGTCCACGTGAGGCTCCGAATAGATGCAGGTGCCGGCAAAATCGGCTGATACGGCGGGCGCAGCTTAAGTGCCGCGCGCCGACTGTCAAACCTCAACTACCCACGGTAGTTTCCGGGCGTGCGTTTCAGCAGAAAAGCAGGCAGGCCGTGGCCATCGAAACTACCGCAGATATCAGGTTGCTCACCCCTGCCGACGCCGCCGTGTACCGCGAGGTCCGGCTGGAGGGCTTGAAGCAAAATCCCGAAGCGTTCGGCAGCGCGTTCGCATTTGAAAACGACAAGCCGCCATCCTGGTTCGCCGAGAGGATCGCGGGCAGCGAGATCTTCGGCGCCTTCGTCGCCGGCGAGTTGCTCGGGCTCGCCGGTTACCGGCAACTGGACGGTCCGAAGGCGCGTCACAAAGGCCTGCTGTGGGGCATGTATGTGCGCGAGGTCGCGAGAAATACCGGCCTCGGAAAGCGCCTCGTCGAGGCGGTTTTTGGACATGCCGCGGGACGGGTCGAGCAGCTCAATCTCACCGTCGTGGCCGAGAACCTGGCGGCCCAGCGGCTCTATATTAGTCTGGGATTTGTCGCCTATGGCCGGGAAAAGCACGCGCTGAAGCAGGATGGGCGCTATTACGACGAGATCCTGATGGTCCGGTTCCTCGGCCCTGCCGCGGAAATAGCCCAAAACCGCATGTGAATCGGCGGTTTTCGGCTTTGACGGGGCCGGATGCGGCGACTATGAAGTGCGCTCATGACCACATCTGAAAACGCTTCTGCCTGGCCGGACCATAAACCGACCGCGCTGCTCGTGCTTGCCGACGGCACCGTGCTGGAGGGCTTTGGCCTCGGCGCGGAAGGCCACGCCGTCGGCGAAGTCTGCTTCAACACCGCGATGACCGGATATGAGGAGATCCTCACCGACCCCTCCTATGCCGGACAGCTCATCACCTTCACTTTCCCGCATATCGGCAATGTCGGCACCAACGACGAGGATATCGAGACGGTGAACATGGCGGCGACGCCGGGCGCCCGCGGCGTGATCCTGCGCTCGGCCATTACCGATCCCTCGAACTACCGCGCCACCAAACATCTCGACCAGTGGCTCCGCGCGCGCGGCATCATTGGCCTCTCCGGCATCGACACCCGCGCGCTGACCGCGCTGATCCGCTCCAAGGGCATGCCCAACGGGGTGATCGCCCATTCGAAGACCGGCGAGTTCGACCTGCACGGCCTCAAGGAAGAAGCGCGCGAATGGCCCGGCCTCGAAGGCATGGACCTGGTGCCGATGGTGACTTCCGCCCAGCGCTTCACCTGGGACGAGACGCCGTGGGTCTGGGAAAAGGGTTTTGGCCAGCAGACCGCGCCGGAATTCAAGGTGGTCGCGATCGACTACGGCATCAAGCGCAACATCTTGCGGCTGCTCGCCGGCGTCGGCTGCCAGATCACCGTGGTGCCGGCGACGACGTCGGCCGAAGACATTCTGGCGATGAAGCCCGACGGCGTGTTTCTCAGTAACGGCCCCGGCGATCCCGCCGAGACCGGCAAATATGCCGTGCCTGTCATTCAGCAGGTGATCAAGTCGGGCACGCCGACGTTCGGGATTTGCCTCGGCCACCAGATGCTCGGCCTCGCCGTCGGCGCCAAGACCAAGAAGATGCATCAGGGCCATCACGGCGCCAATCATCCCGTCAAGGACGAGACCACCGGCAAGGTCGAGATCACCTCGATGAACCACGGCTTTGCGGTCGATCAGGCGACGCTGCCGAAGGGCGCGACGCAGACCCACATCTCGCTGTTCGACGGCTCCAATTGCGGCATCGCGCTCGACGGCAAGCCGGTGTTCTCGGTGCAGTACCATCCTGAGGCCTCGCCCGGCCCGCGCGACTCGCACTACCTGTTCCAGCGCTTCGCGGATTTGATGCGGGCGAACAAGCGGGCGTAAGCTCTCTCCGCCGTCATCGCGAGCCAACGGGTCGGGCGAATGCCCGCCCGATGACAGGCTCCGCGAAGCAATCCAGCTATCCGCAAAGGAAGTCTGGATTGCTTCGTCGCTTCGCTCCTCGCAATGACGAATCTGCGACATTTGACGACGCTCGGCCATCCAAATTAGGCTGGCTAGTCGCACAACTCGTAGTATGATATCCATCATTACAATCGAACGACAGGACGCCCCGCCATGGACGACAAGCCCGCCGCCGCAAAAGTCGAATACGGCGTGACGCCGACGAGCGTGATGGCGTCGATGACGGGCCTTGATTTCGTCCGCGCGTTCTTCGCAGGCAAATTGCCGTCGCCGCCGATCATGCAGAATATCGAGCCTTATGATCAGAGCGCCGAATTCGGTCACGTCGTGTTTCACAGCGTGCCGGGGTCTCGGCATTACAACCCGATCGGCTCGGTGCACGGCGGCTATGCTGCGACCCTGCTGGATTCCGCGATGGGGCTCGCGGTGCATACCTCCCTTCCCGTCGGCAGCGGCTACACCACGCTGGAATTCAAGATCTCCTTCATCAGGGGCATGACCGAGCATAGCGGTGTGGTGCGCACCGAGGGCAAGACGCTGAGCGTCGGCCGCCGCGCCGCCACCGCCGAGGCGCGCATCACCGATTCAAAAGGCCGCCTGCTCGCGCACGCGACCACGACCTGTCTCGTTTTCGAGATTCCCAAAGACGCGTGAGCTGACGGCATTCCACCATGCGTCGAACGACGCTGGATTAGCGACGGCGAAGTGTGCTTGAATTTCCCTGGGGCCTTAAGGCTCCAGTTTTTATCTGACGCGTTTTCTTCACGCGAACCGGTACCCACTTCGCTCGAAAACGCTATGTAAAAAACAAAAAGGGGAAACGTCCGATGACCGCCAATCCCGACATGACCATCCGCGATATTCGCGTGACGATGCTGCGGCTGCCCTGGGCCGACGATCCCTGGCTCAAGGGAAATCCGCTAGGCGAAACCCGCGACATTCTGGTGCTCGACGTCGAGACATCAGGCGGTATCACCGGCATGGGCTATCTGTTCGTGTTCCGCCCGGGCATGAAGTCGATCGCGGCGTGTCTGGAGGAATGCATCATCCCGCGCGTCAAGGGCAAGGACGCCACTGCGATCGAGGCGATCTGGAAAGACCTGTGGACCGCGACCATGACCTATGGCCGCGGCGGCATCGCCGCGATGGCGATGTCGGCGCTCGACATCGCACTTTGGGACGCGGTCGGCAAACGCGCCGGCCTGCCGCTGCACCGGCTCTGGGGCCACTACCAATCGCAAATTCCTGTCTATGGCTCCGGGTGCTTCCGCGGCGCCGGCGGCGACGGCATGATCGAAAAGGCGCTGCACTTCGTGAAGCAGGGTTATAAGGCGATCAAGATGCAGGTCGCGCATGTGCACACCCCGGCCCAGGATCTCGACAATGTGCGCCGCATGCGCGAGGCGCTCGGACCCGACATCGACATCATGATCGACGTCAACATGGGCTGGAGCGCCGATGTCGCGATCGAGATGGGCCGCAAGTTCGAAAAATATGACATCTACTGGCTCGAGGAGCCGGTGCCGGCCGACGATTTTGCCGGCTACCAGCGCATCGCGGCGGCGCTCGACATGCGCGTCGTCGGCGGCGAAACCCATTTCACCCGCTACGACCTGCGGCCGTTCTTCATCAATCCCTGCCTGCCGATCCTGCAGCCGGACCCGATGCGCGGCGGCATGACCGATCTGCGCAAGATCGCGGCGCTGGCGGATACGTGGGGCATCACCATCGCGCCGCATCTGTTTCCCGAACTGAACGTGCACCTGCTGGCCTCGATCCCGAACGGCATCTGGTGCGAGAACATGGGCCTGATCGACGACCTCTGGGTCGATCCGCCCGAGATCGCCAACGGCATGATCACGGCGCCGGAACGGCCGGGACACGGGCTGCGGTTCAAGGAAGACGTCTTCAAGTTCAGGATTTGAGAGGGAACGGATTTCCGGGCGAGCGAGTTGGTTTGCCCGGATGCTCTCGCATAACACATTCCGGAGAATGGCCTTGTCCATTGTCGACGCCGATAGCCAGCCGCTCACCTTTATCTTCGGCGATGACGGTCTGGTGCCGAACAACCCGATGCCGCTGCTGGTCTACAAGCGCGCGATCGCAGTCGATACCGGTTCGCCGGAAGCCACTATCGAAAAACTATTCGACGCCAACGGCTGGGGCGCGATGTGGCGCAATGGCGTCTACGACTACCTGCACTATCACGGGACCGTGCACGAAGTGCTGGGCGTCGCGCGCGGCAACGCGGTGGTGCGCTTCGGCGGGGACCGCGGCACCGAGATCGCCATCGCGGCCGGCGACGTCGCCATCCTCCCGGCCGGCACCGGACATCAATGCCTGTCCGCGAGTCCTGATTTTTCCGTGGTCGGCGCCTATCCGCCCGGGCCCCCGGTCGAGATCACGCGAGCGACGCCGGAGAATTACCGGAAGGCGTTGCAGACGATTCCGCAAGTGAAGGTGCCCGCGACCGATCCGGTCCAGGGCGCCGACGGCCCGCTGGTCCGATTGTGGCAGCGGGCGGCGCAGGCGAGCTAGTCCCGCAACCGTTCTAGTCCCGCATCGATTCCCGGCGCACGTCGGACGGCGTCGCGCCGTGAACGCGGCGAAAGGCGCGGTTGAAATAAGAGAGATCGCTGAAGCCGGATTCGTAGGCGATCTCTGTGATGCTCAACTGGTCATATCGCCGGTCAATCAGCATTCCCCGCGCTTTTTCCAATCGCTGCGCCAGAACGAAGGCCGAGAACGAGGTACCGTCCTGCTCGAACAACCGTCGCAGATGACGCATCGAGATGCCTTGGTTCGCCGCAATCGCTGCCGCCGAAAGGCTCTGCCGGCCGAGCGTCGAGGCAATGGCGGACCGGATCGCCAGCAGGCGGACCTCGTTGGCGCTGCGTTGCCTCGCGGCATGCGCACGGTCACCCCGCGCGCCGATCGCCAGCGCCGCCAGGTCGGTGATGTGGGTGGAGATGCTGGCGGCGGTTTCGGGCGAAGCCAGATCGCCACTCGCTATCAGCAATTCCAGATATTGACCCAACAGCCGAAGCGCGGTGTTGTCGGCCCTGATCTGTCGGCCGAGCACCGATGAAAACTCCGGAACGATCGCCGCTATCACCGCGCGCGACAAAGCCAGCGTGATGAAGCTGCCGCGCGAATGCAGCGTGCTGGTGGAAGGGTCGCTCGACGTCAGCACACAGGCGCTGCCGACGCCGATGGTCTCCTCTTTGCCGAATTGCGCGACGGTCGCCGTGCCGCTGCGCAGCATCGACAGCACGATGATGTCCCGGCCCCGGCCCGCCAGCGCGCGCGTCACGCGGTAATGCGCCGCCGAGCGCGATCCGGCGGCAATGCCGACGCCGGGCAGCGGATGAAAGGTGACGTCGGCATGGAACGGTGTTTCGCCGATCGGCTCGATCTCGAAATTGCCGATGTTGCGTCCGTAGACCTCGCGCCACATCGCCAGGCGCTTGCCTTGCGGAAATGCCGCCGTCGAAATGTGAACCGGACGGAATGGCTCTGGATTCGGCAAATTCGTCGCCCCCACGAATCTCTTTCAATGCCAGTCTGTCGCCGGCCGATCGTGTCCGGTTCGAAACCGAAGCCGCTTGCCGCAGGGTCCGCCTGCACAGGTCCGCCCCGTCCAAGCGACGCGCGGGCCGATTCCCCTATGGTCGCATGCATTGATCCGGGGATTAAAGGGGCTTGGGGTATGAGAACGAACCGACTGTTGCGCGCAGCGCTGGCTCTGGCCGGCATCACCGGCGCTCAGCCGCTGGCCTTTGCGGCGGACCTGCCGGCGGGCGCGATGGTGACCAAGGCGCCTGCCGCCGTCCTCGCCTATCGCTGGACCGGCTGCTATCTCGGCGCCAATGTCGGTGGCGGCTCCGATCGTGCGGCTTTTTTCGACGCGACCCCGCCGCGTCCGTCCGGCCTCGACCACGGCACCCCGCGCGGCACCGGTGCTCTCGGTGGCGGTCAGATCGGCTGCGACTACCAGGCCGGAAACTGGGTCCTCGGCCTGCAAGGCATGCTAGAGGCCGCCAATCTGAACGGCACCAGTCACTTCGAACCGGGCCCTGCCGATCCGCAGTTTCCAAACGTATTCGACATGCGCTCGCGCGTTTCGTCGCTCGCGACCGCTACGGCCCGCGTCGGCTATGCCGTCCAGCCGCAAGTTCTGGTCTACGTCAAGGGCGGCGGCGCGTGGATGCGATCCTCGGTCGACTACACGGTCTCCGGCATGGGCGCTTTCACCTTTCCCTTTGCCGGATCGGATACGCGCACCGGATGGACCGTTGGCGGCGGTGTGGAATTTTTGATTGCGCCGAACTGGTCGGTGTTTGCAGAGTATAACTACATGGACTTCGGATCGAAGACACTCACTCTGCTTGGTAACGGCCTAACCAACACCGGCGCCACGGTGCCGGTCCTGGTGAGCCACCGGATCGACACCGCCATGTTCGGCGTCAACTACCGCTTCGGTTCGCCGTAGCGCTGTCAGGCCTGCCTACGCCGCGTTGGCGCCTTCCTGACGGCTGGCTTCGAACAGGAACCAGGTTCGGCGCTCGGTCTCGTCGATGAACAATTCGAGCAGGCCGGCGGTGCCGGAATCCTCGTGGTCGTCGGCGAGCTTGTGGGCCTTTCGCATTGCGGCCGCCACATGCTTGTTGTCTTCCATCAGTTCACGCAGCATTTCGCGCGGAGGGACATAATCCTCGTTGTTGTCCTGGATGGTCTGCAGCTTGGCGATCTGGCTGATCGACCGCACCGTGGTGCCGCCGAGCTTGCGCACCCGCTCCGCAAGCTGGTCGGTGGTGGCGAAGATCGCGTCCGACTGCTCATCCAACATCAGATGATAGTCGCGGAAATGCCGGCCCGAGACGTGCCAGTGGAAATTCTTGGTCTTCAGATAAAGCGCGAAGGCGTCGGCCAAAAGCGTATTGAGCGACGCCGAGATCTTGTCCACCGCCGCCTGCGGCAGGTCGGTTGGCGTATCAAGCTCCGGGGCTACTTTTGCGGACTTGTTGGGGGCTTTGCTCACGTTGGACCTTCCTGTTAGGAAACCGGACATCGGCGGCATTGGACATTGGCCACCGAACCACCTAACGCATCACACGACCGCCGGTTCCTGCACCGGAACCCCATTTTGCCGGACGCCATCAGATGGACGAATGGATCGACTATTACGATTCCACGCATACGATCTATGCGAGCAAGCTGCATCGCGACCTGCATTTCCAGGTCATCGCGCGCGACATCATCGGCTACATCAACTCGCCTGACGCGGTGGTGTTGGACTATGCCTGCGGTGAAGCGCTGTCGGCGGCCAAGGTGGCGGATGCCTGCGGCAAACTCTATCTCGCCGAGCCGGCGCCCGGTGTTCGCGGGCGGCTGATCGCGCGATTTGCCCCGAACACCAGGATCCGTGTCCGCTCGCTGGATGACCTGCGCAAGATGGAAGAGACGTCGGTCGATCTCGTCGTCATGAATTCGGTCGCGCAATACATGACGGCGGAGGAACTGGATTCCGCCTTCGCCATCGTTCGCCGGCTGCTCAAACCCGGCGGACGGCTGGTGCTGGGCGACATCCTGCGGCCCGAAGTCGGCATGGCCAAGGACGTGCTGGCGCTGCTGAAGTTCGCAGGCCGCCACGGCTTTCTGAAAGACGCGTTTTACGGCCTCGCCAGCACGGCATTGTCGGACTACCGGCAACTGCGCTCCAGGGTCGGGCTGCAGCGCTACGGCGAGGACGAAATGATCGCAAAACTCGCGGCATCCGGTTTCTCCGCCTCGCGCGCCATGACCAATATCGGGCACAATCCGTGGCGGATGACCTTTGTCGCGCGGCACGCGTTCTAGGGTCCTGTCGGCAGCTCCGGTCTTTTGTTTTGAGATGCTTTCGCCGCGCGGCCTGCGGCGCGGTTAACCCCTTGTTAGGGTTACTAAAGGGTAAACGTGGCTCACCCTCTCGTGATCGGCGATGGTGGCCGTGGCCCGGTGGCGGAAATGTCTACGCGGGGGCGATGCATCGCTCTTTATCCTGGTTCAAGTCCAGGCCGGGCCTCCACGCTTCGCCCTATCGGGCTACGCGTGGCGCAGCCAACGCTTAAGGCCGTAGGGCGAAGCGTGTCCGGCGTAGCTGGAGCGGAGCGGAAGCGTAGACGGACTGGGGCTCCGCGAAGCACAAAACCGGGACCGAACGGGCCAGCCAAAAATCAGCCAAAGATCGCGGTTGATGGGGCCTTTTTGGGGGTTACGCGGGTGCGGAATCTGGTCTAAAGACCGTCCCGCGCGCGAGGGTAACCCGCGCTCTTGGCTTAGGGGACGCGCAGCACGCGCGCCCTTTTTTTGTGCCCAAAATCCAGTCCGCGAGACCTGATGCCCAAAAGAACCGACATCTCCACCATCCTGATCATCGGCGCCGGTCCCATCGTGATCGGCCAGGCCTGCGAATTCGACTACTCCGGCACGCAGGCGGTGAAGGCGCTGAAGGAAGAGGGTTATCGCGTCGTCCTGGTCAATTCCAATCCGGCGACGATCATGACCGATCCGGACCTGGCGGACGCCACCTATATCGAGCCGATCACCCCTGAAATCGTTGCCAAGATCATCGAAAAAGAGCGCCATGCCATTCCCGGCGGCTTTGCGCTGCTGCCGACCATGGGCGGCCAGACCGCGCTGAACTGCGCGCTGTCGCTGCGCCGCCAGGGCACGCTCGACAAATTCGACGTCGAGATGATCGGCGCCACCGCCGACGCCATCGACAAGGCGGAAGACCGCCAGCTATTCCGCGAGTGCATGACCAAGATCGGGCTGGAGACGCCGAAATCGCGGCTCGCCAATGCATCGGCACTGAAGAAGTCGTTCCGCGACAAACATCAGGCTGAGCGGGAGAAGCTTTCCGGCGCAGCCCTTGAAGAACACGAACGACAGTGGACGCTCGGCGAGAACGACCGCCGCAAGCGCTATCAGGAACACGCGCTCGGCGAGGCGCTGATGGCGCTGTCCGAGATCGGCCTGCCCGCGATCATCCGCCCCTCCTTCACCATGGGCGGCACCGGCGGCGGCATCGCCTACAACAGGGAAGAGTTTCTGGACATCATCGAGCGCGGCCTCGATGCGTCTCCGACCAACGAAGTGCTGATCGAGGAATCCGTGCTCGGCTGGAAAGAGTACGAGATGGAGGTGGTGCGCGACAAGAAAGACAATTGCATCATCATCTGTTCGATCGAGAACCTCGATCCGATGGGCGTGCATACCGGCGATTCCATCACCGTCGCGCCGGCGCTGACGCTGACCGACAAGGAATACCAGATCATGCGCGACGCCTCGCTGGCGGTACTGCGCGAGATCGGCGTCGAGACCGGCGGCTCCAACGTGCAGTTCGGCGTCAATCCGGCCGACGGCCGCATGGTCGTGATCGAGATGAATCCGCGGGTGTCGCGCTCTTCCGCGCTGGCCTCGAAGGCCACCGGCTTCCCGATCGCAAAGGTCGCCGCCAAGCTCGCGGTCGGCTACACCCTCGATGAAATCGCCAACGACATCACCGGGGGTGCTACGCCGGCCTCGTTCGAGCCGACGATCGATTACGTAGTGACCAAGATTCCGCGTTTCGCGTTCGAAAAATTTCCCGGCGCTTCCCACACGCTGACGACCTCGATGAAGTCGGTCGGCGAAGTGATGGCGATCGGCCGCACCTTTCAGGAGAGCCTGCAGAAGGCGTTGCGCGGGCTGGAGACCGGCCTGACCGGGCTCGACGAAATCGAGATCGACGGCCTCGGCCGCGGCGACGACAAGAACGCGATCCGCGCCGCCTTGGGCACGCCGACGCCGGATCGCCTGTTGCAGGTGGCGCAGGCGATGCGGCTCGGCTGGTCGGACGAGGAGGTCTTCAACTCCTGCAAGATCGACCCCTGGTTCCTCAGCGAGATGCGCGGCATCGTCGACATGGAAACCAAGATCAAGACCAACGGCCTGCCGCAAAACGCGTTCGGCATGCGCACGCTGAAGGCCATGGGCTTTTCGGACGCCCGGCTCGCCGTGCTGTCCGAGAGCTCCGAGGCCGATGTCACGGCAAAGCGTCACGCGCTCGGCGTGCGCCCGGCCTTCAAGCGCATCGACACCTGTGCCGCGGAATTCGCCTCCCCCACCGCTTACATGTATTCGACCTATGAAGCGCCGTTCGCGGGCGTGCTTGCCGACGAAAGCGCGCCGTCGGACCGGAAGAAGGTCATCATTCTCGGCGGCGGCCCGAACCGGATCGGCCAGGGCATCGAGTTCGACTATTGCTGCTGCCACGCCTGCTTCGCGCTCGCCGACGCCGGCTACGAGACCATCATGGTCAACTGCAATCCGGAGACCGTGTCGACCGACTACGACACCGCGGACCGGCTCTACTTCGAGCCGCTGACCGCTGAAGACGTGCTGGAAATCATCGCCACCGAACGCCAGAACGGCACGCTGCACGGCGTGATCGTGCAGTTCGGCGGCCAGACCCCGCTGAAACTCGCGCGCGCGCTGGAAGCCGCCGACGTGCCGATCCTCGGCACCTCGCCGGACGCCATCGATCTTGCCGAAGACCGCGACCGCTTCAAGCGCGTGCTCGACAAGCTGAAGTTAAAGCAGCCGAAGAACGGTATCGCCTATTCGGTCGAGCAGGCGCGGCTGGTGGCAGCCGATCTCGATCTGCCGCTGGTGGTGCGCCCGTCCTATGTGCTCGGCGGCCGCGCGATGCAGATCATCCGCGAGGAAACCCAGCTCAACGATTACCTGCTCGGCACGCTGCCCGAGCTCGTGCCCGCCGACGTCAGGGCGCGCTATCCGAACGACAAGACCGGCCAGATCAACACCGTGCTCGGCAAGAACCCGCTGCTGTTCGACCGCTATCTGTCGGATGCCACCGAGATCGACGTCGATTGCCTGTCCGACGGCAAGGACACTTTCATCGTCGGCATCATGGAGCACATCGAGGAAGCCGGCATTCACTCCGGCGATTCCGCCTGCTCGCTGCCGCCGCATTCGCTGGATGCTGCGATGATCGGCGAACTCGAACGGCAGACCCGCGAACTCGCGCTCGGCCTCGACGTGGTCGGCCTGATGAACGTGCAATACGCCATCAAGGACGGCGAGATCTACGTGCTCGAGGTCAATCCGCGCGCGTCGCGCACCGTGCCGTTCGTCGCCAAGGTGGTGGGCACGCCGGTGGCGAAGATCGCGGCGAGAATCATGGCCGGCGAGAAGCTCGCGAGCTTCAATCTGAAGAAGCGCAAGCTCGGCCATGTCGGCGTCAAGGAATCGGTATTCCCGTTCGCACGTTTCCCCGGCGTCGATACCGTGCTCGGCCCCGAGATGCGCTCGACCGGCGAGGTGATGGGCATCGACAGTTCGTTTGAGGTCGCCTTTGCCAAGAGCCAGCTCGGCGGCGGCACCCGCGTGCCACGCAAGGGCACGGTTTTCGTCTCGGTGCGCGAGAGCGACAAGACCCGCATCGTGGATGCGGTGCGGCTGTTGCACGGGCTCGGCTTCAAGGTGATGGCCACCTCAGGCACCCAGCGCTTCCTCGCCGATTCAGGCGTGCCGACCGAGAAGGTCAACAAGGTGCTGGAGGGACGGCCGCATATCGTCGACGCCATCACCAATGGCGACATCCAGCTCGTCTTCAACACCACCGAAGGACCGCAGGCGCTGGCCGACAGCCGCTCGTTGCGGCGCGCTGCCCTCTTGCATAAAGTGCCATATTACACCACTCTTTCGGGTGCTGTGGCGGCCGCGCAGGGCATCCGCGCCTATCTGGGCGGGGACCTTGAGGTCCGCACGCTGCAGAGCTACTTTTCCGAAAACTGATCGTTCGCCGGGCAGAGACGCCCGCTAAATGATTGGGAATAAAGCCAGTATGGCTGGAACCCACCGTTCGCAGAGATGTTGAATGGCCCTCGAAGGGGCCGAAAACCAATAGGCCGGCGGGCTCGCAAGATTGAGCCGTCGAGGCTCGAATCGAAATCGAAGAAAGGCTCGTGCGCGCGCCTGTGCGGTTCGCACGATCGAAGGACGGAAGCGATGGTTGAAAAAGTCCCGATGACCGCGGGCGGCTATGCCGCCCTTGAGGTCGAATTGAAACGGCGCCAGTCGGAGGATCGTCCGCGGATCATCGAGCATATCGCCGAGGCTCGCTCGCATGGCGATCTCTCGGAGAACGCGGAATATCACGCCGCCAAGGAAGATCAGTCGCACAATGAAGGCCGCATCGCCGAGCTCGAAGACAAGCTCGCGCGCGCCGACATCATCGACATCTCGAAACTGTCGGGCGACACCATCAAGTTCGGCGCCACCGTCACGCTGGTCGACGAGGACACCGAGAAGAAAGCGGTGTGGCAGATCGTCGGCGAGCCGGAAGCCGACGCCAAGAAGGGCCGCATCTCCATCACCTCGCCGCTGGCGCGCGCGCTGATCGGCAAGAAAAAGGGCACGACCGTGGAAGTGATGGCGCCCGGCGGCGCCAAGGCCTATGAGATCACCAAAGTCGAGTGGCGCTAGACTTGCGGTCTAGGCTTGGCGTTTTGCCGGGCAACGCCTGACTAATTCGGGGCGGACAGATGCGCCGTAACCTCTTGATGCCAGCGTCAATGACGGTTGCTTTCATGACGATCGTGACGGCGGCCATGGCCGCCGAACTCGCGATTCCCCCGCGCAAGCCGACTGCCGACTTCTCCACGCAAAAGGGTCCGCCGAACTGCGCACGCTGGACCGACGAATGCGTCAATTGCACGCGGGGCGCGGCTGCCGGCGAAGCGCCGGTGTGCTCGAACATCGGCTTTGCCTGCCAGCCCAAGGCAATTCGCTGCCTCGCTCCGGAAACCTCGCAGAACAAGTAGCCTGACAGAATAAATAGCCTGCGACGCAGGTTACCCGCGAGTGACCGGCCAACACTTCACCATTGCGAATATTCCGATGGTGCTTTGCAGCACCTCACGTAATTCTTGTTGGGATGTGCTTTTCCTCCCCGTCGCGACACGTTACGAATGTAACAGTGGTCTAACTTGAGGGGGGACGTCATGACAGAAGCACTCGCGGCGTGGACGCCGCGTGCATTGAGCCTTTTGCGTATCATCACCGGTTTGCTGATCATCCAGCATGGCATGGGCAAGCTGCTGGGCTTCCCGGCGCTTCCGGCCTACGCCAACGTCCAGCCGTTCTCGCTGATTGGCGCGGCCGGCTTCATCGAACTGATCGGCGGTGCGCTGCTGATCCTCGGCCTGTGCACACGGCCGGTCGCCTTCATCGTCGCCGGCGAAATGGCGTTTGCCTATTTCATCGGTCACTTCCCGAAAGGCTTTCTTCCGCTGATCAACGGCGGCACGCTGGCGATCCTGTACTGCTTCACCTGCCTGTATCTGTCGACCGCGGGCGCAGGCCCATGGAGCATCGACGCCAAGAACAACCGGGCTTGAGGGGGCAACCATGGATAAATTCAACAAGCTACTCGCGGGCAGCGAACCGATGGTTCTGGGCCTGTTCCGGATCGTCACCGGACTGCTGCTGTTTCAGTACGGCGTCGCCAAAATCCTGAAATTTCCGGTGCTGCCTTATTTCGCCAGCCCGCCACCCTTGATCATGGCCGCGGGCGGCATCGAACTCGTGCTCGGCGCGCTGCTGATCATCGGCCTGTGGACGCGCCCGGTGGCGTTCATCCTGTCCGGTGAAATGGCGTTCGCCTATTTCATGGGGCACATGTTCAAGACGCCGGACGCGCCGGTGTTCATCCCGCTCATCAACGGCGGCAACGCGGCGATCCTGTTCTGCTTCGCCTGCCTCTATCTCGCCTGCGCCGGCGGCGGACCGCTGAGCGTGGATGGGATGATGAAGAAGAAGTAGGCGGAGACCACTCTCCGTCATTGCGAGCGAAGCGAAGCAATCCATCGAGCTGCAAAGCAAGTATGGATTGGTCGCTTGCGCTCCCTTGCACAAACGCTTCGCGTTCGTTGCCGGCAATGACAGCAACCGGTACCGGCCTCAGCCCGCCGCCTTCAGATCCAGCGGCACCGCCGCTTCATATTTCGAATTGTGCAGCACCAGCGAAGTCCTGACGTTGCGCACATGCGGCGCGGCGGTCAGGTGGGTGACGAACTCCTGGAACGTCGCCATGTCGGGCGCGACGCATTTCAGAATGAAATCGACCTCGCCCGACAGCATCCAGCATTCCCGCACCAGCGGCTCGGCGCGGACGAAATCCTCGAACGCGCGCAAGTCGGCGTCGGCCTGGCTGGACAAATGCACCGAGGCAAACACCGTGACGTCGAAGCCGAGGCGGCGCGGATCCAGCAGGCCGCGGTAACCCTGGATGTAGCCCTCCTCCTCCAGCGTCCTGACCCGGCGCAGGCAGGGCGGCGGCGAAATGCCGACGCGCCTGGCCAGTTCGACGTTGGTGATTCGGCCGTCGGCCTGGATTTCGGCGAGGATTTTGAGGTCGATTTCGTCGAGATTCTTAGACACGCGGATCCGGTTCCCTGGGGCTGGCTTGGGCTTGCAGGCGGGTGTTGCAATACTCTTAGCGCAGCCGACACGGGATGCGCAATTTTATTGCGCGTGCAGTGCGCCATTAACCCCATTTCCCCGGAAAATTCGCTGATTTGGATTGCAATTCTTGCATAGCTACCCAGATGTCCTAGACTTGGATTTGACACTTTTAGCGCCGCCGCGATGCCTTTTCCGGCCGCTTCCCGCTCACGTCCTGACCAAAGTCCCCGAAGAAAGGGATCCTCCGATGTCCGCCCCAATTCATGCCAAGGTCGTCATTATCGGTTCCGGCCCGGCCGGTTACACCGCAGCGATCTACGCGGCGCGGGCCATGCTGGAGCCGGTTCTGATCCAGGGCATCCAGCCCGGCGGACAGCTCACCATCACCACCGACGTGGAAAACTATCCGGGTTTTGCCGACGTCATCCAGGGCCCCTGGCTGATGGAGCAGATGGAGAAGCAGGCCGCTCACGTCGGCACCAAGATCGTCACCGATCTCGTCACCAAGCTCGACCTGTCGCAGCGGCCATTCCGCCTGACCTGCGATAGCGGCGACGTCTATATCGCCGAGACGGTGATCCTCGCCACCGGCGCCCAGGCGCGCTGGCTCGGCATCCCCTCGGAGGCGAAGTTCCAGGGGGGCGGCGTGTCGGCCTGCGCGACCTGCGACGGCTTCTTCTACCGCAACAAGGAAGTCGTGGTGGTCGGCGGCGGCAATACCGCGGTCGAGGAAGCGCTGTTCCTGACCAATCATGCCTCGCAGGTCACCATCGTGCATCGCCGCGACCACTTCCGCGCCGAGCGCATCCTGCAGGAGCGGCTGTTCAAGCATCCCAAGATCAAGGTGGTGTGGGATTCCGCGATCGACGAGATCTGCGGGTCCGAGAACCCGAACAAGGTCACCCATGTGCGGCTGAAGAACGTCAAGACCGGCGCGCTGACCGAACTGCGGACCGACGGCGTCTTCATCGCGATTGGTCACGCGCCCGCGACCGAGCTGGTCAAAGACCAGATCAAGCTGAAACACTCCGGCTATGTCGAGGTGGCGCCGAATTCGACTGCCACCTCCGTGCCCGGCCTGTTCGCCGCCGGCGACGTGGCGGATGAAATCTGGCGGCAGGCGGTGACGGCCGCGGGCCTCGGCTGCATGGCTGCGCTAGAGGCTGAACGTTTCCTGGCTTTGCGCGCGAGCGATCGCGCGGCGGCTGAATAGACATGCCTCGAACGCGAAACGGATTTAACGACATGGATTGGGACAAGCTGAAGGTGTTTCACGCAGCAGCGGAAGCGGGAAGCTTCACGCATGCCGGCGAGCAACTGGGGCTGTCGCAATCGGCGGTATCGCGGCAGGTCTCAGCGCTGGAGCAGGAGCTCTCGGTGTCGCTGTTCCATCGCCATGCGCGCGGACTGATCCTCACCGAGCAGGGCGACTTGCTGTTCCGTACCGCGCATGACGTGTTCATGCAGCTGCAGGCGGCGCGCGCCAAACTCACCGACAGCCGCGAGCGGCCGAGCGGCGATCTCAAGATCACGACGCCGCCTGCGCTCGGCATCAACTGGCTGATTCCGCGGCTCGACGAATTCACCGCGCTCTATCCGGACATCCGCATCACCCTGATCGTGACCGACGAGGATCTCGACCTGTCGATGCGCGAGGCTGATGTGGCGATCCGGACCCGCAAGCCGACCCAGCCCGACCTGATCCAGCGCAAGCTGTTCTCGATCGGCTTCCACGCCTATTGCTCGCCGGAATACATCAAGCGTTTCGGCACGCCGCGCACACTCGACGACCTCGACTCGCATCGCATCATCATGCTCGGCGACGCGCAGGTGCCGCCGCATCTGCAGAACCGCGCCTGGCTGATCGACGCCGGCCGCAACGGCGCGGGTCCGCGCGAGCCGTTCTTCAAGGTCAACAACATCCTGGGACTGGTCCGCGCCTGCCAGCAGGGGCTCGGTATCGCCGCCCTGCCGGATTATCTGGTCGAGGAAAATAACCGCCTGGTGCAGCTGTTCGGCGAGACCGACTCGATCCAGGTCGATACCTATTTCGTCTACCCGGAAGAGCTGAAGACGGTGGCGCGGGTGCAGGTATTCCGCGACTTCGTGGTGAGCAAGGCGCAGCGCTGGCCCTCCTAGAGCATGATCGGTTCTGATTGAATCAGAACGCGTTTTCTTCACGCGAACCGGCGCCCGCTTCGCTCGAAAGTGCTACGGGAATTAGCTGCCTTTATAGAGGGGCCCCGCTCTCCGCATGTCTGACATGCGGCTCGGACGGTTGCTGCAGGGCGCCGATGGGGATCATAGTGTTTGCACGCTGAACGGTCGCGCTGCGCATATGTCCCCCTCCTCCAGTGGCGCGGAAGTTCAGTAATCCCTCTTGGAAGGTGATTGTGTCGGCCTCACGTGGCCAATACCTTAAGCCGGGCTCTTACGAGCCCGGCTTTTTTTTCTTCCGCGCGTCATGTCCGCGCGCGGATTGACAATGCCGCTCCGCACACCCATCATCGACACATGATCACGAGTTCGTGCGCATCTCTGTCGTCGAAAAAAGGTCCCCATCCGGGGGCCCGAGATTGATGCGCGCGCGATAAATTTACCGCCTGCCCGATCCCGAAAACCCCGCCGTCTGGACGGGGTTTTTTTATTGGTCCCGTCTTCGGCTTACCCCAAGGAGATGGAACGATGACTGACCAACCAACACACGATCTGCCAAGCCGGCTGCAAGCCCTGCAAAGCCGGCTGCAAGCCCTGTCAAGCCGGCTGCACGGCCTGTGGCTGCCGCTGGTCACGCCGTTTCGCAACGGCCAACTCGACGAGCCCAGCCTGCGGCGGATCGTCCGGCATTATGCGCGCGGCCCGGTCGACGGCGTGATCCTCGCCGCCACGTCTGGCGAAGGCATGTCGCTTGAGTTAGCCGAACTCGAACGGCTGGTGACGCTGACGCGCGAGGAAATATCCGGCAGCGGACGCTATCTGCCGATCTGCCTCGGCCTCTCGGGCGCCGCGACCGCGAAGATCAAGGATACGCTGGATGAAACGGCAGACTGGCCGATCGACGGCTATCTGATCGCCAGCCCCTACTACACGCGGCCGTCGCAGCGCGGCCTGGTGCAGCACTTCAAGGCGCTTGCCGATCACGCGGCATGGCCGATCGTGCTCTACAACATTCCCTATCGCACCGCGGTCAACCTCACGAATGAGACGCTGCTCGAACTCGCCGCACACCCGAACATCGTCGGCATGAAGGATTGCAGCGCCGACCGCGCCCGGTCGATCGACTTCATCCGCCGAAAGCCGTCGGGCTTTCGCGTGTTGACCGGCGAGGATGCGCAGTATCACGAGGCGCTCACCGACGGCGCCGACGGCGCGATCCTGCTCTCGGCGCATCTGGAAACCGAAGCCTTCGCATCGGTACGCACGCTGATGAAGCAGGGCGACCGCGATGGCGCGCTCAGGTGCTGGGAAAGTATTTCCGGACTGACCCGGCTGCTGTTCACCGAGCCGAGCCCGGCGCCGGCAAAGTACTGGCTGGCGCAGCAGGGCCTGATCGACAGCGCCGAAGTCCGCCTGCCGATGGTGGAGGTGAGCGCAGAACTCGCGGCTCAGCTCGATGCCGAGATCGCGCGGCGCGGGCCGCCGCTGTTGCAGCGTGCCTGATATGCAAAAATTGAAGTGCGCTCCCGCTCGCCGCGAAACGGCAGGAGGGAGAAGCGCATCAGCTGACCAGCAGCCGATAGGTCATGACAGGCGCGAAGCCGATCAGCATCGCCCAGATCGCAAACGACGACACCAGGAGAACATCATGCATTCTCTGGGCGTGTTCGCAGGTCGGATATTTCTTGCTGTCGCTGGACATTTGATCCCCCGTTTTTTCTTGAGGAGGCATTCATACGCATAAAATTTTAAAGTTGCGGGCAAAGCTTCGCTCGACTTTGCAGCGTCGCGTTCAGCAGGCGTTAACCAGGCGAGCGCGATCGAAACGGGCGTGTTGCGCGACGGGCCCCTCCATCAACGCCGCCATATAACCCCTGTCGATTTGGCTTGCAGCGCCGCAGTGGTTAATCCGAGGTAGCACCTGCGGTCAAATGCCAGCGAAAATGCGACCAGGATCTTAAAACCAGTCGCGTATCGATATCCCCGTAACAACAGGAAACGCGGGGGCGCGTCGTGCATTTCGAAAACAACAACACCATCCCTGAGCAACAGGGGTTTACGACCGAGGATATTCTCTGGGCGGTCGGCATCTGGTCGGTGATCCTGACCCTGTCGCCGGTGGTCGTGTTCTATATGCTGATGGTCGCGTAAGGCCGCCGCCACTTCCGTCATTGCGAGCGCAAGCGAAGCAATCCAGACAGCCCCAAGGGAAGTCTGGATTGCTTCGTCGCGTGCGCTCCCTTGCACAAACGCTTCGCGTTTGTTGCAGGCAATGACGACTGATAGTCATTGTCCGTCACACAAAGAAAAACGCGCGGATCCCGCGCGTCTTTTGAAGTCCCAACCGGGCGGCGTTGTTACGCCGCCTGCTTGTGCATGGCGCCCGATCCCGACGCGTTGCCGCGGATCGCCTTGATCGAACGCTCGATCGCAGCCCACAGCCGGGTAATCTCGGCCGCGGCCCGGCCTTCCGCGTAATATTCGCGGGCGCCTTCGCCTTGGCTGAGTGCCATCAACAGATCGGCGCGGTTGGTGATCTGACCGCTCCACACCGGCGCACGGAACTTGGTGAGGGCTTCACGCGCGATGGCAACGATGCGGCTTTCGGCACCGTCGCGTTCGGCGGGCGCGCCGTTGATCACCACCGCATAAGGCTTGCGCGCCGAACGGCAGGTCGAAATCGTTTCCTGCACCGCGTTGACGTCGAACACGCCGGGCCGCGCCGGAATGATCACCATCGTGGCGTTCCGGATGGCGTCGTCGACGACGGCCGAAAGATTCGGCGGCGTGTCGATGAATACCCATTCCACACCGTCACGCTTGGCTGCCGCAATGATGCCGCTGACGGAATTCACGGCCGCCTTGATCGGCGGTTCGTTGGTGCCGCGCAGCTTGTGCCAGAGAGTCAACGAACCCTGCGGATCGGCATCGATCAAAAGGATGGGTTTCGTTGCCTTGTGGACATGCGCTGCGAGATGAGCAGCAAGGGTGCTTTTCCCCGAGCCCCCCTTACGCGAAGCGAAAACTATGACGTTCATACCTTGGCCTCCAGATTGACCCCAGAAGCCGAAAATGAATCAGCGCGCTGATTCGTTAAAGAAAAATTTTTGGATTGCCGTGATGAAGCCACTGATTTGCCACCAAGGCTGCTTTTTGAGTCACACCGGGCGGTGCGATACAACCAAAAAGGGAGTCGCCGGAATGGCTTGATCGGCTCAGTGCGTGCTTTTTGTGCGCTGGCGTTCGATCCATTTGCGCTCGATCCATCCAAGCGACCGCGCCATCGGCTTCTGCAGCACCGGCACATCCTGCGCGAACAAAAGGAGTCCGAGCGGCAGCATCCAGACTCCGAGCACCGGCAGGAAGCTGAAGATACCGCCGAGGATCAGGAGAACGGCGAGCGGTATCCTGGCATAGCGCGACGAAGGCTGGCGCAGCCAGCCGACGAACCTCGCCGGCCGCGGCGGCAGTTTGGCTTCGAACCAGGCAAAATGCCGGTCGAGTTCTTCCTGGTGGTTGCTCATGAACGTCTCCGATCTCAGGAGATGTTCATAAGCCACGGCACCGCAAGGCGTCGGTCTGTCGCACGCTAGGGACTTGAAACGGCGCGCCGCGATCAGGTCGCGGCAGGTTTCTTCGGCTTGGCAGGCTTCTTGGCCGCCGGCTTGCGCGCCTTGCTGGCAACCGGCTTCCGCGCCACCGGCCTGATGTTGGTGGGTGCGCCCGCGGCGACTTCTTCCGGCTCGGGACCCGCCCTGAACTGCGCCCGGCAGGCCGGCGAGAGCTGCGACTTGTTGCGGGCCATGCAGGCGGTCACGCGCGCGACGTCGGGAATATCAGAACTGCAGAGCCGGAACGCGTCGCCGGTGCAGGCTTGCTCCTGTTCGGGGGTATAAGCTTGGCTTGCACCGGACCACATCGAAACCGAGAGCGCCGTTGCCAACATCAATCCAAAATGAAAATTCCTGATCCGAAAAGCGGTCATCAATCCTCCCAGCGCCCAATAATTCCGCGAATTGTGGGTGAATGGCCGGGGATTCGCAAGCAGGGGTGGATCGCACGCCACAGCGCAGGTGTCGCAGCAGCCGAGGTGAAGATTTGACCGGTGTGAGGGTGGTACAGTTGGGTGGGCTCGAACCACCGACCTCCTGTTCCACAGACAGGCGCTCTAACCAACTGAGCTACAACTGCATCCTTTGCGAGGCCCCTTAAGGAGGGGGTCCTCGAATTCGGCGGAAACTAGGTGCAACGCTCCGCTTTGGCAAGGCCGGTAAGCCACTGAATATGGTCGTCGGGCAGGCTATGCGCGTTCAATTGCAGACGGGGTAAACCGGCCGAAATACCGCTGAAATCATGCCAGGACAGCAACCGAGACAGCAAAAAGCCCGGGCGACCGGCCCGGGCCTTTCTTGATGGCTGCCGGTCGATCAGGCGGCCGGCTTGTAGAGTTTCGAGGCCGAGGCCTTGATCGGTTCGACGGTCTCGCTGGCGACCTTCTGACCGAGCTCGGCGAGCTCCTTGGCCTGGGCCGAGAGCGTCTCGTACTGCTTCTTGGCGTGCGAGGTCCACAGCTCCATCGCAGCCGCCGGCGTCTTCACGCCGAACAGTTCCTGCGCGAAGTCGAGCGAGGACGAGGTGTTGGCCTTGAAGAACTCGACCACCTTGGCCGAGTACTCGCTGGCACCCTTGCTGGCAGTGGTGAATACCGCCTCGATGGTGCCGTTATGGGTCTCGGCGGCGTCCTTGAACTTGGCGTAGTTGTCGCGGGCCTGCGAAACGCCCTTTTCGGCAAACGCGCGCATCTGCTCGGGGACTTCGAAGGGGATGATGGAGGCGGAGAAGGGATCGGTGGAGCTGGTCACGGCATGCATCCTTCACAATGGGGTTTAACGGGATTCCCCCCTCGCGGACGCCGGGCAGCCAAGCGGCCACAACGCCGGAGGGTCACGTACTCAAACTCATGGAAGCGCCCATCCACGGGCCTGCCCTAATAGCACCCGTATCGTGTCAAATTTGTGCAACGCAACGCAATTTCTAGTGCATTGCCGCATACGTGACCCGGACAGGATGCAGTTCCAATCCGGGTTACCCAACGGTTGCACATCCCTTGCAACACGCCCCTTGCGCTACGTTCCTCGCAGAAGCCTCAGTGCTTGGGCTTGGCGGCGTCCATCGCGGCCTTGCTGACGATCTGGCCCATCTCGCTGGCCTGCTGCGCCAGCGAGCGCATCTGGCCCTGCACATATTCGCTGTGCAGCCGCATCACCTCGGTCAGATCCTTGGCCTTGAGCAGCGACTGCGCATAGTCGAGCGAGGCCTGCACGTTCTGTTCGGCATAGGAGACAGCCTTGGCACCGATGTCTTTGGCGCCAGCGCGCACCGTCTCGCCGCGCTCCTCGATCGAGCCGGCGGTCGCCTGCGCCGAGGCCACGAACTTTTCAAATGTCTTGCGGGCCTGATCGAAGCTCGCTTCCGCCATCGTCCGCATTTCCTTCGGGATCTCGAAACGTTCGTCGCTCATGGTCCACTCCTGTGGGTTGGCGGGGAATGGGGACTACCCGGG
Organism: uncultured Alphaproteobacteria bacterium; assembly: GCA_963786355.1. Classification (GTDB taxonomy): domain Bacteria; phylum Pseudomonadota; class Alphaproteobacteria; order Rhizobiales; family Xanthobacteraceae; genus Bradyrhizobium. The sequence continues at coordinate 397,408 of CAWAYU010000001.1, read as the reverse complement.
TATCGCTAAATGGCCTCGCCGGCATGACGCAGCGTCCAAAAGGTTCCCCATCGTGGACCGCTGGCGGCCGCTTGCGGCAGCCCAACGCGGCAGGTGGCCGAAGGTTCGGCGTCCCGGATTAAGGTTATCCCGGCTTTGGCCGCCAGCCGGTCTGGCCCGGCCGTGGACCTGCCGCTCCCCGCTTGCGATACTAACGATCCCCAGAGGCTGTCAGTATTTTGGCTGCCAATTCCTGTGCCCGGACCGACATATAATCGCGATGAATTTTGCGGAATTTCAGTTGCAGGCATCCGGCGATCCGCGTTTGGCGGCCTATGCGGCGAGCCCCCTGCCCGCATGGCTGTGGTCGGCCGACGGCAGCCGAATCCTGTGGGCCAATCCGGCGGGCGCCGCCGTGTTCGGCGCGGCGGATGGCGCGGAACTGGGGAACAGAATTTTCGGACCGGCCGACCGGCATCGCCGCCAGGTCGCGCGGCTCTCGGGCCGGCTGCTCGCGGGCGGCGCCATCCGTCTGGAGCGGCTGCAAGGTTTTGGCGCGGCGCCCGGCATGCTCGCGACCTGCGGCTGCGCGCGGTTCGATTTCCCCGACGGCAACCACGGCACTCTGATTGCCGCCGGCACGATCGCACTGATCTCTCCCGGCGCCACGCCGATCGTGCATAAGCGCGCGGTCGACGACACGTCGTCCGCGCCGCCTGTTGCCGCGGCCGAAGCAGCGACGCCTGTCGCTGCAGAGCCTGCACCGGCTTACGAACAGCCGTCACAGTCGGGCGAAGCGCCCGCGGAGTTTGCGTTGTTCGACGCATTCGCCGAGCCGCTGACGGCACCGGCCGAACAGCCCACTGCGAACGAAACATCCGAGCCTGATCTGGGAAGCGTGCTGCAACTCGATCTGCCGCATGTCGAAGCCACACCGCTCGAGGCGCCGCACGCCGAAGCGCAAGAACCGTCGCTCTATGTCGAAGCGGTTGCCGACGAACCCGCAGACGGCACGGCGCCATCGTCGCTCGACGAACCACTTCCGAACTCACCCCGCCTGCCACTGCGCTTCACGTGGCAGATGGATCAGGACAGCCCCAAGTCGTCCGACAGCGCCGCCCCGCCGCCGCCATGGTCGGCGGATATCGTACAGGCCGGCCCTGCCCCGGACGAACCACCTGCGGAAGTGCCTCTGGAAGACTTTCCCGACCCGAGCGGCGTTGCGTCACCTCCCTTTGCAAAATCGACTGACCCGGCAGCATCAGAGACTTCACACCAAACCGATCTGGAAACCGCCGTGGAACCTCCCCAGGAATCTGCCCAGGAATTTGGCAAGGATTTATCAGAGGATTTGCCAGCGGAAACGCCCATGGAAATTCTGAACGATGCGCCCGCGGACGCGTCGAAGAACGTCTTGCCATTCCGCCCGCCCGGCGACGCCAGGCCGCCGTCGCTGAGCCCGGTTGAAAACAGCGCCTTCAACGAACTGGCGCGGCAATTGTCGGCGCGGCTCGACACCGAGAACGGCAGCGAGGGAGCGGATATCACCGGTATCGACGAGACCGTCGTCGAAAAATCCGCGCCGGTCGTCGCCTTCGAAGGCTCGCGCGAAACGCCAGCCACCGAGACGCCGGAATGGCTGGCGCCGCCAGAACCGCCCGCGCGCGGCGAAGGGAGGCGCGACAAGGCGCTGCTCGATTTGCTGCCGGTGGGCATCCTGATCTACCGGCTCGACCGCCTGCTCTATGCCAACCCCGCCTTCCTGACACAGATGGGCTATCCGGGCCTGCATGCGCTGGAAGATGCCGGCGGCCTCGACGCGCTCTATGTCGAACCCGGCGTCTCCACCGTATCCTCGACCTCGGACACCGGCACGCCAGTGACGATTTCGGCGAGCCAGCCTTCGGATCAACACGCGCCGCCGGCGGCGGCCGCTGCCCGCCTCTACACGATTTCCTGGGACGGCGATTCCGCGCTGGCCTTGATCTTCTCCGGCACGCGCCATGAAGGCGAGGCCGTTGCGGCCGCGCTCGCACAGCTGCCGCCAGCCGCATCACCGATCGCCGAAAAACGCCCGCAAGAATCCGCGCCGGTCGATAACGGCTACGCCGAAGAACTCGGCGCCATCCTCGACACCACGGCCGAAGGCATCGTGATGTTCGACGCCGAAGGCAATATCCATTCGTGCAACCGCAGCGCCGAAGCGCTGTTCGGCCATGACGGCAACGAAATGGCGCGGCGCAATCTGGCGGACCTGTTCGCGCCGGAAAGCCGGCACGCGGTGTTCGACTATCTCGCCGGCATCAAATCGACCGGCGTCGCCAGCCTGCTCGATCACGGCCGCGAGGTGCTGGGCCGCGAGAGCAAGGGCGGCATCATCCCGCTGTCGATGACGATGGGCCGCACCCGCGCCGATGGACCGAATTTCTTCGCGGTGTTCCGCGACCTGTCGCAGGCCAAGAAGACCGAGAACGAATTGCGCGAGGCGCGGCGGCTGGCCGAGCGCGCCGGCACCGCGAAAGCCGACGTGCTGGCCCGCATCAGCCACGAGGTGCGCACGCCGCTCAACGCCATCATCGGCTTTGCCGAAGTGATGATCGGCGAGCGCTTCGGCGCGCTCGGCAACGAGCGCTATGTCGAATACATGAAGGACATCCGCGCCTCCGGCGAACGCGTGATCGCCATCATCAACGACCTCTCCGACCTGTCGCGGATCGAAACCGGCAAGCTCGACCTCGCCTTCACCGCGCAAAATCTCAATGAGCTGGTCGAGAGCTGCGTCGCCGTGATGCAGCCGCAGGCCAACCGCGAACGCATCATCATCCGCACCTCGCTGGCTCATACGCTGCCGCCGGTCGTGGCCGACGCCCGCGCGCTGCGCCAGATCACGCTGAACCTGATCGGCAATTCGATCCATCTCGCCAATGCCGGCGGCCAGGTCATCGTCTCCACGGCGCTGTCCGATTTCGGCGAGGTGATGCTGCGGGTCCGCGATACCGGCAACGGCCTCAACGACAATGAAGTCGCCCGTGCGCTCGAGCCATTCCGGACCCAGGCGCTGTCGGATCAGACTTCGGACAGCGGCGTCAGCCTGTCGCTGACCAAGGCGCTGGTCGAAGCCAACCGCGCCAAATTCCAGATCAAGACCGGCGGCCGTTCCGGCACGCTGATCGAGGTGGTGTTTCCGCACGCGGTGGTACGAGCCTAGCGCAGTCTCCGATGCAATGGAGTCATCCTTCGAGACGCCGCTAACGCCGCGCGTCTTCGCGCGTCTCGAACCATGAGGCCCCCAATGGCGATGCCCCCCACGCTGCGGGCATGTGTCGCGCGTGATCGCGCGCACTACGGCACAATTTTTGCTCGAATTCACCTGCCTGAATGCATCCGCACCCGGATCGCCTATTTCCTGGGCATTTTGGACCGATCGATTATGCGCGCTCTTGTCGTCGCCGATTTGCATTATTCGTTGCCGCAATTCGACTGGCTGCTCTCGGCAGCCCCCGAATTCGACCTCGTCATCTTCGCGGGCGACGCGCTCGACATCGGCTCGATCGTGGATTTTCGCGCCCAAATCCTGGTGGTGAAAAAATACCTGTCGCTGCTGTCGGGCCTGACCCGCGTCATTCTCTGCTCGGGCAATCACGACCTCGACGAACGCAGCCCCGAGGGCGAGAAGATTTCACGCTGGGTCGGCGAAGTCCGCGAACTCGGCATCGCCTGCGACGGTGACAATCTCACCATCGGAGATACCTTCCTCACGGTGTGCCCGTGGTGGGACGGCCCGCTGGTCAAGCAGCGCATCGAGGACCAGCTTCGCGATGCCGCCGCGAAGCGTCTGAAACGCTGGGTCTGGGTGCATCACGCGCCGCCGGCCAATTCGCCGACCAGTTGGGGCGGCAAGCGGTTCTTCGGCGATGTCGAACTGGTGCAATGGATCGCGCGCTACCAGCCTTCGATGGTGATCTCGGGCCATGTGCACCAGTCGCCGTTCATTCCCGATGGATCGTGGTTCGACCGGCTCGGCGACACCTGGGTGTTCAATGCCGGCCTGCAGCCCGGACGGCCGCCGGTCTACATCGTGCTCGATATCGATGAAGGCGAGGCATTCTGGCTGTCGGCGGAATCAGCCCAATCGATCGACCTCAAGGCACCGCTGCAGCGGCCGGCCGCGCCGATCGAGATCGTGCCGCCCTGGCTTACATCCTTGGGTCGGATTGCCGATCCGAGCCTGGCGCGACCTGCGACGGCGGCAGGTTGATCATGCTGTGCAGGAGTTCACTCACCATCGAGAGGTGACTGCCATGGTCGGCATACTGGTGCGTCAGGTCGGCGAGATAGGTGGTTGCGACATTGAGGCGCTGGGCCAATAGCCGCGCGACCAACAGCGCCACCGCCGGCTGGTCGCGCAGAAATGACGCGGCGTCGTCGAACTCGTAGATGATCGAGTCCGACGCCGCACGAACGGTCGCGGTATGCGGCTGGTCCAGCAGAACCGACATTTCGCCGAGCATCGCGCCGGGCTCGGTCAGGACAGCGACAGTGATGTCGCCCTTGATGACTTCGAGCTTGCCCGCCATCAGCACGAACAGGTGCCCGGTCTTGCCGCCCTCATGCAGGATCAGCGTCCCCTCGGGCACCTTCAGCTCCACCCCACCGCTGCAATAGTCCAGAACCTCACGCATCAGCATTTTCTCCGCTCATGACAAGACTAGGCAGGAAGGCTGCCAAGGTCGAACGGTAACAGGAGACGTGCTGCTCAAATTGTCGGCAAAAACAAGCTCTCGATTGATCACACCGGCGCGGAAGTGGTCGCCGGCAGGAAATCGCCGATCACGTCCAGAAACAGTTTCGGCGACTGCAGTTGCGGCACATGGGCGCAGCCTGGGATGATCTCGAGATGCGCCTGCGGCAGCAGGCCTGCCAGTTCGTGCGACATCGGCGGCGGCGTCGCCTCGTCGTGCTCGCCGACCAATACCAGCACCGGCGCCTTCACCTTGCCGAGCTCGGGCCGCAGATCGAGGCTCGCCAGCGCGTCGCAGGCCCCACAGAACACATCGAGGTCGGTGCGCAGGAACGCCGCACGGCGATCGGCCATCAGGTCGGGATGCGCGGCCTGAAAGTCCGGCGCGAACAACCGGCGCATCGCGACATCCGTGATCGCCGACAGCCCCTTTGCCTTTGACGCCGCCGCCATGTTGCGAAAAGCTTCGCGCCCCGGCTCCGAAAACGCCGCGCCGCAATCGGCCAGCACGAACCTGCTGGCGATGGCGGGACGGCGAATAGCCATCTGCAATGCGACGAACCCGCCATAGCCGTTGCCGAGCACGATGGCGTCCTTGCCTTGCGCAGCGTCCTTCACCGCTTCCGCCATCCGGTCGGCGACCGCAGCGAGACCGCCGGTTACGGGCTGCGAGAGGCCAAAGCCCGGCAATTCCGGAACGATCACGCGGAACGATTTTGATAGCTCCGGGACGATGGCGTCAAAACTCGCCCGATCCGACAATAGCGAGTGGAACAGGAACAGCGGCGTTCCTTCGCCGGACTGCGCAGCATTCACGGTGCCGTTGGCGAAAAGCCTGTCCATCCGGGAATCCATCTCAATTGCTCACTTTCAAATGACTTCAGGCGCCCTTTTAGCGCGCTTATGTGCGGATTGATAAATCAAAACGCGCGCAATTCAAGCCTTTAGGCCTTGACGTGATATTTCACGACTGCAAGATAGTGGACATCCGGGAAGGGATTTCGATGCTTTTACGCGACAATGTCTACGATAGCCTGCGCTCTGATATTCTAACCTGCCACTTCGCGCCGGGTGATGATATGCGCGAACAGGACCTCGCCGAACGCTATGCGGTCAGTCGTCAGCCGGTGCGGGAAGCGCTATTGCGGCTGGAGCGCGAGCATCTCGTCACCGTGCAGCCGCGCCAGGGCTATCGCGTCAACCCGATCTCGCTGGCCGATGCGCGCGATCTGCTGCGATTTCGGCTGGCGCTGGAGCCGGCCTGTGTCGCCGAGGCGATCGAGAATGCCAGCGACGATGTGCTGAAGTCGCTGAACGTGTTCCGCCGCTTTGCCGGCAATCATGAAGACTTCATCGCCTATAACCGCGGCTTCCATACCGCCCTGGCGCACGCTTCCGGAAACCGCCGGATGGCGACGGCGCTGTGCGACCTGATCGGACAGGCCGACCGGCTGGTGCGCGTCAGCGTCGCCAACGTGAAAGGCCACGATCCGAAGCAACTCGTCGCCGAACATGTCGCCTTGATCGAGGCGATGCAGCGCCGCGAAGCACGCACCGCCGCCCGCATCATCAAGGCGCATATCGCACAGACCGAAAAGCGCGTGCTGCCGGCGCTGAAGCGCAACGCCGTGGTGCTCGACGGGAGGGAAGCATGAACATTCCTTCAAAACCCGCGACAACCGACGTCGAAATCCACGGCAATTTCGTCGACGGCCGCGAGATCGAGGCCGGCTCCGGCGAGATGCTGGACGTGCGCAATCCCGCCACCGGCGACGTCATCGCGCGGATTCCGAATTCGACCGCCGCTGATATCGACCGCGCCATGAAGAGCGCGCGCGCCGCCTTCGAAGGCAAGGCATGGGGCGGCATGGACACGCGCTCGCGCGCGAGGCTGGTCAATCGCCTCGCCGATGCCTTCGAGGCCAATCTCGACACGCTGTACCGGCTGGAGACGCTCAACAACGGCCGCCCGGTCAACGAGACGCGCGCGCAGCTATCACGGCTGCCGGATTTCTTCCGCTACAATGCGGGACTTGCGCTGGCGCGCCGCGATTCCGTGATCCCGGTCGAGGGCTCGTACCTGAATTACACGCTGCGCACGCCGATCGGCGTCGTCGCCAACTGCACCCCGTTCAACCATCCGCTGATGATCCTGTGCAAGTCGCTCGCCGCCGTGCTGGCGACCGGCTGCGTCACCGTGGTCAAGCCGTCGGAATATACGCCGCTGACGACGCTGAAGCTGGCGCAGATCTTCACCGAAGCGGGATTGCCGCCCGGCGTCTTCAACATCGTGCTCGGCCTCGGCCAGAGCGCCGGCAAGATGCTGGCCGAACATGGCGACATCAACAAGCTGGTGCTGACCGGCGGCACCGAAGCCGGCCGCATCGCGGGCGGCGCCGCGGCAAAGGTGTTCGCGCACCAGACCATGGAGCTCGGCGGCAAGACGCCGGTGATGGTGTTCGACGATTTCGACGTCGAACGCGCGGTCAATTATGCCGCGTTTGGCGCCTTCATCGGCGCCGGCCAGACCTGCGTGTGCGCCTCCCGCCATATCGTGCAGGCCTCGATCTATGACGAATTCGTCGAGAAGCTGCGAGCCAAGACGCAGACCATCCGCATCGGCGATCCCTTCGATCCCGCGACACAACTCGGCCCGGTGATCTCGGCGCGGCAGCGCGACCGCGTGCTGACCTATTCGCGCTTCGGTCGAGAAGACGGCGCGCGGCTGGTGACCGGCGGCGTTGCCGCCAAAGTCGCCGGCCACGACAACGGCTATTTCGTCGAACCAACGGTTTTCGCCGACGTAAAATCCGACATGCGTATTTTTCAGGAAGAAGTGTTCGGCCCGTTCACGTCAGTGACGCCGTTCAAGGACGAGGCCGACGCGCTGCGTCTCGCCAATGATTCACCGTTCGGCCTCGCGGCCGCGATCCGCACCCGCGACGTCGGCCGCGCCCATCGCGTGGCGTCCGCCGTGAAGGCCGGCATTGTCTGGATCAACGATCATCACCGTCTTGATCCAGCATCGCCCTGGGGCGGCGTCGACGACTTCAGGCATCGGCCGCGAATGCGGCACCGAGAGCTTTGACGATCACTTCAACACCAAGAGCGTGATGGTCGCGACCCATGACCAGCCGTTCGACTGGTACCGCGACACGGCGACACAACGACGACTGAACTAACAACAACCAACGGCCACTGTCCGGAGAAGACAAGTGCCGCACTCAAAGGGGGAAACTTGATATGGCTGACGCAGTAAACGCCGGCGCGCGTCTCGACCGGCTGCCGATCTCGCCGTTTCATTACAAGATCTTCTGGCTGGTCGGCGCCGGCATGTTCTTCGACGGCTACGATCTCTACATCGCCGGCGGCGTGCTGGCCTCCACGATCCAGTCCAAATTCTCGACCGGTCCGGAAAACCTGCAATTCATTTCGCTGACCTTTGTCGGCATGACGCTGGGCGCGCTGATTACCGGATTTGTCGGCGACAAGATGGGGCGTCGCTTCACCTATCAGATCAACCTGCTGATCTTCGGACTGGCGTCGCTGGCCGCGGCCTTTGCGCAGGACATGAACCAGCTGATCGTCTGCCGCTTCGTCCAGGGCCTCGGCCTCGGCGCCGAAATCGTCGTCGGCTATTCGACGCTGACCGAGTTCGTGCCGCCGAAGACGCGCGGACGCTGGCTGTCGATGATGGCATTCGTCGTGGTGGCCGGTTTTCCGGTGACCGCGCTGCTCGGCTATCTCATCATCCCGGCCTGGGGCTGGCGTCCGATGTTCGTCATCGCGGGCATCGGCTCGCTCATCGTCTGGTATCTGCGCAAGAACCTTCCGGAATCGCCGCGCTGGCTTGAGTCGCAGGGCCGCACAGCGGAAGCCGAAGCGCTGATGCAAACAATCGAAAAGGAATCCGCCGCCGGCGGTACGCTGCCGTCGGTGGTGCTGCCCCCTCCGGTCGCGCAGGTCGCCGCCATGGACATGCTGAAGCCGCCGCTGCTACAACGGCTGATCGTCGGCTCCTGGGTGCTGATCACGATCAACACCCTGATCTTCGGCTTCGTGATCTTCCTGCCGCAGTTTTTTCTGCGCCAGGGGCTGACCATCGCCAACTCGCTCGCCTATACGCTGGTGTTGTCGGCGGGGTCGCTGGTCGGCTGCGCGCTCGGCGCCTATCTGTCCGATGCGATCGGACGGCGCTGGAGCATCATCGGCGCCTCGGTCGTCACCATCGTCACGGGCTACATCTACGCCCGCTTCCATGCGGGCGCCGATCCGACCATCGTGCTCAGCGTCGGCTTCGTGCTGATCGTCGCGATCTATGTCCAGACCGCAATCCTGTTCGGCGTCTATACGCCGGAGCTGTTCCCGACCGAGATCAGGTTGCGCGCCAACGGCATCTGCAACACGCTCGGACGCGGCGCGACCGTGGTTTCGCCCTTCATCGTCGGCGCGCTGATGGCGTCCTACCAGCTACCGGGCGTGGTCTGGCTGATGATCGGCCTGGTCGTCATCCAGATCGTGGTGGTGTGGGCCTGGGGCGTGGAACCGCGCAATCGCGGCCTGGAGGATGTCGCTACCGCCCAAGGCTAAATCACGGCTGACGGCGGCGCCATCCAGAAGAAGCGGGAACAGCGCCCGCGATATCGACTTAGTGAAACAATGGCCTTGATGCCCGTGCTACAACATCGGGTGTCAAGGCGCATTAACAACAGGCGCGAAATCCAATGGCATCGCTGCGGATCATCGGGGGCATCGTTGCAGCAGGCGTGATCGCGGGAGCAGTGGCGGCGGTCGCGATCGTCTGGCGGCCGGCGATATCAGCCGTCGAACCGCCTGCGCCGCAATCATTTGACAACGCGCTGATCAAGCACGGCCGCGACCTCGCCGCGATCGGCAATTGCAACGATTGCCACACCGTGCGCGGGGCCAGGGATTTTGCCGGCGGCCTTGCGGTGCCGACGCCGTTCGGCACCATCTATTCCTCGAACATCACGCCCGATCCCGAGACCGGCATCGGCCGCTGGTCGGAGGCCGCGTTCCGCCGCGCCATGCAGTCCGGCGTCAACCGCGACGGCCAGCATCTCTATCCGACCTTTCCCTATGACCATTTCACCCACGTCTCCGACGACGACGATCGCGCGCTCTATGCCTACCTGATGACACGGCAGCCGGTTCGCGCCCCTGCCCGCGAGAACGATCTGGCGTTTCCGTTCAACCAGCGCATCGCCGTTGCCGGGTGGAAACTGCTGTTCCTGCGCCATGGCAGCTATCAGCCTGATACGACGAAGAGCGCGGAATGGAATCGCGGCGCCTATCTGGTCGAGGGCCTCGCGCATTGCGGCGCCTGCCACACGCCGCGCAATTCGCTCGGCGCGGAGAAAACGCAGGTCTCCTTTGCCGGCGGTGACGTCGATAACTGGCACGCCTACGCGATCAACAGCCAGTCGTCGGCACCGGTACCGTGGAATGCGGACGCGCTATTCCAATATCTGCGGCAAGGCTGGCATCCCGACCACGGCGTCGCGCGCGGGCCGATGGCCGAGGTCGTCAGCAACCTGTCCGAAGTGCCCGAGAGCGATGTCCGCGCCATCGCAACCTATATGGCCGGCGTGTTCGGCACGCCGACCGAAGAGCGCAAGCTCCGCGGCGATGAGGTGCTGGCGCGGGTCAGTTCAAAGCCGGTGCAACCCGCCAATGGCGGCACCACGACCGGCGCGCAGCTCTATGTCGCCGCCTGCGCACCCTGCCACGCCACCGACCGCGCGCCGCCGTATGGCGGAATCAATCTTGCACTCAGTACCGCCCTCACCAGCCCCGATGCGCGCAACGCCGCCAATATCGTGCTGTCGGGCATTCGTCCGACCGCGGGCGAACGCAGCCCGATCATGCCGGGCTTTGCCGACAGCATGAGCGACGAGCAGATCGCAGCCTTGCTGGATTATCTGCGCACGCGTTTCGGCAACCAGCCTGCATGGACCAACACATCAGACATCGTCCGCGATGCCCGGCGAACCCAGACCGTATCCCTTCAAGGAGACAAGCCATGATGACATTGAAGGTCAATGGTGGGGATCACAAGATCGACGCCGACCCGGATACGCCGCTGCTCTACGTGCTGCGCGAGGATCTAAAACTCAACGCCGCCAAATTCGGCTGCGGGCTCGGCCAGTGCGGCGCCTGCACCGTCATCGTCGACGGCAAGGCGGTGCTGTCCTGCGTCACGCCCGTGCTGCTGCTGGAAGGCAAGAAGGTCACCACGCTGGAAGGCCTCGGCACGGTCGACGCTCCGGCGCCGATCCAGCGTGCCTTCATCGAGGAGCAGGCGGCGCAGTGCGGTTATTGCATCGCCGGCATGATGATGCGGGCGCAGGCGCTGCTGCAGCGGAATTCCAAGCCGACCGATGCCGAAATCCGCGCCGAGCTCCAGCTCAACCTCTGCCGCTGCGGCACGCATATGCGGATCCTGCGCGCCGTGCATCGTGCCAGCCATCTGATGCAGACCGCCGACGCTTCACCGGGACAGAGGAGCGCGCCATGAACGGCCCCGTCGATTTCAGTCGTCGCAGCGTGCTCGCCGGCGGCGGCGCGCTGATCGTCAGCTTCTCGCTCGGCGATGCTTTTGCCGACGATCAGACCGCCGCGCCGAAGCCACCTGGAAGTCTCGCCACGTCGCCCTATCTCGACGCCTGGATTCGCATCGACGCCGACGGCACCATCACCGCCCTCACCGGCAAGGCCGAACTCGGCCAGGGTTTCAAGACTGCATTCCAGCAGATCGCGGCCGAAGAACTCGACGTGCCCTTCAAGTCCGTCAACGTCATCACCGCCGATACGCGCCGCACCGCCAACGAAGGCTACACGTCCGGCAGCAACTCGATGAAGTACAGCGGCACCGCGATCCAGAACGCGGCGGCGCAGGTTCGCGAACTCCTGGTCGCGGAAGCCGCGCGGCGGCTCGAACTGCCGCCCGAATCCCTGAAGACCGAAAACGCCACCGTGATCGCCGCCGACGGCCGCAAGCTCGGTTACGGCGAACTCGTCGCCGGCGACATGCTGCACGTTCAGGCGCAGGCCAAATCGAAGCTGAAGGATCCCGCGAGCTATCAGATCATGGGACAGCCGATCCCGCGCGTCGATATTCCGGCCAAAGTTACAGGCGGCGCGGCCTATATCCAGGACATGCGACTGCCCGGCATGGTGCATGCCCGCGTCGTACGGCCGCCGAGCTACGGCGCGGAATTGGTCGCGCTTGATACGGCCGCGATCGAAAAGCTGCCCGGCGTCGTCAAGATCGTGCGCGACGGCAATTTCCTCGCGGTGGTCGCCACGAAGGAGTACCAGGCGGTCAAGGCGATGCGCGCGCTCGCAAGCGTCGCGAAATGGCGCGAGACCGCGCAGCTGCCAAAACAGGACGACCTGCCAAACGTGATTACCGCCCTGCCTTCGCAGGACACGGTCATCTATCAGCAAAGCAATCCGTCGGCATCCGGCACAAAGACGCTTGAGGCGAGCTACACGCGGCCCTATCAGGCGCATGGCTCGATCGGCCCGTCCTGCGCCGTGGCGCAAACGATCAACGACACGATGACGGTGTGGACGCATACGCAAGGCGTCTACCCCGATCGCGCCGGCATTGCCGAAATGTTGAAGGTGCCGCCGGCCAGCGTCCGGCTGATCCATGTCGAGGGCTCCGGATGTTACGGCCATAACGGCGCCGACGACGCCGCGGCCGACGCTGCGTTAATCGCGCGCGCGATGCCCGGCGTTCCCGTGCGCGTGCAGTGGATGCGCGAGCAGGAGCACGCTTGGGAGCCGTTCGGCCCGGCGATGGTGACGAAGCTGAAGGCTTCGATCGACGGCAACGGCGCCATCGTCGACTGGAACTTCGAGGTCTGGAGCAACACCCATTCGATGCGGCCGGGCGGTGCGGGCTCGATGCTGGTGGCTCAGCATCTGGCGCAGCCGTTCGCGGTGCCGGCGCCCAAACCGCTGCCGCTGCCGGAAGGCGGCGGCGACCGCAACGCGATCCCGTTCTACAAGTTTCCGAACGCGAAGGTGGTGCATCACTTCATCCCCAAAATGCCGCTGCGGATTTCGGCGATGCGCGCCCTCGGCGCCTATCACAACGTGTTCTCGATCGAGAGTTTCATGGACGAACTCGCGCTTGCGGCCGGCGCCGATCCGGTCGAGTTCAGGCTCAAGCATCTCGAGGATGCGCGCGGGCGCGATGTGATCGAAAAGGCCGCAAAGGAATTCGGCTGGCAGAAAGGTCAAAAGGCGTCGCCGGATCGCGGCTACGGCTTTGCCTTTGCGCGCTACAAGAATCTCGCCGCCTATTGCGCCATTGCCACCGAGATCGAGGTCAACAAGCAGACCGGCCGGCCGCGGCTGGTGCGCGCGGTGGCGGCGGTCGACAGCGGGCAAGTCGTCAATCCGGACGGGTTGACCAACCAGATCGAGGGCGCGATTTTGCAATCGATGAGCTGGACGCTCTATGAGAGCGTGACGTTTGACGACACGCGCATCACCAGCGTCGACTGGCAAACCTACCCGATCCTGCGCTTCGACGCCGTGCCCGAAAAAGTCGACGTCCACATCATCAACCGTCCCGGCCAGCCGTTCCTCGGCAGCGGCGAAACCGGCCAGGGCCCGGCCGCCGCTTCCATCGCCAATGCGATTGCGAACGCCACCGGCAAACGGCTGCGCGATCTGCCGCTGACGCGAAAACGCATCAAGGGCGCCATCGAGGCGTGAAGTCCTTGTGGCCCGGATGAGCGCAGCGATATCCGGGGCGGTGTTGGAGTGATCCCCGATGTCGCTTCGCTCATCCGGGCTACATGATCGCGAGCTGTCGTCCCTGCGAACGCAGGGACCCATAATCCCGGTCATCTGTTGTTTAAAAGAAAGCCGCTCCGTTCTCGTCTTAACGAGAGGCCGCGGCGTATGGGTCCCGGCTCAAGGCCGGGACGACAGGTATTCAATTTTCGCTTACGCGTTCTTCAGCGCGACGCGGAACTCGGCTTCGGTCTTGGCCTTCACTTCGTCGAGCGTGACGCCGTCGGCGAGTTCGATCAGCGCCATGCCGTCCTTGCCGTGCTTGTCGATGGTGAAGACCGCGAGATCCGTCACCACCATGTCGACGACCTTCTCGCCGGTCAGCGGCAGGTTGCACTTCTTCAGCAGCTTGGCGCCGTCCTTGGCGGAATGCTCCATCACGACGACGACGCGCTTGACGCCGGCGACGAGGTCCATCGCGCCGCCCATGCCCTTGACCATCTTGCCGGGGATCATCCAGTTGGCGAGGTCACCGTTCTGGGCGACCTGCATCGCGCCGAGGATCGAGAGATCGATATGGCCGCCGCGCACCATGGCGAAGGAGTCCGCCGAGGAGAAATAGCTGGTGTCGGGCAGTTCGCTCACCGTCTGCTTGCCGGCGTTGATCAGGTCGGCGTCTTCCTCGCCCTCGTAGGGAAACGGTCCCATGCCGAGCATGCCGTTCTCGCTCTGCAAGGAAACGTCGATGCCGTCGGGGATGAAGTTCGAGACCAGCGTCGGAATGCCGATGCCGAGATTGACGTAATAGCCGTCGCGCAACTCTTTCGCGGCACGAGCGGCCATCTGTTCACGGGTCCAGGCCATGAGGCTCTCCTGTGGTCTTTGTTTGGCGCATGATCTTGTCGGAAAACCGGTACCCACTTTTCCGGATCATGCGCGTATGTCTTAAGCCGCGGGGCGCGGGCGGGTGTTGCGGAACTCGATCCGCTTCTTGCCGGTGCCGACGTCGACGATGCGTTGAACGAAAATGCCTGATGTATGGATATGGTCCGGATCGATCTCGCCGGCCGGCACCAGATGCTCGACCTCGGCGATGGTGACCTTCGCGGCCGTTGCCATCATCGGGTTAAAATTGCGCGCGGTCTTGCGATAGACCAGGTTGCCGGCGGTGTCGCCCTTCCAGGCGTGGACGATGGCGAGGTCGGCAAACAGGCCGCGTTCCATGATGTATTTCTGGCCGTCGAATTCCTTCACTTCCTTGCCTTCGGCGATCAGCGTGCCGACGCCGGTCTTGGTGTAGAAGGCCGGGATACCAGCGCCGCCGGCGCGGATGCGCTCGGCCAGCGTGCCCTGCGGATTGAATTCGAGTTCCAGTTCGCCGGCGAGGTACTGCTGCGCGAACAGCTTGTTCTCGCCGACATAGGACGAGATCATCTTCTTGATCTGCCGCGTCTCCAGCAGACGGCTCAGTCCGATGCCGTCGACGCCCGCATTGTTGGAAATGACGGTCAGGCCCTTGACCCCGGACTCGCGGATCGCGTCCGACAGGGTCTCGGCAATACCGCACAGACCGAAACCGCCCGACATGATCATCATGCCGTCCTTGAGGACGCCTTCGAGTGCCGATTTGGCGTCGGGGTAAACCTTTTTCATGGAAATATGACCTGATGGAGGGGGCGGCTTAAGGCCCGCGTTGTCAGGGATTATTAGGCGAAATCTTCGCACTGCGTCAATGACGGGGGATTTCGCTGCTTTGGCCTTGCCCCGGGGGTGCGGATGGCGTTGAAGACGGCCTTGAAAGCGTCAAGAAAACCCTTCAAGTTGTGTGGGTTGGCATGGGCGCCATAAATGCGCCGCCTGCCCCATCAACACAGACCTGAAAACTTCAACCAGACTTCGGTTTATTAGACCCGGATATGTCATTGACGATGGCCCAAGGAATGAAGCGCCTGGGAATGCCGATCGCGGCACTGCTCGGCGTGGCTTTGATCGGCCTGGTCGGGACATCCTGGTTCCTCAATCGGGATGCGCTGCGCGAGGCGGTGGAAGCGCAGATTCGCGCCGTCACCGGGCTCGACCTCGTCGTGACCGGCGCGATCGATGTCTCCGTGTTCCCGGGCAGCTATGTCTCGTTCCATGACGTCGGGCTGAAGGGCAGTGCCACCACCGATCCCGCGCTTCAGGTAGACGTGCTGACCGCGAACCTGCGCCTGCTGCCGCTATTGCTGCGGCGCTTCGAGATCGCCGACGTCATGATGCTGCGGCCGCATATCCGCGTCGTCAGGGACGGCAACGGCGAGAGCAACTGGACGCCGTTCGTCGAGACCATCGCACGCACCATGAAGCCCGGCGCCGAGAACCAGGTGTCGTTCTCCGAAATCCGGATCCAGGACGGCGTGCTCAATTACGAAGACGCCACCAACCACGTCTCCGAACTGCTCGGCGATATCGATCTCTCGCTGGCCTGGCCGTCGATCTCGCGCTCCTTTGCCGCGACCGGACAATTCGACTGGCGCGGCGAACGCGTCGACGGCTCGATCTCGGCCAGCGATTTCGTCGCGATGCTGTCGGGCGATCGCTCCGGCCTCAAGGCTCGCCTGGCCTCGGCGCCGCTGAAGCTCGCTTTCGACGGCACCGTCGCCAACCGCACCAGCATGTTGATGGAAGGCACCGTGACGGTCGACAGCCTGTCGCTGCGCAACGCGCTGCGCTGGATGGGACAGTCGGTGCCCGGCGCCGGCGGCTTTGGCCGCTTCGCGCTGAAGGCGCGCGCCAACGTGGTCGGTGCCTCGGTCGCGCTGACGAATGTCAACGTCGAACTCGACGGCAACGTCGCCGAAGGCGTCATGACCGTTGCCAATAACGGCCGCCAGACCTTGCAGGCGACGCTCGCCGCCGGCGCGCTGGATTTCACGCCCTACATCTCGACCTTCCGCCTGCTCGCCAGCGGCGCCCGCGACTGGAACCGGCAGTTGTTCGACCTCAACTCGCTGTCGAGTACCGATCTCGACATGCGGCTGTCGGCCGCACGCGTCACCGTCGGCCCGACAAAACTCGGCCGCACCGCGTTCGGCGCCAACTTGCGCGGCGGCGCGCTGGCGCTTTCGGTCGGCGAGGCGCAGGTTTACGGCGGCATCGCCAAGGGCTCGTTCGGGATCGCGCGCTCGGATGCGGTCGCCGACGTCAAGGCGCAATTGCAGTTCACCGACGTCGACCTGCAGGCCTGCGCCAGCGAATTGTTCGGCGTCAACAAGCTGTCCGGCCGCGGCAATCTCAGCGTCTCGCTGGTGGCGTCGGGCGCAAGTCCCTTCGGCCTCGCCTCCTCGCTCGACGGCACCGCGACCCTGACCGGCCATGACGGCGCCATCTCAGGCTTCAATGTCGAGCAACTGCTGAAGCGGCTGGAGCGCCGGCCGCTGTCCGGCGGCGGCAATTTCCGCTCCGGCTCGACGCCCTATGACAACCTCACCGTCTCGGTAAAATTCAACGACGGCGTCGCCACCGCCGAGGACGTCCGCGTCGAAAGCGCCACGACGCGCCTCACCTTGACCGGCACCGCTTCGGTGCCGACCCGCGAATTCGACCTCAAGGGCGTCGCCAGCCTGACCTCGGCGGCGGGCGCCCCGCCCGGCTTCGACCTGCCGTTCGTCGTGCAGGGCCCGTGGGACGACCCGCTGGTCTTCCCCGATCCCGACAGCCTGATCCGCCGCTCACCCGGCGCCTCGCAGCTGCTGGAATCGCTCAAGGACACCAAGGCGCGGGATGCCGTGAAATCGGTGATCGAACGGTTTACGGGTGTTGGAAGGCCGGCTGCGCCGGCGGCGGACTCGAAATAGCAAGTGGGGCCCGGGCGGCAAGTCGCTCCGGTTAACATGAAGCTCCCTTCTTGCCTGTCGTCGAAACAGGCTACCGTCTGATCTTCCGCGTGTGGCGCCGGGCAGCGTCAGTGCGATGCAGCGCAACATTCGAGGCGCAGCCAAGGAACAAGTGTTCCGGTTGATAGTTGCCCACAACGAAGCCGGAGTTGACCTTTGATTTCGACGCAGCCGGATTCACGGCGGCGGTTTGAACCGACCTCGGTTCTCAAAGAGAAATCAGTAGAGACTTCATGATCAGGGAAGAATGAGCCATTGCGTGTCTTCATCCTGGCAATATCAGTCTTGGGAATTCTCGTCAGTGCAAATGCCGCCAACGCCGGCCCGAGCACGACTGACCGCGACCTGTTGACATCCGCCGATCCGACGACCGTTGCCCCCGAAGCAACCCAGGTCACCGAAGATCAGATCGGCCTCGACAAGGGAAAGCGTCGCGACGTGCAGCGCACGCTGACCGGTCTCGGCTTCGACACCAAGATCAACGGACGGTTCGACAAGTCGACCCGCGCCGTCATAACGCGCTGGCAGGCGGCACGCGGCTATCCCAAGACCGGCTTCCTCAACACCCAGCAGCATCAGGCGCTCATGACCGAGTCCGTCTCAACTGCACAAGCAAGTTTGGGCAGTGACGACAAATCCGTGAATGATAGTCCGGCCCGTCGTCGCGGCGGGAGTGGGAATCGTCATCACCGCAGTGGCGGCGGTCCGGGTGGACTGATCGGCGGCGTGGTGGGCGGACTGTTCGGACGCAGGTGACCCGACGAGATGCGGGGAGCATCAAGTTTTCACTTTTTCGATCCGCGCGATCAGCAATTCTTGCAGCTGTAGCCGTACTATCTCTCGTTCGATAGTGACTGGCTGTTCCCCCGCGAATGACTTAGGCTTCCTTCCAATCCGGCGCGATCGAGCATGCCGCGCCGAAAAAATAATCCATGGGAGGAATCATCATGACCACACGGCGTGACTTTCTCAAACGCGGCGCGGCCGCCGGTGTCGTCTTCTGCAGTTGCGGAATGCTGCACAACGCCAATGCACAGAGCTCGCGTCAGAAGCTCCCGGTCATGGTTGGCGGCAAGCGCGTCAGGACCATCGACGTGCACGCGCATTGCGTCATCCCGGAAGCCAGCGCGCTGCTCGGCCCTCGCCCGCCGAACACGGTGCGCGGCGGAGACGAGGTCGTGATCGACGTGACCAAGCGGCTGGCTGCGATGGACGCGCAAGCAGTCGATATGGAAGTGCTGTCGATCAATCCGAACTGGTACAACCGGGATCGCGAACTGGCCGGTCAGATCGTCAAGATCCAGAACGAGAAACTAGCCGAACTGTGCGCGTCGAAATCCGACCGGTTTGCCGCCTTCGCCTCGCTGACGCTGCAGGCGCCCGACCTGGCGGTGCAAGAGCTCGAGACGGCGGTCAAGAAGCAGGGCCTGAAGGGCGCCGCGATCGGCGGCAATGTCGCCGGCACGGCGTTTTCGGATCCGCAGTTTCATCCGGTCTGGGCCAAGGCCGAGGAACTCGGCGCCGCGCTGTTCATCCATCCGCAGGGCGTGCCGGAACTCGCCAAGCAGGTGGCCGGCAACGGCTGGCTGTCGAACGCGATCTCCTATCCCGTCGAGACCACGATCGCGCTCTCGCACATGATCTTCGAGGGCACCTTCGATAAATTCCCCAAGCTGAAAGTGATCGCGGCCCATGGCGGCGGCTTCCTGCCGTCCTATGCCGACCGGTCGGACCATGCCTGCCTGGTCAATCCCGGCGCATGCAATCCCGACATCAAGCTCAAGAAGCAGCCGACCGAGTACCTCAAGCAGATCTATTTCGACTCCCTGGTGTTCACGCCCGAAGCGCTGCGCCATCTCGCAGCACAAGTCGGCGTCGGCCAGATCGTGCTCGGCAGCGACTATCCCTTCCCGTGGCAGCTCCAGCCCGTCGACCACATCTTTGCATCGACAACGTTCAGCGATGACGAAAAGGCGGACATGCTGGGGCGGAATGCGGAGAAGCTGCTTGGTTTTGTGGCGTGAATGCAATAGGTCGATCCAGCCGAATTTCACGGCCTAGGCTACGGTTCGATGCATGCATTCAATGAACAATCTCGCGGCCGGAGTTAGCGTCCGATTTTTCAGGGTCACAATCCCCACAGGCCGGAGTTGGGGCGCAAGCTTTATCGGAAGAATCTTGAGCGATTGGTCGAGATTGCCAAAGCGAAGAACGGAAGCGGGAAGCATCGTCACGAATTTTGAGGATGCAGCCAACTGGCAGCATAGATGCATTGATAGCGTAGTGATCGGCGCGCGGGGCACGTCTGCGCCGCCCGCTCGAAACAGTTCCGCCGCAAGCAAGCCGGACATACTGTCGTCCGGCGGCAAGACCCACCGCTCTGCGACGAGTCCGGCAAGCGCGAGCTTGCGCGAGCGTGCCCATTTGCTTTGCCGGCCTGCTATCACGACCACCTGATCGTCATAAGCAGTTCTCGCCTCGAGGTCCAACTCGTTGAACGGATTGGGAATACGGCCGACCAGAAGATCGATCGTGCGCTCCCGCAGGTCGCGATAGTGGGTGGTATTCATCACGGCTTGCGCAACGTTCACCCGGATGCCGGGCTGTTCGAATGAAAATCGTTCGAGCACGGCTGGCAGAAGGCCGGCTGCGACGCTCTCGGTGCTGGCAATATGCAATTCGCCGACAGTCGGATCGGCAAGAAAGGCAAGCTCTTCAATGCCGAGCTTGAGTTCGTCGAAGATAGCCTGGCCACGCGTCACCAGCGCCCGGCCATAAGCCGTCGGTTCGGCGCCGCCGCGGCCACGGTCGAGCAAACGAAGCCCAAACGTATGCTCCATGTCTGCAATCGCCTTCGACACGGCGGGTTGCGAGATCGCAAGCTCGGCCGCGGCTTTCGCCATGCTTCCCCGCTGCACCACGGTGAGCAGGATATGGAGATCCCGCAGCTTGAGTCGGCTGCCAACGCGGTCCACCCATTGCATGACAAAGCCTTATCAAAATGGTTATGGAATCCTCACATATCAGAAATGGACGAGTATGTCTCCGCAGCGCATGGTTGCAGAGCGACCATGAACGGATGGAGGTTCTCCATGCCCATCTTGAGCCGGGCTTTGCGTTTCGCAGCAAGCTTCTTCCTCAGTGTCGTTTTCGCCTGCACGATCGCACAAGCCGAGAATTATCCGTCGAGGCCGGTCAAGATCGTCGTGCCGTTTCCGCCCGGCGGTCCGCTGGATTTCACCGCGCGGGTCCTGGCTGAAAAGCTCGGGGCAAGCATGAAGCAGCCTTTCGTGGTGGAAAACCGACCAGGCGCTTCCGGCAATATAGGAACGGACGCCGTCGCCAAGGCAGAGCCGGACGGCTACACGCTGTTGTTCGTCTTCGACAACCCGTTGACGGTCAATCCCGCTTTATATCCCAAACTTGCCTTCGATCCTGTGAAGGACTTTGCAACCGTCTCGGCGGTCGCGAGCTTCTCGCTGACGCTGGTGGTGCATCCTTCCGTGCCCGTCATGTCGGTGGCGGAGTTCGTGGCCTACGCAAAAAATCAGAAAGACCAACCGCTGCTGTATGGCAGCGGCGGCGGCCGCGGCGATCCCGGCCACCTGACAATGGAGTTTTTCCGGCTGCAGGCTGGCTTTGAGGCCGTACACGTTCCCTATAAGGGTAACGCTGAGGTGGTGATGGGATTGGTCGGCGGCCAAATTCAAGCCGGCTTTCTCGCCACGCCAGGTGTTCTGCAGGTTGCGCGGGAAGGAAAATTGAAGGCGCTCGCAATATCCAGCCTGCAGCGCGCACCGCTCGCCCCGGAAATCCCAACGATCGCCGAAAGCGGCTACCCCAGTTTCGAGGTCGGCTTTTACCAGGTGATGTTGGTGCCCAAGGCAGTTCCGGAGCCGATCCGCGCCCTGCTTGAACGCGAAACGCGGCAAGCCATGCAATCTCCCGATCTGCAGGCCCGGCTTCGTGCACAAGCGCTGGACCCGATTGGAAACTCAGGCGCCGAGGCCCAAGTCTTGCTGACATCCGCTACCGAACGTTGGCAAAGCGTCATCAAGACTTCCAAAATACGACTGGACTGACTGCATGCGCAGAACCCAGCCGAAACCGTCCGCGGAGCCAACGCTGGCGTCCCAAATCGTCATGCTCGGCACCGGGACGCCGCGTCCTGATCCCGCCCGTTCCGGGCCCGCAACGGCCATCGTGGTGAACGGCACGCCGTACCTTGTCGATTTCGGTCCTGGTGTCGTTCGCCGTGCGGCGGCGGCATTCATCAAGGGGATTACGGCGCTGGGACCGGCGGGGGCCGGCATCAAGACAGTTTTCCTCACTCACATGCATGCGGACCATACAGCCGGGTACCCAGACTTAATTCTTACGCCATGGATATTGGGTCGCAAGGAACCGATCGAGGTCTACGGCCCGAAGGGTCTGCGTGCCATGACCAGGCATGTGCTGAACGCCTGGAAGATCGACATCGACAACCGCGCCAACGGAATCGACCGGCTGCCACGCGCCGGATGTCAGGTCATCGCGCACGAGATTAAGCCAGGAGTAATTTACACAGATCACAATATTCGCGTAACCGCGTTCCCGGTGCGGCATGGGCTGGAACATGCATTCGGCTTTCGATTCGAAACACCGGACAGAATTATCGTCATGTCTGGCGACACGGCGCCAACTCCCAATATGGTCGAGCACTGTGCCGGCTGCGATGTGTTGATCCACGAGACCTATTCGCAACAGACCTACGAACAAGTCTCGCGCAAATGGCAACGATATCGTCGAACCCATCATACGTCGTCGAAAGAACTTGCGGCACTTGCCTCCCGTGTCAAGCCCGGGCTGTTGGTGCTCTATCATCGGGCCAATGCCGGCGGAGCCCTGACACTCGCGGATCCCGAAGAGGTACTTCTCAAAGAAATTCAGGAACTATATGACGGCCGCGTCGTCACGGGGCACGATCTCGATGTTTTTTGAGCGCTTATGGCCAGCGTTCCAAATTGGGCTGCCCGTTAAGGAAACGCCCGCGGATGCGCATCGCGCCTAGGCATTAATTTCCTCAACCCGATCAATGCAATTCCACCTGTCCAGTCGGCGCGCGAAAAACATTCCGCTTCCCGCCGACCCCAAATCACCGGCACAACTCCCGCCATCCTTTCCCGCCAGAGGGGCGTCGGCCGTCGTCGCAAACGTTGGGGGAGGTCGCGGTGGACGCGAGGGTGTTGCGCGCAGCAATGTGCGGACGAACGATGCCAGCGCGTACGGTGAAGTCGTGTGGGCCTGACGCCCCGGTGCTGGCGTCAAGTCTCAAGGGAAGCAAACGCTTCTCGGGGATGACGGTGGCAAGAAAGCCGGTCACCGGGGCGAACTCGTATAAGCCGTAAAGCCATTGCGCAGGGAAGGCCGGTGTGATTCCGCCAAACCTGTATGCTCGTGTGCGTCCACTATCTACCCATTGCACGCGAGACCGCGGGTGCGGCGCGCACCCGGTCTTCCCTGCGTCCTCTGATTTTCAGTGGGCACGGTTTTCTTGCAAAACTTCGGGCAGGTCATGCCGCGAGAATAATCTCCGCTGTCATCGTCCGGCTTGACCGGGCGACCCGGTATTCCAGAGAAGCTGATGATCGAACCGAGAAGCCGCGGCGTACTGGGTCCCCCGCCTTCGCGGGGGATGACGAGTGAGGGACGCTTCGTAAACCGGTATCCGGGGACGCCAAAATGGTTGAACCATTTTTCTCAATGAGCGCCTGCCCCCTACAGAAGTCGGCTATTTCGCATCTGGATCGCGCCGCTTGGTTGCGCTATCTTTTATCCAACCGGTTAAAAACCCGGGCATATCCATGGGAGAGAACAACGTGAGATCCAAGGGAATTGGTGCGCTTTCGATCGCGATCGCCGCGGCCGGGCTGTTGTATGCCGCAGCGCCTGCGTTCGCTCAGCAAAAGACCATCACCGTCTGGTTCGGCAAGGGCTTTTACAAGTCCGAGGACGACGCGCTGCTGGAGGCGATCAAGAAATTCGAGGCGAAAACCGGCATCAAGGTCGAACTGTCGCAATATGCGATCCAGGACATGATCCCGAAGACGGTGGCGGCGCTGGATTCCGGCACCGTGCCCGATGTCGCCTATTCCGACAGCTATGACGTGCAGGCGCAGGGCAAATGGGCCTACGAGGGCAAGCTCGAGGACCTCTCCGACATCCTGCTGCCGATGAAGGGCGCGTTCGCGCCGAACACGCTGGAAACCGCGCTGCTCTATAACGACGTCGCCAAGAAGAAGGGTTATTACGGCTTTCCGCTGAAGCAGCAGAGCATGCACGTCCAGATCTGGGGCGACATGCTGGAGCAGGCCGGCTTCAAGGTCAGTGACATCCCGACCAAGTGGGAAGACTACTGGTCGTTCTGGTGCGACAAGGTTCAGGCCGCCAGCCGCAAGGCCACCGGCCAGCGCATCTATGCCGTCGGCCAGCCGATGGGTGTGGAATCCACCGACTCGTTCCAGTCGTTCTACACCTTCATGGACGCCTATAACGTCAAGCTGGTCGATGATGACGGCAAGCTGCTGGTCGACGACCCCAAGGTCCGCGAAAACCTGATCAAGGCGCTGAAGGACTACACCGACACTTATGTGCGAGGCTGCACGCCGCCCTCCTCCACCACCTGGAAGGATCCGGACAACAACGTCGCGTTCCACAACAAGACCATCGTGATGACGCATAACTTCACGATCTCGATCGCGGCGAAGTGGCTCGACGACGCCAACAACCCGGCACTGACCCCGGAACAGCGCGCCGCCGGCAAGAAGGCCTATGAGGAAACCATCATCACCGCCTCGTTCCCCAACAAGCCGGACGGAACCCCGATCAAGTACCGTTCCGACGTCAAGACCGGGCTGATTTTCAACAACGCCAAGAACAAGGCCGAAGGCAAGCAGTTCGTCGCCTTCCTGATGCAGGAGGAAAACCTGCGGCCCTATATCGAGGGTGCGCTTGGCCGCTGGTTCCCCGTGACCACCGCCAGCCAGGCCAGCCCGTTCTGGCAGGCCGACCGCCATCGCAAGGCGGTCTGGACCCAGTTCACCGGCGGTACCCAACCATTCGACTTCACCAAGAACTGGAAGTTCACTATCCTGAACAACGAGAACGTCTGGGCCAAGGCGATGAACCGGGTGGTGAGCGAGAAGGTGCCGGTCGACAAGGCCGTCGACGAACTGATCGCCCGCCTCAAGGCGGTCGCGGGGTAATTGACTTCCCTCTCCCCGCTGATCGCAGGGAGAGGGCTTCCTTACTTCTCCCTCGCCCCGCTCTTGCGGGGATAGGGTTGGGGTGAGGGGCTCTATCCACGCGCGATGCGCGCGGTGAGTCCTGTACCCCCTCACCCGGATTGCACCGGACGATGCTTCGCATCGCCGAGGCAATCCGACCTCTCCCCGCAAGCGGGGCGAGGTGTTAAAGAGTCACAGCGGACGAGTACGACCATGGCGATCACACTCTCAGCATCCGACATCCCCAGCCCGCCACTGTCGGCGCGGCTGTCGACGCCGCAGGTCTGGGGCATCCTGCTGCTGACGCCGTATCTCTTGGTGTTCCTCGCCTTCGTCGTCTACCCCGTCTGCTACGGGCTGTGGCTGGCGCGGCATCCGGCGAGCTATGTCGCGCTCTATCACGATCCGATTTTTGCGCGCGCCGCGGTCAATACGCTGATCTTCCTCGTCATCGGCATCAACTTCAAGATGATGGTGGCGCTGTTCCTGTCCGGCTTCTTCGCGCAGCAGCGCCCCTGGATCAAATGGCTGTCGGTGCTGTTCATCCTGCCCTGGGCGGTGCCGTCGATCCCGACCATCCTCTCCGTACGCTTCATGTTCAATCCGGAATGGGGCGTGGTCAACACGCTGATCTTCAAACTGACCGGTGAGGACGGCCCGAACTGGCTGAACGATCCGACGGTGGCGCTGACGATGGCGATCGGCGTCCACATCTGGAAGTCGCTGCCGTTCTGGACCCTGATCCTGCTGACCGGACGTCTGGCGATTCCCGCCGACCTGTTCGAGGCCGCCGACGTCGACGGCGCCAGCTGGTGGCAAAAATTCCGCTTCATCACCTGGCCGTCGATGCAGATGCTCTACGTCACCTGCACGCTGCTCTCGATGATCTGGACGCTCGGCGACTTCAACAGCGTGTACCTGTTGACCGGCGGCGGCCCCGCCGATCTCACCCACGTGCTGGCGACGTTGGGCATCCGCTATCTCCGGCTCGACCAGCTCAGCCTCGCCATGGCGTCGATCGTCTGCGCGCTGCCGTTCGTGCTGCCGCTGATGTATTTCATGATGAAACGGTTGTCGCGATGAAGCTGCCAACGCTCAGGGAAGTCGGCACCGAGGCGCGCCTGCTGCTGATCGGCATTCCCGTGTTCATCTGGACCATGGTGCCGATCTATCACATGTTCCTGTTCGCGATTTCGCCGAAGGAAGACGCGTTCTCCGGAAAATTGTGGCCGACGCATCCGACGCTGCACAATTTCCACATCGTGTTCTACCAGGAGCACTATTTCCTGCGCGATTTCTGGATCCAGTTCTGGAATTCGCTGGTGATCGCGGTTTCCGCCGGCGCCCTGACGCTGATGATCGCCACCGCCGCGGCGTTCTCGATCTCGCGGCTGAAGGTGCCGGGCGGCCGCACCGTGATGAACATGGCGCTGTTTACGTATTTCATCCCGGCGGCGTTCCTTGCCGTGCCGATGTACCGCACCATGGGCAATTACGGCCTGCTCAACAATCACTGGTCGCTGATCCTGGCCATGGTGACC
This sequence comes from uncultured Alphaproteobacteria bacterium, assembly GCA_963786355.1. Taxonomy (GTDB): domain Bacteria; phylum Pseudomonadota; class Alphaproteobacteria; order Rhizobiales; family Xanthobacteraceae; genus Bradyrhizobium. Next base: position 371,232 of record CAWAYU010000001.1, on the reverse strand, counting down.
ATCGCCTCGCCCTACGCGATCTGGGTATTGAAGCAGGCGTCCGACAAGCTGCCGGTCGAGCTCGATGAGGCCGCGACGATGGACGGCGCCTCGACGTTGCAACTGTTCCGGCTGGTCTACGTGCCGCTGATGATGCCCTCGCTGGTCGCGGTCGGCACCTACGCATTGTTGTTGGCCTGGAACGAATATCTCTACGCGTTCCTGCTGCTCTCCAAGGACACCGACATCACGCTCCCCGTAGCCCTCGGCAACTTCCTCGCCGCCGACGATTTGCCCTGGGAACTCCTGATGACCACCGGCTTCATCTACGCACTGCCGCCGGCCGCGATCTATTATGCGTTCAAGAAGTACATGGTCGGCGGGCTGACCGCGGGTGCGGTGAAGTCGTAATCAGGCCGTCATAGCGGCGCCGCGCTCTCGCCTTGCGAACGCGAAAGCTTTGAGGCGAACGAAGCCACGACAATAACGACCGCGATGAACGCGATCACCATGGTGCAGATCGCGTTGATCTCCGGCTTCACGCCGAGCCGCACTTCCGAATAGATCCGGATCGGCAAGGTCGCCGAGCCGGGGCCGGTGGTGAAGCTCGCGATCACGACGTCATCGAGCGACAGCGTGAAGGCCAGCATCCAGCCGGCGGCGATCGCGGGAATGATCAGCGGCAGCGTCACGCGGAGAAACGCCTGCACCGGATCGCAGCCGAGATCCATCGCGGCCTCCTCGAGGCTGCGGTCGAGCGAGGCGAGCCGCGACTGCACCACCACGGTGACGAAGCACATCGTCAGCGTGGTGTGGGCGATGGTCACGGTCCAGAACCCGCGCTCGGCATTGAGCGCGACGAACAGCAGCAGCAGCGACAGTCCCGAGATCACCTCGGGCATGACCAGCGGCGAATACAGCATGCCGGAAAACAGCGCACGGCCCTTGAAGCGCTCGCCGCGCGCCAGCGCTACCGCGCCGAGCGTGCCGAGCAGCGTCGCTGATGTTGCCGACACCGCGGCGACGCGAAGGCTCATCCAGGCGGCGTCGAGCATCGCACGGTCGTTGAAGAACTCGCTGTACCAGCGCAGCGACCAGCCGCCCCACACCGTCACCAGCCGCGAGGCGTTGAACGAATAGATCACCAGGATCGCGATCGGCAGGTACAGAAACGCCAGTCCCAGCGCCAGTGAGGTAACGTTGAAACGCGAGATGCTGTTGACCCGGCGCGCCATCAACCGCCTCCCGCCAGGGTGCGGCGCTGCAGCCGATCGTACAGCAGCAACGGCGGCACCAGCAGCAGCAGCAGCGCGACCGCGACTGCCGACGCCACCGGCCAATCCCTGTTGGTGAAGAACTCCAGCCACAGCGTCTGTCCGATCATCATCGAACTGGAGCCGGCCAGCAGATCCGGGATCACGAACTCGCCGACAACAGGAATGAAGCACAACAGCGCACCGGCGCCGACGCCCGGCAACGACAGCGGAAACGTCACCAGCCAGAACGCAGCCCGCGGCGACGCGCCAAGATCGCCGGCCGCCTCCAGCAGCGCCGGGTCCAGTTTGGCCAGCGTCGCATAGAGCGGCAGGATCATGAACGGCAGATAGGAATAGACGATGCCGAGATACATCGCACTGTCGGTCGACAGCCACACCACCGGCGCGGAGACCAGATGCAGCGCCAGCAGAATCTTGTTGAGAAGGCCGTCATGCTGCAAAATGTTGATCCAGGCATAGATGCGGATCAAAAACGAAGTCCAGAACGGCACGATGACCAGCATCATCGCGATGCCCTGCCAGCGCTGGGGCAGCCGCGCCATGCCATAGGCGATGGGATAACCGATCAAAAGCAGGATGAAGGTCGACGTCACGGCGACAAAGAGGCTGCGCAAATACGAGGTGATGTAGAGACTGTCCGAGACCAGGAGCCTAAAGTTGTCCAGCGAGAGCGCCGCGAACGCCGCCTTGATCGCGTCCCAGCCCTCCCCGAATTCGAACAGCGGCAGATAAGGCGGTTGCGCGATCGCGGTCTGCGACAGGCTGATCTTTAGCACGAACCCGAACGGTACCAGGAAGAACAGCACCATCCACGCATAGGGCGCGATCGCGGCGTAACGCGCCGGGCGGGCGAAGATGTTGCGCGCGCTCATTGCTCCAGCACCACGCAATCATCAGGCGCGAACCACGCCACCACGCGCTGGCTGGCGCTATAGGCGTCGATATCGAGCCGCGCGGTATTGGCCATCGACGAGCGCAGCACGGCGCCGGAATCGAGCTTGACCTTGTAGACTGTGAGCCCGCCGAGATAGCTGACATCGGTGACGACGCCTTCCAGCCGGTTGATCATCTGCGAGGAGCCAGCGTCCGACACCGGACCACGGCGGGAAAGCTTGACCTTTTCGGGGCGTATCGCGACGCTGACGCTGATATTGGTGACCGGCTGGCGCGGCTCGGCGACCACGATGAGTTCGCCGTCGCGGGTCGTAATAACCAGGCGGTTATGCTCGCGCGAACTGATCTCGCCTTCGAACAGGTTGACGTCGCCGACGAACTCCGCGACCCAGCGCGAACGCGGCGCCTCGTAGAGCTCGCGCGGGGTCGCGACCTGTTCGAGCCGGCCGGCATCCATCACGCCGATCCGGTTCGCCATCGTCATCGCCTCTTCCTGGTCGTGGGTGACGATGATGAAGGTCATGCCGAGCCGGCGCTGCAGCTCCATCAGTTCGAGCTGCGTGCTCTCGCGCAATTTTTTGTCGAGCGCCGCCAGCGGCTCGTCCAGCAACAACACCTGCGGACGCCGCGCCAGCGAGCGCGCCAGCGCCACGCGCTGCTTCTGACCGCCGGAGAGCTGATCGGGCTTGCGCTTGTCGAGCCCGTCGAGCTTGACGAGGGCTGTCATCTCCGCGACGCGGGTGGCGATTTCGGTGCGGGCCATGCCGGCGCGCTTCAGGCCGAACGCGATGTTGTCGTGCACCGAGAGGTGCGGAAACAGCGCGTAGTTCTGGAACATCATATTGACCGGGCGTTCATGCGGCGCGACCGGCGCGATGTCCTTGCCATCAAGCAGAATGCGTCCCTCGTCCGGCGTCTCAAAGCCGGCGAGCATCCGCAGCAGCGTGGTCTTGCCGCAGCCGCTGGGGCCGAGCAGCGCAAAGAACTCGCCGGCCCGGATGTCGAGCGAAAGGTTGTCCACCGCGCGGAAATTACCGAACGTCTTGCCGACCCCCTCAATGCGGAGCAGCGGGATGTCGGCGGCGGGTTCAGCCGGCGGCGCGGGCGTGACCGGGGCCTCTGTCGCCTCGATTTTCGGCGCGTCGATCTCAGGCGATTCCTCGGTCATGTCCCCTGCCATATCAGCCGTAGCCGGCACGCTAGCGGCGGATCGGCATCCGCTCAACCGCTTCGCCAGCGGCAGCCACAATATTGTGGGTGCCAGCGGTCACGTCTCTGCTAGGCTTGATGCAACCCACGCGACGATGGACCAGGAAAAATGAACCGGGACCGCTACGACCTGCCGCTGACGACCGCTTCCGACCGCGCGGCGGCGCATTACCGCGACGGCGTCGACTGCATGCTGTCGGCCTGGCACGGCGCTGAGGATGCTTTCGACCGGGCGATCGCGGAAGATCCCGGTTTCGCGCTGGCGCATATCGCCCGCGCCCGTCTCCACCAACTCAACATGCAGGGCAAGGAGGCCCGCGCCATGGCGGCGCACGCAAGGGAGTTGGCGGTTGGCGCAACGCCCCGCGAGATCAGCCATGTCGAAATCATGGCCGCGGTGATCGAGAGCAAGCCGAAAATTGCCATCGATGGCGCCGAGGCGCACCTCGACGAATATCCCCGCGATGCGCTGGTGCTGTCGATGCTGCTAGGCGCGTTCGGCCTCTATGCTTTTTCCGGCCGCCCCGACCATGATGCCGCCAAGCTGGCAATCTGCGCGCGCAACGCCACGCATTATGGCGAGGACTGGTGGTTCACCAGCTATCTCGGCTGGTCGCATACCGAAGCCGGAAACCTGCGCGAAGGACGCGCCTTGAGCGAACGCGCGGTGACGCTGCGATCCGCCAACGCCAATGCCGCGCATGGTCTGTCGCATGCGATGTTCGAGCAGGGCGACATGGAAGCCGGCCGCAAATTTCTCGCGCAATGGATGCCCGCCCACGATCGCCAGAGTTTTTTGCACGGGCATCTGGCCTGGCACAGCGCACTGAGCGCGATCGAAGCCGGCGACCTCGACGGCGCGCTCGCCGTCTACGAGCAGCAGATCAAGCCGGCAGGCAGGCCCTACCCGCCGCTCAACATTTTCACCGACGGCGCCTCGCTGCTGTGGCGGCTGTCGCTGGCCGGCAAAGAGGGGCTGGAGCCGCATTGGCGGGACATGGTCGCGTACGGCGAACAGTATTTCCCGCAAGCCGGCGCGCACTTCGCCGACGTCCACCATGCGCTGGCCGCGGCGATGGCAGGCAGCGACACTCTCGAAGCGCGGTTGACGCAACTGGAAGCGCGCGAAGCAAGCGGAAAGCTGGCGCCGGGGCGCGCCGCGATCGACCTGTGTCGAGGGGTCAAGGACTTCGCCGATGGCGACCATGACAGTGCAGTCCGTCTGCTCGAACCTGCGATGGCCGAACTGGCGCGGATCGGCGGCAGCCGCGCGCAGCGCGAATTGTGGGAGGATACGCTGATCGTAGCCCAGCTGCGCGCCGGCCACGGCGACAGGGCCGCCAGGCGCATCGCGGCCCGGCTCGAGCGCAGGCCTTCCGCGCGCGACGAGGCCTGGGCGCGCGCAGCGCACCCGGCAGCCGCGAGCCAATTGCCGGGCTCTGGATGAAGATCACGATCGTCCCACGGTGCTCTGGGCCAGCGCCGATCGAAGTCACGCCAGCTCCAATCCGAAGGCACTGCTGCAATACGTGCCGCACGCGTCATGGGTCGAAATTCCCGACACCGGCCATCATCTCGAACTGGAAAGCCCAGAGATCGTGGGCGGCGGCGCTCCGGCGATTTCTGGATGCGCGGACCTGACAGTCGGAACTATTGCGCGTTGCATACCCAGTCAGCGTCCAACACCACGCTTGCCATGAACGCGGCCAACGCCTCGCGATCCGCGGGCGGCATGGTGAGGCCGAGCTTGGAGCGGCGCCACAGGATGTCGTCCGGAAAGCGCGCCCACTCCTGCGCCATCAGATAGCGCACTTCGGCGCCCGTCAGTTCCGGACCGAAGGCAGGCCCGAGGTCGGCGCGTTGCCGGGCATCGCCAAGCACCGCCGTGACGTTGGTGCCGTACGCGGCAACCAGACGCCTCGCCTGATCCTCGCCCAGGAACCGCCAGCGCGCCCGCGCCTCATCGACCTCGTTGTCAAACCGGCCCCAGGCAAAGTCGCCGCCCGGCAGCGGCGCCTTCGCGGTCCAGCGCGCCGTCATCGGATAGAACGGCGTCAGCTTCGAGACCGCTTTCTCCGCGCGCCGCCGCGAGGTGGTGACGTCGCCGCCAAAGATCGTGAGCAGCGGCGCCTTGCCGCGTCCATAATCGAACGTCATGGCGCCATCGCGCGGCGATCGCTTGACCGGGTTCATCACCATGTTGGCGCCGGAAATCGTCCGCACCACGTCAACGGCCTCGATCCGTTCGCGAAAATAGCGGTTCGCGGCGTCGCAGAGATAGGCGACGTCGGCGGCAGACGTCGCCACGACGGCAGGATCGCCCTTGAAGGCGTGGCCCGTGGTGCCGATCAGGGTGAAATCGCGCTCATAGGGGCTGGCAAAAATCAGCCTTCCGTCGCTGTTCTGGAACACATAGACGTTGTCGCTGTCGAACAGGCGGCGGACCACGATCTGGCTCATCTGGGACGTCGCAGCGTTCGGCGGCCGCTGGCGCAACACGGTCTCGGCGACGGAGCTGGTCCACGCGCCGGTCGCATTGGCGAGCGCGCGCGCGGTCACCACCCGGCGGTGGCCGCGATCGATCGTCACCAGCCGCCATTCCGCTCCGCGTTCCGCGCGGGTGCAGCGTGCGCCGGTGCGGATGACGGCGCCCCGCGCCGTCGCGTCGACGGCGTTCAGGATCACCAGCCGGGAATCGTCCACCACGCAGTCGGAATATTCGAACGCGGTGCCGAACGGCCGCTTCAGCGCGTTTCCGACCGGATGATGCGTGACGTCGACGGTGGCGGAGGCCGGCAGACCGTTGCGCCTGGCCAGCCGGTCGTACAACAACAGCCACGACCGCAACTGCCAGGCCGGGCGTTCGTCGGAATGTTCGGGAATCGCAAAACGCATCGGGCGCACCAGATGCGGTGCGATCCGGAGCCAGATGTCGCGCTCGGCCAGCGCCGCGTGGACGCGAAGAAAGCGCCGGCGTTCCAGCCCGGCCAGATCGCCATGGATCAGCCGTGGGGTGCCTGACGAAGCGCCTGCGCCGAGATCGCCCTGCTCCAGCAGGATCACCCGCAGGCCGCGTCCGGCGGCATCGCGCGCGATGCTGACGCCATTCAAGCCACCGCCGATGATCGCCAGATCGTATTCCGCCATACGCAACGCTTGACCGGAGAGAGCCGAAACAGAATCAGACTCTATCGCGTTTTCGAGCGACGTGGATACTGGTTCGCATCAAGAAAAAATCAAGCCATGGCGTTAGCCGGCTGCACCGACCGATGCGAAGAAGATTTCCGGTCCCTCCAGTTCCACCAGTTTCTTTTTGTCGATCAGCCAGAACCGGTTGCCCACCGTTCGCACGAAGTTGCGGTCGTGTGACACCAGCAGGCAGCTTGCCTGATGCGCCATCAATTCGTCCTCCAGCGATTCCTGGCCCTCGATATCCAGGTGATTGGTCGGCTCATCGAGCAGATAGAAGTTCGGCTGCGCCAGCCGCAGCAAAAGCATGCCGAGACGCGCCTTCTGTCCGCCGGAAAGCCGGCCGATCGGACGGCCCTGCATCGCCAGCGACAGGCCGGAACCGGCGAGTAACGCGCGTGCCCGCTGGTCTCCGACATCGAAGCGGCTGACAACCGCGTGCGTTGGCGTGTCGGCATCATCCAGATCGGCAAGATCCTGCCGGCAATAGCCGAGCGCCAGCGACTGCGTGACCTTGACGCCGGCTTGCATGGTTTCGGGATTCTCGATCGCTTGCCGCAACATTGCCACGAACCGGGTCTTGCCCGCGCCGTTCGGTCCCAGCAGCACGATCCGGTCTTCCCTGGAGATGAACTGCTTGCCGGTCTTGAACAGCAGCCTGCCGTCCGGTGTCGCGACGGCGGCATCATCCAGCGTGATCAGAACCTTGGCATGGGTTCCGCGGTTGGCGAGCTTGATCATGCCTGCGGATCGGTCCAGATGCGCGGGCTTTGCCGCTTCCTCCAGTTTCTCGGCGCGCCGCTTCAATTGCCTGGTCTTCTCCAGCAAAAGGTCGCTGCCGGAATTGACGCCGATATTATTGAGCTTTGCCGCCTGCTGGCGAAGCTGCTGGGCCGACTTGACGTCGCGCCGGTAGCGCCGTTCGTCCGATGCGTCCGCCTCGCTGAGTGCGGCGCGTGCCCGCGTATAGGGCAACGAAAATATCGGCGACTGTTCGGGCCGCAGAAACAGCGTGCGGTTCGTGGTGGCGTCGAGAAAAGCGCGGTCATGGCTCGATATGACGACCGGCATGTCGCGTGGCAGCGCGTTCAGCCAGCCTTCAAGCTGGCCGATCCTGGCGAGGTCCAAATGGTTGGTCGGCTCGTCGAGCAACAGCACGTCGGCCTCGGCCACCACGACGCGGGCAAGCATGGCAATCCGCTGCCAGCCGCCGCTCAATTGCTTCAGCGGCCTTGCCCGCAGCACCTCCGGCACTTCCAGCGACTCGAGGGCAACGTCGACCCTCCAGCTCTCGCTGGCCCGCCGTTCAACGGGCAGCGTCGCCAGCACCGCCGCATAGAACGGCGTGTCCATGAGCGCTGATGGCACGTCCTGCTCGACATAGCCGATGGTCAGCCCGCGCGACCGCGTGACCTCGCCATCGCCGGGCTCCATGACGCCGGCAATGCAGCGCAGCAGCGTGGATTTGCCGCGTCCATTGGCGGCGACGAGCCCGATACGGTCACCGGCATTGACGACGAGGTTCAGTTGGGAAAACAGCGGCGCGTTCAGCGTGACGCCGAGATTGCGGATCGTAATGAGGGTCATGATCGTTCCCTGATCTTGCCGGCGATCACGTTCGTCCCGGGCATGCAGCCATCAGCGGACGTTCGTGTCGGGAGCGGCGAGTTACCGAAATGCGGGCGCGAACGATCGACGTTCGACGCTGCACTGCGACGGGGGCAGACCAGGAAGAGATTTTTGGAAAAGGTCTCTGGTCAGCCCTGCAAACGCATTTGCAGGGCGTTGACGGGGCCACGCTGGCGATAGTGCCGGAAAATTGTCACTGCGCAGCCCTCCTTTCTCGATCAGGTGTCCGGTCAAGGTAACCGGGCCTGCCGAGGAAGGCAATAATCCGACGGCAATAATCAGATGCTAGCCGGTCTTGCGCGCATGCTCCAGGACGATGACATCGCCATCGCTGCGGCCGACCAGGGTGGCGTATTGCCCGATCGGGAACGGCTTGCCGATGAAATAGCCCTGCACCGCGTCGCAGCCTTCTTCCGACAGGAAGCCGAGCTGTTCCTGGGTCTCGACGCCCTCGGCGACGATCGACATTTCGAGGCCGTGGCCGAGGTCGATGACGGCGCGAACGATCGCCGCCGATTGCGGGTTGCGCCCGAGGTTCATGACAAAGGCGCGGTCGATCTTGATCTTGTCGAACGGGAACGCCTGCAGGTAGCTGAGCGACGAATAGCCGGAGCCGAAATCGTCCATCGAGATGCGCACGCCGAGCGCCTTCAGCCGCCGCAGCAGCGCCAGACCGCGGTCGAAATCCTCGATCAGCACGCCCTCGGTGATTTCGAGTTCGAGCCGGTCCGGCGCCAGCCCGGTTTCGAGCAGGATCGAATGCACCAGGCTGACCACATCGCCGTGCATGAACTGCGCCGGCGACAGGTTGACGGCGATCTGCAGCGGCACCGGCCAGGAGGCGGCTTCGCGGCAGGCTTCGCGCAGGATCCACTGGCCCATTTCGACGATCAGGCCGCTCTCTTCGGCGAGCGGGATGAAATCGGCGGGCGACACGAAGCCGCGCACCGGATGCTGCCAGCGCGCCAGCGCCTCGAAGCCGATGACCTCGCTGGTGGCAACCGTCGGGCCCGATGTGGCCTGCGGCTGGTAATACAGCGACAATTCGCCGTTCCTGATCGCGACCGAAAGTTCCTGATGCAGCACGCGGCGGTCGCGGATCTGCTGGTCCATCTCGGGCTCGAACAGGCTGATCGAGCCACGCGATTTCGCTTTCGCCCGGAACAGCGCCGCGCCGGAATTGGCGAGCAGCGAAGCCGCGTCCAGACCATTGTGCGGAAAGACCGAGATGCCTGTGGTGACGCCGGTGCGCACCGACTTGCCGTCGATCAAGAATTCGTTGGACAGCGCCTCGGCGAGCGTTTCGGCCAGCGCCTTGCCGGCCTCGGGCTGCTTGCCGTCGATGATCAGGCCGAACTCGTCGCCGGAGAGCCGCGCGACCACGCCGCCGCGGGCGGACGCCTGGATGCGGCCGGCCACCTCGATCAGCAGCTTGTCGCCCATGGCGTGGCCGAACACGTCGTTGATTTCCTTCAACCCGTCGAGGTCGACGCACAGCACCGCGAATTCCTCGTCGGTGCCGGCGCAGGCCTCGATCATCTGCGCCAGCGCCTGCAGGAAGGCGGCGCGGTTCGGCAGGTCGGTGAGGCCGTCGTGATAGGCCATATGCGCCATCCGCGACTCAGTCTGGCGGCGGTCGGTGACGTCCTCGTGTGTCTTGATCAGATATTGCGGTTCGCCGGCATCGTCGAGCACGGTCATGCGGCGGGTCAGGAACAGCCGCAAGCCGTCCTTGGTCGAGATCGGGTGTTCCTCGGTGAGCAGGCCGCGCTTCTTGATGGCGGCCTCGTCGCGCGCGATGATCAGCTTGGCTTCCCGCGGATTGAAGATATCGGCGGCGGTCAGCCCGGTGGCGTCCTCGCGACGGCGGTTGAGAATGGTCTCCGCGCTGCGGTTGGCGAGCAGATATTGTCCGTCCTTGACGCGCTCGACGATCAGCGACACCGGAATGTTGTCGACCACGAGTTCCAGAAACTTCTTGGTGTTTTCCAGTTCGCGCGACAGCGAGCGGCGTTCGGTGACGTCGTCGAACAGCGCGATCAGGAATTCCGGCTCGCCGCGCTCGTTGCGCGCGATCACGCGGTTGGAGGAGAGAATACGCTTCTCCGAACCGCGCTCGACCGAGAGTTCGCTGCGATAATAGCCTTCCGGCGCATTCAGCGCCGACTGATCCGCCACGTCGATGCTCTTCGCGGTCTCGGGGCGGAAAATCTCGTCGGCGCGCTTGCCGACGATATGATCGCGGGAGAAGCGCGAGAAGCGTTCGAACGCGCGGTTGGCGAAAATATAGCGGCCGTCCTCGATGTTCTTGGCGGCGACGCAGACCGGAACGTTGTCGAGCACCGATTCCAGGAATTGCGTGGTCGATGCCAGCTTGCGCGACAGCTTGCGCTGCTCGGTGCAATCTTCATGCGTTCCGATCGTGCCGCCGTTCGGCAACCGAAAAATCTTTGTAAGGACCGCTTTTCCGCCCGGCATCTCGGTGACGAAACCCTCGGGGCGACGCGCAAGTCTGGCGAATTCCTCGACGGTGATGTTCAACAGGCCCCGCTCGCGCCGCAACTCGATCAAGTCCCGACCGGTCTGGCAGCTCGAGATGTCGGCGCGCGTGAAGCCGTAGATTTCGAGAAAGAGGTCATTGCAGAACACGATACGGCCCTGCGCGTCGGACATCATCACGCCCTGGTTGAGGTTGTTCAGGGCAGAACTGATGAAGGCGTTGCGCCGCAGTTTGGCGCGCTTGGACCTGCGCAACGCGGTCAGCATCCAGAGCCCGGCCGCGACCAGGAACGACGCGACGACGATGCCGCCGATCAGGAATTCCCAGATCTGATTGGGATCGAACTCGCCGATATAGCTCGCCGGCGCAAAGCCGCCCGAACGCGGCGTGCCCCATGCCAATCCGCACGGCAAAGCGGCGGCAAACAGGCACAAGAAGGCCAGCGCCGGAATCGAATTCTTCCCGCTTGCCTGCCAGTTCTTGCCAGTCATTACTCACCCGCGGATTTGCGGTCGGAGTGTCTGGCTTGACGGGTTTGGATCGGGTAAACGCGTACCCTTGCAACCGCAAAATGTGAGACAAATTACGGCAATTGCCCTGACATGATTAATGCTTCACTAACGGGACCGCGCTCGGGCCGTATTTCAAGGCAAACCAACGGGTTGCTTGGACACGTCCGCGCACGAAATGATACTAACCGGGCGCGACCAACGGCCAATTTCGCGCCAGAATCCCGGACCTGAAGCAGACCATGGACAGAGTTGATTGCGTCGTTATCGGAGCGGGTGTGATCGGGCTTGCGGTTGCGCGCCGGCTCGCTCTGGCCGGCCGCGAAGTGATCGTGCTGGAGGCGGCGGAGGGCATTGGCACCGTGACCTCCTCCCGCAACAGCGAGGTGATCCACGCGGGCATCTATTATCGCGCCGGTAGCCTGATGGCGCAGATGTGCGTCAGCGGCCGGCACGCGCTGTATCGCTATTGCGCCGATCATGGCATCCCGCATCGCAACTGCGGCAAGCTGATCGTCGCAACCACGCCGAAGGAAACTGAAAAGCTGCAATCGATCCGGGCACATGCGCAAGCCAATGGCGTCGAAGGCATGCAGCAGCTTTCGGGCGAAGCGGCGCGCGAACTGGAGCCGGCGCTGAACTGCGACGCCGCCCTGCTCTCGCCTTCCACCGGGATCATCGACAGCCATGCCTACATGCTGGCGCTGCGCGGCGATGCGGAAGAGCGAGGCGCCGCCTACGCCTTCCACACGCCGCTGTTGCGCGGGCGGACCAACGCGGGCCGCATTGAAATCGAGGCCGGTGGCGACGCGCCGATGACGCTGGCCTGCGATCTCCTGGTCAACGCGGCCGGGCTTGGCGCGCCCGCGGTGGCGCGCAGCATCGAAGGCATGCCGGTCGAGATGATCCCTGCCGCCTATCTCGCCAAGGGAAACTACTTCAGCTGCAGCGCGCGGGCGCCGTTTTCGCGCCTGATCTATCCGGTGCCGGAGCCCGGTGGCCTCGGCGTTCACCTCACGCTCGACATGGCAGGTCAGGCGCGGTTCGGTCCTGATGTGGAATGGGTCGAGAGCATCGACTATGCGGTTGACCCTGCGCGCGCGGACAAATTCTATCCCGCGATCCGGCGCTACTGGCCGACGCTGCCGGACGGCGCGCTGATGCCGAGCTATTCCGGAATCCGGCCGAAGATCGTGCCGCCCGCCGTCGCCACGCAGGATTTCTTGATCCAGGGACCGCGCGACCACGGCGTCGCCGGGCTGATCAATCTGTTCGGTATCGAATCGCCGGGATTGACGTCGTCACTCGCCATCGCCGACCACGTCGGCGGACTTGCAGGGCTGTAGCCGCGCGTCGCGGTGACCAATCGTCGCGAACGCAAAACTTCAGCGCAAAACTTCAGCGCAAGACTTCAGCGGATGAGCGCGTCAGCGCCCATCCTGCGACGAAGTGGCATTCGGTACGCGATGGGGAAACTGGCTAGTGGAGAGTTTCGTCGGCGGTATGCTTCAACCGCTCGATCTGGTCCTTGACCATCAACTTTCGACGCTTCAATTCGAGAATTTGCAGGTCGTCGGTGGAAAGGTGCACGAGCGCTTCGTGCAATTCGTTTTCAAGTATCTTGTGTTTACGTTCAAGTTCAACAAGATGCGCCTGTAGTGCCATACGAAATCTCCTCGGTGGGTGAAACCTCAGATTCGATCCGGACGAGGGAGTGTACACCCGCCACCGAATCTGTCGATGGGTATCCAGAATCGGGCCTCTCATATTTTTGGATTTATCTGTAACCAATCGTGAGTATGGAACCCGGTCAGCTTGCGGAGCGGCCCCGCAGGGACGATATTTACCCGAGGACATTACCGGCGGCTTCCGCAAATCGTTCACAACCTCATCGTGCTCTCCAGTTAACGTACACCATGACCGACGAAGATGAGCGCGAGCTCGAAAACGAACTCGCCCGACTGCAGCAGGAGCATCGCGATCTCGACGCGGCGATCGACGCGCTGCATCAGTCGCCGGCGCCGGACCTGCTGCGGCTGCAGCGCCTGAAGAAGCGCAAGCTGCAATTGCGCGACCGTATTGCCTTCATCGAAGACCAGATCACGCCCGATATTATCGCCTAGCGGTTTCGCCCAATCCCGGACGGTCCAAAGGCGGAGCCCGGAATGGCGCCCTAACGATCCGTCAGTTCGCGCAGCAGGGCGGCGAGTTGCCTGGCGTGATAGGGCTTCGGCAAAAACCGCCCGCCTTCCGGCAGATCCTTTTCCCCGACATCCACAAGGCCCGAGGTTGCGACGATCTTGATCGGCGGCCAGCGGCCCCTGACTGCACGGACGAGCTTCAGCCCGTCCATCGAGCCGGGCATCTGGATGTCGGTAAACACCACGGTAATGTCGGGGCGCGCCTCGAGAATTTCGATCGCATCATCGGCATTGGCGGCTTCGACGACTTCGAACCCATCGGCCCTGATCGCGTCGGCCGCATCCATCCGCAACAGCAGTTCGTCCTCGACGACCAGCACCACGGGCCGTTTGAGGGCCGAAGAACCCATTTGCGCCAACTCCCTGCCGATGGGCATTAAGCAGCCAATGTCGTTTTCGTTCCGTGACCTTCGCCGCAACGCGACGCCGTCGGGGAGACTGGGCGTCTTGCGCGCACCCACAGGCGCACCTTCCGCCTGCCGGTTTAATGAACGGGAAAAGCGCCGCCGGTCGGGGAAAACGGATTCCAGCCGACCGACTTAACTTGACTCCTGAAGAACAAAAGAAGAACATATACCCTTGCCGCCAGCCAAGGGAGTGCCGTCATGTCTGCCCCATCGACCCTGTCCGACAACAGCCGCTACGAGCAGGCCTGCGATCAGGCCATTGCGATGTGCGACGGCAATCTGCGCTCGACCATCAAGGCGCTGATCATGGCGAACGAGTATCTGGAAACCGAGCTGGAGGAATTGCAGGCCGCCATCGCCGCAGGCTGCGTACCGGCAAACTATTCGAGTAGCAACGCGGCGTGAAACAGGAGCGATCAACATGGCCGATGTCACCTATTACGTCGCGCTGCCATTCCTGGAAGACGATAGCGGCTCGCCGGTCGCGGGCGCGGCGGAAGAATGCCAGAGCCCGACCACCGCGTTGCGGCGCGCCGAGTTGATGTCGCGAATGCCGGGCAGCATCGGCGCGGTTGCGTTCAGCCGCACCGGCGATCCCATGATGGGCGAATTCAACGACGCGAAATTGCTGCGCAAGTTCGGCAGCGTGCCGGATGATCTGAGCGGGCTGTAGAACACCGTCATTGCGAGGAGCGAAGCGACGAAGCAATCCAGCTTTCTTTGCGTGGTGAGATGGATCGCTTCGCTCGCAATGACGAATTACTTCACGACACTTCATGCCGTCGCTGGGCCTTGCGCACATACATGGCGCTGTCGGCTGCTTCCAGCGCGCGGCCGGCTTCCGAATGGGTGTCGAGGATCGCCACACCTGCGGACGCGCCCGCATGAACGGTGCGGCCACGGAACACAAATTTCAGCCCGTCGATCATCTCCTCCAGAGAGGCAGCCTTGGCTTTGGCGTCGGTCTCGCTGAGATGCCACAGCAGCAACGCGAACTCGTCGCCGCCGAGCCGACCGATCACATCGGATGAACGCACCTGCCCCAGGAGTGTGGCGACGATGGCTTTGAGTACCTGGTCGCCCGCGGCGTGCCCAAAGGCGTCGTTGATCGGCTTCAGGCGATCGACATCGAGCACGATCAAGGCGCCGCCGGCATGATAGCGCTTGATGTAGGCGATCGAGCGCTGCAGCTCGCGCTCGAAACCGCGCCGGTTCGGAATATCAAGCAGGAAATCGGTGTCGGCGGAGGCCTGCAATTCCTCGATTTGCGCCCGCGCCTTCGCCAGTTCCGCCTTCAGCCGGCGAATTGTCGATTTGGGGTCAACGGACGTCGCGGGGGGCCGGATTGCGGGCGTGGCCTTGCGGCGCGGCGCAGCTTTTTGCCCCGCGGCCGCGCTTTTGGGGCGTTTTGAGCCCTTTGAGGCGCTCGCCCTGGTTTTCTTCTTCATGGCCTTCCCTGTGCAGGCTTGCTTATGAAGGCTTGCCGGGATTCACCAAGACAGGATAGTCCATTCCCAATCCCTTGCCACGCCTTGGATGACGCCCCGGCCGCCCCTATAATCCGGCCTATGTTTCTGGATTCCCGAACAGAATTGACGAAATGACCGCACCCATCGCCATCATTATGGGAAGCCAGTCGGACTGGGAGACCATGCGCCACGCCGCCGAAACGCTGGTAGCCCTCGGGGTAGCCTGCGAAAAGCGCATCGTCTCGGCCCACCGGACCCCCGACCGGCTGTTCGCTTTCGCCAAGGGCGCCAAAGCCGAAGGCTTCAAGATCATTATCGCAGGCGCCGGCGGCGCCGCGCACCTGCCCGGCATGGCGGCGGCGCTGACGGAACTTCCGGTGTTCGGCGTTCCCGTCGAATTGAAGGCGCTCTCGGGCATGGATTCGCTCTACTCGATCGTGCAGATGCCGGCCGGCGTTCCCGTCGGCACGCTGGCGATCGGCAAGCCCGGCGCCATCAACGCAGCACTTCTTGCAGCATCTGTGCTGGCACTGAACGACCCGGCGCTGGCGACGCGGCTCGCCGCATGGCGCAAGCAGCAAACCGATGCGGTCAAAGATCGCCCGGAGGGTTCGGCGTGACGGCTTCCTTTTCCGTGAAGCTGAAGCCGGGCGATACCATCGGAATTCTCGGCGGCGGACAATTGGGCCGGATGCTGGCCATGGCCGCCGCGCGCCTCGGGCTGAGATGCCAGGTGTTCTCGCCGGATCCGGATTCTCCCGCCTTCGACGTGGTGGCGAACGCGACCTGCGCGGAATATGCCGACGTCGAGGCGCTGGAACTGTTCGCCAACGACGTCGACGTCATCACCTACGAATTCGAGAACGTGCCGGCCGCCACCGCGATGGTGCTGGCCGCGCGCCGTCCGGTGCTGCCGGCGCAGGAGATTCTCGAAACCACCCAGGACCGTCTGGTCGAGAAGGATTTCGTCAAGCAGCTCGGCATCGGCACCGCCGATTACGCCGACGTCTCCTCGGTGGAAACCCTGCGCACCGCGACGATGCGCATCGGCCTTCCCGCCGTCATCAAGACCCGCCGCTTCGGCTATGACGGCAAGGGCCAGGCCATCATCCGCGAGGGCGACGATCTTGCCCGCGTCTGGGAAGATCTCGGCACCAAGTCTGCGATCCTCGAGGCATTCATTCCCTTTGAGCGCGAAATCTCCGTGATCGCCGCGCGCTCAGCCGACGGCCATGTCGAGTGTTACGACGTCACCGAAAACGAACATCGTGATCACATCCTGAAAATCTCTCGGGCGCCTGCCGCGATATCCGACGAACTCGCGGCCCAGGCGCGCGATATCGCCGGCCAGATCGCTAATGCGCTGAACTATGTCGGCGTGCTCGCGGTCGAGATGTTCGTGGTCGCCGGCAAAAGCGGCCCGACCGTGCTGGTCAACGAGATCGCGCCGCGGGTGCATAATTCCGGGCACTGGACCCTGGACGGCGCCTCGATCTCGCAGTTCGAACAGCACATCCGCGCGATTGCCGGCTGGCCGCTCG
Organism: uncultured Alphaproteobacteria bacterium; assembly: GCA_963786355.1. GTDB lineage: Bacteria > Pseudomonadota > Alphaproteobacteria > Rhizobiales > Xanthobacteraceae > Bradyrhizobium. The sequence continues at coordinate 354,428 of CAWAYU010000001.1, read as the reverse complement.
GCAAGCCGGTTCGCCATGGCAATGTCACCATGACCAACCTGATCGGCGACGATATTCTCAGCTACGAGCAGTGGCTGACGGTTCCCGGCGCCACCGTGCACCTCTATGGCAAGGGCCCGCCGCGGCCCGGCCGGAAGATGGGCCACGTCACCGAAGTGGCCCCGCCGTCCAGCAAGTAACAGCTACGCCTTTTGCGTGCCTGTGACCGCGCCGTCCGGCTCCTCGCTGAGCCAGCGATAAATCACGCCGCCCAGCACGCCGCCGATCAGCGGCGCGATCCAGAACAGCCAGAGCTGCGCCAGCGCCCATCCGCCAACGAACAATGCCGGTCCGGTGCTGCGTGCCGGATTCACCGAGGTGTTGGTAACGGGAATGCTGACAAGATGGATCATTACCAGCGCCAGGCCGATCGCCAGCGGCGCGAAGCCGGCCGGCGCGTGACCGTGGGTGGCGCCCATGATGATGAACAGGAACATCATGGTCATCACCACTTCGGTGATAAAGCAGGCCAGCATGCTGTAATGGCCGGGCGAATGCGCTTCATAGCCGTTGGACGCAAAGCCCTTGCCGACGTCGAAACCGGCGGCGCCGCTGGCAATCACATCAAGCAACGCTGCGGCAATGATCGCACCGAGAACCTGCGCGATCACATAGGGCAGGATCTGGCCGGCCGGAAATCGTCCGCCTGCGGCAAGGCCGACCGTCACGGCGGGATTGAGATGGCACCCCGACACATGGCCAATCGCATAGGCCATCGTCACGACGCTGAGGCCGAAGGCTAACGACACGCCGACCAGGCCGATACCGACCTGCGGAAAGCCCGCGGCGATGACGGCGCTGCCGCAGCCCGCAAAGGTGAGCCAGAATGTCCCGATCAACTCGGCCGCATATTTTTTTGTATTCATGTCGCGCCTCCCTGCACTGTTTTCGCGTCGTAAAACGCGGGAAACAGCCCCGTCGGGGTCGCAGAGCGCCCGGAATCAGGGCTGCACAGGCTGAAACTGGCCGGATTTAGTGGCTTTTCTTGGTTTTCGACGGTCCGGATTAGCCTTCTCAGGTGGACATTGGCGGATTTGTCTGGTACATCGCCGCGCTCAGGGTTAAGGACCAGGCGTTTCGCCAGCCCTTCGCTTTACCAGAATTCTTATCCGATCAATCGAAAGAGGATGCCGCGTGCAGGTTCTCGTCCGCGATAACAATGTCGACCAAGCCCTCAAGGCGCTGAAGAAGAAGATGCAGCGCGAGGGTATCTTCCGCGAGATGAAGCTCCGCGGTCATTACGAAAAGCCTTCCGAGAAGAAGGCCCGTGAAAAGGCCGAAGCCGTGCGCCGCGCGCGCAAGCTGGCCCGCAAGAAGTTGCAGCGCGAAGGCCTGCTGCCGATGAAGCCGAAGCCGGTGTTCGGTGCTGGTCCCGGTGCCGAGCGCGGTGGCGCTGGCGGCCGTGGTGGCCCGGGCGCAGGTCCCCGTGGGCCGCGCTGAGCCACTTCAGCGAACTTGAGAATTCGATAACGCGGGCCTGGTGCCCGCGTTATTTTTTGGACTCATGGTCTGGCGCGTATTCTGTTCGCCAAACCGGCATCCACTTTGGCGGAATACGCGCTGATGCATTTTGCATAACGGCGAGCTACCAATAGCGGATTAGCCGCGCGAGCATTTCCCGTCATGGTCCATCCGGCGTACTCGCCCTCGTCAGGAGTTTCGCGTTTCCGGCGCCCCGCGCCGGTGCCGGGCCTTTTGTTGGCGATGATGTGTGCGCTGCCGCTTGGCGCCTGCTCGTTCGATCTGGGATCGTGGGGATCGGACAAGGAAAAGCCGCAGCAGCAGGCCGAGCAGACACCGAGTGACAATATCAGCGCGCGCAGCGTCACCGACGCCCAGGGCTACGCGACGCGCGGCCAGGTTCTCGCCAAATCCGGCAACAACGAAGAAGCGCTTGCCGAATTCGAGCGTGCGCTGGCGCTCGATCCCTACAATGTGCGGGCGCTCTACGGGCGCGGCCTGATCCGTCAGGCCGCGAAAGATCATCAGCAGGCGATCGAGGATTTCACCGCGGCCAATGGCCTGTCGCCGCAGAAGGTCGAGCCGCTGCTCGCCCGCGCCAACAGTTACTTCGCACTCGATAAAGCCAAGGAAGCGGTCGCCGATCTCGACGAAGCGGTGCAGGCCGATCCGAACAGCGCGATGGCCTGGTCAGCCCGTGGCACCGCCTATGAGCGGCTGGGCGACAAGGCCAAAGCATCCGCTTCCTACGGCCGCGCGCTTGCGCTCCGTCCCAAGGACGAAGCCGCGCGAAGCGGCCTCGCCCGCACTGGCGGCTAACCGGTTTTTGTTTGACGCGTTTTTTCTTCACGCGAACCGGAAGCCACTTCGCTTGAAAACGCTATGCCCGGTTATTTTGGCAGGACGGCGTGGAACAGCGACTTCGCCGTCGACAGCATGTCTTCGGCAACCGCGGTGGTACGCTCGCGCACGGACGGCTCCGCCACATCGGCGCGCAGATCGAGCGGGCGTGAGACCGGAATCTCGGCCGGCGGCGTCGGACGGCTCGGGTCAGCAGCGCCGGCATTGGCCGCGTAAGGCGGCCGTGCCTGCGACGGACCCTGACCGTAGTTATCAGCCGGCGGCGCCGAGACCATGATCGGCGGCGGCAGCGGCCGCACCACGGGTGAGGCAGCGGCAGGCGCCGTCACGACGCGCGGCGCCTCGGGGGCACGCGCAGCCTCCTGCACACGCGGAGAAGCCTCGCCATTGCCACGCAGCCGTTCAATCGCGGCGCGCGCCAAATCGTTGGCATCGCGGCGCTCTTCCGGTGCGACCGCGGCTTCAATCGGCGGCGCGGGAGTGGGTGCGGTGGCAACAACCGGCGCGGCGGCGGACGCCGCGGGCTGAACCGGCGACGGCAGGATGACCCTGACCTTCGGTGCTACCTGATGACGGCGCGGATCGGCGGGAATGCTGGCGGTCTCGACCGGCGCGTCGGCCGATTTCACGTCGGCCTTTGCTTCGGTTTTCGCGTCAGACTTCGAATCAGCTTTCGCGTCAGCTTTCTCTTGCGCCTTTTCGACCACCGTCGGCTGCTCGGCGGCGGTCTTCTCCATCAGGGATTTTTCGGAGATGCCCTTCGCCTTGACGCCCACAGCCGGGGCATTGCCGGCCTTGGCCGCCGTCTTGAGGTCGCCCTTGGGATCGGCAGCCGATACGGCGGCGGCGACAGGAGCGTCGGCGCCCGGCTTGGTCGCAATGTAGTGGTTGACGATGTAGGCCCCGATGATCGTCGCCGCCACCGACGGCAGGATATCAAGGGCAAACTTCTTCAGGTAATTCAGCATTCCGGCCACTCCCCGCGTGGTCTTGATGCGGGAACTTCTGGGCATATTCAGGGATCAACTGCGACGGATCGGTGGCAATTGGCTGTTCCGCCGCAACGTTTCGTGTCTCGACGGCTGAAAAAACGGCAATCCTTTCCAGGATGTTAACGCCGGAAAGCCCCCTACCAGCGGCCCAAGGTCAGGGCTTAAGCTCGACTTCCAGGAACACGATCTCGGTCGCGGTTTCATTGAGCACGTCGTGCTCGACGCCGGCCTTGCGGAAATAGGATTTTCCGACCCCGAGCTGCGCCTTGGAGCGGGTGCCATCAGGCGCCACGATGGTCATCTCACCCGCAGTCACCGGGACGATCACGTAGTCCATCCCATGGGTGTGATGGCCGGTGGCGCTGCCGGGCGCCAGCCGCCATTCGGTGACGCGGACTTCTGCTGTGTCGACCTGAACGTCGGATTTGGCGCTGAGCATTTCATCACTCCGGAAAATCAGGGCACGAATACCAGGAACAGGAATACGGCAAACACCACCATATGCACCAGCCCGAACAGGATGTTGGTGCGGCCGGTGCCGAAGGTGAGCATGCTGATGATGAAGGTCAGCACCAGCAGCACCATCTCCTGGGCGTTGAGCCCGAGCACCAGCTGCTTGTCGAGCGCGTAGGCGGCGACCGCCACCGCAGGCACCGTCAGCCCGATGGTGGCGAGCGAGGAGCCGAGGGCCAGATTGATGCTCTTCTGCAGGTCGTTCTTGCGCGCGGCGGTGATGGCGGCGACGCCTTCCGGAAGCAGGATCAACAAGGCCACCAGCACACCGGCGAAGGCCGGCGGCGCGCCGACACTGGCAATCACGATATCGACCACCAGCGAGAATTTCTTCGCCAGCAGCACCACGGCCAGCAGTGAGACCAGAAGCAGCGCGATGCTCAAGGCCAGCATCCGGTTCGACAATTGCGATTCACCGGCCGAGGCACCGGCGGCATCGCCAATGAAATAGTCGCGATGCCGGATGGTCTGGATGTAGAGAAACACGCCGTAGAGGATCAGCGTCACGACGCTGACAAAGCCGAGCTGAGCCGCCGAATAGATCGGCCCCGGCGCGGTCATGGTATAATTCGGCATGATCAGGGTGATCGTCGCCATCACGAACAGCACACTGAGATACAGGTTGGAGCCGGAGATCTGAAAATCCTGCTCCTTGTAACGCAGCCCGCCGATGAAGATGCAGAGACCGACAAGGCCGTTGCATACGATCATCACCACCGCGAACACCGTGTCGCGCGCCAGCGCCGGTACCGGTTTGTCGCCGAGCATGATGGTCGCGATCAGGGCCACCTCGATGATGGTGACCGCAAGCGTCAGCAGCAGCGTGCCATAGGGCTCGCCGATCCGCTCGGCGATCACCTCGGCGTGATGCACGGCCGCGAACACCGTGCCGAACAGGATCGACAGCAGCACCGCCGCATAGAGCAACCCGCCGGCCGTCGGCGTGAACGTCAACCCGAGGCCGGTACCGACGGCAAAGAGAATCACCGCGAGTGCTGGAAATATCCACGCCGATCGCGGCATCGGTCCGTGTGCGCTCATGCGGCCAAATCCTCAGATGTGTCGTGAACGCCGATCATAGCAGCCGTCAGCGGTTCGCAGCATTGATGAAATGTCGCGCGGTTTCGATGGCGCCGAAGTTTTGCAGATTTTCGTGCCCGCCGTCGGGGAACCGGACGAATTGTTTTGGCTCGTTCGCCAGCGCAAACAGGCGCTCGCCAAAGCGAATCGGTATCGCCGGATCGCGCCCGCCATGCATGATCAAAAGCGGAACTTTGACCCGCGCGATACGCTCGTCGGAATGAAACTGGTCCCGCATCACGAGGCGCACCGGCAGGAACCAGAACAGCGACGCGGCCACATCCGCCGTGGAAGTATAGGGCGCTTCCAGGATCAGCCGGCCAACCGGCTGTTCCGCCGCCAGCGCCACCGCCACACCGGTGCCGAGCGAAAAGCCCCATGCCACGATTCGCTCAGCGCTGTATCGCGCGACCGTGAAGGCGTAGGCGGCCGCGGCATCGTTCAGCAATCCAGCTTCGCTCGGTTGCCCGCTCGATCCGGCATAGCCACGGTAGGACAGCGCGACGACGCCGGTGCCATCAGCGATCAGATCATTGAAGCGGCCGAAGAAGCCGGCAAGAAAATCGCCATTACCGTGGAAATAAAGCACGACGGGATGGCCGGGCTTTGCCGGGACATGCCAGACAATGACCTTCTCACCATCCGACGTATCAAGCACATGCTCTTCCGCTTGGGGAAATCCGGCCTGTTGCGGCGTCGTGCGCGCGGTGGTCGGAACCGGAAACAGGAACGCGCGCTGCGCAAAGAACAGCACGGCGAGGCCACCGGCGTAACCGACCGAGATGACAATCAGCAGCCATTTCAGGACGGTCATGTATTCCCGTTGCTAGCGTTACATCGCCTTGACGATGTTCTCGGTGACCTTCTTGGCGTCGCCGAGCAGCATCATGGTGTTGTCACGATAGAACAAGGGATTGTCGATGCCGGCATAGCCCGAGGCCAGCGAGCGCTTGATGAACATCACGGTGCCGGCCTTCCAGACCTGCAGCACCGGCATGCCGTAGATCGGCGAGGTCTTGTCGTCCTCGGCCGCCGGGTTGGTGACGTCGTTGGCGCCGATCACGAAGGCGATATCGGCCTGCGCGAATTCGGAGTTGATGTCCTCGAGTTCGAACACCTCGTCATAGGGCACGTTGGCTTCCGCCAGCAGCACGTTCATGTGGCCGGGCATGCGCCCCGCCACCGGGTGAATTGCGTACTTCACCTCGACGCCTTCCTTCTTCAGGATATCGCCCATTTCGCGCAGCGCGTGCTGGGCCTGCGCCACCGCCATGCCGTAACCGGGCACGATGATGACTTTCTGGGCGTTCTTCATGATGAAAGCAGCGTCGTCGGCCGAACCGAGTTTTGCCGGTTTCTGCTCGCCGCCGCCACCGCCGGCCACTGCGGTCTCGCCGCCGAAGCCGCCGAGGATGACCGAGATGAAGGAACGGTTCATCGCGTGGCACATGATGTAGGACAGGATCGCGCCGGACGAGCCGACCAGCGCGCCGGTGATGATCAGCGCCGAGTTGCCGAGCGTGAAGCCGATGCCGGCCGCGGCCCAGCCGGAATAGGAGTTCAGCATCGAGATCACGACCGGCATGTCGGCGCCGCCGATCGGGATGATCATGAGCGCGCCGAGCACCAGCGCGATGATCGTGATCAGCCAGAAGTCGAGCGCGCTGCCCGAGATCACGAGGCCGACGATGAAGAACACCAGCGCCAGCGCGAGCGCGATGTTGATGATGTGACGCGCGGGCAGGATGATCGGCGCGCCGCTCATGCGGCCGACAATTTCAGGAACGCGATCACCGAGCCGGTGAAGGTCAGCGCGCCGATGGCGACGCCGAGCGACATTTCGACCAGGCTCTGCGCGTGGATATTGCCGGGCGTGCCGATATCGAACGCTTCTGGCGCGTAGAACGCGCCGGCGGCGACCAGCACCGCGGCCATGCCGACCAGCGAGTGGAACGCGGCGACCAGTTCCGGCATCGAGGTCATCGGCACCCGGCGCGCGATCACCGCGCCGATGCCGCCGCCGATGGCGATGCCGAGAATGACCAGGATCCAGGCGAGCCGTCCGCCGGCGGATGAGCGGCGAGCGTGGTCGCGACCGCGATCGCCATGCCGATCATGCCGAAGAAATTGCCCTGCCGGGACGACGCCGGACTGGACAGCCCGCGCAGCGACAGGATGAACAGCACACCCGCCACGAGATACAGAACTGCAGCCAGATTGGCGTTCATCTCAGGTCCCCATTTCCCTTCGTCACCCCGAGGTGCACGCCTCGCCACTTACTTGGCCTTCTTCTTGTACATCGCCAGCATGCGCTGGGTGACAAGGAAGCCGCCGAAGATATTCACGCAGGCAAAGATCAGCGCGACGAAGCCGAAGCCGCGCGCCCAGCCCGAGCCGCTCGAGATCATGCCGACACCGACCGCGAGCAGCGCGCCGACCACGATCACCGAGGAGATCGCATTGGTCACCGACATCAGCGGCGTATGCAGCGCGGGGGTCACCGACCACACCACGAAATAGCCGACGAACACGGCGAGGACGAAAATCGACAGCCGGAATACAAAGGGATCGACGACTTGGGCGATGTGCTCCATGGCTTCTCTCCTTACGCTTTCGGCTGGAAGTTCGGGTGGATGACGGCGCCGTCCTTGGTCAGTGCGGTCGCCTTGACCAGTTCATCGTCCCAGTTCACGGCGAGCGTCTTGTTGGCCTTGTCGACCAGGGTTTCGATGAACGAGAACAGATTGCGCGCATAGAGGCTCGACGCCGATTGCGCGACGCGGCCGGCGACATTGGTGTAGCCGACGATCTTGACGCCATCGACGTCGGCGATCTGGCCGGCCTTCGCACCTTCGACATTGCCGCCGCGTTCGATCGCGAGATCGATCAGCACCGAACCGGGCTTCATCGACTTGACCATGTCGGCGCTGACGAGTTTCGGCGCCGGACGGCCCGGGATCAACGCTGTCGTGATGATGATGTCCTGCTTCTTGATGTGTTCGGCGGTGAGCGCGGCCTGCTTGGCCTGATACTCTTTCGACATTTCCTTGGCGTAGCCGCCGGCGGTCTGGGCGTTCTTGAATTCCTCGTCCTCGACCGCGAGGAATTTGGCGCCGAGCGATTCAACCTGTTCTTTCGTCGCCGGCCGCACGTCGGTCGCGGTGACGATGGCGCCGAGCCGGCGCGCGGTCGCGATCGCCTGCAGGCCGGCCACGCCGACGCCCATCACGAACACCTTTGCCGCCGGAATGGTGCCGGCCGCGGTCATCATCATCGGGAAAGCGCGGCCGAAGGCCTCGGCCGCCTCGATCACCGCGCGATAGCCGGCAAGGTTGGCCTGGCTCGACAGCACGTCCATCACCTGCGCGCGGGTGATGCGCGGCATCAATTCCATCGCAAAGGCCGAAATGCCGGCATCCGCCATCGCCTTCAGCGCGGCATCGTTGCCGTAGGGATCCATGATGGCGATCACCAGCGCGCCGCGCTTGTACTGCGCGAGTTCCGAGGCCTCCGGCCGTTTCACCTTGATGATGATGTCGGCGTCCTTGAGCGCATCGGCGCTGACGGTGGCGCCGACCGCCGTGAAGTCCGAGTCCGGCATACCCGACTTGATGCCTGCGCCCGGTTCGATCGCGATATCGACGCCCAGCGCCTTGAACTTTTTCACGGTGTCGGGCGAAACGGCGACCCGCGGTTCAGACGGATCGATTTCCTTGGCAACGGCAATCTTCATGGGGCCTCCGGCGGCGCGAGGGCACGCGCGCAAGCAAACTAGCGTTATTTGCGCCAGCTAGGAAACCGGTTTCGCAACCGGATGAGATGCAAATTTTGGTCGCGCCAGCATTGGCGGCGCGGGGACCGACCGATCAGGTCAGGAAAAAGCCCATCAGGGCGACGATGAGGACGACGGCCGCGGTGCCGTATTTGACCAGCATGATGAACCCTTCATAGGTCTGCTCATGGGCCGGATAGTCGTTGCCGTCGGCGGTGGTGTAGGCAACTTCGTTATGGTCAGCCATCGGTGTCCCCAGTCAAAGATCGAAATCTGGCGTGGAAATACCGCAAAGCAGCGGAGAGGGCAACGGCGGACGGCCGCCTGATTCCCCGCTTATCGGGTCATTCGGACGGCCAATTGTCGCGGATCCAGCGGGTCAGGCTATCCTCGCTGACCTCGCCAGCAGCGAGGGAGAGGATGATGGCGGTGGCGTGCGCTGGCTCGGGCGCAAATGGTATGTCGTTGCCGCCGCAAGAAGACCATCATGGCGTGGAACGCGATACGCTTGTTGCCGTCCACAAACGCATGGTTACGGGCAAGACCGAACGCATAGGCTGCCGCGAGCGCAGCCATGTCGGCTTCTGCCCGTAATTCCATTGGTTGACTGGCCGTCAGGACCGCCGACTCGAGAAGGCCCCTGTCACGGATGCCTTCCGGTCCCCCGAATATCGCCAGTTGCTCGGCATGCATGTCGACGACTTCATCGACGTCGAGCCAAATCGGCTCGCTCATTTTGCAAGCGCGGCAAACGTATCGCGATATTCGTGCATGATCTTACGGGCGATTTCCATCGTCCGCGCATGCTTTGGATTGAATGGCGAAAGCCGCAAGCTGCCGTCCGGTTGCTCGACCGGATAGAACTTGTCGCCCTCCTTGAGATTTAGCCGGGCCAGAAGCTCCTTCGGCAGGATCACGCCTACCGAATTGCCGATTTTGCGAATTTGAAGAGCGTTGTCCTCAAGCTTGTACTCGCGAGGGGCCTCGCCCATTCCGGTGGGCTTTTTGGTCATGGCACAATCTCCGTTATACAGAATGTATAACACGAATCACAGCAGGCTGTTCAACAAATGTTTTACGCCCTGCCCCGCCTCAGCCCATCGCCTCCAGCTCGTCGATCATGCCCGCGATCACCGACAGCCCGCCGTCCCAGAATTTGGGGTCCTTGGCATCGAGCCCGAACGGCTTGAGCAGTTCGGAATAATGCTTGGTGCCGCCGGCGGCGAGCATCGCGAGATAGCGCTCGGCAAAGCCGTCGGCGGCATTCTCGTAGACCGCATAGAGCGAGTTCACCAGGCAATCGCCGAACGCATAGGCGTAGACGTAGAACGGCGAATGGATGAAGTGCGGGATGTACATCCAGAAATTCTCGTAGCCCGGACGGATGTCGATCGCCGGTCCCAGGCTCTCGTTCTGCACGCTGAGCCAGATCTCGCCGATGCGCTCCGCGGTCAATTCGCCGTTCCTGCGCTCGGTGTGGACGGCGCGCTCGAACGAATAGAACGCGATCTGCCGCACCACGGTGTTGATCATGTCCTCGACCTTGCCGGCGAGCAGCGCCTGACGCTGTTTGGCGTTCCTGGTCTGCGAGAGCAGCCGCTTGAAGGTCAGCATCTCGCCGAACACGCTTGCGGTTTCCGCCAGTGTCAGCGGCGTCGGCGCCATCAGCGCGCCGTTCTTGGCCGCCAGCACCTGATGCACGCCGTGGCCGAGCTCATGCGCCAGCGTCATCACGTCGCGCGGCTTGCCCTGGTAATTCATCAGCACGTAGGGATGCGCCGACGGCGTGGTCGGATGCGAGAACGCGCCGGGCGCCTTGCCCGGCCGCACCGGCGCATCGATCCAGCGATCGGTGAAAAAACGCTCGGCGATATCGGCCATCTCGCCGGAGAAGCCGCGATAGGCCGTCAGCACCATCTTCTGCGCCTCGGGCCAGGCGATGGTGCCGGTCGCCGCGAACGGCAGCGGCGCGTTGCGATCCCAATGCGCGAGCTTCTTCTTTTTGAACCAGCCGGCTTTCAGATTGTAATAACGATGCGACAGCCGCGGATAGGCCGCGCGAACCGAGCCGACCAGCGCATCGACGACCTCGCGCTCGACGCGGTTGTTGAGATGCCGGGAATCCGCGACGTCCTGAAAACCGCGCCAGCGATCGGAAATTTCCTTGTCCTTGGCCAGCGTATTGGTGATCAGCGCAAAGGTCCGCTCATTGTCCTTGAAGGTTTTTGCCAGCGCCTGCGCCGCCGCCTTGCGCTTTTCCGGCGCGCGGTCCTGCAGCAGGTTCAGCGTCGGCTCCATCGCCAGCTCCTTAGCCCCGACCTTGAAGCGCAGCCCCGAGATGGTCTGGTCGAACAGCCGGTTCCAGGCGGCGTAACCGCTCTGGGATTTTTCGTGAAACAACTGCTCGACGCGGTCTTCCAGTTGATACGGCTTGTCCTTGCGCAGATCCTCGATCCACGGCCGGTAGTGCCCGAGCTCGGGCGTCTGCATCGCGCGCTCGATCACGGCATCGTCAACGCGGTTGAGTTCCAGTCCGAAGAACAGCAGATGCACCGAGGCCGCGGTCAGCCGCTCGGAAACGTCGCCGTAAAATTTGGAGATCGCGGGATCGACGCTGTCGCCGGCATGAATGAGGCCGGCATAGGAGCCGAGCCGGCCGGCAAGATCGTCGATCGCCTCATAGCGCCTCACCGCCCCGGCAAGCCAGCTTCCGCCGTCTTCCTTTGCGACGTTTTGCGCCAGTTTGCCCTTGTAGTCGGTCTCAAACGCGACGCAATCTGCATCCATCTTTTGCAGATCGCGCGCGACTTCCGGCGCGTCGATGCCGGAATAGAGATCGGCCAGATTCCATTCCGGCAGTTTTGCCGTTTTGGATTTGGCTGCGGATTTCGGAGCCGATTTCTTGGCCATGTTCTTGTCGATTTTCGTGTCGGTTTTCTTGGCGATCGATTTTCGTTGAGCGGAGCGCGAGGTCATCTTGTTCGAAACCTGTGTTCAGTCATTAAGGCTAAAGCTGCGGAATGAGAGCAGGACGGCAACATTTAAGAGTGCGTTAATCGGCATCGGCGAGAGTGCCCCGATTCGAGACAGATAGTTGTAACGTGCGGGGAAAACCATGGCTGCGACCATTTTGATTGCCGATGACGACGCCGTACAGCGCCGGTTGGTTGAAAACATGGTGCAGAAGTGCGGTTATGAGGCCCTGGTCGTCGAAAGCGGCGACGCCGCGGTGGCCCTGCTGACCGCCCCCGACGCGCCTGTTATCGACGCCGTCGTGCTCGACCTCGTGATGCCCGGCCTCGACGGGCTCGGCGTGCTCGCCAAAATCCGTGACGCCGGCCTCACCATCCCCGTCATCGTGCAGACCGCCCATGGCGGCATCGACAATGTGGTGTCGGCGATGCGCGCCGGCGCCCAGGATTTCGTGGTCAAGCCGGTCGGCTTCGAACGGCTGCAGGTCTCGCTGCGCAACGCGCTCAACACGCAGGCGCTGAAGGGCGAACTGCAGCGCATCAAGCACAGCCGCGAAGGCCGCCTGACATTTGCCGACATCATCACCCGCAGCGAAGCCATGGCGGGCGTGCTGCGCATCGCGCAGAAGGCGGCCGCCTCCAGCATCCCGGTGCTGGTCGAAGGCGAATCCGGCGTCGGCAAGGAATTGTTCGCCCGCGCCATCCACGGCTCCAGCGAGCGCAAGTCAAAACCTTTCGTCGCCGTCAATTGCGGCGCCATCCCCGACAATCTCGTGGAATCGATCCTGTTCGGCCACGAGAAGGGCGCCTTCACCGGCGCCACCGAACGCCACATGGGCAAGTTCGTCGAGGCCTCCGGCGGCACGCTGTTTCTCGACGAGGTCGGCGAATTGCCGCTGGCCGCGCAAGTCAAGCTGCTGCGCGCGTTGCAGGAAGGCACGGTCGAGGCCGTCGGCGGCCGCAAGCCGGTCAAGGTCGACGTCCGCATCATCTCGGCGACCAACCGCAAGCTGCTCGATCTGGTGAAAAACGGCGCGTTCCGCGAAGACCTGTTCTATCGCCTGCATGTGCTGCCGCTGACGATCCCGCCGCTGCGAACGCGGCGCGAGGACGTCCCGCATCTGCTGCGGCACTTCCTGGCGCGCTTTGCCGCCGAGGAAAACCGCACCATCTACCGGGATCTCTGGCGAGGCGATGGCGCATCTGGCGCAGCTCGACTGGCCCGGCAACATCCGCCAGCTCGAGAACACCGTGTATCGCGCGGTGGTCATGAGCGAGAGCGACCAGCTTGGTCTTGCCGATTTCCCGCAGGCCGCGGCCCATGCCGTTCCCGATGCCCACCTCTCGCACAGCGAGCCGTTGATCGTCGCACCATCGACGGCACCCGCGATGGTTTCGGGTAATGAGATACCGATTGCGCCGCTTACCAGCGTCGGCGCCCTCGCGATGCTGACCGCCACCGGCGAGGTGCGGCCGCTCGAGGAGATGGAAAACGAGATCATCCGTTTCGCGATTTCGCATTATCGCGGGCAGATGTCGGAAGTCGCGCGCCGGCTGAAGATCGGCCGCTCGACGCTCTACCGCAAGCTCGACGAAGCCGCCGCCAACGACCCGGCTGAAGGCGGCGCGCAAGACGCCAACTGAGCGAAGCGTCGATTGTGGCGCTCCGGTGGCAAAGTCCAAGATGAATCAAGCGCATCGCTGATTCGGGAACCTTTGAACCGTGGCTTGCAGGTGACAGACAAAGGTCCGGCGGCGTGGCAAAACCACGCCACTCGAATGCTACTGAATGCAAATGCACCAGGTTAGTTCGAGGTCAGTTTGTCGTGAGTTGCCCCGCATGGCGCTGGCTGCATCATGAGGGGCGCATGTATCGTCTGCGTATGACTCGTTGCGTGCAGGCGTACCGACTTGAAACCGGTCGAGGCCGGCGCTATCGCGCAAGCTGTGACGAATGATACCTGACGACTGTTCCATGCCGGGGCAGTTTCGCCCAAGGGGGTGTGACGATGCGTGACTGTTCGACCAACCGTGCTGGATTTGACCGCGTATTGATGGCTGTCGCGGCAACCTTCCTCGCGGTGTCCGCGACCTCGGCTCTGGCAGGCCAGTCCGATACGCCCCGCGCCAGCGGCCGCCGAGCTCGCGATCGATGCGGCAGTCCCGCGCCCCGAACCCGCCAACGTCCCGCCGCCGAGCGCCGGCGATTTCAAGACCGAGAGCACCGCATCGGTTCCCGATACGAAGGTGACCGAGCCAAGGCCGACCGCGAAGGCGGTTGAGCCCAGGATCGAACCGAAGCCGGCGACGTCGTCACCGCGGCCCGCAACCGACGACAGCGCCTGCCACCGCCACGGCGCCCGCCGCCGAGCCGGTCAAGGCCGCCAGCAATGTCGCCCCCGCCGACCAGCCGGTCGCCGACAAATTGCGCGACATGCTCGGCGGAAAGTCGCTGCGCTATTTCGACCGCAAGGCCGAGCGCGCCGCCGTCGAAAAATTCTACTCGGCCCGCGAATATGCCCCGCAGTGGACCGAGGCCGGTCAATTGACCGCCAGCGCCAAGGGCGTGATCGCCCGCCTGAAGGACGCCGCCTCCGAAGGCTTGAATCCGTCCGACTATCCGCTGCCGGATTTCGCGGCCGCCACCTCGCCGGATCAGCTTGCCGACGCCGAAATGAAACTGACCGCCAGCATGCTGGACTATGCGCGTCAGGCCCAGAGCGGCCGGATGCACTGGTCGCAAGTCTCGGCCGACATTCTCTATCCCGAGCATCCGACCGATGCCGCCGAAGTTCTGACCAACATCTCGACCGCCAAGGACGCCTCCGCTGCGCTCGACGGCTATAACCCGCCGCACAAGCTCTACAAGGAACTGAGGGCGAAGCTCGCCGAACTGCGCGGCCAGGGCGATGGACCGGTGGTGCAGATCGCCGACGGTCCGGCGCTGGCTTTCAAGGCCGGCACCAAGAAGCAGCCCGGTGTTGCGGTGGAAGATCCGCGCGTGCCGCAGCTGCGCGCCAAGCTCGGCATCACCGAGAACGCCGACGACACGCATTACGACGCCAAGGTCGCCGAAGCCGTGCGCAAGTTCCAGGAGAACGCCGACCTCAAGGCCACCGGCGTGCTCGACGAACGTACCGTCAAGGCGATCAACAGCCCGAAGCGCGACCGCCAGATCGACACCGTCATCGTCAACATGGAGCGCTGGCGCTGGCTGCCGCGCCAGCTCGGCGCATCGAACATCGGCAATGCCTACGTCATCCTGAACATCCCGGACTACACGCTGAAGGTGATGCAGAACGGCGCCCAGGTCTGGACCACCCGCGTGGTGACCGGAAAGCCGGGCCAGCACGCCACGCCGCTGCTGACGGAAACGATGAAGTTCATCACCGTCAACCCGACCTGGAACGTGCCGCCGTCGATCATCTACAACGAATACCTGCCGGCCCTGCAGCAGGACCCGACCGTGCTGCAGCGCATGGGCCTCAAGCTCGAGCGTAACCGCGACGGCAGCATCCACATTTCGCAGCCGCCCGGCGAAGCCAACGCGCTCGGCCGCATCCGCTTCAACTTCCCGAACAAGTTCCTGGTCTATCAGCACGACACCCCGGACAAGAACCTGTTCGCCAGGGACGAGCGCGCCTTCAGCCATGGCTGCATGCGGGTGCAGAATCCGGATCAGTACGCCGCGACCCTGCTCAACATCACGATGCCGAACGATCGCTACACGCCGGAGAAGATCCGCGGCATGTACGGCCACAGCGAAATCGACCTCAAGTTCCCGACGCCGATCCCGGTCAACATCACCTACCAGACCGCGTTCGTGGACGACGCCGGCAAGCTGCAGATCCGCAAGGACGTCTATGGCCGCGACGCCACCATGCTGTCGCTGCTCAAGAGTGGTCGCAACAAGGATCTGGAAAACATGGTGGCGCATTCGCAGCCGAGCTACTCGCGTCCGCCGGGCTCCAGCCTGCCGGCCGGCGTCAGCTTCGCCAGCGATACCTCCTCCGGCCCGTCATTCTTCGAGCGGCTGTTCGGTGGCCCGTCGAGGGCGACGCCGCCCGCGCCGGTCGGCCGCAAGCCGCAGCAGCAGCGGGTCATCACCCGTTAATCGCGCCGCACGCAGGCGACTGAAAATTCATAACGAAATCAACGACCTCGCCCCTTGGGCGGGGTCGTTTACGTTAACCATTATCCATCGCGATTTCGGCACCGAGCACTTTTTCGCCACAGTCCACGGGTTAGGTTAAGGCTTGCTTGGGGGCGGGACGGTAAGCTTCGGTTAACCATCCCGCTTTAAGAAAGCGTTCACCTTCTTTCGCTGGGGAAAGGCGAAGGAAATCACTGAGCGCTCGTTCGACTGGGTGGGCTCATACGTGCTGGCTGCTTTCGCGCGCCAATTCAATCCGCTGTCGCTGCCGAAGGCCGGATATCAAATCGGTCTGGCGTCGCTATTGCTCGTCGCCGGAGCAGGCGCGGTCCATGACGCGACCGCTTTGAACGAAACCCGCACCCTCTCGTTCCACCACACCCATTCCGACGAAGACCTCACCGTCACCTTCAAGCGCGACGGCCGTTACGACGAAGAAGCGCTGAAACAGCTCAACCACTTCCTCCGCGACTGGCGCAGCCAGGACCAGACCACGATGGATCGTCACCTGTTCGACATCCTCTGGGAAGTCTACCGCGACGTCGACGGCAAGAAGCCGATCCAGATCATCTCCTCCTATCGCTCCCCCGCCACCAACGCCATGCTCCGCCGCCGCTCCGAAGGCGTGGCGCGCTTCAGCCAGCACATGCTCGGCCATGCGATGGACTTCTACATTCCGGACGTGCCGCTGGAGCAGATCCGCTACGCCGGGCTCCGCCTGCAGCGCGGCGGCGTCGGCTTCTATCCGACCTCGGGATCGCCGTTCGTTCATCTCGATACCGGCAGCATCCGCCACTGGCCGCGCATGAACCACGACCAGCTCGCCAAGGTGTTCCCGGACGGCCGCACCGTGCATGTGCCCACCGACGGCAAGCCGCTCAGGGGTTACGAACTGGCGCTGGCCGATATCGAAAAACGCGGCAATGGCGACGACGCCGCGACCGTCGGCAAGAAGCCCGGCCTGTTCGCCGCGCTGTTCAAGGGCAAGGCCACCACCGAGGACGACGAGGAAGCCGCGCTCCGCGCCCCCGCGAAGCCCGCACCGGTCGTGGCCGCCGCAGCGCCGACGCGTTCGAAGCCGCCGGTCGCAGCCACCCTGCAACTGGCCTCCGCTGACGCGCAGATCGTTCCGGCGCCTAAATCCAAGGCGAGTCTAAACCCGTCGTCCAGGCCGCCGCCGAGCCGAAGCCGCAGACCCCGGCCGATATCATCAACGCCCGCGGCTTCTGGGGCGATACGCCGACCGAGACCAAGCAGGCCAGCCCTGCCCAGATCGCCGCCCTCCGGGCACGCCAGGCCGTCGGCGCCGCCGATCCGCAGCCGACCGCCAGCGTTACCGAAGCCTTCAACAGGGCGCTCGCCTACGCGCCGGCCGCGACCTCGCCGGTCGACCGCGCCAACATCGTTGCCGCCTCGGCGCCGATCCCGCGCACCGTCCGCCCGGCGCGCAATGCCGCTGCCGCGGCGACCGAAATCAACACCGTGGTCGCCAAAGGCGTACAGCAGGCTCAGGACAGCGTGATTTCGACCTCGACGCGCCTCGCCGCCGCCAAGGGCCACGATGTCTGGATGCGGGTCGTGATGCTGGCGCCGAGCGCGAGCAACGCGATGTCGACGACGGTGCTGGGCGATACCGACATGACGATGATGCGCAGCTTCTTCGTCAAGCCGCAGGCCGCGATCGCCATGACCTTCTCGGACGATCCGATGATGGGCATGACCACCGACAGCTTTAGCGGCTCGGCCACCGTCAAACTGACGACGCAGTCGTTCACGCTGCGCACGGCCGCGCTGCGCTAGGCGCGGTTAAAACTTCAATTCACAAACCACGGTGTCGTCCCCGCGTAGGCGAGGACCCATAACCACAAATGCGTGTTGTTGAGACCAGCTGTAACTCACAGCTTCGCACAACATACGCATCGGTGGTTATGGGTCCCCCGATGTGCGATTGCACATCTGAGATCGCGCTTCGCTTGTCCGGGACGACGGTTCAGCCTCACAGCATCCCCAACGCCTGCATATACGTCTCGAGGATCGTCTCCTCCTCGGCGCGCTCGTTGGCGTCCTGCTTGCGCATCCGGATGATGGTGCGCAACGCCTTGGTGTCGAAGCCGTTGCCCTTGGCCTCCGCATAGACGTCGCGGATGTCGTCGGAGATCGTCTTCTTTTCTTCTTCAAGACGCTCGATGCGCTCGATGATGGCCTTGAGCTGGTCTTTGGCGAATTTCGTCGCGGGCTCGTCCTGGACGGCGGCTGCGGAGGTGGCCATCGGGTACTCCTAATGGAACTGGTGTTGCTGCTGAAAGATCAAGCGCCGCACGCTTTGCCGCGCGGCGCTTTTGTCGAAATGACCCTCAAGATCGGGGCCGCCTGCGTCAAGGAAACATCGCGCTCATCCACAGCGCGCCCACAGGAGAAACCGTATCCGGCTTCCTTGTCATGGCCGGGCTTGACCCGGTCATCCACGTCTTTGTCGCCGCGACACCGTTAAGACGTGGATGCCCGGGACAGGCCCGGGCATGACGGAAAGAACTACCGGAGACGCGATCGGATCAGTGCCCGCTCTGGGCCTTTTTCATCGCTTCGAGCTGTTCCGGCGTGGCGGCGCCCTGAAACTTCGATTTCCAGGTCTCATAGGGCATGCCGTAGACCGCCTCGCGGCTCTCGTCCTTGCTGACGGCCACGCCCTTGGCGTCGGCCTCTTCTTTCATCCAGTTCGAAAGACAGTTGCGGCAGAAGCCGGCCAAATTCATCAGGTCGATGTTCTGAACGTCGGTGCGGGACTGCAGATGCCCGACCAAGCGCCGAAACACCGCGGCCTCGAGCTCCGTTCTGGTTTTGTCGTCAATGGTCATGGTCGTGGGTCCCGCTTTTGGCTCTCGAAGCATATTGATATCAGGTAGGAATTGTCACAGATTTTGCTATATCGGCGCGCAAAACAGGGCGCTGCCGGTGGATATTTCGGCGCCCATGGCCAGTTTGCCGTGTACCGCCGGGCCAAGCGAAATCGTCAATCATCTGATATAGCCTCGCTGCATGACTGCAACAGATTCTCTCCGTTCCACCCCCCTCACTGCTCGTCTGACCGCCGGTCTCCTGCCGGTCGTGGCGTTTGCGGTGATGTGCCTGTGGAACGGTTCCGCGGCGGCTGACTTCCGCCTCTGCAACAACACGTCGAGCCGGGTCGGCATCGCGCTCGGCTACAAGGACGCCGAGGGCTGGACCACCGAAGGCTGGTGGAACGTGTCCTCAAGAAGCTGCGAAACCTTGCTGCGTGGAACGCTTGTCGCACGTTTCTATTACATCTACGCGCTGGACTATGACCGCGGCGGTGAATGGTCGGGACAGGCCTTCATGTGCTCGCGCGACAAGGAATTCACCATCAAGGGCACCGAGAACTGCCTGGCGCGCGGCTTTGACCGCACCGGGTTCTTCGAGGTCGATACCGGCGAACAGCGAGCGTGGACCGTGCAACTGACCGAAGCCAACGAACAACCCGGGCAGCGCGTGCCGGGAATTCCGGGAACGGTGGGTCCAGGCGGCCCCGGCGGGGTTCCCGGGCTGGCGCCGGGCGCAACGCCGCCGGGCGGACCGGGGCTGCCACCGGCCGCGGCGCCCAAGCAATGAGGCGGCTCCGTCGCATCAAGATTCTCGCGACCCTCGGCCCGGTATCGTCAGACAGCGCGATGATCCGAAAGCTGTTCGAGGCCGGCGCGGACGTGTTCCGCATCAACATGAGCCATACGCCGCACGACAAGATGCGCGAGCTGGTCAAGACCATCCGCAATGTCGAGAGCAGCTACGGCCGGCCGATCGGCATCCTCGTCGACTTGCAGGGACCGAAACTGCGGCTCGGCGCCTTCGCCGAAGGCTCGACCCAGCTCAAGAACGGGCAGAGTTTTACTCTCGATTCCGACAAGACACCGGGCGACAACAGCCGCGTGCAGCTGCCGCATCCGGAAATCCTGGCGGCGTTGCGGCCGGGCCACGCGCTGCTGCTCGACGACGGCAAGGTGCGCCTGATTGCTGAAGAAACCTCGCCGGAACGCGCGGTGACGCGGGTGGTGATCGGCGGCAAGATGTCGGATCGCAAGGGCGTCAGCCTGCCCGACACCGACCTGCCGGTGTCGGCGATGACACCGAAGGACCGCGCCGATCTCGAAGCCGCGCTGGTGACCGGCGTGGACTGGATCGCGCTTTCTTTCGTGCAACGAGCCGAGGACGTCAACGAAGCCAAGCGGATCATCCGCGGCCGCGCCGCTGTCATGGCCAAGATCGAAAAGCCGCAGGCGATCGACCGGCTCGGCGAGATCCTCGAGGTCTCCGACGCGCTGATGGTGGCGCGCGGCGACCTCGGCGTCGAACTGCCGCTGGAGCGGGTGCCCAGTCTTCAAAAGCAAATGACGCGCATGGCGCGCCGCGCCGGCAAGCCGGTGGTGATCGCAACCCAGATGCTGGAATCGATGATCCAGGCGCCGGTGCCGACGCGCGCCGAAGTCTCCGACGTCGCCACCGCGGTCTATGAAGGCGCCGACGCCATCATGCTGTCGGCGGAATCGGCCGCCGGCAAATTCCCCGTCGAAGCGGTCTCGACCATGAACCGCATCGGCGAGGAAGTGGAGCGCGACCCGACCTATCGCTCGGTACTGACGGCGCAACGGCCCCAGCCCGAGGCCACCGCCGGCGATGCGATTGCGGATGCGGCGCGGCAGATTGCCGAGACGCTGGAATTGTCGGCGATCATCTGCTGGACTTCATCCGGCTCGACCGCGATCCGCGTCGCGCGCGAACGGCCGAAGCCGCCGGTGGTGGCGATCACGCCGAATCTTGCGACGGGACGCAAATTATCTGTCGTGTGGGGCGTGCACTGCGTGGTGGCGGAAGATGCGCACGACCAGGACGACATGGTCGATCGCGCCGGCTCGATCGCGTTCCGCGACGGTTTTGCCAAGGCAGGCCAGCGCGTCATCATCGTCGCCGGCGTGCCGCTCGGCATCGCCGGTACCACCAACATGGTGCGTATCGCCTACGTCGGAAAAGACGACGACGCGAAGAAGTGACGGCAGCAGTTATTGCAGCGTCGCGTCCAGCGTGATTTTCGTATTCAGCAGTTTCGACACCGGGCAGCCGGCTTTGGCCATGCCCGCCAGTTCCTGAAACTTCGCGTTGTCGGCGCCGGGGATCTTCGCCGTCAAGGTCAGATGCACCGCGGTGATCGCAAAGCCATCGGCTACTTTCTCCAGCGTGACGTCGGCCTTGGTTTCCATGTGCTCGGCGGTGAGCTTGGCTTCGCCCAGGATCAGCGACAGCGCCATGGTGAAACAGGCGGAATGCGCCGCGCCTATCAGTTCTTCCGGATTGGAGCCAGGCTTGCCTTCGAAGCGGCTGGCGAACCCGTAGGGATAATCGCTGAGTGCGCCGCTCTTGGTCGAGATCGCGCCCTTGCCGTCCCTGATGCCGCCCTGCCATTTGGCCGATCCGTGTGTCACCGTCATTTTTCTCTCTCCTTTTTTGCAAGCCAGAGGCATGAAGACGCCCCAGCCTGACGGTTGGTTGCGTCAAAGACGTGTCGCGAGGAGATAATTTTTCAGGCGCCGACCAGCGCCTTGGCCGGCAGCACCGCCTGCACCACGAGCCCGCGGGCGCGGGCGTCCATGACGCCGACGGCGCGCAGCGCCAGTAGCGTCACGGTCTGCACGGCATCGCGCAGTTTTGCCTGATCATCCATGTTGTCGGGCGCCAATGGGCCGACCAGGGCCTCATGCAACGCGCCAAGCAGCGCGGTGGCGGCGAGCGCGGTGTCCTGCGCCGGCAGATGTCCGGCGCGCACGGCGGCATCGATGCGTGCGGCAATCTCGCCGGAAATTTCGCGGCGGCTGGCGAGCCGGGACACCGAGACATCGACATCGACCGGCTCGGCCAAAATGCCCCAGGCGAGCTTGCGCTGTGACAGCACGTGCACCGCGACCGTGGTGACGGCGGCAGCCAGTGCCGAGGACGGCCCAGGTGCTGCATCCGCGGCACGGCGGATCGCGGCCAGTTCATCGCGCGAGACCTCGGCGATCAGCTCGGAAATCAGCTCGGCCTTGGAGGGGAAATAACGGTAGACGGTGCCGGCCGCGACATTGGCGCGGATCGCCACCGGCGCGATCTGGACCGCGGCCATGCCGCCATCGGCCGCGGCATCCCGCGCTGCCGCCAGAATGGCGCTGCGCCGGGCTGCCAGCCGTTTTACGACCTGATGGGTTCGCCGATAGACCATGGCGCGTTTCCCGTCCCCTGCGCGCTAAGGCGGCCTTTTGGAGGGCTCCAGAACGCGTACTTCTTCAACGTTTTGAGCGATTGAGCGCCAACCGCTTTGAAGAAGTGAACAACTATTCAGACCTGATGACAAGACGGATTCGCGAAGCCGGGATGACCATGAAAGTGGCAGCGGACGGAGGGTGGGCGCCTACGCGCCTGCGGCGACCAGCGCTGGTACCGGCTCGCGCCGCCACCATGAGCCGGCCCGGCGCAGGACCAGACCGGCCACGATCAGCGTGGCGCCGAACCCGAGCGGCACGCCGGAGCAGATGAAGCCGATGATCAACAGCGCCGCGACGCCGAGCGCCGGAAGTTCGTATGAACGAAAACCGCTCTTGAGACCGATGCGGACGAGGAAGGCCACGGGAATGGCGAGCACCATCACGTCGTACATGAAGAGATAGGGCGTGGTCAGCAAAGTGCCGGCGGCAAGGCTGGCTGCCTTCAGCGTATAGGGCACGCGACTGCGCCACATCAGCGCCAGCACGACGGCGACGGACGCGGTGAGCACCCACTGGAATCCCCACGCCAGTTGTTCGGTGCCGCCGAAGTAGCGCACCAGCGCAAAGATGCTCTGCAGCTTCCACCACGGCGCCTTGCCCTCGGTCAGGAACGCCTGCGAGAACATCGGCATCCAGTGGAAGAACGCCTGCCAGCTCTCGGTGCCGAACGCGAGCCACGAGATGAAAACCAGTGCGACCACCGTTACGCCGGCGGCAAAGAACGCGCGCCACTGCGCGGCTGCGATCAACGCAATCGGAAACAGCAACCCGTATTGCGGCTTGTAGCTCAGCAGTCCCAGACAAATGCCAGCCAGGATCGGCCGCACCGGAAGCAGATACAGCGTGGCGCCGATCAACGCCGCGGTGAGAAAGCCGTTCTGGCCGACGAAGATATTGCTGAACACGACAGGAAGCGCGAGCGCGAGCAGGAAACCGAAATTGCGGCCGACGATGGCGCGCATCACGGCGAGATACGGCACGATGCTGATGGCCATCCAGCCGATAAACGCGACCGCATAAGGAAACTGCGCCAGCAGGGCAGCGACAAACAAAAATGGCGGCGGATAGTGCCAGGCGAAATAGCCGACGAAATCCTGCCCCAGCAGCGCAACCTCGACCTGCTTCTGGATCACCCAGTCATAGGCCTGCGCCGGATGACCCTCGAGCACCAGACGTCCGGCAGCCCAGACGTTGACGAAATCGGTCGGGATGCCGAGGCCATTCACATCGTAGATCCACCAATGCGAAAAATACGCGGTCGGGAAGAACGAGGCGTTGATGACGAACAGCACAAAGCACGCCTTCACCAGTGCATCAGGGACGGCGTTCGAATCCGGCGCGATCGGATGGGTGGAGACGGAGGCGGCCATGCGAAATCCTCGAGGCGTCGCGCGGCTTGCTCGAGCGCGCACACCCCTTCAGCAATAGGCCGGACTGCGTTGAGGAAATCTTAAGGTTTGGCGGCGGAGGCCGTGGATTTTCACCGTTGTCGTCCCTGCGAACGCGGAGACCCATAGCCGCGAAGTCAATTGCTTGCGACAGCTATCGACTTCACAGCCCTATCCCGAGATCACACGGTATGGGTCCCCGCGTTCGCGGGGACGACATGTCTTCCGCACTTCACCTCAATTCCCCGTCTGCAACTCGCCAAACCGATCCCAGGTCTTGCCGTTGAAGCGCATGAACTGCATCTGGTCGACCGGCACGTGGTCGGTCGGCGAGGTGTTGACCTTGATGCCCGGCAGCAGCATCGGCAATTCCAGATCCTTGATTGCGTAAGCCTGCTTCAGGATGTTCTCGGTCGAGAGGTCATTGCCGCAGGCTTTCAGCACCGCCTCCAGCACCATCGCGGTGTTGTAGGCATTGACGTAGTTGGTGTCGTGCTGGTCGGCATCGGGAACGTATCTGGTCATGAATTCCCGCCAGCCCTTGACGCCGGCATCGTCCTTCCAGGCGGGATCATCGGGATCCTTGACGTAAGCCGTCGAGAGGATGCCGGTGCCGGCCTCGACCCCCGCGGGCTCCATCACCGTGGAAATCCACACCGCGACGTTGGAGAGGAACGTCATCGGCCGCCAGCCGATCTCGAACGCCTTGCGGATCGACTGCGCGGCGAATTTTGGCGTCGCCGCGATCACGAACACGTCGGCGCCGGAGGCTTTCAGCTTCACGATCTGGGAATTGATGGTCGGGTCGGAAATTTCGTAAGTCGCACCGGTGACGAGGGAATCGTATTTCTCGCCGAGCACATCCTTCAGACCCAGCAGATAGTCGCGGCCGAAATCGTCGTTCTGCGAAATGACGGCGAACTTTGCGTTGGGATTTTTCGCTAACGCATAGCGCGCATAGAGCCGCGCCTCGTAGCGGAACGGCGCCTGCACGCCGACGGTCGCCTGCGGGAATTGCGTGATGTCGGCGAATTTCGAGGCGCCGGAGGCCGAGGAACAGTTGCGGGATATTCTTGCTCTGCAGGTATTTTGCGATCGCGGTGTTGTGGGCGGTGCCGATCGAGGAGAAGATCAGCGCGACCTCATCGCTCTCCACCAGCCGCCGCGTCTGCTCCACCGTCTTCGGCGGCGCGTAGCTGTCGTCGAGCGAGATCAGGTTGATCTTGCGTCCGTTGATGCCGCCGCGCTCGTTGACCATCTTGAAGTAGCCGACCTCGCCCTTGCCGAGCGCGCCGAACGCCGACACCGGCCCGCTATAGGGCATGGTCTGGCCGATCTTGATTTCGGTCGCGGTGACGCCGCGCATTTCGGCCGAGATCGCGGCCAATGGCCACATCAGACAAGCAACGGCGCTGAGCGCGCCAAATCCCCTGACCCCACGCATCGGCCTGCCTCCCCTGTTGCGCCGCCGCGCTCTGATGGCGCGGTTGTGGCTACCGCAAAACATGCCATGGCACTGTGACGGACGCCAAGCCAAATCGCCGCAGCGCAGGTGCAAAAGGGGACGGACTATTTCGTTCGCTTCGGCCGCGGATCGGCTCGCTGGTCTCTGGGGATCACGAACTTCAATCCCGACCAGGTATCGTCGATGGCGCAGACCTTGATGTCGACGAGGCCAAGCGGCAGCGCGGTATCGCGCACCACCACGTCCGTCAGGTCGGTCACGACGCCGGACGATTTTTTCGGCCACGACACCCAGATCATGCCATCCGGCGCGATCGCCTTGCGATAGTCGCGCAGCCGGGCTGCGAGCCCTTTCGCTTCGGTCGCGAACAGATGCACCATGTCGAGCGGCGCTTTCGCGACGCTTACCATCGTCACGCTGGCGGGCAATTTGCCGACGATGTCGGCGTAGCCCGCGGGCGCGCCGGCGCAGAAAATGAAAAAGCCCGGCTTGATGCCGAGCTTTTCCACAACAGGTTTGCCGGAAGTGCTGGCCACCCGCAACGGCTTACGCCTGCGGCTGCGGCTCCAGGCCGGCATCCGGATCGGGGCGCGGGCGCGACTTGCCGGCCGGCGGCACCGCTGATGCCCGCGGCGTGCGTCGGCTCCAGCACCGACTCGCGATTGGGCTTCTTGCCGTTGAGCAGGTCCTCGATCTCGTCGCCGCTCAGCGTCTCGAACTCGAGCAGGCCCTTGGCCAGGGTTTCGAGATCGGCACGCTTCTCGGTCAGAATGCGCGTGGCCTCGTTGTAGCCGTCTTCGACAAAGCGGCGGATCTCGGTGTCGATCTTCTGCACCGTGGCTTCCGAAGCGTTCTGGGTGCGGGAGACCGACATGCCCAAAAACACCTCGTCCTGGTTTTCGCCATAGGACACGGTGCCGAGGGCTTCAGAGAGACCCCAGCGCGTCACCATCATGCGCGCCAGACGCGTCGCCTGTTCGATGTCGGACGAGGCGCCCGAGGTCACCTTCTCCTTGCCGAAGATCAGTTCTTCCGCGACCCGGCCGCCCATCATGATGGCCAGGCGCGACGTCATCTGCTCGAGCGACATCGACAGCTTGTCGCGCTCCGGCAGCTGCATCACCATGCCGAGCGCACGGCCGCGCGGAATGATCGTGGCCTTGTGGATCGGATCGGTCGCGACGACGTTGAGGCCGACGATGGCGTGACCGCCCTCGTGATAGGCCGTCAGCATTTTCTCTTCTTCGGTCATGACGAGCGACTTGCGCTCGGCGCCCATCATCACCTTGTCCTTGGCCTCTTCGAACTCGGCCTGCGTCACCATGCGCTTGTTGCGCCGGGCCGCCGTCAGGGCCGCTTCGTTGACGAGGTTCATCAGGTCGGCGCCGGAGAAGCCCGGGGTGCCGCGCGCGATGGTCTTGAGGTTGATATCCGGCGCCAGCGGCACCTTGCGGACGTGAACCTTGAGGATCTGCTCGCGGCCGACGACGTCCGGATTCGGCACCACCACCTGGCGGTCGAAACGGCCGGGACGCAGCAACGCCGGATCGAGCACGTCGGGACGGTTGGTGGCCGCGATCAGGATCACGCCTTCATTGGCTTCGAATCCGTCCATCTCGACCAGCAACTGGTTGAGCGTCTGTTCGCGCTCGTCATTGCCGCCGCCGAGGCCGGCGCCGCGATGACGGCCGACTGCGTCGATTTCGTCGATGAAGATGATGCAGGGCGCGTTCTTCTTGGCCTGCTCGAACATGTCGCGCACGCGGGAAGCGCCGACGCCGACGAACATTTCGACGAAGTCCGAACCCGAGATGGTGAAGAACGGCACGTTGGCTTCGCCCGCGACCGCACGCGCGATCAGGGTTTTGCCGGTGCCGGGAGGGCCGACCAGCAGCACGCCGCGCGGAATACGTCCGCCGAGGCGCTGGAATTTTCCGGGATCGCGCAGAAACTCGACGATCTCCTGCAGGTCCTGCTTGGCTTCGTCAACGCCGGCGACGTCTTCAAAGGTGACGCGGCCATGCGCTTCCGTCAGCATCTTGGCGCGCGACTTGCCAAAGCCCATCGCCTTGCCGGCGCCGCCCTGCATCTGCCGGGACAGGAAGATCCAGACGCCGATCAGCGCGATGAAGGGCAGCCAGGAGACCAGCAGCGACACGAACCACGGCACGTTGTCGCCGGGCGGCTTCGCAGTGATCGAGACCTTGCCGTTGTAGAGGCGCGAGACCAGCGTCGGGTCGTTCGGCGCATAGGTCTGGAACGAGGAGCCGTTGGTGAAGGTGCCGTGGATTTCCGGCCCCTGGATCACGACGTCGCGAACATGGTTCTGGTCGACTTCGCTCAGGAGCTGCGAGAACGAGATGTCCTGCGAGGACGCGCGCTGACCCGGATTCTGGAAGAGCGTGAACAATGCCAACAGCAGCAAGACAATGATAACCCAGAGGGCGAAATTGCGCAGATTGGCGTTCATCGATCTTCCTTCGTGGTCGCGCGGATCGCGGCCTTATGTCCTTGGTAGTATCCAGTAACGTATCCCTCGGGTAGCCACGAGGGAATCCCCGGATAACTGGATACAATCTAGGTGGCGCCCGGGTCGATGCCAAGGGAACCACGCAGGACTATTTAACGCATCCTAGCGCTATTCCCGGTCAAATAATGACGTTGATTCAGCCCGTTTTTCGGGGGTGGTTAAGACTCCGCACCGGTTTCTGACGGATATCGCGGTATCGGGGCGCTTTCACGCCCTCCCGCCGCGGCGTGGCGGGGCCGGATCGACGTGAATTCGATCTCCGATCAGGCTGATCACCGCGCCGGCAAGGGTCAACTTCAACCGGGACGAGCCCCCCGTAATAGCCCGGTCCAGGGCGGTCAGCAGGGCCTCCAGCTTGCCGAGTTCCGCAGGCCCCTCGTGGCCGACGCGGTCGATCGTGCGCTTCAGCAGCCGCAACCGGATTTCCTCAGGCAGACCGACAAAAGCCGGTGCGTCGAATCCGAAGCGCGAGGCGTCCTTGCGGTCTCTTAGCGCGAGATAACGCTCGGCGCCGTCGACCAGCACCTCTACCGCGGCATTGGCCCGCGCCAGCCGCGACGCCAGCCGCGCCAGGTTGCGGCTGTCGCCGCCCTCCTCGGCGAGAGCCGGCATCAGCGCCCGCAACCGGGGGCGCGTGTAAGCAGCGTCGCGATTGGTCGGGTCGTCGGCGAAGACGATCTTCGCTTTGTTCAGTGTCGCGACCAACTGCGATTTCGGGACGTCCAGCAACGGTCGCGCCAGCCACACGCCTTCACGCTCGCTCTCGCGCGCCATCGCCGCCAGACCGGCGATGCCGCTGCCGCGCAGCATCCGCATCAACAAGGTCTCGGCCTGATCGTCGCGGGTGTGCGCAGTCAGGATATGCGTGGCGCCGCTCGCCTGCGCGGCCTTCGCCAATAACCGGTACCGCGCCGCGCGCGCCGCTGCCGGCAATCCGGTCTTCGGTTTGGCGCCGGTCCAGCGCAGCGTGCGGTGGGGCAGATCGAGAAATTTCGCCAGCCGTTTGACATCACGCGCCTCGCGCGCGGCCTCCGGCCGCAAGCCGTGATCGACGGTGACGGCGATCAATTTGGGCCCCCGCGCCAGTGCGCGACGCCAGCGCGCCGCAAGCCACATCAGCGCGATGGAGTCGGGACCACCGGACACCGCGAGCACGACCGCAGGCGCGGCTTTCCAGTCAGCGAAAATAGCTTTCGCCTGCTGTACCGAGATCGGGGAATGGTCTTCGTCCGACATGGCTTCACGGGTTGCACGAGGCCGGTGGCGGCCTCGACCAGCACCCGCTTTAGCACTTAACCCGCTTCTGCTCACGGTCGACGGCGGCTTTGACGCCGGCCGAGGCGCGCGGATATTTCCGTGTCACTTCGCCGAGCGCCGCACAGGCGGCTTCCTTTTCCTTCAGCGCCGCCAGCGACTGGCCGAGCCGGAGCAGGGAATCCGGCGCTTTGCCCGATTTGTCGAATTTGGTGGTCACGCCGAGAAAGGCTTCCGCGGCGTCGCGATATTGCTGGCGCTGAAAATAGCTCTCGCCGAGCCAGTACTGCGAATCCGCGATCAGTGGGTCGCTCGGATATTTCTGCGCAAAATTCTTCATGGTCTCTTCGGCCAGCGCATAGTCCTTGCGCTGCATGTAGCCGATGCCGAGGTCGAACTCGTCCTTGGGCGTGGCCGACGGCGGCAGCGTGGTCAACGCGGCGCTGGCGGGACCGCGCGGCTGCGGCGGCGCAACGGGATCGCGCGGGTTCGGCGCGCCGAGATCAAGCGGCTCGCCGGCGCCGCGTCCGCCGGGCGCGCCAACCGGCGCTTCGTTGGCGATCGGCAGTTGCCCGCCGCCGAGCGCGCGCGGCGCCCCGGGTGCGCCGGGATTCTGGCTGGGGTCGAAGGCATCGCCGCGACGGCGCCCGCCCGCCTGGGGCGCGGCGGACTCCTGAATGATCGGCGCTGGCGCTGCGATCTGAGGCTGGTCGTAGCCCGGCTGCGTTTGCGGATAGCCCGGCTGGGCAGCCGGCTGCCTGTAAGCGGGATTGGGCTGAACCGGCGGCAATGCGGCCATGCCGGGCTGGGCAACCTGCGGCTGGGCGACCTGCGGTTGTCCGCCGGGTGCGGGCGGCGCGCCGCCGAGCTGCCGCAGCCGCTCTTCGAGCTGGCGGTTGCGGTATTGCAGCTCCTCGTTCTGGCCGGTCAGTTGCCGCAGCTGGTTTTCCAGCCGCTGGATCCGCATTTCCGAGTCGGGATCGTCGGATTGCGCGAAGGCCTGGGAAGACAAGTTCTGGGAAGACAGCACCAGCATCGCGGCGATGGCCGCAGCGCCGGCAGCTCTGGGAAATCTGGGTGACATTTTGCCCTGACGACTGAAATCGTTGATCCGCGAAAGCGGTGCGAATTGAGGAAGGGAGTACGCCGGAATTGTGACTGACGTTTCCGAATCCGCCCGGTGGATTGCGCTATGGTTTAGTATCGGCTTCAAAACAAGCAAGCGTGATCATCGAACGGTCCGTTCATCTAGCTGAAGGGTTTCAACCCATGCACGTGACCGTGAACGGGGTGCGGCTGTTCTTCGACGTCGAGGGCGCAAAATTCGTCCCCGACGGCCCGGTGATGCGGGAGAAACCGGTGCTGCTGATGCTTCACGGCGGTCCCGGCGCCGACCACTCGATCTACCGGCCTGCCTACTCCGCCTTGGCCGATATCGCCCAGATCATCTATCTCGACCACCGCGGCAACGGCCGCAGTGAGGACGGCCCGCGCGAGCACTGGAATCTGGCGCAGTGGGGCGACGACGTGCACGCTTTCTGCGAGGCCCTCGGCATCGTCAATCCGATTGTGCTCGGCGCATCCTTTGGCGGCATGGTCGCAATGGCCTATGCCGTCAGCCATCCGGCCCACGCGTCGAAGCTGATCCTGATCAGCACGGCCGGGTCCGGCGGCGAATATCTGGACCGGCGAATCGAGCTGTTCGAACGCTTCGGCGGCCCGGAAGCCGGCGCCCTCGCCCGCCGCCATTTCCTCGAGGTTGGCGGTCACACCGGCCACGCCTCGCTCGACGAATGGCGGCGGCTGGCGATGCCGCAGTATTTTCGCAAGGCGCGCGATCCGGACATGGCACGGCGCGGCATCGGTCGACCGGAGGTGCTGTTCTGGTTCGCCCGGCCTGATGGCGAGAGCCATCGCTACAACTTTTTTCCCGAGTTGCATCGGATCCAGTGTCCGACCCTGGTGCTCGGCGGTGAGGATGATCCGATGCACCCGATCGAGAGCCAGGCCGATATCGCAGCCGCGCTGCCGCCGCATCTGGTCCAGTTCGAACGGTTTGCCAATTGCGGGCACGCGGTCATGCCTGACGCGCCCGAGCGCGCCACCGCCGTGATCCGGGACTTCATCACGCGCTAGGTTTTTGTTTGACGCGTTTTCTTAACGCGAACCGGTACCCACTTCGCTCGAAAACGCTATAAAATAAAACCGGCGCCCGAAGGCGCCGGCTTTGAAATTCTTTGAGGAGCCGAACTTCAGGAGTTGGCGTTCAGCACGGTAACGGCGCGGCGGTTCTGCGACCAGCAGGAGATGTCGTTGCAGACCGCGACCGGACGTTCCTTGCCGTAGGAGATCGTGCGCATGCGGTTGGCATCGACGCCGCGCGAGGCGAGATAGGTCCGCACCGACTGGGCGCGACGCGCGCCGAGAGCGATGTTGTATTCGCGCGTGCCGCGCTCGTCCGCGTGGCCTTCAATGGTGAAGGAATAGCGGTTGTAGGTCTGCAGCCACTGCGCCTGCTTCTCGAGGGTGGCAATCGCCTGCGGGCTCAGCTCGGTCTGGTCGCTCTCGAAGAACACGCGGTCGCCGACATTGACCACGAAATCCTGCTGGCTGCCCGGCGTCGCGGCACTGGCCATCGCGCCCTCGGGCCCGATGTTGTTCTTGGCGCAGGCACCCATTGACAGCGCTACGGCAACCACCGCGGCCAGCTTCCATCCCTGGAGGATACGCATCTGATATTTCATTCCGGAGCCTCCACGCTCACGTTTTAGAACTGTCATTTTGGTCTACAGGGCGATGGTTAAGCGAACGTTCCGTCAACCTTGATGGGGTGTTGCCAGACCCGATCAAATGCCGACAAACCACGAAAAGCGACCGTGATAGTTAATGATTTGTAAATGTGGCGCGATGGTGAAGGCAAGCGCGCTCAAGGCCTGAATCACCGGATTACTGGTGTTTTCAAACGAATACCCCCGGACTTGATCCGGGGGCAAAGGCGGGGCGGCGGTTTCAGGTCCGCCGCGCTTGTTCAGGAATCGGCTTGTTCAGGAATTCGGAACGATCGAGGCGCGCTCGTACCGGGGAACCACGTGCTCGGGCGCGAAGCGGCGTTCGCCTGATCGCTCGAACAGCATCCGCCGCTCGAACGCGGTCGAGCGCATCATCGGATAGCGTTCGAACACCTTTTCCTTCATCACCGGGAAATCGGCGGCCATCAGCCCGACCGGCTTGAGCAGGCCCGGGAACATGCGCGGCTCGGCAATGGTCTCATGCAGGAACACGCGGCGGTAAAACGCCTGATGCTCGGCGCGCACGATCGCCAGCCCGAGATCGGCGTTGAAGTATTCGCACGCCATATAGGCCAGCCGCAGCGTCAGGTAGGGCAGTTCCGGAAACCGTTTGATCCGGTCTGGATCGGCGACGAACCGCGCGGGATCGATGATGACCTCGCCCCTATCGAGCCGCGGATCGAGAATCTCGCCAAATGCCTCGTTCGAGCAGGACAGCCGCCATTTGGAGGTCAGCACGCTGATACGGACGGAACTGTACAGTTCCCCGTGGAGATAGACGCCAAATGTCCAGGAATTCGGCAGATCGTCATACTGATCGGTGACGCGCTGCTCAGGAGATTCCTTGACCGCGCCCTCGCGAAGATAGGCACGGTACCGAAGATTGTAGATTTCTTCTTTTTCTTCAGGGGTTTGCGCTAGACGATAGTCGACTTGATCCAACAGATCCAAACTCCGTCCATTGGCCGGGGTAGAAACTTCGGCCGGGGACCGCATACTGATACTCCTAAACACACAAGCAACTTGCACGAGTAGATGGAAGATTAACAGCTTGTTAACGAGATTGCAAAGCTATCACGGGGTTAGGGTTAACTATTGCCGGCGGATATGCAAGCAACGACAGCTCTCCGACACCCCGTACTTTAGGTTGTGATACCTGTTCTCAACCGTCAAGCGATCGATCGCGAGGCGACCACCTGCAAGGATGGCTCCTCCGGCAGCCGCCGGCCATGCGAAACGTTCAGCAACTGGCGGATCCGCGTCGCCGGCACCGGCCGGCTGAACAGGTAGCCCTGCACTTCGCTGACCGTGCCGTCGGTGCTGATCAGCTCCAGCTGCTCGTTGGTCTCGATACCCTCGACCACGACCGACATGCCGAGATCGGCCGACAGCCGCGCCACGCCGCGCAGCAGCGTCAGCGGACGGTCGCTATCGATGCCTTCCAGGAAGGAGCGGTCGATCTTCACCTTCTCGAGCGGGAAGTTGTGCAGATAGCTCAAGCTGGAATAGCCGGTGCCGAAGTCGTCGAGCGAGATCCGCACGCCCAGCGAATGCAGCTGCGACAACACGTCGTGCGTCATCTGGGTGTTGCGCAACAGCGAGGATTCGGTGATCTCGATCTCGAGACGGTTGGCTGGCAGGCCGGAAACCTCGAGCGCGTAGCGGACTTCGCTCAGCACGTCGCGCTGATGAAACTGCTGCGGCGAGAAGTTGACGGCAACGCTGACCGCTTCGGGCCACTTCATGCATTCCATGCAGGCCTTGCGCAGAATCCAGCGGCCGAGGTCGACGATCAGGCCCATGTCCTCGGCGACCGGAATGATGTCGATCGGCGACACCGTGCCGCGCACCGGATGATTCCAGCGCAGCAGCGCCTCGCAGGTCGAGATCCGCCCCGATTTGAGATTGACCAGCGGCTGGTAGAACAGCTCGAACTCCTCGTTGGCCAGCGCCTTGCGCAGGTCCAGTTCGAGGATGCGGCGGGCTTCGACGACCTGCGCCATCTCGTCGCGGAAGAAGCAGAAGGTGCCGCGTCCATCGGCCTTGGCGCGGTACAGCGCCATGTCGGCGTTCTTCAACAGCGTATCGGCGCTGACGCCGCGCGTGCTCATGGCGATGCCGACGCTGGCGCCGATCTCGACCAGATGATTGTCGATCTTGTAACGCTCGCTGAGGCGGTCGACGATGCGCCGGGCGAGGCCGGCGGCGTCATCGGCCGAATGGATGTTCTGCTGGAACACGACGAACTCGTCGCCGCCGAACCGCGCCACGAAATCCTCCGGCCGCAGCATCTCGCGCATCCGTTCGGCCACCAGGCACAGCAACTGGTCGCCGCAGGGATGACCGAGCGTGTCGTTGACCTGCTTGAACTGGTCGAGATCGACGAACAGCAACGCCGACAACTGCTCGGCGCCCTGCTGGATCGCCAGCAGCCGCCCGATTTCGTCGCGGAAATTGACCCGGTTCGGCAGCGCCGTCAGTTCGTCGTAGCGCGCCAGATGGCTGATCCGGGCTTCGGCGTTGCGCCGCTCGGTAATGTCTTCGAGCAGTACCACCGCGCCGCCGTCCGCCATCGGCTGGAAGGTCCAGGACAGCGACCGGCCCCGCGTGATGTCGGGATCGGTCGTGATCATGTCACGCGCCTGGGTATTTTCGATTTCCGACAGGATCATCTTGCCGCTGGCCGCCGAAACCGAACCGGCGACGACGCAGGCCGCAATGATGTCGGATGCGCTGGCGCCACGCTGCACCAGGTCGTCGGACAGCTGCATCATTTCGCTGAAGCGGTGATTCATGACCGCAAGGCGGCCGTCGGCGCGGAACATGCACAGCCCGTGCGGCATGTTGTTCAACGCCGTATCGAACTGGCCGGCCAGCGCCGATTCACGGAAGCTCGAGGTCAGCGCCTTGACGAAGATGGCGTGCAGGCTGAGGTTGATGCCCTTCAGCCCGATGAAGAACAGCGCCAGCAGCACGGCGAGGCCGACGTAGTAGAAGTCGCCATGCAGCGCGAGCGCCAGCGACATCGGTCCGCAGGCCAGCAGCACATGATATTGAACGAGGTTCGGGCGGCCATAGTTGCGGGCCGCGGCGCCCGCGGTGTAGCCGACCGTGACGCAGACGCACACCATATGCGCGACCGCGTCGTCGTTGCCGAAAATGGTGAGGAAGCACCAGATGCCGAGCACGGCGGCGTAGACCATGGCGCCGATGGCGTAACGCGGCTCCAGGTGCTTGGCCTGATCGAAGCTCAGCACCTGCGTGCGGCGTTCGTATTTGCGCATCTGGAAGGCGCGGGCGGTACCGATCCCGATGATCAGCACCACGAACGGCCACAACAGGACGTTGCCGGTCTTGAGCGTCGTCATCACGGCAGCCGCTGCGGTGCAGATCGTGCCAATGAACATCGGCCAGAAGTTCTGGCACATCGAATCGATCAACGCCGAGTAGAGCACCGGCTCCAGCTCTTCCCGACTACTTCGTTTTTTCTGATCGACCAACTGCATTGGCAGCGCACGCATCCTGTGGGTGCGTAGTTCTACCCTTCCCAGATGAAGTCTTTCTGAGGGAACATCGTTACCGAGACGTTGCTTTCGATTTCTGGTTGTATAAATCTGCTCGAAAAATCAGCAAGCTAGGCAATGTTTGCCGATTAACGGAGGCGCCTGCGGCAAGCCGCCTCCCCGCTCACGACAAGATTGGAGACCATGCCGGATCGGATGCGAAGCCTGGTGTCGGAACCCGCAATTCATTACGCCCGGAGATGTCGATGGTGAACAGCGAAGGGCCGCCGCCGCCGCCGGGCTCGCGGAAGAACATCAGAACGCGGCCGTTCGGCGCAAAGGTCGGGCCTTCATTGTGGAAGCCCGACGTGAGGATGCGCTCGCCCGAGCCGTCGATCTTCATGATGCCGATCGCGAACTGGCCGCCGCCCTGCTTGGTGAAGGCGATGTAGTCGCCGCGCGGCGACCACACCGGCGTCGAATAGCTGCCCTCGCCGAACGAGATGCGCTGCGCCGGTCCGCCGGTCGCCGGCATCACGTAGATCTGCGGTTTGCCGCCCCGGTCGGATTCGAAACAGATCTTGCTGCCGTCGGGCGCATAGGACGGCGAGGTATCGATCGCCGGCGTATCGGTCAGACGCGTCGTGGTCTTCGAACGCAGGTCCATCACGAACAGGTTGGAGTTGCCGCCCTGCTGCAGGCTCATGATGATGCGCTGGCCATCCGGCGAGAACCGCGGCGAGAACGACATGCCCGGGAAGTTGCCGACGATCTCGCGCTGGCCGGTTTCGATATTGAACAGATACACGCGGGGGTCGCCCTGGCCGAACTCCATATAGGTGATTTCCTGGGTCGACGGCGAGAACCGCGGCGTCAGCACCAGGTCGGCGCCCTTGGTCAGGTAGCGGACATTGGCGCCGTCCTGGTCCATCAGCGCCAGCCGCTTGACCCGGCGCTCCTTGGGGCCGGTCTCGTCGACGAACACGACGCGGCTGTCGAAGTAGCCTTTTTCGCCGGTCAGCCGCTCGTAGATCAGGTCGGAGATGATGTGCGCGATCCGGCGCCAGTTCTCCGGCGCGGTGGAGAACTGCTGGCCGGCGAGCTGCTGGGTGGTGTTGACGTCCCAGAGGCGGAATTCCGCCTTCAGCCGGCCGTCGCCCTGCCGCGTCATGCGGCCGGTGACCAACGCCTGCGCGTTGATGCTCTTCCAGCTCTGGAATTGCGGCGCTGTATCGATATTGGTGATCCGCTCGATATAGGCGGCCTGATCGATCGGCGCGAACAACCCGCTGCGCTTGAGATTGTTGGTGATGACCTGGGTTACGCCGGTGCCGACCTCGGCATCTCCCGGCGTGCCGGCCACGAAATTCGGGATCGCGATCGGCAACGGCGTGAATTCGCCCTCGGGAACGATGATGCGCTTCGGCCCCTGCGCCAGCGCGCTGCGACTGCCGGCGACGGCGCCAAGAGCGGCCATCCCGGAAATGATCTGCCGGCGGCTCAGACGGAACGGCATGTCGGGCAATCCATTTGTGTCGGTCATCGCGTCAAACTCATATTGGTGGTCGCCGGGCCGAATGTCAGGTCTTCTGTTCGGTGAAAACCGGCGCGAAATATTTCCATTCCTCGAAAAACGCCGCGGGCAGTTTGTACGGCTGGCATTCGATGATCGCGCGCAGCGCGCTCTCCTGGTAGACGCGCAGGTAAGGCGTCGATGGCGTCCCTTCCGGAACCGGCATGCCTTCGAGGCTGCCATCGCGCTTCAGCCGGATGTTGAAAACGGCTTCGGACTTCTGCGCCTCGATGCCGCCATAGGGCTTCTTCCAGCAGCGCTCGACCTGCTGCTTGAACATCGAACCCCAGGTCGCGGAATTATCCGCGGCCGCGCCCTTGGAGTTACCATACGCCGCGTTGGAGTTCAGCGTGTCGCCGGTCGCGGCCTGGCGCGACGGATCGCGCTTGTCGAGCAGCGCCGCGATCTGGGACTGATCGTAGTGCCGCTCCACGATCTTCGGCTTGACCGGCTCCGGCGGCTTGACGGCGACCGGCTTCGGCGGCGGCTTCTTTTCTTCCTTCTTGATCGCTTCCGCGATCTGATCGGGCTTGACCGGATCCGGCTTCTTCTCGACCGGCTTCGGCTCTTCCTTCGGCTTCTCGACCACCTTCGGCGGATCGGGCTTTTTCTCGACCGGCTTTTCCTCGACCTTCGGCGTCGGCGGCGGCGCGGTATCGGTAACGACAGGCGCCTTCTCGGTGACCTTTCCGACGGCGTCATCGACCGGCTTGGCTTCGGCGATCTTCTCGACCAGCGGCTTCGGGTTTTCCTTCTTGCCGGTCTTCTGGCCGGCCATGATGTGAGCAAGCTGATCCGGCGAGACGACGTCTACCGGAACGGAATCTTCCGGCGTCATCTCGAGCGCCCGGGTCGAAAACGACACCATCGTCCAGCCCAGCACGAGCACGTGCAGGACCACCGACGCAACCAGTGTCTTGTCGACCTTGACGTTCAATTTCACCTCAGGAGCCCTGCTCCGGCACGATGACGATATTCGCCTTGAACCCCGCGGTCCGAATATACCCCAATAATTTCATCATATCCGTGTAACAGACGTCTTTATCGCCACGCAGATAGACCACGCTGTCGGCATCCGACCGGGTTTCCCGGATCGCCTTGATCTTCGGCAGCAGGTCGGCGGACGAAATCAGCGTGTCCCCGAGATAGAGTTCGACATTCGAATTGCAGGCGCCGTTGGTGCGCTTGACCGACAGCGTCAGCGGCGGCGCGTTCGAGGCCAGCGACTTGCCGCCGCTTGCGACCGGCAGGTCGATGTCGATGGTCGAGGTCATCAGCGGTGCTGCGACCATGAAGATGATCAAGCAGCACCAGCATCACGTCGACCATCGGCGTGACGTTGATCTCGGCCATCACGGCGGCGCGACGCCGGCCGCGGCCGCCACCACCCGACGAACCTGCCATGTTCATCGCCATGATATCGTGCTCACCGATTTATCCATCATACCGCCGCTCACGCCCGTTCGTCGATCTGGCGTGACAGGATTGCCGAAAATTCATCCGCAAAACCTTCCAGCCGCTGCGCCTGGCGGTTCACCTCGGAAATGAACTTATTGTAGAAAATAGTCGCCGGAATGGCAGCGATAAGGCCGATTGCCGTGGCAAACAGCGCCTCCGCGATGCCGGGCGCCACCACCGCCAGCGAGGTGTTCTTCGAGGCCGCGATCGACTGGAAGCTCGACATGATGCCCCAGACGGTTCCGAACAGGCCGACAAAGGGACCCGCCGAGCCGACGGTCGCCAGCACCAGCAGCCGCCGTTCCAGCCGCTCGACCTCGCGGGCGATGGAGACGTTCATCACCTTTTCGATCCGCATCTGCAGGCCCGCAAAGGAGCGCGACTGGCTTTCGAACGAGCGTTTCCACTCGCGCATCGCCGCCACGAAACATGCCGCCATCGACTGCGTCGGCTTGCCTGAGAGCGTCCGGTAAAGTTCCTCGATCGATTGTCCCGACCAGAACGCCTGTTCGAAGCGGTCCATGGCGCGTTTGGTGCGCGAATAAAGGAAGATCTTGTCGATCGCGATCGCCCAGACCCAGACCGAGCAGGCCAGCAGCCCGAGCATCACCGATTTCACAACCCAGTGAGCCTGCAGGAACAGCGCGATCAGCGACACGTCGCTGGACGCCAGCGGCAAGGCCGATTGCGCCACGTCGGCGGACTGCGCGACGCAGGCAGTGGACGCCGTCATCAAAAGGCTGGCCAGCGTCGCGAACTGAAGGAATTTTCGAGCCACTAGATCAGATCCTCTCAACGTGTCCCAAAATTCTCCGGGAGCTCTGGTCCCGACCTCGGGAACAAGGGCTGCCGGTTCCACAGCCACGCGTCAGGCGCGGCGATATTCGCCAGCACGAGAGCCTCTTTGTGTCGCTTGGGGGGCCCGCCGAAAGCCGGGTCCTGCTTCCCCTGCCAACATGTCAAAACGAGGGCTATTCGCGCGTCATTACGCCTCTAACCAGACGCTAGCCGTGGTTAACGCGAGGTTACCAAAGGGGAATTCGACTGCCGGAAATGCAGGCGGAACGGCGGGTTATGACGGGTTCCAGCTTGGCAGAATCGTCACATTGCCTCCGCTGTCATCGCCCGGCTCGACCGGGCGACCCAGTACGCCGCGGCCTATCGGTCCAACCATCAGCGTCTCTGGGATACTGGATCGTCCGCCTTCGCGGACGATGACAGCGGAGAGTATTCTCGCGACGGCATGCGCCCGAGGTTTGCATTTCGTTGGCCCTCTCAGAAATCAGAGGGCGCGAGGAAGACCGCGTGCGCGCTGCACCCTCGGTGCGCAGGCAATGTGCATCTAAAAATGCGCCCACGAGCATACAAGTTCAGCGTTGAACACACCGGCCTCACGCAGGGATAGACAGCAGACCCAAATCAGTGAGCGGGCGATTTGCCCGTCGGGCCAGATTGTCGCACTCTCATCCGGCGCCATCACGGGTGGACGTTTGTATCCGGGATAGCTTGAACGCTCGAGGCCATTTGGAAATCCCGGATCAACCTACGTCGGCGGCAGCGCTCTGGCCCCCGCTCGCCCGCTTCATCGGTGCCGAGCAGCGCTTTGCGCAACGGATGGCCGCGCGGCGCGAAACAGCGTGGATCTATGAATTCATCCGTTTCGGGATGAAGCAGGCATGGGCCTGCCTATTCGGCGGCATCATGGTGACGCTGATGATCGCGACCCACTACTGGTATCCGGCCACGTTACCGCTTGCCCGCTACGATTTCCTGTTCCTCTGCGCGCTTGCCGTGCAGGCGCTGCTGCTGGCTACGCGTCTGGAAACGTTCGAGGAAGCCAAGGTAATTTTGCTCTATCACATCGTCGGAACGGTGATGGAGCTGTTCAAGACGTCGGTGGGCTCATGGATCTATCCGGAACCTTCCCTGTTCCGGATCGGCGGCGTGCCGCTGTTCACCGGTTTCATGTATTCCTGCATCGGAAGTTATCTATGCCGCGCCTGGCGGCTGTTCGACTTCCATTTCGAACATCATCCGCCGGTCTGGACGCTGGTCGTCGTCAGCATCGCCATCTATATCAATTTCTTCGCCCACCATTATGTCCCCGACATGCGGCTGGTGCTGTTTGCCGCCACGTTGTTTCTGTTCCGGCGCACGCGCATCCACTTCAAGGTCTGGGACGTCTATCGCTCGATGCCTTTGCTGCTCGGGCTGATCCTGGTCGCGGTCTTCATCTGGTTCTCGGAAAATATCGGGACCTACAGCCGGACGTGGCTCTATCCCGGCCAGATCAACGGCTGGACGATGGTATCGTTTGCCAAACTGGGATCGTGGTACCTGTTGCTGATCATCAGTTACACGCTGGTTGCGCTGATCAACAAGCCGGCGGAAATCGATGCGGCGGATGAACCGTCGCGGCGAAACCCGAGCCTGGAAAATATCTGAATGCACGATGCCGCGTATTAAATATGCCGTGCTGACGGCGCTCCTGATCGGCGCGGGTCTCCTGATGCGATCGCCGCTGCTTGGGCTTCCCCACGCGATAGCGAAATATTCCGGCTCGATCATCTGGGGCGGCATGGTCTATGCCGCGATCGCGTGCCTGCTGCCGAAACAAGGCGCGTTGCGAACGGCGATCACGGCGAGCGTTTTGTCTGCCGCCGTCGAGTTCAGCCAGCTCTGGCACACGCCGGCGCTGGATTCATTTCGCAGCACCACGATCGGCGTGTTGCTGATCGGACGATTCTTCTCGTGGTGGGATATCGCCTCATATCTGACCGGAATCGCGGCGGCGTGTCTGTTCGACAGGCTGGTGCTGCGAACCGCCGGCCTGCGCCGCGACTAGGCCGGAACCCCAGGCTCGGGACAATTGGTCAGTCGCGCGGGAACGCCGACCGCCGTGCATCCCGCCGGCACGTCATGCTCGACCAGCGCGTCGGAACCGATTTTCGCAAAATCGCCGATGCTGATGTCACCCAGAATGGTGGCGCCAGAACTGAGCAGAACGCCGCGCCCGATCCTGGGCCCACGACCCGGCAGCGCATGTTTTCGGCCGATGGTGACGTTCTGGTAGATCGTGGCCTCGTCGCCGATGACGACAAATGCGCCGATGATGATGCCGGTGGCATGGTCCAGAAATACCGACGTTCCGATCGACGCCGAGGGGTGAATGCTGACCTGCAAGGAATCGGACGACAGGCTTTGCAGCAGCAGTGCCAAATCTGTGCGGTTCTGGCGCCAGAGCCAGTTCGACACGCGCCAGGCCTGCAGCGCGACATATCCCTTGAAGTTGAGAAGCGGCGGCAGAAGTTCAGACATCGCGGGATCGTGAACGACAACGCTCTGCAGATCGCGGCTCGCCGCCTCGACCAGTTCGGGCGAAGCCAGAAATGCCTCGCGTGCAATGCGCGAAAACTGTTGGCGATCGGTCGAACTTTTGCCGAGCCGCTCGCCGATTTGATGGGCCAGCGCACTTCCGAGATCGGCGTGATCGAGAATGGCTGACGATAGCGAGGCGCCAAAGACCGGATCGCGCGCGAGCGCGGTTTCGGCCTCGCACCGAACCGACGCCCAAAGCTGATCGGTTGATGCAGTTCGGTTCTGGGTCATGGCCGTCCACCCCGGGCTGCGTTGATGCCGAATATAGGCAGGCTGCGACACGGTGCCAGCCAAAAACAAACCGCCCACCTGCTTTCGCAAGTGGGCGGCTGTATCCGCCTTCGGGCATCATGGGGGCATTACGCCCGAGGCTGAACTCTTTTCGTGGACCCGCTCAGGATTGCGGCTGGTCGTTCGGCGGAGTCGGACGCGTCTTGTGCTGCGCCATGAACTGGTCGAACTCTTCCTTGTCCTTGGCGTGGCGCAGGCGGTCGAGGAAGTTCCTGAACTCGACCTGCTCCTCTTCGAGGCGCTGCAAGGTTTCGGTGCGGTATTCGTCGAAGGCGCGGTTACCGCTCGAGGGCGGGCCGAAGCCACCGAAGCCGAAGCCGCGGCGCTCCATGCGGCCGCGCATCCGCTCCATCTTGTACTGCATCCGCTCCATCTTGTTCGCCCAGCGATCCTGATGACTCCAGCAACCCATTTTTCTGCTCCCGAGTGTGAAAAAGAGAAGGGCAAGTCCGATCGGCCACCAGATGATGAAGCCGAGGATGGTCACGGCGATCCAGCCGGGATGCCAGGGACTATCAAGCATATGCGGGCGTTGGGGCTCTTCGTTCGGGCCGCGCCATCGATTGACATCTGCGGTGTAGGCCATTTCCCTCTCCATGACGGCGTTCACGCCGTTGTGAATGTAAATAACATTTACATACCTAAACCATCCAGCGGTTTTGTCAAGCGCGCGGCTTGCCGCAGCTTTCAAATTTATTTGGGGGTGCCCCAGGGACCTGCGGGCGGGACCGGCGGCGGACCGGACGGTTTCTGATCCGATTTCGCCGGCTCGGGCCGACGCTCGGTCGGGAAGCCGAGGCCGCGCAGATAGATCAGCACTTCGGCTTCCAAGAGATCTTCCGCCGACATCGGCAATTTGCGCCGCGCCGCGTCGCCACGGCCGAACAGCGAGGCTACGCCGTGCGACATCGACCAGATGTGTAGCGCCATCATCATCGCGGGCGGCCGCGGTGTGCCCGGAGGCGCCAGCGCGGCCAACCGCTCGGCGGCAGCGCGGATAATGCCGAAAGCGCGCTCGCTGGCGGCCAGCAGCGTCGGATTGGCGTCGGCGGGGATGCCGGATTCGAACATCGCCGAATAGAACGCGGGCTCGTTGCGGGCGAACGCCAGATAGGCCTTGCCGACCCGCTGGAACGCCGTGACCGTGTCGGGACGGCCGTCGTCCCAGGCCTGCGTCAGCAGCGCCTCGAATTGCTCGAAGCCGCGCTGCGCGATCGAGGACAGCAATTCATCGCGGTCACGGAAATGCCGGTAGGGCGCCGCGGGACTCACTCCGGCCATCCGAGCGGCGTCGGCGAAGGTGAAACCGGCCGCGCCTTTTTCGGCAATCAGGCCGAGCGCTGCCTGCAGCAACGCCTCCTTCAGATTGCCGTGATGATAGCCGCGCTCGGCGCGGCGTTCTTCCTTGCGCCAGCTCATGTGAAAGGCTTTTACATGAGCCGGCGGTAAAGGTCACTCCATCTTTGTGTTTTGACGCGTTTTCTTGACGTGAACCGGAAGACCACTTCGCTCGAAAACGCTATGGCTGTTTGACGCGTTTTCTTGAAGCGAACCGGAAGGCCACTTCGCTCGAAAACGCTATGGAACGTCCACAAAGATTAACGCCGGTTAACGGCGTGCCGCCCTGCCCTGCAGTTCCGCGAAACCAGCGGCAGCCTGCTGCACCTCTTCCGAGAAATCGGCCATCTCCTGCACTTGGCGGATTTCGATGATCTCGTTCTCGGAAGCCGGGCACTTGCTGGCCCAGGCGATCGCTTCCTCGCGCGAGGCGACGTCGATCATCCAGTAGCCGCCGAGCACCTCCTTGGATTCCGTGAACGGACCGTCAGTCACGACCGGTTTACCCGATGCAAAGGAGACACGCGCACCCGTCGACGGCGGATGCAGCCCGTCGAGCGTGATCAGGACGCCGGCGTCCTTCAGCTGCTCGTTGTACTTCATCATCTCCTTGACGCGCTCGGGATCGAGATCCGACGGCGCGGTGTCGTAGCTAAGGGGGATCATCAGCATCATGAATTGCATGGCGATAGTTTCCTCTAGTTCTTCGCGGCCTGCGCCCGCAGGCGCTGTTCCTGCTCGCGCAGCTCGGGCGTGAGCGCTTCGCCAAAATCGTCGGGCGAAAATACCTGGCGGATTTCGATCTCGTCGCCGTTGCCGAACGGCGCGCGCTTCATCCACGCGATCGCGTCATCGAGCGACTTGGCATTGATCAGCCAGAAGCCGGCGATGAGATCGCTGCTCAGCGCGAACGGACCATTTGTCGCAGCACCCTGCCCTCCCGAATACTTGATCCGCGCGGCCCGTGAGGTCGGATGCAAGCCCTCGCCTGCTTCTA
The DNA here is from genome assembly GCA_963786355.1 of uncultured Alphaproteobacteria bacterium. Lineage (GTDB taxonomy): Bacteria > Pseudomonadota > Alphaproteobacteria > Rhizobiales > Xanthobacteraceae > Bradyrhizobium. The sequence continues at coordinate 310,316 of CAWAYU010000001.1, read as the reverse complement.
TCATACCGGCCGCAGCCAGTTCGGCGTTGAAGCTGCCCATTGCGGTCAGCATTTCCGTCGACGGCATCACGCCGGCTTCGGTATCCTTGCTGGCTTTAACAATCACCATGAATTGCATCGCCACACTCCGTTTAGGTGTCGTCAGGCCGGTTAATGCCGGCACTCGTCCACTAGACGAACGGGGTTTTGCGGCACCGACATGTCCATGAGAATTATTTTGGAGGTAATTGTGCCAATGCGCCAAACACCCAAACCGTCATCCTGAGGAGGCGCGTGAGCGCCGTCTCGGAGGATGGGCTGCGCGCCACATCCTTCGAGACGCGGCGAAGACTCCGCTCCTCAGGATGAGGGTCCCTGCCGTTCCCTACCGTTGCTGCGGCACAAAGCGCCCGTCTTCGAAGCTGGCGCCGAAATAGACATCGATGCGTTTTACCTTGTCGCCGTCGAAGACAAAGAACTCGGTGTTGCGAAAGGTCTTGCCGCCTTTGGCCACGCAGAGGTAGGTGACAAACGCCGCATCGCCTTCGACAAAAATTCGCTCCAGTTCGTGCCGCTCGATCCAGTCGCTGTTCTTCCAGCAGCGCTCGAAATAGGTCGGTTTGTCGATGCTGTCGTCATAGGGACTGGTGAAGCGGAAATCGTCGCTCAGCGCCTCCTCGACCCGCCTGCGGTCGTTGGACAGATAAGCGGTAAAAATGGCCCGGATGATATCCTGCTTGCTGCTCGACGCCATCTAGCTTTCCTTCGGAAACATATGAGAATACGGCTCGGCCTCCTTCAGCACCCGTGCGAATGACGGCCGCGCCTCCAGCCGCCCGAGATAGGCGGCGACATTCTTGTGCGCCGCGCCGAACGGCTCCACGCGGTTGCCGTAATAGAGCGCCGGCGCCGCGGCGCAATCGACGAGACTGAAATCATCGCCCATCGCCCAGCCGCCGGCGGCCATCTGCTGCTCGATCATCGCATACGCGGTCTGCAACCGCGCCCGCGCTTCCCCCACCCCGTGAGGATCCTTGGCTCCCTCGGGGCGAAGCCGGTTGCCCACGATCGTTTGCATCGGCAGATGCACATAGAGATCGTAGAAGCGGTCGCGCAGCCGGGTCTGCAGCGCGATATCCGGATCGTCGGGAATGAATCGCGTCGGGCCGCGATAATGCCGGTCGAGATATTCGATGATGATGCTCGTCTCCGGAACGGTCTCTCCCCGCGCGTCGTCGCTCAGCACCGGGAACTTGCCGATTTCCCACAGCTTGAGGAGCGCCGCGCGCTCTATGGGATCGCCGAGGTTGACGGAATTCGGCGTGAACGGGATGTCGTTCTCGTACAGCGCGACCAGCGCCTTCCAGCAGAACGAGGACAGCGGGTGGAAATGCAGCGTCAGCGACATGGAAACTCCCGGTGGTGGTATTTGAAGCAAGACGAACCGCGGTTTGGCCCGCCGACATTTGGCACGAAATTAAATTCGCGGCCGGCGCGTCGTGCAGGGTCACGATGTCGATCGCGACGATCGTTTGTTTTCGTCCCGTAAGAATACGGGAACGAGCAACGCGCAACTATGCCCGCCGCGGTGAACATGCCCGAAAAAATGCGGGAAACTGAACCACATAGAATTCCGGCTGATGGCGCCATGCATTGAACACGGCGTGGCGTCGCGGCCAACATGCTTTACCGGACGTTAAACTCCGTCCTGCAACTTTCCCGCGAAGTGAATCAAAGCACAACGAGTTCCCATTTTGGGAACGAGGACGGGAACGCGACGTGTTCAATCTTCGCAAGAAAATCAAAAATCCAGAGCGCGCTGGCGCAAGCCGATGCCATCAGCAAGTCGCAGGCGGTGATCGAGTTCAATCTCGACGGCACCATCGTCACCGCCAACCGGAATTTTCTGGATGCGCTGGGCTACACGCTCGACGAAATCAAGGGCAAGCATCACAGCATGTTCGTCGAGCAAGGCCGAGCGCGAGAGCGCGGCCTATCGCGAATTCTGGGCCAGGCTCAATCGCGGCGAATTCCAGGCCGCGCAGTACAAGCGGTTCGGCAAGGGCGGCCGCGAAATCTGGATCCAGGCGTCCTACAATCCGATCCTCGATGCCGGCGGCAAGCCGGTCGGCGTCATCAAGTTCGCCACCGACATCACCGCGCAGAAGATCCAGAGCATGGAGGACGCCGGCAAGATCGCGGCGATGGGCCGCGCCCAGGCCGTGATCGAATTCAACATGGACGGCACCATCGTCACCGCCAATCGAGAATTTTCTCGGCGCGATCGGCTACACGCTGGCCGAAATCCAGGGCAAGCACCACAGCATGTTCGTGGTGCCGGACGATCGCGACAGCGCCGCCTATCGCGAATTCTGGGCCAAGCTGAACCGCGGCGAATTCGACGCCGCCGAATACAAGCGCATCGGCAAGGGCGGCAAGGAGATCTGGATCCTCGCCACCTACAACCCGATCCTCGACGAGGCCGGCAAGCCGTTCAAGGTGGTCAAGTTCGCCACCGACGTCACCGCGCAGAAGCTGAAAGCCGCCGACAATGACGGCCAGATCGAGGCGATCAGGAAGTCGCAGGCCGTGATCGAATTCAACATGGACGGCACCATCCGCTACGCCAACCAGAATTTCTGCGACGCGCTGGGTTATTCGCTGTCGGAAATCCAGGGCCAGCATCACAGCATGTTCGTCGAGCCGCACGAGCGCGAGGCGCCGGCCTATCGCGAGTTCTGGGAAAACCTCAATCGCGGCCAGTACCAGGCGGCGGAATACAAGCGCATCGCCAAGGGCGGCCGCGAAATCTGGATCCAGGCCTCCTACAATCCGATCCTCGACCTCAACGGCAAGCCGTTCAAGGTGGTGAAATACGCCACCGACATCACGGCGCAGGCGGTGGGACGCAAGAAGGCCGAGAATGCGCGCGGCCTGATCGAATCCGTTGCCGCCGGCAGCGAGCAGATGAGCGCCTCGATCCGGGAAATCTCGGAAACGATGAGCAAGTCGAGGGAAACCGCCACGATGGCGACCGACCGGGTCGCCGCCGCCGACGAGCAGGCGCAGAAACTCAACGAGGCGGCGGAGGCGATGGGCGGCATCGTCGAACTGATCGGCAACATCACCGGCCAGATCAACCTGCTGGCGCTCAACGCCACCATCGAGTTCGGCGCGCGCCGGCGAGGCCGGCCGCGGTTTTGCCGTCGTCGCCTCCGAGGTGAAGAACCTCGCCAACCAGGCCAAGGGCGCCACCGACACCATCTCCAAGGAAATCGAGTCGCTCAATGGCGTCGCCAGCGGCGTCGGCGGCGCGCTTGCCGCCATCAAGGCATCGATATCAGCCGTCAACGAATTCATCGCCTCCACCGCGGCTGCCGTGGAGGAACAAAGCATCGTGACGCAGGACATGTCGTCGAACATGCAGCGCGCCTCGGCCGAATTGGCCTGATACGGGAAATCCCCGCTTGTATCGGTCAGCGTACCCCTTTGGCTGAAGCGCCGAAGGCAGGAGTAGCCGGCATCGCAGGCGCGCAAGCATCTGCGGTGCCGGACGGTTTTTGGCGTGTCACCTCTGCCAGCGCCGCGTCACCTCGGTAGCGCCCTCCATCATGGCCTCGAACACCGCCGACGCCAGCACGGCGTGAATGTGGAGCGTCGTGGTGCCGGAATTTCGAAAGCCGTGCTTGCGGCCGGCCGGCACGATCAGCGATTGTCCGGCGCTGACGACCGTGCGCGCCTCCTCGATCCACATTTCGGCTTCGCCTTCGCGGACCGTCAGCACCTCCTCGACCGGATGGACATGCGTCGGCGCACCGGCGCCGGGCGCGACCCATTGCTCGAAGATGCAGAGCTGCGTCGCGCCGTTGACGGCCGAGACCACCATGCGGGTCTCGACGCCCAGCCGCCAGGATTCCAGCGCATGGTCTTGATGAGAGATCGCCAGCATCGAAAAACTCCCGTCACATAGCGGGGATCGCCGCGCCGATCCCCGCATTTTCGTTTCATTCTCTCGCGCGCGCAACATGACCTTTCGCGCTCGAAACTACCTGACGGCAATAATCCGGCGCCGCCCACGCTGGAACTGAACTTCCGGATCGGGGGAGTACCGCGTCAAGTCGGGAATGCCAGCGTTTCCGGGGACACGGCGCGAGGCATCGGCTATAGAATCGCGAAACCCGGCAATCGCGAACGGATCCCGCCATGACACTCGCCCGCCAAAAAGTCGCCCTCGTCACCGGAGCCGCGCGCGGCATTGGGCTTGCGACCGCGAAACGCTTTCTCGCCGAAGGCTGGCGCGTGGCGCTGCTGGATATCGAAGCCGAATTGCTGAAGGGCGCGGTCGCTGAGCTGGCTAACCCCGACAACACGCTGGCACTGCCTTGCGACGTCTCGGATGCAAAGACGGTGGCGGGCGCGATGACCGCGATCGAACGCCGCTTCGGCCGGCTCGATGCGCTCGTCAACAATGCCGGCGTCGCGGTGTTCGCGCCGTTGCTCGAAACCTCGGATGCGGACTGGAGCCGCGTGCTGGAGGTCAACCTCACCGGGCCGTTCCTGTGCACCAAGGCGGCCGCACCGCTGATGCGCGAGCATGGCGGCGGCGCGATCGTCAATATCACCTCGATCTCAGCGGTGCGCGCTTCGACACTGCGCTCGGCCTACGGCACCAGCAAGGCGGGGCTCGCGCATCTGACCAAGCAGCTCGCGGTCGAACTGGCCTCGCTCGGCATTCGCGTCAATGGTGTCGCGCCGGGGCCGGTCGAGACCGCGATGGCCAAAGCCGTGCACACGCCGGAAATCCGCGCCGACTATCACGACGCCATTCCGCTCAACCGTTACGGCCTCGAAGAGGAACTGGCGGAAGCGATATTCTTCCTGTGCAGCGACCGTGCGAGCTACATCACCGGGCAAATCCTCGCCGTCGACGGCGGTTTTGACGCCGCCGGCATCGGCCTGCCGACGCTGCGCGGCCAGCGAAGGAACGGTTAGCTTTTTATTTTTGACGCGTTTTCTTCACGCGAACCGGGATCCACTTTGCTCGAAAACGCCATCTTGGTTCACCACGCCGACACGCCAGCCATCCTTGAGCCGATCGATCCGGGTCAGCGACAGCGGATCGATCACGAAGCGCAAGGCGTGGTCAGGCGCAAGATCGAGCGCGATGGCGAGCACCGCGCGGATGGTGCCGGAATGCACGACCAGCACGGCGTCGCCCGCGGGCAGCCGCGCCAGACCTGCCCTTGCACGCTCGATCTGGTCGACAAAACTTTCGCCGCCGGGCGGGCGGCTGCCGGCGGCTGATTTCCAGAAATCCTGATAGGCGGTGCCAAGCTCTGCGGCGAGATCGTCGTGGTGCCGACCGGTCCAGGCGCCGAATTCCTGCTCGGCGAAATCCGGCTCTTCGACGGGATCGAGCCCGAGCTCTGCGCGCGGTTTCCCGCGTGCGGCGCCACGGACTGCAAACCGCGTAAGCATGGTCGGCAGTCGCGCTTTCAGCGCAGCAAAGGCGGCAGCATTGCCGAGATCGGCCGGCGCATCAGGTCCGTGAATGACACCGCGCGGGCCATCGACCGGCGCGTGACGGATCAGCCACAGATTTGTTTCAACGCTCATCCCAGGGCTGCGCGAGCTTGTCACGGCAGCGCCAGCTTGGCGGCGAGCAGCACCAATATCGCGGTCTCCGCCACCTGCTCGGCGCCACCGAGCACGTCACCGGTCTGGCCGCCGATCTGCCGCAACGCCAGCCGCGCAACAACAAAGGCGCCCAAGCCCGCGACAACCGCGGCCCACAGCGCCTCGCCCCACGACAGCGTCAGCACCGCGATGACCAGCGCCAGCGCAGCGGCAATCATCGCCGTCGTCGCATCGGGCCGACCGGCGCTGCGGGCCAGGCCATCTTCGCGCGCATAGGGCAGGCCCAAAGCGATGGCCGGCAACACGCCGCGCGCGAGCGCATGCGCCGCGACCAGGGTCTGCACGACATAGTCATCAGGGATCGCCGCCAACGCGGAAAGTTTTGTGGCAAAACTCACCAACAAGGCCATCGCGCCATAGGTGCCGAGCCGGCTGTCGCGCATGATCGCAAGTTTGGCCTCGATATCGCGGCCGCCGCCAAAACCATCGGCGACATCGGCGAGACCATCCTCGTGCAGCGCGCCGGTCAGCAGCGCGCTGGCGCCCAGCGTCAAGGCAGCCGCCACCAGATCTGGCACGCCGGTGTGCCGCAAGGCGAGACACAACAGCCCGATAGCGAGACCGATCAGGCCACCGACCACCGGAAACATCCGGTAGGCGCGCGCGAAATTCGCCGTGTCGTCCCGGATGCGGCACCGGCAGCCGCGTCAGAAAACCCATGGCCATTTTGAAATCGTCAAGCCATTCGTTCATGGTAGTCCCTGAGGATTCGTTTTAGCGTGCGATCGGCTCGAACTGTCCGGGCATGATTGTGCCCGAAAAACCGGTGTGCTTTTTCGGATTACGTTGTAGGGAAATTGCATGCGGTTTAACAGCCTTGACGACATCAGCGGCTTCTGTCGCGCCCTGCCCGGGGGCGATGTGCGGGCTGCTGACGCCGCCACCCTCCGGCAGCAGAACCTGACCAAACCGCCGGGAAGCCTCGGCCGCCTCGAAGAACTGGCGATCTGGCTGGCGCAATGGCAGGCGAAGGAAAAGCCGCGCCTCGATCGGGTCACCATCGCCGTTTTCGCCGGCAATCACGGCGTTGCCGGGCGCGGCGTCTCGGCCTTTCCGCCCGAGGTCACCGCACAGATGGTGGCGAATTTCGCGGCCGGAGGTGCGGCAATCAACCAGATCGCAAAACTGGCCGGCGCCGAATTGCGCGTGGTGCCGCTCGAACTCAAGCGGCCGACCCGCGATTTCACTGTGGCGGCAGCGATGGATACCATAGAATTTCTCAGCGCGGTCGACACCGGTTACAGCACCCTGCCCGACGATTGCGACCTGCTCGTCGTCGGCGAGATGGGGATCGCCAACACGACGACGGCGGCAATGCTGTGCACGGCGCTGCTCGGCGGCGGCGCCGCCCGCTGGGCCGGCCGCGGCACCGGCGTTGACGACGAGGGGTTATCGCGCAAGCGCGCGGCGATCGAGGCGGCGCTGAATTTTCATCGTAGCGCGCTCGGCGATCCGCTGGCAGTGGCCGCCGCGCTCGGCGGCCGCGAGCTCGCCGCGATATCGGGCGCCGTTCTCGCCGCGCGAGAGCGCCGCGTCCCGGTGCTGCTCGACGGTTTTGTGGCGACATCCGCGGTGCTGCCGCTGGCGCGGCTTACACCTGGTATATTGGATCACTGCCGTGCCGGGCATGTCTCCGCCGAGTTCAGGCCATCGCGATCTGCTGCGTGAACTCGCCCTTGATCCACTGCTCGACCTCAACATGCGGCTCGGCGAGGCTTCCGGCGCCGCCGTCGCGATCCTGCTGCTGCGCGCAGCGCTCGCCTGCCACAATGGCATGGCAACTTTCGCCGAAGCCGGCGTTTCCGGCGCGAGCGACTGACGCAATCTTGCCGCATGCCCGGCCGTAACTAGGTCAGGAAGACACACTAAGTCAGCAAGAGACGCAATGCGAGGGAACCGCGCATGCGAATGGCGGCGATGAAAGCAATTCTGGTCGCGGTGGCGTTGTCAGCCGCGATCACGCCAATGCGCGCCGAGGTGCGCATCCTCGCGAGCCCGGGCGGACAGGTCGGCCCGTTCCTCGATCTGTTCGAACGCGTCCGCGAGTTCGGCGAGCGCGTCGTGATCGACGGTCCCTGCCTGTCGGCGTGCACGCTGGTGCTGAGCATGGTGCCGAGCGAGCGCATCTGCGTGACGCGACGCGCGGTACTCGGCTTTCATGCCGCGCGATCGATCGACCGCAGCGGGAGAATGTACGCGGAACCGGAAGCCTCGGAGGCGGTACTGGAGGCCTATCCGGCGCCGGTGCGGGGCTGGATCAGCCGCCGCGGCGGATTGACGTCGCGGCTGTTGCTGCTGCGCGGCCGGGAACTCGCCGCGATCTATCCGAGGTGTCGATAATTTAGTCCTCGATCGGGCAGTTCACCATCCAGGGAATGCCAAACTGGTCCGAGCACATGCCAAAGCCCTTCGAGAAGAAGGTCGTGCTGAACGGCATGTTGACGCTGCCGCCTTCCGACAGCGCCTTGAACTTGCGCTCGGCCTCGGCCGGATCGTTGACGGTGAGGGACACCGAAAAGCCCTGCGGCTTGTGGAAATGATCCGGCGGCGCATCTGACGCCATCAGCACCTCGCCATCGATCGAAATCCTGGCGTGCATGATTTTCTGCTTGCGCTCCGGCGGCGTCCCCATGTCCGGCGGGCCGTCCTCGTTGCGCAACATCAGCTCGATCTTGCCGCCCAGCACCTTTTCGTAAAACTTGAATGCCGCTTCGCAATTGCTGTCGTAGAACAGGTAGGGATTGATTTGCATCGTTGGCTCCTTGGTGACTGACTTGCTCGGTCTATTTCTCGGTGAGCTTCTTGAGATTGGCGAGACCAACCTCGAAATCCTTGCCGATCATCCGGTCCAGGTTCATGAACACCTGCATCAGCTTTGACATGAACGGCGCCGGCCCCAGCATCAGCCAGGTCACATGGGTGGCATCGCCCTGCGGCAGCATTGTGAACTCGGCGGTGTTGTGACCCTCGAACGGCTTGAAGAAATCGAGCTTGATCACGATCTTCGACGGAACAGTGCTGTCCAGGATTTCCATCCGGCCGGAACCGACATTGTTGTTGCCCTCCCAGCCATAGACGGCGCCCTTGCCGCTTTCCGTACCGCCATAGGTCCGCTTCATCGCGGGATCCTTGTGTTCATAGGGCGACCAGGCGACCCATTGATGAAAATCATTGATCAGCGGAAAAATCTTTTCCGACGGCGCCTTCACCGTGATTTCGCGGCGGACGCTGAAACTGTTCGGCTTGGTCGCGGCGAGAATGAGCACCACAGCGATGGCGACAGCCAGTACGACTGCAATGATGGCAATGACTTCAAACATGTCCGGCTCCAGATCGTTGAAAACGCGTAGAACAGATCAGCGGCGAAACGGAAGAAAATCGCGCAAGCTGCGGTCACGCAACCACAGCCCGCCCCACACCATCAGACCGAGATACAGCCCGAACAGGGTGTGGGTAAACAGCGGACTGCCGATCCGCAGGTGCGACGCCATCGCGCCGCCAAGATAGCCGGTCAGCAGGATCGCACCGAGGATCGAAGTCGGCGGTATTGAATAGAGCACGGTGCAGACGATAGTGATGACGCCAAGGCTTCGCGCCAGCGTTTCGCTGGAACCATAACCCATTTTGTCCATCGTGTCCGTGACGACCGGCCACGGCACCAGCTTGATGGCACCGTCGAGCATCAGAAACACAATGACCAGACCGCTCAAGATGCGGCCGACCCAGCGCGCTGGCTTCGAGGCCGGAATGGTCGCGGCGATAACAGTCATGGCTTGCTCCCGTTGTCTTGGCTGCTCTTGGTGCTCGGTTTCAAGACGAACGACGGGGGCGGAAACCGACAGGGGGTGTAAAAATATTTTCACTTCGACATGCCCGGACTTGACCCGGGCATCCACGCCTTTTGTTTGGCGGCGAAGAAAGACGTGGATAGCCGGGTCAAGCCCGGCCATGACGAGTTGATAGATAGAGAATCTATTTCCCCGCGTTCACGCCGCGGGGCTGACTGTCGCGCTGCAGGCGGTCGAGATGCATGCGGATGTGGGCGGCTTCGGCCGAGGTATTGGCGAGCGCGATCGCGCGGTCGAAGGCGACGGCGGCTTCGTCGTTGCGGCCGAGCTGCATCAGGAAGGCGCCGCGGACGCCGAAGAAATGAAAATAGTTCGACAGCCGCGCGGCCAGCGGCTCGATCATCTCCAGTGCGGCCTCCGCACCGCGCACCTTGGAGACCGCGACCGCGCGGTTCAAAGTGACCACCGGCGACGGCTGCATGATTTCGAGCGCGCCGTAGAGCAGATCGATCTGCGTCCAGTCGGTATCCTCGGGCTTTGCCGCGCGGGCATGCAGCGCCGATATCGCGGCCTGGATCTGATAGGGTCCGCTGCGACGATGACGTATGGCCTTGTCGATCAGCGCCAGCCCCTCGGAGATCATCTTCGCGTTCCACCGCGTGCGATCCTGGTCGTCGAGCAGGATCACCGCGCCTTCACTGTCAAACCTTGCCTCGGCTCGCGCGTGCTGCAGCAGCAGCAGCGCCGTCAGCCCCATGATTTCGGGCTCGCTCTGGAACAGCCGCAGTAACAGCCGCGCCAGACGGATTGCCTCCTCGCATAGCGGCTTTCGGATTTCGGCGGTATCGCCGCTCGCTGAATACCCCTCGTTGAAGATGAGATAGATCATCGCGGCGACCGCTGCGAGCCGCTCGGAGCGCGCCATCGCATCCGGTGTCTCGAACGGCACGTTGGCCTCGGCGACGCGCGCCTTCGCCCGCGTGATGCGCTGCTCCATCGCGGCTTCCGAAACCAGAAAGGCGCGTGCGATCTGCTTCACCGTCAGGCCGGAGACGATGCGCAGGGCGAGCGCGATCTGCTGGGTCGCCGGCAAATCCGGATGGCAGCAGATGAACAGCAGTCGCAGGATGTCGTCGCGGTAGTGCGAACCGTCGAGCCGTTCGGCCAGTTCCTCCTCGGCGTCGTCGAGATCGGAGATCGCCTGGTCGTCCTCGGGCAAAGGCGCCTGCTTCTTGCCGCGCCTGATGTCGTCGATCGCGACGTTGCGGCCGACCATGATCAGCCATGCCGCCGCATCGCGCGGCGGGCCGTTCTGCGGCCAGCTTTTCAGCGCGCGCAGGCAGGCGTTCTGGAAGGCTTCCTCGGCCGTGTCGAGATTGCGGAAATAGCGCAGCAGCGCACCGACCGCCTGGGGACGCGCCGAGGTCAGCGCGTTATCGATCCAGGCGGTGTCGGTCACGTCGGCACACTCCCCGGCGTAAACATGCCGACCGGGCGGATCTCGTAGGCGCCGCCGGGATTGGCCTTGCCGAGGTCGCGCGCGACGTCGAGCGCCTCGTCGAGGTTCTTGCAGTCGATGACATAGAAGCCGAGCAGTTGTTCCTTGGTTTCGGCGAACGGGCCGTCGATGACGACAGGCGGATCGTCCTTGCGCAAGGTGGTCGCCGCCGTGGTCGGCAACAACCGCGCCACCGGGCCGAGCCGGCCCTGCTGGGTCAGTTTGTCCTGCACGACGGCAAGCTTCTTCATGACCGCGGCGTCGTGTTCCTTGGTCCAGGAACCGGTCAAGTCTTCGTCGTGATAGCAAAGGATGGCGTACAGCATGGGCCCAGGCATCTCCGTTGTCTTGATGACGAACGAGTATGCCCGGGGCCGACAGGGGTTTGAAAGAAATTTTGTAGTCGATCCCGGGGCCTGTCAGGGACCAACGATCACAGCCGGCGCCGGATTGAAATGCCGGTACGTGTGTATAATGGCCTTGGAACAAAGGCTGCACACACAGAGAATGAAAATGACGTTCTTGAACGTTTTCATGTCATGGCCTCGGCCTTGAGTGGGCCGACGTCGCGGTGATGTCCTGGTACGGCAACATCACCGCGAGAAGTGGAACTTACCAGTAGACGCCGTAGCGGGCGGCGATCCGGCGGGCCTTGGCCTCGTCGCCTTCATGGCGAGTCTGGGTCTTGTGCCGGGATTTCGAGGCATGCTTCCCGGTATCGGCGGTTGCAGCTTCGGGCTTGACCTCTTCCGTTTTGGCGGCGGCCGCTACCGGCGCATCGTTGGCGGCGAGGGTCAGATTGCGGCCGTCGCCAGCCTGCACTGAGGTCGAGGCAGCAACCGTGGCGAGGGCGAAAGCCGAAATCAGGATCAATTTGCGCATGTGAAGTCTCCCGTTGTTTGATGAAAGGAGACTAGGGGATTGGTTCAATTCGCTATGTGATACAGGTCACTCAGCGTACGAACTGGTGGACGGCAATGAAAAAGGCAAAGAAAAAGAAATGCCAATGAACAAGGGTGCGCTCGCTCTGCTGGTGAATGGCGGGACCGAAAACTGGTCGCCGGTTCGATGGAAGAACCGATTCGAGGCGGTCTGTCCGGACCGGCGGGTGCTGCAATTGCCGGAGGCCGCGTTCGATCCGGCAGAGGTGCATTACGCCGCGGTGTGGAAGCCTCGTCCAGGGGAACTCGCCGCCTTTCCGAACCTGCGCGTCATCTTCAACCTCGGCGCCGGCGTCGATGCCTTGATGGCGGACACGTCGCTCCCCGATGTGCCGCTGGTGCGCGTCGCCGTCTCCGACCTCACCGAACGGATGACGGAATATGTCGTGCTGCACGTGCTGATCCATCACCGGCAGGAGCTTTACTTGCGGGAGTCGCAACGCGCCAGGCGTTGGGCGCCGAAATCGCAATGGGCAGCGGGCGCGATCTCGGTCGGCGTCATGGGGCTCGGCGCGCTCGGCGCCGATGCCGCCGACGCGCTGAAGCGAGTGGGCTTTCGCGTCGCAGGCTGGAGCCGGAGCCCGAGACAGATCGACGGCATCGACTGTTTTCATGGTGAGCAAGAACTCGAACCGTTCCTGCGGCGGACCGATATCCTGGTCTGTCTGCTGCCGCTGACATCAGAGACGCGACACGTCCTCAATCGCGATCTCTTCACAAAGCTGAACCGCAGCAGCCCGCTCGGCGCGCCAGTCCTGATCAATGCCGGCCGCGGCGGCCTGCAGAACGAGGCGGATATTTTGCAATGCCTCGACGACGGCACGCTCGGCGGCGCCTCGCTCGACGTCTACACCACCGAGCCGCTGCCCGTGGACAGCGTGTTCTGGACCCATCCAAAAGTGGTGCTGACGCCGCACAATGCCGCCGACACCGATCCGGACGAGATTTCAAAATACGTCGCGCGCCAGATCGAACGGTTCGAGGCCGGCGGCGCGCTAGAGAATCTCGTGGACCGCAACCGCGGGTATTAGCCCGTCGTCATCCCGAAAGCAGACATTCAGCAGCCGTCGTGGTGACAGTACGTAAGCACGGTATGCGTCATAGTGTCGCCGCGCGATTCAGATCGCGAAAAAGCCGTCAGCGACGAAGTGGAGATGGCTTGTTCAATTCAAGGCCAAAACCAAACGGTAACTTGGCCGAGAAGCTGATCATCGCTGAAAGGATTGGAAGAAACGATGACCCCGTCACGTCGACGGACTCGCCTGCCTTCGACGATTTCCGTGACGACGTGAATTGCAAAAATCGCCGCGTTCGCAAAAGCGCCGCATACGTGGACTGCCTGCCACCGCTAGGCCGTTTGGAGGGCCTGTTTGGCCGCTCTCTTCTTCGCAGGACGGAAGCTTCGCCTCATCCGCTCCCGCGCGTTACGCCTTTGCCTTGTGATCGGCGATTGCACATCGCGCAAGAGGCATTCAAAAAGTAGAGTAAGGGGTCCAAAATGGCGCGTTACGATATGCTAGAGCGGTTGCTTCACAATAATCAGCACCTTCAGGACTTTTTTGCCTCGATGACCGGCGGCACCTCCGGTCATGATCATCTCAATGGCACCGACACTGGCAACGTCCTGTTCAGCGGCAGAGGTGACGATGATGTCGCAGGCAAGGCCGGCAACGATATGCTCGACGGCGGCAACGGCAACGACATGATCTGGGGTGGTTCCGGTAACGACCGTTTATCGGGCGGAAGCGGCGCCGATCTTTTGGTTGGCGGCTTCGGCGCTGATCGCATGGACGGCGGAAACGGCAACGATGTGCTGCTCAGCCGGTCTGATGCCGGTGAGCCTGTCGCTGCCCAGGACGGTCATACCCTGATCTTTGCTGACGAAACCGCGGCGCTGGCGAAGTCGGTCAACGATGTTCTCACCGGTGGCAAGGGTGCCGACACCTTCCGCTTCGAGGGTCTCGTCAACGCCAAGGATGAGATCGTCGCCAAGCACGTCAACGCCGACGGCACCATCGACTGGGCCGGTGTGACCGGTGAAAACAACAATGTGCACGATCACTGGGTCGATGGCTTCGGCAACGACGTCATCACCGACTTCAATCGAAAACAGGGTGACAAGATCGAAATCTCGGCCCATACGGCCGAAGTAAAGTCGATCGAGCACCTCGACAGCAACGGCGACGGCAGGGCGGATTACAGCCTCATCACCGTGATCAGCCAGCAGGGCGCATCGGGTGCACACGATGAGGATCTGCTTGGCACGATCAAAGTGTACGGCAATCTGGTCAAGGCAAGCGACATCACCACCGACGCGGCGTCCGTTTATGGCGCCTATGCCAAGGTCGGCGACCTGCCCGCGGGAACGCATTACCAGTTGGAGGATGACGGCGTGCTCCCTGGTGGAGCGAGTGACGGCGGCCACCACGACGACATGGCCATGAGCATGATGAACGCGCACGTGGCCATGGCCAATCACATGTAGTTCTTTGCCGGGAAAGCCGAGCGGAGGTCGTCCCCTTCGCTCGGCATCCGCTATGTCCGGAGAACCCGCCCTTGATGTCCGCTAGCGACGGACCCCAAACGGAGAAGCGCCGGGCAGCACCAGCGCGCTGTTGTCAGCGCCTTGCTGGGTGAAGCTCGCGCCGAGCGACAGGCTGAGATTTGACGTCGGCCGGAATTCGACTCCCGCTCGCGCGGTATAACCGGACGCTGCGTTGGACGTGGTGTCGAAGGGGGAAAACGGATTAGCGCCGAGGCCGGGGTTGTATTTTGCAGTGTCGAATCCGGCAAAGACCGAGACCGGTGAGTTCTTGAAGTTGTAGCCGACCTGCACGCCGTCGTAGGTGAACGAGGAGCCGAAGGCCGTGGTCCGGTTCAGCCCGCTGAGGGCAGAACCACCGAAGCCCGAGCCGCCGTTGCCGAGGAACGAGTTGCCGGAAAAGCTATAGCGCTGCATGAACGCGCCGACGCCGGCGGAATTGTTGGCGAAGCCCGCAGACTCGCTGTTGGCATTCGCATTTGAGTCCTGACCGGCGCTCAGGTTGCCGCCAAAGCCCGATGACCAGCCCGAGGCCCACGCGTACGGCACGGACGTACCCTGAGAAGCTTCTTGGGCATGCGCCGTTCCGACGCCCAGGCCGAGCGTCGTCAATCCAACTGCAAGGGCCCATCCGACTGAGAAAATCGACATCCGCGCTACCGCCAAGTGTTCGGAAATTATACCGCTTGGGGATCGGGAATGCCAGCGTCGCGCGTCCTGTCGACAAGGACAGGACGACGCATTGTTCCGCGTGAGTTATTGCCGTGTGACGCGAACGTGAGTGGCGTTTTCGCCTGCCGTGCTCTCGACAATGGCATAACCCAGGCTTGGCAAATCGAGCCCTGCGAACAGGTTTTCGCCACCGCCAACCAGGATCGGTGAGACCGCGAGCTGGATCTGGTCCAGCAGGCGGGCCTGCAAAAATTGCCTGATCACCGCGGCGCCACCGCCGATGCGGATATCCTTTGCACCGGCGACTTGCTTCGCCCGCGCCAGCGCCGCTTCCGGTCCATCGGTCACGAAGTGAAACACCGTGCCGCCTTCCATCTCGATCGGCGCGCGGGCGTGGTGGGTCAGCACGAACACCGGAACGTGATATGGCGGGTTGGGTCCCCACCAGCCTTTCCAGGAATCGTCGGGCCACGGACCGCGGATCGGGCCGAACATGTTCCGGCCCATGATCCACGCGCCGATATTTTCCATCGAGCCGCGGGCGACATCATTGTCGATGCCGGCGCTTCCGCCCGGTTGCCCGATCATCTCATGAAACATCTGCGTTTTCCGCATCCAGCCGGGGATCTCGCCGCCATTGACGCCGAACGGATGCTCGATGTCCTGGCTGTGACCCGCTGCAAATCCATCCAGCGATACCGAGAAGGCGGAAGCTCTTACTTTTCCCATTGTGTCTTTCTTTCCTTGAGGAGCACGTCCGGGGAACGAACGGAGAAGCCGCGCGCCGACATCTCGGTCGTATTATTTTTGCGGCGTCAAGCGGAAGCGTGGCCTGGTTGCTTTCTGCCGCGATATGTTCGATCAAGACGTCGTGGCCGATGCCACTTCGATTGTCAAAAAATTGAATTTTCAGGCGTAATTTTACGCCGCGTGAGATCGGGTATTGGAATGAAATGCATTGCGCTTGTGGCTATGGGAATCTGCCTGACCTTCAACATGCCGGCTTACGCACAAAAAACCCCGAAGCCGGCTGCGCCGGCCTTGCCCGCCTATTTTGCGCTGCCTTCGAATTTCGGAATCGCCAGTGGCGGCAGCGGCGTCACGTTCGAGGATTTTGGCGAGTCTGAATTCTATGAAAGCGGCAGCGACGATCCGATCGTCAAGCAAGGCAAGCACTGGTATGCGCCGCTCGAACTGAAGAAGCCGCCAAAAGACATCGACGGCAAAGGCGTCTGGGCGCTGCTCAAGCCGGCGCTGGTTGCCGGCGGCTGGACCATTCCGGTCGAATACGACTCGAACCCTTTTTCGTCGATGATGCGCTACCAGAAGGACGGCCGGGACGTCTGGGGGTATGTCAAGATTTTCGGCAGTGACGACATGCGGCTCAATCTCGTCGAGATCGCGCAATCGGCGAACCTGCTGACGATCAATCCGCCTGCCGCGACGCCTGAGAAATTCGCCGCCGAGAAGGGGGATTTCCCCTATCTGCCGCCGCTGCCCGGATCAAAATTCGGCACCGGCTCGCGCGATAGCGGCGCGA
This sequence comes from uncultured Alphaproteobacteria bacterium, assembly GCA_963786355.1. Lineage (GTDB taxonomy): Bacteria > Pseudomonadota > Alphaproteobacteria > Rhizobiales > Xanthobacteraceae > Bradyrhizobium. Next base: position 293,659 of record CAWAYU010000001.1, on the reverse strand, counting down.
TGGAAGTCGTCTTGCCCGGGGCGGACGAAGTCCAGGTGGTCGGCACCGGCTACATCGTCAAGTATTACGGCAACCTGCCCAACGTTTCGACATTGGCTTTCGTCAACGCCTACCACGATGCGCTGAGCAAGGCGGGTTGGACCATCATCTCGCAGAACCGGGGGTCGGACGCCACGCTGACGGCGCATTACACCGGCAACGGCCGCGACATCTGGGCCTATCTGCACATGGGCGGCGAAGAATATTCCATCAAGGTGGCCGATGTCGGCGTCGACAACGACATCGCCAGACAATTCGCCAGAGATTGCCATGTCGCGCTTTACGGCGTGCTGTTCGACTTCAACAAGGCGACCCTGAAGCCGGAATCGGACAGCGTGCTGCAACGTGTTCTGGCGTTCCTTCAGAAAGACACGGCGCTCAAGCTCGAGGTGCAGGGCCATACCGATAATGTCGGGAGCGACGACTACAATCAGAAACTGTCGGATGCGCGGTCGAAATCCGTGCTGGCCTGGATCGTCCAACATGGTGTCGCCGCCGATCGCCTTGCGTTCAAGGGCTACGGCAAGACGCATCCTGTTGCCAGCAACGATACGGATGAAGGCCGGGCGAAGAACCGCCGCGTGGAAATCGCCAAGCCGGGGTGCACGAAATAGATCGCTCCAATCGGCCCGGAATTATCATCGCGCGTTTGACGTGACGTAATCGGACGCGCGGATCAGTTCTTCCCCACCATCACGTCGAGCGCGCCCTTCACGATCGCTTCCAGCTCCTTGCGCGGGACGCGGGCGCGGGCGCGGATGGCGATGGTGTGAATGGTGGCGGACGCCAGTTGCGCCAGCACCGCGGGATCGGCGCCGTCGGGCAGCTCGCCCTTTTCCTTGGCGAGCCGGAAGCAGGCGGCAAAGGCCTTGTCGAGTTCGACAAAGCCTTCCAGCACCATGGCGCGGATATCGGGATCGGCCACCGCTTCGGACGCCGCCGTCATCACCGTGAAGCAGCCGCGCGGGCCGGATTCGCCGGACAGATAAATGTCGAGCGCTACCGCATAGATGCGTTCCAGCCGCGCGCGGATCGGTGATTCATCCCTGAAGATGTCGATCATCGCGGCGCGGGCGTCGGCGCGATAGCGCTGGTAGCTCTTGATATAGAGTTCGCGCTTGTCGCCGAAGGCGCCGTAAAGGCTCGGCCGGTTCATACCGGTCGCGGCCGAGAGATCGTCGAGCGACGTCGCCGCAAAGCCATCCTTGCGAAACAGATCGAGCGCCTTGGCGAGCGCGATTTCCGGCTGATAGGCGCGCGGACGGCCCCGGCGCTTTGGCGGCTCGGGGGCATCGATCCGCACCACGGGCGGCTTTTTACTTTTTTGTACCATTTCGCAAGAAATTCCTTGACCTGCTTTATATTATGCGGAACAGTATAAAAATCAACCCCACCCGCCTTGCGCCGGCGTGGTTGATGAACCACCCAAAGAGAACTGCCAAGGAGGCACTCATGGATCTGTATTTCTCGCCGCTCGCCTGCTCGCTGGCGACAAGGATAGCGCTGTATGAAGCCGGCGCGTCCGCCAACTATCTCGAGGTCGATCCCAAGACCAAGGTCGTGCAGAACGACGGCTCGAACTTTCGCGACATCAACCCGCTCGGGCTGGTGCCGACCTTGCGCACCGACGACGGACTGGTGCTGACCGAGAACGCGGCGATCCTGCAATATGTCGCCGACCATTTCCCACAGGCCGGCATCGCCACCGGACCGGGCATGGAGCGCAGCCGGCTGCATCAATGGCTCTGCTTCATCGGCACCGAACTGCACAAGGGCCTGTTCGTGCCGATCCTCGACAAGACGGCACCGCCGGAAATGAAGACTCACGTCCTCAGCAAGGGCCTTTCGCGGCTCGACTACCTCGAAAACTACCTGAAAGGCCGCGAATTCCTGCTCGACCATTTCAGCGTCGCCGACGCCTATCTCGTCACCGTCATCAACTGGACGATGGCGACACCACCGATCGAACTGGCGAAGTGGCCGACCGTAAAAGCCTATTACGAGCGGCTGCGCACTCGCCCCAGCATCGCCAAGGCGATCGCGGAGGAGTTCGAATTGTACAAGGCCGAACTCGCGCGGCAGAAGGCAGCGGCGTAACGGCGCGGTATCTCACCACATGTCGTCCCCGCGAACGCGGGGACCCATACTTCGCGGCGGTTGAGGTTTAAGGAAGTCGTCGACCACCGCACTTCAACAGAGAGGCTTCGGCGTATGGGTCCCGGCGTTCGCCGGGACGACGCCGGGGTTTTTCGCCTATCAGAACGGGCTCTCACCCAATCCCGGCACGTCGGCGGGCCGCGGGCCGGGCGCGGTCCAGTGAAAGCGCCGGTCCTTCTCCGTGATCGCGATATCGTTGATGCTCGCTTCGCGCCGGCGCATCAGGCCGTGTTCGTCGAACTCCCACTGCTCGTTGCCGTAGGAGCGATACCACTGGCCGGCGCCGTCATGCCATTCGTACTGGAACCGGACCGCGATGCGGTTGCCGTCAAAAGCCCAGAGATCCTTGATCAGGCGGTAGTCGTGCTCCTTCTCCCATTTGCGGGTGAGGAACGTGACGATGGCGTCGCGGCCTTGAAACACTTCCGAGCGGTTACGCCAGCGGCTATCCTCGGTATAGGCCAGCGACACCTTGACCGGGTCGCGCGAATTCCAGGCATCTTCCGCCATGCGCGCCTTCTGCGCGGCGGTCTCTTTCGTGAACGGCGGAAGCGGTGGGCGCGACATGGGGACCTCGGCGGCTAGTGTGGCGCGCGACCCTATCTCGATATTTCGCGGAGTTCGATGGCCTGCCGCCTATCGTACGATAGCGGGAGCCTATCGTCTCCACCCCTGAAAACGTTTCAAGCCAGATCGGCCTTCATCAGCAGCCGCAGCGATTTCGGGATCGGCCTGGCACGGCCCTCGCAAATGAAGGCGACACGGACCTTGGCCGCGACCAGCGCCTCGTCGCCACGCCGCACCTCCTGCGCCAGCATGATCGAGGCGCCCTTGACCGCGATCGGCCAGGTCACCACGTCGAGCAGATCGTCCATCCGCGCCGGCCGCAGGAAATCAAGCTCCATCGAGCGCACCACGAAGGCAAAGCCCGGCGTCTCCGCCTGCGCCTCGGCAAACAGCGCATGCTGGTCGGCGCCCATCAGCCGCAGATGATTGGTGCGGCCGCGCTCCATGAAGCGCAGGTAATTGGCGTGATAGACGATGCCGGAAAAATCCGTGTCCTCGTAGTAGACGCGGACCTGCATGTGATGGCGTCCGTCGCGGATCTCGCCGTCGATATGGGGTAATGTCACGTGCAACCCTTGATCGTCTGGAAAGTACTGGTTTTGCGCAAAATCCGGCATGCACGCAAGCGCAGCGATGCGCCGTTCAGACCCTACGAAATAGCCGCCCCTGCCCCGCCCAGCGTCACCAGCACGATCTCCGGGGGCACGCCGAGGCGGAACGGCATCAGGCTGCAGCCGAGGCCGCCGGAAACGATGACGTCGCAGTTCATGCGGACGTGGCCGTAGGTCAGATCCTGTCCGGACGGCGCGATCGGCGACCAGCCCAGCATCCGCACCTGGCCGCCATGGGTATGCCCGGACAGTTGCAGCGCGACGCGCGACGGCACGCGCCTCGCCACATCGGGCTCATGCGCCATCAGAATCAGCGGTGCATCATCGGTGACTTTCTTCAGCGTCGCGCCGAGATCGTCGACGCCGATACGCCGCACCGGCCGGAAGCGGCGCGCGGGCATATAAGCCAGTTGGTCTCCGAGGCCCGCCAGCCAGAACGGCTGGCCGTTCTTCGTGAGTCGTCGGACGTCGTTTTCGTAAACCGGAATGCCCACGGCCTCCAGCGCGCGGCGGGAATTGGTTGGCCCCTGCCCTTCGCGCTGCACCGTCTTGTCTTCCCACCAATCATGATTGCCGAGAATCGCATGGACGCCGAGCGGCGCCTTCAATCCGGCGAGCGCCGGCGCCCATTCGCTGGCGGGGATGAGGCGCGTGACATGGCGATGGCCGGCGACGTAATCACCGAGCAGGACGACGATGTCGGCGTTCAGCGCATTGGTGCGTTCGACGATCCGCTGGATGTGGCCGATCGACATCCAGGGATCGCAGGCATGGAGGTCGGCGATAGCGGCGATCTTGAGCTGAAAACCCGTGGGCCATCGCGGCGGCGTGAGATTGTACCTGTGACACCGAGCCGGACGACGGGTTCGCTGAACCCGTAAGCGGTGGTCGAAACGCCAAGCGCGCCCAGCCCACCCATGGATTTCAGAAAATGACGGCGTGAGAACATGTGACCACTCGTGATGCCCGCACAAGGATCGTGGCGGATTGAGCCGGAATTGCGATGGGTTTGTGCAGATCGTCAGCAGCGCGGATGACAAAGGGTTAATGTGTTAACGTCACCACCTGCCATCACCGACCAGCGCATCGAGCCGCGCCTTCAGTTCATCCGACGCGCGGTAATACCAGACGCCGTTATCCAGCAGCGCTGTTCGCTACTCGTCTTCTTCGCCGCCGCCGAACAATCCGAACTGCGCCGGATCGCGCGCGGGCTCGGCGAGGCCGAGATGCTTGAAGGCATGCGAGGTCAAGAGCCTTCCGCGCGGCGTGCGCTGCAGATAGCCGCACTGGATCAAAAACGGCTCGATGATGTCCTCGATGGCGTCGCGCGGCTCCGACAGCGCCGCCGCCATGGTCTCGACGCCGACCGGGCCGCCGCCGTAGTTCATCGCGATGGTGGTGAGGTAGCGCCGGTCCATGGCATCGAGACCGGCGGAATCGACCTCCAGCGCGCTCAGCGCGTGGTCGGCGATGGCGCGGTCGACTGAACTCGCATCCGCCGCGGACGCAAAATCCCGCACCCGCCGCAGCAGGCGGCCGGCGATGCGCGGCGTGCCGCGGGCGCGGCGCGCGATCTCGTTGGCGCCATCGGGCGACATCCCGATATTGAGCACGCGGGCGCCGCGGGTGACGATCTTTTCGAGTTCTTCCACGGTGTAGAAATTCAGCCGCACCGGAATGCCAAACCGATCACGCAGCGGATTGGTCAACAGCCCCGCGCGTGTCGTGGCGCCGACGAGCGTAAACTTTGCGAGGTCGATCTTGACCGAGCGCGCCGCCGGGCCCTCACCGATAATGAGGTCGAGCTGAAAATCCTCCATCGCCGGATACAGCACTTCCTCGACCGCCGGGCTGAGGCGGTGGATTTCGTCGATGAACAACACATCGCGCTCTTCGAGATTGGTCAGCAGCGCGGCGAGATCGCCGGCCTTGGCGATGACAGGACCGGAGGTGGCGCGAAAGCCGACGCCGAGTTCGCGCGCGACGATCTGCGCCAGCGTGGTCTTGCCCAGACCAGGAGGCCCAACGAACAGCACGTGATCCAGCGCCTCGCCCCGCTTGCGCGCGGCCTCGATGAAGATCGAGAGATTCTTGCGCGCCTGCGCCTGGCCGACGAATTCGGACAGCAATTGCGGGCGCAGCGCGGTGTCGCCGACATCGTCGGAACGGCGCTCAGGGGTGACGATGCGGGAGGGCGTGGGCGTGTTCACTTCGCCAGTTCCTTAAGCCCCAGCCGGATCAGTTGCGCGGTCTCGGCGTTTTCGCCTGCGCTACGTGACGCCGAGGCAATCGCGGCGGCCGCCTGCGGCTGGCCGTAGCCGAGATTGACCAGCGCCGAAATCGCGTCGGTGACCGGGCGCGGCGCACGGTCATTGTCGATGGCACCGGCCAGATGCACCACATTCGGATCGACGGTCGCAAACTGCGGCGCCTTGTCCTTCAGTTCAGTGACGATGCGCTCGGCCACTTTCGGCCCGACGCCGGGCGTACGCGTCACCGCGGCCTTGTCGCGCAGCGCGATCGCATTCGCCAGTTCTGACGGCGGCAGTGTCGAGAGCACCGCCAGCGCCACCTTGGCGCCAACGCCCTGCACGGTCTGCAGCAGCCGGAACCATTCGCGCTCGACGTCGCTGCGAAAGCCGAACAGTTTTATCTGGTCTTCGCGCACGTAGGTTTCGATCGACAGCACCGCGGCGTCGCCGGGCGATGGCAACGCCTGCAGCGTGCGCGACGAGCAATGCACCTGATAGCCGACGCCGCCGACGTCGAGGATCACGTAATCCTCGCCGTAACTATCGATCAGGCCCTTGAGTTTTCCGATCATAGGCTCGCCACCTTCAGCCGCAGCGCGGTACTGACGCGATGATGCGCGTGCGTGATCGCGATTGCCAGCGCGTCGGCGGCGTCAGCCGATTTCGGCTCGGCCTTCGGTAGCAAAATTTTCAGCATCATCGCGATCTGATTCTTGTCGGCATGGCCGGCGCCGACCACGGTCTTCTTGACCTGGTTCGGCGCGTATTCTGCCACCGCTATGCCAAACATTGCCGGTGCCAGCATCGCCACCCCGCGCGCCTGGCCGAGCTTCAGCGTCGCGGCGCCGTCCTTGTTGATGAACGTCTGCTCGACCGCGGCCTCCATCGGCCTGAAATCGCCGAGCACGGCGGCGAGCCCCTCATGGATCGCGAGCAGGCGGCTGGCCAGCGGCAGCGTATCCGGCGGCTCCACCGAGCCGCAGCCGATGAAGACCAGCCGATTGCCCTCGGTCTCGATCACGCCCCAGCCGGTGCGGCGCAGACCGGGGTCGATCCCGATGATCCGGACGGGTTGGCGAATCGGGGGTGATGTCATGGCCCAGTGATAACGCCAGAGCCGGGTGAACGAAACATAAACAAAGGGGTCATCCCCTGCCCGGGGGAGGTCATACCAACTCCGTACGTCATCCCCGCGAAGGCGGGGATCCAGTACGCCGCGGCCATTCGGATCAGATGTTGGTCTCTGGAATACTGGATCGCCCGGTCAAGCCGGGCGACGACAGCGGAATATGGAGCCAACGCTAACGTGCCCTACCCGCCCATCTTGGCGACCAGCGCGTCCGATATCTCGAAATTGGCGTAGACGTTCTGAACGTCGTCGTGCTCGTTCAACAGGTCCATCAGCTTCAACAGTTTTTCGCCGACTTCGTCGTCAACCGCGATGGTGTTCTGCGGCTTCCAGGTCAGCGCTGCCTTGCGGGCCTCGCCGAACTTCGCTTCCAACGCCTTGGCGACCTCGCGGAAGGTTTCCTGCGAGGCGTAGACCTCGTGGCCGTTCTCGCTGGAGATCACGTCATCGGCGCCGGCCTCGATCGCGGCGTCCAGCATCGCGTCGTCGGAGGCGACCTTGGCGTCATATTCGATGATGCCGGTGCGATCGAACATGAAGGCGACCGAGCCGGTTTCACCGAGATTGCCGCCGGATTTGGTGAAGTAGGTGCGGATATCGGAGGCCGAGCGGTTGCGGTTATCGGTCAGCGCCTCGACGATCACGGCAATCCCGCCAGGGCCATAACCCTCGTAGCGGATTTCATCGTAGTTCTCGCTGTCGCCGCCGGTCGCCTTCTTGACCGCGCGCTCGATATTGTCCTTCGGCATGTTTTCCTGGCGCGCCGCGATGATGGCCGCGCGCAGCCGCGGGTTCATGGCCGGATCCGGAGTGCCGAGTTTCGCCGCCACCGTGATTTCGCGCGCCAGCTTGCCGAAAACCTTCGACTTCTGGGCGTCCTGCTTGCCCTTCCGGTGCATGATGTTCTTGAACTGGGAATGGCCGGCCATGCGGGGGTCTCTTGGATTCGTCCGGAGGGATTTGGGGTGAAGCGCGGCCTTATAGGCCGGTAACCGGCCAAAATCAAAGATTTGCGGCAATTTCACGCAGCCGAACCGGTGCCGCCTGCCGGAATATGAGGCAGTTGTTAACCATGACTTCATGCTCGGATGAGAGGATGACCCACCCATTCTCAACTTTTAAGAGTTCCCATGGCGTTCGGTCTGTTTGGAAAGCGAGTGCCGCAGGCGGTTGCGCCTGCCGTCGAATCGCAGGTTCCGGCAGCCGCCCGCCGTAATCGAAGCGACGACGGCCGAGGGCGATTCGGCCAAGGAAATCCTGGAGCTGCTGGAACTCGAACTCGGCGGCATGATCCGCCAGCTCGAACGCGCGGCCCATTCGGTCGCCGGCGGCGCCGAGGCGACGGCCGCGACCCTCTCGACCATCCGCCAACGCACCGACGCCCTGACCGGCCACACCAGCGCCGCCCAGACCACCGCGACGACCTTCTCCCAGTCCGCGGACAAGTTCACCCAATCCGCCCAGGGCATCGGCGCCCAGGTGCGTGACGCCGGCAAGCTCGCCGACCAGGCCAGCGCCGCGGCCCGCGAAGCCAGCGCCAATGTCGACCGCCTGCGGGAATCTTCGGCCGCGATCGGCAACGTCGTCAATCTGATCGCGCAGATCGCGCGGCAAACCACTCTGCTGGCGCTCAACTCCACCATCGAGGCCGCGCGCGCCGGCGAAGCCGGTCGCGGCTTCGCCGTCGTCGCCACCGAGGTCAAGGCGCTCGCGGTGCAGACCCAGAACGCCACTGAAGAAATCAGCAAGAAGATCGAGGCGCTGCAGCGCGACGCCACCGGCTCGGCCGATGCCGTGCAGCGTATTTCGCTGGCAATCGAAGCCATCCGCCCGGTATTCGACAACGTCAACGGCGCGGTGGCCGAACAGAGCCAGACCACCGGCGATATGTCCGACAATGCCGCCTCGACCTCGCGCTTCATCGTCTCGGTCGGCGACAGCGCCAGCCAGATCGACAGCGCGACCAAGGAGGCCGAGGCGCATGGCGAAAGCGTCGCCAACGCAGGCCGGGCCGTCACCACCTTTGCGCAAAAACTCAAATCACGCTGCGCCGTGTTGCTGCGCCAGGGCGAGCGCACCGAGCGCCGCAAGCGCGAAAAGCTGCCCTGCAGCCTCAGGATCGAGATCCAGACGCCGCGCGGCCTCATCACGGCTCCGGTCTACGAGATTTCGAACGAAGGCATCTTGATCAGCGGGCCGGATGCCGAACGGCTGTCGTCGAACGAAATTCTCAGCACTACACTGCAGAACGTCGGCGCCTGCCAGATTCGCATCGGCGAGCGCACCAAGGCCGGCGCGCTGGCGCAGTTTGTGCGGCCGGATGCCGCGCTGAACGAGAAGATCGAAGACGCGCTCTGGGCGGTCCATGACGAGAATACCGAGTTCGTCACCCGCGCCATGGAAGCCGGCACAGCATTGACCAAGATCTTCGAGAGCGGCGTCGCCAGCGGCGCGATCTCGATCGAGGACATGTTCGATACCGACTATGTCGAGATAACAGGCACCAATCCGGTGCAGCACCGCACCAAAATCCTCGACTGGGCCGATCGCGCGCTGCCGCCGTTCCAGGAAGCGTTTTTGGCCAAGGATCTCGCGCATGGCGTTCGCTGCGATGATCGATCGCAACGGCTATCTGCCTGTTCATAACAAGATCTATTCACATCCGCAGCGGCCGGGCGACGTCACCTGGAACACCGCCAACAGCCGCAACCGGCGCATCTTCAACGATCCGGCGGGCCTTGCCGCGGGTCGTAATCAGCGCGCCTATATGGTGCAGACCTACGCCCGCGACATGGGCAACGGCAAAACCGTCATGATGCGCGAGATCGATGTGCCGATCCGCGTCAAGGGCCGCCACTGGGGCGGCTTCCGCACCGCGTACAGACTGTGATCCCGATGTCAGCCAAGGGCAATCCACGGAATTAAATCCAGTCGCGGCAACGCCGTCGGCCAGCGAACGGCTGGTCGACCAGCTTTCCAACCGGATCGGCGGCCTCGGCGTCGAGCTCGCCGATGTCGCCGGCAATCTGCAGGAAGTGGCGGGCCGCGTTTCCGGCCAATCCGACCGGTTCGGTCACTTGCAGAAGACCGCCGAGACCATGGTCTCGGCCAATCACGGCATCGCCGACGCCTCGCAGGCAGTGCAGACAGCCACCACGGCTGCCGTTGGCGAAATCACGCAATCCCGCGCGGTGGTCGAGACCGCGGTCAAGCACATCGCCGAACTGATCGAGGCGGTTGGCCGCATCGAACACCGGCTGAGCTCGGTCGGCTCCGCGCTGTCCGAAGTCGCAAAAGTGTCGGGATCGATCGAGGCGATCGCGCGGCAAACCAATTTGCTCGCGCTCAACGCCACCATCGAGGCCGCACGCGCCGGCGCCGCGGGACGCGGCTTTGCGGTCGTCGCCAGCGAAGTGAAAAATCTTGCCGAAGCGACGCGTCAGGCCACGCATCTGATCGGCGATACCGTTCGCGGGCTTGACGGTCAGGTCACCAATCTGATCGGCGAGAGCGGCGACGCCTCAGCTCGCGCCAAGAACGCCGGCGAAGGTGCGGCGCAAATCCAGAGCATCATCGCCCGCGTCCAGGACGGCTTTACCGCGGTTGGCCACGAGATCGACGGCGTCACCAAGGCGGCGACCTCCAACCTCGCGCATTGCGACCGGGTGATCGACGAACTCGGCCATCTCGCCAAGGGCGTCGACCTGTCGTCGACCGAACTGAAGCATGCCGACGACCGGGTCGCGAAACTGCTCGAAATATCCGAGGGGCTGATCGCGCTGATCGCCGACAGCGGCGTGGAGACCTCGGACGCGCCGCTGATCCGCGTCGTGATCGACACCGCCAAGCAAATCTCTGATGCCTTCGAGGCCGCCGTCGCGCGCGGCGAGATCACGCTCGATCAATTGATGGACGAAAAATACCGCGAGATCGCGGGCACCGATCCGAAACAGTACATGACCGACTACGTCACGTTCACCGACCGTATTCTGCCCGCGATCCAGGATCCCGTGCAGAAATGCGATCCGCGCATCGTGTTCTGCGTCGCCTGGGCCAAGGGCGGATATCTGCCGACCCACAACCCGAACTATCGACATCCGCAAGGCGCCGACCCGGTCTGGAACAATGCGAACTGCCGCAATCGGCGGCTGTTCAGCGATCGCGCGGTGAAGAAGGTCGCGGCCAACACCCGGCCGTTCCTGCTGCAAACCTACCGGCGCGACATGGGCGGCGGCAATTTCGTGCTGATGAAGGACCTGTCCTCGCCGATCCACGTCCGCGGCCGCCATTGGGGCGCCTTCCGCATGGGATTCCGGCAGTCCTGATACCGGTCTGCCCGGCTGGCGTGCAATTGCCGACGAGGCGAGCACGCAGAGATGTCATCCATCATCTCAATTCGCCTAAAACCGTCGCATTCGTACGAGACAACACGACGGCGTGATGGCGCATGGTCTGCTTCATCGGCACATCAGCATTGCGAAATATTCTGTCGTTCCTAATTGACCTCAGCGCGATATAGTCGACGAGCGACTTCGCCAACGTGTCCGCTGCCCGCGGCCGTTTATTCTGGGGGTGCATATGGCAACGACGCTGACCATCAATGGCGAAGCGAAATCCTTCGACGCCCCCGCCGATATGCCGCTGCTCTGGGTGCTCCGCGACATCCTCGGCATGACCGGGACGAAATTCGGCTGCGGCATCGCGCAATGCGGCGCCTGCACGGTGCATATCGACGGCAAACCGGTGCGTTCCTGCGTGCTGCCGGTCGGCGCGGTGCGTGACCGCAACGTGACCACCATCGAAGGTGTCGGCGCTTCGGCGACCGGCGCGAAGGTGCAAAAAGCCTGGCTCGATCTCGAAGTGATCCAGTGCGGCTATTGCCAGTCCGGACAGATCATGGCGGCCACGGCGCTGCTCGCTGCCACGCCCAACCCCGACAATTCCGACATCGACGCCGCGATGGCCGGAAATATCTGCCGCTGCGGCACCTATGTGCGGATTCGCGAGGCCATCAAGCAGGCCGCCACCGGACGCCAGTCGTAGGAGCGCGCCATGACATCATCAACCGTTACCCACAATGGCGTTTCACGGCGCGGCCTGCTGACCGGTGGATTGGCCGGCGGCTTCCTGCTCGCCTTTCATCTCCCGCTGCGCGCGGTCAACGAACCGTCGCAGCCGCCTGATGTCACCGACGGCAAATTCGCACCCAACGCCTTTATCCGCATCGACACGGAGGGCAAGACCACGCTGCTCATGCCGCAGGTCGAGATGGGCCAGGGCGTCTACACATCGATCGCGATGATTTTGGCCGAAGAACTCGACGCGGATTTCTCGAAGGTCGAGCTGCTGCACGCGCCGCCGAACGACAAGCTCTACGGCAATCCGGTGTTCGGCCTGCAAGCCACCGGCAATTCCAATTCGATCCGGGCGTGGTGGAAGGGACTGCGGAGTGCAGGCGCCAGCGCTCGCGCGATGCTGATCCAGGCCGCTGCCGCGCAATGGCAGGTCGAGCCGGCGAGCTGCACGGCGGCGAATGGCGAAGTGATCCACGCCGGCAGCGGCCGCAAGCTCAGTTATGGCGCGCTGGCGGAGGACGCCAGCAAGCAGACGCCGCCCAAGGACGTCCCTGTCAAGGACCCGAAGGACTTCGTTCTGATCGGCAAGTCTCTGAAGCGGCTGGATACGCCGGACAAGGTCAACGGCAAGGCGGTCTACGGCATCGACGCGATGCTGCCAGGCATGAAGTTCGCGACCTTGGCGCAATCTCCCGTGTTCGGCGGCAAGGTCGGCAAGGTCGATGACAGCGCCGCCAAAAAGATTCCCGGCGTGCAGAAGATCGTGGTGCTCGACGATCTCGTGGCCGTGGTCGGCGATCATATGTGGGCGGCCAAGAAGGGGCTCGAGGCGCTCAAGATCGAGTGGAACGACGGGCCGAACGCCAAGGTCAATTCCAGGGCGATGTGGGACGACCTGCGCGCGGCCAGCGAAAAGGACGGCATCGTCGCCAAGAAGGTCGGCGATATCGCCAAGGGGCTTGCGACCGGCGAAAAATTCGAAGCTGCCTACGAGGTGCCGTTCCTGGCGCATGCGCCGATGGAGCCGATGAACGCGACTATTCATCTCAAGCCCGACTCCTGCGAAATCTGGGTCGGCACCCAGATCATGACGCGGGTGCAGTCGGAAGCGGCGAAAGCGGCCGGGCTTCCCGTCGAAAAAGTTACTGTGAACCAGCACCTGCTCGGCGGCGGTTTTGGCCGCAGGCTCGAGCCCGACATGGTGGTGTCGGCGGTCCGCATCGCCAAGCAGGTCGACGGCCCGCTCAAGGTGGTATGGACCCGCGAGGAAGACATCCAGCACGATGTCTATCGGCCGGTCTATCGCGACACCATCGCGGCGACGCTGTCGGACGGCAAGATTTCGGGCTTCAAATACCGCATCTCCGGCTCATCCGTGCTGGCGCGCTGGCTGCCGCCGGCGTTCGTCAACGGGCTGGATTTCGATGCCACCGACAGCGCCGTCGACACGCCCTACGACATCCCGCATTTCCAGGCCGAATATGTCCGGGCCGAACCGCTCTCGATCCCGACCGGGTTCTGGCGCGGCGTTGGCCCGAACAACAACGTGTTCGCGATCGAATGTTTCATGGACGAACTGGCCCGCAAGGCCGGCAAGGATCCGGTTGAATTCCGGCTCTCGATGCTCGGCAGCAAGCCGCGGATGCAGGCGGCACTGAAACTGGTCGCGGAAAAATCCGGCTGGGGCCAGAAGCTGCCGGCGCGGATCGGACGCGGCGTCAGCATCCAGCCGACCTTCGACAGCTCGATCGCGACCGTCGTCGAAGCCGAAGTCGACGACCTCGGCGAAGTGCATTTGCGGCGCGTGACGCAGGCGGTGGATACCGGCATCGCCGTCAACCCCGATACCATCGTGGCGCAGCTTCAGGGCGGGCTGGTGTTCGGCCTGACCGCAGCACTCTACGGCGAGATCACGATCGACAAGGGCCGGGTGCAGCAATCCAACTTCCACGATTATCGCATGCTGCGCATCGACCAGGTGCCGAAGATCGAGATCCACGTCATCAAGAGCGGCGAGGCGCCAGGCGGCATCGGCGAGGCCGGCGTCGTCGGCAGCGCGCCCGCGCTTGCGCAACGCGATCTATGCCGCGACCGGCGTCGCGCTGCGCCGATTACCGATCGACCGTTCGCTGATTTCAGCGGGGAAAAAAGCATGAGCCCCGGCGCGCGTCGTATCCTGATCAGCCTCGTCGCCATCGTGGTGGCGGTGGGAATAGTCGCCGTCTGGATCATCCGCGGCCCCGATCCGATGGCCTTTGCCGGCGGCCCGCGGGTCGAACTGAAAGACTACAAGGACGCCAATCCAACCGGCGTTCCCAAGGCGCTGGCGCAGGCGAGCCTCGTGGAGCGCGGCGAATATCTGGCGAAGGCCGCCGACTGCATGGTCTGCCACACCACGCAGGGCGGCAAGCAATTTGCCGGCGGTCTCGGCTTCAAGCTGCCGTTCGGCACGCTCTATTCGACCAACATCACGCCGGACAAGGAAACCGGCATCGGCAATTACAGCGACCAGGATTTTCTCAACGCGGTGCACAGCGGCAAGCGCCGTGACGGCGCGCGGCTTTATCCGGCGATGCCGTACACGTCCTACACCTATATCAGCGACGCCGATGCGCTGGCGATCAAGGCCTACCTGTTCAGCCTGACGCCGGTGCGCGCGACGCCACCCGCCAACACACTGGCGTTTCCGTTCAACCAGCGCTGGGCGATGTATGTTCTGGTCGGAGATTTTCAACCCGGACACGCGCTACGAGCCGGACACCTCGAAGAGCGCGGAATGGAACCGCGGCGCCTATCTCGCGGAAGCGCTCGCGCATTGCGGCGAATGCCATACGCCGAGGAATCTCGCGTTCGCGCTCGACAACCGCAAGAAGTTCGCGGGCGCCGTCACCGCGGGCTGGCGTGCCTTCAACATTTCGTCGGACAAGGCCACCGGCGTCGGCGGCTGGCGTGACGACGATCTGATTTCCTATCTCTCGGCCGGACATGCCGCCGGCCACGGCACCGCCTCGGGACCGATGGGCGAAGCCGTCGACCACAGCCTGAGCCAGTTGGCGCCGGAAGATATCCGCGCCATCGTGACCTATCTGCGCAGCGTACCCGCGACCGCTTCAAGCGATCTGCCCGCCACCTTGGCGCCGCCGGCATCGGCTTCGCACAAGGACGGCACACAGGAAGCCCGCGGCAAGATGATATTCCAGGGCGCCTGCGTCAGTTGCCATGGCTGGACCGGCGAAAGCGCGATCTCGCCGATGGCAACCCTGACCGGCGCGTGGGCGGTCAACGATCCCGGCGCCACCAACGTGGCGCAGATCGTGATCTCCGGGACCAAACGTCACACGCCGGAAGGCGCGCTCTCGATGCCGGCATTCGGCAACGCCTATTCCGACGAGGAGATCGCAGCGGTTGCCAATTACGTCACCGCGCGTTTCGGCAGCAAGGGCTCGAAGCTGACCGCGAATGACGTGGCGGAGTTGCGCAAACAGACGGCGGAGTAGTCGGCTAATCCGGCAGGCCCGCATCCCGTAACGCGGCGGCGATTTCATCGCGGCGGCGAGCGCGGCGCACCGGATAGGCCTCTGTCACGTGCGAGGTGCGAAAACCCGGCTGGATCTTCAAGAGCCGGCCGACCGCCTTCTGCGTTTCGCCAGGACGTCCGGCGCGCACGGCATTGATGATGAACGCGCCCAGCGAATGCGCGTTGACATTGAACTGGATCGATTTCAGCGCCGCGGCGCAGCCCTCCTCGTAGCGCGCCAGCGAAAAGAACGCATGCGAGGTGCCGTTCCAGGCGCTGACGCGCAGCGGATCCAGCGGGCTGAGCCGCAGCATGCGGTCGAAACTCTCGATCGCACGTTCGGTCTCGTCGCACATCAGCGAGACCCAGCCGCGCGAAAACCAGACGATGGCAAGGTTCGGGTTGAGATCGATCGCCTGCTCGATCATATCGACGCCGAGATCGTATTCGTGGGCGAGATAGGCCATGACGTGACCGCCCGTCGCCAGCACGAACGCATCCTCGTCGGCGAGCCGGGTGGCCAGCCGTGCGTGCCGGATGGCGTCCGTTCGCTGCCCGGCATCGAGCGGCAGGCCGTTGATGGCCTGTCGCGCCATCCACATCCAGCCGACCATGGCATGGGCCGCCGCATATTCCGGATCGTGCTCGATCGCTTTCTCGAAAAACGCCTGCGCGTTGGTGAGCGACGACCACTGGTGCAGCAGCGCCGCGCCGCGCAAATAGAAGTCGTAGCTGTCGAGTTTTTCCGTCGGCTTGCGCCGCGCCCGCTCGATCTCGGCCTGCTCCAGTCTGGGCGCGATCAACCCGACCACGCCCGTCGCGATCCGGTCCTGCAAACCGAAGATATCTTCCAGCACGCCATCGAACCGGTCGGCCCAGATGTGATTGCCGGTCGCCGCCTCGATCAACTGACCGCTGATGCGCACCTTCTGGCCGACCTTGCGGACACTGCCCTCCAGCACATAGCGCACGCCGAGTTCGCGCCCGACCAGCTTGATATCGACGGCCCTGCCCTTGTAGGCGAAGCTCGAATTGCGCGCGATCACGAACAGCGACTTGAATCGCGACAGCGCAGTGATGATCTCCTCGACCATGCCGTCGGCGAAATATTCCTGCTCGCGATCGCCGCTCAAATTGTCGAACGGCAGCACCGCGATCGACGGCTTGTCGGGCAGCGGCGGAAGTTCGCTGTGTGGCAACTCCGGTGTTTTGGCAGCACTGCCGGCGGCTTCCCGCGGAGGCGCCGAAGCCGGCTCGCCGCCAACGCGGACCTGCCAGACCCGCATCGGCTCGGCGATGTTCTTCAGCGCCTGCGAACCGAGATCACCGAAGTCGATATCGACCTTGCCGCGGATCTGCCGGTGCGCGTCGTCGGAGATGCAGATGCCGCCGGGTTCGGCCATGCCTTCGAGACGCGCGGCGATGTTGACGCCGTCGCCGAAGATATCGTCGTTGTCGATGATGATGTCGCCGACATGAATGCCGATGCGAAACTCCAGCCGGAGGTCGCGGGGCACGTGGGCGTTTCGCTCCGCCATCGCGCGCTGGACCTCGACCGCGCAACGCGCCGCGTCGACGGCGCTCGCAAACTCGACCAGCAGCCCGTCCCCGGAAGTCTTGACGATGCGGCCGCGATGATCGGAGATGGCCGGATCGATCAGTGTCGCCCGGACATGTTTCAGATCGGCCAGCGTCCGTTCTTCGTCGCCCCCCATCAAACGGCTGTAGCCGGCGACATCCGCCGCGACTACCGCCGCCAAACGACGTTCCACGTGCTTGATCGCCAAGGGTTCTTCCCGGTCGAGCGCCAATTCCCGGCGTATCAAAGCACGGCAAAGTGTCGCAGGCTAGCTCGACCAGAAACCGGGCGTCGCGGGCTCCAGCCGGCCGCCGGCCCGCACTGGCGCGATCCGCAGCGCCAGCCCGGTCGCATCATCGGTTTCGACTGCGACGCCGGAGAGGGTTGCAACGCCGAAGGCCGGTTCGAAGCGGCCCGAGGGGATGCCGGTGGTGAAACGATGCAGCGGCTCTTCCTTTTGCATGCCGATGATCGAATCGTAATCGCCGGTCATGCCGGCATCGCTCATATAGGCGGTGCCGCCGGGCAGCACCTGGTGATCGGCGGTCGGAACATGGGTGTGGGTGCCGACGACGAGGCTGACGCGGCCGTCGCAGAAAAATCCCATGCCCTGCTTTTCGCTGGTCGCCTCGCCGTGGAAATCGAGCACGATGGCGTCGGCCGCCTCGCGCAGCGGACAGGCATCGAGTTCCTTGGCCACCGCGTTGAAGGGATCGTTCAGCGGCTCCATGAAGACGCGGCCCATGGCGTTGATGACAAGCGCGCGCTTGCCGTTCTTGGTGTCGATCAATGCCGAGCCACGGCCGGGCGTATGGCGCGGAAAATTCAGCGGCCGGATCAGGCGCGGCGCGCGCTCGATGAAGACCAGCGCCTCCTTCTGATTCCAGGCATGATTGCCGAGCGTGATCGCATCGGCGCCGGCATCGAGAAAATCCTGGTAGATCGCCTCGGTGATGCCAAATCCGCCGGCGGAATTCTCGCCATTGATGATGACGAGATCGAGCGACCAGTCTTTCACCATGCCCGGCAGATGTTCGGCTATTGCGGTGCGGCCGGTCTTGCCGACGACGTCACCGATAAAGAGGATACGCAAAGTTCAGCTCCGGAAATCGAACACTTTCTTTTCCGTTAGCACATAATCCAGCGCCACGTCGTGCGGCTGGGCCGGAACTGCCTTTATTTCCTGCACCGCAAAGGCGGTGCCGATGGCGATGATGGCCTTGGCCTTGCGCAGATGATCCAGCGTGAAGTCGTAGTGGCCGGCGCCATAACCGATGCGATGGCCTTGCCGGTCGAACGCCGCCAGCGGCACCAGCATGATATCGGGAATCACCTCGGCCGCCGCCGGCGACGGCTCGGGAATACCGAGCGGCCCGAGCATCAGCCGGTCGTCGGGCGACCAGCGCGAAAGGCCAGCGACTTGCCGCGCGCCAGCACCACCGGCAGCGCCAGCTTCGCGCCCTGCCCGGCGAGCTTTCGCATCAGCGGCGCGGGATCGATTTCGTTGCGGATCGGCGAATATCCGGAAACGACCGTTGCCCGGAGCGATCTCGAACGGCAGGGCACGTTTGGCCATGGCCTGCGCCGCGGCGGCGCGCTGCTCGTCGCTCAACGCATCGCGCTTGGCGAGAGCGGCGGTGCGCAGGTCGGCTTTCGAAAGGGTTGTCGTCATGCGAGCATCTCGTCCGCTGTCGTCATCCGCCTTGCGCAACGGCGCGGAGCGGGTGATCCAGAATTCCAGAGACTTCAGTGATTCAACCGAGACGCCGCGGCGTACTGGATACCCCGCGTGCGCGGGGTATGACAGGGCAAGTGACGCACGCAGCGACTCCGGGCAGACTGACGACAAATCAAAAGTGCGAAGCCGCGAACGCCGTTGAAGCACTCGATCCCGGAGTTCCCTACGAAAGTAGGTGGGCACCATATGACCGGGTCCACGGACCCGGCCAGGGACAGTTCCCTAAAGGATCGATAAGGCCCCGGGGATATTATGGCTCCTGACGCACGACGCAGCCTCGCCCGGCCAATGTAGGCATTATGGGCCGGATTCCGCCAGCGGTAACGGAGGCTGTACACGGCCAACGAACGCACGCTTCACCCTCCTCTGGAGGGTAAGAAAGAGGTGTTGCAATCACCCGATCGCGACGCCGCCGCCGATGGTGCGGTTCAGCACCTGCGTGGTCTTTTCAATTCGGTCGGCGGCGGCGTTGAGCGCATTGGCGACCGCGACCTGCGTGGTCCGGGCGCGGTCGGTGGCGGCAGCCCGAACATTGCGAAGATTTTCGAGTTCTTCTTCCAGCGCCCGCACGCGCTGGCCGGCGTCGAGCAATTCGTCGCACACGGTAAGTGCCGCCATCACGGTGAGGCGCGCATCGCCGATCTCGCCGAACTTGCCGCGCAATTCATCGACGCGGGATTCGAGGCTCTCGGCGAGCTTCAGCAGCCGCACCTCCTGCCCTTCCTCGCAGGCCATGCGGTATTGGCGGCCGTTGATGGTGACGTTGATGTGGCTCATGAAATCTCTCCGGCATCGGCATCGAGCACCGCGCGGATGGTGCCGATCGCGGAATCCAGCCTGTCGGCGATCTCACGATTGGTGCGCTCCAGCCGGCGCGTCTTCACCAGCGAGCCGTCGAGTTCGTCGGCCAGCCGCGACCGATCGGCGCCAAGCGCCTGGATCCGGCTCGCCAGTTCGTTCTCGTCGCGGTCGGCATCGCGCCGCCGCTCGGCCGCGGATTCCAGGGCATCGAGGGCCATCATCAACCGCCGCGTCGCGGTGTCGATGTCGGCATAGACCGGCTCGGCATTGCCGGTCCCGTTGACGGGACGATCGCTCATGAGAGACAGCACGCACCTTCAGTCGGCCAGCCGCACAGCGAAATTGGCGGTCCAGCAAGCGGTTAGAGCGGGAAATTTACGTGGCAAGCGAGCTTAGCGCAACGCCGCCGCGAAGCTATGCACCGCTAGATCGGGATGAAAGCATCACCCCGATCCAGCGGCCTTCTTTTGAGCATGATCCTGTTCGGAAAACCGGAAGGCCACTTTTCCGGATCGTCCAATAAGCAACTTTTCGCACCGAAAGCGCGTTGCCATAGCCTTGGACTCACTGGATTGAGGTGCTATCCAGCCCCCAGGTTTCAGTGCCGCAGGGCACACTTTCGCTGCAATTCGCCGGCGGGCGGATCGTCACCAACCTCCTCATTTCAAGCGGATTTTCATCATGACGCAGGTCGATCATAACCGTATGGCCAATGCGATCCGTGGCCTTGCCATGGACGCCGTCGAGAAGGCGAAGTCAGGCCATCCCGGTTTGCCGATGGGCGCCGCCGACATGGCTACCGTGCTGTTCACGCAGTTCCTCAAATTCGACGCCGCCGAGCCGAACTGGCCGGACCGCGACCAATTCGTGCTGTCGGCCGGACACGGCTCGATGCTGCTCTATGCGTTGCTGTACCTGACCGGCAACAAGGACATGACGCTCGATCAGATCAAGCATTTCCGCCAGCTCGGCTCGCTGACGCCGGGTCACCCTGAGAACTTCCACACCAAGGGCATCGAGACCACCACCGGCCCGCTCGGCCAGGGCATCGCGACCGCGGTCGGCATGGCGATGGCGGAAAAGATGCTGGCTGCCGAGTTCGGCAAGAAGGTGGTCGGCCACCACACCTATGTGCTCGCCTCCGACGGCGACCTGATGGAGGGCGTGTCGCAGGAAGCGATCGCGATGGCCGGGGTCTGGAAGCTCAACAAGATGATCGTGCTGTACGACGACAACGGCATTTCGATCGACGGCCCGACCTCGATCGCCGACTCGCGTCGACCAGGTGAAGCGCTTCAAGTCCGCCGGCTGGGCGGCTGAACTTGATCGACGGACATGATCAGAAAGCCATTGCGGCCGCGATCACCCGCGCGCAGAAATCCAACAAGCCGTCGCTGATCGCCTGCAAGACCACCATCGGTTTCGGCGCGCCGACGCGGGCCGGCACCGCCAAGGCCCACGGCGAGGCGCTCGGCGCAGAGGAATTGAAGGGCGCCAAGGAAAAGCTCGGCATTTCGCAGGAGCCGTTCTCGGTGCCCGAGGATGTACTGAAGGCCTGGCGCGAAGCAGGCTCGCGCGGCACCGCAGAGCGCAAGGCCTGGGAAGGCCGCTTTGCCGAACTGGGCAACCGCAAGCGCGCCGAATTCGAACGCCGGCTGCGGCATGAGCGCCCGGCCGCGCTGGCCAAGGCGCTGAGGGCGCACAAGAAGGGCCTGCTGGAAAAGCCGGAAAACATCGCGACCCGCAAATCATCGGAATCCGCGATCGAGGCCATTGCCGCCGCGATGCCGATGGAATTCCTCGCCGGCTCCGCCGACCTCACCGGCTCCAACAACAACAAGGCGAAGTCGGCGACCGCGTTTGGCGCCAAGACGCCGAAGGGCCGCTTCATCCATTACGGCATCCGCGAGCACGGCATGGCTGCTGCCATGAACGGCATCTTCCTGCATGGCGGCTTTGCGCCGAACGGCGCGACGTTCCTCGTGTTCACCGACTACGCGCGACCGGCGATGCGGCTCGCGGCGCTGATGGGCACCGGCGTCGTCTATGTGATGACGCATGATTCCATCGGTCTCGGCGAAGACGGACCGACGCATCAGCCGGTCGAGCATCTCGCCGCACTGCGCGCCATTCCCAACATGCGCGTGTTCCGGCCTTGCGACGCCGTCGAAGTCACGGAGTGCTGGGAACTCGCGCTCAATCGCATCGACGGCCCGACCGTGCTGGTGCTGACCCGCCAGAACCTGCCGCAATTGCGCACCACCGCGCCGAACGAAAATCCCTGCAGCCATGGCGCCTATGAGCTGGTCGCAGCCCAAGGTGACGCCAAAGTGTCGCTGTTTGCCTCCGGCTCCGAGGTCGAGATTGCAGTCGCGGCCCAGAAGCAGCTCGCCGAACGCGGCATCGCGTCGCGGGTGGTCTCAGTACCCTCGCTCGAACTGCTGCTGGCGCAGCCGGCGGACCGCCGGAAGGCGATCATCGGCAACGCGCCGGTGAAGATCGCGATCGAGGCCGCCGTGCGCTGGGGCTGGGACGCCGTGATCGGCCAGGATGGCGAATTCGTGGGCATGCACGGCTTCGGCGCCAGCGCCCCCGCCAAGGACCTTTACAAGCACTTCGGCATTACCGCCGAGGCTGCGGTTAACGCTGCCCTGAAGCGCTTGGGGTGACGGTTGAGATTGCCGGGAAAAAGGGCTACCTAAGTTCCCATCTTGACCGTTCTCGCCCGGCAGAACCGGGCGATCCGCCGTAAGCCCCTCGTGGAACGTCTCCCTTCCGGGAACCGTCCGCGGGGACGGCGCCAGCTATTAAGGGAGAACAAGCATGGCAATTCGGGTCGCGATCAATGGATTTGGCCGCATCGGCCGCAACATCTTGCGGGCCATCGCGGAATCCGGCCGCAGGGATATCGAAGTGGTCGGGATCAACGATCTCGGCCCGGTCGAGACCAATGCCCACCTGCTGCGCTTCGACTCCGTGCATGGCCGGTTCCCCGGCACCGTGACCGTCGACGGCGACTCGATCGACCTCGGCAACGGCAAGATCAAGGTTTCCGCCGAGCGCGATCCGTCGAAGCTGCCGTGGAAGGAACTCGGCGTCGACATCGCGATGGAATGCACCGGCATCTTCAGCGCCAAGGCCAAGGCCACGGCGCATCTGACCGCCGGCGCCAAGCGCGTGCTGGTTTCGGCCCCGTCCGACGGCGCTGATGCGACCATCGTCTACGGCGTCAACCACGACAAGCTGACCAAGGAGCACCTGGTCGTTTCCAACGGTTCCTGCACCACCAACTGCCTGGCCCCGATCGCCAAGGTGCTGAACGACACCGTCGGCATCGAGACCGGCTTCATGACCACGATCCACGCCTATACCGGCGACCAGCCGACGCTCGACACCCTGCACAGCGATCTCTATCGCGGCCGCGCGGCCGCGCTGTCGATGATCCCGACCTCCACCGGTGCGGCCAAGGCGATCGGCCTGGTGCTGCCGGAGCTGCTGGGCAAGCTCGACGGCGTCGCGATCCGCGTGCCGACCCCGAACGTCTCGGTGGTCGATCTCAAGATCGTCGCCAAGCGCGCCACCGACGTGAAGGAAATCAACGAAGCGATGAAGCGCGCCTCCGAGCAGGAGCTCAAGGGCATCCTGGGCTATACCACCGCGCCGAACGTTTCGATCGACTTCAACCACGATCCCGCATTCGTCCACCTTCCACGTGGATCAGACCAAGGTGCAGAACGGCACGCTGGTGCGGGTGATGTCCTGGTACGACAACGAATGGGGCTTTTCCAACCGCATGGGCGACACCGCCGTGGCGATGGGGAAGCTGCTGTAACTTCATCGCTCATGGTTCGAGATGCGCGCGAAAGCGCGCTCCTCACCATGAGGGACAGACCTCATCCTGAGGAGCCGAGCGCAGCGAGGCGTCTCGAAGGATGGGCCACGCGTGAGACCGCCATGACAAAATCATTCCGCACCCTCGATGACGTCGACGTAAAGGGCAAACGCGTCCTGCTGCGCGTCGACCTCAACGTGCCCATGGACAACGGCCGCGTCAGCGATGCGACGCGGCTCGAGCGCGTGGCGCCGACCATCACCGAGATTTCCGGCAAGGGCGGCAAGGTCATCCTGCTCGCGCATTTCGGCCGGCCGAAGGGACGCGACGCCAAGGATTCGCTGAAGCCGGTGGCGGAAGCGCTCTCGCAGGTCATCAAGAAGCCGGTCGCCTTCGCCGACGACTGCATCGGCGAGCCCGCCGCCAAGGCCGTCGCCGCGATGAAGGATGGCGACATTCTTTGTCTGGAAAATACCCGCTTCCACAAAGAGGAAGAAAAGAACGATCCGGCCTTCGTCGCCGAGTTGGCAAAACTCGGCGACATCTGGGTCAACGACGCCTTCTCGGCCGCGCACCGCGCCCACGCCACCACCGAAGGCCTCGGCCACAAGCTGCCGGCCTATGCCGGCCGCACCATGCAGGCCGAACTCGACGCGCTGGGCAAGGCGCTGGAAGCGCCGACCAAGCCGGTCATCGCGATCATCGGCGGCGCCAAAGTCTCGACCAAGATCGACCTTCTGGAAAACCTCGTCAGCAAGGTCGACGCGCTCGTCATCGGCGGCGGCATGGCCAACACCTTCCTGCACGCGCAGGGCGTCGGCGTCGGCAAGTCGCTGGCGGAAAAGGACCTTGCCGCCACCGCGCTGCGGATCATGGAAAAGGCCGAAGCCGCGAACTGCGCGATCATTCTGCCCGTCGACGCCGTGGTCGCCTATCACTTCGCGGCCAATTCGCCGTCCCATGCCTACGGCCTCGACGCGATCCCGGCCGACGGCATGATCCTCGACGTCGGCCCGCAATCGACCGCGCGGATTCACGCCGCGATCGACGATGCCAGGACACTGGTCTGGAACGGCCCGCTCGGGGCCTTCGAGCTGACCCCGTTCGACCGCGGCACCATGGTGGCCGCCAAACATGCGGCCGAGCGGACCAAGGCCAAAAAGCTGGTTTCGGTCGCCGGCGGCGGCGATACCGTCGCGGCCCTGAACCAGGCCGGGGTTGCCCATGATTTCAGCTATGTTTCGACCGCCGGCGGCGCGTTTCTTGAATGGATGGAGGGGAAACCTCTGCCCGGTGTCGAAGTTCTAAAACTGCGGTAGATTAAGCACAGATCGGGCGCCCGGGGCGCGCCAAAGACAAGGGAGAATCAGGATGGCTCGCATTACGTTGCGTCAATTGCTCGACCACGCGGCGGAGCATGATTACGGCGTGCCGGCCTTCAACATCAACAACATGGAACAGGCGCTGGCGATCATGGAGGCCGCCTCCAGCTTGGACGCCCCCGTCATCATCCAGGCCTCGCGCGGCGCGCGCTCCTACGCCAACGACATCATGCTCAAGCACATGATGGACGCGGTCACCGAAATCTATCCGCAGATCCCGGTCTGCGTGCATCTCGACCACGGCAACGGGCCCGACACCTGCATGACCGCGATCCAGGCCGGCTTCACTTCGGTGATGATGGACGGTTCGCTGAAGGCCGACGGCAAGAGCCCGGCCGACTGGAATTACAACGTCGGCGTCACCAAGACCGTGACCGACATGGCGCATCTCGGCGGCATCTCGGTCGAAGGCGAGCTTGGCGTGCTCGGCTCGCTCGAGACCGGCATGGGCGACAAGGAAGACGGCCACGGCGCCGAAGGCAAATTGTCGCACGACCAGTTGCTGACCAATCCCGACGAGGCGGTGAAGTTCGTCAAGGAGACCAGGGTCGACGCGCTGGCGATCGCGATGGGCACCTCGCACGGCGCCTACAAGTTCACGCGCAAGCCGGACGGCGACATCCTCGCCATGAACGTGATCGAGGAGATCCACCGCAAGCTGCCGAACACGCATCTGGTGATGCATGGTTCGTCGTCGGTGCCGCAGGACCTGCAGGAAATCATCAATGCCAATGGCGGCAAGATGAAGCCGACCTGGGGCGTGCCGGTTTCCGAAATCCAGCGCGGCATCAAGCACGGCGTGCGCAAGATCAACATCGACACCGACAACCGCATGGCGATGACCGGACAGATCCGCAAAGTGCTGAAAGACAATCCGGAAGAGTTCGATCCGCGCAAATATCTCAAGCCCGCGATGGAAGCGATGACCAAGCTGTGCAAGCAGCGACTGCAGGAATTCAACACCGCGGGCCAGGCCAGCAAGATCAAGAAAGTGCTGACGCACGGCCGAAATGGCCAAGCGTTACGCCAAGGGCGAGCTTGATCCGAAAGTCGCATGAACCGGGACGGCCGGACGCATTGACGGCGCCTCGTGATGAATTGATTAATTTGAAGCGGCGGGTTGCGCCCCTCCCCTTTTTTGGCCGCAGTTCGAGGGCATCGAGCCGACATCATGGCCACTAAACCTCCTCCGCCGCGTCCGGTGCCGCGCCTCTATCTCGCGACACCGGAACTGGACGATCCGACGCAGCTGGTGGCAAGCCTTCCGGGCCTGCTAGCGGACGCCGATGTCGCCGCGGTGTTGCTGCGGCTTCGCGAAACCGACCAGAAAACCATGATCTCGCGGATCAAGGCGCTGGCGCCCGCCGTTCAGGACAATGGTGCGGCGCTGCTGCTGGATGGCCATGTCGAACTGGTGGCGCGCGCCGGCGCCGACGGCGCGCACGTGACCGGGATCGCCGCCATGGAAGACGCGATGCCGTCGCTGAAGCCGGACCGCATCGCCGGCGTCGGCGGCCTTGCCACGCGGCACGATTCGATGGCCGCGGGCGAAGCCGGCGCGGATTACGTGCTGTTCGGCGAGCCCGACAAGAATGGCCAGCGCCCCTCGGTCGAGGCCATCGCCGAGCGGCTGCAATGGTGGGAAGAACTGTTCGAGCCGCCTTGCGTCGGCTTTGCCGCTTCGCGTGAGGAAGCTTTCGAATTCGCCATCGCTGGCGCCGACTTTATTTTGGTCGGCGATTTCATCTGGGCCGATCCGCGCGGCGCCAAGGCGGCACTGATCGATATCGAACAGGTGATCAAGCAGGCGCACGCGACGACACTCGGAAAAGCCGAAGCCGGGCACGGATAAGTCAGGACATGAATCTCCTGCGTCCCATATCGATTCTCGTGTGCCTCTCGATGGCCGCTACGGCTGCGTCCGCGCAGGTCTCGCTGACGCCGCCGGCTGCCCAGGCGCCTGCGGCTACACCGCCTGCGAAGAAAGAAACACTCAAGGAAGCGCCGAAACCGAAAGCGCCGGCGGCAGCGAAGAAACCCGCCGTAACGCCCAAGCCGGCGGCGACGCCAGCGCCAGCACCAACACCGCAGCCCTCGCCGACCGCCACGTTCGACGATCCCAATGTCGACCTCGTCTACGGCGCCTATCAGCGCGGCCTCTACAAGACCGCGTTCGATCTGGCGACCACGCGCGCGATGTTTACCAACGACCCGAAGGCGATGACGATGCTGGGCGAGCTCTACGCCAATGGCATGGGCGTCAAGCGCGACTACCCCAAGGCCGCCGACTGGTATCAGCGCGCCGCCGACGGTGGCGACCGCGAAGGCATGTTCGCGCTTGCGATGATGAAGCTCTCCGGCCGCGGCGGTAAAGTCGATCGCGAGCAGGCCGTCAAGCTGCTGGCTTCCTCGGCCAAGCTCGGCGAGCCCAAGGCGGCCTATAATCTGGCGCTGCTCTATCTCGACGGACAGACGCTGCCGCAAGACCTCAGACGTTCCGCCGAGTTGCTGCGCCTCGCCGCTGACGCCGGCAACCCCGAGGCGCAATACGCGCTCGCGACTTTTTACAAGGAGGGCACCGGCGTCCCGAAGGATATCGACAAGGCGGTGCGGCTGCTGCAGGCGGCGTCACTGGCCGACAACGTCGACGCCGAGGTCGAATATGCCATCGCGCTCTATAACGGCACTGGAACGCCGAAGAACCTGACGGCCGCCATCGCGCTGCTGCGCAAGGCGGCGAGGCAGAACAGCCCGATCGCGCAAAACCGCCTCGCCCGGGTGCTGGTCGGTGGCATGGGCGCCCCGGTCGACAAGGTCGAGGGCCTGAAATGGCACATCGTTGCCAAAACCGCCGGGAAAGGCGACCCGGAACTGGACGAGGCGCTGGCTGGACGTCAGCCCCGAGGACCGCGCCAAGGCCCAGGACGCCGCGCGCAAATGGATCGGCAACGCGGTTAAGTAAAGCTTCGCAAATGACGCCTTGACGGCGGCACATCAGCAGGGCACCCAGTCCCCTGACCTTGGCCGCATCGGCCCGTTTCCTCTCAACTCACAAGCCTCGTATCATGCTGCATTCAGCCCTTATCAACGTCATGGTGAAAGCCGCGCGCAACGCCGGCCGCGGCCTGAAGCGCGACCTCGGCGAGATCGAGCATCTGCAGGTGTCGCTGAAGGGGCCGGCAAACTTCGTCAGCCTAGCCGACAAGCGTGCTGAGGAAGTGCTCTACAAGGATCTCGCCAAGGCGCGGCCGGGCTACGGCTTCATCGGCGAGGAAGGCGGCACCCGTGAAGGCGCCGACAAGAGCCACACCTGGATCGTCGATCCCCTCGATGGCACCACCAATTTCCTGCACGGCATTCCGCAATTCGCGATCTCGATCGGCCTGCAGCGCGAAGGCACCATCATCGCCGGCGTGATCTACAATCCCGCCAATGACGAGCTCTACATCGCCGAAAAGGGCAAGGGCGCATTCCTCAACGACCAGCGGCTGCGCGTCGCCGGCCGCCGCCAGCTCAATGAATGCGTGATCGCCTGCGGCCTGCCGCATATCGGGCGCGGCGACCATGAACTGGCGCTGCGAGAGATGGCCGCGCTGCAAAGCAAGGTCGCCGGCTTCCGCCGCTTCGGCGCCGCCTCGCTCGATATGGCCTTTGTCGCCGCCGGCCGCCTCGACGGCTACTGGGAACGCAACCTGCAGCCCTGGGACATGGCTGCCGGCCAGATCATGATTCGCGAAGCCGGCGGCACCGTCAGCTGCGTCGACGGCGCCAGCGACCCGCTGAAGACCGGCCACGTGCTCTGCGGCAATGAATACGTGCACGCCGAGTTGGTGAAGATCATCAAAGGTCTGGGGAAGTAACGACGCTGGTAACGTCGCCATACTGAGGAGCCTCTGCGCTCCCAGCCAAAATATCGAAAACAACCCCATGCACAGTAGCCGGCACACGTCGAGCGCCGAAGAAAACATTTGACACGTCGGGCAAATCAGCGAGTGAAATACTCGATCACCCGCCTTCGCGGGTGACGACAACGTGGGGATGCGGCTCGACCGCTAATTTCGCCACCCTCTCACGATCACCCGCCAGCACGCGCTGCACGCTGACAAAGAACACCGGCACCATCAATAGCGCCAAAATCACCACCGCGATCATGCCGCCCATGACGCTGGTGCCGAGTGCCTGCTGGCTGGCGCCGCCGGCGCCTTGCGCGATCACCATCGGCAGCACGCCGCAGACGAAGGCCAGGCCCGTCATCAGGATCGGGCGGAAGCGCAAGGTGCAGGCTTCCACCGTCGCCTCGATCAGCGGCTTGCCCTGCGCGCGCAGATCCTTGGCGAATTCGATGATCAGGATGGCGTCCTTTGCCGCCAGTCCAATGATGGTGATCAGGCCGACGGTGAAATAGACATCGTTGGGCAGGCCGCGCAGCGATGCCGCCAGCACCGCGCCGCAGATGCCGAGCGGCACCGTCAGCAACACCGCGAGCGGAATGGTCCAGCTTTCATAGAGCGCGGCCAGACACAGGAACACCACCAGCGCCGACAAAGCGAGCAGGAACGGCGCCTGCGAGCCTGACAATTTTTCCTGCAGCGACTGCCCGGTCCATTCGAAGCCGAAAGCCGCGCGGCAGTTTTCCGGCGAGCCGCTCCATTTCGGCAATCGCGTCGCCGGAGGTGTAACCGGGTTTGGCCTCGCCGCTGATGCGCACCGCCGGATAGAAGTTGAAGCCCGCAATTTGCGTGGGCCCCTTCTGCCATTCGACGGTCGCGAAAGCCGAGAACGGCACCAGCTGCCCGCGGCTGTTCTTGACGTTGTAATTGAGGATGTCGTCGGCGTTCATGCGGCTGCCGCGATCGGCCTGCACGATCACGCGCTGCATGCGGCCGCGGTTTGGAAAGTCGTTGATGTAGTTCGAGCCGAGATTGGTCGAGATCGTGCTGTTGATGTCCTCGAAGGTGACGCCGAACGCGCCGGCCTTTTCGCGGTCGATCATCAGATTGACCTGCGGCGCGGGCGGCAGGCCCTCGACATAGACCTTTTGCAGCACGGGACTGGCATTGGCTTCCGCGATCAAGCGGTCGGCCGCCGCCGTCAGCGCCGCAAAACCCTTCTGGCCGCGGTCCTGCAGGCGAAACGAGAAGCCGGAGGAATTGCCGAGATTGTCGATCGGCGGCGGCTGCAGCGCGGTGATCCTGGCGTCGCGGATCGACGACAGGTCGCGATTGACGTCGGCAACGATCGCGGCCGCGGAATCAGCGGCAGGCCGGTCCGACCAGTCCTTCAGCGTGATGAAGGCCTGCGCGGTGTTGACGCCCTGGCCGAGGAAGCTGAAGCCGGTCAGGAACGTTACGTTCTCGACGCCGGCGCGGCCCTTCAGATAGTTTTCCACCTTCTCGACCGCGGCCTCGGTACGGGCGTAGGAGGAGTCCGACGGGGTCTGCACGTCGGTGGTGATAAAGCCCTGGTCGTCGACCGGCAGGAAGCCGCCGGGCAGACGGACGAAGGCCCAGCTCAATCCGATCAAGAGCGCTGCGTAGATCAGCATCAGTCGGCCCGTGCGCTTCAGCGAACCCTTCACCGTGCGCGCATAGCCGTCGCGGCTGGAATCGAGCATGCGGTTGAACCAGCCGAACACGCCCTTGCGGGCGTGGCCGTGGCCTGCCGTGACCGGCTTCAGCAAGGTCGCGCACAGGGCCGGGCGTCAGCGACATCGCCAGCAGCGCCGAGAACGCGATCGCCGCCACCATGGTGACCGAGAACTGGCGGTAGATGATGCCGACCGATCCCGGGAAGAACGCCATCGGCACGAACACCGCGACCAGCACCAGCGTGATGCCGATGATGGCGCCCGAGATCTGCGACATCGCCTTGCGGGTCGCTTCCTTCGGCGGCAGGCCTTCCTCCGCCATGATGCGCTCGACGTTCTCGACCACGACGATGGCGTCGTCGACCAGAATGCCGACCGCCAGCACCATGCCGAACATGGTCAGCATGTTGATGGAGTAACCGGCCACCAACAAGCGTCGCGCAGGTGCCGAGCAGCGCCACCGGCACCACGATGGTCGGGATGATGGTGTAGCGGATGTTCTGCAGGAACAGGAACATCACGATAAACACCAGCACGACCGCCTCGACCAGCGTCGACAGCACTTTTTCGATCGAGGCCTTCACCACAGGCGTGATGTTGTAGGGAATTTCGTAGGCGATATTGGCCGGGAAGAAGCGCGACAGCTCCTTCATCTTGGCTTCCACCGCGCTCGCGGTCGCCAGCGCGTTGCCGGTCGGCGACAGCAGCACCGAAAGGCCCGCGGTCGGCTTGCCGTTGAGGCGGGTGTTGAACTGATAGCTCAAGCCGCCGATCTCGATGCGGGCGACGTCGCGCAGCCGCACGGTCGAACCGTCGGCATTGGCGCGCAGGATGATGGCGCCGAATTCATCCGGCGAAGACAATTGTCCCTTGACCAGCACCAGCGCGGAAATCTTCTGGTCCGCCGTGCTCGGCTCGGCGCCGACGCTGCCGGAGGCGACCTGCGCGTTCTGCGCCGTGATCGCCTTGTTGACGTCATCGGCGGTGAGCCCGTAGCCGACGAGTTTTGCCGGATCGACCCAGATGCGCAACGAGCGTTCGGTCGAATACAGCGTGGCGCGGCCGACGCCGGGAATGCGCCTGATTTCGCCGAGCACGTTGCGGATCATGAAATCGCCGAGGCCGATTTCGTCGAGGCTGCCGTCGGTCGAGCGCAACGTGATGATCTGCAATACAGCGGAAGAAGCTTCCTCGACCAGAATGCCCTGCTGAATCACCGCGCGCGGCAGCCGCGCCTCGACGCGCTTGAGGCGGTTCTGCACTTCCACCGATGCGGCGCCAGTCTCGGTGCCCGGCACGAAGTTGGCGATGATTTCGACCTGGCCGAGCGAGTCGCTGGTCGATTCGAAGTTCAGAATGCCGGAGGCGCCGTTCAGCTCCTCCTCGATCAGCCGTGTGACGCTGTTGTAGAGGTTTTCCGGCGACGCGCCGGGATAGCTGGTCGAGATCGAAATCGAGGGCGGCGCGATGATCGGATATTGCGCGACCGCCAACAGCGGAATCGAGATCGCGCCGATCAGACAGATGAACAGCGCAACCACCCAGGCGAAGATCGGCCTGTCAATGAAGTAGCTCGGCATTGCAAATCACCGCTGCGCTTGCGCAGCAAGCTTGGCGTCCGGCGTCAGGTCGGCGGAGGCATCCGCTGCGGTCCAGGCTTGCGGGCGAACCCTGTCGCCGGCGGCGAATTTCTGGAAACCTTCGACCACGACCTTGTCGCCCGCCTTGAGGCCCTCGGTGACGAACCAGTGGCCGTCCTGGATAGAGCCGGTGCGCACCGGCTGCACCGCGACCAGATTGTCGTCCTTGACCACGAACACCTCGCTGCTGCCGCCGGCATTGCGCTGGATCGCCTGCTGCGGCACCGCGATGGCGTCGCTGTCGATGCCCTGCTCGATCTGGACGCGGACATACATGCCCGGCAGCAATTCGCGTTTCGGATTTGGAAATTCGCCGCGCAGCGTCACCTGGCCCGTGTGCGCGTCGACTTTGGCGTCCGAGAACAACAACTTGCCGACCTGCGGATAGAGCGCACCGTCGTCGAGCACGAGACGGACCTTCATCGCGTCCTGCGAGATACGGTCAAGTTCGCCGGACTCCAGCGCGCGACGCAGATGATTGAGCTCGGTCACTGACTGGGTGAAATCGGCATAGATCGGATCGAGCTGCTGGATCGTCGCAAGGCTCGCGGTCTCGTTCTGCACCACCAGCGCGCCTTCGCTGACCAGCGCGGCGCCGACGATGCCGTCGATCGGCGCGCGGATGGTCGCATAATCGAGATTGAGTTTTGCGCGGGCGACGTCGGCCTTGCGGCCGGCGACATCCGCCTCGGCCTGGCGCAGGCTCGCGATCGCTTCCTCGTTTTTGGCTTCGGGCGCGGCGCGCTGGCTGGTCAGCGTCGCGATGCGGTTGGCATGCTGGGTCGCCTGTTCCAGTACGGCCCTGGCGCGCGCCAGTGCGGCCTCGCTCGACTGCACCTCGACCTCGAACGGCCGCGGATCGATCTTGTACATGACATCGCCGGCCTTGACCTCGCTGCCCTGGTTGAACAGGCGCTGCACGACGATGCCGGACACGCGCGGCCGCACTTCCGACACCCGCGTCGGCGCGATGCGTCCGGGCAATTCGCGCACCATGGCGCGGGCTTGCGGCTTGACGGTGACGATGCTGACGTCTGGCTCGGTGGGTTGCGCGGCGGCAACGGCGACATTCGGTTCGTCGCAGCCACCCAGCAGCGGCGCCATCGCGGCGAGCATCAAGACAATGCCGGCCGACTGCGCGCGAAATCCAGACATAGACAAAGGTCACCCCTAATTCGAGTTGAAGCGCGAACGAAACGCGCGCGCGACGTCGCAAGGGACAACCGCGCTGTTGACGGGAACAGGATAGGAAACGCCTATTGCAACGCAACACGTTTCGTGGCGGCTCAATGTCACACAACGCTATCGCGCTGAATTCACGAGAGCTTTCGCGGACTCACCGGATTGTGAGCGCGGTTCCATCCGTCACATCGAAGTGCAATTCCAGACCAACGGACACGAACACGTCACTTTCGTGCTCGAAAGGGCAACACACCGGAACATCGTGAAGCGACGGGTTGCAGATCGCAGTCGCGGCTCGAATCGCGGGCGTCGCGATCCAATGACGGATTGCTCGATGCACGGCGCTTTCGACCTAAATCCCGTTTGGACATCGGGCCGTTCCAAAATACGCTGAAGTCAGAGCGCCCGTCTTGGATTCTGTTCCACTTTGGTCGACCTGAAATCGCGGCTTTCCGAGCTTTTTTCTCCGGCCCGCTGTGCCATATTGGTTCCCAGCGCGGCTTTTCGTAACGGATGACACCCGCAATGCCCTCAGGCCCCTCCCCCCACTCCGCAATAGAGATCGAACTGAGCAAACTGTCCTCGCCCCGGATTTTCCTGGTGCGGATGCTGGTGTTCCTGGTGCTGTGCGCCCTTGTCATGGTCGTGCTCTACAAGCAGATCATCACGGCCTTTTTTGCCAATCCCGGCCTCAACGCGCTGATCGGCGCGGTGCTCCTGATCGGCATCATCCTGTCGTTCCGGCAGGTGATCCGGCTCTATCCGGAAGTCTCCTGGGTCAACAACTTCCGCATCGCCGATCCCGGCCTCGCCATCGCGCAGCGCCCGACGCTGCTGGCGCCGATGGCCGCGATCCTCGGCGGCGAGCGCTCGGGGCGGATGACGATTTCGCAGCAGACCATGCGGCATCTGCTGGATTCGATCGCGACCCGGCTCGACGAGGCCCGCGATATTTCCCGCTACATGACCGGCTTGCTGGTGTTTCTCGGCCTGCTCGGCACCTTCTGGGGCCTGATCGAAACCGTCGGCTCCGTCGGCAAGGTGATCGATGGGCTCAAGGTTGGCGGCGACGCCGGCGCGCTGTTCGACACCCTGAAAGAGGGACTGGCTGCGCCGCTCGGCGGCATGGGCATTTCGTTCTCGTCCTCGCTGTTCGGCCTTGCCGGTTCGCTGATCCTGGGTTTTCTCGACCTGCAGTCGAGCCAGGCGCAGAACCGCTTCTATACCGACCTCGAAGACTGGCTCGCCTCCACGGTGCGCGAATATGCCGGCGAAGGCGCCGCGGTCGGAGGCAGCGGTGAGTTGCAACAGGTGGTGGAGCGCTTGCGCGCGGTGGTGGAAGACGGCGGCGGACGCAATACGACGGCGGCGATGGCCAACCTCGCCGAAGCCATTCAGGGGCTGGTCGCGCATATGCGCACCGAGCAGCAGATGATCCGCGAATGGGCCGACGGCCAGGGCGAGCAGAACCGCGAGATCAAGAAGCTGCTGGAGCGGATCGCACGGCAGCCCGAGAAGAGCTGATGACGGAACTCAATTTGTTGGACCACGTCACCTTGGGTGTCAGCGACGCCGAGCGGTCAAAGGCCTTCTATGATCGGGCACTACGTCCGCTGGGAATCACGCGGTTGTATGCCGAAGGCGAAGGTGCCGCGGGGTATGGCATTCGCCCTAAAGCGTTCTTCTGGATCGGACTGCAGGACACCCCTCAGACCGGAGCCCACATCGCTTTCACGGCACAGGATCGGGCGACAGTTGACCGGTTTCATCATGAGGCGCTGGCAGCCGGCGGCAGAGACAACGGGCAGCCGGGAGTCCGGCAGCACTACCATCCAAACTATTACGGGGCCTTCGTCCTCGATCCGGACGGGCACAATATCGAAGCGGTTTGTCACCTGCCTCAGGCATAACGCGATGCTGACGCGCCAACGCGAAAACGAGAGAACACTGAATGGCCCTCGCCCGCACCCGCCGCAATGACTCCGGTTTCAACTACTGGCCGGGATTCGTCGACGCGCTGTCGACGCTGGTGCTGTCGATCGTGTTCCTGCTGTCGGTGTTCCTGGTCGTGCAGTTCTTCCTGTCGCAGGAAGTCACCGGCAAGGACAAGGCGCTCGAACAGCTCAACGCCAAGCTGGCGCAATTGAACGACCTGTTGGCGCTGGAAAAGCTCACCGGGATTAGTCTCAACGACCAGCTCTCGCAGGCGCGCGCGGGGCTCGCTTCGGTGGAGGCCGAACGCGATCGTATCAAGGGACTCTATGATGGACTTGCCGGCGCCGGCAGCAACGCGGAAGGCCGCGCCACCGAACTCAACAAGGCGCTTGATTCCGAAAAGCAGGTTTCGTCGCGCGCGCTGGCGCAGATCGAGGTACTCAATCAGCAGATCAGCGCGCTGCGCCGCCAACTCGCCGCGCTCGAGGAAGCGCTCGAAGCCTCGGAGAAACGCGACAAGGAATCGCAGGGCCGTATTGCCGATCTGGGATCGCGATTGAACGTCGCCCTGGCGCAGCGCGTGCAGGAATTGTCACGTTATCGTTCGGAATTCTTCGGCCGCCTCCGTGCCATCCTCGGCAACCGGCCGGACGTCCGCATCGTCGGCGACCGCTTCGTGTTCCAGTCGGAAGTGTTCTTCGACACCGGCCAGGCGCTGCTGCTGCCGGAAGGAAAGGCCGAACTCGACAAGCTCGCCACCGCATTGATCGATTTGGACAAGCAGATCCCGAGCGAAATCGCCTGGGTGCTGCGGGTCGACGGCCACACCGACGTGCGGCCGATCAACAGCCCGTTGTTCAAGTCGAACTGGGAATTGTCGTCGGCACGCGCGATCTCGGTGGTGCAATATCTGGTCTCGCTCGGCGTGCCCGCGCAGCGGCTGGTCGCCGCCGGCTTCGCCGAATTCCAGCCGCTGGACACGACGGCGACCGAAGAGGCCTACAAGCGCAACCGCCGCATCGAGCTGAAGCTGACGGAACGCTAGTGGCGGCAGAATTCACGCTCCGCCCGTATCGCGCCGAAGAAGACGAAGACGCGACGATCGAGCTATGGCTGCGGACCTGGCAACTGGCGTATCCCTCGATCGACTTCGCCGCGCGGGTGGCGTGGTGGCGCGAGCGCTGGCGCAATGAGCTCGTGCCGAATGCCGCCATCATCGTCGCCGAACAGGCGCAAGAACTGGTCGGCTTCGTCACCATTGATGGATCAGGCTATCTCGACCAGCTCGTCGTCAGCCCCGATCATTGGGGTTCAAAACTTGCCAATGCCCTGGTCGATGAAGCCAAGCGGCTGTCGCCCGCCGGCGTCACGCTGAAGGTCAACGCCGACAACAACAGGGCGATCCGCTTCTACGAACGCAATGGCTTTGTGCATGCCGGCGAGGATGTGAATCCTGCGTCAAAACGGCTGATCCTGAAAATGGCCTGGAAAGGGTGATTTCGGTCACAGGCCGCTGGAATCGAGGGTGCTCTAATGCGTTGGACGCCGCAACCCGATCCGGTTGCTCGGCTCAACGACGGAGGCACGACGATGCGGTCCGAATTTGCCAAGCGCGCGGCGCCCTTCCTGGCGATGGTCGTGGCCGGATATTTTCTCGGAACCTATCTGGACCAGCGCTTCACGTCCGACGAGGCCTTCTATCGCACGGCGTCCAGCGATAGCGCCCAGGCGCCCGTGCCCCCAGCTACGCCATCCGCCGCTGCCTGCGTCAGGAAAGACGGCTCGTGGAAAAACTGGCCGTGGGCGAACGTGCCGGCGCTCTCGCCGAAATGCGCCGACGATCGCTAGAGCCGTCGGCCGCCGTTCGCGCAACGTCACACGCCCCTGAATAGCACGCCGATCATCAGCACCACATAGGCGATCGCCAGCACGTCGAAGACCCGTGCCGAACTGACGATCGGGACGGAAACATGTGCATAATGAACGAGGAAGGCGGCTACGGCGAGCACCAGCGAAATCACGAATATCACAAGGGAAGGCGGCGTAAGCGCAAAACCTCCGCGGCGGAACGGCATGTGACCCTCTCCTGCTCGATTGAACCCCAGTCCCAAATTAGGACGAGGTTGCAACAGACAGGCGACGATCTGGTTCCAGCTCTTGCCGCTTAAATCCCCTCGAACTGCAGCCGCGCCAATCGCGCGTAGAGGCCGTTGGCTGCAACCAGCTCGGTATGCGTGCCCTGCTCGACGATGCGGCCCTGGTCCATCACCATGATGCGGTCGCAGGACAATACGGTGGCAAGGCGATGGGCGATGACCAGCGTAGTGCGGTGGCGCATCAATTCTTCCAGCGCGGTCTGCACCAGCGTTTCGCTTTCAGCATCGAGCGCCGACGTCGCTTCATCCAGCAGCAACAGCGGCGCATCGCGCAGGATCGCGCGCGCGATCGCGATGCGCTGGCGCTGGCCGCCGGACAGCGTCACGCCGCGCTCGCCGAGTTGCGCCTCGAAGCCGCCGGGCAGACGGCGCAGGAATTCGGTGGCATGGGCCAGATCCGCGGCGCGCTCGACTTCGGCATCGCTGGCGTCGGGCCGGCCGAAGCGGATGTTTTCGCGCGCGGTCGCCGCGAACACCACCGAGTCCTGCGGCACCAGTGCGATGCGCGAGCGCAATCGCCGCGGATCGGTTGACGCGATCGGCGCACCGTCGAGCGAGATCACACCGCTTGCCGGATCGTAGAACCGCAGCAACAGATGAAACAGCGTGCTCTTGCCCGCGCCCGAGGGACCGACGATCGCGACCTTTCTCGCCGGCGCGCACCGACAGGTTGACGCCATCGACCGCCAGCACGTCCGGCCGGGTCGGATAGGCGAAAGCAGACATTTTCAAATCCGACATCGCCGCGCGCGGGCACCGGCAGCGCAACCGGCTGAGGCGGCGCCGTGACCTGCGATTTGACGCGCAGGATCTCGAACAGCCGTTCGGCAGCACCAGAGGCGGCCGAGACTTCGCCCCAGACTTCGCTGAGCTGTCCGAGCGCGCTTGCGGCGAAGGCCGCATACAGCACGAACTGGCCGAGCCGGCCCGGAGTGATCGCGCCGATCAGTACGTCATGCGAGCCGATCCACAGGATCGCCACGACGCTGGAGAACACGATGAAGATGATGATCAGCGTGAGGATCGAGCGCGCCCGGGTCGAAGTCCGCGCCGCCTCATAGGCCTGCTCGACGTTGCCACCGAACCGCGCGTTGGCCAGCGTTCGCCGGTGAAGGCCTGCACCGTTCGGATGGCGCCGAGCAGTTCGGACGCATAGGACGTCGCATCCGCCAGCGTATCCTGGGCGTTGCGCGACAGCCGCCGCACCCAGCGCCCGAACGCCACCAGCGGGATCACGATCACGGGAATCGCCAGCAGCACGAAACCGGACAATTTTGGGCTCGTGATCACCATCATGGTAGCGGCACCGATGAACAGCATGACGTTGCGTAGCGCGATCGATACCGAGGCGCCGACCGCGGACTTGATCTGGGTGGTATCGGCGGTCAGCCGCGACACCAGTTCGCCCGAACGCGCAGAATCGAAGAACGCCGGCGACAGCGAGATCAGATGCGCGAACACGTCGCGCCGCAAATCCGCGACGATGCGCTCGCCGATGGTCATGACAAGGTAGAACCGCGACGCGCTGGCGGCGGCCAATATCGCGACGACGGCGATCATGACGCTGAAATAGCTGTTGATCAGCGCGATGCCTTCGGGGCTAAAGCCGAAGTCGATCATGCGCCTCGCCGCGACCGGCACGACGAGGGTGGTGATCGCCGCGACCGTCAGCGAAATGAAGGCGAGAAACGCCCGCCCCCGGTAGCGCGCCACGTACGGCGCCAGCGCCAGCAGCGGGCGAAGTTTTGCGCCGGTTTTGGCCGGCGGCTCCGTCAGCCGGGCTTCAATGAAAGCCTCTTCCTCGAGCAGCGCATCGCGCCGGGGCGGCGCCTTGCCGCCACTGACGTCTTCAAGCTGTTCCGCTGCACTCATGAAACCCGACCCGTTTGCCGCCCTCAGATAGGCCCCGCGGCCCCCTCTGGCAAATCCGGGAGACTCCCAATCAGGTCATATACGTAGCTTGTTTTGAGGGGCCGACTGCGTTATAGAGCCGCCAAATCCCGTATCTCCTGACATTAGAGCCGGGCGCCGGCGCGCCAAAGGATATGCCATGAAAGCCGAAATTCACCCGAATTATCATACGATTACGGTCGTTATGACCGACGGGACCGAGTACCAGACCCGCTCCACCTGGGGCAAAGAAGGCGACAAGCTGAACCTCGACATCGACTCCAAGTCGCACCCAGCCTGGACCGGCGGTTCGCAGCAGCTCCTGGACCGCGGTGGCCGCGTGTCGCGCTTCCAGAAGAAGTTTTCGGGTTTTCTCAAGAAGGACTAAGGGTTTCCGACCCTTCCTTCCGGACCAGAAATGCAAAACGCCCCGGTTTTCCGGGGCGTTTTTTGTTCGGCTAGCGAGCTAGGCTTACTGCTCGAACGCGGCCTTCAACCGGTTGAGCTGCGGCACCAGCGGGTTGCCGATCGGTGCGCGTTCGGTCGGCGTCGCGTGGATGGTGATGTCGAGCCGGCGCACCCGCGCCTGCAGGTTC
This sequence comes from uncultured Alphaproteobacteria bacterium, assembly GCA_963786355.1. GTDB lineage: Bacteria > Pseudomonadota > Alphaproteobacteria > Rhizobiales > Xanthobacteraceae > Bradyrhizobium. The sequence continues at coordinate 253,994 of CAWAYU010000001.1, read as the reverse complement.
ATCGAGCGCGAAATCAGATCCTGCAATTGCTGCGGCAGTTTCGCGATCATGTCTTCCGGACCGGGATCGGCCGCCGAGAGCTTGACCTTGGTCTTTTCGCGGTTGGCCTGGGTCAGCGTCATCTCGCCTTCCTTGACCGCGCGATGCAGCAGCAGCCATGACGCGAGCTGCATCAGGCGGGTGGTGAGGCGCATGCTTTCAGTTGCGTAAGTAAGGCTGACAGAACGTTCCAACGCCTTGGCGTCGGTGCGGCCATCCCCATCGAGATAGGCCGCGGTCTCCTCGACCAGGTCCATGCCTTCCCGGAACAGGGTTCCGAATGCCGCGGAATTAGTCAGCCGCTCGCTGAATTGAACGAGCGCGGATTCGCTATGCGACCGGTCCGCCATGGTTAACGCCCTCACGCCACAGTTACGCTGCCGGCTGTGAATGCCGCCGGCTTATGATGAACAAATCATTGCGCTTGTATGGGCGGGAGTCCAGCGGCAACCGGATTATTGGTTACCAGCACATCCGGGACAAAAAAGAGCCGCCGTTTCCGGCGGCTTTTGAAGTTGATAACAGGGAGGCGTCAAACAGAGTGGACAGGAGCCACTCGGTGTCCAAACGAGGACAGGCACAGTCATAATCGAGAAAGCTTAATTGATCGTAAACGAACGATTTTCTTCAGGAATTGTTTGCCATGTCGGCCATTGGCCGAATTTGGCAATTAACTCAGTCAGGCATCGTCCCGGCTGGGCCGGAGACCCATAGCCCGCAGCGTGACGGCGGGGTTTCCCCCGCCGCCGATTTCGTTGACGTCGTAGCCCGACTTAGCGGAGCAGCTGCAGCACGCTCTGCTGCGACTGGTTGGCCAGCGCCAGCGCGGACACCGCGATCGACTGGCGGGTCGACAGCGCCTGGCTGTTCGCCGCTTCCTCGTTGGTGTCGGCCAGCGTCAGGTTGGACGAGCCGGTCTGCAGCACGTTGATCAGGTTCTTCGAGAAGTCCTGACGGATCTGCACGATCGACAGGTTCGAACCCAAGGCCGAAGCCTGCGTACGCAGCAAGGTCGAAGCATCGCCCAGGCTGGACACAACCTTGTTGGTCGCGTTGTTGTCGATGAAGTCAGTACCGCTGGTCAGGTTCGCCAGACCGAGACCCGCGGCATTGAACGTCACGCCGGTGATGTTCAAGGTCGACTTGCCGGTTTCGTTGAACGTCAGCTTGAGCTGATCGCCACCGAGCAGGTTGACGCCGTTGAACGACGCGTCCTGCGAAGTGGTGGTGATCTGGGCCAGGATGTCGTTGTACTGGTTCACCAGGTTGCTGCGGACCGCCTGTGCCGAAGGATCGACAACCGGCGCCGTCGCCGTGCTGAAAGTGATCGCGCTGGTCAGCGTGCCACCGATCGCACCACCTGCAGCCACCGAACCGAGGGTCGACGAAGCAAAGTCGTTGGTGGTGGAGATCGACAGGTTGCCGGTGGAGTCCAGCGTTGCGGTCAGGTTGTTGGCCTGCAGCGCGGTGTTGAGCTGGTCGAGGGTCTTGACCGTGCCGCCGGTGCCGTCGCCGAACGTGACATTGACCGCCGTACCGCCATTGAAGGAGGAGAAGGTCAAGGTCTTGCCCGACAGGCTTCCGGCTGCCGCGGAACGGCTCGCCGAGAACGTGGTGTCCGTTCCGGTGTTGCCGGTGAGGCCGAGCGACGACAGCGCATTGCCGGTGCCGATGATGGAGAGATCCGACACCGAACCGGTGGAGATCTGCAACGCACCGCTGGCGCCGATCGAGGACTTGGTGGCACCCGCGGCCGTGCTCAGGGTCGCCGTACCGCCGGCGTTCGAACTGGTCTGAACACCGGTGGCGAGGTCGATGGCATTGAGCACGTCGGCCACGGTGCCCTTCTCCAGGTAAACCGTCGAGTTGCCGCTGCCGTCGGTGACGACGTTGCCGCTGACGCCCGATCCGCTCGCAACGTTGGCAGCCGCCGGCGTGCCCGCGTTCTTGAAGGTGATCGAGTGACCATTGACGGTCAGCGTCGAGCCGTCCTGGATCAGGGCGCCGAGGCTGCCCGAGCTCGTGACGCGGGTAGCGCTGACAGTGGCGTTGCCGGCACCGGTCGCCGTCGTAAGACCCAGCGCCTTGAGCGCATCGGCCTTGCCGACGAGCGAGAGATCGGCGCCCGTCGAGGTTTCCAGCGTGATCGTGCCGGCCGTGATCGACGAAGCGGTCTGGCTGGTGTTGGTAGTGATGGTTGCCGCACCCGAGGCGACGACGGCGTTCTTGACACCGCTGGCGAGGTCGATCGCGGACAGCACGTCGCCGACCGTCGCGGTCGAAGTGGTCGCGCTGGCGCCGAGATAGACGATCGAGTTGCCGCTGCCGTCGGTCGCAATGTTGCCGCTGACGCCATAGCCCGAGGGAGCCGCGGCGGCCGCAGGAGCAGCACCGGCCTTGAAGGTGACGCTGTGACCGTTGACGGTGAGCATGGTGCCATCGGTAAAGGTCGTCGTAGCGCCGGTGGACAGAGCCGCGGAGGCACCATAGAGCAGCGTGCCCGTGGTGATGGCGGCCGGCGTGCCAGCGTTGTCGTTGACGACGGAGCCGGTCACGGTGCCGATCGTGCCGCCGAGCGTCGAGGTCGCGGTTGCCGCGGTGGTGCCGCCGGCGGTGCCGTTGAACAGAACGTTGGAGGACGCGGTCGCGTTGCTGTAGGTCGTGGTGCCGCGCAGGTCGCTCGCGGTTGCGCCGGCGATCGTCGCCGAAACGTTCGACTTGGTGGAGTAGCCGACGCTGGTCTGCAGCGCCTGGTTCGCGATCGACTTCGCGGTATCGACCAGCTTCTGCAGCGAGGTGATGCCGGTGTTGGCAGCCTGCAGGACCTGCACGCCGTTGCCGATGCCGTCGAGCAGGTTGTTGATGTCACCGGCGCGCGAATCGAGCTTCGAGGCGGTGAAGAAGTTGGTCGGATTGTCGAGAGCGGTGTTGACCTTCTTGCCAGTCGACAAGCGGTTCTGGGTGGTCGCAAGCAGATCAGCGGTGGACTGCAGCGAGAGAAGGTTCTGGCGAACCGACGATGAGAGAACAATACCTGACATAACTCATACCCTTCTGGATGAACACTAATGACGCAATCGTCGGACATTTATCCGGCGACATCGTCACGTTGTTCAGTCCGCGCTATCGATTCGTTAAATTCGCAGGTCGGCGACGGCCGCAGTTGTTAGCGGGTATTGCCATTTCGGCTTCAGAAATATCTGGAAGCAAATTTCCCGCTTCGGCCCGAGCGAACCAGCGCGCGGCGAGCGCGTGAGGCGACACCGCGGCGACATGGTTAATAAAATCAAGAGGTCACGGCGCGTCGGTCCATGCACTCGTGCGCCATTGCGCATCAGGCAGGGACGACGGAGGGAGATTTCGCTTTTTAAAATCTACGACTTGAAAATGCTGTTCGCGGCGTCCTTTGAGGCGCGCTTCTTGGTCATCGCCTCTTTCAGACGATCGGCTTCCGCACTCAACAACGCAATGCGCTCGGCCAATTCCTCGACCGACAGGAGGTACAGATCCTGGCCGATCTCATGGGTAATCTTCTTCCGCGGCTTGTCGTCGTCCTCGGCGGCCATGCGTTTGCTCCTGCAATAACTTAAGGGTCCTGCGATCCCCTGAGGCGGTTGCCAGCCGCTGCCGGGCTGGCTAATCAGGGCGCTCAAATTATCAGCGTTTCGCAAGGACAAATCATGGAAAAGCTGCCCGCGCAAATGACCGTCGTCGGCATCAGCAAGCCCGGCGGTCCCGAGGTGCTGTTGCCGGAAACCCGCAGCGTTCCCACGCCCGGTCCGGGCGAAATCCTGGTCAAGGTGATGGCCGCCGGCGTCAACCGTCCCGACGTTGCGCAGCGTTCCGGCGCCTATCCGCCGCCGCCCGGCGCCAGCGACCTGCCCGGCCTCGAAATATCCGGCGAAGTGGTCGCGCTCGGCGCCGGCGCCAGCAAGCACAAGCTCGGCGACAAGGTGATGTCGCTGGTCGCCGGCGGCGGCTATGCGCAATATTGCATCGCGCAAGACGCCCAGGCGATGGCGGTGCCCTCGACCCTGACGATTCAGGAAGCCGGCGCGCTACCAGAAACCCTGATGACGGTCTGGCACAATGTGTTCGAACGCGGCGGGCTGAAGCCCGGCGAAACGCTGCTGATCCATGGCGGCTCATCCGGCATCGGCACCATGGCGATCCAGCTGGCCAAAGCGTTCGGCTCCAAGGTGATCGTCACCGTCGGCTCGCAGGACAAGGTTGACGCCTGCCTCAAGCTCGGCGCCGACCGCGCCATCAACTACAAGACCGAGGATTTTGTCGCCGAGACCAAGACCGCGACCAATGGCACCGGCGCCAACGTGATCCTCGACATGGTCGCCGGCGATTACGTCGATCGTAACTATGACGCCGCCGCGGTCGACGGCCGTATCGTCCAGATCGCGACGCTCAACGGACCCAAGGTCACGGTTAACATCGCCAAGGTGATGGTGAAGCGGCTGACCCACACCGGCTCCACGCTGCGTCCGCGTACTAATACGGATAAGGCGGCGATGGTCGCCGCGATCGAGGCCAAGGTGATGCCGCTGTTGCGTGAGGGGCGCGTAAAACCCCTGATGGACAGCACATTCCCGCTGGAAAAGGCCGCTGACGCGCACCGGCGGATGGAGACCTCCGAACATATTGGCAAAATTGTGTTGGCGGTTTAACGATCAGCAGCGAAGCGCGGGCGGAAACCCTTTGATTCGCTTCGCTTTCATGTCATTTATCGCGGCAACGTGGGGCGACGCGCTGGCCCCGGAATATCGTTGATCGCGGAGTACTGACATTGCGTCTGATCAGGTGCCTTGCGCCGCTCTTTGCGCTGGGCCTCATGATTGTTGCGGCCGCGACCCCGGCGCGCGCTATCGACGCGGTCAGCGTCCGTAGCGACGCGCCTGCGATCGACCTCACCGCCGTGCTCGACCATCAACGCAGTGACAGTGACCGCATCCAGGTTTCGACCGCGCCCGGTACCGACGGCATCGTTCGCCGCATCGAGGTGCGCGCTCGCGAGGGCGGACAGTACTGGGTGGTGTTCGCGCTCGCCAACAACACCGACGACCAGCTCGACCGCCTGATCGTGGCGCCGCATTATCGCATCGTTTCGTCGGGCCTGCTGTGGCCCGATCTCGGCCTGTCGCGCATCGCGACGATCACGCCCTCGACCGGCGACCGCCCCGAACGCCAGGAAAGCGCCACCGCCGACATCTTCCGCATCACGCTCGATCCCGGCGCCGTCGTCACCTTCGTCGCGGAACTGCGCACCGATAAATTGCCGCAGCTCTATCTGTGGGAACCCGACGCCTACAAGGACAAGGTCAACTCGTTCACGCTCTATCAGGGTATCGTGATCGGCATTTCCGGCCTGCTGGCGCTCGTGCTGACGATCCTGTTCGTGGTCAAGGGCAGTATCATGTTCCCGGCTGCCGCAGCGCTTGCCTGGGCGGTGCTGGTTTATATCGGCGTCGACTTCGGCTTCTGGGGCAAGGTGCTCGACATGTCGAACAACGCCGAGCGCGTCTGGCGCGCGGCGGGTGAAGCCATTTTGGCCGCGACGCTATTGGTGTTCCTGTTTGCCTATCTCAACCTCAGCCGCTGGCATGTGCGCTATTCCCACATCACCGTCGGCTGGTTGGCGTTCCTGGGGTCGCTGGTGGCGCTTGCGCTGTTCGACCCCGCCGTAGCCTCCGGCATCGCGCGCATATCACTGGTGCTGATCGCCTTCGCCGGTTTCGCGCTGATCGTCTATCTCTCGACCCATGGTTTCGATCGCGCGGTGCTGTTGATCCCGACCTGGTTCCTGCTCGTGGTCTGGGTGATCGCCGCCGGCATGACGGTCGGGGGCAGCGTCACCAACGACATCGTCGGCCCCGCTTTGCTCGGCGGCCTCGTGCTGATCGTGATGCTGATCGGATTTACGGTGATGCAGCACGCCTTCGCGGGCGGCGGCGCCACGACCGGCGTGGTCTCCGACGTCGAGCGCCGCGCGCTGGCGCTGACCGGTTCGGGCGACCTGATCTGGGACTGGGACGTCTCCGCCGACAAGGTGTTCACCAGTCCCGAAACCGAAAGCCTGCTCGGCCTCAAACGCGGCACGCTGGAAGGCCCGGCGGCGAAATGGCTGGAAGTGCTGCACCCGCTCGACCAGGATCGATTCCGCGCGGCGCTCGACAGCGTGCTCGACCAGCGCCGCGGCCGGCTGGTGCAGGATTTCCGCCTCCGCACACCCGACGGTCACTTCATGTGGTTCGCGCTGAAAGCGCGCCCGGTGGTCGGCTCCGACGGCGAGGTCTCGCGCGTGGTCGGCACGCTGACCGACGTCACCGACGCCAAGAACGCCGAAGAGCGGATGTTGCACGACAGCGTGCATGACAACCTCACCGGCCTGCCGAACCGAAAACTGTTCATCGACCGTCTCGGCGCCGTCGCCAACTTCGCCAAGTCGATGCCGAACCTGCGGCCGACGCTGATGGTGATCGACCTCGATCGCTTCAAGCAGGTCAACGATTCCGTCGGCATCGCGGTCGGCGACTCCATCCTGCTGACATTGGCGCGGCGGCTGACCCGTATTCTCAAGCCGCAGGACACGCTGGCGCGGCTCGCCGGCGACCAGTTCGGCCTGATCCTGATGTCGGAGCAGGATCCGGCGCGCATCACGGCGTTCGCCGAAACCATCCGCAAGACCATCCGCGCGCCGATCGCCTTCAACGACCGCGAGATTTTCCTGACCGCTTCGATCGGCCTCGCGCTTTCCGATCCGCAGACGCAATTGTCGGACGAAATCATCAAGGACGCCGAGCTTGCGATGTATCATTCCAAGCGCATCGGCGGCGACCGCATCGACGTCTACAAACCCGCGATGCGCGCCCGCAAGACCGACCGGCTGACGCTGGAAAGCGAATTGCGCCGCGCCATCGAGCGCCAGGAAATCACGATACTTTACCAGCCGATCGTGCGGCTGGAAGATCGCTCGATCGCCGGCTTCGAGGCCCTGGCGCGCTGGGATCATCCAAAACTCGGCCGGATGTCGCCGTCGGAATTCATTTCCATCGCCGAAGAAATCGGCCTGATCGTCGATCTCGGCATGTTCGTGATGGACCAGACCGCTCGCCAACTCGCGGTCTGGCAGCGCGCGATGCGCTCGCGCGAGCCGATTTTTGCCTCCGTCAACGTCTCCTCGCGGCAGTTGCTGCGCCACGACCTGATCCACGACATCCGCACCGTGCTGTCGCGCTCATCAGTGGCGCGCGGCACGCTCAAGCTGGAACTGACGGAATCGCTTGTGATGGAGAATCCGGAACACGCGGCGCAGATGCTGACGCGGATCCGCGAGCTCGGCACCGGGCTGTCGCTCGACGATTTCGGCACCGGCCATTCCTCGCTGGCCTACCTGCAGCGCTTCCCGTTCGATACCATCAAGATCGACCAGTCGTTCGTGCGCACCACCAGCCGCGGCACCCGCCCGGTGATCCTCAAATCGATCATCGCGCTGGCGCACGACCTCGGCATGGACGTGGTCGCGGAAGGCGCAGAGACGGATTCGGACGCGGTCGAGCTCTATCAACTGGGCTGCGAATATGCCCAAGGTTTTGCCTTCGGCGAGCCGATGGACGCCGACGCCGCGATGCGGCTGCTCACCGAAGAACGGCTCGAGGCGGCGAGCTGACGTCGTCCGACTCTTTCGGTTGTCCCGGCGCAATCCATTTTCCCTTTGCGTGGCGATATGGGAATGCTTCGCTCCTCAGTGCGCAGCGGGCGTAGTCGGCGCCGCGCCATGTAAGGCGCACTGGAAATGCCGGCCGGTCAGCGTGTCCAGGTCACGACAGGGTGGCAGGAGCCTCGACGAGGTCGCCGATGCAGAAATGAGCCATGTGCGCGACAGCTTCGGCACTATGGTAGTCGCCGAATTCGGCAGTGGCTTCCTTGCCGGCGTACATCCGGGCGATTCCAGCGCCACCAGGGTGATGGGGGGCCCACTCGCTGATGTCGTAAACTTTTCCCGAGATGATGACCCAGCAGTCGTTTCTGGTGTTGTGCAGGGCGACCTCTTCGCGCGTGACGGGGCGTGCGCCGCCGGCGGCAGCGGGTGGCATCCAGAGCTGGCCGGTAACGGTGGCGTAGTTGGCTTTGGCGGCTCGGCGAAAGTCCCAAGGACCTAATCTCTTGTAAGGCAGTTCGGCGCCGATATTGCGGGCATCGTACGCATAGATCCACGAGTTGTCATCGCCGCCGCGCTTGTCGTGGGCAAAGGCCGGGCTCACCCGCTCGTCGAGCTTCTCGAGTAGCGCTTTCTGCTCGGCGGTGTCCTTGGCCCGCAGGTGATCGAAGGCGAACTTGGAGCCGAGCTGGAAGCGGGTGGCGCGATAATGCCGCACGCGCTCGTAATGCAACAACGCTGTCGCGACGTCGCGCTTGTGCAGGGTGAAGGCGCTGGCGAGCGCGGCGGCGTCCTCGAAGGACTGCGCAGCGCCTTGGCCGAATGTGGGAAGCATCGGGTGCGCCGCGTCGCCAAGCAGACAGATGCGGCCCTGCACCCAGGTTTCGAGCGCAGCGCGATCGTACAGTCCCCACTTCGTCGGACGAACGATCGCCCCGGCGAGAGCCAGCAGGTCTTCGCGACTGGCGCTCCCCTCGAAGGCCTCGCCCACTTCGCGAAAGATTTCCTCCCGGCCGACGGGAAACCAGTCGCCCTCCTCCTGCTCGAATGCAGCTGAGTTGGGCTCATAGCGGGCGATCCACACGTTCAACAGCTCGCCGCCGCGCACCCAATAAGTCGTCGCCCCGCTCTTGTCGTTGCGATGTCGGTCCATGCTGAAGGACTCGATGGGATTGTTGTTCAGCGGACTGCCGTCCGCCTTGCGGAGCGCGGCGACCGCTGCCCGCGGAATGAGTCCGCGAAAACAAGTCACCTCGGTCCAGCGCTTGGGACGCGGGTTCGGCCACGCCAGTTGCAACGCGGCAGAATTGATCCCGTCGGCACCGACGAGAACCTCTCCGGTAGCGGTTCGACCGTTTGAAAAGGTCGCGGTCACCTCGCCTTCGGTCTGACGCAGCTGTGTCAGCCTGCAGTCCATGTGCACGGTGATCGGGCACGGCGCGCCGCTGTCCGGACCGAACTCGAACACCCGCTTGTACAGGCACATCAACAGGTCCAGCCTGTGCATGTGATGAAAGCCGGCGCCGTCGCCCGCGGCCGTGACATGATCGAACGGCCGCTTTGTCACGCTCCCATCCGCGTTGAACTGCCGTGTCGCCTCCAGAATTGCCGCGCGGCCACCGTCGATCGCCCCGTCGGGGCCTTTGGGATCGCCGCCATCGAGGTCGACGCCCAGCCAACGGCATATCCGCGCCCCGTTGGGCGGGATGTTCAACCCGGCGCCTGCGGTGCTGGGCACCTTGGTCTGCTCGTAGATATCGATCGATGCGAAGACGCCGGACTGCCGCAGCGCCAATGCCGTCATCAAACCGCCCATTCCCGCACCGACGATCACTGCCCGCATCCTGTCACCCTTCCAAAGTAAGTGAATGCATCGATTTCCCTTCACACATGCGCGGGCCTAATCGTCGAAACCGATGAACACCGTAGCTTCCTTGACCGACTTTCGTTCGGAGACGACTGCATTTGCCGGGAAGCTTTCATCCGGCCAGCCCAGCGCAATACTTTTCATGATCACCTGATCGTCGGCGATCCCGGCGTGCTCACGCACCACGGGCGATTGCATGATACCCTGGCTGTTGATCACGGCGCCCAGGCCGCGAGACCAGGCGGCATTGACCAGGGCGGTCGCCACCGCGCCGCAATCGAACGGCGTATCGTCGCTGCCCTCCAGCACGCGGTCATAGGTCACGATCACGCATACGGGTGCGTCGAATTGACGGAAACCGCGCAGTACCCAATCCTGACGCATATCCTTGTCATCGCGCGCAATCCCCATGGCGGAGAACAATTGCTTGGCGACCCCGACCTGCCTGTCACGGTGCTGACCTGCAAAGGCCTGCCCCGTACGGAACTCGCGCGACTGCGGGATACCTGCCAACGTCCGCTCGGTGTTGCCCGCGCGGATCCGATTTAACGGTTCGCCGGTGATGATGTAGAAATTCCAGGGCTGGGTGTTCATCGACGACGGAGCGCGCATCGCCAAAGCGATGATTTCCTCGATCAGCGCCCTGGGTACTGGATCGGGTTTGTAACCGCGGATGCTCCGGCGACCGAGGATAACGTCATCAAACTGCATTTGTCCGGGATTCCCCTGATGATTCCTGAAATGGCCTGGATTTTCGCGATTTCCCGGCCTTCACGCAAGATCGGCGTAAGGTGCGAGCCAAGGAGTCCGGCCCCTAGAATTCGCCGTCTTCGCGGGGACGACGCTGCGGCTGCATCTTCCTGAACTTCACGCTTTTCCCATCAGCCTGCCGGGTCGCGATATAGCCGCCCTCAAGGCAGGCTTCGCGCTGCGGCATCTTCTCCTGCGGGCTGCGCTCGGTCTCCCACCATGAGGCGCGGTGCGCCGCGCGCGGCAGGGCCGCGTCGATGATCTCCTCGATCTGGTCGAAGGTCAGCACGAATTCGGGAAGCTTCTGCTTCTTCAGATAGTCCCGCAGCTGGTCGTAATCGTTCACCCGTGTCCCCGATAGTGTGCAAAGCGGCCGATCCCGGCAACAAAGCGTTAACTCATTATTATATCGCCGTCATCGTTTAAGGCCGCAACAACGTATCTCGTCCATATGGGGGATAGGGAGCGGACGATGCTATTCGGACGGCGCAAGGGCGTGGCCAGAAACGGCCTGCCGAGGACGGATCAGGCAAGGCGGCCGTGGCGGCTGTCAGCCAAGCTGTTGATCGCGTCGTCCGTAGCCACCGTGATCGGCTTTTCCGCGATCTGCGCCAGCGTCATGATCGACATGCGCCACGGCGAGGAAGAACTCGCCCGCCAGACCCTCGAAAACCTCGCTTCAGGCATCGACGCCGACATCGGCCGCAATATCGAACTCTACGATTTGTCGCTGCGCAACGTCGCCAGCAATCTCGTGATGCCGGAGATCAAGGACGTCAGCAAGGAAATCCGGCACCTGATCCTGTTCGATCATGCCGCCACCGCCAAGCATTTCGGCGCGATCCAGGTGTTCGACGTCAAGGGCAAGCTGACCATCGATGCCTCCAGCCTCGATCCGGTAGCGGACAATCGCAGCGACGAGGAATATTTTAAGGTGCATCTCGACAGGCCCGATGTCGGCCTGTTCATCAGCCGCCCGATGCTGCATCGCGGCGCCTATTCCATCGTTCTGAGCCGACGCATCACCGGAGCCGACGGCAGTTTTCAGGGCGTGGTCACGGGTTCGATCCGGTTCAGCTATTTTCACGACCTGTTCGGCCGGTTGCAGCTTGGCGACGGCGACGTCATCACCGTTTTCCGCCACGACGGCATTATCATCATGCGGACGCCGTTCGATCTCGACGTGATCGGCAAAGATCTCGGCAGTGTACCGGAATTGAGCCGGGTGCTGACCGAGCCAAGCGGATCAACTTCAAGGCCGAGCATAGTCGACGGCATCACGCGGCTGTTCGTTTGGCGAAACGGTGGCTCCCCGCTCATCGTTCAGGTCGGGAAACCGTGGACCAGCATCCTCAGTCTGTGGCGCACCGAGGTGACGCGGATTGGCGGGATCATGACGGTGTTGATTTTGTTCGTGGTGGCGACCACCCTGTTCCTCGCTCGCGAGATCGGCCGCCGCGCGCGGGCCGAGGAGAAGCTGGAAGAGCTTGCGACGACCGACGCGCTCACTGGTTTGAAGAACCGGCGCAAGTTCGATACCGAAATCGACGTCGAATGGCGGCGCGCTGCGCGCAACGGGACGCCGGTCGCTCTCCTGATGATCGACGCCGACCATTTCAAAGCCTACAACGACACCTACGGACATCAGGCCGGCGACCAGGTGCTGGTCGGCATCGCCATCTGCATTTCGGACTCGGTGAAGCGCGCCGGCGATTGCGCGGCGCGGTTTGGCGGCGAGGAATTCGCGGTACTGTTGCCCGGCCTTTCCAATGTCGAAGCCTTCCGGGTGGCCGAAACCATCCGCCTCAAGGTCGAGCATTGGTCGGAAGAACCCGAGGTCTCGACCGTCAGCGTCGGTGTCGCCAGCATGATTCCGGTCGCGTCGCTGGATTGGTCCAATCTCGTGGAAGCCGCCGACAAGGCGCTCTACGCCGCCAAGGCCAACGGCCGCAACCAGTCCATCCTCGCCAGCCTGCCGCAACTGGCGCTGGTGGCGTGACGTCATGCCCGCCACCCGGTCCGGCCTCCGGCCGGCCGGATGCGGGCTCCGGCGGATATCCAGTACGCCGGGCTATTTCGAATCAATCACTGATATCGCGGAATGCTGGATCATCCGCTTTCGCGGATGACGACAGCGAGAGGTGATCGCGCACCCTCGCTTTATTTCTCCAGATACTTCTTCATCTCCGCGCGCAACCCGTCGCGCAGGTCTGCGCGCGCCATGCCGTAGGCGATGTTGGCGCGCAGGAAGCCCGGCTTCGAGCCGCAATCGTGCCGCTCGCCTTCGAATTCGACGCCGTAGAATTTCTGCGTTTTTGCCAGACCGATCATCGCGTCGGTGAGCTGGATCTCGCCACCGGCGCCGCGCTCTTGCGTCTCGAGAATCTTGAAAATCTCCGGCTGCAGGATGTAGCGCCCGGTTATCGAAAGGTTCGATGGCGCGGTGCCCTTCGGCGGCTTCTCCACCATGCCATCGACCTCGAACATCTTGTCGTCAACGCGCTTGCCGACGCCGCAGATGCCGTACTGATGGGTGAGATGGTCAGGCACGCCTTCGACCGCGAGCAGGTTGGATTTGCCGCCGAGCTGGCTCGCGGCATCGATCATCTGCTTCAGGCAGCCGGGTGTATTCAGCACCAGTTCGTCCGGCAGCACGACCGCAAAAGGTTCATCGCCGACGATGTCGCGCGCGCACCAGACGGCGTGTCCAAGACCGAGCGGCGCCTGCTGCCGGGTGAAGCTGGTGGCGCCGGCCGCCGGCTGGTCTCGCGCCAGAATATCCTGCTCGGCCTTCTTGTTGCCGCGCGCGGCGAGCGTGGTGTCGAGTTCGAACATGCGGTCGAAATGATCCTCGATCACGCCCTTGTTGCGTCCGGTGACGAAGATGAAATGCTCGATGCCGGCCTCCCTGGCTTCGTCGTAGACGTACTGGATCAGCGGCTTGTCGACGATGGTCAGCATTTCCTTCGGCATCGCCTTGGTGGCGGGCAGGACGCGGGTGCCGAGACCGGCGACCGGGAAGACGGCTTTGCGGATTTTCATGAGAGGCCTTGTGAGAGGTCTTGGAAGTGAGAAGTTTTGGAAACGAGGGGAACGATAAGAAAATGCTGTAATTGCACGTTGGTAGCTGGTTTGCAGCCGGGAACAAAGGCGGATGTATGGTGGCTGTGGTTTCGCCACCCCTTGCGTGAAGCGGGGGAGACAACGAAATCTGGCCTTTGTTAAGCTATTGGAAACCGCGACAAGGCCTTCTCAGACAGGGTTAGGGCGGACGGAAAAGACATGCAGTTGACGAAAGCGGCAATGGGCAAACGAACCGGCGCGACCATGGTTGCGGCGACGCTGCTGTTTTTCGGCTCCGCGCTGATCGGTGGCGATGCCGGTGCCCAATCGTCCGGCAATAACGGCGTTTCGAACTTTCTCGGCAATCTGTTCTCGGGACAGAAATCCGCACCCGCACAGACAGCGCCCGGCCCCGACGGCGCGCCGCCGCCGTGGAGCGGCGAGGACGGCGCCTCCGGCCATCCCCTGATGACGGCGTCTGCGATCCGCGAGGCGGCCGCGAATTTTCCAAACTGCGTCGCCGGGATGTGGCCCGATGCCGCACGCCGCAACATCACCGAGGCCAACTTCCAGCGCTTCACCGCTGGCCTCGAGCCTGACCTGCGCATCATGGACCTGATGGATTCGCAGCCCGAATTCACCAAGGCGATCTGGGACTATCTCGACATCCTCGTGAACGACAACCGCCTCGCCAAGGGCCGCGAGATCCTCGCCAAATACAAACCGCAATTCGACGCGGTGGAGAAAGCCTACGGCGTCGACCGCTACGCGATCGCGGCGATCTGGGGCATCGAATCCAATTACTCGACGCAGATGGGCGACCGCAACGTGGTGCAGTCGACCGCGACGCTGGCCTGCATCGGCCGCCGCCAGGCCTATTTCAAGGACGAGTTCCTCACCGCGCTGGAAATCCTCAACCGCGGCGATCTGCGGCCTGAACAGATGCGCGGCTCCTGGGCCGGCGCGTTCGGACCGACGCAGTTCATGCCGACCGCGTTCAAGCGCTACGCCGTCGATGGCGATGGCGATGGCCGCCGCGACGTCGTCGACAATGCCGCCGACCTGATCGCCTCCACCGCCAACAACCTCAAGAAGGACGGCTGGCAGTCTGGCCAGACCTGGGGTTACGAGGTGGTGCTGCCGCAGGGCTTTGACTTCATGCTGGCCGACAAGGCCAAGGCGATGACGTTTGCGCAATGGCAGAGCAAGGGCCTGAAGCGCCCCGACGGCAAGCCGTTCCCTAATTCGACCGACAAGGTCTATCTGCTGGCGCCGGCCGGCGCTGCGGGGCCCGGCTTCCTGATGATGCAGAATTTCCGGGTGATCATGAAATACAACCCGGCGGAGGCCTATGCGATGGCGATTGGCCACTTCGCCGATCGGCTGCGCGGCGCCCCGCCCTTCGTGCAGCCCTGGCCACGGCAGGAACGGGTGCTATCGAAAGCCGAGCGGCTGGAACTGCAGCAGCTTCTGGCCCAGCGCGGCTTCTACAAGGGCACGCCGGACGGCCAGTTCGGCGGCCAGACCCGGGACGCGCTGCGCAGCTTCCAGGCGTCCATAGGAGCGCCGGCGGACGGATTCGCCTCCTCCGACGTGCTGGAACGGCTGAGGGGACGCTAAGGCGGCCAAAACCCGGCTTTTCGGCGCGAAAGTAACCCTGAAAACTGCAATTTGGCGAATGCCTTGACGGGTATGCCCGAAGCCCGGTTTATGGGACGAAATCTGCCCGCTTGCGGCCTGATTCCGCTATTATAGCTGGCGCCTCACATTGCATTGCGACCGAGCCGGATGCCGAAGCCTAAATCCTTTTTGCGCGTGTTTACCGAAACCGGCCCGCTGGTCGCGCTGACGGTTGCGATCGCGCTGCTGATCGGGATCGCAGGCCCCGCCTCCGCGCAGTTTTTCAATTTTGGCGGCCCGCCCCGCCCCGCCGCCCCGCGCAGCGGTGGCGGCGGCTGGTTCGGCGGCGACTTCTTTGCGCCGTTCCAGCAGCAGGCCCCGCAGGCCCCGCGCCAGGATTTTTCCAGGGCGCCGGCGCCTGCCAAGCGCGACACCATCCCGGAACGTAACGTGCTGGTGCTCGGCGACGCCATGGCCGACTGGCTCGCTTACGGCCTCGAAGACGCCTACGCCGAGCAGCCCGACATGGGCGTGATCCGCAAGCACAAGACCGTGTCTGGCCTGATCAAGTATCAGCCAAAGGGCGAGCCGTCCGATTGGGCCGCCGCCGCCAAGGGCATTCTCGCCACCGAGAAGCCGGACGCCATTGTCGTCATGCTCGGGCTCAACGACCGCGCCGCGATCCGCGAGCCGGTGGTCGAAAAGAAAAGCGACAAGAAGGACGACAAGGACAAAAAGGACGCGCGCGCCAAGAAAGACGACAAGCCGGATGCCAAGCCGGCCGACGCAAAGCCCAAGCCGGAAGGCGAGGCCGCCGCCAAGCCCGACGACAAACTCGGTCGACACCGAATTGTCGCCGGACGATGCCGCCGAGAACGACACCCCGTCGATCGTCGCGCCGGAGAAGAGTGCGCGCTCGCCGACCGGCCTCTACGAATTCCGCGACGAACGCTGGGTCGAGCTCTACGGCAAGAAGATCGAGGAAATGATCGGCGTGCTCAAATCCAAGGGCGTGCCTGTTTTGTGGGTCGGGCTACCTGCGATGCGCGGCCCGAAGGGAACCGCCGACATGCTGTTCCTCGACGCGCTGTATCGCGATGCCGCCGGCAAGGCCGGCATCACCTATGTCGATGTCTGGGACGGCTTTGTCGACGAGGCCGGACGCTTCCTGCAAAAGGGCCCCGACTTTGAAGGCCAGATCCGCCAGCTGCGCTCCGGCGACGGCGTCTATTTCACCAAGCCCGGCGCCCGCAAGCTTGCGCATTATGTCGAACGCGAGATCACCCGCCTGCTCGCCTCGCGCTCCGGGCCGATTGCGCTGCCGACTGAACCCGCGACACCCGATGCCAATGCCGAACCCGGCAAGCCCGCTCCGCGCCCGCTGGCCGGACCGATCATGCCGCTGGTGGCTTCTTCCGTCGGTACCGATCAGTTGCTGGGTGGACCCGGCACGCGCCCGGCCGCGGTCGACGCGCTCGCCGCGCGCACGCTGGTAAAGGGCGAACCGCTGGCGGCGCCCGCCGGCCGCGCCGATGATTTCGCGTGGCCGCGCCGTGAAATCGGCCGCGAGCAAGCCAAGGGCGAGACCCCGGTCGCAACCACGGCGCCGGATGGAACGGTGTCGGCGGCTCCGGGGCAGAAGCAGTTGTTGCTGCCACAGCAGCCACCTCCGCCGCAGCAGAAGAAGCAAATCAAGCCGGCGCAGGCCGCGCCGTCGCTGCGCGATTTCTTCGGCGGTTTTGGAACGACGCCGCGCCGCAGCCGCACCGCCGGCTGCAGCCCCGCGAACTCCCGCAGCGCCAGGCGCACCGGGCGCGCCGCGTCCGCCGGCTAACGTCGGGCGATCGGCCTCAGTGCCCGACGGAGCCATCACGCGATAGCATACGTCAATCCGGGGCGCGCGTCGGCGCAAGCCCGGAATGACGCCTTACTCGTGAGTGCCTAGCCGTAATAGCGCCAGCGCTGCGGCGGGCGGCGCGGCGGACGCGTCATCATCAGCGCCAGCGCAAATCCGATACCGCCTGCAACCAGGAGCGCACCGAGGGGATTTTCCTGCACAGTCTGCGCCACAGCTTTCTGGCCGCCACGGATGGTATCGCCGCGGCTATCATAAGCATCCTTGGCGTAGTTGACGGCAGCGTCGGTAGCATCGCTCACCGCGTCCTTGGCCTGCCCGTACAAATTCTGCACTGTGCCTGCCGCCTCGCGCGCCCGGCCTTCGGCCTGGGTCTTGGCGTCACCGGTCATGTTACCGACAGCGCCTTCAGCCTTGCCGGCGAAATCCTTTGCCGCACCCGCGATCCGATCCTTGTCCATGGAAATTCCTCCTGTTTCAGGAGATGTAACCGACGAGACGCGTTCGGGTTCCTGCGTTGCAGGCACGCAGCTAGAGAATCAACCCACCATCGACCACCAGCGTCTGCCCGATGATGTAGGACGACAGCGGCGATGCCAGGAACAGCGCGGCGCCGGCCATGTCGGCGGGCGTGCCCAGCCGCTTCAGCGGGATCCGCTCGATCGCGCCTTCGAGCCGCTTCGGATTGGCCGTCGTTGCCTTGGTCATCTTGGTGTCGACGAGGCCCGGTGCGATGCCGTTGACGCGAACGCCATTCTCTGCCCACGCCTCGCCAAGCGTACGCGTCAAGCCAACCGCGCCGGTCTTCGAGGCGTTGTAGGCCGGATTGCCCATGGTGGAATGATAGGCCGCGGTCGAAGAGACGATGATCAGCGATCCTTTGGCAGCGCTGAGCATCGCCTGGAACTTGGTCGCACAAGCCATCAGGCTCATCAGATTGACTTCCAGAACTTTTCGAAAGCCGTCCATCTGGAATTCGCCGCGGCGATAGATCACCGCGCCTTGCGCCAGCACCAGTACGTCGAGCTTTTCGAACGATGGTTTGAACGCGTCGATCGCCTGGGGATTGCTGACGTCGAGCTGGAAATAATCGAGGCCCGCGAGATCCGAGCCTTCGGCGGCAGAGTAATCGGCTGCCGTCGCGCGGGTGCCGCAGACCGCTGATCGTGCACCCTTGGCGCGGAACGCCTGCGCGATGCCGTTGCCGATACCGCTGGAGCCACCGACCACCAGCACCTGCTTGCCGCTGAAATCCAGTTCGTTCATCCCGCGATCCCTTTTCTTGTTTGTCCGCAGGTCATGCCCGCGTTTGACCTGTCTGCGGATCGGTGCCAGCCTTGTCAATCCTGCAACGCACCGCAGCATTGCTGCGAGCTATCCAAGAGCCATAACCAAGGGCCAGGTCATGTCGGAATTCAAACAGCTCAGCCGCTCGGTCAAGGGTCTGACCGTTCTCGTCACCGGCGCCGCCAGCGGCATGGGCCGCGCCACCGCGCGCGTGTTCGCCGCCGAAGGCGCCAACGTTGCCGTCACCGATATCAGCCTCGAGCCCACGCAAACGGTGGCCGATGCGATCACCGCAAGCGGCGGCAAGGCAAATGCCTGGAAGCTCGACGTCGCCGATCGCAACGAGATCACGTCAGTCGTCAACGACGTTGCCAAACATTTCGGCGGGCTCGATATCATCGTCAACAATGCCGGCATCTCCGTGCGCGTCGCGATCGACGATGACGGCTACGAAGAGGCCTGGGCAAAGGGGCTGGCTGTGATGCTGACCGCGCATCCGCGCATCATCCGCGCCGCATTGCCGTACCTGCGCAAATCGAAATGCCCGCGGATCGTCAACATCGCCTCCACCGAAGCGCTCGGCGCCACCGCCCTGCATAGCCCCTACTCCGCCGCCAAGGCCGGCGTCACCGGCCTGACGCGCTCGCTCGCCGTGGAACTCGGCCGCGACGGCATCACCGTGAACTGCATCTGCCCGGGCCCGATCACCACGGCCATCACCGCCCGAATTTCGGACGAGCACAAGGCGATCTATGCCAAGGCGACGCACCGCGCTCGATCGGTACGGCGATCCCGAGGAGGTCGCGCATATGACGCTGAGCCTGTGCCTGCCGGCGGCCTCGTTCCTGACCGGTGCGGTGATCCCGGTCGATGGCGGCTTGATGGCGCGCAACGCGTAAGGCTTGCCGCAACGCACGCTTACGCCCGTCATGACACCCTGAACGCAGCGCATGCCCTGCTCCGTTGACATCGCCATGTCCGGGAGTAGCCTTTCCGGCAAATCGAGCGGGATAACCGCCTCAGCTTTCAGGAGAGACGCCATGACGGTCACGATCCGGCAGCTTCACCCGCATTTCGTCGGCGAGGTTTCCGGCCTTGATCTGCGAAAGCCCTGACGCCGCAAGAGGCGGCCGAGGTCGAAGTCCGGCATGGACAAATATGCCGTGCTGCTGTTTCGCAATCAGGACATTACCGACGAACAGCAGATGGCGTTCGCGCTGAATTTCGGCGAGCGGGAAAATCCGCGCGGCGGCAACGTCGTCAAGCCGCAGGATTACGCGGCTCTCGACCGGACTCAATGACGTCTCCAACCTCGGCAAGGACGGCAAGCCGCTGGCCCGCGACAGCCGCGTGCATCTGTTCAATCTCGGCAACTGCCTGTGGCATTCCGACAGCTCGTTCCGTCCGATCCCGGCGAAATTCTCGCTGCTGTCGGCGCGGGTGGTGAACCCGAAGGGCGGCAACACCGAATTCGCCGACATGCGCGCGGCCTATGACGCGCTCGACGACGAGACCAAGGCCGAGATCGAGGACATGATCTGCGAACACTCGCTGATGTATTCGCGCGGATCGCTCGGCTTCCTCGATTACACCGACGAGGAAAAGGAGATGTTCAAGCCGGTGCTGCAGCGGCTGGTGCGGACCCATCCGGTGCACGGCCGCAAGTCGCTGTATCTCTCATCCCATGCCGGCGCCATCAAGGGCATGACCGTGCCCGAGGCACGGCTGTTGCTGCGCGATCTCACCGAGCACGCGACGCAGCCGGAATTCGTCTACGTCCACAAATGGACGCGTGCACGACCTCGATCATGTGGGACAACCGCCAGACCATGCACCGCGTCCGCCGCTACGACCAGTCGCAGCCCCGCGACATGCGCCGCGCCACGGTAGCGGGCACCGATGCCGACGGTGGCGCAGCAGGCGGCGGAGTAAGGCTCCTAACTGCATCGTCGTCCCGGCGAACGCGGGGACCCATACGCCGTGACCTATCTGTGAGGCGTCTGGAGCAGTCATCAACTAAAACAACTGACGTCGGTGGTTATGGGTCCCTGCGTTCGCAGGGACGACGCGGAATGTGCCAGACGCGAGCCAACGCTACGCGTGCCCGGCCTCGTTCGAGAGCATGCCGGGATCGATCCCGATCTTGCGCAGCGCGCGCAGGTATTTTTCATCGACGTCGTCGCCGAAGATCAGGTCCGGATCGGCGTCGCAATGCAGCCAGCCATTGTGCTGGATTTCGTCTTCCAGCTGGCCCGGCGCCCAGCCGGCATAGCCGAGCGCCAGGATCGCGTGCTTGGGTCCGGTTCCCTTGGCGATCGCCTTGAGGATATCGACGGTCGCGGTCAGGCAGATGCCGTCGTCGATGTTGAGCGTCGCGTCCTTGATGAAGAAATCGCTCGAATGCAGCACGAAGCCGCGGCCGGTATCGACCGGGCCGCCCTTCAGCACCTTCATGCTCTCGGCGGTTTCCGGCAGCGTGATCTGGTCGCGCGCGCTTGATGATGTCGAGTTGCACCAGCAGTCCCGGAAAATCGATGCTGCCTGCCGGACGGTTGACGATGATGCCCATCGCCCCCTCGGCCGAATGCGCGCACATATAGATCACCGAACGTTCGAAGCGCGGATCGCCCATGACCGGCATCGCGATCAGCAACTGGCCGTCCAGATAGCCGTCATCGGGCGAATTATCGCCAATGCCGGCCGGCTTGCGGCGGGCGGGCTTCGATTTCTTGCCTTCAGGGCTCATCCGCAAAGGCCTCTCATGCTGATTCATATCCTGATATCGGGTGCCGTTTCTGTCAATCAAGCTTGCGGTGCCATTCGGTCGCGGATCACACGCAATTCAATGGTTTGCGGCGAAACTTGCCTGTAAAGACGTCTCATGATCGTCACGGTTCCCTTCCGCGCCGCGCTTGGCGCCACCGCCATATTGTCTGTCGCATGTGCGGCAATCGAGGTTCGCGCCGAGGATGCCTCGCCGTGGCAGCGCGACGCGCACTCCGCCGTCCGGCTGCTGGCGGGATCGCGTAGCGGCGCGGTGTTGCTCGGCGGCGTGGCCATTCAACTGCAGCCGGGCTGGCACACCTATTGGCGGACGCCCGGCGATTCCGGCGTCCCGCCGCGCTTCGACTTCTCCAAGTCGGACAATGTCGAAGCCGTGACCGTGCTGTGGCCGGCGCCACGCAAATTCGACGACGGTGCGGGCGGCACTTCGCTCGGCTACACGCAGCAACTCGTGCTGCCGCTGCGGATCGTGGCCAAAAACGCCGACAGAGCCGGTGACGCTGCGCGCCAGTATCAATTACGCGGTCTGCGAAAAGATCTGCATTCCCGTCGACGCCAATGCCGAGCTCGCCTTCTCCAGCGTCGCCAGCACCGAGGACGGCACGCTGTCGGAAGCGCTCAATGCCGTGCCGAAGCCCGCCAATGTCGGCGATCCCAATCCGCTCACCATCCTCGACGTCAAGCGCGACGGAAAGACCAACGTGCTGGTCGACGTCACTGCCCCCGAAACGCAAGGACGTCAGCCTGTTCGTGGAGGGGCCGACGCCGGACTGGGCGCTGCCGGTGCCCAAACTCGTCGAGCACGGCCCGCCCGGAGTGAAGCGGTTTGCCTTCGAACTCGACGGCCTGCCGCCCGGCGCCAGCGCCGACGGCGCCGCACTCAAACTGACGCTGGTCGGCGGCGACCGCGCCTATGAGTTCAATGTTAATTTGAATTGACGGCTTCGTCGTCCCCGCGAACGCGGGGACCCATACACCGCGGCCGTGGTTGTGAAGCAGTGTGTTGGATGCCTGGTTCTCCAGCTAGCCCTGTGGTTATGGGTCCCCCGATGCGCAGTTGCACACTGAGGTCGCGCTTCGCTTGGCCGGGACGACAGCGGGGAAGCATCCCGCCCAACCGAATCTTAACGAGTCGTTGATAGACCAAAACCTCGCCGCCGCCTCGCGGCGCGTTTCGGGGATGTTCCGCTGTGGCCGTGATGGATTCGCAATCCGCAACCGCTTCGCCTGCCGGTGTGATCGGCCTGCGCTGCGATCCTTGCTTGGCGGCTCGGGCGAAGCCTCGGTCACCAAACGGCTGGCCGGCACGATCTTCATCATCCGCGTCCTCAGCGCCGCACTTGCCTACTTCTCGCAGATCCTGCTCGCACGCTGGATGGGCGGTTCGGATTACGGCGTCTATGTCTACGTCTGGACCTGGGTGCTGCTGTTCGGCAGCATGATGGATTTCGGCATCTCGGCATCGGCGCAGAAGATCATTCCGGAATACCGCACCCGCGGCGATCATGCGCTGCTGCGCGGCTTCCTCTCCGGCAGCCGCTGGATGACGTTCGCGGTATCCTCCGTGGTCTCGCTCGGGCTTGCGGGCGTGGTCAAGGGACTGTCGCCGTGGATCGATGCCAACGCTGTTCTGCCGCTCTATATCGGCTGCCTGACGCTGCCGGCCTTCGTCGTCGCCAACACCCAGGACGGCATCGCACGTTCGCATGACTGGATGCGGCTCGGCCTGATGCCGCAATTCATCGTGCGCCAGTCGCTGATCATCGGCTTGACTGCCGGCGCGTTCATGCTCGGCTTCAATCTCGGCGCCACCGCCGCGATGCTGGCGAGCGCCGCCGCGGTATGGATCGCGATGATCGGCCAGATGATCGTGCTCAACCGCAGGCTCAAGGGCCACATCGAGGCGGGCCCGAAGGCCTATGACTTCCGCGGCTGGCTCGCGGTCTCGCTGCCGATCCTGCTGGTCGAGAGTTTTTATCTGCTGCTGTCCTACACCGACGTGCTGGTGCTGCAGCAGTTCCGCTCCTCGGAGGAAGTCGGCGTCTATTTCGCCGTGGTGAAGACGCTGGCGCTGGTGTCCTTCATTCACTACGCGATGTCGGCGACGACAGCGCATCGCTTTGCCGAATATCACGCGCTCGGCGACAAGGCGCGGCTGTCGGCCTATGTGATGCACGCGATCCAGTGGACGTTCTGGCCTTCGCTGGCCGCGACCATGGCCCTGCTGGCGCTGGGCAAGCCGCTGCTGTGGCTGTTCGGCCCGCACTTCGTGGTCGGCTACGACATCATGTTCATTGCCGCGATCGGCCTTCTGGTGCGCTCGGCGATCGGGCCGGTCGAGCGGCTGCTCAACATGCTCGGCCATCAGCACATCTGCGCGCTGGCCTATGCGCTGGCCTTCGTCATGAACGTCGTGTTGTGCGTATGCCTGGTGCCGCGCTTCGGCGGCCATGGCGCCGCGGCCGCGACCTCAATCTCGCTGGCGTTCGAGACCGTATTGCTGTTCTGGATCGTCCGGCAGCGCCTCGGCTTGCACGTACTGGCGTTCGGCAAGCGCTAATTCCGGGCGGCTATCCCCGCGCCTGCCATACAACATGCCAGCGCGATGCCTGCCTCAAAGCAGCCACTGTTCGAACTGGTCTTTTTGGTTTCTCCGGATACCGGCAACCCAGCACCAAATTCCGCCGAGCGTCGGCTAATTGGGGAAAATAACCACTGAAATCCGGCGCGCGCATGAAACATTCTTATTTCATGTCATCTATTTCAGCAGGAAGCATCTCGCCCCCGCACTGCTATATAGTGGTTTGTGCTAACCGAGACTTGATCCTAGAATGATTGATCCACTTTACGTCGCATCGGGCTTCGGCGTCGGCGTCCTCGTCGGGATGACCGGCGTCGGCGGCGGCTCATTGATGACACCGTTGCTGATCCTGCTGTTCGGCATTCATCCGACCACGGCGGTCGGTACCGATCTGCTGTACGCTGCCGCGACCAAGACCGGCGGCAGCCTGGTGCATGGCTGGGCGCGCAGCATTCACTGGCCGGCGGTCCTTCGCCTCGCCAGCGGCAGCATCCCGGCAAGCGTCCTGACGCTTGTTGTGATGTCGCAGCTCGATCTCAACGGCGCAGCCGAGCGCAGCCTGGTCAATCTGGTGCTGTGCTTTGCGCTGGTGCTGACCGCGATATCGCTGATCTTCCGCAAGTCGATCATGGATCGATACCGCCAGCGCCTGGAGAAGCTCGACGACGCCACGACCGCCCGCTTGACCGTAGTGATCGGCGTGGCGCTCGGCGTGCTGGTCTCAATTTCTTCGGTGGGAGCCGGCGCCGTCGGCGTCACCGCGCTGCTGCTGCTCTACCCGCGCCTGCCGATGGCGAGCATCGTCGGCTCCGACATCGCCCATGCGGTACCGCTGACTCTGGTCGCCGGCATCGGCCACTGGGCGTTGGGCGCGGTCGACTGGCCGCTGATGGGCGTGTTGCTGATCGGCTCGCTGCCCGGCATCGTGATCGGCAGCTACTGCGCCGTGCGCGTGCCGGAGAAGGTGCTGCGCGTCGCACTGGCGTCGGTTCTGATTGTGGTCGCCGGCAAACTGGCATCCGGCGAACTGAATTTGTCGCCGGACAGCATGATGGCCTTTGCCCGGAGCGCTGGCCACTGAGGCGCCGCGGGGCGCTCATATCTGCATGACCCAATTTAGCTGTCACCACCCGCGGAAGCGGGTGATCCAGTATTCGCAGTTGTCAGTTAGATCAACGATGCCGGACACGGCGTACTGGATGCCCCGCTTTCGCGGGGCATGACCTGTACGCCTATTCCGCGGTCCAGCCGCCGTCGATCGACAGGTTGGTGCCGGTGATCTGCGCCGCATCGTCGCCGCACAGGAACAGCGCCAGAGCTGCGACCTGCTCGGAGGTGACGAACTCCTTGGTCGGCTGCGCCGCCAGCAGCACGTCGTGAATGACCTGCTCCTTGGTCAGGTTGCGCGCCTTCATGGTCTCCGGAATCTGGTGCTCGACCAGCGGCGTCCAGACATAGCCGGGGCTGATGCAGTTGCAGGTGACCTTGAAGGTCGCGAGTTCGAGCGCCACGGTCTTGGTGAGGCCGGCGATGCCGTGCTTGGCCGAAACGTAGGCCGACTTGAACGGCGAAGCCACCAGCGAATGCGCGGACGCGGTGTTGATGATGCGGCCCCAGCCGCGCTTCTTCATGCCGGGCACCGCGGCACGGATGCCGTAGAACGCCGACGACAGGTTGATCGCGATGATCGCTTCCCACTTCTCCGGCGGAAACTCCTCGATCGGCGACACGAACTGAATGCCGGCATTGTTGACGAGGATATCGACCGAACCGAAGGTGGATTCGCCAAGCGCGATCATTTCGGCGATCTCGGCCGGCTTGGTCATATCGGCCGGCGAATAGGCGGCCTTGACCTTGAAATCGGTCTCGATGGCGGAACGTTCCTTCTCGATATCGGCGGGCACGCCCATGCCGTTGATCACGATATTGGCGCCGGCGCCGGCGAAGGCGCGCGCATAGGCCAATCCGATGCCGCTGGTCGATCCCGTCACAACGGCGGTCTTGCCTGTCAAAGTACCCATTTTTCCTTCACTCCTTTTTGCCTTTGGGGGCCGCAGAAACGTCCCCCGTCAGATCGTAGGTCACCATGGTTTCCCCGGACTGCGGCCGTTCTAGCCATTCTTTGTGACGCATCGACAAATGCACGTCCCGGACGCCCGCATTCCAGTGTTCGACCACGCCGACATGCGAGAAGTCGTAGTCCTTGGATGAGGATTCGTAATTCTTGCTCTTGTAGATCAGGTGCACCACGGTGACGGTGTTTTCCTTGGACGCCTTGCGCAGCAATTCGACCGACGGATCGTTCTTCAGATAATCCGGCAATTTTCCGATCAAGTCGCGCACCGCCATGCGGGCGTTGTGAATCTGCTTGTTCTTGTCGGTGTTCATGCGCGTGCGGCTCGAAAAGCGAATGTCCTTTTCGCGCTCGGCTGCCTCGAGCAGCGACACCGGCAATTCACCGCGCGCACTGAACAGGTCGACCTGGAAGATCAGGAGATCGCGGCCGGTCTCCTCATCCAGCACGAAATCGAGCGGCGTGTTGGAGCTGATGCCGCCGTCCCAGTAGTGCTCGCCTTCAATCACGATGGAGGGAAAGCCCGGCGGCAATGCACCTGATGCCATGATGTGCTCGGGGCCGATCTTCTTGCCGAGCTTCTTGAATTCGTAATTGTCGAAATACCTGAAATTGCCCGATGTGACGCCGACCGCGCCGACGCTGAGGCGGGTCTTCAGATCGTTGATGCGATCGAAGTCGACCAGACGCTCCAGCGTCTTTTTCAGCGGCGAAGTGTCGTAGTAGCTCTGCGACTTCGGGCTGCCCGGCGGCCACAGCGGCGCCGGCGGAAGCCGCGGCGTGAAGAAGCCGGGCACGCCGAAGGTCGCGATCAGAGCGGCGCTGGTCTCGTTGAACAGCGAACGCGCCCGTTCGCCCGGCGTGATCGGATTCCAGGACACCGGGGACGAAACCATGTCCCAGAATTCCTTCAGCCGATCGACGCGTTTGTTGGCTTCGTTGCCGGCGATGATCGCGGAGTTGATCGCACCGATCGAGATGCCTGCGACCCATTCCGGTTCGAACCCGGCGCGGCACAAGCGCCTGAAAGGCGCCAGCCTGGTAAGAGCCAAGCGCGCCGCCGCCTTGCAGCACCAGCACACGCATCGCATTGGCAGGTGTCGTTGCGGGCGCGGAATCGGAATTATCCATCGGGACCGTCAACTAGAGGACAATGACTTTAGCACCGTGGCGGCAGTTCGCGACGGCGTCAATCGGCCAGATCGATGCAATGATCACGCCGAATTTATCGCTTTGATTGAACATCAACTTCCTGGAAAACCGCTACCTACCTTGGTGCCGGCTCGGCCGCAAAGGTTCGGATCTGGCTTCAGGTTGATGCAAGAATGAGCGTCCAGAACACCTTGTATTTGGTGTTTGGAGCGTAGATCGCCGCGATGCCCAATTTTGTGACACCGTTCTTGAGCATATTGGCCTTGTGCGGCGGTGAATCGCGCCAGCCCGAAAACGCTTCCGCCAGCGTGTGGTAGCCGGCCGAGACGTTCTCGACCGCCAGCTTGGCGGGATAGCCGGAAGCGCCCAGCCGCTTCTCCAGCGGGCCCTTCACGTCGTGATCGAGCTTGTTGCGGCCGGCCATCGCCTGCGACTGCTGCTCCGCCAGTTTCATCAGATCGGGGTCGACCACCACGGCGCCGAGGCCGTTGTTCTGCCGGTACAGCGAGATCATCGAGGCCGCGGCCTGCGAATCCAGCGTAGCCCCGCCATTGGCCATGCTGAGATACATGGTCGGCTGTTCCGGCGCCTGGGTGTCAGCCATGCAGCCGCTCAATGCCAAAAGCGCGAATATGGCCGGCTATCGCCCGCATGATCGCCGAATCCCCAGAATGGTCTGCCGTTGTTGCATACCAACCGTGGCTGAATGGTGAACGGCGGGCCGATCAGGCCCGATTCGGACTAATCCTGCGCGGCAAAAATGCGGTAGCGGCGGGGCTGCAGGCTGACGATTTCGCCGGCCTGAAGTTCCCGGTCCCGGGGCGCGTCGATCTCGATCACAGTATTGGCCTCGCCGCCCGAGAGCGCGACCTCTGCCCGCTGGATCGGGCCGAACGAGCGGACATGGCGCACCGCGCCTTCGAGCGCGCCCGATCCGGCTGGACCGATCTGCATGTCATGGCGGCGGACGAACAGTCTTGAGGCCCCCGACGCGGCGCCATTGGCCGCGATGTTGAGCGGCCGGCCGCCGAGCCGCACCGATCCGCCGCTGACATCGACCGGCAGCACGATGGATTCGCCGATGAAGCCGTGGACGAAAGCGGTCGCCGGACTGTCATAGACTTCGCCTGGCGTGCCGATCTGCTCGATGCGGCCCTTGTCCATGACCACCACGCGGTTGGCGACTTCGAGCGCCTCCTCCTGGTCATGGGTGACGAAGATCGAAGTGACGTGGATTTCCGAATGCAGCGAGCGCAGCCATTGCCGCAGCTCCTTGCGCACCTTGGCGTCGAGTGCGCCGAAGGGCTCATCGAGCAGCAGGATGCGGGGCTCGATCGCAAGTGCGCGGGCCAATGCGATGCGCTGCCGCTGCCCACCGGACAACTGGCTGGGGTAACGGTTCGCCAGCCAGTCGAGTTGCACCAAGTCGAGCAATTCCTTGACGCGGGCGCGGATCGTGGCCTCGTCCTTGCGGATCGCGCGCGGCTGCACGCGCAGGCCGAAGGCAACGTTCTCGAACACCGTCATGTGGCGGAACAGCGCGTAATGCTGGAACACGAATCCGACCTGACGTTCGCTGGCGCCGCGCGCCAGCGCGTCCTCGCCGTCGATCGACACCTCGCCGGAATCGGGCCAGTCGAGGCCGGCGATGATCCGCAGCAAGGTCGTCTTGCCCGAACCGGACGGCCCGAGCAGCGCCAGCAATTCGCCTTGGGCGACCTTGAGGTCGACGTTGTCGAGCGCTGCGAAGGCGCCGAACTTCTTGACGATGTTTTTGACTTCAATGGTCATGCGGGATTTGTCCTTCGTCGAGACGTCGCTCGAGAACGGTCTTCACGACCAGCGTGATCAACGCCAACATCGCCAGCAGCGACGCAATCGCAAACGACGATACGAATTGGTATTCATTGTAGAGAATCTCGACCAGCAGCGGCATGGTGTTGGTCTCGCCGCGAATGTGGCCGGACACCACGGACACCGCGCCGAACTCGCCCATGGCGCGCGCGTTACAGAGCAGCACGCCATACAGCAGGCCCCATTTGATATTGGGCAGCGTGACGCGGAAGAACGTCTGCAGGCCGGATGCGCCGAGCGAGATGGCGGCTTCTTCCTCCTGCGTGCCCTGCTCCTGCATCAGCGGGATCAGCGCACGCGCGACGAACGGGAAGGTCACGAAGATGGTCGCGAGTGCAATGCCGGGCACCGCGAACAAGATGTGGATGTCGTGCGCCTGCAACCACGGACCGAAATAGCCCTGCGCGCCGAACAGCAGCACGAAGACGAGGCCCGAGATCACCGGACTGACCGAGAACGGCAGGTCGATCAGCGTGATCAGGAACGTCTTGCCGCGGAAATCAAATTTCGAGATCGCCCAGGCCGCGATCACGCCGAAGACGAGATTGAGGATGACTGAGATCGCCGCCACCAGCAGCGTCAGCTTGATCGCCGCCAGCGCCTCGGGCTCGGCGAGCGCACTGAAATAGGCGCCGACGCCTTTAGAAAACGCCGACGCGAACACCACGACCAGCGGCAGCACCACGAAAACGGAGAGGAACGTGACCGCGAGCGCAATGATGACGAAACGTATCGGGCCCGGCTCGGTGCGCAGGTCTCTGCGCGACACGGACGCAGGTGCGCTCCCTCTCCCATGGGGAGAGGGCTGGGGTGAGGCGGTACGGTCTATCGTTAGACCAGTCCCCTCACCCGGCGCGATGCGCCGACCTCTCCCGATGGGAGAGGTCATCTCGGTCCGTTGAAGCGGCGTTACCAAATCCATCAATGCACCGGCGTGCGGTTCTGCGCCCAGCGCTGCAGGCGATTGACGGCGAAGATAATCAAGAACGAAGCCAGCAGCATGACGACCGCAATCGCGGTGGCGTCGGCATAGCGGAATTCGGAGAGCCGGATCACGATCAACAGCGGCGCGATTTCCGAGACGTTCGGCAGATTGCCGGCGATGAAGATGACCGAGCCGTACTCGCCGACCGCGCGTGCGAACGCCAGCGCAAATCCCGTCATCAACGCCGGAAGGAGCCCGGGCAGGATCACCCGGAAAATCGTGTGCCAGCGGTTGGCGCCGAGACTGGCGGCAGCCTCCTCGATTTCAGGATCGAGGTCGATCAGCACCGGCTGCACGGTGCGCACCACGAAGGGGATGCCGATGAAGATCATCGCGATGAAAATGCCGGTCGGCGTGAACGCGACCTTGATGCCGAGTTCGGCCAGCGGCGCGCCGAGCCAGCCCTTTTGCGCGAACAGTTGCGTCAGCGCCACGCCGGCGACCGCCGTCGGCAGAGCAAAGGGAATATCGACGATGGCGTCGAACAGCCGCCGGCCCGGGAATCGATAGCGCACCAGCGCCCAGACAATGATCGTTCCCATCACCAGATTGACGAGGGCTGCGGCAAACGACAGGCCGAACGAAATCTTCAGTGCGTTCAGCGTGCGGCGGCTGGTGACGATGCCCCAGAACTGCTCGAACGACAGTTCGAAGGTCTTGAGAAACAAGGCGGCGAGCGGAATCAAAATGATGACCGAAAGCCATGTCAGGGTCAGTCCCATGGTGAGACCGAACCCTGGCAGGCTGGAACGCCGTGCGACCGCTGTAGTCACAAATCCCCCTGATCGACCTTCAACAAATCAGTTCTTGTAGATCTGGTCGAAAATCCCGCCTTCGGCGAAATGGTCCTTCTGCGCCTTGGTCCAACCACCGAAAACGTCGTCGATGGTGAAAAGTTCAACCTTGGCGAAAGATTTTTCGTACTCCTTGGCGATCTCCGGATCGCGCGGACGGTAGGAATTGCGTGCGGCAATTTCCTGACCTTCCTTGGTATACCAATATTTCAGATAGGCCTCGGCGACGTCGCGGGTGCCTTTTTTGTCGGCAACCTTGTCGACGACAGCCACGGGCGGCTCCGCGAGAATCGACAGCGGCGGCGCTATGATCTCAAACTTGTCCTTGCCGAACTCGCGTTGCGCCAGGAACGCTTCGTTCTCCCACGCCAGCAGCACGTCGCCGACGCCGCGTTCGACGAACGTAACGGTCGAGCCGCGTGCACCGGTATCGAGCACCGGCACGTTCTTGTAGAGATCGCCGACAAATTGCTTGGCTTTGTCGGCAGATCCGAACTTCTTCTGCGCGTAGCCCCATGCGGCGAGATAGTTCCAGCGCGCGCCGCCGGATGTCTTCGGGTTCGGCGTGATGACGCTGACGCCGGATTTAATCAAATCGTCCCAGTCCTTGATGCCCTTGGGGTTGCCCTTGCGCACCAGGAACACGATCGTCGAGGTATAGGGCGAGGCATTGAGCGCCAGGCGCTTCTGCCAGTCCGGCGCCAGCAGTCCCTTGGCGGCGATGGCGTCGATGTCGTAGGCCAGCGCCAGCGTCACCACATCGGCCTGCAGCCCGTCGATCACGGCGCGCGCCTGCGAGCCGGAGCCGCCATGCGACTGCTTGATCTCGACGCTCTTGCCGGTGTCCTTCTGATAGGCCGCCGCGAACGCCTTGTTGAAATCGACATAGAGCTCGCGCGTCGGATCGTAGGAGACGTTGAGCAGGTTGATATCGGCAGCGATTGCCGAACTCGCCCAGAGCAATCCCGCGACCAGCGGCAAAATACGACGGATCATCTCATCTCCATTCGAACGTGACGCCGTTGTCAGCGAAAACCTGGAGAGAATAAGTCGTGGCGAAACGATCTTAAGTCAACGAAACCGCATTTCAATGTTTGCGATGTCGCAGGGGCCCTGTTCTATGAAGTGCAGCTTCTAGGAAGTTTTCGTCGTGTGAATGCCACATTCCGTCTTGGCGCGGCCGCGCCAACGGCCGGCGCGCGCGTCTTCACCCGCAGCGGTTCGGCTCGAACACGGCATGCATCCGACCGACAGGTAACCCGATGCGACCAGCGGATGCGGCGGCAGCTTTGCGAGCTGATAGATCGCGTCGATCTCCTCGCGCGACACATTGGCGAACGGGTTGAATTTCAACTTCGCGCCGTCGTCCTCAACGACCGGGATATCCGCCCGTCCGCCGCCCTGGAACCGTTTGCGCCCGTTGATCCAGGCCGAAAACGGCTGCAGCGCCCGCGCCAGCGGTTCCACTTTACGGATGCGGCAGCAGGCGTCGGGATCGGAGAACCACAATTCACGGTCGGGATCTTCGCGCGTCAGCGTTTCTTCCAGCGGCTTGATGGAGCGAACGTCGCGCAAGCCCAAGGTTGCGATCAGCGTGTCGCGATAGGCCAGCGTCTCCTCGAACAACCAACCGGTATCGAGGAAAACCACGGGGATCGCCGGATCGACGTCCGCCATCACCTTGAGCAGTGCAGCCGATTCCGTGCCGAACGACGACACCAGCGCGAGTTGCTCGCGGCCAACGGTCTCCAGCGCGGTCTCGATGACTTTCGCAGGCGATGCCTCGCGCAGCGCGCGATCGAGCACCTGCGCCGACCACACATTGGTAGCCGGTTCGGTCGGGGATTGTTTCGAAAGCGCGTTCACTGGCCGGCACTCTCCGAATGACGCAGTTGCATCCGCCGATTGAGCGCGGTGACGCGGCCGTCGCCGGTCGGCTGATAAAACACCGAGTAGCGCCTGGCAGTCGAAGCAAACGCCTCCGCATCGCTTTGCTTTTTCACTTCAAACGCGTCGAAGCCGGCGCGCAGCATGAACACAAACTGGTCGCGCAACACCTGCCCGGTGGCGCGCAGCTCGCCTTCATAGCCATGGCGCTCGCGCAGCAGGCGGGCCTGGCTATAGGCGCGACCGTCGCGGAACGACGGGAACACCAGTGCCACCGCCGCCAGCCGATCGAGATACGGCACGAGGTCGTCGAGGTCGCGGTTGTTTGGCCAGATCACGCCGGTCTTGCCGGCACGCTTCGATAGCGTTTCGGGATCTTCGAGGAACCGCGCCGCGGAAATCAGGATCGCACCGTCGCCCGGAAGTTCTGCGCCATCGGCGACAGGGACAAAGAGATCGCCGACGATTTCCTGCGTTCTTTTTAACGAGTGGCATAAACCCGCTCCTTGAATGGTTCGACACCGAGCCGCTTGACCGTATCCACGAA
The DNA here is from genome assembly GCA_963786355.1 of uncultured Alphaproteobacteria bacterium. GTDB lineage: Bacteria > Pseudomonadota > Alphaproteobacteria > Rhizobiales > Xanthobacteraceae > Bradyrhizobium. The sequence goes on along the minus strand of CAWAYU010000001.1, from coordinate 221,186 downwards.
CAGCTCTTCGGGACGGTCGCGCAGCGCCAGATAAGCTTCGACAATGTCTTCGATCACGTCGGCAACTTCGGCGTAAGGCACCGACGGGCCGATCAGGGTGCCCATCTGGGCGTTCTCGTCGGCACGGCCGCCGATCGTGATCTGGTAAAATTCTTCGCCGTTCTTCTCGACGCCGAGAATGCCGATGTGGCCGACATGGTGATGCCCGCAGGCGTTGATGCAGCCGGAAATATTGATGTGCAGTCGCCCGATCAGGTTGGCGGTTTCGTGGTTGGCGAAACGCCGGGTCAATTCCTGCGCGATCGGGATCGAACGCGCATTGGCCAACGAGCAATAGTCCAGGCCCGGGCAGGCGATGATGTCGGTCACCAGATTGATGTTCGGCGTCGCGACGCCGATTTTGTCGAGCGCCTTCCACAGCACCGGCAGGTCGCGCTTGGCGACATGGGGCAGTACGAGATTTTGCTCATGGCCGACACGAATTTCGCCGAACGAATATTTCTGGGCGAGATCCGCGATCGCGTCCATCTGGTCGGCGGTGGCGTCGCCCGGAGGCCCACCCACCGGCTTCAGCGACAGCGTCACGATCGAATAGCCCTGCACCTTGTGCGGAAACACCGAGTTCTTCCGCCACGCCTCGAATTTCGGATCGTGCGCCGCCTGCTTCAGCTCGTCCGGCATATGCGGCAGCTTTTCGTAATTCGGATAGGAGAAGCGCGAACGGATCTCCTCGATGACGGCGTTATCCAGCGTCAGCGCGCCGTCGTTCATCTGCTTCCACTCATCATCGACTTCCCTGGCGAATTTTTCGATGCCGAGTTCGTGGACGAGGATCTTGATCCGCGCCTTGTAGATGTTGTCGCGGCGGCCATACTGATTGTAGACGCGCAGGATCGCCTCGACATAGCTCAAGAGATCGCGGCCGTGGACGAACGGCTTGATGGTCTTGCCGATGAACGGCGTGCGGCCGAGGCCGCCGCCGACCAGCACTTCGAAGCCGGTCTCGCCGTCGGCGTTCTTGTGCAGGCGCAGGCCGATATCGTGGATCTTGATCGCCGCGCGGTCATGGTCGGAGGCGGTGATCGCGAACTTGAACTTGCGCGGCAGGAACGAGAATTCCGGATGCAGCGTCGTGTACTGGCGCAGGATTTCCGACCAGATGCGGGGATCCTCGACTTCGCCTGGAGCGACGCCAGCCCACTGGTCTGAGGTGACGTTGCGGGTGTTGTTGCCCGAGGTCTGCATGGCGTGAATGCCGACTTCGGCCAGATACGCCAGCGCGTCCGGCAATTCGGCGAGTTTGATCCAGTTGTACTGGATGTTCTGCCGGGTGGTGAAATGGCCATAACCGCGGTCGTAGCGGCGCGCGACGTGCGCCAGCGCGCGCAACTGCTTCGAAGACAGCGTGCCGTAGGGAATGGCGACGCGGAACATGTAGGCGTGCAGTTGCAGATAGACGCCATTCTGCAAGCGAAGCATCTTGAATTCGTCCTCGGTGAGCTCCCCGGAGAGGCGGCGCTTCACCTGGTCGCGGAATTCGGAGACGCGTTCGTTGATCAGCGTGCGGTCGAGTTCGTCATATGCGTACATAATGGATCAGCCTTTGATGGATCAGGCTTGCGCCGGAACCGGAACATCGATGGTCAGGCCTTCCGACCGGATCTGCTCACGAAGGTTGCCGGGCCCGATCTTGCCGGTGTCCCTGATTTCGACCGGAGCAATATAGGCACCGATCGCGCCGACGTCATCGGCAACGGATTCGGCGAGCAGCGCGCGGGCTTCATCGGAAGTCCGGACAACAGCGGCATCCGACAGATCCGCCGACCAACCCTGATGGGTGGTGCGGTAGATCACGGCGCCATCCCAGGTCCGGTTCGCGGTCACCATCGACGGGCCCGATAGTTTGATTTTCTTTTGTTCGAGCGGAGAGGTCATTCGGCAGCTTCCAGCAGGTTGGAGATCACGTCGTTGAGATAGGCTTGTTCGCCAGGGTTGGACAGGCGCCATGGCGCGGAATGCGCAACCACGTCGCCGATGAGGAGAACGGCGGGACCGCCGTCGATCTGTTCGACCAGATCGGGAAGCTGTTCGAGCGTGCCGACCGCGGCCTGCGCATCCGGCCGCGTCACCCGCGCGAAAACGCCGACCGGCGTCTGCGGCGAGCGGCCCGCCGCCAGCAGGCCTTCACGGATCGACGGCGCCGCCGTCATGCCCATGTAGACCACGATGGTCATTTTCTTGTCTGTCAGCACCGACCAATCCACCTTGCCGGCATCCTCGGCCTTGTGCGCGGTCAGGAAGGTGATGCGCAGCGCTTCGCCGCGATACGTCAGAGGCGCCTCGAATTGCGCGGCAGCGCCAAGACCGGCGGTAATGCCGGGCACCACCGAATAGGCAACGCCGGCTTCACGCAGCGCTTCGATTTCCTCGCCGCCGCGGCCGAAGATGAAGCTGTCGCCGCCCTTCAATCGCACCACGCGCTGGCCGGCTTTCGCCGCGTCGATCAGCAAGCGGTTGACCGCCTCCTGGCCGATGCCGGGCTTGCCGACACGGCGGCCGACCGGAACGCGCGAAGCGTCGCGGCGGATGCGATCGAGAACATCAGGCGACACCAGTTCATCATAGAAAACGACGTCGGCGTCCTGCAGCGCGCGCAGCCCCTTGATGGTGAGCAGATCGGCATCACCAGGTCCGGCGCCAACCAGCGTCACCCAACCCCTGGCCTTGCCCTGTTCATTGGCGCCGGCAAAAACGGAAGGATCGGCAATTTCGTTGAGCGCGGTTTCAGCCTCAGTCTTGCGCCCGGCCAGAACCAGCGCGCCGATCGGACCGTCGATCACGCGTTCCCAGAAACGGCGGCGCAGCGCGAATTCAGGAATGCGCGCATGCATCGATTTGCGAAAGCCGCCGATGAAGGTGGCGAGATCGCCAATGCGCGCCGGCAGCACCGCCTCGATGCTCTCACGCACACGGCGCGCCACCACCGGCGAAGCACCGCCGGTACCGACTGCAACGACAACATCGCCACGATCGACGATCGCGGGAAAGATGAAGGTCGAATGCGCGAGATCGTCCATCACGTTGACGGGCAGGCCGACTGCCTTGGCGCGCACCGACATCGCAACACCAATATCGCCCGCGCCGGCGCAGAGCACTGCGATCACGTTCGAGAGGTCTGCCGTGAGCGGGTCGCCCGACACAGCTTCGATCCGCGCCACGTCGGCATCGTCGAGCCCTGCGAGATCATGATTGCCGTCGGTCGCGAACCAGCGAACCCGCGCGCCGGCCGATGTCAGCAAGCGCAATTTCGCGCGCACCAGCTCGCCAGCGCCGACGAGCAGCACCACGCCGCTTTGCAGATCGAGGAACACGGGCAGGAATCGCATTCGAAACTCGCTTCCCCTACTTCCGGGGTTGACTGGAATTATTTTCTATATATGTCTCGTTCAATGGCCGCAAAGAGAAAATTATTTCTTCTCTATTGCAGCGCAACTATAGAATTTTCGCCTCCTCAGGCCAAGGCTCAGAGATGCATCTTCTCAACAAGGAATCCGCTTCGGACCGGTTGCGCGGCCCGGACCTCCAACAGGCATCTTCCGTGCCGCAAATTTTGGCCGCCGGACGGTTGCCGCCGCCCTCGATGGATCACCTCGACGAGCTTGAGGCGCAGAGCATCTACATCTTGCGCGAGGCGTTCGCGCGGCTGAAGAAGCTGGCGCTGCTGTGGTCGCTGGGCAAGGATTCCAACGTGATGATCTGGCTGGCGCGCAAGGCCTTCTTCGGCCGCGTGCCGTTCCCGGCGCTGCATGTCGACACCGGCAAGAAATTTCCGGAGATGTATGCGTTCCGTGATCGCTTCGGAAAAGAATGGGAACTCGATCTCAAGATTGAGCCCTGCCCGCCGATCGACGCCGTCGATCCGACCTTGCCGCCAGCCGCGCGCTCCGCGGCCCGCAAGACCGAAGGGTTGAAGTGGGCGCTGACCAAATATGGTTTTGACGGATTGATCGCCGGTATCAGACGCGACGAGGAAGCCACCCGCGCCAAGGAGCGCGTGTTCTCGCCACGTGGCCTCGAAGGCGGCTGGGATGTCCGCGATCAGCCCCCGGAATTCTGGGACCAGTTCAACGCCTCGCCGCCGCCCGGCGCGCACTTGCGCATTCACCCGATCCTGCATTGGACCGAAGCCGACATCTGGGCCTACACCAAGCGCGAGAACATTCCGATCATCCCGCTTTATCTCGCCAAGGATGGCAAGCGCTATCGCTCGCTGGGCGATCAGGACATCACCAATCCGGTGGCGTCGACAGCGTCGAACATCGACGAGATCCTGACTGAGCTTGACGGCACCAAGGTGCCGGAGCGCGCCGGGCGCGCCCTCGATCACGAAACCGAAGATGCTTTCGAGCGGCTGCGTGTCGCCGGCTATCTCTGACGTACTTCTGGATTAGGCGGCTCCGATGAACATGATCCTTCCCGCAAGCGTTTCGACGACCCCGAACGGCACCACGCGCCCGCAAGTGCGCATCGTCATTGTCGGCCATGTCGATCACGGCAAATCCACCCTGGTCGGACGGCTGCTGCACGAGACCGGCAGCCTGCCCGAGGGCAAGCTGGAAATGCTGAAAGCCGTCAGCGCGCGGCGCGGCATGCCGTTCGAATGGTCGTTCCTGCTGGACGCACTGCAGACCGAACGCGACCAGGGCATCACCATCGACACCACGCAGATCCGCTTCCGCACCCGCTCACGCGACGTGGTGCTGATCGATGCACCCGGCCACGCCGAATTTCTGCGCAACATGATCACCGGCGCTTCGCAGGCCGACGGCGCGGTCTTGATCATCGACGCGCTCGAAGGCGTGCGCGACCAGACCAGGCGTCACGGCTATCTGTTGCATCTGCTCGGGATCAGGCAGGTCGCCATCGTCGTCAACAAGATGGACCGGGTCGATTTCAGCGCTGCCCGTTTCAAGGAAATCAGCGACGAGATTTCGGCGCATCTGATCGCCCTCGGCGTGACGCCTTCGGCGGTGATTCCGATTTCCGCGCGCGACGGCGACGGCGTTGCCGAACACACGCCACGGATCAATTGGTATCAGGGACCGACCGTGGTCGAGGCACTCGACGTGCTCGAGCCGGCCCGGCCGCTGGAGCAACTGGCGCTGCGGCTGCCGGTGCAGGCGATCTATAAATTCGACGACCGGCGCATCGTCGCGGGCCGCATCGAAACCGGCAGCCTTACCGCCGGTGATGAGATCGTCATCATGCCCGCCGGCAAGATCGCAAAGATCAAGACCGTCGAGAGCTGGCCGGTGACGCCGTTGACGGGCAGCCATGGCGCCGGCCGCTCGGTCGGCATCACGCTCGACCGCGAACTGTTCATCGAGCGCGGCGACGTCATTGCGCACGCTGGCGCTACTCCGCGCGACACACGACGCATCCGCGCCCGGATTTTCTGGCTGCACGACAAGGAGCTCGCGAAGGGCGATCAGATCCTGATCCGCCTGGGCACCCGCGAGAGCCGCGCCAGCGTGGTCGCGATCGAAAAGGCAGTCGATCCCGGCGAACTCTCCAATGCCGAAACCAAGGCGATCGCGCGCAATCACGTCGGCGAAATCGACATCTCGCTGGCGCAGCCGATCGCGGCCGATCCCTATTCCGATAATCCGCGTACTGGACGCCTCGTGATCGAGGTCAACGGACGCATCGCCGGCGGCGGCCTCGTGCTGTCGGTCGACGCCGGACAACGCGCCGTTCCCATCGACATCGTGCCGGTGGAATCCGCGCTGCGTCCCGAGGAGCGCTCGGCGCGCTACAAGCACAATGGCGCGGTGATCTGGCTGACCGGCCTGCCGGGCTCCGGCAAATCGACGCTCGCTCGCGCGCTGGAGCGGCGGCTGTTCAGCAATGGCGGCTCGCCCATTCTGCTCGACGGCGACACCTTGCGCGCCGGCCTCAATAGCGATCTTGGCTTTTCTCTGCCGGACCGCAGCGAAAACATCCGCCGCCTGGCTGAGGTCGCGACCCATCTGGCGCGCAACGGACATATCGCCATCGTCGCCGCGGTATCGCCTGCGCTTGCGGATCGCGCCGCGGCACGACGCATCGCCGACACCGCGTTCCGTGAGATCCATGTCGCCGCACCCGCCGAGGTCTGCGAGAGTCGCGACCCCAAGGGTCACTATGCCAAGGCGCGCGCCGGGACCCTGCCGTCCTTCACCGGAATCACCAATGACTACCAGCCGCCGATCGAATGCGAGTTGAAGATCGACACTTCGACCCGCTCGGTCACTGACGCCACCGACGCGATCGAGCGGATGCTGGCCGAGACCGGCATTCTGTTCGACGAACTGGTCGATCTGGCCGCCAATATCTAGGCCGTTTGGGGTCTTCTCTTTGACCGGGCTTTAGCGCTAAAAGGGCTGCCAACGCGGCCCCTTTGGCGCGTTTTTTGCTGCTTTTGTCTGAAAAGCAGCCCGCAAACGCCATTTCTACTCGAGAAAGCCCATCATGAAGCGTGTCGATATCAACGGATTGAAGATCGCCCCCGAGCTGTTCGATTTCATCGCCAAGGAGGCGACCCCCAAAACCGGGATTACGCCCGACGCGTTCTGGGCAGGCTTTGCCGCCATCGTCAAGAAACTGGGGCCGAAAAACCGCGAATTGCTCGCCTTCCGCGACGCGCTGCAGGCCAAGATCGACGGCTGGCACCGCGCCCACAAGGGCAAGGCGTTCGACATGAATGCCTACACGGCGTTCCTGAAGGAGATCGGATACCTGCTGCCGGAGCCGGCGACCCACAAGGTCGAGACATCAAATGTTGATGAGGAAATCGGCAAGATCTGCGGACCGCAGCTCGTCGTGCCCCTGACCAACGCGCGCTACGCCCTCAACGCTGCGAATGCACGCTGGGGCAGCCTGTATGATGCTTTCTACGGCACCGACGCGATCCCGCACGATCCGAGCGAAGCTGGCAAGGGCTACAACAAGGCGCGCGGTGACAAGGTCATCGCCAAGGCAAAGGCCTTCCTCGATGCCGCCGTGCCGCTCGCAACCGGCAGCCACACCGACGTGACCTCCTATAGCGTCATCGCAGGCCAGCTTTCGGCGAAGCTGAAGAGCGGCAACGCGACAGCATTGAAGACCGCCGCGCAGTTCGCCGGCTACCAAGGCGATGCCGCCGCTCCGACTGCCGTACTGCTCGTCAACAACGGCATGCATGTCGAAGTGAAAATCGATCGCAGCAACACCATCGGCAAGGACGATCCGGCCGGCGTTGCCGACATGATCCTGGAGTCAGCCGTGTCGACCATTCTGGACATGGAAGACTCGGTCGCCGCCGTCGACGCCGAGGACAAGGTGCTGGTCTATCGCAATACGCTCGGCCTGATGGACGGCACGCTCTCGGCCGACTTCGACAAGGGCGGCAAGACGCTCAAACGTTCGTTGAACCCCGACCGCGTCTACAAGACATCTGACGGCAAGCAGCTCACGCTACACGGCCGCAGCCTGCTGTTGATGCGCAATGTCGGCCACCACATGTTCACCGACGCCGTGCTCGACGACAAGGGCGCGGAAATTCCGGAAGGCCTGCTCGATGCCGCGGTCGCTGGCCTGTTGGCGATCCACGATCTCAAGGGCACGCACAAGACGAAGAACAGCCGCACCGGCTCGGTCTACATCGTCAAGCCGAAGATGCATGGTCCCGACGAAGTGGCGCTGACCTGCGAATTGTTCGGCGAAGTCGAGAAGCTGCTGGGCCTGCCCGAGAACACGATGAAGGTCGGCATCATGGACGAGGAGCGCCGCACCACGGTCAACCTCAAGGCCTGCATCCAGAACGCTTCGAAGCGTATCTGCTTCATCAACACCGGCTTCCTCGACCGCACCGGCGACGAGATTCACACCTCGATGGAAGCGGGTCCGATGATCCGCAAGAACGACATGAAGGCGCAGCCCTGGATCAAGGCCTATGAAGACTGGAACGTCGACATGGGCCTGATCGACGGCCTGCCCGGGCATGCCCAGATCGGCAAGGGCATGTGGGCCGCGCCCGACAAGATGGCCGACATGCTGACGCAGAAGATCGGCCATCCGCAGGCTGGCGCCACCACCGCCTGGGTGCCGTCGCCGACCGCCGCCACGTTGCATGCGCTGCATTATCACCAGATCAACGTGCAGGCCCGCCAGCAGGAGCTAACCAAGGGCGGCCAGCGCGCCAAGCTTTCGGACATCCTCACCATTCCGATGTCGCAGTCGAACTGGGCACCCGACGACGTCAAGCAGGAGATCGACAACAACTGCCAGGGCATTTTGGGCTATGTCGTGCGCTGGATCGACCAGGGCGTCGGCTGCTCCAAGGTACCTGACATTCACGACGTCGGCCTGATGGAAGACCGCGCCACCTTGCGCATCTCCAGCCAGCATCTGGCGAACTGGCTGGCGCATGGCGTCGTCACCGAGGCCCAGGTGATGGAATCCCTGAAGCGCATGGCTGTCGTCGTCGACGGCCAGAACAAGGGCGATGCGCTCTACAAGCCGATGGCGCCCGCCTTCGACGGCACAGCCTTCAAGGCCGCCTGCGACCTCGTCTTCAAGGGCCGCGAGCAGCCGAATGGCTATACCGAATACATCCTCACCGCCCGCCGCCGCGAGGCCAAGGCGGCCGGGTAACGCGACGGCCCATATATCAGACAAGGAAAAGCCCCGGCCATTGGCGCCGGGGCTTTTTTCTTTTAACCGTCAGTGCGAGGAGCGAAGCAACGAAGCAATCCAGCCTCGTTTGCCGCTCTGGATTGCTTCGCTGCGCTCGCAATGACGGATGATGGACCGGATGCCAGCCCGCTAAAAAACCGCGATGTACTTCAGCAGCGAGATGACGCCGAGCACGATCACGACGACTCGGCAGATCTGCTTGGCGCGGCCGTCAAGCGGCAGCAGGTTGATGAGATAGAGAATCAGGATAACGACGAGAAACGTGACGAGTGCGCCGACTAGCATGCGTGGATCCCCCTCCGGCAATCGTTGAAAGGCGTTGTTAGTGTCTTGTTAACGTGAAAGGCCGCGCCGGGTTCCACGCGCGGAACCGACCCAAACATCTAAAAATCCCAATCATTTCAACAACCCTCGTAGTTATACGGCAGCGGCGCTGCCTAAGTATTTACCCTTTTGCCCACAGATTGCCGGCAGCTTTGGGGGAGCATCATGTTGAACCGTCTGACCGTATCCGCGCTGCTGAAAACCGTCATCCTGGCCACCTCTTTCTGCGTGGTGGTCGGATTTTCGACGAACGCCTGGGATTCCTGGGGGCGACTGCAGACGGCCGGCCGCATCTCCGTGATCACGGATGCCTCCGCCAACATGTTCAAAGCGATGCACAACCTGCGCACCGACCGTTCCACGACCAATCGGCTGCTGAACGGCGCCGCGCCGCTCGATAGCGAGATCGATAAATATCTGCGGTCGCTCCGCGACGCCGGAATGCCGGCCATGGGCAACGCGCTCGCGCTGCTTGGCAAGACCGAATTCGCCCAGAACACGCTGTTTCCCGAGTTCGAACGCCTGTTCAAGACCCTGACGGCCGAGCAGAAGGAATTCTGGGAACTGATGGCGCAGCCGACGTCGCCGCGGCGCGCGGCGCTCGCCAAGGAGTACATGGAAACGACGCAGGGCTTGCTGACCACGCTCGACAAGCTGTCGGGCGTGCTCGCCGCCAGCGTCAACCATCAGGACGCCACGATCGACCAGTTGTTCGCCATCAAGCAGGTTGCCTGGCTGCTGCGTAACACTGCCGGCGAAGCGTCGCTGTTGATTTCCAACGGGCTGGGCGCCGGCAAGGTCCCGCTCGAAACGCAACTCGCCCACATCAAGTTCAGTGGCGGCGCTGACGCCGCATGGAACGCACTGCAGCTGACCGCCTCGGGCATGCAATTGCCGCCCGCGCTGGCCAGCGCGATCGAGGCGACCAAGAAGGCCTATTTCGAACAGTCCTATCTTGACCTGCGCGAGCGCCTGCTCAAGGCGCTGCTCGCCGGCGAGAAGACCGAGCTGACCGCCAACCAGTGGAGCCCGATCACGGTCGGCCGTCTCAGCGCCGCCGTCGGCGTCGCCGAAGGCGCGCTCGACGCAGCCCGCGACCACAGCGCGATGCAATATTCGTCGGCGCTGCGTTCACTGGTGCTCCAACTCACGCTGCTGACCGCGGCCCTTGCCCTGACGTTCGGCGCGATGACGCTGGTTACCCGCCGTGTCATCAAGCCGCTGCATAACATCAGCGACGCGATGCTGAAGGTCGCGGCCGGTGACCTCGCCGTCGACACCGGTTATGCCGCCCGCAAGGACGAAATCGGCGCGCTCGCCGGTGCGCTGGAAACCTTCAAGCAGCAGGCCGCCGACAAGGCCCGAATCGAGGCGCAGGAGCGCGAACGCAATGCCGGCGCCATGGCGCGCCAGAAGGCGATCGAAACCCATGTCGGCGAGTTCGAGAGCATGGTCCGCCAGACGCTGAACCAGCTCGGCGATGCCTCGGGCCAGATGCGTACCACCTCCACCGGCCTGTCGACGGTATCCCGTCAGACCAACGCGCGCGTCGAAGTCGCCGAAAGGGCGTCGGGCGAAGCCTCGACCAGCGTCGAGAGCGTCGCGGCCGCCGCGGAAGAGTTGAGCGCCTCGATCAACGACATCTCCCAGCAGGCCGCGCATGCGGCCGGCATCGCCAGCCGCGCGGTCAGCCAGGCCAGCGAAACCGACAGCACCGTGCAGGGCCTGGCCAAATCGGCAGGCCGGATCGGCGAAGTCGTCGGCCTGATCAACACCATCGCCGCCCAAACCAACCTGCTGGCGCTGAACGCGACCATCGAAGCCGCCCGCGCCGGTGAGGCCGGACGAGGATTCGCGGTGGTGGCCTCCGAAGTCAAATCGCTGGCGAGCCAGACCGCCAAGGCGACGGACGAAATTTCCGAGCAGATCTCCGACATCCAGAAGGTCGCGGGCGAAGCCATCGACGCCATCAAGCGCATCGGCGGCATCATCGGCGAGGTCAACGAGGTCGCGACCGCGATTGCCGCCGCGGTGCAGGAACAGGGCGCGGCGACGCAGGAGATCACCCGCAGCACGCAGTTTGCGGCCCAGGGCACCAAGAACGTCTCCGACAACATCATCGGCGTGAAGGCCGATGCGGACGCATCGGCCGCCGCGGCCGACGACGTCAAGAGCGCCTCCGAAACACTGGAGACGCAGAGCCAGCAGCTCGGCCATCAGGTCACTGATTTCCTCGGCAAGATCCGCGCGGCGTAGGCTATCTCTTACCTCTCCCGCTTGCGGGGGTCGAGACGAGCGAAGCTCGCTCTTAGGTCGACGCGCTCGCAGAGCGCGGCGGGTGGGGGAAATCTCTCCCCGAATTCTGACATCCGTTATGCGGCAACACCCCCACCCCGGCCCTCCCCCGCAAGCGGGAGAGGGAGAAGATCTCACTCCTGGGCCACGACAGGCGTCCTCTCGTATTTCGCGCGCACGCGCTCCGAGGCCGGCGAAAATTCCAGCGACGCGCCGCGTTTGTCGGCGCTGCGGCCGGCGACGACGAGGCCGTTTTCTCCGGCGACGATGTCGCCCTTGCGCAAGGTCGGATCGTTCTCGATTTTGACCGGCGCCAGTCCGATCTGGTCCTTGCCGTTGCAGGTGCACCCCGCCACGATCTCGGTGCGATAGCGGAACGCGTTCGGCAGTTCCGAATAGGATTTTCCATTATCGGTCGCGGCGCTGTCGATGTTGCTGCCATAGACCACCTTGGTCTCGCTGGCCGGACAGAAGCTGTTGCAGGACGCCGCCCGGCTCGCATTGTCGGAGGCGGCAATCGGGAAATAGCGGCCGTCGCAGGTGCGCACGCAGAACGCCTGACCGCCGCCGCCGGCATAACGCGGTCGCATTTCGCCGCGCGGCGCCGGGATCGAACCATCCTCATTGGCAAACGGCATCGAGACATAGGGCTGCGGCGCACGCCGCCCCATGCCGCCGAACAGCGCCGAGAAAAAATCCTGGGCTTGCGCCGCCGGCGCCAGCGCCGAGGCGCACAGCAGCGCCACCGTTCCCATCGCTGCCAATCGTCCTGTTCGAACAACCATACTGGTCTCCTGTCACAACCCGCGAGGTCTAGTTGACCTGCGTGGTCAGGTTCATCGCCTGCCGGCCCGAGGGCAGCGTGGTCACGGCCGGACGCGAATGCATTGCGGCTGGGCGAACCGTGATTGCGGTTTTGGTGTCGCCGCCACGCGCCATCACCGGCGCATTCTTCGGCAGCACCACGACCTTGGTGCCGACATTGACGCGGCTGAAGAGATCGCTGACGTCTTCATTGGTCAGACGGATGCAACCCGACGAGACGAACTTGCCGATGGTCGAGGGATCGTTGGTGCCGTGAATGCGATAGTCGCTGGTGCCGAGATACATGGCGCGGGCGCCGAGTGGATTGCCGGGGCCGCCAGCCATGAAACGGGGCAGGTAGGGCTGGCGTGCGATCATCGCTGCCGGCGGATGCCAATCCGGCCATTCCGCCTTGCGGCTGATGGTCTGCACGCCGGACCAGGTAAAACCTTCGCGGCCGACGCCGACGCCATAGCGCATCGCCTTGCCCTGGCCGAGGACGTAATAGAGCGCAGTGTTGCCGGTATCGATCACGATCGTGCCGGGCGCTTCCACGGTGTTGAAGGCGACCACCTGGCGGCGCAGCCGTTCCGGCATGACACCGTCTTCAGGCGTCATCACCTCGTCGGTCGGAAATGCGTCAGGCTGGGTGGTGGCGTAACCGAGCGTCTGGGCGCTGGCCGCGCCCGGAAGCGCAAGAGGCGCCAGCATCAGGGCGCTGGCGAAGACAAGCGCGTTGGCGGCGCGCGACGGATACCGGCGGCTTGCGGCGAAATACTGTGTCATGACCTGCCCCGTGGGATGCGCATCGGGTGATGCTTCTCGCCAAACAACACGGTCGGGGCTCGGCAGTTCCGCTGCCTCGCCTGCAAACACGCGGTGTCAAGCCGCGTCCTGCTCACACTTCCGCGATGGAACTTTCGTGACAACCCCACGTTATGTGGCTTGAGTTCATGTCGCGGGCGACGCTGTTTCTAGCGTGTCATTGCCGCCGCGCGCGGGGGAGAACTATTGTGAGTGTCGCTCCCAGCAAGCCCGTGCCTCCGAAGCCGTCAGCCAGCAAATCCTCGCCGGGCGATCGCCAGAAGGTCGCCGCCAACGATCGGCAACCCGTCGTCGCGCAGGAAGGTGTGCCCCTCCCCGACAGCACGGCCGAAACGCCGCCGGTGATCCGGCGCGCGGAGGTGGTCGCGTTCGCACTGGTCGCGCTGCTGATCATCTGCATCGTTGCCGTGCTCTATGTGGCGAAAGCATTCTTCCTGCCGATCACGATGGCCTTCATCATCGGCACCATGCTGTCGCCGGCCGCGAGCCTGATGGAGCGCTACCGGATTCCGCGCGCAGTCGCCGCCGTGCTGATCGTGATCGCGGTCGGCGCCACCGTCGCGTTCATGTTCGGACTGATTGCATCGCCTGTCATGGACTGGAGCAACCACCTTCCCGAGCTCGGCGCGCGGCTGAAGGAAAAAGCACAGCTGTTCGACCGGCCGCTGGCGCTGTGGCAGCAGTTGCAGATCATGCTCGGCGGCTCGGATGCGCTGGCGACATTTCAGATGCCTAAATTCGAGTGGGTGCAACCGACGGTGGAATTCCTGTCACCGACCTTCACCGAATTCCTGTTATTCGTCCCGACTCTGATCCTGTTCATCGCCAGTTGGCGAGACCTGCGCCGCGCCATGATCATGAATTTCGGCGGCGATCGCTCGGTGCGGTTGCGGACGATGCGGATCCTCAATGAGATCGAGGAGCATCTCGGCAATTACCTTCTGATGGTGACGATGATCAATGTCGGCGTCGGCGTGCTCACCGGTATCATCTGCGTAGCGACAGGAATGCCCAATCCGGCGGGCTTGGGCGCCATGGCGGCGACCCTGAACTACATTCCGATCATCGGCCCGATCGCGACGTTTGCGATCCTTGTCGTGGTCGGCCTCGTCGCCTTTCCGACGCTGGGTGGCGGCCTTCTGGCGGCCATCGCCTTCGCGGCGTTGACGTTCCTCGAAGGCCATTTCGTCACGCCGACCATTATTGGCCGCCGGCTCTCGCTCAATGCGCTCGCGGTGTTCATGGCGCTGGCATTCTGGACCTGGTTGTGGGGCCCGATGGGCGCGTTCCTGTCGTCGCCGCTGCTGATCGTGGTGCTGATCATCAAGGAGCATTTGATGCCGGTGAATTCGCCGCAGCTGCCGGAGGGTTAAACTGGTTTCGTGGCGGGAACTTCCCATGCGACGGAACGTTGTTTCGCAGATGAATTCAGTCACCGGGAGCTTTCGATGTCGATGAGCAATGGCGAAGCCGCCGTGAGCGGCCTGACGGACAAAGCAACCTATGAACGCCTGGAAAAGGACGTAACTGCCGTGAAAAACGATATCGCAGCCCTGACCGACCAGATCACCGACGCGCTCAACAATTTCGCCGGCACCGCCACCAAGCAGGCGCGGCGCGGCTACAAGCAGGCCCGTGCCAATGCGGAATCGACCATGGACGACATGTCGGAGCGCGGCGGCGCGATGATGGATGCCGCGCATGATGCGGCTTCGTCGATCGAGGAATCGCTTGAGGAAATCATCACGCAGCGACCGCTGGCGACCGTGGGGCTCGCAGTCGGCCTCGGCTTCCTGATGGGTGCAATCTGGCGCCGCTGACCCGGCGCCGAAAGGCACTGCGATGACACACGCCAGCATACCTGACCTGATGACGCGATGGCGCCGCTGGCGCGCCACCGCAGCATTTGTCGACGCTCTTTTCAAATCGAGGCGGATCCATGTTTCAGCGAATGATCGACGACTTCAAGGATTCGACCGGCACCGCTTTGCGGCTGACCTCGCTGGCGGCGGCCGCCATGCTGGGGTTGTTCGTCAGCACCTCGTTCCTGTGCGCAGCGGTGTTCATCGTCGTCCTCGATAAATACGGTCCGGTGCAGGCCTGCTTCGCTGGCGCGGCGATCTTCTTCGTGGTGACGATGATTGCAGCGATCAGCTACATCGTGCGCAAGAACCAGATCAAGGTGCGCGCCGAGCAGGCGGTGAAATCCACCGCGCACACTCTGCTGGCGGACCCGATGCTGGTCGCCGCCGGCATCCAGGTGGTGCGCGCAATCGGCGTCAAGCGACTGGTCCCGATCCTGGCGGTCGGCGGACTAGCGCTGGGTTTGATGATGAGCCGCGGAACAACGGATCCCAGCGAAGCCCCGGCGGAGTGATTTCGTTCATAACCCGCGCGTGGGGTCATCCAGCACGCCAAGACCTATGGCTACAGCGGGCGCAGATCAGTGAGTGATTTGCGCCATGGGCTGATTTACCGCGCTCGAAACGGCATTTCGTAAATTGCACACGCTTGCGCTATCCCGCCCTCAGGTCACACAACGTCCGGGCTGCAGCAGCTTGGCCACCTCGGTCAAAACGCTGACGACCGGTTCGCACGCCACGGCATTCTTTCGGGCAGCGGGCTTCAGCATCGACGGCGCTGGACGGTTTCGCGCTTCTTCCCTGGCGGCGGGCATACGCAACAGCACCGAGGTGTCCGGCAGGCCGTTCAGCCGCAGCGCGATCGTTCGCGTCGGCGTCTGCGCCGGTTGCACCGCATCGCGGTCGGTCTTGGCGGCACGGTTGACGCCGGTCTCCGGCACGGTAGCCGCGGATCCGATGACGGTGAGGTCATGGCCGAACGCCAGTTGCACGGCGCCGCACGCCACCGAAAGGGCCAGCGCGCCAAAAATGGCTTTGGAAATCTGTGACATGACGGTTTATCCCTCGCCCCATGGCGATCGGACAGACAACGCGGCCCGAACCATCGGAGTTCGGGAAAGGCGTAATCACTTAACCGTGTACGAAAAAATTGTGCGGCCTGGGAACGACTCAGGGGGCCTTGGAGTCATCCCGGCAGCCGGTTATTCCCCCTGCCCCATTGACCGGCGACGTAGGGCGCGAGCGTGGTGATGCCGCTCGCGCCCTTCTTTTTGCCCATTCCCAACCACTGAACGTTGCCTGCCTGTATTCGCGCAGTACAACTTTAGGATTAGAGGCACTACCAAGAATTGCTTCCGGAAATGCAAGGTTTTCCAAGTACAAGGCTTTATTAGGCATTGCTATTTTAAGTGACGCAACGAAAGTTCCAGGACTGAAAAGGGGCGTGAAAAGCGCCGCGGGGCAAACTTGATGATCGGCCAGATTGCCGGTTCGTACCTGGAAAGAACCGTCCCAAAAATGCAGCGCAGCAGGGGGCCGATTGCCATCGCAGTCGCCTCAATGTTTGCTGGTGCAATCTATACCTGGTTCCTCGGCCAGGACGTAAATTGGGATTGGCAGAACTATCACGAATACAATGTCTGGGCCCTCCTCAACGGCCGCTACGACTTCGATACCTATCCGGCCGGCTTCCAGACCTACTTCAATCCTGCCGTCTATTTTCCCGCCTATTTCCTGCGCCATTATCTGCCACAACCATACGGCATGCTGCTGCTGGGCGCCGTCCACGGCCTCAACCTCCTGGTGGTCTATTATCTTTCTCTCGCGGTTCTGAAGAACGCCGCGACGGCGTCGACGGTCGGCGCTTCGATCCTGATCGCCGCCTCCGGTCCGATGACTCTTTCAGAAGTCGGAACCAGCTTTTCCGATATCCTTACCGCATTGCCTGTCATTGCCGGATTTGCCCTCGTTCTGTCGGCTGACGAAGCACGCCCCAACCGTTACGTTCTTGCCGGGCTATTGCTTGGCGCCGCGGTCGGATTGAAATTGACCAACGTCGTTTACGCCGTGGGCGCCGCCGCTGCCGTCATGATCGCGCACCGGCCGCTCTGGTCCACGATCAGGCTTGGACTGGGCGGGGCGATTGGCGGCGTAGCGACGGGAGGAGCCTGGAGCCTGATGCTGTGGCAGGAAACCGGCAATCCGGTTTTCCCGCTTTTCAACGGCATTTTCCATTCGAGCGAATTGTGGCCCATCAACATCCTCGACATGCAGTTCCTTCCCCGAAACATCTGGGATGCGCTGGCCTATCCGTTCTATTGGCTGCTCGGCGACAACCGCAGTTCGGAATATCCGTTTCGGGATGCGCGATTTGCCGTTGCGACGGCCTTGTACCTCGCCTGCATCGGCAAGGGTCTTGCGAAGCGCGCGGTGATGTTTACGCGTGAGGACGTTCAACTGTTCGTACTTCTGGGCGTGTCCTATGCGGCATGGCTCACACTGTTCTCGATCCAGCGTTACGCCGTCGTGCTGGAACTGACATGCGGCCCGCTGATCGTTTTGCTGCTGCTGCGCCTGATGGCACCCATTCCGCGCGAGGCACAAAATGCCCGGTAATCTTCTTGTCATATCCGTTGCGCTGATCGTCGCGCTTTGGTCACAACCTGGCGATTGGTGGCGCCGTCCCTGGTCCGATCCATACCAGCCGAAAATTTCGCAACAGCTTGGTTTACCTGCGACCTACTTCCTGCTCGACAAGCCGATCGCCTATATAGCCCCTCTGCTGCCGCCGGATTCGCGGTTTTACCAGATCGCCGACATTGCCCTGCCCATCATGCCGAACGGCAAGTTCGATCGCCGCATCCGGACGGGGCTGAAGCATCCCTTGCCGGGTGGAATTTGGGAAATGCACATGCGCGGCAAGCCTGTTCGCGAAAGTCTGCTCGCGCCCTACAACCTGGCGATCGATAGCTCCAGAACATGCGTCGAGATAGAAGGTGCGCAACCTGGCTCCATCGTCGAGACATGTCCGCTGATCGAAACGCAGAAATAATCTGGAACGCCTCGCGAAAGCAGGCAGCATCCCGAACCCGGCGCCTCCTATCGGCCCCGTCATTTCCTGACGTACTTTTTCACCCGTCGTTTCATGACTGCCTCCCGCATTTTTTGAAGGCGATCATCGGGGTCCGCCCTGATGGAGCAGACGTCAAACGACGATGATTTGAAAGCGTTATGCCTGCCGTGAGGCAGGCATCATCTTCGCCGGCAATCGTTCTGATTAATCAGAGCAGCCGCTTGCGGATGGCTTCTTCGACCGCGGCCAGTTCGCGGTTGGCCTTGAAGAGCTGGTTCTCGGCGGCCTGCGCCCGAAACTCGGCCGCCGTGGCGTAGTCCTCGGCGGACTCGATGCGAGCCTGCGCGTGCTTCAGCGCCTTGGTGACATCCTGAAGCCTGCGATTGAGCTCGGTGATGGTCTCCAGCCGCGTGCGCTCGGCGGCGTCCTTCTGCCGTTCCGAGAGCAGCAGTTTTTCGGCCAGACTCTTGCACAGCGACTGGGCGTGGGCCTCGGTCTCGCGCGCGTGATTTTCCATGCTGTCGAAGAGTTCGGCGGCCTGGTTCACCAGGTCCAGCGCCGTCTCGCCGTAGTCCTCATCCTCGGACCGGGGGAAGCGGAGTACGTTCTCGCGTTCCCCGCTGGACGTTCTGTCCCGATAATCCCAGATGTCCTCGCGGAGCTGCTGATTGCCTCGGTACGCCATGTGCATGCGGCCTTTTACTGAATTACTCAGCCGAAAAACTAACGCAACATGGTAAAGGGCCGGTTAATCGGGGTTTTGGCAGGCCGCGACCGGTGGAAGCTGGAAGTATTTCGATGCCGCCGTGCGCATCAGCCGATGTGCCAAAGCCCCTTGTGAATGTCGAACTTCACCGCGCCTTCATCGCGCATTTTCAGCAGCAGCGACTGGCAAGCTTCCTGATTGGGAAGATTGGCGCGCTTCATCACCTCGAATATCTTGAGCGGCTTTTCGCGCAACGCGGTCAGGATTTTTTCGCGATCGTTGAGCATGTCGTTCCTCCAAAAATATCAATTGCAAAACTTTTGTTCTTGACGCGTTTTCTTCACGCGAACCGGGATCCACTTCACTCGAAAACGCTGTGGCATAAATCATTGAGCACGTCCGCCGCTGATGTGCCAGTGCGGATCGCGCGAATACATGCAGGCAATCCCGACCCAAATTAAGGCGAGGTCATTAACTTCAACACAGCCGTATGCTAGCAGCGTTTTCCAGATGCAACCCGAGAAGGTATTTTCGAGATGGTCCCCGCCCTTCAGCAATTCGCGAGCGACAATTACGCCGGCATTTGCCCGGAGGCGTGGGCGGCGATGGCAGAGGCCAACAGCGGCTATGCGCCGGCCTATGGCGACGATGCCTGGACCCAACGCGCAGCCGACGCCTTTCGCGCGCTGTTCGAAAAGCCCGATGCCGAGATGTTCTTTGCCTTCAACGGCACCGCGGCCAATTCGCTGGCGCTGGCCTCGCTGTGCCAGTCCTATCACAGCGTGATCTGCTCATCGTCGGCGCATGTCGAGACCGACGAATGCGGCGCGCCGGAATTCTTTTCCAACGGCTCAAAGCTTCTGGTCGCGGCCAGCGAAGACGGCAAGCTGACGCCCGAACTGGTGCGCGGACTCGCCACCGGCCGCTCCGACATTCATTTCCCGAAGCCGCGCGTGGTGACGATCACGCAGCCGACCGAAACCGGGCAGGTCTATAGCGTCGACGAAATCCGTGCGCTGTCGGCGGCCTGCCGCGAACTCGGCCTGCGCCTGCACATGGACGGCGCGCGCTTTGCCAATGCCTGCGCGTCGCTGAACTGTTCGGCCGCCGAGATGACCTGGAAGGCCGGCGTCGATCTGCTGTGCTTTGGCGGCACCAAGAACGGCATGGCGGTCGGCGAAGCCATCATCTTCTTCGATCGCAGCATTGGCCGAGGACTTTGACTACCGCTGCAAGCAGGCCGGCCAGCTCGCGTCGAAAATGCGTTTCCTGGCCGCGCCCTGGATCGGGATGCTCGAGGGCGGCGCGTGGCTGCGCAACGCGCGCGCACGCCAATGCGTGCGCGGCGCGTCTTGCGGCTGCGGTCGCTGATCTCGCCGGACTTCACGCCGATGTTTCCGGTGCAGGCCAACGCGGTGTTCCTGCGCGCCTCGGCCGACCGGCTCGAGGCGCTGCGTCAACGCGGCTGGCAGTTTTATACCTTCATCGGCGGCGGCGCCCGCTTCATGTTCGCCTGGGATGCCGACCCCGCCCGGGTCGATGCGCTGGCGCGGGATATCCGGGCGGTGAGTGAGGCGCATCGATAAAAAAACGGCGCGCTTTTCAGCGCGCCGTTTTCAATTCGCGGACGATTGGCCGAACTCTTACGCTACCTTCGGTGCGCGGTTGCTCGAGTTGCGCTGGAAGAACAACGCCTGGCTCGCCACCGCCGACACCATTGCGGGCTGGAACGGTTTTGAGATCAGGAACGCCGGCTCGGGCCGCTCGCCGGTGAGGAAGCGTTCGGGATACGCGGTGATGAACACCACCGGCACCTCGAACATCTTGAGCAGTTCGTTGACCGCGTCGAGTCCCGATGAGCCGTCAGCGAGCTGAATGTCGGCGAGGATCAGCCCCGGTTTGTGGTTCTTGGCCAGCGCCACCGCGTCCGTATGGGTGCGGGCGACGCCGATGACGTTATGGCCGAGATTCTTCACGAGGCTTTCGAGGTCCATCGCAATGAATGTCTCGTCCTCGATGATCAGCACGTCGGTCGCGATTTCTTCCGCCATCTCGCGGCCGGCGGTATCGGCGAGCTTGCGGGTCTCGGCGATATCCCGGTGTGAGGATGAAAGCCACTTCTTCCTCGGAGAACCCTTCCAGCGACAGCAGCAGAAAGGCCTGCCGCGGCAGCGGCGTAATGTTCGAGAGCCGGCGTTCCGACGGCGACGAGACAGACGTGGCCTCGGCGTTGTCGTTGACCGAGACCGAATTCCAGATCTGCGTGAACAGCCGGAACAGCCCGACGCGGGCGCCATGCCGCTCGTCGAGCAGCGAGGGATCCTGCAGCAGGGCCTCCAGCATGGCCCCGACATAAGCGTCGCCCGACGCCTGGTTTCCGGTCAACGCACGGGCATAGCGCCGCAACAGCGGCAAATGTTCAGCAACGAGCTGTGATCGGGACATCCCCACTCCATCCTTGTCTTGTCGCACCTGGGTCGACGAAGCCTGAAACGCGCGGTCAGGCCCGGCGTATCTGTAAACGGGGTGGACCCGGTTCCCCTGTCATCCCAATTACGCTCGAACGGCCGAAAAGTTCCTCGAAAAAGTTCCCTGATTTCGGAACTTTCCGGGACCGGTCGCATTAGCTTTCGACCAAAGACGCGGCGGCGAAGGCCTAACGACAAGACCCATTCAAGGCCCATTTCGAGGAAACAATCTTGAAAATCAGGGACTTAACACTCGGGGAAGCGTGGATCAGATCATGAAGGAAGTAAAGAAGCAGGGCGGGCTCAACGCCGAGATTCAGTCGAGAATCGGGCACCAACTACGCGCCATGTACGACGACGTGGTGCGGCAAGGCGTGCCGGACCGCTTTGCGGATCTGATCCGGAAGCTTGACGGGCCGGAAGCAGCCGCGGAAATCGCAAAAAAAGATGGAGGGGAGTAATGCCTCTCACAGACTCACTTCGCGACGACATCCTGGCGTCGGTACCCAGCCTGCGCGCGTTCGCGATCTCGCTTTCGCGGTAATGGCGACCGCGCCGACGATCTGGTGCAGGAAACCTTGCTGCGCGCCATCGCCAATATCGACTCGTTCCAGGTCGGATCGAACCTGCCGGCATGGCTGTTCACCATCCTGCGCAACCTGTTCCGCTCCGACTATCGCAAGCGGCGGCGCGAGGTCGAGGACGCCGAGGGCAATTACGCCAAAACCCTGAAAACCCAGCCGGCGCAAAACGCCCATCTGGAGTTCGAGGAGTTTCGGGTTGCGCTCGAAAAGTTGCCGCAGGACCAGCGTGAAGCGCTGATCCTGGTCGGTGCCTCCGGCTTCTCCTATGAGGACGCCGCGGCGATCTGCGGCTGTGCGGTCGGCACCATCAAGAGCCGCGTCAACCGCGCGCGCTCGAAGCTGAGCGCCCTGCTCTATGTCGACGGCGCCGAAGACTTTGGCCCCGACGACACCGTGCGCGCCGTGATCGGCGGCAATGGCGGGTGATGACGTCACTGATGTGACACGGAAAAGGCGGTCCGCGTGGGCCGCCTTTTTTGTTGTGTGGAGGGCTTCAATCAGGCCGTCGTCCCTGAGAACGCAGGGACCCATATGCCTTGATGGATTTGCGCCCTACCGCACCGGCGCGGAGATCTGGTCGGTGCGGTCGCGTTCGGTCATGTCGACGACGGTGACCATCGGCGCGGTGAGTTCATAGACGTAGCTAACATCGGTGAAGTAGCGCTTGGCGGTGCCACCCAGCGCTTCCGGCGCCACGCGATCGAGCAGGATCAGGCCGAAATCCGAATCTTCCCGCCGCGTCGCCGCGCTGGTGTTGAACTCTTCCCAGCGGAAATGAAACATCGCCTCCGCGCCCTCGCCGGTGACTTCCCAGTTCGCGACGATATGCGGGTGCTTGCCGACCAGCGACAGCCCCTCGTCGGAATGCGACGCCAGTTCGAAGAACAGCAGCGACAGCGACTGCGCGGCGCGAGCGCTGACGGCGATATCAGGGCCGTTCACCGCGATGCGGTCGGCATGCGGGATCGCGCGCGCTTCGAACAACCCCTTCAGCTTGACGCCCTGCCACTGGCTCTCGCTGAGCAGCGTCACGACATTGGACATCGCGTGAATGCGCCCGATCAGAAGTTCGCGCGCGACGTCGATATCGGAGCCATGGCGCAGCGTGCGCGTGACGATCGACTGGATCACGGCGAGGATGTTCTTGACCCGGTGATTGAGCTCGTCGATCACAGCGGTCAGCCGACGCTCGAAACCGATGCGGACCTGGATCTCGCGGCTGAGCCGCAGGTTGTTGTAGGCGACATAGCCGAACAGCCCGCAGATGATCCCGGTCAGCGCCAGCCCGATGGCGGCCACGATCACCGCGGTCTGTTGCGCGCGCTGCTGCGCGTTGGTCTTGGCGTAATAGCCGAGTGACCAGTCGCGGCCGCCGAAGGTCACGGTGCGCACCATCGACGGCGCCGGACCATCCTGATTCACCGCGCGCAACGTGACGACGCCGGAATCGTTGGCGACGAACTCGTCGTTGGCGTCGCGCGGATCCTTCAGCACCACTGAAAACAACGAGCGGTCGTCATTGGTGAGCATCAACGGCGCCAGTTCATAGGAAAAGGCGACGAAGCCCGCGAGTTCGGTCGAGCCTTCCTGCGAAACCGGCGCCGCGAGCACGAGGCCGATCGGCCCGTTCTGCCGCAACAGCGGGATCGGGTCGGAGGCGACTGGTTTGCCGGCGGCCATCGCCTGCGCCAGCATCGGGCCGACGATAGAGTGCCGGTCGAGGGCGCGACCGGCCAAGCCGATCGTGTCCGGGTTGCGCGGTTCGAGGTCCATCTGCACGTTGATCGGCTTGTCGATCGCCTTGATGTCCAGCGGCTGGCCGTCGAAATCGCGGATCGTGGGGTTGGAAAAGCCGGCGCTCTTCAGTTCCGATTCCGCCGCGCCAAGCTCGGACGGTTTGAGCCGCGCGATCCAGGTCGCCACCACGAAATCGGTCTTGAAGGCATAGATCGACGACCGCAGCGGCTGCAGCATGTTGGCTTTTACAACCGACGGAGCGCGAAACAGGCCGGATGCAACGCGCGCGAGCAACTCACGCTCGGTCAGCCGGTCCTGAACCAGGCTGGCATGGACGTCGATCGCCCTCGCCAGCGCAATTCCCTCGATCTGCAGCTCCTGATCGTGGACGCGATAGGCGGCGAGACCGGAGAGCAGCACTCCGATCAGGGCGATAAAGCCGATGATGAATCCCAGCCGGACCACTCGCTCACTCGGAAAAGGAATTTGCGCGAAGACGTAACGGAAACATCTCGGGTCTGCCGGAGAGGCGGAGGCCGGTCGCCGGGAAATATGAATGAGCGATCATCGACACGCAACTAGGGGGTTGGCAGCGGGCAACAACGCGGCCGCCGTTAACGCTGGTTTGGCGGGGCCAGAGGTTGCTAATCAGCCAGCGCCAATTTGGTTCCAATATGTTAGAAATATTTTTCAAGGCGCCATTCGCGCCACAAGTATTAACGCGCGCCGCGGCGGGGGCCGCGCTAGCCGGTCTTGGCTTTCGCAGCCGGCCGCAGCCCGCCCTTGGTCTCGATGAAGCCGATGATGCGATCGAGCCCCTCGCTTTTCTTGAGATTGGTCATCACGAACGGCCGCTCGCCGCGCATTCGTTTCGCATCCGTATCCATCTTCTCCAGCGACGCGCCGACATGCGGCGCGAGATCGATCTTGTTGATCACCAGCAGATCGGAACGGGTGATGCCCGGCCCGCCCTTGGACGGGATCTTGTCGCCGGCGGCGACGTCGATGACGTAGATCGTGAGATCGGCGAGTTCGGGCGAGAAGGTCGCGGCCAGGTTGTCACCGCCGGATTCGATCAGCACCAGATCGAGGTTGGGAAATTTCGCGCGCATGTCGGCGACCGCGGCGAGATTCATCGAGGCGTCCTCGCGGATCGCGGTGTGCGGGCAGCCGCCGGTCTCGACGCCGGCGATGCGGTCCGGCGTCAGCGAGCCCGACCGCACCAGAAATTCCGCATCCCATTTGGTGTAGATGTCGTTGGTGATCGCGGCGATGTCGTAGCGCTCGCGCATCGATTTGCAGAGCAGGTCCATCAGCGCGGTCTTGCCGGAGCCGACGGGGCCACCGATGCCGATCCGAAGCGGGCCATGAGATGATGCCATGTGATGCGCTCTTTCTATCGTCATCGCCGCAAAGGCGGGATTAAACTCATGACCGGAACAACCTCGTATACTGCGTCTCGTGGCGCAGGCTGGCGAGATCGGCGCGAAAGGTGGCGCTGGCGAGATCGTCGAGCGAGGCTGCAAGCGCGCGCGTCGCGGTCGAAACCACCACCGGCTCGAGGGCTGCCAGCACGCGCTGGCTGTCGGTCTGCCCGAGCGGAACGAGCCGCGCGCCGGCGGAAATCCAGTTCGACACCAGCGCATGCAGGAATGCATGCATCGCCGGCGCCAGCGGTATCGCATGCGCGGCACTGACGATGCCGACCGCGACGGGATAGACGATCGACGCCGCCGCAAGCGGAGACCAGTTCGTCGAGCCCGTCGCAGGTCCAGGCCGATCGCGCGATATCTCGATGAAGGCGCGGCCCTGCGTCGTGGTCTCGAGCTGGCGCTCGCGCGATGGCACGAAGGCGGCCGCCAAGCTCGGCGATCTCGCGCAACGCGGCATCGTCATGCGCTGAAGCTGCCCGATGCGCCTGCGCCAGGAAGATGCCGTCGCAAAATCCGGAGCCTTCCGCCAGCATCGCCGCGAGCCAGTGGCGCAACGAGGCGGCATCCGTGATGTCGCCGGCCTCCACCGCCCATTCGATGCCGCTGGAATAGGAGAACGCGCCGACCGGAAACGCCGGCGACAGCCAGGTCATCAGCCGGTACAGCGCCGCCCCTTCGTCTGCCGTCATCCCGCCGTGTTCGTCGGCGGGCGTGGGCTCACTTGTGGTCATGAGCATGGGAGTGATCGTGGTGATGATCGTGGTCGCAGTGCTCGTCGTGGTGATGGTGATCATGCTTGTGACCGTGGTCATGGTGACCGTGATCATGATGGTCGTGACCATGCGCAGCATGATCGTGCGACGAATGATCGTGGTCGCCATGGCCGTGCGCATGATCATCGTCGGCATGCGCGTGCGCGGCGGCGTAGGCGCCGCCTTCGGGATCGAACGGCGCCTCGATCTCGATGATGCGCGCCCCTAACCCCGTCACCATCGCCTCGATGACATGGTCGCGGCGGATGCGCAGGCCTTTCGGCATGATCTGCGTCGGCAGATGGCGGTTGCCGAGATGCCAGGCGACCCGCACCAGATGGAGCGGATCGGCGCCACGGATTTCGACCAACGGCTCGGGAGCGGCGACCACCTCGATCAGGCGGCCGTCCTCCAGCACCAGTGCATCGCCGCCGCGCAGCGCGATAGCGTTTTCGAGATCGAGCAGGAATTCGAGCCCGCGCGTACCGGTCATCGCCATCCGCCGCCGGTGCCGGTCGTCGAAATCAAGCACGACGGTGTCGGCGGCGGCGTGCGTCCAGCGATGCTGGCCCAAAACTTTGGTCGCGCGGATCATTTTACCCTACTCAAGAATTCTAGAATTTTTCGACCTTGCCGTCGCTGATGATCTCGATCACCGTCGGCGCCGTCTTCATCTGCGACGAATACTCCCGCCACACCTTCATGTGCGGAGCCTTGCCATGCGCGTTGAGGTCGTCCCGGGTTTCCCAGCGCTCCACCACCACATACAGGTTAGGATTGTTGACGCTGACATGACCTTCATAGGAGATGCATCCCTTCTCCTTATGGGTTTCGACGATGCAGGCCTTGTGCCCCTTGATGAAGTCGTCCTTATTCTCCGGCTTCATCGGCGTGGTGGCGACAACGTAGATCATGAGCTTTCTCCCTTATCGTTTCTTGATTAGCGCGGTTCCTTGCTTAGCGAACGTCGACTTTTTCGGGTGTGATAACTTCGATCCTCGGCGGTGCGCTGAGGCATTTGACGACGACGCGGCCGAAGGTCTTCATGTGTTCGGCCGCGCGGTGCGGCACCAGCGCCTCGGCATTTTCCCACTGTTCGACGAACACCATCTTGGAGTGATCGGTGACGCTCTCGTGCAGGTCATAGGCGATGTTGCCCGGCTCTTTCCGCGTTTCCTTGATGCAGGCGGTGGCCGCCGCGATGAATTCGGCGTGGGTTTCAGGTTTGATCATCAATGTGGCAACGACGTAGATCACGTGAATTCTCCCGGACTTTTGTTCTGGCTTTGATCGCCCGGGCCAAACCCTAGTACATGAAATACCGCTGCGCCATGGGCAGAACCTCCGCCGGCGCGCAGGTCAGAAGTTCGCCGTCGGCGCGCACCTCATAGGTCTCGGAATCGACCTCGATTTTGGGCGTGGCGCCGTTATGGATCATGCTCTTTTTGGAGATGCCGCTGCGGGTATTTTTCACCGGATAGAGCTTCTTTTCGATGCCGAGCTTGCGCGCCAGCCCGGCGGTGATGGCGGCCTTCGAGGTGAACACCACCGAGGACGCCGTCAGCGACTTGCCGTAGGCGGCGAACATCGGCCGGTAATGCACGGGCTGCGGCGTCGGGATCGATGCGTTGGGATCGCCCATCGGAGCCGCCACGATCGAACCGCCCTTGACGATGCAGTCCGGTTTGACGCCGAAGAACGCCGGCGACCACAGCACCAAATCCGCCATCTTGCCTTTCTCTACTGACCCTATCAGCTTCGAGACGCCATGCGCGATCGCGGGGTTGATGGTGTATTTCGAGATGTAGCGCTTGACGCGGAAATTGTCGTTGTCCTTGCCCTTGTCTTCCGGCAGCGCGCCGCGCTGCTTCTTCATCTTGTCGGCCGTCTGCCAGGTGCGGATGATGACTTCGCCGAGCCGGCCCATCGCCTGCGAGTCCGACGACATCATCGAGAGCGCGCCGAGATCGTGCAAAATGTCCTCCGCCGCGATGGTCTCTTTCCGGATGCGGCTTTCGGCGAACGCCAGATCTTCAGCGATCGACGGATCGAGGTGATGACACACCATCAGCATGTCCAGATGCTCGTCGATGGTGTTGCGGGTGAACGGCCGGGTCGGATTGGTCGAGGACGGCAGCACATTCTTCAGGCCGGCGATCTTGATAATATCAGGCGCGTGGCCACCGCCGGCGCCTTCGGTGTGGAAGGCGTGGATGGTGCGTCCCTTGAACGCCTTCACGGTGTCCTCGACAAAGCCCGAACTCGTTGAGCGTATCGGAATGCAGCATCACCTGGATGTCGTAGTCGTCGGCGACCGACAGGCAGTTATCGATCGCGGCGGGCGTGGTGCCCCAGTCCTCGTGCAGTTTCAGCGCGCAGGCGCCGGCCTTGATCATCTCGACCAGCGCCGCCGGGCGCGAGGCGTTGCCCTTGCCGGAGATACCGAGATTAACCGGAAACGCGTCGAACGACTGGATCATCCGACCCATGTGCCAGGGGCCGGGCGTGCAGGTGGTCGCAAAGGTGCCGTGCGACGGGCCCGTGCCGCCGCCCAGCATCGAGGTGACGCCGGACATCAGCGCGTGCTCGATCTGCTGCGGGCAGATGAAATGGATGTGACTGTCGAACCCCCCGGCGGTGAGGATTTTGCCTTCGCCCGCGATGACGTCGGTGCCGGGCCCGATCACGATGGTGACGCCGGGTTGGATGTCGGGATTACCGGCCTTGCCGATGGCGCTGATCATGCCTTCCTTGATCGCGACGTCGGCTTTGACGATGCCCCAGTGATCGACGATCAGCGCATTGGTAATGACGGTATCGACCGCACCCTGTTTGTTGGTAACCTGGGATTGCCCCATGCCGTCGCGGATCACCTTGCCGCCGCCGAATTTCACTTCCTCGCCGTAGGTGGTGAAATCCTTTTCGACCTCGATGATGAGGTCGGTATCGGCCAGCCGCACCTTGTCGCCGGTGGTCGGCCCGAACATGTCGGCATAGACGGAACGTTTGATTTTCACGGACATATCAGGCTCCAGCCTTCATCATTGCCGAACGGTTCACAGCTCGTGGTTCAAAGCTTGCCCTGCACGTCGCCACGGAAACCGTAGATCACGCGCTTGCCGGCCAGCGCGACAAGCTGCACGTCGCGGGTCTGGCCGGGCTCGAACCGCACCGCGGTGCCGGCGGCGATGTCGAGCCGCATGCCGCGTGCTTTTTTTCGATCGAATTTCAGCGCCGGGTTGGTCTCGAAGAAGTGGTAGTGCGAGCCGACCTGGATCGGACGGTCGCCGGTGTTGGCGACGTTAAGCGTCACCGTCTTGCGGCCGGCATTGAGTTCGATCTCGCCGTCCTTGATGAAGAGTTCGCCGGGGATCATGGGATGCTCCTACCTGATCGGCTCATGCACGGTGACGAGCTTGGTGCCGTCGGGAAACGTGGCCTCGACCTGGATGTCGTGGATCATTTCCGGGATGCCCGGCATCACCTGCGCGCGGGTAATGACCTCTGCGCCGGCCTGCATCAGCTCGGCGACGGTGCGGCCGTCGCGCGCGCCTTCGACGATGAAGTCGGAGATGATGGCGATCGCCTCGGGATGGTTGAGCTTGACGCCGCGCTCGAGCCGTCGGCGCGCCACCATGGCCGCCATCGAGATCAAGAGCTTGTCCTTTTCGCGGGGAGACAGGTTCATGCGAGCACTCTGATAGTTCTAGTGGATTTAGTTCAGCCAGAGCCGCGGCAGCGCCGCGCCACTGGCGCGGCCAAGGACGGCCATCATGTCGGCGCGGAGCCGAGCCGCATCTTGGGCACAGAAGCGCGCTATTGCAAATCCATTCCAGGCGGAGATTCCGACCTCGCCGCCGAAGTTTTCCGCAGCCTCGCGAATCCGCTCCACCACAGCCTCGTCGCCGGGCGCGATCAGCGCGGTGCCGATGGCGACCCCGCCCTTGGCAATCGCCGGCCGCGCCAGTTTTTCACCGATCTCACCGTCGAGCCGGATGGTTTCGGCAAACACCAGCCTGCCGCCGCGGCGCAGCCGCCAGCGGTCGACGAACTCGCCATGCAGCATCCGTTCGCCCATCGCCGCGCGGCCGAACACCACGATTTCGCACAGCAGCAGCGAGGCGGTTTCGGCGAGATCGATGTCGATGCGGCGGGAGATCCGCGCGCGATCGAACAGGATGGTCTCCTGCGGCAGCCAGGAGAGATGGGCGCCGGCCTCGGCCCTCAGCGCGATGTTGAGCTCCGCGACAGGTCCGGGCGCACGGTAGACCTTCTCTGCCGCCGCAGTCGTCAGCGTCAGCCGCGCGCCCTCGCCCGCCGTGATTCCGATATCGAAGCGGTCGCCACCGGCGATGCCGCCGGCCGTGTTGACGAATACCCCAGAAAGTCCCTCAGCCTCCGGCGAGGGAAAGCGCACGCGCAACGAGCCGGATTCATGCAGGATCCCGCGCCGGGTCACGCCGTCCTGCAGGTGCACGCCGAATTTCACCGCGCCCTGGGCCCGGTTGGCTTCGAAGGTCGCGGCGGCCGCGTGGGTGGTATCGGTCCGCATCCGGTCCTCAAGTCTTTATTTTTGACGCGTTTTCTTCACGCGAACCGGCGACCACTTCGCTTGAAAACGCTATGTTATTACAGCGCCATCTGGCGGCTGATCTCAGCGGGATCGAGGCTGGCGCGATCGCAGGCATACTTCACCGCGCCCCGGTCCATGACTGCGAAATTGTCGCCGAGCTCGCAGGCAAAGTCGAGATATTGTTCGACCAGCACGATCGCCATGTTGCCGAGCCCGCGCAGATAAGAAATCGCGCGGCCGATGTCCTTGATGATCGAAGGCTGGATGCCTTCGGTCGGCTCATCGAGCAAGAGCAGCTTCGGGCGCATCACCAGCGCGCGGCCGATCGCCAATTGCTGTTGTTGTCCGCCGGAAAGATCGCCGCCGCGCCGTCCCAGCATCGAGTTCAGCACCGGAAACAGCGAGAACACGTCGTCAGGGATGTTGCGGTCGTCGCGCTTCAGCGGACCAAAACCGGTCTTGAGATTTTCTTCCACCGTCAGCAGCGGAAAGATTTCGCGGCCCTGCGGCACGAAGCCGATGCCGGCCCGCGCGCGTTCGTAAGGTTTCAGGCCGGTGATGTCGTTGCCTTCGAGCTCGATCGATCCGCCCGCGATCGGGTATTGGCCAACCATGGCGCGCAACAGCGAAGTCTTGCCGACGCCGTTGCGGCCGAGCACGCATGTGACCTTGCCCGGCTCGGCGGACAGCGAGACGCCGCGCAGCGCCTGCGCCGCGCCGTAGTAAAGGCTGATATTGTCGACCTTCAGCATGGATCAGCGCCCCAAATATACTTCGACCACGCGCTCGTTCGCAGAGACCTGGTCGATGGTCCCTTCGGCCAGCACGGTGCCTTCGTGCAGACACGTCACCTTGACGCCGAGTTCCCGGACGAAGGTCATGTCGTGCTCGACGACCATGATGGTCTTGTCCTTGTTGATTTCCTTCAAGAGCTCCGCGGTCTGATGGGTCTCGACGTCGGTCATCCCGGCAACGGGTTCGTCGACCAGCAACAGCTTCGGATCCTGCGCCAGCAGCATGCCGATCTCCAGCCACTGTTTCTGGCCGTGCGACAGGCTGCCCGCGAGGCGATTGCGCGAATCCTTCAGGCGAATGGTTTCCAGCACGCGCTCGATCCGCTCGGTCTCCGGCACGCTCTCGCGCCAGAACAGCGTGCCCCTGACGCTGTGATCGACATTGAGCGCCAGCAGCAGATTGTCCTCGATGGTCTGGCTTTCGAACACCGTCGGCTTCTGGAACTTGCGGCCGATGCCGAGTTCGGCGATGCGGGTTTCGTCGAGCCGCGTCAGGTCGGTGATCCCGTCGAACAGCACGGTGCCCTCGTCCGGCTTGGTCTTGCCGGTGATGATGTCCATCATCGTGGTCTTGCCGGCGCCGTTCGGGCCGATGATGGCGCGCATCTCGCCGGGCTCCAGCGTCAGCGACAGGTTATTGATGGCGTGAAAACCATCGAACGAGACATGCACGCCGTCGAGATAGAGCAGCGCGGAAGTCGTTCTTCCACCTTCCATGATACTCATGCGCTCACTCCGCCGGGTTCGGTTCGCTGACGCCGTCTTCGCGCGCAGCACTCTCGGCATCCGCCGACATGCGTTTGGCCTTGTACGGCTCCCACCAGGCGTTGAAGGTGCCGATGATTCCCTTCGGCAGCAGCAGCGTCACCAGGATGAACAGCGCGCCCAGCATGAACAGCCAGTACGGCGCCAGCGGGCCCGACGTGAAGACGGTTTTGGCGTAGTTGACGACGATGGCGCCGAGCGCCGCGCCAATCAGCGTGCCACGGCCGCCGACGGCGACCCAGATCACCGCCTCGATCGAATTGCCCGGCGCGAACTCGCCGGGATTGATGATGCCGACCTGCGGAACATACAGCGCGCCGGCGACGCCGGCCATGCAGGCCGACAGCGTGAACACGAACAGCTTGTAGGATTCGACGCGATAACCCAGGAACCGCGTGCGGGATTCGGCGTCGCGGACCGCGATCAAAACTTTGCCGAGCTTTGAGGTCACCACCGCGCGGCAGATCAGGAACGAGATGACCAGCGCCACGCAACTAAGGAAGAACAATGTGGCGCGGGTGCCTTCGGCCTGCACGTTGAAGCCCAGAATATCCTTGAAGTCGGTCAGGCCGTTGTTGCCGCCGAAACCGAAGTCGTTGCGGAAGAACGCCAACAGCAGCGCGTAGGTCATCGCCTGCGTGATGATCGAGAGATAGACGCCGGTGACGCGGGAACGAAACGCCAGCCAGCCGAAGCAGAACGCGAGCAGGCCCGGCACCACCAGTACCATCAGCGCCGCGAACCAGAACATATCAAAGCCGTGCCAGTACCACGGCAGTTTTGGATAGTTCAGGAACACCATGAAGTCGGGCAGGATCGGATTGCCGTAGACGCCGCGGCTGCCGATCTGGCGCATCAGGTACATGCCCATGGCGTAGCCGCCGAGCGCGAAGAAGGCGCCGTGGCCGAGCGAGAGAATGCCGCAATAGCCCCAGATCAGGTCGATCGAAAGCGCCAGCACGGCGTAGCAGACATATTTGCCGAACAGCGCCACCAGATAGGTCGGCACCTGGAAGAACGAACCCGCCGGCAGCAGCAGGTTGGATAGCGGGATCAGCACGCCGAGTCCGGCGACCACCAGCAGGAAGACGGTGGCGCTGCGATCCAGCGAGCGCGTCAGGACATGCGGCATCATTGGAAGGTACCTCTCCCGCTTGCGGGGGAGGTCGACGCGCGAAGCGCGGCGGGTGGGGGAAGCGCCTCAGCAAGCGCCGGCGTTCGTGGAGAGACGCCCACCCCGGCCCTCCCCCGCAAGCGGGAGAGGGAGTTCTGGCTGCGATGCGCAGCGGAAAGTGATTTGAAAATGCGGCATCATGCTTCCACCGCCCGGCCCTTGAGCGCGAACAGCCCGCGCGGCCGCTTCTGGATGAACAGGATGATCAGCACAAGGATGGCGATCTTGCCGAGCACGGCGCCGGCGACCGGCTCCAGGAACTTGTTGGCGATGCCGAGCGTGAAGGCGCCGACCAGCGTGCCCCAGAGATTACCGACGCCGCCGAACACGACGACCATGAAGCTGTCGATGATGTAGCTCTGGCCGAGGTTCGGACTGACATTGTCGATCTGCGACAGCGCCACGCCGGCGATACCGGCAATGCCGGAGCCGAGGCCGAAGGTCAGCGCGTCGACGCGCGAGGTGGCGATGCCCATCGATGCCGCCATGCGGCGGTTTTGCGTAACCGCGCGCATCTCGAGGCCGAGCGCGGTATAGCGCAGCATTGCTAGCAGGATGGCGAATACCGCCAGCGTGAAGCAGAGGATCCAGAGCCGGTTATAGGTGATGGTGATCTGCCCGAGCTCGAACGCGCCGCTCATCCAGGAGGGATTACCGACCTCGCGGTTGGTCGGGCCGAACGCGGTGCGCACGGCCTGCTGCAACACCAGCGACAGGCCCCAGGTCGCCAGCAGGGTTTCCAGCGGACGGCCATAGAGAAAGCGGATGATGCTGCGCTCGATCACGACGCCGAGCGCGCCGGCGACGAGAAAGGCCAGCGGCACCGCGATCAGCAGCGAAACATCGAACAGGCCGGGATAGCGGGTGCGAATGACTTCCTGCACCACGAAGGTGGTGTAGGCGCCGATCATCACCATCTCGCCATGCGCCATGTTGATGACGCCCATGACACCGAAGGTGATGGCAAGGCCAATCGCGGCGAGCAGCAGCACCGATCCCAGCGACAGGCCGTACCAGGCGTTCTGCACCATCGACCACATCGCCAGATTGCTCTGGATCGCGGAGATCGCATTGGTGGCGGCACGCGTGACGTTGGGCGTGGCCTCGCTGCCGAGGCCAGTCAGCAGCGCCATCGCTTCCTGGTCGCCGCGGGCCTTGATGATTGCGACCGCTTCGAGCTTTTCGTTCTCGGTCGCATCATCCTTGTAAAGCAGGATGGCGGCGCGAGCCTCGCTGAACGCGGCCTTGGCGCCCTTGTTGGTTTCCTTGGCCAGCGCGCCGTCGATCACCGGCAGCATGGTCTCGTCATGGGTCTTGAAAACCGATTGCGCGGCCGCGATCCGCTTGGCGGGATCGGGCGACAGCAAGGTCAGGCCACCGAGCGCGGCATCCACGGTGCGGCGCAGGCGGTTGTTGAGGCGAACGGCGGCCGCGTTATCCGGCAGCTTGTCGACGGCAGCGCCGGTGGCGGCATCGATGATCTTGCCGTCGGTCCCTGTGACGAAAACTTTCTTGGTGTCGGGATCCGCCGACAAGCGGTCGTCGCCGAGCGCACTGATGATCGGAAAGGCGAGCGGATTGCCCGATGTTGCGATCGTGCCGATCGCTTCCTCCGTGTCGGAAAACTCGTCGTTGGCGAATTTGGCGACCGCATCCTCGAACGGCCCCGCCAACGCCGGGACGGCAAAGGCTGCAACCAGGAGGATCGAGAGCAGAAGCGCGCGAAGGCGATCAAGAAAGTTGGCAGACACTGTACGACCCCGGCGGGAGTGTGAGGAGAAGGCGGCAGTATTGCCGCCTTCTCCGGTCTTTAAGTCTCTTGGAAGTTTCTTTTGGTATCAAGTCAGGCGATCAGGATCCCTTGTTGTCAGGAGCCTTTGATATCAAGAACCCTGGCCGCCGCACTTGTTGGTCTTGGTGTTGTAGTTGCCGCACTTCTTGCCAACCCAGTCGCCGATCAGGTCCTTGGAGCCATCGAGCTCCTTCGACCATGCATCGCCGGCCACAAGGCCCGGGGTCTTCCACACCACGTCGAACTGACCGTTGCCCTTGATCTCGCCAATGAACACCGGCTTGGTGATGTGATGGTTCGGCAGCATCTTGGAGGTGCCGCCGGTCAGGTTCTTGGCTTCGATGCCGGGCAGCGCGTCGATCACCTTGTCGGCGTCGGTCGACTTCGCTTTCTCGACCGCCTTGACCCACATGTCGAAACCGATGACGTGAGCTTCCATCGGATCGTTGGTCACGCGCTTCGGATTCTTGGTGTAGGTCTGCCACGCCTTGATGAACTTGTCGTTCTCGGGCGTCTTGATCGACTCGAAGTAGTTCCAGGCGGCCAGATGGCCGAGCAGCGGCTTGGTGTCGATGCCGGCGAGTTCTTCTTCACCGACCGAGAACGCGACGACCGGAATGTCCTTGGCCTTGATGCCCTGGTTGCCGAGTTCCTTGTAGAAGGGAACGTTGGCGTCGCCGTTGATGGTGGAGACCACGGCGGTCTTCTTGCCGGCCGAGCCGAACTTCTTGATGTCGGCCACGATCGTCTGCCAGTCACTATGACCGAACGGCGTGTAGTTGATCATGATGTCTTCCTGCTTGACGCCCTTCGACTTCAAGTAGGCTTCGAGGATCTTGTTGGTGGTGCGCGGATAGACGTAGTCGGTGCCGGCCAGCACCCAGCGCTTCACCTTTTCGTCCTTCATCAGGTAGTCGACCGCGGGGATCGCCTGCTGGTTCGGCGCCGCACCGGTGTAGAACACGTTGCGCTCGCTCTCTTCACCCTCGTACTGCACGGGGTAGAACAGGATGTTGTTCAGTTCCTTGAACACCGGCAGCACGGACTTGCGCGACACCGAGGTCCAGCAGCCGAACACGACCGCGACCTTGTCCTTGGTGATCAGCTCGCGGGCCTTTTCGGCAAACAGCGGCCAGTTCGAAGCGGGATCGACGACGACGGCTTCGAGCTTCTTGCCGAGTACGCCGCCCTTCTTGTTCTGCTCGTCGATCAGGAAAAGGATGGTGTCCTTCAGCGTGGTTTCGCTGATGGCCATGGTGCCGGAGAGCGAGTGCAGGACGCCGACCTTGATGGTGTCGTCGGCGGCTTTCGCCTGAGTGAACGCGGTCAGGCCCAGAACGAGCCCGGCGGTCGCCGCAAGCCAGCGGCGGCGGCTCATCTTCGCTATATCGTGAGTAAGCTGTGTAAGCATGAAATGTCATCTCCCTGACGCAGGCGTTAAACGCTGCGAAACGGCCCCAACGGCCGCCTGCGTTAATGGAATCGCAAGAACCGTGCCACCGCGACAAAACGTCTTAAGGTAATGACTTAGCTACAGAATTTGGCGCCATTCACAAAATCGCCAGAAACTTCTGCCTAATATTTGGCCTAAAAAAATGTATGCTTTGGCGGCAAACGATCTATTTTTTGTGCATTACCGACGAATTGGCTAAAATTCCGGCACGGTATTTTCGCATCCGCAGCATGCCCGTGCCTAAGTCGGCGCGGTGGAACCCGTGAATTTCCAGCCATTTCTTAACTGCGCCTGATGATCAGGCGCCGAATTACCTTGAAAGCGCCGCGTTCGTGTTCCATATGGAGCCCGTGACCTAGAGAATCATCAGGTCCTTGCGAGCCGCGTGTTCTGATCCCGTCCGACGGTTTCTGGCTTGCCCCTTCAGCTGACCAAAACCGACGCCCCAAACACGCGGGTGTCTCAGACACCCCTCGCGCGCTCCTGGCCGAAAACCGCCGGGCGCCTGCTTTTTAATGGAAAGAACCACCTTTTGACCTCCTTTCAGGATTTCGGCCTCGCCGATCCCATTTCGCGTGCGCTCAAGGAAGAAAACTACGAGACGCCCACCCCCATCCAGGCCCAGACCATCCCCCTCGCACTGACCGGCCGTGACGTCGTCGGCATCGCCCAGACCGGCACCGGCAAGACCGCGGCCTTCGCGCTGCCGATCCTGCACCGCCTCCTGGAAAACCGCATCAAGTTGCAGCCCAAGACCTGCCGCGTGCTGGTGCTGTCGCCCGACCCGCGAATTGTCGGGCCAGATTCTCGACAGCTTCAACGCCTATGGCCGCCACATCCGCCTGACCTCGACTTTGGCGATCGGCGGCGTGCCGATGGGCCGCCAGGTCCGCTCCCTGATGCAGGGCGTGGAAGTTTTGGTCGCCACCCCCGGCCGCCTGCTCGACCTCGTGCAGAGCAACGGGCTGAAGCTCGGCTCGGTCGAGTTCCTGGTGCTCGACGAAGCCGACCGCATGCTCGACATGGGCTTCATCAACGACATCCGCAAAATCGTCGGCAAGCTGCCGATCAAGCGGCAGACGCTGTTCTTCTCGGCTACCATGCCCAAGGACATCGCCGAACTCGCCGAAGCGATGCTGCGCGATCCCGCCCGCGTGGCGGTGACGCCGGTGGCCTCCACCGTCGAGCGCATCACCCAGCGCATCCTCCAGGTCGATTTCGCCGCCAAGGCGGGGATCCTGGCCCAGCTGCTGAAGCAGGAGCCGGTCGACCGCGCGCTGATCTTTACCCGCACCAAGCATGGCGCGGACAAGGTGGTGAAGGGCCTCGCCAAGGTCGGCATCCGGGCCGACGCCATTCACGGCAATAAGTCGCAGAACAACCGCGAACGCGCGCTGGCGGCGTTCCGTAGCGGCGAGATCCGCACCCTGGTCGCCACCGACATTGCCGCCCGCGGCATCGACGTCGACGGCATCAGCCACGTGTTCAATTTCGACCTGCCCAACATTCCGGAAACCTACGTCCACCGCATCGGCCGCACCGCGCGCGCCGGCGCCGAGGGTGTCGCGATCTCGCTGGTCGCCGGCGCCGAGGAGATGGGCTACCTGCGTGACATCGAACGGCTGATCAAGGTCACCCTCACTCGGGAAGACCGCCGTACGCCGGGTACCCGCGACGCAGCGCCGGCCCCCTCGCAACGTCCCGCCCACAACCGGGGCGGACGGTCCGCACCGCGTGGCCACGGCAGGGGTCATGAATCCGAGGTCATGAATCCAGGGGGCACGAATTCCGTGGACACGAGTCCAGGGGACATGAATCCCGCGGCCAGGAATCCCGGGGACATGATGCGGCGCCGGGATCAAAAGGCCCTCGCCGTCCCCGCCGCGGTGGTGGTAATAATGCCGCGCCGCAGCCGAGCCGGCACGAGCAGCCGCGCCCGGCGCAGCAGGGTGGCAAGAGAGAGGGCGGACAAAGCGAAGGCATTCAAGGCGTCGCCTTCTTGCATCGCGAGAGCCGTCCGAATACCCAACCCAACCGTACCCACCGGCCGCAGCGCTAGCCTCGATCGATCTGGAGACAACCATGGCTAAAGAAGAGCTGATCCAGTTCGAAGGACTGGTGACCGAAATCCTCCCCGACGCGCGCTACCGCGTGCAGCTCGACGCCGGGCACGAGATCGTTGCCTACACCGCGGGCAAGATGAAGAAGAACCGGATCAAGACGCTGGCAGGCGATCGGGTCACGATCGAAATGTCGCCCTATGACCTGGAGAAGGGCCGCCTGATCTTCCGTCACAAGGACGAGCGTCCGAGCACCGGTGCCCCGCGTGGTGCACCGCCGCGCGGCGGCCAGTTCCGCCGCCGCTAAACTTGCCTTGCGGCCGCCGCAAAACGCGCCCGACACGCCCCCGTGTCGCGCGCGATAGCGGTCGGCTGCCGGCCGAATCAAAAAATCGTGCACGTCAGGATTGTTTTGGACCCTACTATCGAATAATATTGTCCATCGATTTTCGGCCGGACGACATTAGCTATCCACCGGTACAGCCGGTTTAGACGCTGACGACCCTTCCAAAAATTCGATCTCACCAGCCCGTCGAGAGGTGGGCTACGACTTGTATATCTGAGAAGGGACTACCCCCGTGAGCATGGGAACCGTGAAGTGGTTTAACGCAACCAAGGGTTATGGCTTCATCCAGCCGGATGACGGCGGCAATGACGTGTTCGTGCACATCAGCGCTGTCGAACGTGCCGGCCTTGGGACGCTGCGTGAAGGCCAGAAGATCTCCTACGAAATCGTGGCGGATCGTCGCTCTGGCAAATCTTCGGCCGACAATCTGCGCGCCGCCGGATAAGCGGTCTCAGGGCGCGCCTTCACGGTGGCCCTGGGGATTGCCCCGAAATAATCAAAAGGCCGCGCCCATGGCGCGGCCTTTTTTGTTTTGCGGGGTCGAGCCTTCTTTTTTCGGGCTCCAGTCTTCACTTCGCTCGAAACGACTATGTCTCAGCTCGTGGTGCAGACCGTCGTATTATACATCACGCAAAGCGACTGGCGCGGACGGGTATAGCTGAAGTCACTGAGCGTAATCGAGCTCTTCAGGACATAGCCGACCGTCGGCACAAAAATGTAACTGACCTCGCTGAAGATCAGATAGGTGCCGCCGGTCGCAAGCGCCGTCGGTATGGCGACCACGCTTCCGGTCCCGCGCGGCGCAGCGCCCTTGCTCCATTGCACCCGCGCCACGAGCGTTGCGGGATCGATGAAGAGTTCGGAGATCGTAGAGTTCACCGGCGTCGACGAATAGGGCGTCATGATCGATCGGCTGGCGTTGAAGAAGTTGGTGAACTGGGTATCGGTGACAGAGATGTTCTGCGACGTCAGGTCGGACAGCGTCCGCGCCATCAGCGTCACCTTGCGGTCGACGGCGACGCCGGATGAGAATTCGTCGGCACCGAAAAACAGCAGCAGCATGACCGGGATGACCATGGCGAATTCGACTGCGGCCACACCGCTGCGATCGACGTATAGTTCGATCGCCGCGCGCCGCACGCGAAGCCACATGTCGATCATCGGTTTCATCGCGGGTTTCATTGGGCCTGCCCTAGTAAGGTTCATTCTGGAACGCAGCGGTGGCGGTCAACAGCCGCTTGCTGCCGCCCAGATTCGCGACGTTGAAGCCGAGCCCGGTGACGAACAGCGGCCATTGGTAGAATAGCCGCACCACGACGACATCGCTGGGTCCGCCGGGAAGGTAATTGTTCGGCGGCACGAAATTCCTGCCGGCGTCGATCGGGTCGGCGATGTTGATGGAAGAGAACGCGGAATAGCTCTGCACGTCGATCGAGATACCGTTCACGCAATCGAACATTGCGACGACCTTGCTGCAGACGAGGTTCTTGAACTGTGCCTGGGTGAAGTTGGCCAATTGCGCCTGACCGGTCATGATCGCGCGGGCGGAATCCTGCGTCACGGTCTCGAGCACCTGGCTGGCGAAAAACACCATCGCCAATTCGATGATCGCGAACAGAAGTCCGAAAAACACCGGTGCGACCAGCGCGAACTCGACCGCGGCCGAGCCTCGGCGGTTGCGGCGAAAACGGCGCAGGATTTTTCGGACGGACGCGACGGGCGAGGACATCGAACAAACCTCAAGGCGCAGGAGGAATTACCGCCAAGAATTACCTGAAACTGATTGTCGAAGTGTTTCGCGCAACGCGGACAGAGCGCCCTGTTCCGTCAGGCAATTTTTAACCATGTCGGACGATCGCGCCCGGCATTGCGCGCGTCAGCTTCGCGCCGCGCCTTCAACCGGTTCGATGCAAGGAACGTCAGTTGCCCGATTTCGCGCCGGCAGCCGCCGCGCCCGAGGCCTGGCTCGAGAGCGAGCCGGCCTGGTCGATCGCCGCCTTGAAATAATGCTCGCCGTCGCCGAGCGTGATCCGGCGCTGGCAGATCGGCACGCAGCTATAGGATTCGCGTTCGACGCCGCGGTAGACGGTGACGAGCTGCTCGGTCGGGCCCTCGACCTGGATCTGGCGGTCCACCAGCACGTCGCCGCTACGATCCATGGCGATGAAATTGGTTGCGCCGTAACCCTTGCCGGTGACGACGACGATGCCGCCGCTCTGCAGCGTTACGTCGGCAATCAGCGGGTTTCCGATGATGAGGGTGGCGGCCTTGGCAGGAACCTTGATCAGCTTCGCCTGATCGACATAGACAGCGATTCTGTCCGGATCGGGCGCGCCAAAACTCACCGCTGGCCACAGCAGTGCTCCGATGGCGAGGGAACGCAAACCAAAACGCGCGCGCGCGCGAATACGCTGGGACTTGAAAGACATACTCTACCCCGGGGCATTACAAGCCGATAAAAGCGATACGCAGCGGAACCGGCGCCCGACGGGGTGAATCTGACGACAATTCATGAAAGAAGTGCAAAGGGATCCGATAATTCCGAAGCGCTCAATTTTAGGAAAATGCTATTTGCGGAACGGATAGGCCATCTGTCCGGTGATCTCGCGCGGAAACGACGCCTGGTCCTCCACGCCGTATTGGTCCGGCAGCTGACCGGCGGGCATCCGGAAGGTTCCGAACAGGATGTCCCAGAGCGGGAAGGTGCCCGCGAAATTGGTATCGCCGCCCTCCTCGCGCGCGGTGTGATGCCAGCGGTGGAACACCGGCGTCGCCACGACGTACCTGAACGGGCCAAGGGTCCAGTTCAGGTTGGCGTGGACGAAAGTCGAAAGGAAAATATTGAAGGGGCCGAGCCACAGCATCACGACGGGCGAGATGCCGGCCAGCAGCAGCACGACATCGACCCCGATGGTGCCGAGCAGCAGGTTGACGGGGTGAAAGCGCGCCGCCGAAATCCAGTCCACATCCTCGGACGAATGATGGATGGCATGGTATTTCCAGAAGCCGCCGCCATGGAACATGCGGTGCAGCCAGTACATCATGAAATCGGCCAGCACCAGAAACAGCACCGCCTGCAGCCATAAAGGTAGCGTCGAGAGCGGGCCGTGTCCGTTGTCATAGAAGGCGACCAGTTCGTCCGCGTCGCGTATGCCAAACAGGAAACTGGCGCCGAGCATCAACAGCCCAATCCGGAATACGCGTGCGAACAGCGGCACCAGGAACCAGTAGCAGAGATCGGTGACGAGCTCGCGCTTGCGCCACCACGGCCGGCCCGGATTACAGGCCCAGAAATGCGCCAGCACCGAGAACAACAGCGCCAGCGCGATCGTCACCGGCACCACCTTGGCCATGGTCTGGCCCAGCATGTCGACGACTTCGATCGGCAGATTAGACATGTCCGCAAGTCCCGGTCGGATGACGCGCGAGGGGCCCAGGCAGCGCCCACCCCTGATCGGACCGGGTAGCAAAATCCCGAAGCCTGCGCCAGTTGATGGGCTTCGATCGCATTGGAGCGGCGCCGGACGGCTGCCGCTCCCGGCTTCCGAGCCTTGCTCCTCTCGCTGCGGAGCGTCCTCTCGTCAAAGCCTTAACAAGAACTTAACGTTGCCCGGCTAGCCTCCGCTGAATGGGCAGCCTCAGATTGTTCCTCGCACTCGCCGTCGCATTGAGCCATTTCAAGATCCCCCTTGAAGTGCCCAGCAGCGACGTCGCCGTCCAATGCTTTTTCGTCGTTTCCGGGTTCTATATGGCGCTGGTGCTCAATGAGAAGTACCCGCCTGGCTCGTATTGGCTGTTCATCTCAAACCGGGTGCTCAGGCTTTGGCCGACCTACCTGATGGTATTGGTCGCCTCTTTCGGCGTTACCAGGAACTGGTGGCCGATCGCGTCCATGGATTTCGGTAGCTTCGTCTATTTCCTTGCCTCGCAGATTTTCGTCGTCGGCCAGGAGACCTATTTTTTCCTGTTCGCGGACCACGACACCCTGCGTTTTTCCCTGGATGCGGCCGCCAGGCCAGACGTTCTCTATAAATTTTCACCGGTACCCCAGGCATGGACGCTGGCGCTGGAAATCTATTTCTACCTGCTCGCGCCGTTTATCGTGCGACGGGGACCCCTTGTTATCGGCGCGGCGATTGCCGCGAGCCTCATCTTGAGGTTCACGCTGCTTTGGGGCTTCGGCCTCGGTGGAGATCCGTGGACCTATCGCTTTTTTCCGTCCGAGGCGGCGCTGTTCCTGGCCGGCTCGCTTGGCTATTACGCCCATGCGTCACGGAGCGAAACAGAACGCAAGCGCGTCAATATCGGACTGTTGGTGCTGATGATCCCCTTGCTGGCCGCACTGGCCTGCAGTCAGTGGGGTGGCACTTCGCGGCTGATGTCGCTGACGCTCCTGGGGGCCGTCATCATCGGCGTACCCCGCCTGTTCGAACTGACCAGAAACATCGCATGGGATCGATATCTCGGCGAGCTTTCCTACCCGCTCTACATCTGCCACTTTCTGGTCGGCTGGATCATGTTGCCGGCAACCGTTGCCAGCGCCTACGCATCGCTGGCGATATCACTCGTTGCTTCGATCGTGCTTTACCGATGGGTGGAAAGCCCGATCGACCAGTGGCGACAGAGCCGATTTGAACGAACCCGGCAGGCGACAGACGGCGCACGCCTGATGAAGGCGGCGGTCTAGCCGACGGAGCAAACTCGTTGTGGAGCAAGGTCGCTTTTCTGATTGGCGGTGTGGCGATCGGTGCGGTCGCCGGCAAACTCGCCTTTCCCGGCTTTAACCTGCTCGATGCCGGCCATCGGCAGGAGAACGCGGCTGCTCCGCGCATCGAGCGGCCTTGCGTCGGGATTTCAGGAAAAACCGCCATCATCGTCGTCCATGGCCAGAGCAACGCCGGCAACTACGGAACGGTCCGATATCACGCACGCGAAGCGGTCGATAATTTCGACCCTCTCACCGGCAAATGTTTTGCCGCAACCGATCCGTTGCTGGGTGCTGACGGCGCGGGCGGCAATTTTGCGACCCGTATGGGCGATATTCTAATCCAGGCGGGGCGCTATGATCGTGTCGTTCTGGTGCCGATCGCGCTGGGAGGCGCGTCGATATCGTTGCTCAACGGCGAGCATTCGGACCGGATTACAAATGCGATCCAAAAATTGCGAGCAGCCAACCTGACGCCGACGCATATCCTGTTCCAGCAGGGCGAAAAAGACGCGATGTTGCCGACGACGCAAGACGAATACGTCGCGCAGTTGCGCGGACTGGTAAAGCGCTTTCGCACCGCAGGCATGAGTGCCCCGTTCTACGTTTCTCAGAGCACGAAATGCGACATGGTGGATACGAAAAATGCGGCAGCGGTGCGGGCGGGACAGCTATCCGCCGTCGATGACCTCCTGAACATTCGCAGAGGGCCAGACACCGACCTGATTGGAAACGGCGGCCGCAACCCGAATGACGGTTGCCATTTGAACGAACTCGGAATGCTGGCAAATGCCGCACTGTGGGCCGCTTATATCCAATAGCGATGCCGCCGAGACGGCCAGGCAATTTCGGGCCGGAGCCGCCGCGCCGGTTTAGACGGCGGTTGCGACGACTTTCGGCGAACGGGCGCCCGCGGCAAGGGCATGACCGAGCCGATTAAAGCGGCGTTCGATCAAGGGCTCGATCACGAAATAGCTCGCCGCCAGCGCGGCGCCGGTCACCAGCAGGAACAGCGGCACCAGCCCCATCGGCCACAGCGCGGTGATCGCCGACACCACTGCGAAATGCACGAGGTAGATCGCGTAGGAATGGCGTCCCAGCAGACAGCCAAGCGACAGCGTCGCGTTCGAGGCCAGCACCACACAGGCCAGCGCGAACAGAATGGCGACTTCCGCGCCCCATGCCGAGAAGCACAGCGAAGCCCCGACCAGCAGCGACGCCCCCAGCGTCGGTTTGCGCTTCAGTGCGACGAAGTCGTACAGCAAGATGCCGAAGCCGAAACAGATCGCCTGGCGCGGCAGCCAGCAATAGAAGAAGCCCTCGGCCAGATAGGCCTGGCCGTGCGGCAGCGACGCGGCGAGGTGCGGAACAAGAACCCAGTCGGCGGCGAATTTTCCGGCGACGCTGACCAGCGCGATCCCGGCATAAACGAATATCGGACCGTTCGGTCGCCGGAACAGCCAGATCAGCAGCGGAAACAGCAGATAGAACTGCATTTCAACGGCAATGCTCCACCCGCCTGGAACGACCGAATTGAACGCGGTGGCGCTGCCCCAGTGCAGGAACAGGAACGTCAGCACGACGTCGCCGGCGGCG
Organism: uncultured Alphaproteobacteria bacterium; assembly: GCA_963786355.1. GTDB lineage: Bacteria > Pseudomonadota > Alphaproteobacteria > Rhizobiales > Xanthobacteraceae > Bradyrhizobium. The sequence continues at coordinate 176,350 of CAWAYU010000001.1, read as the reverse complement.
ACGCCGTTCGGCGCCCAGAGCTTGATGCCCTCACCTTTGGTGATCAGCAGGTAGAAAACGATCGCGATCCAGAACAGCGGAACGATCCGAAACACGCGGCGGAAGTAGAACGAGCGGATCGCGGCGGGATCGACCTTGTCGCCGAATGTCAGCATCATCGTGTAGCCGCTGACGATGAAGAAGAGCTGGACGCCGAGTTCGCCGTACTTGTCGGCGAATGATGACAGGCCGGGAACGGTGCCGCTGGCGGACTGCGAGCAATGCGCGAGAACAACCAGCAGGATGGCCACGCCGCGCAACAGGTCGAGGGATTGATTGCGCTCCGTCATGGCATGACGCCGGTCAATTGGCTGTACGGACGTGCAGCACCGCGTTGCGATCGGAGTAGACGCGCTGCCAGCCGCCGATGTGATCGAGCAGGCCGACCGCCGGTGTCGCCGGCGTCAGCAGCACGGCATCGATGTCCCAGGTCTTGAGAATTTCGAGAAGTCCGTTGACGTCCTTGAGCTGCAGCGCCCGGTAATAGGCCATTTCGAACGTCTCGCCGTAGAGTTCGGCGCGGCCGTCGATAAACACCGGCATGTTCCGCGAGATCATGTATCCGCCGAACGGCAGGTCGTTCAGTACCCGCTTTGGATGCAGCGCCTGCAGCGCATCCACGGCGGCGGCAGGCGACTGCACGATGGGCGGCGCAAACGCCGACCTGGCCGCGAGCGCCCAGGTCGAGGCGCCGACGGCCAGCAGCACAGCCAAGGCGGCCGGCGCGGTGATCCCTTTAAATCGGGCCGGCTGCAGCGCGAACTGCGAAGCCACCGGCGCGAGGACGACAAGCGGCAGCAGCAGCGCGAATATTTCGAGATTGCGTACATGCGAGAGCGCCATGTGCAGCAGGCCCAGCACCAGCGCGATCCGCGGCGGCGGCAGCTTGACGCCGCTATAAAGCGCGGCCGCGATCAGCGCCAGGATCGACATCTCGAACGCACCGAGGCTGGTGAAATCGGCCGGCATCCATTCGTAGATCAGATGCAGCAATTCGCCGAGATCCAGGATTTTTCGCGAGGCGAGGATCGATCCCCATCCGTACGGCGTGGCGCAGCACGCCACGAGCGCGCCGACGCCGAACGCGACCCAGCGCAGCGCCAATGGCTTCTGCCGCGCGGGATCGGCATTCCACAGCGCATCGAGCGCGAAGGCGCCAGCCAGCACCAGGCCGAAGATGAATCCGCCATGCAGGTTCGCCCACAACGTGATCAGCGGCAGCAGCCAGAATGAAGGGGCTTCGCCGCGTTCGCTTGCCGACATCAGGCCATAGGCCCAGGCCAGCATGACCGGCATGACGAGCACATGCGGTCGCGCCAGAAAATGCGACATCGACAGTACCAATGCCGCCAGCGTCACCACGATCGCATAGGTCGCGGGGATGCGGCGGCCGAGAATCCAGCCGAGAAGCGCGAAGGCCGCGGCGATACTGGTTGAGGCAAGAACCACCGGTCCGGTCCAGCCGGCCAGATCGTAGCTGCCCGCAAACAGCACCTGCGCCAGCCAGGACGACGACGTCCACGGCTCGCCAGCCTTGGTGAAGGAATAGATGTCGACGCGCGGCAGCGCGCCATGATCGAGGATCCACCGGCCGACCGAGATTTGCCAATAAGTATCGGAATCGTTCAGCAGCCGGTTGCCGCACAACAACAGCACCGCATAGACGCCGATCCCGAGCCAGAGCCATGCCGGCACCAGGCCGAGGCTGAAGGCTTTCTCCTGACGGATCGTTCCGGCGTCGATGCTCATGGAGCGGCTTTACTGTTTCTTGTTTGCGTTTACCCGCGCGAACCGGTGCTGGACGTTATTGCCGAAACGGATAGGCCAGTTGTCCGCCGATCTCGTGCGGGACCGCCTGGTCGGCATCGACACCGTAATTATCCGGCAACGCGCCTTCCGGCATCCGGAAGGTGCCGAACAGAATGTCCCAGACCGGAAAAGTGCCGGCGAAATTGGTATTGCCGCCCTCTTCCAGCGAGGTGTGATGCCAGCGGTGGAACACCGGCGTCGCCAGCACGTATTTGAACGGGCCCAGTGTCCAGTTCAGGTTGGCGTGAACGAAGGCGGAATGGAACGTCGTGAACGGCCCGACCCACAGCATGATGTTGGGCGAGATGCCCGCCATCAGCAAAATGACGTCGACCATGATAGTTCCGATGAACAGGTTGACCGGATGGAAGCGCGCCGCCGAGATCCACTCGAGATCCTCGGATGAGTGATGGATCGCGTGATACTTCCAGAAGCCGCCGCCGTGAAACATGCGATGCAGCCAATAGAGCATGAAGTCGGATGCGACCAGGAACAGCAGCGCCTGGATCCAGAGCGGAAGCTCCGACAACGGGCCATGGCCGTTGTCGTAAAACGCGATCAGTCCGTCGGCGTCGTGGATGTTGAAGACGATGCCGGCGCCGAGCACCATCAGGCCGATGCGGAATACGCGGGCGAACACCGGCACGAAGAACCAGTAGCAGAGGTCGGTGACGAGCTCGCGCTTGCGCCACCACGGCTGGCCGGGATTGCACGACCAGAAATGCGACAGCACGGTGAACACCACGGCCAGCCCGATCGTGACCGGCACGATCTTCGCCATGGTCTGGCCCAGCATCATGACGACTTCGACGGGCAGGTTGGACATGGCGGCCTCATGTGATCGGAGACTACTGGAGTATCCGCTCGCGCTTAAGGAGCTGTGAATCCTGAAGACGGCTCAAGTGATGGTGCAAGTGGCGGCGACCGCCTGATATAAGGTGATCCACGACGTGATCGCATTTTACGAATTGCCTTAATGCAACATTTACTCTGCTCACGAAGTGCCAGTTCCCGAGGCTTTTACGAGATCGAATTAACTGCGTCGCAATCGTCGCATCCTAGGGTGACCCCATGGTCACGGTGCTGAGAACGCCGGCGAGACCAAATACTAGTTCGACCAGCCACGTGTACACAGGAGCTATCTTATGAAGAATCTCGTTTCGCGTTTCGTGAAGGATGAGTCCGGCGCTACCGCCATCGAATACGGCCTGATTGCCGCCGGCATCGCGATCGCGATCATCACCGCCGTCAACGGCGTCGGCAGCAAGCTGTCGAGCAACTTCGCCGCGATCTCGACCTCGCTGAAGTAAGCGACCGTCGAACCTGCTTCAAAGGCCCCGGCAACCCCGGGGCCTTTGTTGTTTCCGGACGGCCACGGGTTTCTACGGATTCTGCCTGAACCAGCGATATCCCGGCCGTTTTCTGATTGTTCATTTCCGCGGGCTAGGCTCGGCAGAACTTGACCCCCGCAAAAACAGCACGGGCTGCGTGAAATCCATGATCCTCGATATTGCCCGTCTTCTGCTGTTTCCGGCCCTGATCGCGTTCGCGGCCTCAAGCGACCTCCTTACGATGACGATTTCGAACCGGGTATCGCTGGCGCTGATCGTCGGCTTCCTTCTCCTTGCGCCGTTCAGCGGCATGGACCTGCACGATTTCCTGATGCATCTCGGCGCCGGCGCGGCCGTCCTCGTCGTGGCCTTTGCCTGCTTTGCGATCGGACAGGTCGGCGGCGGCGACGCCAAGATCGCGGCCGCGACGGCGCTCTGGTTCGGTTTCGGCCATCTGATCGACTGGCTGGTCTATGCCTCGCTGTTCGGCGGGGCGCTGACGATCTTTCTGCTGATGTTCCGGCAATGGCCCCTGCCCTACCCGCTCGAAGGCCCGGCCTGGCTGCTCCGGCTGCACGACAGGAAGAGCGGAGTCCCCTACGGTATCGCGCTCGCGATCGGCGCACTGATGGTCTATCCGGAGACCGAATGGATCAGGGCGGTGGACCTCACCCACCTCGCGATGCGCTGACCAGCGGACGGTAACTCTCCGTTAAGGCAATTTACACACGCCTCATTAACCATGCTTTGACGAATAGCTGGTCAACTCCCATCACGGCGGCGGCAGCGTCGCGGCGTAATGTGGAAAGTGAAGCGTATGAATACCGCACGCATTGTCGTGTTGACCATCGCGATTGGCGCCGGCGGCATCGCCGCCTATCTCGCCAGCGGGTCCGACAAACCGCCGGCCGAGCCGGTGGCGCAGCTGCCAACCGTGGAGGTTCTCGTCGCGAAGTCCGACATCGGCCTTGGCCAATCGGTCAAGCCCGACGATCTGCAATGGCAGAGCTGGCCGACCGCGACCTCCAGCAGTTTCATCAGCCGCACCGCAGGGCCGACGCCATCAGGGACGTTACCGGTTCGATCGCGCGCGCGCCGTTCATCGCCGGTGAGCCGATCCGGGAGCAGAAGCTGGTGAAGGCCGAAGGATCCGGCTTCATGGCCGCGATCCTGCCGACCGGCTACCGGGCCGTTTCGACCGAAATTTCGCCGGAAACCGGCGCCGGCGGCTTCATCCTGCCGAACGACCGCGTCGACGTGCTGCTTTCCAAGCGCGAAAAGAACGCCAACGACAAATTGCCGGACCTCGTCAGTTCGGAAATCATCCTGACCAATATCCGCGTCCTGGCGATCGACCAGGCACCGAAGGAAAAAGACGGCACCAGCGCCCTGGTCGGCAAGACCGCCACGCTGGAAGTGAAGCCCGACCAGGCCGAGACGCTGGGCCGCGCGCGCCAGAGCGGCACGATATCGCTGGCGTTGCGCAGCATCGTCGACGTCAAGATGGTCGAAAAGACCGAAGAAGAACCGATCAAGCGCGACGCAGGCATCAACGTCGTTCGTTACGGCGTCGGCAGCCAGCAGGCGATGCAGAAGTGACCGAAAGGACGCACGATATGAAGTGCAGGGGAAATCAGCCGATGCGGACTTTCTTGGTCCGCGCCCTGTCGTTTTCGGCCGCGGCAGCGTTCACGCTCAACCCGGCGCTGACGCCGGTGATCGCTGCCGACTATCGCCCCGCTGCACCTGTCGCCATCGACGGGCAGATGGGCGCTCGCCCGCTTTCACTCGGCATCGGCAAATCCATCGTGATCGACCTGCCCCGCGACATCAAGGATGTGCTGGTGGCCGATCCCAAGATCGCCACTGCCGTCGTCCGCTCGACCCAGCGCGCCTATATCATCGGCGCCGCGGTCGGCCAGACCAACATCGTCTTCTTCGATTCCGCCGGTCAGCAGATCGCAGCCTATGACATCGCGGTCACCCGCGACCTCAACGGCGTCCGCGCCGCGCTGAAGCAGGCGCTGCCGAATTCGGACATCCGGATCGAAGGCGTCGGCGACGGCGTCGTGCTGTCGGGCACGGCGGCGAACCCGATCGACGCACAACAGGCTTCCGATCTCGCCGCCCGCCTCGTCGGCAGCGTCGACAGGGTGGTGAATTCGATCGCGGTCCGCGGCCGCGACCAGGTGATGCTGAAGGTCACCGTCGCCGAAGTCGCGCGCAACATCGTCAAGCAGATGGGCATCGACCTCTCGGCCACCATGACCTACGGCACGGCGGTGGTGAATTTCAACAACGCCAACCCGTTCAACGCCTATGGCCGCCCGCTGGTCTCCACCAACTCGCTGGCTGGGTCGTTCGGCGCGACCCCGTCGGTGACCGCCACGCTGCGCGCGATGGAAACGGCCGGCGTGGTGCGCACGCTCGCGGAACCCAATCTGACCGCGATTTCGGGCGAATCCGCCACCTTCATCGCCGGCGGCGAGTTTCCGATTCCCGCAGGCTACTCCTGCGACCCGACCACCCATGTCTGTACGACCCAGATCCAGTTCAAGAAATTCGGCATTTCGCTGAACTTCACGCCGGTGGTGCTGTCCGAAGGACGGATCAGCCTGCGTGTCATGACCGAAGTGTCGGAAATTTCGAACGACAATTCGATCACGCTGTCGCAGTCGGTCACGGCGACGACGGTCAACTCGCTGACGATTCCCTCGATCAAGACCCGCCGCGCCGAGACGACGCTGGAAATTCCCTCCGGCGGCTCGATGGCGATGGCCGGCCTGATCCAGGAACAGACCAAGCAGGCGATCTCTGGCTTCCCGGGTCTGGCGCAATTGCCGGTGCTCGGCTCGCTGTTCCGCAGCCGCGACTACGTCAACAGCCAGACTGAATTGATGGTTCTGGTGACGCCCTATGTGGTCCGTGCGGTCGCGCAGAAAGAGCTGTCGCGCCCGGATGACGGCTTTGCCAGCGCCTCGGACCCGCAGGCCGATCTGCTCGGCAGCATCAATCGCATCTACGGCGTTCCGGGCCGCAATGAGCCGGCACGGAATTATCGCGGCACCTACGGCTTTATTACGGACTGAGGCGGGACGATGACACGGCAAATGACATCCAGAACACCCGCCGATCGCAAGCGCGGGCTGCTTCTCGCAGGCGCGCTGATCGGTCTTTCCGTGGCGCTCGGCGCCTGTCAGCACACCTCCGACGAGGTGACGACGGCGAGCATTCCCGACGATTATCGGCTGCGCCATCCGATTGCGGTCCAGGAAGCCGACCGCTCGATCATCGTGTTCGTCGGCCGCGGCCGCGGCGGCATTTCCGCTCGGCCAGCGCGCCGACGTGATGGGCCTGGCCCAGCTCTGGCTTCAGGAAGGCACCGGCGCCATCAGCATCGACATGCCGGTCGACACCCCGAACGCACGCGCGGCCCAGGACTCACTGCGGGAAATTCAGGCGACCTTCGCCGCCGCCGGCGTACCGCCGCGCGCGATCAATGTCCGCCAGTATCATCCGGAAGATCCCCGGCACATGGCGGCGATCCGGCTGAACTATCCGAAGATTTCGGCGGTGGCGGGCCCCTGCGGCCTCTGGCCCGATGATCTCGGGCCGTCGATCCACAACAAGGGCTATTACGACAACAAGTCCTATTACAATTTCGGCTGCTCCAACCAGCGCAACCTCGCTGCCATGGTCGACAACCCGTCCGACCTGGTGCAGCCGCGGCCGGAGACGCCGCCCTATTGGCCGCGGCGTACCGCTGCCTTCGAGAAGTATAAAAAAGGCACCTCCACCACGACCAACTATCCCGAGGCCGACAGGGCCAAACTCAGCGACACCGGCAAATGATCAACTACGCACGCCAGAACCCAGAACAGCAGCCGGACGCCACCACGTCGGCGGACGATCATATTGCGCCGGCGCCGCGGGTATCGGTGCAGGCGTTCTGCGAGACGGTCGAAACCGCGGCTGCCGTGCAGTCGGCGGGCGAAGACCGCCGTCTCGGCAAGGCCCATCTCAAGATCCAGATGGGCGGCATGGCCGCCGCCATCGAGGCGTATCGCTCCGCGCCGACCCCGAACGTGATCATCCTGGAGACCGAAGGCCGCACCGACATCCTGCTCGGCCTCGACCATCTCGCCACCGTCTGCGACGCCGGAACCCGGGTGATCGTGATCGGCAAAATCAACGACGTCACGCTCTATCGCGAGCTGGTGCGCCGCGGCGTCAGCGACTATGTGATCGCGCCGGTCACCGCCATCGACGTCGTCCGTTCGGTCTGCAACCTGTTCTCTGCGCCGGAAGCCAAGGCGGTCGGCCGCATCATCGCCATTGTCGGCGCCAAGGGCGGCGTCGGCGCTTCCACCGTCGCCCATAACGTCGCCTGGGCGATCGCGCGCGATCTCGCGCTCGATTCGGTGGTCGCCGATCTCGACCTCGCCTTCGGCACCGCCGGCCTCGACTACAATCAGGATCCGCCGCAGGGCATCGCCGATGCGGTATTCTCGCCGGACCGGGTCGATACCGCCTTCATCGACCGCCTGCTGTCGAAATGTACCGACCATCTGAGCCTGCTGGCCGCGCCGGCGACGCTCGACCGGGTCTACGATTTCGGCGCCGACGCTTTCGACTCCATCTTCGACACGCTGCGCACCACGATGCCCTGCATCGTGCTCGACATCCCGCATCAATGGTCGGGCTGGACCAAACGCGCGCTGATCGCGGCCGACGACATCCTGATCGTCGCAGCGCCCGATCTCGCCAACCTGCGCAATACCAAGAACATCGTCGACCTCCTGAAGGCGCAGCGGCCGAACGACCGCGCGCCGCTCTATTGCCTCAACCAGGTCGGCATTCCCAAGCGGCCCGAGATCCCCGCCAGCGAATTCGCCAAGGCGATCGAGAGCCAGCCGATCGCAACCATCCCGTTCGAGCCGCAGATGTTCGGCTCGGCCGCCAATAACGGTCAGATGATCGCGGAAATCGCCGCCACTCATCGCACCACCGAGATGTTCCTGCAGATAGCGCAGCGGCTGACAGGCCGCGGCGAGACCAAGAAGCCCAAGGGTTCGTTCCTGTCACCCTTGATCGAGAAGTTGCGGGCCAAGTAGACCGCATGGAGTGCCATCGTGTTCGGTAAGCGTAGCGGAAATGACAGCGATACGCGGGCGCCGAAGCCCGCCATTCAGGCGCCGGAACCAGCTTCCAGCGCCACGGCCGCTCCGCGCGAAGTCGCCGCGCCGACCGTCTCTTCACCGCCGATCGCGCCTGCGAAGGCGCCGCCCGGCCCCCTCCGCGGAGGCGCGGCGGTCCGACAACTACTACCAGGTCAAGGCGACGATCTTCGGCGCCCTGATCGAGGCGATCGACCTCGCCCAGCTAGCCAAGCTCGACGGCGAGTTGGCGCGCGAGGAAATCCGCGACATCGTCAACGAGATCATCGCGATCAAAAACATCGTGATGTCGATTGCCGAGCAGGAAGAACTGCTCGACGACATCTGCAACGACGTGCTCGGCTACGGCCCGCTGGAGCCGCTGTTGTCGCGCGACGACATCGCCGACATCATGGTCAACGGCGCCGGCACGGTGTTCATCGAAGTCGCCGGCAAGATCCAAAAGACCGGCATCCGGTTCCGCGACAACCAGCAGCTGCTCAACATCTGCCAGCGCATCGTCAGCCAGGTCGGCCGCCGCGTCGACGAATCCTCGCCGATCTGCGACGCCCGTCTCGCCGACGGCTCCCGCGTCAACGCCATCGTCCCGCCGCTGGCGATCGATGGCCCCTGCCTCACCATCCGAAAATTCAAGAAGGACAAGCTGACGCTCGAGCAGCTGGTCAAGTTCGGCGCGATCTCGCCGGAAGGCGCGGAAATCCTGCAGATCATCGGCCGCGTCCGCTGCAACGTGCTGATCTCCGGCGGTACCGGTTCCGGCAAGACCACGCTGCTTGAACTGCCTGACCCAGTTCATCGAACATGACGAGCGCGTCATCACCTGCGAAGACGCCGCCGAACTTCAATTGCAGCAGCCGCATGTGGTGCGGCTGGAAACCCGGCCGCCCAACATCGAAGGCGAAGGCCAGGTCACGATGCGCGAACTGGTCCGCAACTGCCTGCGTATGCGCCCTGAACGCATCATCGTCGGCGAAGTCCGCGGACCCGAGGCGTTCGACCTGCTGCAGGCCATGAACACCGGCCACGACGGCTCGATGGGAACGCTGCACGCCAACAATCCCCGCGAAGCGATGTCACGCTGTGAATTGATGATCACGATGGGCGGCTTCTCGCTGCCCTCGCGCACCATTCGCGAGATGATCTGCGCCTCGATCGACGTCATCGTGCAGGCCGCGCGCCTGCGCGACGGCTCCCGCCGCATCACCCACATCACCGAGGTGATGGGCATGGAAGGCGACACCATCATTACGCAGGACCTGTTCGTGTACGAACTGGTCGGCGAAGACGCCAACGGCAAGATCATCGGACGGCATCGCTCGACCGGTATCGGACGCCCCCGCTTCTGGGAGCGCGCGCGATACTACGGCGAGGAGAAGCGGCTCGCAGCCGCGCTCGACGCCGCCGAAGTCGCCGACAGCAAGTAAGGAGCAGGCGATGAACATACAAATGCTCGCACTGGCCTTTCTCGCCTTCACCGCCATCGGCGGGCTGGCGTGGGTCTTTATTTATCCCGTCGCTGTCGGGAGAGAAGAAAGCGGAGTCCCGCCGCGCCTCGATCGCACGGCCGGAACCCGCCGCGCGTCAGGCCGCCGACAAGACCCAGCGCTCGCGCCGTGAGCAGGTCGAGGGATCGCTGAAGGAACTCGAGGCGCGCCGCCAGAAGGAAAAGCGCGTCCCGTTGGGCACCCGGCTCACCCAGGCCGGGCTCACGAGCTGGACGCCGCAGAAGTTCTGGATCGCGTCCGGCGTCTGTGCCGCGGTCTTCTTTGTCATTGCGTTCTCGGTCGGCGGCGGCCTGCTGGGCGGCCTCGGCATGGGCTTTGCCGCGGGCTTCGGCCTGCCGCGCTGGATGCTGGGCTATCTCAAGACACGCCGCGAGAAGGCGTTTCTGAAAGCGCTTCCGGACGCCGTCGACGTCATCGTGCGCGGCATCAAGGCCGGCCTGCCGCTGTTCGAATTGATCAAGGTGGTCGCCGCCGACGCGCCGGAGCCGCTGAAGAGCGAGTTCCTCGCCATCATCGAAACCCAGACCATCGGCATGCCGCTCGGCGAGGCCTGCTCTCGCCTGTTTGAGCGGATGCCGCTGCCGGAGGCAAACTTCTTCGGCATCGTGATCGCGATCCAGCAGAAGTCGGGCGGCAACCTCTCGGAAGCGCTCGGCAACCTCTCCAAGGTGCTGCGCGACCGCAAGAAGATGGCGGAAAAGATCCAGGCGATGTCGATGGAAGCCAAGGCCTCCGCGGGCATCATCGGCTCATTGCCGCCGATCGTGATGCTGCTGGTCTGGATCTCGACCCCCGACTATATCGCGCTGCTTTGGACCCATCCGACCGGCCAGTTCATGCTGGTGTGCTGCGTCGGCTGGATGACGTGCGGCGTTCTCGTAATGAAGAAAATGATCAACTTCGACTTCTGACGGTGCAGTTATGATTTAGATTATGATCGAAAAGCTTCATGACGCACGGTTCATGACCATGCTGCTCGCCGCCATCGCCGCGAGCGCAACCGCCTACACGCTGATCATGCCGCTGTTTGCCGGCGAAGGCCTCGCCAAGCGGATGAAGGCGGTCGCCAGCGAGCGCGAGCGGTTGCGGCAGCGCGAACGCGAGCGGCTCAACAAGTCGGAAAAGGTCTCGCTGCGCCAGACCCCGAAGCAGCTCGTTTCCAAGGTGGTGGAAGACTTCAACCTCGGCAAATGGCTGGCGCAGGAAGCCGCGCGCGACAAGCTGATCATGGCCGGCTATCGCGGCCATGCGCCCTACATCACCTTCCTGTTCGCCCGCGCGGTGACGCCGATCGTGCTGTTTCTCGGCGCGGTGCTCTACCTGTTCGTGATCACTCATCTGGAAAAACCGATGTCGGTCAAGATCGGTATCTGCCTCGCCGCCGCCTATGCCGGGCTGCAGGCGCCGATGCTGTTCCTGAAGAACGCCATCAGCAAGCGCCAGCTCTCGATCAAGCGCGCGTTCCCCGACGCGCTCGACCTGCTTTTGATTTGCATCGAGTCCGGCATGTCGGTCGAAGTCGCGTTCCGCAAGGTCGCGACCGAAATCGTCTCGCAATCGGTGGCGCTGTCGGAGGAATTCGCGCTGACCACGGCCGAACTGTCCTACCTGCAGGACCGCAAGGTGGCGTATGAAAACCTCGCCAAGCGCACCGGCCTCGAAGGCGTGAAATCGGTCTGTCTGTCGCTGATGCAGTCGGAACGCTACGGCACGCCGCTCGGCCAGAGCCTGCGCGTGATGGCGCAGGAAAACCGCGATATGCGCATGAACGAGGCCGAGAAGAAGGCGGCAGCCTTGCCGCCGAAACTGACCGTGCCGATGATCCTGTTCTTCCTGCCCTGCCTGTTCATCGTCATTCTCGGGCCGACCTACATCAAGATCTCGGCGATGCACTAAGCCGGCGCACAAGCGCTCCGCCCTGCTTGTCATCGCCCGCGAAAGCCGGCGATCATGCCGCGGCGCCTCAGGTCAAATACGAACAGCTCTGGAATACTGGATCACCCGCTTTCGCGGGTGATGACAGCTAATGGCTGATGACGACGACGGACGTGACGGCTGTAAGGTTCAGTCCTGCTTGTCGAGCGCGACCACGGGCGGTTTGCGGACGCCACCGCGCGGGTCCTTCTGGCTCAGCATCTCGCGAAGATAAGCCACGTTCGCGGCCGCCTCGTCGGACGGCAGGTCGCCCTTGGCGATGGTCTCGGCTTCCGCGAAGCGGCCCTGCAAGCCCACCACCAGCGCGAGATTCTGGCGTACCCGGCCGTCGGCGCGAGGATTGGCAAAGGCGCGCCGCAGCGTTTCCTCGGCCTGCGGCAGTTCCCGCGTCAGCATGTAGGAGAGACCGAGATTGGACAGCACCGACGGCTCTTCCGGCACGATCTTGAGCGCGGTCGCGTAATAGCGGCGGGCTTCCTCGTGCTTGCCGAGCTTGTCGAGCGTCGTGCCCTGCACCGAGAGAATGCGCCAGTCGGGATTGGCGGGCGAATGGGCGCGGCTCAGCACGTCGAAGGCGGCCTGCGAATTGCCGTTGTCGGCGAGCGCGCGGCCGTAGCCGGCGAGCAGCGCCTTGTTGCCGGGATTGGCGATGTTGGCCTGTTCGAGCACGGCGGCGGCCTGCGCACGCTGCCCGGTGGCGCGAAGCGCCTGGCCATAGGCCAGCGCCGCATCGGCATCCTTCGGGTTGGCGCGATAGCGGTCGCCGTACACGTCAACCGCCTGTCGCGGATCGTCGGGAGCGGTCGACGGCCTTCGACGAAGTCAGCGCGCCCGTCACGTCGGACATGGTCTGGCAGCCGCCAAGGCCCGCGGCCAAGACCGCTGTCAGGGCCGCGGAAGATAGAAGCCGGGCAAGAGACCGTGCAAGGCTGGACTGTCGACGCATGGCACTTCAACTCACGGGAATATCGGGACGAATGGAGCCGAACGCGTCATCAATAGACTGTTAACCCTAACGGCTGGTTAATTGGCCGTGCTATGCCAGCCGCATCGCCCCGCCCGCCCCGCTTGACGAGACCCGCATGCACTCCCTGTTCGAGACCGCGCCCACCGCCTCCGCCATTCCGATTACTTTCGCCACCACGTCCACATGGGCCGCGATCAGCAAGGACCTGGCCGAGCCGGCCCGGCAGTTTGCCCTGGCCAACGACTTCACCGCCAAGCCCGGCAAGTGCCTGATCTTGCCCTCACCGAACGGGCAGATCGCGCAGGTCATTTTCGGCCTCGAAGACGCGAGCAGCAAATCGCGCGATCTGTTCCGGCCAGGGTCCCTGCCCGGCCTGCTGCCGCCGGGGGTCTATCGCTTTGCCAACGCGCCGCACGATACGCGCCTCGCGGCACTTGCCTTTGCGTTGGGCAGCTATCGTTTCGGCCGCTATCGCAAGGCCGAGGCGCCCGGCGTCCGGCTGGTGCCGCCTGACGGCATCGACGTCGCCGATATCGTGCGGATGGCGGAAGCAGCCTCGCTGGCGCGCGACCTCATCAATACGCCGTCGAACGATATGGGCCCGGAAGAACTGGCGCAGGCCGCCGAGGCGCTCGCGAAGCGCTTCGGGGCGAGTTTCAAGAGCATTGTCGGCGACGACCTGGTCACGCAGAATTTTCCATTGATCCACGCCGTGGGCATGGCCTCGCCGCGCGCGCCGCGCCTGATCGATCTCGCCTGGGGCGATTCCTCGCATCCCAAGGTGACGCTGGTCGGCAAGGGCGTCTGCTTCGACACCGGCGGCCTCGACCTTAAACCTTCCAGCGGCATGCTGATCATGAAGAAGGACATGGGTGGCGCCGCCAACGTGCTGGCGCTGGCGCAGATGGTGATGGACGCCAAGCTGAAAGTCCGGCTGCGGGTGCTGATTCCCGCGGTCGAGAACGCGGTCGCCGGCAACGCCTTCCGTCCGCTCGACATCTTCAAATCGCGAAAAGGCCCGACGGTCGAGATCGGCAACACCGACGCCGAGGGCCGGCTGGTGTTGGCCGACGCGCTGGCGCTCGCCGACGAAGAGAAGCCGGACCTGCTGGTTGATCTGGGCACCCTGACCGGCGCGGCGCGGGTGGCGCTGGGGCCGGATTTGCCGCCCTTCTACACCAATGATGAGACGCTGGCCGGAGACGTCGCGAATCATGCGAAGAAAGAGAACGATCCGTTGTGGCGGTTGCCGCTGTGGCCGGCTTACGATTCCTGGTTGGACTCGAAAGTCGCCGACATCAACAACGCGCCCTCGGGCGGTTTTGCCGGTTCGATCACCTGCGCGCTGTTCCTGCAGCGCTTCGTGTCAGACACGACCAGATGGCTGCACGTCGATATCTACGGCTGGACGCCATCCGCCAAACCGGCGCGCCCCGAAGGTGGCGAATGCCAGGCTGCGCGCGCGATCTACAAATTGCTGAGCGAAAAATATGGATGATCCGCGCCTGACACCGGCCCGGCCAGAGGTCGCCGCCAAATATCTCGAAGGCAAGGTCAAGGCGGCGCGCTTCGTGGCGGGTGAAGAGTTTTACGTCGCTGAGGCCGTCGCGCCGCTGCGCGAGGCGCCCGCTTCCGATGCCATGCTGCTGACGCAAGCGCTGAAGGGCGAACGCATCACGGTCTACGACCGTAATAGCGAAGGCTTTGCCTGGGGACAGCTGAACAGCGACGGCTATGTCGGCTGGATGCCGGATGCCGCGCTGGCAAAGCCCGTCGTCGCGCCGACGCACAAGGTCACGGCGCTGCGCACCTTCGCTTTTCCGGGGCCCTCGATCAAATTACCACCGGTCGAGACGCTGTCACTGGGAGCCCAGGTGACGGTGGCGCGAGAGGACGGCACCTTCGCCGTCACGCGCGAAGGCTGGTATCTGCCGCACCGGCATCTCGGCGATCTCGACGCGATCGAGAGGGACTTCGTCGCCGTCGCCGAACGTTTTATCGGCACGCCTTATCTCTGGGGCGGCAAGAGCAGTCTTGGTATCGATTGCTCGGGTCTGGTGCAGATTTCACTGAACGCCGCCGGTACCGGCTGCCCGCGCGACAGCGACATGCAGCAGGACGGCCTCGGCCGCGCATTGAGCGCGGATGAAGTGAAGAAGCTGCAGCGCGGCGATCTGATTTTCTGGAAAGGCCACGTCGCGATCGTCCGCGACGCCAACACCATCGTGCACGCCAATGCGCATCACATGGCGACGGTGGTCGAGAACACCCGCGAGGCTATCGCACGGATCAGGGACGCGGGCAGCGAAGTCACGGCGATCAAGCGGCTCTAGACGCCGCCCGCATCATCAGGCACGGCCTCGATTCGGAACGCGGCGGCAAACAGCGCGCGGGTGTAATCGCTCTTCGGATTCTTGAACAGTTCCGCCGCCGGGCCTTCCTCGACCACCTTGCCGTGACGCATCACGATCAGGTGGCTGGCCAATGACGCTACCACGCGCAAATCGTGCGAGATGAACATGTAAGTCAGGTCACGCTTGCGCTGCAATTCGCGCAGCAGGTCGACCATCTGGGCCTGGAACAGCATGTCGAGCGCGCTGGTCGGCTCGTCCAGCACGACGAAATTCGGCTCCAGCACCACCGCGCGCGCGATCGAGATGCGCTGGCGCTGACCGCCGGAAAATTCGTGCGGATAACGGAACCGGGTCGCGGGATCGAGGCCCACATCCGTCAGCGCCTTGACCACGCGCTCTTCGCGCTCGCCTCGCGACAGCGACGGCTGATGCACGCTCAGGCCCTCGGCGACGATGTCGCCGACCGACATCCGCGGGCTCAGCGCGCCGAACGGATCCTGAAACACGATCTGCATGTCACGGCGGAACGGCAGCATCGCCTTGAAGCGCAGGCCCTGAATGTTGCTGCCGAGAAACACAATCGACCCATCCGAAGAGATCAGCCGCAGCAAGGCCAGCCCCAGCGTGGTCTTGCCGGAGCCGGATTCGCCGACGACACCGAGCGTCTCGCCCTTGCGGACCGCCAGACTCACGCCATCCACCGCCTTGATATGGCCGACGGTCGAGCGCAACAGCCCGCGCTTGATCGGAAACCAGACTTTTAGATTTTCCGCCGACATCACGACCGGCGACTCCGGCCGTGGCGGCGCCGGATCGGGCTTTGGTTCGGCCGCCAGCAACGCCTTGGTGTAGGCGTGTTTCGGCGCGGTAAAAACCTGCTCGACCGGGCCGGCCTCGACGATCTTGCCCGAGTTCATGACGCAGACGACGTCGGCGATGCGCCGGACGATACCGAGATCGTGGGTGATGAACAGCAGGCTCATGCCGAGCCGGGCGCGAATTTCCGCGAGCAACGCCAAGATCTGCGCCTGGACGGTGACGTCGAGCGCGGTGGTCGGCTCGTCAGCGATCAACAGATCCGGCTCGTTGGCGAGCGCCATCGCGATCATGACGCGCTGGCGCTGCCCGCCGGACAATTGATGCGGATAGCTTTTCAGGCGGGTTTCGGGATCGGGAATGCCGACTTGATTCAGCAACTCCAGCGTCCGCGCCCGCGCCATCGCGCCGCTGATGCCGTTGTGCAGCGACAATATCTCGCCGATCTGCGCCTCGATGGTGTGCAGCGGATTGAGCGAGGTCATCGGCTCCTGAAAAATGATCGAGATGTCGTTGCCGCGGATCTCGCGCATCTCGTTCTCGGACGCCGTCAAGAGATCGCGGCCCCGGAAGCGGATGCTGCCGGAGGGATGCGAGGCGCTCGGATACGGCAGCAGTTTCAGGATCGACAGCGCGCTGACGGATTTTCCGGAGCCGGATTCGCCGACCAGCGCCACGCACTCGCCGCGCTTGATCGAAAACGAGACCTGATCGACCGCGAGCGAATCACCGAACGCCACCGAGAGGTCGCGAACGTCGAGCAAGGGCTGGTTGATGGCGTCCATGCGCGGGCCCTTACCGGAACGTCTTGCGCGGATCGAAGGCGTCGCGCGCGGCTTCGCCGATGAAGATCAGGAGCGACAGCATGATCGCGACCGAGAAAAAGCCGGTGAAACCGAGCCATGGCGCCTGCACGTTGGCTTTGGCCTGCGACAGCAATTCACCCAGCGACGGCGAGCCCGGCGGCAGGCCGAAGCCGAGGAAGTCCAGCGCCGTCAGCGTCATCACCGAGGACGACACGATGAAGGGCAGGAACGTCATGGTCGCCACCATCGCGTTCGGCAGCAGATGGCGGAACATGATCGTGGCATTGGAGACGCCGAGCGCGCGCGCCGCCTGGATATACTCGAAATTTCGTCCGCGCAGGAATTCGGCGCGCACCAGCCCCACCAGCGACACCCAGGAGAACAGCAGGAGAATTCCGAGCAGGATGAAGAAGCCTGGCGGCAGCACCGCCGAGATGATCAAGAGCAGATAGAGCGAGGGGATCGCGTTCCAGATTTCAATGAAGCGCTGAAAACCGAGATCGATCCAGCCGCCGAAATAACCCTGCACCCCGCCGGCGGCGATGCCGATGATCGAGGAGACGATCGTCAGCGTCAGGCCGAACAGCACCGAGATACGAAAACCGTAGATCAGCCGCGCGACCACGTCGCGGCCCTGATCGTCGGTGCCGAGCCAGTTATATTCGAGATCGCGGCAGCCGCCGAGATGCTTCTTCTGCACCACCTCGCTGCACTGCTGCTCGGTCAGCATCCAGGTCGGCTTCGAGGGCGCCGGCGTCGGCAGATCGAGATTATGGGTATCGTAGGAATAGCGGATCAGCGGCCAGAAGATGGTGCCGCCCTTGTCGGCGATCTGCTTCTGCAGATAGGGATCGCGATAGTCGGCGGCGGTTTCGAAGTCGCCGCCAAACGTGGTCTCGGAATAGCTGACGAAGGCCGGCCAGTAGAGATGGCCGTCATACTTGATCATGAACGGACGGTCGTTGGCGATCAGTTCGGCAAACAGCGAGACCACGAACAGGACCAGAAAGATCCAGAACGACCAGTAACCCCGGCGGTTGGCCTTGAAATTCTGCCAGCGGCGGCGATTCAGCGGCGACGGCTTGAACGGAATGCGCGACACCGGAACGGCCTCGCCGAGCGGCGTTTGCGTCGTGGTCTCGATCGGCTGGGGCGCAATGATCGTCATCAGACCTCACGCGCCTCGAAATCGATCCGCGGGTCGACCCACATGTAAGCGAGGTCGGAGATCAGATTGACCACGAGACCGACCAGCGAAAAGATGAACAGCGTACCGAACACCACCGGATAGTCGCGGTTCAACACACTTTCAAATCCAAGGAGACCGAGCCCGTCGAGCGAGAAAATCGTCTCGATCAGCAGCGAACCGGAGAAGAAGGCGTGGATGAACGCCCCGGGAAAACCCGCGATCACGATCAGCATCGCATTGCGGAAGACGTGATTGTACAGCACCTGCCATTCGCTGCAGCCCTTGGCGCGCGCGGTCATCACGTATTGCTTGCGAATTTCGTCGAGGAACGAGTTCTTGGTCAGCAGCGTCATGGTGGCAAACGCGCCGAGCGCCATCGAGATCAGCGGCAGCGTGATGTGCCAGCAATAGTCGATGATCTTCCAGTACCAGGGGAACTGCGCCCAGCCGTCCGAGGTCAGGCCGCGCAACGGGAAGATGTTGAAGAACGAGCCGCCGGCAAACAGGATGATCAGCAGGATCGCGAACAGGAAGCCGGGAATGGCAAAGCCGACGATGATGATGGCGGACGTCCAGGTGTCGAACTTCGAGCCGTCCTGCACGGCTTTCCGGATACCGAGCGGAATCGAGATCAGGTAGGTCAGCAGCGTCATCCAGATCCCGAGCGACATCGAAACCGGCAGCTTCTCCTTGATCAGCTGCAGTACGCTGACGTCGCGGAAATAACTCTTGCCGAAATCGAAGCGCGCGAAATTCCACAGCATCAGCAGGAAGCGCTCCGGCGCCGGCTTGTCGAAACCGAACTGCACTTCCAGCTTCTTGATGAAATCCGGATCGAGGCCCTGCGCGCCGCGATACTTCGAACTCATGGCGTCTGCGGACGCGCCGACTTGGCCGCGCGCCACCATGTCGCCCCCTCCAGAACCTGAAATCCGAGAAGTGCCGCCGGTGTCGGCGCCCGAGAGCTGTGCGAGCACCCGCTCCACCGGCCCGCCCGGCGCGAACTGCACCACGATGAACGAAACCAGCAGGATTCCGAGTAGCGTCGGGACCATTAGCAAAATGCGGCGTGCGATATAGGCGCCCATTATTTCGCCTGCTCGAGCTTTGCGGCCTTGGCGGCGTCATACCACCACAGAATCCTCTCACCCACATTGGTCACGTAATTCTCGATCGGATAGCGCGGCAGAGTCTTTGGATGGTCGAACACATCCCAGTAGGCCAGCGGGTGACTGTCGCGCGACCAGTGCGGCACCCAGTAGCGCCCGGCGCGGAATACGCGATCGAAGGCGCGGCAGGCTGCCGTCAGTTCGGCGCGGGTTCCCGCCGCCAGAATTTTCTCGATCAACGCGTCGATGACGGGATCGGCGATCCCGGCGAGATTGTAGGAACCCTTGGTCGCCGCCGCCTGCGAGGTGAAGATCGGACGTATCGAGTCTCCGGGCGTTGCGGAAATACTTACACGCTCGGTGGTGACATCGAAGTCGAAGTCCTCGACGCGGGCCCGGTATTGCACCGCATCGACCATTCGCAACGTGGCTTCGATACCGAGCGTGCCGAGATTCTTCAGGAACGGCGCGTGGTGCGGCTGGAACGAAGGCTCGTCGAGCAGGAATTCGATCCGGAAAATGCCACCGTCCGGCAGCGTCCGCTTGCCGTCCTTTATCTTGCAGCCGGCGTCGTTGAGCAGCTGCGTGGCCTTGCGCAGCTGCGTCCGATCCTGCCCCGATCCATCGGACACCGGCGGCATGAAGGGTTCACCGAACACCTCGTCCGGCACCTTGCCCCGGAACGGCTCGAGCAGTTTGAGTTCTTCCGGCGACGGCAACCCGGTCGCCACCATGTCGGAATTCTGGAACGGCGAAATCGTGCGCGCATAGGCGCCATACATCACCGTCTTGTTGGTCCATTCGAAATCGAATGCGCAGCCGATCGCTTCGCGGACCCGCGGATCCCTAAACTGCTTGCGGCGGGTGTTCATGAACCAGCCCTGAGCGCCCGCCGGCGCCTGATCCGGCAAGACCTCACGCTTGACGCGGCCGTCCTTGACGGCGGGGAAGTCGTACCGGGTCGCCCAGATGCGCGAAGTGAATTCCTCGCGGTACAGGTAATTCCGGCCGGAAAATCCTTCAAAGGCAACGTCGCGGTCGCGGTAGAACTCGAAACGCACAACGTCGAAATTGAAATGGCCGCGGCTGGCGGGAAGATCGGCACCCCACCAGTCCCTGACCCGTTCATATTCGATGTAACGATTGGCTTCGAACTTGCCGACCTTGTACGGCCCCGATCCCAGCGGGGTTTCGAGCGTCGATTCGTCAAACGGTCGCGTCGCGTAATAGGCTTTCGAGAAGATCGGCAACGTCGCGACATAGAGCGGCACGTCGCGCGCGCGCTTCTCGGCAAAGGTGACGACCAGCGTCGCGTCGTCGAGCGCCTCTGCCTTCACCATATCGCGCAGTTGTATCACGACCAGCGGATGGCCCTTCTCCTTCAATATCGTGAGCGAGAACGCCGCGTCATGCGCGGTCAGCTTCGCGCCGTCGTGAAAGCGGGCTTCGGACCGCAGCGTGAAACGGTAGGTCAGCTTGTCCGGCGAAATCTGCACCGATTTGGCGACCTGGCCGTACACCGCATCAGGCTCGTCGCCCGCCCGCGCCATCAGCGTCGCAAAGGTCAGTTCCACGCCGCACGCCCCCTCACCTTTGAGGATGAAGGCGTTGAGCGAATTGAACGTAAAGTAAGACTGGTTATTCAGGCGCGCGGTGGGAATGCTCGAAAACAGCCCGCCCTTCGGCGCCGCTACATTCGCGTAATCGAAATGATGGAAGTCGGCAGCATATTTCAGATCGCCGAACACCGATAGCCCGTGCGTTTCGGTGCCCGCCGCGGCCGACGCAACGCCGGAGCGAAACTGCGCGGCGCTAAGCGCGCCGACGCCGAGGCCCAGCACATGACGGCGGGACAGCGCGGGCAGGTGAGGAAAACCGTTCAAGAGCGTTTACCTGTGTTGGCTGCCTTTTCGGCGTCGAACCACCACAGCACCGGAAATCCGGTCACGCCGTATTTCGGCAATGGATCGGGGCGGCTGAAACGATCCCAGCGCGCGGCGCGCTGAAATCCGGCGGCGAATTGCGGGACCGCGTAGCAGTTCCACAGCAATACCCGATCCAGCGCCTTGCAACTCGCAACCAGTTCGGCGCGATCCTTGGCGTAGATGATCCGGTTGATCAGGGCATCGACCGCAGGATTCTTGATGCCGGGAAGGTTTTGCGAACCAGGCCGGTCCGCCGCATCCGATCCGAAGAAATCGCGCTGCTCGTTGCCCGGCGACAGCGACTGCGGCCAGCCGGCGGTGACGATGTCGAAATCGAAACTTCGGGTGCGGTTTTGATACTGGACGCTGTCGACGGTACGGACATTGACGGTCATTCCAAGCTGTTCGAGGGACGGCTTGTAGAACAGCACACTTCGCTCTTCAGCGGGATCACCGCACAGGAATTCAACCGTGACCGGCTGGCCTTTGGGATCGATCAGCTTGCGATCGCGAATTTCGAACCCGGCTTCCTTGAGCAACCGTGCAGCCTCGCGCAAGTTGCTGCGCGCCGCCTCTGCGTTGCCGCCGACCGGGTTCTTGTACGGCATCGTGAACAATTCGGCGGGCACCTTGTCGCGCACGGTTTCGAGAATCTGCAATTCCTGACCCTCGGGAATGCCGGTGGCCATGAATTCGGGAATGCCGTCGAAATAGCTGCCGTCGCGATGATACTCCCCGTTCGAGAGCAGTCGGTCCGACGTCTCCCAATCATAGGCAAAATTGAACGCGCGGCGGAGCCTGACGTCGGCGAACAGCGGGCGGCGCAGGTTGAAGGCGTATCCCTGCATCGAGCCGGAACTCGAATTCGTGAACTTCTCCTTGATGACGCGTTTTTCGGTCACCGCGGGGAAATCATAGGCCGTCGACCACTGCTTGCCGCTTCGCTCGACAAACCAGTCGAGCTGATCGCCCTTGAAGGCCTCGCGTCCGACCGTGTCGTCGCGGAAGAATTCATATCGAATCTGGTCGAAGTTGTTCTGTCCGATCGATACCGCAAGATCCTTGCCCCAATAGTCGGCGACACGCTCCAGCACCACCGACCGGCCTGCGACCATCTCCTTGATACGATAAGGACCCGAGCCCAGCGGGATCTCCAGCGTGGTCGCGGTAACGTCGCGTTTGCGTCCCTGCGAATCGCTTCCTTCCCACCAATGCCTGGGCAGCACCTGAACCTCGCCGGCGACGCTCGGCAGTTCGCGGTTTCCAGGAGCGTCGAACGTGAACTTGACTTCGTGCTCGCCGGTCTTTTCACACTTGACGATGTGACGGTACATCGCGCTGTACATCGGACTGTTGTTCTTCAGCGCATCGAACGAAAAGATGACGTCTTCCGGGGTGACCGGCTTGCCGTCGTGCCAGCGCGCGCCCGCGCGCAACCGGTAGATGACGTAGGAATAATCGTCGGGATAGGCGGCGGCATCGGCAAGCAAGCCATAGGAGGTCAATGCTTCATCCTGCGAACGGGTCGTCAGCGCTTCAAAGATCAGCGCGACGCCGTTGGCGAGCGACCCCTTCACGCCGTCGACGACGAAGTTGAAGTTGTCGAACGTGCCCGGTGCGAACATGCGGACCACGCCGCCCTTCGGCGCCGCCGGATTGACGTAGTCGTACCGCTTGAAGTCCGCGGGGTATTTGACATCGCCAAAGGCCGATAACGCGTGCCGCCAGGCCAAGCCATCGGGCGCGGCCTGCGCTAGCGCCGGTGTGATCGCTGGGATGGCCGGGTTAAGCCCCAGTGCCGGGGCCATCGCGGCGACGGCGCCGCCCTGCAGAAGATGTCGTCGGGTAATCGCCAAATGAGGATTCCTGTGTACGGCCCCGACGCTAATCAGCGCCAAATATAAGGCAAGGGTTCGACAAATTGCGTTGCTTTTTCCTCATGATATCAACACCGGAACAACGCCGCTGCGGCGAAACGTCTCGATAACAACAACGCGATCCAGACAAGCAAACGGCCAGGCAATGCCTGGCCGTCGTATCGCCTCGACGTCCGTGCCGGACTGTCGAAATGTTATTTCGACGCCGTCGGCAGCGGAACCGGCTTGTCGGCCAGCGTGGCCAGATAAGCGATCACGTCGGCGCGCTCGCTGTCCTTCTGGATGCCGGCGAAGCCCATCGCGGTGCCGGGAACGAAGCCCTTCGGATTGGAGATGAACTTGTTGAGGTCGTCGAACGTCCACTCGCCGCCCTTGCCCTTCATGGCTGCCGAGAAGTTGAAGCCTCCC
Source organism: uncultured Alphaproteobacteria bacterium (assembly GCA_963786355.1). GTDB lineage: Bacteria > Pseudomonadota > Alphaproteobacteria > Rhizobiales > Xanthobacteraceae > Bradyrhizobium. Next base: position 153,103 of record CAWAYU010000001.1, on the reverse strand, counting down.
TTGCCCTCGCCCTTCTTCTCGCCGACGGTGCCGAACAGGTTCGGACCGACGCGGTTGGGGCCGCCCTTTTCGAAGGTGTGGCAGGCGGCGCACTTCTTGGCGGCGGCGGCGCCCCGCTCCGCGGAAGCGGTCTGCAGCAATTTTTCGATCGGCTCGGACGGCGCGGCCGCGGCTTCATGACCACCGCCATGCGCCTCTTCCTTCACGGCAATCTCGAAGCCCGGCTTTTCCGGCATCACGGGCGAGAAAATCGCGCCGGCGGCAAAGCTCGTCACCAGAAGCAGGATGCAGGTACCGAGGATGGCACCGATGATCTTATTGAGTTCGAAGGAGTCCATAGCGGATCAGGCTCCAGCCCGGGAGGTCGATGGTAGGCCGGCAACGGCCGCGAATTCGCATCAGGAATCAGGCTTTCGCGCCGCACCCTCAGCAGGGTTGAGATATCGGTTTGCCCGGGCTCTGGCAACCCGTATAAACGCCCCGACTTTCCGCCAATCCCCATTATTTCCGGCCTGTTTTCGAGGCCGCCCCTGACTGCGTACCGATGACCGACCCTCGCACTTTGGTGCTGATTCCCGCCCGCATGGCGGCCACCCGCCTGCCCGGCAAGCCGCTGTTGGACATCGGCGGCCTGCCGATGATCGTCCATGTGTTGCGGCGGGCGGAAGAGGCCAAAATCGGCCGGGTCGCGGTCGCCACCGACACGCCGGAGATCGCGGCCGCGGTGAAGGCCCATGGCGGCGAGGTGGTCATGACCCGCCCCGAGCACCCGTCCGGCTCGGACCGGATCTATGAGGCGCTGAAACAGCTCGATCCCCGTGGCGAGACCGAGATCGTGGTCAACCTGCAGGGTGATTTTCCGACCATTTCGCCCGGCAATATCCGCGACGTGCTGCCGCCGCTGGCCGATCCAGCCGTCGATATCGCGACCCTGGCGGCCCGGATCCACACCGAGGAAGAGGCCGCCAACCCGAACGTGGTGAAGGCAGTCGGCTCGCCGATCGGCCCGCGACGGTTGCGGGCGCTTTATTTTACGCGGGCGACGGCGCCGACCGGCGACGGGCCGCGCTACCACCATATCGGCCTTTACGCCTATCGGCGCGCCGCGCTGGAACGGTTTGTGAAGCTGCCGCCCTCGCCGCTCGAGCAGCAGGAAAAGCTCGAGCAGCTTCGAGCGCTGGAAGCCGGGATGCGGATCGACGTCATGATCGTCGACACCGTTCCGCGCGGCGTCGACACCCCGGCAGACCTCGAAACCGCCCGCCGCCTGCTGGCAAATAGCTGAACCGCTGCTACAAGGCCCTCCATGACCAAGAAGCTGAAAATCGCATTCCAGGGCGAGCCTGGCGCGAACTCCCATATCGCGATCGTCGAGGCCTATCCGGACGCCGAGCCGGTGCCCTGCCCGACCTTCGAGGACGCGCTGGCCGCGATCTCCTCGGGCGAGGCCGACCTCGGCATGATCCCGATCGAGAATTCGGTCGCCGGCCGCGTCGCCGACATCCACCACCTGCTGCCGCAGTCCGGCCTGTTCATCGTCGGCGAATGGTTTCTGCCGATCCATCACCAGTTGATGGCGCCGCGCGGCGCCAAACTCGCCGACATCAAGACCGTCGAGAGCCACGTCCACGCGCTCGGCCAGTGCCGCCGCATCATCCGCAAGCTCGGCATCAAGCCGATCGTGTCCGGCGATACTGCCGGAAGCGCTCGTATCGTCGCCGAACGCGGCGACAAATCCTGCGCCTCGATCGCCTCGCGACTGGCGGCCGATATCTACGGCCTCGATATCCTCTCCGAGGACGTCGAGGACGAAACCCACAACACCACCCGTTTCGTGGTGCTGGCGCGTGAAGAGAAATGGGCCGTGCAGGGTTCGGGGCCGCTGGTCACTTCTTTTGTATTCCGGGTGCGCAACCTACCCGCCGCGCTCTACAAGGCGCTCGGCGGCTTCGCCACCAACAGCGTCGAACATGACCAAGCTCGAGAGCTACATGGTCGACGGCGAATTCTTCGCGACGCAGTTCTATGCCGATGTCGACGGCCACCCCGATGACAAGGGCCTCGCCTTTGCGCTGGAGGAGCTGAAGTTCTTCTCGCGCGAATTCCGCATCGTCGGGGTTTATCCGGCGCAGCCGTTCCGGCTGACGTTCAGCGGCAACGGGGATTGATTCCCTCTCCCGACCAAAATATCGAAAACAACCCCATGCAAAGTAGCCCGCGGCCGGAACAACGGTATTAGGCTGCCGCCTTCTTGCCCCGTCCGAACGCATCCGCCAGCAGGCTGTAGGATTTCTTGCGCGCGTCGTGGTCGTAGACGGCGGTGATGATCATCAGTTCATCGGGCTTCGCCGCGTCGAGCATCGGCTTCAGCTTTGACATGACGGTCGCGGGGCTGCCGACGAACAGCCGCTCGCGGTTGCGCGCGACCGAGAGGCGCTCGGCGTCGGAATAAGGATAGGCCAGCGCCTCTTCGACGCTGGGCAACGGCAGGAACTGGCCGCGATCCCGGCGCAAGCGATTGAGGTCCATCGAGGACGCCAGCTTCTCGGCTTCCGCATCGGTCTCCGCCGAAACTGCGGCGACCGCCAGAATGCCGTGCGGTGTCGTGGTCCAGCCGCCCTCCCTCTTGAAATGCGCATGATAGTTGGTCATCGCGGCGACCGCGTCGTAGGACGCGAAATGATGCGCGAACGCGAAGCCCATGCCGACTTGCGCGGCCAGTTCCGAACTGTAGTCGGACGAGCCGAGCAGCCAGATCGGCGGCAGCGGCACGTCATCGGGCATCGCCACCACGTTGTTGTAGGGATGGCCCGGCGGAAAACCGCGGGTCTCCCACAGAATCAATTCCTGCAGCCGTTCGAGAAAGTCGTCGCCCTCGCGGCGATCGAGCCGGCTGCGCAGCGCATGCGCGGTGGCGCCATCGGTGCCGGGCGCGCGGCCGAGGCCGAGATCGATGCGGCCGGGAAACAGCGCCTCCAGCATCTTGAAGCGTTCAGCCACCATCAGCGGCGCGTGGTTGGGCAGCATCACGCCGCCGGAGCCGACGCGGATGTTTTTGGTCACGGCGGCGATCTGCCCGATCATCAGATCGGGCGCGGGGCTCGCGACGGACGCCAGATTGTGATGCTCGGCGAGCCAGTAGCGGACATAGCCGAGCCCATCGACATGGCGCGCCAGGTCGATGCTGTTGCGCAAGGCGGCAGCCGGTTTGGTGCCTGTGGTGACGACGGAAAGGTCGAGAACTGAAAGCGGGATCATGGCGCTAAACTAGTGCGGCATTGGCCGGCCACAAAGGGCCGGGACCTGCAGATCAGGCCCGCGCCGACGGGCACGGGGGCGCTTCATGGAAACGCGCCGGGTGGGACAAAATATGACAAATGTACTAATTTTTGGACTTTGCCCAACATTAACTGAACCGGAATATCAGGAGAAAATATTACATCATCTAATTGAAACAACTAGATATTATTACATATTTGCGAGTCAACTCCTTTCTGCCCACATCGCGCGAAAATTACTGTCAATTTCCGATATGATATAGATCTATTGGGCAATTTCCCAAGCCTGATGGGCTGTTTGGATCGGCCTGTTTGGCCTATTTTAGCGCTCTGCCGCTAGACCTGACGTCTGCCCAATCCCGTGGAGCGCCGTGACTGCCATGACCGAGCCTACCTCTCCCGCATCGGACGGGCAGCGCGAACTGCATTCGCCCAAAATCTCCTTCGAGTTCTTTCCGCCCAAGACCGAGGAGATGGAGCGCTCCCTTTGGGAGACCATCAACCGGCTGGCGCCGCTCGCCCCCAATTTCGTCTCGGTGACCTATGGCGCCGGGGGATCGACCCGAGAGCGCACCCACTCGACCATCGCCCGCATCCTGAAAGAGACCCGGCTGACCCCGGCCGCACATCTGACCTGCGTCGGCGCCCCCAAAGGCGAGATCGACGACGTGGTGGCGCGCTATCACGACGTCGGCGTCCGCCACATCGTGGCGCTGCGCGGCGATCCCACCACCGGCATCGGCACCGCCTATCAGGCGCATCCCGACGGCTATCAGAGTTCGCCGGACCTGATCGAGGGCATCAAGAAGCGCTATCCCGATATCGAAGTCTCGGTCTCGGCCTATCCCGAAAAACATCCGGAAAGCCCAGAGTCTCGATGCAGACATCGACACGCTCAAGGCCAAGGTCGACGCGGGCGCCGCCCGCGCCATCACCCAGGTGTTCTTCGACAACGACCTCTACTTCCGTTACCTCGATCGCGTCCGCGCCCGCGGCATCGATATTCCGGTCGTGCCGGGCATCATGCCGATGCACAATTTCAAGCAGGCGCGCGGCTTCGTCACGCGTGCGGGCACCACGGTGCCGTCGTGGCTGGCGGACAAGTTCGAGGGCCTCGACGACGACGCCGAGACCCGCAAGCTGGTCGCCGCCACCGTCGCGGCCGGCCAGGTGCAGAAGCTCGCCAAGCACGGCGTCGATACCTTTCATTTCTACACCATGAACCGCGCGGACCTCGTGTTTGCGATCAGCCATCTCTTGGGAATCCGTCCCGCTGGCGCACAGAAAGCCGCTTGATCCGATGACCGTTTCGATTTCGCCAAAACGAACCGCTTTGCTCGCCGCTGCCCGCGAACGCATTCTGGTGCTTGACGGCGCCATGGGCACGATGATCCAGGGCCTGCAATATGACGAGGCCGCGTTTCGCGGCGCGCGCTTTGCGGATTTCCACCGCGACGTCCGCGGCAACAACGATTTGCTGATCCTGACCCAGCCGGAGGCGATCGAGGAAATCCACGCCGCCTACCTGCGCGCCGGCGCCGACATCGTCGCGACCAACACCTTCTCCTCGACCTCGATCGCGCAGGCCGACTACGACATGTCGGACCTCGCCTATGAGTTCAACCGCGACGGCGCCAAACTCGCCCGCGCCGCGGCCGTGCGCGTCAGCGCCGAGGACGGCAAGCCGCGTTTCGTTGCCGGCGCCTTGGGCCCGACCAACCGTACCGCCTCGATCTCGCCTGACGTGTCCAACCCCGGCTACCGCGCAGTCACCTTTGACGATCTGCGCAAGTCCTACGGCGAGCAGATCAACGGCCTGCTCGACGGCGGCGCCGATCTCCTGCTGGTCGAAACCATTTTCGACACGCTGAACGCCAAGGCTGCGCTCTACGCCATCGCCGAAATCACCGAAGCGCGCGGCATCGACGTGCCCGTGATGATCTCGGGCACCATCACCGACAAGTCCGGCCGCCTGTTGTCGGGGCAACTGCCGGAAGCGTTCTGGAATTCGGTGCGGCATGCAAAGCCCGCCACCATCGGCTTCAACTGCGCGCTCGGCGCCGAAGATTTGCGCGCCCACATCGCCGACATCGGCCGCGTCGCCGACACGCTGGTCTGCGCCTATCCGAACGCCGGCCTGCCCAACGAATTCGGCCAGTACGACGAGAGCCCGGAATTCATGGCAGGGCTGATCGGCGAGTTCGCCGAGGCCGGCCTCGTCAACATCGTCGGCGGTTGCTGCGGCACCACGCCGGACCATATCGCGGCGATTGCCGCAGCCGTCGCGCCGCACAGACCGCGTATCGTACCCGTGATCGAACCAGCGCCTGCGGCTGTCCGGCCTTGAGCCGTTCGAACTGACGCCGGCGATCCCCTTCGTCAATGTCGGCGAGCGCACCAACGTCACCGGCTCCGCGAAATTCCGCAAGCTGATCACCGCCGGCGACTACACCGCGGCGCTTGGCGGTGGCGCGCGACCAGGTCGAGAACGGCGCCCAGATCATCGACGTCAACATGGACGAGGGCTTGCTCGACTCCGAAGCCGCGATGGTGACGTTTCTCAATCTCGTGGCCGCCGAGCCCGACATCGCCCGCGTCCCCGTGATGGTCGAACTCGTCCAAATTCGCCGTGATCGAAGCCGGCCTGAAATGTGTTCAGGGCAAGCCGGTGGTGAACTCGATCTCGATGAAGGAGGGCGTGGAGAAGTTCATCCACGAGGCCCGGATCGCGCGCCGCCATGGCGCCGCCGTGGTGGTGATGGCGTTCGACGAGGCCGGACAGGCCGACACGTTTGCGCGCAAGACCGAGATCTGCAAACGTGCGTATGACATCCTGGTCGAGCAGCTCGATTTCCCGCCGGAAGACATCATCTTCGATCCGAATATCTTTGCGATCGCGACCGGGCTGGAAGAGCACAACAATTACGGCGTCGACTTCATCGAGGCGACGCGCTGGATCCGCCAGAACCTGCCGCACGCGCATATTTCCGGTGGCGTCTCCAACCTGTCGTTCTCGTTCCGCGGCAACGAGCCGGTGCGCGAAGCGATGCATTCGGTGTTCCTGTATCACGCCATCAAGGCCGGCATGGACATGGGCATCGTCAATGCCGGACAGATGATCGTCTATGACGACATCGATCCCGAGCTGCGCCAGACCTGCGAGGACGTCATCCTCAACCGCGATCCCGGCGCTTCCGAGCGGCTGCTGGCGCTGGCGGAGAAATTCCGCGGCAAGGAGAAGCAGACCAAGGAACAGGATCTCGCCTGGCGCGAATGGCCGGTCGAGAAGCGGCTGTGCCACGCGCTGGTGCACGGCATCACCGAATTCATCGAAGCCGACACCGAAGCGGTGCGGCTGACGGTCGAACGCCCGCTCAACGTGATCGAAGGCCCGCTGATGGCCGGCATGAACATCGTCGGCGACCTCTTCGGCGACGGCAAGATGTTCCTGCCGCAGGTGGTGAAGTCCGCGCGCGTCATGAAGCAGGCGGTGGCCTATCTGATGCCGTTCATGGAAGAAGAGAAGGCGCGCAACCTCGCCAATGGCGTCGCCGGCGACGGCCGCAAGAACGCCGGCAAGATCGTGCTCGCGACCGTCAAGGGCGACGTCCACGACATCGGCAAGAACATCGTCGGCATCGTGCTGCAATGTAACAATTTTGAGGTCATCGACCTCGGCGTCATGGTGCCGGCCTCCAAGATCATCGAGACCGCCAAGGCCGAGGGCGCCGACATCATCGGGCTGTCCGGCCTGATCACGCCCTCGCTCGACGAGATGAGTTTCCTCGCCGGCGAGATGGAACGGCAGGGCATGAAGATGCCGCTGCTGATCGGCGGCGCCACCACCAGCCGCGTCCATACCGCGGTGAAGATCGACCCGAACTACAAGGGCGGCCCGGTGGTGCATGTCAACGACGCCAGCCGCGCGGTTGGTGTTGCATCGTCGCTGCTCTCGGCCGACAAGCGCGAGGCTTATGCGACCGACGTCCGCGCCGAATACGCCAAGATTTCCGCGGCGCATTTCAAGGCGCAGGCCGACAAGAAGCGGCTGAAGCTTGAGACGGCGCGCGCCAACGCGATGAAGATCGACTTTGCCAAGGCGCCGCCGACCAAGCCGAAATTCTTCGGCATCAAGAGTTTTGACGCCTACGATCTCGCCGAACTCGCCGAATACATCGACTGGACGCCGTTCTTCCAGACCTGGGAACTGACCGGGCGCTTCCCGGCCATCCTCGACGATCCCAAGATCGGCGAAGTCGCGCGCTCGCTCTATGACGACGCCCGCAAGATGCTCGACCTCATCGTCAAGGAGAAGTGGTTCACCGCGCGCGCCACGGTCGGCTTCTGGCCGGCCAATGCTGTCGGCGACGATATCGCGGTTTATGCCGACGATACGCGAAGCAAGCAGATTGCGACCTTCCACACGCTGCGCCAGCAGTTGGAGAAGCGCGAAGGCCGCTTCAATTCCGCGCTGTCGGATTTCATCGCGCCGGTTTCCTCCGGGGTGCCTGATTATATCGGCGCCTTCGTCGTCACCGCCGGGATCGGCGAGGATGTGGTCGCCGACCGCTTCAAGAACGCCAATGACGACTACTCCTCGATCCTGTGCAAGGCGCTGGCGGATCGTTTGGCCGAAGCCTTCGCCGAGCGGATGCATGCGCGGGTGCGGCGCGAGTTCTGGGGCTACGCGCCGGACGAGACCACGTCGCCGGACCAACTGATCCTCGAACAATATGCCGGCATCCGCCCGGCGCCCGGCTATCCCGCCCAGCCCGATCACACCGAAAAGGCGACGCTGTTCCGTCTGCTCGACGCCGAGAACACCGCCGGCGTCACTCTGACCGAGAGCTTTGCGATGTGGCCGGGCTCGTCGGTGTCGGGGCTCTACTTCAGCCATCCCGAAAGCTTCTATTTCGGCGTCGGCAAGATCGAGCGCGACCAGGTCGAGGACTACGCCGCCCGCAAGGGCATGAGCGTGACCGAGACCGAGCGCTGGCTGGCGCCGGTGCTGAACTACATCCCCTCGCAGGAGCCGCATCGCGCGCGAGAAGACCGCCCCGCTGGCGCCGGCCAACGACACTGCTTCTCACCCGCCGGGTTGCACCTGTGCGGTGCACCTGGCGTATCGGAAGAAGGCGGTCGGGGCGTAGGGCTCTTCCCTCCCTTCTCCCCTTGTGGGAGAAGGTGGCGCGAAGCGCCGGATGAGGGGTTTCTATCCACCCGATAGGTCTCCATCCGCGGAGACAAACCCCTCACCCGTCTGCGATGCTGCGCATCGCATCCACCCTCTCCCACAAGGGGAGAGGGGAAGAAGCGGAGGCCTCCCATGAAATTCTATTCCTTCTGGCGATCGCAGGCGAGTTTGCGGGTTCGGATCGCGCTCAATCTCAAGGGCCTTTCGACCGAAGCCGTCTATGTCGATCTCGACGCCGACGCGCATCGCACCGATGAATTCCGCCACCTCAATCCGCAAATGGCACTGCCGACACTGATCGACGATGACGGCACCACCCTGGTGCAGTCGCTGGCGATCATCGAATATCTCGAGGAGACCCATCCTGCCCCGCCGCTGCTGCCGAAGGATCCGCGCGGCCGCGCCCGGGTCCGCGCGCTGGCCCTGATGGTCGCCTGCGAGGGCCATCCGCTGCTGGTGCCGCGAGTGCGGCGCTATCTCGACCACGAACTGAACCTGCGCGACGCCCAGCAGGCGGCATGGCGCCGGCACTGGACCATCGAAACGCTGGCCGCCCTCGAAGGCCATCTCGCCGACGACAAGGCCACCGGAAAATTCTGCCACGGCGACGAGCCGACGCTGGCCGACATCTGCCTGTTCGGTCAGGTCGTCGTTGCCGTCATGCAGCAGATCAATCTGGCGCCCTATCCGACCTGCAAGCGGATTTTCGAGACCATGATGGCGATGCCGGCTTTCGCCACCGCGCATCCGCTGCGGCAGCCGGACACGCCGGAGGCGATGCGGCCGAAGGCGATCTAACAGATCCGATCGTCAAATAGCCCTATCAACCGTCATTGCGAGCGAAGCGAGCAATCCACTCTTTCTTTGCGTCGCCCGATGGATTGCTTCGCTGCGCTCGCAATGACGGCGCGGCTCACCCCTTCGGCGGCGCCAGCGGCTGCACGATCTGCTGAAACTCCGGCAGCGCCTCGCAGCGCGCGGCATGGGCCTGCAGTGCCGGATAGCGCGCATCGAACAACGCCGGATGCGCCTCGCCGGTAAACCGCAGCGCGCAGGCGACTGCGATATCGGCGTGGCCAATCGTTTCCCCGAACCAGTACGGCGTGGCAACGCTGGCGCGCTCCTTTTCCAGCACCGCAAGCACCCCGCCGATCTGCGCCTCGCAACGCTCTACCCATAGCGCGAGCTTTTCCTTGCGCAGCACGCGCTCGTACAACAGGCTGACGCCCTTATCGCCGAGACCCATGGCAAATGCCGCGACACGCTGCTGCCGCCAGCGCGCCTCGCCATGCGGCGGGAACATCGCCTTGTCGAGGCCAACACGATGGTCCAGATAGTCCAGCATGACAGCGCTTTCGATCAGCGCCTCGCCGCCATTCAGCACCAGCGTCGGTACCCGCCGCAGCGGATTATAGGGCGCGATCTTGTCCGCGTCGCCGAACGTCGACCACGGCTTGTGCACGAACGGCAGCCCATACAGCCGCAACGCAATCGCGACGCGGCGGACGAAGGGTGAATCGTATTGGCCGATCAGGATCATGGGTTTGCACTTTCACTCGTCATGGCAGGGCAAAAGCGCAAAGCACGTCTTCGGACTATTGACCCGGCCATCCCTGTCTTTGCTTCCACGGAATGAAAGCAAGACGTGGATGCCCGCGTCAAGCGCGGGCATGACGGCCGAGAGAACGTCTCCCTACTCTATCACCGGTACGTGTCGCCCCACATCCCGTGGTGCGGTCCCATCAAGCCTCGGATCGTCCTCCACTTCGATCTGCCGGCGGAACGGGCGGAAGCCCGAGCGCTGATAGAAGGCGAGCGCGGACGGGTGATCAAAGTTGCAGGTGTGCAGCCAGACGCGCGGAACCGGCTGTGACCAAGCGCGTTCCAGCGCACGGTTCATCAGCCAGCGGCCGGCGCCTGTTCCGACCAGCTTTTCGGTGACGCCGAAGAAAGAGATTTCACAGTGGCCGGCTTCGCGAAAATCCAGCTCCAGCAGGCCTTCGTCGCGGCCTTCATGCATGAGCGCGTAAACTTCCACTTGCGCCGAATGTAGGATCGCAGCCAGTTCGGTGTCGAGCATTCGTATCCGGGAAAACCACAGCCACTGCTCGCCGATGCGGCGATAGAGATCGCGGAACCAGTCGAGATCAGGCGCTTCAACCCGTCGTAGCGACCATTCACCCGCGGGATCGGGACGCGGCGCGGGTCGCGTAGTCATCTCCAGATGCGTGACGACGGCGGCGATCTTGCCGGCGGGGACATCGGAGTAACCGTCAGGCAGGATCATGCCACGCTATTCCCCCTCGTCGCTCGCCAACACGCCCTTCACCGCCCTCGCCCAGCCCGCGAGTTTTCGCTCGCGCGTGGCCTGGCTCATCGCCGGCTTGAAGCGGTGTTCGAGGCGCCAGTTGTCGGCGAATTTTGCGGGTTCGGGATAGACGCCGGCCTGAAGACCCAGCGAGATAGGCGGCGCCCAGCGCCGTCGTTTCCTGGATCATCGGGCGGTCGACCGGCGCGTCGAGCAGGTCGGCGAGGCGCTGCATGGTCCAGTCGGAGGCGGTCATGCCGCCGTCGACGCGGAGCACGTTGGCGGCCTTTTCGCCCGGCCAGTCGGCGCGCATCGCCTCGCGGAGGTCATAGGTCTGGTAGCAGACGCTTTCCAGCGCGGCATGCGCGAGTTCGGCGGGGCCGGTGTTGCGGGTGAGGCCGAACAGCGCGCCGCGCACGCGCGGATTCCAGTAGGGCGCGCCGAGGCCGACGAAGGCCGGCACCAGATAGACGCTCTGCATGGAATCGGACTGGTCGGCGAGCGGGCCGGTTTCGCTGGCCTGCTTGATGATCCCTAGCCCGTCGCGCAGCCATTGCACCGAGGAGCCGGCGACGAAGATCGAGCCTTCGAGCGCATAGGTGCGTTTGCCCCCGAGCTGGTAGGCGATCGTCGTCAGCAGCTTGTTCTTCGAGGCCACCGGCGTCGCGCCGGTGTTGAGCAGCGCAAAGCAGCCGGTGCCGTAGGTCGACTTGATCATGCCGGGCTCGAAGCAGGCCTGACCGATGGTCGCGGCCTGCTGGTCGCCGGCGATGCCGGATATCGCGATCGCGCCGCCGAACAGGCTCGGATCGCACTCGCCGAATTTGGCGGAAAAGTCCTTCACCTCCGGCAGCATCGAATGCGGCACGCGCAGGAGTTTCAAGAGCTCGTCGTCCCACTGGCCGGTATGGATGTTGAACAACAGCGTGCGCGAAGCGTTGGTGGCGTCGGTGGCGTGGACGCGGCCAGCGGTGAGCCGCCACAGCAGATAGCAATCGACGGTGCCGAACAGCAGTTCGCCGCGCGCGGCGCGTTCGCGCGCGCCCGGCACATGGTCGAGGATCCAGGCGACCTTGGTGCCCGAAAAATAGGGATCGATGATCAGGCCGGTCTTGGCCGAAACGTTCGCCTCGTGGCCTTCGGCTTTCAGTTTGGCGCAGACGTCGGCGGTGCGGCGGTCCTGCCAGACGATGGCGCGATGCACGGCCTGCCCGGTGGCGCGATCCCATACCACCGTGGTCTCGCGCTGGTTGGTGATCCCGATCGCGGCGATGTCTCGCGCTTTAAGCCCGGCTTTTTCCAGCACGTCGCGGCAGACCATGACGGTCGAGGTCCAGATATCCTCCGGCTCGTGCTCGACCCAGCCGGAGGCCGGAAAATGCTGCGGGAATTCCTGCTGCGCGGTGGCGGCAATCGAAATATCGCTGCGAAACACAATGGCGCGCGAGGATGTGGTGCCCTGATCGATGGCCAGAACAAAGGTCATGGCGGTTTCCCTTTGCTTCCCGGAAGGGTTGTTGGTTGCGGAGAGGTGAGCGGATTGGCGGAGCTTCGTCAATATCACTCAGCTGTCGTCCCTGCGAACGCAGGGACCCATAGCCACCGGCGGTCATTTGGCGAAGAACGTCAGCCACCTCGGCCTTAGCCGATAGCACAACGCGGTATGGGTCCCTGCGTTCGCAGGGACGACAGGGAAGTTACACACTCGGTGCGCCCCCTCTCCCGCTTGCGGGGGAGGGTTGGGGTGGGGGTGCCACAGCGGGTGCTGGCGGAAGAAATTCGGCAAGAGCATCGCAAACGGCGACAAGCGGGACTCGCGGAAGCGCCCCCACCCGCCGCGCTCTTCGCGCGGCACCCTCCCCCGCAAGCGGGAGAGGTAAGAAAATCACGTCGACGCCGTCGTCACGCCGCCGTCGACCACGATGGTCTGGCCGGTCATGAAGGTCGAGGCGTCGGAGCCGAGATAGGCCACGGCGCCGGCGATTTCGTCGGGTTCGCCAATTCGACGAAGCGGCGTGCCGGCGGTGCGGCGCTTCAGGTTTTCCGGGTCTTCCCACAGCGCCTTGGCGAAATCGGTCTTGACCAGGCCGGGCGCGACGCAGTTGACGCGAACACCCTTGGGGCCCCATTCGCCGGCGAGGCTGCGGCACAGCGCGAAATCGGCCGCCTTGGAAATTCCGTAGGCGCCGATCACGGTCGAACCGCGCAGGCCGCCGATGGAAGAAATGATGACCACCGAGCCGTTACCGCGCTCCGCCATCTGCGGGATCGCCAGCGCGCAGAGCCAGATGTTGCTCTTGACGTTGGAGCCCATGATCTTGTCGAAGGCCTCGTCCTTGATGTCGAGCAGCGGGCCGTAATAGGGATTCACCGCGGCGTTGCAGACGAGAATGTCGACCTTGCCGTAATGCTTGATCGAGCCGCGATCAGCGCCTCGACTTCCTCGCGGCGCGAGATGTTGCAGGGAATGACATGGGCGTCGCCGCCCGACTTCTTGATGCCGTCGGCGACTTCCTGGCAGGCGTCGGCCTTGCGGCTGGAGATCACGACTTTTGCGCCGAGCTTTGCCAGCAACTCCGCCGACGAGCGGCCGATGCCGCGGCTGGAGCCGGTGATGACGGCGACTTTTCCGGTGAGATCGAACGGGGTGTTTTTCATTGTTGGTTTCTCCCTGCTTCCATTTATTCAGTCGTCATCGCCCGGCTTGACCGGGCGACCCAGTATTCCAGAGACGATCAGTGAAAGAGTCGATAAGCCGCGGCGTACTGGATCCCCCGCTTTCGCGGGGGATGACAGTCAGCGGGCGTTACACCAGTCCCCCCGCGTCGGTGACGCGGCGGAGGTGGTAGTCGGTGTCGCCAAAGGTGTTTTCGATCATGGTCAGCCGCTTGAAGTAGTGGCCGATCTTGGCTTCCTGGGTCATGCCGATGCCGCCGTGAAGCTGGATCGACTGCTGCCCGACGAACTTCAGCGATTTGCCGACCTGCACCTTGGCAGCGGCAACCGCGGTCGCGCGCTCCTTGGCGCTGTCGAAATCGGCCGCCATGGTCGCGAACATCGACATGCTGCGGGCCTGTTCGCAGGCGACGAACATGTCGGCGGCGCGATGCTGCAGGGTCTGGAAGGTGCCGATCGCGACACCGAACTGCTTTCGCGTCTTGAGATATTCGACGGTGCTCTTCAGCGATTCATCCATCGCGCCGACCGCCTCCGCGCACATCGCGGTGCGGGCTTCGTCGACCACGCGCTCGATCAGGTCGAGACCGTTGGCGGGATCGCCGATCGCGGCATCAGCGCCGACTTCGACGCCGGTCAGCGTGATGTCGGCGGCATGCAGGCCGTCCTGGGTCGGATAGCCCTTAGCCGTGACGCCCTTGGCGTTGGCCGGCACCACAAATACGCCGACGCCGGTCTTGTCGCGCTTCGCACCAGCGGTGCGCGCGGTCACGATCAACGTGTCGGCATTCTCGCCGTTGAGCACGACGAACTTTTCGCCGTCGATGACCCAGCCACTGCCCTTCTTCTTCGCGGAAGTGGCGACGTCGAACAGGTCGTAGCGCGAGTTCTTCTCGAGCTGCGCAAACGCAAAGGTCTTGGTGCCGTCGATAATCCCGGGGATATGCGCGGCCTTCTGCTCGGCCGAGCCGCCGTGACGGAGAAAACCGCCGCCGATCACGACCGTCGCCAGATACGGCTCCAGCACCAGCGCCTTGCCGAGCGCTTCCATCACGATCATGGTTTCGACAGCACCGGCGCCAAAGCCGCCATCGGCTTCCGCGAAGGGAAGACCGAGCAGGCCCTGCTCCGCGAGCTTGTTCCAGACGGTTTTGCTCCAGCCGCCCTTCTCCTTCATGTACTTCTTGCGCGCCTCGAAATCGTAGGAGTTGTTCAGGAGACCGTCGATGCTTTCCTTGAGAAGACGCTGCTCCTCGGACAAATCAAAATCCATGTTCTTTTCCTTGACTACACGTCGTCACAAAATTCTCGCTCGTCATCCCCGCGAAGGCGGGGATCCAGTAATCGCTGGCGTCCGTACTTGACCATATCCGCCGCGGCGTACTGGGTCCCCCGCCTTCGCGGGGGACGACAGGTGTGCTGAAGCTACAGCCCCAGCACCGCCTTGGTGATGATGTTGCGCTGGATCTCGTTGGAGCCGCCGTAGATCGAAACCTTGCGGTTGTTGAAATAGCTCGGCGCGATCTGCGCGGTCCAGTCCATGGTCTCGTTGGAGCCGTCGTCGCCATGCTCGTCATAGGGCGCGGCGAACGGGCCGATCACTTCCATCAAGAGTTCGGTGGTGGTCTGCTGGATTTCCGAACCCTTGATCTTCAGCACCGAGGACGCCGGGTTGGGCTTGCCCTTGCCGTGCTTGCCTTCATCGGCAACGACGCGAAGCTGCGTCAGTTCGAGCGCCTTCAGCTCGATCTCGCAGGCCGCGAGCTTCTCGCGGAAACCCTGGTCTTCCAGCACCGGCTTGCCGTTGGACTCGACCTTGGAGGCGAGTTCCTTGATGCGGCGGAGACGTTCCTTGGAAACGCCGACGCGGGCGATGCCGGTGCGCTCGTTGCCGAGCAGGAACTTGGCGTAATCCCAGCCCTTGTTCTCCTCGCCGATCAGGTTCTCGACGGGCACCTCGACGTCGTCGAAGAACACCTCGTTGACCTCATGGCCGCCGTCGATGGTCTCGATCGGGCGCACGGTGACGCCCTTCGACTTCATGTCGAACACGATGAACGAGATGCCCATCTGCTTCTTGGCGTTGTTGTCGGTGCGGCACAGGCAGAAGATCATGTCGGCGTGCTGGGCCAGCGTGGTCCAGGTCTTCTGGCCGTTGATGATGTACTTGTCGCCCTTGCGCTCGGCCTTGGTCTTCAGCGAGGCAAGATCCGATCCGGAGCCCGGCTCCGAAAAGCCCTGGCACCACCAGTCGTCGACATTGGCGATGCGCGGCAGATACTGCTTCTTCTGCTTCTCGTTGCCGAAGGTGTAGATGACAGGGCCGACCATGCTGACGCCGAAAGCGAGCGGCGCCGGCGCCGGATGCATCTGCAGTTCTTCGTTGAAGATGTAGTGCTGCACCGAGGTCCACCCCGTGCCGCCATATTCCTTCGGCCAGTGCGAGCAGCCCCAGCCCTTCTTGTTCAGGATACGCCACCATTCGACCATGTCATCCTTGGAGAGGTGACGGCCTTCGACCATTTTTTGGCGCGTGGCCGGCGGCACGTTTTCCTTGAAGAAGGTGCGAACCTCCTCGCGAAACGCCATTTCTTCCTTGCTGAAAGCGAGATCCATCGGATCCTCCTGTGAGCGAGTTTAAATCCTGATTACGCGACGTCTTTTTTGGTAGCGGCCTGCGGCAACGGTTGTTGCAGGCGAAGTTCGTGGCGCGACAGTTTTCCGACCGGCGTGCGCGGCAATTCCTTGACGAAGTCGACTGCGATCGGCAATTCGTGCTTGCCGATCTTGCCGGTGAGGAAGGCGCGCAATTCGTCCAGCGTGAACGGTTTTGCATCCGCGCGTAGCGTGATGAAGGCTTTGGCCGCCTCGCCGCGATAGTTGTCGGGGATGCCGATCACGATCACTTCCTGCACCGAAGGATGGGTGTAGATCGCCTGCTCGATCATCTGCGGATAGACGTTGAAGCCACCGGAGATGATCATGTCCTTCTTTCGGTCGACCAGATAGAAATAGCCGTCCGGGTCGACGTAGCCGATATCGCCGGTGAGGAAGCGGTCGCCGACGAAGGCCTCCGCGGTTTCCTTCGGCCGGTTCCAGTATCCTTTTGTCACGTTCGGACCGCGAATGCGGATCTCGCCGGTCTCGCCGGTTGGCATCACCTTGGTGGGATCGTCGAGCGACACCACATCCATTTCGATGCCAGGCAGCATCAGGCCGATCGAGCCCGGCTTGTCCGGGCCTACCTTGGGATGCGCGGTGCCGGGCGAGCAGGTCTCGGTCATGCCCCAGCCGCTCTTCAATTTCATCCCGACCCGCTGCTCGAGGATCCGCGCGACCTCGACCGGCAGCGGCGCGCCGCCGGAGCCGACGCTGACCAGCGACGACAGGTCGCGCTTGTCGAGATCGGGCAGTGATGCAATCGCGATCCACATCGTCGGCACGCCGGGGAACGCGGTGGCGCGCTTGACCTCGATGTCGCGCATCACGGCTTCGACATCGAAGCGCTGGTGCAGCGAGATCAGATGGCCGCGCCGGATCGCCGACAGCAGCACCACGGTCAGCGCGTAGATGTGAAACAGCGGCAGCACGCAGATCACGCGCTCGATCGGGTTGTTGCGCTCGGCGCGCGCCGGCTTGCCCCAGACGTCGTAGACCGACACCGCTGAAGTCAGGTTGCCATGGCTGAGCATGGCGCCCTTCGGCAATCCGGTAGTGCCGCCGGTATATTGCAGCAGCGCGACGTCGTCGGCCGACATCGCGGGCCACGAGGCGGGCTTCGTGACGCCGTCAACGAACTGGCGATAGGTGATGATCTTGGGATTGTCCGGCAGCGCCGTCTGCGGCGTACCGACCTTGCCCCAATGATCGTCCTCGCAGACGATCAAACGATCAAGCAAACCCTTGTCGACAAATTTCAGCGCAGTCGGCAACAGCGCCGACAGGTTGCTGGTGACCAGCACGCGCGCGCCGGAGTCCGAGAGCTTGTGCGACAGCGCGATCTCGCCGTCGAGCGGCGAGAGATGCACGATGCGGGCGCCGGCCTTCAGCGCGCCGAAGAAGTTGACCGGATGGTCCGGCGAGTTGCCGAGGAACAGCGCCACCGAATGGTTCTTGCCGTAGCCGGCGCGCAGGAACGCACTGGCTGCGGTCTCCACCAGGGCTTCCAGCTCGGTATAGCTGATCGGCCGGTCGCGGAATTCAAGCGCCGGCCGCGACCCGAACTCGGCGGCCGCCGCCGACAACAGGTCGGGCAGCGTGCCGCGCACGATCGTATCGTCCCAACGAACGCCTTCCGGATAGAACTGCTCTCCGGGATGGCTCATCAGGCCGCTTTCGCCTTTTCCGCCAGCGACGCAAAGGTCTTGCCTTCGGCGGCGAGACGCTTGAGCAGCGGCGACGGCTCCAGCGACGGATCGTTGGTTTCCTTGGCGTAGTGCGACAAACGATCGGCGATGTGCTTGAGGCCGACCTGGTCGGCGTAGAACATCGGGCCGCCGCGATAGATCGGCCAGCCATAGCCATAGAGCCAGATCACGTCGATGTCGCTCGGACGCGCCGCGACGCCTTCTTCGAGGATGCGCGCACCCTCGTTGATCATCGGGTACATCATGCGTTCGAGGATCTCGTCGTCGCTGACGATGCGCTTCTTGCGGCCGAGGCGCAGCAGGGTTTCGTCGATCAGTTTTTCGACCTCCGGATCGGGCGTCGGCGCGCGGGAACCGCCTTCATACTTGTAGTAGCCTTTGCCGGTCTTCTGGCCGAAACGCCCGGCCTCGCACAGCGCGTCGGCGATTTCCGACTTGATGCCGCGGTCCTTGCGCGAACGCCAGCCGATATCGAGGCCGGCGAGATCGCCCATCGCGAACGGGCCCATCGGCATGCCGAACTTCGTCACGACAGCGTCGACCTGCTGCGGCAACGCGCCTTCGAACAACAGCTTCTCCGACTGCTTGCCGCGCTGGGCCAGCATGCGGTTGCCGACGAAACCGTCGCAGACGCCGACCACGGCCGGCACCTTTGCGATCTTGCGCGCGATCGCGACCGCGGTAACAAGCGCGTCCGGCGCGGTCTTGTCGGCGCGGACGATCTCGCACAGCTTCATCACGTTGGCCGGCGAGAAGAAGTGCATGCCGAGCACGTCCTGCGGACGGCTGGTCACCTTCGCGATCTCGTCGATGTTGAGATAGGAGGTGTTGGAGGCCAGCACGGCGCCCTTCTTGGCGTACTTGTCGAGCGCGGTGAACACTTCCTTCTTGACCGCCATGGTTTCGAATACGGCTTCGATCACCAGGTCAGCATCCCTGACGTTCTCAAGGCCGACCACGCCGGTGATCAGGCCCATGCGCTTGGCCGGGGCATCCGCCGGGATGCCGCCGCGCGCGGCGGTGGCTTCATAGTTCTTCTGCATCACGCCCATGCCGCGCTTCAGCTGCTCCTCGCCGGTCTCGATCAGCGTGACCGGGATACCGGCATTGGCGAACGACATCGCGATACCGCCGCCCATGGTGCCGGCGCCGATGATTGCGACGCGCTCGACATTGCGGGATTTTGTTCCCTCGGGAACGCCGGCGATCTTGGCGGCCTCGCGCTCCGAGAAGAAAGCGTAACGCTGCGCCTTCGACTGGTCGCTCGATACCAGCTTGAGGAAACCTTCGCGCTCCTTCTTCATCCCTTCGTCGAACGGCAGGTCGATCGCCGCACCGACGGCATCGGCCGCGGCAAACGGCGCTTCGAGTCCGCGCGCCTTCTTGGTGAGGGCCGCGACCGCATTGGTGAAGATCGAGCGATCCGCCTTGGCGGCCGCGAGCTTTGAATCATCGTCGCGCAGCTTGCGCAACGGGCGCTTCTCGGCGACCACCTTCCGAGCAAAGGCTTCGCCGCCGGATGCCGGGCCTTCGACGATCTCCTCGATCAGGCCGTGCTTGAGCGCTTCCGCCGCGTTGATCGGATCGCCGCCGACGATCATCTTGACCGCGAGTTCCGGACCGACCGCGCGCGGCAAGCGCTGGGTGCCGCCGGCGCCTGGCAGCAGGCCGAGCTTCACTTCGGGCAGGCCGAGCCTGGCTTCCTTGGTGGCGACGCGGAAGTGGCATGCCAGAGCGACTTCGAGGCCGCCGCCGAGCGCGGTGCCGTGAATGGCGGCAACGATCGGCTTCGGCGACTTCTCCATCAGGTCCAGCACTTCGGCGAGGCCCGGGGGTTTCGGCGGCTTGCCGAATTCGGTGATGTCGGCGCCGGCGATAAAGGTGCGGCCGCCGCAGGTCAGCACGATGCCTTTGACTTCGGCGTCCGCAATCGCAGCCTTCATGCACTCGAAGATGCCGCCACGCACGGCCGCGCTGAGCGCATTTACCGGGGGGCTGTTAACCGTGACGATGGCGATGGAGTCATGGCGTTCGAGTTTTACGACGTCGTTCACGGGCGCTCTCCCTGAATACTTGTTCTTGAGTTTCGTTAGCTTCGTTCAGCTTCGTTTTTCGATTTCGCTGCTCGACTTGCGTTGAGTAGCTACGCTCTTTTGTTGATTTCGCACTGCGAAATTTAATTCCACATCTTGACACGGAGGGTTATTTTGAAGCACGTCCCTTGTCAACGAGCTCCGCGCAGAAGCAGGTAAATGAAGCGTCCAGGGAAGAAAGTGGCGACAGATCGCAGCTTCGTCGTCGCGCTTTCCCGCGGACTTGATGTGTTGCGCGCATTCCATCCTAACGACGGGCTTCTCGGCAATCAGGAGATTGCCGCCCGTACTAATTTGCCGAAGCCAACCGTTTCCCGGCTGACTTACACCTTGACCAAGCTGGGTTATCTTACACCGGTTCCGCGGTTCGAAAAGTATCAGCTCGCGCCCTCAGCCATGGCGCTGGGCTATGCCGCGCTAGCCAATCTCGGCGTTCGGCATTTGTCCGAACCCTACCGGGAAGAGGTGATGCGCGAGACCGGTGGCGCGGTGGCGGTCGGCGGGCGCGACCGCCACAGCATGATCTATTTCGGGCAGAGCCGTAACGGGCTTTCGCTTGGCGTCCAGCTCGACGTCGGTTCGCGGGTACCGATCGCGACCACCGCGATGGGCCGAGCCTATATCTGGGCGCTGGCTCCGGAAGAGCGTGCCACTTTATTGCGCGAACTGCGCGATCATTACGGCAGCAGCCGCTGGTCGCGGATGCGGGACGGTATCGAGCGCGCCGGTGAAACGGTGGCGCGTCATGGCTTCACGATCTCCGCCGGCGAGTGGCAGGACGATGTCGCCGCGGTCGGCGTCGCGCTGAAACTCAACGACGGAACCGGACCGTATGCCTTTAATTGTGGCGCGCCCGCATTCCGCTTCACGGAAGATCGGCTGGTCCACGATATTGGACCTCGCCTTGTCGCGATGGTAAGGAACATCGAGGCAGCGCTGGGCGGCGTAGCCCCGCAATCAAAAAAAGATGAAAGCAAAAAGCTTAAACCAGGAGGGAAAGTTGCACGTTTCGCCGAGGGGATCAGATAGCCATCATCATGATCTGCGCGAGATTTCGCGCGATCATTCCCGCACCATGTCTGGCATGGGCGAGACGAGATGACGCAGGCACAGCTCGCGCAGGGAAATGCTCCCCTGCTTGCGGTTCGCGACGTCAGCGTCGTGTTCGGCGGCATCATCGCGTTGAACGGCGTGTCCTTTGACATGCACAAGGGCGCGATCCTTGGGCTGATCGGACCGAACGGCGCCGGCAAGACGACGCTGTTCAACTGCCTCTCCCGACTCTACCAGCCGTCTTCCGGCGACATCCTGATGGAAGGCTCAAGCATCCTGACGCGCCCGCCGCATCGGATCGCCGAGATCGGCATCGGCCGCACCTTCCAGAACGTTGCGCTGTTTCCCAACCTTTCGGTGCTCGACAACGTTCGCGTCGGCACCCATGCGCGCACCTCCAGCGACATCATCTCGGACTCGCTGAAGCTGGCCTGGGTTCGCCGCGGCGAGGCCGACACCAACAAGAAGGTTCATGAGATCCTGGCCTATCTCGATCTCGAGAGCGTCGCCCATACCGTGGTTTCCGGCCTGCCGTTCGGCACCCAGAAGCGCGTCGAGCTGGCGCGCGCACTTGCCGCAGATCCAAAAATCCTGCTGCTCGATGAGCCGGCCGGCGGCCTCAACCACGAGGAAGTCCACGTGCTCGGCGATCTGATCCGACGGATCCGCGACGAGCGCCACATGACCGTGCTGCTGGTCGAACATCACATGGGTCTGGTGATGTCGATCGCCGACCACGTCGTCGCACTCAACTTCGGCAAGAAGCTCGCCGAGGGAACACCGGCCCAGGTCCAGGCCGACCCGGATGTCATCAAAGCCTATCTGGGGAGCAAGGACCAATGACCGCGATGCTTAACGTCAAGGATCTCCGCGCCTATTACGGGCAGGTCCAGGCGCTTCATGGGCTCTCGTTCTCCCTCAACGAAGGCAGCCTGACCACGCTGCTCGGCGCCAACGGCGCCGGCAAGACCACCACCCTGCGTGCGATCTGCAACATGGTGCGCTCGACCGGCGCGATCGAGTTCGAGGGCAAGCCGCTCACCGGCCGCTCGACCGAAAACGTCGTCCGTCTCGGCATCGCGCATGTGCCACAGGGCCGCGGCACCTTCACCACCATGACGGTGGAGGAGAACCTGCAGCTCGGCGCCATCAGCCGCACTGACAAGGCCAATATTGTTGCCGATATCGAGCGCATGTACGCGCACTTCCCGGTGCTGAAGCAACGCTACACCCAGCAGGCCGGCACATTGTCCGGCGGCGAACAGCAGATGCTGGCGGTGGCCCGCGCGCTGATGCTGCGTCCGCGGCTGATGCTGCTGGACGAGCCGTCATTCGGCCTGGCGCCGCTGATCGTGCGCGACCTGTTCGGGATTCTCGGCAAGATCAACCGTGAGGACAAGGTCACCATCCTGGTGGTCGAGCAGAACGCGCAGTTGGCGCTGGAACTCGCCGACCAGGCCTATGTGATCGAAACCGGACGGATCGTGATGTCGGGCAATGCCAAGGACATCGCGAACAACGAAGACGTCCGTAAATCCTATCTCGGCTACTGAGGAACGCGGCCATGGAACTCTTTACCAACCAAGTCCTGGCCGGCATCGCCACCGGCGCGATCTACGCCTGCATGGCGCTCGCCGTCGTGATGATCTACCAGGCGATCGACCATCTGAATTTCGCCCAGGGCGAAATGGCGATGTTTTCCACCTTCATGTCGTGGCAGATGATGCAGTGGGGCGTGCCCTATTGGGCGGCCTTCGTGATTACCCTGATCCTTTCGTTCATCGGCGGCATCGCCATCGAGCGGCTGCTGTTCAAGCCGCTGGCGAAGGCGCCGGTCCTGACCAACGTCGCCGGCTTCATCGCGCTGTTCGCCATCGTCAACAGCGTCGCCGGCCTGATCTGGGATTTCACCATCAAGCAGTATCCGACGCCGTTCGGGTCCTCGCCCTTCCTCGGCAGCCAGCTGATCTCGACCCACCAGGCCGGCATGATTGGCGTCACCATTCTGCTGCTGATCCTGCTGTTCGTCTTCTTCCAGTACACCCGGATGGGCCTTGCGATGCGCGCGGCGGCCTCGGTGCCTGAAGTCAGCGCGGCTGGTCGGCATCAACACCTCCTGGATGATCGCACTCGGCTGGGGCATGGCGACCGCCATCGGCTCGATCGCCGGCATGCTGATCGCACCTGTGGTGTTCCTCGAGCCGAACATGATGGGCGGCGTGCTGATCTACGGCTTTGCCGCGGCCGTGCTCGGCGGCCTGACCTCACCGCTCGGGGCCGTGATCGGCGGCTTCCTGGTCGGCGTCTTCGAGAATCTCGCCGGCACCTACATTCCCGGCGTCGGTAACGAGTTGAAACTGCCGATCGCGCTTGCGCTGATCATCGTCGTATTGGTCGTCAAACCGGCTGGGCTGTTTGGCCGGCCCATCGTGAAGCGAGTTTGATCATGAGCGCTGTTGAAGACATCGTCACAGAAGCCCCGGCGGTCGAAGCCGTTCCGAAACGCGCCATGACGCTCGGGCTCGGCACCTCGCTGGTGGTGCTGGCCGCGCTCTGTCTCGTGCCGCTGTTCGTCAAGAACTTCATCATCTTCCAGTTGACGATGCTTCTGATCTACGGGCTTGCGGTTCTCGCGCTGAACATTCTGACCGGCGGAAGCGGCCAGTTCTCGCTCGGGCAGAGCGCGTTCTACGCGGTTGGCGCCTATACGTCGGCGATCCTGATGGAACACGCCAACATGAACTACGCGTTGACGCTGCCGGTCGCAGGCGTCGTCTGCTTTGCCTTCGGATACCTGTTCGGCAAGCCGGCGCTGCGGCTCTCCGGCGTTTACCTCGCGTTGGCGACGTTCGCGCTCGCTACCGCGATGCCGCAGTTGCTCAAGCTCGGCTTCTTCGAGCACTGGACCGGTGGCGTGCAGGGCCTCGTCGTCACCAAGCCAGACGCACCGTTCGGCCTGCCGATGTCGCAGGACATGTGGCTATATTACTTCACGCTCGCGATCACGATCGGCATCTATGTCGCCTCGGTCAACCTGCTGAGGTCACGTTCGGGCCGCGCCTTCATGGCGATCCGCGACAACGAGATCGCGGCCTCCGCCATGGGCGTCGATGTCGCGCTCTACAAGACGTTGGCGTTCGGTGTCTCGGCCGGCATCACCGGCGTCGCCGGCGGTCTCGGCGCCATCGCCGTGCAGTTCGTGGCACCTGACGGCTACACCATCACGCTGGCGATCTCGCTGTTCCTCGGCATGGTCGTCGGCGGCGTCGGCTGGCTGCCGGGGTCGATCGTCGGTTCCGCCTTCATCATCTTCGTGCCGAACATCGCGGAAGGCATCTCCAAGGGCCTGTCCGGCGCCGTGTTCGGTGTGCTGCTGTTCCTTGTCATCTTTTTGGTGCCGCATGGCGCAAGGCAGGTCGCGATGGTGGCACAGGGCCTGATCGGCAAGCTCAAGAAAGGCTAGCGCCTGACAGGTTCCTAACCCGTTCCTTCAAACGAAAAGATGCCCCCCGATCAAACCGGGGGGCATGTTTCGTTTGAAGTACCCGAGCATGATCCGGATACCGGCTTTCCGGTCAGGCTCAAACAGAAGACAGAGCGCGACGACGATCCGAACGGACGTCATCACGGTCTGAAACCCAGTAAATCCAACCCAGGAGAAATGATGCTTTCCACGTCATCAACAAGAATCGCCGCTTTCACGACGGCGGTCATCGCTTTCGCTGCCATGAACGGCAGCGCGCTCGCCCAGAAGAAATACGACACCGGCGCCACCGACACCGAGATCAAGGTCGGCAACATCATGCCGTACAGCGGTCCGGCCTCCGCCTATGGCGTGATCGGCAAGACCGAAGAAGCGTATTTCAAGATGATCAACGACAAGGGCGGCATCAACGGCCGCAAGATCGACTTCGTGACCTATGACGACGGCTACAGCCCGCCGAAGGCGGTTGAGCAGGTTCGCAAGCTGGTCGAGAGCGACGAAGTTCTTGTTGTCTTCAACCCGCTCGGCACGCCGTCCAACTCCGCGATCCAGAAGTACCTGAACTCCAAGAAGGTGCCGCAGTTGTTCGTGGCCACCGGCGCCACCAAGTGGAACGATGCCAAGAACTTCCCCTGGACCATCGGCTGGCAGCCGAGCTACCAAAGCGAAGCCCAGATCTACGCCAAGTGGCTGATGAAGGAAAAGCCCGACGCCAAGATCGCGATCCTCTATCAGAACGACGACTTCGGCAAAGACTACCTCAAGGGCACCAAGGACGGTTTTGGCGCCAAGGCCGCTTCTTCGATCATCCTGGAAGAGAGCTATGAGGTTTCCGAGCCGACCATCGACTCGCATATCGTCAAGATCAAAGCCGCCAACCCGGACGTGCTGCTGATCTATACGACCCCGAAGTTCGGTGCCCAGACCATCAAGAAGACCGCCGAGCTCGGCTGGAAGCCGCTGCAGATCATCACCAACGTGTCGGCTTCGGTCGGCAGCGTGATGAAACCCGCAGGCTTCGACAACGCCCAGGGCGTGCTGTCGGCGGCCTATGCCAAGGACGGCGCCGATCCGCAGTGGAACACCGACCCCGGTATGAAGAAGTGGTCCGAGTTCCTCGACAAGTACATGCCGGGTGCCGACAAGACCGACGGCAGCGTGGTCTATGGCTACGGCGCTGCCCAGACGCTGGCGAAGGTGCTGGAAATGTGCGGTGACGATCTCACCCGCGCCAACGTCATGAAGCAGGCCGCCAGCCTCAAGGACTTTACGCCCGACACCCTGCTGCCCGGCGTGAAGATCAATACCTCGGCCACCGACTTCGCCCCGATCGCCCAGCTGCAGATGCAGCGGTTCAAGGGAGAGAAGTGGGAGCTGTTCGGCGATATCATCAGCGGTGATGTCGCGACCCAGTAATGCTGCATTGCCGTTCTCCGTCATGGTCCTTCCGGACGAGCACGACATGTTTGCCGGAATATCACGCTCCGGGAACAGGATAGGATGAACGGCCAAAAGATCGCCCTCTGCGACGCAAGTTGCAGAGGGCTTTTTATTGACCGGATGCCCGAAACGTATTCAATGCGGCAAGAATTTTGTATTTTGACGCGTTTTCCAACGCTAACCGGTGCCCACTTCGCTCGAAAACGCTATGCAAACCGGAACTTCAGAATGACTGCTATCTGTTGGCGATGGGGAGTAGCCGCGCTCGCTTTGTTCGCCGCGACCTCGACCTGCGCGCTCGCCCAGAAAAAGTATGATCCCGGCGCGTCGGACACCGAGATCAAGATCGGCAACATCATGCCGTACAGCGGACCGGCCTCCGCCTATGGCGTGATCGGCAAGACCGAGGAAGCCTATTTCCGCAAGATCAACGCCGAGGGCGGCGTCAACGGCCGCAAGATCAGTTTCATTTCCTACGATGACAGCTACAGCCCGCCAAAGGCCGTCGAGCAGGCGCGCAAGCTGGTCGAGAGCGACGGGGTGCTGCTGATATTCAATTCGCTCGGCACGCCCTCGAACGTCGCGATCCAGAAATACATGAACGACAAGAAGGTGCCGCAACTGTTCGTCGCCAGCGGCGCGTCCAAGTGGAACAATCCGAAGGATTTTCCCTGGACCATGGGCTGGCAGCCCTCCTACCAGAGCGAAGCGCATAGCTACGCCAAGTACCTGGTCAAGGAGAAGCCGGACGCCAAAATCGGCGTGCTCTACCAGAACGACGATTTCGGCAAGGATTATCTCAAGGGCCTGAAGGATGGTCTCGGCGCCAACTCCGCGATGATCGTAGCCGAACAAAGCTACGAGACCTCGGAGCCGACGATTGACAACCAGATCGTCAAGCTGAAGGCTTCCGGCGCCGACGTCTTCGTCAGCATCACGACGCCAAAATTCGCCGCGCAGGCGATCAAGAGGATCGCCGAGTTCAACTGGAAGCCGCTGCAGATCGTAGCCGGCGTCTCGGCTTCCGTCGGCGGCGTGATGAAGCCTGCCGGCTTCGAGAACACCCAAGGCATCCTGTCGGCCGCCTACGTCAAGGACGGCGCCAACCCGCAGTGGGATAACGATCCCGGCATGCAGAACTTCACGGCGTTCCTCGCCAAGTACTATCCCGAGGGCAACAAGACCGACGCCACTCTGGTCTATGGCTACGGCGCGGCACAGACCCTGGTGAAGGTGCTGCAGATGTGCGGCGACGATCTCACCCGCGCCAACGTGATGAAGCAGGCCGCAAGCCTGAAGGATTTCGTGCCCGACACGCTGCTGCCCGGCATCACGATCAACACCTCGGCCACTGACTTCGCGCCGATCCAGCAACTTCAACTGATGCGGTTCAAAGGCGAGAAGTGGGACCTGTTCGGCGACATCATCAGCGGCGGACTCGATCACTGATATTCCACGTCGCGGGTATTTGTCCGCACACACCGAACCAAATGCCGCTCCCCGTGACAGCGTCACCGGGGGCTTTTTGTTGCTGCGAGCGACCGAAGGGTATTGAATGCCGGCAAGGAGCCGCCAAGCGCTCCAGATAAAAAACGACACATTCCATCGTGATCCCAGGGAGATCGAAATGCCTTCTATCCATCTGCGATTGGGAGCCGTTTCGGCTGCCCTCGCGATACTGGCCGCCACCAGCAGCGCCGCACTTGCGCAAAAGAAATACGACATCGGCGCGACCGACACCGAAATCAAGATCGGCAACATCATGCCCTATAGCGGGCCCGCTTCCGCCTATGGCGTGATCGGCAAGACCGAGGAAGCCTATTTCCGCAAGATCAACGCCGAGGGCGGCATCAACGGCCGCAAGATCAATTTCGTCACCTACGACGACGGCTACAGCCCGCCGAAGACGGTGGAGCAGGCGCGCAAGCTGGTCGAGAGCGACGAGGTGCTGCTGATCTTCAACTCGCTCGGCACCGCGATGAATTCCGCGATCCAGAAATACATGAACACCAAGAAGATTCCACAGCTGTTCGTCGCCACCGGCGCCACCAAGTGGAACGACCCGAAGGACTTTCCCTGGACCATGGGCTGGCAGCCAAACTACCAGAGCGAGACGATCATCTATGCGAAATACATTCTGAAGAACAAGCCGGATGCGAAAATCGCGGTGCTGTATCAGAACGACGACTACGGCAAGGACTATCTCAAGGGACTGAAGGACGGTCTCGGCGCCAAGGCCGCCACCATGATCGTCGCCGAAGAAAGCTACGAGACCTCGGAGCCGACGATCGACACCCACATCGTCAAGCTGAAGGCGACCAACGCCGATA
Source organism: uncultured Alphaproteobacteria bacterium (assembly GCA_963786355.1). GTDB lineage: Bacteria > Pseudomonadota > Alphaproteobacteria > Rhizobiales > Xanthobacteraceae > Bradyrhizobium. Next base: position 124,880 of record CAWAYU010000001.1, on the reverse strand, counting down.
TTTTCCTCAACATCGCCAGTCCGAAATTCGCGGCGCAGGCGATCCGCAAGCTGGCCGAGATCGGCTGGAAGCCGATGCATTTCCTCAACAACGTCTCGGCCTCGATCGGCGGTGTCATCACGCCGGCGGGACCTGAAAATGCGCAGGACATCATCTCGTCGGCCTACCTGAAGGATCCGACCGACGCGCAATGGAAGAACGACAAGGGCATGAAGGCGTGGAACGAATTCCTGGATAAATATTATCCGGAAGCCAATCGCACCGATGCCTCCGTGATGTACGCCTACACCGTGGCCCAGACCCTGGCGCAGGTGTTGAAGCAGTGCGGCGACGACCTCACCCGCGCCAACATCATGAAGCAGGCGGCCAGCATCAAGGACCTGGAACTCGACGGGCTGCTGCCGGGCATCAAGGTCAACACTTCCGCGACCGACTTCGCGCCGCTGTCGCAAGTACAACTACAGCGCTTCAAGGGCGGCACCTGGGACCTGTTCGGTGAAATCCTGAGCGGTGACGTCGGCGGTTAACGCGTTAACACTTTCTTGGTTAGCGCGTTTTCTTCACGCGAACTGGCGTCCACTTCGCTTGAAAACGCCGTGCTCGACTAAAGGAGCAGCCCCTGCGGCTTTGTCGCAGGGGCTTTTCATTGTGGCCCAGCGGGTAAAATGGTAATTACTGCGCCCAAGTCAGAAGAGCTTTCACATCAAGAAAGCCATGACACACATCATTCCGCATAGTGGAACCAAGAGGGAGAGACGTTATGCCCGTTATCGCCAGACCATTGGCTGTAGCTTCGACCGCGCTTGCCTTGTTTGCCATATCGGTAACCGGCGCGCTGGCGCAGAAAAAATACGACACCGGCGCCACCGATACCGAAATCAAGATCGGCAACATCATGCCCTACAGCGGACCCGCTTCCGCCTATGGCATCATCGGCAAGACCGAGGCCGCCTATTTCAAGAAGATCAACGATGCCGGCGGCATCAACGGCCGCAAGATCAACTTCGTCAGCTACGACGACGCATACTCGCCGCCCAAGACCGTCGAGCAGGCGCGCAAGCTGGTCGAAAGCGATGAAGTGCTCTTCATCTTCAATTCGCTCGGCACGCCGCCGAATTCGGCGATCCACAAATACATGAATTCGAAGAAGGTGCCGCAGCTGTTCGTCGCCACCGGCGCCACCAAGTGGAACGACCCCAAGGACTTCCCGTGGACCATGGGATGGCAGCCGAACTATCAGAGCGAAACGCAGATCTATGCGAAGTACATTCTGAAGAACAGTCCGAACGCCAAGATCGCGGTGATGTATCAGAACGACGACTACGGCAAGGATTACCTGAAAGGCCTCAAGGACGGTCTCGGCGCCAAGGCGGCCTCGATGATCGTGATCGAGGAAAGCTTCGAGACCTCCGAACCTTCCGTCGACAACCACATCGTCAAGCTGAAATCCACCGGCGCCGACATCTTCATCAACATCTCGACGCCAAAGTTCGCCGCCCAGGCGATCAAGAAAATGTCCGAGATCCAGTGGAAGCCGCAGCATTTCCTCAACAACGTCTCGGCCTCCGTCGGTAGCGTGATCAAGCCGGCCGGCTATGAGAACTCGCAGGATATCATCTCGGCCGCCTATCTGAAGGACGCCTCCGACAAGCAGTGGGACACCGATCCCGGCATGAAGGAATTCTATGCCTTCATGACCAAGGACTTTCCGGAAGGCGACAAGCTCGACGGCGGCACCGTGGTCGCCTACGGCGTGGCCCAGACCCTGGTGCAGGTGTTGAAGCAGTGCGGCGACAACCTGACCCGCGAGAACGTCATGAAGCAGGCAGCATCGCTGAAGGACTTCCGCACCGAAGTGCTGCTGCCCGGCATCAAGATCAATACCGGCCCGACCGATTTCGCACCGATTTCCTCGCTTCAGCTGATGAAGTTCAAGGGCGAGAAGTGGGAGCTGTTCGGTGACGTCATCAACGCCGACGCCGGCGGCTAGTTTTAGCGGAATCCCCGCCTGGAACCTATCGAGCCCCCCTGCGATACCATCGCAGGGGGGCTTTTTGTTGCGTACATTTTATTCCCCTGTATCAATGCGGGGGAAGAAACGAAGGCTTGGCTACGAAGGCTTGGCTACGAAGGCTTGGGCCGATCCGGCCAGGCCGCCAAAAACGCCAGGGAGTTCGCAAGATGTTCAGCCCGATCAGCCGCCGCTCTTTAACCGTGCTTCTCGGCCTGTCGCTGGCCGCTGCCAGCCACAGCGCTTTCGCGCAGAAGAAATACGACACCGGCGCCAGCGATACCGAGATCAAGATCGGCAACATCGTTCCCTACAGCGGCCCGGCCTCGGCCTATGGCGTGGTCGGCAAGGCGATGGGTGCCGTGTTCAAGAAGGTCAATGACGAGGGCGGCATCAACGGCCGCAAGATCAACTTCATTTCCTACGACGACGCCTACTCGCCACCCAAGGCAGTCGAGCAGGCGCGCAAGCTGATCGAGAGCGACGAGGTGCTGCTGCTGTTCGGCACGCTGGGGACTGCCTCCAACACCGCGATCCAGAAATACGTCAACAGCAAGAAGGTGCCGCAACTGTTCGTCGCCACCGGCGCCACCAAGTGGAACGACCCGAAGGCATTTCCCTGGACCATGGGCTGGCTGCCTTCGTACCAGAGTGAGTCCCGCATCTACGCAAAATACCTCGCCAAGGAGAAGCCGGCGGCGAAGATCGCGGTGCTCTATCAGAACGACGACATGGGCAAGGATTATCTGAAAGGCCTGAAGGACGGTTTCGGCAGCGAAGCGTCGCGGATCGTTGCGGAAGAAAGCTACGAGGTGGCGGAACCGACGGTCGATAACCACGTGGTGCGGCTGAAGTCGGCCAACCCCGATGTCATCATCTTCTTCACCACGCCGAAATTCGGCGCGCAGGCGATCAAGAAGATCGGCGAGATGAACTGGAAGCCGATGACGATCGTCTCCAATGTCTCAGCCTCGACCGCCACCGTGATGCGGCCCGCCGGCCTCGACAATTCGCAAGGCGTGATGTCGGCGGCCTATGCCAAGGACGTCAGCGATCCGCAATGGGCCGGCGATGCCGGCATCAAGGCGTTCGATGAATTGCTCGCGAAGTATCTGCCGGAGGTCAATCGCGTCGATGCGTCGGCGATGACCGGCTACAACATGGCGACCACCATGGTCGAGGTGCTGAAACGCTGCGGCGACAATCTCACCCGAGAGAACGTCATGAAGCAGGCCGCCGGCCTCAAGCAATTCGCGCAAGGCGGTTTGCTGCCCGGCATCACGCTGACCACCAGCCCCGACGATTTCCAGCCGATCGAACAATTGCAGCTGATGCAGTTCAAGGGCGAACGCTGGCAATTGTTCGGCGACGTCATCAGCGGCGAGCTCAGCAACTGATCTTCGCGGAAAGAGTTCTTGTATGACCGACCGGCGTCCCCTTTTGCGCGCGATCTTCAACGCGGCTGTTGCGGCTGCGCATCCCGACGTCGTGCTGTCGGCGCATCTGCGTCCTGTACCGAAAGGCCGGGTGATCTGCCTTGCCGCCGGCAAGGGCGCGGCCGCCATGGCGGCTGCGGCCGAGCGGCATTATCTCGATGCGCTCGGGCTCGACCCAGCGCGGTTGATCGGTATTGCCACTACCCGCCACGGCCATGGCGTACCGACGCGGCGGATCAGAGTGGTCGAGGCCGGGCATCCCGTGCCTGACGAAGCCGGCCTCAGGGCCGCCGACGACACGCTGCGGCTGGCCGCCGAGGCGACCGCCGACGACCTGCTGCTGGTGCTGTTGTCCGGCGGCGGCTCCGCCAACTGGATCGCGCCGGTCGAGGGCGTGTCGTTCGCGCAGAAGCAGCAGGTCAACCGCGCGCTGCTGCGCTCGGGCGCGCCGATCGGCGAAATGAATGTAGTGCGAAAACACCTGTCGCGGATCAAGGGCGGAAGGCTGGCGCGCGCCGGCCAGCACGCCGCCGAGATCGTGACCCTGGCGATATCGGACGTGCCGCACGACGATCCCTCGGCGATCGCGTCGGGACCGACGGTGCCGGATCCGACCACGCTGGCCGACGCCCGCGCGCTGGTCGCGAAATATAATCTCGCGATCGACGACGCGGCTCGACACGCACTGGACGATCTCAGCAACGAAAGCTGCAAGCCCGGCGATCCCGCCTTCGCCCGCGCGCACGTTCGAGCTGATCGCGCGGCCGAAGGCCTCGCTCGATGCCGCCGTCAAAATCGCCAGAGACGCCGGCTATGACATCATCGAACTCGGCGCCGACCTCGAAGGCGAAGCGCGCGAGGTCGCGGCCGAACACGCGCGGCTGGCGCTGAAGGCACGCAGCGAAGGCCAGCGCACCGCGATCCTGTCCGGCGGCGAATTGACCGTGACCGTGCGCGGCAACGGCCGCGGCGGCCCCAACCAGGAATACGCGCTGGCGCTGGCGGATCTGTTGAAGGACACGTCCGACATTGCCGCCCTGGCGGCCGATACCGACGGCGCAGACGGCGGCGCCGGCAGTGCCACCGATCCCGCGGGCGCCGTGATCGATCACGCGACGTTTGCGAAGATGAAGTCGCTCGGGCTCGATCCCAAGGCCTATCTCGCCAACAACGATGCGTCGGCGTTTTTCGAGGCGACAGGGGATTTGCTGCTGACCGGACCGACGCTGACGAACGTCAACGATGTCAGGGTGATTTTGGTGGATGTCGCCTGACCGCGAATGCGGCGGTAAAAGGAATTAACGCTTTGTTCAGCGCGTTCGCAGGAAGTTGCTGAACTTTCCGGCATTTCAAACAGCATTTCACCTGGATCGGCATCTAATGGCCGGTCTCCTGAGAGGGGGGAGCGCCGCGAATGGCGACGGGGGAAACGCCATATGACCAATCGTGACCAGTTACCCATCGACCTTGGGTCAGCCGATTTGAATGCGCGGCTTGAGCAGGCGATCAACAATCTGTCGCTCGGAATTGTCATCTTCGACCAGAAGCGCGAAGTCGTTTTCTGCAACGAGCGTTATATCGAGATGTACAGGCTCTCGCCCGAGCAGGTGAAACCGGGCACGCCGACCAGCGAGCTGATCCGGCACCGGCTGAACCTCGGTCTGAAGGTGCGCGTACCGGCCGACGATTACATCCGTGAGCGCGTCGGGCGGGACATTGCGCTCGACACCACGGCCCAGGAATTCACCGACGGCCGCATCATCGCCTACACCGTCTATCCAATGCCCGATGGCGGCGGGATGGCGACCCACGAGGACATCACCGAGCGCGAAGAGCTCCATGCCCGTCTCAAGCGGCAGTACGAACTCGGCAGGGAACAGGAAGAGGCGCTGCGTTTCCGAAACTTCCAGTTCGACACCGCCATCAACAACATGTCGCAGGGCCTGTGTTTCTTCGATGCCGATCACCGCCTGATCGTGTGCAACGACCGCTTCGTCGAGATGTACGAGATTCCGTTCGAGCGCGTCGGTCCCGGCACGACGCTGGTGGAAATCGTCGATATGCGCTTCGAGGCAGGCAGCTTCCCGGCCATGTCCCGCGACGAATATCTGCGCTGGCGTACCAATGTTGCGGTTTCCGCCGAAGCAAAAGACAGCATCGTCGAACTGAAGAACGGCCGCACCTTCAAGATCCGCCACCGGCCGATGCCTGGCGGCGGCTGGGTCGCCACGCATGAGGACATCACCGAGCAGCGGCAGTCCGAGGTCATGATCGAATTCATGGCGCACCATGATTCGCTCACCGAGCTTGCCAATCGGGTGCTGCTGAACCAGCGCCTCGAACAGGCGCTGGGCCGGATCGACGGCGGGGAACTGGTGGCGGTGCATCACCTCGATCTCGATCAGTTCAAGGCCGTGAACGATACGTTCGGCCATCCCGCAGGAGACAGGCTTCTGAAGATCGTCGCGGAGCGGTTGCGCGGGCTCGTTCGCGAGTCCGACACGATTGCACGCATGGGAGGCGATGAATTCGTCATCGTGCAGGCTCCAATCGAGGACCCCGCCGAGGCGACGTCGCTGGCGCAGCGCGTCATCAAGCTGCTGAGCGAGGCCTATGACATCGACGGTCACCAGGCCGTTATTGGCGTCAGCATTGGTATTTCGGTCGGCCCCGGCGACGGGTCGAGCCCCGACAATCTGTTGCGCAACGCCGACCTTGCACTGTACCGCGCCAAGGGTGACGGACGCGGCACCTTCCGCTTCTTTGAGCCCGCGATGGATCTGCAGATGCAAATTCGCCGTATCATGGAACAGGACCTGCGCAGGGCGCTGCCGGCCGGCGAGTTCGAGCTGTACTACCAGCCGGTCGTCAATCTGGCGAGCAGGGAAATCAGCGGCTTCGAGGCTCTGATCCGCTGGAATCATCCGAGCAAGGGAATGATCTCGCCGGCCGACTTCATCCCGCTGGCGGAAGAGATCGGCTTCATCGTGCCGATCGGCGAGTGGGTGATCCGGCAGGCATGTGCTACCGCCGCGCAATGGCCGGAACCACTCAGCGTCGCCGTCAATATTTCGGCAATCCAGTTTCGCGATCCCGGCCTGATGCAGGTGATCGTCGGCGCGCTCGCGGCTTCCGGTCTCTCCCCCACCCGGCTTGAGATCGAAATCACCGAGACTGTCCTGCTGCACAACAAGGAAGCAACGCTTGCCGCGCTGCATCAGTTGCGAGCGATCGGAATCCGGATCGCGATGGACGATTTCGGCACCGGATATTCCTCGCTGACCTATCTGCAGAGTTTTCCGTTCGACAAGATCAAGATCGATCGATCGTTCGTAAAGGACATTACGGAGAATTCGGGCTCGCTCAATATCGTGCGGGCGGTCGCGGCGCTCGCCAATGGAATGGGCATGACAGCCACCGCCGAAGGCGTGGAGACCCTGGAGCAGCTCGACAAGATCGCTTCGGAAGGGTGCACCGAGATGCAGGGGTTCCTGTTCAGCCGACCGCTTCCCGCAAGCGAGATCGAACGACAGTTCCTTGCGGGACGTGGGCCGCAAAAGGCTCCCGGCCGCATCGTCGCCTGACCGCCGGGGCAGCTACTTCAAAACTCCATCGCGATCTTCGACAGCATTTCCAGCAGCGCGGTGTGATTGCCTGGTCCCAGCACTTCGATCAGCCGCGCCTCGTGCTTGCTGGCGACCAGCTTCTTGGCGCGCGCCAGCACGGCGCGGCCCTTGTCGGTCAGCACGAGGATATGGGAACGGCGGTCGTTGGCCGAGCGCATCCGCGCGCAGAGGTCGCGGCTTTCGAGACCATCGAGCATCGCCACGAAATTCGGCCGGAGGATACCGAGCGTGTTGGCGATCTCGGTCTGGTTGCGGCCGGGGTTGTTGTCGAGCAGCAGCAGCACCGAGAATTGCGCCGGCGTCAGCTGCAGCGGCGCGACGCAGCGCAGAAAATCCTCGAACACCTTCAGCTGGGCCCGCTTGAGCGAATAGCCGAGCAGCTCGGACAATTCGCCGAGTTGCAGCGCGCCATTCTCCGCCGCGCCCTCGACAGCGTCCTTGCCGTTGGGCCGGGCGGGCTTGACGGCGTCGGTGGCCGTCTTGGAAACTGTCATCGCTCGAGGCTCGCAATCCCGATATTAAGGTCCCGCCGATGCGCGGGGCCTTGATGTTATATTTGATAATTGTTATCCAATATATCAAATATCGACACCTTTCAACTGCCGATATCGGGGGGACCGGGTGACCGCATAAGGTCATGACGGGCTCGACGCGTAAGGGGAGCGCCAGGTCTTGAATACGACGATCATGCTGTTCCTGCTGCAGGACGGCATTACCAATGGCGCGATCTATGCGTTGCTCGGGCTGGCTCTGGTTCTGGTGTTCGCGGTCACCCGCGTCATCCTGATCCCGCAGGGCGAATTCGTCACCTATGGCGCGCTGAGCTACGCCATGCTGGCGACCGGCCAGGTGCCGGGCACGGCGCGGCTGGCGGTCGCGATGGGCGTGGTCGCGTTCGGTCTCGATCTGTTTGCCGCACGGAAAGCACTGCGCCTCAAGCCGGTGGCGCGCGCCTTCGCGGTCAACATCGTCTTTCCCGTCGCCATCCTTGCGCTCGCCTACGCCCTTGCCGGCCCGAAAACTCCGATCGCGGTCAACATCGCGCTGGCGCTCTTGATCGTGGCTGCCATCGGACTGTTTCTATATCGCATCGCGTTCCAGCCGCTGGCGCACACGTCGGTACTGGTGCTGCTGATCGCGTCCGTCGGCTGCCACCTCGCGCTGCAGGGCCTTGGCCTGGTGTTCTTCGGCGCCGAAGGCCTGCGCGGCCCGGCGCTGTCGAACGCGGCGCTGACCATCGGGCCGTTGCGTTTCACCGGGCAGAGCATCGCAGTCTATGTCCTCACCATCGCCTTCATCATCGGGCTGTGGCTGTTCTTCGGCTTCACGCTGATGGGCAAGGCGCTGCGCGCCACCGCCGTCAACCGGCTCGGCGCCCGCCTCGTCGGCATCCGCACCACGCTGTCGGGCCAGATCGCCTTCCTGCTCGCCTCCGTGATCGGCGCGATCTCGGGAATCCTGATCGTGCCGATCACGACGCTATATTACGACACCGGATTCCTGATCGGCCTGAAAGGCTTTATCGCCGCCATCATCGGCGGGCTGGTCAGCTATCCGCTCACCGCAGTCGCGGCGCTGCTGGTCGGCTGCGTCGAGGCCTTCTCCTCGTTCTATGCCAGTAACTTCAAGGAGGTCATCGTCTTCACGCTGATCCTTCCCGTGCTGGTGCTGCGTTCGCTCGCGGCGCCCGCGGTCGAGGAAGAGAAGGACTGAGGCGATGAATCAGCGGCTTCCTCTCATCATCTTCGCCATCGTCATGGCGGCGATCCCGTTCATCCCGGGCATACCGCCATTCTGGATCGTGCTGCTGGACAATATCGGCCTCGCCGCGCTGGTGGCGATGGGGCTGGTGATCCTGACCGGCGTCGGCGGCCTCACGTCGTTCGGCCAGGCCGCGTTCTGCGGCTTCGGCGCCTACACCACGGCGGTGCTGTCCACGACCTACGGCCTGTCGCCATGGCTGACGCTGCCGCTGTCGCTGCTGGTCAGCGGCATCGCGGCCGTGCTGCTCGGCATGGTCACGGTGCGGCTGTCGGGCCACTATCTGCCGCTCGGCACCATCGCCTGGGGCATCGGGCTGTTTTATCTGTTCAGCAAGCTGGAATTCCTCGGCCGCAATGACGGCATTCAGGGCATTCCGCCGCTCTCGATCGGTTCGCTCAAGATGCTGAGCCCCGGCACCATCTATTACGCGATCTGGATCGCGGTGCTGGTCTCGGCGCTGCTGACCATGAACCTGCTGGATTCCCGCACCGGCCGCGCCATCCGCGCGCTGCGGCGCGGACATATCGCGGGCGAAGCCTTTGGCGTGCAGACGCCGCGCGCCAAGCTGCTGGTGTTCATCTATGCGGCGGTGCTGGCCGGGCTGTCCGGCTGGCTCTATGCGCATTTCCAGCGCTCCGCCAATCCGACGCCGTTCGGTGCCCAGGCCGGCATCGAATATCTCTTCATCGCGGTGGTCGGCGGCGCCGGCTATGTCTGGGGCGGCGTGCTCGGCGCCGGGATCGTCGTGATCCTGAAAGAGGTGCTGCAGAGCTACCTGCCCTATATTTTCGGCGGCCAGAGCCAGTTAGAGACCATCGTGTTCGGCATCCTGCTGGTCGGCCTGTTGCAACTGGCGCCGACCGGCGTCTGGCCGTGGCTGATGGCGCGGCTGCCGCTCAAGCCGGCGCGCAAGATCCCCGATACCTCGCTCACACTTCCTGCCCGCGTGCGCGCGGCGTCGACGCCGTCGGTGCTGCTGCATATCGAGAAGGCGCGAAAGCAATTCGGCGGCGTCATCGCCGTCAACGACGTCTCGTTCGACGTCCAGGCCCGCGAGATCGTCGCCCTGATCGGCCCCAACGGCGCCGGCAAGAGCACCACCTTCAACCTGATCACGGGCGTGCTGACCTCGACCGGCGGCGCCATCTCGGTGCTCGGCAAGAAGGTCGACAACGCTCCGCCGCAGGAGATTGTGAAACTCGGCGTCGCCAGCACGTTCCAGCACGTCAAGCTGGTGCCCGACATGACCGTGCTGGAGAACGTCGCGATCGGCGCGCATCTGCGCGGCACTCCGGCGCGATCTCCAGCATGTTCCGGTTCGACCGTGCCGACGAAGCGAAGATTGCTGGCGGAAGCCGCGCGCCAGATCGAGCGTGTCGGCCTCGGCGACCAGATCGACCAGCTGGCGGGAAGCCTGTCGCTCGGTCAGCAGCGCATTGTCGAGATCGCGCGCGCGCTATGCGTCGATCCACTGCTGCTGCTGCTCGACGAGCCCGCCGCGGGCCTGCGCCACATGGAGAAGCAGCGGCTTGCCGCCCTGCTGCGCCAGTTGCGCGACGGCGGCATGTCGGTGCTGCTGGTCGAGCACGACATGGGTTTTGTGATGGATCTCGCCGACCGCATCGTGGTGCTGGATTTCGGCACCAAGATCGCCGAAGGCACGCCGGCCGCGATCAAGACCAATCCCGATGTGATCAAGGCCTATCTCGGAGCGACCGCATGAGCGCGCTGCTGTCGGTTGCCGACGTCCATGTTGCCTACGGCAAGGTCGAGGCCGTTCGCTCGGTGTCGCTCGACGTCGCCGACAACGAGATCGTCACCATCATCGGCGCCAACGGCGCCGGCAAGACCACGCTGCTGAACGCCATCATGGGCATCCTGCCGCTGAAGGGCCAGGCCGCCTTTGCCGGCAACGACATGGCCGCGCTCGACATCGAGGACCGCGTCGCGGCGGGTCTTTGCCTGGTGCCCGAACATCGCGAATTGTTCAGCACCATGAATGTCGAGGACAATCTGCAGCTCGGCGCCTTCCGGATTCCGAAGGCGGTCGCGGCGACTTCGTTCGAGCGGGTCTACACGCTGTTTCCGCGGCTGAAGGAGCGGCGCAAGCAACTGGCCGGCACACTGTCCGGTGGCGAGCAGCAGATGCTGGCGATGGGCCGCGCGCTGATGGGTGCGCCAAAGCTGTTGATGCTGGACGAACCCAGCCTTGGGCTGGCGCCGATCATCGTCGCCGACATTTTTCGCACTGTCAGCGAACTCCGCGCCGCCGGCGTCTCGGTGCTGCTGGTCGAACAGAACGCGCAGGCCGCGCTTAAAATCGCCGACCGCGCCTATGTGATGGAGCTCGGCGAGTTCATCCTGAACGGATCGGCGAACGACATCGCCGCCAACAAGCGCGTCGCGGCGAGCTATCTCGGCTTCCAGCACGAAGGCGAGAGCGCGATTTAGGTCCCGGCGGCGCCCGAGCGCCTCGCGCGGTTAACAAAATCTTAAGCATAATCTCAGTTGCGCCGGACCCACGCCGGGTTGAGGAACTTGATGAACACCCTCTGAACCCTAGCCTTGTCGCAAACATGGTCAGCTAACCGGCCGGCATGAGCGCCGACGGTGACTGGCGAGCCCAAGGTCAGACGATGCGCGCCGACGATTGCCCCGCGGTTGAAACGCCGGAGTTCCTGCTCGCAGCGCTTGAGCAGGCCAACGACGCCATTGTGATCATCGACAGCGATCACCGCGTGCGCCATTTCAACGCGGCGGCCGAACGGATCTGGGGATTTTCTCGCACCGATGTTTTGGGCCGCGACGCCGGCCTTCTCGGGCTTCATGATCGGAAACTACAACAGATCGCGGCGATCGATCGGGCGAGCAGCGGTGAGGCAAAGCGAAAACGCGACACCGAGATCACGATACACCACCATGACGGACGGCCCGTTCGCGTAGCGCTGTCGGTGTCGCGCGTCGCAATCGACGGCCAGATCAACACCATGGTGTTTGTTCGCGACCTCACCCTCGAAGTCGTGCGACGCGACAGGATGGCGCTGCTCAATCTGGTCGCTGACAAGACCAACCGCGCGGTCGTCGTCACCGATCGCAACCTCGGGATCGCCTACAGCAACGCCGCTTTCGACGGCATGTTCGGGTATTCATCCGAGGAGGCCATGGGCCAGCCGATCAACCGGTTGCTCGGCGGCCAACAGACCGACCGTGCGGCGCTGACGCGGTTGCGCCGCCGGATCTGCGCGGGAAGCGACGGCGAAGCAGAGATCCTCACCTACGACAAGAACGGCGACGAAATCTGGGTCTCGATCACCGCGAAGGCGTTTCGCGATGAGCGCGGACGGATCAAGTACCTGTTCGCGTTGCTGACAGATATTACCGAAACCAAGCAATTGCGCTCGCTGCAGCAGCTGATCATGAGCGCGCTGGCCGACGAAGTCCCGATCACAGAAATTTCCGACCGGCTTTGCCGTCGCGTTGAAGTCATCGCGCCCGATGTCGTCTCGTCGGTGTTGCACGTCGACGCCGACGGCCTGATCCATCCGCTGGGCGGCCCCAGCCTGCCTGCGGAATATTCCCGCGCGCTCGACGGCGTCGCCATCGGGCCGGAGATCGGATCGTGCGGATCGGCGGCTTTCTTCGGCAAAGCGGTGCTGGCCGACAACATCGATACCGATCCGCGCTGGCAACCGTTCAAGGACATGCCGCTGGCGGCCGGCCTGAAAGCCTGCTGGTCGACACCGATCAAGGCCAAGGACGGTCGCGTGATCGGAACCTTTGCGTTCTATTTCAGGGAATGCCGCGCGCCGAGCCGCTGGCATCAGCGCATCGTCGACGCCTGCGTTCATCTCGGCGCACTGGCGATCGAGCGCAAGGAGGCGCGGGCCCAGATCGCCCGGCTCGCCTACCACGACATGCTGACCGGCCTGCCGAACCGCGCGCAGTTGCGTCAACTGATCCATCAGGCGATTGAAGGCTGCCCCGGCGGAAACAACGTCGCGTTGGTGTTCCTCGATCTCGATCACTTCAAGGACGTCAACGATACGCTCGGACACTCGGCCGGCGACGAGTTGCTGGTCGAACTGACGCAGCGCCTGCGCTCGCGGCTTCAGCCCGGCGACATGCTGGGACGCCTGGGCGGTGACGAGTTTGTGATGGTGCTGCCGAACTGCGATCCGGCCAAAGCCTCGCAGGTCGCCACGGGCATTACCGAGGTGCTGGCCTTGCCGCTGCGGCTCGGCGACCGGCAGGTGCCGATCTCCGCCAGCATGGGCATCAGCATCTACCCGGACAACGCCACCGACATCGACACGCTGATGCGGCAAGCCGATGCGGCGATGTACAAGGCCAAGCAGGCCGGTCGCGCCACCCATCGCTTCTTCAGCGTCGACATGAACCGGATCGCCGAACAGCGGCTGATCCACATCACCGCGCTGCGCAACGCCATCGCCACCGATGCGCTGAAACTCCACTATCAGCCGCAGATCCGGACCGGCGACGGCTCGATCTACGGCGCCGAGGCGCTGGCGCGCTGGCACGACCCGGTGCTTGGCGATGTCTCGCCCCTGAAGTTCGTCCGGCTGGCCGAAGAGTGCGGCCTGATCGAACAGATCGGCCTGTGGTCGATCCGCGAAGCCTGCGGGCAACTGGCGGCGTGGCGGCGCGCGGGGCTGGACGTGCCATGCGTATCGGTCAATCTGTCGCCGCTCAATTTTCAGAACCGAAGTCTCGCCGCCGTCGTGGCCGAAACCCTCGCGGTTAACGGCCTGCCGCCGGATGCGCTGATGCTCGAGATCACCGAGACCGTACTGATGAACGAGCGCTCGGTGGCGATCGAAACCATGAATGACATTCGCGAACTCGGCGTCGGCCTTTCGCTGGATGATTTCGGCACCGGCTATTCAAGCCTGAGCCGGCTGGCGCATTTGCCGATCCGCGAATTGAAGATCGACCGCAGCTTCTTGCAGGATATCGAACGCGACGCCAGCGCACTTGCGGTCACCACCGCCGTGGTTCGCGTCGGCCAGAGCCTGAAAATGACCGTGGTCGCCGAAGGCGTGGAGACCGAGGGCCAGCGCGACGCGCTGAAAGCGCTCGGTTGCGACGTCATTCAGGGATTCCTGTTCGCCCCGGCACTGGCGCCCGAAGCCTTCGAGCGCTGGCTGCTTAGTCATTCGGTGGAGCAGGCCAGCACCATGCTCCGGCGCCTCAGCCAGTCGCTGTCGAAGCCCTCCGACGTGCCGCCGGTGTCCGCCGGCGACGCCCAGCGGACGGCGTAGCGCCGCTCGACGTGCGGAGGATTGCTCGCAGCACTAACGACGTCGAGACCATCACCCCGTCCCGCCGCTTCGCGGCGCCCCTCCCCCTCCAGAGGAGGGTAAGAAAAAGCCGGCCTCTTTGAGGAGGCCGGCTTCTACTACTTCGCAATTTGAGCGAAAGCTGTCCTCACATCGCCGGAACGTACTTGCCGTCCTTCACGGTCAGGATGATGCGCGAGCGGTCGTCGAGGCCGTAGCGGTCCTTTTCGGTCCAGTTGTAGACGCCCTGGGTCGCGACGATTTCCTTTTCACTGATGAAGGCCTGGCGGATTCCCTCGCGGAATTCCGGCGTGCCCGGCTTGCCGGCTTTGAGCGCCACCGGAATGATGCGCTTGAGTACTTCGAACGCATCATAGGAATGGCCGGCGAACTGGCTGCGGCTGTTGGGGCCGTACTTGGCCTCATAGGCGGCATTCAGCGTCAGGCCCGGCTTCTTGGTCAGTGCGCTGTCGGGCTGCGTTTCCGGCGACATCACCGGGCCTGCCGACATGATCACGCCTTCCGCCGCTGCGACCCGCGATACGGATGAAGTCCATGCTGGCGGCGCCGTGGGTCTGGTAGATCAGGCCCTTGTAGCCGCGCTCGCGCAGCGCCGTCTGCGGCAAAGCCGCCGCGGTGCCGGAAGCGCCGACCAGGATCGCATCCGGGTTGGCGGCGACGAGTTTCAGCACCTGACCCGCGACCGAGGTGTCGGGACGCGCAAAGCGCTCTTCGTCGACCATGGTCATGCCCATCGGCACGGCCTGGGCCTTGAAGTCGTTGACCCAGAGATCGCCGTAGGAATCGGAGTAGCCGATGTAGCCGACGGTCTTGATGTTGTGCGCCTTCATGTGCTCGTACAGCACCTTGCCCATGATCGGGATCGACTGCGGCAGGTCGACCGACCACTTCATGCGCGCTTCGTTGATCGGGAACGGCGCCAGGCCGAAATGCGGAATCGCGGCTTCATTGGCCACGGTCGACACCGCGATCGAGGGCGGCGTGGTGCAGGAGCCCATGATGATGTCGGCCTTGGACTCGGTGACGAAGCGCCGTGCGTTGGTGGTCGCCGCGGTCGGATCGCCGCCGTCATCCAGCACGATCAGCTTCAGCGGCACGCCGCCGATTTCCTTCGGCACGAAATCGAGCGCGTTGCGCTCGGGAATGCCAAGTGCCGCCGCAGGGCCGGTGGTCGAAATCGTGATGCCGATGGTGATTTCGTTGGACTGCGCCAGCGCCGGCGAGCCCGGCAAAGCCAGTGCCGCCACGAGCGCCGCGGCGGACAGAAGAGCCTTCTTCATTCATTCCTCCCTTTGAGTAACTTTTTGTAGTTTAAAGCAAAATCCGGTAGTTATTTCAGCCCCTTCTTTAGGTCATGCGATGGCCTGAGTCAGCCTAATAAAATGCCTCAACCCCGCGTGAACCGGTCGATGATCTCCTGCGGCATTGGCGCCGATTTCAGCTTCGCGGGATCGTCCGGGTGGCGGCCGACCAGCACCCGGGTCTCGAACGCCTCGATCGCCAGCGCCTCACCCTTGAACACCTTGTGGGTCACCTCGAAGCTGGAGCGCTTGAAGCTTTCGATCCGGGTTTCAATTGTAATCCAGTCGCCATGGGTCGACGGGATATGGAATTTCGCCCGCGTATCCACCATCGGTATGCCGACCAGCCCGTATTTGTGCACGAGGTCCTGCTTCGAGTAACCGGCTGCTTCGAACAGGATCGAGGTCGAATCGTCGAACATCGCAAAATAACGCGGGTAATAGACGATGTTGGCGGGGTCGCAATCGCCCCACTGGATCTGCACGTCGCGGCGGTGAACGAACATGTTGTCCTACCAAAGCGTTTTCAAGCGAAGTGGGTACCGGTTCGCGTAAAGAAAACGCGTCAAAAAAAGGAGCGCTAGAACCCGGTTCTAGCGCGGCGCCATGCGAAGCGCGGCATCGAGCCGCACCACTTCGCCGTTCAGATAGGGATTGTCGATCATGTGCAGCGCCAGCGAGGCGAACTCATCCGCCTGGCCAAGCCGGCGCGGGAACGGGATTGAAGCGGCAAGCGAATCCTGCGCCTCCTGCGGCAAATTGGCCAACAGCGGGGTGAGGAACAGGCCGGGCGCAATCGTCAGCACGCGAATACCGAACTGCGCCAGCTCGCGCGCGATCGGCAGCGTCATCGCAACGATGCCACCCTTCGAGGCCGAATAGGCGGATTGCCCGATCTGACCGTCATAGGCCGCGACCGAAGCGGTCGAAATCACCACGCCGCGCTCGCCCGTGGCAAGCGGCTCCAGCTTCGACATGCCCGCGGTCGCAAGCCGCAGCATGTTGAAGGAGCCGAGCAGGTTGACCTTGATCACCCGCTCGAAATCGGCGAGCCCCATCGGGCCCTCCTTGCCGATCACGCGCTTGGCGACGCCGATGCCGGCGCAGTTCACCAGCACCCGCGCCGGGCCATGGGCCGCGGCGGCCTTGGCAATCGCGGCCTCGCCCGACGCCGCGTCGGAGACGTCGCAGATCACGGCAACGCCGCCGATCTCGGCGGCAACGGTTTCGGCGAGCTTCTCGTTGAGATCGCAGACCGCGACCTTGGCGCCCTGCGCCGCGAGCCGGCGCGCGGTGGCCGCGCCCAATCCCGATGCGCCGCCGGTGACGATGGCGGCCTGATCCTTCAACTGCATGGCGTTCTCCCTGACAATTTTTCGTTCGAATTCAGTTCAGAGTGATCACCTGCGCCGGTGGCGCTGGTGCATAAATCGTCTCGATCAGCGCGGCTCGGTTTTCCAGTACCGCGCGCTGGTTGATCGAGCCCTTGTCGGTGACTTCGCCGCGATCGATCGACAGCGGCATGATCGAGCAGCACCGCGCGCGTGATCCGGGTCGACGAACCTGTCGCGCCCGCCAGCAGTTTCTGGAAAGCGCTCGCGGAAGGCCGCGCGGATCAGCGGGTCGGAGGCCGCCGCTGGCGAGATCGTCCGCGGCAGCGTCGGATTGATCAGGCGGCAGCCGTCGAGATCGAGCACCACCAGCGCCGAGATTTCGTCGTGGTTGATGCCGGCAATGATGACGTCGCGCACCAGCGGCGCGCAGGCCGCGACGAAGCGCGCGCGCAACGGACCGACGCTGACCCAGGTGCCGGAGGCGAGCTTGAAATCCTCGGCAATGCGGCCGTCGAAATCGAAGCCGGCGTCGAAATCGTTTGGATTGGCAGGCTTCAGCGCGTCGCCGAATTTGTAAAAGCCTTCCTCGTCGAACGCTTTGGCGGTGAGTTCGGGCTGGCGCCAGTAGCCCGGCGTGACGTTCGGCCCCTTGGCGCGCACTTCCAGCTTGCCGTTGTTCGGCAGCAGCTTTGCATCGTTGCCCAGCACGGGAAGCCCGACATGGCCGGAGCGGGTGGTATCGGGGCGCACCGACATGAAGAACGGCGAGGTTTCGGTAGCGCCGAGGCCCGTCAGCATCGGCACGCGGAAATCCGGTCTCGGCAACCGCGAGTTCGTCAAGGCTGTTCCAGACGATGCGGCGACAGCGCAGCGCCCGAGAAGAACATCGCATGCAGGCGGCCGAAGAACTTTGCGCGCAGCGCCTTATCGTCGCGCAAATACGGCAGCAGCGATTCATAGCCCTTGGGGACGTTGAAATAGACAGTTGGCGAAATCTCGCGCAGGTTACGCACGGTCTCCTCGATGCCGCCGGGCATCGGCTTGCCCTCGTCGAGATACATCGAGCCGCCGTTGTAGAGCGTCAGCCCGATATTGTGGTTGCCGCCGAAGGTATGATTCCACGGCAGCCAGTCGACGATCACGGGCGGCTCGTCCTTCAGGAACGCCAGCGTCTCCCGCAGCATCACCTGGTTGGCGCAGATCATGCGCTGGGTGTTGATGACGGCCTTGGGGTTGCCGGTCGAGCCTGAGGTCAGCAAAAACTTTGCGATGGTGTCGGGACCGATGGCGTCGTGCACAGCATCAAGATTGGAGGCAATCGGCGTCGCCAGCAGATCGGACAGCAGCGTCACGTCGCGGCCGGCGACAGTGCCGAAAGAGGCCGCGATCACGGTGTCGTCTGGGACGTTGGCGGCCAGCGCATTCTCGAATTTCGATGCGTCGTCGGCGAAGACCAGGCCCGGCGTCAGCAGCTTCATGAGATAGCCGAGCTTGCCGTAGTCGCGCGATACCAGCGAATAGGCCGGCGATACCGGGCAAAACGGTATGCCGGCATAGAGCGCGCCAAAGGCGATCAGCGCATGGTCGACCGAATTGCCGGACAGAATCACGATCGGCTTTTCGGCGGAGAGCCCGCGCGCCAGCAATGCCGAAGCAATGTGCCGCGCTGAAATCAACAGCTCGGCGTAAGTGATCTGCCGCCAGCCGCGCGTGGCGTTGCGTTCCGCCATGAAGACGCGATCGGGCGTCGCGCCGGCCCAATGATGCAAGCGGTCGGTGATGCGGACCGGATAGTCGCCGAGCTTGGCCTTCGGCCGCAGATAAATCGTACCGTCGTCGCGGCGCTCAACCATGACGTCGGGATTGCCGAACGAGATCGCGCGCAACGGATGGATGCTGGCGCCGCGGGCCGCACTGTCGTTTGATTTGTTCGGCTGGGCGCTCATGTCAGGTCGGTTTCACTTTGGCGGTCTTGCGATCGAGAAAGGCGCGAATCCGCTGCTTTGCCTCTTTGTCGCTTTGCGCCACCGTCGCCATCAGCGATTCCATCAACAAACCGGTCTGCGGATTGGCCTCCGCGATCATCGGCAACGCCTGCAACACCGCAAAATTGGTCAGCGGCGCATTGGCTGCGACCCGCTCGGCCAGCTCCATCGCCTTTGGCAGCGCGCCGCCAGCCTCGGTGAGGTATTGCGAGAAGCCATAGGCCGCGCCTTCGGTCGCGGAATACACCCTCCCCGTCAGCATCATGTCGGTCATCCGCGCCACGCCGATCAGCCGCGGCAGCCGCACCGATCCACCACCCCCGACGAAAATGCCGCGTTGGCCCTCAGGCAGCGCGAAATAGGCCGAGGGTTCGGCGACACGAATATGCGCGGCGCAGGCCAGCTCCAGCCCGCCACCGATCACGGCACCCTTGAGCGCGGCGATGACGGGCACGCGGCTGTACTGGATGCGGTCGAACACCCGATGCCACATCTGCGAATGCCGCAGGCCCTCGGTGGCGTCGTGCTCGGTCAGTTCGGACAGGTCGAGACCGGAGGAGAAGTGGTCGCCGATGCCGTGGATCACCACGGCGCCGATGCCCTCAGGCAGGCTGGCGAAGCAATCCTGGATCGCGAGGATAATGCCGTCATTCAGCGCATTGCGCTTGGCCGGGCGGTTGAGGCCCACGGACAGCACCGTGCCCGACTGCTCGATCGTGAGCAGGTCGGATTGACCCGCGGCGGCGGAGACGGCGTTTCCCATGGGCTTTATTGCTTCCTGTCCAGAATAGTTATGTTTTATAACTATTCTGGCGGGAGTCAATACGGCCCGTTGCTGCCAATCCCGTCATTGCGAGCGAAGCGAAGCATCCATCTTGCCGCGTGCGGAAAGATGACGGGATTGGCAAAGTTTCGCCTACAGCACCTGATGCACGTCGATGACGACGCGGTCGGCATGGCGGGCGGCGGAGCCGACAAAAATGTTTTCCATCAGCCAACGGTACTTTTCGGCTGCCGGTCTCGAACCGCGGCACGGTGCGGAAATAGATCAGTTTTGGATCGACCGGCTCCCCGCGCTTCAGCTTTTGCAACAGCTCGACCGGACCGAACCGCATGCCGTTGTTCTCGACATAGACCACCGCGCCGTCGTCGGTCTCGAAGGCGTATTTGGCTTCGAGTTCGATCAGCTCATTGGGACGGATGATCTGAAAATCCGCACCGAAGGCGCAGACCTTTCCGTTGATCCCCTCGCCCTTCACCTCGCCGCCGGTGATCGGAATGATCCGGCGCACGCCGGTGCCGATCTCACCGGCCGTGGTCACATCGCCGATTTTCGCAGTGATGGTGAAAACGTATTTGGTTTCGAGGACAGGTGTCATCTAGTGAACCCCGGCCATCATGCGTTGCGGCAGCCACGTCGCCAGCAGCGGGAAGGCGATCAGAATGACCAGCCGGACCAGATCCGTCGCCACGAACGGAAGCACGCCGCGGAAGATCGTGGAGAACGACACGTCCTTCACGACGCTTTTGATGACAAAGACGTTCATTCCGACAGGCGGATGAATGAGGCCGAGTTCGACCGTCATCACGATGATGACGCCGAACCAGATCGGGTCAAAACCAAGATGGATGATCACCGGAAAAATGATCGGCACGGTGAGAATGATCATGGCCATGGCGTCCATCAGGCAGCCGAGCACCAGATACATCACCATGATCAAAGCGAGGATGCCGTAGGGACCGAGACCGAGGCCGGTGAGAAGTTCCGTAACCTTCTGCGGGGTCTGCGTCACCGTGAGGAAATAGCCGAAGATCAGCGCGCCGATCAGCACCGTAAAGACAGCCGCCGCGGTGCGTGTCGCCTGCAGCAGCGAGGTCAGGATCTTTTCCCGGTCGAGCCGTCCCGTGGCAATGCCGATCAGGAATGCACCGGTGGCGCCGACGCCGCCCGCTTCGGTCGGCGTGAAGCGCGGCAGGAACGGCAGGCCGTAGAGCCCGCCGATGACGAAGACGAACAATAACACCGGCGCCCAGATGTTCTTCAGGCCGGCAAAGCGTTCGCGCCAACTGGTTTGCGGACCGGTCGGCAGAAAGCCCGGCCGGAAATAGCCGATCAGCGAGATCGTGATCATGTACATCAGTCATCGCGAGCAGGCCGGGGATGATGCCGGCGATGAAACAGTTTGCCGATGTCCTGCTCGGTGATGATGCCGTAGACGGCGAGCACCGTCGACGGCGGCAGCATGGCGCCCAACGTGCCGCCGGCCGCGATCACGCCGGTGGCAAAGGACTGCGGATAACCGAAGCGGCGCATTTCCGGATAGGCGACGGCCGAAAACGTAGCGGCCGTCGCTACCGACGAGCCGCAGATCGCGGCAAAGCCGGCGCAGGCCGCGACGGTGGCGATCCCGAGCCCGCCGCGCAGATGTCCGACAAAACCGTTGGCGGCGCGGAACAGCTCGCGGCTCATGCCGGAATTGCTGACGAGGGTGCCCATCAGCAGGAACATCGGAATCACGCCGAAGGTGTAGTCGGTCACCGTCCGCATCGAGGTCTGGCCGACCAGCTTCAGTGCCGGCGAAAAACCGACCAGATAGCCAAAGCCTGACACGCCGACGAGGCCCATCGCCATGCCGACCGGCACGCGCAGCAGCATCAGCACGAACAGCGCAATAAATCCGAGGACGGCGACGGCGTCGGTGCTCATGCCGTCTACTCCACGGTCTTGATCTTGGGATCGTGCATCTGATCCGGATGAAAAATCAGGCGGTAGGTGCGGATCGCAATCAGCAGTACCGCGGAGACGTCGCCGGCCCAGGCGACCGCGAAGAACGGCCAGGTCGGCATGTGCATTTCGAAGGTCAGCACGTTGTCGTTATAGGTGCCGCGCACCTTGTCGAACAAGGTCCAAGTCTGCACCGAGACCACGAACAGCAGCACCAGCGTCGCGAACACGTCGATCCAGCGCTGATATCGCGGGCCGACATTGGCCCAGATCAGATCCACCGTGATGTGGCCACCGCGATAGCTGGTGGCGGCGATGCCCCAGAAGATCAGGATGCCGAGCAGCATGCGCCCGATATCGAAGGAGTCGGGAATCGCATAATTGAGCGTATTGCGCAGGATGACGGCGACAAAGATGTTCAGCGCGACGATGCCGACGAATCCGGCCGCGATCCATTCGATCGTATCGATGAAACGATCCATAGACGCGCGATTCATGTCCGCTCCAAACGGCTGGCGATGATGGGGAAAGCGCGACGGCAGGAGCACCCGCCGCCGCGCCTATGAACCGGATGTTACTGTGCGAGCGCGTTGTACTTGGTCAGCGCGGCGCGAAGTTCGGTCATGGCGGTATCCGGATCGACGCCGGCCTTCTTGACGCCCTCACCCCAGGTCTTGATCAGCGGCTCGGATGCCTTCTTCCACAATGCGGTCTGCTCCGGCGTCAGCTTGTAGACTTCGTGACCTTCCTCGGCCTTGATCTTGTCGATGCCGGCATCCTCGAACTTGCCCCAGGGCTCGCCGACGCGGCCGGCGGCTTCCGTGTTGCAGTTGTCGTCGATCGCCTTCTTCTGGCGGTCGGACATCTGGTTGTACTTGTCCTTGTTCATCACGAAAGCAAACGTCGTGACATAAAGCGGCGCGTCCATGTGATACTTGGTCACCTTGTCGATGCCGAACAGCACCAGCGATCCCCACGGGAAGGTGACGGCGTCGGCGACGCCGCGCTCGATGATGTCGCGAACTTCCGGCGCCGAGGATTGCACGTTGGTGCCCCCGAGCTGGGTGATGAAGTTCGCCATCGTGGCGTGCGCCGGGCGAACCTTCATGCCCTTGACGTCATCGGGCACCAGCACCTTTTTCAGCCGTGAGTGAAACGACGACGGCGAGTGAATGAAAGCGAGGCAGAACTTGACGTCCTTCATCTCCTTCTCGGCATATTTGCGGTACCAGGCATCCAGCGCCATCGAACCGCCCTTGGCGTCCGACATCAGGAACGGCAGTTCGCCGGCGCCGATGATCGGGAAACGGCCGGGCTGATAGCCGGGATTGACGTAGGTGACGTCGGCGATGCCATCGCGCGCCATGTCGTAATGGTCGAAAGCCTTGCCGAGCTGCTGCGCCGGGAAAACCTTGGACTTGATGGTGCCGCCCGATTCCTTTTCGACGGCGGCGCCCCAGTCCTCCAGGGCCTTTTGCAGCGGATGCGACGCCGGCACCCAGTGCGAAAGTTTAAGTTCAAAGGTCTTTTCCTGCGCCATCGCAGGCGTCACACTGGCGGCCAGCAGCAGCGCCAAAAGCGTTTTCTTCATTGAACGTTCCCTCTCCCTGAGCCCGGGCCTTGATGGCCCCTTTGCGAATAT
This sequence comes from uncultured Alphaproteobacteria bacterium, assembly GCA_963786355.1. Lineage (GTDB taxonomy): Bacteria > Pseudomonadota > Alphaproteobacteria > Rhizobiales > Xanthobacteraceae > Bradyrhizobium. The sequence continues at coordinate 101,738 of CAWAYU010000001.1, read as the reverse complement.
TGTTATATGATATAATTATCATTGCAAGCCTGCGACATCGAGACCCAAGCCGGCGACTGCGACCGGCACAGTATAACAATCAGGGAGCCTGTATTGAGGACAAAAGTAGCAATCATAGGCGGGGGTCCGGCAGGATTGTTGCTTGGGCAACTTCTTCATAAATACGGCATCGAGAACATCATTCTCGAGCGCCAGACGCCGGAATATGTGCTCGGCCGGATCCGCGCCGGGCTCCTGGAGGAAGGCACCGTGGCGCTGCTCGACGAGGTCGACGCCGGTGCCCGCGCCCATCGCGAGGGGCTGGTCCATCATGGCGTGGAGCTCGCCTTTGGCGGCGCGCGGCACCGCATCGACATGCATGCCGCGACCGGCAAGACCGTGATGATCTACGGCCAGACCGAAGTCACGCTCGACCTGATGAACGCTCGCAAGGCGGTCGGCCTCACCACGGTCTACCAGGCCGCCGACGTCAAACCGCATGATTTCGACACCGACCGCCCGCGCGTCAGCTACGTCAAGGATGGCGTCACCCACGAAATCGACTGCGATTTCATTGCCGGCTGCGACGGCTTCCATGGCGTCAGCCGCGCCAGCGTCAACCCCTCGGCGATCCAGACCTATGAGCGGGTCTATCCGTTCGGCTGGCTCGGCATCCTCTCGGAAACCCAGCCGGTCAGCCCTGAACTGATCTACAACAATCACGCGCGCGGATTTGCGCTGTGCACCATGCGGTCGCCGCACCGCAGCCGTTACTATGTGCAGTGCCCGCTCGACGACCACATCGACCAGTGGCCGGACGAGCGCTTCTGGGACGAACTGAAGCGCCGGCTCGACCAGAAGGCGGTGGACGAACTCGTCACCGGACCCTCGATCGAAAAGAGCATCGCGCCGTTACGCAGCTTCGTTGCCGAGCCGATGCGGTTCGGCCGGATGTTTCTGGCGGGCGACGCCTCCCACATCGTGCCGCCGACCGGCGCCAAGGGCCTGAACCTCGCGGCCAGCGACGTGCACTACCTCTCGCACGCGTTCCGCGAATTTTACGACGAGAAATCCAGAGCCGGGATCGATGGTTATTCGACACGCGCGCTGGCGCGGGTGTGGAAGGCGGTTCGGTTCTCCTGGTGGATGACCTCGATGCTGCACAAATTCCCCGACGAAGGCGAATTCGGCGCCCGCATTCAGCTGGCAGAGCTGGATTACCTCGTCAGCTCAAAGGCCGCATCGACGTCGTTGTCGGAGAACTACGTCGGGCTGCCGTTTTGACAAAGACGATGGTCTTTCGCCGTCATTGCGAGCGCAGCGAAGAAATCCATTTCGACGCACAAAGAAAGAGTGGATTGCTTCGTCGCTTCGTTCCTCGCAATGACGGTTAGTGGGTGAAAGCGTTTCAAACACCCGCCGAAATCCCGTTTAAAACTTTGTAGGCGGTGCGGTTCGCGCGCGAATAGCGTTTAGTGGCGACAAAGATCGTCAACACGCGAGCGCGCATGACCAGGACAGACATACCCGAAGGCTTTGAACCCCATTTCCGGCCGAGCCCACTGACCGCGCCGTGGGAACCGATCTATTCGAGGAAGACCCCTGACGCCGTTATCCTCGGCCTGCGCCTCGCCGAGCCGCACACCAATTCGCGTCACATCGCACATGGCGGGTTCATCACCGCGATGGCCGACAACGCGATGGGACTGAGTTGCGGCATGAAGCGCGACGCCGGCAACACGCGGCTGATCACCGTCAGCCTCGGCGTCGATTTCATTGCCTCGGCCAGAATAGGCCAATGGCTGGCGTTCGAGACCGACGTCATCAAGCTCGGCGGCAATCTCTGCTTCGCCCAATGCTTCGTCACCGCCGACGGCGCGCGGATCGCGCGTGCCAACGGCACCTTCAGCGTCGTCACGAAGCGGGCTTGACCCGGCCGCGCCACGCCTTCGACAGCGACGTGTCCAGCACATTCACCGTGGTCTGACGGCTGCTTTCGAACGCGGTGATGTGGCGGCGCTCGAGCAGCGCCGTGATATCGCTCTCCGTCATCTTCGGCCGGTCGCGACCAGTTCCTCCATCTTGAATTCATCCACCGCGAATGGTTTGCCCGCCGCCCGGCACACCACCTTGTTGCTGCAGAACACGTCGCCCCTGATATCCGCAACCCGTTTGACGTCGTCGAGAGCCGCCCGCTCTGCCGCATGCACAGACGCGCGGAATTCCGGACTGAACAGCACCAGCGCCGACCCCTGCCGGTCCGACACGACGAGGCGCAACACCAGCAGCACCAGCAACAGATCACGGCTCGGCCCGACGCCGATGCGCTGCGCCAGCAGGCTCGTATCAATCCGTTCGAACGCCACGCCGACGCCGATGCCGAGCGCGATCACCAGATCGAACTCGGCGTTGCGGCCGACCCCGTGACCGAACCACTGCAGGAGACAGGTCGAAAGACCGATCGCGACATGCAGCACGGTGAAGCGCGCGGCCGTGAAGTCCGCGCGCTCCAGGCCCAGCACGCCCAGATCAGGAACGCGACCGCGAACCATTGCAGATGGCCGATATGACCGATGACATGGTGAAGTGAATATTCGCGGGTCGCGAACAAATTGTCGAGAAAGGCGCGGCCGTAGATCGCGGTGCAGAGCAACAGCCCGGCGACTGCGGTAGCGGCGCTGAGCAGCACCGGCCGTATCGCCTCGCTTGCCATCCCGCAGCAGCAGCCACGCCACCGAGGTCAGCGGGATCGCAACGATGTTGTGCTTCCAGAACCCGGCCACCACCATCAGCAGCAGCGGCGCGAGCGCCGATTTTCCGTCGCGGTTTCGCGCCAGAAACCACACCAGCCCCGCGCCCATGACGGCTTCACCGGCAAGCTGCGGATCGTTGGTCCCGACATAGAGCTCGGAACTGTGCGCCGTGATCGCGGCGTACCAGAGCGCACCGATCGCGGCACCGGTGATGCCGCCGGCGAGGATGCGCACCGCGAGAAAGATTTCGACGCTGATACACAGCAGCGCGACGATCGACACCGCGCGGCCGACAAACAGATTGTTGCCGAAGAGTTGGCCGAGATAGCCGATCACGTAGAACGACAGCGGCGGATAGTTGTTGCCGACCAGCTGATCCGCCGGCGGATAAAGCAGGCCGCCCGCCGCGGCGGTATCCTGGAAATAGGCGTTCCAGGCCTCCGTCGGCCAGATCTCGATCAGAAATTGCGCGCGCCAGACCGGCCAGATCAGGAGATAGGCGACGAGAATGGCAAGCACCGCAACATAAATGGAAAGACGGCGCGTCATGACCATATTGGCGCATCCTTCGCGCCCAAAGAAAAGAGGCTCATCGCCAGTGCCAGTCGGTTGTCTCGGTCACGAGATCGATGAAGGTGCGCACCTTGGCCGACAACAGCCGCGAGGTCGGATAGACGATGTGGATTGGCGAGGCCGGCAGTTCGAACTTTTTCAGCACCACCCTTACCCCGCCGCGCTTGATCGCGTCGGCTGCCTGATAGGCCAGCACCCGGGTCAGGCCGCCGTCCTGCTCGGCATGCTGGACCGCGGCATCGGCGCTGTTGGTGGAGAAACGTGGCGTGATCGCCGTGCGGACCTCGCTTCCATCAGCGACAAAGCGCCAGTCCGCCAGTCCGGCGGTGGCGCCGAACTGGATGGTGTCATGCGTGGCGATGTCAGCGGGTATCTTCGGTTCGCCGCGCTTTTTGAGATAGCCCGGCGATGCCACCACGATCCGCCGCATCTCGCCGACATGCCGCGCCACCAGGCTGGAATCCGCGAGTTCGCCGATCCGCACCGCAAGGTCGACGCCGTCCTCGACAAGACTGATCATGCGGTCCTCGAGCCGCAGTTCGCCGGAGACGTCCGGATGGCGCGTCAGATAGGCCGACATCACAGGGCTGACGTGAAGGCGGCCAAAACCGATCGGCGCCGAGACCACCAGTCTGCCGCTCGGCCGCATCCGTTCGCCCTCGGCCGCGCTTTCCGCCTCCTCAACATCGGCGAGAATCCGCCGCGCCCGTTCCAGATAGCGCGAGCCGGCGTCCGTCAAGGTCACCGAGCGCGTGGTCCGTTGCAGCAGGCGTGCGCCGAGGCGATCCTCCAGCGCCGCGATCAGCCGTGTGACGCCCGACGGCGACAGGCGGAGCTTCCGCGCCGCAGGGGCAAATCCCTGCAGGTCGGCCACAGCGACAAAAGCCTGCATGGCATCGATCCGGTCCATCGGATTATTTCATATCTGGCAATAGTGAAGTGTCAATTGATATAATTGTCCCAAAAACGGATGAGGCGCATATTGCCGTCACGGCGAGCGGATGTCCGCTCCCACCGAGATCAAAAGGGTTTTCGCCATGTCCCGCCTACCCACTCCTGCCTCGATCGAAGCCGCTCCCGCCGCTGCCCAGCCCTTGCTGCAAGCCGTCAAGAAGCAGCTCGGCGTAGTGCCGAATCTGTTCCGGCTGGTCAGCACCAGCCCGGCCGCGCTGGAAGGCTATCTCGGCCTCAACGGCGCGCTGGCCAAGGGCGCGTTGGAAGCGCCGACCCGCGAGCGGATCGCCCTCGCGGTCGCCGAAATCAACGGCTGCAGCTACTGCCTGTCCGCGCATTCATATCTCGGCAAGAACCTCGCAAAGCTCTCCGATGCTGAAATCGCGGCGAACCGCGACGGTCATTCAGCCGATGCCAAGGCGGACGCCGCGGTCGGCTTCGCCGTCAAGCTGGTCGCGATGCGCGGTCATGTTTCCGACGCCGATATCAAGGCGGTCAGGGACGCCGGTTACAACGACGCGCAACTGATCGAAATCGTGCTGCATGTCGCGCTCAACACGCTGACCAACTACGTCAATAAAGTTGCGAAGACCGAGATCGATTTCCCGGTTGTATCGGCCAAGGCCGCGTAACGCTATCGACGGCGTGGCGGCCCGGCCGCCGCGCCACCCTGCTACGAATCCAGTTCGAAGGAGGCTCACATGTCAGACGTTCACACCTATTCCAGCGATGTCGGTTTTACCCCGGCGGTAAAGGCGATCCAGACCCGCAAGGGTTCGCGCGAGGGCTATGCCCGCGTCGAGGAAAACGGCGGCTGGCGCACCGAGATTGATGAGAAGCTCGCCGGCTTCCTGAGCGAGACCAACAGTTTTTATTTCGCCACCGCCACCGCCGACGGCCAGCCCTATATCCAGCATCGCGGCGGGCCGAAGGGCTTTGTCAGGATCATTGACAAGAACACGATCGCGTTCGCCGACTACAGCGGCAACCGGCAGTACATCACGCAAGGCAATCTCTCGGAAAATTCCAAGGCCTATATTTTCGTGATGGATTACGCCCACCGCCGTCGCGTAAAAATCTGGGGCGAGGCGCGCGTCGTGGATGACGACCCGGCGCTGACGACGGCGCTGATGCCGAAAGGATACAAGGCGCGGCCCGAGCAGGTGATCCTGTTCAAGATTTCGGCGTGGGACACCAATTGCCCGCAACACATCCCGCAAAAGTTCGATGCGGCCGACGTGGCGCAGGCGCTGGCGACACGCGATGCCCGTATCGCCGAACTCGAGGCCGAGCTGGCCGCATTGAAGGCGCAGACAGCGCCTGCGAACTAGGTCGTGTGTTGTGTGGACTTCGAGGGAAGCAGCACGTGGGCGGCGATGGTGCCTAACAAGGCAACCAGCGCCGCCAGTGCGAAAGGTTTGCGAACGCCGCGACCTCGTTGACGGCGCCAAGTACCAATCCCAAAACGGCTATCGTTATGGCGAAGCCGCCCTGGCGCACGATCATCATCACGGCCGACGGTATGCCCGCTTGCGCCGGCGGCGCCAGAGCAATCGCGACACTTGAGAGTTGCGGATTTGCCAGCGCCGCGCCGACGCCAATCGTGAGCATGCCCGCCGCCGTTGCGACGATGCGTGTCGCGGGAGTCTCCGAGAGAGCGGCGATCACCAGCGATATATTGCCAATGGTGATGATACCGAATGCAATCGTGAACAGACGCCGCCATCCCTGCTGCGCGGCAAGCCGCCCGCCGATCAGCGGTACCAGCAGCATGGGCAGCGTCGCCGCAAGCAGCGCCACTCCGGCGACCTCCAGGTTCACGTGAAGCCCCGTACTCAGAAACAAAGGCAGATACACCAGCGGCGCCCAGTAGCCGAACTGGATAGCGATCAGCAACGCACCGGCCCCGGCCATGGCCGGCGTTGCGAACACGCGGGGATCGAACAACGGACGCGGGCTTCGCGATTGTTGCCAACCGAAAAGAAGCGCTGCCGCAGCGCTTGCCGACAGGCAGGCGCCGGTCACGACGAGCGAAACGTCACGTCGCAGAAGCGCATCGATCGCCAGGCCAAGCGATATCGTCAGCAAAGCGACACCGACCGGGTCGAGCGGCCGCCCCTCCGGATCCCTGGTCTCGGCGACCAGCCGTGGCACGGCCAAAGCGAGCGCGACGCAGAACGGGACATTGGCAAAGAAGATCCAGCGCCAGCCGAACCACGAGGCCAGGAAGCTGCCCAGCGTCGGGCCCAACGCCATGGCGACACCGGAGATCACACCCATGATGCCAAACGCGCGAGCGAGTTGACCGGCGTTCGGAAACGTACTGCCAACAAGCGCAAGCGCGCCCGTGGTCATGAACGCAGCGCCTATACCCTGCAGGGCGCGCGCGGCGAAAAGCGTCAAACCGCTGGTCGCAAAGCCGCAAGCGAGGGAAGCAAGCAGGAACACGGCATTGCCTGCCAGCATGCTCCGCCGCCGGCCGAAGCGATCCGCCAGCGCGCCGGACGCAAGCAGCGCGCTGGTGAGGGCAAGGCTGTAGGCGTCGATGATCCATGCGAAGCCGGCGACGCCAAAATTGAGGTCCTTGACGATGCCGGGCATGGTGATCACGACCGCCGTCACGTCAAACAGCACCAGGAAGCTGCTGGTGCCAAGGGCGAGGATGGTGAGGACGGAATGCCACTGCCAGACAAGCCCGTCTGATCTGCGATCGCTCACCCGATCCCCTGCCCCCGCTTGCGCGTCCACGCCCCGGTCAGGCGGCTTCCTGCAGCCGCGCCCAGGCGAACTCCGGATAGTATTGCAGCATCATCCGGTCGACATAGGCGGTGAGGTTGGCGAATTGTTCGGTCCGCTGCCGCAGGGCTGAGTCAAAGAACGGCGTCAAAATTCCGGCCAGCGCGCGCAAACGCGGTGGCGTCGGTGCCGCAGGGCTCATTGCCCATCAGATACGGCTTGTCGCCGAGTTGCACCGACAAAGCCAACAGCGAGCGCACCGCGAGATCGATATCCTCGTCCGGCGCGTGGCGGCCGAGACCGCTGAGCAGATAGTTTTCGGCGACCCGGAACTGGGCATCCTCACGCAGCTTTTCGCGCAGATGATCCGGCACGCTGTCGAAGAAATGCGCCGGGCCTTTTGCAAAGTTCTCGCTGTCGACCCAGCGGGCGCCGACCAGGGCCCAATAGACATGATGTTCGATCATCCGCTCGAACGCCCAGGCCTGCGCGCGCGCCTGCAAGGACAGCGGCGCGTCGAAATCGAAGCCGTATTTGCCTTCGAGATGGGCGCGGATGAAGGTGGAATTGGCGATGGTTTCGGCCTCATCGACGATATAGGGCAGCTGCCCCTTGGGAGAGGCCGGCGGCCGTGCCTTTTCCTTGCGGTAGGCCAGGCCGGCCATCTTCAGCTGGACTTCGGTCTTGGTCACAAAGGGGCTGATTTCCGGCAGGCCGAACCCGGCGCCGAAGCCATAGAGCGTAATCATGCTGGTCTCCCGATCCTCTGACGTGTCCGACCCTAGCGACCCCCTGCTGCCACCATGGTGTCAGCAGCGTCGATCCGCTGGGCCAGGCACCGCCTGCCGTGGCGGATCCGGCAGGCCAGCAAGGCCGAGCTGCCCTTGCGCGAGGACGCACATTGCTGTGAGTGAGCGCAGCAGCAGCTCAACCATCGCCCAACGCAGGTCCAGCGTCGTCGCGTGGATCAAAACCAGATGCTCCAGCGCGAAACTCTGGGCATTCAGGAGGGGACGGCTCCTGCCTGGGGAGCCAAATTCGCTGAAAATCGTCATGGACAAGTTCCCTTCAGTTGAGATGTTGTCCTTATGTACGCGACCCCTGCTGCCAACATGCTGTCAGCATCGGCGAGCACCCTCTGCGAAAAGAGACTTTTGAGAAAAGAGACTTGCCATGAGACGCGCCGACCGGCTGTTTCAGATCATTCAGGTGCTCCGGCGCACCCGGAAACCGCTGACGGCTGACGCGATTGCAGCCGAGCTGGAGACCTCGAAGCGGACGATTTACCGGGACATCGCGACCCTGATCGAACAGCGCGTGCCGATCCGCGGCGAAGCCGGCATGGGCTACATCCTTGAAAAGGGTTTTGACCTTCCGCCGCTGATGCTGACACCCGACGAAATCGAGGCGGCGGTGCTCGGTGCGCAATGGGTGGCGAGCCATGCCGATCCGGTGCTTGCCCGCGCCGCCCAGGACCTGATGGCGAAGATCGCCGACACGGTTCCGGAGCGCCTGAGGCCGTTCGTACTCGAACCCGCCAGCCGCGCCCGGCCGGTCTGGAACCGGGAACCGGACCGCATCGACATGGTGCGGACCCGGACGAATATCCACGAAGGCAAGAAGATCACTTTGTCCTACCGCGACGAACATGGCCGCAGCAGCCAGCGCACGATCTGGCCGATCGCGATCGGCTACCACGAGGCGGTGCGAATTCTGGCGGCGTGGTGCGAACTGCGGAAGGATTTTCGCAGTTTCCGCACCGACCGCGTTGTCGACGCGGTGTATCACGACGAAAAATATCCGGAGCGGCGTGATCTGTTGCGCGCGAAGTGGCGCAGAAGCCTGGTTTGGGAAGCGCCAAAGGATACTTGAGAGGTACGGCCGGCTGGCCGCCTCCTTCATTCCGCGCTAAACAGATTTTGTTTTGACGCGTTTTCTTCACGCGAACCGCGCCGCACTCCGCTCGAAAACGCTATGGTAATCCATGGATCATATCGGCCCCGCCAATGACAACGACAGTCCTTGCCAGGCCTGCGGCGCCTGCTGCAGCTATTCCGCAAACTGGCCGCGCTTCACCACCGAGGACGACGCGGAACTGGATCTGATCCCGGCAAAATTCGTCAACGAAAGACTGTCGGGAATGCGCTGCGAGGGCGATCGATGTTCGGCGCTGTCCGGCAAGGTCGGCGAGGCGACGGCGTGCACGATCTACGCAGTCCGGCCGGAGGTATGCCGGACCTGCATGCCCGGCGATCCCGAATGCGCGATGGCAAGAAAGCGGCACGGCTTGCCGGTGCTGGCGTAGTCCGCCCCGGCGAAGGCGACCAATACTACTTCCACGGGTCGTCCCCGCGAAGGCAGGGACCCATACCGCGTGACCCATCAATGAGGCAGAATGGCTGACGCTGTCTGTAACACCCATGGCCGGTGGCTATGGGTCCCTGCTTTCGCAGGGACGACAGAAGCGCTTACGCCGTCACCTTTGCCACTTCGTCTTCGTCGTCGAACTCATCCTCGATCGGGGCGAAGGTCGAGAGCGGCTTGGTCGACAGCGTGATCGGCTTGCGGTGGCCGTAGGACGACGACGGCGCGGAACGTGCGGCCGGTTCGCGCGACAGCGCGTAGAGCGTGGTGCCGACGCGGCCGCCCAACTGGATCAGTTCGCGTTCGCTGCAGCTTGCGGCAATCGCAAGCGCCAGGCCGTGCAGATGGCTGCGACGATAGCAGAACAGCGCCAGCATCGCCCGGACCTCGGAAGAGACGCTCTCGACCAGGACAGGCAGACCGTTGGCATTGGCCCGGTACATCTCACCGAGCAGTTCGTCGCGGACCGGACAAAAATCGTTCTCGAATGCGTCTCGGCTTGAAAACATGAGGGTTCTCCCTATGCGGAAGATGCATTGCAATTCTCTAATGAAACGTTAACCAACGGAGCCAGTAGTGTTCCGGGGCGCTTGCCCATTGCGGCCGAATCGGAACCGACACGCGGCGCATGATAGGTCGGGGAGCGCGGGGGCCTTCAGCGATGCCGGCCATTGCCCGGCAGGCGACCGGATCAGTTCGACGCCATGAAGATCGACAGGCCGAACCCGGTGAGGTGGTGCAACGCCTGGTCGACGCCGATCAGCGTCCAGAACCACGGGTGCTCCTGCTCCAGCGTCACGCCGAACGACGAGGCGCAGATGCCCTTGGCGCGGTCGACCGTGATGTGAATGGCGAAGTCGATCAAAGCGACGAACCAGAATTTTGGCGCGACCGCCAGGATCAGCGCCATCGACACGGCGAGATGCACGAGACAATGCGCCAGCAGCGGCAGCGCCCAGCCGGTCTTCTGATCCTTGCCGATCGCCATCCAGGAATTTTGCAAAACGAAATCGGCGATGACGTGCTTCACAGTGAGAAGCAACATCCATCCCACCAGCGCACCAACCGGGACCGACGACGACATCGAAGGAAACAACAAAGCTGACGCCCTTTGCTGGGGACTGACGAGGTGGCGAAAAACCGGGGTCTAGGCTGTCAGCGTAATTTTCTTCTCAAACCCGGACGGAAACATTGCTGTCATTTATGGCATCTCCCGGACCGGAATGCACCTGTGGGTAGTCCAAAAATCGCACGGTGTGGCTGAACTGCGATACTGCGCCTCGGCAGTGGTACTCGCGGTAAGGTTACCCGGCCGGGCGGTTTGCATTCCGCCGCAGCCGCGATATCATTACCCCGCAGACGGAATTATCGTTCGTTTCTAGGTATTTACGAAATCATTTGGACGGCCTGCTGTGCCGATTTGACGGCGAAACGTCCCCGACCGGGTATGAGCCATGAGCGCTGAAGCCCCAACGCCACAACCGGAAATGCCGCGCAAACGCTCGCGGGTGGTCAAAAGCAACCGATCGCAGATCGTGCTGTTTTCGATCCTGACCTTGATTTTCACCGCCGCCACGGTGTGGGGAGGCCGCACCTGGCTGCGAAATTCCGAGACGCTGGTGTTTGCCGTCGGCGAAGCCAACGGCCCCGAGGCGCGCTTCGCCGGCAAACTGGCCACGCTGCTGAAGAGCAATTCGTCGCGATTGCGGCTCAAGATCGTGCCCAGCGGCGACAACGTCAAGGCGCTGGCGGCGTTCGACCGCAAGGAAGCCAACCTCGCTATCCTGCGCACCGACGCCAAAATCCCGTCGCGCGCCCGCGCGGTCGCGATCCTCGAACATGACGTGCTGCTCCTGATCAGCCCGAGCGGCAAGAAGATCAAGACCGTGGCCGACCTGAAGAAAAAGAAGATCGCGGTGCTGGCCGACAGCGAGAACAGCGTCGCGCTGGTCCGCAATATCCTCGAACTGTCCGATACGCCAGATGCGGCGGCGCGGGTCGAGATGGCGCCGGCGGGGTCGACCCTGGACAAGCTGTTGGCGTCGGGCTTTGGCGCGGTGGTGGCGGTGAAGCACGCCTCGCAGGTCATGAAGGACAAGAGCTACGAGCAATACGCCAAACACGGCGGCTTTACCCTGAACGCGATCGACGCGGCAAAAGCGCTTGCCAGGAAATACCCGGCGCTTTCCGAGGAGACGCTGACGACCGGCATGCTGTCGGCGTCGCCGGCGATCCCCGACGACGATCTCACCACCATCGGGCTGGAATGGCTGCTGGTGGCGCAGTCCAAACTGTCGACCACGACCATGAGCGACCTCGCGCGCCTGATCTACGAAAACAAGGCCGACCTGGCGCTCGCCGACGGTTTTGCCAGCAAGATCGAACCCGCCGTGACCGACAAGGATGCCTTCATTGCCGCGCATGCGGGGGCCGCCGAATATATCAACGACGACACCAAGTCGTTCATGGATCGCTACAGCGACATGATGTATCTGGGCGCCGCGGCGCTTTCCGTCATCGGCTCGATCTTCGCCGGCATCTACACCAAGGTCACGCGGGTCGCGCCTGAGAAGGCCAGCGAACTCGCAACCGCCATCCTCGATGTCGGCGAACGCATGGAATACGCCAAGAGCCTCGACGCCCTCGATGAGCTGCAGGACGAGCTCGAAGCGATTCTGCGCGGCGCGGTCATAGGCTTGCGCGACGGCACCATTTCCAGCGACGGGCTGGAAACCTTCAAGCTCGGCTACGAATTCGTCCGCGACGAAATCGGCATGCGCCGCGACCATCTCAAGCGGCACCCGCCGCAGGACGTCGGGACGCAGGCAACCCAGAACGCGACGACGCATGACGACAATGTCGTGGTCGTGAAGACCGCGCAGAGCGCTTGAAACTCAGGCCGCGTTCGGCGCGGCCGGCAGCCGCGCCCTGATCTCGGCGATCTTGCGCTTGAGTGCCGCCTGCCGCGGATCGGGCAGTGCCGCCCCGCGCGCTTCCACGACAGCACCGGCGAGATCGGACAGCGCCAGCGCGCCATCGAAGGTCGGCTTGACCAGGCCGTCGATAACAGCACTCCAGTCCGCCATGCCCTGGCGGTAGGGATCGCCATACCCGCTGATCATGGTCGCGCTCTGCACGATCGCGGGCACGGCCCCCGGCTGTTTGGTCAAGCCGCGGTCGATCATGTGCAGCCAGCGTTCGACCCAAACCCGCTCCTTGCCGTAACGCACCGAAAACAGCCGCCAGCGGCGCAGCCCCGCTTCGATTTTCAATCGGCGAATGCCCCACCGGCTTGCCGAGTTGAAGCGGATCGAGACCGGCATGTGCAGCCAGCCGAGCCACTCAAGCGTATCGAGCACGGGTTCGGCGACAATTGCAGGAAGCGCGCCGATCAATTCGTCGATCCGGAATTTTCTGACCTCGTCGATCGGCGCGGCCGGCGCATCGTCGAGGGCGACAAGCGCGAGCTGCGCGATCCGGATCGGATCCTCGTAGCTCATGCGCGCCGCCATCAGCCGCGCGATCTCGGTGAACAGGGCGTTATCGACACCGCGCCGGCCGACGAACCGCCGCAGCCGGTCGACGTAAAGCTGGGCGTAGCTCGATCCCTGATAGTCGATCAGCATATAGATGGCATCGCTGGCGACCGGCACGACGGCCTCCGGAAGCCCTTCGGGCAGAAACGGCGGCGTATCGTCGTCCTCGCCGATAATATCGGCGAACAGATAACGCAGCGAAGACAGGATACCACGATCCGACACGCCGTTCGCCCCTGCCCGTTACGCGGACTTCGGTGCGGCGGCGGAAGCGGCCGTCAGCTGGGTCAGTTGCTTCTGCAGCGTTTCAAGATTCTGAAAAAGCCGGGCGCTGGAGAGGCGCAGGAAGTAGAAGCCGAACGCCGGATTCTGCACGTAGAGTTCCTCGACCTTGCTGTAGCTGACGCTGAGCACGAGGCCCGGCTCGATGCATTCCAGCGACTGGGTGCGCACGTTCGACGGCGACAGCATGCCGAGTTCGCCGACGATGGCGCCGACCGGAAATTCGATGCCGGACTCGACCAGCTTGAACTTGCCGCTGACGATGTAGAGCATCTCCTCGGCCTTCTCGTCCTTGTAGAACAGCATTTCGCCGGCGACACATTGGCGCTCGGTCATGAACGGCTTCAGCCAGTCCATCGACAGGTCGCTGTTGACGGATCTCTTCACGTCGCGCACCAGCTGCAGCATCTGGTGCAACCGGTAGGAATTGACGAAACACATCACCGACTGCACCAGCATGACCAGGTAGTTGTGTGCCGGAATGGCGGTGATGAAGAGAACGACGTTGGCGAGAATGCCAAAGATCCGCAACGGGATCATGGTCCGCATCGTGGTGGTGGCGACCACGAAGATCGACGCGAACAGCGTGCCGGCGGTGCCGGCGTGTTCTGCCAGATGAGACGTATCCATTGGAGGCCAACCAGTTCTTCGAAGATGAACGTTTTCGCGATTCTGTTGCAGTGCCCGCTATCGTAATGGCCGCTGGGCTTTTTTGATATACGAGGAAAAAGCGATGTTTTGTCGGGATTCTCACCCATCTCAGGCAAAATTCGGCCCCGATTCGCCTCGACCCGCGCCTGACGCGACGGTTGCTCCGGCACGATAACGCTGTTTGCCTGACGTCGTTGACGGCTTCGCCTGAGGCGGGCACTTTGCGCGGATTGGCCACGCTGTGGCATGACCGTATCAGGCTTTTCAGCACCGATCAGGCGTCCGCTAATCCTATGCCCAAACGGCTCGTTCTTCCGGCTTTGACCTTGTTCGCCGCCCAGACGGCTGGCCGCAACATGACCAAACCGGCCTATGTTGCGGTGACGGTCGGCGTCACGGTGATGGTGCTGTTGACGGTCGCCCCCGCCTATCAGGCGTCGCATCGCTGGGTCGACGCCATCCTGTGGAGCTGCTGGGCCTATTTCGCGTTCGAATGGGCCGTGCGATTGCGCTACGCCGCCCAGTCGCAACGCGGTTGGGGTTACGCGCTGTCGGTCCGCGGGCTGCTGGACGCCGTCGCGGTGATCGCGGTGCCGGCGGCGCTTGCCTGTGGCGTTGATGCGCCGACGGCGTGGCTGCTCGCGGTGCTGTGGGTGCTCAAGGTGGTTCCCGGCATTCCCGGACTACGTCAATTGCGCCGGGTGCTGGTGGTCGAATCCGGGCCGCTGCTGAGCGTGCTGGTGATTTTCCTGATGGTGCTGTTTCTGGCGTCGGTCGCCGTTTATTTCTTCGAACGCGACGTGCAGCCGGGAACCTTCAGTAGCGTACCTGCGGCGCTGTGGTGGGCGGTCGCGACCCTGACCACGACCGGCTATGGCGACGTGGTGCCGATCACGCCATACGGCCGGATCGTCGCAGCCCTGGTAATGATCTGCGGCCTTGGCGTATTCGGGCTCTGGACCGGTATTCTCGCCACCGGATTCGCCGCCGAAACCCGCCGCGACAATTTTCTGAAGACCTGGGAGTCCGTCAGCAAGGTGCCGTTCTTCGCGGCGCTTGGCCCCGCGGCGATCGCCGACGTCACGCACATGCTCCGGACGATGGACCTGCCGCCGCGCACCATGATCATCCGCAAAGGCCAGCAGGGCGACTGCATGTATTTCATCGCCGCCGGCGAGGTCGAGGTCGATTTGCCCGGCAAGAAGGTGAAGCTCAGCGAGGGCGCGTTCTTCGGCGAGATGGCGCTGCTCGGCAACAGTCTGCGCTCGGCCAACATCACTACCACACGGCTATCAAAGCTGCTGGTGCTCGATCTCGTCGATTTCCGTCTGCTGATGGCGCGCCATCCGGATCTGGCCGAGACGATCGACGCCGAGGCCAAGCGGCGCGCGCTAGAAAACAAATAAGCAATAACAAGAATGGAGACGAAGATGTCCGATATCGCCGAGGCGGCCAGCGCACCGCTACTCGAAATCAGCGGTGCACGCGCCACCATCCGCCTCAACCGGCCGAAACATCTGAACCGGCTGCAGAGCGAGGATCTCGGCGATTTAGTGAAGCTGTTCGACCGGATCGAGGCCGATCCGGCGATACGTGTGATGGTGTTGACTGGCACCGGCCGCGCCTTCAGCGCCGGCTATGATCTCAACTCGGTCGCCGATCGCGCGACCAGCGCAAAGGAAGAACAGAGCGCGGGCTCGGCGTTTGAAGTGGTGGTCAACCGGCTGGAAGATTTGGGCGTGCCGACAATCTGCCGGCTCAACGGCGGCGTCTATGGCGGCTCGACCGATCTGGCCTTGGCCTGCGATTTCCGCATCGGCGTCGACACAGCAGAAATGTTCATGCCGGCGGCGCGGCTCGGCCTGCACTATTACAAGAGCGGCATCGCCCGCTATGTGGCGCGGCTCGGCGTCGACAATGCCAAAAAGCTGTTTTTGACCGCGCAAAAAATCACCGCACCGGAGATGCTGCGGATCGGCTACCTCACCGCGATGGTGCCGCTGGAATCGCTCGACGAAGAAGTCGACCGGCTCGCCACGATCTTGGCCGGCAACGCGCCGCAGGCGATGCGCGGCATGAAGCGCGCGATCAACGAATTTTCCCGCGGCAAGCTCGACGAGGCGGCCTGCGATCGCCGCCACCGCGAAAGCATGCGCAGCGACGAGATCAAGGAAGGCATCAAGGCTTTTGCGGAAAAGCGCCCGCCGCGGTTTTAAGCGCTCGCAAACTCCATTCCATCCTCATCTTGAGGAGCGGCGCCTCCCGACGAAACAGTCCTGAAACACGATTCTCCACTTCGCGCGTGAACGTGATGCGCCGTCGTCCCGACACAGGTGCAGGGACGAAACAACGGCCTCATGCCTTCAAAACTGGAGAATTACGATGCTTCGCAAGGTTACCCTCGGACTGATCGCTGCTGCTTCCATCGGTGCGGCTGCTCTGGCGCCCACCGCCGCTTCCGCCCACGGTTTCCATGGCGGCTGGGGCCATCATGGCTGGGGCTATGGCGGTTTCGGCTTCGGCGGAATCTACGTCAACACCGGCGGCAACGACTGCTATCAGCAGCAGATGGTTCAGACCCGTCACGGCCTGCGCCTGCGCACCGTCAACGTCTGCGCCTACAACGTTTACTGATCGCGCCTTAACAGAAACAAAACCCCGATCGCCAGTCGCGATCGGGGTTTTTGTCGCGCGTTCTTATTTTTCGACAAAGGTTACCGTCTCCGCCACGCTTGCGCGCGAGGTGCGGTAGCTGTTGACCTTGTGCGCCTTGTCGGCGAATCCAAACGAAATGCCGCACACCACCTTGCGGTCATCAGCCAGATTGAAGTGCCGGCGGATCAGGCCGGAGTGACGCGCCAGCGCCGCCTGCGGAATGGTGCCGAGGCCTAGCGCCTGCGCGGCCAGCATGAAGTTGCCGACATAGGCGCCGCAATCGATCGCGCCGTAAATGCCGAGCGGTTCATCGGTATGAATGATCGCAACATGCGGCGCGCCGAAGAAATTGTAGTTCTCCAGCGCCTGTTTGCCATAGGCGGCCTTGTCGCCCCTGGTGATGCCGAGCGTATTGTAGAGCTGGAAGCCGCTTTCGCGGCGGCGGTCCTGATACACCCCGAGATATTCGCGCGGCGGTGTAAAGTCGTGACCGTCCTCGGCGCCTGACGCCGCCTCGGCATAGATCAGCTTGCGGAATTTCTCCTTTGCCTCGCCGCTGGCAATCAACACCTGCCAGGGCTGGCTGTTGCACCACGACGCCGTACGCTGCGACACCTTGAGAATGTGCTCAATGGTTTCGCGCGGCACCGGCTGCGGCAGAAACGCGCGAACGGAATAGCGCTCGTTCAACAACTCCTCGAGCACGCCGATGCGATCTTCCGTCGCATAGCGTGCGTTCGCCTTTGCCGCAGCGTCCATCTTATCGCCCCTTGGTCGGGATCTTGTTGAACGGCACGTCCTTGTCGACCCGGATATCGCCGGGCAGGCCCAGCACGCGCTCGGCGATGATGTTGCGCAGGATTTCGTCGGTACCCCCTGCGATACGCATCGACGGCGAGCTGAGCAGCATCTGCTGGAACTGGCCGTGCACTGCTTCCTCGTCCGCGCCGGTGAGCGCGCCGGACGCGCCCTGCAGATCCATCG
Source organism: uncultured Alphaproteobacteria bacterium (assembly GCA_963786355.1). Taxonomy (GTDB): domain Bacteria; phylum Pseudomonadota; class Alphaproteobacteria; order Rhizobiales; family Xanthobacteraceae; genus Bradyrhizobium. Next base: position 84,271 of record CAWAYU010000001.1, on the reverse strand, counting down.
CATAGCTGGCGATATCCTGCAGCATCGTGCCCGAGACCAGCTTGCCGATGGAATTTTCCGGACCCGGCCGCTCGCCCTTGGAGAGCGACGAGATCGCGCGATAGCTGGTGTATTTCAACCCGCTCGCCTTCACCGCCCAGCTCGCAAGCTTCGCGCGCGTCGCGCGATCGTCGATCGCGGGGCCATCTTCCGTCATCAGGTTCGAGCAGAACTCGAACATTTCCGGTAAACCGGTCGCAAGCCGCGAGCCGATCGACATGCGCTCGTTCATCAGCGTGGTCAACGACACGTTCCAGCCGTCACCGACCGCGCCAAGACGCTGGTGATCGGGAATCACGACGTCGGTGAAATAGACTTCGTTGAATTCCTGCATGCCGTTGGCCTGCTTGATCGGCCGCACCTCGACGCCCTTGCTCTTCATGTCGAGGAAGAACATCGTCAGGCCCTTGTGCTTGGGCACATTGGGATCGGTACGCGTGATCAGAAGACCGTAATCCGAGTAGTGCGCGCCAGAGGTCCAGATCTTCTGGCCATTGACGACCCAGTTGTCGCCCTTCTTTTCTGCGCGCGTGCGCAGGCCCGCGACGTCGGAGCCGCCGGCCGGCTCCGAGAACAACTGGCACCAGATGTGTTCGCCGGACGCGAGTTTTGGCAGATAGTGCCGCTTGTGCTCCTCGCTGCCGAACGCCATCACGGTCGGCCCGCACATGCCCTCGCCGATCTGGAACGGCTGCGTCAGCTTGCCATAAACGCCCTCTTCCTGCTGCCAGATCACCTTCTCGATCGGCGTAGCGCCGCGGCCGCCATATTCCTTCGGCCAATGCAGGCAGGCCCAGCCGCCCTCGGCCTTTTTCTTCTGCCAGGCCTTGCCGACATCGACGATCTCTTCCTTCTCGAGCCGGATGCGGCCGAGCGAAGACTTTGAAAGCTCTGCCTCGTATTTCTTCGGCGCGTTGGCGTTGACCCAGTTGCGGGCGGTAGCGCGGAATTCGGCTTCCTGCGGGGTATCGTCGAAGTTCATGGCGGCTCCTTTCGCGCGGATTTAAGCGCGTCCCTTGGTCGGAATCTTGTTAAACGGAACGTCCTTGTCGACCCTGATATCGCCGGGCAAGCCAAGCACCCGTTCGGCGATGATGTTACGCATGATCTCGTCGGTGCCGCCCTCGACGCGGGTGCCCGGCGCACGCAGCAGCATGGCCTGGAATTTTCCGGCGACTTCAGCATCCTCCGGTCCGCTGAGCGCACCGGCGGCGCCCTGCAGGTCGAGCGCGTACATCGCGACGTCCTGGATCATCGAACCCGCCACCAGCTTGCCGATGGAATTTTCCGGACCCGGACGATCGCCCTTCGACAACGCCGAGATCGCGCGCATCGAGGTGTACTTCAGCCCGCTTGCCTTCACGGCCCAGTTCGCCAGCTTCGAACGAACGCCGCGATCCTCGATCGCGGGGCCATCCTCCAGCATCAAGCTGTTGCAGAACTCGAACAGTTCCGGAAAGCCGGTCGACACGCCGGCGCCGATCGACATGCGCTCGTTCATCAGCGTCGTCAGCGACACATTCCAGCCGTCGTTGACGGCGCCAAGCCGTTGCGAGTCCGGGATCACCACGTCGGTGAAGTAGACTTCGTTGAAGTCGGAATGTCCGCTGGCCTGCTTGATCGGCCGCACCTCGACGCCGGGGGTCTTCATGTCCAGGAAGAACATGGTGAGGCCCTTGTGTTTGGCGACGGTCGGATCGGTACGCGTCAGCAGGATGCCGTAATCCGAGTAATGCGCGCCCGAGGTCCAGATCTTCTGGCCGTTGATGATCCAGTCGTCGCCCTTCTTCTCGGCCCGGGTGCGCAGACCGGCGACGTCGGAACCACCGGCAGGCTCGGAGAACAACTGGCACCAGACCTTTTCGCCCGACGCCAACGGCGGCAGGTATTCGCGCTTCTGCTCTTCACCGGCGAACGCCATCATCGTCGGTCCGCACATGCCGTGGCCGATGATGAAGACGCCTGAAAGCTTGCCGAACGGACCCTCTTCCTGTTGCCAGATCACGCGCTCGATCGGCGACGATCCGCGGCCGCCATATTCCTTCGGCCAGTGCAGGCAGGCCCAGCCGGCGTCAGCCTTCTTCTTCTGCCAGTCCTTCGCGATCTCGAGCATGTTGTTCAGCGCGGGACGGCCGAGCGAGGACTTGCGCAGCTCCGCCTCATACTGCTTGGGCGCATTGGCGCCGATCCAGGCCTTCGCCTCGGCGCGGAAGGCTGCTTCCTGCGGGGTATCGTCGAAGTTCATCGTACCAGTCCTTCAAGCTCTTCTCGTCGTCCCTGCGAAAGCAGGGACCCATAATCACCGGCCGAATTAGTCGGCCACAACTTTCAAATCGTCATTCAACCGAAGCTTCCCGGCGTATGGGTCCCCGCGTTCGCGGGGACGACGCCGATGGAGATGGCTTAAGCGGCGTTGCGCTTGCGCATGTGGTCGATCAAGGCGTCTTCCCAGTATGACAGGCTGCCGAGCGTCAGCGCGGTGGCGTTGGCGCGGCGGTAGTACATGTGGCAGTCGAACTCCCAGGTGAAACCCATGCCGCCATGGACCTGGATGTTGTTCTTGGAACAGTGCTGGAACGCCTGCGTCGCGCTGATGCGCGCGGCAGCGGCCGCTTCCGGCAGCTCCGACGCGTTGGTCGAGAGCGCCCAGGCGCCGTAGTAGCAATTGGAGCGCGCCAGCGTCGCCGAGACGTACATGTCAGCGAGGATGTGCTTCACCGCCTGGAACGAGCCGATCGGACGGCCGAAGGCGATACGATCGAGCGCGTAGTCGCGGCCCATCTCCAGCGCACGGTCGGAACCGCCGACCTGTTCGAACGCAAGCAACACGGCGGCGCGGTCGAGCACTTGCGTGAGAACGCTCCAGCCCTCACCGGCTGCCCCAAGCGGCTCGGCCTTGCAATTCTTGAAGGTGAGCTCGGCCTGCCCGCGGGTCGGATCAACATTGGTCAGCGACTTCACTTCGACGCCGCCGGCCTTGAGGTCCACAAGAAAGAGCGAGATATCGGAATCGCGGCCCGACGATCCCGTGCGTGCGGCGACCACCGCGAAATCCGCGATCGCGCCATCCGGCACCGGCTTCTTGACGCCGTTGAGCGTGCCACCGGTGGCGGACACCTTGATCGCTGATGGCGACGGATTGCCCTTGCCTTCGAACAAGGCCAGCGTGCCGATCGCCTCGCCCGAGGCGATCTTCGGCAGCCACTTCTGCTTCTGCGCGTCGGAACCTGCGATCATCAGCGCTTCAGCCGCGAGATAGACGGTCGAGGAGAATGGCACCGGCGCCAGCGCGCGGCCCATTTCTTCGGCGATCACGCACAGTTCGAGATGACCGGCGCCCGCGCCGCCGAACGCCTCGGGGATCGCGATGCCGAGAAAGCCCATCTCGGCGAGTCCCTTCCAGAGCTCCTTGTCGTAGGTCGCCTTGCCATCAAGCACCGCGCGCACCGCCTTCGGCGGGCATTTTTCAGCAAGGAATTTTCTCGCCTCGTCGCGCATCTGCTTTTGTTCGTCGGAGAAATCGAAGTTCATGGCGCTCTACTCGCGTTGGTTGGCGGTGTTGTAGGATGGGTGGAGCGAAAGCGATACCCATCGATGACTTTGGTTGCGGCTGATGGGTTTCGCTACGCTCTACCCATCCTACGATCAGTTCAGAATGATGACGTCTTCGCCGGGGCGATCGGCGTAAAGTTTCTCCACCAGAGCGGCGCGGCGTTCGAGGCCGGCGCGCTGGTTGATGTAACCCTTGTCGGTGAGTTCGTTGCCGTCGATCGACGGCGGCTCGGCCATCAGCATCGCTCGGGCGACCCGCATGCTGCTGCCGGTGGATGAAGCGTTGTGCGCTTGCAGTCCGCGCTTGACGCAGGCGATCACCTCGGGATGCCGGATCACGTCTTCAAACGTCGCATCGGCATTGCCGACGATCTGCCGGCAGGCGTGCAGGTTGGGCCAGGCCAGCAATCCGATGAAGGCGCGGTCCTGCCCGGCGACCAGCGCGTCATGCACCGCCGGCGTGGCGGCGGCGATCGCATCGGTACGCAGCGAGCCGACATGAACGAAGGTGCCTGTCGTGAGCTTGAAATCCTCGACCACGCGGCCGGCAAAGATGACGCCCTGCAAGGGATCGTTGTCGTCGACAAACAGACCGGCATCGCCGATGCAGTAAAACCCTTCCTCGTCGAACATTTTCTTCGTCAGGTCAGGCTGGCCGAAATAGCCGGGCGTGACATTGATGCCGCGCAGCCGCAGCTCATACTTCGATCCGCAGGGCACCAGCTTCAGCTCGACGCCGGGGAATGGCAGGCCGATCAAGCCGACGCGCTCGGTATCCCAATAGGTGCCGGTTGCGGTCGGCGCGGTCTCGGTCGAGCCCCAGCCGGTATAGAACACGATGCGCTCGCCGGTGGTCTTCACCGCCAGCGCCTGCATGCGGTCGTAGAGGTCGTCCGGCAGCCGCGCGCCGCCATAGGCCATGATGCTCAGGTTCTTGAAGAAGCTGCGGCAGAGTGCATCGTCCTTCTCCATCGCCGCGGCCAGTGCCGCGTAGCCGGCGGGCACATTGGCGTAGTAGGTCGGCGATACCTCACGAAGATTTTTGATCGTCTCCTCGAGCTGACCCGGCATCGGCCGCCCATCGTCGATATAGAGCGTGCCGCCATCGACCAGGATCGGATTGAACGCGGCATTGCCGCCCATGGTATGATTCCACGGCATCCAGTCGAGCACGGTGGAGATCGGCCCGTTCGGATCACGCGGGCGCACCTGCATCATCATCGCCGCATTGGCGCACATCATCTCCTGGGTGTTGATGACGGCTTTGGGCATGCCGGTCGAACCGGAAGTGAACAGCAGTTTACCGATGGTGTCCGGCGTAATCTTCGCGATCGATTCCTCGACCGCTGTCGTCACCGGCGTTGCTGCGAGATCGGCAAAGGACACGCTTGTAATACCGTCGCAGGGCCGCGTGACATGCACGACGGTGACGCCGGTGAGATCAAGCGCCTTCAACGACTTTTCGAAGGTCGGCCCGTCCTGCACCATGACGACAGCAGGCTTGATCAGGTTGAAGAGGTATTTGAGCTTAAGATGATCCTGGCTCATCAGCGAATAGGCCGGCGACACCGGTGCGGCCGGAAGACGCGCCTGCATCGCGGCCTGCGTCATCAGCGCATGCTCGATCGAATTGCCCGAGAGGATCGCAACCGGGTGACTGTCCGTGATGCCGAGATTGAGCAGGCCTTGCGTGAGCCCGTCGACGGTGCGCTTGGCTTCGCCATAGGAAACCTTCCGCCACTGCCGATCGGCGCCGCCGCGCTGCGCCAGCCAGATGCGCTCGGGCGCTTGCTTCGCCCACTTCGCCAGCGAGGCCGGAATATGCTTCTCGTAAGCCTGCAGCGGAATCCGCGACTTCAGAACGGTGACGCCATCCGCACGACGCTCGACCGCGATGTCGCGCGCCAGCCATTCGATCTTGCGAAAGGCCGGCTTCGTCAGCACTGCGGCTGCATTCCCACTCATATTGCGTCTCCCGGAATTCGGTCCTTTGCGGATCCTTCGTCTTATCTTTTCTATCGCCTGATATAGACAGGCTTTCGCTTTTCGAGAAAGGCCCTGATGCCTTCGCCAAAATCTTCCGAGCGGCTGCACAGGACTTGATTACGGTCTTCCATGGCAATGACCGCTTCGATCGATCCGGCGTCGACGCTCATATTGAGGCATTCCTTGGACAGCCTTAAGCCCACCGGCGAGGCCGTCATCATCGCATCGACATAGGGCTCGGCCGCAGCATCGAGCCCACCTTCGTCGACGACTTCGGAGACGAGACCGACGGCCAGCGCGCGCTCGGCGCCGATAAAGCGGCCGGTCAGGATCAGTTCCGAGGCAACGGAGACACCGACCAGGCGCGGCAGGAAATAGCTGGTGCCGATATCGCAACCGCCGAGGCCAAGTTTGATGAAGGCACAGTTCATCCGCGCCGATCTGGTCGCGATCCTGATATCGGCGGCGAGCGCCAGCGCGAAGCCGCCGCCGGCAGCAGCCCCCTGCACCAGCGCGATGATCGGCTGCGGCGCGCGCCGCATCAGCATCACGATGTCGGCGATCCGGCGCTGCGAATCCAGCGACTCCGTCACGCCGGGCGGTTCCTGCTGCCCGGCGCGGCGCGCCATCGCATGCTTGAGGTCGAGGCCTGCGCAGAACGATGCGCCCGCGCCCTTCAGCACCACGACGCGCGTGGCGCGATTGCGCTGCAACCCCTGGAAATAGTTATTCAGCGCGTCGATCATATCGGGGTTGAGCGCGTTGAGACGGTCCGGACGATTGAGCGTCACCCGGTCGACCCCGTCATCGTGTTCGATCAGCAGCGGTTGAGTCACGAAGCGCTCCTACTCACCGTCGTCCCGGCCAAGCGAAGCGCGAGCCGGGACCCATAACCACAGGCCGTTGTTACTACGCGTGGTCTCCGCCAGCTGAAGGCAACAGAAACATCACGCGGTATGGGTCCCCGCTCCCGTGCGCAATTGCGCACTAGGCGGGGACGACGGAGCGAACTACTTCGGCGCCATGCGGATGGCGCCGTCGAGACGGATGGTTTCGCCGTTGAGCATCGGGTTCTCGACGATGTGAACCGCGAGGTTGCCGTACTCGCTGGCATCGCCGAGACGGGCCGGATGCGGCACCTGGGCGCCGAGGCTCTTGCGGGCCTCTTCGTTCAGGCCCATCAGCAGCGGCGTCAGGAACAGGCCGGGCGCGATGGTGTTGACGCGGATCTTGAGGCTGGCGAGGTCGCGCGCGGCCGGCAGGGTCATGCCGACGATGCCGCCCTTTGAGGCCGAGTAGGCGATCTGGCCGATCTGGCCTTCATAGGCCGCGACGCTGGCGGTGTTGATCGCGACACCACGCTCTTCACCCACCGGGGGCGCGGTCGCTAGCCGTTCGGCGAACAGGCGCAGCACGTTGAAGGAGCCGATCAGGTTGACGTTGATGATGCGGACAAACTTGGCCAGCGGATAGACGCCGTCTCTGCCGACGGTACGCTGTGATCCGCCGATGCCGGCGCAGTTCATCAACACGCGGGCGATGCCGTGGGCGGCTTCCGCCTTGGCAATCGCAGCCTTGATGCCGTCTTCGTCGGTGACGTCGGCGTGGAGCGCAACGCCCTTCACTTCGGCCGCGACCTTTTCGGCATTTTCCTTGTTCTGGTCGATGACGCCGATCTTGGCGCCCTTGGCGGCCATGGCGCGGGCGGTAGCGGCGCCGAGGCCGGAGCCACCGCCGGTGATGAGAACGGCAACGTCTTTCAACTGCATCTTGATAACCTTTCCTTGGAGCGTTTCTTCTCTAGACTTGTTTGCAACTCAGAACTCGGGTACCGAATGGTGGACGCCAGTCGCTATCCGGCGGTCGCATCGCCCGTTCTTCGCTTCAGCACGCCGCCGCAGATCAGCGCTTCCATATGCTTGATATACTGGCGGCAGACTTCATCGGTGACCGGGCCGACGCCGGTCGCGCGCGACATCGCGTGTCGGCCGAAGAACAGATGATCGCAGGCGCCGACCAGGCTGGTGTAGAACATCACCGGATCGATGTCGCGGAACTCGCGGGCCTTGACGCCCTCGGCGAGCAGCCGGCGCTGGAAATCCAACAGCGGCGCCACGAAAAATTTCGAGACTTCGTCGGCCGCCTCCGCGCTGCTCTCATGCAGAAGATAGTGGATCAGCCGGTTCATGTAGGGGAACTGGTGATAGGCGCGGATGATGCCGCCTATATGCAAGCGCAGTTTCGCCGTCGGCTGTATCGGCTGGCTGATCAGATATTCGAGCTGCGTCATCTCGGTCGCGGCATCGCGCGCCAACAGCGCCAGCAACAGCCCGTCCTTGTTGCCGAAATGGTATTTCACCAATGCAGCGTTGACGCCGGATTTCTGCGCGATGTCGGACAGCGACACCTCGATCGAGGCGCGCTCGATCATCAGTTCGCTCGCGGCCACGAGCAGCTTCTCGGCGGTGGAACTTTTGCCGCCCGAAAGTCTCGTCGGTACGCTGGTATTCAACTCTGATGCCATCACTGCCTGGTCCGAAATCCGGCCGCACATAAGCGCATGCCGCGGCTGCACTCAAGAGTTAATTGATTGATTGACTAAATCCCGGACCACCCCTTAAATCCGGCCCATCTTTCAAACCCCATCCAACAACAAATCAGGGAGAACAGTCATGGCCGAGGCCTATATCGTCGCCACCGCTCGTACCGCAGGCGGCCGCAAGGGGGGACGTCTCGCAGGCTGGCATCCGGCCGATCTCGCCGCATCCGTGCTGGACTCGCTGGTGGAGCGCGCCGGCGCCGATCCGGCCCAGGTCGAAGACGTCATCATGGGCTGCGTGATGCAGGCCGGCGAACAGTCCAACAACATCGCCCGCAACGCTGTCATGGCCTCGAAGCTTCCGGAGAGCGTGCCGGCGACCTCGATCGACCGCCAATGTGGCTCGTCGCAGCAGGCGCTGCATTTCGCGGCGCAGGCCGTGATGTCCGGCACCATGGACATCGTGATCGCGGCAGGCGTGGAATCGATGACGCGCGTGCCGATGGGCCTCGCCTCGTCGCTGCCGGCCAAGAACGGTTTTGGCCATTACAAGAGCCCGGGCATCGAGGCGAAATATCCCAACATCATGTTCAGCCAGTTCACCGGCGCGGAAATGATGGCGGAGAAGTACGGCCTGTCGAAGGACGAGCTCGACGAATATTCCTACAACAGCCACCAGCGCGCGATCGCAGCCACGCAAGCCGGCCGCTTCAAGGACGAAATCGTTCCGCTGCAAATCACCCGCGCCGACGGTTCGACCGACACCCATCACATCGATGAAGGCATCCGGTTTGATTCCACCCTCGACGGCATCAAGGGCGTCAAGCTGATTCAGGAAAACGGCAAGCTCACCGCCGCCAGCGCCAGCCAAATCTGCGACGGCGCCTCCGGCGTCATGATCGTCAACGAGCGCGGCCTGAAGTCACTTGGCGTCACGCCGATGGCGCGCATCCATCACCTGACCATGATGGGCGGCGATCCCGTGATCATGCTGGAAGCGCCGCTGCCGGCGACCCAGCGCGCGCTGCAGAAGGCTGGCATGACCGTCGACGAAATCGACCTGTTCGAAGTCAACGAGGCCTTTGCCTCGGTGCCGACCGCCTGGCTGAAGACCACAGGTGCCGATCCGGCACGGCTCAACGTCAACGGCGGCGCGATCGCGCTCGGTCATCCCCTCGGCGGTTCCGGCACCAAGCTGATGACCACGCTGGTCAACGCCCTGAAGCAGCGCGGCAAGCGTTACGGGCTGCAGACCATGTGCGAGGGCGGCGGCATGGCGAATGTGACCATCGTCGAGCGGCTGTAAGAGAGAAGCGAGTGGCGAGTAGCGAACGGTGAGTGGCGAAGGCGGTTTGCCTTCCCCTATTCGCCACTCGCTACTCGCCATTCGCACGTTTGAAAGACAATCATGACCCATCCGTCCATCTACGCCCGCACCGTGCCGAACAAGATCGCCTACCAGATGGCGGGGACCGGCAAGGCCATCACCTATCGCGAGCTCGACGAGCTTTCGAACCAGGGCGCGCAACTGTTTCGCTCGCTTGGCCTCAAGGCCGGCGACCACATCGCCTTCCTGATGGAAAACCGGCTGGCATTCATGGAGATCTGCTGGGCCGCGCAGCGCGCCGGGCTGTATTACACGGCGATCAGCCGTTATCTGACCCAGGACGAGATCGCCTACATCGTGAAGGATTGCGGCGCCAAGCTGTTCATCACCTCGCCGAAATGCGCCGAGCAGGTCAGAAGCCTGGTCAAGGGCGAGGCGGGCGAACCGCTGTTCTTCATGGTCGACGAACCAGAGGCGGGTTTTCGCTCCTGGGACAAGGAAGCGATCGCGATGCCGACCACGCCGATCGCGGACGAAGTCGCCGGCTACGACATGCTGTATTCGTCGGGCACCACCGGGCGGCCCAAGGGCATCAAGCGGGCCTCGGAAAACAATCCGATCGACCTGCCGAATCCGTTCCTGAAAATTCTCTGCGCCAATATGTGCGGCATGACGTCTGACAGCATCTATCTGTCACCGGCGCCGCTGTATCACGCGGCTCCCTTGCGCTTCAACATGATGGCCATCACGCTCGGCGGCACCTCCATCATCATGGAGCATTTCGACGCCGAGGAGTTTCTAAAACTGGTCGAGAAATACAAGATCACCCAGTCGCAACTGGTGCCGACCATGTTCGTGCGGATGCTGAAACTGCCGGAAGAAGTGCGGACGCGCTACAACGTCTCCACGCTCAAGGGCGCGATCCACGCCGCGGCGCCCTGCCCGGTCGACGTCAAAGCGAAAATGATCGAATGGTGGGGGCCGATCCTGATCGAGTATTACGCCGGCTCCGAAGGCAACGGCGTCACGGTCTCGACCTCGCAGCAATGGCTGACCCATCGCGGCACCGTCGGCCGCGCCGTGGTCGGCACCATCAAGATTCTCGACGAGAACGACGCGGAGGCAGCAGTGGGCCAGATCGGCACGGTGTATTTCGCCGACGCGCCGGTTTTCACCTATCACAACGATCCCGAGAAGACGAAGCGCGCCTATAACGCCCGGGGCTGGTCGACGCTCGGCGACGTGGGCTATCTCGACGACGAAGGCTATCTCTACCTCACCGACCGCAAATCCTACATGATCATTTCCGGCGGCGTGAACATTTACCCGCAGGAAACCGAGGACGTGCTGATCACGCATCCCGGTGTCGCCGATGTCGCCGTGTTCGGCGTGCCGAACGAGGAGATGGGCGAAGAGGTCAAGGCCGTGGTGCAGCCGCACGACATGGCCAAGGCCGGCAAGGAGCTCGAGGCCGAACTGATCGTGTTCTGCCGCAAGCATCTGTCGCCGATCAAATGCCCGAAGAGCATTGACTTCGAGGCCGAGCTGCCGCGCACGCCCACCGGCAAGCTGGTGAAGCGGCATCTGCGCGACAAGTACTGGCCGAAGACGCAGCGAAGGCATAGACTTCCTTCCCTTCTCCCATCGAAGTCGGATCTATCCGACTTCGACATATTTAAATGCCTAACTCGGGTAAACCCGAGTTAGGGTGGGAGAAGGTGGCGCGAAGCGCCGGATGAGGGGTCTCTATCCGCGGAGACAGACCCCTCACCCGTCTTCGCTTCGCGAAGCCACCCTCTCCCACAAGGGGAGAGGGGAGAAAGGCATGAACGCATGACCACCCTCCCCGACATCCCGCTCCCTGCCAGCATCCGCTCGCGCTACGTCGAAAACATCAACGGCCTGCGCATGCATGTGCTCGAATCCGGGTTCGAGACCAAAGGCCGGCCCTGCATCCTGCTGCTGCACGGCTTTCCCGAACTGGCTTACTCCTGGCGCAAGGTGATGCCGGTGCTGGCGGAAGCCGGCTATCACGTGATCGCGCCGGACCAGCGTGGCTATGGCCGGACCACCGGCTGGGACGCCGACTATGACGGCGACCTCAATTCATTCCGGCTCACCAATCTGGTGCGCGACGCGCTCGGGCTGGTATCGGCGTTCGGCTATCGCAGCGTCGACGCCGTGTTTGGCCATGATTTCGGCTCGGGGGTTGCGGCATGGTGCGCGTTGCTGCGGCCCGATGTGTTTCGCTCGGTCGCGCTGATGAGCGCGCCGTTCGGAGGTGCGCCGCCGCTGCCCTTCAACACCGCCGACGGGCCGGCCAAACCGGCAACGGAAGACCCGATTTATCGCGACCTGGCGGCGCTGCCGCGTCCGCGCAAATATTACCAGCGCTACTACTCCACGCGGGAGGCCAATGCCGACATGCATCACGCGCCGCAGGGCGTGCATGCTTTCCTGCGCGGCTACTACCACCACAAGAGCGCGGACTGGAAGGACAACAAGCCCCATCCGCTCAAGACGTGGTCCGCAGGCGAACTCGCGAAGATGCCGACCTATTATGTGATGGATCTCGCCAAGAACATGGCCGCGACCGTTGCGGAAGAAATGCCTTCCGCCGCCGAGATCGCCGCCAACCAGTGGCTGCCGGATAGCGAGCTTGCCTTCTACAGCGCCGAATATACCCGCACCGGATTCCAGGGCGGCCTGCAATGGTATCGCTGCGGCACTTCGGGCGCGTTTTGGCCGGAGCTTCAGACCTGGTCGGGCCGCACCATCGACGTGCCCTCCGCCTTCATCTCGGGCAAACAGGACTGGGGCACCTATCAGCGGCCCGGCGTCTTCGAGGTGATGCAATCAAAAGCCTGCACCAACATGATCGGCTGCCATCTCGTCGACGGCGCCGGACACTGGGTGCAGCAGGAGCAGCCCGCCGAAGTCAGCCGGCTGCTGCTCGAGTTTTTACAGAAGGCGAAAGCCGGCTAGCAACGAGGGCTCGGGGCTGGACGACCCGACCCGGGAACCATAGGTTCCCATGAGTTGAATGCTGCAGGAACAGGCGCCGCCCCGTGAAAAATTTCGCCGATCTGTCCGAGCGCGAAGTACTGGCCGTTGCGATCTCCTCCGAGGAGGAAGACAGCCGCATCTACATGACTTTTGCGGAAGACCTCGCCGAGCGCTATCCGGACTCGGCGAAAATCTTCGAGGAGATGGCCGAGGAGGAGCGCGGCCATCGCCACCGGCTGCTCGAACTCTACGAGCAGCGTTTCGGCGCGCATCTGCCGCCGATCCGTCGCGAGGACGTCCGCGGCTTTCTGAAGCGGCGTCCAATCTGGCTGACCAAGAACCTGCCGCTCGACACCATCCGCAAGGAGGTCGAGACCATGGAGCTGGAGGCCGAGCGTTTTTACGCGAAGGCCAGCGAACAGGCCGAGGATGTCGGCGTGCGCCGGCTGCTCGGCGATCTCGCCGAGGAGGAGAAAGGCCACGAGAAGTTGGCCGTGAAGCTGACCGACCGGATTCTCAGCCCCGATGTGCGCGCCGAAGAGGACAAGACGCGGCGGCGCGCTTTCGTCTTGCAATATGTCCAGCCGGGACTGGCCGGATTGATGGACGGCTCGGTCTCGACACTGGCGCCGCTGTTCGCGGCAGCCTTTGCGACGCATCAGAACTGGCAGACCTTTCTGGTCGGCCTCGCCGCCTCGATCGGCGCCGGCATCAGCATGGGCTTTGCCGAAGCCTTGTCCGACGACGGCTCGCTGACGGGGCGCGGTTCGCCCTGGCTGCGCGGTGCGGCCAGCGGCATCATGACCGCGCTCGGCGGGCTCGGCCACACCATGCCCTATCTGGTGCCGGATTCCTGGGCCAATGCGTTCTGGATCGCGACGGCGATCGCAGGTGTGGTCGTGTTCTTCGAATTGTGGGCGATCGCCTTCATCCGCTCGCGCTATATGGATACGCCGTTCCTGCAGGCCGCGTTCCAGATCGTGCTCGGCGGCGCCATCGTGCTCGCGGTCGGCATTTTGATCGGGGCGGCGTAGCCTTTTTGTTTTGACGCGTTTTCTTCACGCGAACCGGCGTCCACTTCGCTCGAAAACGCTACGTTAGCTCCCGTTCAGCCCGGCGATCTCCGGGAAGAACATGTCCTTCCACGATGCCGGCTCGTGCTTGGTGGTGCCGACCTTGCGCATGAACTTGGCGAATTTCATCGTCGCCGCCGGCGTCATGGTCCATTCGACATTCGCGCCCATCACCACCTTGGTCACCGTCTCCACCGGCAGCTTTGAGCCGGTATCGGCGATCCAGCTTTGCGCGGTGCCCTTCGGGTCGGCGGCTATGATAGCGGTCGCTTCCTTCACGGCATCGAGAAACGCGGCATAGAGCTCGGGATTGTCCTTGCGGAAGCGCGCCGACGTCCACGCCACGGTGAAGGAGTGCGGACCGAGCACGTCGAACGACGTCAATACCGTGTGGATGTTGTTCTGCTCCAGTTGCTGGAACTGGAACGGCGGCACGCTGAAGGCCGAATTGACCCCGCCCTTCCCGCTCAGCATGGCGATGGTGGCATCCGGCGGCGACATCGACACCGTCAACGGATCGAGTTTGGCGTAGTTCTCATCGCCGAAGGCGGCCGCCGCTGCCATCTGCAACACCACGGCCTGCACCGATACCTTGATGGAGGGCACACCGATGCGGTCGCGCTCGCTAAAATCCTTGATCGATTTGATATCGGGATTGGCGGTGTTCAGCAAGAACGGCTGCGAGCTCAGCGCACAGATGCCCTTGACCTCGAACGAGGTGCCCTGGGTCTTGTCCCACAGCGTGATCAGCCCTGGCACGCCGCCGCTGACGATGTCGGTGGAGTTCGACAGCAGCGCCTCGTTCATCGCCACCGGACCGTTGAAGCGCTGCCACGACACCTTGAAATCCTTCAGGCCACGCTGGGTGGCGTATTTCTCGATCAGCTTGTCCCGCTTCATGACGTTGAACTGCAGGTAGCCCATCGAGAACTGCTCGGCGAGCCTGATCTCTCCTGCCTCGGCAACTGCTACGCCGCCGAACGCGACCGCAATCATCACGCCTGCTACCCACGACGATCTCATGACACCTCCCGCCATTTTCATTTTTGTTGATCGGGAGACTAACCCTTACGCGATGCTTTCGCCAATAGGGGTAGCGCGTATACCCGGCTAACGGCTGTACAGCCATTGCTCTTGCAGCACCGGTTCAAACTGAGCATCATCCGCGCAGCAAACACAGACCCGGAGCACGCCTTGGCCAAATCGGAATGGAGCTTCAAGACCGCCGTCGAAACATCAGCGGCGCTCGCCGCCAAAAAAGTCAGCGCGGTCGAACTGGCGCAGGACGTGATTGGCCGCATCGAGCGCCACGACGGCAAGATCAACGCGATCTGCGTACGCGATTTCGAGCGCGGCCTCGCCGCGGCGCGTGCCGCCGACGCCGACCTGGCGCGCGGGGTGAAGAAACCGCTGCTCGGCATCCCCATGACGGTGAAGGAATCCTACAATATCGCCGGCCTGCCCACGACCTGGGGCAATCCGGCGCAGAGGGATTTCACGCCCAATGAAGACGCGCTGCCGATCACGCGCGTCAAGGCCGCCGGCTGCGTCATTCTCGGCAAGACCAACGTTCCGCTCGGGCTCGGCGACTGGCAGAGCTACAACGCCATTTACGGCACCACCAACAATCCGTTCGATCTCGGCCGCACCCCGGGCGGCTCGTCCGGCGGATCATCGGCGGCACTGGCCGCCGGCTATGGCCCGCTGTCGATCGGCTCCGACATCGGCGGCTCGCTGCGCGTGCCGGCGTTTCATTGCGGCGTCTATGCCCACAAGCCGACCTTCGACCTCGTCGCGATGCGTGGCCACACCCCGCCGCCACTACCGCCGCTGCCGTCCAACCGCGACCTCAGCGTCATCGGGCCGATGGCACGCGGCGCCGCCGACCTCTCGCTGCTGCTGGATGCGATGGCGGGGCCCGACCCGCTCGACGCCGGCAAGGCCTACCGGCTCGAACTGCCGCCGGCGCGCCACACCGAGCTGAAGAATTTTCGCGTGCTGCTGATCGAGACTGATCCGGTCATGCCGACCGACACGGCGGTGCGCGGAACCCTCGACAAACTCGCGGCCGGCCTCGCCAAGGCCGGCGTCAAGGTCGATCGCGGCAGTCCACTACTGCCCGACTTCGCCGCCTCGACGCGCCTCTATATGCGCATGCTGATGTCGTTCCTCGGCGGCATCGTTCGCGCCGGAAGTCTACGCCGGCGCGCAGGCCGCCGCCGCGGCGCTGCCGCGCTGGCGATCATCAGCCTCGGCGCCGAGCGCCTGCGCGGCATCGCGCTCAGCCATCGCGACTGGCTGATGGCCGACGGCGGGCGTTCGCGTTTGCGGGCGCAATGGCGCGAACTGTTCAAGACCTACGACGCCGTGATCTGCCCGATCATGCCGACGCCAGCCTATCCGCACGACCACTCCGACGACCAGGAAAAACGCCGCATCAAGATCGACGGCAAGGATTACGTCTATCCGGATCAGCTCTCCTGGCCCGGCATCGCCACTCTGCCCGGCCTGCCGTCCACCGCCATCCCGACCGGCTTCGCGCCGGACGGCCTGCCGGTCGGCGTGCAGATCGTCGGCCCCTGGCTGGAAGACCGCACGCCGCTGAAACTGGCCGAACTGATCGAGCGTGAATTCGGCGGGTTCGTGCCGCCGAAAATGTTTGATGATTGAAGTCTGGAGGAAAGCCCAATGAGCAGCGACCTCGACCGACTTACCGTCCTCAACCGCGACTATGTCGCCTCGGTGCAGAACTGCGACGTCAAGCGCTTCGACGAAATCCTGGCGCCGGAATTCTATTGCTCCAATCCCGACAAGTCGCTGGTCGACCGCGCCGCGTTTCTGAAGCAGACGGCCGTGCCGGTCACGATCACGGATCTGAAAGAGCACGACGTGAAGATCCGCATCCTCGGCGACTTCGCCATCATCCATGCGGCGACCAGCTACACGACGGCGGACGGCACGAAGGCGAACGGGCGTTATACCGATTGCTGGGCGAAGCAGAACGGCAAGTGGCTGGCGGTGTCCGCGCACGTGTCGCGGTGAGTATAGCCGTCGTCCCGGCGCTTGAGCCGGGACCCATAACCACGTAATGGCTTTGAGACAAGAGGCCGGCATCCCACTGCGCACCTTCGACGGCCGCGGCTTATGGGTCCCGGCTCAATGGCCGGGACGACAGCGCATCACTCACGCATCAAACATGATCACGCTGCGCAGCGTCTTGCCGGCCTTCATGTTGGCAAAGCCCTCGTTGATCTCGGAAAGCTTCAGCTTGGCCGAAATCCAGTCTTCGAGATGCAGCTTGCCGCGCAGGTAGAACTCGATGAGGCGCGGCATGTCGACGCGGAAATGGTTGGAGCCCATCGACGAGCCCTGGATCCGGCGTTCCCTCAGGAAGTCGAAGCCGTGCAGCTCGATCTTCTGGCCGAACGGGATCATGCCGACGATGGTCGCGGTGCCGCCGGGCGCCAGCATGGCGAACGACTGTTCCGCGGTTTCCTTGCGGCCCAGCACCTCGAACGAGTGCTGCACACCGCCCTTGGTCAGTTCGCGCACCTGCTGCACCACGTCGCCATTGGCGGGATCGACGATGTCGGTGGCGCCGAGCTTGGTGGCGAGCTGCAGCTTGGCCGGATTGGTGTCGATCGCGATGATACGGCCGGCGCCGGCAATCGCCGCACCGTTGATCGCGGCCATGCCGACGCCGCCGCAGCCGATCACGGCCACGGTCTCGCCGGCCTTGACGCCTGCCGTGTTCACCACCGCGCCGTAGCCGGTGATGACGCCGCAGCCGATCAGCGCGGCGAGTTCCAGCGGCATGTCCTTGCGGATTTTGACGATGGCGTTTTCGTGCACCAGCATCTGCTCGGCGAACGACGACAGGTTGAGGAACTGGTTCGAGTTTCTCCGAGCGTGCCCAGGACAGCCGGTTGGAAGCGCCCGGCAGCATCTTCACGGTGGTGTCGGTGCAGAGCACGGTGCGGCCGGTGGTGCAGTTGTCGCAGGTGCCGCAGAACACCGACAGACACGTCACGACGTGATCGCCGGGCTTCACATAGGTCACGTCGGAGCCGACCTTCTCGACGACGCCGGCCAATTCATGGCCGAGCACCGCGGGCAGCGGATGCGGATACAGCCCTTCCATGAAGTGCAGGTCGGAGTGGCAGAGGCCGGCGACCTTGGTGCGGATCAGGACTTCGCGCGGGCCGGGATTCGGCACGCTGACATCCTCGATCTGCAGCGGTTTGTTGACTTCGAACAGGACGGCGGCCTTCATCGGGCACTCCCTTTATTTTATGTTTCTTGAACCAGAACCTTACGTGACCACAGCCTACGCTGCGGAAAGCAATTCGCCAACCTCGGCCATGCCGACGGCGCGGTCACCGAGCAGGTGCGCGGTGATCGCACGTTGCGCGGCACTTTCCGTGAGCTGGAACGGATCGCTCGGCGACACCCGATGGTCGATGACCATACGCGAGAGCAGCAGGCGTCTGGCATCGCCGCGCATCTCGTGGATGCGTCCGCCTTCCCAGGCCAGCGCCACCGCGCTGGCGACATGATAGAGCAGGCTGGTCGCGCGCCGCGCGTCGCCCTCATTGTCGACTCTTGCTCGCCACTTCGCGAGCAAAGCCGATGGCACGGTCGGCAAGGTCGCCCAGCCGTTTGCGCCAGGCCTGCGGCACATTGGCGCTGTCGTTGAGACGGGCGTGCAGATCCGCTGCCAGTGCCGCATCCGCGCCATGACGGCCGACCGCGCGCTGCAGCGCATCGATCGCGACGATGTTGCCGGTGCCTTCCCAGATCGAACCGAGATGGGCGTCGCGCAACAGTCGTGCGGTGGCGAATTCCTCGATGTAGCCGATGCCGCCGCGCATCTCCAGCGCATCGCCGCAAACCTTGCGGGCGTCGCGGGTGGCGCGGAATTTCAGGGTCGGGGTCAGGATGCGCAGCAGCGCCGCGGCATCCTGGCTGCCTGCCTCGGCGCGGTCGAGTGCATCGGCGGTGAGAAAACTCATCGACAGCGCCTGCTCGGTCGGCAGCATGATCTTCATCAACTGCCGCCGCGCCAGCGGCAGGTCGATGATGCGCTGGCCGAACACCACGCGGTTTCGCGCGACCGTCATCGCGTCATGATGCGCGCGCCGCATCAGCGCGGTCGACTTGACGCCGTTGGAAAGCCGCGACGAGTTCACCATCTCGGCCATCTGCACGAAACCGCGATCGAGCTTGCCGACTGCGTAGGCAATCGCGCCTTCGAGCTTGATCTCGCCCGAGGCCATCGAGCGGGTGCCTAACTTGTCTTTCAGACGCACGATCCGGTAGTGGTTCTGCGAACCGTCCTCCAACCGCCGCGGCATCAGGAACAGGCCGACGCCGCGCGTGCCCGGCCCAGCGCCTTCCGGCCGCGCCAGCAGCATCACCACTTCGGCATCGGCATTGGAGCAGAACCATTTCTCGCCGTGCAGCCGCCAATGATCGCCTTCCTGCACCGCCGTGGTCGTCAGCGTGCCGACGTCGGAGCCGCCTTCCTTCTCGGTCATGAACTGGCCGCCCTGGGTCAGCTTGCTCATGTCGGTCTGTGTCAGGCCATCGAGGTATTTCGCCTTCAGTGCGTCACTACCGAAATTGTTAAGCAGTTTTGCACAACCGTCGGTGACGTTGATCGGACAGCCCATGCCGAATTCGGTCTGGTTGAACAGGAACGTAAAGGCATGCTTGGCGACGACTGGATATTTGTCCGGCCAGCCCATGATGCCCTTGCGGATCGACAGCGCGTGAATGCCGAACTCGCCGAAGGCCGCCTTCTCCAGTTCGCGATAGGCCGGATGATATTCGATATATTGGGAATCGCGCCCGAAGCGGTCGCGCTGGTGCAGCACCGGCGTGTGGCGATCGGCCAGCCGCGCGCATTCGTCGAGATAGCCGCCGGCCAGTCCACCGAGGCGATCGAGATGCGGTTCGATATGGCGGAACAGCGCATCGGGAAGATGCAGCTTGAGCAGATCCGTCAGCGCCGGATCGGCCCGATAAAAATTCATTCCCGTGGTGTCCGGCGCGAGCAATCCCGGCTGGTTGGCCGCGCCCGCGCGTTCCTGCTTGAGTGGCTGCATTTTTAGCCCTTGTTCGTTCCGCCCGATATTGGTCATCTACCGATAACGCAGGCGATCAAGCCGTCAACAAGCATAATTGGAGGACCACCCCATGGCGGATAAGGATCTGGCGGACGGATATCGCATCATCGGCGCCGAGATGTCGCCCTACTCCGTCAAAGTCCGCTCTTATTTCCGCTACAAGGGAATTCCGCATCAATGGGTGTTGCGCAACGCGGCAAGCCAGCCGGAATTCGAGAAATTCGCCAAAATGCCGATCATCCCGCTGGTGGTGACATCAGACGGTACTGGCATCCAGGATTCCACACCAATCATCGACAGGATCGAGAAACTTCACCCCGAACCGTCGATTCATCCGACCGAGCCCGTCACGCAATTCATTTCCGCGCTGATCGAGGAGTTCGGCGACGAGTGGGGCAACAAATGGATGTTCCACTATCGTTGGGCCCGTGACGTCGACCAGATCTCCTCGGCCGGCCGCATCGCACGGATGCGCGCGCCCGACGCCAGTGAGCAGGAGCACGATGCGTTCACAGCCCAGGTGCGGGCGCGCATGGTGGACCGGGTCTGGTTCGTCGGGTCGAACGCCACCACCGCACCGCAGATCGAGAACGGTTTCCAGGAGATGCTGGGTCTGCTGGACGCGCATCTCGCGACGCGTCCCTATCTGTTCGGCGGGCGACCGGCCTACGGCGACTTCGGACTGTGGGGGCAGTTCTATGAGATGTGGACCGATCCCACCGTGGGCGCCCTGATCGGCGGCGGTGCGCCAAATGTACTCAACTGGATCCACCGCATGCTGTGGCCGCGGGCGGAAGGCGCATTCGAAACATGGACCGCGCTGGCGCCAACGCTGATGCCGATACTCACCAAACAGGTCGGACGGCAATTCTGGACCTGGACGCTGGCCAATGAGAAGGCGCTCGCTGAAGGCAAGGAGGAATTCAGCGTTACGCTCGGCGACAAGGTCTGGACCCAGAAGCCGCAGAAATATCATGCCCGCTCGCTCGGGATGCTGCGCGCGAAATATGCCGCTGTTGCCGACAAGCGGGACCTCGATCTGATTTTGGCGGCCGCCGGTTGCCTTGCGGGATTGCGCGCCTAGATACGTTACTCCGGATCATTTGAGGAGCGCCCGATGGAGATGCCGAAATACAAGAACGCCCTGATCGTCGGCGCCGGCGAGGGTTTGAGCGCCTCGCTGGCGCGGCTGTTCGCGCGCGAAGGTATCAAGGTCGCGCTCGCCGCACGCAAAATCGAAAAGCTCGGCGCGCTCTGCACCGAGACCGGCGCCCGCGCTTTTGCCTGCGATGCCACCAGCGCCGACGATGTCGAGCGGTTGTTCGGAATGGTCGAACGCGAAATCGGCGCGCCTGACCTCGTCGTCTACAACGCCAGCGGCCGGGCTCGCGGCGCCTTTACCGATCTGGTGCCGGCAGATGTCGCGCAGGCGATCGCAGTCTCGGCCTTCGGCGGCTTCCTGGTGGCGCAGCAGGCGGTGCAGCGCATGCTGCCAAATCATCACGGCGCGATCCTGTTCACGGGCGCCTCCGCCAGCGTCAAGGGTTATGCGCAATCGGCACCGTTTGCGATGGGGAAATTTGCGCTGCGCGGGCTGGCCCAGAGCATGGCGCGCGAATTGTCGCCGCAGGGCATTCATATCGCGCATTTCGTCATCGACGGCGGTATCCGCAGCGCGGCTCGTGCGGAACCTGCCGACAAGCCGGACTCGATGCTCGATCCCGACGCCATTGCGCTAAGCTACTGGAATGTGCTGCAACAGCCGCGCAGCGCCTGGACCTGGGAATTGGAACTGCGGCCGTGGGTCGAGAAATTCTGAGACGACAACAATAATAAGGGCATGGGGAACGAAATGACCAACGAGACCAAGATCGACACCGGCACTGACGAACTGCTGTGCGTGATCCGCGACCGCGTCGCCATCATCACGCTGAACCGGCCCGAGGCGCGCAACGCGATGTCGGACAACCTGACGCCGGCCTTGCGCAACATGATCAAGGCCTGCGGCGAGAACCCTGATGTCGGCGCGCTCTTGCTCACCGGCGCCGGCACCGCGTTCTGCGCCGGCGGCAACGTCAAGGGCATGGGCGCCAACCGCGACAAGACCAAGCTTGCAATGTCGCATGACGAGCGGGTCGCCGATTTGCAGGAGCGGCAACGCCTGCTGACCGGCGCGCTGGTCTCGGTGCGCAAGCCGACCATCGCAGCATTGCCCGGCCCCGCGGTCGGCGCCGGCCTCGCGCTGGCAATGGCCTGCGACATGCGGATCGCCGCGCAATCGGCATTCGTGTCCACCGGCTATCTCAAGGTCGGCCTGAGCGGCGATTACGGCATCGCCTGGCTGCTGACGCGACTGGTCGGCACATCGCGGGCGCGCGAACTGATGTTCACCTGCGAAAAGGTCGATGCGGTCAGGTGCGAGGTGATCGGCCTCGTCAACCGCGTGGTCCCGGACGACAAGTTGCAGGCCGAAGCCTTCGCGCTCGCCAAATCGATCGCGGACGGACCGACGATCGCGATCCGCGCCATGAAGGATAATCTCGACGAAGCCCTGATGTTCGATTTCGCCACCGCCCGCGATCACGAAGCCGAACGCATGGTCCGCTGCCAGGTGACCGCCGATCACAGGGAAGCCGTGCAGGCCTTCATCGAGAAGCGCAAGGCGGTGTTCAGGGGCGCTTGAGCGGCGCCCTACCCGATCGGGTTCTGCTCGAACAGCCGCGCCACCATCACCGAGTCGAGGTAGGCGCGGACGCGTACGATGGTCTCGCCCTTGAAGTAGCAGAGCCAGCAATAGTGGTTGTCGAAGCGCCTGAAAAAATAGCCCGGTTCTGGTTACCGCCAGAACCGGGCTTGATTTTCCCTTTCAGCTTGCAAGAGGAGGGATTGCAGACTGACGGGAAAGGGCGGCGAGTTTCCAGCTCGCGCAGGGAATGTCGCGCGGCTCGATGTCGATGGCTTTTTCGAAGCGCACCAGCTTCCAGTCGCCGGGGCTTTGCTTGAAGACGTAACCGGCCTTGCGGGCGAGGCCCATCATCAATTCGTTGGAACGCAGCGTGTCGCCGAAAATCCGTTCGGCGCCGAACGAAGCCGCGCGGCATTCGAGATTCTTCATGAGCGCCTTGCCGATGCCATGGCCCTGCCAGCGGTCGTCGATCGACAGACCGAACTCGATGCTCGACGTCTCGGCGTGAAAGGCATAGCGGACTTCGCCGACAATAGTTTCAAAGCCATCGAACATCATGGTCGCAACGGCGCTGAACTGCTCGGCCTCACCGACATGGATGAAATGCTCGAGCAGGCTCGGCGGCAGTTCACGCATGGCGCCGAGGAAACGGTTGTAGCGGGAACGGGTGGTCAACGACCGAAAGTAATTCTGCAGCGGCTCGGCGTCGCGCGGCTCGACGAAGCGCACGTTCACGGCCTCGCCGTTACGCGTGCGCAGCGTGTCCGAATACTGCCTGAGATCGTCGAAACGCAGCGTAGTCATGACACGCTCCCGAAGAAAATCGCCGGCGTCCCCCTGATGAGGCGACGCCGGCTTGGCCGCGTCCTACGCCTGCCAGAACGGTTTTGAGGCCTCGTAGATGGCATCGCCCGAGGAAACACCGATGTCGTGGAGATCCCGGTCGGACCATTGAGCCAGTTCGCGGCGGGCTTCGTAGCGCTGCCGCCAGACATGGAGGGTCTCGGTCAATTGGGCCAAAACGCCCTGTCCATGATGATTTATCATCGATTCATGCGTGAAAGTGGACATTTGAAACTCCTTTAGCTAACTTGTTGAGGCAAATATCTGCTCTATCCGGACCTTTCACAAACGACACTTTGTACCGTTTCGGATGATATAAGCTCATGTATCTGGTAACGAAAAAATGACCGCCAGGCTGCCTTCGCTGAACGGGTTGCGGGCCTTCGAGGCTGCGGCCCGGCATTTGAGTTTTACCCAGGCGGCCTCCGAGCTGAACGTGACGCAGACCGCGATCAGCCATCAGATCAAGCGGCTCGAAGAGGAGCTCGGTATCAGGCTGTTCGTCCGCCAGAACCGTGCGCTGACCCTGACGCCGCAGGCCAAGGATTACCTTCCCGGCATCCGCGCCGCGTTCAACGACTTGCGGCTCGCCACCGATCGCCTGCTGCGCAAGGACGACGACCATGTGCTGACGGTCTCGACCCTGGCCTCGCTCGCCGCCAAATGGCTGCTGCCGCGGCTCACCGCGTTCCAGGAGGAACATCACGGCATCGACGTGCGCATCACCACCTCGACCAGCCTGGTCGATTTCCAGCGCGACAATGTCGATGCCGCGATCCGCTACGGCCGCGGCCAGTGGCCGGGCCTCCGTGCGGACTGGCTAATGGCGGACGAATTGTTCCCGGTCTGCAGCCCGGCGCTGCTCAACGGCAACAAGCCGCTGAAATGCCCTGAGGACCTCCGGGATCACGTGCTGCTTCACACCAGTAACTTCAACAGCGACGACTGGCGGGTGTGGCTGACAGCAGCAGGCCAGCCGGCCGATATTTCGAAGCAGCCGGGCCTGACCTTCGACCTGATGTTCATGACCGTGCAGGCCGCGATCGACGGCCTCGGCGTCGCGATGGGCCGCATTGCGTATGTGCAGGAAGACATCGCCAGGGGCCGCCTCGTGGTTCCCTTCAAGATGACGCTGCCGATGGATGCCGGATTCTATCTGGTCTCGCCCTCGGGCCGCACCGATCCGCCAAAGCTGTCGGCGTTCCGGCAGTGGCTGGTGGCCTCGGTGCAAAACAAACCCTGAAAATCCGGCATTCCCCGTGGTCAGAGCCCTGCCCGCGTTTTGCGGTTGGTCAGGCCGTACAGGCGTGGCAGATTGCCGCATCCAGACAGGATAACTGTCTCGGCTGGCGGAATTTTCGCCGGATCGTAAACGGGGGAAAGGGCGAACATGTCGCAAACCGGTAGTTCGGAAACACCGCAGATCAAATCGCGTATCGGCGCCATTTTGCGCGCCACCAGCGGCAATTTTCTCGAACAGTTCGACTTCTTCCTGTTCGGTTTCTACGCGCAGGATATCGCCAAGGCCTTCTTCCCGGCACAGAACGAGACCGCTGCGCTGCTCAATGCCTACGGCGTGTTCTGGCTCGGTGCGCTGATGCGTCCGGTCGGCGCCATCGTGCTCGGTGCCTATATCGACCGCATCGGCCGTCGTCAGGGACTGATCGTAACACTTGCGCTGATGGCGCTCGGCACCGTGGTCATTGCCTTCTGTCCCCCCTACGCATCGATCGGAATCGCGGCAACAGTCATCGTGCTGGTCGGCCGGCTGATCCAGGGGTTCTCCGCCGGAGTCGAACTCGGCGGCGTCTCGGTCTACCTGTCGGAGATTTCGACGCCCGGCAATCGCGGCTTCTACACCTCGTTCCAATCCTCCAGCCAGCAAGTCGCGATCTTCGTCGCAGCGGTCATCGGGTTCCTCCTGAGGGAGGCCATGCCCGCCGACACCTTTCTGGACTCCCTGGGCGGCATCGCCAAGTGGCGCATCCCGTTCTTTGTCGGCTGCGTCATCATCCCCGTCATTTTCTTTCTGCGGCGATCGCTGGAGGAAACGCCAGCCTTCCTGGCCATGAAGAAACATCCGACCGCGAGCGAGGTATTTGCTTCTGCGATCGCAAACTGGCGCATCGTCATCCTCGGCATGATGATCGCCGTGCTGACCACCACGACCTTTTACTTCATCACGGTATATGCGCCCGGTTTCGGCAAGCAGCTCAACCTCTCGCCGACGGGAACGTTGCTCGTGACCCTTCTCGTCGCGGTGACGAACTTCATCTGGAATCCGGTCGGCGGTGCGATTTCCGACCGAATCGGCCGCAAGCCTGTGCTGCTGACGATCGCGAGCCTGTCGTTCGTCACGGCTTACCCGGCACTTTCGTGGCTCGCGGCGGCGCCCACGCTCGAAAAGCTGCTGGTCGTCCAGATGATGTTCTCGTTCTACTTCGGCGTCTACAGTGGCACGATGCTGGGATGCCTGGTCGAGATCGTGCCGGCCCATGTCCGAACCACCTGCTTCTCGATCGCATTCGCATTGGCCGCCGGCATATTCGGCACGTCGACCCCCTTCGTGGCAACCAAACTGATCAGCATGACGGGCCAAGACAAAGCCTCGCCGGCATACTGGCTCATGTTCGGCGCGGCGCTCGGCATCATCGGAGCGCTGATCGTCTACCGCGGCGGCAAGACCATCGAGACGCGAGACACCGTTCCGGCGTAACTCACGCGGGAAATATCCGGGCAGGCGAACAGGCTTGCCCGGACGCACGTTTGATTTCCATGCAAATGAAGATAACAAGAGCGCATGGTGGATTTTAATCGCAAGTTCGATGTGCTGGTGATCGGCGGCGGCAATGCCGCGTTGTGCGCCGCGATCAGCGCCCGGCGGGCTGGCGCTTCGGTAGCCGTGCTGGAAGGCGCGCCAAAGTTCTATCGCGGCGGCAACACGCGCCACACCCGCAACATGCGCTGCGCCCATGACGAAGCGACCGACATTCTCACCGGCCCCTACACCGAGGAAGAATTCTGGGACGATCTGCTGCGCCTGACCGGCGGGCAGACCGACGAAGAGCTGGCAAAATTCATGATCCGGGAGTCCAAGGACATCCTGAACTGGGTGGTCGAACAGGGCGTGCGCTGGCAGCCCTCGCTCGGCGGCACGCTCAGCCTTGGCCGCACCAATTCGTTCTTTCTCGGCGGCGGCCGGGCGATGCTGAACGCGCTGTATCTGACCGCCGAGAAACTCGGCGTCGAGATCGCCTACGATGCCGAAGTGACTGACCTGCAGATCGAGGACGGGATGTTTCTCGGGGCAACCCTGAAGCAGCCGATCAACGGCGCCACCGAAATCCGCGCGTCGGCGCTGGTCGCGGCCGCCGGCGGTTTTGAGGCCAACATCGAATGGCTGAAGCAATACTGGGGCGACGCCGCCGACAATTTCCTGATTCGCGGCACGCCCTATAACCGCGGCTCGATTCTGAAAATGCTGCTCGACAAGGGCGTGCAGGACATCGGCGATCCCACGCAGTGCCATGCGGTCGCGATCGACGCCCGCGCGCCGAAATTCGACGGCGGCATCATCACCCGCCACGACTCGGTCGTGTTCGGCATCGTCGTCAACAAGCATGCCCAGCGCTTCTACGACGAGGGCGAGGACATCTGGCCGAAGCGCTACGCGATCTGGGGCCGGCTGGTCGCCGCGCAACCCGACCAGATCGCCTACATCATCTTCGACTCCAGCGTCGTCACCAGCTTCATGCCGACGCTGTTTCCGCCGATCGCAGCACCCACGATCGCCGAACTCGCCGTCAAGCTCGAACTCGATCCGGCCGCGCTGGAGAAGACCATGGCCGAGTTCAACGCCGCGGTGCAGCCCGGCACCTTCGACCACACCATTCTGGACGACTGCCGCACCGAAGGCATCGACGCCGGCGAAGACGCATTGGGCGCGCAAGATCGATACGCCGCCCTTACCTCGCCTATCCGGTGCGGCCCGGCATCACCTTCACCTATCTCGGCACCCGCGTGAACAAGCAGTCGCGCATGGTGATGAAGGACGGCAAGCCTTCCGCCAACATGTTCGCCGCCGGCGAGATCATGGCCGGCAACGTGCTCGGCAAGGGCTACGCCGCCGGCATCGGCATGACCATCGGCAGCGTGTTCGGACGGGTGGCGGGACGGGAAGCGGCGCGAAATGCGAAGAACTAGACGCCGCCGAAGACCAATGGGAGGATTCATGTCGCGTATCGCATTTGCTACCGCCGCAGCTCTGCTGATGGCATCGACGCTGGCCAACGCCGCCGAGCCGATCGCGCTGCGCGACATGGGCTCGTTCCATGTCGGCGGCCGTCTGGTGGAGATCAGCGGCAAGCCGGTCAAGGAAGTGACGTTCACGCCGGGCGGCGTGCCGGCAAAGGTCGATCCCAACGGCACCTATCAGGTCGAGCAGATGTACGTGCAGTACTTTCTGCCCGCCAACGAGAAGGGCGCCTATCCGCTGCTGATGTGGCACGGCGGCGGGCTGACCGGCGTCACCTGGGAGACCACGCCGGATGGACGCGAAGGTTTTCTGAATTATTTTCTGCGCAAGGGCTGGAGCGTCTACAATTCCGACGCGGTGGAGCGCGGCCGCGCCGGCTGGGCGCAATACCCTGACATCTTCAAGGGCGAGCCGGTGTTTCTCACCACCGCCAACCCGTTCGAGCGCTTTCGCATCGGCGACGGCCCGAACTCCTACGATCCGGATCCGGCGAAGCGAAAGCTGAATCCCGGCAGCCAGTTCCCGAACGAAGGCTACGAGAATTTCGTCAAGCAGAACGTGCCGCGCTGGACCACGACCGATGACGCGATCGTCGCCGCCTATATCGCCGAGATCGATCGCGTCGGCCCCTCCATCCTCATGTTCCACAGCCAGGCCGGCAGCTTTGGTTTCAAGGTAGCGCAGGCGCGGCCCGACAAGGTCAAGGCGCTGATCGCGCTCGAGCCGGCCGGTGTCGGCGATCCCGCCAAGGCCGACGTGCTGAAGAACATCCCGACCCTGATCGTCTATGGCGATTACATCGAGAAGGATTCGCGCTGGCCGAAGATCCGCGCCACCGGCATTGCCTTCGGCGACAAGATCAAGGCAGCCGGCGGCAGCGTCGATGTCGTCGACCTCCCGCAAGTGGGCATCAAGGGCAATTCGCACATGATGATGATGGACAAGAACAACGCCGAGATCGCCGCCCTGATCCAGAAATGGCTCGAAGGCAAGGGACTGACGAAGTAGATCTGACGTGAGACAGGAAGCGGCATAGCGATGCACGGAACGCGAATTCTCGAAGAGGCCGACCGCCTGATGACGGTCTGCAATTCCTGCCGCTATTGCGAGGGCCTCTGCGCGGTGTTCCCGGCGATGGAAATGCGCCGCGCGTTTTCCGACGGCGATCTCAACTATCTCGCCAATCTCTGCCATTCCTGCGGCGCCTGCTACACCGACTGCCAGTTCTCGCCGCCGCATGAATTCAACGTCAATGTGCCGCAAACGCTGGCCGTGGCGCGCAACGATTCCTACGCCGCCTATGTCTGGCCGCGCGCCTTTGCCGGCGCGTTCGCGCGCAACGGGCTTGTCATCAGCCTCATTGCCGCGCTCAGCGTCGCCGCCTTCATCTTCGGCTTTGCGGCGTTCACCGACCGGCAGGTCCTGCTCGGCGTCCATACCGGCCCGGGCGCGTTCTACAAATTGATGCCGCACAACGCGATGGCCGCCCTGTTCGGCGCCGCGTTTCTTTATGCCATCGCAGCGCTGGTCATGGGCGTGCGCGCGTTCTGGCGCGACATCGGCGAGCCCGTCGGCATGAAGGCTGATGCCGGCTCGCTGTGGCAGGCCATCCGCGATGCCGGCGAACTGCGCTATCTCGACGGCGGCGGAGTCGGCTGCTTCAACGAGGACGACAAGCCGACCGACCGCCGCAAGATTTATCACCACCTGACCTTCTACGGCTTTGGCCTGTGCTTCGCCTCCACCTGCGTCGCGACGCTCTATCACTATCTGCTCGCGCGCGAGGCGCCCTATGCGTGGTGGGATCTGCCTGTGGTGCTGGGCACGCTCGGCGGCATCGGGCTGCTGGTCGGGCCGATCGGCCTGTTCGCCGAGAAATCGAAGCGCGATCCGGTACTGGTCGACGGGACGCGGATGGGAATGGACGTGGCCTTCATCGCCATGCTGTTCCTCACCAGCCTGACCGGCATCGCGCTGCTGCTGTTGCGCGAGACCGCGGCGATGGGGCCGCTGCTGGCGCTGCATCTCGGCGTGGTGTTCTCGCTGTTCGTGACGATGCCCTATGGGAAATTCGTGCACGGCATTTATCGTTTCGTCGCGCTGGTGCGCTACGCGCGCGAGCGGCAGATGATGATGCATGGCGACGGGGGAGTAGCGGCTACTCGCCGCTCGTCATCGCCCGCGCAGGCGGGAGATCCAGTACGCAGCGTCCTATCGATTCCGCGTCACTCGCTGCCTCCGCAATGACGTGGATCACGCGCCTTCCCGGGTGATGACGACCGAATGTCATTCTCGCGGCGCAATGCGCCCGAGGTTTTGTCATCTCGCTTGCCCTCCAGGAATCAGAGGGCGCAGGGAAGACCGGGTGCGCGCTGCACCCGCGGTCTCTGCGCAGGCCTGTGCATCAAAACAAATGCGCCCACGAGCATACAGGTTCGGCGGAGAACACACCGGCCTTCCCTGCGCAATGGCTTTACGGCTTATACGTGGTCGTCCTGGTGACCGGCTTTCTTGCCACCATCGCTCGATGAGAAGCTTTCGCTTCTGCTCGAACTTGACGCCAGCACCGGGGCGTCGGACCCGCACGATTTCGCCGTACGCATCTGCCGCGCTCGTCAGTCGCAGCCTTCGCGTCCACCGCTCCCTGCCCCTCGTTTGCGACGATGGCCAACGCCCCTCTGGCGGGACAGGATGGCGAGAGTTCGTGCCGTTGATTTGCCCCACGTGCCCAGAGAAATGTTTTTGCGCGGAGCGCTTGACCCACATCTGGCGTGATTTGCCCCCCGGCGCAGGGCTATCGCACGTAACGCCCCGCCCCTTGGCGGGCCGTCAACCAATCGTCCGACCGAGCACACCTAGCCAATTGGCCGAGCCCAGCTTCTGCAACAGTTGCTCGGAATATCCATCTTGCCGCAAAGCGTCGATCAGCACCGGCAACCCGGCCGCCGAGCCGATTTTTTCCGGCACCATGGCGCCGTCGAAATCCGATCCGAACCCGACATGGTCCTCGCCGAGCTTTTCAATGAGGTAGTCGAGGTGACGCACCATCAGTTCGATTTCGGTATCGCGCCGCATGTTGCCGTCGGGACGAAGGAAGCCGGTGGCGAAGTTTAGACCGACCATACCCCTGCGTATCGCGGATCGCGGCCAGCTGCCGGTCCGTCAGGTTTCGCGGCGAAGCGCACAGCGCATGCGCATTGGAATGCGTCGCGACCAGCGGCGCTTTCGAGAGCGCGCGCGACGTCCCAAAAACCCTTCTCGGTGATGTGCGAGAGATCGACGAGGATCTTCATCTCGTTGCAGGCACTGACGAGCTTTTCACCTGATGCCGTCAGGCCGTCGCCGGTATCTGGCCCGCCGGGAAACGCGAAGGGAACGCCATGGCCGAAGATGTTGTTGCGGCTCCAGACCGGGCCCAGCGAGCGCAAACCCGCCGCATACAGCATCTCGAGAAAATTCAGATCGCTCGTCGATGGCCTCGCACCCTTCGAGGTGCAGCACCACCGCCGAGGTCCCGCGCTCGATCGCCGCCTTGATCTCGGCCGCCGTGTTGCAGATCGCGACCGCGCCGTGCGACGCCCGCACGATCCTCAGCAGGATCGCCAGTTCTCCGGAGAGCGATTTTCGCGCGTCCGTCGATGTCTGAGCGGCGGCGGAAGCGGCACCGCATATTGTCCGCCGGTCATCTGCTTGCTCAACGCTGCGAAGTTGCCGGACGACGGGCAGTAGATCGCGAAGAAGCCGCCGACCATCGAGCCGGCCTTTGCCTTCTTCAAATCGATATGGCCGGCCTCTTCGCCGTTCAGGAAATCCGACACCACGTCGCCGGAAGCCGACTTGTAGAGGCGCAGCAGCACATCGTTGTGGCCGTCAAAAATGGAGATACTGGCTGTCATGGAATCCCGGTGAGCGACGATGAATTGCAACGGCTTCAATCTTGGGCAAGGCCGACTGCATTGCAAGCGCAAATCGATGCAGCTGAACTGCCGCATGATCGTGGGCAAGGCGATCCAGGACGGCCATGACAACTACAAATCCGTCACCACGTCCGGTTCGGAATGAACGGTGACGGCGACAGGATAGCTGTCGGAGATCCGACGATCGAGGTCACGGAGAGCTATGCTCTGCCAGACGCTGATATCCGCGGCAATTTCGTTCTGACCGCATGGCTGATCCCGATGAACCGGGCATTTGCGGAATGGCTGCCATGGCCTGAGGGTTCGCGCTTGCGAGCCGCCTCCGATTGGATCAATTTGATGTGCGGACGACTGCCTGGATGGTGGAGTAGTCACATGCCGATTAGACCGCTCGCCTTTTCTGGAAACCGACATGATGCGCGCCCGTCACATCGAGCGCTCATGGACGCCGCTGAAGGGCCTCTCCAGACGACGAAACCGAAATTGTCGTCAGGGCGATCGCGCAGGGCATCGCCGAGGGGCGCAAACAGGGCCTCGAGCTGGGGCGTGAAATTCAGATGTCCGAGCAGCTTTGCGAGCTTCGGCGGACACATCGCGCCTCGCCATATCTTGGATGAGAAGCCGCATGCGCCCGGCGCGGTCGCCGCCATACTCGTCGTTGCGCGTGTTGGAAACCGGCGACAGGAACGAGGCGAGCAGATAGCCGTGCGCGGTGTGGATTTCGATCGTGTCGAATCCCGCGGCGACCGCGCGCCTGGCGGCCGCGGCCCAGGTGCCGACCATCGCCTTGCATTCGGCCGTGGTCATCGGCGTCACCACGAGGCGGCTCGTCGGCGTGACGACCGCCGTTTGGCGCCGGCTCGAACAGCCTCGGCCGCGGCGCCATGCCCTGCATTGCATTGTTCCACCACGCCTTGCGGCCGCCAGCCGATCGCCGTGCCCTGCCGCTTCATGAAGGCGATCAGCGGCTTGAAGCTTTCGGCCTGCGCATCGTTCCAGATGCCGAGGTCATGCTCGTTGATGAGCCCGACCTCCTCGACGCCGGTCGCCTCGACAAAGACCAGCCCGAAGCCGCCGAGCGCATAGCGGCCGAGATGCACGACGTGAAACGTGCCGCAGGTATGTCCGGGGTCGCAGCGATAGTGGACCATCGGCGGCACGACGAGGCGGTTCTTCAGCGTGAGGCCGCGAATCATCAGCCGCCCAATCAGGCCATCTCCCGCTGGCGGCTGTACGGATTTGTCCGGTTCTTTACGGCTCGCGCTGCAACGGCTGAAGCTACAGATCCACCACCACGTAGTCGCTCTCGACCGAGACGGCGATGGTCTCGGCGATGTACGGCCCCTTCACCACGCTCGCGCCGGGCTCGACATTGACCGGATAGGCGCGGGCGCGAAAGCGTTTGGGGTCGCAATAGGATTGCCCGGTGCGGATGTCGAATTCCCAGCCGTGCCAGGGGCAGCGGATGATCTCGCCGAGTTTTGTATATTCGATCTCGCCGGGATCGGAGGATTGCGCGAGCCCGATCAGCGGGCCCTCGCACAGCGCCGCGCCCTGATGCGGGCAGCGGTTCAACAGGCCGAAGAACTCGCCCTTGATGTTGAAGATCGCGATCGGCCGCTCGTCGATGGTGAGGAATTTTCGCGTCCCCGGCGGTAGTTCATCCACCGGGGCGATCACATGTCGCGCCATCTACGACAATACCGTACAGCTTCCTCGCATTGTCGAGATAAAACGCCTGCTTGTTGGCGTCGCTGACGCCGGCCGGCAGCACGCGCGACGGTTCGTCAAAATCCCAGTGCGGGTAGTCGGTCGCGAACAGCAACTTGTCCCAGCCGATCCATTCGATCAGCTGGAACAGATGCTCGCGCCGCTCCGGATCTTCCATCGGCTGCGTCGTCCACCAGATGTGGTCGCGGATATATTCCGACGGCTTGCGCTTGAGATGCGGCACTTCGGAGCGCAGCTTCTCGAAATGCTTGTCGAGCCGCCACACCAGCGACGGCGCCCAGCCGAAGCCGGCCTCGATCATCACCATCTTCAGTTTCGGAAAGCGCTCGAACACGCCTTCGAGCACGAGGCTTGCCAGCGCGGTCTGCTGGCACTGGGAATGGCCGACCATTTCCTCGATGTAAAAACTCGGCCAGCCCGATGCCGTGATCGGATTGCCGCCGAAGCCGAACGCATGGACGCCGACCGGAAGCCCGATCTCCTGCGCCGCCTCGTAGATCGGCCAATAACGCCGTTGACCCAGCGGCTCGACGTTGCGGCTGAGCAGCAGCACCTGCACAAAGTTCTTGTCGCCGGCGCGCTTGCGGATTTCGGCCGCCGCGGTCACGCCGTCTTCATTGCCGACGACGATCGAACCTTTGAGGCGCGAATCCTTGCTGGTCCACTTTTCGATCTGCCAGTCGTTGATCGCGGTCGCCAGCGCCGCGCTGAGATCGTGGTTGCGCAGGCCCTGCCCGGTGGCGAGCGGATTGAGCACGCCGAGCGCGACATTGTGCGGATCGAGCAGCTGCTTCTGCATGAACGACAGCGACGAGCCCTGCGGGCCGCCTTCCGGCGGCCAGGCGTCGCGGCGCGAGGCATTGGGCTGCGCCTTCGGATAGGGCGGGCCTTCCATCATGCCCTGATAGGCCTGCTTGCCGTAGGTCTCGAGATGCGAATGCCAGCGTTTGGCGAGGAACGGATACAGCTCGGTCGCGGTGGCGCGCGCCGGATGAATGTCGCAATCGGCGATCGCGGTCTTGACGTCGACGGATGCTGACGGTTCGGGGCGGAACTGGACGTTCATGGCATCGTCTCCCTAATTCCCTGCCCGTGCCGACTGCTTGAGCCGGCCGTAGGTCGCATGCGGATTGTCGATCATGATCTTGCGCACCAGATCGGGCGAAATCCCGTCGGGCAGCACAAATCACCCTCGAACTGCCAATGCGGATAGTCGGTCGAGAATAGGAGCAATTCGTCCGACTGCATATGGTCAAACAGGCGGTTCAGCGTTGCCGGATCCGGTGGCGCGTCGACCGGTTGCAGCGAAAAACGGATGTTGCTGCGCACAATTTCCATCGGCGCGCGGTCGACCCAGGGCGTTTCCATCCGCACCCCGCGCCAGAACTTGTGCAGCCGCCACAGGTAGGCCGGCAGCCAGGTAAAGCCGCATCTCCAGCATCACCATCTTCAGGTTCGGATGTTTTGCGAAAACGCCCTCGATGATCAGGCTGGTCAGCTGGGTCTGGAACGCCTGCGCCTGCGCGACATAATCCTCGATATGATAGGAACCCCAGCCGACCGAGGTCGGCGGGTTGTGATAGGCGCTGCCGGCATGAACGCCGACGGCAAGGCCAAGCCGTTCGGCGGCGGCATAGATCGGCCACAGCGCGCGCTTGCCCAGCGGCACGTCGCCCATGACCAGCATCAGCACCTGGACGAAGCGCTTGTCCTGCGCGCAGCGCTCGATCTCCGCCACGGATTTCTCGACGCTCTGGGTCGGGATCACGATCGAACCGCGCAGCCGCGCATCCTTGTCGAGCCACTCTTTCACCAGCCAGTCGTTCAGCGCCCGGCAGAATGCGTCCTGCATGTCCTCGGAGAACACCATCTGCACGCCATACAAGGGATTGCAGATGCCGTAGCTGACGCCGAACCGATCCAGCGCCTGGGTCTGCAGGTCGGCAAGGCTGGATCCCGGCTTGCCCTGCGCCGGCCGCCAGTCCGGCCGCGCCGAGATCGGCGAATTGGTCGGATAGGACTGCGAGACCAGATCGGTCATGCCGCGCGTCGTCACCTGGTCGCGCCAGTAGTCGTTCATGTACGGCAAGAGCGTGGTGAGATGAGGCACGGCGGGATGCAGATCGCAATCCACGCCACCTGGGATCGGCGACGTCATGATGTTTCCTCTTCGCCTGCGTGTGCTCGCGTCGACCTGCAAGCCACGCCATCAGGTTCTTTGGCCGTATTCAATCAGGGCCACCGGGGCACCGCAACTCGGCAAACGTGACCCTCCTGTGCTAGGAGGGCATAGGTATCAAGATTTGGGTGCCCAACGCTTTGGATGCTAGGAAGCTGGGCAGCAAGACTGAACGCCGGGAGAGTTTTATGATTCGGACAGCACGCGCGGCGATGGCCGCTACTCTTCTGTTGGCGGGCACAGCCCTTGCGCAGCAAACGCCGCCGCCGGCGGCACCCGCCGCCCCGCCCCCGGTCGACTTTTCAAAAGTCGAGATCAAGACCACCGACCTCGGCGACAACGTCTATATGCTCGAGGGCCAGGGTGGAAACATCACCGTGGCGGTGGCAAAGACCGGGATCATCATGGTCGACGGCCAGTTCGCGCCGCTGCACGACAAGATCAAGGCCGCGATCTCTGCGATCTCCAACCTGCCGGTCAAATACCTGATCAACACGCATTATCACGGCGACCACACCGGCGGTAACGAAGCCTTCGCCAAGGACGGCGCCGTCATCGTCGCCCATGTCAACGTCAAAACCAGGCTGGCTGCCGGCACCACCAACGGCCTGACCGGCGCCAAGACGCCGCCGGCCGCCGCAGGCGCGCTGCCGACCGACACCTACGAAGTGTTCTCCAAGATCAGGCTTCCCGGCCGCGTCGCCGACCTCAAGCACATCCAAAGGGCCCATACCGACGGCGACACCTATGTCTGGTTCAAGACCGCCAACGTGCTGGCGACCGGCGACACCTTTACCAACGGCCGCTATCCCAATATCGACTTCGCCAATGGCGGCAACATCTCCGGCATGATCGCCGCCGCCGACGCCTATATCAAGCTGACCAACGCCAAGAGCCGCATTGTACCTGGCCACGGGCCGATCGCCGACAAGGCGGCGCTGATCGAATACCGCACCATGCTCGTGACCGCGCGCGACCGGATGGCGAAGCTGGTCAAGGAAGGCAAGAGCGAAGCCGACGTGATCGCGGCAAAGCCGTTCGCCGATCTCGACAAGAAATGGGCGCCGACCGAACTCGCCTCCACCAACTTCATTCGCGTGGTCTACAACTCGCTGGTAAAGCCCCCCGAGGAAAAGAAGTCGTTGCTCAAACGCCTGCTGAAGCGGAGCTGAATTTTCATGAAGGAACTCGTTGGCATCGCCGAGCAAATCGCGGCCAAACTGATCGCGCGCAAGCAGACGATTGCGGTTGCGGAGTCGTCCACCGGCGGCCTGATCTCGGCGGCGCTGCTTTCGGTGCCCGGCGCGTCGGCCTATTTCCTCGGCGGCGCCGTGGTCTATACCCGCGACGCGCGGCGGCTGTTGATGGATATCTCCGATGAAGCGATGAAGGGCTTTCGCTCGTCGTCGGAGCCTTACGCCAAACTGCTGGCGAGCCAGGTGCGCCAGCGCTTTGCGACCGACTGGGGACTGTCAGAGACCGGCGCTACCGGACCCACCGGCAACCGCTACGGCGACGCCGCCGGCCATAGCTGCATGGCGGTGGCGGGGCCGGCCTCAGCCGTGTTCACGCTGGAGACGGGAAGCGCGGACCGTCAGGCCAACATGCAGGCGTTCGCGAACACGGCGCTGGAGTTGCTGCTGAAGAATTTGGGATAGCCGTCGTCCCTGCGAACGCAGGGACCCATGCGCCGCGGCCTGTCGTTTGACGAACGCTGTTGGACGACTTCGCCTAACCGCCAATCCCTGTGGTTATGGGTCCCTGCGTTCGCAGGGACGACGGGATGGCGACGCGCGACGCCGTCACTTCTCCCTGAACGAGCGCATCAGCTGGTCGCTCAGCGGCTTCATCAAATACGAGAACATGGTGCGGTCGCCGGTCTGCACGAAGGCTTCCACCGGCATGCCCGGGATGATCTTGTTGTCGCCGAGGCGGGCGACTTCTTCCGGCGGCATCGAGACGCGGATGGTGTAGTAGCTCTGCCCGGTGCGCTGGTCGGTGGTGACGTCGGCCGAGACGCGGGTGACGGCGCCGTTCAGTTCCGGCGTGGTGCGCTGGTTGAAGGCGGACAGCCGCAGCAGCGTCTTCTGGCCGATCTGCAGCTTGTCGATGTCCTGCGGATTGACCTTGGCCTCGACCGAGAGCGCGTCGGCCTGCGGCACGATCATCATGATGGCGTCGCCGGCGGTGATGACGCCGCCGACGGTGTGCACCGTCGACTGCAGCACCATGCCGTCCTGCGGCGCGCGGATGTCGATGCGGCGCAGCTGGTCCTCGGCGGTGACCTTGCGTTCGACGAACTCGCCGATCTTGTCGTTGGTCTCGCGCAGATCCTTGGAGACCTCGCTGACCATGTCCTTGTCGACCTGGATGATCTGCAGTTCGGTCTCGGTGATCTTGCCCTTGGCCTGCGCGCGCGAGGCGATGTACTGCGCCGCGCTCGCCGTTCAGCCGCGCCGCGTCACGCTCCAGCGTGGTCAGGCGCGAGATCTGCACCAGATGCTGGTCGTAGAGCTGGCGCACGCCGATCAGTTCCTTTTCGACCAGCGCGATTTCCTTGTCCTTCGACTGCTCCTGCGCGGTCAGGCCCGCGATTTCCTCGTTGAGCTGGGTGACGCGCTCGCGCAACTGCGCCTTCTGGCCGGCGCGTCCGTTGACGCGGACCTCGAACAATTTGGTTTCGCTCGCCATCACATCGCGCACGTCGGGATCGCTGGCCTGATCGAGCAGCTGCTGCGGAAACCTGATCTTGTCGACGCCGCGCTGTTCGGCTTCGAGCCGCGCCGCGCGCGCCCACAGCCCGTTCAGCGTCTTGACCACGATGGCAAGGCTCGCCTTCACCACGGTCTCGTCGAGCCGCACCACGATGTCGCCGGCCTTGACGGTGTCGCCGTCGTGCACGCGCACCTCGCCGACCACGCCGCCGGTCGGGTGCTGCACTTTCTTGACGTTGGAATCGACCACCACCGCGCCCGGCGCGATCAGCGCGCCCGAGATCGGCACGGTCGAGGCCCAGCCGCCGAAGCCAACGGTCAGCACCAGCATCACCACGCCGCCGATGATCAGATGCTCCCGGATCGAGCGCTGCGCGCCCTTCAGCTCGCTCTTGGATTTCGGGATCATGACTTGGCTCCCGCATCGGAAACGATCTTGATCGGCGGCGGCGGCGACACGCGCTGCAGCACCTGGCCGAGCACGGTTTCCTTCGGACCGAACGCCTGCATGCGGCCGTCCTTCAGCACCAGCAGCTGATCGACCGCCTCGATTCCGACCGGCCGGTGCGCCACCACGACCACGATGGCGCCGCGCTCGCGGGCACCGCGAATCGCGCGGGTCAGCGCCTCGTCGCCCTCGCTGTCGAGATTGGAGTTCGGCTCGTCGAGCACGATCAGGAACGGATCGGCGTACAGCGCCCGCGCCAGCCCGACGCGCTGCGCCTGTCCCGCCGAAAGCGAGGTGCCCTGCTCGCCGATCTGGCTGTCATAGCCTTCGCGCATCTTGATGATCATGTCGTGCACGCCGGCTTCCTTGGCGGCGGCGATGATCGCTTCCGATTTGGCGTCGGGATCGAAACGGCTGATGTTCTGCGCCACACTTCCTGCGAACAATTCGACGTCCTGCGGCAGATAGCCGACATGACGGCCGAGCACGTCGGATGACCACTGGTCGAGCGCCGCGCCGTCGAGCCGCACCTTGCCGCGGAACGGCGTCCAGACGCCGACCAGCGCGCGCACCAGCGACGACTTGCCTGATCCGCTCGGACCGATGACGCCGACGCCAGAGCCGGCCTCGACCGCGAAGGTGATGTCCTGCACGATGACCCGCTGATCGCCGGGCGGCGCGATGGTAACGCCTTCGACCGACAGCCGCTTCGACGGGCTCTGCAGCAGGGTTTGCTCGGCCGCCGCCGGCATCTGTGTCAGCAGCTTGTTGAGGCGATGCCAGCTCTGGCGCGCGGCGACAAAACCCTTCCAGTGCGCGATCGCGAGATCGACCGGCGCCAGCGCCCGCGCGCTCAGGATCGAGCCGGCGATGATGATGCCGCCGGTGGCTTCCTGGTGAATGACGAGATAGGCGCCGACCCCGAGCACGGCCGATTGCAGCATCATGCGCAGGACCTTGGCGACCGCGCCGAGACCGCCGGCGACGTCGCTGGCGTGCTGGTTGCCGGCCAGATAGCTTTCGTTGGCCTCGGTCCAGCGCTTGGTCAGCCGTCCGGACATGCCCATCGCGACCAGCACTTCGGCATTGCGTCGGCTGGTGGCGGCAAGATCGTTGCGCCGCGCCGCCAGCGTCATCGCGTCGCGGGCCGGCTGGCGCGACATGAATTCGGTGATCAGGGTCAGCGTCACCAGAATGATGGCGCCGACCAGAGCGGTGGTGCCGAGCAGCCAGTGGAACGCGAAGCAGATCGCGAGATAAAACGGCAGCCAGGGCAGATCGAAGAACGCGCCCGGCCCCATGCTGCCGAGGAACGACCTGACATTGTCGAGATCGCGCAGCGGCTGCAGGCCCTCGTTGCGGTTGCCGACCATCAGCGGCAGGCGCACCACGGTTTCGAACACGCGGGCATTGATGGCTTCGTCGAGCGAGGTGCCGATGCGGCCGAGGATGCGGCCGCGCAGCAGGTCGAGAAAGCCCTGCGCGATGTAGAGGCCGGCGGCGAGAATGACCAGGCCGACCAGGGTCGGCACGCTGCGGCTCGGCAGCACGCGGTCGTAGACCTCGAGCATGAAGATCGAGCCGGTCAGATACAGCAGGTTGATCATGCAACTCATGACGCCGACGCCGATGAAGGCGTCGCGGCAGGCGCGCAATGCTTCACCGAGTTCGGAACGCCGGACGCCGGGAGCGGTGGCCATAAATGCGTTTCTCTTCAAATGGATCAGGCAACGTAGCGGTTTTACCGATGTTTTCGGCCACCGTCTATTTAAGTCACGTTAACCTGAATCCATGTGATCTGCTTAACAGGACGCAGACACGCAGAAGTGACGCTTTGCCGGGGAATTAACCGGCCGCCGGCACCGGCTTCGAGACGGGCCCGGCCGCCTCTTTGGGAAACGGCACCAGGATCACCGACATCGAGACCCGGCCGATTTCACCGTTAATGTCGAGCAGCGCGCCGCTGCCGGTGCCTAGCCCGCCCACGGGCCGCCACCTCGTTTCCGCGCGCACGCCGACCCACGGACCGGAGGGCTGCCTGAACAGCTGAACCGTCAGGTTCGGGTTAGGATCAGCGACCACGTTCTGGAATGGCCGGTTGATGCCATGGGTCCAGTCCGCCGGCCCCAGCACCGACGACAACGGCAGGGATCCCCCGCCGTCGATGACGGCGTGATGAAGCCGGAACCAGGCAACGCCACAGCCTTCGCGGGCCTCCATGGCGTCCATGAACCACGGCTTGCCATGAGCCGCCCGCCGGGTGCGGACCGGAAACCGGGTCGGATCGGCGGCGTCGCCCACGGGCCCGGCAAAACCTGATATTTCGACCCCGCGCTCGCGCGCCAGCGTCACCCGCACGGTGGCACAAGGCTGATCTTCATTGGCCGGCCACAGCGTATTGTCGACCACACTGACGCGGCCTTCGCTGACGACCGAGAGCTGCGTCCGCAAATCCGTCATCGGCGTCGGCCGCAGGAACCAGGCCGAGGCCGATATCGCCGTACCCCACTTGCGCAGCTCCGCCTGTGCCTCGATCTCCGCCGTCAACAGGCTGGCAACCGCCCCGCCCTGCAGACCCGCGAACGGACCCGCGGCCAGCGCGGAGGGCTTCCAGTGGTGGGGCTGACCTAAGGGCTCGAAAATCGCCACGGGCTGAATATCCTCAGGTGAATAATGTTAAGCGATAAGCTAGTCTCACCGAGAGCAGAGGCCTAAACAAAGGGGATTTTCTCACTTCAGATGAGCAATATTCACCTATCGGAAGCCCCCGGGTCCTCGTTCCGGAGCATCCCGCCGCTGACCGCGCTGCTGGCGTTCGAGCGCGCCGCCACGCAATTGAGCTTTCGCCGCGCCGCGCGCGACCTGTCGCTCAGCCCGTCGGCGGTCAGCCACCAGATCCGCGGGCTGGAAGAACAGTTCGGCACAAAGCTGTTCGTGCGCGGCGCGCGCTCGGTGCGGCTGACCGCCGACGGCGAGCGCTATCTGGCAAAGATCTCGGTGGCGCTGGCAACGCTGCAGGACGCCGGCCGCGACATGCTGCAACAGCGCCGCGGCGCGACGAGCGAACTCTGGATCAGTTCGCTGCCGTTTTTCACCTCCGCCGTGCTGCTCCCGGCGCTGCCGGATTTCAAGCAACGCAACCCCGGCCTGACACTGCGGATCGAAGCCACGCACCAATATGCCGACTTCAATTCATCGCGCGTCGATGTCGCGATCCGCTATGGCCGGGAACACTCGACCGGGTTGAAATTCGAACCGCTGATCACGGTGAAGGGATTGCCGGTCTGCGCGCCTGCACTGATCAAGGGCGGACTGCGGACGCCCGAGGATCTGTCACGCCAGGTGCTGATCCATCTGACCACGCAGCCGCGCTCCTGGCCGTCCTGGCTCAGGGAGGCCGGCCTTTCGCATCTCATCCCGCGCGGCCATCTCTGGCTCGACAGCGTCCCGGCTATGCTGGAGGCCGCCGAACACGGGCTCGGCGTCACCCTGGCGATGACGCCGCTGATCAAGACGCGGCCGGGCTTCGGCAAGAAGCTGGTCGCGCCGTTTGCCTTCGAGGGCGCCTATCACGAAACGATCTATCTGGTGTCGCGCACCGAACAGGCGCGCGACCGCAGGATTGGCGCGGTGCGGAGGTGGATCGTGGAAGCGGTGAACCGGGCGAAATAGCGCAGCGCGCTCGCGATGACTGGCTCGCGAAGGGAACCTAATCGGCTCTCATCGATTATGTCGTCATCTCATCCAACATTACTGGAGCTATCATGATCCGCCGATTGATCGGAATAACCGCCCTTGTCGCCGTCGTGGCACTGCCTGTCATGGCGCAAGCCCAGGGCGTTCCTGGCGGCGTGGAACGCGGGTCAAGAGAAGGCGAACGCGCAGCCGGTCCGGTGGGCGCCGTGGTCGGTGGCGTCATCGGCGGCGTGGTGGGCGGCGTGAACGGGGTGCTCGGCATCGACCAGCGCCCGCGCTTCCACAGCTATGTGGTCGAACGGCACCACCCGTCTTACGAATATCAGGGCGATTTCCGCGTCGGCACGGTACTGCCCGAAGCGGGCGTGACCTATTACGACGTGCCGGAGGAATACAGCGCGCAGGGCTATCGCTATACCGTCGTCAACGGCCGCGCGGTTCTGGTAGAGCCACGAACCCGCCGCGTCGTCGAAATCGTCGAGTAACGTTTCACGCTTTTTCAAAGCAATGTTTTGAACGGGGGTCGTCTGCAAAGACGGCCCCCGTTCCGTATTCCAGAGAGTAGCCGTCGCCGACGTCTGCCTTTGGCGCCTGGCGCTTGCGTCAGCTTGCCCGGCGTGATCAGGCTGGTTAAGCCATGACACCGTCACGCCGTGGGGGCGCGGCGTGACGGGCTTACGCGACCGAAGGCCCAGCCGCCAAGGCTCCGCGCAGCGGAGATCGACCGGAGCATCCATGACTGATCGAGCCGACGCCATCGCCGCTGACATCGAAGCTTTCATCCGCACCACCGTGATCCCCTACGAGAAGGACCCGCGGACGGGTTCGCACGGCCCGAGCGACGAACTGGTGCAGGAACTGCGCGACAAGGCGCGTGTGGCCGGCGTCCTGACCCCGCACATTCTTGCCGATGGATCGCATCTCACGCAGCGCGAGACCGCGATAGCCTTGATCAAGACCGGCCTGTCGCCGCTGGGGCCGTTGGCCTGCAACACGATGGCGCCCGACGAAGGCAACATGTATCTGCTCGGTAAGGTCGGCAGCACCGAACAGAAGGCCCGCTTTCTGGCGCCGCTGGTTTCCGGCAAGGCCCGCTCGGCGTTCTTCATGACCGAGCCGGCCGACGAAGGTGGCGCGGGCTCCGATCCGTCGATGATGCAGACTACATGCCGGCTGGACGGCAATCACTGGGTCATCAACGGGCGCAAGAAGTTCATCACCGGCGCCCAAGGCGCCAAGGTCGGCATCGTCATGGCCAAGTCGGACGACGGCGCATGCCTGTTCCTGGTCGACCTGCCCGGATTCGGCGATCCGCACGCTGCGGGTGCTGGACACGATCGACAGTTCGATGCCCGGCGGCCATGCCGAGATCGAGATCGACAACCTTCGCGTATCGGCCGACCAGATGCTCGGGGCTGCTGGAGACGGGTTCAAATACGCGCAAATCCGCCTCAGCCCGGCGCGGCTTTCGCACTGCATGCGCTGGCTGGGTCTGGCGATCCGCGCCAACGAAATCGCCACCGACTATGCCTGCCGCCGCCACGCCTTCGGCAAGGCACTGGTCGACCACGAAGGCGTCGGCTTCATGCTGGCGGAAAACCTGATCGATCTCAAGCAGTCGGAACTGATGATCGACTGGTGCGTTTTCTCCCGGCGCAAAGTCGCGACCGCGCCGTGCTCGCGCAGGATGTGAAGAAAGGTCTCCTGGCGATTGCGCGAGGGCCGCGACCAGTCCAAGCCTTCGACCGTGTTGTAAGGGATGAGATTAATTTTCGCTGAGAGGCGGAGCGCGTGCCGGGCGAGGGCGTGCGCCTGTTCGTCGGCATCGTTCACGCCGGCGATGAGGATGTATTCGAACATCAGCCGTTTCTTCTGCCGGACGTATTCGTCGCAGGCTTCGAGG
The DNA here is from genome assembly GCA_963786355.1 of uncultured Alphaproteobacteria bacterium. Taxonomy (GTDB): domain Bacteria; phylum Pseudomonadota; class Alphaproteobacteria; order Rhizobiales; family Xanthobacteraceae; genus Bradyrhizobium. Next base: position 40,249 of record CAWAYU010000001.1, on the reverse strand, counting down.
AGCGTGGTGAGCGGGTATTTGCGATTCACCGGCATGATCTGATCGCGGACCGCATCGGTCGCACCGTGGAGGGAAATGGCGAGCCGAAATTGCGTCGGTTCCTCGGAGAGTTGGCGGATCTGCGGGGCGAGTCCGCTGGTCGAGATGGTGATGTGGCGCGCGCCGATTTCCATGCCCCAAGGCGCGTTAATGATGCGGATCGCGCGGAGCAGGTTGGGGAGATCGGCGAGCGGTTCGCCCATCCCCATGAAGACGATGTTGTCGATCCGCTCGCCGCTTTCCCGCTCGATCGCGAGGAGTTGATCAACGATCTCGCCGGCGTCGAGATTGCGGGTAAAACCGTCGAGCCCGCTCGCGCAAAATTTGCAGCCGTAAGCGCAGCCGACCTGGGTGGAAACGCAGGCGGTCCGGCGATCGGACGTCTCGCCGTAAAGCGCGGGCGACGCCGGAATGAGAACCGACTCGATCAAGTTCCCATCGGCGAGGCGGAAAAGAAATTTGCGGGTCGTGTCCTTGGAGCCGAGGACGCGGACCACTTCCGGCCTAACGAACGCGAAACTCTCCGCCAGCCAATCGCGCATGCTCGCCGGGAGATCGGTCATCGCGGCGAAGGATTCGACGCGCTTTTGGTAGAGCCAGTCGGTGATCTGCTTCGCGCGATAAGCCGGCTGCTTCTGGGCGACGAGCTGTTGCGTCAGCTCCTCGAGGTGGAGCGATTTGATCGAGGGCTGGGTCACACGCGAAACTACGATACGACGGGCAGGAAGTCGATTTGCCTAACGAGTCGCGCTGACCCGGTAAATCACGCCGTGTCCATCCTCACTGAAGAGCAGGCTGCCATCTTTTGCCACTGTCACACCGACCGGCCGACCCCAGACGTCGCCCTGCGGCGTCACGAAACCGGTCACGAAATCTTCGTAAACGCCGGTCGCTTTCCCGGTCGTCAACGGCACGCGCACGATCTTGTAGCCGGTACGGCGACTCCGATTCCACGAGCCGTGAAAGGCCGCGAAAATATCGCCCCGATATTCCTCGGGAAATTGGCTGCCAGTATAAAAACAAAGGTTGAGCGAAGCCGAATGCGCCTGCACGAGCACGTCGGGAACGAGCACGCGAGCGGCCAGCTCCGGGTGCTTTCCTTTTTCTCGCGGGTCCTGGTGATTGCCGAGGTAAAACCAAGGCCAGCCATAAAAGCCGCGCGGCGTGACGTGGCTGATGTAATCGGGCACAAGATCGTCGCCGAGTCCGTCGCGTTCGTTGGTGCTCATCCAGAGCTCATCGGTGCCGGGGCGCACGGCGATGCCGACCGCATTGCGAATTCCCCACGCGTAAACTTTGCGGCCCGTGCCATCGGGATTGAACTCGAAAATCCGCGCGCGATCCGCTTCCGCGGCGTCGTCGGAGACATTCGAGGCCGAGCCAATCGAGACGAACATCTTTTTCCCGTCGGGAGAAAAATCGAGACCGCGCGTCCAGTGCCCGCCGCCGCGGAGCAGACCGCCCGGCGATAGTTCCGCGCCGAGCTTTTCCGCCGCGCCGCGCGCCTGCAGGTCGCCGTTGCGATAGGGAAAACGAATCACGCCGTCCGTGTTCGCGACGTAGAGATATTGCGGATCGGGCCCGGGCGGATAAAAGGCGATCCCGAACGGATCGTTCAGCCCGCTGTCGGCAAAGACCTGGTTTAGGTCGGGCTTGCCATCGCCATTCGTGTCCCGCAGGACGCGGATCTGGTCGTGGCGGCTTTCCGTGACGAAGAGGTCGCCATTGGGCGCGGTGCGCAGGAAGCGCGGATCCCGAAACCCGCGGGCATATTCCTCGATCTTAAAGCCAGCCGGCACCCTCAGCTGCGCGCCGACGGGGCGCGGAACTACGCGGGGACCGTTGTCTGCCGAAGCGGTGTCGTTAGGCGGCGGGAGATCGGCGACCGTGATTTGGCGACGGACTCCCGGTGCGTCGCCGGTCCAATCGCCCATCGCCGCTTTCCCGCGCAGAAGTTTGCCCTCGCCGGCAGCGCCGGCAACCGCCCCACCGAGGAGCAGCAGGAGAACGAAAATGCGCCGAGGCAAAGCCAGCCTAACGAGTGAAAATCGTCGAGCTCTTCTTCTGCGCGCTGGCCACTTCGCTCTCCGCTTTGCGGGCGTTGATGACGAAGGTGTTGTTGTCGCCGTGTTTCGTCCACGGGCCGGGCGGCACATCCTTGAAATCGACAAATTTCCAATCGGTCACGTCCGTATCCTGCAAGCCAAGGTAGTCGCGGACCGCGGGCGAAACGTCGAGCCCGGCGCCGTGATTCAGATTCGGTTTCGGGCGTTCGTTGCCGAAAACATATTCCCAGTGATCGGTGCGGAACGGACCGGCATCCTCCCATTGGGCGTAAACCGTGCGGTTACCTTTACGGATCGCGATCCAGCGATCCTTGCAGACCGAGACCGCCGGCCCCTTGTAGGCTTCCTTAAACCACGGAATCACCTTCGGCGCTTCCGGCCGATGGCCTTCGCGCGCCTTGTCGTTGTAAGGGAGCGCGCAGTAAAAGGGATTCTGGCGCGGGGTAAAATTGACCGGGATGTAGTTGTTGCGCTGCGACCTGTTCGGATTGTCGTAGCCGCCGTAGTTGCGCGCCCAGGAAGCGTCCCAACTGCTGGCGTGATTCGGCACCGGGTTGTTCCCGCTCGGGTTCTCGCCAATCCAGAAAACGGTGGTGACGATCTGTTGTTTCCACGGGAAACGCGCGGCGGCGGGCTGGCCCAGATTGATCTCAAGGCTGGGCGGCGGCGTGTAACCCATGGGGTCAACCCGCAGGAGGAGGTCGTCGGTCAGACGATTCTGCTTCTTGGTGTGCTTCATCTTCGCCGGCACGGCGGTCTGCGCGGAAGCGGAGGGGATGAAGAGTGCGGCGAATGACGAGAGGCAGACCGCAATGGTGTGAATGAGTGTTCCCTGATTTCATCGAAAGGCAAAGACTTCAGCGCGAGACTGAAGAGAAGCGCACCTACTAAAGATTCGGTCGGCAGACCGTAAATGCGCGTAAACTGAGTTGCGAACTATGCCACAAAATCGGCATGGAGCAACCCCATCGTCCCAGGTGGCTTGCAGGCCCCGCTAGAGCAGAAATTTTCCGGGATTGAGGATGTTGCCGGGATCGAGGGCCTGTTTCAACCGCTGGTGCACCGCGCGCGAGACCTCGCTCGTCGCCTGCGGCCACCAGCGTTTCTTCGCGAGGCCGATGCCATGCTCACCGGTGATGACTCCGCCCCACGCGAGGACTTGCGCGAATAATTCATCGAGCGCCTGCCTCGACCCGTCGCCTGCACCGCTCGGTCCTTCGTAATTTGCGGCCATGATGTTGACGTGGATGTTGCCGTCGCCCGCGTGACCGAAGTCGGCGATCGGGAATCCGTGCCGAGCCTGCAAGGCGGCCCGCGAACTCGACCAGATCGACGAGCCGGCTCCGCGGCACCACGATGTCCTGGTTCAGTTTGGTCAGGCCGGTCGCACGGAGGGAATTGCTGAACTCGCGACGCAAGGCCCAGAGCTTTTCTGAGCCATCCTCGGTGGTGGCGATGGTGAGCGAGTTCGGCTGCCGGCCGGCGATTAGTTTTTCCAGCGCCGCCGCTTCGCTGCGCACCGTCGCCTCTTGGCCGTCGACGTCGACGAGCAAGTGTGCGTTTCCCTCGCGGAATCAGCGCCGCGGCCGTGCTCCGCGCGCGCGGCTTCGAGGGTAAAATGATCCGCGATCTCGAGCTGACGAAGGCAAAAAGCCGGCCGCAAAGATCGCCTGCACGGTGGCCGCGGCCTCCGCCATGGTCGCGAACGAGCACGATAAGGTCGCGCGCGCTGGCGGAAGCGGGAGCAGCCGCACGGTGATTTCCGTGACGACGCCGAGCATTCCCTCGGAGCCGACGAAAAGCCCGATCAGGTCGAAGCCGGTTTTGTTTTTGTGCACCCGGCCGCCCGTGCGCAAGACCTCGCCGCTCGCCAGCACCACCTCGAGCCCGACGATGTAGTGGCGGGTCACGCCGTACTTGAGACAACGCGGGCCCACCTGCGTTCGTGGCGACGTTCCCGCCGATGCTGCAATGCGCGAGACTCGCCGGATCGGGCGGGTAAAAAAGTTTTTGCGCGCGCACCGCGGCCTGCAACTCACCGGTGATCACCCCGGGTTCCACGATCGCGACGGCGTCGGTGAAATTGATTTCCTTGATCCGATTCATTCGCTCGAGCGAGAGCGAGATGCCGCCCTGCATCGGGACGCAACCGCCGACGTAGCCGTAGCCGGCGCCACGCGCGGTCACAGGGATCTGGCGTTCCGAAGCAAAACAACAGCCGGCTTACCTGTTCGGTGTTTTGCGGAAAGACGACGACCTCGGTGGCGAACCATTTATCGCGGCGGCGGGTGGGCTCGTCGAGCGCGACCTCATCCGCGCCAAAAAGAGCCTGCAAATCGACCCAATTCATGCGGCGATTTACGGGAGCGCCGGCTGACGTCGCCCTAAATCCTGCCACCCGCCGCGAACGGCCTACGGCTTGACCGGTATCCCTGGCTCCACCACTTCCACGCTCGTGCCGACCTTCGCCGCGTCTGGTTGCGCCATCTCGATCGGCATCCGGATACAGCCATGCGAGGCGCGATAGCGCGGGACAAACCCGGCGCGCATCCCGTAGCCATCGAGGAAGCGGAGGAAATAAGGCATCGAAGCGCCCACGGAAGCGCGTGTCTTGGTCCACTGTTCTTGGTGTTGCTGACGACGCGGCGATTTTCGGAACACGCCGTATGTGGCAGACATGGTGCGCATCTTTCTGGATGACGTGGTATTTCCCGGGCGGCGTTTCGTGGTCGCGGCGGCCGGATGCTCCCGCCCATTAAAAATGCTTTGGCCTCGGTAAAAAAAAGCCTGCTGAATGGTGAGATTCACCAGGATGCGAGCCGGACCTTTCGCCGCCGGATTATCGATTCGCGACGATCGGGTGATGCGAGGCCTTGCGGGCTTGGTGCTGGCGCACGCCGACGTCGTTAGGCAAGCTCCGCGCAGCTGGTGCTGCAGGAGCAGGACGACAATGCCAAAGGCGCGGGCGGGAGGTAATATCTCATGGGGGTCTGAGTCTAGCGAGCCTGCTCGCAGGGCACAACCCTGTCGCCGTCGACTTGTTGGGCGACGCTTTTCCCCTCGCCCTCCCGCTGTCTCCCGTTGTTCCGCGATGGGACTTCCCTCCCTGCCCCGCCTCCCCGAATTGCGTCTCGACCGAAGCGGCGACCGATTCGCGCCACGCGGTCGCTCCCCTTCCTCGCCCGCGATGACGCGTGGCCGGAAATTCGCGCCCTCGCACCCTGCCGCGCACGAAAGTGGTGGACCAAGGCGAAAATTTCCTGCATGTGGCAGTGCCGCTCCGCGCTCGCGGGTTTCGTCGATGACCTCACGGTCGAGCTGCGGGTCGCGCCGCGCACGCTCGCGGCTCGCTCGGCCGCGCGCACCGGCTATTACGATTTCGGCGTGAATCCCGCCGGATCGAAAAGCTCCGGGCCGCGCTGTACGTGGCGCGCGGAATCGTTCGTTAGGCAATTCGCCTGCTCTGAATGCTTCTTGGAATTCGCGCCCCTTCCGCGATACAACTTCCGGCGATGAGTGCGGCAGCTGTCCAGACGATCTCCTCCCGGAGCGTGCAGCGGATGAGAACATCCCCGTGGACCCGGTGGGCGGTTTTTTTAAGGAGCACGCCAAAGGGCTGCAGTTGAAACTCGAAAGGCGAACCCGTCGGCTTCGAACGGCGCATCCGCGAGCCGACGATCAATCGTCCCGGGCTGGCGCTCGCCGGATTCTACACCTACTTCGCCGGGAGTGTGTCCAGGTCCTCGGGGAACACGCTTATCTCAAGGATCTCTCGGTCCGCAGTTCCGCGTGCTCTGCGACCAAAAATTCCCTGCCTGGTCATTTCCGCGGTTTCCATCTCTCGCCTGAACTACTCGCGATCACCCAGGCGCACATCGCGGTGTTCCGCACGCCGATGATCACGACTGAAATTCATCAACGCAGCCACCATCGCGCTCGAGCTGGATTTCTCGCCGACCGTCACCGAATTCGGGAGCATGGTCGACATCCTCGGCGTTGGCGTGCATCCGCGGCGCGAGCGGAGTCGGGAAAAGCGAGCGCGTGCTCGGGCTGATCGAACGCGGCTACAGCCTCGTGGCCGACGACGTCACCCGGATCAAATCGTGGAGGGCCGCGAACTGGTCGCGACCGCGCCGGATTTGACCCGCTACCACATGGAAAGTGCGCGGCATCGGGATCATCAACGCGGTCTCGATCTTCGGACGGCGATCCGGATCGAGAAACGGGGCTCGATCTCGCTGGTGACGCTAAAGGATTGGCAGGACCTCGAAGAAGTGGATAAAATCGGTCTGGACCGCGAGCTTTACGAGATTCTGAAGATTGAAATCCGCACATCACCATTCCGGTGCGGCCTGGTCGCATGTCGCGCGCCTGATCGAAGTGGCGGCGATGGATCAAAAGCTGAAGGGTTTGGGCAAGAATAGTGCTCTGGAATTTAACGAGCGCTCGCTCGGTCGGATGGAGACGAAGGAAGAAGCATAAATGGGATTATTGAATCGACGCGGCACCCCCGGCGCGAGTGAAAGGTGGAGAAGGAAATCACGATTGTGAACCGTCTCGGCCTCCACGCGTGTCCCTCCGCCATGTTCGTGCGGGTGGCGAGCCGGTTCCGTTGCGAGATCTGGGTGGCGAGGGAAGGCGAAGAGATCAATGGCAAAAGCATCATGGGCTCATGATGCTCGCGGCCGGTCAGGGGGCTCATTAACGGCCCGGATGCGGCTGAAGCGATCCGCGAGATCGAGGCGCTGGTGGAATCGCGTTTCAACGAAGAGTAGTTGACCTTCCGGATAGTCTTTTACCGGAATGACCAGTGCACACGGGGAAAAACGTTACAGGGACAGGTGGCACCCGCATCGCTTTTGGCCTACGTCTTCACCATGGAAACGGATGACGTCGTCCGTTACCCGATCGAGCCCGGAGCAGGTCGACCGACGAAATCGCGCGCTTCGAGACCGCGCCTGATCCCAGACGCGGGTGCAGATTCTCGAGATGCAGCAGCAGATCGCGGAAGCGATCGGCGCGAAGGACGCGGGAATTTTCGACGCCCATCTGCTCGTGGTCGAGGACCAGACGCTGATCGACGAAGTGCTGCGCAAACTCGAAACCGAACACTGCAATGTGGAGTTCGTTTTCCAGGAAGTCGCCCGAATCGTTACGTCGATTCGCTGAAGCAAGATCGACGATCCCATCTGCGCGAGCGCGCGCTAGACATCCAGGACGTGACCCGCCGGGTCATCCGCAAGTCTCCAGGGCAAAGCGCCGCGCCCCTTCCCTCGCGATGCCAGAATCGCCGCACGTCCTGATCGCGCACAATCTCACGCCCTCCGACACCGCGACGATGAACCGCGAAGGGTTCCGGCCTCGCCCCTCGATCTCGGGAGCAAGACCTCGCACACCTCGATCATGTCCCGTTCGTTAGGCATCCCCTCCGGCCTGCACGACGCGACCGAGACGCTCGCCTCCGGCGTTGAGGTCCTGATCGATGGCTATCTCCGACCGCTTCGAGCCTAACGAGGAGACGCTGCGCGAATATCGCGAACTCGAGCGCCGCCAGGGTGCGATCACCGAACAGCTCACCGGGCTGCGCGAAACCAAATCCACCACCAGCGACGGGCGCCATATCGTGCTCTCGGCCAACATTGAGCTGCCCGACGAAGTGGAGGCCGTGCTCAGCAATGGCGCAGAAGGCGTCGGCCTCTACCGCACGGAATTTCTCTATCTCAACCAGCGAAGTGGCCGACTGAGGAGGAGCAATTCGCCATTTATCACAGTGTCGCGCAAAGCGTCGCGCCCCATCCGTCGATCATTCGCACTTTCGATCTCGGCGGTGAGAAACTCGCGGAGAGCCTCGAGACCGGCGACGAAGACCCCGTTCCTCGGCTGGCGCGCGATTCGGCTTTTGTCTCGAGAACATTGAGATTTTCAAGACCCAGCTCCGCGCCATCCTCCGTGCCTCCGCCGTGGGCAACGTGAAGATGATGTTTCCGATGATCTCCGGTCGATGAAGTGCGCCGCGGCCAGGAGCTCGTGGCGGAATGCAAAACGAGTTGCGCCGGAAGGCCTGGCTTTCGCCGACGATCTCAGATCGGCGCGATGATCGAGGTGCCGACGGCCGCCTCGCTGCGGACTTGCTCGCACGCGAAGTCGATTTTTTTAGCATCGGAACGAACGACCTGATCCAGTACGCGGTCGCGATCGACCGCACGAACGAGCGGGTGGCGCAACTTTACGAACCGACGCATCCAGGAGTCGTTAGGCTTTTGAAGATGGTGGCCGATGCCGCGCATGCGAATGACATCTGGGTCGGCGTCTGCGGCGAGATGGCGGGTGAAGTTCTGTTCACTCCGCTTTTGTTAGGCCTGGGGATGGATGAGCTCAGCGTCGGGTCGACTCTCGTGCCCCGGGTGAAAAGCGCCGTGCAACGCCTGAGCGCGCAAGAGTGCCAGCAGTTCCTCGCGGAAGTGTTGCAGCTCGATACGCCCTCCGCCGTGCTCGCCCGCTGCACCGCCGTCGCCGAGGAGAAATATCCCGAGCTGCTGCGCTAGCTGGAGCGTCCGTAGCGGCGCTGCCGTTGGCCGTATTCCTGCACCGCGGCGAAGAGATCTTCCTTCCGAAGGCCACATTTTCGGCGTCAGTGACATCTCGGTATACGACAATTGCCAGAGCAGGAAATTCGAAATCCGCATCTCGCCCGAAGTGCGAATGAGGAGGTCCGGGTCCGGATAATATCGGGTGTAGAGGTGTTTGCTGAACATCTCCACAGCGCCGGATCGACCGAGCTCCACCTCGCGGAGCAGGCTCTTTACGCCATCGACAATCCAGCCGCCGTAACTCAGCGCCAGGATGAGGGTGAGCCCGTTGTTGCCCGAGGTCTGCTCGATCGATTTATGCAGCTGCCGCTGACACCCGGCCGGCAAATCGGTTAGCCGACCGATGGCCCTGCAGCTTCACGTTTTTTTCCAAGAGCTCGGGCGTTTTCTCTTTCAAAAAACGCTCCAGCAAATGCATCAAGGCCGCCACTTCGGCTTTCGGACGCTGCCAGTTTTCCGCCGAGAAAGCGTAGAGCGTGAGATACTCGATCCGCAGATCGCCGCAGCCTTCGACGCAGGAGCCGACCGCTTCCGCGCCCTGCTCGTGGCCCTTGATTCGCGGCTGACCGCGCTCTTTCGCCCAGCGGCCGTTGCCGTCCATGATGATCGCGACGTGACGCGGGATCGCTTGCACTGGCACGGCCATAAATTCCCGCGACGCTAGAGAATCAGCGTCTGCCCGCGCGATGGGCCCACGCTCACGATGGAAAGCCGCGCGCCGGTTAATTCCGCGATTTTTTTCACGTAGGCGCGGGCCTCGTTAGGCAAATCCGTCATCTTGCGCGCGCGCTCGGTGGAGCGTTTCCAGCCTTTGAAAGTTTCGTACACCGGCTCGCAGCGCTCGAGCTGCGCGGCATCGCTCGGCGGCACTTCGATTTGTTTGCCGTCGAGCCGGTAACCGACGCAGACCTTGATCGGATCGACCGCGAGCCCGTCGAGATTGGTGATCGCGAGTTCGTCAATCCCGTTGATCGTGGCGTAACGGCTCGTGACCGCGTCGAACCAACCGCACCGGCGCGCGCGTCCAGTAGTCGCACCAAACTCGCGTCCCATGTCGTGCAGCATGTCGGCGATTTCCGGATCCTCGGTCGGCAGCGATCGCTACGCGCGTGGTGTAAGCCTTCATCACCCCGAGCACGCGATCCATCCGGTGCCAGCTGGAACCGATGCAGGCGCCGCCGGCAGTCGTGTTCGACGAAGTGACATACGGATAAGTCCCGTGATCGATGTCGAGGAACGTCCCCTGCGCGCCTTCGAAGAGAATTCTTTCCCCGCCTGCAACGCCTCGTGCAGGTAGACGACCGTGTTGGCCACGAAGGGCCGCAAGCGCTCGCCCGCCGCGAGAAAATCCTCGTTCACCTGCGCGAACGAAATCGGCTTCGCGCCGAGCGCTTTCAGGATGCTGTTGTTCTCGCGCATCTTGGCCTGCAGTTTTTTCGTGAACACTTCCGGTTGCATCAGGTCGGCCATCCGGAGCCCGGTGCGCGCGGCTTTGTCGCCGTAGGCCGGTCCGATCCCGCGCTTGGTCTTGCGATCTTGCCGCGACCTTTTAGTTGCTCGCGCTGCTCATCGAGCGCGCGGTGATAGGGCAGCACGAGGTGCGCGCAACCTGCTCATCAGCGATTGCGCGCACCTCGTGCTGCCGTATCACCGCGTGCTCGACGAGCAGCGCGAGCCTAAGAAGGGCAAGAACAAGATCGGCACGACCAAGCGCGGCATCGGCCCGGCCTACGGCGACAAGGCCGCGCGCATCGGCCTGCGCATGGTCGACCTGATGCAGCCGGAACTGTTCTCGGAAAAGCTGCGCGCAGCGCATCAAGGAGAACAACGCAGTGCTCAAGGCCTTCGGCGCGAAGCCGATCTCGTTTGCGCAGGTGAATGACGACTTATCTCGAGGCGGGCGAGACGCTTGCAGCCGTTCGTCGCAATACCGTCGTCTATCTGCACGAGGCGCTGCAGGCGGGCAAAGAGATCCTCTTCGAAGGCGCGCAGGGCACTTTCCTCGATATCGATCACGGCACGTATCCGTACGTCACGTCGTCGAACACGACCGCGGGCGGCGCCTGCACCGGTTCCGGCGTGCCGCCGCATCGCATGGATCGCGTGGTCGGCGTGATGAAGGCCTACACCACGCGCGTGGGCGAAGGGCCGTTGCCGACCGAGAACGCGGAGATTCGCCGACATGCTGCACGGCATGGGCCGCGAATTCGGCGCGACCACCGGACGCGCGCGGCGCTGCGGTTGGTTCGATGCCGTGGCCACGTCGCTACGCCGACGATGATCAACGGCATCGACGACATCGCGGTCACCAATCTCGACGGCCTCGACACGCGTCGATCCGATCAAGGTCTGCGTCGGCTACCGGCTCGACGGCAAACAGCTCGAAGTGCCGCCGAGCGACGCCGCGCAGCTCACGCGCTGCGAGCCGGTTTACATCTCGCTGGCCGGCTGGAAGCGCTCCACGGAGCGCGCGCGCAAGGTGACCGATTTACCGGCCGAGGCCCGTGCCTACGTGAAGAAAATCGCGGAATTAACCGGCGCCCGGCTTGCCATCGTGAGCGTCGGGCCGATCCCGCGGGCAGACGCTGATCCTCTAAGCGGCCGAGAACTTATGGCCGCGCCAGCGCAAGCGATTCCGCGTCACGTCGCCATCATCATGGACGGCAACGGCCGCTGGGCGAAAGAGCGCGGCCTGCCGCGGATCAAGGGCCACGAGCAGGGCGCGGAAGCGGTTCGCTCCTGCGTCGAAGGCTGCGGCGATCTGCGCATCGAATATCTCACGCTCTACGCTTTCTCGGCGGAAAACTGGCAGCGCCCGAAAGGCCGAAGTGAGCGCGCTGATGCATTTGCTCGAGCGTTTCTTGAAGGAGAAAACGCCGGAGCTGTTGGAGAAAAACGTGAAGCTGCAGGCGATTGGTCGGCTCACCGATTTGCCGGCCGCGTGTCAGCGGCAGCTCCATAAATCGATCGAGCAGACGGTCCGGCAACAACGGGCTCACCCTCATTCTCGCTTTGAGTTACGGCGGCCGTCTGGAGATCGTCGATGGAATCAAGAGCCTGCTCCGCGAGGTGGAGCTCGGGCATATCGACCCGGCGATGATCGATGTGGAGATGTTCAGCAAACATCTTTACACCCGCTATTATCCCGACCCGGATTTGCTCATTCGGACCTCGGGTGAGATGCGGATTTCGAATTTCCTGCTCTGGCAATTATCCTACACGGAAATGTATGTGACCCCGAAGCTCTGGCCCGATTTCCGCAAGGAAGATCTCTTCGCCGCGGTGGAGGAATACGGCCGCCGGCAGCGCCGCTACGGCGGGGTGGGACGCGCCTAACGAAGGAGCTCGGGGTATTTGTCTTCGGCCACGGCGGTGCAGCGCTCCAGCACCGCAGAAGGCGTATCGAGCTGGAGCACTTCCCGGACGAACTGATGGCACTCCTCCGCACTCAGCCGCTGCACGGCGCGCTTCACCCGCGGCACCAGCGCCGAGCCGGCGCTCAGCTCATCCACGCCGAGGCCGAGCAGCAGCGGCGTGAGCACGATGTCGCCCGCCATCTCGCCGCAGACGCCGACCCAGATATTGTGCGCGTGCGCGGCGTCGACCATCATGCGGATGAGCCGGATGATCGCCGGGATGCGTCGGCTCGTAGAGATGCGCGATGTGCTCGTTGAGCCGATCGACGGCGATCGAGTACTGGATCAGGTCGTTCGTGCCGATGCTGAAAAAGTCCACCTCCCGCGCGAGGATGTCCGCGGCGATCGCGGCGCTCGGGATCTCGATCATCGCGCCGACTTCCATCTCCTCGTCGAAGGGCATGCCTTCCGCGCGCAACTCGGCGCGGCATTCCTCCGACGATCGCTTGGCCGCGGCGCAATTCGTCCACGCCGGAGATCATCGGGATACATCATCTTCACGTTGCCCACGGCGCTGGCGCGCAGGATGGCGCGGAGCTGCGTCTTGAAAATATCCACGTGCTCGAGACAAAACCGGATCGCGCGCCAGCCGAGGAACGGATTCAGCTCCTCGCGGCATTCGAGCGCGCTCATCGAACTTGTCGCCGCCGAGATCGAGCGTGCGAATGATCACGGTGCGGCAGCGACGGCTTCGCGCGACCTTGCGATAGACGCGAATTGGTCCTCCTCGCTCGGCAGCTCCGCTGGTTGAGATAGAAAAATTCCGTGCGGTAAAGGCCGACGCCTTCCGCGCCGTTGCTGCAGCACCTGCTCCACATCCTCGGGCAGTTCGATATTCGCCGAGAGGATGACGTGGCGCCCGTCGCGCGTCGTGGATTCCGTCTCGCGCAGCTCGGTGAGCTGTTCCTCGATCGCGCCCTGGCTGAGCTCGAGTTCGCCGTATTCCCACAGCGTCTGGTCGCTGGGCTTGACGATCAGGAGGCCGTTGTAGCCATCGAGCAGGACGTGATCGCCGGTCGCGAGCGTCTCGGTCGCATCGTGCAGGCCGACGACGGCGGGGATGTTCAGCGAACGCGCCATGATCGCGGTGTGCGAGGTCTTGCTGCCGAGATCGGTGGCGAAGCCGAGAACCTGCTCGCGGTTCATCGTCGCGGTGTCGGAGGGCGTGAGATTGTGCGCGATGAGGATGTGCGGCGTTGCCATCGCGAGGAAGGTCGCGGCGCCTTGCCCAGGAGATTGCGGACGACCCGGCGGGTCACGTCGTGAATGTCGAGCGCGCGCTCGCGCAGATACGGGATCGTCGATCTCGCTCAGCGTCTTGACGTAGCGGTCCGCGACTTCCTGGAAGACGATACTCCACGTTGCAGTGTTCGCGCTTCGAGCTTGCGCAGCACTTCGTCGATCAGCGTGCGATCCTCGACCACGAGCAGATGCGCGTCGAAAATTCCCGCGTCCTTCGCGCCGATCGATTCCGCGATCCGCTGCTGCATCTCGAGAATCTGCGCCCGCGTCGCGATCAGCGCGGTCTCGAAGCGCGCGATTTCGTCCGGTGACCTGTCCCGGCTCGATCGCGGTAACGGGCGACGTCATCCGTCTCCATGGTGAAGACGTAGGCCTGGCCGAAGGCGATGCCGGGTGCGGCCGCCTGTCCCTGGTAGCGTTTTTCCCCGTGTCGCGCTGCGTCATTCCGGTAAGAGACTATCCGGAACGGTCAACTACTCTTCGTTGAAACGCGATTCCACCAGCGCCTCGATTTCGCGCGAGCGCCTTCGCCGCATCCGGCCCTTCGCACGGACGATCAATTTCGAGCCCTGACCGGCCGCGAGCATCATCAGGCCCATGATGCTTTTGCCATTGATCTCTTCGCCGTCCTTCTCCACCCAGATCTCGCATCGGAACCGGCTCGCCACTCTCACGAACATCGCCGAGGGACGCGCGTGCAGGCCGAGACGATTCACGATCGTGATTTCCTTCTCCACCTTTTCGCTCGGGCCGGGGTCCGCGTTTCGATTCAATAAGTCCCATTTATGCTTCTTTCTTCTTCTCCATCAGATTGAGCAAGCGTTCATTAAATTCCACCGCGCTGTTCTGGCCCATGCTCTTCAGCTTTTGGTCCAGCGCCGCCACTTCGACCAGGCGCGCGAGATCGCGACCCGGCCGCACCGGAATGGTGATGTGCGGGATTTCAATCTTCAGAATCTCGTAAAGCTCCCGGTCCAGACCGATTCTATCCACTTCTTCCAGTTCCTGCCAATCCTTTAGTGTCACCACCAGATCGAGCCGTTTCTCGATCCGGATCGCGCCGATCCCGAAGATCGAGACCACGTTGATGATCCCGATGCCGCGCACTTCCATGTGGTAGCGGGTCAAATCCGGCGAGGTCCCGACCAGTTCGCGGCCCTCCAGCGATTTGATGCGAGTCACATCGTCGCTCACGAGGCTGTAGCCGCGCTCGATCAGCCCGAGCACGCACTCGCTTTTGCCGATGCCGCTGGCGCCGCGGATGAGCATGCCGACGCCGAGGATGTCCACCATGCTGCCGTATTCGGTCTCGGTCGGCGAGAAATCGAACTCGAGCGCGATCGTGGCCGCGTTGATGAACTTCATCGTCACCATCGGCGTGCGAAACACCGCGATTCCGTCGCGCCTGCGCGATCGCGAGCAGCTCCGGCGAGAGATGGAAGCCGCGCGAGACGACGAGGCAGGGAATCTTCTGGGCGCAGAGCGCGCGGAAGCGGGCTGCGCGCTGCCGGACCGAGAGATCCTTCAGATAGGACGTGCTCCGCGCGCCGAGCACCTGGATGCGCTTCTCGGCGAAGTAGCTGTAGAATCCGGCGAGCGCGAGCCCGGGCCGATTGATCGTCGGCTCGCGGATGCGCCGCTCGAAGCCGACGGCTTCGCCTTCGAGCTTCAACTGCAGCCCTTTGGCGTGCTCCTTAAAAAAACCGCCGACCGTGACCACGGGGATGTTCATCCGCTGCGCACTCCCGGAGGAGATCGTCTGGACGGCGGGTTCCGCACTCATCGCCGGAAGTTGTATCGCGGAAGGGGCGCGAATTCCAGAACGGGTTCGCGGAGCCGGCGGATTGCCTAACGAACGATTCCGCGCGCCTGCAGCGCGGCCCGGAGCTTTTCGATCCGGCGGCGGTTCACGCCGAAATCGTAATAGCCGGTGCGCGCGGCCGAGCGGACCGCGAGCGTGCGCGGCGCGACCCGCAGCTCGACCGTGAGGTCATCGACGAAACCCGCGAGCGCGGAGCGGCACTCCGCATGCAGGAAATTTTCGCCTTGGTCCACCACTTTCGTGCGCGGCAGCTCGAGGACGAGGGCGCGAATTTCCGGCCACGCGTCATCGCGGGCGAGGAAGAGGGGAGCGACCGCGTGGCGCGAATCGGTCGCTTCGGTCGAGACGCAATTCGGGGAGGCGGGGCAGGGAGGGAAGTCCATCGCGGGACCTTCAACGGGAGACACGGGGAGGGCGAGGGGAAAAGCGTCGCCCAACAAGTCGACGGCGACAGGGTTGTGCCCTGCGAGCAGGCTCGCTAGACTCAAATCCCCCATGAGATCACCTCCCGCCCGCGCCCTCGGCATCGTCCTCCTGCTCCTCGGCGCCGCCGGCTGCGCCGACTTGCCTAACGACGTCGGCGTGCGCCAGCACCGCTCTACTGCCGAGCTCACCCGCAAGGCCTCGCATCATCCGATCGTCGCGATCTGGAACGATGATCCGGCGGCGAAAGGTCCGGCTCGCATCTTGGTGAATCTCACCATTCAGCAGGCTTTTTTTTACCGAGGCGAAACGTTGATCGGGCAGACGAACATCTCATCCGGCCGCCGCGACCACGAAACGCCGCCCGGGAAATACCACGTCATCCAGAAAGATGCGCACCACGTCTCCAGCGAATACGGCGTGTACGAAAATCGCCGCGGCGAAGTGGTCGTGCACAACGCCGAGAACAGTCAGACGACCCGGCCGGACGGCACCCACTTCGTGGGCGCTTCGATGCCTTATTTCCTCCGCTTCCTCGATGGCTACGGGATGCACGCCGGGTTTGTCCCGCGCTATCGCGCCTCGCATGGCTGTATCCGGATGCCGATCGAGATGGCGCAACATTTCTTCGACGCGGCGAAGGTCGGCACGAGCGTGGAAGTGGTGGAGCCAGGGATACCGGTCAAGCCGTAGGCCGTTCGCGGCGGGTCGCGGGTTGGGGCGACATTGTGCGCACCGGCGCCTGCCACTAGAATTCGCCGCATGAATTGGGTGGCGGATTTGCAGGCTCTTTTTGGCGCCGATGAGGTCGCGCTCGACGAGCCCACCCGCCGCGCGCATGGCGGCGACAAATGGTTCGCCGCGCACGACCCGGAGGTCGTCGTCTTTCCGCGAAACACCGAACAGGTGAGCCGGCTGTTGCGTTTTGCTTCGGAACGCCAGATCCCGGTGACCGCGCGCGGCGCGGGCTACGGCTACGTCGGCGGTTGCGTGCCGATGCAGGGCGGCATCGCGCTCTCGCTCGAGCGGATGAACCGGATCAAGGAAATCAATTTCGCCGACGCCGTCGCGGTCGTTGAACCCGGCGTGATCACCGGTGAGTTGCAGGCCGCGGTGCGCGCGCAAAAACTTTTTTATCCGCCCGATCCGGCCAGCCTGGCGGATTGCAGCATCGGCGGAAACATCGCCACCAACGCCGGCGGCCCGCGCTGCCTGAAATACGGCGTGACCCGCCACTACGTCCTCGGCCTCGAAGTGGTGCTGGCCGAGCGGCGAGGTCTTGCGCACGGGCGGCCGCATGCACAAAAACAAAACCGGCTTCGACCTGATCGGGCTTTTCGTCGGCTCCGAGGGAATGCTCGGCGTCGTCACGGAAATCACCGTGCGGCTGCTCCCGCTTCCGCCAGCGCGCGCGACCTTGTCGGCTCGTTCGCGACCATGGCGGAGGCCGCGGCCGCCGTGCAGGCGATCTTTGCGGCCGGCTTTCTGCCGTCGTCGCTCGAAATCGCGGATCCATTCACGCTCGAAGCCGCGCGCGCGGAGCACGGCCGCGGCGTGATTCCGGAGGGCAACGCGCACCTGCTCGTCGACCTCGACGGCCAGGAGGCGACCGTGCGCAGCGAAGCGGCGGCGCTGGAAAAACTAATCGCCGGCCGGCAGCCGAACTCGCTCACCATCGCCACCACCGAGGAGGGCTCCGAAAAGCTCTGGGACTTGCGTCGCGAATTCTCCAATTCCCTCCGTGCGACCGGCCTGACCAAGCTCAACGAGGACATCGTCGTGCCGCGCAGCCGGCTCGTCGATCTGGTCGAATTCGCGGGCCGCTTGCAGGCTCGGCACGGATTCCCGATCGCGCTTTCGGTCACGCCGGCGACGGCAACATCCACGTCAACATCATGGCCGCGAACTTCGAGGACCCGGCGGTGCAGGCGCGGGTCGAGCAGGCGCTCGATGAACTGTTCGCGCAAGTGCTCGCCTGGGGCGGCGTGATCACCGGCGAACATGGCATCGGCCTCGCGAAGAAACGCTGGTGGCCGCAGGCGACGAGCGAGGTCTCGCGCGCGGTGCACCAGCGGTTGAAACAGGCCCTCGATCCCGGCAACATCCTCAATCCCGGAAAATTTCTGCTCTAACGGGGCCTGCAAGCCACCTGGGACGATGGGGTTGCTCCATGCCGATTTTGTGGCATAGTTCGCAACTCAGTTTACGCGCATTCACGGTCTGCCGACCGAATCTTTGTAGGTGCGCTTCTCTTCGTCTCGGGCAGTCTTTGCCTTTCGATGAAACCAGGAACACTCATTCACACCATTGCGGTTTGCCTCTCGTCATTCGCCGTCGTCGTTTTTCGCGCACTCCGCTCCCGCGAAGAGGCCTCCGACGAAAATGAAGGTCAGCAAGAAATCAGAACGTCTGACCGACGATTTGCTCCTGCGGGTCGATCCCTCGGCTTCACGCCGCCGCCCAGTCTCGGATCATCTGGGCCAGCCCGCCAGGCGAGCGTTTCCCGTGGAAACAAGATATCGTCACGACCGTTTTCTGGATCGGCGAGAAGCCGAGCGGAAATAATCCGGTGCCGAATCAGCGAGCAGTTGGGACGCGAACTGGACCAGCAACTACGGCGGATTCGACAATCCGAATCGATCGCATCGGCAACAATTACATCCCGGCAACTTTACCCCGCGACAGAATCCCTTTTATTGCGCGCTGCCGTACAACGACAAGGCGAGCGATGGTCATCGGCCGGAAGCGCCAAGGTCATTCCGTGGTTCAAGGAAGCTTACAAAGGCCCGGCGGTTTCGGTCTGCAAGGATCGCTGGATTGCGATCCGAAAAGGCAATCGCATGGTTTACGCGCAATGGGAAGATGCCGGTCCGTTCCGGACCGATCACTGGCAGTACGTTTTCGGCAACGAACGGCCGAAACCGAATCTGAACCACGGCGCCGGGTCTCGATGTTTCGCCCGCGGTCCGCGATTACCTCGGCCTGCAGGATCACCGATGTGACCGATTGGAAATTTGTCGACTTCAACGAAGTGCCGCCCGGGCCGTGGTCGCAACATGGCGACAACAACACCTTCGTCATCAACGCCCGCAAAGCGGAGAGCGAAGTGGCCAGCGCGCAGAAGAAAAGCTCGACGATTTTCACCCGTTAGGTTTTGCGCCCTGTTCCGCGCATTTCTCGTTCTTCTCCTGCTGCTTGGTGGGGTGGTTGCCGGCGCTGCCGGCGAGGGCAAACTTCTGCGCCGGGAAGGAGGCGATGGGCGATTGGACCGGCGACGCACCGGGAGTCCGTCGCCAAGATCACGGTCGCCGATCTCCCGCCGCCTAACGACACCGCTTCGGCAGACAACGGTCCCCGTGTAGTTTCGCGCCCCGCGGCGCGCAGCTGAGGGTGCCGGCCGGCTTTAAGATCGAGGAATATGCCCGCGGGTTTCGCGATCCGCGCTTCCTGCGCACCGCGCCCAACGGCGATCTCTTCGTCACGGAAAGCCGCCACGACCAAATCCGCGTCCTGCGCGACACCGATGGCGACGGCAAGCCCGACCTGAACCAGGTCTTCGCCGACAGCGGGCTGAACGATCCGTTCGGGATCGCCTTTTATCCGCCCGGGCCCGATCCGCAATATCTCTACGTCGCGAACACGGACGGCGTGATTCGTTTTCCCTATCGCAACGGCGACCTGCAGGCGCGCGGCGCGGCGGAAAAGCTCGGCGCGGAACTATCGCCGGGCGGTCTGCTCCGCGGCGGCGGGCACTGGACGCGCGGTCTCGATTTTTCTCCCGACGGGAAAAAGATGTTCGTCTCGATTGGCTCGGCCTCGAATGTCTCCGACGACGCCGCGGAAGCGGATCGCGCGCGGATTTTCGAGTTCAATCCCGATGGCACGGGCCGCAAAGGTTTACGCGTGGGGAATTCGCAATGCGGTCGGCATCGCCGTGCGCCCCGGCACCGATGAGCTCTGGATGAGCACCAACGAACGCGACGGACTCGGCGACGATCTTGTGCCCGATTACATCAGCCACGTCACGCCACGTGGCTTCTATGGCTGGCCTTGGTTCTACCTCGGCAATCACCAGGACCCGCGACAAAAAGGAAAGCACCCGGAGCTGGCCGCTCGCGTGCTCGTTCCCGACGTGCTCGTGCAGGCGCATTCGGCTTCGCTCAACCTTTGTTTTTATACCGGCAGCCAATTTCCCGAGGAATATCGGGGCGATATCTTCGCGGCCTTTCACGGCTCGTGGAATCGGAGTCGCCGTACCGGCTACAAGATCGTGCGCGTGCCGTTGACGACCGGGAAAGCGACCGGCGTTTACGAAGATTTTGTGACCGGTTTCGTGACGCCGCAGGGCGACGTCTGGGGTCGGCCGGTCGGTGTGACAGTGGCAAAAGATGGCAGCCTGCTCTTCAGTGAGGATGGACACGGCGTGATTTACCGGGT
Organism: uncultured Alphaproteobacteria bacterium; assembly: GCA_963786355.1. GTDB lineage: Bacteria > Pseudomonadota > Alphaproteobacteria > Rhizobiales > Xanthobacteraceae > Bradyrhizobium. Next base: position 20,214 of record CAWAYU010000001.1, on the reverse strand, counting down.
CAGCGCGACTCGTTAGGCAAATCGACTTCCTGCCCGTCGTGTCGTAGTTTCGCGTGTGACCCAGCCCTCGATCAAATCGCTCCGCCTCGAGGAGCTGACGCAACAGCTCGTCGGCCCAGAAGCAGCCGGCTTATCGCGCGAAGCAGGTCACGGACTGGCTTTACGAGAAGCGCGTCGAATCCTTCGCCGCGATGACCGATCTCCCGGCGGGCTGCGCGAGCGGCTGGCGGAGGAGTTTCGCTTCGTTAGGCCGGAAGTCGTCCGCGTCCTCGGCTCGAAGGACACGACCCGGAAATTTCTCTTCCGCCTCGCCGACGGCAACCTGATCGAGTCGGTCCTCATTCCCGCGTCGCCCGCGCTCTACGGCGAGGCGTCCGATCGCCGGACCGTCTGCGTTTCCACCCAGGTCGGCTGCGCCTACGGCTGCAAATTTTGCGCGAGCGGGCTCGACGGCTGGACCCGCAATCTCGACGCCGGCGAGATCGTCGAGCAGATCCTCGCGATCGAGCGGGAAAGCGGCGAGCGGATCGACAACATCGTCTTCATGGGCATGGGCGAACCGCTCGCCAATTTCACGAACCTGATGCGCGCGATCCGAATCATCAACGCGCCGTGGGGCGTCGGCATCGGCGCGCGCCACATCACCATCTCCACCAGCGGCCTCGCCCCGCAGATCCGCGAACTGGCCGAGCAGCCGCTGCAATTCCGCCTCGCCATTTCCCTGCACGGCGCGACCGACGAAGTGCGCGAGCAGATCATGCCGGTGAACCGCAAGTACCCGCTCGCGACGCTCCTCGAAGCCTGCGACTATTACGTCCGCGCAAAAGAAGCGGCTGATCTTCGAATACATCCTCATCGAAGGCGTGAACGACGCCGACGAACAGGCGCACGCCCTCGCCCGGCACGCGCTCGCGCCTCTCAGCGAAGGTGAATCTCATCCCCTACAACACGGTCGAAGGCCTGGAGTGGTCGCGGCCCTCGCGCAATCGCCAGGAGACCTTTCTCCGCATCCTGCGCGAGCACGGCGCGGTCGCGACCTTGCGCCGGGAGAAAGGCCACGACATCGCCGCCGCCTGCGGTCAGTTGCGCCTGCAAACCAAGCGCGCGGAGACGCCGACTAGCGCAGAAGCGCGATGAGAAAAAGCACGATCCCCAAGGTCGCGGAGTTGAAGAAGATCGTTGAGCGCAAGAGGCTGAAGCCGGTCGCCGCGGCCAGCACGTAGCCGAGCCGACCCCAGAAATAAAGTTGCGCGCCCCAGAGGGTGAGCGCGTTGTGACGCCCGACGAAATGGGCCGCGAGCAGGAGCGCGGCGAAGAACGGAAACGTCTCCATGAAATTCGTGTAGGCCTGGTCGACGCGGCTCGCCAAGCCTTGGAGAGGCGGCACCGCGGTCTCCCGCGTGCTCGCGGTCCAGCGATAGCCGTATTGAAAACTGATCAGGTGCGAATCCGCGATCAGATGCACGAGGCCGAGAATCACACTCGCGGCCGAGGAAATAAAGCTCCGTGGTCATGGCCGGACAGCTCAGCGATTCCTGCATCCGGCGATCGCCATTCCGCCTTCGCCGACAGCGGCGGCACAGCGTTTGACCGAGCCGGAGCGGACATCGCCGGCGGCGAAGATTCCGGGGACGCTGGTCTCGAGCGGGCCCGGGGCTCGGCCGCAGATTTGCCAGGCGGCTCGTGGGCGACGGCGGCGCCGGTTTTGATGAAGCCCTTCTCATCGCGCTCGATCTCGGGTGGGAGCCAGTTGGTGCAGGGCTTGGCGCCGATCATGGAAAAGACCGCCGGCGTCTGGACGGTGCGCCATTCCTTGGCTGGTGTTTTCCAGTTCCACCGACTCGAGCAATTTGCCGCCGTGCATTTTGCGGATCTCGGTTTCGTAGAGAATCTCGATGTTGCTGCAGGCAACGACGCGCCGCGAGAGATAGTCGGACATGCTCTTCTGCGAGGTCGTCGCCACGAACGACGAGCAGCACTTTCTCGGCGCCTTCGGAGAGGAACATCGCGGCCTGCCCGGCGGAATTTCCGGCGCCGGCGACGATCACGGTCGAGCCGCGGCAGAGCTGGCCTTCGAGCGCCGTCGCCGCGTAATAAACGCCAGTGCCTTCGAACTCCTCGCGGCCCTCGGCCTCGAGGCGGCGGTAATCGGCGCCGGTGGAGATGAGCACGCACTTGGCGCGAGCGTCGCGGGGCAGCCTTCGATCCGCAGCTGTTGCGCGTATTCTGCGCCCTCGTGGAAGTGAAGCGTGAGAGCCTGGGCGGGCGTGGAAAACTTCGCGCCGAAGCGATAGGCCTGCAGTTGCGCGCGATAAGTGAGATCGCCGCCGCTGATGCCGGTGGGGAAGCCGAAGAAGTTCTCGATCAACGACGAAGAGCCGGCCTGTCCGCCCGGCGCGTAACTTTCCAGCACGACCGTCTTCAGTCCTTCCGAAGCCGCGTAAACCGCGGCCGCCAAGCCGGCCGGGACCGGCGCCGACGATCGTCAGGTCGCGTGCATTTCCGTCTCGTCCCGCGTAGGCCAGCGGGCGCAGCAGTCCCGCCACCCTGCGCGACCTCGCGGAAGGAGGGATGGCGCAACGGTGCACCGGTCGGCGTGATCAGCGCCGGCAGATCGCGACTCGGAAAGGTGATACCGTCGCGCCAGTTGCCCGGCCGTCTTCTTCCTCGATCCGCGAAGCGATGCGGGAATGTGATTCTTGTCAGGAAATCGTCGAGCTGCCGACCGTCGCGGTCTTCGCGCGACGAGAGGATGCGCAGCCCGGCAAACTCGTGATCCCGCTGCAGCCGCTGCCGCCGCATGATGAACGCGTTCACGATCAGCTCGCCCACCCCGGGAAGCTCGGCGAGCGCCCGGCGGAACTTCTCCGCCGGCACGTTCAGCAGCTCGGCCTCGTCCGATTTCACGCGCGCGCTGGCGAGCGACGAAGTGCCCTGGAGCATCGCGACGTCGCCGATGAAATCGCGCGGGCCCGGCGTGGCCAGGATCTGCTCCGTGCCTTCGCGATCTTCGAAGACCTCCACCTCGCCGCGGAGGACGACGATGAGTGGGAGATCGCGCTGGCCGGCCGATAAACCATCTCGCCGTGCTGCAGAGTGCGGCGTTCGCCGAGCGGCTCCAGCAGCGCGAGCTGGCGTCGTCGATCTTGCGGAAGGCGACGCTCTCCGTGTCGCGATAGAACTGCGCGTCCTCTTCGGTTTCGCTCATGCGCCAGACAACTTAGAGGCTGAATCGCGCGACGGCCAAGCCCGCGGGAAAATTTTTGCGCAGTTTCCCTAAGCTGCTCATACTAATCAGATGGCCGAGCACGACTCAGACCGAGCTTGGGATGAATACGAGTGGGAGCGCTTTCTCCAGCAGCAGGATCAGAAGACGGAGAAATACATGGAGCTGCTCGAGAAATACATCGACGACCCGAATCGCGACGAAATCGTCGCGCGCGAGATGGGCTGGAGCCATCTGCGATCGACGACAGCGGCCAGCGAATGGCAGGATGACGAGTTCGAGACCGGCGATGAGGAGGAGGTCACTTCGGGCCGCGGAGCAGATGATCCGATGGCGCCGAAAGTTTCGAGCAGCACGTGCTCTATCGCGCTTCCTTTAACCTAACGATCTGGATCGATCGGATGTTTGAAGCCAACGCGGCGCTGCAAAACGATCCCGCCGCGGTCCGCCTCGCCACCCATGCGGCGCTGGCGGCCGCGAAACTGGCGGCGGCTTTGAGCGACGAAGAAGCCGAAGAGCTCGGCATGACGATCGCCTACCTGAAGCGTTCCCTGAAAGCCATCACCGTCGCGATGGACGCGGCGGCGCAGCTCTTTGCCGAGAAATCACTCACCCGCGCGCAATACCACGCCCTGCAGCAGCGCCTCTTCCAGGTGCGCGACGGGATCATCCTGCTCATGGGTGAATTCCGCGGTGAATGGCTCCGCCGTTACGGCAGCCTCTAGCCGTTGAATGAATCGGGCGCGCCCCCGTCAAACCATGGATACGGAAGCGACTCCGGCTGAGGCCGATGTCCCCGACGCTGAGCTGGTGCGCCAAGCCCAGACCGGCGACACCGGCGGCCTTCGACCAGCTGGTCGGGCGTTACCGCAGCCGGATTTTCGGGATGATCTACAACATGGTGCATAACGAGCAGGACGCCTGGGACCTCGCTCAGGACAGTTTCGTCAAGGCGTGGAAATCGATCGCGCGTTTCCGCGGCCAGTCGTCGTTTTACACCTGGATCTATCGAATCGTGATGAACGTCACGATCGACTCGCTGCGCAAGAAGCAGGTCCGGGGCGCGGCCGGAATTCGATGACGCGATTCAGCTAAAGGAGATCGACCCCGCTTCGCGCACCGTGCCGCACGCCGACGCGCTGCCGCACGAGAATCTGGAGAACCAGGAGATTCGCGGCCGGATCGACGCCGCGATCGCCCAGCTCTCGCCTGAGCATCGGGCGGTGATTTTGATGAAGGAAATCGAGGGGATGCAGTATCACGAAATTGCGGAGTCGTTAGGCTGTTCCATCGGGACAGTGATGTCGCGCTTGTTTTACGCGCGCAAAAAATTACAAGGACTGCTGCGGGATGTTTATGAAAACGTTTGAGGAAAAGTGGACCGCCTGGCTCGATGACGAGCTGACCGGCGACGAGCGCGTGGCCTTCGAAGCTTCGCTGGAGGATCGCGCCGCGGCGGAAGCGGAAAAGAACCAGGCCCGCAAACTCGGCGCGCTCCTGAAGGAACAATTGCAGCCGCGCGCGATGGGGAACGAGGAGTTTTTCCATCATCAACTGCGCGAGCGAATCGCGCGGGAGAGCGCGCCGAGGAGCCCGCGCCTAACGATGCCGCCGGTCTGCGCGAGACTTGGTGGTCGATTCGCCGTCTGCTCTGGACCGGCGCCAGTTCGCTCGCGGTCTTTGCCGTCTGCACGTTTTTCGTCATGCGGCAGCAGCCGGCGCCGGATCAGTCGCAGTACCTCACCCAGATCCTGAATTCGCGGGTCGATCCCGAACGTGAGCCCGGACGCGACGGTCTCGATTTTCCAGACCAAAGAGGATCGCGTCACCGTCCTCTGGGTGGATGGCTTGAAATCGTTGCCGAGCGAGTACGCGGCGAAATAGCCTGATGCGTCCCGCGCCTTTCTTCGTCCTTTGCGCTCTCTCGTGTCGGCTCCGTTTGCGGCGACGAACGCGCGCGCGGGCGAGAAGTCTGGAGTGGTCTGGTCGTGGCCACCAACTCGTCCCGGCCGCCGCAGCCGCCGCTCGAGATGCGCCACATCGCGGGCGACGCTCAGCCGCACCTTTGGCTACAACCAATTCGAACTCATCGGAGAGTCGCGAAAGAACGCTGAAGAGCGGCGAGGAAAACTGGCTGGCCGCGAGCAAGCATTTCTCGCTCCACGTCGACGCGCGTGGCGTCGTCGCGCGACGGCTACCGGGTGAATCTGCAGTTGTTCCAGGATCGGCAGGTCCTTCTGGAAACCGACGCGACCCTCACGAGAAGCAGTCCGCTCGTGATCCGCGGTCCGCAAATTGGCGCCGGTCAATTGTTGCTCCTGCTCGTCGTGCAGTAGCTCGCGTCCGGCTGCATCCCTCGTTGCGGAGCATGTCGGCAGCGTTAAATGCCTCATGCGTTATCTCCTGGCGGTTCCTCTTTTCCTCCTTTTCCTCTCTCCCGATGCACGCCGAAAACAAATTCGATTTCGCAACCACGCCCGGAAAGCTGCCGAAGGACGTCCTCCCTTCGCAGTACGCGATTCGGATCGTCGCCGAATCTCGACAAGCTCACTTTCACCGGCTCGGAAACGGTCAAGCTCGAGGTAGAAAACGCCGGTAAACAAAACTCGTGCTCAACGCGCTCGAGATGGAGATCGCCTCCGCCTCGATCGACGGCCAGCCGCTGCCGAAAAAAGCGATCGTGCTCGATCCGCCGCGAGCAGACCCTGACGCTGACTTTGCCTAACGAACTCGCCGGCGGGCGAGCACGAACTGGCGCTCAAGTTCACCGGCAAAATCAACCCGCAGGGGCAGGGGCTTTTCTACGCCCGCTATCAGGAACAGGGGACCAACGACGAAGAAGATCATGCTCGGGACACAGTTCGAGGCGACCGATGCGCGCCGGATGTTTCCCTGCTGGGATGAGCCGAGTTTTCGCGCGCGCTTTCAACTGACCGCGGTCGTGCCGAACGATTTCACCGCGGTCTCGAACATGCCGATCGAGCAGGAGAAAAAGACCGACGCGCGGCAAGGAGGTGCGCTTCGGCGATCACGCCGTCGATGTCGAGTTATCTCGTCGTCTTGTGCGCGGGCGAATTCGACGCGATCGAAGGCGAACAGGACGGCGTCAAACTGCGCGTCGTCGACCACCAAAGGGAAAGCCGAGATGGGCCGCTACGCGCTCGAGAGCGCGGCGAAGATTCTCCATTACTACAACGATTACTTCGGCGTGCCCTATCCGCTGCCGAAGCTCGACCTGATCGCGCTCCCCGGCGGTTTCGGCGGCGCGATGGAGAACTGGGGCGGCATCACCTACTACGAGAGCGTCCTGCTTTTCGATCCGAAAACTTCCGCGCGAGACACGAAGCAGGACATCTTCGCGGTCATCGCGCACGAGATGGCGCACCAATGGTTTGGCGATCTCGTCACGATGGCGTGGTGGGACAATCTCTGGCTGAACGAAGGCTTCGCCTCCTGGATGGGCTCGAAGTGCACCGATCATTTCAATCCCGAGTGGGATGAATGGCTGCGCCGCAATGTCCCGCGCGATGCGACCCGGCGGATCGGTTCGCCGAAGGATGCGGCGATGCAATCCGACGCGCGCTCGACCACGCATCCGGTGCAGCAGCCGATCGCGACCGAGGCGGAAGCGAACAGCGCCTTCGACGAAATCACCTACCGCAAAGGGCAGTCGATCATTCGCATGCTCGAGAGTTTTCTCGGCGACGATGTTTTCCGCGACGGCATCCGCAAATACATCGCGACGCACAAATATTCGAACACCACGACCGCGGATCTCTGGCAGGCGCTGACCGAAGTCTCCGGCAAACCGGTCGGCGAAATCGCGCCCGGCCTGGACCGAGCAGCCGGGTTTCCCGCTGGTGAAAGTCGCGCGCGACGGCAACACCCTGAAACTCGCGCAGGAACGTTTCACGGTGCACTTCGAAAACCCGCCGGCGCTGCAGTGGCAGATCCCGCTGACCTACGGGCGTGGAAGGTGTCGCGACGCCGGAGCAGTTTCCTCCTCCGCGACCCGGCGGCGACTCTGCCTAACGAAGTGCCTAACGATCGCGCGGTCAAGCTCAACGTCGCCGACGCCGGTTACTATCGCGTCGACTACGACGACGCTTCCTGGGCAGCTCTTGCTCAAGGTGGTGAACGGCATCTCCGAAGCCGACCGGGTGAATCTGCTGACCGATGCCTGGGCGCTGGTCGAGGCGAACGAAAGCCGCTCTCGCATTACCTCGGGCTCGTCGGAAAAGTTCACGGACAAGGATCAGCTCAACGTCTACGACCAGGTCATCGACACCTTCGTGATGATCAACCGGCTGCTCGTCGGCGACCCGTTGCGCCCTCGCTTTCAGCAATATGCGCGCGGCATCATTCGGCCCGCCTTCGATCGCGTCGGCTGGGAGCCAAAAAAGGGCGAACCGCTTCCGACCGCGTTCCTCCGCGTCTCGCTGATTCGCGGGCTCGGGATGCTGAACGACTCCGATATCATCGCGAGCGCCGTTCGCGCTTCGATAAATTCCTCGAGGACCCCAGCGTTGTGCCGCCGGATCTACGGCCGACCGTTTTCTCGGTCGTCGGTCGTTATGCGGACAGCCAGACGTGGGAAAAACTGCACCGCTGGGCGAGAAAACGACGAGCACGGAAGAGAAGGGAAACTACTACGAAGCGCTCGGCCAGACGACTAATCCCGGGCTCATCTCGCGCTACCTCGAGATCTCGTTAGGCGACGAACTGCCGACCAGTCGCGCGAGCGCGATCCTCGGCTTCTCGGCGCGCTACGGCGAGCATCCGGATCTGGTCTGGGATTTCGCGAAGGCGCACATGAAGGCGCTCCTCGCGAAACAGGACGCGCTCGGGATCAACAGCTTCGCCGCCGGGCTGTTCAATTTCTATGCCGACCCGAAGGACATCGAAACCCTCGAGGCCTACGCGAAGGCCAACCTGCCGCCGTCCGCGGCCGAGTCGGTCGCGAAAGCGGTCGATGAAATCGGTTTCCGCGATCGGAGCTAAAGAAACGCCTCGTCCCGGAATTGCAGGCGTGGATCGATCGGGAAAATCCGCCGAGCAAATAGCCGCTCTACGGTCGCGGCTCGGTTCGCTGGCGGAGAAACGGTGGCGTCGGCGCGAGCGGCTCTCTTCGATTCCAGATCGAGCGCTTGCGCCGCGCGCCAGCCAATCTGCGCCTGACTGAAGATGAAAAACGCGAGCACTGCCCAGCCAAATCGAGCTCGCGTAATAAGCAACACCGGCAAAAGCGATCGCGCCGATGAACCCGATCACGCTGGCGATCTTCAAACTGCGAATCGGCCCGACTGTCAACCAGAGCAGACCACGCACAAGCTGCCCGCCGTCGAGCGGATAGATCGGCAGAAGATTGAAAACGAGCAGACTGGTGTTGATCCACCAGAGCGCGGAAAGAAAGACCGCAGAAATCGGGACTCGGTGTAGCGCAGATGCGCGGCGCGCCGCGGCGATAGAGCGCGAGCGTGAAAACGCGGAAAAAGCAGCGACGTTGACGAGCGGCCCGGCGGCGATGCTCCAAAGATAGGCGGTGGCCCGCGGCGGCGGCTGCACGAACGCGACGCCGCCGAGCGGCCAGAGGACGATGCGATCGGCGTAGCCCTCCCGTTTGGCGGCAGGCGAGCGCGTGGCCGAATTCGTGCATCGTCACCATCGCGAAGAGGCTCGAGATATTCGAGCACGCGCCCAGATCGGCGACTGGTAGCGGCCTTCTCATCACCTGCACCTGGTAGATCGCGATCAGAAACCACGACCAGTGAAGAAAGACGTTGATCCCGGCGAAGCGGAACAGTCGAAAGACGCCTCTTTGCATTAGCATGGACGAAGGTAGCGCGAGCCGGTCGCCGCCGCATCAGGCGAGCAGGCGATTGATCGTCGCCGCGGCGTAGGCGGCGCCGAAGCCGTTGTCGATATTCACCACGGTGACGCCGCTGCCGCAGCTATTGAGCATGCCGAGCAACGCCGCCAGCCCGCCGAAGCTCGCGCCGTAGCCCATGCTCGTGGGCACGGCGATGACCGGCTTGTCGACCAGGCCCGCGACCACGCTCGGCAGCGCGCCTTCCATGCCGGCGACCACGATCAAGGCCGCGCACGCTTGCAGCCGATCGCGTCTCCGCCGAGCAGCCGGTGGATTCCCGCCACGCCGACGTCGTAGATCCGCTCCACGCGGTTCCCGAAGATCTCCAGCGTCACCGCGGCTTCTTCCGCGACCGGCAGATCGGATGTGCCCGCGCAGATCACGCCGATCGCGCGCGTCAGATTTCGGCAGCGGCTCGCGCTCGATCGTTAGGCAGCGCGCCCGCTCGTGGCAGAGCGCGGCCGGGAATTCCGCCTGCACCGCCTCGGACTGCTCGCGCGCGACGCGGCTGACGAGCAGCACGCGGCTCGCGTTCCAAAATGACCGCGCGATGGCGCCACTTCCTCCGGCGTCTTGCCGGCGCCGAAGATCACCTCCGGGAAACCGCACCGCCGTCGCCGATCCGTATCGACCCGCGCAAACCCGAGATCGACGAAGCGGTTCGTCCGCCATCCGCGTCTAGGCGACTCGACTCGCGTGGCAGGATCAAGGCGCATCGGGAGCATCGTGCGATTCGTAGAAGCCGTGCTTGCGGAAGAAACGTCTGCGAACGCAGTTCCGGCCGATCGGTCAGCAGCGTGATCCGCAGGAAATTCTTCTGCTTCGCGAACTCGATCGCGTACTCGAGCAGCTTGTCGCCGTAGCCGTGGCCGCGATACTCGCGATGCACCACCAGGTCCTCGAGCAGGATGACGAAGCCGCCTTCCGCCGTGCTGATCGTGAAAGAGCAGATTGATCATCCCCACGATCGCGCGATCCTCGGCGGAGCACGAAGACGCGGCCGCGATTCGGCTGCTCGAAAATGAGCCGCAGCCCGCGCAGTTGCTTCTCCTTTGTCGGGCCGGAAATCGCTTTCCTCGCTGAACAACTCGCCGAGCAGACTCGACAACTCGTCCAGATCCTCCGAGATCGCCGGTTCGATGACGACGTCGCTCATCGCGGATCGGTTATTCCACAATCGGCCGGTGGCAATGCGGTTGTCAACCCCGCTCGGCTGGCTCCCGGCGTTGACAAACCCGTGCAGCCCCTAAGGTAGCCCTCTTCCTCGCCCGGCGCGACCACTTTTCCCTATGAAGCGCACCCTACAGCGATCGAAGCGAACCCGGAAACAGCAGCACGGTTTCCGCGCGCGCATGAGCACCAAGGGTGGTCGCGCCTGCCTCGCCCGGCGTCGTCAGCGTGGCCGCAAACGCCTTCTCCCCAAGGGCGTCGAAGTGCATTTCGCGCGGCACACGCAGGCGTAGCGCCTCGCCTAACGATTCAGCTCGGCAGCGGGCCGGCGTAACCGGTCAGCTCGAGATAGCCACGGCCGCCGACCGGGTTTCCAGCGCGCGCTCCAGTCAGATCGAACGCGCCTTCCCAGTAAACGAGCGGCGTCGAGGACGAGTTCCTGGTTCGACGAGACCGGCGCGATCGTGAATTCGAGTTTCTCGTGCGGCACGGTGATCCGCCAGCGGATCGGATAATTCGCCGGCGTCGCCTTGCTCTTCCAAAACGTCAGTCGGCGTCATCTGGAAATCGGCACTCGTCAGAGCGTAGCGAACTGCCATCAGCGCGCACGAAGGTCCCGCTCGAAACCGGATCGATTGCGCCGTTCGTTAGGCGCATTTGGTAGAGCATCAGCTCGCTGCCGTCGTCGAATTGCGCCGAAACCCAGTTCCAGCCGGCCTGTCCCGGGCGCGAGCTGATTCGTCGCCCATTCATGGTCGAACCAGCTCTCCCCGGTGTCGAGAAACGCTCCTTCCCGACGCTGCAGGTTCGCCGGTAGTCGTGAGACGCGTGATCGAGTAATAATGCGACGCGTGTCCCGCGCCGGCTGCCTTTCGCGCTGATCCCATCGGCGCCGTGAATGACCGGGGCTTTCCGACGGGATGAGGTGCAGTTGCACCTTCGCGCCGTCACTCTGCGGCGCGAGATCGAAGGAGCCGTCGGCGTGCAGCTGCAGCTCCACGATTCGATCCAGGCGAGCCGCTCATCCGTTGCCGAAACCGCTTCCCCGAAAGCTGCCGCGGCTCGTTTTCTGCTGAAACAGGAACTTCTTCCCCGCCGCGATCCGTGACGGTGAAATGCGCGAACTTCAAATCATCGACCACGAAGCGCGAAGTCGTTGCCGCCGCGCTCGTCCGGCGGCCGAATCCCCTGGCGGAAAAACGTCAGCTCATAGCCGAAACGACGACCGCTCGCGGTCGTGAGATTGCCGGTGAAATACCACCACTCGGTCTTGAACTTCTCGTGCACGTGATGATCGCGCGGGAACTCGTAGCGCCATCCCGGCTCCGCGATTTTCCAATCCGCCGCGGTGCATGCGAGCGCCAGCGCGACAGAGCAGCAGGCGTCGTCTTCATTCGCTCCGCAACGGCCTCCGCCACGTTCAACCGACCCGCGCGCCAGGCCGGAATCCAGCCGGCCGACCAGCGCCGCCGCGACGATCCAGAGCGGCGTCCACGCGAGCGAGACCCAGGGGAAGGCGAGCTGGATCGTCCAGCCAAAGAACGCGCGATTGATCACTCCCGTGAGCACGAGCGCGAGACAAAGCCCGGAGGCCAGGCCGAGCAGACTCGCGAGCAGGCCGATCATGCCGCTTTCCCAAAGGAGCAGCCGCCGGACCTGCGCCGCCGAAGCCGCCGATCGAGCGCAAGACGCCGAGTTCCCGCGAGCGTTCCGCCACCAGGGTCGTTAGGCCGAGGAAAATTCCGACGACCGCGACCACGACCGCGATCGTGCGCAGGACGTAGGTGACCGCAAAAGTCTGATCGAAGATTTCGAAGATTCGCGTGCGCAACGACGCGATTGGAATAGATCGAAAACTCGCCGCGCCGGCTGAAACGCGGGCGAAAATCGTCCGCGATCGCCGCGGGCGACGCTCCTGGTTTCAGATAGACCGCCACGCTGTTCACCCGATCGTCGTGCCAGAGCGCTTGGAAATTCCTCTCGCTCAGGAAGACGGTGCCCTGATCACTGGTGTAATCGTAAAAGACTCCGGCGATCGGAAACGCCGCCAGACCGGAGGCGTCGGCAACTTCAGCGTCCCGCCGTCCGCGACATGATAGCGGCCGAGCGAAACTTTCCGAGACGAGCACGCACTGCTCGCTGTAAAACGGCTGCATGATCTGGTCGTTGTCGCCGTGAAAGAAACGAAGATTGCGCCGGTCGCTCCCGCGCACCACCGCGACCGAGATAGTCTGATCGCGAAACGGCAGATCCACCGCGCGGAAAGTATCGATCGCTTCCACGGCCGGATCCGCTTCGAGAAACCGAATCGCTTCCGGCGGCATGAACGAATGTTGGACCGGCGATCTCATTCGCGGCCGGCCCAATGAAAAGATCGGCGACCAGCGTTTGATCGATCCAGCGATCGCGACGGTCTGGCGAAATGAAAAGACCATCACCGCGACGCCGACCGTCATCGCCACGGCGGCGGCGAGTGAAGCAATCGTGATCGAATTGCGCAGCAGCGAGCGCCCGAGATTCTGCGCGGCGAGGCGCGGCTCGACCGCGCGCCATCGTCGCAGGCGCGAGGCGAAGCGCGAGATCACTTCCGGCGCGAGCAGCGAAAAACCCGGCGAGGACAAAAAACGCCGCGCCGAAGCCGAGCCAGGCCGGACCCGTCTGCAGAGCGAGGAAGGAGAAGAGGACCGAGAGCGAGCAGGCGAAATCAGCGCGCCAAAAATCCAACCGCGCGAAAGACGAACGGACTTGTTCGAGACGCAGTCCGCCGTGCAGGGCCTGGACCGGATCGATCGCGGCCGCGCCTTGCGCCGGCAGCCAGGCGGCGAGCAAAGACCGAGAGCAGGCCAAGCAAAACGCGCTGATCCAGATCCAGGGTGCGATCGAGATGTTCTGCACGCTGATCAGGACGTAGAGCGACGAAATCGTTTCCGCGACCGTGCCGACGAGGACGCGGGCGAGGAAATAACCGCCGACCAAGCCAGCTACGATGCCGACCAACCCGAGCGCCGACCGCTTCGCCGAGGAAGAGACAGCGCACTTCAGCGCGGGTTGCGCCTAACGAACGCAAAATTCCGATCTCCGTCCGTCGCCGCACGACCGAAGCTTCGATCGTGTTGTAGATCAGGAACATTCCGACGAGGAGCGAGACGAGGCTCATCGCCGCGAGATTGAGCTGGAAGCCGGAGAGCATCTTGCTCACCTCCTCGCCCCGCTGCGCGGGCGCGGCGACGGTCGCATCCGCGGGCACGATCTTGCGCAGTTCCTCGCTCACATTTTCCGGGTCGGTGCCTTTCGTTAGGCGAAGCGAGATCGAATCGAGCGTCCCGCTGCGCCCGAGGAGTTCCTGCGCCCAGCCAATATCGATCGCGGCAAAGTGCTAATCCGGCGCGACCGCGGATTCGCCGCTCTCCAGCAAGAAGCCGATCGTTAGGCGGACCGTCTTCCCGTTGATCTGCGCCGTGATTTCGTCACCCGCTCGCAATCGATGGTGCCTCCGGCGAAGTCCTCACTCAGGGCGACCACCCGTGGGCCGCGCAACCATTGCTGCGGGTCGAAGGTTTTCCCGTCAAAATCGGTCAGCTGAAAAGTGCGAAACGGCTCGTTGCTGAAAACATCGATCCCGAGCAGATCGAGATATTCCCCGGGAAACTGCGGCAGCGTGACGAACCCCCTAACGATCGGCGTGGCCGCGGCGACGCCCGGTTGCGCGGTTATTTTCGGGAGCAACTCATCCGGCAGATTGCCGGCCGGCGCGTTCACTTCGAGCTGCGCCTTGCCCGCGACCACATCGACGCTCGCCTCGAAAGCGTGGTTGGCGCTTTGGTTCGCGATCTGGATCGCGAGATAGAGCGCCACGCCGAGCGCAACGGTGGCGATGTTAAGCGTGGCGAGGAGCGGATGCCGCTGCAGCGAGCGGAGCACCTGCCAGCGGAAGAGGAGGAAATATTGCGCGATCAAGAGCGAGCGTCGCTCAGCCTAACGAATGCTTTTTTCAAGCTCTTCCCACTCCGCGTCGGATAATTTCACCTGTGCGGCCGCGGTGTTTTCCTCCAGATGCGCGATCGAGGAGGTGCCCGGAATCGGCAGGATCACGAGCGAACGATGAAGCAGCCAGGCGAGCGCGAGCTGCGCGACGGTCGCACCGTGCCGCTTCGCCGCGGCGTCGAGCGGACCGCCCTCTTTTGCGAGATCGCCGGCGGCGACCGGGAACCAGGGGATGAACCCGAGGTTGTTGTCCGCGCAATACTGGAGCGTCTTTTCGCTCTTGCGGTTGCCGATGTTGTATTCGTTTTGCACGCTCACGATCGGGAGAATCTTCCGCGCGCTCGCGATCTCGTCGGGACTCACCTCCGACAAACCGACGTGGCGGATTTTGCCGGCCTGTTGCAGTTCGAGGAGGGCGCCGAGAGTTTCGCACCGGGACTTTCGGATCGATCCGATGCAGTTGGTAAAGATCGATCCGCTCGACCCGCAACCGCCGCAGACTCATCTCCACGCATTGGCGGAGATACTCTGGGCGGCCCACCGGGTTCCACTCGTTAGGGCCCTGTCGGGTGAGGCCACCCTTGGTCGCGATCACAAGCCCTTCCGGATAGGGGTGGAGCGCGTCGGCGATCAATTGTTCACTGTCTTCGGGCCGTAGGAATCAGCGGTGTCGATGAAGTTGATCCCGAGCTCGACCACGCGTCGAAGCAGCTTCTTCGCGGCCGCCCGATCTGCGGGCTCACCCCCAGATTCCGTTGCCCGTGATCCGCATCGCGCCGAAGCCGAGCCGATGGACCGTGAGGTTGCCGCCGAAAGTGAAGTCGCCGCTGGCCGCGACCGAAGAAGTGGAAGAGGTCGTCATGAGTAAGGGCCCACAATTTAGCACAGCGCCGCAGGCCGCGAGGAATCTGCTTGCACCAGTCGCCGCGGCCTTTGCTAAATGCTTTTGCCGTGACTGCCACGCCCTTCCCACCGTTGCCGCCGCTCGCGCTCGAAGACGCGGAACCGGCGCGCCTGCTCCTCCTCGAATTGGAAACGCGGATCGCGACGCAGCGTTTGCATTACCGCGCGGGCGACGAGGAGACAGCGGTGAAAAGTGTCCACGAACTTTTCCCGGTCAGCCGCGCGCTCCTGGCGAAACACTGGCAGGCCCAGGCCTTCGCGACCGCAGCGATTTTTTTGCTCAATCGCATCCTGCGCGCGAACACCTCGCGCTGGCATCGCTGGATGGTGGACGAAAAATTTACCGACGAACAGGCGCGCCGAAAATTTCGGTATGAGCTGCAGCAGTTGCGTCCGGCGCTGGTGGAATTCGCCGAGCTGCTCGCGCTGATCGCGGAAAACGACGCGCGGGCCGCGAGCAAATACGCCGCGATCGTGCAGGCGACGCCGCCGTTGAATCGCTCCGCGAGCCTCGGCGGCGACGTCCGCGCCGGCATCGCGACGGAAGTGCAACTGCGCGGCGGAAAGGTGGACTCCAGCCTGGGTGGCGAAAATTTCGCGAGCGCCGCGGAGATTGACGCCGCGGAACGGCGTGCGATCCAGGGCCGTCGCGGCGCGCTCGATCCGGAGCGCGCGCTGGACGAGACCGCGCCGGTGGAAAACGCCGCGGGTCTTTGCCTGTCCGGCGGGGGGATTCGCTCGGCGACTTTCGGGCTCGGTATCATCCAGGTGCTGGTGCGCGAAGGGTTGCTCGAGCGCTTTGATTATCTCTCGACGGTCTCCGGCGGCGGTTATCTCGGCGCGTTCCTCAGCACCTGTCTCGGCTCGCCCGCGCAGGGGAAGCAGGCCCATGCGGCCAGCGGCATTCGCGCGACGATCGACGAAGTTTTTCATGGCGAAGGCGGCCGCGAATCGCCGGCCGTGCGCCACCTCCGCAATAACAGCCGCTACCTCCTGAGCGGTGGCGTGTGGGGCCGGTTGAAAATGTTCGGCCTCCTCATCACCGGGATCATCACGAACATCCTGCTCATGCTCCCGCTCCCGTTAGGCGGCGTGCTCGTAGTAGCGCTGCTTTACCGGGGGCATTATTGGGATCCGGGTTGCACCGCCTATCCGAGCGGTCTGCGAGGAACGGAGGCGTTGCGGGTTTTCGGCCTGCTCGGTTGGATTTTCCTTGCGGGGTGGATTTTGCTGCCGCTGGTGCGAAATCTCACCCGGGGTGCGGGCCACGACACGCCGACTTTCAAGACTCGGACGTTCTGGGAAGCGGGACTCGTCCTTTTCGGGCTCGTGGTGGTCGTGGCCGGTCTGTTGCTGCTCGTGCCGGTTACCTTCACCGGGCTCGCACGCTTGCGCGAGTCGCTGCCGCTTTTTGGTCACAGCCTCCGCAGTTGGATCAACCCTCGCAGCGTCATCGCCGCAGTCACTACGCTCGCGCCATTTGTCTTCGGCCTTTCCGCCGCCCGCTCGAAAAAGCAGACGACGAAGAAGTGGACGACCTTTTTGTTTGCGTTGAGCGGCCCGCTGCTCGCGCTGGTGGTTTTCCTGGTCGTCGGGAATCGCACCGTCGGCTCGCACGCGATCTGGTCGGTTCGATGGGTCGCGATTGGCACGGGCTTGTTGACTTTGTGGGGCTGGGTCTTCGTCGATATCAACCAGTTCTCGCCGCACGCGTATTACCGGAACCGGCTTTGCGAATGTTACCTCGCGTTGCGGCAGCCGAGCCAGCGCGGCGCGATGCGCGAATGGTTGCGCCGACTCCTCCACGGTCGCGCGAAAGATGAGACCTTCGAGACCTCCGGCATCGGCGCGCTGCGCAGACTCAAGCTCTCGGAGATGAACGAAACGCAGGCCGCGCCCTATCACCTGGTCAATACCGCGGTCAACCTCCCCGCCAGTCGCGAGCCGAATCTGCGCGGACGCGATTGCGATTTCTTTAGCTTCAGTCGCGACTACTGTGGCGGGCCGATCTGCGGCTACATCAAAACCAAGACTCTGGAAAAGCTCGACTCCCACGTCGACCTCGGGACCGCGATGGCGGTCTCGGGCGCGGCCGCTTCCGCCAATATGGGCGTGCACACCCTGCGGCATCTGCGTTTTCTCCTCACGCTCCTGAACGTCCGCCTCGGCTATTGGTTGCGGAATCCGCTCGCGCGGCGCGCGGCGTTGGTGGAACGCGCCGGGCCCGCGCTATCTCCTCCGGGAGATGACCGGTTGGATGCACGAGAAGACCGGCTACCTGAATCTCTCCGACGGCGGCCATATCGAGAATCTCGCGCTTTACGAAATGCTCCGGCGCCGCTGCAAATTCATCATGGTGATCGACGGCGGGATGGAGCCGGGAATGGAATGCGCCGACCTCATGCTCGCGCAGCGCTACGCGCAGATCGATCTCGGGGTGACGCTCGATCTCGACCTCGCCGATCTCGCGCTCGATGCCGAGCGACGGAGTCGCGCGTATGCGGTTTTCGGGAAGGTCTCACTACAGCGCGCGGGCCGACGGCACGGGCGCGGATGATCTCGGCTGGATCCTCTACCTAAAGCTCGCGCGCACCGGGAGTGAGCCCGGTTACGTGGTCGATTACGCGCGGCAATTTCCGGATTTCCCGCACCAGACCACGGCGACCAAATCTACGACGAAGCGCAGTTCGAAGCCTACCGACGGCTGGGCGAATACGCGGCGGAAAGTCTTTTCCGGCCCGAGATTTCCGATCCCATATTCGGCGGCCAGCACGGAGGTCTCGACCGCGCCGAGGCGGGCGCACTTCGCGGATCTCCGAGGGCTGGTTCCAGGCGCTCGCGAACAGCCTGCTGGCGGATAACGACCCGGCTTTCGATTCCCCCTAACGAATCGCCCAGCCTCCGGCATGATGGCCACTCCAGATTCTCCACTCATCGGACGCTCGCTTCGCACGAAGATCGTCCTCGCCATGGCGACGGTCGCGGGCTCTGGTCGTGACCGCGATCCTGGCGACGAACTTTCATTTTCGTCGCGAGCAACTGCTCCAGGAATTTCAGGCCTTCGTCCGGGGCGTGGCGGGGACGACGGCGCTCGCGCTCGACGGCGATGCCGTGCAAACGATCCGAGCGCCTAACGACGCCACGGCGCCGGCGTTTCAAAAGGCGCGCGAGATTCTCTATCGATCCCGCCAGATCAACGGGCTGGCCGAAAACGAACTGTACGTCCTGCGCCCGACGGGCGCGTCGCCCTTCGAGACCGAGTTCGTCGTCATGCTGCAAAAGAAGACGTTCATTGGCAGTCGTTACAGCGTGCCGATGGCCAACTGGGAACGATTCCTCGAGGCTTGGAATTCCGGCCAGCCGACCAGCAGCGACGATTTACGAAGACGAAAATGGGCGCTGGATCAGCGGCTACGCGCCGATCTTCAACCACGCGGGACGCCCGGTCGCAATCGTCGAGGCCGACGCGCGGATCACCCGATTCATCGAACGCCAACGGGACGAATTGTTGCTCGCGCTCGCGATCGGATGCGGCGCGTTTTTCGTCGCGATGATCCCGGGCCTTCTCCTCGCCCGCAGCATCACGCGCGGGATTGAATCACCTTTCGGCCGGCCTGCGCCGTTTCCAAGCCGGTGAGCACGACGTGCAGGTGAGCGTGACCACCGGCGACGAATTGCAGCAGCTCGGCACGGTCTTCAACGAGATGATCATCTCGTTAGGCGAAAAGCTCGCGCTCCTGCCCTATGTCTCGCGCTTCACCGCGGAGGCGGTGCGTCGGAGTCGCGACGATCCGCAATGGCTCGCCGGCATGGAGCAGGAAGTGATCGTGCTCTTCGCCGATCTGCGCGGTTTCACCAGTTGGTGCGAGACGCGCGACGCCGCGTTCCTCGTGCGCGAGCTCAACCGGCTGCTCGCCGTGCAGGCAGACGCGGTCGTCTCGGCCGGGGGCGACGTGGACAAATTCATCGGCGACGCGGTGATGGCGGTTTTCCTCGGCGGCGACGATAGCGCCGAGAAAGTCTTCCAGTGTGCGCGGGAACTGATCACCGCCATCCGGCACGAAATCGTCGAGGAAGAATGGCCGCTCGCGCTGGGCATCGGCATCCATCGCGGCCGCGCCGTGGTCGGCTCGATCGGCTCAGCCACGCGGCGCGATTTCACCGCCATCGGCCACACCGTCAACCTTGCCTCGCGCCTCTGCGATCGCGCGGAGAAATGGCAGATCCTGGTCAGCGAACCGTTTCAGCAGCATGCTCACCCCGGACGACGCAGGCGCTTTTCACCCGCACCGAACCGCTCGAGCTCAAACACGTCTCCGCACCGGTTGCGACCTATCGTTTCTCGGTCGCGGAGGAGTCCGCGGCGGACAGCTCTTGGGCGACGACATCACGTTCGGCTTTCCACGGCGGGAGCTGATCGGGACCAGTCGTGAGGCGATCGAGGATTTGTTTCGCTTCGCGCAGGTGGGCGAGTTTTTCGGGGCGGTGATCCGGAGAATCTTCCAGCCGTGAAATCATGACCAGGGCCACGGCAAGATCGTGCTGCACCTGCAGGTCTCCTGGATCGGACTCCGCGAACCGGCGGGAGATCGCGAGGTTTTCTGTGTAGGCTGTCCGCGCGAGGTCGAGTTGGCCAAGGGCCTTGAGCGCTTCTCCCAGGGAACCCAAGATCAGGGCCGATTCGCGTTGCGCCGCGCCGCCGCGCGGGTCCGCTTCGACGCAACGGCGATTGAGCGCGAAAGATTTCTCGAAGGAGGCCCGGGCAGCCTCAAAATCCTTTTCCGCCATCTGCAATCCGCCAGTCCGGTGGTAAGTAATCGCCAGATCCCGCAGCAAGAATGCGTTGACCGGGTCGGCCGCGCTCAACTGCTCGGAAATTTTTTGGTTCTCCACAAAACAGACCCGCGCCTCCTCGAATCGTTTACCGGCCTGGAGGAGGTCCCCCAGCTTCGCGACCATCACCGCCAGTTCGCGGAGCCAGCGCGCGTTCTCGGCGTCTCTTCGCAAAAGCGAGCGACAGATCGCGATCCCGTCATCGAACGAAGTCTGCGCTTTCCCCGGT